>NZ_CP178543.1:1137500-6702500 GCF_047276495.1 Capilliphycus salinus ALCB114379 | reverse complement strand
CTACCTTATCGCAGTCAACCGCAACCGGAGTTACCTCCTGCCGAAGAACTCTTACAACTTCCTGCCGGGGCGGTTCGCTCTTGTGCGATGCGCCGCTATATGCCCCGCAGTGAAGTTAGCTTAACACCGGCTCGCCATGCCAGTTTAGCCTTAGAAACCTATACTCAAGTCACTTCTCCCATTCGTCGCTACAGTGATTTACTCGCCCATTTTCAAATTAAAGCTCATTTACGAGGGGAAAACCCTCCCTTTTCCGCCGATCAAATGCAAGAGATGGTGATGAGCTTGGGGCCTGCTGTCAAGGAAGCCTCGAAAGTCGAACGGGAAACCAATCGTTACTGGAGTTTGGAGTTTCTTCGCCGTCACCTCGATCAAACCTGGCAAGCAATTTTATTGCGTTGGCTGCGGGAAGACAGCAATTTAGGACTGGTTCTCCTCGAAGAACTGGCTGTCGAATTACCCATGCGATTAAATCGTAACGCTGAACTCGGAGAACGTTTTACGGTTAAGGTGGCTCATGTAGACCCCAGACAAGATATTATTCAATTTCAAGAAATCACCGATCAAGCAACTGAACCTGCATTTTCATAAGTCACTAAAATGATCTAATTTTTAGTTGAAATCAACTGACTGGGGAAAAGTTTTAGACGCTTTCTTTTCCCTCAGTTGCTATCAATTTTAAATCTTATGATATCCGGTTGATTAATGCCTGTTATGGGGGAGGGGCGGGTTTATCTAAATCTTTGAGTAGTAGTAAAGATATTGCCGAACCCGCCCCTACAGAATGATTATTGATTAGTCAGATACCATATCAATTTATAGCTTGATTTGCTGTAAATCACTACGGGGATCAAAACTCCGATTGGCTCTAATTTTCTCATAATATTCCCGCTCGATCGAACTGAGATCTTTAGGCGGAACAACCACCAGTTTAACGAATTGATCCGTGCGTCCGCCACCTTTAGGTTTAATCCAACCTTTACCCCGCAATCTTAGCGTTTGTCCCGAACGAATACCGGCCGGAATATTCATCGTCACCAAACCATCGGGAGTCGGAACTTCAATGGCTCCACCCAACACCAATTCATCCGGCGTCACCGGAACTTCACAGATCAAATTATCACCATCAAACTGAAAAAACGAGTGGGGTAAAATCTCAACTTTCAAGTACAAATCCCCCCGTTGCTGCGTGTAGGGATCGAGTTGACCTTGACCCCGAACTCTAATTTTACTTCCCGACTTCACACCCGCAGGAATTGAAACTTCACCCCCGCCAACTTGCTTTTTAACCCCTCGAAACGCCTCACTCAAACTTAAAGAAATCGTCGCTTCTTGATCGAGAGAAGAACCTTTAGAGGTACTCCTATTGTAACCCGAAGAAAAATCCTCATAACCGCCACCAAACCCCGTTGTTCTCCCGGTTCCGGTACGATAGGAATAGCTGCGACTTCCGGTTCCACCCGGACGAGTTCTCGTTCCCGTTCGACCCAATAAAGTATTGATAAACTCATCAAAACTACTAAATTGGCTAAAATCTAAGTTATTAAAATCTACCGTCGTTCCGCCACCGGGAGGCCATCCCGCCGACCCCCCGGCTTGATTCCAATATTGACCAAACTGATCGTATTTTTTGCGGTTTTGCGGATCGGACAACACCTCATAGGCTTCATTGATTTCTTTAAAACGGGTTTCCGCCGCTTTATCACCGGGGTTGAGATCGGGGTGATATTTACGCGCTAATTTCCGGTACGCTTTCTTAATCTCGTCGGCGCTCGCCGTTTTACTTAAACCCAAAATTGCATAATAGTCTTTATAGTCTGTCGCTGCCATTCACTACCTTCCTCTGAATACTATCTCGTTGATTATTCCACAGAAACATTAAATCGAGTCATGTTCAGTATTTTGTCATCTCCAACCTACCCTCCCTGATCATCAAGACTTGTAACTGTGCGACCCAGATGAATATGAACACTATGTCTCTACAGAGGTGAGGAAAATGATACAACTAAGCCGGAGAATTTGCTACCTGTACTCTTACCCGTCTAACCTATCAAAGCTTAAGACCGCTCAGGGTTCGGTTCTTGCTGAAATGGCGATCGCAATATCCGTACCTCTGATCGGCATTCAAAGTGATAGTGTAAAAAGTTATTTTCTCAGAGTATCCCAATTTCCCATCAGTCAACAATAAAAAATCAGGGAATTATTTGTCTTAACTCCCTGATTGCATGAATTTAGATAGGGTTAAATTATCGCGTTAAAGAACCGAGAAATCCGATTCAGAAAGCATCTCAACACCTTCTATCGTTGCTAATATTTCATCCCCAAATGTAATCAAACTATTGCCATTTTCGGAGGTTAAACTGATATCAGCAAAGGTTAAATTGGCTAAACCAATGACATCAATTCCAACTTCAAAATCAACAATAGTATCGGTTCCTTCATTCGCAGCTAAAACGAATGTATCGGCACCTTCACCGCCTGAGAAATCATCACCCGTTAAGGTGTCATTTCCTAAGCCTCCGCGAAGAATATCATCGCCATCATCGCCCCAAATTAAATCATCACCTTCGTCACCAAATAAGGAATCATTTCCACCTTTTCCGCCAATTTGATCGTTACCCAAACCGCCGGAGATGGTGTCATTTCCGCCTATATTTCCGCCCGGAGAACGGCTGTTTAAATCGCCTCGAAGAATATCATCGCCGTCACCTCCGCTAATGTCATCATTACCGAGAAGACCCGCAATGATCTCACTCTCAGCCGAACCCATCAGGACATCATTACCATCAGTCGGTTCAGCTTCAGCAACCGGAACGCCCAAACGCGGATCGAGGTTTAGCGGTTCATCAAGTTCGAGTTTGATGATTTCATTGTTGTCAATATCCGGACCCCGACCGAGGGAGAAAGGATAGTTATTGTCGTTAGCAACCAGAATCGTATTTTCATCAAGAACCAACACATCTTCGATGGTGACAAACGGGAAAGTAAATGTGGTTTCACCATCATTATTTAAGTCATCGGGGTCAGCAATATTCAACAGATCGACGAGTTCTTCTTTCTGAACAAAGCCGTTTTCATCGACTTGAGAAATATCGACCTTGAAAATCTTCTTAAATTCCGCCGATTCTCCCTGACCGCCATCCCGTTCAATCACCAAAAATTCGGTGTCGTTAATTGGGGTAAAATCACCAATAGCATGACCCGGAACATCAGTCGGATAGAACCCAACCAAATCCGTGTAAGAATTGGAAGCAATATCAAATTCGTAGATGCGTAAAGCGTTATCCTGGTCGCCCACAACCGCCCCTTCTAACAGGGGATATAATGTGGTTAAATCGGGACTGTACGCCATCCCTTCAAATCCCCGAGAGGTGCTTAAATTCGGCAATTCAATCAGTTTATCGACCACAATTCGTCCGACAACCGGGTTATCAATAAAGAACCCATCAACACCAATTTCTGTCAGTTGACGAACTTCATCTTCTAAGGTTTGGGGAGTACCGTCCGGGTTTAACGTTAAGTAGTTTTCTTCTATTCGCAACGTGTAGGGATGAACCTGCATTCCCGCATCGTGCGCCCAGTCTACTAACGGGATAATTTCCCCGGTTAATTGGGAGGTGATTTGAGCGTTGCCGTCGCCATTTCCATCGACGGGTTCATCAATTCTTTCCCGCAAAATGAAGCTATTTTTCCAGGGTCCCAAACCTTCCGCGTAAGCCGAACCGATGTAGTCAATAACTTCGGGATTTGCTAACTCGCCGTAATCGGTTGCTGCGGAAAATTCTATGGGGAAATCGGCATAAACTTCGGGGGTTGCGTTGGCGTTTCCTTCCCCAAAGTTGTAGACAACATCGTAGGGGAAAGAGAAGCTTCCTTGGGATTCGGTAAAGTCTCCCAAAAGCTGAACTAACGGCAAATCAATTCCCGCTTCCGGTA
Source organism: Capilliphycus salinus ALCB114379 (assembly GCF_047276495.1). NCBI lineage: Bacteria > Bacillati > Cyanobacteriota > Cyanophyceae > Oscillatoriales > Sirenicapillariaceae > Capilliphycus > Capilliphycus salinus. The sequence goes on along the minus strand of NZ_CP178543.1, from coordinate 6,698,564 downwards.
AAAATTCGTTTTGCAGTTCGATGAGGTTTTCAATCTCAAAAGACTGAATAAAAATCCGATCCGGATCGGTAAATTCGTTTTCAACTAACGTATCGACCAGAATTTCGGAGGTGTCGATATTGATGGGCGTTCCATCGAGAAAAGTTCCCTCTTTTTCAAAGAACGTCGGGTGCTTGGTTTCGGGATAAATGCCGATAGTTTTCCCGGTTTCCGCTTCAATTTGTTTTACCAAGTCGATCACTTCCGACAGGGTGGGAATCTCAAATTGATCGTTAAATTCGGTATTTTGGGGGCGAATACCGGGAATGGGTTCTCGCGCTTTTAATTCCTTGATTTCTGCCAACGTAAAATCTTCGGAGAACCAACCGCCATAGAGATCGCCATCAATTTCTTTGACCGTTAAGCGATCGGCAAATTGTTCTAAATCAGCAACGTTTGTGGTTTCCAAAGTGACAATCGGATCGCCATTTTCATCGAAAACAATGTTACCATTCTCATCGAGTTCAACGGTTGCCAAAGCGTTTTCGTGACGCGCAATTAACACGCCGTCTTTGGTCGGAACCAAGTCAGGTTCAATAAAGTCCGCACCCTGCGCGATCGCCCGTTCGTAGGCTTCTAACGTGTGTTCGGGACGATCTCCGCTGGCGCCCCGGTGGGCGATCACTAAAGGCGGTTCACCCGATAAACTGTTAAATTGTAAGTCAGGATTTTGCGGCGCCCGAACTTCTTCTGCAACAATTTGATCGCGAACTCGATCGCCTGTTAACGGAAAATCGGTAAAGAAACCATCGGCGCCGAGTTGAATTAATTGTTCATATTCTACCTCGGGATTTCCATTATAATCGGAGGCTAAAAATACGCTTTCATTGCGTAAAGTGTAGGGATGAACTAACAAACCCGCATCGTGGGCGTCATCAATTAAAGAAGTGGTTTCACCGAGTACGCGATCGGCGTCGGTAATTTGTCCGTCTCCGTCGATATCGTCGGGTTCGCCATTGCCATCATTATCAACAGTTTCTACTGGAAGAATTCGCCGTTTAGAAGGTCCAATTCCATCCGCATAAGTTGCAATTTCCGCCAAACCTTCGGGGGTAATTAAATCAGTATAGGTGCGGGAATCGCCATTTTCAATGAAATCATAGGGCGCACCACCGCCACCAATTAACTGCACTAAGGGAAGATCAACCCCGGCTTCCGGCATGATTGTATTGTGCAGTTCTTGAAGGTTTCCGACTTCAAAAGACTGAATAAAAATCCGGTTGGGATCGGTGAATTCGTTCTCAACTAATGTCTCAATTAACGGTTCTTCGAGGGAAAGTTCAATGCTGTCGAAATAGGTGGGATGTTTGGTTTCGGGATAGATGCCAATTTGTTTCCCGGTTTCGGCTTCAACTTGTTTAACTAAGTCGATAATTTCCGCCAACGTGGGAACTTTTAAACCATCATCATCAAAGGCAGTATTTCGCAGTTCGGGAATGCGTTCTTTTGCGTTGAGGGTTTTGAGTTCTTCTAGGGTAAAATCTTCGGTAAACCAACCGCTAATTTCCCGACCATCGATTATTTTTGTAGTAAAGCGATCAGCAAATTCGGGACGTTCTGCGACGTCAGTTGTACCAGAAATTTCGTTTTCGTGACGGGCAACTAATACGCCATCTTTTGTCGAAACTAAGTCCGGTTCAATAAAATCTGCACCCTGTTCAATTGCCAATTTATAGGCTTCTAAAGTATGTTCGGGACGTTCTCCACTGGCACCCCGATGTCCGATAACAAGGGGTTCTTGTCCGTTTAACGTGTTGAGGGTGGGAATATTTGGGGTAGAAATGGGCGCTTGTTGGAGTTCTCCATCCAAGTTAAATTCTAACAGATAGGGGCCGAATTCATCGCCGATCCAAAGGCTATCCCCTTCGACGACAATTGACTCAATATCAAAGTCCGATCCGGTTAAAAAACGTTCTTCTGTTCCTTCGTTGATAATCTCAAACGGGATTAAATTATTCGGGTCGGAGAGTTGTACAAAACCCTGAACGTCTACGCTACCATCGCCGTTTTCTGTTCCCACAAAATTCGGATCGACTTGATAGAGACGCAGTAAATAATCGGAACTATTGCTGATATTTCCAAAACCGTTATCTGACAGAAACCAGAAGGTATTTCCGTCGCTTCCGGGGGCAAATTGTACGCCGCTAAACCCTTGAATGGGTTGGCCGTCAAAGGGGCCTGTTCTTCCATTTCCAGAAATGGGTTCGCCGTTGCCATTATCTGCACCCGCAGGCGGCCCTTCTGCAAAAGTATCAGCCGGAAGTGATGCAAAACCAACGAGTTTGATGTTTTCCATAATTTGGGGTAGATGCTAAGTTTTGATCAATTGATTAAATCGTTTGGTACTGCACCCAGATTTACTAATTTTTTTTACTTCGATCATTGAAACGGATTGATATTTCCGTTCCTATTCTGTTGATCGGGATCGGGTAAAAAAAAAGTTGAGTCTGTAATTTGATCGAAAAATTACTTTTTCAGACCCAGTGAATCAAGGTATCATTTGAAGTTTAAGATGGGATTATATTCAAATTAAATATAGTTAAAGTTGAAATAATAATCTTAGGATTGAGTTTTGAAATCAATATTTTTTTTAATTAATAGTTATTGAGAGTAGAGACTAAAAAACCTGGTTTATTCTTCGGTTCTCGGAAAATCGGCTATCTGTGTTGTTAAAGAAACCGGGTTTTTGGCTTGTATCTCATGGGAATTAACTATCTGACCCATCCTATAGGCTTGATGAGTCAGACTAAAAGGTTTATTTTGGGGTGAGTTCAATTAAATATCTGACCCATTTTACAAGTTTGATGGGTCAGACTGAAAGGTTTATTTGGGGGTTTTTCAATTAACTATCTGACCCATCCTACGGGTGTGATGGGTCAGACTGAAAGCTTTATTTTGGGGTTAGTTTAATTAAATATCTGACCCATCCTACAAAGAGTTAAACCAAACTAAAATCAGACGAGGTTAGACTAGAAACCTCAACATTTCGCAGAATTGCTAACGTATCCTCGCCGAAATTAATCAAAGTATTTCGTCCTTGAGTTTCTAACGTTAACTGTTCAAAACTCAAGCCTTCCGTTAAACCAATGACATCGATACCGACTTCAAAATCGGCAATTGTATCGGTTCCTTCTCCAACGGCTAAAACAAACGTATCGGCGCCTTGACCGCCCGAAAAATCATCGCCCGTTAAGGTATCATTTCCTAAGCCGCCCCGCAGCAAGTCATCGCCATCATCGCCCCAAATATCATCGTCGCCTTCCTCTCCAAATAGGGCATCATTTCCACCTTTTCCGCCAATACGGTCATCACCCAAACCGCCATTAATGGTGTCATTTCCGCCAACTTTTCCCCCCGGAGAACGACTGTTTAAATCACCTCTCAAAACATCATCGCCCTCGCCGCCGTCAATAATATCATCGCCCAACAAACCGGCAACTACATCATCACCAGGTTCAGCAAAAATTAGGTCATTATTATCAGTTCCGAGTAAGGTTTCATTCCCAGAACTTCCCATAACTGCATCCGACCCAAAATCATAAACGGTGGTACTTCCACTGACTTCATTTCCGACTACTAAAAGCGGGCGTCCGGTGGGGCTATCTTCTGCGGAAATAAACGTTAAACCTTCCGGTCCTAAATCTCCTGCGGTTCCCGCTTCGGGGTCGCCGCTAAAGTCGCGGTTATTGATATATTGAACAAATTCGGGATGTGTTGGGTCGGTAATATCATAAACCATAATACCGCCAATTCGTTCCAATCCGGTGAAAGAATAGAGGCGTCCGTTGACTTCTCCGATGGTATTTCCTTCGGGTTCTGGGCCTCGGTTATCGCTGCGGTTATCGAAGTTATTTTCGGTGTTATCGGAGTTGAAAAATTCGGGGAATTGTTGGGCTGTAATTTCTTCAAATTCTCCGCCGGTATCCGAAACAATATTGCCGTTGCTATCAAAAATAGTGAAGGAACGGGCGCCAAAAGAAATGAGTTGGTCGAAGTCGCCATCGCCATCAATATCCCCATCAATTCCAGAAATACTCAAACGTCCCAAATTTTCTTCTTGCTGCAATTCTTCCGCATTCGGAAAGGCAACGGGGTCAAGAATAACATCCTCAACTCGAACATTTTCTTCTCGTTCGTCGCCTTCATTGGCGGTAATATAATAGGTCTGACCGTCAACTTCAAAGGCTTTGATTTCATCGGGCTGATAGAGTCCCAAAGTCGGCCAGTTTTGTAGATTTATTTCCCCGTCTCTGTCGCTAGCATCGAGTTGATTGAACCCGCTAAAATCAACAATTCCCAACACCGTTTGGGTGGGACTGGGATTAAACGGAACAGAACCATCAACGGGAATTTCTTCGGGTAATAAGCCAAAGTCGTTATCGTTAATAACTGCCAAAGAACCGTTCGGCAAAAGTGCCAATCCTTCGGTTTTATCTCCGGCAACATAACCCAAAGAAGGCAAATTCAAGACTTTAGTTTTTGTAACCGCTTGTACGCCCAATTCAACCAAATCATCTGCGGTTTTTCCTTCTAAAGCATTCTCATCGGTGGCTTGGGAAAGTTCAGTTCCCAAGATATTTGTCGCCCCGGCTAGGTCAACTTCAAACACAAACTTTTCGGCCGTTGCGTCGATGCCATCATCCCGTTCAACCACCAGAAATTTACCGTTTCCTGTGTAAACCGCATCGCCAATTTTATCGACTCCGGGGGAACCCTCTAGGAAGTAAATATATTCTCCGGTTGACTCTCCAGAAGCGGGGTCAAATTCTAAAATTCTTAAAACTTGAGAACTGCGAGAATTGGCATCGTTACCCACATCGGGATTATCAATTGGGCTTTGAATCCAAGCATAAAGTTTACCTTGATCGGTATCCAATGCCATCCCTTCAAAGCCGCGATTTGTGCGACGTTGGGCGTAAACCGGAGGTAAAGTTTCTGTTCCAAAAGTTCCTTCTTCAACGTTAGCTGCTTCTGCGGTTCCTTCGGGTATAAACCGATCAATTAATTCCCCATTTTCGTTAAAATGATAAATGGCCGGACGGTATTCGTCAGACATCCAAAATGTGCCGTCTGGGGCGACAACAATCGATTCCATATCGGCACCAAAGGGATCATTTTCTAAGGGGTTCCCGAGTAAATCAACGGGTTCTTCGTCGGTGTATGCGGTGCCACGTTCTCCGGCTTGTACGTTAGGAAGTCCGGTCAAAGGAACCTGTTCCCCATCAACTTCCCGAGTTAAGAAAATTTGTTCATTAATGTTAATTTCGCCGGTCGATTGATCGACACTAAAACGAACTAAACGGGGTTGATAGTCGGGTAATGCAAAGGGACGTTCTCGCGTACCGTCGCCATCAACATCGGTGGGTTCTCCGTTGGGGCCGCGATCGGGAGTTGCGATAAAATGTAAAGTATCCCCTTCTTGTTTTTCAAAAAATAAACCCGACATTCCCCCCAACAAAATTTCTTGTCCGGCGGGTGTGGTTCCCAGGATTTCTTCACTTAAATTCCATCGATATTGGGTAACTTCGGGTAAGCCTTGACTCCAGTCTTTTAAACCTAGAGGTTGCAGTTCTGTAACTGTAGCGGTTTCCAAATTAACCACTGCAACGGTATTATTTTCTTGCAGGGTAATAAAGGCGGTTTTACTATCAGGAGAAATGGCGATCGCCTCGGGTTCGAGGTCTTCGGATGCCATTTTTCCGGCTAAAATACGGACGCCCCGACTGCGAAGTTCTTCTTCTTGACCGTTAAAAGCGGTAAAATCGGCCGTAGAAAGGGTTAAATTTTCGATGCCGTTGGCAATATTAATAACACTAATTGTTCCTTCGGCGTCGCCGTCTTCGCTGAGTTCCCCTTCGTTTGCTGTAATTACTTTTGTTCCGTCGGGAGAAAAGGCGATCGAGTCGGGTAAAACCCCCACTTCAACAGAGTTTAAAACATTTCCTTCGGTATCAAAAAAAACGGCTTGACCGGGTTCAAGGTTACTTTCGGATCGAACCGCTACCGCAACAATACCATTTTGAACGGCTACACCGGTGGGAGTGTTTCCAAAGTTTGAAATGTCGAGTTCACCAATTTTATTGGGGTTTGTGGGGTTAGAAATGTCGAGAATATCGATAACGTTGCTGGCATTATTAACCACAAATACGCGGTTTGTCTCTGGGTCAAAGGCTGGAATTGTTGCCCCTCCTTCGTCAAAAGTATTGGTTTCGTAAGTTCCTAAAACGGTTAGTTTATTGGTAGTCATAGCTTCCTTTAGTTGGATAAAAGTAAATTTTTAGACACAATTGATTACTGATTACTGTTGATGCTTTACTGTCCAATTTTCGCGGTAAATTATGCTGATTAACAACGAGCTATTTTTTTAGATCGCCAGATAATCAGATTTTTTTATATCAGCAATATTCTACTGTAACCTCTTGTTTTCTTGCCTTATCTAGGGTGGGAAAACAGAGTGATAAACCTCTGGAAAAAATCAGTAGTATTAGAACAGTTAAACAGCGTTCTTTATAACCACATCAAGACTTTAAGGCGTTAAGGTTAACAGAGGGTTATCAATCCGGATTGGGTGCATTTTTTTTACAAAAGCTTTACACAGGTTTTATAGAACAATGCTATTTTTAAAGGGCCATTTCAGTTAAATTAGATTGGGATTAAAGCTTGGGGGCGAGGTGCAGCAGGTCAAGGATTCAACCCGAATAAAATATTAAAAAATTTATTGATTAATTCTTAAGAAATTTTAAATCTACAGCAGTAACAGGGGAGGTGGGGAGGAAAGAAGTTAGAAGTCAAAAGTCAAAAGTCAGAAGTTCAGGAGTTCAGGAGTTACTGAAAACTGACAACTGAAAACACTGGTAACTGGTAACTGGTGAGGCAGTGCGGTCTTGGTGGTTTCCATCAAGGAGCAACTGCCGAACCCGTAAGGGTAACTGGTAACTGTAAACTGTAAACTGCCCCTTTCCCCTTTTGCCTTTTGCCTTATCTAAAAAAAAGGCGGCTTAAGCCACCTCAAAACTTTTTATAAGAAAGTCAAATCAAATCAAAGAATTTCATTGCGGCTCATATCTCCGAGGTAAGGTTTTCTGCCATCAATATGAGGAGAAATACCCGTCGGTAACGTTGGGGGAGTTCCCCATTGACTAACTAATTGTTGAAGCAACCAATCTTGATGATCGCGTAAATCATCCAAACCGGTTCCTCGGTTAATAATCGCAAACCAAACCACACCCCGATCCTTGGTGGGAATGGCTCCGGCCAAAGCGCTCACATCAAATAAACTGCCCGTTTTCACCGGAGAATGAAGGGGAATATTGCGAAATTCGAGCGTACCTAAATCCCGTCCAGAAACGGGAAATAAATCAGCAACGTTTAAATTTGTCCCCTCTAATTTTTGTTGGAGTGCGATAAACATTCTCACGGCCGCTCTCGGAGAAATTTGATTTTCATGCCCCAATCCCGAACCATTAATAATTGAAATTTCCTCCACAGGAACCCCCGCAGCCAAGGCAGCTTTTTCGCGAACAACCGTTGGTCCTCCCACACTTTGAGCCAACATTTCCGACATCAAATTATTACTATAAATATTCATTTGTTTGAGAATTTCCGCCAGGGGTAAAGATTTATGGCGAACTAAAGGAGTCGCTTGAACGGCACTATACTGAGGTTGAACGGTTCCGGCGATCGCGACAACCGGTCTAGGAGTTCCGGGGGGCATTCGGTCTTCATATTGAGCGATCGCTTCATCCGGCCAAAGGCGAGAATCTAAAGCCTGTTTGAGAAACTCACCGGCTGGAATCGGGTTAGACTCATAATTCATGGAGAAATCGCCAGAAATCACCAAATTTCCCATCACCTGAGTAATCCCCATTTGGTTGAGAGTATTCCCCAAAGCAAAACCTTCTTCCCAAACAAAAAACGGATCGCCACTGCCAACAACAATTAAATCACCTCGAACCACACCATTTTCAACCGGGCCGGTGGTGGCGATCAAGGTTTCAAATTGATAATCGGGCGTCCATTGTTCTAAAGCGGCGAGAGTGGTGGCAACTTTTGTAATGGAAGCCGCAGGAAGCGGTGTAGTCCCGACATTATTGGCCAAAGAAATGGGGCCTGCTTGAATCCAAACCCCTTGGACTTGATCGGATAATCCCCGGGCGGCGAGTCGGTTTAGATACTGTTGAACCAGATCGCTGGCAATCGGGTCAGGTTGATCGAGTAAGATTAACTTAGAGAGTCCGCCTTGCCAAACTTGATGGGTGGCAGCATTCAACTCAATGGGGTCTACGCCTGCCATTTCCAACCATGCTGATAGGACTCCCGAGCTAAACACATCTAACATTGTTTATTCCTCTTTTTTTAGATATTCAGTGGCAAGTCAACAGGTTACAGGTTACAGATTACAGGTTACAGATTACAGGTTACAGGTTACAGGTTACAGGTTATAGGTTACAGGGTACTGGTTACAGGTTACAGTGAAAAAACTCATAACTCTTAACGGGTAACGGGTCACTGACAACTGTTAACTCAAACAACGGGTAACTGTTCACGGTTAACCCGTCCCCCGAAAAAGGGATCGCGCTATAAACCGCGATAACTGTTTGGTAGAATTTTTAAGGTTTCAATAAGATTGGTCAATGGGTTCAACTCGCGCACGGATTGCAATTGACGCTATGGGTGGGGATTATGCTCCCGCAGAAGTTGTAGCAGGAGCATTAATGGCACAGGAAAAATTGGGTGTTGAAGTGTTGCTTGTCGGAGATCCACAGCAACTGGAAGCTTGTCTAAAGCATCACCCAACTCTATCCTCTCCACCGGAAATCGTCTCCTCCGAAGGAGCGATTGAAATGCACGAAGAGCCGTTGGGCGCTCTCAAACGCAAGCCCAAAGCTTCTATTAATGTAGCAATGAATTTGCTCAAAGAAAAAAGAGCAGATGCGGTGGTCTCGGCGGGTCACTCGGGGGCGGCTATGGCTGCGGCACTACTGCGGGTCGGCCGGCTACCGGGGATCGATCGGCCGGCAATTGGGGCGGTTCTGCCAACTTTAGACCCGACTTCGCCGGTATTGGTTCTCGATGTGGGGGCGAATGTTGATTGTCGTCCCAAATTTCTCGAACAATTTGCGGTGATGGGGTCAATTTATAGTAAATACGTTCTCGGGGTTGACGATCCTCGGGTGGGTTTGCTCAATATTGGCGAGGAAGCCAGCAAAGGTAACGATCTGGCGGTTCGCACTTACCAAATGCTGCAAGAAAACACCCAAATTAGTTTTGCCGGAAATGCAGAAGGTCGGGATGTCCTCTCGGGTCAGTATGATGTGATTGTTTGTGATGGCTTCGTCGGTAATGTTCTGTTAAAATTTGCCGAGGGTGTCGGTGAGATTGTATTACATCTACTCAAAGAGGAACTCTCAGCGGGCCTGCGCGCTCAACTGGGAACCGCATTGCTTAAACCGAGTTTGAAACGATTTAAACAACGGGTCGATCATGTCGAACATGGGGGCGGACTGCTGTTAGGGGTGGCCGGAGTGTGCATTATTGGTCACGGTTCATCCAAGGCGCCGACGATTTGTAATGCGATTCGTTCGGCCAGAGATGCGATTAACAACCGTGTACTTGAACGGATTCAATCTCAGTACGAAAAATCTCATCAAAAAGCTGCAAGCGGTCAGTAGTTGCCATCGACGAGGGGAGTTTCTCTGAACTTCCCGCCGATCTGACACCCGATGGAGTCCCCGATTCATCCTCACTCTCTCTGAAAGCGGGGGTACACAAGACTGATAAGATGCGATTGTTAACCACAAGACCATTTTTCGGTCTGTAATCTCGTAACGAGCAGGTTGAAATCAACAACCGGAAGAAAATTGATGGCAAACGATCGGTGAGGCTAAATTGATGAACCCATTTACCATCAATTCATACAAATCATTGAATTTTCCAGCAATAGGGACTCCCTTCGGGTTCTAACTTCTGACTTCTTCTGAGCAAGGATACATGACGAATATAGGTATTGCAATGATTGGCAGTGGCTCGGCCACTCCATCGGTTTCTCTGGATAATCACGGACTTTCACAGATCGTTGACACGTCCGACGAATGGATCGCTTCTCGCACCGGGATTCGCGACCGCCGAGTCGCCGATCCTCACACGACGAGTTTGTGTTCTCTGGCGGCGGCGGCTTCAAAACAGGCGATCGCGATGGCACAAGTTGACCCCTCTGAGATCGATTTGATTATACTGGCGACCTCGACCCCGGATGATTTATTTGGGACGGCCAGTCTGATTCAAGCCCAACTGGGCGCGACTCAAGCGGTGGCTTTTGATTTGACGGCCGCTTGTTCGGGGTTTATCTTTGGTTTGGTCACTGCCGCTCAATTTATCCGTACAGGGGCCTATAAAACGGTTCTGCTGATCGGGGGCGATATTCTCTCCCGTTGGGTGGACTGGTCCGATCGCCGCACTTGTGTTTTATTTGGCGATGGTGCGGGGGCGGTGGTCTTGCAAGCGTCTGAATCCGATCGCCTTTTGGGGTTTGAACTCCGCAGCGACGGGACTCAAAATGGTTGTCTGAATTTGGCGTTTCAAGCCCAACCTCATACGTTGATTGAAGGTGTTACCGTCAGTCAAGGGACTTATCAACCGATTACTATGAATGGCCAGGAAGTTTATCGCTTTGCGGTCAGAAAGGTTCCCGAAGTGATCGAAAAAGCTTTATTTCGAGCCGATTTAACGGTCGATCGCGTTAATTGGCTGATTCTCCATCAAGCCAACCAGCGAATTATGGATGCTGTCGCCCAACGCCTCAATATTCCCTCCGATCGGGTGATTAGTAATCTTGCCAATTATGGCAATACTTCGGCCGCTTCTATTCCGATTGCTCTCGATGAAGCGGTGCGATCGGGCAAAATTCAACCGGGCGATGTGATTGCCGCTTCCGGTTTTGGTGCGGGATTAACTTGGGGAGCCGCAATTTTTCAATGGGGAATTTAGCCCGTTGATCTTTTATCATTTTACCACTTTTTTCTTAGAACAATTAACAGTTTAAAAATGACAAAAATAGCATGGGTTTTTCCCGGCCAAGGATCTCAAGCGGTTGGTATGGGCGCTGATTTATTTGATTTACCCGAAGCACAACCGCAGTTAGAAATGGCTGAAAAAATACTCGGTTGGTCTGTTCCGGATTTGTGTCAATCGGAAGAGGATAAACTTTCTTGTACGCTTTACACTCAACCTTGTTTGTATGGGGTTGAAAGTCTCCTCGTCCAACAGATGAAAAAACAGGGTCTTTCTCCCGATGTTGTTGCGGGTCACAGTTTGGGTGAATATGTGGCATTATACGCGGCTGAAGTGTTTGATTTTGCCACCGGATTGACTTTGGTTAAACGTCGTTCCCAATTGATGAATAATGCCGCCGGAGGGCAAATGGCGGCGTTTATTGGCTTCGATCGCACTCAACTTGAACAGCAAGTTCAACACACTGAAAATGTGGTTCTGGCTAATGATAATAGTGACGCCCAGGTGGTGATTTCAGGAACTCCCGAAGCGGTTGATAGTATCATTGCCAATGTTAAGGCGAAACGGGTGGTTAAACTGAATGTTTCCGGGGCGTTTCATTCTCCGATGATGGCGGATGCGGCGAAAGAATTTGAAGAGATTTTGGCGTCGGTTGAGTTTTCTGAAGCTAAATTTCCGGTTTTATCAAATGTTGATCCGACTCCGACGACTGACCCGCAGGTATTAAAACAACGTTTGATTCAACAAATGACCGGTTCTGTACGCTGGCGAGAAACCTGTTTACAGCTTTCAAAACAGGGAATTGAACGGGTGATTGAAATCGGCCCCGGTAAGGTTTTAACGGGTTTGGTGAAGCGGACTTGTGCTGATATTGCTTTAGAAAATATTAGCAGTATTCCTCAAGTTTCGACCTCTATTTGATCGTTTCTCAGACTGGGGTGCATCAAACGGGTTGTTGTTGGTGATATTATGTCCGGTTGATGAATTCTGTTATGGGATGGGGCGGGTTTATCTTAATCTCGCAGTAGTAGTCAATATCTTGGCTAAACCCGCCCCTACACTTGGGATTATTGATGAGTCGGACATGATCTGATTACTTAGAATAATCTCTCGAATGTGATGCGCCCTACCGATTTTATTTGCAGCCAAAAAACATGATAATAACAGTAGGGTGCATCAAACGGGTTTTTGTGGATGATTCCTCAAAAAAAATGGGTGAGATGAAATACTTAAATGTTTGCGTGACTATGATTGATGGGGAATACTGTAGGGGCGGCTTCCGAACAAATTTAGATTTCCCAGAAACCACCTATATAAACCCGCCCCAAGATTGCTGTAGCATTATTTTTTCGATTTCATATGAGATTTGATGCACCCTACCTCTGTTTCCAAAGGCTAAAATTAAGGAGGCTTGTTTTTTTGTGGGGGTTCGTACCCGAACGTTGCGGGTGTTCTTCAAGATCGCCCCGACAAAAGAACAGGATAAAAATAGTAAATTGGGATGAGAAACGATGAATAATAAATGGAGTAAAATGAGTTTGTTTTTGATTATTAATAGCTTTATTTTACCCATTATCACCGCCAGTTTTTTAGTTCTATTTGCCCAAAGTCAAGGTTGTGTTTTGGTCGGCGAAGAATCTTCTCAATGTTTGGCTTTTGGATTAAATCTTGGGATGATCATCGAGAAATTAATTCAAATCACTTGGCATTTTCCGTTGATGATGTCGCCCCAGGGAATTGTGCCGGCTTTTATCGCCATTGCCATTATTGTTATTTTTATTCATCTAACGTTACGCGGTCGCCAACAATTTTTTTTATCTTTATTTTGTATTTGGTTTATCCCGATTGTTCCCAGTGTACTCGGTATTCTTTTAGTGAATTATCTCGCTAACCAGGGAAATTGTGTGCTAAATGAAGGCAATGCTAATCCTTGTATGGTTTTGGGTGTTGATATGGGAGAAGCCTTTTCTGGGGCGAGTGTGGTGCCTTGGTTAATCTTGTTACTGGTGCCGATTTGTTTGTTTATTTCGCTTTTTTATATGATTATTTATGCTTTGGTCTTAGCCATGATTCGCGAACAATCCTCCTGAGGATTTGTATTAACTTTAATTTTACCCCAGATCGGTGATTTGGGATTAAACTAGAAATAAATCCAAGCCTAACGATATTCCCCGATGAAAAAGTTTATCTATTGGTTAATGGGAGAAACAGGCGGAAAAGCCACGATAGCCGTTTGGAATTGGTTGTGGGGAATACCCAATCAGTCCCCGGAACCCGAAGTTTCCTTAGAAGCTGCGGAACAGTCCTTACAGTTAATGCAAGAGTCGGTTAAAAAACTCGAAAAAGCGGTTTCAACTCAAACCTCTGTTTATCAACGTGCCAAACAAACATATCAGGCGAAACTCAAAGAAATTGAAAAATTAGAACAAATTGCACTACAAGCCGAACGAAATCGAAATGAACCCGAGGCACGTTTAGCGCTATCTAAAGCCATTCAAATTGAGAAAATGTTACCCCAGTTCGCCGAACAAGTCAAACGAGCCGAAGACTATGTTAACCTCTCTCAACAACGCTTGCATCAAGAACGAATGAAACTCGAAGCTTGTCAAACGGATTTAGCAAACCTAAAAGATATGCAAGAAATTAATCAGGCGTTAGAATTGGTTGCTAAAGTCAATGATGAGTTAAATATTAATTCGGCGCGATCGCAATTTGAGGAAATAAAAAACACAGTTGAACAGCGTCATCTCGAACAACAAGCGCTCGCAGAACTCACCATGAACGCCGAAGAAAAGCTTGGCGCAGATATCGAACGTCTGGCGACAGAAGAAGAAGTTTCACGTCGTTTGGAAACTTTCAGAAAATCTCATCAACTGTCTGATTAGATCGTAAAGAACATTAATCAAGGAGACATTGGTTATGGCAAAACGCAGCGGCCCGCCTCCCATTGTTTATATTTTAATCTTTCTGATTTTACTCGGTTGCGGTTATTGGTTTTTCCTGAAAAAACCGGTTTCTGAACCTGGAAATATCACGTCAAATCCTCAAGCAACGGTTCCCCCTCCTCCGCCACCCGATGCGGAATTTTTTCCCTCTCCGGCGTCGGTTCCTCCCAATACTGAGATTAAAATTGACGGTTCAACCAGTATGGTAACGATTACCCAAAATCTCAAACAAGGGTTTGAGCGTCAATTTTCAAACGCTACCGTTGAAACGGTTGCTAACGGTACAAATAATGGAATTAAAGCGGTTTTGAACGGGGAAGCCGATATTGCAGGAATTTCGCGATCGCTGACTCCTCAAGAAGAAAAACAGGGGTTAAAAGCTTTACCCATCGCCTCCGATCAAATTGCAATTGTTGTCGGAATTAATAACCCTTATCAAGGCGGACTAACTGATAGTCAAGTTTACAGTATTTTCACCGGACAAATCACCAATTGGTCGGAAGTTGGAGGACCAAATGCGACCATTCAAGTCCTGAACCGTCCCCCGGTTAGCGGCACTCATCAAGCCTTTCAAGAGATGATTTTACAAGGTCGAACTTTTGGCACCACGCCGAATATTACCACTTTACCCCGAGATGAAACGACAGGAATGTTGAGACAATTGGGTGAATATGGGATTGGATACGCGACATTTACTCAAGTTGTTAATCAACAAACGGTGCGAACTGTTCCCGTAGAAGGCGTACAACCGGGTTCTTTAAGTTATCCTTATCAGCGACAGTTGTATTATGTTTATAAAGAACCTGCGAGTCCGGAGGTACAAGCGATTTTAGGTTATGCAACTTCACCGGCTGGACAACAGGTTATTTTTGAGGAAAATTAGCCTTGTAGGGGCGGGTTCCGCGAAAATCTATGTTTCCTAGAAATAAGTTAAATAAACCCGCCCCATCAGGTTCCGCGAAAATCTATGTTTCCTAGAAATAAGTTAAATAAACCCGCCCCATCAGGTTCCGCGAAAATCTATGTTTCCTAGAAATAAGTTAAATAAACCCGCTCCATCAGGTTCCGCCTTTACCTTTATTTAAGTCTGCTGACAAATAGCCGAGATCAACGCGCCCTGACACCGGATCTGACAACAATAAACAATAAGGGGGGCGGGTTTAGCAATGTTATTTGTGAGTAACATACATCAATGTGGAACCCGCCCCTACTGAAAAAAGGGGTAACAGATAACTGTTCACGGTCAACGAATTGCTGTATTCTTAATTTTAAATTTTTTGATTAATTTGGCGATATGAACACTAAAATTACAATTTCCTTATTCAGCCTTCTGTTTACCGTTGGACTTCAGCTTCCAAGCGTTGCTGAAACGGTGTTAGAAAAGGTGAACCGGACGGGGGTTTTAACGGTGGGTGTGCGTGAAGATGCCATTCCCTTTAGTTATTCTAACGATAGCAATAACTTTGAGGGGTATTCTGTGGAGTTAATGCAGTTAATTCACCGTCGTCTGGAACAAGAATTAAATAAACCGATTCAAATTCAGTTTAAACCCGTGACCATTGAAAATCGGTTTAGTTCGGTCGAAAATGGTACGGTTGATTTGGTCTGCGGGGCGGATAGTATTACGGTTGAACGTGAACAAACGGTTGAATTTTCTATCCCGTTTTTTACCACCGGAATACAGTTATTAGTTCAAGAAGAAGATGCGGAACGTTTAGATCCAACTCGGATCACAGAAGAAGAATTGGAAATGGTGACAACCAATCCAGTTTCTATCGCTTTTATTCAAGGAACAACAACCGATACTGATTTTAAACCGATTTATCCTGAAGCTGATTGGCAAATTTTAGGAAGTCGAACTGAAGGTTTGCGACGTCTGAAAAATAATGAAATTGATGCGATCGCCAGCGATGGTATTTTACTGATTGGAGAAATTTGGAAGCAAGGGGAAGATATTCAACTCTATCGTTTGATTCCTCAAGAACCGTTGACTTTTGAAAATTACGGTTGTATTTTTCCCCAGAATAATTTAGAATGGGGTAAACTGATCAATTCTACGATTACCAGTTCAGAAAATACGGAAGAATTATGGAATAAATGGTTTAATTCGGAGACGGGACGTTTTCCCTATCAACGTTTTTCTGATGATACCGCAAATCGTTCGAGTACAGAACCCACACAGCCCAGACGAGCGCTTTGGTAAACTCTAGATCTCGTTTTAACAAATCTAGTTTTAACAGATAAAAACCCCGTAGGGGCGGGTTATTTTAAATCTTGGATACCCAGCAACAAATTATCTAAACCCGCCCCACCTTCGCCCAAATTAATTGTTAATTGGGTCTGAATTACAGCTATCTATAAACAAATAAAAACCCCGTAGGGGCGGGTTCTTTTAAATCTTGGATACCCAGCAACAAATTATCTAAACCCGCCCCACCTTCGCCCAAATTAATTGTTAATTGGGTCTGAATTACAGCTATCTATAAACAAATAAAAACCCCGTAGGGGCGGGTTCTTTTAAATCTTGGATACCCAGCAACAAATTATCTAAACCCGCCCCACTTCGCCCAAATTAATTGTTAATTGGGCGGGTTTATTACAGTTATTTTTGGGTTGGATAATTCTTGACGGAACCCGCCCCACTTCGCCCAAATTAATTGTTAATTGGGCGGGTTTATTACAGTTATTTTTGGGTTGGATAATTCTTGACGGAACCCGCCCCACTTCGCCCAAATTAATTGTTAATTGGGCGGGTTTATTACAGTTATTTTTGGGTTGGATAATTCTTGACGGAACCCGCCCCTACAAATAAAAATCTTCGGGGCGGGTTTATTAGAGTTATTTATTGATGGGATGTGATTAGATTTGTTTGACCATCAAAAGACTTTCATAATTTTTAAAATCTAAAAAAGATTCAAGTTTGAGGGTTCCGACGGGATAAAACCCTTGCTTTTCATGGAAGATAATTGAACGATGGTTTGAGATGGGTTTGTTAACGATAAAGGCGGATAAAAAGGAATTGGGAAAGGTTTCATAGAGCGACTTATACATAAATTGAGCAACACCTTTACCTCTGTGGTTGGGGTGAGTGGCGATAATTTTTATATAAAGATGTCTCTCGCCGAGAATTTGATTTCGGTAAGAATCATCTTTCCAAATAATTTGGTTTAAAAATTCAGGGGTAATTTTTGGTTTTGATAGGGCTAAAAATCCCCGAATGTTATTAGTAAAATTAGTAGTATTTTGATTGGGGAACCCGGTTTTTTGTTGGTGACTCGGAGTCGGCTTGATTTGGTGTTTAAAAACCGGGTTTTTTTCTAAGTATTGTTCGACAGCGACAAAATATTGAGTCTGCTTGTCGATGTTGTCTTGAATCTCTTTTTCTGTGGTTTTAGCCAACAAAAAACCATGATAATTTAAGACATTCTTATCTCGGGTAACAAGAGAGTTATGAATGTCAATAATCGCTTCCCAATCTTCAGGGATGGCGGGTCTAAAATTAAACTTGTAGGTTGGCGTCATTCATGCTAAACTTGCTTAACAGTAGTACACCTCTGATCCGATTAAGCAAGAGTAAATCAGCGATCGCTAGTTAGTCAATTCATTCTTTCTCAGAGGATGGGCTAGATTCTTGAGATGGGGGTTTTTCCTCAGATTGAGGGCAAATATAAGGTTCTAGCTTCCTGACTGCTTCCGCTTTTTTCTTTTTGCTCGAAGATGAACTCTTGATGGATACGTGTGACAGCAGCATGGTTTCTCCTTTTACTGGTTTTGCCTCGACTCGGCGCCGATCTGTCTATTTCCATATTAAGCGATCAATTCGGGTCGCTACAAGCGTACAAATGCGGAATTCCTATTATTTTTCTAGACAAAATTACAATATCCGGAATAAGTTCGTTAATTGTATAATTAAGTTTATAATTCCTTTGAATTATCACAATTAATTAAGTTTTGTATCGGTTAATTTTTGAAGAAGAAGGAAGAAGGCAGCTATGAAGAAATAGAAAGTTTGCAGGCAATTAAAGGTGACGGGGCGGGTTTATAATACTTGTTGGCTAGGAATTCAAGGTTAACTCGAACCCGCCCCTACAAACCCGACTCCCCGTCCCCTCTCCCCCAGTCCCCCGGTCACTGTTTACTGTAAAAGGCTGGTTTCTGCTAAGGCTACGGCGCCCCACAGGGGGGCTTCATCGCCTAACTGGGCGGGAAATATTTCAAAATCAATTTCAGGTAAGGCGGTTTGGCGAGAAATTTGTCGGACTTGGTGCCAAAATAAATCCCCGGCTTTGGTGACGCCACCGCCCAAGATAAACCGTTGGGGATTGATAAAATTTGCCGCATTCCCAATACCGACGCCGATCGCCCATCCTGCTAATTTTATCGCGTTTTGGCAGAGTTCATCGCCGGTGTTTGCGGCTTGACTGACAATTTCAGCGGTAATATTATCGAGTTGATGATTAACTAAATTGCGAATAATTTCCCCTTTTTCGGGTTGTTCATGTAAGCTTTGACGGACTTGTTGGGCGATATATGGCCCGGACGCCAATCTTTCGACACAACCCCGTTTTCCACACAAACACAACGGTCCATCGGGTTTAACGACGGTATGACCAATTTCTCCGGCCATTCCCTGGGAACCCTGCCAAGGACGGCCATCGAGTATCCAACCGCCTCCAACTCCGGTACTAATGGTGATATAAAATAAGCTTTCACAGCCTTGTCCGGCGCCGAATTTGTATTCACCCAAAGCGGCAACATTGGCATCATTATCAACTCTAACCGGGGCGTTATATTCGGCTTCTAAAATCTCCTGTAAGGGTGTATTTTCCCATCCTGAAACATGGTGGGAGAGGCGAACAATTCCGGTTTTGGCATCAACCGGCCCGCCAAAACTGACGCCAATTGCCAGGGGTTTTTCATCGCCCAATAACTCCCGAATTAGCGATCGCATAATTTCCATATCGGTGGCCGCAGTGGGAGAATTTCCCGAAAGTTGACGGCGAGTCTGGTGCCATTTTTGTTCGCCGGGAATGAGAGTGGCTGCGGCCAATTTTGTACCCCCAAAGTCGAGGGCGAGGATTTTATGATTCATTTTTCCTAACCCCCGAATTGAGCGATAACATCATCAGTTTTTAACGCTGAAATTGCCAAATTTTCTATCTTTATCTATGGCGAATATGTTCGTAGATACCGACATAATCTTTACCGGGATAGTTCCAAGAATAATCAGATTCCATGCCTTGTAAGGCGAGTTGGCGGAACTCTTTGGGGTAATAATGCCACAAACCAATTGCCCGATCCATTGCCGATTCTAAGGCTTGATTATCGGTTTGATAAAAAACATAACCGTTGCGTTTTTCTTCGGGTTGATGGTTGTCATAATCCCGATCAAAAACGGTACTGACTAACCCGCCGACGCCGCGAACAATTGGCACGGTTCCGTATCTCATGCCGATCATTTGAGTGAGTCCGCAGGGTTCGTAATTACTGGGGACAATAATCATATCGGCACCGGCATAAATTAGGTGAGAAAGTTCTTCGTTAAAGCCGATTTCTAGATGACAATCGGGGTTATGATCGAGGTAATGTTTTTCATGCCAGAACCAATCATTTATTCCCCGTTCAGTTGCCGAACCGAGTAGTACAAATTGCGCCTCTCGCTGTAGGGCGTAATAAATGGCATGGTGGACCAGATGAACGCCTTTTTGTTGGTCTAGGCGTCCGATATAAGCGATAACCGGTTGGTTGACATGGCGCAGCCAGAGTTTTTCTCGTAAGGCTTTTTTATTCTTAATTTTGGTCTGGAAATCGTCGGGACTATAATTAAACGGAATATAGTCATCTATTTCGGGATTCCAAACATTATAATCAATGCCGTTGAGAACACCGGTAAACTTGTGTTGGTGTTCGTGTAAGGTATGACCTAAACCATAACCACAGTCGCCCAGATGGGCTTCCCAAGCGTGATGGGGTGAAACAGTGGTAACAAAATTGGAGTAAACAATACCGCCCTTCATAAAATTAAGCGCGAAGGGATTAAAATTGTCTCTCAGACGACTGTAATCAAAATAATAGGCTTCGTTATTGAGTCCCGTCGCCCAAAGAACATCAACCCCGCCAATTCCTTGGTGTTTAAAATTATGAATGGTGTAGCAAACTCGTTGATACTCTAGGCCATGATATTTATAAATTTCAAAGAGCATCACGGGAATTAAACCGGTTTGCCAGTCGTGGCAATGAATGATGTCGGGGCGTTTATTGGTGCGTAATAAAAATTCTAAAGCGGCTTTACTAAAAAAGGCAAACCGCATATTATCATCATCGCAACCATAATAACAGCCTCGGTTGAAGAATTGATCGCCCGAACGAGGTTCAATAAAGAAACATAATCGTCCGTGTACCCAACCGCAATAAACATCACAAAGAATTGCGGCACCATACCAGGGTACTGATAAATCTCGATAGGCTTCGTGCAATCCCCAGATGTGGTCGTACCGCATACAATCATATTTCGGTAGAATAATTTCTACGCTATGGCCCCGTATTTCTAACTCGCGGCTGAGTCCGTAAACCACATCGCCCAAGCCTCCGGCTTTGATTACGGGAGCGCATTCAGAGGCAATCTGTACGATGTACATTTCTAGTCCTCACTTACTGGCTTGATCGGTGAACTGAATTGACAATTTTCACAAAAGTATACATTATTATCCGACAAACCACGAATATATGGCGCTAAGGACAGAGAACAGTCACCAGTCACCAGTCACCAGTCACCAGCGCGTTCCTTGCGACTTGGCGGCTTCCGTCGAGAGCGCGTTCCTTGCGACTTGGCGGCTTCCGTCGAGAGCGCGTTCCTTGCGACTTGGCGGCTTCCGTCGAGAGCGAAGTTCGTGCATAGAGCGAAGTTCGTGCATAGAGCGAAGTTCGTGCATAGAGCGAAGTTCGTGCATAGAGCGAAGTTCGTGCATAGAGCGAAGTTCGTGCATAGAGTTATTACAGTTTACAGTAAACAGTTTCTCCCGACTTCTGACCTCCCGACTTCTGACCTCACGACTCCTGACCTCACGACTTGCGCGTAGCGCTATACAGGGGATAGAGGCGAAATGCAATCTTGCTAGAGTTTCTTGGGCGACACGCGAGAGGAATACTAAAGTTAACCTATAATCTAATTGAATCTCTGCTCAACTCTGATAATCTCAGGTAAACTCAGCTTAAGGCTAGTGGACTTGCAAACCCAATGGACTTGACGCCAGCAATTCAAATCGCCAACGCCGCAGTTTATGCTCATTTTGGCCGATATCTCACCGATGTAGAAACGGCAATTCTTCAGGGGACTTGTCAAAAACAAACCTATGAACAAATCGCCAACGCTTCAGGGTATTCGGTGAGTTATCTTACCCGTGATGTTGGCCCGAAATTGTGGAAATTGCTCAGTCAAGCTTTGGGGGAAAATGTCAGTAAAACGAATTTTCAAGCCGCTCTCGAACGTTATCATTTCCGACATCAACAACTAGATATTCCCGAACCCGTTTCCGTTGCTTCTCCCGTTTCTCCCGCGACCGTTGCTTCTATTGAAAATCATTGTGACTGGGGAGATGCGGTCGATGTTAACCTATTTTATGGACGGACAAACGAACTTAATACCCTCAAACAATGGGTTCTTATTGATGGCTGTCATTTGGTTGCGGTTTTGGGAATGGGGGGAATTGGAAAAACGTCTCTGGCGGTGAAATTGGCGAGGGAAACTCAGGGAGAATGGAATTATGTAATTTGGCGAAGTTTGCGAAATGCTCCCCCGTTAACCACGCTGTTAGGAGACTGGGTTTCTTTTCTATCAGATAAACAAGATATTGAAGCGAAACTTGATCGCTTGTTATATTGGTTGCGGTCGGCTCGTTGTTTGTTAATTTTAGATAATGTTGAAACGATTTTATCTTCCGGAAGTCGGGCGGGTCAATATCGTTCGGGTTATGAAGATTACGGCGAATTTCTAACAGCTATTGGTCAAACGGCCCATCAAAGTTGTTTGCTGATCACCAGTCGAGAAAAACCCGGTGAAATTGCGGCGTTAGAAGGGGAACAGTTGGCGGTTAGAAGTCTTCAGTTAGGGGGATGTCGGGAAACGGCAGAGGCTTTAATTGGGTTGGTTGGACTGTCAGGAACGAGCGACCAAAAACACCAACTTTTGCGCCGTTATAGTTACAATCCTTTGGCGTTGAAAATTGTTGCGACTTCGATTCAAGATTTATTTGCCGGAGAAATTGGGCAGTTTTTAGAACAAGATACGGTTATTTTTAATAATATTCGTCGCCTTTTAGACCAACAATTTGAGCGGCTTTCAAGTTTAGAAAAAATGGTGATGTTTTGGTTGGCGATCAATCGAGAATGGACAACTATTGCTGAACTTGCAGAAGATATTATTCCGGTGGTTTCGCGAATGGAATTGTTGGAGGCGTTAGAATCGCTGAGTTGGCGAAGTTTGATTGAAAAACAAGCCGGACGTTACACCCAACAGCCGGTGGTGATGGAATATGTTATCGATCAAATGTTGAGTCAAATGACCGCAGAAATGACTCGCATGACTGAATTAAATTCTCATCTGGATTCTATCGAGTTGTTGAGACGTTATCCTTTATTGAAAGCAACGGCGAGGGATTATGTTCGACAAACTCAAATTAGCTTAATTCTCGAACCGCTGAGTCGGGAATTGTTAAATTTGTTTGGAAATATTGATAGCACCCAAACGGTTTTGATGAATATTCTGTCGAGTTTGCAGCAAAAATCCGGGTCTGAAATTAATTATTTAGCCGGAAATTTGGTTAATTTGTTATTTGACCTGCAAGTCGATATCAGTAATAGTAATTTGTCGAATTTAAGCCTTTGGCAAGTTGATTTTAGAAGCCGGAATTTAAACGGGGTTAACTTGTCCGAATCGAATTTATCTAAATCGGTTTTTACGAAAAGCTTTGGAACGGTTTATAGTTTGGCTTGGAGTCAGGATAACCGGATATTAGCTACGGGTCACGCCGACGGAGAAATTTGTTTGTGGATGGTCGAAACCGGTCAGTTATTTTTAAAGATAAAAGGACATGAAAGTTCGGTTTGGACGTTGGCTTTTCATCCCGAGAATACTCAACTGGCGAGTGCGAGTTTTGACTCTCCGACGATTAAACTTTGGAATATTAAAACCGGAGAAATCGAACATACGCTTACGGGTCATAGGGATTGGGTTCGAGGTTTGGCTTTCTCCTCCGATGGTAAGATTTTAGTGAGTTGTAGTAGCGATCGCACGATTAAAGTTTGGGATAAAATAGGAGATAAAATAGGGGATAAAATAGGAGAAAATCACGGCAATAATTCCTGTAAAACCCTGCACGGACATACAGAAGCGGTGATGACTTTGTGTTTATCTCCCGAGGGTTTATTGGCGAGTGGAAGTGAAGATTTATCCTTGCGGTTGTGGGATATTAAAAGCGGCGAATGTTTGCGGGTTTTAGAAGGACATCAAGGGGTTATTTCTTCGGTGGCGTTTAGTCGAGATGGTCAAACTTTAGCCAGTTGCGAAGAAAAAACGATTAAACTTTGGAATGTGGAAACCGGAAACTGTTATCAAACCTTGCAAGATGATTTAACGTTAGTCTGGTCGGTGGCGTTTAGTCGAGATGGTGAAATTTTAGGCGGAAGTGATGGTCAAATCTTGCGACTTTGGGATGTAAAAACGGGGAAATGTGTTGCAGTTTTGGGGGAATATACGAGTCAAATTTGGTCAATTGCGTTTAGTCCAAATGGTCAAATGTTGGCGGCTTGTGATAATGAAATGATACAAATTTGGAATTTAGAAACTCGGGAACGTTTGCGAACTTGGCGAGGATATGCGGACTCTGTGGGGTCTTATTGGTGTTTGGCGTTTAGTCAAACGGGTGAATTTTTAGCCAGTGGAAGTGGTGATGGTGTTGTTAGGTTGTGGAAAACTCAGACGGGTGAATGCTTGAAAATTCTCCGAAAACATTCTAAATTAGTTCGCACGGTTGGGTTTAGTTTGAAGGGTGAAATATTAGCCAGCGCTGGCGAAGATCAAATCATTTGCTTATGGGATAGGTTGTCGGGTCGCGGAATTAAATCTTTAGCCGGACATACGGATACAATTTGGTCGGTTTGTTTCAGTCCAAATGGGGAAGTTTTGGCGAGTGGAAGTGCAGATAAAACGGTTAAGTTATGGGAGGTGAAAACGGGGAAATGTCTGCAAAGTTTGAGTGAACATCGCGATCGCATTTTGACGGTTGTTTTTAGTCCAAATGGGGAAGTTTTGGCGAGTGGAAGTGCTGACCAAACGGTGAAATTATGGGATATTAAAACGGGGGAATGTTTACAAACTTTCAGTGAACATCGGGGTTGGGTCTGGTCTTTGGCGTTTAGTCCTGATGGTCGGTTTTTGGCGAGTGGAAGCGAAGATCGGACGGTGAAATTATGGGATGTTAAAACGGGGGAATGTCTGAAAACGTTGGCGGGTCATGCTAAGTTAATTTGGTCGCTTGTGTTTAGTCGGGATGGTCAAAAACTTATTAGCGGAAGTGCGGATAAAACGGCGAAACTTTGGGATGTAAAAACGGCTGAATGTTTGCAAAGTTTTCCGGGAAATATTGATTTAATTTGGGCGTTTTATTATAGCTTGGATGAACAAATTATAGCCAGTGGGAGTAATGGAGATACAATATTATTATGGAATTTAGCCGATCAAACGACTCTAAAAACGTTGAAAACTCCGAGAATTTATGAAGGAATGAACCTCGGCGATGTTACGGGGTTAACCGAAGCAACAATCGCCAATTTAAAACTGTTAGGTGCGATCACTTAATCCGATTAAATAATCTTGTAAAAAAATCACCAACCCCGCTCCTTTTCGATGGTACACTATCGACCAAACTCAAGATTGATTCAGGAATTTGAACGGGGTTGATGCGTCATCCACCTTCATTTACTACTGTACAAAAGTTACCCAAGTTTGTCATTACAGAAAATCTCAGGAGTTAGAAAATTATTAATCTCAGGTTGATTTCAAATGGACTCTATGCAAGGGGTTGATACTGATTTCAGCTTGTCTAAAATGTCAAAAAATTGCAAAATGTCTGATAATCTCAGGAAATCTCTGATATCTTTAAGACGTGGTGATCTCATATCCAACTTATCAATAATCCGCTTCGTAGGGGCGGGTTCACCCGAAGGTCTTGACGACCACTCCGAAATAAAATTAAACCCGCCCCCCAACCCTAAGAAAATTAATCAACCGGACATCATATGAGGTTTAAGGATAGACAGACTCGGGTGAATTTTAAACCCCTGGAAAAATAAGCTAAAATGTTATGATAAATTCAAATGTTTTCAAAGGCGATCAAAGCGGGGAGAGTTAAAAATCTATGCTTCATCTGAGGGAAAAATTCAATCGATTTGAAGCCAAAAGAAAGCAATTGATTTATCGAGGATTTTTTATCCTTTTAACGGGTTTTCCTCTGTTCACGGGTTGTACAACCGAATCCGAACCCCCGCTAATTTCTGAGTCTACAACCGAAACAACAGCGTTAACAATTTGGTGGGATAAAGGGTTTACCCTCGAAGAAGATGAAGCCTTGCAAAATCTGATTCAAAATTGGGAAAAACAAACCGGAAAAAAAGTAGAACTTTCATTTTATACCACCGATCAACTTCCCCATAAAACTCAAAGAGCAATTCAAGCGGGGAATCCTCCCGATATTTTGATGAGTAATGCAGCCGAAAGAGTTTTAAACCCCAAGTTAGCTTGGGAAGGACAGTTAGTTGATGTTTCTGATGTGATAGAACCCATTCAACATCTGTATTTTGAAACTTCTTTAAAAACGGTTTATTTATACAATAATCTTAAACAAAAACATAGTTATTATGGCGTCCCGATTTCTCAATCGAATATTTATATTTCTTACTGGCAACCCTTAATTGAACAAGCGGGTTACACCGAGGCCGATATTCCCAAAGATTGGGATAAATTTTGGAAGTTTTGGCGAAAAGTTCAGGATAATTTACCTGATAATAACGATGAAAAAGTCTATGCAATGGCTTTCGCTTTATCCTCTCGGGCGGGAGATACTTATCAATTAGTCGAACATATTTTAGAAGCCTATGATGTGGAAATCATTAATATACAAGGTCAATTGCAAGTGGAGCGCCCTGAAGTTCGCCAAGGAATTATTAACTGTTTGACTTGGTTAACCGAACAATATAAAGCGGGTTATGTTCCGCCAGATACTATCACTTGGTTGAACCCGGATAATAATCGTTATATTCTCAATCGCATGGCGATAATGACCCCCAATGTTACGCTTTCAATTCCGATTGCAGTTCGTCAAGATGCAGAGGTTTATCAGAACCAACTGAGAACGATGGAATTTCCCAAAAAACCCAGTGGTGAACCGATGCGTTATTTTATTAGTGTTAAACAAGCGGTGATTTTTGAGAAGTCAAATAAACAGGAAATGGCGAAAGAATTTTTGAAATATTTTGTGCAACCGGAGGTGATTAACGAGTATTTGAAAACTTCAGGAGGTCGAAATTTACCCGTTCACAAACCGCTTTGGGACGATCCGTTTTGGAGCAATCCTTCCGATCCTCATTTATCGAAAGCGGTTGAAATTTTAACCGAAAGTCAGACTATTCCTTATAGTTCTGTTGTGAATCCGGCTTATAGTTTAGTTTATCAGAGCAATATTTGGGGTCAAGCTTTGGATAAAATATTAGTTGAAGGTCAACCGCCAGAAAAAGTTACAGACGAAGCGATCGCAGAAATTAAAACTATTTTTGAATCATGGGAATAAAGTTTGGAAAAAAACATCTAACCGTTAAAGTCGCCTGTTCGTTTTTACTCTTGTCCCTAGCAACATTAGGGATAGTCGGAGGGGTAACATTTATTAGGGCGAGAGAGGCTTTAAAAAATGCCGCATTTTACCGTTTGCAAGTTTCAGCCACTCTGAAAGAAGAAGAAATTACCCGTTGGTTTGAAGACCAACAACGGGATTTTCTACTAATTACTCAATTTCCTGATATTCAAGCTAATCTTAAAATTATTCTCGAACAAGATTCAACAACGGTTGAGTATCAAGCGGCGAAACAAATTATCTCGGAATATGTGCAGAATATTATCAAACTTAAACCGAATTTAAGAGAAGTTTTTATTATTGATACCAGTAATCGCATTTTAATTTCAACGGATAAACAGCGAGAGGAAGACTACGAAGTTCTCGCTAATGTTACCTATATTGAAGAAGTTGAACCCGGAGATAGTTTCGCCCCAATTTTTTATGTTTCGCCGTTAACCGGTAAACCTGCTGTGACTTTAGCCGCACCCTTGCGGGATGAATCTGGAGTGCGTCAGGGTGCTATTTTAACCCATCTAAACCTGACCCGTATTGATAATATTGTTCGCGAACAAACGGGTTTAGGGAAAAGCGGAGAAACCTATTTAGTGGGTTCGTTGCTGACTCAAAATACCTTTATTTCTAAAGCGGAAAGCGGTAAAAAGATGGTCGATGAAAATGTGAGCAGTCACGGGATTGATGAGGCGATGAAAGGAGTCAGCAGTTACGGGCTTTATAATAATTATAATGGCGTTCCGGTGATTGGGGTTTACCGTTGGCTCAACGATCAAGACCTAGCATTATTAGTTGAAATGCAACAGCAGGAAGCCTTTGCACCTGCACGACAACTCGCCGGAAGTATTGTATTAGTTGGATCGGTATCTGTGGCGGTGTTAATGGTAGGTGTTTACGGTTTATCTCGTCAGTTAAGTTTGTCGCGTCAACAGTTAGAAAATTATAGTCATAAACTGGAAGAAAAAACTCAGGCTTTACAACAAGAAATTCGCGATCGCATTATGGCGGAAGCCGCTCACGCCGCCTCAGAAGCGGAATTACGAGCCTTATTTGTCGCGATGCAAGAGTTAATTTTTGTCTTGGATGGAGAAGGACGTTATCTGAAAATTGCCCCGACAAACAATCAATCTTTACTCTACAAACCCACAGAAGAAATCTTAGGAAAAACGGTCGCTCAGATTTTTGAACCGGAAAAAGCGAACTTTTTTCTACAATATATTCAAACCGCTTTGTTCTGTCAAGAAACCATTAATTTTGAATATGATTTGATGCTCAACGGTCAACTTTTCTGGTTTGATTCGATTATTTCACCGATTTCTGAGGATGCGGTATTAGTGGTAGCCAGAGATATTACCGAACGCAAACAACGAGAAGAAGCTTTAAAGTTAATTGTTGAAGGTACGGCTTCCGCAACCGGACGAGAATTCTTTCATTCATTAGTTACTTATTTAGCCCAAATTATGCAGGTTCGTTATGCGTTAGTGGCGGAATATGTGCCGGGTTCAAAGCAACGGGTGCGAACTTTAGCGTTTTGGCAAGGGGACGGCTTTAGTGATAATTTTGAATATGATTTAGCCGGCACTCCTTGCGAGGTTTTATCGGCGGGAGAATGTCGATTTTATCCCGAAAATATCAAAGTACAATTTCCAGAAGATCCCTATTTAGTTCAATTTAATGTCGAAAGTTATATGGGTTTTGCGCTGTGTAATAGTGCGGGCGATCGCATTGGTCACGTTGCAGTCTTTGATGTGGAACCGATGACAGATGATGTCACCAGACAGCTTATTTTAAAGATTTTTGCGGCGAGAGCGGGTGCAGAATTAGAACGAAAATTAGCCGAAGAAGAAACCCAATGCGCCAAAGAATTAGCCGAACGAGCCAACCAAGCCAAAAGCGAATTTTTAGCCAATATGAGCCACGAATTAAGAACACCTTTAAATGCAATTTTAGGCTTTACTCAAATTATGAATCGAGATGTGAAACAACATCCCGAAATGGCGTTAATTCAGCATCAAGATACACTGGAAATTATCAACCGCAGTGGCGAACATTTACTTTCTTTAATTAACGATGTGTTGTCAATGGCGAAAATAGAGTCGGGAAAATTGAGCCTACAAGAAAATCGTTTTAATCTCGATCATCTTCTCAAAAGTTTAGAAGAAATGTTGCGACTGAAAGCCAATTCAAAGGGCTTAAAATTATCCTTTAAAATTGACTCAAATCTGCCCGAATGTGTCTATGGGGATGAAAGCAAATTACGCCAGATTTTAATTAATTTACTTGGAAATGCGATTAAATTTACTCGGCAAGGCGAGGTTATCTTGCGGTTAAATCAAGTTGATTTGGCTACTATTTTGTCCGAACAATCTAAACTTATTCGTCTAAAATTTGAAGTCGAAGATACGGGGCCTGGAATTTTTCCCGAAGAACTTGAGAGTTTATTTGAAGCGTTCGTTCAAACAGAAGCCGGACGACATTCTCAACAAGGAACGGGTTTGGGTTTGGCAATTACCCGTCAATTTGTGCAGTTAATGGGGGGTGAAATTGGAGTTGATAGTGTTGTCAATCAAGGGACTATTTTTAAGTTTGAAATCCCGTTAAAAGTGAGTCATACAGGTTCACTTCCGCTAAAAAATGCCGATAAACAAGTGATTGGAATTGCTCCCGAACAGCTAAAATATCGAATTTTAATTGTTGAGGATAAATGGGAAAATCGTCAACTGTTGCGTCGGTTAATTGAACCGATTGGTTTTCAAGTTAAAATGGCAGAAAATGGTGAAGAAGGAATTAAAATTTGGGAAAATTGGCAACCTCATTTAATTTGGATGGATATGCGAATGCCTGTGATGGATGGCTATGAAGCAACACGGTATATTAAAGGAACAGCCAGGGGTCAGGCGACTGTAATTATTGCATTAACGGCGAGCGCTTTTGAAGAAAAACGCTCTCTGGTTTTGTCGGCTGGATGCGATGATTATGTGCGTAAACCGTTTCAAGAAGCGGTGATTTTCGAGAAAATGGCTACTTATTTAGGGGTTCGTTATCTCTATGCTGAAGCTGAAGAATATTCTTCATCTCAGGATTCTATTTCTCCAGAGTTGCTAACGCCAGAAACGTTAAAATTAATGTCAAAAGAATGGATAATTAAACTCCATCAAGCCGCCACAGAAGCCGATGATTCACAAATTTTAGAATTACTCGATAAAATTCCCAATGATGCGGCTTTAATTCGTCAAACTTTAGCCGATTTTATTAATAATCTTCGGTTTGAAAAAATTATTGAGATTTCTCAAGAAGCTTTAAAATAGGGGATTTTTGGAAAGTAAAAATATTTACTTGGAAAATCAAAAAAGCCCGGTCTATCAATATAAACCGGGTTTTAATCCAGACAATAAATCCGCCCTTTATTGTTATAATTTCTGTTATCTAACTGGCAGTTAATAACTTCATTTGAGTAATTTGTCGAATCCAACGAGCTTGACGCTGATCGCCCGGAATGACTAAACGCAAAGGCCCTTCATCTCCGCTTAAAGGTTGACCATCACGGGTATCTGCTAACAAAATTGTACGGTTTCCAAAAGTAGGATCAAGTTCGGTTAAACTATACACAACCTGATAACCATCGGCAGCTTCTACAACTAAATATAACGTCATATTGTCGCCCCGTAATTGATCGCCAAGAGGTACTTCTGCTTCTCGTAAAACTTCAATTAAAGGTACACCTTCGTAGATAGCAGGTGTTCCGCGATCGCTTGTTTCAATCGTCAAACGGGGAAGTTGAGCCAAATCTCCTGCACTAAAACCTTCAGTTTGAGGAATTTCACCACTGATAAAAAAGAGCGTTTCAACGGCAAATGTAAAGTCAAATTCTTCGGTCGTTGTATTGCCAAATTCATCGCTAGCAAATAAACGCAAAGTATACAAACCATCGGGTAAAGTTTCACCGTTGATTTCGGCTAAATTTTCGGGAGTCAGACGAAAACTTCCGTCCGGTTCTAACTCTGCGGAAATATCGACAAAGTTAGAGGTCATTGTATCGCTAAAACTGGCTCGGAAATTGACAATTTCACTGGCATTATTCACCCGACCAATAAGGGTTGGATCGGCACTAAAATTATCTTCGGTTCCAATTCCGGTATCGTTCTCTAAATCCACAATAATTTCGGGAGGGGTTAAATCAAGAAATCGCCCCGTTAAAGCTTCAGTTGAGACTCCAACAACCCGAGCTAAAATGGTATTAGAAATAGTATCTCGGATGATTGTATCCTCACCATTTGTTTCTAAATTCAGGTTCGTTAAACTTAATCCTTCAGCCAATCCAATGCGATCAACGGCTTCAAAATCGGCGATAATATCCGCTTCTGCTAACTCTGTAACACCCGTACTTTGCCGCAGGATAAATACATCGGCTCCTTCGCCTCCCACTAAAGTATCAATCCCCAAATCTCCACTTAAATAATCATCCGCTTCTTGACCTTGTATAACGTCATTTCCTTGACCGCCATAGAGGGTATCTTGTCCCTGTTCTCCCCCTAGAATATCATCGCCTTGATTGCCATATAAAAGGTCATAATTTTTCCCTGCAATTAAGCTATCATCGCCTTCTCCGCCCATTAAAGTATCCGAACCAATATCACCTAAAATTCGTTCATTGCTGACACTTCCAACAATTAAATCGGGGTCACTTAATCCAGAAATTCCACCCGGATAACTATTCAAAAATCCCGGCGTTAGATAAAAAATATCGGGGTTTTCCGTAAGTAAATAGGTTTTTCCATCTGGACTCGGACTGCCAATATTTAAAGCATTAACTAACAATTCCATGTTTTACTCCTCACACAAAAAATAAAGGTTTAACGGGCTAGTTGATAGCCATGTTGTTCAAAGATAGATTTGGCTTGGCTACCGGATAAAAAGTTCACAAACTCTCGGGCATCTGTAACATTTTTACTGTCTTTAATTACCGCCACTGGATAAACTAAAGGTTCGTGAGATTCTGGGGGTGCAATTGCAACAATTTTGACTTGATTCGATTGTTTTGCGGTTGTATCATGGACAATTCCCGCATCAACATTTCCGGTGGCGACATAGTTGACAATTTGTAAGGCGTCTTTGGCATAAATTATTTGGGTTTTAAGTTGTTCAAACAGGTTAAAATAGGTCAAAACTTCTTCGGCTGATTTGCCAACGGGTGCGACTCTGGGTTCGCCTATGGCAATCTTTTTAACGGTGTTTTTGGTTAAGTCTTGAAAGCTATAAATTCCGGTCATATTTTGTGGAACAATTAACGCGACTTGATTGGTTAATAAATTGCGACGAGTCTCATTAAGAAGTAATCCTTTCGATTGCAATTCATCCATAAATTTTGAGGAAGCGGAGATAAACACATCAACGGGTGCGCCCTGTTCAATTTGTTGTCTTAATGCGCCAGATGCGGCAAAAATATAGATGATTTTAACGTTGGGTTGAGTTTGGCTATACACTTGTTGAATGGCTTCCATTGTTGCTTTTAAACCCGCACCTGCTGCTACGGTTAATGTGGTTTGATTGGGTTGGGCTGAACCAACATTAACAGTGGAAACGAATAAAATAAAGGCAGCAACTAAACCAATTAAATCAATTAAAAACTCTCTCCTTATCATCTTTCGTTATCGTTTATTAAAACTTTTTTGATTGGGTTGGTTTTAATAAATTATTTAATTTCATCGCAGTTATAATTCGTTTTTTACGTTGACGCTTTTTCAAAAAATTTAATTGTTTGATCGGATATTGTTCGGAAAAGCGATCTGAAGACTGTTCATTCTCAATCAGTTGATTTAAAGCTTGTCTATCCACAGGTTTTGCTTGAATTTTGGCTTTCAGTATGTGCAGAAAATATCGTTTATCAAAGTAGTCTTGAATAAATCCTGCAATGGTATTTTTCCAATCGGAGAAACCCTGCTGTATTTCAACTTCTGACCACACTTTAAATTCTTGCAGAGATTGATTCACATGACCAAATCTCACCTCATTTCCCTGAGAGATTACCAAAATTTGGGCATAGTCAAACAGTTTTTTTGTTTTCTCTTTGTAGATGAAAATATTATTATAAAAGCTTTCAATTGCCCGATTTTCTAAAATTTTACAAACTTCAATGATGACCAGAGGTAAACCATTGATAAAAATCACGATTTCCGGTGAATAATGCCAGTGGTCTACCGTTAGGCTAAACTGATGAACGGCTAACCAATCATTATTCAGGGGATGAGTGTAATCAACAATCTGCACCTTTTCAAAAACAAATTTATCGTTAAAATAGTAAGACACATCTACGCCTTGAGTTAGATAGTCTTGCAGGGTAGCATTATTGTTGTTTTTGCCGTCATAAAATTGTAATTTTTGTATGGCTTTTTGCAGGGCGAGTTCAGAAACATGAGGATTAATTTTTTTGAGGGATTGTTCTAGACGCTCGCGCAGAATCACCTGATTTTCGCGTTCTGTTAATATTGTCGATGAATTTTCTCGCTCTGATAAAACTGTATAACCCAGAACTTCAAACCAAATCAGCATAATTTTTTTCTCAAAAATTTTGTTGAACGTTGAATTAGTAATAAAAAGAAAACTGGCTGTCAAGAGGTAAAAAAAACGGTACTTAACAATCAACTTAACAGCCAGTTGACTCTGCTACTTATCGCTAATCTTTAGTACCAAGACATTAACCCGCAAATTTTCGTGGGATTTGTCCTGATATCTAAGAGGCATCTGACATTATGCAAGTATTTAAGCACAATGTAAAAAATACTTGCGTAGTAAAAGATACAATTTTTACCGCTTGAACCGCGACGATACCAGTAGACTGGTGAAAGTTAGGGATAGGGTTTGAGTTTAGGCTGTATATGAAGCAGGACAACGAACTACGCAATAGCCTCAAACAAATTCGCACGCGCTTGGGTTTGAGCCAGCAAGACTTAGCGAAAGTGGTGGGGGTTTCTCGCCAAACCATTAGCGGCGTTGAGTCCGGACAGTATGCCCCCTCTGCGACGATAGCGCTGCGGTTGGCAAAGGCGCTTGGGTGTCAGGTGGAGGATTTGTTTTGGTTGGAAGAAGATTGTCTGCGAGTCGAAGCTACACCTGCCCAGACTATTCCCGCAGACCAGGATGTTCGGTTCACGTTGGCGCGAGTTGGGGGAAAATTGATGGCTTATCCCCTGTTGGGTGAGGACGCCTTTCGCACCGAGATGATTCCCGCAGATGGCGAGGGTTGGGGACAAACTGAACGCGCTCCGGTACAGGTGAAATTGTGGACGCAACCGGAAAGAATTAATCAAACGGTGGCGGTGGCGGGTTGTACTCCGGTGTTATCTTTGTGGGCGCGAGTGGCTGAATATTGGTATCCTAATCTGCGGGTTTATTGGAGTTTTGCTAATAGTATGGATGCGCTAGAACGCCTGTGTCGGGGTGAAGTTCACATCGCGGGAATGCACTTGTACAGCCCAGAAACCGATTCTTATAATGTTAGTTTTGTTCGAGAAGCGGTGATGAATAAAAGGGCGGTATTGATTAATTTGGGAGTTTGGGAAGAAGGGTTACTGGTTCAAGCAAATAATCCGAAAAATTTGAGAAGTGTTGTGGATTTAGTTGACGCTAATATTACGATTGTTAATCGAGAAATCGGTTCGGGAAGTCGTCAATTATTAGAGTATTTGTTGCAAAAAGCCGAGATTCCTTTTCAGGCGGTGAAAGGGTTTAATTCTGTGGTGAATAGTCATGTTGCTGTCGCCAGGGCGGTGGCGAGTGGAAATGTCGATGCGGGTGTGAGTACCCAAGCGGTTGCTAAAGCGTTTGGACTGACTTTTATTCCTTTGCATAAATCTCGATATGATTTAGTTGTTCTTAAAGATTATTTAGCTGAAACTCCGGTTCAACAACTCCTAAATACTCTCGGACATCCCCGTTTACATTCCCAATTAACGGCGCTTGGAGGTTACGATACTTCTCAAACAGGAGAAGTTGTCGCTACTATTGAATAATCATAAATTCGAGCCAATCTAAGCGCGAATTCTGCTATGATGACAGCCAAGCTGTTTTCTAGTTTAGGATTGATTTTATTTTAACATCAATCTGTTCTTGCGTCAATGCGTCGCCTTATTGCAATGAATACCCGTTCTTTTGATAATTCTACCGCTAAAATTCTGGTTGTTGATGATACGATTGATAGCTTGCGTTTGCTCTCCAATATGTTGAGCGAACAGGGATATAATGTTCGGAAAGTTTTAAATGGTCAAATGGCTTTAACAGCGGCTCAAGCGGCTCCTCCCGATTTGATTTTACTGGATATTAATATGCCGCAAATGAACGGTTATGAAGTTTGTCAACAACTCAAAACTCAAAAAGAAACCGCAGAAATTCCGGTGATTTTTATTAGTGCGTTAGATGAGGTTTTAGATAAGGTGAAAGCGTTTACAGTTGGGGGAGTCGATTATATTACCAAACCGTTTCAATTTGAAGAAGTGGTTGCCCGGGTAGAAACACAACTGAAAATTCGTTTTCTCCAGCAACAACTCTCGGAAATTCAACAACAGTCTCAAACCTTACAAACTCAATATCAGCGTTTATTTAACTCGGGAAATGCGGGAATATTTCAGATGACACCCGATGGATTTTATCAAACGGTTAATCCGGCTTTAGTTCGTCTCTACGGTTATCAATCCGCCGATGAAATGATTAACGATTTTCTCAATTTAGATGATAAACGTTATGTGAATCAAAAGCGTTGGCGGGAGTTAATGAATCATTTAGAAAAAGAAGGTTCAGTCGTTGATTTTAAGTCTCAGGTGAAACGGGTTGATAATCATTTAATCTGGATTTCTGAAAATATTTGGGCGGTTCGAGATGAACAAGGAAAGGTTTGTTGCTATGAAGGAAGCGTTATTTTAGCCGAAGAAAACGATAAAAAAATTAACGATGTTGAGAGTTAAATGCTTTTCCGAGTGCAGCGGGTGGGGTTGATTTTCCCGCAATTCCGACCAAAGCAAACAGGGCAATTAAATAGGGAAGCATCACCAAAAACTGATAGGGAATATCCAAATTAAACGCTTGAATTCTCAGTTGTAACGCTTCTGTTGTCCCAAACAAAAAACAGGCTAAACTCGTATAAACCGGATGCCAACGACCAAAAATAATCGCAGCAATGGCAATAAAACCCTTTCCCGCACTCATTCCTTCCGTAAAAAATCCGACGTGAACTAAAGCTAAATAAACGCCTCCCAAACTCGCCAAAATTCCGCTCAAAATCACACAAATATAACGAACTTTCACCACCGAAATTCCCGTCGCATCCGCAGCAACGGCAGACTCGCCCACCGCCCTCAACGTTAATCCCCAGTGAGTCTTAAAGATAATATAGGTGCTGAGTCCAATTAATATTAAAAGCAAATAGCACAAAATATCTTGCTGAAAAATTACGCCCAAAACGGGAATAGATTTTAAACCGAATATTTCGAGTTTGGGAAGTTTGGGAAGCGCGACGGTTCCGGTATTAAATAACAGTCTCGCCCCGTAAGCCGTTAATCCCGAAGCCGCCAAATTTATCGCCAAACCCGAGACAATTTGATTGACGTTTAAACTGACACAAAGATAAGCGTGAACTCCGCCAACGCACCCGCCAATTACAACCGCAATTAAAATAGAGATTGCCAGATTTTCGGTTAAAACTGAACTCGCCGCCCCCACAAAAGCGCCCGTTAATAAAAGTCCTTCCAAACCGATATTAATCACCCCCGAACGTTCGGCAAAAAGTCCGCCCAAAGCGGCAAAGGCGAGGGGAATTGCTAGGCTGATACTCGATGAAAAATAATCGGTTATAAAAGAGAGGTTTTCTGATATCATAAAGATGTGAGTTTTAATTTAAACCTGCTGTGTTTTTTTATCGATTGCCAAACTAATTGCGAGAAAAAGTAACACTAATCCTTGAATTGCATAAACAACAGTAATGGGAACTCCCGCAGTTTGTTGAATGACGTTCGCCCCGCTACGAAGCGTTCCAAAAAATAGCGATATTAATATCACCGCCAACGGACTCCCCCGACTCAATAAAGCAATCGCCACCGCATCGAAACCGTAGCCAGGAGAAAAGTTTTCAAACAGGCGATATTTTAACCCCAAAACCTCCGAACTTCCCGCAAGTCCGGCCAAACCTCCCGATAAAATCATCACGAAAATTAGAGTAAAATTAACGGAAATTCCCCCATAACGGGCGGCTTTGGGATTTTGTCCGACCGCATCAATTTGATAACCCCAGGCGGTCAAATAAAATAAAATCGCCAAAATTCCAGCCATCAATAAACCCAAAAAAATCCCGGCGTGAGCTTGAGTTTGGGGTAATATAATCGGCAAACGAGCGGACTCTTGAATCAAAGGACTAAAAGGGCTGGGCGCTGCGGGGGCTTTCAGGGGATTGCTAACAAGATAGCTAATCAAATTTTGGGCGATATAGTTTAGCAATAAAGTAGAAAGAACTTCGTTAACGCCGCGAAAAACCTTTAGGTAAGCCGCAATAAAAGCCCAAAATCCGCCGAATAGAAACCCCGCAATTAACGCTAAAGGAAGATGAATAAAACCCGGCAAATTCTGCACATAAAGTCCTATTAAAACACTTCCCAAACCGCCCAGATAAATTTGACCTTCTCCCCCCAAATTAAACAAGCCTCCCCGCAGGGCGACCAACACGCCCAAACCTGTTAATAATAGGGGCGTTGTTTTGGTGAGAGTATTCCCAAATCCGTATTTTGTGGTTAAAGATTCTTGAAATAAAGCAAGATAAGCGGTTAGGGGATTTGTTCCCGCAATGGCGATTAAAACCGCCCCAACTAACAGGGCAAAAAATACCGCTAAAATGGGCGGAATAATGAGCCAAAATCCGCGATTTATTTTTATGAGTTTAGTTTCGGATGCCATTGCTCATCAAATAACCAACCTGTTCTACTGTAGCATCGGAAGCGTCTAAAATCTCAACAAATTGACCGTTAAAAATAACTGCAATTCGGTCGCTCACCGCCAAAATTTCTTCTAATTCGGTAGAAATATATAAAATAGCGGCGCCCCGTTCTTTTTGTTCGAGCAAACACTGTTTTACAAATTCCGTCGCCCCGATATCTAACCCTCTAGTTGGTTGCATTGCGACAATTAATGTCGGATTTTGAGAGAATTCGCGAGCTAAAATAATCTTTTGTTGGTTTCCACCGGATAGAAATTTAACGGGAAGTTGAGGATTTTGGGTTCTGATATCAAACTTTTTAATTGCATCTTCCCCGTTACGATTAACGGTTTTGTTTTGTAGAAAGCCGTACCGACAAAAAGGCAAAAACCGAAACAGTTTTAAGATGAGATTTCGGGCGAGACTAAAGTTAAGAATTAATCCCGTTGTTTGGCGGTCTTCGGGAATGTATCCGACGGTTAAAGGTTGGTTTTCGGGGTGATTGAACCGAATATTTCCCCCGAAAATTTCTCGCAAACCGACAAGACTATCGGCTAACTCTCGCTGTCCGTTTCCATCAACTCCCGCTACCCCTAAAATCTCGCCCCGATGCAGTTCAAATGAAACGCCTTTAACGGTTAATATCCCCAAGTCGTTTTTTACTTGTAAGTTCTCAACATCTAAAATCACTTTATTTTTGGGTTTATTTTCGGGAGTTTTAACGGTTTTTTTCGGGGTGAAATTTACCTCCCGACCCACCATCATTTCGGCGAGTGCTTTGGGCGTTGTATCTTGGGTTTTTGTCGTGGCGATAACTTCTCCTTTTCGGAGTACGGTAACGGTATCGCAAATTTCCATTACCTCGTTAAGTTTATGACTAATAAATAGAATGGTGTGGTGATTTTCTGCGAGTTGGCGTAAGATTTGAAATAAAGATTTCACCTCCGATGGTGTTAAAACGGCTGTTGGTTCGTCTAAAATTAAAATACTGGCTTGGCGATAAAGCGCTTTGAGAATTTCCACCCGCTGTTGAGTTCCGATGGGTAAATCTTTGACTTTTGCAGTTGCGGGAACTTCCAAACCGTAGGCTTTCCCCATTTGGGTGATTTCGGATGCTTTTTTTTCTAAGTTGAGATGAAACTGACTGCGACTTCCCAGAATAATATTTTCGGTAACGGAAAGTTCGGGAATCAGCATAAAATGTTGATGAATCATCCCAATTCCGTGACGGATAGCCGTTTGGGGCGAAATGGTTTTTAGGGGTTTATTCTGCACGTAAATTTCACCGATATCGGGTTGATAGACTCCCGAGATTATCTTCATTAACGTGCTTTTACCCGCCCCATTTTCCCCCAGAATTCCGTGAATAGAACCGGGTTGAATTTCCAGGTTAATATTATGGTTGGCTAAAAAGTTGCCGAAGGATTTGCTAATATTTTCTAATCTTAACGCTGTCATGGCGCAATCATTCAATCATTAAATCGTTTCTTGCAGACAAACCGTTTCTTCTCCCCCATCGACGCAATCTTGAAACGTTAAATCCCCGCTTAACATTGACTGTTCAATCCGATTAACTTTTTCTTTAACCATGTCCGGAATAATTGGGTTAAATTTTCCGAGTTGAACAATTTCGGGATGTTCCAACCCCAACATATATTTTTCGGGTTCAACCCGATTTTCATGGACTAAATTGGCAACATAACCAATTGCACCTCCGATGTCTTGAAGGGTACTTGTCAGAACCGCTTCGGGTGCTATTTCTAACTGATTGCTGACATTTCCAATCGCATAAATTCCTTTTTCCTCAGCCGTTTCTAACACCGCAGGAGAAGAATTATCCAAATTGTGATAAATGACATCGACTCCGGTTGAAATTAGGGCTAATGTCGCTTCTTTTGCTTTGGCAATATCGTTAAAATCGCCCGTAAAACTGTTGACGGTTTCAATATTGGGATTAATTGACCTGGCGCCGAGTTCAAACGCTTTTGCTTGTGCGTCTGTGGATTTAAACGATAACCCGGTGATAAAAGCAACTTTGTTATTTTGAGTCATTAAAGCCGCAGTTGCACCCGCCAAATAAGCCAGTTGTAAATAGTTTGTCGTCACCGAAGCGTAATTTTCTCCCGCAATATTCCCGTTAACCGCTAAAAAAAACGTCTCGGGAAATTGACCCGAAACCTGTTCAATTGCGGCGTCAAATTGTCCGCCGTGAGCAATCACCAAATTGTAACCTTGTCGGGCGAAACCCGATAATGCTTCGGCTTGGTTTGCGGGTTCAACTTGTTCTAAATACGCCATCTCCGCGTTGAGATTTTCGGCCGATTTATTCACGCCTTCGTAGCCGGATTGATTCCAACCGCCATCGGTAATTGAACCCGGTAAAACAATCGCCATTTTAAATACTTTGGCGTCGGATTCTGTGGTTGGAGAATCTGAAGAACCCCCGCAAGCTTTTAACAACAGACTGACGGTTAACGCGCTTAAACTATAGCCAATAAATTGGCGTCGATTGTATTTCACTGTTGGTTTATTTTAAAAAATTCATTTATTTTTAAGTTTTTACCATGATTATTTACCCCTGTCAAGTTCGGTTTGAACATTTCAATATTTTATCTTGGAAAACCGAACCGGAGAGAGGACTATTTTTCAAATCCTCTCTTTTCTATCCGATAAGATTAATTGAGTTTGGGAATACAAACATCCGGCGCACATAACCCCGGAAAATTTAGGGTTTTAACGGTTAGTTTTTCTAAATCAATTTGTCGAATTTGATGGTTATTTGTATCCGCAACATACAATAAAGAACCCACCGCACTTAACCCCGAAGGTTCGGAAAAACTCCCGTCATTTCCCAACACCGTTTCGCAGGTTCCCGTTTTCACATCAACCCGCTTAATTTTGTGGTTGTAAGTATCCGCAACCCAGAGATAATTTTGAGCAAATTCCACCCCCAAACAGTGCTGCAACCGCACGTCAAAACCCTCTCCGTCTACATCTGCAAACCCAAATAAATCTCCGCTCCCGCAAACGGTTCTTACTGTTGTATTTTCCCCCGTATTTTCCCCCGTATTTTCTCCCAAACCCACGCCTCGAATTGAACTAATTTCGCTATCTGCGATAAATAATTCTATCCCATTCGTGGTTATCCCACTGGGTTGAGAAAAAGCCGCTTCTAATAATTCCCCATCCACACAAGATTCCGCACCAAAACCCGCATAGGTTTGAACTTGATTTGTTTCCAAATTCATCACCCAAATTTGATGACAACCCGCCATCGCAATATAAAGTTTATCCCCAACTTTTTCTAAATCCCAAGGCGAGTTTAATTGAGTTTCCAACGCCGTACCGCCGTGAGGATAAATAAAATGGCTTTGTTCTCCGGTTCCCGCAATGGTTGTAACGGTTTTTTGCTGTAAATCTATCTTTCTTATCGCGTGATTTTCCGTATCGGCGACATAAAGAATTTGTTGGTTTGTATCCAACGCCATTCCCTGCGGTGCGAAAAATTGCGCCTGTTGAAACGAACCGTCTGTTAACCCC
The DNA here is from genome assembly GCF_047276495.1 of Capilliphycus salinus ALCB114379. NCBI lineage: Bacteria > Bacillati > Cyanobacteriota > Cyanophyceae > Oscillatoriales > Sirenicapillariaceae > Capilliphycus > Capilliphycus salinus. The sequence continues at coordinate 6,657,180 of NZ_CP178543.1, read as the reverse complement.
GCTTTTCCGCTTCCAATGATTTCTAATATCTCCCCTTCTGTTGTTCCGATAACAATTCGATTGTGTCCGGAATCGGCAATAAATAAACTATTTTCCGCCCCATCAGCCAACACTTTCCCCGGAAAAGCCAAAGGGGTTATTAAAGGTTGTTTTTGCTTTTCTAAACTGAGAGTAATTTCCTCAAAATTAATCGTTCCCTGTTGGCGATGTTCCTCAATTAATTGGCTCAAAATCTCATCAATTATCTCGCGATTTCCTTCCCCTGCTGCACTTCCCACATAATAACCTTTGGGGTCAATTAAGACTAAAGTCGGCCAAGCGTTAACGGCGTACTGTTGCCAAACTTCAAAACCGTTATCGACTAAAACCGGATGTTCAATGTCATATCGCAGAATCGCTTGACGGATATTTTCGACTTCTTTTTCATTATCAAATTTGGCAGAATGTACACCAATTACGGTTAAACTCTCCCGATATTTTTGTTCAAAATATTTTAAATCCGGCAAAATATGCAAACAATTAATACAGCAATACGTCCAAAAATCTAACAAAACTACCCGTCCCCGCAGAGACTTCAGCGATAACGGATGTTCTGTATTTAACCAAGGGAAATTTTGGGGAAGTTCCGGCGCGTGAATATTAGGCATGAGAAGGTGATAATAACAGCATTGAGGGTTAATTTTACAAAGTCCTGCCCGACGACTGGGTTAACTAATGTTATCATAATCATAGTCTAAAAATGGGATTATAAATTATTCTCTCAAGTAATGGATTGAGGTAAAAGCAATGGTACAACAAATACCGGAAACTCAAACCGATATTATTTACCCGGATAGCGATGGTCAACCGATGGCGGATAATACCCTACAATTTCAATGGATTGTTACGATTAAAGAAAATCTAGAAATCTTGTTTTATCAAGATGAAAATATCTTTGTAGCGGGTGATTTGTTGTGGTATCCGGTTGAAGGAAATCCGAAAATTCGTCAAGCACCCGATGTTTTAGTTGCGTTTGGAAGACCCAAAGGAGAGCGAGGTTCCTATCAACAATGGAAAGAAAATAATATTACACCTCAAGTGGTGTTTGAAATTCTCTCGCCCGGAAATCGCCCTCAAGAGATGATTAGAAAATTGTTTTTTTATCAACAATATGGTGTAGAAGAATATTACATTTATGAGCCTCAAAGGGTTGAATTGATAGGTTCTTTGCGGGTCAACGAACATTTAGAAGAAATTGAACAGATTAACGGCTGGGTAAGTCCTCGCTTACAAATTCGTTTTGAACTGACAGAAAATAACCTAGAAATTTATCGTCCTGATGGGCGAAAGTTTCTCACTTCTGTCGAACTCGATGAACGTGCAGAACAAGAATACCAACGTGCCGAACAAGAGCGTCAACGAGCAGAAGAAGAATACCAACGTGCCGAACAAGAGCGTCAGCGAGCAGAAGAAGCCCTAACTCAATTACAACAAGAACAACAACGCTATCAAGCTTTAATTCAACAATTGCGAGAACAAGGAATCAATCCCGAACAGTTAGAAAATCCTTAGAATATCAACTCGCGAGTCAGCAAAGAAGGTGATTGAAAACTCTCAATCATCTTTTCTCAACACTAGACTCGGCGACTTGGGAATGATGAGAAACCGTTGAACCTATACCCACCAACGAAATCGCCAAACAAACACCCAACGCCGTTAACACAATTAAAGATTCGTTAAATTGTCTGACGATAATGGCAATAATCGCCCACAAAAACACCAGAGGAAAAGCCGTTTCTTGATAATTTATTCTCATCAAAACAGCGATAATTCCTGCTATAATTAATAAAATTGCAGTCCAAATTTCTGGTGAAATTCCCCAACCATTCCAATCTATACTTTCCAAAAAAATCGCCACATTAACAATAGTCGCCACGCTAATCCAAGCCAAATAAATACTCATCGGAGCGTTAACACACCATCTTTCCCATTTTGGAACTTTTTCTTTACCAATATTTAGGGCCAAATAACCCGCAATTAAAGCCAACAAAATTCCCACCATTGCAATTAAAGAAGGAAGAAACAGTCGAGATAAAAACACCCACACCCAAATAATTTGAGCGACACAAGCCATCACCAAAAAATATCCCATATCTTGCAAGCGGGGATTATCTCGTTGGGCGGGAAGAAATTGATAAATTCCCAAGCTAAATAATCCCAAATAAATCAATCCCCAAATGGCAAAAGCGTAGTTGGCGGGAATAATTTTCACCTCGCCAAAGAGTACATTAGAGATTTCTCCAATTGTCAACCCATTCAGGGGGAAAAAATTTGACAAGACATTCACCGCAAACGCCACAAAAATCGCAATTAAAGTGAGCCATTGTCTGAAATTATGTTGATTAGAAGAGGGAGAATTAGAAGTCATTTGGATTCCTCATACTTACAGGTTGATATCCCCTTTTTCATTCCCCCCTTTTTAAGGCTTGCTCGGGGGGATAAATGGCTTGCTCGGGGGGATAAATGGCTTGCTCGGGGGGATAAATGGGGGGTTAGGGTAGAGAAAGAACTTGGGGTAGATAAAAAACTTAAGCGGAATAAATGAATTTGTAGCCTTTCAAGTCAAAATTACCCGCAAATTTGTTGTAAAGTTGTGGTAAACTGAGGATAGGAAATCGAAGCCGCTTCCGCCCTTCCAATGGTCGTTTTTCCACTGGCTTTTAAGGCGGCAATCGCCAAACTCATGGCAATCCGATGATCGGTATAACTATCAACTTCGGCCCCATTTAAAGCCGTACCGCCAACAATTTCCATCCCGTCGGGTAACTCGCTAACTTTCGCGCCCATGCGGTTTAATTCGGCCGCCATTACCTGAATGCGATCGCTTTCTTTTACCCGCAATTCTTCCGCATCTCGAATAATTGTTGTTCCTTTTGCAGAAGTTGCAGCAACGGCCAAAATTGGAATTTCATCAATTAAACGGGGAATTAAAGAACCTTCCAAAGTACAGGCTTTTAATTGACTGTATTTTACCCGCAAATCGGCGACCGGTTCTCCGGCGACTTCCCGTTTATTTTCGAGTTGAATATCCGCTTCCATCATTTCTAAAGCGTCTAAAATTCCGGTCCGAGTTGGGTTCACTCCCACATTTTTAATTAACAACTCCGAACCCGGAACAATCGCCCCTGCCACCAGCCAAAACGCCGCCGAACTAATATCCCCCGGCACCACAACCGGTTGACCTTGTAATTTCGCAGGGCCTACGACCGTCGCGCTGTGGGTTTCCGGATCAACCTTGACCGTCGCCCCAAACGCCCGTAACATCCGTTCGCTGTGATCTCGCGATAACGCCGGTTCCGTTACCGTTGTTTCGCCTTCGGCCATCAAACCCGCCAACAGCACACAGGATTTGACTTGCGCCGAGGCGATCGGCGAGTTATAATGAATAGGTTTGAGGCGTTGACCTTGAATGGCGAGCGGCGCGAAAGATCCGCCCTGTCGCCCCCAAATCATCGCCCCCATTTGTAGTAACGGTTTGACCACCCGATCCATCGGACGCCGTACCAAAGAATGATCGCCCGTCACCGTAAAAAAGCGATCCCGATGAGAAGCCAGAATTCCCATCATCAACCGCAGCGTCGTTCCCGAGTTTCCCGCATCCAAAACTTGAGTCGGTTCGTGCAACTGGCCCAAACCAATGCCCTGAACTTCAACCCGTTGTTCGTTCAACTCGGAAATTTGCGCCCCCATCTGGGAGAAACAGCCGGCGGTACTGCGAGGATCGGCCCCCAAAAGCAACCCTTCAATGGTTGTGGTTCCCGTCGCCAGGGCGCCCAACATTAACGCCCGGTGGGAGATTGACTTATCTCCGGGTATTTCGATAGTACCGTGCAAAGATAAACCCGATGTAGGCGGGTCAACGCTTAGACTCTGTTGACTTTCTGAAGTTTTTGTTTCAATAATCCCAGTTAGCATAGGATAAGGAGAGGAAGGATTTCCCTAGTCATCCTAACGCTTTCTTTGTGCTAAATCACAATTTCAGACTGGGGATTTATAGTTAATGATAAGGCATATGTTAACACATTCTCGCAAACCCGTAAGCCTGTCTGTGGTTTCGGTGGACTTACCCGTGCGATCGCTCGTTGAAACAGCAGCGACCTTTTATCCTAGAGATAATGATCAGTTTCACCTGTTGTTACACGAACCGGAAATTTTAGACTGGCAACCACCGGACACCCCGTCCCCATTCCCCCCGACACCCCAAAAACCCCGTCTGCTGTGGCTGGAAGTTTCCCCCTATCGGGCGGTGATGACCATGCAAGGTAACACGAAATACAGCTATCGTCATTTGTGGCAAAAGGGAATGTATGGGATTAGTCGCTATTATTTACAAACGGAATCGGAAACGGTTCCCCGTCAATTTAGACTGCGGAATTTTACCCGCAATTTAGAATTAGGCGGCTCTCCTTTGCCCGAATATTTGCGTTTAGAATACGAACTTTGGTCAGAAAAATTACAACTCGGTCGTTATGTTCTTAGTTTAGAAATTCATCATTAAAAGAAGGCAAAATTTCTGTAGGGGCGGGTTCAGCCTAAATGTATGTCTCTTATCAATAACCTGCATAAACCCGCCCCGACATGACCCGGGCGGGTTTATATCAGTTATTTGTGGGAAAATGTAGATTTAGACCGAACCCGCCCCGACATGACCCGGGCGTACAGGCTAAAAACCCGGTTTCGATAAAGTTACCGGGTTTTTTCAATTGATCACTGTGAAGCGTTGGGTTCTTCGGGTTGTAAAGATTCGGGAGGACAATGTTTTGTCATTTCCGCCATCAGAGAATCTGCTTTTTCACTAATGGGAGTTGTCCGTTGACTAATTTCATTAACCTTGTCAATTGCTTTTACTAATTCGGCGCGACCTTCAACATTAATCGGTGTTTTTTCTCCCGCTTCTAATGCTAGACCCATCTCGTTAATAACCACCGCAAATTCACGAAAAACCTCCGTAAAACCCGACCGAATTCTCTTTAACCGACCATTGGTTAGATACAGTTTCTCCATTTGATCGGCAACAATATTCAGTTCTTGTGCTAACCTGAGAGTTGTCGCGCTATTATCTTGGTTATTCGGAACAGCGATCGCCAAGTTTCCCTGATCAACCACCTCCATCAGCTTGCGACATTGAACCTGGCGACTTCCCGCACAACCTGTCAAACTTGTGACCAGGGTCGCTAACGTTAGCAACCTCACCACTCGTCTAAACTGAAAATCCATTTAAGCTACCTCACACAACCCGAATTGAGAGTTAGTTACTGATAATTCCTGAATTACCGCTTGAGTTCTGTATCGCTAGTATGTCAAATTATGGGCAGGTCAGCAAGTATTAGCTAAAAGAAAACCATGTCTCAAATTACACCAGAACCGAAAAAGGACGAGGGCGGATATGTTGCCTTTGGGATTGCAATTGCGCTAGGATTGCTCGTAATGAAAGATACCATCCCCCTTTTATTACTTTTAGTTGGAGGACTCGGGGCTTGGCGTTTTTGGAAACGTTATCAGAAAAAACAGCTTGATAAATTAACCCATCTCAATCAGGTTTTTTATCGCTTAGTTCAAGAAAATGACGGTTGGATTACTCCCTTAGATTTGGCGATGAATTCTCAAGTTCAAGCTGAGGATGTGCGAGAATATTTAGATCGAAAAGCAACGGAATTTTCCGCTCACTTTGAAGTTACAGATCAAGGCGGAATTGTTTATTACTTTTCTACCGCTCAAGCTGTAATTTCAAGTTCGGAATTCGAGGAAATTCAGTTCTTACAAAATCAGACTGTTAACTCCACCCCCATTGCTTCTCAACCTCCCGAAAAACCCCAACCCGAACCGACAAAAAAGAACGAAGTTTCATTATTTCCCATTCCCCCTTCTATTCAAGCCGAAATTCCCGAAAATCTCAACCAATTGGAACTCGCAAAGCGGTTAAACGTTCATCCGAGTACCTTAAGCAAATGGAAGACAAAACCCCAGTTTACCGACTGGTGTTGTCAAAAAGATCCCGATAATATTACTTGGAAATTTTCCAATCAAACCAAGCGTTTTTATCCGGTTTATCAAAAAAATATTCAATCTCAAGGCAATCCATTTTTGAATCAAAACACGGTTAAAACCAACTATAAAAATCGTCAAGTCAATTAATTTACGGATTAAAACATGATGATTCATCATTCTCCTATTCTGATTTTTGATACGACCCTAAGAGACGGAGAACTTACCCCGGGCGTTCGCTTTACTTTACAAGATAAAGTGAAAATTGCTCGACAACTTGAGGAAATGGGAGTTAATACGATTGAGGTTGGATATCCGGGACAATATGCAAAAGATATTGAGGAAATTATAGCCGTTTCTCAGGTTGTTAAACATTCTACAATTTGTGCGTTAGCCGGTTCTCAGGAAACGGAAATTCAACAGGCTGCAAAAGCGTTAGAAAAAGCCGAGAAAACTTGCATCAATCTCTATACTCTTGTTCATCTCAATTCATCTTCAAAAACCTTGGATAACAACTCGGTTTTGTCAAAAATTAATCTATCGATTTCCCTAGCAAAAAATTATTGTGATTGTGTTCAGTGGACTGCGTTTGATGCGACTCGCAGCGAGATTAACTTTTTGGCTAAAGCGGTTAAAACGGCTATCGAAAGCGGGGCGAAAATTATCACTATTCCCGATAGTTTGGGCGTGGCTTCGGGAGAATATTTTTTTCAATTACTCCAAAACCTCTATCAAAATCTTCCTCAACTTAAACAAGTAACCGTTTCGGTTCACTGTCACGATGATTTAGGAAAAGCTGTAGAAAATTCCCTCGTTGGGTTGGAGTTGGGCGTGAGTCAAATTGAATGCGCTGTTAACGGTTTGGGAGCCAGAAAAGGAAATGCAAACTTAGCAGAAATTGTAGAGAAAATTCAATCTTCTCAAAACTATTATACCACAATCAATCCCCATTTAATCTCAACAATTTCTGAACTCGTTAAACAAACCGCAGGGCCGCAAATATTGCGCTGTAAACCCAATTAATTATTTAGGTTTCACTATTTATAATTCATAATTCATAATTCTGTTGAAAATATTGATTAAAATTTCTGACAACATTCATAGATTTATCTTATCGTTGTCTGCGACTTTGGAAAGATGGCGAAATAGGTTTAACCCGAAAGCGTCTGTCAGTTAAAGCTTAACGGCATTTCCCCCTGGATGACTCCTTTTGTCAGATTTTCCTGACATCATCGGGAGAGAGTGGTTGAAACGAAAACTCGATGCCATAATAGCTATTACCCATTATCGAGAACAAACATCTTGATCTGGGGAATTTCTATCAGCATCAGGGAAACGACCTATGACACCACCGAAAACTCAACAATTAGCAACATTGAACTTACCAGAGGTTGCCGTGAAAACTCGAAATTCTTTAGCACATTCAACCCCCAATGTGCAACTGGAGGTTGTAAATTCAGTTTCTTCTCTCCCGAGTTATCCCGCACATCAAAGAATCGTACAAATCAAACAAATTGGCAATCAAATTAAACTTTGTCTGATTAACGAGAAAAATTCCAGCGGAAAAGCTGCAATTCGCAATATTTATGAACAGAGTTTTAATTGGAAGAATTGGCTAAAAACCAGTCAAGAAAAAGCCAAAAATCAAGGCTATCCTCTGACGGGATATCACTGTATAGATTATGTGATTCAGCGAGAAAGTTATCTCGGTCAATCCTGGGAAGAAGCCTGTCAGCACCTTAGCCTTACTTGCCTTGATTAAGCCCCGAAAGTAATGAGATAAATTCCCCCGAATCACCGTTACAGAAGGGGCTTCAGCCCCTTACTTATCCGATAAAGATTTGGTCGTGGCGATCGCAATGACCCCTACAACCGCTATTTTATGCCGCTTCAACGCTGCAATTGCCGCCTTAACCGTCGCGCCGGTGGTGTAAATATCATCTACAATTAAAACAGAATTAACATTAGATTGGCGTAAATCCCCCCCCAAACGAAACGCATCTTTTAAATTGTCTTGCCGTTGTTGAAGCGAAAGACTAAACTGAGCTTTAGTATCGCGTATTCGTTCCAAACCTTGAGACTTCAACGGTAAACCCGTCGCCCGACAAAAACTGCGGGCCAAAAGTTCAGCTTGATTAAAACCCCGTTTTTTTTGTTTATCAGGAAACATGGGAATCGGAACAACAACCGGGCGTTTATGATTAATATTGTCAGAAGAATTTAACCACCCCTCAGCCAACCAATAGCCCAACGGTTCGGCAATTTCGGGATGATTGTTATATTTCATCGCAACAATCGCCTGTTTTAACGTCCCTTTATACTGTCCCCAAACATACAGAGGAACCTCCTTTGAAAATTTTTTTTCGGGGGGAAATTGACAGCGGAAAATCTGTCTTTGACAATAGGGACAGAGTTGGGTATCACTGGGCCGATCGCAGAGGGGACAATTGGGCTTCAAAAAAAGATTAAGAAAAGATTTGAAGAAATTTCGCAGCATTGCTTAAAAAAAAATAAGAAAATTAACAAAAATAATCGGCAACCGAAGAACAGCTTAGTGTTAAGATAACAAATGCAGAACCCGTGTGAAACTGCCGACAAAAATACGGGATAATAACAGTATAAAGAAGATCATCATCGAGGAAAGACGGTGGAAATTAAACAGGTGATCATCGCCCACAAAGCTAGAGATCCCTTAAGCAAGCAATGGGGTGAACAATTTGCAACCGAGTTTGAGAAGCGAGGCTGTCAGGTATTAATTGGGCCGAGTGGACCTCAAGATAATCCATATCCCGTATTTTTAGCATCGGTTAGCCGTCCGATTAACTTGGCTGTAGTTTTGGGCGGAGACGGAACAGCCCTGGCCGCAGCCCGTCATTTGGCGCCGGAGGGAATTCCAATTTTAGCGGCGAATGTGGGCGGACATTTGGGATTTTTAACCGAGTCCTTTGAAGATGTTCGCAATACAGAACAAGTCGTTGAACGGATGTTTGAAGATCGCTACGCAATGGAACAGCGGATGATGCTGCAAGCGGCCGTCTACGAAGGTCATCGTAGCAATCTTACCCCCGTTGGCGATCGCTATCTTGCCCTCAATGAAATGTGTATTAAACCCGCTTCTCCCTATCGAATGCCCACATCAATTTTAGAGATGGAAGTCGATGGGGAAGTCGTCGATCAGTATCAAGGGGATGGTTTAATTGTCTCGACGCCGACAGGTTCAACCTGTTACAATGCTTCAGCCAACGGGCCGATTATGCACCCCGGAATGGAAGCGCTCACCGTCACTCCCATTTGTCCGTTAAGTTTGTCGAGTCGTCCGATCGTTCTCCCGCCCAGGTCGGTGGTCAGCGTGTGGCCGTTAGCCGATCCCGAACATGAAACCAAACTCTGGACCGATGGGGTATTGGCGACATCAGTCCGACCCGGACAGCGGGTTGATGTGCGGATGGCGACTTGTCAAACTCGATTTATTATTTTGCGCGAAAACTACTCCTTTTACCAAACCCTACAAGAAAAATTGCAGTGGGCCGGCGCCCGTATTCGTTATATTAACGACCATCGAAATTAGGAAGGTGGCTATGGGTAACGGATGGGTTATCGGTGGGTTTTTTGGGTTAATGATGCTTGGAAACGGATGGGTTATCGGTGGGGAGATGGGAAACAGTCAACAGTGACCAGTCAACAGTGACCAGTCAACAGTCAACAGTCAAGAGTAAAGACTGATAACTGATCACTGATAACTGTTAACTGAAAAGTGTCACCAGACCCGTACAATGAGATTGACGAAAGATCACCAGTACGGAAAACAGCGTTATGGTATTGACTGGAGAAACCCCATCACCCCCAAGTAAATCGACGTTTGACCTGTCAACCTATCTAGCCGAAGGCAAAGCCCAGGTAGAACAGGCTTTAGATCGCTCGATCGCCGTGATCTATCCCGAAAAAATTTATGAGGCGATGCGGTATTCACTGCTAGCCGGAGGAAAGCGTCTCCGTCCGATCTTGTGTCTGGCGACTTGTGAGTTGGCCGGAGGAACAAGGGAAATGGCAATGCCAACCGCCTGTGCGTTGGAGATGATCCATACCATGTCGCTGATCCATGATGATCTTCCCGCAATGGATAATGATGATTATCGTCGGGGTAAACTGACCAATCACAAGGTTTATGGCGAAGACATTGCCATTTTAGCCGGGGATGGGTTGTTAAGCTATGCCTTTGAATTGATCGCCTCTCAAACCCGAAATGTACCCCCTCAACAGGTTTTAGACGTGATTGCTCATTTGGGTCGGGCTGTCGGTGCCGCCGGACTGGTGGGCGGTCAAGTGGTTGATATCGACTCGGAAGGGAAAACCGATATTACTGAAGAACAGCTTACTTTTATTCATACCCACAAAACCGGAGCGTTGTTAGAAGCTTGTGTCGTTTGTGGCGCTATTTTAGCTGGCGCTTCAACCGAGAACCGTCAACGACTTTCCCGCTACGCTCAGAAAATAGGTTTGGCGTTTCAGATCGTTGATGATATTCTCGATATTACTGCGACTCAAGAGGAGTTGGGGAAAACGGCCGGAAAAGATTTGACCGCTCAAAAAGCAACTTATCCCAGTCTTTGGGGGTTGGAAGAATCCAGACGTCGGGCCAACCAATTGATCGAACAGGCGATCGCTGAACTTGCTCCCTTTGGAGAGGCGGCGACTCCCTTAGTGGCGATCGCCCAATTTATTACCCGTCGCAGTAACTAGAGGTGTCTCTTTCCATGCAAGACTTTGGCCATATTTTTCAAAACCAAGTCCTGGTGGTTTCCCTGTTTGCTTGTCTGTTTGCTCAAACGGCGAAGTTGGCAATTGAGTTAATTCGATTTGGGAAAGTCAATTTTCGGGCGTTGGTGACGACGGGGGGAATGCCCAGTTCCCATTCGGCTTTTGTTTCCGCCCTCGCGACCAGTGTCGGACAAACCATCGGTTGGGAAAGTCCCGAATTTGCGATCGCTGTGGTGTTTGCTTTTATTGTCATGTACGATGCCACCGGCGTTCGTCAAGCCGCAGGTCAACAGGCTCGAATTTTAAATCAAATTGTTGATGAGTTATTTCAAGAGCATCCTCAGTTTAACGAAGATCGCCTCAAGGAGTTACTTGGTCACACCCCTTTTCAGGTGATTGTCGGTTTAACTTTGGGTATTGTTATCTCTTGGATCGCTGAATTGGCTTATCCGTGAATTATGAATTTAGTTAAGGCTGAACATTCGGGCTGATCAGCATGACGCGGCGACTCTCGACGATTAATGAGAAAAAACCGCGATTACTTAAATTTTGCAAGGTAGAAGTCGCGGTTTGTAAATCGTTGGTTTGAGTCACCAGTAAATAGGGACGCTGACCGTAGGACGCTAAACCCACTTGCGATCCGGTGATTTCTTCGACTTGGGCGGCTAATTCCGGTTGATTGAGATAATCGACTAATACCGCATATCCTGAACCGAGTCTTCTTGGGTTAAAAGCTGCTTCTTCGGCGCGAGGGCGTTGGGTTCTCGGTTGGGTTCTCGGTTGGGTTCTCGGTTGGGTTCGGGGGCGAGGTTGAGATTGAGGTTGAGCCTGTGAACGGGGTTCTGTCTCTAACTCCGAGGCGCCTCGTCGGTTCACCATTCCACGAGCGGGAGGACGTTGGGAAACGGTATCGGGTTGAACCACATAGGCTTCTAAACCGGAATTCGTCTGAATATAATCGGCCCAATCTTCGGCAATGAGTTGATCTTCAAACCCCCCCACTCGCGTCACCAGATCGTCAACGTAGCGACAAACCTCACTTTCAACGTCACTCGGTAACGTGCGACGGGCTAAGTCCTGGTCGTTGGATGTTTCGCTGACAATTAATAACAGATATTCTCCGGCTTCGGGAGGTTCGCAAGCTGACTGCGCCCTAACAACTTTTGGACTGAGGCTAATTGTCAATAAAACCGCGATCGCACTCAGTCTCAACCCTTCCTTCACACCTATTTTTTGAACCATAGTTTTCGATCTCAACTGTTAGAAGAAAATCTAGCAATATGATTTGAGTTTTCTCTAAAATCTTACACTAAAAAGCAAGTTATCATATAACAAAAGGCAAAATAAAAAATAAGTTCAGACTTTTTATCTATTTTTATAGAGTTGAAAAATCCGACGGAGATTGCTGTAGAAACCCATCCGAATTATCGTTCAAAAATTCCCACAAAAATTGAAAAGTTTTTCACTCGGGAAGTTCAGAAGATAGGGCAATTTTTAGAACTCCAGAACTTCCCAACTCTTGATTTTAAACGTCTAAAATTAGGCGACAGCCAAAGACGCCAACGGATCGGGAATACTCGCACTCGGCGCTTGAAATTGTCCGGTGACGACAAATTCTAAACGCAACTTCAACCAAGTAATAAATTGTTCGTTAGTTGAAATTACCGCCGCCGCAGGTTGGGGACATTTAGCCTTAACTTCCGCCAATTCTGGGGCTTCTAAAAAAGCAGGTTGAGTCACTAACCAAAAGTCAATTTCTTTTTCCTGTTCTTGATAGTAGCGGGTGCGTTCCTTGAGAACTTCTTCAAAAGGTTCTTCTTCAATCAGAAAATGTTTACTCGCCAAAAGATAGTAGTAAGTTTGCATGGTTCGTTGTCAAAAATTCAAGAATTTGTGGTTGAAAAAACGGGTAATCAGTCACAGAAAGTTTAGGGGGCGAACATGGCTTGTTTCATTTCCCTCACCGCCCGATCCAAACCCACCAACACCGCCCGACTGATAATAGTATGACCAATGTTGAGTTCTTCCATTCCCTCAATACAAGCAACGGGATAAACATTCCAATAGGTCAACCCGTGACCCGCATTCACCCGCAGTCCTGCATCTTGAGCGAGTTTGCTTCCTTTGATCAATAACTCCAGTTCTTTGTCCTGTTGCTCACCTTTGGCCTCAGCATAACAACCCGTGTGCAGTTCCACAAACACAGCTTTGGTCTGTGCGGAAGCTTCAATTTGAGCGGGGTTGGCATCAATAAACAGACTGACAGGAATGCCGGCATCTTGCAACTGACCGACAACTGCTGTCATCCGTTCGAGTTGACCGACAATATCGAGTCCGCCTTCGGTGGTGACTTCTTCCCGTCGTTCAGGAACCAGAGTAACATAATCCGGTTTGATCTCCAATGCGATCGCCACCATTTCATCGGTTGGTGCCATTTCCAGATTAAGATGAGTTCGCACCGTTTCGCGCAACAGACGCACATCTCGATCTTGAATATGACGGCGATCTTCGCGCAAATGCACGGTTATCCCATCGGCACCCGCCAATTCTGCGATCGCCGCCGCCGCCACCGGATCGGGTTCTACCGTGCGACGGGCTTGGCGCAGCGTGGCGATATGGTCGATATTAACACCTAGAGTGGGCAACTTTAACATGACCTCGCGTTGAATGTTCCCGTTTTATCAGTTTACAGTGATCGGTGTTTAGAGGGAATAGGGAATAGGCAACAGGCAACAGGCAATAGGCAAGGGTAAAGACTGTACCCTGTAACCTGTAACCTAATAACTGGTGACTCTCTTACAAACTTTGCTACCGACTATTCCGCCGGGTCGCAAGGAACGCGCTGGTGACAGGTGTTGCAGTGCTGACTTGGCGGAATAGTCGCGAAGCAACGGACGTTCCCGGAGGGTAATGAGTGACTGTTGTTAGGTTTGCGGTTCGCCGAACATGACCACCGAACATTGTAGGTTTTCCATGACGTCATGGGTGACGCTGCTAACCGCTAAACCGCCTGCGGTTCGCCTACGCTGCGATCGCAATATTACCAGATCGAAGCCTCTGGCTTGGTCTAAAATGGCGCCGACGACATCGTTAGCCGGTTTGACGACAATTTGAGCATTAATTTGGGGGCCTTCGCTGCGGAGAACTTCGGCCAGTTGGGTTTCTAAAATGGTGATTTGAGCGTCAGGAGTTTGAGCGGGACAAACTTGTAATAATGTTACCGATGCTTGGTTGGTATCGGCTAAAAGTTGAGCAAAACGAATGGTTCTAATGGTTCGGGGTGCAATACTTTTAACTAATACTAAAATCCGGCGAATATTTACAGGTTCTTGCAACAGTCGCATCACCGCCACCGGACAATGAGACGACCAAAATACACTATCAATAACCGTCCCAAAAAGTCGCGCCCGTATACTTCCGGTTTCGCTCCAACCCATAACAATTAAACTGGCATCTTGTTCGCAAGCGGTGCGAATAATTCCGGTGGCAACATCGCTATCAATTCTTAAAACTGGATCGGTTTTCACGTTAAATTGTTGACCGACTTTCACCGAACGTTTTAATAAAAAACGACTCTGTTGTAAAGCGCTTTGTAATTCCGGTTCATCCATGTGAACTTGGGCGTGAGTGGCGATGGCTAAAGACACAATTGAACCACCTTCGTGACGGGCAATTAAAGCCGCCATTTCCATCAAATAGCGTTGAGTATCGGGGTTAGCTAGCGGAACAACAACGGTAAAAGGGGGAGTTTCTTCGGCCTCTTGTTGACGATTTTCCCACCAAATTAAAGCTTGATTCGGATTGAGGGGCGGTTTGGCTTTTAGGGGAAGTAAACGGGGTGCATATTGTTGAGTCAGGAGCGGCCCGAGAATCGAAGTAGCCAGCATTAAAACAATAATACTGTTAAAAACGGCTTCGCTGAGTAAACCGACGTTAAAACCCACTAAAGCGGCCGCTAACGTTGTTGCAACTTGCGGGATAGAAAGCGACCAAATTAACAGCGTTTCGTCTCGGCTGTAACCGTAGAGTAATTTCATCGCCCAAGCCGCAACAAATTTGCTGATAATTAATCCTAAAACAATCGCTACGGGCAAGGTAAAATTGGTAGTTAAAGTCTCAAGAAAAACGGGAATATTCAGTAACAGACCCATCGCAATAAAGAAAAAGGGAATAAACAAAACACTGCCGACAAATTCCACTTTTTCTTTGACCAGGCTATTTCCCACCGCGTCGTTAACAGCTAAACCCGCTAAAAATGCCCCAACAATTTGATCGACATTAATAATTTGTGCGCCGACAGATGCCAAAAATACCGCCAATAAAACAAACAAAAATTGATTGCCTTCTTCGCTTCCATTTCGTTTAAAATAGGCTTTTCCTGCCCAATCAAACCCAAATAAAACGATAGCCGAATAAATCGCTAAGGTTCCCAATTGCCAACTCAAACTAAACAGTGAAAATTCTCCGGCTTGTACCGAAACACAAATGGCTAAAACTAATAAAGCACTAATACTGGTAAAAATTGTTGCGCCAACACTGATAATGATTGGTTCAGTATCAATTAATCCTAAACGTTGAACAATGGGATAGGCTAATAACGTATGAGAAGCCAATAAAGAACCAATTAAAATCGCCGCATTCCACCCCATATTAAACCAAAGCCCTATGGCAATTCCCGCCAACATGGGAAAAATAAAGGTAGAAATTCCAAAGCCTATCGCCCGATCTTTTTTGCTTTTAAACTGGGCGAGATCAATTTCTAAACCCGCCACAAACATCAGGTAAATTTTCCCGATGTCTGACAGCAGTTTCATGGTTTCTGACTGGGAGTTTAACACCCCCAAACCATGTTCACCTAAAACGACACCTGCTAATAATAATCCGACTAAACCGGGAAGGCGTAAACGTTCAAACCAGGGCGGTAACGTCAGGGAAACCAGCAGTAAAATCGTAAAGGTGACAATGGGGCTATCCGGTAGCCAATGGAGTAGTTGCATAATTGGCATCCATTGATCAAAATAAATACTAACGATAACCTATTTTTCGGGAAATCAACAACTCTAGTTAGTCTGACAAAAAATCAAGTTCAACTTGAACGATTTTCTGAATTTTTTAAGCATTGAACTGTAATTCATGTACCAACCTACTAGGAACCTGATTTTAAGTTACCTCAGAAATGCTCAAATTCTGCCAAACGAGAATATTGTTACTGCTAGCTATTTGATAAAATTCAAGGAAAAAACTGGTGAAAGAAACTCCAAGAAGGAGCCAAATTTATAATCCAGCTAGGAGTGAATAAAACTGCATAAATAATTCCGCCGAAAAATACAGTATTGAATGCAGTTAAAACGTACCCTATACACATCAGGAACCCATCAACTTCTAGCATAGCCACCACCAAGATTAAAATCGCCACCGCCGGAAAAGAATTCGTAAAGGGAATGGGTAAAGCCAGTAAAATTGACAGCCATGCTATAGAAAATCCATTGACTCTCCACATGGAAGGATTTTGAGCAACTCTTTTCATTCGAGGTCGAGCAATTTTTTCGAGGAAGCGAGTTACTTTCTGTAGATTATTTAGGATATGCCGACTCACTGATTCTGGGAAATAGAAATCAGCAACTTTTTTGGGTAGCCAAGGCTGAGATCGTCCGCAAGCCATTTGCAACGATAACAAAAAACATCCTAAGCCCAAAATACTTGAAAGTCCAGGAGGCATTGGAAACAGGAAAGGCAATACAGTTAAGCCAATCATTAAACTCAATCCTCGCTCAGAAGTTTCTTGTAAAATCTCCTTCAGAGTTAGAGGTTTACTTGTCAAGCGTTCGAGTAAAGATTCTAGATCTTTAGAAAATTTCAGGTGCATACAAATCTAGTCTAAGTTGAATTTAGATTAAGAATACAATTCCCACATATATGGCTGCGGTCACAAGCTGAACTCCCATGACAGGTAATCCATATTTTAGGAACCGTTTAAACGAAATATTGCGCCCGTTTTGTTCGGAAATTCCCGCCGCGACAATGTTAGATGAAGCGCCGAGTAAGGTCCCGTTTCCGCCTAAAGTTGCACCGTACATCATGGCATAAAATAGGGGTAAAACTTCTATGGGTAATTGTCCTTCAAAGCCGGGAGTGAGAATTTCTGCGCCCACCAAACCGACGTTTACTAAGTATTGTTTGAGGAGGGGAACCATTGCCACAACTAGGGGAATATTTGGAACCACACTGGAAACCAAGCCGACAAAAAAGAGTAAAATAATTGAACCCAAAGCAATATTTTGACCAATTAAGGCGGCTAAAACGATTGACAAACTGTTAATCACTCCGGTTTTTTCCAGCCCTCCAATTAATACAAATGTAGACATGAAAAATAATAATGTACTCCAGTCGAGATCCCGGAGAATATTATTAATAGAATCAATGTGGCTGTGATGGGCTAAAAGCAACGCCAAAGCCGCACCGAGTAACGCGACAGAAGCCGGAGAAACGGGAAGGGGTAAGGATTCTCCAATGATAAAAAAGGTAATCACAAAAGCAAATATTAAACCTCCAATGGCTAAGGTTCTCGGATGATTAATTTGGGGTTGGGGAAGTTTTTCGAGGTTTTGAAATTTGCGATTCCAGATTTTTGGAAATAAAACTGGTAACAAAAGAACGATACTAAAAACGGCAATCGCACCGCCAAGACTGAGGCGGAATAAGTAATCGGTAAAACTGAGGTTAATCGCATCTCCGACAATGAATGTCGCCGGATCTCCAACGAGGGTTAATAATCCCGAACTGTTGGCCACAAAAACCATTAAAATCAGTAAGGGAACGAAGTCTATACCGATTTTTGTGGCAATGGGTGGGATGAGAGGGGCGAGTAACATTACCGTTGTGGCGTTGGGGAGAAGGGCGCAAATGGGAGTGGTTATCGCAACAATTCCGAGGAGTAATCTTTTTCCTTCGCCTTTGGATAACATCACCATTTTTGTGGCTAAATAGGCGAAAATGTTCGTCGGTTCAAAGGCGCGAACTAATACCATTACTCCGAAAAATAAGGCGAGTGTGGGGAAACTTTGACCGATGTAGTTAACGGCTTCGTTTAAGGTCATTATATGCACGAAAATCAAGATTAATGCACCCAGAAAAGCCGCGATAGTCAGGTGCAAAAAATCGGTGGTAATAAAGAAGATAACGCAAATAAACGTTGTGGCTGCGATCAACGAGTTAACAGTATTCATAGCAGTAACCCTGTAAGAATGGATGGGGTTTCAAGGGGTTTATTCGCCTTGAAAAATTTAGACTTCTCTGGGGATAACCAAGATTGGATATCAGAGAAATCTTAACGGTTTAAGTTGGGTTTGAGAACAATTTAATCTCGCTCACCCAACGGACTGAAATTATGGAATTTGAATTGGGTTTTAGAGAATTTCTACCCAACACATTAAAAATTTACGGTTCACAATGCCTCAATTAAACAGATAGGTACACAGAAGCGAGCAGTACCAATGGTTTCAACCGAGAGAATCAAGACATTGCCATAAAATTATGTCGATTCTTCAGTCTTCCCTCAATGCCGACGGAGTTAGCTGACGGGCTAGGATTGAGAGATATCCTTCTCGACTCGTCGGGAGTCAGAGATACGCCCCAAAAATCGGTTCCCCCGTTCTTCATCTTTCTCAGCATCACTGCCTCGAAAATGACGATAGATTAGGCTGACTTGCTCTTTCTGGGAGTAGCTTAACACATTTGTTTGCAAAAGGGAAGAACTCTATACAATTAATTAAGATTAATCGATAAAATCCCCAGTTTCGCGAAAAACCGGGGATTTTGTATTATCTAAGAATGGGGTAAAAATTGCTCAAGTTATCAAGCTTACCACCATTTGCGATTTCCGTCTTCATCCATTCGCGCTTGACGAACCACATCAGAAATTTCTTCGGCGTCTTTAACGTGGTGTAGCGCTTCTTTTTCGCCGTCTTCACCTTCTACGATAAAATAAGTGGGAACGACGATATGATCGCCTGTGGGATCGGGCGCATCAACGGCGACTTGTTTTGCTTTTTCTTCGATCGACATAGAATCATCAATGCGATCGCCGGGGTTTCCGGTTAGTTTATTCCCCTTTTCTTGTAATTCGGCTTTGTGTTCCTCTCTTTGTTTGGGATCAACTTCCTCGGGGTTCATCGGTTGTTGAATATCGGAATTTTTTTGTTGTTCGGTTCTAATATCGCTATGCACTATTTTAAATCTCCTGTTATCAATATCTACAAAAATTGAATCTTTTTTTACTGTACTCAATTGGGGGCTAGATTCTCATCTTGCTTTAGGAGTAATCTTTCAAAGGCTTGATAAATTTTTCTCTATCTTCTGAGAGAAAGAAGATCTAAAATCTTCCTTCTCTGTCTAATCAATCGGGGGATAAATTAGTTAACCGGTTGTAAACCGTACAGCCAGACAATTAATAAAGGCGTGACAATTGCCATTAATAAATTGAGGGGGCCGCCGACGCGCATAAAGTCCAAAAACTTGTATCCTCCAGGCCCATAAACCATCGTATTGGTTTGGTAGCCAATGGGAGTCATAAAGCTGTTAGAAGCGGCAAATGTTACCGCAAACATAAAGGCTAAAGGATTGAGATTTAAACTGTTAGCCACTTGTACGGCGATGGGAATCATTAACACCACCGAAGCATTATTAGAAAGAATTTCGGTGAGTAAAGAAGTCGCAACAAAGAAAAAGGTTAATATCCAATACCCCGAAAGATTTCCCCCCAAACCGACAATAAAATTGGCGAGTAATTCGGTGGCGCCGGATTTATCCATTGCTGTTCCTAAAGGAATCAAACCGGCCAATAAAAAAATCACATCCCAACGGACGGCGCCGTAAATTTCCCCCGGTTTGAGACAACCGGTAATAATCATTAAAACCACCCCAATTAAAGCGGTAACTAAAATGGGTAACAGGTCAAAAGCCGCAACCCCAATCACCCCAACGGTAATTAATACCGCAATTAAGGCTTTATCGGTGCGAAGGCTTTCCACATTTTGTTGTTCTAAAACGAGAAGTTCTCGGGTTGTTTGTAAACCAATAAAACTCTGTTTCGGGCCTTGAACTAACAACAAATCACCAAAACGTAAGGGAATCCGACCCAAACGACCTCGCAATAATTCCGCACCACGACGGATGGCTAAAACGGTCGCGTTGTAGCGTTGTCGGAAGCGTAAATCTTTGAGCGTTGTCCCAATTAGACGGGAGTTGGAAAGGATTAAAACTTCGCCAATCTTTTCTTCTTCTGAGGTTAAAATCGATTCAATTTCGTCTGCTTTAAACTGAACATCGGGTAACAAACTTAACCCCCGTTCTTCCCGAATTTTGAGCAAATCATCTTTGCTACTCCGCACCACTAAAATATCGCCAATTCCTAAAACTTTATCGCCTAATGGTTGAGAAAAACGCACCCCATTTTGAAGAATTTCGAGAACGTCTAGGTCAAACTTGCGTTGAATTTCACTGCGGTTGAGCGTTTGTCCGACCAGACTCGAACGGGGAGTAATAATTAATTCGCTGAAATACTCCTTGATGTCATAATCTTGACCGATAAATTCATCGGTTAGCCCTTTGCGGTTCGGGATAAGTTTTGGCGCGATAAAAGCCAGATAAATTAACCCGATGATAAAGGTTAAAATTCCCAGTTGGGTAAACTGAAAGATACTAAACTCACCATATCCGAGCTTTTTAGAAACGCCGCTGGCTAGAATATTGGTGGAAGTTCCAATTAGGGTAATCATCCCCCCTAAAATGGTCACAAAAGAAAGGGGCATTAACAGCTTTGAAACCGAAATTCGCTGTCTTTTGCACCAATCTTCAATAATGGGGAGAAAAATCGCCACAACTGCGGTATTATTAATAAACCCACTAATCGGGCCGACAATAATTCCCATCACCACAATTTGCTGAGTGAGGTTATTTCCTCCCCATTTTGTTAATAAATCTCGGGCAACTTGTACAACGCCGGTGCGAGTAATTCCCGCACTCAAAATAAACATTGCCATCACGGTAATTGTTGCCGAGTTGCCAAAACCCGCAATTCCTTCTTCTGGCGTTACCAACCCCAAAACCATTAAAACAATTGTCACACAAATTGCCGTAATATCGACCGGAAGCCACTCAAAGATAAAGGCAATTAAGGCGACAACTAACAGACTCAGAGTCAAGGTGATTTCCATAAAACTTTCAAGGAGAAAGAGATAAATTTAGTAGGGAAAAAGTAGGCCCAAAGCAATCATCAAGCTGGCAACAAGAACTGCTTTATTTCGACCTAAACTGAGAAATAGTCTTCTTTGAATCAACCAAAACATGACGCTTCCACTCGTGGCACCGACGAGAAGGGTAATCATGGCAATGGCGATAACTTTCAGCGAGGTTAGCGGTACAAAAACCGCAATTGAAGCCATAAAAACTACACCCAGTAAGGTTAAAATACTCCAGGCAACTAAAACCATTTCTAGGCTATAGAAGCCGATGCTAATTCCGGCGATTATCAAACCTATTCCCAGTATTAAAGGTGTCATGGGTAGCGGAATCATATCCAGATACCAACTGATTCCGGTTGAGATGGAAAATAACAGAATGGCTTCTACCCATTCTTTACGGTTTAAGGTTTGAGCGAGATTGAAAGTGGGTTTTGACTGAGTTGTACTCATCGGATTTTCCCTATGGAGAATCCCCCGCAAAAAGCAGGGGATTCTTGAGTTTTATGATGCACCAAAACTTCTGTTAGAAGCTGATTTCTAAGGAAGTTTTCCCTGTGATTTGATAGACTGAAACGGAATTGGAAATTACTGTGCAGGTTCTTCTACTGCGGGTTCAATTTCTTCAGTGGATAAGGACTCTTGTTCCATACCAGACTCAACTTCACCCATATCGCTAGCACTGTCTTCAATCAGAGTATTTTCTTCTTCAATTAGAACAGGTTGAGATACTTCTGAAGTTTCACCCTCGGGAGATACAACCGGAGTTGCGGAGACACCCGCATCGTCGGATGGAGTTTCAACCGCTTGTTCTTCGGGAGTCTCAACAGAAGACTGAGGAGTAGTTGTGGCTTCGGGTTCGGGAGTTGCGGGGGTTTCTGCGGGGGTTTCTGCGGGGGTTTCAATTTCTGCGGGGGTTTCGGGATTGGGGTCCGTTTGTTGACAAGCGGTGAGGGTTCCGAAAGAAACAGTCGCTAAAAGAACGAAGAGAAAGGAAACTCGTTTCATGTTTTCTCCTTATAAGGGTCGTCAGTTGAACAGATGAATTTTAAGGCTTGGGACAAATTAAGCTCGCCTTAGGATAAGGCAAGTTTTAACAGAATGTCAAGCTATCGTGAGGAGTAATTTCAATGGGGTCAAAAATTATCGTGTGACCTGATGTTAGGCTGAGGACAGTATCGGAAATCTAGGGTCGGTTTGAGCCGAATTGATTCCCTTTGCAGTCTGATATTTATTCCCTCTATTCTAACAAGCTTAACATCAAAGTTGCTTCAAACCATTCGCTATCGACTTGGTGGAAAATCTCAAACGCTTCGTTACTCAAGCTGAAATTTTCAGCAACAAACGATAAGTGAAGACGATACCAAGCTTTTGCGCTTACGTGTCGTGAAGTACCGAACTTTTTACAGAAGAATTTGCTTGTTGTCATTGACTCTTGATCATCTTCGCCGTTACCGTCTCCTTCAGGGTATATTGGGCAAGGTATTTATCCTTAACCGATGATTATACATCAATTAAAAGATTTTGGTAGATCTTTGATCAAATTCGGTTTACTGCTGTCGGCTGACTTGGGGTGTGACGCTTCCCAACCCCCACAAACAGACTGTGGTTAAACTCATCAACACCGTACCCACTGCAAAACAAACCACATAGCCCTGAGTCGCCACTAAAAACACACTCAGCAACGATCCAAAAATCGTAGAACAGCCAATTACAGAATTATAAATCCCGATGGCGCCCCCTTCTTGACCTCGGGGAGAAAGTCGGGCTACAGATGTTGTCCCCGATACTCCTATCACCGCCCAAGTTAACCCGGTTAACAGGTGAGTCAAGGTAATAATCGCCAAACTATATGGACTGGGATGAAATAAAGCCAATAGGGTTAATATAACAAAGATGCCAATTCTCACCGCAGCCGCTATTGCTTGTAAACGAATACTATTTCCGCTTTGAACTAACTGACCAACCCGAAGATAAAAATAGGTTTCTACCAAAGAACGAGCCAACGTAATCCATAAAACTTGGTCGTTTGTCGCGCCCAAAATATTGGTTAAAAACAGAGGAAAGGGGATATAAACGATTTGGATAGAAAGAAATAATAAAGCCGAACAAGCATAGTACAAACTCAGGGTAGTTTTTAAGTTTTGAACGACCTGCTTAAAAAATTGCGGGCGGGTGATAAAATAAATACTTCTAGCCGGATAAAACAAAACCCGCCGTTCAATTAATCCGACCGATAAACGACCGAGTAAATCGGGTGTATACTCCCGTTGGGTATGAATTTGTTGGCGGGAAGGTTCTTTAATCCACATCAAACATAAAATTAAACTCAAAATTGTTGCCATTGCAGCCAAAGTAAATAAACTTCTCATGGCTTCTGTTGTTCCCACAATTTCCGGGGATAAACTCAGCCAAACTCCGCCCACAATTAAGGCAATAATAAAACTCCAACCGCCGATTAAATAAAATCGCCCAAAATAGTGACCTATCCGTTCTTCCGGTACGGTATCCATCACCAAAGCCGTCGCGGAAGGAATCACCGCAGCCATCGAAAACCCGCCCAAGGTACAAGCTTTCAAAACTTGATTAACATTATCCCCCCAACTGAGTCCAAATAAACACAAACAAAACCCGGCAATTCCAATCATTAAAAAAGGGCGACGGCGTTTAACTTTATCCGAAAGATTTCCCCAAAAACTAAACCCAATTACCCCCGCCAAAGCCACCAAAGAGTTAACTTTTCCGACATCGGTGACGGTTCCCCCCGCAACTTGTACCACAAATAACGGCAATAAATTAATCAACAAACCTTCGCTAATTCGATAGGGAACCAGCGCAAAAAACCATCGGGGGGCGAAAGAGGAAATTGTAATTCTAGACACCAGGGTTTACAGTCACTCATTACCAGTCACCATATGCGGGTATCTCCTTCGGAGACGCTGCGCGAACGGCAGTTGCTAAGATTGCAAACTTTGCTCTCTTGCGAACTTCGCTCTCGACGGAAACCGCCAAGTCGCGAGTTCGCGCTCTCGACGGAAACCGCCGGGCCGCAAGGCAAGCGCTTCTCGACTATTCCGCCAAGTCAGCACTGCCTCACCAGTCACCAATGAAAACAGTGAACAGTGACCAGTTATTAGTAACCAGTTGTTAGTTTACGGTTTACAGTTTACACCTGACCAGTCACCAGTGACCAGTGTTGTAGGGGGGGGTTCTGTGTTAATCTATGTTACCGAGAAATAACTGACATAAACCCGTCCCTTTTCAGTCACCAGTTTACAGATTAGAGGTGATTTGTCAAAACATCGAACACAAACGGAATTTTTCCCTGTTGCTGTCAGCTTTGTTGTCGGTTTACCCACCAGCGCTTGACTAATTTTTCCATTTCTATCCAAACAAACATCAAACTACTAAACCCGATACAAATAGCCAACTCCGTCCCGCTTAACCAATGGGTGCCGAAAAAGTTTCGCAACGGGGCGACATAAATCAGCATCAGTTGTAAAATAGTGGTTACGCTCACCGCAGCCAGTAAGTAGGGATTCGATAACGGATTGAGTTGTATCGTCAGACGATTGGTTGATCGCACCGCCAAAGCGTGACCCATCTGAGCCAAACACAAAGTTGTAAACACCATCGTTTTCCAGCGCCCCGCATCGCCTCCCGTTTGCGCCGCATCATAGGCCCACACCATGAGTATAATTGTGAGAATCGAGAAAATTAACCCAATTCGCACCATATAAATTCCCAACCCCCTGGCGAAAATACTCTCGCGGGGACTGTAGGGGGGACGCTTCATCACTCCGGGTTCGGCGGGTTCGAGGGCTAACGCCAAAGCGGGTAAACCGTCCGTGACCAAATTCATCCATAATATTTGCAACGGCGTTAACGGCACTTCTCCCAAACCAATTAACGGCGCTGCGGCGATGGTCAACACTTCCCCGATATTACTCCCCAAAATATACTTCACAAAACGGCGAATATTGCTATAAACCACCCGCCCTTCTTCGGTTGCGGCGACAATGGTGGCAAAGTTATCATCCAGCAAGATCATATCGCTGGCTTCTTTACTCACATCAGTTCCAGTAATCCCCATTGCAATGCCAATATCCGCCTGTTTGAGGGCCGGTGCATCGTTAACGCCGTCCCCCGTCATCGCCACAAATTCGCCCTGTTTCTGCAACGCCTGGACGATTCTCAGCTTATGTTCCGGCGCCACCCTCGCATACACACTCACCTGTTTAACTTCTTGTTCCAGTTCACCTTGGCTGAGGTGTTGCAACTGCTGGCCCGTTAACACCCGTTCCCCTGAGGGGGAAATCCCCAACTGATGGGCAATTGAAGCGGCGGTTAACTGGTGATCTCCGGTAATCATTACAGGCCTAATTCCGGCATCCCGACAGCGTTTAACGGCGTCTTTAACTTCCGGGCGAGGGGCGTCTAACATTCCCACCAAACCCAACCAAATTAGTTCGTTTTCGGTGGTGTCTTCGTCTGCGGTTTCTGAGGGTTCTGTATATTCTGCTAAGGGTTTATAAGCTAAACCCAAAACTCGCAACCCTTCGGCGGCTAAGAGGTCATTTTGCGCTAAAATTTGCTGGCGGTGTTCCGGTTGTAAGGTAATACTTTGACTGCCACTTTGAACGCGATCGCAGCGTTGTAAAATCAGTTCGGGCGAACCTTTAGTAAACATCTGAAGCTGAGAGTTCTCGGTTCTCAATTGTCTGTCTTTATCCTGACAGATCACGCTCATCCGCTTGCGTTCAGAAGAAAAGGGAATTTCACCAATGCGAGGCATTTGTTTATCCCAAGTGTCTTTGGAAATACCCGCTTTTCCGCCCAACGCCAATAACGCCCCTTCTGTCGGATCACCTAATATACTCCAGTTATCGTTTTGATGTTGCAGTTGGGCGTCGTTACACAACACACAGGCTACACACAACGGTTGTAATTCTTGTTGGTGTTGGGGGGTTAATTTGGGTTTTTCTTCGGGGTTTTCCTCGTTTTCTGAGAACTCATGCAGCGGTTGAAACTCACCCCAAGGCGCGTAACCTTCCCCCGTCACCAAATAGGCATTATTCAGGGTTCGCACCCACTGCACAACCATTTTATTTTGAGTCAGGGTCCCGGTTTTGTCGGAACAAATGGTTGTCACCGAACCGAGGGTTTCAACGGCCGGAAGCTTGCGAATAAGGGCGTTGCGGCGCACCATCCGCTGGGTACCAATTGCCAACGTAACAGTAACAACGGCGGGTAAACCTTCGGGAACCACCGCCACCGCCATACTCAGGGAAACTTCGAGTAAGTGTTCAAAGTATTCAAAGCCGGTGCGAATGATACCGCCAACGACGACCAGCGCCACCAACAGCAGCGAACCCGTGACCAAAACGTTTCCCAGTTGCGACATCCGCTGCTGTAGGGGGGTGGGTTCGGTTTCGACGGACTGCAACATCGAGGCAATTTGTCCCAGTTGCGTCTTCATTCCGGTTTCGGTCACTAACACCGTCCCCCGTCCCTGCACAACTTCGGTCCCTTGAAAGACTAAATTCACGCGATCGCCGAGGGCTGTATCTTCGCCGAGTTCGGTTTCGGCGTGTTTGGTGACGGCGGCGGCTTCTCCGGTGAGGGTGGCTTCTCGGACTTGCAGGTTTTGGGCTTCGATCAGGCGTCCGTCTGCGGGGACTTGCACGCCGGCTTCGAGGAAGATCATATCACCCGGTACCAGTTGGGGGGACTCGACTTCGCTCATTTGGCCGTCCCGCAAGACGCGGACTTTGGGAGAGGATAGGGTTTTGAGGGCGGCTAATGCTTTTTCGGCGCGACTTTCTTGAAAATAACCGAGTAAGCCGTTGAGAATGACAATGGCAAAAATGGCGATCGCATCTTTAGGGAAGTTGTCGTTGCGAAGGTCGAGAATGCCGGAAACAATGGCAACGGCGATCAGCATGACTAACATGATGTTGGTAAACTGATCCCACAAAATCTCTAAGGGTCGGCGTCCCTCGGTGGTTTCGATTTCGTTGGGGCCGTATTTTTGTTGTTTTTCCGCGACTTGGGCGGAGTTTAACCCCCGTTTGGGGTCAACATTTATTAACTGCAAGGCGGACTCAATGCTTTGAGTGTGCCAAGGTGTTGCAGGATCGTTTGTAGAGTGGCCAGATGGTGGGGAAGGTTGTGTCGATGCCATGAGGGGTTAACCGATAGGTGCTGAAGTCGGAATTTAGGGATAAATGACTAGGTTGAATCGTTTTTTTTTGCCGACAGAGCGAGTCATTTTTCTCGTTTTACCTAATAATTATAGTCGATTCTCACCGATTTGATTCTATCAGTTGGGCGGGTGTGACATCAAAAATTACTTTTAAAGATAGGGCTAACTCTTTTTTAAGAAGTTGCTCGACCAGGGCAACGTCGTCGGGGGTAATTGGATTTTTTGTTCGGGCAATTACCATCACTTCTGGCGGTTTTTTTCTCCAATTAATGCTGACTTTATCAACTTCAACATCGGGTCTGTCTATTAACGAACGGGTGACTAAGATTTCTCGGATTGAGTTATTGACTTGGGCGTGGTTTACGAGTTGAACAAAACTAATTCCAAGCGGCAGGGCTAACAGGGCAATTAATAAGATAGAAATACTCCAAGAAATGGTGCGGGCGAGTTCGCTACTTCGCGCATATCCGGCTAAAACGTAGACTCCCAAACAGGCAAGATTAATGCCAATTAAGTTGGTAACATAGAGCAAACTCGCCCCAAAAGCAGCTTCCCATTGTCCTTGAGAAATGGCAATTCCGACAACACAAATGGGCGGCATTAATGCGACTGCAATTGCTGTTCCGGGGATGGCATCTCCAATTTGAGGGCGAATTTTTGCATACCCACTCACGCCACCGGCGACCACTGCAATTAAGAGATCGATTAAGGTGGGTTGGGTTCTCGATAAAATTTCCGAGCCAAATTCGGGAATGCGAATAATTAGACCTACTAAACCGGAACACATTACCGACATTAATGTTCCCACAGTAATGGAGGCAAAGCTTAACCGGAGAAGTTTTAAGTCCCCTTCTAAAGTGGCAAAAGACATCCCTCTTAAGGGTAACATTAACGGGGCGATAATCATCGCTCCAATGATGACGGCTGCACTGTTAATCAGCAAACCCAGTGTGGCAATTAAACAGGAACTAATCGTTAAAACTAGGTAATTTTGGGTGAATTTTGCATCGGTGAGCAAAGAATCTCTTAATTTTAGGAGGGGAACCGATCCCGAACCAAAATCTTTAATCAGTTTATAGGTTTTGAACATAGAAGATTATTCGGCACTGGGTGGTTTAGTGGACACACAAAAAATTAAATTTATTCTAGACGGAATTTGAGGAATTGACAAGATTGACAGCGGTTCAATTTCAAGTTGAGATCGGGTTTCAAAATGCTTACAATTTCTGGATTTCGGATTTTTCATCTATCTTTTGATAGAATTTTAACCGCAAAATTCGGAAAGGATATTTTGACCAAAGTTTTTAAAGGCTGTAGATTTTGAGACGTTCAATAAACTGAGGATCGGATTAAATTTATTGCCATCGGAATAGTTCGATAGATTTTTAATTTGATCAGAGTCTACCTTGAGATCAAGGTGATTTGGTCGCTTTATTTCTAACATAGAGATATAGCAAAAATAAACCAAGAATTTTTTTGCTTTCCAGAAATCATTTTCTGCTAGAGATTGTTAAATACAGGAGAACACTGAATGTTTTTTCATAAAAAAGAAGTCATTGCCAAAGATGTTAAAATTGACGAACCTAACCCCCGTTACGCCCAACTTCTCTTAGAACAGTTTGGCGGCGCGACGGGTGAATTATCTGCGGCTTTACAATATTGGGTGCAGTCTTTTCACACCGATGATAAAGGCATTCGCGATATGTTGCAAGATATCGCTGTTGAGGAGTTTAGCCATCTAGAAATGATTGGTCGGCTAATTGAAAATCATACTCGAAATGTCGATCAAACTGAAGCCTTTAAGAGTACATTATTTGCGGTACGCGGTAAAGGACCTCATTTTCTCGACTCTCAAGGACAGGCTTGGACAGCCGCTTATTTAAACGAAGGCGGGGATGTTGTCCGCGACTTAAGGGCGGATATTGCAGCCGAAGCCGGTGCGCGTCAAACCTACGAAGATTTAATTAAAATTGCACCCGACCACCAAACCAAAGAAACTTTAGTTCACCTGTTGACTCGGGAGATTTCCCATACGAAAATGTTTATGAAAGCATTAGATTCGATGGGTAAACTCACCGATCCGTTCTTCGGAAATGTTCAACCGGATGAAACTGTTGATATTTACTACAATTTATCAACCAACGGAGAAGATCAGCGCGGGCCTTGGAATTCCGATGAGAATTTCCGCTACATTGCTGACCCGATGAAAGAGAAAATGCAACAACAATAATTTGGCATTCTCCGGCTTTTTAACCTAAATTCACCTCTTTTATCCCCCTTCGTTCCCCCCTTTGAAAGGGGGGCTAGGGGGGATTAGACAGGTGACATCAAATTCTCAGTTGAGGGTTTAACTCGCCACTGCCATTTCGGGTGTATTAACGGCTTGGTTATTAGTTAAAAGCTGACGGTTTTTTAGGTCAAATTTATATCCTTCGGGCAGAATATGAAGCTTGATTCCACACAAAGCCAAACCTTCATCTCTTAACAGTTCTCCGATATTATTATGGCTGATTTCACTCAAGTCTACAACGGTACAACTGCCATCTCCCACCACTTCAAAATGATGATCTCGCACCACAATAGCGGTGTTTTCATCAATCCCTATTCCAATTAAATCGGGATGTCTCGCCACCGCAGTCAGCAAGCGTCCTAAACGTCCCCGTTGAGCAAAATGTTGGTCAATAACAGCCTCGGGAAAAAAGCTCATTCCTGCTTCCATTTCCACAATTTCAATTCGAGGATGGGTCTGTCCTTCTCCTTCTAAAATCATGTTCTCAGACATCATACTCGCACCCGCACTGGTGCCACCCACAACTAACCCTTCGCTGTATCTTTTTAATAAGACTTCATGCAAAGCGGTATCTTTGAGAATTTCTGTAATTCGGGCTTGATCTCCTCCCGTAAAAAAGACTCCTGTAGCGTTGTTAATTGCCTCTAATGCCGTCGAAGTTTCTGCATCTTCTCGGGCAATTGTATCAATAATCCGAACATTTTTAATCCCCAAACGTTCAAACACTCGAATGTAGTCATCTCCCACGTCTCGGGGTAACTCAGTGGCCACCGTCATCACCACTATTTTGGCATCAATTCCACCGGCACAGCGCACAAACTCTCGTAAGACTTTACACTCCCCTTCTCTGTCTTCTGCGCCTCCAATAATCACTAACTGTCCTTGATGTTGATTCGATGTCATAACCAATCTCCTATTCTGCCCTGATGAGGCATAATCTATAATTTAAGCACAAATGATCCGGTTTATTTCACTCCCGAAAGATAGAAATTAAGACAGTATTTCTACTGATTGATCGGGATGAATTTCAATAACATTATAACTTTTAACTCTCCAGTTCAAAATGCACAAATTCTCACGTTTGTCATCTGTCTTCCGAAAAGTTTTAAAAGTTTCCGAGGGGCGTTAACTGAGTTTGAATGCGAAATACTGGCGATCGCAGTTATATTAACAAACAGACCCAGGTGGATTTATCGCGCCCAAATCAGTTTTATTTAGATTAGAGTTTATGTCCAAATCTACCCCTACTCGCAAATATAACCTCACAGAAGGTTCTGTCGGACTCAAACTTCTCGCCCTGACTTTACCGATGGTTTGGGGCGTTTTTTCGGTGATTGCTTTTAATTTAGCCGATACCTATTTTGTCGGTCAATTGGGAACCACCCAACTCGCGGCGATGAGTTTTACTTTCCCGGTTGTTATGGTCATGGGAAGTTTGGCGTTGGGACTGGGAACCGGCGCGTCTTCGGTCATTTCTCGCGCTATTGGTGAAGGCGATCGCGATCGCGTGCAACGATTAACCACCAACAGTTTAACATTATCTCTGTTAATTGTCGGTGTTTTTATTCTCATCGGACTGGCAACAATTGACCCTTTATTTAAACTGTTGGGCGCCGGACCCGAAGTCATGCCTTATATTCGGGATTATATGCAAATTTGGTATCCCGGCATGATTTTTTTAGTCGTTCCAATGGTGGGAAATAGCGCAATTCGTGCCGCAGGAGATACCAAAATCCCCAGTCTAATTATGACCTTTGCGGCTATCGTGAATATTGCCTTAGATCCCGTGTTGATTTTTGGTTGGGCGTTCGTTCCCAGTTTGGGCTTAAAAGGGGGGGCGCTAGCCACAGTTATCGCCCGTTCTCTAACGTTAATTGCCTCTTTAATTATACTCCATTTTCGAGAACGGATGATTCTCTGGAGTCTAACGGGTCTGAGAAATTGTTGGGACTGCTGGAAAGAGATTTTATATGTCGGTTTACCTGCGGCTTCGACTAATATGATCACCCCAATTTCCATTGGAATTATTACCAGTTTATTAGCCAGTTATAGTCCCGAAGCTGTTGCCGGATTTGGGATTTCTTCTCGGGTTGAATCTTTTGCTTTAATTGCATTTATGGCACTTTCGGCAACAATCGGGCCGTTTGTTGGTCAAAACTGGGGTGCTAAACTCTACGGACGGGTTCATCGGTCTTTGCATTTTTCCTATTTATTTTGTATCGGCTTCGGGGTTTTACTCGCGGCTGTATTAGCAGCAACTTCCGCCCAAATTGTCACTTTATTTGATACGAACTCCCAAGTTCTGAAAACCGCCACCCGTTATTTATCAATTGTACCGATTAGTTACGGAACCTATGGTATTTTCTTGGTGGCTTGTGCTGCCTTTAACGGTCTCGGAAAACCCTTTCCGGCTGTTATGTTAACGTTATCTCGAATGGTAGTTTTATATGTACCTTTAGCCTATTTGGGGAGTTGGTTATTTGGCTTAAACGGGATTTTTGCAGCCGCCTGTATCTCCAATCTGATTGTAGGTATAACCGCAATTATTTGGACTCGTCGTTCTTGCAGTTTGAAAGTAGATGAACCATCCGAACCTCCGGCTATTTTACCCTCAGAAAAACCCACCGTTAATCTTTCAGACATTAAAGATAAAACTCCCCGATAAAAATTAAGTCGGGAAGAAGTATCATTCAATAAAAAACCGTTGTTGGGATGAGCGCCCTCAAGCAAAACAACCAACGGGTTATATCATATCCGACTAATCAATAATAATTCGTAGGGGCGGGTTCTACAATATCTTTACTACTACTCCGAGATTGAGATAAACCCGCCCCACCTCAAAATAGAATTAATCAACCGGACATCATCTTCTTTATTGATTTTTGTGAGTTTACTTATTCCCTTAGAAAGATGAGGAAAACAGGAGTTTTTGTTAATATTTTATTCTAGAGGAAAACACTGGAGACTAACTAAATCGTGAAAAAATATAAGTGTACAGTATGCGGTTATGTTTACGATCCCGAAAAAGGCGATCCCGATGGAGGAGTAGAACCCGGAACAGCATTTGATGATATTCCCGAGGATTGGGTTTGTCCGGTTTGTGGGGTGGGGAAAGACGATTTTAAACCCATGAATTAATGTTTATAGATACTTCAAAAACCCGCTTTCTCTGAGAAACTGGGTTTTTATGATAATGCTGCGATCAAGGATAAACTGTTTAACTTATTCATTGGTGAGGGGTTGAAGGGTATAAATTTTGAACATTGCTGTTGAAAGCGGAGTCCAGTTGGGTTGAGTGGTCATAATAATATTTGTCTTGAAATTCGACTCCACAAATTTGATAAGATTTGCTTTGGTGTCCGGCGTCACTTCGTTGAGTCCATCAATACAAATATCAATTGCACGATGATAAATCAAACTTTGCAGAAAATTTGGATCTTGTTTGACATAATCATCTAGTTTCTCTTGAATCGCCGCTATTACGCCACCATCACATTTATATGCAGGAAGATAAACAACAATTCCTTCGGAAGACTGCACCAAATGACGTAAAAACATCGATTTTCCTAAACCCGATTCTCCAACTAAAAGAATTTGACCGTTAATTTCAGGAATAGCCTTATTTAACGGTTGAATCTCCCCCGAAGCTTCGTGTTGAACTGGAGATTTTGCCAAATAAGTTTGAGGGTTAAAGTTTTCTAAATCCGCATCAGAAAGGAGCGATTCTCGAAACGGTTCAAACAACCTCTCACGTAGAAACGGCACCCAAGTTAACGCCAAACCAACGTACCACAACCCAATAATCTTTCTAACTTTCGGATTCCAGAAAAAAGTCGCTCGCACTTGCGGGGATTTGGGATAGAGGAAAATTAAACCCGTCCAGAATAAAACATGAAGCAAGATAGCCAACCCAATTATTTGGAGAATCTGAGACTCTTTCTTCTGTTGCAACTTCTTCTCTAGATTATTAATATTTTGTCTCAGGTTACTACGCCTTATTTCATCGATATCCTCAACTGCTAAAACAGGTTTGTATAGTTCAATCCATTGTTCTAATTCTTGGATAGAGAGGTTATCTGCCTCCTTATAAAGGTAGAAGTATATTAGTGTCAAAGACGAAGCTGCATAGTCGCGAACCTCCGCATCATCCTGTTTATCCCCAACCACCCCAACCAAAGCCTTGACCACTTCGGGTGAATCTTCCCCAATTTGACCCAAAGCATAAGCTGCATTAAAGCGAACCTCTGAATCATCCTGTTTATCCCCAACAACCCCAAGCAAAACTTTGACAACTTCGGGTGAACCTTCTCCAATTTGACCCAAAGCATAAGCTGCAATGTTGCGAACGTATTTATCATTCTGTTTATCGTTGAAGACATCCAGCAAAGCCTTGATTACTTCGGGTTTACCTTCTCCAATTTGACCCAAAGCAGAAGCTGCATTATCACGAACCTCCCAATCATCCTGTTTGTCTTTGAAGACTTCCAGCAAAGCCTGGACAACTTCGGGTGAACCTTCCCCAATTTGACCCAAAGCATAAGCTGCATTACCGCGAACCTCTGAATTATCCTGTTTATCGTTGAGGACTGCTAGCAAAGCCTGGACAACTTCGGGTGAACCTTCTCCAATTTGACCCAAAGCTGTAGCTGCATTTCTACGAACCTCTGAATCATCCTGTTTATTTTGAACAATAGAAATTAGAGGTTGAATCGCATCTTTTTCACATTGGAGAATGTTCTGATTTGAAGGGTGTGAAGGGTCAGGCGGCAAACCTTTCAATTTCAAAAGATTCGCCCTAATCTCTGTCTCTGTACAGGTTTGAGTCCAGCCGGGACTTGCAGAAAGCAACGGGAACAAACAGCTTAACAGGATGAATGCAAAAAAGTTGATGTTTTTCTTGATATCCACAGCTATAGAATTTCCTGAGAAAACAGCTTTGGAGTGTGAAGTCGTGTTTCCAGTATACTCGCTGTTTCGCGGGGGTCAAGTTTATTGGGTTATAAAAAGACGTTTTAATCCCTTGCTAAAAAATAGCGTCGGGGCTGTTTATACAATATCTTTAGCGACTACTAAGAGATTTACATAAACCCGTCCCACCCCCTCACACGCATTAATCAACCGGACATCATATGACTTTCATCCCGGAAATTCATTTCGGCTTAGACGACTGAAATTATATTTTCTTTCTTTGTATTCTCGACTGCAAAGTGTAGAGATTATCTTTTAGCCGTGTCGGTAATAATAACTCCTCATCTTGAATATCTAAGACGGGCTGTAGCGCTTGAATTAATTGCTTAAATTGTTGTGGGGGCATCTGATCTTCTTCTACAATTAAATTAAAACTAATCGCCTCTAAAAGAGTAACTACATAGCTACGAAGTTCTAAATTTCCCTGTGGATTTTTCACCACATTAACCAAAACGTCAACAATTTCTGATGAACTGTGACCCATTTCTGTTAACGCCGTCGCCGCATGGCTGCGAATTTCTACATCATCCTGTTGATCTTCGAGGACGTCAATAAAAACGGCAACCGCTTCTGGTGAATTTTTCGCCATTTCCCTCAACGCACCCGTCACATAAACCCGAACTTCTGGATTTTCCTGTTTATTCTCTAAAATTTTTACCAATGCTTCAATATCTTCGGGCGAACCCTGACCCATTTCTCTTAATGCAAAAGCCGCCATACTGCGAACGCCCACAGGATTTTGTTTGTCTTCAACTTCCCCAATTAACGCTTTTATTACTTCCGGTGAATTTTCCCCAATTTTACCCAAAGTAAAGGCAACATTTCGGCGAACATCTGCATCTTCCTGTCGATCTTGAACAACTTGAATTAAAGCGTTAATGGTTTCGGGCGAACTGTCTTTAATGGTGGTCAAAGCAAAGGCAGCAATGCGGCGAACTTTGCTGCTACTGTTTTGGTCTAATACCGTAACAATTAAAGGTTGAACCGCATTTTTTCCGCATCGGAGAACGTTTCCATAGGGAGGATCGTAAAGTCGGTTAACTTCTTCAAATTGTTCGATATTGGCTTGAATTTCTGCTTCTGTACAGGTTTGTGCGTTGGCGGGACTCGCGGAAAGCAGGGGAAACGAAAAGCCCAACAGGATTAATACAAAGTTAAATTTTTTTTGAATACCAACTGTCATTAAATTACCTCGCAGAATAGAGTACAAAAGTTTAGTTTTACGAATAGTATATTTGCTGTTTGATCAGGATTAAGTTGATTAAGTTACAATAAGGGTTTAAAATCCCTCGTTAATTGAGCGACTCACCGCTAAAAAAACTCCGTCAATATCTTACTAAATTTTAATCGGTTTCAACCGACGATCGCCTATTGCTTCAGAAAGAATTTATGAGTCGATTCGGGTTAATCCCTCCAATAATCGCCCCGAGGACTGTCATCCTACGCAAAAACGGGTTTTTATTTTTCTCATATCATGTCCGACTAATTAATAATCTTAAATGTAGGGGCGGGTTCTGCATTGATGTTTACGACTACTCCGAGATTGACATAAACCCGCCCCGCCCCATAACACGCATTAATTAACCGGATATCATATTACATAAACCCCCCCCACACCGACACCGGACACCGGACACCGGGGCGGGTTTACATTAGTTATCTGTGATAAATGATACATCTATTGAGAACCCGCCCCTACACCGATACTGGGGTGCGCCTGGTGAATTAATTGATGTTTTCCCATCAATAACTTCTATCATGTCCGACTAATTAATAATCTTAAATGTAGGGGCGGGTTCTGCATTGATGTTTACGACTACTCCGAGATTGACATAAACCCGCCCCGCCCCATAACACGCATTAATTAACCGGATATCATATCAAAATAGACTTGATGAATGTTTAGCTTCAGTTAGATTTAGTTTCGATCTCAGCGATTATCAGCCAATAGAAATACATCTGCTGGATATTTTGGATGAGACTGCTTTTGAACGCTCTGAGGAAATTAATCCCATCAAAATGAGAATGTTCTACCGTCGGAAGGATTAACCTTTCTTTAAACTTATCTAAGATAGATAGTAATAAAAGCACAAATTTTTCATTTAAGGAGACTATTATGAATAGGTTTCTCAGTGGTATTACCCTTAGTTTTATCGCCCTCGGTTTGACTGCGCCCGCCTTAGCAGAAGTCAACCGACCCGAAGAAGAAGCTACGGTTTTACCCTCCTATGCTCAAAGAACAAAAACTCAGTATGTTTGTCATTATGAATATGAAATTGGGGGTGAAACTCAAGAAGCTGTTTCGGCTGGAACCACTCGTTTAGCGGCTAAAGATCAACGTCAAGATCATATCGAACTTCTCAGAGAGGAAGCGAACGAGCGAGGAGAAAATTTTGAGGTCACATATGAATTTTGTCGCGATCCTTACGGCACCAATTAATATGTAGTCGTGAAGATGTCGGCGATCAATCGTTCACGCCTCACCTTTTGAAATCCAAATCATTTCCTCTCTACCGATTCCATCGAGAAATAATTTCTGAGTAGTAGTAAACTTGAGTAAAAAGCTACCTCAGAAATTGATGATGAAAATTGCGATCGCACAACTCAATCCCACCGTCGGCGATATTACCGGAAACGCCCAACGCATTCTCGACGTCGCCCAACAAGCCACGGAAGCGGGTTGTCATCTTCTTTTAACCACAGAATTGGCTTTGGTGGGTTATCCGCCTAGAGACTTGCTGATCCGCCCCAGTTTTATCGAGGCGGCGATCGCCCAACTGCAAATTTTAGCCGAAAAATTACCCCCAGAACTTGCGGTTTTGGTGGGAACGGTAGAACCCAATCCCGAGTTTGAAAAACAGGGTGAAAAGCCGTTATTTAATAGCGCCGCCTTAATTCATCAGGGGAAAATTCAGCAGTTTTTTCAGAAGCGTTTGCTGCCGACTTACGATGTCTTTGACGAAGATCGTTATTTTCAAGGCGGAAAACAGAGCGAATATTTCACCTTATCTAATGCTACCTCATCTTTAAAAGTTGGGGTAACAATTTGTGAGGATTTATGGAATGACGAGGAATTTTGGGGCAAACAAAACTATGCTTGTAATCCGATGAAAGCTTTGGCGGAGAAAGAGGTTGATTTGGTGGTAAATTTGTCCGCTTCTCCCTACCAAGCCAGCAAACAAAAACTCCGTCAAGCGATGGTCGGATACAGTGCCAAACGTTATTCTACCCCGATTATTTATGCGAATCAAGTTGGGGGAAATGATGATTTAATTTTTGATGGGTTTAGTTTGGTTTTTAATAAAACGGGGGAATTAATCCGGGGTTTGGCTGGATTTAAGGCTGATTTTGCGGTGGTTGAATATAATTTTGCCAAGCAAGATTTAATAACATCAACGGTTAACTCGACCGAACATTCTAAAGCTTTATATCCTGAAAGTGAGGATGAAGAAATTTGGTTGGCGTTGGTTTTGGGCGTGCGGGATTATGTGCGAAAATGCGGTTTTTCTAAAGTGGTATTGGGGTTAAGCGGAGGAATTGATTCTTCGTTGGTGGCGGCGATCGCAGCGGAAGCGGTGGGTAAAGAGAACGTTTTGGGGGTGTTAATGCCCTCTCCCTACAGTTCCGATCATTCGGTTAAAGATGCCTTAGAATTGGCGGAAAATTTGGGAATTAATACGGAAACTTTAGCCATTGCTGAGGCGATGAAAGCCTTTGATATCGCCTTAGAACCCGTGTTTTCAGGAACAGAATTCGGAGTCGCCGAAGAAAATATTCAATCCCGAATTCGGGGAACATTATTAATGGGAATTTCTAACAAGTTTGGTCATCTGTTACTTTCGACGGGAAATAAATCCGAAATGGCGGTGGGATATTGTACGTTGTATGGCGATATGAACGGTGGATTAGCGGTAATTGCGGATGTACCAAAAACGCGAGTTTATTCGATTTGTCGGTGGTTCAATCAACACCATCAACAAGAAATTATCCCCAATAATATATTAACAAAACCTGCCAGCGCCGAACTCAAACCCGGTCAAGTCGATCAAGATTCCCTTCCCCCTTACGAGATTTTAGATGATATTTTGCATCGGTTAATTGAAAAGCACGAATCGGTTCAACAAATTATTCTAGCCGGACATGATTCTGAGATTGTTCAACAAGTGGTAAAATTAGTCATGCGGGCAGAATTTAAACGACGCCAAGCACCTCCAGGATTAAAAATTAGCGATCGCGCTTTTGGGACGGGGTGGCGGATGCCCATTGCCAAAGCGACCAGTGGAATTTAATCTTAAAAATTTAACCCCTGTGGTTGAAAAGTATAATTTGTTCTTGTTATCTACAGAACTCTGTGCTAGAACAGACAAGGTTACAAACTTGATTCAACCTTGCATCTGTTGATAACTATGCTGCAATCTTTTTATATTCTAGGGGCTGTAACTACGTTTGTGGTTAGTCTGAGTGCATTTCTACGTGATCGATCTACTCCTAAAAATCACGGGATTTCTTGGTTGATTTTGTTAGAAGCGACATTTTTTTGGCCGATTGTTGTTCCGTTATCCTGTTTGGAACGTCTTTTCAGTTAAGGAAACGATCGCTTTCTCGCTGCGGAAATTGAGCGAAATTTTAGGGTATTTTTAAGATTTGCCGTGAACGGTTAGGGCGTAGTCCCGAAACCGTTCTAAATCTTCTTTAATCGTTGATTCCACGACTCGTCCCAAAAATAAATTATCCATTAATTTACCCAAAATACCGGGAATTGCATAAGAAAAGGTTAACTTAACAATACTACTCCCGTGACGATCATAAAACCGAATTGCCCCCTGATTCGGTAAACCATCCACAGATTCCCATTGAATAATCTGATGGGGAACCTCTTTCAAAATCCGAGACAACCAACTAAATTGAAACTGACCTGCTGCCAATTTCCAACGGGATAATTCTGGATTATCTTCTAGAACTGTAACCGAATCAATCCACTTCATCCAACGGGGCATTTGTTCCAAATCCGACCAAAGACTCCAGGCTAATTCTATCGGAATTGGAACTTCTATTTGAACGCTATGTTCTAACCAGTCTGACATCTTGTTTGAGAGTGTATAGAGTAGATTTTGGAGAAGGAAAGTTAAAGCTTTTAACTCTAAAACTTTCCCTCTATATTTTCAGTTTAAGCCGTTGTTACCGCCGAGGGTTTCATCACGTTAGCGGTATTATTTAAAATCGCTTGTGCGGCTTGATGACCGGAAATCGTCGCGCCTTCCATGCTATCAATATAATCCTGTAGGGTGTAACTTCCCGCCAAGAAAAAGTTAGCGACAGGCGTTTTTTGTGCCGGACGATATACATCCATTCCCGGCGCTTCCCGATAGAGAGATTGTGCCAATTTAACCACACTATACCAGGTCATATTTAACTCTCTCGAAGAGGGGAATAAATCATGCACCTGTTTAAGAACGTGTTGGGCAATTTCTTCGTTGCTTTGCTTGATAAACGGATCTCCCGGCGTTAACACCAATTGCAACAGCGAACCTTCGCCCTGACGGTAATAATCCCCCGGACTCGCTAAAGCTAAATCGGCAAAACAGGAGAAATCCGCATCGGCAGTATACAACAAATTATCAATCCCCGCCGCCCGTTCTAACTGTTTGCGTTGCTGCGGATCGTTGAGTTCCGTTACCCAACCATCAAACCGCAATTGTACAGTCGCCACCGGCACAGTATCGAGTTTATAAATATTATCAAATTCCGACCATTTCCGCCAATCTTGCGGCAAGATTTTCTGAACTCCAGGAACATCACAAGCACAAACATAAACATCGGCTTTGATGGTTTCTTCGGTGTCACCAGAAGCAACAACCAAACCCGTTACATAGGTTTTGCCGTCTATTTGTTCGTATTGAATCTCTTTAACCCGGCGTCGGGTGTAGATTTTCGCGCCCCGTTCTTCGAGATAATTAATAATCGGTTTGTGCAGATATTCGTGGGGCGAACCTTCCAACATTCGCAACACCGAAGCCTCAGTTTTTGCCGCAAAAAATTGAAAAATGGTCAGCATACACCGGGCGGAAATATTTTCGGTATCGATAAAACCCAGTGCGTAGGCGATCGGGTTCCACATCCGTTTTAAACTGCCTTCTGAACCGCCATGACTGCGGAACCAATCGGCAAAACTAATCCGATCTAATTCTCGAATTGTTTTCATCGCCCCGTCAAAGTCTACCAGTCCGCGAACGAGAGGACTCGTACCCAAAGCGAGGGCATTTTTCAACTTATCATAAGCCGAAAGTTGAGAGGTGGTAAAAAAGGCTTTCAGTCCGTTAAATGGGGCGCCCGTAATGAAGCGAAAATCCAAACTTCCGGTCATTCCCCCCCGATTAATAAAGGTGTGGGTGTGTTCTTTTAACCGGAGATTTTCAATGGCTCCCACCTTTTTCATTAAATCAAATAGATGGTAATAACAGCCAAAAAAGACGTGTAATCCCATCTCGATATGATTGCCGTCGGGATCGACCCAACTGCCAACTTTTCCGCCCACAAAAGGACGAGATTCAAAAATTTCGACTTGGTGTCCAGCCTCGACGAGATCGACGGCCGTTGCCATACCTGCTAAACCTGCTCCAGCGATCGCAACCCGCATTCTGCCTATCCATAACCTAATTGTCTTCACAGATTGTAACAAAAAACGGCAATCTAAACACTGTAGGGGCGGGTTCTATCGGCCTCAAAAACCCGGTAACTTCTACGAAACCGGGTTTTTCTGTCACAACATCGGCACCACAGACCGGGGCGGGTTTATATGACTTGTCTGTGGGAAAACATATATCTGGGCGGAACCC
This sequence comes from Capilliphycus salinus ALCB114379, assembly GCF_047276495.1. NCBI lineage: Bacteria > Bacillati > Cyanobacteriota > Cyanophyceae > Oscillatoriales > Sirenicapillariaceae > Capilliphycus > Capilliphycus salinus. The sequence continues at coordinate 6,615,861 of NZ_CP178543.1, read as the reverse complement.
GCCCTCTTTTCAACTGTCGAGGCGGGGAAGTTCAACGGTGAAGGTGGAACCCACTCCAAGGGTACTGGTGGCCCGCACGTAACCCTGATGGGCTTCGATAATTTGTTTAACGATCGCCAACCCCAGGCCAAAGCCGCCAGTTTTGCGGGTTCGGACTTGATCGACCCGATAAAAGCGATCGAAAATATGGGGTAAATCTTCGGGCGGAATACCGATTCCGGTGTCCGTTACCGCAATCATTACCCAACGGGATTCGTAGATTAATTTTAGGCCGATTGTTCCCCCAGAATTTGTATATTTAATAGCATTATTGAGAAGATTTTCAATGGCTTGACGCAGTAACTCGGGTTCGGCGCGAATTAAAATGGGGCGCCCGGGAAGTTTAGTATAAAAATTCAAATCTTTTTCTTTGGCTAAATCTTGATAATTGGGGGCTAAATCGGTCAAAAGTTTAGTCAGATTAACGGTTTGTAAGAACTCGGGATTGAGTTTACCTTCGTGACGGGCTAATAGCAACAAATGACCGATTAAAACCGTCATGGATTTGGTTAAATTGACGATTTTTTCTAGGCGTTGGCGGGGAATTTCATCGCAAGTTGGGGCGAGTAAACCAACTTGGGCGTTGCTGAGAATGGCGGCTAAAGGGGCGCGTAATTCGTGGGAAGCATCGGCGGTAAATCGGCTTTGGGCTTCGTAAGATTGACGAATGGGTTGCATTGCCATTCCGCCCAGTAACCAACCGGTTAAACCGATAACTCCCAACGTGATCGGCACGCCAATACTTAACAATAGACGTAATGTTTTTGTTGTATTTTCTAACGGTTCTAGGGAGGTTCCGACTTGCAAATAGCCGATCAGTATTTGATTGTGTACGATAGCGAGGGTTAATTCTCTAACTTGAATATTTTGATTGATGGTTAAGCTTTTAAAGCCGGAATTGAGGCGGATAGTTTCGGTGGGTGTTTCACCAACAAACTGAACCAGTTTTCCTTGTCGATTGTACCAGCGAACGTATTTTAATTCATTGCCCAAGCCGGAATTATTCCCCAGCATTAATAGGTTTTCAAATTCTAGTTTGGGTTGGGCTTGGCGGGTGTTAAATTCAACCGTTGAAGCGAGGGCGTTGGTTCGATCATATAACGCGCTATCCAGCGATCGCAGTTGGTGGCGAGTTTCGATATAATAAATAAAATGGGCAAATATAATTAAAATACCCCCCATTGACCAAGTAAACCAACGGGCTAAATTCCGACGACTTTGACTAAACATTTTTGATTAATACCATTTTTTTCTAATCATGCAACTTTTGACCTTCGCGTAGCGTGCTGTCAGGCCTATCCCCCCGTCGATCCCCCCTTAAAAAGGGGGGTGAGGGGGGATCAATTAGTGCGGCTTCATAAAGGATTGGTATAAACATTGGGCTGACTAATTCGATATCCTAAACCGTAAACCGTTTCTATCCAGTTGGCTGCATCCACCTGTCCTAAACGCTGTCTTAAACGTCTGACGAGGGTACTGACTGCATTGCTTTCGGGTGGGTTATCCCATTCCCATAAAGATTGTTCGATTTGATCTCGGCTTAAAACTTGGTTGGGATGGCGGAGAAAATATTCTAAAAGTTGCGATTCTCTCACCGAAAGTTGAACCTCTTTTTCTTCTCTTTGGACGCACAAACGGGTTAAATCTAGTTCTAAATCCCCCAATTTTAAACGGTCTCCTAACCAATGAGGAGAACGTCTCCCCAAAGCCCGAATTCGGGCGAGAAGTTCGAGCAAATCTATCGGTTTAACGAGGTAATCATCCGCCCCGCTATCCAACCCAATTACTTTGTCAGCAGTGGTATCTTTAGCGGTTAGGAGCAAAACGGGTGCTGTTTTCCCCATACTTCGATAGGTGCGACAGAGTTCTACTCCGGAAACAGCGGGCAACATCCAATCTAAAATCAGCAGATCATAATCGGTTTCGCCCATTAACCATTGGGCGGTGTATCCCGTTTCGACTCCATCCACAATATGTCCGGCTTGGGAAAGGGCGGTGCGGATGGGTTCTAATTGTTCTAGATCGTCTTCAACTAATAGGATTCTCATCAGTTGTTTATCTCGTTACTCTAGTTTATCAGACAATTGACCGAAAAGAAAAAATTGTCTTTTGTCCTCAATAGGCCCCCGATAAATATCAATTTATCTTGGTAGATAATCTTAGAGAAACACCTGTTGAGCCTTGCAAAATCTATTGTCAAAACTGGACGGAAAAAGTGCATAATAATTAAAAGTAGCACAAAAATTTCAGAGATGATTATGAAATGGAGAGATTGGCGAAAAATAGCCTATGCGGTGGGTTTAGAATTTTGGTTTCCCTTACCGTTAATTGGTTTAATCTTCTGGGTGGGAACGGGTTGGACAACCGCAGTCGTGTTGGGTGAAGCCCCCCAAATTGAGCGGATATCTGTGGAAGGGGAAACCTTACCGGAAGTTGAACTGGTGGTGAAAGGACAACTGATTTCTATTGAGGCTAAAATTTACGAACAAAGAGGTTATACCAAAGTCGATATTGATACCGATAGTCCCACCTTAAAAGAGTTAGAATTCGAGTTTCCGGTGATAGAGGTTGCGGATGTGGAAAGGGAACTTTCTCAAACCCTGAACCTCTCTCCCGCACAGCTTCGGACTTTGGTTCGTTATCAAATTTACGATTAATTTTTTCTGAGTTCAACCCCCTGTCATCTTCCTGTCATTTTTATTTTTTAAAGTAATATCATCGAGTTCAGAAAGGCAGGACAAGAAATGATTGAACCTAATCCCTTAGCAGGTTTATTTCCTGGAGCAACTGTTACCGGAGTTGTGGGGGGTTTTGTAGATGATGGAGACGATTTTACTTTAAATTGGTCGGGCGGTACTACCATTGTCGATCCCAACCCAATAGACGCCGATCAATTGGGTTTAATGATCGGGGAAACCGTTAACGTTTTTGTGGGGGAATTTGACGGTTTAGAAATTGATAGCCCCTCCATTACTCGCCCCGATGGTTCTGTCGTTTTGGGCGGAAATCAACCCGTACTTCCCCCAGAAGTTCCCGCCGATCCTTTGACTGGAAATCCTCCCGCTCCTCAATTGGATATTCCTCCAATGGTGCCTACAACTGTTACCGGAACAGTAATTAATTTAGTCGATAATGATGCGTTTCTGCTTGATATTAATGGCAGTCCGCTATTAGTTGATGCCAATTTACCGGATTCGGAATTTTTACCGTTAGTTCCCGGTGAAGTTGTCAATGTTGCGGGTGTATTGGATGATCAAGACTTCGATACTTTTTCAGTAACTCGGGTTGATGGTTCGCCCGTAATTCCGACTGCGGTTGCTCCTCCGCCTGCTCCTGTAGGTGTTCCTCCAATGGTGCCTACAACGGTGACAGGAACGGTAATTAATTTGGTTGATAATGATGCGTTTATGCTCGATATTAATGGCAGTCCATTATTAGTTGATGCCAATTTACCCGATTCGGAATTTTTACCGTTAGTTCCCGGTGAAGTTGTCAATGTTGCGGGTGTATTGGATGATCAAGACTTCGATACTTTTTCAGTAACTCGGGTTGATGGTTCGCCGGTGATTCCGACTGCGAATGTTCCTCCGGTTGTTCCTCCGGTTGTTCCTCCGAATGTTCCTCCGAACGTTCCTCCGAATGTTCCTCCGAATGTTCCGGGTTCAACTGTTACGGGAACGGTGATTAATTTAGTCGATAATGATGAATTTTTCCTCGATATTAACGGCAGTCAGTTATTAGTTGATGCCAATTTACCCGATTCACAATTTTTACAATTAGTTCCCGGCGAAGTGGTGAATGTTGCGGGTGTACTCGATGATGAAGATTTCGATGCGTTTTCGATAACTCGTGCAGATGGTTCGCCCGTAATTCCGAATGGGGTTGTTCCTCCAACAGTTCCTATGAGCGATCCTGCGGTTGTTCCTCCAACAGTTCCCGGTTCAACTGTTACCGGAACGGTAATTAATTTAGTCGATAATGATGAATTTTTCCTCGATATTAATGGCAGTCCGCTATTAGTTGATGCCGATTTACCCGATTCACAATTTTTACAATTAGTTCCCGGCGAAGTTGTCAATGTTTCCGGTGTACTCGATGATGAAGATTTCGATGCGTTCTCCATTACTCGCGCAGATGGTTCGTCCGTAATTCCAACTGGAGTTGGTGGACCCGGTGTAAATTACGATGATGATCGTTGGGATGATGATGATCGTTGGGATGATGACTGGGATGATGATGATCGTTGGGATGATGACTAATATCAATTCTTGATGTAGAAGCTAGATATCAATCCCCCCTCTCTTTGCAGGAGAGGGGTTGGGGGAGAGGTGATCTTAATCCCCCCTCTCTTTGCAGGAGAGGGGTTGGGGGAGAGGTCCAGAGGGTTGATTTCACAACTAGAACGAAGTCGGGACCAATTGCAACGGCTCGAGTCCCAACTCCTCGGGAGAAAGCGATCGCACTTCTAACAATGCCATCATATCCTTCAACCCGGGCTGACCCCGCGAGGCCCCGGTTAATCCCATCGCAATAATTAACCCACACCACCCCTGAGTCTTTTGACAGCGTGCGTCCCATTTTTGACGGGCTTCTTGGTGGGTGGGGTCATCTTCCAAAAATTCACCCAACAGGTGCAGATCGCCATCTTCGGTCCTCAAAATCCCCAAATCGTAATTACAGCCGGCGATGGGATCTTCGCCCGGATTAAAACAAATTCCGGTGAGTCCTCCGGCTTCTTGTATGCTTTGGATCAAAGTTTGAGCTTTCGGTTTAGAAGTTTGAATTAAAATCACCGGTAAACCGTCGCCATCTTCAGGAATATCGACTTCGGCATCTTGATAAAACTTGATGTGGTTTCGCAAATATTCTGCTGTGTCCCAAGGCATCACACCCAAACTCAACAAAGACTTGGGCGGCACCAGACCTTCAAGCAGAACCTGCGTTTCTTCTACATCTAAGTCATCTTCATCCTCATTTTCGGCTGTAGCTGCCATTTCTAACAGTTCGGTGGCCACTTCGGGAAGGGTTGCCACCGTTACCATGATTTGCTTTTTCTCGGCATCGGGTTGGGGAAAGCGGATACGATAGCGACGAGAAAGGGCCGGAAACTTGTGAGGCTTGAATTTTTGCCGTTCGTCTCGCAGAAAGCGATGCAAGGCTTCTAGAGCCACTAAAACGGTGGCGGCTTCTTCCTCGTAGAGAATCGAACGCAAGCCTTCTAAGGGGTGTAAATTCCCAAAACTCGGCTCGATTTCAGAAATGGGTTTGGCGCCGAGATGAACATCATCTTCGTCTTCAAAATCGCTGTTCGACTCGTAGGTGACGAATAGACAGTCTTGAGTCAGGAAGGCTTCTTCGAGGTTCAACGCGGGGTTATGTTGCACCACACGCTCGCGAAACTGTTTTAACGAGTCCAAAGAGCGATACATCAACACCCCGTAGTCCATCCCCAATTTCCCGAGGGTGGAAATGTAGAGGGTGTTGACGTCAAATTCGTTGAGTTCGATCGATAAAATTTGGTGTTCGCCCAGTTTTTCCCAGGGTGCATCTTCCCAAATGGCGTAGGCTTTTTCTTGGAGTGCAGAAGCGTACTGAGGGGGTAACTGAGGGGGACGGTTTTCGGCGACTTCTTGGAGTCCGCGAAAGATTTCATCAATCAGGGGTAAGTCGGGGACATATTCAATGGTGATGTCGAGATCTTGGAGAACCCCCCGCAGGAAAAATTGGATTTCGCGATCTTTAACGACGATTTTTTGAGGACGAGCCGCAGGAGTTGGGCTTTGGGGGTGTTCGATGGCTCGTAGCAAGGTACGGACGGTGGCTTCTGGCCCCAAGTCGGAAGCAACCATATCCATCGCTCGTACCATTCCTTGAGAGCCATCGACCCAAATAATACATTCGCTGCTGGCTGAGTCCTCTCCTTCGAGTTTAGAACTCGATTCTGGTGACACCGAACGGCGATCGCCTTCCCAAACACTGGGAATTTGGGGTAAGCTTTGTAGCCGACGTAGGGTTGAGCGATTGAGACGTGCCATCTAATATAATTTTCCGGTTGGCAATACGAAGATTGGGGACTTCCCCATGAGGAAGGTTCCACTAAGTCACGCTTTTAACGTTTATTTTAAGCTTAGGCTATCAACGACCGAGATTGCTAGAAACTACAATTTGTTTCGCTGCGATTGAGTGAGCCTGATTACCTGGAGTTACATAACTTTAACATCACTTCGAGCTTTTCGGGGAGAGCGCGATCGTGCTACTGCGTGGGAAAAGTGCCATCAAGTGCGATCGCAGGCTCCGGGAATCAGCGAGTTTTGGGTTGAGAGCGATCACAATTGGTAAAATACAACAAGATAGAGAAGAATGACCCCATTCACACGACCAAATACTGTAGATTAAGGAGTCGAGCCAATCCATGACACAAGCCGCTCAGTCTCAAGCTCAAGGAATTCAAATGACCGATTCTGCGATCAAGCAAGTTCTCCTGCTTCGAGAAAAGCAAGGACAAGATCTCTGTTTGCGCGTCGGTGTCCGTCAGGGAGGATGTTCGGGTATGTCTTACCTGATGGACTTGGTAGATGTCAGCACTATTCGAGAAGACGATCGCATCTTTGATTATGAAGAAGGTTTCAAAGTGGTTTGCGATCCCAAGAGTCTTCTCTACATTTATGGTTTAGTGCTTGACTACAGCGAGGCTTTAATTGGTGGAGGATTCCAGTTTACTAATCCTAATGCTGCTCAAACTTGTGGCTGTGGGAAGTCCTTTGCGACCTAGAACCCTTTGAAAAACCTCTGTTAAAATTCCCAATTGTAAACTTTTGTTTGCAACTTCCGTGAACTGCACAGCTTGGGTAACGATAGGTAATTGGCAAACATCACATCAGCTTGATGCTTGCTGAGAGCCTATCGTTCTCTCGTTGTGCTGAAATTATTACTGTTTAGAGATTGTGGTTGGTTAGTCCGATGAAAACTCCTGAAGAATTGTTTAAAGAAGGTTTTGAACGTTATCAAGCTGGTGAAGATCCTCAAGCTTTGATTCCGATTTTTCAAGAGGTTTGCGATCGCGCTCCGAAAAATAGTAATGCTTGGACGAGTCTGGCTTGGTTGTATTTACTGACGAATAAACCCTCATCTGCTTATAAAGCGGCGAAGTCTGCGGTTAAACTCAATCCCCACGATCCTCAAGCAAGAATTAATTTGGCGGTGGCGATGCTCGATCTCGATAAAAAAGGCGTTCGTCCTCATGTAGAAACGGCTCAACAAATGATTATGGCGGACTCAGAATGGCTCGATGAAGTCAAGAAAAATTTTGATGAGGGTTTATCTCGAAAACCTAACTGGAAAAGTCTGGCTAGGGTTCAAAAATGGTTGCTGGAAACCTGAAGATTTTGAGTAAGTATTTTTACCTTTTCTTGCCTCGCTGTAGGGGTGCGCCTGATTACAGTTTACAGTTATCACTTATGCAGTTCCCCGTTTTTACCGTTATCAATTCGAGCCTGTTTTCAGCAATCGGTTGTAACCTGTTCACTCTTCACTGTTGACTGTAAACCGTAAACTGGAAACTGTAAACTGGAAACTGTAAACTGGAAACTGTAAAAACCCGCCCCTACAAGGAGTAAAATAAATTTTAGGATGATGTTGATGTGAATCGATAAGCATTCTAACCTAGAGTTCGTGGCGGTTGAGATCGGTTTTAATGTTTAAAGAAGATCTCGATTTGTTTATAGTCTGTTACAAAGAATAACATAAATTTATCCAAAATTTAGCCAACCAATGATAAGATTTGGGAACTTCAGTCATTAACAATCTAGATTCACGGTTGACAGTAATTTTTGATAAAGCAAGGAGTTGTGAGAGCTATGACTATCGATAATCAAGTTCACGTTAAAGCAGAAACCCGCAATCACAAAGGTTTCTTTGTACAGCAAGCCGCTTACCAGTTAAAAAGTATTGACGATTCGGGTTGGGCGCTGATTTGTTTGGATGATGCCGTTTGCTACTATGTTGATCCCGATAACTTAGAATCAGACTCAGATGATGATTCAGAAGAATCAGAAAGTTAAATAACACTTCACTGATAAACACTGATTAAAAGAGATTTCTTTCAAAAGAGACTGGGTTGGGATAGCTGTACTGAAATCAGGTACAGCTATTTTTTTTGCGAAACCCGATGAGATCGGCAGTGCCGAAAAGGTGTAACATAGTATTAAGTGAGTTAAATTGTTAAATCCCGTTTTCCCCAGTGCAGAATCCTTCTTCTTCGAGCGCATTAATACCTGTCGCTGAATACTTTAAACTCCTTTCTGAAGTCAGTCGCCTGCAAATCTTAAACTGTTTGAGATCCGGAGCGATGAATGTCAGCGAGATTTCCGAAGCCACAGGTTTAGGACAAGCCAACCTCTCCAAACATCTCAAAATTCTCACGCAAGCGGGGATTTTGTCCCGTCAACCCGTTGGGGTCAGTGTTTACTACGAAATCAATGACCCCTTAATTTTTGAACTGTGTGAACTGGTTTGCGATCGCTTAAGTCATCGCATTCAACAGCAAGCTGAAGAAATTCAACAACTCAAAACCCTGCATTCGAGTTAACGCGCGCGCGATCGCAACTGTTGCGAGGATTAAGATCGGATTAAAATTTGATCTGTTGATTGAATGGTAATTTCGCCAATAACAACGCCAAAGCACAAGTATTGGTAATTCCCGCAAAGGTTAACCCCGCACCCACAAAACCACTCAACAGTAAAAACCAAGGCGAAACCAACGCACCGAGTAAAGTTCCGGTCAACACCAACGAACCCGCCACAATTTGCACCTGACGCATCAGGCCTGAGGGGCGCTTTTTTGTTAATTTTTGTTTCATAACCCCCGGCTTTCCAAGCCTCCAGTCCCCCCTGCAAACTGGCTAAATTTTCCACGTCCCAACCGCTTGTAAGTAACTGCTGCGCCGCTTGAATTGAACGAGAACCCCTTTGACAGTAGACGACCACCTTTTTTCCCGTGTTGGGAATTTGACCGGGGTTAAATTTCGATAACGGGACTAAAATTGACCCCCCAATATGTTCGGTTGCATATTCGACCGGTTCGCGGACGTCCACTAATGTTACATCCTGTTGGTCAAGCCATTGCTTGAGAATGGCGGCGTCTACGGCTTCGGGTTGGAGGGTTGTTGTGCTATTGGTCATCATCTCTGGTCCTCTGGGAGTTGATATGTATTTATCGAGTTGCTTTATTCACTATATTACTATACAGTTAATTAAAGATCATTACAGAAATAGCCGTGATCAAAAAGACCTGTTATCGTTTGTTTATCGGACTTGTAGCCATCGTTGCGTTATTGGTAAGCCATCCGACCCAGGCGTGGGCGGAAACGAACCCCGGTGAATTGGCCCAAGCCGTTCAAGAAATCGAACTTCTCGACCAGATCAGATCCGGTTTGGCTTCCACCCTAGAAGGTGGGACGGAAGAACCGACAGGAGAAACCTTTAAACAAGTCTGTAAACCCGTCGGAATGCGAGCCAAACAGCTTAGTGAAGAAAAGGGTTGGCAAGTCCAACAAATTGCCAAAAAATACCGAAATCCGGCTCATGCACCCCACAATTTGCGCGATCGGATCGCACTGGCGAAATTTGAACAAGATCCAGAATTGATCGGATTTTGGGATCGCGAAACCGTCAACGGAACCGAAGGAACCCGCTATTATCGCCGAATTTCCGTTGAAGCGAGTTGTCTGGCTTGTCATGGTTCTAAAAATTCTCGTCCTGAGTTTGTTCAAAGCAAATACCCTCAAGATTTAGCTTTTGATTTCCAAGTCGGAGATTTACGGGGGATGTATTCCGTATTTATTGCTGATTTAGAAGCGGCATTACAAACTAATAATTAAACGCCCTGGAGGTGAATCCAAATGCGAGAAAAACGACAACGAATTTTATCGGTATTTTTAATCTTGATTCTGTTCTTAACGCTCAACTTGAGTTACTCTCGACCCGCCCAAGCTGAAATCAGAAAACAACAAGAAACCCCGGAACAAGTTCTTTATCAATCTCGCCATAGTTTGCGGGATAATACGGGAGATTCCTGGCAAGTTATCCTGTTTAAACGGGTAAAATCCGGCGAATTGGCCGAGATTAATTTGCGTTTGGTTGGGTTTCCGGGTGAAGTCATATTTACTCACGTTCAACCCTTAAAAATTAAGGATGCTGACCGGACTTTACAGGCGGATGATGTGTTTGCAGAAAAATCTCCGGCTCCTAATGTTGGTCAGTATGATTTTAAGCCGATTTTATCTCAATTGTCAAGCAATCATTTAATCGAATTAAAATTACCCTTAGAAAAAGAGCGAACGCTTAAAGTTCCCCCCGCTGTTATTTTAGAATGGCAAAGCATTTAACAGTCACCAGTCACCCTTCGGGTTCAGCAGTCGCTCTATGAGCGAACTTCGCTCTCGGCGGAAACCGCCGGGGCCGCAAGGAACGCGCTCATGGGGGAAACCCGCGCAAGCCCTCGCTGCAACACCTGTCACCAGTCACCAGTTTTTACAGTTATCAATTATCAGTTTTTTCAGTTATCAATTATCAGTGTTTTCAGCAATCGCTTGTAACCTGTAACCTGTACACTGTTCACTGTAAACTGTAAACTGTAAAAACCCGCCCCACTCCGAAAGAATTGTTAACTGTAGGGGCGGGTTCCGACTCAAGCTATGTTGCTCAGAAATAACTTATGTAAACCCGCCCCGCTTTGCTAATTTTTGCCGTTTGATTTTGCTTTGGAATTGGTCTGAGTTTTGGCTTCTAAAGTTTCTAAGCGACTCCTCAATTCTTGGTTATCTCTTTTCACCTTATCGAGTTCTTCCCGCAGTTGTTTTAGCGCTTTGTCCGAACCGATATTTTTCTGGACTTTTTGAACGGCTTCTTCCGCTTTTCGTCGGACTCGTCCATCAAGAGTTTGATCGGCTAAATCATTTAAAACTGCAATGGCTTTCGGGGTTTCCATCTGTTCTAAGGCGACAACAACAGAAACTTGAGTGAGGAAAAAATCTTCTTTGGAGATTTCTTCTAAGCGCTGTAAAATGCGTTCAAGATTGATGTTGTTTTGACCGGATGAAATCGTTCCCAAGGCTCGAATTGCAGCCAAACGCAAGGCTTGAGGAACCGTCGGAGCGGTATATTTTAAGATTAAATTGAGGGCGGGTTCTGAAGTTTTCATGCGACTCAAACCGGAAATCGCCGCCGAACGTAAGACTTCATTCCAACCGATTTTTTCTTCCAATACCGATTCTAACAGTTTGATTCCGTTTTCTTCGGTGAGTGCTTCATCGGGATTTCCTGATACCATTTCCCCGATAGCGGTAATGGCTGAAGCTTCAACGTAGTAACTCGCGTCTCCGTTTTCAACAATGGATTTTACCGCTTGATAACTGTCGGGTGTTTTGATTTTAGCTAAACTGTTAACAACCGCCCGACGCACTCTTGGTTGAGAGTCTTCTAAGCCAACAATTAACCCCGCAAAGGCTTGATCGAGTTTAATTTTATTTAATTGTTTGGCGACTTCAACCCGTACCGCCCAAAAGGGTTCGTCTTTGAGGGCTTTTGAGAGGGTTTTAACGACTTCTAATCCGCCTTTTCTCGCCAAAGATTCCGCTGCAAAAATCCGGGAAAGGGGATCGGGATCGTGTTGCAATTGGGCTTTGAGTTCGGCGACGGGATATTCTAAACTGACGGTTTTGAGGGTATTATTTCCCGCATCAAAACTGATGAATTTTGGTTTTTGTGTTAGGGGAAAATAGAAGCTTTGTTCGGCTTCATGGATGCGAACGGTAAAGGTTTGAAACTGCGGTTCGGGTTGCTCTGAAGATTGGGAGAAGTAGGCGAAGGCGATGGGTATTTTCAAGTCAAATAAGTTGTTTTCGCTGGCTTTTTCGCTGTTTTTTGCTTGTTTTTGTTTAACGGTAATTTTAGCCAGTTGATTTTCGCCATCCCAACTATAAGACACCTTATAATCTGGATGACCACCCCGATATACATATTGATCAAATAAAAACAGCAAATTCCGCCCTGTTGATTGTTGAATCGCCCGCAGTAAATCAACGGTTTCTACCGTTTTGTGAGCGTTATTTTGTACAAAAGTATGAATGGCTTTTGTAAACAGTTCCTCGCCCAATTCTGTGCGGATCATGTGATAAACACAGGCGCCTTTTTCGTACAGATGACGGTCGTAGAGTTCGATCGCTTCTCGATAAATATGGGTGACAATTGGGCGACGATACCGAGAACGATCTTCTGATAAATAGTTGCGTTGTTGGCTGAGTCGATAGTAGGCGGCTTCTTCTTTTCCGTATTCTTTATCAGTCCACAAGACTTCTGAATAGGTCGCCATTCCTTCTTTGATCCAAGCATGGGACCAATGTTCGATTACGACCAAATCACCAAACCATTGGTGAGCGAGTTCGTGAGCGACTAAACTTTCGGTATTGCGGTTATCAATTGCTGCTTTTTCATCGAGTAAACAGCGGTCTGTTAACAAGGTTGTTGAGGTGTTTTCCATCCCGCCAAAGATGAAATCATCCACACAAACTTGAGCATATTTTGGATAGGGATAAGCGTACCCAAAAGTTTGAGAGAAAAATTCGATCATTTCGGGGGTTTTTCCCATGCTGCGACGAGCATCGGCTTCCCGATTTTTTTCGACGTAATAAACAACGGGAATGTTATTCCATTGGTCTTCGATTTCGGCAAATTCTCCCACCGCTAAGGTCATTAAATAGGTGGGATGAACTTGTTTTTGTAACCAATGATAAGTGATTTTGTCGCCTTGAGTTTCACGACTGAGAAGTTCGCCGTTGGAAATGGCGATAAAAGGTTGGGGAACTTCTACCCGAATTTCTGATGTCGCCAGTTGTCCGGGATAGTCGAAACAAGGAAACCAAAAACGCGAGTCTTCGTCTTCCCCTTGCGTCCAAACTTGTGTGGGTTTATCGGGGTAAAAAGGGTTCGGACTGATAAAATAGAGTCCTCGCTGAGGTTCGTCAACGTGGTAGGCGATCGCCAACTTGATTAATTTGTCAGCTTCCGTCGCAGGGCTGAGATAAACCTGGAGTTGTTCGCCATCATAGTCGAAGGATTGATCGACTCCATCAATTTTTACCGCCTCAATTTCTAAGTTAACCGCATCCAGCCTCAGTGTTTCAATTCCACTTTGCACGGGTTTTAAACTAATGGTACAATTCCCGTGAAAGCGTTTGTTAGGAATATCTAACACTAAGTCGAGAAAGATGTGTTCAACTTGTCCGGGACGGTCGGGGTTGTAGTGCGGACGAGCGCCTGGTAACTCGAAGGATTTTTGGTTGTCGGTCTCGGTATCAAAATAGGAGTGCAACATTTAGTAACTCTGAAGCTACAGTAAAAAAAAACAAACAAAATGCTGTGTTTGTGGCTCTATTATAGATGATATGTTGCCGTTAATGCTGTCAGGGGTTGTTGAATTTGGAGCGGGTTAACTCTTTTAGAGGTTTTTGATGGGGAAAGGCAATAACAACCCACCGTTTTTTTCGGATTTTTTTTCCCAGGAAGTTTGAAGAAGGCTAGAAAAGTTTAGAGCGCTTATTGGAGAATTGCCGGCTAAAAGTTTACCGATCTTTTGGGAAAATTTGCCCCGCAGGAACGCCGAAGCCCAAGGATTTTTTCTAAGTCAAGAAAATCTGGAGTTTCGGATGTTCTCAAGGGTTGAAATCGGGTAAAAATAACGAATTCGGTCGGGTCTGAGTAGACTTTCAGAAAATTTAAACTTAAAAAACTTGACAAAACTGTTATTTCGTAGTAAAAAAATGTCAACGATATTTGATAATTAGGTTGCAACTCAACCGAACCCCGCTTAAAATTTAAACTTTAAAGCAAAAGCTCAAATCAAGGTTCACAAAGGATGAAGCTGGCAGCACGAGTCGAGCAGGTTACACCGTCCCTGACGTTAGCAATCTCAGCCAAAGCCAAAGCAATGAAGGCTGAGGGAATTGATGTGCTTAATTTTAGTGTGGGAGAACCTGACTTCGACACGCCCAAACACATTATAGCTGCGGCTAAAGAAGCACTGGATGAGGGAAAAACCCGTTATGGCCCTGCGGCCGGGGAACAGAAGCTGAGACAGTTAATCGCCAAATCCCTCAGCGAACAGACGGGTTTATCTTATCAGGCCGAGAATATTATTGTCACCAATGGCGGCAAACAATCGCTGTACAATTTGATGATGGCAATGATAGAAACGGGGGATGAGGTGATTATTCCGGCGCCCTATTGGGTGAGTTATCCCGAAATGGTGAAACTAGCCGAAGGAAATCCCGTGATTGTTCAGACTTATGGGGATACGGGATATAAAATTACTCCCGAACTTTTGCGTCAGTCGATCACTTCTAAGACGAAACTTTTTATTCTCAATTCTCCTTCAAATCCAACGGGAATGGTGTATTCTCCCGAGGAAATTCGAGCGTTAGCCGAAGTGATTGTCGAGGCGGGAATTTATGTGGTGGCCGATGAAATTTATTGTAAAATTATTTATGATGATGCCAAACATTTGAGCATCGCGGCCGCCCATCCCGAGAGTTATAAGTATACTTTTATTAGTAGCGGTTTTGCCAAAGCCTACGCGATGACCGGCTGGAGATTGGGCTATTTGGCGGGGGAAACTCAAGCCATTAAAAGTTTAACTCGGATTCAAGGTCACAGCACTTCAAATGTTTGTACGTTCGCCCAATACGGGGCAATTGCAGCCTTAGAAAATTCTCAAGAATGCGTCGAAGAAATGCGGTTGGCATTTGCAAAACGGCGAGAGGTTATGTATGAAATGCTGAGTCACATTCCGGGAATTAGTTGTATTAAACCTGACGGGGCATTTTATATGTATCTGAATATTAGCAAATTGGGAATTAATTCGGTGGATTTTTGTAATGCTTTATTAGAAGACAAACAAATCGCCGCAGTTCCCGGAATTGCCTTCGGAAATGACGATCATATTCGGTTATCTTACGCGACCGATTTAGCAACAATAGAAACGGGTATGAAACGCTTAAAAGAATTCGTGGAAACCCATCTTTAAGAAATAGGTGTCGGGTGTCGGGTGTCGGGTGTTGGGGATTGGGTTTTAGGGATTGGGTGTTGGTTGACGAACCCTAACCCCTAACCCCTAACCCCTAACCCCTAACCCTTGTCCCCTGTTCCCTCTTTCCTAACGGGAAATCTCAAAATTTTGTAGACCTTCGGGGGATTCTTCTGCGACACTCACCTCTTTGACAACTGCCCCTGGCGGCCCCTGATGACACCATTCAATCATTGATTCTACATCGGTTTGGGAGCCTTCTAACACCGCTTCGACGCGACCATCCGGCAAATTTTTCACCCAACCGTTAACGTTGCGTTGTATCGCCGCTTCGCGAGTGGAGTAGCGAAAGCCAACCCCTTGGACTCGTCCCGAAATCAAAACGCGAACCCGCTGAGTTGATGATGGTGATGAATTGGGCATAAATGACATAATAATCGAGATTTATTGTAATCAATGAATCAGCTTTCTTCCGGGTCTTCTAATAAAATGGTGTTGAGCAAATTCAACTCCGAAGACGCCATAAAATAGCGGTTATTAAACGCTAATTCTAACGAAGAAATCGAATGTCGGCTAGCCACCGCAGCCCAAGGAAAATCCTGGTATTTGGCAATTATAGGTATTACAGACCCTTGCGGGGTTAATGTCCGTCCCAAAGCATTTCGCCAGGTTTGCGGGTCAACGAATTCCTGTTTTCTTTCAACCCCATCGCTATTGAAAGGGGGTTTCCAAAATTGGGGATAATCCAGGGGTAAGGCAATCATCACATCGTTGGATTTAATCTCTTCTATTATAGAATATTCTCGCCATTCTGCGTTATTTTCACGAAGTAAAATTTTATGGATATCGCGAGCGGGGTCACGCAGTTTTCTCGGGATTTTTTGACACTCAGCTATTTGATTTAATATCCCCATTAATTGCTTTCTCGCTTCGCGAATTTTGGCTTGAGACTCGGAGAAACTGTATTTTTCTTGAATTTGGCGATCGCCCCAATCTTCCCACCAAAACGCCCCCAAACAAGTGAGATAATCAGGAATCTTGGTTGTGTCATTGACTTTCGGTAAAAGGGGACTTGAGGGACGAGAAACGGTTTTAACCAATGCTTCAAGGGTCGGATAATTGGCGTAGGAAACCCGATCTTTTTTAGTCGTTCGTCCTGATAATCTAAAATCTTTAAACAAGTCTTCTACGAATTGTTGACCCTTTTTCACCAGTCCCTTGAATTCAGAAGGATAGCTACTATCGTTAACAAAAACATTAGCTTCTTGCAAAAACTGTTGAATATCATCAGAGATTAACTGAATTAACTCCTCATCGCCAATGCGACCAACGGGAACAAAAGCCAACCGTTGTTTTCGCAGTCCTGCATCCCCTTTTATTCGAGTCAAAATGGTCGAACGCAGCATTAATAATAACGTTAATAAATCGCTGGATTGACGCAACCATTGACGCTCTTGATCGACGGTTTCACTGGGAATAAAAAAGTCATTAATCAGCAAAACGAGCCGCCGAGGAATATTTTCACCGGAGCATTTTTCACCCGTTTCTGGATGGGTATATTGTCCCCGCCCCCGATAAATTAACTGGGCAATTTCCATCAACGAAGCTTCAACACTAAAACGAGGAAAAGAGGCAATAATCCAATCGGCTTTCGGAAAAGAAACCCCCCTCGCCCCGGAAGATGTCATTAAAAAGACTTTCACGTTATCCCGTTGGGGTTCGGTAACTAACCGCAGGCGTTCACGGGGTAAAACACTTTGGTCTATCACTTGAACATCATCTTTTTTTAAAAATAACCGTTTATCTCCCTCGGTTAACATTTCTCTCAGTTTGCGTAAAAATGCCTTATCTTGAGCAAAAAATATAATTTGTTGAGCGTTATTTTTTAACCCTTTTTTTATTTCTTGCCAAGCATTATTCAAAAGAACGGATTCACTTTGTTGACGAATGGCTGATTTAATACTTTGCGGCTTGCCATCAGAAGTTAATTCGGGAGTAATTAACGACAAACGAATACTATAATCAATCGTTAATTCTGTCGCCGGATAACTGTTGGTCATAATATGTAGGGCAGAGTGTTTATTTCCCCCAATTTTTAATTCAGTTTCCGTTACCCGAAACGCCTCTTTACCTCGGCTCGGACTGATCAAAACTTTATCGGGAACCCGCTTACCCGCTTCTAGAAAATTCTTGAGAACAATTTCATTACTTAAAGACGCATCAGCAATAATTAAAATTACCCGAAACGGTGAATCTTTAAAAGGTAGAAGAAACTGTTCTTGCAACCATTTTGCGATTTCATTAACAAATAATGCTCCGGCTCCATCCCCCGCCACTTCATCTATCATCACAATAATTGTCGGAACCCGTTTGGCAAATTCTAGACGTTCATTAATTCCGGGTTGAGTATTAACACGGTTGCGAAATAAGTTGCTTAACGCTTCAATTGTCGTCCCTTGACTTAAATTTCGATAACCTTGCGTCGCTACGGTTAAAACAACTTGTTGAACTTGGGGATTTTTTTCTAATAAATGACGAGTTCCAGTTGCGAGAGTTCGTAAAACTCCAGGATTTATTTTCGTATTCACTAGCTCATCCCGTTCATTCAGAGATTTTTTATAACGTTGACTTCTGGCGAGATCATTATTAATCTCTTCTTCTTGTTGGGGATTAATAAAAAGAATACTACTTTTGACTGGATGTTGTAAATGATCAACTCCATTGACAACAACAAGACCATCAATCTTTTTCGGTTTTTGTTCTTGAAGGGCTATTTTTTCCTCGTAGTATGTTTTAGCCGAACCAATGAGCAAAGAGTTAGTTGTTACTGTTAATATTCCGGTTTTTTTACCCTGTTCTTGGGCTAAATCTTGGGTAACATTTTGGTTAATTACCACGCGAGGACTCGCATATAAAAATAAAAATCCGTCCTTTTGTTCTTTCAGAAAAGAGACAACCGAAGCAGTTTTCCCAATTCCCGGATTTCCTTCCAAAGCGATAACATTTAATCGCCCAGATATTGCCGAATATAAACCCGCTTTTATCGCCGATTTATGAGCATCTCTAAGCGTTAAACTGGGTTGAGTTAAATAGGGTTCAATCGCCGAACGGGGAGAGGTTTGAAAGTAAGCTTGCAGCTTTTCTGTTTCTTCAATCGCTTCTAAAATATCTTGTCTGTCAAAGGTTTGCATGGGTTGAAAGAAGTCTTCAACTGTCTCTGAAAAATCCATGCTTAAATGTTTATCAAAGCTGTCAGTTTGCTTAAAATATCTTTTTGCTTGCTTTTTTAAAGCTGGCGGTAAAGAGTTTAAAAGTGTATTAAAAACGACTTTAATTTCAGCGTTAAAATTTTCTGGAGTTTTCTGTTTGATGAGATGTTCATAAGCTTCACCCAAAGATTTCATTAACTGAACTTGGGGGTTATTCTCCGAATTAAAATGAGCCGATAAACTTTCTACCCCGTTTGATGTTATCGCCATTGATCGAGCCAGACAAGAGTTTTGTAACCGCTTTTTCTTTTGCAGTAATTCAACTAATTTATGCGTATAGGAAGCAGCTTGAGACAATTTATAAAGGGGTTTATCTTTCCCACTAAACACAAAAAGATACTCTTTTAATTTAGAACTCACTTGCAGTTGATCGCCTTGAACTTCTGCACAAATACGCGAAAAACTTCCCCGGGCATCCAGATAACGGGCGTAGCGGTTTATTTCTTCACAGTGAGAGGTTTCCAAACGAAAGTTTTTTAATTCCAAAGGAGCGTTAAAAGAAAACTCAAAACAGAGAATAAAATCTTCCGGGGGTTGACGTTTTTTTAGCTGTTCTTCCGTTGGAGATAGCCAGAGTAAAAAGTCGGCTCTTCCTGGCTGTCCCTGAGTCACTATAGACGAATCAATATAATCTAAAAGGTTAAAGGCTTGATAAAATTCCTCAGCCGTTTTCTTGGGTTCCAACTCTCTATTATCCGTTTCTCCGGGTAAGGTTAAAGGACACCAAAACGCCTCTAATTTCATCGAGCGAGAGGGTTTATAATGATTCAGACATTCTCGTAAGCTAGTCCACCCTAAACCGTACCCTAAAATCAATAAATGACGTAAATATTCCTGAACCCGTTCTTCAACAGAATTATCGTGAACAGGTAAGGTTGTCGTATTTTTAAAAGCTTGAATGAGGTGTTTACTGAGTTTGTTAATACTAACTTTTCGCCAAGGTTCGAGTTGGGGATGTTCTTCGTTTAAAGAATAACTATGCAGTAAATGAGCGAGGACACCGCGTTGTACGGCGATTTCAAAAACTCGCCCCCAAATTTGAGTTTGTTCTAATTCTAAATTACTATTCATGGGTTGGTCCTCCGACGAAGTACCTGAGCCATTCGAGTGAGTATCGCTGGATAACTTAATAATACTTTTCCTTGGCGACGAGAGTGTAAAATTTTGACTTCTCCTGCGGCTTCAACGGTGTTCGGAGAAATCCAACTAAAAGGGTCAAGAACGGGAATATATTGTTGACTTTGTACACCCCGTTCGGCTTCAATAAAATGCAGTCCTCGCAATACAGTTAATAAGCAAGGATGAACGCTTGAATTTTGTTCGGGATTGATTAAATGTTGACGTGATTTTTCCGTCCAATTAATATTACTAAGGCGAGAATCGGAAAGCAGAAAATAAACACAAAATCCCGATTGTGGTCTTTGTTGGTCTCGGGTTTCTATCGCAAATAGCGTTGCAAAGCTATAAACCGGAATAATATCGCGTAACCCCATTTCATTAATCTGCTCAGAAAAATAGGTGTGATCGCTGGCTCGTAAAATTTCAAAAGCGGCTTCTTGAGAGGTCAAACGTTGTCGCATTCTTGTTCCTGGAAAGACATCTCGCAGCAGGGTATAAATCGTTAAATCGGGGAAATCTTGGTAAAGTGTTTGCAGGAAGTTTGTATCCGCTAAAGGGGTGTTATAGTCGGCTGTTTTGTTAATCCGACGACTTCGGTAACTGTGACCTAATAAAATAATATGTTTGCAGCCTTGTTTTTCCAGATAGGCGACTTCTTCTTTAATGAGTCGCTGTTCGCGGAGTTCTTCTTCTGTAGAAACAATATCAGATTGCGTTCGTTCGGCTTTGAGTTCGTAACCATCGAAGGGTTTTTCGATAGCGGTGGCGATGTAGCTTTGACTTGAAATTATATCATTTTTTTGCGGATTTTTTGCACTTTCATCGCAGGGGCGACTTTTATAAGAAATTAAACCCAGTTTGGAGACGGCGGGTTTTTCTGGAGTAGAAATAGCGATGGGAAATGCACTAAATAAGGCGGTGAATACTCCTTTTTTGACATAGCTTGCATTGTTCTTTGTCAGGTTTTGTAAGACTAGCCCCTGCATTCGTGTGGGATTATCTTGAGCCAACAAGGACTCCAGGGCTTGAGCCGCAGCATAGATATATTGTTCGCCGCTTTTATCATCATTTTCTTGGCTTTGTTGTAGTCTTAGAATTGAGGTGGTAAAGGATAAGTTTTCGGTGTCTTTGAGTTCTTTAATGATACACCACAAACAAGTGTAAATTAAAACTGCAAAGGCGGTTACTGCGGCTGAATGTAGTTGTTTTCCTTGTTCGTTTGTGTTTCTTGAATCTCTTTTTTGTAACGTTCGAGTTTCATATTCTATTTGAATGGCTTTGGGTAAAGCCCATCCTACAGCATTTTTAACACTCTGACAATATTGATATTGGCCCGCTTTAGTTTGGTTTTTAGTGTACTCACAAGGAACAAAAATCACCTGTAATAATTTTTCGGGTAAACACCGTTGAATCTTTACAGATGTTTCCTGATCTTTGATGGTCACTAAATTTCGTTCTAATAATTCAGTCTCTACTTTAATTGAAAACAGAAGATTGGCAATCGATGACGGATTTTCGGCGATTTCGATTTGTTGTAACCAAGCGATTTTATCCTGTTCTGGTGAGGTTGACCTTGCTAATAAATCTGGGGTTCCGGCTTCTGCTCCTTCCAGTCTATTCCAATCTACAATTCCCTTTTTTAAACAAATAAATTGCGTGGCGGTTTGACGGTAAACCTCTGAGATAATTTGTTCCCCTTTGCTTTTGATAATGCTGATTAAAGCCGTTGCAATTTTATTCATTGAACTCTCACGAGCAATCAGTTTTTGAATAAAATCATCGATTTTTTCTCGGGGGGTCTCTTCAATTTGATTGACCAGTGCTTGCATTTCTTGCTCGATTTTCTCTCTGGGGATCTCTTCAATTTTCTCAACCAGTTCTTGCATTTCTTGATCAACCTCCTCAGAGGTTGAACTTTGGTTATCAATGGGAACAACAACGGACAGAAAAAAGAGTTCTGCAAAGCAATTTCTGAGCCGATAGGGTGAGAGGTTCTCTGGTTGTAATAAATCTTCTTGGATTTTCTCTAAGCGGGCGATAAAGGCAGATTTTCCTCGCTCTGGATTGTTTCCATTGATCCGAAAACGATAGCTAATTTCGCGAATAATATTACTATCTGTCGAGTCTGAGTTAGCTTGTCTATTTTCAAAAATTTGGGTTTTCCATTCCGGCCAAACAGCCAGACAAGAGAAGAATCTAGCACTGTTAATATAATCGAGAAAATTGATTTCCGCCCTCGATCCATAATGGGCGGTGAGATTGAGTGTTAATCCTTGATCTTTGACAATTTCAACAAAGTGCTTGATTCGTTGAATATATTCTGCTAAAATTTGTTTATTGTGGTCTTGACTGTCTTTGGCTTTGTTCGCGATCGCCTCCATAATTCTAGACGTAATATTTAAACGAACCCGCGATAAAGCCTCATCGTCAAGAAATTCGATAAAGCGTTTAATTTGACTTTCAACTCGGTTATATTCCGCTTCTAAACTGGCGATCGCTTCGTCAATTTCATCTTCATCTGCACCTCGATTGGTTTCGAGTTCGTGGGCGATCGCGTCGCACATTCGCTTAAAATAATTACTGCTATCAATGCGTTCTACTGCGGAAATAATTTTCGCAACTTCAACTCCGCGATCGCTTTTGGCTTGGCTGCGTTCGTCAAAAGCTAGGGGAATTAAATTCGCCTGATTGATTCCCGACGGAAAAAATCCATTAACCCGTTTCGCTAGTTTCTGCAACTCTTCTTCGACATTATCAATCAGAAAATCTTCTAACTTCACATCGGAGGGAAGTGCGTTTTTTAAAGCTTCTAAAATGCTCTCTCGCAGTTCATCAACCGCGTTGGGAAGTCGTTGTTCGTTTCCTTCGCTGAGTTGACCCCCAATGCGACTCACAAAGCCATATCCGGGGGGATCGAAATCTTTGACAAAGACAAAATTACTATCTTGTGACTTAAATTCTTTTAGGAAAAATAGCCGCAACAGTACGCCCGAGGTGCAGATTCTCAATCGTTTTTTGTCTTGATCGTAGTAAAATAGGGGCCGTTGTTTAGGATTGTCAGAAAGTCCTGAACTTTGGGAATTGACGGCGATCGCTTTTTCGAGCAAACTAACTAACAGTGCAAGATCGAGCTACGCTTGCTGCTGCGAAGCCTGTAGGGACGCACCCTCATTTGAATCTGTCATTTTTTGGGGTCTCCTTTATTCTGCCTGTTCAGACAGCTTCACTCTGCTTGAGTTGACCCAACCCAAGAGAATGGTATCTAACGCTTGATTTTATTACAGTGATTCTAGCTTGTCAATCCCCTGGTAGAAGAAAAGCAAAAGAGGGGAAATTGCCCAAGAGTCAGGGGTTTCAATGGAACGTCCATGCCTGCACCGGTTTAATTGAATAAATTGATGCAAAAGTAACGCCAGATTATTATTATAATGACTTATTGTCAACAGGGAGGCAGATATGGAATTTCTCAACCTAGCGATTATGTTAATTGCTGCGGCTTTTGCCGGCTTCGGGGTTGGTTTTTGGTGGTGGGATAAACGGTTAAAAAGTCAAAAAAGAGCCTATGAAACCCAAATTCGCCAACAAGTTGAACAGCTAGAGAGACAACATCAAAATCGGATTAAAGAGACTGTAGAATCTCTGCGACTGGAATATGAAACCGAACTGAGAAAACAAAGCGAAGAAGCCGAACGTTACTATCAGCAAAAACTCGAAGAGGTGAAGGAATCTTGGCGAGACAGATTAACAAGTGAACGACGTCAACTCGGCGAACAAATTCAAGTTCGAGATGTGGAACTCGACGAGATGAATGAATCTTTGAAGAACTATGAAACGCAACTGGGAGAAGTTAACCAACAGTTGGTGGATAGCGAACAGCAAGTTCAACAAATGAATCAAGATCTCAAGACTTATGAAGCCCAACTCAGACAAATGAACCAACAGTTAGAAGTGAGTAAGGCTCAAGTTCGGGGTATGGGTGAAGCGATGAACTTGTATGAAACTCAACTCCAACAACTCAATCAAGAGAGCAAAACGACCCAAGCGGAAATTCAAAGTCGCATGGGTTTTTTAGAACAACAACATCAAACTGAAATCCAACAATTGCGCCAAAATTTAGAAGCGGCTCAAGAAAGTCAAATTCAAAATGCAATTACAGGTTTAGAACAAGGATATCGAGTCAGTATTCGTCAGGGAACGGATGAATTAGTGCGTTCGATGCAGGAGAAGGCGGAGAATTCTACTGTTGAAAATCCGCCTTCTGTGGTGATGTCTGATCCGGAAAAAACTGCTTATTTACCGAGGAATGAAGCGATTGATACTTATATCATTCAAACGATTAATCATTGGGGAGATTCGGGTTTACTTTCAACGATACCGCAACTGTTGGGTTATGCTCAACACCAAAATGATCGAGTTCGCGAACAGTTGGCGATCGCATTGGGTAAAATTGCCTCTACAAATGGTTTAAGAACTGAGATTCAGCAAGCGATTCCCACCTTAGCCAAACTGAGTCAAGATTCTAATCCTCAAGTTCGTCAAGATGCTGTAAAAGCGTTGGGAGAGATTAAATCTGAAAAGGTGATTCCCTTTTTACAACGTGCTTTGCGGGATTCTAATTATGCTGTTGTGCGAGCCGCAACTGTAGCCTTGGAAAAATTCAAATCTTATCCGCTTAAACAAAAGGAAAAACCGCAAAATCTCTCTTTGCAAAAACCTAATTCTGGAGAACAATAAGCGGGTTAAAAATTATCTCGATTTTCTCTAATTATTGTTATCTTGCGGCGAGTCGTTTGGCTCGCTGTTCTGATATTAACCTAGACTGTAGAAAAGAGTTGCTGTGCCACCAATGCTGAGAGCTTGTCAAGTGTTTTCAAGATTTTGAGTTCAGACCAAGTAAGCCAATTGACGCTATTATAAATTAACGTTTTGATCATGATTTATGTCTAATTCAGTTATTCTTTTGTTTTGGGTTGTGTTGTTTCTATTAACAATTCCTTGGTTAGTTAAAATTTTAACGGGGAGAAAGGAAGAGGCTTTTTCTGAAATGCTCTTTCTACTGATTGGTTTATTAACTTTGTGGTTTGTGGGGGGTGTGATTGCCATTGTCGGGGGAAAATTAGATTTCATCTTTGACACTTGGTTTAAACAGGTTGAACTCTCGGAAACTCAAAAACAACTCATTCAAGGAGCCGCTTTGATTTTAGCGGCTGTCTTGATACTCAATATTGAAAAAATTTTGGCAAGGCTAAAACGTTGGTTTTCCAGGATTATAGCCTTGATTAAAAAGGACTAAACATCGGGATAAGCCATCTTCCGAGGATCGACAATTTGATCGAATTCTTCGGCGGAAATATAACCGAGTTCTAAACAAGCTTGTTTTAAGGTTAGATTTTTTTCATGGGCGATATGGGCAACTTCTGCGGCTTTATCGTAGCCAATTTTTGGGTTTAAGGCGGTGACTAACATTAACGACTGTTCGAGATATTGATTGATTCTTTCGGTATTCGCTTGCAAATCGACCAGCAGAAAATCGGTAAAATTATTACAGCTATCTGCTAGAATATTAATGGATTGAATCAGATTAAAAATCATCATCGGTTTAAAGACATTTAACTCAAAATGTCCTTGAGACCCCGCCACTCCAATCGCCGTATCGTAGCCAATCACTTGAGCGGCAACCATCGTCATGGCCTCGCATTGGGTGGGGTTAACTTTTCCGGGCATAATTGAGGAACCGGGTTCATTTTCCGGTAAGATTAATTCTCCCAAACCACAGCGAGGACCGCTCCCTAAAAAACGAATATCGTTGGCAATTTTCATTAAAGAACAGGCCAGGGTTTTTAAGGCTCCACTCGCCATCACAACCGCATCATGGGCGGCCATTGCTGCAAATTTATTCGGGGCAGAAACAAAGGGTAAATTGGTGATTTCACTAATGTATTGGGCGACTTTTTCTGCAAATCCTTTCCCGGCATTTAATCCCGTTCCGACTGCGGTGCCGCCAATGGCTAATTCATATAAATCGGGTAAAATATTCTCAATTCGCTTTAGGTTTGCATCGAGTTGGGCGACATAACCGGAAAATTCTTGTCCTAAAGTCAGGGGAACGGCATCCTGTAAATGGGTACGACCAATTTTAACAATATCGACAAATTCTTCGGATTTTGCTTGCAGCGCTTCCCGCATTTTTTGCACTTTTGGAATTAACTGTTGATGAATGGCAATGGCTGCGGCGATGTGCATTGCTGTGGGAAAGGTATCATTAGAAGATTGCGACATATTGACATGATCGTTGGGGTGAATTGGGGTTTTACTGCCCATTTTTCCCCCGGCGATTTCAATCGCTCGGTTGGCAATAACTTCGTTAACATTCATATTGCATTGGGTGCCGCTTCCGGTCATCCAAACCCGCAGGGGAAAGTTTCCGTCTAATTTTCCGGCGATAATTTCTTCGGCCGCTTGTACGATCAGTTTTGCTTTGTCTTCGGGAAGTTTACCTAAGTCTTTGTTGGTTAATGCTGCGGCTTTTTTGAGGATGCAAAAGGCATTAATGACTTCAACAGGAATACAATCATTTCCGATGGAAAAATAACGGAGCGATCGCTGGGTTTGCGCCCCCCAGTAAGAAGTTGCGGGAACTTCAATTTCTCCCATGCTATCCCGTTCGACTCGCTTTGTCTTTGTAGCGTTTTCTGCGTTCATTGTTTGTATTTCTCCGAAGACGTGCAGATTTCTATCTAGTCTTATTTTTTATCATAAAATCCGCTCAAAAAACGATTAAAAAAATCTGAAATTTATCTCGGCTTGTAGAGACGTTACCGGGAACGTCTCTATCGTAAAGTTTTAATATTGTTTCAGCGCTCGTTGCATTTGGCGCTGATCGTCTCGTTGTTTCATGGTTTCCCGTTTATCGTGCAGTTTTTTACCTCGTCCGACGGCAATCTCGACTTTAACTAATCCGTTTTTAAAGTACATTTTAGTCGGGACTAATGTTAAGCCTTTTTGTTCAACTAAACCGATCAGCTTGTTAATTTCTTTGCGATGTAACAACAATTTGCGTGTCCGGCGAGGTTCGTGGTTAAAATAGGCGCTGGTTTCGTAGGGTGAAATATGAACATTGATCAGCCACGCTTCCCCATTGCGAACTAACGCATAACCATCCTGCATATTCACCCGTCCCGCCCGAATCGATTTAACTTCTGTTCCTTGAAGTTCAATTCCGGCTTGGTAGGTTTCTAATAATTCATAGAGATAGCGGGCTTTACGGTTATCCGTAATAATTTTCCGACCGTCACCATTATTTTTACTCATATCAATCACACCTCAATTTGATCTCAATTTTTCAAATCTACTGACAGAGAGTCACTTCCTCCGAGAGAATTACGACTTCCGTTTGATAAACATCGGCTTCAGATCAACCAATTCTCTCTTACAGGAGATGAAATTACCCTCCGAATATTTCTATATTATAAGTATAGCGTTTAAAAAGATTCAATTCAAAAGAATTGAAAACACGCTTTGGGAAAACCGAAGATCAGGAGGATTTATGATTCGCCAACAATTACAAAATCTTAAAAATACCAAACTATTGGGTGCAATTTGCGGTACTTTGCTGTTAGGATTACCCTTGGTTCCGAAGGTCGCTTCTGCTCAACCTGAAACCGATCTCGATTATTGCTTTGATGACTTTTATCAAGAACCTTTGAACAGCTTGGTTAGAGTTCCGCCCGGATGTCCGGACAATGAATATACTCGAGAAATCGGAGCCGAAGAAGAAGTAGAAACCGAGGCGAACTGGGAGATGGATTCCGGTAGCGGAGTCTACGAAAACGAGCGTTATGGGGATTCGGATTCTAATCGTTATAACCGGGATTATAACCGCTATGATCGAGATTCTAATCGTTATAACCGGGATTATAACCGCTATGACCGGAATTCTAACCGTTATCAACGTGGCGATCGAGTCGGTGTAATTCAACCGCCAATGCCTGCCGATCAATTGAGAACAATGGGAAACATTAACGTTGATGGTAGTACGGTTGATGTCACCTTAAATAATGATACCAATGCTTGGGTTACTTATCAAGTAATCGGACATACAGATGATCGATTGCTGTACGAAGGAAGCGGAACAGAATTGTTGAATCTGCCTTTACCTGTTACGATTACAGTCCTGCGGGAAGATGCCGGATTAATTGACATTCAAGATATGATGGCAGACGATGGAGAAGTCGAGTTTACCCTGCAAGAAGAAGGCAATTTAACGGGTAGTGAAAAAACAATTCGGATTCAAGAAGATGGTACTGTTTTTGTGTACTAATTCATCGAATTGTTAGACGGAGATTGAAAGAATGGAAACGCTTCTAACGCTGGAGGTTCGTTGGTTTGAGTCGGGTAAAATTCCCAAATCTATTGAAGAATGGTTTACACAGACTTGTCCCGGTGAACTATCCAGCCCCCCAGAGGAGCGCGAAGATTACTATTTTTATACGCCAGGGTGTGAATGCCTTAATTTAAAATTACGTCAAGGAAAGCTAGAGTTAAAATGGCGTCAGAGTGAACTGGGAATTAATTCATTTGGCAAAGCTTGGCAAGGTCGAATCGAACGTTGGTTAAAATGGAGTTATCAAGAATCAATTCCTGCTCATTTAATTCAAGCTTTAGGAACGGGCGATCAACCTGTGGTTCCCATTGAAAAAAAACGCACTCAACGTCATCATCAAGGTGTTGAATGTGAACTGACTCAACTCAAATTGGATGACGATAAATTTTGGTGGAGTTTAGGGTTTGAAATGGAAGAAACAGAAACGCACTCAAAAACTCATTTTGAACAAATTGTCAGCCAATTTACAGACAGCTATCCACAAAAAACGGGTTTTAATCTGGAACATTCCCATGCTTATCCCAGTTGGTTGTTAGAGCAAGTTTTTGAGGATCAACCTGAAGGCGGGAGTAATTTTTTAGCTTCCAAATAACCCGTTTATTTTCGTTAATAACCCCATTTACATTTTAAGTGCCATGATTAATTTAATTCACAACAGAATTCAAACAATTCAAACCCCAAAACCCCAACCCGTCCCCGCACCTCCACCCCAACCGATTCCGACACCCGCACCTGCACCCCAACCCGTGCCGGCACCTATCCCCCAACCGGTTCCGGCACCCATCCCCCAACCCGTCCCCGCACCCATTCCCCAACCGTTGTAAATTCCCAGAGAACTTCCTTAAACCCGCAGGGTAACGAAGACCGATATAATGACTCAGGTAGTCTGATCGCAAGCAAGCAAAGCCAAAATGGGAACGATTTGGGAACTGGACTTTTATAGTCGTCCACTGCGCGATGAAGAAGGTAAAAAGGTTTGGGAAGTTTTAATTTGCCAGACTCCTTTAGAAATTAGCGATCGCGCCGATTCATTATTTCGATATACTCAATTTTGTCCGAGTACCGACGTGAATTCTATTTGGTTACAGGGGGCTATTCAAGAAGCAATAAAAGAAGCGCCCGAACCTCCACAAAGAATTCGTTTTTTTCGCCGTCCGATGGCGAATATGATTACTAAAGCTTGTAAAGATTTGGCGATTCCTGCTGCGGCGAGTCGTCGGACTTATGCGTTGTTTCAATGGTTAGAAGAACGCGAGGAAAAATACTATCCAAGCTTACCAAATTATCAGGAAACGAGTAATCCTTCGGTGCAGTTTATAGAGTCTCCACCGCAACGTTTACCGGATGCTTTGCAGGGAGAGAAATGGGCTTTTGTCAGTTTAGAAGCGAGCGCTTTTAATGATATGCCGGAATGGGATATTGGGTTTGGTGAAGCTTTTGGTTTGCCGATGGTGGGTTTAAGTGAAGATACGCAAATTCCGGGTTTAATTGTGTTTTCTTCACGGGCGACGCCGTTGGCGGCTTGGATGTCGGGTTTAGAATTAGCTTTTTTACGATTTAATAAAAGCGATCGTCCGAGTTTGGTGTTGGAAACGGGAGAAAATGACAGTTGGGTTTTAGCGAGTTTAGCTGATGCGTCAACTCAAGCCGAAGCCGAACAGTTTGAACAAGCCAAACGCCAAGCGAAAAATGTTCATTTTCTGGCGGTACAATCCGATCCAAATTCGGAATCTTTTGCCGGACTTTGGATATTAAAAGAACTGGATTTTTAGTTATAATTCTAGATTGAGAATTTAGACTAATTGTTCGGTGATCGCCGTAATTTTATCAAAGCGAAATTCTTCAATTATTGTGGTTAAAGTTGCGGCGAGTTCGGCATGAGATTCGGGAATTTGAGTGAGGAGATCGTTCATCCAAGCGTCATCACCCCGAATGGCGGCTTGATGGAATTGTTCGAGCCATTCTAAAGGCATAATATTTAAGCTGTCGGGTGTGAGTTCAACCCCAGAAACAGATGACTGAGTGCCATTATTAGGCGTTTCGTAAATGTAGCGAACCCCTAAATGTGTGGCAATTTTTTCTAAAAGTTCTGTCGGTTGAAAGGGTTTATTAAGAATATCATCACATCCGGCTGCAAATATTGCCTCTTTATCCAGAGATAAAGCGCTCGCTGTTAAAGCAATAATAATTGTGTTTTTTCCTGCGGGTGTGGCTTTAATGTGTTGGGTGGCTTGATAACCATCCATCACAGGCATTCGGATATCCATCCAGATTAAATGGGGTGAATATTTTTCCCATTGGGTAATTGCTTCTAAACCATTTTCGGCTTCAAAAACAGCAAATCCTAAAGGTTGTAAAAGTTGGCTGACTAATAAACGATTTTCGACAATTTCATCAACCACTAAAATTCGATATTGGGGCTGATTTGGTGCTAGAGCAATCACTTGATTTTGAGGTTTTGGATGGATCACTTGCTCGGCTTTTACGGTTGTTGCTTGAATATTAAATTTGAAAATACTTCCTTTTTCTAACTGACTTTCGACTGAAATATCGCCCCCCATTAACTGAATAAATTTTCGGCTAATGGATAAGCCTAAACCCGTCCCTTGTTGAGATTTTTGTCCGGCGGACGTTTGTACAAAAGCATCAAATAATTGCTCTATTTCTTCCGGCGATATTCCGGCTCCGGTATCTTCGACTTCAAACAAAAGTTGTACGGGTGTGTTGGGAGTGAAAGCCTTAGAACTATCGGCGTTAGAATCAATTCTTAGCGTAATGCTTCCTTCTTCGGTAAATTTAATTGCATTGCCAATGATGTTAATTAAAACTTGTCGCAATTTCTTCTCGTCGGTTTGAATGTATTGGGGAACCTGAGAACGTTCAAAGGTTAATTGAATTCCTTTGGAATGGGTTCGCATCTTCAGCATTTCTTCTAAGCTATCGAGGAGAAAATATAAGTCAAACGGCTTTTCTTCAAGCACAATTTTTCCCGCTTCGATTTTAGATAAATCAAGAATATCATTAATTAAACTGAGAAGATGTTCGCCACTGCGGTTAATAATTTCTAATTCTTTAGACGCACTCGCAAAAATCGGATTTTTTGACATCAGTTGACTAAAGCCTAAAATCGCATTCAAAGGTGTTCTGAGTTCGTGACTCATATTTGCTAAAAATATACTTTTGGCTTGGTTGGCTGCGTCGGCATTTTTTCGAGCCGTTTCTAACTCGATATTTTGGGTTTGGAGTTGGGCTTCAAATTGTTTGCGATCGGTGATATCATTGCTGGTAGAAAGAAGATATTGTTCGCCGTTAATTTCAATCAAATCTGCTGATAATAACACGGTTCTGATCTCTCCCGATTTCGTGCGATAATTGAGTTCGTAGTTGCGAATTTTTCCTTCGGCTTCAAAGGTTTTATAAAATTGCTCATAATCTTCTGGAGTCACCCACAGATTAAGATTTAATGAGGTTTTTCCTAAGATTTCTTCGTGGGTATAGCCGGTTAACCGACAGAAACTTTCATTGACATCAAAATAACTTCTATCGCTCATCCGGGTGATAATAATTGGGTTCGGTGTATTCCGAAAAGCAGTTGAAAATTTTTGTTCCGACTGTTGACATTCTTGAGTGCGTTCGGTAACTTTTTGTTCTAAACTTTGAGAATATTCTTCAAGTTGCTGATAAGATTGCTGAAGTTCTTGACTCATCTGATGAAAAGCGATCGCCAAAATATTAAATTCTTTAACCGGATTCTTTTCTAGGGTTTGATTCCAGTTTCCACCCGATAAGCCTTTGGCGGCTTTACTGAGTCGAATAATCGGGCGAGTCAGTTGACGACTGGTAAAAATTCCGATAATGATAGCAATGACTAAAGCACCCAAACAGAGTAAAATTGTTGTGCGAGTATTGGCATAAATTTCTTCCATAAAATCCGCTTCTGGAACCACAACCACAATTAACCAATCCAAACCAAACTCATCTTTAAAGGGAACAACTTGTATAAATTCTTCTTTCCCTTCATTGATAAACTGAAGCTGTTGAGAATCTTTAATTTTGTTGAGATCTTCAAACTTTTCAACTAAATGTTTCACGGAAGCGGTAATTAAAGAGTCACCACTATTCACCGCTTTGATTTTACTTGCTTGATTATTTTCAATTGTAAAAACGGCTTCTAAAGTCGAAGAAGCAATTAAATAACCCTGGCGATCAATAATAAAGATTTGTCCGGATTGACCGATTTTTTGTTGACGTAAAAATTCATTAAACTCTTGAAAGCTGATATCTGCACCGGTCACGCCAATAATTTGATTTTGATTGTTCCGAATTGGACGCACAAATGTTAAACTTAAACCTTGCTCATCAAACCAATTGTATAAATCCGCCCAGATGGGTTGATTGGCTTCAATTGCGGCTTCATACCAAGGACGAACTCTCGGATCGTAGGGAATTGTCGATGATTTTAACAGTTTATCTATCTTTCCTTGATTATCTAATTGGTAACTATAGAGAAAATCGTTGGTTGTTTCGTCTTTAATGTCTAGGCTTAAAGAAAGTTCTGGATTGTTATAAATTCCAATATAATTTCCCCGATAGGTTCCAAACTGAATAAAGTTAATTCGCTCAAATATCTCGATTTGTTGCCAAAGACGACGCTGTAATTCTAGCCGATTTTGTATGTCTAACTCTCCCAATTCAACCGCTTTTTGATTGATTTCCGTCACCAGTTTGGGGGTTTCTAGGAAAGAATACAGCTTTTGTTCAATGCGATCGCTAACTTCATTTTGTAACTTACTCACCAGTTTATTAACTGCTTTTTCTCCATTTTGCCAGGAAAGATACCCGGTGAGTCCGACAATTCCTAACATTTGTAATAAAAACGGAACCGTCAGAAGTGTTCGTAAAGAAACTTGACTAAAACCTTGACGAATGAGAGACTTTAGGGATTGAATTTGAGGAGTGAACATATCTGACAAATAAATTTGTTACTTTAGTCTGATAATTGCAGTATAGCGATAGTGTAATATAACGAGGAAATGATCGACGATTTCTTGAGGAAATATTGCTAATGGTACAACAACCCAGAAACGATCAACCCCTTTATAGCTGTGTCGTCCCCGTTGATACGGTTACGGGACACGCAGACGAAGAAGTGATTGTGTTTGGTACCTCTATTGAGGATGCTAAACACCAAGCTGAACAATTACTGATCGCTCAATATGAATGTAATTCTCACCAAATCGAACAGTTAATGCAGTTGGCTAAAATAGAGTTATTAGCTTCCTGGTGTTCTCCCGATAGAGGTGATGAATAAGAGTTATAAAGTTTAAGTTTATCATGGAGAATCGTTAAAATTGGGGAAATTTTACTTGGGTCGAGAAGCGGAATTATTTGTTCCTCTGAAATATCTTTCCATTCAAAAAAAGTTTACCTTCATTGATTTATTTTCGGGAATTGGTGGCTTTAGAATTCCTCTCGAAGACTTGGGAGGGAAGTGTTTGGGTTACTCCGAAATTGATGGGGGTTGTCTCAAGGTTTATCAGAAAAATTTTATTAGTTATTTGAATCAAGATGAACTCAACTTGGGTGATGTTAGAAGTTTGAGTCGGCTTCCTTTTGAAATCGATTTAATTGTCGGGGGTGTTCCCTGTCAACCCTGGTCAATTGCGGGTAAAATTAAAGGATTTGACGATCCCCGAGGTAAACTTTGGTTTGATGTTATTCGTATTATTCAAGAAAATAAACCCAAAGGATTTATTTTTGAAAATGTCAAAGGATTAACCGAACCCCGCCATCAAAAAAGTTTTGAATTGATTTTAAAGAGTTTTCAAAATGCTGGATATACGGTCAAAGCACAGATCCTCAACTCTTATGATTTCGGTTTATCTCAAGATAGAGATCGAGTTTTTATTGTGGGAATTCAGGAAGAATTACAACGAAATAAACCCTTTCAATTTCCCCAACCCATCGGTACAAAACCGAAACTTTATCAGTTTGTAGAAGGAATTAAACCCCAGGAAATTCAAAAGAAAAAATTTCCTCCCGAGATTTTATTTAACGGAAAAATTCCCACTTCTAGAGGTCGATTTCAAAAAAATGATGAATTAAATGACTTTTTTACCTTTGCAGATATTCGAGATGGTCACACAACCATACACTCTTGGGATTTGATTAAAACCAGCGAACGGGAAAAGTTTATTTGTCAAGTTATCCTCAAAAATCGCCGTAAGAAAAAATATGGTTCAAAAGATGGTAATCCCCTCAGTTTAGAGGTTTTAGCCGAACTCATTCCCAATTTACACTTTCAAGAAATCGAGAAGTTAGTTAGCCAAAAAATTCTCAGATATATTGAAGGAAAAGGTTATGATTTTGTCAACTCCAAAATCTCAACGGGAATCAATGGAGTTTCTAAAGTTTATTTACCCCATTCCGATGTTATTGCTACTTTAACCGCAACGGGAACTAAAGACTTTATTGCTCAAAAATCTATCGCCTGTCAAGAACCCCGCGAATACAAAAAAACGTTTATCCGAGAAATTTACCGCCAACGAAAATTTAAACCCCTATCCGCTGAAGATTATGCTAGATTACAAGGATTTCCAGATCGGTTTGTGATGGCGGAAGATGAAAATACGGCTAAACAACAGTTTGGTAATGCTGTCTCCGTACCTGTTGTTTATCATTTAGCAAAAGAACTGTTAAAGGTGATTTTAAATCAAACGAATGACAAAAATTTTAAGGTAAATGCTGTTTAATTTTAGAAGCGGTAAAGTATGAATTTATCCCACAATTCGCCAAGTATTTTTAACGATAAAAATCGGGTTTGGTTCGGGCTAATGATTGGCAATTCCCGGTTACATTGGGCAGAATTTGAGGCTTCAAAAATGCTAAAAACTTGGGATACAGAACATTCTGCTTTTGAGGAAAATCGAGATGTTTTTTTAAGTTCAGTTCCGATAAAATTGGCTTCTGTTGTTCCCGAACAAACAAAAATTTGGCAACAACACCCGAACGTTGAAGTCATTTCTTTAGAACAATTACCGCTAAAAAATCTCTATTCAACTTTAGGAATTGATCGGGCTTTAGCGGTGTTGGGAGCGGGAACAAAACTCGGTTTTCCTGTGTTAGTTATTGATGCGGGTACGGCGTTAACGTTTACCGGATGCGATCGCGATCGCGGTTTGGTTGGGGGTGCTATTTTACCCGGTTTGGGACTACAATTTTCGGCTTTGGCGGAAAAAACTGCGGCGTTACCCCTGGCGAATTTTCCTCAACATCTTCCCCAACGTTGGGCGATAGAAACACCGGGCGCCATTCACAGTGGTATTATTTACACGTTGTTAGCAGGAATTCGAGATTTTATCGAAGTTTGGTGTCAAGATTTTCCCGAGAGTCAAATTGTGTTAACCGGAGGAGATGCTCAGATTTTAATGACCTATTTAGAGGCTAAATTTCAGTCAATTTATGCTAAAATAACGTTAGTTCCCGAGGTTATTTTTTGGGGAATTTCGGCGATCGCATTGTAAGAGGGGCGGGTTTATTACAGTTTACAGTTTACAGTTTACAGTGACCAGTGATGTAGGGGCGGGTTCCACCCTCGATGTATGTCTTCCCACAAATAACCTAAATAAACCCGCCCTACTGCATCACCGTAAGAGGGGCGGGTTTCTATCAGTTGAGACTGGGAAAACATACATTAATTCAGAACCCGCCCCTACACGATTGGGGCGGGTTTATATCAGTTGAGACTGGAAAAACATAAATCAATTCAGAACCCGCCCCTACACGATTGGGGCGGGTTTATATCAGTTGAGACTGG
The DNA here is from genome assembly GCF_047276495.1 of Capilliphycus salinus ALCB114379. Classification (NCBI taxonomy): domain Bacteria; kingdom Bacillati; phylum Cyanobacteriota; class Cyanophyceae; order Oscillatoriales; family Sirenicapillariaceae; genus Capilliphycus; species Capilliphycus salinus. Next base: position 6,580,156 of record NZ_CP178543.1, on the reverse strand, counting down.
AAAAACATAAATCAATTCAAAACCCGCCCCTACACGATTGGGGGCGGGTTCGATGCTCGATGTATGTCTTCCCACAAATAACCTAAATAAACCCGCCCTACTGCATCACCGTAAGAGGGGCGGGTTTCTATCAGTTGAGACTGGGAAAACATAAATAATTGCGCTCGGCGCGCCCCTACATCACTGGTGACTGGTAATGAGTGACTGTAATAAACCCGCCCCTACATAATCATAATCGATTCACCGGACATAATATTAGAAGCAAAAAAGCCAATTGATCTATCGCACGGTTTCAACAATTTGACCCGCTCGTTCTGATTCAATTGCCATCGCAATCCCTTCGGGAATGTCTTCTAAATCCGTTGTAATTTCTGAAGGCAAAATCGGCGATATAAAGGTATAGCAGGGGTCGCATTCTCCATTTTCATAGACTTGAATTACCCATTTATCGGGCAATCCTTCGACTCCAACTTCTACAATATACCAACCTTCATCGATTAAACGGGAATCGACAATACTTAACCATTCTCGTTCTTCATCGACAAGTTCTAAGTCCTCTCCCAAAAAATTGATAGCGAGTTTTTTGGCGTCTAACTGAGTAACCATTTTTCTCCTTTTTAACTAAGTTTCACTGGTTGTAGTAGCAGGCTTATTCAATTCGGGATACAAACCCAAAGCTTTGGAAAGTTCGCGAGCGATATGAATTAAAAACTTGGCAGCATCTTGATTATTTTCATGAGCCATCATAGTGGCAACTTGCATTACAGTTTTGATGAAATCTTGATCTAATAAATCCTCATGGTTCGATAAAACTTCCGGTTCTTGACCGTTCGGACATTTCATTAATTCATCGATGAGATTGTAATAAAGTTCTTGACGTTGTGCAGTCATGGTAAATTCTCCTCATTTAATTATTGACCAATAACCAACGCATAAAGCACATCTTTATCCGTTTCTAGAAACGCTTGCGTTTCATCGTCGTAATAAGCACCAATTCCACTGCAACCGAGATTGAGATAGTGACTCACTAAATACAGTCTTTGTCCGATCAAACCCGCCCATTGAATAGCGGTTTGATAGTTCTGATAATCTGAGACAAAAAACAACGTTACAGCACTCTCTCGACCCAGGGCTTGGTTGATGCACAAATAACCCGTCTTTTCCCTAAAATCTCCGGCTTTTATCAGTTGATTTCCCCGATAAATACCGGGAGTTAAGTTCAAGACGCGATGCACCACAGCATAGATTTCTATCGCCTCAAAACTAACCGATGGGATGGGCTGTTCGAGAACATTTAAAATCCTCATCCAGTCTTCGTAAGTGATAGATTGCTGCTGGAATTTGCGGGCGGATCGTCGCTTAAAAACGACTTCTAAAAACTTTTTGGGTTCATAATAAAACTCGGGTTTTTTCCAAGTTTGATGGAAACTGTAAGGCGAAAGGGTTTCTTTATATCCGGCTTCAACGATAGAATTGGCTTCAAAATAATCGGTTCCGCAAACAAACGGAATTGGCGATCGCAGTCGTCGAGTGGGTTTTTCTTTTAGTTCTCCAATAATTGCTGCGCCCGTAATAAATTCTTTATTTTCAAACCCTAAATCTTGATTCAATGAACGTTTATCAAAATCAAAATAAAGCTGTAGATATTGATTTTCTAAATAGGCTGCGGCTTCAACGGCACCCAAATGATGACCCGCATCTAAAAAACAATAGCGTAAACTTCGATCTTTGTACTTCCAGCTTGAACGAAAATATACACAACTGACGAGAATAATTAACCCTTTTACCCAATAATTTGGGAGAATATAATCTTCGACTCCATCATCAATCAGTTGATAGATCAGCGTTAAACTATTTCGGGCAACTTCGACATGATAAATCCCATCAATTAAGCCTTGAACTCCGCGAATTTGTACATAAAGTTCTGTCGGATATAACGCGCCGGCTGAGGGATTGACTCTAAGCTGAACCGAATTATTTTTATAGGTTTTTTCAAAGGTAATTTGACTGCTGAGGCGAATCAGATTCTCAACCTTTCTATCCGAGTTTAAAGGAAATCGGGGATAGAATTGAGGATAAGATTTATAGCAACTGGGTTGAGTCAACGCATCAACATAGTTGGGATCGAGTGAGACCGACAAATAGGAATGCTTGGTTTGCTGGTGATAACGTTTTCCTGGGATCTCAGCTTTTAACATTCTTAAGAATCCTCAAGACTTCGATGGTACTGGCAAAGTCAATCGCTTTAAAATCATCCAAATTTTTCAGTTCGGGATCGGCATCACAACTCAAGAGAAGCTTTACCATTTCTTCTTTTCCGGCTGAAGCGGCATACATCAATACAGTGGCACCATTATCATTTTGATTGTTAATATTAACGCCCGAATTGATTAACAGATCCAGCAAAATATAATCATTTCCAAAACAAGCGTACCATAAGGCATTGTTGCCATCATCATTCGTTAAATTCAGATCCGCGCCGCGATTAATCAGTTCTTTAACAACTGTTAATTCCTTCTGTCGAGTGGCTTTCATCAACGCAGTATCTCCGTTTTCACCCTGGCGATCTAGATGATCGGGAGTGTAACCATTTGCCAGCAACCAATGAGTGGTTGTTTCACTGAAGGTTAGAGTCTGAGTCATAAACATTTGAGTTGATCTCGATGACCTGAATTTCTATATTTTTTTCGATAACTCTAATCATTTAAAAAATCCTTTCCGGTTTCAGTATCATTTAATACGAAGCGGGGGAATTTGCATTCATTTAAAGATTTTTCAAATCTTCTAAATTTTTATTTTTTTTTACAATTTTTTAATGAAATCTTCTCATCAGAGTGAATTGGCGATCGCTTTTAATCTCGATTTTCTGTGGGGCGTCCGATGTTCGGCGACATCAGCCAAGCCACCGATGAGGCGATCGCCATCGGATGTGTTAAGCTAATCTAAAAAAATACCGATAAATCTTTTAATCCTTCCTTTACAATCCCTTGTCTACGTTAACGATTTCTGACCAACAGCTTGAACAAATCAGCACCCATGCTGAAAACTGCTATCCTCGCGAGTGTTGCGGTTTAATCTTGGGGCGAATAGCGGAGAATTCTGATAAAATCGTTGTGGAACTGATCCCCACAGAAAACGCCTGGAACGATGACTCAGCAGCAGCCTTTGAGGAGATCGAAACCGCAGAGCAACCCGTAACCAGCCCAGAACGACGCTACACCATTGCTCCCCAAGTTATGATTGCCGCGCAAAAATACGGACGTTCAAGAAATCTTAACATTATTGGAATTTATCATTCCCATCCCGACCATGAGGCGATTCCTTCTGAATTCGATCGCGTTTGTGCTTGGTCGCAATATTCCTATATCATTGTATCAGTTAAACAGGGAAAAGCCAGCGATATTCAAAATTGGTGCTTAGATGAGAATCACCAGTTTCAAGCTGAAGAAATGATAAGCACCTCGCTCAATTGGTCCCCTGTTGGTTTATGATATTAATCTTTGGCTCACCCTAAAATGTTGGGATGCAAGATATCCTAACAACCGAAGGCTATTTTCCTTCTTGGAATTATCATGCTTAATCCGAATTTGGATCAAATCCAACTCAATAAAGAAGAATACGAACGGTATTCGCGTCACCTGATTTTACCCGAAGTCGGCTTAGAAGGGCAGAAACGCCTCAAAGCGGCCAGCGTGCTGTGTATTGGCACGGGTGGACTCGGTTCGCCTCTGTTATTGTATCTGGCGGCCGCCGGTATCGGACGCATTGGTATAGTCGATTTTGATATCGTCGATAGTTCTAACCTCCAGCGTCAGGTCATTCACGGCACCTCTTGGGTCGGAAAACCGAAAATTGAGTCCGCAAAAAACCGGATTCTTGAAATTAATCCCCTTTGTCAAGTTGACCTCTACAACACCCGTCTGAGTTCGGAAAATGCCCTCAAACTTCTCGAACCCTACGATGTGATAGTTGATGGGACGGATAACTTTCCGACCCGCTATCTGGTCAATGACGCCTGTGTATTGTTGAATAAACCCAACGTCTACGGTTCGATTTTCCGGTTTGAAGGTCAGGCGACCGTGTTTAACTACGAAGGTGGCCCCAACTACCGGGACCTTTATCCCGAACCCCCACCCCCTGGAATGGTCCCGTCCTGCGCCGAAGGCGGCGTTTTGGGAATTTTGCCGGGATTAATTGGTGTGATTCAGGCAACAGAAACGGTTAAAATTATTTTGGGTAGAGGTCAGACTTTGAGCGGTCGGTTGTTGCTCTACAACTCTTTGGATATGACATTCCGTGAGTTGAAGTTGCGACCGAACCCGGTTCGACCCGTGATCGAAAAGCTGATCGATTATGAACAGTTTTGCGGTATTCCCCAAGCCAAAGCGGAGGAGGCGAAAAAACAAATGGAAATTCCTGAGATGACGGTTCAGGAATTGAAGCAACTGCTTGATAGTGGGGCGGATGATTTTGTATTAGTTGATGTCCGCAACCCCAATGAGTATGAAATCGCCAAAATTCCGGGTGCGGTATTAATACCATTACCAGATATAGAGCGGGGTGTTGGTGTTGAGAAAGTGAAAGAATTGCTTAACGGTCATCGTTTAATTGCTCATTGTAAAATGGGTGGGCGATCGGCAAAAGCGTTAGGCATTCTCAAACAAGCGGGAATTGAAGGAATTAATGTCAAAGGTGGAATTACAGCTTGGAGTCAAGAAGTTGATTCTTCCGTTCCACTGTATTAATTCATTTTCACATTTATAACAATTTAGGGATAGGAAATTCAAGGGAAATTTGACTTGATCCTATCCTATTTTTTGTTTGATAGAAATAGTAAACAGGGAATAGGGAATAGGGTAAGGGGTAAAGGGTAAGGGGTAAGGGGTAAGAGGCAATTCTGTACGCGAAGCTGACTACGGAACGCGCTTACTCCTGTCTCCTGACTTCTGACTTCTGACTTCTGACTTCTGACTTCTCCCACCTCCCCACCGATAACCCATCCGTTTCCAAGCATCATTAACCCAAAAAACCCACACTCAACCCATCCGTTACCCATCCCCGACACCCGACACCCGACACCTATTCACTGTAAAAGTGACTGACAACTGCCCTAAATCTCTCTAAAGAAAGATAGTCAAAAAATAATTATTATGGTAATTAAATTTAGAGTTTGATCTCTCTACAATCAACCGGAGGAATGTAACAGTTTATCGGGTTAAAAACGGCTCTGTATATTACGATTGTTATCTGAAACTGAAGACCTGAACAATTAAAGGTTATCACTAAGATAATATCACTCAGATAAATAGTGTCCATTTCATTACAATAGAAGAATAGTGATGTCTTCAGAAGATTAAAACAGGAGAACAGTGATGTCCTCAGTTCTGTCCCTCGTTCCAGCCCTCGTTGCCTTTATCCCTCACGGACATTGCTATTTATGGAAACCTAACCTCGTCACATTACATCTGACTTCTGATGCTTTAACAGCATTATCTTACTATTCGATTCCTCTGATTTTATTCTACTTTGTTCGGAAACGAGTTGATTTACCCTATCCGGGGATTTTTATGCTGTTCGGAGCGTTTATTGTTTCCTGCGGAACAACTCATTTAATTAGTATTTGGACGCTTTGGCATCCCCACTATTGGGTATCGGGTTGGATTAAATTTTTTACGGCAGTTGTTTCTTTTTACACGGCGATAGAATTAGTTCCTATTGTACCCAAAGCTTTGGCTCTCAAAAGCCCAACTCAACTCGAAGCCGCCAACCAACTCTTACAACAGGAAATCACCGAACGTCACAAAATAGAAGCCGCATTGCGACAAAGTGAGCAACGTTATCGCGCAATTATTGAAGATCAAACCGAACTGATTGCTCGTTTTAATCCTGATGGTGGTAATATAACTTTTGTGAATAAAGCCTACTGTCGATATTTTCAAAAGAGTTTGGATGAAGTAATCAATCATTCCTACGAACCCATAATTTTTCCCGAAGATCAAGAAAAAATTGATCGATGTCTTCAGTCATTGAGTTTAGAAAATCCTGTGGGAATGGTCGAGCATCGAGTGATTGTTGAAGAGGAAGTGCGGTGGATGCAGTGGATTAACCGGGCGATTTTTAATGATGCGGGTGAAATTATAGAATATCAATCCGTCGGGCGCGATATTAGCGAACGCAAAGAAGCAGAAAAACTCAAGCAGCAACAAACCCTACTGAAAGAAATTCATCACCGGGTAAAAAATAACTTACAAGTCATCTGTAGTTTGTTGAGGTTGCAATCCCGTTTTGTTCAAGATCCGGTTGTTAAAGCCAAATTTAAAGAAAGTCAAAATCGAGTAAAATCAATGGCGTTAATCCATGAAAAACTCTATCAATCTGATGATTTTCGTCGGATTAAACTCGATGAATATATTAAAGATTTAACGAAAACAATTTTGAGAACTTATACGGTGAATACTTCTCAGATTTCACTCGAAACTGATATCGATCCAAATATTTTTTTAGATTTTGATACCCTAACCCCTTGCGGTTTAATCATTTGTGAATTAGTTTCTAATTCAATTAAATATGCTTTTGAACCCAATACACCCGGACTAATTTGGATTAGAGCCACATTGGATAACGAACAAAATTTAACCTTAATTATTGGAGATAATGGCCAAGGCTTACCTTCAGATTTTGACTTGGATAACGTTAAAACCTTGGGACTGCAATTGGTTCAAGATTTAACCGCACAACTGCAAGGAAAATTAACAATCAATCAAAACAAGGGGACTGAATTTCAGATTAAATTAGGTAAAATAAAAATAGATTAATATTTGTTGAATTTAAAATCATGCTCGACCAAATCACTATGAATGAACAAATTATTATTTTAGTTGTTGAAGATGAAAGATTGGTGGCTCGGGACCTGCAAGCAACATTAGAAGATATGGGTTATCGAATACCGGAAATTACAGATCAAGGAGAATTGGCGATTCAAAAAGTTGCTGAAATCAAACCGAATTTGGTGTTAATGGATATTCGGTTAGCCGGGGAAATGGATGGGATAGAAGCCGCAGAAATTATTAAAAATAATTATAATATTCCCGTAATTTATGTTACCGCTCATGCCGATGAAAATACCCTGGCTCGCGCCAAACTCACCGAACCCTATGGATATCTGGTTAAACCCTTTGATGAACGAGATTTAAAAACCACCATTGAAATTGCGCTTTATAAACATCAAATCGAACAACAATTACGCGATCAGTCTCAATGGTTATCTACCATTCTAGATAGCATTGCTGATGGTGTAATTGCTACTGATAAAATGGGCAAAATTAACTTTATGAATCCGGTTGCTGAACAACTTACGGGTTGGTCATGTCAGGAAGCAATCGGAAAAGATATTAGAGATATTTTTAATATTATCCACGAGGAAAGCCGCCATTCTCTACAACGTTTAATTTTAAAAGCGATAGAACAAGGTCAAACCTTGAAGTTAACCGAACCGATTTTACTGCTCTCTAAAAATAACCGAGAAATTCCGATTGATGATAGCATTGCACCGATTTTTGATTCAAAAAAGCAAAGTCAAGGTTCGGTCTTGATTTTTCGAGATATTACCCATCAAAAAATCGCCACAGAAAACCTGAAATATCAAGCTTTTCACGACCCCTTAACCGGTTTACTTAATCGAAATGGTTTTCTGCAAAGATTAAATCAAGCTGACCAGGAATATCTGATTAATCCCGATTTTAATTTTGCTATTTTCTTTCTCGATTTAGATCGCTTTAAAGTGATTAATGATAGTTTGGGTCATCAAGTTGGCGATCAACTCCTGCGGATTATTGCAAACAAATTAATACAATCCGTCCGAAATGTTGACGAAGTAGCCCGATTTGGCGGAGACGAATTTGCAATTTTAATCGAAAATTTGCGGGATCTGAATGAAATTTGTCAAATTGCCCAACGAATTCGCCATGAAATTATCAAGCCTATTTATATCAACGAACATGAAGTTTTTACCAATGTGAGTATCGGTATTGTTTTAAGTTCTATTGGTTACGATCAAGTCGATGATTTAATTCGAGATGCAGATATTGCCATGTATCGCGCCAAAACTTTAGGTCGAGGACGCTATGAAATCTTTAACGCGACCATGCGAGAACGGGTGCGATTAATTCAACAATTAGAAAGCGATTTACAACGCGCCCTAGAACGAAATGAATTTCAGGTTTATTACCAACCCATTGTTAATTTAAGCAACCGTGAAATTAACGGATTTGAAGCATTAGTTCGCTGGAATCATCCCGAACGGGGTCTTGTTTCTCCCGGTGATTTTATTCCCATTGCTGAAGAAACCGGCTTAATTACCTTGCTCGATTGGAAAGTCATGCGAGATGCTTGTCAGCAAGTTTATCGGTGGAACGAAAACCTAAAAAATCGCCCCCCTTTTGTTCTCAGTGTCAATCTTTCCGCCCGACAATTTATTCAAGCTAATTTAGTCGAACAAATTACCAAAATTTTAAACGATACCGGTTTAGAAAGACAATATCTGAAAATCGAAATGACAGAAACCGCTTTACTCGAAAATCCCGAGGGCGTTGCTGAGAGTATTTCTCAACTCAAATCTCTGGGAATTGGTTTATCTTTGGATGATTTTGGGACCGGATATTCATCTTTAAGCTATCTGCATCGCTTTTCAGTCGATAACCTTAAAATCGATCTTTCCTTCGTTCGCAGTATGAACTCAGAACCCCAAAGCTTTGAAATTGTTCGGACAATGATCGTACTTGCTCACGCTTTAAATATTTATGCGATCGCCGAAGGAATAGAAACCCCCGATCAACTCAACACTTTACAACATTTAAACTGTCCGCTCGGACAAGGGTATTACTTTTCTCCCCCCTTACCTGCGGAAAATATTAAAACCCTTTTTTAAATCTTCGCTCATAAAAAAGTTGGGTTTAACGCTGTTTGACCCAACTCAAAATAAACTCATCTGTTTAAATATTGATTCGTCAATCCAACTAATTCCGACGAACCGCTTGAGTCAACCTCGCCAACGTCTTACAACAATCAAATCGATCCAAATGAACCTCAATAAAACACAAGCTATCGCTATTTTTAGAAGCCAATTCTAAAGCTTGTTCTAAATCTCCTTCGGTTCGCACCTCACAACTGATACTCTCTCCAAACACTTCTGGAAGTTGATGATATTTCCAGGGTTGAATATCATTATAGGAACCATCGTGGATCATCCGTTCAATCGTATAACCATCGTTATTAATCAAGAAAATAATCGGATTTAACCCCAAGCGAATAATCGTAGAAAGTTCCTGACAAGTCATTTGAAATGAACCATCCCCAATAAACAGAACCACTCGATTTTGAGGTAGAGCCAATGCAGCCCCCAAACAAGCCGGCAGAGAATAGCCAATCGACATATAAAACGCCTGTCCGATAAACCGAGTATCGGTGTGAATTAATAAATCAATTGTAGCGATAATTGCATCTCCCGTTTCCGCGATCACCGTGCTATTATCGGCAACAAAATGATTAATCCGTTCGTAAAATCGAGCGTTGGTAATTTTTTGTTCCGGTTGAACCTGAAAAGATTTCGACAGGAGTTGAGATGCGGGTTGAATATCTAAACTCTCATCGGATTTATGGGAGAGTTTGGCAATCAAACCATCCATGAAATCGGCCAAATCAATTGGATAATAATAATGATGCTTGATTTTAACTTTTTCAGAATTGGCATTAATTAACTGACCTTCTTTGAGTTGAGCCGTATAACCGCCCAAATTCGTGTCGGACATAATCGCACCCAAACACAAAATACAATCGGAGTTTTCGACTCGATTTTTCACATAATCTCGACTCAACGCCCCGACATAATTGCCGATAAATTGGGGATGAAGTTCGGAAATACTCGACTTTCCTAACAAGGTACTGGCAATGGGATATCCGGTCGTTTCAACTAATTTTTGAAGTTTCTTTTGGATACCGTAGCGATGTAACTCAACTCCTGCTAAAATAATAGGACGTTCTGAGTTTTCGAGCCATTCTACCGCTTCGTTAATTGCTTCTTCGAGCGCTTGAATATCGCTCACCAAAGGATTGGGACGCTCAAAACTTACATGAGTAACGCAAGGTTTAGCCACCATATCCGCCGGAATTTCAATATAAACCGGTCGTTTGTAACGCAAACAAGCCGCAATTGTCCGGTCAATTTGGGCGGGCGCTTGTTCGGCGTTGGTGAGGGTAACAGCCGCAACTGTAACTTTTTCTAAAATAGAGAGTTGAAGGTTGTAATCTCCCGTCGTGTGGTGCATTAACAATTGATTTCCTTTGGCGGAAGTTCGCGGCGCCCCACTAATCACAATTACCGGAACTTCTTCAGCGTAAGCACCCGCCAAAGCGTTGACCACACTTAATCCCCCCACGCCGTAGGTCACGCACAGCCCACTGACTCCGTTTAAACGGGCGTAGGCGTCGGCCCGCGTAACCGGCATTGAGTTCGTTACAAGTTCCGACCAACTGCATCGAACTGTCAACAATCATATCCATCAAGTCCAGGACATAATCCCCCGGAACCCCGAAAACGTGACCCACGCCCACCGCTTCGAGTTGACTCACGAGATATTCGCCCACTGTGGTTGTCCGTGAACCGACAGCAGGCTTTTCAATTACTGGAATTCTCATCTTTTTTTCTCAACCTGTACCCTGGTTTATGAGTTTATGATAACAAATTGTAAAAAAGTGTTGTTAAATTTACAAAAGTATGTATATAGCCGTGAAAACTGCCAGAGTCCCTAGAGGTACATCCCAAAAACCCGGTTGATCAATAGAAACCTGGTTTTGAATCCCCGCAGGTTTTCAATTCCGATAGATGCTCGGAAATTGAGTTAGAGTTTTATTGTTAATCTGATTTTGTTCGTTTTCTCAAACAATCAGCCCTTGAGTCGTCAAAAATAGAGTGATTTTTAATTAAACAATATTTGGCTAAAATCAATGATTAACTCCCTTGGCACCCCTCCCTTTGAGGAAATTTCAGAAGATCGCAATCCTTCCTGACGGAATGACTGGATTTCAATTAAAATAAAAATTAGATGCAATAATATTGATCACATAGATAATGTCAACCGACTCGGCCTTATACGACGCTGTAACCCACCAGATTAAAAATCGAGAAGCACCCATTTGCGATCGACATCATACCGTTGATCCTGAAAATCTCCAGACGGTTAGAAATCAAACTCTTAGTGTCGAAAAAGCCCAACGCATGGCGGAATTTTTCAGCCTTTTGGGAGATGCGAACCGCCTGCGTTTATTGTCCGTTTTAGCCAAACGAGAGCAGTGTGTTTGTGATTTAGCCGCCATTTTAGAAATGAGTGAATCGGCCGTTTCTCATCAATTGCGATCGCTGCGGGCTTTACGATTGGTTAGTTATCGCAAACAGGGGCGCAAAGTTTATTATCGACTGCTCGATCGCCATGTTCTCGATCTTTATCAAGCTGTGGCCGAACATCTCGATGAAACCGATGATTCTGATTAAAATAACTGTTTAACAATGGTGATGAAACGGCACGGTGATCAGCGGTAGAAATACAAAAACCAGCAGACTCCAATTCCAGGAATTTATAGGCGGATCGGACTCGAAACTTTGGGAATCATCGTCGCTCAGTAAAGCTTCGATCCGTTCCGTGATTCGATTCGCCGGTGCAGTACAACTAAATGCCGCACAGTTTTCTTCAGAAACCGCCACCGGTTGACGAACCATTAATAACAACGTTTCCGCTAAAAGTAACGGATCGATCTGTTGGGAAGCTCGGCGATCGGCTCGCAGTTCTCGTAACAGTAATAATTCTTGCCAAATCGGTTCTGTATAAGGCAACCAAGCCGTTAAACGCCGGCACCAACCCAACCCAAAAAACCAAAACGTATCTCGATAATAATGGTGGGCTTGTTCGTGAACGAAAACCGCTTGCTGTTGGTCTGGAGTTAGGGTTTTTAGGAGTCCTTGACTCACCACTAATTCGGGATGCCAAAACCCAATTTGAGCGCAAAATAAAACCGGATTTTCTAACAGTCGAACCGTCATCTGATTGACTTCAATTTGCCGATAACTTCGCACCTGTAGAATGGAGATCCATCCCCGAACCGTTAAAATTAAACCCAATATCAACGCCCAACCGCACAACCCCCAAGCTAACCCATACCCTAGCCAACCCGTCGGCCGTCCGAGCATCTGTCCCACAGGCCCCATCCAAATCACCGCCACAGCCGTCATTAGCAGCATCAAGGGGGGTAAAATTAAGCCAATTAGCGATCGCTGCCAACGTTGCGCCCAAGTCCCAGAATCGGGAAAACTAACCCGTTGGCAAATGATAGCAAATGCGAGTGAGAGTAAGATCAAAATCAAGTGCATTATTTCTCCTCGTTTTTAGCTTCTCGTAGGGCTTTTAAGCGTTGCGCGATCGCATCAAGTTGATCTAAAGTGGCAGAATCGAGACTGTCTGCAAACGCCGCCACAATATCCGGGTTGCCCAAGGCTAAGAACTGATTGAGGTGTTCCTGGGCTTCGATGGCGATCGCTTGGGTTCGAGAGATGCGAGGCTTCCAAAGATAAGCCCGTCCGCTGCGATCGCAAGTCAGCCAACCTTTTTGGCGCAAACGATTTAATACAGTCGTCACACTGGGGGAGGATAATTCTCGATCGGGATCGGCGAGAATCTGTTCGTGAACTTGTTTAACCGTTGCACAGCCGAGATCCCAGATAATGTTTAAAATCTCTCGTTCGAGAGGGCCTAGAGACATTTTTTCCGGGCGATAATTGGGTTTTGGTGTCATATTGCTAATCTTGATTTTCCACAACACATCTTCAACTTTAAATTTTCTTATACAGTTTGAGTCACTATGGTATAATAAGCATCGGTTCCACTTCAAGTTAGCTATCCTCTCAGCAAGTTTTTCCCAGAGGATGCTAAAGTAGAAGTGTGAAAAACTCCATAAAGTGAGCAATTTATAAGGAGAATATGAACTTCATTTTGTCAATCTCTAAGCGAGTAGTTTTAGGTTTATCCGTTGTTTTGTTGGTGGCGAGCAGCTTCGTCTTCAATACTTCTTCTGCTGCTGCTGCAACCTACGAAGTTAAAATGGGTGCCGATAACGGAATGTTATCATTTGTACCCGCAAAGTTAGAGGTACAGCCCGGTGATACCGTAAAGTTTGTTAACAATAAACTGGCTCCTCACAATGCTGTTTTTGATAAGGGCCAATCTCCCAGTGCAGACGTTGCAACTACACTGTCTCACAAAGCTCTGATGTTTTCCCCCGGAGAAAATTACACAGTTACTATCCCGGAAGATGCAACTTCTGGTGACTATACCTACTACTGCGAACCCCATAGAGGTGCGGGTATGGTTGGACACCTGATTGTTAAGTAATCGTCTCACTTAGCGTTAATTTACAACCATTTATTGCAGCTTTAACGGTTAGCAATTCTCTCCTCTCCTTGACAGAAAGTTATTCCTCCAGACTTAAGAGTTTCTTAGGTTTTGTAGTGAAGTTCAAGCCGCTTTCTCAAACAGGGGGAGGAGAAATTTATTGAATAGAAATTTGTCAGATACCATGTCAAAAACTTACACCGTTGAAATTCATCATCAAGGAAACGTTCAGACTCTAGAAGTCGCCGAAAATCAACTCATTCTAGAAGCCGCAGAAGCCGCAGGAGTAGAGTTACCCAATTCCTGTAATGCGGGAGTCTGTACTACCTGTGCGGCTAAACTCGAAAAAGGTGAGGTTGAACAAAGTGACGGTATGGGTTTGAGTCCTGAACTTCAAGCCGAAGGATACGCTTTATTATGTGTTTCTTATCCTCGATCTGACTTAAAAGTTTTCACAGAGAAAGAAAACGAAGTTTACGATCGCCAATTTGGTCAATCAAAGTAAGATTCTTTGAAAAGTTCAAAAAACCCGGTTTCTCAAGTAACTTTCGGGTGGGTGAGTGCAAAAACGTTCTGATTTCACTCCTCAAAAACCCGGTTTCTCACAGAAACCGGGTTTTTCAAATAACTGTACACCTGGAATAACTTTCGGGTGGGTGAGTGCAAAAACGTTCTAATTTCAGCAGAGAAGTTATCCTTTCTCAAAATAATTGTAGGGTGGGTGAGTGCCAAAACGTTCTGATGTTAGCAATTACGTTATCCTTTCTCAAAATAACTTTCGGGTGGGTAAGTGCCAAAACCTTCTAATTTCAGCAGATAAGTTATCCCGTCTCACCCACCCTACTTTTGAATCAAATCTTGAGAATAACTTTCGGGTGGGTGAGTGCCAAAACGTTCTGATGTTAGCAATTACGTTATCCTTTCTCAAAATAACTTTCGGGTGGGTGAGTGCCAAAACCTTCTAATTTCAGCAGATAAGTTATCCTTTCTCACCCACCCTACTTTTCAATAAAATCTTGAGAATAACTTTCGGGTGGGTGAGTGCCAAAACGTTCTGATGTTAGCAATTACGTTATCCTTTCTCAAAATAACTTTCGGGTGGGTAAGTGCCAAAACCTTCTAATTTCAGCAGATAAGTTATCCTTTCTCACCCACCCTACTCCTTAAAATAATTGTAGGGTGGGTGAGTGCCAAAACCTTCTAATTTCAGCAGATAAGTTATCCCGTCTCACCCACCCTACTTTTGAATCAAATCTTGAGAATAACTGTAGAGTGGGTGAGTGCAAAAACGTTCTGATGTTAGCAATTACGTTATCCTTTCTCAAAATAACTTTCGGGTGGGTGAGTGCCAAAACCTTCTAATTTCAGCAGATAAGTTATCCTTTCTCAAAATAACTTTCGGGTGGGTAAGTGCCAAAACCTTCTAATTTCAGCAGATAAGTTATCCTTTCTCAAAATAACTTTCGGGTGGGTGAGTGCAAAAACGTTCTAATTTCAGCAGATAAGTTATCCTTTCTCACCCACCCTACTTTTCAATAAAATCTTGAGTCGCAATTAACATCAAGCCTATGTCAATCAACCGTCGCCAATTTTTAACCGGGTTTGGACAATCTCTATTGTTAACTCAAATTTCCCAATTTTCCCCTACAACCGCCAATGCTTCCGTTTCCCCTATCAAACCGCCACGATTGAAAATTGGAGATACTGTCGGGTTGGTCACTCCTGCGAGTCCGATTAAAAAGTCTCATTTAAAATTTATTCAATTACAATTAGCCCGACAGGGATTAAACGTAAAAGTCGCGCCTCACGCTTTAGATCAATATGGGTATTTAGCCGGAGTCGATCGCGCGCGCGCCGCAGATATTAATACTTTTTTTGCAGATCACTCCATTCAAGCTTTAATTGCGACGGGAGGGGGTTGGGGAAGCAGTCGGATTTTACCCCTTTTGGATTACGATTTGATTCGCCGCCATCCGAAAATTGTTTTGGGTTATAGCGATATTACCGCTTTACTTTTGGGAATTTATAGCCGCAGTGAATTAATTACATTTCATGGGTTGTTGGGAACTTCCATCTGGAATGAGTTTTCTGTCGGTTACTTGAAACGGTTGTTATTTGGCGCTGAAGCCATTGTTTTTCAAAATCCCGTTGAAGTCCGAGTTGAGACCATTACCCCCGGACAGGCGAGGGGGCGTTTGGTCGGGGGAAATTTATCCGTGATGGGCGCTTTAGTGGGATCGGCTTTTTTACCGGACTGGAATCAAGCGATTTTATTTGTAGAAGATGTTGGAGAAGATGTATATCGGATCGATCGGATGTTAACTCATTTGCGATTAGCGGGAATACTAGAGCAACTGGCGGGTTTTATTTTTGGTCAGTGTACTCGCTGTCTCGATGAGGAGGATGATTCGCCTACTCTCAGTTTATCCCAGGTGTTGAACGATCACATTCGACCTCTGGGAATTCCGGCTTGGTACGGTTCGATGATCGGTCATATTCGCAATCAGTTTACAGTACCGCTCGGGGTTGAGGTTGAAATTGATGCAAAATTGGGTATGATTAAAATGTTAGAAAGTGCCGTGATTTAAACTTATTTTATCTGTGATAAAGATCACGATTAGATGTGATATAAAACAAAGATATTTTTTAAAATAGCTGCTAGTCTGTTATCAGGTTTGATAAAACCAACCTCAATTACATCAGTTTGGAGCTAAAAAAGATCGTCAGCAGCATTTGAATGAATTTTCATCAAATCCTGCGAGCGCAATTGTTAAATTGTTGACGATCTTAGCGGTGCTAGGGGGAACAAACACAACCTAATCATATTATTAGGTTACAGATGATAGCTCTAAAAACCTGTGTAAATATAAACTTGAAGCGAGAGCGTTCTGTGTTCTCGCTGTTTTGTTGGGATTTTTGATTGATTATTTGAAAGACTGAAATTGTTGCTACAAATGATTAACAGGGCGGGTTCGGGTTTTGAGTTTTATTCAACACCGGACACCCAACACCTAACCCCTGCGATCGCAGAGAAACCGAGTTAAAATATTTCTTTATTCAATACTTCCTTAACAACCTTAGCAAATTCAATGAGTTATTCCATCGCCCGACGTTTGGAACAATACACCGAAAAACGCCCTCAAGAGGTTTTGATTGTTCACATCGAAATAGAGGGGGAACCCGATGAAATTGCAATTTTTAAGGGATTTTCCAGTTCTTTGATGCGTCCGACTGCTTTTGACCCCGATGTTCCTGTCCTTCCGAATCAGGCTAAAATTCTTAAAATTGACCGGGCGGCCAGTCCCTACAACCCCGCAGAACCCCGTTATCTTCAGCAAGGACTAACCTGGGATAGTATTCAACCGCTGTTATCTCAAGTCGGAGTATAAAAGGGATTAGTCCCGAGCGCACTCTATCCGACGCCGCTAGGACTAATCACCGACGGTTATAGCGGGTGGATTAGACCATACCGCCTGCGGCTTGAAACCGCGCTCTCGCTCGTTTTAGGGCGTTTTTAGCTTTGATTTTCTCTTGCTCGCTACCGCCGCTTTCTGCTTTTTCCCAGTTGGCTTTGGCTTCGGTGAAAGCCGTCTGAGCCTGATTTTTATCAATAGATTGGCCGCGTTCGGCTCCATTGACTAAAATCGTGACTTCATTTTCTTCAACTTCCGCGAATCCTCCGAGCAGGGCAATCGGAACCCATTCCGACTTGGAACGAACTCGCATCACTCCCACATCGAGAGCGGTCATCATGGGTGCGTGTCCACTGAGGACACCCAATTGACCCGTTGTGCTGGGAAGAATCACTTCTTCAGCTTGATCGTCCCAGACCGTTTTATCCGGGGCAATTACACGCACATTAAGTGTCATTTGTCAAGTATAAATAGAGAGAAAGTAGTTGGTGATTTCAGGAAAATAGAGGAATTGGGCCTCCGGGCAGAAATCAACTGGCGATCGCGATCGGGGTGACTTCCGATTCCCATTGGCCGTTCATCCGACTAGGACTTCATTTTTTCGGCTTTGGCCATCACTTGATCGATACCGCCAACCATGTAGAAGGCTTGTTCCGGCAAGTCGTCGAGTTCGCCAGAGAGAATCATTTGGAAACCCTTGAGAGTATCTTTCAACTCAACATACTGACCAGGAGCGCCAGTAAACACCTCAGCCACGAAGAACGGTTGAGACAAGAATCGCTCAATCTTGCGAGCGCGAGCCACAGTCAGACGGTCTTCTTCAGACAATTCATCCAAACCGAGAATCGCGATAATATCTTGCAATTCCTTGTAACGCTGTAAAGTCGCCTGTACCGCCCGTGCAGTTTGATAATGCTCCTCACCGACAACGCTCGGCTGTAACATCGTGGAAGTGGAATCTAACGGGTCAACCGCCGGATAAATCCCTTTAGACGCCAAAGCCCGAGACAGTACCGTTGTCGCATCCAAGTGAGCAAACGTTGTCGCCGGAGCGGGGTCAGTCAAGTCATCGGCCGGAACGTAAACCGCCTGAACCGAAGTAATCGACCCTTCCTTCGTCGAAGTAATCCGCTCTTGCAGTTCACCCACATCAGTCCCCAAAGTCGGCTGATATCCTACCGCAGAAGGCATCCGACCCAGTAGCGCCGATACTTCCGAACCCGCCTGTACAAACCGGAAGATATTATCAATAAACAGCAACACATCCTGCTTACTGACATCCCGGAAATATTCAGCCATCGTCAGAGCAGACAGACCCACACGCATTCTAGCTCCGGGCGGCTCATTCATCTGACCGTAAACCAGGGCAATTTTAGATTTGCTGCGGTCTTCTTGGTCAATTACCCCCGATTCGATCATTTCTTGATAGAGGTCATTCCCTTCGCGGGTGCGTTCACCCACACCACCAAACACGGATACGCCACCGTGCGCTTTAGCGATGTTGTTTACCAATTCCATCATAATGACGGTTTTGCCAACGCCCGCACCGCCGAATAAGCCAATTTTGCCGCCGCGACGGTAAGGTGCGAGAAGATCGAGAACCTTGATCCCGGTTTCAAAGACAGCCGGTTTGGTTTCCAGTTCCGTAAAAGCCGGTGCAGAGCGGTGAATCGAGGAAGTTGTATCGGTATTAACGGGGCCGAGATTATCAACCGGTTCACCCACTACATTAAAAATACGACCCAATGTTGCAGTACCGACAGGAACGGAGATAGAAGAGCCTGTATCGACAACTTCCATACCCCGTACCAAACCATCGGTGCTATTCATCGCAACAGTACGGACTTGGCTATCACCAAGAAGTTGCTGAACTTCACAGGTAACAGAAACTTCTTGACCTGCTTCGTTCTGACCCTTAATCGTCAGGGCATTGTAGATTTCCGGCATTTTGCCCCCCGGAAATTTCACATCTACAACCGGGCCGATAACTTGGGTAATGTAACCTACGTTTGTTCTTTGTTCGGTGGTGACCATGATGAGCGTTTATTTCCTCAAATCGCTGTATCCGATTTCTCGGGAAGCTTAATATCTAAATAATTACCATCTTTTAGCGTATCACTGATGGGAACATCAAGAAATTGTCGATTTAAGATTTGGGTTCGGCTTTGAGGAATTCCACCAATAGCACCGCCTGAGCGAGCCCTCAGCCGATCTGATCCCCATCTACACCGGTGAATCGTAGGAAGTCGGAGGGGTTTGATTGACATCGGGGGTATTTTTCACCCGTCGAATCGGTAAATTCGCAATTAAGGCCGTAGCCCGCTGATCGCTTTCTAAACCAAATTCCGAATCTTCGGTGTCAATTTCGACATAGCGAGACAACACCTCTAAGATTTCTTGGCGCATCGCTTCGATTAACTCGGGGGTCAAATCGGCGCGATCGTGGGCGAGAACCAATTTCAGACGTCGTTTGACATCCTCTCGGCTGTTGGTACTGCGGGGAAAGAGTCGTTCCAGGAGTTCGTTGAGTTTCATCGGATTTTCGATTCGGTGAGGATCGCTTGTCGGGTGGGGACGGCAGTTGTTGCACTTAGAGGGCGGGTTGATTTCAAAGAGCCGTAATCAGTGATCCGTTCTGCTGGTGGAAATTCAGAATTGATTGGGTTGAATCAACGGGTGATTTTCCCAGTTTGACTGAATTTGAGAAGGTGTTGAGCAACGACGATTTCAACACAAATCAGTCAACTGCCTCTTTTATAAAATTTTAGACGACAACAGTCGGCGCAATCGAGTCAAGAATCCTTCGGGGGCCGGATTAAAATCGAGAAATTCCACTTTTTCCCCTTCTAAACGCCGGGAAATATTGACAAAGGCTTTGGCCGCCAAGGAGGGCGTTTCTGACAACACCAGGGGTTCTCCTTTGTTGGTTGAAACAATCACCCCTTCATCGTCGGGAACCACGCCGACTAAAGGAATGGCGAGAATTTCTTCGACATCTTGGACGGACATCATATCGTTGGACTGCACCATTTGAGGTCGAATCCGGTTAATTAACAGGCGAATTCGTTTGATATTATTGGCTTCGAGTAAACCAATTACCCGATCGGCATCTCGTACTGCTGAAATTTCGGGGGTGGTTACGATCACCGCTTCTTTGGCGGGGGCGATCGCATTTTGGAAGCCTTGTTCAATTCCCGCCGGACAGTCGATCACAACATAGTCATAGGATTTTGCCTCTAACATCCCGACTAATTCTTTCATTTGTTCGGGAGTCACCGCATCTTTCATGCGGTTTTGAGCGGCCGGTAACAGCACTAAATTCGGCTGTCGTTTATCTTTGACTAAGGCTTGTTCGAGACGGCATTCTCCCGATAGCACTTCCAAAGCCGTGTACACAATTCGATTTTCTAGACCTAACAGTAAGTCTAGATTTCTCAAGCCAAAATCGGCATCGATCACGGCGACCTGACGTCCTTTTTTCGCCAATGCCATGCCTATGTTTGCTGTACAGGTGGTTTTACCCACCCCTCCCTTGCCCGAGGTTATAACAATAATGCGACTCATGCTCGTTTTTGGTGTTGGTCGTTAGGGACTTTACGAATATTACGATAATCGGTCAATCAGCAATCTCGGCGATCGTCTCCCCACTCAAGACAGTTCACAGATTAGATCTTGTCAGTGCATGATGCCTGAGAATTTCTTTAAATGCAAGTTCCCCCCAAGATATTTTGATCTACGGGTTTTGTTCGGGAAAAACTGATATCTACACCCATCACCTTACCTTGCTCTTGAAGTCGATCGCCTGTTGTCTATTTAATACTGCGCGCGCGCGGTGTCTGGTGTCTGATCTCTGGTGTTTGGTGTCTGTCTTTTGCGATCGGGTGATTTCAATGGCCAGCTTAAACCCCTTTTTGTGTTTATTGATCGCCTCGAACTTGCCAAAGCTTGACTTTACCAAAATCGGAAGCTTTACTGATCCGAATCCCTGAAGCCGTCATATAAGCAATTTCTGGATAAAATTGGGCGGGCGGTTTTTCCGGACCTCTTGCCATTTGGGTGCCGATCCGAATTAAGGTGGGTTCCATCTGCAAAGCCATGATCATACTTTTGAGATTACCCGACGCCCCCGCATGAACGGTACCCCGCAATCTTCCCCAAACGATAATATCTCCTTCGGCAATCACCGTACTTCCGGGATTGACATCCCCGACAATGACAACTGTACCGGGATGTTTTACCTCCACACCCGATCGCAATGTCGTTTGTAAATACAGGGGATCGTCTTGAGAGGTTGCCTTCTCTGCGGGGGTTTTGTTAAGGGTATTGCGTTCGGAGTCTTGATCGACACAGTACCCAACCGTCGCCGCCGCCACTGCGGTTTGACGGCGTGAGGTTTGCACCCGTCGCAGGTGTAATTGAGCGGTCGTTAAGGCTTCGGCTATTTCTTGCAGTTGACGCACATCTAAGAGTCGATTTCCGGCGATCAGATGAACTTCCGTGTCGGGTTCCCAAGCGTGTTCGCTGCCGTTGATCCGATGTTTAAGCTGTTGCCAGAGTTCTGTCCATTGGCTACCTGTGGGGGGGTCGTTTTCTTCTCGATGGGCAGTTTCTGAGGGTAATATCAATAATAACCGTCCATCAATACTTTTAAACCGGACTTGTTGGTTGAGATCGACGGACGGTTTTGCAGGTTGTTGGTCTTCTGGTTTGACCGTCGTAGAGGAAGAAGTGTCAGATTGCATGATCATGCGTGATTGGTGTCTAGCACTGAGACGTTTAAGAGCCGATCACTCAAAGCGCGACTTTTTCGGCTTGATTATTTTAACAGGATTGGTTAACCCATTGCGCGATCGGGTCTCATCCCACTGATCACACTTGCAGAATTGACCGGGCGACAACCTTTTTTTAGAGAAACTTCTGCCCAAGAAGAAATGGAAATTTTAGGCTGTAAGCTGTTGTGCATTTAAACTGCATTGAGCGATCGGCGGTGTCGGGTGTCGGGTGTTGGGTGTTGGCTGTCCTGTAATTTAAATGTGTAACAGCTTATCAACAAAAAAAACAAACTCTTATTTTTTACTGGGGGATGGCTATCAGCCTTTTGCGATCGATGCCGTTGGGGGTAATGATAACATTTCTGTTAATTTTGGTAACGATCGCATTGCTGACTTTAGTGTTGGTCAGGCTTTTGGCTATTCTTCCTTCGGTGCGTTTGTAAATATACGACTCGCGAACTGCTAGATCAGTGTTTTCAACAATCGCTTGTAACCTCTAACCTGTTCACTGTAAACTGTTCACTGTAAACTGTTCACTGTAAACTGTAAAAACCTTTCCCTATAACACGCATTAATCAAGCGGATATAGCAATAGGAAATCATTGCTAAACAATATTGCCCCCAAACCCCCAATTCTGGATGCCGATCTGGATTAGTTTTTGATTTACAAATCAGCTAATATTGCTATATGATATGACTTACCCGAAAGTTCAGGTTTATCCCTAAACTTAGGGTTAGTTTATGGCTAATCTTCGGGATAGATAGAGTTCTTATTTAGTCATTCATTGGCAAGCATTATGTTTACCTTGGATACACCTTCACTCGCTCATGTTTTAGGAATTTTGGCGTTGATCAGCTATGTGATTACATTATCACCAACTCTTCTAAGAATTGTCTTTCCTCAAACCCGAAAAACCGGGATTCCTAAACTTCTCCTCAAACAGCGTCGTCCAATCGGAATTATCTCGTTTGTTTTTGCGGTTGGTCATGGTTTTCTACTGGTTCGTCAACGCAGTATAGACTTTTTTGATTTAAAAACGTCTTGGATTTACATTACAGGGATGTTCACGTTCCTGATTTTGGCTATTCTCACTATTACTTCTAATGACTGGAGTGTGAAAAAACTCAAGAAAAATTGGAAGAAAATACATCAATTAACCTATATTACTATCTTTATACTGAATTGGCACGTTTGGGATACCATGTCAGGACATTGGACTTATTTAACTCCGATTGCGATGATTCTGATGACCGGAACAACGGTGTTATTCTTGATTCGTTTGTGGATAGAAAATCAAGAGAAAAACAAAACCAAAAAGCCAGCCAGTCTCTCGCAGTAATGATTAATCGGTTCTAGCATAAACTCGGTAATATTAGCGAGTTGTTTTCACGGTGTATCATTGGTAAATCTGTCTAGATGTCGCCATTTATGCAACCGCTAAAGTATTTTTATACGGTAAGAATTCAGTGAACTCACTCAAATCTTAGCGAAAACTCACGATTTTTTCTGAGCGTCGCTAATCCCATTTATCCTGGAGAATAAACCCATGATAGGGTCACAACGTTACCATTGGAAATCTTCTACCCTACTAACCCTTTCCACGATTACGATTGTACTAGGTTTAAGTTGGCAAAAGCCCCAGTTTCAACCTTCTATTTTTACCGAACCCAAGACTCAAGACCCCCTATATTTACCTGCTTCTATAACTCTCCTCGGACATTCAAATTGGGTCTATGCACTGGCGATTTCTACCGATAATCAATACCTTACCAGTGCAAGTTATGACGGTAAAATCAAAATTTGGCATCTCAAAACCGGTCAACTTCTTCATCGCCTTTCGGGTCATACAGATGCGATTGAAACCTTAATAATTAGTCCCGATAGCAAGATTCTTGTCAGTGGGGGTTGGGATAACCGCATCAGAGTTTGGAACCTAGAAACGGGCGAACTGATTCGCACTTTAAAAGGTCATGGGGAAGATGTCAAAACTTTGGCGATTAGTTCCGATGGAAAATGGTTGGCGAGTGGGAGTGCAGACCAAACGATTAAACTCTGGAATTTGTCAACCGGAAAAGAACATTTAACCCTAAAAACTTCGGATTGGGTTCGTTCAATTGTCTTTAGTCCCGACAATCAAACTTTAGTGAGTGGGAGTGAAAATGGGTCGGTGGAAATTTGGTCGTTAACCGATGGAAAACGGTTAAAAACTTTAACCGCACATTCTCAAGCGGTTTGGTCGGTTGCATTGAGTCCGGATGGTGAAACTTTAGCCACTGCAAGTCCCGACAAAACGATTAAATTATGGCAACTCAATGATCTACAATTAAAACATACCCTGACCGGACATTCTAGAGCGGTTTGGACGCTGGCATTTAGTCCTGACAGTCAAATGTTAGCCAGTGGGAGTTATGACAAAACCATCCGACTTTGGAATCCGAAAACCGGTCAACAAATTCACCAATGGGAAGGTCATCAAAAGCCAGTTTGGTCGCTAGCATTTAGTCGAGATAGTCAAATTTTAGCCAGTGGAAGCAGTGACGAAACGGTGAAATTGTGGCAGATTTCTTCATTGGAAAAATTCCCACCCCGCCCAAGTACCCTATCGCCTGAGGTCAATTTACAACCCCAACCGACTGCATCTGAAATCACGAACCCGAAAACGTTAGCGCAGTTAAACCAAATGTTGTATGATGTAATTGACCGCAATTGGCAGTCTGTAACGTTTAACGAAACTTTAATTTATCGGGTTAAACTGACTGCCGACGGACAACTTGCATCCTATCAACCCATGAATGCTGCCGCTTCGGATTGGGTGAGCGAAACCCCTTTAGAAAAGTTGCGTCAAAGGGATATTTTACCCCGAGATCTGATAGAATTTGAAGTGGTAATGATGCCGTCTGGGGTGCTAGAAGTTGCTCCGGTTGGCGGATGGAATTAATCTGCCGTTAAACCCTTAACTTTGTTGGCTGAGTCGGTGATAAACGGTAACTAACCCATTTGCATCCCCTACATTTCCCGGAAACAAGACAACGGGTAAATTCGGAAATTGAGGGTGAGAACTTGAGGTTTTTACCATCGAACATCCGGCTAAAACTTGACCCAATAACCGGGCGGTTTTCAAAGCCAATCCTTTACTTAAAGTGTCATTGGACGTAATTCCGCCTTTGCTAATTAAAAATCCAATATCTTCCGGCAAACCTCTGACAATATCCATCAATAAATCGGAAACCGCCACCCCAAATTCTAGCCGAGTTTCAACGCTTTTAAACGTAATTTCTTGACGGCTGGTGTAGATAACCGGTGTTTTTCCTTCGCTGTGGACTTGCTGAATTTTTTGCAGAATTTCAGTTAATAAATCCTGGCGTTGAACCGCACTATCTTCCAGCAAATGAGAGACATCGACTTCTATTGCGACAACGTTGGGTTCTTCGAGGAGGCGTTCGAGTTGTTGGGTTGACTTTTTCACGTGAGAACCCATCAACACCACTCCCGGTTTCCCCTCGCGGGTATATTTTGCCATCTCGTCGGCGGCGACAGGTTGGGGTCCGAGGGCGGCTAGAGAGGTGAGGATACTCGCCGCACTCCGAAACAGAAACCGTTTTCCTTTTTTAGCGGTGGCTAAAATGTCCGACGCCAACCGATCTAAGTCCGCTTGGGTTTCCCCATCGACGACGACACATTGATTTCCTGAAAGCTGCATCAGGCGGTGTTGAGTTCCGTTGCGAATGTCATCGAGAACAAACCGTTCCACCGCAGTGGCGGGTATTTTACCCTTGGTTTTTTCTTCCACGTAGTCGGGTAAGTAACTGTGATGGTAGCCAAATACCGAATCTTTGGCAAATTCGGTTTCGTGGACCGGGGTGGGAACTCCATCGATGATCAAGTAATGTACGCTGTTGCGGGTGATGCGTCCCCCTTCAAAAAAGGCGGGAACCAGAAAATGAGCGTCAAAACCTCCCAGTTCTTCGGCGATCACATCGGTTTCTATGGGATAATGACCCCGTAAGGTGGAGTCGGAACGGCTGACGACGAGAAAATCTTCGATCGATTCTGCGGCGATCGCTGTTTTGAGGTTTTGAGTGACTTCCCGAGTGACGGTGGCGGCTTGTTCTGGGGTTAAGGCTCTGGTATTGGTGAGGATGAAGAATATCGGCGACTGATCTTGAAGTCCGAGTCGCAAGCTGTCGATATCCCACTGGGTTAGGAGTAAGCAACTGTGAACGGTTTGAGATCCGGTCGGATCGTCATCGAGTACGATAATTTTGGGTTGCATCGGCTGTGATTGGTCGAGTACATTATACAACAGCCTAACATTTAACGGGTTGAGTGTTTCTGTCGTAACTGTTTAACTTTTTGATGTACTCGACTCGCCAGTTGTAGGGACTCGTTGAGTAATCGTCCGCCTTCTGTGGTTTTGTCGCGGTTGAAGGGTATGATTAATTTGTTTAAATCTGTTTCTAAGAGTTCTTGATTTTCAGCGATAAATTTATGATGTTTCCGTCGGATTTTTTCGGTTTTTAAGGCTCGCACGAGATCGGATCGAATTAAGTTGAGCGCCGCTAAGACTTGTTCTCGCTGATAGATTTTGACGTCGAGATTTCCGGCTTCTTCTAACTCATCGTGTAGGATTAAACTCTCGACAATGGCATTGTAGCGCTCGACTTCATTAAAGATTTGCAGTAAGTCGGGATTTCTTATACTGATGGCAATTTTGTAGAGATCGTCTAGAATTACGGCGATCGCGGCGAATAGATGAATCACAATCAGCAACGGGTGATGGTATTCAAAAACGGCGGTTAAAATGCCGTAACTCATTAAGATGAGGATGGATGTAATTAAGGTTTTACATCCTTCTTTGAGGAATTTTCGCCCCGTTGCTGGTCGATAAACCTGATTCATCGCCAAACCACTGAGGTGCTTTAATTCTCCTTTGGTGATTTCTAAGCCTTGAAGTTCCGATCGCATAGAAGACTATCGACAAGTAGGCCGCGCGTTAACTTAGTTTGATTTTAACTCACTTTTTGATTTTTCTAAGATTTACTTTTGTGTTCTTTGGCTAGGGGGGCGATTAATTGATTAGATTTGGCTTGTTGAAACGCCCATTCGGGTGTCAGGGGAAGGGGTTTCTTTTCTTCTGAATACGCTAAATTTAACTCGACTAATTCATCGAGTTCTTGTTGTAAACTCCGTCTTTCTACCAGACATCTTAGCAAAAAGGCATCGTAGCGGTCGGCAAGTTGTTCGTAAACTCTCGAAGCGTTTAGATTGTTATTTGCTCTTTCGTTGGGATTTAAAAAGGTGAGTAAAGGGGCGAGTCCGGCGACTAAAATTGACAGAATGATTTGAATAATTTTTCCGGTGTCGCTTCCATTTTGATTGAGTTCTGAGATGGCTTGTACTCCCGCTAAAGCCGCAAACACGGTACTGGGAATCCCAATATACAGGTGAGTATTTGACCAACGAATGGAAACTAAAACGTGCGCTCGGCTTAAGATTCTACAGACATTGCGGCGATCTTCTGCCCTTGCCATTATATCTTCTCGCTGCACTAAAGAATCGGAGATCGGGCTATTATTTACCGGGGTCGGTTCGCTGACTGGGGGGATGTCGGGATTGGTGAAAGTGGGGTCGTTTGTATTCATCATGGAGGGTATATTTTGAATTGGAGTTTGGGAGATTTTGTCGGATCAATATTAATAATTCACCATTAAAATTGACCGTGACATCGCTTGAAAATCCTTCGGATTGATTCGTTAGAAAATGGGTTCTCTTGTATCCTCGATCGGATTGGCTTTCAAGCTGAGTTTTTCTTGATTAATGATCAATTATCAGTTCAAAAGTCAATTTCAGGATAAATTTGGGTAAATTTGGTGACTGATTTTTCCAACGGTGCGAGTTGCATTATACGAGATCTGCTTCCAGGTCAAAAGGGGGGGATCAACCCCAGAGTTTTAACCAAACAATAAAAGTTGTTCCTTGACCGAGACGAGAACACAAAGAATTGTTCGGGGGTATCCACTCGGAGTTGACGGGAGAAAATACTTCTATTCTTCCCTGCATTTCGGCGATTAAGTCTTGGGCGATCGCCAGTCCCAAGCCGGTTCCGGGTATGTTACTCTCGGCTTGAATGCCCCGATATCCCCGTTGGAATAAATGTTCTAAGTCTTCTTGGGGAATACCTGGCCCGGTGTCACTGATGGCGATCGCGAGTTGATCGGTGGGCTGATTGTTATCGATCGGGGGACGAACTCGAATGTAGATGCAGCCCTGTTCTGGGGTGTATTTTAGGGCATTATCGATGATATTGCTCAAAACTTCCCGCAAGGCTTTAGAATTGGCTTGTACGAGGGGAAGTTGGGGGGGAATTTCGGCGATCGTGCGTAGGTGACGTTCTTCGGCGATCGCTTGGGCCGAAACAATTAAGGGGTCAACAACGGCTTTGATGGAAGTGGCAGCTATCGCTTGTGAAGCCGGGAGTAAGGCTTGGGTGGTTGTCCGAGGGTTCCCCGAGGTTTCTCCTTTGAGATAGCTGTCTGAGGGGGCGATCGTGTCGGGACTGGGGATGATATTGGGATCTATTGCCGCCGGGAGGCGCATCTGTTCTTCGTTGAGGGCGAGGGTTCGATCGACTTGTTGTAGGAGTTCTTTGAGGCGATCGGTTTCTCGCACAATGCCGTCTGCTATTTTATGGTTTTTATCTTCGGGTAACAGGCGTTTGAGCAACAGTTTTCCAAAGGTTCGCACCGCTGTTAAGGGACTTTTTAGCTGGTGCATGAGACTGTGTAGGGTGTCGTGTTGTTCGGCTTGTAATTGTTGCTGCTGTGTAAATTGTTGCTGAAACCACTCTGACCGTCGATCTAAAATACAGGCTGTAGTCAAGGTGTGGGCGATCGCTTGAATCTGATGCTGTTCTTGGGGTGTCCAAGGTCGGTCTTCTCGGCTCGTGACTAAAAACCCCATTATGGCTCCATCACGCATCAGGGGCAATACAAATTGACGCTGTTCTACGGGTTGTTGTTCTTCTGGAGGGGGTTTAGAGGAAGGGACCTCAAAAAAATCTTTCTCTGATTCTATCTCGACCAGAGGGATACTGTTCGATCGGTTTGAGGAAGTCCCGGACAGCAAACGCGGACGGGGGAGTAAACTCTCTTTTGCATCTACACCTGAGGGCATTAAAGCTTGACTTTCTTGCCATTCTTTGCTCGTCTCGGGATAAGCCGCGACGGGGATCAATTTTCGGCTGCCACCATCAACCCAGTCTTCAGCCAAGTAGACAATACTCAAAGACGCTCCCAAACTGGCAACGAGGGAGACTTGAGCTTGGCAGAGTGTAACAAACTCGGAACTGGTGGGCATGGGCAAACAGGAGCTTTTGATTTTTCAATGAGCAATCTCCGCTTTTGGCTTTTTGAGTCGGTCAAAAGTGGGGGAGCAATCATTTTTGCCGCAATCAGGGTAAATTTTGCAAGCTTATCTTGCATTTTAGTGCATTTTATCAAGATGGGGAATAGGTTTTACAGTCACTCATTACCCTTCGGGAACGTCCGTTGCTTCGCGACTATTCCGCCAAGTCAGCACTGCCTCACCAGTCACCAGTCACCAGTGATAAGAGTTTACAGTAAACAGTTTCTCCCCCATCTCCCCCATCTCCTGAGACCGAAGACCTGAGACCGAAATTTTTCCAGAAAAAATGGCCCGATACTCTTTCTATCTACCGGAGGGATGGGTTATGATGGGTTGTACTAGCACTGCTTTTGCTTTATTGCAAGGTTTTTTTGTATCGATCTGTTAAAAGATATTGAAATTTTGAAGCAGAATCGATATACTTCTACCGGATTTGGTAGCTAGATTTACAACAAGTCTGCAAAAAACAGGAGGTAAGTTAAGTTGGCTAGAAGACGTAAGCGCAAGAGCCGTCGCAGACAAGAAGGCCGTCGAATTCTAGAATGTGTACCTCAATACAGCATTTCTAGTGGAGAAGATAAGCCCGTAACAGCTGCCCGCAAGTTTATTCATGCTGAGGGTATCATTCCTCCGGCGTTGCTTTTGGTCAAGCGAAACGAGCATACCACAGATCGGTACTTCTGGGCAGAAAAGGGATTGTTCGGCGCTCAGTATGTCGAAGAAAATCATTTTCTGTTTCCCAGTTTAAAACATATTGCAGATCGCACCCCGGCGACTCCGGCTCGAGTTTAGGCTTTGGTGTTGTTGGCAACATTGTTTTTTTTTGTCTAACTTTGAGCATATGGTAACAGCAACTTTCCCGGAGTTGATGTTGATTTGGCAGAAGTCGGCTCAAATCGTGATCGGGTCTAGATGAGGAAGATTTTATTATAACTCTCTAGCGAACCGATTTTACATTTAGCCGGAATTTTGAGGAGTGAGAACTTCTGTCTCCTCCAGTGTAATGATTCTCTCTGGCTGCGAAGCCCACTCACGCTTAGTGTGTTGAGTCCAATGATTTCAACCCGAGAGACTGTTTTAAGGTGGCGAGTTCATCTCGATGCCCTCTTACGGTAATAATACTCTGGGGTTGAGTAACGGAGTCAATAGCAGCTTCGAGCTTCAGGGACACCTGCTCTATGCGTCTAGCTCGTTGCCAATAAAATAGACCCGTTAAGGGAGAAAGAATCACCAGCCCGAGAAACCATTGACCGTTATTTTCAACGAGCATGGAGAGAACCAGGGCCAAACACAATAATCCCACAGCGGTGAGCAAAGTTAAAAAAATTGCCAGAAACAAACTCGGACGAACAAGCCCTTCATAGGTGATTTGGTTTTCCGCCGGGTTCGTATGTGCCACGCGATAAGCGCGAGAACTAAAGTAAGCTTGAAGCTGAGTCAACAAGGACTCAGCCTCTTGTTGAGCAATCAGTTTTTCTTGTTGAGTGCGATCTTTAACAGAAGCCTTAATAAAGAAAAACAAACCGATCGCTAAAAGTGCAGTTAGCACGAAGGTAGAAGGTAAGACAGGAACAGTCATGGATGGCAATGCAGACAGCTTGAGTGAAGTTTTCCTGAGAATACTTTACACAAGTTGGCGTTCTCCCGCATACTCTTGAGCATATTCGTACCAAAGACGAGCCAACTCTTGAGCTTTGTTACGAAATTCCGAGGTAAGCTGGTACATTCTGCGAGGGCGTCCCCGTCCTTCTACCTTCTTCCAATAGCCGGTAATGCTACCTTGTGCTTCGAGAAACTTCAAAGCACTATAAAGCACCGTATCCGAAAGTCTGTAGATGGAATATTCCTCTTCGAGTCGGTCAATCAACTCGGTTCCGTAGGAATCTCCGTTCAAGACCACAGATAAGATATAGCAGACCGCCAACTCTTTATTGAGATAAATGGGCGGAGGGCTTTGGAAATAGCGATAAATGTCATCGAACGTCATAGTCATAGTCATTGGATTCTCCCGTTAAATATCCCTTCCCAGACCATTAGAGGTAAGGGTTGTCCACTGACTGATTGCTAATTTAGGCATCACGTTGATAAATTTATCGCGCCTGGGGAAAACCATTTAGTCAATACTGTCACCATTTGAAGGATCAATTGACCGTAATTCCTCAACATGAGAGAAAATCACGGCAATTTTCACGAAAAAATGGGCAGTCCAGCCTTCTCTAAGCGGTAATTTTTAAGCTTTTCTCAAGGATTTGATAGCATTCTTCAACGGAAATGCGTTGTTCCATCGCTTCGACTAACGCTTCGTAGGCTTGTTGGTTTTGTTCGATTAAGGTTTGAGCTTGTAGGGTGGCCCAGCGTTCCTTGAGGGTGGCTTCCGATGGGGGACGTCTCAGTTGCGCCCACACCGCCCGAATTTTGCCCCGGTCTTCCAAGCCCCCTTCTGCTTTCTCATAGGCCAGGTTTTCGGCGGCGATACCCGCCATCCAAACCGTACAGTAGCGGTCAATTAATTGCGCTGAAAGCTGTCCTTTTTGCAGTTGACCCCCCAACTCGCGATCGTTAAACCTCACGCCGCCCTGGGCCATCTGTCCCTGTCTCCAGGCTTCCCAAGCGTTGAGGGCGTAACCGGTGACGGGAATTTCCATTAAATAGGCCACCAAAAAGTGACCCGCCTCGTGGCGGACAATGCGCGCGCGTTTTTCGGGGGAAATTCCTTCTATACTTTCGATTAAAACGGTTGAACCCTGACCACTGAGGGCCAAAGTATCGATTGTCCCCAAAACCAGCAGGGAAAAAGCCAAACCTGCGGGAATGACCGGGGATAAATGAACAAGTGGCCCAAGCAGGGCGGACATGGTGATGGTAAAAATGCTGATGGCTATTAAATTAAGCGCGGTTTGGTTCATAACAGATTAGGGTTCGATCTCGGCTTCGGGGATATCGTCCGAATTTTCCGGCAGGGACTGAGCCTTATAAAACGTTTCTAGACTATGGCGATCGCCAACATAACGCCAGTGCCAGGGTTCATAACTCACCCCTTGAGGATTGTCTTGAGGAAAGGATAACTCAAAACTGTAAAAAGCTGCATTCTCGGAGAGCCACTGGAAAGCTGTTGTTTTTTCAAAAGTGACTTCTAAATGGGTATCGGGATAATCTGCATCTCCGATATCAATCGCATAACCGGTATGATGTTCGCTATAACCGGGAGGGGCGCTGACTTCGGCGCGTTTGCTGGCATTTTGGCCCCGTTGGGCTTTGACTTCAAAAAACAGATATTCTTGATCGGTAATGGTCCGAAATCCCGATATCGGCACCAAGCGTATATTATCCCGACGGGCGGCTTCTGCCATTTCTAGATAAGCTTGAGCGGCTGCAATACGCAGTTTGATGCTACCATCTGCCGTGATGCTTTGCAGTTGGTCTGGTGAGGCTTCTTCGTAGGGGAGATGTCCGAGTAGGTTTTCTGAGGGGTCTTCGGTGGAATTTGCTGTTGGGGTTGAAGGGTTGTTTTCAAGGTTGGCTGTAGCGTTGGGAGAGGATGGCGGTTGACTGGAAACAACGCTTGGGGTTTCTTGGGCTGCGGGGGTTGGTTTCTGTCGAAGCAGGAGGCCAAATTGAGAATTGAGGAATATGGCCAAACCAAAGGCGGCGATACCGAGTCCGAATAATTTCCAAAATGGCCACTTTCGTTGCGAACCTTTGGCTGCGGGTTGGGTTTCGTGAGGATCTCGAATGGCCTCGGGGATATCCTCTACAACCATTTCGGAGACGGGTTGTGTGTTTTCGGGCAAACTTGCGTTATTCAACAGCTTCACTCCTGCTTTTCGTCAAAGCACCACTTATCGATTGTGACATTCTCCCGTCATCGAATCGAAGATTACGATGCGGGCTTCCCAACTTTACAATTGGGCATTGCTCCCCTACGCCACTTATCTAGAACAAAGTTCCCCGACAGATCGACTTGAGAGCCAATTTCTTGCTTTTCGGGAGTCCCCCGATACGTTTCTATTCCTCTGTTGCATAACTCTTGGGCTGCTGCTACGTCTCTATCAACGGGTATATCAAGACCATAACCGCACTCATGGCAAACATGATACCTATCTTTGAGTTCTTTTCGGACGGTTGTTCGACAGTTAGGACAGACTTGTGATGTCCCTCTGCTATCAACTTCTCCAACAAAGACTCCCCTCTTTTTACCAACAGATTTAAGGATACTTCGGAACTGCCCAAAAGCAGCATCTAGAGAATGTTTACCTAAAAAGCCTTTAGCCATAATCCGAAAATCAATGTCTTCGACGAAGATGGTATCTGCCATG
The DNA here is from genome assembly GCF_047276495.1 of Capilliphycus salinus ALCB114379. Lineage (NCBI taxonomy): Bacteria > Bacillati > Cyanobacteriota > Cyanophyceae > Oscillatoriales > Sirenicapillariaceae > Capilliphycus > Capilliphycus salinus. Next base: position 6,546,814 of record NZ_CP178543.1, on the reverse strand, counting down.
TTGCATAATTTATGGCAAAGTTTATATTGGTAATCTTTGCGCTTGAACGCAATATGGTTATGTTGTTTCTCTACCCGTTTTCTAGCTTTTTCGTAATTCTTAGAACGTCTTTGTTTTCTTGATAACCGACGTTGTAGCACTTTCAGCCGACGGTGTTCGGTTTTGAAGAATTTGCGTCCTGGTTCTACAAAATTCTCACTTGTAGCACAATATGAGAGAAGTCCAACATCTAACCCAATACAATGTCCATGTGGACTGGTTTCTGGAATTAAGACATCAGATTCAATGGCAATGACAGCGAACCATCCCATAGCCTTTTTAACTACCCTAACTTGCTTGATAATAAACCCATTTGGGATAGGTCGATGCAAGTTGATCTGAACTTTTCCTAACTTGGGTAATTGTATTTGCCACCCTGTTAGGGGATTGCTTTTGAACTGAGGGAAAAGAATAGACTTCATTTGGCCTACTTTTTTGAACCTTGGAAAGCCATACCCTCTTTTCTGAAAAAAGTCCCATGCGTCATGTAATCTTCTTATGTTGGTTTGCAACACCTGAGAAGGAACCAATTTGAGCCTTGGAAATTGTTTCTTGGCTTTTGGCAGTACATTTTGCTGATAATGGTAGCTAGGGAATGGGTAGTCTGCTGCCATAATATACTCAGACTCTAAGCTACACCTATCAATTGGACACTTTCTCGAAGATATCCAATCTTTGAGTTCTCGTAAAGCATAATTGTAAGAAACTCGACAAGTCTCTAACCACTCATTGAGGGATTCAATTTGCTTTGCGTCTGGGTACAGTCGGTAGGTGTAATTGAGTATCATACATTGATTTTACCACACAAATAGAAAAGGGTAGAGATCTGTTTATTATAAATTTTACTTTTAAGATTTAACAATTGATCAAAACGGCATTGAAAACAAGGGAGATGACCGCTTTTAAAACATAAAAGTTCATTTTAATTGGTCACAAAATAGCCACTGTTGGGATCTCCAAAGGTTTTGCTCAAATTCAAAAAGTTTAAACTTAAAAGCACGAACAAAAATTTATAATCAATATTTTTCGACAAAATTAGGATAAAATTAAATCAAATCTAATTTTTATTGTCAATCTAATGGGTCAACTTCTACAACTGTATCAATGGTTAATTGGCGGAGTCCTTCTCGGATGGATTCTCAGACGTATTTTACCGCCTTTCGTTCCCGTTTGGATTGGAAAATTTTTATTTTGGGTTGGGGTTCCCATTGGAATTTTTGTGTTTTTACGCCAAGCCGATTTATCGGGAGAAATTTGGTTAGCCCCCGTCGTGGCGTGGATAGCGATTGTATTGGGTGCGAGTTTGGCTTGGCTTTGGATGAGTCGAAAACGCCGCCTTTCTCCCGTTAATGAAAACTCTTGGAGTCGCGCAACTCAAGGGAGTTTTATCTTGAGTTCAATGGTGGGAAATACGGGTTATATTGGCTTTCCGGTTATCTTGTCTTTGGTGGGAACTCAATATTTTGGTTGGGCGGTTTTTTATGATGGTTTGGGTTCGGCTATTGGTGCCTACGGGTTGGGTGTATTGTTGGCGGCGAGGTTTGGTTTAGAAACTCAAAATCCTTTGGCTTTGATGATAGTTATGTTCAAAAATCCGGCGTTGTGGAGTTTGGGGTTTAGTTTATTATCTCGCGATGTTTCTTTACCCAATCAAGTTGAACAAATTTTACAATTTATAGCTTGGGGAATGATTGCTTTATCGTTAATTTTGATGGGAATGCGGTTGAGTCAGCTTTCCTCTTGGCGTTATTTGAAACAAGCTTCGGTCAGTCTTTCGATTAAAATGTTGATTGTTCCCTTGGTTATGGGTACAATACTCTCAATGTTGGGAGTTGACGGTTCGCCGCTCCTGATTATGGTATTATTAATGGCAACTCCCCCCGCTTTTGCAACGTTGGTGTTGGCCGAAGCGTTTAATTTAGATCGGGAGTTAACCGTTACGACTCTCGCTGTCGGTTCTGTGGCTTTGTTGGTGACTCTACCGCTTTGGTTGCTGATATTTGGTTGATCATATTGGGTAATCAAAACTAAAGCTTGAGGTGTTTTTACCCCAAGCCTCAATTATCATCTGGATTTTGAGTACCCCCAAGGGAATTCGAATCCCTGTCGCCTCCGTGAAAGGGAGGTGTCCTAGGCCTCTAGACGATGGGGGCAAGTGTTGTGTCCAGCATCTCGCGCCTTTCACTTTTACTAATATAGAGAGATTTTTTGGGTTTGTCAACCCCGAGGCTGAAAAAATTTTTTTTCTCAATGGGGAAATTCGCCGAAACTCCCTTCACAGTAAGCTTTTAGGATTTTAACACAGTTGAGGATTGCACCCAAGTGGGCAATTTCATAGCCGTGTGTGTTCTGAGTCGGGAAGCCCAAACAAGCGCCCCTCGCCACATGGCCCATTTTCATCGCAATGGACGCATCGCTTCCAAAGCCGCTGAGAAGGGTTAACTGGAGGGGAATGTCTGCGGTTTTGGCGGCTTGGCGCAGTTCTCCATTCAAGCCTTCATCATATATCCCGTAGGCGTCTTGAGACAACAAAACTGGGGCTTCGCCGTCTACAACGGGATATTCGCGTGCCAGCGGACAAATTTCTAGGGCGATTAATGCTTCTAAGGGTTGGCGTTGGGTAAAGTATAATGCTCCGATGGCGCCGACTTCTTCTTTGGCGGAGGCGACTAAATAAACGTCAAAGGGGGGATTTTTGACGGTTTCTGCTAAAGCTAATAAAATGGCAACGGAGGCTTTATTATCGAGGGTGTAACTGCCAATATAGTCTTTGAGTCTAATCGGTTTTTTGCGGTGTTTTCCCACAACAACCCGAGTCCCCGGACGTATTCCTGCTGTTTCTAATTCTTCGAGGGTGCATTTGGTTTCTATCCAAGCATTTTCCCAGTGCAAGGCTTTGTTTTCTTGCTGTACTTTTTGGGGCGACTCGTGGGAAATGTGGCGGGAACCAAAGCTTAAAATACCGGGAATGGTTTGATGATCTCCGAGTAGGTCAACGACGCCTTCTCCGTATATCCAGGGAAAAGAACCGCCCAATTTTCTCACTTCGACTTTTCCGCCGGCTTTGACGGTTTTAACGATAGCGCCTATTTCGTCTTTGTGTCCGGTAATGGCGATCGCCCGTTGGCTGTTTTGACCGGGTATTTTAGCTATAATATTATCGGCGTTATCCCGCAAAACTTCAACGCCTAGCTGTTGAAAGCGTTGGATTAAAGTTTGATTGATTTCGCATTCGGCGCCGCTCGGAGAATGATTAAAGACTAATTCTTCTACTGTATTAAACAGGCGATCTAAATCCCACATACATCACTTGTTTGTAGTTGTGCTTCAGCACATTTTATCAAAAAATAGGATGAAAAACCCGTTTCAAAGGGGTTAAAAACCCGGTTTCTGTGAGAAACCGGGTTTTTGGAATATCAAATGTTGTTGCGCGATCGCACATTTTATTAATGATATCATTTCCGGTTGATGAATTTTGTTATCGGGTTGGGCGGGTTTATGTAAATCTTTGAGTAGTATTAAGTATCTTAGCAGAACCCGCCCCTACCAAATGATTATTGATGATCAAATCTGATAGAATTCATTGTAGGTTGGGTTGAGGTCACGAAAGCCAACACTTTATATATCATATAATCTCCAGTTCATTAATTCTGTCATGGGGTGGGGCGGGTTTATGTAAATCTTTGAGTAGTATTAAATATCTTAGCAGAACCCGCCCCTACCAAATGATTACTGATGATCAAATCTGATAGAATTTGCCGTTAATTAATTCTGTCGATCAAACATTTATCCCAAATTTATAACCACTGAAAATTCGGTTAGCATAACAACTTAATTGCTAGAATTTCCACTATCTTGAGTTTGATTTTGGGCTAAAACTTCTTCAGCCGAAATACCATCACCTTGAAATCCAAAATACCACAAACTCGAAGCAGCTTCGGCGCGAGTCACGGGTTTTTTCGGTTGAAATAATGTGGTAAACCCGAACACCCGACGAATATTAGCATTGTCTCCGTTATCAAAATCTGCTAAAATAGCTCGCAAAGCGTTAGAATCGATCTTACTCGTGTCTTGAAAGCCCCACCGTTCTTGAACCGCGTCAACAGTCGCTTTCGGCAACGCCTGACGGGTATCGAGGGGAACTTTCCACAAAACCATATCTTCCCGGGTGAGGGGGGCGTCGGGGCGAAAGGAAACCGCAGCGCTATCTCCCGATAACGAACTCGGTATCAAACCCGCTTCGGCTAACCCTTGTATTTCCGGGAAATAGGGATGGCTTGTCGGTACGTCGGTAAACACCGGTTGAGCGGAGGAAACCCCCAAACGGATTTGTTTGGCGGCCGTATTAGAATAAAAATTGTTATTGGCATTCACCAACCATCGCGCAAACTCGCCTCGGGTAATGGTTTCGTTGGGGTTGGCAATAATTTGATCGCGGTTGGCGGAGTTGGCGCTTCGTCCCGGTGAAGACTGCAATACTCCTAATTTTGACACATCACTGACAAATTCTCGCAATTCTTGCGGAACCGTATCGAGTGCGGGAGAGGAGTTAGACGCTTCGGGTGAGGGTGAGGGTGAGGGTGTTGGGGAAGCCGTTGGAGTCGGAGAAACGGCGACTGTGGGGGAGTCTGTGGGTTTGGTGTCGGGGGTGGGTGTATCGTTGGACGTGACGGGTGGAGGGGGAGGGGGAAGGGGAATGGTTGAAATTGATTTGTCGCTGTCGGAATTTTTAGCAATATTTTCGCTATCTTGAATATAACGAATTTCAAAGTCGGTTTCCGTGTTAGAAATTGAATTGGGTTTGACTGAAAGGGTGACTTGTAAGTTATCTTGACGGGCGACAAATAAACCTTCTCCCTCGGCGTTTGGACGTTCAACAATTTGCCAATTTTGGGCTTCAAATTGCTGTTGATAGTAGTTTTCGACTGAGTTGATCGGATCGCTGGTTTTCCAATGGGTGATCACGTCAATTTCTGAGTCGTTTTCCGAAGCGGTAACATCCCGCAGTTGGGCGTTAGGATAAAGGGGTATTTGCGAGGGAAAATTTTTGGGTAGCTCAACGAATGTTTGATCAGTTTCGGGGGGCGTGCTAGCATTGGACTGACCAAACGGCGAATTATTTTGTAGTTGTGGATCGGGTTTAAATGCCTCCTCGAGTGAAGAATTGGCACAGGCGTTTAAAGATGCGATCGCGATCGCCAAACCAGCTATCTGAACGAAACGTTTCACGGGTTTATCGTTGAGGTTTAGGAGGAAAGTTGATTTTTTCAGGGGTTTTGAAAAAGCAAACCGAGTCGATTTGCTCATCTTTTATTATACCGGAACGCTGACCGGAACACCATTTTCTTTGCTCGAAAGTTTCAAAATATAGGGGACGGCTTTTTTCACCCAAACGTTTAAGGGGGTGTAGGAAGCTGCATCTTCACCATAGCAAATTTCGAGCATATCCGTGTGAATAATTCCGGGACTCAACGGAATGGCGGCTAAACCGGGAGGTAACTCTTGGGCCAAAGCTTGGGTGAGTCCTTCTATCGCCCATTTTGACGCACAATAGGGGGCGACTTGCGGCGAGGTTGAACGTCCCCAACCTGAACTTAAGTTAATCACAATTCCCTGTTTTCTTTCAATCATTGCGGGTAAAACGTGGCGGATGACGTTGGTGACGCCTTTGATATTGACATCAATTAATTGGGAAAATTCTTCGCTGGGAACTTCCCAAAGCGGGGCTAAATTATTAAGTAAAGCGGCATTGTTGATCAAAATATCCGGGGCGGAAACTTGGCTTAAAAAGTCCTTCGCCCAGGTTTTAACTTGGTTTTCGTCGGTGACATCTACAACGGTAAAATGATGGGGTTTGCCATATTTTTGACTGAGTTCTTTAATTGCAGCTTGCGATCGCGCACAGCCAATAACGGTATGTCCCAACTCGATAAAATCTTCGGTCATCGCCCGACCCAAACCCCGACTTACTCCGGTAATTGCGATTGTTTTAGCCATTTTTACCCTGATAAACTACAGTTTCTCGTTTTAATTGTATCAACTCAATTTTATCAACTCAATTTGATCAACTCAACAGACTTCTTCTTTGGTTAAAATCGAGAACAAGACCTCAACCAATTTTTGCAGGTGTTCGAGTTGGTGAGTTGCCATCAGCGAAATGCGAATTCGACTGGTACTTACGGTTGGCGGACGAATAGCGGGGGCAAAAATCCCCTGTGCTTTTAACTGCTGTCCGACATTTAACGCCGTTGTTGCATTGGGAAGATGAACGCAGAAAATCGGAGAATGAAAACTAGACCAAGACTCAATAAAATCTTCTGTGTTCGTCGTTTTTCCCGGCTGTTCCTGCAATAATTGTTTGAGTCTATTTATATTGTGCCACAATTGGGTCCGACGTTGGGGTTCTTTTTGAATAATTTTAACGGCTTCTAGGGCGGCTGCGGTATCAGCAGGGCTTAATCCTGTGGTATAGATCCAACTGGGGGAACGGTTTCGCAAATAATCAATTAAAGTCGCACTTCCCGCCACATATCCCCCCAAACTTCCCAGTGCTTTGCTGAGGGTTCCCATCTGAATTAAGGGTTGTCCGGTACAGCCAAAATATTCGACACAACCCGCCCCAGTTTTGCCTAAAATACCTGTGGCGTGGGCTTCATCGATGATAAGCATACAGTTAAATTCCGCCGCCAATTCTAATAATTCCGGCAGGGAACACAAGTCACCATCCATGCTAAAAACACTATCGGTAATAATTAAACTTTTCCGATATTGATGGCGGTGCTGTTGCAAAAGTTGTCTCAATTCTTCGGTGTCATTGTGATAATATTCAAGAATTGTTGCGCCGCTAACTTTTGCACCATTTTTTAGGCTAGAATGATTGTATCGATCCGATAAAATTAAATCCCGCCTTCCGACTAAAGCGGCAATTGTTCCCAAATTTGCCAAATAACCGGAACTAAAAACAATGGCATCTTCTGTTTGTTTGAGGCGGGCGATGGCTAATTCTAATTCTCGGTGTAAATGGCGGTGTCCGGTAAGCAAACGAGAACCAGTTGTTCCGGTTCCAAATTTTTCTGTGGCTGCAATTGCGGCATTAATTAATCGCTGTTCTCCAGCCAACCCTAAATAATCGTTACTGGCAAAATTTATCAGTTCTCGCCCGTCTAAAGTTATGGTCGGTCCGGGCAGACTTTCAACCGTTTGTACACTGCGATACCAGTCAGCCCGGTGAATGGTTTTCAGCGATCGCTCTATCCAAGTATAAGCATTAATTGACATTATTCAGACTCAGTATCTAGATCAAGTTCTTCAGGATATCCTATTTCAGCACTGTTACCTCGAACGGGAGGCAATTTATCCACCAACCCCATTTCAAAGGCAATATCGGGTAATTCTCCTGCGATATATTTTCCCGGTTGATAGACGCGACTGGGAGTAAAACAGGTTTGTCGAAGTTCCACGACTTCGGTCGCATCAAACATTCCCCGAAACAGTCTCCGTTCAAGTCCCATTGTTCATCCCTCCCGCCTCGTGAGTGGCTCGATTTTCTCACTTTAACACTACCGCTAAAAACTCGGGGTTTGAACTAGCCTTTTTTTAGATTCTCACAGAGTTCGAGGGTAAATATAAAGAAAAGTTAAAATTATATCTGAATGCCTGTTCAGATGTTAAATTAATAAATGAAGCTCACCCGGAGAAAAAGCCATGACTGCGGTTACTCAAATGAAATGCGCCTGTGAATCTTGTCTGTGCGTTGTTTCCTTAGAAAAAGCCATCAAAAAAGACGGCAAACCCTACTGTTCAGAAGCCTGTGCCAACGGCCATCCCAACGGTTCCGGCTGCGGTCATACCGGTTGCACCTGCGGTTCATAACCCGTCCCTACAATCTTGGTAACTGGTGACTGAAAAAACCCGCCCCACCTCCACAAACGGGTTATTTATTAACGATTGTAGGGGCGGGTTCAAGTTCACCTCGAACACCCATAAACAATTTTTAAAAACCCGCCCCGCACCCAAAAGACGGGTGATTTATCAACGTTATTTCTGGAAAATATCTATTGGTATTCAACCGAAAAACGGTGCGGGTTTATTAATGTTATTTTTGGGAAAACAAACATTGATTCGGAACCCGCCCCTACAATATTGGTGACTGGTGACTGGTGACTGGTGACTGAAAAAACCCGCCCCTACGGGTTATTGGTGATTAAAACGCCATTTTGACAAATATTTTCTAAGTTTGCACCGTTAGCACAAGCGTGTTCGGCCATTGCAAAAGCAATCGCATCAAATAAAGGGGCGGCCCACTGTTGTCCGGCTTGAATAGAACCGGCTTTTTGAACAATTTCAACGGCTTGTGCAACTTCAATAATAGCAACATTAGGATTATATTCTGCGGCGCGTTCAATGAGAGGATGCCAAGCGAGAGAATGACCTTCTTTGTTGCTTTTTCCGCCCCTCACTCTCGGCCCAATATTGTACAAACCTTGCTGTTGATAAAAGGGCATAATTCGGGATTGAATTCGATATTCCCACCACAAATCTCTCGGATGCAAACCCGTTACTAACATTTGCGCTCCGGGGCGGGGATTGGCTTCGTTGGGAACGTTCGCATCGGCTGTTAATATAATCGTTTGAACGTGGGAATTCCCCTTATGAACTCCCGCAATAAAATGTTCTAAAGCTTGAAAACCGTCTAGACTTTCGCCGTACATTTGAATCGTTGGTGTCAATACAAAAAAACCCAACGCTTCCAACCGTTGCTTCATTTCAAGCACGGTAATTGTATTCCAAAATTGACCAATTTCAACGCCATTAACTGACGCTCCGGGTTGTAGGTTGTTGGCGGTATATTGAATGGGTAAAATAGCGATGGGTTTGTCGGTATTAATGCGAATAGGGGCGACGTCGGCGTGGGTCCAGTTGCGTCCGGTGTAGTTATAATGAACTTGATAAATACCCTGTCCGGCTTGGTATTGATAAAAGCGCCCGTCGGGTACAATGGCAACGGTTTCGGTATAATTAGAAGTGTCGGTTTTTTCGGGTTTATCGAGGGGTAAAGATTGCCGACAGCGTTGGTAGAGGTACGCTCGCGAGGAGGTGCAGTTGTCTGCTGCTTGGGCGGGTGAGACGGCGAAAATTGTGATTATTGCCGAACAGAGTGCAATCTTTAATTTCATTTTGGGTTGATTGGAGTTCAGAGAACATTTTATTCAATAACGCTCCACTTTACCAAAAATCAGGGGAATTGCAATAGAAAATTCAAATTACCGTTTAAAAATTCAAGTTATCCAAGCAAGATTAAATAGAAGTTACTGCTATTATAAACATTGAGTCAATTCCAAAGGGAGCTAATTATTGTATTAATTGTTCAATTTATTCGTCAGTAAAACCAAATTGTCTAAAAATCCTTAACACATAAGCGGGAGACATTTCTTTAGCCCCCATATCTATCGGCACAATTCTTTTGCTTGCTTCCAACTCCCGAATGTATAAACGATGATCTCCTTTTCCCTCTCGATAAAATTGACACCCAGCTTGTTCTAAAATTTTAATGAGTTGTTTGGGCTTGAGGGCGGGTATGTTTTTAGGCATAAACTTTCCTCAATTCATAAATCTCTGTTGCTGGTTCGGTGTCTTCAAGTGTCAAAAATTCATGTAGTTCTTGAATGGAGATTGGAGAAGAATAAACATTATTTTCTGATTGACAAGCCTCTTCAAAAGATGCGATCGCCTCTTTAAGCTTATCAATGGCTTCTTGTGGGGTTTCGCCTTGTCCGACCAAGCCGTTTTCAAGGGATAATGAAACCCAATAGTCTTGGCTTTTTCTCAAAACTACAGTATAAAATTTCATGGTCTTTGAGGATATTTTTGCGGCAGTTTAACTAAGAATTAGGGAGGTTTAACTATTTTATCTAACTTATAACATAATTTCAAATTAACAGGGTTTTTGCGAGAATCAACGCATCTTCACCGAAATGTAACGAAAAAACGGGGTTGGCGATCGCAAGGTTTGGATATAATTGAACCAGATTATTGTATGAAAACGATAGCAAGAGTTAAAATCTGATGTATTATGATAGACATAGTGATTCCCCAAAAGAAATGACTCTGTTGGAAACTATCATACGGGAACTTTCATCAGTGCCAGAACCATTGCTTATAGAAGTCTTGAACTTTATCCAATCTGCTAAAAATGACAGGCTTTTAGTCTCCGACTCATCCACACCCCGCATTCCAAACCGACATCAAGGAGAAATTTGGATCGGTGATGATTTTAATGATCCTTTACCCGATGAATTTTGGTTGGGTGAAGATTGATGAGAGTTTTGATTGATACTCATGTTTTTAATTGAAGCAGATTCGCAGTGGTGAGTTATAATGATGATCGAGGGTTTCCAGAACTAGCCGATTCAATAGCCCAATCATTTCCTAATACAATAGGGCATTGAATAACGAAAGGAGAAAAAACAGCAATGAATCGCCCAAAACTTGAATACATAACAGATTCTAATGGCAATCAAACCGCAGTGGTTATTCCGATTGAATTGTGGAGAAAAATTTTACCTCAAGATAATGAGTCAATCGAAACAATCACCGAAAATATTGAGGACTATTGCTTAAACAAAGCGATGGATGAAGCGAAAACAACTCCTCTTCTTAGCCGCGACCAAGCGATTGATTTTTTGGCGGAGGAAGATGATTGAAAGTTGAGTATAGAACGCTGTTTTTGAGAGACTTAAAGAAACTCAAAAAACAAGAGGTTTATCCGTCTATTTACGAGTTGGTCTTCACAACTTTACCAGAATCTACATCGGTTCAAGAGTTGCCAAATGTTAAAGCATTGGTTGGAACGGAAAACCGATATCGCATTCGAGTTGGCAACTATCGGATTGGTTTTGAGGTCAATGAAGACCGGATAGAACTGATGTGAGTTCTGCATCGTCGGGAATTTTATCGGTATTTTCCATGAGGAAAACTATTGCGATGATACAATATAATCAACCTACGCAAACTGATAAACCCGCCCCACATCAACGCCCCCAACGTCATAACCCGGTACGCCCGTGACCCAAGTATTGCCGACTGCGGCGACGGACGCCCCGAAGTTCAACCGTTCATCGCCGTTGTCGGGAATCGTGTTAATATAAGTATCGAGAAGTTCTCCGGTTCTCAACTGATGCCGGAACACCGCCCCGGACGCCAACGACCCATAGCCAGGACTGCCAACAAATACGCTGGTATTGACGATATCGATAGCTTCTCCGAAACGGTCAAAGGGTCGCGGTTGCGGATAACTGTAGGTTTCCAACATGGTACCGGTTATCCCGTCGAACAAAAACGCCGCCCCGGTATCAGTCCCCCGGCTATCGTCTCCCGGCGCCCCGATTAAAATATCCCGGCCAATATTCGTCCAAGCCAAACCCCGCCCAAAATCATCAATTCCGGGGTTGGGGTTGCGAAAAGTTTGCAATAACTCTCCAGTAATACTATCAAATAAATAGGCAACTCCGGGCTTTGTCGCCCCCACTCCCGTTAAACTTCCGGGGGCGCCTATCAAGACTTTATCGCCCACTGCGGCGACGGACGCCCCAAAATAGGAGTCGGCTTCGGGTTCGGGGTTATTGAAAGTTTGTAGCAATTGTCCGGTATTCCCATCGAACAGGTAGGCGGCACCGGAACGGGGGGCCGAGGCGTTGCTGGTGGGGGCGCCAATAATAATCGTGTTGCCGATGCTATCGACCGCAAAGCCAAAGCTTTCAAAGGGTTCGGGGGTGGGGTCGGTCAACCGTTGGTAGGCGACTCCGGTTGAACTGCTAAATAGATAAACGGCGCCGGCTTGGGGGACAAGGGTGCTATCTTGAGGGGCGCCGATGACGACATCGCCGCCAAAGGGGGCCAAACTTCTCCCCAGTTGGGCGTTTCCGGCGGTTTCGGGGAAGGGATGATTAAAAATTTGCAGGGGTTGTCCGGTGACGGCATCAAATAAATAGGCGGAACCTTGACTGTTATTTTGTCCGGGGGCGCCAACTATTATATTGGTGGTTACTTGTTCGACGGCAAAACCAAAATTGGCGTTGGTTTCACCGATAGGATGGGGGATGGTTTGTTGGGGTTGAATTTTCGGTTCGTCATCCAATATTTCTAAGGTTGCTAGGGCGGGAATGCCGATAGAAGCTGAACCTGTGGGGTTTTCTAAGCTGAGTTGAATTTGTCGCGGATAGTCAACAATATTGTCGTTATTAATGTTTAATTCGATGGTTTTTGGGGTGGTATCGCCGCTAGCAAAGTTAACAGAAATTGGGGCGGTATTCAGTTCTTCTGGGGTGATAATTCCAACGGGTGTGGGAACTAAAATTACGCTGGCGGCGCCGTCTTCTCCGACGTTGCGAGTGATGGTGATGGGGTTGATAGAAGTGCCGTTTTCACTAACGGTAAATTGTGAGGAACTCAAGGAAATAAAGCCGGGAATAAAGAAGTCTGAACGGGTGAGTCTGTCGGGTGAAATTCGTTGAATGACGGCTAAATATTCCCCGTTGGCGGCTTGAATTAGGGTGTTATTAGAATCTCGGGGGTCTTGTGTAATATTAAGGCTGTCAAAAGGGAAATCTCCGACTAAAGCAATGGTATCGATACCGGGTTGAAAGTCAAAGATAAAGTTGGCGTCTTCGGGGGTATTTCCGCCTGTTCCCGGTTCGATAAAAAAGATGTCGCTTCCTTCGCCGCCAATTAATGTATCTCGTCCTTTATCTCCATAAAGTCGGTCGTCTCCGGCTTCTCCTAAAACCCGGTCATCGCCCTGACCTCCTAATATTAAATCGTTGTTATCTCCGCCAACTAAAAAATCGCTATCCTGTTCGCCGCGAATAACATCGTCTCCCCCATCTCCGCTAATTCTATCTTCTCCCAAACCCCCTAAAATGACATCATTTCCTTGTCCTCCCAAGAGAACATCTCCATCATTTTCGCCTTGTATTAAATCATCCCCATTATCACCGTTTAACGTATCAACTCCCTCGCCGCCAAAGAAGATATCGTTTCCTTCTCCGCCATTGGCTTCGTCATTTCCTTGGTTTCCAAAAAGCGTATCTTCGCCTAAATTTCCAAATAAAGTATCGTTATCTTTTTCGCCAAAAATGAAGTCGTTTCCGCCTTCTCCCAAGAGGTTATCGGTACCTTGACCGCCCAAAAGGGTATCATTTCCACTTCCGCCCCGAATTAAATCGTTATCTAAATTTCCGCGAATTAATTCAGGGTCAGATGAACCTTGAACCGTATCATTTCCACCTAGAAAAAATACACCTTGAGTAAACACGCCCACTTCGCCAGGAAAAAAGGTGGTGTTTTCGGCTGAGTCGGTTCCAACTAAGCGTAATTCTCCGGTTTCGGGGTCGGTTTCGGGTCTTAATACCATCGGTTAAACGGAAAGTTTTTGTTGTTGCCAAAGCTGCTCTATTGTAACAAATTTATAGCCTTTTTCCAATAGTTTGGGAATAATTTCTTTGGCTGAAGCGGCGACATCTTGGCCGCCATCGTTGCCGTCGTGCAAGACAATTATTGACCCGTTTGTTGTTTGTTGAATGACGCGGTTGGTGACAAAATTAATACCAGGACGCGCCCAATCTTCTGGGACAACCGTCCACATCACGGGACGATATCCCCATTGTTTTAACAGGGTTAAGGTTTTTGGGGTAAAGACTCCGTTGGGCGGACGAACATCGATTAAAGTTTTGGGGTTTATATCGCAAATTTTGAGAATTTCTTGTTTGGTTTTTTCGAGGTCTTGCTTGAGTTGTTCATCGGTCATTTGATGAAACATTTGATGATAATATCCGTGCAAACATATCCAGTGACCTCGTTTGTAAATAGCTTTGGCAATTTGAGGATAGTTTTTTACCCAACATCCCAACCAAAAAAAGCTGGCTTTAATTTGATATTGGTCTAAAACTTTTAATAGGTCGCAAGTATATACCGGATGCGGTCCGTCGTCAAAGGTGAGGGCGATTTCGGGTTGGTTAATATCACCCGTCCATAAACAGTTGGGGAAGGCGGTTTTTAAAATAGGATGTAAGACGGGAAAAAAGGGTGCAAATTGCATTTTTCTTGATTTTGTTGTTTAACGGTTTGTTTTCCGGTTTACAAGTTTAACAATTTTTAGCGATTATAACATTTTGTTTGAGGATTGAGTGCTTTGTCGAAGAAAAAAAGTAAGTTTGATTGGGTTTATTGCGGGTAGACTTAAATAGAGATATTTTGGTAAACTTAAAATTATAGAGAAATTCAGGATGTTCTTGTCGAAATTAAATTCTATGAAAATTGTTGTCATTGGTGGCGGGGCTGCGGGTTTTTTTGGGGCGATTGCTTGTGCGAATACTCACCCCCATACTAATGTTATTTTATTGGAAGCCGGACAGCAACCTTTGGCGAAAGTTCGTATCTCGGGCGGGGGACGGTGTAACGTGACTCACGCTTGTTTTGAACCCGCCCAATTTGTACAAAATTATCCGCGAGGGGCGAAGGCGTTGCGGGGGGCTTTTAGTCGCTTTCAAGCCAAAGATACGGTTGAATGGTTTACCCAAAAAGGGGTAACGTTAAAAACAGAAGAAGATGGGCGAATGTTCCCGATAACTGATAATTCAGAAACCATTGTTAACTGTTTAATTGATGCGGCGAAACAGGCGGGAGTTAAAATAAAAACGGGGGCGAGAGTTGCCGAGATTAAAGTTCATCAAAAAAATCACGATTTATCCAAAAACCCGGTTTCTGAAGCCCGTTTAAAAAATTATAAACAAGAAACCGGGTTTTTTAACCCATTTGAAATAACTCTAAAATCCGGTGAAATCCTAACGGCTGACCGACTCTTATTAGCCACCGGAAGCAATCCTTCGGGTTATCGTTGGGCGGAACAATTGGGTCATAAAATTACCCCTCCGGTTCCCTCTCTTTTTACCTTTAATGTTAACGATGAAAGGTTCACAGATTTGGCGGGAGTTTCGGTAAATTATGCTAAAATAAAGTTACCCAAAGCGAAACTCGAACAAACGGGGCCGCTGTTAATTACCCATTGGGGTTTAAGCGGGCCGGCGGTGTTGAAATTATCGGCTTGGGGGGCGAGATTTTTACAAGATTGTCGCTATCAAACCCCCTTAGTTATTAATTGGCTACCCCAGTCGAATCCTGAAGTTTTGCGGGAGGAATTATTGGCGGTTAAATCTCAATTACCTCAGCGAGTTGTTTCTGCGAGTTGTCCGGTGATGATTCCCCGCAGACTTTGGAAACAGTTAACGCTGGCGGTGGGAATTGACGAACAAAAACGGTGGGCGGAAGTTTCCAATAAAGTGATTAATCAACTCATTCAAGAATTAACCCAAGGGGAATATAAAATTAACGGAAAAGGGGTATTTAAAGAAGAATTTGTCACCTGCGGGGGTGTTAGTTTAAAGGAAGTTAATTTTAAAACGATGGAAAGCCGTTGTTGTCCCAATCTTTATTTTGCGGGTGAGATATTAGATATTGATGGGGTGACGGGTGGGTTTAATTTTCAAAGCGCCTGGACAACGGGGTGGTTGGCGGGTCAGGCGATGGGAAAACCTTAAACCTTACTTAAACCCCCAAAAACCCGGTTTCTTTAAGAAACCGGGTTTTTTAAGAAGAAACCGGGTTTTTTAATAAGGGTTTTTTAATAAGGGTTTTTTAAAGTTTATAAGGTCTGAAGTTGGGGAATATCGAGATAATTGACTCCTTCTAGTTTACCGGAAATACAGGTTAACGGTTTATCGACTTCGCCCAAATGATTAACCACTAAAATCGCATCGGAAAAGTCTTGATTTTGGGTATAGTTGTTAACGGTGACAATGGTTTTTAAACCCGCTTTGGTCGCCGCTTGCAACCCGTGATAGGAGTCTTCAAATACCAAACAGTCTTGGGGAGTTAATTCTAATTTTTCTAAGACATAAAAATAGATGTCGGGGGCGGGTTTTTTTGCGGGGACAATATCTCCGGCGCCGATAACTTCAAACCAGTCGGGGTTAAGGGTTTTTTCGAGTAACGCCATCACGTTGGGTAAGGCGCTGGTTGTCGCAATGGCTAACCGCAACCCCGCAGTTTTAGCCGCTTCAATTAAACGTTTAATACCCGGACGCAAAGGGATAGCGCCGGAGGCGAGTAAGTCGCGATAATATTGGGTTTTTAAACGGTGTAAACTAACGATAAATTCGTCTAAATTATCGGGGGTTTCTAAGCCGGGTTTGTATTTTTCTAAATAAAACTGAATGCGTTCTTTTCCTCCCGAAACTTCTAAAAGTTCTCCGTATAATTCCACCGACCAATTCCACATCAGTCCGGTTTGAGTAAACGCCTGATTAAATGCGATGCGGTGTCCGTCCCGTTCCGTTTCGGCTAGGGTTCCATCTACATCAAAAATTAACGCTTTTAAGGTCATTGGATTGGAAAAAATACGGGTTTAAATCTGGGGTTTGGTGTCTTTGTTGGGAATTTCGGGAGAGGATAGACTTTCGGATAATTTATAGCCCTGCTGTTCAAAATTTTTGACAAAGTTTTTCGGGTCGCTTTCTTGGGGAGATTGGGTTGATTCTTTTGACGGGTTTTCTTGGGCTTGTTGTCTGATTTTTCTGAGTTTTGCTTGTTTTCCCATCGGTTTATCCTCCTGTTAGCGATTGATTTTTAGATGGTTCATCCGGCGATTGAGGATTTGTAATATAACAATAGCAATCCCAATGGTTGCCGCCAATCCTAACCAATAATTATACACCATTTCCGGCGTTTGATCGAGTACCCAACCGCCCAACGGCGGCCCGATTAAATAACCAATTGCCCAACATTGGGCGTTAACGGCCAAGTAAATTCCCCGCAGCGAATCCGGGGCTAAATCTGCAACAAGAGAGGATGCTGACGGGGTATAACTTACCGTTGCGATGGCTAATACACCCAGTGCAATTCCCGCAAAAATTAGGTTATTTTCTGCGACAATTCCGGTTAAACTAATCAGAAGAAATCCGATTCCCCAAAAGCTAGAAGATATCATTAACGCCTGGGGACGGGTAAACCGATTTAGGAAGGTCGCAACCGGAAGCTGACAGAGGATTGATAGGGCGATATATCCCGCAAATAAATAACTAATTGTTCCCGCAGAAAACCCGTTATTGACAAATTGATTAAAGTAGAGGGGAATGGTACTGTGAACTTGGGAAATATACACCGTAAACATGATATTTATTATAACAAAGATCAGCAGCGTGCGATCGCCAAGCGCTAAAAACCATTTTTGAGTTGAATTTTGGGATTGGGAATGGTCTTCTGAGGATTTGTAGGTTTCTTTGATTGTTGCAAAAATAACGCCAAAAAACACTAAAAACGAACAAGCATCAATCACAAATAAAGCCCGATAAGCACCCGTCGTTGAGATGACAACCCCGCCCAAAATAATCCCCAACTGCAAGCCAATATTATCGGCTAAACGGGTTAAAGCATAGGCTTGATTGCGGTTATTTCCTGTCGTTAAATCCGCGACAACCGCTTCGGTCGCCGGCCAATATAATCCAATCCCCAAACCCAAACATAAATTTCCCAAAACAACCGTTGAAAAATTGTTCGCACCTGCTAAAATAAAAGAAGCCATAGCCGAAACTAAAGCCGAAAGTAATAGCGTCCGACGCCGACCCCAAACCGGAGAATCAGCAAAAGAACCCCCCAAAAGTCGCCCCAAAATGCCAGAAATTTGAGCGCTTCCCAAACCAATTCCGACTGCTGTCGCCGATAAACCGACTTGATTGACAAAAAATATCGGCGCGTAGAACAATGTAAAGCCTGTACCCGTGTGAGAAAGTAACCGACCTAACGCCAGAATCCAAATTTGGGGATTGAGTGAGGGTAGCCAAGCTATGATTCGATTTAGGCATCCCATTGTTTAAAGTCCCCAGAATATCATTGCTGGTGATTGATTTTAACATTTTTTGTCAAAGGAGGCTAAAGGATGATTGGCTATTTAAAAGGAACTGTTGCGGCGATTCAAAAAAATAGTAGCAATCGTGTCATCCTTTTGCTAGAAACAAATAATATTGGTTATGAAGTGCAAATTGTACCCCGAATGATTGCAAAATTACCCGCTACTGGTGAGTTTGTACAGGTGTTTACTCATTTGCAAGTTCGCGAAGACCAAATGATTTTATACGGTTTTTCGAGTTTAGCAGAACGGGATTTATTTCGGCAATTAGTGAGTGTAAGTGGCATTGGTACTCAGTTAGCTATTGCATTGTTAAATACTTTAGAATTGCCCGAATTAGTTCAAGCAATTGTCAATGAAAATACTAAAATATTAGCCAAAACGCCCGGAGTGGGAAGCAAAACCGCCCAACGCATTGCATTAGAATTAAAAACAAAACTTGCTCAATGGCGAGAAGAAGCGGGGCTGACAACCGTTGTCTCGTCTGGCTTAACGATGGAGGTTCAAGAAGAAATTGAAATGACGCTTTTGGCGCTCGGATATACGGGGTCGGAAGTGATGCAAGCTTTAGAAGTTTTGAGTCAAGAACAACAGTTATCTTCGCAAACTTCAACGGAAGAATGGATTAAAAGAGCAATTGCTTGGATGGCTGAGGAGTTTAAATAGATATAAAGTACACCCAAGCAAAAACCCGGTTGATTGAATAAACCGGGTTCTTATTTCTCAAATAGAATTGAGTCGCGATTAATACCATATCTTGTTAGTAAATTCTGTTGTGTCGATGGGGCGGGTTTATCTAAATTCTGGCTGTGAGACAGACTTTTTTGCGGAACCCGCCCCTACAGAATTGTGATGAATTAATCGGACATCATATGCCACCCTGATTTTATAATAAATAATAGTTCTATCACTCACTCTCGCCAAGATAGAAATTATTTTTGATTTCGATTATTTGCTTTTTTGGCGGCGGCCAGACGCAACCAACGAACCCGCAACCAAACCTAAACCGATAACCGCAGTTGGTTCGGGAACAGAAGCAGTTCCCACAATTTTCCAGTCGGGACCGTTGTAGGCGGCGCCTTTGCTAATTACACGATATCCGAAAATAGAGTCGTTCGCACTTAAGCCGAAATCTCTCAAACTTAAACCGAGAGAAGCCACTTCTTGAGAACCTTTAATTTCGAGGGTATCAATGCTGTATCCCGCACTAAACCACTGGCTTGAGTCCAAATTGATTAAGTTTCCAATCAATTTCCCCTGAGCATCGAGGGCTTGAACATCCATTCTACTGTTGAAACCCCGTTCCCAAATGAAAAGATTATCAGCCGCTTTGTCCAACATGACATCCATCACAAAGCTACCCTTATCTTCAGTATCGATAATACTGTTAAGGTTGAGGTTCCCCAGCGCTGTAACGGCTCCTGCTTCGGTGAGTTTTTCTTGTCTTAAACCGACAGTTGCTTTGTCTCCTTTGTCTGCACTGGCGCCTCCAGTATTGCCGTGAGTCCACAGGTCGTTGCTGACGATTTTAACGTCTTTTGCTATCGAAAAATCACTGAAGGTTTGTCCGTCAAACTCGACGGAATTTAGCCAGATATTTCCTTTCGACTGATTGGCTCCGGTTAGCTCTGCGGTGTAGTTTGTCGTAAATTTAAACCCCGCAGCTTCAGCAGAGGATACAAACACGCCCGTCAGAGCTAGAGCGGTCGCAAAACTAGCAAACAGTTGAGATTTCATTGTGATTCCTTATTGGTGAGATAGCGTTTCCTGGATGAATCCTGAAGCTCTTAAGTTGCTCAGGCGTCTTGCTTTTTTAAGTTTCTCTTGATTATCATCCTAAGCTGAAAAATTTAATTTGTCGAGGCTTTAAATGGCAGTTTACAAAATATTTATGAGTTAATACTTAGAGCTAAACTATTGCTTTTATCCGTAGTTTCACTGAGAAAATAAGGGCAAGTTGGAATTATTTTTTACAGGTTAATTTGTTTGACTCCGTGAAAACACGGATAAACTAAAAAATCTTGATTTTTAATTGACGTGAAAATACGGACAAAAGTGAACGTCTCGGAGACATACGCACGCAAACAATAGGCCAACACGGTCAAATCCTTTTCAGGTGTTATCGATAAAACCCTTAAAGAGAAACGGGGGAGGCGGATTTAATGTCTGTCGGTGTTGAGTTGCTGTTCAAGTTTGCGACTAGCCCGGGACATTAGATAACAAAACACCCAGTACAAAATCCCAATAAAAATGTAAACTTCCGAATACCGTCCCAAAAATTTCGGATTGGCTAAAATTGAACGGCTAATTCCTAATAATTCTACCAATCCCACAATTGCCAATAACGTTGTATCCTGAAATAAACTAATAAATTGACCGACAATTGAAGGAATCGAAATTTTCAACGCTTGCGGTAAAACAATTAATCCCAACGTTAGCGGTGTATTTAAACCCAACGCCTTCGCCGCTTCAATTTGACCTCGGGGTATTGCTTGCAGTCCCCCCCGCACGTTTTCAGCCAAATAAGCGGAACTAAACATCGTTAAACCCACAATTGCCCGTAAAATTCGGTCAGGACGCATTCCTTCCGGTAAAAATAAAGGAACTAAAACTTGACCCATAAACAAAATAGTAATCAGCGGTAAACCTCGAATAATCTCAATATAACCAATCGAGAGAAACCGAATAATCGGCAGACTACTTTGACGCCCCAAAGCCAATACAACCCCGAGGGGAAAACACAGCAAAATACTGATAACTGACATCAACAACGTCAGCATCAATCCGCCCCATAAATTACTCGAAACCGACTCTAAACCCAATCCTCCGCCAATCAACCAAACCCCAAAAATTAACAAAATAAACCAGCTAAAAGGCAACCATTTTGTTAAATCCGGCTTAGTTTTACCTAGCTTTTTTCCTCCCCAAGCCGCAGCAACAACAAGCAAAACCATCCCAATTAGTAGAATTCGGTAGGGAATACCCACCGGAACTACAGTCATCATCATACCAATAACACTGATCATGATGACGGTATTTTGAGAAAATAAAACCGGAACATTCCGGGCTAAAAATCCCCAAGTTACGCCGGAAAGCAAACAAATTAGAGTCAGTAAAATCCACAAACGCCAATATTGATCGTTGGGAAATCTTCCCACTAAAAATAACGACAGGTTCGCCGGAATAACATCCCATTTGGCTTCGGTTCTTGCCCAAGTGATAAAACCGGCAAACATCCACAATAATAAACCTGTAATTCCTAAGGTTAAAAGGGTGTTGTACCAGGTATTAAACAGATTTTTGATTAACCACTCGCGAGGATTTGAAGACTGAACGGGAACGGCAGAATTTGAAGGCGGTGTTGTGACTGTCATCGGTTAAAATGATTATTTCTATAGTTTTATTCGAGAAAAATTTACCCAAATTTTCAGTTTACTTTGATTAAAAAATGTTATCTTTCTCGCAGTTGAACGGCTTTATTTAATCCGTTCATTGTCACAGAAATTACTAAGTTAATACTCAGGTAAGTTGCCATAATAATCAGCATCACTTCCACCACCCGTCCGCTTTGGTTAAAGGTGGTATTGGCAACGTTATAAATATCGGGATAAGCCACCGCGATCGCCAAACTGGAGTTTTTTGCTAAATTGAGATATTGACTGTTTAAAGGCGGAATAATCACCCGCAACGCTTGGGGAAACACCACCAACCGCATCACCAAACCGGGTTTGAGTCCCAGCGATCGCGCCGCTTCCCACTGTCCTTTCGGAACCGATTGAATTCCCGATCGAACTATTTCGGCAATATAAGCCCCAGTATAGACCACCAAACCCACCAATAGAGTTGTAAATTCTATGGTCATTCGCAGTCCCCCTTCAATCATGCGGCCATTTTCTAAAGGAATGGGACGTTCCCAACCGAGGGCAAATATAATAATTAAACCCGCTAAAATTGCGAGAATCCAAAGTACAATTAATTGGGGTTGACCTGATTTTCCTTGTTCAACCATTATTTTTGTTCGCGATCGCCAAATGAAAGTAGAAGCGATCGCCATCACCAATAAAACCCCCAACCAAAACCAGACCAAATTTCCGCTTGGCCAGGGAAGAAAAACCCCCCGTTTATTTAAGTAAATTGCATTCAAAAATTTGGCGGTATTTTCAATAGTTGGAAGTTGTAAAAACAAGCCGTACCAAAAAACCAATTGCAGCAATAGCGGTGTATTTCGCACCACTTCCACATAAGAAACGGTAATCTGACGCAGCAACCAGTTATCGGAAAAATAAACAACTCCCGCCAGTACACCGAGAATTGTTGTGAGGATAATTCCCAAAATCATCACCCGCAGGGAGTTTAATAAACCCGCCAATAAAACCCGGCTATAGTCGTCGGTGGGTTGATAAGGAATGATACTTTCACCGATGCCAAATCCGGCTGTACTGTCGAGAAAATCGAAATCAAATAGGGTTCCTCCGGTTTGTTGGAGGTTGCGGGTTAGATTGGTTCCGAGAAGTGTAAATAGGGAAATAACCGCGATTAAAATAATCACTTGGAAGGCAATTTTCCAAAAGCGATCGTCTCGCAAAAGCGGTATTTTAGAGGTTGAATTTGTTGTCATTGATCTGAGTTTAATCGGGCGATTTTGAGCAAGTTTTTTATTAAAAAGCCGCGCCTAAAGTTATAGATAAAAAGGCACGGCGACGAGGATTTCACAATTACAATAATTTGATTTGTCACTCAGCTATGCCCAAACAAGCTGTTCTGTGAATCGAGAATATCGCCGGTGAATTGATAGTTTTAACTGACATTCGAGAAATATACCGAATCAAACATCAATTATACCGATAAAACCCATTAACGGAAAGGCGGGGAATAGAGTAAACCTCCCTCTGTCCAGAGGGCATTTTGACCCCGTTCGAGTTTAAATTGAGAAGCTTGTCCCAAATTGCGCTCGTAAATTTCGCCGTAATTCCCGACTTGTTTAATTACATTGGCGGCAAATTCATTCTCTAAGCCGAGTCCCTGACCCAAATCTCCTTCTACGCCTAAAAAACGCCGAATTGTCGGGTCTTCACTCGTTTTAAGCTGGTCAACATTTGCCTGATTAATTCCCAATTCTTCCGCTTCAATTAAAGCGAAAGTCGTCCATTTGACCACATCAAACCAAGTCGAATCATTATTAATTGTCACGGGTCCGAGGGGTTCTTTTGACATGGTGACATCCAATAGAATATGATCGTCTGGATTGGGTAATGTACTGCGGCGAGCGATCAACTGAGATTTATCGGAGGTCATGCCATCGCAAGCGCCTTCGGCGTAAGCCGCATAAGCCGGGTCAGCTTGTTGGAACGTTTTGGTTTCAAACTCGACCCCTCTTTCGCGCATATTGTCGGTTAAATTAAGTTCGGTGGTGGTTCCGGCTTCCACACAAACCGCTCTCCCTTGAAAATCTTCTAAACTGGTAATACCGCTATCTTGACGAACCATCATCCCCTGACCGTCGTAGAAGGTGGTCGGCGCAAATTCCATCCCGACCGATGTATCGCGAGTGACGGTCCAGGTGGTGTTGCGCGAGAGCATATCGACTTCACCGGATTTTAGGGCTTCAAAGCGTTCGGTGGAGTCTAGATTTCGGTATTCTACGGCGTTGGGATCGTTAAATATAGCAGCAGCTACCGCTTTACAGATATCAACATCCAAACCCGAATATTGACCGTTTTGATCGACAAAGCTAAATCCAGGAATTCCCCCATCAACCCCACAAATGAGTTTACCGCGACTTTTGACCGTATCTAGGCGGCTCGTGGTGGTTCCTGTCGTTGCTCCTCCTTGGCTATCTCCACTTGCTGAATCACTTGGACTTTGTACACAAGCAGCAAGAGGAATAACCAATACCAGAGTTGCCAGCAGTCGAGAACTCCATTTACGCATAGTTTTATTGCAATTTATTCAAAAGGGCAGTACAGGATCTCGAAGAACTGGAGCCAGTTTACTTCAGTTTCTTCAAACCTCCTTAAGATTACCTTAATTTGGTCGGATTAATCGAAATCTGTTGCTACTATCCTTAGGCAATAGTCGGGAGTTAGGAGTCGGGAGTTGGGAGTCGGAAGTCCGGAGAAGTCAGTCGTCAGAAGTCGTGATGTCAGTCGTCAAAAGTCAGAAGTTACTGAAAACTGACAACTGAAAAAACTGGTGACTGGTCACTGAAAAACTGGTGACAGGTGTTGCAGCGCGGTCTTGGGGGTTTCCCCCATGAGCGACTGCTGAACCCGAAGGGTGACTGTTTTAGTGGCCTCCGGCTAAACGGGATTCGGCCAAATCGCGAATTAAGGTTAATCTGGAATTGAGATAATCATTGACGACATCTCGATCGCAATATTTAATCGTTGATTCGGTTTGCAGTCGCTTCAGCAACCATTGGACTAAATCAGCATCATCGAGGGAAACAATCAAGGATGCTTGAGTCGTTTCGACTAAAGACCAAAGTTGACGGATCATTGTGGGACTCATAAAACCTCCTAGTCAAGAACAGTCGATTTTGATATTTGCGCCCTTAGAGCTTAGTTGCTTCTACCACGATGTCCTTAAGTGACTACGGGTAGAGCCAATTAATTTTAGGTTTTCTTTATATTTTTACAATAACTGAATATAGGTATATCAGATACCCCTCCACACAAGACGTCACATGAACTACAAACTTCTTAATCTTGCGTTGTAAAAGTTGATTTTTTCTACTTCATCACAAACTCCGCACCCGTGTAAAGATTGGAGTCTGGACGTTGGGGTGCAAATACGGCGATCGCCTTGGGAATGACGCGAAAATGGGCCGGAGTCGAAACCGTTAACTCCCCGTCGGTATTAATCGTCTGAGGTTTGCTGGTAGACACTTCAAACTCCGAACCCGAAAGCGTCCGAGTTCCCAATTCCGGGCGGTGTCGTCCGGTGCGAATCGCCAAAATCACCGTAAAAAATTGCCACCAGCGCTTAATCTCCAAACTGTAAAGATCCAGACGTTGGTCATCAATCGTCGCATCGTGAAGAATTTTCATACCTCCGCCATAATAGCGACCATTACCAACAGCAATCTGAAACGTTTTCACCCGTTTGCACTCATTGCCAAAGCGAATTTCGGCCACAAAAGGACTCGCCTTTAAAATCGCTTTGGTCGCCGTAATCAAATAAGCAAAAATTCCCCAACGGCGCTTGGCTTCTCGGGTAAGTTTGCGGGTAATATTGACACTCAAGCCCAAACTCGCCACATTAAAGAAATGCTTGCCATTGACCCAACCCAAATCGATATACTGTTTATGTCCTTGAGCAATCACCTGACAAGCCTCCGGGAGCGACAGAGGAAGATTAAGAGTTCGGGCCAAATCATTCGCTGTTCCCAAGGGCAAAATCCCCAAAGGTAAACCCGTTTTCACCAATCCATCAATCGCCGCATTGAGCGTCCCATCTCCCCCCCCAACAATCACCAAATCGACCCGATCCTGGTAACGTTCGATCAGGGCGGTAAAATCCTGAGGGGATTGGGGAAAATCTTGAATAATCTCTAAGCCCAAAGTTCGCAGTTGATCAACCACTCTCGATAAAGAGTCCGGATTCACCTGACGGGCGTGGGGATTCAGCAACAAGAGTGCGGTTTGGGAGTAGGGCTGCCGATGTCTAATGGACATGGAACTTCTTGATTAATAATGAGGTTAACTGACCGTTGGTAAAACAGAAACAAGCAATTAAACACTAGAAATCAAATCAAGCCAGTGTTAGAAGTTTGTAGGGATTGAACAAAGTTGAATTTTAGTTGCTCAATGCTTTGGCATTTTAGACTAGACGCCTCTACTTTTTCAACTCTTTGACCACCCATTTCCACAGAGGATGAGTTGTACCCTGTTTGCGAATTTGCCAAACCCGCTCCTCCAAACGCTGTTTGTACTCGGTTGACATCCCAAACAAAATATTGCGACTTTGCCAAACCAAGACACCGACCAGCATTCCAATACATAAGCCTAAACCCACTGCGGATAATCGATTTGCGGCCAATCCATAACGGACCGCAGCCCAGGTAAAATGATCCAGCCAGAGGCGAATTTCAAAGCGCAATCCCCACAAACTCAAGGGAGCAACCGTTATCCACAGTAAGCCAATGGTTAACCATCGACTCCAAACGATCAATTCGTGCAGCTTCTGCACTTGAGCTTGAAAGATTGCATCATCCGATTGAGGTTCAGGGTTGATCATCAATGTTTAACCCCTACAGAAATTACAGAGCATGACTGGGCTATTGTTGATCTTCAACGGCTTGGGACTGGTCTACGGAAGCCCCAACCGAATTTGTGGGTTGACGATTGCGCCACCAAGCCAGCATCGTACTCGCAACAAAAATGCTGGAGTAAGACCCGGCGGTAAAGCCCACCAACAAAGCCAAAGCCAAATATTTCAGCGTTTCCCCCCCGAACAGAAAAATACCCACCAGGGGTAACATTGTGGTCAGGGTGGTATTAATTGAACGGGCTAGGGTTTGATTGACCGCATCATCGACGATTTCGTTAATTGTCTCGGTGGGATTTTTAACAATCGTTTCTCGAATGCGATCGTAAATTACAACCGTATCGTTAACCGAAAATCCGATAATCGTTAACAGCGCCACCAGAAACAGACTATCAACTTCGACACCCAAAACCAAACCCAAAATTGAAAATACCCCCATCGTCACGAAAACATCGTGAAACAGGGCGATAAAGGCAAAAACCGCATAATCAAACTGAAACCGAAACGTCAGATAAATCGTAATTCCCGCAAAAGAAACTAATAACGCTTGCAGTCCCGAGATAAAAATCTGACGGCCCAAAGTCGGCCCAACGGTGTCAATTTGAATGCTTTGCGGGTCAAACTGACCAATGGCTTGGCTGAGGCTTTCTTGTAACTGCGTCCGTTCCTCAACGTTTAAACTCTTGGTGCGGATCGAAACAATTTGTCTATCTTGTTGGAGGGGATCTTTATCGAGGAGTTGAATCGAACTATTTCCCAATCCTTGATTATTCAGGACTTGGCGAACTTCGTCGAGTTGAATCGGCCCATCACAATTGTTCGGGACCGAACAATCGAGTTCGAGTTGTAGCCTGGTTCCCCCCACAAAGTCCAACCCCGGACGCAGGGGCGCACCGATATCGGGGCGAGTCCATGAAATCGCCATCGCAATTAAGCCGGAGAGGATCACCACTCCTGAAATTGTCCACCACAGCGATCGCCGTTTAATTACACTGAATTTCATAGTTTGGGGATTGTAGCAAATTCTCAATGAGCAATCATCAATTCTGAAAGTTCCCAGAAATCATTATTAAACCGCTTTTTTCAAGTTCGGACAAAACAGTTCCGGCTTGCGGAATTCGGGTAAAGTAATGGCGGTAAACATTAGGGTGCGACTACAGGTAACAGCGGTAAACATACTCACCGCCACCCCGATCCCCAAGGTCAGCGCAAATCCTTTGACCAAACCGGTTCCCAACCAAAACAGAGCAATACAAGCAATACCTGTGGTCAGGTTGCCATCTAAAATACTGCTGAAGGCGCGATAAAATCCCGACTCCACCGAACGATAAAGGGTTTTACCGGCTCGCAATTCTTCGCGGGTGCGTTCAAAGATTAACACGTTGGCATCCACCGCCATCCCGATACTGAGAATAAATCCGGCAATTCCGGGTAAAGTCAGGGTGACGCCGAGGGCGTCAAAGATGGCTAAAGTCAGTAAAGCGTATACAATCAAAGCGATATCGGCAATTAATCCGGGTAAGCGATAATAAACCACCATGAAAATCAACACCAAGATTAATCCGCCCAGTCCCGCATAGATACTGCGTTGAATGCTATCCCGTCCCAAGGTCGCCCCAACGGTGCGGTTTTCGACGATTTCCACCGGCACGGGTAAAGCGCCGCCTCGCAATTGTACCGCCAAATCGTTGGCTTCTTGTGCGGTAAATCGCCCGGTAATCACGGCACTTCCGCCTGTAATTCCGGTTTCGGCAAAGTCTACCGGGACTGTGGGAGAACTGAGCAATTCATTATCGAGGAAAATCCCGATGGTGCGTCCGGTTCCGGCTAAATTTTTGGTGAGTTGGGCGAACTTTTCTCCGCCTTCGTTGGAAAAGCGTAGTGCGATATTCCAGTTATCATTTCCGGCGGGTTCGGCGAAGGCATCCCTTAGATCTTGACCCCGCAGGATCGGGTCTTGATACAGTCCGGCGATCGCTTGTTCGTTGTTTTCTAGAGAGTTGAGTATTTTGTCGATTTCGGCTTGGTCGCCTTGTTGTTTGGCTTCTTGGAGTTGAAGTTCTAGCTGTTGTTTAACTTGGCTTTCGGCGAACAGTTGCTCGTCGGTTCCGGGAAGTTGTTCTCGAAAATCTAGCTGTGCGGTTCCCCCTAAAACCCGTTCGGCTTGTTCGGGGTCGCTGACGCCTGGAAGTTGAACCAAAATTTGATCTTGTCCGATGGTTTGTACCACTGACTCTGAGACTCCCAAGGCGTTCACCCGGTTTTCGATCACGCTTTGAACGGCATTGATCACTCGTTCGTCAATTGTGGGGACTTCTGGTGAGGTTTGTAGCTCAATGGTTAATTGCGATCCGCCTCGCAAATCTAATCCCAAGCGCAGGGGGACGTTAATCAGTACGATAATCGAGGTGATAACTAGAATTAAAATAACGATGAGGAGTGAACGCTGTTTTCGCATACTCGCTTAAAATATCACAGGTCAGTGGTCAAGGTGTGGCGTTGCAACTGCTAAAACGTTGATTTCAACACCAATCTATTGAAGTTTATCGCTAATAATCTTCTATTATCGACTAATTTGGGGTCGATCGTACACCAAAGATTCTGTTTAACGGTTTGAATTCTTTTTTCTATCTTACCGAGCGATGCTTCGATCTGACTGCCCAGGAATATAGTAGGGTGGGTGAGTGCCGATCACTTGATTGCAATAACTATCAATTTTTGAGTCTCACCCACCCTACAACTTCTCGGGTCGCTTGGGTGAGTGCCGATCACTTGATTGCAATAACTATCAATTTTTGAGTCTCACCCACCCTACAACTTCTCGGGTCGCTTGGGTGAGTGCCGATCACTTGATTGCAATAACTATCAATTTTTGAGTCTCACCCACCCTTGAGGAATATAGTAGGGTGGGTGAGTGCCGATCACTTGATTGCAATAACTATCAATTTTTGAGTCTCACCCACCCTTGAGGAATATAGTAGGGTGGGTGAGTGCCGATCACTTGAGTGCAAAAGCTATCAATTTTTGAGTCTCACCCACCCTTGAGGAATATAGTAGGGTGGGTGAGTGCCGATCACTTGAGTGCAAAAGCTATCAATTTTTGAGTCTCACCCACCCTTGAGGAATATAGTAGGGTGGGTGAGTGCCGATCACTTGATTGCAATAACTATCAATTTTTGAGTCTCACCCACCCTACAACTTCTCGGGTCGCTTGGGTGAGTGCCGATCACTTGATTGCAATAACTATCAATTTTTGAGTCTCACCCACCCTACAACTTCTCGGGTCGCTTGGGTGAGTGCCGATCACTTGAGTGCAAAAGCTATCAATTTTTGAGTCTCACCCACCCTTGAGGAATATAGTAGGGTGGGTGAGTGCCGATCACTTGAGTGCAAAAGCTATCAATTTTTGAGTCTCACCCACCCTACAACTTTGAGTCTCACTCCCAACCCAAAAACCCGGTTTCTCCAAGAAACCGGGTTTTTCTCCTTCTCGGGTCGCTTGGGTGACGGTTACTTTTTGCTGTTACCAAAGCGACGTTAAATTTGTTTTCCGACCATCTTTTCAACGGCTTCAATAATTTGTTCCGGTTGTACGATGGTTAACCGTTCTAACGCACCATTGTAAGGCGTAGGAATATCTTGAGAAGACAACCGCAACACGGGAGCATCGAGTTCGTCAAAGAAACGTTCGTTGATAGAAGCGACCAATTCCGCGCCAATTCCGCCGGTTTTCATACATTCTTCGACGACAATCACCCGGTGCGTCTTGCTAACCGATTCGCCAATGGTATCAAAATCGATGGGTTTGAGAGAAATTAAATCAATCACCTCGGGGTCGTAACCCTCTTTAACCAGCTTCGGAACCGCCTGCATAACGTGATGGCGCATCCGAGAATAGGTCAAAATGGTCACATCTTTGCCGGTGTGAACCATTTCCGCTTTGTTGAGAGGGACGAGATATTCTTCTTCGGGTAAATCGTCTTTGAGGTTGTAGAGGAGAACGTGTTCAAAGAATAAAACGGGGTTATTATCGCGAATGGCTGACTTAAGTAACCCTTTGGCGTTGTAAGGGGTCGAACAGGCGACGATTTTTAAACCCGGAACCCCCTGAAAATAGGCTTCTAAGCGTTGGGAATGTTCGGCACCGAGTTGACGTCCGACCCCGCCCGGTCCGCGAA
This sequence comes from Capilliphycus salinus ALCB114379, assembly GCF_047276495.1. Classification (NCBI taxonomy): domain Bacteria; kingdom Bacillati; phylum Cyanobacteriota; class Cyanophyceae; order Oscillatoriales; family Sirenicapillariaceae; genus Capilliphycus; species Capilliphycus salinus. The sequence goes on along the minus strand of NZ_CP178543.1, from coordinate 6,516,370 downwards.
TCACCAAGGGCATGGTAAAGTTACCCCCAGAGGTATAACGCAGCATCCCGGCATTGTTGGCAATTTGGTTAAACGCCAATAGCAAAAACCCCATGTTCATGCCTTCAATGATCGGTCGCAGCCCTGTCATTGCCGCCCCGACCGCCATTCCGGTAAAGCTATTTTCGGCGATGGGTGTATCGAGAACCCGCAGGTCTCCATATTTTTTGTAAAGGTCTTTGGTGACTTTATAAGAACCGCCATAGTGACCGACGTCTTCTCCTAAGACAAATACGGAGGGGTCGCGAGCCATCTCCTCATCAATAGCCTGACGAAGTGCGTTGAAAAAAAGGGTTGGTGCCATCTGAGTTGATCTGTATAAGTTAACCGGATATCAATTGAGAAACGCCTTTTGCTGTTAAGACGAACTGAGAGAACAATCGCACCCGGGCTGGTTTATTTATTAAATAATCTTGCTAGGATAGCATAGCATGATGGGTGTCAACTGCTTCAAAAATCTGTAAACTGCGATCGCCCGCCACCCATTGTTTAATCATGGAGCGGGTCGCAGCGAATTTCGATGATAAAGCCATCGGGGTCATAAAAATAGATTCCCCGTCCGGTCGGGCGACTCACGGGGCCACTGTCGATGGTCACTTGATGTTGATGCAACACCTCAACCGCATGGTCAAATAACTGCGGGTCTATATCAAAAGCGAGATGATTAGCCCGGGTAAAGGCTTGTTTGGGGTCAGGATGGGGCGGCTTGAGGTCACTTTGGGCGAATAGGTCAATGACAGTGCCATCGGGGGTGACAAAATTCGCCACCTGACCCGCTTCGACCATCGATTTTAACGTGCTGGGAACTTCATCCCCCGTGAGTTCGTGCAAGCCGAGAATCGTACCGTAGAAGTGCCGAGAAGCCTGCAAGTTCGCGACATAGAAGGCGATATGATGAACGCGACGCAGACTTCCAGGCTTTAGGGTAAGCGCAGATGAGACTTGAGTAGAAGACATAAGCCAACTCAATAGAGATCGGGTGAGGAGGTCAATACTAAACACTTAGTATTCTAAACAACGTTTAGTAACCTCCGGGTTCTTCCTCGTATTCGGGCATTTTCTTTTTCTCTGGGATGTTCACCCGAGGCGGTTGATAGGGCTTGGGTGTTTCATCATCGGCCCAGGCGTCGGATTCTACATCGTCTTCGTATTCGTACTCATACTCACGGGCGGTATAGCGTTGTTCCTCGTAGGGGGCTTCTACGGGAACATATTCTCGCTCGGAGTAGCCTTGCTCATATTCCTCTGCTTCGACGTCAGACCAGTTATCATCCTCGTAGTCATCATAAACGGGTTCGGGCTGACGCAGGGGTTGAGGTGCGGCCGGTTCTTGCCATTCGGGTTCGTCTTCCCAAACTTCTTCGACAACGGGCGCTGTTTGCTGGAATTCTCGCTGAGGTTGGGTTTGAGGGGTTCCTTTCCCGAGTTGGTTGGCGGGTTTAACGGTCGGAGGATAATACATTCCTTCCTCTTCTTTTTCCCAAGGGGCTTCTCCAAGGCCCATGCGTTCGAGGACTCCGACGGTTAGCTGTTGCAGTTTTTCTTCGGCCCGTTCAAACACGATCAAACGGTTAGGCCCACTACTGACAATCTCATCGACGGAGAGTTCGTAGGTGCTAATAATCTGATCGGGAATTTGGGGAAGACCAACCGAAGCAATAATAATCGAAATCAGCTTGCCATTGAGTGGGTCAAATTTAAACCCTCGGACTCGTCCTAGCGGTTCTCCGGTTTCGGTGATGACTTCGCTGTTAATCAGGGTACTGTAGGCTTCGACGTCTACATCGTCTTCGAGGACTCTTTCATCATCCACCAAGATCACGTCGCCGATTTCACGAACACTGCTGAGATACATATATTTTGGCAAACCCGCGACTGCCAAAAAGTTGTCTCGGAGTCCAATCGCTACAATCTCACGCTGGTCTACATCTACCCACAATTGACTAACAATCCCGAGTCGCTTGCCTCTATCACGGGTAATCACTTGAGTGCCGAGAAGCTCGGAGCGTTGGCGGATAGTTTCAAATGTCATGCTTGGCCAAATCTAGATGCAATTAAACATACATATTACTCTACACAACCCGCGAGCGGTAATCCCGAGTGACTGATTTTTGACTGACCTTGATGCAATTCAAGATCTTAATGCACTGATTTGTAAAAACGGGCAGCTTTATAGCTGTATTCCTAACACTTGTGTATAGGCTCCCCGTGCTTGGGTCACTCCAATCGTCCGCTCTGATGCTTCCATCATGGGTCGGCGTAAACTCACAACAATAAATTGAGCTTGTTGTGCCTGTCTTTTTATCATTTTAGCTAATCGTTCCACATTTGCCCCGTCTAAAAACATATCCACTTCATCGAAAGCATAAAATGGCGAGGGCCGATAGCGCTGCAATGAGAATATAAAGCTGAGGGCGGTTAACGATTTTTCTCCCCCGGACATTGACGCCAACCGTTGTACTGGTTTACCTTTGGGGTGGGCGATCAGGTTTAAACCGCTATTAAACGGATCTTCTGGATCGTCTATTTGCAGATAACCGTCTCCGTCGGATAATTCGGCGAAAATGGTTTGAAAGTTTTCGTTGACCGCATCAAAGGCTTCTTGAAACGCCCGCTGTCGCAGGGTGGTAAAGTTTTCGATTCTTAATAACAGTTCGGTTCGTTCCCCTTCTAAGGTGCTTAATTTTTGAGTTAATTCTTCTAAACGGGCTTGAGTTCGTTCGTATTCTTCTAGGGCTAACATATTGACGGGTTCTAACGCTTCCATTTGTTTTTGCAGCGTTTTTAATTCCCGTTGTAGGGATGCCAAATCTAAATTTTCGGGTATTTCTGGCAACGGATCGCTCAGTTCGGCTTTTTGTGTCGCTAACTGTTCTTGTTTAATCTCTAGTTGTTCTCGTCGCCCCTGTTGGGTTTCTTGTAGTTTTTGAATTTGCCATTCTAACTGTTGTTTTGCCAAATGTTGCTCTCGCAATTGGGTTTCTACTTGGTCTCGCTGTTGTTTTTCTTCTCCCAAACGACTTTCTACTTTCAACACCGCCTCGCGAGTTTGACTAATTTGTTCTTGTAAACGAGTCAATTGTTGTTTAATTTCTCGCCGTTGATGATTTTGTAATTCTTGCTGTTCTTGATAATCTTCTATTCGCTGTTTTCCTTCTTCGATTTTTTCTTCGATGCGCTGTTGCTGACTATCCAACTCAATTAACCGTTGCTGTACTTGTTGTAAAGCAGTTTCTTGGGTTTGTAAATCGGTTTCTTGCGATCGCAATATGGTTTGTAATTGTTGCCATTCGCTGTGGCTGTGCGCTTCTTCTAATTGCGCTAAATTTTCGCGATCGCGCTGCAATTGATTCTCTTGTATGGGAATCTCTCTTTCTAAGGTTTGCAGCCGATTTTGAGCGGTATTCAGTTCTTGAATATTTTGATTTAATTGGGTCTGTAAACTCTCTTTTTGAGCCGTTAAACTTTGAATTTCCGACTCAATTAAACCCACCCTTTGTTGATGATCTCTCAACGTTTGACGGGCTTCTATCAACCCTTGCGATCGCTCTTTTACCGCTATCGTTAAATCGGATATCGCCCGCATACACCGCTCTAAAATCCGTTCAATTTCTTCTAACCGCTGACGCAAATTTGCAATCATTTGACTTTCGGAACTCGTTTCATCCAGCGTCCCAAAATGCAATGTTGAACGAGAACTTTGACTTCCTCCCGTCATCGCCCCGCTCGTTTCTAACAACTCCCCATCTAATGTTACCATGCGGTGCTGACCAATATAACGGCGAGCATTATTTACATTATCAAACACCATCGTATTTCCAAATACATAGGCAAAAATATTTTCATACTGGCGATCGCATTCTATCAAATTTACCGCAAAATCCACAAAACCCTCAAGCGATCGCATGGTCGAAATATTCCCCATTCCCCCTTTATTCGGGCGAATTTTATTCAGGGGTAAAAAGGTAATCCTTCCCGCTTTTTGGCGCTTTAATAATTCTATCCCCGCCGCCGCGACCCCATCATCTTCTACCACCAAATTTCCTAACCGTCCACCCGCAGCTATTTCTAATGCTAATTGATAGTCGGGTTCAACTCGTCCCAACTGACAAACTAACCCACAAACACCCGGAAGTCCAGACTGTACAATCACTTTTGTAGCATAGGTTCCTGTGGCTTCTTGTTGGGCTTGTTGTTGGGCTTCGAGTTTATCGAGTTGACGCTGTTTTTCCCGTTGTTCCCGCAACAGTCGCGTCTGAGTTTCTTGTTGCAGTTGTAATTCTTGTTCGGCTTGTGCCACAATTTGAGCGAGACTTTCTGTAGTTTGACGGGCATTTTCTCGCTGTTCAGTCACGGTTTTGATTTCTGTTTCAGCAGTCTCTAACTGGTCTTGAGTTGAAACCAAAGATTGCTGTTGTTCGTTTATTTGACGTTGGAGTTGATTAACTCTTTCTGTCAGTTTAGCCCGTTCTGTTCGTTGGGGATCGAGATTTTTTTGTAGGGTTTCTATTTTGCGGTGAAGATCGGTTTGTTGTTGCATCCATGCTTCCGCTTGTTGGGCGACTTGACTCGCCGCTTGGCGGGTTTGGTTGAGGCTTTGTTGAACCTGATCTCGTTCGGTTGTGCGAACTTGTAAATTATGGGTTTCTACTTCTCGCTGAGAGGCGATAGTTTCTAGGGTTTGTTGATAGTTTTGTCGTTCTTCTTGGGTTTGTTGAATTTGGCTTTGGGTGTTTTGAATGGCGGTTTCGGTTTCCCGTTGGCGCTGTTGTAATTGTCGATTTTCCGCTTCTTGGGTGGCTAAGGTTGATTGTAAATCAATTAATTCTTGTTCGCCCATTGCTTTGACTCGGGCGTTTAACTGTTCTAATTGGGCTGTAGTTTTTTGGATTTGATTGGTTTGTTGTTGGAGATTTTCATTGAGTTCGTTTAAAGATCTATCTCCCGCTTCTATTTGTTCTCGCAGTTTAAAGGTTTGTTTTTGTAGGGTTTGATAATTTAGAACGGCTTCCCATTCCACTTTTTGTTGAACTTCATCCCGCAATTTTTGATATTTTTCGGCTTTGACCCGATCTTTGTTGAGGCGATCGCGTTGGGCGATTAATTCTTGTTCAACAATTCGACTCCGTTCTTCTCTTTCTTTTACCGTATCTAACTTCTCTTTGGCTAAAGCTATTTTACGATCAAATTGCGCCACTCCCGCCAACTCATCGATAATTTCTCGACGTTCCCGGGCTTTCATGGTAATAATACTGGTAACATCCCCTTGAAGAACAACGTTATATCCTTCCGGGTAGATGCGAAGATTATTCAGTTGTTCGTGCAGTTCGGTTTGGGTACAGGCTTCTCCGTTGATGTAGTAGGTAGAAGTGTAGGTTCCCTGTTTGGTAACGCGCAGTTTTCGGGTAACACTCCATTCCGGGGTGAATACTTGCGTTTCGGGTTCTTCTGTGATATCTGAACCGTTAGGGGTTTCTGCGGGTTCGTCGGTGTCTAATTCTGCGAGTTCTTCGTCTGCGTAGAACTTCCCATTTCGCCGAATAGCTGACCACAAATGGCTATCTTGGGATAGGTCAAAGGTTACGGTTACGCGGGTTTCAACGGTGGTTTTGCGGCTTTGGCTGTTATTTACCAAGTCCGGTAAACGTTCGGCGCGCATTCCTTTAGACGAAGATAGTCCCAATGCAAACAGTAGCGCATCGAGGATATTTGACTTTCCCGAACCGTTAGGCCCCGAAACCACAGTAAAGCCGGGTAGCAACGGAATATCCGTCGTACCGCCAAATGATTTGAAATTGGTGAGTTCTACGCGCTTGATGTGAACCATGTACGCCTGAACTGTACCTGTGGCTAACTGTGTGTTTATCTTCAACAGAGTAGCACACTACTTGTCCATTTCGTCATCGCGATCGCCAGAACTTCTGCAAAAGACTAAAAAAATCCTCCAGCGAAAGCCGAAGGATTATTGATCAGGGTGCATCTACTAGGTTATGTTTCTGTAGGGGGTGGAGGGTTTCCGGAGAATTTAGAATATTTTTTAGAAAAAGGTGCCAAAAAAAACCCCCTAACCGCAGCTAGGGGATAACCATCAGGGTGCATCTACTCATCTATTTATTTCTGGGAGTGTTGAAGGTATTCCGGATGTTTGATTAAATTTCATTTGGGTTATTTCTGGGAAAATATAGCGGTTTTCCATTTTTCGAGGCACAGTTGGATTAAAAACCCGGTTTCTTATGAGTTACCGGGTTTTTGGGATTTTATTCTTTTCAAGGAGAGTAACTAGGGAAAAGCTGTTAACGGGTCACTGTTGACTGTTCACTGAAAACTGAAAAAAAAACCCTCAGACGAAGCTGAGGGCTAATTGATCGGGGTGCATCTACTCCTGTTCCGTTCTTCTGGTAATATCAAGAGGCTTCCGGAATTTTTTCAGAATTTTTTTGATATCAATTTAAGTTGAATTATCCCCAAATTGTGAAATTTTTGGGAAAGCTTGAAAGCAAAAAAAAACCCTTAGCTTTCGCCAAGGGAACATCATCAGGGTGCATCTACTGATTCATGTTTCTGTTCTGGATGTAGAAGTTCAGGAGAATTCTTTTAAAATTAAAAAGAGTAACGGTATTTTGTCTTCTTGTATTCGTTTAATTAAAGCCTGCAACCGTTGGAGATTGCAGGAATTGAGCTAAGATCGAGTGGGTTAAGCAGTGATGGTATCGGGTTTGACATCAAATACAGCTACCGTCATGTTTTTAACGGAGATTTTGATTTTTTGAGCAAGGCGCATTTGTGAAATCGGTTCTCTTAAAATCTTTTGAGAAGATGCCATCAAGTTTGCCATTTCTTGATTAACACATTGGATATGCAACACACCCCAGCGTCGATAGACTTTGCATCTAGCTAAGGATTGAAGTTGTTGCAATTCTTCGTGATTTTCACGATAGAAGTCCCAAATTAACCGGGTTAATTGTGAAGGTCGTCTCATATCACCAAAGTTTATCAAAATAGATTCAACAGTGAGACACTGCATTAATCAATTGCGTGTCTTTCTTCTAGTATGAATCATAAATTACCCTGGTTATCCAGTTTATTAGTGAAGCTGAAATAAGACTTAACAGGAGTTTTCATACTGTAAACTGTTGGCCGAAGGGACTGAAATGCTCTAAATTCAATCTCCTCTAGGTACTCAAGGAAATTAAATTTTTTTTCGGGGAAAGAAAAACAGACCTAACTTTACATAACTTTATAGAACTTAACTGTTTTTTGTCAATTTAACCTCGGATTTGTATCCTATGTAGCTGATCCCTTTCCTCCTTTTGGTTTTTACTTCTCTTACTTGGGAGGGTGGACTTCAGAATCGAAAAGCGGATTAATCTCCACAATATACAATTAAATCAATCTCGACATCTCCGCAACCCGCCAGTCCGAGAACGCCGACTGTGGTGCGACCGGGTAAACGTTTCGAGTTAAAATAAGAGGCATAAATTTGGTTAACAGTTTGATAATCGCGAAAATCAGTTAAAAAAATTCGCGACATGACAACGCGATTAAAATCGGTTCCGGCGTGTTCGAGAACTAACCTTAAATTTTCCATCACTTGTTGGGTTTGTTGTTCAATGGTTCCTTTAGTAATTTCTCCCGTATTGGGATTTTCGGGAAGTTGTCCGGTAACAAACAAGAAATCACCCGCTCGCACGGCATGAGAATAGGGTGCAACGGGAGGTAAAATATTATCGGGTAAGGTGATATATTCCAACATTGTTAATAATTGCTACAGAAAACCTTAAATTTTTGAGGGTTGAAGTCGATTAATTTTATCCTATAGATTACCCTCAACGGTTTAAGGTGTAAATTTTATTTTCAAAAGGGGTGACTGACTCGTGATAGGATAAAGGTTTTGCACGACACCCCTCACAAGTATTGCAAGGAGATACCCACTATGGCTCGGATGTACTATGATGCAGATGCCAATCTGGACTTATTGGCAGATAAAACAGTTGCAATTATTGGTTATGGTTCCCAAGGTCACGCTCACGCCCTCAACCTCAAAGACAGTGGTATAAACGTAGTCGTCGGGCTGTATCCGGGTAGTAAGTCCGCCCCCAAAGCCAAAGATGAGGGGTTAACGGTTCATTCGGTTGACGAAGCCGCAAAGGTGGCGGACTTGATTATGATCCTGTTACCGGATGAAGTGCAGAAAACCGTTTACAAAACCGAAATTGAACCCCATTTAAGCGAGGGTAAAATTTTAGCCTTTGCTCACGGCTTTAATATACACTTTGGTCAAGTTGTACCTCCACCCGAGGTAGACGTGATTATGGTCGCGCCCAAAGGCCCCGGTCATCTGGTTCGCCGCACCTATACCGAAGGACAAGGGGTACCCTGTTTGTTTGCGGTGTATCAAGATGCTTCCGGTCAAGCTCGCGATCGCGCTATGGCTTATGCTAAAGGTATTGGCGGAACTCGTGGCGGAATTTTACAGACGACTTTCCGCGAAGAAACCGAAACCGATTTATTTGGCGAACAGGTGGTGTTGTGTGGCGGTTTGAGTGAATTAATCAAATCCGGCTTTGAAACGTTGGTTGAGGCGGGTTATCAACCGGAATTGGCTTATTTTGAATGTTTACACGAAGTTAAACTGATTGTTGACTTGGTGGTTGAGGGCGGTTTGGCGAATATGCGCGATAGTATTTCTAATACGGCAGAATACGGCGATTATACTCGCGGCCCCCCGGATTATTACCGATGAAACTCGGGCTGAAATGCGTAAAATTCTTAAAGAGATTCAAACGGGTCAATTTGCGCGAGAGTTTGTCTTAGAAAATCAATCGGGTAAACCGGGTTTTACCGCCATGCGTCGCAAAGAAGCCGAACATCCCATCGAGGAAGTTGGAAAAGATTTACGGGCGATGTTTAGCTGGCTGAAGAAGAAATAATCCTGTAGGGGCGCGCCTCTGTAAAAATCTATGTTTTCCCACAGATAACTGAACTAAACCCGCCCCCATCCTGTCGGGGCGCGCCTCTGTAAAAATCTCTGTTTTCCCACAGATATAGCGGTTTTCAGTTGAATGAAGTACAGTAGAGACTAAAAAACCCGGTGCGCGTAAAAGTTACCGGGTTTTTGGCTTGTACCTCACACGATCGCACACCGCTATAACTGAACTAAACCCTCCCCCATCCTGTAGGGGCGGGTTTATCCAATTTATTTGTCAGTCACATACGCCCATTGCAGAACCCGCCCCTACAACACTGCTGAGGTGTAAAAACTGTTTATTGGCTTCCTTACTGCTGTAATTGTTCAAGTTCTCTCTCTCGTTCGGCATCTCGGTCTTTGGGTCTTAACCAGTCGGGCCACAAACCAACGATGAACTCTCGACTTTTGACGCTGGCTTCTCTAGCGGACGGGGGGAGAAATTCGTATTGATCGCCCGAGGTGATAAATATCGCGACTAAGAGTAGGAAGAAAATACCGAGTAGCTTTTTAGGATTCATCTGAGTCGAGTTTATAAAAATTTAACTAAAAGTCTCTCTGAGCAATATTGTAATCAGTAGATATCCCTTTGAGGTGAATTCTCTACTTGAAAGAAAAATGTTCCTTTAGGCCTCTGTCCCCGGACTGACCTCAAATTCATTTCTAAAGATTAAAATAAAAAGACCAGCCTAAACTGGTCTAGAGTTACAATGAAAAGCACCGTTGTTGTTTCGATTTGAGACAAACCCAGGAGGTACGTTCCCGTGTAACCTGCGGGTTGGAGTTCTCAAATCTCCCTAATTCTCGATTGTAACAAAAAACACCAACTTTTCCGACAGTGTTTTCACCCATCTTGTCGGAAGTCGGGACCAAAGAAGTCAGAAGTTCAGAAGTCAGAAGTCAGAAGATGGGGTGCAGGGGGAGATGGGGGAGGAAAGAAGTCAGAAGTTAACACTCTTACCCCTTCCCCCTTACCCCTTCCTCCTTCCCCCTTCCCTATTGCCTCTTGCCTATTCCCTATCCCCTATTCCCTAATAACTGGTGACTGTTGAGGATTACCCCAAATTACGGTTTCATGCTTGTAGATGACCATTCCCGGTTTTGCGCCTTTGGGTTTGTAGACGTGTTTGGGTTTGGTATAAATCACCGGAACTTGTTCACTCTGACGGGCGCGACTGTAAAATGCTGTTAAATTCGCTACAAACTGCAAATCCGTCTCGTCGGGGACAACTCCTGCGTTGAGTCGTAATAATACATGACTTCCGGGTATTTCTTGGGTATGAAACCATAAATCATAATCTCCGGCAACTTTTGAGGTCAATAAATCATTTTGACGGTTATTTCGTCCGACTAATAATTCAAAACCACTGGGAGTTTGATACCGATAAAATTCGGTTTCAGTTGTTGAACGATTTTGATAATCGGTTTTATTAAAATAACCTTGTTGGGTGAGTTCGTCTCGTATTTCAGCGAGAGTTTGTAAGTCTTCTGGAGATTGATAAGCTTCTATTTGGGCGATGGCTGCTTCGACTTGTTCGAGATAATCGATTTCGGCTTTTACTTCGGCTAAAAGCGGTTCTACGGCTATTCGGGCGCGTTTTAATTTTTGATGGCGTTTGTAATAGGCTTGGGCATTTTGAACGGCATTTTTTTCGGGGTCGAGGGGAATTTTAACGGGTTCTCCGGTTTCAAAATCAGAAAGGGTTATTGTTTTCATTCCCGGTTGCCATTCGTGCAGGGAAGCCATTAATAAATCGGCTTGGGCGCGATAGTTGTCGGCTTCGTCGGACTGTTTTAGACGTTCGATGAAACCGTCTGCTTTTTGACGCAATTTACCGAGAATATTGTTGAGTTTTTGAATAATTTGATGGCGGAGTTGCTTAAATTCATTTTGGTTTAATTCTGCGGTATAGTAACGGTTTAAGAGTTCTTGTACGGTTTTTACAGAAGTTTCTACGGGGGTGTTATTCCAAGCGATAACAGAATATCCCGTTTCGGTAAAATGGGGTTGAAAGTTGGAGGTTTCTAAGGCTTTTAACCACTCACACCAACATTCAAATAAACAATTCCATTCGCCGTCTGTGAGGCTGTCGGTTGTGCATTCTGGATCTAATCCTGCGGCTTGAACCATTTTGATCACCAAAGCCGAACTTAACCCCCGATAGCTTTTCAACAGTTGGCGCTTGAGGGAACCGGGAATTAAACTTACCCGTCGTTGCCATTGATCTTGAGGTTCATTTAACCGGGGAATCGGATCGGTGAGGGTGGGCGGGAGTTCGTAGGGTTGGCCGGTTTGGATGGGCCGAACGCTCGACTGTTGGCTGCTGACTTGATGAGCCGGAGTAACAATAAGATTATCCTTTCCGGTTAATACAACGTTACTGTATTTGCTCATTACTTCCACGTAGAGATGCCACAGCGGACTGTCTCCGGGTCGTTTGGCAAATTGTAAGTCGAGTACCCGTTCCCAAGGGGAAACCGAAGCGATCGCAACCAGGGCCAAACCATTTAACTGATGTCGCAGTTGATCGCTAAAGGTAAAAGTATCGGGTGTGCGGGGGGGCGGGTCGCCGATGCACATTCGGGCGGCTTGGGGATGCCAAGAAATGTCTAGCCATCCCTTGCGTTTGAGGGTGCGTAACAGCAGGGAAATTGTAAAGCGATCGCGCTGATAAACTTGTTCGAGACGGGCGGGGAGCCATTCTTGACGAAGTTCAGCACAGGCGGCCAATAAAGTTGTGTAGTCAACGGGTTGCATGATCGTGCGGTGTGAGGAGTCGTGTAGGGGCGGGTTCGGAATAGATCTATCATCTCCCAGCCAACAATTTATATTAACCCGCCCCGTAGATGGGTGTCGGGTGTCAGGTTTGTAGGGGCGGGTTCTGCAATGATGTATCTATCCCTGAAATAAGTTACATAAACCCGCCCCCAGATGGGTGTCGGGTGTCAGGTTTGTAGAGGCGGGTTCTGCAATGATGTATCTATCCCTGAAATAAGTTACATAAACCCGCCCCATCTTCGGGGTTCTCGGCAGTAAGGGCGGGTTCTGCAATTGTGTATCTATCCCTGAAATAAGTTACATAAAGCCGCCCCATCTCCGGGGATGTGGGCAGAAGGGGCGGGTTTACAGAGGTTATTGATAACAGAGATAGATCTAGGCGGAACCCGCCCCTACGCTCACTGGTGACTGGTGACTGATTTAACCGAATCCGTGTTCGGCGAGAAAATCGGGGGTAATTTCTTCTATTGTAGAAATAGGAGACATTTCCTCGAAAAGGGGAGAGGTGGAGGGGTGGGGGGTACTTCTGAGGAATTTGGCAACATATTTCCCCAGGATGTCGGCTTCGAGATTGACCCAACTGCCGGGTTTGAGGTACTTTAGATTGGTTTCGTCGTAGGTGTGAGGAATTACGGCAACCCCAAACCAGTTTCCTTCGCGATCGCAGTTGGAAATGGTGAGACTGATGCCGTTGATGGCGATGCTACCCTTGGGGACAATATAAGGGGCGATTTGTTGATACCATAGGTTTAGGCCTTCTGGGGGGGCGGTGAACTGCATTTCCCAGGAACTCGCGGTTTGAATTGAAGACTGCAAGCATCCAATCCCATCAACGTGACCTGTTACGAAGTGTCCGCCCAACTTGCTACCTGCACGCAGGGAGGTTTCGAGGTTAAAATAGCCGTTGAGATCTTGTCCGAATGTTGTCCGACGCAGGGTTTCTGGAGAGGCTGTGGCTACAAATCCCCCTTCTACGATTTCAACAACTGTCAGACAGACCCCGTTAACTGCCACACTGTCACCAATGGCTAAATCTTCTAAGATTGAATCAGTTTGACCGGAGACGCAGGAGATTTGGAACTGTTCGTCTGTTAGTGGCCGAATCATCCCTAAGGCTTGAATTAATCCTGTGAACATGGCATTTTTTCAGTAGGGGATCAATGTTAAGTGAACAAAGCTGAATTCGCGTATGACTCGAAAGCTGAGTTTGACTTTTGAGGGGTCAAACAAAAATCGATTGTTGATTTCAGGGAATTTCAAGGCATACTGGAATGCAGGATGTTCTTTCTACGGGTTTGATCACTCGTTTGCCTAAAGTATTTTATCGAGGCTGAGTCGATGATTGAAATGAAAGTCGCCGGAATCGCGCTAGATGCCGCTACTCGCAGTCCTATCGTTCTTTTGAGGGATGCTTCAGAGCGGCGGGCCTTACCTATTTTTATAGGTCAGGATCAAGCTCGATCGATAATCGGCGCATTGGAAAACCATAAACCCCCTAGACCTTTGACTCACGATCTGTTCGTGAATTTAATGGATTCTTGGGAAATGACTTTGGAACGGATTGTGATCCACTCCCTGCAAGATAATACCTTTTATGCGGTCTTGATTGTGCGTCAAGGAGACATCAAAAAGGAAATTGATGCTCGTCCAAGCGATGCGATCGCTCTGGCTTTACGCACCGATAGCCCAATTTGGGTAATGGAGGAAGTGGTTGCGGATGCTTCAATTCCGGTCGATCGCGAGGCGGATGAGGCCGAACGTCGGGCTTTCCGGGAGTTTGTCTCCAATCTGAGTCCGCAAGATCTGATCAAACGCTCCGATTTTCGCAAAAAAGATGAGGCCCAATAGTCGGGGTTTACAGTGGCGGAGGGTTTGATTAAGAAAAATTTGGCTCTTTTTCCCCTATCTCACATCTGAAATTTAAAATGCGTTATCGGCGCTTTGGTCAAACCGGGCTACGCCTTTCTGTGCTTTCGCTTGGGACAATGCGATACCTGGCGTCGGCCGAAATTGCGTTTAAAACAGTGCAGCAGGCAGTATCCAAAGGGATTAATCATTTTGAGACGGCAAGCGGGTATGGGCAGAGTGAACGGTTTTTGGGTGCTGCATTGTTAGCCGGGTTGCCGGTTTCGCGATCGCAACTTTACATCACATCAAAATTTACCCCGTCTGCCGATCCGAGCGAGATGGAACGGGGGGTTGATCAGTCCTTGGAACGGCTAAATCTCGATTATCTCGATTGTTTAGCCCTTCACGGGATTAATACCTGGGAACATCTCGACCAGGCGATCGCGGGTATGTCTGGGGTGCAGAAGGCTCTTGAGGATGGGCGAGTCAGACACGTTGGTTTTTCGACACACGCCCCCCTAGAGGTGATTCTCGCTGCTATTAATACACATTTGTTTGAATTTGTCAACCTGCATTATTACTATTTTTTTCGGCGCAATGCAGCGGCGATTGAGTTAGCCAGTCAAAACGATATGGGGATATTTATTATTTCCCCGGCAGATAAGGGCGGACAGCTTTATACCCCTCCCCCCCATTTAGAACGGTTGTGTCGGCCTTTTTCTCCTCTGATGCTGAATTATCGCTTTTTGTTGAGCGATCGCCGGATTACGACGTTAAGCGTGGGGGCGGCGAACCCGGAGGAGTTGTCCCGGCCTTTGATGGTGGCGGATCGGGATGGGGAGTTAACGGAGGAGGAGAAAGGGGTTTTAGACCGTTTGGAGGCGACTCAGGGACAGGTGTTGGGAAATGAACGCTGTAGCCAGTGTTACGAGTGTTTGCCCTGTCCCGAGGGGATTAATATCCCGGAAGTGTTGCGGTTGCGAAATTTGGCCGTTGCTTACGAGATGACGGAGTTTGGAAAGTATCGGTATCGAATGTTTGAAAATGCGGGTCATTGGTTCCCCGGTCGCAAGGGAAACCGCTGTACCGACTGTGGGGACTGTTTACCCCGTTGTCCAGAAAAGTTGGATATTCCGACGCTGCTGAGGGATACTCACCAACGTTTACACGGGAAAGAAGGGCGACGGCTATGGGAATAAATGGGAAGAAAAAGGAGATGATCGGGATATGTTTCAACCTGTCTGTGAACTGACTCAAGTTAAAAGTTATCCGACTGTTATTGCAACCAATGGGGATGAAGCTGATATTTATTATCCCGATTTATCCCAACTGCCCAATCCTAATTTTAGCTGTCCGATGGCTTTGTTTTTACAAGGTTTTGAGGTTGATAAATTATATTATACTCTATTTTCGCGATTAATTGCCACTGCCGGATTTGTGGTTATTGTTCCCAATCATATCCCACCCGGTCGGACTTATCTCGCCCCAGAATTGACTCAAATTAAAGCGATTTTAGATTATTTTAAAAGTAACCCCAGTCAAGAAAATGATAAAATGCTAGACCGTTTGGACCGGGAAAAACTGGTTTTATTTGGTCATTCTTGCGGGGGAATTACCGGTTTAGAAGCGATTCGTTATTCAGAAACGGTTGAGGAGATTTCCCAGAAAAAATATATTAGACCTCCCGAGTTGGTTGCAGGGGTTTTTTATGGAACGAATCTTTTGAGAAAAGAAGCGGGAACGCTGACGATACAAAATTCAGGAATTCCCATCGCTTTAATTGCCGGTGAACTGGATAGTATTGTGTTACCCGAATTGACTCAAAGAACTTATAACAATATAGCCGATAGTCCGAAGGCTTTTATTCAAATTCAAGGCATAAATCATTATGGAATAACTGATGTTTCTCAGCCCAAAGATGGGCCGGAAGAACAGATTCAACCCCAAGTTAAACAAGCAGAATCGGTTAAAATCATTGCGGAGTGGAGCGGGTTGTTTTTACAGGCTTATGTTTTCAAGCAACAAGCTTCTTTAGATATTTTATCAAATAATCGCAATTTTTCCAACGAACAAGTCAGGGTGGTTTGTGAGGGATAATTCTCGGGGGTTTGACTAGAAAACCCGCTTTTTTTGAACGGGTGGGTTTTTTGGCGGAGATGAGTAGTATAATATCCCCTACATTCAAATTAACAATAACAGTGACCTTGGATAAAAATACAATCAAAATCGGATCGTTAGAATGGTTTTATCGAGAAGCCAAACCGGAAAAAACCGATAAATCTCCCATTTTGCTGTTACACGGGTTGGTTTCTCAGAGTTACAGTTGGGTGGTCTTGATGGAAGAATTAGCCGCCAAAGGGTATCGGGCGATCGCACCAGACTGGATCGGATCGGGGTTTTCTTGTAAAGCGGATAAACGGGATTTTTCCTATACTCCCGATGCGTTTTTGAAGGCGTTATCGGAGTTGATTGACGCTTTAGAACTTGAGAAATTTCATCTGGTTGTACAGGGTTTTTTGGGTTCGGTTGGTTTACAATATGCGTTAAAAAATCCCGATAAAATTGACCGTTTAATTGTGATTAATGCGCCCGTTTCTCCGACGGCTAAACTTCCCTGGAAAATCAAACAAATGGGTTTACCGTTTGTTGGGGATATGATGACGCAAGATCCGTTACTGGTGGATCGAACGTTGGAAGGGGGAAGCGGTTACGTGATCGAAGATAAAGATTTGGATGTTTATCGCAGTCCGTTTTTAAAAAGTTCTGCTTCGGGGCGATCGCTGTTGGCGACGATTAAAAATTTAAAGCTAAAAGAGGCGATGGCGGAAATTTCAACGGGGTTTAAAGCCTGGGAAAATCCGACTCAAATTATTTGGGGAGTCGCCGATCCTTGGTTGGGTGTTGAACAGGCGGAAGAATTTGCAAATTTGGTCAGAGGTTCGGAGTTGGTGAAGTTAGAAAAAGCCGGACATTATCCTCAAGATCATTGGCCGAAAGAAATTGGCGAATCGTTGTTATTGTTCTTGAGAAAACAAGCCGTTTAAAACTTAACGTTCAATCCCTCTCCTCACCCGAGAGGGACTCGCAATTTATTTTTTTATTTTATTTTTACGAGTCGATCAAATTTCAAGATCGAGAAAAAAGTCTTATAATTAAATCGGGTTGTCATTGAAAATTATACTTTGTTGAATAACGGGATGTTTTACCAAATGAATTAATTTCGAGTTGATCACAGATAGGGAGACGATAACCAATGGATAGCTCTGAGTTAGAAAGCTTACTTAAAGATTTAGAATCAGATCGGGTAGAGCGTAAAGCTTCAGTATCAAAAGACAGAGGAAAACTTCGGGAAACGATTTGTGCTTTTGCCAACGATCTCCCAAACCATCAGAAACCGGGGATACTTTTTATTGGAGTCAATGATGATGGCAGTTGTGCTAATCTTAGCATCACAGATGAAATTTTAACAACTCTTTCTGATATGCGATCGGATGGGAATATACTTCCTTTCCCAACAATAACAGTTCAAAAAATGACTCTAGGAGGGTGTGAATTAGCGGTGGTGATTGTACAACCATCCGATGCTCCTCCTGTCCGATATAACGGACGAGTTTGTGACAGAATTGGGCCGCGCCGAGCTACAGCCACAGCCGAAGAAGAACGTCGCCTTTCAGAAAAACGACGTTCTAAAGATTTACCATTTGATATTCAAAGTTTACCTTCTGCGAGCTTAAACGATCTGGATTTAAAACTGTTTGAACAAGAATACTTACCCGCCAGTATACCTTTCAGTATCTTAGAAGAAAATCAAAGAACGTCCGAGCAGAAACTTGCATCAGTTCGATTTATTAATAGTGTCGATCCTCCCCTTCAACCGACTAATTTAGGAATTTTAGTAATCGGTATAGAACCTCGGCAATTCATTCCGGGAGCCTACATTCAATTTTTGCGGATTGAAGGAACAGAATTAACCGATCCGATCAAAGATCAAAAAGAGATTACCGGATCAATTTCTCAACTGTTGAGACACTTAGATGAAACGCTACAAGCTCATATCTCTGTTGCTTCTGATATTACGAGCCAAGCTTTAGAGATCAAACAACCCGATTACCCATTAGTTGCTTTACAACAGCTTGCTAGAAATGCGGTTTTACATAGAACTTACGAAGGAACCTATGCACCTGTAAGAATTAATTGGTTTAGCGATCGCATTGAAATTCAAAATCCGGGAGGACCTTTTGGACAAGTAAACCGTCAAAACTTTGGTCAACCGGGAGTAACTGATTACCGCAATCCCAATTTAGCAGAAGCTTTAAAAAACTTGGGGTATGTGCAGAGATTTGGCATGGGAATTCAAATCGCACGCAAAGAACTTCAAAAAAATGGAAATCCGCTTCCGGAGTTTATGGTAGAAGACACTTACGTTTTAGTTATGATTAGGAGACGCTGATGACTGTTCCTGTAATTGCTTTTTTTAATAATAAAGGAGGTGTAGGCAAGACTTCTCTTGTCTATCATTTAGCTTGGATGTATTCAAATATGGGATTGCGAGTTGTTGCGGCGGATCTAGATCCCCAAGCGAACCTTACCGCAGCTTTTCTGGATGAAGATCGATTAGAAGAAATCTGGGAAGGGGACTATCGGCCAAACACCGTATTTCGTTGTGTTCAGCCTTTAATTCGCGGTATTGGTGATATTGACGCACCCGAAATTGAATTAATTGAAGACAATTTAGCATTATTGGTTGGAGATTTGTTATTGTCCGGATTTGAAGATGATCTTTCCTCGGAGTGGCCCGGATGTATGGATCGCAAAGAGCGTTCATTTCGAGTTATTTCTGCTTTTTGGAGACTTGTACAGAAGGCGGCAGAAATTCATCAAGCCGAGCTAATCTTAGCAGATTTGGGGCCGAATTTGGGTGCAATTAATCGTGCAGCTTTGATCGCAGCAAATTATGTAGTTGTACCGCTCTCACCGGATTTATTTTCATTGCAAGGCTTAAAAAATCTCGGCCCGACTTTAGGACGTTGGCGAGAAGAGTGGAAAGAAAGATTGGGGAAAAATCCGGCTCCGGACTTGCGACTTCCCCAAGGTCAGATGCAACCGATTGGATATGTAATTCTACAACATTCAGTTCGCTTAGACCGTCCTGTAAAGGCTTATCAACGATGGATTGGACGAATTCCGAATGTTTATCGAACAGCCGTTTTAAATGAGCCTGAAAATTATCAATTAGTTCCATCCAACGATCCCAATTGTTTGGCGTTATTAAAACATTATCAAAGCTTGATGCCTCTTGCACAGGAAGCTCATAAACCAATGTTTCATTTAAAACCTGCCGATGGTGCGATTGGCGCTCACATTAAAGCCGTGCAAAGTGCATATGGAGATTTTCAAAAATTAGCCGATGAAATTGATAACCATGTAAAGAATACCGTTGGAATTCGTTAATTTTTTGAGCTTGCTTTCACTCTTTTATCTATCCCCAGACATTCAAGCTTGAACGTGAGGAAAATTGTCTTGATTTTTGGGGGTGTTGGGTTCAGCAAATCGGGAACCGCCATCGTTTTGAACGGGAGGTTGCGGCTTGAAAAATCGACAAATCATTGCGTCTTCAATGGTCGGCGAACTCCTTATAGAATTTACCTGACTAAACACACCATAACTCATCATTCCAGTTACAAATAATAGGTTGATAATACTCTTAAATCTCATCACATCACCCCGGTACTCTACTATTTACTCAGAGGAAACCGGACAATTTTATGCAAATCTCGTTTTTTGTGTGACAGTTATTCCTCTGGACTGCGGTTCGGTTGGTTAGGTAATAATGATAGAGTATAAAAAATAAAATTGTCTGAAAATTCCCCTTCGCCTTTTAGGAGAGGGGCTGAGATTATTTAGATGAATTTTTTATTATATAGCAGTTTTCAGTTCTGTGAGGTACAACACCGATTGGGTAGAAACCCGGTTTCTAGCAGAAACCGGGTTTATGGTTTGTACCTCATACGAGCGTCATTGAGATTGATTTTTTATTATAATAACTTCCGAAGTAATTGATCAATTTGTTGTTGGGTTTGCTGGAGTTGAAAGTTTTCATTGGCTTTTTTATAAGCTTCTGTCGCCACATTTGCAGCCAATTCTGGGTTTTGATAGCAACTATTAATCACGTTAGCAAGTTCTTCCGAGTTTCCGGGGGTGACAAGCCAACCCGTTTTTCCGGGGTTAACTAATTCCACCACACCCCCCGCAGCAGACGCCACAATGGGAGTTTTACACAGCATTGCTTCAATGATAACCCGTCCAAAAGGTTCGGGAGAGGTGGAGGTATGAGCAACTAAATTACAGGCGCTCATTAAGGGTACAATATCCGAACGAAATCCTAAAAATTTGACTCGGTTTTTGAGTCCTAAATTATCGACTTGTTTGTGGAGTTGTTCGACGTATTCTTTCTCTCCAAACAGTGCATCTCCGACTAAAAGAGCGATAACATTTTCAGGACATTCGGTTAAGGCTTCTAATAAAATATGTTGTCCTTTCCAGGGCGATAATCGGCTAAAATGTCCGACTACAAATTTATCTTCTAGTTCTAGTTGTTGTTTAATGGTATTAACTTCTGAAGTTTCCGCTTGATAGTTTTCGGGTTGAAAACCATTGTAAACAACTTGGGTAATTTCTAATCGTCCTCCCGATTGCAGAAATGCGGTGCGAGTCGCTTCAGAATTGGCAATTACTAAAGATGCAAAACGGTTTGCTAATGTAACTGCAACCCGGCGATTTGTTTTACTAAAATGATCGGCGTTGAGAATATCTCGTAAGTGGTAAACTAACGGACGGCGACCGATAAAACTCGCCAAAGCGCCAACAACTAACGCTTTTTGAGTATTTGCATAGATCATATCATATTTTTTGGCAATTTTAGCAACGTTTAAAATTAGGGGTGTAATTGAAGTAAAACTGCCCAAACTTTTTAACATTCCGCTATCTTTTTTAACGTTAATAGATTTATTGGTGAGTATTTTTACGGGGATTTTTTTTTGTTCGAGTAACTGGCGAAAAGCCCCATCTGCAAATAAACCTACCAAGCAGTTTTCACGGTAGGAATCAGCTACATCAGCCAAAGAAAGTTCAGCACCGCCTAATTTACCGCTTTGATCTAAAAATAGAATTTTCATGTCCTCTCACTGGATCAATTCAGCTAATCTGATTAATAATATTTTAAACGGTTTCTCCAGAATACACATTCTTTTTGTTGTTCAGAAAGAGAATTACAAAGGGTTGATAATGGTTTGGGTGATAAAGATGATTTACAGTAATAGGGATGTTTGGGAATTCTAGAGGTGTAGTCAAAAAATAGTGTTAGTCGATCTGAGGTTATTGGTTTTTTACCTCGATGAAACAAACAAGCTGGATCGATGTGCAACCCGATTATCTCACACTCAGAAGGATTTGTCGAACTTTTTGGGCAATATCCAGCCAGTTAAAATGAGTGGTAGCATAGTCTCGACAAGCATCACGGGAGGGTAAAGAAATCTCACCTTGTAGGATAGTTTGCAGTTTAGATGTAATTGTTTCTACTGTTATTGAATCTGTGATTAATTCTGGGGTAAATTTTCCTAAAATTTCCGGCATTCCCCCGACTGGTGTACATAAAACGGGTGTTCCACTGGCGAGAGATTCGAGTAATATTAATCCAAATCCTTCTAAAGATTGAGAGGGAACAACGGTTAAATCGGCAGCTTGGTAAGCGATGGGTAATTGTTCATCGGGTAAGTAACCGAGGAATTTAACATGATTATTGAGTTCTAATTCGGTGGCTTGTTGTTCTAATTGTTCTCGTAAAATTCCTTTACCTGCTATGGCTAACCAAACGTCAGGATAACTCGATTTTAGATTGGCTAAGGCTTGCAATAAGGGGCTAATTCCCATGCGATGAACGAGGCGGCGAGGGGTAAATAAAATCAAGCGATCTTGTGGGAAATTAAGCTGTTCCCGGGCTGGTTTGCGGGATAAATTCCCTTGAAAGCGCTGGGTATCGACTCCGCCAGGAATGATATTGATTTTATTCCAAGGAATGTGATAGTTTTGATTTAAAATATCGCCGAAAGCCTTACTCAGAACAATAAAGCGATCGCAACGTTGATAAACTTGTTGTTCCATCCAATATTTAGCCCAAACTCCCAGTTTTTTCGCGCCTTCCCGTTGGCTTTCTAATGCCCAAGGACCATGAAACGTAAAGGTTACAGGTACATCTTTTGGTAGGTTAGAAATTAGCGGTAAACTATAGAGTGAAAAATGCAGGTTGATGGCATCCGGTTGAGTTAAATATCGGTTGTTGAAGTTTTGACGGGTTAACCACAGTCGTTGGAATAGTGAACAATTAGGTTCGGCTAAATTAGTGAGTTTTAGGGAAGAATTGGGTTCAACGGTTGGAAGTCCAACGCCGCATAATTCAATGTTATCTCCTTGGGCGGCGAGTTGATGAGTGAGTTCATAAACGTAGCGGTTTAGTCCACCTGGCATTGTGGGAAACCAACCATTCCCAACACATAAAATCGATGAAGAAGATGTAGAATTGACCGGAGGATTCATATTTGATTTAATATTGATGGTAACTCGAAAAATTTCATTCCCATAGTAAGCAGGCCAATGGCTGACCTGCTGTAGATTTTACATTACGTCCACGCGCTTAAATCCACAGAGGCTTGGCTAATAGGCCATTGTTCACCTCCAATTCGTACTAGCGACGTGATTTCATCTCGCGAATTGTCCAAATTTAACACCAGGGAAGCACCGGATGGGAATTCAAAATCAAAACCATCTTGGAATCCCTGCAAAACAGTTAATCCAAACTCAATTCGAGAGGGGTCGGTATTGTTCAAAGTATCATTGGGTTCGAGTTCCACCGGTTCGACTTGAATCGCGGCCTGATCGGAGACAATTGATCCTCGATAACGATTACCATCTGCATCTCCGGTTGCCCGTAAATGCCAAGTGTTTCCAACCCCTTGCCAGAGAAATAATCCAGAATCAGTGAGTGGATCGTAATCCGGTTCCCCAAGGGGACTTAGCTGAGGCTGTTGGGGTTCGGTCACTTGCAGAATCTGGTTGGCGGGTATATTTTCTAAGCGTTGCTCGATGCCACTGGGCCACTCAATCAGGATTTCATCAATGGTTTGATTATCCCCTAACCCGAAATGTAAACGTTGATGGTTCTGGGAACGACGATGAATTCCTCCATTTTGCTCTTGAAGTTGGGTCACACCGTTGCTCGTGACCAACACTCTTGCTCCGATCCCATCTCGATTGGATTGAGTTCCCACCAAGTCAAGTAAAAGCCAGGAGTTATCATTCCCCGCGTTTTGGAACAGTTGATCGGGGCCGTCATCGGCTAACACACCCGGAAATAGGGCATTGGTCACAAATAAGTCTAAGAATCCGTCGAGGTTGTAATCTGCGGTTGCTACGGAGTCACCAATTCCAAGAGCAGTTCCACTGGCTCCTCCCGCATCGGGAACGGGTACGAAGGTGGCATTCCCCTGGTTTTCCAATAGCACATTGGCAATATTGCCTGATGGTCTGGTCGAGACCAAGTAAACATCAATATCCTGATCGTTGTCAAAGTCTCCGGTGGTAACGTTTCTACCCACAATCGAAATGCTGTCTAGCCCCGCTTCCTGACTTTGATCCTCAAACCCGTTTCTGGTGTTGATCAACAGGATATCGTCTAGGGGTTCGGGTTCTGGATCAAATCCCAAAGCGGTCAGATTTGAAATGGCTTCTTCCCCGTCAATCCGAACTCGCAGTTGTCCCCGATTGGGTTGAGAGTAGAGTACCTGCCAGCGTTGTTGTTCAAGATCGTAGCCGATATAAATTCCTTCTTCCTCGCCCGGAATATGGGAAAAAATACCCTGGACGTTGGGATCATCGGGAGACAGGGTAAACTGAAAACCGTCTGGGTTCATCCCGGTTGACCCAATGTAAATATCTTGCCGCGAATCTACATCTCCAGAGCGAAAGGTAAAGGTGAGATTTCCTGCTGTGTTGAATTGGAAACCATCTTCTTCTGCTTCGGGGTTCAAACTCGCTTTTACGCCCCGTTCACTAAACTGAGTTAGTCCCACGCCCCCCAAACCCGATCGGGTAAGATAAATATCGAGAAGCCGATCGTTATTAAAATCAGCAAAAGCAATATCTTCTACTGCCCGCAGTCCTGAAAAAATCGGATCGCTAACCGGCTGAAATGGTTCCTCTAGTGGGTTTTCTCCAATTTCAAATACCGTGACTCGACCCCGACGACTGGTAAACAGTTCCGGACGACCATCACCAAACAGGTCAGCAATCATGCTGAAATCGCTGTCGTTAACCTCGAACTCAACTGTCTCACCGACATCTTCAAATCCGGTTTCTGTTTGCCGAAAAATAGTGGGAGGAGCTTGACCGTCAGGACGAGCGGGTGAAGAGGTAATCAAGTCCAATTTACCATCATTATCGATATCAAACCATAAGGGTGTACGCGATCGCGACAAAGGATAGTCCACCCCTTGTTCTTCAGCTTGATCGCTGAGTAGACCCTCTGTTTGTCCCTCAATTCCACTTTCAACCAAAGAATTTATAAACAGAAAATTGGCTTCACTCCCCACCCCTTCTCCCGCCCCAACAAACTGGATTAAATCTGAGTCCCCATCATTATCAAAATCAGCCCAGGCAGCACTATGAGTATCCGTCGAAGGTTTGAGGTTGTCTTGAAACACCTCTGAAGCGATATCTGTAAATGTGCCATCCCCCTGGTTGAGATAGAGACTGATTGGATCAAAGTGATTACTGACCCATAAATCAGGTAAGGTATCCTGATTCACATCTCCCCAGGAAGCTCCAAAACTGATGCCATTGACAAATTGAATTCCAGCCGAGTTGGTTGTTTCTATAAAGCTAATCATGGTTTAGTATTGCTTAATAAATTAGTTTAGCTTTTGTTTATCCGCGCCCGGATTATAGCCTTTATACTGTAAATCAAAAAGTTATATAAATCAACTAATCCAGATCGAAACTTTCTCGACTATAAATTTGTAATGCCACATCTTCAGTTATTTCAAAAATTGCTTTCTTTTCCTCGGGGGCTAGAGATTGACGGCGAACTTTAAAGATGTCTGCGCTGTTTCTATTAAAATCTTGAACCTGACCTTTTCTTGCCTCGGCAGATTGATTTCCCTGAGTTAACTTTATGATTTTATTTTCTACGGATTTAGACCAAGGTAAATTGAGCTTTTCATACAGATTTTTAAAAGTGTAGATTGGATTTTTACTCAGTTCTTCATGGGTAATGAGTTGCCAGTTTTGATACTTACTCGCTTGTGCAAACAATACTTTATAGGTTGCCCGCCAATAGGCTGCTGCTGCTAATACGGGATCGGAGAATTCTTTCTGTATAAAGTCAAAATCATCTGAAAAGTAATCTTCAATTAAGTGCGGTTGATCGTTAATCTCGCCCAAATGGGGCCACCAGTTGACACGTTTTAGGCTTGCTATAAACGATAGGGGATGTTTGACGATAATAACGGGTTTTACTCCAAACTGAAGATCAAGATATTCGGTGAGAAGATTTCCAATGGGATCTTTAATAATTGCTGTGGTATGGAAGGGATTTAATTTGGCAAAACGAAGATAAAAAGGCCCCCGACTTCCAATCGCTTGTTTGATAATTCTTTTGCTCCAAGGATCGGTTTGAGGAATTTTATTTCGGAGCGTGAACTCATAGCTAAAAATCGTTTTTGTGAGTTCGTGGAATTGTTGCATTTCTGGTGTGTCTAAACTCGCTCTGATGTAGGGATACCAGCGATTCATTCCCGGAAGTCCACATTGGGGATTAAATGGCTCGTGAATATAGTCTACTTCCAATGGTAAACTGAGTATTGTTCCGACAAATGTTGTGCCACTGCGAATGATTCCGGTGACAAAAATCCAGTTTTTAATGCGGTCGGGAGCGATTGTAATCATATCAATCTTAAAACATTCAATAAGAGATTTTGACGGGTTTAATTTTTAACGATTGATTAACTCAATAATCAAAGGATGATCGAAAACTTCTATCTCTAAAAGTTGAGGGCGATCGTAAGTTTCTATTGGTTGAATAGAGACAAGGGGCTGATAGGTTTTTGCTTGCTTGAGCGACTTATTCAGGGTTAATGTTAATTTTTGAGGTTGAATCTCAATATTTTTTTTAGTAACCTGATCGAAACTGAGAACTTCTTGCCACAGAATCAAGTAGAGTTTACCATCTTTTTTCTGTAAAAGAGTATGATGAATATTTTCAGTGTTTCCGGTGATTGTATACTCAAGAGTCTGAAGTGAAATAGGCTGAGGAACTTTTTGGGAAGTTTCTTGAAGTATCGCAATCATATTTTTTAGGGCTATAAAGTCGGGTTTACGAGAACCATCATTTCGCAACAAACCATAATTCCAGTTGGGTTTTTTGGCTTCAACATCCGGTTTTAAATCGATCAGTTCATAAGTATATGCTCGTTTTATCCCCCGATTAAAATACTCCAAAAATAGCCGAATTAGATATTTACTGGCAGCTTGTTCAGATACTCCGGGCTGATGGTTTAAATCAGTCTTTGTGACCAGATTATGATAACCGCATTCGGTAGCAATAATCGAGCGATTCCCGGCAATAACTTGAGCTTGCGGAATCCATTTACTCTCTAATTGGCGAGTGGGTTGTTTACCCCCAGCGTAACTGTGCATATTACCAAAATCACAGGGCAATTCGCCCAGTTGTTCGGAATTATAAGGACGTCCTACAGAGGGACAAATAATATCAATCTGAGTTGTAGCTGGATCGGTCTTTAAGATTGTATATAGTTCTTTTTGAAACTGTTTTACTCCTTGGGGAAAACTCTTTCCCCGATACTGTAGAGATGAATTCAAATCCCACTCGTTTGGCCCTTCGACGCCTTCAACAGCGTTCCTGACTTCCTTGACAATTTTTAAGGCTTCTTCAGGATTTTCGATGCGTCTAGGGTCCATAACAAGGGTTGACTTAATTCCGAATTCAGCTAACTCTTTAGTTCGCTCCAAACTGGTTTTACTTTTTAAAGAAAATCCTCCTCGAATATGTCTAATTCCCAACTCTTGTAATCGGGGTTTGATAATATCTTCATAGTTTTGATGATAAGCAGTATCTGTATAATTAAGATGCACAGCAACTCCAATAGAGTCTATAAAAGAATCCGCACTTGCCGCTTTTTCCATATAGGTTGAATGAGAAGGTTTTAACAACAGAGTAAATAGACCCCAGAAAATCAAAGCTCCTGAAATCAAAAGCAGCAGATACTTGAATCGTTTATTTTTAAGAATTAAATGAGTCATTTTACCTTGGATTTTAGATGGATTTATCGATGGGATAAAGTAATTATTTTTTGTGGGTCAAGAATAGTTTTGAGAAAGATAGTATTTTCGTCCGGCGATTCCGATCCCTAAAAATCCCCATAAAATAGTGCCACTGCTTCCCAACATAAAAGTTCCTAAAATTAATTGAGCAAGCATTCCCAAAGAGATGGCTCTAGCGGTTGCCAAAAATGGATCGAGTTGGCACTCTTTTCCCAGGAATAAACTCAGAGTCAAAAAAAGCATTCCACTCATGTACAAACAGGTACCGAACCAACCCAAACTAAATAACATTGCTAAAATAGCACTGTCAAACTGAGGGCTTCCTAAACCTTCTCCAAACCAACTTGATAGTGCTGAACCCAGAAGATTTTGATAAGTTTCTGCTCTGGCTTGAGCGCTAACATCATTTTCAACGTTTGAAAGGGTTTCAAAGCGAGAAGTGATTTGCTCAGAAAAAGGCTCTATCAGGGTGAGGGGAATCACACAAGTAGCGATGATGACAACTGTTACAATTAGGCGAATTTTAAACTGTGTTTTCAGAGAAAGGGCTAGAAGAAAAAAACCAATTATCCATCCTCCCCAAGCCGAACGCACCCGAGATAGAAAAAATGAAAGATAACCCATTGCTGAAGCCGGGATATACAAAACGCCTGTTGTATTAAACAGTAACAGTAGACCTGCCATCATCACCATTCCAAATGGAGCCGGAGCATTCATTGTACTCCACACCCGAATTTCTAATGGAAAAGGTCGGCCAGCACTATTAATATCAGCGTTAATTAACCACAGTCGATCCCACTCAGGAGCAACGAGATACTGAAAAATTCCATAGGCGCCTAGAACTAAAACTGCCCACAGAAAAGTTCGCTGAATAATTTTACGATAATGGGGATAATCTTGCCAATTAACAAAGAAGTGAAAACTGATGAGTAACGGAGCTAGCCACTCTAATAGTGCAATTCCAACTCGAACAGGAGAGCGATAAATAAGTCCTACCAAAAAACCATAGAATACACCCAGAAAAGATAGGAGAAAAGCCAACCCTCCGCGACGATAAATAGTGGGTAAATATTGCCAAACATTAACCAGAGTAACTGCTGTCACCAGATAGGGAGCGAGTAGAAGAGGACTGGGATCTGTAAAACTACTCTTGTAATCCGCTAAACGTCTAACAAGAGGAGTAAGAAACCACATCCACCACATGAAACTTAGATAAAGAAAGGGATAGCGAAAATAAAGAAACACCCCAACGGCTAAAGAGCCGGCAGGAAAGACTAAGTTAAGAATTTTACCTACACCTGCTAGAATGAATAGAGCTGATAGGAAAACAAATCCTAAGAGAACTAACCAAGCTAAAGTTGGGCGAAATAGTTCGGTAGTATGCGGTGTAGCTGAGTTATTCATCAGAAATTTAATGACTTTAATTGTTTTCGATGTTGTAAAACTTGATCGTAGAGGGATAGTCTGCGTTCAGCAATACTTTTCCAGCTATATTTTTGAGCGGTTTTATGGGCATTTCGACGCAGTTTTTCTAGATAAGGTCTGTCCGTAATTAATCGCTCTAAAGCTTGCTGAATTGCTTGAGTATCACGTGCGGGAACAACAATGCTATCATTGCCATCACTGACAATCTCTAAAGGCCCGGGAGTGGCAGTTGTAACGGGCGCTAAACCACAAGCCATTGCTTCAATTAAAGCTTTGCCAAATCCTTCGGAAGTCGGGGGAAAAAGTTTAATATGATAGCCTTTTAAAAGGTTAGGTAAGGTTTCATGGCGATAACGGGGAATCACTTTAACGCGATCGCGTACACCCGGATCAAAATCGGCATAAACTTGTTCTACATTAGGACACATTAGACATTCTGTACCGAAAAAACTCATTTCGACTTGAGGATAGCGAGCTAAAATTTGGTTCAGCGCTGGTACACTATAGTGAATTCCTTTACGAGGAATATAGGTACTAATTTGAGCAATCCGAATTTTCGTATTTTCTCCTTCCGGTATGGGTTCAAGGGGTAGATCAAGAAATTCTTCTGGTATTCCGTTCGGAAAAATATGAATTTTTTCTGAAGGTATATTCAGTTGCTCGATAGCGTATTTCTTTTCCTCCTGATTGAGCAAAAAAACCAAATCAGCACAGCGCAAAGATGCGGCGACTTCCCAAAGTTGAATGCTCCCTCTGTACAGTCCATATTTCCAACTTAAATTTTGTTTTCCTTGCCGAACATTTTCTAAAATATCGAGGTGTTCAAGATGTTGTAAAGCATGACTACGAGTGACTAACAAAGGAGGTTTTTTTGTGAAGTTTTTGATAATTTTTCCCCAAAACCAAGCATCTCCTGTAGAAGCATCTACGACATCTATATCCATAGCTTGCTTACGAGAAGAGGTGAGCAGTTCAGATGCCACGAATTCAGGAAAGACTATTCTCTTAAGAGGACGAGGTAGCCAGTTAGGAAGATCATCAAAGGAATAGTATCGAACCTCATGTCCTAATTTTTGATATTCCTGTCCGAGTTTAAAAGTGCTTCCTGCCGATCCTGAATCAGGATTAAAAACCTCGTGAATTGTTAATAGTATTTTCATCTTTTTAAATTAAATACATTAGATACTTTGATTGCATGAAAACTCAATTATTAGTTGATCGAATTTGAGGTTCTCCACAGAGCAATTTCAGTCTTTCATATACTCCTCTATAATGAACTAAAATAATCAATAAAAACACTTTTATTTTCTGGGATTGATTCTTGACTCTTCGATCTAAATAACTTTTTTTATACGCATAAATTAATGGGGGTTTGCACTTATATAAAAGCTTAAAAAAATCTTTGTATAATGATTGTTGTGTTTGATTAGAGTTAAGCTTTTCAAGTTGATAAAACCCACCTCTAACACGAGCTACTTTTTTATACAGTTGAGCCAAAGAGTCTCTAGCTGGATGAGCAACACAACAGTCTTCAGCGTATTCTATTGGATAACCTAGAGAATATGCTCGTTTTCCCCATTCCGAATCTCCTCCAGATTTGAGTTGCTGATTAAATAGTCCAACTTGATCAAAGACCTTTTTAAAGGTGAATAAGTTAGCTGTTGCGGCAAAATGTGCTTCTTCTGCAATTTTTTTCTGCTGTAAGTTCGTGATACTATCATATAGCTCTACTGCCGTTGGATTTTGGGAATTTTTAAAGAAAATTTCGATGTTTCCAGCTATTATTCCAGGTTTTTCTAGAGATAATAAATGTTTCACACCTGTCTCAATCCAGTCCTCTTTCGGTATACAATCGGCATCGGTAAAGGCGAGAATTTCTCCCCGAGCAACTGAAATCCCTTTGTTGCGAGCGGCATAGGAACCCGGACAATTTTCAAATGTTAACCGAGCCTGAACGAATTGACTGACAACATCTTTAACATTTTCTTCGGAAGCATTATCAACAACGATGACTTCATATTTATTTTGCGGATAAGTTTGTTTTTCTAAAGCTTGTAAGCATTGTTTTAAACGTTTAGTATCGTTGTAAACTGGAATAATTACTGAAACAAAATCTTCCTCAAACTTATTCATAGATACTCCTCTAAAAAATTAGGATTAATTTTAGGATTATTGTTCGGGTAATTTGTTCTTTTTGATGAGGGCTTCTCTCAAATCATTAGCCATATTAGATAAAGCATAGGATAAAGATGAGTGAGAGGCTGAATTGAGAGATGATCTGAGCCAATTTAATAAGCTTTTTCTTTTAAAATATTGTTTGGCATAGTCAGCATAAATTTCGGCGTGAATCCGTTTTAAAGAAACCGCATCCAATTGTTTTTCTACTTGAGGATAAAGATTATCAACATAGAAAAATCGATCTCGAATCCGATTCTTTAGATTTTTAATATTAGTCATCTGCTCTTTACCGTGCTTACGCTGAATGACCAGAGGAAATTCAGTAAAGATCGGTTGATAACCTGCAAGCAAACTGCGAATGTAGAAATCCGTATCGGAACCATATTTTATTTTATCATCAAAATAACCAATCTCAGAGAAAAGTTGTTTGGGAAAGACGACAGAGGAAGGTGTATAGATGAAACTTCCTACTAATAAATGATGTAAAGGGGAGTTATATTTATTCAAATCGGGTCTTTGAAGTCTAACTTTTTTAGCGTTTTTGATTGCATTCCAAAACAATAAGTCACTGACAGCAAAACTTTTTTCTTTTTGAGCCAGAGTATTTATCTGAGTCTCCAGATAATTTTTTTCCCAGAAATCATCAGAGTCCAGTGGAGCTATATATTTACCTCTAGCTACTTTTATTCCTCGATTTCGAGCCGCAGGACATCCGACATTTTTCTCAAGTTTAATCAGATGAACTTCTGCATATTGCTGAGTAATGAATTCCGCAGTTCCATCGGAAGAATTATCGTCAACAACAATAACTTCTATGCTGCCGTTAAAATCTTGGGAAAATACGCTCTGTAAAGCTTCCTTTAGCATCGGAAGGCGGTTGTAAGTTGGAATAATTACTGAAACATCAAGCTTTGGGTTCATGGGGTTTAATGTGATAATTGTCAAGTTGGCTCTAATTGGATTTTTGAGAAGTTTTTAACACTCTTGAGAATGTCAACTTATTTGGTATTTTCTCTTGGAGATCGTTTTTCATATTAGATAAAGCGCAACCCCAAGATGTATAATCAGCCAGCTTTTTTGAACATCTCAACCATTGCCGAATATTCTTTTGTTTGAGATACAATTTAGCATATTTTTTATATACATCTCCATAGAGCCGATTTTGAGAAACATTTAAGCAACCTTTATTTTCAATTAGAGGATAATTTTTTTGAATCATAAACAACCTATTTTTGATTCTCTCTTCTTGATTTTTGATATCCGTTGACTGTCCTTGATTGTGCTTGCGTTGAATTGCCAGAGGTTGATTTGTAAAAATAGGAGTATAGTTGGCAATTAAACACCGAGCATAGAAGTCTGCATCTTCGCCCCGCTTAATTCTCTCATCAAATAAACCCACCTCTTCCAGCACTTGACGAGGAAAAATGGCACAGGAGGGAATATGAATGAAATTTCCGACCATCAGATGATGAAGGGGTGAAGTATACTTTTGCAAATTGGGCTGCAAAACTCGAATTTGTTTTTTATTTTTTACGGTGTTCCAAACCACAATATTACTAACGCTGAAACATTTATCTTTACCTTCTAAAGCTGAGATTTGAGATTGGAGATAATTTTTTTCCCACAGGTCATCGGAATCGAGAAAAGCAATGTATCTCCCCTTGGCTACTGATAAACCTCGATTTCGTGCGGCGGCGGCTCCCCCATTTTGCTTGAGACTAATTAAATGAATATCGGGATATTCTCTGGCTATAAATTCCGAAGTTCCATCCTGAGAATTGTCATCAATAACAATAGTTTCTACCTCTCCCGGATAGTCTTGAGAAAATATACTATCCAGCGCTTCCTTTAGCATTGGAAGTCGATTGTATGTGGGAATAATAACCGAAACATCAATTTTTTTATTCATGGAGTTTAATGTTAAGTTTGGACGAATTTGATTTTGAACTTTAGCTTTTTGAGGTAATTTTTATCAATTGTTTGACCCCAAATTTATTGTTGATTTTGTTTTTCCGCAAAAATTTTATGTGAGAGTTAGGAGTGCAAATCGTGTAATAGAAAGCATAGCCTGTCAAGGCACAATTTGCCTGCTTTAGTTAGAGTTGTTAATGAGAACGCTGATGTTTGTACTTAAGATCTTCAAAAAACTAATACGATTGCAATTTTAATATTGGACATGGCAGCCTTTACACTTTGAGCCGATTGCAATGCCTCTTTTATCCAGCGTTCCCCTTTTACATAATAGAAAATACCCATAGAATTTGGAAGAACTGCCGGATAATTAACCTCTGGACTCTGCATGATTATTTTCCATCCTGTTTAGCTAGCTTGACTTAAATTATGTTGCATTTGATGATATTTCCAAAGTTTTCCTCGCTGTTCTAACAACTCTTGATAACCTCCTTCTTCAACAATTTTTCCTTGTTCAAGCACTACAACTTTGTCTGCTCGCACAATGGTTGAAAGTCGATGAGCAATAGCGATTACCGTTCGACCTTCGGCTAATTTTTCCATTGATTCTTGAATTAATCGCTCTGAAACTGAATCTAAAGCACTGGTAGCTTCATCCAAAATTAGTAGATCAGGATCGCGTAAAATGGCGCGGGCGATCGCAATTCGTTGTCGTTGACCTCCCGATAATCGTACACCTCGATCTCCTAATTTTGTATCCAATCCCTGGGGGAGTTCTTGAATAAAATCTAAAGCATTGGCAAATCTTGCCGCTTGTATTATAGCTTCTTCTTCGACATTTTCTAAAGCATAGGCGATATTATCTCGAACGGTCGTGTTGAAAATAAATGTATCCTGACTCACCACTGAAATTCTTCGACGGAGTGAGTAAATATCAAATTCTCGCAGATCTATTCCATCGATTAAAATTTGACCTTGAGTAACATCATAAAACCGAGGAATTAGACTGGCTATGGTTGTTTTTCCCGCTCCCGATGCACCGACTAATGCGGTTGTTTCTCCTCGTTTAATCTTTAAGTTAATATCTTGCAAAACTAAATCCTTTCCATCATAACCGAAGTCAACCGATTGAAATTCAATCGCTTCGTTTAATTTAAAGAAAGGCTGATTCCCATTTTTGAGGTAAATTTTGTCATCGGTTCTCAGGAGTTCTTTAATATTATCAATTGAGCCTTGGAATCCACTCAGCTTTGTCCGAGCATTATTAAGCTGACGAGTAATAGGCATTAAGCGAAATAGAATGAATAGAAAGGTTAGTAAGGAAGAAACCTGTAATTGATTGTTTGGAATAAAAACGGCAAAAGATAACAGCAGCATTCCCACTAAAATTAGGGTGGCTACGGCTTCGGAAATCGGAACTACTGATGCACTATAGGTAACAGTCTTGCGCTCTGTATCTAATAGTTTATTACTGGTTTCATAAAAACGTTTACGCTCGAAGTCTTCCGCAGCAGAGGCTTGTACTGTATTAATTCCATTAATGAATTCAATGGCGGTTGCGGTATAGGAGCCTCTGGCTTTTGTTTTTTCAAAACTAATCTCTCTAACTCGCTTAATAAGAGTAGAAACTCCAACGGTGAGTAAGCTAAACAGTATCAGTGAAAGAATGGTTAACTGCCACGAGAGCAGCATCATTGAAAGAATATATACAGTTAAAACAGAGCCTCTAACTAAGATAAAAAAGAAAAGTTGAACGGCTTGCATTAATTGTCCGATTTCGGAGGTAATACTGTTAATTAATTCTCCGGATCGAGTTTTGCTGAAAAAGCTTAAGCTGAGTCCTTGAAGCTGTTCAAATATACGAACTCGCAAGTAATATCCGAGATAACTCTGAGACAATCCACTGTAGACTTCACTCAGATACATCATACTGGTTCGCGCTAATGTCGTGAGAAAAATTAGGGCAGATATTCGATAAATTCGTTCAATCATTGGAGCGTTTACTGCCAGTATCCAAAGATCAAACCATTCAAGCCCTGTACGAATTGGCTCGGCATCAGGTTCCGTTAAACTTTGGAGAAATGTTAAAAGAAATCCCACTCCAAATCCTTCAAAGGCAGCCGCAAAGAAGGTAAATAATATAGCTAAACTAAGCGTTTGACGAAAATTTTTAAATTCTTTAAAGATAACAGAATTATCTTTCCAAATGTTCGTTCTTTTGAGCCAATGCTTAAAATTTTTTTTGAGTTGTAGAGTTTGAGTCATATTTCAACAGTATCCAATTCAATTGTCGGGATAAAAAAACTGAACTTTTATTAACAAAGTTTAGCTATAATCTCTAAGGTTAATAATTGAGTGGGTCATTGAATTGGAGAGCTTACCATTTCTTTCTACAGAAGTCATCTGATTGTTTTTGCTCTGACTGGCTCCGTTTGCTACTATTCCGATAACGTTTAACTTCTTCAACATTGCTGTTGCTTGATTGAGTTCGGACTGAGTAACTTGATCGATCCGTTCGACCAGAACAACCCCATCACAAAAAGATGCCGTTTCTAGAACATCAACCGTTCCAAGAACCGGAGAAGTATCTAATAGTATTAGATCGTAATTTCTTTCAAAAATTCTCATAAGTTGCCTCATTTTATTAGAACTCAAAAGTTTAACGGGATCGGGAGTAACTGGCCCTCCTGTTAACACGTCGATGCTCAAACCCAATGCAGAGATTTGATGCAAACGCGGGATAGAAATTTCGCTCGACAAGAAGGTTGATAATCCTTGTTCATTGGGAAGATTGAGTTGTTCATGCAGTCCAGGAGAACGCAAGTTTGCATCTATGAGTAAAACATTTTGATGTAACCGGGCTGCACTAAAAGCTAATCCTACAACTAAAGTGGATTTACCCGCTCCGTTGAGTGCTGAAGTCACCAAGAGAGATTTCGGCTTTTTTGGAGAAGTGAGCAGTTGAATATTTTTGTAAATCAAGTCAAGAGATTCTCGAAAAGGAAGCCAATAAATGGTTTGTAAAATTACAGGATCTTGATTGGATGATTTCCAGAAAGATACATTTAAAATCGAACCGCTGACTTGGTGATGAGGAATTCTAGGCACAATTCCCAGTAAAGGTATCGTAACTTTTTCCTTTAAATCGTCCGAGCTATGCACCGTATCATCCATACTTTCTCGCAAGAAAGCGGCAATTCCCCCTAAGAATAATCCGACCACTCCACCCAAAGCTAAATTCTTTTTCAAACTGGGTGCGATTTGCCTTCCTAACTGGGGAGGTTCTACAACTTGCCAATTGAAACCTCCACGAGTAATTTCTAAGCTCAATTCTTGTCTTTTTTCTAAGAGCCTATCGATGGTCATTCGTTGAATTTCAACTTCGGGTTGTAGGCGGTTATAGTTAGCAATTTTGCTCGGAAATTGATTCAATTCTGCCCGAAGTTCCTCTTTACTCGCCGCCAAACTTTGGAGTCGAGCTTGTAACGTTTCTAACTCCGTTTGAGTTTCAGCCAGTTGACGAACTAAGGCTTGATCCAGACCGCTGAGTTGTCCGGCTTTCAGTAAATTTTCGGTCGTTATATTGAGTTCGGGTGGAATTCTTCCTAAAACTCTGACGATTTCTTGCCTCAATAATGCCAGTAAACTTTGACGCTGTTCAAGTAGCTTTTGAACTTCGGGATCGGCATCTGTAAATATTGTCCGTTGTTGGGCGAGTTCGACCTCTGTTTGTTGAAGTTGATTGAGTAACTCTTGATAACGAGAAGATTCGCTTAAACGAGCGGTAATTTTGGCCTCTTGGGGAGACAATTCGAGTTGCTCTTGCAAGGTTTCATAAAGCACTTTAGCACTTTGATATTGAATCCGGGTTTCCAGTAGATCTTTTTCTACCGTATTCAGCGCCTCACTGACTGCTTTGGCTTCCTGTTCGGGATCAATAAGGTTTTGTTGTTCGCGAAATTCTTCTAACGATCCTTCGGCTTGAATTAATTTTTCTTGAGCGGTAGGCAAGCCTTCATTAATAAATGATAAACCCTGCTCTAAACGCAGTCGATCTTGTTCGATATTATAGTCTAAATACAGTTTTTGTAAGGCTTCTAAAACTTTTTGAGTTTTCACTGGATCGTTATCCGTATAAACGGCGGCAAAAATCCGAGTTTGAGTGTCTCCTTCTTCAACTTGAGATAGGGTTAAATTTTTCTCGATGTCCTCTGCTTCTATTAACGGATATTCAGATTGGAGTAACTGGGCTGCTTTTTCTGTAAACTGAGAACTTCGCATGAGTGTTAATTGAGTGGCATAATCTTCTTCAGAAGATAGGGTTTCCTGTTCTCCTTCTAAAGTGGTTTTTGCCGGAAAATTCGGCTGAACTAAAAGCTGCATTTTACTTTCATAGGTTGGCTCGGTGTACCATTTGGTTTTTACTACTGCAATCGAGAGAACGGTTACAAATATACTGAGCAGCCAAAAGCGTCGGCGCAGAATAATTTCTAATAATTTGCCGTACCCTAAATCCGCTTCAGAATTGTTCTCAGAGAAGCTCGATGTCATAACCTTCTTTCTACCTATGCAATTTTAACCTGGGGCATTTCTATTATAATTCTCCGCCCACAAACTTGTTGAAAGATAGGTTCCAGCTTGCTAAAAAATGCGGGTTTTGAAAACTTGCTAACCGCATGATCTCGAATGGCCAGATAATTCCATTGAATCTTCTGAAATTCTCTTAAGGTTTCACACAAAGACTCGGGTGTTTGTTCCTGAAAGAATAACCCGGTATATCCGGGAATTTGAGTATCTAATACTCCCCCCGCACCATAAGAAATAACCGGTGTACCACTCGCATTGGCTTCGATTGGAACTAAACCATAATCTTCTAAGGCAGAAACAACTACAGCACGGGCATTTGCCATTAATTCTTGGCGCTGTTCATCGCTCACGAAACCCAAAAATTCAATATTTTCTTTTGCTAAAGATCTTAAATATTCTTCTTCGGGTCCGCTGCCAATGATTTTTAATGGCAATCCCAGTTGGTTGAAGGCTTTAATTGTAATGTCAATCCGTTTATATCCTAAGAAACGCGATGCTACTAAATAATAATCTTCTTTGGAATTAGAAAATAAAAACTTACTGGTATCGATGGGATAATTCACTACAATCGCATTTTTATTATAAATTTTCCGAATCCGATTGCCGACTTCTGTAGAATTGGCAATATAGACATCCGGTTCCTGAGCATATTTATGATCGGCTTTTCTCATCGCCCGGAATACTTGCTCTAAAAACGGATAAAAGGCTCGATACTTTTGATACTTTTCTAAATAAGTATTGGTATCCCACAGAAAACGAGTCACATTATGGCAAAAACAAATATGCTTGGCTCCCAGTCGCTTTCTCACGGCTTTAGCAAAGCTGGTACTACTACTAATAATTAGGTCGTAGTCTTCCAAGTCTAAAGACCGAAAAGCTCTATAATAAAAGGGTGCTAGTAGTCTAAAGTTTTTGGATGCTCCCGGTATATTTTGCAGTGCTGTTGTGTATACCAGTCGATTTTCGAGGTTGATTGTTTCTTGGGGTTCATACAATGAAGTAAAAATATCTGCTTCGGGAAAGGCATGACAAAGCAGTTCAAAAACACGTTCTGCTCCTCCCCTTTGAGTTAGATAGTCGTGAACTAAAGCTATTTTCATCCTCTGCACCTTTTCTCTATTCAAACAATTGATTAGAACAGTTAGCTGTCGAATTAAATTCGCCAACAGTTATCTCTCAAATTTAAAATTTTTGCCCGTTTTAAAATTGTCGATTTTCCTTTCGACTTTACGGGAAATTTGGTCGATAAATTTTAACGAATATTGACCTCAAAAATTGCGATTTTTTTCTACATACCTATTGATTGAAAATCGAAAGATTTGAGGAATGATTAACCTCCTCCTTTCCGTTGAACTATTATCCGTAATATTATCACATAACTTGATGAATAAACAACAGTATTTTATCGGTTTTTAAGTGTAATCATTGATACTAAAAATTAGGGCGGTAAATTCAAGACTTTAATTGGACTGCATCAATCTTGATCGGATTAAACTCTTGACTATTCTCAGCCATCCTGGTTGGTCTGGGCTGTTGATTAACCCGACTCGTTCACTCTTTGATGATGGGTTAAAGTCCAGATAGCGATCGCCATTTCTATTCTCTACCCCTTCCCATTAAGGGACTTTGGTCAAGATAAATACGCTACCCTCATTCCCTCTCCCAATTCGCAAATTTTCATCTAAATAAGTAATATCTAACCATCCTTGTTGATTCTCGGGGTTGATCTTAAAATCTACTCCTAAAAATTTTTGATCCGACTCAATCGCATTAATAAATTGATTGGCAGATTGATAACCGAGAAAACGCTGCAAACCAATAACGAAACGATTAAATTTTACTTCGACTCTTCGTTCGGACACCGCTTCAAATCGAGCAGCCACACTCACCAAACCTTCTAAGTAAGGAATACCGAGAACTTCAGCAATGTTATAGATTTTACCTGTTTTGACCCGTATACATTGGTAGGTTTTCCCTAAATTGTAAAAGGGAAAGCGATCAATTCCTAACAATTCTTGACTGCTGGTATACAAAAGTTGCCAGTTCCCCTCTAAGAGTTCGGGGACTTCTAAAGGTCTGGGATTGGGATTATAATCTTCCAGTTCAGCGATCGCCGCCAAAATCGCTTGACGATCTAACTCATTGGCTAATAATCCCCGATTTTTTCCGGCAATCAATTCTAACAATCTTGCCTTTTTCATCATTGGAGGAAGAGTTTTTGTCGAAGGTGTACCAAGATTTTTTGATTGGACTAGATATACGAAGCCAATCTAGCAAATTGAAAATTTGATGAAATCTATCTCAGGTCTGATCCAAAGAAAAAGACTCTAGCCACTTTTCCCTTTAATTTGCAGATCGGCTTCTAGAATTTTTAGTTCTAATCTGTTCAATTGAACCCTCCCAACCCAATAACAAGTGAACAATCATTAATTTCGCTCTATTTTAAAGGTTAAGTAAAGTCATTATAGCAATTGTCAAGAGTTTGTAAAGGTTTAACCGGATGACTGGATGTCGTTTTTTTTCTAAGGTATCCTTGATCTAGAGCCAAACCGAAGTATTATTTAGTATGATGATCCTCAGTGCTTATACAGATGAATTCTCAAACTTGAGACCATCCCAGGTTAGCACTCTGATCGAAATGGATCAAATTACGGATATCTGCTTGGAAAGCCTCTAGGAGGTCAATACACACGCTGTGTCTCTATCTAGCCCCATTCATCTTATATCTGGGTTGCCTCGCGCTGGCTCAACAGTGCTGGCTGCTTTACTGCGGCAAAATCCTCGCTTTCATGCAGGAATGACATCGCCCGTCGGGGGATTAGTTAGCCGAATGCTGGATGCGATGAGCGAGGAGAACGAATTCTCCGTGTTCATTTCTCCAGAGCAAAGACGAGATCTGATTCTCAGCATATTTTCTGCTTATTATCAACAACAGATCACTGAAAACAAAGTAATTTTTGATACCAATCGTCTTTGGTGTAGTAAATTACCCCTGATTTGTCAGTTATTCCCAGAAGCGAAAGTCATTTGCTGCGTGCGTAATGTTGCCTGGGTTATGGATTCTTTAGAACGTTTAGTTCGGCGAAATGCGTTTGAAATTTCTAGAATGTTTAGAAATCGAGCCGAAATTTCAACGGTTTACAGTCGCACAGAAGCGTTAAGCCAAGGGAATCGCTTGGTCGGCTTTGCTTATAATGCTCTCAAAGAAGCTTTTTATAGCGAACAAGCCGAT
Source organism: Capilliphycus salinus ALCB114379 (assembly GCF_047276495.1). NCBI lineage: Bacteria > Bacillati > Cyanobacteriota > Cyanophyceae > Oscillatoriales > Sirenicapillariaceae > Capilliphycus > Capilliphycus salinus. The sequence continues at coordinate 6,476,014 of NZ_CP178543.1, read as the reverse complement.
CGTTTGTTGTTAGTAGATTATGAGTTTTTGGCGATCGCTCCTGAGCAAACTCTGTCATTAATTTATCAGTTTCTTGGAGAAGAACCCTTCAATCACGATCTGGAAAGTATCGAATATGAGGAACCGGAATTTGACCGCAAATTGAGAACAGAAGGATTACATACTGTTCGCTCTCGGGTTGAATTTAAACCTCGTCGAAGTATCCTACCTCCAGATTTGTTTGATCGATTTAGTCAACTCTCCTTTTGGACAGATACGACCAATACTTTGGCTAACGTTATCAATTTTAAAACGTCTGCCAAATAAATACACTTGAGTGCAGGAACTTAACTGATTTCAGAACGGGGAAATAGCATTCAAGGAGAGCAACGCATCTAGATGACCTCCAATAAATTTCCTCGTTTATTTTTATTCTCGTCTAAATTGGGGTTAAGATTATTCCTAAACTGTGAATTATTCTCAAGTTTGACCGGATTTAAAAAAACAAAATTTGATAAAATTTGAGGTTAATTATAGTGGCGTAAAACTAAGATTTCAAATCAAAAAGCGCATCTACTGAATCGGGTTCAATAATGACTACTCCTAACCGTTTCCATGAACAACCAAATTCTTTTTCTTGACTCCGATCTACAAAATTCTCAACCCGGAACTCAAGATATTCCTCCAACAGTAGATAGCTCTATTCTCTCCCAAGATGACAACTTTCCTGAAGATACCACGATAATATTAACTGAGGAAGTTGCAGAAAATCAAGCCCCAAGTTTTATCAAAACATTAAATCTCTATGAAAATTTAGCCGTTATTCCTGACGACTCAGCCGCCACCGCAAACGGTTCGTGGTTGGCGTTTGGGAGTCTACCCCCTGGATTTGTTATCCCGACTGCTAACGGAACTTCGACCACATTTGATACAACAGAATTTTCCGATTTATTCGCAGGCTATGGTAACTATAACCTGATGTCGAATACTTTGGTTAATTCCGCATTTCCTACCCTTAACCGCAACACCGGATATACTCTTAATTTTTCGGCGAGAGTTGTTTCCGAAGATAATACAGGGAGTGATAAAAACGGAGATGGTCAAAGTGATCGCGCCGGGTTTAGCGTTACTGTTATTAGCAGTGATGGGAAAAAAGGTATTGAATTAGGGTTTGAAAATGATAAAATTTGGGCGCAGGAAGACGGTATAAACCAAAGCGATCCCTCTGCTGAACCCAACCCCTATCAACCTCATACTTTTGATCTTACCTTATTTACCCAAGCTGAAAGCGCTGCATTTGATACAACTTCCGATTTGGTTGAATATGACCTAAAAATTCTCGGCGAAACTTATACCCTTTCCGTTGATGGAAATTCGATTCTATCCGGTTCATTGCGGGATTATACTGCATTTAAAGGTCGTATTGATCCTTACGAATTACCGAATTTTATCTTCTTGGGAGATAATACTCCATCGGCGCAAGCTGAAATTGAGTTAGGATCGATTTCTATTACTACAGAAGCCAACAATACAGATTATTCTTTTGAGTTACCTGAAAATGCAGAAAATGGATTAGTTATTGGTCAAGTTCCCGCTACTGATAGTGATGGCGATTCTCTCACCTATAATATTATTAGTGGAAGTGAAAATAACATCTTTGGCATAAATTCTAATACGGGAGAAATTACCCTTGCTGATAACAGCAGTTTGGATTTTGAAACTCAACCGACTGCATATTCTCTAACCATTGAAGTTAGCGATAACAGTTTAACCGATACAATCACTGTCGGAATTAATGTAACTGATATCGAAGAAACAACTCCCAAAACTCCTCCGACAGAAAATCCTCCGACTGAGGAAACTCCTCCGACAGAAACTCCTCAAACTGAGGAAAATCCTCCAACAGAAACTCCGGGTACAGAAACTCCGGGTACAGAAACTCCTAGTACAGAAACTCCTCCAACTGGGGAAAATCCTCCGACTGAGGAAACTCCTCCGTTAGAAACTCCGGGTACAGAAAATCCTCAAACTGAGGAAAATCCTCCAACAGAAACTCCTCCGATAGAAACTCCGGGTACAGAAAATCCTCAAACTGAGGAAACTCCTCAAACTGAGGAAAATCCTCCAACAGAAACTCCTCCGATAGAAACTCCTCAAACTGAGGAAAATCCTAGTACAGAAACTCCTACAACTGGGGAAAATCCTAGTACAGAAACTCCTACAACTCCTCCGACAGAAACTCCTACAACTGGGGAAAATCCTAGTACAGAAACTCCTACAAATCCTCCAATAGAAACTCCTCCGACTGAGGAAAATTTGGGTACAGAAACTCCTCAAACTGGGGAAACTCCGGGTACAGAAACTCCTCAAACTGAGGAAACTCCTCCGACAAAAACTCCTCAAACTCCCGGAAACGACAACGCAGAAACTCCCGAGAATTCCGGCGATAAAAATACCGTTAATTCTGATAACTTCGGTGAGGAAAATCCAAAATCAGAAGATAACACAAATTCTGATAACTCCGGTGAGGATAACGGTAATAACGGAGAAACAAACAATCCAGTTAGCGAAGGCGTTGTTCTAGATAACACCAACACCAATACCACCGGAAATTCTAACTCTAGTTCGGGTAATTTTGGGAATGAAAACAACAACAATACCTCAGAAACGAATAACCAAACAGACGAAAATACAGCCATTCCTCGTTCAGAAAATTTTGAAATCTCCTCAACTTATGATCCTACAGAGTTCATTTCCGCCATTGAGTTTCCGAGTCTAAAACCCAACTCTATCCCCAAAGAACGCAGTCTAGAAGCAAGCACCCAAGCAGACAACCTCCAAGCAACATCTGAGAGTGAAAATCTATTTGGTTTCGAGGGAGATGACAACATTTATGCAACATCTTCCTCCCTGAAAATCTTTGGAAATCGGGGAAATGACTACATCGAAGGTCAAGCCAACAGCGAAGCCATTTACGGAGGACGAAATAACGATCAAATTAAAGCCGGAAATGGTAATGATACCTTGTTTGGAGATCAAGATAATGATATTATTACCGGTGAAAATGGCGATGATATTATCTACGGAAACAGCGGAAATGATACCCTAGAAGGCGCTGAAGGTAACGATACTTTATATAGCGGTCAAGATAACGATTTTGCAAAAGGTGGTGTCGATAATGATCTCGTTTTTGGGGATATTGGGAATGATATTGTTGAAGGAAACGAAGGAAATGATACCCTCTACGGAAACTCAGGAATTGATACGATTTCTGGTAATGATGGCGATGACTTCATCTACGGAGGTCAGGGAAATGACCTGCTAGACGGAAACAACGGTTCGGATACCCTTTTCGGTGATTTTGGAGATGATACCCTCGATGGCGGCGCCGGAGATGATAGCCTGATTGGAGGGGATGGAAATGATTGGTTAGTTGGCGCCTCTGGAAATGATACACTAATAGGCGGAGAAGGTAGCGATCGCTTCTATATTTCCAGCAGTTTCGACGATAATTTTATCACAGACTTTGCTGATAGTGTCGATAAAATTGCCTTGACTGGAGGTTTAACTTTTGACCAATTAGAGATTACCTCAGACAACGGTTCAACCCTGATTAAACTCGCAGACAGTCAAGCCGAATTAGCAACATTGTTAGGCATTGATAGCAATTTAATTACCTCCGATGATTTTCTAATTGGATAATCATATAATCTCCGGTTAATTCATTCTGCTATGGTGTTGGGCGGGTTTATCTCAATTTCTGAGTAGTCCTAGAAATCTTCTAGAACCCGCTTAAACACATCTCGTTGGGGCGCTCTTGCTTGCGCCCCAAACTTGCGCCCCAAAATTGCGCCCCCAACTTGCGCCCCAAACTTGCGCCCCAAAATTGCGCCCCAAACTGGTAAAAATTTCTATTGCTGTTGGTTGAATGTCATTACTTTATTTGTTGTAGACTGGATAGTTTCTCGAAACTTTTTCGATATTGAATCCTCTTTTAATTTATCCAAATGTTCTATATCTTGATTCACTTTATCTAAGCCTTGTTTAACTTCTTTCGATTTAAAATCTAATTTTTGTGCAGTCAAATGATGCTTTTTGGCGGCTTCCAATTCATTCATACGCTTGTTTATTCTGTGATTTTTTATGTTCGCCAAACGACGTTCTGCTTCCCCCAAGTTAGTATAAGCAACTGCATCTTTCGGGTTATTCGCAATGCGATCGCGGTAGCAATCAATCTTTTTTTCTAGGTATGTTATTGTATCAGAATCAGCAGGAATATAAACCAGGAAACCGCTACAATTGGTGGGAGGTTTTGGCGGCAGAATAAAAATAATTGCAGCGGCGATCGCACCAATTAGGGTTGTAATTCCTCCTAAAGCAGAAATTAAATTTTGCTTACTCTCAATTTTTCTGAAAAACTGTTTAAGCTTTTCTACCAGGCTTTGATTGTTGGGTGAAGGTTGTTGAGTCATGGGTATATTGTTAAGTTAGGTTAACGCATTTTATTCATCAAGCCTACAGCTTAGAATACCTCAACAGTTAGTCCTTGGCAAGTCCTATTATGGGATTACAAAATGAAATTTAACATCAAATAAACTTGTTGTATTTTACAGCTAATCTTGACAACACAAATCACCCCATGATAACTTGAATTATTCAACAATTTTTTAAAATTATCTATGAACAGTTGTATCTTTTCATTCTTTTCGGGTGCGGGATTTTTAGACTTAGGATTTGAAAAAAGCGGCTTTAAAATAGCCTATGTCAGCGATATTAATCCAACTTTTATAAAAGCTTACCGTTATTCTAGAAAATGCCTTCTACTTCCAGAGCCAGAATATGGCTACAATAGTGGAGAAAATGCTAATATTGTTCAACTAACCGAAGGAAAAAAAGCATTGAATCTTTGGGAATTCGTTCAAGATGCTCGAAAACAATCAGACCTGATAGGATTTATCGGGGGGCCTCCCTGTCCCGACTTTTCCGTAGGGGGAAAAAACAGAGGTCAAAATGGAGAAAATGGCAAACTATCCGACACTTACATTGAATTAATTATACAACAAAAACCGGATTTTTTCTTGTTTGAAAACGTCAAGGGGCTTTATCGAACTCAAAAACATAAAATATTCTTTGAATTTCTGAAAGACAAGCTGATTAAAGCCGGATACGTGCTGACAGAAAGACTAATTAACGCTTTAGAGTACGGCGTTGCTCAAGATAGAGATAGAATTATCTTAATTGGCTTTAGAAAAAATCTAATTACCGATTTGGGTATCAAGATAAAAAAAGCCGATTTTTTACCCGAAGGAATCTTTCCCTGGGATAAATATATGAGTTACTCAAAAGCGGATATTTTCAACTACTCCTGGCCAAAAATTAGCCCCTTTCAAGAAAATTCAGTTCTCCCCTGTCCCGATGGAATTCCTAAAAACTTAACTGTAGAGAATTGGTTTAGAAAAAATGACGTGCTGAACCATCCAAACGCCGAAAATCACTTTCAACCCCGGGCGGGAATTAAAAAAATTCTATCGGTTGACGAAGGGGATGACTCCAAAAAATCCTACAAACGGCTGCACCGTTGGCGCTATTCTCCGACAGCTTGCTATGGAAACAACGAAGTTCATTTGCATCCCTACAAAGTTCGGAGGCTTTCGGTTGCTGAAACCTTGGCAATTCAATCTTTACCAAAAGAATATGCGCTTCCCCAGGAATTATCTTTGAGTAGTCTATTTAAAATGATTGGAAATGGCGTTCCCTACTTGGCTGCAAAGGGAATTGCTACAACGATTAAAGAATTTTTAACCGGATATACTCAGCAGACATCAAAACAACTAGAACTTTTAACTAGAACTTTCAACTAGAACTTTTAACTAGAACTTTCAACTAAAACTTTTAATAAAAATCTTAACTAGCCGCTAAAAATACAGGATTTCTTACAGTTCTCTGTTGAACATTAATTAGAACCGCTAAAATTAAAAAATAAGTTCTCAAACTCAAACATTCACAATGACTCAAACATCTGCTGTAGACTTTCAAGACGAATTTGATATTGTAGTTGTCGGGGGCGGACATTCCGGTTGCGAAGCCGCCCTCGCCTCGGCGCGTCTGGGATGTCGCACCCTGATGTTGACCCTAAACCTCGATAAAATAGCGTGGCAACCCTGCAACCCCGCCGTCGGGGCGCCCGCCAAGTCCCAACTCACCCACGAAGTGGACGCGCTGGGGGGCGAAATTGGCAAAATGGCCGACCGCACCTATCTGCAAAAGCGCCTGTTGAACAACTCTCGCGGCCCCGCAGTCTGGGCATTACGCGCCCAAACCGACAAGCGGGAATATGCTGCGGTGATGCGAAATATTGTTGAAAATCAAGAAAATCTTGCCATCCGCGAAGGCATGGTTACGGACGTTGTACTGGGTGCAAATGATGAAATTATTGGCGTAAAAACTTATTTTGATGTCGCGTTTAAATGCAAGGCGGTTATTCTGACAACCGGAACGTTTTTGGGCGGCGTTATTTGGGTGGGAAATAAATCGATGTCCGCCGGACGTGCGGGTGAATTTGCTGCGGTTGGTTTAACGGAAACGCTGAATAAGTTAGGCTTTGAAACCGGACGGTTAAAAACAGGAACTCCCGCCCGAGTTGACAAACGTTCGGTAAATTACAGCCAGTTAGAACCGCAGCCGGGAGATGAAGAAGTTCGCTGGTTTAGTTTTGACCCGGAGGTGTGGGTTGAACGGGAACAAATGTGCTGTTATCTGACACGAACCACCGCAGAAACTCATCGAATTATTCGGGAAAATTTGCACTTATCGCCCGTTTATGGCGGTTGGGTGGAGGCAAAAGGGCCGCGCTACTGTCCGAGTATTGAAGATAAAATTGTGCGGTTTGCCGATAAAGAAAGCCACCAAATTTTTATCGAACCGGAAGGTCGAAATATTCCCGAATTGTACATTCAAGGATTTTCTACGGGTTTGCCGGAAAGATTACAATTGGAAATGTTGCGGAGTTTACCCGGTTTAGAAAAGTGTATTATGTTGCGTCCGGCTTATGCGGTTGAATACGATTATTTACCCGCAACTCAATGTTATCCGACGCTGATGACCAAGAAAATTGAAGGGCTATTTTGTGCGGGTCAAATTAACGGTACAACCGGTTACGAAGAAGCGGCGGCCCAGGGAATTGTTGCCGGAATTAATGCGGTTAGATTTGCGCGAAATCAAGAGATGATTGTTTTCCCCCGCGAAGGCAGTTATCTCGGCACTTTAATCGATGATTTGTGTACAAAAGATTTGCGCGAACCCTATCGAATGTTAACGAGTCGTTCGGAATATCGGCTGTTATTGCGTTCGGATAATGCCGACCAACGGTTAACGCCATTGGGTCGAGAAATTGGCTTAATTGACGACCGCCGATGGCAACTTTTTGAACGGAAACAGGCGAATATTATCGCCGAAAAAGAGCGCCTGCATTCGACCCGAATTAAAGAACGGGATGAAGTCGCCGTTGCTATTGTTTCCGATACGCAACAGAAAATTAAAGGTTCAATTACCCTGGCGGATTTGTTGCGGCGTCCGGGATTTCATTACGTTGATTTGGAACGGTATAATTTGGGAAATTCCGATATCGATTCTGTGGAAAAAGAGGGTGCAGAAATTGAGGTTAAATATTCCGGTTATCTGCAACGCCAACAAAATCAAATCGACCAAATTAGCCGCCACGCCAACCGAAAATTACCCGAAGATATTAACTATATGGCGATTGAAACCTTGTCAATGGAATCTCGGGAAAAGTTAACCAAAGTCAAACCGTTAACGATTGGTCAGGCGTCTAGAATTGGCGGTGTAAATCCTGCGGATGTTAATGCGTTGTTGATTTATTTAGAAATCCAAAATCGTCAACAAACATTAACGGCGGGGAAATAACAAAAATGGGTGTGTTTAACTGCGGTTAACGCACCCTACTAAATTTTAAGAAGACTATGAACAAAACCCCAGTTATTCCCGCTTCCAACTTAACGCTTTATGATGTAGAAACCCGATTTAATCTTGAGTTTTTGCAAGAAGACAGATTTTTTCTAACTTGGTTGGATAAAATACCCGAACTTACTCCCGAAGAAAAACGGCGTTTGGATAGAGTAAAACAGCAGTATCTCTATCTCGCCAAACGGGAAATGTTGCAGGAAGTTGTTCAAATTGTTGTGGTTTCGCCGTTGCTTGACCTCGCCGGATTTTTCAATTCTCCCTTTTCTATTGCTGCGGAAAGAGAAGTTCAAATTGATGACGAAGTTAACGGGGATAGTATTCGCGGAAAAATCGATTTTTTGGTGTTTCTGGGAGAGTTTTGGATTGCTGTTATTGAAACCAAAAGAAGCAAAGCGGATGTGATGGTCGCACTTCCCCAAACTCTCGTTTACATGGTGGCGAGTCCCAACTTAGAAAAACCCGTTTTTGGATTGATTATTAACGGTCGAGAAGCGGTTTTTATCAAACTGAGTTGTGAAAATAAAGCCGAATACAGCTTATCCAAATCCTTTTCAATTTCCAACCCCGGAAATTAGTTTTATGATGTTCTTAAGGGATTGAAAAAAATCGGTCAATCGTTAATCTGAACACCTACTCAAAATCCATTTCATCCAACTTATAACCGTTTGAGAACGTCTATCTTTGGTTTTATCAGAATAATTCATTTTTGACATAATCTCGATAATTTGATTTTTGGAAGGGATTTCTCCGGTTTGAAGCGTTATTTCAAACGTTTTGTAGAAAACTGGATATCTCAAAATCATTTTAATCAGAGAAAGAATCTTTAACTTGTGCTTCTTATTCATTAGACTTCTTCCTTCATCCGTTAAACAAAAAGCAATCTCCTTGCTATCATAATTTTTGATTTTATCGACCAAACCCAAGTATCTACCCGCATCAGTATAATAGTTAGTTTGTCTGGCTGTAAATTGATACTTAGTTGTAATTTCATCTTTAGTTAAATCATTCTCATAAAGTAGCGTCAATAAATCTACCACGCGGTTAAAATCATCCGCTTGCGGAAATGTAACGTCCGGTTCACAGACAACTTTAACAGAGTTAAACACTTCCAAGATATCGTCTCTGGTGATTTTTTCAGAACCGATGATATAATTTTTCTGCTTTATTAACCGGATAGAGTTGTAATCTGATAAATTATCGAAATCGTACAGAAAGAAGCTGAATTGATTGGTTGAATTTGAAAACGTCATCAAAGCAACCAACACTTTTTTATGAACTTTACTCGACCAAAGCCGATAAGGATAATACAGTTGTCTGATTAAAAAATCCTCAACACCATACATCTTGGCTTCAACGATAAGAAAATATTCTTCAGTTTCAAACCCCGCATCTATTTCACACTGAGAGTTATTAACCTCCAGCAAATAAGGAGAATTACTCGATAAACGGTTAATAGAAAAATCAAAACTCCCCGCAGACATCCGACCCGAAACCGTATGAAAAACTTTATCGGTTTTTGTGTCTAAAATATCCGCAATCATACCCGCATAAAAAGCACAATTTATCGCCAAACTTTCAGACGATAAAGTTTCATAGTCCAAGCTTTCAATATCACTCGGAAATGTTACCGGAATCGGTTCGATTTCAGGATGATAATTTACCCGAAAATAAGCATCAAAATGTCCTAAAATATATCGAGAACGAGAAATAGGAAGGATAGACAGTGAATTTTTTTGAAAAATTCGGGGTAAATTAACGTGATGGTCAAATTTTGCCATTAACCGACTTTCTCGGAATTGATTAATAGTTCCGGCGTCAATTTCAAAGCTACCCCGTTCATAAATCTTTTCTAGAACTTGATATTGTTCAAATATCTTTTCCCATGCGATATCGTTTTTAGTTAAGTTTTTTTTGCTGGAATTACTCATAATTTTTTACCAAAATCTCATCAACCCTACCCCGCTTTTTTGCATTAGAATTAATCGCCCGAATTGCAGAAACTTTAAATGGTTTATAATCATTGTACAAATCAACAATAAAATCCGTATAAGCATTACTCAACAACACATAGCACCCTCTTTTATCCAACTCATCAACAGTATTTTTTAACCGTTCCTGTTCGCTGCGGTTAAACCCATTAATATCATAACCCGTAAAAGAAGCGGTATCCGAAACTGGGTCGTAGGGAGGGTCAAAATAAATAAAATCTCCTTTTCTAGCCGTTTCAACCGCTTTGTTAAAGTCACCATTGAGAATTTCAACGTAATTTTTATTCAGATAGTTACTCACCGCTCTTAATACCGCTTCATCTAAAATATTGGGGTTTTTGTACCGACCAAAAGGAACGTTAAACTGTCCGCGAGAATTCACCCGAAACAGTCCGTTATAACAAGTTTTGTTTAGGTAAATAATTCTTGATGCTCGTTCAACTTCTGTTTTCTTAGTCCAGCTTCTTTTCCGGTCTAATTCCCTCATTTTATAGTAGTAATCTTCTTGATTTTTATGTCTTCCCAAATCTTCTATCAGTTCTTCAACAGAATCTCTAATCATTCGATAACAGTTAATTAGTTCACCGTTGCTATCATTAATTACAGCATTTTTAGGTTGTAAATCAAATAAAAAAGCACCCCCACCCACAAAAGGTTCATAATAGGTTTTGTATTTTTTGGGAAGATGTTCTTTCAAGACGTTAAGTAATTGTCTCTTTCCTCCCGCCCACTTTAAAAACGGTCTAACTAACGGATTGTTTTGTGAAGGTGAAACTCTTTTTTCTAATTGTTTCTCAGCAGATGACATTTTTCTTCAGAAGTAACAGCTTTAAAATTATATAGGATTTTTTCGTCAATGTCACCCTTAGAAAACAATATTAACTTAAATGATATCAATCAATCCAACTTTAAAATCATTCTTGAATTAACAATAATTTTTACAAGACTTGTAACTGATTGGCCTGTTCGACTTTCAACTCTAAACGACTGTTAACTTCAACAGGTTGAACTCCAATAACTTGAAGTGTTTTATTAATTAAACCGGGTGGCGGGGGTGCATTTTTAACTTGATTGAGAATTTTTCGAGCCACAACCACACGATACAAATTACCATCTTTTCCCGATAATTTCAGATGCAGTGTATCATTATCAACATAACTAAATCCATTCACTTTACCCGTAATAGTGGTATCATTAAATGCGGTCAAATTTTGGGGATTAGAAGAAGGACAAAAAAAGTTGATTGGATTTTGAGAAAAATCTGCACAAGACAAAACTTCTTCCGCTCGGCGTGAAATTCCGACAAACATTGTATAATCGGGTTCTTGACCCACATCATAGTTTGCTTGTTGTTTAATTATAGCAGGAGCATCCAACAATACTTTTTTCAAAGTTGTTTGGTCGGAGTTTGATAACTTGGGAGACAAATAAACGCCGGAACCGGGAATTTTTCGACTGACATGAATCACCCGAAAAGCCGGATTATCTTTAACTAAATCAAAAGAACTTGCACCCACATCTACTTTCCCTGTTTTTACCATTTCTCGAATTTGAGAAGAACGGTTTCCCGCTTTGACTCTTAACGTTTTACCATACAAATCATAAACCGGCATATAAAAACTCGAAGCGGAGTTAAAGTCGCCCAAAGCAATTGTTGTTGTGGGTTTTAAATCGGCCAAAGATTGAATAAAACTATCATTTCTCACAAATAAAGCGGATTCATAGTAAGGTTCAAAATCGGGGAACATCCGGGCTGCAAACGAATATCCATTATCTTTAGCCGCAACAGACAGCATGGGAGAAAGAGTAAAAACGATATCCCACTGATTTTGAATAATTTTATTTTTAGCCGCTTGATAGGAAAGATTTCCATCACCCTCTAAGGTAATTTCCAACTGATTTCCCAATTGCTCTTGTAAATATTCAATCAAAGTCTGATAATTTTTTGATGAGGTGAGAATTCCAATTTTTAGGCTATCTGTTTGTAAAACGGGTGAAACGGTTTTTTCCGGTATAACTTGAGAAATTAACTCTTTAGGAATAATCAGGTGAACTGAAGCTCCCAACAGTGAGAAACTTGCAACCGAAACGATAACAAGTTTCCAAATTTCTTTGGCATCCTTTCGTGACATCGAACTTACCGATAGAATATTTCTTTGAAACTAGAACAAAATCAGCCAATCACATTCTATCCTACTTTTAAAGGCAATCGCATTCAATCAAAATAATTAACCCCCGCCTTTATTCATAAAGTTGGGGGTTAATTAAATTATTCGTGATGTTGATTGGAGTGTGTTCGCTCAAATTAAGACTTCTTCGCTTTCTGGCGACGGCTAAATCCAAAAGCAGCAGAAACACCCATCAAAGCCGCAATGGTAGAAGGTTCGGGAACACTGGAGACAGAAGCACCGACTTTAACCGCAAATACAGTATCGTTGTAGTCCCAATCACTGAATTTGCCCATTGAATCTTCAATTCCAATAACCAACCAATCTTCAAATCCAGCCAGAGTATAACCTTTAAACTGTGTAGGTGCGCTGCTCATGCTGAAGTTAAAATCTTCGTTGGAAACACCAAAGTTCAGCAAATCGCCTGCTTTAAACGAACCCAGAGAAACCGTTGAACCAATGTCTAAGAGACTTCCCACTCCATCATTGTATTTGGAATTAAAGGTTCCGAGTTTGTAGGGGCCATCATACAGTTCGTTATAAGCTTTGATATCAGACCATAAGGTTTGGTCACCCAAACTTAATGTATTTGTTGTATAGCCTGCAACTTCACCGAGAAAAACGGCTTCTAAATTCTCGATATCTTGACCCAGTTTTAAAGCACCGCCAATATTTACTTCTTTTATACCGCTCAGTCCTGCTTCCTCATTGATTTCTTTATGGTCTTGAGTCGGTGCAAACTCGAAAAAAGCTTTCATTAAAGCATCAATTTCTTCATTCGCTTGAGCGGGTGCTGTTGCAGCAACCACAGTCGTGAGAGTGGTCAAACCTGTTAGGAAAGCAAAAAATTTAGTTTTCATGGGTGTGACTCCTGATAACACTTAAATACTTGAGTAATTTGTATTTGTGTATAATTTTCTTTTCTTGTCTAAATCATAGCTTTTATTTCTTAGTTTGAAAATGTTTTTTCTGAGATTTCATCAAAGCTTTACATTACTCAAGCTACAATAAAGACAGAAACGAAAATTAATCTACTGAAGACATAATATTCTTACAGGAAGGGAATTCCAGTGATTTCTATCACATCTTATAACGATCTTTTAGTTGAAAAAATTTTTTGAAAAAAACGCTATTTTTCGGTAGATTTATTGAAGAATGAATTGAAGAATTTTCTTCCGTAAGTATTTTCACGGATGAAATTAATTAATGCAATTAATTCACTTCTCTTTTAATCCGTAAAAACTTTTAATTTCGAGCATCAAAATGCGATCAACTTCGGAAAATCGACTGAGGAGTGAATATCCGTTTATACTTGTTCATACTGAACCGATCGCCCTTTCTCAAGCAGGGTCAACCCCCTGTAGTCCACCGACCCCCTTGACAAAGCAAAACCCAAACCCAGGACGGATTTAGGTTTTTTACTTGCGTCTGATGTCTGATACTGATAGCAGTTCGATGAAAAACCCCGTTTCTCAATAGAAACCCGCTTTTTGGGATCTACGCGATCGCGTAAGGCACCCTATATATATCTTTAATATGATCTGCGGTTAATTAATTGTCTTATGGTTGCGGGGCGGGTTTAATATAAACTCGGAGGGGTCATCAAGATTTGGGATGAACCCGCCCCTACAGCACTTCAGATTGAGTCAGAGATGATATAACTTACTGGAGACTGGCTAAAAACTCTCCAATCAGGTCAAGAAAATCTTCTGTCGATTCATAAGGTAAGACATTTCGCCCCGGAATAATCCGAGACCGAGCATCAGGCCAACCCTTTTCGTAAGCTTCAGCACGTTGTTCGGGCGTTTCTGAAAACCCTTTGCGGCTAATACTAGAAGCCTTCTGGCCGATCGCTACCAACGTCGGTTGTTCAATCCCCGCCATCGCCGGCCCGTAATTTTTTCGCCAAAACCCCGCCAAAAACGCAAATACCGCATATCGACTCTTGGCGTCAGTCGCTCCCGCTTCCAAGCCATCGAGCCACTGTTTATCCACCGCTTCAGCTTCAGCGAACAGCCGGCGAACCGAAAAAGACTCGACAAACTGGCGACGGCGAGCATAAAGCCAGAATAAACTCCCAATGGGAGCATCAAAAAACAAATTCCACAGCAGCCGGTGTTGAGTCGGCGAACCCGCATCCGTCATAATTCGCCAAGCCGGAGGCCCAGACAACACCAAACCTTTAATTAACTGATTTTGTTTTTGTTGCTGCAACTGTACCAAAGCGATCGCCGTCGGGAGAAGCGCCCCCTGTACCACCACCAACACGGGTTTTTTGATGACCCTTTCCAGAAATTCGTTCAACTGTTCGGCCCAATCTTCGGGTTGGTAAGCCACATGAGGCATTTCACTGTCACCACACCCCAGTAAATCGGGATTATAGATCGGATTTTGATAACCTTTTTGTTGCCAGACTTCGCAAAACCGATACCAAAACTGACGAGATAATCCCACACCAATGGGATGAATCAAAAGTAAAGGTAAATGCTGTGAAGATTCTGGATCGATGGTCGAATGAACTTCATAAGCACAACGATAGCCTTTAAAGGTGTAAAACTGCGGCGTTGGGGGTGTTTGTTGCATAACCGGCGGTATCTAGAGGGAGACTGGATTTGAACAGGTTCCTTGATTTTAAAGCGTTTGAATCCAGCGTGCGAATTCTCCCGGAGCAAAACTGACGTTAGGATCGAGGGGATAACGCTGTTGTTGGTTGGCTTGGCGGTAGATAAACCGACACAAAACATTAGTAAAATTGGTTTGGCTGTCAAGATCGATGCGATCGTCGAGAATACAAATCCCGGTGAGAATGGCACCTTGAAAATTGGCTTGAAAGATTTGAGTTTGAGAAAGATCCGCCCCCCAAAGGTTAGCGCCTCTCAAGTCGGCCCCTTTAAGATTTGCACCCCTGAGGTTCCCGAACCAAAGATCGGCGCCTTTGAGATCGGCATCCCTAAGATCGGCTTGGCTCAAATTCAGTCCTTTGAGGCTGGACAACCGCAGCATCGCCGCTCTTAAATCAGCACCTTTAAAATCGGGTTGAATTTCGGGGTTCTCTTTTCTCCACTGGTTCCAGACTGCAACCCCTTGTTTGAGTATGGCGAGATGTCTTGTATCGGCCATCTAAAATAACTCCATCAAAAAACGCAGCTTTTAACAAAGCCACGTTGATCTAGGTTAGCTCAAACTTAACCGCCTGGTTAAGGTCTTAGGTTAGATTCTTCTAACTCAACTTCGGGTTCAACAACGGGAGTTTGATCGATAATTTCGGGAAGGGGTTCGGGTTCCGCTTCTGGGGTAATGATTACCGGTTCAGAGGGAACGGGTTCCGACTCGATAACGTCCGTTTCCTCGACAATTTTGGGAACGGGTTCCGCTTCGATAACGTCCGTTTCCTCGACAATTTCGGGTATGGGTTCCGCTTCGATAACGTCCGTTTCCTCGACAATTTCGGGAACGGGTTCCGACTCGATCACAGAAGTTTCCTCAACAATTTCAGGAACGGGTTCCGACTCGATCACAGAAGTTTCCTCGATAATTTCGGGAACGGGTTCCGGTTCGGGTGAGGGTTCGATAACGGGTTCTACCGTTTCAACAGTTGGCTGTGTTGGGGAAATTTCAGAAGATGGCTTTAACTCCTCGGGAACCAGTTCGGGTGATTCTTCGGGTTCTGTGGGTTGAGTCGGTTCGGGAATCGGAGCCTGATCGACGATTTCGGGTAAGGTTTCAACCGGTTCGGGTGAGGGTTGGGGTGAGGGTTGGGAAGTGTTTTGCTGAAATAGAGGAATTTGCTTAAAACGGCTGAAAATCCCTTTGAATACATTATCCGTTTCGGACGGTTCTGAGGTTTCCGAAGGAGTAACTATAGGACTGGTTTGAGTATTGTTTTTCTCAAATACCGGAAGCGGCGGAATTTGACCTTTGATGCGGTTAAACCATCCACCGGTTGCGGGAATGGGTGAGGGTGAGGGTTCTTCTTCTGTCGGTGAAACTTCCTCGACTGCTGTTTCCGATGTTTCTTCGATGGTTGAAGGAATTTCCGATCCGCCGGGTATCACTTCGATGTCTTCGGTTTCTGCTGCGGGTTCTACGGGACTTTCAGTTTCGGGAGTTTCTTCCTCTACCGGAGGAACGGTTTCAATTTCTGCGGGTTCTGCGGTTTCTTCTATTTCGGGAGTTTCTTCCTCTACCGGAGGAACGGTTTCAATTTCTGCGGGTTCTGCGGTTTGTTCTATTTCGGGAGTTTCTTCGACTTGTGGAGTAACGATTTCAATTTCTGTCGGTTCAGAGGTTTGTTCGATTTCGGGAGTTTCTTGTTCTACCGGAGGAACGATTTCAATTTCTGCGGGTTCTGCGGTTTCTTCTATTTCGGGAGTTTCTTCGACTTGTGGAGTAACGACTTTAAGATCATAACCGGGATCGACGATGGGACGAGCTTCGGCTAACGTGAGTTCACCCCGTACCAGTTTTGATAGGGTGTCTTGGCTGTTGGGGTCGTAGGTAAAAACGCGAGCCGTCTTGTTGTAGACGTTGATCAGGGGTTCTCCGAGTTCGTCGAGGTATTCGAGTTGTACCCAGTTTTTTCCCGGTTTTATACCTTTTATATATATTGGTTGCCAGCGATCGATGATAAAGCTTTTACCGTTGACCGTGACGCGAATTCGCCAATCGACAATTTCATCTTCTGGATTTTCAAGAGCGACCAAGTGCAGGGGAGCATTCGCCAGGTAGAAGTCTAACAAAACGGGTTCGGCGCCGATTGTTCCTCTCGGTTGGTTGTAGGTTAATAGGGGAAGTTTGGGATCGGGGTTGTTTTCTGGAGTTTTTGTAAAAATATGAAAGGTGGTTTGAGCATAGGCGCCGTCGTTTTTGAAGCTTTCTTCCCAGGGGTAAGCCGCAAAGATTCGCAGGGTATGGGTTCCAGCTTCTAAGTCCGACAAAACCAGCGGTTCGTCTAGGGTGTAGATATTTTCTAGGGGTTGATTGTCGAGAAGGACTTGTAAATGTGGCCCTAAACCCAGGGTTTCATCTTGAAATAGGGGTAAGTCCTGCACTTGGAGTTGGACGGTGAGGGTGTTGTCCTGGAGGATTTCGTCGGGTTGAGGACTGAGGATGGTGATTTGAGGTTGATAGATGTCTAGGGGTTGATGTAGAAGTTGAATCGCCCTCGGAGGCGAGGCTTCCCCCATTTCGGTTGTCGGTTGAGGGGCTGAGAGATTCGGTAGACTGGGTTCGGGTAATTGGGGTTGCTGACATCCGAGAAGATTTAAGACCAAGATGGCGGCTATGGCCGATATTAACCGTTTTCTTAGGGTTGTCCAACCGTAATTCCTGTTCAACATTGAGTTCTCCTGAAAACTCCCAAATCCAATTTTCTATAGAAGGCTTCCATAGGGAACTATAGCCCAAAAGCATCATTGACTAAACAGCGATCGTTTTTTTCACGCTGTCAAGATCTTTTTACTTTAAGAATTTACTCTCATTAAGTTTAAGTTTTGTAACGTTTTCGGTGGATTTGAGGTGGGTTTTGAGGTCAGTACAGGACTAAAAGCTATATTTAATCGGACTTATACCTACTTTTAATTATTGTTAACAAGCCATTCCCCCCTGATTGGTAAAGATGATATATCATTTAGATACAACAGCCCCTTCAAGCGGCCTTGCGGAAATTTCCAAAGCTGTAAACCGGGGTGGAGTGTGAAAATCAAATTTTCCACTCTTGTAGTAAAGTAAAAGGGAGTTGTGTTGTCCCCGAGCAACTGTTAGTAATCTATTAACTTTTGCTACGGATTTTGAAACAGTTGTACAACTTGTTTCATAATCAGCAACAAGTAGAGTATTTGTCATAGGGAGAGGAGAGTCTCAATGACCATCAGTCCTCCAGAGCCGGAGGCGAAGGCGAAGGTTACGGTCGATAAAGATCCGGTTCCTACCTCGTTTGAAAAATGGGCAAAACCGGGTCACTTCCGACGTGACCTAGCAAAAGGTCCGAATACCACCACCTGGATTTGGAACCTGCACGCCGACGCTCACGACTTCGATAGTCATACCAGTGATTTAGAAGATATTTCGCGCAAAATCTTTAGCGCCCACTTCGGTCATTTAGCCGTAATTTTTATCTGGCTGAGTGGTGCTTATTTCCACGGCGCGAAGTTTTCAAACTATGAAGCTTGGTTATCAAACCCCACAGGGATCAAACCCAGCGCTCAGGTGGTTTGGCCAATCTTCGGTCAAGAAATTTTAAATGCAGATGTGGGAGGCGGCTTCCACGGAATTCAGATCACCTCTGGATTATTTCAACTTTGGCGGGCATCCGGTATCACCACCGAATTCCAGTTATACTGCACCGCGATCGGTGGGCTGGTCATGGCTGGCTTGATGCTGTTTGCCGGTTGGTTCCACTATCACAAACGCGCTCCCAAACTGGAATGGTTCCAGAATGTGGAGTCGATGATGAACCACCACCTCGCCGGCTTATTGGGTCTGGGCTGCTTAGGTTGGGCGGGACACCAAATTCACGTGTCCTTACCGATCAACAAGCTGCTGGATTCTGGGGTAGCCCCCGCAGACATCCCCCTGCCCCATGAGTTCATCCTGAACCGGGATTTAATGACCGAGTTGTATCCCAGCTTTGCAGAAGGATTAAGACCCTTCTTCACCTTGAACTGGGGAGTCTACTCAGACTTCTTAACGTTCAAAGGCGGTTTAAATCCGGTAACAGGTGGGTTGTGGTTGTCAGATACAGCACACCATCACTTAGCCTTAGCTGTACTCTTCATCATTGCTGGCCATATGTACCGCACCAACTGGGGTATTGGTCACAGTATGAAGGAAATTCTAGAGGCCCATAAAGATCCGCTCCTGATCGGGGGTAATGGTCATAAAGGTCTTTACGAAACGCTGACCACTTCCTGGCACGCACAGCTAGCGATCAACCTGGCAATGTTGGGATCTTTGAGCATCATCGTGGCTCATCATATGTACGCGATGCCGCCCTACCCGTACATTGCAACAGATTATCCCACACAGTTATCTCTGTTCACCCACCACGTTTGGATCGGCGGATTCTTAATTGTGGGTGCAGGCGCTCATGGTGCGATCTTCATGGTGCGGGATTACGATCCGGCGAAGAACATCAACAACGTTTTGGATCGGGTAATTCGTCACCGCGACGCGATTATTTCTCACCTCAACTGGGTTTGTATTTTCTTGGGCTTCCATAGCTTTGGCTTGTACGTTCACAACGATACAATGCGAGCCTTTGGTCGTCCTCAAGATATGTTCTCAGATACCGGGATTCAGCTCCAGCCTATCTTTGCACAGTGGGTTCAACACCTACATACCTTGGCGCCCGGTAACACGGCTCCGAACGCCTTAGCGAGTGTTAGTCCCGCTTTTGGTGGTGATGTGGTTGCAGTAGGCGGTAAAGTGGCAATGATGCCGATCGCATTGGGTACGGCGGACTTTATGATTCACCATATCCACGCCTTTACCATTCACGTTACCGTTCTGATCCTGCTCAAAGGTGTACTGTTTGCCCGTAACTCCCGTCTAATTCCCGATAAGAGTGAATTGGGCTTCCGCTTCCCCTGCGATGGTCCGGGTCGGGGTGGTACTTGCCAGGTTTCTGGTTGGGACCACGTATTCCTGGGTCTGTTCTGGATGTACAATTCCCTGTCAATTGTGATTTTCCACTTCAGTTGGAAGATGCAGTCTGACGTCTGGGGAACTGTCGGAGCAGACGGTACAATTTCTCACATAACCAATGGTAACTTTGCCCAGAGTGCCATTACCATTAATGGATGGTTGCGTGATTTCCTGTGGGCGCAAGCTTCTCAGGTGATTACCTCCTATGGGTCTGCCCTGTCTGCCTACGGTTTGCTGTTCTTAGGAGCGCATTTTGTCTGGGCATTCAGCTTAATGTTCCTGTTCAGCGGTCGTGGCTACTGGCAAGAACTGATCGAATCGATCGTTTGGGCGCATAATAAACTCAAGGTCGCTCCATCGATTCAGCCTCGCGCTCTGAGTATCATTCAGGGTCGTGCAGTGGGAGTTGCCCACTACCTTCTTGGAGGAATCGTCACCACTTGGGCGTTCTTCCTGGCTCGCATCATTTCAGTCGGATGAGAGTCTCCCGCTCAGGGGTTAGGGTAAAGTCAAACTCCGACTTAGCTCTAATTCCTTGAGCGGACCATCGCAAGAGAGCGCGAAGTGCGGTCTTGACGGTTTCCGTCAAGGAGCAACTTCGTAAGAGAAGACGATTTAGTTAGGACTTATGGCAACCAAATTCCCCAAATTTAGTCAGGGATTGGCTCAAGATCCGACCACCCGTCGGATTTGGTACGGGATTGCCACAGCCCATGATTTTGAAAGTCACGATGGGATGACGGAAGAAAATCTTTACCAAAAGATTTTTGCTTCCCACTTCGGTCACATCGCCATCATCTTTCTCTGGACTTCTGGCAGCCTGTTCCACGTCGCCTGGCAAGGTAACTTTGAACAATGGGTTAAAGATCCCTTAAATGTCCGTCCGATCGCTCACGCGATTTGGGACCCCCAATTCGGACAGCCTGCGGTAGATGCTTTTACCCAAGCGGGCGCTTCTAACCCCGTTAACATCGCCTACTCTGGTGTTTACCACTGGTGGTACACCATTGGAATGAGAACCAATGGAGATCTCTACCAAGGTTCGATCTTCCTGCTGTTGCTGTCTGCTGTCTTCCTGTTTGCAGGCTGGCTGCACCTCCAACCCAAATATCGCCCCAGCCTCTCCTGGTTCAAAAACGCTGAATCTCGTTTGAACCACCACTTGGCGGGTCTGTTTGGGGTCAGTTCCTTGGCTTGGACCGGACACCTGGTACACGTTGCCATTCCCGAGTCTCGCGGGCAGCACGTCGGTTGGGATAACTTCCTCACCACTCTGCCTCACCCGGCCGGTTTGGCTCCCTTCTTCACCGGAAACTGGGGCGTTTACGCTCAAAATCCGGATACCGCCAGCCATGTGTTCGGGACTTCCCAAGGTGCAGGAACCGCTATTCTGACTTTCTTAGGTGGATTCCATCCTCAGACTGAATCTCTTTGGCTGACGGATATGGCTCACCACCATCTGGCGATCGCTGTAATTTTCATCATCGCCGGACATATGTACCGGACTCAATTTGGAATTGGCCACAGCATCAAAGAAATGCTCAATTCCAAAGATCCCCTGTTCGGGTTCAAAAATGAAGGTCAGTTCAACCTGCCTCACCAAGGGTTGTATGACACCATCAACAACTCTCTGCACTTCCAATTAGGCTTGGCGTTGGCTGCTTTGGGCGTAATCACCTCTTTGGTTGCCCAACATATGTACGCCCTGCCGCCTTACGCATTCATGGCGCGGGACTACACCACTCAAGCTGCACTGTACACCCATCACCAGTACATCGCTGGCTTCCTGATGGTTGGTGCTTTCGCTCACGGCGCGATCTTCTGGGTTCGCGACTACGATGCCGAAGCCAACAAAGGTAACGTACTCGCTCGGGTACTTGACCACAAAGAGGCAATCATCTCTCACCTGAGTTGGGTGTCTCTGTTCCTCGGCTTCCACACCTTAGGACTCTACGTTCATAACGACGTTGTGGTTGCCTTCGGTACTCCCGAAAAGCAAATCCTGATTGAACCTGTATTCGCTCAGTTCATTCAGGCGGCTCACGGAAAAGCCGTTTACGCAATGGATGTGCTGCTGTCCAACCCCGATAGCATCGCCACCACTGCTTGGCCCAATCACGGTAACGTTTGGTTGCCCGGTTGGTTGGATGCCATCAACTCCGGTAAGAACTCTCTGTTCTTAACCATCGGCCCTGGCGACTTCCTGGTTCACCACGCGATCGCTTTGGGTCTGCACACCACCACCTTGATTCTCGTTAAAGGTGCGTTGGATGCTCGCGGTTCTAAACTGATGCCCGATAAGAAGGACTTCGGTTATTCCTTCCCCTGTGACGGCCCCGGTCGTGGCGGTACTTGCGATATCTCCGCTTGGGATGCCTTCTATCTGGCGATGTTCTGGATGCTGAACACCCTGGGCTGGGTAACGTTCTACTGGCACTGGAAGCATCTGGGCATTTGGCAAGGCAACGTGGCTCAGTTCAACGAGTCCTCAACCTACCTGATGGGATGGTTGCGCGATTACCTCTGGCTGAACTCCGCTCAATTGATTAACGGATACAGCCCCTACGGAACGAACAACCTGTCGGTTTGGGCCTGGATGTTCCTCTTCGGACACCTGGTTTGGGCAACCGGTTTCATGTTCCTCATCTCTTGGCGCGGTTACTGGCAAGAGTTGATCGAAACCTTGGTTTGGGCGCACGAGCGGACTCCTCTAGCTAACCTGGTTCGCTGGAAGGATAAGCCCGTTGCTATGTCCATCGTTCAAGGTCGTTTGATTGGTTTGGCTCACTTCACGGTCGGTTATATCCTGACCTATGCCGCCTTCCTGATTGCCTCGACTGCGGGTAAGTTCGGTTAACTTAGCATTAGCTGAACTTGCTTAATTTAAGCGGAATCCCTCGTCTTCTGACGGGGGATTTTTCAATGCCAGAACGCTCAACCGTGAGTGGATAGATGAATATTATTTACCTAAGTTAATATCATTGAAAGTCATTACACTTATCGTTGTAAACTTTGTTTGATTTCACTTGCAGCCACACCAATAACCAATTACATTATTAATAGAAGCTAATCAAGCTTCATTTGACAGATAAACAAGCGATGTTTGAAGGGTTCATCTGAACTAAACTAACAAAGCTAATCATCGCAGTTTACTTTGAAACTAGGAGGTCAAAATACTGTTTCATCTCAAGTCTGTCATTTCACACAGCATCACCGGCCTGAGTTGCAGAAATTTCCTCAAATGGTGAGACGGGAGCAATACATTAAAACCCAATAACTGTTTAATGTAACTCCATTTCAAATTCAATAAAGAGGAAGTCAATCTGTTCAACTAGGAGGTAAAAAAGCTGTTTAAGTTAACATCTGTCTCGTCAAAAATCGGTAACAGCATCCACAAAGTCTTCTCATATTTCCTCCAATAGCTTACGAGAGAGCAATGCAACTAAATTATTGTCTTTAGTGCAACTCTGCGTCTATTTTTCCAAAAGAGGAAGTCCCTGGGAAAACAGGTTAGGATGCTGTTATTGTTTGAGGTTAAATTCTATTCAAAACCCGTCCGAGGAATATTCACTGTTTATACTTTCGTTTTCTCCTTATATTTTTAGAGTTAATTTAAAATCAATTGAGTAGATCATTATTAATTCTTACACGAACCGGAAACCTGAGACCGATTTCTCTGGTGTAACCTCTGTTAAACTTTGGGTGAATGCTGTAATTTCGACTATCAATGACAGTTCAACCTCACAATAACGCTGACCCGTCTAATTCAATTCTGCGGGAATTCATCGCCGAACAAATTAAGCGCAGCCGGGAGGGGCGTATATCCTTCGCAGATTACATGAACTGGGTGCTTTATCATCCTCAACAGGGATATTATGCCACTCCCGGCCCTCGCATCGGCGCCGGGGGAGACTTTTTTACGGCGCCTCATCTGGGTGCGGACTTCGGGGAATTACTCGCCGAACAGTTTGTCGAGATGTGGGAGATTTTACAATACCCCTCACGGTTCACTCTGGTTGAAATGGGCGCCGGACAGGGCATTCTCGCCGCCGATATCCTACAATACATTCGGAGACAGTATCCCCGTTGCTTTGAGGCGATAGACTATATTATTATCGAGAAATCACCCGCCCTTAAAGCCGAACAACAGCAGAAACTCAACGATACTATCGGTTCTACTATTTCTGTGCGTTGGTGCGATTGGGATGACCTTGCTGACGCTTCGGTAACAGGCTGTTTCTTCTCCAACGAACTTGTAGACGCCTTACCCGTACATCTGGTTACTGTTCGCGAGCGCCAACTGCGAGAACTCTATGTTTCGCTAAATAATGTTTCGCTAAATAACCATACCGGGGGCGATCATAGCATTAACGCTAATTTTAGCGAAATTGAGGGAAATTTGTCAACCCCCCAACTTCAAACCTATTTTGAAACGGTAAAAATTGACCTATTATCGGATATTTATCCCGAAGGTTATCGCACTGAAATTAACTTGGATGCGCTAGATTGGATAACAACAGTTGCTGATAAATTACAGAAAGGATTTGTATTAACCATTGATTACGGCTACACTGCCGAACGCTATTATAGCCCAACTCGTTCGGGTGGAACCTTACAGTGTTATTATCAACACCGCCATCATAACAATCCTTATATTAATATCGGGAAACAAGATATAACCGCCCATGTTGATTTTACCGCTTTAGAAAAACAGGGGGAATTATCGGGATTAAAAGTGATCGGCTTTACCCAACAAGCGTTATTTTTAATGTCATTAGGACTCGGCGATCGCATTGCGGCCGTTTCTCAAACTTCGGGGAAAAATTTATCGGAAATTTTGAGAATACGGGAAGCCCTACACTCATTAATTGATCCGATGGGTTTGGGGAAATTTGGCGTATTAATTCAGAGTAAAGGTTTGGAAACCGAAAAGCAAATTCAGCTAAAAGGTTTAACCATTCCCGAATTTTAACAGAGATTTTTATATCATCTCCGACTAATCAATAATCCGTTTCGTAGGGGCGGGTTCAGCCTACGATCTTTACTACTACTCAAAGATTTACATAAACCCGCCCGACCTCGTAACATCCATTAATCAACCGGAGATCATATCAAAAGCAACCGTAACCCCAAAATAGCCTATTGAAAAAATATCTTAACTGAAAACGCTTAAAATCGACTCAGCCAATTTTCAGCCTGTTGACGAATGATATTGAGTTCATTTTCAGACATTTTATCGAGATGGGCGAGAACCAAATTCATCCGTCCTTGAGACTTTAACTTTTCCCGATGCCTGTCGAGAAAATTCCAATAAAAGACATTCAAAGGACAAGCGTTTTCCCCCGTGCGACTCCGGGGGTTGTAAGCGCAAGATTTACAATAATCGCTCATTTTGTTGACATAATTCGCCGAAGCCGCATAGGGTTTAGAAGCGAGAATTCCACCGTCGGCAAATAACCCCATCCCGATCACATTGGTTTGCATCACCCAGTCATAGGCATCAATAAAAACCGCATGAAACCAGTTTTCAACCTCCTGGGGAGAAAGACCAGCAATTAAAGCAAAATTACTCAAAATCATTAACCGTTGAATATGATGAGCATATCCGGTTGTTTCCACCTGAGACAACACTTGAGATAAACAGTTGATATCGGTTTTTTTGGCATCCCAAAAGAACTCGGGTAAAGGTTGAGTATGGTCGAACCAATTGTGTTGAGAATATTCTCGATTCATCACCCGATAAATTCCGTGCAGATATTCTCGCCAACCGAGAATCTGACGAATAAAACCTTCCACAGAATTTAAGGGTAAATTTTTATCGAAGTAAGCTTTTTCCGCCGCTTCAATCACTTCTAACGGCTGCAATAAACCCAAATTCAAATAAGGGGACAGTAAAGCGTGCCATAACGTTTGTTCACCTGTGACCATCGCATCTTGATAGGAACCAAAATTCGGCAAACGTTCCTCAATAAAATAGTGCAGAACTTCCAAAGCTTGTTGGCGAGTAACCGCCCAACCAAACGGTTCTATTTTCCCGTACAATGGAAGGGAAAGTTGATTAACTTGCTCAATAACTGCCCGAGTTATTTGATCCGGTTCAAACCAAAGCGGCCGGGGAGGATTTAACTTTCCTTTGGGAGGTTTGCGATTTTCCGAATCAAAATTCCAGCGATTTCCGAGGGGTTGTTTACCCTCCATCAAAATATTAAATCGTTGACGACCTTCCCGATAAAAATCCTCCATCAACAAACGTTTCCGACGGTTTGACCATTGCTTAAACTCCGTTTCATTCCAAAGGAAATGGTTATTTTCTCGCCAATCAATTGGACAGGATAAATTCAACGTTGCCATCAAGTCTTGAAACGGTTTATCGTTGGGAATCATTACTCGCAATTGAGTAATCTTGTGGTCCTGAATCCATTTTTTCAGGGGAACTTCTACCGATTCTGCTGTAATAATATAAGTAACAGACCAACCCGCATCCCGCAACTCATCGGCAAAATGTCGCATCGCCGACCAAACCAATACTAATTTTTGGCGGTGATAAGGTCGAACTCGCACAAATTCTAGAGATTCAATCAAAATAATCGGCGTATCCCGATGAGACTGACAACTTTGTAATGCAGCTTGTTGACTCCAAAGCTGATCTCCTAAAATCCAGATACCGATTGTCATTGAACTGATTTCCTAGAATGGGTAATGAGACTCTATAAAATTTTAAACAAATCCTTCTATTTTGTCATTGCCATCTCGCCAAATTCTTTTTTTATCTAAATCAGTATTGGGGAGAAAAACAATAGACTTGCTGGCCAGGGAATCGGTCTATCTAAATATTTGGTTGAACGGATAACTCTATCTGAATCTGAGAATTTTATCCCAAGCAATATATTGTTGAGGATGCCATCGAGGTTAATAAGGGTTACGATGTAAAGAGAAACGTAAAATATGACTTATCATAGAATTAGAACGTCTAATCTTACCGGAACGGGTTTGCAATCTCACCGCAGCGTTAGTTCATGCGCCAGCCTACCCAATCAACTTTTTGAATTCACATCTGCTTTTTATCGCTAATATCCTGCTTTAATTGAGATTAAGCTACTCCCCCAATCATGCACTTTCAGTTCAAACAGTTCAAAACGGACTATGCCTAAACTCGGTCAATCCTCATTTCGTCGTATGCTTCTGTCCCGGATTTTACTGCTAAGTGTTCCGGTTCTCCTAGCGGGAGAATATGTGACTTATCGAAAGGCTAGGTCAGGTTTATTGGAAACTGCTCGTCTCAATTTAACGGAAAGCGCAGTCGAGATGGCACAAGATATCGACGACTGGGTAAAATCTTTGCGCTCCAATCTTATTTTAGCAACACAAAGCACAATATTACAATCGGAAGAATCGAAAAATTATCAACAATTTATCAAACAGCTAGAAGAACAACTTCCCACCCAAGTCAACTGTTTACAACTGGTTGATCTTCAAACCAACGAGATGAAAGCAACTAGCTGTGGAAATGAAGCAATTACTTCTATTCCTCCCAACCAATGGTCTACAGAAAAACCTTCAGATCAAGTGTTGAGTCCGAACAATGTTTATATACAAAATCGAATCTTTAAGGCTCAAATCAACCGGGCTTTAAATTCGGAAAACTCAACGGATATCCCCCCCTGGCGAAATCGAGTTCAGCTTGTTTTTATGGCGCCGGTGTATGTCAACAATTTTTCTGATTTTAAGCAGTTACGATATGTCTTGATTTTAGAATCCTATTTACCCTTATCCTGGAAAGATAGACCCAAATCCTTAACGGGTTTTACGGTAATTATAGATGAAGCCGGACGAATTATTGCCCATCCCGAACCCGAACGAGTGGGAGTCAATATCGATCAAGAAGCGGACGGTCCCCGACTTAGAAATATTATTAATAGCGCATTATCCGGACAGACAGATTTTGTACATTTGTTCTTTTTCGATCAAGACGGAAAAGAATTATTGGCCGGATACGGTGCAATTCCCAGTCCGATTTCCCAAGAAAAAGGTAATCAATGGGTGATTTTAGCCGTCGCCAGTTTGGATGATGCACTTTCCGGCTTAAAAGAAATCAACTCGGTGTTATTTTATTTGACCTTTAGTTTAATTGCAGCGAGTATAATTGCAGCCCTTTATTTATCTAGAGATTTAGCCCGTCCTCTGGAACGATTACGAGATTACGCCTTAACAATTAATAGCCGAGAATCACCCCGACCGGTTCCTCAAAACTTGAGAATTCGAGAATTTATTCAACTCGGACAAGCAATTAGTATAATGGTTGAACGGCTACAATCAAGAGCTTCTGCGTTAGAACTCGCCACCAAAGAAGCCCAAATTGCCAATCAACTCAAAGATGAATTTTTGCGGATAATTTCTCACGAACTGAGAACCCCCCTCAACGGTATTATTAACTCCCTACAATTTCTGCGAGATGATTTGTGCGATACTCCCGAAGAAGAACAAGAATATTTAGATATGGCGAATGAATCAGCCCTGCATTTATACAGTATTGTTAATGATATTTTAGATATCGCTCTGATTCAAGAAGGAAAATTATCCCTAACTCAAAAAACCGTTGATTTAGTTCAAATCATCCAAGAAGCTATCGCTATTCAAAGCTTAGAAATTCATCAAAAAGGTTTATCGTTAAAAGTTCATCTCAAACCTTCGATAAAAGTTTGGGCTGACCCCGATAAACTCAAACAGGTTTTTCTCAATATTTTGAGTAATGCTGTCAAATTCACGAAAAAAGGTAGCATTACTGTTATTGCTGAAATTGAACCGATCATACACTGTGACCGCATCACCTACGAGTCCTGCGAAAAGCAATTTCAAGCTAGAATTCTTGTCAAAGATACGGGAATTGGTGTCGCTCTCGATAAACAAGATAAACTCTTTCAACCCTTTGTCGTTGTTGATGGTTCCACCACTCGCGAATTTGGCGGAATCGGCTTAGGATTAACGATTTCTCAAAGTTTAATGAATATGATGGGCGGTTCTATTGACCTTTACAGCAAAGGCGAAAATCAAGGAACCACTGTAACAATTACCCTCCCTGTCGCCTTATCTTCCTCGGAGACTAAGTTATTTTCTAATTTATAGCATTTTAATTTGTAGGATGGGTTCTGATTAGATTTATATGACCCAAAAATTAGTTAAATCAACCCGCCAAAAACCTTGTAGGGACTGGTTATAAGTAGATTTATATGACCTAGAAATTGGTTAAATAAACCCGCCCCTTTACAGTCACCAGTCACCCTTCGGGTTCAGCAGTTATCAATAACTTCTGACTTTGTGACTTCGCGACCTCACGACTTCTCTTGACTCCGGGGCGGGTTTAGAATAATTATTTGTGGGGAAAACATCCATTTTTACGGAACCCGCCCCTACAATATTGGTGACTGGTAATGAGTGACTGGTGACTGAAAAAACCCGCCCCTACAATATTGGTGACTGGTGACTGAAAAAACCCGCCCCTACAATATTGGTGACTGGTGACTGTAAGTGATATAATTTATAAAATAGTCGGTCTATAAACGAATCGGTTTTCCACCTTGTACAAGAGATTCACTCAAAGCACAAAGAACCCGAACCAAATCAGTTCCAATTTCCCCGGAAGAAATCGAACAAACTTGATTTTCGCGAACACAATGTAAAAAGCGATCGCAAACTTTAGCCAAAGGTTCGGCCGGTTCTACCTCTATTTTCTCCGATGCAACCCCTGCGGCTTTAAACCCTTCCCCAACGGTTTCCAAATACCCCCGCTGCAAGGTTAACGGTTGGTCTTTTAACAACTCATCAAAAATCAACGTTCCTTGACTCCCAACCACCGCCAAACGCCGCTGTTTATCGGGATTTAACCAACAAAAATGTAAAAAAGCTTGAAAACCCGACTCATAAGTAATGGTCGCCATCACCAAATCAGATAACCCTGAAATCGGATGAGAAATCGGAAAACCGGGACTATCGAGATCAAAACTCCCCTCCGGTTGTAGCCAAACCGTTCCCGTTGCTTGCACTTTCACCGGTTTTTCTCCCAACCAACTGTTAAAAATGCCAATATCGTGAATTGCCAAATCCCACAGCGCATCAACATCCTGTCGCACGGGTTCGAGGTGAGTCCGCGTCGCATACCCGTAGCGTAACTCTCCCAAGCGTCCAGAGGCAATCACCCCCTGACCGGTTCTCACCGCCGGATGAAACAAATAAGTATGGTCGATGAACAGTTGACGATTATGCTCTTTAGCCAAGCTACAAAGGCTCTGAGACTCGGAAAGTTTGAGCGTCAGAGGTTTTTCGGCAAAAACATGATAACCCCGCCTTAAAGCCTCAGAAATCAGGGTGTAGTGGGTAGAGGCGGGAGTTGCGATCGCAACGGCATCTAGGGGATAATCGTTAATAACCTTTAACCAATCCGTCTCCAATTTCACCGTATCATCTAAATTTAAGCGGTCTTTAACGGTCTGAAGTCGGGGAAAATGAGGATCGGCGATCGCCACCACCTGCGCTTGGGGATGGTGATAAAAATTGCGGATCAAATGGGTTCCCCAACGACCCGCCCCAAACACCGCCATTTTGATCGGATTTCTCATAAACTTAAATAATCCTGAATTAATCTTGATTTTTCTTCTCAGGCGAAATCACCAAAGCCTGATAAGCTTGTTGAGCGGCTGCCTGTTCTGCGGCTTTGATCGACCGTCCGCGACCTTGACCGACGGCTTGACCTTGAAACCAAACTTGCGCCGTGAACCGCTGAAGATCTCCCATCGGCCCGCTTTCTTTTACGGTATATTCGGGTAATACTTTGTAATGACTTTGCGTCCACTCCTGTAATGCGGCTTTGTAGTTTTGACGGGCGGGATCGCGTAGAATTTGAGTGGCGCCGTTTTGAAAATGAGGTTGCAGCCAGGGGCGAATCAGTTGTAAATTTTGGGTACTCAAATAAAAAGCCGCTAATATCGCTTCCAAACAGTCCGCCAAACGGGACTGCTGACCCATGCGATCTTGTGCCGCACTTCCGCCAATGAGCAAATATCGACCAATGCCATAACTTTCGGCAATTTCGGCCAAAAAGCGATCGCTGACCAACACCGAACGAATGGCGCTAAACTCTCCGACCGGTTGTTGGGGATAAGTTTCCCACAAAAACTCAGAAGCGGCCAGCCGGACCACCGCATCTCCAACAAATTCTAACTGCTCATAGTTCGCTTCGGCTGAGATCGAAGGATGGGTCAACGCCAGATCTAACAACTGCCATTTAATGGGGTCTTTTTCCGACAGTCCCAAACGTTCAACCAGCTTTTCCAACTGACGTTGGCGGTTTGGATAGCCGATTTTCATGGTAATGTTCTCACGCTATCATTACTTCGGAATTTCCGAAAAAGAGAGAGCCAGACATAAGCCGGATTCTGTTCTCTCCACTGTCTCCAGTCAAGAGGGCAGTTATCTATCTGGGATGTTTGTTACCAAACACCTCAAGCGGCACCTCCATGTATTGGAACCGGTAAAAGACCAACCATAGTTCCTCCGTCCTTGCTCCCACCTGGGGTTTACCGAGCCAACGCCTCTCAACGCTGCTGGTGCGCTCTTACCGCACCTTTGCACCCTTACCTTTTCAGTTATCAGTTATCAGTAGCATGGTACTGCACGGTACTTGTTGGCTGAAAAGGCGGTATTTTTCTGTGGCACTATCCTCACGATCGCTCGCACTGGGCGTTACCCAGCAGGTTCAGTCTTTTGGGAGTCCGGACTTTCCTCAGACTCGGGTTATGAGTCCGCAACTGCCGATCGCTGACTCTCTCTAGTTCAATAGTATCTCACAACTGTTGTTTCCTTCCGGGTTGAAAACCGTTATCGGATCGAATGTTACTCCCGCACGTTTACAGATACCTACAAAGTGATGTTTAATAACGGTGTTGTGTGTGGGTTGTGTCAGGAGAACGAGATGCCGCGACTGTTACGTTGGGCCACGACTTTGACCAGTAGTTTGGCGATCGCTGTGGGTGTGGGATTAACTCAATCTTTACCGATGTTTGGATCGTCGAACGATCTTTATGGCGCTCGTTCTCTAGACGAATTAGTTACACTGCGCGATCAACTGATTGAGGAATTAGAAACGCCGGTTCAAGAGGCTTCTGAACCCGGTTTTTTAAATTCTGTGCTGTCTGATAGTTCTTCGTTTTATCGCGATCGCCAGTTGTTTAAACAGTTAAAAGATGTGGAAGTTCAAATTTTAATTGAACGCAGAGCTAATGATAACTGGAAACAGGCGATTCGTTTGGCGACAGAAGCGATTCGTACTGACGAGTCTAATTCTTCGGATTCTTTGGCGATTAAAAAGCAAAGTCAGCAACTTTGGAAACAGGCGATCGGCAATTTAAACGAAATACCGGAAAATTCATTAATTGCTCATCAAGCTTCCGATAAATCCCAACAGTATCAAGTCAGCTTAATGAGCGTTACCAAAGAAATCCAACTGGCTCAAACGACCTTTTTAGAAAAGATTCGCGACGAAAGTGACTTGTCAAAAACTGCAATGATTAGCGTTTGTAATCTCAGCCGAGATTGCGCTCATCTGCGGGGCGAACAGCCCCCCGCCAGTCCCGCGAGTTTGATTAAAGTTCCGATTGCGGTGGCTCTTTTAGATAAGCTTGCCCAAGAAAATATTAGCCTGGAAAAAGAAGTTTATGTCGATGGCGGAAACTTCACCGAAGATGCGTCAAATATTCGGGCGAGAACGAGCTATCCTCTGAAAACTTTAATGGGAGAAATGATCGATCACAGTAGCAATATTGCCACCAACCAACTGATCGATTATTTGGGTCAAGATTTTATTAATAAAACGCTGGAAAAACAGGGTTTCAAAGAAACAAAAGTCAAATTCAAATTAATGGGCGATCGGATCATGCCCAGACGTCCCGGAAGCGGACGCAACCGCCTGACCAGTGCGGAATTGACGGAAATGATGGTGAAAACCTATAATTATGAATATCCGGGCGCTGAAGCTTTAATAGAAGCTTTAAACCGCCAGTACGACCGGGCGATTGGTTACGCCGCTTTGGAGGATTTGGAAGCTCAATGGTTGGGGGAAAAAACGGGTCAAAATTCTCGGGTTTTAGGCACAACTTTAGCCGTTAGTATTGATGGAGAGCGCTATATTATTACGGTGATTGATAATAATACCGGTCATATTTTTGAAATCCGAAAAGCTATCTCTAAAATTGCCGAACATATTATTCAAAACGGTCATCTTTAAATCTCGTCTTTCAGAATTTAACGATTATTTGGAACCTTGGAATGATGGAACCTTTACCCTTAAATACTAAAATCAAAGGCGAAGGATTTCCGATTCTTTGTCTTCACGGTCATCCGGGTTCCGGTCAATGTATGTCTGTTTTTACGGATTTTTTATCCGGTCGGTTCCAAACTGTCGCCCCGGACTTGCGGGGATACGGTCAAAGTCGGGCATCTAAATCTTTTCAAATGCAGGATCATTTAATTGATTTAGAGAACTTACTTGATCGGCTTAATATTGATCAGTGTTTAATTTTAGGATGGTCTTTGGGAGGAATTCTCGCCCTGGAATTGGCGTTAAAATTTCCCCAACGGGTAACGGGGTTAATTTTAGTTGCGACTGCGGCTTATCCTATAGGAAACCATCCTCCTATTACTTGGGTTGACTATTTTTATACGGGTTTGGCGGGAATTATTAACGGGTTGGTTCCGGGTTGGCAATGGAATATTAACACGTTTGGAAAGCGATCGCTGTTTAGATATCTGATTCAACAGCATACTCCGACGGCGTACAAATACATCGCCCGCGAAGCTTTACCCGCCTACCTGCAAACTTCTCGTTATGCGACTCAAGCCTTGAGTCAAGCCCTCAGAGCAAGATATAATCGTCAGGGGGATCTGGCTGTGATACAATCTCCTAGTCTGGTGTTAGCCGGTGATCGCGATCGCCATATTACCGCCCAGTCGAGTCAAGCCACCGCTCAACATTTGCCAAATGCGGAGTTTTATTGCTATCCTCAAACGGCTCATCTTTTTCCTTGGGAAATTCCCCAACAGGTTCGAGATGATATTGAAAACTGGTTGAATACTCACGTATTCTAGCCTAAACCTGTTTCTAGCAAATTGTCTTTATGATATTTGAGAGTAGGGCGGGTTAATATGAGTTAGCCGGAGACGATCTATCTATTGAAAACCCGTGAGAACCCGCCCCTAGAACATCTTGCCTGTTGCCGATTCCCGATTGCCTATATTAAGATTGAGGACTAAAAGCGGGAATAATCTGTTGATCGATGGTTTTTTCGAGATCTTCGGCTACAGTTAGGCGAGAGGGTTTACAACGTTTCACCGAAACGCTGTAGCTGTGAGCGCCTTCTGTTTCGATATCTTCGACATAACCGACTTTAGCATCATGGGCGTCTTGGGCGGTTAAAAACGGGCCGAAGTAATAGGTACAGTTTGGGTCTTTGGTAATAATTTCGACCCAAAACGCTAACCCAAAGAAATTGAGTAGATTAATCAAAAGTTCTTTCATGTTTGCGGTTTCCGTTTATCAAAGGTTTGACGGTTATTCCCAAGGCGATCGCACGGGTTGCCGATCCGATAAAGTTAATAATTTTCTTAGACCCATCTCGGATTTCTGTTTTCAACGATGGGACTGGCGACACTTCCTGCTTTCTCGAACAGACTCCCGATTTCCAGGCTCGATGTACCTCCTTGTCGAAATATGGAGTTTTGTTACTTTATCTTAATCTTTTGCGCTCAGAAAGAATCTATTGATACGGTTTCGGGAAGGGGAAGCCAGAGGACTATTCGGCAGACCGACGCTGACGATAAATTTCATACAGTGCCATTCCTGTAGCCACTGAAACGTTCAGGCTTGGGGTCTGTCCGACTAACGGAATTGAAACTAAAACATCACAACTCTCCTCAAGCAACCGACTTAAACCTTGACCTTCACTTCCGACCACTAACACCACCGGCCCGCTAAACTTAACTGTATATAAAGCGTGTTGAGCAGTTGCCGATGTACCGTAAATCCAAAATCCTGCCTGTTTGAGTTCTTCGAGAGCGCGATTGAGATTAACCACCCTGGAAACGGGAAACGTTTCTAATGCTCCTGCGGCTACTTTCATCACCGTCGAGGTAATCCCGACCGCCCGACGTTGGGGTAAAATTAAGCCTGATGCGCCGATTGCTTCTGATGTGCGGATAATCGCTCCTAAGTTGTGGGGATCGCTTAACCCCTCCGCCATCACGATTACCGGTTCAGGACTTGCCGCTTGAGCGAGATCGATTAATTCTGAGAGTTCTTTGTACTCATAAGGTGAGACTTGAGCTACAATACCTTGGTGATTGGTTCCCGGTGCAATTTGATCGAGACGCCGATTGCTCACCCTATCGATTAGCGTACCATTTGCCTTGGCTGTAGACAAGCCTTTTTGAAAGCGATGATCCGATTGCAGTTGGGGAATCATCCAAATGCGATTGAGCGCCCGCTGATGTTCTAAAGCGGCCAAAACCGTATGGCGTCCATAAATCAAGTCCATCTCGGGATCGTCTCCCTTGTCGGGGTTCGATCCGGGTTGAGTTGAGGAATTTTGAGGGGCTGGCGATCGCTTGTTGGTTTCCAGCTTTGGCCGATTCTGCTGTCCCCTGGACTTGGGTTGCGGACGTTGGGAGTCTTTACTCATCTGTTTTATTCCCGTGCTAAACTTTCACAGGTTTTCTATTGGGTCGATTTGACCTCTGTTTCCAAGTCTAATTTGCCGAGCAATTGAGACAAACGTTCGGGATCGGTTAGGTAGAGATATCCCACTAAAGTCTCCAGACTGGTTGCGAGTTGATAGGTTTGAGGATCGATGCGCTTTGGCCCTCTGACTGCTGCGTTTCTTCCCCGACGAACCACTTCCAATTCTGCTGCTGAGAGATGAGGTTCGAGCGATCGCAGGTGACGGGCTTGACTTTCCGCCCTCACCTGAGAAACGACTAGCTGATGATAAAGTTGCGATCGCTTTGGAGGGATCAGATAAAAGTGACGGATATACAACTCATATACTGCATCTCCCAGATAAGCCCAAGAAGCCGGAGACAGTTGTTGAACTTGTTCAAATTTGAGCGGGGAATGATCCATTTGCATAAAAGATCAGCCAGACAGCACGCTGGCCGATTTTTGAGTCTCTTGTATTGGATAGATAGCTTGATGGGTTCACTCTGAGGATTTTTTCTCTATATTCTCGACCGCAGCTTCCACTGAAGCCTGTAAGGAGAGAAACTTTTCCAAGCGTACTAGCTTGACGGTCTGGGTGACACGAGGGTTGGTTACGATTTGTAAACTCCCTCCGTCGGTTTTAGCCTTCTTGGCAAGCTTTACCAGTGCGCCTAGCCCCGAGCTATCTACAAAATCGATTTGAGACAAGTCCAAGACGATGTTTTTTGGTCCTCCGTCTATGCAGTTACTGATCACCTTGCGGAAAGTGGCTTCCGAAAAGGCATCGAGTAAGCCGGTCAGACGGAACAACTGATAATTCTCTTTAACATCGCGATTGCCCCTTAGGCTTACGGTCAAGTTTAATTGCTCAGGAATGGCATCCTCCTAACTGTAGTCCGTACATTGCCGATCCAGTATAGTTTCTTTTTGTCAAATTGTCTAGAGTTTTCAGCGACTCGGTGACTGGCTCTTTGCTTGTTCCATCTGTTGAATAAACTGTTCAAACAAATAGTCGGCGTCGTGAGGGCCGGGGCTGGCTTCGGGGTGATATTGTACGGAGAAAAAGGGCAAATTCTTGTGTTTCAATCCGGCAACGGTGCGATCGTTGAGATTGAAATGAGTAATTTCGACGCCATCGGCCAAACTATCGGGATTAATGGCAAACCCGTGATTTTGGCTGGTAATTTCCACCTGTCGTTGCAGGCCGGCGGGCTGGTTCAAACCGCGATGACCAAACTTGAGCTTAAAAGTTTCCGCACCGAGAGACAAGCCCAAAATTTGATGTCCCATACAGATCCCAAACACGGGCTTACTGGACTTGAGCAATTCGCGAGTGGTGGTAATCCCCTCGGTGACGGCGGCCGGATCTCCAGGTCCATTAGAGAGAAAAATCCCATCGGGATTGTACTTAAGAATTTCTTCGGCACTGGTATCGGCGGGAACCACAATCACGCGACAGCCATAACTAGCCAAACGGCGCAAAATATTGCGTTTAATGCCAAAATCAATCGCAACGACGGTATAACGGGGTTCTACGGCTTCCCCTGAAGCTAAAGACGGACTAAACTCCCAAACGCGATCGGTGGGTTCGGACCATTCATACATGGTCTTGGTGGTAACTTCTTTAACCAAATTTAACCCGGCCATACTGGGTGCTTGCTCGACGAGCGATCGCAATTCAGCCGGATCGAGAATTTCGGTAGAAATGGCGCCATTCATCGCCCCAACGGTGCGAATTTTGCGGGTTAAAGCGCGAGTATCAATCCCATAAATTCCGGGAATATTGTGCTGTTTGAGGTAGTCGGACAGAGATTGAGTAGCCCGCCAGTTACTCGGACGGGTACAAATATTGCGAGCGATCGCCCCCCGCACCTGAGGACGCTGAGACTCTTCATCTTCAGGGTTAACTCCGGTATTTCCCAACTCGGGGTAAGTAAACGTGACAATTTGGCCGAGATAACTGGGATCGGTCAAGACTTCCTGATAGCCAGTCATCCCGGTATTAAAGACAACTTCTCCCACAACGGTTCCCGATGCACCAAAAGACCACCCTCGATAAGTGGTACCGTCAGCGAGAACGAGCAGAGCGCTTTGAGCAGAAACAAGCGACATGGACTTTTCGACCCTTAACTACGATCAGTGTTGATTATCCCAAACATTCTCCCGTTGGGCTGTATTTCTTTAGCTTATTTGTTGGTTTGACTGGTCTTGATAGAATAGAAACAAACCCTCAATTGGGGTTGAGCTACCGGGCTGCGTGAGTTGTTCTGTTGTCACTACATTTGCGGCCATCGCCGTGTCACCCCCTTTATCCTTTCTTCAGAATTTCATCATTTGAGTTTTGTAGTGTTCAACAACAACTGAGGTCGGTACTATGAATAAAAACTTAACACCCCAACGGACTGAAGCTAAAATTTCTCAAAGTGCTAAACGGATCAAACCCCTGCGGTGGGTGTCTGTTTTCGCTTCGATGAGCGCATTGGTTATGAGTAAGGTCGTGGGAACGAGCGCCCAAGAACTTCCGGGCTGTTTTCTGAAAAATCAAGCGGGAAACTATGTGCGTTTGAATAGTATCTGTGTTTTTCCAGAACCGGAATTTGATCCGACATCGACAGCCAGTGCCACACCGGGAGTCTATCAAGCCCAAATTATTGAGCGTAAGGGCGGAATACCGGTGATTGAAGTGGTTTTTAATGAAAATCAAACTTTTAGGATGTTAGTAGATACGGGGGCTAGCGGTACGGCGATCACCCCGGTGATGGCGGAAATGTTGGGGGTAATTCCCTCAGGACGGGGAATAGCGGACACCCCGAGTCAGAGAAATGTGGCATTTGATATTGGTTTAGTTCAGTCTATCAATGTGGCGGGTGCAAAAATGTCTAATGTTGCGGTGGCGATCGCCCCGGCGTTAGATCTGGGACTGTTGGGACAGGATTTCTTTGGCCGTTACGATGTGACTATTAAAGAAGATGTGATCGAATTTAGGGAAAGGGGTTGAGGGTTGCTATTATCTAAGAGATTAGCTTTGCAATGAATTCGGGTTCTGTGAATGCTTACAGAAATTGTTCGTCCATTGGTTCGCACTCAAATTCGTCTGTTAGCCAACTCCACCAGCACTCGTCAAACTCTAGTTCAAATGATTGGGCGATGGTTGAGTTATCTGGGTGTAGAAGCGCAGGTGATTCAACTTGAGAGTAATTGCGATCAAATTCAGGTGGCTTTGCGGGTGAAAAAACCGCAAAGTTGCGATGGTACAGACTGGCAAAAGATTATTGATCATATTGGTAATGATGGAAATATTGCCTCCAATGATTCCAGTAATGGGTTAACTTACGATAAAATTCCTGCCAAACAACAGGTAAAATTACAGCGTTTGCTGGCTTATATGATTCAAGTCGAGCAACCGGACTCGGAAATGGATTGGGATCGAGTTTTACCTCTTTTAGAAAGTCTGGAACTCGATCCGGAGTTAGTCCTCGGAATTCGTTCGGCGTTAAAAATTCCGCAATCTTTAGATTTGTTAGTGGAAGGACTCGAACCGGATGTGGCGGCGATCGCGTTAGAAAAAGCGGTGGGAATTGCGTTGCTGGATCGTCGAGTCAATCCCGAAGAAGATCGGGCGTTAAGTATTTTATTAGAAGCGATGAAGCGTTCAGCCTAACTCTATTTTCGGGGAATAAATTCCCAATTGAGGATTGAGTTATTTCCTGGGGAATAGAGGATGGAATTGAATTGATTTCAAGAAGTTTCAATAAAATTCTATCCGATGTCAGGTGTGAGGGGTGAGGTGTTGGGTTTAGAATAGTTAAAAATTGAGGATGATAGTTCCGAAGATCTAGCCCGTTTGGGCGACTTCTCTTGTTAGAATATTAGTCTTTCTGGAGAATTCCAAGCGGGTGATTGGGTGCGGAGTTTTTCTAGGAATTGATTGTCTTCTGATGGTCAAACCCAAAGAGTCTGAGTTGATCTAGACTTGAATTGATTTGGCAATCCAATTATAATTTATTTTTTTAGAGCGGGGCAAAAAATCGGGCGAAAACGGCTAAAAACGTTCTCGTCTAAACTGTAACTTATGCCTCTAAATCAAAGTTTAACATTTTATTAACGACCGATTGGCGTACCAGTGCTACACTGCTGATCATTCGGATAATTCTGGACTTTCTCCACTCAACCCCTGCAATGCGAGTTGCGATCTAACGACCTCTACCCCGATTAAGACAATGGCAAAAACAGAAAAAACCAAAACCAAAGCATCTGACGAAATTAATTTAAACGATCCGAAATATTATTTTAACCGAGAATTAAGTTGGCTTGAGTTCAACCGTCGAGTGTTAGCAGAAGCGTTCAACTCTCAGACTCCGTTGATCGAACGTCTAAAATTCTTAGCAATTTATAGCTCCAACCTGGATGAATTCTTCATGGTGCGGGTGGCAGGTTTAAAGCGCCAAAAAGAAGCCAATGTTAACAAGTTAACCCCAGATGGTCGCACACCGCAACAGCAACTGAACGAAATTCATCAAAAACTGCTACCGATGGTGACTGAGCAACACCAATTTTTTGAGAAAACGCTGAAACCGGAATTAGTTAAATTTGGGGTTCACCTGCTCAATTATATCGATCTCAACCAAGAACAGCGAACCTACCTACAAAGTTATTTTGAGGAACAAATTTTTCCGGTTTTGACGCCGTTAGCCATTGACCGCAGTCATCCGTTCCCTTACATCTCCAACCTGAGTTTAAACTTAGCGGTTGTCCTAAAAAACCCGGAAACGAAAGAAGACTT
Source organism: Capilliphycus salinus ALCB114379 (assembly GCF_047276495.1). Taxonomy (NCBI): domain Bacteria; kingdom Bacillati; phylum Cyanobacteriota; class Cyanophyceae; order Oscillatoriales; family Sirenicapillariaceae; genus Capilliphycus; species Capilliphycus salinus. The sequence goes on along the minus strand of NZ_CP178543.1, from coordinate 6,435,727 downwards.
ACTCGCTCGGGTGAAAGTCCCGAAACTACTCCCCCGGTTTATTCCGCTTCCGGAAACCCTCCGCATCGAGAAAGAGGAAGAAGTGAGTGTGTGGACGGGAGTCCCCCTCGAACAAGTGATCGCCCATAACCTGGAATCTCTGTTTCCGGGAATGGATATTTTAGAATATCACCCTTTCCGGATTACCCGCGATGCGGACTTATCGGTTCAGGAAGACGAAGGAGATGACTTGCTGTTAGTCATTGAGCAAGAACTCCGCAAGCGTCGCGTGGGTGGGTCGGTTGTGCGGATGGAAATCAATCCGACGATGCCAAGCGCAATTAAAGAAATGCTCTATGAGGAGATGGAGTTAGAACCGGAAGACATTTACACGGTTGAAGGACTACTGGGTTTAAAGGATCTGATGTCTTTTATGTCGCTGCCGTTACCGGAATTAAAAGATCAACCTTGGAGTCCGGTGTTACCGCGTTGGCTGCAACAGAGCGAAAATGTCACCGATGCTTGTGGAAATGGCGAGGAAGCCAAAGATATTTTTTCGACGCTTCGCCACAAAGATGTGTTTGTGCATCATCCCTATCAATCTTTTTCGGCGACGGTGCAACGCTTTATCGAACAAGCGGCTCACGATCCGGATGTGTTAGCAATTAAAATGACGCTTTATCGCACCTCGGGAGATTCTCCGATTGTTAATGCTCTGATTTCTGCTGCGGAAAACGGTAAACAAGTTGCGGCTTTAGTTGAACTCAAAGCTCGCTTTGATGAGGAAAATAATATCCAATGGGCGCGCAAACTTGAAAGTAGCGGGGTTCATGTGGTTTATGGGGTGGTCGGACTGAAGACGCATACTAAAATTGTGATGGTGGTGCGTCAAGAAGAAGGGAAAATTCGCCGCTATATTCATATTGGAACTGGAAACTATAATCCGAAAACGGCAAAACTTTATACTGATATTGGTCTTTTGAGTTGTCGCGAGGATTTGGCTGCGGATCTTACGGATTTATTCAATTTTCTGACGGGACATTCTCGCCAACAATCTTATCGTAAATTGTTGGTTGCTCCGGTGAATATGCGCGATCGCTTTTTGACGTTTATTCGTCGCGAAATCGAACACGCTCACAGTGGAGAAACGGGTCGAATTGTGGCGAAGATGAATTCTTTGGTCGATCAGAGGATTATTTCGACTTTATATGAAGCCTCTCGCGCCGGTGTAACGATTGATTTGATTGTTCGGGGTATTTGTTGTTTGCGTCCGGGTGTTGAGGGTATTAGCGATAATATTAAGGTGATTAGTATTGTCGGACGTTTCCTCGAACATTCTCGGATTTTCTATTTTTATAATGGCGGTCAGGAGGAGGTTTATATCGGTTCGGCTGATTGGATGCCTCGCAATTTGGATCGGCGGGTAGAGGCGATTGCTCCGATTGAAGATCCTGAAATTGGTAAGGATTTACAAGAGATTTTGGGTATTATGCTTTCTGATAATCGTCAAGCTTGGGATTTAAAGTCGGATGGTGAATATGTTCGCCGTCGGTGTTCTGATAAGGAGTTGAGCGCCCATCAAATTCTGATGGAAACGGCTTTGAAAAGTTGAATTTTAGCGAATACGAGAGCGCCGGATTGGGCAGAAGAAGTCATCAATTCTCTATTCTGAATTTTCCCTGTCCGGTGTTCGCTGTTCACCCGAATTCCTGAGGGAAAATCGACTGAGGTTGATTAAAAATTCAAGCGTATGCCCGTGTTTATCCCTTCGGTTCACCTCCAATTGTAGCGAAAATCCCGGAGATTGTCAATTTTAAATCGCGGCCGGCGGAGAATTTTTTGAGAATTTTTGTTAATAAAGGTAACGAATCCGTTAACTGGATTGCGATCGCGGGGTGAAATCGCGGGATATGATGATTTAATCAAGCGCAGGGGCAAGTTAGCCCCTTCGGTTCACTTTCTAGGATAGCGGAAATCCCGGAGATTGTCAATTTCAAATCGCGGCGGGCGGAGAATTTTTTGAGAATTTTTGTTAATAAAGCTAATGAAGCCGTTAACTGGATTGCGATCGCGGGGTGAAATCGCGGGATATGATGATTTAATCAAGCGCAGGGGCAAGTTAGCCCCTTCGGTTCACTTTCTAGGATAGCGAAAATCCCGGAGATTGTCAATTTCAAATCGCGGCGGGCGGATGATAGAACTTAAGGAAAATGCGTGTTTTGAGAGGATAAAGTTACAGGCCAACCCAAACGGGTGGGTTGCGAATAAATGCGTTTTAAGGTATTAATATCTCTGGGAGAAATCGGTGGCGGTTCTCGAACTTGAGCAAAATACATGACATCGGTTTGAGTGGGACTGTGACCCCAAATTCCGAGGGCGTGACCCAATTCGTGACGGGCTGCGGATGAGATGTATTTTCCGGTTTGAGTGGGACTCAACCAGATGATAAACCGATGAGATAACATCTGCGTGCCGTCTTCTCGCCGACGCACAAACACTTGATAACGAGTTTCGGCGGAACTGGCTCGTAAATTTCCGGGTTCGAGAGGCGGACGGCGGCGAAAGATTTGAATGTCTGCTAAGTTAGAATCTGCAACAATTTCTAGGGGTAAATAAGCTTTCCACGCTTCGACTGCGGAGGCAATTTCCCCAAACCAGCTTAAACCTTGATCGTCGGTTGGTTGTTCGATATAAACTTTGATGGGCAACTGCGACCAAACCAAATAACCGACTTTTAGGGCTTCTATTTGATCGAAGTAGTCCCCACTTTGGGTTAAATCTTCCCATTGGGCGAGGGAAGTGGGTAAGGGATGGGGTTTGAGGGGAATGATGTCTTCTGTTGCCGGTGTGGGCTGAGATAAGAGTAACCCAATACAGAGGATGGCGATCGCCAAGCCCAGAAAAATTGGCGGTTTATGGGACGATCGCATGGCTTGATCCCTGAATGGGATTCATTTTAACCGATCCAACCCGCACTTAAAATGATCGTTAAGCCAATAAAGGTAATGGCTAACATCCATGTTACCCGATTGAGTGTGGTTTCGGCGCTTTTGCTGCTGGTAAACAGTTGAGCTTGTCCGCCGATACCGAGTCCATCGCCTTTGGGACTGTGCAGTAATACTAAAATGATTAATCCCAAAGCAGATAATGCCCAAATGCCTTGTAAGATGTCAGTAACGGTCATGGTTCAAGTTGGTGATGAGTGTGATTGATTGTGATTCTGATAGTTTAGCATTCTCTACACTCTGACCCGAACGGGTGTGCGACTTTCTTTGACGTCAAAACCGGCGGGTAAAATCATGGAACGTCCGGTCATGTCTTCGGGTTGAGGAAGTTTGAGAATTTCGAGGATGGTGGGGGCGATATCTGCCAAACAGCCATCGGTTCGCAGGTTCACCTCGGTACCGTGTCCGGGGATTTTGCGTTTTTCCCCTTCTACCAAGATAAACGGCACGGGGTTGATCGTGTGAGCGGTCCAAGGATTCCCCTGGTCGTCGCGCATATATTCGGCATTGCCGTGATCGGCGATAATAATTGCGGTTCCCCCGGCTTTGTTGATGGTTTCGATCAAACGTCCCAAACAGTCATCAACGGTTTCTATGGCTTTAACGGCGGCATCTTCTATCCCGGTATGACCGACCATATCGGGGTTGGCGTAGTTAATGACGATTAAGGAATAAATGGCTTTTTCGACGGCTTCTATGGCGACTTCGGTGACTTCTTCGGCGGACATTTCTGGGGCTTGGTCATAGGTGGCGACCGCCGGGGAAGGGATCAACTCCCGATCTTCGCCTTCAAAGGGTTGTTCTAAACCGCCATTAAAGAAGTAGGTGACGTGGGCATATTTTTCGGTTTCTGCGGTGCGGAATTGCTTCAAGCCGTGGGCGGCGATGACTTCTCCGAGAATATTATTGAGGTTTTGAGGTTGAAAAGCAACTAAGACGGGAAAGCTAGAATCGTATTGGGTAAAGGTGGCAAAAGTCAGGGGTTGAATTTGTTGTCGTTCAAATCCGTTAAAATCGGGATCGACAAAGGCTTGAGTGAGTTGTCGGGCGCGATCGGGACGGAAATTAAAGAATATGATGCCATCTCCGGGTGCAACGGTTCCGGGTGCTAACCGAGTGGGAAGGACAAACTCATCGGTGATGCCATCATCGTAGGAACGCTGTAAAACCTCTACGGCGGAGAGTTCGGTTCCTTGGCCATCAACGGTCATATTGAGGTAGGCTTTTTGAGTGCGATCCCAACGATTATCGCGATCCATCGCATAGTAACGGCCGCTGAGGGTGACGATGCGACCCAAACCGATTTGATCGATATGGTCTTGTATTAGCCCAAGTGCTTTGATGCCATCTTTGGGGTTGGTATCCCGACCGTCTGTGATGGCATGAATACAAACTTGAGAAACGCCTTTTTGTTGAGCCAGATCTAATAATCCGAGTAAATGCTGAATATGGGAGTGAACCCCGCCATCGGAACATAAACCGACCAAATGTAATTTTCCGTTTTGTTCTCGCACATCCTGGCAGGCTTTGACGAGTGCGGGATTGTCAAGCAGAGTCCCGTCTTCTACGGCATCGGTAATTCGGACTAATTCTTGAGGAACAACGCGCCCCGCTCCTATATTAAGATGACCGACTTCAGAATTTCCCATCTGACCTTCTGGCAAGCCGACCGCTTTTCCCGAGGCTCGAATTAATGTTCTCGGATAAGCAGTCCACAGACTATCCATCACAGGCGTTTTCCCTACCGCTATGGCATTTCCGTCCGTCTGTTCACGATAGCCCCAGCCGTCTAGAATGATGAGTACAACGGGAGATACAGACACTGATGCCATTGCATTGTTATCCTATCTACAAGTGGTGTCACGGACATCATACCATTGAAGCTCTCAAAAAACAGTTGAATACTGATACAAAAGCGACAAAAAATGAGCTAACGGGGGAAAATTAGGAATATATAACTAGATAGATGACAAAAACAATGGGATACAAGCCCCGTCCTTCTAGGACGGCTTTTTTATGGTATAGTTTTTGATCTAGGTTTTTCCACGTCAAATGATAGTTCTAGAGTTCAAGGCTAAGGGAAAAACAACTCAATATAGCGCCATTGATGAAGCGATCAGGACAGCCCAATTTGTCCGCAACAAGGTCATCCGGTTTTGGATGGACAATTCTTGCGTAGGACAAAAAGAGCTATATCGCTACAACACGATATTGAGAGCCGAATTCTCCTTTGTTAAAGCCTTGAATTCCCATGCTTGCGATGATCGTCGCAGTTGAAAGAGCGTATAGCGCTATTGCCCGGTTCTATAGCAACTGCAAAAAGTCGATTCCGGGAAAAAAGGGATACCCAACCTTCAATAAAAATTGTCGCTCAGTTGAGTATAAAACTTCGGGTTGGTCGGTCTCGGAAACTCGAAAACAAATTACTTTTACGGACAAGAAAGGAATTGGCAGACTTAAACTTAAAGGGACCTGGGATTTAAACTACTACCAATTAGAACAGATAAAACGGGTTAGGTTGGTGCGTCGTGCCGATGGTTACTACGTTCAGTTCTTGGTGAATGCAGAGAACAAAGTGAATACAGAACTAACAGGTAAGATGGTTGGATTAGACGTAGGACTTCTTGAGTTTTATGTCGATTCTAGCGGACACGCTGAACCGAATCCGAGATTTTATCGAATAGAAGAAAAACGATTAAAATTTCATCAGCGTCGTGTTTCTCGAAAGAAAAAAGGCTCATCCAACCGAAGAAAAGCCATTAATCGACTAGGGCGAGTACACCTCAAACAGGAGTAGGCAACGTGAAGAACACGCGCTTGAGAGTGGCGCGTTGCGTAATCCAATCAAAGTGCGATTCGTTCAGTCGAAACCTGCTCCTAGCAGGGGGATGACTGGCCTCTGAGGGGTAACCGATAAGGTAGAGTTCGCACTTTAATCCCCTTCAGATGACAACTCTATGACCTTATAGGTGAGTGTTAGTATCCTAGAACGCACAAGTCCTATCGCCTAGGCACGAGGTCGAAAGCATATTCCCAAGGGTAGCGACTAGCCATCAATCTCTTAAGCGGGAATAGAAGCGGAAAGTGGAGGGCAACCTGTGTCCAAAGCCCGTGAGCAAGTCTTCACGGAGAGCGTAAGCAAAGGATATGTCTGAATCATCGTAAGCATTAACCAGTGAAATCAGGTTGTGACACTGGGAGACCTAAAAAGGCAAAGTAAAGGTGACGATAGGATTTAGACCGAATCGTTAAAGTGCTACCCCAAAACTCGGTGAAGAGTATCCCTCCTAAAGAGACAAACCAAAGGTCATAGGGAACGAAGTAACTCCCTCGTTTACTCTCAGTCAAGGTCGATTGGCTGAGTAGTCAGCTAAGACGCAACCATCTACTTCCATTAGGTAGGTAACAGGGGAGCAAGATTGAGTCAGAAGCAAACGCTCTCCGTAACAGGAGAGATACGCAGACGGACTCACGGTAAAACGGAAGGTAAAGCTACAAGTAGCAATGTATAAGTTATGAACACGGAATCAAAACCGATGTATAAATGGGGCGACATAAACTGGCGAAAGTTGGAGCGTGTTGTCTATAAGTTGCAAAAGCGGATTTACCGAGCGTCTCAACGTGGTGATGTCAAAACAGTTCGCAGACTCCAGAAACTGTTAGTTAAGTCTTGGTCGGCTAAGGCTTTAGCGGTGCGTAGAGTAACTCAGGACAATCAAGGCAAAAAGACGGCAGGAGTGGATGGGGTTAAATCCTTGTCCCCAGAAGCACGTATGAAGCTCGTAAACAATCTCAAACTGGGTACAAAGGTTAAACCTACCCGAAGGGTTTGGATACCCAAACCTAATAGGGAGCAACGACCTTTAGGAATACCTACCATGTATGACCGTGCGCTCCAAGCGTTAGTAAAGTTAGCCTTAGAACCTGAATGGGAAGCTATATTTGAGCCAAATTCCTACGGGTTTAGACCAGGGCGGTCAGCCCATGATGCCATTGAAGCCATCTACAATGCGATCAAACAAAAACCCAAATTCGTGCTTGATACGGATATCTCCAAATGTTTCGACCGTATCAACCACAAACGGCTCCTCGAAAAACTTAACACCTTCCCCACTTTTCGGAAACAAATTCGAGCGTGGCTTAACGCGGGTGTTATGGATGGTAAGGAGTTCTCGCCAACATCTGAGGGTACACCTCAAGGTGGGGTTCTTTCTCCATTACTGGCTAACATTGCCCTACATGGTCTAGAAAGCGAAATCAAGGCAATTGCCCATACCTTCGATATGAAAGACCTCAGAGGACGGCAACGAAGCAGGACACAGAAACAAGATTCTGTAAACGTCATTCGTTATGCAGACGACTTCGTGGTTCTACACTAAGACATAACCGTTGTCCAAAGATGTAATAAGGTCGTATCCATATGGCTGGCAGATATGGGGTTGGAACTCAAAGCAAGTAAGACGAGACTCGCTCACACCCTTGAAAACTATGAAAACCAAAAAGCAGGATTTGATTTCCTAGGCTTTAATATCCGCCAATATAAGGTGGGTAAATATACATCAGGAAGGGATACAAAAGGGCGATTACTCGGTTTTAAAACACTCGTCACCCCAAGTAAAGAAAGTCAGGAAAGGCACTACCGAAGGATATGTGAGGAAATAGAGAAACTTAAGGGACAGTCCCAAGCTGTCTTGATAAGCAAACTTAACCCTATCATCCGAGGATGGTGTAACTACTTTTCGACAGGAGTAAGCAAGAGAATCTTTACGAAACTCTCGTATCTGACCTCTTGGAAACTCTGGAAATGGGGGGTAAAACGACATCAAAATAAAGGAAGGAAATGGATTAGCTCCAAATACTTCCGAACCATAGGTGGAGATAATTGGACGTTTGCCACGTCTCGTGAAGGGTCGAACCCTATGGTGCTGATGAAGCATTCACAGACAGCAATCGTCCGTCATGTCAAAGTCAAGGGGGATAAAAGCCCTTACGACGGCGACTTAATCTATTGGAGTTCAAGACGAGGCACACACCCTGAGATGCCTAAGCCAACAGCATCGCTGCTCAAAAAGCAGAAAGGGAAATGCGCTCACTGCGGTCTGTTTTTCCGAGATGGAGACCTGATAGAAGTTGACCATATCATTCCTAAGTCACGAGGCGGAAAGAATGAATATAAGAATAATCAACTGCTCCATCGACATTGCCATGATGAAAAATCCAGAACGGATGGAAGCTACTCTAAGGGAGTTTCCATTATCCCAGAGAATTACCGATGGGAGAACGATATGTTGGTGACGTGCTGATGACAACAGCCGTTTTATTGAGGAGCGGTATGAGGTGAAAGTCTCACGTACCGTTTTGAAGAGCAGTGGAGGGGGTGACCTCTTCACTGACTTTAATCGATTTAGTCGCTTACGAAGATTTGAGGATTAAAAACTTAGTGAAAAATCATTGTCTCGCCAAGTCAATTAATGATGCGGGTTGGTATCAACTCAGAAAATGGTTAGAGTATTTTGGCACTAAATTTGGTCGGGTAACGGTTGCAGTTAACCCCGCTTATACATCTCAAGAATGCTCTAACTGTGGTGCGGTAGTGAAGAAGTCTTTGTCTATGAGAACCCATGTTTGCCAGTGTGGATTCATTTTAGACAGGGATTGGAACGCTGCAATTAATATTCTGAAATTAGCCTTGAGTACCACAGGTCATGTGGGAACTTGGGTCACAGACCCGAACGCTTTGGGAGATTCGACTCGGGAATCGAGTCATCCGCGATTCACCGCCGCAGAATCGGCGGTGAACGGATGACCTCTACTTTGATTGGAGCGATCGGTGTCTGAGCAAGTTGGGTCTATGAACAAAGAATCTCCGCACTTCTAGGGCGGAGAGTGTCAAAGATTGTGCTTAATATTATCAGTCAGTGAGACTGAGTAAATCGGCGAAGCGAACCTGTGCGATCGCCCCCGATGGAATTGGAAGGTTCTCCCCAGTCGAAAAGTCACAAGATGAGATTGTGAATGTAACAGTTGATTAACTCGATCTAATTGGAAGTGATAGACTGAGTGGCTGAATCGGTTAGACTTTGGCTATCGTTAGAATTATTATTGAATGTGTTTGGTGGACGGGCAATGCGTAAAGTTGTGTTAGTGGTGGCATTAGGGTTGTTGACAATTTGGACGGGCGGATGTGGTTCTGGCGAAGAAGAAATCAGCGAATCTCCTCCAGAAACGGCGACTGTCGAAAGTAGACCGGCCGAACCCGAAACCGGATCGGAAGCAATCGTTGGAACAGGGGAACAAGAAACAGCATCAGAACCGGAAACAGAAGCATTTGAAGAACCTTTAGTCGAACAGCAAAAAGAAGAAACGGCGGCAAAAGCGGGTTTGATTCAATCGACCCAACCCGAAGAACGATTGCTTCAACTCAAAGGAAGCACGAATGGCAACGGGACAGCGGCAGCCCCAGCGGGAGTACCCAATCAGTCGGTTAGCGATCCGTTTGCGGTGCTTCCGCCGTTGGTGGTGCAGCGGAGTCCAGAAGAAGAAGAAGTTTCAATAGAAGCCCTCAATCTCACCAGGCAAAGCTTACAGGAGATTCCAGAGGTTCCGATTGCCGCAACCCCGCCTCAATGGACGGTGGCTGTCGCTCCGGGGGAGACAGGTAATGGAAATCAAGCTCAACCAGCAGTTCCTCCCAATCTGGGGGCGCGACAAGTGCCTTCTTTACCGGAACTCCCGGTAGCGGAAGTCCCACCTCAAGCCGGAAGCGCTCCTGCCGTCGTCGCCACAAGACCCATAACTCCAGTACCGCAAATCCCACCGGCGCGAACAGGGGAAGCGACTCCGACCGGGACACCCGGCACTCCCGCCCCGGTTCCTGGCGCTCCCGGAATCGCTGCGACCCCTCCGGCCCCTGCGACCCCTCCGGCCCCTCCGCCTCCCCCGGAAATTCCCCCGCTGACGGTGGCTCAAGTGCCGAGCTTACCGGAGTTACCTCTAAACGAACCCTTACCCCAATGGCGCGATCCCAACCCTCCTCCGCCCATGCCTGCCGAACCGTTGGCGATCCTGCCTCCTCCGCCTAATATTGAGATTGCCAAAGCGATTTCAGTCTCGGGGGTGATGCAAGTGGGCGAGGAAACCCGAGTAATTTTGAAAGCCCCCACCGAACCCACCAGCCGCTACGTGAGCGTCGGAGAGCGGATCGCCAACGGACAAGTGTTGGTGAAACGGGTGAAATTTAATGTCGGTGGCGAGCCAATTGTGGTTTTTGAGCAGAATGGGGTAGAAGTGGCGATCGAGGTCGGTACTTTGGCCGAAAGCGATGAGGAATTGAATTTGATGCCTTCTTCACCGGGTTTCAACAGCTTCACTCCCTCTTAAAACTGGGTACAATAAAGATATTAAAACTCACATTAAGAGTGAATGTTGTCTGGGGGATATTAGGAGTAAAGGGTAAGCTGATTTAGGCTATCAAGACGATCGCCACGAGTTAGACTTACCCGCAGTTGTCGAGAATTAACTATAGGAAAATTCAACCACACTAGAAGCTATGTTTCGCTTAGTTCAAAAGCTGGGATTTTTGACTTTAACCGCTGTCAGTGTGGCGGGGGGAGTTGAGATCCTCACTGCGGTTCCCACAAACGCACAAACATCACCAACAGAAAGTCCTCCCGTTTGTCAGGGGCAACTGCCCAGTGGATTTGTCAAGTGCAATTATGAAGGGGGCGACAACTACATCGGCAATTTTGCTAACGGTAGGCCGGAAGGACGGGGAGTTTATGTCTATGCCAATGGCGATCGCTATGAAGGGGAATTTCGCAATGGTTTACCCAACGGTCAAGGGATATTCATTTTTTCAGATGATGCCCGCATTGTCGGTGTCTTTAGAGACGGCAATATTACTCAAGGTACAGTGATTTTCGCCAACGGCGATCGCTATGTGGGCGAGTTCAAAATTGTCCAAGATGTCGGTAGCGGACAAATCAGCAGTCAACCCGACGGCCAAGGAGAATTCATTTATACCAACGGCGATCGCTTTGCTGGAGAATTCTTTGCCGGACAGCCCTTTGGCCGGGGTACTTTTACCCGCGAAGATGGTACCCGTTGTCAAGGACAATTTTTCAATGAAGCTCTCGACGGAAAAGGCACTTGCACCTTCCCCAACGGACTCCGTTACGAAGGGGAATTTCGGGGAGGTATTCCTCACGGCCCGGGAACTTTAATTGATACCGCCGGTAGACGAACACCAGGAACTTTTAGAGACGGTCAGGCAATAAAATAATCCCTCCGAATTCGTTCAACCGGATCGCTGGGGATTTCTGACTGACTGGGGCTTACCAATTGACTTGATGGAGAATATTAAATTATGACAACGGCGACTTCACATTCAGCTTCAGCCACATCATTTCCCTTTGAGTTTGCGCCAAGTGCTACCCAAGATCGGGATCTGCTGCGCCAACTCAACTTAGTTCCGGGTGTCAAAGAGATCTTGCTCACCCGACAAGTTCATGCCCTCGAACACGCCACCGTTTGGGTTTTGAGTGAATGGGCTAATGGGGGAGCGATCTCAGGGTCTGAAGATCGCCTGGGCGGAATGTCAACAGCCACAGGATTTTACCTCTACGGGCGCGTTCACACCTCCCGACTCAGACAAGCCGTTCAAACTGCCCAGCAACGTTTAACAGGCGGAGAATGGCATCTGGCGGTTCATCCTCGGTGCGGTACGAACCTGTCAGTCGGAATGCTGCTGACCGGTGGGTTGGCGATGGGAATCACTCTGGCTCTACCCAAAGGGCCAATCGAACAACTTTTAGGGTTAGGAGTCGCCGCAGGTGTCGCCACCCAGCTTGCTCCCGAACTGGGGAGTTGGGCGCAGCGATACCTGACCACTGCCATTCCGTTTAACCTACAAGTGGATGAAATCTCCATCGTGCAGGATTTGTGGGGACGTTCGGCCCATTTCGTGCAAGTCCATTGGGTCGAATAGAAATCGGCCAGCAATAAAACTTAAAGACTCAATTGTGTTGAGACGGCAGATCGAGTAGTACCCTGAACAATACATAGCTTTATTCATCATATTTAGAAACGAGGAAGATAAGCTGATGGTTCAACGTGGTTCTAAAGTTCGTATTTTGCGGAAAGAGTCCTACTGGTATCAAGAAGTTGGTACTGTAGCTTCGGTGGACAAGAGCGGGATCAGATACCCGGTGATTGTCCGTTTTGACAAAGTAAATTATGCAGGCATCAACACCAACAACTTCGCCGAAAGTGAAGTTGTAGAAGTGGGTACTGGTCAAGCCAAACCTAGCGGTAAGCAAACCCCAGTTGCTCCTAGCACCCGCACGACGGGTCAGGGTGCCGGTAAACCGGGTGCCGCAGGTGATCCCAACCAAGGAACAGAAAACTAATCTGTGCCTGAATTACCTGAGGTTGAAACAGTTAAACGGGGCCTAAATTTAGTGTCCCGCAATCAATTTATTCAGGGTGGGGAAGTGTTGCTTAAACGCACTATTGCTCACCCTGTTTCTATCACAGAATTTATTAACGGATTATCAAACAAAGCGATCGCCAGTTGGTATCGACGGGGTAAATATTTACTAGCAGAATTCTCCACACAACCCAACCCCAATTCTGAAACTCTACAAAACCCAGAATTTTCCGATTTACAAACTTTCCCCAATGGCGGGTTAGCGGTTCATCTGCGGATGACGGGTCAACTGTTGTGGGTGAGTCAGGATGAACCCGTTAGCAAACATACCCGAGTCCGGTTATTTTTCCCGAATAAACAAGAACTCCGTTTTGTCGATCAGCGCACCTTCGGCAAAATGTGGGGAATTCCCGATAGCATCCCCGTCTCAAATATTGTCACCGGTTTGCAGCAATTGGGGCCAGAACCCTTCTCAGAAGAATTTTCGACAAAATACTTAAAAACTCAATTTCAACGACGCCAGCGACCGATTAAAACGGCGTTACTCGATCAAAAATTGGTGGCGGGGGTGGGGAATATTTACGCCGATGAGACGCTATTTTTAAGCGGAATAGACCCCAGAACTCCCTGTGCGGAGTTAACGCCCAAACAAATTGAAACGTTACATTTTGAACTGATTAAAGTGTTAAAAACCGCTATCGATGCCGGTGGAACAACGGTTAGAAATTTTTTAAATGTTTCCGGCGTAAACGGCAATTATGCGGGACAGGCTTGGGTTTATAATCGTGGAGGTCAACCCTGTCGAGTTTGTCAAACGCCCATCGAACGGTTAAAATTGGCGGGGCGATCAGCCCATTATTGTCCTCGCTGTCAATCTTAAATTGAATCCCTCAGAGATGGCGACTTCCATTTCTTCTAAAGAGGCTTTTTTGAGGCTCGGAATGTTTTAACAAAACGAAGTTCATGGCTGTGCTTCTCCAATCAATTCTAAAAATTGTCTGGGTGTTAAAATAGAAATCCCTCGAAAAGGATGCAATTCTAATAAGTCTTTATCTCCTGTAATAATATGAGTTGCATTTCCATTAACTGCAACTTCTAAAAATTTATTGTCTTTGGGATCTCTACATTCTTTGATGAGTTCAGAGATGAAAATCTGCTCGGATTCTAGCTTGATCTTAGTTAAAAATTGATAACGAATATCTAGAGAAATATATTGATCAAATTTTGAACGAGTTAAGACTTCTTGCAATTCTTGTGAGGTGACATCAGACAGTAAAATTATACCGTTTTTTCTGGCTGCTTTAAAAGCTATATCGGGTAAGGATGATTTAATCAAAATACTACTCACTAGAATGTTAGTATCAAGAACAACTCGTAATTTATTCATTCTTCTAGTATTTTATCTAAAATATCTTGAGTTAATCCATTGGTTTTTGCCTGTTCTTGCATTTCTTCAATAATTTGTTCCAAAGATTTCTCTTGGATGATTGATTTAAGCCAGTTATTAACAAGAGTTGCAATTTTTTGCTGTTTTTCCGGTTCAGCTTCTCGGTAAGCTTTGGCAATTTCAGGGTCAACTTGAATGGTAATTGTTTCCATCGCTTCTTAAGATTTAGCTAAAGAATATCTTTAATTATACCAAATGTATATCGTTTCCGTTATAGCACATTGCAACGTTTTAGGGAATGCACGGTCAAATTTAGTAGACGGATGGGGAATCACAACTCAATCCAACACCATCATCTCTGACTGTTTCTTAGAAATGTAGCTAGTATCCAAAAAGTAAACATTTTTCATGGGTTAGAAAGATACTTGTCATGGTTAACTGCACCATCTGTTACATCACATTCAACGGGATTAGAACCCAAGTCCCAAATTGAAGATGTTTTTTTAATGCCCGTAATAATAATTTTTTCGTCTTCTTGGACGATCTCAAAATCTTGGGCATTTCCTAACATTTCTTTAGGGATTAATAATCCTTGTTCTGTTGCCGTTAATTTCATTAAAAATTCCCTCAATTTTGTTAGATTTTCATCAATTCAGTGAATTACACTATTCAATTATAATTCATTGGTACGTCATCTGCGATCGCCTCCGATACCCTGGACGTTTGCGTAGTCTGGACGTATCTAATAGTCAGAGGGAAGAATGCTTTTAAACCCCGAATGGATGACACCATGATAAAATGTTAACTATCCGGTTCACAATTAGAAGGGTATATAATGCGGGTTGTCGGTGGGTGGCTTTACTCAATTATTAGGCGATTGATTTTTAGGTTTAATAGAAACAGACAATAAAACCCACTCAAAAACTAACGATAATTATTGAACGAGGGAGGATATATGTTAATTGATAAAATTATACAAGAACTACAAGAAATCCCAGAAGAAAGGCTGGCAGAAGTTTATAATTTAATTCACGATTTCCGCTTAGGGTTAAATGTAGAAAATCCCCAACCTCGTACTCCGGGACTCCTGACAGGAAAACTAGGAGACGCATTCTTTGAACCCCTACCCGAAGATGAACTCCAGCAATGGGAATAAGCTACCTTCTTGACACTCATATTCTGCTCTGGTGGCTCTTTAATGACCCCCAACTTAACGAAGAATGCCGAGACATAATTCGCAACCCCAATCATCAGATTTTAGTGAGCAGTGTTTCGGCTTGGGAAATTGCTACAAAATACCGGATTGGCAAACTTCCTGAAGCTAAGTTTCTGATTGATAATTATCAGGATATACTATACAGAGCTAAGTTTAATGAACTTACTATTACAACCGCTCATGCTCTCAGAGCCGGAAACTTGCCTATTTTACACCGCGATCCGTTTGACCGAATGTTAATGGCTCAAGCGGAACTGGAAAACCTCCCTATTATTACCTACGATAATGCTTTTTGGACGGGGTTAATTGAGGTAATTCCATCTCCAAAATAACCACTATGATAAAATGTTAAGTATCCGGTTTAGAATTAGAAGGGTATATAATGCGCGTTAAAGGGATAAAACGAGGGAGAAATATCGAAATCTTTGAGGATATCAATATTCCTGACGGTCAAGAAATTATAATTGCAATTGAGACGGAGGGGGGGTTTTGGAAAAGTCTGGATTACTTTCGCCAAGAACTTGATTCTGAAGGAGTATGGATCGAACCCGAAGTTTTTGAGAACGTGCGAGATTCTTCATCGGGTCGAGAAGTGGTTTTATGAGTTTACGTTTTTTATTGGATACTAACATTCTTTCCGAACCAACCCGCAATTTTCAATAATATCTTCAAAATACTCTATTTTAATTTGAGAAACAAATTGATTGGCTGCACTCCTAACTAAGTTAGACTGCTTGTAGTATAATTCTCGATTTGACAGAAGTTCAAGAAGAGCGTTATACCAAGGTTGAATTTCTTGATCTGGGACAAGCGGAATAATTGTTTTATTTTGGTTAAAACTACGGGTTACTTGTTCAATTGGCTTGACGGGCAGCATAAAACCAGTTCCTAGATTAATCTCTTTGATTCCTCCTACATTACTAGAAATAACAGGTATTCCTCGAAGCATAGCTTCAACAATAACCAGTGGAATATTTTCTAACCAAAGCGATGGAACTAATAATATACGAGTTTTAGATAAAATTTTGTTAAAATCTGAAGATGGTTCTAGCAGAGAAATATTTGAAATACCTTCAAGTAATACTCGATCTTGATCAGTTGTACCCCATGTGGGAACTGCTGCAAATTCAAAATCGGATAATTTTACTGCCAGGGCTGTAAATACTGAAATTCCTTTAAATAAACATGGATTTACTAAAGTAATAAAGCCAGATTCAAAATTTCCTAAGTTAGGGAATGGTGGGTTACCATAAGCAGGTAAGTATACTGGAATTACTTTAATATCTATCCACTGACGAACGTAATCATAAAGAAATTGACTATTGACTATCAATGCGTCCACTTGTTTGAAAATAGATGTTTTTTGAGGATCTGGATAGAAAGAGTGAGAACCAAATGGTAATAAGGATGGTGTCTGTGCTATGCAAATCACAGGACATTTATTAATACTTAGGGATACTTTAAGCAATACCTGTGTAATATCCTCGGCAGCAACCATTATGTAGTCAGGCTGAAATTTATTTATCTGACTTGTTAAATATAAGCTAACTCTCGCTACATCTGCTACAGCATGAACTTCAACATTATTTAGTTGAAATACATATGCTTCTTGATTGAAAGTAGAACAAATATTAAACTTTTCTTGATCATCGAAAAATTGATCTTCTGTGACCCCACCTGGAGGTTCACCAAAAGCAGGTACAATAACTACTACTGAGTGTTTTCGTAACGCCAATTCCTCAGCTAAGTAACGTATAGTTTTATTAGCACCACCTAATGCAGGCAAATAAGGCATATACATTGTAAATAAAATTTTCATACAATTTACTCATTGATATTAAATATCAATTAATTGACCAATAATTTTAACAGTTGATTGACCACCATCCGTTCCAATTTTTGTTAAATATTTCTGTTTATTAGTTTCATAAATATCTATCTCTGTCAATCTTTTTTGAATCAAATTGTATAAATTTTCTCTATATTCGTTTAAAGACTGGGGAGAAGAAAAAAGATAATTAAAATCATCAATAACTGCTTTAACTTCCTCAGACTCATCAATATGTCTTTTATATGTATAGTTTTCTCCATAATAATTATAGTGACATACAGAGCTTTCTATCCCTGCATCTATCAAAGCCAGAAGTTGTAAATACTGGGTCGAATTATGTGGTAGGAGTAGGACAGAGTATTTGCCAAAATAAACAGCTTCATAAAAAGTTTCAATCCCTGGTGTTGTGATCACTAAATCACTACTCCCGATACAAGACAAAAAAGCATTATGCTCTAACGTTTCAAATCGAACATTATAATAATTATGATATTCGTCAGCCAATGCCTTCATTATATGATGCTTGCCAGTTACAACAAATTCAAAATCTGACTTTTCCTTGAATAAGGGTGATAGTATGTCTGTAATGATGAAAGGGTACTTTGAATTTTTTGGGACCTGAATATAGGGTGATTCAATACCACCATAATTTATAAGTATTCTATTAGTAGGAGCAGGCACTTTCTCTATTTGAATGATGTTTTTTCTAAATACTGCCCCTACTTTATGAAGGTTATAAGGCTTGTTTCCAAGTGCATCAATTGCCTGATCGACTCCTAAAAAATCTTGGACTATATAAGCATCTAGCAAACAAATATCTTCTACCTTCGGAGAGCGCCACCAAAAAACCGAATCAAACATAACTGATTTGATATTTAAACTTTTTGCTCTCAAGGCTAAAGTTAAATCACTACAACTGATGATTAGAGAATAGTTTAAAAGTGTTTTATCATCTAAATTATCTAGTAGTATAGGCTGACTTTTTTTTGATATACTCATGCTATCTAAAGCGATTAGTTCCCAGCTTGTATCATAGCCAGCAAAGTCAATATCGTAATAATCCTTTAAATGACTTGCTAAAGACAGTGCTTTGCCTGTTGGCCCATAAGAAAAGGGGGCTGCATAGATCAGTATTTTTTTCATTTATTTTATACTCCTAAAAAAAACGATTATTTGATATAAATCTTGCCATTGATATTTAAGATATCAACATCTGTAGAAACAAAAAAGCTTTGACTGTGTTGTTCAGTATCGCAAATAGGAAACCCGGCACAATTTAATGAAGTATTCATAAGTATAGGAATTCCATTGATTTCATAAATTCTTGAAATTAATTCATACAATTCAGGATTATTAGCTTGAGATAAAGTTTGAATACGACTCGTGCCGTCCGCGTGAACTATAGCAGGAGCAAGTTCTTTTGTCTTTGGTTTAGCTTTTGCCGTAAATGACATATAGGGCGAACTATATTGGAAATCAAACCACTCAGAGGCATATTCTTCTAACACAACTGGCGCTACTGGTCGAAACCATTCTCTTTTTTTGATTTTTTCACTAACAATTGTTTTAAGCTCCATTGTAGTTGGAATTGCTAATAAACTTCTATGTCCTAACGATCTTGGCCCAGTCTCAGAACGCCCCGTATGCCAAGCAACTACCTTTCCCTTAAGCATTAATTCAGTTAATTTATTGTAGATAAAATCTGAAATATAATAACTTTCAATCCCACGCCCTAAATAAGGAAGATTTGCCGTAGGTATTGCTTTATTTTGAGAACAAAAGTAGTATAACAATGCACCTAAAGACTGTCCCTCATCACCTGGACAAGAGGGAACATAAACATTTTTGTAACCTAATGATTCACCCAACTCAGTATTCGTAATGACGTTCAAAGCACATCCTCCTGTTAAAACCAGGTTATCTGAGTAATGCCTGTAGTTTCCTATAGCACTAATTAGATTTTCGGTGTACATTTTTTGCAATGTGAAAGCTAAAGATGCAGCATCATCTGGAGTTTTAACATCCAAATAAGTACAAAGTCTATCTAAAGAATCTTTATCAAACACCCATCCTAAGTGAGCAAATTTATGACTTAAAAATACTTCTTGATATTTTTCTCTAAACTCACCATAAGCCGCTAAACCCATAACTTTACCAGCAGCATTGACATCATTAAATAGTTTATAAGCAACGATAGCCCACAGCTTACCATCAAACCCATCAAAGCCTTGATTGAATGGAGATCCAAGCAAGTTTAGTTTTTTGTTTTCATAATGATAGACGAAACAGTTAGCTTTATGTAATGGAATTCGATAATCTCCACCACCATCCATTGCTAAGACCAAGGCATCATCAAAATTAGTAAGGTAGCAAAAAGCTGCATGACAATCGAGATGTTGTACTTCCGTGATCTGTTTTTGAGGGAAATTTCTATAAATGTACTCAATGACTTCAGGGTATAACTTTTCTCCATTATGCCTGCTAACAATAAATTGAATCTCCTTACCCATATCAAACTCATTAATTAGAAAGGCAATCAACGAAAATAATGTAGAGCTTTTATTAAACCTGTAGCGTTTTGAGTTAAAAAAACGTTCTACTTCTAAATGTAAAATTACTTTTTCCTCGTTGGCAACGGTGATGCAAGAGTCGTGGGCGTTCTCTGCTAATGAAATGTAGTACATAGGTTTGATTTGAGTTGGGTTAATGTTGACGTTTAAAACTTATTTTTTAAAATTTTTAGTCAATAAATTACTTAAATTACTGTTTTATAACTGCTCTCTTCCGATCCATTTAGGAAGTGTAGGTATCTCAAATTTTTCTAGTCTGTCAATTAATTTCTGGGGATTAGTTTCTGAAATAAAAATTGTTCTGTGTTCCGGGCGAATAAACTTTTCTTCTGTTGCATAATCCAAAAAACAAAGCAGCCTGTCATAAAAACCTTCAATATTTAAGAGTCCACAGTTTTTTTTATGAACTCCAAGTTGAGTCCAGGTTGCTACTTCACAAAATTCCTCTAATGTTCCTAATCCTCCAGGTAAAGCAATAAAGGCATCAGAAAGATCAGCCATTAGTGATTTACGTTCGTGCATTGATCCCACAATCCGCAGATCACTTAATCCTGTGTGTGCAACCTCCTTATCTACCAATGCTTGAGGAATTACCCCAATTACTTTTCCACCAGCAGCAATTGCAAAATCAGCTACAGCACCCATTAAGCCTGTGTTTCCTCCACCATAAACAAGGGCTATTTCACGTTGTGCTATCTCTATACATAGATTTTTTGCAGCTTCAAGGTAACTAGCACGAGTGCCAAAGTTTGATCCACAATAGACACAAATACTCTTCATTAGTCTTCATTAGTTAAAATGTGCGATTCCTATCAGGCTAAAAAGTTCTTCTTTACTAGAATAAATCTTTTCATTAATTTGTAAAGTCATAGAAGGTATAACTTGGTACAAACTATAATCTATCTTTTTTGAGTAGTTTTAAGTATAATTTAGTTGCCAAGAGTTGCAAAAAGGTGAAAAAGGTAGTAAAATTGTGATAAGATAATATTCTTATTGCAAATGGACGTGCAGAAACTCCTAATATGGGCTGACAAATTAGTTTTATAAAAAACAGGAAAACACTTAAATAGTCTAGAACGGACAGTATTAGAAGGGGTATGGAATAATCAAAAATATAATGAAATTGCAGATGAGTACCACTGTAGTGAAGCCAATGTCAAAAGAGTAGCAGGCAACCTCTGGAAACTGATATCGGAAGAATTAGACGAAAAAGTTGATAAAAAAAACTTCCGCGCTACGATGGAACGGTTTTATATCTCCAACTCCAAAAATTTCGTACAAAGTAACTTTAATCAAGGTAATATAAACATTTTTGGAGAAAGTTGCTACTCTGAGGAAACGGTAAAAAAGCGATCGCGAAACCCCACGAACTCGGACAACATTGAACCCGAAAAACTACACGATCTCATCGACGCCCCGGAATATTATCGCCTCTACAACCGCAGCAACGAACTCGCCACCCTCAAACAATGGATACTCGCAGAAAATAGCCGCATCGTCACCATAACCGGGTTATCGGGTATGGGAAAAACCACCCTCGCCAGAGAACTACTTGAACAAATTAAAGACAACTTCGATCGCATTTTGTGGCGAAGTCATCGAAAATTCCCGACTCTCAACGCCCTAAAAACCAACTTAATTGAGTTTCTCGCCCCACCTCCACCCACTCAAAACCCATCCATTTTGAACTATTTGCGATCGCGAAGTTCTATCTTAGACTATTTGCGTTCGCATCGTTGTTTAATCATCCTCGACGACTTCCAAGAAACCTTAACCCCCGGTGAATTGGTAGGAAATTATATCCCCGAATTCGCTAATTATGGTAAACTCATAAAAGAAATAGCCCGTTTTTCCCACAATAGTTGTTTCCTCCTGCTGAGTTGGGAAATCCCCAGAGAAATTGCTACCTTAGAAACCGAAAACCGCTACTGTTACACCCTACAACTTCAAGGTTTGGGAGAGTCAGCAACCGAACTGTTAACGGTGAAAAAATTAACGGATAAGGATAGATGGTTAGAACTGATTAACCTTTATGGTGGTAATCCCGCATGGTTAAATATAATTGCGTCCAGTATTCAAGATTTATTTAACGGCAGCGTCGCCCATTTTTTATCTTATTCTACCTTATTTTTGGGAGACTTAGAACCAATATTACAGGAACATTATCGGCGTTTATCCGAGCCGGAAAAATTGGTGATGGGGTGGTTGGCGAACCAAGAGACAGGGGTTGATATTTCTAAAAAACCCACAGAGTTGTTATCCGAGTCCGATTTTTTGAGAGCAATACAATCTTTGAGAAAACGGAGTTTAATCGAAAAAGCTTTGAACGAGAAAACATCGGGTTTTACGCTGCAACCCGCGATGAAAGAATATGTAAAAAAATTTGTGTCTGAGTAATTGACTTTCAGTTATTGAACATAGAACCCCAAAAGCCAAACTGCTAGAACGGGCTAAAGCCGAACAACCAAGCTGCGATCGCCAGCTAACACCCAAACAACTTGATCGAGTCAAAAAGTAATTCCTTTGATAGAGAATCTCAACCCAATTTGTGTAATAAGCTTCGAGAGTGAATGGGTGAGACTCGCAATAAAAGCCTTACTTGCGTAAATCAAATCTAACTTAATGCTGGGATTGGTTTGTATAAATTGGCGACGATACTCATCACTTGAAACTTACTGCACTCAAACGGAGTATTTAAAATGAAAGCCGTTGTTTTTCACGGAGTCGGAGATATTCGCCTCGATAATGTACCCGAACCCAAAATATTAAAACCCAATGACGCCATCGTTAAACTCACCGCCAGCGCCATCTGCGGTACAGATTTACACATGATCCGGGGAACCATGCCGGGAATGAAGCCGGGGACGATCCTCGGTCACGAAGGAGTTGGGGTTATTGAGGAAATCGGTTCGGATGTTCGCAACCTCAAAGCCGGCGATCGCGTTGTCATTCCCTCAACCATCGCCTGCGGTTACTGTTCCTACTGTCGATCCGGCTACCAGGCCCAGTGCGATAACGCCAACCCCAACGGAATGCAAGCCGGAACCGCTTTTTTTGGGGGGCCGGAGATGACCGGACCGTTTGACGGTTTGCAGGCGGAATGGGCGCGAATTCCCTACGCTAACGCCGGACTGGTGAAGCTTCCCGAGGAGGTGGATGACGACCAGGCTATTCTAATTTCCGATATCTTTCCGACGGGATACTTCGGGGCGGAATTGGCGGAGATCGTACCGGGAGATACGGTGGCGGTGTTTGGCTGCGGCCCGGTGGGTCAATTTGCGATCGCCTCCGCCATGCTTTTAAATGCGGGAAGGGTTTTCGCGATCGATAACATTCCCGAACGGTTGGAAATGGCTCGGACTCAGGGTGCGGAGGTGATTGACTTTAACGCCGAAGATCCGGTAGAAGCAATTAAGCGTTTAACGGGCGGAATTGGGGTAGATCGGGCGATCGATGCGGTTGGGGTTGATTCCAAGCGTCCCGAAAGCGGTCCGGCGGCGGAGTCGGTTGCAAAGAAAGCCCAACAGTACGACCAAGAACTACAGCAAATCGCCCCCCAAACTAATCCCCAAGGCGATAACTGGCATCCGGGTAACGCTCCCTCTTTGGCGGTAACTTGGGCGGTTCAGGCGCTGGCGAAGGCGGGAACGCTTTCGATTATTGGAGTTTATCCCCAAACCGATCATTTCTTCCCCATCGGCATGGCGATGAATAAAAATCTGACGATGAAAATGGGCAACTGCAACCACCGCACCTATATTCCCCGACTGGTGGAAATGGTTCGCAACGGTACGATTACCCCGACGAATATTTTAACCCAGGTGGGGCCGATGGCTTCGGCGATTGAGGCTTACCAAGCGTTTGATCAGCGACAGGCGGGTTGGATTAAGGTGGAACTGATACCGAGAGTGTGAACGACCTAATATGATATCGGCTTGATTAATGCGTGTTATGGGGGCGGGGCGGGTTTACCTTAATCTCTCAGTAGTAGTAAAGATTTTAGGCAGAACCCGCCCCTACGTTTGGCATGATTGATTAGCCGGACATGATATAAAATCGGGAAAGCGATCGCAAACTTTAGCGGTAGAGAGTCAAAAACCCGGCGATCGCGAAAGTTACCGGGTTTTTGGTTTGTACCTCACCTTAAACTTTTCCCGATTGTTAAAAGATTGGCTCAGAACCTCATAAAATCTACAATAGACAAATTCAAACTTGATCGGATCAGCTATGCCAATCAAAAAAGGAAGCATGGTACGCGCCATTCGCGAAAAACTCGAAAACAGTGTTGAAGCAACCGCCAGCGACACCCGCTTTCCCCCTTACATCTTCGATACCAACGGAGAAGTGATGGAAACGCGGGGAGACTGTGCGTTAGTCAAGTTTGGTCAGGTTCCTACTCCGAACATTTGGTTACGGATCGATCAGCTTGAAGATGCCAAGTAGTAGAGAATTGGGGAATTAGGATCTAACCGTTTGGGGTATTCGTAAAGTTCCCCTTTCCTAATTCTCCGTTCTTTCTGCCCAAACGTTAAGTGAGTAAAATGGATTCGAGTTTGTTTTTTCCCCCGTCTTGTCACAGTACGCGAGTTTCGGTTATTGGGGCGGGGAAAGTTGGCAGTACCCTCGCCCAGAGAATAGCAGAAGCGAATCTGGCGAATGTTGTGCTTCTCGATGTGGTTGAGGGTTTGCCTCAAGGAATTGCGCTAGATTTGATGCAAGCCGGATCGGTGGAAGGTCACGATCGCGAAATTATCGGCACTAATGATTATGCGGATACGGCGGGATCGGATGTGGTGGTGATTACCGCCGGACGTGCGCGAACACCGGGAATGGATCGCAGCGATTTAATTACTACTAACGCCAAAATTGTCGCCACTGCTGCTAAACAAGCGATCGCCCATTCTCCCAATGCTACATTGATTGTTGTCACCAATCCCCTGGATGTGATGACTTACATCGCTTGGCAGGTGACGCAATTGCCTTCTTACCGAATTATGGGAATGGCGGGAGTGTTGGACTCGGCGAGGTTCCAGACGTTTATTGCGATGGAGTTAAATGTCTCGGTGGCCGATGTTCACGCGATGGTGTTGGGGAGTCACGGGGATTTGATGGTGCCTTTGCCCCGCTATTCTACTGTTAATGGGGTTCCGATTACTGAATTAATGTCCTCAGAAACCATAGAACGCTTAGTGAAACGGACTCGTCACGGGGGGGCGGAAATTGTGGGATTGTTGAAAACTGGAGGGTCTTACTACGCCCCGGCTTCTTCGATTCGGATGATGGTTGAATCGATTTTACTCAATCGCTGTCGCTTGCTGCCTACTTCGGCTTATCTTCAAGGAGAATATGGGCTAGAAGACATTTTTCTCGGGGTTCCCTGTTGGTTGGGGTGTCGCGGCGTGGAACGCATCTTAGAATTGAATTTAACCCCCGATGAACGGGATAATCTGAGTGAGTGTGCGGAGTCGGTTCGTCGCGGAATCCGAGAAGCCGATGACATTTTGAAAAGTCTGTCTTTGTTGTAGGCCCTTGACAGTTAATCCATTATTATATACCATAATAAGTATGCAAGGGGCATTACTGGTTTCGACAGGATGATGAAAACTCCCTTGTGATTCAGGTCGAGAGTGAGTCACCTCTCGTAAATACCTGGCTTAAAAAAATAAGTGCAAACAACATTGTATCTTTCGCTCGTCCTCGCGTAGCAGTAGCTGCGTAGGAAAAAAAACCTCACTTAGGTTTTGAGCATCTATAGTCTGACTCCGTTAAGGGCTATAGATACAACCCCAACGGATGTGCTAGTGAGGTGCTTCTGGTCGCCGATCTCGCGAAAACCTTACCAGAATCCCTCACCATCTAGGGTCACAGATGGTTCCCGCTCTGAGGGTTAGAAGAGCTATGCCTGTGAATGAGCAAGGAGCCAATACTCGTTCTGGACATGGGTTCGATTCCCATATGCTCCATTTACGAAAATCAAAGATTTTAAAAGAGGTAGCAGCTACAGGTTGCTATCTTTTTTTGTGATACTTGAGACAAAAGCGCGATCGCGCTTTACAATCCTATAGGGGCAAAGATGGTAACGGATGGGTTGACGGTTGGGTTATCGAGGTTAACGCTTTCAGTAACGGATGGGTTGATGGTTGGGTTATCGAGGTTAACGGGCTAAGAAACCGATGGGTTGACGGTTGGGTTTCAAGGTTAACGGGCTAAGAAACCGATGGGTTGACGGTTGGGTTATCAAGGTTAACGCTCTAAGAAACGGATGGGTTGACGGTTGGGTTATCAATCTTTTGCTCTCAAACTGATAACTGCACGATACTGGTCTGGGATCGTTAAAGCAATTGTAGCAGGTGGACGGATGAAAAATCAAGAATAGTTGCAAACATTAACTGATTTAATATAATTATTCGTTAAACTCTGGGAACAAAGCTGTGTTAGACATTAAACAAATTCGGGAAAATCCACAGGCCATTCAAGATCGTTTAAAATTGCGGGGAGATTACGATCTTCAACCGATTTTAGATCTCGATGAACGGCGACGTGAGTTAGAAAAAGAACGCATTCAACTGGAAACCCGTAGTAATGAAATTGGGAAACAAGTTGGTGAGAAGATTAAAGGCGGAAGTGATCCGAAAGGTGCGGAAATTCAAGCGTTAAAAGAGGAAGGTCAAAAACTTCGAGAAAGTTTGGGCGAACTCGAACCGAAAGAAAAGGAAATTTTAGCAGAAATTGAGGCGTTATTGCTTCCTATTCCCAATTTACCGAGCGAGTCTACACCGATTGGTAAAAGCGAGGAAGAAAATGTAGAAGTTCGGCGCTGGGGTGATGAATATTTGCCGGATAATTCTAAGATTTTACCGCACTGGGAAATCGGGGAAAAACTGGGAATTTTAAACTTTGAACGGGGCGTTAAAATTGCTCAAAGTCGCTTTGTTAGCTTAATGGGTGCGGGTGCGGCTTTGGAACGGGCGTTAATTCAGTTTATGCTGGATACACACACCTCAAACGGTTATGTGGAAGTGATGCCGCCTTTATTGGTTAATAGTACATCTTTGCAAGGAACGGGTCAACTTCCCAAATTTGCCGAAGAAAGTTTTAAGTGCAGCGATGATGATTTGTGGCTAATTCCGACTTCGGAAGTCCCGGTGGTTAATTTCTACAGAGATGAGATTTTAGACGGGGAACAATTGCCCATTTATCACTGTTCTTTTACGCCCTGTTTTCGCCGAGAAGCGGGAAGTTATGGAAAAGATACGCGGGGTTTAATTCGACTGCATCAGTTTAATAAAGTGGAACTGATTAAATTGGTTCATCCCGAGACATCCGAAGAAGAACATGAGAAATTAGTTCGAGATGCGGAGGGAATTTTACAGGCGTTGAAATTGCCTTATCGGGTGATCGAACTTTGTACGGGAGATTTGGGATTTTCGGCGGCAAAATGTTATGATATAGAAGTATGGTTGCCGTCTTCGCAAACTTATCGGGAGATTTCTAGCTGTTCAAACGTGAGAGATTTTCAGCCGCGACGGGCGAATATTCGCTTTAAAGATACCAAGTCGGGAAAGAAAAAGAAGAAAACGGAATTTGTTCATGCGTTGAACGGTTCGGGGTTGGCTATCGGTCGTACAATGGCGGCTATTCTGGAAAATTATCAGCAACCCGACGGAACGGTTAAAATTCCGGAAGTGTTACAGTCTTATTTGGGACGGGAGGTGCTGTGAGGTGTGTTAAAGATTAAGATAGCCTAGAGATAGGCATTAATTCAAATTAAAACTCCAGATGAATACTCGTCGCACCCGCAGCCAGGAAGTTATCTTAGGTCAACTCAAAACTCAAAAGCGATCAATTTCCGCTCAAGAACTTTATGCAGAGTTACGCAAAACCGAGTATAAAATGGGGTTGGCTACCGTTTATCGGGCGTTGGATGCTTTAAAACGAGAAGGTTTAGTTCAGGTGAGAACCTTACCCACAGGTGAGTCCGTCTACAGTTGCGTTCAACAAGACGAACATCACCTGACTTGTGTTGAGTGTGGAAAGTCCATTCCTCTCAATGAATGTCCGGTTCACCATCTTGAAAGTTTATTACAAAAGTCTCATAACTTCAAGATTTATTATCATACTTTGGAGTTTTTTGGACTGTGTGAACGCTGTCATCATCTGCAAGAAATAGAACAATCCTAAGGTTATCGGGGTCTTCCTAAGGTGGTAATATAAATGACAGCTTCGTCTGTCGGAATTCCCAAGACTTCGTTAACTTTATCATCAAAAAATCCCCCAATTCCACTGACTCCCAACCGCAAATAAATCGCGGCTAAATTCAACCGTTGACCCAAATGACCGGCATCCATATGAAGATAACGGTAAGCGCGATCGCCATATTTTGCAACCGCTTTTTTCAAGTCGGCGGTGTGGAATAAAACAACCCCCGCATCCCGTCCGAGTTCTTGTCCGAGACAGAGATAATGAAGTTCTCGGCGAAAATTTTTAAAGCGAATTTGGCGAAATTCTTGGGCGAGGGGCGCGTAATAATAACAACCTTCTTCCAAACCGTGAACGCCAGAAACGGCGAGAAAGGTTTCAATTAAACCCAAATCAAAATAATCGGGAAAACCATCTAAACCTTGATTGATATAGTGATCGCTTTGGTAGGTAAAATCTAATAACGCCAAAAGTTCTTCTAACTTGAGATCGCCCCCGCTATAACTGCGAGTTGAACGGCGTTTAAGAATAGTTTTATCCAATCCGTGACAATTTTTTCCCCAATCTATCGAAGGCGTTACGGTTGAAACTTTTGTACAAAAGGGAAAATTATATTTATCTTCGATATCGGGATCGAGTGGGGTTGGATTCCATCCTTGAGTTCCCGATGTATCTTTGTCTAACTTGGTTGCATTGTGCAGATAAGCTAACAATTCCCCATCGGAAAGTTCGGGATAATCGGTTTGAATTTTTGAAGGTAAAGCAGTTCTTAGAGGCGGTAAATTTTGGTCAATTTCTAATAAATCTGCCAAAGCAATAACCGCAATTGCTCCTTCTCGGCTAGAATCTAAATACATCATCTCATTGACCGCATCATCGGCAAATCCGCCGATCAAATGAGGTCGATAATCATTGAGATTACTCGCCAATTCAAGATTACCGAGTAAGTGACCGGTATCGAGGAAAATTCGGCGATAAGCCCGATCTTGATAGCGCCAAGCCGAACGATAAAACACTGCGGTAATGGCGATCGCGAGTTGGGTATTTTCTAAAGCGGGATGCCAAAAACAGGCGGTTTGCAACTCTTTCCAAACTTCATTTTCCCAAAACTGTAATAACGAGTGAGTTTGGGGTTGATAGTTATAAAGTCCTGGGGATAACAAAGGACTTCCCCGAGAAATGATGTAAACTTCCGCAGGATAAAGCCCCCCCGCAGAGGGCGAACTTCTGAAATAATGAAACCCTCCCATTGTAGAAGCTTTAGCGGTTAAGCCGTAGCTGTGAAGCAGGAGATGAGATAAACGTTGAGCTTGCTTAATTTTCGGATCGTCGGATAAAGGTTCTGAAGCTTCGCGGAGATAGGGTCTGAGGTCGAAGGTTTGGCCAAGTTTGTACTCTTTAAAGGGAGTGGGCTGTTTTTCCCAGTCGAGTTGCTGGCTTTTCGACGCAATAGTTTCGGGGTGGTATTTAGTTCGCTCGTGAAAGTGTTGGGCGATGGAAATTGGAGTTTCTGGCATAGGAGTCAACTGAACGCAACGTTAAGGGTGGAAAATGGAAATTGAAATAATCTGATTTTAAAAGGGTTTCTTTTCTAGTCTAAACTCCGGGGCCGATTTCCGATGGTACGTGGGTAACAGTGATCAGTGAACAGTGATCAGGTAATAGGGTAAGGGGTAAGGGGTAAGGGGTAAGGGGTAAGCGTAGAGAGGTAGAGAGGGCGCAACAGAGGGCGCATTGTCATGCGCCCCTACAGGGTTGACTGTTAACGTAGTGGCCACCAAGAAACTTTGTCTCGGGTGGCGCCGTAGACTTCTTTTAATCCTTCGGCATCGAGAACGTGTATCATATCCCCGGACTCATCGCCGGACTTGGGGAGTTCGATCAGTTTCACCTTTTGCATTCCCTTCAACACTTGCTCGACGGTGCGGTGATTGAGTTGACAGGCGTGAGATATCACATCAACGGGTAAGTCAAAGTTGTAAACCCCTTGGGCGTTGGGTTGGTTTCCCAAGGCTCGTTCTTGATAAATTAACGCCCTCAGAAGCGTAGCGACGGCTTGGGGCGGGTAAGAACTGCAATTGAGGAGATGATAGAGAAATTTTTCTCGCAGTTCAAATAGCTGTTCGTAGCGATCGCGTAACGGTTCGCTGTCATTATATACCGCCTGGAGAACTTCGAGGGGCAGTTTGATCACGTCGGTGGTTTTGTAGGCTTCTACCAAACTCGGAAAAGCCCGTCCCACCCGTCCGTAACTAAAGGGTAGGTTTCGCATCCCAAAGCAACCTCCGGGATAGGTGATGGAGATGACGCGGTTTAACGGGGTGCTGCGGGTGATCACAAAACCCCCTTCCAAGATTAGATACAACACATCCCCGGAGGTATTGGGACGAAAAGCGGTGTACACGGGGCGGTTCGAGTACAGCTTATCCATTACCAGGTCGGGGGGTAGATAGTTCGCCAACCAGTCCGCATCCAGTTCTCGAAACAGATAGTTCTGAGCGATCAACCGTTCAGCCAGACTGGGTTCTGACTGCTTTGCTTTTGCCATAGCCGCAGGTTTCAGTGTGTGTCCTATCTGTTATGGAACCGTATTTGAGCCGTCGTGTAAAGTTAAAGCAAATTGTATTTGAAATGTATTGAATTTTTTTTTGACTACGGTTATGATTAATTCAAGATTCAACTCAAAGCAGAACTGAATCCAAAATCAATACATCTCTAGGAGATTTCTATGAATCGGGACCGCATATCCGGTATGGGGTTGGTGCTAACCCTGGTCGCCCTCGGCGGTGTAGTTGGCGGTTGCTCGTCGAACGCCCAACAAGAGAAAAAAATTACTTTTGTGTCCTATGCTGTGACTCAGAGCGCCTACGAAAAAATCATTCCCCAGTTCGCTGCGCAGTGGGAAGCGAAAACCGGGGAAAAGGTTGTTTTCGACCAAAGTTATGGGGGTTCGGGTTCTCAAACTCGGGCGGTTATTGACGGTTTAAACGCGGATGTGGTGGCGTTGGCGCTCGCCCTCGATACCCAAAAAATTGAGAAAGCCGGACTCATCGAACCGGGTTGGGAACAGGAACTTCCCAACGACTCTGTTGTTCACAAGTCGGTTGTGGCGTTTGTGACTCGCGATCGCAATATAAACGTTAAAAGTTGGTCGGACTTAGCCCGCGATGATGTTTCGGTGATCACGGCGAACCCGAAAACGTCCGGGGGGGCGAGATGGAATTTTATGGCGTTGTGGGGGGTTGTTACCCAAGCCGGCGGTACCGAACAGCAGGCCCAGGACTTTGTGCAGAGAGTCTATCAACGGGTTCCGGTCCTTCCCCGAGACGCGAGGGCGGCGAGCGATGTGTTTTACAAACAGGGTCAAGGGGATGTTTTAATTAACTACGAAAATGAAGTGATTTTGGCGGCTCAAAAAGGCGATCCTCAACCCTATGTTGTCCCGACTGATTATAACATTTCTATTGATAATCCGGTGGCGGTTGTTGATGCAAATGTTGATAAAAATGGCACCCGAGAGGTTGCGGAAGCGTTTGTTCAATATTTGTATACGCCCCAGGCTCAACGGGAATTTGCAAAAGTGGGTTTTCGTCCGGTCGATCCGAAAATAGAAGCGGAATTTGCCGATCAATATCCCAAAATTCAAAATTTATTTACAGCAAAAGATTTGGGCGGTTGGGATGCGGTTCAAACTCAATTTTTCGCCGATGGTGCAATTTTTGATAAAGTTCAGGCTCAAATTGCTCAATCGAAGGAATAGGCAATTATCAGTCACCCTTCGGGTTCGGCAGTTGCTTCTCGACGGAAACCGCCAAGTCCGCACTGCAACACCTGTCACCAGCGCAAACTTGCGACCCGGCGGTTTCCGTCGGTAGCAAAGTTTGTAAGAGAGTCACCAGTTAATGTGAATACTGAGTTTTTTGTTGAGGTCTGGGTGCTGATTTGATTTGACCTTTACTCCATCAGAATATTATACAGCTATGATTCGTTCAAGTCAACTGTTTTCGGCGCATTCATTGACCCGAATTGTTTACCCATATTTCGAGAAAATCTCCTTTCCTTGGGCGATAACAGGGCTGTATTTGGTGCTGCTGTTGTTGTTACCGATTGCGGCGTTAATTAATAAGTCTTTTGGGATTGGATTTGATGAGTTTTGGCGGATTGCAACTGACCCGGTTGCTGTTTCTGCTTATAACGTTACTTTCCTCACCGCTTTACTCGCAGGTTTGATGAATGGTTTGATGGGAACGTTGGTGGCTTGGGTGTTGGTTCGCTACGATTTTCGGGGTAAAAAATTGGTTGATGCGACGATAGATTTACCCTTTGCTTTGCCGACATCTGTAGCGGGTTTGGTGTTGGCAACGCTTTACAGCGAACAGGGTTGGATTGGTCAATTTTTCGCGCCGTTTGGGATAAAAATTGCTTTTACTCGCTTGGGTGTATTTGTGGCGATGCTGTTTATTTCTTTGCCGTTTGTGGTGCGAACTTTGCAGCCCGTTTTGCAGGAGATGGAACCGGAAATCGAACAGGCGGCTTGGAGTTTGGGGGCATCATCTTTACAGACTTTTATTCGGGTTTTGTTGCCGCCTTTGATGCCTTCTATTTTAACGGGAATTGCTTTGGGTTTTTCTCGGGCGGTGGGCGAATACGGTTCGGTTGTGATTGTTTCTTCGGCGATTCCGTTTCGAGATTTAATTGCACCGGTGCTAATTTTTCAACGCTTGGAACAGTACGATTATCAGGGGGCGGCTGTGATTGGAACGGTATTGTTAATGGTGTCGTTGGTGATGTTATTTACCATCAATAGTTTACAACGATGGGGAAATTTCAGTCACCAGTCATAACTGTAGGGGCGGGTTCCGAATCAATGTATGTTTTCCCAGCAATAACTTACATAAACCCGCCCTTTCCAACCCGTAATCAATTCTCAATCCTATCCAAATTCAGATAAAACCATGTTAAACCTTATCAAAAGTGACTTTTCGCGAATTCCTCCTCCCCGGAAAATCAACATTCAGACGGTATTAATTAGCATTGCTTTGGTGTACTTAATGCTGGTGTTGTTTATTCCTGCTGTTGCGGTGTTTTACGAGGCGTTTCATGCGGGAATCGGCAAATTTATCAACTCAACTAGCAGCCGAGAATTTATCCACGCCGTACAAATGACGTTAATTATTGCGGCGATAACAGTTCCGCTAAATACAGTGTTTGGAATTTGTGCGGCTTGGGTATTGGCGAGACATCAATTTCCGGGGAGAACGCTGTTAATTAGTGTTATTGATTTGCCCTTTGCAATTTCTCCCGTTGTCGCCGGATTAATGATTGTTTTGCTGTACGGAAATCAGGGTTGGTTTGCTCCTATTTTGAATCAATTTAACGTTCAAATCTTGTTTGCTTTGCCGGGAATGGTGATAGCGACATTATTTGTAACGCTGCCGTTTGTTGCCAGAGAAGTGCTTCCGGTTTTAGAAGAAATTGGTAGCGACCAAGAAGAAGCGGCGGAGACTTTGGGCGCCAATGGTTGGCAAACATTTTGGCGAGTTACCCTTCCGAATATTAAATGGGGATTACTTTACGGGGTGCTGTTAACAAATGCGAGGGCGATGGGCGAATTTGGGGCGGTTTCTGTGGTTTCCGGTTTAATCGCGGGTCGCACATTAACGTTACCTTCTTTTGTCGAACAAGCCCATAAAAATTATCAAGATGAAGCCGCATTTGGTGCATCGGCAATTTTAGCGCTTTTGGCTGTAGTTACGTTGGTGCTGAAGGAAATTTTAGAACGCCGCACCGAGCGAAAATTAAGCGCTTAAAACTCTAAAACTCTCTCTAAATTCTCTCTAAATTTTCTCGAAAATTGTCTTGTTGTTGTTCTTTCAATTGAGGTAAAAGCCATGAGTATTATCGTTGAACACGTTTGCAAAAATTTCGGTGATTTTCAAGCCCTGCACAATATCAATCTTGAAATCAAAACGGGAACGTTGGTGGCTTTATTGGGGCCTTCCGGTTCAGGAAAATCGACCCTGTTAAGAACGATAGCCGGTTTGGAAACTCCCGATATTGGCAACATTATTATTAACGGTCAAAATACAACCCATCTGGATGTGCGTCAGCGAAATATTGGGTTTGTTTTTCAACACTACGCTTTATTTAAGCATCTGACCGTCCGCCAAAATATCGCTTTTGGTTTAGAAATTCGCAAAAAATCCCGCAATTTTATTAAACATCGGGTTGAAGAATTGCTGGCTTTAATTCAATTGGAAGGATTAGGAAATCGTTATCCCGCCCAACTCTCTGGGGGTCAGCGTCAACGGGTGGCTTTAGCCCGGGCGTTGGCGGTACAACCGGAGGTTTTACTATTAGATGAACCCTTTGGGGCGTTGGATGCAAAAGTGCGTCAGGAGTTGCGGAGTTGGCTGCGACATTTGCACGATGAGGTTCATATTACCAGCGTATTCGTTACCCACGACCAAGAAGAAGCGATGGCGGTTGCGGATGAAATTGTGGTGATGAATAACGGCAAAATTGAACAGGTGGGAACCCCCGCAGATATTTATGACCGTCCGGCGACTCCGTTTGTGATGAATTTTATTGGCGCCGTCAACGTGGTTCCCCCTCATATTTCTTTGGTTGCGGAACACACAACAGAAGTGTTACCT
Organism: Capilliphycus salinus ALCB114379; assembly: GCF_047276495.1. NCBI lineage: Bacteria > Bacillati > Cyanobacteriota > Cyanophyceae > Oscillatoriales > Sirenicapillariaceae > Capilliphycus > Capilliphycus salinus. Next base: position 6,401,457 of record NZ_CP178543.1, on the reverse strand, counting down.
CATCCGGTGTTTATTCGTCCTCACGATATCGAAATTTCTGCTTTGGCAAACCCACAAAATACTCCCGCCCGTATTCAACGCATCACTCATCTGGGGTGGGAAGTTCAAGTAGATTTAATTTTGGCTGACCATCATCAGCTTGTGGTTCATCTATCCCGCGAAAAATTTACAAAACTTCACCTGAAAAAAGGTCAGCAGGTGTTTATTAAACCCAAACGGGGTTATCGGGGCGATACCTGCGAAGTCTTGTTAGATAAGGCTTCCGCTTATTCGGCTTAAGCGGTTTGATGGGTTCGCCCGTTGACTTTTGAATAATTAAAAAACTTTTGATAGTTGTTCGGCATCGCAACTATCAAAAGACAGAGTTTCGGTCTAATCAGAAGCATTTACTGTCAAAATTTGTAAAAATTTGCTCAAAATTTAGCGGTTAGATGCAACTGCAAGTGTTAATCTTTAAAAGATTATAATTTTCTGCAAAAATGGCAAGCAAAAGTTAAACAAGTGTGTTAATGTCTAACACAACGACCGATAAGAGTAGATGGCGTCAGTTCAAAAGAGTCTCAACTCTTGAGTTTTGTTAAGTAAGGTGTTTCACGACTATGATTGAATCTCAACTCAATTCAAGCTTTCGATTGAGTTCTCCTCCAGTAGAAGACTCAATTTCCGCAAAAGCTCTAGGATTTTGGCAACAACTTCGCGAAGATTTGAAGGCTCACGAAGGAGATTGGACAAGACCCGGATTTCGAGCGCTCGCTGTGGCGAGGTTTGGGATGTGGAGAATGAAGATTAAATCAAAGCTGTTACGAGCGCCATTGAGCATTGTTTATCGCTCTTTATACCGCCATGTTCGTAATGTTTACGGGATTGAATTACCCTACACAACCCAACTGGGAAGACGGGTTATTATTGAACATCAAAGCGCGATTGTCATTCACGGTTATAGCAAAATTGGGGATGACTGCGTAATTCGTCAGGGTGTAACAATTGGAAATCGCTATTTAAAGCGTCCTTTGGATGCGCCAAAATTAGGAAATCGAGTGAATATTGGTGCCGGGGCGAAAATTTTGGGTAATGTCACCATTGGCGATGATGTTTGTATTGGTGCCAATGCGGTTGTCCTTTGTGATGTTCCTACGGGTGCAACAGTTGTCGGAATTCCCGCTAAAATTATTAGCGGCGCTGATGTGAAAAACCAGCAAAGTTGAATAATGAACTCAATTGCTGAATGGATGATTGTTAATTATTAAAGGGGATGACCAACTGGGAGTACAGAGTCTCTACTCAATTGGTGAATGCTGAATTGGTGAATTCTGAAACCGGAAAAACTGAAGGATGTCAAAAATTTTTGTACTCCCAGAATTCACTTCCCCTGCATAATTAATCATTCATCGTTCATCATCCTGTTGAATCATCGTTTTTTAGCTGTTCTATGAATATACTGGTTGTCATCTTAAATTATCGCACGCCTCAACTCACCATTAACTGTTTGCGGTCGCTCATTCGGGAGGTTCAATCTCACCCTCAAACTCGGGTTGTCGCCGTTGATAACTGTTCGGGTGACGGTTCGGTTCGTCAAATTCAAGACGCCATTAAAGCAGAAGGTTGGGGAAATTGGGCTTCACTTTTACCCTTAGATTATAATGGTGGATATGCCTTTGGAAATAATGCGGCTATTCGTCCGGCTTTACAATCTTCTGAACCCCCGGATTTTGTTTGGTTACTCAACCCGGATACGGAAGTTCGTCCGGGTGCAATGCAAGCTTTAATTGACTTTTTACAAACCCATCCCCAAATGGGAATTGTGGGAAGTCGCTTAGAACATCCCGATGGAATTCCCCAACGTTCAGCCTTTCGTTTTCAAACGTTGATGAGTCAATTTGAAACCGGTTTACGATTAGGATTAATTACTAAAATATTATCCCGTTGGATGGTGGCGCCTCCGGTTTCTGAGTCTGCTTGTACAACCGACTGGGTTGCGGGGGCGAGTATGATGGTACGGCGCGAAGTTTTTGAACAAATCGGCTTGTTAGATGAGGGATATTTCTTATATTATGAAGATGAAGACTTTTGCTTGCAAGCCAAACGCGCCGGTTGGAATTGCGGCTACGAACCCCAAAGTCGGGTGATTCATTTAGTCGGACAAAGTTCGGGGGTAACAGATACAAAAATTACCCCAAAACGTCGCCCCCAATATTGGTTTGATGCGAGACACCGCTATTATGTGAAAAACTACGGATGGCTGTATGCGGCTTGCGTAGATGCGGCTTGGATTGTCAGTTTAACGCTGTGGCGTTGGCGTCGAACCCTAGAACGTAAACCCATTCTCGACCCGCCCCGTTTTCTATTAGATTCTATTCGCAATAGCGTATTTTTCTACTCGTTTCAAAATGTGAGAACAACCCAATCTTAATTAAAAATATTGAGGCGTAAATCCCAAAAACCCGGCTTCTCAATAAAAACCGGGTTTTTAATCGTTCAGCAGACTAAACTGATAAGATAAAAATGCCCAACCCAATGGCAATAATACTAACAACAAAAGACCAGAAACGGTGATAACTATTAACCACAGTTCCACTTTCACTCGTTAACTGAACCAAGTCCATCCAAGGCGCCACTCCCCGTCTGAACCAACCGACATTTGTAACTTTCATTCCGATTAAACTTTTCACCCGTTTCATTCCAAACAGAAAGTTTCCCAGACCGCCAAATCGAGATTTATAACGCAAATAAATCATCCCCGACGGGTCTTGCAATTTCAAATCGGAACCAAACGCATATCCCGCATCACCCCGACCAATTAATTGACCTTTTAACTGGGCGGGTTTTCCGCGTAACGGACTGGCGTAGGGGTCAGCCATCAAGCTTAATACATCGCTTTCCGGGGCATTTTTAAAGTTAGGATACATCACCAATGTCTTGATTAAAACCCCCAAACCCAAGCCAAGAAGTGGGCCGGCTATAATAATTAAAGGCATCGTATTAAACATCAAAAATCCGGCAACTAATCCCACAGTAATACCCAGTAGTTCGCCCATATAAAGGAATAAATCCAGGATAAAATTCCCGTAGAGTCGTTGTTTGCTGAGTTGACGACCTTCACCAATAATTCGACCCATATCAAACTCTATCGCGAGTCCCAATTGTTCGGCGTAGGTACTCAAAGCGCGAACCCGTTTTCCGGTTAAAGGATGAGTTGAATTTAACTCCATCCACCAAGCCCAGGGATTAAACATATCCCATAAAAACACTCGCCCGAGTTTACTGGTATCCGATGAAATTCGATAAGCAGTCCCGCTAGAAGTGGCGGCTTTTGCATCATAAATTCCTAAAGCCCGAGTTCCTTCCAGTAAGCGACTGGGTTCTTTTGCTTTTTGAGATTCTTCTACAATACCGTAAGCGATTTTAACTAACGCCCGTGATAAAGCGTTGGGGTTTCCTGTGGTTTCAGCCGCAAAATGATCGGCAAAATATTCGCGAGTTCGTGATAAATAGAGTAGAATATAACTACCGGCAATATAAAACACATAAGCCGCCAGTGCAACGGTACCGGCCATCTCTTTTACCTTGTCTCCTCCCCGTTGTAAACGTATGGTGAAAACATAGATTAAATAGGTGATTTGTACCAAGGTAGAAGCTAAGGTCATCACCGCAAAATCCCAATGAACAATATGACCGAGTTCGTGGGCGTAAACGGTGGCAATTTCCTCATCATCGAGATAGGTAAATAAACCTTCGCTGACAATTAAACGGGCTTGGTTGGGAAGGGAACCGTAGGTAAAAGCGGTGGGGTTTTGGTCATCAATAATACCCAAACGGGGTTGTTTGAGGTTTCTTTCTTGACAAACTCGTTGGATAACCGCAGCAGTTTCGGGACTTTTGGCCTCAATATCGACTAAAGAAACCCAACGGGTTCCGTATAGCCATTTTTGGATTAAATCCATTAAATAGGGCGAAAAGAAAAACGCCAAAACGTTAAAACCGATGGTGATACCAACTGCGATAATTAATCCTTGTGTGGGGTTAGGACTTTCGAGAATAAAAATTAAAGCCAGGGATAAAACCAATACCATACCCAATAGCAAAGTTAGGGTTACGGCTGAAGCCCAGATGAGGTTTCCTCCGGCGGCAAATGCCAGTTTAACTCCCAAGTCTTGACTGCGTTTCCCCTGAGAAAAAGGTTGTTCTGAAGTATCCATATAGACTCTCCAATTCGCTCCGAATTCTATAGAAATGATTGTTCTTTCTATTGTCAGATTCGGAGGTTAATGATTCTGTGATAACATGGCTTTTAGAAAACTCACCCGAACTCTTTAGAAAGATTAAGAATTATTTGCAAAAATTTAATAATATATTGATACATTGTAGGGGCGGGTTCTCAATAGATGTATCATTTCCCACAGATAACTAATATAAACCCGCCCCGGTGCCAGAATTCGTAAGAAGGCGCGAAGTCATAAGTCATATCAAATCCGGTTGTATAATCAACGAATAACAGACACCTTCGCAGTACCGCAGACCGTGAACAGGTTTCGGTCGAACCCCACTACTCCGCGCCACCGAATAGCAGATCCTTGACCATTGATCCGCAGATCATTTATAATATGGTTATACAGTTTTCAAAACTATTGCGATCCCCTTATAGTTCAATGGTAGTCGGTACTACAGAAGCAGCCCGTATTTTAAAAATCTCCACCGCTCGACTGCGAGTCCTCCTGAGCGCCGGCCGAGTCGAAGGTGCCTATAAGACCGGGAAGATGTGGCTAATTCCCCTGTTTAAGGGCAAACCGATGATTGAGCGAGGTACAAGAGGCCCGGCTCCGCGTTGGCGCAATCCCAAAAAGCTTGCAACAACGATTATTCACGTTAATTCTCAAAGAATTCGGCAAAATCAAAAACAACAGCAACAACTTCCTGTGATTACCGTCAAAAGGCGCAACACCAATACTTACGGGCATATTGTCGAAATACCGGGAGGATGTCGTGTTGTCTATAGTCCCGATAAACCTCTCTCTTGTGGTGCGAGGGTTTGGATTGAAACCCTACACGAAGTCAAAGTCATCTGTAAGTCAAAATCTCTTGATCTCCCCACACTTTTATGATGGGTATTCAACCGGACTTGATATCAGAAGTTACCAATAACTGACCACTGAAAACACGCTCTGACGGGTTCGGTGGTGACGGGTTCGGTGGTGACTGAAAAGGGGCGGGTTTATGTCAATCTCGGAGTAGTCGTCAACATCAATGCAGAACCCGCCCCTACACCGATACTGGTGAGGTGGTGACTGTAAAACCCGCCCCTACAACATTTTTGCCTTCTTTAAAACAAACAGGTAGACATACGCCTACCTGAGAATCATATTATTCAGTTGTCTTTTTTCAAGCGTTATCCGTGACAAACTGAGGAGATAACGGCAACAGCGCCACTCATCCAACTGTGGAAATTATTGCCCAAAGCGCTAACAAAATGATGGGTTACAGGTAAGCTATCAATCACCATTCCGGTGCAGAGTAACATCATGTACAGAATGGAATATTTAAACAGAGAACGGGCAACTTTTTGATCTTCGGGAGATTGTAACAACTGCCAAGCTTTCTTAACAAAAATTGCCCCCAAACCCAAAGCGAAAGCCGCGTAAACCATACCGCTGGTGTGTAAGGGATAAACCAACATTAAGGTAAAGGGAATCAAGATTAACGTATAAATCCAGATTTGTTTGGCTGTGGGTTCATCTCCGGCGATAACAGGTAACATGGGAACGCCGACTTCTTTGTATTCATCGCGGATCATAATTGCTAACGCCCAGAAGTGGGGGGGAGTCCACAAAAAGATGATCAAAAATAGAAGCCAAGCCGCCCAAGATAAATCTCCCGTAACCGCAGCCCAACCAACTAGGGGAGGAATGGCACCGGCTGCACCGCCAATGACAATATTTTGAACGCTGTTCCGCTTTAACCAGTGGGTGTAGATGCCAACGTAGAAGACAATACCCAACATTGCCAATACCGCCGCCAACAGGTTGGCAAACACCGTGAGTAAGGTGAAGGAAAGAACCGCCAGGGTAATGGCAAAGAATAAAGCGTGACGGGGTTTAACTCGTCCGGAGGGAATCGGCCGCCAGCGGGTCCGTTCCATGATATAGTCGATGTCGCTATCGTAGATGCAGTTGATGGTGTTGGCTGAACCTGCGGCAAAGGTACCGCTCGCCAGGGTTATGGCTAATAACAGGGGATCAACTTCTCCTTTGGCCGCCAACCACATTCCGGCGGCGGTGGTGATCAACAGGAGGAGAATAATTCTGGGTTTGGTGAGTTGATAGTAACTCTGAACCACTTGTATCAGGTTTTCGTGGCGTCGAGTGGTGCTGGTGGTGATAATCTCTTGCATTGATTTACTCTTGTGAAGTGTTCTGCGATGGGGAGTGAGTTCATTCCCAGTGGGGATCGGCGATAATGCCTGTATACACGCTAAGTTTAGGAATGACTAACCGGGGTGTATGTATTGCTGGTTTTGTGGCTGTTGCGATCGCGAAAAGCGAGAACGGTCAAAGCAGTTAATATTCCGAGCAATGTGGCTGCAATGGCTTGGTGAGTCACAGTCAGGGGTTCAACTTGGAGGTGCAAGTGAAAGGTTGCCACTCCCACAGCAATTTGAGCTATTACACAAATACCAGCCCAGTTCGCTAAGTTTCGTAGCATTGGATGCAAAGCGGAAGTTCGCCAAGCCCAAACGACGACGGCTAACGTCGCAACGGTGGGAGGAACAACCCCCGCAATGTGGCTATTCATCACGGTACAGAGTTGGGAACCGCCGAAACATTGGTGTAATGCCCATTGAGAGGCGACCAATCCGCCGATTAAACTTTGAAGATAAACTAAAATTGCTGCGGTTAAGCTGACCCAAGGCAGTTTTCCGACGTTTCCGGTGCCTTTGTAGGGCATCATGGAACAGCCGATGATCAGCAGGGTGGTAAAGAATAATAGGGCGGTTCCTAAGTGGGCGGTCACGATGTCAAACCGTAAAAGTTCGGTGACGGTTAGACCGCCGAGAATGCCTTGAAAGACAATTAAACCCAAGGCAAAGGTCGCCGCCCAAGGCAGCCATTTGGGTAATTCTTGCCGGTACCACCAGGATAAACCGCTCAGGGCGATCGCCCCGAAACCGATGATCGCCGCATCGAGTCGGTGAAACCACTCTAGAAACACTTGTAAGTTCATTTGAGCGGTGGGGACTAATGTCCCGTAACATAACGGCCAGTCGGGGCAGGCCAGACCTGCGTTCATCACTCGGGTGGCGCTGCCGATCGCCATTAAAATCAAAGTGGCGATACAGAGTTTCCACACCAGACGACGAATGCGATCGCCGGGGGAAATTTGAGTAGAAATACTTGGGTTTTGAAGGACAGTATTAGCCATGAATTCTGTCTATGCTTGAATTGACAATGATTGTTTGAGGTTCAGCCTGATTGCTTGTGTTGTAGACAACAAAACTCCTGAGAGGACTCTATAGTTGAGGGATTGATTTTGCCATTGGTCTTTATTCCCTTTACCCCATCGACGGATCACTCATCATAAAATCTCTAGTCTTGATTCACGGTTCTACTGATCTACCTTAGCGACACAATCGGCAGATAGACAGACTTTTACAAAGTTTTCGGATTTTATTTATGTGTTAAGTTATATGAAGTCAACCCGAAAATTTTTTAAGTAAAATGTTACTTTTAATTCAGAAAAGCCAAGGAGTTTGTATTATCACCTTGCCTCGTGATTCGGGTTAGGCGGAAACCTAAAGAAAAGTCTAAGAATTAGTAAATAAGACAGCTTGTCTTGGTGATCTGCTATACCTTATAAGGGAGAGGTTTCAGGTTAAATAATTGAACAGATTTTGCCATTGATTGTATTGTCCTTATTCCCAAATTCCCCCATCACCCCGATCTAAAATCATCATTCACGGTAGACAAAATTGCATCGCAGATCTCTAGTAAACCCACAAGGGAGTGCGAAACGAAGGAGGTATCAAAGTGAACATTCCCGGTTCAATCTTAACCATGCTGTTTGGGATCGTCATCACGCTCCTCAGCCTCTGGTACGGCCAAAATAACGGTCTGATGCCTGTGGCAGCATCAGCAGAAGCCTCAGATGTCGATAGCTTATTTAGCCTAATGCTAACGATTTCTTTTGGCTTAACCCTGCTGGTGCAGGCGGTTCTGATCATTTCATTTTTTAGATTTCGCCGTCGTCCCGGCGATAACACAGATGGGCCGCCAATTCACGGCAACTTATCGCTGGAAATTCTCTGGACGGCGATTCCGGCTTTTACCGTGTTGGCTGTCGGGATCTACAGTTTCGAGATCTACAACTCTATGGGCGGACTCGATCCGATGGTGTCCGGTCAACACACGATGGCAGCCCACGCTAAAATGCACGGGAGTGCGATCGCCGCGCCTCTACCGGGAGAAGATGACCCGATTCCCCAAGCCGAACGCTCTCAAATTGCTTTGGGAATTGGCGCCCGTCCCGATGAACTCGGCCAAAATGCGGATGTTGTCGTTGACGTGTCCGGGCTACAATTTGCCTGGTTATTCAACTACGCCGATAGCGGCGTAATGGCGGGCGAACTGCACGTTCCGGTCGGTCAAGATGTACAACTCAACATCACCGCCCAAGATGTGATTCACGCTTTCTGGATACCGGAACTGCGTCTGAAACAAGATGCGATCCCCGGTATGACGACAGAATTGCGGTTCACAACCACAAAAGTGGGAACCTACGCGGTGGTCTGCGCCGAACTCTGCGGGGGCTATCACGGCGGAATGAGAACCCAAGTTGTGGTTCAAACCCCGGAAGAATATCAAGCCTGGGTTCAAGAAAATGCCATTGCTCAAAATCCCGACTTGGCGGAAACGTTAGCGTTGAAGCCTGAAGAAATGTCAGATAGCGAGTTTCTCGCGCCCTACGGTGAAGAAATGGGCGTCTCCGAAGAACTCCTATCCCAACTTCACGAGCAAGTTCATCCCCAGTAACAACTTTGAGGTCAAAGGTGAAGTGAGGTTTTGGCGTTAATTCCCCTCACCTAACCCCTCAAACCCTACAGAGATTGCTCGCCAATTTCGACCAGAAATTATCACTCAATTCCCCCTCTAGGATGGGTTTGTGAATTGTTAACTTCTCAAGTTCTGTTCAAAACAGATACCTGCGAGAAAAAACGGATTAAGTGATTGCGTCGAAGCAGAAATAACTGCGGAGCGAATTATAGAGGTAATCCGTTACAACCACTTTCTATCCGTTTTCATCTTTTTTTTTGCTATGACACAAGCACAGTTAGATGTAACTGCCAATGTCCCTGAATCTCACGCTCATCAGGAAAGACACTGGCGAGACTTCTTCGGTTTTAGTACCGATCACAAAGTTATTGGAATTCAATATCTCGTCACCGCCTTCGCCTTTTTCCTCATTGGCGGCGTGATGGCGGGAGTGGTTCGGACCGAACTCGCCACCCCCGATCCGGACTTTGTAACGCCGGAAATGTACAACAGCCTGTTTACCCTGCACGGAACGATCATGATCTTCCTGTGGATTGTGCCGGCGGGTGCGGGTTTTGCCAATTATCTCATTCCCCTGATGATCGGGGCGAAAGATATGGCGTTTCCGAAACTGAACGCCGTCGCCTTCTGGCTGGTTCCCCCCTCTGGAATCCTGCTGTTGGTGAGTTTGTTTATTGAACACGGCCCCCAAGCGGGTTGGACATCTTATCCACCTTTGAGTTTGGTATCGGGTAAAATCGGCCAAGAACTCTGGATTATGAGCGTTCTCCTCGCCGGAACCGCTTCGATCTTAGGTGGGCTGAATTTCTCGATCACCATTTTCAAAATGCGGATTCCCAGCATGGGCCTGTACGATATGCCCCTGATGTGCTGGGCGATGATCGCGGTTTCCGCATTAATCTTACTCTCCACCCCTGTACTAGCAGGGGCGTTGGTGCTGCTGTCGTTTGACTTGCTGGCTGGAACCAACTTCTTTAACCCGGCCGGCGGAGGCGACCCAGTGGTTTACCAACATTTATTCTGGTTCTACTCCCACCCGGCGGTTTACATCATGGTTCTGCCCTTCTTTGGGGTGATCTCCGATGTAATTCCGGTTCACGCCCGCAAGCCGATTTTTGGTTATCATGCGATCGCATTTTCTAGTCTGGCGATTAGCTTCTTGGGCTTAATCGTTTGGGCGCACCATATGTTCACCAGCGGAACTCCGGGCTGGTTGCGGATGTTCTTTATGATCGCCACGATGATCATTGCCGTTCCCACCGGAATTAAAGTATTTGGCTGGTTGGCGACCATTTGGGGCGGTAAACTGCGCCTCACCAGTGCCATGCTGTTTGCAATGGGTTTCCTGTCTACCTTCGTTATTGCGGGTGTAGCGGGAATCATGTTGGCTTCTGTTCCCTTTGACATTCACGTTCACGACAGCTACTTTGTGGTAGCTCACTTCCACTATGTTCTGTTTGGCGGGGCGGTATTTGCCATCTATTCGGGTATTTATCACTGGTATCCGAAAATGGTGGGACGGATGATGAACGAACCTCTGGGTATTGTTCACTTTGTCTTGACCTTTATCGGTACGACCTTAACCTTCTTACCGATGCACTATCTGGGCTTGCAGGGAATGCCCCGTCGGGTTGCCATGTATGACCCGAAATATGCGGATGTGAACATGATCTGCTCCATCGGGACTGCGGTTTTGGCGGTTTCGACCATTCCTTTCTTGATCAATGCGATTTGGAGTTGGTTCAAGGGGCCGAAAGCTCCCGATAATCCTTGGGACGGATTGACTCTCGAATGGATGACGTCTTCTCCTCCTCCTATCGAGAACTTTGAAGGTACACCCGTTCTGAGAACCGGCCCCTACGACTACGGAATGAAGAAAACCCTTGCCATTCGCGAACGCTTAAAAATGTCGGGTAATGGTACGGCTCGGACGAAACCAGAAGGTGTTCCCCTCTCTGAAGCCAAGTCTTCTTCCTTCTTTGATGAGTAATAAGTGACTCTCAGGGTAGAACAATCAATGAGGGTTAGGACGGTGATTCGTTGTCAATTAGTTGTCAGTTCGTTAAATTGGCAGAACCAAACCAACGACTCTCGCCTAACCTCTCCCCCTGATAATTTTTGATTTGTAACCTAATTTGTCATAGAGATTCATGCAAGGTTCAACGGTTGACAACACAAAGACCGCTATGGGTTATCAAGCCCAAGAAATCCCCGCCCATAGCGAACACGAAGAACATCCCGATCTGCGTCTACTGGGCGTGATTGTCTTCCTGGTGGGTGAGAGTATGATCTTCTTGGGATTATTTTCCGCTTACCTGATTTTTAGGGCCGAATCACCCGTATGGCCCCCGGAGGGCATCGAACGGGAACTCTTACTTCCTGGAATTAATACCCTGATTCTGATTACCAGTAGCTTTGTGATGAACAAAGGCACCGCTGCGATCAAGAAAAATGATCAGGCGGGTTTGAGAACATGGTACATTATCACCGCCCTGATGGGGATTGCGTTCCTGGCGGGTCAGATTTTTGAATACAGCAATCTTGAATTTGGCTTGACGACCAATGTGTACGCCAGTTCTTTCTACGTGTTAACTGGGTTTCACGGAATGCACGTGACTTTCGGGGTGCTGTTAATTTTGGGTGTTCTCTTTCGGGGTCGCAAAGCGGGTCACTACACGAAGGAGTCTCACTTTGGCCCGGAAGCGGCAGAGATTTACTGGCACTTTGTTGATGTGATCTGGATTGTGCTATTTCTGTTGCTGTACATCCTCTAAATCTTGAGATTGTTTTGCTTCAATTTTGTTAACCCCGGATGGGGTTTTTTTATTTCCAAATTTTTGTAATAAAATTGTAATTATCAAGACTACAAACGACTTTGGGAGTCAAAAATCGAATGAGATGCGAACTCTGTGAACGAGATTTACCCCAATTGACGGTACATCACCTGGTTCCTCGTCAGAAAACTAAACGCAAAAAAGCTGACCCCGGCCCAACGGTCAATATTTGTTCGGCTTGTCACCGTCAAGTTCACACCTTATTTGATAATACTCGTCTGGCTAACGAACTGAATTCTTTGGATGCTTTGCGAAGTGAACCGCAAATGGCAAAATTCCTCGCTTGGGTGAGAAAGCAAGATCCCCATAAACGGATTAAAGTTCGTTCCTGAAAGGGCAAATATCAAAGGATATTAGAGAAATAGGGGAAATCGCGATCGCCGATTTATTCAATTTGTCGGCTGGCGATTGATTTGTACAAAGCAACGGTATAGACTGAATCATTGCCCAAGAGAATCAACCCACAGTATCCAGCATTTTCCCCGATGCTGAAGCCCAAATTACCATGAATCAAAACTTACTGAAACAGGCGATAAACCGGGACGAAGTTTTTAATAAACTGCTGCAAACTGAACTGAATCAAGACGCGAATTCTAATCGTTTAGCCTTTTTGGATCGGGGAATTGAAAACTCTCCCTATCAAGATGAAATCGAACATTATCCGACCTATCTCAAGCAGAAATCTATGATGTTTCATGCCTATCCTAAACTGGGGCAGATTCCCGACATTCATCTCGATGCACTGGACTTTCTGCACGAAGAAATTACCGAAGCTTGTCTTTGTATCGCTCGTTGGCGTGGGGAAGAATTCCAAACGTTATGGATGGGTAAAAATCCCTTGAGAAATGCTCAGTTTTGGAGTTCTACTAAGATTATACCGGCTTTAAATGTCTTGGGTCAAGTTCGTTCTAAGTTTCCCGATTCGGGGGTGGAAAATTGGCAAATTCAAAATCCTGAAGATGAGTCGATGAAGGCGGGTTTTGAGGCGATTGTTGAGGATATTGTTAGCTATGAAAAAAACATTGCCAGTTCTAATGCGTTGTCGGCGATGTTGAAACGGTTTGAAACCCGAGAAAAGTTAGAGAAGTGGTTGCAGAATATTACCGGAAATTATGACTTACAATTTCAAGGGGATTATGGGGAAAATCCCTGGGTTTTGAATCCAGAATTGTTTGATTTAAAAAAACAAGAGGTTTTCTTGAAGGCGGTTTCTGAGACTCCAAAAGGCGAAAATTTGGTTTCGGCTTATGATTTGACTCGGATTATTTCGATGATTGGTTGGCATTATTATTTGGAACCGAGTTTACAACTTCCGGGGATTAATTGGGAGAGTCTTCAACCGATTATTCGGGGTTTGGGTAAAGATACGGCGAGATTTATTGATGTGGGTTTGGAGATGTTGGGGTTGGAAGATGTGATTCGTTTTCCGGTGATTTTGTCTAAGTTGGGTCACGGGCCAAGTTCGTTAAGACAAACGATTGAAACGACTTATATGGCGTTGGTTCAGTTTGTCGATCCTTTACCGAAAGCCACCGGAAATTCGGCAAAATTGCGATCGGTGGCGATGACGTTACGGGGTGTTATTCCGATAGAAGATATGGAAAATTTTGATGAGGAATCTGTCTTACTCGATGCGAGAATTGCGGCTGAAGTCACTGAAATTCTGCGGCGTGTGATGACTGAGGAACTTGATGAAGTTGTTTGAAAAGTCAGGAATTTAACGGGTGTGTCTATTGACAAATGAGTTGAGTTGCAGTTGGGATTGATCGCAAGTTAGAATAGATAGGCAAGGCTAGATTTGTTTGTAGCATCGTTGTCGGAAGAAAAGACGATTCTCCTTTTTTGCTGATTGTTTCTAAACTCCTTAATCGGTTGAAGTTAGAAGAAAATTTCAGGGTGTATATTGGAGAAGTTATAAACCGATTGCGAACAAGATCAGGATTGTTCTTTTTCTCATCTTAACCCAACAAGTTAAACGGGAGGATTTGGACTTCTGTCCGGGGGAAATTGACTCTAATACAATAATTATTATTGATAAATATTGGGCGGGTATCAGGATAGATTAATTCATCGAGGTGAAAATATGAATAATAATGAAACGGTCGGTAAAAATCAGAGATCTTTAAAGACGTTACTGCGAATTATTAATAATTTTTCGGATGAGTTTTCTTTGGTTTTTGCCTGTTGCAACTATCGAATTTTGCGCGATAAAGCGATGCGGACTTTGCGAAAAAAATGTTTGTTAGAAATTGAAGAAATCACTTTAGATATAGAAACAAAAACGCTTTATACAACGATAAAAAAAAGTTTGGATGACAAGAAACCCAATGCTTTAATGATTTTTGGCTTGGAGTCGGTTAATAATATTGAAGAAGTTCTCAAGGCGACCAATCAAATCCGAGAGGAGTTTAGTCAGTTTAAATTTCCGTTGATTATCTGGATTGATGACCGGCTGTTACAAATGATGATTCGGCTGGTTCCCGATTTTCACAGTTGGGCGACAACGGTTGAATTTGTGATTAGTAAAAAAGAACTTTTGAAGTTTATTCAGAAAACAACAGATGATGTATTTCAGACCCTTTCAGATAGTGGGGCGAGTATTTTTTTAGAAGATTCTAGCTTCAAGTTAGAAAAAGGTTCTCCCCTGCGAAATGAACTCGAACTCGCCCAAGAGGATATCTGTAAACGTCAGATTCAGCTTGATATTGAACTGGCGGCTAGTTTAGAGTTTGTATTGGGTCGCATTACCGATAATTCAACCGATATCGCCCTAAAATATTATGAGAAAAGTTTGGCGTTGTGGGAACAAACCGACAATTTAGAACGTTGGGGTTATATTTTATTTTACCTCGGTTTTTGGTGGCACAGTTATGGGTTTTTAAATCATTCAGGACGAGAAGAATCCTATTTAACGGCGAAAAATTATTATCGGCAATCTCTCGACCAATTTAAACAGGCGAATCGTCTTGATTTAGTCTCAAAATTTATTAATGCGTTGGGGTTAGTTTTAGAGCGTCTCAAACATTGGGATGAACTGGAAGACGTTGCTAAAAAAGCGGTGGGTTTACATAAAGTTTATTCTCATCCTTTTCGACAAGCGAGAGGTTATCATTTTCTGGCTGAAGTGGCTTTAGCAAAAGAAAATTGGAAAAAAGCCAAAAAGTTAGCTGAAAAGTCCCTGAGTATTTTTGAGCAGGAAGTCCAAGAACGATTGACCAAAATTTTACACGAAGAAGACACCTATTTAACTTGGGAAAAGTCCTTTCATCAAGCTTGGTATTTATTTTGCTTGGGGAAAGCCCAACAACAATTGGGTGAAATTTATCCGGGAATTCAGACTTTACAACTGGCTCAAAAAACAGCAAAACCGGAATACGACCCCGAACTTTATGTTGAGATTTTAAATAAATTACACGAGCTATACTTTGACAGTCGCGAATATTTATTAGCCTTTAAAACCAAGCAAAAACGGCGGGAGATTCAACAACAATTTGGCTTGAGAGCTTTTATTGGAGCGGGTCGTCTCGTTCACAGTCAATCGATTAGAAATCCGGGTTTACCTTCGGTCGAAAAAAATCAAAAAATTAACCCAGAAATTGCCGCATCTGGACGGGTTAAACATCTGGAAAAATTAATTAAACGGATTTACCTCAACGACCGAAAATTGATTGTAATTCACGGACATTCGGGCGTTGGAAAAAGTTCGATTATTCAAGCAGGATTAATTCCTAAACTCAAAAATCTTCTCGTAGAAGAACGTCGAGTTATACCCGTTTTACAGCGATATTATACAAATTGGATTCAAACCTTAAGTTATGCTTTAGGCGAAGCGTTTAGTTCTTTAACTTCGATTAAAATTGACCCGAATCGTTATCAAAATCTGGATGAAATTCAAACGGAACTGCAAAACAGCCTCAAGCACAATTTACTCATCGTTCTAATTTTCGATCAATTTGAAGAATTTTTCTTTGTTTGTAAGGAACCCGAGCAAAGAAAACAGTTTTATCAATTTCTCAAGTTTTGTTTGGATACTCCTTTTATTAAAGTTGTTCTTTCTTTGAGACAAGACTACTTACATTATTTGCTCGAAGGAAATCGTCTGAAATATTTTGACGCGATTAATGACAATGTTCTGGATAAAAATATTCTCTATCATATCGGAAATTTTTCGCCAGATGAAGCCAAATCTGTGATTAAAACCTTAACAGAAACGACTCAAATCATACCAGAAACGGCTTTAATTAATGAATTAGTAAAAGATTTAGCCCACGAATCAAATGAAGTCCGTCCCATTGAGTTACAAGTCGTCGGCGCCCAACTGCAAGCGATGGAAATTACCACCTTAGAACAATATCAAAGAGAGGGGCCAACTCGAAAGCTGGTGGAACAATATTTAGAAGAAGTTATTACAGAATGTGGTTATGAAAATAAACAATTGGCGGAATTGGTGCTGTATTTACTCACCGATGAAAACAACACTCGTCCCTTAAAAACCCGGTTGGATTTGCTGCGAGAACTCAAAGAATTGGCCCACTACTTAGATCAAAAAATCCACAATTTAGATACCGTTTTAGAAATATTTGTCGCCTCGGGTTTGGTTTGTTTGTTGCCGGAAATTCCCGTTGAACGTTATCAATTGGTTCACGATTATTTAGTTTCTTTTATTCGTCAACAACGCAGTGCAGAAATTATCACTCAACTCGAACACGAACGAAGAAAACGTCGGGAAGCCGAAGACAAACTGAATCAAGTTCTTCAGCAAAGACTCGAAGAAGCCCAAGCGAATATTAAACGGAAGAAAAACCAGTTAATTCTATCGCTGAGTGCAAGTTTAGCAATGGTTATCCTTTCGGCTAGCGTGATTTTCAGTACCTTAACCGTCAGACAGCAAAAAACTCAACTCAGAAATCAAAATATTGAAACCGCAAATTTTAACTATACGGCTTTTTTAATTGATAATAATCAAATCGAAGCTTCTTTAAGTATTTTAAGAGGAGCCAAATATTTAAGAGAAAGCTTTACCGAATCTTCTTTAGAACAAGAAACCTTACATAAACTTTGGGCGGTTTTGAATTTACTCCAAGAACGAAATCGATTAGAGGGAAATCTCAGCGGTGAAATTGGAGTTAGTGTCAGCCCGGATGGTCAACTCATTGCTTCTGCGGGTGAGGATAAAAAAATTAAACTTTGGAAATTAACCGGTGAACTGGTTCAAACAATAGAAGGACATAAAGAGCCAATTTTATACATTACTTTTAGTCCGGATGGTGAAATTATCGCTTCGGCGAGCGAAGATAAAACCATTAAATTATGGAAACGAGATGGAACTTTTATCCGCACAATTCCCGGACATGAAAATGTGGTTCAATGGGTTAGCTTTAGTCCTGATGGTCAGCAAATTGCGTCCGCAAGTCGCGATCAAACTGTTAAACTTTGGACGGTTGAGGGAACGTTAATCACGACTTTAAAAGGACATCAAAGCTCGGTTTCTAGTGTTATTTTTAGCCCCGATGGTGAACGGATAGTTTCCGCAGAAGAAAATGGAACGTTAAACTTTTGGAACGATAAAGGCGAACGTCTTAACAGCTTTAAAGCCCATCAGCAGAAAATTTGGAGTCTTGCTTTTAGTCCCGATGGTCAAACTATCGCATCTGCAAGTGGGGATGGAACTGTTAAACTTTGGAATCGTCAAGGTGAACTTTTAAACAGTTTAGAAGAACATAAATATCCGGTTTATAGTGTTAGTTATAGCCCGGATGGTGAAGGGATCGCCAGCGCCGATTTTAATGGTACAATTATGTTTTGGAGCCGGGAAGGTATCTTAAAAACAACGGTTCGAGGTCATCGAAATGTCGTCAATAACCTCAGTTTTACTCCCGATAGTCAAATGCTCGTTTCTGCCAGCCGAGATAGCACTGTAAAAATCTGGAATCTCAATGGTATTCCCCAAGTTTTTCAACCGAATCAAAAGATTTACAGCCCAATTTTTAGCCCGGATGGTGAAATTATTGCTTCGGTCAGTGCAAAAAATCAAGTCATTTTATGGAAAATTGATCGCCGGATTGAAAAACAGCTTCCTGACAATTTAACAAAGCAATTTACTTTTACAGATCATGATGGTATTGTTAATAATATTAGCTTTAGTCCCGATGGAAAAATTATCGCTTCTGCCAGTCGCGATCGCACTGTAAAACTTTGGAATCTTCGGGGTGAAGTGATTAAAAATTTACCTCATAATGCTCCCGTTTGGACGGTCAAATTTAGCCGCGATGGGACTTTAATTGCTACGGCGAGTGAAGATAGAATTGTTAGACTTTGGGATAATAACGGTCAACTTTTACATACGCTCAAAGGACATCAAAAACGAATCAACGATCTCAGTTTTAGTTCCGATGGTCTACTGGCTTCAGCGAGTGATGATAACACGATTATTCTTTGGAACCGTGACGGTGAAATGGTTCAGAAACTCGTCGGTGATGGGAGTAAATTTTCATCGGTCAGTTTTAGCCCGATTGATGGGGATGAAAAACTAATTGTAGCGGCGACAACGGATCGATCTTTTAATTTTTGGACGGGTCAAGGTAAGAATTGGAAAAGGGTAAATACTCGAACCACAATTGGCGGACACACGGGCGCAATTTATCAGGTTAGTTTTAGTCCGAATGGTGAAATTATCGCTTCTGCTAGTGGCGACGGTACTGTTAAACTGTGGGATCGCTATGGCAATTTGATTTCAACTTTGAGGGTGGGTTCTGCACAAATGCTTTCCGTGAATTTTAGTCCCGATAATCAAACGTTGATCGCAACGGATCAACTTAATCGAGTGATTTTCTGGAAGTTAGATCAAAGTAATTTTAACAATATTGATGATTTGCTTCAACAGATTTGCAATCAATTTAATAACTATCTAAAATACAATCCGACGGTCGAACAAAAAGATAAGGTTGTTTGTGAAAAGTTTGATTCCAATTAATCTAAAACTTTTAGGGCGGGTTTATACAGTTATCACCTGACCAGTAAACAGTGACCAGTTTTTTCAGTTGTTAGTTATCAGTAACTTCCGACTCTGGTGGGTTTTGCGTTCAATCTCTATTTTCCCGCTTTCAACCGATATAAACCCGCTCCGAGAAAATTTTGGGAAAATTTTGGGAAATTGAGAAGCAAAAAATTGATCGGACTGTCTATCCTCTGGGGGGACGAGATGAATCTTGGGGGACTCCACTGGATTTGGTGTCTTCACTGGCAAAAACTAAATTCATTGATTGACTTTTTTCCAAATAAACTCGACTGTGTTGATGATAATCAACTGAGTGTAATGGTAAACGATAATCATTTTGTATTGAATTTGTCGTTGCTCTCGCGGTTAGAGTTGGCATCAAACTCGCCGCTAATAACGTGGTAATTCCCAAATAAAATAGGCTTTTGTACGACATGATAAACTCCTTTTTTTGATTTTAGGTTTTCATTCAATATCCGCTCCTAACTCCCGAAGCTGATTTCTCCGACTCGAATCAAATCAACTTTATTTTGAAAAATAAAAAGGGAGTAGAAGGCGGACTTAAAATTCTGTCTAGTGCGAGAATTTTTCTCCGAGCATTACAGTGAGATTTGAATAAAATCGAATCTCACTCAATATTTCAAGACCGGACCGTTTACTTCCGGAAGTCTAGGAAAATATGAGATATTTTTAAGAATAGGTTTAACACTTCGAGGGTTAGGAGCATCGTTAAAATTCTGGCTCAAAGGTCTGGGTTTCTTTCTTTTATTGACCAAAGATCCGCTTGATAGTTCCCGTTATACATTGCTGTATCATGTTCTTTACTCCTATTTTCCACCCCAATAAATTACATTATACTACAATTAGATACATGAGATAAACCCTTGAATACCGCAGTTTTTCTGCTCCTTTTAAGTTAATCATACCACAGAGTCTAGAGTTGGCGATCGCTCTCGATGTGACACTTCTCAAAGTTGCTGATGATAAGCTTTTTCTAATCTCGATCTCTCGATTTCTCCGACGGGTACCGTCGCCAAGTCTTGAAAATTGGTATGGCGCTGGGGTTCTAACTCTTGAATGCGTCGATTTGCCCCTACAAACTCCTCATGGTACATTTTCCACAATTCGGGGTTTTCACTCCGATCTGTATTTTGCCACATATGCAAGGCTAAACTGCGGCGCTTGCGACACAAAGCTAACTCCATTGATGCGATCGCCGCCCGAATTTGCAACGGCGTCCGCCCCAAATTTGCCATTGCTTTATCATCTAAATAAAGTAAATGATCGATTTGTTGCTGATCTTCTGGAAACTCTAACAAATGATCTTGTAATTTTGAAACTAAATCAATTGATTCAATGTCATTCGGTGAGTTTTCTTCTATTTCTAAAATTTGTCGCCACAGCAAGCGATGATGGGAAAAACTAAACTGTAAATTTCCGCTTTCTAACGCATCAAGAACAGCCTGACGAGACTCGGAACAATGCAAATAAATTCGCAAAAGTAACGCCTCGGCTTGTTCTAATAAATTTCGTTCGGTTAAAACCGGAAGTTCAATATTAGAAGATTCTTCGGCTTTAAACTCATCCCGTCTTCGCAACTTCTGAAGCTGCTTTTGTAGGGTTTTCACCAAAAACGGAACTAACCGGGCTTCCCCTTGGCTTAAAATTCCGGCACAGGATTGAATATATTGACTGCGTTGAACTTCACTTTCAATTTTATGCAACAATTTTACCATACTTTGCGCGATTTCTTGCGCTTCTACCACTTTGGTTAAATCTCGATTGACTAACATTTGATTAATTTGCCAGTCAATCCATAGCGGCGCATTTTCTAACAAATTTTGGTAATTTTCCGCCGAAGAACTATATAAAAATTCATCGGCATCTTTGCCTTCTGGAAGATTCAAAATCCGCAGCTGTACCCTTCCCTGATAAGCTAAAGTTTCAATTTCTCCTATCGCCCGTTCTGCGGCTTTTGTACCCGCTTGATCCGCATCAAAATTCAGGATAATTTGTTTGGATTCGGTATAACGTAAAAGTTGCCGAACTTGAGTCAAACTCAAAGCCGTTCCTAACGCCGCCACAACATTATTAATTCCCGCAGCATGAAGGGCGATCACATCAAAATACCCCTCAACAACAACCGCTTTATCCTGTTGCGAAATTGCCGTTTTTGCCTTGTCTAAACCAAATAACGTTTTGCCTTTATCAAATAACTCTGTCTCGGGAGAATTCAAATACTTTGGCTGTTCATCCGATAACGTTCTCCCGCCAAACCCAATCACTCGCCCCTGAATATCGTGAATGGGAATCATCAAGCGATCGCGAAACCGGTCATAATAACCATTCCCTTTTTTGCGAGGTAAAATTAACCCCGCCTGTTCGACTAAATGCACCGAAAAATGCTTTTGTTCGACCAAATAATCGTAAAGCATTTCCCAACCTTTGGGGGCGTAACCGAGTTGAAATTGTTGAATTGTTTCCGTACTTAACCGCCTTTTTTCGGTTAAATATTCCAACGCTTCTACACCTTGAGACTGATTTAAAGCGTGTTGATAAAAACTCGTTGCGATCGCTAAAATCTCATAAAGTTGTTCGCGCAGAGACAGCTTTTCTTGTAACTCTTGACGCTGTTCGGGAGACTCCGTTTTCACCGGAACTTGATAGCGACGGGCTAAATCTAAAACCACATCCGCAAACGAAGATTTATCCAATTCCATCAAGAATTTTATCGCATTTCCACCCGCCCCGCAGCCAAAACAGTAATACATCTGTTTGCTCGTACTCACCGTAAAACTGGGGCTTTTTTCTTCGTGAAACGGACACAACCCCGCAAAATCTTTCCCCTGACGTTTGAGGACAACTCGCTCTGAAACGATATCGTAGATATCCGCCCTCTGCTTGACTTCTTCTATGGTGTCGGGATGGATGCGGGGAGTTGACATGGATGCTCGACAATAACCCTTAACTTTGCCCTGAGATAGTAAAGTTTATTGTGGCATATTTCTTCAATTTTGGCGAGAGATATATTGAAACCTTAACAACTAACGGGGAAAAATCCCTTGATCTTCGACAATCATTTTCACCGAGGACGACTCCGCGAGGGCGTAAACTCCGGCGACGGTAATTTTTATCGCTATCGAACCCAAAACATTCGGACGTTCGCCGATGAGTTCTCCATTATATTTTACCAAAATAGGTCGGATTTTATCAAGTTTATTTTCGGCAATTTGTTGAATTTCCTGGGGAGTTTTTTTGGTTCCCTGAGTCTCGGTTTGAAAAAAAACAATCACTCTAATTACTTCCTCTGGTTTCCGACGAGATAACCGGGCCGCAAACTCCGAACTAATTTTCATAGAATTGAGGACATAAATTTCACCTGTTATTGTATTCGGTAATTCGGGAAATTGAATCAACCAAAGGAAAGGAAATATCATAGAATAGAATAAAAAAACTGTAGGGGTGGGGCGAGTTTATTAATCTTATTTCTAAGACCGATAAATTAATTTTGAACCCGCTCCTACATTGGGGGCTGTAAAAATCCGGTTTATTAATGTTATATTATATCCCATTAATCAATCAGCGTTGTAGGGGCGGGTTCAGCCAAGATCTTGATGACTACTCCCAGATTTAGATCAACCCGCCCCACCCCCCAGAACAACGAAACTACACGCATATTATCTGATTTTAACACACATCTATTCGGGGAAAAAACAGGCGGGGCGGGTTTATTAATGTTGTTTCTAAGAGACAGAAATTTATTCCGAACCCGCCCCTACACTGGTGACTGGTGACTGGTGAGGCAGTGCTGACTTGGCGGTTTCCGTCGAGAAGCAACTGCCGTTCGCGAAGCGTCTCCGAAGGAGATACCCGGAGGGTGACTGGTGACTGTAAAAACCCGCCCCTACGGTTAACAATTTTTTGGGGTTGGGCGGGTTTATTAATCTTATTTCTAAGACCGATAAATTTATTCCGAACCCGCCCCTACACTGGTGATTATTTCAGCGCTTCTAACGCTTTTACCGGTTGAATTTGACCCCAACCCCAACGGTTATCGGGACGCATTTCTTCGCCTCCGGGATGATAAGCAGTTTCTTTGAGAACTTCTACAATTTTACTCAAAGGTGCTTTCGGACAAGCTGACATTAATAACGCCACAACACCAGCCACGTGAGGCGTCGCCATTGAAGTTCCATCCATGTAGGTATATTGATAAATTCCATCGGGTTGTTGAACCGGAGGAATACAAGAATAAACCTGAGTTCCGGGCGCTGCAACATCGGGTTTTGTTACCCATTTATTTGGCGAATCTTGAGGGAAAACTAAACTCGCCCCACTACTAAAAAAGGCAATACCTAATTCATCATCAGAATACTTTTCTAACGCCCCAATTGAAAACGCATTGTAGGCGCTTCCGGGTGAACTGGTATTCCCGTGATTTTCGTTCCCAATGGCGACAACAGGTAACACGTCAAACTGGTTGAGAATGATATCAAAAATTTCGGCAAACAAGGGTTCATAATAAGTCAAACCCAGAGACATATTGATAATATTAGCGCCCTTTTCAATCGCCCAAGCCATGCCTTCAATTAAGGTTTGTAAGGTGGCATTTCCAATTAAAACACCACCCGCCAATAAATCCGCTTCCGGGGCGACGCCAATTGAGACGCCTTTATCGGTTTTTCCACCTGCAATGGTACCACAAACATGAGTACCATGTTCTCCCGCATCAAAGTGTGGTGTCGCTGTAATTCTTCGTCCGTTTGGGTGGTCTACAATAATAAAGTCTTTCACCCGACCTTTTAGCGCCGGATGATCGCTATAAACCCCCGTATCTAATACGGCAACTTTTACCCCTTTTCCTTTGCTAGTTTCCCACATTTTAGGAATGTCTAAAACTTGCAAACCCCAAGTCATTTTTTGCTTTTCTTCTTGGGCTATTAAGTCGGAATAGTCGATTTTTTGGGGTTTAATGAGTCGGATTTTTTGGTTCGGAATGACTGCAACAACTTCCGGTTGTTCGGCGAGGGCGGGAAGGGTATTTTGACTGACTTCAACAGCAGCGACAGGTAACGCACCCGAACCCACTTTTGAAACATTTAATGACTGACCCGTAGCATTTTGATATGAGGTCGCCACTTTAGCAACAACATCGCTGTTTTCTTGGCTTTGAACTTCCATTTTTTGAATACGTTGTTCGCCGCGAGAGGAAATTTCTTGGGGCGGACGCTGGCTTCTGTAAATAACAATTGCATCTTGTTTACAGTTGGGGTCAATATTGCGTAAAATGGGGGAAAAAGTCGGGGAAATTTTCGGGGTATTCATTGGGTTTCACTCCTGAATTTGTGAATTAAGTTCGTACATTTGAAAGGTCAAAATACTCTTAGAGGCGCATGGCAATAGCGCCCCTACTCATCAATGACAAAGCGTTATCCAAAGAGGATCTTTTTTGCTTCTACGGGTGGGTTGGGAGTCGTTCAGGACATTTTGAATTTCTGTTGGAAATTATGAAGGATTGTTCAACGTCGCAATACAATCAATTTCGACTAACACATCCTTCGGTAAACGCGACACTTCCACACAAGCGCGAGCGGGTGCATTTTCCGTCTCAAAATACCGCCCATAAACGCTATTTACCGCCCCAAAATCATTCATATCTTTCAGAAAAATTGTTGTTTTTACCACATCCGACCAACTCGCCCCCGCAGCAGTTAAAACCGCTTCTAAATTCGCCATAATTTGTTCGGTTTGTTTGGCAACATCTCCGACATGAACGATTTGATTTGTTGAGGGATCTATCGAAATTTGACCCGCTACAAACACCGTGCCATTGGCAATAACTGCTTGATTGTAGGGACCGACGGGGGCGGGGGCTTTATCTGTACGAATAATTTGGCGTGTCATGGGTTGAATTTGCATCCGTTGAATTAAGTTTTTATCGATTTCATAGATTTCTCCATCGGGCATAACAGCCCCTAGAAATTCGGCGTTTTCTAGGGTGGCACCGTAGAGGTTCGCATCGGTTAAATCCGCTCCAATTAAACTCGCTCTACTTAGATTAGCACGAATCAAATTCGCTCGATTCAGCTTAACAATTCTTAGGTTTGCACCCTCAAAACAAGTTTCTCTGAGCAGTGCATTTTCCAGGTTTGCCCGATTAAGATTTACTCCCGCCAGATTTAATTTTGATAAATTAATGCCTTGCAGGTTTGCTTGTTGGAGTTTTGCTCTTTCTAAATTGGCATCTTTGAGTCGAGCGTTGCTCAATTCTGCCAAACATAAATCCGCTTCTACTAGAATTGTCCGAATTAAATTCGCATCTTGTAAGTTCGCTTTTTGTAGGTTCGCTCGGGTTAAATTTGTTTCTAATAAATTTGCACCAGTTAAATTGGCTTCCGATAAATTTGCCTCGGTTAAATTGGCTCGACTTAAATTAGCAACAACTTTATCATACCAACTCAAACTCGCCGAACTTAAATCCGCTTGCTGCAAATTTGCACTGATTAAATTCGCCGCATCTAAATCGGCATTGTGAAAGTTTGCTTGTTGTAAATTGGCGTGATTTAAACTCGCTCCCGTTAAATTTGCCCCGGTTAAATTTGCCCCGGTTAAATTGGCGCCGTGTAGCTTGGCCCGTCCTAAATCTGCTTCATTTAATATGGCATAAGAAAGAATAGCCTGACGCAAATCTCCCCGCAAATTAGCAGAGGTTAAATTAGCATTGGAAAGATTCGCCCGCATCAACTTGGTTTCGTTGAAATTGGCATCGGTGAGGTCGGCATTTTGTAAGTTGATATCACTTAAATCTAGGCGATCTAAACTGGCTCCTACAAGTTCCACGCCTTCAAAATCTCGTTCCCCTTTGGTGTATCGTTCCAAAAGTTCGGTCGCATACATTATCGGTGTCTCCATCACCCAATAAGCTTTAGTTTACCGCTAAACTGTAAACACTCTTACATTTTTATTTTATATTAAGATTTGTGACCTCTCCCCCTTGCCCCCTAAACCCCTTGCCCCCTAAATCCCCCAATAATGGGGGACTTTGAATATTGTTTTCCCTCGAAAATTTGGGGACTTTGAATATTGTTTTCCCCCCAGAATTGGGGGCGGGTGGGGAGGTGAGGCGAGGGGGAATTTTTCAGGTGATTTTGACCTCTCCCCCTTACCCCCTCTCCTAAAAGGCGAGGGGGAATTTTTCAGGTGATTTTGACCTCTCCCCCTTACCCCCTCTCCTAAAAGGCGAGGGGGAATTTTTCAGGTGATTTTGACCTCTCCCCCTTACCCCCTCTCCTAAAAGGCGAGGGGGAATTTTTCAGGTTATTAAATATCTAAAAGTATTAATTATTTTCTCTTTCAACTCAAATCTTTCTTCTCGTTCCCTCTCCTCGTAGGAGAGGGTTAGGGAGAGGTCAGGAGGGCTAGGGAGGAATCATAAAAACATCATTTTATCTAACGACTCAACGCCACACATTCGATTTGAACGAGGGCGTTTTGGGGAAGTTGGGACACCGCAACGCAAGCGCAAATCGGAGCAATTTCAGCATCGAAATAGTTAGCATAAATAGCGTTCATCGCTGCAAAATCACTCATATTTTTTAAGAATATTGTGGTTTTCACGACATCCGCCCAAGTTGATCCCGCTTCGGTTAATATTATCTCTAAATTTGCCATAATTTGTTCGGTTTGTTTGCCGACATCTTCTTCGTGTAATATGCTATTTAGTCGCGGATCGATGCCAATTTGTCCGGCTACAAATATCATCCCATTCACAATAACGGCTTGATTTCGAGAGTTTGGCGGTTCGGGTGCTTTGTCTGTATGAATTACTTTTTGTTGTTGAGTTCCTGGCGTTCTGACTATTATTTTATAGTTATCCGGTTCATAAATCTTTCCATCGGGCATAATTGCACCTAAAATTTCCGCTTGTTCAATATTAGCTCGATAAAGATTAGCATAAGTTAAGTCAGCACCAATAAAGCTGGCTCCATCTACATTAGCTCCAATTAAGTCAGCTTCTTTAAGATTAGCGTGTTTAAAATTACATTTTTCTAAACTAGCTTCTCTTAGTTTTGCTTTTTCAAGATTTGCCCTGCTGAAATTAGCATTATTAAAAATAACGTTTGTTAAGTCACAATTTTGCAATTGGGCTTTATATAGTTTTACTTTATAAAGTTCTGCATCTTGAAAGTTGACTTTATGATTACTAAAATCTGCTTGACTAAAATTAGCCTCATTTAAACAAGCTCCAGTGAAATCTGTGTTACGCAAATATGCTTGACTCAAGTTTGCAGATTCTAAATTAGCATTCATTAATTTTGCCTTATCAAGATCGCTTGCAGAAAGGTTTGCATTTTTTAAAACTGCGTAAGTTAAATTAACACCATCTAACTTTGCTCCCGTCAAGTCTGCATCTTTCAAATTAATTTCACTTAAATTTGCACCGTTCAAATTAACCCCTTTCAGTTCAACTCCCTGAAAGTCCCGTTCGCCTTGAGCATATTTCTCTAACAGTTCTTTGGCGTCCATCTTATTTTCTCCAAATCCTTACCAAATTATAAGCCCAAACGTTACGCTTAAAACCTTAAAAATTTACCCGAATATTTAACAGCATACCCGCCAAATATATCAATAAAAATTGTTGTAGGTTGGGTTGAGAAACGAAACCCAACAATAAATTATTACAAAAATTATGGGGTGTTGGGTTCGCGATCGCTTAACCCAACCTACTTTTTTTAAGAAATCCTGTAGTTGCGCTTTCGCTTAACCCAACCTACTTTTTTTAGATAAAATTAAGAATTCCAGGCGATCGCCGTCCGAAAAAATACAGTTGGGTTACAAGTTATGATAGAAGTTTAGATTTGAACTGTTACAGGAAATTCTAAGTATGGCTCAAAATGAAACCCGCAACGAAGCCGAAGTCCGTTCGCGAAAAGTAGACGACTTGCGATCGCTCGGAATAGACCCCTACCCCAGTCAGTCCTTTGCGCGAACCCACACCACCGAAGCGATCAAAGACCTATTCTCCCAACCCGGAAACGAACTCGCAGACGGCGAAACAGACCCCGAAAACCGTCCGCTTAAAGTCTGTGGTCGCATCACCTTCAAACGCGATAGTGGAAGTATTGGCTTCATTGGGTTAACCGATGAGTCGGGAACCATTCAACTAAAAATCGAGAAAAAACTCGTCACCGGTGAAGCGGGTGGATTATCTTTTAATCAAATCAAAAAATTATTAGATACCGGAGATTTTGTCAGCGCCGAAGGAATTGGTTGTCGCACAAACCGGGGCGAACTTTCCGTACAAGTTGAACGCTTGGATGTCCTTTCAAAAGCAACCATTCCCTTTCCCGACTCCTATTATGGCGTCAACGATCCCGAAATTTGTCGGCGTCATCGCGAGTTAGGATTAGTTAGCAACCCCGAATCTTTTGCAACGTTTAAACTTCGCAGTCGCATTCTTAGAAGTATGCGAACTTATCTCTGGGATGCGAACTTTGATGAAATCGAAACCCCGGTTTTACAAGCGATTTACGGGGGTGCTGCGGCGCGTCCGTTTATCACCCATCACAACGCTTTGGATATCGATTTGTATCTGCGAATTGCCACAGAATTGTTCTTAAAACGGGCAGTTTGTGGCGGGTTTGAACGGGTATTTGAAGTTGGGCGAGTGTTTAGAAATGAAGGAATTGATAGCACCCACAACCCCGAATTTACCTCGATAGAAGCCTATCAAGCCTATGCCGATTATTTTGACTTGATGACGTTGGTTGAAGATTTAATCTGTGCGATCGCAAAAGATGTCTTGGGCGATGTCAGCGAAGTTGATTATCTCGATGATAAAATTAGCTTAGAGCGGAAATACGACTACACCGATATTTATCCCAGTTTCACCGGAAAGCATTGGAAAGTGCAAACAATGGTGGAAGCGGTGCGGGAAAAAACAGGCTTAGATTTCGATACCTTGGACTTGGGAGAAGCCATTAAAGAAGCGGAAAAATTGGGTTTAAACCCCTCAAAACTGCACACTCAAACCTTGGGATATTTGCTCTATGCGGTGTTCGATCAAAAAGTAGAATCTACCCTGATGGAACCGACTTTTATTATTGATTTTCCCGTCGAAGTCAGTCCTTTAGCCAAGCGCCATCGTTCCAAACCGGGTTATGTCGAACGGTTTGAATTATTTATTCACGGTACCGAATATTCTAACGGATTTTCTGAGTTAAATGATCCGGTCGATCAGCGCAAACGGTTTGAAGAACAACTCGCCCAAAAAAATGCGGGAGATGAAGAAGCGCACCCGATGGATGAAGATTTTATTCAGGCGTTATCATTAGGAATGCCAACCTGTGGCGGGATGGGAATTGGTGTAGATCGGCTGGTCATGTTGTTAACGAATACTCAAAGTATTCGGGATGTCATTATGTTCCCAACCATGCGATCAACTTTGAAAGAGTCTTGATTTTTTTCTAATAAAATAGTAGGATGGGTTGATTACAGTAAACAGTGACCAGTAACCAGTGACCAGTTTTTACAGTTTTCAGTTAACTCTCAAGAGTGAACACTTATAATTGGTCAGGTGGTTACTGTAAACTGTAAACTGTAATAAATCATCGGCTTTACACAACATCGGGGCGGGTTTATATTAGTTGTCTGCGGGAAATGATAGATTAATTGAAAACCCGCCCCTACAAACCCGAGACCCGACACCCGACACCCGAGAAGTCTTTGTAGCAGATAATTCAGTCTTTTATATTAGAGTAAAACAAAAAATATTTATCTAAAATTTGAGTTTATCGAAAGTTTACAGAGATCCGGTGAAAGCTTTACATTACCCTCTGTATTTTTTCTGAGGTGGATGCTAAATTAAATAACATCAAGATTTTTGAATTCAATCAGAGTGTCATCTATGTCTCGCATCTACTATACTCAGCTTGCTTTAAGCACTTCTTTATTAACATTATTTGGTTTGGGAACGGTGGGAACTGTTCCGGTTGAAGCGGCTAGCTTTGATTCTCGTTTTGAGCAAATTTTTGTTTTTGGTGATAGTCTTTCCGATCCGGGAAATCTTTACAACCTGACAGAAGGACAAGTTCCCGAAACGCCTTTAGGACGCTTTTCTAACGGCCCCCTTTGGACCGAATATTTTACCCCAAAGTTAGGATTAAATCCCTCTGGTGTTACCAGTCCGGTTCCGTCTGCTGATGGCGTTAATTATTCCTTTGGAGGGGCGACATCGGGCGATGACAATACGATTAATATTCTCCGCAATATTTCCGAACCCCTACCCGGATTAACTCAACAACTGGATTCTTTTATAGCCCCTTTATTAGCACAAAATCAATCGGCAAATTCCGAGGCGCTTTATGTAATTTGGGCGGGTGCAAATGATTATGTTCGCAATTTTCTTCTGGGTCAAGATAGCGATCCGACAATACCGGTTAATAATATATCCAATGCGGTACAATCGCTTTATGATGTGGGCGCCCGGAATTTCTTGGTGTTCAATTTACCGAGTTTGGGGAATACTCCGCTTGCTTCAAATTTCGGTTTACAGGAACCTTTCAATCAGTTAACTGCGGCCCATAATTTTTTATTAAATTCGGCCGTAGAAGACTTGAATCAATCCTTAATCGGTGTTAATATTGCTGAAGTAGATGTTTACACCACCTCAAACCGTATTGCTGAAAATCCCGCCGAATTTGGATTTACAAATGTTACAGACAGTTGGATTAATGCAGTCACCGCTTGTTTGGAAGTTAACTGCGAAGAACTTCCCAATCCCGATGAATATTTTTTCTGGGATCAACTGCATCCAACAACAGCAGGTCATCAAATTATTGCAGATGTAGCTTATTCTACGGTAAAATCGCAATTTCCCAAAGTACCAGAACCCACATCAGTCGTAGCGTTAACTGTATTGGGTTTGGGATTTTTATTTAATCAAGCGTCATCTGATCACCGCAAAAATTGAAGCGTGACTGTTCAATCTGTGGAGAAGCGTTCCCACAAGGGGTTAAGAGCGGGTAATGAGAACTTAAAGGTGCGTTAACCTAACGCACCTATAGAAGTCGTAACTTCCCAGTCAATAAAAACAAAAGAGCGGTAGATTTTCTTGAAAAATCGAGGGTATTCATACGAGAGGAAAATGCGTGAGAAGCGAAACTCTATCAACCGAATCAACCCTTATTTAAGATTATTCTCCCTTCCCGGTGGAAAAGATTAAATCTGGAATTGAATTCCCAATGAGTAGGATGAAAACACGACCAAAGCCAACCTATGGAATTCAAAGCGGTTTTGTTGTTGATAGCAACCAAACTATTCTAGAGTATAGAACTCAAGTTTTACCCATTCAGACAAGGGACTCAATCAAACCGCATAAGTGGAACGGGTATGATTTTCGGGCATGAATCTGATCGCCTTCTGGGTTTATTATTGGGGAGGCGAATCATTTTCTCCCGTCGTTTCCTCAGAACTTAGATAAGGAATCGTATCATCAATTTGACGAATCAATTCCACCAGAGCATTTGCTAATCGGGCGGCGACAACCGTTCCTTCAAACTCAAATTCAGGATCTCTAAGTGCTTGAACTAACATTCGTTTTCCGGTGTCAGTCATGGAAACCATAGGCACTTGATTTTCCTTTTCTATTCGGATGGCGCCGGCGGTTTTGAGTTCATCATAAAGCCCCTGATAAATACCCACTTTTTTACCTTGGCGCTTTTGCTTTACCTTGCTGGTGAGTTCACTTTTCTTAACCTTGGCTTGAATTCCTCCTAACGCCCACAATGTTAAAAGCAAGCGAGTTCTTGCCTTGGCATCTGCTTCACCTGTTACCGAATTTGCTGTCTCGTTATAAGTCATTGTTGACATACCAATCACTTCGGAACACGAAAATACCATCAGATTGTACACCAGAATATAAACTCTCAAGTTGGCGGATTGGGGGTGGCTCCAGAGACTATGCCCCTCAATGTTTCCAGACCCCAAAAAAAGTGATCAATCCGTCAACAATTAAGACTTCATAAGTGAATGAGTTGATTTGCTTAAACCCTGTCAGGATTAATATTAACGAATGGCACACTAGAAATGATATAGTGTCTATCCGACCAACACCGCCATCATGCCACTGCCGAACCAGGAACCTCAATTAATCGAACTTAAACAGCGTTTGAGTGAGATTAACGATATTGAATCGGTGATTGCCCTACTCCATTGGGATCAGGCCACCTATATGCCCGCCGGGGGCGCCGCCGCTAGAGGACGTCAAATCGCCACCCTCAAACAGATTGCTCACGAAAAACTTACCGATCCCAATCTCGGACAACTCCTGGAAGATTTGCGCCCCTACGAAGCCTCCCTTCCCCAGGATTCTCTCGCCGCGAGTTTAATTGCAATTGCACGCCGAGACTATCAACGGGCGATTCGAGTTCCATCGGAATTTATGGCAAGGCTATCTCAGCATCAAGCCGCCTCTTATGAAGCCTGGTCAGAGGCCCGTCCGGCCAATGATTTTGCCAAAGTCCAACCCTATTTAGAGAAAACTTTAGATCTGTCTCGGGAATTGGCCAGTTTTTATGGCGGCAAACAGGTCGCCGATCCGTTAATTGAGCGCAATGACTACGGCCTGAGTGTGGACGCGATCAAACCGATTTTTCAGCAGTTGCGACAACAGCTTCTTCCCCTCGTCCAAGCGATCGCCTCCGCCCCTCAGGTTGATGATTCTTGTCTGCATCAATTTTATGGCGAACAAGAACAACTCAACTTTATCAAAGGCGTGC
The DNA here is from genome assembly GCF_047276495.1 of Capilliphycus salinus ALCB114379. Lineage (NCBI taxonomy): Bacteria > Bacillati > Cyanobacteriota > Cyanophyceae > Oscillatoriales > Sirenicapillariaceae > Capilliphycus > Capilliphycus salinus. The sequence goes on along the minus strand of NZ_CP178543.1, from coordinate 6,368,807 downwards.
TGTTTCGTTTGGGTTACGACTTTAACCGAGGCCGTCAAGACAAAACTTTACATCCCTTTGCCTCCAAGTTTTCCATTGGGGATGTACGAATTACCACCCGAGTTTATGAACATCACCTCGATCAAGCCTTATTTAGCAGTATCCATGAAATGGGTCATGCTATGTACGAACAAGGACTTTCCCCGGACTTAGAAGCAACGCCGTTGGCAATGGGAACTTCTTTTAGCGTCCATGAAAGTCAGTCGCGGTTATGGGAAAATTTGGTCGGTCGCAGTCGAGGGTTTTGGGAGTGGTTTTATCCCCAACTCCAGGGTACATTTATTCGTCAGCTAGGACAAACTTCTAGCGAACAATTTTATCGCGCTATCAACAAAGTACAACCGTCTTTAATTCGCACCGATGCCGATGAAGTCACCTACAATCTACACGTGATGATTCGCTTCGATCTGGAATTGGCAATGTTAGAAGGAACTCTGAGCGTGGGGGATTTGCCAAAGGCCTGGAACGAACGATATCAAAAAGATTTGGGTCTTGTTCCCTCAACCGATACCAACGGCGTTTTACAAGATGTTCACTGGTATATTGGCTTAATTGGCGGAATGTTTCACGGCTATACATTGGGGAACTTGATCGCCGCTCAGTTTTACGAAACCGCCATCATTAACGATCCAGAAATTCCGGTTGATATCGAACGCGGAAACTTTCAGCGCTTGCGTGATTGGCTCAAACATCACATTTATCAGCACGGCCGCAAGTTTACGACCCAGGAACTCCTGGAACGGGTTACAGGCCGGGGGTTGAGTCTCGATCCGTTTCTCAATTACATTCGGAACAAATACGGATATATTTACAATCTCAAACTCTAGATTTTTACGTTTTGTAATTAAAAATCCTTTCCGGTACACCCCTCGATGATTTTGCAAATAGACTTGAATAGATCTTCTATCTTTTACCGGATTTTACTATCGGAGGTAGATGATAAAATTCAATCAAGTGTATTCCGTCTGTAGATCAACTGCCAATAAAGTTCACCGATAACCCGTCATGTTTATCAAAAATGCTATCCTAGCCAGTTCACTGATTGTAGCCGTTTTGGGGTTTAATTCCACCGCTCGGGCCACCTCTGACCTCAAAACCGATCTCCCCACCAAAGACTTTAGTTTCAGCGAGGAACTGCAAATTCCCATTCGACGTTCTCCGGAGTTTGTTTCTCCTTCCCAACCCCCCCAAGAGGGTCTATTTTCCGATCCGTTTTATGAAGCTTCTCCTCAACCGATCCGACGTTATACTTTGGAACCCGGTACCCGAGGATCGCAGGTGACAGGCTTACAACAGCGCCTACAAGTTCATGGTTTTGATCCCGGTCGGATTGATAGTGTATTCGGCCCCCGTACAGAACAGGCCGTTAGAGCCTTCCAGCAAGCCCGAGGAATAGAAGTTAATGGAATCGTTAATCGGGAAACCTGGCAGCTTCTCGAAGTCAATCCTCAGCCCGTAGCGGTCGCCCCCCCTGTCGAAGTGTTGAGCAAGGGAACCAAAGGATCGAAGGTGATCACCCTGCAAACCCGTTTACAGGTCAAAGGTTACGATCCGGGTCCTGTTGATGGGGTCTTTGGTAGTCGCACCCAAGCTGCGGTGATTGCCTATCAACAGGCTAAAGGTTTAGAAGGCGATGGGGTCGTTGACGAACAAACTTGGACCGCCTTGAGTCAGGAGTGGCGTTAATCGGTTCACCGTCGGAAATCAGCGTTACCCCGAATCGCTGGACTTCTAGAGTGAACTGGGCTAGAGAGCGATCGCGTCATCGATGCTCGATTCATCGTGTTTGTGGGCAAATTAGGGCGGTATCGTCGCCGCCCTTCCCCGAATCGCTTAAAATGACTGACGAATTAAGTTAATTCCGCCTTTTACCGCTTCGTAACCAAAAATCAAAATTAGCGTCGAAAGGGCTGCTCCCATCACGCACAGCACCAATCCCCCCAAACTAATTGCACCATCATCATCGAGTAAACCAAACCCGGTGACAAAAATCCCGATCGCGGGTAAAGTATTGGTTCCCGGAATCGGAATCATCATCGAAATAGCCATCAACGCGATCGCCAACCCGATGATAATCCGACCCGGAAAACTGGTGCAAACAAAGCTTAAGCGGGGACGAGAAATTAACTCAATTTTCTGTAACCAGGGAATTCCGCCTTTTAAAAAACCCTGCACGGTTTTTAGGTCGATGGGACGGTTGAGCCATCCTTGCGGAAACCAAGGTCGTTTCGATCCAACTAGAAGCTGAACCGCCAAAAGAAACAACAAAATCCCAAAGGGAACCGAATAACCCGGCGCCGGAACCGGTAAAGCCGAAGGTAAAGACAATATCACAAACAAAAACCCAAAGACCCGTTCGCCAGCGATATCGAGAATATCAGCCAGGGTGACTTGGGGAAAGCGTTCTTCATCAAAGAAGTAACGTTGCAGTTCAACAGAGAGTTTAGACACAGGTATTGGAAAAGGGAAGGTTTTCAGTCACCAGTCTTTACAGTCACCAGTCACCAGTGATTACAGTTATCAGTTATCTGTTACCAGTGACCAGCGTTTTCATCGGTTAATATTCACCGCACCCTTTTCCCGTTTACTGTTGACTGGTCACTGTTGACTGCTCACTGGTCACTGGTCACTGGTTACTGTTTTAGGTACCGGACGCCCAAGAGTTGGTGTACTCAATTTGTTCGTCGGTGAGGGTATCGAGGTTAATCCCCATTGCCTTCAATTTCAGTCGGGCAATTTCCTGATCGACATCGGTGGGAATGGAGTACATACCGGGTTCAAGTTTGCCTTTATTCTTCACCAGATACTCGCAAGCGAGGGCTTGGTTAGCAAAACTCATATCCATTACCGCACTCGGATGACCCTCAGCAGCGGCCAAATTAATCAGTCGTCCTTCTCCGAGTACAATCACAGACTTACCATTTTGCAGCTTGTACTGTTGGGTGAAGTTGCGAACCTCTTTAACTTCGGTCGCTTTTTGGGCTAAGGACTTGAGATCAATTTCAATATCAAAGTGACCCGAATTACAAACCATCGCCCCATCCTTCATCACATCAAAATGTTCGGAGCGAATCACGTGTTTGTTTCCTGTCACCGTGATAAACAGATCGCCAATGGGGGCTGCTTGTTCCATCGGCATCACCCGGAAACCATCCATTACCGCTTCGATCGCGCGTACCGGGTCAACTTCAGTCACAATCACGTTAGCACCCATGCCGCGAGCGCGAAGGGCGCAGCCTTTACCGCACCAGCCATAGCCGGCAACAACGATATTTTTGCCCGCCAACAGAATATTAGTCGCCCGAACGATACCATCGAGGGTAGACTGACCCGTACCATAACGGTTATCAAAGAAATGTTTGGTATCGGCGTCGTTAACGTTCATCGCCGGGAAGGTCAACACGCCATCTTTGAGCATTGCCTTCAAACGAACAATACCTGTGGTGGTTTCTTCGGTGGTCCCAATCAGATCGGAAAGTTGATGTTGGCGATTTTTCACCAAAGTTGCAACCACATCACTCCCATCATCGATGATAATGTTGGGACGATGATCCAGAGCGGTTTCAACGTGTCGCAAGTAGGTTTCTGTATCTTCTCCCTTGATCGCAAAAACGGGGATACCGTGATCGACGACCAAGCTAGCAGCAACATCATCCTGAGTGGACAGGGGGTTACTGGCAATTAAGATCGCATCCGCACCGCCTGCTTTCAGGGCGATCGCCAGATGAGCCGTTTCTGTCGTGACATGGCAGCAAGCAACCAAGCGGATACCCGCAAAGGGTTTTTCTTTAGCAAAGCGTTCTTGAATCAATCGCAGAACGGGCATTTCCCGTCCCGCCCAATCAATGCGCTGTTTTCCTTGAGTTGCCAAAGAGGGATCTTTAATTTCGTACTGAATACGTTCGGTTGTTGCAGTCATGCAAGTTTTCCTCGAAAAGATTTATTTTTCTAACGTTGAACTGTGACAAGAGGAATTGTCAGACTCAAAATTGCGCCTCCCCAAGCCATTGAGCGGGGATTAACTTTTTGTTACCGCAGTTTCTATTTTGCAGTCCATAATACAGACTAACCCGAGTCTTGTCAGATTGGCTAGGGGGATCTCGCTTGGCAAACGAGTCTTCAGGAGAGACAATAGAATCTTAAGTCCCTCTTAAGAATGGCTTGTGAACAACATCCGTACTGTCTCTGATACTAAACGCGCTTTTTATAGCATTCACACTCGCCCGATCAACTCGGTTTACCGTCGGGTGATCGAGGAATTAATGGTTGAGATGCACCTACTGTCGGTCAATGTGGATTTCCAATACGATCCGATTTATGCTTTGGGGGTCGTGACCGCCTTCGACCGTTTTATGGAAGGATATCTACCCGCATCCGATCGGGAGTCGATGTTCAATGCTTTGATTGGTGCTTTGCAAGATGATCCCCAGCGCTATCGGGCCGAAGCCGAGCGATTGCAGCAATTGGCTCAAACCCTCTCGGTCAAGGATATTGTCTCTTGGGCGAATCAGGCCGCTAACGAGAGCGGCGATAACGACTTGCAGAGTTCCTTTCATCGGATTGCCACCAATCCCAAGTACAAGTACAGTCGCCTGTTTGCCATTGGTTTATTTACCCTGATCGAACAGGCTGATCGCGGAGCGATCGAGGACAAGGAAGCAACCGATCAAACTCTGGCTCAAATCGCTTCGGGATTAAACATACCTCAGGACAAATTGCAAAAGGATCTCGAACTGTATCGCAGCAATTTAGAAAAATTGATGCAAGCTCGTACCGTTATGGACGAAATGACTCAAGCCGAACGCAAACGGCGAGAACAGCGTGCTGCTCAACCGGCCGTTCGTCCCACTCCCGAGTCTGCACCCGAGGAGGTTTCAACGGACTCCTGAAAGCCGCTTTAATGACCTTGCTCGTAATTTTCAGCATAAGTTTTGAGCAAGGTGCTAATGTTACCCAGGACGCCTTCACCGGACAACTGTGCGAATACGGTTTTGTTTTGGGCAACTCGGTCTAAATTCAGATTGATCGCCTCTTTGACCTGACTGGAAATGAGATCGTAGAGTTCTTCTCTGGCTTTAGAACGCTGATATTGAGCGCCTTCTTCGGTTGTTGCATACAGAGGCGGAAGTCGGTTGAGCGCATATGCAGCAATATCCCCAACATCGAGCGATTGTTCATTGCTATCCTCAATATCGGCCACCCGGGCGATCGCTTCGCTGAGAACCAACTCTTCCATGACGTTGATAAACTGTTTGCGGGGTAGAACAACCACTTCACCCGTTAACAAGGCTCCCATGAGGCGATCGAGTGCCATGTACTCCTCGATTGATAATTCGGATGCGGTGTTGCAAATGCGTCCGACTTCTGCCTCCATAGAAGGCGTTAAGTAACCATCTTGTAAAGCTTGCTCAACAATTTTCTCAATACTCATAAGACCTTTACACTCAATCCCTGAACGGAATGAACTTACACATACAGATTTGTCTAACTCTGGAGAAACGGCTATGTACGCCTCTCCAACGACCTGGAGTCAAACAAAAAATGTTCTCTTGATGATCGGCGCTTTTCGTTAGCTTGGAGGGGCTACAAAAAGGCATTGGAGAAATTTTCTGTCTGTTCTAGCACATTGGCTAAGAATAACATATTAACTCCCCTCTTCCCTATACAGAACGTCATAGCTTGAAAACTCCTTTTCTCAGTAGAGTTAATCCCCTTTCTCTACAATCAAGTATATGGGTTTGTAATTGACAATAAAATTGGTCATTATCTCTCGTTCGTCGAGGGTTGGTGTTGCTAAACAGCCTCCTGTTCCCGTTTGGGAGTTGTTTTCAAAGGTCGAAGGATCGTAGTGTACCCCAAACCCCCCTCGCCGGGTTTTAAAGGTTGGGGTCACGGGCGACCACACCCCCCCAAACTCTCCCGGTGCGTACTCCACATGACCCGGAATATCAAAGGTATACACCCCAAACGGGATCGGGGTTTGAGATCCCGGTACGTCGGACGGATCTTGTAAACCGACTCGACCCGATACACAGCGTATTCTATCAATCACCCGACCTTCACTATCGATTAATTCGGTTTCATATACTTTTAACCCCCCCGCTATCTTTTCTGAGGTTTGACTCGCCACCACTTTCGCCCCCGCGAGTCCGTTGGGGGTTGACGAACGTTCTTCGGAAACCGATAAAAACGTGAGAAATTCCATCGCCACCCAACGGTTTGGGCCAATTGAAACCCAATTCCAATTTCCCCCTTTCACCGGTTCTCCGGTTACGGTTACTTTTGTCCCATTAGCCAGGGTATCTATAATCTCACCATTCGGACTCGAACGTACATTTAAAACATCACCTGAAGTTCTGACAATTGCTGTTTTACTCATCAATCTTTTCTCCTTTTCAAAATAGATGAGGTTTTGGATAAACCGGATTTCTGGATATTAGGATTGGCTAAATTAACCTAAAAAAAACCGGATTTCTGGCTATTGTTCTTAGCTAAATTCCCTAGTTTTTTCCTAGAGAAATCCGGTTTCTGAGACTGAGGTTCGATCTCAGTTAAACCCGAGTCGATAAAGGTTTAATCCAAAGAGCGGTAAAAAATACGGGTGTTCCGCCAATTAATCCGAAAATTAACCACCGATTAAAACGGCGACCTTTTTGTTTGGCAATTAAAGCGGCTATTCCACCCATTAAACAGTGAAAAAATAGTAAAAACAAAGTTAGAGCCGGGTCTATTTCTAAATTCAACATTGTCTGGAAAAATTGGTTATGGACTTGAAATCAACGGTTGGGTTTAATTCTATTTTACCCCGGATGATTGGGAGTCTTATTTTTCATAATTATTTGAAATAAAATTAACAAAACTTGACACTTTGCCAATAATATTTATTCTAGAATAGCACAACTCTCTCTATCTATTCAAGTCATTTTTAGGGAAAAGCTTTTTAATCAACAGACTCAAGTCTTGATTGTGAATAATTTTGTCAAGAAAGCGGCTGTCTTATTTTTCCGAAACGCTTAAAGTTCCGGTTATCGTTTTCTGTAGAATAATTTCATTAACAAACGGTTTGGCTTCTCCGCGATGCTGTAAATTCCAAGCCGCATATAAACTCGGACTATAGCGATCATCTTTCCCGAGTCCAAAATCATCATAAATCACAAAAAACACCTCAAAAGAGTAAGAATAATCTGGGTTGAATGTAAATCGTTTCAGCAACAACTCCGCCCCTTGAATTCCGCCAATTGCGGCGAACAATGTTAAATCAGCTTTTCCCGGTTTAAACCCAAAATGCGGAATAGAAATTTTGAGCTTATTGACATCAAAATCATTCAAGCTAACAAAAGATGAAATTTGCTGCTGTATTTGACGAACAACCGAATTAAACGCCGACTTAAAAGGCGGTGAATCTTCAAGCAAACGGGATAAGGGCGCATTGATATCATGCTGATAAACTCCGCCTTTGCCTTCTAAAAAATGCTCAATCAACGGTTGAACAATTGGGCGTTTTAAAAGTAAACTAGCCGGAGAGAAGCGAATCAAACCCTGATAAAAGTTGCTATAAATCGGCGATAACGGCATCAAATCATCCGTTGATAAAAAATCATCGCCTTGTCCGTATGCCGAGGGTGGATGGACTCGTTCACCGATTTTAATCGGCAGATAAACCCGTTGACCTGCTAGCAATTGAGAAGAATCGAGAGAAGTAAAATGAGTTCCATTTTCTAGGCGAACTTCCCGCCAGCGATCGCCATCTTTAAACCCCTTTTCAGCAATACTTTTAACCGTATCTCCCGGTTGCACCCTGTAGGACGTATCAAAAACAATTTTAGTCATTTTCCGACTGCAATTAACCCTTTATAATTTTTCAATTCTCCAACGCATCCGACCGGAAATTTTACCTCAAAAAGCATCGAGATGTAAACCGAAAAAAGAATCAATTCCCCAGTCAGGCGCCAAGTTTAGCCCAGACGTGCGAGCCGGACCGCAGTTGGTCAAATGGACTCTGCTAGGAATTGAAGTTCTGTCCAATCAAATTAATAAAACCATGATGACAAATAGAGAAATACACGATACATTAAATGAACAAGGAATCAAGCATCAGGAAACAGACTGAGGATTTAGACATGAAAGCGGTTATTTTTAATCAATATGGTTCAGCCAACGTGTTGGAATATCGAGAGATAGACAGACCCAAAATTAAACCGGATGAACTATTAGTTAAAATCTCCGCCACCAGTGTAAACCCCGTTGACTGGAAAATGCGACAGGGAAGCTTACAACTGATCTCCGGTTATAATTTTCCGAAAAAAATTGGTGCGGACTTGTCTGGAGTGGTGGTAGAAGTCGGAGAAAAAGTCACAGGCTTTCAACCGGGAGATGAAGTCTACACCAGTCTCAACCCGGTTTCTGGGGGTGCTTGCGCCCAATATGCTGCGGTTCCGGCTTCTATCACCGCCCCCAAACCCTCGACCATGACGCACGAAGAAGCAGCAGCGGTTCCCATTGCGGGGTTAACAGCGCTACAATCATTGTTTGATTTGGGTCAAATTCGACCCGGACAAAAAGTATTAATAAACGGCGCTTCTGGAGGGGTAGGAACCTACGCCGTACAAATAGCAAAAGTGATGGAAACCGAAGTCACGGGAGTCTGTAGCAGCGCCAATTTAGAACGGGTAAAACAGTTGGGCGCCGATATTGTAATTGACTACACTCAAGTTGATTTTACCCAACAAGGAACCCAATACGACATTATTTTAGATGCGGTGGGAAAACAAACCTTTTACAACTGTGAGAAAGTGTTAAAACCGGATGGAATTTATATTTCTACCCTTCCAACTCCCGAAAATATTCTGGCTTCGGCTCAAACTTGGTTACTTCCCGGTAAATCCGCTAAATTAGTGTTAGCACAGCCGAATCGTCGAGATTTAGATGCGTTGCGAGATTGGATAGAAGCGGGTAAAATTCAATCGGTTATTGATCGGGTTTTTCCACTTTCTGATATTATTGAAGCCCACAGTTACAGCGAAACGGGGCGAGCGGTTGGTAAGATTGTTTGTGTTGTTGAAAGCGATTAAAAAATTCGTAGGGGCGCTGCGGCTTGCGCCCAATAATTTATCCCTAAACTAATTGCAATTGTATTTCTTTTTTCAAACGACTATATAATAGTTCATTCTCTTGATTTTTTCGTTCGTTCTCCTGCTTTAATAGTTCAATCTCTTGATTTTTTCGTTCGTTCTCCTGCTTTAATAGTTCAATCTCTTGATTTTTTCGTTCGTTGTCCTGCTTCAATTGGTCCTTTTCATGTTGCAGTTGTTTGACGACTAATTCCTGTCCAGAAGAAAGATGCTTCTGAGCGTTGATCATCTTGTCTTGCAAGTTTTCATCTAAGTCTTGGTTTTCTAATTTTTCCTTTAAATATTCGTCTTCAAAGCTTTGATCGTAATCTTGATATTCGATATTTGCTTTCGTCATTGCACGCTGAATATGTTTGAGATCGATCTCGCTTTTGACCTGATATATATGCGGCTTTGCGCGTAATGATTGATTTACTGTACGATTTACAATGGGATCGGATAACGGGTCTTTTACGGATTCTCCCGTAATACCGCATAGTTTTCGCAGATGAGTGTTGGTAGCTGAGGTTCCTAATTTAGCAATTTTGCCTATGTCTTTCTCAGTTGCATCAATCTTATCTATATTCAAAAGTTTCACGCTATACAAAACTATCAGAGAAATTGGGGAATTTTCAGAGAGATCAGATAAAATCGATCTAATTTTTTGAGAGGATAGCTTAACTTGACTTTGTTCGGGAAATTCGTTATTATTAGTCATTGTGAACCCGCCTCCTTTGCGGGGGACATTAAATAAAGTAAATACTTCAACTTGGAGTAGGAGAAAGGATGGTAATTTTCTCCTACTTTTTGTATGTTGACACAAACGAAAAAAAAATGCAAGGGACTGGAGGAAAAAAAACATCGCAAAAATTCATAAAGGGGCGAAAAATAAGGGTTAAAATTGCTTTGGTAAAGGGTTTGAGCGATAAAACCTCGAAACAGATTCCGCTTCTTTGTCGCTCCATTGACGCGCATATTTGCGATCATTCAGCCTGAAAACCTAATTGTTTCGTGAGCTTGTCCCGTTTTTATTGCGATCGCAGCCTCCATCTTGTCAGAGGAATACCAACCGAAACCCTTGCCAAATAGTGTTTGGTGGTAATTTGTTTCCCCTTCAGAAAAAATTATCTTTTTTTCACGCTGTCGTCTCTCAGTAAGCGATGATCGCAGTATCCCAGAAAAGAAAAGTGGTATGGCTGATCTTAAGCTCCGAAACGCCTCAAAATGCTTCGTTTACTGGAGTCCCGCTTTAGAGTTTCCCGAAAAAAAAGAAAAATGTTTTTTTGATTTCGTGGAGGATGAAGAGGTTGAAAGTAAGGATGGGGTTGGTTTTCGGGTCAACCTTCCTACCGCAGGTATTGCGATCGCAATATTAAGCTATATTTACCCCGGTTGTGGAACGAGTTCACCGAATGACGGTTGACATCCTCCCCTCCGTGAACGGAGAGGATTCCTAGCAGAAGCCTACTGCAAAATATCAAAGATTGATAACTGCACAGGTTTCTCTAAGCGGGTTGACGCTTCTTTGGATGCTGCTTCTTTAACAGAAGTCTTACACGCTCCTCCACGTCCATTTAGACTCTCCGAAAGTCCTCCGGCGAGTAGAATATTTGAGGCGGCATTACCGTCTCTATCGTGAGTAGTTTCACAGTTTAAACAAGTCCATTCACGAACAGAATCGCTAATTGCTTTTGAAAGCTTGCGGTTTTTAACCATTCCTGACACGTTTAAATCCTCCAGAACGATCACTTGGTTTTCGATGATTATTCGGGTTGAGAGTTTGTGCAGGAAATCTTTGCGAGTATCTTTCATTCGGGCATAGAGTTTAGCTTTTCTTGCCCTAGCTTTCTCGTAACGCTTGGAACCTTGCTGCTTTCGAGATAGGTTTCTGTTGAGTTTTCTCAGACGTTTAATTTTCTGTTTTAGTGGTTTAGGAGCGTCTATTTTTTGTCCAGAACTTAGTACAGCAAACGTCTTGACTCCTAAATCAATACCAACACGGCTCGGTGATTCGGGAAGTAGTTGTTGATTGACTTCTACAACAAAACTCAAAAAGTATCTGTTAGCTGCATCTTTGATAACAGTGACCGATGAAGGTTGAGAAGGTAGAGATCTTGACCAGATAATCTTTAAGTTGCCAATCTTGGCTAAAGATATCTTGTCTCTATCTAGTTTAAATCCACCAATTCTAAACCTAGCTGATTGTTTAGCGTTCCTTTTTTTAAACTTAGGAGGTCTAATTTTCTGGCCCTTTCGCTTGCCCTTGCACGATTTAAAAAAGTTCTGATAAGCCTGTTCTAAGTCGTTAAGAGATTGTTGCAAAGGGATGTTAGAAACCTCTTTCAACCATTCCCTGTTAGCTGTTTTCTTAGCCTGGGTAATGAACTGCTTCTGGAGTTGAGAATTACTCAGTTTCTTTTCCCCAGACTTGTAGAGTTCAATACAGTGAGCTAAGGCATCATTCCAGACAACCCGACAGCAACCAAAGAGTTTAGCCAATTGGGTTTGCTGTTCGAGTGTTGGATAGATTCGGTACTGGTATCTTGCTTTCATGCTATCATTTTACCATTGGTCTGCCTATCAACATTCACCTAAATAGTTGTGATTTGAGTGGTTAACCGTCAGTCACGGACTTGGCTCATATCCCGCTTTTTATTGGTCAATGATGTACATTAACATCATGGGAACTCCGATATCGTTTGAGGATTTAGAACTCGTGGTAGCCAACAAGCCGACAACGGTGAGCGATCCGGCCGTTTTAGATAACGCACTGATGCTGAAGGTAAAGCGACTCACATCAGCGAGGGGACAACTCGTTTTACCCTGTGTACCCGCACTCTTAGATGAGTATGTCGAACAGTTTCACCGCTTGCTGGTGGCGCTGGGACAAAATTTCACGCCGAAGGAAATACAAGCGTTGCGTCAGCTTGTTGAAAAGAAACTGACAGAAGGATACAACAGTTCTCCTCATGCTCGTTTGGTCTTCCAATACGAACCGCCAGACCCGACGCACGGACTGACTCATGGGTTAAGATTAACGGTAAAAACAGAAATCCTGACCATCGAAAATAAATATCAGCGCTGGCTCACCAGTCGCGAAGGGCCGTTGTTTGGTTCTCATCCCGATGCTAAACTAATGGCGATCGCTTCTCAGTTGGGATCGGCGGCTACCGCTCCTATTTTAGATGTGGGTGCAGGGGTAGGGCGCAATACTTTACCTTTGGCGCGACTCGGACACCCCGTTGATGCGGTGGAACTCACCCCCGAGTTTGCTCAAATTATCGCCAAAGAAGCAAAGGCCGAAAATCTACCCGTGCGGGCGGTTCAAAGCAATATTCTGAACCCGGCTCTGAAACTTCCGCAAAAATATTATAAATTAGCAGTTGTAGCCGAAGTCATTTCCCATTTTCGCGCCCTCTCAGAAGTGCAAACTTTACTGAATGTGATGTGCGAAACCATTCAACCGGGAGGGTTGCTGCTGTTTAGCACGTTTGTCGCTGATGAGGGCTATGAACCCGATGAAAAGGTGCGAGAAATGTCTCAGGTGCAATGGTCTTATCTATTGACTCGCCCGGAGTTAAACGGAGCAATGCAGGGTTTGCCTCTACAGGTGTTGTCGGATGAGTCGGTGTATGAATATGAACGGACTCATTTAAGTGCCGAAGCATGGCCGCCTACACCTTGGTTTGAACATTGGGCTTTGGGTCGCGATGTTTTTCCCATTCCTAACCCGCCCATGTCTTTACGATGGATATTGTGTCGAGTCCATTAATCTCGCCCAAACTATTGTAAACGCTCAAAGTATTAAATTTTGATTAATCTCTGTTGAAAAAACTGACCTCAAGTTTTGACAACAAACTTCTCATAAAATCACGATAAACCCCTGAAAATTGACCACAGAGCAAATTCCATCATGGTTAAGCAACGGATCACTCAATTCGCCCTCTTGCTCGGTGCTGCGTCTGTCGCCCTGGCGATCGGGATCTTTTTCCCGATCACGCAGTTACAAAGATTTTTACCGTCTCGCGAGGCGTCTATTCCCGAGTCTGATGACACGGAGATGGTTATTTTGTTGGCGTCGATGTCTCCCGAAGATCGCCAAGATGAACTTAAAGAAATTGCTCAAGTTTCAGCCCCCTCAAGCGATCGCAGTCGGGCGCGTTATTTACTGGCTAGCGATTTTCTTCAACAAAACCAGCCAACGGAAGCGGTTCCCCTTTTAGAAGGACTCGAAAAAGATTATCCGCTTTTGGGAAGCCATATTTTGTTAAAGCGGGCGCAAGCTTACGAACTGATGGGCGATACCGCCAACGCCAAGCAAACTTGGGAAAATTTACTGCAAACTTATCCCGAAGATCCCGTTGTCGCCGAGGCGCTGTATGTTTTGGGGAAGGAAAACCCCGAATATTGGGACCGGGCGATCGCAGAATTTCCGGCTCATCCCCGTACCGTTGAAATTGCCCAAGCCCGTTTGAAAGAAAATCCCAATCAACTCCCGCTTTTATTAATTATCGCCCGACACGGCATTTATTTACAGGACTACGGCACCTATTTAGAAAAGCTGCGCCTCAACTACGCCAGCCAACTGACGCCGGAAGACTGGGAAGCTTTAGCCTTTGGCTATTGGGAAAAACAGGATTATGGTAAGGGCGCTTTGGCTTATGCAAAAGCAACCCGCACCCCTCGCAACCTCTACCGTCATGCCCGAGGGTTGTGGCTCGATGGGAAGATTCCCGAGTCCCGCAAAGCCTACGAACAACTTATCCAAGCGTTTCCCGATCAAAAAGATCCGGGTGGGGAAGATGCGGGGTTTGGCTTAATTCGTTTGGCTCGGTTGAGCGATCGTGCTGATGCGGTAAAATACCTCGATCAAGCGATCGCCGGTTTTCCCTTACATCGTGCCGAGGCGCTTTATGATAAGGCGGAATTGCTGGATCAATTGCAATCAAAACAGTCGGCGTCTCAAGCGAGACAAATGTTGTTAAATCAACATAGCGACTCGGAACCTGCGGCACAATTGCGGTGGAAACTTGCTCAGGATTATGCCAAGGCGGGAAACATTAAAGAGGCGTCTAAATGGGCAAAAGAACTTTCTACTAAAAATCCCGATAGTGAGTTGGCGCCGGAAGCGAATTTTTGGATCGGAAAATGGGCGCAACAAATTGGTAATTCCGCCGAAGCTAAAAAAGCATTTGAATATTTGTTAGCCCGTTATCCCGATTCTTATTATGCTTGGCGGGCGGCTGTACAATTGGGTTGGCCTGTGGGAGATTTTACCACCGTTCGTCCGCTCAATCCTCATGTTGAATATCCCGAAACTCATCCGGTTCCGGCTGCGGGTTCTGATGTTTTAAAAGAACTTTATCAACTGGGGAAACATCGGGAGGCTTGGAACCTTTGGCAAGTTGAATTTGCTAACCGGATGCAACCGTCTATTGAGGAACAGTATACTGATGGTTTGGTGCGTCTGGGTGTGGGCGATAATTTGGATGCGCTTTGGATGCTTTCTAGCTTGAGTATGCGGGATGAACCGGAGGAGCGAAAGAAATATTTGGAGTTAAAGAAAACCCCGGAATATTGGCAGGCTTTGTATCCTTTTCCTTACTTAGAAACGATTGTTAATTGGTCGGAAGAACGTCAATTAAATCCGGTGTTGGTAACGGCTTTAATTCGTCAAGAATCTCGGTTTATGCCGGCAATTAAATCGGTTGTTGGGGCGACGGGTTTGATGCAGGTGATGCCGGAAACCGGCGAAGAAGTTGCCCAACAAATTCAACTCACGAATTATTCTTTGGAAGATGTCGAGGATAATGTGAATTTGGGAACCTTTTATCTCGATTTTACTCATCGAGAATACAACAATAATTCGTTGCTGGCGGTGGCGAGTTATAATGCGGGTCCCAATGCGGTTTCGGGTTGGTTAGATCGGTTTGGTTTTCAAGATCCTGATGCTTTTGCGGAGAAAATTCCCTATCCTGAAACCTATGGTTATGTGAAGTCTGTGTTTGGCAATTATTGGAATTATTTACGAATTTATAATCCCGATATTGCGGCGATGATGGCACAACACAAGGCTTCTTACAAGGCAAAGTAGCGGTTTATTTATGTTTTAAAAAATCCCAAAACCTGTAGGGTGCATCAAACAAAAAGATAGGGGAGAAAACCGTTAATTTTTCTATCTGATGCACCTACTAATATGGGGATTAAAAGCAGATCGGTTTTTGATCTGTTTTATTTTGTGCCAAACTGCGGTACACTGTCCGATAGAATAAAATCCATTGAATTAAAATCTGGGTAAACCTTGCTAAATTTGTCTTTAGAAAAGTCTTCGAGTCGCCAAGTCTGGCTATACTTGGGTTTAAGTTTAATTGTGGCGATCGCTTGTGGTGTTTGGGCGTTTTCCAAAGCGTGGGGTCAAGAATATATTATCCAAGATGATGCGCGATCGCACGTGGTTTGGATGTTGAGATTTTTAGATCCCAAACTGTTTCCCAATGATATTATTATCGATTATTTTCAGTCGGTTGCGCCGCCCGGATATGCTAAATTTTATCAAGTTTTTGCTTGGCTAGGGGTGAGTCCGCTTTTATTAAATCAAATCTTACCGACTATTTTGGGTGTTATTACAACGGGTTTTTGTTTTGGGGTGTGTTGGGAGATTTTCCCGGTGGCGATGGCGGGTTTTTTGAGTGCATTACTTCTCAATCAAAATCTGTGGTTAAAAGATGATTTGGTTACGGCGACGCCGAGGGCGTTTTTTTATCCGCTATTTCTCGCTTTTTTATATTTCTTATTGCGGCGATCTGTTATCGGTGTGGGTATTGCGATCGCGTTATTGGGCGGGTTTTATCCCCAAGGGGTTTTAATTGCGGTGGGTGTAGTCATTTTACATCTATTTTGGGGAAGCAAACACACAGATTCTACTCGAAATACCAACTACTCTATTTTAATAACGGGTTTGGTAATTGGCGGTTTGGTTTTACTTCCTTACGCGATCAATTCTTCTCAATGGGGAGATGTTATCAATCTTAGTCAAGCGAAAAATTTACCGGAATTTTATCCGGGGGGACGGGCTTCTTTTTTTACGGATAAACCGTTAGATTTTTGGTTGACGGGCGATCGCTCGGGTTTTTTACCCCAAGAATGGTTTAGAAAATCCCCCATTCCGCCCCAAGTTTTCGCCGGAATTTTCTTACCAATTTTATTGAGATATTCCTCAAAATTTCCCTTGACTAAAAAAATTTCTCGCTCCATTCTTATTTTACCAGAATTACTTTTGGTGTCAACCGGATTGTTTTTACTGGCTCATCTTTTGGCGTTTCGGTTGCACCATCCCAGCCGTTATAGCCAGCATAGCTTGAGGATAATCATGGCTGTGGCGGGGGGAATTGCCATTACATTACTTCTCGATGTGATTGTCCGGAAAATTAACGAAAAACGGCACAAAATTTTTCTTAAAATCGGTTTGGCTGTGCTAGTATTTTTCTGTTTGTGTTATCCTGCTTTAACCAGTCGTTTCCCGATTACCAATAATGTTGTTGGGAAAATTCCGTTGTTGTACGAATTTTTTGCCATTCAACCTCCGGATACGCGCATTGCATCTTTAGCAGAGGTTGCCAATAATATCCCCGCCTTTTCTCAGCGTTCAATTTTAGTGGGTTCTGAGTATTTGTTACCCTATCACGAAAACTATTATACACCGATGAAACAGCGAGCAGAAGCATTAATTAAAGCCCAGTACAGCCCTAATTTAGAGGAAGTAAAACAGTTTGTTCAAGAGTATGAAGTAGATTTTTGGATGATCGAAGAAAAGGCGCTAACGTTGGAGTTTGTTCAACAAGAAGACGCCCTAAAAAAACTCAGCCCAACCGTTACCGAACAAGTCGAAGAAAATCTAAAAGCCGGACAAAAACCGATCCTTTCAACGTTAAGCGATCGCTGTACCGTCCTGCAAGTTCAAGAGTATATTATACTCGATGCTAACTGTATTCTCAACTCTTAATTTTAAACCGTTAAACTCTCATCAAATCTAAGTCTATGTCAATGACTCGTTTACACGCTTTTTTAACGTCTCCCCTCGATAAAACCCCCCGTTCGAGAGTGATTTTTTGGTTTAGTCTCAGCATGGTATTTGCGGTTATTTATGCGGGGATGGCGCTGCATCGTGCTTTTGAGGGTTCCGGGTTAATTCAAGATGATGCTCGCCAGCATATTTTTTGGATGCAAAGATATCTCGATCCCGAGTTATTTCCCAATGATTTAATTGCCGATTATTTCCAAGCCGTCGCCCCAAACGGATACAAGCTTCTTTATTTGGTGGCGACGTTTTTGGGGATTCATCCGCTGGTTTTTTGTCGAATTGTGCCTTCTATTTTAGGGATTATTAGCACGCCTTTTGCGTTTGGAATTAGTGTAGAAATTCTGCCCGTTCCTCTGGCGGGTTTTGTCGGGGCGTTGTTGATGAATCAGATTATTTGGTTAAAAGATGATGTGGCATCGGGAACGCCGAGAGCGTTTATTTATCCGATTTTTATAGCGTTTATCTATTATTTGATCAGAAGTAATCTCTGGGGCGTGGCGATTTCTATTGGTTTAACGGGATTGTTTTATCCTCAGTATGTCTTTGTGGGATTGGGGATTTTAATTCTGCGTTTGTTTAGTTTTAAAGACGGAAAAATTCGGTTTTCTTCTAACTCAAAAGACTTAAAAATATTTTGGGTGAGTTTGGCGGTTTCGTTTGTGGTGATGTTGATTTATGCCTTACAAACCCTCGAATTTGGTCCGGCGATGAGTCGGGCGGAAGCGTTACAATCTTTGGAGTTTTTTGAGAACGGACGAAATCCCTTTTTTCACGAAAGTTTTTTAGATTTTTGGTTTAATAGTAGACGCAGTGGGATGTTTCCCAAGTCGTTGTTTACTCCCGCAACTCAATGTTTAGCGTTGTTATTTCCGGTTTTATTCCTATTTCGTCCCGCGTTTCCTTTAGTTGATAGAATTAAGCCGGGAATTTGGGTAATGTTTCAATTGCTCGTTTCTTCGGTTGTGATGTTTTTGTTGGCTCATGCGTTTCTGTTTAAACTGCATCTTCCTAGCCGATATACCGGAATTAGTTTTAGGATTGTCATTGCCGTTTTAACGATTGTTGCGTTTACGGTGATTTTGGATGCTTTGTTAAATTGGATTGAAGTTAAACGTCAGGAAACATCGGAAAAAAGTGAGTTATTTCCCCGAAATGTTCAGAAGATTGTGGCGGGGGGATTAATTGGAGTTTTGACTATTTCTCTGTTGTTTTATCCGAGTTTCGTGCCGTTCTTTCCTCTGGTCAAATACGAACAGGCTGACCGACCGGAACTGTACGAATTCTTTCAGCAGCAACCGAAAGATGTTTTGGTGGCGTCGGTATCGGGAGAGATTAACCAACTGCCCACTTTTGCCCAACGTTCGATTTTAGTGGGTCGCGAATATATGATTTCTTACCATACGGGCTATTACAAGCAAATGAACGAGCGAACAACCGGTTTAATTCAAGCTCATTATAGCCCAGATTTGGATGAACTCAAAGCTTTTATTCAAAAGTATGGAATTGATTTGTTTTTGATAGAACTTTATGCTTTTGTTCCCGAATATTTCTCCTTTAATGACTGGATGAATGAGTTTCCCGAAGGACAAAAGGCTTATCAGTTTTTGAAAACGGGAGAATTTCCCGCTTTAGCCAAAACGATTAGTAAATGCTCGGTCTACACAGCCGAAGAATGGTTTATTGTTGATGCCAATTGTATTTTAAAACTGGAATAATTAAGCATCAATTAGATTTGAGAGCGAACCAACCGAATAAACTGGCAAGTTGAACCGGAAACTTGGCTTTCAAACTTGCCATTTTCTCGAAAACCGGCTTTGGCATAAAAGTGACGCGCCCGATGATTAGCCGCAATTACAACAGTCCAAGCCGGACTTCCAATAATATTTAAAGCTAACCTCAACAAACGTTTTCCAACGCCTTTATTTTGATAATCCGGATCGACATAAAGTAAGGTAATGTGATTTTTATAAATAGCCACAAAACCAACGACTTGATCGCCGTCACAGGCGACAAATTTGCGACAAGGATGAAAGATTTTATTCAGATACGGATTTTGAGCCAAAGGAGTCAAGCCCAGAGGAACAGAAACCCCGGCAAATTCGCCGGGTTGTGCGCGATCGTGGACTTGACAAACGGCTTCCCAATCTGTTTCAAAATAGGGACGAATTTTGATCATTTAGGGAGTAAAAAAACCCTAATCTTATTTTAACTCGGGAATGGTCACAGAGGGAAGCGAAGCGGCAATAATTTCGGGTCGTTCAATGGTGTCAGGGAATAGGGCGACAAAAGCCGTTTTACCCTCTTCCGTTGCGGTTAAAGACTTCAAAGTTTCGTAGAAGAAGAAAGAGACTCCTGCGAATTTCCGGCGACGACTTTCAGCGATTTGATCTTTAACCGTTGAAAGCTGAACGGGTTGATTTTTCAGCCCGGTTAAAATGCCGATCGCGACAGGAATATTAACTTTCGCATCCAGAACTTCTGCTGCTTCTAAATCCGCTTTAAAGGCTTTAGGATCATTCCGATAAACTTGCAGCACTAATTCTTCTACAAATCCGTAGCGTTCCCAACTCGGCCAATCTTGTAAATACTTGTCGTAGGCGTAGGATTTGGGATTGGGTGAAAGGGAAATAATACAGTTAGGTTTGTAATCTTTTACCACCCAGAAAAGACGCATCATAAAGTCGGTGATTTTATCGGCCCGCCACTTCACCCAGTCGGGATCGTTGGGGTCAGTTGGAGGTAATTGACCGCCGTTTTCTCGCTGGTAAAGTTGGGTGGTAAATTCATCATAACCCAACTCAACGGGCAGACCAAAGTGATCGTCAAATTGAATGCCATTGACGTCATATTTTGTGACCACTTCGACAACTAAATCCAGAATAAACTGTTGAACTTGGGGGTTAAACGGATTCAGCCAAACGCGAAATTTATCGTCTTCTTTTACAAAGGGAATTCCCTCTTGATTGGTGGTGATCCAATTGGGGCGACTTTGTAAGAGTTTGGAATCTTGAGGAACCATAAACCCAAACTCAAACCAAGGCATAACACTCATGCTTTTTGCTTTGGCTTGAGTGATGATTTCTTGCAAAACATCTCGCCCTGCAAGTCCCGGTGCGGGGTCGAGTTCGAGGTCAATAATACGCTTCATTACTTGGCTGGGAAATTGGGTATAACCCCGATTCCAAACAACCGGATAAAGGGTATTAAATTTCAACTGGGATAAGGAGTCAATGGCTTCTACAACTGAGGTCGCAGACAACAAAACATCGCTGTCAATATTCGTCAGCCAAACGCCCCGAATTTCGCCCGTAGGGTCATCAATTTCTACTGCTTTGACCAAGTAATCATCGGGAACAGAAGACTCCTCATTCGCTTTCAGTAAAGCTTGAGATAAAAAGGTTGTAATTTCTCCGCGAGTGGCAAATTCTTCGGGTTTTAGGTAGTTGACATCGGGATAATTAACAACTAAACCATTTTCTGTTGCAGCCGCGATCGTCCGTTTAGCATAATCGGGAATTTTATCCGAATCAAGATAGGTTTTTTCTAAGGTAAAATCAATGGGTTGAATCAGATCGAGTTTCAGTCCGCTAGAGAGTGCAACTAAAGCTTGAACCCGAGGAATTTTCTGTGCGGGTTTAAACGTTTTATCCTGATAACCGCTTAAAAAACCTGTACGATAGGCTTTTTGAATGACTTCATAAGCCCAGTAATCTTTGTCAACATCTCCAAATTCAATCCCTTGTCGGATTTCGGGTTGATTGGGAAATGCTTTGTTTAACATGGCGGCAAATTCTGCCCGAGTTACAGAATTATCGGGTTTGAATGTGCCATCTTCATAACCGCTAATAATCTCATCTTCGGCTAATTTTTCAATACAGTCTTTTGCCCAATGTTCTTTGATATCGCTAAAATCTGCCATGATTTTTACCGTGTTCGTTAAGTTCTAAATAGCCGGTTGGGTTGTCGATTTATATAAGTTCCTGATAACGCAACCTTGTGGGTTATTTCGACACCCATCTTAAGGATTCAGGGAAAAATGATAAATTTGATGGATTTATTTGCTGTGAGCGATCGCAAAAATTCAACAGATTCGCTTCTATAATAGGATTGGGGAGAGTTTGTAAAGAAAATTTTAAGTCTTTTCTGTCTGAAAAGTTCAAGTTCTCTCCCCTCAGCCCAACTCCTGCGGCCCTATCCAGAGGCGGATTCAGATCGCGGAGTCGGATTATTTGATAAAATTTCTGTTTAAGAATAGATGAATAATGATTATATTGATAATTTGAATTAAATTATGTTGAGGTGAACGAACCATGAGATTTATCAATCCTAAAACCGATTTTGCTTTTAAAAAAATTTTTGGTTCAACAGAAAGCAAAGATATCCTGATTAGTTTTTTAAATGCCTTGATTTACAATGCTGAACCTGTTATCGAAGATTTAGAGATTATTGATCCCTATCTTTCGCCTCGGATTCAAGGTTTAAAAGATTCCTATCTCGATGTGAAAGCTAAACTGAATGATGAATCGATTGTGATCATCGAAATGCAGGTTTTAAATGTGGAGTCGTTTGGAAAGCGAGTGTTGTACAATGCGGCTAAAACTTATTCGCTGCAACTGGAATCCGGACAAGGTTATCGGTTTTTAAAACCTGTGATTGCGTTAACCATTACCGATTTTATCATGTTTGAAGAATCCCAACGGTTAATTTCTCGTTTTGTTTTTAAAGAAGAAAGTGAAAATTTCAAATACAAAGGGAATGAAATTGATTTGATTTTTATTGAACTCCCGAAGTTTAACAAAGAACTCGAACAGTTAGAAAGCTTAACAGATAAGTGGATTTATTTCTTAAAGAGTGCTATGGTGTTAGAATCCGTGCCGGAAAATATGGAAAATATACCCGCCATTCAACGGGCTTTTCAAATTGCCAACCAAGCCAATTTAAGCCGTGAAGAACTTGAAGAACAAGAAAAAAAAGAAATATTTATTCAAGATCAACAGGGAATGATTCTGTTAGCAGAAAGAGAAGGATTAGAAAGAGGTCTAGAACGAGGTTTAGCAGAAGGTCGAGAAAGAGGTTTGGCAGAAGGTCTAGAAAGAGGTCTAGAAAGAGGTTTGGCAGAAGGCCGAGAAGAAGGTCGAGAAGAAGGAAGTAAAGCTAAAGCTATCGAAATTGCCCGTCAATTGTTGAATGTTTTAGATGATGAAACCATTAGTCAAACGACGGGACTTAGTATTGAGGAAATTCAAAATTTGCGCTAAATTTATCTAAAAATAAATCTAACGCCCAGATAAACGTGCCGCCCCAAATGTTGCGTTAAACCGACGACACCAAATTCCGGCTGAAGGATAATCTTCCAAGTTAATATTATCTGGAATTTCGTAGCGTTGAGTACCGCTAAATTCTTGCAACGGGGCGATAATTACATAATCTCCTTCATTTAAACCATAAGCTGGCGGTTCAGTTGAACCAATAACATCCTCTGAACGGTGTAGAATTACCACTAAATCCGGCCCCATATTAAAGGTTGAAAAATCGTTGCCGAGTTCGAGATAGCGTTTCCCATTTTCATTAATAATTCTTGCCGTTCCTTTGGTTTCATGTTCACCGCTAACAAACGTTCCCGAACTGACAAGATTTCCTGAAGTTTGCACAAGCTGAACCTGATTTTTTTGAACCGTTAACGGTTCGGTTAAAGCCCAACTATTAGCGAAAAAGAAAGAAAAACAAGAACAACTTACACCCCAAAATAGATACCGTTTCATTAGATTTAACTCCTAGAAGAAACGAAGGAAAATCGCCCGTATTTAGCTATATATTTATTACCAGTTTCCTGCTGATTTGTCAACCATGCCCACATTTGATCGCCATAGGAAAAATGCCACCATTCATTTTGGTGCTGTTGAAATCCTGCTGAAATCATTATATCTGCTAAAATTTGGCGATTTTGATGATATTTATGTTCATCTGGATGATCACTTTTAGCAAAATGATTCGGATAGGAACGGGGGGATATTTCATCAATAGGCGAACCCATATCAATAATTTTTTCTGTGTGATTAACTAAGGTGACATCTATCGCCGCACCCGTACTGTGGGGCGGTGGTGTTGCGGGGTCTAGACTGGGAAGCGCCCAAAATTGATAGACTTCTTCTAAGATAGCTTGGCGTTGTTCTGAGGTGATTAAATCTGGCTTTAATTGTCTCGTTTTTAGTGTTTCTGCAAAGGTATAATCTACCATAAATTGTTGCACTTCAACGGGACGATAGGCATCAAAAATTAAGATGTTCCAACCCGGATAACGAGATTGTAATTGAGTTTGAGCCGCGATTAAACGTTCGATAACTTCCTGACGCAAATAATAGGGAGAATCAACACCCGAAAGATGATAAGGTGCGCCTAATTTTTGATAGGGATGGGGAGATTCAACGGCAAATTTTTCGAGGGGAATTTTAACTAACGGTTGATGACAATCTTGAATTGGTGTTTTTTGGTAAGGTTTGATCATGTTTTTATTGTTGGCTCAATAACTAAGGGGAATAGGAGGTTAATTTCCTTTTCCCCAATCTAATCTTATTTAGTTTTGACGGTAGGCGATCACCGCATAAAATGGATCGCCACCTCCCAAGCCTAACATCTGTAAAATCGAGGGAACAGAAGACTGTTCGGCGATCACTTCAGGAATACTAAATCCGGGTAAACTTTGCCCTTTAACAGAGTTAAAATAACCCTTCACCAGTTCCACGCGACTGGCTTCTGTTCCGTCTCGCCAAGCGGTAATTGCTTTTTGATAAAACATCCGGTTAGAAAAGCTAACAATCGCAATCCCACCGGGTTTTAGAATGCGATACATCTCATAAAAAATCGCTTCGGGATATTGCAAATACTGCACCGAAACGCAGTTTAAAACCGCATCAAAATCGCAATCATCTAACGGTAATTTGGGATTTTCATTCAAATCCTGCACAAAATAATGGTCAAGTTGGGGATTTTTTTTCAATTCTTCTTCATTCATCCCATGTCCCTCAA
Source organism: Capilliphycus salinus ALCB114379 (assembly GCF_047276495.1). Lineage (NCBI taxonomy): Bacteria > Bacillati > Cyanobacteriota > Cyanophyceae > Oscillatoriales > Sirenicapillariaceae > Capilliphycus > Capilliphycus salinus. Next base: position 6,344,552 of record NZ_CP178543.1, on the reverse strand, counting down.
CGTGAGCGAATTCCATCTCGGGAAGATGAGACACCCAACTACTCATCATGTCAAGAATGCGAGTATTCGGTTTGAGACGTTCCCGGTAAAGATTTGTTAAGCGATCGATAAACCCCTCATCTACGTGAGTCACAAAGCGAGGATAGGAGTAAAACTGGGAATCATCCGTCTCATCGAGTTTTTTGCGGTCTTGAGCCTGTAGCAACATCGTGGCAATATGGTATAAACTACTCTATATAGTTTAAATAAAATTTTAAAAAATATTACGGAGTGTAAAGCAAGTTATTCCGATAGGGGACTGCTCAAAGATATAATCAGCAAGAAATATACCTTAAAGTGAATTGTTTTTATTAGTGTATTTGCAAGTTTAATGTCACCTTTATTAGAAGTTCAGAACTTAGAAACTCGCTTTTTTACCCCCGATGGAATTGTCCGTGCGGTGAACGGCATTTCCTATCAGGTGAATTCCGGTGAAACGGTTGGAATTGTTGGCGAATCCGGTTCGGGTAAAAGTATTAGTGTCTTGTCAATTTTACGGTTAATTCCCTCACCTCCTGGCAAAATTACGGGCGGAAAAGTGTTTTTTGAAGGGGAAGATTTATTAACGCTTTCTTCGGAAAACTTGCGGCAAATTCGGGGAAATAAAATCTCGATTATTTTTCAAGACCCGATGACATCTCTCAATCCGGTTCTGACCATAGAAAAACAAATTACCGAGTCAATTCAACTTCATCTAGGACTCAACAAACAGGAGTCAAAATCGAGAGCAATTCAACTTTTAAAACAGGTGGGAATTCCCGACGCCGAACGCCGAATTAGAAACTATCCCTATCAATTTTCTGGGGGAATGCGTCAACGGGTAATGATTGCGATGGGGTTGGCTTGTAATCCGAAATTATTAATCGCAGATGAACCGACAACCGCTTTAGATGTCACGGTTCAAGCCCAGGTTGTCGAGTTAGTTAAACAGTTAAAAAAAGAACTGGGAATGGCGGTGATTTGGATTACCCATGATTTGGCATTATTAGCGGGATTGGCGGATAGAATTTTAGTGTTATATGCGGGTCAAATTGTTGAACAAGCTTCTATCAATCAACTGTATAAAAACCCCCGCCATCCTTATACAATAGGATTATTAGAAAGTTTACCTCGTTTGCAGGGAAATATTCCCGAAAATTTACCCGCAATTGAAGGGGTTCCTCCCGATTTAATTGATTATCCAAAAGGGTGTCCGTTTGCACCCAGATGTCGTTTTGCTGTCGAACATTGTTTTCAAGAAGATCCCCCGTTAGAATTCGTAGAAAATGGACATGAAGTGGCTTGTTGGGTAAAGCCTGAAGTGTAATTTTATTAACGAGAAGATAAAATGATTCAAACTGATCTCAATAAACCTCAAACTAATTCACCCCAAAATACATTAATTACCATTGAAAATTTACAGGTACATTTTCCCATTTTCCGAGGAATTATCGTTCAAAAAAAGGTTGGTGCAATTCAAGCGGTTGATGGCTTAACCTTTGAAATTAAACGGGGTGAAACTTTAAGTTTAGTCGGAGAATCGGGCTGTGGAAAAAGTACAACCGGACGGGGGATTTTACAGCTTGTTCGTCCAACGGGAGGAAAAGTTTACTTTGAAAATACCGATTTAACCACATTAAAACCCGAAGAATTACGGGGAATGCGTAGGCGAATGCAGATGATTTTTCAAGACCCCTATGCTTGTTTAAATCCTCGGATGACGGTGGGGAAAATTATCGCCGAACCTTTGATTGTTCATAATTTATCAACTCCAAAAATACGCGATCGCGTACAAGAATTATTAGAATTAGTGGGGTTAAATCCCCAATTTATTAACCGTTATCCCCATGAATTTTCCGGAGGTCAACGACAGCGAATTGGTATCGCTCGGGCTTTAGCGGTTAACCCCGATTTTATTGTTGCTGATGAACCGATTGCTTCGCTGGATGTTTCCATTCAAGCCCAAGTGATTAATTTAATGAAATCTTTGCAGCAAAAATTAGGATTAACTTATCTATTTATCGCCCATGATTTGAGTGTGGTTAGGCATATTTCTAACCGCATTGCTGTGATGTATTTGGGGAAAATTGTTGAACTAGCAGATCGAGTTTCCCTGTACGAAAAGCCCTTACATCCTTATACTCAAGCTTTACTTTCTGCGATACCAATTCCCGATCCAGAACTCGAAGCAAAACGCGAACGAATTTTGCTCAAAGATGATATTCCTAGGCCCGATAAATCCCCCGACTGGCTGTCGATTTCACACTCGTTGTCCGCTGGTTGTTGAACGCTGTCGTCTAGAAGAACCGGAATTTAGAGAGGTTGATCGGGGACATTTTGTGGCTTGTCATTTAGTTGAGAATTCTCAGAACACGAATTCAAATCTGGTTTAAAAATTTGCAGCCATTGACCATGATTTAATTGTAAACTACAAATCGTTTTTTCATCGCCGACTTTACAGTAGCCTGTTGCTTCATATTCATCCCAATAATCCCGCATAGCTTCAGGAAAATTGTATTGCTGTTCGGTGATGATAAACTGATTTTCAGCAGTTGGATTTCCGACCATTGCTGTTGTATCATCAGGGGTTTTAAACAGAATTTTATTCTCAGTTACTTCTAGCCAACATTCTCTCCAAGTTAAATTTGAAGTGTCGATTTCTTCTCCAATTGAAGCAAATCCACTCGAACATTGACCTTTAATCCCAGAAGGAACGGGGGGAATCGTTGCGTTTGCACAATCTTCTGCGGTAATTTCTCGCCACATTTGATAATTTTTTTGGGCTTCAGAATCGTATTCAGCTAACACCTGATTTAAGGCTTCTTCGTGAGAAAGAGTTTGACAGGCTTTGAGAATTTGGCGGTGAATGACTTCCTCCATTGTTGGCCAAGCGAACACCGGAACGGATAAACTAAAAAAGGAGCTAGTTGCTAACAGACAAACCATCCATTTTTTCATCAGAATATTTACACATGATGTTTGTTAGTGTTAGAACTTATAATAGCTGTAACACTTCTAATTCGCGATTAGCATTATGACAAAAGATAATACTGACACATCCGTTAAAACCCAGACGCCGACGACAACAGACGTTCCTCAAACTCGTACACCCCCTTGGGGTCAGGTGACAGTTTTAGAAGAGGGCGATCGCTATCGTATTAATCGGATTGTTGTGAATCCGGGATATCATATTAGTACCCAAATGCACTATCATCGCAGTGAACATTGGATTGTTGTTGCGGGTACTGCTAAAGTGATTTGTGGGGGTCAAGAAACAATTCTTATCCCGAAACAATCTACTTATGTTCCGATGAATACTCCCCACCGAGTTGAAAATCCGGGGGTGATTCCATTGGTAATGATTGAAGTACAAAATGGGGAATATTTAGGAGAAGATGATATTACTCGTTTTCCAGACGAAGGAGGTTATGCCGGAAAAACCGAGAGGTAGTTTATCGGTAAAATTTGCTCTAAAAAGGGGCTAAATATATTGTTCAAAAGTCATTATTTTGGCTATTCAAGTTTTCTCTGTCGATGAGTAAAATTAAGGTTTTAGGGGCAATTTTTGCCCCTATTTATAAGTTAATTTTTTGAAATTTATTCTGAAGTAACTTAATTGATAAAATTATTGTAACAAAATTGGGTTAATGTCTAATTCACTGCTGATTAATTTATCTGTTCTTATTCCTGAACCTACGGGGATTTCTGTCTATGCAAGTCAGATTTTACCCCAACTCAAACCCCTCAATCCAACGCTATTAATAGCAGAATCAAAACCGGATTATTCCTGTTATCCTGTCCCTCCTAATATGACACCCGCTCAGGGAACAAAAGGGCATTTTCGCCGCTTAGTTTGGACTCAATTTAAACTTCCTTCTATTTACCGCAAACTCAAAGGAAATCTGGTCTTTTCGCCACTTCCTGAAGCCCCGTTATATGCTTCTTGTCGTTCGATTGTGATGGCACATGATTTAATTCCTCTAAGGTTTCCGAGACGGGGTTCTCGCCTGACTGCTTACTTTAAACATTATGTACCAACGGTGTTATCTCAAGCCGAACATATTGTTTGTAATTCCCAAGCAACCGCTCAAGATTTAGTGCAGTTTTTTAACATTCCTGAAACCAAAATAACACCCATTCCATTGGGTTATAATCCCGAAAAATTTCACTTTCTCGATTTACCGACGAGCAATTATTTTCTCTATATTGGTCGCCACGATGCTTATAAAAATTTACCGCGATTAATTACTGCATTTTCTCAATTACCCCATCGGGATAATTATGAGTTGTGGTTCGCGGGACCAACGGATAAAACTTACACCCCCAATTTAAAAGCACAAGTTGCAGAATTGGGATTAAATCAACAGGTGAAATTCTTAGATTATGTCTCGCCAGAAGCGTTTACAAAAATCATTAATCAAGCTATTGCGTTGGTTTTTCCGAGTCTTTGGGAGGGGTTTGGTTTTCCGGTTTTGGAGGCGATGGCTTGCGGGACTCCGGTGATTACTTCTAACGTTGCTTCTTTACCGGAAGTTGCGGGAGATGCGGCGTTTTATATTAATCCTTTGGATGTGAATGAAATGACCGCAGCGATGGAAACTTTAGCGAATGATAGTCAAATGCGATCGCATCTTCGCCATTTAGGATTAACGAGATCTCAAGCGTTTAAATGGGAGAAAACTGGGAAAAAAACCGCCCAAATTATTGAATATTATCTCTAGTAAAAATCTGCAAGGGGGCGGGTTTATCGAGGTTATTTCTGGGAAAATCTAGATTGATTCTGAACCCGCCCCTACGGGTTTTTCTGTTATTTAAAATCTGCAAGGGGGGCGGGTTTATCGAGGTTATTTCTAGGAAATCTAGATTGATTCTGAACCCGCCCCTACGGGTTTTTAAAGGTTGTTTTATTAAAATTATCGGGATACTTCTACGGGAATTTCTGAACCAATTTGGGTTAAGGTTTCGGTTTCTGCATCATACGCCCAAACTTTTAACACGGTATTTCCCAACGGTAAAACTGTTGTGGGAACTCGAATAAACCAACCGGAGTTACTGTACTCAAACACGGATAAAACTTCAGCCACATCCGAACGATTTTGATTAACTTTTCCGACTGCTATTAACTGATTTTCGTCGCCGTAGCTGAGATAAACTGCATCTGCGGGTTTTTGCTTTTCCGGTAAAACCGCCCATCCTCTTAATTCAACTTGATCATTTTTGTAAATGACTTCTGGGGGAAGAACTTCTACAAATCCATTAAATAAGTTGGTTTGAGGATTGGTTTCAATAAAAGTTAACGGGCGATTACTTCGTTTCCAAAACCAATGAGATTGAATCTGTTTATAAGGTCGATACTGTTGTAAAACGTTCTGATAAATCAAAGCAGCAGAATCGGATTTTAGCACGCCATCCCAAGGATTTTGAAACCACATTTCATTGGTGAGTAAGATAATATCTGGCTGTTTTTCTTCTAACTGTTGAACAACTTCTTTTTGAGCTTCTAGGGGTTTAGAATAGAGAACATAGCTATATTTTGGACAAGAAGGTTTGTTAAAGAGATAATACCATAATCCTTCTGAAGTTAGGTTAAAAAAGCAAGATTGTTGATCGATTTCCGGTTTCATTACCGTTAAAGCTTCTAGATAATCCGGTTGCAGAATTTCAGCATCAGAAAAGGATAATCGATGGGGTAATTTGACAATTTTATTGGTAGCCGTTTGGAGACTAAATCCCGGTTCAGAACGAATTAAACCGAAAATTAACACAACGATTAGAATTTGGTGAATTGGATTGAGTTTAAGGTGTTCTAACTGGGGTTGTAAAAAGTCTCGAAAGCCAATATAAATCAAATAAGCCAGTAAAAAAAACGTTGGAATTGCACCGTGATAAGCGTGACCTAAATCGCTGCGGTCAAGCGTAATTCGCATATAAACAACCGACGCAGACAGCAGTACAAAAACTAAATAATTTCTTTGAACAAAAGGACGCAATTTCAGGTTGTCTGTAATTAAATCTAACACCAAATAAACCAACACAAACGTTTGAATTAGCATTGATAACCAAAAGTTCTGTGAGATGAACGTCATCTCCAGAGGGGGTAGGGGAATAAAAGAGATGTATCGACCGTATTTTCCCCAGTAGAGAACCTGCGAACCGATGGCTAAAACCTGTTCAGTTCCTAAAATTGCCGTGATTAAAATCAAAGAAAGAATGACACCTGTTAAAGAGCTAAAAATCCAAGTTCTAGCGGTTTTTCTGTCTAAAAATAAGCTCAAAACCAAACTAAAAACATAAACCGCTAAAAAGTAAATCGCCCTATCGTAAACATATAAAAAACTCGCCGGAACTGACGCCCCCAAAACGACTCCTAAAATTTTCGCCTGTTTGGGTTGAAGGTATATGACTCTAAAAAATCGCAGGGTAAGAGCCAACTGAAGCATGAAAAAAGTTCCTCGTCGCCCATCAAATTTAAAGAATATCCCATCGAAAATACAGAATAACACACAAGAAGCTAAAAAGAGAGGAAGGCGATATTTTTTGAGTTTTGCGGCTCCCGTTAGTTCCCAAAAAATCCAGAAATATCCCAAACTGGTAATGAGATTTTGAAGATTAGCAAATAAACGAGTGAGAGGAATTCCATTGTCATTAAAAATCAACTGAGTCGCCAACCAAGTGGGAAGAACGTCCATTCCCCAACCGTGAATTAAAACGGTATTAACAAAGGGTTTTTCTAACTGAATAAAATTCGGTAAAAAGCCCAAATATTCTCCTTCGTGAAAGGAATCAATTAACGTTTCTTGGATTTTAAATTGGTCGAAGGGAACATTAACAACCCAAGCCGTTAATAGTATTGTGGTGGCGACAACCCAAACCCGTCTATCTTTGGCGATGGATAAAATAACATGAAAAATTGACTCAATTGTTTTCCCGTTTATCCTTAAACTAAGAACCGCTAAAAGAGGCGGAACAAACAAGAGAATCAAATATTTAAAATAGTCCGTGTAGGGGCTAATATTTTCGAGATAAGCCAGGGAAATCACTTCGGTTTTATTTCCCAACGGAATCCGAATTTGATTCACAATAGGAACCAAAATTATCCAACTGACTAGGGTAATACAAACGACCCAATCTAAACGAGGTTTAGAGGTATTTTCTCGGTAAAACATTGCAGTTAAAGTTAGAGGAGTTTAAGACTCAATTTCTGAGAGTTTAGAAGTTGATTCTGGTTGGGAGAAAGAATACAGTTTATGACCTGTAAAACTAATCAACGCCACACAAGCGGAACTGACTAAACGAGCGAGAGTTGGATGAAAATCGACTTCATTAATTAACAGTTGTAACAGTCCTAAATTCGCCAATAAACTATTCAACGCAACGGAAGCAAAAACAGCGTATTGAATCCACCAATTCTTCCAATAGATTCCAAAAACAAAACGACGACTCAGCCAAAAATTGGTACTCAATCCAAAAAAGAAACTAATCCCCAAAGCATAAACATACCACAAACCCGCTTGAGTTAACATCGAAAACACCACAACATCGACTACCGTTGCGGTTCCCCCGGTAAACAGATAACCGCCAAATTGTTGGAGAATTTGAACCAATTTTCGACGGCGAGAAACACCCGTTTTTCTAGCAACTGTTGTGGCGGCTTCTGCGTTGGCTTCTTCGACGTATTCGCTATCACTATTCACCGCCCAAAGGTCGTGTTTATTCTGGGTTAGAACATTCTCAGCGGCGAGAATTCCCATTAACAAACTGTGGTCTTGGTTGTTGTATTTAAACGCACCGTAGCGACCAATGGCTTGTAGATTTTGAAAGGTTTTTAGATAAGTTTTAATTTCGCCCAAAGCTTCTTTATAACTTCCCGCATAAATGGGATAAGTTCGGGGTAAACGGACGACAAAACCATCGACAACCTTCTCCCGTTTTAATAACCCAATTTTTCGCAGTTCTTCTTCAGCTTTTATCCGCAGTTCATCTTCCGGACATTGCCACAAATCATCTTCAAAATTGCACCAATATTCACAACAAAGGGGGGTTTGCTGAGAGTTGGGAAGCATCTCCGGCGACCAATTGGCAAAGTTTGTGACTCGCCCGACCTGAACTTTCGGGTCATTAATATACAGCCAATTATCGGGGAATAAATTACCGGATTCTACTATCAAATACACTAAGATTGTATTGCGAAATTTGAGAGATTTGGCAGCATTGATAACTTGAGAAGGGGGAGAGGATTCGATTTGCTGCATTAAATGAGTAAGCGGAATTGAAGAAATAACATGACCACAGGGAACGGTTTTTTCTTCTTTAGTTTGACGATTTTTCAGGGTAACGTGAGTCACTTGAAAATTATCGTGATGAACTCGAACCACTTCGGTATTGAGTAAAACCGTTTGATGGTTTTCTTGCAAATAATCGACGATTTTTTCATAAAGCTGACCCGAACCCAAACGCGGAAATTGAAATTGGTCGATTAAAGTTTTAACTCGGCCATCATTGCCTAAAAGTGCATTTCTAGCGGCTTTAATCAGAGATAAACCTTTAATTCTTTGCGACGCCCAATCTGTACTAATCTCCTCACAAGGAATTCCCCAAAGTTTCTCGGTGTATCCTTGAAAGAAAATCTCAAACAGTCGCCGCCCAAACTTATCTGTTACCCATTCTGCAAAGTTATTCGGATTTTTTTTCGGAAACAAACGAGCGGCAAAATATGAGCTAATAATTCTGAAATTTTCCAGCAAACCGAGGGCGAATAAAACCTCTTTTGCTTTCAGGGGATAACTGAAATATTTCCCTCCGTAATAAATGCGAGTCAGGCGGTTAACGGTGACTTGTTCCTCTTTTAAAACCTGATTCCAAAGCTTCAAAACCGGACTCAATTTGGTATAAAACCGATGGGGTCCGTAGTCAAGAATAAATCCTTTATATTCAAAGCTTTTCGCTAGTCCCCCGACTTGAGTTTCTCGTTCAACCACGACAACTCGCTGACCTTGCTGCGTCAAAATATACGCGGCTGCAAGTCCCGCAGGTCCACCACCTAAAATGTAAATCGGCTCCATCACACCACACTTAATATTTTGCCAAATTGTCACAATGATACCTCATTCGTTCTAATTGTGGCGAAACCCGATAAATTCACCCCAGAAAGGAACCCGTCAGCAGGATAGTTCGTCTTCTGTTTTCATTGTCGTCGGCGAATGTTATCAGAATTGGGTTTACAGTTTGTCTGCTAATTTACCCGATGAATAAAACACCAAATCTTCGGCTCGGCTAACATCAGTAAACCGCAGTTGATATTGATGAGATTCTAAATTTGTCACTTGGTAATCTTCGGTTTCTAAATCATTTTTCTTCCAAGCGTAGAAGGAAGCTTGAGGATGAGAAAGCTGAAATTGATAAACGCTAGCTTCGGGATTATTTACGATTATACTATCGCTCGGTTCAACCAAACTGTGATTCATCACAATCCGAATATTATCGGTTGTGAACTTAACATTTTCAAAAGCCGGATTAATTTTTTGGCGGTTGAACTCAATCTCAAATTGATTGCTTTCATCAAACAGAAACAGACCTTGAATCAGTCCGGTTCGATAAATATAGGCGCCGTGATAGTTATCGGGTAAACTGTTAATAATCACTTGACTTTTGGGTATTTCCTGCAAACTCACCAAAATATCTTCAGAGATTTTAGCCGCAGTATTCCAATTTTGATTGATATCGTAAACCGACGTACCAAAATAGAGCAGTATCGCACTGGAAACAACTAAAATAAAAGCCAAATTTTGTAAAATCACAATTAGGATGATTGCCAAAAAAATAGAAGCAAACCCGGAAGCAAAATATAAATAACGTTCTCCTTGAGTATCAACCGCAGAAACCCAAACCGTAATCGCCGGTAAAACCAGAATATAAAAAGCCGCAATCAAAAACCCTAAAATAGCCGGAACTTCCGAAAACTTGGGGCGACGTTTCCAACAAACCGCCAAACTCAACACAAATAATAAAACCAGACCCAAAAATGCAATCAACCAAAAGGTAAAATCCAATTCAAATTGGGGAGGAATAAAAGTTCGAGTCGGATAAATCACCAGATTTTGTAAAATTCGAGTCGCATCAAAACTCAAGTGAACTTCTTCTCCATATCCGCCCACCAATTCACCCAACTTAAAGAAACGGCTAAAAAAGTAAATAATTAACATCCAGATATAGAGCGAAACAATGACAAAACGAGCCACCAAACGATTGCGATTGTTTTGTTTAATAAAATATTCGTACAGTTCAAAAATAATAATTAAACCCGGATAAGTCACCACCGATTCTTTCGAGAGTAAAGCCGCCAAAAACACCAAACCCGACAGAAGTAAAAAACGGGGTTGATAGTAATGCTTGTAAGCCAAATAAAACACAAAAGAAAATAAACCAAAAAACGTCGCCACTCCATCGGTGCGAGCGGAAATCCAAGAAACCACTTCAGTATGAGAGGGAAGCAACAGAAAAATAAATCCGGCGAGATAGGGTAAAATTCGCCGATAACTCGGCTGAAATTTGAGCCGTTTTGCCAAGAAAAAAGCAATCAACCCCACCCCCAAACTATTCATTAAATGAAAGAAAAAATTGGTCAAATGATAGCCGAACGGATTCACCCCCCAAACTTGATAATCGAAAAAACTAATTAAACTCAAAACGGGCCGAAAAAACAAAGATTGACCGTGCTGTTGATTAACCCACAACCCCCAAGGCCCCAACTGAGAAAATAAAGCAACTAAAACAAAATCATCCGAGAGAAAAAAATCATCAAAAACCGAAGCATAAGCCAAAATCCCACAGCCAACAATCGCCGCAAGAATCAATAAAGAATAAATCCGGTTAGACAACCTCATTAACCGTTTTTCCGATGCAAACCTAGACTTCAAATTTTGTTGAGAACTCATCATGTTTACCTGTCTTCAAAAGTCAAATCAAACTCTTCGCAATTGGGGTTGAGACTCGGTTGAGGTGTGGGTGAACTAGAATCTTTAACAATGTATTCGAGCCGGACTCACCCTAAAATTCGGGGGTGAAGCGACTCCTCCCTCATCTCACCCTTGACTGTAAAGTTGCATTTTATCTCGATGAATAACAAATTGAAGAAAATTCCTCATTTACAGATAGAATAATAGAAAGCTTTACCAAACCACCCGAATCTGAATAAAAATTCAACTAAACTTGACTGAAAACGCCCTCGGTCTGCCCCGGTAAAAATCCATTCACTGTTGATCTCAGTTCCGGACATGGTATCCTCCACAATGAATGTGTGAGTACCTTGAGGAGTGAACTGTTATGGTCGTAGCACCCCCCCCAACTCATGGAGGACAGCATCCGCCCGCTAACCCAACACAATCTATGAGACAATCTTCAGTTAGTTTTTTTGGAAGCATCACCGAACTTCCGGCTACCCCCCTATTTGGCACCGATGGCATTCGAGGACGAGTCGGGGAACTCTTGAGCGCCCCTTTAGCCCTGCAAGTCGGCTTCTGGGCCGGACAAGTTCTTCGCCAACAAACCGATAATCCAGGCCCGGTACTTCTCGGTCAGGATAGCAGAAACTCCGGCAATATGTTAGCAATGGCCCTGTCAGCCGGTCTGACCGCCGCCGGACTCGAAGTCTGGTATTTGGGCCTCTGTCCAACTCCGGGCGTTGCCTATCTCACCAGTACCACCCAAGCCCTCGGCGGGGTGATGATTTCCGCCAGCCACAACCCTCCAGAAGACAATGGAATTAAATTTTTTGGTTCCGACGGCACAAAACTCTCCTCAGACGTACAGCAGCAAATAGAAGCCGCTCTGCGAGGACGGGCCGACTTTGCCGCGAGTTTAGGACACTGCGGACAACACCACCATCGCTGCGAATTGGTCGAAGACTACGCCCAATCTCTCCACCGTCCCCTGCTTCCGACTCTGAACCTCGAAGGGATGCGAATTGTTTTAGATTTGGCTTGGGGGGCTGCGGTTCATCTGGCGCCGAAAGTGTTCCGGCAAATGGGGGCCGAAGTGATTTGTCTCCACGACCAACCCGACGGACATCAGATTAACGTTAATTGCGGTTCCACCCACCTCGGACGCCTGCAACAAGCCGTTTTAGAAACAAAAGCCGATATGGGTTTTGCCTTTGATGGGGATGCCGACCGGGTGTTAGCCGTTGATAGTCGGGGTCGGGCGGTTGATGGCGACTATATTCTTTATTTCTGGGGCCAAACTCTCCGCCAAGCCGGACAACTTCCCCAAAATTTGATTATTTCCACCGTGATGGCTAACTTGGGTTTTGAACGGGCTTGGCAACAAAAAGGCGGTCAACTCATTCGGACGGCCGTGGGCGACCAACACGTTCATGCTGAAATGAAACGCAGCGGCGCCATGTTGGGCGGCGAACAGTCCGGTCACATTCTTTGCCATCATTATGGGGTCACGGGAGATGGTTTGTTAACGGCGCTGCACATTGCCGCATTGGTCAAGCGCTCGGGCGTCACTCTCTCCACTTTGGTAGACGAAAGTTTCCAAACCTATCCCCAACTTTTGCGGAATATTCGCGTTGAAGACGTTAACCGCCGTCGCAACTGGAAACAGTGCGAACCCCTGGTTAATGCCATTCAAGATGCCGAAACCGCGATGGGCGACCAGGGGCGGATTTTAGTTCGGGCTTCCGGTACCGAACCTGTTATCCGGGTCATGGTTGAAGCCATCCGCAACGAACTGGCTAACCTCTGGGCTGACCGCTTGGTTTCCGTTGTTCAGCAACATTTGGCGGTTTAACAGACTCACTTGAAAATTCGTTTAAAATTCACATCTTTATCTCAAAAACCCGGTGCGCGTAGGAGTTACCGGGTTTTTCTGCTTTTTACGGAAAACCGTCCGAAAATTCAATTGTTATAATGGTTGATTGGTGAGAAATTCTCCGAACTTTGATTCATAAACGCTTGATTTTTCTATCGGAGATTGCAGGTTAAAAACCCCTGAAAATATGAGTCAGGGTGAAAAATTAAATCCTAAATTGGGCAGATTAAAATTATTAGGATTGCTCCTATTTTTAAGACTAGGGTAAGCAAAAAATGGCTGTAAAATCAAAAACTAAGCGCAAGAAATCCAAGAAAAAAAAAGCCGGTTCTAAACCCACACTCAGCAAAAAAGAATTAAAAATTCGTCAGCAGAAAACCGCCAAAGAAATTAAGAAATTTATCTCCCTAGCTTCCGGAGTTGGGGTGTTAGCGGTCTTGGTTGGCGTGGCTTTGTTTTTTGTCAAAGATGAAAAACTCGCGATCGCAGGCGGTGGCGGTATATTAGTTTTAGCACTGTCCTATCAATACCCCATGCAAGGACTGTGGGCGTTTTTGATCTATCTGCCTTTTTCGGGAACAATAACCTACTGGATCGGAGGGGGAAACGCACTCTTTCAACTTGCCAAAGACGGCTTTTATTTTCCCGCCCTCTTTGCCCTCGTGCAACAATTAAAACGTAAACATCAACCCTTTCTTGTACACAAAGCAATTAAAACCCCCCTCTACATTTTATTAGGTTTTTGTTTAATCACCCTCTTACTCGTCAACGGTTTACAACAACTCGATCCGCCCTATCCCAACGACAAACCCATTTTAATGGGAATTCTCGGACTGAAAGTCTTTCTCGGATATTTCCCCTTAATTACCTGCGCTTATTATCAAATCAAAGACAAAAAAGACTTGCTGTTTCTCACCAGGATGACCGTGGTTTTAGCCATTATTTGTTGTGTATTGGGCGTTGTTCAATATCAGTTTCTCACCTCCGGTCGCTGTAAAGGAACAGACCATTTAAGCGGAGATGATTTATTTAAAGCTACCCTCGAAGCCAAATGTTTAGTCGGCGGTTCATTAGTCTATAGTCCATCCCAAAATATGATCCGTTTACCCGGAACATTTGTCGCCCCTTGGCAGTGGGCTTGGTTCCTCATTGGTAACGCCTTTTTTACCTTTGCAACCGCCTTTAGCGATCCTTCTCCCCTGTGGCGAATGGTCGGCTTGGGGGGGATGGCGTTAGTGTTTGTTAATTCCGCCATTTCCGGTCAACGAATTGCCCTCGCTTTGGTTCCTTTAGTAACAGTAATTCTTCTGGTTTTAACCGGTCAAGTTGCCAACTTAAAACGCTTTCTTCCCATTGCAGCCGGACTCGGTTTAGTCTTAGGAATTGCCGTCGTTGCCAACCCTCAAATTATTCAAGAACGTATTGATAGTTTTGTCTCCCGTTGGCAAGCTTCACCCCCAACCGCCTTTATTGCCGAACAGTTTGAACATAGTACAGGACGACAAGAAGGAATTTTTGGAAACGGACTCGGACGGGCCACAAATTCCACCCGAATTTTTGGGGAAACAAAACTGATCGAAACCTACTATCCCAAACTCATTTATGAACTCGGGCCAATCGGAACAATTGCCTTTTTAGGATTAGTCACAACCCTCACTGTCACCACTTTTAAAACCTATCGTTCTCTCAAAGAAAAAAATATTCGCAGTTTTGGCGCATCCTTTTGGGTGTTCGTATTAATCATTAGTTACAACACCTACTATTATCCCCTCGATGTCGATCCCGTTGCCGTTTATTACTGGTATTTTGTCGGCGTCATTTATCGACTTCCCGACATCGACAAAGAAGAAATAAAACGACTCAAAGAAGAAGAAGAACAAGCAGGTTAATTCAGTCACCAGCCACCAGCGCGTTCCTTGCGACCCGGCGGAATAGTCGGTAGCAAAGTTTGTAAGAGAGTGACCAGTTTTACAGTCACCAGTGATAACAGTAGTCAGTTTTCAGTGACTTCTGCCTTCTGCCTTCTGCCTTCTTTCTCCCTATCTTCCCATATGCTGTAACGGAACTTAACTGAAATTCACTTGGGTATTCAAGAACGAGGGGGTAAAATATGAGTAAACCAACTCCCAATACAAATAAGTCCGCTTTCCCCACATTATCCGTTTAGACTAGCGCTAAAATCACCTATGGACTGGCCTAAAATTTCTGTGATTATTCCCACCTACAACCGTGAGGAAGCCCTGAGGGAAACCTTAGTTGATGTTCTCAAACAGGACTATCCCCAGTTTGAAGTCATAGTCGTCGATCAAACTCGTTCTCATCAAAGCGAAACTCAAACCTTATTAGAAGAACTCGCCAATACTAATAAAATTCAATGGTATCGTCTGGAATGGGCGAGTTTACCCGGCGCCCGCAACTACGCAGTTAGACGTTCAACCGGGGATATTATTCTGTTTATTGATGATGACGTCAAACTCCCCGAAAACTTTCTCAAAGCCCACGCAAACAATTATATAAATGCCGGAACTTCCATCCCCAAAAATATTGGCGCCGTCGCCGGACGAGTTTTTGATCGGATGAAATTAGGAGATTCTGGCGGAGATTTAACTATCGAAGAATTACCCCCCCAAGCATCCGATCCGGGAATTGCTTGGTATCATATTGATTTAGTTCATACAATAAAACCCCAACAAGTGATTTCCGCCCGAGGTTGCAATATGTCTTTTCGGCGAGAAATTTTCGATAAACATGGTTTACATTTTGATGAACGCTTTAAAGGGAGTGCGGTCCGCGAAGAATCCGATTTTTGTTTGCGACTGCGAAAAACCGGCTATATTATTTGGTACGATCCCGAAGCGAATTTAGTTCATTTGGGCGAAGAAGTGGGCGGCTGTCACGATATTAGTACCCGTTCCATGCAATATCAAATTACCTTCTATCACAATCACTTTTTTATGGGGTTAAAAAACCTCACTCTCGGTCAATGTTTGCGCTTTTTTGCCAAACTATTTGACTGTCACGTTCTCGGACATCCGCCCTGCAATAAAAGCGGTTCTCCCCTCAAAGTTGTCACCCGATTTGGATTTTACACCGCAGGCTTTTTTAAAGCCATTGGAACCCGCATTCAATCCCTTTGGAATCAGGGTCAAATTTACACCCAACAGGATGAATTAGCCAAAACTTAAAGCCTTGATGTTGATGTCTGTATTTCTTATTTTTATCTGGGCTAAATGATGAAAATTCTAGTAGCTAGCCATACTTATATCGTCGATTTGAACCGGGAAAAATGGCGGGCTTTAGCCCATCTTTCCCCGGAAATAGAAGTTACCCTCGTGGTTCCCCGTCGTTGGAAACCGGGAGGCGTTCAAAACAAAATTATTGACTCCGAATATTTAGATGAAGGATCGTTTAAAGTTGTTCCCGTTTCTAACTTCAGTCAAAATAATCAGGGTTTACTCACCTTTGGGTTGGATTTAATTCCGCTTTTAAAACAGTTTAAACCCAATATTATCCAAGTTGAACAGGGTTCAAAAGCGATTACCTATTCCCAGTTTATTACCTTCAATAAACTCTTGGGATTAAACGCTAAAAATGTCTTTTTTACGTGGTGGAATCTGCCCTACACGCTAAAATTTCCCATTTCTTTAATCGAAGCCTATAACCTCAAAAATACCGATGGAATTGTAGTCGGAAATCAAGACGGGGCGGATATTCTACGACAGCGGGGTTATCAGGGGGCGATGGAAGTTATGCCTCAGTTGGGAGTCGATGAGAGTTTATTTCAACCTGTTCCTCAACCGGAATTAAAAGCAGAATTGGGCATTAAACCCGACGAATTTGTAGTGGGGTTTGTGGGGCGGTTTGTAGAAGAAAAAGGACTGTTAACCTTAGTTGCAGCTTTGGCAAGCTTAAAAGAATTATCCTGGAAAGCGTTATTGTTGGGGCGGGGAGAATTAAAACAACAAATTATAGAAAAAGCTGAAGAATTTGGAATTCAAGATAGACTGATTTTTGTAGAAAGCGTTCCCCACGACGAAGTACAACGCTATATTAACACCATGAACGTGTTAGTTTTACCCTCCGAAACCACATACAAATTTAAAACCCTAACAGCAGTGGGATGGAAAGAACAATTCGGCCATGTTTTAATCGAAGCAATGGCGTGTAAAGTACCCGTTATTGGTTCCGACTCCGGGGAAATTCCTCACGTTATTGGTGAAGCGGGGTTGGTGTTTCCGGAGGGGAAAGCCGAAGCGTTGGGCGACTGTTTGCGTCAGTTCATCGAAAATCCTCAACAGGCTGAAGATTTCGCCAAACGAGGATATCAGCGGGCTTTAGAACATTATACCAACAAAGCTCTAGCCCAACAGATCCTAAAATTTTACCAGAAATTGCTCTCGAACACCCGATAAATTTTCTATCTCCAAAATTGAAATAGCCCCCCCGAAAAACCCGGTAACTTTCACGCGAACCGGGTTTTTAAACCCAATTAACTAGACCTTAATTTTCGCGAACAATAAAAATAAAAAATTTAGATTTTAATCGGGTCAATTTTTGCCAATTTAGATATTAGTTTCTATAGAAAAAATCAAGATTTAATTTCGGGTCAAAACGATAAAATCAGAAAGGGCAAACGGACCGATAGAAAAATCAACATTCACAGCCGGGAGGAAATCCGAAAAACTTTGGTGACTAAAAATGTGCTGTTCTTCGATACAATACAAGTTGTGTACCCCATGCGAACAAAACTCTGAGTGTGGCAAGTCCAAACCGCAAAACCATCCTACTTGACTTTGAAAAACCTCTAGCCGAGCTAGAATCTCGCATTGAGCAGATTCGCCAGTTGGCCGAGGAAAACGGCGTTGATGTCTCCGATCAAATCCATCAGTTAGAAGCCCGTGCAACTCAACTGAGACAGGAGATCTTTAGCAGCCTCTCTCCCTCCCAACGGCTACAACTGGCCCGCCATCCTCGTCGTCCGAGTACCTTAGACTATATACAAGCCATGAGCGAGGAATGGCTAGAACTGCACGGCGATCGCTCCGGTTCCGACGATCCGGCGTTAGTCGGGGGAATTGGGCGGTTAGCCGGCCAACCGGTGGTGATGTTGGGTCATCAAAAAGGGCGCGATACCAAAGATAACGTCGCCCGAAACTTTGGGATGGCGGCGCCGGGAGGCTATCGCAAAGCGATGCGGTTGATGGAACACGCCAACCATTTTGGAATGCCGATCATCACCTTTATTGATACGCCCGGCGCCTGGGCGGGTGTGGACGCGGAAAAACTGGGTCAAGGGGAAGCGATCGCCTACAACTTGCGAGAAATGTTTCGCCTGGATGTGCCGATTATTTGTACTGTCATCGGAGAAGGCGGTTCAGGAGGGGCTTTAGGAATTGGAGTCGGTGAACGGTTGTTCATGTTGGAGCATTCGGTGTATACGGTGGCTTCTCCCGAAGCCTGCGCCGCCATTTTGTGGAAAGATGCCTCCAAAGCCGCCCAAGCCGCCCAAGCTCTAAAAATTACCGCTCCCGACTTAAAAGAATTGGGAATTATCGATCGCATTGTCCCCGAACCCGACGGCGGCGCCCACGCCAACCCGATCGAAGCGGCCCAAAGACTCAAACAAGCCTTATTGGAATGTTTAGAAGAATTGATGAGTCTCAGCGGCCAGCAACGGCGAGAAATGCGCTATCAAAAATTCCGACAGATGGGGATTTTTGCCGAAGAACCCGCTTAATCAATGCCATTGTTGAGAATTTTGACGTTTGACTCCGGTTGAACGCAGGTCGAAGCAATGAGACTGATTGAGTTTTTTGAGCTTCTGTATTCACAAAAGTTATACCGATCTTGTCGATCCCTTCTGCTTCGTCCTTGAGAGCGTCTGCGATCGAGTCGATCAATTGAGTGGGTATTTTAGATCAACCTGAAGGTGGTATAATAGGTAAGTAACAAATCTTTACAAATTTCTCAGATTTGCCCTTGATAGATTTGCTACAGCATCCCCAACGTGAGAGCCACCGTATTGCAGCGGTGGAGAAAAGGGGAGCGCCAGCTAAAAGCTTGGCTGTAAACGACTGGAGTTGCCAAAGCGAGTCTCTAAAAATACAGGTGAAAAACTCAACCCCAACTGTTTTAGATCTCAGCCAGTGTAACAAAAGTACAAGACCGGGGTAAGGTCAAACTTAGCCCAAGTCTTCCAGGCCTGATGACAGTGCCGAACAGGTTCAACCTGGGAGTCAGACCTTCAAAAAATGTATTAGCTGATACCTCTTTGAAAGTCTGCTCAAAATCTCCCGGTTTTGCAACCGGAGAACTATCAATTCCGTTCAGTCTAATCGGAGATTACTCAAACCGTCAATGACTTCTCCCATCGAACGACGTGCCTTAATCACGGGGGCAAGTAGTGGGATAGGTAAAGCAACAGCTCTTGCCTTTGCCAAAGCCGGGATTCATGTCGCCTTAGTGAGTCGATCTCAGGAGCAACTGGAAACCATTGCTGAACTTGCACGGCAAGCGGGAGTAGAAGCGAATGCCTATGCTCTAGATCTCGCCAAAGTTGAGCAAGTGCATGAGCAGATCGACACCATTGCTGCTGCTTTCGGCCCGATCGATATTCTCGTCAACAATGCGGGTATGGGCTACACCAGCCCCTTAGCGAGTACACCCCTAACCGAGTGGCAACAGGTGCTAGACCTGAACCTCACCAGTGTGTTTCAGTGCATTCAAGGGGTTTTGCCGGGAATGCGCGAACGAGGCAGCGGAACAATTGTCAATGTTGTCTCCATTGCCGGACAACAAGTTTTTCCCAACTGGGGAGCTTATTGTGTCAGTAAGTTTGGCTTGATGGCTCTGTCGAAAGCTTTGGCTGCTGAAGAACGCGCCCACGGAATTCGGGTCAGCGCAATTTGTCCGGGTGCAGTCAATACTTCGCTTTGGGATACAGAAACCGTTCAAGCTGACTTCGATCGCTCCGCAATGTTGACACCAGAAATGGTCGCCGAGTCGATTTTACACATCGTAATGTTGCCTCCACAGGCGGTGATTGAAGAATTAACCCTCATGCCGCACGGGGGAGCATTTTGATCGAGTGGAAATGCCGGGACATCGATGAATCTTGAAAAACGGATATTGTCTGCCCAGACGAATTCAGTAGATTTTATCCCCCCGGTAGGAAACCCCTGTCGGCGATATCGAATCAGCGCCCCATTCATCGGTTTGTGAGGGCGCCAACGCTCGAACTGCCCTCTCGTGAGGGTGATCGATCGGGCTGCAAGAATCAAGGCCTCAAGGTCTGATTCTCAATTGTTCACTCTTTTTTCTATCGTTTACGGACTTGTTATGACTATTGCTTCCAATGGAAACGGTTCTAAATCCGCAAATGGTTCGAGTCGCATCCTCAGCCGACCCGATCGCACGACTTCCGCATCGAATGGTCATTCCGTTCAAAAGCAACCCCTGACTGAAGTCTCAGATGAACAAATGATGGACGCCGTGCGGACGATGCTGCTTGGCGTCGGAGAAGATCCCGAACGGGAAGGCTTGTTAAAAACCCCCAAACGGGTCGCCGATGCCATGCGCTTCCTCACCAGTGGCTACAATCAATCTTTAGAAGACCTCGTAAACGGGGCAATCTTTGATGAAGGTCACGAAGAAATGGTGTTGGTTCGCGACATCACCGTGTTTAGTATGTGCGAACACCATATGCTCCCGTTTATGGGGAAAGCTCATGTTGCTTACATTCCCAACCAAAAAGTGATCGGACTCAGCAAACTGGCTCGCATTGTGGAAATGTACGCCCGTCGCTTGCAAGTTCAAGAACGCCTCACCCGCCAAATTGCTGAAGCCGTCCAAGAAGTTCTCGATCCTCAAGGGGTAGCGGTGGTGATCGAAGCTAGCCATATGTGTATGGTGATGCGGGGCGTACAAAAACCCGGATCTTGGACCGTGACCAGCGCTATGCTTGGCGTTTTCCAAGAAGAGCAGAAAACCCGTGAAGAATTCCTCAATTTAATTCGTCACCAACCCAGTTTCTAAGCTTCTAAAATTGGGAAATTACAAGCAATAAGCAATAATTTTTCAATTCCTCCTTTTTTAGAGACGTGCGATCGCGCGTCTCTTGTTGATCGGTTATAGCAAAAGACTGATCGATCTGATCCGATCGTTAACGTAGATTAAAATATTGGTGTCAACGGCGTTCATGCAACTGATCTCGTGTCAAAGCAGGAGCATTCAGGGGAATCGGATTTTGCTGCATTCGCTCAATCAAGGCTTGTAAAAAACGCTGTTGAGTCGCCGGATCGCTTATCGGGGGTGATACAACGGTCTTAGATTGGACAAAGAGTTCAACCTCAGACCCTTCCGGCAGATCGCAGGATGTTTCCAGTATAAATGTACCATTGCGATAAATCGCTTTAACAGGAATTAGCATCGGGGAAAACTCTATAAATCAGGATTAGGTAAATCCTTTTCTGGCCGGCGAGAAGATGTATCTATATTATAAGCATCATCTTCGGTTTTCTTGCTCTGGGCTGGAGATGTGAGATAATTGAAAAAAGCTGATTTGTTCTGACCACAGCTTGCAACAACATCATCTTTATTCAATCTCCCCTTTTAAACGATTGGGGAACTGACTCTTAAAAAAGGTGATGGGAGGGTGCGATCAATTAACAGTTTGCGATCGCTGAAACTCATTCCATTGTACCCTGAACAATTTTAATCCTTGATATGTCTAAACCGATTAAGTTTGGCACGGATGGCTGGCGAGGTGTCATTGCTGATGATTTTACCTTTGAACGTGTCGCTTTAGTGGCTCCTCTGGCCGCTCTTGTCTTAGAAAAAGTTTACGGTAATACTGCTGCTAACCGCACGATATTTGTCGGATACGATCGACGCTTTTTGGCCGAAGAATTTGCTCGAGTGGCCGCGATCGCCATTCAACAGGCCGGATATGATGTTAAACTCAGTCAAACCTACGCGCCCACTCCCGCTTTTAGTTTGGTCGCTCACCAACAGCAGGCTTTGGGGGCGGTGGTGATGACTGCTAGCCATAATCCCGGTAAATATTTAGGTTTAAAAGTTAAGGGTGCATTTGGAGGATCTGTTGGTCCGGACGTCACACAAGAAATTGAAGCCAGACTCGATCAACCGCCATTCAAAGCAGAAACCCCCGGAACTTTAGAGTCTTTTGATCCTTGGCCTGCTTACTGCGAAACTCTACAATCAAAGGTTGATATTGAGGCGATTAAAACGGCGATTAATCAGGGAAAATTGACCGTTTTTGTGGATGTGATGCACGGCGCCGCGACAGGGGGTTTGGCTCGGATTTTAGGCGATTCGGTGATAGAAATTAACAGCAATCGCGATCCGTTATTTGATGGCGGGGCGCCGGAACCTTTGCCGAAATATATCCCCGAATTGTTCCGTCAAATTAAAGCTCATAAACGCTCTCAAGATAGTTTAGCTGTTGGGTTGGTTTTTGATGGGGATAGCGATCGCGTGGCTGCGGTTGATGGGGAGGGAAATTTCCTCAGTTCTCAAATTTTGATTCCGATTTTAATTGAACATTTGGCTACCCGTCGCGGTTTTGGCGGCGAAATTGTGAAAACGGTCAGCGGATCGGATTTAATTCCTCGGATTGCCAAATTGTACGATTTATCCTTGTACGAAACTCCCATCGGTTATAAATATATTGCCGATCGGATGTTATCTTCTCAAGTGTTGGTTGGCGGTGAAGAATCCGGTGGGGTTGGTTATGGGGTTCATATTCCTGAACGGGATGCTTTATTATCGGCTTTGTTCGTCTTAGAAGCGATTGTTCAGTCGGGAGAAGATCTCAGCCAAAGTTATCGCCGTCTTCAAGAAAAGGTTGGGTTTTCTTCGGTGTACGATCGCATTGATTTACCTTTGGCGAGTATGGAGGTGCGATCGCGTTTGGTGGAACAATTGGAGAATAATCCTCCCAAAGAAATCGCCGGACAAGCGGTTAAAGATTGTTTGACGGTTGATGGTTATAAGTTTCGTTTGGCTGACGACCGTTGGCTGTTAATTCGCTTTAGCGGAACTGAACCGGTTTTACGGTTGTATTGTGAAGCAGCGGATCAAAAACAGGTGAATCAAACCCTTTCTTGGGCGAAAGATTGGGCGAGTAGCTGTTAGGAAGTTTGGCGTTTGTTGTTGCGCGGAGAGCGCGTTTTGTTAGTCAATTAGGGCGCATCACCTATTAATTAGGGCGCATCGCCATGCGCCCCTACAGTAGTAAATTCTGTATGCTCAAAGACCAATTTACCTGGGATTTTTGGTATCTCTACGAACCGAAAAAACGACTGTATCACCTTTATTTACTGTCGGCGGATTGGCAATATAAACAAACAGAAACTCATCATCTTTATTCTCAGTTAACCTACGCGACAACTGATGATTTTAAAAGCTTTAAAATACGGGATAAAAATATTATTCCCCGTCGTGAAAATCAATCCATTTGGACGGGTTGCACAATTAATTCAAAAACCCGGTTTCTTGAAGAAACCGGGTTTTTAGATACTAAAACTGCTTTTAATTATTTGATGTTTTATACCGAACGTCAAACCGAAGGGGATTATTTCGCCGTTCAAAGGATTAAATTAGCCCGATCAAACGATTTAAAAAATTGGATTGTAGATAATACTTTTAGCCTCGAACCCGAATTAATCGATCCGAATTTTAGCTATTTTCTCCGAACCCAAAATCCCGGAGATAGAACCGTTCACGCTTGGCGCGATCCTTTTATTTTTAAAGTTAAAAAGAGTTATTATATGTTGGTGGCGACCAAACATATTGTTGATGAAAATCATCCCCAACATCAAAATGCTTGTATTGCGTTACTGAAAGCCGATGAAAACAACTTAAAATCTTGGGAGTTCGTTCATCCGAGTTTAATTACCGGATATGAAGAATTAGAACTTCCTCAACTTTATCGAAATGAAAAGACAGACGAAATAATATTATTAGTTTCAACTTGGGATGAACGAGATTATCAACAAAGTGTAAAACGGGGTAAAATTTATCGGGAACGGGGTCAACTTTTAGCGTTTTCCGCAGCCGGTCTAGAAGCGGCTTTAAGGGGAGAGTTTCATCAAAATCCCGAAATTATTATTGGAGAAAATGGAAGCGTTCAAGCCTCAATTTATGGCGGTGTGTGGATATCGCAACTGAAAGCCATTGTCGGTTTTGACTGGAAACAGGGGGGTTATCAAGTCATTGACTCAGGCCAATTCCCGAGGAGTTGTGAAAATTTAGTTGATTTAAACTCAGAAACTCGTCAATTGAGAGAAATTCGTTTAAAATAAGTTTAATCTAGAATTCTTAAAATTGAGTTGGGCATCCAACAAAAATAAAAATTAAACGAGAATCAGATTAAACCGATGATCAAAACGTTAGTCGTAGCGACGGGAAATCCGGGAAAACTGGAAGAAATGAAAGCGTATCTGTCGGAATTGGATGTGGAATTACAACTCAAACCCGACGAAATAGAAGTTGAAGAAACCGGTGAAACCTTTATTGAAAATGCTTGCTTAAAAGCATCAGAAGTTGCCAAAGCAACGGGACAATGGGCGATCGCGGATGACTCCGGTTTAACCGTTGATGCCCTCAATGGGGCGCCCGGAGTCTATTCCGCGCGTTACGGGACGAGCGATCGCGATCGCATTGAAAGAGTTTTGCGGGAACTGGGGAACTCAAGTAACCGCAAAGCCGCCTTTGTCTGTGCGATGGCGATCGCTCGTCCTGATGGAGAGATCGCCATCCAACTCGAAGGAGTCTGTCCCGGAGAAATTCTAGAGAGTCCAAAGGGTGATGGCGGGTTTGGATACGATCCGATATTTTATGTTCCCGCCGAACAAAAGACCTTTGCGGAGATGTCACCGGAACAGAAACACTTAGTTTCCCATCGGGGCCAAGCCTTCAAAGTCTTGCTTCCCCAACTCCAAAACCTCCTGTGAACAGTTTACAGTGATCAGTAACCCCAGCTACCAGTTATTTCAGTTTACAGTTATCACCTGTTCACTGTTATCACCTGTCCACTGGTGACTGGTGACTGAAAAACTGGTGACTGGTGACTGATGACTGGTGAGGTGTTATATTGCTTCTTGGTTCTTTTCTCCGGTGCGAATGCGAACAATTTGTTCAACTGGGGAGATAAAGATTTTACCATCGCCAATTTCACCGGTGCGGGAAGCGGCAATGATTTTATCAACAACCATATCGACTTGCTCGTTTTCGACAACGATCTCAACTTTGAGTTTTTGTAAGAACTCAACGGTATACTCCGAACCCCGATAGCGTTCGGTTTGGCCTTTTTGTCGTCCAAACCCCCTAACCTCAGAGACAGTCATCCCGACGATACCCGCATTAACGAGGGCAATTTTGACTTCATCGAGTTTGAATGGCCGGATAATGGCTTCTATCTTTTTCAATGTCCTTGACTCCTAATGTTTTCTGGCTGATTTAGCGTGACATATGCTTGATATCACCGCGCCATCAAAAATATTCGTAACATAGGATACACTATGTGCTATAATCCAGTATCCATAGTACGACACCTGAGAGATTTTGAGGATACCGATCTCAACAGTTAAGGAAATGGACATTCGGAAGTCAGCCTCGGGCGACGGAATCACTCAGATTGAGCGGGAATTCAAGCAAAGGATCTAAAAATAGATTAAACAAATTGAGCAAACAATCAAACATCTTCTAAAATAAATAGCAGATTGGGGGTGAGTTTGTTTTTCCAAAAAATCTCGAGAGTTTGTGTAAAATCTTGTAAAAAATAGCACTCTAAAAAATAGAGAAGCTTGATTATATTAAAATAATAGCTTTATCTGCCAATTGAAACTAACAAAGAGGAACTCCTGTGCAACTTAGAACTCAAGTAGCAGCCAAACGTGCAACGGGTGCTTTTGCTCTGATTGACAGCTTAAAACGTCACGGGGTAGAGCATATATTTGGTTATCCGGGCGGAGCGATTCTGCCGATTTATGATGAACTCTATCGGGCCGAAGCCCAAGGCGATCTCAAGCATATTTTAGTCAGACACGAGCAGGGAGCGGCTCATGCGGCGGATGCTTACGCCCGGGCAACAGGTCGGGTCGGAGTTTGTTTTGGAACATCAGGTCCTGGAGCCACAAATTTAGTCACCGGAATAGCAACGGCTCACATGGATTCTATTCCGTTGGTGGTTGTGACCGGACAGGTGGCCCGCAAAGCGATCGGGACGGACGCCTTTCAAGAAACGGATATTTTCGGCATTACCCTGCCGATTGTCAAACATTCCTACTTGGTGCGCGACCCCAAAGACATGGCGGCAATTGTGGCCGAAGCCTTCCACATTGCCAGCACGGGAAGACCGGGGCCTGTTTTGGTGGATGTTCCCAAAGATGTCGGCTTGCAGGAATTTGATTATGTACCGGTTAACCCCGGCGAAGTGTCTCTCCCCGGATATCGGCCGACGGTTAAAGGCAATATGCGCCAAATTAACCAGGCGATCGCTCTAATTCGCAAAGCCGAACGTCCTTTATTATATGTTGGGGGAGGGGCAATTTCGGCGAACGCTCACGGGGAAATTCACGAACTGGCCGAACTGTTCCAAATTCCGGTAACAACCACGTTAATGGGTAAGGGGTCGTTTAACGAAAATCACCCTTTAGCGGTGGGAATGTTGGGGATGCACGGCACCGCCTACGCGAATTTTGCGGTCAGCGAATGCGATTTGTTGATTGCAGTCGGGGCAAGATTTGATGATCGGGTAACGGGTAAACTCGAAGAATTCGCCTCTCGCGCCGAAGTGATTCACATTGACATCGATCCGGCGGAAGTCGGGAAAAATCGCGCCCCCGAAGTTCCCATCGTCGGAGATGTGCGCCAAGTTTTAATTGATTTGTTGCGTCGATGTCGGGAAACCGGAGAACCGACGCCCGAGACTCAAACCAAAGCATGGTTAGATCGGATCAACCGTTGGCGGGAAGATTATCCCCTGGAAGTTCCGGAATATCCCGATAGTCTTTCTCCTCAAAAGGTGATTTCTGAACTGGCAAAAATGGCGCCGGATGCTTACTATACCACCGATGTCGGTCAGCATCAGATGTGGGCCGCTCAATATCTCAAAAATGGGCCGCGTCAGTGGATTTCTAGCGCCGGCTTGGGAACGATGGGTTTTGGACTGCCGGCGGCGATGGGTGCCAAAGTTGCCCTTCCCAACCAGGAAGTGATTTGTATTGCCGGAGATGCCAGCATACAGATGAACATTCAGGAGTTGGGAACTTTGATGCAGTACGGCATTCATGCCAAAACCGTGATTATTAACAACGGTTGGCAGGGAATGGTCCGCCAGTGGCAGCAAACTTTCTATGGCGAGCGCTATT
Source organism: Capilliphycus salinus ALCB114379 (assembly GCF_047276495.1). Taxonomy (NCBI): domain Bacteria; kingdom Bacillati; phylum Cyanobacteriota; class Cyanophyceae; order Oscillatoriales; family Sirenicapillariaceae; genus Capilliphycus; species Capilliphycus salinus. The sequence goes on along the minus strand of NZ_CP178543.1, from coordinate 6,317,328 downwards.
CTTCGTCGAATATGGAATTGGGAATGCCCGATTTTGTTAAGTTGGCGGAGGCTTACGGCGTTAAGGGAATGTTGGTGAGTCGTCCCGATGAACTGCACGAGGCGCTGGCGGAAATGCTGGCTTATGACGGCCCGGTGTTGATGGATGTGCGGGTGCGTCGGGATGAAAACTGTTATCCGATGGTGGCTCCGGGTAAGAGCAACGCTCAGATGTTGGGACTGCCGGAACGCAAAAAGTTAGAACAGGCGGCAGAATTGGTCTATTGCAGCAATTGCGGGACTAAGAATGTCGCCAGCAATCATTTTTGTCCGGAATGCGGCACTAAATTATAGCGCGACCCTCAAGCAAGAAGCTGTTTACAGTTTACAGTTTACAGTGACCTGCGATCGCTTAACAGATGTCAGGTGTAGGGGCGGGTTCCGAATCTATTTCTGTCTTCTCATAAATAACTTCTATGAACCCGCCCCTTTTCAGTCACTCCGATACCAGTCACTCCGATACCAGTGTTTACAGTGATCAGTTATCAGTTCCATCTCCTGAGACCGGGGCGGGTTTATATCGGTTGAGAGTGGGAAAATTTAGATTAATGTCGAACCCGCCCCGCTCATCACTGGTCGTTGAAAACTATTCCCGAAAATTTATGGATGAAGGCGTTATCAAATATCACTGTCACTGGTTCAAAGATGAACCCATTGGTGAGGATAAAATTCAAGAGTTGATGCAATGGCGCGATCATCTTTACTCTTTGGGTTTAATTGGCGTTTATGACAATGGCATTGGGTTTGGCAATATTAGTATTCGCTTAGATGAGTCTTTAGAATTTGTCGTTTCTGGGACTCAAACCGGACATTTACCCCATCTCAAACCAGAACATTATACCCGAGTCACCGAATTTAATTTAACCGAAAATTCTCTCGCTTGTCGGGGACCGATTAAAGCCTCTTCTGAGTCTCTGACTCACGCGGCTATTTACAGTTTTCAATCTAATATTAAAGCGATTATTCATATTCATCAGGCTGAATTTTGGCAAAGGTTATTATTTAATGTTCCGACAACTCGCCCGGAAGTTCCTTACGGTACGCCCCAAATGGCAGCAGAAATGTTTCGTTTATTTGAACAGGAAAATTTAAGCGATCGAAAAATTCTCGTCATGGCCGGACATGAAGACGGGGTGTTGACCTTTGGTGAAAGTTTAACAGAAGCGGGTGAGGTCTTATTTCAGTATTGGAAACGGTGATTAATTATGAATTATCAAATTATGAATCTTGCTCGAACCGGCGGCGGTCAGGGGTTGATTTGCGGGCGGATTTTTGGTAGGATTGTAGGTAAGTTAAATAATGGGATGTCTGCAAAAATAAAATTTATGCACAGATTTCCATTATGAGAGAATCATACCCCGTTTTCGGGGAGGTTGTCAAGCCCCCGCCCCAAAAAAATCGCGTCGGGGCGAGAAAATTTTAAAATTTCTTCAAAAATTATTTTTTTTCTAAATTTCTGACCGGCGGCGGAAAGGGGGTTGATTTGCGGGCGGATTTTTGGTAGGATTGTAGGTAAGTTAAATAATGGGATGTCTGCAAAAATAAAATTTATGCACAGATTTCCATTATGAGAGAATCATACCCCGTTTTCGCGGAAGTTGTCAAGCCCCTCCCAAAAAAAAGGCCAAATTTTATAAGTTTTTCAAATAATTTTTGTGTAAATTGTTTTAATCATCAAAACAAAAGAGAAAATTCTCAAGTTTTTATTGAAAATATTTCCTAAAAAGTTGACGAAAGTATAGGGGTTCTGGTAGGCTTAAGAAAAGCACACCCAAGGGGTTCTAGTGTCTTGAAGCCAAAATAGCGGCTGAAACCCCTATAACTTGGTTAAATTTCAGGATTTCCTGACTGAGTTTGGCGAGGGGTGATGCACGAGTTTTTGAGAGATTGGAAAGCGTCCGGAATCAGCATCTTGACAAAATGCCCAAAATAACAGGTAGAGTGGATCGGATGATTCAAGATGATTATCTATTATTATCTCTACGGTAAACTAATCGGCGATCGCGTATCCTAAAGATTTGGGAGCGAGTTGATTAAAATTGTGGATAAGAGTCCTAAATTTTAATGTAACCCGGCTGAGAACCCATGAAAAATATTAGTATTATTTTTGCGTTTTTGGGACTAATTTTTTTATTTAGCCTAAATTCGAGTCTGATCGAGTCAAATTCTCAAGCAACGCTAGAGTTACCCTCAATTATAAGCGATCGCATGGTCCTTCAGCAACAAACCGATGTCAACCTTTGGGGATGGGATAAACCCGGTAATACTGTCACCGTAAAATTTAGAGGTCAGGAGGTACAAACCCCGGTTGAAGTGGACGGGAAATGGCAAGTTAAAATTCCCAGTGGCGAAGCGGGAGGGCCGTTTAATTTAACCGTTGAAGGTTCCAAAGAAGTCACCTTAAAAGATGTGTTAGTCGGGGAAGTTTGGGTTGCAGGCGGACAAAGTAATATGTGGTGGTTTGTCAGCCGCAGCGATAATTCTAAACAAGAAATTTCCGGGGCTAATTTTCAGAATATTCGGGTTTGGGATGGGAATTCTTCACCCCGAGAAAATGGCTGGCCTGCGGATACGCCTCAAAAAACCGTTTCGGCCAAGTGGGAATTAACAACCCCAAAAACCGTTAAAAATTTCCCCGCAACCGCCTATTTTTTTGCCAAAGAACTGCATCAAAAGTTAAACGTTCCGATAGGAATCGTACATCTGGCGGTTCCCAACCGAGAAATTGAAACCTTTTTATCTCAACCGTTACTCGCGGCAAATTTTCCCGAAACTCTGGCATTTTGGCAGCTACAAAAAGATGCTAAAACCAGACCCGCCCAGTTATTTAACGGTATGGTTTATCCGGCTATTCCCTATACACCCAGAGGATTTATTTGGTGGCAGGGAGAAGCCAATGCAAAAGAAGCGATGCAGTATAGAACTTTATTTCCGAGTTTGATTCAAGAATGGCGAAGTTTGTCGGGAAATGATAACGCTCCTTTTTTATTTGTTGAACTTGCTAATTTTCTGGAAAAACAAACCTATCCCTCCGAAGATGATCCCTGGCCGAGATTGCGAGAAGCCCAAACAGAGGCGTTAAAGTTGCCGAATACGGCGATGGTTTCCACGATTGATATTTTAGATGAAAATGATAATTTGAGCAATATTCATCCCCCGAACAAACAGTTAGCCGGAAAGCGGTTATCTTTGGCGGCGATGGCGACGGTTTATGGCGAGAAAGATTTAGTTTGGAGGGGGCCGGTTTATCGGTCGGTTGAATTTAAAGAAAATCAAGCGATTGTAACCTTTGATTCTGCGGGAAAAGGATTAAAAATTAAGGGAGATGAGTTAAAAGGGTTTGCTTTGGCCGGAAGTAACCACCGTTTTTTTTGGGCGGATGGAAAGATAGAAGGAAATCGGGTAATTTTAACCAGCGAAGCCGTTAAACAACCCGTAGCAGTTCGTTATGGTTGGGCGAATAATCCCGTCGGAAACCTCTACAACGAAGCCGATCTTCCGGCGTTTCCGTTTCGTACAGATAACTGGCTGTTAAACTGGGATGAATCCCGCTTTGAAGCCATGAGTTTCTTAGAGTTGGCGGCTTATATTCAGAGGAATATTCAACCCAGTAAACCGGAGATTAAATCGGTTTGGGACGAAGCTTATCGGGGGATAAAAACGGATAATAAACTCTTGACCGTTCAACGACTGCAAACTTTAATCAATCAAGAATTAGAAGATGAAAAGTTGGCGATCGCGTTAGAAATTCTCTTGAAAAAGCTAAAATTTCCTTTTCTACTCTAAAAATCGGTCAAAATTCCCAAATCTTTTCATCCACGAATTCTTCTCGGGAGGAATAAAACATTCTCGGGAGAGGAGTGAAAATCTCAGTCCCGTCCGAATTCCCCAGCACATTATCGGTTTTTGTCCAAAGGTGCAAATACGAGCGGCAATGGGAAGATGACCTTTGGGAGCTTCTTCAAGGTTGTTCCAAGCCAATTCCGAATAGTTCAGCCATTTTTCATCTTTCAACCATCCGACATCGGTAGCAAATTGTTTGTGTCCGGTTGTCCAGTCTTTAAATTTAAGTTCTTCTTCGTTATACCCTTCCAAACTCTCATTATATTTCAAAAATACTTGCCTTTGAACCGTAAAACCAAAGCGTTTTTTGCTATATCTTAACCAAAGCTTGTCAATTTTTTTTAATTCTTTGCAAGGAATCTGCTGCTGCAATTCAATATCAAACCAACCCGGTTCAGTCCGATCAAGAATATGCAGTAAGATTTCCCCAGTAATCAGATCGGCAATTTTCCAGTTTTCTCTTTTTAACCAGTATTCTAAATCTTTATAAAGTTTATTGATTTTCTCCCGGTCGTAGACTAATTCATCCTCGATTTACCCCTTTTGATCTTCTGGTTTGGAAAGATTATTCTGAAAAAAGATAGACTTTGTTATCGAAGCCACTCTCTTGGATTCAATATATAAAATTCCCGGAAATAACAAAAAAATAATTATCCCAATCAATAAAGATCTATTAAACAGTTTTGACATCAAAAACCTAGAACTGCGTACAGCATAATTATAAGCCCTTTTTCCCGATCTCTCGTTAACTTTCTTCCGAGGGGTGAACAAACTGAGGGGGAAAATTCATACTCCACCAAAAGTTTTTAGTCGCATCCGCCGGAAAAGCCCCGAAATACTTCTGGGCTGCGGGTGAAGAACTTTGTAAATAAAAGTTAGCATTGAGTGGATGTTCAAATAAAGGATCGGCTTCGATAAAATCCTCTCCTTTTGTCGCATAAACCCGATCATTTGCCCATTCATCGAGATTAACGGGATAGGTAACGGTATTGTTATCGAAAAATAAATTGGATTCAATTTGAATATTTTTGGTCTGAAAAGCATCCGGTTCAAATTCGCTGCTGTAACCAATTTGAAACCAGGCGTTATCGCTAAAAATATTATCTCTTACAATCACATTTTCGAGATTTGTCGTGTAAAAATAGAGTCCGCCCGTTAACCAATGGGGGTCGGGGGTATTTTTCAAACCGTAGCCATTATGATGGACGGTATTGTTATAAATTTGAATGTTACTTTTTAGCCGATCTTTCCCCCAACGGGAAAGAAAAATTCCAGTCGCCCGATTATTAAAAACCAAATTATGATGAATCCGAATATTATCAATTTTCGGTCCGTCTTCGGCCGAAATTGCGATTCCCGTTTCGCAGTCGTGGACGACATTTTCAGAGAATTCTAGATCTTCCAATACATCCCGCCAAGAGTCCGCATAAAGACCCTGACGCCGACAGTGATGGGTATAATTATGATGAATTTTTCCTCGCTTGGGTGTTCCTTTGCAGTCTATTCCCTCTTTCGCACAGTAACAAACTTGATTGTAAGCCACTTCAAAATCTTCAACGCTTCCGATAGTAATTCCTTCGTGGGGGCCGACACTACTCTCGTAGGGATAGCCGGGATGTTCAATTAACATCTCATTGGTATTGGCGTTAATTACCGTATTCCCCAAAACTTTGTGCTGATAGCATCCTCTACCGATGAAAATTCCCGATGAAAAGGTGTTAATCGTTGTGTTATTATAAAAGTCAATCTGGTGACTGTCTCGAACCACAAATCCGCCGTTATGGGAATTTTTTAGGGTTAAATTTTTGATCAGAATGTGATGTTTTCCTTCAATTTGAAATGCCCCTTGATCGCGAGGGAAAGGCGGTTCACCGACGGGCGGCCCAACATAGACATCATCCGCATCAATAATCACCGTTTCACCGGGATATCCGGCGTAAATAATCCACCGATTTTCTGTTCCCGAATTTCGCGGATAAATGCGTTCAGAAATTCGATAAGTTCCCCCCCGAATAAAAACTTTATCCCCTGCGGTTAAGGTTTCTGCGGCTTTTTGAATGGTCGCCCAGGGCCGTTCAAAAGTTCCGGGATTGGTATCATTTCCCGAGGGAGAAACATAATAAATTGGTTTTTCTGTCGCCGTTGAGGACTGGGTAAGTTTGGCAAAACTCAATCCCGCCAAAGTTCCCGCAGCTTGAATAAATCGGCGTCGAGTTGCAAAAGGGAAACGGTGATTCATTTGCAAGTTTGAATTTCAAACAGACATTTTTTTGATCATTTTAACATGGGAAATCCCCGCTTCGTCAAAGGGTTCTCCGACTTGCTGAAATCCCAGATTATGATATAATTGTTTGATGTATTCTTGAGCGTGAACCAGCGTTTCTTCAACTTTTTTTGATGCAATTACGTCTAATGCGGCTTCCATTAATTTCCGGCCAATTCCCCGCCCTCTAGCCGTAGAAAGCACGGCCAACCGTTCAATTTTGGCGGTTTGAGGGGATAAATACCGAATTCTAGCGGTGCCTACGGGTTGAGAGTTAAAGTAAGCGAGTAAATGTTGGGCGGTGTCATCTTTTCCATCAAATTCTAGTGTGGGTTCAACATTTTGTTCAACGGTAAAAACTTGATGTCGGATGGCTTTAATTTCATTCTCCGCCTCGGAATAATGAACAATTTTAATCTCTAAATCGCCCATTTTTTCTCCTATTAACTGATACTATATCCGGTTGATTAATTCTGTTGGTGGGGCAGTTTAAACAGTGAACAGTTTACAGTGAACAGTGAACAGGTTTCAAGTGACAGTAATCAGTAACTTCTGACTTCTGACTTCTGACTGAAAATACCCGCCCCTACAGAATGATCCTTGATTAGTCGGAGATGATATAACAGATCTTTCCCCAATTTTGAGAGAAGCGAGAAAAGCATTTTATATAAAATACCGAAAATAATGCTAGACCAGACAAGAGGGAAAAGTTTTGTAGGGGCGGGTTGTGTAAAAATCTATGTTTGGGTCAATAATTTATATAAACCCGCCCCCCGCACTATTAAATCTTAGACCTTTGAGCGATCTGTAAGAATTTCATAACCCGTTTCTGTGACCAAAACCGTATGTTCAAATTGGGCTGAAAGCGCATTATCAACGGTAACAGCCGTCCATTTATCAGACAAAATCCGAGTAAAGCGAGAACCCGCATTTAAAATCGGTTCAATAGCCAACGTCATCCCCGCTTTTAACTTAACATTGGGTAAATCATAAGTGCGAGTATTAAAAACAGAAGGTTCTTCGTGTAAATTCTGCCCGACTCCATGACCCGTAAATTCTTGAACAACGCGAAACCCATTGGCTTCGGCGTAGTCTTGAATTGCCCCCGCAATATCGAGTAAATAAGCACCCGCTTTGACTTGTTCAATCCCTTTATAAAGGGTTTCTTCGGCGACTCGAATTAATTTAGCCGCTTCTGGAGTCACTTCAACGACGGGAATTGTAATGCAAGAATCTCCGTGAAACCCTTGATAATAAGCCCCGGTATCCACTTTTAAAACATCACCGGCGCGAATCACTTTCCGACGACTGGGGATGCCGTGAACGACTTCATTATTAATAGAAGAACAAATCGAACCGGGAAAGCCATAATACCCTTTAAAACTGGGGGTGGCACCCATTTCTCTGATTCGTTTTTCGGCAATTGCATCTAAATCTGCGGTGGTCATTCCCGGTTGTACCCTAGCCGCAATTTCTTTGAGTGTGGTGGCGACAATTTTGCTGGCTTGTCGCATAATTTCAATTTCTTCGGGGGACTTAATATGAATTCCCCGACGCTTCTTTTTAATGCGAGGCGGCTGAGGAGGCGTGGCTTTGGCGATCAGATTGCTGAGAATTTTCATTGTGAATTTGGATCGAATTGTTGTGAGGTTATTGAGAATAGCGATTGTCTTTATCTAGATTAGCTTAAAAGCTCAATTTCGGGTACAACTTTTAGGCTAAAACTCCAACCATGCTGTTGAAAACCGAGGGATTCATAGAAAGCATGGGCGCGATCGCGATGAAGATTAGAAGAAAGGGTGACTTTATAGCATCCGGCTTCTGCACTCAATTTTAAGGCGGTGCGAATCATGGCTTTACCTATACCCCGACTGCGATAAGCCGACGCCACGCTAACGGCATCTAAGACGGCAAATTGATGAAATCCTCGGTGCATCATGGTGGGAACATACAACAAACTAAATGTCCCGACCGGTTTTTCTTCTAACCAAACCAGATAAATTTTATAGTTAGGAATTTGATGAATTTGGTTAAAGAGTTCCTCAATTTTATCGTCGGGAAGCAGAGGCAAATCATCCATTTGGGCGTAAAGTTCATTCAGGTGCGGTAAATCTTCGCGAGTCGCCACAGTAATTTCAAGTTTTAGGTGGTCAGATCCAGTTGAAACCATTCTTCAATTCCTCTCATAATCATATCAATTGCAAAGGTTCCAATCACCAAGGCTGAAGTTCGTCCGGCAATATCAATATAGCGTTCAACAATGGCTTCGTTTTGATTGCGAACATAATCGTGTAACCCTTTCATTATAATAATTGAAATCACCGTTATAATTAGTGCCATAATAATCGAAAATGCAGCCCAAAGAGGAGACAAACGACTTCCGGCGATCACACTCGCACTCACCGTTCCCGGCCCGATCATATAAGGCATTGCGATGGTAATTGCCACGCCCCTTGGCTGTCCCCGCAGTTGTCCGATGGCTTGACTTCCTCCGAAGAAAAAGCGCAAACCAATAATTAAAAAGATAATCCCCCCAAAGATGAGAAAAGATTCAAATCTAACTTGCAGAATTTGTTTAAAAACCGTTTCCCCCGTCCAAGCAAAACCAATAAAAACGATAGCACTAATTAGCGTTCCTCTGAGGAGATAAATGGAAAAGGTTTTTAAGTCAAATTTTTGAATCAAATCCATTAAATAGATACTCATCAAAAAGGGATTGAGTAAAACCAGCAAAAGCGCACTCGAATTGACAATATTTTCAATCATTTTTGGGAAAACTCCGGTAAATTAACCTCTCATCCTAACAAGAATCCGCGATCGCGATTTTCTCAATTTCACCGATTTTGATCGCAACTTCTCTATTGTTTCATAAACAGGTAATTTTCATCGCGATCTCAGTCTGTTTCTTGTTCGCCCATTTAATCAGTCAGGAGGAGACACCGATCTTTGCTTAAAGTTATGTTAAGATTTATGTAGGACAATCAGGCAAGCCTCTTGCCCTCCTCTCAAACCTTTTAGAGTTCGGGAAAGCTGAAAACTCTCTGTTATCGGAGTTTTAGAAAATTGACCCCGACCGAACGGTAGATTCAGATCCGAACGCTACTGCAATCATTCTTGACGCTTATTTACAAAAACCTACAAAACCATGAGAAGAATTAATCCGTTGTTTATCCTCAGACGAACTTCAACAATCCTCGCGGTATCAATTTTAACTTTAACCCTGGTTTCCGCACTGACGGGATTATTGGTCGCCATCAACTATCAACCCATTGCGGGCGGGGCTTACGAGTCTCTTCAACACATCACCCAACAAGTAGAATTTGGTTGGTTGGTGCAAGGTTTACACAAGTATGCGGGAAACTTTGTAATCGCTTTGGGCTTAATCCAATTAGTGGTAATGTTTTTAGGGCGACAATTTCGCCGCAGTTGGCTAATCGGTTGGATTGGCGGTATTTTCCTCATCTTAGCCGCCATTGGTTTGGACTGGACGGCTATTGGTTTGGCTTGGACTCAAGAAGGGTTTTGGCGCCTAAAAATTGAGTTGGGAACTATTGAAGCAATTCCCTTTATCGGTTCAACACTGCGCGATATTGTTACGGGTGGCGGTGGAATCAGTACCTCAACCTTGCTGCGACTTTACACCTTGCACAGTTACGTTTTATCTGTGGGCGCCATCGGTTTAGCGATCGCGCATTTAGCGGGAATTTTATGGCAAGATCGACAAGAACAACAGGTCCAAGAAGAACAACGAAAACGCAAAGTTGAAACCACTTTAAACCGTTTGATCGAAGAAAAAGATCGCTTGGATGCGGCGACTCAAAAAGAATCGGCTTCTCAAAGCTAAAATCAGACTAAAGTTAGATTGATTTTCACTCTTAGGGGGGATTAATTTTAATAAAATTTCCCCCCAACAAATTGAATTCAACCCGCCCCGAAAAAACAGTTTTGAGGGCGGGTTTACATTTCTAGGCAACCCGTCCCAAGGCTTTAATTTTCAAATACAAATCAACTAAAATAACATGGAGTAAACATCTTCTGGAGATTTATATGTCTGTCTTAGAAGGAACTTGGACGAATGAATACATCACAACCAATGGCGTCACCCTGCATTATGTGACCCAAGGCGATGGCCCGTTAATGCTGATGCTGCATGGGTTTCCCGAGTTTTGGTATTCTTGGCGTCATCAAATCCCCGAATTTGCCCGAGATTATAAAGTTGTTGCTTTGGATCTGCGGGGCTACAACGACAGCGATAAACCCAAAGATTTATCGGCATACAATATGAGGGAATTAATCCAAGATGTTCGCGGAGTAATTACAGGTTTAGGATATGATAATTGTATCTTAGTCGGTCACGACTGGGGCGGTGCGATCGCGTGGAATTTTGCCTATGCTTACCCGGAAATGGTCGAGAAATTAATTGTAATGAATATTCCCCATCCGGCGAAGTTTGCCGATGGTTTGTGGACGATTGACCAACTGCAAAAAAGCTGGTATGTTTTCTTCTTCCAACTTCCTTTTTTACCCGAGTTAATGTTTCAAGCCGATGACTATCGGGCAATTTCATCTTCTTTTATAGAGATGGCAGTTGACAAAAGTGCCTTTACCACAACCGATATAGAAGCCTACAAAGATGCGGCCGCCAAACGGGGGGCATTAACGGCGATGATCAACTATTATCGTAATGTTTTCCCCGCATTTTTCAACCCCCAAGACCGACCGGAATGGGGTTTATTAACCGTTCCTACGTTAATGATTTGGGGAGAAAATGATGCGGCATTGGGGAAAGAATTAACCTACGGCACCGAAGAATATGTACAGAATTTGAAAGTTCGTTATATTCCCAACTGTAGCCATTGGGTGCAGCAAGAAAAACCCGAGTTAGTTAATCAATATATGCGAGAATTTTTGAGCGGTCAGGCTTAAATTTTCCCTCCTTATCGTTGGAATTCGGAACAAACAAAGCAGCTTTTTAGCAATATTCATCACTTCTAGCTGTGTGCTTTGAAATGAGGTCTATTCTAAAAACCCGGTTTTGCTCATAAATCGGGTTTCTCTGCTTTCTGCTAGAATAATTATTGAAACATTTCTGTGCTGAGATATCTTTCTCCTCCGCTGGGCTGAAACGCAACAATTAGCTGATTTTCACACTCACAACGCCGCCCAACTTCTAGTGCAGCAAAAACAATTGCTCCCGTTGAAATCCCACTGATAATTCCTTCTTCAACCGCTAATTTTCGCCCGATTTCATAGGCTTGTTCTTCCGTCACCCGCACAACTTCATCAATTAAATCCGTCCTCAAAACATCAGGAATAAAGCCCGCCCCAATCCCCTGAATATTATGAATTCCCGAAGATTTCCCGCTCAAAACCGCACTCTTAACCGGTTCAACAGCCACAATTTTTAAATCCGGTTTTTGTTTTTTCAGATAACAACCCGCCCCCGTTAACGTCCCTCCGGTTCCCACCCCAACAACGAGAATATCGACCCTTCCCTCCGTATCTTCCCAAATTTCAACGCCAGTGGTTTTATAATGAATTTTCGGGTTGGCGGGATTGCTAAATTGTTGAGGAGAAAAAGCGTTAGGAATACTCGCCAGTAATTCGTTCATTTTAGCAATAGCCCCCGCCATATCCGCTTTAGCGGGAGTGGTGATAATTTCCGCACCATAAGCCCTAACAATTTGCTGACGTTCCCGACTCATATTGTCCGGCATTGTTAAAATCAATCGATAGCCTTTCGCCGCACAAACCATTGCCAAACCAATTCCCGTATTTCCCGAAGTTGCTTCAATAATGGTCGAAATTCGGGGTTGAATTAATCCCGCTTTTTCCGCCTCATTCAACATACTAATCGCAATTCTATCTTTAACGGATTTTGCCGGATTAAAACTTTCTAATTTTAACACAATCTCGGCCACACAATTAAAATTTTGTGGCAATTTTTGTAAACAAACTAAAGGAGTATTGCCAATGGTTTCTGTAATATCAGAGTAAATTTTCATTCTCTCATTATTATTGTTAAATTTAAAAAGTTTGTAGTTGGGCTTTAGCCCGTCTTTGTTCTTGCACTTTAGCCCGTCTTTGTTCTTGCACTTTAGCCCGTCTTTGTTCTTGCACTTTAGCCCTAGTTTTACGCACTGTAGGCGCTTCGCCTTCTCATAGAGTAGCGCAACAACGAACTTAGGGTTGGGCTAGTTGTTGGGATGGGCGCCCTTGTTTTATGCGCGTGCATCGCAACAACGAACTTGGGGTTTTATTAAACCATAAGCCGAAAGCAAATCCCAATCAAAACTATCATTAACCCAATGTGAGGGAGATTATTCAACCAGGAACGTTGAGTAATTTTCAAAAGCGGAAATACACTCAAAACTAAAATAGATAATAAAGTCACCCCTTGCAAAAAAGCAGCAACATCCTGACTCCAAGTTAAACTAAAAAGTCCGATACCACTATAACCAAACGTTCGGGCGATAACAGGTAAAATCCGACCCGCTTCACCAATTGCAGCCGGAATATAACAGACTAAATTAATCGCCAAAACCATCGGCAAATAGGCATAGATTACCGTCGAATAATCCGGCATTTCCCCATCAAAAACCCTCGCCAATTTGTGCGCCCCATAGGTTGCCATCGCCGGAACACTTAACAACCCCAAAACAATCGGAAGACTCCACAGTAAATGTTCCGAATCTATCGGCAAATCGCCCAAACTGACCCAACTTAAAATCTTCTGACTGTGGTGCATAAAAACACCGCCAAACAACAATAATAACAGCGCCACTTCAGCGGCAAATCCTTGATGATTTTCCCATAAATCCGCTGCGGGAAACCGAAAATTAAGCTGAACAGAACGATTCGGACAAGCTTTCAAACAACTCATACAAAAAACACAATCCCGGTTATCAGAAAGCTGTGCGGGATGAGAATAAAGCGGACATCCACCCGTCGCCTGTCCCTCCGTTGGTAACGCATTGGCAAAGCTAACCGGCGTAATTTCACCGCCTTTATAACAGCCAAAAGTATTACACTGACTTCCACAAACCTGTTGAGTCGAACGCAACTCAATCATCCCCAACTTAGCAAACATTCCATTCATCCCACCAATCGGACACAAATACCGACACCAAAGCCGACGTTCATAAATTAAACTACAAATAATCGCCCCGGCGGTAATCGCCACCAACAACCAAGAAGATAAATAAGCCCGATGGGGTAAATCCCAAAGTTTTTCCCAAAGATAAATCACCACAAAACCTCCCCACAGAAGCCACGCGCCCCATTGGTTCAACCATTTTGTCGGCCAAGAAAACTGTTTGCGGGGAAACAGCAACAGAGACAATTTTCTCAAGGCTTCTCCGACAATCATAAACGGACAAACCGCACACCAAAGCCGACCAATAATCGGAAATAGCAACAGATAAAACGGCCACCACCAAGCCCAAAATAAATTCAATGTCACGCTACTCTCTCGCGTTTGGGGGCCGATAAATCCCATCACCGTCACGGGGATAAAAATTGCCATCATCAGCCACCAAACCCGTTTCGGCCACCAATCACTTAATAAAAATTGACGCAGGCCGGGAATTTCATTCAATAAATCCACCCGAAAAGCGTTTTTCTTCGATTCTACCGACCAAAGAACCTGCTCGGGAATTATCGTCTGTTCTGGCGGCGTCATCATCACCGCTCGCTTTAAAATATTAGACAATTCTGACAGGTTTTCGGGGTAATTATAACTCAACAAACGACGCCGCTCGGCGGGATTTAATTCCAACGGTGTTCGCCCCCGTTCCCGACAGTATTTTTCTAAGAAATATTGGGCAAATTCGGTAATATCCTGTTTGCGTTGGGGTAAACTCAACAATTTGAGCGAAGTCGCTTCTATCTGTAGCCCAGAACGTTTCTCAGGACTGGCGAGAATCAAACGCACCCAACTTAATTTAGCAGGTGGAATTTCCGAACTTAAATTCAGTTGTGTGGGGTCACAATTGGGGATGATTTCTCCGGTTTTGAGATAGTGAATTAAACGGGCTTTTTCGGAAGGATTTAACAGGTTTACACGGTCAATTAACAAAGTTCCCCGTTCGAGAAGTTCGAGAATTCCCGGTTGACCGTTGAACCGACCAAATAAGGCATCTGTATCGATGCTTCCGTTTTCGAGTTGGGGTAATTCTCCCAGGTCAATTTCTGCAAAGGGGTGGTTTTTTAGTGCAGATTGAGCGTGAATAAATCCGGCGATAAATGTTTTTCCGCTTCCGGGGGGAGCCTGTAAAATAATCGGTTCTATCGAAGTTTTAAGTTGTTCAACTTGCTGTCGTAATTTTTGAGCGGCTTTACTAATTCCGATTATTTTTTCATCGCCGGTAACGGGTTTTAGATAGGGTTGTAGTCCTTGAATTCGAGCCTGTTCTTTCGCCAGACGTTGGGAAAAATGATCTAAATCTAAAGCGAGTAAACGGTTAAATGCAGATTGAATATCGGGATAGTTTGTTTGCAAATTTTCTAGGGATTCTCGCCCTAAAAACCAGAGTTCACAGGGAGTTATAGTGATTGCACTTGTGGTTGAAATGCAGGGATTTGAGTTATTAAATAAGGGAAGATAGCCAAAGATATCTCCGGCGTTGCGATAAATAATATGGGTTTTTCCGATAGTTGAATGGCGATAGATTTCTACGGTTCCCCATTTGAGAAAATACAGTCCTTGAAGAATGGTTTTTTCTTGATAAATTTCAATCTGCGCTTGGGTGTGGAGAATTTGCAGACTGTGAGCAATTGCGGCGATCGCTTTCGGACTCAATGCCCCCCAGACTCGGTGAAAACTCAACCAGTCAATACAGTCTTCCAGGGCTTGTCCGTTGAGGGGTGAAGCTTCTGGAGGCATTAAGGGTAACGATGAAGTAACCATAGCCAACCTGCAACGCGATCGGGGGCAATTTATTGCTCCTGAAGTAATTTTATCAGAAATTTCCGATTTAGACTCACCGATTTTTGGGGACCGGATTAAAATCTGACGAAGAAAAAAAAAGGGGGAATTCAAAACTGTTATCACCCCCATTGACCTTTTGTAATTGTTCGGAATATTAAATCAATCTCATTCCAAAAATTAAATCATCTTTTGAATTTTACGATTTTCTGTGATTTCTAAGTGTAAAGATCGCCAACATATTCGGCATAACCGTTATACAATAATGTGGGCTGTCGTTCCCAAGTCAAACTGGGAGCATTACTCACAATTCGTTCGGTAGCCTGCGACCATCTCGGATGGGGAACATTGGGGTTAACATTGGCTTCAAACCCGTATTCATTGGGAACCAACGTATTCCAAAACGTCGTCGGTTGTTCGGCTAGAAATTCGATTTTGACAATGGATTTCGCCCCTTTAAACCCATATTTCCAAGGCACCACCATTCGCAAAGGAGCGCCGTTTTGTTTGGGTAAACTTTTCCCATAAATCCCGGTCGCAAAAAAAGCCAAATCGTTCGCCATTTCCTCAATTCTTAACCCCTCCGTATAGGGCCAGGGATAATTCACCGCCCAAAAACCGGGACCTTTGGTAATTTTCGGGTCATAAAACGAAGTAAACCGGACAAATTTCGCTTCGGAATTCGGTTCAACATCTTCTAACAATAACCGCATGGGAAAACCCACCCAAGGCACCACCATCGCCCAAGCTTCAACACAGCGAAAGCGATAAATTCGTTCTTCGAGGGGAAACTTTTTTTGAAGGTCATCAAGGTCATAAGTTTGGGGATTTTTCACCAATCCCGTCACTTCAACCTGCCAATTTTTGGTGGGTAAAGCTTGTGCCGCTTCCCAAATCGATTTAGAACCGCCAAACTCGTAATAATTATTATATTGAGTGGCAAACTCTACAGGAGTCAACTCCCGTCCGACATCAGAAAAATTCGGGTTGCGAGATAAATCAGAATAGGCCGTCAGTTGATCGAACTGGGGCTGAGTCGAAAAATTCGGCGTGCGATCGCAACCGGCAAGGGGTAAAATAGTAGCACCCAAGCTCGCCCCGATCAGACTTTTTAGAAAACGACGACGGTTGAGAAAAATTGATTCAGGAGTAACCAACCGTTCGGGGAGTTCCCAAGATTGAGGTACGCGGATTAAAGGCATCGGAGCAGTTGTGAGTTACAAATTGTAAAGTGACTTTCTTATTTTAAACGGCTTCGAGAAGGCGATCGCACGGACAATTGTCAATCGGGATGATTCGATCTGTTCGCCAACAGACGAGAGAAAACATGATATAATCGCAGAACAAGTAAAATACGGGAATCTCGACTTGTCGGGTAAAAATCCCGTGTTAGGAGAAAGCTTGGAACTTTCTAAATTCTAAGGCTGAACCCGTGTTATCGACTCAATCTTTTAACTTGACAATTGATTACAGGGGGTACTTCACAGCAAACCGATTCGGCCGGGAGTGAATCTTCACATCTATACTGTTGAGGAGGGTGTGGGGATGTCAAGATAGTAGAGACAGACTTAACGACTTGCCAGTTATGAGTTACTGCATAAATCCCAACTGCAAACATCCCCAAAATTCCGCTCACCATAGCTTTTGCCAGAGTTGTGGGTACAGTTTAAGGCTCAAAGATCGCTACCGAATCATCAAAGTCTTGGGTCAAAGTATTACCAGCAGAACGTTCTTGGCAGTCGATGAGGATCAACCGTCCAAGTCCCGCTGCGTGATCAAACAGTTCCGGCATCGCGATCAGTCCCCTTCTTCCCCGGCTGAGGGTGATGCAGTTAACCTCAGACTGGTTCCCCTCAATTCGGTCCCGGCTTCAGAATTAGAACGGCTGGGAAGACACGAAGCAATTCCCGAGTTGTGGGCCTCTTTTGCCCAAGAGAATTATCACTACTATGTCCACGAGTATATTCCGGGGCGCAACCTGGGATGTGAACTCGACCAGGATGGTATCTTTCGAGAAGGGCAAATTTGGCAACTGCTCAACGATGTCTTACCCACATTAGAATTTCTGCACGAAAACAATATCGTTCATGCCGATATCAAACCGGAAAACTTAATTCGTCGTTCTCCGTCTTCCGAAGACAGCCACGCGGCTGACGAACCCGAGATCGCAGTGGTCGATCTGGCCAGCGCGATCGATCCGGAAAATGCTTTAATAGTAGACGAGAATCATCAAGGTTCCGCCGAATATTCCGCCCCCGAACACCTGCACAGCCAAGCCAGTCCCAGCAGCGATCTCTACAGCTTGGGCGTGACTTGTTTGCACTTAATGACCCAGGTTCCGGCTTTTGATTTGTATGATGTCAAATCCGATACATGGGTCTGGCGAGATTATCTCAAATATCCCGTCAGCCGGCGCTTGGGACGGATACTCGATAAAATGGTTCAGCGCCATCCGGCCAAACGTTATCAGTCCGCAACCGAAGTGATGCGGGACTTGAAAACCGGGGCGGTGGTTGCCTTCAATACCCTGTCAACTCAACAAAAACTGATGCTGACGGCCTGGGGAGGCGCAGTGGTGGCGATCGCATCTTTGATCTTGAGTTCGATCCCCTCCAACGTCTCTCGGGTCTCGTCCCAGTCACCCGAACCGGTTTATCGCTTACCCGATACCCGGGCATACCCTCCCCAAATTAAACGCATCCCCCCGCAACTGAAAAATACGCCCGCAGTCCGCACCTTGATGCGAAGCTTTAGTCCGGTGTGGGCGATCGCCGTCAGTCCCAACGGCCAACTCGTCGCCAGCGGCAACACCGACGGCACGATTCAAGTTCTTGACATTCAAACGGGTGATGTGCTATACACCCTCTCCGGGCATTCCGGGCCGGTGGGCGCTTTGGCCATTAGTCCCAACGGTCGTTTACTGGTCAGTGGCAGCGGCGACAATAGCCTCAAAGTTTGGGACTTGTGGAGTGGTAAACTGATCAAAATGCTCTACGGTCACAAAGCTTGGGTGTATGGCGTCGCCTTCAGTCCCGACGGAGAAACCGTCGCCAGCGTCAGCCGCGATCAAAGCCTGCGGTTGTGGGATGTGGAAACCAGCGAAGAAATTGGTCAGTTAAACGGTTATGCTCAAGATGTGCAGTCGGTCGCCTTTAGTCCCGACCGTCAAACCCTAGTCAGCGGCGGCAGTGACGGCAGCATCGAAGTTTGGAACTGGCGAACCGGCCGTTTACTTCGCAGCATCAAAGGACATCCCAACGCCATTTGGTCCGTTGCCATTTCTCCCGACGGTCGGACTTTAGCCACCGGCAGTTGGGACCGCAGCATCAAACTGTGGGACTTAAACCGCCTGCAATCAGAATATTTTAGCAGTTTACCCGAACGCACCCTGATCGGTCACGGCGATAAAGTTCAGTCTCTCTCTTTTAGTCGGGACGGTCAAACCCTCGCCAGCGGAGATTTTGCGGGAACGGTGAAACTGTGGCAAATTGAAACCGGCGGACTGATGGGAACCCTCAAAGGTCACAAGTCTTGGGTGGATGTGGAGTTTTCACCCGTTGATAATAGTTTAGTCAGCGGCAGTTTTGACGATACCGTGAAGGTTTGGAGACTGTCTCCCTAGAAGACATTCCTTTAAACCGTCGCCAGAAGTAGGGAGGGGCTATAGCCTTTCCCTACTTCTGTTTGAATGCTGATGTTTGATTTAATGTTTGATTTGTATAATTTACTAAGTTTTAATCGGTATTTAATAAGTGGGGTTAATGAGCTTTTGTAAATTTTACTGAAAATACTAATTAATTAATGCGATTAAAAATTTAATTGTGATGCTAATATCGAATAGCATCCGATTTAAAACCCCCCTAAGATAGAGATACAACTGAAAACTTAAAGCTTTGAGTTGTAACATCAATATTCTCTGAATTTAGTCAATGAGAGAACTTTTCTGTTCTGTCTCCATTTTCCGCGAGCAGATCAGTTAATTTAATAGGGGAAAACATGAGTGCAAGTGCATCTCATGTCTGCTTTGTTGACTTAAATTTATAGGGGTTGGATGCAACTGAATTTTTGTTTCTGGGTTGTTACTTTCAAGATTTTCTAATTATGGCTGTTCTTAATATTCGCGATTGGCATCTGGTCGCAAATACTTTTAAGCGTCAGAATCGGAATGGTTCTAACTTTTTTCAAGCAACTTTAACAAATGTTCCCTTTGTCGGAACTTTGCTGAGAACAACACACTTGGAAAAATTTACTGGGTTGAATGTTAAAGCGAGCAACCTCAACTTCAAACCCAGTGCAGCCCAGTTAGAACATCTCAAGAATTATTCTCAAACAAGACACGACCGCGAGGGATCGTGTCCTTTTTATCAGCTATCTAAGCGATCGCGTGCCTCCTGTGGAAGTCTGATGGATAGCTAAAGTTTGATACCCGCTCGCCCTACTCCCGAGCCTTGAATTTACAGATCCTTTACATAACCCCCCCGAATGTAAAGCTGGAGCGGCCAATCGGATGAAAATTTGAAGCTTTTGTAAAGGTTCAGAAAAAATACGGTTGAAGTATATCCAATCAATTTAACTTGATGCTAGTATCTAAGTTGATATCCGGTTTATAATACCTCTTTTCTTGAGTCGAAGTCAAATTGTCAAATCGGGCCAGAGACGATGAAAAGCTTAACCATTAAAAGCTTAACAACTAAACGAGTAAAAGCCAAACCTTTTTCTCAAGTTCGGAGAATATTCTGGGAAACCCGAACTTACATTTTTCTCTGGTATTTGGCCGTAATGGCTGTCTTTATCGGCTTATCAGTTCCAATTTTTTCTATACTTATCCTGCGGACAGTCAATGCTAGAGTCGAGGAAGAGTTAACAGAAGAATTGGAAGCCTTTGATACATTAATAGACGAACAAAAGAAAACAAAAGAAGGTCTCACCCACGAAAACCTTCCCCGATTTTTAAAATATTTCTTGTCCGTTAGACTTCCCGAAGACGATACATTTTTGATCACGATACTTGATGGTGATTTTTTCAGTTCCAGTCCCAGAGCCTTGCCCAACACGGTATGGGAGAGTACAGAACTGATGAGTTATTTCCTGGAACTCAACAAAAGCGAACGGAACAGATATAAAACTTCTGACCCCAATATTGGGGAGATTATGTATCTCACCAGACCCGTTATTGCTGAAGGGCAAATCCGAGGTTTATTTGTGGTCCTTCATACGACAGCCGGCGAACGGCAAGAAATCCTAGAATCGGAAATCACTGTTACTAAAGTCTTGTTTATTGTTCTTTTCTTTGCTTTATTTCTGGCCTGGATAGCATCGGGGAAAATATTAGCTCCATTGCGATCGCTCTCAACCACAGCCCTGGCAATTAGCGAATCAGATCTCAGCCAAAGAATCCCTGTTCAAGGCACCGGAGAAATGGCAGAAGTAGCCATGACCTTCAACAAAATGATGGATCGCCTTGAGGCGGCTTTTACCAGCCAGCAAGCCTTAATTAATGATGCCAGCCACGAACTGCGAACCCCGATTACAATCATTGATTGCTATTTAGAACAACTCGAACCCGACTCCGAGGAGCAGAAGAAAATCGTAAAATTGCTCAAAGACGAGTTGAATCGGATGAATCGCTTAGTCAACGATCTTCTGCTGTTGGCCAAAGCCGAGCGACCCGATTTTTTAAATTGCGAAATTGTTGAAATCGGCACTTTCACCGAAGAATTGTATACCAAAGCGACGACGCTCGCCAAGAGAAATTGGAGTCTGGAAGTTAAAGGTACGGGTCGCATCATTGCTGACCCACAGCGCCTCACTCAAGCCTTTCTCAATCTAGCTCACAATGCCACCAAATACACAACAGAAGATGATGTGATTGGGGTGGGAGCGACTTTAAGTAAAGGCAAATTCTATTTGTGGGTGCGAGATACCGGAGAAGGAATTGATACCGCCCACCAGAAAAAGATTTTCGAGCGTTTTGAGCGAAATGTCAACGGCCGTCGCTGTGAAGGATTGGGTTTAGGATTGGCGATTGTTAAAGCAATTGCTTCTGCTCATCAAGGTTGGGTCGAATTAAAAAGTCAAGTGGGGATTGGGTCTACTTTCACCATTGTTATTCCCCTAGAATGTTTAGAGAGGAGAGGATAAAATGAAACGAATTCTCATTGCCGAAGATGAACCCAAAATCGCCGCCTTTCTGGAGAAAAAACTGCGGGAGAATGGCTTTATCACGACAGTAGCAGAGGACGGCTACGAAGCCCTAAATCAAGTTCGCCACGAACAATATAACCTGCTAATTCTCGATTTGGGTCTGCCCGGTATAGAAGGAACAGAAGTTCTCGAAGAATTACGCGGTCAGGGAGAACAAATCCCCATTATTATTCTAACGGCACGGGATGAAGTCAGCGATAAAGTTAGCGGGTTGGAAGGGGGAGCCAACGACTATGTAACCAAGCCTTTTAGCTTTGAAGAATTGCTGGCTCGGATACGCTTGCAATTGCGACAGCCGAGCAAACCCGAACCGAAGGCCGAAAGGTTTTTGAAAGTAGGTGATATTACCCTTGATATCCGATCGCGTACTGTGAGGGTCGGCGATCGTCGGGTCGAGTTATCCAACCATGAATTTATTCTTTTAGATACCCTGATGCGCCATCCAGACCAAGTTTTGACTCGAGACCAAATCCTCAACTATGTTTGGGGCTACGATTATGATTCTAGCTCTAATATTGTCGATGTATACATAGGATATCTCCGCAAAAAGCTTAACAAAAATTTAATTGAGACGGTGAGAAGTGTAGGTTATCGACTGCGAAAATGATGAGAAAATTCTTAGAATCTTCTTAATTTTATATCATGCAGATTCAGCGAACAATAAATTATCTTTAACTTATAGCAAATCCGAAGAGATGAAAGCCTTGAATTTCAACAATAAAGGCCCTAATCTAAAACTATACTGGCTTCTTAATAAAGAGGGTATATTAAATCGGATTTGGGAAGATGATCTTCGATCAAATTGAAAACTTGACTCAATCAGATTGGCTTAAATTTGGAAAAATTTAAGTTGATTATTGGGTGTATTAATCTGGGGGAATTTCTATCATGGTTGCTCTCAATTTTAGCGAACAAGAACTGATTGGAAATAGTTTCAATAATCAGAATCTAAATGATTCTAACTTTTTTAAAACCAAGCTAATCGGGGTATCATTCGTTGGAACCGACCTCCGAAGAACCAACTTTGAAGAATCGAGTTGGGAGAATGTAAACGCTCGCAATGCCGATTTCCTCAATGCGAACCTCTTCAAAGCCGAGATCGGTAATGCCAACTTAACTGGCACGATCTTTCAGCGAGCTAACTTGTCTGAAGCCAAATTTGGGGGATCTACTCTCAACAACACCAACTTTAATTTGGCAAACCTGAGCGGTGCCGAGTTTTCTGAGGTTTTATCAACCGGGACTTTGAGGTTCCGAGGTGCCGATTTAACAGGTCTTAAAGCCGCAGGTGCCGATCTGAGCGGTGCAGACTTCAGAGCCGCCGGAAATGGCACAGAAACCATTTTTACCGATGCAGAGTTAGTCGGTGCTGACCTCAGCAGTAGCAACTTTACAGGGGTTTCGGCGCCCGGAATCTTTCTTGAAGGCGTTAATTTGACCAGTGCCAACCTCAGCGGAGCCGACTTGAGCGGAGCTATCTTAAAAGGGGCCGACCTCAGCGGAGCCGACTTAAGCAACACTGTGCTTGCCAATGCCGATCTGAGCGAAGCTAACTTAACCGGAGCAAATTTAGATGGGGTTAACTTAGCCGGGGCGAATTTAGAGGGAGCAATTATTGACACCAACGGTCTAGGTAGTGAACTGGTGGGAACATCTCTGCCCGACCTGATTGAAGGAACCGTCGGCGATGATACCATTCAGGGGTTAGGCGGCAATGACACTCTCGATGGTGCAAGAGGTTCTGACAGCCTGCTTGGTGGTGCTGGAGAGGACACCATCTATGGAGATTTTGGACTCGCTGATACCTTATCGGGTAACGATACCCTCAACGGTGGCGGTGGAAATGACGTTCTCAATGGCGGCTTCGGTGCCGATCGCGTTCTCGGTGGTGCTGGCTTTGACATTCTCTTTGGTGGAGAAACTGGAGGAAGCGAAACTGCTCCTGACACCCTAATAGGTGGGGCTGACGCTGACCTCTTCCAGTTGACCAGCACGGGCTTTGTACAAGAGCCGATTGAACCGACCTTCCCGCCCGAACCCGTTCCTCCCGAACCCTCTGGCGACATCATCACCGATTTCCAAGATGGTATCGACTTCCTCGAATATGAGTTTGCCAGTGGCTTTGAGGAATTGATTATCACAGGTAATGGTACCCGTCGGGTGACGCTCCAGGTTCTCAATGAAGGTGTTCCTGCTGAAGGAATTCCCGACTACCTAGAAACTGTGGCTGTGATCAACGGTGCAGGAACTTCTCTGGTGACGATCGCTGAGAATGACTTCTTAGTTTAAAATCCATTGCGCCTGTGTATGGACAGTCAGTACACAGGCTGATTCATCTCTCTAACGGGAGGTTGCACGATTGCGATCGCGCGTTCCTATCATTCCCCACAGGTGCGATCGCTTGAGAGTGATCACTCTTCACTTTTGATTAAGGAAAAAGTTGAATAATTTTAGTCAATTAGAGAGTTGATCGGTCTCAGATTTTAGAGAACAGATCAGTCGGTTTAATCGGAGAAAACGTGACTGCAAATGTATCTCATCCTGGCTTTTTTGACTGAATTTCCAGATAAAAATGCTAGTTATTTTTTGTAATTGGGTTGTTACTTGCTATAAGGAGTATTGAACATGGCAGTTGTCAATTTTAGTGAACAGGATCTCGTTGGAAATAATTTTAACGGTCAGAATCTAAATGGCTCTAACTTCTTTAAAGCCACTTTAACCAATGTTTCCTTTGTCAACACTTTACTCAGAGGAACCAACTTTGAAGAAACAAGCTGGTTGAATGTTAACGCTAGCGGAGCCAACTTCAGACCCAGCACAGCCTTTCCGACAACAAGCTTTTTCAAAGCCAATCTAACCGACGTTAACCTCAGCGGTGCCAACCTGCGACAGGTAAATTTATCGGAAATTAGCACCAATGGCATTAACCTCTCCAATGCCCAATTACAGGATGCTAATTTATTCAAAGCTATACTCGCCGGAGAACAGTCCGACCGACCGAATCTTAGAGGAGCTAACTTCACCGGAGCCGACCTGACCGAAGCTAATCTAAAAGCTGCCGATTTAACCAATACAATCTTTACCAATGCTAACCTGCAACTGGCTTCTTTAGAAGGAACTCTCATGGTCGGCACCAACTTCACCGGCGCCGATTTCACGGGAACAAACTTCACCGATGTGACCATTAGTAGTCCTATTTTCAATGGGGCGAATTTAGCAGGCGTCAATATGACAGATGTCGATCCGGCGACCGCTGGAATTAACACCAATGCCAGCTTCATCGGGGCAAATTTAACCGACTTCAGCGCAGAGGATCTCAATTTAGGGGGAGCGATCTTCACAAATGCTCAACTCAGTGGTGCGTCCTTTGCCGATTCTTTCCTCGGAGATGCCAATTTTGCGGGTGTATCAGCCGAGGGTATTTTCCTAGAAGGTGCAGATCTGACCAACGCCGACTTTACCGGAGCCGATCTGAGCAACGCCAACTTCAACGGAGCCAACCTCACCGGGGCCGACTTCACGGGCGCCCAACTCGATGGTGCCAACCTCAGCGGGGCAATTCTGACCGGTGCCGAACTCGATGGAGCCATCTTAGATAACGCTTTCATCGAGAAAACAGACCTGTCTGGGGTCAACTTAACCGGAGCCAGTTTGGTCACTGCCAACCTCAAAGAAGTGATTGCGATCGGCAGCAATTTCCGGGATGCTAACCTCAGCGGCGCCAACCTCGAAGTTGCCAACCTCACCAATGCCAACTTTAGCGATGGACCCGATGCCGATACTCTCGGAGCGAATTTAAGCAACGCCAACCTCACCAAAGCCGACTTCACCGGGGCGAATGTAACTGGGGCAAATTTGACCGGTGCAATTTTAGTTGACACGATTGGTCTTAGCGGAGGTTCGGGCGGCGGTGGGACGGTTCCCACATCCGGCAACGATACCCTCACCGGCACTACCGCTAACGATACTATCAACGGCGGCCTCGGAGATGACGTGATCGACGGTGCCGAAGGGACTGACAGCCTGATCGGTGCGGGTGGTAACGATACCCTCTATGGTGATTTGGGAATCGCCGACACGTTATCTGGAAACGACGTTCTCCAGGGAGGTGCGGGGAATGACTACCTCGACGGCGGCTTCGGTGCCGATCGCGTTCTCGGTGGTGCGGGCTTTGATATTCTCTTTGGGGGTTCAACCGGAGAAAGCGAAACCGCAGCCGATACCCTAACAGGCGGTGCTGATAGTGACCTATTCGTGTTGGAAGCTACCGGGTTTTTACTGGAGCCTGTCGAACCGTCGTTCCCGCCCGAACCCGTTCCTCCCGAACCCTCTGGCGACATCATCACCGATTTCCAAGATGGTATCGACTTCCTCGAATATGAGTTTGTCAGTGGCTTTGATGAATTAATTATCACAGGTAATGGTACCCGTCGGGTAACGATCAGCGTCCTCAATGAAGGTGTTCCTGCTGAAGGAATTCCCGATTACACCGAAACCATTGCTGTGATCAACGGTGCAGGAACTTCTCTGGTGACGATCACAGAGGATGATTTCTTAGTTTAAAATCCGAAGTTCGCCTGTGTATTGACTGCTAGTACGCAGGCTGATTCATCTTTCTAACGGGAGGTTGTACGATCGCGATCAGGCTTTCCTATCATTCCCCACAGGTGCGATCGCGATCGTCGTGTTTGATCGCAGAACTGATCCGAGTTGGGTCTGAGTGATAGCTAAAGCCTGACACCCGACCTCTTGCTTTACATAAACCCCCCTTCTGTAAAGTTGGATCAACCGATTGGAGTGAAAGTTTCAAGCTTTTGTAAAGCTTCAGTAAAAATAAGGTTGAAGCCTAGCACATCAATTTAAGTCAGTGATATCATCATGTTGCATCCGATTGAATAACCCCCCTTTGATAGATGTACAACTCTATATTTTCAGATTTGAGTTGTCACATAAAGATTTAAGAATTTAGTCAATTACAGAGTTCATCCGTCTGACGTTTTGGAGATGAGACAGGTGAATTCAATGGGAGAAAACGTGAGTGTAAATGTATCTCATGCAGACTTTGTTGACTGAAATTAGTGGGGAAGATTGCCAGTTAATTTTTTATTTGGATTGTTACTTTAAGGATTTTTTATCATGGTCGTTAGAAATTTTAGTGAGCAAGTTCTTAACGGAAATAATTTTAATGGTCAGGATCTCAATGGTTCTAACTTTTTTAAAACAAGCCTAACTAATGTTTCCTTTGTCAATACCTTACTTAGAGGAACGAACTTTGAAGAATCAAGTTGGCTGAATGTTAATGCGAGCGGAGCCAACTTTAGACCCAGCGCAACGTTCCCGACAACAAGCCTTTTCAAAGCAAATTTACAGAACGCCAACCTCAGTGGTGCTAACCTGCGACAGGTAAATTTATCAGAAATTAGCAGCAATGGGATTAACCTCTCCAATGCTGACCTACGGAATGCTAACCTGTTCAAAGCCGGTCTCGGTGATGCGAACTTAACCGGTGCCAATTTTCAAGGTAGCAATGTCCAAGAGGCGAACTTTGAAGGAGCTATCCTAGTCAACACCAATTTTACAGGTGTTGACTTTTCAGATATGAGCTTAACAGATATCACCCTGAGTAGCTCAATCTTTGATTTGGCAAACCTCAGCAATGTGCAGTTAACCGATGTTCTGCTTCCGGGGGGAGCAACTGCAAACAATTCCAGCTTTCGAGGTGCGAATTTAACCAACCTCAGCGCAGAAGATGTGGATCTCAGTGGCGCGAACTTTAGTTCCTATGTCAACCCCAATACAGGAGCCGTTACACCGACTGTATTGACAGAAATTAGTTTAGCCGATTCTATTCTTCGCAACGCTAATTTTACAGGTGTGGTTGCAGAAGGGATTTTTCTAGAAAAGACAGATCTGACCAACGCCATCTTCACCGGAGCAGATCTCAGCGGTGCTAACTTCAAAGGTGCCAACCTCACCGGGGTTGACTTCAGAGGCGCCCAACTCGATGGAGCCAACCTCAGTGAAGCAACTTTAACCGGAGCCAAATTTGATGGAGCCATCTTAGATAACGCCTTCGTCGAGAAAACAGACCTGTCTGGCGCCAACTTGAGCGGGGTCAGCCTAATTGGTGCCAACCTCAAAGAAGTAGTTGGGATCGGAACGAATTTCCAAGATGCTAACCTAACTGGAGCCAACCTGGAAGTTGCCAACCTGACCAATGCTAACTTTAGCGATGGTGCTGATGCAAATACCACCGGAGCCAATTTAAGCAACGCCAACCTCACCAAAGCTAACTTTACCGGAGCGAATTTAACTGGGGCGAATTTAACTGGGGCTATTCTCGTTGACACGATTATTAACACAACCCCATCACCAGGTGGTTCACAGGGGGGAACATCTGGCCCGGACTCGCTTGTGGGTAGTGCTGGAAATGATACCATCCGGGGCTTAGGCGGTAATGACACTCTCGATGGTGCAGGCGGTGCTGACAGCCTGGTTGGGAATGCGGGTAACGATACCCTCTATGGAGATTTTGGACTCGCTGATACCTTGTCTGGTAACGATACCCTCAACGGTGGTGGCGGAAATGACTTTCTCGATGGGGGTTTCGGTGCCGATCGCATTTTGGGTGGTGCGGGTTTTGACATTCTGTTTGGTGGCGAAACCGGAGAATTTGAAACGAGGGCTGATACCCTAACAGGCGGCGCTGACTCTGACCTATTCGTATTAGGAGAAAGCACAGGCTTTGTAGTCGAGCCACCCGAACCGAGCTTCCCCCCAGAACCCGTTCCTCCCGAACCCTCTGGCGACATCATCACCGATTTCCAAGATGGTATTGACCTGATCGAGTATGAGTTTGCTGCTGAGGTGATCAATCTCAATGAATTGATTATCACTGGTAACGGTACCCGTCGGGTAACGATCAGCGTCCTCAATGAAGGTGATCCCTCCGAAGGAATACCCGATTACACCGAAACCATCGCTGTGATCAACGGTGCAGGAACTTCTCTGGTGACGATCACAGAGAGTGATTTCTTCATCTAAAATCCCATTGAGCCTGTTTACTTACTCCGACTAGACAGACTCAGAAAATTATCAAAAAATTAATCGGGACGCGATCGCCATCGTGTCCCCACAATTATATTTTACCGGAATTAGCGAGAATGTACGCGATCGCCAATTCTGTTGTTTTGAACTCAACAAAACCTGAGAAACCGGGTATCTCCAGCAAACATCTAGGCGAAGAAGAAAAGTATCCAGAAACCGGGTTTCTCCAGCAAACATCTAGGCGAAGTCGCCCAAAGTAAGCAGAAACCCGGTTTCTAACTTTTAGACTAAGAAACCCGGTTTCAAAGACTAAACTACACGCCAACGGTAGACTTTTCGGCTTCTGTCCATTCGGTATGGAAGAACTCGCCGCGAGCCTTGTCCGTCCGCTCGTAGGTATGAGCGCCGAAGTAATCCCGTTGAGCTTGAGTCAGGTTTTGCGGTAAAGTCCCCCGACGGTAGCTATCGAAGTAGTCTAACGAAGCGCTAAACGCCGGCACCGGAACCCCAAACTTGTTGGCGGTAATTAACACTTCGCGCCAAGCATCCTGACGGTCGAGAATAGTTTGTTTAAACTCGGGAGCCAGTAACAGGTTCGGGAGTTGGGGGTTTTCGTCGTAGGCTTTTTTGATCTTATTCAAGAATCCTGCACGAATAATACAGCCACCCTTCCAAATGCGAGCCATTTCGCCGAGATTGAGGTTGTAATTATATTCTTGAGACGCCTTACCCAACAGAGCCATTCCTTGAGCGTAGGAACAAATCTTAGAACAGTAGAGCGCATCGCGAACCATATTGACGAAGGCTTTAACATCGCCGTCAAACTTAGCCGTCGGACCCGGCAATTGGGGAGCGGCGGCGACCCGTTCATCCTTGTAGGAGGACATAATCCGAGCGTTAACAGCCGCTGTCATCGTGGGAATACAAACCCCCAATTCCAAGGCACTCATCACCGTCCAACGTCCGGTTCCTTTTTGGCCGGCAGAATCCATAATCAAGTCTACCAGGTGCTTGCCGGTACCTTGATCGTCAATCTTTTTAAAGATATCTGCGGTAATTTCAATCAGGAAGGAGTTGAGTTCGTCGGTGGTGTTCCACTCGGCGAAGACTTCGTGAAGTTCTTCGTTGGAGAGTCCGGCGGTATTTTTGAGCAAATCGTAGGCTTCTGCAATAAGCTGCATATCGCCGTACTCAATCCCGTTGTGAACCATCTTGACGTAATGACCCGCACCTCCGGGGCCGATAAAGGTCACACAGGGGCCGTCATCGACTTGAGCGGCAACTTTCGTTAAAATGGGTTCAAGTTCGCGATAGGAGGCTTCTGTTCCTCCTGGCATCATGCTCGGCCCCCAGAGAGCGCCTTCTTCACCGCCGCTGACGCCCATTCCGACAAATCCCAAGCCGGTTGATTCTAACTCGCGGGTACGGCGCTCGGTATCCTCGTAGAGGGAGTTTCCGCCATCGATGATCATGTCATCTTTGTCGAGTAGGGGTTTGAGTTGCTCAATTACGGCGTCAACAGGTTTACCGGCTTTCACCATTACCAGAATTCTGCGGGGACGCTCAAGAGACTGAACAAATTCTTCTAAGCTGTAAGCCGCGAATACGTTTTTACCAACGGCTCGCGTGTTCATAAACTCGTCAGTTTTGGAGCTAGTGCGATTGTAAACAGAGATGGGAAAACCATTCCGCTCAACATTGAGTGCTAGGTTTTCACCCATCACTGCCAGACCGATTACACCAAATTTCTGCTGTGACATATATATCTGCTCGCTCTAAACGTTAGTCGTGGGTGAACGCACGTATTTAATTTTCACTGTATCGTTGATTCTTTATTTAGTATAATTTAGATCAGGTTTTTTTTAACATTCAGTGTGTATTTGAATACCAAATGACTTGTATCGGCTCAATCGAGTAGAATTGAGTCGGTGAAAAATCTGGAGTCAAAGAAAAATGGAAGAATTAAAACATCTGGCAACTTGGGTCAAGGAACAACACGCCCCCGAGTACATCTTGACTTGGTTATTGAATCAGCCGGGAATTTGGTGGTCGAATGGAGAAGTCTACCAAGCGGCGCTCGAAAAATCGGGAAAACGCCTCAAAGAATATGTCAAGAGTAGTAAGCAAACCGGCTTATTCCAAGGGATGGCCGATAAAATTGTCAACGATGAAAGTTGGGATCAGATTGCCATCAGTTTAGCCAGAATTATTGCTTCCTATCAAGAAGAACTCGTTAAACTTCAAGATCAAAATCGTTTTCGGATCGCCGGAAAATCCTTGGAGAATAACCGCAACAGCAACTCCGATGATGCTTGGTCGAGTCTCGGACTCCAACAACCCCTTCCCGATCCCGATTCTCTCACCGGACAGTAAACCCCAACTCCCCAGAAGATTATTTTTATTGAAAAATTCACGTCCGGTGTTTTGAGTTGATCTTCTGACTCGGAATTTTTTTTGATCTCTATTATACAAGTTTGATGAAAATCAATTTGTGGCGATTGAGACGGATTTTCAAGGATTTTACTGCTTCTTGAATCCTCTGGTGATTTGATCTGGGTAAATCAAATAACACCGGATAACATTTTCGCTCACATTTTCCTAAATCTGTATCAAACGAGTCAGAATTTTAACCCGGATGAGGAGCGATCGCCGAGGGTGAATTCTAGGTAATTATACGGCAACTCCTCAAGAAAGGGATTAACCCAGGTTTGCAGTTGCGGCGTCTCATCGGGAAGTTGCAACAAATTTCCTTGAACCGCATCAAGATTCATCTGTTCAACACATTCTAAGGTTTGTTCGTCTTCAACATATTTGACAACAACTTGACCCATTATAGACTTAATTTCTCGCAATTGTTTGACGAGGGCGACATTTTCCGGGTTGGCTTTAATACTTTTGAGAAATTGACGATCCAGTTTAACTAAATTCACCGGGAGTTGTTGACATTGAGAAAGAGTAAGTTCCTTTCCCGTAAAGTTATCGATAACAACCAAACACCCCAAATTTCTCAGATTTTGAATAAAATTGAGGGCGGTAATAAACTGTTCAGCAATGGTTAATTCTGTTAGTTCAAAGCACAGACGTTTGGGATCGATCTGGGTTTCACTCAGCCAAGAATCGAGATCTTCAATCAGAGTATAATCTTCAAAAACCAACGGGGATAAATTAATCGAAAGATACAGTTGCGGTTGAGAAACTAATCGATCAATTCCCTTGCTAATGACATAACGATCTAAATGATAAAGTAAACCCATTTCGGCTAAAACGGGTATAAATTCATCGGGTAAATACACCTTTCCCGGACGATCTCGCCACCGTAACAAGACTTCGTTATGTAAGACGTTATAACTCCTGACTTGATAAGTCGGTTGATACCAAAATTCAAATTCTCCGACATCGAGGGGTTGTTGAGTTTGACGGGGGTTTTGGGGTTGGCTGCTGTTGATGTTCGATTTTTGAGACTGAGGAATAGATACGGATGAATGCAACTTAGAGTTCATTGCTTTTTAAGAGATTTCATAGACCCACAATTTATACAGCGGACATTCGCAAAATTATGAATGTAGAATTCAGAATTCTCAAAGGGAATAATTTGGCGGAACGATTCGCGTTATAAATTATGGATAATCGTGGATGATCGCCGGATAATTTATGAGTTATCATTCGGTCGATATAGATGGGTGAAATCCATACAAGTTTGACTCATTCCTATCGAGTTCGATCTTTATTTGTATCAAAAATAATCCCTATTAATCAACTCCTTTATGTAAAGATTACCCGAACCGAATGTAAAGATTTAGTAAAAACACCTAACTTTTATCCAATTCAGACTGCTTTTTGTCAGGCTAATTTTATCTTTCTTTGTCCAAACCAAAATCAATCATATTTTCCAACTGGATTCGCCTGAAATGAGAGTCGAACGTCTAATTTTTATTCGGTTGTATTGGCTACAATTTTCTGGAGTTTTTCTCGATGAATTGATCGGGCTATATAAGCTTTGAGGGCTGTATTTCTAAGTTGATTTTTAATTTCACCCCGCCCAAATTTGATTCTGGTGTGATTCGATACAGTTTTTTTTCTTTATTTCATAAAAAATGATAAACTGTATAATCTGTGTAAACAATTTTTTCAGGGTTAGAGGCGAGTTGACCAAATATGAAACCTCGCATAATTGTCTGTTGCTTGGGTGAAACGGGATACAAAATTTTCCGCCTGTTACGACAGCAGGGTGCTTTCGTCGTGGGAGTCAACGAAACCCCGATCAAAGGCGAAGGTTCCGATATTATTGTCGGTCATTTGCGATCGGCTTCTACTTTACTGGCCGCAGGAATTCAAGGAGCCCACACGCTGGTTTTAGCCGGAAGCGACGACTCGACAAACCTGGCAATTTTGATGCAGGCGCAAATTCTCAACCCCAATATTCGCATCATTAACCGCCTATTCAATACCAACTTAGGCGATCGCCTCGATCAAACCCTACCCAATCATACCAGCATGAGCGTTTCGGCGCTTGCCGCCCCTGTATTTACCTTTGCGGCGTTAGGAAATCGGGCAATTGGTCAACTTGAATTGTACAATAGTTATTGGCCGATTCAAGAAGAATGGATACACGATCAACACCCCTGGAAAGGTCAAACTCTCACCGAACTTTGGGCGGATCGGTCTCGGATGTTGATTTATTATCTCCCCATTAATACTAAACTGGATTTAGTTTCAGCGGTCATCGAAGGAAAACAACTGCAAACCGGCGATCGCTTAATTATCGCCAGTAAACCGGATGTTCACAAACCCAAATTTTCCCTCTTTCAAACCCTCAATAAATTTAAACATAGCTTAGAAAAATTCCAGCAACACAGTCAATCGGCTATTTTAGTCATTCTTTGTCTGCTGATTACTATTTTTATTGCGACTGTTACCTACGTTAGCATCAATCTAAATAACTCGATTGTCGATTCCCTTTATTTTTCAGTGGGAATGATTACGGGAGCGGGAGGCAATGAAAAAGTCGCCGAAAATGCCCCCGAAAGCATTAAAATCTTTACAGCAATTATGATGTTAGTCGGGGCGGGTGTTGTCGGGATTTGCTATGCGTTACTGAACGATTTTGTACTGGGAACTCGCCTGAGCGAATACCTCAACGCCACCCGAATTCCCGAAGGCAATCATTATATTATCTGCGGTTTGGGCGGAATTGGTTTGCAAATTGCCCAACAATTACGAGCAAACGGTTATGAAGTCGTTGTCATTGAACGGGACACCAACTGTAGATTTGCAGGAATTATTGATGCTTTAAAAATTCCAATTATCAAAGGAGATGCCAGCCTTTCAACCACTTTAGAAAGCGCCAATATCAAACAAGCAGAAGCCCTATTAGCCGTTACAA
The DNA here is from genome assembly GCF_047276495.1 of Capilliphycus salinus ALCB114379. Lineage (NCBI taxonomy): Bacteria > Bacillati > Cyanobacteriota > Cyanophyceae > Oscillatoriales > Sirenicapillariaceae > Capilliphycus > Capilliphycus salinus. The sequence continues at coordinate 6,283,624 of NZ_CP178543.1, read as the reverse complement.
GTGATGATATGGCTAACTTAGAAATTGCCTTGAGTGCAAAAGGATTAGCCCCAAAAATTCGGGTGGTTGTTCGCAGTCAAGACCCGCAATTTGCCCTAATGGAACAACAAGTTTTTAACTTTGAAACCGTTCTAAATCCCATAGAAATAGCCGCCCCCGCGTTTGCCGCCGCAGCCATTGGCGGGCGAATTCTCGGAAATGGAATTACAGCCGATAGCCTGTGGGTGGCGTTATCGGTGTTAATTACCCCCAATCATCCTTTTTGTCAAAAACGGGTGCAGGATATCGCCAGAAGCGTTGATTTTGTGCCGCTTTATATTGAAACAAACAATCAAACTATTCACAGTTGGGAATTGCTCAGTTTTGTTCTCAATCCCGGCGATATTCTTTATTTAACCATACCCGCCCATCGCCTCGAACAGTTGTGGCACCCGCTGACCAGTCTTTTCAGTCACCAGTCACCCTCCGGGTTCGCAGTCGCTCCTTGATGGAAACCACCAAGACCGCGCTGCTCATCAGTCACCACTCACCAACCCCAAAAACCCGGTAACTAACCGCGAAACCGGGTTTTTAATCCCCATTTAGGGCGTAGGGGTGGGTTTGGGGTGAATTTATCAGTCTCAGAAACAACATTGCTAAACCCGCCCCGCACCCCAAAAAGCAAGTGTATTGCTCAGTATTGATTAAGGTCTATCTGTATTATTTAAAATAGATAATTGTTAAGAATCTGTTGAGTGTTGATAGCAAATGATTTCAATTGAGAGTTTAATGCAATAATAATGTCAGGTTTACAGATTAAGTCAAGTTTAAGAGGAGAAATTATGGGTTTATCCGAACTGAAAGCCGGACAGGTTGGGTTTGTCGAGAGTATTCAACCCCATCATTCTAACGACGGTTTGGTGCATCGATTAGAAGCGATGGGAATTCATCCCGATAGACCGATACAAGTCTTAAGAGTCGCGTGGTTTGGCGGACCCTTACACGTCCGTATCGGTACAACAACAGAAGTCGCCATTCGCCGACACGAAGCCCAACAGATTCGCGTGAAAGTCTGTTAAAACTTCGTTACAGTATTAATTAAAAGTTCATAAAGTCTTCGGCGAGTCTGAGACTTTGTGATTGACCAGATTCGAGGGGAAAATCCGATGACTTGTCATTCTCCAACCGTCACTCAACCGAGAGACGAAACAGCCGTTAAACGGGTTGCATTAATTGGGATGCCCAACACGGGAAAATCCACCTTTTTTAGCCGCATTACCGGGGTTGCTGCTTACGTGGGAAACTGGCCGGGTGTAACAGTTGATTTGCTGCAAGCGAACGTTAAAATTAATGGCGAAACCGTTGAATTTGTGGATTTACCGGGAATTTACGACCTCAACGGTTATTCTGAAGATGAGAAAGTGGTGCGAACTTTCTTAGAAAAATATGCCATTGATTTAGTTATTGTTGTTTTAAATGCCGCTCAAATTGACCGCCAAATTCGCTTGGCGTTGCAAGTGAAAGCGTTGGGTTTGCCTGCGGTGGTGATGTTAAATATGTCGGACGAAGCCAAACATTACGGCGTTGAAATTGATTCAAAAGAACTATCCCGACATTTAGAAATGCCTGTTTTTCTGATTAGTGCAAAATACGGTAAAGGCTACATGAAAGCCTATGAAACCCTTTGCCATCAGTTAGAAAAAACCGAACTTCCAGTTATCGTTAATGATATTCGTCAAGTCTTAGCCCTACGAGGAAAAATATCGGTTGATGAAATCGAAATTATCCTCAAAGATGCAGTCGAAATGCCCTCGCAGTTGGCACAAACCTTAACCGCAAGACTCGATAGTGTTTTACTCCATCCCATCTTCGGTTTACCCCTATTTTTCCTGGGGATGTTTGCCGTTTTTTGGATGGTTTGGAATGTGGGGTTGCCGTCTCAAGACATCATGGATAACCTCACCGGATGGTTAGAAGAAACGGTAATTTCTCCGGTTTTAAGCGTGTTTCCGGGAGTCGTTCAAGACTTTTTTATTAACGGAATTTGGGCGGGTGTCGCAACGGTTGCTTCCTTCGTGCCGTTAATTGTTATCTTCTTTATGGTGATGGCAATTTTAGAAGATAGCGGCTACCTTTCCCGGGCGGCTTATTTGATGGATGCACTGATGGCGCGTCTGGGTTTGGACGGGCGGAGTTTTGTCTTACAAATGATGGGTTTTGGTTGCAATGTTCCGGCGTTGATGGGAACCCGGGTGATGCGTTCCCGGGCGTTGCGACTGTTAACGATGCTAATTATTCCCTTCGGGTTGTGTTCGGCAAGATTGCAGGTTTTTGTCTTTATTATTGCGGCAGTTTTTCCCAACGGAAACGGGGCGATAGTTCTATTTTCTTTGTACCTTCTTAGCTTCTTAGCCGCATTTTTAACGGCGTTTCTCTTTCAAGGTGCCTTTAAAAATGAAGACCCATTTGTGTTAGAATTACCCCCCTACCGTTTCCCGACATTGAAACAAGTTGCCCTCAGAGGTTGGGGAGAAGTTCGAGAATTTTTAGTTCGTGCTTCCGGCTTTATTACTGTGGGTTGTATTGCGGTTTGGGTGATTACCAGTTTACCTCCCGGCGCTACGGGTTTGGATACCATTGGCGGTCAAATTGGTCAGTTTCTCAGTCCGGTTATGCGACCGATTGGAATTGACCCTTATTTGACTTTGGCGTTAATTTTTGGTTTCATTGCCAAAGAGGTAGTTTTGGGTTCGTTGGCGGTGATTTACGGCTTACAATCGGCTAGCGTCGGCGCCCACATTGCCGAAACAATGACCTTTGCACAGGGCTACAGTTTTTGTATTTTCTGTTTGCTGTACACGCCCTGTTTAACAACGATTGCAACGATTCTTAACGAAGCCAAATCTTGGAAATTTACGGCGTTTTCACTGGTATTTTCTTTGGTTTTAGCCTGGGTTTGTAGCTTTATTTTCTATCAAAGTGCCTTGCTTTTGGGCTTTCAATAATTTCAATCAATCATTCACGATTTGAACAATCCAAACCCGCAGCTTCAGGTGTTGAAAACTCATCCGGGAGAAAAATAACCCCATACTCTTGATTCGCACAAGGAGCAACTTTAACAATATCAATGGGTTGCTCTTTGCGGTCGCCTGTTCCGGGTTTAAACTCAATTTCTCCGGTCACGCCGTCAACCCTGAAGCTTTTACCAGAAAGTACCTTTTGAATTCCTTTGCGGGTGGGATTTTGTCGAATTCCTTCAATCAAAACATGAGCCGCATCGTAGGCTAAAGCGGTACGAAGACTCACGAATTCGCCCCAAAGTTGCGAAGTAATTTGCGAAAAATCGGGCTGAGAACTGTTTAAATGATGCCAGTAAATGACTAAATATAGTTTTTCTAGATATTTTTGACCAATCGCTAAAGTTCTGGGCGTGTCAACCGAGGAGTTACCGAACATCAAATATTCACCTTTATTTTCTTTAATCACTTCTAGGGCTTGATTAACGGAATTTGTCACCTGACCATCCGGTATTAAAATAATCACAGATTCTTCAGCATTTCTCATTTGTTTGAGTGCATCTTTGGCGTTAAAGTTAGGACTAGCCAGGTTAAAATCAGCTATAACTTCTCCTCCTAGTTCTAACAATTTTTTTTCAAAGTGTTGTTTGTAATCGCTGGAAAATGGACTGGCAGGATTATAAAAAATCGTGACTTTTTTTTGCTTGGTTTTTTCGTTCAAGAGATCAACCATTCTATAAGCCTGCTCAGAATTAACTGCGGGAATTCGGAAGAAAAACTGTTCCGGGTTTTCGCTGAGTTCAGATGTGCTTGTTCCGGGGGTAACTAAAACCACTTGATTTTTGTTATAAATATCTAAGGTTGCCAGGGTCATCTCGCTGGAATAATGACCAATTACTCCTATAATTTCTGAGTTGTTAACCAGGTTATGTGCATTTTTGATGGCTTGAGGTTTGAAGTTAGAATCATCAGCAATGATCACTTTTAAACCCTTTCCATTTAAGTCTATACGCTGAAGAAAATCCGAACCGGGTAAGGTATACTCAGCAGATTCATTCCCGTTGAATAAACTCAAGTTAACTTCGGTTTGGGCTTGAGCAATTCCCCGCAGAATATCTTCGGCTAGTTCGACATCGATGACTTCTCTGGCTTGATTTTTTATCGTCGGAACAACAACAGCAATGGTATAGTAATCGGCTCCTGTCGCTTCCAACGTGGCGTTATTAAGATAGATTAAAGTTTCGGGATCGTGTTTTTCTTCTTCCCAACTTCTTTGCAGGTGTTGAATGGCTTCCTGATAACTTTTTTTGGTGACAAAACAATCATTCCACTGCTGTCTAATATAACCCTTCCAAATCGGTAGAAAATACTTTAAGGGTTTTTGGCAATCCGCAACAGGTTCTACACCCCTTTGTTTACGCCGTTGCTGAAACATTTTTATTACAATTTCCTCGCCCCCACTGATCGCATCTCCGAACACATTAGGTTTCTTAAAAAAGCGGCTAGAAGTTCCCCAGAAAACACCTATAAAAATACCCATTAATACTAACCCAAATATCATCGTTACTTTGGGTTGGATTGAGGGTTTTTCAGGTTCGGGTTCGGGTTCGGGTTGAGGCCAATACAGTTGGGGCGCCGTCGGATTTTGTAAGAGTATTGGTAGCCAGGATGCTCCCGGATAATAGGGTTCATTGTCTGCGGTTGGAACTTCTAATTGATGTAATTTTTTTCTGGCTTGATGAACCGCAGCATGAAGGGGTTTTCCTTGAATAAATTCTTTTAAAAAACACTTCAAAAAACTCCGGGCTACTGCATCGGGAACCGGTTCTCGCATCACGATTAAATGGGGAATATTAAACTCTGCTAAATAGTCCGCAATATCTAATCCATCACAGGAATTAAAGATGGCAAGCTTAACGTTGGGAGCCGCTATTCTCAGGGCTGCTCTTAAAATCGAGACGTTGAAATTTTCAGTATTAGTAACTTGAAGGGTTTGACCGGAACTGTGTCCGGCATAGAAAATTATATCCCAATTTTCCCGAGTAAGGGTATTAAATAGTTCTCGGGGATTCAGAGAATTTCCTTCTTCGGGAATGCAGGTAATTTCTCCTCCGTGTTCGTCTAATTTTTTAATCAGTTCTTTATCCTGCATCAGTTCCAAACCGCCTTCATCGCTGCCAAAAATAGCCAGAATTTTAATCGGTGTTTGCAGAGTTTCTGGAGGTCGATTGTATCGAGATAAAAGAACTAACTCCGCATTGGGTAAGAAATAATCTTTCTCAAATAAATCCCACCGATCCCAAGATAATCTCCGTAGATAATCATTAGCCGTATCCAAAACAATTCTTACAGATTCGTTGGGGGCTACACCTCTCAAACGTCCCACAATTCGCCCTCGAATATCCCCAAAAATAGGATTTTTAAACCAAGTTTCTAGAGTATATTCAAGGGTTTGAGTTGCCACTAAACACTCTTTAAATGTCGATTGGTTGGTAATTTGTGCGTCTGGAAATTGAATCGTTCTATCTCCCAAATCCCCGTGAATTTCTCGCCATTCTTTATAATTTTCCTCAATTTCGGGTTGGGCGGGAAGTGCAGGACAATCGCGATCTATGGCAATGATTCTACCGTCTTCCCAAAACTCTAGAACAACAGGAAAACCCGTATCAAAATCGCCCCCTGATATTTTGATAACAACTTGTTTTTTCATGGTGAGTCGGTGGATTGAGTTTTAATGTAGAAAGCTGCACATTACGGGGCTGTAGAAAGGTTGAATGAGTTTTAAACTTGAAGTCAGTCGGCTAAATACCTACACTACAGCTTCTCGAAGATTGTGTACCTTTAGAAATAATTTCTAACTTGTAGATATCATATCATATATAACATTGTATATGTTATTATTTTCAATAAAATTAGGTTGATGTTTTAATCTAAACCCGGCTAAAAAGTTTATGCAACAAAACCAATGTAAAAGCCAAAAAAGTTGATTAACTGATGTCGCTAATCAACCCCTAAACTATTCTATAATCGCTGTTAAACGATGAAATATTCTGTTACAGTCGCATCGTTGAGCATCACCTGAACGCTGAACTGATCGCCCGGATCTGCGGTGAATTTGAACTGAATATAATCATCCTGTTCTCTCGCCCGAACTTCAAATAAACTTTGACCCAATTCATCCAAACCAATCAGTTTTAAATTAGTCGGTAAGAAACCTTGGAGGGGATAAACCCTTAAAAGAATGGCAATTCGTTGATCTGGTTTGGGTAAAATAGCAACCATTAACGCAACAGGAACCCCTGAAAGTTGCATTCCCAAATCAATCGCTCGACGCACACCCACAGCCGGATGATTGGGGTTAATTTCCCATAAAAATTCTGCGGCTTGCCAACGGGTTTCTTCATTGTTAGTGGTTTGTAAAAGCTCTACTAAAACATCACTGAGTTCAGCCTGTGATAAATCTCCTGGGTTTTGATGTCCTAAAGCTCCACTCATTTGTAATGTTTTTAGACTTTTTTCTATTGTTTTTTGTGAGGATAAGTTCCGGGTTCTGAAATTTATTGGCGAACAAAACGGAACAAGAGGTGGTCGGTTTGCCAACAGTTGTTCGACGGGTTGCCAGTCGGCTGCATAAATATTTTCCAGCCATTGAGTTAACCGTTCAAAAGACTGTTGAGCTAACTCATTTTTAGGAAGTTGTATGGCTGTTGAATCTAAGTATTTTAGGTTTAAACCTAAATGACTCGCTTCGGGATTCAATTCTGATAAAGACAGTTCATAATTGCCCGTATCGGTTTGTTTTAAGTTACGCCCGTCGAGTTGATCGTAACGAAAAAATCCGATAAAAACAGCCTGTTGTTCTTCCAATACCACCCGCATTAATAGGTAAAAATGGGCGGCAAACTCTGGAGAATCAATCATTTTTTCAGGAATTTCAAGGGTTTGATTTCCTAGATTCTCGCGGGCGATCAAGCAGAGTTTAAATTGCTCGACGTTGAGAGGACTAACGGCTTCCAAATTTAAAACTTGAGTTCTCAGGAGAGAATAAGTTTGAGAACTCAAGGTTAACTGGCGATCGCTCAACCATTTTTCTAAAGCAAATAATGCCAATGTATTCAAATAAATTTGCCACTGTTCAGCTTCAGTATTTGAGTGACGACTGAGGAGAGTCGCTTTTTCAAAAAACTCCGGCTCTAAATCAATCGTTTCTAACTGCAATTCTCGGTAAGATATTCGAGGGTTTTGCACGGGATAAGACTCGGAATAGGGGCGCAAATTCATGTTGTAAATTCTCCAGGTTACTAGGCTAAGATTTGCCGTGAGTTCGGTTAATTTCAGGCGGCTTGGTTATCGGGATTGACATCGTTTGAACTCAGATAATCGCGCATTTTTTCCGCGAACAGACTGGTCATTTTGCGGTAACGTCCGGTTTGAAGTTCCCGAAGCGCTTCTAAAAACACAGTTTCATCCAAATAATCGCTCAACTGTTGAATTAAATGATTGAACGCATTGGCATCTTTAGCAACGGAATTAAAACCCTCTTTACTTAACAAAATTTGCAGTAACTCCTCGCCCACCTGTTCTCGAATTTTAGCGAGCATTTCCTTTAGGTTGAAAAATCGGCTGACTTGAGATTGATTGTTCATGTTTAAGACTCGGGCGACCTCGCCTTGAGATTTGGCTTCAAAATAAATCAGTCTCAAACCCGGAAAAAAGTTGTCCGCTATCTCGGCAGATTTTGCCTTTTTTTTCAGTTGGGATAGACGCTGGAAAAGCACCCGCTCAATAGCATTTAAAAGAGCTTGATCCCGAGCTTCATTGAGAACAGTTTTTAAGAATTCCTTTACGGGCGGATCGGGCGGAGATGGCGGGGGTGAAGGGTTCATCTTTCGTTGCTGGAGAAACTGAGCAATTCTTTTGAATTGATCTAACATTTCATCGGAAGAATATGCTATAATTCCTACTTGAAGAAGGCGATCGCGCATTTCCTGAAGTTGGGTTTCCGAAGGTGTTGGACATTTACCCCGAGCGCCCTGTTCTCGTCTGTCGCGGCGATACACCTGATGGAACACCTCGACCCAATGCCGTTCGTGGGGTGAAAGGATTTTCCACTGATGCCCTTGAACTTGATTGAGTTTCGACCAAGGAGTTTCCAGCAAAACCCCGTATTCTATCCACAATGTCCGGGTGAGTTCTTCATGCTGACGGGTGCGTAAACAAGCCCACTGTGCGAGTCCTCCTCTTGTGGGATCGAAGGTTCTCAAAATCTCCACCGATAAAAGAGGATAAGTAGAAGGCTGAAGCGATCCGAGGCGATCGAGAATGAACTGGGTTTTGCGGTCAGAGTCCAGCCCGATCCACGCCCGACCGTCATCGGTTAGCATGATCGGTAACAGGTCAAGCTCGGAAAACCCGTGTTTGTGACCAAACTGTTGAGCCAGCTTTTGACAGCTATATACAATAGCGTGGGAAATATAGCACCGCAAAGAAAGCCCCGCAATTACCCAACTCGGGGGAATCGGCGGCTCAAAGTTGGTAGAATCTTGATGGAGAAACTCCGATAGTAATTGAGTTTGAATCTCTTGATCCTGTTGGCCGGGGAGTTCGTGAGTTTCGCAGTAAGATGGAAACCACTGTTGAAATTGCTTCTTAACAACGGGAAGTTCCCTGGCTTGATATCCCCTGCGGGAACCGGATCGATGAAAACCCCCATCAATCTTACAGATCGTCCAATATTTGTAGATACTCATCGTTCACCCCTGTGTACACCTCAACAGCCTGTAGTCGAGTCAAACTCGCGATCTTAGCGGTAGGATTCACATTCAAAATTGATTGTCCTCAACGTTCCATTTTCATCTAGTCCAGGACAATTTGAACCTATGCAAGTGATAGCGCGAAGCGCAAGGCTTGAGGCAATAGGCTTGAGGCAAGAGGGGGGAAAGTTCAATATAGTAAGGCTTTTGACTATTGTTCGTGCCGTGCATTTGTCAATATACGACTCGCGAACTGCTTTAATATCAAGTCCGGTTGAATACCCTCATAAAAGTGTGGGGAGATCAGGAGATTTTTACTAACGGATGACCGTGACTTCATTGATGGTTTCAATCCAAACCCTGGCACCACAACGGAGAGGTTTATCGGGACGATAGACAACACGACATCCTCCGGGTATTTCGACAATATGCCCGTAAGTATTGGTGTTGCGCGTTTTGACCGTAATCACAGGAAGTTGTTCCTGGTGTTTTTGATTTTGCCGAATTCTGTGAGAATTAACGTGAACAATCGTTTTTGGAAGCTTTCTTGGATTGCACCAACGGGGAGCCGGACCTCTTTTCCCTCGCTCAATAGTGGGTTCGCCGTCAACCAGGGGAATGAGCCACATCTTCCCGGTCTTATAGGCACCTTCGACTCGGCCGGCGATCAGGAGAACTCGCAGTCGAGCGGTAGAGATTTTTAGAATACGGGCTGCTTCTGTAGTACCGACGATCATTGAACTGTCAGGGTCTCGCAATAGTTTTGAAACTGTATATCTACATTATAACTGATCTGCGGATCAATAATCAATGATCTGGCTATTCGGTGTTCGCAGTAGGGCGGTTGAACCGAAACCTGTTCACTGGTCAGGTGATAACTGGTCGTCTGTTATTCGTTGATTATAGAACCGGATTTGATCTAAGATTCGCGATCGCAAAATTTTTAGAATTTGCATAGATTCATCGCGATCGCTCTTTGAGTCGGGAATAACAATTCCAATGGGATGAAAAAACCCAGTATAGTAGAGGTTTCGTCTGTATCCTGATTGGTGAACCTGCTGTATAATGCGCGTTAATCCTTCTCGGATCTCAAAATCATCTTTTGACAACAAAACTTATATGATGTCCGGTGGATTAATGCCTGTTATGAGGGCGGGGATTTTCAGTCAGAAGTCGATTTGGTCAATTGTCGTGAGGTCAGAAGTTACTGAAAACACGCTCTGACTGGTGACTGGTGACTGGTGACTGGTGACTGTTTTGATGGTATAATCAGTGAGCGAGAAGGGTTAACGTAATATGACCACAACATCCTCAAATTCAGTCGGTTCCATTCCCATTCAAAATACAGAAACTCGCATCGCAGATTTTCTACTAGAACACGGGGAAATTGAGGCGATTTTACCCGTCGTTGTGGGGATAATCGTCACTTCCCGCTTTCAACTCAAAGGCGCTCAAGCCCTGTTAGCCAATTTAATCATTGCCAGCCTATTTCGTCAAATTCTTACGCACCTGAAAAAACAGTCTCATTTGGTCACACCTGAAACGGAAAATATAAGCGATTCGGCAGAAAATTATACAGAAAATAATTTCGATCCGGACTATACCATTGTTCACTCAATCCCCGGAAGAATTCGCTTAAGAATTTCCCGTTTAGCTACCGATGCAGATTTTAGCCAACGCCTCGAACAAATCCTTTCAGAAGAAGAACAAATTATTAACATTCGGATTAATCGGGCCGCAGCTTCAATTACAATTAATTATACCACTCAAGGCACGAGTGATTGGGAATTGGGAATGCGGTTAATGAACCTAATTGAGGCCGCCCTCAACCCGGAAACACCCGCCAACTCAGCCGAAACTACAGCATCAGGGGGTAACTCGCGATGACAGCAACGAATCATAAATTAATTTCCCTTTCTGACACCAACGGGGCTACAATCAAATCGGAACCCTTCGTAGTAGAATCTGCGCCCTATTTGGTTCATGCGGTGCCGGGACGGGTGAGATTTCGGGTTTATCGCCTCAATTCCGATGAATATTATGCAGAAATATTAGAGAAAGTTTTGCAGTCGGAACCGGACGTTATTCAAGTTAGAATTAACCGTACAGCCGCTTCTGTTGCGATTCATTATCAACCTCACGCCTCAACCGATATTGAGATTTATTCTCGATTATCAAACCTAATCCAACAAGCCGGAACCACAATTACCGTCGAAGAGATTTCCGATTCTTCTTTAGCCAAAACTTCCGAACCTAACGAGGCCGACAACGAGGGAGAATGGTCTAGTCTCATCGCCCCAACCGGCGCCACCTTACTCGCCCTCCTCAGCAGTTCAACCCGGTTGGCGTGGCTGCGTCCTTTTGCCTGGGGTTCTCTGGCTTTGGTTGCCTTTCCCGTCGCCCAACGTGCATTTTACAGCCTATTTGTCAAGCAAAAACTCAACATTGACTGCTTAGACTTGCTCGCCCTAAGCTTGGGAGGAGCGCAAGGAAAACTCGTTACACCCGCCCTCGTCCTCACCCTGCACGAACTCGGCGACGTCATCCGCGAACAAACCGCCCGTTCCACCGAACACCAAACCGCCGACCTACTCGACACCATCGGACGTTTTGCTTGGGTCGAACGCAACGGCGAAAAACAATCAATCCCGAGCGACCAAGTAGAACCCGGAGAAATCGTTTTCGTCTATCCCGGCGAACAAATACCCGTTGATGGGGTCGTCACCGAAGGAAAAGCCGTCGTCGATCAGCAGCAACTCACGGGCGAATCCATGCCTATTGTTGCAGAAAACGGCACCTTTGTCTACGCTTCGACCCTCGTTCGTTCGGGTTCTCTGCACATCAAAGCCGAACGCATCGGTCAAAAAACCCGGGCTGCGGCGAGTTTGGAACTGTTGCAAAAAGCGCCCGTTCACGATACCCGCATGGCAAACTATGCCGCCCAACTTGCCGATCGCCTAATCGTACCTTCGCTTATTTTAGCAGGAATTGTCTTCGCCGCCACCCGCGACCCCGCCCGAGCCGCATCAATATTAACCCTCGATTTTGTGACGGGAATTCGAGTGTCTATTCCCACCGCTTTTTTAGGCGCTTTAAACCACACCACCCGACACGGTATTTTAGTCAGAAGCGGACGCACCTTAGAACAATTAGCCGAACTCGATACCATCGTTTTTGATAAAACCGGAACCCTAACTCAAGGTAATATTTCTGTTGTTGGGGTGAAAACAATTTCCGGGCGAATGTCAGCAAAAGACGTGATAAAATATGCAGCAGCAAGCGAACAAAGAATTACCCATCCCGTCGCGGAATCAATTGTTCGTTACGCCCAAGAACAAAATATAGAAATACCGCCCCGGGTGGATTGGAATTATGAGGTGGGTTTGGGAATTAGGGCGGAAATCGAAGGTCAAAAAGTCTTGGTGGGAAGCGGAAGATTTATGACCCAAGAGGGAATTAGTTTGGAAGGATTGGATAAACCCGATAGCGAAAATTCCCCCGTAAATTCCGCTTGGATGTCGTTAATATATGTCGCCTGTAACGGTAAATTGCAAGGGGCGATACAGTATGCTGACCCGTTGCGTCCCGAAAGTTTAGAGTTAATTGAAGAATTACAAAACCGCTACGGAATGGAGATTCATTTGTTAACCGGAGATAGCCGTCAACGGGCGGATTTGGTAGCAGAAGAATTGAACATTCCACCCAAGCGAGTTCACGCGGAAGCTTTCCCCGAACAAAAGGCGAAAATTGTTCGAGATTTGCACCGTTCCGGGCGAACTGTGGCGTTTGTTGGTGATGGGTTAAATGATTCGGTGGCGTTGGCTTATGCGGATGTTTCGGTCTCTTTTGAAGACGGTTCCGATGTGGCGAGGGAAACGGCCGATATTGTGTTGATGAATAATGATATTAGCAGTTTACTACAGGCGATCGCCATTGCCAAGGAAACCCGCAATTTAATTGACCAAAACACCCTGCTTGTTGTCGCCCCGAATTTAATTGCTTTGGGGTTGGCTTCTGCTATCGGTTTAAATCCGTTAATTGCGACGGTTATTCACAACGGTTCGGCTATTGCTGCGGGTTTAAATAGTTTGCGTCCGTTAGTTCTACATCAGTTAGAAGGAGGAAAAAATCAGTAGGGTGCATCAAATGTTATCGTTTTTTGTCTCTCACCAAATAGACGGTTTGATGCACCCGAAAATATTCGGTTTGAACCCCCAAAAAACCCGTAGACTATATCAAATTTATCGTTTTTTGTCTCTCACCAAATAGACGGTTTGAACCCCAAAAAAACCCGACATCGGGTTGAATTTCGGTTAAATTTTTGATAATATATTATTGGAGGAATTATGTCTCTAATTCATTGGGATCGGTCTGTTTTGTCACTGCACTTGCGAGAAATTCTCGAAGACGAAAACCCCAACCATCAACTCGCCTTAGCCGGACTTGGGGTAATTGTGTTGGGAACCATTGTGGTTCCGGCAGCAACCAAATTAGGACGACCCTTGCTAAAAGCTGCCATTAAACAAGGGTTATCCCTTTATAACGACAGCAAACCCATTCGGACAGATATCGAACCCAATGGGTTTAATCCTAACAACAATTCGACATCTGCCGAGAAAATCCCTTAGTTTTTCGGGCTGCTGTGGTTGGAGAGTAAAGCCGCTTTTTGTTGGGCTTTTTGTTGGGTTTCTGCGGCGACTTCGGCTTTAGCTTCGGCGACAATATCTCCGAACACTTCGCCGGTTTCCGCCATCGCCGCTTTTGTTTTTTCGTACATCGAAACCCCGCCTTTTATCGCCGCCTTTGCAACGGGTTTGAGTAACGGAATAACCGCAGGAGTCAAGACTAAAACTCCGACTCCAATTGCAATTGTTCTGGTAGGGTTATTTTGATAAGCGGTTCTGATGCGCTCAACAAGTGCCAGTCTAGCCTGATTTTGAGTTAACATTTATTATCCTCCGCCAAGTACCTGCGTCAAATCTGGAGAACTTCTCGCTCGTACAATTTTGTTTTTATCGAATTGCTAGCAAATTGCGATCGCCAGCGAATATTTTCCCCAGACTCTCATTTAAGCACAAGCGGCGATCAAAACTCAAGGGTGTTGCAAATCTCAGGATTATCTTAAGATTTTTCCGCTTGATGACCTCTCCCTAACCCTCTCCTACGAGGAGAGGGAAAAAGGGAGGATTTTTAAGATTATTAAGTATCTACAACTCTTAAGAACTCCCCATTCCCTACCCCTCCCTAGCCCTCCCCTACGAGGAGAGGGAAAAGGAAGAAAGTTTTTTATTTGGAAGGGGGTTGGGGGGTTAGGTTCTACAATTTCTGACAGAAAATGAAACAGCCCTGCGGATTAAATAATCGGCGTTTCAACGACTTCGTGATGGTGTCCGCCACAGTGACCTTGACCCCTGTGACGCTTGCCGTTTCCGCATCCCGACTCAAGGCTTGACGTCAATAAAACCTGCTGAAGTTCTGCGAGAAATTGACGGACTTTTTGCCATTCTACCGCATCGGGCGAAGCGGCATCACATTGTTGTTGCCAGCGATTAATCAACTCTTGCAGGTCGTTTTCTGCGAAGCCCACGCTCTCCCCATTATCCAACTGTCGGGTAATTTCGAGCAACTGTTCTTTCAGCGCCATCGGTACGCGAATGGTTTGGGTTGCGCCGTGTCTCCAAGCCCCCGGACGTCCGGCACCGTGACGACATCCTCCTCTTCCGTGCATATTCATTCAACTCCTAACGTTGCGATGTCTCCATCTTAGACGGTTTTTAATTTTGTGACAATATCTAAAACGCTTTTATAGAGAAAAATATAGATTTTGTGACGAAACTATAGACTTGGGGTTATATCCCGCTCGTTGTTGCGCCGTTGTTGCGATGCGGCGCTGCGAAGGCTAAAGCCGAACTACAAACTTCTAGGTATCTTTGGGGCTAAAGCCCAACTACAAACTTTTAAGTATCTTTAGGGCTAAAGCCCCACAACGCGACAACAATTGCAGGTTATTGTCAATAAAATCTGATTGTCTGGAAACGTTAACAAAAATATCCTTAAGCCGTAACCAAATTATTGCCTAAATCTTGGTAAAAAAAGCCCGATTTAAACAATTGAATATTGTTGTCAATTAACTTTTTAGAATCATTTAAAATTTTCCCAAATGAACCGATAAAAAAGACCTGAAAGCGGCTCCCCTCAAGTTTTAGAGAAAGTTTTCTATAATAAAATTTGTAAAAAAAAAAGAGTTCTACTTGTCATTAGAACCCAAAAGGATTAATCTAGAATAATAAAGTAACTTAACCTTCGCTTAACCGAGCGTAGCGCCGAGGGGTTGAGTTCAGCATCTACTCTAGATTCCCCCAAAGGAGGTGGAATATGACCAACACGACCCCGCAACCTGTTAATACAGCAATAGAAGTGGTTCATGCAACACCGGGACGTGTGAGAATAAAAGCAAGAAATCACAAAGAAACCGTCGCCCAACACCTGCGACAAATTGAGGGAGTCTACAGCGTTATCTTACATTCGGATACCGATAGTTTAGTCTTGAAATTTGACACGCGAAAACTCTCACTCTCTCAACTTTTAGCCCAGTTAACCGTTTCTCACCGTGCGTTAGAAAATCAATTAGAACATCAGAGAGTTTCTGGCGAACAAACGGTTACATCTATCCAAAATTCGCAACCCTCAACAGAAGTCATCGAAACCCTAATTCGGATGAGTGCGGCGATGCTACTGAACCGACATTTAGGAATAAGCGGTTGGGTGTCGCTTCCGGTTTCCTACGCCACCAGTCAAGCCACAGCCAAAGTCATCAACGGCGTCAAACCCCAACTGAAAAATGCTGCACTATTAACCGCAAATTTAACCGCTATAAATTCCAACAATATCCCCGAAAAAAAATTAGAAATCAGCGTCATACATTCCACACCCGGACGAATTCGGCTGAGAGTTCCGCAAGTGAAAGAAGATTCCCGCTATGCCAAACGCTTAGAAAGATTCGCCGAACAAATTTCGGGAATTCAAACCATTAACATCAATCCCACAACCGCTTCGGTGACGATTATTCATCAGTTTAATAGTATTGTCAAACTGGAGAGTGAGTTAAACCGTTTATTTGAGAAAGTCGCAGAAAGCCAACCCAATCTTTCTGAAATATTAACCGCTCCGGTAACAACTTCCGAAATACAACTCGCCCCATCCGTTGAAGAAGCAAAAGCCGAAACAAGAGTCGAAAATGTTGTTGAAAAATCCGTTAAGCCGACGGTAGACAAACCCATACAAACCGTTTCGGAAACCGTTGTTAATACAACCCCGAAACTTCCCGAGAAAAAGGGAGTATTTTCAGACTTTAAGTCTTCAATGTTATCAATGTTTTTGAACTTTATGGCAGGTCGTCCCGCACCTCAAACGGTCGGCTAGTTCAACGCAAAACCTTTTCACCCTTTGAATAAAGCGAGGAAACTTATCATGGCACACCTTCATCTATTGAGAACCTTCAAACAAACATCAGTGACAACCGCAGCGGTCGGAGTCGGTGCATTAGTCTTAGTTCCCTTACTCGTTCCCGTTGCAAAAAGTGTCGCCAAAGCCAGTATAAAAAGCGGCGTTAAACTTTATCATAACGGACAAAAAGCGCTCGCCGAAGTCGGAGAACTTTGGGAAGATACCGTCGCCGAAGCCGAAGCCGAATTAGCCGCAGAAAATCCCGGAAAACAAACCGTCGATATTCAAGCTTCTGCGAACTAATTTACTCATTAGTGATTGTTATCAGTTCCCCCTTTCATTTCCGCAGAGGGAGTTGGGGGGGAAAAGGTTCAACAACTTGACACCAATAAAACCGCCTTGGCTTTTATTCGAGGCGCGAGAACCGTTATAATAAGAGTTCATGCGATTAGCTGCAAAACTCCTAACACCTAAAACTCTATGGTTTCAACTGTTCCCGCCCTCAACACCGATAACCTCTCTCAACTGCGATTAGAAATTCGCAATTTGCAACCGCAATTGGTCGAATGGCGTCGCCGACTTCATCAACGTCCGGAATTGGGGTTCAAAGAACAGTTAACCGCAGAATTTATTACCGAGAAATTAAAAGCTTGGGGAATTGAACATCAAACCGAAATTGCCAAAACCGGAATAGTCGCCACCATCGAAGGTCATCAGCCCGGACCCGTTTTAGGAATTCGGGCGGATATGGACGCCTTACCGATACAAGAAGAAAATCAAGTTCCTTACAAGTCCCAACATGACGGGATAATGCACGCCTGCGGACACGACGGACACACCGCCATTGCGTTAGGAACTGCTTATTATTTAGCCAACCACCGCCAAGATTTTCAAGGAACAGTTAAATTTATCTTTCAACCCGCAGAAGAAGGTCCGGGCGGCGCCAAACCGATGATAGAAGCGGGAGTGTTAAAAAATCCCGATGTTGATGCGATAATTGGGCTGCATTTATGGAATAATTTACCCTTAGGAACAGTTGGGGTGAGAAGCGGTGCGTTGATGGCGGCGGTCGAGTTGTTTGAATGCACGATACAAGGCAAGGGCGGACACGGGGCGATGCCGCATCAAACGGTGGATTCTATTGTTGTTGGCGCCCAAATTGTGAACGCTTTACAAACCATTGTTGGTCGCAATGTTGACCCGTTAGAAGCCGCAGTGGTAACGGTGGGTTCTTTTCACGCCGGACACGCCAATAACGTGATTGCAGACTCGGCAAAAATGACCGGAACCGTGCGATATTTTAACCCAAAATATGCGGGATTTTTTGGGAAACGCATGGAAGAAATTATCGCCGGAATTTGTCAGGGTCAGGGTGCGAGTTACGATTTGAATTATTATTCGTTTTATCCGCCCGTGATTAACGATAGTCGCATTGCAGAGTTAGTCAGAAGTGTAGCGGAAACGGTAATAGAAACCCCCGTCGGAATTGTCCCGGAATGCCAAACAATGGGCGGCGAAGATATGTCTTATTTCCTGCAAGAAGTTCCCGGTTGTTATTTCTTTTTGGGTTCGGCCAATGCGGAAAAAGATTTGGCTTATCCCCACCATCATCCCCGGTTTGATTTCGATGAAACGGCGTTGGGAATGGGAGTAGAAATGTTCGTGCGTTGCGTTGAAAAATATTGTTCAAAACAGCAATGATCAATAAAATTGTGGTAACATTAATTAAGGGATATAAAATGTTTATTTCTCCCTTATTACCCCCCAGTTGTCGATATCAACCCACCTGTTCAACCTACGCAATACAAGCGGTTGAACGGTTTGGCGTGATTCAAGGGGGATGGTTGGCAATTAAAAGAATTCTCCGCTGTCATCCCTTTCATCCGGGCGGATATGACCCCGTTCCTCACAAACATTCCCCAAAATGTAAGAAGTAGCTGTTAGATTTTGGGAGAATTAAAAACCCTCCTCCTGTATTATGTTGGTTTTGGGCGTAGGGGCGCAAGTTTCAAATATCGCAACACCTTGATTTGAAATTATGATTTCTTCTCCAAGTTCTACGCGAGACAATAACTCAGAAAGGCTGATTTTGAAGTCGTGGGGTAGGTTTTCAATCTGAAGTGTAGTCATCGCCATTTCACAAATCACTTGATTGATTATATCAATATTTACTGACTTGTAAGTTTCAAAGGATAGAGTCTGACTGAAAATAGACCAAATTGGGTTTAGTTATAAGTGTTACCGTAACAACCCAATTCACTATCAAGTATCAATCTGATGTTATGATTAAAAGTAATTTAATCCGTATGGATTGATAAATTATGACTTATTTTCCCGATTTAACTCCCCATAGCTATACAATGCGTTTTGAAGAAAAAGGGGTGCTAAACGTTGGCTGGTTAGGCGAGGGACAACCCTTTAAAACGGGTTCGACTTCCGTTGACTTTCGTAACGCTCTCAAAACATTATGCGAGAACCCAATTCATTTACATCGGGGATGTCACCAATGTGAATATTGTCCTCCTCAATCAAGTAATAACTGGACGAAAATTGGAAATGGTCAAATCCGCATTCGTGGAGAGGATGGCTTATGGTATGTTGCACCGACGATGATTTATCATTATGTTTACGAACACAACTATCATCCCCCCGATGAATTTATAAACGCAGTGTTGAATCCCAAAGAGATTGCAGATGATCTTTCGGGTTGGCGTTAAAACTGTATACTGTTCACTGAAAAAACTGGTGACTGTAAACGGGCGGGTTTATGTAAGTTATTTTTGGGAAAACATAGATTTAGGCAGAACCCGCCCCTACAGGAGTTTCCCACAGAAAAATCAGGTGTTAACAATCAAAAACTAATGCTAACACCTGTGAAGAGTGAACCAATTTGAACAACTCTACGTCTGGAGAATCAAACAAATCGATTCGCATGAAGGACGCTCCCATCATGTTCACCTCCAAAATAAACCGTTCCGGAACATCTTTATTAATCCTACTCGGATTAACCTTTAGTGTGGCAACACCCGTAATTTTTAACCCCAACCCCGCCGTCGCCCAACGTTTCCCCGGTTCCCTCCGACGCGATGGAATCACCGCCGGCACGATCATTCCCATCGAATACGAAACCGCCGAAAAAATCGTTCTCACCCCCGAAGAAACCGTCCCTGTAACCTTCAAAGTCTCCAAAGAGGTTCGGACCACCTACGGACAAGTTTGGCTTCCTCAGGGGTCAGAAATTAACGGAGAATTGCGCCCTGCTTCTGGCGGTTCCCAATTTATCGCCGATGAAGTTATCCTGACCAGTGGTCAACGCTATCGCCTCAACGCCAATTCTCAAGTCGTAACGCGCACCGAAACCATCCGTAAAGGTGCTTCTGCGGGTGATATCCTTAAAGGTGCCGCCATCGGCGCCGCTGCTGCAACAGCTATTGCAGGAATTGTCGGAGATAAAGCGATCGCCACCGAAGAAGTTCTCGGCGGTGCCGGACTGGGTGCGATCGCCGGAGTATTCTTAGGACGGGAGAAAGTCGAAGTTCTGGTGATTCGTCCCGAAGAAGACCTCGATTTAAGATTACAATCGGATATCGTCTTTCGTTAATCTCAAATAAGCGGAGTTTTCAGTTGTAAAAGGTTACAGTTCATTACTCCCCTCTCCGATCCCCCCTGCCCCCCCGAAGATCGGGGGGGTTAGGAGAGGCCCCAAGTTCCCTCTCCAACTAATAAATAGTCCCGTCAGGGACACGATTTTCCCCCTCTCCTTGTAGGAGAGGGCTGGGGAGAGGTGGAGAGGGTAGGCAGAGGTGGAGAGGGTAGGCAGAGGTGGAGAGGGTAGGCAGAGGTGGAGAGGGGTTGGGGGAGAGGTAGGAGAGGGTAGGCAGAGGTGGAGAGGGGTTGGGGGAGAGGTCAAAACCGGTGAATTTCAGAATAAAATTAAGGGTGCAAAATCGGCATTCCTAGAAACATTTAAGAAAATTCCTATGATTTTACGTTTAAAAAAATATCTGGCTTTATTTTGTCTAATTTTCGGCTTAACGGTTATTTTTAACGCCCTTAACCCCAAACTGGGTTTAACCGTCGAAACCTGGCTCGCCCAAACCATACCGAGTCCTCTTTTTTCTCCACCGATTCAATGTACAATCGGTGAAGATTGCTTTATCCTACTTTACCCCGATCGCGATCCGTCTCCCAATGCCGTTGATTTTGGGTGCGGACGACAAACCTACGACGGTCATAAAGGGACAGATTTTGCGATCTCCGACGAAGGAATGATGGCTTACGGTGTCCCCGTCTTAGCCTCCGCCCCCGGAAAAGTCCTCAGAGTGCGAGATGGAGTTGAAGATCGTCGGGTTGAAGATCAATTTGATAGAAATGCAGTCGAAGGAACAGAATGCGGGAATGGCGTTGTCATCGATCACAGTATTGTTTCTGAAGGTGTGGGTTGGGAAACCCAATATTGTCATCTTCGCCAGGGGAGTATAGAAGTCCAACCCGGAGATATCGTTGATACCGGAACCGTTTTGGGACTGGTGGGAACCTCCGGTTTAGCCTCATTTCCCCACGTTCATCTGAGTATACGTTATCAAGGTGAAGTCGTCGATCCGTTTGTCGGACCGAATGCCTCATCCGGTTGTAATGTTAGCCAAAATTCCCTTTGGGATCGACCCCTTCCCTACACCCCAACCGGGTTAATTCGCGCCGGCTTTTCCAGCGAACCCCCCAATTTAGATCAACTCTGGGAAGGAGAATTTACCGAAACCTACTTTTCTGCTGACGACCCGGCACTGTTGTTTTGGGTGCAGGCTTACGGTACTTTAGCCGGCGATCGCGTCGAATATCAACTTTCCGATCCGCGAGGTCGGGTGGTGGTTGAACATCAAGAACAGCTTAACTCACCCAGTCGGACTTGGCTTGGTTATATTGGCAAGAGAAATAGTCGTCAACGACCTCTAACCCCCGGAATTTGGCGGGGAGAATACCGTTTGATTCGCAATGGACAAATTGTCATTGATGTGATCAGAGATGCTGAAATCCAGTAAGAATTTTGAGCAAAATCTATCTTAAGATGAGTTAACAACTGAACTCGCTTCTCTTACGATAAATGCTTAATCAGGAAGTGAGCGAACCGACTTGAGCAGGGACAAATTCCTGCTTTTGTAGTTGTCCCTTTCCCACAACCCTTGACACTGGGAAACTAGACTTTGCAGTTCGTATCACTTTTTTTTATAGTACAGCTAGATTGCACAATTTACTCTAGCTGACTCGATGAACATTAACCGTTTTTTTCAAGGCTTAAAAGCAATGTTACTGGATTCTCCTAAACCGGTTCAGACTCATTCGGGAATGGGATCTATTCCTCATTCCCAAGGAACAGCATTTCGGGTGTGGGCGCCCAACGCCTCCAAGGTTTATGTAACGGGTAGTTTTAACAATTGGTCAGAGACAGCCAATCCCTTAGACCCTGAAGAAAATGGTTTTTGGTATGGGGATTTTCAAGAAGCCCAAGTCGGCGATGAATATCGGTACATTATCGTTAATAAAGACACAGGCGAAACCTATAAACGCAAAGACCCCTACTCCAAAGAAGTCACTCATTCTAATGGCAATTCAGTAATTGTTTATTCTGAATTTTATTGGGAAGATGATGATTTTTCTCCTCCGAATTGGAATGAAATTGTCATCTATGAAATGCACGTTGGTACTTTTGTCGATAAACCCGGCGGAAAACCTGGAACTTTTAAGAGTGCAATTCGAGGATTACCCTATTTAAAAGAACTGGGTGTTAATGCCATTGAAATTATGCCGAGTGCTGAATTTGCAGCAGATTTTTCTTGGGGTTATAATCCGGCTGATGTATTTGCCGTTGAGACGGCTTATGGCGGTTCCCAGGCCTTTAAAGAATTTGTCAATGCCGCTCATAAAGAGGGCATAATGGTCATTTTAGATGTGGTCTATAATCACTTCGGCCCCAGCGATTTAGATTTATGGCAATTTGACGGTTGGAGTGAAAATGAGGGTGGCGGAATTTACTTCTATAACGATTGGCGAGCAGAAACGGCTTGGGGGAATACTCGCCCGGATTATGGTCGTCCTGAAGTCCGTCAATTCTTGCGTGATAATGCCTTAATGTGGCTTAGAGAATATCATCTCGATGGACTACGTTGGGATTCTACTTTGAATATTCGCTCCCTAGAACAAGGAGGAGCAGAAATTCCGGAGGGTTGGACTATAATGCAATGGATTAATGAAGAAATTGATAGTCATTTTTCTCATAAAATTACCATTGCAGAAGACCTCCGCGATAATCACTGGATTACCAAAGATACGGGTGCAGGCGGAGCCGGATTTGATGCTCAATGGGATCATTTATTTGTTCATCCAATTCGAGATGCAATTATTCCGCCTGATGATGCTTTTCGCGATCTTTATGCAGTCCGGGATGCCATTTCTCGGTATTACAATACAGATGTCTTTGAACGGGTTATTTATACTGAGTCTCACGATGAAGTCGCGAACGGACAAGCCCGAGTTCCTGAAGAAATTTGGCAGGGAAATGCGGATAGTTGGTTTTCTCGCAAACGCTCAACCTTAGGGGGAGTTTTTGTGTTTACTTCTCCAGGAATTCCGCTCATGTTTCAGGGGCAAGAACTATTAGAAGATAAATGGTTTGAAGATACCGATCCGTTGGATTTAAAACGGAAAGAAACTTTCAATGGAATTTTCACCTTATACCAGCATTTAATTCGCTTACGACGCAATTTAGACGGCAATACTCGTGGCTTACAAGGTCAAAATGTGAATGTTTATCATATTAATAATAATGATAAACTTCTCGCTTTCCATCGTTGGGAGTTTGGCGGCCCGAAAGATGATGTTGTGATTGTCGTCAATCTGGCTGACCGCAGTTATGACAGTTATAATATTGGATTCCCAAAAGGCGGCGCTTGGCGGGTGCGGTTTAATAGCGATTCCCAGTATTATAGCGAAGATTTTGGCAATTTTGGCGGGTGCGATATGATTGCCAACGAAGGCGAAAAAGATGGGTTAGAGTACAACGGAAATATTGCGATCGGCCCTTACAGTGCGCTGATTTTATCTCAAGATCCCGAAGATGTTGAAGATGTAAAAGCAGAGTAACTGTAAACCCAAAAACCCGGTTTCTCAAAGAAACCGGGTTTTTATCAAATCAAATTAAGGCAGAGAAAGCGGTTGAATAAACTGCCGATTCGCCCGAACATAACAGCCATCAGTTGTCAACAACCAAGGGTTATTTCCCCGACTCAAATCAAACGCATTTGCTCGGTTTTTATTCGCTTCAATTTGGTCAACATTCGTGCGATAAACCCGTTTAATTGTACCGTTCGGTTTCTCCCGACAATTCAATTCACCATCACTAGAAGTTACTTTCCATTTCGGCCATGTCGAATACCGCAACGGTTCAGAAAGCCAAGTCCCGGAATTATTCCAGTTAAAATTTCCTTTTCGGTCGGGAGAAGGTAAAGCTTCAACTAAGTCTAACGTATAGGTTTTACCCACCGAAGCACAACTCGGACCGCCTTTAACTTTCCAAGTCACTTTTGCACCCATTCTCGCCGAACGATCAATCTGACGACGAACTATGGTAATATCACCAATACATTCCCCTTTTCCATCCAAACCGCGATCGGAAAATATACCTTGATAAATGTAAGAACCCGGTACACCTTCTGCATCGGTAATGCGGATATCACCTACAATTTTGCGGTTATTAACCGTTGTCGAATAATTTCCAGCCAATGTGCGGTTAGCATCGCGTTTGACAACCAAAGTCGTTGTTCCACTGGTGCTTTTGTACGTCGAAGCCAAAGCCGGACTCGACATTAATAACAAGCCTGCGGCGACAGATAATAAACTCACCGCTTTGAATTTAATCTTTTTCATGGTTCGCTCCCTGGTAAAGACGTCTATAAGAAGTCTCCCTTTCTCTTACAAAAACTTAGCCGACAGTTCAGGACAATCTAGACAGTTGCCCAATAAAAAATTCCCCCTGAGGGAATTGAAGAAAATGTTATTTTAAATTAGTCCCGAGTTCTGAAATCTATAGAAAAGTATTCGAGGTATCGGCTATTTCGGAGGTGGGAACTATATCCGCAGCCCCCAGAATCGGATTCACCATTGGAATGGGTATTTCCGGCATGATCGGAATCAGTATTTCCGGGTCTATCCCACCAAACTCTACCTCTAGCGCACCAATATCAATCGCATTACTAAAAATGGACAAATCGTCTGATAACATCAATCTATTAATAGGATTTAATAGGCGAGGGAAACCTTCGCCCCGTTGATCAAATTCCAAATTATTCGGATTGCTACCCCGGTTGAGAGCAGGACTTCCGAAGAAAAGTTCATGGGTTGGAGTACCGCCACCGTTGTCTTCCAGCGGCCCAATTAGGGGATCGATGGGATTAGCAGAAGTCCCAACCCAATCATTATTGATTCCATCGGTAAAACCCGTTGCTCCGGTGCCGTTGCCAATGAGGTTGTGACCGCCACTGGTAAAGGGAACAACGCTAAATAAATCTCTACCGTTTTCTGCGATAATAGTGCTGGTCACGGTAGTGCTGCTGCGCGAACCATTGACCAAACCAATACCGCTATTATCGGCAATTGTACTATTGCTGATGGTTGCCGTTCCCAGGTGCGTGGCAATTCCACCGGAAGATGCCGAAGTATTACCGCTAATTGTGCTGTTGCTGACGTTGAGAATGCCGCGATCGTTATCAATCGCACCGCTAAAGCGGGTTGCGCTATTATTACTGAGGGTACTGTTTTCTACGGTTAGCATACCGCCATCATTGTTAATTCCGCCGCCTTCGCCGATAACCGAGCCTGAGGTGATTGCCGAATTCTGGGTAATGTGGCTGTTGCGAACGGTTAAATTTTCGCGGTTGAGGATGCCGCCGCCGAGTCCGATGACGTTACCGCCTCTGATGGTCAGTCCTTCTAGGGTAACGGTTGTGTCGGCGATGCCGTTGCCATCATCAATATTAAAAACACGGGATTGTTGGTTGGCATCAATGATAATATCGATGATACCGTCATCATTCAAATCACCGTCGATTGTGAGGCTGTCGGTAATGGTGAGTTCGCCACTTTCTAGGGTAATTACATGGGGAAAGCTATTGTTAAAAATATCCCCTTCAAAGGTAATAATATCGGCTCCTGGCTGTAGATTGGCAAAATTAATCGCCTCTCGCAAAGAACCGGGGCCGCTATCTGATGTGTTGGTGACTCGCGTACCGAAATTAAAAAGGTTAGCCGGATTTAAAATAAGTTCTTCCATTTGTTCTCCTTTTGAGTTTAAACTTTGCAGTAGAAATCCCATTAAATCATCGGTTAAATCGACCAATTATTCGGCGATATAAGAACCAAAATAAAATAAAATCCAGCCGAAGTGATTAACCGAAGTCGATAACATTTAATATAATATTTTTGGAAGACTCAGACAATATTATAATGTTTGAAAAGGTATGGAATTTAAAAATAATCCATTTTTTTAAAATCTGAAATTAAAATAATAACCGCCTGAGATTTTCCTGAGAAAACACCTTAAATCTCATGGGAAATCATATAAAGTTGTGATAAATATCACTTTCTTTTTTCGATTCTCTTTGCAAAAAAGAAACACTCAAACTCTTGTAATAGCCCGAATCGCCTTTTGTCCGCAAACTTCCCCAATCTTGTTGCGAAGTATTTTAATCGCAATTTGACATTTTCTGAAAAAGTTTGAAAAAGTATGATTTTGTTAGGGGTGGTCATCGGGAGAAAAGGATTAAGCCAACCCGGAGTGATGCTTCAATCCCACCAAGACCAATATTGATACCAAACCCAATTGGTAGAGTAGCACTTTAAATTCTTCCCAAATTTTGCCTTTTACCTTTTACCTCTTGCCTAAGCGCATGATTGCCGTGCTTCGTAAAGTCCTGTACCTCACCAATATGAGAACGGCTGTATACGTTTAATTTTTTAGAAAAGATTTATTAAACCCTCTTAATTTTATTGAAGATTCCCTTAAATCTACAAACTTTGTATAATAAGATTCTGCAAACCGACTCAATTATTCATTTTCATTTGAACTTGATGCGCCCAACAATTCTAAAGAAATTGTAGATTTCTAGCCTATTAGTTCAGTCGTCGTCAAAAATCGTGAAAAAGGCGAAAACGGATCAAAGTATAATATCCGTTCTGCCCGCTAAAATTGATGTGATAGGATAACCTCATGTACGAAAAAATTACCCCTCCCACCACAGGCGAAAAAGTAACCTTCAACAACGGCGAACCGGTTGTTCCCGATAATCCGATTATCCCGTTTATTCGCGGAGATGGCACCGGCATCGACCTGTGGCCGGCCAGCCAACGGGTGTTAGATGCGGCCGTAGAAGCCGCCTACGGGGGTCAACGTCAAATTAGTTGGTTCAAGGTCTACGCCGGCGATGAAGCCTGCGAACAGTACGGTACCTACCAGTATTTACCGCAAGATACCCTCACCGCCATCAAAGAATACGGCGTCGCCATCAAAGGTCCCTTAACCACTCCCATCGGCGGCGGTATTCGTTCGTTAAACGTGGCGCTGCGACAAATTAACGACCTTTACGCCTGCGTTCGTCCGTGTAAATATTATTCGGGTACGCCTTCCCCCCACAAAACCCCGGAAAAATTGGATGTGATTATTTACCGGGAAAATACAGAAGATATTTACTTGGGAATTGAATGGAAAGAAGGGAGTGAAATTGCCGAAAAACTGATTCATATCCTCAATGATGATTTAATTCCCGCCACACCGGAACACGGTAAAAAACAAATTCGCCTCGATTCGGGAATTGGCATCAAACCCATTAGTAAAACCGGTTCTCAACGGTTAGTTCGTCGGGCGATACAACACGCTTTAAGGTTGCCCAAAGACAAACAAATGGTAACTTTGGTGCATAAAGGGAATATTATGAAATATACCGAAGGTGCATTTAGAGATTGGGGCTACGAACTGGCAACCAGCGAGTTTCGCAACGAATGTATTACGGAACGAGAATCTTGGATTTTGGGCAATAAAGAAGATAATCCCGAGATTTCTAACGAAGATAATGCCCGCAAAGTTGAGCCTGGATATGATGGCTTAACCCCGGAAAAACGTCAGGAAATTGTTGGGGAAGTCGCACAAGTTTTAGAGGCAATTTGGGAGACTCACGGCAATGGCAAATGGAAAGAAAAAATAATGGTCAATGACCGCATTGCCGATAGTATTTTCCAACAAATTCAAACCCGACCTGCGGAATATTCTATCCTGGCGACAATGAACCTGAACGGGGATTATTTATCCGATGCGGCGGCGGCGATGGTGGGCGGTTTAGGAATGGGTCCCGGTGCGAATATTGGCGATGAATGTGCAATTTTTGAAGCCACTCACGGCACCGCACCCAAACACGCGGGTTTAGATCGAGTTAATCCCGGATCGTTAATTCTTTCGGGGGTAATGATGTTAGAATATATGGGATGGCAAGAAGCGGCCGACTTGATTAAAAAAGGATTGGGCGCTGCCATTTCTAACCGGGAAGTGACCTACGATTTAGCTCGGTTGATGGAACCGCCGGCGGAATCTTTGAAATGTTCGGAATTTGCCGAAGCAATTATCAAACATTTCAAGGATTAAAGATTAATTGGGGTTCGAGGGTTGGATGGGCATTGCTCATCCGACTATTGCCAACAGGGACAGGAAGCTAATAACGCTTCAATTTGGGGGCTGGCGGCCGGTTTTGCCCAGTGATACCCTTGAGCGAGTTGACAGCCCCAACTTCGCAATGTGGCTAATTGTTGTTCTGTTTCTACGCCTTCGGCGATGACTTCCAATCCCAAACTGTGGGCTAAGTTAACAATAGCAGAAGCAATTTTTGTGGTCCCATTTGTTGATTGAGTAATTCCCGAAACAAAAGACCGATCTACTTTTAAAGTTGAAATCGGGAAATAATATAACCGACTCAAAGAAGAATAACCCGTGCCAAAATCATCAATACAGAGTTGAATCCCTAATTGTGTGAGTTCTTCTAAAATCGGAATCACCGTCTCCGCTTTTTGGGCGATCGCCGTTTCGGTAATTTCTAACTTTAAATAGCGAGGATCGCAACCGGTTTCCGTTAAAATTTCGGCCACCTTTTCCACCAAATTCGGATAAGTCAGTTGGTGAATAGAAAGATTGACACTCATAAATAAAGACGGAAATTGTGGAAAAGTCAACTGCCAAAGTTTCGCTTTTTGACAAGCTTCTCGCAGGACCCATTGACCGATAGTTTGAATTAATCCGGTTTCTTCGGCGATCGCAATAAAATAATTGGGGGCAATCATTCCTCGTTGAGGATGATACCATCGCAATAGGGCTTCAAACCCGGTAATTTTGCCCGTATCCATCGAAATAATCGGTTGATAGTGAACTTGGAGTTGTTGAGTTTCGATCGCCCGTCGCAGGTCATTTTCAAGCTGAAGCCGTTCGAGAGCGTGACGGTGCATGGTTTGGTCAAAGACCGCATAACAAGCCTTACCGACCGCTTTGGCTTGATGGAGAGCGGTGTCGGCGTCTCGGATCAAATCTTCCGGGTGATTGTAGTCTCGACTCCCGAGGACAATTCCCAAACTTGCAGTGATAAACACCTCATGGTTTTTCAGCATTAGAGGTTTGTTGAGACACTGTTGAATGCGTTCGGCGATCAGGGAGACTTTCCCCAAGTCTGGCATCTTGTCGAGCAAGATCGCAAACTCATCCCCTCCCAGTCGCGCCACCAGATCCGTCGGACGAATACAGCTTTGCAGCCGTTGAGCGATTTTCATCAGAAGTTGATCGCCGGCTTGATGACCCAAACTATCGTTAATCAGTTTAAATCGGTCTAAATTCAACAACAGGACGGAAAACAAATAACCTTGATGGATTTGAGTTTGTTCAATGGCTTGGTGTAGCCTTTGTAAAAATAGAGTTCGATTGGCCAAACCGGTGAGTCGGTCAAGATAGTCGCCAGTCGAGACCGGAGTAGAAATCAGGCGATCGCGGAGTATCTCCCGTTGAAGGGCTAAATAGTATGTAATTTCACCAGAGCGATTAAAAAGAGGTTCAATGTGCAGGTCGTTTAAAAATTCGCTACCATCTTTGCGATAATTAATAATCCGGCTCTGAAACACCCGTCCTCGGGCTAAAGCTTGCTTGAGACGTTTGAGAACAAAACGATCAGTTTTGGCACCGGTGAGGATTTCGGGAGTTTGACCTAAAATTTCCTCGGGTGAGTAACCGGTCAGCTTTGTAAAGGCTGAATTAACATAGATAATTTGGGGTTGACGAGGATGCTGACGACTGGTGGCGATCATCACCGCATCTGTGGTCAGTTGTAAGGCTTTGGCAAAGACATGATGCTGACAGAGATGTTTTGAGGCGAAGGGTATAAGCCAGTTGGAGTTAAAGATTTCCGTTCCCCGAGGGTCTTCCGGGTGGAAGAACCGATGGGTTTGTTGCCGGGTTTCGGCGCGATCGCAGTAACATCCTTCCTCTTGTTCAATTCGAGCCACAAACTCATTAAAGTTATTTACACCCATAAGGAACTTTCCGCTACGCCTGATCGTCTTTTGGATATTAGGAGATGAAAACAGATAACCCAATCGATGAAACCCGCTCCGAACCAATAAAGTTACAGATTTTGGATCACCTCAGTTAATCTGCTGGCCGATTTCAGCAAAATAATAAACACAATCTTAAACCTTAATAGCAAATCATACTAATTTGTTCTGCCCAGCGCCAAGCCGGGTAGGGGATGGGTTGTACCCCAAGATTGCCAAAACCCTACCGTTTACCTGAAATTGTGCCGGCACTTCCGGGAAAAGAGAACCCCCAACAGAACCCGATGAAGATACAATTTTTCGTCAATCCGGCTACAGGGTCTTCTGGGCAATCGAGACTTTATGCGATACTACAAACTAAGGTGTAGCCAAATTGTACCGAGAAAAATCAACCGTTATACTGCTGGCGGTTAACGGCGGAGTCACTCAAAGATTTGATCGGGAGTATCGACCATCAAGCCATTGAACTGGCGATTTCAAGTTCTGAGTACCCGTCTCGGGCGAAGTTATACATTCTCATGCCACTTTGCTCTTAGACTGGATGCAGAACTCGTGATTAGGAGGGCTGTCATTGACTGAGGAGAATAAATCAACTCTGACAACGATATCGCGTAAAGAATTGCGGGAATTAGTGCGGAGTCAATTGCAAGTCTTGCTGGAACGGGGAGATTTGCAAGCGGCTAAAGCGATTTTAGTCCCCGTACAACCGGCCGATATTGCTGAAGCGATCGAAGGTTTACCGGAAACCATGCAGGTGATTGCTTTTCGTTTGTTATCCAAGGATGAGGCGATCGAAGTCTACGAACAACTCGACTCCAGTGTTCAGCAGTCTTTGTGCGAAAAATTTAAACGCCAGGAAGTGATTGATATCGTTGATAAAATGTCACCTGACGATCGCGCCCGACTGTTTGATGAACTGCCGGCGGCGGTTGTGCGGCGGTTGGTGTCTCAACTTAGCCCCACCGAACGCCAAACGACTGCGTTGTTACTGGGGTATGAAGCCGGAACCGCAGGTCGGATTATGACGCCTGAATATATTTCATTAAAGGAGCATTACACGGTTGGTCAAAGTTTGGAGCGAATTCGCAGTTTGGCTAATGTTACCGAAACGATTTATTCGCTTTATGTGACCGATGGCGATCGCAAGTTAACGGGTATTTTGTCTTTGCGGGACTTAGTGACCGCCCAACTGGATCAGACGATTGGTGATATTCTCAACCGGGATTTGGTTTGCGTACAGACCGATACCGATCAAGAGGAAGTGGTGAGGATTATTCAACGTTACGACTTTTTGGCGATTCCGGTGGTGGATAGCGAACAACGACTGGTGGGGATTATTACCGTTGATGATGTGTTGGATATCTTGCAAGAGGAAACCACCGAAGATATTTATGCCCTCAGTGGGGTGCAATCTCAAGGGGATAATTATTTCCAAGCCAGTTTGTTAACGGTGGCTCGCCGTCGGGTGATTTGGTTATTGATTTTGCTGCTAACTAATAGCGTCACGGGTGCGATTTTGAAAATGCAGCAGGATATCTTGCAACAGGTGGTGGCGCTGTCGTTTTTTATTCCGCTGTTAACGGGAACGGGTGGAAATGTCGGCGCTCAGTCGTCTACCGTTGTGATTCGGGGGATGAATACCGACGAAATTCGGGCGATGGGGCCGTTACAGGTGATTTGGCGGGAAGGTTTGGCGGGGGCTTTATTGGGGACGATTTTGGGGGTTTTAGCCACCGCTTGGGCAACTTTGTTTATTGTTCAGGGGAATGTGTCTGTTGCGGTGTCGGTTGGGATTAGTTTGGTGGCGATTTCGATTTTGGCATCGGTGGCAGGTTCTGCTTTGCCGTTTTTATTTCGGACGTTGGGGTTAGATCCGGCGTTGATGTCGGCTCCGTTTATTACGACGGCGGTTGATGTTCTCGGCGTTTTGATCTATTTCAATTTGGCTCGATTGATTTTGCAACTTTAATTTGGGTTATGAAAATTCAAAATGGGCTGGAAATCGTTGAATCGGTTTTTCTCGCCCTTGCTATTATCGGTATTGTTGCCACAGTCTGGGGGTTTTCGGTTCTCAGCGCGATCGTTCCCTTGACTTGTTCTTTATTATTCAACCAAATTAATCGATATCGCCTCGCCCAACAACAGTATAAGCGTACCGCTCACTTGAAAAAATTATTTGATCGCGATCGAGTATTGTTAACGCAATTGAGCGATCGGTTAAAGGCTCATCCGTCTTCGGCTTCTTGGGTTTTGGAACAGTGGAATCCC
The DNA here is from genome assembly GCF_047276495.1 of Capilliphycus salinus ALCB114379. Lineage (NCBI taxonomy): Bacteria > Bacillati > Cyanobacteriota > Cyanophyceae > Oscillatoriales > Sirenicapillariaceae > Capilliphycus > Capilliphycus salinus. The sequence goes on along the minus strand of NZ_CP178543.1, from coordinate 6,251,535 downwards.
CATGCTTCGCCCCATACTAAGGAACCTGTTGAGACGACAACCGATCGTTCTCTGTTTCAAAGTCTGTTAGAACGTCAGGTGCTTCTCGAACAGACGGTTCAAAAGATTCAACAGGAGGTTGAGATGGTTGTGATCAAGTTTCAACGCCGACCGGAGTTGGAGCAAATTGAGCATCTGACCGGGGTGATTGTTGATTTACAACAGTTTATCAATGAATTGCCTCAATGGGGACGGTTGCAGCAGCAACAATTGATTGAACTTCGCGATCGCGTTGAGTCGGCGTTAGCAGAAATTCCCCAACGGGTTGAACAGACAGATCCCGAGTCGGTTGATCGGCCTTCTGGCGATCGCGATTCTCAATCCTAGTTGTTCGTCTTGAAGTTACTTAAAATTTTATAAACTCAAGCCGATATCTGAAACTCTTGTACAGCTTGGGTTTGAGGAGAACGTCTTCGGATCATCTCCGTATTTTCACTGATTTTTGATCCGCACGTCTCCCAAAAGATCCGTATAATCAACATTCTCAACCGAGGTAGGTTCTGGATATTATGAAGTTGGTAGATGTGAAGCTCGTTTTCTCTCCCCGGCCCCATAAGTCGGGGTTTTGTTTTGTCTAATTGTTGTACATTAAACACTTATTTGTCAGTTTTAAACGTTTAATGCCCAAATCTCCTTCGCGCATCCGGCGTGTTTACAGGGTTTGCGTGCTGGGATACATTTTGCCTACCGGACCACGGAAATTGTTGCTCAAACAGTTTTAAAGACTTAATGCCCAAATAATGGCTAGGTCAACTCTTCTCAAAGGGGATTTTGTAAAATCTATTTTGAGTTTCCTTTCAACCCAAACCGCAGCCAAATGGCTAGGTCAACCTTCCATCAAAATTGCAATTGGCGCTTGTCAATTCCTTTCAACCCAAACCGCAGCCAAATGGCTAGGTCAACTCTAATTGCTCAAACCCTACCAACAAGAAGCTTTGCATCCCTTAATTCGTCAGGCTCAGAAATCGACGCAAAATCTGCACTGAATTCTCTAAAAATTTCAGTAATTCTCGTGTTCAGAATCGATGCTCTAGCTAACAACAGGCAAGGGTTTTGAGAAAACTTCGTGAGCCTCCCACTCATTTGTACTGAGCGAGCGCTTCACGAGAATTAATACGGTAGAGTGGAAGCCCCGTAATTTATTGCGGGGAGGAAACGCGACACGTGCGGATGCGAGCCGCTTGAGAATCAAAAAGCATATTGATACCCGTCTTTTCGATGGAGAGGGATACAATATTTGTGGTTAATTCCAGATACGCGACCTAATGCTGTCGAGATATCAAAGCTGCCAGAAGCGCGGACTATAACCCGACCTTTATAGATACCGATTTTCTTTCCTTTAGTAACAAAAGCTTTAACAATATCTCCGGTCTTGAAACCTTTATGAATTTGTTGTTTAGAACGGTGACGAGTAGGAAACCCATACTTATTAGTTCCGCACATCTGACGGATACCATGTCCAGTCGATTTAATCAATAAAGGTTGCAAGGTTTCTAGGGTTAATATCTCTACTGCGCCTACACAGGCCGCATCAATCCAATGAGTTTTAGGAAGGTTTAATCGGCAACGATTAAACTTGGTTAATCCGCCCGAACCCATTTCAACCGGGACTTGCGTTAGCTTGAGTTCGTTGTAAAGTTTCCAACGAGTGGAGTTAACCGCAGCCGCATCTTTTAGAGATGCTTTAGCCCGAGAAAGAATCCGCTTTAAAAAATCAGGCTTTCCACAAAGAAAGTCTTTGATATCTTGATCAGACTTGGCTTGGTTGCAAGTATGGCAGGCTAAAGTTAAATTACTAACTCGGTCTGACCCCCCTTTAGATCTGGGGTGAATATGTTCAACTTCTAAAGGGGTGTTTTGCGCTCCACAATAAGCACATTTTCGGTTCCACTTTTCGAGTAGATATTCTCTGACCTCGTAACCGTGCAATTCTCCTTGCTGATACTCTGTACCTGAGATTTCAGGATTGTTAATTTTTTGAGTGTCGAATCTAACTAATTCTTGGTATATTGAGTCAATCGGACAAAATTTTGTGAGTCTGTTAACCCAAGTCATCGTAGTTTGTACCCGATGATTTAAACTAGGAGCCAGCCAACTATAGGCACGTTTACGGTTTAAGAATCTGGCTTGACGATAACGAGTTTTTCGGTGGCGACGACCTCGCCTAAATTGACGACGACGAAGCAAAGCGTCTTTAATTTGTTGCCCTCTGTGAGTCAATTCTCCCGCCCAGATCACGGCATTATTCAAGACCAATGCCAAGCCTGTTGTCTTGCTTCCCGGATCGATTTTAAGTTGACAACTAGAAGGGGAATCTACAACGTCCTTATTCAAGATAATCGTGAACGGATAACGCCGAAACACCGCAGCTTTTCCAGCTTTTAACAGACTTCTAGCCCTAGATGGTTTACATGGCGTTAAGGGTTTTTTGTTGGTATCTAATACCAGAACGTAGTTAACAGACATTGTTGTGTCCAAGCTCTACATAGTAGGTGATGTTTTCCTCGCCAGTGTTTTCAAAGCTTGTTCGGCTAGTTGCACTTTCTTACCCCTCGTAGGAATGTTTAACAACTAACGACAGTGCTATAAACTGGAAAGCATTTATAGGTGTCTTGGCTTGAAAAACGTAGTCAGTTAAGACTTAGGCTGGTCAGCTACCTAAAGGAGGCATGATGCCCCGTTATGCGCGAGCGGGGTGCTGACGAACAATTAGATGTAGATTGGGTTCCTCTCGAAAGTGATACTCTTACACATCACTTCCGGAAGAGGTGATGCGTGATAGCCACCACAACGGAGTTATCCGTATCCTCTTAGAGAAACAGGCTAAGGTTAATTTCCCCTTCCATTAGCCAGACTCATTTTTGCGCTCGTACACACCTAAGCACTGTATACTTGAAGTAGCTTAGTTACTACTTTTTTCTATCACGCATATTCCTTCAACCGAGAGGAGATTCCGGCAGAAGCAGCTTCATGAGCGGACAGCTATCAGGGCAAGATCGTAGGACTACGAAGTAGTCAAACAAACCCAGATTTGGCATCACATAGAGGCTTGAGTGAGCATATGTGACGGTGCTTAATCACGATACATCATCCGAGTCCACGATCGCAAGAATTTCATTTTTTAAACAGCGTTTCTCACTGGCATCCACTTACGCGGCACATGGGAGTTGGACAGTATTAAGACTTACTACAATTTCAGCCAACTGTTTGTTTTCACTCCAAGATGTCTATCGCTTGGATTTATTTACACGAAAGCCGTTAACGAATCAATCCGATGAGTTTACTACCATCAGTTTCGGTGGTGCCTCGTGGCTGATGTTTGGGTCGTGGATTACCAGCAACGAAATGTATTAGAAACCCGATTTCTGAAGTTGATGCCAACAGATCAGAAACCGAGTTTCTCGGGTGAATGTTATGAATTTAAAGGGTATCAACCCTCTGGGAGTTGGTGTCGAACGGTTTGGTGGAAGTTGTACCCGTTCCGAGAGAATTTGCCATCAATACAACAATCAACATAAACACTAAAAATCCGATCAACCGATCAATCCGATCGAGAAGTATTTCTTTTCGAGTTTTTTGACCGCAAAAGCTACAATACATCCAACCTCCCCGTTCTTCACGGGCGCAGGGGAGAGATTGTAAATTTTTCATTTCTTTGTAAGGGCATACCATCATAATAGTCTCTTTTTTGTTGTGAATCAGTAGGTTGGGTTAAGGAACACAACCCAACAAATACAAACAGAAACAATGCAACAGATTAATGAGTTGGAATCATCAACATCACGTTATTGGTGATAATTTCGAGGGCGATCGCACTTTCGCCTAAATCTTTTCCCATCAAATAGGAACGCTGCAAAGTGGCGGTTAAATGTTGCTGCAAAACATCCAACGTCATGTAAGATTTCACCAAAATAATCGGTTCGGGACACCAGCAATTATTTCGGTGATCAAACCAGTTTCCATCAGATAAAGAAGCGTTAAAACCGCCAAAGGGTTCAATCAGTTGGTGAATGTGGGGTTTGGCGTCTGAAAACTTGCCTGCGGGAACGTGAAAAACAACCGAATAGCCCAAAGTATTCACGGGTATTTTTGATTGAGTAATGGCATTTTGTACCGTCGGATGCAACGTTCCGTTACTGGGAGAGTTGAAGGTTAGGTTGGCGAAGATGTCTTTAATGTGTTCCATGATTGTATTTTGAGTTCAACAATTTAAAGCTATCAAAGCTCAAACTACAATAAAATTAGGCTAAAAATAGAAATAAAATTGAAAAATTGAAAAATCGTCTATTTACGGATTTATAGGGATTGATATTGTCATTTTTTGCAGATTCAACTACAATCAATAATAAGGAAAAAGCGAGTCTGGGTCACATGGAACAGTCACGGGAACGGGATTTTCTAGAAGCGATCGCCAAACAATACGGTTTTACAGGAACCCGAAAAGCGGTTTTTCTGTTAAGGCTCGATCCCCAAAATGAGAAACTGGGAAATCAACATCTGATTAATCAGATTGAAAATCTTAAAAATTCAAACAATCCCGCACAAAACTTTCAAGACCATTTACAATCAATTTGTCAAGCATTTTCCGACTGTGAAAACTGTCCGGTAGTTCTAGAGAAAAAAAGAGGAAGACAACCCAAAGGTGAAGAACCCTGGCGAAAGGTTTTTGCTTGGCTTTGGGATGAAAAATATCCACAATGGCAACCCGAACCCGAAATTAACACGCCCAAAACTGAAATTAACTGGCACGAAATTTGTCAAAAACAAGCAACACAGCGCCAAAAAATTACAACCAATTCCCTAACGTTTAAAGATGGCATTAAACACAACCGAGAACAGCTTTATGTTCCTTTAGGTTTGGTGGAACGCAAGAAACAAGAACGGCGAAGCGATGAAGTTTCCGCCGAAAAGGGTTCGCAAATGTACGCCCCAGAAACCTATGAAGTCACCCAAACTTACGCCCAAAAACGGTTTTTTGAGGAGGTGATTCAACAGGGGAAAAGTAAAAGTACAGGGAAACGGTTGGCGGTAATTGGAGAACCGGGTGCGGGAAAAACTACGCTGTTGCAAGAAGTTGAACAGTGGGTATTAGATCGGACTGATTTGATTCCGGTTTGGGTGTCTTTGGCGAGTTTGGGCGAGAAAACTTTAGAGGACTATTTGCTGAACAATTGGCTAAAAGAGGTTCGGGAGTTAATACAAGTTACCCCGGAAGATATCGAAGCACTCAAACAGTTATTTGAGGATAAAAAAGTCTGGTTGCTGTTGGATGGGGCGGATGAAATGTCCGCGCAATCGCAAAACGTTCTTAAGGATATAGCCTCTCAAATTAACGGCCGGCTGGCTTCAGCGAAGGTAATTCTTACCTGTCGGTTGAATGTTTGGGATGGGGATAAAAACGCCTTAGACGCCTTTGATACCTATCGAACTCTCCAATTTAGTTATCCCGAACAAGTTCATTTATTTATTGAGAATTGGTTTGATCCCCCCCAGCCCCCCTTAAAAAGGGGGGAGAATTTGAATCCCCCCCAGCCCCCCTTAAAAAGGCAGGGCCGTTTCGTTCTAAAATTTGGCGATCGCTGAGACCCAAAATTGGCAGTAATTTTAGCCCTTTTTTCTTCGGAAAATCTTTAATCTTAGAAAAAAACAGCGATCGCCAAACTAAAACATCACCTTTGACTCTCATCGGTCAATCGGTCCTTTAATAATGAAACTGGCGATCGCGCTTGATGTAAGATGATAGCGATCGCCAGCTTTTTGTGAAAAAATTCTAGATATGAATAGTCTAATTGAAGCACTTAAAAAAATCAAGGACTTTCGCCGCAGCCAAGGGAGAAGACATCCTTTATGGTTGGTTTTATTAATAGTAATTCTAGGAACGATGCAGGGATATTTAGGGTATCGAGCATTGGGAGACTTTGCGAAAGCCAATCAACAATTAATCGTGAAAAAATTTAATATTTTCTCCAAAAAAGTTCCATCTTCATCAACAATAAGACGAGTGCTAGTCGGGGTAGATTGGTCAAATCTTCAGGATATTTTTAATCAATGGTCTGGTCAACTAAGTGAGTTGAGTAATTTGAGAGATTGGGTCTGTATAGATGGCAAAAGCTTGAACAGTACTGTTGATAATTATGACAAGTCTTATCAAAATTTTGTCTCCTTCGTTTCTTTATATAGTCAAGATAATGGGTTAGTTTTCGGATGCAATCGTTTGGAGAACAAAAAGTGTTCAGAAATCAAGTCAGTTCAAGACCTACTCCGGCATTGCTCCTTAAAAAATAAAGTTTTTACTCTCGATGCCTTACATTGCCAAAAACAAACAGTTCGAGAAATTATAGCTTCTGGAAATCATTATCTAGTTGCGGTGAAAAAGAATCAAAAAAAGTTGTATCAAGCTCTCGAATCTATCACACGTAATCAAGTACCACTCAGTGTAAATCTGAAAAAAGAGGAAAGTCATGGTCGCCAAATTCAACGCCAAGTCTCGGTTTTTAAGAGCTTAGACTCTCTGCCATTGACTTGGTGTGGAATTGAAAGCTTAATCCGAGTTGAAAGATGGGGTAAAAGAGGAAACAAGGATTATCATCAAGTGGCTTACTACATTAGTAGTTTATCAGAGAAAGCCGAAGTTTTTGCCACGAAAATAAAAGGACATTGGTTAATAGAAAATCAGTTGCATTGGGTAAAAGATGTAATCTTTAAAGAGGATAATTCTCCTATACATCACTTTCAAGCTCGAACGAATCTATCAATTCTCCAAACTATGGCAATGAATCTGTTTCGACTGTTAGGATTTCTCTCAATTACAGAAGGTCAAAGATGGCTTAATAATCGCTGGTTCAAGCTTTGGATTTTGCTAGAATGAAACAGCCCTGCCTTAAAAAGGGGGGAAAAGAGTGCTAAAGTCCCCCTTTTTAAGGGGGATTTAGGGGGATCTCTCCGGGGAATTTAGGGGATAAAGTCCCCCTTTTTAAGGGGGATTTAGGGGGATCTCTCCGGGGAATTTAGGGGATAAAGTCCCCCTTTTTAAGGGGGATTTAGGGGGATCTCTCCGGGGGATTTAGGGGATAAAGTCCCCCTTTTTAAGGGGGATTTAGGGGGATTTATAGGGAGTCCTACGACTGAACCGAGCGCTTTTTAACCTCCTCTAAATTCTGATATTCGGCTTTCGGTTGTTCGTTGCATTCAACCTCGCCAACCCCCTGAACACCCGCATCATTTAACAGTTTGAAAATGGCTTCGGCGTTTTGGCGGGTGGCTTGTTCATCTACTAAAGTGTCGCTGAAACTATTAATAGAAATCGAATTCGCCCCAAATTCTGACTCGGGACTAACCACCGTCACAACTTCATCTCCGGCGATATTTTTCACCTTGACAACGTAGGCGTTTCGCTCGTCTTCTCCCTCGTAGGTATCATCAACGAGAGTGTAACCAAAACCCGTCAAAGTTTCGACAACCTGATCGGCAATTTCCGCCCGCATTTGTGACCCCAAAATCGATAATTTTGCCTGTTCGAGTATCTCGCCTAAAATCGGTTGCTGCTGCGTAATTTGTTCGCAAATCGCTTTAAGTTCTTCGGTGGTGAGGGTTGATTCTCCTTCTAAAAGTTGGGTTTCAAGCCGACTCAATTGGCTTTCGTATTCGCTTAAACGTCCCTTCGTCCAATAGTCTACTTCCACCTGGAACCGTTCGGCTTCCTTCCCTTCCCCGACTTCAATTTCACATTTTCGGTTGGCTTGAATTTCGGCGATTAAACTCCGCAAATCTGTTAAAGCGGCTTGATAATAAAGTTCCCATTCCCGTTCTTTTTGTTCGAGTTCTAACCGCAAATCCGCCAATTTTAAATAGGTTTGCTGAGAAGTTGCGATCTCGGATTGAAATTCTTGATGAGCCACCGCTTGCCAGATGGTATTTTCCTCTGGAAAAAAACGGCGCTCCCCGTCAAGATGTTTGCCGATTAACCCTTTGGATTGATCGGGCTGATCATACTAAAACTAGAACCCAGTTGTTTACTCGGGGCGATTGTTTTGTTAACCATCCACCGAACAAGGCTTGGGTTAAACTTCCCCCAATTTAAACTATTAATTTTTCCAATTAAAGGGGGTATTTAAATTAACCAAAAATCAGCTAAAATATTATCATCATTGATGCCGTTGGGCGTTGAGCATCGCCAACGGTGCCAGCAGCATACCGAACGCTGCCTATTCAACCTTTGATGCCGCTAGGCGATGAACAAAAGCCAAATTTTTTCTAACCCGGAAAGATTTTTGCCGGGATGTTCCTTTAAATTGATTGGTGTTGCTCGGAGTTGAAACAATCGCTCAGAATTTCTATGTATGAAACACCCCATCTTCATCCCGATCAACTCACACTTCATTTAATCGCCAGTGGGTTGATTAAACTAATCGAAAAAATTCAACAGGGTCAACCGCCTCGGCTTCCCTATCCCAAAGAACTACAACGGGGCTTAGATCGGCTTGTTTTAAACTGTTTACGACAGAAAAAAACGCCACCCCAAGGCATACCCGATCTGCTTTTGTGGTGTCAAAAACCTCTGACGCAATGGCCGCTAGAACTGCCCGAAGTTGGCGAGTCAGACCAACTATTAGAAGCGCAAATTCCCAGCAGTTTGTGTTTAGAATGGGCGGTTGCCGGTGCGGATATAGAAGCCGAACTCACCCAAAAACAATTACTCCTCAACGCCATGCAAATTTGCAAAGCAGCAAAAGCGCCCGATTCCTATGTCGCCTTCCGCCATTTGCTGATTAGTACCCCGGTGGTGACAGAATTTGAACGACTTAAACACTTCAATAATCCCCCGCTCGAACGGCTTGAAGAACAGATTTATGCCGCCTATGAACCCGCACCGGAAGCCTGTGCAGTGGAAGAAAATTTCTATTGTTGTGCCAACTGCAATAATATTTTACTTCGCACAAATGGGGGAAATTTAAGTTGTGGAGAAGAATCTTGTCGTCTTGCTGGCTTGGATAAACCGGGGCGAAAAATTGCTAAAAAAGAAGGGGTATATTGGCTCAAACGGGGTTTGCGGCGCTTTATTGCGGCACCGGGTCGAGCCGAATTGCGTTTGGCGGAGAAACTTAACGCTTTAAACCAACTTAAAACCGTTGAACTCTGGCCGAATTTTGACAGCTACGATCTGCGAATTGTATTCCCCGATGGGGAAGCTTGGGCGGTTGATGTCAAAGACTGGGTAAACCCCTTTTTATTGGCTCAAAAAGTCAAGCAACAAAACCCTCCCATTCCTGAAAATCCGCCTTGGAAAGAGGCTTATTTTGTTTTTCCCGATGAACGCTGCCAACAACGTTCCGACTATTTACGGGCTTTTACTCACCATTGCAGACTGCCCAAATTTGTCAAAGCAAAATCCGAGAGTAATTTCATAAAAGCGGTGAAAAACAAGCTGAAAAAACGATAAAATTAATCAATTTTTTGCTCAAAAGATATGGTGTTTTAAATTAATCAGAGGTGCAAATTTATGCGCGATACAAGCTCTTGGAGACGGAATATTACCAAAACTCTCCGCACTCATTGGTCATCGACAACATCGGGATTAAACCCGGCGACATTTTGCGATATTGAATTAGGTTTGTGTTTGCTGAAACAGCTTGCACCCTCATCCCCCGCCCATGCTTTGTGGGTTCTGCTGACGGGTTATCCTTTCCCCATTCCCGAAGCCGAAACTTGGAGTCAAATCCAATACAAAATGCTAGGAAATACCCGGCACATCCTCAGCCAATTTAGAAGTGAATATAGTTGGAAACGGGCATTAGAAAACTACCGCACAATTAACGAATATTTGCGGGGTTATGAAGTTGATGCGGCGCTTGAGCAGTTTTCAACCCGAGAAGTTAGCATTTGCAGCAACCGAGAGCAGATTTACATTCGCACCCTTGAAAGTATTTTACCCTATCAAAAAGAGTCCGTAAAATGGGCAACAGCAGGTCGCTACGAATGTCCCGATGGAAAATATCGGGCAACGGTTAATTTTCCCGAAAATTTGATCTTTCCGCCCCCTCCCAGTCACAACCTAAGAAATAAACCCGAAAAACAGCCCATTACTGTTAGTTGGGAAGATTTGCTTGAAACGGCGAGATGGATGGATAATCGCCGCCCTCAAAATTGGGAAAAACGTTTATCTAAAGTTCGCCTAGAACTGTTCGATAAAAATGGGAATTTGAAGCAAACCGACGCCTTAACATTTAACGGGTTAATGCACTTAATTGGTATGGTTTCTGCGGGGAAATCAACCTTAATGGATGTTGTCACCGTATGGGCAACCCGCCGGGGACTTCATGTAACTTTAGTGGTGGGAGATGTGATCGGGGCGTTAAATCGAGCTAAACTTTTTATCGAGCTTGGGATTGGCGTTGCTCCGGTTTTAGGTGCATCCAATCGAGAACGCCACACCAACCGCTTGCACCGAGTTGGGAATGCAGAAAACCCGTTTATTTTATATCAAGAACATCCGGGGTTTAAATGGCTCAGTACCGCCTGTCCTTTGAGCGAATTGCGTCACGATGTTGTTAAACCTTTTTCCCAATCTAAGCAACCCTGTTTGAATTTATCCCGTTTGAATGAGGGGGAAAATAACTCGGAGTATTCATCGGAGTATTCAAACGAGTATTCAGACCATTCTAAAACTTATGCCTGCTCTTTATACACCGTTTGTCCGTTCCATCAAGCACAACTTGATTTAACCCAAGCTTCCGTTTGGATTGCTACACCCGCCAGCTTAGTTTATACTCGCATTCCCCCACAAATTAACGGCGAACGAATTCGATTTTATGAGTTAGTTTACCGTCGAAGTGATTTGGTAATTGTTGATGAAGCCGACCAAGTACAGGTGCAATTAGATCACTTATTCAGCCCCAGTCAAAAATTATTTGGTCCGCGTGGAGAGGGTTGGTTTAGCCAAGTACAGCAACCCGTTGTTCAAGAACTAAATTGGGAAGGGCGCAGTCAATTAGCCGATCCCGATGTTGATAGCTGGTGCAAAGCTCACGAGATCACCCAAACTGTTACCAGTCGCATTTATGCTCTAATTTTAACTCAAAATCCCGCCTTGCGAGAATGGAGTCAACGGGGGGAATATTTCACCAGTTGGTTAATTTTGGAGCGCGTTGCTTTGACTCTGAGCGGCGCATCTAAAGACGCACGAAATACCGATCCGGCTTACCGTCGCCTTTGGTTGTTTTTCGATCGCTTTATAGACGATCCGTTGGGGGATGCGGATAATCAAGAACTTTCGGAATTGGCTAGTCAGTTGATATTAACGAATCAAGAAAATCGGGTACGCAATCGCTTGTTAACTTGGATTGCAACCCATCAAGAACCCCATATTAATCTCAGCAAAGAAGACCTGAATAATACGGCGGTACTGTTGGAATTTGGCTTGATAGTTGGAGTTTTAGAAAATCGCCTCAATCAAATCTTGAGAGATTGGAAACAGGTCGAAATTCCGCTCAAATTGGAAGGTCAAAGTTCGATGCTTTTTCACAATCCCCCCAGAGATTACGAAGCGGTTATGCCCGCCTCACCAATGGGTAATGTTTTGGCATTGCAGTACGTTCGATCTCAGGATTTAAAATCGGGAGATTTGCGGTTTTTTAAATGTGTTGGAGTCGGACGCTGGCTGCTGTTGCATCTGCACGAACTTTTTGGAAGCGATGGAATTTTAGGGCCTCACGTTTTATTACTTTCGGGGACAAGTTGGGCGCTAAAAGCTCCGGGTTATCATCTACAAGTTCCGGTGGCGGGAGTCTTGCGATCGCCCGATGCCGAGCTAGAAGCTATCTCGAAAAGTCACTTTGAATTTACCTGCTTTTACGACCGAGAAAATCGCCCCATTACTATTTCTGGAACCTCGGGAAACGGACGGGCAATTGCCCTGAAAGAATTGCTCAATCAACTCGCCCAACCGGGGGGTTTGGGAGGGCCTAGTCGTTTAGAAAATGAACGAAAAAATTTGCCTCAAGGTCGTCAGCGAATTTTATTATTAGTCGGGAGTTATGAACAGGCGAAACTTGCCCAAGAATACTTGGAAAATGTCCGACAAGATTGGAAAGGACAAATTCGGCGCTTGGTTCCCGATGATGACGAATTTGAGAGCCAATGGCTTGAGAATAATTCGAGTTTACAGCGGGGTTTGGTGTCTCAATTTGCCAGTACCGGAGCCTGGATTTTAATTGCGCCGTTGATGGCAATTGAACGGGGACATAATATTCTTAATGAAGATGATCGGGCGGCAATTGGTGCGGTTTATTTTCTCGTTCGTCCCCATCCCCGTCCCGATGATATCAGCTACGCCATTCACTCGATAAACCGTTGGGCGGTTGAACATTATGCCGATCAAATTTTGCTAAATGATGGAAGTTTGGAAGGGAGGTTAACCTTAGAAAAAACAGGAAAAAACTTTCGGGATGCCGCCTACAAACAGTGGCGTTATCTCTTGCGTTTACCGATGATTTACAGCACTTTGCCCCCGGAAGAACGGGAGGCCGTGACCTGGAATCAATTGGTTTCAATTTGGCAGGTTATCGGTCGTTTAATTCGGGGGGGAAGTCCGGCTCGCGTCTTTTTCTGCGATGCTGCTTTTGCCCGTCGAACTGCGTTGCAAGATGAACGGGGAGATGAACCGCTAACCAGTCTTTTAGTAAGCATTAAACAGGTGCTTCGTCCTTATTTTATTTCGGGTTTAAACCCGGATATTACTAACTTAGAACGGGAGCTTGTTCAAGCGTTGTACGGGCCTTTTTATACGGCTATTGAAAACATGGGAGGAATCGCCGATGAGTTATGATCAATTGCGGACACTTTCTTTTCGTTTGGCTTCAAATCAACTTCACCCCAAGCGAACCGTTGAAGTTCTCAATTTTCCCGAAAACTGGAAGTCAGAACTTCGGAATCTCATTGCCGATGTTACGGGTCGTCCTCGCGATCAAATTAACATCCCCATTTATGTATTAAATCAAGCAATGCGGGCGTTAGTTCCCGACCTCATTTTTATCGAAAAAAAAGCGGCTCATGCGGGTGATAAGCCTTGGCTATACAGTGCAGTTCCCATTGATCAAGAAGCCCTGTTTTTGATTGTAAAAGCTTGGCTAAAAGTTCAGTTTCCCCAAATACCAGAAAACCGATTAAGCGATTTATTGAACCAATTTTCTTTGAACGATGTGCAATGGCAAACCACAGAATTTTCTTTTGAAAATGGAGAAAAATTACCCAACGGGACGGCCGAACCCGAGTCCAATGCTTTTATTTTAACCCCCCACTTTTTGGCCTCCCAACTCACTCAAAACAACGTCAACATTCAATTTGGTTCGGAGGTTTTGCGCTTTCGCCGGGCGCCTTTATCCATTGGAACAACGGGAGCAGAGATTATTTCTTGGCCGCCAATTTCCTATGAACAATGGTACTGGTCTGTTGTGATTACTTTCACGGTTCAGACCGTCCCTTTTCAATCATTTCCTGTTGTTCATTGCGATCTTAGTGTGCGGCGTTGGGCAAGTTTACCCCTTAAGTTTTTACCCCGAAATCAAGAAACCAGTATTTATCTTTTAACTCAAGTTCCCTGGATAGAAAGATTACATCAATCCAATAGTTTTCAAGTGGCGTCAATTCAATGGCAACAACTAACCCGAGCAAATTCATCCAACACACAGCAAAATTGGGGGTGGAATTGGGGAAGCAATTTGGCACCGTTGCTCAACAACTTGAACCGTCAACATCCTTTTCCAAATCCCGAAGATATAGTTCAAAATCCTTTATCTGCACTCAATCTAAACGGGAATTCAACGGCAGCTTTACTTTACCGCAATGGTATTGAACCCAAGCACGATGTTCAGGGAGGTTTTGGGCCGGCTGACCGTCGCCTGTTGGCGGAAAAAATTCAAGAACTGATTGCGCCGGAATGGGAATTTGTTGAACCTCTAAAACGAATTCAGTTAAAATCTACTGTTCCTGGTAATCCCTTTTTTCCGACTGAAACCTTAAAGAACAAATTTGAGTCTAGCGAGTTAAAAAGGCAATGCTGCTCGGCTATTGTGGAAACAATCGGCAATCATTTGAGGGTAGAAATATGGCATCAACAACAACGCACCGTAGAAGCGATTATTAATGCAGTTAAAGACTGTTTGGGCATTCCCGAATCCGCATCATTCCCCTATCAATTTCCGAATTTGGATTTGACTTTAGATATTCACTCTGAACCGTTAGGAAAGCGGGGAGATGAATTAGAACTGGATTCAAAAGTTAAAAGGATTACAGAACGTCGTCGGAGGGCGGTTGAGGAACGCAGCCAGGAAATTCAAAATTCTGTTTGTTCTGTTTCTGGAATCACAGTGGCATTTGTTGAACTGCATAATGAAGACAAATTTAAACAGTATCAAGATCCCAAAGATGCTATTCGCAGAGGATTTGCTTTTGCCAATCGTTTAACGCAATTTATTACCACAGAAAAGAAAGGTTTATCTCATCGTGCGTCGAATGGATTTTTAGATTTACTCCGCCAGTTAGGAGTTCAAGCCAACCCTCCTCAGGTAGAGTTTAAGAATTCTAAAAAACCCGCCGATAAAACAACAAAAAATAAGCAACAAAAACCGGAGTTAATTGTTCTACCCGAGCCATTGCATTATGTGGGTGTGTGGTTAATTAAGCAAAATTCTCCGACTTCAACAGATGGGAGTATTCAGCGAGTTCCGGTCATGGTTCACATGGCATCTAACAGCACCGAAATTCAAGCGACTGCTTTGGGTTTTGAAAACAATCAATGGCTTCCTTATCGAGAAGCACTCTTAAAAATTGCCAGGGGAGAAGCTCGGGGTGTTTCTCGCGAGGAACAAGCCATGTCTTTTATCCAACAAACTCTCAAGGGCGATGTTCTTCCGTTAGGTGATACTTTATTATTATGTCATGCTCAAAATTTACGCTTTTCTTGGAAATGGTTGCAAAATAAAAATATTAGCCAAAATGAAGTGAGTTTTGGCGTGGCAAATAAACAAGAAATCTCCAAGTATAAAGGCTTAAGAATTGTGCGAATTAGAGATAATCAAGGCTACGAAACACCGGAATGGTTTGCTTATGAAGATAACGAGCAAGGATGGTCTAAAGGTCTTTTTAGAATGGGCGAACGAGTGTTTGCCAGCACTTCTAATAAACCCAAACAATTTAAAGCGCCGGTCAACCTTTCTAAAGTCTCGACTGCAACCAGCAAACGAAATAAAAATCTGGAACCTTCACCCGATACTTATTTTTGGAATCCAAGTCTAGTTGAAATTACTGTGGCTTGTATTCAACCGGGCGATGGGATAGAACCCTGGGCTATGCTTACCCATGAATTAAGGTATTTAGCCAATCATTATGATGAAGCGCTCAAGCTACCTTTACCCTTACATTTAGCCAAAAAAATGCAGGATTATGTCTTGTTGGTAGATTCGGATTCGGCCGAGTTAATTGAAGATTAGACATGGTTTGCCAACAATATATTACATTAAATTGGGTTAGTTTTCAGTTGCGTCTAAAATTTCCTCGTAGACTTTCCGCCAACTTGGACTAACCCAAGCCGCAATCCGAACCATTTCTTTGGTAACTGTTAAAGGGAACTCGGGGTCAATTTGATCAAAAGCATTTTTCCAGCCTGTTATTACATATAAAAAACCATGTAATCCTTATCGTTGAAAAAAACCAGCGTTTTTCCAGTTCCCAATAAATAATCGGTTTGAGCATAGGCAATTGCACGATTACTTAACTCCAATTCTTGTAAATTTAAGCCTTATTCAATATTTTTTGATTCCCTTTCCATTATTTTATTAATCTTTATCTGAAACGAACCCAAAAATCCTCAATTTCATTAACAATATATTGAGCTTCTAACAAAACGGTTTTAGCGTCATCATTGCGGTTGGCTTGAATTAGTGCGATCGCCAACTCAGAAAGTGCATCGACATAATCTTGTCGATCTTTTTAGCAAGTGGTGATATAATTACCGAGTTGGTCTTGCTCGGGGAGGAACTGCACGGGTATTGTGGATGAATTCAATCGGCAGACGCGAGCCAAACATTAACCCCTCGACTCTCATCAGCCTTTAATTGTATTCTAAAAATGGATAGCGAAATTTCTAAAATTGGTCAACTTCCTGAATTTATTTTCGGCCATTTATCCACCAAAGAAGGACGCTTAAAGCAAGCGAGAACGACCCGAGTAGGATTTGATCACGACTCAGCCCTTCATCCTCACGATCCGGCAGAAAACCAGGCGATTACTATCTCGGTTCGCGTTGGTGTAGATATTGCTATCAAAGCCGTAACCCTCTATTACACGACCGACGGCACTTTACCACAAGTTCCATCCGCAAATCCCGATCGCGATCCCCATCTGTTTAGCATACCGATGCGGCGAACAGAGATCCAGTGGGATACTTTGCAATGGGGTTATTTAGAAACATGGACGGCCGAAATTCCCGGACAACCCAAAAATACTCATATTCAGTACCTAATACAAGGAATGACCAATACAGGCACTATTGTATACAGTCCTTACTTCGATACGGCGGCGAGGGAGTTGACCGATAATCTTGACGATTTTGACCTGCCATTTATCAAGAAACAGGCTCGAAAAAATAGCCCGCAAATTTATGGCTTCTACGTTGACAATGAAACCATACCAACTTGGTTGAGAGAAGCCGTTATCTATCAGATTTTTGTCGATCGCTTTGCACCCGATCCGGATACCGACTTTTCAACTCCAAAAGATCTCGACGGTTTTTATGGCGGAACGCTCCGAGGAATCACTTCTAAACTCGATTATTTGGCGGACTTGGGAATCAACTGTTTGTGGCTAACTCCAATCTTTCCCAGTTCATCTTATCACGGCTACGATCCAACCGATTATGGCAGCGTAGAGGCTCGATTGGGAACCGAGGAGGATTTTCAAATTCTTTTGGACGAAGCGCACCGGCGCAACATCCGAGTAGTTTTGGATTATGTTACCAATCATCTTTCTAATCAACATCCCGCTTTTATCGCCGCCCAAAAAGACCAAACCGACTCCGCCTATAAATGGTTTGATTTTATCAATTGGCCCGATGAATACGAGTGTTTTTTTAACGTTCCCAGCCAACCCAAAATAGATTCAGACTGTCCGCAAGCTCGCGCTTATCTGATCGAAAATGCCCAACGCTGGTTAGAACGGGGAGTTGACGGTTTTCGGCTGGACTGCGCTCACGGCTCGACTCACGCTTTTTGGTCCTGTTTCCGAACCGCAACCCGAGCGGTTAACCCGGACAGCGTTACCTTCGGAGAAATCACCTCATTTCCCGCATTTATTCGCTCTTTTGCGGGTCGAATGGATGGCTGTTTGGATTTTAAACTCTTGGAAATTCTGCGGGGTTTCTTTGCCTTTGGCACCCTCAAAGTCAGCGAATTTGACAAGATTTTACAGCAACACTACGCTTATTTTAATTCTAATTTGGTTCTCCCGAGTTTTCTCGATAATCACGACATGAACCGCTTTCTGTGGACCGTTAAAGGCGACCAGCGACGCCTGCGTTTGGCCGCTCTATGCCAGTTTACCTTACCCGAACCCCCGATAATTTACTACGGAACCGAGGTCGGACTGAGCCAGTTACAAGAAGTTGGAAGGTTAGAAGAATCTCGCCTACCCATGTTGTGGGGAAAAGCTCAAGATTCCTCTTTGCTGGAATTCTACAAAAATTTAATTGGGCTGCGCCGCCAAATTCCAGAAATCTGGAACCTTCCCCGACAAACCCTCCTCGCTGACGATCGCCTGGGAGTCTACGCTTATCTTTTGGGTTCCCATACCGTTGTCCTCAACAACAGTTCCGAGGTCAGCACTATTTCTTTAAGCAACTTACAGGACTCAAAATTGCTCCTATCAACTTCTTCTTCCCCATCTTGGAATCCAGAAAAAAATCAACTCCAGCTTTCCCCCTTTGCCGGAGCGATTTTTCAACAACTATCGAGTTAAATATCACGTTAAAATTGCCATTCCCGAAGGGGGTAACTCAATTTCAACCGTTGCTCTACCGTCGGGATAATGTTTCACTTTCGCGGTTTGGTTTTGGGGTGGGTTGCGTAATTCCTCGTCGCTCCAGTCACTTTTATATAAATAGGTGAGACTGGAACCATCGGGATGTAAGGAGCTATCTACTGTCACCACAGCACCCCGACTTTCCAAACCGTGAGTATTGAGAACCATCAGCACTTCCGGTTCAAACAGAATTAACGACCAAGCCACCAACTCTCCTTTTCCGGGAAGCGAAAAGGGGTAATTTAAGAAAGACGTTTCCCGCTCAAATAGATATCCCCGACGCAGAGTTTTGCCAATGGTATCTTGACGATTACGCAGCCGGGCGATCGCTGCTATTCTCAGATAGGTTGGGTGATGGCGATCGAAGAAATGACAGCCTTCGGTTTCAAAAGCCCCAAAACCTTTGCCAAACATGGCTTCTCGCACGTAGCGGTCTTCTGCAAAGCGCCGAGGCTCAACACTGTAATCGTGATAATTTTCGTTGCCGTCAAAAGCTTGCTCGGTACCGTAATAAATACAGGGAATGCCGGGAGTCGTTAACTGCACGCCGACTGCATGGGCAACTTGTTGGTCAAGGTTAGGTACATTGCTGTTGGCGGCAAAACGGGCCTTTTGGCTTCGCGATGACATATCGTGATCGTCGATAACGCAAACGTGAAATTTGCCAATTTGCAGGTATCTACCGAGGAGAAAATTGACGTTGTAGCGACCGAAAAAATCTCCGGGGTTAGCCAGTCCCTTAACCGTTGCTGTCAGTTGGTTGGGGGTTGAGACTATATCTAATGCCACTCCCAAAGAGCGATCGATAAAATGGCCGTAGAGTTCCATATAGTCGCCGACCATGACATTATCGGTGATCTCTCCGGTCAGCAAAAAATTATCTTTACCAATCAGTTGGGTATAGTTATAGATTTCCTGAAAGAATTTTCGGCAGATGTGCTTGGGAACGTGTTTGACGGCATCGACCCGAAATCCATCGCAGTCGCTGAGGGCAATCCAATACTGATACACTTTGATGACGGCAGTTAAGGCGTCGTCATTGTCGAAGTTGAGGTCTTTGAGGTCGTAAAAGTCGCCGCGTCGAAATTCGACATTGGCGTTCATCGGATCTTCCCAACTCGAAGTTCCCCAGTTGCCGATTTCTCCGGCGCGGGTGTACCAATCGAGATTTTGAAACTCATCGGGCCACACGCCATCATCAGGGTTTGCGGGTTGGGAAATGCTATCTCCTTTGTGCGATCGCCATCCGTGAACCGGATATGGGGGAGAAAAGCGATATCGCATGGTGTCTCTGGGATTGCCGTTTTCATCTCGGTAGAACCAGTTATTGCCCGTATGGTTGAAAATCACGTCTAAAATAACGTACATTCCGCGATCGTGGGCGGCGTCAACTAAATCTCGCAAATCCTGACGGCTGCCAAAGCGGGGGTCGATTTCTAAAAAGTTTTGAATGCCATAGCCGTGGTAGGTTTCTAAATCGGCCCGCTGCTTCCAAGGCGGATTGATCCAAACGGCCGTTACTCCCAATTCTTGCAAATAGTCTAGTTTGCTCTCGATTCCTTTGAGGGTACCGCCAACAAATTTGGTTCCGGCTGCCATCCAAGCGGCTTTGTCCTTGGCTCGAAATTGAGCGGGGTTGTTGCGATCGAACAAGGGACGCTGTTCTTCGTTTCCATCGCTGAAGCGATCGGGGAGGAGTTGATACAAAATTTCATCTCGCCAGTTACTCGGGGAAGGATAAACCCTTCCTCTGGGTTGGAGGGAAGTGGTTGAAAGTTGTTTGGGAGCGGATTCTTCGACTTGGGGTTGATTGGTCATAATGCTTGGACGGCTTACTGCGAAAACAAGTGAAAAAAACCAAGTTTTTTACATGAGTGATTCTAAGCGATCGCCGGGGTCGAGGGTGGCAAGATGAAGCGACCGAAACCGCCATCTCAGCCGTAGGGGGATGGCGTTAGTTCATGGGGCGACGGGTTCGCACCCTGGCTCATTCCGGCTTGAGGCGAACGCGCTTACCGCCGCCGGAAACTTGCAGGGTTTGGCCGCTCACCCAAGACCCCGCCGGTGACGCCAGCCACAGGAAGGCGTTGGCAATATCCTGGGGTTTGCCTGCCCGCCCGGTCAGGTTATCGGGGTGAGCCAGGGCATACTGGGCCTTTTCGTCCAAACCCGCCGCCGCGTAGTTCTCGGTGATCACCGTACCGATCAGCACCGTGTTGATGCGAACCTGCTTGGCAAAATAGTGAGCCAAACCCAGCATCATGTGGTTGAGGGCGGCTTTGGCGGCGGAGTAGGCGATGAAGTCAAAAGCGGGTAAAACCCCCACCAGAGAACCCGAGTTGGTAATGGTGGCATTTTCAGCTTGCAGGAGGTAGGGGCGGCAAACGGAGGTCATCCGCATGGCCGACAGGGTGTTGAGCTTGTAGCTGTCGATCATCTCTTCTAAAGGAACATCGAGGGGGTCGTCGTAGGCTTTGCCCCAACCGACGTTATTAACCAAAGTTGAAACGCCCCCGAAGGCTTCGACGGTTTTGGCGACACACCCTTGAATGTCCGCCTCAACGGTGACGTTGCAGCCCACGCCCAACACTTCATTGCCCGTTTCGGCTTGGATGGCCGCCGCCGTTGCCTGGGCTTTTTCCCCGTTCAGGTCGGCGATCATCACCTTCGCCCCCGCACCGGAAAAGGTTTTGGCAATGGCTTCTCCGATGTTTTGGGCGCCGCCCGTCACGATCGCCACCTGGCCGTCCATCCGAAAGTCAGCAAACGCATCAAAATTGCTCATGGTCGTTTTTTTGTTAGGTTTTAATACTCTCAAATACAATCGGGCGAGACAGCCTTTAATCTAATTCCTGAACGCCGCCGCCGCTGACCGTCAGCACTTGCCCGCTCACCCAACTGGCCGCCGGGGAACAGAGAAACAGTGCCGCATAAGCGATATCATTGGGTTCTCCCAACCGCGCCAGGGGGGTGTGCTTGAGCATGGTTTTTTCAACTTCGGGGGTCAATACCGTAGCCAGGGCATCGGTTTTAATCGCACCCGGGGCGATCGCGTTCACCCGAATTCCCTTGGGTCCCAAATCGAAGGCAATATTGCGGGTCAGGTGGCTGACGGCGGCTTTAGAAGAAGCGTAAGAAGCCATCTTGACGTTCTTATTTTCCGCCGACATCGAAGAAATATTTAAAATCGCCCCCTGTCCCGCCGCTTCCATGTGGGGGGCGCACAGTTGGCAGAGGTGAAACACCGAAAATACGTTGAGCTTGTAAGCCCAAATAAAAGTGTCCATCGGCATATCAAAGGGTTTCGGCCCGCCGCCGCCGGCATTGTTGATCAGCAGGGTGATTTTGCCAAAGGCATCCAGGGCGGACCGGACCAAATTTTCCAGATCCGAGTCCTTGGTAACGTCGCAAGCCACGGCCACAGCCTGAGCGCCCTTTTCTTTGATGCCATTGGCGACCGCCGCCGCAGTGTCTTCTTTGAGATCGCTGACGACCACCGCCGCCCCCGCCTGGGCAAACAGTTCGGCAATGCCCCGGCCGATGCCGGCTCCGCCCCCCGTCACGATCGCGACCTGACCATCGAGCTTAAACGCTTCCAAAACAGTCATACTTACAAAATCTCCACAATGTTAAATACTTAGAACCTGTCGTTATAGCAGTTCTCAACTAAACCCGGTTCAACCTGCTGTCATCCCTCAAAAAACCTACTCGGGCCGCAACATGGCTTTCATAACCGCCGCATTAATGAACCAAGAGGCAATCCCCGCGATCGCCCCCAAAATAATGGCGCCGACCAGTGGAGTCACCAAAATCATCCCCAAAAACTTTTGTAAGAACAGAGCCACCAATGTCACCGTACCAAAGGCAAACAGAGAATAAAATAAAACCGTTCTCACCCCAAAAAATAAAAAGGGTCGGTTCAAAAGCTTCGGGAATGGAACCGAGAAATCTTTGGCTTTTTTGCTAAAGGTAAAAAAAGCGATCGTTCCCAAGATGAGCGACAGGATAAATGCCGTCATCACTCCCGTCGAGAAAACCGTTTTTTCGTGGGCTGATATCGTGTCAACGGTCAGAGGTATCGTCTCTTTTCCTCGAAACATAAACCAGCCGATCGCCCCATTGATGATGGCGTTGATCACACCACTCGTCAAAGCATTCTTTTGAATAAAATCATTGGCCTGATGTGACGCGGGAACCATATAGCCACCCTTCCAGATCTGGCTTTTACTGAACAACTTTGGAGCAGTGTACAGTTAAAAGGTAAAAAATTCGTGTAATTTTGGAGGTATCCTCCAGCCCCGAAGTGAAAGCCGAACATTGAACCATGAAAATTCTGCTGGCTTCCCCTGACAAAACCCTGGGTCACAAGCTGCATCAAGACTTATCTCGCCACAGTTTCGTTGTTGATGTCGCCACCGATGGCGAGGAAGCCTGGGAATTGCTCCAGGCGTTTGTGTACAATGCGGTCTTGCTGGAGTTACTGTTACCCAAACTGGATGGAATTGACCTATGTCGTCGCTTGCGGGATGTGGGCAACCCGGTGCTTATTTTGTTGATGCAGTCGCCTTCCGGTGCGGGGACTTGTATCGAGGGTTTAGATAGCGGCGCCGATACTTGTTTGGTGAAACCGATTAAGACCCCAGAACTCCTCGCCCATCTCCGGGCTTTGGCGCGGCGGGGTCTTCGTCGGGCCAGCCCCCTGCTAACTTGGGGGCCGTTGTCTCTCAATCCCATCTCCCGACAGATCACCTGCGACGGTCAAGTTTTGAAAGTCAATCGCAAGGAATATCAAATCCTGGAGCTATTTCTGAGCCATCCCCGGCAAATGTTTTCTCGCGGCGAGATGGGCGATCGCCTGTGGACTTTGGATGATCAATTACCCACCGACGCCACCATCAAGAGCCACATCCGCAGTATTCGCCGCCAACTCGAACGGGCCGGTGTTCAAGGTTTTATTCAGACCCACTACGGTCAGGGGTACTGTCTCGATCCGGTTTACGACCTGGAAACCCAGTCCTCTAACCGATTATCCTATCCCCCAGAAGGGATGCTCGATTCTATTACCGCCAACATTTGGCAAGAATTGATGGCGGCGAATGCCCGTCTGCACCAAGAAATTGAGCATCGCAAACAGATTGAGGCTCAACTGCGGCGATCGCAAATGATGTTGCGAAATGCTCAACGAGTGGCTCAAGTCGGGTGTTGGGAGTTCGATGTCAACACTCGCGAAACCTATTGGACTGAGGAACTTTTTTTGATCCACGGTCTCGATCCCAATCGGCCGGCCCCCACCCCTGAAGAAGTGGTTGCCCTAATTCACCCCGATGATCTTCAACTCCATGAGGAGGCTGTTCGGACTCTAGCAATTAGAAGAGAACCATTTGAAGCTAATTTACGCATCATTCGGGTCAATGATGGGGAAGTCCGCTATATCAACGCCCGAGGCGGTCCCGTTTTCGATAGTTCTGGCGCGGTGATTAAGTTGACGGGAACCACTTTAGATGTTACCCAATGGCTTCGATAGATGCAGATTATCTAAGCCGACGAGAGCGTTAATGGATTAAAACGTATGGATAATGGATAATGGATAATGGATAATGGATAATTACCTGGACTATTATGTATAGGATTGATAGAGAAATATTTTTTCTTTTTTCTCCTTGAAAGGAGAGGTCTTCAACCTGATTAATTAATTATCAATTATCAATTGTCAATTATCCATTGATAATAATTGCTTTCTTGGTTTAATTTCTAAAGATTCAGCACTTTTTTTTGGTCAACTCGTCCTTGATTTAGTTCTTGATCCAATAATTGAGTTACATGAAACTGGAGTTTAAACTAACTCCCCCCAAAATCATACCGTACAGTCTAGTCGAGTTAGCAGGGGGTTACGGGGGGTGAAAAGTAAAGAGACAATTAGGTAAAATTAGCGAATAATCAAAAACCTTGAATCAATCTGCTTTAAAACTCCAAAATTTCAGAAACGAAGTCTATCAACTTTTAGGGCTTGCCAAAGATAGCACTTTTGACTTAATGGATGCGGTTTTAGTCCCCAAAAATGTCTATTCCTTTGCCGAATTATCCCTGATGCTAGACTGTACAGTATGAGCTTTTAGTCTAAACTCCAGCAACGCTGTAAAGCATTAATAGCGGTTTGCCCCGACCCGTCTGGGATCAGCTACCCATCAGCGCCTGGGCGAGCCCGACGAAGAGGGGTATTCCCACGGCGATCGCAATCGGCGTGCCGACGGCTGTGGACGCGCCGATGTAGGCGGAGGGATTAGCCGACGGGATACCGGCTCGTAAAGTGGGCGGCCCTGAGATGTCTGAACTGGAGGCGGCGATGACGGCTAGGAGCGCGACTCCGCCAGGGGTGAATCCCGTGGCGTAGTGGGCAACCATGCCGAGACCGAAGGCGATAAACCCATGCAGCAGCGGCGCCACCAAGGCATAGACGGCGTACCACTGGGCTACCTTGCGTAGCTCGCCAATCCTTGACCAGGCCTCCATACCCATTACCAGCATCAGGATCGAAAGCAGACCGCGGAAGAGGGGATCGTAGAAACTTTCATAGACACTTTCCGGCCGGGTTAGCAGGCCTAGAGCGAGGCCGAGCAGCAGTGCCGATAGGGCAGAACCCTCGAGGCTTTCCTT
Source organism: Capilliphycus salinus ALCB114379 (assembly GCF_047276495.1). Classification (NCBI taxonomy): domain Bacteria; kingdom Bacillati; phylum Cyanobacteriota; class Cyanophyceae; order Oscillatoriales; family Sirenicapillariaceae; genus Capilliphycus; species Capilliphycus salinus. Next base: position 6,226,773 of record NZ_CP178543.1, on the reverse strand, counting down.
GACGATCGGCCATATTTTGACCCGATTTTGCTGCTCGCGGGGATATCCGCTTGCCGTAATCCGCTGCTGTTTGCGATACTCCTGCCTGGTGGTGGGATACTCCTGCTTGCCGGGATACTCGCCTGCGGCAACCGACTGCTTGCTGAGATACTCCTGCTTGCTGAGATACTCCTGCTTGCTGAGATCCTCGCCTGCGGTAGCACTCTGCTTTTGCTTGCTGGTATAAATACTGGCCACGACGATCGCAGTCACGAGCGCCGGGATGTCCATGAAGGGATAGAGTGCGCCAGCCCAAGGCTCGTAGGGGATGCCTTCCGCTTCCAGTACCGTTATACCGGCGGCGAGGGTAGAGCCACTCACGGCACCGAACAAGCCGGCGGTCGCAAGGGCATCCACGGTTCTGATCCCCGGCAGCTTGGCCAACGTGTAGCGCCCGATGAACACGATAAGCATCCCCGTTACCACGGCGAACAGCGCAGGCAACACCATCTCCGTTATATTGGAATTGCGGATCGCAATGCCGCCGCTCAAGCCGACTTTTGTGAGCAGCATGAAAACGATGAACTTATAGATCGCATCTGGAATTTCCAGTTTGCTACCGAGCGCGGCAATGATTATACCACCGATCAGAAAGCCGAGTGTCGGGGACTGCAACTGCGACCCGAATTTCGTTAAGAAATCGGACAAGAATTCCACTTTGTAATTCCTCCTTAATCAGATGTTAGGGGCCAGGACGGCAGGCAAGCGCAGCCTCAAATCCTGGGGCGAGATCCGAACGATAGTGATCCGGGAATTATGTTTCTCCGGACTGGGTTATGAAGACGAGTTGCCCCTATTGTCTTCTATAGACTCGGGTCTATCCAGGTTCAAATCTCTATACACTTAAGTCTATGCGCTTAAGTATATCTTAAGATCGGCACAAATTTGCGATCGCTTTACATAAATCTGCTAAGTAATCTCAAATTAAAGCCATAAGTTATTCTTATAACTATCGGAAAACCCGCAGATCTGTGGTCAATGGAAATAGCGATCGCAGAATTTTCTCTATATGTTGTCGTTATTAAGAAGGGCTTTCTACGACGCTGCAAGGTTAGAACCAACGCGCATTGGCTCGACCCGTACAACAAGCCTGTGGCTTCGGCGCGTCGCCCTGACGGATTGGTCAAAGTTATCCGGACTCGATCGGCGGGGGACCGGCCCGCAAATCCTACCTGTCCGGTCGAACCGGCCGGCGTCTGCTTGTTTTCACTGCTAGGACGGTATGGGGGCAGGCCCAATCCAAAGAGTTGCGCCGGCACTACTCTTCTGGCAATGTCTGAACTAATCAATCCACATTTCGGGGGGAGTTGTTGACGGCTCATAAGTCGTGGACGGACTGTTACTGGCGAGGTTAAACCACCCCACCGCCAGTAGGAGACCGAACCCACAGCCCAACAAAAAAGTCCAGGCGTGAGACGAATCGAGCACGCAGAGCAGGCGGCGATCGCCGCTATATACCTGCACTAGCCAGCCTTCGCTGGTGTTGTCAAATTTGGTCGGCAGTTTAGTTGAGTCAAACTTGTTCATTGTGTACGCTCCATGCTGATCAAATGCGTGTGGCGGTGGCGGACACAAGCGCGCCGCTACGGAAACACCTGTGAGAAATTCACCTGTGAATGGAGAGTGTCTCAAGGACAGAGACTGGGCCGCTCAAACCTGACATTGATGTCGAACAGAAGACAGACATCTATGCTTTCGCCTTGAACGATCTTCTTAAGTTTATACTTAGATTTGCTGCGAGGACCACATTTTACTCAATAGCTGCTCCGCTGTTGGATGGTGAATCGAAGTTTGATTACTCTACCAGTGGACGGTACTGCAAACGGCAAAGCCTTCGTCCCTAATGCCCCCTGCAATCTGATGTTGAATGGTGGTCAGAGCGCCAAAAGGATAAGTGTTTTTTATAAAATGCTTCGGCTAATCTGAGCCAATCTTTATCAACAGAAGGTAGTGGATTCGCCGATCTTTGGCATAATCTTAAAGGTATGGTTCAAGGCAAAACCATAGAGTCTAGCCTTGAATGGTCCCAACAGAACGCATCAAGAGGTAACACACATGACCCAGAAAGCCAGTAAGCTCGTCATCGTCACGGAAAAGGTGCTGCTGAAAAAGGTCGCCAAGATCATCGACGAAGCCGGGGCTACCGGTTATACGGTGGTCGCCGCTGGCGGTAAAGGCAGTCGCGGCGTGCGCTCGTCGGGACAACCCAGCGTTGGCGACACCTTCTCGAATGTAAAGTTCGAGGTGCTGACCCCCAATCGGGATATGGCCGTGAAGATTTCGGATCGGGTCGCAGCGGAGTTTTTCGATGACTATTCGGGCATCGCCTATATCTGTGACGTGATGGAGGTACTGCACGCGCACACGTTCTGACTCAAACCCCAGCAATTCTCATTGGGCCAAGAAGCGGTTCTTGCACTGGGAATCTCGGTATTGTAATGACATCTGAGAGATCCAACAGAACTAGAGCGGTTGCAAGAACGGGGTTTGTTTGACACCATCGTCGGTGCGTTTCGCCAGCGTTTGTGGTCGCTACCGGACAAACGCACGGCTAAAAATACCCGCTATGGGATGGAGGATGCCGCTTTGAGCGCGTAAGCGCGTCTTCTTCACCCGAACCCCGTCCTTTCTGGCCGATTAACCCCTGGTGGCGGGCTGTAAGGGGAAGATCAATGCCCACAGCTTATTTGGGGTACATCAGATTTTGAGAGGAGTTTAGGCTCACAACTCATACTGCACAGTCTAGTATGACGATTTGAACGCATAGAAATAGGATTTAGCTTTTGACATCCTCCCCGTCGTAAACAACGGGGATTCCAAGCAGAAGACTATTTCAAGATATCAAATATTGACAATTGAATAGCATTCTCTAGGTGGGTTGACGCTTCACGGGTTGCTACTTCTTTGACAGAAGTTTTACGCCTACCTCCACATCCGTTTATAGTCTCCGAATGTCCTCCGGCGACCAAGATAATTAAAGTCAGCGACTCCCTCGCGAGAGCCGCTGCTCTCCAGAACGGAACGTGACAATTTCTCGTCCCAAGCGCTCCTCAGAAAAACGGCTGTTGTCATTAGCACGTCACCAGCATATCTTGCACCCATTTGTAATTTCTTGGTAGTTTGATTTGACTAATTAAGTCTCTATGCAAACTTCCATCTGTTCTGGTTTTTTCATCGTGGCAATGTCGATGGAGTAGTTGATAGTTATTGTATTCATTCCTTCCGCCTTTCGACTTGGGAATGATATGGTCTAATTCGATTAAATCTCCATTTTTGAATGACAGTCCGCAGTGAAGGCATTTCCCGTTTTGCTTTTTCAGCAATGATGCTGTTCGCTTTAGCATCTCCGGGTGTGTGCCTCGTCTTGAACTCCAATAGATTGTGTCACCATTGTAGGGGCTGGCATCTTCTTTAACTTTAACGTAGCGAGTGATTTTTGTTTCGCTATGTTTTAGCAGCCTCATTGGGTTTTTACCTTTGGGGTTAGTTGCGAAAGTCCAGTTATCCCCTCCGATTGTTTGGAAGTATTTGAGATACACCCATTTCTTCCCTTTATTTCGGTGACGTTTGATACCCCATTTGATGAGTTTCCAGACCGTTAGATGCCAGATTCGTTCAAAGATTTTCTGGCTTACTACTGTAGAGAAATAATTGCACCATCCTCTGATGATTGGGTTCAGATTTTTAATTAAAGTTGTCTGAGATAACCCCTGGTGTTGCTCAATGATTTCTGCTACCTTTTTGTAGTGTTTCTTTTGGCTGTCTTTGCTTGGGGTGATGATAGTTTTGAAACCTAATAATTTCCCTTTGACCCGTCCAGAAGTGTTTTTACCTGTTGGATATTGTCTGACGTTGAATCCAAGAAAATCAAAGCCAGGTTTTTCCTCTAGATGTTCCTCTAATGTGTGGGCTAGTCGGGTTTTACTAGGCTTGAGTTCTAAGCCCATACCTTTTAACCAATTCGCTATGAATTCCTGACATCTTTTTACAATGGTTAGGTCTTCGTGTAAAATCACGAAGTCGTCCGCGTAACGCACAAAATTCACTGACTTTTGTTTATCCCTCTTGGCTAATTGTGTGCCATCGGGACGTTTCATGTCGAAAGTATCAGCTAGTTCTTTGACTGCGTTTTCCATTCCATGTAAGGCTATATTTGCTAGTAACGGGGAAATGACTCCGCCCTGCGGTGTGCCTTCAGATGTCGGAAATAAACGCTTGCCATCCATCACTCCCGCTTTTAACCATGCACGAACTTGTCGGCGTATGGTGGGGAATGTATTCAATTTTTTGAGTAAGGCTTCATGGTTGATGCGGTCGAAGCATTTGGCAATGTCAGCATCTAGCACATATTTAGACTTTTGCTTGATGGCTAAAAATATTGCTCCGATTGCATCGTGGCATGAGCGTCCCGGACGAAAGCCATAGCTATTTGGCTCAAATTTAGCTTCCCATTCGGGTTCCAGAGCCATTTTTACTAAGGCTTGTAATGCGCGGTCATACATGGTCGGTATTCCCAAAGGTCGTTTTTCGTCTTTCCCCGGTTTGTCTATCCAGACTCTCCGGGTTGGGCTGACCTTTGAACTCAGTTTAAGTTTATTAACAAGTTTCATTCGTGCTACTGGGGATAGGGATTTAACCCCGTCCACTCCTGCCGTCTTTTTACCTGTATTTTCCTGAGTTACACGACGCACCGCGAGACATTTTGCTGTCCAGGATTTGATGAGTGTTTTTTGGAGTCGTCGAACTGCCAGTACATCATCACGACGTGACGCTTTGTAGATGCGCTTTTGTAACTTAAAAACTCGTTTTTCTGCGTTTTTCCAGTCAATCTGATTCCATTGCTGGATTGGGTTGACCTTCTTTGCATTATTTTCGGTTTTGCATCCCACAGTATTCTTTGGTGAATCTGTTTTAGGCATATTTGTTACTACTTGTACCTCTACACTCCGTTAATCCGTGAGTCCGTCTGCATATCCATAACCATTACAGTTAGGCATTTGCTTCTGACCCAATCTTCACCACTTACTACCTACTTTGTGTGTAGAGTTTGCGCCTTAGCTGGCTACTCAATCTATCGACCTAGACTGAGAGTAAGTAAGTGGGTTACTTCGTTCCTCATAATCTTTGGTTTGTCACGTTAGGATGATACTTTTCACCGGGTTTTAGAGTGGTACAGATAAGTCGATAAAAATCCTCTTATCACTCAGACCTTGCCCTTTTGGGACTTCCAGTGTATTAGCCTTTCCACTGGTTTGCGGTAACGATGATTCACACGTACCTTCACTTTCGTTATCCATAGTGACTTGCTGACGGGATACCAACTTAGGCTATCAGTATCTTTCCGCTTTGATTCTCGCTTCAGGGGTTGAGGGCTAGTCGCGACCCTGGAGAAACTGCTTTCACTCCTGTACCTGGAGGATAGGACTTGTGTTTTCTAGGGTACTTACACTCACCTACAAGATTATGAAGTTATCATCTGTTGAGGATTTAAGTGCGAACTCAACCCTAATTGGGTTACTCAACAGAAGCCAGCCATCCCCCTATTTCTAGGTTTCTGCTGAACGAATCGCACTTTACTGCCGCATTACCATCGCGATCATGAACAGTTTCGCAGTTTAAACAAGTCCACTCGCGAACAGAAAGATCAAGTTTTCCGCCAATAAACCCACAGCAAGAACACTTTTGAGTTGTAGGTTCCCACTGACTTATAACTCGAAATTCTCTACCGTATTTTTCGGCTTTGCCCTCAAGAAAAGTTCTGAACTGTCTCCATCCCAAATCGCTAATCGCTTTTGAAAGCTTGCGATTTTTAAGCAGCCCTGATACATTCAAATCTTCCAAAACAATCACTTGGTTTTCGTTGATTATCTGGGTCGATAGCTTGTGCAGGAAATCTTTGCGGGTGTCCTTCATTCGGGCGTAGAGTTTAGCTTTTCTTACTCTTGCTCGTTCGTACCGCTTAGAACCCTTTTGTTTTCGGGATAAATTTCGATTGAGTTTCCTCAGTCTTTTTATCCGTTTTTTTAAGGGCTTGGGAGCATCTATTTTCTTTCCCGAACTCAAAGTCGCAAACGTTTTAATGCCCAAGTCTATCCCCACATTATTGGGAGACTTGGGCATTAATTGTTGGTTTATATTAACAACAAAACTGAGAAAGTATCTGTTAGCTGCATCTTTAATGATTGTAACTGAGCTTGGTGAACTTGGCAGAGGTCTTGACCAAACTATCTTTAAATTTCCAATTTTAGCTAAAGATATTTTGTCTCCATTTAGTTTAAAACCTCCAACTCGAAACCTAGCTGACTGCTTGGCGTTTCGTTTTTTAAATTTAGGAGGTCTAACTTTTTTCCCAAGCCGCGTTCCCTTACATGACTTAAAAAAGTTCTTGTAAGCCTGCTCTAGGTCGTTCAATGACTGCTGTAAAGGGATATTAGAAACTTCTGACAACCATTCCCGTCCTGTCGTTTTCTTGGCTTGGGTAATAAACTGATGGCCGCAGTTGAGCGTTACCAGGCTTTTTTTGCCCAGTTTTGTGCATTTCGATACAATAAGCCAGTGCATCGTTCCACACGACACGACAACAACCAAATAGCTTTGCTAATTCGGTCTGCTGTTGAAGTGTCGGATAGACTCGGTATTGATACCTGGCTTTCATTGAGCGTGTTAACATTGGTCTGTAAGTTATTGTAGATCGGACGCGCGCAAAAATGACAACCCAATTTCGGAGAGAAAGGCACAGCGTTACAGATCTTAGGATTCACGCTCGTCTGCGTAGCTAAATACAGAGAGCAAATATTTAGTGGAGAAGAACTCCAGTTAATTGAGGACGTATTTCGCCACGTAGCAAAGCAAATGAACTTTCAAATCTTAGAAATCAACGGGGAGAATGAACATATACACGCCCTAATTGAATACCCTCCCAAGCTTTCTGTCTCTAAAATCGTGAACGCCTTAAAAGGTGTTTCAAGCCGCCGTTATGGACAAGCAGGTTTTAAGAAACCCCATAATAAAACAGCTTTGTGGAGTCCTAGTTATTTTGCTGTTTCCGTTGGAGGCGCACCCATTGATATACTGATTCAATACATTAAGAATCAAAAGAAGCCGGCCACTGAAGAAGGGGCTTGTATCCCATTATTTCCGGTCAGAAAAGCTAAAAATAATACTAATATCTTGATTGAAGTTTTTAAGCCGCCTCTTTTTTGCCTTTTTTCTGTCGAGTTACTTCGGTTAAATTCCAACTTAGCAATCACTCCAGATTTTCCACCCCGAACTTTTGAGATTTTTAGGCTTTCAACGATCGCTCTCGACTGAAATATTTGATCTAAGCACGCATACCCGAAGCTAAAAAACGAACTAAACGCGAAACCACCAGATGAATATCTTCGGGTGAATTACCTTGGAGAAGGGCGTTTGGTTTTCCGGCTTCGGTCGCCACTCGAATTAATACCGCGATCACCAAGTCGAGTTTCCAAGACAGTTCCGTGCGGGACTGGTCGGGTAAAGAGCGCTGAAGTACGTCTAGAAACGACTGTTCGGAGGCTTCAAATTCCTGCTGGGCAATGGTTTGAATGGAGTCGGGTTCGGTTCGGCAACGCCCCAAAAACTGAGCGCGATTTATACCGGGTTCTCCGCCACTGCAAATTACTTTTAATGGCGGCGTCAGAAATGCTTCTAAAATTGCTTCCACGCTTGGGGGTTCGCTGTTGGCTTGGCAATGGGCCAGCCGTTCGAGTTGTGCCGCAACGACGGGTTTGGCAATTCGGGATACAACCGCGCGAAATAATTCTTCTTTCGAGCCGAAGTGATAGTGAACCGCAGCCAAATTCACACCCGCCTCACCAATCACACTGCGAAGCGAAGTTCCCGCAAAGCCCCGCTCGGCAAATAACCGTTCGGCCACATTGAGAATCTGTTCTTTTGTATTGCTCTGAATCGGGGTATTCATACTCGACTAAACGAACGAACTCTATCTAGCGTAGAGGAAGATATCTCTTATACGTCCTGTTTGACAAGGTTGAGAGCAGATTTTTTCAAATCTTTACCCTTGCCATTTTTTCAAACGTATGTTTTAATCATATCAAACAAACGTTTTAATATAAGCCTCCGGTGGATTACCTCCGAAGATAGAGTTAGTCTGGGGATTGAGCCATTAAACTAAGTTAGACTCGGGAATCGATTCCGAAGCAGGTTCCAGCTTTTTAGACCGGAGTACCGATCACCGATTGTATTGCCCAGAAATGGTAAGAGTCGGCGGCGACTGTTTCCGCTATTTATATATTCAACAAGTCAAACATACGTTTGAATTAATAACGGACGTTAAATCTTATGCCTTTAAACTCAGCGCCATCCGAGACTTCGATTGTCAAATTTGAGGATTCATCAGAACCCCCGGAAAAGATTCCCAATCGGCGTTTTCGTTTGCCGATTCTATTGACAGCGACGGGAGTGTTATTGCTAGGGGGTATATTCACCGTCCCCTTAGTCTCGAATAATCAAGTATCCCCGACCGCAGAAGAATCGGGGGAATCGAGAATTTTACCCGTTGAAACCCTGACCGTTCAACGTAGCGATCGCTATGAAGTATCGCGCAGCTACACCGGAGAAATTGCCGCACTCCGAGCCAGCGACTTGGGGTTTGAACGGGGGGGTAAATTGATAGAAGTGTTCGTCTCCGAAGGCGATCGCGTCGAAGCCGGTCAGATCCTCGCCCGTTTAGAAAGCGAAGAAATAGAAGCCCAACTCTCCCAAGCCGAAGCCGCACTGGATCGATTTCAAGCGGATCTGGCCGAACTCGAAGCCGGAAGCCGCCCGGAAGATATAGCCGCCGCTCAAGCTCGGTTAAATCGCGCCCAGGCCAACCTAGCCGAACTCGAAGCCGGAAGCCGTTCCGAAGATATAGCCATCGCGATCGCCGAACTCGATGAAGCCGAAGCCCGGTTAGCCGATGCGCGATCGGGGAGTTTGCAAGATGAAATAGCCCGGGCAGAAGCCAGCCTGAGAGCCAACAAAGCCGATCTGAAACTGGCAAGCGAACGGGTGCGCCGTTATCAAGCCTTAAGACAAGAGGGGGCAATTTCCCAAGATAGTTTAGAGGAATACTTGCAAAATGAACGCCGACTTGAAGCACTCGTAGATGAAGCCCAAAGACGCATCGAACAACTTAAACAAAGCCGGGGAAGTCAAGTCGATCAACTCGAAGCCACAGTCGAACAAAGGCGTCAAACCCTGCGAAAATTGCAAAACGGCCCCCGCTTAGAAAACATTGCCGCAGCGCGAGCCGAAGTTGAGGAAGCCCGCAGCAACTTGAACGAACTCATCAACGGAACCCGCCCGGAGGATATTGCAGCGGCTCGGGCGCAAGTTCGAGAAGCACAGGCGCAAGTTCGCTACTCCCAAACCCAGTTAAAAAATACCAAGATTCGCGCCACCTTTGCGGGGATTGTGGCAAGGCGAGAGGTTGATGAGGGTACGGTGGTGCAAGCCGGACAGCCGGTGATTCATCTGGTCGAAAATGCGGCTCCCGAAGCCCGTATTGGTCTGCCGACGAGTATGAGCGAGCAATTGCAAATCGGAAGCTCTCAAACCGTTGAGATTGGTTCCCAGACCTACGAGGCGACAGTCTCCTCCATCTTACCCGAAGTAGACCCCAGTACCCGCACGCAAATCGTCGTCTTTACTTTAGAGCGTTCTGCCATTCGCCAGATCAATCCGGGACAAACCGTGCGGGTCAATTTAACCGAAACCATTCCCACAGAAGGATACTGGCTGCCCACAGAATCTCTTAGCTCCGGAATTCGAGGACTGTGGACTTGTTATGTATTAACTCAGACCGATAACAGCAAGCCGGAAATCTACGAAATTCAACAACAATCCGTCGAGATTCTCCATCAGGAAAGCGATCGCGTTTTAGTCCGGGGTACACTGCAAACCGGCGATCGCGTTGTCGCCAATGGCGTTCATCGACTCGTACCGGGTCAGAAAGTTAACCCCCTAGATGTTGCCTCACAATTCCCATGATCGCCGTAGGAATGCCTTGCCTTTCGCCTTGATCAATTCCTATTTTTTTCCCCTATTTCTTCAACATCCCTACTTTTAAATCAATGTTATGGTTCGCCCATTTTATCGCAACATTCGATTACTAATTCTGACAATTGTGATGATTATTGCCTGGGGTGTTTCCTCCTTTCAATCCCTACCCCGGCAAGAAGATCCCGAACTCATTAGTCGGATCGCAGTGGTGAAAACGGCCTATCCCGGTGCCAATGCCGAACGGGTTGAAGCCCTCGTTACCGAACCCCTAGAAGCCGAACTCTCCGAGATTGAAGCGATTAAAGTGATCAAATCCGATTCTCGGGTTGGGTTTTCTACCGTGTCGATAGAGCTAGTCGATGAAATTACCGATCCCCAACCGATTTGGTCCAAAGTGCGCGACGAGATGGATGAAGCCTCCCTACAGTTTCCGCCCGGAGCCGCAGAACCGGAATTGGACGAAGCGAAAATCAAAGCCTACACCGTGATCGCCTCCCTAACCTGGAACCTCCCCGACCAGCCCAACTATGCCATTTTGCGCCGCTATGCCGAAGAATTAGAAGTGCTGATGCGGGGGGTGAAAGGAACCGAAGAAGTTGAGACATTCGGGGAACCCAACGAAGAAATTTTAGTAGAAATCAGTGCGCCCTCACTGGTTGCGGTGGGTCTTTCGCCTCAAGCCCTGTCTCAACAGGTCGCTTTGAATGATGCCAAGGTCAGCGCCGGTCAGCTTCGTACCAATCAACAAGAAGTGGCGATCGAAGTCGAGAGCGAACTGAAAACCTTAGAGCAGATTCGGCAAATTCCCATTCAAACGAATTCTGGACAGTTTACGCGGCTCGGCGACATTGCTCAAGTCAATCGGGGCATTCAACAACCGCCCACAGACCTGGCGCTGGTGAGCGGGAAGCCGGCTATTGTACTGGGCGTGCTGATGAAATCTGGCTTGCGAATCGACCACTGGGCAAGGGATGTCCGGCAGGAATTGGACGCTTTTCGCGATCGCTTACCTCAAGGGATTAGTTTAGACGCGATTTTTGATCAGAGCAACTATGTCGAAGATCGCATCGGTACGCTCATTTCTAATTTGGTATTGGGGGCGGGACTGGTGGTGGCGGTTGCGCTGGTGGCGATGGGTTGGCGTTCGGCGCTGGTGGTGGGGGCCGCATTACCTTTAACAACGTTTTTTGTATTTGGGTCGATGGCGGTCTTTGGCATTCCCATTCATCAGATGTCGGTGACGGGTTTGATTATTGCCCTCGGGCTGCTGATTGATAATGCGATCGTGGTCGTCGATGAAATTCAAGTCGAGATGCGAGAAGGAGCAAGACCGATTGAGGCGCTTACCAAGACGGTGAACTACTTGAAAGTGCCGCTCTTGGCTTCTACGCTGACAACGGTACTCACTTTTTTACCGATCGCGCTGCTACCGGGTCCGGCTGGCGAATTTGTGGGTTCGATCGCTTTGAGCGTGATTATGGCGTTGGTGTCTTCGCTGGCGCTTTCCCTAACGGTAATTGCGGCGCTGGCGGGGCGGCTGTTGGCTCCGGGTCGGGCAAAAACCGGGGAGTTTGAGCATTCAAACAACGGAGTTCGACCTAAACGACGGCCGGCAATTCTGCGGTTTTTGATGAAGCCGGACGCTTGGTGGAATCAGGGGATTTCCTCCCCAAAATTGGCACCTCTCTATCGGCGATCGCTGGAGCGAATTACCGCCAAACCCTTGCTTGGGGTTGTCCTGACGTTTGCTCTTCCCATCTTGGGATTTATGGCCGGTCAAACTCTCGACGAGCAGTTTTTTCCCCTGGTAGACCGAGATCAGTTTCAAATTGAGGTGGAATTTGCCCCCCAGACGGCGATCGCCCAAACCCAAACTCAGATGCTCGAAGCTCGCGAGATTATCCTCGCCCATCCCAATGTTGAAGATGTTCACTGGTTTATCGGGGAGAGTGCGCCCAAGTTCTACTACAACTTTACCGGAGCGCGACAGAATCAGTCTCATTATGCTCAGGCGATGGTACAACTGCGTTCGGCAAAAGGGGCGCGATCGTTAATTCATCAGGTACAGCGGGAGTTGGATCGAGAATTTCCCTCGGCGCGTATTTTGGTCCAACAGCTTCAACAAGGCCCCCCCTACGATGCACCGGTGGAGATGCGAATTTACGGGCCGGACTTGGGGGAGTTGAGGCGGTTGGGGATGGAAGTGCGGGGAATTTTGGCGGAAGTTCCCGATGTTGTTCATGTCCGCGATGATTTGAGCGAAACGCTGCCCAAGTTGGGTTTAAATGTAGATGACGAACAGGCGCGACAGGCGGGGTTGAATAAGACGGCGATCGCGCAGCAGCTTCAAGCCTATTTGGAGGGGGCGGTGGGCGGTTCGATTCTGGAGTCCACCGAAAATCTACCCGTGCGGGTGCGGTTGACCGATGCGGATCGGGCGGATTTGAGCCAAATTGCCTCGTTGGATTTGCGTCCGGAAGGGGCAAATGACCGGAATTTTCGCCCGACTTCTGCTTTGGGTGAGTTTAGTCTTGTACCCGAGTTGGCTAATATTGCCCGTCGATCCGAGACTCGGGTGAACACGGTGCAGGCTTTTATTACGGCCGGCGTTTTGCCTTCGACTGTTCTCAATCAGTTTCAAATTGAGTTAGAAAAAAGGAATTTTGAACTGCCTCCGGGCTACCGATACGAGTTTGGCGGCGAATATGCCGAACGCAACCAAGCGCTGGGGAATTTGGTGCTGTACGTTCCTTTGTTGGTACTGGTGATGGCTGCGGCGCTGGTGCTGTCTCTCGGTTCGTTTCGACAGGCGGGAATTGTGGCGGCCGTTGCGATCGGTTCGGTGGGGATGGCGCAGTTTTCCCTGTGGGCGTTGGGTTCGGTGATCGGGTTTATGGCAATTGTCGGCACGATGGGTTTGGTGGGAATTGCCCTCAACGATACCCTGATCGTCCTGTCGGCTTTTAATGAAGACCCCCGGGCGAGTCGGGGCGATCGCCAGGCTGTGATCGGGGTGGTGATGAAAGCGACGCGGCACGTCCTAACAACCACTGTTACTACTATAGCCGGATTTGTTCCTTTGCTGATTAGCGGCGGGGTTTTCTGGCAACCGTTGGCGATCGCGATCGCGGGCGGGATTGGCGGTTCAACCCTTCTGGCACTCTATTTTACACCGGCTTTCTACCTGCTTTTGCATCGGCGCGAACGCAAATCAAAATCCAGAACTCTGTCTGTGCAGCATTAATTATATCCCTGAATGGGTAGGGAAAATCCAAAGTTTTTCGGCGTTACTCAATGAGTAAAGAAATAATTGCTTAGGACATTGCCAAAAGCTGAAAAGCCCTTACAATCAACTTTTGACGACTGACATCACCACCTCACGACTTGCGCGTAGGACTATAGGGCGATGGCGATAGAAGCCAGCGTTATTTTAGATGGTCGTTTTGACACGATCAGTTCAACTGATAAGCGACCATGTATTAAGCTTAGACTGCTAAATTTCGAGAAGAACTTCTTGAATTCCTTCTGTCTTTGTCCTCAATCAGCCCGCAAACCTATGCTGCTGGATTTCATATGAAAGACTTAAATATTTGCGTGACTCTGATCAATGGGGAGGTGGGGAGTTCACAAGTCGTCAGGTCGCGATCTGGGTCGTCAGAACTTGTGTAGGGGCGGGTTGTTCCTAAGTGTCTGTTTTCCCTGCAAATCAGTTCAATAAACTCGCCCCGGAGATGGGAAGAAAGATGTGTAGCATTATTTGTCGTATTTGAACTCACGATTTCATCTAATGAATCAACCGAAATTTCCGCCGAAAAATCCAACTTCCGTACCCTATCGAAATCGCACATCCGAATATTATCTAAACAAAATTAATCCTCAAATTTTATCGAGTTTGAATAGAGAACAAATAATAGCAATTCGAGAGATTTTAGACGAAGCCATCCCCAAACACTCGCCCAAAATTGTTGATTTAAGGCTAACTGTTGACTTGATTATTTCTCGCTTTTATCTGGTTTTATTAGTGGGAAAAGAACGGCGCAAAGGACAGCGAGACTATCCGGTTACGGGGATAACTCGCATCGGAAATTTAATCGCCGCCACGCTTTTATTAATAGGAATTAACTTGCTGATTAGCCTGTTTATTTTTTTGTTCCTGTATTTGATCAAATCCGCCTTGGGAATTAATTTACTTCCCGGACACCTCGACGATGTACTCAAAAAGTTTTAAAACATTCAATGCTGACTTGATTTATGTCAAGGGTTTAAATTAGGAGGAGGATCAAATAAGCTTATAGAATCAGTCGTCAGAAAAGCTTCTGTTAAATCGTCCCTGTTTAAGAACGAAATAGCATCAGTAATATCTAGAAATTCAAATCTTTTGATCTCACCTAAATTTGAATGAAGTTCAACAGAGAGCTTATTAACCTCTCGGGTTAGAGAATCATCTAAAATATTTAAAACAGTTCGTTCAAGAGGATTTTTGATAGAACTAACCATTTCTTCTCCGATTTCAGCTTTCTCCTCTAGACTTAGGCTGCAATATTGACTCCAAGCTTGGGAAGCTATATCTCTATCTTTTTCTCTCCAATTAAATTCGATATCGTGTTGGCTTAATAATTCACAGATTAATTGGAAGGGTATCATAAAAATATTAATATCATAGCTTGTCATCATTGCCAAAGAAGTATCTGTCCAGTTTCCTGCTAATACAGCAATTGAACTTCTTATACTGGAATATCTTCTTCTTAAAGCCGAGTGAGTATTACAAATCCAACTCCCTTTATCCCGATTATGTTTGGTATAGCGAAGATACTTAGATTCAAATAAGATAATCGGCTGCATTGCATGATTAGTAATAACAGCATCAATTTTATACTGTGTTCCAAATTGATCATACATCAGTAATATTTTTCTGGGTTTTCCCTGCCTTGTGGTTCCTACTCCTTCACTAATAAAGTGATATCCTTCTTGATCTGCAATCTGTTCAAGAAAATTATTAAGTGCTTTTTCGAGTTCAGATCCAATTGCTTCACCCAAAGCACTACCTGGGTTTTGTATATTCATATTATTCATAGCTTTTTATTCTTTGAGCAAGGTGACAATCGATTCTCTTAATTTTTCTGTGTGTCGTTGAGGATTCTTTTGCCACTTGCCACCTCTTTGTCTCAAAATTTCTATTTTATAGCTAGAAAAACCGATAGCAACTCCTAACTCTCCAATAAATTCATCCGTAGGTATATGGACTCCATAAGGAGCAGAGTCTCCCAATACAAAAATAGCTTTTTTTCCCGGTTTTAAGACTCGATAGCAATCTTTTAAAACTTCAAAGATATCATTAAAATATCCGGCAACAACTAAATCATAATTTTTTTTACCGCCTTTAGTTAAACGGATTTTTCCAAGTTTTTCTATTGCTGATTCAAGAAAACTATAAATATCAGGTGCATAATCTTGTATTTCTGGTGAAAGAATATAGCGAGAATCTTCCCGAGATGTTTGCGTCGTAGCAGAAGTCATTAACTTTTTCCTCACTTGTTGAGTTAGATCTGCCCAATTTTTAGCATGACCCCAAAAATACATTTCTAATCGGGTTCTATCTGCATAATCATAGTTGTTTAAATAAGGAGGTGAAGTAAAGATATGATCTATACTATTTTTTTGAATAAAGTTTTCAGTGTTTTTGGAATCTATATTCAACAAGTGATGTTCGGACAAAAGATAGTTTGGATTGACCTCCCTAAGCATTATTTCTATATCTTTAACCATTTTAAAACTGTTGATTTGGAATTCTGACAACACATCCTTATTTTGAGAGGTTATTTTTACTTTCTTGGGCGCAATATAAGGCCAACCTGTTGCAGCAGTAGAAACCTGCCTAAGTACATTTGTTAAGGATACCAGTAAGAATTCTTTGATTTCAGAATTAATATCTAAATCGAACAACGAATCTCGAATTAATAATAAGTTTATCAAGCTGTCTTCTTCGTAGCACTTGAGAACTAATTCGGGAAAAGTTTCTTTTAAAATGCCTGCGTCTTGTATTTTTTCTCGTTTTTCATTTATTAATAAAAAAAGTTCTTTAATTGCTTTTGTAACCGCTTTGATTTCCACGTTCCAGTTTAATTTTGCTTGTGCTATTTTAAAAACAAAAGGATGAGCATCACATCCATAGGAACTCACCCCCAATTTTTTAGCAACAACATTAGTTGTACCCGAACCCATAAAGGGATCGTATATAACTTCTAAGGGTTGAATTTGATATCGCTTAATACTCGATTCTACAGCTTTATAAGAAAAGCCTGCTGGATAGGTAAACCAGCTATGTATAGGCGTTTTTAAGTTATCTTTAAAAGTTCCCCATGTCGATATATCTAAGTTATCAGTATCAAGCCGATCTGATTCGTCGGGGAATAAGGAAAGCTGTTTCATGGAATATAATGTTTACCTTGACAATACAATACCACACGATCTCCAAAATTGTAATCGCCTTAACGAATATTTATAAAATAGTCAAGTTTTAAAACATATCTTGTAAAACTTCTCGAATCACCTCGGAAGGAACTTGATCGGTAATCGTCACAGCGCCAATTGCAGTCGGTAAAATAAACCGCACTTTCTTATTTTGAACCTTTTTATCGGTTTGCAAAGAGGCTAAAATCTCATCAATATTTAGACCCGTTGGTAATTTTGTGGGTAAACCCGCTTTTTCAATTAACGCCAACTGACGGCGATCGCAATCTTCATCCCACATCCCCAATTTTACCGCTATTCGACTGGCGGCAACCATGCCAATTCCCACCGCTTCCCCGTGCAAAACAGTAGTATATCCGGTTAAACTTTCCACCGCATGACCGATAGTATGACCATAATTTAAAATCGCCCGCAGTCCCAATTCTTTTTCATCTTTGCTAACAACTTCCGCCTTACTTTGACAGGACCGCTGTAAAATTTCTTGTAATAACGAAGGCTCCATAAACTGCATTTCATCCAAGCGTTGAGCCTGTTCTAAATGAGTAAATAATTCCCCATCCCAAATTACCCCATATTTAATCACTTCCGCCATTCCCGCCCTAAATTCTCGATCCGGTAACGTTTTTAAAACCAACGGATCGATAATCACTTTGCGGGGTTGATGAAAAGCGCCAATTAAATTTTTACCGCGAGGATGATTAACGCCGGTTTTCCCACCGATAGACGCATCCACCATCGCCAATAGCGTCGTCGGAATTTGAACTACATTAATCCCCCGCAACCAAGTCGCCGCAGCAAACCCCGTCATGTCGCCAACGATACCCCCACCCAACGCGATCATCGTCGAAGACCGTTCTAAGCGGCGTTCTAAGGCGGTATCATAGACTTTTTGCAGGGTTTCTAGGGTTTTGTAGGGTTCACCCGCCGGAAGGGTGGTAGAAGCCACCTCAAAGCCGGTTTTTTCCAAAGATGCGATCGCCTGTTGTCCGTAGTGGTGAAAAATCTCCGGGTTGGAGACGATCAAAACTTTTTGGCCTAACTTCAGAGGTGCGATCAATTCTCCCAACTGGTCTAGGCAACCCTGTGCGATCGCAATTTCGTAGGACAATCGTTCTAAATTCACCCGAATCACAGATGTCATGGTTTTTCCCCGATCAATTTACCCCAGCACAGATGTATTCTAGCTCACCTCGTGTTTCAATAGTTATGATGACCTTTTGTGGAGTTCAAAACAATGAGTGTTGGTGCGCTAATCTCCTATGCGGGAATTTACGTGGCTGCTTTAGCCGTTGCGTTTGGGATTTTCTTTACGTTCCGTTTGATTAAGCTGATTTAGAATAACAGCAAAACCCCAGTAGAGACGTTCCGAGAGAACGTCTTTACTAGAGTGTTATCGGGTTATTTTTAGAGTTGCTACTGTCTCAATTTCAAACACCGACGAACATCATCGGACAGTCCCGAGTTGTTACCAAACTTCGCTTCTTTGACAATTGCATCGATGACATTGCTCCCAAACAAATTAGCGCCTCGTAGATTGGTTTTGAAGAGTTTAGCATTAGTTAGGTTAGCATGGCGAATTTGAGCATAAGCAAGATTGGCTTCGCTGAGTTCGACCTCTATCAGTTTAGCCCGAGTTAAATCAGCGTTGCAAATTTGCGCTTTAATGATCACCGCTCGGTTTAAGTTAGCCCGACGTAAAATAGCAGAATTGAGATTAGCATAGCTGAGATTGGCACTTCTCAAATTGGCTTCGCTGAGATTGGCATTTTTCAAGTTGGCGGCGCTAAGATTAGCGTGAGTGAAATTGACTCGATAAAGATTGGTTGCTTCTAAATTGGCATTGCTGAGGTTAGCATGAGATAAATCGACATGAGACAGATTAACTCCGCTGAGGTTAGCACCGGCTAAGTTCGCATCTTGGAGGTTTGCACCTTTGAGGTTGGCATAACTGAGATTAACTCCCGTTAAGTTTGCTCCTCTGAGATTAACATTTTGCAAATCCGCACCGCACAAATCCGCATCACTCAAGTCTGTTGCATTTAAGCTGGCTTCAACGAGATTAGCATGGGTTAATTTGGCTTGTCGGAGATTGGCTAAATCTAAAGTTGCTTTTGTTAAATTCGCATTGGTGAGATTTGTCCGGCTTAAATCGGCTCGTCGCAGGTCGGTTGCTAACAGACTGGCATGACTCAAATCCGCTTCTGATATATTAGCAACTAACAGTTGAGACTGATCGAGAATTGCTCCGCTGAGGTTGACACCGCTGAGGTTAGCCAGTCGCAAGTCAATTTGAACGAGTTCAATTTCGCTGAGATCGCTATCTCGCAGATCGGCACCCCGCAATTCTAGACTACTTAAGTTTACCCCTTTCAGGTTCGTTCCTCGCAAGTCCGGCCCTTTAGATTGACAAAAAACCTGATAAGAGTCCAAACTGCTCATCAGGGGAGAGGCTTGTCTTTCGGGAACTTTAACCAGATGAAACTGCACGTTTTCCGTAAAAATAGTAAACACCAAGTTGAAGACTTCTAAAAAGTGTATTAGACGCTGACATTGGTGTTCTTCGTAGTCTTGATATTGTTGAATCAGTTTGGAAATACACAGTTCTAAATAGGTTCTCGCTGCACTACAAATCAAGACGATTTTCAGCAGCATAATCACCAAAGTGAGGGGATTTCCGTGAGTCGTTAATAGGGTGAAAATCGGCGAAGGCGTTTTGTTATCTTCGGTGGTCAGAGTTTCTATCAGGCGGTTGCAGGTGCGGATTATTAACCCTTTATTGATTGTTCGTTCTTCGTAGTGGGTATAAATAAAATCCAGTTTTTTAATCAGCTTTTCCCGCACCTTATTAATGGGAAACGGAGCGTTATTTGCTATCATTAAATATTCGGGTAAAGCTTTTTTAAATTCGGCGTAATTTAGGTCTTGGGTATCTCGGAGAAAGAGTTTGGCTTGCTGGGTATAACTGGAGATTCTTTGAGTCGATATGGTTTTCTTGATTAGCTGTATAACTTCATCGCCTAGCTGAGTTGGATTCGTTCGTCTTTCTCCCAATATCGCTGTCGAATTTGATCGCGCCACATACATCGCCAAATCAAATTTATATTTATCTTTTAGCTGTTTTGATAAATTTCGAGCAAATTCTTTTTGTTCTTTGGAGTTTTCGTCGTTGTCGATATATTCGGGAACGAGCAGATAGGACGTGTAACGATGACTCCAATCTTTCTTCGATTTTAACGCACAGTTTTTGATCGTTTGATATTCTGCACTGTTGAAGAAATTCCGCAGCCAATTTCCCAAACGATTCAAATTCTGATCGATAGCAATACTTTCATCTTCTTGAGTTTCTTCTAGTAAATCAATCAGTTTTTGAACATACTGATGTTTTCGATTGATGTACCAGTTATTGATCAGAATATAACAAACCCGCTTGAGAGTATTTATAAAAATAAACTCTTGTTTCGACTCAATAATATTCGTAATCGCTTCCACAACTCGCAGGCTGTCGGGACAGGATAGATGAATAAAAATATTTTCAAATTCATCTAAAACGTCTTGGGGTTCCCACTGACGAATACACTGAATAAAAAACTGATAGATGACCTCTTGATCGAGTTCCGGATCGGGGATGGTAGGATAAGCGCCGGAATATGATTCCGCCTGATAATCGTTATATTTACATCCGTTTGTCATGCTGTTCTGTTGTCTAACGAAACAACCCTCTCACATTTAAAACAAACCTTAAGCACCCAATCCAAACCCCTGCTGAATCAGCATAGAAAACACGATCCCCAAATCTTAGAACGACTTCAATCTGTCGAAAATCTGTCGAAGAAGTTTGGAGAAAAGATACTGTAAAATAAAGCCTCGTTATACAAGATTAGATCTTGGCCATTGAGACTTTGCTTTTAATCCGTACCTTAACTAACTGAAAGATAAGTTTCTAGACCATTATACCTAGAAGATCGCACTTCGGATCAGATTTTTCACATCCGGGAAGTAAATTAAAGATTTCAGGTGTTAGAAGTCAGATTTGTAGGGGCGGGTTCCCAATAGATTTATAATGTCCCACCAACAACTGATCTAAACCCGCCCCGGTGTCGGGGAGAGGGGTGACGGGGGAGGTGGGGAGGTGGGTAACGGATGGGTTGAGTGTGGGTTTTTTGGGTTAATGATGCTTGGAAACGGATGGGTTGTTGGACCGGGTGCAGGGGGTGCAGGGTGAGATCTTGCCTATTCCCGAAACCCGAAACCCGACACCTGGGCGGGTTTAGTGAGGTTATTTCTCAGAAAACATACATTTTTACAGAGGCGCGCCCCTACCAACCCGACTCCCTATTCCCTATTCCCTATTCCCCATTCCCTATTCCCTATTCCCTATTCCCTATTCCCTCTTAACGACCAATCGCCGGATCGCACAATGACGGTGTTGTATCGAGTACAATAGGCACACAGATCAGTCTATTTTATCAACGTCTTTATCAACGTCGTGTCTGTCCTGTTCTGCTAATCAGTTATAATGCTTTTTTCTAAATTCCTGAATTCCACTCGATCACGCTTACTGATTGCCCTATTACTGCCCGGAGCATTCGGCAGTATAATTGTATCTGAAAACTTTTTCAATCCGGCTGTCAGCCAAGCCCAACCCGCACCTCCGGCTAAACAAGACCCCGCAACGGCGATGACGGTTCGCTCTGATATTCAAGAAGCAGATGCCAATACCGGAATAGTCACCGCTCGGGGTAACGTTCAAATTAACTATCCCGCCCGCAACATTCAAGCAACCGCCGCCCAAGCTCAATATTTTAGTCGAGAACGGCGAATTGTATTGAGCGGAGATGTGTTCATTTTACAAGAAGGTAACAGTATTCGCGGAGAAACCGTTACCTATCTGATCGATGAAGGACGCTTTGTGGCCCTCCCCGCCGGCGGTCAACAGGTGGAATCCATTTATATTGTTCCCGACGACAGCACCAGTGCCAAAAATGCTGCGGTTGAACCGTTTAACCCCAAACCCGCTTTTAAAAATCCCTTTAGCGCTCCTGCTGCTCCCTAAAATTCAACGCAGTAATTGTATACTGAACAATACTTGCGATCGCGAGTAGGGCTTAAAAGCCAAAAAACTGCCGCTGCATAAACGTAAGCAAAGGAGTAGATAGTTTTTTGAGAACAAACAATCGCGCCCATTGAACCCGAAGGGGATTTTTTCAGTCTAGGTTTTCATCTGGGCTTACTCTTTTGTTCGTCTCAATTCAACGACCTCGGCAGTTTAAAGCTTGATCAGTTTATGAAAATTGTACTGGAGAATATTCATAAATCCTACGGAAAACGCAGCGTTGTCAGTCGGGTACACTTGTCGGTTTCTCAAGGGGAAATTGTGGGTTTGCTTGGCCCCAATGGTGCCGGGAAGACAACCACATTTTACATCGCTACAGGACTCGAAAAGCCCGATGAAGGTAGCGTCTATCTCGATGAACAGGATATTACCACTTTACCCATTCACAAACGGGCGCGACTGGGAATTGGTTATCTGACACAAGAAGCGAGTATTTTTCGTCACTTAACTGTCAGGGACAATATTCTGCTCATCTTGCAACAAACCCAAGTTCCTCCCCATTTATGGCGTTCTCGACTGAATACTTTACTGCGGGAGTTTCGCTTGGATAAAGTCGCCGATACGATGGGAAATCAAGTCTCAGGAGGGGAACGACGACGGACTGAACTCGCCCGTGCTTTGGCTAGTGGTGTGAGGTCTCCTAACTTTTTATTGCTTGATGAACCTTTCGCTGGTGTCGATCCCATTGCGGTATCTGAAATTCAACAAATTGTCGCTCGACTTCGTGCGCGCCAAATGGGAATTTTAATTACCGATCACAATGTTCGCGAAACGCTGAAAATTACCGATCGCGCTTACATTATGCGAGACGGACAAATTTTTGCTTCCGGTTCGACTGAAGAACTTTACAATAATCCTCTAGTACGACAATATTACCTTGGTGATAGCTTTCAACTATGAAAACATCAATTTCCAAGTCGATTAGTTCTTTAAAATTTCCGAGTTTCCATCTGTCGATTTTAGATCGCTATATTATTACTGAACTCATCGCTCCGTTTTTGTTTGGGGTGGGATTGTTTACCTCGGTTGCGCTTTCGATTGATACGGTTTTTGACTTGGTTCGTCAAATTGCCGAGTCGGGTTTGGATGTGGGAATTGCGGTGCAAATCTTTTTGTTGAAAATGCCCGAATTTATCGTTTTATCCTTCCCGATGTCGATGGTGTTGACGACGTTAATTGTTTATGGGCGAATGTCTAGCGATAGCGAAGTTGTCGCTTTGCGAAGTTGCGGAATTAGTATTTATCGGTTGGTGATTCCCACGCTAATTTTTAGCTTGTTTATTACCGCTTCTATGTTTGTGTTTAATGAATTACTCGTTCCCGCCAGCAACTATCGGGCTTCTATTACTCTGGAAAAAGCACTGCATCAAGATCGACTTCCCGTCAAAGAAGATAATATTTTCTATCCCGAATATCGTCGCGTTCCTGTCGAAAATTCGGATGAAGAAGTCAGCATCCTTGTGCGTTTATTTTATGCTCAAGAATTTGATGGGAAGAACATGAAGGGGGTGACAATTTTGGATCAATCTCAACAGGGAATTACTCAAATTATTTCCTCGGAATCGGCGGTTTGGAATGGAACCGAACAAAGTTGGGATTTTTACGACGGTACGGTTTACATGGTCGATCCTCAAGGATCTTATCGTAATATTGTCCGTTTCGATCACAAAGAGTTAAAATTGTCTCGCGTTCCTTTAGATTTAGCCAGTCGCAAACGTCGCTATGATGAGATGAATATTATACAAGCCCACGAATATTTAGAACTGATGAAAAGCAGTGGTAATGACAAGATTGTACAGAAAACTAAAGTTAGAATTCAACAAAAATATTCCCTTCCGTTTGTTTGTGTGGTGTTTGGTTTGTTGGGTGCGGCGCTGGGTTGTCGCCCTGAACGAACCAGTCGGGGTACCAGTTTTGGGCTGAGTATTATCATTATTTTTTCCTATTATCTGTTAGCATTTGTTACGGGTGCTTTGGGACAAAAAGGGATTTTAACTCCTTTTGTTGCGGGTTGGCTACCCATTGCTATCG
This sequence comes from Capilliphycus salinus ALCB114379, assembly GCF_047276495.1. Classification (NCBI taxonomy): domain Bacteria; kingdom Bacillati; phylum Cyanobacteriota; class Cyanophyceae; order Oscillatoriales; family Sirenicapillariaceae; genus Capilliphycus; species Capilliphycus salinus. The sequence goes on along the minus strand of NZ_CP178543.1, from coordinate 6,203,090 downwards.
GTTTGGGGGTTTCTAGTTTTTTACTGTATCGAACATCTCGTTAATTTCCTGAAATTCTTCTCAAACAACGGGAGTATCTATCGTTTAATATGTTCAAAACTCAAAGCTTCAAGCCCTTTTTAAAACCAGTTTTTACCGCTTTTCATCAATCTTTAACAACCCCAACTCTTTCTCGCTATAATCCTCATTTTAGATGGTGTTTCATCCTCAGTCTGTTGATTGCTTTTTTCTACGGTTTTCTTTCCATGCAACAGGCTTTTAACAGCGAATATGTGATTCAGGATGATGCGAGACAACACGTTTTTTGGATGCAACGCTTTCTCGACTCCGAACTTTTTCCCCAAGATTTAATCGCCAATTATTTGGAATCTCTCGCGCCTTGGGGTTACAAAGTTTTTTATAAAATTATCGCTTTTTTTGGAATTAATCCTTTGATTGCGAGTAAGATTTTACCGCTAATTTTAGGGTTAATTACCACAGTTTATTGTTTTGCAGTCAGTTTACAACTGTTACCCATTCCCGCAGTTGGTTTGATCACAACATTGATTTTAAACCAAGCGTTATGGATAGAAGATGATCTCGTTTCTGCGACACCGAGAGCGTTTGTTTATCCGATATTTTTGGCTTTTTTATATTACCTATTGCGTCAATCTTTATTTCCTTTGCTAATTTTGATCGCTTTATCGGGTTTATTTTATCCCCAAATTACCCTGCTATTTTTAGGGATTTTAACCCTCAGATTGTTTGATTTCCACAATAACAAAATAAAGCTTTCTTCTCAAAAATTCAACCGTTTAGCTTGGTTAGCGGGAGGAATTGTTACGGTTTTAATTTTACTCCCCTACAAACTCAATACAACTGAATTTGGCGAAATGATCACCCTTGCTGAAGCCAAATTAAGACCCGAATTTTACCCTTTAGACGGGTTATTTGGACGGGCTTTTTTCTTTCACGATAATCCTTTTATTTACTGGTTAGTCGCCCCTCAAACGGGTTTACTCTTTATCGGACTTATACCCCCGCTGGCTTTATTTGGGTTCGCCTTACCGTTTTTACTCAAACAAACTCAACGCTTTCCTATCGCCAAACAAATCGATTCTGAAATTAAACTTTTAGGACAAATCTTATTAGCCTCTTTGGGATTATATTTCTTAGCCCATGCGGTTTTATTCCAGCTATATTTTCCAACTCGCTACACTTACCACAGCTTCAAAATTGTGTTAATTTTCGCCGCAGGTTTGGCGGTAATCTTAATTCTAGAAGCCCAAATTCGGGCTTTAATTCAACTGATAGAAAACGGTTTTAATCGCTACCAATTAACGTTTTTTAGCCTAACGTTCGGTTTGGGAATGTTGCTAATAATTGTTCCTTTTTTACCCGGTGTTACCCTTCCCAACCAACTCTATCGCACCGGAAAAGAACCGCTAATTTATGAATTTCTGCAAAAACAACCCAAAGAAACTTTAGTCGCTACCCTTTCAGAAGAAGCCGATTTTATTCCCACTTTAGCCCAACGTTCGACATTAATTGCACTGGAATATGATTACCCCTACCATACCCAATATTATACTCAATTTTACCAGCGTTTATTAGACTTAGTTAATGCTCAATATAGCTCTGATTTGAGCGAAGTTCAAGACTTTATCCGCAAATATGGGGTTGATTTTTGGCTGTTGGATGGAGAAAGTACATTCAAAGCCGAATACATTTCAACCCGGGTTTTAATTCGACAAGTCGAGTTAGTTGAACCCATTTTAGACAGCATCAAACAAGGACAAGTCTTTGTCCTTTCAACTTTAGTCGAAGGTTGTGCAGTTGTCAGAAGCGAACACAGACAATTACTCGATGCTGAATGTATTTTACAACAAGGTCAAAACCGGCTTTAAGGATTGGCAAACGTGTTAATTTCGCCCCCTCCAATTCGGCGCCCGGGAATGGGACGGGGAACGGAGTAAGAACGTTGCTGATTCATTTGATTAAATTGATCGGCGGGACTTTGAATGAGACTATTTTGATTAACTTGATAGTCTTGGGGATTGGTTGAAGTGTTGTTAGAATAGCCCGGATAGGCTTGAATGGGAGAAGCGTTATTATTCGGATAAGGAGCGCTGTAGGAACCGTTAGAATTGACGTTGGGATAGGTGCTGTAGGAATTGTAAATATTCTGTATATCGGGAGTAACTGCGGCGTCGGTCCGGGTGGGGGGAATTATCGGTTGAGAAGGAACAACCGGGGGAGTGATAGAAATATTGGTTTGATAGGAGTTGGTTGTCGTTGTCGGACTGGTGGGGAGAGTCGGAGTTGTGCTTGGACGGGGTACAATCCAAGTGGCGGGAGGAATTTCGACAATGGGTTGACTGACAACGCTTGTCGGGGTGGAATTTGTGGGTTTTCCGGGAACATTGACCGGGTTGACTTGGGGTTGATTGCTGTTTACCCTCAAATCGGACGAAGATGAACTCGGTTGATTTGATTGTCCTTGTTCTTGGATATTATATTGATCCATCGCCGCCTGTAGGGGATTATTGGTGGATGTCTCTCCCTCTGGGGCGGTTGTCGCACTGGGATAGTTGACCTCGAAGGGATTCGCAGGCGTTAAGCCGGAAGGGTTTTGAGGTAACGGGGGCGGAGAAGAAGGAGTGGGGGTGGGGTTGAAATTGAGGATATTATTGGAGTCCGATGGCGTTGGCGCAACCGGAAAATCGGGTAAGGTATTATTGGAAGCCGATGGGGGTTCTAACAGCGGATTAGACGAGCTTGAAGGCGTTGTAGAGCGATTTAAACCGGATTGACGCGCTTGATCGAGTACGCCTTCTGCGGCGTTAATTGGCTCGTTTATGGGGTAGGGTAACAGTTGTGGCCCTTCTAATTCTTTGAGCAAAACGGCTGAACTGTCAATATCGGCGGCAATTGATCGGTCTTCTTGAGAAAGGCGATCGTCGAAATTTCCCGAATTGGAAACGGCTTCTCGCAGATCGTCCAACTCAAACCATTCGGGATGTTCTGAAACTTGCCAAATAAAAGCAACAACGATAGCCGTGACGCTGATTGGCCCCCAAAATCTCGGTTGGGTGGCGGGTTTAAGTTTGGCGCCGATCAGGTTAAGAGTCTCAGATGTTTTTTTAAGGATAGACATCGGTTTAGTTTCCGTTAAAGAGGGATTGAAGAAATCATTGAAGAAATCATTAGAGTTCTCATCCAAATCGCCTTAAAGCTGATAACCTCGTCTGTGTGAGTAGCGTCTTGGCTGGATTGAGCCGTTGTCACTCCAATCGCCTCGCCAATTGAACTCTAACAGTTTTATTTTAACTGTTGGTTTTCTTTAGAGCGAGGTCGGGCGAGAAATCAGGGGTGAAACCCCGGACAGATAGAGCATTGCTCCGGCTTAATTGCTTTTATGGTTTGTTGTCTAACTCGATTTTCTGGACTATGAAAAAAAATATTGAACTTTTTCCCAGTCGCGATCAGCTTGTAGAGCGAGCAAAAGCGATTATTTTGGACAAAATCGAACCCGCGATCGCATCCCGAGGCCTGTTTAGCCTGGTGTTGGCGGGAGGAAGTACCCCAAAACCGCTTTATGAAGGGCTGGCGGCCGAAGATTTACCCCTCGATAAGATTCATATTTTTTGGGGAGATGAACGCTACGTTGCCCCCGATCACCCCGATAGTAACGAAGGGATGGCTCGTCAAGCTTGGCTGGAGCGAGTCCCGTTTCCACCTGAGAATATTCACCCGATGCCGACCGGCGGAAATGATCCCCTTGCCGATGCCGGTCAGTACGATGCCGAGTTGCGCCGCTTTTTTCAGGTGTCTGAGGGAGAGTTTCCCGCTTTTGATGTGATTTTACTCGGGATGGGGGATGATGCTCACACGGCGAGTCTGTTTCCCCAGACTGAAGCGTTACAGGTTCGCGATCGCTTAATTGCGGTGGGGAATAAGGCCGGTCAACCCCGTTTAACGTTTACGGTTCCCCTGATTAACCAAGCTGAATGTGTGATGTTTTTGGTGACGGGGGAGAATAAACAACCCGCCTTAACTCAGGTTTTTGCCGAAACCGCCGACGAAATGATGTATCCCTCTCGCGCCATCCAACCTCAAGGGGAACTCTGGTGGCTGTTAGATGAAGCCGCCGGTCAAGTCTTAACGGAGAATAGGGAATAGGGAATAGGAGTCCGATGTAGGGGCGGGTTCTGTAATCGGCGTCTGTTACCCACAGATAACTGATCTAAACCCGCCCCAGTTGTCCGGGAAAAATTGTTAACGGGTTGGGGGCGGGTTCTGTAATCGGCGTCTGTTACCCACAGATAACTGATCTAAACCCGCCCCAGTTGTCCGGGAAAAATTGTTAACGGGTTGGGGGCGGGTTCTGTAATCGGCGTCTGTTACCCACAGATAACTGATCTAAACCCGCCCCAGTTGTCCGGGAAAAATTGTTAACGGGTTGGGGGCGGGTTCTGTAATCCGGCGTCTGTTACCCACAGATAACTGATCTAAACCCACCCCCTGTGGGCGTCTGTTACCCACAGATAACTGATCTAAACCCACCCCAGTTGTCCGGGAAAAATTGTTAACGGGTTGGGGGCGGGTTTATGTAAGTTATTTCTAGGAAAACAGAGATTTTGGCCGAACCCGCCCCTACAAAACTCTTGCATGATTGCCTCTTCACTGGTGACAGGTGTTGCAGCGAGGGCTTGCGCGGGTTTCCCCCATGAGCGCGTTCCTTGCGGCCCGGCGGTTTCCGCCGAGAGCGAAGTTCGCAAGAGAGCGACTGCTGAACCCGAAGGGTGACTGATAATTGCCTATTTCTCACAAATTCATAGCTGAGAGCGTCTCGAAGTGTCAGAATTGTAATAGCTGACTACAGAGAATTGTGATGATTGTTTGTCCCAATTGCAATCACCAAAACCCGGAGGGAGCAACTCAGTGCGAAGCTTGCTACACTCCGCTACCAACAACCACGACTTGTCCAAGCTGCGGTGCAACCGTTCAAAGTGATGCTGCTTTTTGCGGTCAGTGTGGCTATAATTTGCAGCCAGCAACAGCAGCACCTTTGGAAGAAGACCCCGCCGCTATACCGACTGTGGTTTCTCCACCCTCTGCTCCCGTGACACCCGAGCCGTTGGTGACTCCCGAACCTGTTGTTACTTCTGCGGTCGCCCCCCCAAATTTAGAAAAATCTAACCCCGATCCCGAGCCGGTGGGGGTGAGAGCGACGACCAGTCCGGACTTGAATTCATCTCCACCGACAGCATCGGTGCAAACAGCGGGGAGTCCCACGACTCAACTGCAACATCTATCTGCACGTTTGCTGCACATCCAAACGAATGTGACTTTGGAACTCCCTCCCAATTTACCCGTGATTCACGTTGGAAAGCCGAACGATCTGGTTCCCCCAGATCTTGATGTTTCCGGTTTCCCTCATTCGGAAATTGTCTCTCGTACCCATGCCGATATTCGGGTTGAGGGAGATTCCTATTATATTGAAGATGTCGGCAGTTCTAATGGAACTTATGTCAATAATATTCCTCTGACCAAGGGAAATCGACATCGGTTGCGACCTGGCGATCGCGTATCCTTAGGAAAAGGGGATCTCGTTTCGTTTATTTTTCAACATTCCTAAGGCAATTTGAAGATTACAGGTGTGATTTTGAACTCGATATCAAAAAAAGGCAAGTCTTGAGATCAGACCCGATCGATGAATCTGGATTTGTTGGGGTTCAAAATTGGAACCGAACCATCTAAAATTGTGCTTGGGTGCTCTACTTGAACTGAAACCTGTCAATGTGATTACCTTAACTTTACTTCATCCCAACCAATCTATTCCCGTTCGCGTTTGGACTTTTGAACAGGAGGAGGTGATTCGGATCGGCCGCTCGGTGAAAAATGATGTCGTTTTGTATAGTGCTGTAGTCTCCCGCTATCATGTCGAGTTAAGACTGCGAGGAAAAACTTGGACGATTGTTGGTTTAGGGACAAATGGCACTTATCTCGACGGAAAACTGGTTCAAGAATCTCCAATTGCTGACGGACAAATTATTCATTTAGCGATTTCCGGGCCAAAAATTAAGCTGAATATTCCCGCCGATAAAAGTCAACATTTAATGAGTCGAATTGGAGTTCGCGAAAGACAAATAAAAACAGCAGATCATTTAGATACCGGAGTTAAAGTCGATCACATTTCGTCTTCAACTTCTTCTCAATTAATATCCTCTGAACCCCAGGAAGATATTACGGTAACTGAGTAATTTATGCTGGCTGGAGATTTTGGGGGGAACTTGGCCTCAATTAGAATTAAACAAATCAGGAGGTTGTCATCCGTTAACGCCGATCAATTTTAAAATACTGTGGGGCTAACTCTATGAATACCGAAACCCAAATGATTAAACGGAGTGAGTTAATCAATCGATTGGTGCTAGAACGTAATACTGTTGAAGATTTAGGTCGAGTCGAACAACTCTGGATCAATCCTCAATCTCATCAAGTGGTGGCTTTGACCTGTAAATCGGGACTGATTCGAGGTCAAAAACGAGTCTTTACTTGGGATAATATTGTTCAAATCGGTGATGATGCGGTTCTCGTCAATCGTCCGATTTCTCAGGAGGAATCCGACGAAAATCCCACGAAACCGGAACAAGCCATTCACGGGATGAATCACGAAGTTTGGACGGATGCCGGAAATAAAATCGGTTCCATTGTTGACTATATTTTTGAGCAAAAAACCGGTTTTATTAATCATTATCTCTACACTTCTCAGGGGTTGCGAGGCGTCTTAGAAGGAGTATATATTCTACCCGCAACGGCAGTTTCTAGCGCGGGAAACAAACGGTTGATTGTCTTAGAAGCTGCCATCAAAACCCCTCAGCAATATTCGGAAGGTTGGGGTCAAAAGATGGGTCAGGCGGCGGAATTTATACAAGAGGATTTCGAGAAAACCCGAGAACATATTGAAGGCTTGAAACGAAATGCTCAAAAAATCACGAAAGGAAAACAGGAGGGAATGAAAGAAATTGAAGTAGAAATTATTTCCGAAGAACGGGAACCCCAAGAAATAAAACCCAAAGAACTGCCGGCAAATTCTGGCGAGACGAATAGCGATCGGGATCATTCCTAACGTTTCTCCTCAAATGAAGTTAAATTTCTGGTCAACTTAAAATTCCCAATTTTTGAGAAGATTAGATTGATTTTGAAGCCGACAACAAAAGTAATGATTCCGACTGAAAAATTTCTGTATATTTTTATCTCACTTTTAGATTTATAAGTGATTACTTTGATTCTCATTCATCCAACTCAACCTATACCAGTCAATCGGTGGACTTTTAAGGATAAGTCAACGATTCGGATCGGCCGTGCGAAAGATAATGATATTGTGATTTATAATGCTGTTGTTTCTCGTCATCATTTAGAACTGTGGAACCGAGAATCAGGTTGGGAAGCTTTGTGTTTCGGTACAAACGGTACCTATATCAATAATAAACCTCTCAATCAGTTTTTCATTAAAGATGGAATGGTGATTCGTCTCGGACATTCCGGGCCTAGATTGATGGTAAAATTGAGTTCGGTGATTAAAAATGAACTCCCTTCCACTCCTAAAATTGATGATTCTGCTCACCAACAAACTCTGACTCTAAATCCATTAAATGAGCCGGAAAAAACGGTTCAAGTTGAACAACAACATGAAGTTTTAGCCGAAGAAGAATTTAGCTTTGAAATCGAAGAAGAAGAAGTAGAAGAGGAGGAAGAAGATAACTCAACCACAAGAATAGAATTCTCAGAATAGGATTTTCCCCTAGAAGATTAAGCGTATAATGTCTCTCCCGTCTGGGGAGCGAAAACAATAGCGTGATTGAGGTCGAGTTTAATCGAAATGCGATCGCCCGGTTTTAAACGGATTTCTACTGGGGTTAGAAATTGTATTACAGTTTGGGAAAACTCTGAATTATCGGATACCGATAAACTCGCTCGAACTAAAATTTCTCGACCCAAAGGTTCAATCACATCCACCTCAACCGACAGCAAAGCTTGATTGGATTTTCGACTGTCCAACTGAAGATTTTGTTGGTTAACGTTAGATGTAACCAGTTCAATATGTTCGGGACGAATTCCCAAGTTAAAACTTTCTCGATCTTTGGGATTGATTTTTTCTTGAATTTCTAGGGGACAATTAAAAGATTGATTGGCGATCCAAAAGATGCTATTTCCGTAGGTAACGGGTAAAATATTCATCGGAGGATTGCCTAAAAAAGTGGCAACCATTTGATTCTTCGGTTGGGCATAAACGGTTTGAGGATCTCCAATTTGTTGAATTTTTCCTTGGTCTAACACGACGATTTTATCCGCCAATGTCATCGCTTCGGTTTGGTCGTGGGTAACATAAACTGTGGTAATATTTAAACGTTGATGTAACTTTTTCAGTTCCGCTCGCGTGTCATCCCGCAGTTGAGCGTCGAGATTAGAAAGGGGTTCATCGAGTAGAAAAACTTGGGGTTCTCGTACTATCGCCCTCCCCAGTGCAACCCGCTGTTGTTGTCCGCCCGAAAGTTGTTTGGGCTTGCGGTTTAATAAACGATCAATTGATAGCGATCGCGCAACTTTATGAACCCGTTCCTGTATAATTTGAGGTTCAATTTGACGCATTTTCAAACCAAATGCCAAGTTTTCCGCGACGCTCATATGGGGATAAAGGGCGTAATTTTGAAACACCATCGCCACATCTCGTTGACGAGCCGGAATTTCATTCACCAAGCGATTATTAATATAAAGATTGCCGCTTGTTGCCGTTTCCAAACCGGCTATTGTCCGCAAAATTGTTGATTTTCCACAGCCGGAAGGCCCCAAAAGCACCCAAAATTCACCGTCGGGAACTTCAAAAGAAATATCCTCAATTGCGGTAACATTATTATAGATACGGTTGATTTTCTCTAAGCGAACATTTGCCATTTTTTTCCTTTAATCGTAAAAGTTAATCCAAGGGTAGTTGTCATCAAGTCAATTCATTTTGCCAACTGTTCGATCTGAGAAACAACCCGATCCAATTCTTCAACAAGAGGCGTTGTTTCTGCCTTTTCAAAAGCCTCGACCAGCGAGCGATAATACCAAAGTGTTCCTTCTTTTCTCCCTGTAAACCGTTCCCAAATTGTTTCACCGACCTGACGATAATCTTGTAAAATAGATCGGGCATTATAAAGTTTATCGGCCGCAGAAACCAAACGCACGGAAGCGCTCGTCGTGGGAAGATGGTCAATGTAAGCTTGTTTGCGTTCTCGCCAAGGGGGTTTGGGCGTTTGGTCCGTATCGGTACACCCGTCTACAATAGCGGCGACCGTCTCCCCAAACCGACGGCGAATTTCTTCCCTTGTAGATGCGCCGCCTTGGTCTTCTATGGCATCATGTAACAGTGCGGCGATCGCTTCCGACTCGTTTGCCCCGTATTCTAACGCAATGCTAGCAACACCCAACAAATGCGCCGCGTAGGGAACGCCGGAACCCTTGCGAACTTGCTCGGCGTGGAGTTCACAGGCGTAGACGAGCGCCTGACGAAAACGAGAGGATAGGATCATGTTTTTTCCCCAATCTTCTCTTAAAATAACATAAAATATTTCAGTTATATTGTAAAATTAAGGTAAGTTCTGTAGAGAAAATTTTATAAGATTTAACGATTTTTCGGATCAAGAGAATGGATAAATTTAGAGTAGAAGTTATCGCCCAAACCCCCAACCCGCAAACCGTGATTTATGCGGCAATGCACCAAGACTATTCCGATAAATTTATTATCGACGAACGGGAAAAATGGCCGTCTGAAACCAAATGCGGGGAGATTATTGTCAAGCGTCTGTTAGCCGGAGAACGAGGACATTACGGGCCGTTAGAACACGTTCAAATTGTGTTTAATTGCGGTTATTTTCCCCACAGCGTCATGCAGCAAGCCCGAACCCATCGGGTAGGAATTTCCTTTGATGTTCAGTGTTTGGGTGCGGATACAGAGATCACCTTTGTCAATATCGAGGGAGAAACTTCACCCCGACTCAAAAAAACAATTGGCGAGTTATATGATCTGTGGACAAATGGAGAAAAAGCAATTCGTGAAAGGTCAATTCGAGGTAGAAATGGGGAACCTCCAGGGGAATATCGCCGCGACTGCAAAAACAGAATCCGTAAAATGCGGTTGAGAGTTTTAAACGAAGAAACGGGAGAATTTACAACAGGTTCAATTAAAGATGTAATGTGTAGCGGAGTTCAACCCGTTTATCGTTTAACTTTAGAAGATGGCAAAACTTTAGACTGTACGGTAAACCATCGGCTGTTAACCGATAAAGGTTGGCAAACGATGGGAGATGCAGTGGGTTTAATCACTGATTATAGTGGTAATGTTATCCAAATGACTAAGCCAATTTCTTTAATGTGTAATGGTCAAACTGTTATCGAGGAAAAGAAAAAATTAATTGCTCATCCGGTGAAAGTCCGAAAAGTGGAGTATTTGGGAAAACAAATGACCTACGATATTGAAGTAGAAGGAAAATGGCATAACTTCGTCGCCAATGGTCTAGTTGTTCACAACTCTTTTCGGTACACGGGACAACAGTTTATAGAAGTTTTAGAAGGAAAAAAAGATCTAGAAGATGTGTTTTATTTGCGTCCGGTTGGCGACTATACAAACCGACAGGGCAAAAAATATTACTACTCTCCCGAACAACGACAAGCCGATTTAGACTGGTGTTTAGAAGCGGTAAAACGCTATCAAATCGACTTTGAAAGTGGAATGTCCGAAGAACACGCTAGAGGCAAACTTCCCTTTGATTACCGTCAACATTTTGTGGTCAGTTTAAACTTGCGAACTCTGTTACATTTTCTGGATTTGCGCTATAAAAAAGATGCCCAACTGGAAATTCAACAACTCTGCGAATTGATGTGGCCTCATGTAGAAACTTGGGTTCCAGAGGTTGCAGCTTGGTACAAAACAACTCGCATGGGAAAAGCCAGACTTTCGCCCTAAATTTATGATAGAATTAAAGTTAATTCTGTTGATAGCTAGTCCTAAGTAAGAAGGGCGGGTTTATATCAGTTGAGAGTGGGAAAACATAAATAATTGCGCTCGGCGCGCCCCTACATGACTGGTCACTGGTAACAGTAAACTGTAAACTGTAATGAGGCGCGCCCCTACATAATGATTATTGATGAGTCGGACATGATATTATTTAGCAAGCAAGATGCTTGAACTGTTGTTAAAAATATTCGGAAAAATAGGATAAAATGAAAATCAAAATATTGAGACTCAACGAAGCGGCAATTGTGCCAAAATACGCCCATCCCAATGATGCCGGACTGGATTTATATTCCATAGAAGATCGAGAAATTTTACCCGGAGAAAGCCAACTCATTCCCACCGGAATTTCTATCGAACTCTCACCCGGAACCGAAGCCCAAGTTCGTCCCCGAAGCGGTTTAGCCCTCAAACATCAAATCACCGTATTGAACACGCCCGGTACCATAGACGCCGACTATCGGGGCGAAATTGGGGTAATATTAATCAATCACGGCAAAACAACCTTTAAGATTAATAAAGGCATGAAAATCGCTCAACTCGTCATCGCACCCGTCATACACGCGGAAATAGAAGAAGTTGAACAACTCAATTCAACAATTAGAGGAGATAATGGATTTGGATCGAGCGGTTTTTAACTGATGAATGAACAATTTTCTCACTACGAACCCCCACTCCGCCCCACTTGGGACGAATATTTTTTAATGTTAGCCAAACTCGCCGCCACCCGTTCAACTTGCTTGGCGTTTCCCGTCGGCGCCGTTATTGTCAAAGATCGCCAAGTGGTCGCCACCGGTTACAATGGTTCGCCATCGGGTTCGGTACACTGCACAACCCAAGGTTACTGCTATCCGGGGTTAAGTAGCTGCGACGCCAGTTCATCTTTACCCTCTCGGGCGGTTCACGCCGAAGCCAATGCTATCGCCCAAGCTGCAAAACACGGTATTAGCTGCGGGGGGGCGAGTATTTATGTGACGTTAGAACCCTGTATTTCTTGCTTGAAACTGATTATTTCTGCGGGAATTAAAGAGGTTTTTTATGAAACTTCTTTTAACAAGGGTGAAAAAGTGATGGTTCGAGATTTATTTGTCAGTGAAAATTTGGTTAAACTCAAACAGATTCATCTGTCGGAGGAGATTACTAAAAAAGCGGCTAATTTCTTATTAAAACCGACTTCAATTCCTCAAGTTTAAAGATGTCAGATCCCAATTCTAAAAACTCAGAAACTCAATTGGATCGATGGCAATTTAACCTCAGACAAGCCAACGATAATAATGTTTTCTGTCACTGTCGTCAATGTAATTATGAATGGGTAGATTCTTCCGATGAGGCACCCTGTCCCGCCTGTGGAAGTACAAACGTTGAACATATCGCTTGCTGGCAGTTTCCAGATGATTAAACAAATGAGACAATATACGTTAACTTAGTTTTAACGCAAGATCAGGGGGTGAAATGGAGTGAGATTGGTGATTCTCGGAGGACCCGGCGCCGGCAAAGGAACACAAGCCGAAGGGATATCTCAGCATCTCGGTATCCCCTCGATATCAACGGGTGAGGTTTTGCGAAACGCGATCGCTTATCGAACCAACCTCGGCGAAAAAGCCCGTCCCTACGTGGAAAAAGGGGAATTGGTCCCCGATGATATTATGATTCAATTCATTCGTCAACGGCTACTTGAACCCGATGTCAGTGATGGATGGTTGCTTGATGGCTATCCACGCACTGCATTTCAAGCCGAAGAATTGGATTTTTTACTGGAAGATTTGGGACAACAATTAAATTGGGCAATTTATCTCAATGTTCCCGAAGATGTGTTAGCAAGTCGGACAATACACCGATCGCGATCAGATGACAAACCTCTGATTATTCGACGTCGGATCGAACTGTTTTATCAACGTACTATTCCCATATTAGAATACTACAGCCCTCGCGATCGCTTGCTCGATATTAATGGCAACCAACCCCCCGAAAAAGTACAACAGGATATTTTTAGTCAGTTGAGGAGTTCCGGGAATTCTTCTGCTGACCCGACTTGAAAATTTACTTTTTTCCACAAACTAATTATAGGTGAATTCTTATGGTTTTGCAACGTCTGGATGATCGAAAACCCGATGAATTGCGTTCGGTTTCTTTTGAACTCGATTATACTCGCTATTCGGAGGCTTCTGTACTGACAAAATGCGGGAATACTCAAGTTATTTGTAATGTTACCATTCAACCGGGAGTACCCAAATTTTTACAAGATAGCGGACAAGGTTGGTTAACCGCAGAATACCGAATGTTACCCGGTGCGACTCAACAACGTCAACCCCGGGAATTGATGAAATTATCGGGACGAACCCAAGAAATTCAACGTTTAATTGGTCGCAGTTTGCGGGCTGCGGTAGACTTAAAAGTATTGGGCGAAAAAACGGTTATTATTGATGCGGATGTGATTCAAGCCGATGCGGGAACTCGTACCGCTTCGATAACCGGCGGGTTTGTGGCGTTGGCGAATGCGTTTGATAAATTAGTCGAAAAAGGGGAATTAGAAAAATCGCCAATTTCTCATCAAATTGCAGCCGTTTCTGTGGGATTATTAGAAGGGGAACCCTATTTAGATTTAGACTACGAAGAAGATGTCGCCGCAGATATTGATTTTAATATTGTAATGAACGATAAATTGGGAATTATTGAATTACAGGGAACCGCAGAAGCCGAAAGTTTTACCCGTCAGCAGTTGAATAAAATTATGGATTATGCTGAAATTGGAATAAAACAGTTATTAGAAGCCCAACGTCAAGCTTTAAACAGTCACCAGTAAACTCTGTAGGGGCGGGTTCCCCCCAGATTTTTCGGAATTTGAATAAATATTTATAAACCCGCCCCATTATCAATATCAATATCATCTGTGTAGGGGCGGGTTCCCCCCAGATTTTTCGGAATTTGAATAAATATTTATAAACCCGCCCCGCCCCAATTCCAATTATTTGTAATATAAATAAACCCATGAAAACCCGCCCCATTATCAATATAAATAACGTTTGTGTAGGGGCGGGTTCCCCCCAGATTTTTCGGAATTTGAATAAATATTTATAAACCCGCCCCATTATCAATATCAATATCATCTGTGTAGGGGCGGGTTCCCCCCAGATTTTTCGGAATTTGAATAAATATTTATAAACCCGCCCCGCCCCAATTGCAATTATTTGTAATATAAATAAACCCATGAAAACCCGCCCCATTATCAATATAAATAACGTTTGTGTAGGGGCGGGTTCCCCCCAGATTTTTCGGAATTTGAATAAATATTTATAAACCCGCCCCATTATCAATATAAATAACGTTTGTGTAGGGGCGGGTTCCCCCCAGATTTTTCGGAATTTGAATAAATATTTATAAACCCGCCCCATTATCAATATCAATATCATCTGTGTAGGGGCGGGTTCCCCCCAGATTTTTCGGAATTTGAATAAATATTTATAAACCCGCCCCGCCCCAATTGCAATTATTTGTAATATAAATAAACCCATGAAAACCAGCACCATTATTGATATCAATAACGTTTTTTTGGGGCGGGTTTAGATACATTTTTGATAGGAAAACAGAGATTTTTTCCGAACCCGCCCCTACATTTGTACGCGGTTTGGGCGATTTTTTGGGGCGGGTTTAGATACATTTTTGATAGGAAAACAGAGATTTTTTCCGAACCCGCCCCTACATTTGTACGCGGTTTGGGCGATTTTTTGGGGCGGGTTTAGATACATTTTTGATAGGAAAACAGAGATTTTTTCCGAACCCGCCCCTACGTTGTTGTGGGGGTGGGTTTAGATAAATTTTTGAGGGGAAAACATAACTATTCACTTTTTAATACCGTTTTAGAAACAATGCGGGTTTTCTTGCGATCGGCTTCGGAAAGTTCTTCACCCGATTGTAAACGAGTGGCGCTGGTTTGTAAAACAGTAGCGGCGCCGTTATCCCCCATTTGTAAAGCGGTTTTCGCCGCAGTTTGTAACATAGTCGCCGCACCCGCGCGATCGCCCTGTTGTAATTTGGTTTCTGCTATTTGGGTTTGTCGGTATTTTGCAAGGGCTAAAATATGTTTTTGAACTTGGGGATCTGGAGTGGGTTTATATCCATTAATAACATTGGCTTCAACCAAAACCGGTTCGGAATATAATCCTTGATTTCCTAACGCCGGATCGTCATAACGAACTTGTAATTGGGCGATTTTTTGTCTTCCTGGGGGCAATTTTCCGATATAAAGATTTCCCAAAACAATGCGTGACCTGTCCTTCATTAAATCCCCCAACCGCACAACAAATCTATCCCCCTCTTTTTGTAACGGTAATTCTATCGTATCCGGGGCAACTTGGGCAATGGGTTTTAACTCAGCAAATCTGACTCCGGGCATTAAAGAAAACAGCAAATAAGAATTAGTTAAACCCACCGATTGCATCCGATTAAACAAACGGCTAAACTCATCTATTGCCTGTTCGGGATATTCAATATAAGCCAGAGAACCGCCGCCCGCATCGGCAATTTTTTCTAAAATATCTTGGTTCCAATCATCTCCAAAACCGAGACTATTTAAAGTTAAATTATAATCGGTGGCGAGTTGGGCTAATTTCAAACAGCGGTTATTATCTCCGTGTTCGTTTTCGCCATCGGTGAGGAGAAACCCCTGAGAAATGCGCTCAACTTTGCCTTTTCCTAACTCTTCGATTCCCAGTTTTAATCCTTCATCAATCGAAGTTCCCCCAGAAGTTCTTAAGCGATTAATTTGCTTTTTAATACTTTCAGGATCATCGATATCTTGATTGGGAATTAACACTTTAGCCCGATGATCGAAAACCACAACCGAAATGCGATCGCCGGGGTTCAAGCGATCAATTAATTCTCCCGCCGCTTTTTTAACCGTTTCCAACGGACGCCCGCTCATCGAACCGCTGTGATCTAAAATTAAACAGAGGTTGAGGGGAACATGGCGATCGATGGAGTTGGGAAGCGCCGAAACCGAAATAGAAAGCTGACGCTGGCTGCTTCCTTGGGTAACATCGAGATTGGGATCGTTGAGAAAAGGTTCTAAACTAACGTTCATAGGAGTGAGCTAAACTTGCGCTAGTATGTATTTACCAGACCGGAGCTTTTCAGGGACTCAGATAAATCTGTTTAATTCTACATTAACTTTGTCCGCACTTCCCGAACCCTAGAAAATTACCAAGGGTCGAGTCGGGCGACGGTTTGAACATCAGCTAATATTATCTGCGATCGCGGAGTTAGAATCGCGTTTGAGATCGGAAATCCACACCTTGACGTAATTACCGAACCTTTGAAGAACGGCAGCGAAAAACCCTAAAATTGAGTAAAAGCGTTAGATAAAAGCGGGATTATCGCTCTCGGGGGATAAAATCCTGCGGCGCCACCGATCGCAAAAAAGGGTGTAAACTAACCGTCAACAGAGTAACCTAAACTTGCGTTACTATTTTTGTATCAGAATCCTTTTCTAGGTTCAAGTTACAATTTTTGAAGAGTTCATAACAGATTAACCGTGCAAAGCCCATACTATGGCGACAGCGCCGTTCGGACACCCCCTCCAGATCTTCCCTCTCTCCTGTTGAAAGAGCGAATCATCTATCTGGGTTTACCCTTAGTTTCCTCTGATGACTTCAAACGCCAGCTAGGAGTCGATGTAACAAAGCTGATCATCGCTCAGTTACTTTACCTTCAGTTTGATGCTTCAGACAAGCCCATTTACTTCTACATCAACTCCACCGGCACCTCATGGTATACCGGAGATGCGATCGGCCAAGATACCGAAGCCTTTGCCATTTGTGATACGATCAGCTACATCAAGCCCCCCGTTCACACCATTTGTATCGGTCAGGCGATGGGAACCGCAGCGATGATCCTCTCGGCAGGTACCAAAGGTTTCCGGGCCAGTTTACCCCACGCGACGATTGTACTCAACCAACCTCGCATGGGAATGGGTCGCTCTCAAGCCACCGATATTCAGATCCGGGCGAAAGAAGTATTATCCAACAAGCAAGCAACATTAGATATTCTCTCTAAAAACACCGGTCAAGCGCCCGAAAAAATTGCCAAGGACACCGACCGAATGTTGTACCTGACCCCGCCAGAAGCCAAAGAGTACGGCTTGATCGATCGCGTGTTGGAGAGTACAAAAGAACTACCCAAACAGTTACCTGTGGGTGTATAGCGTGTTTATAGGTGTGAACAATGGCTGTCGATGAAGTGCTTCGCGTTCCCTACAACTTACCCGGTAGCCGCCAGTGGCAATGGGTAAGCATCTATACTCGGATGAGTCAGGAACGGATTATTTTTCTCAACCAACCCGTATCAATGGGATTGGCGAATTCTTTGGTTTCAGCCCTGTTATATCTCGACTCGGAAGACCAAAACAAGCCAATTTACCTGTACATTAACTCGTTGGGCGATCCGGTGTTGGCCGGAATGACCGATGAGTCCATCGGTACCATGTCTATGATGGCAGGTCTGGCAATCTATGACACCATGCGGCACGTCAAGTCAGAGATTATTACCATCTGTCTGGGTCAGGCGATCGGGGTGGCGGCGATGTTGCTTTCCTGCGGAACCAAAGGAAAACGAGCCTGTTTACCCCATTCGATGATCGCTTTGACTCATACTCTGTCTGGAACCCGAGGACAAGCGACCGATATTCAAATCAACGCTAAAGAAGTTTTGGCAAAGCAGAGACTCATGATTGATATTATCTCTGAAAATACGGGTCAGCCTGTCGAGAGAATCTCCAAAGACATGAACCGGACTTTTTACATGACCCCCGAACAAGCTAAAGAGTATGGCTTGATCGATCAAATTATGGCCAGCCGAAAGGATTTAGCCAAAGTGTCTTAACTGCGGTTTGATGGCGACTTGAAAATATAACTTGCTTGGAGGAAAAAAGCGATGCCCATTGGTGTTCCGAGTGTTCCCTATCGTTTACCGGGCGGTACCTACGAACAGTGGATTAATATTTACGAGCGACTGTTCCGAGAGCGGATTATCTTCTTATCTGAGGAAGTCGATGACGGGATCGCTAATGCCATTGTTGCTTATATGCTGTATCTCGATTCTGAAGACCCCAATAAGCCGATTTATCTCTACATCAACTCTCCCGGTGGTTCTGTTACCGCAGGCATGGCGATTTATGACACCATGCAATACATTAAAGCCGATGTCGTCACCATTTGTGTCGGTTTGGCCGCTTCGATGGGCGCTTTTCTGTTGGCAGCCGGAACCCCCGGAAAACGCCTCGCCCTACCCCACGCCCGGATTATGATTCACCAACCCCTCGGCGGAACTCGGGGTCAAGCGAGCGATATTGAGATTGAAGCTAAAGAAATTCTCAGAATTCGCGGTTTATTAAATAGTATCCTCGCCGAACAGACTCATCAACCCCTCGAAAAAATCGAGAAAGATACCGATCGCGATTACTTTTTATCCGCCGAAGAAGCCAAAAACTATGGTTTGGTCGATCAGGTGATTGAAGAACGGCCCGCTTAAACAGTCACCGAGTCACCGAGTCACCCTCCGGGAACGTCCGTTGCTCCTTGATGGAAACCACCAAGTCCGCACTGCCTCACCGAGTCACCGAGTCACCGAGTCAGGGAATAGGAAACAGATTTTTCTGTAGGGGCGCATGGCAATGCGCCCTCCTAAACAGCCCGATTATTACCCCTTACCCCTTACCCCTTACCCCTTACCCCTTACCCCTTACCCCTTGCCCCTTGCCTGAACGCCTATTCCCTGTTCCCTGTTCCCTATTCCCTGTTCCCTCTCAAGTTGACAATCGATAATTCTTTGCTGTTAACTAGAGAATTAGGGTTAACGGAGTTGATCTAAACTGAATGGATACGGCAGATTATTATCGACAGTTGGGATTGCGATCAGGAGCAAGTTTAGAAGCGGTAAAAGCTTCTTACCGACGGTTGGCTAGACTTTATCATCCTGATGTCAATCCCGATCATTTAGCCCGTGAAAAGTTTATTGCAGTCACGGAAGCTTATAAGTTTTTACTCGATGTTGCTCAACCTGAAGCTAAAGTCGTAAGTCAGCCCGAACCGACACAAACAACGGTTGTTTCTCCTCCGCCTTTTCAACCCCTACGGGTGAAGATTTCTCGCCAAGAACCCGCTTTAAAAAGAAATGTACAACTCTCGGAAATTGAGCAGAAACTTAAGCATAATTCTTATCGAGAATTGCAGCAACTTTTGAAATATAAACGCTTTCCGAGAGCCATCGCTTTAATTGAAGGTTTGGCTCAAAGAATCCCCCAAGATATCGAAATTCGTCAGTGGCAAGCCATTACTTATCAACGCTTTGGACGGCATTTAATTAAAGAGAAAAAGCTGGAAAAAGCCAGAAGTTATCTCAAAAAAGCATTAAAAACCGACCCCCACAATCGCGCACTCTGGGCGGAAGTTGAACGGGATTTTAGACAGTTAGAAAAGGTGTATTAAATGGTTACTTTAAAAAAAAATCAGGGATTGTCATTTCAACGAATTTTACAAGATGGTTTAACGGTGTTTTGGGGAGATTGGTTGGACTTGCGGGTGCGACTGGTACAAGTGGCTTCAGCCGGATTAATTTCTCCTTTGATTTATATTCTCGCCTTTGGTTTGGGGTTGGGAAGTTCTTTGCCAAAACCCGCCATCGGAGACAGCTACCTGGAGTTTATTTTACCGGGAATGGTGGCGTTATCTTCCATGACGATTAGTTTTAGCGGGACGGTTTTTTCGATTTGTGGCGAACGTCTCTATACAAAAACTTTTGAGGAATTATTGCTGCTTCCGGTGCATCCGTTATCTTTGCATTTGGGAAAAATGATGGCGGGAATTGTTCGGGGTTTATTAACTTCCCTCTCTGTGATTATTGTCGCGGTTTTATTTACCCAAAAACTTGTTTTTCTCAGCCCGTTATTTTTATTGGTTTTAGTCTTAAACTGTGCGGTATTTGCGGGATTGGGCGTAATTGTTGGTTTGCAAGTTCAATCGTTGGAAACCGTCGGACTGTACAACAACTTTTTAATTATTCCCATGTCTTTTTTAGGCGCAACCTTTTTTGACCCCGCCACCTTACCGCCAATTTTGAAAAGCATTGTTTATTTGTTACCCTTAACTTATACCAGCATTGGGTTAAGAGCCGCAGCCTACGACATCGAAAAATTTCCCCTGTATAGTTTACCGATTTTGTTAACGGTGGCGATCGCAGCAGCAGCAGTCGGGGCCTACAAATTTTCCGCTCTACAAGATTAATGGGGGAATAGTTATTAATACTTATTTTACAAAAACTGCTGCGATTGATACTGAATTTTAGGGAAACCCCAAACAAAGACGAAGAACTTAGTCCTTTAAAAAAAGAAAAATAAACAACAGTCGCCAAACAAACCAAAGATATAAAACTTAGCTTAAAATTTAGCCGCTTGACCCTAAAAGTCTCCTTAAGATAGAAGGCAGCGCGAGTAACTTCGTTCACCCTAAGAGAATTCAAACATTCACTCAATTGGTGAGACGAGTAGACACCGGAGACGATAATCATGGTTCAGATTCCAGCCAAGCCCACGCCCTCCGATCCTCTGGATCAGGGACAATATATCGATCGGGACTGCACCACGCTATCCCGTCACGTTCTCGAACAACTCAATAGTTTTTCCCCCGATGCCCAAGACATCAGCGCCCTGATGAACCGCATCGGACTGGCGGGTAAGCTGATTGCACGTCGTTTGAGTCGGGCGGGATTAGTAGATGATGCTTTGGGGTTCACCGGCAGTGTGAACGTCCAAGGGGAAGAAGTCAAACAAATGGATCTCTACTCCAATGCGGTGTTTATCTCCGTTTTCAAACAAAGCGGCCTAGTTTGTCGCTTGGCATCCGAGGAAATGGAGAAGCCTTACTATATTCCCGAAAACTGCCCCATCGGACGCTACACCCTGCTTTATGACCCGCTAGATGGTTCATCCAATCTCGATACCAACCTGAATGTCGGATCGATATTTTCCATTCGTCAACAGGAAGGGAACGACGAAGAGGGCGAGGCTGCGGACTTGCTGCAACATGGACGCAAACAAATCGCTGCGGGATACATCCTCTACGGGCCGAGTACATTGCTGGTTTACAGCATTGGGACGGGTGTTCATTCCTTCACTTTAGACCCGAGTCTGGGTGAATTTATTCTTGCAGATGAGAACATTACAATTCCCGATCACGGTCCGGTCTACAGCGTCAACGAAGGGAATTTCTGGCAGTGGGATGAATCCATTCGCGATTATATTCGTTATGTTCACCGTCACGACGGTTACACGGCTAGATATAGCGGCGCTTTAGTCGGAGATATTCATAGAATTTTGTATCAGGGTGGTGTGTTTTTGTATCCCGGTACCGTCAAAAAACCGGAAGGAAAACTGCGGTTGTTGTACGAGTCGGCGCCGATGGCTTTCTTAATGGAACAAGCCGGAGGACGGGCTTCTACGGGAACTGAAGAAATTATGGATGTGGTTCCCAATAAATTACATCAACGCACGCCTCTTGTGATTGGTAGTAAAGAAGATGTTGCCCTGGTAGAGTCGTTTATTCAAGATCGGGTGCGTCGAGATCAACAATAGTCGTTTCTAGAACTCTAGACGGTCCTCTTTCTAGAGTTAGGCCTAAAAATACCTCTAGGCGAAAACATTCACCGATAGAATCGGAAAGCGAGATTGAATCGGAAACACCGATTAACTGAACTGTTTAAATTAGAGATTGATTGGTCTTACAGTTCGCTTAATCGGAAAATCCGCTCTCTATTTGTTTCAATTTTGTAGACGTTACAGGAATTGCAGTTATGACCACAAATCATCTGCTGGAAATTGGAAATCTCGGTCAAAGTATCTGGATGGATAATTTAAGCCGCGACCTGATTGAGTCCGGCGAATTGAAGACGTTAATGGTTGAAAAAGGGATTCGGGGAATTACTTCTAACCCGGCGATTTTTGAGAAGGCCATTAAGGGAAATGCCATCTATGATGCGGAGATTGAAAAAGGGATTAAAGCCGGCAAGTCGGTGATGGAAATTTATGAGTCCCTGGTGTTTGAAGATATTCGCAATGCTTGCGATATTTTTAAGCCGGTCTACGAACAAACGGGCGGATTGGATGGTTATGTCAGCATTGAAGTTCCCCCGACTATTGCTAAAGATACCGAGAGTACCGTTAAAGAGGCTTTACGCTATTATGAAGCCATCGGTCGGGAAAATGTGATGATCAAAATTCCGGGAACTCCCGAAGGACTTCCGGCGGTTGAACGGGTGATCGCTCACGGAATTAATGTTAACGTGACTTTGCTGTTTTCGGTGAAAAGTTATGTGGAGACGGCTTGGGCTTATATTAAAGGCTTAGAAGCCCGTCTCAATCAAGGAAAAGATATCAGTAAGTTGGCGTCGGTGGCGAGTTTCTTTCTCAGTCGCATTGATAGTAATATTGATGATGCGATTGATGACCAACTGCACGGCGTAACCGACTTGAATCGCAAGGCAAAATTAGAGGAAGTTAAAGGTAAAGTTGCCATTGCTAACGCCAAGATTGCTTATCAAGAATACAAGAAAATTATTCAAAGCGATCGCTGGAAAACGTTATCGGCAAAAGGTGCAAATACACAGCGGTTACTGTGGGCGAGTACCAGCACCAAAAACCCAAGCTACAGCGATGTCATGTATGTTGACGAACTGATCGGGCCGAATACCGTTAATACATTACCTCCGAATACTATTGATGCTTGCGCCGATCATTGTGATGTTGAAAATCGGGTCGAAACCGATGTTGATCAGGCTTATCACTTGATTGAAAGTCTCAAAGATCCTGACATTAATATCGACCTCGATCAAGTCATGGATGACTTATTAAGCGAAGGCATTGATAAGTTTGTTAAACCCTTTACTTCGTTGATGGGTTCCTTAGAAGAAAAGGTAAAACAGCTTTCAACGGTGGGATAGTGAACGGAATGGCGATCGCACGGGTGACAGCCGATTAGATAGGTATTACCGCCTAAGTTTGAACGGTCAATTATTTTAGGCACTCCCAGAGAAAAAAGCCTGTTGGTTAAAGAGGAAAACCTCACTCAATAGCTTGCTGAATCAGGCTTTCAAGCTCAAAAGTTCCCCGCCTAAAAAGTAAAATCGATAACTGTTCATTTCTAACGGTTTGGCGATCGCCAAAAACAGATAATTAAAACAAACAAAAAGTGTCACCGCCTCAACTAAATTGACAAGGGAATGTAAATGGTCACACTACTCGAAAATCCGTTACGGGTTGGACTGCAACAAGATCGCATCCCTGAACCCCAGATTTTAGTAATCTACGGTGCATCAGGGGATTTAACTCAGCGCAAACTGGTTCCGGCGCTGTATCAAATGCGCCTCGAACGTAAACTTCCTCCAGAATTAACCATAGTCGGAGTCGCCCGACGGGAGTGGACTCACGACTACTTCCGCGAACAGATGCGGATCGGCGTCGAAGAATTCGGGGGCGGGATACAATCGGAGGAACTGTGGAACGACTTCACCAAGGGGTTGTTTTACTGTTCTGGAAACATCGATCAACAAGAAAGCTACCAGAAACTCAAGGCATTTTTAGGCGAACTCGACGAACAGAGAGGAACCCGAGGAAACCGGGTCTTTTACCTGTCTGTGGCGCCCCGTTACTTCGGAGAAGCCATTCAACAACTCGGCGCGGCCGGAATGTTAACCGACCCGAAAAAGAACCGTTTGGTGATCGAAAAACCCTTCGGTCGCGACCTCAGTACCGCCCAAGTTCTCAACCGAGTTGTCCGTCAAGTTTGTGCAGAAGAACAGGTTTACCGCATTGACCACTATCTGGGCAAAGAAACCGTTCAAAACTTGATGGTGTTCCGGTTTGCCAACGCCATTTTTGAACCCCTGTGGAACCGCCAATTTGTCGATCACGTTCAAATTACTGTTGCGGAAACGGTAGGCTTAGAAGGCAGGGCCGGTTACTACGAAACCTCCGGGGCGTTGCGGGACATGGTGCAGAACCACCTGATGCAGCTTTTCTGTTTGACGGCGATGGAACCGCCCAACTCCTTGGAAGCCGATAGCATTCGCAACGAGAAAGTAAAAGTCTTGCAGGCGACCCACCTCGCCGATATTGCCAACTTGGAACAGTCGGCCGTTAGAGGTCAGTATACTGCCGGTTGGATGAAAGGCAAAGAAGTTCCCGGTTATCGAGACGAAGAAGGCGCAGACCCCAATTCAACCACACCGACTTATGCGGCGTTGAAACTCAATATCGATAACTGGCGCTGGAAAGGGGTACCGTTCTATCTGCGAACCGGAAAACGGATGCCGAAAAAAGTCTCAGAAATTGCCATCCAGTTTAAAGAAGTTCCCTATTTGATGTTCCAGTCGGCGGCCAAACAAGCGAACCCCAACGTTCTCGCCCTGCGAATTCAACCCAACGAGGGAATTTCCATGCGGTTTGAGGTGAAAACCCCCGGAAACTCCCTGAGAACCCGGTCGGTAGATATGGATTTTCGCTACGATACCGCCTTTGGTAAGCCGAGTACCGACGCTTACGCCCGTCTGTTGATTGATTGTATGCTTGCCGATCAAACCCTGTTCACCCGAGGGGATGAGGTAGAAGCCTCTTGGAAGATTATTACTCCAATTCTAGAGGTTTGGGACGCACCCGCACCTCCCGAGGCGATTCCGATGTACGAAGCGGGAACTTGGGAACCCGTAGAAGCGGAATTGTTGCTCAACCGCGATGGTCGTCGTTGGCGGCGACTGTAAAATTGCGGGGAAGCGTCAGAAGGCGGGAGCGATCAGGGGAAGCAGGGGATTGAGTGACTTCCGCTCCCGGATAGCCAAAGACAATAACCCCTGTGAACGCTTCGGACATCTCTACAATGAACAGCTAATAGCGAATCACTAGCGATTGACACTATGAGTACACCACTTGTTGCATTACAAAAACCAAAAGATATCTCCCTCAGCGAAATTGAGGGCGAATTAAATGGGATCTGGCTTTCTCAAGCCGTCGGGGGCGGTAAGACAACGGCGGTCGCCACCCGCGCGGCGACGTTTAGCATGGTCATCTACGAACCGGAAGAGTTTCAACAACTCCTAGCCGGCTTGGGATTCTATTCTGAGGCGATCGATGGCATTCACGGGTCAAACACCCGCGAAGCGATTAAACAGGCTCAAAAGGCTTATGGTTTGAGTATTACCGGGCGGGTTGATTCCCACACTTTGGCTAAACTCCGCGAAGAATTTGCCAAGCTTCCCGACGAACGCAAACAAATTGTAAATTTAGACGGGCGCGGGTTTAGTATTAGTGAAGCGATCGCCGCTCAAAATCCCTGTCGGATTATTACCTTATGTCCGATCATGGGGGAAGATACCGGGGTAACGGCTCAGGTTTCGGCTTACTGTCCGATTCAGCAAAAGAGGGAAGAAAGTCTTATCTGTGCTGAATATATCACGTTACGCGGCACCAAAGAAGCCTTAGAACGGGTTAGCGATGTGGTGGCGTCGTTGATGATTCCCGACTTACCCAAGTTTGTTTGGTGGAAGGCGACACCCAACCCCGAACAGGAATTGTTTAAGCGACTTTCCACTTGTAGTAATTGTTTGATTGTGGATTCTTGTTATTTTAGCGATCCCGAATCGGAATTGTTGAAAATGCAGGAATTGATCGAACAAGAAACTTATATTGCCGATTTGAATTGGCACCGTTTGGCACCCTGGCAAGAGTTATCGGCCGCCGCTTTTGACCCGCCCGAACGTCGGATGTCGTTGGGGGAAATTGATAATGTGGCGATTGATTATGAAAAGGGAAATGCCACCCAAGCGTTAATGTTTTTGGGTTGGTTTGCTTCTCGTTTGGATTGGAAACCGATTTCTTTTACTTCCGAAGGCGGAGATTATGACTTGAAATATGTCAAGTTTAAAGCTCCAAATAATAAGGAAATTGTTGCAGAGTTGGCGGCGATTCCTGCGGCTGATTATGGCGAAATTCCCGGTGATTTGGTCGGTTTGCGCTTGACTTCGAGTAATCCGAATGCGAATTGCTGCACGATTTTATGTTCGGAAACAACCGGTTGTATGCGGATGGAAGCGGGCGGAAGCGCTCAATCTTGTCGCACCGAACAGGTAACGGCGACTTCTGACCAAAAAGCAGAATCCCTGATGACGCAGCAATTGCAACGTTGGGGTCGCGATATTTTGTATGAAGAAAGTTTGGCGTTAACCGCTCAAATTCTCCAGCTTCGTTAGTTCGTTTGTCAGTTGAAATTCCATCCGTAGGGGCGCATGGCAATGCGCCTCTTGCTGTTTTTTGAAACGAGATGAAATCTTAAATTTTATCCCCCCGAGCAAGCCTTTTTATCCCCCCTAGCAAGCCTTTGATCCCTCCGCCTACGGCACCTCCCTTAAAAAGGGAGGCGGGGGGGGAAAAGAAGGGGAAAAGAAGGGGAAAAGAAGGGGAAAAGAAGGGGAAAAGAAGGGGAAAAGAGTGGTAAAAGTCCCCCGTACTAATTAAAGCGAAACCTCCTCTGGCTTCCCCCTTTATAAGGGGGACGGGAGGGGGATTATTAAGGGGGATTTAGGGGGATCAATAAATTCACCGATTAGTTTATCATGTTACAAATCCTACCCGATAGTGTTAGCTGTACTGAAACAAATTAATCAAATTTTAATCAATTCCTAATCGGCTTTCTTGACCGCTTTTTAGAGACTGTTAATCAAAAATACTATCAACGGGAACATGAGTGTAATAAGTCCAACATTGGGCGAGGAAATCCTCTGCTTGTTGTGAACCATACACGATACCATCGGGGAGTTTAACGTCTTTAGGAGATTTAGGAAGAAGTTGATTCCCATAAACTTTAAAAGCTTCATTTTCCCAAGATAAATCCCCGTTAGGATCATTTTTAAAGTATAAAGTTCCGTGAGCTTTTCTTAAATGAGTTAAATTGGGAGGTGCGTCCGTATTGCCGTAAGGTTTTACTCTAATTACCCCACCATTGTTATCTTCATAAAAAATTTGGATGTAGGGGTAAATTGTATTTCCTTGCCGATTAATTGTAGTGACTTTAACTGTTTTTTTCCATTCTCCGTCAACCGAATCATAACTTTGAGAAAATCCATCGGACAAAGTTGCTAATCCGTTAATTTGAGCGGGAGTAAAGTAATTTAATTGATTATCTGTAATAATTTGTTCTATTTCTTCTATAGATTTACCTTCGATAGCCACTTCAAAAATACTATCGACATTACTATCAGCTTGAAAGGAGTTAGCTAAATTTAAAAACCGCTGTTGGACTTGTTGAAGTTGTGGGGTAAGCAGTTCTTCTTTAAACAAAGACTCTCCACATTCTACCGCCAAAGTCGGGAGACTTGTCACCGAAAAGATTCCCAAGAACAAACATAAAAACACCAGACATTTAAACAGTTGTTTTTTTAACATAAGTTAACCTCGCTCCTTTTTGAAATCTGAGGGATAGGGTTGTCTTGTGATCTATTTTAATTCAAGTTGACTGCTATCGAAAACTGATATAATACAGTACAACCCGTATTAAAGTTCCGTTCCGGCTTGCTTCGAGTCACTGGCATTGCCTGAGGTGTCGGCACTTCTCACGGTCCACAGGCTCAAACCGAATAGCCTTCGGCACGTTTTAAGTTGAGGCTGGCGTTATAGTCACCATCTTGAACTTTACCGCAAGCTTCACAATTAAAAATCCTTTCTTTAAGCGGTATTTCTTGAATATGTAATCCCTTAATAAATATCAGAAAAAACGTTAATAAACCCGCCCCGACAGAATTATTATTAATTCATCGGCAGACATGATATAATAATTCAAAACTCAACGGAGGCGTTGGTTGATGTCTTACAGTGAGTTTAGTTTAGCGAGAGCCAAACAAGAGTTTGGTTTAGTTACTTTAGAAAAACGGGATATTTTCGCAGACGTTCCCAAACTCACCCCAAGCAATTTACTCACAGAAACCCTCAATTCTAATCTACCCATTGCTTTAGGAAGTAACAGTGAAAAAGCACGTTCTGAAATGATTATCGCTCCGATATTAGTCGATTTACGCCGACAGTTTCAAGAACAAATTAGTTTATTTTCGGGGATAGATTTTACCGTTGACCTCAACAAAGGGTTAAACGGAATTTGTGATTTTATTATTACGAAATCTCCAGAACTTTTGATGTTAACAGCCCCAGTCATTACCGTTGTAGAAGCCAAGAAAGAAAATATTAATGCGGGTTTGGGTCAGTGTGCTGCGGAAATGGTCGCCGCTCAAATTTTTAATCAGCAAGCCGAAACGGAAATTAAAATCATTTACGGTGCGGTAACAACGGGTAGCATTTGGCAATTTTTAAAATTAGAAAACCAAACATTAACTATTGATTTGAGCGAATATTATCTCAACGATGTTAACAAAATAATGGGTATTTTAGCAAGCGGTATTTCTCAAGCCGATTAAATTTTTAATAACCGTTTAGATGTCAATATATATAATTTGGTTTTGGAAGGGGGCGGGTTTATCTAAATTGTTGCGGAGAAACAGAAATTTTTGCAGAACACGCCCCGACAGAATCATTATTAATTTGACAAGGATTTAGATGTCTGTTAAAATTAAATCGGTGGCATTATAAACCACATAATCAAACTCGGATTCATTAATGTCATTCGGGTCTAAATATCCCAAATTTAACGCCTCACATTCGGCTTGGCTAATATTTTCAGAAGACAAAATTACCTGATATTTTTGTAACGCCTGACTCACCCGCATCATGTGACTGGCGACAACCGGACTGGTTAACTCGCCCGCATCGACTAAGTGTTGAATAGTTTCCGGGTTGGAATAGCCAAATTTGCTAATAATTTCGCCGTGAGTTCCCGATATTTTTTCCGAAAGTTGACCCCGAATCACCAATTTTCCGCCTTGTTGGATGCGAGAACCGCAGTTATAAATGGCTTTTGCACCCTGCCAAAAATCAACGCATTTGTTATCAATATAGGTTAGCATACTTGAGCAAGGTTCGACGGGTTTAACGAAGTATTCCGCACAAACTTCTGCGGCTTCTTGGTAAGAAGAATAAAAATCACCGATGAATAAATCAGCAATTCCCGTCGGGAGGGTAATAAAATTAACTGAAACGTAGATTTTCGGTAACGTTGTCATCACCAAGTCGGCAATTTGATGAATAATTTGACGGATGGGATTCTCAATTTTGCCGATAATTTCTGATTCTGAATACCGAGTTATTTTCCAGTGAGTATAATCAATTGCGGCTTTATTGGCAATTCCGGGACAAAGATATTTAGCCCCTCCCGAAAAACCAACCACACGATGAGGAAGTATACTTCCCAACGCAATAATGATATCATGTTCGCTGACCGAATGATGAATTTTAACGGGAATATTATCAATTTTTCCGACTTCTACTAATAAATTATCATCAAAAGCATTGTGGTTAATCAGTTGAATATTATCAGTTGCTTCGGGAGTTAGTCCTAATTTTTGTTGCATTTCTGCGGGGGTCATGGGGCGATGAGTTCCCAAAGCAAAAATTACACTAATTTGACTCGCATCTGTTTGGATAACCTGCAAAAAATCGGGAAAAAATTGATAAAGGGGTGTAGCACGGGTAACGTCTTCGCAAATCATTAAGACTCGCTTTTGATTGAGGTCAAACTGAGACAAATAGCTGAGTATTTTGGTGAGAATATCTTCTTTTGATAAGACAGGTGGACTCTGTAAGGCAATTTTTTTCACGGCTTACCCATGTTAACACTTAATCTCATATCATCATACATCAAAACCCACTTTCTAAGAGAAAGCGGGCCTTTATTTCCCCGACTCAACCCTCAGCAAAGGTCAAATTGGTTGATAAGTGACAAACTGACCCACCCGGGGTTTTGCAAAGCGTTTCCAAGCACTTCCACCCCGCAGAAATAACTCCATCCACCGCACTTGTTGTTTATCATTCACCATCCAACCGGAACTTCCGGGAGCAAAAGCTAACGTTCCTTCACTGACGCGAAAACTCCCATCAGAATACACCGCATCGCTGACCATATCTCCCACTCGAACGATAACTTTTGTTTCCGGTTCGAGGTCAATAGAATCGGCAGAAATCGTTGTTTTAATATTACCATATCCATCCACCCAAGCCACTCTATCTTTAGGCGGGTCGGGAATTTGTTCCGGTTTAATCATATCTCCCAAAACACTTTCATCCCCGTTTGCTAATGCAATAGCCGCTTGAGGAAACACATCCCGAGACCGAAATTGAGAACCGCCACGCGAGACATTTATAGCATGAATAGAGACGGCGATATCTTTAATAAAAGATAGAGAATATCCGGCCAAAACCCCCACAACTTTAACCCCATTGGGAAGTAAAGCATAGGTAAGTCCTTCCCCTTCGTTATTCGGACGACCTTCTAAATTATCTTGACGGGGGGCGCAATTATGATAAATTAAATGGTTTTCAGGACCCGGATTGAGTCCCAATTGAGCGATCCAAAAACCTGTTGCTAACGTGCTAAAAGCCGGAACAGAAAGACAGTGAATTTGTGCATCGCTTAAGTGTTGAAGTAAACGTTGGCTGACCTCTGCAAACGCCGGATCGCCAACACCATAATCAGCAATTAAGTTAATTAACATTTCTGGATTTTTTGAACAGCAGTTGAGTTTGGGATAATCGGATCGAGCTTATGCTGAGTATACAATAAAACTCATAAAAGTCAGCCGGGATAATTATCGTTTAATTTCCAAAAATTTTTTTTCAGTATATAGCTATACTAATATCAAATCCGGTTGTGTAATCAACCAATAACAGACACCTGACCCGTACCACCGACCGTGAACAGGCTTCTGTTGAACCTCGCTACTCCGAACACCGAATAGCCAGAGCATTGACTATTGAGCGGCCGATCATTTATAATTGAGTTATACAGTTTTTAAACTATTGCGATTCCCAAATAGTCCCCAGAGGGTCCAATGATAGTAGGTACTACAGAAGCAGCCCATATTTTAGAAATCTCTACCGCTCGACTGCGAGTTCTCCTGAGCGAAGGCCGAGTCCGAGGTGCTTATAAAACCGGGAAGATGTGGCTAATTCCCCTGGTTAACGGCAAACCCATTATTAAGCGAGGCACAAGAGGCCCCGCTCCCCGTTGGCGCAATCAAAGATTGGCCGCTCAAACCATTGTTCACGTTAACTCTCATAGAATTCGGCAAAATCAAAAACAACAGCAACAACTTCCCGTGATTACGGTCAAGAAGGGTAATACTAACGTTTATGGACATCAGGTCGAAATACTGGGAGGATGTCGTGTTGTCTATAGTCCTGATAAGCCGCTCAGTTGTGGTGCGAGGGTTTGGATTGAAACCCTAAATAAAGTGATGATCGTCGGTTAGTCAAAATCTCTTGATCTCCCCACACTTTTATGATGGCTATTCAACCGGGCTTGATATAAAACTCGGGTTCAAAATTGGGGAGTCGCAGTTCTAAAAGCAGAAAAAAAGGTGGAAACCCTTGTCAGAAGAACTTCCACCGTTATTCAAATCAAATTGATTCAAATCAAAAAATCAAATTGAGAGAAAGATTAAGCTGCAAAAGTGGTAAAATCGTTGGCAGTGATCAAGCCGATATTCACACCATCAAGAGTTGCTAACAGTTCGGAATTGAATTGAATCAGAGTTGAACCGTTGTTTTGAGTTAAGGTGAGTTGGTCGAAGGTTAAACCGCCATCGAGAACAATAATATCTTCGCCATCGGTAAAGTCAGTAATTAAATCTGAACCCATACCGGACGCCAGAACAAAGCGATCACTTCCTCCTTCCCCAGTTAAGGTATCATTACCTTCAGCGCCGAGTAACAGGTCGTTGCCATTTCCGCCGGTCAGTTCGTCGTTACCTTCTCCACCGTCGAGAGTATCATTACCTTCGCCACCGAAAACAAAGTCCGTACCTTCGCCACCGACAACAACATCATTACCCAAGTCGCCGTAAAGGGTATCATTGCCTTGATTGCCGGAAAGGGTATCATTGTCTTTACCGCCGTAAATCAGGTCATTACCGTCGTTTCCTTCGATAAAATCATTGCCAATGTTACCAAAGAGGGTATCATTTCCGCTTCCACCGAGGAGGGTATCGCCGTCTTGACCGCCATAGACCAAATCTTCGCCTTCGCCACCGTCAACGAAATCCTCACCTTTGTTACCGTTTAACCAGTCGTTACCGCCTCCACCGGAAAGGGTATCATTATTTTGACCGCCAAACAGGGTATCAACACCTTCGCCGCCATCGAGGAAGTCATCACCGATGTTACCGTTTAACCAGTCGTCGCCGGCCGAACCGAAAATAGCGTCGTTATCCTTTCCGCCATAAATGGTATCGCTACCGTTACCGCCATCAACAGTATCATTACCTTGGTTGGAACTTATCCAGTCGTTGCCATCACCGGTATTGATGATATCATCGCCTCCCAAACCAAAAACTTCATTATCCCCCGCATCACCGACTAAAATATCTGCATTCTCTGTTGCTTCATTATTAGAAGAATTAGAAGTTGCATTAGCCGCAGTGTTAGATGGTTTTACCGGTTGAGTGACGACAGAAATAAAGTCTGTTGGGTCATAGAGGTCTGTTTCTCCAACGGTCGGTGTTGGAGTCGGACTCGGTTGAGGAGAAGGACTCGGTTGAGGAGAAGGACTCGGTTGGGGAGAAGGACTCGGTTGAGGAGAAGGACTCGGTTGAGGACTCGGTTGGGGAGAAGGACTCGGTTGGGGAGAAGGACTCGGTTGGGGAGAAGGACTCGGTTGGGGAGTGGGTGAAGGGGTATTTCCAGAATCAGTACCGGAACCCGAATCTGTGTCAGTACCCGAACCTGTGTCAGTAGCGGAATCAGTACCAGAACCTGTGTCAGTACCCGAACCCGAATCAGTACCCGAACCGGAGTCAGTACCAGAATCAGTACCCGAACCGGAGTCAGTACCCGAACCGGAATTAGTTCCATTAACCGTTAAGTTAACCGCAGTTGAAGCTGTAGAAATATTACCCGCAACATCGGTCGCCTTGGCACTGAAAGAATAAGTACCTTGAGATAAGGGAGTTTCGGGGGTAAATGTCCAGTTACCATCTTGGTCAACTGTTGCGGTACCAATTTCGTTTCCATCCTGAAGAATAGTTACGGTACTTCCAACTTCGCCAGTCCCGGTGAGAGTTCCGTCGGTGGTGCCGTTGCTGTTGATAGTTGGTACTGTCGGTGCGGTGGTGTCTACAACCAAGCTAACCGGAGTGGAAGTTGTAGAAGTATTACCCGCAGCATCGGTAGCCGTAACGCTGAAGTTAGAACTACCTTCGGATAAGGGAGTTTCGGGGGTAAATGTCCAGTTCCCCTGTTCGTCAACTGTTGCGGTACCAATTTCGTTTCCATCTTTGAGGATAGTTACGGTACTTCCCGCTTCGCCAGTCCCGGTGAGAGTTCCGTCGGTGGTGCCGTTGCTGTTGATAGTCGGCGCTGTCGGTGCGCTGGTGTCTACAACCAAGCTAACCGGAGTGGAAGTTGTAGAAATATTACCCGCAACATCGGTAGCTGTAACGCTGAAGTTAGAACTACCTTCGGATAAAGGAGTTTCGGGGGTAAATGTCCACTCCCCATTTTCGTCAACGGTTGCGGTACCAATTTCGTTTCCATCCTCAAGGATAGTTACGGTACTTCCAACTTCGCCAGTTCCGCTGAGGGTGCCGTTGGTGGCGCCGTTGCTGTTGATAGTCGGCGCTGTCGGTGCGGTGGTGTCTACAACCAAGCTAACCGGAGTGGAAGCTGTAGAAGTATTACCCGCAGCATCGGTAGCCGTAACGCTGAAGTTAGAACTACCTTCGGATAAAGGAGTTTCGGGGGTAAATGTCCAGTTCCCCTGTTCGTCAACGGTTGCGGTACCAATTTCGTTTCCATCCTCAAGGATAGTTACGGTACTTCCAACTTCGCCAGTTCCGCTGAGGGTGCCGTTGGTGGCGCCGTTGCTGTTGATAGTTGGTACTGTCGGTGCGCTGCTGTCTACTGTTAAGCTAACCGCAGTTAGAGTCTCAGAAGTATTACCGGCTTCATCGGTGGTTGTTGCCGTTAACTGATAACTACCTTCGGATAAAGGAGTTTCGGGGGTAAATGTCCAGTTCCCCTGTTCGTCAACTGTTGCGGTACCAATTTCGTTTCCATCTTTGAGGATACTTACGGTAGTTCCGGCTTCCCCGGTTCCGGTTAATGTGGGGGTGGTGTCGTTGGTGGTGCCACTGCTGTTGATAGTCGGTACTGTCGGTGCGCTGCTGTCTACTGTTAAGCTAACCGCAGTTAGAGTCTCAGAAGTATTACCGGCTTCATCGGTGGTTGTTGCCGTTAACTGATAACTACCTTCGGATAAGGGAGTTTCGGGGGTAAATGTCCAGTTCCCCTGTTCGTCAACTGTTGCGGTACCAATTTCGTTTCCATCTTTGAGGATAGTTACGGTACTTCCCGCTTCCCCGGTTCCGGTTAATGTGGGGGTGGTGTCGTTGGTGGTGCCACTGCTGTTGATAGTCGGCGCTGTCGGTGCGCTGCTGTCTACAACCAAGCTAACCGGAGTGGAAGCTGTAGAAGTATTACCCGCAGCATCGGTAACTTTGGCACTGAAAGAATAACTACCTTCGGATAAAGGAGTTTCGGGGGTAAATGTCCAGTTACCATTTTCGTCAACTGTTGCGGTACCAATTTCGTTTCCATCTTTGAGGATAGTTACGGTACTTCCCGCTTCCCCGGTTCCGGTTAATGTGGGGGTGGTGTCGTTGGTGGTGCCGTTGCTGTTGATAGTTGGTACTGTCGGTGCGGTGGTGTCTACAACCAAGCTAACCGCAGTTAGAGTCTCAGAAGTATTACCGGCTTCATCGGTGGTTGTTGCCGTTAACTGATAACTACCTTCGGATAAGGGAGTTTCGGGGGTAAATGTCCAGTTCCCCTGTTCGTCAACTGTTGCGGTACCAATTTTGTTTCCATCCTGAAGAATAGTTATGGTACTTCCAACTTCGCCAGTTCCGGTTAATGTGGGGGTGGTGTCGTTGGTGGTGCCACTGCTGTTGATAGTCGGCGCTGTCGGTGCGGTGGTGTCTACAACCAAGCTAACCGCAGTTAGAGTCTCAGAAGTATTACCGGCTTCATCGGTGGTTGTTGCCGTTAACTGATAACTACCTTCGGATAAGGGAGTTTCGGGGGTAAATGTCCAGTTCCCCTGTTCGTCAACTGTTGCGGTGCCGAGTGGAGTTTCTCCCGAAAAAACTGTTACTGTAGTTCCGGCTTCCCCGGTTCCGGTTAATGTGGGGGTGGTGTCGTTGGTGGTGCCACTGCTGTTGATAGTTGGTACTGTCGGTGCGGTGGTGTCTACAACCAAGCTAACCGCAGTTAGAGTCTCAGAAGTATTACCGGCTTCATCGGTGGTTGTTGCCGTTAACTGATAACTACCTTCCGATAACGGAGTTTCGGGGGTAAATGTCCAGTTACCATTTTCGTCAACTGTTGCGGTACCAATTTCGTTTCCATCTTTGAGGATAGTTACGGTACTTCCCGCTTCCCCGGTTCCGGTTAATGTGGGGGTGGTGTCGTTGGTGGTGCCACTGCTGTTGATAGTTGGCGCTGTCGGTGCGCTGCTGTCTACTGTTAAGCTAACCGCAGTTAGAGTCTCAGAAGTATTACCGGCTTCATCGGTGGTTGTTGCCGTTAACTGATAACTACCTTCGGATAAGGGAGTTTCGGGGGTAAATGTCCAGTTCCCCTGTTCGTCAACGGTAGCGGTACCAATTTCGTTTCCATCTTTGAGGATAGTTACGGTACTTCCCGCTTCCCCGGTTCCGGTTAATGTGGGGGTGGTGTCGTTGGTGGTGCCACTGCTGTTGATAGTTGGCGCTGTCGGTGCGCTGCTGTCTACTGTTAAGCTAACCGCAGTTAGAGTCTCAGAAGTATTACCGGCTTCATCGGTGGTTGTTGCCGTTAACTGATAACTACCTTCGGATAAGGGAGTTTCGGGGGTAAATGTCCAGTTCCCCTGTTCGTCAACGGTAGCGGTGCCGAGTGGAGTTTCTCCCGAAAAAACTGTTACTGTAGTTCCGGCTTCCCCGGTTCCGGTTAATGTGGGGGTGGTGTCGTTGGTGGCGCCGGAAGTGGGAGCGATAACGGGAGAAGCGGGAACGATACCATCTACTACAATACCTCCCGTGCTGCCAACATTGTTGAGGGTGAGGACAGCACTGTTGTTCGTGGCATCTAGAACAGCTATGTCCCCATTTAACATTAACTCGCCGCCAACGGTCATGCCGTCGATATCTTCGTTGCCCTCGGCGACGGTGTAACGGAAGGTGTGAGTCGTGGCAGATGAACCATTGCCGACCAAGGTGGCGTTGACAGTCCCGCCGTTGTCGAGGGTTACGGGCAGAACAATATTGCCTTCCTCCTCAATGATTGTAACGGCTTCGCTGAACGTGACCACAAAGTCGAGAGGTTCTCCAATGCCGTAGAAGCCCTCAGTCGGCAGTGCAACGCCGGTAATGACCGGGATGCCATCGAAGGTTTGAGTCGCCCCTGCTGTGGGAGTGCCTGTTATGTTGGCGGAGGCGAAGGTGATATCGGTCAGGGCTGGTGCGGCAATATTGATAGTTCTGCCTTCGGTAGCGGTTTGGGCAATATCAGCGGTCAGGAACAAGTAGCCGGTGCTACCCTCGTCGATAGGTTGAATTAACCCGGAGAAGGTCAGGCTGTTACCCGGTTCAACAGAAGTTTGAGTACCGAGGGAAGTGTCAAGTTGGTCTAGGATGTTATCGGTGGAGTAGATGAGTTCAAACCCGCCGATGTCTGCTGGGGTGTATGTGCCGCCCGGGGTGAACGTGATGCTGTTGAGTTCGGCATCGCCATCGCTAACGGCGAGGTTGAGTTGGTAGAGTATTTGGTCGGTTGCACCCGCAATGACGGTAGCTTCGGAAATAGTGGGAGTTGTTAGAAGAACATTCGGGGGTGGGGGTAAAAAGGTAAGAGAAGGGCCGAAGATATTATCGTCGTTGCCCTCTGTACCTTCGTCATTGGCTGCGGTATTCCCCGAACCGTAAACGTTGCTGCCTTCAACGGTGGGTAAAATCATCGGCATCCCTTGGTCGTTATGATTCTCGTTGAAGTTAGACTTCATGGCAAAGATGGCGCCGCCGAGTCCCAAGCCGTTGTTAGCTCCCGTTCCACCCGTGGCACTGTTGTTGCTGAAGATAGTGTCGGACAAATTGAGAGAGCCGCTGCGGATGAAGATAGCACCCCCCATCCCCGCACCGCCGCCTCCTAAGCTGTCATCGCCCTCTCCTAAGCCGATGCTGTTACCGCCGCCGAAGCCGCCGAAGCCGCCGCCGCCGCCGCCGCCGAAGCCGCCGAAGCCGCCGAAGCCGCCGAAGCCGCCGAAGCCGCCGCCGCCGCCGAAGCCGCCGAAGCCGCCGAAGCCGCCGAAGCCCCCGCCACCGCCGAAGTAGCCGCCCTCACCAGCCTCGCCGCCCTCACCAGCCTCACCGCCGACACCGAAGCGGTCGCCGTAGTCACCTAAGCCTCCGTCGGCACCCTTCTTATCTGTTGAACCCGCAAAAAGACCACCGCCGCCGTTGCCGCCAGCGTTACCGAACATCCCGCCTCCGCCGTAGCCCAGTCCACTTACACCCCCGTTTCCCCCTTGGGCGGTGTTGTTAGTAAAGGCAACATCCTCGACTGTTACCGTACCATCGTAAATAAACAGCGCACCGCCCATACCGGCGCCGCCTCCACCTCCGCTACTGCTGCCCCCCAAAGCTTTACCATTGGTCAGGGTCAGGTTGTTGAGGTTGACGGTTCCGGACTTGACGAACAGGGGGCGAAACTGGTTGTTACCGCTAATTGTGGCTGTCTCAACAACATCAACAGTATCGGGGTCATCTCCGGTGATGGTGACGTTGCTGTTAATTAACCGCTTCATCACCCCTTCTACCAAGACATCGCCTTTGAGGACAATCGTATCGTCTCCGGCTTCAGTATTGGCTCGAAAAATCGCCCAACTCAAGGTTCCTTCGGTATCGCCCAAACCGTTATCGTTTGTCTGAGTAACTTCAAAAAATGCCATTATTTTTTTCCTTGCTAAAATTTACGACTGAGACACAACAATTGATGGAAACTGAACATAAAAAAGACGCAGCCAAAAATCACCCGATGTCAGCTTTCAACTATTGGCAACTGACCCGGATAAAATACTTCGTAAAACCAGCGATAGTTGACCTGCAACTGCTGCTGAATGCGGGGGGAAATTTCGTGGGGAGTTGGCGGAACAATGCGCGACCCGGTTTTGTGAAGGTATTTGTAACGGTAGTAACTATCGCTGTCGAGGGACTTCACCGACAGGGCGTTGGGGTCGATTTCGTAGTCCGGCAGCCCCAACCAGGTGAACAGTTCCCGCATCGCCGCAACCGGTTCGCTGACCAGATGCTCGAACACGATGTAATACACCCGCTTTTGTTTGGACTCGGGCAAGTCCCGAACCCCTTCCAAGGCTTTTAACGGCCCGCCAATGACCCCTTCCGAGGCAAACAGGCGCTCAGCCCGTCCGTAGCGGGACAGCCCCGCCAGGTCGTCGGGAAAGTCCAGCAGCAGGGTTTTTTGGTGTTGGGCTTCGATGGAACCGTAGACCTGCCCCAGTTCCCGCAC
Organism: Capilliphycus salinus ALCB114379; assembly: GCF_047276495.1. Taxonomy (NCBI): domain Bacteria; kingdom Bacillati; phylum Cyanobacteriota; class Cyanophyceae; order Oscillatoriales; family Sirenicapillariaceae; genus Capilliphycus; species Capilliphycus salinus. The sequence continues at coordinate 6,164,298 of NZ_CP178543.1, read as the reverse complement.
GCAGGCCACCATCCGGCAGTTTGGGTCGAGGTGAAGCGCCAAGTCGATAGCATTCAGCCAGCCCCGATGTTTGTCAACCACCCAATTTTTTTCAGTTTCAGCAAACCAACCGTTGATAAACCCCCGATAGGCATTGAGAAGGCGTTGGTAGACGACATCAAAATCGTTATCGAGTTGGGAGAGTAGAAATTCGTTATCGCTGAGTTGGGTTTGCAAACTTCTAATTGCCGTCAGTAGCGGAGAACTGTAACCGGGACTGTAAATGTCGGGGTGTTCTCCGAGAAGTTGGCAGGTTAGAGTCGAACCGGAACGGGGCAAACCCGTAACATAGATAATATTTTTGGCGATGGAATTAGCGTCGGTTGATAGAAGCATAGGGCTTGCTAACTCCATTTCATAAAACGTTGAAAACTGTCTTTTTTCCGGAAAACTAACGCAAGTAAAACTATTAGTTTTTTCATGTAAAATCGAACTTTTTTGCACACTAAAGGTTGACCTCTTTCGGATAATTCCTAAAGAAGTTAGACAGGTTAATTTGACCCTGATAGTAAATCTTTTAAATGAGAGTCTGAGGAAATGCGTTAGCCTTTTGTGAGGAAATTCAAATGTGTGGGCTTTTGCAGACTCCAGACATTTGAGGATTCGTCATAGCTTCGTACAGCTTCGTAGTGAGCTACTCTACAGATGGCTTCAGATGCCCGTCTTGTTATCGATGCACCAGGAAGTTGTCATCTTCCTAAGGATAGAATTTTTTGCTCTATTTCATTTATACAGCAACCTCTCAAGCAAAGTCCACAGTAGAATTACAGAATTGAGATTCTATCTCTATCGGCTAACCACTCAGTAAATTTACGGATAAGTTGGCGATCGCTATCAATAACTATCAATAAAATTAACAGTTTAATTGGGGTTTATTGGGGCGGTTGCCATTCTCCTTGTAGCGTAAACGCCGCCCAAAAGTAGGGAGATGACCATTTATTTTGTTGCCACATATCAATTTGAGCAACTCGCAACGCCGCGACGGGGGATAGGTTTTGTTGCAGCATTCGTTGATAAAATTTCACCATTAATTCGGAGGTTGCTTGGTCATCAACTTTCCACAAACTGACAACAACTCGGGGCGCTCCCGCATACATAAATCCCCTCGTTAACCCCACCAAACCTTCGCCTTTGATATTTTCTCCCAATCCGGTTTCGCAGGCACTTAAAACGGCTAACTCTGCCGATAAATTCAGGTTAAAAATATCGTATAAACGCAGAAAACCGTTTAACGGTTCGCCCGTTTTATCGACCAGAGATAAGACCAAACCCGAAAGTTCGGGGGTTTCGCTATTGAGTAAACCGTGTGTTGCAAAATGAAGTATTCGATATTGACTCATTTGTTGGCTGGTGACAAATTCTCGGCGGGCTGAAAACCCAAATTGTTTGGTACTATTAACCGTTGGAATGAGGTCTAAAATTCGTTCGGCTTCTTTTTCGGTAAAGGGTAAACGGTCAAATAAAACCCCCGACTCTCTCGCCGAACGTTCTAACTCGGGCGATAAGGATTTTGCCTTTTCTGGAGCTACATTTTTTACCCGTTCATCCTGATAGCTAAAAACCGGATCGGCGACTATTGCCAAGGCTTTGGGTGCGGGTGTTCTTCCCTTGATTTCTTGACGTAAAACTGCTAAAGTAGAAGCAGAAGGAAGGGTGACAATTTCGTGGCTCACAATTAATGGCGTCCAGTCTTCTTCTAAGATTAATGTTCCGGGGGTTGGTAAGGCGTTAAACGGTACATATTGTAAGACTCCATCGGCGACAATTAATAACCGTTTTTGACTGAGTTTTTCTGATTCGGGTAATATCATCTCCGCCAGTTCTTTTCCGGCGTTTTCCGCGAGGGTTCGGCGAATGCGTTGGTTGGGAAGTAAAAAAGAATCTCGAAATGCGGTTACTTTTGTTTCGATTTCTTCTCGTCCGGGGAGTTCATAACTTTCTATGGAATTTGGCGTGACCACCCATAAATAACTGCGGTTTTCTCCGAGGGAATATTCTAATAAAACGGTTTCGGAGTCGAGAATTTGTTGTTGAATTTCTCCCAAGGTTAACGGTTGGGGTTGAGTTAGCGCCGCATAATGGGGACTGGTGGCGCGAATTTCTGATAGTAACGTTCGATATTGTTGCAGTAAATTATCAATTTCGCCGTTAATTGTTATTCTTTGTTCTTCCGTATGTTCGCCGCTGAGTAACCGAACTCGCAACTGTTCTAAGGCGCTGAGTTGTTGTTGCAGTTGTTTCTTTTCTTCTAATAATTTGGGGTCAATTCCCGAGGTAACTTCTCCCCCAGACTCGGCTAATATTTCTAATAAACTTCTGGCTTTGGCGCGTTCGCTGGCTTGCAAAGCTAACCCGTCAAAACCCTTTTCGGGATTTTGTTTGTGCAGTTGCATTAACAAGTCAATATAAAACTGATAATATTCTTGTTTTGATGCAAAAAAGGAGGTTCTTAAATCTTGGCGATCAACTTTTGTTCGCAAATCTTCAATGATTTCTAACGCCGTTTCTATAGTTTGAACTGCGGCTTCTAACTGACCTTGTTCCCGTTGAATTTGAGCGATATAATACAAACTAAGCGGTTCTTTGCTTTTATCTCCTACCGTTTGTCTAATTTGTAGAGATTGAGTACAAATTTCTAAAGCTTGGGCTAAATTTCCCTGTTTAAAATCCACATAACAGAGATTATTTAACGTACTGGCTTCTCGGGTGCGGTCTCCGATTTTTTGCCAGAGGGGTAAGGCTTCATTGTAAGTTTGTTGGGCGATTTGAAGTTGATTAGATTGGGCAAAAATATAACCTTTGTTGTTCAAAGTTGCGGCTTGTCCGCGAATATTTCTGATATCAGATTGGCTCGGTAATGCTCTCCAATAATTCAACGCTTGCTCGTAGGTTTCTTTGGCTTTTTCTAATTCTCCTTGTTCGGAATAAACCTGACCAATATTATTTAAAATCAAAGCTGTAGTTTTTAAATCACCGGAATTTTCGGAACGTTGTAAGAGCGACTGCGCCTGTTGATAATACTTTAACGCCCGGTCTAATTCTCCCAAATCATAATACACCAAACCGATACTATTTAACGTGGCGGCTTGTGCGGATTCTATGCCAATTTGTTGGCGGAGACTGTAAGCTTTTTCATAGGCTTCTAAGGCTTTTTGATATTCGCCCCATCTGAAATAAACCTCAGCCGAAAGTTCTAAAATCGGCGCTTCCCAATACTCCGGTTGAGACAATTCAGGAAGTAATTGTAAAACCTGACGATAATAATTTAAAGCGGCTTGATATTCTCCCAAATCAGAATGAATTAACCCCAAAAATTGTAACGTGGTTGCTTCTTGAGTAAAATCGCCCTGTTCTCGCCACAGTTTTAAAGCAATTTCTAACTGTTCAATGGCTAGGCGTAAAGCCGCACCCGTTCCCTGGCGATAGTGATTTAAACCCGCTTTTAAGGCTTCTTGTGCCGGATTTTTAGGGTTCGCCGCCAGTATCATTTTTTCGGTCAATTCCCTATCCCAAACGTTGGAGGGGTTCACCGGTTCATCGGAGGCGACGGGCGGAATTTTTCCTGATAACAGAAGGCTCAGTAGAAAAGTAACTTGAAGTATTCCGTAAAACCACCTATTCAAGATTTTGTTTTGTTTTTGTTCGCAGGTCATGGTTTATCTTAAAATAGTTTTTATGACAATCTTGAGGGTGTTAACCTCAACCTTTGATTTGCGCTTCTTTATCTCCTTTCTCAATTTTAACCACTAAACCAGATGATGCCATTAAATTCGATTGTCAATCACTATCGTTCCCCAAAAACCATTTTAAGCCTGCTATCCGCTGTATCTTTTGCTGTGGGGTTCGGACTGTTTAATCCTCCCGCTTTTGCTCAAATTGATTTGGCTACCGTTCAAGAAATTTTAGATGGAGAAGAAGTCTTCATCGAAGAACAGCAAGCAAAACTTGAAGACCGAGCGAATTTGGGTCAACTGATTCACACCGAAAATTCCCGTGCGGGGTTAGAATTTAATAACGGCGCCGCCGGACGCATTGGAACAAATTCTCGGGTTACTGTTGGTCAATGTATTGATATTCAACAAGGTCAAGTGGTCGTTAGTGGGCCTGCAAATGGTTGTATTGGAGGGTTTTCTGTTGGGGTAAAAGGTACACTTTATATTATGGAAACCAACGAAGATGGGACCGGAAATATTAAAGTTTTGGAGGGAGAAGTTGAAGTAATTTCTCAAGAAGAAGGTGCGGTTCCGGTGATTTTGAGGGAAGGTCAAAAAATAGGGGTTTTACCGGGTATTCTCGGAGATATTCAGGATATTACTCCCGAAGAATTGGCTTTAATTTTAGCTGGAGAACTGTTTTCTGGTTTTAATATTCCCATCACGCCAGAAGGTGCTTTACAAGCAATTTGTCAGCGCATTGTTCCGTCTAGTTTTAGTTGTTCTGCGAATGGAATTCCTACTCCGAATGTTCCTACTCCTCCGGTGCCGTCGGTTCCCAGACCTTCGATTCCGGGTTCGCCTTTCTAAGTGGAATTAGATCCTGTACAATTAATCAATTATCATTATGTTGGGGCGGGTTGATTACAGTGAACAGTGAATATTGATAACCAATAACTGCAAAAACTGTAAACCGTTATTAACTGTAATCACTGGTAACTGAGATGAACCCGCCCCATTCTGATAATAAAGTTAATCAATCTGACATCGTATTAGTCGTCTAAAATATGAATTTATTTGAGTCTGTTTTGAGTTCTATTGTTTTGTCGCTTTCCACCAATCTTGATAATTTAGCAGTGGGAATGAGTTACGGACTGCGAAACTGGATTGTTCCGACTTCTGCTAACTTTGCCATTGCAATTCTTTCGGGTTTAAGCACTTGGATTTCGATTCATCTTGGCGATCAAATTCGTCAGTATTTACCCGACAGTTTGGCGGGTTATATCGGCAGCTTAATTTTAATTATAATTGGTCTGGTTAGTATTGGGCAAACGCTCGCTTCAGACTCAAACGAAACCGAAGAATTGACTTCTCAAAATTCTATAAATAGACTGAATTTAAAAACCGCAATTTTATTAGGTTTTGCTTTAACTATCACAAATTTAGGAACGGGTGTCGGGGCGGGTATTGCTAAATTTGATGTAATTTTAACCAGTTTTTTTAGTTTTTGTTCGAGTTTGTTAACCATTGGCGGGGGTTATTGGTTTGGGAAACAGTTCACTCACAAACCTTTGGGGATTGAATTGGGATTAATTGCGGGATTGTTATTAATTATTTTGGGAGGGTTTAATCTCTCCGGTGAATTTTAAAACCTTTGTTGTTGGGCTTGTTGTTGGGCTTTAGCCCTTCTTATTCACACATAATTTTCCATCGGAAATTATAGGTTTGATTTGGCACTCTCCGCGCAACAACGAACTTACTACACCCCAAAAACCCGGTTTCGCGGTTAGTTACCGGGTTTTTATTTTTCCCAATCTTATTTTTTTTTTTAATTATTTTTTTGACTTTGTGCTAAAGCGCAACAACGAACTTACTACACCCCAAAAACCCGGTTTATAACAGAAACCGGGTTTTTGATTCTATTTATATGTGTTGATTTTTAGTAAAGAGCAATTTAGGCTAAGAATGGACGGGTTTATTATGATTGTCTGTGGGAAGTCTAAATTGGTTAGGAACCCGCCCCTACAGCATTATCGGAACAACTAAATAAAGGTTTGGAGGGCGAATAAAACCCCCGGTAAGGTGATAAAAGCAAGCAGGGTTGAAACCACAACAACTCGCGCCGTTTGAACCGCATCGCCGCCAAATTCGTTCACCATTAAAAAGGCTGTAATTGCGGTTGGCATTGAACTCTGCAAGATCAAAACTTTTAAATCCAAATCTTCTAAACCCAACAGTTTACCGACGATAAACGCAATCGCCGCACCGCCCATAAGTCTTAAAAAACTGGCTCCCACTTCGTATAAATTGACGGATAATCGATTATTGGCTATTTGCAAACCTAACATTAATAAAGCCAGGGGAATTGCCCCATTTGCTAACAGGTTTAATCCTTCGTCTAACTTAAAGGGAAGCTGAACATTAAACACTCGCAAACACACGCCAAAAGTCACCGCCCAAGTGAGGGGAAGTTTCAGCATGAATTGAATCGAAGAACGAAAACCCCCACTTTGTAAAAAAGCGGGAACTGTTGTTAAAACAACGATGTTCCAAGCAATTAAGTACACAATTGCCCGTTCCAGTCCCGCCTCTCCCAAAGCAAATAAAGTCACCGGAAGCCCCAAATTTCCGACGTTGGGTAAAGCGGTTGTGGTGATTAAACTTTTTTTTAAATCGGTTGAAAATTGCCAATAATTGCTGAGTTGCCATGCTATAATACCTAAAATAACAAAGGTAATTAAAAATCCAACCGTAATGGCGAACGCACTTTCACCGCTCAGGGTGGTTTTGTAGAGATTATCAATAATTAAAGCGGGATATAACACGTACAAACTCAGGCGAGAAAGGGTAGATATATCGAGATTTAGCTTTTTTCCGATAATAAACCCAATCAAAACAATACAAGCTACAGGTAAAATTGAAGAGAGAATAACAATCATAAATATAGAGATTATATGAAATACTATTATGTTTGCTTTTGATACTTATCCCCCCTAGTATCTCTTTTAAATCCCCCCTAGCCCCCCTCGCGATCCCCCCTAGCCCCCCGATGATCGGGGGGAAAAGAAGGGGAAAAGAAGGGGAAAAGAAGGGGAAAAGAAGGGGAAATGATTGAAAGTCCTGCTTTTTAAGGGAGATTTAGGGGGATAAAGTCCCCCTTTTCAAGGGGGATTTAGGGGGATTATTACAGGAGATTTAGGGGGATAAAACATCTGCTGCATCCCGGTCTAAATTGTTCAGGCTAATAAGATTTAGAGACGTTCTTGATGAACGCCCCTAAACAAATTTAACGCAATTATGCCGCAGGAACTAAACCGCTATGAACCAATAAAGGTTGGGTACTCGGTTCGCGTCCTCGGAAGGATTTAAAAACTTCCATTGGGTGCAAACTTCCGCCCAAAGCTAACACAGTTTCTCGGAAACGTTTCCCAATATCCGCGACTGCGATTTCATCTTCTAAACCCGCTTCTTCAAAAGCAGAAAACGCATCGGCACTGAGAACTTCCGCCCATTTATAACTGTAGTAACCTGCCGCATAACCGCCCGAGAAAATATGCCCAAAAGCACACAAAAACGCATCTTCGGGTAAAGGTTTTAACACGGTTGTATTTTCAGCAATGCGGTTTCTGACCTCAATAACCGTTTCCTTTCCTCCCGGTTGATAACGGTGGTGCAATTCCAAATCAATTAATCCAAAATGAAGCTGCCTTAACATACCCGTACCGCTCATATAAGTGCGGGCTGCCAGCAACTTTTGATAATAATGTTCGGGTAAAGATTCTCCGGTTTGATAATGCTTTGCCATCCCGAACAAAGTCGAGCGATCATAACACCAATTTTCCATAAATTGGCTTGGCAATTCTACCGCATCCCATTCAACATTATTAATCCCCGCAGCCCCCGCATAATCAACGGTGGTTAACATATGTTGTAAACCGTGACCAAATTCATGGAATAACGTTTCTACCTCACTAAACGTCATTAAACTCGGTTTATCATCAACCGGTGGCGTTTGATTGCACTGCAAATAAGCCACAGGTAAACGAACAGTAAAAGCACCATTTTCGGTAATTTTGCTGCGAGTAATACACTCATCCATCCAAGCGCCGCCCCGTTTTTCTGCCGGACGACTGTAGGCATCTAAATAAAAATAAGCGATGGGATTTCCGGCGTCATCAGACACTTGGAAATAACGGACATCTTTGTGCCAAACCGGGGCTTCACCGTCGGCCGAAATAATCGTAATTCCAAAAATCCGTTTGACCAAACCAAACAACCCTTCTAACACTTGAGGCAAGGGAAAATAAGGGCGCAATTCTTCATCGGTAAAGGCAAACTTTTCTTCTCGCTGACGTTCGGCCCAAAAGCTAATATCCCAATGTTTTAAATCCTCGGCTTCCGGCGCTCCTTTGGACGCTGCAAAGGCTTTTAGTTCCTCAAAATCTTTCAAAGCCGCATCATAACTAACGACCCGCAATTCTTCAGATAACGCCTCCACCGCTTCCACACTCGGCGCCATTTTGCTGGCTAAACTTAACTCAGCATAACTTTCAAAACCGAGTAATTTTGCCTTTTCTTGACGCAATTCTAAAATCCGTTCAATTAAGGGAAAATTATTCAATTCTCCGCTAGAAGCGCGACTCATATAAGCCTTATAAACTTGTTCGCGCAAATCTCGCCGCTTGCTAAATTTTAAGAAGGGGCCGAAACTGGGAAAATCTAATGTAATTCGCCAGGGACCTTGTTCTGCGGTGGCTGATTCCATCCCTTCCGAACGGGCCGCTTGAGCCGCCAAACTGAGCAAACTGGGGGGTAAACCTTCGACTTCTTCCGGTTCGGTTAAAGTCAAACTAAAGGCTTTTGTCGCATCTAAAACATGATTGGAAAACTTAGTCGAAAGTTCGGCTAATTCCAATTGAATCGCATTAAAACGATCCCGTTTTTCGCCTTCAAAACCCACCCCAGAAAGTTCAGCATCTCGAATTGCCGCTTCTACAATTCGCTTTTGAGCCGAGTCTAAATTCTCCCATTCGGAAGATTCTCGCAAGGCTTTAAACGCTTTATAAATCGCTTGACTTTGGTTGAATTTGTTAATAAACTGCACAACTTTTGGCTGAACGCTTTCGTGTGCTTTTCGCAGTTCCGGGCTATTTTTTACGCCCATCAAATGATTAACAATTCCCCAACTCCAGGTTAAACGCTCCTGCAAAAGTTGCAACGGTTCAACCAAACCTTCCCAAGTCGGCTGTACATTCGCTTCTAAACTTGCAAGTTCGGCATCAAGTTCTTCTAATAATTGCGTCATCTCGGGAACCACCGCATCCGGTTCGATCATCTCAAACGGAGGGAGTCCTTTTCCTCGAAGTAATGGTCTGTCTGCGGTTGCTGTATTTGCAATCATTCCTATTTTCCTGTAGGGGTCATTCATTTGTTATACCAATTTCTGGGGGTTTAGTGCAGCAAATAGCCGAAAATAAACTTGAGTCTCCACCGGCAAATGATCCGAACCCGTCGAAGCCAACACCTTTGTCATTTTAGACTCCCCATCTGGAGAATACCAAATATAATCAATCCGAAACAGGGGATAATCAAGAGTTTGAGTCGAATTTTTAATCAGAAAATTGAGCGGCCAACCTTGAGGCCAGGTTAAACCTAAACCCCATCCAGACTCTCGAAAAGCATCCCGTAAAACTTGCCGCAATCGATAATAATCTTGAGTTTGGTCGCTGAGATTAAAGTCACCTGCTACAATTACAGGGTTTGTTTCTTTCTGTAGTCTTTTGACTAAATCGATGATTTCTTCAGAACGTTCGCGATAATCATAAAAGGGGATTTTTAAAAAGGGTAAAATCTGGTGAAAGCGAATCCAAGGTGAAATGGTTTGAATATTATAAAGCGTTATTTCTTGTTCGTTAATCTTGGCAATTGCCCGCTGCTGAAATTCCGAATGTTCGGCTAAGTGAATGGTTTGAGTCTCCCGGAGAGGAAACTTACTTAAAATTGTTGTTCGAGGTGATGAAAATTGGTAAGGATAAGCCTCTATTAACTGAGGAAAAGCTTCTTGTTCATGGATTTCAGTTACTTCTTGCAAGAAAACGAGATCGGGAGTTCGATTTAAAAGCAGTTCAACTAATGTTTCCGGTGATGTTTTGTTCCAACTGTTGTTTAAACATAAAACTTTGATTGGATTGGAGTTGATTGTACTGGGATTGGGAGAGGCATAGTTTTGATGTAACCAACCGATCAGTAATAAACAAGCTAAACTCGATAAAATCGTTAATTTTCGCTGTTTAATTATTACAAAACTCAACGGAGGTAAGATCAGTAAAGGGAATAAAATCCAGGGGATAAAGGTACTCACAAAACCCACCACCCAAAATTCATCCCAAAACAGGAATCTGAGTAGAAAATAAACCAGCAAAAAACCAGCATAAGTGTAAACAAATCCTTGAGTTAATCGCTGAAATATTGGAGAGAATGATGAATAAACCCGAAAAACAGACATAAAAATTATCTCCGCTCAAATAGATTTAGCGTGGCTTTATCAAATTTGATAGCCAAAACCCTAGATGTAGTGTATGATGGTTAATCCCTGTTGAATTCCAATTCCCCTAATGGCTGTGAATCATCTGATCGAGTGGAACGCAAGCTGCGTTGACGAACAACTGACTCAACTCAATGTTACCCCCTTAGAAGGCTACCGTCCATTTGATTATCTCCTCTATTCTGAGACCTTACCCCGACGAAATGATGGTCGAATTAGCGATCGCATTCTCAACCGTTATCAACACCTCTACGATGGCGGTTGGTGGTGTTCCGGGATTGATATTCTCACCGGAAAAGATGACGTCTGGGGCTGTTTTAAACCCGTTCATCCGCGTATTATTGGCGAACATAACAAAATTATTAAATATGAACATCCCCCCCAAACTCCCACCGGAATTTTTGCGTTAAGAGTCTCTAAACCCATCTGGGAACGCATCGCCCAACGTTATCATTTAACTCTTTCTGAAAAAGATATTAAACCCGATCAAAGCGATCTGGGGTTTTGGGAGTGGGTGCTTGTTCATCCTCAAATTCCTTTATGTATTACCGAAGGCGCCAAAAAAGCCGGCGCGTTATTAACTGCGGGATATGTCGCCATCGCCCTTCCGGGTATTCACGGAGGCTATCGCGTACCCAGAAATGATTGGGGAAAACGGAAAGGAATTTCTCGTTTAATTCCCCAGTTAGAAAAATTAGCGACACCCAAGCGAGAAGTTTATATTGTTTTCGATCAAGATAGCAAACCCAACACGATAAAAGCCGTTAATACTGCGATTAAACAAACGGGTTATTTACTCGGTAAACAGGGATGTTTGGTTAAAGTTGTGACTTGGAATTCTCAACTGGGGAAAGGGGTTGATGATTTAATTTTAACCCAATCTCAAGCGGCTTTTGAGCGGGCTTATGAAACCGCTATTTCTTTAGAAAATTGGCGGGCGCTATCGTTTAATCGTCTGACTTATCCGGCTGATATTCAAGTGAATCAGCGGTATTTATCAAATCTAGAAATTCCTGAAACAGCCCAATTAATCGGGATAAAATCTCCGAAAGGAACGGGTAAAACCCAATTGATTCAAGATATCGTTCAACGGGCGAAACAACAGGGAAAATGGGTGTTAGTCATCGGTCATCGCATTCGTTTAGTTGAAGCTTTGTGTCAGCGTTTTGGGTTAAAATATCTACAGGAAACCGAAGCAAATTTCCCCCGAGAACAAAATCCCGGCTACGGTCTTTGTATTGATTCTCTCCATCCCGGTTCCCGTGCGAATTTTAACGCTGAAAATTGGTCGGATGGGGTGGTAATTATTGATGAAATTGAACAAGTTTTATGGCACGGATTAAATTCTGATACCTGTCGCCACCAACGGGTTTCTATTTTGCAATCTCTCAAAACTCTGATGCAAAATGTTATCGGAGGACGGGGTAAAGTTGTGGTTGCGGATGCAGATTTAAGCGATATTTCGATTGATTATCTTCTCTCTTTAGCCGGAGTCGAACAAACGCCTTTTATTATTCACAACGAATGGAAACCCCAAACAAAAGATGCTTGGTCTGTTTATAGTTATAGCGGAAATACGCCGAAACAACTGGTTAAAGATTTAGAAGAACATATTGCTAAAGGCGGTAAACCGTTTGTGTTTTTGTCGGCGCAAAAATTAGCCAGTCAGTGGGGAACTCGCACCCTAGAAACCTATTTAAAAACCCAATTCCCAGACCAAAAAATTATGCGAATTGATTCGGAATCTCTCGCCGATCCGACTCATCCCGCTTACGGGTGTATTTCCGAACTTAATTCTATTCTAAAAAACTACGATATTGTTTTAGCTTCGCCCTGTCTGGAAACCGGAGTCAGTATAGATATCAAACACCATTTTACCTCAGTTTGGGGTATTGCTCAAGGCATTCAAGGCGAAAATTCTGTGCGTCAAGCTTTGGGGCGAATTAGGGAAAATTTACCCCGTTATTTGTGGGTGGCGAGTCACGGGTTTAATCAGGTGGGAAATGGTTCGATTTCTCTGGCGAGTTTACTTAGTTGTAATCATCGTTTAACTCGTTTGAATATTCGTCTACTGCAACAATCGGATTTTGCGGGTTTGGATGATTTGGAAATGGGATTTCAAGCCGAATCTTTACTCTGTTGGGGAAAAATGGCGGTGCGGTTTAATGCGGCGATGAGTCGCTATCGAGAGTCGATTTTAGCCGCTTTAGAAGCCGAAGGTCATCAAATTTTTCAGGTGTCTTTAGAAAAGAGTTCTTCACTCAATAAATCCTCAAATGGCGCTAAAAATACCGAACCTAAAAATTCAGCCCGTCCGAGTTTATCGGAGATGATTTCCGCAGTCCGCGATCAAAACTACCAAGCCGAATGTCAGGCGATTTCTCAAGCCAAAATTATTGGCGATCGCCAATATCACGACCTCCAAAAAAAATTGGTCAAAACCGCAGCAGAACGGCGTTCTCAGCGCAAATATGAGTTAAACTTAAAATATGGAATTCCCGTGACCGGCGATTTGATTGAAAAAGATGATAAAGGATGGTATGATCAACTTAGAATCCATTATTTTCTAACCGTTGGTCGTCCTTATTTAGGTCATCGAGATGCGGCGATCGCTTATCAGTTCATTGAACGGGGTCAGGGGAATATATTTGTTCCCGATTTTAACCGTTCCCAACTGGGGGCGATGATTGGAATTCTGGAATTAGTGGGAATTCCCGCTTTAATTCAACATCCCCAACGAGAGTTAAAAAATACCGACCCGGATTTACAAAACGTAACAGAAATTGCCCTGCGAGATCGGTTAGCGATCAAATCAATTACCGGGATTGGTTTGGCGAAGAATTCGACTCCGATTGTGGTGATTAGACGATTTCTTGATAAAATAGGATATGGGTTAGAATGTTTGCGGTTAGAATCCTATCAGAAAAAGCGAATTCGGGTTTATCGCGTCGTTGAACCCGACGACAATCGCTTAGAAGTGTTTCAAAAATGGCTGGCGTTTGAAGATCAATCTCCGGGACAGTTACCCCTCCAAGCAGAAAAATCCAGAGATGCGATCGCAAAACTTAACCCCGTCGAATCAGAATTTACACAACTCTGTTTGCAATTCTAAGATAATATGAAAATTACAGGAGCAATACAGAGAGTGGTTGAAAAAGTGGGTTTATGGGTAAACTGTTCGTCTGGTATTCAGCAAGTGATCTAGAGGATATTACTCACAGGATTAACCGGATTTTTGAGAGGATAAACCTTTAAAAATAGCCGTAATTTGTAAAGCCTGTGTAAAACTTCAGTAAAACCACTGACAACTTTCAAATAAAATGCAATGATAATAAATAGCAATACCGAAGACCTCCAAGAGAAGGGAGCGGCTCTCGATAAATTGCTGAATGGATTGATTTTTTAGGGCATATAGGTGTTAACCTTGAGAGCTAAAATTTCAGAAATTTTCTGAAAAGATCTTAAACGTTTCTCTCAAGAACATCATTTAAGTTTCCTGTGGTCAATTCTCCTGTGTTCAATGTTTTCTGTGTGTGATTTGTTTAAAGCTTGAGTTTTCTGTGGTCAATTTTAATAAAAGTCTCAGCTTCGGTTGGGGCTATTTTTTTTGTTTGTCATTTAAAGTTTTGTTTTGCCGTATTTGAGGAGTATGAAACGAAGACAGTTCTGCCATGTAGCAATTAGTTTGGCTTGTTTTATGAGGATTTTCGGACAAGATTTTGCCTCTGCTTCAAGTTCTAAATCTTCTCCAATCAAAGTCCATCATAATTGGGTTGTTTTGTATTGGATGCCATAGGATAATGAAGTCATGCGTTTTGGTGAGCCAATTCTTGAAATGCTCACGAGCGGAACACGGGACAGTGAAACTCTGGTTGTCGTTCAATCAGACTATTGGAGTGATACAAAAATGCGTCGCCGTCTGCTTAAAAATGGAACAATACATGAGATAGAATTATTAGAACAAGACAGTAGCGATGTCTCTACTTTTTCAGCTTATTTAGATTGGTCGCATCAAACAATTACGGCAGAACACTGGGCTGTTATTGTTGTTGGTCACGGTGGTAAAATTAATGAAATTAGCCCCGACGATGGCGGTGGGAATTGGCAAACAAGAACTTGGATGGGAGTTGACCAGTTCGCCCAAGCCGTTAGCTCTTTTAATCGGGCTACCGACGGACGGGTGGAATTGCTGTTCTTTCAAAATTGTAATAAAGCTACCCTAGAAGTCGTCTATGAAGCTCGAAATTGCGCCCGATATACCCTCGCCTCTCAGCTTAATCTGGGCGCACCGAATTACTATTACGAAGGTTTCCTCAGTCGCTTAAAAGAACCTTCTGTAGATGGACGTGAAGCCGCTATTTCTATTATGAATTCCGAACGGGCGGATATGTATCATACACTGACTTTGGTCGATAACCAAGCGGTCAGACAAATTCCAGAAAAACTTTCGCCATTGGTTCAGTTGATTCTTAACACCCGTTTACCCACAATTGAACAACCCGAATTTTCAACCTATACTTATTCTAATAAACGACATTGCGATGCGCTCGGTTTACTGGATTACCTTTCTAGTAGGAATAGTCAAGCGAGCGATGAGTTTACTCAATTTACTGAGTTTCTACAGTCATCGGTTATTTCCCATTACAAAACAGGTGGAGAATTTTATGGTCGTCGCTTTCTCAATCGTGCTAACTCCGAAAAATTGCGGGGTTTGGGTTTATATTTTCCAGAAACTTCCGAAGATATTTCTCGTTACAGTTCGTTGGCTTTATATCGAGAAGTCGATTGGGTTAACTTGTACCGAAAACTGTTTAATATTTAATAGATTGGCGTTGCTAACCGAGGGGGATCTTGAGAGTTTCCAATGGTTTTGATGAGAAACTCTCAGAAGTTGAGTTCATTAATAGTTTAGCTTGTACCTAGCCAAAAGGATAGGTTTTCTCCCCGCACAAACATCAGTTAAAGACTCAACTTTATGATGGGGACTGGGCAGTCGTCAAGGCGTGCTTAGAGCGAAAAATTCCAGCTTATGGGGCGAGTTGGGATTCCTAATTCCAACTCAAAATAATCCTTTCTCTTTCAATCAAACAGTCTTCAACATTTTTTTAGAGCGTTAATTCATCGAACGTGATAAAATCGTTAACGAATCGAGAACCCAGTCGTGAGGTCAGAAGTCGGAAGTCGTGAGGTCAGAAGTCGTGATGTCAGTCGTCATGTAGGGGCGGGGGTTATGAAGTCAGAGGTCGGAAGTCGGGATGTCAGAAGTTTTTTTAGAGTGTTAATTCAGTGAATAATGAGCGATTCATCTAAGTCTAATTTTAGCTACCAGGTGGGTGGGAGTCTACCCCCAGACGCCCCAACCTATGTAAAAAGACAAGCCGATGAACGCTTTTATGAGAGACTCAAAGCGGGTGATTTTTGCTACGTTTTTAACTGTCGTCAGATGGGGAAATCTAGCTTAAGAGTGCGGACAATGCAGCGACTCCAAAGCGAAGATGTTGCTTGTGTGTCGATCGATATTACCGGAATAGGAACGTTAGATATTACGCCGGAACAGTGGTATTTGAGCGTGATAGATGCGATAATAGATAGTTTAGACCTCTACGAAATCTTTGATTTAGAGGAATGGTGGGAAAGTCTCAATTCTCTGTCTATTATCCGCAGATTTAGTAAATTTTTTAGCGATCAACTTTTAGAACGGGTTTCTCAAAATATTGTTATTTTTATTGACGAAATTGATAGTATTCTCAGCTTACCGTTTAATATTGATGACTTTTTTGCCGTTATTCGAGACTGCTACAACAAACGCGCCGACGAACCGATTTATAAACGTCTAACCTTTGCGTTATTGGGGGTAACAACACCCGCCGATTTAATACAAGACCAACGACGAACCCCTTTTAATATTGGTCACGCGATCGAACTCGACGGCTTTCAACTTCACGAAGCCGAACCGCTCAAAAATGGGTTTATTTCATTAACTGAAAATCCCCAAGCGGTGTTAGAAGCGGTGTTATATTGGACGAACGGACAGCCCTTTTTAACCCAGAAAGTTTGTAAATTGATTCGGGAATCTTCAACCGAAATAACGCCGGGAAATGAGGCGGACTGGGTGGCGGAATTGGTGCGGGAAAAAATTATTAATCAGTGGGAATATCAGGATAATCCCGAACATTTGAGGACGCTGCGCGATCGCCTGTTGAAAGCGGAAGAAAAACGCACCGGACGTTTATTAGGACTCTATCAACAAATCCTGCAAAACAAAGAAATTCCCGCCGATAATAGCCCGGAACAAATGATATTGAGACTGACGGGGTTGGTGGTGCAAAGCGGGGGGAAATTGCGGGTTTATAACTCGGTTTATCGGGCGGTTTTTAACTCAAATTGGGTAGAAGAACAACTGGCAAAATTGCGACCCTACGCCTCAGCCATTAACGCTTGGGAAAAATCCGGTCGAACCGATGAGTCCCGGTTGTTGAAAGGGGAAGCGTTAACCGAGGCGAAAACCTGGGCAACGGGAAAAAGTTTGAGCGACCAAGATTATCAGTATTTGGCGGCCAGCGAACAACTGGATAAACGTGAAATTCAGGCGACATTGGCCGCAGAAAAACAAGCCAATGAGATTTTAAAACAAGCTAATGATGTTTTAACGAAAGCCAAAAAACGTGCCACTATTATTTCGGTTTTGATTTCGATAGGAATATTGGGTTTATCTTCGGCGATCGCGGGTCTTTATTTAAAACAAGCCCATGAAAATTTAAAACAAGCACATAACGATCTCAACTTAGCAGAAGCTCGTCTCACCAGTGCGATCGCAAAGGAATTACTCTCCTCTAAGCAAGGACTTAAATCAATTGTAGAAGCACTGAAAGCAAGCCAAGAGTTGAAAAAAGTACCGACTTCTCTCTGGTCAAAAGAGAATACAGAGGAGGCGGTGATGAATGTCTTTCACGAAGTTCTCGACCGATCCCAAGAGCAGAATAGCATTAACGGGCATGAGGATTGGGTCTGGGGTGTGGCATTCAGCCCGAATGGGGATATGATTGCCTCTGCGAGTGATGACAAGACGGTGAAACTGTGGAAGCCCGATGGCACTTTGGTGAAGACTTTCGTGGGGCATGAGGATTGGGTCTGGGGTGTGGCATTCAGCCCGAATGGGGAAATGATTGCCTCCGCGAGTGTTGACAAGACGGTGAAACTGTGGAAGCCCGATGGCACTTTGGTGAAGACTTTCGTGGGGCATGAGAGTGGGGTCTTCGGTGTGGCATTCAGCCCGAATGGGGATATGATTGCCTCCGCGAGTTTTGACAAGACGGTGAAACTGTGGAAGCCCGATGGCACATTGGTGAAGACTTTGGAGGGGCATGAGAATGAGGTCTTCGGTGTGGCATTCAGCCCGAATGGGGAAATGATTGCCTCCGCGAGTGATGACAAGACGGTGAAACTGTGGAAGCCCGATGGCACTTTGGTGAAGACTTTGGAGGGGCATGAGGATAGGGTCAACGCTGTGGCATTCAGCAGAGACGGGGAAATGATTGCCTCCGCGAGTGATGACAAGACGGTGAAACTGTGGAAGCCCGATGGCACTTTGGTGAAGACTTTGCCGGGGCATCGGTATGATGTCAATGGTGTGGCATTCAGCAGAGACGGGGATATGATTGCCTCCGCGAGTTTTGACAACACCGTGAAACTGTGGAAGCCCGATGGCACTTTGGTGAAGACTTTGCAGGGGCATGAGGATAGGGTCAACGCTGTGGCATTCAGCAGAGACGGGGAAATGATTGCCTCCGCGAGTTTTGACAAGACGGTGAAACTGTGGAAGCCCGATGGCACATTGGTGAAGACTTTGGAGGGGCATGAGAATGAGGTCTTCGGTGTGGCATTCAGCAGAGACGGGGAAATGATTGCCTCCGCGAGTGTTGACAAGACGGTGAAACTGTGGAAGCCCGAGGGCATCTTGGTGAAGACTTTGGAGGGGCATGAGAATGAGGTCTTCGGTGTGGCATTCAGCAGAGACGGGGAAATGATTGCCTCCGCGAGTTTTGACAACACGGTGAAACTGTGGAAGCCCGAGGGCATCTTGGTGAAGACTTTGGAGGGGCATGAGAATGAGGTCTTCGGTGTGGCATTCAGCAGAGACGGGGAAATGATTGCCTCCGCGAGTTTTGACAACACCGTGAAACTGTGGAAGCCCGAGGGCATCTTGGTGAAGACTTTGCAGGGGCATGAGGATAGGGTCAACGCTGTGGCATTCAGCAGAGACGGGGAAATGATTGCCTCCGCGAGTTTTGACAACACCGTGAAACTGTGGAAGCCCGATGGCACATTGGTGAAGACTTTGGAGGGGCATGAGAATACTGTCTACGCTGTGGCATTCAGCCCGAATGGGGATATGATTGCCTCCGCGAGTTTTGACAACACCGTGAAACTGTGGAAGCCCGAGGGCATCTTGGTGAAGACTTTGCAGGGGCATGAGGATAGGGTCAACGCTGTGGCATTCAGCAGAGACGGGGAAATGATTGCCTCCGCGAGTTTTGACAAGACGGTGAAACTGTGGAAGCCCGATGGCACATTGGTGAAGACTTTGGAGGGGCATGAGAGTTCTGTCAACGCTGTGGCATTCAGCCCGAATGGGGAATTGATTGCCTCCGCGAGTAGTGACAAGACGGTGAAACTGTGGAACGTTCATCTGGATGACCTGATCGCAGAAGGTTGTACAGTGGTGAGTGACTACCTGAAAAATAACCCCAATGTCACCGAAGAAGACCGACGTCTTTGTGGGGTAGAAGCTTCGGCAACGGCTTGGTTTTTGCAGGGCGAACAGTCAGCAGAAGACGATGATATTAAAGATGTGGTTGATCGGTTTAAACAGGCCGTTAAACTTGACCCTAACTTTAGTTTAAGTTCGGCAAAAATTTTAGTCGAAAGAGGAGAGTCGTTGGCATGGAATGATAAAGTTGATGAAGCAATTTTAGCGTTTCAAACGGCGTTAGAATTTGACCCCAGTTTAACGTTTAACCCGGAGAATAAAGCCAATGCGATCGCTTCGATTTCGGAAGGAAGGGATTTAGCAGAAAAGGGTAAAATAGATGAGGCATTAGCTCAGTTTGAAAAGGCTCAAAAATTAGATGCTAATGAAATTTCTGCTAGTTCTTGGAATACACTCTGTTGGAATGGTAGCCTGAATAAACAAGCTGAGAAGGTGATGTTTGCCTGTGAAAATGCCGTTAAACTCACGCCTAAAGATGAACGTTTTATCAATAGTCGGGGTGTTGCCAGGGCGTTAACGGGTGATTTTGAGGGGGCGATTAAGGATTTTGAAAAGTTCGTTGAATGGACGAATGATGAGGAGGATAAAGCACAACGAAAAGGTTGGATAGAGTCTCTGAAAAAGGGTAAAAATCCGTTTACCGATGAGGTGTTGGAAGGGTTGCGTTAGGGTTGATCCCCCCCTTCCCCCCTTAATAAGGGGGGTGGCGTTCGCGGGGGGATCTCAATGAATTGACGAATGATGAGGAGGATAAAGCACGGCGAAAAGGTTGGATAGAGTCTCTGAAAAAAGGTGAAAATCCGTTTACCGATGAGGTGTTGAGGGGGTTGCGTTAGGGTTGATCCCCCCCTTCCCCCCTTAATAAGGGGGGTGGCGTTCGCGGGGGGATCTCAATGAATTGACGAATGATGAGGAGAATAAAGCACAACGAAAAGGTTGGATAGAGTCTCTGAAAAAGGGTGAAAATCCGTTTACCGATGAGGTGTTGGAAGGGTTGCGTTAGGGTTGATCCCCCCCTTCCCCCCTTAATAAGGGGGGTGGCGTTCGCGGGGGGATCTCAATGAATTGACGAATAATGAGGAGAATAAAGCACAGCGAAAAGGTTGGATAGAGTCTCTGAAAAAGGGTGAAAATCCGTTGACCGATGAGGTGTTGAGGGGGTTGCGTTGACCTTTTTCCCAATCCCGATCAATTAATAAATAGTCCCTGACGGGACACCTTTTCCCACTAACCTTTAAATGATATTTGTTGACCTCACTTCAATTGTTTGGTGGGTGTTACTAAAAAACCCGGTTTCTCGAATAAACCGGGTTTTTGACTTGTGGATCAATTTTTGGCTGTCACCCACCCAAATGTTGAGGTTAAATCATTTTGCTTTCGACTTCAGCAACCCGTTTTTTCACCTTAACAATACTGTCAGGATTCAACGAAATCGAATCAATTCCCGCTTCAACTAAAAAATCGGCAAAATCGGGGTGATCGCTTGGCGCCTGACCGCAAATACCGACTTTTCGATTGGCTGCTTGGGCGGTTTTAATTAACCGTTGAATCATCCGTTTAACCGCCAAATCCCGTTCATCAAATAAATCCGCCAAATCGCCAGAATCCCGATCAACTCCCAACACCAACTGCGTCAAATCATTACTTCCAATGGAAAACCCATCAAACCGTTTAGCAAACTCATCGGCTAATTCAACATTAGAAGGAAGTTCACACATCACATAAACCTGTAACCCCTTTTCTCCCCGTTTTAACCCATTACTTTCTAACACTTCCAACACCCGATCCGCCTCTTTTAACGTGCGACAAAAGGGAATCATAATAATCACATTATCCATCCCGATCACTTCTCGCACGTACTTGATCGCCTTGCATTCTAACGCAAACCCTTCCCGATAGCGATCGCTATAATACCGAGAAGCGCCCCGAAAACCCAACATCGGATTTGCTTCTACCTTTTCAAATTGTTGACCGCCAATTAAGTCCGCATATTCGTTAGTTTTAAAATCGCTCATCCGCACAATTACAGGTTTGGGATGTTGAGAAGCGGCAATTTTTGCAATTCCACGCGATAATAAATCGACAAAATAATCGGTTTTATCTTCGTAGCCGTGCGTCATCTGTGAGATTTCGTGGCGAATGGAATAATTGCTAATTTTATCAAAATGAATCAACGCCATCGGGTGAATTTTAATGATATTATTAATCAAAAACTCCATCCGGGCTAACCCAATTCCATCGGCGGGTAATTGCCACCAGCGAAACGCCGCAGAAGGGCTACCAATATTCATCATAATCTTAGTTTTTGTCGGCGGAACATCCAACAAACTTACTTCTTTTGACTCGAATTCTAACAGCCCTTTATAAATATATCCTTCCTCACCTTCGGCACAAGAAACGGTCACTTCTTGTCCGGCTTCTAACAGTTCCGTTGCTTTTCCGGTGCCAACAATTGCCGGAATTCCTAATTCCCGACTGATAATAGCGGCGTGACAAGTTCTTCCGCCGTGATCGGTAACAATTCCCGCCGCTTTTTTCATAATCGGAACCCAATCGGGATCGGTCATTTCTGTTACCAAAATTGTTCCCTCGACAAACTTTTCAATATCAGTAACATTACGAATTAAACAAACCTTTCCGCTGGCTATAGCATCCCCAACACTCAACCCCACCAATAAGCGATCGCTTTGTTGAGTCAAAGAATAAGTTTTTAAAGTACCCGCCTGTTTTTGAGATTGTACCGTTTCGGGGCGGGCTTGAACCACGTATAATTCGCCGGTATCGCCATCTTTTGCCCATTCAATATCCATCGGACATTTATAGTGATCTTCAATCACCGTCGCCCATTTTGCAAGCTGTAAAACCTCATCATCATCCAACACAAACGACTGTAATTCATAAAGAGAAGTCGGCACGTTGCGCGTGGTTTTAGTCGTGCCGATCGCATAGATCATTTTTTCCTGTTTATTGCCCAAACTTTTCTCAATAATCGGTTTAAAATTCGGTTCTTTCAACAGCGGTTTAAATACCCGATATTGATCGGGAGTTACCGAACCTTGAACCACCAATTCACCCAAACCCCAAGCGGAAGTAATTAAAATATCATTGGGAAAACCCGTTTCCGGGTCAATTGAAAACATCACCCCAGAACCCGCCTTATCCGATCGCACCATTTTTTGGATGACAATAGATAGGGCAACATCCATATGATTGTAGCCTTTTGTTTCCCGATAACTAATCGCCCGATCCGTAAATAAAGACGCATAACATTTGCGGCAAGCTTCCAAAACTTCCTCAGTTCCGGTAATATTAAGATAGGTTTCTTGCTGTCCGGCAAAACTGGCATCGGGTAAATCTTCGGCGGTGGCACTGCTGCGAACCGCCACGTCAACTTCTTCGACGTTATAGCGGTCGGAAAGTTGGCGATAACCTTCGCGAATTGCCTCGGCAATTTCATCGGGAAACCGGGATCGAACTAACAAACGGCGAATGGTTTTTCCCGCTTTTTCTAAGGGAATTTCTCCCTTTTGAAACTGTTCTATTTGATACAGAATTTTAGATTGAAGATTGTTAGCCTCTACAAATTGCCAGTAAGTTTGAGCGGTAATCGCAAACCCATCGGGGACTCGAATCCCTTTAGATTTGAGTGACTTGACCATCTCTCCCAAAGAAGCATTTTTCCCGCCCACAATGGGAACATCATTAACGCCAATGGTTTCAAACCAACGAATATAGGAGTTTTCCGGAGTGGTTGTCATTTTTTTATCCTGGGTTTTAACTATTTTGTTTAATTATGACAAATCTCATTCAAGAGTCGTCTGAAAAAATTTTTGCTTTTTCCAAAAATAGCCGGTACCGACCCATTTTAGAACCGATGCCGATAAAAAGCCAAAAAAATATCATACTCACCCTCAAATTTTACCGTTTTAATTGTTAAAATTATGATCGGAGATTTTATGAGATTCCGGCTGAAAATACAAATCCAATAAATCAGCCCCGTCCTCGTCCATCTCAATCAACTTTTGTTTGATCGCATGAAGCGCCAATTGAGACGGTTGAGTATGACCCCGCTCCCAACGGTTAACGGTTTGAAAAGAAACCCCCAGTTTTGCCGCCAATTTTTCTTGAGAAAGACCCAAACGTTGGCGCAACGTTAAAATCAGAAAAGGAATATTTTCTTTCATATTTGCACAGATCATTTCCATAACAAATCCCACCTCAAAAACGAAAAATCAACAAATGGTATAACACCATCTATTCGTATTATTAATCTTGACTCCGGTTGTGACTTCCTCTAAATGGATGAATTTCAAAGCGATCGCCCGTCCGTCCTCCAAAATTGGCCAAACCCGTCAACGTTCGCCCCGAAACTGTATTTCAAGGCACAATAGAGAAAGTGACAACCAAGAAAACCTATGACCACAGCAACAGCCCAACAGACAGAAACCCAACTTCCGCCTTTAATTTCCCGCGATATACTCTTTGGGAACCCCGAACGCACCAGCCCGTCTTTATCGCCCGATGGCAAATATCTCGCCTACATCGCCCCGGACGAAAAAAACGTGCTTCAGGTGTGGTTGCAAACCGTCGGCCAAGAAGACGCGCGCCAACTCACCGCAGACAAAAAACGGGGGATTCGCGCCTTTTTCTGGACCTATAGCCCCGATAAACTGATCTACGCGCAAGACTCAGACGGGGACGAAAACTGGCACCTCTATCTAGTAGACATTCAATCTAATATCGTCCGCGACTTAACGCCATTTCAAGGCGTGCTGGCGCAAGTCGTCGATCTCGATCATAACTTCCCCGAAGAAATCTTAGTGGGGATGAACCTGAAAAACCCCCAAGTCTTCGACGTTTATCGGGTTAACCTCAACACCGGCGCCGTCGAATTTTACACCGAAAACCCCGGAAATATAGTCAGTTGGACCGCAGACAGCCAGTTACAAATTCGCGCCGCCACCGCAACAACCCCCGACGGCGGTTATGATTTGTTGTATCGGGAAACCCCCGATCGCGCTTGGGAAACCCTGCGCCACTGGGGACCGGACGAAGAAGGCGGGGCCTATTTCTTTTCCAACGACGGCAACACCCTGTATATTGTCGGAAATCACGACGCCAACGCCGAACGTTTAATTGCATTTGACCTAGCAACACGCACCGAAACCGCGATCGCCGAAGATCCCGAGTATGATGTCGGCGGAGTCCTCGCCCACCCGACTACACTCAAACTGCAAGCGGTTTCTTTTTATAAAGATAAGCAAGAGTGGCGCATTCTCGACCCCGACATTGAAGCCGACATCGAAGCCATTAAAGCCATTCGTCCCGGCGAGTTTGGCATTCGCCGCATTTTAAGCGATGAGAAATGGTTGGTGAGTTTTGTCGATGATGACGGTCCGGTTTCTTATTACGTTTACGATCGCGCTTCAAAAAGTCATACGTTTCTATTTACCAACAAACCCCAGTTAGAAGGCTTGCAACTCGCCCCGATGGAACCGATGTCTTTCGCGGCGCGAGATGGGTTAACCATTCACGGCTACCTCACCAAACCCGTTGGGGTTTCTACACCGGTTCCCGCCGTGATGTTAGTGCATGGCGGACCCTGGGCGCGAGATGTTTGGGGCTACGACTCCGAGGCGCAGTGGTTGGCCAACCGGGGTTATGCGGTGTTGCAGCTAAATTTCCGGGGGTCTACCGGCTACGGGAAAGCCTTTGTGAATGCGGCCAACCGGGAATGGGCGGGGAAAATGCACGATGATTTAATTGATGGCGTCAATTGGTTGATCGAAAATAATATCGCCCAACGGGATAAAATAGCGATTATGGGCGGATCTTATGGCGGTTATGCCACGCTGGTGGGGTTGACGTTTACCCCCGATGTGTTTGCTTGTGGGGTGGATATTGTTGGCCCGAGTAATTTGATTACCCTGATGCAGAGTATTCCGCCTTATTGGGAACCCATTCGTGCTAATTTTTATCATCGGGTGGGTAATCTGGAGACAGAGGAGGAGTTTTTGAAGTCGCGATCGCCTTTATTTTTTGTCGATCGAATTGAAAAACCTCTGTTGATCGGACAAGGGGCGAACGATCCTCGGGTGAAACAACCCGAAAGCGAACAAATTGTTGAAGCGATGAAACAAGCCGGAAAGCCTGTAGAATACGTTTTGTATACCGATGAAGGGCATGGGTTCGCCCGCCCCGGAAAATCGGTTACATTTCTATGCGATCGCCGAAGAATTTCTCGCCAAGTATTTGGGCGGTCGGTTTGAACCGATTAATGAAATTTCCGGTCATTCCGGTATCGTTCAATCTTTTACTTAATTTAAGGGCAAAGAGGGCGGGTTTATGAAGTCGTGAGATCATCTTCAAAAGTTCAAGAGTCGGGTTGGTAGGGGCGGGTTCTGTAATGATGTTTGTTACTCACAAATAACTGATATAAACCCTCCCCCTCCTCAGAATAAATTGTGAGGTTACTGATAACTGAAAACTGAAAAAACGGGTGAGGCGGTGACTGAAAAGGGGCGGGAAATGCACGGTTATTTGTAGGAAACATAGATTTCCGCAGAACCCGCTCCTACAAAACTTCTCTGTAGACGCGCCCCCGCGCGTCTTGTCCAATTTAAACTCAAAAAAACGGTTCAAAATAACAACTATGGTCAGCTTTTTTAAGGGTCTTTTTTCCGGGAAAAAACCAGGGATTGGGATTGAGTTGGCATCGGAACGAATTCATATCGTTGAACTGCGAAAAAAAGGGAATGATTTAAAATTAGTGAATATTGCCTCAACTCCCGTGCCGGAAGATGTGGTTCAAGACGGGCAGATTATTGATACGCCGACAATGGCGGAGTTAATTCAGTCTACGTTAGCCGATAAAAATATTAAAACAAAACGGGTCGCAACCGCCATCCCCGGACGGGAAGCCGTCACCCGTTTAATTTCAGTTCCGGCCGAACTCAACGAAGAAGAACTCAAAGATTATATGAATGCCGAAGCCGGACTTTATTTGCCTTTTTCTCGGGAAGAAGCCGACGTTGACTATCAGAAATTGGGGATGTTTGTTGATGAAGACGGCATCGAAAAAATGCAGGTGTTGTTAGTGGCAACCCGCAAAGAAGTTACCAATACTTATTTAGAAACGTTTGAACAAGCCGAACTGAAAATAGATGTTATAGAAGTGAGTAGTTTTGCGCTGATTCGCACTTTAAAAAATCAACTTCAACAGTTTTCGTCATCGGAAGCTGCGATCATAGCCGACCTCGAATTTGACAGTACAGAACTGGCGATCGTTGTCGATGGGGTTCCCCAATTTAATCGCACCATTCCGATCGGGTTATTTCAAGTACAAACCGCCCTCAACAATGCGATGAATTTGCCCCCGTCGAGAGACGTCAGCGAACTGCAAGCCATGACCCTGCCCGTGACTGATACAATGGGAGCATTGAGCGATCCCAATCCGGGGACGAATGCAATTATTAAAATTCTCTCCGAACTCGCCGATGAACTGCGCCGTTCCATTGATTTTTATATTAATCAAAGCGACGGTTTAGAGATCGCACAACTGTTACTCACAGGCCCGGGGGCAGCAATTGGACAACTCGATGACTTTTTCATGCAACGGTTAGCCATGCCCGCCCTGCAAGTCGATCCGGTGGAAATGCTCTCATTACAAATCGATCAGGAGATTCCGCCCGAACAACGTGCTAGCTTAGGAGTAGCTTTGGGGTTGGGAATGCGAGTCAGTTAATCTCAGGTGGGGGAGTCGTGGGAGATTTCGCTATCATGGACAAGCGACCAATTGTTCGGGCTAGAGAAATTCGGACTCAAAATAGACAGTCGGCAGACCGATTAGCTCAAGCTGAAAATTGCTTGCCGTTGTTACCATAGAGCTAAGGTAATCTTTGAAAAACCCCTCTAGAATATACATTTATAATGATGCCCTCAAGCCCTAAACAAATCCTCACAGAGGTTTGATGAAATGTACAGTCTTGATATTAATTTTCTTAACGATCGTCCCGACTATAAACCCGCAGAGCGAAAAACACCGGCCTCAGCAGGAGGACGGACGAGCGCTGTCGATCGCACCCCCATTCTGATCGGTACGGCGGTGGCTTTGGCCGCCAACGCTTTGGTTGGGGGAGTGTGGTTGGTCTTTAATCAGCGCAATGCTCAGTTACAAACCGAGTTAACCGCCTTACAGGCCCAACTCGGTGAAAAAAATGACTTGGTTGCCGAACTGGAGAAAATTGAAGCTGAAGCCAAGCAAACCAACTCTGAAGCCGATGCCTTGGCCACCGTCTTTAATGAAATCAAACCCTGGTCAGCCTTGACTCAAGAACTGGCCGAATTGATGCAAATTGCCGGGGTGAAGATTAACAGCATTGAGCAAACCGAACCCGAGCCGGCCAAACCAGCAACTTCTGCCAAAGGCGAAGATGCCGCCGCCGCTCCCGCTCAAGAAACCGCCAAACTCGAAATTACCGGAAATGCTAATTCATTTACTCAACTGAATGATTTTATTTTGTTGATTAATCAATCGCCGTTCTTTGATGGCAGCACAACCAAACTGCTCTCGGCTAGCTTGGAAGATAATCCCACCGAATTGGATGTGCCGGATTCTTCCAACAGCAACAACGAATTACCCGATTTGCAACCCGTCGTCGAGTACACCATTGAAACGAATTTAAGTCAGGCGAAAGCTTCCGAGTTGCTTCCCCAGTTAAAGAGTAAAGGAGCGGTTGGATTAGTCAATCGGATTCAAACCCTTCAGCAAAAAGGAGTGATTCAACCATGACAGCAGCAAACGAATTTATCGTAGTCGAAGAAGGAATTGAGGATTCAAGCCCGGTCGTTATGGGCGTTCCCCTCACGCCGAAAAATATTGGTATCGGTATTGCCGTAGCCGGAATTTTGCTGGCGGGATTTGGGGTTTTTAAGTTGGTCATGCCCACCATCGCCCAGGGGAATGAACTTAACAGTCAAATCACCTCGACTCAGACAGAAATTGAACAGCAAGAAGAACGGCTCAGTAAGAAAGCCGAAGCCGAACAAGAGTTAGCAGAAGCCCAGCAAAGACGGGCCGCGGTAACGGCTTTGTTTGCCGACGAAGCCACCCTAGAAACGTTGATGTTTGACATCGAAGAACAAGTCAATACTATTAACGCCGGGATAACAGATGATAACCAAAAAGCCAGAATTACTATGTTTCAACCGATTTTACCCGAAGATGGGCAGGGATCGGCCTCCGGTATCGAAAAGGTTGAAGACGGTTCTTTAGGGACGGCGGTTGATGGCAAGCTGAGACGGCGGCGATATGAGGTTGAGTTTGAAGGGAGTTTTGCCCAAACCCGCCAGTTTTTGATTATTCTCGAACGAATGCAACCGATGTTAGTCGTGAGAAACTTATCAACGGAGTTGGTGGAATCAAAACCCGTTTGGCAAGGAGAATATAAGCAAGGTAAATTTATCCCGGCAACCGAGCAACCTCAACGCCGTCTGACCACTTCTTTTACCCTGAGTGCGTTGATGCCATTAAGTCAAGAACAGCGAGATGCGGCAACCGCAGCAGACACTACGACAGCCAATCCCGAAAATCCTGCTCAGTAATTCTCAGGCTAGAAAAATTCAATCCGATTTAACAAGATTTAATCAGTTAACCGCGATCGCCATCGAACGCGGTTATTAATTTTTAATACCCATTCGACAGATGAAGCTTGACAGGTTACGACAAATGTTCTAATCTGTCAAGCTAGTTTAGCTTTAATTAAATTCTCTATCGAGTAAAAAAAACCTTTGACCCAGTAACTTGTGCATGGCGATCGCATACAATCAATTCACCACCCGATCAAGTCTAAACGATAAACAATTGACCATAAACGCAAGAACCTTTATATCCTAAGCAATAACCACAGTCCAGTTGAGGAGGGAACGTGAAACAAGTTCTAGGATGGGGAGCAGGAGTCTCGGTAGCTGCCGTTATTCTCAGCGTACAAGCCCCCGCCATTGCATTTACCGTGATTCGAGACATTCAACTCGTAGAAAACAACGGTGAGACGAATCTCGTTCTGGTAACAGAAGGGGGCGGACGTCCGGAAGTCTTCGTTGTCAGACGGGGCAACGATTTTGTCGCTGATGTGATCAACACGCAGCTAAATATGGGTCAGGAGATGTTCCAACAAAACAATCCCGCCCCAGGAATCGCTTCGATTGTGGTGACTCAACTCGATCCAACCAGCGTGCGGGTGATCGTCACCGGAACCAACAGTTCCCCGGATGCCCGAGTCGTTCAGGGGGCGTCGGGCGGGATTGTGATCAGTATGCTCTCGGGAGGAACAACAGCGAACGTCCCCCCCAGTTCTCCGACGCCTCAGGGTTCGTCTGCTTCTCCAAATGTCTTAGTGCCGAACCCCGAAGTCGAGATCGAGCCGAGTCCGTTAGCCCAACAACCCACTCCACCTCCACAAGAGCCAATTATCCCGGATGCGGGGATTAGAAGTACCGATCCCCAACTGACTCCCAATATACCTCGCACTGTCGATCCGACCCCTCCCTTCCTGCCTCGGGCTGTGGCGCCGCCCGTCGGAGATATTGCCGTTTCTAACGTCAATCCCGCCCTGCAAACCGTTAACTTAAACACAACAGAAGTCATTCCCCGTTTGGTGTTGCGGGATGCTTTAGTGCGAGATGTTCTTTCATTGTTGGCTCGCACCGCCGGACTTAACGTTGCTTTTGCCCCGAGTGTCGGAGAAACCACCGGGCGGGGAGGCAACCAGGTCAATGTCGAAGAACTGACCATTTCCCTCGATATTGAAAATGAATCGGTTCAAGACGTTTTTAACTACGTTTTGCGCCTCAGCGGACTGGAAGCCAACCGTCAAGGCAATACCATTTTTGTCGGCCGCGAATTGCCCAATACCGCTCGGGATGTGGTGGTTCGTTCCTACAGAATGAATCAAATTCCCGCCGGAGAAGCTGCGGCTTTCCTGGTCAGTATGGGGGCAGAACGGGCGATTACTCGGGAACAACAGGTCACCCGTACCAACTCGGTTAATATTCCCGGAACCACCCAAGCCGTCACCACAACAGATACTCAGGTGACAACGGTTGTTGAAACCTTGCGGGTGGAAACTCAGGACTCCGTGCCGCTGCTGCGAGGATTACAGGTGGTTGTCGATGACCGTCTCAACAGTCTGACCTTAGTCGGGCCGCCCAACTTGGTGGAACTGGCATCGTCTCAACTGATTCAACTCGATCTCCGCAGACGTCAAGTGGCGGTTAACGTGAAGGTGATTGATATCACCCTCAATGGAGAAGATTCGTTTAACAGCAGTTTTTCCTTTGGGATCGATCAAACCTTCTTCGTCAATGACGGGGGGGCCGCCGCTCTCAACTTTGGGTCTTATAACCCTCCCAATCGCCAGACGTCTACCCAAGGAATTAACGCTCGACCGATTATTCCCAATCTCCCGGTTGGAAACCAAGAACCTTTCTTCGATCGCGATGGAACCACAACCACCCCGTTAACCGCACCCGGAGGAGGGGTATCATTACGACCGATTTCTCCTGTGACCAGTCGTTCGGAGCGGGTCGGGATTAGTGATTTTGATCCGTTCGATCGCAATGATGATGGCACCTTTGATGCGGGTGAAGTTGAATTTGATACCTTCCCCCTGTTCCAATATCCCCGTCGTTTCCTGCAAACCCTACAGTTCCAGATTCAAAACCAAAACGCCAAGATTCTCACCGATCCGACCTTGTTGGTGCAGGAAGGGGAAAGAGCGACGGTTTCACTGGTGGAGAACATCGTTAAACGAATTGATACTGATACCATTGAAACCGATGGCGGTCAGCGAACTGAAAGACAGCCGACCTTTGAAGATGTGGGTTTGGAACTGACCATTCTGGTTGACCGGATTGATGATAACGGATTTGTGACGATGCAAGTCAATCCATCGGTAACGGCAATCACCGAACGGATTCCCTTAGCTGAACCCGATGATGGTAGCTTTGCCACAGAAACCGCCCGACGTTCCTTTGACTCAGGAAATATTCGGTTGCGGGATGGTCAGACTTTAATTGTTTCGGGGATTATTCAAGAACAAGATCGGGTGATTGCCAGTAAAATTCCCTTCTTGGGCGATTTGCCGATTGTTGGGGCTTTATTTAGAAGTTCTACTCGCGAAACCGGACGCGCCGAAGTGGTGGTATTGGTGACTCCGATGATTATGGATGAATCCGATCGCGCACCGTTTGGCTACGAATACAACGTTAGCCCCGATGCCCGAGAAATGCTACAACGCAACCGATAAACAGTGATCAGTGACCAGTGATCAGTGACCAGTTATCAGTTATCAGTTATCAGTGACCAGTTATCAGTAGCATGGTACTGGTCACTAAAAACTGACAACTCTAATAACTGGTGACAGGTGTTGCAGTGCTGACTTGGCGGAATAGTCGAGAAGCAACGGACGTTCCCGGAGGGTGACTGGTGACTGATAACCCCATCTCCGGTCCCCAAGTGCGGTATTGGGGATGTTTTTTTTGGCCCAAATCCGATCAAAATAAGAAAATAACGTGAAATCTATATAAATTTAAAGATTTGATCGATCCACATTCGGCTTAAAAACATTAGAATAAGTCATTGCAAGTGAGATACTGTCAGGCTTACAGCGATCAGAAGTTAAATTTTGATCCAAAGAGTATCCGCGATCAGAATCACTTGACAAGTTAATAGCAGATTGGCAGTCTTTGTCAAGAGTCCGGCGGGACAGAAGCAATAATTCTTTTGTCCTGCATTTCAATTGATCACTTGAAATGCCATCAATTTTTCGCCCCGATCCCTTGTGATGCGGGGTTTCCAGACAAGGAGGTTCTATGAATAAAGGTGACTTAGTTGATGCTGTTGCTGAACGAGCCAGCGTAACCAAAAAACAGGCTGATGCGGTTCTCACGGCGGCCCTCGATACCATTATGGAAGCGGTATCGCGCAACGATAAAGTAACCCTAGTGGGTTTTGGTTCCTTTGAGTCTCGCGAACGCAAAGCTCGCGAAGGCCGAAATCCCAAAACGGGAGAAAAAATGGAAATTCCCGCCACTCGGGTTCCTGCCTTCTCAGCAGGTAAACTGTTTAAAGAAAAGGTAGCTCCCCACAAAGAGGAATAATCGTGTCGGCCCAATCGCTTGCCAGACCCGGACATGGTGGAAATCTCTCCTGGGCGGCCTCTATTGCAGGCTGCTCGGTCTCGGACGTTCTTGATTTTTCCGCCAGTATCAATCCTTGGGGACCGCCCCAATCAGCCTTAGAAGCCATTCAAACTCATCTGGGCGATCTGAAAGCCTATCCCGATCCTCAATATCGGGTCTTACGAGAGGCTTTGAGTCAAATTCATTCCCCTCTAGAACCGGACTGGATTTTACCGGGGAATGGGGCGGCGGAGTTACTCACCTGGGCCGGATGGGATCTGGCTCAACACCAGGCGACCTATCTGCCCACCCCGGCTTTTGGAGACTACAGGCGATCGCTGAGTGCTTTTCAAGCTTCTGTGATTGAATGGCCTTTATCAGAACGGGAGGGACAGTGGTTATTAACAGCGCCGGGACTGGACAAGCGAGGGGGGCTACTGATCAACAATCCTCACAACCCCACAGGTCGGCTGTTTGAGCGGGATGTTCTTATTCCTTTCCTCGAACAGTTTGATCTGGTGGTGGTTGATGAAGCGTTTATGGACTTTCTCCCCCCCCAAGATCAACAAAGCCTCGTTGACCTTGTACCTGAATACAAAAATCTCGTGATTTTGCGATCGCTGACCAAGTTTTACAGTATCCCCGGGCTGCGTTTGGGTTACGCCATCGCTCACCCGTCGAGACTCCATCGCTGGCAACGGTGGCGCGATCCTTGGCCGGTTAATGTCTTAGCGGCGGCCGTCGGTGCGGCGGTGCTTGGCGATCGCGCTTTTCAACAGCACACTTGGGACTGGTTAATTAAAGCTCGTTCTCAACTGCTGACGGGTTTGGCCGAATTACCCGGACTGCGCCCTTATCCGGGTGCTGCTAATTTTCTGCTGGTCTATTGCTCTCAACCGGTTCCTCAACTGCAACTTTCTCTATTGCAACGTCATCGGATTTTAATTCGAGATTGTCTCAGCTTTGCCGAACTCGGTCAACACTATTTTCGAGTCGCTATCCGCACCGAAGCGGAAAATCAACGCCTACTCACCGCTTTGACGGATATCTTGTCACCAGTCTAATTTCACCTGCTTCTCCTTTTGCCCTTTTCCCCTATGATTGACTACGACGTGGTAATAATTGGTGGGAGTCCAACCGGACGCTATGCTGCGGCTTTAGCCACTCAAAACCAAGCCCGTGTTGCCCTCGTTGAACCCCAAAACCCCTCTTTTACGGACTATTGTTGGCGTTTGGCTCACAGTAACGCTTTGCGGTCTGTTAGCCAAGCGGTGCGACACATTGAGCGTGCGCCCCAGTTTGGTATCGACCCGACAGCGGACAACCCCGAGTGTGAGCCGACTTTTTCCCTCGACTGGCGACAAACTCAGCAGTGGGTTGATACTGTGGTTTCTAACCTCGAACAGCAATATTCTCCGCCGATTTTAGCTTATGCGGGGGTTGATGTGATTTTCGGACAGGGGGAGTTTGTCTGCAAGCCTCATCTGGCTTTTGTGGTTAACGAGCGAGTTTTGCGGGCGCGAACTTATTTGCTCGCCACCGGTTCTCAAGCGAAAATTCCCGACATCGAAGGATTGCTTTTAACGGGATTTTTGACAGCCGAAAGTATTAATAAACTTCCTGAAATTCCCGAACATTTGGCGATCGTTGGCGGCGACCCGAGCGGGACTGAACTGGCTCAAACGTTTGCGCGACTCGGTTCAAAGGTGACAATGATTGTGAAAAATAATCAGATTTTAGCCAAAGAAGATTCCGAAGCTGCGGCTTTAGTTCAAGCTCAATTAGAAGCAGAAGGCATTACAGTTTTAACTCAAACTGAAGTTACTCAAACCCGACAAATTCAGGGTAAAAAATGGATTCAAGCCGGAAATAAAGCCCTTGAAGTTGATGAAATTATTTTGGCAGCCGGACAACAGCCCCAACTCAATTGTTTCAATTTAGACGGGGTTGGAGTCGAGTTCAACCGTCAATATTTACGCCTGAATGAAAAACTGCAAACGAGCCATTCCCGCATCTATGCTTGTGGGAATTTATCGGGCGGATATTCCTATCCTCATCTGGCAAACTATGAAGCGGAAATTGCGATTAAAAATGCTTTATACTTGCCGATCTTTAAAGTCAATTATCAAGGGGTTCCTTGGGCAATTTTTTCTGAACCGCAGTTGGCTAGGGTTGGGTTAACGGAAACTCAAGCTCAACGTCGCTACGGTGATAAAATATTAGTTTATCGGGAGTATTTTAAAGATTTACCGAAAGCGATCGTTGAAGATGAAAAGGTCGGCTTTTGTAAGTTGATCGGACATCAAAATGGTCAAATTTTAGGGGCTTCTATTGTCGGATCGCAAGCCGGCGAGATGATTAATATCATAGCTTTGGCGATTCGTCAAGGTCTAAAAGTCAACGCGATCGCTCAACTTCCCCAAGTTTGGCCGACTTTTTCCCAAATGAGCCAACAAACGGCGATCGCTTGGTTGCAACAACGGCGTCGGTGCAATACCCTGTTAACAGATTGGATCGAAAATCTGTTTCACTGGCGGCGATCTTGGTCATCGTGAGTAGATGTTCATTTCTAACAACATTTTGATTGCATTCTCATGTTGAAAATAAAGTTCAATTTTAAACTTTTCTCGGTTTTATTCATCGGTGTTCTTTTTTTGGCAACTGGATGTCAAACCGCATCGGAAAACCCCGCCGAGAAATTGGCTGAAACCAAAGAATGTTTTGACTGTGATTTAACCGGAGAAAACTTGGAAGGGGCGGACTTATCCGGGGCGAAATTAAACGGATCTAATCTCAGCGGTGTTAACTTACAAGGGGCGAATTTAAGCGGTGCATTATTGGATAATGTAGATTTAAGTCAAGCCAATTTAAGCGGTGCAAATTTGAGTTCGGCGGCGTTAACTCAAGCCAATTTAACCGATGCCAATTTAACGGAAGCTGACCTCACCGGAGCCTTTTTAAGGGGGGCTATTTTGACCAATGCTAAACTGAATAATGCCAGTTTGAATAAAGCCGACTTAAATGCTGCTAAACTCGAAGGAGCCGAAATTAAAGGGGCCGATTTTAAAGAGGCAATTATGCCCGATGGTTCGGTTCAAAAATAGGTCTATAAGCCGTTAAATTTGTTCAATTTGTACTAGAATTAAACGGTAAACTGTCAGCCGCAGTCGCCAGAAGCTTAGGACAAAGACAGAATTTCCTGTTCGCTGTTGCCTACTATAAAAATCAATCAACCTCACACTCAAACCATGCTGAAAGCGATTTTATTTGATTTAGATGGAACTTTAGCTAATACCGACCCACTGCACTTTAAAATTTGGCAAGAAATCTTAAAAACTTACAATCAAGAAATCGACCATCCCTTCTATAAAACATACATTAGCGGTCGGCAAAATCCGGAAATTATTCAAGATTTAATTCCCCAACTTTCCGTAACCGAAGGCGAAGAACTCGCCGAATATAAAGAAGCTCGTTTTCGTGAAATCGCCTTAGAATTAGAAGCGTTAGCGGGTTTAATGGAGATGCTAACTTGGATCGAAACAGAAGGTCTAAGAAAAGCCGTTGTCACCAACGCACCCCGCGAAAACGCTCGATTTATGTTGGAAGTTTTGAACTTAACCGAACGATTTGAATTTGTGGTTTTGGGGGAAGATATGATTGCCGGAAAACCTGACCCCGCCCCCTATCAATATGCCTTAGAACAGTTGAAAATTCAACCCTCAGAAGCGATTGTTTTTGAAGATTCACCCTCGGGAATTCGTTCGGCGGTGGCGGCGGGAATTTATACGTTTGGAGTGGCTTCAACCCACGAACCGGCCGTTTTAAAAGCCATTGGTGCTTCCCAGATTATTAACGATTTTAACGACTTGCAAATGTGGGCAAAAATAAAATCGCTGTTGGGAACCGAAGAAGTGTTAGAAATGACAGATTAACAGTCACTTATTCGTAATGATGTAGGGGCGGGTTTTTCAGTCACCAGTCACCCTCCGGGTGAGGCAGTTGCTCCGATACGGAAACCGCCAAGTCAGCAAGCAGCGAACCCGTCACCAGCGCAAACTTGCGGCCCGGCGGTTTCCGTCGAGAGCAAAGTTTGCAAGAGAGTCACCAGTTTTTACAGTTTACATTTATCACTTATCACTGGTAACAGTAGAACTGTTCACTGTTTTCACTGGTCACTGGTCATTGGTCAGGTGATAACTGCACGGTACTTGTTGACTGTTGTTCGCCCCTATCAGAAAATTAATCAACCGAAGATCATATTTATATGAAAAAATCCGCCATCTTCCGACAGGATAGATAGAATGGTAGAGGGATGAGGATAGATCGGGAGCGTCTAGGGCATTTAACACTGATCAACCAGGAGGTCTACCGATGAAAGCGAATTTTAATCGCTTAACTTTGCTATTGACAAGTTTCACTCTCGTGAGCGTGAACCTCTCTGGCGCTGACGCTCAAACTCGTACAATTACTCCCGCCCAAGATGGAACCGGAACCGTTATTAACCGCCAAGGAAACCAGTTTGAAATTAACGGGGGTTCTCTAAGCGGAGACGGTCAAAATCTCTTTCATAGCTTCGAGCAGTTTAACCTTTCCGAAGGCGAAGTTGCCAATTTTTTATCTAATCCTAATATTCGCAACATTTTAGGGCGAGTGGTTGGGGGCGATGCTTCTATTATTCACGGTTTAATTCAAGTTACAGGCGGAAATTCTAACCTGTTTTTGATGAATCCGGCGGGGATTATTTTCGGTGCAAATGCGAGTTTAAATGTTCCCGCTTCTTTTACCGCAACGACGGCTAACGGAATCGGATTTGGGGCGAATAATTGGTTTAATACTAGCTCAAATTCCAATTGGTCAAACTTGGTCGGAACTCCCAACAGTTTTCGGTTTGATACTCAAAATCCAGGCTCTATTGTTAATCTCGGTTCCCTCGCCGTTAATTCGGGACAACAGCTAACGCTTGTCGCCGGAACTGTTATTAATACCGGCACTCTCGCCGCCCCGGAAGGAACGATTTCTGTACAAGCGGTTCCCGGTGAAAATTTGGTGCGAATTGCTCAAACCGGACATTTATTAAATCTGGAAGTTGCGGCGCTTCCCGCCAATTCTATCGGCGAACAAGCGACTATAACTCCTTTATCTTTACCCGAACTTTTAACCGGTGGAGGCGCGACAACCGCGACGGGAATGACCGTGAATTCCGGGGGTGAAATTGTGCTAACTTCCGGTCAAACTGTACAAGCGGGAGATGTGGCTGTTGCTCCTCAAACCAATGGAAATTATAATAACAATAACAACAATAACAATAATAATAATTTGGCGGTAACGGGGGAAACGGTTACTTTAAATGCGGCGAATAATCTGATTCTGGCCGAACGGTCTTTAGAAACCACAGGCGACTTGAATTTACTCGCCGGAAATACGGTGCAAATTCGCGATAGTTTGACCCGTCCGTTCTCGGCATTTTCGGGGGGAAATTTAACGATTATTGGTCAGCAAAATATTGATATTCTCGCTTTAGATTCGATTAATATTTTGGGGTCGGCTCCCTTTCAAGCGACCGGAAATTTAACTTTAGCCAGCGATGGAATTATTTCCGGCGATAGTCATTTTAATGCGGGTGGAAATTTTAGCATTCTCAACTCGACGGGTGCGGGTGGAACGTTTATTAGTTTGTACGACCCGATTATTTATTCCGACGGCGATGTGGTTTTTGGAAGTTATGAAGGTGCCTCGTTGAAAGTGGAAGCGACGGGGGCAATTATTGGGGGTGATATTAATATTACCACTCCCGATGTTAATCTGGCTGATTCTGCCGACCCGGAAGCGGAAATTCTCAGCAGTAGTCCGGCGTTAATTTTACGTTCGGGAGTGCGAAATTTGGGCAATTCTCCCAATATTAATTCTAATACTCCGGTTGAAGGGACGTTTTTCTTAGAACGACCGGCATCGGGTAATAATAATCTCACGGTTGGTAGCGTGACCACCGCAGGCGGGCCGATTATTCTTAACTCTACCGGTCGCATTGTTGTCGATCAAATTAACAGCCAAGGGGGAGAAGTTAATTTACAAGCGGTTGATAATATTATTGTCAGCCGGAATATTAATTCTGACGGCGGAAATATTGAGATTATTACCGATAATTTGTTGCGGGTGGGAACCTCAACTTCTGCTAATGATAATACCCCCAGTATTTCTTCACAGAATGGTTCAACAGATGGTTCAATTACGATTGAACACGGGGGCGGGGAAACGCCGTTTATTATTGGCGATTCCACCCGGAATGGTACTGCAAAAAGTATTAATAGTAGTTCGGCTCAAATTACACCTCGGTTTGAAGTTCCTCGCAGCACAGACGGGGTTTTTACCCAGGGAAATATTACCATTCGCACGACTCCTTTACCCTCAGAACAACCCCCCACTGAACCCGTTGAACCGCCGACCGTTGAACCTCCCACCGAACCCGGAATAAATCCGCCTAATAATCCTCCGACTAATATTCCTAGAGGAGAAAATCCGCCCAATAATCCCAATAATCCTAATAATCCTAATAATCCCAATAATCCGGGGAATGAAACCCCTGTAAATCCGCCCAATAATCCGGGGAATGAAACCCCTGTAAATCCGCCCAATACTCCGGGGAATGAAACCCCTGTAAATCCTCCTAATAATCCCAATAATCCCGGGAATGAATTCCCAAGAAATCCTTTTAATAATTTTAATAATCCGCCGATTGAGCCGCCCCCGGTTCAGCCTCCGGTAGTTGAGCCTCCGGTGGTTGAACCTCCTGAAAATCCGGCGCCTGTTGTTCCGAGAACCTCCGAAAGTGAGGCTTTAACTCCCGCACAACAGGAGGAGGTGACGACTGTGATAGAAGCCGAATTAGTTGACCGGAAAAATCCCTCGGTTTCATCCGTCGAAGGCGTAGAAAATCGGGGAATTCTTAGCAATAATTCGATTTTAGATATTAGTGGAATTGCAGACGAGAATAGTACAATGACGGTTCAACAAAATTCAGATGGTACTATTGCTTTAGTTCGCAGTGACCCCGGAGAGAATTTGGTTCCAATCAGTCCAACGGCAACTTCTGAGTTTAATCCTCAAGAGAGGATTGAATTGGCTCGTGCTGATGTTACTGAGAGTTTGGATGTTGAGAATGTTGAACAAGCTGTATCTGAAATTGAACAGGCTTATAGTTTGGATTATCTCAATTATTTGGGTAAGAATATCGCCACTTTTGAAACGGAGATTTCGGTGAGTGAGATTCAAAATGATCTCAGCGAAGTTGATAAAAAGTACGGAACAAAAGCCGCAGTTGTCTATGTTTTTTCTCGGCAAAATGACTTGATTTTAATCGCCATTGCACCCCAAGGAGATGTGATCGAAAAAACAATTGAAAATGTTAATCGTGATGACTTGATCGAGATGACCAATCAATTTCGATTGGAAATTACCGACGCTCGCAAACGCTATACCCAGAGTTATAAACCTCTCGCTCAACAACTTTATCAGTGGATAATTTCTCCTTTACAAGATGCTTTTGAATCTCAAAAGATCGATACTTTGTTGTTTGTCATGGATCGGGGTTTACGCAGTCTACCTCTGGCGGCTTTGCACGATGGCGAACAGTTTTTGGTTGAAAAATATAATTTTAGTTTGATTCCCAGTTTTACTTTAATGGATATTCGCGATCGCCCCCTCAACGATCCGCGAGTCTTAGCAATGGGTGCTTCTAAATTTCTCTCTCAGCCCCCCCTCCCTGCGGTTCCCATTGAAGTCCAATCTATTACCCAAGAGATTAGCGGCAATTACTTTATTAATGAAGATTTTACCATTAAAAACTTTAGGAAACAACGCACAAGTCAGCCTTACAATATTATTCACCTCGCCACTCATAGCGAATTTAGTTCCGGCGATCCGACCAATTCTTACATCCAATTTTGGGATACCCAACTCACCATTAATAACTTAAAAAGTTTTGGATGGAAATGGGAGACTCCCCCGGCTGAATTATTTGTTTTAAGCGCTTGTCGGACTGCGGTGGGCGATGAAAATGCAGAGTTGGGTTTTGCGGGATTGGCGGTACAGGCGGGGGTGCCTTCTGCTTTAGCCAGTTTGTGGTATGTTTCCGATCAGGGAACTTTAGGATTAATGGTCGAATTTTATAATCAACTCCGCAATAAATCCGCAGTTTCTCAGGCGTTTCGATCCGCTCAACTGGCGATGTTAAGAGGGGAAATTACCATTGAGTCGGGTTATTTGCTGAGTGCAACTATGGATGAGAAAATTTCCCTTCCGAGCGAACTGATGAACCAAGGAAATATTATCTTTAGTCATCCCTATTATTGGGCGGGTTTTACCGTGATTGGTAGTCCTTGGTAAGCTCTATTTTCAGAAACTTTTACCAAAAAAAATTGAAATGAGTTGGAAACTTCATCCGTCAAAATTAGGTTAAAAAACATCTCAATTTGCGGTGTTTACGCGGAGGATTTGCTAACATAGTTATAGAGCTTGATACCGGAAAAGCAAAGTCATATCGATTCGGAGTTCAGGGAATTGCATCGATAGAGAATCAAACAAATAATTAAAGAAAGTAAAAAAATGAAAGGGACTACTCTCGATACAATTAATCATCATAACCTGCAACAATCAAAGAGAACGAACTCCGAGGTCGGGGCGGGAATGTTAGTAATATTTGCGCCGGATTTGTTGGATCTTTCCACCTTGATTTCTGGGGTTAAACCCGGTGCGGAAATCTTAGTGCTTCACCCCCACCAAGACGCCATTGAACAAATTACTACCGCCCTAAAACTTGCTAAAACTTCGGTAAAAAGTCTCCATTTAATCACTCACGGTTCGGCGAATACTTTACACTTTGGAAACCGTCACTTCTGCCCGGAGAATTTAGAACAATATCAAGCTTTATTTCAACGGTGGAAGGTTCCCGAAATTCTGCTGTATGGTTGTAATCTTGCCCAACACAATACAAACTTTATCCAACGTTTACATCAACTCACAAACGCCAATATCGCCGCTTCCAGTACCCCCGTCGGCTGTTTAAAACGGGGCGGAAATTGGCAACTAGACGTTAAAATCGGCCGGATTAATTCAGATATTTTCTTGCTGGATAACGTTCAAAAAAACTATCCGGGTCTGTTAACGATTGAACGAGTTTCGATTAATTCTCAAGGGGAACAGGCCGCAGCCGATCCTCAGAATTTTGGGTCGCAAGATGGTATAATTTCAACAAACGGGCAGTTTATCGCCTTTGAATCCAATGCAAATAATTTAGTTCCTGATGATAATAACGGCGTTTCCGATGTCTTCATTCGCGATCGCCAAACCGGAATTACCACCCGAGTTTCTGTTAACAATTTCGGACAGGAAGGTAACAATCAATCCGGCGCTTTTTCCGATGCAATTTTACCCGCCCTCACCCCGGACGGACGGTTTGTGGCGTTTGAGTCCAAAGCCAATAACCTCGCCCCCGGAGACAACAACGCCGACGAATGGGATATCTTCGTGCGCGATCGCCAGACGGAGACGACGACACGGGTTTCAGTCAACAACAATGGGGTCGGCGGAAATGCGTCCTCGCGAAACCCCGTCATTACCCCCGACGGGCGGTTTGTAGCGTTTGAGTCCCGGGCGAATAACCTCGATCGAGACAACGGTCTGGGGACCTGGGATATTTTTATTCACGACCGCGACTTCGATGGGAA
Organism: Capilliphycus salinus ALCB114379; assembly: GCF_047276495.1. Lineage (NCBI taxonomy): Bacteria > Bacillati > Cyanobacteriota > Cyanophyceae > Oscillatoriales > Sirenicapillariaceae > Capilliphycus > Capilliphycus salinus. Next base: position 6,122,391 of record NZ_CP178543.1, on the reverse strand, counting down.
CGGGAGTTTTGACCTGGGGACTCAGCGCACCTTCCAAATGTCCATCAATGGAATTGGTCTGGGAGGAAATAACGATTCCTTTGACCCATCAATTTCTAGCGATGGGCGGTTTGTGGTGTTTGAGTCCGACGCCGATAACCTCGTCGGTGGCGATAATAACGGGGTTCGAGATATTTTTCTCCACGATCGCGATCCCGATGGAAATGGGGTTTTCGACCAAGGAAATAGTACCATCATTCGTCTACCGGTAGGACTGGGTGGAGTTGAGGCGAATAATGCTTCTTTTGACCCTCAAATTTCCGGTAATAATCGCTTTATTGTCTTTGAATCTTTGGCGAATAATTTGGTCGAAGGAGACAATAATAACGCTTTAGATATCTTTGTTTACGATCGCCAAACCGGACTCACAAATCGGGTTTCTGTAGATGGCAACGGTTTCGGTGGAAATCGAGCCTCTTCTCAACCCAGTATATCAGATGATGGTCGATTTGTTGGGTTTAGTTCCAGCGCTTCTAATTTTGTGATCGGTGATAATAACGGCGTCGAAGATATTTTTGTTCACGATCGCGATCCCGATGGAGATGGAATTTTCGATCAGGGGAATGGAATTACCACCCGAATTTCAATTAGCGATGCGGGTGAAGAAGCAAATGCAAATTCGTTTCAAGCGGTCGTTTCGGGCGATGGGAATTTAGTTGCTTTTGAGTCTTTTGCTGACAATTTAATTCCCGGCGATACCAACGGCGTTGCTGATATTTTTATCTCGACTATCGATCCGGCACTTACCATTTTAGCGGGAGTTAATCCCGTTGAAGACGGACAAACCAACGGAACGTTTAACATCAGTTTAAATCAACCCGCTCCCCCGGAAGGATTGACGGTTAATTTTAATATTGCCGGCGATGCAACCAATAACGTTGATTACAGTTTTGCGGCGGGTAATAATATTACCAACTTGACCGCTAATAGCTTGACAATTGCACCGGGAGCGACAACAGCAACCTTAGATGTTATTCCCGTTTTTGATAATATTAGCGAAGCCAATGAAACCATAGAAGTTAGCTTACAACCGGGAACGGGTTACGCTTTAACGACTTTAAATAGTGCTAATTTAATTATCGGCGATCGCTCGTTAATTGTCACCAATACCAATGATAATGGTGTCGGTTCATTGCGACAGGTGATTAACACCGCCAACCGGGTAGAAGGAACTGATATTATTACCTTTAATATTCCCCAAACTGACCCCGGTTTTAACCCCAATACGGGAACATTTACTATTAGTCCCCTTACTCCCCTTCCTGCTGTTACCGATGCGGCGATTTTAGATGCAACTTCTCAACCGGGATATATAGATAGACCCTTAATTGAAATCGATGGGAGTAATATTGTAAACTTGGTAAGCGGGTTAACTGTTACCGCAGGAAATAGTACAATTAAAGGCTTTGTTATTAACCGTTTTGCCGAAGGAATTCGGTTAATTAATGGCGGAAATAATACGGTTCAAGGGAATTATATTGGTACCGATGTTACCGGAAATATCGATCTCGGAAATACAGTCGATGGGATTTTTCTGAGTGAGGGAACCAGCGGGAATTTAATCGGGGGAACCACGCCGCAAACTCGCAATCTCGTTTCTGGAAATGGTCGAAACGGCGTACAATTGGATACGACCTCCGATAATATTATTCAAGGAAATTACATCGGAACTAATATTTCGGGAACCGCAGATTTGGGCAATACTGGGGCGGGAATTGGGATATTTCAACAGCAAAATAATGTAGTTGGCGGAACCGTTCCGGGGGCGGGGAATTTAATTTCTGGAAACGATACCAACGGCATTGAAATTAATGGTCTGGCGGCGACAAATAACCTCATTCAAGGAAATTGGATTGGAACCGCTTCCGATGGAAATACACCTTTGGGAAATACTTTAAATGGGATTTTGGTGTTTAATGATGCCAGTAATAATACCGTTGGAGGTGAAGAAGGGGGAAATACTATCGCTTTTAATAATGAAGATGGGGTGACAATTAACTCGGGAGTTGGAAATGCTATTCTCGGCAATTCTATCTTTGATAATGGTCAGACGTTTGAAGAAATTGGGATAGATTTAAACAATGACGGAATCAGTATTAATGATTTTGGAGATGGGGATACCGGGCCGAATACTTTACAAAATTATCCCGATTTATTAACGGCGACATTAAAAGATGACAGTATTCAAATCGAAGGTATTATTGATAGTACGCCCGGTGCTAATTTTACCCTACAATTTTTTGCCAATGAAGCACTCGGCGTTAACGACCGTCAGGGACGAATTTATTTAGGAGAAATTACAGCAACCAGCAATATTCCGTTTACCGCCAACTTTGATATTGAATTGCTGGATAACCAACGTTCAATTACCGCAACTGCGACGGATGCTAATAATAATACCTCCGAATTTTCTACCCCCATTACTGCCAATATCGCCCCCGTTTTAGACTTAGATAAAGATGATAATAGCGGCAGAACGGGAAACAATTATAGTACCCGTTTTACCGAAGGACGAGAAGCCGTAGCGGTGGCGGATACCGATGTTCAAATTCTGGATGCAGATAGCCCAAATTTAGCCTCTGCAACCCTAACTTTAACCAACCCTCTCAACGGGAATGACGAAAGTTTAGCGGTTAACGGTTTACTTCCCGCAGGAATTACGGCGACTGATTATAATTTTGCAACCGGACAATTACAACTGCGAGGAAATGCGTTTCTCGCCGATTATCAAACCGCAATTTCTCAGGTTGTTTATAATAATACCACACTTGACCCCAATTTAAGCGATCGCATCATTAATATTACCGTTAACGATGGCACTTCTAACAGCAATATTGCCGAAACAACGATTAATTTAATCAAAACGGTTCAAGTCAGTATTGCGGCCAATCTTCCCCCAACTGAAGGAGGAACCACCACCTATACTATTACTCTCGATGAACCCGTTGACCAAGCTTTAATTCTTGACTTTAATCGCAATGGAAGTAGTGCAGTAAATCTAGAAGATTATACGTTAGAAGCGGGAGATGGAATTACAAACATCACCCCCAATACAATTACAATCGCACCCGGAATCACCGCAGCAACTTTAAATCTTGTTACCGTCGATGATAATATTTTCGACCCGGAAGAAACCGTTCAAATCAATCTAGTTCCCGGTACAAACTATCTGCTGACAGACAATAATTCCGCCTCGATAACCATTGCTGATAATGATAACGCAGGCGTTTTGTTCACTCCTCCCGTTTTACCTATTACAACAGAAACCGGAGAAACAACAACTTTTGAATTTGTTCTTTCTTCTCAACCTTTAGCAAACGTTAATATTAACTTAGAAAACCAAAACCCCAACGAAGGAAATCTTTCTGCGGAAATCTTAACTTTTACCCCCGCAAATTGGAATATTCCCCAAGCGGTTACTGTTACCGGAGTTGATGACAATATTGTTGACGGGGATGTTAACTATATTATTACCCCAACGGTTAATAGCCTAGATGAAAATTACAACAATTTGGAATTAGAAGATATTACCCTCACCAACCAAGATGATGATGTTTTGGGTATTGCTTTAACCCCTCCCGATGAACTGATTACAACCGAAGCAGGAGAAAGCGTTGATTTTGAATTTGTTCTTTCTTCTCAACCTTTAGCAGACGTTAATATTAACTTAGAAAATACCAACCCCGACGAAGGAAATCTTTCTGCGGAAATCTTAACTTTTACCCCCGCAAATTGGAATATTCCCCAAACCTTTACCGTTACCGGCGTTGATGACAATATTGTTGACGGGGATATTCAATATAGTATTATCACAACGGTTAACAGCGAAGATGTTAATTACAATAATTTTGAGTTGGAAGATATTACCCTCACCAACCAAAATGATGATGTTGTCGGAATTGTTGTAACCCCTCCTGCTGAATTAATTACAACAGAAGACGGAGAAAGTGTTGATTTTGATTTGGTTCTTTCTTCTCAACCGACAGCAGATGTTACGGTGAATTTTAACAGCAATAACCCCGACGAAGGAATTACTTCCCCGGAAGCGATAACCTTTACTTCCGAAAATTGGAACGTTCCCCAAACCTTTACCGTTATCGGAGTAGATGACAATATTGTTGACGAAAATGTTGAATATACTGTTACCCCAACTGTTAGTAGTTTAGATGTTAACTACAACGGGTTTCTTTTAGAAAATATTACCCTAACCAACCTCGATAACGATGAAGTTGGAATTACTTTAATTCCTCCCGTTGAACCCGTTACAACCGAAGCGGGAGATAGCGTTAATTTTGAAATTCTTCTCAATTCTCAACCGACAGCAGACGTTATTATTGAACTCGAAAACACCAACCCCAACGAGGGAAATCTTTCGGCTGAAACCTTAACCTTTACCCCGGAAAATTGGAGTAATTCTCAAATTTTCACCGTTACCGGAATTGATGACGATATTGTTGACGGGAATATTGAATACAGCATTAATACAACCGTTACCAGCAATGATTTAACTTACAATAATTTTAACTTAGCCGATATCAACCTCACCAATCTTGACAACGATGAAGGCGGAATTATTGTTACTCCAACCGATGGACTAACCACCACAGAAGCGGGAGATATTGCTACTTTTGAAATCGTCTTAACTTCCCAACCCACCGCAGAGGTTAGTCTCAACCTCAATAGCAGCAACCCCAACGAAGGAAGCCTTTCTATTTCTGAGGTTATTTTTACCCCGGAAAATTGGGATGTTCCTCAAATTGTGATTGTTACCGGCGTCGATGATAATATCGCCGATGGGAATTTATCCTATTCTATTATTACGGATACAGCGGTTAGTAATGACCCCGTTTATAACGGAATTAACCCCGCAGATGTTAGCGTCACAAACGCCGATAATGAAACGCCTGGAATTACCGTGACTCCCGTTAACGGTTTGGTGACAAACGAAGCCGAGGGAAGCGATTCTTTTGAAATTTTCCTCAATACTGAACCCATTGATGATGTTACGATTGGAATTGATAGTAGCGATACAACAGAAGGAATTGTTTCGGTTGAAGCGGTAACATTTACCCCCGAAAATTGGAATATTCCGCAGATGGTAATGGTGACGGGGGTTGATGATGATGTTGATGATGATGATATCGGTTATACTATCATTACCACGCCGGATTTATTCACCACTGACCCCAATTACAACGGCTTCAATCCCGCCAATATTAATGTTACAAATACCGATAACGATACGGCGGAAATTGTCATCACTCCCACCGCAGGATTAACCACCAGCGAAGTTGGAGGAACCGCTACTTTTGATGTGGTTCTCACCTCTCAACCCTTAGCCGAAGTTACCCTAAATCTCGCCAGCAGCAACACCGCAGAAGGAACACTTTCGACGGAAACGGTAACATTTACGCCGGAAAATTGGGAACTTCCGCAAACGGTAACAATTACGGGTGTTGATGATAATATCGCCGACGGTAACATTAATTATACTATTATTGTGGGCGAAGCCGTGAGCAATGATGCCAAATATAACGGCTTTCAACCCGATAATATCGCTGTCGTTAATACCGATAACGAAACCCCAGGAATTACGGTTCGTCCAACCAGCGGACTGGTAACAAGTGAAGCGGGAGAAACCGCAACCTTTGAAGTGGTTCTCAATACCCAACCCGTTGATAGTGTTACCCTCAATTTAAGCAGCGATAATCCCGCCGAAGGTGCGGTTTTTCTACCCAGTTTAATCTTTACTCCCGATAACTGGGATACCCCGCAAATTGTCACGGTGACGGGTGTTGATGATAATCTTGTTGACGGGGATATTGAGTACAGAATTCTCACCGAATCGGCGATTAGTAATGACCTCAATTATAACAATCTTAACCCGGAAAATGTTTCCCTAACAAACCTTGATAATGATGTTCCGATTGTTGATTTATCGGTTGATTTAACCGCAGGGGAAGAAGCCAATACCACCGCCATTACCGTTACCCTTACCGCCGATGCGAATGTGGAAGGGGAACAAACTGTAAATCTCGACGTTTCGGGAATTGGAATTACTTCAAATGATTACAGTTTATCGAGTCCTCAGATTACCATTCCCGACGGAAATAATACCGCCAGTGTGACCTTTACCATCTTAGATGATGTTGTTTTTGAAGGTCCGGAAACGGCGACGTTAACGTTATCAAATCCCTCGGAAGGAATTGTCATCGGTACGGGTAGCGCCAATCTTACAATTATTGATAATGATACACCCCCAACGGTGGAATTTTCCCAAACCAATTATCAAATTAATGAAGATGGGACCATTGTTGGCGCCGAAATTACTCTTAACCGTACCGGAGATACGTCTCAAGCGTCTACCGTCGATGTGGAATTAACCGCAGAAACGGCGACAGCGGGGGAAGATTTTGATAATAGTTTAATTTCGGTCCGGTTTGCGGCGAATCAAAAAACGGCGACGGTGAATGTTCCGATTTTTGAGGATGATTTACTCGAAGAAGATGAAACTTTTTCTTTGGCGTTGGTTAACCCCGGTTTGGGGACAGAAATCGGAACTCAAAATACTGCGACTGTCGAAATTTTTGATAATGAAGTCGCGAGAATTGATATTTCTCAAACGGAATTATCCGTCACCGAGTCGGGAATTACGGATAGCTACAATTTAGTTTTAACCACCGTTCCCACCGCACCGGTTACGGTTCGATTTGAAACCGATAATCAAATTGAACCTTTAACTGAAATTACCTTTGATGAAACCAACTGGAATGTTCCCCAAACTGTAGAAATTCAAGCGGTTGATGATGATTTGGTCGAAGATAGAACCCACAACAGTTTAATTACTCATGTTGTCACCAGCAATGACCCGAATTATAACGGGTTTATCCTCGATGATGTCAATATTGAGATTGCGGAAAATGATATTGTTGATGTTTCTATCGCCCCCCGAAATATCACCGTTTCTGAAGATGGAGAGACGGATACTTATTCTCTGGTTTTAACGCGACAACCGCAATTACCCGTAACGATTGAGTTTGAATTTAATCAAGAACAACTCAATCCGATTAATCCGATTACCTTTGATTCTATAAATTGGAATATTCCCCAAACTGTCACCGTTGAAGCAATAGATGATGTCATCCCCGAAGGCGATGAAACTATCGGAATTTCTCATAACATTATCAGCGAAGATGAAAATTACCGAGACTTACAAGTTCGGACGGTTAATGTGGAAGTCGAAGATAATGATGTCGATGCGGAAATTATTATAAATACTCGCAATCTCTCGATAACCGAAGGAGAAACAACCGCCAGTTATGAGATTGTTTTAAGTTCGCCCCCCGCAGTTCCGGTTACGATAGAGTTTAACACGGGTAATCGCATTAATTCCATCCCCGCTATTGAATTTGATGAAACCAACTGGAATATTCCTCAAACGGTTACGATTGTCGCTACAGATGACAATATTCTACAGGGAGAAACCAGCGAAATTATTAGCCACACCGTTAGAAGTGCGGATAAAAATTATGACGGTTTAGAGGTTTCCAATGTTATTGTTAATCTCGCCGATAATGATGTCGCGGAAGTCTTAATTACCCAAACTTCTAACCGCACCGAAGTTAGCGAAGATGGCTTAACAGATACCTACGAAGTTGTTTTAAATAGCCAACCGAGTGAAAATGTTATTGTAACGGTTACTCCCGATAGTCAAGTCAATTTGGGAAGCGGTGCGGAAACTGAAATTGAACTGATTTTTACTCCCGAAAATTGGAACGAACCTCAAACCGTTACCGTCGCAGCCGTCGATGATGAAGATGTCGAAGCCGATATTCATACCAGTACCATTAATCATCGGGTTTCGAGTAACGATTCTAATTATAATCGCGAGACTCCGATTAAAATAGATGGAAGAAACGCCGAAAATCTCACCGTTGATATTATCGAAAATGACGAACCTTTACCCCCCGGAGAACCGGGAATTTCGGTGGTTCAACCCGTGCGTCGAACCGATGTGATTGAAGGCTTTGGAAATGATGTTTATAAAATAGTTTTAAATAGCGAACCGACGGCGAATGTTGAGATTACCATTAACCCCAATTCTCAACTCCAAACCGACAAACGCACCCTCACCTTTACCCCGTCTAACTGGAATCTTCCCCAAACCATAACGGTGACTGCTGTTGATGATAACCTCGTTGAAAGTTTCCACCCCGGAACGATTTATCACTCGGTAAATAGCGAGGATTCCCGCTACGATGTCTTGACAGTTGATGAAATTTCTGCTACTATTAGTGACAATGATAATATCGGACAAAAAAATAACTTTTCTGAAGCAGCCGTTATCAGTTTAAGCGAGTTAGATGATACGGGTGTCGGTTCGGATTTGGATGATATTTTATTTGGAAATCGAGGAAACGATCGCCTATCGGGAGAAGGAAGTTTAGATTTAATTTACGGACAAAGCGGCGCCGATGGGTTAAGCGGAGAGGTCGGCGATGATGTTTTGTTTGGCGGACAGGGCGACGACCAAATCCGAGGAGATGCGGGAAATGATATTATTTATGGTGACAAAGATAGCGATCGCCTTTGGGGAGGTGAGGGGAACGATCAACTGTTTGGAGACTTTGGAAACGATCGCTTAGTTGGCGATCAAGGTGCGGATACGTTAACAGGCGGTTTGGGAAATGATGCGTTTGTCATCGGGTTTGGAACGGGTGGAAATACCATAGAAAATGCCGATATTATTGTTGATTTTACCGATACTCAAGATGTGATTGAGTTAATCAGTCCGTTAACCTTTGAACAGTTAAATATTACCTCAAGTTCCACCGGAACCGTGATTCAAGTTCAATCAACCGGAGAATTTTTAGCAGTGTTACCGGGTATTAATCCCAGTCTGCTTGATGAACAAGATTTTGTTTAATATAAACACCAAAAACCCTATTTCTTCGAGATTTTTTATATCAAGTCCGGTTGAATACCCATCATAAAACTGTGGAGAGATCAAGAGATTTTGACTGACCGATGACATTAACATCATAAAAGGTTTCAATCCAAACCCTGGCACCACAACGGAGAGGTTTATCGGGACGATAGACAACACGACATCCTCCCGGTATTTCGACAATATGCCCGTAAGTATTGGTGTTGCGCGTTTTGACGGTAATCACGGGAAGTCGTTCCTGGTGTTTTTGATTTTGCCGAATTCTTTGAGAATTAACGTGAATAATCGTTGTTGCAGGCTTTTTGAGATTGCACCAACGGGGAGCCGGGCCTCTTGTACCTCGCTTAATAGTGGGTTCGCCGTCAACCAGGGGAATGAGCCACATCTTCCCGGTCTTATAAGCACCTTCGACTCGGCCTGCGATTAGGAGAACTCGCAGTCGAGCGGTAGAGATTTTTAGAATACGGGCTGCTTCTGTAGTACCGACTATCATTGAACTATAAGGAAATCGCAATAGTTTTGATAACTGTCATACCTAATGATAAATGATCTGCGGATCAATAGTCAAGGATCTGCTATTCGGTGGCGCGGAGTAGCGCGGTTCGACCGAAACCTGTTCACTGTCGCTGGTACTGCGAAGGTGTCTGTTATTGGTTGATTATACAACCGGATTTGATATTAGCACAGCAAAAACCCGCAATATTTGGGATTTTTTAGCAAACCAAAAACCCGGTCTATTTGAGAAACCGGGTTTTTTGAGAAACCCAGTTTTTTTGAGAAACCGGGTTTTTCTGTTAGGGTTATTTAATTCCCGCTACCGACAGAAGACTTCTTCTCTGAGGACTTCTTCTGCGGTTCAGAATCAGAAGAACGGCGCTTTTTACCCACCAACTTCGGCTTAGGAATGGGCTTAACCTCTTCCTCTTGGGGATAATCGGTTTCTTCCCAATTGGGACGATTCTGATCGTAAGCCATTTGTAACGCCGCCGCCGCGATCGCGTGGGGTTCGTATTCTTCGCCCAACTGTGCGACAATGGGTAAGAATGACGCCATCCGCTCGCCGGTCAAGGCTTCTAACACCTTATCTTTCAAGCGTTCGATATAGCGCGCTTCAATTTGCGATCGCTTGGGAATCGTCAGCGTGGTAAAATTGTGACGCAGGTGACGCTCAATCAAGCGCAGTTTGCGGCGATCCATCGGTTGCAACAACGTAATCGCCTTCCCTTCCCGTCCGGCGCGACCCGTCCGACCGATGCGGTGAACGTAGCTTTCGGCGTTATCCGGCAAATCGTAGTTAATCACGTGGGTCAAATGATCCACATCCAGACCCCGTGCGGCGATATCCGTCGCCACAATCCAGCGCACCTGACGCTTGCGGAACCGCATCAGCAGCCGCTCCCGTTGGGACTGGTTCAAGTTGCCGTGATATTCGTCAACGCTGTGACCGGCCCCTTGTAGGTAGCTGGTCAAATCTGCCGCCGCTTGCTTGGTGCGGACAAAAATAATCGCGGATTCCGGGTCTTCGAGTTCGAGAATCGGTTGTAAAGCACGGGATTTCGTCCAACCACGCGGCACCGTATAAACCGCCTGTTCGATGCGTTTCGGCGTGGTTTTCGGCTGTTCAACCTTCACGGTGACGGGAGAATTGAGGTACTTCCGCACCAATTTCCAAATTGAAGGCTCAATTGTTGCCGAGAAGAAAGCCGTTTGTCGGTTTTCTGAAGCCGCTTCTAGGATTTTTTCCACATCTTGAATAAATCCCATACTCAGCATCTCGTCCGCTTCGTCGAGAACCAACCACTTGATGCTATCAAGTCTGAGGTCGCCCCGACTGAGCAAATCCAATACCCGTCCGGGTGTTCCCACCACAATCTGGACGCCCCGGTCTAACCGTTGGATTTGTCGTTCTATCGACTGACCTCCATAGACGGTTAACACATATAATGAGCGTTCGTTGCTCATTTTGCGAATGGCGTCTTTGACCTGCATCGCCAGTTCTCGGGTTGGAGTTAAAATCAAAGCCTGAACATCTTTAGCTTTGTGATCGATTTGTTCGAGGATTGGCAATGAAAAGGCTGCGGTTTTCCCGGTTCCGGTCTGGGCTTGTCCCACGATGTCTCGACCTGATAGGATTTGTGGGATCGCTTGCACCTGGATGGGAGTGGGTTCGGTAAAACCGATGGATTCGAGATGTTGAGCGCGGGCTTCTGAAATACCTAGTTCTACAAAGGATAGACTCATTAATGCTCCTAAATCACAAGTTTTCGCTTGGTTCCTTCCATTGCCCTCCTCAGATTTCAGGTCTTAGCTCTACTCCAACACCTTAAAGAGCGTCGCTCCAGCGATACACCGTTCTAAGGGCATTGCGGAACCAATTTAGATTGTTTGCAGGTTTTTCTAGACTCTGTACTCACTCAATTGGTCCCTGGGGGGCATCCAGCTTTTCAGAGCCGACTAAACCTTATTCAATAATAGGATAACGCTTAACAATCAGAAACAAAACCACAAACTGCTTAAAATTATATCCGAATTCCCGTACCAATGCTATCAAACCCTGTTGTAGATTCACTTTGGGGGATGCGAGAACTTTTTTCAGCCTGAGCAGTGCTGACTGGCTTTTCGGTAATCCTACACTATCACTACACGATTGTCTGATTCTGAGCGGTCAGACAAATTGCCGTTTTTGAGTATTGGGAGAGGTCGTAAACCATTCCTTGACGCTCCAGCCATTGATGTAATTGCCTTTGAGCGATTTCAGCTTTGCCGGGTGTCACCTTGATTGATAACTCAAGCAAAGCGTTCTGACCCGGAAGAAACCATTGTTCTAAGGTCAGACGGTAGGGAAAGGTTTTGTCATACCACTTCCAGATTTCTGCCTCCACCCTACTATACAAAGTCAGTTGATCTAATAGTTCAACCGATCCCATATATTGCCTAAACAGTTGCTTCTGAACAGGGTTGAGAGCTTGTTGGATCTTTTTTTTTCCCTTGACCACTTGCTTCAACCGACTGTTTGAGGTGCGCGTTTCAACTTTGGCAATCTGAGTTTGATGCGCTCCGGTGCGATTGATTTTTAGGCGAAAGCGACTCTGGCTGTAAAATTCTGGATGAATCCAACGAGAGTCGAAGTTTCGCAGCTTCAGCGTTAGGGAATCCTTAGCATCCCGATGAAGACGAATTCGCAGAATTACTCCTGACTTAAACAAGTGTAACGCTTTTGTATCAAAAAAACAACTGGCCCGTTTGAGGTTGGGTTTTTCGTGAAGGTCAAACCGGTTCGCCAGCATCGGGAACTGACTCGGATCAAAAAAAACTTTGATTTCTACCTCATCAATCAGCTTCGGTACTGGGGTCTGAGAATTCACCTGACTAACCAAACCTTCAACCTCATCTTTGACCCGGAAAGCATGAGTTGATTTTGAAGGTAACATTGGCTTAAAAACAACAGTTCTTAATCAACGCCGAAACCTTGTTTACAACGTCTGGCGATCGCTAAATGAATTTACACACACCCCGATAAAAATCCGGCTGAAAATTGCTCGGTTTCTTGATGCTTTTATCTCTACCTTAGCATAGAAATTTAACAGCCGGAAGTCCTGGATTTTAAGTATTTTTACAGAAATCAGACGGTATAACCGTACAAATCATAAACATCCGCACTGCTAATTTTTACCGGAACAATTGACCCCAAACGCGCCGTTCCTTCTACATAAACCACCCCGTCAACATCCGGCGCAAACCTCCCCGAACGTCCAATCAATTTCCCCGTACCGGGATGTTCTTGTTCGATTAAAACCTCGACTACTTCTCCGACAGACTTTTGATTTTGTTGAAAGGAAATCGGCTGTTGAACCTGCATTAACGCATCCCGTCGCGCATCCATCACCGCCTGGGTCACTTGATTCGGTAAATTACAAGCGGGGGTTCCTTCTTCAGCCGAGAAGGTAAATACGCCGACATGATCGAAGTGATGGCGTTTCACAAATTGCAGCAAATGTTCAAAATGTTTATTGGTTTCACCCGGAAAACCGACAATAAATGTGGTTCTTAAAATCGCATCGGGAAGCGCCAATTTAATCTTCTCAATAATCTCATCATTCACCCGACCTTGCCAAGGCCGATTCATCGCCCGTAAAATTTCCGGGTGAGAATGTTGTAACGGTAAATCCAAATAGGGTAAAATATTGGGGGTTTCGCCAATCGCTTCTATCACTTTCGGCGTTAATCCCGTCGGATAGGCGTAGTGCATTCTCACCCAAGGAATATCGACTTTTCCGAGCGCTCTTAACAATTCCGCCAATTTCGGTTCGCCGTACAAATCTAGGCCGTAATTGGTGGTAATCTGAGAAATCAGTACAATTTCTTTCACTCCCTGATCGGCCAGTTGTTGCGCTTCGGTAACAATGGACTCAATACTTCGCGATCGCTGATCTCCGCGCAAATGGGGGATAATACAAAAGGCACAGCGATAATTGCACCCTTCGGCGACTCGCAGATAGGCTACCCCTTCGGTTGTGGTGCGATAGCGGGGAACCGTTTCATCGGCGATGTAGGTGGGTTCAGCAGAAATTTCTCGAACCCGTTCCCCCTTTTGGGTGCGTTGAATCACATCGACAATTTTATGATAATCTCCCGTTCCCACAACCGCCACCGCTTCGGGAAGTTCTTCAAGCAGTGCGTCTTGGAAGTGTTGCGCCATGCAACCGGTAATTACAACTTTCTTTTTCGCTTCGGCCAGATCTACAATGGTCTGAACGGATTCTTCCCGTGCCGCTTCGATAAAACTACAGGTATTAACAATCACATAATCGGCCAGTTCTTCGTTAGAATCGACCTGATAGCCCGCCTGTACGAGCAAGCCTAGCATATGTTCGGTATCAATGCGATTTTTTTCGCACCCTAAATGGGAAATTGCGATCGTCGGCTGAGTTGCCATTAACAGTTTTTATCATAAAATTCAACTACGAATTTAATATATTAACACAGAATCTAGCTGTTTACCCATTTTGCCTTTAAAGTTCGCAGAACCAACCAACCGATCGCACATCCGAGGACATAATAGAGAAAATCCCCCCAAACAAAAGTAGTCCCCAGGACTAACCGTCCGATTAAAGTTTCTCGAATTGCTTGTAAAAAAGGCGGTTTCCACAACTGCATAAACTCCAACGCAGAAGTCACCACAAACACCCAAAACGCCACCCATCCCGGCGAGAGTCGGGGTAAAATTAACACGACCAAAAACATCCAAAACATTTCGTAGAAAATACTGCTAAAAGAGTTATTCACCCAAAATTCTAACGGCCCTTGATAGTATTTACTCGCCAACCCAATCGGAATTAAAGCAATTAAAATCCCAAACACAATCCGGCGATAAGTTTTCATAATTTAGACCCAGAAAAATCATCAGTCTCAAAAACCCGGTTTCTAGCGATCGCGATCGGTTGAGATCATATATTTTGGGTTGAGAAACCGGGTTTCTTGGGTTTGTTGCGATCGCGATCGGTTGAGATAGGTATTAGAAACCGGGTTTGTTGCGATCGCGATCGGTTGAGATCATATATTTTGGGTTGAGAAACCGGGTTTCTTGGGTTTGTTGCGATCGCGATCGGTTGAGATAGGTATTAGAAACCGGGTTTGTTGCGATCGCGATCGGTTGAGATCATATATTTTGGGTTGAGAAACCGGGTTTCTGCAATGGCACCCTACAACTAAAATCAAAAAAAGTAGGATGAGCATTACCCATCCTACTCGGTTTTAAAGATTTTTCGCGTATGTTAGGCTACACTAACAAAATCATCCGCAGTAATGAGACTGGGGTTAACATTCTCAAGAGTTGCTAACAATTCCTGTCCAAACTGAATCAGAGTCGAACCATTTTGCTCTACAATATTTAAGTCATCGAAAGTTAAATCCTCATCGAGAACCAACAAATCTTGACTATCGGTAAAATCAGTAATCAAGTCGGAACCATTTCCAATACCCAGGAAAAAGCGATCGCGTCCCTCATTTCCGGTTAAAGTATCATTACCGCCGGCGCCGATGAGGATGTCATTTCCTTCGCCTCCAAAAATCAGGTCATTCCCTTCGCTACCATCAACGACATCATTCCCCAAGTCGCCGTAAAGGGTATCATTACCTTGATTACCGGAAACGGTATCGTTATTCTTACCGCCATAGATCAGGTCGTTACCGTCGTTTCCTGCAATTAAATCATTGCCGATATTACCAAATAGGCTATCATTTCCGGTTCCCCCGGTGAGAGTATCCCCATCTTGACCGCCATAAACCATATCATTACCCTCACCCCCGTCAAGGAAGTCATCACCCAAGTTACCGTTTAACCAGTCGTCTCCGTTTCCGCCAAACAGGGTATCATTATCTTGACCGCCAAACAGGGTATCGTTATTATCACCCCCATCAAGGAAGTCATCACCCAAGTTACCGTTTAACCAGTCATCGCCATCGGAACCGAAAATAACGTCGTTATCTTTTCCGCCGAAAATGGTATCATTACCGTTGCCACCATCAACAGTATCATTTCCTTCGTTGGCGGCGATCCCATCTTCACCATCACCCCCGTTAACAATATCATCGCCTGCGAAAGCAAAAATTTCGTTATTGTTCGCATCACCGAGTAAAATATCGGCGTCGGAACCGCCTTCACTGCTAGAATTATCAGAACTAATATTAGCCGCAGTGTTGGCGGGTTTAACCGGCGCAATAATAGCAGGAATTAAGTTAGTTGGGTTATCGATAACGCCGCCGAAGTCGTCGGGTTCGGAATCATTTCCCGGGTCGGTTTCAGAATCGTTATCGATGTCATTAACGGTCAGTTGAAACGTGTTTTCAACGGTGGCCTGATTTCCATCGGTGGCGGTCACTCTGATATCAAATACGCCGACATCATCGTTGGTGGGAGTGCCGCTAAAGACTCCGGTTCTTGAGTCTAATTTTAACCAACTGGGTAAGGGTGAACCGTCGGCTAATTTGGCTGTGAAACTGAGGCTATCAATGGCATCAGTATCGGTGAAATTGGCGGCAATATTTAAGGTAAAATTGCTGTCTTCCTCGACGGTTTGAGGGTCGATACCGTTGCGGAGAATGGGGCCGTTGTTAACGTTATTAACGATCAGTTGGAACGTATTTTCAACGGTGGCTTCGCTACTATCTTTGGCGGTAACTTTTACCTCGAGTTGACCAACATTTTCATTGCTTGGAGTGCCGCTAAATACTCCCGTTGTTGGGTCTAAAATTAACCAACTGGGTAAGGCGGCACCGTTGGCTAATGTAGCCGTATAGGTGAGGTTATCCCCCGCATCAACAGCGCTGAAATTCCTGGAAATATCCAACCTAAAATTTCCATCTTCCAAAATAGTTTGAGGAGGAATACTACTGTTTAAAACGGGTGGGTCGTTAACATTATTAACGTTGATGGCGAGCGCCTTTTCAAAGGTTTCTCCATTATTATCGCTCGTTTGAACCCGGATACTGTAGGAAGTTTTGGTTTCAAAGTCGAGGACGGCTTTGGTAATGAGTTCACCGTTAACAATTTCAAAAAGAGCGTTATCGGTGTCACCCTCTCCCGCAACTAAACTGTAAGAATGGCTGTCGTTTGTATCTCCATCAACGGTGCTAAATGTTCCGACAACCGCACCGACGGCTTGGTTTTCATCGGCGCCGTTATTGCTGAGGGTAATATCGGTGGGAATTTCGTTAATATTACCGACATTAACGGTAAATTGCTTTTCAAAAGTTCCCCCATTTCCGTCATTGGTTTCAACCCGGATATTGTAGGAATTTTTGGTTTCAAAGTCGAGGACGGCTTTGGTTTGGAGTTCCCCGTTAACGATATCAAAAAGAGCGTTATCGGTGTCGCCAACACCCGCAACTAAACGATAAGAATAGGTGTCGTTTATATCGGAGTCTGTGCTGGTAAAAGTTCCAACAACCGTACCGACGGCTTGGCTTTCTTCTAAGCTGTTATTACTGAGAGTAATATCGGTGGGATTTTCGTTAACATTATCAACATTAACGGTGAATTCTTTTTCAAAAGTTCCGCCATTATTATCATCGGTTTTCACCCGAATATTGTAGGAAGTTTTGGTTTCAAAGTCGAGGACGGCTTTGGTTTGGAGTTCCCCATTAACAACTTCAAAAAGAGCGTTATCGGTGTCGCCAACACCCGGAACTAACGTGTAAGTATGGGTGTCCGTCGGGTCAACGTCGGCGGTGGTAAAAGTTCCGACAACCGCACCGGCTGCTTGGTTTTCATCAAGACGGTTATTGCTAAGAGTAATATCGGTGGGAAGTTCATTAACATTACCGACATTAATGAGCAAAGAATTTTCAAAAATTCCCCCATTTCCATCATTCGTTTGAACGCGGATACTGTAGGAATTTTGGCTTTCAAAATCAAAGGAAGCAGTGGTTTGCAGTTGACCGTTAACAATTTCAAATTTATCGTTATCGGTGTCGCCATTACCCGCCACTAAACTGTAAGTATAGCTGTCGTTTAAATCTCCATCAACACTGCTTAAAGTTCCGACAACCACACCGACGGCTTGGTTTTCATCGACGGTGTTATTGTCCAAAATAATATCGGTGGGAAATTCGTTAATATTACCGACATTAACGGTAAATTGCTTGTCAAAAGTTCCCCCATTTCCATCGTTGGTTTGAAGCCGGATATTGTAGGAAGATTTGGTTTCAAAATCTAAAACAGCTTTGGTTTTGAGTTCCCCGTTAACAACTTCAAAAAGATCGTTATCGGTATCGCCCGCACCCGGAACTAACGTGTAAAAATGGGTGTCCGTCGGGTCAACATCAGCAGTGGTGAGCGTTCCGACAACCGTACCGACAACTTGATTTTCGTCCAGGCTATTATTGCTGAGGGTAATATTAGTAGGAATTTCGTTAACATTACCCACATTAATCAGCAAAGATTTTTCAAAAATTGCCCCATTTCCGTCGTTGGTTTGAACGCGGATATTATAGGAAGATTGGGTTTCAAAATCTAAAACCGCTTTAGTTCTCAGTTCGCCATTAACAATATCAAACAGAGCGTTATCGGTGTCGCCAACACCCGCAACTAAACTGTAAGAATAGGTTTCATTGAGATCGCTATCAGCAGTGCTAAATGTTCCGACAACCGCACCGGCGGCTTGGTTTTCATCGACCCGGTTATTGCTGAGAGTAATATCGGTGGGAAGTTCGTTAACATTGCTGACATTAACGGTAAATTCCTTGTCAAAAGTTCCCCCATTTCCGTCGTTGGTTCGGACCCGGATATTGTAGGAAGATTTGGTTTCAAAATCTAAAACCGCTTTGGTTCTCAGTTCCCCGTCTACAATTTCAAAAAGAGCGTTATCGGCGCCACCAACACCCGGAACCAAACTGTAAGAATGGGTGTCCGTCGGGTCAACATCTGCGGTGGTAAATATTCCGACAACCGTACCGACAACTTGATTTTCCTCCAGGCTATTATTACTGAGAGTAATATCGGTGGGATTTTCATTAACATTATCAACGTTAACGGTTAACGCCTTTTGAAAACTTCCCCCGTTTCCATCATCAGTTTTAACCCGAATACTGTAGGAAGTTTTGGTTTCAAAATCTAAAACCGCTGTGGTTCTCAGTTGACCGTTAACAATTTCAAACAGACCGTTATCAGTGCTACCAACACCCGGAACTAAACTGTAAGTATGGGTGTCGTTTGTATCCGAGTCCGTGCTGCTAAAAGTCCCGACAACCGTACCAATATCTTGATTTTCACCGACGCTGTTCGTATCGAGAGTAATATCGGTGGGATTTTCATTAACATTATCAACGGTAATTGTAAACGGTTTCTGAACAGTTCCCCCGTTTCCGTCGTCGGTTTGAACCCGAATACTGTAGGAAGATTTGGTTTCAAAATCTAAAACCGCTTGGGTTCTCAGTTGACCGTTAACAATTTCAAACAGAGCGTTATCGGCGCTACCGGCACCCTCAACTAAACTGTAAGAATGGGTGTCCGTCGGGTCAACATCGGCGGTGGTCAATATTCCCACAAGCGTACCAACTGCCTGATTTTCGTTTAAGCTATTATTGCTGAGGGTAATATCGGTGGGATTTTCGTTAACATTATCAACATTAATGGTTAACTCTTTTTGAAAAGTTCCCCCGTTTCCGTCGTTGGTTTCAACTCGAATATTGTAGGAATTCTTAGTTTCAAAATCGAAAGAAGCCTTAGTCCTGAGTTGACCGTTAACAATTTCAAATTGAGCGTTATCCGTATCGCCAACACCCGCAACCAACGTGTAAGAATGGGTGTCCGTCGGGTCGGCGTCGGCGCTGGTCAAAGTTCCCACAACCGCACCAACCGCTTGGTTTTCGTCTACGCTGTTATTGTCGAGAGTAATATTAGTGGGAATATCGTTAATATTGGCAACCCTTGGGGGCGTCGTCTGAACATCAAGAACTTTTAGACCGCCATTACCATCGGCAAGATAAACCGAGTTACCGACCACAGAGACACCTAAAGCATTGCCATCGGTATCTAAACCATACTCTAAAGTGGGATTGGTCGGGTCGCTAACATTAACAATTTGCAGACCGTCAGCTTCATAAGCCACATAAGCAAAGTCCCCCGACACCGAGACGCCAAAAGCATCGCCGCCAGTATTATAAACGCCGACCACCTGGGGACTGGCGGGGCTGCTAACATTGATGATTGACAAATTATTGTTACCCGTATTGGCAACATAAGCCAAGTTCCCGACGACGGAGACACCCCTAGCATTGGCGCCGGTGCTGACGTTGCCGGCCGCTGTGGGGTTGTCCGGGTCGGTAATATTAAAAATTCGTAAGCCCCCGTTCCCCGCATCGGCAACATAGGCAAAGTTCCCCGCCACCGCAACATCCCAAGCCCGGCCGGGAGTAGCAATTTGGCCTCGGGGAGCGGGTCGAGTCGGGTCGGTAATATCGATGATTTGCAGGCCGCCATTATTATCGGAAACGTAGGCGAAATTTCCCGCAACCGCTACACCGTTGGCTTCTCCACCGGTCGGCGCATTGGCGACAATGGTCGGAGTGGCGGGGTTGCTAATATCGATGACTTGCAGACTTCCGTTATCATCGGCAATATAAGCGAAGTTCCCCGCAACCGCGATGTCCTTGGCGCGCCCCGGAGTATCAATGCTACCTCTTAAAGTGGGACTGGCGGGGTTGCTGATATCGAGGATTTGCAGGCCCTCTCTATCATTGGCGATATAAGCCAAATTTCCGACGATGGAGACGGCTTGGGCGCTGCCGTCTTGATAAAAACTGCCCAAGGCCCTGATTCCCTGTCCGGCTACTGCGGTGGCGGTTTCGGCTGTTCCTCCATTGTCGGTGTAGGAGGCGTTGACTCGGATAAATTTGCCGACTTCGTTATCTCCGGGGGTGAAGGTGTTGTTGGTCGCGCCGGTGATGTCTGTCCAGGTGTTTTCATCGGTCGAAGACTGCCACTGATAGGTGATGTTGTTTGGAAGGCCGTCCGAGTCGCTGACTGTGGCTGTTAGGATGCTGTCTTCTTCTGGGGTGCCGTCGATGTTGACCTGACCGTTGGCTAAAATACCACGATAGGAGGCTTGTGTGCCGGCTGAAAACGCAACTTCGGCGGGGGTTTGACTGATGAACCGCTTGAAGGTCCAGTCTCCGTTTAAGGCGGCGTTTCCGGTGGGAGTGGCGGAGGCGGCGATGTCGGCGCCGGTCAGTTTGTGCAGTTTCTCAATAAATTCGGCCCCGGCGTCTCCACAAGCGAGGTGACAACCGTACAGTACAATTTCGGAAGCGGACCAGGTTTGCAGTAGGTTGGCGTACCGTTCAAAGGTGTTGAGGTTGAGTTGAGTATTTCCTATGTATAAGCATCCCGGTGAACCGTGAGAAACAATATGAACGCTTTCAATATTAGGACGGGTAAATAAGCAGGCTGTAATTTGTTCTATACCGTCTCTATCGCTATTTAAAATCTCAATTTCTATTCCGGATTTGACCCCGGCAACGAGGTATTCGTAGTCATCTACGTTAGCATCGATAAAAACCAGGGTTTTTGAGGAATTCAGAGAAATCGGTGAAAACTGTAGGGTTTGGAAAGAATGGGAAAACTGAGCGTTGGAAAGAGCGAGTTGAGACATGGGTAGAACTCTGGTTAAATTCATGGTAAAAAATCAGAAAGTTTTTAGATAAACGACAAGGGGTAAAATTTTATCGGCACAATAAATCGGCACCATTGCTTTTGAAAAAAAGCTTTGGTTTTCCCAGATAAAGCCGGGTATTCTTCAGGATAAGAACGATTTTAGTGCTGATTTAGGGGTGGTTTGATGCTTTTATTTCTCCCCGATTTCTACGAAAAATCGAGCTTAAATATGACAATTTCATTGCTTTTCAATAGATGCGTCAGAACAATGTTATTGCTTATTTAGATGTGATTTGATGCTTTTATTTTTCCCAGATTTCCATGATAATTCTAGCTTGGGAACGGTGATAATTTGCCCCAAAGCCTTATTTTTTATGGCAATGTTATCGCTTCTCATTTGAAGCTTGAAAACAATGCTCGTGTTAGTTAATCCGTGATTTGATGCCCTTAATAGATCCCCGATCTTTTAGATGAATCTAACTTGGGAGCCGCGATCGCCCCAAAGTCTAGTTTTCCAAGAAAATGTCATTGCTTTTTAATAGATGCGTCAAGACAATGCCATTTGCTTTCCCTGATCTCTTACAGACATCATAACTTAACATTCTCCCCATTTGTCAACAGGAAATTCCAAGAATTTGATTGTAAATTTTATACAAGCACATTGAGTATTTTTACTTAAAATTTACATCAACTATTATTTATATTTCAGGTTAACCGTATTTTCACGGAGTAATTTTTTCACAACAGACGAGAATTGAATCGATACCTGAACGATAACTCCGTAAATACCGAAGGGCGATCGCCCCGTTCAATTCTATCAAGTCCGGTTGTTAAATCCCACTGAAAAAGAAAATTGTTTAAGAGGGAATAGGGGAAAGGGGAAAGGGAAAAGGGGAAAGGGGAAAGGGGAAAGGAAATTTTGACAATTTGAGAAGAATTTAAAGGCTACTTTAATAAACGAATTTTGTACTGCTATATGATATCCGACTGATCAATCATCACTCTGTAGGGGCGGGTTATACAATATCTTTCATTACTTGATAAATTGAGATCAACCCGCCCCGACCTCATAACAGGCATTAATTAACCGGACATCATATCATTGATCTAGACTCACTATAAAATCAAAAAAAGTCAGGTAAGCAATGCCGACCTGACTCGGTTTTAAAGATTTCTCGCGCATCTTATATTATGTCCGGTTGATTAATTCTGTTGCGGGGGGGCGGGTTGATCTCAATCTTTGAGTAGTCGTAAAAATCTCGTATAACCCGCCCCTACAGAATAATTATTGATCAGTCGGACATAATCTTAGAACACGCTGACGAAATCATCAGCAGTAATTAAACCGGCGTTAACATTGTCAAGAGTTGCTAACAGTTCCTCTCCCAATTGAATCAGAGTTGAACCATTTTCCTCTACAATATTTAATTGCTCGAAGGTTAAACCGCCATCAAGAATCAACAAATCTTCGTTATCGGTAAAATCAGTAATGAAGTCGGAACCTTGACCACTGGCGAGTAAAAAGCGATCGCTTCCCCCATCTCCGGTTAAAGTATCATTACCGCCGGCGCCGATAAGTAAATCATTTCCGGCACCCCCGGTAAGTTCGTCCGACCCTTCAGCGCCACCGAGGGTATCATTTCCTTCACCCCCGAAAATGAGGTCATCACCTTCGTTTCCGTCAACGATATCATCCCCCAAGTCGCCGTAAAGGGTATCATTACCTTGATTACCGGAAACCGAGTCGTTATCCTTACCGCCATAGATCAGGTCGTTTCCGTCGTTTCCTGCAATTAAATCATTGCCGATATTACCAAATAGCGTATCATCTCCGGTTCCCCCGGTGAGAGTATCCCCATCAGTACCGCCATAAACCATATCGTTACCCTCGCCCCCGTCAACGAAGTCATCACCCTTGTTTCCGTTTAACCAGTCGTCTCCGTCTCCGCCGGTGAGAGTATCGTTATTGTCGCCGCCAAACAGGGTATCAAAACCATCTCCCCCATCAATGAAGTCATCACCGATGTTTCCGTCTAACCAGTCGTCGCCAACCGAACCGAAAACCACGTCCTTACCTTTTCCGGCGTAAATGGTATCATTACCCTCGGCACCATCAATGACGTCTTCGCCTTCGTTGGCGCTTACCCAGTCGTTACCATCTCCGGTGTTGATGATATCATCGCCTCCGAAACCGAAAATTTCGTTATTGTTCGCATCACCCAGTAAAATATCGCCGCCGGAACCGCCTTCACTGCTAGAATTATCGGAACTAATATTAGCCGCAGTGTTGGCGGGTATAACCGGCTGAATAATTGCAGGAATTAAGTTACTGGGGTCATCGATAACGCTTCCGAAGTCGTCGGGTTCGGAACCATTTCCGGAACCATTTCCGGAACCATTTCCGGAACCATTTCCGGAACCATTTCCGGGTGAGGGTTGGGGTTCGGTATTCGTATTATTAACGGTGAGTTGAAACGTGTTTTCAACGCTTGCCGCATTGGTATCTGTGGCGAATACTCGGATATCAAATATCCCGCTATCGTTGTTCTTCGGACTGCCGCTAAAGACTCCCGTTCTTGGGTCTAATTTTAACCAACTGGGTAAGGGAGAACCGTTGGCTAATTTTGCCGTAAAACTTAGCTGATCTCCGGGATCATCATCGCTGAAATTGCCGGAAATATCCAAGCTTAAATTCCCGTTTTCATCGATGAATTGAGGGTTGATTCCACTGTTGACAACGGGGCCGTCGTTGATGTTATTAACGCTCAGTTCAAAGCTATTTTCAACGCTCGCCTCACCCGTATCTGTTGCGGTAACTTTTACCTCAATTAGACCAACATCATCGTTGGCGGGAGTGCCAGTAAATACGCCCGTTGTTGGGTTTAAAGTTAACCAACTCGGCAAGGCGTCACCGTTGGCTAACGTGGCGGTGTAATTAAAGCTATCCCCAGCATCCACATCGCTAAAATTGCCGGAAATATTCAAGCTAAAATTGCTATCTTCCGCAACGGTCTGAGGGGCGATTTCACTGTTAACAAAGGGCGCATCGTTGGTATTGTTAACGCTCAGTTGGAACGTGTTTTCAACGGTTGAGTCACTGCCGTCTGTTGCGGTAACTTTTACCTCGATATTGCCAACATCTTCGTTGCTTGGAGTGCCGTTAAATACGCCCGTTGTTGTGTCGAAAGCCAACCAACTGGGCAGGGCTTCACCGTTGGCTAATGTTGCCGAATAGGTGAGGTTATCGCCCACATCAACATCGCTCAAATTGCCGGAAATATCCAAGCTAAACTCGCTATCTTCGTCGGCGGTTTGAGGGGCGATAGGGTTGTTGAGAATGGGTGCGTCGTTGGTATTATTAACGGTGAGTTGGAAGGTGTTTTCAACAATAGCTTCACCGCTATCTTTGGCGGTAACTTTTACCTCAATATTCCCGACATCATCGTTAGTTGGAGTGCCAGTAAATACGCCCGTTGTTGGGTTTAAAGTTAACCAACTCGGCAAGGGTTCACCGTTGGCTAATGTGGCGGTGTAGTTAAAGCTATCTCCCGCATCCACATCGCTAAAATTCCCCGAAACATCCAAGCTAAACGGGCTATCTTCCGCAACAGTTTGGGCGGCGATAGGATTGTCTAAAATCGGGGCATCGTTGGTATTATTAACGCTCAGTTGGAAGGTGTTTTCAACGGTTAAATTACTGCCATCTGTTGCGGTAACTTTTACCTCGATATTGCCAACATCTTCGTTGCTTGGAGTGCCGCTAAATACGCCCGTTGTTGTGTCGAAACCTAACCAACCGGGTAAAGCTTCACCGTTGGCTAATGTTGCCGAATAGGTGAGGTTATCGCCCACATCAACATCGCTCAAATTGCCGGAAATATCCAAGCTAAACTCGCTATCTTCGTCGGCGGTTTGGGGGGCGATAGGACTGTTAAGAATGGGTGCGTCGTTGGTATTATTAACCGTCAGTTGGAAGGTGTTTTCAGCAATAGCTTCACCGCTATCTTTTGCAGTAACTTTTACCTCAATATTCCCAACATCATCGTTAGCAGGAGTGCCAGTAAATACCCCCGTTGTCGGGTTTAAAGTTAACCAACTCGGCAAGGGTTCACCGTTGGCTAATGTGGCGGTGTAGTTAAAGTTATCCCCCGCATCCACATCGCTAAAATTCCCCGAAACATCCAAGCTAAACGGGCTATCTTCCGCAACGGTTTGGGCGGCGATAGGATTGTCTAAAATCGGGGCATCGTTGGTATTATTAACCGTCAGTTGGAATGCGCTTTCAGTAACAGCATTACTGCCATCTGTTGCGGTAACTTTTACCTCGATATTGCCAACATCTTCGTTGCTTGGAGTGCCGCTAAATACGCCCGTTGTTGTGTCGAAACCTAACCAACCGGGTAAAGCTTCACCGTTGGCTAATGTTGCCGAATAGGTGATGTTATCGCCCACATCAACATCGCTCAAATTGCCGGAAATATCCAGGGTGAACTCGCTATCTTCCTCGGCGGTTTGGGGGGCGATAGGGTTGTCTAAAACTGGTGCGTCGTTGGTATTATTAACGGTGAGTTGGAAGGTGTTTTCAACAATAGCTTCACCGCTATCTTTGGCGGTAACTTTTACCTCAATATTCCCGACATCATCGTTAGTTGGAGTGCCAGTAAATACGCCCGTTGTTGGGTTTAAAGTTAACCAACTCGGCAAGGGTTCACCGTTGGCTAATGTGGCAGTGTAATTAAAGTTATCCCCCGCATCCACATCGCTAAAATTCCCCGAAACATTCAGACTAAACGGGCTATCTTCCGCAACAGTTTGGGGGTCAATTTCACTGTTAACAAAAGGCGCATCGTTGCTATTATTAACCGTCAGTTTGAAGGTGTTTTCAGCAACAGCATTACCGCTATCTTTTGCAGTAACTCTTACTTCGATATTCCCAACATCATCGTTAGCAGGAGTGCCAGTAAATACCCCCGTTGTCGGGTTTAAATTTAACCAACTCGGCAAGGGTGAACCGTCGGCTAATGTGGCAGTGTAATTAAAGCTATCCCCCGCATCCACATCGCTAAAATTCCCCGAAACATTCAGACTAAACGGGCTATCTTCGTCGGCGGTTTGGGGGGCGATAGGATTGTTAACAACCGGGGCATCGTTGGTATTATTAACCGTCAGTTGGAAACTGTTTTCAACGGTTAAATTGCTGCCATCTTTGGCAGTAACTTTGAGATTAATGACACCGACATCATTGTTAAGGGGAACCCCGCTAAATACGCCCGTTGTTGTGTCGAAACTCAACCAATTGGGCAAGGGGGAACCGTCGGCTAAGGTGGCAGAATAAGTGAGGTTATCGCCCACATCAATATCGCTCAAATTGCCCGAAATATCCAGGCTAAACTGGCTATCTTCCTCGGCGGTTTGAGGGCCGATTTCACTGTTGAGAACCGGGGCATCGTTGGTATTATTAACCGTCAGTTGGAAACTGTTTTCTGCAACAGCATTACCGCTATCTTTTGCAGTAACTTTTACTTCGATATTCCCAACATCATCGTTAGCAGGAGTGCCAGTAAATACGCCCGTTGTTGGGTTTAAAGTTAACCAACTGGGCAAGGGTTCACCGTTGGCTAATGTCGCGGTGTAATTGAGGTTATCGGTTGCATCAACATCGCTGAAATTCCCCGAAACATTCAGGCTAAACGGGCTATCTTCGTCGGCGGTTTGGGGGGCGATAGGATTGTTAACAACGGGGGCATCGTTGGTATTATTAACCGTCAGTTGGAAACTGTTTTCAACGGTTAAATTGCTGCCATCTTTGGCGGTCACTTTAATATCAATGGCACCGACATCATTGTTAAGGGGAGTGCCGCTAAATACGCCCGTTGTTGTGTCGAAACTCAACCAACTGGGTAAGGGAGAACCGTCGGCTAATGTCGCGGTATAACTGAGGTTATCGCCCACATCAACATCGCTCAAATTATCGGAAATATCCAGCGTAAACGGGCTATCTTCGTCGGCGGTTTGGGCGCCGATGGGACTGTTGAGAACGGGGGCGTCGTTGGTGTTGTTAACGGTCAGTCCGAAAGTGTTTTCTGCAACAGCATCACCGCTATCTGTTGCGGTAACTTTGACTTGAATATTCCCAACATCTTCGTTAAGAGGAGTACCAGTAAATACTCCCGTTGTTGGGTCCAAAGTTAACCAACTCGGCAGGGGTGAACCGTCCGCTAATGTTGCCGAATAACTGAGGTTATCCCCGGCATCAACATCGCTAAAATTCCCCGAAATATCCAAGCTAAACTCGCTATCTTCGTCGGCGGTTTGGGGGGCGATGGGACTGTCAACGGTGGGTGCGTCGTTAACATTATTAACGTTAATGGTGAACGGCTTTGAAATAATTCCCCCGTTTCCATCGTTGGTTTGAACCCGAACGCTGTAGGAAGATTTGCTTTCAAAATTGAAGGATTCTTTGGTTCGCAGTTCGCCTTCTACGATTTCAAAAAGAGCGTTATCGGTGCTTCCGGTCCCCGCAACTAAAGTGTAAGAATGGTTGTCGTTGAGATCCTCATCTACGCTGGTAAATGTTCCGACAACCGTACCGATCACTTGGTTTTCGTCTACGCTGTTAGTATCGAGAGTAATATCGGTGGGATTTTCGTTAACATTATCAACGTTAATCGTTAACTGCTTCTCGAATGTTCCCCCATTTGTGTCATCAGTTTCAACGCGAATGGTGTAGGAAGATTTGGTTTCAAAATCGAGAGTTTCTGCGGTTCGCAGTTCACCGTTAACGATTTCAAATTGAGCGTTATCGGTGTCGCCCGCACCCGCAACTAAACGGTAAGAATGAGTGTCGTTTGTATCCTCATCTACGGTTGCAAATGTTCCGATAACCGTTCCGACTGCTTCGTTTTCGTCTACGCCGTTATTGTCGAGAGTAATATCGGTGGGATTTTCGTTAACATCATTAACGTTAATTGTTAACTGCTTCTGGAATGTTCCCCCGTTTCCATCATCAGTTTGAATGCGAATATTGTAGGAATCTTTGCTTTCAAAATTGAAGGATTCTCCGGTTCGCAGTTGATTTCCAACGATTTCAAATTGAGCGTTATTGGTGTCGCCTGCACCCGCCACTAAACTGTAAGTGTGGGTGTCTGACGGGTCAACGTCGGTGGTCTCCAAGGTTCCGATAACGGTACCGACCGCCTGGTTTTCGTCTACGCTGTTATCGGTGAGGTTAAGATTAGTGGGATTATCGTTAATATTGGCAACCGTCGGGGGGGTCGTCTGAACATCGAGAACCTGCAAACCCCCGTTACCGTCGGCAACATAAACCGAGTTCCCGACGACAGAAACGCCCAAGGCGGCTTCAGGAGTATTAAAACTGTATTCTAAAGTGGGAGCGGTCGGGTCGCTAATATTGATAATGTGCAGACCGTCGGCTTCATCGGCCACATAAGCGAAGTTCCCCGCCACCGATACGCCTCTGGCATTCCCTGTAGTATTATAAGTGCCGACCGAATCCGGATTAGCGGGGTCGGTAATATCGATAACAGCCAAACCGCTTCCACCGTTGGCAATATAAGCGAAGTTGTTGACTACCGTGATACCCCTGGCATTACCACCTGTACTCACCTTCAATAATTCAGTGGGACTGGTGGGGTCGCTGATATCGAAGATAGTCAGACCGGTATTACCGCTACCATCGGCAACATAAGCGTAGTCTCCCTGTACCGCTACATCCCAAGCTCTACCACCAGTAGCAATATTAGCCCTTTTGACCGGAGCGGTGGGGTCGGTGATATCGAAGACAACCAGACCGTTTCTATCATCGGAGATGTAAGCATAATTTCCCTGAACTGAGATGCCGTTGGCTGTGTTATTTGTGTTGTTGGTCGTATCCCCACTTACACTGATTGTCACAGTGGGACTGGCGGGGTTGCTAATATTAACGACGGTCAGACCCCTATCATCATCAGCAATATAAGCGTAGTTCCCCGCTACGGCGATGTCCTTGGCGCGTCCCGGAGTATCAACACCGCCCCTTCGAGTGGGAGTAGTCGGGTTGCTGATATCGAGAATTTGCAGACCGCTTCTATCATCGGCAATATAAGCCAAGTTCCCCACGATGGATACCGCTTGGGCGCTGTCATCTGTATCAAAATTGCCCTGAAAGAAGACTCCCTCCCCGGCGACGGCGCTGACGGTTTCGGCTGTTCCTCCATTGTCGGTATAGGAGGCGTTGACTCGGATATATTTCCCGACTTCGTTATCTCCGGGGGTGAAGGTGTTGTTGACCGCGCCGGTGATGTCCGTCCAGGTGGTTTCATCCTCGGAAGACTGCCATTGATAGTTGATAGCGCCAGAAATGCCGTCCGCGTCGCTGACTGTGGCCGTCAGGATGCCGTCTTCTTCAATGTCGCCGTTGATGTTCACCTGACCGTTGGCTAAAATACCGCGATAGGAAGCCTGTGTCGCGGCTGAAAACGCGAGTTCGGCGGGGGTTTGACCGATGAGTCGGTTTAACGTCCAGTCTCCCTCTAAAGCCGCGTTTCCGGTGGGTGTGGTGGAGGCGGCGATGTCGGCGCCGGTCAGTTTGTGCAGTTTCTCAATAAATTCGCTTCCGGCATCTCCTGCGGCAACGTTGCAACCGTACAGTAAAATCTCGGATGCCGACCACGTTTTTAATAGGTTGGTGTAGTGTTGGAAGGTATCGAGGTTAAGTTGGGCGTTTCCTAAATATAAGCATCCCGGTGAACCGTGAGAAACAATATGAATGGCTTCAAAATCAGAATGGCATACATAAGCGGTAATTTGTTCGATACCGTCTCGCTCGACATCTAAAATCTCAACTTCTATCCCCGGTTTTACGCCTTGGACGAGATGTTTATAGTCGTCTACATTAGCATCAATAAAAACGATAGTTTTCGAGGGGTTCAGAGACATTTCGGTAGATTGAATAGTTTGTATCGAATTGAAAGGCTGAAAGTTGGAAGTCATAAATAAAGACATAGCTGGCGTTCTAAATTGAAGTCAATAATCAGAAAAGTTCGGGAAATTTTGAGATTAATTGTTCAGATGAACTCCCGACCGGAGCGAAGAAGTATTCTTCTATTTCCAAGCGTTGTGGTTGCTTCTAAAAAGAAAAGCTAAAACAATGCCATTGCTAATAAATGGGCTAACTGTGATGCGTTTTTATATCCCAGATGTTCAGAATCTATCTCAGTTTTCATGGATTCGTTTTCAGATCAGGAAAAACACCGAAGTGGAATTGTGAATTTTCGGTGAAAAAACGAGGTATTTTTAAAAGTTTTGCGTGTTTTTACGGAAAGTCTCTGCCGCTGATTTGTGGCGAGTTTTAATTGTAAATTTTCGGTAAAATTTTCAATGTTTATATCAAATTCTTATAAAGAAAGTACGGTTTTATCCGGCTTCCCCTTCTGGAAAAGGGGGTTCTCAGAAAAGGAGCAGCAGGGGATAGCGGTTTTAAATTTTTAGAGGCACAGTTCCATTAAAAACCCGTTTTTTGGGATGTAACTCCGAAGCAACGGTGCTATAGAAAATTTGTATCGGGCAGAATTTCAGTCGGGTTATAATATTCAATTGTAAATTCTGAATCTTCCCGGTTTACCGTGCCTTTTGTAGCATTATTTTTTGATTTCATAGAACTCAAAAAAAAGTCAGGTAAGCAAGACCTACCTGACTCGGGTTGAAAACCAGTTTAAAAAGTTCTCAAAATCTTAGAAGAGATTGGCGAAATCTTCGGCAGTAATTAAAGTTGCGTTGAGATTCTCAACTGTTGCTAACAGTTCCTCTCCAAACTTAATCAGAGTTGAACCATTTTCATCTACAATACTCAACTGAGCAAACGTTAAGTTACCATCGAGAACAAACACATCTTCACTATCGACAAAATCGGTAATCAAGTCCGAACCCTCCCCACTGCGGAGTAAAAAGCGATCGCTTCCGGCGTTTCCTGTTAAAGTATCATTATCCTCACCGCCGACGAGTAGGTCATCACCCGCACCCCCCGTGAGTTCGTCCGCGCCTTGATTGCCATAAAGGGTATCATTCCCTTCGCCGCCTTCTAACAGGTCATTACCTTCGTTACCATCAATAAAGTCATTCCCCAAGTCACCGTAAAGGCTATCATTCCCTTGACCCCCGGAAACCGTGTCGTTATCCTGACCGCCATAAATAACGTCGTTTCCGTCGTTTCCTTCAATAACATCATTGCCAACGTTACCCCATAGGGTATCATTTCCGCTTCCCCCTGTAAGAGTATCGCCATCAGTACCGCCATAGACGATATCGTTACCCTCGCCACCGTCGGCGAAGTCATCGCCTTTGTTTCCGTTTAACCAGTCGTCTCCGTTTCCACCGTCGAGGGTATCGTTATTTTGACCGCCATACAGGGTATCAAAACCCTCTCCGCCATCAACGAAGTCAGTCCCCAAGTTTCCGTTTAACCAGTCGTCGCCATCGGAACCGAAAGCCGCGTCGTCATTTTTTCCGCCATAAATGGTATCAGTACCTTTACCGCCATCAACGGTATCATTGCCTTGGTTGGCGCTTATCCAGTCGTTACCATCTCCGGTGTTGATAGTATCATCGCCTGCGAAACCAAAAATTTGGTTGTCTGTCCCATCACCGACTAGAACATCTGCACTGAGAGTGGATTCATTTTTAGAATTAGCAGAACTAAGGTTAGCCGCAGTGTTAGACGGTTTAACCGGCTTAGTTATCCCTGGAACCAAGCTGCTGAAATCATAAAGATTCCCTTCTGTAACGGTCGGTGTTGGAGTCGGACTCGGTTGGGGAGTGAAACTCGGTTGGGGAGCCAAATTCAGTTGGGGAGCCGGTTGGGGAGTTGGAGTCGGTTGGGGAGTCGGACTCGGTTGGGGAGTCGGACTCGGTTGGGGAGTCGGACTCGGTTGGGGAGTCGGACTCGGTTGGGGAGTCGGACTCGGTTGGGGAGTCGGTTCGCCCCCGCCAATAGTAGAAGTGTCGATTGTGGCTGCATTAATTTTATCGCTCAGAGCCGTTCCGGTGTTGTTGGCGACCACTTCATTGAAGGATTTGGTCCCGTTGAAAGCCGCGACTAAATCTTCGCTGGTGCTAGTCTGGGCAACTTTTTGAGCTTTGAACAGTTGCTCAATACTGCCGGCGTTGAGAATTCGCTCGTTACTGGCTGCGACAACTTGGGAGAATTGAGCCGCATTGTCGATAACAGTTTGCAAGTTCAGTGTGCTGTTCTGCTCTGTTAAAGTATTAACCGTGTTTTTCAGCAGAGTTTCGATTTGGCTGGTGTTGCTCAGATTGAAACTCCCACCTTGAATAACTGTGCTGAAGCTAGAAGTAATCACATCCGCGAGCGTGCCGGCGTCGATACCGGGGGCAACGGTTTGGATGGATTCACTGATGAAACTCATCAGTGTTTGAACCGCCACCTGAGCCGCTAAAACTGTTTGACCCACGCTTGTACCGGATTGAGCCGCAGCTATGGGGTCAAAAGTTCCCAAGTCAATCTCACTCGGCAGTCCCAAAGCCGTTTTGACTTGGGTTTCAGCCGCTTCTGGGGTGAGACCTGCTTCTACTAGGTTGACAACTAGGGTGGTTAGCGGTGTAACGACTGTGGAACCGGGAAGTGCTTTGAGCGTACCCGTAAAGGCTTCTCCTGTGACTGCATCGATACCGCCGACGGCTACCAAGACGCCTTCTTCGGGGTCAAGTGTGCCGTTGGTGTTGGTGTCGAAGTTGCTCGGAATTTCTAGGTTAAAGTCACCGAAGTTATCGGTTATTGCTGCGGGTTCACTGCTGTCTTGGATGCCGTTGAGGTTGCCATCAAAGTAGACTGTGGCTCCGGCAATGGGACCATCTTGGACTTGGGCTGCCTCCTCAAAAGCTTCGGCTTCAGGTGAGGGAACAGGTTCGGGTTCAGGAACAGGTTCAGGAACAGGTGAGGGAACAGGTGAGGGAACAGGTGAGGGAACAGGTTCAGGTGAGGGAACAGGTTCAGGTGAGGGAACAGGTTCAGCAACAGGTTCAGGTGAGGGAACAGGTTCAGCAACAGGTTCAGGAACAGGTTCAGGTGAGGGAACAGGTTCCGGTTCAGGTGAGGGAACAGGTTCAGCAACAGGTTCAGGTGAGGGTTCCGGTTGCGGTTCAGGTTCAGGTGAGGGAACAGGTTCGGGTTGCGGTTCAGGTTCAGGTGAGGGAACAGGTTCAGGAACAGGTTCGGGTTGCGGTGAGGGAACAGGTTCAGGTGAGGGAGTAGGAACAGGTTCAGGAACAGGTTCGGGTTCAGGAACAGGTTCGGGTTCAGGAACAGGTTCAGGAACAGGTTCGGGTTCAGGAACAGGTTCAGGAACAGGTTCGGGTTCAGGTGAGGGAGTTGCTTCCTCTACATCACCCACGTTGACAGTAACAGAAGCGGTGTCGCTGAATTCACCATCACTAACCTCAACGGTTAAGTTGTAACGGGTTGTGGTTTCGTAGTCGAGGTTAGTGTTGTCAGCAATGGTAATATTGCCTTGGTTATCGATAGCAAAAATACCATCATCATTTCCTGCGTTAATTGAGTAGCTGAGACTGTTTCCGTCTTCATCGTTAGCAGTAACAGTTCCAACGGTTGTATTGTTAGCCGCATCCTCATTAATATTGAAGCTGGCAGCATTGATACTGGGATTTTCGTTAACGTTATCAAGGTTAATGGTGAATTGTTTTTCAAATGTTCCCCCGTTTCCGTCGTTGGTTTGTACTCGGATATTGTAGGAAGATTGGCTTTCAAAGTCTAAGGTTTCTAGGGTTCTCAGTTCACCGTTTACGATTTCAAACCATGCGTTATCGGTGCTTCCTGTCCCCGCAACTAAACTGTAAGTATGGGTGTCTGTTGTATCTTCGTCTGTGCTGCTAAATGTTCCCACAACGGTTCCGATAGTTTGATTTTCGTCTAAGCTGTTATTGCTCAGACTAATATCGCTGGGGTTTTCGTTAACGTTATCAAGATTAACGGTGAATTGTTTCTCAAATGTTCCTCCGTTTCCGTCGTTGGTTTGTACTCGGATATTGTAGGAAGATTGACTTTCAAAGTCTAAGGTTTCTTTGGTTCTTAGTTCACCGTTTACGATTTCAAATTTATCGTTATCGGTGCTTCCTGTCCCCGCAACTAAACTGTAAGTATGGGTATCTGTTGTATCTTCGTCTGTGCTGCTAAATGTTCCGATAACGGTTCCGATAGCTTGATTTTCGTCTAAGCTGTTATTGCTCAGACTAATATCGCTGGGATTTTCGTTAACGTTCTCCAGGTTAACGGTGAATTGTTTCTCAAATGTTCCCCCGTTTCCGTCGTTGGTTTGTACTCGGATATTGTAGGAAGATTGACTTTCAAAGTCTAAGGTTTCTTTGGTTCTTAGTTCACCGTTTACGATTTCAAATTTATCGTTATCGGTGTCGCCAGTCCCCGCAACTAAACTGTAAGTATGGGTATCTGTTGTATCTTCGTCTGTGCTGCTAAATGTTCCCACAACGGTTCCAACTGCTTGATTTTCGTCTAAGCTGTTATTGCTCAGACTAATATCGCTGGGATTTTCGTTAACGTTCTCCAGGTTAACGGTGAATTGTTTCTCAAATGTTCCCCCGTTTCCGTCGTTGGTTTGTACTCGGATATTGTAGGAAGATTGACTTTCAAAGTCTAAGGTTTCTTTGGTTCTTAGTTCACCGTTTACGATTTCAAATTTATCGTTATCGGTGTCGCCAGTCCCCGCAACTAAACTGTAAGTATGGGTATCTGTTGTATCTTCGTCTGTGCTGCTAAATGTTCCCACAACGGTTCCAACTGCTTGATTTTCGTCTAAGCTGTTATTGCTCAGACTAATATCGCTGGGATTTTCGTTAACGTTATCAAGATTAACGGTGAATTGTTTCTCAAATGTTCCTCCGTTTCCGTCGTTGGTTTGTACTCGGATATTGTAGGAAGATTGACTTTCAAAGTCTAAGGTTTCTTTGGTTCTTAGTTCACCGTTTACGATTTCAAATTTATCGTTATCGGTGTCGCCAGTCCCCGCAACTAAACTGTAAGTATGGGTATCTGTTGTATCTTCGTCTGTGCTGCTAAATGTTCCGATAACGGTTCCGATAGTTTGATTTTCGTCTAAGCTGTTATTGCTCAGACTAATATCGCTGGGATTTTCGTTAACGTTCTCCAGATTAACGGTGAATTGTTTCTCAAATGTTCCTCCGTTTCCGTCGTTGGTTTGTACTCGGATATTGTAGGAAGATTGACTTTCAAAGTCTAAGGTTTCTTGGGTTCTCAGTTCACCGTTTACGATTTCAAATTTATCGTTATCGGTGTCGCCAGTCCCCGCAACTAAACTGTAAGTATGGGTATCTGTTGTATCTTCGTCTGTGCTGCTAAATGTTCCGATAACGGTTCCAACTGCTTGATTTTCGTCTAAGCTGTTATTGCTCAGACTAATATCGGTGGGATTATCGTTAATATTAGTAACCGTCGGCGGAATAATGTTGACATCGAGAATTTGCAGACCGCTATTACCGTCAGCAACATAAACGAAGTCTTCCCCTGCAAATACACCCCTGGCATTGCCACCCGCAGAAAAACTATCTTTTAAAGTGGGAGTGGTGGGGTCGCTGATATCGATAATTCGCAGACCGTTAGAATCATCGGCAACATAAGCCAAGTTTCCCGCTACGGAGACACCATAGGCATTACCTGCTGTATTCAAATTCCCCACCTGACTGGGATTATTGGGGTTGCTGATATCGATAATGGCTAAACCGCTTCCACCGTTGGCAACATAAGCGAAGTTGTTGACTACAGTGATACCCCTGGCATTACCACCTGTATTGAAAGTGCGGACTAGAGTGGGACTATTGGGGTTGCTGATATTGAAGATAGTCAAAGCGCTATTACCGCTACCATCGGCAACATAAGCGTAATTTCCCGCTACGGCTACATCCCAGGCGCGTCCCGGAGTAGAAATACTCCCCCTTGAACTGGGACTGGTGGGGTTACTGATATCGATAATTCGCAGACCGCCATTATCATCAGAAACGTAAGCGAAGTTTCCCGCTAGGGCTACGCCGTTGGCTTTACCACCTGTATTAACTGTAGTCTCAAAAGTGGGATTGGCGGGGTTGCTAATATTGATGATTTGCAGATTGCCACTATCATCGGCAACATAAGCATAGTTAAGCGCTACTGATACGTCCCTGGCGTTTCCAGGAGTATTAAAGCTACCCCTAACAGTCGGACTGGCGGGGTTGCTAATATCGATGATGGCTAAACCGCTATTACCATCGGCAACATAAGCCAAGTTTCCGACGACTGAGACACCTTGGGCATAGCCATCGGTATCAATATTGCCTTCAAAATTGACTCCCTCTCCGGCGACGGCGCTGACGGTTTCGGATGTTCCTCCATTGTCGGTGTAGGAGGCGTTGACTCGGATAGATTTGCCGACTTCGTTATCTGTGGGGGTAAAGCTGTTGGTGGTGGCGCCGGGGATGTTTGTCCAGTTGGTATTATCGCTGGAGGACTGCCATTGATAGCTGATGTTGTTTGGAACGCCGTCCGGGTCGGTGACTTGGGCGTTTAGGGGGCTGTCTTCTTCTAGGTTGCCTATAATCCTAACTCTACCGTTGGCTAAGATTCCATTGTAGGAGGCTTGTGTCGCTGCTGAAAATGCCAGTTCCGCCGGGGTTTGACTGATGAACCCCTTTAACGTCCAGTCTCCGTTTTTGGCGGCGTTTCCTGTGGGGGTTGTGGAGGCGGCGATGTCGGCATTTGTCAGTTTGTGCAGTTTCTCTATAAATTCTATTCCGGCGTCTCCTGCGGCTACCTGACAGCCGTACAGTAAAATGTCGGAAGCGGACCAGGTTTGGAGTAAGTTGGCGTAGGGTTCGAGAGTATCGAGGCTAAGTTGGGCGTTTCCTAAATATAAGCATCCCGGTGAACCGTGAGAAACAATATGAATGGTTTTGATTTCGGGACGGGTAAATAAATAAGTGCTTATTTGTTCGATACCGTCTCGATGAGCATCTAAAATCTGAACTTCTATCCCCGGTTTTACCCCTTCGATGAGATGTTCGTATTCCTCTACATTAGTATCAATAAAAACGACGGTTTTTGTAGAATTCAAAGACATGGGGTAAAGAAGAGTTTCTATTGCGTTGAAAGACTGAGAGTAGGAAGTCATCAATTGGGACATAGGAAGCACTCCACGTTGTTTAAATAAATAATCAAAAAAATTGAGGAACTTTGGCGAGGGTTCAAAAAGGACAAAACTGCCCCCTCGCAGTCAATAACCACGATTTATCTTGAAAGCTAATTGCCGATAGATGAGCCGGGGT
This sequence comes from Capilliphycus salinus ALCB114379, assembly GCF_047276495.1. NCBI lineage: Bacteria > Bacillati > Cyanobacteriota > Cyanophyceae > Oscillatoriales > Sirenicapillariaceae > Capilliphycus > Capilliphycus salinus. Next base: position 6,084,889 of record NZ_CP178543.1, on the reverse strand, counting down.
GGATGCGTTTTTAGATCCCAGATTTTCACAATCCATCAGAGTTTTCACTGATTAGAGTTAAGATCAGGAAAAGCATGGAGTTTGAATTGTAAACCTTCGGTAAATTTCCCGGAATTAACTTTAAATTTGCCGTCTTTTTAGAAACTTTGTTGGTTGATGCGTTGAATTGTAAATTTTCAGTAAAATCGACAACTATTGACTTGACATTTCCGCGATTCTGTGGGGTTTGCGATTATAGCAGTACAAAATTCGGTTTTGACATTTCTACATCCTAGAATCCTTTCATAGTCTGCTGTTGCCTGATCCGGTGTTCCCGATTCAAGTAGCGCTATAATATAGCCCGAAGCGCTATATTTCTTTAAACCAACTCGATAGAAAATCTACTTTTGTTGTTGAGTGCATAAAAAAACCCGGTAACTTTTTAGAAACCGGGTTGATAGAATTTTATGACAAAATGCCAAAAAAAGAGTTTTCTAGCGGTTGTTTAGACTTGCGCTAACCAAGACTGAACCATCGCTGGCGGAATATAAACCGTCTGATGATTAAACATGGCTTTTAAACGGTCTGGACCGCCAAGTTTTACAGCTTTTTGTAAGCGGGATTTAAACTGCGGGTCGGTTTTAATCTTCTGTTCTAAAGCCAGTTCCGCTTCTCGATTGGTTTGGGTTTTTTGAGCAACTTGACTGAGGAATTGTTGAACTTCTGATTGAACCGACTTTAAAAATTCTTCTGGGTTTGCGGTTGAATTAGAACCATAAGCGGGTAAAGCCATTCCCTCTTTTAACGGGTCAAAACTCTCAATGGTATTAACAGGTGAACCCGACTGACTGATACCCCGAACCGCATCAGCGACATCAATTCCTGTGGTTTGTCGCAACTGTTCTAAAAACCCGGCTATTTTAGTTGCAGTTGTACCGTTTTCACTGTTAATTACGGTTACATTATCCACCTCAACTTCGGGAATGGTAGAAACCAAAGTTTGCAGCAATCCTTCCAATTTCTGATAGAGGAAAATTTCCCGGGCATTTGCACCGGCGGCTTTCCAAGATTCCGCCAAGCGTTGGGTCCCTTCAGCCCTGGCTTTTCCTTCTTCAATAATACGGGCTGCATCCCCTTTGGCTCGGGCAATAGCGCGTTTACATTGTGCCTCCGCCGGAGCAACAACATCGGCTTGTAACTTCTGTTCAACCTGGATAATTCTAGCCCTTTGAACGGCAAGTTCCGCCTGAGTCCGTGCCACTTCCGAAGCAATTTCGGACTCGGATTCGGCAATCACCGCATCGCGTTTTGTAATCGCATCTTTGACCCGACGTTCGGCTTCTGCTTTGGCAACTTCTATGTCAGTTTCTAACTGTTTGAGCGAGGTATTTTTCCGGTTTTCTGCATTCCGCATGACCGAAGTGGCTTGGGCTTGGGCTTCTGCCATGCGAGCATCTCGCAGCAGTTCGGCCTGTTGTTGACGTCCGATAGAATCAAGATAACCGACTTCATCAGAAATATTCTGAATTTGTAGGGTATCTAAAATCAACCCCAACCGTTCCAAATCGTCTTCGGCTTCTTCCAATAAACTCTTAGCAAAAGCCAACTTATCGCCGTTCACTTGTTCGGGCGTTAAACTGGCTAAAACCCCTCTCAAATTCCCTTCTAAAGTCTCTTTTGCCATTTGTTCGATTTCTTTGCGGCTTTTGCCGAGCAAACGTTCAATGGCGTTGTGAATGGTCGGTTCTTCCCCGGCAATTTTAATGTTTGCCACACTTTCAACGGTTAGCGGAATCCCCCCTTTTGAGTAAGCGTTGGTCACTTTTAACTCAATAATCATGTTGGTTAAATCCATCCGAAACGCCTGTTCGAGCAGGGGAACTCGAATGCTACTTCCGCCTTTGACCAACCGATACCCGACTTCCCGTCTTTCGTCTACGCGCCGATGTCCGCCCGCAAAAATGAGAACTTCGCTCGGCTGACAAACATAGTAAAGGTTGCGAATAATAAACGCTCCGGCGCCGGTTCCTAAACCCAATGTTGCGAGTAATGCAATGATAACTTCCATAGTTTTTCTGAATGAATGTGTTTATTTTCTGTAAAAATCCCTAATTTTTCAGGGTGAATTCGTTGAGTTTGTGTCCGTTATTTTGGGCGCGAGTGGCGGCAACTTTTACCCCTAAAATTTGATCGACGCTATCGAGGAACTGGCTGAAGATATCGGGGTAGGCTTTCACCAAACTTGCGATTGATTTACCGTCGCCGTTATCAATCACGTTGACATTGCGAAGTTCGACGCGACCCGGAACTTTTGCGGCTTCTTTGAGGATCATTTCGATTTGCTGCAAGTAGAACAATTCCGAGGCGTCTTGCTCCATTGACTGCCAAACTTCCGAGAGCAAATCGTTAACAAGGGCTTCGGCTTGGGCATTTTCGGTTAACGGTGCGGCCTGTCCTTTGGCCAGCAGTTCCTTCGCCTGACGTTCGGCTTCTGCGGGTAACACTTCGTCGGCTTCTAGGCGCAGACGTTCCAACTCGGAGCGAACGGTTTGCAGCAGTTGTTCGGCTCGGGCGCGGGCTTCTTTGGCGGCGGCGATGGTGCGTTCTTCTTCGGAGCGGGCCTGCTGTTCGAGTTCGGCTTTGATTTTCCGCAGTTCGTTTTCTTTTTGCTGAACGATGGTTAGGGCTTGGGTTTTGGCAACTTCGGCCTGTCGTTTGCAGTCGGCTTCGATTTGTTCGGCTTCGGCGAGGGCGTTGGACTCGGCGATTTCGGCGTCCCGCATGATTAAAGCAATTTGCCGGCGGCCGATGGATTTGAGATAATCGACGTCATCGGAAACGCTTTGGATTTTGAGCGTATCGAGGTGTAAACCCAATTTGGCGAGATCGCGAGAAACGTCTTCGGCGATGCGTTCGGCGAAGCGCAGGCGGTCTTCGTTGAGTTGTTCGGGGGTGAGGGTGCTGACGACGCCCCGCAGGTTGCCTTCTAGGGTTTCTCGGGCGACTCGGGAGATTTCGGAGCGATCGCGATCGAGGAAACGTTCGATCGCATTACCGACGATCGCGGGATCGCTGGAGATTTTGACGTTGGCGATCGCTTGTATGTGCAGGGGGGTGCCGCCTTTTGAATAGGCGTTGGTGACTTCGACGGGAACGGGCATGGTTCGCAGGTCCATCGTTTTGACCGTTTCCAAGATGGGAATGCAGATGGTGCGTCCGCCAAAGATGACCCGATAACCGACATCGCCGTCTTTGCTGCGATGTTTGCGACCGGAGAGAATTAAGATTTCGTTGGGTTTACAAATTTGTAAAAAGGTATTGAGAAACCAAATTAGGATAATGCTACCAAAAATAGTCAGGGCGATCGGTAATGCGGTGCTAATTTGTGCGGGGAGTTCGCTCCGGTTTGTTGGAATAGATTCGACCGGTTGAACTTGCGCGACTTCTACTAAGATCGCGTCTTCAGCTTCATAAGCTATAAATTTATCGTTCATTTTGTTTGGGTTGAATAGATACAACGTTGAGTTCCGGTTGGTTAATCTTGTGAGTGTATTGGGGATTGGTTTATGGGTTCTCAATTAACACTCGGCGGGTTGGGATGACTTTATGAAAGTTGGTTAGAGTTTGTACATTGGACTGGGTTTATAACTACAATATAGCGGATCGGTTGTGGTGATTTTTCGGTTCTATAGAATGAATTCCAATTGTTGCTTAATCTGACTTTTTTTGAGTCTTTTCTGTCAATCTGTTAATTTGAAGATTGTTTAAAACTAGCCTCACTCACTACCCACACTTTGTTTTTTTCCACTCCCACCACAAAGGCTTCATCTCCTTGAGAAAACTCTTGTAAGTCTTCTGTCATTGCCATAAGTTCGAGGGTTCTTCCTTTTATATTTAATCGCACTTTGCCTCTGCTATTGCGATCGAATGGAATTTCGACTAAACTCGGTAAACCCAATAAATCATCGGCGCGTACCATACTGTCGGCTTGTTGGTGTTGCAGAAGCCGTAACGCCCAAACCATCGCGCTACCGCTGACAACCCCCACCGCAATGGATATCGACCAGATTAACTGACCGGACATCGCGGGGTTCAACAGGGAGAGGATGACTCCCGTTAAGCCGAAAAAGCATCCGCCAAATGTCCAAAACCGCAAGCTGAAAAAGGGTAATCCCAATCCTCGGCGACGCCGCCTGTTTTTCAAGCGGATAGACTTATCCTCTTCTGTTTTAGCCGATTGATCTAGAAGTTGTATGTCGGGATCGAAGTCGTGATCAAAATCAACGCCATCCAGTCCGGCGAAAGCAGCTAGTCCAACGAAAACGCCGCCCACTATTAAACAGAATAGGTAGAGAGTAAACATAGGCGCCCCTAGTCATGGGATACTTTATTATTTGCTTCAGTCAGTCTATTTCTATTTTCGCAAATTCGTTTCCGGATTCAGCAAACTTTTGTAACAAAACTTGGTAAATTATGAATAAAGTATAAGATTAACCTACTGGCAAAACCGTTAAAAATTATGCCTTATCCTCCCGCACCCTGGACGCTGAAAGGTTATGCCCTCCAGACCCTACAATGGGTTGATGTTGCCAAAGTTCGTCCCCTGATTCCCCCCCAATTTAATATTATTTCTCCTTGGCCGAATCAAACGCTTGGAGGGCTGTATATTTCGAGTTATCAATCGGGTTCTATTTTACAATACAATGAATTGATTGTGGTTTCGGGTTTGGTCAGTTATTCGGGCGAATGGGGCGGATGGATTTCTCACATTTACGTTGATGATGAAGATTCGGTTGCGGGGGGGAGAAACATTTGGGGACTTCCGAAAGAATTGGCAGAATTTCACTGGGAAGGAACCGATACTGTTACCGTTTCTCAAGGGGAAAAGGTTCTCTGTCGGCTAACTTATTCTCAACCGAGTTTGAGTTTACCCCTATCGTTGAACGTTCCGGCTTTTGGTTATCAACCCGGACGAATTCTGCACTTTAAAAGTCAGTTTAATTTTAATCTAAGTCTAATCGGCAGTCAAGTCGAAATTTCCCCACAAAGTCCGTTTGCTCATCTCAATGTTAATCATCCTTGGTTCACACTTTATCAACAATCCCTAAATTTAGTTGTGGATCAACCTCAAACGTTAGCCTAACTTTGAATCGGAATTAATCCAGTAAATTTTGTTCAAAATCGGTGGGGGGATGGGCGAGGGTATAGGTTTGGTTTTCCTTGGCGATCGCCCGACGAATGTGAGCGGGTGTTTGTAGAATTCCAAGAAGGGTTATTCCGTCTAACATTTGGAAATCTTGGGTGGTTTTTTCGGCTAACAGGCGGTCAATTTCTTCCGGGTTGGGTTGGGGATTAATTTCGCTTCCAGAGGCGACAATAAACCCCCAAGCTTCCCCAAAACTCGGAACATTACTGCTATAAGAATGAATACTCGAAAACACTTGATTTAACGTTCTGGCTAACCGCACATGAAACTTCATTCTCAGCACACAAGCCGATCCCGCTTGCACCCCCAAAACGCCTCCGGGGGTTAACAAATCCCGCAATTTTTGATAATATTCTTGGGTAAATAACCGAAAAGATGGCCCCGATTCTACGGGTTCAGAAAGGTCAGAAATAATCACATCCCAAGGGTGTTTAATTTCATTCAAATATTCAAACGCATCTCCGATAATTAATTCAACCCGAGGATCATCAAAAGTATTGGCATTCATTTCGGGTAAATACCGACGACAAGCTTCTACAACTTCCCCATCAATATCAATCATTGTCACTTTTTCAACAGTTTTCCAGCGCAAAACTTCCCGCAATGTCGCGCCTTCTCCCCCACCCAAAATCAGAACGGTTCGAGGTTCTCCCTGATAAATCATAGCAGGATGAACCAGGGGTTCGTGATAGAGAAATTCATCGCCTGTGGTTGATTGTAATTTCCCATCTAAAACCAAGGCTTTACCATAAGTATTCGTTTCGACAACATACATTTGTTGATAGGGAGTCTGTTTGTAGGTGAGAATGCGAGTGATCCCGTGAGCGTAGAGATCCCAAGGGGTGAGATAATCACTCAACCAAAGATCGGCGTTAATTGGACTACCAGCCATGAAACTCCTTGTTTAAATTGATAAGTTCTGAGAGATTCACCCCTTATTTTTTATCATAAAAACCGCAAAAAAGGACGGAAAATATTGTCCGTCCCCAATATTATCATTATAAGTTAAGCCAAATTTCTTAATCTTTTATTCACCCGACCAGCTAACCCAATTGTGGGAAACCCCTACATTACACGTCTCTTGCTTCAATTCCGCTTCGTTAATATTGGCGTTGGTTAAATCTGCGCCGCTCAATTCTACATCGGTTAAAATGGCACCAATTAAGTCGGCGTTGGTTAAATTAGCGCTGCGAACATCCGCACGGGTGAGGTTGGCTCGTCCCAGATTGGCGTCAATTAAACTCGCTCCAATTAAGTTAACTTGACTGAGATTTGTACTGCGTAAATCGGCTTGATTCAAATCAGCATTAGTTAAATTGGCTTGACTTAAATCGGTTCCGCTTAAATTCGCACCGCTGAGATCCGCACAACTTAAATCGGCGCGAGTTAAATTCAGTTGACTGAGATTAACTCCACTTAAATTAACTCCATGTAAACAAATCCCCGGAAAGTTTTTCTCACCCGATTCGAGCAAACTCATAAATTGACTCGCATCCATTTTTAAAACCTCCAATTTTTTGAGATGTTCTCTCTAATTTGTTCTCGAAATCATCATTCCATCGAGCATTTTTTGAGGTTGAATCAACAATGAAATCTGCTTGAGTCAAAACTGAGTCGAAAAATTCAATCCGTCAAAATGCTCAATCGATTTTGCTTGCAACTTTGATTATGCTGTCACGCACAGCCTAAAAGATACCGATCAAGATGACAAAGGTAAATGCACACAACAACAGGATAAAAGCCATTAAAAAGCCGATTACGCTGTTGTCGTGTTCTGTTGTATGGGTTTGATGAGCCATTGTTTAAATGCTCCTCAGTCAATATTCTTCCTGATATTCTGTTAGGGTAGAAAATTATTTGTATGAGGTTCGGTTTTCTTTAGGTTATATTAATCTTTACGAGATGAAACTTTATATTATCTGGAAGTTTAAGTATAGATACTTAGGTTTTTTGGCAAAAATACTTAACTAAAATTTACAGAAAAAATAAGATGAGAAAATGGCGATCGCAGAGTTTATGATTGCAGAATCGCCGTTAAAATTTTCATCAATTCTTCTAAATCAGCCGGAACCCGATATAAATTAACATCTTGGGTAATTTGTTTGATTTCACACTATTACATTAGATTCTAGAGCTTTTCTTTCGATTACAAGGAGTGCATAGTAACTGCATATTACTTTTCTTTAAAGCCAATTGATGATGAGTCGTAATTGGCAATTTATGATCTATTTCCAAGTAGTCAATGGGTAAATCTCTATGACAGTCAGGATTAGCACATTGCCCTTTCTGTTTCCTGTAGAGACGATCTTTGAAGGTTTTTCCGTCATTGCTGTCACGCCAAGAATTAAATCGGGAACGAGCTAACTTCACAGGGTCATACTTAGCTTCTATTTCAGGTACATCAGCCTTTAAAGCCGATAAGGATGTATCCGTTCTTTTCATGGCAGATAGTAGATTAGCAATCAGTTGATGTAGAGTAGTCATGGCATCATATCATATTTCTGATTAATTTCAGCAGCATCGGCTTTGAGCGCAGCTAGAGAAGCATCTGTTTTAGCCATTGCTTGATTAAGCTTTGTAACTAATTGACGCAGTTCAGGATCAGTTCCTATTGAAAAAGGTACTTCTACTACATTTCCTAAAAGTTCCAGTAAAGTAGTTAAAACTCCTTCTAAAGCTTCACGAGTAGACAGCTTAACATTAGGCCGTTGCACATAGTCTTTAGTGGCAGCAACAACTTCGATTAAACTATAAACGCACGCTTGCCCCCGTTTGCCTTTAGGAGTCAAACCTTTTGTTATAGCTTGCGTATGATATTTAGACATCCCGTAAGCTTGTAATTGTTTACGAGTTACTGTTTGACTCATCTGCTGAGATCGATTATGCAATGTCATTTTTGTTATCGTCCTCATTAATAACGTATTCATTCATTGAATTTTGAAAAGCAGACTTTTGATCTTTGTAACCCAAGAATTCAAGAAGCCCCTGCCAAAAACCACGCTCTTCCTGTACGTCTCTTTCAAATTGATTAATCTTTGCAGCGTTTTCTTTTTTTATCCGCTCTATCTCATTATTTTTCTTGGTAACTAAACCCTTCTGAGCAGCTTGACTCCGCTGACGTTTATTGAGTTCATAACCTGAAAACGATGCGGTTTTTTGGAGAATAGTTTCTTGATTAGGATTCTCACTAAAATCAATCTCCTCCAAAGCTCGCTTGGCATCTGCTTTTGTCCATCCTTGCTTCGTAAGTAAATTAATCGCCTCTGACTTATTCATAGATATTACCAAAGCTTTTTATTCATCGTAGCTTATAGCTATAATCTGCGTCAATATATGATTGTATGTATTATTTTTTTTCAGGAAATATACTGAATTTTTTTGATTAACCTGTTAATATTCGAGACGTTCTAAGTATAAATCAGTAGATTGAACTTTATACAGTTTGTTATATTGATTCCGGCACAATATAAAGCACCATATACTGAGTGTTAATCGTAATTATTCTTTCATATATGGATATTACAAAACAAGACTTAAATATTTTTAAGTCCATGTCGCCAACAGTTCCATGACCTTAAAATTAAGTCTCAGATGAGGGGGTATCTTTTTTGAAAATACGCTGAACAGAAAGCTGAATGGCGACAAAAATTAACCCGAACGTGAGAAAGGCAAATACGCCCGTTCCCATCATACATAAACCCGTGACTAAAGTTCTAACAGTTACAGACATTTGAACGACTGCAATATTATCGGAATGAATGGGTTTGGCGGCGTAGGTTTGGGTAACGGAACGGGTTAAAAAATACAGGGCTGTGGCAATACTTCCCAACACCGCAGCATTACTTAAACAGCGAAAGGGAGTCACGCCGTCGAGGTTGTTTTTAGAAGATTCAGCGTTAGATTTAGAAGGGGATTCGCTCATTGATTTTTGATAAAAAATATGGTAAACTAAATAAACTAGGCTAGGGTAATTCCCGTTGAACTCAATTTAGCCGTCCAGAAGTCTAAATCGGGATTTGCCAGTTGCTTGCGAACGGTTTCTGCTACTTCTAAAGCCTGCCGTTCGGATTCGGTTAACGCAAACACGGTCGGCCCGGAACCTGACATCATTGTACCCAATACATTTTGAGAGGCAAAAGCTTCTCGCAGTTTCAAAACTTCCGGATGTTCGGGTAACGCGACTTTTTCTAAATCATTGTGCAGAAGTTGACCAATTTTCGCGCCGTCTCGCTGCATAATAGCCGAAACCATTCCCCCCGAATGTACCCGCTGACGCCGACTTTGTAAATCTTCGGCTTCCCTAACGTAAGTATCGCCAAACTGGGTGCGGTAGGTTTTGTAGGCCCAAGGCGTCGAAATAGCCAAACTGCGGTATTTTGCCAACACCACGTACAAGTTATCCAAATTAACCAACGGCGAAAGCACTTCACCCCGCCCCGTTGCCAAAGCGGTGCCGCCTTTGATACAGAAGGGAACATCGGAACCAATTTGGGCGGCGAGGTCCTCTAATTCGCCCTGAGTCAGTCCCAATTGCCATAATAAATCCAAACCCACCAACACCGCCGCCGCATCGGTTGAACCCCCCGCCAAACCCGCCGCTACGGGGATTCGTTTTTTGATGGTAATTTCCACGCCGCCATATTGCGCCATCGCCTCGGGGAATTGTTGGGCCATCAATGCCGCCGCCCGATACGCCAAGTTGGTGTTATCGTTGGGAACTGCGGCGCTATCACATTGAACGAATATTGTATCAATTTCTATCGGCCGAATGTCAATTTGATCGGCCAGCGATATACTTTGAAGTACCATCGCCAGTTCGTGATAACCATCGGGGCGATCGCCAATTATTTCTAAGTATAGGTTAATTTTAGCCGGAGCAATTAGGGAGTAAGAACGCATGAGAATTAATTAGGGGTTTTCAGAGGTCAAATGAACCAGTTGGTTACTCAGACTCACCCACTGCTCAACGCTCAAATCTTCGGCACGAGCTTGGGGATTAACTTTTAATTGTTCCAGAATTTGGCTCAGGCGATCGCGATCTATCACACTTTTTAAATTATTTCGTAACATTTTCCGTTTGCTGGCGAATCCCAATTTTACCGCCATTTCCAGATTTTTGGGGTTTTCAGCCGGATGTTCCAGGGGGCGGGGACGCAACCGCACCACCGCAGAATCTACTTTCGGAGGCGGATAAAAGGCTTTCGCTGGCACCTGACAAATTAACTCGCATTCGGCCAAATATTGAACTCGCACCGACAGCGCCCCAAATGTTCTAGAACCCGGTCCCGCACACAGACGTTCGGCGACTTCTTTCTGAACTAATAATACCATTAAATCGTAGGGGTTCAAATTGGGTTGGGCGATATTTCCCAAGAGTTTTTCCAGAATCGGCCCGGTAATATTGTAGGGAATATTAGCAACCACTTTGTTGGGGTTTTGAAAGTTGGGAAAATCTTTCAGATAGTCTTCTAGGGGAAGGTTCAGGATATCGCCTTGCAAAAGTAAAAAATTGTCAAGCTTGCCGAATTTTTGAACTAACTTTTTACATAAATCTCGGTCAATTTCTACCGCCAAAACCGTTTTAGCCAATGTTAACAGACGTTCGGTTAAGACTCCGGTTCCGGGGCCGATTTCTAAAATGTTATCGTCGGTTGATAATTGGGCGGCGTTGACAATTTGGTTCAAAGCGGTAGGGCTGCGAAGCCAGTGTTGGGCGAACTGTTTGCGGGGATGAGACATGGTGTTTTTCTGTATGTTTTTTTGTAAAGTTTCCAGCTTTCTGGAAAAAGGATTAGCTAACTTGTAGTTAGACTAAAATTTTAACAAAAGGAAGTCGCTGTGATGCAATATCAAATTCGTTACAAACCTGCCTTTGCGACTATTTTTATGACACTAGAACCGGGTGACAGTCTAACAGCCGAAGCAGGGGCGATGGTCGGGATGGAGGGAAAAATCTCCATGAAGACGACTTTCTCAGGTGGGTTTTTCTCTGCCCTCGTTAAAAAAATGTTTGGCGGAGAATCGCTGTTTGTCAATACATTTACCAACAATACGAATCAACTCTTACAGGTAGTTCTGTCTCAATCGGTTATCGGTGATATTGTAGCAGTAGAATTGCAGTCAGGACAACAACTTTGTTTTCAACCGGGTGCCTATATTGGCAGTAGCAAAAAAGTTAAACTAGGTGTGGGATGGGCGGGGTTTGCCAGTTGGTTTGCGGGAGAAGGGTTGTTTAAACTGAAAGTAACCGGACCCGGTTTGGTTTTTTTTGGGGGTTATGGCGGCATTACTCAAAAACAAATTACTGAAGAATTTATCGTCGATAACGGTCATTTAGTCGCCTACGAAGCCGGAATTAAAATGAGTGTTGGGTTGGCGGGGGGTTTGTTCGGTTCTCTGACTTCCGGGGAAGGTTTTATTAATAAAATTCGGGGAAATGGGGTGATCTATTTACAGTCTCGCAGTGTTGATGGTTTGGTAAGGTTTCTCAGTCCCAAATATCGTTGATTTCATTACAGGACGCAATTTATGAAAATTAAAATTTTACAACAGCCCGACTGTGCAATTGCTCGGGTAACTTTAGACGCTCGCGAAGAATTAGTTGCTGAAGCTGGCGCTATGGTTGCCATGAGCGAATCTATTAATACTAGCACAACTTTACGACAAGGAAAAGGGGGCGGAATTTTAGGCGGCTTAAAACGAATGGTTGGGGGAGAATCGCTGTTTTTGAGCGTTTTTCGTTCTCCCATTTCGGGCGGAGAAGTGTTTTTAGCCCCGAAGTTGTTGGGCGATATTTTGCATTATCAAGTTACGGGTTCGGGGTTGGTTGTACAGGCGACTTCTTATTTAGCCAGCCATTCGGATGTTGATATTGATTTGGGGTTTCAAGGGTTTAAATCTTTCTTTTCGGGCGAAAATATTTTTTGGTTAGATTTGACGGGTCAGGGGGATGTTTTGATTAACTCCTTTGGCGGCATTTATGAGGTTGATGTTGAGGATGAATATATTGTTGATACGGGTCATATTGTCGCCTTTGAAAAAACCTTAAACTTTGAAATTACCAAACCGGGTTCGAGTTGGTTGGGTGCATTTTTGGGGGGAGAAGGTTTGGTTTGTCGGTTTCGAGGACGGGGAAAATTATACTGTCAAACCCATAATTCGACGGCGTTTGGACAGTTGGTCGGGCCGCGTTTACCTGCGAAAGAAAGTTAGGTTTTAAAATCAAAAATTGACGGTGATAAAATTAATCGGGACTGAAACAATGTCAAATCAAATTGCTTATCAAATTGAACATTCTCCCTCTTATGCTTCGTTGAGATTGGACTTACAACCCTATCAAACCGTTATTGTTGAATCCGGGGCGATGGCGGCGATGGATAGTTGTATTCAAATGCAGTCTAAAATGAAAGGCGGACTGATGAAAGGGGTGGGAAGAATGTTGAGTGGGGAGTCGCTTTTTCTGAGTGAATTTACCGCTAAAAATAAACCCGGACAGTTGTTTATTTCTCCGGGAATTCCGGGGGATATTCAACATTATTATTTGAATGGAAGGGGATTGATGATTCAATCTTCGGGGTTTGTGGCGTCGGGAACTGAGGTGAATCTGGATACAAATTTTCAGGGGTTTAAAGGGTTTTTTAGCGGGGAATCTTTGTTCTTAATTCGGGCGACCGGTGAGGGGGATATTTGGTTAAGTTCTTACGGGGGAATTTTGGAGATTCCGGTTGAGGGGGATTATGTTGTGGATACGGGTTATATTGTGGCGTTTGAAGATACGCTAGATTACAATGTGGAATTAATTGGCGGTTTATCGTTTAAGAATTTGAAAACGGGAATTTTGGGCGGGGAAGGGTTAGTTTGTCGCTTTCGAGGTCAGGGTAAATTATGGATTCAATCCCGTCAATTAATCTCTTTGTTAAACTTTTTAGACCCATTTCGACCGATTAAAAGTAGTTCGGAGTAGCTTTATATTTATCTAGATTTCACTCAAAAATTCTACCCTGTAGGGGCGGGTTCCGCAATTATTGATCATTTCCTACAGATAATTGATATAAACCCGCCCCGGTGTCGGGGAAAAACTGTTCACGGGTTGGGGCGGGTTTATCTAACTTATTTCTGGGTAAGATAGATTTAGATAGAACCCGCCCCTACAACATTGGTGACGGGTGACTGAAATCAACCCGCAAACAACAGAATTATCGGTAAGATTGTCATTAATTGAAAATCATTTTATTTCCATGTCAGAACCCGAATTTAGTTCAAGAAATCCGCCCCCAAGCAACCGACAGCTATTAATTTTACTGGCAATTTTTGGAGGATTTATCATTGCCAGTATCGCGGCTTTATGGTTCCTGTTTGAACAGTTGGTTTGGTTCGTTCCCCCGCAATTTGAACAGCAACTCGGACGGTTAGTCGTTCCCGCTTTTGAACGTCAGGCTAAACCTTCGCCCACTCAAACGACATTAAACCAACTTTTAGACGGTTTAGAAACCCATTTAGACTCCGAACTTGAAAACCGAGATTATCGGGTTTTATATATTCCCGATTCTACCATTAACGCATACGCCCTTCCCGGCGATCGCATTGTAATCTTTAAAGGGTTATTAAATCAAGTCGAGTCAGAAAACGAGTTAATGATGATTTTAGGACACGAACTCGGCCATTTCGCCCATCGGGACCATTTGCGAGGAATTAGTCGCAGTTTATTTATCCAAACGGTTTTATCCCTATTTTTCCCAAATATTGGAAGTTTAGAAACCGCAACCGTCGCCCTTTCCAACGCCCAATTTTCCCAATCCCAAGAACGACAAGCCGATGAATTTGGCTTAACTCTATTACAGGAAAACTACGGTCATGTCGCCGGTGCCACCGACTTTTTTGAACGAATCAAAGCCCTAGAAAAAGGAGACACTATCGCCTTTTTACGAACTCATCCCCCGTCCGAAGCGCGAATTAAACGGCTGGAAAAATTAATCCAAAAACGGGGCTATGAACTCGATACGCGATCGCCATTACCCCCGAGTTTAAAAAAAATAGATTAACTGATAATCGGGCTACCGTGATGATGAATCAAATACCATTTGTTCGCCATGCGGGTAAAAATATTAGTCGCCATTGATTCAGCTTTCATCCGACGGCGAGCGGAAACTTGCATCACTTCTTCGAGTAAAACCACATAAGCCAAATCCCCATTCACCTCAGTCGAAATAATATTGGTATTAATCTCCAAATACTGAGTTGATTTAAAAATTTGTTCCCAAGACAATCTTACCCCTTCCCAACCGCAAATCACCTCCCGTCCGGGATGAATACACGCGCCTCGCCGTTCCTTTTGACCAGACAGCGCTCATCGCCTCGAGATCCTTTTTCTCAAAAGCCCGATAAAAAGCTTTATTCGCCGCCAATACCTCTTGTTCATCACTCATATTCAATCATCCCAGCGAACACTTCTACAGATTAATCAATCTTGCGATCTTCACTCAAGTCCGAAGCCGTTGTCAGAATTCTGCATCAGGGGGGATCGAGCCTTCTGGACTTAAGAACATTCCCCCGATTTGTAACCAATCGGCATGAACTGTTTTATCATCAACATCAGTCATAATTGTGTGACCGATCTCGTTTGTCATCAAAACCGTGCAGAACTCTAGAACCACTCACACTAAACAAGCCGTGTATAAACCCATTCGATTGATTGTCAGTAGTATTTTAGTCGGATTTGTCGCCACTGCAACCCCCCAAATGGCTCACTCGGTTGAAGTTATTGCTCAAGCCAACACTCAATCTAACGACCAGCTTAACCAATTACTCGAACAAGGGCGGGAGTTAGTGGATGCCGGAAAAATTGATGAAGCACTTCTGGTTTACGTGCAAGCGGCGGGACTCGATCCGAGCGATCCGAAGATTTACTCGGGAATTGCTTATTTAGAAGCGTTGCGAGGGAATTACGAAGCGGCGGCTAAATTTTATCGAGATGCTTTAATTCTCGATCCGCAGAATGCAGATTTTCAATATGGTTTAGCTTATAGTTTGGTCAAAATAGAAGATTATCAAGGCGCCGCCGATGCCTATCGCAAAGCCATCAGTCTCAAACCGGATAATCTCAATGCCTATTTGGGGTTGGCGGTGAGTTTCTTCCGTCAAGGCGATTATAGCAGTGCCGTTAAAACCTATGAAATGGTGATTGCCTCAGACCCGAATAATTGGCAGGCTTACGCTTCGATGGGGATGGCGTTGTTGCGTCAGGAAAATACGCCTAAAGCCATTGAAACTCTGCGACAGGCGGCGACACTCGCACCCAATGAAGCGAGCGTTCAAATTAAGTTGGGGGTGGCGTTGCTGCGAAGCGGAGATCAACCGGGGGCGATTGCGGCGTTTGAACAGGCGGCGGCGTTGAGTCCTCGCGATGGGGAGATTCAGTTTCAAATTGCGGAAGTGTTGAAGGCTCAAAATGATTTAGATGGGGCGGTCGAAGCTTATCAAAGGGCTTTGGCTTTTAATCCGAATTTGGTGGAAGCGGATGCGGCGATTGGAGAAATTCAGTTACAGCGAGAGGAATATATTGGGGCGATTGTCAGTTTTCGACGGGTGATCGATCGCTCTCCGGAAAATGCCAATGCTCATTATAACTTGGCAATGGCGATTAAAGGCCGGGGAGGTCGCAACCAACAAGCGATCGCCGCTTTGGAAAAAGCGATCGAACTTTTTGAAAAACAGGGCGATACTGAAGGGGTGAAAAAGGCACAAGAGGCGTTAAAGGAACTGAAAAGGTAAAAAGAATCGGGTTAAAGTGATCGAAGCCTTGAGTGGGGATTTTTGATCGCACGAATCGTGAATACACACCAAAAGAAAGGATTACAAGTTTTCAACGGGGAGAGAAGTGGGTTAAATTAATGACACCCCTCAATCGTGAGGAATCCCTAACTCCCAATGTTGTTGTTTTTCCATCCGTTTTGGTGAGGAGTTCAATTCTATGTTTTTTCAAGTTGATCACACTCGATTTAAACCCTTGATTCGGATTGGTTTGAGCGCTTTAATGGTCTCTATTGTTGCTCAAGCGGAAGTGGGGGCTTCGACTCCGAAAAGTCCTGAAGTTGCTCAAGGTGTCTCGTCCCAAGCGGCGGTGATTCCTTCAAGTTTGTTGAATCCGAGTTTACCGGGGTTGGATGATCCGTCTCCGTTTTTACCGTTGGGGAAACCTGAAATCCGGGTCGTTTTGCGATTGGGTCAGCGGCGAGTTTTTGTTTATCGCAATGATGAACAAGTCGCGAGTTATCCGGTGGCTGTCGGAAAACCCGGTTGGGAAACGCCAACGGGTGAGTTTCAAGTGATTCAAATGGTCGAAAATCCGGTTTGGGAAAATCCCTGGACGGGAGAAGTGACCCGGCCGGGTCCGAATAGTGCGTTAGGATTGCGTTGGATTGGTTTTTGGACTGATGGTAAGGATACCATTGGTTTTCATGGAACTCCGACGATTAATTCTATCGGAAGCGCCGCTTCTCATGGTTGTGTGCGGATGCGAAATGAGGATGTTGTCGCTTTATTTAATCAGATTGAAATGGGAACGACTGTGGTTGTCGAACCCTAGATTTTTATTATAACACCCAAGTCGGGCAAGTTTTTTTAATTAAAATCAGGATAATAACCCGGTTTCTTAAACGTTACCGGGTTTTTCGCCTGGAGTTTACAGAAAAACTGCGGTCAGATTTGGGGATGAATTATTTCTAACTAGGCGCGAATAATATTAATATCAAAGCTGAGTTGACTTGCAGCTACACCCTGAACTAACCCAATTAAATCACCATTTTGACTAAATATACCCGCTCCCGACCCAAACTCACCCAGATCGAGATCGCTTATCGTTACATTATCAGTTGCGCTCACAAAAATAGTGTCTTCCGCTACGTTAAAATCGGTGATTAATCCAAAATCACTATTTCCCGAACCGACGTAGTAAGAGGGAGACTCGAACCCCAAAGCAAAGAGATCACTTCCTTCACCACCCACTAAAGTATCAATTTCACCCAAACCGGGGTTCGTGATATTTTCAGTGTCAATACCAAACAAGATGTCATCTCCCTTATCTCCTGAGACTAAATCATTTCCTCCACTACCAAATACACCATCATCGCCTTGACCGCCAAATAGTTGATCGTTACCCTCTCCTCCGTTTAGCAAATCATTGTCTAGGTTGCCAAAAAATTGGTCATCTCCTCCGCCAATATCACCAAGAAAATCATCTCCTTTCCCTCCAAAAATAGTATCATTTCCCTCACCGCCACCGAGAAAATCTAACCCTTGATTCCCGAAAATTAAGTCGTCTCCTTCCAGACCCAAAATGGTGTCATCACCCTCCAAACCAAAGAGAGAATCGATTCCTTGTCCGCCAAATAATTCATCGTTGCCTGCCGTTCCTAGAATTTCCGACATGATCAAATCCTCCTAAAATACAGTATTTACAGGTGTATATTGTCTTAAATATGACAAGCTAATCTTCTAAGATTGACAGGATAAAGGGTTATATTGCTGACGTTGGACTCCGGTTTGAGTCGGGTCATAACCCACTAAAATAATATCACCATTTTCATTTTTTATCCAGCCTCTCGCCGGAATAATTTCTCTCGAATCAACGGTATTATTTTCACTATTATTTTCTCGGTTTTGGGATTGTTGTTGAGGAGGTTCTGAGGAAAAATTGGATTGAGGAGTAACGGGTTGAATTAGGGGAGATTCTAACTCGACTAACCCTTCAATTGAGGTTAAAGCTTGGGTTGGGTTGGGTGCAATACCGCCACGTCCTGTAATAATAAATTCGCTGTCTTGACCTTGTTTGCAGGGGTCTTGAGCGATTAACGTCCTCGGGTCAATGAATTCTACTTCGGGTGTTTCTGGCGGGTCAAAATTGAGGGTATCATCAATCGAAAGTTCTCCGGCCGCATTAATAATACTATCTTGAGATTGTAAAAGTCCGAGTTCTGAATTTCCCAAAGGACGAATAGTAATATTACTTCCTCCGGTGGGGTTGAAAGCATCAGTTAAAATACGACTTTGTTGAAGTAAAACTAAAAGATTAGTATCAATGTCAACATTCCCTTCAAAGGTTTGACCGCTGTCACTTCCCGAGGCGAAAATTCTACTTTCATTCAACAGGCGAATGTCATCAGATTGAAGTCTAATATTACCGCCTTGACCCGCTTCTGAACTCGCATTCAGTTGAGCTTGATTGTTTAAAAGGGTTTCATTTGCTGAGATATCAATATTACCCGGAATTCCTGATGCAGTAGAATCTACATTCACCGAACCGCCATCGCGAAGTTGAAATTGTTCCGTTTCTATTCTCACATTTCCAGCATTTCCACTCCCTTGAGTGGTTGCAATTATACTCCCCCGACCTCGAATTTCTACCGACTCGGAGCTATTAATATTAATATTTCCGGCGTCTCCACCTCCATCTGTTGTTGCTGCTAATACATTGGCTTCATCTTGAATAAACAACTGATTAGACTCTATTCTAATATTACCTGCATTTCCACTTCCAGACAAACTTCCCACGCCGATGGATGCTTCATCTTTCAGCACTAACTCGGGAGTTTCTACCGTAATATTTCCGGCATTTCCTACTCCGTCCGTTGCTGCTAATAAGCCACTTTGAACGCGAGATAATTCAACGAAATCCGAGGCGAAAACTTCAATATTACCCGCATTTCCACTGGCAGTATCGTTACTTAAAACAGAAATTAATCCCTTGTCAACGACTAACTGTCCGGTTTCTATTCTAACCTTTCCCGCTCTCCCTCCTCCAAAAGTTACGGAAGAAATTATAGCCGTTTCGTCGGTCTGATTTCCTCCTCTCAACTGAACTTCCTCAGAAGCAAATATAGAAATTTCTCCGCCTTGACCTGTTTCTGTTGGGTTCTCTGGCGTACCTGAATTGGCAGCAATTCCTGACCTTCCTTCAATCGACAGAGAGCGAGTAAAAATGGTAATGGGAGCCGCATTTGTGGGGCCAACTGTATCTGTATTGATGCCGACAGCATTATTCAGTCTGACAGATTCGGAGGCAATAATTAAAACCTGACCGGAATTTCCGGGTGTATTTGCGGTATTCCTAACTCTAATTAATCCACCATCTTCTAGAAGTAAACGTGCGGTTTCAATGATAATATTTCCGCTGTTTCCTGTTCCTTGTTCTTCGACACTTGCAGATAGAAAAGAAGGGTTTGTGGAATTGGGAGCAAACCCGAATAATTGTATATCAGTTGCTTTGATAAAAATGGTTCCGGCATTTCCCCTTCCTGTGGCACTGGCTATGATTCCACTGCCATCGGTTATCCGAAGACGTTCGGCTTCTATGATAATATTTCCGCTATTTCCTTCTCCACTTCTAGAACTTGCAGTGATTATACTACTCTCCAAACCATCTGCTGAAGTTCCCGTGAGTTCGATAGATTCAGCTTTAATATTTATATTACCTGCGTCTCCGTTTCCAAAAGTTAAAGATTGAATTTGTGACCCCCCAGATACCAATAAATTTCGAGTTTCGATATTTACAGTGTTAGCATTTCCAGTTCCACCTTCCACCACATTACTGATAATACTGCTACCCAATAACTCAACCGAATCTGTTGCTAAAATAGAGACTAAACCCGCATTTCCTTGTCCAAAGGTACTGCTAGAAATTCGCGCTCCATCGCTCAATAATAATTGTTCCGTCTCAATTGTTATTGTACCGCCATTGCCGATTCCCGTCTCCATTACATCCGCAAAAAAACCGCTGATAATCTCGCTATCATCGGGAGAACTTCCCGTGATTTCGATAGATTTAGCCTGTACGGTTATATTACCCGCATTTCCTTCTCCGGATGTGTCGGTAATCACTTGAGAACCGTTAGACAGCAATAAATTTTCTGTAATAATTTCAACTGTTCCTCCATTACCCACCGCACCAACTGCGGCAGAACTAAAGATAGTGGCGTTTGATAATTCTACCGAATTTGTTGCTAAAATAGAAACCGAACCCGAATTTCCGGGGCCGAAAGTGCTAGCGCTGATCTCTGCGCCATTTTCCATCAATAATGAGCTAGTTTCGATGTTAATATCGCCGGGTTCGCCGAAAGAATCTATATCAATGATATTGGAAATAAAGCTATTATCGGCTAAAAGAACGTTTTCCTGAGCATTAATATTAATATCTCCGCCTCGCGCTTCTGCAACCCCCAATCCTTGATCAAACCCCGCTCGAATAATGCTTCCGCCTGACATCTCAAAATTGCGAGCCTTAATATTGATATCTCTCCCCTCATTTGAACGAACATTAATCTGAGATTGATTCGTTAACGCTACATTTCCCCGTTGAATATTATTAGGAAACTGAAGAATGGGCGTATTGGCATTTTTCCCTACATTTGCCAACTCAATAATTCCCGGTTCTGATAATCCTCCCAATTCAATTTGACTACCGGGAGAAATAGCAACTCCGTTATTAAATAATACATCGCCCCCAACTAAAGCTAATGTTTTATTTTGAGGAATATTTAACCCTTGAGGAACTAGAAATCCTGCATCATTTCTTAAGGAACTTCCATCTTCCAAGGTTGTTAGAGTGGCTTGATTAACAATTGTTCCCGGATTTTCTCGAATATTTAATCCGATGGGAATATTTATCGTTAATAATGGCGGCGCTTCGGGGTTACTTGCTGCAAATTCAAAACCATTTTCAAATAATATTCCATCGGCTGTAGACGCAAAAAATGAACCGCCTACATCTAACCGTGCGTTCGGCCCAAATACAATCCCCGAAGGATTAATTAAAAATAAATTTGCATTCCCTAAAACGCCTAACGTTCCTAAAATTTCTGAAATATTCCCACCTGTAACGCGAGTTAGAATATTAATAATATTATCGGGATTTGAAAAATAAGCACCCCGTCCTTCTTCTACGTTAAATTCTTCAAAACTATGAAATAAGTTAGACCCCCGAACTGCACCCCCATCAATGCGATCGCTAGGTATCCCGCGAATGTTAACATTAGGTGTAACAACAGAGTTTTCTGAACCTAAGCTGTTATCTGGGATAATCTGGGCTGTGGCTGTAGTTGCGGCAAAAATTAGGGTCAAGGGGACTAAATTTATGGGGTTGAAAAGCCTCATTTTTATAATCTAAATTTACGTCTGATTTATCTGTTCTAAAGTGGATTGAACGACTTTTAAAAACTGAGATAAAATCACAGAATCATTATCTTTTCGCCAACTATAGGCTAACTGAAGTTGAGGACTAACCCCCGCCAGAGGTTTGAAAATTGTCGTTGTTCCGCACAAATGTTTTAAAGAACTTCCTAAAAAAGTTAAACCCATCTCGGCGGCAACTAAATTAACAGAATTTTGACGGCGAGCAACTTCAGCAACAATTTTAGGGTAAAATCCGGCTTGTTGGCAAATCGCAATAATATGATCGTAAAGATTAGAATTGAGCGAACGGGGAAACAGAATAAAATCTTCGGATTTGAGGTCGGCCAGTCGGATTTCTTTTCGTTCCGCTAGCGGGTGAGATGCGGGGAGGACAATCCCCAGTGTATCACGCCAAATGGTGCGAATTTCGATTTCATCGGGCATTTTCCCCACCGGATGCAAAAACGCACAATCAACTTGACCGGACAGCAAAGCTTCGAGTTGTTCGGCGGTTGGACGCTCGGTCAGCTTGATGTCAACATGGGGAAATTGGCGTTTGAATGTTCGCAAAATTGCGGGTAAAGCGGTGGCAATTCCCACTTCTGTAAAGGTTAGCGCGATTTCACCCCACTCCCCCCGGGCGGCCCGTTGGGTTCGGCGCAGGGAGGCGTCTAACTGGTCGAGGAGTTGCTGAAGGTCTTGATAAAAGGCTTGACCGGCGTCTGTAAGTGTGACTTGGCGATTGGTTCGATTGAATAATGGTACACCCATTGCGGCTTCTAAGTCTTGAATTTGCCGGCTTAGACTCGGTTGGGAGATGTGTAGGTGTTTGGCGGCTTGATGAAAGTGGAGTGTCTCGGCTAAAACGCAAAAATAGCGGAGATGGCGGAGTTCAAAATTAAATTGATAGTTTTTAAGCATTACTCAATAGCAAATAGGTATTTTACAAGTATCAATCTTGTATTTAATAATAGTCAATAGAAGACTTGGTGATTCATTTTTGTGGAGTTTTGTATGAATCTATCCACCGATTGGAAACGATTGGGAGCTTTGCTATTGATATTAATTTTTGTTGGTTTTTGGGGGATGGCAAAATCAAACAGTTTCTCCGAGAAAAGACCAACGGCAGAGCAATCATTAATCATAAGTCAGGCACCGTCTATGTTATCTCAAGAAGACCGTTTTAATAAAGGAATTGAGGCTTTACAACAGATTACGGGTAATGAAGGTCAGCAAGTTATTGATAGTTTGGGCGATATTTCACCGGATATTGCTAAATGGATTGTTGAATTTGCTTATGGAGATGTAATTTCTCGTCCGGGTTTGGATTTAAAGTCGCGTCAAATTGCGACAATAGCGGCTTTGACGGCGTTGGGAAATGCTCAACCGCAATTGAAAGTTCATATTAATGGGGCTTTAAATGTGGGTTGTACTCGCGAACAAATTATTGAAACGATTCTTCAAATGTCGGTTTATGCGGGTTTTCCGGCTTCTTTAAATGGGATTTTTGCGGCTCAGGAAGTCTTTCAAGAACGGGATGCGTCTTAGGTTTTTGGGTTTTTTTGGCGGGTTGCATTAAAGGGATTAAAAACCCGGTTTCTCAATTTGGGATTAAAAACCCGGTTTCTCAAAGAAACCGGGTTTTTTGGCCGCTTGCAAATTAACTTAATTTAGGCTATAATTTCCACAGAACCTTCTCGGCGATTATCGGCAACGGCTTCTAATTTTCCTAGAGCATTAATTCCGGCTATTTTAATCGCGCCGAAAAACATATCAAGCTGTTCAAAGGGATAAAGTTCTAGATTTTCTTCCTCAGTTTCTAACAGCGTTGTATCAATTCCCGGTTCCCACAAAACCCGCCATTTATTCTCTTTCGGTTCAACGTGTAGCCTCGGCGCCCGGACCGCTTCTTCGAGGGAAACCCCTTCTCGGGCGTAGCGAGTCCACATCTGGGCCATTGCGGTGGTGATTCGACTCGCCCCCGGAGTTCCAAAGGCTAAACAGCGCCCGTCGGGATGCCATGCTAAACTCGGCGCCATATTTGATATCATCCGTTCCCCCACCGCAGCGCCTAAAAAGCCTTTGGGGTTTAATTCCGGTTCCCCCAAACTGTTGTTACAGGTGATTCCGGTGCCGGGAATCGTAATACCTGAACCGTAGCCGTTACTCATGGTAACAGAAACCAGTTCCCCCGAACTTGTGGCGACCGATAAGTGCATGGTGTTGGGGGACTGTATCGCAGGTAAATAGCGGCGTAGGGTTTCTTCGGCGAGGAAGGCTTCGGGGTTTTCTTGGCTTCGCAGTTCCCACAACGCTTTTATCGCTTTCACCTGTTGTAACGTGCGTTGGGCGGGGGTAAAATCGGGTTGGGCGGTGAGTTCCAACAGTTTGATCAAACTTCCCACCGCAGCGCCTCCAACGGCTGGGGGAGGGTTTAAAGCCAGTTGAAAGCCGAGTGAGGTTAATTGTAGCGGTTGGCGGACAATGGCGCGATAATTTGCCAAGTCCGAACGGGTGACGAACCCGCCATTTTCCCTCATTTCTTTAACAAAAGCGGCGGCGATATCCCCTTGATAAAAGGCTTTGGCACCAACTTCGGCGATCGCTTCGAGGGTTTGCGCCATGTCGGGAATGTAAAAACGTTCACCGGCAACCGCCTGACAACCGTTCGGGAAAAAACAGTCTCGACTGGCTTGTTGGGGATAAAATAGCGGTTTCCCGGCCAGAGACAGCCAACGAGCGGTAGTTGGACTCAAACTAAACCCGTTCCGAGCTAATTCTAGCGCAGGTGCGACGATTTCGGACCAGGGGAGAGACCCCCCACGTTGCCAAGCGGTTTCTAAGGCGGCCAACATTCCCGGCACCGCGATCGAGGCAACTCCGGCTCGGACTGTGATACCATCTCCGTAGGGAAGATCAACGACGCGCACACCCGCCTTGTTGGGGTCAAGCTTCAAATGACCGCTAGGCATGGCG
The DNA here is from genome assembly GCF_047276495.1 of Capilliphycus salinus ALCB114379. NCBI lineage: Bacteria > Bacillati > Cyanobacteriota > Cyanophyceae > Oscillatoriales > Sirenicapillariaceae > Capilliphycus > Capilliphycus salinus. Next base: position 6,060,564 of record NZ_CP178543.1, on the reverse strand, counting down.
TCGGCGCCGTCGATGAGTGAGGGGGGTTGTCCGGGTTTGTGAATCATTACAAATGCCGAACCCCCCAGAGAACACATTAAAATTTCGGATAAACTCGCCGCCAGCGCCGCACCAACGGCAATATCAACGGCATTCCCCCCGAGTTGGGCAATTTGAACTCCGGCTTTTGTGGTTAAAGGAGAGTCGGCGGAAATTGCAACGGGGGTGGTTTTTATCATGTTATCTTTTTGAAAAGATCGGATGAGTTAATCGCTGGCGGTGACATTTTCATAGACGCCTTTATCCCGTTTTACCAGTTTAGTAAATCCGGCGTTGCGATAATCGCTATTGGTGAGGGGAACCGACAACATTGGCGCACACAAAACCCGACGCACCGGCGCATCTTCGGGAGTATCTCCGACCTCACATTCGGCTAACTGACACAGTTCGCCCCAGGTTTGAACTTGGGTGTGAATGCTGTGGATGACTTCGACTTTTCGGTTATTGCTCGGACAGAAATAGTCGTAGATCGGCATAGTATGGCTAAGGATAGAGTCGGTGTGAGTGATTCTATTGTATATAATAATTGCTGATTTTACCTTAAATTCGGACCGAGCGGGGAGTTTTCCCATTTGATCAACAAGATTTAACGGTCATTTAATCGGAAGATGGGGCATAATACGAAAGCTGAAGCGTTCCTCTCACATGACCGCTTTTTCAGTGACCTGTTCGCGAAGCGTTAATTTGCTTGTTGAGTAAACCCTGTACGGGATTGTCATCTGTAGAAACGGACAACTCCAAATAAAGATCGGGTCACGAAGAATTGAGAATTGTGTTTGGGAGCAATCTACTATTTGCGATGAGGATGTTCTAATGAGCGATTTTAAACCGACACCCGAAACAAATTTAACGACAACTCAATTGTTAGAACGCTATCGAATTGGTGATGAAGCGACGCTGAGAACTTGGGCGCAATTGCACGGTTTGAATGGAAATCGCGGGGTTTTTTCTCCCGATGAAGTGGAGTTAATCGATCATGTTCACCATCATTTACAAAATTTGGGGATGAGCATTGATGAGTATAAAAGTCTGGTGAATCGTCGCGTTAATCGTTCTTCTTCGGTGTCGTCTGCGGTTCAGAATTCTAACCGTTATTCTGAACCGATAGAACCGCCGAGGGTTTCATCTCAACCCCCGGTTAATCATGGGGTTAATCATGCTTCTGAGAACAATTTACCACCGGAGAATTCTGAAGAAGTTTCTCAACAAGCTTCCGGCGCGATTGAGATGTTGATGGAACAATATTCCGAAGCAATTGACTACATGGGAGAACAAATTGCCGACCAATTTATTGAGGAGTTGGATGCTTCTGTAATGCGACACCTCAGCAGAAAGGTACAGCAACGGTTCGCCGTTAACGGTCAGGTTAGGTCGAATCGTTTGATGAAGGTTATTCAAGGGGTATTTCAATCTAAAAATAAGAGCTTGCTCATGGGTTCGCCTTCGGAAGATTCGAGTTTACACATGGAAAATACCCACCGTTTGGGTTAGGTAAATCTGTCTCAAGGAAGAACTAGGGAGAAGTATAAACCCATTAAAATGAGTCAGTCGGATGGTTTCTAAGGATTTGTCAATGAGTGCTTTCTCCCTAGTTCTATTTTCCCCATTCCGGCTTCACTATTCCCCAAGGAGTTAGTATTAATGATTAAGTCTTGGATGGTGATCGCAGCGGTTGCTTTTGTGGTTGCTTTGGCGGGAAATGTCTTTCTAAATTCTGAGGATCAGAAATGGTTTGGACGGTTACGACGCCCGAGTTGGTTGGTTTTTGAAAAGTTGATTCCTTTGATTTGGACGGTTGTTTTTATTGGTTTGGCTTGGTCTGCGGTGATTGTTTGGGAACAAGAACCGGGAACGTTAGGAACGTGGTTATTGATGGGATTGTATTTATTAGTTGAGGTGGTGACTATCTCTTATACGACGGTGACGTGTAAAACCCGAAGTCTACAAATTGGGACGATTATTGGCGGGACGGGGGCGATTTTATGTGCAATGTTAGCCATTAGTGTTTTACCCATTGAGAAATGGGCGGCTATTCTTTTACTTCCTTATATTCTTTGGAGTCCTATCGGAACTTATGTGACTTGGAAAATGGCTCATCTCAATCCTGCGGATGCGTAAATTCGTGGGAAAGATTGCCGGATAACCGATTTTTTTCGGGGAAGGGGTTGGGGTTCAAAAAAGTTGAGGGGAACGAATGTAGATGTTCCTTGTAATCTTGCTGAACCTGGAATATATTGATGGGTTTCTAGCCAGTTTTGATCTGCATAGGATTGCAGCGTGAAACTTCGATAAATAATTCCCTGACAAGGTGAACCATCGGGGTTACTTTGTCCGTTGGGTTTAAAGTTATAAAATCGATAAGCCACAGACTGATAATTTGGGGTAGAGGTAGATACTCGTTTGACGAAAATTGAAGCCGTTTTTTCTGATAAAATCAGTCTTTTCTATCTTACAATCTTTTTGAGGTTTTGTAAATATTAGCGGTCAAGGTTGAGATTTTTGGCTTGATTTTAACCCCAAACCCAACAGGCCAAAACCGATGAAACTTGCTGTAGAAACTGGTTCGGGAATATCTGTATTGGCGGTTACAAAACTCAGTTGATTGATGGCGATCGCCCGTTGGGGTTCGGAACTGTTAAAGACCAGTTTAGCAATATTAGCCGTATCGCTACTTACCCCTAAGAAAACGGCTGAATTATCGAGGGTGAGTGAGGAAGTTCCGGGAATAGAAAAACTGCCGAGCAAGGTATTATTTTGATCGAAGGCGGAAACCAAGGCGGTATACTCAAACGTATCATCTACAGCGAATTGAGTGCCGGCTGCTTTAACGGGAGTTTGAAACTGAATTTCTATAGGCCCTGAATTGCCAATTGCCGGAACAAAAGGCCCGGTTGGAACGGGAATAAATCCGCTAAATAATAGAAAGTCTCCGCTAGCAAAGTTCGTCGGTATTCCGTTGGGGGGGAATGCGGTTTGAAAGATAAAAGGAGGGGTAATTTCTGGGTTAGATGAAGTCGGAATATTAACGGTGAGTTCAAGTCCGTTTTCAGAAGTTGCTGAGAAAGTATTGGGTAAAAATGCGCTGGGGTTTGGTGCGAAAGGATTAAAAATTTGACCCAAACTTGACCAATTTAATTGATCGTTACTGTCTAAAGAGCTTCGACTGGAAACAAAGGTAATGGCTTCTCCGGGTAAGGAAATCAAAACTGAGGTAATGATTGTTGTAGCCAGGGAGAAGAAAGAAGCGTTAAGGGTTTTATTCATGGTTTATGCTTCTCGATGTTTAGCTCGTTTTCTGAATTTAGATTTCTACTCTAACCGATTTTATCTGATTTTCGCTTAAAGTTTTTTGGAGTGCCTTTCTTTTAAGAAGACAACCAAAGTATAAACTTCGGAGTTTCAATCGGCTGGCTTCATACAGAGGTACACTGATTACTAATAACTGTTAAAACTGGTGACGGGTGACTGAATTAACCTTGAACTAAGGCTTCAATTTGATTGGCTTGGTTGGGTAAATCTTCCGTTAACACTTCGGTTCCAGTTTCGGTAATTAAAACATCATCTTCGATGCGAATTCCCCGCACATCTGCAAATTTTTCTAACTTCTCCCAATTAACCACATTTTGATATTTATCCCGATTTTCTGAATCGTTCAAAATAGCCGGAACTTGATAAAAACCCGGTTCAATTGTTACCAGCATTCCGGCTTTTAACGGACGATTTAATCGCAAATATCCCAACCCAAACCGTTCGCTTCGGGTTCTTCCTTGTTCGTATCCGGCTAAATCTCCTAAATCTTCCATATCATGCACGTCTAACCCCAACAAATGACCGATTCCGTGCGGGAAAAATAAAGCGTGAGCATCCCGTTCAACTAAATCGCTCGGTTCGCCGTTTAATATCCCTAAATCAACCAGTCCTTCCGCTATTTTTAAACCCGCCAACAGATGAATATCCCGATATTCTACGCCCGGTTTCATCTGTTCAATACAAGCATCGTGGGCGGCTAAAACGAGTTCATAAATCTCCCGTTGCGTTGGGGAAAATTGACCGGAAACCGGCCAAGTTCGGGTGATATCTGCCGCCCATCCCGTTGTGGTCTCCGCACCGACATCAGCTAACAGTAAATCCCCCGTTTGTAGGGGGTGAAAATATTCTTCGTTGTGCAGGACTTGACCGTGAACCGTGACAATGCTATTATAAGCACACTGGGTATTGTGGGAAACTATAACCTTTTCCATTTCTGCCCGAATCTGCGCTTCAGTTTTCGCTCGGGTTGTGGCTGCCATCCCCGCTTTGTGGGCTTCGATGCTAATTTGGGCGGCTTGGCGAAGTTCTGTTAAAGCGGCTTCATCGTGACACGAGCGCAATTTGATCACCGCTTGAATCAGTTCTAAATCAATGCCCGTTGCAGTTTTAGGCGGATGAACCGGACGGTTGAGGAGTTGAACCTGTTGGGTTTGGGTAATCGGGTCTTGGACTAAAATTGTCGCCGCATTGTCCACCCGAGACGCCAACTCGCTCAGGGGAAACGCCCCATCGGCGCCGATGATTTCAGCTATTGTATCACGTTTCGGCATTTCTCCATGCCAGAGGGCGGAACTGGCGGGAGGATCGTCTTTAAACAGGTGCAGTTGACCGTTTTCAAGGCGAATCACCGTATTTTCGAGGGGAAGTCCGGCGAAGTAGAGAAAGTGACTGCTGGCGCGAAAGGGGTAAGTATTGGCGGGAAAATTGCGCGAACGATAACCGCCCGACCAGAGAACAACGGGAAAATTAATCAGTTTGGCGAGTTGTTCTCGTCTCGAACGTAAAGCTTGAGCCAGGTGTTGGGGTTGAGTGAGTAATTCCATGAGAATTGGCGGAAAATTTCAGGGTTTCATTTATGATAATTCAACTGAGGGATTCTTGCCTATCCCAACCCTTTTCTGAACCATTATTTTTGGGAACAAAGACGGTTAAAGCGTCGGGAATACATTCAATTTCTACCGGAGTTGTACCAATCATTTCCCCGTCTACAACTATTTTTTGCGGGGGGTTTGTTGTCAGTTTGATGCGCTGAGTCCTGAAGTGATAAACATCGGGAAGTTCGGGATTGGTTTTAATCAAGGCGGCACCGAGCATATTAATCATTGTAGCAACGGCTCTAAATCTGGGATTAATTAGGGGTTTTTCTTCCTGAGTTTGAACGGTGGCAATCGTCACATCCAGTTTATTATCATCAAAGATAACTTCTCCTTTTCCTTGGGCTAAAACTGAAGTGGGAGGCGCGGCGTTTGCGACGGTAATTGCTGCGGAGGAAGTGACTTGATAAACTTGATTTTCGACCTCAATTTCTGATTCAAATAATTCTTGTTGGTTGAGTTGTTTCCATCCGGCGATTAAATAAGCTAATGCTCCCCATTGTTCTTTCATTTCTCGGGTTGCTTTGTCAATGGTTTCGGCTTCGTAGCCAATTCCTGCGAGTAAAATCATCGGTCGTTGGTTACAAGAAGCCGCATCTACAACCCTCGTATTCCCATTAATAATCACCTGACAAGCGCTTCTAATGGGCGTTAAAGCCAGGGGAATTCCTAACGCGACGGCGAAAGCGTTGGCGGTGCCTCTGGGAATCACACCCAAGGGAATTTGAGTGCCAATTAACATTCCGGCTACTGCTGAAATTGTACCATCTCCTCCGCTGGCAATCACCAGATCGGGATCGGTTTCTATCGCTTGTTTTGTGAGGTCTTCTGCACTTTCATTGGGCGTGGTTTGATGAACTCGCAAGTGCATATGCGGTTCGAGTAATTGGCGAATTAAAGATAACTCTTGTTCGGCGTTTCCGTGACCCGCAACCGGATTAAAAATGAGGTGAGCAATTCGAGATTGTCGCAGTTTTTCGATGATCGTTTCTGCGGTAGAAATATTAATCGCTAAAGGAACATTATGAACCGCACAAATGCGCTGAAAGAGTTGAATATCGGGTTCGTGGGGTTGAGAAAAAAGCGGATCGATTAAGAAAATAACGGCTAATATTTTTCCCTCGGCAACTTGGGCTGCAATTTGTACATCTCCCCCTTGGGACCCGGAAAGCATTTGTTCAACCGGTAAGTTTGTTCCCTGTTGAATTCGCTGTGCTGTTGTTTCGGTGGCAATCAAATGATAGCGGGCAAAAATACCTTGATATTGTAAGATAAAATCAACCAGTTCGTCTTTTTTGCGATCATGTGCAATTAAAGCCAGGGTAGCAGCCATATTAATCTAATTTGGGTGTAAGTTTAGAGGAATATTTAGGATTGAATTCTGATTGGATTCAGAAAACGGAACAGCTTGTTTAAGATAGGTTCAAGGGAATAAATCCTCAAAGGCTTCTCGAGGGAAAACCTTTAAACCGCTCAACAGATATTCATTAGCATAGCATAAACGCGGCTTGAGTTAAACTGATTTAAGGTAGATATATGGGGCATCTTTGGGATAAAACTCTGCTTAAATCCGCTTTATACTTGATATAATGGGAGTTTATTTACTTTAAAGATCGGGTGAATGAGATGAACAGAGTGAACGGGCTAAATTATCTTGTTTTGCGGGTTTTGTTTTTGAGTCTGTGGGGTTTAAATTCTATTGCTTTTGCTCAAATTCAGCCGAATCGTCCGACTTTTTTTGAGGATGGATATCGTCAACTTGACCGGGAAATTCAACAGTTAGAAAGACAATCTTCTCCTCAAGATGATTCTTTATTAACGGTCGATACGGGCGAACTTAGATGGCAAAAAATGATTTCTCGCGAAGGCGGTTTTACGGTGTGGATACCGGCTGGAATTCAAACGGATGAAGTTCGTTCGGTTCCAATTTTAGATAAGACTTTAGAGTTTGAAGTTATGAGTACAAATCAACCAAACTCTCGATTTATTGTAGCTTATTCTGGGGTTGTAAACTCTGCCAATCTCGGTAATATTAATCAAGTTTTTGAGGAAATTATGAACTATATTATTAGCGATACTCAGTTTAAAGTTATTGGTAATCCATCAGAAGTTCAAAAACAATATCCCAGTTATTCAACGATTTTATCGAATGAAACTGAAAAGATTTATTTGCAATTTTATCTGATCAATAATCGGGTTTATGTGTTGGGTGTCAATCAAAAAAGTCCCTCGGATTTATCAGAATTCAGCCGGCGGTTTTTTGAATCGTTTCAAGTTTTATAAGGGAATTTACAAAATAAAAACTCTACCGATATTCCGATAACTTTTCGGGAGAAAACTAGAAGAAATTTAATCCGATCCGATGGCTTTATGAATGTGCTTAGATTGTTTAATTTTGGGAACAGCAATAGAAAAATCTGTAGGTGCGATGGGCGCAATACTAGGATCATTTCCGCCCACTTGGTTAGTCCGAATTAGCCACAAAGAAGCCCCTAACTGTAAGAAAATCATCGCAACTTGATCGCAAGTCCAACGGGGAAGTAAAGTTCGCCAACTCGCAACTACTTTTAACAGCGTTTCTCCGGGCGTTTCTATGGGAAAACTGCCCAATGTAGACATATTATAACGCCAATCGGGTCTAACTTTTTTGAGGGGTGTGAGATATCGCTGTAAATTTTTAACCAAATCAACTAATAAAATAAACCGCTGAGTTTGTTCGTGGCGAGGATGTTCTTTTAGCCATTTCATAATCAGAGGATTCAATTCCATCTCCGCCATCATCCGCAATAAAGCCGTATAAAACGCTTGACTGGAGTCTTGAACACAAGAATTAATCGCACTCACAAATGTCGTGCCGGTACCATCTCCAATGCGATATCGCGCCGCCATAATTTCCAGTTCATTCATCACATAATTGAGGGGAGAAAAAGTTAACCCATCAAAATCATAATCTTCGGTTAACGGACTAAATTTCACCAAAACATCGCAAGTCGGACGGCACCCCAACCATCCCCACTGACGCGCCCCCATATATCTTGTCCAGTCTAAAGTTCCCGAGGTAATTCCGCTGCTATTGTGGGTATAAATTTGGCGATATTCGATATCAAATCGGAGTTCATTGCTGAGAGGATCGCGAATCACTTTGGCGAGTCCAAAAGCAAAGTGACCGAAGAAAATTCCGAAGGGCGAAAACTCGGGTTTTTTCCCGCCTATTCCCCCAAAAACGTGCATGAGTAACGCCCGTTCTCCCTCTTGCCAATGGGGGAATTTTATGTTAAGATTATTATCAATTTCCGGGTCAAGGAACGTGGTATAAACGTGACCTTTATTTTCAACGGTATTATCCCAAGCGTGGAAGTTCATAAAGTTGAGGGTTGCCTTTTTCCCTCTAATTACCCGATCCGGTTTTAAAGAAAACAATAAACGGGGTGCAATGGCGGTAACGACAAACATTCCTTCTGTATTTTTTGCCCCATAAATGTACCAACCTGAGGGGTTGAGGGGGGATTTTTCTAGTTCGTAATTGCTGGAGGGAAAAATACCATTTCGATTGGCAATAACGGTGGGAATGTAAACGATTTCTTCTAAACCATCAAACTGTTGAGATTGACGGTTATAATGACGAACTGCAAATAAATCGCCGCCTCGAAACTGCACAATTTTAACGAACCCATAAAACCGCCCGGTAATTTGTATCGGATCGCGATTAATATAAAGTGTAGGACGTTCGGCACCGGTGTCTTTTACAACAACGGGATCGGGCAGTTTAACAATAATATCATCCTCGGGTAAAGCCCCGGCTAAGGACTCTAAGGGATCAACTTTTTCCCAACCATTAATTCGTTCCGGGTGAATATTTCCTTGCCGTTGACTGAGATAAGCTTGATCGATAAAATTAACATCTTGGGTGACTAATTTAACGTAAGTTTGTACGCGAGTTTCATTACTCCAACGTAAATTAACAATCTGACCGATACGATGTTTCTGACGCTCATCAGCATGATAAATTTCTAACAAAACCCCTTTCACGTTTTGACGATCTGCTGCGGAAGGTAAAATTAAACGTCCGATCCAAGTGCCAACCGGTTGATAATATTCCCGGTTAATCCGTTGATTGAGAGGATAATAACTCGGCTGATTAAATAGGGCGGTTTTATAACGTTCGTAGTTGCTAATTCTTATAAATTCTTGCGGATCTAAGCCGGTTTTTTCCCAATCTTTTAATAAAATTCCGGTGATAATATCGACAGTTTGTTGAAGATGAGTCCGACCATCCGGTAAAACCGCCTCGGCCGCCATTGGTCCGGTTGGGCCGTTATGACCGACAGATCCGAGAGAAATTAAGGAAATTTTACCTCGACGTTTGGCACAATTCCAATTAGAAAGAAACCAAAGCGGCCAACGTCCGGGAAACATAATCGGCCCCAATTGTTCGACCCGATCTTTGTTGCCAAAAAGGTGATAAAGCTGTTCAACTTGCATCGCCCCCGTATTTCCACTGATCACACCTGCGAGGGAAATGACCTCTACAGGTGCATCGAGGGTTTGCTTTAGAAAAGAAACCGCTCCCATCGACATTTGACCGCCACCACTGTAGCCAATTAATGTGACTGGAATTTGACTGCCAACGGGATAACCAAAACTCACCAAACTGTTAAATAAAACCTGTGCTAAACCTTGATTTTGAATCGGGCCGTAACGGGGATCGGCTGAAATTGCGACGGCGACAATATTACGAATATTGATGATTAAACCGATAGGATTGGCTGGTTTTTTTAAAGAAATTGACTCAATAATTCGCCACAAAAAACCGGAGATGGGGTTGTCGCTGAGGGTGCTGTTGGTGACGGAATAGGGCATAATTCCCTGGACAATTAAAACATTGGGGGGAAGAACAGATGCCAATTCATTGAGTAACTGTTTAACGCTCGGAAGATATTCATAGGAACCCTGATTGATGCCGTCTAAATACATGACATAGCGATCAATTTTAGTCGAGGAAGAAATCGTTTCGACTGGAGTTCCTAAGTATTCTAAAGGTTCCGATCCGTACCATCCCGCCCACCATCCTAATGCTTCTAACGGAGTTAAGAGAATGGAAATAAATAGAGCGACTAAACTAATACCCATTAAGTTAAGAATCAGTTGGACGGTGACGCCTAAGGTTCGATACCAAGCCACAATTCCAATTTGATAGTTTATCGATAATAAAATGACGATTAAAAAAGCGGAAAACCCGATAAAAATTAGTTTCAACCGAGATAGTTTTCGCTGTGAATTTCCCTTTTGAACTGTGGTGCTGGCTTCGATTAAAACTTCGTTGCTGACGTCGCTCAGGGTGATTGGATTTCCGGCTGAAATGATTTCTTCGAGTCCTTGACGGTCTGTGACGAGTTTTGTACCGGCGACTTTGTTTTGTATCCATCGTCCCAAAGCGACAATTGGACGGCCGACGGTTCGTTGAAGAATTTGAAACACAACCCAACCAATTCCTGCACAGACAAATGCTTCCCAAGTTCCCAAATTTGTCAGGGTTTGTAATCCGACAATTTCTGTTAACAAACTCCACAGCGACAATAAAATAAAAATCGGTATACCAAAGTAAGGTAAGCCAATTAAAAAGCTAAAAAGTAAGGGAGCGTAGCTGAGTCCTAAGGTTCGTAAAACGGTGAATAATTCAAATTCACCCAGTTGAGTTCCCGATAAGAAATGACTGACAAACCAGACACTTATCGCCCAAAAAACGTATGCAAAGCCAAATAAAATGGCGGCGATACCCAGACTGAACAAAAAACGCAGGGGTTTGACTCGGTTAATGAATAAAACAACGCATTGACCAATTGCTTGGGATAATCCCGCCGCAATGACGATCATTAGTGTGATTGTATTTCCTCCGGGAATTGTGTGGATTTGGGTGTAAACTTCTTGATTGAGGGTAAGCGATCCCCAGATGAAAGTCCAAAATTGATCGAGGGCTGTTTCCATTGTTTTGAGTGAGTCAGCGATCCAGGTCGTTTAGAGTGTTAGGCTTGTCAAATTTTAATCGATTCTGAACCGGAAAATGAATAAAATTTTGTGAAGACTCGCCTATAAATTGTTGTTTCTAGAGAAATTTTGGTACGGGGGGAGTTGTCAGCAATATTAGAAATAAGCTAATCTAAGCACAAATTTTTCAACAGAGGTGTTCCTTGGTTCCTATACATGACGAAAATCCGGTTTATATTACGCCTTGGGTGACAAGGGCGTTGATTGTAGCAAATATTATCTTCTTTATTGTTGAGTTGGGTTTAGAACCCGAACAGCTTGAAGATTTTTTCTACACTTGGGCTTTTGTACCCTGTCAACTTACGAATTCTTGTTCGGTTGCGATTTCTGCTTCTCCGTTTCCCGAATGGATTACTTTGATTACTTCTCAATTTTTGCATGGAAGTTTCGCGCATATTATCGGAAATATGCTTTATCTTGCTATTTTTGGGAATAATGTTGAAGATTGTTTGGGTCATTTTAAGTTTCTGATTTTTTATATTGTTTGTGGGATGTTGGCCGCACTCACACAAGGCTTTTTTGCACCCGATTCGGCTATACCCACTTTGGGAGCGAGCGGCGCGATTGCCGGGGTTTTAGGGGCTTATATTCTTCGTTTTCCTCGCGCAAAAATTACGCTTTTACCCTTTTTATTGATTCCGATTCCCATGCGTTTACCTGCAATTTTCTTTCTCGGATTTTGGTTTTTGACGCAGTTGATGAATGGGGTAGCAAGCCTGAATGTAGATGCGGTTATGGGTTCTGAACCGGGAGGGATCGCATACTGGGCGCACGCTGGCGGATTTGTGTTTGGGGCGATTTTAGGCCCGCTCTTGGGATTATTTTCTTCCCGCCAATCTCGTTAATTTCACAGAGAAACGGTTTTCATATTTTTGAGTTACCGTTTCTCAAGTTTATTCATGCAATTATTAAAAATAATAAATTTTTTTGAACTGTGTAGATTCTTCCGAACTCATCCGCTATAATCTTGAGTTTGTTAATCGTTTTCGGAACTTTAACTTAAAAAATATACCCTTTTAGAGGGCCATAGTTCTGCCTCTATTTTGGGTATTTTTATGGTTTTAGTCCGAACACTTACAAAATTAGGGTGGGTGTATGTTCAACAAATTTAAACGGCTGAAAATTATTTTTTTATCGGTTATCCTAGCTTTTTTGTTGCTGGTAATTCCTCTATTTACTCCGCCAACTCACGCCAAAGTGAATTATTTTATCAGCGGAAATCCTGAAAATATTGATTCAAAATTGCAGGGTTTTGCCTATAATATCGGCGGGGGTGGGCCGGATGTTGACTCGGCGATTCAGTGGATGATTAATCAAGTTAGAGGGTGCGAAAATTGTAATCAAAAGGTTGATGTTGTTGTGATTCGAGATAGTGGAGATGATGGATATAATGAAGCGATTTTAAAGATGAATGGCGTTGATTCGGTGGAAACGTTGGTGATTTCTAACCGCCAAGATGCTAATAATCCGCAAGCAATAACGGCGATCAAAAATGCTGAGGTGATCTTTTTTGCGGGTGGAGATCAGTGTAATTATCTTCGCAATTTTCGCAATACAAATGTCGATAAAGCGGTTAAATCCGTGATTGATCGAGGGGGCGCTGTTGGCGGAACCAGTGCGGGAGCGATGATTCAAAGTGATTTTGTTTTTAATGCTTGTTCTAATACGGTGACTTCTGAAAATGCTTTATCGAATCCCTACGAAGATATTGATTTGAATCGATATTTTTTGACTTGGAAAAATTTGGAAAATACCATCATCGATACTCACTTTTATGAACGCGATCGCATGGGTCGTTTGATGACGTTTGTGGCGCGTTTGATTCGAGATGGTAATTCCGAACAGGTGTTGGGAATTGGGGTGGATGAAGAAACTTCTGTGATTATCAATAAAGACGGTTTGGCTGAGGTGCTTGGAGAAGGTTATGCTTATTTTGTTTTGGGAAATCATCAACCGGAAAAATGTGAACCTCAAACCCCACTAACCTTTACTGATTATCAGGTTTGGAAAATTGGCGGCGGCGAATCTTTTAACCTCAAAAATTACCCGACTACGGGTTATCAACGGGTGAGCGTTGAGCGGGGCGAACTGTTATCCGATCCCTATTAATTAGACAGAGAATAGACGCGCAAAAGCGCGTCTTGAGTGACTGCATAACTGCTGATTTTTGAACACAATTTTATTTACAGCCCTCCACCCAGATTGTGTAACTATGTCCGATGGCATCACCCCCACCCACATTTAAGTTTACTTGATAGGGAAAATCGCCAGAACGGGGCTGACCCGTCATTTGTTGGGATTCATTCGGTTGCAATCTAACCGTTTCATCAAAGACTCTATCTGCTGTTCCATCGCTATATTTAAGGAACATTTGAACTTTAAAGGGAGCAGACTCTTCGGAGACGGATTTTATCGTTGCCACGAAGTAATTATAGTTCGCATTTCCGGCGATCGCAAAGTCTGTATCCCAATTTCCCCGATAGCCGACGGGAACAACGGGAAGAATACCCGCATTGGGGGGAGAGACTCGTTTTGTTACCGATGTTCCTTCCCCTTTAACGACTGCTAAAGGTGTACAAGTTTGAGCGTTAACGGGTAAACTAAAGCTGAACAGTAAGGCTAAGGTTCCCCAGAGGATACGAGGTTTAATCATCACAGTTTTCCTAAGCATTCGTCCAACTTTATTTTATCATTCAAATCCGCCAAAGTCTAGCCCTAGTGTTTATTCTTATTCTTTTGAAAAGATTATTTCTTCGGGTTATTTTTAAAACTATTTTTATCAAAAAATGACACAAATTTTCGGAAAAAACTGTTGTTAATTTTACCAAGATTTTATTTTGTCTGCAAATGAATATGCAGTTTTGATGATTTCCTGCGGTGGGGCGAGGGGATGAATTTGTGTTGAGTGAAAAAATCAAGGAGATGGGGTAAACTCAAAAGAGTAAAACTCTGAGGACAAAAAAATTATGCGGAAGTTGTTCCCGTTGGCTCTAGTCATTTTTCTCGGAATCCTGTTATGGGGAAATCAATATTCCACTTCGGCGACGGAGAGTCAAACCCCAGATCTAGTTACTCAAATGTGGAGATCTCATCAACAAGATCTTCCCATTTCTTCTCCGATAATTGCTGTTGAACCCAGTCAACCGGTTGAAACCCAATCCGTCACTTATGGAAACTTAAATAATCAAGAATTAGTCGGATATCTCGCCCGTCCAACCCAAGCCGATCAACCTTTACCCGGTTTAATTGTTATCCATGAATGGTGGGGATTAAATGAGAATATTAAAATGATGACCGAACGACTCGCCGGGGAAGGCTATCTGGCTTTGGCGGTTGATTTGTACGGGGGAAAAGTTGGGGATACTCCCGAACAAGCGAGAGAATTAGTTACAGAAGCTCGCAATAATGAACAACAGTTAAAAAACAATATTCGTCAAGCCTATCAATATTTAGAACAAGAACAAAACGCACCGAAAATTGGTAGTATTGGTTGGTGTTTTGGGGGAACTTGGTCATTAAATACGGCGTTGCTTTTTCCGAAAGAACTGGATGCGGCTGTAATTTATTATGGCGGTGGAATTGAAACCAATCCCAACCAGCTTAAACCTTTAGAAATGCCGATTTTAGGAATTTTTGGAGAACTGGATAATAATCCTTCTGTGGAAACGGTTCGTCAGTTTGAAACGGCGTTAAAAAATGTGGGAAAGTCGCCGGAAATTTACATCTATGAAAATGCGGATCACGCTTTTGCAAATCCCTCCGGTACTCGTTACAACGCCGAAGCAGCCGAAGATGCGTGGAAAAAAACGATTACCTTTTTCAATCAGCATTTAAAATAGTTTGGTATGAATCACCAAAAGAGTCAAGATGATCGGTATAATATTGTTCGGGAGTGAATGATAATTCTCTAAAATACTGATGTTTTGAACCGACTCTAGGTCAAGTCAGTCAATAGTCATACAAGACAATATTTACCCCAGTAAAACCATGAAATTCAGCGAAACTCCAATTCTACTCCGTCGTCAGGATCTCGTTTTGGCTTATACCCTGTTGCGTCTGGTATTTGGGATTAACTTTATGGTACATGGCTTAGTCCGAATTGGCGATATTCCAGGCTTTGTGGCTTCCCAAGTTGCTCTGTATGAAGGATTACCTGTACCTGAATTTATGATTGCAATTCCCGCTTTTTTTATTCCGATTGTTGAATTAATTGCGGGGGTTTTAATGATTGTTGGCTTTAAAACTCGTAACGCAATTATTGCCGGATTTTCGTTGATGTTACCGTTAATGTTTGGCGTGTGTTTACTGCAAAAATGGGATACAGCATCCTCACAACTCATTTACTGTGTGGTATTTTTTATCTTGTTATCGGGTTACACTTTTAATCAAATTTCTGTGGATAGCTGGCTGAGAACTCGGAAGAATTAAAAGCTTAAAATTAAAGAAGATGGAGGGAGAAGCTTAGAAAACTCTCCCTTTTTTCTTTAGCATACCAACAATTTCTGCACGATCATCTAAAATCGTTTTGAGAAGACTGATAATCAGTTGACAAGCTCTTGATCGTCAAAAAAAAAATAATTAATATTTGTTCATAATTAAAAATTTTGTTCTGATAATTTTGATACATTTTTTTTTTGCTGACAATTAAATAATTGAAAGCGCGAGTCTATTTTGTTCGAGCGAGTGTCAATCTAAAAAAAGATGAAAGATTAACCCGGCAAAAATCTTAAATTTTTTTAAAATGATCGTCGATTTTCTAGAAGAATTTGGAGTCAGTAAACTGGTTAAAATCATCCATCTCATCCTTTAGATTAACTCATCGCCAATATCAGGAATTTATACCTATGACTTTCGATAAAAAAAAGTTCACTATGTTACAATTTTTCAGCAATTCTGCTAGGCTAAATAAATATGCTCCTATACCGCCCTTTACTCCCTCACAACGGACTGAGCCTTCAGCTTGTGCATCAAATCAACTCCCCGATTTGGGTTTAGTCGTTTTGTCACTTGAGAACCAATGAGTATCTATATTTACTCGCCAGCGGTATACAGCTAATTTCAGAAAACAGACACCGACCTACTCACCAGCACCCGACATGAACCACCTCAAAGGACTAACATCCGTAGAAGTTGAGGCGAGTCGCCAAGCTCACGGCTCCAATGTTCTCACACCCCCCGAACGCGATCCCCTTTGGAAACAATTTTTAGAAAAATTTGATGATCCGATTATTCGGATTTTAATTGCTGCTGCGGTTATCGCCATTGCCGTCGGTATTTTTGAAGGAAATGCTCTCGAAGGATTCGGTATTATTGTAGCAATTTTCCTGGCAACAACTGTAGCTTTTTTTAATGAATATAAAGCCAATCAAGAATTTAATATCCTCAATCAAATTAACGATGAAGTTCCGATTAAAGTCATTCGAGATGATAGCTTTACCACCGTCCCCAAAAAAGATATAGTTGTCGGGGATATTGTTTTAGTTGAATTGGGGGAAGAAATTCCGGCTGATGCTAAAATTTTAGATGCGGTTTCTCTGAAAGTAAATGAAGCCAATTTAACCGGAGAATCGGCTTCTGTGAATAAGGTCGCAGTGGCAACTTCCGATGATTGGCACGAAGATTTAGCCTATCCTCCCGATCGCGTTTTTCGAGGAACCTATGTCACCGATGGACATGGAATTTTAGAAGTAATTGCCGTTGGCGATCACACAGAAATTGGAAAAACAGCCCGTTCGGTGGCGACACCCAACGATGTAGAAACGCCCTTAAATATACAACTGGATCGTCTCAGTCGTTTAATTGGAGTCTTGGGATTAGCGATCGCCATTTTAATCGATATTGCTCTAATTGTACGGGGAATTATCACCGGCGAACTGGCTCTAAACTTCTCCCAATGGTACATCATTACTTCTTTATTTATTAGCCTAACTATCGCTTTAATTCCCGTTTGGATGCCGATAGTTTCTGATGGCTTAGAACTGGCAGGAATCGAGACAAACGCTTCGGAAGAATCCGAAGAAAACAACACAGAATGGTTAAAAAGCTTGGGTTTAGGATTCCTAATTTTTGCCACAACCATAGGAATTGGCTATGGATTAAACTGGATTTCTGGTTCTCCCACCCAATGGATCTCCAGTTCAGTTGCGGCGGAATTTCTCACCTATTTTATGATCGCCGTTGCCGTTATTGTGGTCGCCGTTCCCGAAGGATTAGCTCTCAGCGTTACCCTCAGTTTGGGTTATAGCATGGAGAAAATGGCGAAACAAAATAACCTCGTTCGTCGAATGCACGCCTGCGAAACGATTGGCGCCACAACGGTTATTTGTTCGGATAAAACCGGAACATTAACCCTCAATCAAATGCGGGTAAGTAATTATGATTTTCCTTGTTTGTGGAGTAGTTCGCTCAGAGAAAATCCCCTCCTGGTTGAAGCCATTGCCGCCAATAGTACCGCCAACCTCGAACGTCATCCCGGCCAAGTTTCCCACCCTTTAGGAAACCCCACAGAAGGCGCTTTATTGATGTGGTTAGCCGATTTTAATATTGATTATGTCACCTCTCGCGAAAAGTTTGTTGTCACCCATCAACTCGCCTTTACCTCCGAACGAAAATACATGACCACATTGGGAATTTCTCCCTCTACAGGTCGTTCGGTTTTGCATATTAAAGGCGCACCGGATATTTTACTTTCCCATTGCGATCAAATCTTAACTCCCGCAGGCGTAACTTCTATTCGACCCGAAGAACGAAAAGAACTCTTAGAAGAGTTAAGACTTTACGAAGCAATGGGGAAACGAACCCTCGCATTTGCCTATATTTCCGAACCGACAATGCAACAGCAAGATGTCAAATTAGAAGAACATGAAGACATGATTTGGTTGGGGTTTGTTGCCATTGCCGACCCCGTTCGCCCGGAAGTTCCCGAAGCAGTGCGAGAATGTTTAAAAGCCGGAATTGATGTTAAAATGATCACCGGTGATAGTTTATTAACCGCCCAACAAATTGCCCAACAAATTGGAATTGCCGCTCAAAATGAAAGTCCCGATGCTTTTATTACGGGTTCACAATTGCGGTTGATGGATGATGAAACCGCAAAATCTGTCTTAAAAAATGCGAAAGTTATTGCTCGGGTTCGTCCTCAAGATAAACAGCGAATTGTACAACTTTTACAAACCATCGGTGAAGTCGTTGCCGTAACCGGAGATGGTACCAATGATGCGGCGGCGTTATCCCAAGCTCAAGTGGGTTTGGCGATGGGAAGTGGAACGTTTGTCTGTAAAGAAGCGAGCGATATTATCTTACTTGATAATTCTTTTGGCAGTCTGGAACGGGCGGTATTGTGGGGGCGATCATTGTATCAAAATATTCAGAAATTTATTCTGTTTCAGCTAACCATTAATGTCGCCGCTTGTGGAATTGCTTTGTTGGGGCCGTTTATTGGAATTGATTTACCTTTAACCGTGACTCAATTACTCTGGGTAAACTTAATTATGGATACCTTTGCCGCCTTAGCATTGGCAACAGAACCCCCCAGTCCAAAAGTCATGGAAATGCCCCCTCGCGACCCCGAGGCGTTTATTATTTCTAAACAAATGGCGACCAGTATCTTTACCGTTGCGCCGATTTTTCTGGTGTTTTTGATTGGATTTTTAGTTTATATTCGCCGCGATCAGGTGATTACGCCCTACGAATTGTCGCTGTTTTTTACCACGTTTGTGATGTTGCAATTTTGGAATTTATTTAATGCCAGATGTTTCGGGTTGAAGCAGTCGGCTTTTACAAATCTCTGGTCAAATCGGAGTTTTCTCGCCATTGCAATTGTGATTTTAGTCGGTCAAATTTTGATGGTACAGTTTGGCGGGACAATCTTTAGAACGGTTCCCCTTGGTTTAACCGACTGGCTGATTATTATTGGCGGCACTTCTATTGTGCTTTGGATGGGCGAAATTCGTCGCTTTTTTGATCGCCTCACCGCGAGTCAAAGCTAGATAAATTGAATCTAAAATTTAGCCGCAAAATCCGAGCAGTTGTTGTAAAATAACCGCAGGCGCAAGCTTGGAAAAATGAAGGAAATTTGAGTGAAAAAGAATGATTGATTTAACCGGGAAAGTGATTTTGGTCACGGGGGGAAGTCAGGGAATTGGGGCGGCAACGGTTAAAGTCTTACACCAAGCCGGAGCCAAGGTGGTTCTGCACTATGGAAACAGTCGAGAAAAAGCCGCAGAAATTGTACAAGAATTGGGGGAAGATTCTTGTTATTTAGTGCAGGCTAATTTAGCGGAAAAAAATGCGGCGATCGCGTTGTGGAAACAGGCGATTTCATGGCAAGGAAAAATCGATGTCATTGTCAATAATGCCGGATTAATTATTCCGGCGAGTATTAATGATGAGTTAGAAACCTGGAACCAAACTTGGCAACAAACCCTTCAGGTTAATTTAATTGCGGTGGCTGATTTGTGTCGAGAAGCCATTCATTATTTTAAACAACAAAACGGCGGAATCATTATTAATATTGCCAGCCGTGCAGCCTTTCGGGGCGATACACCCGATTATATTCATTATGCCGCTTCTAAAGGGGGCGTAATTTCTCTGACTCGAAGTATCGCCAGAGGATTCGCCCAAGATAATATTTTAGCCTACGCGATCGCTCCCGGTTTTGTTCGCACCGAACGAATTGTTGAGACGGCAATTCAAGCCTACGGAGAAGCAAACCTCACCAAAGATATTCCGATGGGTGAAATGGCATCGCCCGAAGATGTTGCTAATGTTGTGGTATTTTTAGCCTCGGGTTTAGCCCCCCATACCACCGGAACAACGATAGATATTAACGGCGCTTCTTACGTTCGATAACTTGTCATTTAGAGTTGGTCATTTATAATGTTGACTTGATAAACCTTTAATTGGGAGTCACATTTATTCAAAATGACTAACCGTAGCAAAATTTACTGCTTTCGTGCAAGTTACGAACCTACAATTGGCTTAGATATTCATCACCTACCCGACTGGTTATCGGTAGCCGTGAATTGGCAGGGATATCGGATTTCTACCCTGCCTTGGATTGCTAATGTTGCCTGTTTGCTTGGAAATTTACAGGTTGAAGATAGTTCTACCGGTTGGAAATCCTATCTCGAAAGTTTGGGGTTTCAAGATGTAACTCCCATCTCCTGTGAAGATTTTTATGAGGATACATTGTACTGTTAATTGCTTGAAAATTAGTTAACACTAATTGCTCACACGCTGCCATAATCGTTGAATTTCTCGCAGTTCATTCGGCTGAGGATTATCTAAAACCGAGATTTGAGGATTGACTTGAGTGCCGGGAATATTTTGATTCCAGGGACTGTTAGCAACCGATTCTAAATTTACATTAGAATTAACAGGTCGAAAACCATACCGAACAAATACCTTTTGTTGCTCAGGTTCTCTCAGAAAATCTACAAACTTACTGGCAGCATGAGCAGTCCTTAAATTAACATTATGACGCAAAATTGCAGCCGTTGCAACGCTTTCGATAGTTGGATTGAGATAATAGATTTG
Source organism: Capilliphycus salinus ALCB114379 (assembly GCF_047276495.1). Lineage (NCBI taxonomy): Bacteria > Bacillati > Cyanobacteriota > Cyanophyceae > Oscillatoriales > Sirenicapillariaceae > Capilliphycus > Capilliphycus salinus. The sequence continues at coordinate 6,040,039 of NZ_CP178543.1, read as the reverse complement.
ATAAGGTCTGCTTTGATTAATTCCCGCCTGTTGCCAACGAGATAAAGCAATACTTTCGTAAACAGTCGTCACATCAGCATCGTTGGGGCCGCGTGCGATAAATTCTTGCAATAAAATATCGGTGGATCGGGGCGGTTGATAAACAGATTGTTCGATCATTTTAAACAAAGATTCGGTGCTGGAAGTATTCAAGTTTAGCGAATTTCCCTGCTTGGAATTCAGCCACAAACTCAGCGTAACTTGACCGCTATTAGAGCGAGTCGGATCGGTCATTACAAAATCAAAACTTCCCCAATTCTCTTGTCCGCCCATTTTATCCCAGGTTTTCGCTTGCATTGCTTGTTCAATTCGTTGCCAAGAAAATTGATTATTGGGAAACAATATTTTACCTCTTTCCGGCCAAGCAATTCCGACTAAAAAGGTTTTGGCGATCGCTTGGGGAGGTTTATAAAACAGTTCACCATCATTTGAAGCTTGCCAACGTTCACTTAATTCCTCTAAAAATTCTTGACTGGCTGGAATCAAAACCGTAGGCTTAAAATCATTATTTTGATGAATGTAATTATTCACCATATCCGATGAACCTTGAAACTTGAGTTCGAGGTTAATATTACGATATTTTTGCTCAAATTTTGTTTCTAATTGTTGTAAAGGTTCGGCGAGTTCGCTACTACTCACCACAACAATTTTCTGTTCAAGTCCGGGAATGGGTGCATAAGCTAAACCCACAACAAGACCCACCAAAATCGTAGAAGTTATCAGTCGTTTATGTTGTTTAAGGAGAGAATTATTGTTCATTTTTGAAACCGTTTTTTGTCTCGTTTTCATTCCGAGTAACTGTTGAATTCGTGACTCCGTAGAAGGATGAGTTGAGAATAACTGATTAAACATTTTCCCCTGAAAGGGATTAATAATCAAAAGCGAAGCATAGGTCGCTTGGCTGGAAAAAGGGACTTTTTGACTCTTTTCGATTCGTTCCAAAGCTTTAGCTAAAGCCCGGGGATTTCCGGTTAATGAAGCGGCGCCCGCATCGGCTGCATATTCGCGAGTTCGAGAAATTGATAATCGGACTAATGTTGCCGTAATGGGTGCTAAAAGAACCATGATCAGCAAGGAAAATTGACGCAAAGGATTTGCACTTCTTACATTAAAAATACCGCCCAAAAAGACCGTAGTTCCCAACTGGGTTAACAGCGAAATGGCTCCGGCTAATGTGGCGGCAATCGTGACAATTAACGGATCTCTGTGTTTAATATGGCTAATTTCATGGGCGATAACTGCTTCTAATTCATCTTTGGGAAGCATTCTTAATAATCCCTCCGTTATCCCAATAACAGCATTGTTAGGATTGCGTCCAGAAGCAAAAGCATTCGGCATAGATGAGGGAATAATATAAACTTTGGGAACGGGTAAATCAGCACGATGACAGAGTAATTTAACAATCGGATCGATTAAATTTTTTTCTTGGGAATTGGGAGAACGAGCTTGATAAACCGACAAGACAATTTTATCGGAATGAAACCAGAGATAAAAGTTGATTCCGATAGCAATAACTAAACCAATCCCCGCACCCGTTACACCTCCAATGAGCAAATAACCCATGAGGATAATTAATCCGCTCAAAAAACCCAGTAATGCTGTTGTTTTAATGAAGTTCATTAATTTTTTCCTCCTTGAAATAAACGATAAAATAGAGTTAATACTCCCGGAACAAACCAAATAAAAACATAAATAATCCTTCCTAAATATTGTATTTTTATCCAGAAAGAAGAACCATGTAAAGTGACTACCGATGCTCCCGTATTGATACCCAATTCAATAATTTTTGCCTCATCTTCACGCGCTTTATAATCATTAGAGCCATAATCTTTAAAAAAAATCTCCTCGCCCTCTTTAGGGGTAATGTAGGCTTCATAGTTGATTTCTTTATAAGATGTACCTTCGGAATCTCTACGAATGATCTCCTTTGTTTTTACTTGAAAAGTTGATAGTCGAAAAGGAGGCGATGAATCTGATAAGAAACCGAATAGATATTGATTATCCAATTGACAAGTGACATAATTTCGTTCTAATCGTTCACAAGTTAACCGAGTTGAACTACCGAAGAACAGTATTAATATTGGCAAACCAATAACTGTTATCAATAGAGTATTTTTGTCGGTTGGATTTGTCTTGGTTCTAGTCATAGTCAAAGATTGCTAAACTTCCAACTCTATCTCTTGTAAATTTGCCGCCCCTTCCTCAATTAATCAAAATATCAAGATTGGCTTGATAATCATTCAGTTCATTGCTCAAACTTCTCAATTCTTGCCGTTCTTTTGAATTACTCAAGTCGGCCGTTATCAACTTATTCTGAAGCTTTTGTAACACACCTGCCGAGTTTTGAATGCTCGTAGAAAGGCTAATAATTTTAGCTTTGCGAGTATCTTTACCCGCTTGAGCTAACGCCATATTCCGTTCTAAACTTGCTGCTAACTGCTCCAAATTTTGCCGGGTAATCCCTGAACTCGAACCCATTTTACTTCTCACCTCTAAAAGCTGTTTTTCCAGTTCATTAACCGAGAGTAAAGACTCCTGTTCCGGTAAACGTTCGACAATGTTATCAATCTTTTGGGGTAATTCAATAGTGCGATCACAAATTTCCTGAACCGCCACCAAAACATCTATATTAAAAGAGGTTTTATAGATTAGCTTATTGGCTTCTTGACGCAATTCTTCGGCTTTGATAGCTAGGTTTTTGCTGGATACTTTCAACAGTTCTACTTCCTGTTGTAATTGCTGTTGAGCAATTTTTTTCGCATCCGGTTCTCGGGATTTTAAAACTGATGCAGTCGCCACCGTAACCCCTGCGACTGTCGGAAGGATAATCTTATTAGATAACCCCGCCAAACGAACACCCGCAACCAGAGTAATTCCCCCCATCAAAACAGCAATAGGATAATAAATTGGATTCGCTAATTTAATCATGTTCCCCTCCTTTAGAGATGTTCATATGAAATACTTAAATATTTGCCTGACTAGGATTGAAACGGAGATGGGGCGGGTTTAGAGAAATGATTGATCAAAACATAAATTGTTGCAGAACCCGCCCCTACAAAACTTTTAGCCGATGAGATTTTAGCTGTTTTCTTGTGAAGCATAATTTTTCAGATTTTATCTCAATCCTTTAAAACTCAACTTGTAAATCCGCCATCAAAGTAGAAATCGTTTCCGGATCTCCCTGGCGATAATAACCGCTATTCAAATCGGCAATTTCCTGTAAAACTTGGGGATTAAACTCGCCTTTGTTACCGTAGCCAATCGTAAAAAAGGCAATCCGGTTATCTGTATTAAAGCCCGTTTTTTCAAGTTCTTGCTGTAATCGGTTCAAAGAAATTTTAGATTCAGAATCTTCTCCATCCGTCAAAATAATCACCGCATTAATCGCATCCGGTTGTTGGTTTTGTTGCAGCCACCTTTGAGCAGATAAAGTTGCATCATACAATTTTGTACCGCCTTCCGCTTTCAAATTATTAATAAATAGCATTCCTTGATTGCGTCCTTCCGGTGTTCCATCTACCACAACAGGCGGGCGAATTTCCGAGTCAAAATCAATCAGCGCAATTCTTTCTTTCGCCCCCAAACTTTCGATATAATATCGCAAAGTATTCTGAACTCCCGATAACTTTCTCCCCACCATTGAACCCGAAGAATCGACAACAATCACAACTTTTGAAGGTTTTTTTGCAAATTGTTGCCAAGACTTTAACATCGCCTCTACCACCTCCGGTTCAGGCGATCGCAAAGAATCATATCGAGCATTGGGATCGACTCCAAATTGAGGCGAAAATTTAGCCCCCAAAGCCACTCCCGGCACACCGGGCCTCAACCCGAATTCAGTTGCTATTTTTTGAGCTTTAGGCGATCGCAAATACTCAATTATTTGTTCTGCTGCGGCTTGTTCATCCGCACTCACCCAGGGCGCTTTCGGCAAAACTGCTCGCATATTGGAAGTAAAAGTAGACCGGGGATAAATCGCTTCATACTGAACTAAATTAGTTTGTTTATTTGTATTTGCGGCAATCACAGAAGACTCATAAACCGATGCAATTGACGCCCAAAATGAGCCATTTTTAACCATATCTGAAGCCAAAGAATTCGTTGAAATTCCGTAGCGAGTGACTTTACTTTGAATTTGTTGAACTTGGGATTGATACTGCTGAATATTTTCTACAGTTAATTCTTCGGGGGATTTGTTCGCGACCGAAGCAAATTGAGTTACTAAAGTTTGTAAACCGGAATTAGAACGAGTCGGCGCCGTTTGTACAAAATGAATCGGCAATAAAGGACTATTGGGATCGAGATCTTGATGAGTTTTTGCATTCAGTAATGCTTGGTATAAATTCTCTTGTTTCCGCAATCCAACCGCAACTTCTGAAGGCACCATAAACACCATTGGACTATTTGCTAAAAGCGGCGCATCGGTGACTGGGGGAATGTAATTTTGTCCGGGGAAAATCAGATTAATTTGGTAGCGGAGTTGAGTCAGATAAATATCTCCATCTACGGAGATTAATGTCGGAAATTCGGGCGCTTCTGCGGGTAAAGTTCCAGCTTTCAATTGTTCGGCGAGAGAGACAACCTTACCAACAACATCTCCGCTCCCTTTTGCTTCACAAGTTAGGTAAAAGGCTTGACCATTTTCTAGCTTGGGTTTTTGTTGGTTAAATTGAGTAGCCGCTTGGTTACAAAACTCTTTTAAAGCGCTTCCAACTAAAAATTTAACCTCGATTTCTTCTCCACTCGAAGCAGAATTACAAGCATTAAGCAAGAGCAGTCCTGATGCGACCATCAGACCTGTAATTGAGTGATGAGTTTTCATCGTTTGGTGTAGAATTTAATCTTCTACTACACTCTCAGCGCCTCTCAAAGAATTTATGCAAAAATCCAAAATCCTTGAGTTTTGCCTCAGTTCTCAACAAATAACCCGAGTTTAAAAACGGTTTAATTTAAGGATTTCAAATATATTCTCCTCCCCGTTCTTTTTAACCACAACTAACACACTCTCAGTTGATTTAACATCATTAGAGGATTCAAAAGAAATCTCTCCTTCTGCTCCTTGGGCGACAAAATTAGAACTGGAAAGCTTTTGATAAAGCTGAATACGACTGAAATTTCCGCGACTTTCAATCAAAGCTTCAATCATTGCTTTAGCCGCATCATATGAAGTAGCAGTTCGCCAGTTTACAGAGCCTTTCCAAAACTGTTCAGCTTGTTGAGAAAATTCAGAATCCGGTCTTCGATGCCAGGGAATAGCAATGGTAAGATTTCCGTTAAAAGCTTCTTCACCCGCATCTTTTAAAGTTCTGAAGCTGTAGACAGAATCTCCGCCTAAAAGTTGTAAATCTCCGTTCGTATTGTTAATAACTCCAATCGCTTTAGTGAGGGTTTCATCTGTAGCTGGAACTAATAACAAGACTTCAGCACCCTGCTCTTTTGCCTTTTCTACACAGTCTGCTGCACTAAAAACACGGCTCGATAAATCGCATTTTTGAACAAAAGAATTAGGATAGAGTAACTCCTCAAATTCATTGCTTAGAGATTCACTGTAGGCATTTCCCGAAACATAAGCAACTGCTACTTTTGTATCCTGTCCGAGTTGCTGACGCATATATTCAAATAACTGTTGAGCCGCCATGCGATCGCTCGGAAGTGTCCGAAAAACATAACGACTAAAATTAGATAAATTCACCGAAGTGCTAGTGGGAGAAATCGCGACTAATCGATGTTTATCATAAATTTCTCCGGCTTTCAGGGTCATATCGCTCGAATAGTGACCAATCACCCCCAATATATTTTGATTGTTTACAAAAGCTTCAGCAACTTTTTCGGCAACTTTCGGGTCATATTCATCATCAGCAATTGTCACCATTAAAAAAGTTTCATTGATGATACCTTTGCTACAGTTAAATTGAGTTTTAAGTTCGGAAATCGCCCGAGAAACTTCTTCCAAACCACAATTAATCTCAGTTTGAGCTTGAGCGACACCTCGTAAAATTTCTTGGGAAACATTGGGTTCACTGCCTATCGGTACACTCACACCAATTTCTACTTTTTTCCCCGTGTTCGTCTTGACTTTTTGTTGAATAATTGCATTGTTCAAATAAATGAGGGTTTCCGGATCGTTAGGATTTTGATTCAGCGCCCGAATAAAATTATCAATAGCCCCTCTATAATCGCGATTATTGTAGTCAAGAATTCCCGCTTCCTTTGCCCGGTTTACATTAGATGGAATTTGAAGGTTTTCACCCTGACTCATTTTATTGTCTATATTTTGGGGAATAAGATTTTGAGGTTTGTTTGCTATAATCTGATACAAAATAGACGCTATTGTAACTAATCCCAAAATCGCCGTTATCCCCAACAGTTTTATCCAAGCTTCTAGGAGGGCTTTAGGCTTAATAAAATCTTGCCAAATCAGCGAGTTGCTTGAAAGCGTGACTTCCTGCACGCAAAGAGTAGGAAGCCAAGAAACACCCGGATAATTCTTTTCCCAACCCGATTCAATCAGTCTTTGCCTCGAAAAATGAATCGAATGAAACAGGGATTTGTTGTTGGTAAATTCTTCAAAAAAATACTTCAAAAAATTTATCGCTACTTGATCAGGAATCGGTTCTCGCATCACAATACTTCGAGGTAAACCCAACTCCGCCAGTTGGTGGGCGAGTCCTAAACCATCGCAAGAATTGAAAATTGCCAGTTGTAACCCCTGTTTAATTGCTATTCCAAAAGAACTTTTAAACTCCTCAATGGAAATTAGATCCTGAGTATTGTTATTTAATTCAATCCACCCAATTGTTCCATCCTCACGGGAACAACTATGACCCGAAAAAATAAATAAGTGATAACCGTTTTCGTCTCGCAATGCTTGCGAAAGTTCTTCGCGAGTCGGCTGTTTTAAAACAGTAACTTGTGCATTTTTTTGTTTTAAAGCTTGAATGACTTGTTCATCAAACTGAGTCTGAATTCCCTGACTATTCCCAATTACAGCTAATACTTTTACTTTGGAATCTTGACGAATGGGCTGAATTTTTGTCCGGCTTCTTTGCAGACGAACCGCAACTTCCGCCTGAGGAAAACGATGTTTAAATAAGTCCCATTCTTGCCAGGGAAGACGGCGCAGTTGAAAGTGATCTGTATCGATAAAAAGACGGGCTTCTTTTCCCGTTCTTTGTAAGTGACTGAGAACGGCAATTAATTCATCTCGAATCGGTTGCCAAGCCGAATCTTGACAATTTAGCCATTGATTTAAACTCTTAACAACTGATTCTTTTTGCTGAGAACTGATGGCTTCGGCTTCAGAATCCGTGATAATTTTTTTCGGTTTGATTCGACTAACAACCTGACGAACGGCTTCAAATTGATCATAGGAAAATTGCCATTTACTATAAGCAGATTGACGAGAATCAGACCATTCAAATTGTTTTTTTGAAGCTTTTAAATCCTCAGGCAAAGCAGGCAAATAACCATCGAGTGAATTAATTTCACCATCGCTCATTCCCAACCGAACTCTAAATTTATTAATGCCCCTATCCCAGAATACAAGCACTTTGATAACTGTCATGTCAGTTCCCCAATCAATTAAATCCTGAAGGTTTCAATCATCTTACTTCCATTGACAAGAATTTGTAAACTAAACTGTTCCTGCGGCAGACAACTGAACTCTAATTCAATCCACTGATCCGCATCTCGGGCTTGAGTATTCATACAAACCACTCCAGATTCATCGAGTATACTCACCTCCAAACCTTTGGGTAAATAAGTTGTTTTATTTTCCTCTGGCAGCAAATCCAGTCTCATGTTAACATTAACTTCTTCCTCGGAATATTCCCCGACTTTTAGTCTTAATAAAAGATTGGACTGAGTTTGCTCCTGTTTCCACTCAATCACCTTCCCTCGGGTAAAGCTGTGTTTGATCGGCTCAGTTTTTAAAACACTTCTGACCGGCTGTCTAATTGCTTTATAACGAATCATGTTCGGAGTCGGTAAAAGTTCCAGAGGTTGCCATTCCGGTTGAGAAAGATGTTGCCACAAATTAATCCATTTCCGATGCCAATCAAGGGTATCAATTAAATCATCAATTGGATTCAGCTTTTCGAGGGTAATCGGTTCGGGAGGATAAGCAATTTCTCGCTCAGAAGCAAACCCTAATAATTCTACTTGTTTGAGATCTTCGCCGAATTTTACCGCAATATAACCCAAACGATTCTCCGTGACTTCGGGAGCAATTTCTAAATCGTTTTGACCGGGTAAAATCGGAATACATTCCAGTTTTCCCAAAGGGGGTAAAACCAAATCGGCGACATTAAACATCGACCTTTTGACCCGATGCCAACAGTCACCTTGATCAATTGCTGTTGAAATCGATAACCATCGCAGATAATCTCGGACCGCAACCACCGCTAAGGTATTGAGAAAAACCTGTTTTCCTTTTTGGGGAGTGGCTTGTTCGGTTGCAAATTGTTTGGCGAAACGCAGCGCATCTTGGCTGATGGGAATTGGTAAAACCGAAGATAAATTTGGGTTCATTTTTACACTCCAAAGTCCTTGCTAATTTGGTCGCAGATGGTTTGTAACAAAGGAAGACATTTTCGCTTCCAGTGAGAGTAAAGAGTTTGGTCACTGATATTATATTCTCGGGCAATCTCTCGAATTTTCTGAGAGGGTTGTTGCAACAGTAACCCCATCGCTAAAATTTGACAATTACATTCAGGGTGGTTTCTCGGATAGCAATTTTTTAGCCGATTTTCCGGATCTTGTTCGATATATTCCCAAACCGCATCCCCCACACTCAAACGTCTGTTTTTTTGACTTTCTTCAATCCATCCCTCAATATCTGTGATCGCATTTGGATCTTGAATCCCATCTAACAAAGTCGTTGATTGTCCCTCAGCATTGGTGATTGGTTGATCTAAACTGTGAACATTATGTTTAAATAAAGTATCAGGAGTAAACAAATCTCGCACCCGCCACTTGAGATAACCATTAATCCAACGAATTAGACTCTGCTCCACAGAAGGAGGACGAGGTTCAAAAGATAGTATATTTTTACACATCCATTCCAGGCTACGATTGAGCGCCTCACAATAGTTCGGATGGGAGGATCGGTATAAATCCGGATGTCCCTGAATGATAATCAGTAGTCGAGTTAGAGCTTTGCGTCCTTTAGAACTGGTGTGTTCAAATTGATGGAGTTGCTCAATTAAGTCTTTGATTTGTTGATCCACAGTTGGCGCTCTCCTCTTTCGCTTGATCGGGGTTAGGTGGTAAACCCTCAGATGCTTTGAGTTTAACTGACCAGGAGGAGACAAAGCGTAGTATGGTTGTTTGATCCGGGTTGCTCTCATCAAGGCGATCGACTGCTAAGATTATACTGGTCTCTCAGGGATGTCAATCAAATTTATGAAAGTCTATTTTGTCTGATTTGTCTAAAAGTTTGATAACTTCACACAAAATCAACAACCAAAAAACAGATTTTACTCAACTTTTACCTCTTCATTGAGATAGAATTTTAATAAGGCAAGGATCTGACTCCAGAGTGAAATTTTAATCCCTTCGGGAATTTCACTGATTTCCCCTTCACAGTCGGATCTCAGGCCTCTCCGTATCTTTACTGAAGCTTTACACAGAAAACCTCTAAACTTTACAAAAATACCTGGTATCTTTACAATAATTCCTCCTATAATTAGGAGAACAACCGAAACCTAAATTAAAACAGGATCGGCAACTAGGCATCTAAAATTTTTATCAAAGATTCATAGATGCGACCAATTCCGGGGACATTTATTGACAACCCAAGCAGTTGGGGCTATCGTACCCACGCTACACTCATCGCTGAAATCAGTGCTTGAGGGCTAATTAATATCCGCATCGCCTAGAGTTCATCTAGATTTTCAATCAATCTAAATCATTGCTCTGAGTTCTTACCTATGAATACCGTTAAAATTCTTAATGTCAATATTGATAACCTGTCTCAAGATGAACTGCTCCAGAAGTTAGGTCAACGGGGTGGTGTCGTGTTCACCCCAAATGTAGACCACTTAGTGAACTTGCAACGGGACGAAGAATTTTACCAAATCTATCAAAATTCAGATTACCGAGTCTGCGACAGTCAAGTCTTATACTACGCCTCTCGCCTGCTCGGTCAACCCATTCGTGAAAAAATCTCCGGCTCCGATTTATTCCCCGCTTTTTACACACACTATAAAAACTGCGAAAATACCACCATCTTTTTACTCGGTGCCGCCGAAGGCGTAGCCGCTCGCGCTCAAGAAAAAATCAATAGCATTGTCGGGCGAAACATGGTTGTAGATACCTACTCTCCCCCCTATGGTTTCGAGAAAGATGAGGTCGAATGCCAAAGAATTGTAGATCGGATCAACCAGTCGAAAGCAACAGTTTTAGCGGTTGGCTTGGGCGCCCCCAAACAGGAAAAATGGATCGTTAAACACAAACACAAACTCAAAAATATTCGCGTCTTCCTGGCGATTGGTGCCTCGATTGACTTTGAAGCCGGCGAAAAACCCCGTTCTCCCCAATGGATGAGCGAACTGGGGATGGAATGGCTCTACCGCCTCTCCTGCGAACCGAAACGACTGTGGAAACGCTATCTGATTAACGATCTACCCTTCGTGTGGTTAGTCCTCCAACAACGCCTCAACCTCTATCGTTCCCCTCAGTTTTCCTTGGCATCCTCGACCACTCCCAAGCTGCAAATGCCCTTACTGGGTCAACTCTTGCAAGAAGCCGGTTTGCTCACCCCGAATCAAGTCAACCTGGTTTTGGATGCTCAAGCCCAACAGCGTCATCTGCGATTTGGAGAGATTGTCGCCGATTGGGGATGGGTCAATCAAGACACCATCGACTTTTTCGCCGAACAGTTACCGAAAGTCGCCACCGAACCCCGCAAACAACCCATTGGTCACTACCTGAAAGCCGCCAACTTACTCAGCGATCACCAAATTGAAGCCATCTTAATCGAACAAAGCCAAACCCGGATGCGCTTTGGAGAAATCGCCGTCGAGAAGGGATGGCTCAAAAACGAAACCGTCGATTCAATCTTACGTTATCTGGCGGGTGACTTAAGTGATGTAATCGCCGCTTAACCCCCCCTCAGCCCGAGCTATACCAACCGATCGCAACTCAACTACAAACCCAGAGCCAAGTCTCTGGGCTTTTTCATTTCCACCCTCACCAAATTTCAAACATTTTTAAGCTCTATTAAAGAAAAATAAATTGCCAAGAACTTGCAGATCTCCACATCAGGATTTGATTACAAGGCAAAAAGTCAATTTGATACCAATCAATCAACAAAAACCCTGCTATAACAAGATATACCCTTTTCTGTGATCGTCTCAATCCGAACAATTTGTCGTCAGGATGAGTCCAGTAAAATCAGAACAAGAGAACACAGATGCACCAAAGCGTGAGAGCGAATGAAAGTTGACGAAGCCTTAGCAATTCTAGAAAGAACTTTACCCCCAGGTTCGTTAAACACCGTTAAAACTCTCGTCTTTCGACATTCCTGGGAAGGAAAAGGCTATGCCGATATCGCAGAAGATGCAGGCTATGACCCCGATTATATCAAGGGCGTCGCCGCAGGGCTGTGGCATTCACTCTCAATGGTCTTCGGACAAAAAGTCACCAAGAAAAATTTTCGCTCTCTCCTGATTCAACGATACAGCGCCTCCACCCCCGCCACTGTCCCAACAGCGACCGTTACTCCCCAACCCCCCAACGGCGACAGTCCCCTTTCTCCCGTTCCCCAACCGACGGAACCCCCAGCCTCAACCGTTCCCAAGCGTTGGGACTGGGGAGAAGCGCCCGACGTCTCCGTTTTCTACGGACGCACCAGAGAACTCGCTCAACTCCAACACTACATTCAAACCGACTCGGTAAGACTCCTCGCCGTCATGGGAATGGGCGGTATTGGCAAAAGTGCATTGGTGGTTAAACTGATCGAACAGCTAAAAACCGAATTTGATGTGGTCATTTGGCGCAGTCTGCGCTACGCCCCCGCCCCCAAAACCGTTTTAACTCAGCTTCTGTCTTTTATTTCCCCCTCGACTTCCGAACCCACAACCCCCGCCACCCCCAGTTTAACCCCCACCACAAATACCAGTTCATTCAGCGAGATCGGTGAATTCATTCGCCTCGCCCGCCGCACCCGCTGTTTAATCGTTTTAGATAACGTTGAAAGCATTCTACTCGAAGGAACAACCGGACGCTATCGCCCGGGGTGCGAAGGCTACGGCGAACTGTTGCGGGCGATGGGAGAAACCGTTCATCAAAGTTGTTTGCTGTTAACTTCGCGGGAAAAACCTCCCGAAATTGCCGCCCTAGAAGGCACCGGTCCTGCCGTGCGATCGTTTTTATTGGAAGGGTCAACCGACGCCGCCAGCGCCTTGTTAGAATCGGTCTGCGGTTCACCCGAACAAAAACGTTCTTTGTGCGAACTCTACAGCTACAGCCCCCTGGCTTTAAAAATAGTTTCCACCGCCATTCAAGACTTATTTGAAGGGGAAATTGCTCAATTTTTAGAACACCGTTCTGTCATTTTAAACGGGATTCGCCGTTTACTGGCTCCCCAGTTTCAGCGTTTATCTCCCTTAGAAATGGCGATTATGTTCTGGATCGCTATCGATCGCGGACAAACCACCGTTAAACAATTACATCGAGATTTAATTCCGCCCGTTTCTCAAGCCAGTATTTTACAAGCCTTAGAAGCTTTAACTTGGCGATCGCTCGTTAAAAGAGAAAGACGAAAAAAACCCGCTTTTTCACCCCAAAAAGACAATCAAATTAGCAACAAAAAGCCGACTGAAACCACCGAAGAAAACTATTATCTGATCTGCCCGATGGTGATGGAATATCTCACCCACTGTCTCACCGAACAAATCGTTCACGAGTTAACCACCGGAGAGATCAAACAATTTGTTCAGATCGCCCTGATCAAAACCACAGTCGAGCGATCGGTGCGAGAACATCAGCGCTCTTCCATTTTAGAACCCATCGCCCGGGCGCTACAAATGACCTTTAGTTCTTCGAGAGCTTTAATAGAACAACTGCAAACGATTTTAGAGCGGTTGCGACAAATGGAAAAACAGGGTTCGGGCTACGGTGTCGGCAACTGGTTAAACCTCTGTATTCGGCTTCAAATTGATTTGAGCGGTTACGATTTTTCTCACCTCACCGTTTGGCACGCCGATTTACAGCAGGTTAATTTGCATCAAGTTAATTTTGCCTACGCTAACCTTTCCTATTCTATTTTTGCCCAAAGTATCGGGGAAATTACCGCGATCGCTTTTAGCCAAGATAATACTTATTTAGCCACCGGAAATATTTGGGGAGAAGTGCGTCTGTGGTCCTTGCGATCTGAATATCAACAGCAGCTAATGAGTCCCTCCCATCGGGGGGCGGTGACGGCCCTCGCCTGGAGTGGGGACGGACAAACCCTCGCCACCAGCAGTCAAGATGGCACAATTCGTTTGTGGGACGTGCAGACCGGTCACTCTCGTCAGGTGTGGTCGGCCCATCACGGCGGAGTCAACGCGATCGCTTGGAGTCCCTTGGGCCAACGTTTGGCGAGTTGTGGCGAAGATGGGACGATTCGGCTTTGGGATGTTCGCTTCGGTCGGGTTGAACGCGATCTGCCCGTCGAAACTCGGGTCGCCGCGATCGCTTTTAGCCCTCAGGGTCTTCTGGCGACGGCCGGCGAAGACTCGACCATTCAGTTATGGGATATCAATCGCCTCGAATGTTTGCGAATTTGTCGCGGACATCAAGATCGGGTCAGTTGTTTGTTATTCGCCCCGCTACATTTTCCCTGGGACGGTTTGGCGTCACCCCCGTTGAATGGGGAAACTTCGCCCCTAACGACAGACTGGCCGGCAACCGATGGCGATTTGGCTTCTCCGTTGAATACTCAGGGACTTGAGGGAACTCCGCTTTTAGTCAGTGGAAGTGATGATTGTACCCTGAAGTTGTGGGATGTCAGCAGCGGAACTTGTTTACAAACTTGGCGGGGTCACAGTCATGGGATTGAGTCCATTACCAATAGTCCCGATCAACCCATTTTAGCCAGCGGCAGTAATGATGGTACTGTGAAATTGTGGAACCGACACACCGGACAGTGTTTGAGAACGTTACACCACACCCCCGACCCGATTCACGCTTTGGCTTTTAGTCCCAATGGTAAGATTTTAGCGATCGGCACTTGCGAAGGGACGATTCAGCTTTGGAACGTTCAAACCGTCCAGTATCAGGAGACTTTGAGGGCAACCGGCGCCTACGAACACATGAATATTACCGGCGTCACGGGTTTAACCACCGATCAGATCAGTCGCATTGTCGCTTTGGGGGCTTCCGTTTCCGGTTCCGAGTGAGATTGAATCTAGTATAGTACAGGCTAAAAAACCCGGTTTCTTCTACCGCTTCCTCAAATAGACGGTGTGTATTGTTCCAGAAACCGGGTTTTTGACTGGTCAACCCGCCCCGACACCCGAAACCTCTTTCCGGGAACGTCTTTGAAAAATAATTGAGAAATACTTGCAATAGTTGGAGAACTTTGTTAGTCTATAGAGTAGAACAGTTTGATTAATGTTTCTCAGTTGGTGAAGCGATAAAAAACGATATCGATATGCAACAGTCGCAACTTTAGTTGTGATCTCGTATAACTCAAACAAAGTATTCAGGAGACGGGAATTAGCGCCCGATCTCCTTTTTTTTAATTTAATGAGATTTAATCCGAATAAGTCTAAGCATTAATGACAAGTAAACTCAATAACCGCTTTGTCCCCGGTCGTCACCGTCTTCAACGTTGGGGTAACACTTCCCAAAACGGTTGTTGTGAAGCCTCGCGGGTGGTATTAATACCCGTGTACACATCTCCCTTAAGTTCCTGATAGTAACTATCATTGAGGAAATTCACATTCAACCCCGCCACAGCCAGCCGTCTTTTGAAGTCTTCCTGAGTATAATCTCGACCATCAATTAACGCCCCGCGAGGGTTCGGCACCAACAACTCACCATTAACAAAAACCGCATTAACTAAATTCGGCCACCAAGCATAACCACTATACCCAAATAAGACCGGAACTTCAATAATTTGATCATCATTGAGATTCAACTCTCGTTTCAACTTCTTCAACAGCGGATCAATTTTTTCTCGCTGTAACTGTAGATTATGCTGAACCAATAAACGATTATTCAAAGCCGCCCTAATCGTCGTTTGCGTACTCAAACCGCGATTAATCGCCGCCCCTTCATAACCCTTTTCTGCCAATTCTTCTATCAGTTTAAGCCCCGATCTGGGACTCACAATTAACAGCAAAGGTTCCCCCGTTTGACTGGGAATAAAATTAATAATTTCACTCACATGACGCACCATCAACCAAGACGTATCAATCTCAATTGGCGGCCCCTGAACCTGCTGCGCTTTTAGGAATTCTACCACATCGGGATGCAACGTTTCTTCGTCGGCTTTCCCATAATAAATCCGTCCCATCGGATAGTTTGGAAGCGCCGGAGTAACTTCTAAATTACTATACCAATCTAACCATTGATTCAACGGATCGAGAGAACGGGGTTTACCCATTTCAAACCAACCAAAATTGCGATTCATTAACGATTCGGCATAATCATCGCTTTCTCCGGAACGATTTCCATTTAACGCCACCGGATAGCTTTTTAGACTATTTTCACCGGGAAATTGCACATAACCAATTTCTGTGGTATCCTGCATCCAAGCCGTCTCTCCCGGAGTAATTTTTGGAGTCGCACCCCTCGGTTCAACCACCTGTTTAACCTCCGCGATCAACTCCCGATTTTCTCCGCGATCGCTCAGATGAACTTCCGACACCGACGCCGTATTTGGAGACATCATCCAAGGCGCAACCCCCATTTGAATCGTATCGGAAGCGATCTCTTGATTATCCCGACGAGCCACCGCTTTTAAGCTTACCAAACCCGTCCAATTGTTGTGAGCAAATTGTTTGGCTTCCACCCCTAAAATCATATCCTGATTAAAGGTTAAAGCTTTTTCACCCGTCAAATCAACCGGAACCCAACCGCCAGCCGTTTTTTGAAAGATATTTACAAACGGTTGGGCTTGAGTATCTGTAGTAATAAAAATCTCCGCACCTTGATATTCTGGAGATATTTTAAAGTGAATTTGAGCTAAATCTTCGCGATCGTATTTTCCATTAACAATTTGATCTTTCCAATCAGGAAAACCATCGCGATCGTCATCATCATTATTAAACAACATCAGCGGCCCGGTTGACAATGACCATCGGGCGGGGCGGACTTCATCGGCGGCGTTAATCACTCCATCTCGGTTGGTATCTCCGTACATTTCAAACCCCGGAAATTGGGGAACATCCACCGAATATTGACCGTCTTTTTCGGGGGTTGGATCGTCTTTTTGTTGCGATTGAACGATTGCCCGTTCGTAAGTTGCGATCGCCAAATACCCTTGATATTCTACAATTTTTTCAACCGCTTTTTCAGTTAAAAAAGTTTCCGAGGGAATTTGTCGCAAACTATCAATAGCTTGTACCCAAAACGTTTGGGCGCTTTCCCAGTCGGGAGGGTTTTGTTTGCCGGCTGCTACGGCTTGGGACGCCTGTTGAGTCGCCACATCCCAAAGCTGTGCGGCTTCTTCTTCGCGGCGAATGCGGGTTTCGGTTTGACGCAAAGCACGCAGTCCGGTTTGATATTGTTGCAGTTGCAGTTCATACTGCCAAGCTTCTAAACTGGAGATATCCTCAGAATCGGATAGTTTTTCTAAGTCGGCTTTGAGTTGATCGCGCAGTCGATACAAATCCTCTAGAGATTGCGGTTGAGGCGGTTCGTTTTCCGTCAGGCTAGACTCGGGAAAGATAACATCTGAGGGTTCGTCGAGGAGGCTAGAGTCATCAATTCTGTATTCTATCTCGGGAGTGTTCGGGGATGATTGAGCCAATACCCATTGAGGCATCGGAATCAAGATAATTCCAACGACCGCACCCACAGTATTGATCAATGCTACAGCAACGTACCGCATCCAGCCCATATCCTATCCTCAAAACTTGAGATAGATTACTACTCCAAGATAATACCCCGATTCGGCCAGATTGAATAGTAGAGACCGAGAATTCGTTTTCCCACTAACTTTTATAGCACTACGCCGACACGGTGTTTGACATTAGTAAAAGCAGCAAAGCCTCTTTTCATCTACTTCTGACTTGGTGACTTCTGACCTCACGACTTGGGCGTAGTGCTATATTATCACTCCCACCACTAATTAAAGTTTGACCGTTGTTGGCGATCGCAATCGTGTTAACATCGCGTATGGTGAGCCACAAAAGTTTCTAAAACCTGACCGGTTTCTACATCCCAAATTTTCAAGTTTGGTCGGCACTTCCGCTAATTAAAATCAGGGGATAAGCCGGAGAAATTCCCCAACTCAAACACAACGTTCTCACCCAGTCCGAATGTCCCCGCAGAGTCCGTACAAGTTCTTGGGTGTGAACCCGCCACAATTTTATCGTATGATCGCTACTGCCACTCGCCATAATATTTCCATCCGGGGAAAAAGCAACCGCGTTAATATCTCTCAAATGCGAATTTAGACGCGCCAAAATCCACCAAAACAAACTGTCCGTTGGGATGATGGATTAAATTGGCGGGTTTGATATCCCGATGAATAATATGATGGGAGTGAATAAATTCTCAGACGAGAAGCAAACTTAATAGTAGATGACGAATTGGGTTTTCATTATAAACGGCTTCGGTTTATCCGATTTGGCTTAAACTTTTACCCTGAATAAATTCTTGGACTATATACTGATAATTTTCTTCTTGAAACCGATATAAAAGTAGGACAATTTGGGGATGTTTGGTCCGAATAGTTTACCCAGTTGTTCGAGGCGAATGGCTTCGAGTTCAAATCGTTGAGAGGCTTTATGAATCTGGTCTTGATTGTTAGAAATGGGGTAGAATTGTTGAATTACACAGAGAGATTTTTCGGGCTTGTATTCGTCAACAGCCAAATAGGTTTTACCAAAACTTCCTTGACCGAGTAATTTTATCGGGCGATATCTTTGTTTGAGTGTTTGGTTTGGGTCGAAGGGTTGATCCAGCATTTTCCTGTGTTTTGAAAATAAAAAATTAACCCAAAACGCTTTAAAAACTTATGCTTTTTTGCGCTGTTCTTTCGATAAAAACAGCCGTTTTTTTCATCAAAAAACTATCCTAAAAAAAGTTTAATAAAAAAAACGCAACGGGCGACCGAGAACGTTAAAAGTCTGAGAAAAACTCACCAACAGTTAACAAACAGTTTAATTGGCGATCGCCCGGAGTAAAATCTCACTCAAACTCATTTCTTCCATATCCTCAAACGTGACCGTATTACAAATATCATACTTGGCTCCCGCCATTTGTAATTCCCGATCTAACACCTTAAAAAACCGGGTCACAGCCGCATCTTCTCCGACTTGAATAAATTCTATCCCCAATTCTTCATCGCGACTCAATTGATTAGCCGCATTAATAACAATTTGCTTAACCGCTTCTGCGCCTTCAATTTCTCCCCCCGTCACCACCAAAATTAATTCTCCATTGGGTTTAGAAATTTCCATCGCCCGCCGTTCAAAATAATTATCAGTGGCATCTTTAAGAACCGCAGCTAAATTGGCTTTTCCGCCAGGTTTATGGTGTTTAAAAATCTGGGCAACTCGTTGAGAAGTCACCTTTTCATATCGTTGAAACTGATCGGAAAATAAATAAACCGTAATTCCATCCGGGTCAAAATGTTCGCAAAGGGTTGTCAAAGCCAGAGTAGACTCTTGAATCATTTCCCATCGCGGTTTTTGTTCAAAACGATCAACAATCGACATACTCTGACTTTGATCGATAATCA
Organism: Capilliphycus salinus ALCB114379; assembly: GCF_047276495.1. Lineage (NCBI taxonomy): Bacteria > Bacillati > Cyanobacteriota > Cyanophyceae > Oscillatoriales > Sirenicapillariaceae > Capilliphycus > Capilliphycus salinus. The sequence continues at coordinate 6,021,099 of NZ_CP178543.1, read as the reverse complement.
CAGTATAGTCACGATCTTGTAAACTCGATCCCCCTTCCAACAGCACATCCATCAGTTGACCTCCAAGTCAAGAGAGAATTTTACCCTCGATCGCGATCACAGGCTCGATATTCAATTCTAATCGATGGCAATAATCAAGTCTATCAGTTATAATGAAATAGGCTTTGATACTCTGGAAAAAAGAACCTCAGTCAGCTTGCATAGGCTCTAAGTTAGGTGTATGGCATCCCATACAAGAGTGTAAAGGTATACAGATTCACCGAGAAATATCCCTCAACTGTTTAACTTTTTGTTACGTTTGTCCCATCCTCAGCAAAAATGAGAGATGTTAAAACTTAATAAACAAACTCAGTTGCAGTGCAAGTCACGTCTCAACTGAGGAAACAATTCACAGGGTATCCAAGTCTGTCGTTGGTATAACTGCGATAGCGGATGCTTCCCATGAAAATTAGCCCTCCCAAACCAAAAGGGACTCAACCATTCAAAGGCGAGAAGCACCCCCGTCCATTGATTTTAGCATTCATGTTGACTGGGGTTTTGGCAATCCAAGCCTACCCAGCTTTTCTCAAAACCGTAGTTGAGAGTGCTGGTGTACTCGTCTCTCCTTCTTCTGTCTCGGTGGCTAGCACAAGCCACGCGGTTTCTGCTCAATCTGACTCATCTGTTCCTGATCAACCGATCAATCAGATTGAGCAGTCAGCCGATCCTATAGATAAAACCGAAAATTCAGTTTGTCAACCCTCGGAGGCTTGCAATCGTCCAGAAAAACCGTCCATCTATAAAGTCTTACCGAGTCCAGTCTTTGAACGTCACGTCCACAAAAAGACAGCCAAAACGCCGGTTGAACTTCAAGTCAAGCTGGTCAACTATGACCTTCACAGCCAAGCCCATCCCCCGGAACAAGTGGACTCGTTACCCTCAGGGGTAGCCGAAGCGGTTCGTCAAGAATTGTCCCAACAGACCGGGGTATCTCCCGAGAAATTAACCATAACAGACGTCGAGCGCCAAACCTGGCCAAACACCTGTTTGGGACTGGCCCAATCCGATGAATTGTGCGGTCAAATGTTAGTAGAAGGCTGGCGAGTGGTGGTGTCCAATGGCCGTCAAAGTTGGGTGTACCGAACCGATTTAAACGGGCGAGTGATTCGTTTAGAAACAAATCAAAGCGTTTCCAACTTACCCGTTTCGGTCGCCAACACCGTTTTTCAAGATGCCGCCAACCGCTCCGGCTTACCCCATTCTGCCCTAAGAATCGTCGAGGCGCAATCCGAGACTTGGCCCGATGGCTGTTTGGGACTGGGTGAACCGGGAACCCTGTGTACCCTGGCGCTCGTACCCGGATGGCAAGTTAAAATTGTTAGCGGACGAGAACGTTGGGTGTATCGAACCAACGAATCCGGTTCGTTGCTGCGGTTGGACCAACAAGCCAGTCAATTTAAAGATTCAGCCAGTTTGAGACTAATTAATATTACCGACAGTCAGCTTCTGTCTCCGCGAACCCAAAATTGGGTTTGGCAAGCGATTAGTTTTTGTGGTATTACAGATACAACCTACGAAACTTTATTTGGGAAAATCTGTAACGATCGACTCGAACAAAACTCGGAATTATTTTAAATTCTGCGTGAGTATTGGCGGTGAGAAACTGATCGAAGCAAAGATAACTTTATGGCAGATTTAAGCGGAACTTGGCTCGGCACTTACTGGCAACAAGGAGAACCGACTCGTTTTGAAGCCACATTTGTTCAAAGTGGAAATACCCTCAGCGGTAGTATTTTAGATGATAGTGATTTAGGAGAAGCTCGTTTGAGCGGTACGGTAACAGGACGAAATGTCAGTTTTACCAAACGCTACTTAATGACTTCTCCCCAGTCTATCAACTATGTGGGTACGATTTCTGAGGAAGAAAACTACATCCAAGGAACTTGGAATATTGACACCCGTTTTTCAGGCCCTTGGGAAGCCCATCGCAGCGGAGAAAACCTCGTGGCCGAACTTGAAACTCGCAAAAGCGAACAAGTTCCGGCTACTGTGAGTTTAGGATTATAATTGCCCTAAATCGGATCGGTTTAAGGGTAAAAGTTCGCTCAACCCTTTGACAGAAACCCCGCCCTCACACTACGGTTTGAGTATAAATCCGATTAACCAGAACCGATTTAACATGGGAATTGAGCTACTAGAAAACGGGTTATCTGTCATTGTCTCCTTCACAAGAATTATACTAGAAGGCATTTCAGTTTTTTGTATTATTATTGGCTTACTCGCCACCCTCAAATTCGTAATTCGTCACCCTTCTGTCTTGCGAGATTTGCCCTTTTTTAGACTGCGATTGTGTTTGGCATCTTGGTTGGCGCTCGCCTTAGAATTTCAGTTGGGAGCCGATATTTTAGCCACAACCATTGCTCCCTCCTTACAAGCCTTAGCGAAGTTAGCCGCGATCGCCATTATTCGGACTTTCCTCAACTACTTTCTCGGCAAAGAAATAGAAACCGAGCGAGAATTTCAAGAGAAAAATCTCACGCGATAACGGGAATAGGCAACAGGCAAGAGGCAACAGGCAAAAGGCAAAAGTCGTGATGTCAGTCGTCAGGAGTTAGGAGTAAGCGCGTTCCGTAGTCAGCTTCGCCTACAGAATTGCCTCTTACCCCTTACCCCTTACCCTTTACCCCTTACCCTATTCACTAATAACTGGTGAGGCAGTGCTGACTTGGCGGAATAGTCGCGAAGCAACGGACGTTCCCGGAGGGTCACTGTTCACTGTAAACTGTTCACTGTTAATAGCCTCCCGCTTTTAAATATTGTAAAATCCCTTGGGCGATCGCTTGAGCCATGCGACTACGTTGGGCGGGGTCGGCTAAAATACTGGCATCATAAGTATTCGTCACAAAACCCACTTCCACCAAAACCGAAGGCATCGAGGTATTTCGCAACACATAAAACCTCGCCTGTTTAACCCCCCGGTTGGTCATATTGAAATTTGTCAAAATACTATTTTGAATGTAGCCGGCCAAAGAATAACCCGTCTGATAATAAAACGTTTCAATCCCATTTGCACCCGCCCGATAAGCCGCATTCGCGTGAATACTCACAAACAAAGTCGCCCCCAAACGGTTCGCCATCTGTACGCGGGGTTCAAGTTCCACCGTGCGGTCATCAGTCCGAGTCATCACCGCACTCACCCCATTCTGTTCTAAAATTTGGGCGACCTGCTGAGAAATCGGCATCACAATATCTTTTTCTCGCAACCCACCCACACCAACAGCACCGGAATCGCTGCCCCCATGTCCGGGGTCAATCATCACCACCACCCGTCCTTGAGGAACTTGGGGGAGATTCGGCTGACCCGAACCCACCGGTCGGGGCGGAAACGGCAGCGGACGGGGAGAAGGGGGAGATTGACGGGGCGGTAAAAGCGGTCTGGGGCTTCTCGGAGGCGGAGTCGTATTTGCAGGCGGTTGAGGCGAGGGTTGAGACGGGGGAGGAACCGGCGGCACCGAAGCCAAATTAATCCCCATCGGGAAAACAAGCTGTTCGGCGCTATTTTGGGTCGGCTGTCCGATTTTCACCCGAGTTGCCGGTTCAACCAAAAGGGTAAAGGTTTCCGGGTCTTCCTGACGAATTCGCGTGGACAGAATCGGGCCGCCGACTTCCCGTTGAGGGAGTTGAATATTTTCCGGGAGTTTGGCCGAAAAAAAGGTAATCCCATAGGCTCCCGTTTCTCGATCCCAACCGTGCGTGTAGTTTAGGGGTTGGTCCGCTTTAACAACAAAATAAGTCTGATTTTGGAGTTCAATCGATTGAATGGTCGCCAAACCTGTTGAAACTTGAATCGCAGGCGGCGTACTGCCGGAAGGCCAAATCGCCACGCCGCCGGCCGAGGGTCGAGCTTCCCAATTTTGTCGGGTGTTGGGGGTACTCATGATCACCCGCACCACCGGGGGCGAGTTGGAGAGTTGGGTGACTTGGCTAACCGTAACCCCATCTTTGCTGACCCGTTGACGGAAGCTACTCGACTGCGAGGCTAAAGTCGCTCCCAAAACGTCAACCGTCATCCAGGTGCCATCCTGACTGCGCTTAAATTCGATTTGAGGCATTTGGCCGCTGGTATGCAGCACAATCCCGTCATCGCGCACTTCCACGTCATCAACAGCGGTTTGGCTGGTCGTCGGTCGAGGTTGAACCGCCGCTTGTCTTGAAGGGGCGGGGGTTGGAGGCGTTTGGGGCCGAACGTCTACCGAACGGCTGGCCGTTGGTGGGCTGCTTGGGCCGCCTATCGGTTGGGGCGAGGGAATTTGTACCGTCCACTCGCTCGGAGATAAGCCCCGAAATTGTACCATTTGGGGATCGAGGGTGTATCCATCGGCCAGTTCAACCACGATCCGGGCGGTTTGGGCGTCGAACTGACCGATCCGAATTTCTCGAATTACTCCCCCAAAAGATTGTTTGCGGGTGACGTTTCCCAGGGTGGTTCCGGGTAAGTCAATCACCAAACGGGTGGGGTTGGAGAGTAGAGAAGCTTGGGGTTGTACTCCTCCTTGAGTTGTAAAAGAGAGTCGATTCTGCTCGGTCTCATATCGCCAGAATTGCAGTTGAGCCGCTTCGCTCGGAGAGACGAGTAAAAATAGACTGACTAAACTGGGGAAGAGCCAGCGCAACAATAATGTTTTTCCCATGCCTAACACAGTGAGGAAGTCGAACGAACCTTGGGCTATCGATACTTAGCCTTAAGCTAGAGAATCATATCACAGATTATGACTCCTGACAGAGTGAGTTCTCTAAGAATTGTCTTAGTTGCCCATAAATCTGTATCGATTTAATCTGCCAATCATCGGGTTGAAATTGTATCCTTGAGTTTGGACTTGCTAGAATAGCACAAGTTCCTAAAGATAGATATTTCGACTCGATGGATCTCGATCTTGAGGGGTCATTGCTTTACTGTTTATCGATGATTTGTCTTTCCCATACGGCTTGTTCTCGGGTAAATCAGCAGAGTCGAGGAATTTTTGGTTTTCTAGAAAGGGTTGGGTTGATTGGAGAAGGAGGTTAAGTTGAGCGTCGATCCAAAGTGGGGATTCACACATCAATCTCAGATTGAGGAGATGTTTTATTATTTTGCTTATGGTTCCTGTATGTGTCCGGTGGATTTACAGCGAACCATGGGAGAATCAACTTATCAATATGTTATCGGTCCGGCTATTCTTTCAGGCTATCGACTCGGTTTTTATCGGCGATCGCAACGTCGAAATTGCGGGGCGCTTGATGTGGTTAAAGATCCTCTTTCTTCTGTCGAAGGGGTTCTTTATCTGCTTCCTCAACGAATGAGGGATCTACTCGATCAGCGCGAAGAGGTTCGTTTTGATGCCGAACGCGGGATTCACGTTGGCGGTTATCAACCGGAACTGATTGAAGTTTATGCTTCCGGTCAATTATACACTAATGTTCGCACTTACACGGTGATTAATAAGTTACCAGAAGAACTTGCTCCCAATGATTGGTATTTTAATGTGGTTCTCCGGGGTGCGGTGACTTGTGGACTGACTCAAGAATATTGCTGGAAATTGTTTGAACATATGCACAAACTTCAACAGCAGCAATTTCAAATTCAATCCCCTTGGTTGCGTTCGGCTTAAATTGGGAACTGGAAAAATAGTAGAGGCGTTGTATAATTGCGTCTCTATTATTTCTACCCCGTCTACAGAGATAAGTATAGCGAGAATGTTATATCTTGCATAAATAACTTTTTTGAATTATAATAAAAAGCTTGGTCATCCCTAAAATCAAGAGTTAAGATTAAGTTGACATGAGGCTTTAACCAGGGAATGATAGACAAGCTTATCACTTTTATAGATTTATTCGCGGGTATTGGTGGTTTTCGCATCGCTCTGGAAAAAGCTGGCTATCGCTGCGTTTATTCATGTGAAATTAATCCGGCTTGTCAAAAGGTTTATTATCAAAATTTTGGAGAGATTCCTGAAAAAGATATATCTAAAATAGATATTAGTAAAATTCCCGATCACGACATTTTAACAGCAGGTTTCCCCTGTCAACCCTTTAGTATTTGTGGCAAAAGAAGTGGTTTCCAAGATACGAGAGGAACACTTTTTTTTCATATCTGTAAAATTATAGATGCCAAAAAGCCAAAAGTAATTTTTTTGGAAAATGTCAAGCATTTGGTTCATCATAATCAGGGTAAAACCTTAGATACTATTTTGTATTCATTGGAAGATTTAGGGTATTTAGTAGATTATAAAATTTTGAATGCTAAAGATTTTGGAGTCCCTCAAAATCGAGAACGTATTGTAATTTTTGGCACGCTAAATAAAAAATTTAACTTTAATTTAGTTCAAACCCTATCACCTTTTCCCTCTTTATTAAGTTTCTTAGATAAAACGGGAAATTTTGAATATTTACATCCCAGTGAATACACGTTAATTGAGAATCCTAAATCTCAAGATTCTGGATTATTATTTGTCGGTTATCGCAATAAAAATATCTGGAAAAAAGGCATTAGACCCAATACAGAACATCTTTCTAGAGTTCATCGACAACCCAATCGAATTTATTCTGTTGAGGGTGTTCATCCTACCTTACCGTCTCAGGAAACATCAGGAAGATTTTTTATTTACTTACCCCAAGAAAATGCTGTTCGTAAATTAACGATTAATGAGTGTTATAAAATTATGGGATTTCCCTCGGATTTTAAAATTCACCCGAGTCTAGCAGAATGCTATAAACAAATTGGTAATTCTGTTTGTATTCCGATGATTTATGAACTGGCGGTTCAACTCGAAAAACAAAATTTAATTGACAATAGTGACTGTATTAATTTAAAAAATTCCTTTAATAATTCGTCTGAAAGTATTCAACTTGAAATTTTAGGGCTGAATCTTATGAATCACAAAGAAAAATTACTTCAAGCTTACGATGATACAGAAGATATTGCTCGGATTAAGAGAACAATACCAGAAGCCTATCATAACTTTGTTAAAGAAATTGCTCAAAATGTTCAAAATCAAAAAGGAGTTTATACCGTTTTAATCACTTTGCTGGTGCATAAAACCCTTTATCCGAATCAAGATATAAGAAATCATCAATCAAATATGGTAAATGGGTTTTCAGGACGAAGAATTGATACTCAATATATTACACCAACCTTGAAAGAATTAGGTTTACCTGCTATGGCAGAAAGTGGATGGTTAACTCGTTCTCTTGAACAAGCCTATCCATACACGCTTGATTATAATGGTAAGATTAGTAATAAGGCTGTTAAACAAGCATTTTTAAACTTAATTGATTTTGTTGAAAAAAATCCCGATCAAGCTGAGAACACTTTGGTATTGCTTCTCTATCACGTTAAACAAATAACGAAAGCCAATCAAATAAAAATTATTAAAATTTCTAACTCTGAAAAATTTGATATATCTACTATCATTAATTGCTTAAAAGAGCATTTTTACTTTAATTATAAAACTCATGGAGCGTCAAAACTTCCCGTTTTGGCATTTTTTGCGATTTATAAAATCTTGATTAAAGAGGTAGAAAGATATAACTCATGTATCTTGAAAGATTTAGGAAGTCATACCGCTTCTGATCGAACATCTCAGAGTGCGGGAGATCTAGAAATTTTTGATAAAAATCAAAACTTAATTGAAGCAATAGAGATTAAACACGGTAAAGAAATTGATTTACAAATAATTCGTATTGCCAAGGATAAAATCATTAAATTTAATCCCAGACGATATTACATATTTTCTTCTGCTGTTCCTGAAGTGAAAACATCACAAATCAGTCTCATTGAGAATGAAATAGCGGAAATTAGAAAAGAACACGGATGTTTTGTGATCACCAATGGAATCATTCCAACTTTAAAATATTACTTGCGATTAATTAACTCCATAGAAGATTTTGTAATGAATTACTCGACATTGATTGAATCAGATACAGAACTTCAGGCTATCCATAAAGTAAAATGGAATGAAATTTTGTCTTCTTTAGATAACTAAAAACACACAATTTCACCCCAAATACTGTTAACTGTAAACTGACTAAGAGGCTTGTTTTTGGTCTTGATAGAGGGACTTAAACTGTTTTTGTTGCTGTTTGTGATCGACAATGGGTTCGGGATAGTCGCAAGCTTCCCTATCTTTTGATGAGATTTTTCCCGTGACTAAATCTTCTGTATCCAAACTGCTTAATTCCGGCACCCATTGACGAATATATTCCCCTTCCGGGTCGTATTTTTGGGTTTGAGTTGTGGGGTTAAAAATTCTCAACGGTTTCGGGTCCATCCCACTCGACGCACTCCACTGCCATCCCCCATTATTTGCAGATAAATCCCCATCTATCAATTTTTGCATAAAATATTTCTCACCCCACTGCCAATTAATCATTAAATCTTTGGTGAGAAAATTGGCAACAATCATCCGACAACGGTTGTGCATCCATCCGATTTCATTTAACTGACGCATCGCCGCATCAACAATAGGATATCCGGTTTTTCCTTCGCACCAGGCGTGAAAATGGTCTTCGTTATTTCGCCAGGGAAAGTCTTTAAACGGGTCGCGATAGGGGCCTTTTTCTAACTCGGGAAAGTGATACATTGCCTGCTGATAAAATTCCCGCCATGCGAGTTCCTGTTGCCACGCTTTAATATTATTTCTCGCCTCATCGCTGCGGCTATTTTCCATCGCTTCAACGGTTTTTTCCCAAACGGTACGAATCCCAATTACGCCAAATTTTAACGCCGCACTCAGTTGAGAAGTGCCATCATTGCCGGGAAAATTTCGCTGTTCGTCGTATTCCAATAAAGCGCGATCGCAAAACTCCTCTAACCGATTTTTAGCCGCATCTTCTCCCGGTTCTAAAATTAATTCGTTCTCCCAAACAAAACCCAAATCTTGGGCTGTTGGCAAATCTATTATACCATTTTCTTTGGCGATTTTCAACTGTTTTTCGGTCAATCCGGTGGGATTTTTGGGAAAGGTATTAATCGGTTTTTCCTTCGGTTTTTGACTCCAACTTCTCCAATAGGGCGTATAAACTTTATAAGGTTCATTTCCCGATTTGGTGCGGATTTCCTCGGGGGAATGCAGCAATTGATCCCAACAGGTTTCGACCGCAATATTTTCCGCTTCTAACCCTTCTAAAACCTGGCGATCGCGATTTTGGGCGTAGGGTTCAACATCGGAGTTCCAAACCACCGCTTTCGCCTCCAATGCTTTGGCGAGTTTGGGTATGGCTTGACTCGGTTCACCCTGCAAAATTAACAGTTGACTGCCTATTTTTTGATACTGTTTTTGCAGTTCTTGCAAGCAGCCAATCATATAAGTTACCCTCGCGGGGGCGACATCATCTTTCTCTAAAATATTCGGATCGAGACAAAAAATACCCACCACTTGAGAACTTTTTTCTCGGGCGGTTGCCAATCCTTTATTATCAGAAATTCGCAGATCTCGACGGTGCCAAAATAAAATTAAATCGGACATAAAAAAGAAAAACGACAGTGAGCAAGTTCGGCTGAGTTAACAAGATTCAGCTTTTGAGAAACGGTTTAGCCAGTAATAAGCTAGAAATAGATTTAGAGTCTACAGGTTCACCTTCTAGGATAGCTTGTTCTAACTCTTGGGGAGTCATTAAAACCACATCAATATCTTCGTCATCATCCTGTGCGGGGGGTTTTTCTAACTTTTCTAAATCTTCCGCTAAAAATGAATAAATAATTTCATCGGAATAACCGGGTGCGAGAATAAATTGTCCGAGTTTTCGCCATTTGTGGGCGCGATAACCGGTTTCTTCTTGTATTTCGCGCTTGACGGTATCGGCGGGATCTTCATTATTATCGATGGTTCCGGCCGGAAATTCAAGGGTGCGTCCCTCGACGGCGAAGCGATATTGTCTGACCAGCACCAATTTTCCCTCGGATGTCACGGGAATAACCAGGGCGCCACCCGGATGGCGAATACATTCCCACTCCCCGACGGCGCCGTTGGGAATGCGAAGGCGGTTGACTTCGTAGTTAAAGCGGCGTCCGCGATAAAAAAGGCGGGGTTCGAGTATTTCGGGGGGTTCTGATCCGGGTTTCATCGGTGAGATTAAAAATTATAGAACAGTTGATCAACTCTAGACTATCCTACATCATAATCAAATCAGTTTGTTGTTGCGCTTTAGCGCAGAAATTCAACCGCTCATACCGCAAGCAAAACGACCACCTATCATTATAAACCTTTTACCGCAGATTTTCTCAAGTTTTTGGCAATTTTAATGATTTAATCGGCGCGTTAATTGTTTTCTTGAAAATCTCAACTTTAGTCGGATTTTCCCGTTTATTCTTCTCCAAAATCGCATCGGGTTCGGACAGAAAAACATCCACTTTCGTTAAAGCGGTTGAAGTATCAACTAAGACATAAATTTCAACATCCATAAAATTTAACTCCTGTATTGGGGTTTAAATTCATTTTCTCTGGGTGTTGGTCGTTTTCGGGATGATTAATCCAAATTAGTTATTTCCCCCGTTTGTTACCGCATTGAGCAACATTTTAGCAATGGTTTCGCTTCCGGTTGTATCCAAACTCTCAGATAAACAGGGCGGGTTTAACGGTTGCTTTAAAAATTGCCAATTGCTTTCAAAAAACTCCGCAGACGATAAAATTTGATGGTAGCTATAATTTTGCAATCCCGTTAATAAAAGTTGGGCTTCTGCAAACCCGTCTCTAGATAAAGACACAATCGGAATATTTAACCGTATCGCTTCGGAATAGGTACTAAACCCCGGTTTAGAAACCACCCGTCCGCAGATTGGCATAAAATCAACCGGGCGAATATGGGTATAGTCTGTTGAACTTTTAACTTGATTTTTTTGAGTAGAAACGGCGATTAAATTGGGAAGTTCGGGGGCTTTTTTATCAAAGGTTATAAAGGTAAAATCGGGGAAATATTGCAAATTTTCATAGGGTATTCTCGCCAAGCTTAACCCGCCAAAGGTCAGGAGAATTGTTTTTTCGGATGCCGTATTAATTCTAAAATCTTCTTTGAGTGTATCCAAATCATAGCGGGGATTTCCACCCGTTAAACCCACATCGATAATATTGGGAAATGCGCTCATCCCTTCGTTAAATGGAAGTCTAAATAAGCCATCACATTGACTAAAACAATCCCCAACCCAATCGGCAATTTCTATAAAGTCTCCGCCCCAATCTCGATAGATAAAATCCCAACCAAAGTTACTCATCATGTAACCCGGAATTCCGGCGATTTTGGCAATAGAAGCGGCTAGCGGGGGAATATCGGCGAAGACTAAATCGACTCGATTTTGACGAATAAAGTTAACTTCTCCGGCGATAATTGAGTTTTGATTTTTGCGAATTTCTTGTAATTTTTCCAGGGTGGCGGCTTTATCCATCGTTAAACTATCGGGTTGAATTACACCCACATCAAACGCCCGAGGACGCAAGATAAAGTCACCTTCGATATAGGATTCTAACAGCCAACGGGGGGCGGTTGTGACGAGAATTAGCAGGCTATCAGGACACAGTTGTTGAATTTGGGCGGCGACGGAAGCGGCGCGGACTGCGTGGCCAAATCCATGATTGGTAATCGCGATATAAAAGGTGGGTCTAGACATGAATGGATGGGGTTGGATACCGATTTCTATTATAGTAGGGTGCATCAGATTTTGAAGTTAATGATATATACAATCAATTTGGGTCTGATGCACCCTACCAATAACTAACTATGGTTTTGTGGAGTGAATTACTTTTGGGTGAGTTGGATGTTAATGTTGTTTTCAAATAACGATAATTACAACTAAAATATTGACAAAATATTGATTGTATTTATTTTATAAAATGAACTCTGTAAAATTACGGATGTTGGCAATAAAATTAATACTCCAATCTTTTTTAAAGATCGGTAATTTTACCCTGGCTTTTCTAATTTTTTCAGTTTCAGCTTAATATAGAGGGTTAAAAGTGCTAATTAGGATATTGGATTCTAATGATTAACTCTGAAAAAAATTACACTCTCATTTTGGAGGAGATAACTGGATCATGTTCTTTATTTTTGACCTAATCAAATGGTTCTGGGAACTGTGGGATAAGCTGCCCGAGAAAACAAAGCGACAAATTATCGAAACAACTGTTCAAACATTTGCAGAGTTGCTTCGTGTTTTTTATAGATCTTGGACAAATACAAAGTAAAAAAGTAAAAAAGAGGATAAGTAATGAGCAGTTTTAAAGAGTTTATGGACGAGGCTAAGAAGTTACCTGATCAAGCTTTAGCAAATTCTAATATCTCGCTCTCAGCTATTCAAAGTTCTCTCCAGTCAGCAGTTCGTGTTCAATTAGCACCATTTTTTCTAACACCGTTTTCATGTTCACAGGACAAAGCAGAGAAGTTTTCAGAAGATGTATCTAATTTAGTTTCAGATAAAGCGTTTATCTCAAAATTTAGTGATTCTATTGGTGAACCATTAGAAGATGAAACTGAGGATGAATTTGTAGAGCGTAGTAGCAAGATTTTGAGAAAAATGTTGTACGAAAAATTTGGTATTAAGGATTAGTCAAACCTGTAGGGTGCATCAGATAAAAGATTATTTTTCCTATTATTAACTTTAAAAATCTGATGCACCCTACAAAAAAACCCGATTTCTATTATGAAGAAATCAGGCTATTTCGTGAGACAATATTAACAGAAAACTTAAGGCGCTAACGCATGACCTCTTAACAGACTTCCGAGGGTTTTAGCGGTAATTTTCATCTGAACCAACGGGTTAGCAGGAACGACCGTTTTGTACAGATAACTGTCAAACGTCATCTTCTGAACATCCAGGTCGGAACACATTTCCACAAACGCTTCCCGAGTCGCATCAGTCCGGTAGAATACCCGTTGGAGAATATCCAACACCAAGTAAGTCATACCATACTGTTTATCCCAACGTTTGAGATAAATTTTCAGGTCATCTTCGGTGGGAATTTTAGCACCATTGTTCGACATTTCGACAATCGTTTCCGCACACATCCGACCCGACTTAGCGGCGAAATAAATCCCTTCTCCAGAAGATTTTGTAACCGTTCCGGCTGCATCTCCTACCAACGCGACCCGACCCACAACCCGACGGGGACGGGGATGTTCGGGGATGGGATGGGCTTCGACTTTAATAATTTTACCACCCTCAATCCGATGGGCAGCACGGGCGCGAATTCCCGCTTGTAATTTCTTGATCTGCGCTTGGTTAACCTTCATCGTTCCGGTACCGACCGCGACGTGATCGTACTTCGGAAATACCCAAGCATAAAAGTCGGGAGAAACGTCATTTCCGACGTACATTTCCGCCCGATCTTCGTAGTAGGTCATTAGATGATCGGGAATGCGAATTCGTTCTTGAAATGCGATCGCATAATTATAATCTCCCGCATCAATTGCCTTGGCAACCCGAGAATTTGCCCCATCCGCACCGATAACTAAATCAACTTTTAAAGTCTTCGCTACACCGACGGTATTGCCTTCAGAATGATCGGAATAATGGAGGGTATAAGGTTCGTTTGTTTGGGTGGGAATCTCGAGTTTATGAACCGTTCCATTAATTAGGTTAGCGCCTAATTTTGCCGCCCGTTCTCGCATAAAACCATCGAGAACTTCCCGACGACACATTCCGATATATTCGTTTTCGTTTACCAGATTAATATCAACTTCTCGGTTAGACGGAGAAATCATTTTCATTTTTCTTACCCGTCGATCAATAATTTCCGGGGGTAAGTCAAACTCACTCACCATACACAGGGGAATGGCGCCGCCACAGGGTTTGGCGTTATCGAGTTTGCGTTCAAATAAGTAGGTTTCTATTCCAGCTTTAACTAATGTTTCAGCGGCCGAAGACCCAGCGGGGCCAGAACCGACAACAGCAACCCGTAGCGTCACAGGTTTTCTCCTATCTTTTGCGATTGTTATCAGGTGAGATGGTATCACGGATAAAGCAACCATAGACGCTTATTTTTCAGACTTGTGATAGATTGCAATAGTGCTTAACACTCGGTAATATTTCTCGCCACATTCGGCAAACATCGGAAATCCGGCGATCGCTTTCGGTAGTTTAATTACACCAACATTTGACAACTTTTAACCGATATGGTAAGTTCTACAGTGGGAAAAGGTGCGCGCCGATTAGGTGTTAATTTAGGTGTTAACTTCGCGATCGCTTCGATTTCCGCCTACCAAAAGTATTGATCACCGATTACAAGGGTTTTGCTTGCGCCCATCGGGTCCTCTACGGGGGAGAATCTTGTTCTCAGTACGTTAAGCGGATGTTGGGAGAAGCGGGGTTTTCTGAGGCGGTGAAAGCTTCCCGTCAACGGTTTGCAGACTGTCGGGAAGCCAATCAAATTCTTCAGGCGTCTCGCGATGATCGCAATAGCAAACATAAACGCAAACCCTGTCAAAATTATCTCGGTTGTGATGGGTGTGATTTAGTTGGGTGCGGATGCGACGGAATTGACTGTTTACCCGATTTAGATTGTGATTTGGGCGAATGTGGAAGTTGCGACTGTTCTTTTTAAATTGGAATCGGAAATCCCTTGACAAAATTTCTCATCAATGCTATATTTTTATTATGGGAAAATGTGCGCGCCTATAAACACCGATTTTGAGGGGTGATTAGAATTCAAATCGGTGTTATTGCTGGCGATCGCAATTTTCCAGGGAATTTTCCAGGGAATTTTCCAGAAAAGACTTATCTAGAAAAAACATCACCGCAGCTTTCCCAGATATTAAAGCCGTTTCAATATTGTCATTTCCCCCACACCAGTCACCGCAACAAACCAGAGGTAAAGGAACACTTGTGGTTAAACAAGAAACCGATAAAGATTTCCGACAAAACGCATAGCGCCAGCGATGAACCTGTATCCATTCGGCATTTCCCAAAGATAAAGAATCGGACGCCGATTTTAACAACAGTTCCCCGACGGGTTGTAAGTCGGTTGTATCCAGATAATTTTGTGCAAATTTGGGGGAACTTTGAACAACAATAATCGGTTGAGAGGAGTTTTGGCGTTTGCTGCTATCGAAACCCACCCAAGCGAGGGTTTCATTTTCAGGGAAAGTTATCGCATTTGCGGGGAAATTTTTCGAGTTGAACTCGTTTTCAGAATATCCGGCCATAACAGTAATACAAGGATCGTACTCAACAGAACCCACCTGTTCTACAAAGTCGGGGGGAAGTTTGGAAGTTAGCGGTTCTAACAGTAATAACGCTTGGGGTGCGGGGATAGCCAAAATAACAGCTTTGGCTTCGACTTCTTGGGGTTTTTCGGTTGCGGTGGGGTGAGTGGTTTCTAAAGAAAGATACCAAGTTTTATTCTCGGTTGGGGTTAATCTTTCAACCCGACGGTTGAACCAGATATCCAAACCAACAGCGAGTTCTTTCCCGACAGAATTCATCCCGTTGGGGGCGATATATAAAGGTTGGGTTTGTAGAGGTTGGAGTAGATTATCTTTGAACCCGCATATTTTATCCGTCCACAGTTGTAAAACGTTGTTGGCGGTCAAGCGTTCAATCAAACTTTGAGTTTCTTTTCCCGTTGCTTGTAAATAACGGACTCCGTGATCGATACAAAGATCTGAAACGCGACGAGTTGCACAGCGTCCGCCAACTCCGCGAGATTTTTCCAAAACAACAACAGAATTACCCGCCCGTTGGAGTTCTTTGGCGGCGGTTAACCCGGCAAACCCCGCACCCACAATTGCGATATCAAATACAGTTGTCATCTATTGGTTTACCCCGAATCATATTTAACGAACTAAAAGCTTGAGTTAAATCCCCAGTATCTACAAATCCGATAATTTAGGATAACCTAAAATCTCTTATCGCGGTTCTCATTAGTCGTGAGGTACAAAACTTTATGGTTTAAGCAAGAAACAACAGGTCAAACTGAAAACACTGGTGACGGGTTCGGTGGTGACTGGTGACTGATAAAAGTTTTACTCCCATTTTCCCGTTTCTTCTAAGATAACCGTTTCTCCCTGTAAAATTCTCAGTTGTCCTTCGGTTGAAATAAAATACTTGTACTCTCCATTTTCAAAAATATATCCCAAAAACCGAGAAGGCGTCACCCCATCGGCGGCCGTTGTGTGATAGCTTCTCCCCATCAGTTCTATTGAACTCCCCGTCGTTCTATCCGTACCGATATATCTAATATGATCGCACACCACGACACCTTCCGGGCATAATCTTTCAATCTCTATTCTAAAGTTCGGGGTGATTAACACTTGTCCTTGTGCGAGAACGGGTAATCCCCAACTCCAAGCGAAAACAGTTAGCAAAATTTTCGCTATCTGAAAACGAGAGAAACCACAATTAAGGCTTGGCAATGAAATCATCATCTAGAATTTCAGGAAAGTTAGGAGATTCTATCGCTTTTTCCAAGAGGTTGACTGAATCAGCGATCGCCAATCATAATTTATCCTCTAATTTTAACCCAGTTTCCTCTGGCTAACTCTCATAACCTCTAAAAACCTATCCGAGTAAATTCCCTGAGATATCAATAAACGGGAGAAACAGCCATTAAAAGTTAGCCGCGAAATCATTATTTTTTTTTCGGATAACTCAGCATTGTTAGCTAGAGTCGAGTTCGGAGATGTTATCGTTTCTGACAATAACTTTGGGAAATTGGCGATCGCCTGTTTCAACCCCTTCTCTAATTTCAACCCGGTTTTCTCCCAAATTTCCCCAATTCTCAGTTTGGTCGATACCTTATATATAACGTCTCCCCGCGATGTTATCGTTTCTGACAATAACTTTGGTAAATTGGCGATCGCCTGTTTCAACCCCTTCTCTAATTCCAGCTTAGTTTTCTCCCCAACTCCGATAGTATCTATAAACTCATCCGGGGAAATTATCCGAGATATCGATAAACGGGAGAAACAGCAATTAAAAGTTAGCCGCGAAATCATTATCTTTTTTTCGGATAACTCAGTCGGGTTGTATTGAGTCGAGTTCGGAAAGTTCGGAGATGTTATCGTTTCTGACAATAACTTTGGGAAATTCGCGATCGCCTGTTTCAACCCCTTCTCTAATTTGAACTCGCTTTTCTCCCGAGTTTCTCTAATTCCCAATTTTCTCGATACCTTATATATAACGTCTCCCCGCGATGTTATCGTTTTTGACAATAACTTTGAAAAATTCGCGATCGCCTGTTTCAACCCCTTCTCTAATTTCAACCCGGTTTTCTCCCAAATTTCCCCAATTCTCAGTTTGGTCGATACCTTATATATAACGTCTCCCCGCGATGTTATCGTTTTTGACAATAACTTTGAAAAATTCGCGATCGCCAGAAATCACCTATTCTCTAATTCCAGCTTAGTTTTCTCCCCAACTCCGATAGTATCTATAAACTCATCCGGGGAAATTATCCGAGATATCGATAAACGGGAGAAACAGCAATTAAAAGTTAGCCGCGAAATCATTATCTTTTTTTCGGATAACTCAGTCGGGTTGTATTGAGTCGAGTTCGGAAAGTTCGGAGATGTTATCGTTTCTGACAATAACTTTGGGAAATTCGCGATCGCCTGTTTCAACCCCTTCTCTAATTTGAACTCGCTTTTCTCCCGAGTTTCTCTAATTCCCAATTTTCTCGATACCTTATATATAACGTCTCCCCGCGATGTTATCGTTTTTGACAATAACTTTGAAAAATTCGCGATCGCCTGTTTCAACCCCTTCTCTAATTTCAACCCGGTTTTCTCCCAAATTTCCCCAATTCTCAGTTTGGTCGATACCTTATATATAACGTCTCCCCGCGATGTTATCGTTTTTGACAATAACTTTGAAAAATTCGCGATCGCCAGAAATCACCTATTCTCTAATTTCAGCTTGGGTTTTCTCCCCAACTCCGATAGTATCTATAAACTCATCCGGAGAAATTATCTTAGATTCGGGGAAACCCGAGAAACAGCCATTAAAAGTTAGCCGCGAAATCATTATTTTTTTTTCGGATAACTCAGCATTGTTAGCTAGAGTCGAGTTGGGAGATGTTATCGCTTCTGACAATAACTTTGGGAAATTCGCGATCGCCTGTTTCAACCCCTTCTCTAGGTTCAACCCGGTTTTCTCCCGAGTTTCCCCAATTCTCAGTTTGGTCGATACCTTATATATAACGTCTCCCCGCGATGTTATCGTTTCTGACAATAACTTTGGGAAATTGGCGATCGCCAGAAATCACCTATTCTCTAATTCCAGCTTAGTTTTCTCCCCAACTCCGATAGTATCTATAAACTCATCCGGGGAAATTATCCGAGATATCGATAAACGGGAGAAACAGCAATTAAAAGTTAGCCGCGAAATCATTATCTTTTTTTCGGATAACTCAGTCGGGTTGTATTGAGTCGAGTTCGGAAAGTTCGGAGATGTTATCGTTTCTGACAATAACTTTGGGAAATTGGCGATCGCCAGAAATAACTTATTATTAGGTTTCAACCCGGTTTTCTCCCGAGTTTCCCCAATTCTCAGTTTGGTCGATACCTTATATATAACGTCTCCCCGCGATGTTATCGTTTCTGACAATAACTTTGGGAAATTGGCGATCGCCTGTTTCAACCTATTCTCTAATTTCAGCTTGGGTTTTCTCTCAAACTCCGATAGTATCTATAAACTCATCCGGAGAAATTATCTTAGATTCGGGGAAACCCGAGAAACAGCCATTAAAAGTTAGCCGCGAAATCATTATTTTTTTTTCGGATAACTCAGCATTGTTAGCTAGAGTCGAGTTGGGAGATGTTATCGCTTCTGACAATAACTTTGGGAAATTCGCGATCGCCTGTTTCAACCCCTTCTCTAATTTGAACTCGCTTTTCTCCCGAGTTTCTCTAATTCCCAATTTTCTCGATACCTTATATATAACGTCTCCCCGCGATGTTATCGTTTCTGACAATAACTTTGGGAAATTCGCGATCGCCTGTTTCAACCCCTTCTCTAATTCCAGCTTAGTTTTCTCCCCAACTCCGATAGTATCTATAAACTCATCCGGGGAAATTATCCTAGATCTCGATAAACGGGAGAAACAGCAATTAAAAGTTAGTCGCGAAATCAATATCTTTATCTTTGTTAGGACTCAGAAGAATTAAACAGTTGCAGGCTGACAATTTTCCAGGGGGAAATTTTAGGAAAGTTGGGAGATGTTATCGGTTTTTCCAATAAGTTCACAGAATTCGCGATCGCCAATCCCAATTTATTCTCTAATTTCAACTCGGTTTCTTCCCCCCAACTCTCATAAAACCTCAAAATCCACCCTTTGGAATTTCCCTCGGCTTGTTTGAATGCCATCAAAATTAAAGAGTCGCTTCCCAAGTCGATAAAACTTTGACTTCCCAACCCTTTTTCTGAAACTTGTTCTAAAAACTGATAACCTTCCAAACCCAAAACTTGAACCCTCAAAGGTTGGTTCAACTCATAACCTTTATGAGTCACTTTCGCCGTTTTCCAATTTCCCCCATGAGGATAAATCCCATAAGTAAAGTGATGAATTCCTAAATCCGCTTCCGGGTCGGGCCAGGTCGAACCTCTTAATAAGGTTAACCGTATTTCATCGGGTTGAATATCGTACCCATACTTACAGTCATTCAACAGACTCACCCCGTAATTCTCATCTCCCAATTCCACCCAATTCATCGCCGGAATTTCCCATTTTGCTTTCTCTGGTTCCGTTTGCGGTTTTGTCGGACGTTCCATCACCCCCGCCGGCATTTCACAGTGAGCAATATCAACGTTTACAGTTAACCCAAATCCCGCTTTTACTAACACGTGACGCTCCTGCCAATTCACCCTTGTCTCAATTTTTAAGACCGGACTATTGGCTTCTAAAATATAATTTTGGATAAATTCCGATTTTCGCCAAATCCTAACCACCCGCAAACACCACCGAATCTCCCCTTTTTCTTGCCAAGATATTGACTGTAACTCCGCTGCTTCTAACGGGTGTTGCTTATAGTTTGGATCGATATTCCACCCGTCCCAATACTGACCGGAATCCTCAAAAAAATGCAAGCGGTTTCCGCCCATTTCTGACAAGACCTCCCGGCTATTTTTCTTATCCCAAATTTTGGCTATCTCTCCCGTCTGTGCAAGGATTTCCACTTTTAACAATTCGTTTTCTAACACCCAACTTTCGCCGGAATTCATATTAAGCTTGACAGATTTTGGTATCATCTGTATACTTGTGGTAAAGTGATCGAAAGCGTCTGCCTGTAAGGGGGTATTTTCCGCCTCAACCGACGAATTATCAAGGGTTTCAGCCGTTTCTCTCCCCAACCAAAACAGCCGAAAACCCACCGACGGCACATCAGTCGCCAAAAACCGCAGTTTTCCCCCGCAGACTTGATACCGCAAAGCCTTACCGGAAGCATCATACAGCCGCCATGTCTCGGGAGAGTTCAAGGAAAGTTCCACCGCTTCGGTCCGGGACCAGTTGAGACTATTCCAAACGAGAATAGGATAAACATTCGGTTGGGGGGGAGGGGGAAAGGAAATAAAATTCGCGATCGCCGCGATTGCAGTTTCTAGAAGCCGTTCTGCGGTATGATAAGCCTCCTCCCAGGTTTGATTGGCATCTTGATAAACTTCGGGAATAGCCGAACCGGGGAGGATATCGTGAAATTGGTTAAATAGAACTTGCTTCCAAGCGGCTTCTATCTCAACTTTGGGATAATCGGCATTTGTGAGTAAAGTTGCCGCAGCAGACCACAACTCCGCCTGATAGAGCAAATTTTCGCAGCGACGGTTCCAGCGCTTTTGGTCGGCGTGGGTCGTGTAGCAGCCGCGATGAAACTCCAAATACAACTCATCGCGCCAAACGGGAAGTTCTGCGACCTGTTGAGAAATCTCCGATAAATAATCAATTGCCCGAGAAAACGATAACTGGGGAAAAACAGGAGAAGCTTCCCACCGCTTGGCAATTTCCAACATATCCCGCGTCGGTCCGCCACCGTGATCGCCAACTCCGGGCAACCAAAGGGCGGTTTTTAATCCGGTTTGGGCTTCCCATTGTGTCGCATAAGTCGCCATTTTCACCGGTTCAATCCCTTCTCCAATTAAAGCGGACATATAGGCAACAATTTCCGTGCCGTCGGGAGATTGCCAGTTAAATAAACCGTAGGGAAATTGGGTGGTATCGTTCCACCGGAGTTTTTGGGTCACGAAATAGTTAATTCCGGCTTGCTTCAATAATTGGGGAAGCTGCCAACAAAATCCAAAACTGTCGGGTAGCCAAGCGATGGGGGAGGGTTGACCGAATTTTTCTCGGGTGTAAAGTTGTCCGTAGAGGAGTTGTCGGGCGATAGATTCTGCGGCGATAATATTGAGTTCGGGTTCGACCCATAATCCGGCTGCTATTTCCCAGTGTTGGGTTTTAACTTTTTGTTGGATTTGGGAAAATAAATCGGGGCGATGGGTTTCTATCCAAGCGTATAGGGCGGGGGATGAATGGGTGAATATTAGGTTGGGGAAATCGCCACAAAGGGATAATACTGATTTAAAGGTGTTTTCGGCGGCGATCCTGGTTTCTGAAATCGGCCACAACCAAGCCAGATCTAAATGGGCGTGTCCGAGTAGGGCGATTTTTGAGTGAGAGTTGGGGAGGTTTGCGGAGATATAATCGATTAGGGTTTGTCGGAGGGTTTTTAGAGAGTTATCGAATTTTTCGCTAATTTTGGGTAAGGCGAACCAGTCGATTTTGTTGAGGGCGGCGGCGAGAAAGTTTAGATGGTTTTGTCGTTTATATATATAGGATGGGTTTTGGGTGATTTGAATTAAAAAGACTTCTAATTCATCCGCGAGAAAACCGGGGTCTATTTTTTCGGGTTCTAAGCGTTCGTAAACGCAAGCGGACTGAACTAATGCTCCGTTGTCGTGTTTCGGACTGACTAATCGCAACCGAACTGTAAATTGATCTCCGGGTTTAACTGAATCGGATAATAAAACTCGGGTTGAACAGTCAAATAGGTCTCCGGTTTGTACGAGTTTATCGTTTATATAGATACTGGCATCTTCCGCCCACCATTTTAAGACTAACCGCAAAGTTAACCCGGTTATCGGATAATGGTTTAAAGTTGTCGGAACAATTATATTTTGAGTTAACTCGATAATTTGCTGGCGCGACCAAGCGATGTGTTGGCGTTGGTTTAACTCAACCGCAGAAATATTCCCATCCGGCCGATAAGATTGCCAAAGCGCTTGAATATCAACCCGGGTCAACCGACGCAGGCGATCGAGGGTTGTCAAAATTTCGGATAAATCTGCTCCGGATGCGGTCATTGTTCGTTAAAATAAAAGGATTGTATTTGTTAAGTCGTGGGACGCACACAAACGGCTCGGTCTGAGCAACCCCCAATCAAGCTGTTTACTGTTCGGTCCGGTCTGATTCTAATCGCGAATTTCTATATAAACCCCCTTTTGACAAATGTCTTCCCCCGATCACGGTCCCTATAAAAGCCGCCTGTTAAACCTCGTCCTGGAAAACTATCGCGCCTTTATCGATAGCTGCGGTTTGGCTTGGCGACAACTTCAGTTTTCCACCAGTACAACCGTCCAAACGATTTTGTTCTCAGTTTACTCCCTGTTGGAGGGTCTGGTCAAAGGAAAACAACGCCTTCGCTCTGCTCAACCTTCTCCCCAACCCCAACTTGAAGGGATGCCGGAAAATTATCAGCAACCGGGAGAAGCCGATCGCCTGATTTTGGATACTTTGATCATCGCCCGCCAAGAGGTTAAGGGTTCGCGCCGGTTAAAGCTTAATCCCAATTCGGTGCAGGCGATCGCCTCTCAACTGCCAACGAAAAAATTGGTATTAGTCCGAACCGATAACCAAATTTTAGATGTGCTTTCTTGGAGACAAAAGGTAAAACTTCGCCAATATATAACTCGGGGAGTTGCCGAACTGTCCAAATTGAGAAAATTGGAAAAATATCCCCAATCTTCTCCCCTGCAAAGGGTGTGGTCGGGTGCGATAACAGTCGCCCAAAACTACAGCGCAGAAATTACCCGCAAAACCGAAGAACTGGGAATTACCCTGAGTCAAGCTTGGCAAAAGAGTTCCCGAGAATTAACGGTTCATACGCCGGAAAATCATTCGGTTCAAACCTCAGTTTCGGGAAATTTACATCAAGTCCAAGCGGTAATTTGGGCGGCGATAGATTACTTCTTTTTTAAAGATCATAATCTACAATTACAGTCCGAGTCTCAAGCCGAAAATAATATCTTGAGTGGAAATCCCCCCAAACCCCAATTAACCCCCCAACCGCCAAAAAGTCAACCGTTAATTCGTTATTCGGTTATCAGCAACCCCGGGGAAACCTCCCCGTCAACTTCCGCGAAAAAAATTGAAAAAAATTCGGAAAAAAGCTTGACAAATGCCCCGGCTTATGGTTTAATAATGAGTGATGCCATAAAATATTTTGAAGGGGGCGATCGCCACGAAACCGCCTCAGACTGTTTACAAGCAGAGGCGACAGCCGTAGGTTATGTCAAGCACCCGTTAGAACAGGTACTCGAATGGTTAGATCGGGTACTGTATTGGATTGAAGAAGCGGCAATCAAGGCTTGGAAATGGGCAAAGCAAAGATGGACAGCCCGGTAAAACTCCCGTCAAAACGAGCGCAATTTTAAGATAAGATAAGAAGACTGTACGTTTTGTATAGCAGCTTTCATTTAAAAATCGCAGTCCAGGAGAGATCGTCATGGAGACTCTAAAAATCGCCGTTTATATAGTTGTGTCCTTCTTTGTGTTGCTGTTTGTATTTGGATTTTTGTCCAACGACCCCGCCCGCAACCCGAAGCGAAAAGACTTAGAATAATACCCGGTCATCCGGGTTCGAGGGCGTGAATGCGAGTGGAAAACAAACAACATTTGCAAAGACTCGCCGATTAGTCGCCCATCAACTGTGGTAAGATAACGAGCTTGAATGTCATTAGTCATCAGAGTCAGTCGGCTAAATGGCTAATGGCATTGTTATGTGCAGTCCTTGACGCACTAGAACAGATCAAATCGGGCTGCTCGCGTGATTATTTTTACCAAACTATGCCCTACCCGGTACCGCCACCAGAACCGCCTCCCCTTGTTCAAACCCTGCCCAACTCAAGCCTCCAGACCTCTCAACCCCAGACAATTCTCCCCGCAACGGAATTGTCATCCGGTATATTATCTAACCCCCAAATCCACCAAAACGAAACGATAGGCTATCAACTGCCGAAACTCAAAACCCTAGAACAAGAATTAGGATCATCATCCTCCAGCTTGGTAACAGCGGACTCCCTGGGGCCGGCGTTATCATTAAATATAGCCAATACACCAACCCCCGAAACCCCTTTACAAACCAGCCAAAGACAAACCCCTTCTCAACCCAACCCCGAAGAAGAAACTCCCATCCCGGTGATTTTGCCCACCGATCTGGTCGAAGTCACCGCAGACCGCCAAGAATTCGACCAACAACGGCAAGTCGTGACCGCCGAAGGTAACGTAATGATCCGGTTTCAAAACGCTTTAATAGACGCGGACAAAGCCCAAGTCAACCTCAATACCCGCCAAGTGGTCGCCACCGGTCAGGTCGCCCTCACCCGAGAAAACCAAGTCATCCGGGGCGATCGCATGGACTACAACCTCGTCAAAGAAACCGGGGCGATCGCCAACGCCAGCGGAGTCATTTCAACCAACCAACTGGGCGAAAACCAGGTAGCCGAACCCCTGCAAGAACAAGGCGTCGGGCCTGTCGTTCGCGCCCCCATTAGCGATCGCATTACCTCGTCCCAACCCGTCGAAAACGTCGTCCCCACCGAAGGCGCCGACGTAGAAGTAACCGGCTTCTCCTTTCCCGACTTACAAGGAGATGTCAACCGCCTCCGCTTTGAAGCCGATCGGATTGACATTTTACCCAACGGAGAATGGGAAGCCCAGGGCGTGCGAATTACCAACGATCCCTTTTCACCCCCGGAATTGGAACTCAGGGCCGATACCGCCCGACTGCGAAGAATCTCCCGGTTTCAAGATGAACTCCTCACCACCGGTTCCCGCCTGGTGTTCGATCAAAACTTTGCCTTACCGTTATTTCGCGATCGCACGGTGATCGACCGCCGCCAGCGGGAACCGACCCCCTTTTCCGTCGGCTACGACCTCGACGACCTCGGGGGTTACTACGTGGAGTGGAACGTCAACCCCGTCCGGTTCGGCCCCATCGGTTTGGATATTTCCCCCCAATTTTTAGTTCAAAGGGCGTTTGAGGACGATCTAGGCCCGACCGACGGCGGGTTTTACGGTTTGCAAGCCCAACTCTCGGGGCCGCTGTCTCCCCAAACTTTTGTGGATAGCCGCCTGTCCATTACCAATTTTGAAGATTTTCCCGATCTCGAAGAAGACGAATATCGCGCCAGTATTCGGGTCAGACAGTTAATTAACGGTTACACCCTCACCGGCGAGTACAGCTATCGCGATCGCATTTTTAACGGCACGCTGGGCTTCCGAACTATTCACCGCAGTGGGGGGGCGGTGTTAACTTCTCCGGAAATTTTGCTGGGAGACTCGGGGGCGGTGTTTCGGTTTCAAGGGGGGTTACAACAAATTGAAGCGAGAACCGATCGCTTGGATATTTTGAACGAACCGGGGCGGGATAACGATCGCATTACTCGCACCCGTTTTCAAGGACTGGCAACTTTAATTTATCCGCCGGTGATTTGGCAGGGTGAAGCTTTACCCGCCACGCCGACGGAGGGGTTAAAATACACCCCCAGACCGGTTGTTCCGTTTGTGCGATTGGTTTTGCAAGCCCAGGGGGTGACGAATATTTACACTGAAGATGATTCCCAATCTTATTTAAGTGGTACGGTCGGGTTACAGGGGCAATTTGGGAATTTTTCCCGGGACTTTTTTGATTATACGGGATTTAATTTGCTTTATACTCAAGTGGCTCTCGATGGAGAATCGCCGTTTTTGTTTGACCGACGGGTGGATGAAAGTATTTTGACTTTTGGACTGGTTCAGCAAATTTATGGGGGTTTGCGAGCGGGTTTTGAATATTCGATTAATTTAGAAAATGGTTTGGCGGTCGATAATGAGTTTACTTTAGAATACAGTCGTCGGACTTATGGGGTGATTTTGCGAATTAGTCCGGTGCGAAGGATTGGCAGTTTTAACCTGCGGATTAGTGATTTTAACTGGACGGGAGGCTCGGAACCGTTCTCGGGGATTAAAGAGTAAGGGAGTTTGAGCGCCGAACCTTCTATCTTCAGCCAGGATCATCTCTGTCTGGCTTGTGCTAATATTGCTTTGATTTGTGAAAAGTTTCGAGATGAACAGTTAATGTTTAACTGATTTTTTATTGTGTTTGACGTTTCACCGGATCATGGAGCAATTGCAGCAGGTTTACTGACTCACTATAGTTTTGACTTGGGAGATTATTCCAGCGAAGAAAAGGTTGAGGAATGGGGGGTTAATTATGAGTATTATTGGATTTATTTGGCGGTGATTGAGGCGCTTTATCAGGGGCGCTATAAATCGGTTTCTGTCGAACAAATTTTATCGATTTGGTTGCGTCGGGGCAAGCCGATTTATCATTTTAATTGGGAGTTTGAACAGCTAATTTGTAAGAATTTACCCAAGGTGTTAACGGGGGGAGAAGAGGCTCAAAACGCTTCTGTTACCGGAGAAAACCAACGCCCAGACTTTCTAGAATCTTCTTCCTCTGTGGCGAATTTGGTGCCGACTCGACATCCTTTTTCTTTAACAAAACCGCCCAAAACTTCTACTTCGATTCACACTGATTTTATGCTAAAATTAAAGATGATTTTAGAAAATAGTCAAAAGACGCTTCCCCCCGCCCGTTTCCCTCCCGAAGACTCAATTTGAATTTAAGTTCCTGACCCCAAACGACGCCGCAATACGTTTAATAGGGTGTTCATTTCTTCGGGTAAGGGGGCGATCGCTTCGATCCAGTCTCCGGTGACGGGATGTTGTAATTTTAGCTTCCACGCATGAAGGGCTTGACCGGATAAATTTACCCCCACCGATCGCCCGCTACTGTAGTTTAAATCGCCGACAATGGGATGCCCCATAACGTTACAATGAACCCGAATTTGATGGGTTCTTCCGGTTTCTAGGGTAAATAAAATTAGGGTATAATTTCCCAAACGTTCTTGAATTTGCCAGTGAGTGACGGCATTTCTTCCCCCTTTTTCGACGGGAACAATTGCCATTTTTTTGCGGTCAACCGGATGTCGTCCGATGGGTTGTTCAATGGTTCCAAATTCCGTTTTGGGAGAACCATAAACGACGCCCAAATATTGGCGTTTGGCGGTTTTGGCTTTAATTTGTTGTTGTAAATTTTGCAGGGCTAAATCGGTTTTTGCCACCACAATTGCTCCTGTGGTATCCTTATCCAAGCGGTGAACGATTCCCGGACGTTCAACCCCCCCAATTCCGGCGAGGGTATCGCAGTGGGCGAGTAAGGCGTTGACGAGGGTATCGTTGGCGTGTCCGGCGGAGGGATGAACCACCAAACCGGCGGGTTTGTTAATGATAATTAGGTGTTCGTCTTCGTATAAAATATCCAGGGGAATGTTAACGGCTTCGAGTTCTAAAGGTTGGTTGGGGGGGATTCTAACTTCGATGTAATCGCCGGGTTTTAAGGTTAATTTTTTTGAGGTACAAACCCGTTGGTTTACGGTAATCTGACCTTCAGAAATTAGGGTTTGAATGCGCGATCGCGAGAGATTTTCCAGGTTTTCAGATAGCCAGCGGTCCAGGCGTTGCTGTTGGTTTACGCTCGCTTCTGAGACAGTTAAGGGGATGATTTGTTCGCTATTCATCGGGGGAATTTGAAAGGGAATCGGGTTGTGTCTCTAAATTTTGTTCTACGGTAATATTCCAGTTTTCTAAGGTTGTTCCTACCACCTGATTTAATTCTGTAATTGAGTTGAGATAATCTATTTTAGCATTTAATTCATCATTTCTCGCCCGTCCCAATTCTTCTTGAAACCGAACTAAATCAACAACAGAACTATTTCCAACTCCGAGTTTAACCTTTTCTTCTTCGTTGCGAAACTGTTCTTCGGCGAGTTCAGTTGCTCGTTGAGCCAGTTGAACTTTTTTGAAGTTATCATTAACATCTCTAATCCGATTTTGCAGTTCGATTTCGATTTGCTGAAATTCCTCATCTAAATTATTTTTAGCCTGCAATAAATCAACCCGACTTCGCTGAAAATCCCGTTCGATACTGCGATCGCCCAAGGTTTTCCTCAGTTCAAGTCCGGCTCGAAATTCGGTTCGATCTTCCACAATATCCGGGGCTAAATCCCGATTAATATTGGTACTTAAATCAATATTCCAACGCCGTTCGTTTTCGGCGATTTGCAGTTGAAATTGCGAACGTTCTACATTCAATTTTGCTTTTAAATAATCCGGTCTATTTTCTAAAGCGAGTTGTTGAATGGTCTGAAAATTGAGAAATTCAGATTCAATGGCTGTTACTTCTTCAACCGCGCGAATATTTAAGTTCTGCTCTAAATCGAGAATTTCCAATAACTCTAACTGCTGTTGCTGAAGGTTATTCTCGGCATCTAACACGTTAATTTCTTGATTGGCAACTCGATTTTCTGCCGGAACTAAATCCACTCTAGCTCGACGACCCGCATCAATTAAAACTTGAGTATTTTCAACTTGTTCTTGAGCAATTTCTAAAGAATTTTGTTCAATTTTAAGTCTTTCTTGAGCTTGAATTAAACGGCGATAGGCTAAAATGGCTTCGGTAATTTGATCGATTAAAGTTAATTTTAAATCTAATAAATTTATGGTTTCCTCAATTCGAGCAATTTTAATCGAAGCTTGATTGAGATCGATTCCTCCTCCTCTCAACAACGGCTGTCTAAAAGATAGTTCTAGATTTTGTCTAAAAATATTTCGGTCTTGATCGGTTAAACCGTCTCCGCTGCGGTTTTCTCTTTGACCTTCCCAACCCAAATTTAATTCTCCTCCGGTGGGAATTTTCATTTCTAATTGCGCCGATAAAAGCGCCCCACCGGTTCGATTTACGGTTCCACCTTGCTCTAAATTTCGCCAATCTAAAGCGATTCTGGGGGTAAAATCGGGAACAAATTTATCCTCGGCTACGGCTAAATCTTGTTGTTGTACAATCCGTTCTAAATATTGATTTTTAATGGTACGATTGTTTTCTAAAGCCAAGAAAATGGTATCTCTTAATCCCAATTCTATCGCCGCCGGATCGGGGGGATAATTCTCGGGTTCGGGTTCAATTTTTGTTTCGGGTTGGGTTTGAGCAATGGTAAATTTTTCCGGCGTTATTTTTGCCCGCAAATCCTGGGGATAAACGATTTCGGTTTGGGGAATGTTCGGGGTAGGTTTGAGTTGAGAATTTGCTAAGGTTTCCGAAGATAGTGTTAAGGAGTTTTGAGGATTTTTAACGGGATGATTCTGTTTGTTTTTAGCGGGAGCGGGAGAAGCGGTTGGAGTAGGAAAAGAAAAAAGAATTCTGGGGTTTTGTATGGGGGAATTTGTTGTTGATGGCTCGGGGTTTGGTGTGGAATTTCTCGACTGAGGGCGAATATTTCCCATTACCCCCATTACCGCTTCGGTTTCAACGGGTTGGGGAATTTTTAAGGTTGGGGTTGGGGTTGGGGAGGGTTGAGGTTCAACAGGGGAGGTTTGTGTTAAGAATTGCGGTGGAGTTTCGTTTTCTAGTTTAGAGGGCGATCGCAGAGCATTAGCGTTAGAAAATCGCCATCCGAGGGCTAATGTAATGATTAAACTCGCCGTTCCACTAATGATTAAACCGAGTCTAATTTTCCCAGACTGCGAAGACTGAGAAGCAGAATTTTCCGAGGAATGATGAGGAGATGAAGACATAGAAAGTGACGGTTAATGTCATCAAAAAAAAGAATGGGTTTAAACTATTGTCCCTTTAAAGCTTTCACGGGATCGAGTTGACTCGCTCGCAACGCCGGAAAAAATCCGGCTCCGATACCGACTAACACCGCTGATGATAGGGCGATCGCCGCACTGCGACTTTCAAAGCGGTAGGGAAACTCAAAGCGTTGGGCGACTATTACCGTTAACCCGTGAACGCTGGCGATCGCGAGGCTTCCCCCAACCAAGCTTAGGATAGCGGCTTCTAGGATAAACTGCAACATGACATCGTGTTGAGTGGCGCCTATGGCTCGTCGTAAACCGATTTCTGGGGTGCGTTCGATCACTGATGCTATGGTAACATTTGCAATTCCCACCCCTCCGACTAAAAGCGAAATTGCTCCGACAACTAACAGTGCAGTTGAGACAGATTCTAGGGTTTTTTTCTGTTCTAAAATATCTTCTACGCTATTCCACGACCAAAATTGAGAACCCTTATAACGCTGTTCTAAAAGTTGTTTTCCCTGTTCTTCTAGAGATTGTAAATCTTCTAGCTTTTGAGGGCGGACTAAGATAGAGTTTATCGTATAATTTCCACTAATTGTGCTGTGAAATGCGGTGGTCATCCAAACTTCTCCTTCGGGTTCTTCGTTTTCTGCATCCGTAGGTAAGATTCCGATAACAATGTAAGGTTTTAAGTCAATATAAAGGTTTTGACCCAAAGGATTTTTATCTTTAAATAATTGTTCTGCCAGATATTTATCGATGATTACAACGGGTCGAAAGCTTTGGTAGTCCGCAGAATTAAAGGCTCGTCCCGCAATTAATTTTTGACCGGAGGTTTCGATATAGTTGGGCGCGACGGCGATTCTTCGGGGAGTTGCTTCTTGGTCTTGAAATACGACTGTAGAAGGACGCATCCAATTAATTCCGCTAATGGCTTTTGCTTGCTTTAATCGTCTTTTTAAGAATTCTATATCTTCTAAAGTGAAGGATATTCTTTGGCGGGTTATTGGGTTCCATTGGGGAACTAAGCCGACTTGAGGGGCGTTTCTTTCGGCGAGTTGTTGGCTGATAACGGCTTGACTAATATTGCGGACTTGTAGGGTTGCACTGACCGCAGCAACTCCCATAAATACGCCAATTATTGTTAAACTGGAACGCAGGGGGTTTCCGATCAGGGATTGGCAGCTTAGACCGAGTAAATTAAGGGGAGATAGGGGCATTTCTGGTAACGGATATGGTAACGGATGGGTTTGGGCGAAGTTGTCGGGGATTTTTGCTTTTTTAACGGATGGGTTGATGGTGGGTGGTTGGGGCTTTTTGCTTTTTTAACGGATGGGTTGATGGTGGGTGGGTTGAGATGATCTATCCGTTTTAATCTTAGCGTTGTTTTTGTTATCTTTACCCCAATTTAATCCGTTGCCAGTGGGGTTTCTGTGATGGGTATTCCGGGTTCTAATGGGGTTTCTGGTGGGGGTGAGATAACGGTGTCTCCTGCTTCTAAACCGGATGTGACTTCAACTTGAATTAACCCTTCTAATCCTAATGTAACGGGTTGTTTTTGTGCGGTGTTTTGGGAATCTAATATCCAAACAAAGTTAGATTTTCCTTCTCGTTGAATGAGTTCAGTATTCAAGATAACAACATTATTGCGTTCTTCTAAGATAATTTCAACGCTAACTGCACTTCCCGGTATTAATGTTCTTGTGGGTTGGTCGAGTTGAATGGTTGCGGGAACGGTGGCTTGACCGGATGAATCAGAATTGTTATTATTTCCCGCACTTCTTGCTTGTAAACCGATGCTTTGAACTCGTCCGGTAAAGGTTTCGGCGTTGGGACCAATGATGCTAATTCTTGCCTTTTGATTGGGTTGAACTTGAGCCGCATCGAGGGTAGAAAGTTGCATTTGAATGAGTTCTTGATTCGGATCTCCTAAGCTCATTAATTCATCGCTGCGGTTAACTCCATCTCCCGGTTTAACGTTAATATTAAGGATAACTCCATTAATGGGAGCGGTAACAATATTGTTTTCTAATCTTAGGGATTCTTCTTGATATTCGACTTTGAGACGTTCAAGTTCGCTCTGGCTTTGTTTCCATTCGGCTTGTGTTTGTTGGAGTTCAATTTCAGCATCAAAAACCTGAGTGCTATTCGCCTGAGTTTGAAAATCAACTTCTTCAACTTGCTTTGTTTCTAACTCTATTTTGGCGTTTTTTAACTCAAGTTCGCTATCCCTTAATGATGCTTTCCGTTCGCGAACAGTTTGTCTTTGACCGTCTATTTCCTGTTGAGCAACGAACCCCCGTTCTAAAAGTTTTTCCAAATTCTCAAGTTCTGCTTCTGCGGCTTCTAAATTGGCTTTTGCTTCTTCAACTTTTTGGCGATTGCGATTAACTTGTGCTAGAAGTTTATCAATTTCTAATTCTTTAACAGCAATTTTAGACTCAATATGTTGACGATCATCTTCTCGATCTTGTTCGTAGTCTAACTGAGCGATTCTTAGCTTTTTTTCGGCTTCTTCTATTTTTTCTCGATTGCGTTCAACTATTATTTCCTGTCGTTGAATTTCTAATTGTTTTTTGTTTAAAACGGTTTCCCGTTGGGGATTTCTCAAAATAATTAATTCTTGACCCGTAGAAATGCTATCTCCCGGTTGAACTAAAACACGTTCAACGGCACCTTCTTCGGGGGATTTAATCGTTCGCTGTCCGCCGAGTTCAACGGTTCCCCCCGCACTAATTTTATTGTCAATATTTCCTAATTCCACTTCAACTAACTCGGCATTTGTTGGAGTTAAGGGTCGATTTTTAATCCAATCATAACCCCAAACTCCTCCTAAACTTAGGCTGGCTAAAACAAACGCTCCCGTTAGCCAGCGCATTCCCACTTGATAGGCTTTTTTCGCTTGATAGTCTAGAGTAGACACAGTAAACTGAAAGCTAGAATTTTGACTGTAAAAATACCAAACATCCTGACTCGGTTACATCGTTTGGTTACTTCCAGTTTAACCTGTTTTGCCAGAATTTATCGACTTTCAACCGAGGGGAGAGTGTGCGGTAAAATTTCCCGTAGCTGAACCACATCTCCTATAATGGCGATCGCTGGCGCTTCAAAGCCTGTGGTTTCTACTTGTTGTACAATTGTATCTAATTGTCCGATTAATTCTTCTTGTTCGGGTCGAGTTCCCCACCGGATCAGGGCGATGGGAGTTTCAGGCGATCGACCTGCGGCAATTAATTCTGAGGTAATATGTGTTAAATTATGAACACCCATGTAAATTACAAGCGTTTCTGAACCAACGGCGATCGCTTTCCAGTTGACTTCCGGTCGATATTTTCCTGCCGCTTCGTGACCGGTTACAAACGTCACCGATGAGCTATAATTGCGGTGGGTCAGTGGAATTCCCGCGTAAGCCGGCGCCGCAATTCCCGAAGTTACACCCGGTACAACTTCGACAGGAATTCCGATTTTAACTAAGTCTTCCATTTCTTCCCCACCCCGACCAAACACAAACGGATCGCCGCCTTTTAGCCTTACGATAATCGCATTTGTTTTGGCTTTTTCGATTAAAATTTGCGTAATTTCATCTTGCTTTTTTGAGTGGCGCCCCCGTCGTTTTCCGGCGTGTATTTGTTCGGCTTCGGGGTTAATCATTTCTAGAATAGGCGGACTCACCAAAGCATCATACACCACCACATCCGCACATTGCAGCAATCCTTTTCCTTTTAAGGTGATTAAACCGGGGTCTCCTGGCCCCGCACCCACCAAATAAACTTTACCATAGTTTTGACTGGTTTTATTTTCTACAATACTCTCACTCATGCTGGTCTCGCTTTTACTCCCAACTGACTCAATTTTGTTGACTGTCGTTGATTTTAACTCTCGGTTAGCCTATTATACTCAATTGTTTTATCGACGGTGCATCAAACCGTAGGGTGCATCAAACCGTCATTTTTGTTAACCCAACCTAGATGTAAGTCATTTGATGCACCCCACTCTTTTATTAGGTTTCATCAAACCGTCATTTTTGTTAACCCAACCTAGATGTAAGTTATTTGATAACCCTACAAAAACCCGGTTTTTAATTATTCTACAATTGATTTTAATTTTGTGAATTTTTCAAGGATTTTTTTAATCTTTTATCACCGATGTCGGGTGCATCAAACAATCATTTTTGTTAACCCAACCCAGATGTAAGTTATTTGATAACCCTACTCTTTTTATCAAACCGTTATTTTTGTTAACCCGACAAAGGGGGAGTAATTTGAACTCCCCTACTATTTTTTTCGGTTTTATGGAGAACGAATTAACTCAATTAAAGCTTCAGCTAATTTCTGATAATCCGAAGGACTATTATAAATTTGAGCGGATATTCGCATTAACTTTTGCGGTTTATTTTCCCAAGGAATTATGGGAACTTCTATTTTAAATTTTTCCCAAAGTTGAGTTTGTAAACTTGGAATTAACTGGATTTTCTCCGGTAAAATAATCGTTGCCATCGAACCGATCATTTCCTCAGGACAAGGTAACGCAACGGCTAACTTTTCACTCAACATTTTTCGGGCGGCTATCACTGTATTATTATTATATTGAATTAATTCTAACCATCCGCCCGGTAACAATGACCCCATAAATTTTATCGCTTCGGGAATGCAAAAATAAGCCGTCGGGTCGTGAGTTCCCATCCAATCAAATTCTAGCTGAAACCGAGAGCGATCAGTACGAGGAGAATTAGCACCGTGACTAATTGTTACGGGATGAATTTCGCTTTGTTTGTCGGGGCGAACATACAAAAATGCGGCTCCTTTGGGTGCGGACAGCCATTTATGACAATTTCCGCTGTAATATGTGGCTCCAATTTCTGTTAAATTTAACGGTAACATTCCCGGAGCGTGTGCGCCATCAACCAAGCTATCAATTCCCCGATTATTTAGTTCTTGAATTAAAGATTTTAACGGAAAAATTAAACCCGTTTGACTGCTAATATGATCGATTAAAACTAATTTTGTTTTCGGTGTAATTTGTGATAAAATAGCGTTGAGAATATCATCGGGTGAGTTGAGGGGAAAGGGAATGTTAGCCACAACCACTTTCGCCCCCCAACGTTCGGCGACAAAGTTTAAAGCGTTGCGACAGGCGTTATACTCGTGGTTGGTGGTTAAAAGTTCATCTTGTGGCGAAAAACACAGCGATCGCAGTATACTATTAACACCGGTCGTAGCGTTGGGAACGAATACCAGTTCTTCTGGGGTAACGCCCAAAAATTCCGCCAACTGCTGACGCGCTTCGTCGAGTAAAGACTCCCATTCCCGGACAAAAAAATGAACGGGTTGACGTTCTAGCTGTTGTCGCTGTTGAGTTTGTAACTGTAAAATCGGAATCGGACAGGCGCCAAAAGACCCATGATTGAGAAAGGTCACATCGGAGTCGAGTAACCAATATTGGCGAAAGTCTGAAGTCTGAAGCTTTAAACTGAACGTTTCATCCTTCATTCCTCATCCTTTTTTCTTTGTTTAAACTCCCCGGGTAGGATTCGAACCTACGACCAATCGGTTAACAGCCGACCGCTCTACCACTGAGCTACCGAGGATCGCTCGAAAAATTTAATTTAGTCACAGTTACTTATAGTAACGCACCTCATCAAAAAAAGTCAACCCCCCAGAGAGATTTTTTTAAAAATTTACTGCTTGAAGCCCATCCGTAGCATTGACAAGCGTTTCTGAGACTCGGCATCGAGAGAATTCGCCAGAAAACGACCGGAGGAGTGTTTGCTGGGCTTGTGACGGCGTTGACGGCGACGGGCGGTTGATTCAACATCGTGAGCCAACTGCAAGGCTGACATCCATTCAGCGCCGTAACCGGTAACGGTGAGTTGATGCGCTCGGTCTGAGGTCGCGACAATTAACCTTCGCCGAGATAAGCGCAATTGATGAGCCAAAGACGCACAGATCTTTTCAATATAAGTATCTGCGGTCTGACCATAATCGGTGTAATGAACCGATAAATTGCGAGTTACCGTTTCCACCACGCTAGGGGTATTTTGATAATGAGCATCAAAAACAACCCGAGCATCAAGTCCTTCAAAAGCGCTGTAGTTGACCAATGTCTCTACAAGCGTGCGACGAGCTTCTTCCATTCCCTCCCCTTCTTGCTTGCTTCGCAATAGGGGCCAGACTCCGATCATGTTATAGCCATCGACTAGGAGGATGGCTTTCGATAAATGACGTTGCATGGCTTAGGACTCTGATACTCTTCCATAAATTGACAGGGCGTTCCACTATACCACCTAACGGTGACATTTTTTTCTTCACACATTATTACATGAGGCGGAAAGAATAACAAAGAAATAATTAGACAGTGACCAGTGACCAGTGACTGGTGACTGATAATTGCCTCTTGCCTAATGCTGCATCAAACGCTGCTTGAGGGGTTCGGGATCGCCCTGGGCGACGACCCGTCCGCCAGACAGCAGAAACGCGCCGTCGCTGTAGTCGAGTTCGTTGAGGCGATGCGTGACCCACAAAGCGGTAATTCCCCGACTTTTGACCAGGGAACGGACTTGACTGACGAGATCGAGTTGGCTGTCGGGGTCGAGTAAAGCAGTGGGTTCATCAAACAGTAAAACTTGGCATTGTCGGGCCAAAGCCCCGGCGATCGCAATTCGTTGTTTTTGACCGCCGCTGAGGGCATAAATGGGCCGTCGGTCCAATTCTTGTAACTTCACCGCCGAGAGTGCATCGGCGACTCGTTGACGAATTTCGGTTAAAGACAGTTGATCTTCAACCAAGCCAAAGGCCACATCCGCCCCCACACTGGGCATAACCAGTTGATGGTCGGGATTTTGAAAAACAAACCCCACCCGACCTTTAATTTCAATTTCCCCAGACTCGCGAGTTAATAACCCCGCCAACAGACGCAATAAGGTTGACTTTCCGCTGCCGTTTGTTCCCAATAGCATCCAAAATTCACCTTGGGGAACCGCCAGAGAACAAGACTTTAAGACCTGAGCGCCTGTTGGCCAACTATAGCAAAGGTTACGAACCGTAATAGCTGAGGTCGGAACATTTACTGGGTCTGAGGGGTTCATTGTCCGAGGACGGCAAAGCCCGGTGTTCTCCCTGTGGGTGATGCTCCCGATTTTTGGGAGATTTGCACGGCTGAAATTTCGCTACTGAGAATAGAAATTTTTTTGTCGGGAATTTTATCACAAGTCAGTTCGATCACATAGGGCTGACTGGCTTGCATCCCATCGATCACTTTTTGATAGGTCGCTTGAGCCTCTTCGAGTGTTTTTTGTTCAACCGACAACGGGATGGGCGTGTACTTGACAATAATATCAATCGAGAACATGGATTTTTAAGAAAACCTGAAAATTATCACTTCATCCTTCAGTATAGTATTTCAGGCAATAGGCGCTCATGCAATAGGCAAGAGGCAGTTATCAGTTATCAGTAGCATGATACTGGTCACTTAAAAACTGGTCACTTAAAAACTGCACGGTACTTGGTCACTGTTCACTGGTCACTGTTCACTGTCTCCCCATCTCCCCCGTAACCCCACCTCCCCCGTAACCCCAACACGTGAAACCTGAAACCTGAAACCTGAAACCTGAAACCTGAAACCTGCGAACTGTCTTCACTGGTAATGAGTGACTGATAACTGGTGACTGTAAAACCCCTTGTCAGTTGTACCGATAATCCTTATACTGATGAATGAGGTAAAGAAAAGTAACATCTTCTTGTAGTCTTTCTCATTTTTTGTTACAGCAGATGAGGAAGACGGTAAAATATAAAGTTACTTAGCCTCTTGTAATCATAAATCTGGAGAATGTCGTAAATGACTATTGCTATCGAACGTTCTCAAGCCCAAAGAGGATGGTTTGACGTCCTCGATGACTGGCTGAAACGCGATCGCTTTGTGTTTGTAGGTTGGTCGGGTATTCTACTGTTCCCCTGCGCCTACCTCGCATTAGGTGCATGGTTAACCGGAACCACCTTTGTGACCTCTTGGTACACTCACGGTTTAGCTAGCTCCTACTTAGAAGGCTGCAACTTCTTAACCGCAGCAGTTAGCACCCCCGGTAACAGCTTGGGACACTCCCTGCTGTTCCTGTGGGGACCCGAAGCCCAGTGGGACTTCGCTCGCTGGTGCCAACTCGGTGGTCTGTGGACCTTCACCGCCTTACACGGTGCATTTGCTCTAATTGGCTTCTGCTTACGTCAGTTAGAAATCGCCCGTTTGGTTGGTGTTCGTCCTTATAACGCCATCGCTTTCACCGCACCCATTGCTGTGTTCGTGAGCGTGTTCTTAATGTATCCTTTGGGACAGTCCGGTTGGTTCTTCGCTCCTAGCTTTGGAGTTGCTGGAATCTTCCGTTTTATCCTGTTCTTCCAAGGATTCCACAACTGGACCCTCAACCCCTTCCACATGATGGGTGTTGCGGGTGTACTCGGTGGAGCGCTGCTGTGCGCCATTCACGGAGCTACCGTAGAAAATACCCTGTTTGAAGACGGCGAACAAGCTAGCACTTTCCGCGCTTTTGAACCGACTCAAGCAGAAGAAACCTACTCAATGGTTACTGCTAACCGTTTCTGGTCTCAAATCTTCGGGATTGCTTTCTCCAACAAACGTTGGTTACACTTCTTCATGCTGTTCGTCCCCGTGACTGGACTGTGGATGTGTTCCATCGGTGTTGTCGGATTAGCATTAAACCTGCGCGCTTATGACTTCGTGTCACAAGAATTGCGGGCTGCTGAAGATCCCGAATTTGAAACATTCTATACCAAGAACATTTTGTTAAACGAAGGTATCCGCGCTTGGATGGCTCCTGTGGATCAACCTCACCAAAACTTTGTATTCCCTGAAGAAGTTCTACCTCGCGGTAACGCACTGTAAGAATTGGGAATATTCTCAAAGTTTGAAACGAGTTTAAAACTCGCGTTATAAATCAAACCCCCTGCAATTTGTAGGGGGTTTTAACATAATTAAATTGGGTTGATCAGCGAATGAATTAGGACTCAAAAATAGAGCGAATCGTTTCAACTCGCTTGCGATTCACCCCCAAATCTGACTCTCCCAAACGAGAAGCCGAACGCACGTGAATAATTGGGTCTGCTTCATCGAGATAAAATTCTACATCATCGACAAATCCCATAATTGCCGAAGTAAATTCGGCATAAAGATAATCTTCATCTTCACGAATAATTTTGGCATTATCCATCGAGTTAATGATAGTTTTCAGCTTCTCAAACGCTTCGGTCGCAGAGGTTTCATAGGTGAAAGGATCGATGGAATGAACAACATCTGTGCTTTGACTCGAAACACAGTTGGGAGAATCAGGACAATTGGCTAATAGACCTTCGTGAACCCCGATATTATTGGGTCGAGTTCCCGAAAACGAAAAAAGACTGGCGACCATTTCCCGAGGCGGAGTGCTTTGGGCAAAAGCGCTCGGAACCGGCCCGACAAAACTAGAGAGGATCAGCACTACAGCTACAATAGAGAAAACAATATTGATCCGGGAGAATTTGACAGAGAATATCTTCATGTGTTGGTTTGATGGGTGTTGAAGGTTTCAGCTTGCAAGGGAGATAGATGCAACCACAGATAGCTGTAGGGGTGTAAATTCCGATATGATAAAAACAAAACAGTTTAGTCAACGATGAGTCTGAGATTATGTCCAAAACTGTCGCCGACATCATGACACCTAACCCGATTGTGGCTAGGCCCGAGATGCCTCTCAAAGAAGCCATCAAGATTTTAGCAGAACACCAGATTAGCGGCTTACCCGTCGTTAATGATGGAGGCAAGTTAGTCGGTATGATATCTGTTACAGATATCATCTGGCAGGAAAGCGGGGTAACTCCTCCGGCTTATATTACCGTTCTCGATAGTGTGATTTTTCTCGAAAGTCCCGCCCGTTACGAAAAAGAACTTCACAAGGCTTTGGGCGAAACCGTCGAAGAAGTGATGACCAAAGAACCCATCGCCACAATTACCCCGAATAAATCCCTTTCGGATGCCGCACGTTTGCTCAATGAAAAGCGAGTCCATCAATTACCCGTATTAGACGAACAGGGGAAGGTGATTGGTATTCTGTCCTGTGGAGATATTATCCGCACGATGGCAGAAGGTTAATGGCTGGCGATCGCGATCTTGACAATCTAGGATGCGAAAATAAACTTAACAACCCTGGCTATTGGAACTTGTTGATGGTAGGATTTTAAATCTAAAATCAATCCTGGAATTGATCATAACAAACCTCCTATAAGAAAGCTTTAACAACATGAGCATTACTCCGGAATCCGTTCAACAATTGCTCAGTTCAGAAGATTTGGGCGATCGCTTACGGGGGGTGAATCAATTACGCCAGCTTGAACCCAAAACGGCTTTTGAATTGATTCAACCCGCAGTCGTCGATCGCGATACCCGAGTCCGGTATGCCGCAGTCAGCCAACTTTCAAGTTTGGGTGAACAAGATCGCTCCCGGGCTTTGCAACTGTTACGGGAATGCTTGCTGAAAGACCCAGAAGCTGATGTGAAAGCCGCCGCCGCCGATGCGATCGGAGCGCTAAAATTGCGGGAAGCCTATGATGAGTTGCACCAAGTTTATCACCAGACTTCGGAATGGTTGATTAAACTCAGTATTGTCGCGGCATTGGGAGAACTCGGCGATCCTCGGGGATTTGAATTGCTAGAAGATGCCCTCCAAGGCGATAATGATTTGATCCGAACGGTGGCAATTGGGGCGATGGGAGAACTCGGAGATCCCCGGGCTATCCCGTTATTGCTTCCGTTTGCTTCTAACCCGGACTGGCAAATTCGCCATCGGGTGGCTCAAGCCTTGGTTCATCTGGGGGCGACGGCTGAAGCACAAGCAACTCTACAACAATTGGCTGACGATGATGTAGAACCGGTCGCCCAAGCCGCTCAAAGAACTGAACTGGGGGATTAGTCCGTTTGAGGACGCTTCAAGTCGATCTTATAAGATGTTTTCAGCGAAGTGGAAAAAGCTTTGAGGAAGTCTCGATGGGTTGGGATGCGATCGCAATGGTTCCCGAGAAGGGGCAATTTCTGGTAGCTTAACTATATGAGAGTTAGTTTAAGCTTTGTATCAACTCTCGTGGCTGGTTGTTATTCGTGACTTGTTCGTTTGGGAGAACACAATGTTAACAATTCTGTTTCAATTCTTTTTAGCCGCCTTGGTCATTCTCTCGTTTGTGATGGTCGTAGGGGTTCCGGTTGCTTATGCTTCCCCTCAAAACTGGAGTCAATCTAAGCCTTTATTGTTTATTGGTTCGGGTCTTTGGATTGCTTTGGTTCTTTTGGTGGGCTTATTAAACTATTTGGTAGTTTAATCGATTCGGTCGGGTTGGGGGTTAAACTCGGTTAGACCAATGGTTACTGTAGGATTAACCTCTGACCCGAATTGAGATCAAATTCACAAATCATCAGCATGGCAGTTTTTGAAGGAAATTTTACCCAAACCGACTCTTTGAAGTTCGCGATCGCCATTGGTCGCTTTAATGATTTAATTACCACCAAGTTGTTAGAAGGGTGTCAAGATTGTCTCAAACGACACGGGGTCGATCCCGATCCTCAAGGAACACAAGTCGATTATGTTTGGGTTCCGGGGAGTTTTGAGATTCCGATGGTCGCCCATCAGTTGGCCCTGAGCGGTCGCTACGATGCGATTATTTGCTTGGGAGCGGTGATAAAAGGACAAACCCCCCACTTTGATTATGTGGCGGCTGAAGTCTCCAAAGGGATTGCAGCAACGGGATTTCAGACGGGGACTCCGGTGATCTTCGGGATTTTGACCACCGACACCATGCAGCAAGCTCTAGAACGGGCGGGAATCAAGAGTAACAAGGGATGGGAATATGCGATGAATGCCCTGGAAATGGCGAGTCTGATGCGACAGGTTAAAGCGATGTCGGTCGAGGGTTACGGAAATCATTCTTCCGGTTCATCTGGGGGAATGTTATCGGCCAGTCCGAATCGGGCGATCGCGCCGCAAACGGCCCAAAATAAACAAGAGCAACCCTAGATTTGTTCTCCAGTGAAAATTTTCTCCAAATTTTTCCAGAAAACCCCTTGACAAACTGAGATGAATATGGAATCCTAGAAAGAGTGAAGCTAAGTTGCGGGTGTAGCTCAGTGGTAGAGCGCAACCTTGCCAAGGTTGATGTCGCGCGTTCGAATCGCGTCACCCGCTTTTAAAAGTCAAGAAAAAATCCGGTGAGCAAACCGACCCATCAAGGGGGTAAAGGTGTAAACTGGAAAATAAACTTGGATAGAGTTGGTCGCACGAAAACCGGAGATCAAAAAAAACGGGTCAGTCACCGAACTTCCGGTCAGAGTCAATAGAAATCTAAAATTTTAGAGATGAAGAAATTGACAACTGAGAGTTAGTAAGTATGATCCATTAAGTAAGTATTGGAAAATCCGTCATACTCAAACGCTTTATTTATTTGATAACTGCTTGTGCCACCTCAGAAAGCCCAGAAAATCGACTTAAATGGTGACTATCCCTGCCCCTGTCGGCGCAAGGGTCATTTAGTCCCGATCACCCTGACAGAAGCCTTTGGCTGCGATCGCTGTCAGCAAATCTTTGTAGTGGATGAGAGCGGTTATTCCCTAGAACAACTCTCAACTCACTATCCCTATAAACAAGCATGGCGTTGGACAGGTCATCAATGGAACCGGTCAAGTCCGGGGTTAAGAGCGCACTATCTTCCCCTCGCGTTGGGAATGCTCTTGGTGCCGTTGGTGATCTGGCTACCTTTGGCATTGTATTCGCCAGGACCGAATATTATACTTTGGGCAATGGTCGCCATCATGTTGGCAATGTTGCCCGCACTGATGGTCTGGCTAGCTTACAGACGTTGAGCTTCGATGAGAATTGATGATTTTAGTGCTTCACCCCCGCCGACGAACCCCATTCGTCGAGCCTATGCCGCCAGCAGAGAACTGGCCAAGACCAAAGGAGAACATCGCAGTCGGGCATTGCGGGCGATGGCAGAAGCGATTAGAAAAAGACAAAACGATATCTTAGAAGCAAACACCCTAGACTTGGAAGCCAGCCGAGAATTGGGGGTTTCAGAATGCGTGAGCGAGTGGTTAAAGCTGACCCCGGAAAGGTTGGAAACCACCGTGCAGATTTTGAAGCGCTTGGGAGAACTCCCCGATCCCATCGGGCGGGTAATTGGAGCGTCCTATCAACTAGAACAGGGCCAAACCTACTATCAACTGATTCCAATTGGAGTTGTAGGTCTAGTTTACGAAGCCTTTCCCGAGTTGGGAGCAATTGCGGCGGGACTGTGCATGAAAACGGCAAACAGTTTAATTTTACTCGGGGCGAGCGAGGCGAACTATTCCAACCAAGTGATCGCGGATGCTTTGCAGTCGGCGATCGAGGACGAAGGAATGCC
Source organism: Capilliphycus salinus ALCB114379 (assembly GCF_047276495.1). Taxonomy (NCBI): domain Bacteria; kingdom Bacillati; phylum Cyanobacteriota; class Cyanophyceae; order Oscillatoriales; family Sirenicapillariaceae; genus Capilliphycus; species Capilliphycus salinus. The sequence continues at coordinate 5,977,781 of NZ_CP178543.1, read as the reverse complement.
GGTCGGTTCATTGGAAGTGTTTCCGACCGATCAAGTTGCACCCATTCAAGACTTGGTGACTCAAGATCAATACATTAACCTGATCATTCCCTACGGCAGGCCCCATCTGGTCCATCAAGTCGTCGCCCAGTCTACGGTTCCGGTGTTGCGATCGGCGATGGGAAACTGCTATCTGTATTGGTCAGCCACCGCCAAAGTGGAGATGGTCCGATGGATGATTCTCGATAGCCATCAAAGCAAACCCGACCCGGTAAACGCCATTGAGAAAGTCTTGATCGATCCCAACCAAAAAAGTTCATCCTTAGTCAGACTGTGGAATAACCTGCGAGAAGAAGGATTTGAACTCCGAGGAGACGAACTCTTAGTTAAACAATTTCCAGAATTAGCCCTCGCCCAACCCTCAGAATGGTCACAACCCTATCTGAATAAAACCATTGCGTTTCGGGGGGTAGACAGCCTGGAAGAAGCGATCGCCTGGATGAACGAATACAGTAGCGGTCATAGTAACTGTTTGGCGACCGAATCCTACAGCGAGAGCCGCCAATTTGCCCTAGATGTCAACAGCGCCTTAACATTCATCAACGCCTCTCCGCGCTTTTCCCGGCATCAAAATCGAGGGGATGCCATTTTTCTCGGAATGTCGAATCAAGTGGGCTACAGACGGGGATTAATTGGCTTAGAAAGTCTGACAACAGCCAAATACATCGTGCAGGGAAACCCCAACTTTTAGGGAAAAGACAAAACATAAAAAAACCCCAAGGGAGGAGGGGAAACGAGCAATTCCGATTAACATTCGATTCAATTGTCCCCATCTCCCAACCTTGGCTTCTGTTCAACTCAGTCTGACGAGTTCGGCTTATTTAGAAGCCAACTTAACCTTTTTCGCCAAACCCAAAGCTTGTAAAAGTTGAATCGTCATCCAGGTCAGATCAACTTCCCACCATTGCAAACCGTGACGAGCCGAATACTGATAGGCATGATGGTTATTATGCCAACCTTCACCATAGGTTAACACCGCCACCCACCAACAGTTGGTGGAAGCATCATCACAATCAAAGGTGCGGTATCCAAACTTATGGGTTGCACTGTTAACCAACCAAGTGCAGTGGAACACGGCGACAACCCGCACAAAAATGCCCCAAACCACAAAAGGCCAGCCGCCCAAGAGATACAGCAGAACCCCTAAAGCAACCTGAACCAGAACGAAATAGTTTTGGAAAAACAGGTAAACGGGATCTTCGTTGATATCTTTGGTCATGCGGGGAATTTCCGCTTTGGCGGGATGCTCGCACAGCATCCAACCCATGTGACTCCACCAAAACCCCTTATTAGAATCGTGGGGATCTAACTCGTGGTCGGAGTGGAGGTGATGGACCCGGTGTAAACCGACCCAATCAATCGGCCCACCCTGACAGGCTAAAGCACCGCAGAACACCAGAAAATATTCCAGCCATTTGGGGGTTTCAAAACTGCGATGAGTCACCAGGCGATGGAAACCCAGAGTAATTCCCACGCCCCCTGTTACCCAGTGTAAGAACAGGGCAACTCCAACGGCGGCCCAACTAAAGTTACTCGGAAGTAGTGCAAAAAGTGCGCCGATATGGAGAAGTACCATATAGATAATTATCTTCCAATCGGGATTGAATTTTTGTGAAGTTGCAATTGTCATGAAAAAGTAGTCTTTGTGTACGAGTCTGTCCGATTTGCGTCATAATTAAGCACGACTCACACCAAAAGCGAGTTCAGTGATGAGCAGTAGCATTTTAACGTTAGAAGCCGCAAAACAGGCACTATTTACGATTTTTTCCGGAATCGACGCTCAGGTCAAGCAAAATCTCAAACGAGTTTTAGATGCCTTTCGACACCATCGAGTCGGAACCCACCATTTTGCCGGAGTGACGGGCTATGGCCACGATGACTTGGGCCGTCAAACGCTCGATCGCGTCTTTGCCGAAATCATGGGTGCCGAAGCTGCTGCTGTCCGAGTCCAGTTTGTTTCCGGGACTCACGCGATCGCCTGTTCCTTGTTTGGGGTTTTGCGTCCGGGAGACGAAATGTTGGCTGTTGCTGGCGCTCCCTATGACACTCTAGAAGAAGTCATCGGTTTGCGAGGCAAAAGCCAAGGTTCCCTTATAGAGTATGGCATTTCTTACCGTCAAATCGATCTGACATCGGATAGAAATATTGATTGGGAAAATCTTAAAATTGGTATTACCAATAAAACCCGCTTGGTCCTGATTCAGCGTTCTTGCGGCTATTCCTGGCGTTCAAGTTTATCAATTGCTGAAATTGAAAAAATTGTCCATATTGTTAAACAACAAAATCCCAATACTGTTTGTTTTGTGGACAACTGCTATGGGGAATTTATCGAAACCCAAGAACCCACTGCGGTCGGCGCGGATTTAATGGCGGGTTCGTTAATTAAAAATCCCGGTGGTACCATTGCACCTGCGGGGGGATATGTCGCAGGACGGGCTGAGTTGGTAGAAGCGGCCACCTGTCGGCTGACGGCCCCCGGAATTGGCAGTAGCGGGGGGGCTACTTTCGATCAAAATCGCCTATTATTTCAAGGCTTATTTTTGGCGCCGCAAATGGTCGGCGAAGCGATGAAAGGAAACCATTTACTCGCCTATGTTTTTGATCAGTTGGGTTATCGGGTTAATCCTTTACCTTTAGAACCCCGTCGGGATGTTATTCAGGCGATTGAGTTGGGAACGCCTAAAAAGTTAATCGCCTTCTGTCGGGCTTTACAGAAGTATTCTCCGGTGGGTTCCTATCTGGACCCCGTTCCGGCGGAAATGCCGGGGTATGAGAGTCAATTAGTGATGGCTGGTGGCACGTTTATTGATGGTAGCACTTCGGAATTATCGGCCGACGGACCGTTGAGAGAACCCTACATTGTGTTTTGTCAGGGTGGCACTCACTGGACTCATTTAGAAATTGCTTTGGAAGCGGCGATAGAAGCGGTTGGGCCGGCAAATGATTCTTAACAGAATATGAGGTACAAGTTAAAAACCCGGTTTCTTAAACAATATACATCGCTAATTTTTCGCGTGCGGTAAAAGAAACCGGGTTTTTTGAGTCGGGAGGTAAAAGTTAAAAACTGGGTTTTTTCAACAATACATATCGCTAATTTTTCGGGTGCGATAGAAGAAACCGGGTTTTTTGAGTCGGGAGGTAGAAGTTAAAAACCGGGTTTTTTCAACAATACATATCGCTAATTTTTCGGGTGCGATAGAAGAAACCGGGTTTTTTGAGTCGGGAGGTAGAAGTTAAAAACCGGGTTTTTTCAACAATTTATTTTCAATTATCTGTTTGACTAAAGACATAATAAATCGCCCAAATTGCCATCGCCCGGAGATAATGACTCGCCCGAAACGTTCCGTTAGCGGTAATAGCTTCTGGGGTTCTAAATTGCAAGCCATTTTCATAAACTTGTTTGACCACAACTTCCGCCAAATTAAACCCTTCTTCTCTCATTCCCATCTGAATAAAAAAGGCAGCCAAACCGAAATTAATCCCCGTCCAAACCTCCAACGGATGGGTATCATTCGGATTAACCGGTTCTCCATTTATTCTAACACCATTTGCCGCCCCCAGTTGACCTTGAGAGAAATTTTGAAAACAAGATTGATAAATCGTTTTTAACGCCGAAATGGTTTTATCTGTAGTAACAATATCCGGCAATTCTAACAGTTTAGCATAAAATTGACCGCAAAGTTGATCTGCCATCACCACATCGGAACCGCTTTCGCTATCAAGCCGAAAATATTGACCGTTCCACAAATTTTGATAAATCGGTTTTGCTTGTTCCAACCAACTTTCGTAGGTGGAAATCGTCTCAGAAATAGACGGAGAAACATTATCCGAAAAATCTGTTTTATCCAAACATTTTCCGATTTCTATCGCCGCCTCCAACGCCGCCAACCACAACCCGCCACAGTAGGCGCTAACCCCCCGCAATTTCCAATCATCAAACGTTTGGTCGGGTGCGCCGCTATTTTCGGGAATCCCGTCCCCATCTTTATCAAAAGTTTTGAGATAATCCAGCGTTTGAACTATCGCCAACCAACACTCTTTTAAAAACTCGTAATCCTCACTTCCCGTTAACAGAAAATCCCGATAAACTTGCAACACAAAATCACAAGGTAAATCCTTCCAAAGATTACAATCTTGATAGCTAGTATAATTGGTTTTCTCCCAAGGATGTTCGTTTGGGGCACCCAAATCGTGGGGAGTTGCGCCCGTTGCTTTGCGAATTGCCTCCGCTTGATTATAACCGATAATTCGGGGTGTTTTATCCCCTTTAGAAATCGCACGGGCAAACGCTAACAGCACCGATTTTTCCAACTCCGGCCACAATAAAAGCAACGCAAACGACCCATATAACCGAACATCTAAGCTTTCATACCAGCGATAATCAATACACTCTAAAACCGCAAACAGACCTTTAGGATTATTCTCATCCGCCGCACTCCAAAGCGTCCCGCCATCGGTCAACAAATACAACTCGTTAAACAGCGCCATCTTAAACCAGGAGGGCAAATCTTGGCGGTTTAGAATCGGATTTTGCCACTCTTTAATATTATCCAACCAAACATCAGAATGCTTCATCGCCGTGCGAATCATCGACCAAGCATTCTTACCATTTCGTCCAAAAAAATCCGTGTAGCGGCGATAATAACAAACCCCGGATTCAAACTCGGTAACGGGCAAATCCCAAGCCAAGAAAAAGGGAATTTTCCGCGTTTTTCCGGGTCGTATTGTAAACTTAACCGCCAAAGCCACGCCAATTTGTTCGCCTTCGGTGGCGGGATGTTCGTTTTCTTCATCTAATAAAGAACCATCAAGGGCAAAATAACGCCAAACTTCCTCACCCGTTCCCGCCACATTCCAACAGGTTTGATAATAGACTTCTACAGCGGGATTTGTAATCGTTGCAATTGCCATTTGTCCTTCGCCTTCGCGGATTTCTTCGCTGGCACTCAGGCGCGACATGAGACAACCAACCCGATGAAAATCGTCAACTAAACAATTAAAATTTCCGATACTATTTCCCCACCGGGGTTGATATTCGTAAACCGGACTGCCATCATCTCGAACTTGAACTTTCGGCCGTTCCAAAGCGTTGGTAAACCAACCGATTGTATTTTGCCAAGTTAACAGAATACTGAGAGTAATGGGTTCATCTGTGGGGTTGTGGGCTAGCCATTCAAAAACGGCGATAGGATAACTGGTTTCTTGATAGTTATTTGCCCAAACTGGCGAAAATTGTTCGCAACTTAATTGGGCTTTAAATACATTTTCATAAACGAACCAACTGCGGGGATAAAGGGCGTGATAAGTGCCGGTTTTCTGTGCGTTAGAAGATGCTGGATACCAATTCCAAGCGGATAAACTTCCGTCTTCTGGGGGTTCGGTACAAAGGGCATAAGCTTGAGTTTTGCCGTTAACTTCTTCAAAAATACTAAACTGGCAGGCGGGTAAACTGCGGAAAATATGTTCGCCGCCATCGAGGTGCCACAGGTTAAAATCTCCCCGCGATGAACGACCAATACAACCCGCCCCGAAGCCTCCCAACGGCATCCCATGCCAGGGGCCATCATCGAGGTTGCTTCCGTAACGGACAGTGTAGGGTTTCTCCCAACCCAGACCGATAGGACGGTTCCAGGTGTGGGGGGGGATAGGGTGGCTGGTCGGTTGGTTCATCATAGAATTAATTTTATCGCAAAATGGCGTTTTGACTGCATAAGTTTAACTGTCCCGGACATATATTGTCGTAGATAGAAAAGGTAATTGCAAGTTTTGTCTGGCTGATTTCTGGAGGGGGTTAAAATGAGATTCAAATCGGGATTTTTTCGGACTTTACAGGTTAGTGTTTTTTCTTTTATTTTAACTGGAATTGGGGCTTCACTGAGTCTGGCTGTTTCTCCTTCGTTGGTGGAATATCGGGATAATGTGAATTGGTCGAGAGTGCAGTTTTCGACCTCTGGAACTTGTGTTCACGACCGACATAATCCCGAGGGAAATCATATTACATCGAGTTGGTGCGAAGACGGGATTTATATGACTTATAAACGGATTTGGCAAGAACAAACGGGAACTCGAACCGTAACCCGATATCGGCAAGTTCAACAACAAGTTCCCGATGAATATGTTTGTGAATCTCCCCGTCGCTGTCGGTGGAAATATAAAACGGTTACTCAACAAGTTCCCTATACAGATATTGAACCGGTTTATGTGGAAAAATCAGAATTTCTTCCCATTCAAGCGATAGAGTTTAACCTCAGAGGCGAAGTGATTAGATATGAAGGCGGAGAAGTTTCTGAAGATTTAAAAGCGTTTCTCGTCTCCCAACCGGAAAAGAATCAGTTGGTTACTTTAATTTTAGAAAATGGTCAATCTATTCGCTATGAAATAGGCAAGAAAACGGTCGGGGAATGGCGAAAGGTTTATCAAGTTAATCCCCGTCGGAGTTTATCCCGTTCGCAAAATCAAACGCAATAATAATTGAGAAGTTTGGAAGCGGTGGTTTTTAGCTAGAGTTAGCAACAACTTTGACAATTTTATCCGTTGAACCGATTTCCATATATTCGGCTGTTTTTGTACCTTTGGGGTTAATTTTATAAAGGACAATACTGTGCATTATCCGCAAAACGTCTAATAATTCAAAGTTGAATTGGGGATATGCTTGTAGACCTTTATCAAAGTGGGCTTTGAGGTTTGATTTCCCTTGTAAAGTTCCCGTTTTATTTCCTAAAACTTGGGATAATTTTTTATCTAAATCCTGTTGGTTCCAAGGGAAAATTAAATCTTCGGCGAATTGAGTTGAAAACTGTTCATCTAACATGATTTTTGTTGAAACCTGATTAGAATAAACAATTTTACCCGAAAATAATATCAAATCCTTAAATATAGGGTTGATTCAAGGCGTAAGGTACACCCCATAAAACCCGGTTTCTCTCAGAAACCGGGTTTTTTTAATCTCCAGATTTAAAATCCCAATTAAGACGCGGGCATCGTACCGGTTGATGACATATTCGCCCCACCTTTATGAATAGTAGTCCACTCACCTTGTGAACTTTGTTCGTATTGAGTTTTTACAGAATTCCAGGCGAGTTGAGAAGCAGCATCTTCACTCAAACCATCAGAAGAAGCACTATTAAAAGCAGCTAAAAAAATCTGTTGGGCGCCGCGAGGCAGTTGAGATTTAACCGTTTCCGGTAACTGTTCTAAAGTTTCGTAAGCCATATTACTGTTTCCTCAAACAAATAAAGTTTTTCAATTTATGAATAATTAAACCGTTGAATAGCTGAAAAAACATCTGGCTTGAGACAGAGATTAACCAAAAATTCTACAATTCCAACACTATCGGGGAACCGGAACCCTTGCTTCCCCTCAAACCCAAGTTGAGTTATGCTAATTAGTTGAGATTTGCTCGCTAGAGAAAGTCTCATCCACCGCCCAAAATTGAGAAAAAAACGGACTGGGAGACATTTGTCGGAAAAAATTTTAAATGATTGTCGAATGCCTAACACTGCGTTAACACAGTTTCCCCGAAGATTTTTGAGACCGGCTGCGGGGCGTAAAAAAATTTAGTTGACGCAGGGTTAGCGCGAGTCGCTAGGATTAAAAGAGTATGCTTTGATCGGTTAATTCTAGAGGAGAACACTGAATGGATTTAGTTACCCTGCAAAATGGGTTAGATAACCTTTCGTTTGCGATCTTGTTTGCCAGTATGCTAATCTACTGGGTTGGTGCTGCATTTCCTCGGATTCCTGTGTTGCAACCGTTGGGAACCGCAACCATGACCATCGCCAACCTGTGTATCGCCGCGTTACTGGCCGCCCGATGGATAGAAGCCGGTTACTTTCCCATCAGTAACCTCTACGAGTCGCTATTTTTCCTCACCTGGGGAATTACAACCATTCACCTGGTTGCCGAAAATATGAGTCGGAGTCGGCTGGTCGGCGTCGTCACCGCCCCCGTAGCGATGGGAATTAGTGCATTTGCGGCTTTAACCTTACCCGCCGAGATGCAAGTGTCCGAACCTTTGGTTCCCGCCCTCAAGTCTAACTGGCTGATGATGCACGTTAGCGTGATGATGCTCAGTTATGCTACTTTAATGGTAGGTTCATTGTTAGCGATCGCGTTTTTGGTGATTACACGGGGACAAGAAATTTCATTGAGTGGCAGTTCGCTGGGAACCCGCATTTCTCGAAATCATCACTATCAGTTAAACCGTTCGCCGGAATTAGCCACAACTGCAAGTCAAGCCGTTGTTAATGATGCCACTGCTGAACTTTCTACTCCTACGAATGGCAAAGGAACAACTGCCGTGTTAGAGTTGGTCAATTCCGACCAGATTAACAGCAATTCTACGGCTTTATTATCACCTCAACGCTTGAATTTAGCCGAAACCATTGATAATATTAGTTATCGAATTATCGGACTGGGATTTCCTTTACTCACCATTGGTATTATCGCCGGAGCGGTTTGGGCAAATGAAGCTTGGGGTTCTTACTGGAGTTGGGACCCGAAAGAAACTTGGGCGTTAATTACTTGGCTGGTCTTTGCTGCTTATTTACACGCTCGAATTACCCGAGGATGGCAAGGACGCAAACCGGCAATCTTAGCTGCAACCGGATTTTTAGTGGTTTGGATTTGTTACTTGGGCGTTAATCTTTTAGGTAAAGGTTTACATTCCTACGGTTGGTTTTTTTAACTAGAATTATAACACAGGAAAACGGAATTATCGAGCAAAAAAACCGTTTTCCTTTTCCATAAACTTCAACGGTAAAACCAAATGAATAACCCAATTCATATTATTAGTAATGACGATGTTCTGCACACAGGTTCGAGTGCATTAATGTTTCAATGCACCTTCAAAGTTAGCGAATTTCTGGCAATGATGCAGGCTAAATTAGAAGAAGAATATATCTTTGGTGATGGCTTAGAATGCGATTTATTGAGTCCGGGTCAACCCTGGAAAAAAGGAAAAGTTAAGGTTCGTTTGGAGTTTATTTCTTCAGAAATTTCTATCCCGCAAGTTCCCCCACAAGGGCCAATCGCCGTCCCCCAATTCCCAACAATACCGATACCCTACAACGAAACGGTTAACCCCGAAGAACTTCCACCCCCGTTAAGACGACAAATTCATCCGGTGGGAATGTGGAGTTAAAACAGTTTACAGTGAACAGTGACCAGTGACCAGTGATGTAGGGGCGGGTTCGACTCAGATGTATGTCTTCCCATGCAAAACTTACATAAACCCGCCCCGGAGTCATCAGAAGTCAGAAGGCGCGAAGTCAGAAGTCGTGAGGTTACCGATAACTGCTAACTGAAAACACGCTCTGACTCTCTTACAAACTTTGCTACCGACTATTCCGCCGGGTCGCAAGGAGCGCGCTGGTGACGGGTTCGGCAGTGCTGACTTGGCGGAATAGTCGCGAGCGAAGTTCGCGCATAGAGCAAAGTTTGCAATCTTAGCAACGGACGTTCCCGAAGGGTGACTGGTGACTGTAAGGGGGCGGGTTTATACAAGTTGTCTGTCGGAGATGATAAATTAATTCGGAACCCGCCCCTACAGGATACCTGAAACCTGATAACTGATAACTGTATAAATATGCGCCAATCGATCCAACAAATTCCGCTTGCAGAGTTTCTGACTCAACCGAATATTGAGTCATCTCCGGCGTGGGAATTAATTGATGGGCGAGCGGTTCAAAAACCCATGCCAACGCTTTTTCACTCGCGCTTACAACGGAATTTAGTCAATTATATCAACGATCGCACCGAGCAATTTGAAGCCGTGCAGGAGTTGCGCTGCATTGTACCCCCTTTCTCCCCAGTACCGGATATTGTTATTATTAGCTGCGAGTGCCTTCCCGATGAAGATGGGCCATTTAACGGGGCGCCGGATTGGTTGATTGAAATTCGTTCACCCGACCAAAGCACCTTAGACTTACAAAACAAAATTCTCCACTGTCTCGGTAACGGAACCCAACTGGCGTGGTTAATTGATCTGACTCGTCAGCAAATATGGGTTTGGCAGGGCGATGATCTTCCGATAATTTGTTCGGGTGCCGATATTCTGCCCGATAATAACACGAATCTCCAACTGAGCGTTAACGATGTCATGGCGATGACGGGGCGAAAATAGCGGGTTCCAAGAGAGGATTTTGCTAGAAATCCAAATTAAATGCAACGATTAATCAGTTCGGCATACTTTTGACTGAATAATAACTATAGCGATCGCGAAGAATTGATCGGACAGCTTGGGGCTAGAACCCACCAGGGAAGGCAATTCTTTTCTGACAACTGATTGGCGATCGCAATATCAATGAACAGTAAACGAACATGGCTAATCTAACACCCAATCCCAGTTATAGCGTTACCATTCGCATCGAACTTCCCAACAAAGCCGGAATGTTAGCTGGCGTTACCCAAGCCATTGCGGGTGTTGGGGGGAACTTAGGACAAATTGATTTGGTTGAGTATACTCGCCACACTACAATTCGCGAGATTACTGTTAATGCCTATAGTAGCGAACACGCCGATAAAATTGTCCAGGCGGTTAAAGAATTACCCGACTTAACGGTTGTTTCGGTTTACGATCGCACGTTTAATCTTCACCGCAAGGGTAAAATTCGTATAGAGAGCAAAATTCCCCTCAAATCTCAAGATGATTTGGCAATGGCTTATACACCCGGAGTGGGTCGAATTTGTCGGGCGATCGCCGATGATCCGCAACAACTCTATAACCTAACCATTAAACAAAATACTGTTGCTATTGTTACCGATGGCAGTGCGGTTTTGGGGTTGGGAAATTTAGGTCCGGGCGGTGCTTTACCGGTGATGGAAGGTAAGGCGATGCTGTTTAAAGAATTTGGCGGAATTGATGCGTTTCCCATTTGTCTGGATACTCAAGACACCAACGCCATTATCGAAACGGTGAAATATTTGGCTCCGGTTTTTGGGGGGGTTAACCTAGAAGATATCGCCGCACCCCGTTGCTTTGAAATCGAAGCCAAACTGCGAGAAATCCTCGATATTCCCATTTTTCACGACGACCAACACGGGACGGCAATTGTCAGTTTGGCGGCCTTGTTTAACGCCCTAAAACTGGTGAAAAAATCCATTGAAGAGGTTCGGATTGTGATTAACGGTGCGGGGGCCGCAGGCGTGGCGATCGCCCGTTTGTTGAAAGAAGCGGGGGTTTGTCATATCATCATGTGCGACTCTAAGGGGATTTTGTCGAAAGAGCGATCGGATCTCAACCCGCAAAAACAAGAATTTGCTGTAGAAATGTCCGGTTCTCTCGCAGATGCGATGAAAGATACAGATGTATTTATGGGCGTAAGTGTTCCCGGCGTGGTGACTCCTGAGATGGTTCGTTCAATGGCAAAAGACCCGATTGTGTTTGCGATGGCCAACCCGATACCCGAAATTCAACCCGAGTTGATCACCGAAGATGTGGCGGTGATGGCAACCGGACGCAGTGACTATCCCAACCAAATTAACAACGTTTTGGCGTTTCCGGGGATTTTTCGCGGCGCTCTCGACTGTCGGGCGACCACATTGACCACTAAAATGTATTTAGAAGCGGCCATTGCGATCGCAGGTTTGGTGAATCCCTCAGACTTGGATCGCGAACACATTATCCCCTCGGTGTTCGATCCGCGAGTCGCGATCGCCGTAGCCGGTGCTGTTGCTCATACCGCCCGCAGTGAAGGCGTCGCCCGCAATTAGACCGGCAATAGGAAGGCAATCGCAGCGTTCTTGCAAAAGGCAACGGGGAATTCTAAACTTTTGAATGCGTGACTTTTGACGAATTCTGAGGAGGGGGCGGGTTTATGTAAGTTATTTCTGGGAAAACAGACATTTAGGCAGAACCCGCCCCTACAAATCTGACACCCGACACCCGAAACCTGACACCTGACACCCGACACCCGACACCTGACACCTAACACCTGGTCACTGGTAACAGTAAAACTGAAAACTGAAAAACTGATAACACTGGTGACTGGTGACTGGTGACTGTAAATGGCTATCTCTACATCTGCCAAAGGGAACCAGTTGGGTAATTGTCTACTCTAATAATAAAGATTGCTGAGTGAAACTTGAGCGATTTTACCGGGCGTTAATGATGTCAAACGCTTATATAGTAAAGGTTTCAGGGTAAAAAGACTCCAACAATTGCATCAACGTGATCGCGCTTGAACTCTAGGCTTATGCAGTTACCTCAGAGAGTGGAACATTGCAGTGCCTATGCTATTTGGTCTGCTTCTACTATTCAAAGTGTAGAGAGTTGATTCAGGACATCCACAAGAAATCACCTCCTACGACTGCCCTTCACTCTTTGCGTTATGCAAATGGTGCATTACCTGAGGTTAGAGAAAATGTTTGCCAACACCCAATCCGTTAACCCCGCTACCAACGCCTATCAAACTTCCGATGTTCAAGCTGGAAATAACTTCTCCGTCGATCAAGAACTGGATGCTCAAACTGTAGCAGATATTCTCTTAGAAGAATTGTCTACAACTCTGGAAATGAGACCCGCCAGCGGTCGGGATGTAATGATGCGAATTGCCTTAGAAGTCGAACGCATTTGCGTACACAGCAAGCGCATCCAAACCTCCGGAGAAGTTCGCACTTGGCAGCTTAATTTAGCCCGTCATCGCCTGCAAAAGTGCCTGCAATATTACAAACTCGGTTCTCAGCAAGGTCGGGTTGAACTGCATTCGACTTTGGCAGCTATGGTTTACCGTCATATCGCCGCGTTTGCCGCTCAACTCAATTTCCAAGCTCGTTACAACTTAATTGAAGACTTCCTACAAGGATTTTATATCGAGTCGTTGCGAGCCTTCCGTCGGGAACACAACATGGCCGAAGATTACACCCCTCACACCAAGTTGGAACTGTCCGAGTACATGGCATTTACCGAACAGTATGCCAAGCGTCAAATTGGTTTGCCGGGTCGCAACCGCCAACGTTTGATTGTTCTTCGCGCCCAAGGCTTTGCCAAAGGTCAACCCCCGGAAACTTCCATTGATATCGAACTGGCCGTTGAAGGGGGAAAAACCGAAGAAGCCGAAGCCCAAAGCCGTTCTTCTGCCATGCAGCAAGTCCGCGAACAAATGGTTTCCGAAGCGGTTGACCCGGCCGATGCGGTCTTGCGTCAACGGGTGATCGCCGAGTTGGTTGAATATCTCCAATCTCAAGACCAAACTGACTGTGTGGATTATTTAATGCTAAAATTACAGGATATGCAAGCCAGTGATATTGACAAAGTTCTCGGTTTAACCGCCCGTCAGCGCGATTATCTCCAACAACGGTTTAAGTATCATGTCGAAAAGTTTGCCCGTTCCACCAATTGGAAATTAGTCCATGAATGGTTGGGTGCAGACTTGGATCAAAAACTCGGGATGACCACCAGCCAATGGGAAGATTTTCAAAGCAAGCTGTCGGCTAATCAACGCCAATTGTTACAACTCAAGCGGGAGCAAAAGGGCGAAAAAGAGATTGCTAAAGCCCTCAAATGCACGCCGAAGCAAGTTCAGAAGCGCTGGGCAAAACTTTTAGACTTGGCTTTTGCCTATCGCAACGGTGCTAACGCATAGGATCGGGTAGGTAAGAGCATGGTGAACCGCGATCACGTTGAGATTACATCTGGTAGTCTGACGAATGCGTTTCTTTCCAACGGGTCTACCATGTTCACCCCGATCCCCCTAGAACAGGCGAGGTTAACAATAAACTTTTAATGATAAACAATTCCTCGACAAATGATAAGTAAAATTGCTCGGTTTTGCTGATAAAAATTTCTAATCTTGTAATTTGAAGTTTTAGTGTTAACCCCGAACTATTCTAGGGCAAATTAGATACAGTAAACTGAAGTAACAGTTTATTAAGTATAGCTATCTCTATTACCATGTTTGTTAACCTGGCTCCGGCTTCTGCTTCATCGGATCGGATCTCTCCTCCGAGAGGAAACGCAGATCAACAATTCTCATCGGGTGCAATGGCTCAAAACCCAACTGCACTTCAGCACGTCTTCCGAACAATTGACATTAGTAGCTGTCCGTCTTCCTATAACTTTCATATGCACACCGTTAAGTCGGATGGACAGCTTCAGCCCAATCAACTGATCGAACAAGCGATCGCCATCGGTCTGAAAGGATTGGCGATTACAGACCATCATACAACCCAAGGGTATACGGAAGCGCAACGTTGCTTGCAAGCGTGGAAAGCGAGTCATCCCGAAAATAGTTCTACCGCTCCCATCCTGTGGACGGGGGTAGAAATTAATGCGGGTTTACTCAATGTCGAGGTGCATATTCTCGCCTACGCTTTCAATCCCCAAGCCCTCTGTTTGCAGCCCTATCTTCAGGGTCATTCGGTCAAAGGTTCCAATTACCGGGCCGAAAATGTGATTGCCGCCATTCATCAAGCGGGGGGTTTGGCGGTTTTGGCTCATCCGGCTCGTTATCGCTCTCCGGCTAAGGCGTTAATTCCCGAAGCGGCTCGTTTGGGGGTTGATGGGGTGGAAGTTTACTACAGTTATCGCCATACGAAACCTTGGCGACCCACACCGGATATTACCGAAGAAGTCAAACAGTTGGCCAATCGCTATGGACTTCTGCACACCTGCGGTACCGATACTCACGGGCGTAACCTCCTCTTACGTCTTTAGGCTAAGAGTTTGAGGGAGTTTATGTGGGGAGACGATGCAATCAATCGATTATTCTTGATGTGTGGTCAGTCATCGTTGAAACTGACCACTGACTATCTGTCAAAGGGATGGATCATCAACGGCAGAGAGAACGGTATTAACAGGCTAAACTTTTGGGGCATCTACTGTTTTAGCTTCCACCTCCCATGCTCATCATCATTAGAAATGCAATCAAAAACACAAGCATAAGAAAGGTTCTGCTCAAAGATTCCCTTTCCCAGAAAGACGGTTTTGAAGTTTTCATAATGGAATGTTATGTATGCTTGAAGGAATTCTACTTCTAAGCTAACAAATCACCTCATCTAATGGCTAGAAGTGAAAATGAATCTTAAATATCTGTAAGTTTTCTTCAAAAATCGAATTAACTCTATAAATCCTAAAAAAACACCATTTATAAATTCGTCATCTCGAACATCAACTCGAACATCAATCTTAGGGCGGGTTCCGAAATTTTCTTTAATTCTCAGTCAAAATGCGATCGGATCTTCTGACCGGGGCGGGTTTTACAGTTATCAGTTATCAGTTATCAGTTTTTTTAAGTTAAAATTAAACCCATATTGATAGAGGAATTCGTTTATGAACCCAACGACGATTAACTTACCTACTCCTCTGGAATTAATGATTGATTTAAGCGACGAACAATTTTTTGATCTTTGTCAAAAAAATCGAGACTTTAAATTTGAACGCACAGCATCAGGAGTTTTAGTGATTATGTCACCAACGGGAGGAAATACAGGAAGACGCAGTATTAAAATAGCGACTCAACTCGAAATTTGGAGGAGTCAAACTAATCTGGGTGAAGCTTTTGATTCTTCTACAGGCTTTAAACTTCCCAATGGTGCGGATCGATCTCCCGATGCGTCTTGGATTGAAAGTGAACGTTGGGAGAGTTTAACCTCCGAACAACGAGAAAAATTTATACCATTATGTCCTGATTTTGTGGTCGAATTAAGGTCAGCCAGCGATCGCCTCAAAACCCTGCAAGACAAAATGAAAGAATATCGAGATAATGGAGCAAAATTGGGTTGGTTAATCGATCCGAAAAACAAACAAGTCGAAATTTATCGCCCGAATCAAGAAGTTGAAATTAAAGAAAATCCCCAAAGCTTATCGGGTGAAAATGTTTTACCTGGATTTGTATTAGATTTAACGGTTATTTGGTAAAATGATAGCGATAAAAAACAGTTGTAAAGGCGGGTTTTACAGTTTACAGTTATCAGTTATCAGTTATCAGTTATCAGTAATGTAGGGGCGGGTTTTGCCTCAATGTCTGTTTTCCCAGAAATAACTCACATAAACCCGCCCCAACCCGTCAGCGCCTCACCAGTAATGTAGAGGCGGGTTTATATCAGTTGTCTCGGGGGAATGATAAATCAATTCGGAGGCGCGCCCCTACAAATCCAACTTTCGACTATTTCCTCTTAACTACTGAGTTAAACCGTGTTCTAAAGCATAACGAACTAACTCCGTGCGGCTATTTGTTCCAGTTTTCGTAAACAAACGGCTCACATATTTTTCAACATTCCGAACACTGGTTTCTAAACGACGGGCAATTTCTTTATTCATCAATCCTTTAGCCACCAAATCTAAAACACTTTGTTCGCGAGGCGTCAAATCTATCTTAATTGGTGCCGGAGTTGGAGAGATGCCACTTTTACCTTTTAGCATATTTTCAATCCGAGCAATTTGACCGGCTAAAGCTGCAATATCAGGATTTCCATCGGAACTATTTGCATTCGCAACCGCCCGACGTTCGAGTAAATTTTTAACAATAACCACTAATTCTTCGGGATCGAACGGTTTAGAAATATAAGCATCACAACCGGCTTGATAACCTTGAATGCGATCGGTTGTCATCCCCTTAGCGGTTAAAAAAACCACAGGTAAAGCTTTAAACTGGGGATCTTCGCGCATTTGTTTGAGGAACTGATAACCATCAACTTCTGGCATCATAATATCACTGATCACCAAGTCGGGTAAATTTTGTTGTAACAGTTCCCAACCTTCGCGAGCATTACTTGCCACATCAACAATAAAATCGCTATCTTCTAAGTAAGCTTGTACGGCTTCTCGCAGTCCCGGTTCATCATCAACCAATAACAGCCGTGCGGGAATTTGGGGAACTTCTACACCATCATAATTATTTCCTTGAGGTTGACTAGACATCGACTTTACCTTTCCCTTTACTAACCCTTTACTTTCTTTAACTCTAGCGAACTGGAGACCCCAAATCGATCTATCAAACGGACGGTTTTCTTTACCCTATCCGCACTTGACAAATTTATTTGAATTTTATCAATGATTTGAGGATTTGCTAGATGATTTTCTAGATTCTGAAAACCACTCGATCGCGCCCCGATTTTTTCGCTTCGTACAAGGCTCGATCCGCTTCTCCAATCAAAAAATCTTCTGATAAGTAATGATTGGGAATTAAACTGGCGACTCCCAAGCTTAAAGTGACGAAATTACTCACCCGAGAATTGGGATGTTCGATCTGAGCCGCGTGGAGAGAATTGCGAATATCTTCGGCAACTTTAACCCCTCCTTTGAGATGAGTATTCGGTAAAACAATCGCAAATTCTTCGCCCCCATAACGCGCCACCAAATCAGCCGGACGCTTAACATTTTCACAAATGGTTTGGGCGACTTGCTGCAAACATAAATCACCCGCTCGATGTCCGTAGGTGTCGTTATAGGCTTTAAAAAAATCAACATCACATAAAATTAAGGACAGGGGAAGACGTTCTCGGGCGAGTCTTTTCCATTCGGAATGTAAACTTTGATCGAATCGACGGCGGTTGGCAATTTGGGTTAAACTATCTAAAGCGGCAATTTGTTCTAATTTTTGATTGGCGATTTCTAATTGTTCGGTCAAAGTTCGCGATCGCTCGACTTGTTTTTTTAGTTCTTTCATCGCCCATTGGGTTTGTAAAATTCGACGAATTCGCTGACGCAATACGGGCCAATGAATGGGTTTGGTAATGTAATCGGTAGCTCCCACCGAAAAAGCGCGATCGACGGATTTCTCATCATCGAGAGCGGTAATCATTAGCACGGGCGGACAATTTTCACCCAAGGTTTGTTTGAGTTGAGCGCAACAAGTAAAACCATCTATTTGGGGTAAAATAGCATCCAGTAAAATCATATCCGGTTTTAGAATAGGACATTGCTCAAAACACTGTTGTCCATCCCCGAGTTGAACCACACGATATCCCAGACTTTCCATTTCAAAACCAATCATTTTTCGGTGGGATAAGTTATCCTCTACGACAAAAATTAAACGGGGATGAGTTTCAAAATCTGGATATAACATGGGGGAAACCTAAAGAAAAGCAAATAAAAATTGATGCGACCACTGATCAGTAGTATAACCTTTTATTCGAGAACAATGGTAAATTTCTGGAATAACTTAACAGTAAATCCGATTGAAAACCCTTCCAGTTTGTTTGGTTTTTATGTATATTTAATCCGGGATTGGCTCTGAATCTTAAGTATTTTTTCGGAGAGAGGCGATCTTAGCCTGTTGCTGTTCTCGGTAATTTTCGGGAAAACGAAATAAAATCGGATACCCAACTTGGCTAAAACCAGACTTAATTTGCAGTTTAATTTAGATTTTATCTAAGTTGAGAAAAACAGAGGAATTTCCCCATTTACGATTCGGTTTAGTGATTTGTAAACAAAATATTCACCAATTTTTATTTTTATTATTTATTACCCAATAACGGACTCATTTACAACTAATAACTTTCTTAAATTAAAAATATAAAATCAATTTTTTTGATTGAAAATAAACCGAATTTCCAATAAACTTTACACAATCTTGATAATTTTAAGCTAAAACCCATCAAAATCAATAGAATTATTCAATTCGCTCCCGATCGCCGTTCGAGGAAGAACAAAATTAATTTTGATAATTTATAAAGCTTTTGTAAAGCGATTGCGACCAATTGAGAAGGAATAGCAAAGGGATATTTTCCCGGAATTTGCGGGGTGAGATCATTCGAGGGGAGGGAAAACCGAGTTGACTGTCGATCGCCAAATCGTCTATGCTCACTGTTAAAGTCTTGCAAAATAGTTATAGTTACCTTACTAAAACCGATTTCGTCTAATCCTCACCCGATTTTAAACTGCCAATGAAAAGTCTATTCCTCGATCGCCTCCACAGTCCCGAACGTCCCGTGCTTGTCTTCGACGGTGCGATGGGAACAAACTTACAAGTTCAAAACCTCACCGCAGAAGATTTTGGCGGGAAAGAATACGAGGGATGTAACGAATATCTAGTCCACACCAAACCCGAAGCCGTCAAAACCGTTCACCGAGGCTTTCTCGAAGCGGGCGCCGACGTGATCGAAACCGACACTTTCGGGGGAACTTCCATCGTTTTGGCCGAATACGATCTCGCAGACCAAGCCTATTATCTCAACAAAACCGCCGCCCAACTCGCCAAAGCCGTCACCGCCGAATATTCTACACCCGAAAAACCGAGATTTGTGGCGGGTTCGATGGGGCCGGGTACAAAACTCCCCACATTAGGACATATTGATTATGATACCTTAGAAACCGCTTTTACTCAACAAGCCGAGGGATTATTTGACGGGGGCGTTGATTTATTCATCGTAGAAACCTGTCAGGATGTGCTACAAATTAAAGCCGCCCTGAATGGAATTGAAAACATTTTTCAGAAAAAAGGCGAACGCCGTCCGATCATGGTTTCGGTGACAATGGAAGCCTTTGGGACGATGTTAGTCGGGTCAGAAATTAGCGCCGCCCTCACGATTTTAGAACCCTATCAAATTGATATTTTAGGACTCAATTGTGCGACCGGGCCTGATTTAATGAAAGAGCATATTCGCTACTTGAGCGAAAATTCACCTTTCGTGGTTTCTTGTATTCCCAACGCCGGTTTACCGGAAAACGTTGGCGGACAAGCCCACTACAAATTAACGCCCGTAGAATTAAAAATGGCGTTGATGCACTTTATTGAAGATTTGGGCGTTCAAGTTATTGGCGGTTGCTGCGGAACTCGCCCGGATCATATTAAAGCCTTAGCTGAAATTGCAACAACTTTAAAACCCAAACAACGCCAACCGCAAATAATCCCTTCTGCGGCTTCTATTTATGGAACCCAAACCTACGAACAAGAAAATTCATTCTTAATTATCGGCGAACGTCTTAACGCTAGCGGTTCCAAAAAATGTCGGGATTTACTAAATGCTGAAGACTGGGATGGTTTGGTTGCATTAGCAAAATCTCAGGTCAAAGAAGGGGCGCAAATTCTCGATGTGAACGTCGATTATGTTGGACGCGACGGCGTGCGGGATATGCACGAATTGGTTTCTCGTCTCGTTACCAATGTCAATTTACCCCTGATGTTGGACTCGACAGAATGGCAAAAAATGGAAGCCGGTTTAAAGGTTGCCGGCGGAAAATGTTTGCTTAATTCTACCAACTACGAAGACGGCGAAGAACGCTTTTTAAAAGTGTTAGAATTGGCGAAAAAATTCGGGGCGGGTGTTGTCGTCGGTACCATTGATGAGGAGGGAATGGCGCGAACCGCAGAGAAAAAATTTGAAATCGCAAAACGGGCTTATAACGATGCGATTAATTATGGAATTCCCGCCCAAGAAATCTTTTTTGATACCTTAGCTTTGCCCATTTCTACAGGGATTGAAGAAGACCGAGAAAACGGAAAAGCAACGGTTGAATCTATTCGCAGAATTCGAGAAGAATTACCCGGATGTCACATTGTTTTGGGCGTTTCTAATATTTCCTTTGGGTTAAATCCGGCGGCACGTCAAGTGTTGAATTCGGTGTTTTTACACGAATGTATGGCGGTGGGTTTAGATTCAGCTATTGTTAGCGCCAGTAAGATTTTACCCCTGGCAAAAATTGAACCCGAACATCAAGACGTTTGTCGCCATTTAATCTATGATGAACGCCAGTTTGAAGGCGATGTTTGTGTTTACGACCCGTTAACCAAATTAACCCAACTGTTTGAAGGAAAAACCACCAAAAAAGACCGCGCCTCTACCGAAAATCTGCCCATCGAAGAACGTCTCAAACAGCATATTATCGACGGCGAACGGATTGGTTTAGAAGATGCTTTAGCCGTAGCCTTAGAAAAATATCATCCCCTCGACATCATCAATATTTACTTATTGGATGGAATGAAAGTCGTCGGAGAATTGTTTGGTTCGGGTCAAATGCAGCTTCCGTTTGTGTTACAATCCGCCCAAACCATGAAAGCGGCTGTGGCGTATTTAGAACCCTACATGGAGAAAGAAGACTCTAATAGTAGCGGTAAAGGAACGTTCCTAATTGCAACCGTAAAAGGTGACGTTCACGATATTGGTAAAAACTTGGTGGATATTATCTTGTCGAACAACGGTTACAAGGTGGTTAACCTGGGAATTAAACAGCCGGTTGATAATATTATTTCCGCCTACCGCGAACACAATGCCGACTGTATCGCCATGAGTGGCTTGTTGGTAAAATCAACCGCATTTATGAAGGATAATTTAGAAGCCTTTAACAAAGAAGGAATTTCGGTTCCGGTGATTTTGGGGGGTGCCGCCTTAACGCCCAAATTTGTTTATGATGACTGTCAAAACGCTTATAAAGGTAAGGTGGTTTACGGGAAAGATGCCTTTTCTGACCTCAACTTTATGGACCGATTAATGCCTGCAAAACATTCGGGTAAATGGGATGATTTCCAGGGTTTTCTAGAAGAATACGCCAAGGAAAATGATGTCTTTGGTAATGGAAAAATTAAGTCAGAAACCACAACTTCCGAGAAGTCAGACTCAGAGGAAAAAGACAAACAACCCGCCCAACCCGTAGAAGTTGATACCCGTCGTTCGGAAGTGGTTGAGGTTGATATCGAACGTCCGACACCGCCATTTTGGGGGACAAAAGTTCTGCAACCGGAAGATATTCCGTTAGATGAGGTTTTCTGGTATTTAGATTTACAAGCGTTGTTTGTTGGACAGTGGCAATTTCGCAAACCCAAAGACCAATCTCGCGAAGAATATGACGCCTTTTTAGCGGAGACGGTTTATCCGATTTTGCACGAATGGAAACGGCGAATTCTTGAGGAAAATCTCTTACATCCTCAGGCGGTTTATGGATATTTCCCCTGTCAGGCGGAAGGGAATAAATTGTTAATTTATGACCCGGAAGTGATGATTTCTGGCGACGGAAAACCGACAGAACCCGTTGAAATGATTGAGTTTCCCCGTCAAGCTTCTGGAAAACGGTTGTGTATTGCGGACTTTTTTGCACCTAAAGAAAGCGGACATATTGATGTGTTCCCCATGCACGCCGTAACCGTCGGACAAATTGCTACAGATGTCGCTCAAAAATTGTTTGCGGGAGATGATTATACCAACTATCTCTATTTTCACGGGATGGCGGTACAAACCGCAGAAGCAATGGCGGAATGGCTACACGCAAAAGTTCGTCAAGAGTTGGGTTTTGGCGGCGAAGATGCGGACAATATTAAGGATATTTTGCGACAACGTTATCGGGGTTCTCGCTATAGTTTTGGGTATCCGGCTTGTCCGAATATGCAGGATCAATACAAGCAGTTGGAGTTGCTAAAAACTGATCGAATTTCGATGTATATGGATGAAAGCGAACAGTTGTATCCCGAACAGTCAACAACGGCGATTATGACTTATCATCCGGTGGCGAAATACTTCAATACTTAATCCCCATTTATCCCTTGTTTTCCCCTTAATATTGATCCCCCCCTTCCCCCCTTAATAAGGGGGGTAATATTAAAAGTCCGCCTTCCCCCCTTAATATTGATCCCCCCTTCTGCCTTAATAAGGGGGGTAATATTAAAAGTCCGCCTTCCCCCCTTAATATTGATCCCACCCTTCCCCCCTTCTGCCTTAATAAGGGGGGTAATGTTAAAAGTCCCCCTCTTACCCCCAATTTTGGGGGTCACGGGGGCGGGGGATAATGGGGGATCTAATTCCTTAAAAATCCCTTACTTAGCCGCAGCTTTTGCGGTTTTGGCGCTATTATTCTTGTTATCCGATGGGGTTGAATCTTCGGTTTCTTTGATGACTTCTGACGTTGATTTTAGGCCGTAATTTCCCCCCTGACCCATTTGGATAATCCCCATAATCAGTTCCGACTGTTCGGCGCATTCTTTGCGAGTGAGTTCGACATCTGCAATGGCTTTGGTGAGACTGGAAATAATATTTCTAACGGTCTTGCTATCTTGGGCTTGGGCGATTTCTTCTGAGGTTAATTCGTTTTCTCGACCCGTAAAAATCTTTTCCACCATCGAAGAAATTGTGCTATATTCTTGTTGAGCTTGGGCTTTGAGCGCGACCAACTCAATTAATTCAATCAAACGATTTCCCGCTTCTTCGATGGGTAAAAGTTCGCGATCGGGTTCTTTTTTGGTTCTGGGCATGATAATATTATCCTCGCTGAATCCGTTAATAAAGTAGTGTTGGGGAAGTTTTCCTTCCGTCCACAAATCCTCGATAATTTGTCTGGCTTTTTCTCGATCTGATAAACTGCGACCACCTCCTTCTAACTGAACGAGAAATCCTGACCACCTTGATTGAGGCAAGTCTAAATTATCAATGGCGATAAAATAACTTCTTTTCATTTTCTTAGTTTAGCACCCCCCTTGAACCCCAAGAAGAATATTAAGTCAACTTTTAACAAAAATCATAATACAGCGAGAAGATATCCCGAAGATTTATTCGGGGGGGGTGAGGATAAAAATCGAGTCGGGGGACTCAAAAAATTAGAATTCATCCGCAAACTCAATACCCGTCGAAGCCCAACTAAAAAAATCAGGAATCAGGCGAACAAATTGCTTCATCACGTCGTCATTGACCCAGAGAACAACCGGAAACTGAAACTTACAAAATTCCTCCCGAACATAGTTGGTTGCGATCAAAAGTTCCCGCAGATGACCAACCGACTCAAACCCATAAACCATGACCGCATCGGGCGAATAGGAGTTAAAATGTTCGGCAAGGGTACCATAAAGGGTTTCGGTGGAACTCTTTAAACACAATTCTTCAAACTGAACCGGGGACAATTGATGTAACTGATCGATCATCTGACTTCGCAGTTCAATCCGGTTACAACAGGCTAAAATTAAACAAAACTGATCCTGAGCAAAAGTAATTGATCGGACAAGTTGTTTAAGAGAATTAAAATTTTGTGGACTCACTCGTTGGGGAGCCTCAAGAGAAGCTATCATATTTTATAAGTCTCCAAATCCAATACAATTTTCGACAGGTACATTTAAGGGTTCAAAAGGAGAAATCCTTCTCTAAAAGTCAGGTGAGGTGCGAAGGCGATTCGCCCCTCGGGAGTGGGTAAGCAACATAGGAATATACTCTTACTCTACTCTATAAAAATACCAGTCTAATAGTAGTCTATCTTTTGAGCCATTTTTTGAACAGATCGAGTTTATACAGACATTCAGCAAAAAAACCCGATTTCTTTGAGAAACCGGGCTTCTAGGCTAGTTGTCGGGTAGGTGAGTCCCGATAACTGAACGGCTGAAATTAGAAACTTTTGCTCTCACCCACCAACCCGTTAGAAAAATTGGCGAAGATCTTCTCAAAGAAACCGGGCTTCTCGGGAGTACCTTCACTAATTTTTAAGAGAATAGACGCTGAATTTTCGCGCTGTAAGCCGCGTTATCCATCCCCGAACCGTTATCGGCGTAGGTGGGATTAATCATCGCTTCCAGAGCGGAAATACGGTCATTTGTGGCGGGATGGGTGCTTAAAATCGTGGGAACCGAACCCCCCTGAAGCAGTTTTTTCATAAAGTCAACCGCCCCCCTTTGGTCATAGCCGGCTTTTCCGAGGTTGGTAATGCCAAACTGATCGGCTTCGTATTCGGCTTTACGACTGTTGGGGCGTCTGAGGGCTAATTCTACCCCAATTTGGATCGCCAGACTTTCATCGAGTCCGGCCGCTGAGGCTACCCCTTGGGCGACGGCCATTTGACGCATTTGTTCAACAGAATGACGCCCAACAATATGACCAATTTCGTGGGCGATGACGCTGGCTAATTCCGCTTCATTATCTGCCGCTTCAATTAACCCTTTATTGACATAAACAAAACCCCCCATTGTCGCAAAAGCATTAATACTCGAATCATTCACCACTTGAAACGTATAGGGAATATTGGAACGTTCGCTAGTTTGGGCTAAACGCTGACCAATTTGATTAATATATTGTGTGGCTTCGGGGTTGCGAAGGATTTTAACTTCCTTCGTTAATTGTTCGTTAATTTGACGGCCCAGTGCCACTTCTTGCTGATTGGAAAGGGTTGTCAGTTGAATAACTTGAATCCCTCGTAAAATTAAATCTCGCCAAGAAATCGCTTGAGTTGCGGGGGCTGAACTAATCCATATACTAAAAGCAACGGTAATCGAAATTAGGGGATAAAACCAAGGACGAGAAGAACGTCGCTGTAGAAATGAAAAAGATTTAAACATAGTCAACGGGTGTGAAAATCGGGAGCAATGCAGGCTTTGAAACCGCCTGGGATGGAATTGATATCCTGTCTTAAATCTGTAGACGTATTTTGTCGCCTCGAAGTTCAGGCAACATTACTATTGCATACCCATCTCAACAAACCCATCCCGGAAAATGTGAGTAATCTAAGTTTATCGTTTAATCAATCAATGGGTAGGTTGATGTTCCTGCTGAACTCACTCCTGGCCGAGCGGGTGATGTATAAGCTCCTTCATCAAACCAGTATAGCAACTTTCCCCCGCCCCTTTTAGAACGGCAATTCATCCGCCGAACTTGAAGTTTCATTCAACGCAACAACTCGATTCCGTCCTTGCTTTTTGGCTTGATATAGGGCTTCATCTACTGCGATAATTAATTCTTCAATTGACTTATTTTTTCGCTCCCAGGTTCCGACTCCCAAACTGATGGTATAGGGAATAGAACCGTTGGCTGCGGGTTGATTTTCTACGGCAATTCTCAATCTTTCGGCGACATCAACGGCTTCATTTAATGAGGTTTCGGGGAGCAAAATTAAAAATTCTTCCCCTCCCCAACGACTCAAGAAATCGTAGGAGCGAAGGTTGTCTGCGATCAGGTCAGAAATATGTTTTAAAACCAGATCGCCCCCCTCGTGACCGTAGGTATCGTTAATCAGTTTAAAGCGGTCGATATCCAATAAAATTAATGAAAATTCGCGGTGATGGCGGCTGCATTTGGAGACTTCTTGCTTTAAATATTTTTGCATCGCCCTGCGGTTCAACGTGTTGGTTAAAAAGTCGTTATTTGCCAAATTATTCAGGTCTTGATAAAGCCGCTGGCCGATCATCATCATAAATCCGGCATTTCGCAAGTAATCAAACGCAAAGGTTGACCCCAATGTGGCGGTATTGATAACATTGGATTCAAATAAAGCGTTGACTGGAAAAAATATCATGGCGACGATCCGAAACATTAAAATTGCCGATTCTCCGCCCAACGCGATCGCCGTAAAGTAAGCCGAGGTAGAAAATCCGGCGGTTTGACCTTTAATTAAATTGTAAATTGCCACACAATAGGCGATCGCAACTGAAAAACAAATGCTACAATTTCTCCAGAAGTAATTGCTGTTAATATAAACCAAATAAACCTGAGAAATGGCAAAAACTGTCCCCGCAAATATCCAGAAAAAATAAGGGGGTTTTTTGCCGACAAACTTACCAATTGCTACGGCGTAAAAAATCCGGGCAAAAACGGTGAATAAATTTCCAACAAACCGCAAAAACAGGAACTCGGGTTGAAGCGATCGCAACAGAAAACAAAGAAAACCGAGGGAAGAAAAAATAGTTCCTGCGGCGTAAATACCAATTCCCCGATATTGATTGGCTAACAAAAAGAAAAAAATTAAAATGGTAGAGTGCAGCATCGAAGCAACACTGACCATTAAAGACATCGTTGCCGGATCGAGATTCATGGAAATAGTTCAAGCTCCTAACTCACACAATTCAGCCCGATAAAGACAAGCTTAACCAATAGAGAAAGGCAAACTTAAAACATTCTGACTCCGAAACTTGCTTGAACTTATTCTTGTTTGATCATGCCATCTTCAAGATCGAGAATGCGATCGGCAACGTCTACAATACGGGGGTCGTGCGTTACCATCAAAACGGTCGCACCTTCTTCTTTCGCCAATCCTTTGAGCAAGTCAATTACCGCTCGGCCGCTACTCGAGTCTAGCGCTGCGGTGGGTTCATCTGCCATAATCAGAGGCGGATGTCCGGCCAACGCCCTGGCGATCGCCACCCGTTGCTTTTGTCCCCCGGATAAGTCGCGAGGGAGATGTTTACCCTTTTCTCCCAAACCGACCTGTGAGAGTAAATGTTCGGCTTGATCGCGAGCTTTGCTCCCCTTAATCCCCTTAATATTAAGAGCAACTTCAATATTTTCGATCGCATTCAAAGCGGGAAACAAGTTAAACCCCTGAAAAATAAACCCAATATTGTGAAGGCGGAAACGGGCCAACTGAGAACGGGACATTTTAGTAATATCTTCATTCCGGAGAATAACCTGTCCACCGGTGGGGGTGAGAAGTCCCGCCAGAATGGAAAGTAAGGTCGTCTTTCCCGAACCGCTAGGCCCCATCAACAGTTGAATATCACCCTGTTGCACCTGCAAGTCAATCCCTTTGAGAACCTTAAAACTTTGGCGTCCTGAGTGATAGGTCATTTCCACTCCCAAGCCCTCAATAGCAACGGGCTTAACGGGGGTATGAACTGAACCATTCATCGTCTGAGTGGGGGTTCTTTTGAGTTTAGCCCAGTTCATTTTTGAACCTATCATATTTTTATTGTCGTCTGGTATGGGCATAAATTGCAGGCCGGACTAAGACTTCTTGCGATAATTGCCAAGCAGATTATCACTTCAATTCTAGTTTGATTTTATACTCCTTTGGAGCAAGCCTTGCTTCTGTCCAAGGAGCGTTGTTGTTTCACAGAGAAATATTCACTCCCGCAGGATGCCGGGGACTGACTTCAATGCTACTATCAGCGAATTATCGCAGTATAGGCTAATCCTCATCAATTCAAGCCTCTTTCAAGACAGTTGGAGAAACTTTGCGTGAAAACCCTCACTTCTCCTAATCTACAGTCGAAACTCAAAAATGCCCAATTCCTCCAACCCATCATTTGCGATCGGCTAGGCTTTAAATACGATCGCCGGATCGACCTGAGTCACCTTCTGAATGGCAAAAATCGCCGATCCCGCACACATAATCACCGTTAGCCCAAAGACCATTACAGCAGAAGTCGGCGTAATCAAAATTAAGATCCCCTGACTCGCCGAAGCCCAAGTTGTCACCCCCATACACAACGCCATCCCCGGAATATAGCCCAGCAACGCCATCCAAAGCGACTGTTCTAAAATAACACTATATATCACCTTATCGGGCGCTCCCATCGCTTTGAGCGTCCCAAACTCCTTCAAGTGATCGGAGACGGAAGCATAAAGAATTTGTGCCACCACGATCATCCCGACCAAAATACCCACCGCAGCGCCCAAACTGAGAATAAAACCAATACCCGTCCGCTGCTTCCAATAGGTTTGGGTGCGATCAGACATTTCTTCGGTTGTATAGGTCTTAACGTTGGGTAAAGCTTCCTCCAGGCGTTGTCTGAGTTCATCAATATCCTGACCCGGTTCGACTTCTATCAACACAAACGAGATCGGATCGGTTAGCGTTAACTGTTTGGGCGCCGAAGAAAGGACTTGTTTCTCTGCGGGGTTCGTATCATCGAAGATATTGACACATTTTAAATCCCCCTGTTCCAACTTACAACGGGTGCTAGTTTGTAAGCGGGCGTTAACATAAGCGTTAGCATTTTTTAAGGAAGTAAAAATTAACTTATTATTAATAATGGGTTGAGTCCCTTGCGTCACCCCCACCAAACGCGCCTCCAAACCGCCCAACGTCGCCGCCTCTCCCAGTTCAGTCACGCCCAAAGATTCTAAATTGTTTTCGTCGATAATCACGCCGTAGGGTTCTTTGAGGCTGTTAATGTCCCCTTGAACCACGTTCCAGGGCGAAAATAACGTTCCCTCCGGCGTCGAACCAACAACCGTCACCGCATGAATTTGACCCGAGGGATCGCGCCAACGCGCACTGCGAAAAATCAGCGCTTCGGCCCGTTTTACCCCTTTAACCTCACGGGCTTGCACCATATATTCTAACGGCAAAGGCATCGTTAACTCCATGTGAATCATATCTTTTGAAGCGACCCACAGTTCAGCATTGGAGTTATCAATTAGCAGCGAAGAAGACTTAACAAACCCGTTGAGAATCCCGTTTTGAATCGTTACCAGACTGACAGCAAACATAATACCGGCCTGGGCTGCAATAAAACGGGGAAGATCTTCAAATAGGTTCTTACGGGCGATCGAAGCCATAACAATTCAGGTGTTTGTAATCGAACTCTAAATGTTAGCATAGCTCAGACCTGTATTCGGGTTCAGTTCATCTTGATTCATTTCCGAGTATTTTGTTGTAGGGGCGCCGACTAATAAGGGCGTTTAGCCAAACGCCCCTACGCCCAATGTTTGTTATTCTAATCGAACAGGGGACAGTTTTTCGCTCCCCTCCTCACCAGTGTTTGTTATTATTCGGTGCAAAAATCCTGAGAAACCCCCCAACCGTTTGCAAAGAGACGCATCAGAGTTTGAGGCCGGAAAAAGTATTTTTTTGTTACCTTATCTCTTATTTGAATAATCCTACATTCGGAGAACAGCGTGGGTTACGATTTTGATGCAATAATTATTGGTAGCGGTGCAGGAGGCGGAACGGTTGCATTTGCGTTAGCCAGCGCCGGAAAACGGGTTCTCTTAGTTGAACGCGGATCAAGATTTTCCGACTCAACCGCCTTCCAGGACGAACGCCGAATGTTGATCGACAAAGAAGCCTTCGACGATCGCAATATTGAAGTCAACGGACGCCAAACCCGCTTACACATTTCCGGTATACTTGGAGGCGGAACTTCCCTTTATGGCGGCGTTCTCATGCGTCCTAGCCGCTATGACTTCCATCCCGGTAAATATTACAGCGAATGGCTTCCCCGTCATCTCTGGGACTGGCCGATCGCTTACGACGATCTCGCCCCCTACTATGATAAAGCCGAACAATTATTTCAAGTCAGCGGCGCCCCGACTCAAATTCCCAACGTAGAAACCCCAAGCAACGGTTATCCCTGCGACGTTCCCGCTTTAGCCCCCATCAACCAACACCTGGAAAAAGCCATCCAAACCGCAGGTTTTACCCCGTTTCATTTACCGTTTGGAATTGATTTTAATCGCTGTTTGCGGTGTCCAAGCTGTCCCGGCTTTTACTGTCCCAACGACGCCAGAGCCTCTACAACCGTTCGGTTAATTGATAAACTGGTTGAAAATGGCAATTTACAGCTAAAAACTCTCACCGAAGCCGATCGCCTCGTGACCAACCCTCAAGGAAAAGTCACCGGAGTTGAACTACGCGATCGCCAAACCGGTAACATTGAACAACTCACCGCTAAAGTTTACATCCTCTCCGCCGGCGCGATCGGGAGTCCCGTCATCCTGCTAAAATCGGGCTTAACCGGACGTAGCGACCAAGTGGGGCGAAACTATATGTTTCACTGCGGCGCCCTTGCAGCGGGCTTTTTTGTCGGGGAAACGGGCGGCGCCGACACTTTGATCAAACAACTCGGCTTCACCGATCTCTACCTCGGTTCTTCAGAATTTCCCCACAAACTCGGACTCGCCCAAACCGTCCCCGTTCCCGGACCGCTTTCGATCCAAGCAGAACTTCCCTTTCCCCTTCCCACCGCGATCGCCCGTTTTCTGCTAAAACGAATGTTAGTTATAACCGGCTTAGTCGAAGATATACCGCAAAGCGAAAACCGCGTCGAACTGGGTCAAAATGGAGAAATTCGCCTAACTCACCGCTTCCATCCCTACGACGTCTACCGTTCCAAATATTATATGCGACAACTGAGAACCGTCTTCCGTCAGGCCGGCGCCGTTTTCACCTACGGGGTAACGGGGGATAAAGACGAAGTTCATACCTCCCACCAAGCCGGAACCACCCGTTTTGGTACCGATCCGCAAACGAGCGTACTTGACCCCGATTGCCGTTTGCACGACCATGATAACGTGTTTGTGGTAGATGGGGGATTTATGCCCAATTCTTTGGGGGTGAGTCCGGCTTTAACGATTATGGCGAATGCTTTGCGTGTCTCAGAAGTCATCAAGGAGAGTTGTTAAACCATGAAAAAAACGGTTGTAATTACTGGAATTTCGGGAACGTTGGGGAGTGCGTTGGGAAAGGTTTATCTGCAACAAGGCGCCCATGTGGTTGGAGTCACCCGTCAGCTAGACTTTCAGGGGGAAGGCTACAGCGAGTTGTGCATTTCTCCCCAAGAAACGATCGAAGATGCACAGAAGTTGTTTAGTTACGATCCCGATGTGGTGATTTTAAATGCGGGTCAAATTGAAACGGAAGTGGGAGAGGGGGGAGTTCCTCTGGTAGAATTGGTGGAGTCGATGAACCGGGTTAACTATACTTGGCCTGCCGTCGTCGCCGTAGAAGCCGCCAGACACAAGCGCGATCGGCCGTTGGATGTGATTGCAATTGGTTCTATTGCTGATGGGAGTCCGTCCTGTTTCGGGCCGGTTTATCATTCGGGAAAAATTGCCCTTCATTATTATTTTTCGGGTGTCGGACCGATCGTTTATTATTCGAGTGATAAAATGATTCGGTTGCGGTTGTACCGTCCGGGGGTAATTGCGGGGCCGTTAGCTTGGGCGCCGGTGAACCGTTTGAACGAAAAAGCCTATAAAATTCGCGAAAACCGGGTTAATTCTGCACCTTCAGCCGATCACGTTGCCGAAACCATTGTCAACTGGATCGAAAGAAGTAAACAGTGGGTGGGAACCTACGACGAACCGTTTAGTTTCAAGATTTTTAAATACATTTTTGCGCTGTTTCCTAACGAATTTTATCGTTTGCAACTGTTGGGTTGGCCGAGGGGGAGTAAGTTCGTTAAACCGGCGGAAAAATAAACCCATTTTTTCCATTTTTCCCGTTTTGTAGGGGCGCAAGGCTTGCGCCCTTACGCCCCAAGGTGTGATTTGAACTATTTTTTAAACGAAACGGCTTTCAACGGCGATCGCGTGAGTTACATTCCAAAAACCCGGTTTTTAAAGAGAAGCCGGGTTTTTAATTAAATTTTACGGTTTTGTGGGGGCGCATTGCCATGCGCCCCAAGGTGTGATTTGAACTGTTTTTTAAACGAAACGGGGTTCAATGTGGCTATTAATATTTTGATGGGAACTGAAGTATAACTGTTCACTGGGGGGCGGTTTTATTGAGGTTATTTCTAACTAACAGATGTCTCTACAAAACCCGCCCCTAGAGTGTTAAGTTGAATGTTATGCGGCGACGGGTTTAACCCACGATAAAACCGTTTCTACCGGACGAAACCCGACCGACTCATACAGGTGATTGGCACCGGTGAGGCTTTGAGAGTCTACACTCAGTTTAACGGTATCGATGCCGGCTTGTTGTAATTGACGCATTCCCGCAAATAACATCGCCCGTCCTAACCCCATTCTGCGGAAACCCCGTCGAGTCCCCAACCATTCGATCCAGCCGGTGTAGGCTTTGGCGTGGGGTTGAGGTTTCAGACGACAGCTACACATCGCCGCAAAGGTGCCGTCGGGGGCGATCGCAATGATGTCTAATTCCGGTTGATAATCGGGGAGGGTATGCCAATATTTGACGGTTTCTGCGGTAATATCGTGGTGGTTCCAGTGATCGACGAAAGATTGATTAAACATCTCCACCCAAGCGGGAATTTGGTCTTGATTTTTCAGATAAGATAACTGAAATCCTTCGGGAAGTTCGATCACGGGTAAGGGTTGATTTAGCGATCGCTCTAAGGTTAAGAATTCTCGTTTAATTTGAAAGCCTTGTTGGTTAAATAATACCGCCCGATCTACTTGATCGTCTCGGCTATCGGTTAAAAGTCTGACGGGTCGATGTTTTTGTCTTCCCAGGTGTTGCAGGTGTTTTTCACTCCATTGAATTAATTCGGCTTCTAACCCTTGATGTCGCACTTCTGGATGCACGAATATCCACAAGTTACCGTTTATTTGTTCGGTTGATTCTTTATGTTCGATTAGGGCTAAACCGATGAGTTGACCGTTATAATTTTCGATGAAGTAGGTATCACAATTTCGTTCTAATTCTGGGCAATTCAGAATCAGTTGAAATTCCGCTAATGATACGTCTTCGTCTAGGCGATCGTAAGTCGCACAGGTATTGACTAAAGCCGCAATCGTACTTCGATCTGTTGCTTTTTGGTAAGACCGTCTCGTTAAGTTTGCTAACAACATAAATTTCATTCGATTTGACGAATGGTTTGCAGAATTGGTTCAATAATCGGTTTGGCTCTTGAATTTTTAGTGAATCAAGAACCTGTTTTTTCTCCCGGTTTTTCGGGAATTTTGGAAATAGAAATTTGGGTGAATTTAGTTTGAAATTTGTATAAATACAAAAGTTAGCTAATTGATTAGCTTCTCACAAATTTCCTAAATTCTGACAATAGGATTTTGAAAAAGAGAACACCAAATTTCAGCAACCTCTCAAGATTGCAGAAATTTTCATGTTCTCATGTTAGACACTCATAAAAAATTGACCTGTTTTTAGGTTTTCTGATGTTTTTCTCAATCGAATCAGATAAGGTGTTGCCAGTTCGACCTCTGGCTCCTGGAAAGCAACCCAACCTGATTTTTTAACCCAACGCTTAACTCTGCTATGTAAAGAAGGATTCCACCTCCAAGGAGGGATTTACCCTTTTTCTAAACGATGTTCTGTTTCTGTTCGTTCCGGTCTATGGGGGTTGTTTATATACTTCCCCCGAGTTTAGTATAACCTTGGATTTGGGTTGTTGTCAAGAGCGAGGGGTGACTGAAGGGAATAAAATCTTGAGATTTTAGGCGGTTTAACATAATTTTCTCATTAAGGCTAAGAGTTTTTTCGCGCTATTTTCCCAAGAAAATTGTTGGGCGGTTTTTTTAGCGTTTTGACGAACTAAAGCTTGATTTTCATCTTCGAGAACCCGATGTAATTGTTGTCTTAAAGATTCTCGATTCGGTTCGGCCCAATGGGGGGAATTTTGCGGTTTAAAATACTGAGTATCATAACAGTTTCCCAAAGGAACTAAATCGTATTCAATCGGATAACAATTACTAGGATTTGCATATTCAGTTGGGCCGCCATAAAGGGGCATAATCACGGGTAAACCTGCGGCGAAAGCATCGAGAATTTTAATGGCAAATCCTTCGCCCCGAAAGGGAGCAACTAGGACATCTGATAATAAATATAATTTGGCTAAATCGCTTTTATTCAGGAGTCTTCTGAGGATATAAATCGAGGGCATTTTTCTGCCGTACTTGGCGCTCAAGCTTTCGATCATTTTAGCCAAAGTCGGATTGTTGCTCCCCCCATCTTTTATAATCAGCATCACCCGAGGATTTCCCTGAAACTCCTCACAAAACAAAGGCAAAAATACATCGGTTCCAAAGCGATATAAATCCCAAGAATTAGTTAAATGAAGAAAGCGTTTAATCTCCGGTGATTTTTTTGAATTGACTTGAACTTCTAGGGGGGAAGACTTTAATAAGATGGGATTGGCTGCCAAGGGTAAAACCGAAACTTCTGATTCAGAACATCCCGCCTGTAATAAAATCTGTTTACAATAGTGACTCACCGCCAATTTATGATAAGAATTATTCCGGGTTGATGCAATCCAATCATCGTCGGGTTGGTCGTTGCGAGCGAATTCATAGTTAATGGCAAATAACTCTAAATTCACATGACCTTGAAGCTTAATATCTCGGGTGGTCTGCCAGTAATGAGACCATTTTAATTGAAACAGTTCTGAGGGGGATTGTTTCATCCAATATTCCAACATTTCTTTTTCTTCACTGTCGATAACTTTGATCGCATCCCGAGAAAGTTTCGACGGTTCTATTGAAACCGGAACACCGAATTGAAACAAAGTTTTCGCCAAACTTAATGTAATATCGGCGAAAGAATTGAAATATTCAAAATCGACCTTAAAATGAACCATGAAAGTAGATGTTCAGAAGGCAGAAGAAGGCAACAGGGGAAAGGGAAAAGGGAAAAGGGAAAAGGGAAAAGGGGAAAGGGAAAAGGGGAAAGGGGAAAGGGGAAAGGGAAAAGGGGAAAGGGGAAAGGGGAAAGGGGAAAGGCAATAGGAGAAAGGCAATAGGAGAAAGGCAATAGGCAAAAGGGATGACTGTAAGCTGTAAAAACTGGTCACTGATTACTGTTAATTGAAAAACTGAAAAACTGGTGACGGGTTCGCAGCGCGGTCTTGGTGGCTTCCATCAAGGAGCGACTGCGAACCCGGAGGGTGACTGGTAATGAGTGACTGTAAAGGTTTACTCGGCGGAATGACCCATTGCGGGACGAACCAAAATGACAGTACAATCACAGTAGCGGGCGATCGCTTCGGGAATATTGCCTTGAATAACTTGTTTGAGCATTCCTTCGCGGCTGGCACCCAAAACGACAACATCACAATGTTCTCGATAAGCAAAATCAATCACGGCTTCGGGAACAAATTCGGAAGTCACGGCCGTCATTCTCACCCGAGAATTCAACAAAGAACTTAACTCCTGAGACGTCTGCTCCCAAGCTCGTTTTTCGCTAACAGAAATGCTTTTATTCATCACTTTTAATAAGCGAATTTCGGGTTGATGACTCAAATTAGTTAAAGCGGGTAACAGTTGAACGGCAACCGATTTATTGGCATCATCGCGTATGGGAACTAACCAGCGTTGCCAACCCAAAAGAGAATGTAAGCGCAATTTTCGCTTGGTATTAAAAGGATCGACCATATGGGGCCATTTAACCAACACCACCTCACAGCTACAGGCTCGAATAATCACATCTACGACATTACCAAAAATGCGATCGCTGGTGCTAGATTTCCCCTGCCAACCCATGAGAATTAAATCAATATGTCGCTCTTTAGCGGTTTCGAGAATGGCTTGAGCGACATCATTTGTAACTCGGACCTGAGTATGGAGAGGAATTTTCCAGGCTCGCCCCATTTGTTCGGCTTGTCGCATCAAACGCCGACTTTTGGTTAATTTAACGGGCGTTTCGCTGGGCGAACGGTGGCGGGGAATGGTAATGACGTTTAAGCATTCTATCTCATAATTGCGTTCGCGGGCGATCGCGGCGGCAATTTCCAACAGGGAAGAAGCGGTTTGCGGGTTATAAAGCGAAACCAACATCCGTCCTTTACCGACTTGAGGCGCTCGGGTTTGATAAACCACATAGGAAGGTTCCGGATGTAACCCAACTTGTCGATCTTCACCGCTAAGAACACCCAACTCAGCTTTAATAATATCACTGCGGGTAATAATCCCAACCAAATGACGGCCTTCGACAACGGGTAAACGACTGGGTTTGTATTTACCTAACAAATAAAGAACTTGAGTTAGGGTGTCATCGGGCTTGACCGTAATCGGTTTTGGCGTCATAAATTTGTATAACGGCGTATCCTCGGGTAAACTCTGCTGACTGGCGTTACTCAAATCTCTTTGGGTAACTATTCCGACAAGTTTGCCGTTTTCAACGACGGGAAAACCGCGATGTTGGGAGCGAGAAAACTCTTGTCTGACGTCTAAAAGGGTTAACTGACTCGATAAGCTTTCAACCGATGGCTGCATGACATCTCGGGCGAGTAATTTACTCAAGGCTTCGCGATCGAGTTGATCATCTTTTAACTCAATACCGTTTAATTTTAAAAGGCGATCGTAAAGGGAACGTTTATCAACTTTATCGGCGACAAAATAAGCCACAACTGAACAAATCATCAGTTGTAAAACTAAGTTAAAATCTCGGGTAATTTCAAAAACAATCACAACCGCAGTGATCGGCGTTCGAGACACCGCACAAAAGAAAGCGCCCATTCCGGCATAGGCGTAGGTTGTGGGCGATTCTAAATGAAATAAGCTATATTCCCAAATGCCGATCAATTTACCCAAAGCCGCTCCTAAAACCAGGGAAGGAGCAAATAAACCTCCGGGTGCCGAAGAACTGGCTGCAATGGTGGTGAGGACAAAGTGAGCGATAAAGGCCAGGGCGGTGATTTTCAGATTGAGTTCCCCACTCAGGAGGAATTCCCGCAAACCGGCATTATTGCGAAATTGAATCGGTAAAACCGAGACAATTAACCCGCACAAAAACCCGGCCAATGCCATGCGGACGGGGAGTCCCAACGGAAAGGTTTTTCGGCTGAATTTTAGGGAAGAAACGATTCCTCGGCTAAACAGGGTTCCAAGGATACCGGCTAGAATGCCCAAAATGATGTAAAACGGGATTTCGCCCGGTTCAATTAACCACTGTTGATAGGAAAGTTCGAGGAGTTCCGGCGATGGGGGTTCAAAGTCGGGGTTTTGTCCTTCTAACAACCGGGAAACGACCGCCCCGATGAAGGAGGCGATAATCGCAGGGCCGAGGGTGATCCCGGAAACATCGTGGAGTAGGTCTTCGACGACAAATAAAACCCCCGCAATGGGAGCGTTGAAGCCGGCTGCTAACCCGGCGGCGGCACCGCAGGCGATGATTTGGCGGCTGTAGTTGGGGGAAGTTGGCACCCAACGCCCGATCCAACCGGCTAGGGCGGCGCCGATTTGAACGGTTGGCCCCTGACGTCCGAGGGTGAAGCCGGAACCCATTGTAAACATCGTTCCCAGGAGTTTGGAGACGGCGACTCGAAAATCGAGAGAAATGGGCATTCCGCTTAAAGCGGCTTTGACTTGGGGAACTCCGCTTCCGGTGGTTTCGGGGGCAAATCGTTCGACGAGAAATCCGGTGAGAAAGCCGCCAATTAAGCCGACACCCGGTAAAAAGACCCAAATCGGCACGGGGGCGTTTAGGGAGCCGTACACGCGCAATGAACCCAACCATCCGGCTCCTTCTCGCAAGAAAAAGGCCGCCAGTCCTGAGACGACACCGATCAGACAGGCTTCGATAATGGCAAAGCGTCTCGGTGATTGGGGTTGCAGGATTTGGGCGGCGATGATTTTGAACTGTTTTGAAAGTTGCTCGGGAATAGAAATTCGCAACATATGATATGATCAAATGTTAGGGTAATCGTTGAAATAGAGGGTTAAAAGTTTGATTAACTTTTGATTTAAGTTACCCTACTTTTGAGGATTGCAGCCCTCGCTACAGACGGGTTTGACCCCGAATATTGGGATCTTGTGGTTTGCAAGACCTGTTTTTAAGTTTTAATGGATAGTTTAATATACTCAATTGAATCTTCGCCGAAGGGACTGATTCAAAACGTATTCGGTGAAACAATACCATCACTCCATTAAACCAGTTTTTCGGGGCTTGTCCGGATAGGACTCACATCGAGTGAGACTCGGACGATGAATTTGATTTTTAGCCGTCTGAGGCGAAATTTGATTGAATTCGGTCTGAATCCAACTCTAGTCTAAAAAAATGTTAAAATTTACCCTAACTTGATTGATCCCAGATCAATCGGCGTAGATGCTCACCGGGTTGCCAATTATGGGAGAGATCTAAAGATGAGCAATAATATCGGTATGAACCGGATGCGGTTGCAATCCTACCATCAGATTAAACGTTTTCTAGAATATCACGAACAGCGTCAGCGCATTTTATCGAAAAAAATAGATAAGCAAAAAACTTGTCGATATAATGCGGGTTCGGCTTTTTTACTCTGTGCGGTTAATCCGAGTGGCCCTTGTTCGGAGTGCAATCATTACCATCCTAAATGATTTTCTATTTTAAAATTATCCCCTGATGAGTCATTCATTTAGGGTTTGGGCCGGATGAATTGAGGGGTTAATCTATTGGGTTTCTCGATCTAAAACTTCAACGACTTGGTTATAAATTTCTTGGGCTTGTTGCGGACTGTTTCCAATACAAGTTAATCCGAGTTTGCCAAATTCTGATAAACATCCCATTAGGTGAAATACGGTTCCGGTTTCGGTACTATTATCAAAATGTAAGCCGTGATCGGCGACAATATCCATTAAATCATCGGGCAGTAATCCTTGATAGTGGGGATGGGTTAAATTGTCGGAAGCGATGTAAAATTTGGGTTTTCCTTGCCGGCTATAAAATAATCCGGTTTGCTGATTATAACATCCATTGGTTAACAGTTTCAAGGTCATAAAAGGGTGAGTTGTTCCGCCCCGACGCAGGTTGATTTCTATGGCGTAAATCTCCCATTTGCTAGAATCTAAGTTGTCTTTAACGGTAATAAAATCTAAAGCAAATCGTTCTAAAGCGCCTTTTTGAGCCAAATTAATTCCGACTTTTTCTCCCATTTCCTGCAAACGCAGTCGGTACGCTTCATCGGCCGGAAATCGACATCCTTGAAAAATTTGACCGTCTGGGCCGCCCAGAATTTGGTCGTGAGTTGAGAGAATTTCGACTTTTCCGTTGGGATGAATTAGACATTGAACGCTCGGCGATCGCTTGAGGTTTCCTTCGATAAAGGCTTCTACAATTGCCCCTAAATCTAGAATGCGATCGCTGAATTTTTCCCAAGTTTCATGGGGGGCTTGAAACCGCAAAGTGGGGAGGCGATCGCGAATTAGGTTTAAACGTTCTGATCGGGAGATTTTCGGAGTTTTTGGCAAATCTAACAGTCCGTTTCCTTCGCCGGAAAATCCTTCATTGAGTTTAACAACGACCCGAGTTAATTGGGGCTGACGTTCCCACAAATCTGTTGTGGCTTCGACTAAATCTTCTACTGAAAAAACTAAAGAACTGCCATCGGGATGAGGGATATTACACTCGGAAAAAATTTGCCGACTTCCGCTTTTGGTTCCCCAGTAAAGCAAATCGGGATCGCAAGCTAATAAAGGAATTCCTAATTTAACCGAAAGTTCCCGTTCTCTGGCTGTAGAATTGTAGCAAACCATGTAAGATTGTTTCGGACGTAAAGCATTAGCAATTCGTTCGATTAAACGGGGACGTTTGAGAATTTTTTCGCACAGAGACAGGGGAGAAGCATCGTAGGTTGAAAAGAGTAATAGGCGATCGCGAGCGTGAGAAAATGGAATTCCGGGCATTAAATGTAAATAATAATCAATCACACTCGGATGGATGGGTTGAGAGGTGACATAAATCAGCCGCATTCGGGGGTTTCGCAAGCGAATTAAGGAAAACAGCAACCGTTCTTCGTACTGATGAACGCCGGGAATTTTCTTCAGTTGTTGTTGGTCGAGAGACAAAGAAGGAATCACCAAAACATCGTAATCATCTAAACTGAGTCCATCGGGAACTGAGGCTTGCTGACGGAGTTGATTTTGTAGAGTCTGAAATTGTTTAATAATGTCTTCTGAAGACCGATTAGATGCTGACATAGAACCCCCCATTTTGTCTTAATCCCTATTTTGATCTTACTTGATCTGCTGTCAGAAAATGTAGTTTTCGACAAAAATCTCAAACAATTGCTTTATGTTTCTTCTCAAATGTTGAGATGAGAAGCAAGAATGGATGATGAAAGTTTAATATAATCTCCGATGAATCGATTAGAATTATGTAGGGGCGGGTTCTAAATCCTCTCTGACACCCACTATTAAATTAAAAAAACCCGCCCCGCCTCCACCAACACCCATTAATCAACCAGACATGGTATAAGTTGATTATCGACGCAGTTTCCAAAGTCCTCCCGGTTCTAAGATCGATTCTAATTGATATCCTTTCTGTGCGAGGGTTTCTAGCAGGGGAGTTGAGGGTCGCAAAGCAAAAAGGGTTGCATTTTTGGGAATGACAGATAACTCAGGTTTTTGACTCATCAAGATAAATTTTACGTCTTGATCCAGTAAATAACTCAGGGATATTGTTTCTCCAAAATTGATGTAATGTTCTCCTTGATCGGTGATAATATAAGGAGAATTAACCCGATTAACTTGGCTGGCTATTTCTGGATTCCAATAACTTGTACTTTTAGACCACCAGGTTTTTGAATAGGCGCTCAAACTACAAGAAATGAGACTCAAAGTTAGACAAACTGCTAACATTCCTCGCCACAAACGGACCCCATCAACTAATGAAAATCTGCCGCTATTGATATGAGTTGCAAATAAATAAGTTACGGCGAGTAGGATACCGGGAAAGCAAGAAAAGAGATAGCGAGTTACAGCAGATCGTTGACCTCCGAGTAACAAATCGGGTAAAACTAAAATGATAAAAGGTACGAAAATACAGGTGAGGATAAATTGTCGAGTCAGGGGGGGTGTTTTGAGACAAACTTGATACAAACTGACGAGTATTAGAATGAGAAAAGGGAATCTTAATAGGTAAGTCCAGGGGTTATTAAATCCAAAATCAATATCGATAAAAACTGACGTAAAACTCAGCATCCAATATTTGCTCAAGTTTAAAAATGTCATTGGACTTTTTGTCCAACTGGTTGTGTTTAATGCTCTTTGAAGATTGGAGAGAATGACATAAATCCAAGGACTAAATAAAATAAAACTGATCGCCGAAGCGAGGATAAATTTTAAAAGTAAACGGGGGGGGTATTTTTTCGACTGAATTGAAGAACTCAGAAGCAAAATATAAGCGCCTTGAGCGATAAAAGTTAAACCAAAAAAAGGATGAGTATAGAATCCTAACGCGCAAGCTAAACTATAAAGTCCCCAAAAAAACCAACCGGTCGAACGAATTGATTTCAGGAGTAAATAACTGCTACAAAGAATAAAAACAGTGAGTAAACTATATTGTCGTGCGGTTTGAGCGTAGAGAATTTCAACGGGAGATAAAGATAAAAAGGCTGTGGCGAGTAAAGCGGTGAAATGAGAACCAAAAAGTTCCCACGCTAAAGCATACATTAAAGGCAAGGAAAATAAACTCAATAATGCGGGTAAAAAACGAGAGGCTGTCACCGAACTTCCAAAGATTGACATCCAACCCCGAGCGAGAAGATAGTAAAGCGGCGAATGCTGAGGATCGTCGGTGATTAAAGAATTAATCGTATCTTGAAAGGTGCTTTCGGGTTTAATCGTTTGATACTTTAAAAGTTCGGGGGCTGCAATAATTTGATTGTTGAAAAATTGGGGATAAATTTGGCTGAGAGTGTAGCCAGAAGTTCTCAGGTTTGTGAAGACTTCATCGTGCCAGAAAACCTTCCGATCCAGTTCTAGAAAACGAAAAACGACACCCAAAATAATGGCAATTGCTAAAAAAATCACCAGATATCGATGCCGAGTCCCTGTAAATAACTTATATCTAGAGAACATTTTTCAATCACAACTGATGATGAATAATGACGGATCTCAATCCCGTCACGTTTTTTTGTGAGCGGGTATTCCTGAGAATTGGATATTCCCTGACATCAAGTCTGTTTTTTATAAACTCAAGTTTCAGGAATTCAGCTTAGTGTATCACATTTTGGCAGATGAATATATAGGGGTGAAGGGTTTTTTTGGTCCCTTCCCCCGTGTTATACCAATTCTTTATGAAGCTGCATCTAATTGATCCCCCCTTAATCCCCCAATCCCCCCTTGATCCCCCCTTAAAAAGGGGGGTGGATGGGTGGCGAAGCCGGGGGGATCATAAAAAGTTGCATGATTATAAAGAAATGGTGTTAGAGTCTAAAGACGCTAGAAACCCCGTAATTTTTGTTAAAGGGGTTTGTTGATGTGAGCGCGATCGCGACTGCTGAAAACTACTCAATTTTCAAGCTGTAAAAGCTAGAAAAAGAATTGCTGAAAGTTTAATTGATTAAACTTGACTCATTTCTAGGTGTTTCTGCAAAATTAGCATTAATTCTTTTTCATTCCAGGGTTTAGTAATATAGTCATTTGAGCCGAGTTGTTTGGCGAGTTGACGGTGACGGTCATTATTCCGAGAAGTGAGAATTAAAACCGGAAGGACATCGGTGTTAAATTGGCGGCGACAGTGAGTTAAAAATTCAAATCCGTTCATTTCTGGCATTTCTAAATCACAGATAACAATCTTGACTTTCTGATGCTGTTCGAGTCGAATTAATCCTTCTTTTCCATTGTTGGCTTGTAGAACTTCATATCCTTCTTTTT
Organism: Capilliphycus salinus ALCB114379; assembly: GCF_047276495.1. Lineage (NCBI taxonomy): Bacteria > Bacillati > Cyanobacteriota > Cyanophyceae > Oscillatoriales > Sirenicapillariaceae > Capilliphycus > Capilliphycus salinus. The sequence goes on along the minus strand of NZ_CP178543.1, from coordinate 5,934,914 downwards.
CTAACATTCTAGACAAGGATTGACGGGTTGTAATCGAATCATCAATCACCAAGACTGTTGATTTTTTAGCGGGTTTAGATGCTTGTCTGTGGGGTAAGATTTTAAGCTGACTAATCGAAGATTGTCGTTGATTCCAATAGGTTAATAACTCTGGACTATCAATTACAGGAACTAAACGACCATCCCCCAAAATTGTACAACCGTAGAAATAGGAGGGCGGTGTCAAGATTTTTCCAAAGGGTTTAATTGTTAAGTTTTGTTCCATTAAAACTTGGTCTATTTTTAAACAAACCGTCTCCAGTCCTTGGGAGATTAATAATAGAATTGAGTTTTTATTTGCGCTGAAATTACTTGTTTTTGAATCGTTTAACTGATTGTATTTTTCTGAAATTCTTAGTTGGCTTGAATAATTGTAATTCAAGAAAATTGACTGAACTAACGGTATTTTCTGACCGTACCAGTTATAAAAGGATTGTTGATTTTCCGTGATAATTTCTTGGGGAGTAGCGGAAACAATTCCGGCTAAGGTATCTAGAGGAATCGCAAATAAACGTTCTGAAATTTCAAAAACTAATAACTTGGTAATTGTTAACGTCCAAGGTAAACGAAGGGTAAATGTTGTTCCTTTTCCGAGTTCTGACTGAATGCTAATAAATCCTTTTAAAGATTCAATTTGAGTCCGAACCGCTTCCAAACCGACTCCTCGACCGGATAAATCACTCACTTTTTCCCGAGTTGAAAAATCAGGATAAAACAAAAATTCATAGATTTGATTTTTAGAAAGTCGTTCGGCTTCTTTACTGGAAATAATCCCTTTAGCAATGGCTTTTGAACGGATTTTTTCTAAATTAATTCCTTGACCATCATCTTTAACTTCTACATAGGTATAGTTTCCCTGTTGATAGGCTTTAATTTCTATTTTTCCCTCCTCAGGTTTTCCTTGAGACTGACGAACTTCTGCTTCTTCAATTCCATGATCGAACGCATTTCTGACCAGGTGAACTAACGGATCGTATAACTTCTCTAAAACGGCTTTATCAACTAATGTATTTTTCCCGGTTAGTTCGAGTTTGACTTGTTTTTGCTTGCGAATTGATAAATCTCGAATCATCCGGGGAAATCGATTTAAAAGTGATTCCACAGGTAACATTCGAGTTTCTGTGAGATGTTTTTGTACTTTTTGTAGGGTTTGTTGTCGTTTTTTAATGATTTGCTGACTTTGAAGGGTCAACCATTTCATATCATACAGAACCTCTCGCACTTGATCGAGTTCTTCTAAAGTCTTTTGAACTAACAGGTTAATTGATTTAGAGACTTGTCGGTATTCTTCGGGATTTTCTCGCGAATTAGAACGATAAAAATCCGTATAATTTTGGGATTTTACCAAAGACTTTCGCAACTGTTCCCGCAGGGTTTCTAAGCGTTCTAAAGCGGTTTGAGATTTTTGATTATGCAAGAGAAAACTATTGTCTTGGGTGGCGAGTTCCCCCACTAAATTGTTAATTAAATCTAACCGACTGACATCTACACGCACCCCCAAGGAAATTTGAGGAGAAACAGGAGAAGCAACGGGAGTGCGAGAGACTTCTTTTGAAACTTCTTTAACTTCTTTAATTTCTTCAACTTCTGCAACTTCTTCAACTTCTGCAACTTCTTCAACTTCTTCAATTTCTGCAACTTCTGCAACTTCTTCAACTTCTGCAACTTTTGAACTTCTATTCGTCAGTATAACTTTTTGTTCTCTCCAAAACTCAGCTAAGGCGAATACACCAATTTTTAGATGAGATAAGGGATCGGTTTCCAAAGCTTCTAAAGCGGTTTCTGCGATCGCATTAAACCGAGGTAAATTTAACATATTCCCCAGAGTAGCAAACATTTCGATCTGGGTTTGTAGTTCGGCGGTAAAATTAGATTTAGGTGTAACTTGAGAACCGTTTGAATCAAGTTGTTCTTCGTCGTTTGTTTCAGTCTCCAGGTGACGATATAAAACAGAAACTTCGCTCAATTCTGAGGTATTTTCTAGAGAAAATCCGAGTTGAATTTCGAGTTTTTGTAAAATCGGTTTAATCTGATTGATAGCATCTAAATTCGGTAAAGTACCGGATTCTACTTGCTCTAAAAGCGGAACTCGCAAACTATCAAACGCTTGTAATAAAACTTCGCGGAATTCGGAAGGATTCAACTCTGGAATTTCTTCGACAAAAATATCTTCTTCGGGAACGTCTGGAAGTTCGGTTAGCGAAGATTCTGGAAAATCAACCTCATTTAACTGTTGAACTTCTTCGGTTTTAATCTTTTCTTTTGGGGTTTGATTTTTGCTAAACTCAATTAACGCCTGACTGACTTTTCCACCTTCAATGCGGTCGCCTTCTAAAACAGCTTTTTGTCCGCTCCAAAGGTCAGTTAACGCAAGTTTTGTAATCTCTGAATATAAATCTGGATAACGTTGTAACGCCTCGATAGTCGTTTGAGCGATTTCCGTAAATCCAGATAAGTTTAACATACTCCCAAGCGTTGCTAAAACCTCAAATTGAGCTTGAAGTTCTTCTTGCAAATTAGCCGGAGGAGAAGCTAAAATCTCTTGAATACGACGCAAACTGGCGGGAACTTCTTTGTCAAAAATAAACAGCGTCATATCACTTTCCATCGGAACTTCGGGAAGTTCTACCGCTTCTTCGAGGGGAATTCCGAGTTTTGCTTCGAGGTTTTCAAAAATCGGTTTGGCACGATTTATTGCCGTTTCTTCGTCGCAGGAACCGGTTTCAATTTGTTCAAGAATTGGCTCTCGTAAACAATCAAAAGCTTGTAAAAGTAAATCTTCTAATTCCAGATCAAAAACCGTATCTTCTGGATATAACGCTCGAATTCCATTTTCCAATTGATGAGCAATTTCTTGAATTCCCATCAACCCAACACAAGCGGCGCCGCCTTTAATTGAATGAGCCGCACGCATCAGTCCGTGAAGTTTTTGAATATCGTGGGATTGAGAAAGGGTCATTAATCCCTGTTCAAGACTTTGTAACAGTTCTAAGGATTCTTGAACAAAAAATTCGTAAGATTGATCTTGGGTAATCGTTGACATTTTAAGTTTAAATAGATTAAAATTAGACGGATTGACGATTTATAAAAAGAACGGAATTACAGTTATCAGTAGCACGGTACTTGGTCACTGTTAACTGATAACTGTAAACTGTAATCAACCCGCTCTTACAGGATATTTCCCGGAAACCAAAAGTTAACTATTCCCGATGTTGCTTTCGACTTTAAACTGAGAAACCCCAGTTTGTAATTCACCCGCAACATTCAACAAACGAGTAAAAGAATTCGCCACTTGCAGGGATTGTTCGGAAGTCGAACGCGCAATTCCAGCAACTTCTTTAATCGTCTCAGAAAGTTCTCCAGAAGTTTGAGCTTGTTGATTAGAAGAATCAGCAATTTGTTCAACTAACTCGCGAATTGAATGACTCACCTCAACCAATTCTGTCAACGTTTGACGAGTTTCTTTCACCAACTGAGTTCCCATCATTACCCGCTTTAAACCGACTTTCATCGCCCGAACAACTTCATTCGTTTCGGCTTGAATTTCCTCAACAATTTGTTCAATTTCTTGAGTCGCTCCCGCCGATTGTTCCGCCAACGTTCTCACCTCAGTCGCCACCGTTGCAAAACCCTGACCATCCTCAGCAACCCGCGTACTTTCAACGGAAGCATTCAAGGCTAAAATATGCGTTTGATTGGCAAACTCATTAATCAAATTTACCACCCGAGAAATCTTGGTACTCGCCTCTCCCAAATTCTTAACTTTTCGAGCGGTAATATAAACCGTTTTTTGAATCGATAAAATACTCTCAACGGTGTCATTCATCGCCGCATCACCCTGGCGCAAAATCTCAGAAGCCGAACGCACTTTTGTTTGAGCGGACTGAGCATTTTCAGCCACAGCGCGAATCGAATTAGCCATAATTTGAATTTGATTGAGAGCATTATTAATCGCCTCAGCTTGGCGCAGGGCATCATTAGAAAGCTGTTGAATATCCTGTTCGCTTCCAACTGCGGTAGACGTCACCACATTCGCCCCAGATTGAACTTGTAAAACCAAGCGTTGTAAACTCTCAATGGTAGCATTAAAAAAGTCAGCAACCGTTCCCATTACCCCTTCAGAAACTCGCGCCCGAACCGTCAAATCTCCATTAAACGATTCTTCAATATCACTCAAAAACGCCTCAATTTGTTCTTGTAACTGTTCTTTTTCCTGTTGTTGTTGAATTCGCGCCGCTTCTGCAAACTGACTGGCTTGTTGAATTTGAGTCAACAATTGCGCTTGTTCGAGTGCATAACCGACTTGCAACGCCACTTGTTTAAACGCTTCAACTTCGGCTGCCGTCCATTGTCTCGGATGAGAACATTCATGCACACCCAACAAACCATAAAGTTTTTGATTGACAACAATCGGCGCCACAATATTCGCTTGAACTTGCCATTTTTGAAGCTGTTCTTTATGACAATGACTCAATTGAGCCGTCGCAATATTTTCGGTAACTTGTATTCTGCCTTTGCGGTAAGATTCGACATATTCAGCCGGAAAACAAGGAACATCCGTTTCCATTTCAATGATTTTCAACCAACCCGGTTTAACCGCTTCGTGAGAAATTTCCCCCTCCCAATTTTCATCAAACCGATAGACAACCACGCGATCGGCTTGCATCAAAGATAAAGATTCTTCAACGGTTGTCCGAAAAATTTGTTCGGAATTGAGTGATTCCCGAATCCGAGAACTAATCTGACTCAAAACCCGTGCTTGTTGAGTCGCAGCCCGTTGTTCTTCCAGTAAGAAAGCCTGATCCAAAGCGTAGCCAATTTGAATCGCAATCTGCCGAACTAGCTCAATTTCGTGAGACTTCCACTGACGAGTCTCCGAACATTGATGAACAATTAATAACCCGTGTAATTTTTGTTTGGCAATAATCGGCGCGACAACCATCGCTTTGACTTCGTAGGTTTCCATCTGGCCGACTTGACATTCGCTCAATTCGCCCGCATGAACATCATTGACAACTTTAACCCGTCCTCGATAATAAGGTTTAATGTAGTTTTCTGCCAAACAAAAATCATCAACGGGTAATCCAATCGTTTTTGTTAGTTCCGCATTCACCGATTCAGCGACAATTGTTCCCGTCCAATTCGGATTAAATTGATTAACAACTACCCGATCCACCCCAAGCGTCTCTTTAGTTTCTTCAACAGCCGTACTCAAAATATCATTGTAATTGAGAGACTCGCGAATTCGAGAACTAATGATATTTAAACGGCGGGCTTGTTCAGCCGCATCCTGCTGTTTTTGTAATAATAAAGCTTGGTCGAGCGCCAGACCGACTTGAATCGCCAATTGTTTGGTAAAATTAATATCTGACTCGCTCCATTTGCGCGGCCCGGAACACTGATGAACGATCAACAATCCGTGCAGTTTAGTTTCGGCAATAATCGGAGCAACAATATTTGCTTTCACTCCCCAAGGTTCGAGCATTTGAGCATAACATTCGGCGTGTCCCGAGTCTTGAAAATCTTCAACCGTGCTGACCCGACCTCGAAAATAGGGCTTAACGTAGCTTTTGGCAAAGCAAGGATCGGCAATTTGTTTCCCTAAAATAATCGGCCATTTACTCTCAACCGATTCGGCAACAACTTTCCCTTCCCAATCCGGACTAAATTGGTAAATAATCACCCGATCGGCTTTCAGTGCATCTCGCGTTTCTTCAACCAGTAAATCAAAAACTTCTTCCGGGCTGTAGGAGTTGCGAAATTGAGTGGTGATTTCGTTGAGCAGTCGGGCTTTTTTGGCGGTGGCTTGTTGTTGTTCGAGGAGATAAGCTTGATCGAGCGCATATCCCAACTGTACCGCCACTTTCTGCATCAGATCAATTTCCAATTCTGTCCAGGCTCTCGGCGCCGAACACTGGTGAGCGATCAGCAATCCCATTAACTTCCGGTTGACCAAAATCGGGGCTACCAGATTGGCTTTCACCCCAAAGGGGGCGAGTTGATTGAGGTAACATTCGGTTAATCCCGCCTCAAAAATGTTTTCGGTGGCGGCAACCCGTCCCCGCAGATAGGGCTGAATATAGCGTTGGGCAAAGCAAGGATCGTCGATTAAAGCGCCCAAGGCGGTGGGCCATTTACTATCGACAGACTCGGCGATCACGGTGCCTTTCCAGTTGGGATCGAATTCGTAGACTAAAACGCGATCGCTGGCCAAAGCCGCCCGGGTTTCTTCGACAGCAGTGGCTAAAATCTCCTCAACTTCAAAGGATTTGCGGATTTGAGCGTTAATATAGTTGAGTTGTTGGGCTTGTCGGGTGATGGATTGTTGTTTTTGCAGCAGCAGGGCTTGGTCAATGGCGTAACCGATTTGAGTCGCCAGTTGCCGGAAAAATTCGATTTCCGCTTCTACCCACACCCGAGGCTGGCTGCATTGATGGGCGATAAATAAGCCGTAGAGGTAGCCGGTGGGGTTGTCTGCGGTTTTGACGAGGATGGGGGCGACGAGGTTGGCTTGGACGGCGAAGGGTTCGAGTTGGGCGATATGACAGTCGGTGAGTCCCGCCTCGTAGATGTTCGGGGTGGCTTTGACCCGGCCTTTCTGGTAGAATTCTACATAGCGATCGGCAAAACAGGGATCGGCGATTTCCGCCCCAATTGCTGAAGGCCATTGGGGATCGACGGATTCGGCAGTAATGGTGCCTTTCCAGGACGGATCGAAGCGATAGACGACGACGCGATCGCTTTGCAGGGCGGCGCGGGCGTCTTCTACGACGGTTTGACAAATGCTTTCGACGCTGAGAAATTCCCGCATTCGCGAGGTGATCAGGTTGATCAGTTCGGCGCGTTCGGCCGCGGCCCCTTCTTTTTCGATCAGGCCTTGGAGTTGATTGATCCGATACTCGATATTTGAGCGTAAGGTGCTTAATTCTTGCGATAGGGCGGTGGTTTTGGCTTTGAGTCCCCGCTGTTGGGGAGCATAAACCGATTGGGCTTCTGTATCGATGACAACGGGTATAATGGCTGAGTTATCTTTTCCGTTGGATTGAGACTTGGATGAGAGTCCGTTTTCGGAGTATAAGGAGTTGGAGTTATTATTTGAGGAGTTGTTAGAATTGGTTGGATATAAAGGTGAAGCTGTCATGGTTAATGGGTTAATAGGGGGAATTCAAACAAAGACGTTAAAAATCAAGAAGTTTTCGGGTTATTCAATTTTATAAACCGGGAAATGAAGCCGCATCGAAGACGAATAAACGTTCGCCCTGAGAATTGATCCAAGAGCCTTTTATACAGCTTGTTCTAGCCGGATTGTTGGCAACCGATTGGGGTAAATCTACGGGATAGGATTGGATTTTTTGAGGTTCACAACTGATAATTTGCCCGACTTGTTCAATTAAAAAGCCTATATTTTTTCCTTGAATTTTGACTTTTAATATGCTACAACTCGATGATTTCAACTTGGATGTTAGCAAGGGGTCGAATCCCATCCAATAGCTGAGATCGAGCGCCCATAATACTTCCCCTTGCCAGGGAAAAACACCAACCACCGCCTCGGACATTTGAGGAATCGGTACAATTTCATGGGGGGCGATGTTGATAATTTCAACTAATTGTTTGGTGGGTAACATCGCTTTGAAATTGGGTGCGATCGAGAAACTGAGAAAGTTTTCAGTTTCTAGAAAAGTAGAGATTTCCGCCATAAGAAGTCAGAATGAAACACAAATTTTTCGGATTTTCTCACTTGATATTCTTTAAAAAAATTTCGCCCTATCGGATCAGTTTTTTGAGGGTGCTGATAATTTCTTCCCGGTTAATTGGCTTACAAATATAGGCGGATGCGCCCTGTTTTAAGCCCCAGTTTTTATCAAAATTTTCGGATTTGCTGGAGCAGATGATAATCGGAATTTCTGCGGTTTTTTCCTGTTTTTTCAGTTCGCGGCACAAACCAAAGCCACTTTGTCCGGGTAAAACAACATCCAAAAGAATCGCATCAAAATTCTGTTTGGCTAAAACGGCTTTGGCGGCTTCGGCGGTGGTAACACTCAAAACATTAAAGCCGGATTTTTGTAAACATTCAGTTAAAATTTTTGCTTCGGTGTTGCTATCTTCTACAACTAAAATGTGAGCCATTTTTGAACCTCGTATGACCTATTTTTTGCTAAAAATTAGTTCTGATGTAGTCTCGTCTCAGGAGGATGGAAAATCCACTCGCCGCTAGAGAACTGCTAGAACACAAATGTTCGCACAAAGTTGATAGAGCAACCCCTGTAGCTCTTTCGGCTTAATCGGTGATTTAGACACGAGTTTCCCTCGCCCAATCTCTCCTAAGTTTTGCTGCCCTAACTCTAAAGAATTGAGTAGATGCAGTCAGTTGTTTACCCTAAATCGACTCAAAACAAGGGAGGTCAGTTATGAGAATATCGGTGGATATTGAAGATTAAATTAAAGATCGCCCAGACGGATTTTATTGTTGTGTTGATGCTGGCTGGCATTTGAAAAATCTCTCATTTACTGGTCGTCCGATGTTACGCCTTTTTCGCAGATTGATCCGATCTAAAATTCACCGACTCCCAGTTCAAAGTTATTGCTAATTTCCAGTCCGTAGTTATTTTCCTCCTCAACTGAATCAGAAGATCGCAAGAGAAATCGACGAACGGTTTTTAAAGTTTCCTCCGGATCGGGTGGTTTACCTAAAAATCCCGATGCACCAATCAGTTTTGTGCGACTGCGATCGATGACATTATCTCGGCTGGTGAGAATAATCACGGGCGTGTTTTTGAATATGGGGGCCTTCCGCAAAAACTGACAGATTGTATAACCATTCGCATCCGGCATCACCAAATCCAGAAAAATTAAGTCGGGTTTGTACCTTGCGACTTGGGCGATCGCCTGCACCGGATCTTGGAGTCCCACCACTTGATAGCCCGCAGGTTCGAGGATATTTTTCATCACCTGAAACACCACCGGACTATCATCAATACAAGCAATTAAAGGCTTTTGTTGATTGGGTTGGATAGATCCGGTTTCCGACTCACCCGGAGTAGACTCCCAACTGGCGGTTCTCAGGTTGAAGGTGGGAGCGGGGAGATCGGGAACTGCACGCAACTGCACCAACCCTTTTTTGATCAACGGGAGTAAGGCGCGAGTCACCGAAGTGATCGATTTTCCCAGACGCAGGGAGATATCCCACAGGGTAAATTTGCCGTTGAGGTATTTATCCCATCCCGATAGGGTTTGGGAGTGAACCGGTTTTCTCAAAATCGGCGCTTCTGTTGGGTTCATTGAACCCAAGCCGGCCGCTTCCCACTGCGCGCGCAGTTGCGATCCTTTGCTGAGTACGGGTTCAAGTTCGCTGTAAGACAACCCCAAACCCAAGGAGACGTTTGATGTCGCTTCCGGGGAGGGTTGGGCTTTAGAAACCATATCCGTGCAGTGCAGCAGAGAAAATAAGATTTCTAAGGTGACATAGCCGATAATGCTTTTAGCTTGAGTCAGAGTAAGCTGTTCGTTAGCAACCCCTTGATAGAGAAGTTGATATTCCCAAGGTTTCTCGCTATCAAACGAGACGGAGTGGGGTTGGGGTTTCCAGTTGGGGCTATTTTTCTTGAGCGCCCGATGCCAACGTCGCACCCGATGAAAATCACTCGTGGCATAAAGGAGATGACCGTTACAGATGTGCAGTTTTCCTTCTTTAGCTGAATTGCTGAGAATGACATCACCGCTCGCAAATTGCTGACAGAGGGTTTCTAATTGTTGAGTTAAGATCTCTAGTTTCGCGGATTCAGCACTCAAACTCTTGTCCTCCTTAGAGTCAATTGGTAATAAAAAATGGTAAGATGCTTGCTCCGATTATCCGGATTAAATCTCTATGGTTGAGATTTCCCCCTAACTGGGAATAGTGCTATTTGTTTCACCTATCCGGATAAAACTTCTATTGCCTCTTTCTAATGATTGGGTTGAAGTTGAGGCTTTTGTGATTCTCCGAATAAATAGAGGATTAAAACCCTGGTCAGTCAAGGGGTTGGATTGTCCGAACTGTTACCCCCTTGACAAAATCTTTAAATTTTTATCATTGCGCTTCCTTTAATTCTATTATACTCATATTATCTGCATCTGATGCAAGTTTACGGATCACTTCTACAAGATTTGCATTTTTTTTGAGAGCTTGTTCTCGCTGTTTTGCTTCCAACTTTTGATGGGCGTGATGTTTTTTTTCGATAGAACTTAACCGTTGATTATATAATTGATTAGCAATAATATCAAACTCGGATTTATCGATAAAAGGTGAGACTTTAAAACGGATAATTAACTGGTGGTCTCGATTCATCTCCAGGGCGAAAATTGAGAGGTTTTCGCTTCCATATTCATTTTGTAACGCTTCAAACGACAGGTAAAAAGCTTGCCAATCAATTCCGGCTTGAAAGGTGAGGTCAACGGTTTCTAAGCTCGGTTGAAAGAGTTTAGTAAATTCTCCAACGGCAAAGGTTTTATTGAGATCGCGGGGACACCGCTCTTGTCGATCGTCTTTTAAATAAACATACTCACAACTCACCTGATTAAGATTTGTTGCACTATTGAGATCCCAATCTTCAATACAAGCTGCGGTCAGGGTTGAACCCTCAAAATTCGTCCCCAAAATTTGAGTCCCCCGCAGGTTGGCTTCGGTGAGGTTGGCTTGAGTGAAATTCGCATAACTGAGATCGGCACCGCCCAAGTTCGCCCTCCAGAGATCGGCTCCCTCCAAATTCGCTTGGCTGAGATCGGCTTCACCCAGGTTCACCCCCCACAGATCGGCTCCGCTGAGATTAGCTTCTCGCAGGTCAGCCCCCCAGAGATCGGCATTGATCAAATTCGCCGTACTCAGATCGGCTTTCCATAAATTGCTTTCTCGCAGATCGGCTTCTCCGAGATCGAGACCCGTCACCCGTTGGTTGAGGATCTGCCAAACCAATTTCCATTTTGAGTCCCAACTGGTTTCGAGATCGACGATCGTACCTTTGAGGTAAACCCCCCGAAAATCGGCTTTCCAGAGGTTGGCTTCGCTCAAGTTCGCTTCGCTGAGGTTGGCTCCCCACAAGTCGGCTTCTTGAAGGTTGGCTCCCATCAGGTTCACCCCGGTCAGATCCGCACCTCGCAGATCCGCTCTCCACAAATAAGCCCCGCTCAGGTCGGCGTTTTGCAAGTTCGCCCCCCGCAGATCCGCCCTCCAGAGGTTGGTATCGCTCAAGTCGGTTCCTCGCAAGTCTGCTCCCCACAGATCGGCACTCCAGAGATCCGCCATCCAGAGGTTTGCTCCACTGAGATCGGCACCGCTGAGATCAACACCTCGTAAATCGGGTTTAACTTCTGGATTATTTTCTCTCCATTGATTCCACATCTCAACCCCCTGTTTGAGTTGGGCGAGATGTTCCTCGTTCGCCATGTAATATTAGCTCCCAGTCGGTTTAATTTTACTCTTGACAACGATGGATTCTCTTGCGATCAACCTCTTTTGTTTTCTTGGATTGCAGCAGACTACTCTGTTATCAATGCCCGAAAACAGAGGAATTTTCCGTTGTTCATTGAATTTAAATTTTGAATGGTTAACACAGAGCGCAATTTTTCAATTTTCCTGATGACAGTGAATTGAAAGATCACCCAGTTTAGAACATTTGCGCTCTCTACTGAAACCGAATTAACAAGGAATATCTGGCTGTTCTCTCCGAGGTGATCCAAGCCACTTTACCACCTCTACTGCATCGCATCACGATTCAGTATAAGACTGCCAGTCCGTTGTCATCTTTTCATACTCTATAAATACAGGGCTTTTTTTGAAATCTGTGAATCTTTAGCAATACACCCACGCTGAATTCACTGAGGTGAGTTAACCCTTTTCTGCTGATGCTTTTAGCAGCGCACCCTTTCCAAGCAAACATGATAACTTAGCCGTTGAACTCTTGTCAACGACTCTTAACCGAGTATTACTGGGGTTGGTCAAAACCAACCCCCTAACCTTATTTTGTCATGTTTTCAAGATACAAGCTCTAATTGCACCGGACACCTTACTCTGTCACTTTAAATTGGGTAACTCCCTGCTGCAACTGTTTCGCCACTTCCATCAGTTGAGAAAAGCACTCCCGCACCTGTACCGACTGTTGAGACGTCGCCTCAGCGATCGCCGCGACTTGTTGCATGGTTTCAAAAAGCTGAGTTGAAGTTTGGGCCTGATCGCTGGCCGAAGTTGCAATTTGATTAACAAATTCATGGGTTTGGTTGCTGGCTTCGACAATTTCTGTCAGAGTTTGGCGAGTTTGTTGAACCAATTGGGTTTCTTGAAAAACTCGTTTCAATCCGACTTTCATCCCTTGTATAACTTCGGTTATTTCTGCTTGAATTTCGGCGATCATTTCTTCAATTTCTGCTGTCGCATTCCCCGACTGTTCGGCCAAAGTTCGCACTTCGGTTGCCACCGTTGCAAACCCGCCTTCTGTATGGCTCATCCGACTGGCTTCTACTGAAGCATTTAACGCCAACACATGAGTCTGACTGGCAAACTCATCAATCAATTTTACAATGCGGGAAATTTTTTGAGAAGATTCTCCCAAATTTTTCACTTTTCGCGCCGTTCCTCGAATGGTTTTTTCTAAGGTCAAAATCCCTTTGACAGTTCGGTTCATGGCTCGATCGCCGGTTTGCAAAATTTCGGCGACGGTTTGAACTTGCGTCTGCGCCGCTTGAGCGGAACTGGCAACAGTATGAATAGAATCTGTTAAGGTCTGAATTTGTGCCAAAGCCTCGACAAGTGCTTCTTTTTGTCGTTTGGCTTCGAGGGATAATGTTTCAACTTCTTGTTCCCGTTGTGCCGCAGTTGCGGTTACAAGGTTCGCACTTTGATGAACTTGAGCCACTAATTGCTGTAAACTTTCAAGGGTGGCATTAAAAAAGTCGGCAACTGTTCCCATTACCCCTTCACTCACCTGCGCTCGCACCGTTAAATCCCCTTGAAAAGAGTTTTCAATTTGAGCTAAAAAGGTTTGAATTTGATCTTCTAGCCGTTCTTTTTGTCGCTGTTGCTGGTTCATCATTTCTTCAGCGAGGGCGCGACTTTCTTGAACTTGTTGTAACAGTTGAGCTTGTTCGAGGGCATAACGAACTTGTAAACCCACCTGTTTAAACAGTTCTATTTCCTCATGCCATTGATGAACCTGACTACAGTGATGAATTTCGATAAAATAAAAGCTTTGATTCACCAAAACCGGAATAATTAAAACCGCTTGCACCTGCCATTGCTCAAGTTGTTGTTTCTGCTCATTACTGAGTTCGCTTTCGGCAATATTAGCCATAAAAACTTCATTTTCCATCAACAGTTTTGGCAGAAAAACATCATCGGGATACTCAACTTTGGAGACAGAATCACCTATTTTAAAATAACCCGTTCGTACCGCCTCCGCAATCACATCAGTCTTGAGGGAACCCGAAGAAGTTCGAGAGTCGGAAGTTGGGAGTTGGGAGTTGGGAGTTGGGAGTTGGGAGTCGGGGAAAAACTGGTGACTGGTAATGAGTGACTGGTGACTGTAAACCTGTTCCCTTCTTTGATACATAATAATCCGATCGGCTTGCATCAATTCCAGCAACTCCTCAACCGCAGTCTGACAAATTTGTTCGGGATCGAGAGAGGCGCGAATATGAGAGCAAATTTCATTAAGTTGTTTCGCCTGTTGGGTTGCTTGTTGCTGTTGTTGGAGGAAAATTTGGTTGAGAGCGTGTCCAACCGAAACTGCTAATTGTCGTAGAAAATTGATTTCATAGGGTTGCCATTCTCGGGAGTGGCTACACTGATGAACAATTAACAAACCATGTAGTTTTTGTTTGGCAATGATCGGAGCAACTAATTTGGCTTGAACGTTTAAGTCTTTGAGTTGACGCAGATGAAAGGGCTGTAATGAGGCTTGTTGGATGTCCGCGATCGCTGTAATTTTACCTTGAAGATAGGGTTCAATGTCGTGAGTTGAACTGGGATCGTAGAGTTGGCTTCCCATCGCACTGGGAAATTGAGTATCGACAGATTCCGCGACCATTGTACCCTGCCATTCGCTCTCAAACTGATAAATTGTCACCCGATCTACATTGAGTACAGTCCGAGTTTCTCCGACGACTATATTGAAAATTTCTGTCGGATCGAGTGATTCTTGCAAGATAGCATGAATGTGATTGAGTTGACGTTCTTGTTGGGCTGCGGCTTGCTGTTTTTCGAGTAGAATAAGCTGATCGAGAGCCAAACTGACTTGAGCGGTTAACTGTTTGATAAAGTCTAACTCGGACTCTTGCCAAATTCGCAATTTAGCGGCGTGATTAATAATTAATAAGCCGTGTAATTGTGTGGAGCTAATCAGGGGGGCGATCAGGTGAGTTTTGGCTTGTGAAGCGTTGAGAAGTTGTCGGTAAGGATGGAAGTTGGAGAGTTGAGTATTGAGTTCGCAGGTGCGAAGATTGTCGATGAGATAAACTCGTTTTCGGCGAAGGATAGTTAGATCCTCTTTTGTTAAAGCTCCATCTTCAATTTTGAATCCTAACCGATTGGGTAGGTTATTAATAACGGATTCGGCGATGACTGCTCCCGAGCCATTTTCGTGGTATTTATAAATTAAGACTTGATCGGTTTTGAATAGCTGACGAACTTGTTCGACGATCAGATCGAAGACTCGTTCTAGGGTTTTGGTATTGCGAAGTTGGTGGGTGATGTTATTTAAAATTTTGGCTTTTTGAGCGGTGGCTTGCTGTTGTTCGAGGGCTGAAGCTTGATCGAGGGCATAGCCGAGGTGTATGGCGACGCTACGAATGAGATCGATGTCTAATTCTGTCCAAATTCTGGGTCCCGAACATTGGTGAGCGACTAACAGTCCTTTGAGTTGATTTTCGACTAAAATAGGGGCGACTAAATTGGCTTTTACTGCAAAAGGTTCGAGTTGACGGAGATGACATTGGGTTAAACCGGCTTGATAAATGTCGTTGGTGGCTTTGACTCGTCCCCGTTGGTAAGGTTGTACATAGCGTTTGGCAAAACAAGGATCGTCAATTTCGGCCCCAATTGCCGCAGGCCATTGACTGTCAACGGACTCGGCGATAATTTTCCCGTCCCATTGCGGCCCAAATTGGTAGACTAAAACCCGATCGCATTTTAAAGCCTCTCGGGTTTCTTCAACGGCAGTCATTAAAATTTCTTTGACGGTGGTAAACTGTCGGAGGCGATCGTTAATTGAGTTTAAGCGTCGGGCTTGTTGAATAATGGCTTGTTGGTGTTGGAGTAATAGGAGTTCATCGAGAGCGTAACTGAATTGTCGGGAAATGGCTCGGAAAAATTCTATTTCTGAGGAATGCCAGGATCGAGGTTGACGACATTGATGGGCGATTAAGAAGCCATAAAGCTGTTGTTTTTTGAGTTTTTTATCTGGATTTCGGTTAGTGTTGCGAGCATAAATCGGAACGATGAGGCTGGCTTTGACTTGTAAGGTTTTGAGTTGGTGAATTATCTTTTCATCGAGTCCGGCTTGATTAATATTGGCGATCGCTTGTACTTTTGGGCGGCGAGATTGTTCGGCATAGCGAGCTAATCGAGGGTCAATAATTTCTGCGTTTAAAAGGGATGAACACTCGCTTTCTAGCGATTCTACGATCACTTTTCCCTGACAATCAGAAGTTAATTTACAGATAAAAACCCGGTCAGTTTTTAAAGCTAAACGAACGTCCTGCACAACGGTTTTGAGCAATTCATCGATGCTGAGAGCGTCCCGCATTTTTACGGTAATTCGATCCAGTAGTTGGGCGCGTTCGCTGGCGGTACCTTCTTTTTCAACTAAGTTTTGAAGTTGGTTAACGCGATACTCCATATGAGAACGCAAAACGGCTAATTCTTTTGCTAATGCTGTGTTTGGCGTTTGTTCTTCTAAACTGGGTTCTGATTCCGATGAGGTCATATCAGCCTCGACAACAAAAGATTGTACGGGAATAATAGCAGAGTCGTTCATTAGTTTTTTCGGAGTGATTAGAAGGAAGAGTACATCTTGAAATTGTAGAGGTTTCCCTGATGGATTCAGTTTTTTTGAGTTGTTAAGATTTGCTGCAATAGCGCTTTATTTGATTGTAATCTCTGAGTTATGAGTTGAGGTAGATTAATTTTGAATGCGTTTTTAAGAGATGATAATTTTACGGAAAAATTTAGGTAACTGTATAAATTACCATTTTTTTACCGTAATTTCACTTGGGGTTTTAGCAAACTTCTATTTGATGACTCCCCGAATTAACTTAAGTTCCAATCACAAAAAAGTTAGGGTATTGTTCAATTGCCGTGCAAAATTTTAGCGGCTTATTCGTGAAAATTAAACCTCAATCTTTTCACAAGATTATAGCGAAAAAAAATCTCTGTGGAAATTGTATCCAATCTTTGAATTTAAACTCTAATTTAATCAAGCTTTCTTTGATAAAACTTGCCTCAATTAAATATTGTTTTGTTGTCCAAAAATTTACCATCAACACACCTCAGACTATTGGGAAAAGCAAATGTTTTCCCAGGGTTTACGAACTGAATTGGTTTTCAGTTTTATAGTTTATTCTGTTAAGCATACGACAATTACAAGCATTTCTCTGTAATCAGAGATTCTGCTTATCTTGATGGGATGACCCTTGCTTTTTTGGCTAAATCAACAGGAAAGTCTGGTTTTTGATTGCCCCTGGAATGATATAATTATATTTCCCTGTCTATCTTCAGTTTTCAAAATACACCCTCGACTCAAATAACCTTGACTGATTGGCTACTTGAATTGTGAAAAAGTTGTTTCATAAACAAGAATACCTATACTTTGGGTCTAATGTCAAGGGTACTCATATAAAATTTATTTGATGTTAGAGCGGGCCTGGAACTTACCGGCCAACGCAAAAAAGGCAGGGATGAGTCCCTACCTGTCAAAATTAATCCGTTAAACTTGGCGACGAGCGTTTAGTACCGATAACTGGACTGGTCAGGTCTGTGAATAATGAAGCTTAACACTTGGCATTGCTTCACGTTGTCAAAACCTGCAACCCGGATATAACACTTGGGATACTCTTGACGGCAAGCTTGAATTTCGGCCATCACATCGCGAACGGTTGTGGCGTTGAACAGAGGCAGTTTCCACATTGTCCAGTAGTGAATTTCGGGTTCTGCGCTTTCGTTGAATTCAACAGCCGGAATAAAACCCTGAGACAGCATATATTGAATTTGCTTGTCAATCTGAGCATCAGTCAGCGGAGGCAGATAGGACAGAGTTTCGTAGCGACGCTCTTTCGGTAAAGTTTGCATTGCGATTTCCTAAAACGTTAAGGGGTATACAACAATAGACGAGATTGAACCAGCTTCTATTCGTCGGGATTCGGTTCGGAATCCATTTGAAATTCGGGATGAGGACTGGCGTCAGACAAAGAAACTTGGGTCATCCGTTCGAGATATTCACGGCGATGTTCCATATTGCTTTGCTGAATTGATTCACGCACCATTTCCGGTAAATAATCCACTACCTCCTGAGCCAGATGTTCTCGCACGGTCATAATTCGGAAAGCCATTTCCTGGTTTTCCTGAAGCATCTCTTTGAGATACGCTTCTCCATCTTGAATTTTTCCGTTAGACGAGAATCCACTCAACCAAATTGCTAGACCGGGGTTTGTCTCTCGAAGCTGAGAGGAAACCAGCCTTACAGCTTGGTAGGTTAGGTAGCTCGATAGTACCTTGGTCGTGTCTTTTGCAACTTTTTTGATATCCATGTCTGACACCAACCTCCAAGAGTTCTGAGTTTTGAATTCTAAGTTTATCTACTTATCGCTTAAAATTCATCCCCAGGACTCTGGAAATGGATTTAGAGCGTATCCATTGCTTCAAACTCGAACTTGATTTCTTTCCACAGTTCGCAAGCAACGGCCAATTCGGGACTCCACTTGGCAGCTTCGCGGATGACGTCGCCACCTTCGCGGAACAGGTTCCGGCCTTCGTTACGCGCTTGGATACAAGCTTCGAGTGCAACCCGGTTCGCTGTTGCACCGGGAGCGTTACCCCAGGGGTGTCCTAATGTACCACCACCGAACTGTAAGCAGGAGTCGTCGCCGAAGATTTCAACCAACGCCGGCATATGCCAAACGTGGATACCGCCGGAGGCTACCGGCATTACTCCGGGCATGGAAGCCCAGTCTTGGGTGAAGAAAATACCGCGTTCGCGATCTTGTTCGATGTGATCTTCGCGCATCAGGTCAACAAAACCCATTGTGATGCCTTTTTCACCTTCGAGTTTACCCACAACGGTACCGGAGTGGAGGTGATCGCCACCGGACATCCGCAAGCACTTGGCCAGGACGCGGAAGTGAATACCGTGATTGCGTTGACGGTCAATTACCGCGTGCATTGCCCGGTGAATGTGGAGTAATAAACCGTTATTACGACACCATTTCGCCAGGGTGGTATTCGCTGTGAAACCACCGGTCAGGTAGTCGTGCATGATAATGGGTGTACCCAGTTCTTTGGCGAACTCGGCCCGCTGGAGCATTTCTTCGCAGGTCGGAGCGGTTACGTTGAGGTAGTGACCTTTAATTTCTCCGGTTTCCGCTTGGGCTTTTTCAATTGCTTCTTGAACGAACAGGAAGCGATCGCGCCAGCGCATGAAGGGCTGAGAGTTGATGTTTTCGTCGTCTTTGGTGAAGTCTAAGCCACCGCGCAGACATTCATATACTGCACGTCCGTAGTTCTTCGCAGATAAACCGAGTTTGGGTTTAATGGTGCAACCGAGGAGGGGACGACCGTATTTGTTGAGTTTGTCGCGTTCTACGGTAATTCCGTGAGGAGGACCTTGGAAGGTCTTCAGGTAAGCGATGGGAATGCGGAGGTCTTCTAAACGCAGCGCACGCAGGGCTTTAAATCCAAATACGTTACCTACGATGGAGGTTAACATATTGGTAACGGAGCCTTCCTCAAACAGATCCAGAGGATAAGCAACAAAACAGAAGTATTGGTTGTCTTCTCCGGGAACGGATTCAATATGATAACAACGGCCTTTGTAGCGGTCGAGGTCAGTCAATAGGTCCGTCCACACTGTTGTCCAGGTTCCGGTGGAGGACTCAGCCGCAACAGCCGCTCCCGCTTCTTCGGGAGGAACTCCAGGCTGAGGGCTGAAACGAAATGCAGCCAAAATATCTGTATCTTTCGGCGTGTAGTCGGGGGTGTAATAGGTCAGTTTATAGTCTTTTACACCAGCTTGGTAGCCAGCTTTCGACTGAGTGCGGGTCTGAGAGTAAGCCATAACTCCTTGATATCTCCCTTGACGGAATCGCTTATTTTTTGGTCTTTGTGCCAAGATATTTAAGATATTATCAAGAAACTGTCCCCGTTTACCTTGAATATTTTTAAGATTTACATAATATTTCTTTATATTTCTTTATATTCAACGACTTTTTGATACATCTACCCGATTTTTTGTTGTCTTTATCACTAAACTGTATCTTTAAATGTTAAGTTTGTTAAAGATTATGACGTTGATTAGGGGGAAGGGGAAAGGGGGAAGGGGAAAGGGATAAGGGGGAATTTGAGAATTAAGGTTCACAGAGATGGAGGGCGGCATATTCATCTTGACGGAGTAAACTTAAAAGAGAAGTTGATTCGAGTTCAGAAATTCCCAAAATTTCCAGTGTTTTTTCTCCCATCATTAACGCCGCTTCTACCACTTCCGGCACCACATGACTGACGCCAACAGCTAACATTTTTTCTCGTTGTTGTAAGTGGCGAGTGCGAACAACCAAAGGCAAATTTGGATAAGAACTTTGCAATAAAGCGACTAACTTTTCGGTAATTTGAGATTCTCCAACGGTAATCACAACCGCACGCGCCCGATGGACTCGAACCGCCGATAAAATGCGAGAATTATCCACATCCCCAAAATAAACCGCGCGACCCGCTTTTCGTCCGGCTGCAACTTGATCGAGATTTTTTTCTAAAGCAAGATAAGGAATATTCATGCGTTCAAGAATCGTACAAACCACCTGTCCGACTCGACCATAACCAATCACTAAAACGGCTTTTCGACTGCGAAGCCTGCGTTTATGTAGGGCTTTAACCTGATCTTCGCTATCTAGGATAGATTGATATAAACGTTGAGTCATTGTATCGCCAAACCTGACTAAAACGGGCGTTGTAACCATTGAAATCACAATAATCACCACCAACCAAGAAAACGCCTCATCACTAATCAACCCGGTCGCGACAGCCGCACTAAACAACACAAAACCAAACTCACCATTTTGAGGTAAAAAAGTCGCCACACGCAGTGCTGTTAAGCGACCGAAGCGAAACACCAAACACAAACCAAACAGAATAATCGCTTTCACCAACATCAACGCCAAAGCATGACCAACCATCTGAAAACCTTCATTAAATAAAGCGTCGAGATTAATCGACATCCCAACCGAAATAAAAAATAAACTCAACAGAAGATTTTTAAACGGTTCAATTTCCGATTCTAAATAATGGCGATAATGGGAACCCGACAACAACATTCCGATAAAAAAAGCACCCAAAGACATCGATAAACCCGCCGTATCCATGATCCAAGCCGACCCAATAACGGTTAAACCCACAATTCCGGCGATCGCTTCTCGGTTGCGTTGACCGACAACAATTTTAAGAACAAACGGTACGATATAAGATCCCAAAACATAAACCGCAAACAATCCCCCTAAAACCGTTGCACCCTGTTGCCAAAACGGAATATTATCAGTTTGAGCCGGTTGATTTGATAACAGAGGAACCAAAGCCAAAATCGGAACAATCGCGATATCTTGTAGAAGTAAAACGCCAAAAGTAGTTTGACCGTATTCAGTCGAAGTTTCGTTGCGTTCTTCGAGTAACTGCATGACAAACGCCGTCGAAGACATCGCCAAACCAAGTCCAAGAATTAAAGCCGCATTCCACTGATAGCCGAGAAACCGAGTATAAAGGGTAATGGCGATCGCAGTTAAACTCAGTTGAAGGGAACCCAAACCAAAAACAACCCGACGCAAAGACCACAACTTTTCCGGGTGCATTTCCAACCCGATGATAAAAAGTAAAAACACGACTCCAAGTTCAGTAATGTCTCGGAGTGCTTCGGGATCGTCTGTAATGGCCAAACCCGAAGGGCCAAGAACCACCCCCGCCATTAACAAACCGACGACAGAACCGAGTTTAACCCGTTTGAATAAAATAACGGAAAGGGTTGTAATCGCTAAAAGTAAAACGAGGTCTAGTAAAATATGGTGCAAGCTCATGTGATTTTGGGGATTTTGTTCGCCGATGGAGAAGAAACAACTTTGAAGAAACAACAACGGGCGGCCGTCTGCGGTAAGCTGAACAATTACTTCCGATGGATCGTCTGTATCCAAGGTATCCTTTTTAAGAGTAAATAGGTTACAGGTCTCAGGTGTTGGAACTGCAAACTGATAACTGAAAACACTCTCGTGGCGTCGTTGCTCTACTTGGGGAGACCCCAAGACCGCACTTCGCGCTGGTCACTGTAAACTGATAACTGACTGATAACTGAAAAACCATTCACCGAAAAAGCCACTGTGGATCATCCTGTTTCATCGACGTTGCACTGTATTAACCCCAAGTGTTCTAAACCGGACGGTCAACCTTGGGGAAACAGATATTGTCAACGTTGCGGCGCCCCTTTACAACTGAATAATCGTTATGTTCCTTTACGTTGTTTGGGAACCGGAGGATTTTCAACGCTTTACGTGGTTTGGGACTTAAAGACGAAAACAGAAAAAGTCCTAAAAGTCCTGTTAGAACCGTCTGGGAAGGCGTTAGAACTGTTTGAACAAGAGGCGAGTGTCTTAGCCCAGATGCGTCATCCGGGGGTGCCGAAAGTATCGCCCGATAGCTATTTTTTCCTGAAAAAACGTCAATCGAACCTATCGCCGCTTCCGTGTTTGGTGATGGAAAAAATTCACGGGTTAACGTTGCAGGAGATTTTAGATCAACATCCCCGAGGCTGTCCGGAAGAATGGGTAATTGACTGGTTACAACAGGCTTTAGAGATTTTACGAGAATTACACGCCCATAATATTATTCATCGGGATCTCAAACCGTCTAATTTGATGTTGCGTTCAACTCCGGCGTTTCCGTTGGCGGTGACTCCGATACAAACCCATCAGTTAGTAATGATTGATTTTGGCGGGGCGAAACAGGTGGGACGGGTGTTTTCGAGTAATGGCGAAGCTATTGCTAGAAGCACAACTCGTTTGGTTTCTCCCGGTTACAGTCCCCCCGAACAAATTGTTGGGGCGGCGGTTGGGCCACCTGCGGATTTTTATGCGTTGGGTCGAACCTGTATTCATTTGTTAACGGGTGTATATCCTGCCGATCTTGAAGATCCGATTACCGCCGAGTTACGATGGCAGCATCGGGCGGTTGTGAGTCCCTGGTTTGCCAATTTGCTGGATCAAATGGTGCAGTCCGAAGTCAGTCGTCGCCCCCAAACCGCTACAGAAATTCTGACTTATCTGTTTAAAATTGCCCGTCAGAAACGGTATCCTCGCCGGATGATGTCGTTGTCGCAGATGTGTTTAGATGTGGTGAAAACGGCTTTGTTGGAAACCGATCGCGCTTTATGGAATCTTGTTAAAGGCGGAGGATATCTCAGCGCCCAACTGATGCAAGTGAGTATGGCGACGCTGTGGGGAATGGGACTGGCGGGTGTGGGCGGTATTGCGGGGGCGGTGTTTGGGTTGGTGTTGGCTTATTGGACTCCGGTGGGTCAAGCTGTTGCTGAGGCGTTAGCGAGTAATTTTCCTTTGTTCTTTCCGGGGGCGGCGATGCGACTGGGAACCCAAATTTTGGTGTTGGGTTTGGCCGGTTTGGGGACGGGACTGGGTTTAACGGATGCGGGTGGATGTGACATGAACCGTCGTTATAAACGGGCGGCGGTGATGGGGAGTTTGGGTTATATCGTCGGCGGGCTGAGTTGGCACCTTCTGAGGATGTTTGGGACTCTGGGATATTGGTCTATTGGTTTGTCTGCGGCGCTGCTAACGTTGGGGTTGGGGTTACGCAGTCACCGTTGGGTTTATACGCTTGTGGTCGCTGCGGGGACAACATGGATTTTTGGGACGCTGAGTCTGGATCAAAGTTTTCCGGTGGCGATGTTGCAATTTCCATCGGTGGGGACTCAACCGCAGTGGCAAGAATTTTGGTTTGGTTTGGGGTTTATGGGGCTTTTGGGTTGTGCAACGGGTTTATGTTTGGGTGTGAGTCATTATTTTATAGTACCGATTTTGCGTTGGTTGGGATGGCGGTAAACAGTTTTTACAGTCACTCATTACCAGTCACCCTTCGGGTATCTCCTTCGGAGACGCTGCGCGAACGGCAGTCGCTTCACTTGGGGGGACCCCAAGACCGCGCTGCCTCACCAGTCACCAGTGATGTAGGGGCGGGTTCTGTCCAAATCTATATCTTCCCATGCAAAACTGTTATAAACCCGCCCCCCAGAGTTAACAGTGTTGTAGGGGCGGGTTCTGTCCAAATCTATATCTTCCCATGCAAAACTGTTATAAACCCGCCCCCCAGAGTTAACAGTGTTGTAGGGGCGGGTTCTGTCCAAATCTATATCTTCCCATGCAAAACTGTTATAAACCCGCCCCCCAGAGTTGGCAGTGTTGTAGGGGCGGGTTCTGTCCAAATCTATATCTTCCCATGCAAAACTGTTATAAACCCGCCCCCCAGAGTTAACAGTATTGTAGGGGCGCCTGCAAAACTGTTATAAACCCGCCCCCCCAGAGTTAACTTGAAGTCAAATGTTGGGTTCTTCACTGGGTTCACCATTGGCTGTTTTCTCAACACAGCAACTCCGGGGCGGGTTTATATCGGTTGTCTGCGGGGAATGATAAATCAATTCGGAACCCGCCCCTACATCACTGGTGAACACAGCAACTCCGGGGCGGGTTGATCTCAGTTATTGCTGGAAAATATAGATTCATTTAGAACCCGCCCAAACCTGAACACAGCAACTCCTAAACTCCTAAATTCTATGAGTATTACCATTCAACAATTAATTCAATGGAAACAACAAGGCCGCGCGATCGCCGTGTTGACTGCTTATGATTATGCGATGGCGCGAATACTCGATCAAGCCGGCGTCGATGTGATTTTAGTCGGAGATTCTCTGGCGATGGTGGCGTTGGGCTATGAAACGACTTTACCGTTAACGTTAGAGGAGATGTTGCATCACGCCAAAGCGGTACGGCGTGGGGTGAAGAATGCCTTGATGGTGGTTGATTTGCCGTTTTTAACTTACCAAGAAAGTCCCCAACAGGCAATGCGATCGGCGGGACGGGTGATGAAGGAAACCGGGGCGCAGGCGGTGAAGTTGGAGGGCGGATATCCTGAAATGGCGCAAACGGTGCGTTATTTGGTCCGGGCGGGTATTCCGGTGATGGGTCATGTCGG
Organism: Capilliphycus salinus ALCB114379; assembly: GCF_047276495.1. Lineage (NCBI taxonomy): Bacteria > Bacillati > Cyanobacteriota > Cyanophyceae > Oscillatoriales > Sirenicapillariaceae > Capilliphycus > Capilliphycus salinus. The sequence continues at coordinate 5,910,406 of NZ_CP178543.1, read as the reverse complement.
GTTAACGCCCCAGTCGGTCCATCAGTTGGGCGGGTTTCGCAAACAGGGGAAAACCGCAGAGGCGGCCGATCGCATTTTAACGGAAGCGATGGCTTTGGAGGATGCGGGGGCGTTTGCTGTTGTATTGGAGCATATTCCGGCAAAGTTGGCAATGGAAATTACTCAAAAGTTAACCATTCCTACGATTGGGATTGGGGCGGGGGTACATTGTGATGGTCAGGTGTTGGTGACGCCGGATCTGTTGGGGTTATCGGCTTGGCAACCGCCTTTTGTCAAAACCTATGCCAATTTAGAAGAAACGGTGACTCAAGCGATACAACAGTATTGTCAGGAGGTCAGATCCAGAGAGTTTCCTCAATAGCCGAGGATGTCATCATATCAACGTACCTGTTGCCCAAATTGAATAACTTTCTCGATTGACAGATTGACCCAATTGTGAAAAAGTTGAGACAAACTTTACATTCTAGGGACTTTTATAAAATCTTAGCAAGTTTTTATCAAGATTTTGTAAAGGGGTTTTCTTACAATTTTGATGTCAAGAGTTTTCTGTAAAAGTTTGGAGAATCTTTTTAAAGATTGTGTAAAAAAAACCGGATTAGACTTTGAACAAAAGGACTAACTTTATGTATTTTTTTTGAGGTCAAGCTTTGCCATACTAGAGACATCAAAGGGTTTAAGTCGCAAAGCTCTCATTTCTCTCAATAATGTGGAGTAGATAGACAAGAAGAGATTTGGAAATGTGTTCCGGTCTCTTCTTTTAGTATTCTGGCAATGATTTATACAAAAAGAACACTTGGTTTTGAAAAACAAAAGTTGAATTTTAATTCTAGGGTTGTCATTTTCAGCGAAGTGATTTAATATTAATAATCAAATGCCATCAGCCACCAACAAAGGACGACTTAATCAATTAACCTATTTTTGGGTTTTAAAGTTGTCATCAATGCTCGAAGTTAAATGAGTCTGACCAACTCATTGTAAATGTAATTTTAAACTCAAAGGTAGACATTGATTGCTTAATTGATGTCTACCGAATTTAATTAAGCTTTGAGAATAATTACGTTTCTCTCGAAAAGAAACTCGCTATAGTCAGCTAAGTCGTCAAGTCCAAGAAAGTTAAGTAAGAGTTCAGCCATTAGCCAAATCAAGGTTTTAGCAATGAGCCTTTTCCATCTGACTTGCATTTAGGATCACCTCCAGGGCAGAACGCTTACTCCAAAAACTACAGCCTCAAATCGATTTAAAGATAATCAGGTTGAGTGTTTTACGACTCTACTTTTATATATGTCTCACGCGACAAGAGTTATGCAGTTTTTGGGAGCGTTTGAGTCAGCTTTACAGCATGGAGGCGATCAGATCCGGAGTTTAACCAAGCATTAACATAGGGTCTTCAGGATTGACAAAAGTGATTGCATTTTTAACCTGTTCGGTGTCAGTGATATCAGTCACAATTCCGAGAACATTTCCGGTTGCTGTTTCTTGAATGAGAGTCCCTTTAATATTCTCAATATTAGCGGGAAGATTCGAGGTAATATTGCTAGAATCAAAGGCAGTCACGGTAATATTTTCCCCGCCAAAATTAGCGACAATTAAAATTTGATCCCCTTCGGAGTTATCAAAATCGGTAATCACATCAGCTTCGGTATTAATTCCGGCGAGAACAAATCGATCCGCCCCCTCATCTCCGGTTAAAATATCAATCCCCAAATCTCCAATTAACAGATCGTTTCCGGGACCCCCATATAAACTATCGCTCTCTTTTCCGCCTCGGATAATATCATCACCTTCGCCACCCCAAATTTGATCGGCGTCTCGATTTCCGTTAATTAAATCGTTACCTAAATCGCCACCAATCACGTCATTTCCCTTTCCACCTCGGATAACATCATCACCGCTTAAACCGGCGATGGTATCATTACCCAGATTTCCATTAATTACATCCATCGAAGCCGACGCCATCAGGAAATCATCACCATCTAAAGCTAAAATTCCCCCCGGATTTTCTGCGGTCCACTCCGGTTTAACTTCACCCGTTGGCGGGGGAACAATTCCCGAACCCGCAGGCGCTAAAACATCCGGTTCATTGGTTAGTAGAAATAATTTTGATGAATCGGTAGAACGGTTCATCCGAGTTTGGTAATCGTTGAGAAAATCTGAACTGCTTTGAATTTCCAGGGGTTCGGGTTCGGTTTGAAGAATTTGTCGGGAATTCGATGCAGTTCTTTCTTCAGAAAATAGAGTTTTAATCAGTAAGTTGGCGACGGGTTCGGCGACATCCATTAAGGGTGTGTAAGCGGGAAAGAGAACTTTAACCAAAGGTTCAAATACAGGCCAGTTCCCTTTAAAAAAATTCAGGACGTTATCAAAAATATTTAACATTTCTAGCTCGTTTAAAATCGATGAACAGCGGTGTATAGGACTACGCATTCAGCGCAATAAAAAGCTAAAGCCTAATTACAACAAGTATTTTCTTGTTACATGATTGCAACAGCGCCTTTTGCGATGAAAATCCTTTCAATCATCACCCTGGTAAGCCTGTCGAGCAAAGTCCTGCATTTGTGAATGATTTACCCTTTTTGAGATCAGAAAGGGGGAGGAACCACCCTCCCCTGTTTCGTCACACTCGTTGGTCTCTATGTGTTTGATGCAGGGGTTGTAGGTGAATTTCCGGACTAATTTGCAAAAAAGGATAATTGAGGACTGCGGATACAACAGACACGATAGGCTAGACGAAGGTTGAGCGGATTAGTTTCGTCCTGTTTTGGCAAAATCTCCGACAGGCTGAGGACGAAAACAGAGTTACAGATCAAGTTACAGATAATATTTGCAAGTAGAGGACTGAGACAAATAGAGCCAAGAATATTATTTGTTGGAAATAATCCCTTTCTAGAGCGTTGATTGCAGTTTTTTGAATTTAAACCTTACAAAATATCAATAAATTTATCTTCAAAATTATTGAGAATATTTCTTATAAATACACAAAACTCTTTCCTTAGAACTATTTTTAATTGCTATTAGTTGTATAAACTAGAGATAAATCCTGAATTGTTGAATCAAAGGAGACGTTGTGGCTACTGACAATCGTCCAAAAGTCCGCAAAGTTCTCATTCTCACCCTAGTGTTGAATGTGGTCGTTATGGCAATTAAAGCAACGTTGGGGTTGCTGACTGGCTCTTTAAGTTTACTGGCTGATGCGTTACATAGTGTTACAGACGGAGCGAATAATATTATTGGCTTAGTTGCCAATCAATTTGCTTCTCCCGAACCCGATCGCGAATATCCCTATGGACATCAAAAATTTGACGCTTTGGGTGCTTTGGCGGTGACAGCTTTTTTGTCTATTGCATCTTTTGAAATTCTCACGGGTGCAATTGAACGTATTTTTGGCGGGGGAAATACGGTCAATATTTCTTCTGTGGAATTGTGGATTTTATTAATAGTATTGGGAATTAACATTTTTGTTGCCTACTACGAACGTTACATGGGTCAACGTTTGGGAAGTGCTTTACTGGTGGCGGATGCCAAGCATACCATGAGCGATATTTGGACAACTTTAATGGTAATTGCCGGATTAATTGGAGTGTGGTTAGGTCGAAAATGGAACTTTCCTCAACTGGAAGCTTTAGATGTGGTGATGGCGTTTCCGGTGGCGATTTTAGTGTTTCATAGCGCTTGGGAAATTCTCAAAGAAAATTTGCCTTGGTTGGCGGATAGAATGGCAATTCCACCGGAAAAAATTCGCGCTTTAGCGATGAGAATTCCGGGTGTTGTTAATTGTCACGCTATTGCTTCTCGGGGGGTTGTGGGTCGTCAGGTTTTTATCGAAATGCACATGATTGTTGAAGCGGATGACGTGAACACTGCTCACAATATTACCGAACAAGTTGAAGCTCAACTGGAAAAACATTTTAGTCCGGTTAGAACGGTAATTCATGTGGAACCACCGAGTTATAAATCGGATCGAATTACCTTCGAGGGAGACTCCGAAGAATAGTTGAATAGAATGGTTGAATTTGGGGTTGGAATTGGATTTTTTCTGGTTTTCATTGATTATTGTTGAGGGATTGGGTCTGATTCCGCCTCACATTTTCGGCTAAGATTCCCAGTATTTTAGATAGATCATTTAAGTAATACTCGGTTAAATCAATCGAAACATTGCGGTTTTCAAGTGTTAAAAATTTCCAGTTGGTTCCCGATGTTACGACACCCTGAATCGTTGAGATTTGATTTTGTTCTCGTTCGTTGAACATTTGAGCGGCTAACATTTCCGCAATACATTGACCTAATCCGGCGTTTAAGTCTTCTTTTTTCGCTTCAACTAATGTTATAATTGGGCTAGTTAGAATTAAGATTTCCTCGGAAAGACTGATAATATAGTCACAATTACCATTCAGTCCTTTATCCGAATCTACATTAAAGTTAATCCCAGAAAATAAACTTATTTTTCGCTGAAATTGTTTGCGTAAATCAATTAAAATCGGAGTAATAATCATCTCAGACCGAGATTTTTCTGTATTACTCGCCAAAGCTACAGGTAAATTTTCTTGAAGGGTTTCCTCTAAAAAAACACTCGGCTTTAACTCCGGTACCGATGCAAAAATATCGGTTGCTTCGGTGAAAGTAAGATTAAATTCTTTCTTGACTCGACTCAAACTAAAATCGCTGTAAGCCATACATTCATCTCCCTGTTCCTTCTCTACATTCAAAACTAACCTTAAAGCCGCACTTGACACCCTCTTAAAATTGAGCTAATCATTTTTAAAATCTATCACCCGTAAAATAAGAAAAGCGATCGCTTGACTGAAGACCCCAAATGCTTATATAAAAAGAATTATTGTCAGACCCGATCAAGATACCCGAAAACTTGATTGCATAACTTTTGGTTAAACTCAGATGAATAAACAAAAAATCACCCTTTTTAACCCCGTTTCTGTTATCGGATCTGCTTTACTATTCCTATCATCGGCGAACAGTTCCGTTCAAGCAACAACCTTTACCGGAGAACCCCTATATTCAGAAGTTCGCCAATATTCTACTGTCATTGACAGCGATCCAACTGATATTTACTATCCCGTTGTTTCCGATGCCACCGTATCAACTCCAATTGTCTTATTATTACAGGGCGCTTTAGTCGATAAAGCCGACTATAGTAATTATGCCAGTATCGTGGCTCGTTATGGATTTACTGTCGTTGTTCCTAACAATTTGAGGACGTTACAAGGGCCTGGAGGTGTGGAATTAACCGGTCTGGCATCAGAACAGGGACAAGTTCCTGCGGTGTTGGATTTTATGACTTTAGAAAACAATAATCCTACATCACCAGTAGCGGGTTTACTTGATACGAATTCTTTGGGTTTATTGGGGCATTCTTTCGGGGGTTTAGTCGGAATTGCTGCGCTTCAAGACGAGTGTTTTGTTGGGATTTGTACGGAGAGTTATCGTTTCCCAGAAGCGCTAAAAGCCGGGATTTTTTATGGGGCGGCTTTTAACCTCAGAGATTTGGGTTTTTCCGGTGTTCCGCCGATTGATAATCAGGCTCCCATCGGATTAATTTTGGGGACAAAAGATGGAGTAATTCGACCCGGTACAACAGTCGATACTTACAACAAAATTATCAATTCACCGAAGCTGTTTATTGAACTAGAAGGGGCGAATCATTACGGAATTACCAATGAAAATAATCCGGTTCGAGCGGTTAACGAGCCAACTCTAGAACAGGAAGTTGCAACGGAAACAATTGCTCGCTGGAGTGCGGCTTTTTTACGAGCTTATGTTATCAACGATCAAGATGCTTTAAACTATATAAATACGCTTGGCGATGAACTCGATGATAATGTTACGGTTACAACTGCTGAAAAGATTCCCGAACCGTCTTATTTTACAGGTTTATTTGCGGTATCACTGCTAACGTTGGGTCGGCGTTTTCTCAAAGGCTGACAGTTGAAAAAGTGAATCACTTGATACAATTGATCATCTACGAATTCCCCAGTTTGTTAGTCTGGGGTTTTTTTCTCGATAAGTTTACACTTTTTGAAAATATCGCTAAAATCTCAATAGCTGTCAAACCGTTATATCTTATCTCTCAAAAATCAGAATGCCATTACCAACTGTTATTTTACCGGGTTTTTTTGCGGGTGCTGAAGATTACTATCTTTTAGCACAATATCTCAACCAACAAGGAATTCCAACGGTTGTCGTTCCCCTGCGAAAACGAGATTGGTTTCCGACCATTGGCGGACGTTCGATGGTGCCAATTTTGCAGAAAATTAATGCAACGGTTGAACAGGTTTTAGATAAATATTCGGTTCCTCAAATTAATCTCGTCGGACATTCCGCAGGAGGATGGATCGCCAGAATTTATATCGGTGAAAAACCCTATATTGTGCATGGTGATGTCACGGAAACAGTTATCGGTTTGTGGAATATGTACCCGGTTGTTAATACTTTAATTACACTGGGAACACCTCACATTAGTCAAGAACGTTGGACGAGAAAAAATTTAGATTTTGTTAAGGATAATTATCCGGGCGCTTTTTATTCTCAGGTGCGTTATGTTTGTATTGCGGGTAAAGCGGTTTATGGTCAACGAACCTTTAAAACTTGGCTCCCTTACAACAGTTATCAGCTTACCATTGGTCAAGGAGAAACTTGGGGAGATGGCATTACACCCGTAGAAGCGGCGCATTTAGAAGGGGCTGAAAATCTTACTTTAGATGGGGTTTGGCATTCTCCGCGATCGCCCGGAAAATGGTACGGTTCACCGGATATTATTGGCAGTTGGTTAGATTATTTAGCCTAAACTTAATTCTAGCATAAATTGCCAATTTTTAACAGCTTTTAATCGTTGAAGTTTCTGATATTTTTTCGATGACTATTGATACCAACTCTCTTAAATATCCCGAAAAAACTGCAATAGAACAAAAATTTCACTTAATTCTATTAGCGGGTCGGTTGTTATTACAAAATAGTGCGGCTACGGGTCGGGTTCATCAAGCCGTTTATCAACTCGCGGATGTATTTGGTTGGCCCGTTCGTCTGTTTGTAGACTACAAAGTTTTAACGTTAACCGCCCAAGTCGAAAATCGTTTTATTTCTCGTTTTAGTCGCAGTGTTCCGGCGATGAACATTAACATGGCTGTCATTACTCGCGTCTATCAAGTTATTGATGCCATTAAACAAGAGAAAATCACACCCACAGAAGCCGTTGAAGAATTGGAAAAAATAGATGCGGGTTTACCCCATTATCACGCTTGGTTGTTGATTTTAATGTTGGGGATAACTTCGGGAAGTTTGGCGAAACTTTTTGGGGCGGACTGGCAAACATTTTTTATTGTTGGTATTGCCACTGCGGTGGGCGTTGTCTTGCGTCAACAGTTGGGAAAACGCAAACTCAATCCTTTTTTAATCTCATTTTTAGCGGCATTTGTGGGCGGATGTATTGGCGGTGTGGCGGTGCGGTTGGGTTGGAGTTCGACACCAGAATTATGTTTAATTGTACCGTCTTTGATGTTAGTTCCGGGCGTTCATTTAATTAATGCGGTATTAGATTTATTGGAAAATCATATTACCATTGGTATCGCCCGCTTGGGCTTAAGTTTTGTTGTTTTGGGTGCCATTGCATTCGGGTTATTGCTGGCTGCAAGTGCGACAGAAACGTTAATTTCAGCCAGTAGTAAAAGCTTTCATTTACCCTTAGCTGAAGATATGTTTTTTGCGGGGTTAGTTGCAATGGGTTTTGCGCTTTCTTTCAACGTTCCTCGAAAAATGTTAGCCGCTTGCGTGCTGTGTGGAATGGTCGGTCACGGTACCCGAGAAATCTGTTTAAATTTTGGTTTTGGAATCATTTGGGGGAATTTAATTGCTTCAACTTTAGTGGGTTTAATGACCGTTTATTTCTCCCGTCGCTATCAAGCGCCTTCTGCTGCGATCGCATTTGGGGCGGTTGTGGGAATGATTCCGGGCGTGTTTATTTTTCGCTCAATTAGCGGTTTAACTCAAATTTTAGCGTTGGGAACTGAAACCGAATTATTATTATTAATCAATACCGTTGTTGCCGCGAGTAAAGCGGTATTAATGACGTTAGCAATTCCCGTCGGTTTGGCAATTCCCCGATTATTATTTTTTAAATTTGAGTTAAAATAAAGGATAATAATTAGAGAAAATTAGGGTTCAAAATTCTTAAAAACTGCATCAAAGATTGGGCGAGAAACTCTGAAGTTGATTCGCTGTAATCTGTCGTAAAGTTCATCAACGTTATCTATTGTAATTTTACCTTCTTGACTCAGCTTTTTAATCAAAGCTAAAGTTCCTTTTACATTTAACCCCAAATTTACAGCCTTTCTTCGAGCCGCGCGATCATCTAAAATAATTAAATCGGCTTGTAGTTCAGTTGCTAATGAAATCGCCTCGGATTCTCCCCGTCCCAAATTGAGATTTAAACGGTTAACCAAGGTGAATAAACGAGTCGAAACAACCCGCAGCTTTCCCGCTTCTATAAAAGGTAAAATTCCCTGTCTGACTTGATCACTTTTCACCTCAATTTCCTCAACAACTCCCGAGGGAATATAAAACTCATCATCACGGGTTAAAAATAAGTCGAGTAATTGTAACTTGACGAGAAAAATAATTGGAGATGAGTTGATCACAATTTTCACGATTTCTACCAAATGCTTTCTTGTTCAATATCTTCTTGAGTCAAATAGGAAAACTCAATTCCTAACAAATCTAAAGTTTGTAACAAGCCCTCCTCATCAAGATTCATCATTTCTGCGGCTTTCCTCAAGCTAATAATCTTCGCTGTTAAAGCTCCCAAAACAAACAAAAATATTTCCTTTTGTTCGGGTTCACTGAAAATCGGTAAAGAGGTTGCGATTTCTTGTAAACTGCTTGTCGAATTCATGGGGATAATCTCCTAATAAAATTCGTCTTGCTTTTGAATCTTTAGCTTGGTTTATATTATATCAATAAATTGCTCAGTGGGTTGTTTTAATATTAGGTGATTATTTTAGGGGTTTGAGTTAAAATAAAATAGGATGATTAAATAGGTTTTAAAAATGACGGTAACAACTCCTATTGTTAAACCCATCAGTCAAATGCACTTTTCCCCGGGAAGTGTGGTAACAATTCCTAACGTGAATTGGCAGGAATTTGAAGCGATTTTACAAGAATTGGGAGAAAAGCGATCTTCGAGAATTGTTTATAGTCACAACACTTTAGAAATTATGGTTCCTTTACCCGAACACGAAAAACCTACAGAAATTATTTCTGATATTATCAAAATGCTGTTAAAATCCTTCGGTAAACGATACGAATCTTTTCGTTCAACGACGTTTAAAAAAGAAAGAATAGCCGGAGTTGAACCCGACGCCAGTTTTTACATCCAAAACTATCAACAAATGATTAACCGTCGGCGACTCGAACCAAACGATCCGCCCCCAGATTTAGCAATAGAAGTTGATGTCGCTTCCCAAACAACTTTGGCGGCTTACGAAGCCCTAGAAGTTCCCGAACTGTGGATATTTAATCGGGAAAAGTTAAGCATTTATCTGTTTGAAAACGGCAAATATATTTTATCGGAAACCAGCCCCAACTTTCCAAATATTGCCATTTCTGAAATTGTTTCTACTGCGGTGGAACGGTCTTGGCAAGTTGGCAGTTTTCAGGCGTTAGAAGAAGTCGAAGCGATAATTTCTCGATAATTTTGATAACATTAGACTTGAACTAAAGCAAATTTATCCACCTTAACCAAGCTAGAAAGTTCGCCGATTTCCAGATTTTTTTTAACGATATCGTTGAAGTTTTCCGATGCAAGAATATCGGCGGGAACCGATAACGTTAAGGCAATTTTTAACTCAAACTCAACAATCTTAGAAATACTCGGGGATTTGTATTGTTTCCCCAAATAATTTCTAGCTGAGGGTTGAACGGCGATTTCTTTAATACTCCAAATCATTAACTGAATTTCGGAATGTTTCATTTGAATACAAAGGTATTTCGCCAACTCCCGTTTTATACTATTCGGTGCAATATCCAGATGAGGATGCCAGTCATACCAACCCGTTACTGTTATTTGAATATTGATTTTTTCAATTTGGGGTAACGGTTTAACCTGCGCTTTCAGTTGTTGTAATTCTTCTTCGATTTCTAACTCTCTAAATTTCCGTTCCCAAGCCAAATCGGGATTAATTAACTCCGCAACTTCCAGCAAGGCTTCCGTATAAAAAAACGAATCCAAATAAGCATCGTTTATCCGTTCTTCCATGCGGGAAAAAGCTTGCATCGCCGTTTCTGCTGGCATCATTTTATCAACTTTTTCAACCATTTTAAAAGCACCGTAAACCCCCAACCCGACAACGGCACCTGCAACCCCCATTGTTGCACCGCCAATACTCACCGCAGTTCCCGCAACTCCCAACCCCATTCCGCCAACAATACCGAACATTCCGGCGCCAATTATTGCACCTGTGGCGATGGGAAAAATGACATCGGAATCGGTATTTTTGAGCGCTTCTGTTGCACCGTAAACCGCAAAACCCACCACCGAACCGGCAACCGCAACGGGAAACGCACCAACCGCAACGCCCCCAAATGATCCGACTAAACCCATGTTACCAATTGTCGCGGATAAACCGACTCCCGCTAGGGTTCCGGTGGCGGGATACATGATGTCTAAATTGGTGTTTTGAGCGTAATTTTGTTGAAAGGAGTAGTTCATCTTTTTGGGTTTTTTGTTAATTAAAATTGAGGTTAATCAGCTTGTTGTTGCGCTTTAGCGCTAGATTCGGTGCGCTAAAGCGCAACAACGAACTTGCTATTTTAGCGCCAGATTCGGTGCGCTGAAGCGCAACAACGAACTTGCTATTTTATCTATCTAAATCTAAAACAGAAACCCCCTAAAAAGCATCCGTAGGACTACGGAACTTTGAAAAACAATTTGAGGATTGTCTAAATGTTCAAGACCGTAATCCTACTGAATGAATCAAAAAAAATTAGTTTTATCCTCCAACTTTCTTTTATTTATCCATCTCAATCAGATAATCCGCCACAGCCTGATAAGCGGGTAAAGTTGTGGGATCGTTCGCCGCATTACCCGCAACGGGATTGGAGGCAAAACGGGCAATTACCATGTCAGCTTCGGGGTCAATATATAGCGATTGACCGTGAACGCCCCTAGCCATAAAAGCCCCGTTTTTATTATTAGTAATCCACCACATACTTCGATAACTCCAACCCTTTAGCGAGGTGTATCCGCTCTTAGCAAAAGCCTGCAAATCTCCACCTTTGCGAATAGTGCTAATCGCCGCTTCCGGAACAACCCTTTGGCTGTTAAAAGTGCCGCCATTTAGAATCATTTGTCCGAACCGGGCGAGGTCGTGCAAACCAACATTTAAACCCCCGCCGGCGAACGGTGTGCCGATGGAATCTACCGTAAAGAAAGCGTCCATTTCCGCACCGATTTTACTCCAAATTTTTTCCGATAAAACCTCGGTGAGCGGTTCTCCCGTCACCCGACTAATTAACCACCCGAGAACGTCGGTGTTGATGGTTTTATACCCAAAAGCTTCGCCGTGTTCTCCCTTTTTTTGAACGGTTTCTAGGTATTCAAAATAAGTTCTCGGTCCGGTGTAATCTTTCGGCTTGGGTAGGGGATTTCCGGCCGCCGCGTGTTGCCAAACTTCGGCGTTGGGATCGGCATAATCTTCGCTGTAATCTAACCCCGTTGTCATGTCGAGAACTTGGCGAACGGTTGCATCCCCAAAGGCGCTTTTTCCGAGTTCGGGAATGTAATCTTTAATGAGTTTATTTTCGTCCAATTTGTTCTCAACTACGAGCATTTCCCCCAACAATCCCACGAAAGATTTAGTTAGAGACATCGCCGCGTGGCGGTTCGTCGGGGTGAGACAGCCGGAATAGTTTTCATAGACTATTTTACCGCGATGAAGAACAATAATTCCGTCGGTAAAATTGGCATTAAATGACTGTTTCCAAGTCATCGGTTCGGTTTCGCCCCAGGGAATAAACGTGACTTCATCGATACCGGATAACTCGTTTTTTTCAAAGGGAACCGCAGCGAATAGTTGGCGACTTACTGACTTGGTGGGCATCAACTGTTCAAAATGGCAAACAGTCCAGCGCATTTGCGGAAATTGAAAGTAAGTTCCGTTATCAAAACGAATTATTTTATCGGGTGCGGGCGGAGATCCTTTCATCCAACCCAACAAGTTTGGATTTGAATTTTCAGCCGTCCAGGTGATATTATTTGAATCTTGAGGGGTGTTTTGTGCCGTTATCATTGTTGACAGGTTCAACGCGATCGCGAGACAACAGGCGCTTAAGAAAAGAGCGAACAGAATCGTTTTGAATTTCATATCGAGAGTAGGTGCTTGAGGGTAATGTACTTTTTTAGGCGTAATTATACAAATACCATGAAAGCAGGATCTCTATCAATTGCATTCCAATTTTTCCACAGTTTCCTATTAGAGTTGTTTCCCCTAGCCCCAAAACAAACATCTGAATTTTGCCGAAATAAGTGAGTTTGTCGCAACTGCCAACTCGTCGCACCCAACCTCGAAACTTTCCCCGCCATCAACCTTTTTCCGGATTAACAGGCGATCGCACTGTCGAAACTAAATAGATAAAGGGGTCAAAAGATGAAAAATATTCTCCGGTTTCGCAATAAAAAAATCACCGCAATTTTAGCAGTTATTCTCACGGGGGTAACGTTGCGATCGCTTCCCTATCTCGCCCCCATTCGCGCCGAAGACATCACTCAAGATAGCCTTGCGGTGGAATTTAGCGATCGCTACGGACAACCCCTCGGAACCTTACTCAGCCGCGATCAAAATCATACCGCAGTTGTGCCGTTAGATGACGTTTCGCCCCATTTTATTCAAGCGATTATTGCAGCAGAAGATAAACGATATTATCAACGGGGTGCGGTGGATAGTCAAGCAATTGTACGGGCAATTTTAGAAGCAATACAAGCCCGACAAATTGTTAGCGGCGCGTCTACGATTACCATGCAACTCGCCCGAATGGTTGAACCTTCGCCGACAACATTAATTAATAAAAGTCGGGAAATTTGGTTATCTTGGCGGATATTCGCCGGCATGAATAAAACTGAAATTCTACAAGCCTATATAAACCGTTTACCAATGGGCGGAAATCTTTATGGCGTTGAAGCGGCTTCTCGCACTTATTTTAACATTCCCGCCACAGATTTAAGCCTCTCTCAAGCCAGTTTACTCGCCGCTTTACCCAACGATCCAACTGACTTAAACCCCTACTACAATTTACAAGCTTTAAAACAGCGTCAGCGCTATGTATTAGATCGGATGATTGAAGACGGTTATATTACCGCGAAACAAGCCGAACACGCCTATCGAGAACAGGTAGAATTCCAACTTCCCCAACTCGGGGTTATGGCTTCCCCTCACTTTTTATTTTGGGTGTCGGAACAGCTATCTAATACTTCTGAAAATTCTACCCCAAAACCCCACATTAAAACCACACTGGATTTAAAATTACAGCAGTTTGTAGAAGCCCAAGTTCGGCAAGTTGTCACCGCATTATCCGATAAAAATGTTAACCACGCTGCGGCGATTGTTATCGATAATCAAACCGGAGAAGTCTTGGCTTATGTCGGTTCTCCCAACTATTTTAATACGCTAAATTTGGGGAGTAATGACGGCGTTCAAGCCCTGCGACAACCCGGTTCAACCTTGAAACCTTTTCTCTATCAAATCGCTTTAGAACAAAATATAATTCAACCCAATACAATCCTCGCAGATGTTCCCACCTATTACGCCATTCCCGGCGCCAAACTCTACACCCCAACCGACTACAGCGAAACGTTTTTAGGCCCCGTGAGGGTGCGGTTGGCGTTGGCAAATTCGTTAAATATTCCGGCGGTTCGAGTGTTGGAAAAAGTCACCGTTCCCGTGTTTTTATCCCGTTTAAAAGCATTGGGATTTGAACATTTAAACCAATCCCCCGAACATTACGGCTTGGGATTAAGTTTGGGAAGCGGAGAAGTAACGTTATGGGAACTCGCCCAAGCTTATTTAATCTTGGCAAAACAAGGAGAATTTAAACGGTTAGTTACAACTTTAACAGAGATTGATTATAAAAATAATTATCCTGAAAATAATCATCCCGAAAATCATCAACAAATCCATACAGCCGAAACCTGGCAAATTATCACCGATATGTTGAAAGATTCCCACGCGAGGGCGGCTGCTTTTGGGGTTGATTCTGTGTTAAATTTACCCTTTCCCGTTGCGGTGAAAACAGGAACTTCTTCCGATCATCGTGATACTTGGACAGTTGGATTTACAACTGATTATACCGTCGCTACTTGGGTGGGAAATTTTGACGGAAAACCGATGGAAAATATATCGGGGGTTGCGGGTGCGGCGCCGCTGTGGAGTCGAATTATCATGCACCTGCATTCCCAACAGGAACCCCTCGATTTTACCGAACCTTCTGAGTTTGTAAAATTGCCCATTTGTGCGGCGACGGGAAAGAAACCAACGTCGGATTGTCGGTCGGGAATTGTGTTAGAATATTTTCATCAAGATGAGGTGGCAAATTATGAAAATTCGGCAGAAGATTTAAAACTATCCTCCGAATATAACGAATGGTTAGCCCGACAGCAACGCTTTGATTTAACCGCCAATCAACTGAGGATTTTATCGCCCCAACCCGATGATTATTTTTTAATCAATCCCGAAGAATCTCCCCAACTGCAATTTAAAATTAGCGGGAACAGTCAAGAAGCTGTAGAATGGTGGTTGAACGGCGAGAAATTAGCGACGAAAGCGGATAATTCTTTATTTTGGCAAATGCAACCGGGAAAATATACGCTTACCATTAAACAGGGCGATCGCACAGAAAGCGTTCAGTTTCAAGTTCAACTCGCCTCACCCAAACCCTATCGTCGGGGATTTTCTGCGGTTCAGTCTGACAACCCGTGAAGTCGGTTCAACAGTAGGGTGCGTCAAATTCCACGCATTTTTTTCAGCCATCACAGCAGCAACATTTTGACGCACCAACCCTATCCAAATTGAACCAAATGTTGCATAATAATGTAATTCAGAAAAGATGTAACCCAACTCAAGAAAAATGAAACGTTTAGGAATTGTGACTGCATTGTTTGTGGGAACTAAAATATTAATCAGTAATACGGTTTTCGCGCAACTTCCAGATAATTATGGGGCGATCGCAATTACTCCAGATGGGAAAGTTTGGGGGTATTCTTTTGATTATCCTTCGCGAGAACAAGCGGAAAAACGGGCTTTAGAAGAATGTGGCACCTCAACTTGTCAGGTACAAGTTTGGTTTAAAAATGCCTGCGGTGCGGTGGCGAAAAATACCGAAGGAAAACTCGGTTGGGCGTGGGCGGATACCGAACAACAAGCCCAAGCCCAAGCCGTCGCCGCCTGTGGAACCGGAAATTGTCGTATAGAAACCTGGGTTTGTACAACTCGTTATTAATTTGTTTTTTTAAGAGAACATCTTTAGAATTTAACAGTCATTAATATTATCTTAACTTTTTGTTGGGTTTTCTTAACCCAACCTACTGTTTTTTTGTACTGTTTTTTTGTACGGATTTTGTGATTCTATGGGAGTAAAGAAGTAAAGCAGTCCAATCAACTCTTTATTATGAACTTGCTGAACAAAATAATCATCGCATTCGGTTTAACGTGTTTATTACTCCTGAGTGGTATTTCTCCGAGTTTTGCTGATAACTTAGGAACTGACAAAACTAATGTAATTTTACCCAACTTAGAAGGAACCGAACTCCTCAAAGCCGTCGCCCAAGAGTATACTCCCGAACAAACTTTAGGTTATCGACTGGGACGAGATATATTATACAGCAAAATTGACAATCACGATGGAATACTCAAGGGAATTTATACAGATTATGCCATCAAACTCGATCCCAACGCTTCCGAACCCCGACAGTTAGCCTATCAACAAGATATCAACGCCGAACATATTTATCCTCAAAGTAAAGGCGCGAATGGTTCGGCTAAAAGTGATTTGCACAGCCTTTTTCCCTCTCGGATTTATGTTAATAGCAGACGGGGAAATAATCCTTTTGCAGAAATTAACGATTCTCAAACAGAAGATTGGTTTCGACTCGATAAACAGCAAGAAACTATACCGACTGCATTGATTAACGAGTATAGCGAAACGACTAAAAGCGCATTTGAACCCCGAGAAATTAAAAAAGGCGATGTTGCACGGGCGATGTTTTATTTTTACACAATTTATCGATATAAAGCCGATGCAGCCGACGCCAAATTCTTTCCCCCTCAACAAAAAACATTGTGTCAGTGGAATTTAGAAGATCCCGTTGATAATGAAGAAATTACACGCTCTCATTTAGTCGCAGAATACCAAGGTAATGAGAATCCTTTTGTCATCGATTCTACCTTGGCATCTAGAACTTACTGTTCATCATTTTAGATGGGTTTGTGCGTCAAATAATAGATTTCATGGTAACAGGAAATCCGGGGGTAATTTGACGCACTAACCTGTTTTAATTTTTATTAGATGTTTATACTATGTGTGATTATTTCGACTTTTTTATGAAGTTGCATCTAATTAATCCCCCCTTAATCCCCTTAAAAAGGGAGGTCCTTAGATCCCCCCTTGCCCCCCTTAAAAAGGGGGGTTGGGGGAAGCCGCAGGCGGGGGGATGAAAAAAGTTCCATGATTAAAGAGAAACGGTATTAGCTTTTTCGGATAAAGAAAATAGCGGCACCAACAACAATAAATGTAATTGCCCATCCCACGGGAGGCCCCGGTAAGATATATTTAAGTAAAAGAGTCACGATACCCGAAGTAATCAGCGACCATCCTATTGTTGTTCTATATTTTAACATGACAAAAATCTTCTCATACAGTTAGTTCAGCATGGCGCAACACCACCATACTTTACGTCTTTAACATAATTGATTCAACCCAATCAATACCTCCCTCTCAAGGCTTAAATACAACTAAGTTCAACTCCAAGGCTTATTGTCGTAATATTCAACTCCCGGTTCTTGAGTAAAAAGACTTGTTTGAATTTAATTGTTTGAATTTAATTGTTTGAATTTAATTGTATAATTAGTTTGCGATCGCTGTTTTCTCGGGGAATTTCAGTAACAGTATCTATCATCTTTCGGTTTGGGGTTTTCTTGACCTATCCGAACAACTCCGATTAAAGTAGAAATAATCACACAACGTTTCTGCTTTTTTAAGTTTTTATGTTTGAGTCCCAGACGTCCTAATGCTTGTATAGAAGTTTTAGTACAGTCATTATTGGGATTATACACCGGACAACCTTTATAATTGAATAATGCCCGATAATAATTGGTTTCAGACGTTGTTACTTCATTGGTATCTGGGTTAATTTTACGCAGGGTTGTTTCGTTTTCTCCTCGATCAATTTCAACACCTTGAGGAAGGCTTTCCCAAGCTTTTTCTGATAACTCATCGGGGGGAATACTCGCCAGATGAACCGCCCATTCAACTCGGTTATCTTTCTCTCGAAAACTCGCTTGAACGGAGGTTTTCTGACGTTTGGCTTCGCTTTGAGCGCTTCGCATCGCCCAATAGACTCGGGTTGCACCTGTACGCAATTCTTGACGGCTGAAAAACCCTATCCAAGCCGGAACTGCTATTCCACTAAATATACCAATTATTCCAAGAATGAGGAGTATTTCAATAATGGTATATCCGGCGGTATATCTAACTTTTGAACTTGAGGAATTAGAGGTAAAATAGTTATGAGAAATCTGGCGATCGCATTTTGATCGCGTGTTGAGTTTCATGCAGTTGCCGCCCTAATTAGATGTAAAATTTATTAATCTAATCTTACATCAACTCTTAATTTGACGGGCATTTTATTTAATTATCATCCCTTTCAAAGCTTATCATTCCCGCTAATATTGTCACAACTTTTACACATTTTCTCAACCGTTTCTCGGGAGTAGGGACTGTTTTTAAGCCGAAAAAATAGCAATGATTGTGATGATTTCAATGAGCTTTATTTCAAATAAAATTAAAATGACTTTTTTTAATCTTTAATCCGTTCTGAATTTTACGGACATCCGGTTATATCATCATCCCCTTCTGCTGTGACCATTGTTCCCAATAACGTCACAACTTTTACACATTGTTTGAAGCCGCCATCAGGAGTAGAAACTGTTACAGTGAAACCATCTGTATTTTGCTGAGGATCAGGTATTTTTTCAGGTTCTATCACTGCTCCACGATAATCAAAGATAATCGCATTTTGAAGACTCTCGGAATCTCCTGTGTTAGCTTGGGTTGTTATTTGAATTTTTCCGGGTTGTATCTGACCGTCCATATTAATAACAGTTTCACTGATTAAATCCTCATCTTCATCAAAAGTTCCATCTTCCTCCGCCACATACAGTTTATAAACCGGCATATTATTTTCATTAACAAACTGAATTGCTCGATTAGCTTTATTTCGTTTGGCTTCGGCTTGGGCGCTTTGCAACGCCTGTAACACTTGACTATTAACCGACTTCACTCGCTGACGGGTAACTAACGCATCCCAAGCCGGTGCTGCAATAGCGGCGAAAACCCCAATTATGACAACGATAACCGCCAGTTCAATTAATGAAAAACCCGACTCTGAAGGCGAGTTGAATGTTGAACGGGAAGCCGATTTTTTTAAGGTTTTATATAGTTGTTTTTTCATGGCTTTTTAATGGGGTTAATTTTCAACAATTCAACTCGGTTTTAGTTCCCTGTTTTAATCGCTGAACTTTGTCCTTGAACTTTCACCGTTGCTGTCGGGAAGAATGAGGTTTTGTTTGCATTGTATTCTGCATTGGCATCCTTACGACGCAGAGCATTTCCTCTGAGCAGAATCTGAGCTATATTTCGCTCAGAATCAACGCAAGCTACAAAACTATTAGTATCTGTTTTTATTTTCAAAACATCATCTTCTTTTGTTACGTTGGGATCTGCCACACTGGTAACTTCACCACCGAAAGCATTGACACAGTATTCATCATTATCATCACCGGGTAAGTCAACTTGACTGCGATCAATATAATTAACTAAAACTTGAGGAAGGTTCCTCATCTCATAATCTTCGTCAGCTTTCGTCCATTCTAGGGGGCTTCCTTCTAGAGCGTTAAAACCTTGAGTTTTCTTTTGTTCAGATTTTCGATCCTCATGTAATTCGTTTTCTTCGTAGTATTCACCATCTGAATTTTTTAAACCATCCTGAATTTCAACACGAACAATTCGAGCCGGACATTTATCAGAATTGCTATCAGGATTACACCAAACTCCTTCTGTATCGTTGCTAGTCGGTTCTACTAAATAGTAAGCAACTAAAGCATCCAGATAGGTATCATTACAATCAAGCACTTCATCTATATCACACTGACTTGGAGTTTCTACGTTTTTCGCTCGAATTGGAACAGCATCTTTAACTAACTTTCGTTTCCAAAAGACTAAAATCGGAGTACCATCATCAACAGCAGGAAGTTGATCTGCGATCGCCGTCAAACCCTCTCTATCATAAATATATCGAGCTTGATTCAAATCTTCTGCCATATAATCAACGGCACTATTCACTTCTTGGTCGGTGATCGCTTTGAGTCCTTCTCGGGTATCATCTTCGAGAATACTAACCACAAAACCCATCAGGGGAGTGATGATCAAGAACGCTAAAATCGCTCCGACCATCAACTCAATCATCGTGAAACCGCTAACGGATTGATTCGGCTTTTTTCGGGTTTTATTTTGAATTTTCAGGAGCGATCGCAATAAATTATTCATGGTATTTTACCCCGAGAGTTAAAGCGTTGCATTCAAGTTTTATTAACATTAACAATCCCCAATTTTGTTGCAGATTTTGGTGTTTAGGTCTTCATATTTGTTTTGTCCAGTAGAAGCAATTGAGGTTGAAAACTGAACCATCGGAGCATTGCGATCGCCAATTGCGTTTGTGATCGCTTTGTTTTGACCCTCTGTTTCTAAGGCTTCGTCACTGGAAAAAGCATCAGCCCGATAAACTCGAACTAGGAGATTGTAACCTGCCTTTGCGTCAGTGCTATTCAACTGTACCGGCTGAACAACCATATCGGATAAACTATCTGACTGACAGCCGGCTTCTTCATCGAAGTTGATACAATATAGGGTGTTTGTATCATCTACATAACCCTCTACATCTTCGACTAAATCACCTGGATCTGGGGCTTGATCTGGGTCTGTATTACTAGGAGCATTTTTTTCTGCGTATGTTTGGTTCTTAGTGCCAGGAACTACATCATTTGTGGAATTGGCTCTGAGAAAATCAACATAAGCTTTTCCGGCTTGAGCCGCCAACTCTAACCGTTTGGCTTGGGCGCGAGTTCCAACCGATAGAGCAATCATCGGGGCTACAGACACCATCAAAATAGAAACTACAATGATGGCGATCAAACTTTCGATCAAGCTGTAGCCAGATTCGCTCGATTTTCGAGGTTTGGGTTTGAGTAAAATCATGTTTTTTTCCTCCTTGTTTTCAGCTTGTTAGTCACCGTATTAGCCACCGTAATCGCTGCAATCTGTTCCGGTTAATTTAACTCTGTTACCATTACGAGCTAGAGCAGGGTTTCCGCCAGCTTTTGAACACAACAAAGCTTTTACCCAAGGATCATCTCGGCTGACTTCCCGGAAGTAGTCATCAATTTCGGGACTCGCTTGAGTGAACTTGCTGGCGTAACGGTCGGTGGGTTGGGAGAGCAAACCGACATCAAAACCCCAATTTCGGTTAGGCGGTACCAAGAAAGGAGTCCGTCCGTCTGTGGTGTTAATTCGGTAAACCCGCCCTCGATTACTGTCTGTGTTACCAAACATCGCCGGATGTCTCTGGCCTGCATCGCTGGTCATCGCTTGGTAGGGAGCGGTTGCGTATCTACTCCGTCCGGTTTGAACAAACGAACCAACGATGTTTAGACTTTCCCGTGATGATGATTTTTGTCCGCTGAAAAAGTTCTCTAGGGTGCGGGGTAAGTTGTTCAGACCTCCGTTAATTTCTCCGGGTCTGGGTGGGGTATCACCAGTACCGACAATTAGATTGAATGTTCCCCCTGCTCTAGATGATCCTTGCAACCAGTATGACTCTTCATCAACGTCTTTGGTTGATGGAAAGTTAGGGATGTCAGGTTTGGTATGATCGCTCTCGTTGCCCTGACCTGTCTGAATCTGTAACACCGGAACTAATAGGGGTTGCTGTGTATTTGGAGTAAAAGTAGTGCGGGCTGTATTTCTGTCCGTCGATGTCGGACCCGGCTTGTAATACCACAACGGATGATTAGACCCCCAGTCTTTGGTAGTATTTCCAGTTCCCTTTCGGGTTTGGAACCATAGAGCATTGTCTGTTTTGTCTGGAGTAGTATCAACAATATCTCCTCCAGCGATTCCTAATGGAGTTGGAGTTGTAGAATCTAAGTTATAACTGGCGTCTCGTTTAAAAGCAACCCGACGAGGAAAACGTTGATAATCTGGGGCTGGTGGTCTAGCTGTTGTACCAGAACCATCAATATCATCAATACCATCACCATCAGCAAGAGCCTGTGATGCAGTCTTGCGATTATTAGGATCAGGATCATCTTTATCTATCACAACCCAATCTCCCGGCTGACAAGCTGAAACAGGCAACTTGAGACAGATTTCCATTACATATTCTGAAAAGTTTCGCCGACGTTGAATCGGGGTAACAAAGTTGTTGAAGTAGGAACTATTAGCCGGATTTTCATCGTTAACCCGGTAATCTTCATCATTGTACAATTCGTTGGGTTCGTTACCTGTATTAAAAGTACCGTCTTCATTGGTATCAAAAGGTAAACCACTACTCAAACCATTAACAACATAATCGTTATAAGGATTGAAACCTGCTAACAGTCGAGCCATTTTAGCGGTGATTTGCGTTTCTGGGATTGGGTCTGTTTCGATTACACCATCTTCATCCAAGTCAAGACCCACAGCATTTTCGGTAACTGAATCAGTCAGAGTGTTATTTGTGGAATTAAAGTTATAACCCCCGCCAATCACCACATTACCTGCATTATTTCTGAGGTCAAAATCTCCTTCGTTGCGGAAACCGAATCGAAAGCCTTCTTTCAGGTTGCCATCATTTCGAGTCAGTAACGTTACCGCATCAGCAAGAACCGTTGCTTGTCGCCAGTCATCTGTATCGTTTGCGTCTTTACAGGCAGGTAATCTAGGATCTCCTTTGCGACAAGCAAACAGAGGATCAAGCTCTTTGCGATCGTAAAAGTCATCCCAGTTTGGTTGCTGGTCTTGAGGAAATAATTTATCATCAAATTCTTCGTGAGTATGAAGGTTAAAATTACCCCAGATGTACACCGGTACATTACTGGCTAAAATTAAACCCTTTTCATTGACCACTTCTTCTTGGGTGGGGTCTGTTTTGTCGTTTTGACCGTCGTCGTCTGCATCATTTCTAGCTAATCGTTCGCCATTGATCAGCATGATGCCGTTGGGACGACGAGTCGGATCGATTTTATAGTCTGCGGCACTTTGCTCAACCGTTTCATTCGTAAAATCCGGTAAGGCATCATCACGAGTTGCGTAAACAATACCACTCAAGGGCAGAAGATATTCAGTACCGTTAACTGTCGGCCCTTTGTCTTCGGGTAAATTTTGAGTGACTGTTGTATTTCTCAACGCATTGAGATCAAGCTGAGTCACCCGAACTTCTAGAGGATAGCGATTTTCTAAAGGTTGTCTGTATTTTTCTTCCAACTCTGGAGGAGGATCTGCTGCATCTGCAACAGTACCATCTGGGTTAACTCGCAAGCTAAAGGTTTCATCGGCCACTGTTCTTGTCAGATTCTGATCGAACGCTTTGGCTTGTCTGGCGTCTAACAGAGTCGCTTCGCGAATTGCACCATCAGGAATACTGGTGTAGAGTTGTGTTGTGCGTGTTAGAGGATCGCCAACATCATCGCTTGTAACTGGAGTTGCAGTACCGTTTAAAATATCCAACGAACATTGAGCAGAATAAACTGCTGCGTGTTCTTCGAGGGTGAGTTCGCTGCTGGTGTAACCTTTCTCCGATGCTCGATACAGGGCTTCATTCACTAACCGTCCATCTGGATAGATGAGTTTAGCTTGTTTATCGAGAGCGGTATCATCCCAGGAGGGTGGGGATTCGTAAAGCTTGTAAACTATCCCGTTGTTTGAGCGACCTGTATTTATAGCTATAGCTGAGGCATTCCAGGGTAAACCGCTTTCATTTTTTGCAGTGAAGCTGCTTGAGGGGTCGTAGTAGCTGCTGACACAGGCGTAGGGTACAAGAGCCTCCCTCCCTAAACTCGTCGGTTCACCGGCAATGTCTACCTTCAGATTGTCATTAATCCCTTCTTCTGCTGCTGATGCGTAGTGATAAACAATTGTTGTTCGCATCCGCAAGTCGCCTTTAGGGTTGGGGTCGTCTGCTGCTAGGGGATCAAGGGGAGGAATCCAATCTGGTGTATCTCTCCAAGTAGGAGTTTGGACTAAATTCAGAAAATCATCCTCGGGAGTCCAACCATCATCATCATACAAGCCACTATTGTCGTAAATTTTAGACCCCGGAATTGGATCACCATTTTGGTCATAGGGAGGCGACATCGGCATTGTATCCGGCCAGACAACGGTAAAAGGCTCGCCACCACTAGCAACAGGTTTGTAAACTCCATCCACTTCATCAACATTCATCGTTGCCGGAACCGGAGGAGGTAAGAAGGACTTCTGTCGGTTATAGACTCCCGCCCCAGTTACGATCAATACACCCCCTACCCCGTCTTCGGGTTTTTCAGGATCTCGAACCGCGTCTTTTTCCCAGTCGCCATCACGGGCGGTCTGTCCTGTATTGGGGATATCTGCCACCTGACTTTTCCGATAGCGTCCGTCCACATTTCCTGCCCATTTACCTCCCTCGATGGTCATTGGATCGTCGTTTCGGCTTTCTTGCCATTTTCCATTAAAGAAATATCGCCAGGGTAGGTTATTTCCAACTAAAATGCGATCGCCAATGTATTCTTCTTTTTGATTGTTGTCGTCAATAGGTTCTTTTGCAGGTAAATTATCTTTTTCTAAGCCCAAGGTTGTATTTGCACTCAGCCCCTGGTCGTTCACGGGTAGCATTGCCTCCAGGTTCGGCCCTTTCTCTCCGTTATAATCTTGTACTGTTGCAGTTGCAGTATCCGTCTTATCTATTGCTACTTCTTTAAAAGGAACTTTGCGCGTCATTTCCCTGTAGTCATCCGCTAACTTACTAGGATCAGCCGTCACCAAAGCCTGAATGCGTTTCTCATAAGCTAGAGAGTTGTACAACACATCCTGAGGGTCATTACTTACAGAGTCATTCTCTTTTGTTAGGTCTTTTTTCTGTGGTTCTTGTCCGGCTTCTAAACCGGGGTCGAAAAGATGAACCTCAATCGGTCTAGCATCACCACGGTTAATTGCACCGACGACCACATTTCCGGCCACTTGAATTTTGCTATTATCGGCTGTATAGAAACAGGAAGCCGGTGAACTGACTAAATAGAGCTTAACATCCCTGTCATTGCGAAGAGGCGTAACGATAAAGTTACTGTTGGTAATGATACGACCGTTTAAGTTAAATTCCGTACCCGGTGATAGATCCAGGTCATCTTCGTAAATTACGGCGTTATTAACAATTGGTTCTCGGCCGTAGTCTTGTTGTAATTCTAATGCAGAAAATCCAGGAGTCCCTTTAAAATTCTCGTAATTACCTGGTATATTGGGACGAGGATCATCTTCAGTTATTGGTACTGTTACCGTATAGATAAAAAAGCTTTTTTTCAGTAAACCACTGGTTTTTACCCAACCTTTCTCCCCAAGCAACGATGCAGAAGTCCCCTCAGCCGCAGCACAAACATCGGAGAGATTACCGGTATCTACAGGGGGTGTTCTCGCATCTAAAGGAACTCTCGCTCTTGTTTCCCCATCGGGTCCGATTGGAGGAGTGCGGAAGAAGATCCCGTAATAGGTTAAACTGTCATACTGACCATTGTTATCGGTATCAACCGGGAAACGCCAAGCGGTATTCATTTGATTACAGTCATCGACATTTGTTGAGTCACACTGCTTGTCATCAATATCGGGATCGGGGATTTCAAACTTAACTGTTAAACGTTCCTCATCGGGAAAATTGTATAAGCTATCATCACCCAAAGCTGTATACAACGATAACTCGCTAGGAATACCTCGACTCGATAGACCCACTTTTCGGCTTTCGTCTCCACCACCGAGCAAGTCTTCTAACTTCGCTCTGGCTCTATCCAACGCCGGCGTTGCCGCTTGCAATACCGCCTCATCTACCCGTCGATACTGAGCAACTTTCGCCCGATCAAACGATCGCAAAGTAATCGCGATGGTCAGCAACACCACCACCAACAACACCATTACTACCGTTGGCAACACAAACCCCGCCCGACCATAGCGATCGCGACGGTTCATCCTTATCCAAGTTCTCAACAGCGATCGCATCAGTCTTTGAATGGTTTTCCGGATTGACCGATACACATTCTGTAATAAAGATAATATTGACAAATTTGACTTCTTGTGCTTAGACATAGATGTGTCCTGACTCTCAGTCACGTTGGGTTTGCTGGTGGTGGGATGAGGACAAAACCCCAACCCGAATTTAAGGTTTTACTACGAGGGGATAAGACACGGTTAGCTTATTTCTAGCTTAACGCTTTAATTTTTAATTTAGATTTGTGATTATCCGTTTACACATTTGCCCGTTACCGTTTCCCAGGAGGGAAAATTAGATTAAGTTTCGGTTCCGGGGACAGAATCGACCAGAAAAAATCCAGTCGGATACACCTCTTTTGACAACTCCCATCGCTTTTAGCGAGGGATTCTTCCTTCACAGTTTAACGCCTTGCAAAAGCAGTGCCTTTGCTTGGTCTTACTCGAACTCCAGAAGCGGTCGCGCTCCGGCCCTCCCGCCACGCCAGTTGCTCTTCGACGGAGACCGTCAAGACCGCACTGGCTCAAAAGTCGTAAACCTTCTTCTCTGATATTTATCGCGGCGTTGATATCCCTGTCATGTTCAGTCTGACAATTCAAGCAAGTCCACTCTCTAATTTCAAGAGGTAGACTACCTACTTGATTCAGGCAAACATGACAAGTTTTTGAACTGGGAAAGAATCTATCAACCTCGATGTAGACTTTTCCTTCCCATTCCGCTTTGTATTTGAGCAGGGTACAAAATTGTCCCCAACCTGCATCGCTAATTGACTTGGCGAGTTTATGGTTTTTGACCATGTTTTTGACCGCTAGATTTTCTACCGCAATGACTTGGTTTTCGTCAACTAATTTACGACTTAGTTTGTGTAGAAAATCTTCTCGACAACGAGTTATTTTAGCGTGAACCTTGGCAATTTTAATTCGAGCTTTGTTCCGGTTCTTGGAACCTTTCACCTTACGGCTCAGTTGCTTTTGTTTCTTGGCTAACTTAGTCTCATATTTTCGATAATACTTAGGATTACCATGCTTACTTCCATCAGAAGTAATTACAAAATGCGATAACCCACAGTCAATTCCAATCGCTTTTCCGTCAACGTTGATTGTGAGTTTTTCTTTGCCATTGTCATACAGGCATGAGGCATAAAATTGACCCGATGGAGTTAGTGAAACTGTTACTGATTTAATTGTCCCTTCTGGTAGTCGAGAGACTTTACAGTAAACTTTTCCTAACTTCGGTAATTTCAAATAGTCACCTTGCAATTTAACCCTTTGAGGAAACCTAATCGACTGCTTGTTGTGTTTCTTTTTAAAGTTGGGATATTTAGCCCGTTTCTCAAAGAAATTTAAAAATGCACTCGACAAATCTAGGGCAACTTGCTGCAAGCACTGAGAGGGCGGTTCGCTTAACCACTCATGCTCTTTTTTTAAGCCGGGTAAAAGCTTGATGATGTCATTGCGACTCAAACCTTTACCCGTTTCTTTATAGGTTTGAGAAGTTAAGTTAAGGGCGTAGTTATAGAACCAACGAGCAGAACCCATTGACCGAATTAACTGGTCTTTCTGCTTGTTGGTGGGATATATTCGGTATTTATACGCCTTTAGCACATTTCTTACCAAACTACTTCTGCTATGATATCAGGTGATCGCGCCATTCCCGACCGTCACTGAAAGTGAGGGTCTTCTGGCAAATTGAGATAAATAGCAAATCTTTTGGAGATTGGGGCGTTCCCCCTGTCACATCAACGCTGTGTGATGGATCACAGTCCCGTTCAATTTGCCACGCATACAGAATTTATTGTTATTCTTCCCAAAACAAACAAAAAAGCGATCGCCACCGGTTAAATTCATCGAGGGGTGTTAACTTCTGCGATCGCATTGTGATCGTTTGTTCGCTTTAGATCTCCATCTCCCTATCATCGGGAATCCCCCCTTGATCCCCCCTAGCCCCCCTTAAAAAGGGGGGTGGCGTTCGCGGGGGGGATTCCCTTAAAAAGGGGGGTGGCGTTCGCGGCGGGGATTCCCTTAAAAAGGGGGGTGGCGTTCGCGGGGGGGATTCCCTTAAAAAGGGGGGTGGCGTTCGCGGGGGGGATTCCCTTAAAAAGGGGGGTGGCGTTCGCGGGGGGGATTCCCTTAAAAAGGGGGGTGGCGTTCGCGGCGGGGATTCCCTTAAAAAGGGGGGTGGCGTTCGCGGGGGGGGATTCCCTTAAAAAGGGGGGTGGCGTTCGGGGGGGGGATCAAGGGGGCAAGGGGGGATAAACACAAAAGTTTTAGACCAGAGATTCAAATCTCTGTCTAATACATAAAGTCCTCTGAAGAGGACTTGGGTTTTTAGACGGGGAATAAATTCCCCGGTTTTAGATCTAGAATTTATTAAGATCGAGTCCTGCTTCTTTCGCCATTGCGTGAATACCCTTAGTTTCGAGGGTTTTAATCGCCTTCGTGGAAAGTTTCAATCTCACCCAACGCTTTCCTTGAGGCCACCAAACCCGCTTCCATTGTAAATTGGGTTGCTGTAACTTGTGGGTCCGACGGTGGGAGTGAGAGACCGCCATTGCGTTATTTGCCTTTTTCCCGGTAATCTGACATCTACGAGACATAATACCTCCAAATTAACATTTTACTTACAGTCCAAACCTTTATTATATTGCTTCACCTGTAGAACCGCGAAATCTCCGCCTCTGTCTGGTGTTAGAAATTCCTGAGATGAATGTAAATCTGCAACGCCTGCGATCGCCACCTCTGACTCCCCAACGACCTCTGGCTAACCCTCTCCTACCTCTCCCCCTTCCACCTCACCGCAGCCCTCTCCTACAAGGAGAGGGAACGAATGGCCTCCCCCAACCCCCCTTTTTAAGGCAGGGCCGTTTCATTCTAACAAAATCCAAAGCCTAGACCACCTGTTATTAAGCCATCTTTGACCCTCTGTAATTGACACAAAGCCTAAAAGTCTAAAAAGATTAATTGCAATAGTTTGAAGAATCGATAAATTCGTTCGTGCTTGAAAGTGAGCTATAGAAGAATCATCTTCTTTGAAGATCACATCCTTGACCCAATGCAAGCGATTTTCAATTTGCCAATGACCTTTTATTTTTTCAGAAAAATAATCGGCTTTTTCCCAAACGCTACTGATGTAGTAAGCGACTTGATGATAGTCCTTTTTACCTCTTTTACCCCATCTTTCAACTCGGATTAAGCTTTTAATTTCATACCAACTAGATTTCAGGGAATCTATACTCTTGAAGACAGCTACTTGGCGTTGAATTTGGCGACCATGACTTTTATCTTGCTCTATCTTGATACTCAAAGGCTCTTGATTGTGGGCGACAGACTCTAGAGCTTGATACAATTTTTTTTGATTCTTTTTGACGGTGATTAAGTAGTGATTTTTTGATTCAATAATTTTTTTAACGGTTTGCTTTTGGCAGTGCAAAGCATCCAGAGTAAATACTTGATTCTTCAGGGGAAAATCTTCGATGATTTCTTGGACTTGCTTAATTTCTGAACAGCGTTTGTTCTCAAAGCAATTTAATCCCAATACAACTTGATATTCTTGACTGTACAAGGAAACAAATGAAACAAAGTTTTGATGAGAGTTGCCAAAATTGTCTACAGTGCTGCCTAAGCTTTTGCCATCAATACAGACCCAATCCCTCAAATCATCAGATTCACATAGACTACTAGACCATTGATTAAAAATGTCCTGAAGATTTGACCAGTCTACTCCCATCAGAACTCGTCTTATGGTTGATGAAGATGGAACTTTTGGGGATGAAATCTTAAATTTTTTAACAATTAGCTGTTGATTGGCTTTGGCAAAATCTCCCATCGCTCTATACCCTAAGTATCCCTGCATCGCTGCCAAAATTACTATCAATAGCACCAACCATAATGGATGCCTTCTGCCCTGGCGGCGGCGAAAGTCCTTGACTTTTTTAAGTTCTTTAATTAGACTATCCATAGATAAAATTTAAGAAAAAACTGGCGATTGCTATCATTTTACATCCGGCGCGATCGCCAGTTTTATTGTTCAATTCCCGCCTTTAAGAATCAGAGTGGAACAAGCCGTTTGAGTCAGGCGATCGCTATGTTTTTCTAAGATTTTAGGTGTTCTGAAGAAAAAAGGGGTGAAACTGCTTCCAATTTTAGCTCCTCGCGATCGCAAAATTTTAGAATGAAACAGCCCTGCCCTTTTTAAGGGGGGATTAAGGGGGGATCGGGGAGGTTGGTGGGGGTTAGTGGGAAAAGGTGTCCCTAATGGGACTATTTATTAATCGAGAGGGAACGATTGGCCTCCTCCAACCCCCCTTTTTAAGGGGGGATTAAGGGGGGATCGGGGAGGTTGGTGGGGGTTAGTGGGGTTGGGGGAGAGGTTAATAGCAAATGTTTACCGACTTTGAAACGGCCCTGCCATTATTGGGGGTCACGGGGGCGGGGGAGAGTTTAATTAAACCGCCCGTTGGGTTAACTGAGTTAACACATGATTTGAACGTTCAACAAAAGATTTCATACCGTTCGCATCAAAGCCTTTTTGTGCCATTAAAGCCAAATCATAAACGTGATGACAAATCATATTTGCCAATTCCGCAGAAGGAGATTCCGCCCCTTCAATACTTCCCTGACTCAAGTTCGCGAGATTTTGAATTAAAGGGTGAGAAGTATTAACCAACAAAACATGATCTTCAGGAAATTCGGCTTTTTGTTGCTGCAATAGTGCGGTCATATCCTGCAACCGTCGCATCGCTTCAGGAAGTAATACCATCGCCGGCGGTGTATCTTCTGATTTCAAGGCTTCGGTGCGAATATTAACTCTGGGTTTATTCAGCGACTTCTCGAACAGTTCTTTAATTTGTTCGCTGCGAGTTTTGTTGGTTTTCGGATCGACAATTTCAGTTTTATTACTGTCTTTGTCAATCAACTCGTCGTTAATTTCCGAGTCTACCCGCAGGAATTTCACATCGCTGTGTTCGCGTTCGAGGAAGCTGATAAAGTGGGTATCGATGAAAGAATCGAGGAATAAAACTTCCAAACCCTGACTCTTGTGCAGTTCAATATAGGTGGCTTGGGCTGCTTCTTCTGTGCAGTAAAAAACGCTATTTTCGTGGCGTTCTTTGTTGCGTTCGAGATATTCTTTTAAGGTTGTGTAGTAGTTTCCTTGGGCGTCGAAACTACCCGTTTTTTCCTCGGAAGATTCCCAAGCATCTTCTGCTTCTTCGGGTTTTTGTGCGTCTGTGGTTTCGGGTTTGTACGTGGTTCTAAAAACGAGAATATCTTCGACTTGCTTTTTAAATTTCTCGTCGTTGAGAGAACCAAATTTAACAAATGTTCCGATATCTTGCCAACAACGGATGTATTCTTTTTGATCGTCTCGATAAAGTTCTTTTAGGCGATCGCCGACTTTTTTCGCCACATAATCGGCAATTTTGCGAACGGTGCGGTTGGTTTGTAAAGCACTCCGAGAAATATTTAAGGGAATGTCGGTGCTGTCAATTACTCCCCGCAACGGTAACAAGAATTTGGGAATGATTTCTTCGCAGTGATCGCTAACAAAGACTTGGTTACAAAACAGTTTAATATTGCCTTGGGTAACATCAACATCCGGCTTCAGTTTGGGAAAGTAGAGAATGCCGTTGACAATAAAGGGATAGTCGGTGTTGAGATGAACCCACAGCAGGGGATCTTCTTGGAAGGGATAGAGATAGCGGTAGAGATCTAAATAATCTTCGTCGGTGAGGTTGCTGGGTGACTCTCTCCAGGGCGCTTTTTGACGGTTGACGGTTTCGCCGCCCATTCTGATGGAAACCGGCATAAAATCGCAATAGGTTTTCACCAGTTGACGAATGCGACTGTCTTCGAGGTATTCGAGTTCATCATCCATCAGGGTGAGGGTGACGGTGGTTCCCCGTTGGGTGCGGTTGGAGTCTTCGAGTTTAAATTGGGGCGAACCATCACAGGTCCAGTGTACCGCTTCGGCTCCCTCTTGGTATGATAATGTATCGATTTCGACTTGTCGGGCGACCATGAAGGAGGAATAAAAGCCCAAGCCGAAATGTCCGATAATGGCGTTATCGGCGTTGGATTGATATTTTTGGATGAATTCTTCGGCGCTGGAGAAGGCAACTTGGTTGATGTATTTTTTTACCTCATCTGCGGTTAAGCCAATGCCGTTATCGGTGATCGAGAGGGTTTTGTTGTCTTTGTCAACTTCTACCGTAATTTCGGGTTCGCCCATTTCCCCGGAGTATTCGCCAGATCGGGCGATGGTTTTCAGTTTGGAGATGGCGTCAACGCCGTTAGAGACGAGTTCCCGAAAGAATACTTCGTGATCGGTATAAAGGGATTTTTTGATGATCGGGAAGATATTCTCGGTGTGGATGGTAATCGTTCCCTGTTCGAGTACGGTCATAGGTTATACGGTTAATGCTCTAGAAATACGTTATTCTGGGACTATTGTGTGCGATCGCGATCCCTTTTGGGAAATGGGTGAACCCCCAAGAAGGAATTCGGATTTCCCCACACATCAACTGTGTAAATTGACAATAGCCCCTTGATTTGGCGATCGCGTTTGAAGGTGGGTTTAGGCTTCCGGTTGAACGATTTTGGTAATGGCCGTTACTGGAGACGATCGCTTTTCGGTTTCGGAAACTGGGGGTTGGCTGTTAAAAGATAAACCCTCCTCCGAACGTTCGATATAAATCGTATCTCCGGCAACGAACTTTTGTTCTAACAAGAAAGTGGCGATCGGATTTTCTAACTCCCGTTGAATAGCCCGTTTCAAGGGTCTGGCGCCGTAAACCGGATCGTAACCGACTTCGGCAATATAATTCATTGCCTCTTGAGACAACACCAAACTAATTTTTTGATCGACTAATAACCGCATCAGCCGCTTAACTTGGATGGCGACAATATGACGCAATTCTGACTTATTCAACGCATGGAATAAAATCGTTTCATCGACTCGGTTGAGAAATTCCGGGCGAAAATGCGATCGCAAAGCCCCCATCACCCGACGGTGCATTTCTTCATAACGGGAGTCATCTCCGGCGACATCGAGAATATATTCGCCGCCGATATTACTCGTCATTACAATTACCGTGTTGCGGAAGTCTATTTTCCGTCCCTGGGAGTCGGTAATGCGGCCGTCATCTAACACCTGTAAGAGGATATTAAACACGTCGGGATGGGCTTTTTCCACCTCATCAAACAGAATCACCGAATAGGGATGGCGGCGAACGGCTTCGGAGAGTTGACCGCCTTCATCGTAGCCAATATACCCCGGAGGCGCTCCAATTAAACGGGAAACGGCGTGTTTTTCCATGTATTCGGACATATCGATCCGAATCAGAGAATCTTCGCTGTCAAACAAAAACTCTGCCAAGGCTCTAGCCAATTCGGTTTTTCCGACCCCTGTCGGCCCCATGAACAGGAACGAACCAATCGGACGGTTGGGATCTTTCATTCCCGCTCTAGCACGGCGTATGGCGGCAGAAACGGCGGCTACGGCTTCTTTTTGTCCGATCACCCGTTGGTGGAGGTGGCTTTCGAGTTGTAGGAGTTTTTGCCGTTCGGATTCTAACAGGCGATTGAGGGGGATGCCGGTCCATTTTGCCACGATCGCGGCGATGTCGGCTTCGGTGACTTGTTCTCGCAGCAGGGTTGAGCCTTGAGACTGTAATTTGAGCAGTTCGGCTTCTTTGGCTTCGCGATCGCGGTGAACGGCTTCTAACCGACCATATTTTAACTGTGCGGCTTTATTAAGATCATAATCTCGTTCGGCTTGTTCGATTTGAACCCGCAGCTTTTCTTCTTCTTCTTTGAGGGTATTAAT
Organism: Capilliphycus salinus ALCB114379; assembly: GCF_047276495.1. Classification (NCBI taxonomy): domain Bacteria; kingdom Bacillati; phylum Cyanobacteriota; class Cyanophyceae; order Oscillatoriales; family Sirenicapillariaceae; genus Capilliphycus; species Capilliphycus salinus. Next base: position 5,877,051 of record NZ_CP178543.1, on the reverse strand, counting down.
TCCGTCGAGTAACTCTTTTTCCGACTTCCACTGAGAGGATAATTTCTCTTGCTTGAGTTTCAAATTGTCGATTTCTTGTTTAATGCGTTCGAGTCGAACATTAACCGCCAAATCTTTTTGATGCAGACCGTCTCCGTTGGCGAGATCGCTTTCGCCTTCGATGGAGAGTTTCTCCATTTCTAACTGCATAACCCGGCGATCGATTTGTTCTAATTCTACCGGTTTGGAGGTAATCTCCATTTTCAATTGGGCTGCGGCTTCATCGACCAAATCAATCGCTTTATCGGGTAAAAAGCGATCGCTGATATAACGGCTCGACAGCATGGCGGCGGCGACTAAAGCCGAGTCGGTAATTTTAACGCCGTGATGACGTTCGTAGCGGTCTTTGAGTCCTCGCAGAATGGAAATGGTATCTTCGGGGGAAGGCTGATCGACGTATACTTGTTGAAACCGTCGTTCTAGGGCGGCGTCTTTTTCGATATGTTGGCGGTATTCGTCGAGGGTGGTTGCTCCGATACAGCGCAATTCGCCCCGTGCTAACATCGGTTTGAGTAGATTGCCGGCATCCATGCCCGAGCGTCCGGTACCGCCTCCGCCTCCGGCGCCGACAACGGTGTGCAGTTCGTCGATAAATAGGACGATTTGACCGTCGGAGTGGGTGACTTCTCGCAACACTGAGCGTAAGCGTTCTTCAAATTCCCCTCGCAGTTTGGCGCCGGCGATTAAACTTCCCATATCGAGAGAGATTAATTGACGGTTTTTTAGGGATTCGGGAACGTCTCCGTTAACGATGCGTTGGGCGAGTCCTTCGGCGATCGCAGTTTTTCCGACGCCGGGTTCGCCAATTAATACGGGGTTATTTTTGGTGCGACGGGACAGACAGCTAACGACTCGGCGAATTTCTTCATCCCGACCGATAACGGGGTCTAGTTTTCCGGCTTTGGCTTGTTCGGTGAGGTCGCGACCGTAGCGTTTGAGGGCGTCATAACCGGTTTCGGGGTTTTGGGTTTCCACTTTGGCGCTTCCCCGAGTGGCTTTGATGGCGTCTTCTAGTTTTTTGCGAACGGGGGGGACACCGGAAGAACGAGGGGATGTGCGCTGTTCCATTCCGGGGCGTCCGGGGCGTCCGGGGGGTTGTTGTTGTTGTTGTCCTCCGCCACCGAGTAGACGCCGGCCGATGCGTTCATCTTCTGTAAAGGCGATTAAAATGTGTTCGATGGAGATAAATTCATCTTCCCAGGTTTGTCGGTTTTGTTCGGCGACGTCGAGTAGTAAGTCTAAGCCGCGACCGAGATAGAGATGATCGATTTTTCCGACTCGCGGTTGACGTTTGGTGTAGGCTTCGAGTTGTTGGATTATGTTGTCGGGGTCTATTCCCGCTCGCAGGAGGATCGTTGTAGCGAGTCCATTTTGTTCGAGTAGAGCAATAATTAGGTGTTCAACTTCGAGATTTTGATTGTAAAAACGACGAGCGACTTCCTGGGATTTAACGATCGCTTCCCAGGCTTTTTCTGTAAATTTGCTCTCATCAGTCGGTTGCATCTTGCGATTTTTAATTGGGGGTTTGGGGTGTGAAAGGGAATCGTTTCAATAGAAGCAGGAAAATTCCCAATTGACTGGCTGATCCGATTGTTCAAGAGCGAATTTTATCGGTTTTCCTACTTCTATCTTTATTTTGGGTTAACTGGCCGCTGTTGCGGTTTCTTTTTCTTGGCTGCTTCCTTGAGTGCCAAGTTGAATCAGTTCTATCTTATAACCATCGGGGTCTTCTACAAAGGCGATCACGGTTGAACCATGTTTCATCGGCCCGGGTTCTCGGGTGATTTTACCACCGGCCGCTTTGATTTGCTCGCAAGTGCTGTAGATATCGTCTACGCCCAGAGCAATGTGGCCGTATCCATTGCCGAGATCGTAATGATCGGTTCCCCAGTTATAGGTTAACTCAATAACGCTATGATCGGCTTCATCCCCGTAACCGACGAACGCGAGTGTAAATTCTCCGCCGGGATAGTCTTTTTGACGCAGGAGCTTCATCCCGAGAATATCACAGTAAAATTTTTTAGATTCTTCTAGGTTGCCGACTCGCAACATTGTATGTAACAGTCTCATTGCTTGTATTCACCTTTTATATGTACCCTCACTGTTTATTATGAACTACGCCCGCGGTATAGACCGCGGGGTTTCTGACTTCGCGGGGGAATGCCTCAACCTAGACTTTCGCCCAGATTTTGGTCTGACTTCCCCTCCATCAGCAGCAGTCCCGGTTCCCGAGACCGATAAGATTCTGATGCCTTCTGCTCTAATATTTTGTGCTGCGTTTTCATCCCTGTCGTGGTGAGTCTTGCAGTTCGGACAAGTCCAAGACCTAATCTCTAACGGCATTTCACCAATTTGAAAATGACAGTTTGAGCAGAGTTTTGAACTGGGAAACCACCTATCTATTTCTACCAGTACCTTGCCCTCTTTTTCAAGTTTGTACGACAATAAATTGACAAACGTTCCCCACTCAACATCAGAAATTGCTTTGGCTAGTTTGGGGTTACGAACCATGCCCAATGTATTGAGTGATTCGACTACGATGACTTGGTTATCGTCAACAAGCTTTCTTGATAGCTTGTGCAGGTAGTCAAGACTAGCATTTCCAATCCGTTCGTGAACCCTAGCCACCCGTTTTCTGGCTTTTTCCCTTGATTTACTCCCTTTCTGTTTTCGCTGTTGTTTTTGCTGTTTTCTCTTGAGGTTGCGTTCGTGCTTTGCCAAATGTTTGGGATTGGGATATTTAGAAGTTTTGATGCCATCGTGAACAATCGCAAAATCTTTTAATCCCAAGTCTACCCCGGCTACTTTTCCATCAGTGCTAGGAACAGGATTATCCCCCTCCAACTCAATCAGCACAGAAGCATAATATTTCCCGGAAGGAGTCATGCTGACGGTTACGGTCTTAATTTTACCCACCACTGGCATCGGTTGGTGAAACCGAGCTTTTACAGTTCCCAATCGACCGGGGAATTTTAGATAACCATCAACAACCTTGACCGATTGAGGATATTGGATTGACTGCCTATTTTTCTTGGCTTTGAATTTCGGGTATTTGGCCCGACCATCAAAAAAGTTTTTGTAAGCTGTCACCAGGTTAACCGTTGTGGCTTGCAATACTTGTGAATAGCATTCTGACAGCCAACCTGTTTCTTCGGCACGTTTGAGTTGTGGCAAGTAAGCGTTCAAGGCGGCACGATTCAACCCTTTCCCCGTTGCTTTGTAGGTTTCAATGCACAAATTTAGTGCATAATTCCACCACCAACGGGAACAACCAAAATGTTGAGCCAGTACCGCTTGTTGTTCAGTTGTTGGGTACAGTCTAGCTCTAACAGCTTGGTGTCTCATTAGGCTTCCTCAGACCTGTTGCTTATCATTATTTAATAATTGTGTTAAATTGTCAAGTCAACATTGGAAATCTCCGTTCCTCCGATTTCCCGGCTTACATCACAACTTCTCTCGACTCCGGGGCGGGTTTATGTAAGTTATTTCGACCGAAAACATAGATTTACTCGGAGCCGCGCCCCTACAAGAGGCGTTGCATGATTGCATGATTGCCTGTTCTGTGTTCTCTGTCCCCTGTCCCCTTGAATGAATTTCTGTAACTTTACTCTAGTCATCTCAGAACAAAGGGGTTAAATTGTAGTAAGGGCTACAAAAACCGAGTTGCAAGTCTGTAATCTCATTTGAGGTTGGACTGTCCCCCCGGAATTCATTTCAGTTTGAGTCTATAAGCACCGCCAAGCCTATACCTCTAAGATAAAAAGTTCCCGCTTCGCTTTTTTAAGGTTTTAGAATTTTTTGACGTGACCATGAATACACTGACATCAACCTTGGAACCTTTGACCGCAGAAGATATCACTCGCTTAACTGGAATTGATACTCCTGTAGTTGAAAATATTTTTAATGCGATCGCCGATTTTACAACGGGAGATTATCGCAAAATTCGACGGGCAGAACAAGAAGGAATAAAAGATGCGAGAATTGATCTTCTCAACACTTTTATGAATAAAATGTCCGGCTATCAGGGCGAGATTTATCGGGGGTTGTCTTTTGGTGAAAAGTCGATTAAAGGCTTTATTGAAAAAATGAAAAACCCCTCGGGGTATACTTTGGAAGCAATGGCTAGCTTTACTTATAGCCTCAATATTGCTGAAAATTATTCGGGTTCTTGTTATTCAGTGGTCTTGAGAGTTACGGGAAATCGTTCCGGTGTGGCGATTTGTGATTTTTCGACGATGTATGCTGAATGTGAAGTGTTAGTACCCAAAGGAACTCGATATAAAGTTGTGAATTTTCCTGAGAAAATCGAACGGGGAAAAATTAATTATATTGACCTTGAGGAAATTTAAAATAATTAATGAATTGGGTCGGGGCGGGTTAAAATTATTGGGATTTTCCTCAAAAAAACTAAAATCAACCCGCCTCTAATATTTATATGGTTTTCAATGGGATGAAGCAAAGGACGAATTAATAACCCGGTTTTTCTAACTGATAAACCGGGCTTTTTGGATGTACTTAGGGAATAGCATCCTGTTATCTTCAATCAATTTAACTCACTGCATCCGAGAATATACGGAGAAACTAAAAACAAATAAATTCACCAATTCCGAGAAACTACAGATATACAAAATCTTTATTTTTTTTGTTTTGATTACGATTGAAATCTTCATAATTGAGTCAATATAATGGTGTTCAACCAAGCAAAAAACTATCAGCATGAAAACGGAGTTAAACGCCATGAAAACCTTAAAAACAATTGGAGTAGTCGCCACATCAGTTTGTTTAAGTTTAGTCGCACAAGCCGCACAAGCCGCAGATTTTACCAAAGTTGGTTCGGATTGGCATATTGTCTTAGATTCTTTCAAAGATGGTACTGACGGCAGTCTTAACGGTGTTGGGAGTCCGAGTAAATATGAAATGTTTGGTATGGCGATTAAAGCCGACCAAGATACCGTTTCTATTGCGATTAATGCCAATATTCCCCTCTTAGGAAATTATGCAGGAGGGGCTGCTGATGATAATGTTGGTTATGGAGATTTGTTCTTTAACTTTAGTGGAAAAGCTTTCAAAGATGCGAGTGCAGCCAATCAATTATTTGGGATTCGTTTTGCGGGTTCTAATGACTCTGGTGTTGGAAGTGTAGGGGTTTATGGAGATGTACAAGCTAAAAGTGTAGTTAGTTCAAATAGTGGATGGTCAAGCTTTAATAGCTATCAAAATTGGGTAGAAGGAAATAACCGAGATAAAACTCCCGGTGCAACAGGAACCAAAAGCGGAGAAGTGGGTTTCGGTGATTTAAGTGCAGGAGAAGCACGCCACTACTTAACGGCTGAAACCACAATGAAGCAAGTTCGGAAAACAATTCGTGTTCCTGAAACTCGGACGAGAACAGTCAGAAGAAATGGTCAACGGGTGACTGAAGAATACACAGTCATGGTGAATAAAAGAGTTTGGGAAACTGTTCCTGAAACCAAGATTCAAGATAAAAATTATAGCATCCAAAACGTGATTGCTTCTGGTAATTTATTGGGCGGAATTACCATGCTGAGTAATGACGAACTCGCGGGATTAGATTTCGGTACAAGTAACAGTTCTGTTTACAGCCTCGCCCATACGTTTGGATTTAGCTTTGACCGCAATTTACTTCCCGATGGTGAAGCTTTAATTAGTCTTTTAGCTGAATGTGTCAACGATGGTATGGTGATGGCGATGAACTTTGAACCGAATCAAACTACACCTGAAAGTGTTCCTGAACCGGCAACTGTCACCAGTTTAGCCTTAGTCGGTTTGGCGTTAGCCGGAAGCAAATTCAAGCGTCAAAATAAAGCGTAGTTGTTGAAAATAGCAGTTGCTATAATTCCTGAAAATAAAATTAAAAATTAGGGTGAGATTCTACGGGGTAGAGAGGTTTCTTTCTACCCTTTTAAATTTTCAATCACCGGAGTTGAACGGGGGTGGGGCGGGTTTTTTAAAAATTCAGTTGTGGGTGTCAGAGAGGGTCTAGAACCCGCCGCTACAGTATTTTCCTATCAATCATCCCTAGCAAACATTTCAGTATTCTAGATTAGAGATTATAAATGACAGATATTCCCCAACCCCTAACTCCCAATTTCCAACCCCTAATCTCAATCAGGCTTTTACAAAAGAGACATTCAGAGGTAGACTGGAAAGCTTAGATTCATTCTACTGTTTCGGCGTTTTCTTCTCAAAACTCATGCAACTGATTGACTGGTTAATTGTTTTGCTGTATCTGATCGTAACGATGGCGATGGGGTTGTATTTATCTCGTCAAGGTTCAAAAAGCCTTGCTGATTTTTTCGTTTCCGGGCGATCGCTTCCTTGGTGGTTGGCGGGAATTAGTATGGCGGCGACGACGTTTTCTATTGATACTCCCCTGTATATTACCGGGGTGGTTGCTAACCGAGGAATTGCCGGAAATTGGGAATGGTGGACGTTCGGTATTTCTCATATTATCATGGTTTACGTTTTTGCGCGAATGTGGAGACGTTCGGAAGTTCTCACGGATGCGGAATTAACGGAATTACGTTATGGTGGCAAAATGGGGGCGATTTTGCGGGGGGTAAAAGCGTTTATTTTTGCCGTTCCCATGAATTGTATTGCCATTGGTTACGCTATGTTAGCGATGGTAAAAGTGGTAGATGCGTTAAAGATTTGGCAGGGTTTGGGAATTGAAGCCGCCGAAAATAATCTCAAGCTTTTTAGTGTAATTGGGGTGAGTATTTTTGTTTTATTTTATGCGGGTTTGGCCGGACTTTGGGGTGTTGTTACTACGGACTTTTTTCAGTTTTTTCTGGCTTTGTTTGGGGCGATTATTGTTGCTTATTTTGCTTTGGGGAGTGTGGGCGGCATCGGGGAATTAGTGGCAAAAGTTCCGTTGGCTTCTCCAGAGAAAGATATTTTATCTTTACTTCCGGTATCTCTTGGCGGCAATGGATTAATTACGTTTAGCGAGACGGCTGGAATTACAGCCAGTACCTTTTTTGCTTATATTTTTATTCAGTGGTGGTCTTGGCGAAGAAGTGACGGGGGCGGTGAATTTGTGCAGCGTTTTGCGGCCGCAAAAAACGAATCCGAAGCGGAAAAAGCCGCCTGGACGTTTAATATTATGCACTATGTTATTAGAACTTGGCCCTGGATTTTGGTGGCGTTGGCTTCGATTGTTCTTTATCCGAATTTAGAAGATAAAGAGTTGGGTTATCCGCAGTTAATGCTTGATTTTCTTCCCCCCGGAATTTTGGGCTTGGTTGTGGCTTCGCTGTTGGCGGCGTTTATGAGTACGGTTTCGACTTCGATTAACTGGGGGGCTTCTTTTATTACCAATGACCTTTATTTGCGGTTTGTTCAACCGGAAGCGTCTCAAACTCAATTGGTTTTTATCGGGCGATTATCTTCGGTTTTAGTAACTGCTTTGGGGGGTGCGGCTGCGTTTTTGGCGACGGATGTTGCTACGGTTTTTCGGTTGGTTATTGCTATTGGTACGGGTTCGGGATTAATTTTAATTTTGCGCTGGTTTTGGTGGCGAATTAATGCCGCAGCCGAATTAACCGCAATTATCGCGAGTTTTTTTGTGGGAATGGTAACGAGTTTGGTGCCGTTTTTTAAGATTGAAGATTTTGGCTTGCGAATTTTATTTATTACGGCTTCGGTGACGGTTTTATGGGTAATTGTTTTGGTGTTGACTTCACCGGAATCTGAGGAAACTTTAGAAGCCTTTTATCGCCACGTTCGACCGGGCGGCCCGGGATGGACAAAACAACGCCTGAAAACCGGTTTACCTCCCGCTCAAGATTTGGGCTTGGATTTACAAAAAGCGATCGCCGCTATTGTATTATTGTTGGGGACGCTGTTAAGCGTGGGCGGCTTTTTACTGTTGCAAGAAACCCTCGCTTGGGTTTGTCTGGTTTTGGCGGTTGGCGGGGGCGTGGCTTTGCGTCAGTTGAGTAAAACCCGTGTTTTGCCTATGCCCAGACCGGGACTGGATGACGAGGATCTATTGTAGGGTTGTATGGGCGGTTTGGTAACGGATGGGTTTGGGTGGGGTATGGTAGCGGATGGGTTTGGGTGGGGTTTTTGAGGTTGATGGTTTTGGAAACGGATGGGGTAACGGATGGGTTTGGGTGGGGTGGTTGGGGCTTTTTGGTAACGGATGGGTTTGGGTGGGGTTTTTGAGATTTATGCTTTCTTGATGATAGATTACAATTATAATGGAAATCTCGGGCTGAAGTTAAAAATCCTATGGCTATTTTTCGTCAATATATTGCGCCTTTGATTGTGGTTTTGATTTTTTTATTGGCTTTAGTTGCAGTTAGCGCTCGGATCTTTTTACCGGGTGATTTAGCGGAACCCGCACCGGTGGGAGAAATGAATTCAACGGGAGAACAAGCCCAAATCTACCTGCCGACTATCAATTCGATTCGTGTCTGATTGGTTAATACCGGGTTATCGATTGCGTGCGGGTTCTCGTTTGGATCGGGCGCTGCTGTTAAAGTTCATGCACCGGACCTATCAAGAATTATATCCAAACCGCAACTTTAACCATTTAGCTGATACGATTGAGCAGTATTTTAGCAACCAAACTCCTTTGTGGTGGGTGGAAGTTGCAGGCCAAGAAAGTGCTTCCCAAGCTTCAGCTTATTTTTCCCCTTTGCGAACCCTTTCGCCTATTGCTTGTTTGTGGATGGGAAACGCAGTCGATCAGGTGCAAGGTGCGCGTATTGCTCATATTTTTCTGGTGTATGTTCATCGGGATCACCGTCGTCGGGGAATTGGTTCGGCTTTGATGGCTCATGCAGAAAATTGGGCCAAACAACGGGGAGATCAACAAATTAGCTTACAAGTTTTCTCCCACAATCAACCGGCGCTGAATCTTTACCGGAAACTCGGTTATCAAACTCAGTCGCTTTCGATGTTGAAGTCGCTATTTGATGAGGAAGTCTGAAAGGAATTTGCGATCGCCCGTTGAGATGTTACCGTCGTGCGGTAAATTAATGATATGGACGATAATGAGTTAAGTGTAATTCATAGCCCGGAAGCCTTTGAAAGTCCCCTGGATCATATGGAGGAATCAGACAGTCCTCAACCCGATCCGGAGGAAATGTTGCCGTTGCTGACTTCACCGGAACCGCAGCGCCGGATGATTGCAGCGAGGGCATTTTGTGAGATTCAAGATTCGCGGGCGGTGATTCCTTTGATTAATTTGTTGGGGGAAGCTTGTCCGTTAATTCGGGTTAGTGCGGCTTATGCTTTGGGGCGCAACCCTAGTCCCGATGCGGTGGAACCGTTGATCGAGCAACTCCAACAAGACTGGAATGGTTATGTTCGCAAAGGTGTGGTTTGGGCGTTGGGAAATTGTCGCGATCAGCGGGCTTTGGGTCCGTTGGTGGATGCGTTAAAAACCGATATTCCCGCAGTGCGGTTGTGGGCGGCTAGTTCGCTCGGTCAAATGGCAAAAGTGGGGTATGATGTGATCGTTCGGGCGGTGCCGCCGCTGATTCAAGGGTTGATTCGCGATGAGGTGGCAGCGGTTCGCAGTAATTGTGCTTGGGCGTTGGGTCAGTTGTGTCGCGAAATGCCTTCTAATGCGGTCTATGCTGGCGCTATTGATGGCTTAATTGAAGCTTTGGAAGAAGACAAGGATATGGGCGTGCGAGAGGATGCAAAGTCTTCGTTATTGCGAGTTGGCGATCCGCGTGGCTTACAGATTATTGAGGAGTTACAACGCGATGGGTTAATATAGTTTGCGATCGCTTACTTTGCCAATTTCAGTAAAACCGTGAACAATAGAGCCTGAACGCCTAGAGTATAATAACGGTTCATGGACTTAAATACAATTACCATTTCCGCAGAAACCGACAGTCCCGAAGGGTTAATTGTTTTTCTGCACGGTTGGGGCGCCAACGCTGAAGATTTAGCTTCGTTAACGCCGTTGCTGAGGCTACCCCAATATCAGTTTATCTTCCCCGACGGCCCTTTTCCCCATCCCCAAGTTCCTTTAGGACGGGCGTGGTACAGTCTGGAAACTTCTGAATACAAAGGACTTGATGAAAGTCGTCAAAGTCTACAAGACTGGTTAGCTTCTTTGGAAGATTCTACGGGCATTCCTCCGAGTCGGACTATTTTAGGGGGTTTTTCTCAAGGGGGGGCGATGACAATGGATGTGGGGCGAAAATTGGGCTTGGCGGGGTTAATTGTGTTGAGTGGTTATCTGCACTTTTCTCCTGAACCGGTAGAGGATGGTTTACCTCCGATGTTAATTGTACATGGTCGTATGGATCGGGTGGTGCCGTTGAGTGCGGCTATACAAGCAAGAGATCGCTTTCAAGAATTGGGTGCAAATGTACAATATCACGAATTTGATATGGCGCACGAAATTCGTCCAGAAGTCTTAAGTTTAATACGAAGTTTTGTTGTAGAGGTGATGTCGAAATCAACTTAAAAGCTTACACTATAAGCAGGGAGTCTGATGTAAGATTTACCCAAGTAAAGGCTCAAAGCAAATGCGACTTACCGGAGGTGGCTACAGATGGAAACGTTGACTCGATCCTCACCCCAAATTTCTACATTGACTGTAGATGATGTGGCTGAATTAGCCGCACGTTTGGAGACTGATGACTATAATAATCCATTTGAAGGTCTCAATGATTGGCATTTGCTACGAGCGATCGCATTTCAGCGTCCAGAGCTAGTTGAACCTTATCTGTATTTACTCGATATCGAGACTTACGACGAGGCTTAATCGTTTTTAGATAGGCCGAGATTAATGATTTGGGGGTTCACAGTATTGGCTGTAACCCTTTTTCAGTCACTCATTACCAGTCACCAGTCACCAGTTTTGTAGGGGCGGGTTCTCCTTAAATCTATCTTACTCAGAAATATGTTACATAAACCCGCCCCTAACCAGTGAACAGTTTTTCCCGGACTTCTGGGCGGGTTTAGTGAGGTGATCTGCGGGATATGATCAATTTAGAGTGAACCCGCCCCTACAGGAATTCTAGGCGGCTTGGTGCCTAAATCTATCTTACTCAGAAATATGTTACATAAACCCGCCCCTAACCAGTGAACAGTTTTTCCCGGACTTCTGGGCGGGTTTAGTGAGGTGATCTGCGGGATATGATCAATTTAGACTGAACCCGCCCCTACAGGAATTCTGAATTTTTAGAAGTATTTTACCTTTTATTTTGATTAGATAAAAGATGAAACCGGTTTTACCTTTTCCCTTTCAAAAACGAATCTTAATCGCGGTTAGCGGGGGAATTGCGGCTTATAAAATTTGCGAGGTTATTTCTACTTTAGCGAAAGCGGGGGCGGAAGTTCGGGCGATTTTAACGGACTCGGCGCAACAGTTTATTACCCCTTTAACAATAGCGACGCTTTGCCGTCATCAAGTTTATACCGATGCTGATTTTTGGCTACCGACTCACGGGCGTCCGCTGCATATTCAGTTGGGAGAATGGGCGGAATTGTTTGTGATTGCGCCTTTGACTGCTAATAGTTTGGCGAAGATTTCTGTCGGAATGGCGGATAATTTGTTGACAAATACTTTGCTGGCTTCGAGTTGTCCGGTGCTGTTGGTGCCGGCGATGAACCGTCAGATGTGGCAGCAGAGTATTGTTCAACAAAATTGGCAACAGGTTTTAAGTGATGGACGGTTTCACGGTATCGCTCCGGTTGCGGGGGTTCTCGCTTGCGATCTGCCGGCCGAAGAAAGTGAGGGTTGGCAGGTTGGATCGGGGCGCATGGCCGAACCCCGGCAAATTTTGGCTTGTATCGAGTCGTTGGTGCAGACGGGCGGAAAACGCGATTTAGTTGGAAAGGGGGTGTTGGTGAGTGCGGGAGGCACCCGAGAACATCTCGATCCGGTGCGGTTCATTGGCAACCCGTCAACGGGGAAAATGGGGCTGGCTGTTGCTCAGGCGGCTGTCCATCGGGGGGCGAGGGTAACGTTGGTACAGGCGGCGATGTCTGCGGAGTTGCTGGCGCTGTTGCCCGATGAGGTGGAAGTTGTGAGTGTTACCTCTGCTGAACAGATGCGTCGGGCGATGTTAGAACGGTTCGCGCAGGCGGATATTACGGTGATGACGGCGGCGGTGGGAGACGTTCAACCGCTTGATTACTGCGATCGCAAGCTGTCCAAGGCGGATTTACCTACAGTTCTCCCATTAAAGCATTGTGCTGATATTTTAGCAGAATTGGGTAAAATTAAGCAACCCCCTCAATTTTTAGTCGGATTTGCAGCACAAACTGGGGATATTTTAACGCCTGCTTTGGGTAAATTGAAAGCGAAGAATTTGGATGTTATTGTTGCGAATCCTGTGGATAAACCCAATGCGGGGTTTGGCAGTGATACGAATACGGCGACGTTAATTAATCAAGCTGGAAAACAAGTTAATATCGAAGGATGTAGTAAGTTAACTCTTGCTCATCATTTATTTAATTTTTTAGAAACCGTTAAAAAATAGAGGGAACAGTAAACAATTTTGTCGGGGAACTTGGCAATGCGCCCTGTTACCCTCTTATTTAATTTTTTGGAAACGGTTAAAAAATAGAGGGAACAATAAACAATTTTGTAGGGGCGCATGGCAATGCGCCCTGTTACCCTCTTATTTAATTTTCTGAAAACGGTTAAAAAATAGAGGGAACAATAAACAATTTTGTAGGGGCGCATGGCAATGCGCCCTCTTGAAAAGCACCCTATTGCGCCCTCTTATTTAATTTTATGAAAACCGTTAAAAAATAGAGGGAAAAGTAAACAGTAAAGCACTCGGGGAGTATCGCCGAATTTAAAGCTAGGGTTATCCGTCGTTGCAGGAACCCTAGCTTTACAGCTAACTATTTAGCTTGTTTTTTCTGACGAGTCAGACCCGCACCTAAAGTACCAATAGCCAACAAACCGACGATAGAAGCAGGTTCGGGAACTGCTTGAGGAACTCCTTCAAATGTGATAGACAAATCTACAGGGTTTCCATCACCTTCAAAACTTCTCTCTACTCGATAACCCGATCCGGGCGGTATTAAACCTTCAAAAGTAGCAATCTTACCATCAACAGTAAATTCTCCATTGCTGGTAACAGTTCCCCATTCTGCATCGGGACTTAGAATTTCTTGACAACTCCCATCGCGCTCAAGCGAGGGATTCTTCCTTCATCGTTCAACGCCTTGTAAAAGCAGTGCCTTTACTTGGTCTTACTCGAACTCCAGAAGCGGTTGCGAGATGCCCTCCCGCCAAAAGTCGTAAACCTTCTTCTCTGATGTTTATCGCGGCGTTGATGTCTCTGTCATGTTGGGTATTGCAGTCAGAGCAAGTCCATTGCCGAATATCAAGCGGTAAACTTCCAACTTGATTTGAGCAAACATGACAAATCTTTGAACTAGAGAAGAATCTGTCTACTTCGATGTAGACTTTTCCTTCCCATTCCGCTTTGTACTTGAGCATGGTACAAAATTGTCCCCAGCCAGCATCACTAATTGATTTAGCCAGCTTGTGGTTTTTGACCATGTTTTTAACCGCCAGATTTTCCACAACAATGACTTGGTTTTCGTCAACTAATTTACGACTTAGCTTGTGTAGAAAATCTTCCCGACAGCGTGTAATTTTAGCGTGAACCTTGGCAACTTTGATTCGGGCTTCATTTCGGTTTTTAGAACCCTTTTGCTTCCGACTTAGTTGCTTTTGCTTCTTAGCTAATTTATCTTCATATTTCCGGTAATACTTGGGATTACCATGCTTGGTTCCATCAGAAGTAATTGCAAAATGCGATAACCCACAATCAATTCCGACTGCTTTTCCGTCAGAGTTGGTTGTGGGTTTTTCTTTGCCATCATCATACAGGCATGAGGCGTAAAATTGACCCGATGGAGTTAACAAAACTGTTACTGATTTAATTTTCCCCTCTGGAAGTCGAGAGACTTTACAGTAAACTTTTCCTAGTTTCGGCAATTTCAGATAGTCGCCCTGCAATTTAACACTTTGAGGAAATCGAATTGACTGCTTGTTGTGCTTCTTCTTAAAACTGGGATAGCTTGCCCGTTTCTCAAAGAAATTTAAAAACGCACTCGACAAATCCAAGGCGACTTGCTGTAAACATTGAGAGGGTGGTTCACTTAACCACTCATGCTCTTTCTTGAGACCTGGTAAAAGCTTGATGATGTCATTACGACTCAAGCCAAAACCAGTTTCTTTGTACGTTTGGGAGGTTAGATTAAGGGCGTAGTTGTAAAACCAACGAGCAGAACCCATTGACCGGATTAACTGGTCTTTTTGCTCGTTGGTTGGATAGATTCGATACTTGTACGCCTTCAACACAGCTTCTACCAAACTACCGATGTTATGGTATCACACTTTTGGACTGCCATTCATCCCATCACTTTTAGTGATGGGATGAATGGCAGGTCAAGATAAATTTTCACTGGTCACTGGTCACTGGTCACTGGTCACTGTAAACTGCCTTTTAATTGTCGTTGGTTTTAGAGGAACTTTGCAGTTGGGAGTGATGACCATTACTAGGTTGATTGGAACTTTCGTCATCGTGACGCCAAAGAAGACGTTGAGGCATTCCAATGGCAATTCCTTCGCGATCAAAAGCCAACTTAATTCTGAGGCGAAATTCTCGCCCAACCGCCCATTGTTGGATGGGTTGAGTTTTAATCCAAACTTGAATTAAAACACCATTGTGAGTAATGCCATCTACCCCCAAAATTGAGGCAGGTTCTATGATTAAATCTTGCCAGTGGGGTTCACTTCGCATTTCTTCGGCGACTTGATGAATTACTTCTAAAGCCCGTTTGACATCGGCATCGTAAGCAATCTCAATTTTGAAGTCAACCCGTGACCATTCTTTAGTCAAGTTTTGAACAACATCAATATTGCCATTGGGAATAGAAATTAAACGTCCTTCTTCGCCTCGCAGGTGAGTCATGTACAAGTTCATTTTTTCGACAAAACCGGAAACACTTCCGACAACAATCACATCACCCACCGCAAATTGATCGGTTAAAAGAATTAAACAACCGCGAATTACATTGGCAATATGAGGTTGCAAAATATAGGTAACAATCAGGGTAATAACACCCGCACTGGCGAGTCCTTCTGTAGAAAGTCCTAACACCGATAAAGAGAGAATCGTTGCTAATCCGTAAGCAATCACAGATGTTAATTGGGATAAAGCGGCTGAATAGGTTTTTACCCGCATGGTATAGCGTTGAGGAGTCGATGAAGTTTGTTGTGCTTCTGTCGCCCAACGGTTGAGAAGGGAATCAATAAAGAAATCAACAACTTTATCCGCAATACTCAAGAAAATCCAGATTAAAGCGATCCAAATCGGACTTGTAAATAGTATTACTGCATAAACCCGAGTGGGAGGATAGAAAAACAGAAGCGCTACTATTCCAGAAACAAAAACGATGATTTGCACCCAGAACAAAACATTTTCCAGCAACAACATTAAGTTGATTTGCTGTTTTAAAATACTCTGTTGCTTGAGGGAACTTTGAGTGATGTACTGCCAGATTGACTCCATACTTGAGGACACTAACTCAAAAGGAATATCGGCTATATCACCACTACTGTTATAGCGGTTAGAAGAACGTGAAGATGTTATCTCGCTCTGGGTTGAATCCTGATTTTTAGCCGCATTGATTGCTTCTTCTGCTTCGGCAGCTTTGGCGGCTAACTCCTCAGAAGTGGTATCCGGTTCGACGGCGATTGCTTTTTCTAAATCTTCTAACTGTTTGCGAAGTTTACGACGTCTGGCTTTAACTTGCTTTTTAATCCAAAAGAAGAAGAAACTCAGGAGTAAAATCCCCAAGATGGTGACAACAAATATAACGGTGACAAAACCAAACGCATTATCGCCGACAAGTTCTTGTCTTTTCAAAGATTTACTTAACTGTTGTTCGATTCTATATTCCCAAATTCTCGCCAAAACAAATGATTCGGTTTTCTCGTAGGAGAATTCCGGAAAATTATCGGCAATTTGCTGACGCCATTGTTTAATTTTTTCGAGCATTTGAGGATCGCTCGGCACCAACAAATCCTGGTTGGGAATCAGATCCCATTCCCGCACACTCAGCAGGGTTTGCTTTAAAAATCCCTCTTGAGCAGGCAGATAAATAACGGGTATATTATTTTGGAGAGCAACTTCTATTTTAGGGGTTTTGGGATGAAGACTTTCATCGGTATTTTCCGATGGGCGTGTGAGTTGTCTTCCGATGGGAGTGCCTAGACTTTGTTGGAGGATAATCTTTTTGGCCGTACTTTTATTTAATGAGATTCCTTGACCAGATTGATCGGGTTTAGCACGACGTTGGGCTTCTTCTTGTATTAGATTAAGTTGTCGCTGAATTCTTCTGGCTCGCAATTCAACGGGGACACTAATATTGTCTTCAGTTTCGGTTGCGGGGGGTGAAGCAATGGTCAGAACTGGCTCTGTGCTTCCCGTCATCCAGACGCGACTACACAACTGAAGGTTTACACAGTTGAAGGGTTTGTTCAGCGCATTGAAAATGGGTGTCCCGCTATTGCCTGTAGATTCTACAGAAATGGGAATCGGAAATTGTGCTGTGGCTGTCGGTATCCCGGTGACAATTAAAATGAAGGTTAGCAATGACACTGACAAAAACCGCATGGGTTTGCGAAGTCGGCTTTGTAAGTGGCTGCTAATCGCTTCTAGGGTTCGGATGACTCCGATGCGGATGTCCGCTAATTTAAGCATATCTACTTACCTCTCGTTCGCACTTTTTCCATTCTACGCAACAAGTGTAGAAGTGTGAAGGAAATACTGCTAAGGGGAGAGTAGCTTACCCGATCTGGCTTTTTAACATTAGCGATAATTTTTACTCAATTACTCTGTCTAAAGATAGAAAGATAAATAGGGTTTAAATCCGGATGATCACCCCTTTTTTCTAACCTTTGCATTCAGTAAATTTACGGAAGTTCTTAATTGTGAGTCGATGTTACTGATTATGCCATAATGCTAGGGAATAGGGTTCTATCGGTTTAAAGCAAAATTAATACATATTTTTTAAGTGTTGATGCGTTATATTATCTCCGATTAATTAATGCTTGTTATGGGGGTGGGGCGGGTTTATCTCAATCTCTCAGTAGTAGTAAAGATCGTAGGCGTAACCCGCCCCTACACAAATCTTATTGATTAGTGAGATATCATATTACAATTTTGTAGGGGCGGGTTCAACCCAGAAGTCTGTATCTTAGCAATAATTTAGATAAACCCGCCCCACCCCAGCAATAGAATTAATTAACCGCACAGGGTATAAAACCTAATCAAAATTGTTCCCTAGCTGAGAAAGCCAGGGAAACAATCTTTAAGACTAGATTAAACTGCGTTCGGGTTGATAAGAAGTAATGGCTTTCATGTATTGAGCGCGTTCGTAGGCAGATTTATCTTCACAATGGAGTTGACACATAGAACCCTGCATCTGTTTAACGGACTCATATTCATGTTCTTCCATCCAGTGTTTGATCTCTTCTTCCATCACTTTAATGTAGGGAATTCCATGTCGCAATAACGCCGAACAAACGTGAGTTACTTTTGCGCCGGCCATTAACAATTTTATCGCATCTCGACCCCGTTGAATACCGCTGGTTGAAGCCAAATCTGCGTTAATTCGACCGTATAAAATCGCGATCCAGCGCATCGGTAAACGCATATCTTGAGCATGGCTTAAAACCGAACCGGTTTCGGCTTCTAATTCCTCGGGATTAATATCCGGTTGCAAGAAACGATTAAACAAAACTAACCCGTCCGCCCCGGCTTCATCTAACTGTTTTGCCATGTTTGCCATGTTGCTAAAAAACGGACTTAATTTCACCGCAACGGGAATATTAACTTCCGCTTTTACTTCTCGCAAAGTCTCAATATAATTCTGTTCAACTTGCGCCCCGCTCATGTTAAAATCGGTGGGAACGTAGTAAATATTCAGTTCAATGGCATCCGCTCCGGCGTCTTGCATGAGTTTGGCATATTCCACCCAACCGCCCGAAGAAAAGCCGTTTAAACTGGCAATAATTGGGATTTGAACGGCCTGTTTTGCTTGGCGAATATGGTCTAAATACAGTTCGGGACCGACATGAAATTCATCGGGTTCGGGAAAGTAGGTTAACGCTTCTGCAAAGCTTTCGGTACCGTATTCTAAATGATGTTGCAGTTCAAATTTTTCGCGCAGTAATTGTTCTTCAAATAGCGAATGCAGCACCACCGCACCCGCCCCGGCGTCTTCGAGGCGTTTAATATTATCGAGGTCTTCTGATAGGGGTGCCGCAGCAGAAGGAACCAGAGGCGATCGCAAATTTAAGCCTAAGTAAGTTGTCGTTATATCCATTGTTTTTGTTCTCCAAACGTTAGGAAATTGAGGCAGAGTTGGGAGGTTCGATCCCCCCTTCCCCCCTTAGAAAGGGGGGTTTTTTCGTTCTTTTCCTCCTGAGAATGGGTGGGTTTTATCCCCCCTTACCCCCTTAAAAAGTTGGAGGTTTTATCCCCCCTTACCCCCTTAGAAAGTTGGGGGTTTTATCCCCCCTTACCCCCTTAGAAAGTTGGGGGTTTTATCCCCCCTTACCCCCTTAAAAAGGGTGGGGTTTTATCCCCCCTTCCCCCCTTAAAAAGGGTGGGGTTTTATCCCCCCTTCCCCCCTTAAAAAGGGGGGTTTTTTTAAGGGTTAGGCTTCGGAAGTGGGTTTAATTCCTGCGGGGGTTTGCACTTGTTCTTCGTCGTGACCGCTATCAGAATGACCGTTAGTTTCAATCGAACGACTTGCCAAATATTGATACATTTCCCAACGAGTATTAACATCGTTTTGGGCTTCTTGCATCAACCGTTTAGCATCGGCCGGTTTGCTCTTGGTTAACATCTTGAAACGGTTTTCTTGATACATCGAAACATCAACCGGTTTCTTCGGCGATCGCGAATCAAGTTGTAAGGGATTTTTGCCCTGATCTGCCAATTCTGGATGATAACGATACAGCAACCAACGACCGCTTTCAACAATATCTTTTTGATGGTTCATTGCCGTCATCATATTAATCCCGTGAGCAATACAATGGGAGTAGGCAATAATTAACGACGGTCCGTCATAAGCTTCGGCTTCTAAGAAGGCTTTTAACGTGTGTTCATCTCGCGCCCCCATCGCCACACTCGCGACATAAACGTTACCGTAAGTCATCGCCATTAAGCCCAAATCTTTCTTCCCTGCGGGTTTACCTCCTGCGGCAAATTTCGCCACCGCAGCGCGAGGAGTCGCCTTAGAAGATTGACCTCCGGTATTAGAATAAACCTCGGTATCCATCACCAAAATATTGACGTTGCGACCGCTGGAAATCACATGATCTAAACCGCCATAACCAATATCATAAGCCCAACCGTCACCGCCCACAATCCAAACGGATTTTTTCACTAAATAATCGGCCAAACTCACCAATTGTTTCGCGTCAGGATCGTCAACATTTTGTAGGTTTTGTTTAACCTGGGCGACGAGTTCCCGTTGTTCCCAAATATCGGCTTCGGATTTTTGAGGATTATTGAGAATTTTCGAGACTAAATTATCCCCGACTACTCCGCCCAATTTTTGCAACAATTCTCGGGCAAAAGCGGTGTGTTTGTCGATAGAAAGACGGAACCCAAACCCAAATTCGGCGTTATCTTCAAACAAACTATTCGACCAAGCAGGCCCCCGTCCTTCGGCGTTTGTCGTGTAGGGTGTGGTGGGTAAATTTCCGCCGTAAATTGACGAACAACCCGTCGCATTTGCGATCACCATGCGATCGCCAAATAGCTGAGTTGCTAACTTAATATAGGGCGTTTCACCGCATCCCGCACAGGCGCCGGAAAACTCAAATAACGGTTCTTGCCACTGTTGTTGACGAATGCGATCAACGTGCAGTAAACGGCGATCTGGGTTGGGTAAATTGAGGAAGAAATCCCAATTTTCTCGTTCTTGTTCCCGCAGGGGAAGTTGGGGTTCCATATTAATCGCTTTCCGGGATGCCATCGATTTGTTTTTCGCCGGACAAATATCGACACAAATTCCGCATCCGGTACAATCTTCTGGGGCGACTTGAATGGTGAATTTCTGACCGGAATATTCCTTATCTTTGATGTTGGTAGACTTAAAGGTTTCCGGCGCTTTTTCTAATTCTTTTTCCTCGTAAACTTTGCCCCGAATTACCGCATGGGGACAAACCATAATACACTTGCCGCACTGCACGCAAACATCGGGGTCCCAAACGGGAATTTCTTGGGCGACGTTGCGTTTTTCCCATTTCGCAGTTCCGGTTGGATAAGTGCCGTCACAGGGTAAAGCGCTGACGGGTAATTCATCTCCTTTTCCGGCAATAATTGCCCCTTCCACTTCTTTAACAAATGAGGGCGCATTAACAGGAATTGGGGGTAAACGATGGAGATCGCTATTAACTTCGGTAACGTTAACTTCGTGCAGATTTGCTAACGTATTTTCTACGGCTTGAATATTCATGCGAACAATTTCCGCACCTTTTTTACCGTAGGTTTTTTCAATGGTTTTCTTGATTTTTGCGATCGCTTCTTCTCGGGGCAAAACACCCGCCAGGGCAAAGAAACAGGTTTGCATGATGGTATTGATGCGCCGTCCCATGCCGCTTTCTCGGGCGACGGTATCGGCATCAATCACATATAATTTTAGCCCTTTGCGAACGATTTCTTCCTGCATTTCTAGGGGCAATTGACCCCAAACTTCCTCGCGACTGTAGGGACTATTTAACAGGAAGGTTGAACCGTTGGCGGCTGATTTTATAACCTCTAATTTTTCTACAAACGTCCACTGATGACAGCCGATAAAGTTGGCTTGAGAAATCAAATAAGTGGAACGAATGGGGTTCGGACCAAAACGCAGGTGAGACACCGTAACCGCCCCGGATTTTTTGGAGTCATAAACGAAATAACCTTGGGCGTAATTCTCTGTCTCGTCGCCAATAATTTTAATTGAGTTTTTGTTCGCCCCAACGGTACCATCGGAACCCAAACCGTAAAACATCGCCCGAACAACGTTATCGGGTTCGATAGAATATTCGGGATCAAAAGGCAGAGAAGTTAAACTAACATCATCGTTAATTCCAACGGTGAAGTGATTTTTTAGTTTTCCTTGAGCCAGGTGATCGAACACTCCTTTAATCATTGCCGGAGTAAACTCTTTAGAAGATAAACCGTAGCGTCCGCCAATCAGTTTTGGAAGTTGTCCGTCCCAGGCTTCCATAAAAGCGGTAACGACATCTAAATAAAGCGGTTCGCCGCCGGCGCCGGGTTCTTTGGTGCGGTCTAAAACGGCAATACTTTTAACGGTTTTGGGGATGGCTTCGAGGAAATATTGGTTATTCCAGGGGCGATATAACCGCACTTTTAACACCCCAACTTTTTCCCCTTGGGCTGTTAGGAAATCAACGGTTTCGTGAACGGTTTCGCAACCGGAACCCATGAGAATAATTAAACGTTCGGCGTCGGGTGCGCCGTGATATTCAAAGAGTTTGTAATGACGTCCGGTGAGTTCTCCAAATTTGTCCATTGCGTTTTGAACGATCGCCGGACAAGCGCTGTAAAATGAGTTAACCGTTTCTCGGGCTTGGAAGTAGACGTCGGGGTTTTGGGCGGTTCCTCGCAGTACCGGGGCATCGGGAGTCAAGGCCCGGGCGCGATGTTCGTAGACGTATTTATCGTCAACAACCGAACGCAATACCGACTCGTCGAGGGTTTCGATTTTTTGGACTTCGTGGGAGGTGCGGAACCCGTCGAAGAAGTGGACGAAGGGTATCCGAGACTCTAGGGTAGCGGCTTGAGAAATTAGCGCGAAGTCGTGGGCTTCTTGAACGGAGGCGGAACACAACATCGCAAACCCCGTCGCACGGGCGGCCATGACGTCGCTGTGATCGCCAAAAATGGAGAGTCCTTGGGCGGCCAAACTGCGGGCGGCGACGTGGATGACACAGCTTGTCAGTTCACCTGCGATTTTATACATATTGGGGATCATCAGCAATAATCCCTGAGATGCGGTGAAGGTGGTGGTTAGGGAACCCGCTTGTAAGGCCCCGTGAACCGCCCCGGCCGCACCCCCTTCGCTTTGCATTTCCACGACTGAGGGAATGGTTCCCCAGAGGTTGGGTTGGGTTTCGGACATCCAAGCGTCGGCCCATTCTCCCATCGGCGATGAGGGGGTGATGGGGTAAATGGCGATCACTTCGTTGAGGCGGTACGCAACACGGGCGACGGCTTCGTTTCCATCGAGGGTGGCATAGGTTTTTGTGTTCATTTTGATTTCCTCTCAATGTTGCGGTTATCGGGCAATTTACGATAGATAAAAATGACTCGGTTTGATGGGACTCTACTCATCTGTGAGGTTGAGTCTGTTGGGGAAAGACTTTACTTTTGTGTTGTTTAACCCGCAAAAAAATCCATAAAATTTCTCTGTTCACGGCAAGAATTGCTGTGTTTTTTTGTGTTGAGTTCCTCAATTAAACATAAACAGTCGTGAATTCTGGGTTTGCGTTTCTACGGAGGGAGTGGAGAAGAGGAAGTTTAATTTCTCTTAAGTTCTGCACTCAAACCTTTACTCTCCTATCCCGGTTTGAACGCCTGACCCGAGCTTTGCCTTCCTGCCTTTTTTCTGGTGAAAGCTTGATTGTTGGGGACAGTTGGCAAGCGAACACGGGAATCATCTCCTAAAGTCTCCTCTCTTTGATCTTCTAATAGATTCTCGGAAACAGGGTCGAGTCTTAATGTTTTTTAATGGTTTGTGATGCTCTGTTGCTTTTTTCCGACAGAGAAATTGAGGCAAGGATTTGATTTGGGGCGGTTTTCAAAATATTTCTTAATAAACAGCCCGGTGTTTTTGTAAATAAACAATAATTCTACCACTCTGCCCAATCCATTGGGGGTTGGATGTCAATTTAGCAGCAATTCTTAACAGAGTGGCCGGGGAAATTTTAGAATAAATTTAACAATTGCAGACAAATCATTCCGATATACTTACAATTAGAAATTGAATCCTAACTAGAGGTTGGTTAACAAATTTAGATAAACAACGCTCTTGTTGTTTTGAACAAGTTTGAATTTGGTCGTTAGTCGTGAAACTCCCTTCAACGGTGTTGTTAAAGAAACAATGGCATTCGACACCGAAAAGCAACTGAAATTGTTACCCAAAGAACTATGCAATCAACAAAGGCCCCTCCATCGGGGCAAACCCAAGATTCATCAACTCATCCCAGTGGCGATAAGCGCTTTAAAGTATTGGATGTCACCATGAAACGCAGCCAATACCGTCAAGATGCCCTCATCGAAGTGCTACACAAAGCCCAAGAAGCCTTCGGGTATCTCGAAGACGACGTTTTAATGTACATCGCCCGCAACCTGAAACTCCCCCTCAGCAAAGTCTACGGCGTCGCCACCTTTTACCATTTATTTTCCCTCAAACCCGCAGGCCGTCATAACTGCGTCATCTGCATGGGAACCGCCTGTTACGTCAAAGGCGGCGACAAAGTGTTAGCAGCCCTCGAAGAACACACCGGAGTTCATTCGGGAGAAACCACCCCAGACGGTTTAGTTTCCCTCGTTACAGCCCGTTGTGTCGGGGCTTGTGGTATCGCCCCGGTTGTTGTCTACGATGGCAAAATGGCACCCCAACAAACCGCAGAATCTTCTGTCGAAAAAATCAAACAATGGCAAGAAGAATAGGGAACGCCGGATCAGGGAATAGTTTTGTGGCTTCTGCTTCCCCCCTTTTTAAGGGGGGCGAGGGGGGATCAAAACCTGATGACTCAAAGCCTTTTTAAGGGGGGCGAGGGGGGATCAAAACCTGATGACTCAAACTTAAATTCAATCCCGCGTTTCCTCCCGAACTTCCCATAAAAAATAGTTGGG
Source organism: Capilliphycus salinus ALCB114379 (assembly GCF_047276495.1). Taxonomy (NCBI): domain Bacteria; kingdom Bacillati; phylum Cyanobacteriota; class Cyanophyceae; order Oscillatoriales; family Sirenicapillariaceae; genus Capilliphycus; species Capilliphycus salinus. The sequence goes on along the minus strand of NZ_CP178543.1, from coordinate 5,853,100 downwards.
TTTTTAAAGTTTAACCCAAGTTAAATTTGAGAGAAGAGAACACTATGGAACTCAATGAATTATTAGAAGTCGCCGAACAAGAACGTCAATCTTTAAAAAGTATTCGCATTCATTGCTGTACATCTACCGGATGTCAGGCGGCGAATTCTTTAGCTGTTAAAAAAGAAATGGAACAGGCCGTTAAAAAAGCCGGACTCCAAGATAAAGTGGAAGTGGTTGGCGTCGGTTGTATGGGGTTTTGTGGCAAAGGTCCGATTGTTGAAATCGAACCCGAAGGATTACAGTATGAAATTGTTAAACCGGAAGTTGCCGCTTCAATTATTGAGGGTTTAAACGGGGGAGAAGTTAAAGCGACACCGGGCGATCCCAAACATCCATTTTTCAGCCGTCAACTGTTAGTGGTTCGCGAACATAGCGGCAAAATTGACCCCGAAAAAATAGGCGAATATTTAGCAGTTGGCGGCTATCAAGCCCTGCACCACGCCATCTATGAAATGACCCCGGAAGACGTCGTTGCAGAAATCACAAAATCGGGTTTGAGAGGACGGGGCGGCGCCGGTTATCCAACAGGTTTAAAATGGGCAACCGTTGCCAAAATGCCCCCCGGACAAAAGTATGTGATTTGTAATGCAGATGAAGGCGATCCGGGCGCTTTTATGGATCGCAGCGTGTTGGAAAGTGACCCGCACCGAATTTTAGAAGGCATGGCGATCGCAGGCTATGCAGTTGGCGCCAATCAAGGATATATTTATGTTCGGGCGGAATATCCCCTGGCAATTTCTCGTTTACAAAAAGCCATCCAACAGGCCAAACGTCAGGGCATTTTAGGAACTCAAATTTTCGGATCTCCCGTCGATTTTACCGTCGATATTCGGGTTGGTGCGGGTGCGTTTGTTTGCGGGGAAGAAACCGCTTTAATTGCGTCTATTGATGGAAATCGGGGCGTTCCCCGTCCCCGTCCGCCCTATCCGGCTGTGTCTGGTTTGTGGGGAGAACCGACGTTAATTAACAACGTCGAAACTTTCGGAAATATTGCCCCGATTATCCGCAAGGGGGCAGATTGGTTTGCCAGCATCGGCACAGAAAAAAGCAAAGGCACCAAAATTTTCTCTCTAACTGGTAAAATAAGAAATACGGGATTAATTGAAGTCCCGATGGGAATTAGCCTCCGAGAAATTGTAGAGGAAATGGGCGGAGGAGTTCCCGACGGAGAAGTTAAAGCCGTACAAACAGGAGGGCCGTCAGGCGGTTGTATTCCGGTTCATTTGTTGGATACCCCCGTTGATTACGAATCTTTAACTAAGTTGGGTTCGATGATGGGTTCGGGTGGTATGGTGGTGATGGATCAAGGGACCAGCATGGTACAAGTCGCGCAATTTTATATGGATTTTTGCCGCGAAGAAAGTTGCGGAAAATGTATTCCCTGCCGCGCCGGAACCGTGCAAATGTATCAGCTTTTAACGAAACTGATTAAAAAACAAGCCACCGCAGCCGATTTAGAAAAACTCAAAGAATTGTGTGGAATGGTAAAAGCTACAAGTTTGTGCGGGTTGGGACAAACGGCACCGAATCCAATTGTGAGTACCTTGTATTATTTTGAACAGGAATACACCGAATTGTTGGTATCTCGAGAGGTTTCCAATCAGAAGGTTTTGGTTTAGTTAATCCGTTGAAGTTTCAAAGAGAATTAGCCATGTTTTGTGAACAATGCGAACAAACCGCAAGCGGACAAGGTTGCCATCAGTGGGGCGCTTGTGGTAAAAGTCCAGAAGTGAATGCCGTTCAAGATTTACTCGTTTATTGCCTGCGGGGAATTGCCCCGGTTGCGTTAAAAGCGAAGGAATTGGGAATATCAACTCGCGAAATAGATGTGTTTACCTGCGAGTCGTTGTTTTCCACAATGACCAACGTTAACTTTAATAAAAAACGTTTTGGGGAAGCCATTCAACACGCGATTCAATTGCGGGAAAATTTAAAAGCTGAAGTCGCAAAACATGAAGCTTCAGTTGAGTGGTCGGAGGTGAGTTGTTACGAACCCGACTACACCGAAAGTTTGGCACAACAGGGTCAAGATATCGCCCTAAAATTTATCACCCAGTCGAAAACAGACGTTGATATTTTCTCGCTAAAATTAACGGTGCTTTACGGGGTTAAAGGGTTGGCATCCTACAGCTTTCACGCCCAAGAATTGGGTCAGGAAGATGACCGCATTTACCAATTTTGTTATGAAGCCTTAGCCGCTTTAGACCAAAATAACCTCAGTTTAGAAGATTGGGTAAATTTGGCGTTAAAAGTCGGAGAAATCAACTATTTGGCAATGGAATTGTTGGATGCGGGTCACACTCAAACCTACGGTCATCCGACGCCAACGGTTGTTCCGTTAAACCCGAAATTGGGCAAGGCTATTTTAGTGTCGGGACACGACATTAAACAACTCGAAGCGATTCTCAAACAAACCGAAAATACCGGGATTAACGTTTACACGCACGGCGAATTATTACCCGCACACGGTTATCCGCTTTTGAAGCAAAAATATCCCCATTTGTACGGGCATTATGGCACGGCTTGGCAGAATCAAACCAAAGATTTTGCGAAGTTTCCGGGGGCGATTATTGTCACCACAAACTGTTTAATGCCCACCCAAGAAACCTACGAAGATAAACTGTTTACGTTGGGGCCGGTTGGCTATCCGGGAATTAGCTATTTACCGGATACAGAAGACAATACCCCTAACTTTACCGCAGCCATTCAAAAAGCCCTCAGTTTGCCGGGATTTACAGAAGAAAAAGAACCCCGTCAAGTAACAGTAGGTTTTGCCCGAAACAGCGTTTTAAATGTGGCGGATCAGGTGATTTCGGCTGTAAAAGAAGGCAAAATTCGTCATTTCTTCCTGGTTGGCGGTTGCGATGGCGCGAAACCGGATCGGAATTATTACACCGAATTTGTGGAAAAAGTTCCCAAAGATTGCATTGTTTTAACGTTAGCTTGCGGTAAATTCCGCTTCTTCGATAAACAGTTGGGAGAGATTGGAAATCTGCCCCGGTTGATGGATGTTGGACAGTGTAACGATGCCTATTCTGCCATTCAAATTGCGTTGGGATTAGCCCAAGCGTTTGAGATGGATGTGAACGAATTGCCGCTATCGATGATTCTGTCTTGGTACGAACAAAAAGCGGTTGCGGTGTTGTTAACTCTGTTGTATTTGGGAATAAAAGATATTCGCTTGGGGCCGACAATTCCTGCCTTTCTTTCGACCAACGTGTTGAATTTATTATCGGAGAAATACAACCTAAAACCCATTACCACCCCCGATGAAGATTTGGCCGCTTGTTTAGGTTGACCCCCAGATTAAATCCCCCCTTCCCCCCTTAAAAAGGGGGGTTGAAGAAAGCCAATTCTCCCCCGGTCAACCCCCAGATTAAATCCCCCCTTCTGCCTAAAAAAGGGGGTTGGGAGGCAGGGGAGTTAAAGAAAGCCAATTCCCCCCTTTTTAAGGGGGGCGAGGGGGGATCAACACCCATCCAACTCAAACAACAACCCCATCCCGACCCCTGCGGAACCTCCCTCCCTTCGATCCCCCCTTGATCCCCCCCTTAAAAAGGGGGGTGGGGAGGCGGGAGGAAGCCAATTTCCCCCTTAAAAAGGGAGGTTGAAGAAAGCCAATTCCCCTCTTTCTAAGGGAGGTTGAAGAAAGCCAATTTCCCCTTAAAAAAGAGGGTTGAAGAAAGCCAATTTCCCCCGGTCTACCCCCGGATTAAATCCCCCCTTGATCCCCCCTTGGAAATGGGGGTTTGGGGAGACTAATTCCCCCCTTTTTAAGGGGGGCGAGGGGGGATAAAACTCAAAGAGGAGAACACATTTATGTCTGTAAAAACCCTAAAAATAGATGGAATTGACGTCGCCATCGAAGAAGGTTCAACAATATTAGACGCCGCCAAAGAAGCGGGAGTACACATCCCCGTCCTTTGCCATTTAGAAGGAATTTCCGACGTGGGCGCCTGTCGGTTATGTTTGGTTGAAATCAAAGGAATTAACAGATTACTTCCCGCTTGTGTTACCGAAGTTTCCGAAGGAATGGAAGTAACAACGCAGAGTTCCCAACTGCAAGAATACCGTAAAATGGTAATAGAATTGTTATTCTCAGAAGGGAATCATGTCTGTGCAGTTTGCGTGTCAAATGGTAACTGTCAACTGCAAGATGTGGCGATAGAAGTTGGGATGGATCATACCCGTTTTCCCTACAATTTTCCCAAGCGAGAAGTTGATATTTCTCATCCCCAATTTGGCATCGATCACAACCGTTGTATTCTCTGTACTCGCTGTGTTCGAGTCTGCGATGAAATTGAAGGCGCCCACGTTTGGGATGTTGCTGGACGGGGTGCCGATGCGAAAGTGATTACCGGATTAAATCAACCTTGGGGTCAAGTTAGCGCTTGTACTTCTTGTGGAAAATGTGTAGATGCTTGTCCGACGGGTTCAATTTTCCGCAAAGGATCTACAGTAGAAGAAATGATTCACGACCATTCTAAACTTGACTTTATTGTTACCGCACGGGAGAAAAAAGAATGGCTAAGATAAGATTTGCAACCATTTGGTTGGCGGGTTGTTCGGGCTGTCATATGTCTTTTTTAGACTTAGATGAATGGCTAATTGACCTAGCAGAAAAAGTCGATGTTGTCTTCAGTCCGGTGGGCAGCGACATCAAAGAATTTCCCGAAAATGTAGATGTTTGTTTGGTGGAAGGGGCGGTTGCCAATGAAGAAAATTTTGAATTGTTAAAAAAAGCTAGAGAAAGATCGAAACTGCTGATTTCTTTCGGAGACTGTGCAGTAACAGCGAACGTTCCCGCCATGCGAAATATGTTGGGGGGTTCCGAACCTGTTTTAAAACGTTGTTATTTAGAGTTAGGTGATGTCACGCCGCAAATTCCGAAAGACCCCGGTATCGTCCCGGAACTGCTTGATCGCGTCCGCCCCATCCATGAAGTCGTGGATGTCGATTTGTTTTTACCGGGTTGTCCGCCACCCGCCGATCGGATTAAAGCCGCGATCGCACCCTTATTAGAAGGAGAAAAACCCCAAATTGAAGGGCGAGAAATGCTCAAATTTGGATAAAAAAAGGATAACTCTTTATGTCTAAAACAGTTGTCATTGACCCGGTAACAAGAATCGAGGGTCACGCTAAAATTTCGGTCTATTTAGATGATGCGGGCGAAGTAGAAAATGCTCGATTTCACGTTGTAGAATTTCGCGGCTTTGAGAAATTCTGCGAAGGTCGCCCGATGTTTGAAATGGCAGGAATTACCGCCAGAATATGCGGAATTTGTCCGGTGAGTCATTTACTCGCCTCCGCAAAAACGGGCGATAAAATATTGGCCGTTCAAGTTCCTCCTGCGGGTGAAAAACTGCGGCGAATGATGAATTTAGCCCAGTTAACTCAATCCCACGCGCTATCGTTTTTCCACCTCAGCAGTCCCGATTTTCTGATCGGTTGGGATAGCGATCCGGCGAAACGAAATATATTCGGATTAATTGCTTCCGATCCGGATTTAGCAAGGGGAGGAATTCGCCTGCGTCAGTTTGGTCAAACGGTGATTGAAATATTGGGCGCGAAGAAAATTCATGCGGCTTGGGCGGTGCCGGGAGGGGTGCGATCGCCCTTATCCGAAGAAGGTCGAACTTGGATAAAAGAACGCCTTCCCGAGTCAAAAGATACCGCAAAAAACGCCCTTTCTCTGTTTAAAAATTTGCTGGATTCTCACTTTACCGATGAGGTGGACGCCTTTGGAAAATTCCCCTCATTATTTATGAGTTTGGTTGCAGAAAATGGCGACTGGGAACATTATGGCGGTCATCTGCGGTTTGTTGATAGTGATGGGAATATTGTTGCGGATCGCTTGAGTGAAAATAATTACCAAGACTTCTTGGGAGAAGCGGTTGAAAATTGGTCTTATCTCAAGTTTCCCTACTACAAACCGCTAGGATATCCTGATGGAATGTACCGGGTTGGACCGTTAGCCCGGTTGAACGTTTGCGATCGCATTGGTACCCCGGAAGCCGATCGGGAATTACAAGAATTTCGCGATCGTGCGGGTGGACGGGTGGCGACTTCTTCCTTCTTTTATCACTACGCGAGACTCATAGAAATTCTCGCTTGTTTGGAAGAAATTGAGCGTTTAGTTGACGATTCGGATGTCGTTTCTTCACGGTTTCGGGCGAAAGCAGGGATTAACAATTTAGAAGGAATTGGCGTTAGCGAAGCCCCGCGAGGAACGTTATTTCATCACTACAACGTCGATGAAAATGGCTTAATTCAGAAGGTGAATTTGATTATTGCCACCGGACAAAATAACCTCGCCATGAATAAAACGGTCACTCAAATTGCCCAACATTATATTCATGGAAACGAAATTCCAGAAGGGCTATTAAACCGGGTAGAAGCGGGTATTCGCGCCTACGATCCCTGTTTAAGCTGTTCGACTCATGCGGTGGGTCAAATGCCCTTGCAGGTGCAGTTAATTCGCCCCGATGGTAGCATTGCCAACGAGGTTTTCCGTAATTAATTATAACTGCAATTCAACCCATTTGATAATGGTTCGGGGCGTATTCTTTACAGCGTTCAGTGATAAATTCAATATTTACTGGTCACTGTTCATATGATATCAACTAATCAATGATTGTGATGTAGGGGCGGGTTCATCCGAAGATCTTGACGACCACTCCGAGATTGAGTTAAACCCGCCCCATCCCCATAACACTGTCTAAACTCGCCCCGAATTTTCTTAAGGAGAAGTTGTATTAAGTTCATCTTCTAACTTGCCTTCTCGAACATATAAAAACAGAGGTAATGCAAAAGAAAACGCAATTAAAAACCCAATTAAAATATAAACAAACCCCAACTTAATCTCCAACCGTTTTGATTCAAAATACATCCAAACCGAACCAACAACAGTCGCAATAAACAGGTCTAAACTAATCGATTGCGTTGCCAAATTCCCCGCAGGAGCGGCGACAAATTCCCCCAAACTCCCGTTAGCAAAAAATTGAAGATTGTAATACCAGGGAAAAATTAAACCCGCAATGGCGAGGAGGAGGTAAACTATTTTTTTGAGATTCATACAGTTTAGATTATGTTGACTTGATGAATTTTACAATAATTTTTGTCTGTTGTTGTGCTTTAGCACAATTAGAATTTTAGCACGCTCTGGGGCTTCGCCTTCTCGTAGAGTAGCGCAAATACAAACTTTTTTCTATGATAAATTAACCCTCAAAAATGACTCAAAAAACCGTCTTAGTTCTTGGATATGGTAATCCCATTCGCGGCGATGACGGGATCGGACAAGCAGTAGCAACGGAAGTCGAAAACTGGAATCTTCCCAACGTGCGATCGCAAAGTTTACATCAGTTAGTTCCCGAAGTCGCCGAAAACTTAACGCAAGTGGATTTAGCAATTTTTGTTGATGCGTCTATGACGGGGGAAACGGTAGAAATTTTACCCGTAAAACCCTTGGAAAGCACCGAATTAAATTGGGGTCATTATCTCAACCCCCAATCCCTATTAACTTTAGCAAAAAATCTGTATAACAAAACACCCGAAGCGTGGTTAATTTCCGTTCCCGGAGTTAACTTTGAGTTATGCGATCGCCTTTCCGAAACTGCGGAAAACAGGGTAAAAATAGCTTTAGAAAATATCAAAGCCTTAATCAGTTAATCTTCTCTTTTATCCACCGTCTAAACTCTCAAACCGCTTGGCTTCTTCCTTGAGTTAGTGCTTTTTCAACGAACCGATTAATCAACTCAACAATCGGAATTTCCGGAAAATTGGGGCTAGTTTCAGATTGGATATATTCGCCCGTTTGTAATAAATTAATCTCCAAACCTTTTAGAGTATAACGCCAAAGTTCGGGAACTCCCAACAGGCGATAATTCTCAAATTTAGTCCGGGAAGTGATATCAATTTCTACGGCGATATCGGGAGGCGGATCGACCGTTAAATCTATTCTATTTTTACCAATAACTGCTTGATGATTTTGAATATAAAAACAGGTATCTGCTTCTATAGCTTGGGTCATTTGTTCGCTTTTAAACGTGGTTGAACCCAAAGCCTCAAAATCAATATCAAGTGCATCCAATAACATTCTAACTAATTCCCCAATGATTTCTTTGTCTTTTTCATGTTCGGTCGAAGGCGTCATAATTTCTAAAACTCCGCTGCTAAAAGACAGCCGAGAGGCGCGATCTTCTCCGAGTTCCTCTAAAATTTGTTCAAATTCATGCCAAGTTATATCTTTTAGCAAAACTTGATTACCGGGCGGTACAACAATTTTTTGAATATCAATTTTCATCATGTTTTTAACTCCTAAAATAACATTAATCCGAATCTAACTCATCGTCGTCATCCTGTTCCGATAAGTCTAAATTTTTGGGTTTTTGACTTAGCAAATAAGACCGACCCGGATTCACCAAAAAATGCCCTCGCACCGCAGCCCGACCCAGTAACATCCGAAACCCCATCACATCTCTATTGGTTAAAGTTAATTCAATAGGCCATCGCTGTTTTTCAAGTTCAACTGTGGTTAAAATTGCGATTCTTTTTTCGGCGTGACCCCCAGAATTACGAACTTCTCGTTCATCTAAAATTTGGGCTTCTGCGGTAATTGTTTCCGATGTATTTCGTTGGAAAGGGTGCATTTGAAAGCGAACCCAGTGCTTTTCACCTTTCCAAAAGGTTTCGACGTGAAAAGCGTGAATGGCTGAAGAACGGGCGCCTGTATCAATTTTGGCTTTGATTGCTGTTACTCCAAGTTCGGGTAATGCAACCCACTCTCGCCAACCGATGATTGATATTTGTTTTTGTTTTGACAATTTCAACTTTATTTAAACTTTATTGGGATTACTCTAGTGTTTTATTTTATCTCAAATTTATCTCAAATGGTATCTAAAGTCACGGGATTGAAAAAAATTATGCACAAAAATAGGATGGTCTTCAGTTTGAGGCAACACGTTTTTAGAAATAAGGTTTAAAATTTATCAAGGATGCTTCTACTTAGTTGATCTTCTCGTGATTTTATTACCATGAGGAGCGGTCATTGAACAAACAAACTCTAGATTAATTTTATTGAAAAAATGAAGAAAGTCTTTAAACAGTCTCGCTGGCTCGCGTTGGGTGTTTTATCTTTTGTTTTGAATTCCTTTCCGGTGCAAGCGGCTGAACGCATTTATATTGACTATGGTTCGATGGAAACTTCTGTTTCTGTTAGCACGTTAGAAAGCTATGCTAAAGAGAATAAAATTGACCCCGAACTTTCTCCCTATCTGAATCTTTTAAGCTTGGAACAACAAGAACAACTGCGTCAACTGTTAGTGATGGAATTATCGGTTAATTCCGATCAAGTTCGGCAAGTTTTTAAAGCAAAAATGGGTGAACTTTTCTTTGAAACTATCGGAGAAATGATCCAAGTTAAAGCGGATCAAAATGGGGCTATCGCTCTCCAAGATGCCGTGCTGAAAGCCGCAGAACATCCCGAAGGATTTACCCTTCTTAATGTTCTCCGTCAGTTTCCGGGTGACGTTCAGATTAATGTCGTTAAAATTCAAGAATTATTTGACCAATTCTCCAGTTTAAAACAAGGGACTTTATCTTTTATTCAAGCCCTAGAAGAATTAACCGAAACCGAAGCACAACGGGAACCCAAAACAGACTTTTCTCAATTAGAGGATATTCGTCAAACAGGTCAATATCAGCTTTCGCGAGAAACATTTATACTCGAAGATACAAAACGCGATCGCGAATTTTCGGTTAATCTTTATTACCCAACTCAACTACAACCCGAACCAGAATCAACCCCAGTTATCCTAATTTCTCCCGGTTTGGGTGCCACTTCCGAAACCTGGTTGCATTTGGTTAACCACCTGGTTTCTCACGGCTATGTTGTCGCCAGCGTTCATCATCCGGGAAGCAACTTTAGCTATTTACAAGGGTTTTTTGAAGGGCGAGAAGCGGATGTTTTTGACGTGCAGGAATTCATCAACCGCCCTCTAGATATTACCCAAGTTCTCGACGAACTCGAAAGCCGAAATTTAACTCAATTTCAAGGGAAATTAAACCTCAAAAAAGTGGGAATCGCCGGTCAATCTTTCGGCGCCTATACCGCCCTGGCTTTAGCCGGAGCCAAAATCAATTTTGAGCAGCTAAAACAAGATTGTCGATCTCCCATTGAATTGTTAAATCTTTCCCGTTTATTGCAATGCCAAGCCCTGACACTTCCCCAACAAAATTATAACTTAAAAGATGACCGAATTCAAGCCATTTTTCTGGTCGATCCGGTGAGCAGTAGTGTGTTTGGTCAAGCCAGTTTAAATCAAGTCAATCTGCCGATTTTTTGGGGGGCGGGAAGTCACGATCAACTCACGCCGGTAATGCTCGAACAACTCAATTCTTTCACCTGGTTATCTTCCCCAAATAAATATTTTTCACTGATCAAAGGCGGACAACACCTAAATATAAACTTTGAAGCTTTAAAAGAATTTGAATCTTTAGAAGAAGAAGCTTTACCCGAATTAGTCAGTGAAAACTTACCGATGATCGAATCCTATGTTAATGCGTTTAGTCTGGCATTTTTTCAAGTTTATATCGGCAATAAACCCAACTATCAACCCTATTTGCGTTCGTCCTATGCGGTAACAATCAGCCAAGAACCCCACACCCTCAGTTTCCTCTCCTCCGCGACTTCCCATCAACTTACAAACGTTTTAACTCAAATCATCGGCAGTAAAGACCAAAGTTTAGACTAAAAACAGAAGGTTTAATTGTCATCATCTCATCATATTAAACTCAAAGATTGATGGGACGGGTTGTTGTCAATATGAGTCGGAGTTAATATTAACCCGACACCACCTTAAATTCGGATAAACTTTCATCGGTTGAATCGCACTTTCTGTAAAATAGAGGAGATGCACAAAAGTCCATGAAGCAGGCACTTTTAGCTCTACTCCTCGTCCTTTCTTTCTTTTTCACTATGTCTCAAGCGCATTCAAAAACCGAATCCGAAAAATCTCTAAACATTATTCGCTGCTATCGACAGAGCCGAGAATTGGTCTTTAACTACGCACTGTTGGCGGCTATCTTGGGATTGAATCCATTTCCGAACCTGCTTTTAATCACAATTGCAATTACCGGGATTATCGCCCTGAAAATGATTCGAGACGTGGGGGCGCAGTGGAACTTTCAACAAGGACAAGATTTTCTAGGAATTGTGGGAAGTGTGTTTGGTCTATTGGGGGCATTTGCAACGGCTTTTATGGCTTGGGTGACGGTAATTGTTATTAGTATTTGGATTCCTTTGGTGAACCGATTTGCAATTTCTGCGGCCCTATGTACTTGGATGTGGATAACAGGACGAACCGCCAACCAATACTACTTCAACGGCTGTGAAGGCTACAATTCAATAATTGATAATTAATAATGGATAATGGATAATTACCTCGACCATTATGTATAGGATTGATAGAGAGGAAATAATTTTTCTTTTTTCTCCTTGAAAGGAGAGGTCTTAAACCTCATTAATTAATGATCAATTATCAATTGTCAATTATTCATTGATAAGTTTAGAAAGACAGAGTATGATTAGACTCAGCCGACGACAACTTTTGATCAAGATTCTACTGGCTGGAACCAGCGCAACCGCAGTGCATGAATTCCTCCGACTGAGGACTTTGGGACAGCAACAAAGCATTTTGACAGAGCTATTTTTGCGATCGCCGGATTACATTGATAAATCTCTGACATCGGCTCTAAATGCGGATGGACAAATGACCGCCAAAGTTGAGGAAATTCAGGATTCCTTGAACTTAAATCCACCCACAGTCCCCTACAATCGCAGCATTTCAAAACAGTTAATTCAGTGCAGCCGAGTCAGTACCGAGCAATATATTTTTGGCAAGTACAAACCCGGATATGATGGTTCCATTCAAACGCTTCCAAGCTACACGGATCGGTTAAAATCCTATACTCAAGTTACCTCAATTCTCGGCCCGGATCTTGCGGAAATTTCAGAAGATATTGAAGTGCCAAACTCAATTAATACTGTTATACCTTTTAACGATCCGCTCGAAGAAAAGCTCGATGTGGTCGAACGGATTATCAAGCGCACAGCCGGACAAGTGATCTCAATTCAGTGGAAAATTCCGGTGTATTGGGGATTTGTATTAACTTCGGATCGAGCCAATTTAATTGTGTTTCGGGGTACGCAACAAACAAACGAATGGATTCAAAATTTAATGGTGTCTCAGACTGAAGACATTAACGATCAATTTCCCTTTCAATTTATGGGAAATATCCATAAAGGATTTGCAAATCTATATAGTAGTATTGCCGAATCTGTCATTGCCGCCGTTCGGGAATTAAACCCAAAAGTTCCCCTTTATTTTTCCGGTCATAGTTTGGGTGGCGCCCTTGCGACTCTTGCCAGCATGGACGTTGCCATTCGTCTTCCTCAGTTCAAGAATCAAATTCGACTCTATACTTATGCCAGTCCCCGCGTAGGAGATCCCATATTTGCTGAGGGTCACAGTCAGCTTATTCCCAACAGCTACCGCATTGTTAATCTGGGGGACAGCTTTACCCTATTACCCTTAACCAACACCAAAAAATTAGTTTATGTTCATCTGGGTCAGAAATGGTCTTTTTTAACTCAAAATGAAGAGTTTGGGCTAAATCATTTTGTCAGTACCTATCAGCAGGCAATTGAGCGGGAAATCGAAACAAATCAAGATAGACGGTATCCAATTTCAGCCATTGACTAGCGATGAAATCAAAAAGATCCTTGCCGGAAAGGTTCACAACTAAGCCGAATTACCTTATACTCAATCCTAGTCGTCCTCAAGTCTGATTTAATATGAACAAGCGAGCTAAAATAAGCCGAGTTAGTCTCGTCAGCTTACTCTCTTTAGGTTTGGTCTGGGGTGGGGGAATCCTGCCCAATTTGTTCAAGCCAAAACCAGTATTGGGCGCCGAAGAGATTACCTTTTCCTATCCCCCCGTCAAAGTCTATATGTCCGTCAAAAACTTAGAGACTTTTGTCAATGAAGGGAAAATTACGGGTGACTTTGGAGTTTATGCAAAATTAATCGGCAAAACCCGAGTCGAAAGTTTGCGGCAAGTTTTGGGAAGGCGCTTTGATGTTAACCCCGAAATTGTTTCTCGGGCAATTAATATGCCCCTTGCGGACCCTATATTTGAACGTTTAGGACAGGTTTTGCAGGTCGAAGCCAATACCAATGGTTCCGAAGCTTTACGCACGGCAATTATTACCGCCGCTTCCGACCCCGGAGGGTTTACCTTATTAAATGTGATTCGGAAATTTCCCGCAGAAAGTATACAAGTTGATGCCAATCTCATCTTTCAACTCGCCGAAGAATTACCAATTTTATTAGAATATCGAGAAGCCGCAACTCAAGCCATTATTAAAGAAGCGGAAACCGAAGCCGCAGCCGAACCCAAAGTTGACTTTTCTCAGTTGCCCGATTTGCGAGAAACCGGCCCCTATCAACTCACAAAAAAAGAAGTCAGTTTTCAAGTTCGGAATATTCGTCAAACCGAGACGGGTTTAGCCGGTTCCTATCGACTGGATGTCGATTTTTTAATCCCCGAAGGACTCACCGAACCCGTTCCTTTAATTATTTCCAGTCACGGATTTGGTTCCTACAAAGGTCACGATAGTTTAGCCCGACATATCGCTTCTTACGGTTTTATTGTCGCCACTCCCGAACACATTGGCAGCAGTTTAAACTATCGAGAAGCTTTTATTCGGGGCGAGGTCGATTTACTCCTGAGTCCGATTGAATATGTCAGCCGTCCTTTAGATATTATTTATCTGTTGGATGAGGTCGAAAAATTGGTGAAAACCGACCCCTTTTGGAAAAAACTAATAGATTTTAATAACATTGGAGTGATTGGGAATTCCTTTGGGGGAACCACCGCTTTAGCCTTGGGAGGAGCGGAGATCAATTACAATCGATTGCAGCAACAATGCACGCCCGAGAACTTTAGCTTAAACGTGTCTTTATTACTGCAATGTCGGGCGGTTTATCTGCCCCCAAATAACTACGATTTGCGCGACCCTCGTATTAAAGCCGTCGTCGCCGCCCATCCCTTAACGAGCGCTTTGTACGGCCCGGAAGGAATGAGAAAAGTCGAAGTTCCCACCTTAATGGTTGCGGGTGCAAATGATATTGTCACGCCCGTTATTCAAGAACAAATTCACCCGTTTTTATGGTTAAATTCCCCCAATAAATATCTCTCGTTATTAAACCCCGGAACACATTTTACGTCAACATTGCGGTCGGATACCAAAGGGGTTGCGGGGGTTCCTAAATTTATTATTGGTGAGAACTTTGACCTGGGAAGACCCTATTTTTTCGGCTTGAGTACGGCTTTTTTTAACGTCTACCTCAAACAGCGTCAACAAGACCTACCCTATTTAAGTTCTTCTTACAACAAATCCCTCAGTCAAGAAGGCTTAGATATCAACTTCATCCAATCCCTTTCTCTAGAACAATTGGAAACCGCCTACGGAAAGTCCATACCCGCCCCACTGTTACCAAAAGGACCCATTGTTGAAGTTCCTCAGCCCCCCGCAGGCGAAACAATTTTAGAAGAAATTCAACGGACGGGTGTCTTAAAAGCCGCCATGAGACGGGATGCGGTTCCCTTTGGTTACATTGATGATAAACAAAATTGGACGGGATATTGTTCAGAATTTCTCAATGATTTTGCCAATCATTTAACCGAAAAACTCAACACGCCCGTTAAAGTTCAATTGGTCAGATTTCCATCCAATATCGACAACCGCTTTCAAATTGTTAGAAATAAAACCGTTCATCTCGAATGCGGCCCCAACTCGATTCGCAATAATATTCCCGGAATTAGCTTTTCTAAAGCCTTCTTTATTACCGGAACCCAATTTTTAATTCCCGCCGAAAATGAAGATAAAATTCTGCCCAATACCAGCCTCGACAACGTGAAAACCGGAGTCGTCAAAAACTCAACCAATGAACTCTTTATCCGCCAACAATACCCTCAAACCGACACCGTATTCTTTCGGGGAGAAAATGCCATTTCCGAAGCCGTTAAAGCCGTAACAACCAACCGGATTGATACCTTTGCCAACGACGGAATTCTCACCCTCGGGGAAATTTTCAGACAAAAATTACCGATGGAAAACTACACCTTAGTTCCCGAAAAACCGCTCACCTGCGATTTTTACGGGTTAGTTTTGCCCAATAACGATACCCAGTGGCAGAGAATGGTCAACAGTTTTATCGACAGCCAACAAGCCGAACAAGTTTGGGAAGGTTGGTTTACCTTTGCCTTTCCCTATGTCTTATTAAATCTCGATTCCTGTGTCAATCGTTAATCTTTTATTGCCGAATTTACCATCTAACGATAAAACATGAGAATATCATCTTACGCATAACTACAATCCAATGTTTTTTGGGAAACTAATCGTTTTCATTCTCAGTAGTTTTGGTTTGGGTGCTTTCCCTCTGACTCACGTTGTCGTTAGAATTTTCACGGGTATCGACCTAACGCAAGTCGGCACCGGTAACGTCAGTGTGGCCGCCGCCTTCACCCATGCCGGAAAAAAAGCCGGAATCGCCGCAGTTTTGGGCGAGATAGCCCGAGGAATTTTACCCGTGTTACTCGCCAAAGCCTGGTTTCCTGAGATTTCTGCCTTACAATTAGTAGGATTAATCTTTTTAGTCTTGGGTCGATATTTCATCGCTCGGGGCGGAGGCGTCACCAACGCGACTTGGGGGGTTCTCGTTTACTCGGTTACGGTGGCGTTGAGTACGGGCATCACCGGCTTCCTGATTTGGCAAATTGGGCGTTTAGTCACTCCCGCCCATCCCACTTTAGCCCGACTCCGGGGGGTGCGTTGGGGTTGTCTTAGCGGCCCTTTTTGGGTAGGATTATGGCGAATTCCCTTCTCAACTTCTCTTGCTGACTTTCTGTTTCAAATCTTGGCGGCTATCGGTTTGGCGGTCACTTTAGTTTTTATTAATTTGCGTCAAGGAGATGATTTTGGTTTGTCTAAAAAACAGCGTTTATCTACTTTATCTGAACCGTTAGATGAAAAAATTTACGGTGAAAAAGCGGCCCGATTAAGTCAACTCAAACGGGCGGGATTTAAAGTGCCTTCCGGTTGGGTTTTACCCGCCTTTGAACCCGAAACCAAAACTTCATCAAAATTAGAGAATTTTACTCTACCCCTTCCCAGTTCTCGCCTGCCTTTAATTGTTCGGTCTTCAGCGATTGGAGAAGATAGCGATAACAGTTCGGCCGCCGGACAATATGAAACAATTGGGCCGGTAACGACTCAGGCTGAATTATTTGAAGCGATTGAAACTTGTCGTCAGTCTTATTGGAGTTCGGAGGCAATTTCTTATCGGCGTCAGCGGCGAATTCCCGACGAAGGGATTGCGGTTTTAGTTCAACCTTATATTAGTAGTAAAGCCGCCGGGGTGATGTTTAGCCGTCATCCGTTGGATGGTTCGTCAAAAGTGATTATTGAGGCTTTACCGGACGGTGCCGAAGGAGTGGTTGGCGGGAAGTTTACCCCCCTTCATTTAGAAATTGACTTCAGCAACCTCGACCCGAAAAACCAAATTTTAAACCCGCTCAAAAATTCCTCTCTCATCCCCGGAAATATTATAGCAGAATTGGTGCAACTGGCTCAAGAAATTGAAACCTTTTATCACGGTTTGCCTCAAGATATCGAATGGGGTTGGGATGAGGAAAATATCTGGATTTTACAAACTCGTCCGATTACAAATCTTAGACCGATTTGGACGAGAACTATCGCCGCAGAAGTGATTCCCGGCACGATTCCGCCTTTAACTTGGTCGATTAATCGTCCTTTGACTTGTGGCGTTTGGGGGGAAATTTTTACCCTGGTTTTGGGTCAAAAAGCCGCCCAACTCAACTTTAACGAAACCGCCACTTTGTTGGGTTCTCACGCTTATTTTAATGCCACCTTACTCGGTGCAATTTTTCGGATGATGGGATTGCCGGAACAGGGGTTAGAATTCTTGCTGCGAGGTCAAAAAATGGGAAAACCTCCCATCAGTACGCTATTACCTTCTTTACCTGGTTTGTGGCGTTTGGTGCGGCGAGAAATGATTTTAGTTAAATCCTTTCAGCGAGATTATCGTAAAACTTTTTTACCCGCATTAAATCAACTCAAAGCCGAATTCAACACCCAATCTTTCCCGTTAAGTTCTCAATCTCTCGACAAACTTATAGACCGTGCCGAACGGATTCAAGACTTGCTCAAACCCGTCACTTATTATAACATTTTGGGGCCGATTGGCTTGGCGGTTCGACGGGCTATTTTTCGAGTGTCTGATGAATGGCTACCGACTGAAAATAACCCGGAAGTGATGGCGATGTGTTCGCTGCAAAAAATAGCCGATAAATTTCGAGAACAAACCCCCATTCATCAAACCGCTTCTTTCTCCGAGTTAGAACAACAATTCAATCAAATCTCGGATTTTCAAGCCGAATTTGACGCCTGGTTAAACACCTACGGGTATTTGAGCGAAGTCGGGACTGATATCGCAGTATCTACCTGGAAAGAACAGCCCGAAGTGTTTCGGAAAACCCTGTTTTCAATGATTCAAAATCCCTCGGTCAAAGCCGCAAAATTTAATCACAAAATCCTCAACTATTGGCAACGTTGGCGCCTGTCTCAATGTCGAGAACGGGCGATTACAAAGGGAAGAATTGCCGAAGTTTATGGGAAACTATTAGCCCATTTGCGATGGACGTTTTTGGCAATTGCCGAAAAAGCAGTCGCCGCCAATTTGTTAGACCAAACTAACGATATCTTCTTTTTAGAATTTGCCGAAATTCAAGATTGGATTCGTCACGAAAATACAACTTCTCTCAAAGCCAAAGTCAAAGCCAGACGAGAACAATTTGAACAAGATAAAAACATTCAAATTCCCGGTGTGGTTTACGGAAATACCCTTCCAAAAACCCTAACTTCTAGCCATCCCGATGCTGAAAATTCGTCAATTCTCACCGGAATTCCCGCGAGTGTTGGTTGTGTAGAAGGAACCATTCAAATTTGTCGCAGTATCGGAGATAGTCTCACCAACAACGAAGGAAAATATATTTTAGTTGTTCCTTATACAGATGCCGGTTGGGCGCCTTTGTTAATTAATGCTCAGGCGATTATTTCCGAAGTCGGCGGACAACTTTCTCACGGCGCCATTATCGCTCGCGAATATGGAATTCCAGCCGTTATGAATATTCATCACGCGGTTTCTCTGTTAAAAAATGGTCAGCGGGTGCGAGTCGATGGTTATCAGGGAACGGTGGAAATTTTATCGGAAAATTGAGTTAAAATATCCCCAGTTTAACCGAATCTTCGTTCGAGTTAATTTAAACCAGAGGAGTGTCAATCCCAACCTTTACTATGAATCCAAAATCTGGTATAATTTCCCAAATTGAAGCCCAAAAATTCCCGCCTTTTCTTTGCCTTCGAGCCGTTTCCGCCTTGCTAACGGTGGGAATAATTGTTAGTTTCCCCTCCACTCCCGTTGCGGTTGAACTCGCCCCCCCAACCCAACAGTTAACCCCCCTACAAGGAAAACAAAAAATTATCTTATTGGGGGATAGTATTACCCAAGCGGGGGGGAATTATGGCGGTTATGTTTGGTTGATGCAGCGTTATCTTAATACACTTTTTCCTCAATCCAAAATAGAACTGATTCAAGCGGGAATATCGGGTCAAACCTCCGTTGATTTACAACAACGATTTCAACAAGATGTCTTGGATAAAAAGCCCGATTTGGTGACAATCAACGTCGGCGTTAACGATATTATTCAAAGCTTTAAAACCGCCCCAAACGAGTCAGAAAATACCGCCAATATAGACCGCTACCGCCAAAATTTAACCGCAATGGTAAAAGCGGCAAAAGCTCGAAATATAGACGTTTTGCTCCTCTCTCCCACGATAATTAGCGAAGATTTAAACAGTCGAGAAAATATCCGTTTGCGGGAATACATCGCCGTCATGCGGGCGGTTGCGACTCAAAATCAATGTCGGTTTCTTGACCTCAATCTACCCTTTCGAGATGTGATTTTAACCTATCAACGCTATGGCGGACAATCGCAAAATATCCTCACTCGGGATGGAGTTCATCCGAATCTCGCCGGACATCAAATTTTAGCTTATACCATTTTAAAAAGTTGGGGAATCCCCGAACAACAAATTCAAAAACTACAAGTTCTCGAGTAATTAACCCGGATTTTATAAAGAAAACCTTTAGTTTTTAGGATGATCTTCACTAAAATTATAGCCAATCGTTCAAACAGTCCTTATACTAAGAAATAAAGCCTCACTCAAAAAAGATGCAAGTTCAATTTAACATTATTCGCCAAACTCAAGACAGCAGCCCCCGCATCCAAACCTACAAGCTGGATGTCGAACCCGGAAATACCATTCTTGAATGTCTAAATCGGATAAAATGGGAACAAGACGGTACCTTAGCCTTTCGGAAAAATTGCCGCAATACCATCTGTGGAAGTTGCGGAATGCGAATTAATGGCCGTTCCGCTTTAGCCTGCAAAGAAAATATCGGCAGCGAATTGGCTCGTTTAGAAAAAATAGCCGCTTCCAGTTCCGTTCCCCCCGCTTCAAACGGGCTTCCTGAAATTACAATAGCACCGATGGGAAATATGCCCGTCATTAAAGATTTAGTCGTCGATATGAAAGGGTTTTGGGATAATTTAGAAAAAGTTGAACCCTACGTTAGTACCGAAAGCCGAGCCATCCCCGAACGAGAATTTTTGCAAACTCCCGCAGAACGAGCTAAACTAAATCAAATGGGAAATTGCATTCTCTGTGGGGCTTGTTATTCCGAATGTAATGCCCTAGAAGTCAATCCCGAATTTGCAGGCCCCCACGCCCTCGCCAAAGCCCAACGGATGGTCGCCGACAACCGCGACGCGCGCACCGAAGACCGGATAGAACTCTACAATAAAGGAACCGAAGGGGTTTGGGGTTGTACTCGCTGCTTCAACTGTAACACCGTCTGTCCGATGGAAGTCGCCCCGCTGGATCAGATTACCAAAATTAAACACGAAATACTCGAACGCAAAAATGCCGGGGATAGCACCCCCATTCGTCACCGGAAAGTGTTAGTTGATTTGGTTAAACAAGGCGGATGGGTCGATGAACGCAAATTTGGTATTTTAGTAATAGGAAACTATCTCCGTGATGTCAAAGCATTGCTCGGTCTGGGACCGTTAGGGTTTAGAATGATAAGTCGAGGTAAGTTTCCCTTGAACTTTGAACCTTCTGAAGGTACAAAAACCGTGCGATCGCTAATCGAATCTGTTCAACGTCTGGAGCAACAAAAATGAGTTCTTCTACGCCTTCATCTACAGATACAGATGAATCCAATTCCCCTCCCAACTCCACCTACTCCGAACCCGCTTTTGGTTGGACTCGCTATGCCGAGCAGATTAATGGCCGTTTTGCGATGATTGGTTTTGTCATCCTTTTGGCGTTGGAATTCTTCACGGGCCAAGATTTATTCACCTGGCTCGGTTTGCGTTAAAACTTAGGGAAATTGACAGGAATGAGGCAATTGATTGATAATTACGACTCAATTTTCCCGTCCTCATTCCCCGTTTTTTACTTAATTTTCAGGTTGTATTTGCCCCGTCCTTTGTCATCGTAGGAATTCACAATCACCCGATAAACGCCATCACTGGGTAAAGTGACGGTAATTTGAGAATTTGAGTTACTCTGATTGATATCATCATGTTCTTCGAGCAACTTATTATCGGGGGTAAAAATCGCCAAATAAGTATCAAATTCACTACTATCGAGCGAAATTGTTACTTCCTGTCCTTGGGTTCCATCAAAGGTGTATTCATCATACAAACTGCCATCAGAAGCTAACACCGAGTCACCTTCGCTGAGTTCGCCCTGCTCATCTAAAATTAAATCAGATGACTCTACATTCGTCTCAGGAGACTCGGGAGCCGCTTCCGGGTTAGGAGCCGGAGTCACTTCGGGAGCCGGAGATTCAGCCGGAGATTCAGCCGGAGATTCAGCCGGAGATTCAGCCGGAGCCGGCGTTTCTTCTGGCATCGTCGGACTCATTTCACCTTCTGAGGAGGGTTCGGTTTCGGGAGAAGGTTCGATTTCTGAGGGGGTTTCCTGAGCCTGCAACCGATCCAACTGAATGGGGTTGCTCCCCTGTGAATTCCCGTTGGTTGATGAGGAACGATTAACAGCATGAGCCGGAAAAACGGTCAGTAGGCTAGCAATCACAGCCCAAAATTGAATTTGACGCATAAATAACCTCAGTGGGACACAAAATAGAAAGTCAGATCAACTCAATTGACAAGTTTAGATGTACACTCCCATCGGAGCGCCCGAATCGATCTCGACTGGTAGATATTTATCGAACGGTTAGCAGATAGTTACCTTGACCTGTACTATCATAGGCGTTGACGACGACTCGATAGCGGCCTGTCATCGGTAAAGTTACAGCGAGGGCGGCATTTTTCTCAGACGAATTGGCATCGTCATTTTCTCCCACAAGCTGACCATTCGGACTAAACAGAGCCACATAGGGATCGAAATCGGAACTTTCGAGTCGAATTGTAACAGCCTGACCCGCTACCCCATCAAAGCTATACTCCTCATAGCGACTCCCATCAGAAGGAAGAACGGCGCTGGTGTTATCTAAAATGCCTCGTTCTTGTAAAATCAAACGATTAGAACGTTCGGTCGGAGTGAGGCGATCGTTAGCAACGCGAAGTCTTAATCGATAGTCGCCCGATTCTCCCGCCTCATAGGAATTGGCTAAAAACGTATATTCGCCATCGGCCGGGAGGGTGATCGTAATTTTGGCATTTTTATCGCCACCGCTATCATCATCTTGAGCGAGTTCACTGCCATCAGAATTTAACAAAATTAAGTAAGGATCTAAGTCCTGACTGGTCATTTCTATAGCAATTTGCTGACCCGCTTTTCCCTCAAAAGAATACATATCATAAAAACTATTATCAATCGGTAAAATACTGTCATTTTCATCGAGGCGACCGGTAATTTCCGGGCCGTTGAGAATCAATTTTTCCGAAGGTTCGCCCGCAAAAGCCAAAGGTCTTTGAGATTGGGCAACTCGCGGCGCCCGTCCTTCTTGGACCGCCTGCAAAAAGGGCGGCACTTTATCGACAGAAATCGCGAAACCAATGCCGATATTGCCCCCGCTGCGACCCCGCGTAAAAATTGCCGTATTCACCCCAATTAATTCGCCTTTGCTATTGAGTAAGGGTCCTCCCGAATTTCCGGGGTTGATCGCCGCATCGGTTTGAATGAGATTTCGCTGTCCGTCGATGCGACTGACAATTCCGATGGTAAAGGTTCCTTGAAATTGACCAAAAGGATTCCCAATCGCAAAAGCCCGCTGACCGACCCTGACCGAACCCGGTTTGGCAATGGGAATGGTCGGTAAATTCCGAGCGTTGCGAATTTTTAGAACCGCTAAATCTAGCCCATCTTCTCCAAAGGCGATCACATCGGCGGTCATTTCTTGACCATCGGCTAACGTCACCTTGACATCTCCCCCTTGGGAAACGACGTGAGCATTGGTTAAAACCATGCCGTCGGGTGAGATAATTGTACCGCTACCGTTGGCTTTTTCCGTATCGATGGAAACGACTGCCGGACTTGCTTGTTCGTAAACCCGAATGTTCGTTTCTTCCCCGTCGTCTTGAGCCAACAACAGCCGGTTAGATGGATTGATCGCACGATTGAACTTCAAATGGGGTTGCTCGGCGGTTGGGGCTAAGTCTGGTAAAAGGGTTTTAGAAGAACTCGCATCAGCCCCATTAACGTTAACTGTCGTTCCCAGGGCTAAGAGTCCAGATGTTGCTAAACTCAAAAATTTCAGATTCATTTTTCGATCCCGCTGAATTGACCACCAATATTAACTTACAAGGTGGGTTGGAAAACGGGGCGGGTCTACCGCTTTCCGATTGGACAATCAGAAGCTCAATCAGTTTGTTAACTGAATTCCCTGCTTAAATGTTAGCTTCTGGGTGATTGAGTACATGAGTCTCAGTCGTCTAAATACATTAATTATAAATCCACTCAGATTGGCTCACCCATCAGGAATTGTTCTCTGGGAGTTTAGCGAGGAACTAATGGTAAATTCAGGGGTTGTCCGTATCGATTATAAACAAGGATATCCCACTGACCGTTTACGCTCGATTCAAAGGCGACGATTCCCCCTTCTCCGCTCATGGTCGGATTTCGCACTTCCGCTTGTAGGTTTTGAGTTAAATTCCGCAGTTGGCGAGTTTCCCGGTTGTAGAGGTAGATGTCGGACTGTTTTCCGCGAATTCCGAGAAAAGCAATGTATTGACCATTGGCGGAAATTATCGGGGCTTCGGCGATCAGATTTAAGCTATTTAATCCGGGTAAATCGACCAAGCTTTTTTGTTGTCTATCGTACAAGTAAATATCTTGTCTTCCCCGTCGATCTGAGGCGAACACAATATAGCGATCGCTGATTTGGGGGTCAAACTCGGCGGCGGGACTATTGAGGCTCGTTTCGCTCCCCTCGACTGGATATTGAATGATGCGAGGAGAGCCAACACAGCTTGTTAGCAAAAATCCGGCTATGAATAGAATAATAATAAAGTTCAGACAACGTTTCACAGACTTGGCTTGCTCTTAAAGTCAGTTTAATTAAAATTCGTCAGTTTCGCGACAAGTTTTTTGACAGAAAACTATTCTTGAGTTTTATCTTTATTTTCGACTCGATCCACTCGATCAAGTTCGATGTGAGACCCTCTATCTAAGACTTCTAAATCCCATTGACCCCGACGCCCGGTTTCAAAGATAATATAGCGACCATCCGGGCTAATTCGCGGATGGCGTATCCAACCCCGATAGCCACCAGATACAATCTGGACGTGACTGGTTTTGCGATCGTACAGTTCGATTTCGGGACGGCCCGAATCGCTCGCCATATACACCAGATAACGCCCCGTATTGCTCAGACTCGGATTTTCGGCGATCGCATCCCCGTGATTTAACCCCGGTAAGTCCACCAATTCCTGTCGTTGTAAATCGTACAGGACGATCTGACGGTGGCCGTTGCGGTTAGAGACGTAAGCCAAATACTGACCGTTCCCGCTCAATGCGGGTTGCTGATCGTTGGCTGAACTATTGAGGGCGATCGCAATTTCTCCGGGTAAGACCAACATCAATCCCAGGATGACACTAATGGCAAACTTCGCGATCATTTGAAGCCGTTTCATTAAATCGATCTCCGAGAACTTCCACTCAATGAGTTAGAGGAGAGAAACCCCAGCAAAATTAGCAGTTCCCCTCCTCGTTAGTTGATTTCCAACCATACAGCCAGCAATCTTTTCTCACCCTTAATTCTGAGCGACTAGGGGTTTGAACTCTCAAAATCGTCGTCAGAATAATCCACAGGTCGATAGTCCACATAATCTGTCGAACTTGTGTCTGTCTCCGGGCGATCGACAATGCGGCTTCTCGAACGAATATCTTCGGGAGGACGAGTTTTTCTCGGTCTAGACGAGGGTCTAGTCGGGTTTACATCATCCCAACGGTTTTCATCGCGATCTAAGGGACTTTCTGTTCGTGATGTCGGACGACTGCCTCGACTGCGAGAGGGGCTTTCCGGTGTAGAATCGATAGAAGCTTCCCATTCATCGGAATAGGAACGGGTCCGACTCTCCGGACGGGGACGAGGACGACGGGTCGAGCGATCGCTGCTGCTGGGTCGATCTGCGGTGCTTCTGCGACTGTTCGGACGACGACGGGGCGCTTCATCCTCATAGGGGTCTGAGCGACTTAAACGGCTATCCCGGCTTCCTCTAATTTGACGCGCCATCGGTTGATATTCATCAGTGGGTTCGAGTTCGTCGAGTTCCGCATCAACTCGATAAACATCACTCACATAGCGATCTTCGTCTACAATGGGCGATGAGCGTTCTTTTGCCTTAGCGGTTGCCAAACCCCGCAGACGAATACTTTCGACGGCGAAGAAGATTGCACTTCCCGTTAACAGAAATTGACCAAAAGCCAAAATCGGATCGAGTCGCCATCCCTGAAACAGTAAAATCCCGCCACAGAGTAAGCCAACCGCCGCAAAGAAAATATCGTGATCGCGGGCTAGCTTGGGACGCCATGACCGGAGGAAATACAATCCCGCACCGGAAACTGCCAGGATAATCCCCAGCAGACTGCTCCAGTTCAATCCTAAATTAACCATACTTTGATTCTCCTATGCCAGTCCTATCAAGTGCGAGTTCTCTGTCTCTTCTCTAGTTTAGTCCGAGTCTACAGGCTCGCTTTGTTGTTTAGCTAGCCCTTAAGGTTTTATATATCCACAGAAATATTTTTTTAATGGAGAGTTCGGGTAAGGAATTGAGTTCAACCCCACTCCTTACCCCGCAAACCACTCTCGACCCGATTAAGAACGGATGATCTTATCTTTCTGAGAGAGAACCAACAGACCAACGGTGGCTGGAACCACAACGATTAAAACGCCTGCCAGTAAGCTGTAAAGGAAGTTTGCTAACGAAGGGGTCATAGTAAGTCGATCCTTAAATTTACAAAAATTGCTTTAATTTTATCATTTTAACAACAGGTTACACCGTTGAGCGATTGAGTTGGCTCCTTAGTTTTCAGTTCCCCACAACCCGCTAAAATAAGGATCAATAGTCGCAGTGTAGAACGATCGAGTTTTCAGCAGAATATGACCACCCTGACCGCCGTTAGTTGGATTTTGGGCATTTTCCTGGGGATAATGACCTTTTTCTTTATTTTTCGGATTGTCCTAACTTGGTATCCCCAAGTTGATGCCAGTCGCTTCCCCTTTAACGTGATTGTCTGGCCGACCGAACCGTTTCTCGCCGTCACCCGAAAAATCGTTCCCCCGTTGGGCGGAGTCGATATTACCCCAATTATCTGGGTGGGAATTTTCAGCCTGTTGCGGGAAATTCTCCTCGGTCAACAGGGCTTACTCCGAATGATCATGTAAACGTTTTATTCCGATTGACGTTTCATCCACTGTTCAACAAAATTGGTGTAAACCTCACCTTTGAGAAATTCTGGAGTTTCCAAAATCTTTTGATGAAAACCAATCGTTGTGGGAATTCCAGTAATGGCAAACTCCCGTAAAGCCCGTTTCAGGCGGGCGATCGCACATTCGCGATCAGGACCCCAAACAATCAATTTCCCAATCAAAGAATCGTAATAGGGCGGGATTTCATAGTCGGTGTAGACATGAGAATCAATTCGCACCCCATTTCCCCCTGGGGGAAGATAGGCGCTAATTCGTCCGGGACCGGGGCGAAAATTGTGATCGGGGTCTTCGGCATTAATCCGACATTCGATCGCATGACCTCTCAGTTGTACCTGTTCTTGAGTTAAGCGCAATTTTTCCCCCTGAGCCACCCGAATTTGTTCGGCGATTAAATCTAGCCCCGTGATCATCTCGGTAACGGGGTGTTCTACCTGGATGCGGGTGTTCATCTCCATAAAATAGAAATTCCCCGTCTTATCGAGCAGAAATTCTACCGTTCCCGCTCCAGTATAGTTAATCGACTGAGCCGCTTTGATCGCCGACGATCCCATTTTTTCCCGCAGTTGGGAACTCAAAGCGGGACTGGGTGCTTCTTCAAGCAGTTTTTGATGACGTCGTTGGATCGAACAGTCCCGTTCTCCCAAGTGAATCACATTTCCGTAACTATCGGCCAAAATCTGAAATTCAATGTGACGGGGTAGTTCGATGAATTTTTCTAAATAAACCCCCGGATTCCCAAAAGCCGCTTCCGCTTCTCCTTGGGCGGCTGCAAACAGTTTCGGTAGTTCCGCCGGATCGCGCACCAGACGCATTCCCCGCCCTCCTCCGCCGGCTGTTGCTTTAATAATGACCGGATAGCCGATTTTTGAGGCTATTTTCGCCGCTTCTTTTTCGCTCGTCACCAGGCCATCACTCCCCGGTATTGTGGGAACTCCGACTTTTTGCATGGTTTCCTTGGCGGTTGATTTGTCGCCCATTGAACGGATCGCTTCCGGCGTCGGGCCAATGAAAGCAATGTCGTGATCGGCGCAGATTTCCGCAAATCGCGCATTTTCCGCGAGGAAGCCGTAGCCCGGATGTATGGCCGTGGCGTTGCGGGTGAGGGCGGCTGAGATAATGTTGGGTATATTCAGATAACTTTTACCACTGCTCGGTTCGCCGATGCAAACGGCTTCGTCCGCCAACTGAACGTGTAGGGCGTGGCGGTCAATGGTAGAGTGGACGGCAACTGTGGCTATACCCAGTTCCTCGCAGGTGCGGAGGATGCGTAGGGCAATTTCCCCCCGATTGGCAATTAGGATCTTAGAAAAGCGCATCTTCTGTGCTGCTCGATCAATAATCTGTTTATCCTAAACTGTTTTGGTCAACAGGGAAAGATATTTCGTCAGGGAATAGGCAATTTACAGTCACTCATTACCCTCCGGGAACGTCCGTTGCTTCGCGACTATTCCGCCAAGTCAGCACTGCAACACCTGTCACCAGCGCGTTCCTTGCGACCCGGCGGAATAGTCGGTAGCAAAGTTTGTAAGAGAGTCACCAGTTATTAGAGTTGTCAGTTAACAGTTTTTCGGCGACTCCCGACTCCCAACTCCCATCTCCCCCTGCTCCCCCTGCAAAGCCTTCGATTTTTCCTGTTGCTCTTCTCAAATTTTGTGCTATGATAGAAGATGCGCTGTGAAACGTTCGGTTTAACGGAAGTTTCGAGCAGCCCAAGCGGATGTGGCGGAATTGGTATACGCGCACGTTTGAGGGGCGTGTGGCTTTGCCTTGCGAGTTCGAGTCTCGCCATCCGCATCCCCAAAATTAGCCAAAAACAAAATAGTGAACTGAAAGCATAACTTTTCAACAATTGAGGGGTTATGCTTTTAAAATTGGGGTGAGTATTTGCAACAATATCGTTGGGCTATTTTTTCTTGGGCTATTTTTTAAATTACAAAAACCCCATGATTGATGCCTAGAAATTGGGTTCTCTAGCGATTAAAAAACTTAGAGATCGCTATCCGAAAAAGCCTATTTTAGAATAAGTTTTTATAAAAAAACAGATAAATTTTAAACCGAATATATAAACAGGCTTTTACTGAAGTTCGCACCAACTAATGACCTGATTTCGTCCTTGGGCTTTGGCTCGATACAAGGCTCGATCCGCCATTTCAATTAAATTTTGAGGAGAAATTTCATTACTGGGAATAAGTTCCGCGACTCCCAAACTCAAACTAACATAATTTGAAACCTGAGAAAAAGCATGATAGAGATGCAAAGACTCAACATTTTCTTTAATTTTCTCAGCTATATTTACGGCTGACTCTAGAGGTGTTCCCGGTAGAATCACGGCAAATTCTTCTCCGCCATATCGAGCCACAAAATCCGATGCACGCTGAACCGAACCCGCCAAAGTTTGTGCAACTTTTCTCAAACATTCATCGCCTGCGGTATGTCCGTAACCATCATTAAAGTTTTTAAAATAATCAATATCGAGCATAATTAATGCGAGGGGAGTTTGAGTGCGTAGCGCCCGCCTCCATTCCTTGTCAAACACGGTATCAAACTGGCGCCGGTTTGGAATTTCAGTTAGCCCATCAATACCCACCAAACGTTCTAAAAGATCTTGCTTTCGCTTTAAATTGAGATGAGTTTTTACCCGGGCGACCACTTCTCTGGCACCAAAGGGTTTAGTAATATAATCAACTCCCCCCACATCAAACCCCTTGACCTTACTTTCTTCATCGTTTAACGCCGTCATAAACAGGATGGGAATGGCTTGGGTAGCGGGTTCGGATTTTAAACAGCGACAGGTTTCAAAGCCATCAATACCGGGCATCATCACATCAAGTAAAATCAGATCGGGGAGAGCAAACAAGGCCCGCTTGATTCCCATTTCGCCGTTGCGTGCAGAAATAACGGTCAATCCTGCGGGCTTTAAAGTGTCAATAATCACCTTAATGTTGGTTTGATCGTCATCAATAACTAAGATCACCCCATCATCGTGACCATCTTCCATAACCTCCTCCCCAACGTTGTTCTTATCCTATAATAATCAGAAATGATTGATCAGAAGTAATTATCTCAAAAAACCCGGTTTCTTTTAGAAACCAAGTTTTTATGCTATTATTGCTGTTCTAGATATTGAGTTAACAACTCTAAAATCGGCTCATCTTCTAATTTCTGGGCATATTCTCTAACCCGGCGAGTAAACACACTATATTGAGGACTTGTCTGTTCGATTTCATCGATTTTGGCTTTTACCTGGTCGAGATCGCCAAACATCGTTAATTCGTAAAGTACCTCTAAATCTTGTTGAGGCGGTGGAATAAGATCTTGATTTGAAATCACCTCGGACTCATAAATCTCCGGTTGAGAAGCTACCGTCTGATAGACCCATTCAAGCTGTAAACAATTAGCGATCGCGGCAAACAATTCGTCTGCTTCGATGGGTTTGGATAAAAATCCTTGACAGCCAATATTAAAACTTTGCTGTTTATCTTCATCAAAAACACTGGCAGAAACAGCCACAATTGGTATATCTTCAATTTCCGGAGTTTTGCGAATCATTTGTACCATTTGAAAGCCATTAATAACGGGCATAACCAAATCGGTTAGGATTAAATCGGGATGAACAGTTTTTGCTTGTTCGATGCCTTCCTTGCCATCTTTCGCGACGGTAATTTCAAAGCCGAGGGGGTCAAGCAAATCGAGCAATACCATGCGGTTTTCTAACTTGTCATCGACGATCAAAATTTGGCGGCGTTTCCCTTTATAACCGACAATTTCCCGAGTATCCGGTTGCAAATAAGCGGCAATTGTTTCACCTTCTGCGATCGCCAAGATCAGATCGAACCAAAAAGTTGAGCCTTTATTCTGCTGACTTTCGACCCAAATTTCGCCGCCCATCAAGTTCACCAACTGGCGGCTAATTGCCAAACCCAAACCCGTCCCTTCCGTCCGTTTGTTGACATCTCCAACCTGCTCAAAGGGCTTAAAAATTTGGGTCAATTGTTCGGGAGTCATTCCAACGCCGGTATCGCTAATTTCAAAGCGAAATTTGGCTTTTTGCTTCTGGTTTTTAGTTGGAAATTCAAGAGTTATAACCCTTAACGTTACCTTCCCCCTGTCGGTAAATTTCACCGCATTCCCCAACAAATTGAGCAAAACTTGACGCAAACGTTTGTCATCGACTTCTACCCGAATCGGCAAATTGGCATCTTTTTCAAAAGAAAACTGAATATCTTTTTGATGAGCCGCCATGCGGATAATCCCCGCCACATTATTGAGAAAATCGATAAAATTGATATTCTGGGGATAAAAATCCGTTTTACCCGCTTCAATTTTTGCCAGATCGAGAACATCATTAATCAAAGTCAACAAATGATATCCGCTGTTATAAATAACATTCAAACCCTCTTTTTGCTCCGCATCTAAACCCCGTTCCCGTTTGAGAATTTGAGCATATCCAAGAATGCCATTTAAGGGCGTTCGCAGTTCGTGACTCATGCTGGAAAGGAAAGCGCTTTTGGCATGATTTGCAACTTCGGCTCTTTCTTTTGCAATGATTAATTGCTGGTTTAATGTTTGTAATTGGGCAGTGCGTTTTGTGACTTGGTTTTCCAATTCCCGGTTCCGGTGTTCGATCGCATAAACCCGCCAACGATAGCCGCCAACGATCGCCCCCGTTGATAAAATGACAGCAGAACCCCTGAACCAAAGCGTTTCCCACCAGGGGGGAATTACAGTAATGGCGATCGCGGCGCCTTGAGAGTTCCAGATCCCGTCATTGTTCGAGCCGATCACTTTAAACACGTAGTTACCGGGATTCAAATTGGTGTAGGTGGCAAAATTTCGGGTGCCGTCCACTTCGGTCCATTCTTTCTCAAACCCTTCCAATTTGTATTTGTACCGGTTGTCCTGAGGCGCCCGGTAATTTAAGGCGGCAAACTGAAAGGAAAAAACGCGATCGCGGTAGGACAATTTTAAATGTTTGGTTTTGAGAATCGACTGTTTGAGAACCGAATTTTCTCCGATGGGAACGGGTTTACCTTTCAATTGAAAATCGGTGATCGCAACGGGGGGAATGTGGGGATTATCTTTAATCTGTTGCGGATAGAAAGCGGTCAGCCCGTTGACGCCGCCAAACAGCAACTCACCGGTGCGACTTTTGTAGCTGGAGTTTCTCAAAGAAAAAGTATTGCTTTGCAGCCCATCGCTAACATCGTAGGTGTGAAACGTTTCCGTTTCGGGGTCAAATCGGATTAGCCCGTTGGAGGGACTCAGCCACAAATTGCCCCCCTTTCCATCGGCGGAGACATCTTCTTCTAAGATATTGAAGATAATCTTTTCGAGGTTGTAACGGGTAAATTCCCGGCGCTCGTCGTCAAATTTCTGCAACCCTCTGGTGGTTCCGATCCAAAACCGACCCTTTCGATCCTCGTACATCGAATAAACGGAGGGAACCCTATTCCCCCCGTTGATGCGGGTGTCGTTTGAAGCGTCGAGGTAGTGGGTAAAGGTCTCCGTCTGCGGGTCAAAGCGGTCTATTCCCGTCATCGTACCCACCCAAAACCTCCCCTGTTGGTCTTCGTAGAACACGTTTACCTGATCGTCGATCAGCGTGTTGGGATCGGCGGGGTCGTGCAGATAGTGGGTGAATTTTCCCGTCTGGCGGTCCATTTTATCCAAACCGCCCCAGGTCGATATCCACAGGTTCCCCTGGCGGTCTTCGTCGATATCGGTAACGAAGTTGTGGACCAGGCTGTTGGGATCGGTGGAGTCGTTGACGTAGTGGGTAAAGGTGTTGGTTTGGCGATCGAGTTTGCTCAGTCCGTCGGCAGCAGTCCCGATCCACACCGTACCGTTTCGATCTTCATAAATCACCTTGATGCCTGAAGGTCGAGGGGTGTTGGGATTCTTGGGGTCATATTTGTAGTGGGTGAAGGTTTCGGTCTTGCGATCCCACCGGCTCAACCCGCCAATTGTCCCGATCCAAACCATCCCCTTTCGGTCTTCGTAAACCGTCGAGACGGTATTACTCAGCAGGGTGTTCGGTTCGCCGGGAATCGCCCGATAGTGTCTGAATGCCTTGCTGTCGGGATCGAGAATATTCACACCCCGAAACGTAGACATCCACAGCATCCCGGTTTGGTCCTGGTAAATGTTCCAGACTTCATCGCTGTTGAGGCTGTAGGGGTCGGCGGAGTTGTGCTGGTAGCGGGTGAAGCGGTTGGTTTGGCGATCAAAGCGGCTCAGTCCCCCGATGGTGGAAAACCAAAGAAACCCGTAGCGGTCCTCAACGACCGAAAAAACGGTATTGCTGCTGAGGGTTTGGGGGTTATTTGGATCGTACAGGTGGCGGGTAAATTTCCCGGTGTTTCGGTCTAGGGTGTTCAGACCTTCTTCGGTGCCGACCCACAGAATACCCCGGCTGTCTTCGTAAACTGTCCAGACGAGATTGTTGCTGAGGGTCTGAGGAGCGTTCGGATCGTGTCGGTAGTGGGTAAACTCTCCTGTGGCGCGATCGAACCGTTCTAACCCGCCGGAAGTCCCGACCCAAAGCGTACCGGCGCGATCTTCATATATTGCCCAAACGTTATTGGCGATCAGGCTTTTGGGATTGGTTGGATCGTGGCGGTAGTGGGTAAATTTCCCGGTTTTTTGATCGAGTTTGCTGAGACCGCCTTTGGTTCCCACCCACAGCGTCCCGTTCCGGTCTTCGTAGATCGCTCCGATGCTATTGCTGGCGAGGCTGTGGGGGTCTTTAGCGTCGTGCTGATAGCGGATAAAACTCTCGGTTGAGGGGTCGTATTGATTGAGTCCGTCGGACATGGTTCCGATCCACAGGGTCCCGCTCCGGCTGACGTACAAGTTCCGAAGAACATTTGAACTCAAGCTGTGAGGATCGCCCGGATCGTGGTAAAACACTTTCATGCTATCACCGTCATAGCGGTTCAGTCCGTCGTAGGTACTAAACCACATGAACCCTTGTTTGTCTTGGACGGCGTTCCAAACTAAGTCGCTCGATAGCCCGTCTTCGGTGGTCAGGTGTTGAAATTTGGTAAATTTGCCGGCGTTCCAGTTTGGGTTAACCGTTGTTTTGGCGACGGGTGAGATGGGATTTAATTGGGGCGATACTGTTGGTTCGATCGCCGCGAGTTCGCCGGGGTAACTGACTCTATAAAGTAAGATGCAAATGAAGGGAATTAGCAGCAGTATCAGCGTCTTGTAATAACGTTTTGATTTGTTCATTTGAATATCCTTTATCGGCCGATTACAACCCGTTAAAATCAATTCTGATGCGCTTTTCCCAGATGGGTTTTTACCCCATTTCTTGAACCCGTTTATTTTTGGCTTAAATTGATCGGTGAACTGCGGTTATAATTCTCGTTCAATTTTCGGTTAAACAATCAATTAAACCCTCGATGAGCCGCTCGTGATCCATCTCCAAAACGTCTTCGCCGTGTAGCAATTTTTGGGTTAGAATATAGTGAACGATTGTTCCGACAAAAATTCTAGCGGCGACTTCGGGATCTTTAACTTTCAGTTCTCGACAGTTGGCAAATAATTGAGTTATCGATTCAAACGCAGTTGCTTTCACGGTACCTACAAACGTTCGGGCTAGTTCGGGAAAACGCCCGGACTCGCCGAAAATAATTCGCATAAAATCCAGAAATTGCGGATCATTTACAGAATTTTCAATGATTCTCGTTGCTAACTGGCGCAAGAAAATTTTTCCTTTTCCTGGCGGTATCGGTTGCTGGAGTTGTTGGGGCGAAAAAAAGTCTTGAAATCTTTCTTCGACTAATTTTTCAATCAGCGCCACGAACAAGCTTTCTTTGTCCTGAAAATAATTATACAGCGTTGGCTTGGATACGCCAGCAGCCCCGGCAATTTGATCCATACTTGCGGCAGCATACCCATGTGCCATAAACTCTTGCATCGCACCCCCCAGAATGGCTTCCGCCTTCGGAGATGCTTTTCGCTTGGGTGTTTTGGGATGTGAGGATTTCATCACTTTTTTCCGGTTGACAGTCTCTTTCATTT
The DNA here is from genome assembly GCF_047276495.1 of Capilliphycus salinus ALCB114379. Classification (NCBI taxonomy): domain Bacteria; kingdom Bacillati; phylum Cyanobacteriota; class Cyanophyceae; order Oscillatoriales; family Sirenicapillariaceae; genus Capilliphycus; species Capilliphycus salinus. The sequence goes on along the minus strand of NZ_CP178543.1, from coordinate 5,818,919 downwards.
TAACTAAACTGTTTAGTAATGAGACTAAACGGTTCAGTAAAGTTTTTTCAAACAAAGGAGTTGCCCCCATGCAGGATGCAGCCAGACTTAATGAAACCTTTCCCCGAAAATGGCTAACAATAGCGAGTATTGCCCTGCTGAGTGTCGGCGGCGTGGCGGTTTATCTCCCGTTGCGCGCGCCCTCCGAGACAACGGCGGTATCGTCTCCCACAACGGTAGCCCCGAAAATTCAAACCGTAACCGCTTTGGGGCGCTTGGAACCCGATGGCGAGGTGATTCAACTTAAAGCCCCTACATCGACCCAGGAAAGCCGGATCGCGGAATTATTGGTCACGGAAGGGGATAGCGTCGAAGCCGGACAAATTATCGCCGTTTTGGACTCTCGCGATCGCCTGCAAGCCGAATTAGATCGGGCCAAGGAAGACGTAGAAGTGGCTAAGGCGGGTCTAGAACAAGTCAGAGCGGGCGCAAAATCCGGAGACCTCGCGGCTCAAAAAGCGCAAATTAGCCGCCTTGAAGCGCAATTACAGGGGGATGAAGCCGCTCAACAGGCAACTATCCAGCGCATTCGAGCCGAGTGGGAAGGGGAACGCATCGCCCAACAAGCCACCATTAGCCGCTTGCAAGCCCAGAAGGAGGGGGAGAGCGCCGCCACCGAAGCGACGATCGCCAGACTGAGGGCTGAACTCAACAACGCCGAGGCGGAATATCAGCGCCATCTACAGTTGTACCAGGAGGGGGCTATTTCTCAATCCTCCTTCGATACGAAACGGTTGAGCGTGGAAACGACTCGCCAGCAAATTGCTGAAGCCGAAGCCAATTTAGATCGAATTAAGCGCACCGCCAATGAACAAATCGCCGAAGCCGAGGCAAATTTAGATCGAATTAACCGGACGTTTGGTCAGCAGGTAGCGGAAGCCGAAGTTACGCTCAGTCGTATTCAGAATACCGGAAATCAACAAATTAGTCAAGCGCGATCGCAGTTGGAGAGTTTGGCGGAGGTTCGTCCGGTGGATGTGCAGGTTGCTCAGGCTGAGGTGAATCGAGCGATCGCCAGCGTCAAACAGGCTGAGGTTAGTTTAGCACAGGCAACCGTGCGATCGCCGCAAAATGGCGTGGTGATGGATGTTCATACCCGTGCGGGGGAAGTTGTTTCTAATCAGGGTATTGTAGAGATTGGTCGCACTCAACAAATGTACGCGATCGCGGAAGTTTATCAAAGCGATATTCAGAAGATTAAACCCGGACAAACGGCAAAGATTACCAGCGAAGCCTTACCGGATATTTTAATAGGAACGGTCGAAAGAATCGATCGCAAAGTTCAACAGCAAACGGTGATTAATACCGATCCGAGTGAGAATATTGACGCGAGAGTTGTGGAAGTTCACGTTCGTTTAGATGAAGCTTCCAGTCAAACTGCGGCGAAATTTACCAATTTGCAAGTCGAAGTTGAGGTTCAATTATAATGAAATTGCTGCAACAATTACAGCGGCGAACGTCGTTGGGTTGGTTACAGCTAACCCACAGTAAAAGTCGGCTTTTGGTGGCTATTGCGGGGATTGCTTTTGCGGATGTTTTGATGTTTATGCAACTGGGATTTCAAGAATCCCTTTACGATAGCAATACCCGAATGCGAAAGGCGCTGAATGCGGATATTGTGTTGGTGAGTCCGAAAGCCAAAAATACACAAAATTTGTCTACTTTTTCTCGGCGAAGATTGTATCAGGCGATGGATGTTCCGGGTGTGGAATCTGCACACGCTTTGTATTCCCAAACGATAAACTGGAAAAATCCCCAAACTCGGGAAGATAATCCCTTACAATTGATTGGATTCGATCCAAATTATGAGGCGTTTAATATTCCCGAATTGAATCAACAGCTTGATGAAATTAAAATTCCCGATGTGGTGTTGTTTGATCGCCAGTCTCGCGGAGATTACGATCAAGTTATTGCTGAAGTGAGTCAAGGGAATTGGGTTTCTACAGAAGCGGAAGGGCGGAAAATTACCGTTAAAGGATTGTTTTCTTTGGGCGCTTCTTTTGGCACCGATGGGGTGTTGATGACGAGCGATCAAAACTTTTTAATGTTGTTTCGCCGTCGGGATGCGGGGAGTATTAGTTTGGGGTTAATTCATGTTGAACCCGAAGCGGATTCTGTTGTTGTTGCTGAGGCTTTGCGATCGCATCTTCCTGAGGATGTAGAGGTGATGACTATGGCGGAATTTATCGAAGATGAACAAAAATATTGGCAAGAAGAAAGTCCGATTGGATTTATTTTTACATTGGGAACGGCGATGGCTTTTATTGTCGGCGTGGTGATTGTTTATCAGATTTTATCTACAGATGTCAGCGCTCATATTCAAGAATATGCTACTTTTAAAGCGATGGGTTATCGCCACCGTTATTTGTTAGCCGTTGTCTTTGAAGAAGCGATTATTTTAGCATTTTTAGGGTTTATTCCGGGTTTTGTTTTGCCGATTGGTTTATATCATGTCGCCGCAAAAGCAACTTCTTTACCAATTTTTATGACCGAAGTTCGGGCGATTACCGTGTTAATTTTAACGATAATTATGTGTATGATGTCTGGAGGTATTGCCACCCAAAAATTAAAATCAGCCGATCCTGCTGATATGTTTTAAAATGAAATATTTTAACAGTTTTTATCCCCCCTAGCCCCCCTTAAAAAGGGGGGAATCAGAAGAAAAAAGGAGTTTTTAAGTCCTTGTTCAGGGGGGAATCAGAAGAAAAAAGGAGTTTTTAAGTCCTTGTTCAGGGGGGAATCAGAAGAAAAAAGGAGTTTTTAAGTCCTTGTTCAGGGAAAAATTAGAAGAAAAAAGGAGTTTTTAAGTCCTTGTTCAGGGGGGAATCAGAAGAAAAAAGGGGTTTTTAAGTCCTTGTTCAGGGAAAAATTAGAAGAAAAAAGGGGTTTTTAAGTCCTTGTTCAGGGGGGAATCAGAAGAAAAAAGGAGTTTTTAAGTCCTTGTTCAGGGGGGAATCAGAAGAAAAAAGGGGTTTTTAAGTCCTTGTTCAGGGAAAAATTAGAAGAAAAAAGGGGTTTTTAAGTCCTTGTTCAGGGGGGAATTAGAAGAAAAAAGGAGTTTTTAAGTCCCCCTTGTTAAGGGGGATTTAGGGGGATCTTTCTATGTGCTTTTCAATCAATCCAGAAAATTAAAATAAGGATTAATCATTATGGAATCTTCTTCTACACCTGTAATTAAAATTCAACATCTCAATCATTTCTTTGGTCGCGGCGAACAGCGAAAACAGGCTTTATTTGATATCAACCTAGAAATTAATGCGGGTGAAATTGTGATTATGACCGGACCGAGTGGTTCGGGAAAAACAACCCTATTAACATTAATTGGCGGGTTAAGAACCGTACAGTCTGGTCATTTGAAATTTTTGGGTCAAGAACTTTGTGGGGCGAGTTCCGAACAATTAGTACAAGTTCGACGCCGTGCGGGTTATATTTTTCAGGCGCACAATTTACACGGGAGTTTAACCGCCTTACAAAATGTGCGGATGGGGTTAGAAATTCACCCCCAATATTCGGTCGCACAAATGAAGGAAATGGCGATTAATATTCTCGAAGAAGTGGGATTAGGAAATCGTTTAAACCATTATCCCGATAATCTATCTGGCGGACAAAAACAACGGGTAGCCATTGCGAGGGCGTTAGTGAGTCATCCCCAGTTAGTTTTAGCAGATGAACCGACGGCTGCTTTGGATAGTAAATCGGGACGGGATGTGGTGACGTTGATGCAAAAGTTGGCAAAAGAACAGGGTTGTACAATTTTGCTTGTTACCCATGATAACCGAATTTTGGATATTGCCGATCGCACGGTTTATATGGAAGATGGTATTTTAAAAAGTAACACGATGGCAACCGCGAAAGATTAAATAATGCGATCGCGTACCGTCGCAAAAACCCGGTTTCTCAAATCCCAAAAACCCGGTTTCTTATGAGTTACCGGGTTTTTAATTGATACTGTGTTATAATTTTAAGTGGAATTAGGCGATTAAAAACTGATCGACGCTTAATTGAGGTGCGCCTGTGAGTCTTGCCAGTTGAACACCGGGTTGAGATCCGGTTCCGTCTACATCAAAGGTCAAATCTCCTGATATCGTATTGTAGAGGAAGTGAGGATTGGTACCAATCGGCGTCGGTGAGCCACTGGCAATCAAAGTCCCGGTAGCAGAAGCGCTGATACTCAAAGCAGTTCCTCCGACTAAACCGCCGCCAAAATTCGCCGCTGAGATGCCAATAATATCGCCTTGAGTGGCATCAAAATCAGAAATGATATCAACTCCTACATCGGGTGTCGCGTAGGAAAATAAATCGGCACCGCCCCCACCAGTGACCACATCATTACCCCGACCACCTTCGAGACTATTGCTGCTGGAATTACCAACCAACACATCGTTAAAATCGGTTCCGGTGGCATTATTAACATCGCTCAAAGGTTCGACGCTACCCAATCGTCCCAAAAGTGTATTAAACCAAAACTGAGCGATTTTGTCGTAACCTTCAACGGTGGGGTGAACGCCGTTGCGATCATCAGGTGGAGGGGTGATATCCTCTTCGGTCAAGCCATTGGGACTGCTGAACATATCGACAAAGGTGACGCTTTTCCCCTGCTGAACGTAGTTATCAACAACCGTCCGAATTTGAGCATTGTAGGCTTCAACATTGGGGATACGTTCGGGAAATCGACCATCGGAACGAATGGGAGGAATGGTAGAAACGAGCAATTCTCCGCTAAATTCGTTTTTATTGAGAATTCTATCGAGCAGGCTATCCAAATCCTCTATCATGTTCTCGGGAGCTTTATCAGAGTTATTGGTACCTGCCATCAACAGAACTACTTCGGGATTCGCCTCGGTGATCCAGGTATCAATACCCGGTTCGTCGCCTCTACCGCGAGCAAGCTGTCTGCTGGTAAATCCGGGGTGTCCTTCGTGATCTTGATCGGGAAGACTTTCACTCCCGTTCGACTGGCTACCAACAAAATCGACGGATAAGCCAAAATCGGTTAGGCGATTCCACAACCCCAGACGATAGCCTTCTCGTTGTGCTTCTGGTGCAATGTCGTCAACTTGACCTTCAGTAATGGAGTCCCCAAAGGGCATAATTCGGACGGTTGAATCGGATTTTGGATCGTAAATAAATTGTTGGTCGAGTCGGACAATTACACCGCCATCCCGGTTGCTCGAATCGGTGCCGCCGCCTGTTCCGCCGTCAATTCCGCCGCCAGTTCCGCCGCCGGTTCCGCCGTCAATTCCGCCGTCAATTCCGCCGTTATTTCCGCCATTATTGGGATTTCCGGCGATAAAATCATCGATGGTAATTGCAGAAGGTACAATATCATCAATAACTGCAACTTCTTGGCCTGCAAATGTAATTACAGTTTCATTTGTTCCTCGGCCTTGAATTTGTAAGTCGTTAAATGTGATTCCGCTCGGGAGTTGAATTAAATCGACACCATCTTCAAAATCGGAGAAGAAATCTACATCTGCTCCCCGACGCGCCAATACAAAGATATCGGTGCCGCCGCCGCCGGTGATCACGTCAATACCTAAGCCACCGTCGAGAAGATCATTTCCGTCATCTCCGAATAAGATATCATTGTCTTGGCCGCCAAACAGGTTATCATCGCCTTTTCCCCCCCGCAACAAATCGGCGCCCAAGTTACCGTAGAGAAAATCGTTGTCCGCTTGTCCGTCGAGAACATCGTTTCCTTGTCCGCCAAAGAGAGTATCACTTCCCGGTCCCCCAGAGAGTTGATCGTCGCCTTGATTACCATTGATCAATTCACCATCGGAGCTTCCGATCAGTGTATCATTTCCTCCCAGAGCCATCGCACCGAGAACAAAGCCTGGAAGTTGCCCTGGTGTCAGCGCTATCAACTCCGCAGAATCATCTCCGACCACAGCACCTAACGCAGGGTTCGGTGTTAATGCCATTTTTTTTCTCCGTCTCCAAATCTAATTATTTTGTTGAGGTGTATGTTTAAGATGTCCCCGAAATTACCAATCACCTTCTTGTATTCAGTTTAACATTTTCACCCGGCCAACTGTCACTATTTTGCTCAAGTATATGTCCTTTAGGCATCACCCCAAATTTCAGATTTTCTCTGAATTAGTTATCCGGATTAAGCCATCTTTACTTTTCAGCGATTTGAGATAGATTTCAGTCCGTTTTTAGATTTTTGTAACGATAAGATGGGTATAAAAATTGCTCTTGATCGATTTTTAATGTACAATCAGAGAGGGGAGAAGCAACACAAGTGACGGTATATCCGGCTTCAATTTCCGACGAACTTAAAAACTTTTGTTCACTTTGATCGACTTCTCCTTCTATCAGCAGGGCAACACAAACCGAACAGTTTCCCTGTTTACATCCCGAAGGTAAACGAAGACCGAGTTCTTCTGCAATATCGAGGATATATTCATCATCGGGTACGGCGATCGTTCGATCGAGACCCCGAGCTTCATTCACTAACCGCACTTGATAAACTGCCATAGAATACAAATTGTTAAGTTGAACAATCAGTTGAGAGAAATTCACTTCTCGATGGGAGAAAACCCAGATCCTCTTAAAAACCCCCTAAACCGATCGCTTAAGGCGCGGATACTCAACCCCTTGATGCCTATCTTCCTTGTACTCTAACCTAAACTGAAAGCGATCGGGTTGTCTGTTGCAATGGATCAAAAAATGTTTCCGGGGTGGGTTAGTAATATTTTTTACCCGATTGACCCTCCGTGAAGTAAAGCTTTTATACAGTTTGTTACAGTCTGATGCCAATTTTTTAATGAAAAATTTCAACAAATTACGAAATATCTATAGACTAATCGAAGTATTAAATTCTACAATAAGGGGTAACACCCCTCAACTTGGGGGCTTTGCTGATTTTAAACATTCCGAAAACCCGTTCAACTCCCCTGTAATCGATCATGTATACCTCGACAAAACCCAATTCTGACTTGAAAGATCTGAAAATACAGACATGAGGCTTTAGTCCATGACCCCGAAAAAGAAGGCAAAACCCGCCAATCCCTCGCCAGTACGCAATCCCTCGATTGAACCCTCGCCCTCCCAAAACAGCAATTATCGTAAGTTCATAGAATATATGCCTACCGCCGTCGCCATGCTAGATCGGCAGATGCGATATGTTGTCCTATCCAAGCAATGGCAAACCGATTTTGCTCAAGAGGGTATTAATTTAATCGGATGCTCTCACGATGAATTTTTCCCCAATTTACCGCAGATCTGGCACAAAAACGTTCAAGATTCTCTGGCCGGAACCCTCGAACATTGGGAATTAGAATGCCCAATCCCCTTAAGGGATAATTCCACTCGATGGGTAAAATTTAACGTTCAATCTTGGCTCACCGATGGCGGCAATATTGGCGGGTTAATTGTTCAGGTTGAAGACATCAGCCTTCAGAAACAATTAGAACGGGAAAAACAACAAGCTCAACAAACCATTCACCAAGCGGGTGATGCCATTTATTGCCTGACCCCCGAGGGTCAAGTTTGTTGTGCAAATCCGGCAACTTCTGGTTTATTGGGGTATTCCGAAGCGGAACTTTTCCAACTCAAAATTAACGATATCGCTCCCGACTTTTCGCCCGTAGTCTGGCAAGAACATTATCATCAAGTTCAGAAAAAAGGACATTTAAGTTTCCAATCCTGTCATCAGAAAAAAAATGGTAAAATTCTCCCGGTTGAAGTCAGCGCCAGTTATTTAGGAGGTCAATCGGAGACAGAAAATAATAATCTCCAACTCTTAGATTTACCGCTCATTTGTTGGTTGGTTCGCGATATTAGCAACCATCAAGCGGCCCATTCGGCAATCACGGCCTCTCGCGATCAACTGGAAGCGGTGTTAAATGCGGTGCCGGGATTGGTATCTTGGATCGGTTCTGATTTGCGGTATTTAGGAGTTAATAAACATCTCGCTCAAGCTTATAATGTTCCGGCCGAAGAATTTGTTGGTCGAGAAGTTGGATTTTTACAAACTAGCCCGGAATTTAATCAGTTTGTTTATCAATTCTTTGAAAACCAAAAGTGGATTGATTCTCAAGAAATTACGGCAAATGTTCAAAGTTTACCCCGAACGTATTTGATTGTTGCTCAGAAATATCAGCGGGGAAAAGCTGCGGTGTTTGTGGGGTTGGATATTACCCAACGTCAACAAATGGAAGCGGCGCTGCGTCAAAGTGAGGAACGAGAAGCCCGCCGGCGAGTTGAGTTAGAGGAAGCTTTAGCCGAGTTACAACGAACTCAAGCTCAACTGGTACAAACCGAGAAGATGTTATCTTTGAGTCAGTTGGTGGCGGGTGTCGCCCACGAGGTTAATAATCCGGTTAATTTTATTTTTGGCAATCTTTCTCACGCTCAAAATTATTTACAAGAAGTGATGGGTTTGTTGGAACTTTATCAAAAACATTATCCCCAACCCATACCGGAAATTGAAGCCATTTTAGAAGATATGGATCTCGCCTTTATTAAGCAAGATTTACCCCAATTGTTGGAATCGATGAAGTTCGGCGCCGAACGAATTCGAGATGTGGTGCGATCGCTGCGGTTATTTACTCATGTTAATGAGGCGCAAGTTAAAACCGTTGACCTCCACGAAGGGCTGAACAGCGTTTTAATGATTTTACAAAATCGTTTGCAGGCTAAAGGGGGACGTTCGAGTATTGAACTGGTGAAAGATTATGGGGATTTACCCCGAATTCAATGCTACGCTAGCCAGTTGAATCAGGTGTTTATGAATTTAATTACTTTTGGGATTGAACGCATAGAAATGGCTTTAATGCAGGGGAAAATGAGGGAAACTCCCCGGCTGAAAGTGCGGACTCAATGGTTAGAAGATGAGCAGATTTCGGTTTCGATTTCTGATAATAGTCCGGGGATGAGTAAGGATGAATGTCAGCAGGTTTTTCAACCTTTATTTAAGGGGAAAAATCACGAAGAAACCAGCATGGGTTTATCGATTGCTTATCATTTGGTGGTTGAGCAACATCGGGGTCAATTAGAGTGTTTTTCTGATTTGGAACACGGGACGGAATTTATTGTTAGAATTCCTTCTTTGCTGGTTCAAAGTGACTGAGTTCGTCCTCTGCCAAAAGCGGGGGTCGCTAAAACGGGTCAAGATTGCCCCGAAAAATGTAGATTTTCAGATATTTTTGTGTTAAAATAGTAGATCGCTGTGTTTGTCTAAGGGTATGGCTGGACATAGTAAGTGGGCAAATATTAAACGTCAAAAAGCCCGAGTTGATGCGGTAAAAGGTAAGGTTTTTACGAAAGTCTCGCGGGAGATTATTGTCGCGGCTCGCACGGGCGGACCCGATCCGGCGGCGAATTTTCAACTGAGAACCGCAATTGAGAAGGCGAAAGCCGCCGGAATTCCCAACGACAATATCGATCGGGCGATCGCCAAGGGAACCGGTACCTTTGAAGCCGATTCGGAATTGGAGGCCATTCGCTACGAAGGCTATGGGGTCGGAGGTGTGGCGATTTTAATTGAAGGACTCACCGACAACCGCAATCGGACGGCGGCCGATCTGCGGGCTGCTTTTAACAAAAATGGCGGGAATTTGGGAGAAACCGGCTGTGTCAGTTGGATGTTCGATCAAAAGGGGGTTGTGACTCTGCTAGGCCCTATCGACGAAGAAAAACTCCTGGAAGCTTCTGTCGAGGGAGAAGCCCAATCCTATGAGTTGACCCCAGTCGATGAAACGGACGGGGCGGAGGTGTTTACAGAAACGCAGAATTTAGAAACGCTCAATCGAGTTTTGCAAGAGAAAGGGTTTAACATTGTTCAGGCGGAATTGCGTTGGATTCCCAATAATACAATAGAAGTTGATGATGTCGATCAAGCGCGATCGCTAATGAAGTTAATGGATGCGTTAGATGATCTCGATGATGTGCAGAATGTGACTGCAAATTTCGAGATGTCTGATGAATGTTATCAATCCCTTTATTCTGAGCAAACTTAATAAACTTGAGGGCGGAAATTTAAGCTGAGACTGCGATCGCTAGGTTTTGTCAATCAAGCGATTAATGTCATCATTCGATCCCAGTACAACAATAACGGCGCCCTTTTTCAAGCGTCTATTGGGGAGGGGATTGATTTCTAATTTATCATTTTCATCGCGAATCACCAGCAAGGTTAAACCATATTTACTCCGCAATTCTAACTCGGCAATTGTTTTCCCATCAAATTCTTTGGGAACGACCATTTCAACAATACTGTAATTAGAATCGAGTTCAAACTGGTCTAAAATCCGGGGTTTTGTCAATAATCGAGCCAGTTCGCATCCCATTTCTCGTTCGGGAAAAACCACATGATCGGCGCCCACTTTTTTGAGGATTTTCATGTGAGTTTCAGAGGAGGCTTTGGCAACAACAAAATCAATCCCCCCTTCTTTAAGATTGAGGGTTGTGGTGACACTTTCGGCCAAATAATTTCCAATCGCCACAATCACGGTATTGAACTCAAGAATTCCAGCTTCTTTTAACGCTGAAATTTCAGTAGAATCCAGTTGAATGGCATGGGCGGCGATGCGATTACTTAAGGCTTGGCTAACTCTTTTTTCATCGCGATCGACTGCCAAAACTTCATATCCGGCATTATGCAGGGTTAAAGCAACGGCCCGACCAAAACGGCCCATACCAATGACTGCAAACTGTTGTTTTTCAGTGCGGAAATTTCGTAAAAAGTTTAACGATGATAAACTCATGGTTCTAACCTACTAACAGATTTTCCTCGGGATACTCCACCGAAGTCGGTTGGGGATCTCCGGCAATGGCAACCATTAATAACAATACACCCACTCGACCAATATACATTGTGGCAATGACAACTAATTGAGAAGCAAGGGATAAACTTCCGGTAATTCCTGTTGATAATCCCACCGTAGCAAATGCAGACACAATCTCAAAAAAGACTTGAGTAAATTCTAAATTGGATTGTAATAAACTGACTAAAAGGGTGGAAATAAACACGACAATACTCGAACCCACCAACACAGAAACGGCTTTCAAAATTAAAGTCGCCGGAATTTGGCGTTGATAACACAGGACTTCATCCCGACCCTGTAGCGTCGCCTTTGTACATCGGAGTAATACTCTAGCCGTTGTGGTTTTAATCCCACCTCCCGTACTTCCTGGACTTGCACCAATGAACATTAAAATAGTCGTTATAAATAATCCGGCTGTTGTCATTCCTCCCGTATCAATGGTATTAAAACCTGCCGTGCGACTGGTGACAGATTGAAACCAAGCCGCCATAATCTTTTCTGATAAACTTAGGGTTTCTAGGGTTTCAGAATTACTATATTCTACACTAAAAATCAAAATCGTTCCCAAGATTAACAGAAAAATTGTGGTGCTGGTCACGACTTTAAAATGTAGGGAAAACTCCCGGTGAGAACGATTCCGCGATAGACGTTCTCGCAGCCACAAATACAACTCAATAATCACCTGATATCCCAAACCCCCAAAAATGATTAGAGTCGTCAGGGCTAGATTCAGCATCGGAGAGGTCACATATCGCATTAAACTATCAGCAAACAAACTAAATCCAGCATTATTAAATCCATTAATACTATGAAAAATAGACAGCCAGAGTGCTTCCTCAAATTCGTAGTCCGGTGCAAATACCGTTAATAATAGGAACACCCCGGTTAGCTGAAATAAAATCATCGTGGCAATCACCGATTTAACTAGGGAAACCACGCCACCCAATCCGGTTGTATCTAAGGTTTGTTGCAATGCGAGTTTATCTCTCAAGCCAAATTTGCGGCCGATAATCAGCAACAAAATCGTCGTCGCGGTCATGTAACCCAAAGCGCCCACTTCGACTAAAAGAAGCAGAACAAACTGCCCCCAAAACGAATAGTATTCTCCCACATTCACCACCGATAAACCCGTCACACAAACGGCTGATGTTGCCGTAAATAAAGCCGTGACAAACGTGGTGAGTGGGCTTTGTAAAAGGGCTTCTGAACCCAAAGAAAACGGCATCAACAGCAAGACTGTCCCGGCTGCAATTACAGTCAAGAAGCCCAAGCAAATTGTTCTAGATATAGTCATTCGATTTTCAGGTCTAGAATGAAGAATTGAAGAATTGACTCCTATGAGGATTTTAAAAACTCAATCTCACGCACCCGGTGAGGACTTTTGTACAATCATGCCTCATACTTAGGATTATTTGGGGTTGCAAGACTGACAAGCAACTACCTATAGGCTAATAATAGACTTTTAGCAAAACACGTACATTGGGCGATGACCTCAACACTTTATCAACAGATTCAACAATTCTACGATGCTTCCTCGACTCTGTGGGAGGAGGTTTGGGGGGAACATATGCACCACGGCTATTATGGTCCAGACGGAACCCTCACCAAAGAGCGACGTCAAGCCCAAATTGATTTGATTGAAGAATTTCTCGCCTGGGGAATGAAAGGCCTAAATATTCAACCCCAGGCGGGACAATCGAATTTTTCGGAAATTTTAGATGTGGGCTGCGGGATTGGGGGTAGCACGTTATACTTGGCTGAGAAGTTTCAAGCCAAGGCTACCGGGATTACTCTCAGCCCCGTACAGGCCAATAGAGCCACCCAACGCGCCCAAGCTGCCCAGTTGAGTCAAAACGTTCATTTTCGCGTCGCCAATGCCCTAGAAATGCCTTTTGAGGATGATTCTTTTGATTTAGTTTGGTCTCTCGAAAGCGGCGAACATATGCCGAATAAAATTCAATTTCTGCAAGAATGTTATCGGGTTTTAAAGCCGGGTGGACTATTTTTGATGGCGACTTGGTGTCACCGTCCGGTCTGGCCGACGGCTCCCGAACTGACTGACGACGAACGGAAACATTTGGCGGAAATTTATCGCGTTTATGCTTTACCTTATGTGATTTCTTTGCCAGAATATGAGGCGATTGCTACAAAAATCGGCTTTGATTTGATTCAAACGGATGATTGGTCTAAAGCGGTTGCTCCGTTTTGGAATATTGTTATTGATTCGGCTTTTGATTTAAAATCAATTTTGGGTTTATTATCTTCCGGTTGGACGACGATTCAAGCGGCTTTATCTTTGGGTTTGATGAGTCAAGGTTATGAACGGGGATTGATTAAGTTTGGTTTGTTGCGAGGGATAAAACCGATTGAGTAAATTAATTCCCTTCTTCCAAGATTAGGGAAAAATATGTTCCCTTCTGTTAGATTTTGGGCGCAAGTGTTAGATTTTGGGCGCATTGCCATGCGCCCCTACGAGGGGAAAAATTAGATCAAATCCGGTTGTATATTCAACGAATAACAGACACCTGACCCGTACCGCAGACCCTGAACAGGTTTCGGTTCAACCGCGCTACTCCCAACACCGAATAGCCAGATCATTGATTATTGATCCGCCGATCATTTATAATTTGGTTATAGAGCTTTGAAAACTATTGCGTTCCCCTTATAGTTCAATGATCGTCGGTACTACAGAAGCAGCCCATATTTTAAAAATCTCTACCGCTCGACTGCGAGTTCTCCTAAGCGCTGGCCGAGTCGAAGGTGCCTATAAGACCGGGAAAATGTGGCTCATTCCCCTGTTTAAGGGCAAACCCATAATTGAGCGAGGGACAAGAGGTCCGGCTCCCCGTTGGCGCAATCCAAGAACGCCTGCAACAACGATTATTCACGTTAATTCTCACAGAATTCGGCAAAATCAAAAACAACAGCAACAACTTCCGGTGATTACCGTCAAAACGCGCAACACCAATACTTATGGGCATATCGTCGAAATACCGGGAGGATGTCGTGTCGTCTATTGTCCCGATAAACCTCTCCCTTGTGGTGCCAGGGTTTGGATTGAAACCTTTTATGATGTTAATGTCATCGGTCAGTCAAAATCTCTTGATCTCCCCACACTGTTAGATGGGTATTAACCGGACTTGATATTAGGTTTAAAAGGGCGACAGGATCATCAGAAATCATGCCGTTTGTTGTTTTAATGATTTCAATTTTGTTTTTTTGGGGAGTTGGGTTAGGTTCTGTTGGGGCCGAACCCCTGCTGTTTTCTGCGGTTAATTCTTCCAGGTTTAATTTAGTTTTTGCCAATCAATCGATGTCAAATCATTCTCAAATTCAACAATTAGTAAACAGACAAGCCAATGCTTGGTTAACGGGTGATGTTGACAACATTATTGCTGACTTTGCAGAAGATTGTCTGTTTGTGATCTCATCTTCTCGTTTCCAGGGAAAACAGCAAGTTAAACAGTCTGTTGAAGATTTCTTTGCTTCTAATTCGGTTGTTAATATTGAAATTCATCGGATTATCGAAAACGGCGAACAAGGGGCTGTAGAATGGAGTTGGAGCGAAGTCAACCCTCAAACTGGCGAACGTTCTTATACAGAAGATGGGATTATTTTAGCCCTCGAAGATGGAAAAATTAAGTATTGGCGCGAATACATCGATCAATTCGATCAACCTCCCTCAAACTCCCCTCAATCTGATTAATTTTCTAACATTTTTTTGAAGAATTTCGAGTTTTGTACAGCAGTCCTCCCAAGGTAAAAATTCCTAAAGCTATCGAATTTCTCGGTTCGGGAACTGACTCGGGTTGAGCGAGTTGGGCTAAAGCAAATTCTGCTAAAACTTTATGGGAAGCTGTTGTCGGATGTATACCATCCCAAAATACATATTTATCCGGTCGATCGCAAACGGTAAAGGTAACGCCTTCAGGAGGAGTTAAATTTGGAAATAATGAAGGATCGGGACTCAGACAAGCTTCTGTTACCGTTGTAAAACCAAATGGTTCGGGATCGTTGAATATTTGAGTGTACAAAGAGAACATATCTACGGGGATAATATTAATATCCGGTAACAAGCTTAAATTGTTAAGAGCTTCAGTTAAAAGACTGTTATGAACTTGAGTCACTGCGCTGAGGGGAGCAGAAGGAACGGGAGCAAAAGGACCTAAAGCGCGAGGGGTTTCTCCCAAGTTTGGGAGATTGGAAACCATTATATTTCTTGCTCCTGAATTATAGAGCGCTTGAATGCTTGTGACAATATTAGAAACGCTTTGTTCGGGGTTGGGATTGGGAACGGTTTGATAATCGTTTGGTCCGGAAGAAACAATATAAAGTGCTTCGGGATCGGCGAATTGATTGGCAAATTCTAAGTCGTTAATAAACGAGCCAACTTGTCCTAATAACCCCGGAATTCCTTCTGCGGATACGAGTCCAGTTTGAGAAGCTCCAAAAGCAAAGTTAACGCTTTGAGTGGCTGTCATTCCATTAAAAAACGGACTGATAATTAGTTCACCACTATTCGGATCGAGAGTCAAGAAAGATTTATCTTGAGAACCGGGAAATAATACCGATAATTCCGTTGAAGGGGTTGAGGTTAATCCGAGATTTTCTGCTAAGTAATCTACCCAAACTAAACCATTAGAAAATCTTCCGTCTTCATCGTAGGGGGGAACGGGAGGAGTGGGGGGAGGAATTTCAAAACCCGGAGGAATGAGTTGCGGGGGTATTTGATTGAGAGCGGTGGTAACGTTAAAGATATTCCCTGAGTCTGAAAGACTGTCACCGAAAACATATAGCTTGCTAAAAGAAGCCGCTTCTGCTTGAGTTGAGAGGTTGAAAGAGAGCAGAGCAAACCCTGTTGATAGGATAATTTTTTTCATGGTAATTCCTGGGAATTTTTCTGAGTTATCATAAATACCCGATTGTTGAAGCTGAGGAATTTAGAGGGATAAAATGTTTTACGACTCTAAATTATTACATTTTATCTTATTCGATTGTCTTCTCAGAATTCAAGGGCGTTATGTAAAACTCTGTGTAAAGTTTGTGTAAACTCAACTCGGGAGATCTGGAGAATCTAAATTTTAACTGGATTTTAGAATTTGTTGCACTTTGTCAACGACCCGATTGAGTTGTACCGAGTGAGAAGCTTTAAATAAAATGCAATCGCCCGGTTGGATAAATTCAATGATTTTTTCTGCCATAATCTGATGAATATTCTCAACTTCCATTTTGCCCATTTCAACCACAGGTAAACCTTTTGCACCCGTTGCCATTGCTGCTGCTTCTTCGGCATCTGCTAAAATAAATAGTGCGTCTAAATTGAGTTCTTGGGCTGTTTTTCCCACTTTTTGATGAAATTCTAGCGAGCGCTCTCCCAGTTCTTTCATCGTTCCTAAAACAGCAATCTGACGTTCACCGGGAGTTTCTTTCAACAATTTTAAAGCGGCAATCATCGATTCTAATCCCGCATTATAAGTTTCATCTAAGATGACAATATCATGGGGAAGTTCAAGGCGTTTAGCCCGTCCTTCTGGCAATTGTACCGATAAACCTGTTTGTATTGGGGTATATAATTCGACGGGAGATAAATCTTTACCTTGAATAATCTTAAAAACAGCTAAAGCTGCTAAAAAATTAGACGCATTGTGGTATCCTGGTAAAGGTAAGGGTAAATCTATACCTTCAACGCGAAGGGTGTGAGCGTCGATTAATTCCCCTTGTAAATCTCCCCCTTCTAAACCATAGGTAAGGGTTTCTCCTGACCAAACTGTAGCGGCTGTATTGATTAAACGGCGATTATCATGGTTAAGAATAGCAACGCTGTTTTTGGGCATTTCAGCCAATAATTCACATTTAGCCTCGGCGATCGCCTGTTCTGAGCCGAGCCGTCCAATGTGAGCCGTTCCAACATTGGTAATTAAGCCAATTGTAGGGCGGGCAATTTGAGTGAGTAAAGCAATTTCTCCTCTGGCTCGCATTGCCATTTCAATGACAGCAAAATTGTGTTCGGGCGTTAATTGTAAAAGGGTTTTGGGAACGCCAATTTCATTGTTAAAATTGGCTTGGGTTTTATGAACATTTCCGACAGTACCGAGAACCGCAGCAATTAACTCTTTAGTCGTGGTTTTTCCCACCGAACCCGTCACCCCGATAATGGGAATGGAGAACTGTTCTCGCCACCAACGGGCGATCGTCTGATATGCTGTGAGAGTGTCCCGAACGGTTAACAGGGGTAAACGGGGATGGGGAGCCGTGAAATCGGTGTCTACAATGGCACAAACCGCCCCCTGAGCGAGCGCCTGTTCCACAAAGTGATGACCGTCAAAGCGTTCACCTCGCAAAGCGACAAACGCTTCTCCGGGTTGCAGGGTACGAGTATCAGTGGTGATACCGATCACTTGAGCGTCTTGGGGGGTGTCACACTGCGGGGGGAGAGGAGCCGCTACAATTTGAGAAAGTTGAGTTAATGTAATAGGGCTGAACATCCTGAAAACAATTAAAACTTGACTGAAGATTGCCTTTATTATTTCAGAGTTTGGGCATCTTGATAAAATCTGAAGCTAATCTTATTTCTCGTGCATCGATTAGGATAGCTTATAGGTGTTTGGGAGCGAGGGCAAAATTAAATAATTTGACATTCTAGTTGAACGGTATTTTAACTTAAATATTAGTCAACTGGAAAGTTACTCTGCATCTGGGTCTTTAGGCGATTTTAAATCTGGGGAAGCGTTTCATTTAGCGATCGCAAGGTCTCGCTAAAACTCCAAGGTTTTTTTAATTTAATTAGCCGATTTTTTGCAAGAATAGGAATTAGGGTGGATTCGTGATCTCAAATGAACAAACCGTTGGCTAGTCGTTACAGTCGATTCATATCGTCGGAAGAACAGCAAATCTACGATCACTTACTTGAGCGGGTAGAATTAGAAACGCCTTCCGAATTAATTGAACGCATTAGATTGTTATTTATCGAGGGGTCTGGGTATCCAGATCGCCAAATTGCCCATGCGTTAGAAAAAATATTAAATACCGAAAAAGTTGAGGAAGATTTTCACTTCATTATCAATCGCTGCTGCTATATTTTAATCAATCGTTGGCATACCCTCCCCAACCGAAAAACCGCCATCTATGAGTTACTGCAACTCTTGGATAAACTAACCGAAAAAACCCTCAGTAACTACAATCACTCTCGGCGTTTAATCCGACTGCAAAAACTCATGCAAAACTTTGCTAAAAGCGAAGAATATTTGGCGTTAAAGCGGTTTGCAGAAGTCCTTTGTCAGTCTTCGGGTTCAAATTATCGTCACCTTTCTAGCCAGCCTTTAAGAACCCTAATTCCCCGCTATCCCTACTTATACAGTCATTGTTTGCTGAGTGATTATAGTTCCTATGAACACAAGCAAATGATCCGGCATATTCAAACTCAAAAACAACGAAAATTTGAACTCGATTTATCCCGGTATTCCGCCCATCAAATTCGCCGGTTAGAAGTCGCTAAAATCTCGTTAGAAACGGCTAAAAAAATTAAATCTCCCCTTGATAACCCCACCCTTTTAAATAACCGAGAACTGTTTACTGCATTAAAACAATTTGTTGGAAAAGTCGAAGGTTCGGAGACTTATCGCGATCAGGCTCAACGCTTTTTAACTTATTCTAGTTCTACTCAAAGCTTTCGAGCGTTTAAACAGGATTTTTACGAATATCTCAATCCCACCTCCTTCGGTTCTTCTTACAGCAAACGTCAATTTAGCGATAAACTTTACAAGCAGTTAAAAATGACGATTCCCCATAGCGAGGATGAACCGTTTAATGAATTTTTGCTGCTGAGAACCTGTAGCCAAATGTTAAATTTTCTCGTAGTTGAAAGTCCCCAAAGACCCAATCATTTTGTATTTATTGACTTGATTGGCAACGTTGGGCCTACCTATACCGTCGGTTTACTCCTAAAAATTGTTCTGATTTGTCGCCAGGTGAAACCCTATTTAGAAAAACGTTTTTCAATTCTGTTCAATCATTACGAATCTAGTCCCCAAGATGGAGTACAATGGTTGGTGAAAGTGTTAGAAAATTTGAATATTGCTTTAACGACTAACTTTGGACGGGCTGATTTATCATTTATTCATTAATAAAGATGAATTGGGAATTGGGAGTTGGGAGTTGGGAGTTAGGAGTTAGGAACCCGCCCCTACGGTGGTCATTTTTGACGGAAAAGGGCGGGTTTATATTGAGGTTGAATTAGGATAAAGACTTTTCAAACCACTCTACATCCCAATATCGATAAAACTTGCGACCCACCTCTCGATAAACACCAACACTTTGAAACCCAAACTTTTTATGCAGTGCAATAGAAGCCGGATTCGGTAAGGTAATTCCCGCATAAGCACGATGCACATCCTCTTTTTTCAAAGCCTTAAATAAAACCGAATAGAGTCGAGTTCCTATCCCTTTTCGGGTGGCTTTCGGATGAACATAAACGCTGGTTTCGACAGAGGTTTCATAAGCCGCTTTTGGTCGAAAACAACTGCTGGTTGCATAGCCAAGCACTTGACCGTCAAGTTCGGCGACAAACAAACGATAACGACCCTGATGAGAATAATGTCGAAACCATTCTTCAGTGCGGCGTTCTACGGTAAAGAGTTTAACATCAAAAGTAATCGCCGTGTTGAGAACATAATGATTATAAATTTCGGTCAGTTGAAAAATATCCGAGGGTTTGGAAATACGAATGATAGGATTCATGGGACTTAGGCACAATGAAAAAGACAATTAACTTGAGGATAGACTGGTTCTCAATCTCCGTTAAAATCAACAGAAACAGAGTCAAAATATGATAATATAATTTTACGCCTAAAGCCAGTTTTTTTCAGGGGATGCAACATTTGAGAACTTGAACACCCGTGATCAAGCAAATTTTTTAGGAATTCCTGGCTAATTCCAATAAAAGTTGAGACAAAATCTGATTATCCGTTATCCTGGTAAGAGTGGAGTCGGAAAACCGACGGGATATCCATTGCTCCAAAGAACAATTTGAGCCGCTCAAGAAGATACAATAAAGTTAAAGAGCAGAACAAAACCCCCTGCTGCAAGTTGAGAGGATTTAGATGAACCTAGATGACGAACTTAACAATACAATTTTAAGCTTTACCGACATTCAAGCGGAGTTAAACCTGCGAGACGCTCAAAAAACAATGCGCGAAATTGTCGGACATCTGGATTTAACCCCCCAGGAACGAGCCGGACTGGAAACGGAAATTGAGGGGTTAGAGACGATGATGGATAAACTCGAACAAACTCGCGTGCAAATCGCAGTATTTGGGATGGTTGGACGGGGTAAATCTTCAATTTTAAATGCACTTTTGGGTCAAAATATCTTTGAAACGGGTCCCATTCATGGCGTCACCCAAGCCACTCAAGCCCAAAGTTGGCAAGTTTCCGAAAACTCTCCCGAAACCTCTGATATGGGAAATGATGTGGTTTCCTACCGCATTTCTCAAGTTGAATTAATCGACACTCCCGGTATTGATGAAGTTGACGGAAAAACCCGAGAAGAAATTGCGCGTCAAGTTGCACAAAAAGCCGATTTATTGTTATTTGTAATCGCCGGAGATATCACCCAAGTTGAATATGAGGCGTTATCTCAACTGCGGGAAGCGGGAAAACCGATGCTGTTAGTTTTTAACAAAGTTGACCAGTATCCCGAAGCCGACCGCATGGCAATTTATCAGAAAATTCGCGATGAACGAGTCAAAGAATTGCTCTCTCCCGATGAAATTGTTATGGCTGCGGCGTCTCCTTTAATTGCTACCGCAGTTCGTCGCGCCGATGGAAGTATTCAAGCTCAATTAACCCGTTCTCAGCCCCAAGTTGAACAGTTAAAACTCAAAATTTTAGAGATTTTAGACCGAGAAGGGAAATCCTTAGTCGCCCTCAATACCATGCTTTACGCCGGAGATATTAACGAACAGTTAATTCGGCGAAAAATGGAGATTCGCGAACAAAGCGCCAACCGTGTAATCTGGAATGGAGTAATGACAAAAGCCGTCGCCATTGCACTCAATCCGATGACGGTTGTTGACTTAATGAGCGGTGCGGTAATAGATGTCACCATGATTCTGACTTTATCAAAATTATATGGGATTTCCATGACCCAACAGGGGGCGATTGATTTATTACAAAAAATCGCTCTGGGAATGGGGGGAATTTCGGCGAGTGAGTTGGTGACAAATTTTGGTTTAAGTTCTTTAAAAGGACTGTTGGGAGTCACCGCACCGATGACGGGAGGCGCCACATTAATTCCTTATTTGTCGGTGGCGATAACTCAAGCGGGTGTCGCCGGCGTTTCTTCCTACGCCATCGGACAGGTGACAAAAACTTACCTCGCTAACGGCGCTTCTTGGGGCGATGAAGGACCAAAAGCGGTCGTTAAACGCATTCTCGCCTCGTTAGATGAAACGTCGATTTTAAACCGAATTAAAGCCGAATTACAGGCTAAACTCGATTTAACTCGCAATTCTTCTGTGAGTCCTCAGTCAAAAATTAAGTTCACTCTGGAGACAAGGGAACAGGGAACGGGGAACGGGGAACAGTAAGGAATTGAACAATATTAAAACTTCTTTAAACAGCTTCGTTTATTGATGTCAGACTACTTACAAAAAGAACGCACCAAATTTTTCTGGGGATTAAAAAAGATTAAAAACCCAGTTTCGCGAAAGTTAACCGGGTTTTCGGGTTTTCTCTTAAAACCTTACAATTTAAAAATTAAGCTTAAATTTTTGGTATAGATTCAACAAATAAGCGATAAAATATATCAAGCACTGTTCAAACTTATCGACAAACAAAATAAATGGTTGCTAACTACGAAGTTGAATCAATTGTTTTAGACCGCTACAAACAAGGCGCGAAAGAAGTACAACCTTCCCTCTGTTGTCCGACCAGCTACGATAAACAATATCTGGCAAAAATTCCGCAAGAAATTATCGAGAAAGACTATGGTTGTGGCGACCCAACCCGCTATGTAAAAGCCGGAGAAACCGTCGTTGATTTGGGTTCCGGTGCGGGAAAACACTGTTATATTTTAGCCCAAATTGTCGGCGAACAGGGTAACGTGATTGGCGTTGACTTTAACGATGAAATGCTCTCCCTCGCCCGAAAATATCAAGGGGAAATGGCGGCAAAATTTGGATACCAAAACACCAAATTTGTCAAGGCAAAAATTCAAGATTTAGCCCTGGATTTAGACAAAGTACAACGGTGGTTAACCCAAAATCCTGTACAATCGATAGAAGGGATTTCTGCCTTAGAAACCGAATGCGATCGCCTGCGACAAACAGAACCGTTAATTCCTGATAATAGCGTCGATGTGGTGATTTCCAACTGCGTTTTAAATCTGGTACGACCCCAAGACAAAAAACAGCTATTTCAAGAAATTTATCGAGTTCTGAAAAAAGGCGGTCGGGCGGTTATTTCTGATATTGTCTGCGATGAAAATCCCACCGAAGAAATGATAAAAGATCCCGAACTTTGGAGTGGTTGTATTTCGGGAGCGTTTCGAGAAGACGAGTTTTTAGAAATGTTTGAACGGGCGGGATTCTACGGAATTGAAATTTTAGTTCGTCAACCAGAACCCTGGCAAGTTGTGGAAGGGATAGAATTTCGTTCGGTAACGGTTCAAGCCTTTAAAGGAAAAGAAGGACCTTGTTTGGAACGGAAACAAGCGGTTATTTATAAAGGTCCTTGGAAACAAGTTGTTGATGATGACGGACACACCCTTTGCCGGGGTCAACGGATGGCTGTTTGTGATAAAACTTTTCACATTTATACTAATCCAAACGGGCCTTATTCTCAGGATATTGTCGGGGTTCCTCCCTACGAAGAAATCCCCCTCGAAGAAGCGACAAACTTTAGCTGTAAAGGCAAAGCAACCCGCAACCCCAAAGAAACCAAAGGAAGCGATTATCGGGTGACAATAGAAGCAGAAAGTAGTTCCTGTTGCGATCCGTCAGAATGTTGTTAGATAAAGGTTAATCATCACCGGGGAGATAAATTTTACCCACAGAATGATCGGCGTTAATCTCAACAACCAAATCGGCAAATTGGGGAGTTTTCACTAGCGGCGAGATGAACAATTCGGGATGCAGAGATTTCCAAAAATAGTCTACAAACTGTTCAATTTCTGCATCCGTCATTCCCGATTTTCCCGTTGCGATCATTTCTTGTTCCGCTTGTTTTCGCCACTGTTTGGATAAGCGATAATCAACCGGGTTGAGAACCATTAACCGATCCAAACGTTCCCACAACGGCACATAATCTTTTAACTTTTGATTGATATCCCGAGCAAATTGGCGATCGCTTTCTGTTATAATGGGTTGGGGAGGATGATTGAATTGACTCTCATCAACCGGACGACAACCGACAAACCAACCCTCAAATAATACTACATTAATCCCGGTCACAATTTCCGGTTCAATGCGATCGCCCGATCCGTTATGTAACGATTTATCAAAGCGGGGAACCGCCACAGAAGTCCGACCTTGACGCAAGTCATCTAACACCTTTAACCCGATTTCAACATCGTGGGTTCCCGGTGGACCCCGCCAAATTAACCGGGGATCAACTTGTCGCAAAGCTTCGCGATCAATATAACTTTTATAAATATCATCAATCGATAAACTGAGAGTACGATATCCTTGAAAATTTAAGATTTCGCTTATTGCTTTACCCAGAGTCGTTTTACCCGTTCCCTGTCCGCCAAGAACCCCTTGAATAATCGGCCGATTTAAGGTTTGATAGTGTTGGGTGAGTTGGGTTGCTAGAGGAAGCCACAATTTCCATAACAGTTCCAAACTGCCCGGTATTTGAGGTAAATTACAGTTATGTTGGAGTAGGGAGCAAAATAACTGCGATCGCTGCTCAATGACAGTTTCAACATTGTCTGCTGTAATTTCAAAAGCAGTTGATCGTTGGCGATCATTGAGTTCTAAGGTTGTTAACTGTTTGAATTCATCGGGTGAGGGTTGATTTCCCACCGCGATCGCCTCTAAAATCTCAATCATAATCAAAGTGATTTTGGAAAATGTAGGTCAGGAGACTTTTCCTTTTACTTTCTACCCTTAGTCTTGTCAGGAACCGAGTAAAAACGCGAGTAAAAACAAACTGTAAACCACACCAATTTTAAAGGCGTTAAGGTTTTCAATCCACAGGGGTTGGCGAATGACCGGTTTGCTGCGATAAGTGAGCCAGTTAATGACTTCAGTAACCAATAATAAAAGAAAAGCTGCTGTTACATCCCACTCGGCCTCCTGTCCGGCGATTGTAGAAATTACAATCCCAGAAAATGAGCCTAATAACAGGCTAATGGTTAGCAGCGAGATCCGTCGCCAAGGATTGCGTAACCATCGCCCCAGTCGCTCACTAAGAACATTTGTTAATCGGTTTAGACGAGTGTTCTGCATAGAACAACTTGTGATATTAATCGAATTGAACTGTTAACGGACAAGATGATGAAACTTAAACTACACCCTGCAATTTGGGTTGCTGGGGCCATTGTACTTTCGAGTTTAGGCTTGAGGCAACTTTGGTTAAACACTTGTATAAGTTCGGCGGAATTTGAGCGATCGCTTGATCCCGATAGTGTACCCGTTTTTATTCCGTCTACAATTGATGATTCTACACCGAATTTGACGCCGAATTTAACCGAAAATCAAACAACTCAAAATTCGCTCAACTTAACTTCTGACCCGGTATCCCTGGGTAAAGAAGCCGCTTTCCGCGTCAGCAACCAAACCAACCATCCCGTCAGGGTAGCATGGCGCGCGCGATCCCCAACTTCCGAACCGGTCCACTGGGATTTTGCACCCCAAGAAGGAAGAGTCAACGGACTGATGTTATCGCTACCAGAAGCCGAGTTAAAGTTGCAACCGGGAGATATCCTGGTCGTCTTCGCACAGGACGGTTCTCGGCGTTACTGGGGGCCTTATATCGTTGGGGAAACCAACTCTCCCGCCTGGAATTCTCAAGGTGAAGAATGGCTGTTGACCGTGACCAGCGAATAGGGAATAGGCAAGACTCTTGTAGGGGCGGGTTCGGCCTAAATCTATATTACCCAGAAATAACTTACATAAACCCGCCCCTTTTCAGTCACCAGTCACCAGTCACCAGTCACCAGTCAGAGCGTGAGAACAGTTTTCAGTAACAGTTCCATCTCTCGACTCTGGGGCGGGTTTAGTGAGGTTATCTGTGGGTAACAAACATCATTACAGAACCCGCCCCTACACCAATTGAGGCACCGGGGCGGGTTTAGATCAGTTATCTGTGGGTAACACACATCATTACAGAGGCGCGCCCCTACAGGACTTCTGACTTCTATCTGTTCACGGGTCACTGATAACTGTAAACTGATCAAGGTTGTTCCGAATTCATCAACTCACGACGGGATGAAACTGAAGTCTAAGTGTTTGTTTTCCTCCGGGTTCAAATCTCAATTTCTATCTCAATTTCCGCCTTTTTTAATTCGGGGTTTGCCGGTCATTATTGGTTTGGGTTTAATCGGTTGGCTGGCTTTTTTCTGGAATTTGGGGAAAACCGGCTTGGTTGATGAAACAGAACCTCTATTTGCCGAAGCCGCCCGTCAGATGCTGGTTACTGGAGATTGGATCACGCCTTATTTTAATGAAGTTCCTCGCTTTGATAAGCCGCCTTTGATTTATTGGTTGATGGCGATCGCTTATCGGGTTGTTGGCGTGAATGAATGGGGGGTTCGTCTCCCGTCTGCGATCGCGGCGTTTTTTCTGACTGTATTTTGTTTTTATATTTTACACTTTTATGTCAAAAATATCAAGACTAATCCCCAAAATTATCCCCAAAATTATCCCCAAAAAATAGAATTTCATCCTTTACCTTGGATCGGTGCGGCTTTAATAGCATTTAACCCCGAAACCATTGCTTGGGCGAGAATTGGAGTTTCCGATTTGCTGTTAAATGCCTGTATGGGTTCGGCTTTATTTGCTTTTTTTCGCGGCTACGCCGAACCGAAAATCAACAAATCTAATTACAGCATCTCTAATTACAGCATCTCACCTTGGTATTTTGCCTTTTATATTTTTCTGGCTTTGGCGGTCTTAACCAAAGGGCCGATCGGCTGTGTTTTACCGCTTTTAATTATCGGAGCATTTACAGTTTATCTCGGCAATATTCAGAAGGTTTTGCGAGAAATTAAACCCGTTTTAGGAAGTCTTGTTTTTGGGGTTCTGGTTTTGCCCTGGTATATTTTAGTTACCGCAAAACACGGAATGACCTATCTCAATACTTTCTTTGGTTATCACAATTTTCAACGGTTTACGCAAGTTGTTAATCACCATTCCGCACCCTGGTATTTCTATTTTATTGTGGTTTTAGTTGGATTTGCTCCCTGGTCTGTTTATTTGCCTTTTGCAATTTATAAAACCAACTTCTGGCGGCGAACCTATTGGCAAAATCGCCCCCGCATCGAACATTTACCTTTATTTAGTTTGTTTTGGTTCGGATGTGTTTTCTTGTTTTTTACCATTTCTGTTACCAAACTGCCCAGTTATATTTTACCGTTAATGCCTGCTGCTGCACTGCTGGTTTCTTGGCTTTGGGGTGAGATTTTAAAACACAATCAAACCTCAAATGTTGACAATAAAATAACCAAACTACCTCGACTTTTTAATCTGGCATTTTCGTTAAATTTTGCCTTTGTAACTGCAATTTCTCTGCTCATTTTTTTCAGTTATCTTTGGATCGGAAAAGATCCGGATATGCCCAAATTTCGCGAAGAACTTCACGCTTCAGGATTTCTCGAATTGAGTGCATTAATTTGGATCATTGCGGCGATATTCATTTTATTTTTTTGGTGGAAACGAAAGCCAGATAAAATTTTAATGGTTAATTTAATTGGGTTTATCGCCTTTTTAATCTTTGCGGTTACTCCTGCTAACGAAATTTTTGATTTTCACCGTCAGCAACCCCTAAGACACCTCGCGGAAACCGTTAAAAAAGAAAGAATCTTTCAAGAAGAATTGGTAATGATAGGCTTTCAAAAACCCAGTTTAGTTTTTTATACCCAAAATCCCGTAGAATATCTTCAGTATCCGAGGGATGCTGTTAATTATTTTCGCAGTCCCAACCTACAAAAAACCCAACCCAACAGCCTGTTAATTTTAGCGACTCCCGAAGAAATATTAGAAACCGGTTTACAGACTTCTCAATATCAAAAACTTGATGAAGCGGGTATTTATGAACTCATTCGAGTCTCCAAAGCCAGTTTATTAAACAGCCAGAGAAATTAACGCGATCGCGACGAATTGACTCGGAACGATTTGGGGGACTTAAGTTCAGTATAGCATCCTTTAGGGAGACAGGGAATACCCAAAGCTAAATCAATCATAAAAAGTGACAAATCATTCGGATTGTGAAATAATTCTCCTGTAATATCCAACGATACGGTATCAGGAGTGAACATTTCTGTAAGATGATAAACTGGTTGGAAAAGTATCTACCTCTCAAGTTTTCTGTCCTTGTCAAAAATAAATTAATCTGTTTTTTGTTGATGTTTGTGTTGAGTTTGAGTCTTTCAGCCGCCACAAAATCAGCAACAACGCCATCCATTCGGGTTCCGATATTTGGTTTTCATAATATTATTGACTTTGAGAAAGCAGCCCAGACAAAAATTAAACCTTTATCTTTCGATCACGACTACGGTAAACGAGAAATGTATACGTTATTAAACTATTTAGTTGAAAACAACTATTGGTTTTTAACAACTCAAGACTTGTTTACTTACTTTATCCAAAAATCCCAACCCATTCCCCCGGAATATCTAAACCGCCAACCCGTAATGATCACCTTTGATGATGGTTATTTAGGAGTCCATGAAAACGTTTTACCGATTTTAAAAGATCTGGAAAAAAACTACGGGGAAAAAGTTAAAATCGTTCTGTTTATTAACCCCGGTTCCATGGGAGTTAATATCAAAGATTTTGTTCCTCACGTGAGTTGTGACGATCTTCGAGATGGTTATCAACGGGGATTTTATGATATTCAATCTCACGGATTTGCCCATCAAAATCTCAGCAAACTCGACATCAAAAACCTGGAACTAGAGTTAGAAAAAGGCAAAACAAAACTCCGAGAATGTACGGCAGATTTAGACCCGAATAAATGGGTCGCGGCTCATATTGCCTACCCTTACGGTTCCGTTAGCTACAAAGTCGAAAAATATTTACCCAAATATCACTTAACCGGATATTTATATGATGGAATTATTTCTCGACCCAACCGGCTCAGAAATCCCTTTCAAATTTCCCGAGTTCCCGTCAACCGTTATACCACACCCCATCAATTAATTAGAATTGCTAACCGAGCAACTCCAATTAAACAATTAGACTTGAAAAATAGTTAAATTCAATTAGGTGCCGTTATAAGTAGGGGCGGCTTGGTGAATTAATTTATATTTTCCCACAGATAACTGATCTAAACCCGCCCCAGAGTCATCAGAAGTCATGTAGGGGCGGGTTCTGTAATGAGGTGCGTTACCCACAGATAATTGATATAAACCCGCCCCGGTTGTTGAGGAAAAATTGTTAACGGGTTGGGGGCGGGTTTATGTAAGTTATTTCTAGGAGAATATAGATTTAGGCCGAACCCGCCCCTACAACACTGTTGCAAGAGCGCATGGTTGCCTATTCCTTTGATCTAAACCCGCCCCAGAGTCATCAGAAGTCATGTAGGGGCGGGTTCTGTAATGAAGTGTGTTACCCACAGATAATTGATATAAACCCGCCCCATAAAAGGCAGAAGGCAGTTTACAGTTTACAGTGAAAATTCATAACTCATAATTGAGAATTTATAATTCATCACTGGTGAGGAGGTGACTGGTGAGGAGGTGACTGTAAAGGGGCGGGTTGATCTAACTTATTTGCAGGGTAATATAGATTTAGGCATCAAGTCGCCCCTACAACACTGTTGCAAGAGCGCCTTTCCGGAAAGCAGATGTGTGGATGGGGAAAATTATAGAGCAAATGATAGACGCCGCCAACAGGCAAAATTGATTTCAAAAAGGACAAAAAACTGATGAATATCAAAGCAATTGCTCTAGCATTTCTTCTCGGTTTATCCGCACCGGCGATCACAGAAATTGCTTTTTCTACCGCCAGTGTATCTGCGATGCCGACAGATTTTCCGGCGCCGGAAGGAGCTTTTATCGATAAAAGTGGGCAATGGGTGGTAAAGCTAAATTTAGACGAATTTGGGGCTTATACTTACGAGGCTCAAAACCGAAAAACAGGTAATTCCCTAACCTTAAAAAAATATACAATCTCGGGGAACAAACAACGCTATACTTACACCTTCAAAAACGGCGATTACAAATATATCATTGCCTACCGACCCAATGATTCACAATATATTCGTCTGACCGTTATCGATCCCGAAGGGGATGAAATCTTAAATCGCCTGATGGAAAAAGTAGGTAATGATTGGGATGTCTAGTATTATCTAATACGAATCCCCGTTAACGGTTCACTCACATGATGCAATTTTTCTGGATTATTGTCACGCTTGTTGTTTTCAGCCTTCAAACCTTAGCCGGTACAAACCCCGCCCTCGCTGCGGTTGACACTTTATCAGCATCAACCCCCGTCGTTCAAGATGTCGAAACGCTTCTCAACCAAGCCTTTGACGCCAGCAACGCGGGAAAATTTGCCGAAGCCGAAACCTACTGGACTGAAATTATTAAACAATACCCCGATAACGCCGCCATGTGGAGCAACCGGGGCAATGTTCGCGTCAGCCAAAATAAAATAGAAGATGCCCTTTCCGACTACAATAAAGCCATAGAACTCGCTCCCAACGCACCCGATCCCTATTTAAACCGGGGCGTCGCCTACGAGCGCTTAAAACGTTGGGCTTCGGCGATCGCCGATTACAATCATGTCTTAGAATTATCCGGCGAAGATCCCCTTGCCTACAACAACAGAGGCAACGCCGAAGCCGGTTTAGGAGATTGGAAAGCGGCAATTATCGATTATGAAACCGCCGCAGAACTCGACCCCAATTATGCCTTTGCCCGGGCAAATTATGCCTTGGCCCTCTATCAAGACGGCCAAACTGAAAAAGCCATTCGCACAATGAAAAATCTGGTTCGCAAATATCCGAATTTTGCCGATATGCGGGCCGCTTTAAGCGCCTGTTTGTGGGAAAAAGGTAAACGCGGAGAAGCCGAAAGTAATTGGGTGGCGGCCGTTGGACTGGATCGACGGTACAGAGATCTCGAATGGGTCACTCAAGTACGTCGTTGGCCGCCTGAGGTGGTCCGTGCGTTGGATAACTTTCTTAACTTGCAGTAGCCACCTGTTCGATCACCGGGGCGGCAAATTGTTCGACACTGGGCAGAACCATCATCGCACCTGCGGCTTTCAGGGTTTGACGGTAAGCTTGAGAGCGTTCTGAGTTGAGTTGAACGTGGGGCGGCAATATACCCACACCCATCCAGGAACGCTCAGGCTGTTGCTGTGACGCTCGTTGGACGGTGTACATATCGGCAACGGTATCGCCGACGTAGACGACGGGAATTGAGTTGTCCGGGTTTAACTGTTCGACGGCCATTAATAGTCCGCTCGGATCGGGTTTTCCCGGTGCATCCTCCATCGCCACCAACACGGGTGAAACTAGCCCTAACTTGCCGGTGAGAACGTATAAAGCCTCATCTCGCATCGCTCCGCTAAAAAATCCCCAACCGATATTCGTTTGGGTTAACTGTTGAAAATAACTCGGTTCGCACAGCAACCGTTCTGAGCAAATGTAACCCGTCGGGTTGTCGGGATCGGGTCCGCGATAGCGGGATTGAAAAAATGCAATTAAATCATCATAGTTGAGATCAATCTGATTGCGAGATAAACTTTCACTCACCGCAGACGAGGTTGGGGGCCGACGTTCAAAATACCGATAAATGAGTTCTTGAGAGGCTTCCCAGTCGTTATTCCAGATGCCCTCAGATTTGAGGCTGTCGATGTCTTGTAGGGTGGGGCGGTAAGCGTGGTTGGTAAAGTGTTCTACGGTGTCGGCGATCGCCCGTCGATAAGAGTTGCCCACATCGCGAATTACACCGTCAATATCGAAAATTGCAATCGCTTTCATCGATCTCAGTTGAAATAGGAACTATCAACTCAATAGCACAGAAGTCGAATTGTGTGATAGAGTTGTAGGTTGTAATATTTTTTGAATATGCCTATGGAAACTGAAGTAACCCAGGCGAGATTTGTATTAAAGGTTTTGTGGCTCGACGACAACGTGGCGTTGGCAGTAGACCAAATTGTGGGAAAAGGCTCTAGCCCTTTAACGTCCTACTTTTTCTGGCCGAGAAATGATGCCTGGGAACAACTCAAAACCGAAATGGAATCTAAACGTTGGATTTCAGATATTGAGCGGGTTGAGTTGCTCAACAAAGCAACGGAAGTGATCAACTATTGGCAAGAAGAAGGTAGAGGTCGTCCGCTTGCAGAAGCTCAGGCGAAGTTTCCAGAAGTCATCTTCACCGGAAGTAGCTGAATACCCGGTCGGTTCTATTTCTATTTAAGAACTTGCCCCTTTAACTTGAGCCTACCCGCTGTGTAGGCTTTTGCTTTTTTTGGAGTCGGAAATCTCATACCAATTCTTTATGAAGCTGCATCTCATTGATCCCCCCCAACCCCCCTTTAATCCCCCCGGCTTCGCCACCCCCCTTTTTAAGGCAGGGCCGTTTCGTTCTAGCCCTAAAACTTGATTTGTGGGGAGGTGGGGAGGTAGGGAGGTAGGGAGATTGGGAGAATTTTTATTAATAAAAAGTTATTTTTCATCAGAAAAAAGACCTCTCCCCACCACCCCATCACCCCATCCCCCCATCCCCCCCGGCAATTTTTAACTGAGAATGAAACAGCCCTGCCTTTTTAAGGGGGGATCAAGGGGGGATCATTAAAAGTTGCATGATTAGAAAGAAATGGTATCAGGATTAAATTGTACCAAACACCGGATGTGTTGGGAGATTCGGGGGAGCGAACTCAAAAATAAGCGGTAAAATCCGGTTATCTTGGTGAATAGTCGTCATCAATAGCTGATAATATCAGTAAAATTGCGATGATTTTTTTACCCCCACAACCGCGATTAATTTAAGCCAGTGAGTATGAGATTACAAGACTTTCTCGGTACAGATATCAAGTATGATGTCAAGAAAATAGATGCCGACCCCGACCTCAGCCGTCAGATACAGATTCGCCTAATTGATTTGGGACTGCTTGACCCCCCGGCTGATGGGATATTTGGCCCCAAGTCAACGGCCGCCCTCCATCGGTTTCAAAAGTTAATGAAATGCGGTGAACCGGGATATTTGGGGGCGGTTACGGCTGAGAAATTAATTGAAACTCGACGCGAAGACATTCCCGTTCCCATCCCCATCTTAAAAACAGTTAAAAGTACCGTTTTTAAGGTTAAACCGATTGCTTCTTCTCAGTTGGATGACTCGGAAAAATTTCCCATTGAAGGCGGTCAAGAGTTTGAAGTTTTGGCTTACGATCCGATTCGGGGACATTTGAGAATTGCACTTCGCAATCAAAGTTTTGGCGGATATTCGATGTTATATATTTGGGGGCCTCACGCGGAAATTTATGAAGAAGATAAGTTAGTTTATCCGAAGCGTTTACCCAGAAGTTATCGAATTAATAATTTTCCCTATCTTTATCAACTCGATAATTGGTTTAACCCGACGGGCGCCTGTAATGTTACTTCGATTGCCATGTGTTTGCAGTATTTAAAAGCGCCCCGACGTCTCAGTTTCGGACAGTTTGAAGATGAACTGTATGAGTATGCACTTGATAGAGGTTATAGCCGCCATAACCCCTACGATTTAGCCCGAATTGTTAGAGATTATGGTTGTCAAGATTATTTTACAGAATACGCCATTATTGAAGATGTTCAAGATTGGGTTGCTGCCGGAAATCCTTCTGTTATTCACGGTTATTTTACCTCCTTTGGTCACATCCTGGTTGTGGTGGGATATGATGAATATGGGTTGATTGTTCACGACCCCTATGGCGAATGGTTTTCAACGGGATATCGCACCGATTTAAGCGGCGCTTATCTACATTATTCTTATGGATTAATTCGGCGCCTTTGTATCCCCGATGGTAATTTCTGGGTTCACTTTATCTCTAAGTAAAATTAGGAGAGTTGGGGAGGTTTTAATTCAAATCGTTGTGAATTGAGCGGCGATTAATTATTTTAAACGCTTCGGATAGAGGGATAGTTTATTCCCCAATCTCCCCCACCCAATTTCATGCTTAAATCTAGCCACGTTGAACGGGTAATGGGGGCGCTGGTTGAGATATAATCGACTCCGGTTTCTGCTACGTTCCGAATGGTTTGTAGGGTAATATTCCCGGACGCTTCGATTTTAATTCGCCCGTTAAAACCCCGAATTTTTCTCACCGCTTCCGACATCATTTCAAGCGGCATATTATCCAGCATAATAATATCAGCTTGATGTTCTAACGCCGTCTCAACTTGTTCGAGGGTTTCGGTTTCTACTTCTATTGTCAGAGGATAGGGAATAGTTTCTCGAACTTTCGCGATCGCCTCTTGTATTCCGCCGGCTGCTGCGATATGATTATCTTTAATCATCACCGCATCATCGAGGCCTAAGCGGTGATTTTTCGCCCCTCCCACCTGCGTCGCGTACTTTTCTAACAGTCGCAGTCCCGGCGTGGTTTTGCGGGTGTCTACCAGTTGGGCGGGTAAGTCGGCAATGGCTTCGGCGTATCGGTTCGTTAGGGTTGCTATTCCGCTTAACCGCATCGCCAAGTTTAACGCCACCCGTTCCCCCGTTAACAAGGCTTCCAATGGCCCTTTGAGTTGGGCGATCGCTTCTCCCGGTTCACACCATTGTCCCTCGGATGCGATCGGCGTAAACTGCACTTCTCGATCTAACAGATAAAATACTCGCGCCGCCACCGTCAACCCCGCAACCATTCCCGACTCTTTCACCACCCAATACCCATTTCCGAGGGGGTGGTTTTGCAAAAATAAACTCGCCGTCGTGCGATCGCCCCGACCAATATCTTCGCAAAGCCACTGTTGCAGGAGCGGGTCTAAAATAATCCAGGGTGGTAAAATTGCGTTCATCGTTGATTATCAATTAACATCTACCCATCAAAAACTAGAGCCTCCCTCCGTTTATCACTGGAAGAGAAGCCCTAGTTTTATATTTATCCTGGCATCGAGCTATTTTCCCAGGCAGCTACCCACCAAGTATCTTCGCCGTGTCAACGTTTCACATCCGAGTTCGGGATGGATCGGTGTGGTTCCATTGAGCCATAGACACCAGAAAAGCTTTAAAATACTTTCTTATGTCTTTGGGGTTAATCAGAAGTCGCTTTGTTTCGCGCCGTTCTGTAACCTTCGACAATTTCTAATAGTACAGACCTTTTGAGAGATTGTCAACCCCTTTTTCAAAAAAATTTTTCCCTCCGTTGTTGCGCGCAGAGCGCCGTTACGATCTCAGGTAGGGGCGCGCCTCCAAATTAATCTATCATCTCCCACCCTCAACTGATATAAACCCGCCCCGGTGTCGGGTGTTGGGTGTTGGGTGTATCAGAGCGAAGATGGAGTAGTTAGATCTTCATGTTAACAACCTGACGCACCTTGATTGACTAATAAATGATATCGGTTTCTACTCCATTAATGATAACAGAGCATTTTCCATGAGCTAATTTACCGATGCTGACCACAGCATAATGAAACATTCTATGATGATTCGGACATAAAATAACAACGTTGGAGGCATCTTGAGAACCTCCTTGAGAAAGAGGAACTAAATGATGTCCTTCAGCATAGTTACCTCCATTCTTTTGAATAAACGTAAAACCACAATCTTTGATTTGACAACATCCTTTATATTTGGTCTTGAGTTGATCGGTGATCTGCTTATACCGCTTAACTCTTGTAATCTGAATTTCTTCGGTTTCACTTTTATCTAAAACACCATCTTCTCTCAGTTGATCGAGATAGTATTCAAACCGTTCTTGATTTGGAAATATAATCTCTTTTGCTCTTTCTAACGCCGCATTGGTTATTTGCGTATATTCAACCCAGTTTTCCGGTTGTAAAACTTCTTGGCAAAGGTGTTATAAATATTGTTTACCTTCCTCGGTTATTCGCCATTGATCTATGACAGCATTATCTATGTAACCTTCATCCACTAAATCTTGTCTAGCCCATGCCAATTTAGTCCACCATTGTGGCTCTTTACGCTTGTTGTAATTTTTTTCCAGATCTTCTTGAGAAAAATTAATATACTGTCGAGATTCGATATTATCTAATACAACTTTCTTACTTGCGCTTCCACCAACATCAACGATAGAAAGTAAGACCGCAAATCTCTTTTCCTTCTTATTCATAAAAACAAAAGATGCTAATTTTCAATCAATTTGTATCTTTCATATCTAGTGTACACCAAAAAAGCCAGACCCAAAATGATAGAATCACTGAAATTTACAAGATTTTAAGGTGTAAAGTTTGATTTCAATCTCAGTATTTTTTCGGATGAAATATTAACAAAAAGGAAATAATCCCAGTAACAAATGCTAATGTTCGCAGCGAGGAATTTTTAAATCCTTTCTAAACTATTTGAATTTAGCTTGCAACTTTGAGGGATGCTGCTGCTGAAATTCTTCTACAAATTCGGCATCTTCTTTGAGACGACGATCAATTTCTTCTCGATGCTCAAAATAATAAGCCATTGCTGCATAAACCGAAGCCAGGGTCAAATCATATTTACCCGCTATTTCTTCCAGGGAATAGCCCATTTTTGTATACATCACGGCTATATCCGCTACTGTAATTCTACGTCCCGAAATTCGAGGTCTACCCCCGCATACGCCGGGAGTTATTTCTATGTAATTTAAGCTGACAATTGACATAATAATTTGGGTTCATCAAAACATTTTCAATTTGGGATATATTGCACACCCCCTATAATTACATGGTAATTTAAACGGCGAGAAATTGTTGAATCACCTCTTGGGAGAGATCTCGCGTTTCTCCAGAAGCAACAATTCCCCCTTTTTGCATCGCATAATAGCGATCGGCTTGGCGAACAAAATGTAAATGCTGTTCAACCAATAACACCGAAATTCCCGTCTGTTCAATAATTCTCCGCACCGCAGATTCTATTTCTAAAATAATAGACGGTTGAATCCCCTCTGTGGGTTCATCTAATAACAATAATTTCGGCTTTCCCATCAGCGCCCTCGCGATCGCCAACTGTTGCTGTTGTCCCCCGCTTAAATCACCCCCCATGCGTCCCAACATCGTTTTTAACACGGGAAATAACTCAAAAATATCATCGGGAATGACTTTCTTTGACTTCCCCGGAAGCGCTTCCAAACCCAACAGCAAATTCTCCTTAACCGTCACCCTCGGAATAATTTCTCGCCCTTGAGGAACGTAACCAATTCCCAACCTAGCACGGCGATCTGTTGATAATGTTGTAATCGATTCTTCGCCCAACTTCACCGTTCCAGATCGCGCCGACAACAGCCCCATAATTGTCTTTAACAGCGTTGTTTTTCCAACCCCATTTCGCCCGATTAAACAGACCATTTTCCCAACGGGAACACTTAAATCAACATCCCGCAAAATGTGACTTTCTCCGTAATAAACATTCAGCCCCGACACCTGTAACATTAACTCCGATGTCGTTTTTGGGGGCTTTATTTCTACCGTCATGCTGCTTCCTCCTCCTGCTGTCCCAAATACACTTCAATCACCCGGCGATCATTTTGTACCTCGTCCATTGTTCCCTCGCACAGTAGCGAACCTTGGTGCAAAACGCTAACCCTGCGGGCGATTTGACGAACAAATTCCATATCATGTTCTATCACAATAATAGAATGACTTTCCGCCAGCGCCAACAGCAAATTACCGACATTTTCTGTTTCTTCATCAGTTAACCCCGCTACGGGTTCATCAACTAATAATAAATCCGGAGACTGCGCCACCAACATCCCAATTTCTAAGCGTTGTTTTTCGCCGTGAGATAACAAAGCGGCTTTTAAATCTACTTTTGGTGTTAAACCAATCGTTTCTAATAATCCCGCAACGGTTAAGCGATCGCCGTGAGTCGGTTTTTTAAATAGGGTTTGAAATACGCCTTTTTGACGGTTACAAGCCAAATCTAAATTTTCCCCAACGGTTAGATTTAGGTAAACCCGAGGCGTTTGAAATTTCCGCCCTATTCCCAAACGGGCGATTTCATGTTCTTTGCGATCGCGCAGATTTCGCCCTTTAAACCGAACCGTTCCTTCTGTGGGTTGAACCTTCCCGGTAATGGTGTCTAAAAAGGTCGTTTTTCCCGCACCGTTAGGCCCAATAACCACCCGCAATTCACCCGTTTCTAAGCTAAAATTGAGGTCGTTTAATGCCTTAAATCCGTCAAAACTAACCGTTAGATTTTCGATTTCTAATATTCGTTCGTTCATCAGTATTCAGAAAAAAAAAGATATAATTTTGATCCCCCTAAATCCCCCTTAGAAAGGGGGACTGTATTCTTTTTCCCCCCTTTTGAAGGGGGGCTAGGGGGGATAAAAGGAGGGCTAGGGAGATCAAAGGGGGACTGTATTCTTTTTCCCCCCTTTTGAAGGGGGGCTAGGGGGGATAAAAGGAGGGCTAGGGAGATCAAAGGGGGACTGTATTCTTTTTCCCCCCTTTTGAAGGGGGGCTAGGGGGGATAAAAGGAGGGCTAGGGAGATCAAAGGGGGACTGTATTCTTTTTCCCCCCTTTTGAAGGGGGGCTAGGGGGGATAAAAGGAGGGCTTTATCCCTCTAAATCCCCCTTGGAAAGAATCCCCCTAAATCCCCCGCCCCCGTGACCCCCAATAATGGGGGTAAAAAGGGGGACTTTTTTATTTTATTCCCCCCTCTTTTCCCCCCCCGCCTCCCCACCCCCCTTTTTAAGGGGGGACAAGGGGGGATCATAGGGAGGTGCCGTAGGCGGAGGGATCAAAGGGGGGCTAGGGGGGATAAAGACGGAATTGAAAATAGAAGCATTTTTTTCTATATTTTAGATCAACTTATTATTTTTAATGATCAACACCCTCAATTTCTTCTTGTTCCCGTTGCACATCGGGGTTAACATCGATGTTGGGATAAGTCATTAACCGATCTTGTAATCCCAAACGCGATCGCAATTGAGGGATAACCCAATCTCGCGCCCAGCCATAAATTCCGTTGGGTAAAACCGTTACCACAATTAAGAATAACGCCCCCTGAAAAAACAGCCAAGCTTCAGGAAATTGTTCGCTCAAAAACGTCTGCGCCAACCGTACCAATAGAGTACCAATAATCGCCCCGACGAGCGTTCCTCGGCCACCTACAGCCACCCAAATCACCATTTCAATTGAAAAAGCAACATCCATAAAACTCGGCGTTATAATGCCCGTTTGGACGGTGTAAAGCGCTCCAGAAATGCCAGCAATTGCCCCCGAAATTGCAAACACCAAAACTTTAAAACCGGTGGGATTGTATCCCGCAAACCTCACCCGCATTTCATCATCGCGAATAGCGACTAACAACCGCCCAAACCGCCCACTTGTTAGCCAGCGACAGAGAAAATAAGTTAACAGTAAAAACAGCACCGACAACTCAAAAAACACCAGTTGGGCGTCCGGTGAACCCGCCAATACGCCGAAAATTGTTTCGGTGTCTGTTTTCAGTCCGTTGGTGCCGTTAATGAGTTTTTGTTGTCCGTTAAAGAAGTTAAAAAATACCAACAGTGCCGCCTGAGTTAAAATAGAAAAATAAACCCCTTTAATGCGGTTGCGAAACACCAAATAACCCAATAATCCGGCTACAATTGCGGGAATAATAACAATTGCAATTATTGTAAACGGAAACGAGTAAAACGGCTGCCAAAACCAGGGAAGTTCGGCGACGCCGTAGAGGGTAAAAAATTCGGGAAGCTGTCCTTCCGGGAGTTGTAGCTTGAGGTGCATGGCGAAGGCGTACCCTCCCAAAGCGAAGAAAATCCCGTGTCCCAAACTCAGCAAACCCGTGTAACCCCAGATTAAATCTATACCCAACGCGGCGATCGCCAACGCCACAAACCGCCCAATTAATTTGAGGCGAAAAGCGGGTAAAATGATCGGCATAATTATCCCAAATACTATCGCAATAGTAACAGCGATCGCCACCTCCCGCCACCGTTTAGACTTGGGTTGAGTTCGCCGGGGAAATTCCTCGGAAACTTGTTGTTTTGATTGGTTTGTCCTGTCTGTTTTCTCGGTTTTCATAGTTCAGCCGTTCGTCCTTTCTGCGGAAATATACCCGACGGTTTCACCTGCAAGAACGCAATAATTAGCGCAAATACCATCACTTTCGCCATACTTGTAGACGCGAAAAAGGTGAAAAAGTCGGTGATAAATTGCAGGCTATCGGTTTTGCTAAATAACAGCGCAAACGTTCCCGAACCGATAAGATAGTTAACAATTCCAATGGCTAAAGCTGCCAATACTGTCCCCAACAAATTCCCGACACCGCCAACAACCACCACCATAAATGT
This sequence comes from Capilliphycus salinus ALCB114379, assembly GCF_047276495.1. Lineage (NCBI taxonomy): Bacteria > Bacillati > Cyanobacteriota > Cyanophyceae > Oscillatoriales > Sirenicapillariaceae > Capilliphycus > Capilliphycus salinus. The sequence goes on along the minus strand of NZ_CP178543.1, from coordinate 5,779,508 downwards.
ATCAACAATATAGTTTTGTCCGACGTTTGGACCGACAGAACCCAACAAAGTAATCGCACAACCAGCAATTCCCGCCAGTCCCGATCCCAACGCAAAAGTTAGGGCGTCTACGGTATTTGTAGGAATCCCCAAACAGGCGCTCATCTGGCGGTTTTGGGTAACGGCGCGAATTCTTAAACCCCAGTCGGAACGGTTGAGAAAAGCGTAAATTCCAACCAAACAAAGAACCGTTAAAATAATAATAAAAATTCGGGAGTATGGCAGTTGATAAATACCAAATTGAATCCCTCCCCGCAACCAAGCCGGGGCGGTAACATCAACATTTCGGGCGCTAAACCAGGGTTTTGATAACGCATCAACTCCCGACATTAAAAAGCCGGCTAAACCAGAAATTGCTAAAGATAAAGGGAGCAAAATCGCCACCGCCAAACTTTTTATCTGTTCCCAGTCCGGGCGGCGCCGCACAAGCCAAAGTCCGCCAAAAAATAGCGCACAAAATAGCAAAATTGCGATCGCGAGCAACCCGTTTGCACTTCTTACAAATTGGCGTAAAATTAAACTAACCCCCCAAGTTGCCAACAGCGTTTCTAAAGGCCGTCCGTAGAGAAAACGAATCACCCCCCGTTCTAATAGTAAACCCGTTAAAGCAGAGACTAAAAAGGCAACCGGGAGGGCAAAAAAGATATACAGCGAAAACAGTCCATCGCCGAAGTTTTGAAAAACATTTTGAACGACAAAAGTTGCGTAGGCGCCGAGCATCATTAACTCGCCGTGAGCCAAATTAATCACGCCCATCAGTCCAAATACGATCGCCAACCCCAAAGCGGAAATTAGCAGTACAGAACCGATACTAATGCCGTTAAAAATACCAACTGCAAGGTCAATCATAAGTCATAAGAAAGTCATAGGAAAAAATTTGTAGGGGCGCATGGCCATGCGCCCTCTCTAAGGTTGCCTTTTGCTTTTGCATGAGCGCCTTTTGCCTTTTCCCTGTCTTAAACCTCGTCTGTTTTGAACTTCTCGCCCTTGCTGGGGTCGGACCAGTCGCAGGCGTAGCCTTTGGTCGCCGGAACGTACTGGTTCCAGGGTTGGGGTTCCAGGGGAGTCTCGGTAGACCAAACAATATCAAACAGTCCATCCTGACGCACCTGACCGATGCGAACAATTTTGGACAGGTGGTGGTTGGCGTTGACCGTTACGGGTCCTTCCGGCGCCTGAAACGCTTGACCGATAGCGGCTTGGCGAACTTTTTCCAGGTCGTCTGCGGTACCGGCTTGTTCGACGGCTTGTTTCCACAGGTAAACCATCATATAAGCCGCTTCCATCGGATCGTTCGTTACCCGATCTTCCCCGTATTCGGCTTTAAACGCTTTCACCCATTTGTCATTTTCCGGGGTTTCAACGGTTTGGAAATAGTTCCAGGCGGCGTAGTGTCCGATCAGAAACTCCGGGCCAATTTGCCGAACTTCTTCTTCCGCTACACTTACCGACATTACCGGATACTGTTCAGGAGTCAGTCCGGCGCCCTGCATTTGTTTGAAAAATGCCACGTTACTATCGCCGTTGAGGGTGTTAAAAATGACGCCCCCGTTGGGCAAAGCTTGGCGAATTTTGGTGATAATGGGGATAACTTCGGTATTTCCCAACGGCAGGTAATCTTCGCCGACGGTGTTTCCGCCCTCTGCTGCCAGTTGCTCTTTTATAATAGTATTCGCCGTGCGGGGAAACACGTAGTCCGAACCCACCAGGAAGAAATCTTTTCCTTTGTTATCCAGCAGCCACTTAACGGCCGGTTCGATCTGTTGGTTGGGGGCGGCGCCCGTGTAGAAGATGTTTTTTGAGCATTCCTGTCCTTCGTATTGGACGGGATACCACAGCATATGGTTTTTCGACTCAAACACGTCTTTAACCGCTTTGCGACTGGCTGAAGTCCAGCATCCGAACACCACCGCCACGCCATCTTGATCGATCAGTTTTTCGGCTTTTTCGGCGAATGTCGGCCAGTCCGAGGCGCCGTCTTCGACAACGGCTTCTATTTGTTTACCGAGTACCCCACCGGCGGCGTTTATTTCTTTAATGGCTAGTTTTTCGGCTTCTACAACCGTAGTTTCGCTGATCGCCATTGTCCCGCTCAAGGAGTGGAGTATACCCACTTTTATGGTGTCGCCACCCCCACTACTCCCACTCGCAGGGGTTGTATTATCGCCGCTATCACTTTGACTTTGAGGACTGCTGCACGCTTTCAGCATCATACTCGTTCCGAAAGCTGCCGATCCGTACAGCAAAAATTTCCGCCGTCTTATACCTTTGTTCATGTTCTGTTTCTGCGTTTAAATTTGAAAAACGATGAGGGTAAAATGGTCTGAGAATATTTTGCGATCGCAACTTTGGCGATGGTTTCGATCAGAGTGAAATTTTCAATAGAAAGTTTCCCGAGTTCCATCCGATAACTCTGCCAAGATGACATCATCGAACGCTTTGTGATCTGGCGGAGTCATCCGGGGCTTTATCTTGTGGCGATCGCGAGCGGGCGAACAGGTATCGCGACTTTAGAATCCTAGCGAGATCACAAGATTTCCCATTCGCGCTATGTATCGTAGAGGATTTTCTTTCGATAAAATGTATTTCTAGATACAAAAAAACAGACCGGGTTGTTAAGAAATGCTGATCATTTAACAATCAATATTGAAAAGCCTCCTTCCGTTTTGTCACTGGAAGAAGGCTTTTTGATGAATCTTTTTTCTGTGTTGGGGGCGGGTTTATTGAGGTTGTTTCTCAGATTCCTCAATTTCTGCTGAACCCGCCCCTACAGTATTATCCTGGCATCGAGCTATTTTCCCAGGCAGCTACCCACCAAGTATCTTCGCCGTGTCAACGTTTCACATCCGAGTTCGGGATGGATCGGTGTGGTTCCATTGAGCCATAGACACCAGGAAAGCTTTAAAATACTTTCTTATGTCTTTTCTGCTTGTCTGTTGTGCTTGGGTTGTTTTGTTTCCTTCGCACAATTAACCAATATAGTTGCTTTCTCTGAGCTTGTCAACCCTTTTCCTAAAAAATTTTTCGTGTTCGTTGTTGCGGTTCAGCGCAGTGCGGGTGTTGGCTGTCGGCTGTCGGGTTTCCCCTTTGTCGGCTGAAATCTAACAACATCTGATGCACCCTACTGTAGATTTTGTTCGGGTGACAATTCCCAACACCAATTTCAAAAGCCTCCTTCCGATTTTTCACTGGAAGAAGGCTGTTTGATGAATCTGTTTTCTGCGTTGGGGACGGGTTTATTTATCTTATTCGTCAGAAATCTCAATTTCTGCTGAACCCGCCCCTACAGTATTATCCTGGCATCGAGCTATTTTCCCAGGCAGCTACCCACCAAGTATCTTCGCCGTGTCAACGTTTCACATCCGAGTTCGGGATGGATCGGTGTGGTTCCATTGAGCCATAGACACCAGGAAAGCTTTAAAATACTTTCTTATGTCTTTTCTGCTTGTCTGTTGCGCTCGGGTTGTTTTGTTTCCCTCGCACAATTAACCAATATAGTTGCTTTTTCTAAACTTGTCAACCCTTTTCCCAAAATTTTTTGGCGGGTGGCAGTCTATCGTCAAGGATGGTTATGTTTAAAAAGTTCGATTTGCCCAAACCCTCGGCGATCGCGATCGCAGTTATTCTCCGCAATTAGGGTTTACTAACGGTCGGTCATTCTCTCGATGAGGCGGTGTGGTGGTTTCTTACAGCAGTCATTTTAGGGGTTGGTTTAGTTTTCCGTCTTGGTCTGACAAAATTGTTCGTCGGGAACCGGATTGATTAGAGTGAACTTGAAGACCGCGTTATGTTAGTAAAAAAAATAGCCGATAACTACGCCGTTAACTGATTCGAGAAAACTACTGAAATAAAAAAGAGTTAACAAAAGTTTGGTGTCGCTATCTGGGAATAGCTCTAGAATTGTCTCAACAGTTAACTTTACTTTTGACCGGTTACTTATTGTATAAAAGGTGATAATGTATATCTAGCCTACTGTACTTTCTACTTCTGATGCCCCGTGAAGGGTTAAGTCTTCCGACACTTGAGAGCGATCCGGCGTGAAAATATTAACTCCCATGTCAGATCAACCTGAAAATCTTACCCTAGACGACATTTTACTCACTTCGGAGTTATCCCGGCGATCGCCGAGTCCTCCCAACTGGCAAGCCGAAGTTCGGGCGATGCAAACTCTGGCGGCGCAGATGGCGATAAATTCAGAAACCCTGCTTCAAAGCCTCGTAGACGTTGCACTGGAGTTGTGTCAAGCCGGAAGCGCAGGGGTGAGCTTATTGGAGACCACACCCGAAGGCGAAGAAGTCTTTCGCTGGAACGTACTGGCCGGACAATTGGCGGAGTACGTCGGCGGCACCTCACCCCGCAATTGCAGCCCTTGTGGAGTTTGTCTCGAACGGGGCGAACCCCAACTTTATTCCCATCCCGAACGGTACTTTACCTATCTTCAGACCGCCAAAATCTCAACCGTGGAAGTGTTGCTGTTACCCTTAATTGTTGAAAACGAAGCCCTCGGCACGATCTGGATTGTATCCCACCAGGAGGGGCAGCAGTTTAACCCCGAAGATGTGCGGGTGATGACGGGTTTGGCAAATTTCACCGCAACCGCACTCCAAAATCAGCGCCGCACCCAGGAACTACTTGCAGCAAATGCCCGGTTAGAGCTTGAGGTTGCCGAACGCCAACGGGCTGAGAAGTCGGCACGGGAGATGGAAGGCTACTTTCGGGCGATCGCCGATCTGGTTCCCGATCTGCTCTGGCGAAATGATCTCACGGGCGATACCAGTTGGTATAATCGGCGCTGGCTGAACTACACCGGACAAACCCTAGAAGAAGCTCAAGGCTATGGCTGGCTGGACGTGATCCATCCCGACGATCGCGCCCAATCCCTAGCCAACTTCCAAAATGCAGTCAATCAAGGCTATTCTCTGCGACAAGAACACCGCATTCGGGGCGCAGATGGTCGGTATCGCTGGTTTTTGGTGCGGGCCGAGCCGCAGCGAGATGAGCGGGGTCAAATTATGTGCTGGTTTGGGGCGGCAACAGACATAGACGATCGCAAACAAGCAGAACTTGCCTTGCGCGATCGCGAAGCATTATTAGCGGCAGAACTGGCGAATACAAAGCTGTTACAGCAAATCAGCAGTAAGTTAATTACTGAAGATCGTATCGAGGTCCTTTATGAACAAATTATCGAGGCTGCTACCGCTTTAATGGGATCGGATATGGCGAGTCTGCAAATACTCGATCCGGAAAGAAACCAACTCAGGCTGCTGGCGTGGAAGGGATTGGACCCGGCATCGGCGGCATTTTGGGAGTGGGTGTCCCTGAATTCGTCCAGCACTTGCGGCGTAGCTTTATACACCGGCGAGCGGATCTTGGTGTCGGATGTAGAAACCTGGGATTTGATCGCGGGTACAGAGGATCTGAATTACTACAGCCTTTCCGGTATCCGAGCCGTACAGTCCACCCCCCTGATCTCCCGTAGCGGTCGCTTCGTCGGCATGATTTCCACTCATTGGCGATCGCCATATAAGCCTTCAGAACGGGAGTTTGCTCTGCTCGACCTGCTGGCGCGACAGACGGCCGACTTGATTGAACGCAAGCAAGCCGAAGATCAGTTGCGGGCATCGGAAGAAAAATATCGCACCCTGTTCAACTCTATTGACGAAGGCTTCTGCATCATCGAAATGCTGTTTGACGACAACAGTAAACCGATCGATTATCGCTTTTTGGAGATCAACCCGTCTTTTGAACAGCAGACGGGGCTGGTGAACGCGGAAGGTAAACGTATGCGCCAGCTTGCCCCAAAGCATGAGGAGCATTGGTTTGAAATTTATGGACGAGTCGCGCTGACGGGCGAATCTACTCGCTTTGAGAATCGTGCCGAACAGTTGGGGCGCTGGTTTGATGTTTATGCGTTCAGGTGGGGAGAGCCGGCCGACGGCCTGGTTGCTGTTCTGTTTAAAGACATCACCGATCGCAAACAGGTTGAGCGGGAACGGGAACAGTTCCTCGCCGTCGGTTCCGATTTACAAGCGATCACCAACACCAACGGGTATTTTCAATGGGTCAGCCCCACCTTTGAACGCATTCTGGGCTTGACTGTAGAGGAAATGACCTCCCGTCCCTGGGTTGAGTTTGTTCACCCGGACGACATCGCCCAGTCCGTTTCGGAAACGGAGAGTCTGTTCTCCGGTCGCGAAACTGTTGCGTTTGAAAACCGTTATCGGCACAAAGATGGCTCCTATCGCTGGTTTCTCTGGAACGCACGGCTATCTCCCTCAGAACAGATCCTTTACGGGGCTGCGGTTGACATCACCGAACGCAAGCAAGCAGAAGCCGCCCTGCGACAGAGTGAAGATCGCCTCCGCATGGCGATCAACTCGGCCAAGTTAGGCACTTGGGACTGGAATCTAATTACCAATCAACTGATTTGGGATGCCAACTGCAAAGCCATGTTTGGGTTGTCTGAAGAGGCAGAAATCAACATTGACGTGTTTTTTCAAGCACTCCACCCCGACGATCGCGATCGCCTCGAAAAAGTGGTCCAAGAGTCCCTGAACTTCGCTCATGGGGGTAACTACGATGTCGAATTTCGCACGATCGGGATCTCCGATGGCATCGAACGCTGGATCGCAGCCAAAGGGCAAGTGTATTTTGATGGGGCGGGAAATGCACAGCGCTTTATCGGTACGGTGCTGGATATCACCGCCCGCAAACAAGCCGAACTTGAACGCGATCGCCTGTTAGAACGAGAACAAGCCGCCAGAGCCGAAGCCGAACGCGCCAACCGCATCAAAGACGAATTTCTGGCGGTTCTGTCTCACGAGTTGCGAACTCCTCTCAACCCGATCCTGGGCTGGACAAAGATGTTGCAAACTCGCAAATTGAATCCAACCAAAATGGCAGAAGCGCTCGCCGTCATTGAGCGAAATGTCATGTTACAGACTCAACTGATTAATGACCTGCTCGATCTTGCTAAGATTTTACGGGGCAAACTGAGCTTGGATGCCACCCCAGTCGATCTGTCTGCTGTGATGGAAGCGGCGCTGGAAACCGTGAAGACGGCAGCGACAGCTAAATCCATCTCGCTGCATCCGATCTTACCCGACATTGGCTGGGTATTCGGCGATGCCGCCCGACTCCAGCAAATTGTTTGGAATTTGTTGTCGAACGCGATTAAATTTACTCCCGAGGGCGGACGAATAGACATCAGCCTCGAAAAAGACGGCAAACAGGCAAAAATTACGGTTAAGGACACCGGTAGAGGCGTGACTCCGGACTTTCTCCCCCACATCTTTGAATCGTTCCGCCAAGAAAATTCCTCGATCGCCCGCTCTCACGGAGGATTGGGGCTTGGGTTGGCGATAGTCCGCCAGTTGGTTGAGGCTCATGGCGGCACAATTACGGCCGAAAGCCGGGGTGTTGGGTTTGGGGCTACTTTTACCGTTCGGTTGCCCCTGCTGGATAGGACAGCACAGGCTGAAGCGACAGATTTCTCATCTCAATCCTCACTGGACTTGACTGGGATTCGAGTTCTTGCTGTTGATGATCATCGAGATACCTGTCAATTGATCGCGGCATTGCTAACCGGTTACGGCGCCTCGGTTGTTACCCTGACTTCAGCGATGGAAGTGTCGGCAACTCTAGAATCGTTTCAACCCCAAGTGTTACTCAGCGATATTGGGATGCCAGAAGTTGATGGTTTTACCCTACTTCAGCAAATTCGCAGTTTACCACCGGAAAAAGGGGGGCAGACTCCGGCGATCGCTTTGACGGCTTATGCTAAAGTTGAGGACAGACGGCGAGCCTTGGCGAGTGGCTTTCAAGAGTATTTGACAAAGCCCCTGGATTTTGAACAATTAGTTGAAGCTGTGGTTAGGTTGGTAAAAAAAGAATAGGCAATTATCAGTCACCCTTCGGGTTCAGCTCAACAATCAAGAGTAAACACTGATAACTGAACTGCCTATTGCCTATTGCCCAACGGGATAGCTAGTTGCTCTATGCGCGTTGGCGTAGCCTGCCGCAAAGCGGCTTACTTTCCTTCAACTCTGAGAACCAGAGCAACGGAGGCAAGCGTTCCTTGATGTAAACCCCGACCTGCACGAGCGGCGCCAGTACACCGACAGTGAACAGGCGATCGTCGAACCACGCTACTCCGAACACCGAATAGCCAGAGCATTGACTATTGATCGGCCGATCATTTATAATTGAGCTATACAGTTTTTAAACTATTGCGATTCCCAAATAGTCCCCAAGAATTCCAATGATTGTAGGCACCACAGAAGCAGCCCAAATTTTAGAAATCTCTACCGCTCGACTGCGAGTTCTCCTGAGCGAAGGCCGAGTCCAAGGTGCCTATAAGACCGGGAAGATGTGGCTAATTCCCCTCGTGAACGGCGAACCCATAATTGAGCGAGGGACAAGAGGCCCGGCTCCCCGTTGGCGCAATCTGAGAAAGGCTGCAAAAACCATTGTTCACGTTAACTCTCATAGAATTCGACAAAATCAAAAACAACAACAGCAACAACTTCCCGTGATTACGGTTAAAACAGGTAAGACCAATACTTATGGGGATACTATAGAAATACTGGGAGGATGTCGTGTTGTCTATCGTCCCGATAAGCCGCTCAGTTGTGGTGCGAGGGTTTGGATTGAAACCCTAAATAAAGTGATGATCGTCGGTTAGTCAAAATCTCCCGAAATCCCCACGCTTTTATGAGGGTATTCAACCGGACTTGATATGAACTCCTGAACTCCTGAACTCCTGACTCCTCCGTCGTTTATTTATAACTGTTCAACCGAACATGATCTAATTTGTTGAATATTGCCGTAAATTGCGCCGAGTAGTATCCATCCCAAGGTATTTACCCGGAAATCGTACAGGGTTACATCTAACATATTAAACAATACACAGGCTGAAAATGCCAGTCCGTAGCTGAAGAAAATTAATTGGTTTTCGGGTTTAATTTTTTGTTGAATTGCCACCCAAACGGCTTGAATTAAAATCCAACCGACAATGCTAAAAAAGAGTAATGTTGCGGGAATTCCCACTTCTGCGGTCATCATTAAAAATAAGTTGTGGGGATGACCCATCCAAACGTTCATCTGGCTTTCGTAGAGGGCGGTAAAGTTTCGCAAACCCCAACCGATTAGCGGTTTTTCTTGGGTGAGGTTCCAGGCGAATTTCCATTGGGTAATGCGGAGGGTTTCAACGGGTCGTTCAAAGTTTTGGTCGGTCAAACGTTGCCAAAAATAAGCCGGAACAATTACTCTTAAACCTTTTTGCAGCGGAGATGGTGCAAACGCCGCCCCAAAAATTGCTGTTACTCCGGCAATTACTAATCCTAACACAATCAGCCATCCCAAATAAACCGAATAAGCCACGCTGGATAATACCATTAGTCCCCAAGCGTTGCGGGAGTTGGTGAAAATTAGGGCAATAGTTACGCCGAACAAAGCTATTATTAAAACTGTTAAAAAAGTGGGTTTGGGATAGAGTTTTTCTTCGGGTTTGTATTTCCAAAATGGGAGGCGTTCGATTAATAATCCCAGTCCTAAAATAAAGACAATTAAAACATAAACGGCTAAAATATTGGCGTACATAAACACGGAAGACATTCTATCGGGCGGGCTACCATTGAGAACGATAACCCAACCGAAAAAACCTCTTAATTGTTCAATTCCCGACCATCCGAGAAATTGTTGACCCAAACCTAAAATAACAACCGGAATAGAAGGGATTATTAAAATCCAAGCGATTTGACGGAGTTGGTTTGGGGTTTGAATTATCGTATTAAATCCGGCAAATACAAAGAAATAGGGGATAAAATTCGATAAGCCAATTAAAGCATCGGAACGATTTTCGGCAACAATTGCGGTTAAAATTAGTAAGACACTTAAGACAATTAACGCCCGATGAACGGGTTGATTAATAATCTGTTTAAAGTTCTTTGTCCAAGCAACAATTGTAGAAAAAATAATCGTTAGTCCGCCCCAAGTTGGCAGGAGTGGAAATAGAAATAATCCGACTTGAAATAAATTCCAAGCGCCTTGAAGTTTGGGTTCGGGATGTCGCGTGAGAAAAGACACAGCTTTTACAGTTATCAGTCACCAGTCACCAGTCACCAGTTTTTACAGTTTACAGTTTACACTGATCAGCGCGAAGTGCGATCTTGGGGTTTCCCCAAATGGAGCAACTTCGTAAGAGAGTGACCAGTTTTTACAGTTTACAGTTTACACTTATCAGTTTTGCCTATAGCCTGTTCCCTGTTCCCTGTTCCCTTATTTAAACCACTGGTTCCCAAGTCCATTCCGAACGGGTGAGGCGAATTTGTGCCAAAGTAAATATTGTGGGAATAATTCGGGCGTAGTTGGTTGAGATGGCTTTCCAACCGACATCGGCGACAAACCAAGTCCACAACATTGGACCCAGCAATGCAAACACGCTGCGGGTAGCCCCATAACGGGCGGCGCTGGCGGCCATTCCCCGTTTTGCCATCTGAACGCTAACATAACTTTGTAATTGGGTGGCGGCGGTTGTTCCCCCTTGAACGATAGTCTGTTTTGCGACTTGGTATTTAGCAAAGTGCAGGGCAAACTGACGGGCGAGTTGTTTTAACACGATTGGTTGTACAATGGTACTGACGGCGATCGCGCTTCCGGCTTTAAATAAGAAACCCAAGGGATTTTTTTCGGCCGACAGGGGCAAAGGTTGGGGAGTGTTGGACTCGGCCAAAGCGTCACTGATGCGTTGAGTTAGGGCTTCTTGTTCGGAAGCGGGTAAATGTTTCCAAGCCCGTCCTAACAAAAATAAAAAGATTTCGGCTTCTAAGTCGGTGGTTGATAAGGCTTTGGAATAAGATATTTTTAGATAACGGCAGACTTGAATTAAAGCATGACGATAACTGACTTCGTGAGTTCGTCCTCTCAACACGGTTAACCCATCTGCGGCTAAATAGCGAAATCGTTGTTCGAGTGCATCCAGCCAAGCTTCATGGTCGCGACTTTGGATGTCAATGGGTTGAGGGGTATTGAAATAGTCTAAGGGGTTGAACCGACGGCTAAACAGCAGTTCGGTTAGTTGTTGCAACTCTTCTTCGGTTGCCAGTTCTAGCGCTCCTCTGAGTTCATCCAAGATTGATCTCCTCCTAAGCCGCAGATTTCTTATAGTGTATTATTTTACCTTCACTTGAGACTAAAATCCCTTTTGTCGAGCTTCAACCATCATCCGAACGACGTCGGGGAGTTTATACTGGGCTTCCCATCCGAGTTTTTCTTTGGCTTTGCTGGGGTTGGCCCGACCTACGGCAATATCTGTCGGTCGATACAAACTTTGGTCCGTTTCGACATAATCTTCCCAATTCAGACCGACACAGGTAAAGGCTTCGGCGACAAAATCCTGCAACGATGAAGTTTGGCCGGTGGCGATGACATAATCATCGGGGTCGTCATGCTGTAGCATTTTGTACATCGCTTCGACGTATTCCGGCGCCCAACCCCAATCTCGTTGAACGGAAATATCGCCCAAATAGAGTTTTTCTTCGTTTCCTGCGGCAATTCGACAGGCCGAGGATATAATTTTTTGGGTCACAAACCGTTCCGGTCGCAGGGGGGATTCGTGGTTAAATAGGATACCCGAACAGGCAAATATTCCGTAGGCTTCCCGATAGTTGGCGACTTCCCAAAAGGCGGCGGACTTGGCGACGGCGTAGGGACTGCGGGGGCGAAAGGGGGTGTTTTCATCGGCTGCCATTTCTCCGGTATTCCCAAAACATTCGCTTGAACCGGCGTTATAAAGTTTGATGTTGGCGCCTGTAAACCGAATGGCTTCTAACAGGTTTAACGTTCCGGTTGCTACGCTTTCGAGGGTTTCTACCGGTTGGTCAAAGGACAGGCCCACCGAACTTTGGGCGGCGAGGTTGTACACTTCATCGGGTTTGACTTTGGTGAGGACTTGCAACACGCTCCGAAAGTCGGTGAGAATCATTGATTCGAGTTTAACTTGTTCTCGAATACCCAAGCGGGAAAGGTTTTGAAAAGATGACATTTGAGCATCTCGGGAGGTGCCACAAACCGAGTAGCCACTTTTTAATAATAAGTCGGCGAGATAGGCGCCATCTTGTCCGGAGATTCCACAAATTAAAGCGGTTTTCATGCCTTTTCCTCAACGTCTGCCTGCTCGGTCGCTTCTATTAATTATCTCTTGATTCCTGTTCCGATTGTGGCATATCAATTCCCCTTTCTCTCAAATATTGTCTCATTTCTTCAAGTTGTTGTTCGGCAACTTCTGCCCGTTGGCGTTCAACTTCTGCCCGTTGGCGTTCAACTTCTGCCCGTTGGCGTTCAACTTCTGCCCGTTGGCGTTCAACTTCTGCTATTTCTTCCGTTGTTGGCAGGATTTCTCCCTCCAATGTTGCCCACCTCAACCAAACAGTATTAATCTCTCGATAACTGCCGGACCATTTGACCAGTGCTAAGTTTAATTCTTGACTAATTAAACGCCCTTGAGAGTCGGGTTCAAGGGGTTGATAAACGCTTCCTTGTAAACGAAATCCCTGGAAATCTTCGGGGTTAAAGGGATCATACCAAAAATATTCCGGGACTCGCATTCGAGATTGATAAATCTGTTTTTTATCGGTTTTATCTCGGTTTAGGGTACTTTCGGATAACAGTTCAATCACAATATCCGGACCTTTTCCTTCTTCCCAAATTACCCAACTTTTGCGTTCGGTGCGGGGAACGTCTAAAACAACAAATACATCCGGCCCTCGAAAGTCTTGGTTGCGAATTTGCTCCAGGCTAAAGTAAACAAACATATTGCCCCCAACATAGGCATTTTGCTGTTTGAGTCTTTCCCAAAGTGCGTTAATCAACAAATCGGATTGATGTTTATGACGTTCAGTTTCCATTGGGATTCCATCATCACAAGGGAGTTCATCTTGAGTGGGAGGTAAAGCAATTGCCTGATTTTTTTCTTCGGCAAGTTGGGGATTGGACATGATCGCAACTCGGGTTGATATCCGATTCTATTTTAACACTTTATCCCGGCAGGTTCAAGCGATTTTCTAAAATAAATTTCCAGGCGGAACATTGGCTCAATTCTTCGATATTTAATTGTTTTCCTTGTTGTTGAGATAGCCGAGAAAAATCATCAATCCAATCTAAGATGATTTCGGTTGAAAAAGAAAACGGAGAACTCTCTAAGGCTTGCTGAAGGTAGAATTTCATTTGGTCTTCATTTCCTTGATGATAGCTATTCCAAGCGTTCCAAACTTTACAGGCGTAGTTGAGGCGTTGGTTGAGGTTTTGAATCCCTTTTTTCACGTTGGGTAACTCGGCAAAATCATTCGCGGTATCATCGGATAAAACCCGCCGAATCACTTCTAGAGTTTGTTTAATCATCCGTTCTTCTTTAAAAAGATGTTCCGCTCTTTGTTTGGCGGATTCACCTTTTTGTTTTCTAATTTTGGGATTAATTGCCCATTCTTTTAAAGTGTCAACTAATACCGTTACTGTGGCTTCTGGGTTAACATTTGGGTCCGGTAAAAGTTGACCGGTATCTCCCAAACCTTCGGGAATTCCTCCCGCAGCAGAGGCGATAATTGCCACACCTTTTGCCATCGCTTCCATGATAGCAAAAGACGGCGCCGCTTCGGCTAAAGAGGTTAAAATAAAAATATCACAAGCTTCTAACCAGTCGGGAATATCCCAGCGTTGTCCTAAGAATTTTACATGGTCGCTAACTCCGAGTTGTTGAACTTTTTCTTTTAATTCGGGTTCGATATTTTTATCGCTTCCTTGACCGGTTCCCGCCCAAACAAAGTATAATTTATCCCAGATAGAAGTGTGTTTTAATTGGGCGATGGCTTCGAGTTGGTAACGGTGTCCTTTAATGGGTGCAAGTCTGGCGGAAGTAAAGCACATAATTCCATCTTCGGGAATGCCGATTTCTTGACGCAAACGTTGGCGAGTTGAGGGGTTAGGCGGTGAAAAATATTTCTCGGAACGTCCGTAATAAATTACGTTTCCTTTGGTTTTGGGAAGTTTAAATTGTTCGTGGAGAATGTTTAAATGTTCTTTGGCGGCGACATTAACCGCTTTGGCTAAACCGTATTGATATAATGCTCCTTCTGCGTAGGGAATGTTATCGCCCATTGTAAAATCTTTGTGTTCGGGAGTTGCTAAACCCAAAGCTATCATGTAGGGAATATTGCGTTGAATAGCGACTTGTTTTGCAGCAAAATGGGAGAAAGGCCAACCATCACTAAATATAATCAAATCTGGCTGTAATTTCGCATAAATTTCTTCCGCATCTTGGGTATTTCTCAAAATTCTAGATAAGTCTTTACTGGTACTATAGTCCAGCCAATATTGTTGTATTCCGAGTTGTTTTTCTTGTTCAACTAATGGACTGGAATGTTGGGGACGAATGGCGGTTACTTGATGTCCCATTTTCGCCAACTGACAGAGAATTAAATGATCGTATTGAGCCAAACCCCCAATTCCCGGATCATCTGTATTCATTAAAACAATACGTTTTTTAGCAGATAAGTTTTGAGTTTTATCAAAATAATTTTTATTCATTAAGTGAGTAACGGCTTGTTGCCATTCTGGAGATTGCATTAATTTTTGAGCATCAAATTGTTCGCCATATTCGCCAGAAATATTCTTAAAAGCATCTATCCAGTGGGTGAGAATATTGGCTTTAAAATCCGAAGTAGAATTTAAGGATTTTTTGAAACAATAAGTCATTAATTGGGGATAACCATCCCGATACATTCGCCACGCCAACCACACCCAACGTTGATAATGTTCTTTCTGTTTTAACCGTTGAATATTTGCGGGAATATCTCGTCTTTTAAAAAACTCATTCATCAAAAGTTCGGTATTTTTTATAACCCGTTCTCCCCCCGACATTAAATTACTATCATGCTGACGATAACCCGCATGAATTTGTTTCAGCCAAACCGCTTTACACCCCATTAAAGCCAAGCGAAGAACAAAATCTAAATCTTCTGTTGGCGGATAACGATGATCGAATCCTCCGACTTTTTCCCACCAAATTTTTCTGATCATCAAAGCACTAGGACGGACACATTTATGCAAAACCCAAGTTTCTAAGTTGAGTTCCGGTGCATCTTTCCAAGGGGTAATATCCGCCAAGTTTTCACCTTTTTGGTTGACCATCATCCAACCACTTTGAACTAAATCAATAGTTGTATCTTCCTCAAAAATTTTAACCTGTTCAGCCAGTTTATTTGGCGTAAAAAAATCATCCCCATCGAGAAAAGCTAAAAATTCTCCTTTGGCAAGTTTACAGCCATGATTTCTCGCTTTTGCAGCACCTTGGTTGAATTGATAAACATATCGAATCACATCTAAATAAGGACTTAAAACCTGTTGTGTATTATCCGTAGAACCATCATCAATTACAATCACTTCATAATCGGTATAGGTTTGTTCCAATACGCTTTTAACCGCTTGTTCGATATAGCGTTCGCAGTTGTAAGCGGGAATAATTACACTCACTTTTGGCACAGAAGGAAGAAGACCATCAATTAATTGTTGCCATTGGGGTAGTTTTCTAAAAGATTCTAAATTCAGTTGATAACCGTAGGCTTTACAATGTCCGATAAACCGTTTAATCCAATCGGAAATTGTCACCGGGATTGTGTGGGAAGTATAGGCTAAAGATTTCTGGAGAAACTCAGCCATCGGTTGATAATTTTGGGTATGATAAAGATGCCAAGCCAACCAAGTTATTTCTTCATAACGAGCGGGTTTTTCCAGTTGACGAACCGCATCAGACAAATTGTTTTGACCAAAAAAGTTATTTTGTGCAGCAATAACAATCTCCGCACGTTGAACGGCTTTTTGATTGGAAACGGTTTGCTGATGTTGTCGATATCCAACGGTTATTTTCTCCAACCAAATAGCCCGACATCCCGCAGCAGCTAACCGCCAAACAAATTCAGCATCATCTACTCCATTAAACCGAGAATCAAACCCGCCTACTTTCTCCCACCAACTTCGCCTAAACATGATTGCACTCGGTAAAATTGGAGAGTGAACAATTAAAGTTTTAAAGTCTAAATGCGGTAAATGATTCCAGGGTTCAATCTCAGAAATATTGTTTCCGTCTCTATCAATTAAACGCCAACCACTATTCACAAATCCGACTTTTGGAAACCTCTTAAAACAAGCCATTTGTTCCGCAAGTTTGTTGGGAAGAAAAATGTCATCTTGATCGAGTAAAGCGATCAACTCCCCTTTTGCTTCCTGAATTCCCCGATTTCTTGCGGATGCAACCCCCTGATTGTTTTGATAAAAATAACGGATGCGATCGCTAAATTGTTGTAAAATATTAGCAGTATTATCCGTAGAACCATCATCAACAACAATGACTTCACAATCACAATCGGTTTGACTCAAAACACTCTCGACGGCTTGGCTAATGAAGCGACTGCCGTTATAAGCTGGAATAATTACACTAACTTGAGGACGAATAACCGTTGACATCTATTTGCTTTGACTAAAATTTTTGCTATCCTATATATCATGTACCACAAAGAGTTAGAAGTGTAAAACTTCCGCTCTGTTCTTGTAACTTTCCCCTATTTTTTTCTGAAGGAGTGGGTAATGTCTGGAAAACCTCCGACTGTACCGAATTTAGAAGGTGGGTCTTTTAAACATTTAAAGCGTGAAATTAAGTGGACTCCGTTAAAAATTGTCATTGTTACTATTGTTCTGGGAGTTCCCTATATTGCACTTTTAGTTCTTGCCAGTTCAATTTCAAAGCTGTTTTTAGGTTTGTTAATTGGTGTACCCCTGGTTGCATTTTCGATTTCATACTTGATGCACATTCTCACCAAAGATTTATAAAGCTGAATGTCTGAATTTATTCCCTCTGATAACAGTTCAGAAACCGCAGCCTATGAGTTTTACCAACAAGCGGAAACGTTTTTTTCTCAAGGAAACATTCGGGCTGCAATTTCTCTTTATCAACGTTCTATCGAACTGAACCCCAATTTTTCTTGGTCTTATCATCAGTTAGGTGATGCTTACTCTCAGCAAAACCAATGGGAAGAAGCGATTTCTGCTTATCATCATGCAATTCAACTCAATCCTAATTGTTCTTGGTCTTACTATAACTTGGGTAATGCCCGATTAGAGCTTGGTCAATTTCAAGAGGCAATTTCTGCTTATAATCAGGCTATTGTTCTCGATTCCAACTTTGCTTGGTCTTATTATAAATTAGGGGTTGCACTCGGTCAAGAAAATCGCTGGAGTGAGGCAATTTATGCCTATTTTAAAGCGGTTCAAAACAACCTAAATTCCCCCGAAGTTTATGCCAAGCTACAGGAAGCAACTCAATTTGAATCTAATCCTCAATCTTGGCATTTCAATCTCGCCTCAGAAGATGCCGAAACTTGTTTAAAAATTGCCCGTCATTTTGTTAATCATTCTAATCAGCTAAAAACGGCTATTACTTTCTATAATTTGGCTCTAGAAACTCAACCGAACCGCCGAGAAATCTTGGCAGAATTACAACAGATAAAACAAACACAAATTCAACAAAAGGAAAAACTAAAGTTATATTACACCGCCATTAAAAACAATCCCCAATCTTATGAAAATCACTATAATTTAGGGGTTGCTTTATCTCAAGAGCAACGGTGGGATGAGGCAATTTTAGCCTATTTCAAAGCTATCGAAATCAAGCCAGAAATCCCCACTTGGGTGTATCAGGGATTGTGGGAAATTATCGAAAAACAAGGAAAATTAGAAGCGGTTGAATTGATATATCGACAAGCGATTCAACAGAATCCCAATTCAATTTGGTGTTCCGTTAACTTGGGAGAAATCTTAACTCGAAAAGGAGAATTAAACGAAGCATTATTATGTTACCAAGCGGCCTGTTATCAAAAAATTATACAATTTCATCCCGACTGGATAGAAAATATTGAAAAACTAGAGCCGGTGAGTCAGCCGGATTTTATGATTATCGGAACTCAAAAAGGGGGGACTACCTCTTTATACTATTATCTGGCAAAACATCCCCAGATTATGCCCTCTTTAATTAAAGAAATAGATTTTTGGTCAACGAAATATAATCGGGGAATAGATTGGTATTTGGCTCATTTTCCCCCCATTTTAGCCGATAAAAATATATTAACTGGAGAAGCAACACCCAGTTATCTCGATCACCGAGAAACTGCCGAACGTCTTTTTGAGGTTTTTCCTAAAACTAAACTGATTGTTGTTTTAAGAAATCCCATTGAGCGAACGGTTTCTCACTATTATCAATGGGTGAATATGAATTGGGAATTTCGTTCTTTAGAAAAAGCGATGATTTCTGAAATTGAACGGCTTAGTGTTCCAAATGCTAGTTACTGGAATCAACCCAATAGTTATATTGCTAGAAGCATTTATGTAGAATTTTTGAAAAAATGGTTAGATGTTTTTCCCCGAGAGCAAATTTTCATTATTTCCAGCGAAAATTTTTATTCAAATCCACCTGGAACTTTAAAGCAAATCTTTGACTTTTTAGGTTTGTCCGATCATCCTTTAACCGAATATAAAAAATATAATGCTCGTTCTTATCCGGATTTAGACGAATCAATGCGAAATCTATTGGGGAATTATTTCAAAATTTACAACCAAGAGTTAGAAGATTTATTGGGGATGAAATTCAACTGGAATAAGTGAATAACTAACCAATTACTACCGATGAAACTCAACCGGATTGTCATCTGGGAGTCTGTTGAAGAGAAAAGCCTCAACGCCAAGCTCCAAAAATCGAGTATAATTGAAAGTGTATACCAATAAAATTCAAACCTGACGCTATTTGAGTTATGGATGATTCTAAGCAATCTATTACCACCGCCATGAACTTGTATCAACAGGCAATTGTTTATTTGCGTCAGCAGGAATTTCAACAGGCAATTCTTTCTTGTCAGCAAGCTTTAAAACATGAACCCAAGTTGGCGGTAGCTTACCAAACCTTAGGAATGGCTTTCCAGCTTCAAGGCGAGGAAGAAGAAGCCGAACAATATTATGTTAAAGCGGTTGAAATCCAGCCAGATTTAGCAGAAGTTTATGCAAATCTTGGTAGTATTTATACCAAACAAAAGCAGTGGGAAAAAGGAATTGAAGCTTATAAAAATCTGATTAAATTTGAACCGAAATCAGCAGTAGCTTATCGAAATATAGCTCAAATATTGACTCACCTTAACCGACAAAAAGAGGCCGCGCAATACTGGTATGAAGCGCTACAATTAGATCCGGATTGGGCAACCGCTGAGGAACATTTAACCCTGGGAAATATGCTTCTTAAAGATGAAAAACCCTTACAAGCAATTTCTTGTTATCAAAGAACGATTCAACTCAAACCTGATTCTTTTGAAGCCGCTCATAATTTAGGGGAAGCATTCAGTCAATTAGAACGCTGGCCGGAAGCAATTCAGAGTTATGAGAAAGCATTAGAATTAAACCCCAACTCAGCAATTACCTATCAAAGGTTAGCAGATGCCTTTGTTAGAATTCAATCTTGGGATGCTGCTATTAGTAACTATCAAAAATCTATAGAAATAGATCCTAATTCCTTTCAAGGACATCAAAAGCTTGCCCAACTTCTCTATCAACAACAACAATATGAACCTGCTATTCAAGCCTATTTGAAAGCGATAGAAATTCAACCTTATTATCAATGGTCTTATTTAAAACTTTGGAATATTTTAGCCGAACATAAAAAACTCAATGATGCTTTGACACTTTACCAGAATATAATTAAACATTATCCTCACGCTCCTTTAGTTGAACTCAATTTGGCTGAAATTTTAACCCGTTTGGGCAAAATAAAGCCGGCAATTGCTGCTTATCAAAGAGCAATTTATAAAAAAATTAAAGTTTCTCACCCTGAAATTGTCGAAACCTATTGGGACAGTGAAAAACCGCTCAATCCGAGTTTTATCATTATTGGAACTCAGAAGGGGGGAACAACTTCCCTGTACCGTTACTTGGAAAAACATCCTCAAATTTTACCCGCCATTAAGAAAGAAATTTATTTCTGGAATCATCACTATAAGCGAGGGCTAGATTGGTATGTCTCTCATTTTCCGAGTTTAAAAGATTCAACTCAGTTTTTAACGGGAGAAGCAACACCAAGCTATCTTGAAGATGAAGAAGTCGCCGGCAGAATTGCTGAAGCTTTCCCTAAAATGAAGTTGATTCTTGTGTTAAGAAATCCCGTAGAAAGAACGGTTTCTCAATACTATCATTGGGTACGACTCGGATTAGAAAATCGCTCTCTCTCCGATGCCATTTCAGCAGAATTGGAACTTTTAGGAAATTATCCCAATATTGATCCCAACTACTGGGAACAAACCCATAAATACATTTGGCGGGGAATTTATATAGAGTTTATCCAAAAATGGATGATGTATTTTCCGCCGGAAAACTTCTTGATTTTAAAAAGTGAAGAACTTTACGAACAACCTCAAATTATCCTGCAAGAAGTCTTTAAATTTTTGAATTTACCCGATTTTTCTTTAACTGAATTCACCGCCTACAACAAAGGTTACTATCAGCAAATGCCCCCCGAAATTCATAGGCAATTAAAGAATTTCTTTCACTCTCAAAATCAAAAACTAGAGGAATTTTTAGGACGAAAATTTAACTGGAATTAAGATAGGGTTTACATTCCGGCGGATTTTTGGTAAACTCTAGTTACTGTGAGATAATGGGGATATACTGTCTGCTTCACTTCCCCATCCCCAATTGAGTCAACAAAAGTGGGAGTTGCTGTCAGTAAAACTCCCAACTTAAAAGAATTCTCTGTTTTCAACCTGCGGATTTTGAAACAATGATATAAATAAGCAGTACCTTTTTATGAAGTTATAAAATATGAACCGGGTATCCAACTTTGATAGCGAAGCAAGTCAGCTTTGTGAACAAGCCCAATTTTATTTGGCTCAAAAACAATTAGAACAGGCTGTTACCTTATGTAATCAAGCCTTAAAAGTTCAGCCTGATTTTCCGCCCGCTTATAAAATAATGGGGGTAATTCTGCAACTAAAAGGTGAACTCGAATCCGCCCAACAATGGTATAATAAAGCCTTAGAAATTCAGCCAAACTTTCCTGAGGTGTATGGAAATTTAGGGAGTTTGTACGCCAGTCAACAGCAGTGGGAACAGGCGATAGCTTGTTATGAAACCGCTCTAAAATTACAACCAAATTTAGCCGGAATTTACCGAAACTTAGCCCGAATTTGGAAAAAAAAGAATCAACCGGAAAAAGCCGCCAACTGTCAATATCAGGCGTTTCTTTTAGAACCGGAGAAACTGCAAATTGAAGATTATTTAAACTTGGGTGAAACGTTATTACAACACAATCAAGTTGAACAAGTTATTAATTTATATTCTCAGGCTTTAAAAATTTATCCCATTAGCGCAAAAATTTATTATTTTCTGGGGAAAGTCTTCAGTCAACAGCAACAGTGGAAAGCCGCAAAATTTAACTACCAAAAAGCGATTGAACTTTATCCGAATGCCAACCATTATTATAACAGTTTGGGTGATGCGTTAACTCAACTCAAACAGTGGGATGAAGCCATTAACTGTTATTTGCAAAGTATTAAAATTAACCCCGATGTCTGTTGGTCATACTTGAAATTAGCAGATGCTTACCTAGAAAACCAACAGTGGGAAAAAGCAATCACCGCATATCGTCAGGGACTCAAACTCAATCCCTCACATTACTGGCCTTATATTAAATTAGCGGATGCTTTAATTGCACAAAATCAATTAGAAGAAGCGATATCGGTCTATCGCCAAGCTCAAGAAATCGAGCCTAATTTTTCAACATCATACTATAAATTGGCGGATTTGTTAGAAAAAAATAACCAAACAGATGAAGCAATTAAATTTTATCAAAAAGCTTTAGAAATCGATCCAAATTTGCATTTTATTTATGAAAAATTGGGCGATTTATTAGAAGAAAAAGAACGGTGGAAAGAAGCAGTCGCTTTATATCAAAAAGCAGTTCAAGTTCATGGGGGGATGTACGGACTTTATCTCAAACTTGGTTATGCTTGCAAACATCTAAAAAATTGGGATGCTGCAATTGATGCTTTTATCAAAGCTATCGAATTAAAAACCGATTCCTTTGAAGCCTACGACGAACTGGCTAACATATTTGAATACCAGGGTTATCCAGAATCGGCGGTTGTTTGTCGTCATTATAAACTCGTTCCTCCTATTGTGATTGAAACCTTTTGTCAATATTCAAAAGAGCAAGTTGTTAGCTTAGAATCGGCTTCTGATATCACTACAATTAACGTCTATCCAGAAAGCGAAATTAAATGCTTCCCCCCAATTACATTAGATAACAATCTTCATCCGGACTTTGAAGAGGATTGTTTTCAATCTTCTGCTGCTTTTGTGAGTATTCTTCCCGAAGGACAGGCGTTAGCCGACCCGATTTTAACCAGTGCGGTTTTAAACTCAAAAAATCAGTTAATTCCCGAACTTTCCAGCGGACATCCTGAATTTTTAGTTTCAGATAATCATCGTTCTTCCGTTTACGAACTCGATGAAAACATAGCTTTTTTATCTGTTCGTTGGGGAAATGG
Organism: Capilliphycus salinus ALCB114379; assembly: GCF_047276495.1. NCBI lineage: Bacteria > Bacillati > Cyanobacteriota > Cyanophyceae > Oscillatoriales > Sirenicapillariaceae > Capilliphycus > Capilliphycus salinus. The sequence continues at coordinate 5,756,841 of NZ_CP178543.1, read as the reverse complement.
CGGATACTTTCATTGGATGTTTGATGTGGTCGCCCGTCTAGATTTAGTCTGTAAAGCTTCCGAAATTCAGAATATAAAAATTGATAAATTTGTCTTTACTCATTGTCCGAACCCATATCAGATAGACTGCTTAGAAGTAGCTGGAGTTTCTGCGGATAAAATTCTTGAAAGCCTCCACTATCCCCATATTAAAGCCAAACAAGTTATTGTTCCTAATATTACCCAATCTTTTGGAATTTCCCAATGGAAATGTCGGTATCTCAAGCAAGTTTTTTTAAATCCAAAACTCTCCCCCAATATTCCGGGATATAAAAGGATTTACATTGACCGAAATAAAGCGGGCTATCGCAAAACTATCAATAATGAAGCCGTTGTTCAACTTTTAGAAAAATATGGCTTTCAACGAGTTTATTTAGAAACCCTATCTGTTGTCGAACAAGCCCATTATCTCCACGCTGCTGAAGTTGTTGTAGCGCCTCATGGTGCGGGGTTAACAAATCTCACGTTTTGCAAGCCAAAAACGAAGGTGATTGAGATTTTTTCACCGGGATATGTAACGGCGCTTTATTGGTTTCTCAGTAATATGTGTGGCTTAGAACATTACTATTTATTTGGGGAAAGATTACCCGAGGATGATAACCCCAAAGTTAGCCCGGTTACTCGCAATATTTGCGTGAATTTATCTCAACTCGAACAACTGTTAAAAAAAGCGGGACTTTAACGGTTGAATTGGGTTTTTTGTCTTGAAAGGTGCGTCAAGCTGATTAATTTTGTAGGAGTTAGAAAGGTTTGGGAAATTTGACGCACCCTACTGAAATTGGTGCGTCAAGCTGATTAATTTTGTAGGAGTTAGAAAGGTTTGGGAAATTTGACGCACCCTACTGAAACTAGGTTGGTTTTAGAAAGGTTAGGATAATTTAACGCACAACAATCAATTTGCAGGGGTTGTAGATTCTAATTGCTGTTGTGAAATTTGTTCAACTATCCACTGAATTAATAGACGCCATTCGGGAATATTCCCCAGTTCATCAGCGTAGAATTGACTCCCTAAATTCTGCGAATATTGGGTAAAACTTTCAATCCAATTCATCACCGTTTCTATCCCCAAAAACGGACTGTAAGACCAAGATTTTTGTAAATACTGTACCATTTCTTGAGGAAAACCTGTATAATATAAGTACCAAGAACTCCAAACCAACGTACTGTAACGCACCCAATTTTCAATTAAACGAATATCAACAGGAACATCCGGCTGATTGAAAAATCGATCCAGCACCCAATTAATCGATTGGGCTTGAGAAATTCCATCGCGCATGGTATTTTGATCGTGCTGTCGATAACAAACCGTCGATTGGCGCAACCACCCGGCCTTGCACCCTTTGAGCGCCAACCGTAAAATCAAATCAACATCCTCCGCATGAGTCAACCCCGGTTCAAACCCCCCAACTTGCTCTAACCGGTCGCGGCGAAACATCAACGTTCCCATCGTTCCCAGGGGTTTCCAGCGCAACCACGTCTCCAAATTCAACTTTGGAACCGTCTCCCAGGGCCGAACATCCATCAGCGTTTCCCCCTGTTGGTTGATACGACGCCAGCCACTATGAACAATTCCCAGGTTGGGATTCGCCTCAAACACCCCCAACAGCGCCGCCAGGGTATCGGGGAGAAACAAATCATCCGCATCGAGAAACGCCACAAACTCGCCCCGGGCCAAATCAAGGCCGTGATTTCTGGCCACAGATACCCCTTGATTTTGTTGATAAACATAGCGAATTTTTGCCTCGTAAGGCTGTAGAACTTCATAAGTCTTGTCTTGAGAACCATCATCAATCACAATAATTTCATAGGAAGAATAAGTTTGATGAAGAATACTCTCGACAGCTTGCCCAACATAGCGATCGCAGTTGTAAGCTGGAATAATAACACTGATTCGGGGTAATTTAGAAGTAATAGACATCGTTTAATTCTGGTGAGAATCTATCAAAATGTTGATGGAGAGCCAGCAGAGTTTAGCTAAAGTAACCTTAGAAAAATAAATCTTTCTCATTGTCACTGATCTATGCCTAGCTCAAAATCCATATTCCGCAAGAAAAAGAAAAAAGTACCTTGGTTTGAAAAATTCATGGCGCTGCTAGCCCTGATTAATTTTATTTTAGTCTTGTTTGATATCAGTTATATCCCCCTGCGAGATTTTTATTTTCGCTACACTCCAAAAATTACCCAATTCTACGATCCGGTCAAAGGAATTGAAGCCAACCGCGAAACCGAAACCTATATAAAAACCGTTGAACAACTCCAACGACAAGCCTTAGAATTCGGCTTAAATTCACCGGAAGTTAATCAAACCCTCGAAGACTTGCGGACTCAAAGTGTTAACCTGATCAACGAAGATCCCTTCGCTATTGCCAATAAAAGCAGTATCTTAGAAAAAATCAAAAATCAAATGCGGACCAAAGTTCCCGGTTCCCAAAAATCGGCAAAAGAAGCCTTTCGGATTTTTTGGAGTCCAACCTATTTAATCCAAGAAGACTTTCAAGAACAATTAGAATGGTTTGATGAAGAAGTAATTCCCTTAATGGAAGTAAATTATTATCGCCGCATCAATGAAAATGCACAATTTATAGATGATTTTTGGAAAATCGATTTAATCTTTATCCTTGTTTTTCTGGTTGAATTTATCCTGAGAACCTATCTCATTGGTCGGCGTTTTGTTAGTTTTACCTGGTTCGATGCCATGCTGTGGCGCTGGTACGATGTCTTTCTATTTATTCCCTTTTGGCGGTGGCTGAGAATTATTCCCGTAACCATTCGTTTAGAACAGGTGGGATGGCTCGATATCGAACGGGTTCGAGTGCAAGCCATTCGCGGAGTTTTAACCAGTTTTGCTCAAGAATTGACCGAAATTGTAATCGTTCAAGCCATTAACCAATTACAAAATAATATCGAAAGCGGCGAATTTTTTAAACAGTTTTTTGAATCTCAAAAACGTCGGTATATCGATCTCAACGATATTAATGAAATGGAAGTGCTGGCGACCCGTTTGGTGCAAATTACCGTTTATAAAGCCATTCCTCAAGTGCAACCGGAAATCGAAGCCGTTCTTCGTTATAGCATTCAAAGTGCAGTGCAAGAGTCTCCGATTTCCCAACGATTTAAGCAAATTCCCGGCTTGCAAGATCTTCCGAAACAAATTAGCGATCGGCTGGTTAATGAGCTATCAAAACTCGCCGTAGAAGGGCCGCAAAATACCTATGAATCTGTTAAAAATGCGATGGAAGATCCGGTCGGGACTCGCTTATCCAATGAACTGGTGCGCCATTTTGGAGCCGCCCTCGGTCGCGAAATTCAAAAAGAACAAAGCATCACAGAAATTGAATCTTTACTTGTTGCTTTCCTCGAAGAATTTAAAATTAATTATATTCAACGAGTCGATGAAGAAAACTTTGAACAAGTTATCCGCGAAGCCAAACAACTGCGCCAACTCACCAAAGGAAAAAATCGGTAAACCTAGACCACCTGACAAAAAGACCGGATTTAAGCTAAAATTGAGGACACCAGATGAATCGCAACCGGATTTGTCTGTCTGACTTCTTGTGGAAGACACTGTGAAGTGGGTGACGCCCACTTTTTTTAGTGGCAGGGTTCAGTTCAAGCTGTAAGCTGGTAGGAGGTGCTAGCAGTTACAGTCGAAACACCAATGTATATCCTGTTTCCCTCCGTAGGGGTCAGTTTGAAGTCTTAAGTCTAATTTTCTGCTATCGAAGTATGGCTCACCCCCTTGTCCCAAAAATCATCGATCTAGCCACCCCTGTTGCTGAAGCACTGGGATTAGAAGTGGTGGGAGCAGTATTTTATACCAACCAAGCCCCCCCGGTTTTGCGCGTCGATATCCGCAACCCCAACCGAGACACGGGTTTAGACGATTGCGAACAAATGAGTCGAGCTTTGGAAGAACAATTAGATACCGTCGATTTGATTCCTGATGCTTACGTGTTGGAGATTTCTAGCCCCGGAATTTCTCAAATACTTCACAGCGATCGCGATTTTATCTCTTTTAAAGGGTTTCCCGTACTGATTAGAACTTTAGAACTCTATAAAGGTCATAAAGAGTGGAGCGGAAAGTTAGTTCGTCGCGATGAAAGCGCCGTTTATCTCAATCAAAAAGGACGACAAATGGCAATTCCTCGCACGGTTATTGCAGAAGTTCTGCTGCAAGAAGGAGAGTAAAATCGCCAACATTTCCCGCTCACAACCTGCGGGTGGGGTCGGCATCTACACCGAAACCGAGAAAAAGCGATCGAGTCTACACAGTTCGGTTCAAAATTGAGAATTGTTCTGGATGAATTCTTAATTTTTGCTGAATTTTTCTCGCTTGGATTTCTCATTATTCAAATTAGATTTACACAGGAGAAGCAGCCTATGTCAATGGTCAGTTTGCCCGGACTTAAAGACATGATCCAGGGTATATCTCAAGAGCGGAATTTACCCAAACAAGCCGTTGAAGAAGCGTTACGGGAAGCCTTGTTAAAAGGATATGAACGTTATCGTCGCACCATTGAGATTAATACTCAATTTAGCGAAGACTATTTCGATAATTTTGACGTCGAACTCGATGTTGAAGAAGAAGGATTTCGCGTCCTGGCTAAAAATTTAACCATTGTTGAAGAAGTTAGCAACCAAGATCATCAAATTTCCCTACAAGATGTGCGCGAAGTCGCACCCGAAGCCCAGTTGGGCGATACGGTGACTCTTGATGTCACCCCCGAACAAAGCGATTTTGGACGGATGGCGGCCATTCAAACCAAACAAGTCCTGGCTCAAAAGCTGCGAGACAAGCAGCGAAAAATGATTCAAGATGAGTTTAAAGACTTGGAAGGAACCGTTTTGCAAGCGCGAGTGTTGCGGTTTGAGCGGCAATCGGTGATTATGTCTGTTACCAGCGGTTTCGGCCATCAAGAAGTTGAGGCGGAATTACCCAAACGGGAACAACTCCCCAACGATAACTACAGAGCTAATGCTACCTTTAGAGTCTATCTCAAGCGGGTGTCTCAGGGATCGCAACGGGGGCCTCAACTGATTGTCTCTCGGGCTGATGCCGGTTTGGTCGTTTACCTGTTTGCCAACGAAGTCCCCGAAATCGAAGATGAAGTCGTGCGAATTGTCGCCGTCGCCCGGGAAGCCAATCCCCCCTCGTCTCACGTGGGTCCGCGAACCAAAATCGCCGTTGATACCCTCGATCGCGATGTCGATCCGGTGGGGGCTTGTATTGGGGCGAGAGGATCGCGAATTCAAGTGGTGGTCAACGAGTTGCGGGGCGAGAAAATAGACGTGATTCGCTGGTCTCCCGACCCGGCGACCTATATTGCTAATGCTCTGAGTCCGGCGCGAGTCGATGAAGTGCGTTTGGTCAATCCCGAAGAACGTCGCGCTCACATCTTGGTTCCCGAAGATCAACTCAGCTTGGCGATCGGTAAAGAAGGTCAAAACGTGCGTTTGGCCGCCCGTCTGACGGGATGGAAAATTGACATCAAAGATACTGCAAAATATGATGCCGTCGCCGAAGATCAGAAAATAGCAGAACAGTTGCAATATCAGCAAGCATACGAGGAAGAAGATTTTGAGGAGGAAGACGAAGACGCAGAAGAATTGGCCTAAGACCTCAAAGGAGTCGGACACCAAGCTAAAGTTCATCTAAAATTTGGGGAACTTCGGTGTTCCGAACCGACTGTTTGGGCCATCATCAATAGATAGATTTTCAAAGACTCTATAGAATAGAAGAAAGAGAGGGCGGTGAAGTCCTGTTGTGCGGCTGGCCCCCCTAACCGGGAGTGGAAAGACTCCGATCTTCAATTGCGATCATGAGTGCAGACCAACAGAGCCGTAAAATGCAGCCTAACTACCGTCGCTGTGTCGCCTGTCGCCAAGCCGCTCCCAAAGAGACGTTTTGGCGGGTGGTACGAGACTACTCGTCCCATCAGGTACAATTAGATCGAGGCATGGGTCGTTCCGCCTATTTGTGTCGGAATGCAGAATGTCTCAAAGCTGCTCAAAAGAAAAATCGTCTGGGGCGATCGCTTAAAGCTGCTGTACCCGAAGAAATTTATCAACTTCTCCAGCAGCGTCTCCCCGGAAAATAAAAACCGCTCTTGAGCAAAAGCTTTCTTCACGAGTTTAGCTACTGTTGTCACCGCGACAACAGGTTACAATTGTTAATTTGGGAAGAAAAATGTCAAGATAAACTAAGTCAATAACGGGTTGGTACGAAGAGGGCAAAGTGGATGAACAACGTCAAAGTCAGAATTTACGAGTTGTCAAAAGAATTAAATTTGGACAACAAAGATATCTTAGCCGTATGCGAACGGCTCAACATTGCAGTTAAAAGCCATAGTAGTACAATTACAGAATCAGATGCTCAACGGATTGAGAAATATGTGGCAACTCACCCCGTCACAACTCATACCGATACCAAGTCGGATCGGGGAGGTCACTCCTCGCAACTTTCCGATTCTCAAACCGATCACAAGAAAAAACAACAAATCCTAGAAGTTCGTAAACCCAAACTTCAGGTGAACTCAAACTCGAACCGATTTTCAACCCAAGAGAGAAATTCAGCATCCGTGCCAACAGCCACTCAACCCCAACCTTCAGTTCCATCCCCATCTTCTGAGAAACCAACACTATTAGAACGGCCTGTGCTATCGAAGCCCAATTCTACCCCTCAATCTCCATCCGAACCTGCAAGCCAACCGCAACCCGAAGCTAGCGGGGACTCGAATCATTCTCCGGTCGAACCCGAAGCAACCGGCGAACAGGAGTTAATGCCAGCGGATTCAGCCCAACCGACCCCACCCGAAAAAGCGCCCGAACTGGTCTCACCCCCCGTGCGGCCGTCTGCACCGTCGTCTCCGTCTCCCGTCGTGAAAAACAAGCCGATCTTAAAATCCAATAAGCCCACACCCAAGTCGAGCCCAAGCCAACCGACGGCCAAAACGACGACGGACAAGCCAGCCGCCCCCTCGAAGCCGACCAAAACTCAGCGTCCGGTCACTTCCGAGTCCAAGTCTTCAGACAGCAAAGAACCCAAAGAAGCAAAAGAGACTAGAAAACCCCGCAAAGAAATTACGGCCGTTAAAGCTAAACCCCCGGTTCCCGAACTTCAGCCGCCGCCGTCTCGCAAAGCCGCCGAACCCGATCCCGTTCTCAACGAGGGCGAAGAAGCTGAGGAGGAATTGATCCCGGCTACAGACGACCTCGATCTGGAGATTAAACGACCCAAGAAATCTCTGACCGCACCGAAGAAACTTCAGTCGGCTCGACCCGGTAAGCGATCGGGCTGGGAAGAAGAAGAAGAAGATACCAGCAAAGCGGCCAAAGTTAAAGCCAAGCGTCCTCGGGCTAAACCTCTGATCGACGATGAAGAGGATGAAGACTTTGACAGCGCACTCAACAGCGGTTTGGATGCGAACCCCACCCTGACTCTTTCCCTGGCTCGTCCCCCCAAACCGAAAGGCGCCACCTCATCCCCCAAATCGGCCGCCAGTGCGGGTCCGTCGAGAGCCAAAAAACCCACCCCCAACCGGGGCGGTTCATCCTCGGAAGACAGTTCGAGCAGTTCTCGTCGCCACGGGGAGCAACCCAAACCCGATCGCCCGGACAAACTGGTGATCGCGGGTTCGATGACCGTGCAAGAACTGGCCAACGCCCTGGCCGTGAGCGAAACCGAGATTATCAAGCGTCTGTTTGCCAAAGGAATAGCGGTCAACATCACCGAAACCCTAGACCTGAACATCATCGAAATGGTCTGTCAAGAGTTGGATGTTGCCCTGGAAACCCAACAGCAAAAATCGGATGCCATCAAACCCGACAACATCTTCAACGAAGAAGATCTCGAACACCTGCAACGGCGTCCGCCGGTGGTTACCATTATGGGTCACGTCGATCACGGTAAAACCACCCTCCTCGACTCCATTCGGGAAACCAAAGTCGCTCAAGGGGAAGCCGGAGGCATTACCCAGCATATCGGGGCCTATCATGTCGATGTCGAACACGAAGGCAAAATGCAGCAAGTCGTTTTCCTCGACACGCCCGGTCACGAAGCCTTCACCGCCATGCGAGCGCGGGGAGCGCGGGTTACGGATATCGCCATCCTGGTGGTCGCCGCCGATGACGGGGTTCGACCTCAGACCATTGAGGCGATCAGCCACGCCAAAGCCGCCGGTGTCCCGATTATTGTCGCCATTAACAAAATCGACAAAGAAGCGGCCCAACCCGATCGCGTTAAGCAGGAATTGATGGAACATAATCTCGTTCCCGAAGAATGGGGCGGCGATACCATCATGGTTCCCGTCAGCGCCATCAATAAACAAAACCTCGACCTGCTTCTGGAGATGATTATCCTGGTTTCTGAAGTCGAAGACCTCGAAGCCAATCCCGACCGCGCCGCCCGAGGCAGTGTCATCGAGGCTCACCTCGACAAAGCACGAGGCCCGGTGGCTACCCTGTTGGTCCAGAATGGGACTTTGCGCGTCGGCGATATCGTGGTAGCCGGCTCGGCTTTGGGTAAGGTGCGGGCGATGATCGATGACCGGGGAGAACGGGTCGATGTCGCCAGCCCCTCCTTTGCGGTGGAAATCCTCGGACTGCGAGACGTTCCCGCCGCCGGTGACGAATTTGAGGTGTTCGAGAACGAAAAAGAAGCCGCAGCCCTCGCCGACCAACGCGCCCAGGCTCAACGTCAGTCTCGCCTCCTCCAAGGACGGATCAGCCTCAGCACCCTGTCGGCTCGCGCCCAAGAAGGCGAACTCAAAGAACTCAACATTATTCTCAAAGGCGATGTTCAAGGCTCTGTTGAGGCCATTGTTAACGCCCTCAAGAAGCTTCCTCAAAAAGAAGTCCAGTTGCGTTTACTCTTGGCCGCACCCGGAGAAGTCACCGAAACCGATATCGATCTCGCCGCCGCCAGTGACGCCGTGTTAATTGGCTTTAATACCACCCTCGCCAACGGCGCCCGACAAGCCGCCGACCAACTCGGTGTTGACATTCGCGAGTACAACATCATTTACAATCTCCTCGATGATGTACAAGCGGCGATGGAAGGGATGCTTGAACCCGAATTGGTTGAAGAAGCTCTCGGTCAAGCCGAAGTTCGGGCCGTCTTCCCCGTCGGTCGCAGCAAGGTGGCTGGATGTTATATCCAGTCCGGCAAGGTGGTTCGTAACTGCAAGGTGCGAGTTCATCGCAAGGGCAATGTCATTCACGAAGGTATTCTCGACTCCCTCAAACGGATGCGCGAAGATGCCAAAGAGGTTAATGCCGGCTATGAATGTGGTATGGGTCTCGATAGCTTCAATGACTGGGAAGAAGGAGACATCATCGAAGCCTATCGCATGGCAACCAAGCGACGGACTCTATCGGTCTAAAACTATTTCGATACGGGAAGGAGTACCTTTTGTGTTTCCTTCCCTTAATTTCACGCGATCGCCTTGATTCTCAATTGGGGGCGATCGCTCATTGTTTTGTGGACCCTTTCCCAACAGCCTCGCCAATTCGTAGTATGATCGACACACGCGCCCCTTCCGCCGAGAAATTATCATCATGTCGAATTTTCGATTAGATCCCTATCTTTGGATTCATCTTTCCGGTTTGGCGGCACTTCCCCTGTGGCTGGCTATGAGTTTGTTGGGATTGGCGATCGGTTATCCCATCTGGCCTGTGGGGGTAGAAATCGCCATCGTTGCCGCAATTGGCATTGTACCCATCCTGGTGATGCAATGGTTTAAGCCCTTTTATATTTTTAGTGTCCTGATCGTTGCCATCAAACCCGAACAACTCACCCCCCAGCAATGCCAGATTCTCACCCGGTTTAAAACTCCGCTCAATCAAAGATTGGCAATCATCGCACCTCTGCTTTTAATTCCCGTCCTTTGGCAACTTTATCGTCTGGCACCGCTGGCCGCCGAGGTCGTTTCCTTGCCGCCCCAAGGACGTTTACTCGGATTATCGATCGCCAGTCTCGGTTTTTTGGGCTGTAATTTATTTCTCCAGGTTCCCATCAGTGCGATCGCCGTTTTATTCACCCCTAAAACCCAATTGGCCGCCCGAGAACCTTTGACTCCCGATAGCATTCGTCAGGGTTTTACCCGCATCGGACTGCAAGTTAACCGGATTTTACCTCGATCGCTTTTACCCTCAACACCCGAAAATTCACTGTCCTCTCTTGAGTCGAGAGAACCGACTGAAACTTAATCTTTTGAGATCGATAACACCAACTTAACGGTCAAATTGACCCGTTAATCCCAGATGGTGTTTACAGCTACAGGCATTTGCGCTCAGAATTTGTAAAAATAGAATTAAGCAAGTCAATCCTTTTAACCATTACGTTTATTCGGTAACAGATTATGGCAAACTCCAGTTCTATCCTCCCGGACAATGAATCCATACCTGCCACTGGCTTATTAGAAGAAGATTCTCAAATTTGGCACAGTCTCAAACAAGCTATTGCTTCTAGTTCGGGATTTCAAAATTGGCAACTTGAACATCTTTCCACAAAACAGCATCCTCAGATGAATCTCGATCGCCAAGTTCGCACCTATTTGCGAGAAACTTTAGAAACTTTAGCTTATTAAACCCTAAAACCCCGATTGAAAACAAGGGCTGCACTTGTTGAGCCGATTGACATCTGATGGACATTCAAGTCGATCCAAAACCCAGTTCCGAATATCTTAATCAATTAGGAGTCTCCAACTGGCCGAGAGCGGACTAAAGAGGTCTCCGAATTTCCTTGGACTTACGATCAAAGCGAAACTTGCTATCTTTTAGCCGGTGATGTGATTGTTACTCCCGATGGCGGCGAACCCGTTCCCATCCGCAAAGGCGATCTCGTCAGCTTCCCGGCGGGAATGTCTTGTACTTGGAAGATTTTAGCCGATGTCAGAAAACATTATCACTTCGGTTCGATCGAAGACGGGGAAGACTAGAGGTCAGAAAACAGCTACAATTGACAGTTACGGGTTCTTGTCCGAAGCGCCAGCTTGTCAGTACCCGCACAGGCTCTTGTACCGGAGACATTTGTAGAGCAATCTCTGGGTTGGTCGCTCCCGATTCTTACCCCAGAGCTTGCCCGTTCCGTCAATCCGGATTAACAAATCTCTGATGTCGGTCTCCATGCGATCGCAGATATTTAGGTGATTGTACAATTAAGATTAGTTACAATTTATGATTAAATCTTTAATAGAATCTAAAAATGTTAGTAAAGGAGACTGGATCTCTGAGCGACTCTCTGGCGGGTAACTTAAATTCAACCTCAGCAACAGTCTGGCGTCCACAGCTATCGATTTGCGTATTCGTCCCCTCCGCATCGATCGCCGATTCTGTCATGTCCAGTTTACAGAGCGATCGCTATGCTGTGATTCAGGTTCATTCCATCGAGGAGTTACTGCAATACGTGAGTCGAGAAAGAGAGCAACTTGATTGTTTAATTGTACAGGAGGGCATCGATCTGAGCGTCTTAGTCGATCAACTCCAACAGCAAAACATCTCTTTACCCATCGTTATACTCAATTCTCAGGTAAAATCTCCTCAACAAACCTCTCAAACCAGCAGCGAATCTTCTTCCTCGAGTGAACCCATCTCAGCGACACTGAACTACATCTATCACAGCAGCGAAGTTCACATCGGAGTCAACCAACTCAATCAAATTAGCGGTTATGTAGACAAAGCCATCAGCCAGTTTATCACCCAAGCCGTCACCACCCGGTTAACCGACGAGTCCCTCGACGCCGACGAACCCACAGAGTTGACCAACTTTATCATGCGTCAACAGAAAAGGTTGGCCGATAAACTCCACGAACGCTTGGGATATTTGGGAGTTTATTATAAACGAAATCCTCAAAATTTTCTGCGGAATTTGCCCCCCGCCGAACGACAAGAATTGCTCGAACAACTTAAACTCAAATATCGGCAAATTGTTTTAAGCTATTTTTCCGGAGATAAAACCCTCAACAATAAAATTGATGAATATGTTAATATTGCCTTCTTTGCCGATGTTCCCGTGACTCGAATTGTGGAAATTCACATGGATTTAATGGATAACTTTTCCAAGCAATTGAAGTTAGAAGGACGCAGCGAAGATGTGCTGTTGGATTACCGTCTAACCCTAATCGATATGATTGCTCATTTGTGTGAAATGTATCGGCGATCAATTCCGAGAGACTCTTAGTTTCTCTGGAACTATCCGAGAACCCCAACGATACATCCGGTTTCTTCAAGAGGGGATCGCGCAAGGTTAAGAACTTAAACGTTTAGTAAATACCGAATTTAACATCGGTAATAAACGTTGAACAATGGAAAGCAAAGAACAGAAGAAAGCCATTCACGATAAAATTTATCTGTCAAGTTATCGATGACATTCTATGAGTCCTTTAAAGAAAACCTATGTTCTCAAACTCTACGTGGCGGGAAATACCCCCAACTCGGTCAGAGCCTTGAAAACCCTCAAAGAAATTTTAGAACAAGAGTTTCAGGGAGTCTATGCGTTAAAAGTCATTGACGTCCTGAAAAATCCTCAACTGGCTGAGGAAGACAAAATTCTCGCTACCCCCACCCTTTCCAAGATTTTACCTCCGCCCGTGCGAAAAATTATTGGAGACCTCTCCGATCGCGAAAAAGTCTTGATTGGACTGGACTTACTCTACGAAGAGTTAGGCGACGATGGACTCAACCTCTAAGGTGTATCCATGTGTAAAAATAATAGTCTGGCCGGTTGCTGAGTACATCCCCTAACCTTTGACATCTCAGCCAACAATCTGTACAGTCCATCCATGTTTTGTGGTAAATGTAGCAATAGGGAAATTGTATTCTAGCATTCGAGGTGGATTTTTAAAACCTAAAGATTATGAGTGAAAGCAGTCAAGACGCAAAGACAAATGGACGTAAACTGATTGGCGTTCAGAAAATCCGAACGATGATCGAAGGATTTGATGATATTAGTCACGGGGGAATGCCCTTAGGAAGAACAACTTTAGTTAGCGGGACATCCGGCACCGGTAAAACTCTGTTCGCCGTTCAGTTTCTCTATAACGGAATTATCTATTTTGATGAACCCGGTATTTTTGTTACCTTTGAAGAATCTCCTAATGATATTATTAAAAACGCCTCCAGTTTTGGTTGGGATTTACAAGAATTAGTCGAACAAGGAAAACTGTTTATTTTGGATGCTTCTCCCGATCCCGAAGGGCAGGATATTGTTGGAAACTTTGATTTATCCGCCCTGATTGAACGCATTCAATATGCTATTCGCAAATACAAAGCCAAACGAGTTTCTATTGACTCCGTGACCGCCGTTTTTCAACAATACGAAGCCGCAGGGGTCGTTAGACGCGAAATCTTTCGCCTGGTCGCCCGTTTAAAACAAGTCGGCGCCACCACCGTAATGACCACCGAACGAGAGGAAGAATACGGCCCGGTGGCTCGCTTTGGCGTGGAAGAATTTGTCTCCGATAATGTGATGATTGTTCGCAACGCTTTAGAAGGAGAACGTCGCCGTCGAACGATTGAAATCCTCAAACTTCGAGGCACCACCCACATGAAAGGAGAATATCCTTTTACGATTACCAATAACGGCATTAGTATCTTCCCCTTAGGCGCAATGCGACTGACTCAACGCTCCTCAAATGCGAGAGTTTCTTCTGGAAATGAAACCCTCGATAAAATGTGCGGCGGTGGATTTTTCAAAGATTCTATTATTTTGGCAACCGGCGCGACCGGTACAGGAAAAACCCTATTAGTTAGCGTTTTCCTCGATAACGCTTGCAAAAACGGCGAACGGGCGATGTTATTTGCCTACGAAGAATCTCGCGCTCAATTGTTGAGAAATGCCAACTCTTGGGGGATTGATTTTGAAGGAATGGAACGCAAAGGATTATTGAGAATTCTTTGTAGTTATCCCGAGTCGGCCGGATTGGAAGATCATCTCCAAATTATCAAATCGGAAATCACCGAATTTAAACCCTCCCGCATTGCCATTGACTCTTTATCCGCTCTGGCGCGAGGGGTGAGTAACAATGCTTTTCGTCAGTTTGTGATCGGGGTAACGGGATACGCCAAACAAGAAGAAATCACCGGATTTTTTACCAACACAACCGATCAATTTATGGGGTCTCATTCGATTACCGATTCCCATATTTCTACAATTACAGACACGATTTTGATGTTGCAATATGTAGAAATTAGAGGGGAAATGTCTCGCGCTCTTAACGTGTTTAAAATGAGAGGTTCCTGGCACGATAAAGGCATTCGAGAATATACAATTACCGAAAGAGGCCCCCACATTACCGATTCTTTCCGCGATTATGAACGGATTATTAGCGGTTCTCCGACTCGTATTAGTATCAATGAAAAGAGCGAACTTTCTCGCATTATTGAAGGGGTACAGGGAAAAGGTGACGACGTAGATGATTAAATGAACTCCGTTTGGGGGATGGGTTGGCGCGTGCGGTGAAACGCTCTCAAAATCTCAAATTTGTTTCTATAAAATTAGACTTGCCGTTGCTAAAGGAGAATGCCAGACTATTACTAGGTGATACACTATTGACAATGTTCACCCCCCACCGTTCAAATTTTCACTGTAAAAACTCGTGGAACCATCAACTGTAGTCACAACAACAGATATTAATCTATTTGAGGCGATCATCTTAGGGATGGTGCAAGGACTCACTGAGTTTCTACCCATCAGCAGTACCGCTCACTTAAAGGTTGTCCCCGTAGCCTTGGGCTGGGGAGATCCCGGCGTCGCCTTTACCGCAGTCATTCAACTCGGAAGTATCGCCGCCGTGCTGTGGTATTTTTGGAAAGACTTGACACAAGTTACAGTTGGTGCATTTCAAGCCATTACCCGTTCCGATTATCAATCTTCCGAGTTCCGTCTGGCTTTGGGAATTGCTTTGGGAACGATACCGATTGTTTTTTTTGGCCTGTTAATTAAAGTATTTATTCCCGATTTTGATAACTCACCCCTACGCAGTACCCTTTCAATTGCGATCGCTTCTATTGTGATGGCATTATTGTTAGGATTAGCCGAAAAAATCGGCACCCGCAAGCGCACTTATGAACAGCTAGATGTGCGAGACGGTGTATTAATGGGATTGGCTCAAGCTTTGGCTTTGGTTCCCGGCGTTTCTCGCTCCGGTTCCACCATTACCGCCGGTCTTTTTATCGGACTTGAACGCGCAACGGCGGCGAGATTTTCCTTTCTTCTGGGAATTCCAGCAATTACCCTGGCGGGTTTGGTAGAATTAAAAGGGTTATTAGAGGATGGATTGGGTAATATTGGCGGCGTTTCTCTGGTCGCCGGTATTCTTTCATCCGCCCTATTTTCCTATCTGGCGATCGCTTGGTTGATTCGTTATTTACAAACTCAGAATACTTGGATATTTGTTTGGTATCGATTGGCTTTTGGAGTCGCCATTATCGCGGCGGTTGCTGGAGGCGCTATCGAAAATAGTTAAAACACTCACCGACGAGCGCTCACCAGTTAACAAAGAAAAGTTGACGCTGAGAAGGGCGGGTTTATAGAGGTTGCTGATGGGAAGATCTACATAATTGCAGAACCCGCCCCTACTGGGTCAAAAAACTGTTTCCTCTTTTAGCGATCGACTTCTTATTCTACCGGATTTGATATGAGTACCCGTTCTATTCGTCCCGCTCGAATTACTAACGTTATTCCCGATTCTATTGCGGCTGAAATTGGTTTTGAAGCCGGAGATGCGATTGTTTCCATTAACGGACAACATCCCCGAGATTTAATCGACTATCAATTTTTATGCGCCGATGAAATTTTAGAACTCGAAGTCGTTGATAGTCGGGGAAAAATTCATCAAATCGAAATAGAAAAAGACTACGATGATGATTTGGGTTTGGAGTTTGAAACCGCATTATTTGATGGTTTAATTCAGTGTAATAATCGCTGTCCGTTTTGTTTTATCGATCAGCAACCCCCCGGAAAACGAGAAACACTTTATCTCAAAGACGACGATTATCGGCTGAGTTTTCTATACGGTTCTTATCTGACTTTAACCAATTTAACAACCCGAGAATGGGAAAGAATCGCTCAAATGCGACTTTCACCGCTTTATGTTTCCGTTCACGCAACAGAAGCAGATGTGAGAATTCGACTGTTAAAAAATCCTCGGGCGGGTGAAATTTTAAAACAGTTAAAATGGTTTCAAGAAAATCGCCTGCAAATTCACGCACAAGTTGTGGTTTGTCCGGGGATTAATGATGGCGAACATCTCGAAAAAACTTTGCAAGATTTAGCCGAATTTCATAGCGGAGAAATTCCCACCGTTGCGTCGGTTGCGGTGGTTCCGGTGGGGTTAACTCGGTTTCGTCCCCCCGAAGATGAATTGATACCCGTTACTCCAGAAAAAGCTATAGAAGTGATCGCTCAAGTGCAAACAATACAACAAAAACTTGCACAAAAACAGGGAAATTGTGTGTGGTTGGCTGATGAATGGTTTTTAATAGGCCGTCAAGAATTACCCCCAACTTCCCACTATCAAGATTATCCGCAAATTGGGAACGGAGTGGGTTCAATTCGGAAATTTTTGCTAGAATTTGAAAAGACGATCGCTAAATTTCCCGATCGCAGACAAACCCCGAGAAGATTCACTTGGGTTGTGGGAAATGCAGTCGAGGTCGCATTTATACCTGTCGTTGAACGGTTAAACCAAATTTCGGGATTAACGGTTGACATGGTTGCCCTGTGCAGTCAATACTGGGGACAAACCATCACCGTTACTGGTTTGCTGACGGGTCAAGATTTACTTCAGGGTCTACAAGGAAAAGATTTAGGCGATGGAATCTTACTTCCGTCGGTGATGCTCAAACACGAAGATACGCTGTTTCTCGATGATATGAGTGTAGCCGAACTGTCTCAACAACTAAACATCCGGATTTTGCCGGTGACAGACGTAGAAGCATTGATCTCAACCGCTTTGAACGATTAACCGTTCTGGCACAATCGTAAAACCGGACCCTTGTAGTTGTGATTAGACTACAACACTTTAGTATGTCCGGCTTTCCCAACTCGATTCTGTGTAGCAGCATACCCTGATTGCACTAAAATTGTTTCTGGACTTGCAGACGCAGTAAAAAAATTATGCCTGTTTTTCAAAATTTATTGGCTGTGGGAGTGAGCGGAGCCATTACATTTATCTATTTAGGACAAGGAATAGCTGTCCCCATCTCGGTGGACTCGACGGAGAGGACATCGGGTCCAAACTCTATTTCCCAGACGAGTTTTAAGCAAAATGCCGTTAAACCTCAATCAGCCCCATCTAACGCCGATGCAACCCCACCTTCCCATCAATCCTCGCAAGTGTCACCAGAAGCCTCACAGCAGGATTCTGTTTCTGATACTGTAGCCGTTTCTATCAAACAAAATCCCTCCAAACCGACTCCAGAGAAACCGACTTCTCAACGAGCGATTATCAATAATTTCACAACTGTAACCCCAGAGGAAAACCCGACAACACTCAATAAAGCCCAATCTTCCCTTTCTCATGGGTTGAAGCAAAATCTAACCTTAGCAGGGGTTACAGATTCAACCTTACAACGAATTCTCGATAAATTTATTGCTTCAAGTTCAAACCAACCCACACCAGAAGATAATTCGTCTTCAGTCGAAACCGTATTTAAACAAAATCCCCAAAAACCAACAACTCAAACCGGTTCAACCTCTCGGGGAGCAATTATTAATAACTTGGCTTCCACCAGTTCAAACCAACCCACAGTAGAAAATAATTCGTCTTCAGTCGAAACCGCATTCAAAGAAAATCCGCAAAAACCAACAACTCCAACCGGTTCAACTTCACAAGGGGCGATTTTAAATAACTTCGGTTCAACGGGTTCAAACCAACCCACAGTAGAAGATAATTCGTCTTCGGTCGAAACCGTATTTAAACAAAATCCGCAAAAACCAACAACTCCAACCGGTTCAACCTCTCGGGGAGCAATTATTAATAACTTGGCTTCCACCAGTTCAAACCAACCCACAGTAGAAGATAATTCGTCTTCGGTCGAAACCGTATTTAAACAAAATCCGCAAAAACCAACAACTCCAACCGGTTCAACCTCTCGGGGAGCAATTATTAATAACTTGGCTTCCACCAGTTCAAACCAACCCACAGTAGAAGATAATTCGTCTTCGGTCGAAACCGTATTTAAAGAAAATCCGCAAAAACCAACAACTCAAACCGGTTCAACTTCACAAGGGGCGATTTTAAATAACTTCGGTTCAACGGGTTCAAACCAAGCGACAGTAGAAGATTCTCAGTCTTCAGTCGAAACCGTATTTAAAGAAAATCCGGCTCAACCTTCTACATTGAGCAACAATAGCATCCCCACCTCATTAGATTCGATACCAACAACCCCAACAACATCCAGACTCTCGCCACCCTCCCCGATAGCCCCTTTAAACACTCAGCAGACAGCCCCTTTAAACAGTCAGCAGACATCTGGCAACGAAACACCCAACTTACTTGAACTACCGCGAGTGCTTCCCGAAAGCATTTCTGGAAACCCCCCCCAAATTGCTCAAACCAACGGTTCCCCCACCTTAGAAGTCCCCGATCTCAGTCCCCCCGAAGGACCCTATCCGCTCCCGACACCCAACGGCACCTTACGAACCAATCCCCCCCCGATTACCTTACCGAGTTCTAATCCGTTGTATACTCCCAATCAACCTCGGGAAGTGGAAATTCAGGAAACCGTACCGATTACGTTACCGCAAGCGGTAGACTTAGCTCGACGTAACAACGAAGAAATTCGGGTGTTTGAACTGCAAGTCGAACAAAACTTAGCTGCCCTCAGACAAGCCCAAGCCGATCTTTATCCGACTTTAAGCTGGATTTCAACGATTAGTCGGGGTTTTAGTGCGGGTGAAGATATTGTTAACTCGGCGAGAAACCGTGAAACCGAACAAGCTAATGAACGGATTCGAGCGGAAAATGAACGGATTCGAGCAGAAAACCAAAACCGAGAAGAGCAACAGGAACTGCGACAAGCCATCACTCTTTCGCGAACGTTTGGTTCGACGACGTTTCAGAATACCTTACAACTTCAGTATGATTTTGACTTGAGCGGGGCGCGTGGGGCGCGAATTAAAGCCGCAGAAGAACAGTTGCGTTTGGCTCGGTTGGAGTTTGAGCGCAGTGTCGAACAGTTGCGTCTGGATGTGACCGAAGCTTATTATAATTTGCAGGAGGCAGACGCAGAAGTTGAGATTCAACGGGCTGCGGTTCGCAACGCTCAAAAGAGTTTGGAAGATGCGGAAGCGTTGGAACGAGCGGGGGTAGGAACTCGGTTTGAGGTGTTGCAGGCGCGAGTTACGTTATCGCGGGTTCAGCAGGATTTAACTAATGCGATCAGCAACCAGAGAACCCGACGGCGTGAGTTGGCGAATATTTTGAATGTTAGTCAAAATGTTAACTTGATTGCGGCCGATGCGATCTCTCTGGCCGGCGCTTGGGGTTTGACGTTGGATGAGAGTATTGTCTTGGCTTACAATAACCGAGCGGAGTTACAACAGGAGTTGGTTAACCGCAACCTCGCCGAACAAAGACGAATTGCCGCCCGTGCCGCCCAACGACCGAATTTAACGACCACTGCGAATTATAATGTTTTGGGGCGACTTGATGATAACAGCGATCCGTTTGCCAACCAAGGTTGGGCGGATGGTTATGATATTCAGTTACAAATGCGCTGGAATTTCTTTGATGGTGGGTTGGCGAAAGCGAATGCTCGTCAGCAGGAGATTAATATTGCGATCGCCGAGGAGCGCTATTCTGAACTGCGGAATGATATTCGCTTAGAGGTGGAAAGCGCTTTTTATGATTTGCAGGCGACGTTTGAAAATATTGGGGTCGCCAATTTGGGGGTTGAAGAAGCCACAGAAGCGTTACGTTTGGCTCGGTTGCGGTTTCAGGCGGGTGTGGGAACTCAGCTTGATGTAATTAACCAAGAAACCGATTTGACTCGCGCTCAAAACCAGTTGCTACAAGCGATTATCGGCTACAACCGTTCTTTGTCCCGTTTGCAACGGGCGGTGAGCAATCTTCCCGATAACAACTTGCAAGCCGTACCCTAAGGCATCTCGTCCGGTATGATTTGAAATCCGGGTGTTTTCTACTCTGTACGATTACCACATAATTACCAAGGATGCCCGATTTTGTTAACATTTTTTTATAACTTGAGGAAAATAGGATTTAGGAATCTCTAATGGCTAACATTAAATTTGTCAACGAAAATCAGGAAGTCATCGCCGCAGATGGAGCCAACTTAAGGATTAAAGCCCTAGAGAAGCAAATTGACCTTTATACCTTTATGGGAAAAATGATGAATTGTGGCGGCTACGGTCAATGTGGGACTTGTATTGTAGAAGTTGTTGAAGGTATGGACAATCTTTCACCCCGCACCGACGCCGAAAAGCGCATTCTCAAGAAGAAACCGGATAGTTATAGATTGGCTTGCCAAACTCTCGTTAACGGCCCGGTTTCCATTAATACAAAGCCCAAACGTTAACTGTAATTCCCCCTTGGGAATGGGGAATGGGGGGATGGGGTGATGGGGGGATGGGAAGAGGACTTTTTTAAACATGAAAAATAGCTTTTTGTTAATAAAAATCCTCCCTACCTCCCTATCTCCCCACCTCCCCACCTCCCCACCTCCCCACCTCTGAGGTTAGGACTCGGCGGGAACAAAATCCAGGGCGGCGGAGTTCATGCAGTAGCGTTGACCGGTGGGCGCCGGACCATCGTTGAACACGTGACCCAAATGAGCATCGCAAGCCGCACATAAGACTTCTGTCCGTTTCATAAACAGGCTGTTGTCTTCTTTGTAAGCAATATTTTCTTCGCTTGCGGGTTTCCAAAAACTCGGCCAACCCGTCCCCGAATCATATTTGGCATCTGAGGTGAATAACTCGGTTCCACAACAGACACATTTGTAAGTTCCGGGTTTTTTGTTGTCGTGGTATTTGCCCGTAAAGGCTCGTTCTGTTCCGTGTTTGCGGGTGACTTTGAACTGTTCGGGAGTGAGTTGTTCTTTCCACTCCTGTTCCGATTTTTGAACTTTCTCAACCATAGTTTTAGACTGGGTAATTCATAACTCTATTTATGCTTCTATTATAATATTTTTCACAAAACTTAACAATTACCAGGACTCAAAAAAAAGGAGAAGACTCTCCAATTTCAAATCGTCTAAATTTAGTCTGAAAATTATCTTTGTGCCTTCTTTAATTGCGATTTAACCACTTTTGAGCATTCAAACGCTGAACCACACCAAAGACAAGCAACCCCAGGTTTATCCGGCGTTCATCTCCCAAAAACGATTCAATCGTACTCGGTTGAGAACCATTCGTACAGGTAAAGAGTTTTTGAGCTTTAATATCTTCATTGGGAAAGTAAACATTAAAGCGTTTACCCCCTTTCCATTGACCAATAACTTGCCAACAAGTTTCAGAAGTTCCTAAACTGGCGGGAAGCTTTTCTTTGGCAAATTTCAACTCCAAGCCTTCAAGACCTTCGTTGGTTAAAGCTTCTCGCAAAGCGGGGATATAATCCTGTTCGATAAACTCGGGAAACGGTTTATCTTCGACGGCGGGCGGCTTTTCTTTTTTCGCTGCGGCTGGCTTTTTAGATTCAGTTTCTTCTGACATTGATATTTCCTTGCTCAAATCTCAGCAACAACTCACGAGAATCAGCAATCAGAATCGCGGTTTTTTCTCCAAATCCGAGAAAACTGAACTTAGAAATTATCCGTTGACTGACTGCTACGAACTTCGGAGCAATGCCCATCATATTATACCGTTCTCTGAGCGGAAGTCTAGTCGATGCCAAAAAAAGAGAGTTATATCAAATTCAAATAGCCAGATCATTGATTATTGATCCGCAGATCGTTTATAATTTAGCTATAGACATTTAAAACTATTACTATAGCTTTCTAGTTCAATGATAGTCGGTACTACAGAAGCAGCCCGTATTCTAAAAATCTCCACCGCTCGACTGCGAGTTCTCCTAATCGCCGGCCGAGTCCAAGGTGCCTATAAGACCGGGAAAATGTGGCTCATTCCCCTCGTTAAGGGCGAACCCATAATTGAGCGAGGTACAAGAGGGCCGGCTCCCCGTTGGTGCAATCTCAAAAAGCCTGCAAAAAAGATTGTTCACGTTAATTCTCACAGAATTCGGCAAAATCAAAAACACCAGGAACAACTTCCCGTGATTACGGTCAAAACGCGCAACACCAATACTTACGGGCATACTGTCGAAATACCGGGAGGATGTCGTGTTGTCTATCGTCCCGATAAACCTCTCCCTTGTGGTGCGAGGGTTTGGATTGAAACCTTTTATGATGTTAATGTCGTCGGTTAGTCAAAATCTCTTGATCTCTCCACACTTTTATAATCGGTATTCAACCGAACTTGATCTCATTACAGCTTCGCCTACAATCCTCCGCGTCGGTTATCAACCCGGTTTGTTGGTGTTGTCGGGCGGTTTAATTGGCTGAAGCCTCCACTTGAATCATTTCTACGTCCTCAATCGGTTGACCTTGATGAACTAAATCTTTATGATCGTTGGTACTTAAACCTACCCGCAGTTGATTTTGTCCGGGTGAGAGAGAACCGAGATAATACCAATTTCCATAAATTCGGGTAATTTTTTCCCCGTTAACGTACAAGTGAGCGTGTCCTTCTCCGGGGCGGGCGTCGCCGCTGGCGTGTTCCGGTGCAAAGCGGAAATTAGAGACTTTTACCTCCAGGTTCCATCCTTTAACGCTATCAGGATGAACCACTAAATCAACCGTTGGAATGGGTTGACCCTCGGGTATTTCCATCGGTTCGTGATGGTGATTCATCCCCTCTCCGTGACTCTGATCTCCGTGAGATTCGTGAGCCAGTTCAACGACTGAAACCGTTTTCAACTCGGCTATCCCGCCCCGATTTCCCAACAAGATTACAGCGACAACTGTAGCCCCGGTTAGAAAAAATTTCGCGCTCATTTGACAATACAACTCCTGACTAAAAAACTTGGATATAAAATTCAGTAGTTGGATTGTAATTCAGAGGTTAGAGCGCGTCAAACGACAGGCCGTCAAACTTCGACTTTAACGGTTAAATTTCCGCATAAGCCCGTTCAACCAAACGGCGGGTTAAGGTTTGTACGCCGGTGTGGGTGTAATAATTAGTGGTCATATCCAAAAAGGCGGCTACATAATCAAGTTTATCGTTGCTGATATCCACAAAATTTTGCAGATTATTCACCACTTTTTCCGGAGTTAAATCCCGTTG
This sequence comes from Capilliphycus salinus ALCB114379, assembly GCF_047276495.1. NCBI lineage: Bacteria > Bacillati > Cyanobacteriota > Cyanophyceae > Oscillatoriales > Sirenicapillariaceae > Capilliphycus > Capilliphycus salinus. The sequence continues at coordinate 5,733,500 of NZ_CP178543.1, read as the reverse complement.
GGCGACAAAATTACCCATCCAACCCGTTACCGACTGAACGCTTTCTTGAATAAAGTTTAATTTCCCTTCCGAACTTTCTCCTGGAATGAGGGGATTAATGCGTTTAAAACCTTCGTTTTTCTCTAACTCTTTCGGCGTGAGACTGTCAATTTTAGTTAAAACCGCCTGAAGAAAATTCGGCCCCAAAGGAATCAAACCATCCAAACAAACCAGCGCCGCCATCCGCATCAACGCTTCGCCGCCATAGTCCGATAAAGCCCCAACAAAATCGCCAATACTATCGCCGGGAATGCCATTAATTTGACAAAACGCGACCAATTCAACCACAACTTTTAAAGATAAATCAATCGCCTGCGCTTTATCCGCTTTGGGAGTTAACTTATTTAAAATCCCCAAAAAACTAACCTGTTCCCCAATTTTATTCGCTAAAGCTGCCGTTCCCAAAGCCGTTCCAGCGCTATCAATAGTCTGATATAACCACAGCGCCCGTTGATATCCTTCAGACTTATCATTATATAACCATAAAGCCCGTTCGCTAATTTGTTGAACCAAAGCCGGATCGGTTTCTCCGGTGTATTTTTCAACGGTATTGGCAAAACCAACCACATTTTCCCACTCGCCAGGAACCGCAAAATCTAAACCTCTCAATACCATAACGGTCATGCCGCCCGTCGGAAGATCATCGACTAATTCAATAATTGATTTGCTCACAATAATTTACCTCGATAATAAGGGGTAATTTTGTCAATTTAAACTCAAAAAAAATAGATCAACTCAACCGTTCTTTTTTCAAAATTAGAGATTATTTAACCCGGGCTAAACCCGTTAAATTAAACTGAGTTAACCATTTTTCGCGATCGCTTTCACTCAAGGACTGAGAAGACACTTTCACCTGATAGCGGTCGGCGACTAAAATAGCAGTTGAATTGTTACCGACCGTCATGGCCGGATAACCCGCAACCTGTTTGGTGCTATTTTCAAATTTAGAAGCCGCAGCCGGATTATTGGCGGTATCATTAATAGAAAGTAAAGCAACTTCTTGACCGCCTTGAGAGAGTTTAGCCTGAGCAAACCCGGTTTTTTCTTGACGAAAATTCAGTTGATAATCTCCCTCCGTTTTGGGAAAGAACTTGTTAAACTGACCACCAGAAACCGGTTCGGCCGCCACCGTTTGGCCGCCCGAAGTCGGTTGACCAACGGTTGGGGGTGCAGAAGTCGTCGTTGAACCACAACCGGAGACCAACAGCGACAACGCCAATATACAGGCGATAAGAATATTGGGTAAACGTTTTAAGATCATATGACTCTGGGTAAAACAGGGTAGAGGAACCAAAAAAATTCCCCCTCCATTTTATGACTCTATCGAACAGTTTATATCTTCTTAAGGAAGGATTTAGACCGTGAACAGGTCTCAGGTGTCCGGTGTCAGGTGTCGGGTTTGTAGGGGCGGGTTCTAAAATGATCTATATTTCCCACCAGTAAGTTAGATAAACCCGCCCTACCCGATAACCGGTTGGGAGGGGGCGGGTTTAGCAAGGTTATTGATGAGAAACATAAATTAATTTAGAACCCGCCCCTACTGTAACAAGATTGTCTATTGGCTATTGGCTTTTTCAAGTTGTTCGTTGAGAAAATTCGCCCATTTAGCACCCAGAGGAACCTCAGTAAACGGAACCCTAACCGGAGTTGCTTCTTCTTTCAACTGAAACTCTAACTCTACGCTTTTAGCCTTTTCAGGCAGAGAATCCAAATCAACCGCATGATGATCAACAACGAGCCAAATTGATTGTACATCCTCCAACGACAGGGTTTCTAGATTAACAGGCCCCGTGCGGGTCGGTTTTCCCCAAGTAAGTTCAGTTCCCTTTAACCCCAGTACCGCATAGATATCATATTTAGCGTTATCGAACCCTTTCGCCCACTCCTTGTAGGCTTCAACCTTTTGGTATTCATTCCAACCAGACCACGCCAACCAAAAGAAAACAATTAATAGCGGAAGCCAAAATAAACCTCGTTCCATAACTGACCCTGACTAAATTGGCACTCAATCCGTGATTCGTTACTAATTCTGGTAGATACAATGGGATAACGACGTTATTTGTCTGGGACTCCTTCGACGAATAACCCAAAACGCACCGACGAATAATGATGAAAAGATTTTTTCTGCTGTGCTTATTCTTAATTGGGCTAGGCTGGGCCGTCTCGAACTTCTCCGGTCTGGCTACCCAAGGCACATACGATTCGATTGTACTCGACTTTCGCGAGGAGATCGGGCAAGCTGATATTGGCAATCAAATTCAGGCGATCGCCCAAAAATATCAAGTCATTCCCTCTCTTAACAGCGAATTCTCCCCCGCAGACAACGTTTACGTTGTTCGGGGTGACAAACAATTGCTGAAATCCTTGAGAAAATCTCTGGGTAAAAGCACCGAATACATTGAACCCAACTATATCTACTCCGCTAACTATAGCGTGAAGTTTGATAACGGTGTTCTGTACGATGCGGTTTCCCCCTATGAGAAAATTCCCAAGGATGGGTTTTTTAGTCATAGCGTTCCCAACGATCCGTTTTACGGTCAACAGTGGAACCTCCGCAGCATCAATATCGAAACGGCTTGGAATGAAACCCAAGGCGAAGGCGTCACCGTTGCGGTGATCGATACCGGAGTCAGTAAAGTTCCCGATCTCAAAGATACCGATTTTGTTCGGGGCTACGATTTTGTTAACGATCGCGTTGACGCCTCCGATGATAACGGTCACGGTACCCATGTCGCGGGAACGGTTGCCCAGTCCACCAATAACGGTTATGGGGTGGCCGGAGTCGCCTACAAAGCCAAAATCATGCCGTTAAAGGTCCTCAGTGCTAGCGGTGGCGGTACGGTTGCTGATATTGCCGAAGCGATTAAATTTGCCGCAGACAACGGCGCCGACGTGATTAATATGAGTCTCGGCGGCGGCGGTGAAAGCAAGTTAATGCAGGAGGCGATTGATTACGCTTATGATAAAGGCGTTGTAATTGTGGCCGCAGCCGGTAACTCGGGACAAAATGCGGCGGGATATCCGGCCCGTTATCCGAAGGTGATCGGGGTTTCGGCTTTGGACTCGACCGGCAACAAAACCCCCTATTCTAACTATGGTGCCGGGGTTGATATTGCTGCCCCTGGCGGGTTAACTCAAGGTGAAAATACCGCAGGCGGTATTCTTCAAGAAACTATCGATCTGACCACCGGCGGCGCGACGTTTGCTGCATTTCAAGGAACGAGTATGGCATCGCCTCACGTTGCGGGTATTGCCGCTTTAATTAAAGCATCGGGTATTAGTGAACCCCAAGAAATTAGCCGGATTCTCAAAGAGTCGGCTCGCAAGGTGACGGAAGATCCCCTTAACCATTTTGGTGCAGGTCATGTTGATGCGGGAAATGCCGTACAACTGGCGTTAAAAGGACAGATTACTTTCCGCGACTTCTTCCGGTGGCTGCGGGATAATGGTTATCTCAATCCTCGTTTTTGGATCGATGGCGGCGCTGTGGCGTTGTTACCGAAAGTTGCGATGGTGTTGGGTTCCTATATGTTGGCTTGGTTCCTGCGGAATTATTTCCCCTTCCAGTGGAGTTTTTCCATGATGAGTGGGTTGGTTGCGGGTTCTAGCGGGTTATTTTTCCTGCGAGGTTTCTATATCTTTGATCTTCCTCAATGGCCGATGCGAATGATGGGAAGTTCGGTTCCGGAATTGGGTAATGCGATCGCTGGAAATAGTCTGTTAAATCCGATTTTTGCCAGTGTATTCATTCCGGCTATTCTGGTTGTTTTGCTTCTCGGACATCCGACTTGGAAATGGATCGCGATCGGGACTACAATTGGTGTCGCCAGTTGTTTGGGCGTTTCTGCGGTTGTTTCCCCTGCGGTTTGGGGATTGGGTTCGGGAATTGTTGCCCAAGGTTTCCTCGCCGTTAATGCTTTGTTGTGTTTGGGATTGGCTTCGTTGGCACTAAAAGCTGAAACAAGGACGGTATAAACGATGAAAGTTCAAGGCAAAATTGAACACAAAGGGTTCGGAACTGGCACCTGGGCGCTGGTGACGGATGACAAAACCTACGAACTCAAAGATGCGCCTTCTGACCTCAAAAAGAAGGGGTTAAAGGTTGAGGTTGAAGGTGAAGTTCGCTCTGATGTTTTTACAACTGCTATGATTGGTCCGGTGTTAGAAGTTCAATCTTTTGAAGTGAAGGATTAATTTCCGGGTTGGCAGTTTTTGAAGGGGTTGTAGTTGTATTTCGGTGCGGCTACAGCCCCATTTGAACAAGAATCGAATCAATATTTTTGCCAGTTTTTAGGTTGAGATTGATAAAGTTTTTGTTGGGTTTTTGTTGGGTTTCGTGCAGAACGAGTTCAAAAAATAGCGGGGGTTTTATGAAAAAGTATACCTCGGAAGATACAAAAAAAATAACTAAAAATGGATTAAAAGAAAAAGACAATCGGGGTTAAAACACTGGCGCATAAATATTTTACATTTTATTCTAAGTGCTGTTCGTCGGTTTCTTCTGACGGGTTTAGAGGTACAAGCTTGATCTCTACCGCATACCCCACACTCGCGGCGATCGCAGCAATTGTCTCTAACCTTGGTGATTGTTTACCGGACTCAATTCTAGCAAGCTGAGGTTGTTTAATTCCCGCTTTTTCAGCTAATTCCCGTTGAGTGAGTGCTAACTTACGTCGAATAGCGATAATTGCTTTAGCCGCATCAAATTCGGGTTTGATTTCCTCGTAATGGGCTTTTACAGTGGGATCGCTAAGAAGTTTTGCTCTGAGACTTTCCAAGCTCATAATTTAGAATTTATAGAATTAATTTAATATAATATTAGGATGATATATAACTGAACAACGCTGCTAGTTGCTAACATTACATTACTGCTCTCTGAGATAACTTTTAAAAGATTATAGTTTTTATTTTAAATAAATATATTTTTTTATTGAATACAAATACTTTACTCATATAAATTAAACATTTGAATGAGAACAGGTAATGTTATGACGCAAAACCTAGCAGTGTATTCAGTTTTCAAGGTTCGGATGGTTGGCTCCGATTTTGATAACATTTAATTTATCACAAATAATTTATCACAACGAATTCTTTTTGTCAAGAGGTTGAGTAGTCAGATTTTATTTTTTCAGTCGTTTATCGTCAAGTTTCTGAAAAGTACAAAATCAATTTAATACTCTACTTAAAGCTTAAATCGGGTTTTGTCTCAAAAATGATAGTCATCAACCCCAGGAAAATAGGATGCACTCCTGATGATAAAAAATAGAGCAAGAGAAACCATCCCCATTAACAATTAGATAATCGGCTTATGATTTTCGACAAAATGTTGATCGATTCCGGCGAATAAAGCCCCACAAGTTTCTGCTAATATACTAATCACTCGATAACAAGCAATTGAACTCAGTAAAAGTCCGGGGGAAAAATGAGACTCTAAAAGGGCGAGAGTAGTGGCTTCAAACACACCCAAACCTCCGGGCGCTCCGGGAACGATTAAACCGAGTAACCAACCCAAACTATAAGCGCTAACTAATAAAGGAATTTGCTGAGGAGAAAAAGGCATTAACGCCAAAGCCGTCAGTAAAAATCCCATTCCTCGGAGTATAACAAATCCCATTTCTCCTAAAAAGGGTCGCAAGGGATAACGTTCTAACTGATAATAAAACACGGATGGATTCTCGGAAGAAGTCACTTTACACTTGACTTTTCTCAAGTGATTAACAACCGGATTTAAAATCCGAGGATGAACGCCCGTGAGTACAACCAGCAAACAAAGAATCTGCAAACCCCAATATTTTTGTTGAGCGGTAATTAAAGCGATCGCCAAAGCAGCAGAAGCCATTAAAAGCGGTTCAAGTAAAACGCTAACTGTGGCAGGCCCGAGAGAAACACCGGCTTTATTTATAGCTGTAATTCGACCATAAAAATGCCAGATATTTCCGGGTAAATACTTGGCGATATTGGTTTTGAGATAAATTTGCAATCCGGAACGTTGTTTAATGGTTTGATTAAATTCTCGCAAAATTAATAACCAAACGCATCCCGACCAAAAATGAGCCGTTGTTGTGATTGTAAAAGCCAGCAGGAGACAAAGCCATCCTCTGCTGTTCATCTGAATTTCAGCAATTTCTGCCCAGTTCTTTTTTAAAGTGTGAACGAGGAAGAATGCTGTTAATCCGAGAATTAACCAGCGAAGATAAGGTTTGAAGATCGATAAAATTTTCTTCATGCGGTTTTTACCAAAATCAACAGACGGGCTGGTTTTGTAGGTTTTCCAAAAAATCATAATTACATCAACATTCAGACAATAAATTGAAACAGCTTAGACAATGGGAATCTCAACAAACATCAATAACAGTTCTGATGCAACCGTCAAACTTCACGTTTTCAGAAGAAGTTTTTTTGAGTTAATCTTCCGATGAGAAGTGGGCTAAACCCATCGACTGATAACTGTTCACAACCCTGCCTGCACCCCGTAACTGCTGATAGTATCCCTGACCTACTATATCCCCCTGATCTGATATAACGTCAATTCCAATGCCATTTCGACCTTTTTTTGGCCCAGAACTATGAATATAACACCCTTCTCCCAAATATAATCCGACGTGCGTCGCTTTATTTGGGGTTCCAAAAAAGATCAGATCTCCAACTTCTAAACAAGATAGCATGAGTTGATTTTTGTCAAGAGGAATACTTTTAGTAAAACCCTCCTGCTGATAGGCGTCCCGAGGCAACCAAATTCCTTGTGAAGCAAAAGCGGTTTGCATTAATCCCGAACAATCATAATTTGGCCCAACCGTTCCCCCCCATAAGTAATAATTAGGTGTGTTCATCGCTTCATAAGTAAAAGCAATCACAGCCGGTAATTTGGATCGAATCTCCGCTTCACTCACGGGTCGATACTGATAGGGAGTTGTAGCCAATTCAATCCGATCTAAATCGGCCAAAGCCAACCAACCGGGATAATCATCTTCACAGAGTTGAACCCGAATGGCTTTACGGTTGAGTGAGTTTTGCAAATCTCGGCGATGCACCCGCAACTGTCGTCCGGTCGCGGCTTGGGTTGCCAACGCTTGGCAGTCGGTCGAATCATACAGATTCAAATTCCCTTTGCAGCGATACTCTACAATGTCTGATAATGAGTCAATAGTCATGGGTTGGTAGTGATCCGTTTGATGTCGGGACAGCCTCGGTTTAGATCATCGCCAGTTAATGGTTGTAAAAACTGACATCTAATAGGTAGAAAAATATAACAGACTTGAGTCACTACCCAATTTTTTGTTCCCATTCCCCATTTTTTATCCTCTGCTATGACATTTTTTCATCTCGACGAACAACTCGAAAATTTGGGCAAAGGCATTATAGAGGCAACTTGCGCCAAATTTCCAGCTTTAGCTGCCGATCAAATTGCCATGACTTGGGTTGTCTACGATCCCCCCATTCCCGTCAATACGGGAGGGGCGTTAACTCCTGCGGAATTTTGGAAATATCCCGTTCGTGGGTTCGCTTATCGGGGGATTGAACGCATTTATCCGGCGAGTGTGGTCAAGTTGTTTTATTTGGTAGCCCTGTACGAATGGATGGAAAAAGGAATGATCGCCACTTCTGCCGAGTTAGAACGGGCGACACATGATATGATAGTAGATTCGAGTAATGACGCGACTAGCCTGGTGGTAGATGTGTTAACCGGGACGACCAGTGGCCCGGAGTTAGCGCCGGGACCCTTTGAGACTTGGAAAGCCCAACGAAATCTCATCAACCGTTATTTTCAATCTCTCAATTGGCCGGAACTTCAATCGATTAATGTCAATCAAAAGACATGGTGTGATGGCGCCTACGGTCGTGAACGAGAATTTTTGGGAGAATTGTTGGAAAATCGCAATATGTTGACGACCAACGCAACGGCCCGATTATTGCATAGTATTGTTGGCGGAATTGCGGCTTCTCCTCAAGCTTCTCAAGCGATGATGAAGTTGATGAAACGCAGTCTTGACCCGACGGAGTTGGCAGAAGATCCGGAAAATCAGGTGACTGAATTTTTGGGCTGTGGTTTACCAAGAAATGCTAAATTGTGGTCAAAAGCGGGTTTTACCAGTCAAGTTCGTCACGATGCGGCTTATATCGAAATTCCCGGTTTATTTCCTTATTTACTTGTCGTTTTTACGGAAGGGAAAGCCCAAAGCCGTAATATTGAACTGTTACCTTTTGTTTCTCAACAAGTCGTCGAAGCGATGAAAACGGTTTGTCTCACTCAGGAGTAATTTTATCCCGAAAATCTGCTATTTTATCCGAGATGAATTCAATTGAATTGGTCTATAATTATTTATTTGATATGATATCCAACTAATCAATAATTGTAATGTAGGGGCGGGTTCTGGATTGATGTTGACGACCACTCCAAGATTGAATTAAACCCGCCCCACTCCAGAACAGGGATTAATCAACTTGATATCATATGATATCCAACTAATCAATGATTGTAATGTAGGGGCGGGTTCTGGATTGATGTTGACGACCACTCCAAGATTGAATTAAACCCGCCCCACAACCCGAAGAAAATTAATCAACCGGAGATCATATGAAATCAACAGACAACCCACCCAAAAAAATCAAGCAAGCCAGACGCTTGTACTCTTTGAATTTTTTGAATTAATTTTTTGAATTTTTATAAATGCGAAATTGATTTTCTATGCAGTATTTAAAACGGTCTTTATTTGGTTTAATTTCCAGTCTAATTGCTGTCAGTGCGATCGCCAGCGATACCACCGCCACACCGCCTCCCACACCCGATGAAAATGTCACTTGTGAGGTTTTAGTGATCGGCGGAGGTTTGGCCGGTTCAGCCACCGCCTACGAAGCGTTACTCGCGGGAAGAACGGTGTGTATGACCGAAATTACGGACTGGGTTGGCGGTCAAATTTCCTCTCAAGGAACCTCAGCCCTCGATGAACGAACCACACAAAGAGCGCTGCTTTATTTCCCTCGCGGTTATCTAGAATTACGAAAAAGAATTGAGGAAAAATACGGTCGGTTAAATCCCGGCGCTTGTTGGGTGAGTCAATCCTGTTTTATGCCCTATGACGGTCATCAAATCCTATTTAATATGTTACAAGATGCCGCCAAAAAAGGCAAGGGTAATTTTAAATGGTTTCCATCTACTGTTGTTAAAGATATCGAAATTTCAGATAATTTAATTATCGGCGTTACCGCCATTCAACACGAACCCGCACCGGGAACACCGCCCCTCAATACAGAACCTTTATCCCAAATTATAGAAGATGCTTACAGTTACGAAGATTCTCCCCGTTTAAATAAAACAATTATTCGTTTTGATCCCCCCTCACCCCCCTTAAGAAGGGGGGAAATTGATCCCCCCTCACCCCCCTTAAGAAGGGGGGAAATTGATCCCCCCTCGCCCCCCTTAAGAAGGGGGGAAATTGATCCCCCCGAAGATGGGGAAAATCCCCCCAATCCCCCCGAAGATAGGGGGGCTAAATGGTATGTAATTGAAGCGACAGAAACGGGAGAAATATTAGGTTTAACAGACGTTCCCTATCGGTTGGGCGTTGATGAAAGAACCCCCTTTGAACCGACATCCTCAAGCGTATCCGGGGCGCCCTATTGTACCCAGGGATTTACCTATACTTTTGCGATGGAAGCCACCGCAGAACCCCAAACCCACGAACTCCCGCCATTCTATCAACAATATGCGCCCTATTACAGCTACGAATTAGAACGGTTGGCGAATTTTAATCTGGTTTATACTTATCGCAGAATTCACAGCATGAACCCCGACGAACAACTTCCGGGAAATGTGCGAGAATGGCCGATTTATCCCGGCGATATTTCCATGCAAAACTGGACGTGGGGAAACGATTATCGCCCCGGAAATCCCGAAGATAATTTTATTTTTACCCGCAACCAACTGCAAGCAATGGGTCAGTTAGAACCGGGAGAATGGATGGGAGGATTGAGAACAGAAACCCTAGAAAGGGGTGAAGAAAATGCCATCGGTTATTTTTATTGGTTGGTTGAGGGAACAACGGATTCTCAACTGGGAGAAGGCGTTAAAAAACCCCACCCCAACCACCGTTTTGTTACCGGGTTAGACTCGCCGATGGGAACGGTTCACGGGTTGTCAAAATATCCCTATATTCGCGAAGGTAGACGGGTGATAGGGCGTCCGAGTTGGGGGTTTCCAGAAGGGTTTGAAATCACCGAAATCGATATTTCTCGGAACGATTTTCGCAAGGAATTTTATCAAGAGAATTTATCCTCACAAGACTATCGGGCGCTGTGGGCGGGGTTGGCGGGTTTGGAACTTCCGGCGTTATTAAGTGGAATGCAAACAGTTGAAGAAACAAATCCAAAATCACGGGCGACTATTTATCCCGATACTGTTGGAATTGGTCACTATGCAATTGATTTTCATCCCTGCATGACCAACACTCCCCCAGAGGCGCCGGGAAACACGGAAAGAGAGGGCGAAAGACTCGGACAAGGGGCGGCTTATCCCTTTCAAATTCCCTTGCGGGCGATGATTCCTCAAGAGATTGATAACTTATTAGTGGTCGGGAAAAGTATCGCCACCAGTCACGTTGCGGCGGCTGCTTATCGGGTTCATTCGTTTGAATGGTCGTCGGGTGTTGCGGCTGGAATTACCGCAGATTTTGCCTTAGAAACGGGGATTAAACCTTATGAGTTGGTGGATGATTTGCCGTTGCAAGAACCGCAGTTAGAAGTGTTGAAAGACCGCATTCAAAAAACGGATAATCCGATTTATTTCCCGGAAACTTCTATTTTTAACAATTCTTGGGAAGATTGGAAGTAGTAAGTTCAAAAATGATTATGTGTTATTGTGTTGTGATTGAAAAAGCGAAGGATAATTATTCGGCTTATGTTCCCGATATACCCGGATGTGTGGCAACCGGAAAAACGATTCCCGAAACAAAACAGCAAATTGAAGAAGCGATTGAGTTTCATTTAGAAGGATTAAAAATCGAAGGTTTACCCATCCCAGAACCCACAACGGTTTGTGATTATGTTGAATGTTTTTAGAATAATTGAGTACAACATTTTCAGAACAGTTGTACTCAAATAGAGAAACTTTAGTATTGAGTTTAAAGGGCTAAATCTTCTTCTCCTTTGGTGACGGCTACGGTTGACTTTTGATAAAATAGTGCAATCCCAAAAGATAACGGCCCTACTCTACCAATGTACATTAAAATAATCACAGCGATTTTTCCCCATGCGGTTAAATCTGCACTAATTCCTCGGGATAAACCTACTGTTCCTAAAGCGGATGCGGCTTCAAAGATAACGTCTTCAAAGGCTTGATTTTGAAAGATTAACAACAGACTACATCCGCACAAAAAGGCAATAATATAAAAGACCCAGGCGGAAAAGGCGGTAAATAATCTTTCTTGGGGAATTCGTCTACCAAAAACACTAATAGAATTGTGACCCCTCAATGAACTCCACATCACCGCTAAAGCTGCAAATACTGATGTTGATTTTAAACCGCCTCCGGTTCCCGAAGGGGACGCTCCTACAATCATTAAAATTAGGGTTAAGAAAACTCCAATTGCAGTCAGGGTACCTATCGGATGAGTATTGAATCCTACCGTTGTTAAAGCGGTCATGGCTTGAAACCAAGCGGCGAGTAAATGTTCTCCTAAGGGTAAAGTTTGCAGGGATTCATCAAAGAAGAAAAGCAGTATAAAACCCATTCCCAAAAACCAGGCGGTAACGGATAAAATAATCCGAGTTGTTAGGGTTGTGGGGCGATTTCGTTTTGTTAAAGCTTGCCAAATATCCGAGGCGACTAAGAAACCAATCGCCCCTAAAACACTGAGAATGCTAATCACTAAATTGATGCCTAAGTTATCCCGGAAGTCTTCTAAACTATTGGGAAAAATACTAAATCCTGCGGTACAAAAGGCTGAGATTGAGTGAAATATTGCCGCCCAGAATGAATTATCGACATTGGCTAATTTAAAGAAAATATAGAGGGAAATGATTCCGGCAATTTCTACCAATACAGTAAAGATGACGGTATGCTGAATAAATTCTTTGAGGTGAAATCCTTGGGGTAATGAAAAAACGGTATTTCCAACTCGTTGACGCAGATAGGATAAAGAGTTTTTACTGGCAATTAATACAAACGAACCCAACGTCATGTAACCCAACCCACCCACTTGAAAGGCTAACATAATTACCAACTCCCCAAAAAAGCTGTAAGCTTCGGGAGTGTTAACAGTAACTAACCCAGTTGTACTAACGGCTGAGGTGGCGATAAATAAATTATCAAGAGGAGAAATGGCTTCCGCTTCCCAACTAATCGGCAAACAAAGAAGTAGCCATGTAACTATAATATAAAATCCATAGCCAAACACAAGTAATCGAACCGGATTATAATGACCAAATCTATTCAGTAAATTTTGCCAAGAGGATGGTTTCATAAAAAATATAATCTGGGTGAGTTTATTGTTCTAGGTTTACAGCTTTTAATTCTCTAAAAACATCTGTCTGAAGGTAGACTTAAGATGAGGAGGTTCAACCTGTTTTTTTCGGTATCCACAGGTAAATCTTCAAGGCTTTTTTATCAATGGATAATTTACAATTGATAATTGAGCATTAATTAATGAGGTTTAAGACCTCTCCTTTCAAGGAGAAAAAAGAAAAATTATGCAGGGTACGAGTTCAGCTTACCACCAATTCCGAAGGCGGTGTACCGATGACTTCCTCTCTATCAATCCTTTTCATAATGGTCGAGGTAATTATCCATTATCCATTATTAATTATCCATTATTGAACCCATCTTTTTCACAAAACATAACAGTCAAACTTGATGGATTGATTGCTTTTGGAATTAATCATAAATAATCGGGAGATTTTCGGCAATTGATGGTGTAAAATAGATAAAGTTTGTCAAAGTTGAACGCTACCGTGTTAGAGTCCTCCTCTTTTCCATCTGCATCTTCATCGAAGTTACCCAACCAACGATGGCACCTTTTCCCACCCCAACCCGAAAAAGCCGAACAATTAGCCGCAGCGACGGAACTTTCTCCGTTGTTAGCACAAGTTTTGATTAATCGAGGGTTTGATAGCGAAGAAGTTGCGGCTATTTTTTTAGATCCTGAGTCTGAAGCTTTACCCGCACCCATTAACGAACTTCCCGACTTGGAAAAAAGTGTAGAATTTTTACACGATGCGATTATTCAACACCAAAAAATCGCCATTTGTGGAGATTATGACGCCGATGGAATGACGAGTACCGCTTTATTAATGCGGGCGCTTTCTGCGTTGGGTGGGGATGTGACTTATGCGATTCCGAGTCGGATGAAAGAAGGTTACGGAATTAATAATCGGATTATTGAAGAATTTCATCAAGAAGGAATTGGCTTGGTTTTAACGGTAGATAATGGTATTTCCGCTTACGAACCGATTGCCAAAGCCCGAGAATTGGGCTTAACTGTTATTATTACCGATCATCACGATCTCCCCCCAAAACTTCCCCCCGCCCACGCAATTTTAAACCCCAAACTGATTAAAGAAACTTCTCCCTATCGGGGTTTGGCGGGTGTGGGCGTGGCTTATGTGTTGGCGATTTCCCTCGCTCAAAAAATGGGGAAAGTGCAGGGTTTGGTTAATCCGTTGTTGGAACTGTTTACCTTGGGAACGATAGCCGATTTAGCCGCTTTAACGGGTGTGAATCGTCGGTGGGTGAAACGGGGATTAAAACGGTTACTCTACTCGGAAATTAAGGGCGTTCAGGCGTTAATTGAAGTGGCAGGATTGAGCGGTTCGAGTCGAGTTTTAATTGATAATACTGATAATTTACAGTACAATAATAATACCACCAAAAAAGAGATCAAACCCGAAGATATTGGCTTTCGGTTGGGACCGAGAATTAACGCCGTTGGACGGATTGCCGATCCGCAAATTGTGATCGAATTACTGACAACTGAAAATATGGGAATTGCCCTAGAAAGGGCGATGCAATGCGAACAAATTAATCAACAGCGTCAACAACTTTGTGAGGAAATCGAACAGGAAGCGATCGCCTGGTGCGAAAATAGTAATATTGACCTCAAAAAAGAGCGAGTTTTAGTCATTGTACAACCGGGATGGCATCATGGCGTGATTGGAATTGTTGCGTCTCGGTTGGTAGATCGCTATGGGGTGCCGGTGTTTATTGGTACCTATGAAACGGAAAGCGAAGGCGAAGAAAATTTAGAAGAAAATTCATCGGAAAAACCCGCTAAAATGATTCGGGGTTCGGCCCGAGGAATTCCCGAATTTCATGTGTTTGACGCCTTACAATTCTGTGCGGATTTACTCGGTAAATTTGGCGGACATAAAGCCGCCGGCGGGTTTTCTTTTGCCGCTGAAAACTTAGATCAATTTCGCCAACGTTTGAGTGAGTTTGCCCATCAATGTTTGGAAATCGAACATTTAAAACCCCTGGTGAAAGTTGATGTGCAAGCGAATTTGAAGCAAATTAACTTTGATTTATACCATCAAATTGATCGGCTTCATCCCTGCGGTATAGAAAACGATCCGCCGATTTTTTGGACGCCTAACGTGAGAATTGTTAAACAAAAAACGGTGGGAAATGGTCATATTAAACTTACCCTTTCTCAAGATAATCTATCAGAACAGAGAATTACCGCTTTGCCAAATATAGATGCAATTGCATGGCGTTGGGGAGATTATTTTCCCTTACCGACTCAATTAGATATCGCCTATCAACTGAGAACCAATGATTGGCAAGGCCAAACCTCTCTTGAATTAGAAATTGTCGGGGTGCGACTTCCCCAAAATTCTCCAGTTTTTACCTCCAAAACCAAGAATTTAGCTGAATTTTATTACAAAGATCGCAAATATATTTGTACCCTTTGCGATCGCGGTTCGCTGACAGAACTTAGAATCCGCAATAGCGAGGGAAAAGTTCTCGCTATCGAGAAAGGACAGCAAACGGGTTTACTGGGAAAAAATCGACAGGAAGCTAAAATTGTCGATATTTCTCAACCCTTCTATCATCACTTAATTCGGGCGGCTTGTCATGCTTTAGGAATGGAAGATGAATAAAGACCGGGAAGTGAGCGAGTCGAGTCGAATTCCCGATCAAATTAAGGAGATCGGATAAAAAAGCTTTGGGATTAATATTCAGCTTTCTTGTTCTTCATCTAGCCTATAACTTCCATCTTTATCGATTGTTTCTTCGTAAATTTCTGGATTGATATCCGGGTTTTCGGCTTCCATTCTCAGATGTTCCTCTCTACCCATTTCTTGATTAACCTCCCTTCGTTCTGCTTGAATTTCCGCTTGATTTTCCTCGGGAATATGGGGTTCTGAAGTTAAATTATCATTGCGGTTTAACACCTCTTGATCTGCTGAAAATTCCGCCGCTTCTATCTGTTCATTCATCAGATCGATATCTTCGGTTTGGGATTCGGGTTCTAACTGATGAATTTGAATTTGTTCAATGCGGGGGCCTTCTGCTGAAATGACGGTAAATTCGAGATTTTGATAACGCAATGTTTCCCCCACCGTTGGGATTTTTTGCAGTTGATAAATCAGAAAACCGGCCAAAGTTTGATATTCTTCAGTGATGGGAAGATCCAAGTCAACCCGTTCGTTAACTTCCTCAATATCGAGTTGAGCTTGAACTAAAAAGGTTTGCTCATCAATATATTGTAGGGTAATTTCTTCGGTTTCTGTCGGTTCAGAACTATCTCCAATAATTTCAGCAATCAAATCATTAATGGTTACTAATCCCGCCGTTCCGCCAAATTCATCAACAATAATTACCATTTCTAAATGCGATCGCTGCATTAAGGGTAATAATTCACTCAGCAGCATTTGTTCGGAGACAAATCGAGCCGGACGAATCCAAGTTTCCAGGGAAGTTTCTGGTGAAAGCCGTCCTTCAGCCAGGGGTTTGGCTAAATCTCTAAAGTCAATAATTCCCAAAATATCATCTAAAGATTCTCGCATCACCGGATAACGAGAATGACCCGAAATTGTCATTTCATTCAGTAAGTCTTGAAAAGTAGCGGTCCTAGAAATCGCCACAATATTTGTGCGGGGAATCATTACTTCTTCGGCTAAAAAATCCCCAAATTCAAACACATTATTGAGGAGTTCTCGTTCTTCGGCTTCCAACCCCATCGACTCGCTAGACGTGGTAATAATCAGTTGTAATTCTTCCGGGGTGACTCGGGTGTAAGGTTGTCCGGTGTATTCAATTCCCCCCAGTTTTAACAGCCATCGGGTTGATTGATTTAACCCCCAAACAAACGGACTAAAAAAACGGGCGATCGCCAAACTGGGAGGCGCTAATAAACGGGAAAGTTGCTCGGGATACAGCAAAGCTAAAGACTTCGGACATAGCTCACCCAAGACGATTTGTAGATAGGCGATTAACATAAAAGTAAAAATCGGAATCGCCAAGGAATGAGCAATAAAATCTTGAAGAACCGGAGGAATGGGAAGGGATTGGATTAAGGCTCGAATGGCTACGGCTAAAGTTCCCTCTCCAATCCAACCCAAGGCTAAACTTGATAGAGTAATCCCAAACTGAGTGGTCGAAAGCAACAGATCGATGCGTCGCTGAAGCCGTTGCACCGCCCGAGCCGGGCCATCTCCTTCATCAACAAGCTGACTGATCCGCGATCGTCGGACGGAAACCATAGAGAACTCAGCAGTGACAAAAAAAGCGTTGATTGCAATCAGTAAAAGCACCGACAACAATCGCACGAGCAAATCCTGCGTAGTCAGTGTCATTGTAGAAAAGTCACCCACATGAGTTCTACCAAAATAAGTCGAAAAAACATTAAAACTGATTTATCTTACAATTGGAATTCCTGTCATTTGTAGCTTTAGTTTTTGATCCGGATAATCGGTTAAACTAATCGCTAATTCATTGGCATTATCTAACAATGCCGTCGGAATGCTTACCGTTCCCAGATAGGTTTGACTATCGGGAGGTAATTGTCCGGGTAAGTCATCAACACTCGCACTTAAAGCACGACCTTTATCATCGGTGACATTCAAGAAACTATAGAGAAATCTAATCGAAGTATCGCTTTCATTTTTAAGCTGAACTTTCAATAGCAGCGAACTTCCGGTTTGAGTCGCTGAAGTCACTTCTAGGGTTACTCCCTCATCCCGACTCACAATCGGAAAAGTCGATGTGGCCGCTTTTTCTTCGGGTTTTTCTTCGGGTTTTTCTTCGGCTTTTTGTTCGGGTTTTTGTTCGGCTTTTTGTTCACCTTGAGGGGTAGCCGGACTAGAAGCGGTGACTTCCTCGTCTTTCCCTTCCATCCGCTTCTTCACGTTGGCGAGAATATCACCTTCTTTGAGCATTTTCACGCCTTCAGTTTTGCGATCGCCGTCTTCAATTTTCCCGGTGAGGTTACTCGGACGCACGTCAGGTTGAGTAATCTCTTTTAAGGCTTCCCGACCCAGTTTATACCCCCAAGCGGAACTGAAAAACCCGGCTCCGAACATAAGCACGAGTAAAACAACGGTCATTACTACGGTTGAGTTCAATCCCATCTCCTGTTAATGTCAGCGTCAGTTATCGTGATTGATCATCTTCAATTTTCATATACTAGCAGTCTATAGCCTGAATAACCCATCGAACAGCAACGTTTATCGGGCGATCGCTCTTGTTCGCTCAGGACAGCCCAACTCTCGATCGCCACACCTTTTCGCGATCGCTTTTATCCAACATCTATATGTTAAACTAGAATATGAATGCAATTGTCGAATCAAATCGACTTTTGTGTTAATCTAGATGACCGGGCGCCCTTGGCCGATTGGGGAGGCAGCGAACTCATAATTCGCCTTCAGGCTGGTTCGATTCCAGCAGGGCGCATTTCCCCACCCGTTAAACCCCTCACAAACTCACTGCCATGCCTAACCCTGGCAAAACCTCCTCCCCCGACAACACCGCAGGCATTCCCACCACCTGTACGGGCGCCTCGCCATCCGCTCCTACCCCTTGGCGATAAATTTCTACCTGCTTATCCTTGGGATTAATCAGCCAACCCAACCGCAACCCACTCGCCAAATACTCCTGCATCTTATTCTGTAGCGACTTTAACCTATCGCTGCGAGAACGTAATTCTATCACAAAATCCGGGCAAATCGGCGGAAACCCCTCCCGTTCCTCCTGACTCAACGCCTGCCACCTGGACAACTCCACCCAAGCCACATCGGGAGAGCGCTCGCCGCCTCCGGGTAAACTAAAGACAGTCTGAGAGCTAAACACCACACCTAACTGAGTTTGTTCATTCCAAAACACAACCTTGGCAATCAAACTTGCCTCTTGGCTACCCCCCTCACCACCGATAGGTGTCATAATAATCAATTCTCCATTGGGTGAACGTTCAAGGTGTAAATCCGGATTGGCCTGACACAACTGAAAAAACTGCTCCCGTGTCAGAGTCGTAATTGGCTCTAAATTCAGTACCGTTGTCATGGCATTATCTCCTCATCTGGGCTAATATAACCAAGCTTACCAACTCGTTCAACTGCTGACTCAACTACTTTTCTTCTTTATAATCACGGGCTTTGCGCGTTGCGTGAAGTGAATGGCAGGCATTGAAATTAATTCTTTCAAGTGTAAATTAACTCTTTAAGGGAAAACTCTAGAATAACGGTTCATCCTCCAATAATTCAACCGTCGAACGGATTAAATTTTGTTGAGTTTGAGACAGCCGAGAAAGACTTTCAAATCCTTTTAAAATCGGTTCTATCTGAGATTTTGCATCCTCATAACCCTGTTGTTTTAACTCATAAATGCGTTCAGAATCAAAATTAAGTAAGCTTTTCAAATCGGAATAAATTAATTTTTGCGGGCGAATTTCAATAATCGTTTGCTCGGGAAAATCATGGCGGTTCCAAACCCGACCGCTTCCCAAGTGTATCACAATTACATGAGTACAACCCCGAGCCGCCAACGCACCCAACGGAACGTTATCAACCAAACCGCCATCAACGTAGTTTTTCCCGTTAACGCTGCGACAGGGAAAAGCCAGGGGAATAGCAACACTCGCCAACAATAAATTATAAACGGTTTCCTGATCTGGGCAATCTTGAATACACAACCATTCTGCACCCGTTCCCGTTTGAGCGCGAATAAAATCGATTAACCAATCATAACCCAAACCCGGTATTTTTAACGAAGGAAAAACCGTTACCCAGAGTTCAATTCCTCGCCGCAACTCAACGGGATTAATCGTTTCTCGCAGCAGATATTCTATCGGAGTTGGATCGTAAATTGCGGTTCTATCTTTCAAAATTCCGCTTTCAACTAAAAAATGTAACATCCACTCTCGAAAGGTGGGTATAAAAGTTTGGGCGGCGTAGCTGAGAAGATGATAAATTTGTTCGGTATTGGGTTTGAGAATTTCAACTTCTCCGAGATTTGTCCAGAGTTCATTTAGCCGTTGAACGGCGTTAGAAAACGGGCGATAAGAGGCTAAAACCGCCCCGTTAAGAGCGCCTACACTGGTTCCCGTGATAATTTTCGGTTGAAAGTTCAATTCCGCTAAATAACGGAGAGCGCCCGCTTGATAAGCGCCTTTAGCACCGCCTCCGGTTAAGACTAATCCCCATTGAGAACCGAGAAAATTTTCAATCATTTTCTTGAAAAAATAAAGTTTGTAGTAGCGCTTTAGCGCATTAGAAAAGGGCGGTCGCCCAACTACGAACCGAGGTTTTACCGAATTAAATTAACATAATCATTGGCAATTTCTTCGACAACAGCCGTTACAAATTCTCGCGCGTCGGTGGTTTGGGAAATCCGATCAATTTGTTGGCGACAAAGGGCGACCGCACATTTTCCAATTTGTTTCGGTTGGGCGTCTGGGGGTAAAATTGCGAGTTCTAAAGTTGTACCCAAAGTAAATAATAATGGTGTGGTTTGTAGCCGCGAAAACGGAAGCGATCGCACTTCTAATAACGCCGCAGTCAGTTCGCGATCGCCTGCGGATATTTCTTTACAGGTTTGATTGAGTAAGTTGGCGAGTCCAAAAAATTGTTTGGAAGGGGGTTGACTGTGGGCTAGTATTTTATTTACCACAAGGGGACGAAATCTTTTAGTGTCGCCCGTTACTTGTTCGTAAATTGCAACGGAACTGCTGAATATTTCCCGTGTTAACAGGGCTATTTGTATCGCCCAGGGTAAGTTTGTATAGGTTTGTTCCGCCATCCAAGCGGTTAGAATTCGATCCAAATCTTCCGATGCGGCGATTCTAATTTCTAGCTGATAAATTCGGTTTTCTAATTCATTGAGTCGCCGGTTAATTGCGTTGATGGAGTTTTCCAGATGTTCACTCAGAGATAATATTGCTTGTTTTTGACGGCGAATGGCTGACCGTGCTTCTAATAATGATTGTTGGGTAACTTTTAGGGCGACTTGGCTAATACTTAGAGAATCGGTTAGTTCTAATACCCAATTATACAACGCTTCTTGACCTGCGATCAGGTTGCCATCGAGTAACAGTTGACGTTGGCGATCGCTTCCGGTTAAGCTGTCAAAGAGTTGTCCGAAATATCCTCGACTTTTGCGATAACGAATTAAGTCTTTATTGATGTCTATTCCGTTAACTAAATCGACTAATGCTTTATCGCTAACTAGGGGGATTCGTTGTTGGAGTTGTTGAAGGCGATCGCTTAATTCTGTTTTGGGTTGTCGGTTCGTTGAGAACATTTTAACTCGGTAAATGGGATGAAGTTGGTTGGTTAGTTAGAGAGTTGGTTAGTTGGCTAGTTCGTTAGCCAGGTTGGTTAGGTTAGTTAGGTTGGTTAGTTGGTTAGCCAGTTAGCCAGTTAGTTAGTTAGCCAGTTAGCCAGTTAGTTAGCCAGGGATTGAAATCCCTGTCTAATAATTGAAGTCCTCTCAAGAGGACTGGGTTGTTCAATTTGATCATCTTAACCTTTAGTCAGTTTGAACTGACTTGATCTATTAGACAGGGAATTAATTCCCTGGCGGAGTGATTGACTATTTGTTAGGGGACATTAATTGCTCGTTTCTCGTTTTCAACTTGCTTTTGAAATTCTCCGTATTTTTGACCGAAATCTTTTGAACTCAAAACAGAATTAGCTCGACCCATTAATTGACTGATTTCTTTTAACAGGTCAATCACATCCTGTTGCAGATCTTGGACACTGGGTTGAAATTCGGTCCCATTCATAACGTTAAAATCCTCGAAGGTGAATAAAGGCTTCTCCAGAGAATATTCTCTAGGCATTGGCTCTGTTTGTAACGGAAAACTGTTCAACAGAACTTTGAAGGCTCGATCTTCAATATTAAGCGATTAAAACTTAGATATCAATGTGAGAATTACCGAACTTTATAAATGGTATAATTGCTAAAACATAGATGATGTTCGGTAAATTTACGGAGGCTATATTTCAAACGATGATCGGCTGTAATTTGCAGCAATTAGTTTGAATAAATAACCCTAAAAAAACTATATAAATTTCAGCCAATTAACATAACGAATCGGCGTTCGCCTACTCACTCTTCCCTCTACCTTGAGTCAGTTTTAACTGACTTGATCTATTAGACAGGGAATTAATGCCCTGACGGAGTGATTGACTATTTTTTAGATCAGATGAATTGCCCGTTACCAAACTGTGTTACTGTTAGGAGGATCGAAACAGGTTCTTCAACTATTTTTTCAGGACAGTATCACAATAAATGAGACAGTATTCTCCACTGACAATTGTTCTTTATATCATCGGTCCCGTGCTGATTATCTTTAGCCATATCGGATCGTTACTCCTTCTGATCACTGGCTTATCCTGGGGCGCTTTTTTATGGGTGATATTCCTATATCTAATCCGTATGTTGGCCACGACAGGTATTTATCATCGACTACTCACCCACAAAAGCTATCAGGCTCCTATTGGAGTTCTTTGGGTGGGAAGTATTATCGCAGCAGCAGCAGGACAAATGGGGCCAAGTTGGTGGAAAGCACACCACATGACTCATCATCAATATGTCGAGCAAGATCTCGATCCCCATTCCCCCTATACACCCATGCAGGGGATTAGAGGATTTTTTTGGTCTCAAGGCGGTTGGCTATTATCTTCCAAGTTTTTTCCAGCCAAGCTACCCATTGATGTTGAGAATGATCGGTTTTTAAAATTAATTGATCGTTTGCACTTTATCCCGGTAATAGCATTGGGGGCGATTTCCTATTTTATCGGGGGTTTGGAATACTTGGGTGCATTTTTTCTCAGTACAACTCTATTGTTTCATGGCGTACAAACGGTTAACTCCCTTGCCCATATTTTCGGTGAACAACCGTTTATTACAAACGATTTGAGTCGAAATAATGGGTTTGTTGCATTTCTAACACTGGGAGAAGGTTGGCATAATCTCCATCATGCCTTTCAATCCTCTAGTCGGCATGGCATTACTATTCGTTCTGGACAGGTTGTTTATCTTGTTGATCCCACCTTTAGCTTTATTAAAATGCTTGAGTTCCTGAAGTTAGCATCAAAGCTGAGACTACCTGCTGAAAGCCAGTTGCTGGCGCGTTCCCAGCATCGAAGCTTTGAGTCTTTACCGTTGCCGACCCCAGTAAAAACATCGGTAGATTCTTAGATGTGGTCGTTTAGCTGAGGAGATTGGAACTTTAACCCGTTTACCCGTGACAGGGCCGTTTCCTTGCCCGAAAATTTGATAGGACCGAAGGTGGTGATGGGTAACGGATGGGTTGAGTGTGGGTTTTTTGGGTTAATGATGTTTGGAAACGGATGGGTTATCGGTGGGGAGATGGATAATTCATAATTCATAATTCAACACTTCTGACGACTGACCAAATCGACTTTTTTACTCCCCACCTCCCCCGTAACCCCCGTAACCCCACCTCCCCATCTCCCCATCTCCCCAGGTGACAGTGACCAGTGACCAGTTTGACAGCGTTAACCGAAGCGCGCCCAACCGTCAACCCATCCGTTTACCATCTCCCCATCGCTCTCGTGAAGTGAATCAAATCGCAGCAAGGGGCGAAAATTAGCAGAGTTTCTAAAAACTTTGTCAAGATATTGCAACAAAGCTTAAAGTTCTGTTACATTGATTTTGGGTCGGGTAAGATTTCACGGGGTTGAGTCCAACAACGGAAATCACTCGATTCAAAATTATTATTCAAGCGGGTCTATAGCTAAAAGAATAGCTGAAAAAAAATGAATTATACAGAACTAATGGATAGATATCAGCTTTTAAAGGAATATAAAAAAGGACAAAGAAAATTTGTTGGGATTAACTTAAACGCTCTAAACTTGAGCGAGATTAATCTGAGCGATGCCAATCTCTGGCGTTCTCAGTTAGTCGAAACCGATTTAAGTCTATCAGTTCTGCGTCGGATCGACTTAACTCAAAGCAATTTAACGGGTTCAACCCTGTGGCGAGCGGACTTAACCGCAGGGAAACTCGAAGAAGTCGGCTTGATGAGTGCGATTTTAATTCGAGCGAATCTGCAAGACGTTAACTTAAAATTGGCCAATATTTCTTACGGAGACTTGCGACTGAGTAACTTGGGCAATGCTAACTTAGAGCAAGCCAACCTGACCGGCGCCGATTTACGGTATGCTGATTTGCAAGGCGCGAATTTGGAGGGGGCGAACTTGTATGGTGCGAACTTAATCGGGGCGAACCTGCGAGATGCCAATCTAGAAGGGGCGACGATCGCTCAAGCCGTACTGGATCGAGCGGCAATTTCGACGATGATCAACAACAATCTGACGGACTGTCAGACCCATCAATCTAGAATATTTGCTCAAGCCATCGGTTAGAATGATGAGGCGTAGTAAAATCGGACTTCATGCAACAGTAGGATTATTAATATCAAACAGCATAGGTAGTCCGCAAGACCCCGCTACGGGTTAGGGGGTGAAAAACGAATTGCCGATCTAACCGAGTGCGTGTCTAAATGGATTGGCGAACAGGCTGGCTCTCGGGCATACTTCTAATAATTGGCTTGAGACTCCTATGAGCAACCCTAACTCTTTACTGCACGATTTACTGCAAAATTCTACGCGAACCGACCTGGGAACGCAGGTCTATTTTAAATCCTCTCTGACGGCTCTATCCCACGCGATCGAAGATTTAGTGTTGTCTAGAGGAGATCAGCCTCTAGTGATCGCCAATTTTCAACAAGAGCGTTTTTATCGGCAAGAAATTCGTCGCTATCGTGAAATAGCTCAACACAGCGATCAGGTTTATGTTTTGGCGGTACCGGAAGTAGAATCTAATTTGAGCGTTCACAGCGAACCCTATGAAATTATTCCCCTAGAACGTGATGACGAACTCGCCCAAGAATGGCATTTAGTAATTGTCGCCTCAGAATACAGCGCTTGTTTGGTGTGTCGAGAGCAATCGCAAGAAGGAGATTTAGTCGATCAAGCCCGACGATTTCAGGGATTTTGGACGTTTGATACCGAAGTGAGTCGCTTGGCGGCCTGGTGGCTATTAGAATATATTGTTACAGATTCTCCGCAACTCAAAACCAAAGTAGAACAAGCTTATGAAAAATACCAACTCGGTAGTCAAACATCCCAATTCGTTTCGGTACGATCCCAACAAGCGATCGATGCGGAAATCTTCGCCAATCGCTTAGTCACTTACTTACAAACCAATCAATATAAACTCCTCAAAGCTTATCGGGCGATCGCAGACAAAGAACGTCGGGAACGATTAATTAATGTAATTGCCACTGCGATTCGCAGTTCCCTAAACTCCGATGAGATTTTCAGTATCGCAGTCGAGGAGATAGGCGAAACCTTTGAAAATTGTCGATGTTTGCTGTACCGTCTCAGTTCGCGGGTGCGAGAAGCAGAAATTGAATACGAGTTTCTCCCGGAGGGAATGGAGTCCTTAAAAGGACAATTTTGGTCTTTAATTGATAATCCCTTATTTGTGGCGGTTCAGGCTCAAGATCGGGCGTTAGCAGTCGATGATGTCTCGAAAAATTCCTACCTGTTGGAAAATCCACTGTTGAGGACAAAAATTGAACAGGCCAACATTCGGGCTTGGTTGCTGGTTCCCATTCGCTACCGGGGGACGTTGTTGGGGATGATCGAGTTGCATTATGGCGGGTTGCAACCCCATCATTGGCGGGTTCAAGATATTGCCTTACTCGAAGCGATCGCGACTCAAATCGGCGTGGCGCTGACGCAAGCGATCGCCTATAGTAATTTAATCTCACTCAACGAACAACTCGAAGCCATTGAACGGATTCAAAATAACTTAATCGCCATTGTCGGTCACGAACTGCGAACCCCTTTGTCTACCATTCAAGTCTGTCTGGAAAGTCTGGCGAGCGAACCGGATATGCAGATGGAATTTCGCCAAACGATGTTAGATATGGCGTTAAACGATTCCGAACGCCTGCGACGCCTAATTCAAGATATCCTCACCCTGTCCAAGTTGGAAAGCGGTCAAACTCCCAAGCGTCCCGAACCGATGCAACTGCAAGAAGCGGTCGAGTTGGCGCTGGCGGGTTTAACAACGATTTGGGGAAGGGAAAACTTACCGACCATTCAAATGGAATTATCCCCGAAATTGCCCTGTGTGCGGGCCGATGGTGAGGGATTGGTGGAAGTTTTAACCAAATTGTTGGATAATGCTTGCAAGTTTACCGGAACGGGCGGACAGGTGACGATCGCAGCGAAAATGGTGGCGTTGGACGTGAACCGATCGCCTCGCCGCCATTCGATGCCGATGTTAGAAGTGGTGATTGCCGATACCGGACGGGGGATTGAACCGAATCAGCTTGAAACGATTTTCGATCGCTTTTATCAAGAGGAAGATTCGCTCAAACGTTCTGTTGGGGGAACCGGCTTGGGTTTGGCGATTTGTCGTCAGATCGTGCAGAAAATGGGCGGACAGATTTGGGCGGAGTCGGCCGGACGCGATCGCGGCAGTGAGTTTCATTTTACCCTCCCGATTGAGTTATCAACCGGGGAAAGGTCGGGTTGGGAAAGTTCACGATTTGATTTGCTTGATCAGTAGTTGGGCGATCGCTTGCAGTTGCTTTTTATTAAAGGTTTTCAGCAAGACTTTCACCACTTCTTTGGGATCGGCGGGAATGGTAATTTCTTGGGCCGCCGCAGGTTGAGCCGCTCCCGACGCGAGTTGCTGTAAAGCTGGACTGGGGGCGATTTCGTTGGCTTTTCCGGCTTCGAGGAACTCAGACCCCTGTTTTAATTCCTTAATGACGGTGTTGGCGAGATCTTTGTAGGAATTGTTGGGGTTGGCGATCGCACCGTAGGCGGTTTTAACCAGGGTTTGCCAAGAGTCTACACCGACGCCGACTTTGGTTAAACGTCCGCACAAAGCCGCAATTTGTTTGCGAGATGCGGCCGACTCCGGCTGTTTTAAGCCTTGTAACATGGGTTTGAGAACGGTCATCACCTGAGCGGCGGCTTTGGGGACGGGTTTGGCCGTTGCTGCTGTCGGTTGGGCCGGTGCCGCTTTCCTACTGGCGAGGGTTTGCAGGTGGGTTTGCAGTTTCTCAAACAGGGGGGCCGAAGCCGTGACAATTTTTTCGCCCATTTGCGGGGATAAACCGCCCGGACTTTGAGCGCGACTGATCAGGTTTTTTAAGACTTCATAGGCTTTATTCGCCAGGGTTTGGGCGGTTGCGTCTACTTGAAAGGGGGTGTCTTTAATGGGTTTAAAGCAGTCTTCGAGACTTTTGGCGACTTTGTTAATGCTGCTGAGACTGGGATTTTGATTCATCAGCATCGCCGCACCTCCCTTGATGGTGTGAGCAGCACGGTAGATGGCGATGGCTTCTTCGCGATCGGGGTTGGCCATGACAGCAGGCAAACGTTTTAAGCCTTGCTCCATGATTTCAAGGTGTTCTCCGGCTTCTTCCATGAAGTAGCCGACAATTTTTTGGTACTGCTGTTGATCTGGCGGCACGGCTATCCTCCTAATCTGTTCAAATGCCAAGCCTTGCGTTAGTGTTTGAGTGAGGTTGCTCCGCTTCCCAAAAGGGCATCTGGGCTTTTGTTAAAACCGCCACGACAAGGCAACGCACTGATCATTCAAAACAACTTTAACGCATCCATTGTAGGTTGCCCAGATCTAATTTTATTCTTTTCACGGAAGAAAGAACAGGTCTCGGGTGTCGGGTGTCGGGTGTCGCTTTGGTAGGGGTGGGTTCGGTCTAGATTGATCATTTCCCGCAGACAACTGATACCAAATCCGGTTGAATACCCATCATAAAAGTGTGGGGAGATCAGGAGATTTTTACTAACGGATGACCGTGACTTCATTTAGGGTTTCAATCCAAACCCTCGCACCACAAGGGAGAGGTTTATCGGGACGATAGACAACACGACATCCTCCCGGTATTTCGACAATATGCCCATAAGTATTGGTCTGACCTTTTTTAACGGTAATCACGGGAAGTTGTTCCTGATGTTTTTGATTTTGCCGAATTCTGTGAGAATTAACGTGAACAATCCTTTTTGCAGGCGTTCTTGGATTGCGCCAACGGGGAGCCGGACCTCTTGTCCCTCGCTCAATTATGGGTTTGCCCTTAAACAGGGGAATGAGCCACATCTTCCCGGTCTTATAGGCACCTTCGACTCGGCCGGCGCTCAGGAGGACTCGCAGTCGAGCGGTGGAGATTTTTAAAATACGGGCTGCTTCTGTAGTACCGACTACCATAGAACTATAAGGGGAACGCAATAGTTTTTAAAGGTCTATAACTAAAGGATAAATGATCTGCGGATGAATGGTCAATGATCTGGCTATTGGGTGGCGCGGAGTAGCGCGGTTCGACCGAAACCTGTTCACGGTCGGTGGTACTGCGAAGGTGTCTGTTATTCGTTGATTACACAACCGGATTTGTATGATATAAACCCGCCCCCTCTGTCAGTCTACTTTCTAGGAAGGGCGGGTTTATGTAGCTTATTTTGTGGATAACATAAATAATTGCTGAACCCGCCCCTACAACCGGGGTTCGGAGGTGACTGGGAAGGGCGGGTTTATGTAAGTTA
Source organism: Capilliphycus salinus ALCB114379 (assembly GCF_047276495.1). Lineage (NCBI taxonomy): Bacteria > Bacillati > Cyanobacteriota > Cyanophyceae > Oscillatoriales > Sirenicapillariaceae > Capilliphycus > Capilliphycus salinus. The sequence goes on along the minus strand of NZ_CP178543.1, from coordinate 5,705,423 downwards.
TTTCTGGGTAAGATAGATTTACGCAGAACCCGCCCCGACAACGCTATTTCTTATTTACTGAGTTGATTGAAGGTTAAGGGGACTTTTAATCCTAAAGTTAATACTCGGGTTCCCATAAATAAGGATAACGCCAACCATAATAAATGGGAACTGTGAAACTGCCAAGCGTTAATTGCCATCGCTAAACACCCCACAACAGCAGCAATTATTGCACAATCTCGCAATATTCGCCCTTCGGTTAATCCCAAGAAATAACCGTCGAGCATAAAGGCAATCGAACCCAATCCTAACACGGGTAATAGCCAAAAAACATAACGGTCGATTCCGGCAATGACATCGGTATGATTGGTTAACAAGCTGAATATCAATCCGGGGATTAATACAAAAATTATCGCGAGTCCGAGTCCAATACTTAAACTTACCCCTCCTGATAATTTCACCAAATTAATTAATTGTTGTTTTGAACCTTCGCCTTTATAATTTCCCGCCAAACTTTCGGTAGCAAAGGCAAGACCATCGAGGAAGTAAACTGAGAGTGTTACCGCCTGCATTAATAAGGTATTGGTGGTCAGAACCATTGTACCAAACGCCGAACTTAAATTGGTAAATAAGGCAAAGGTTGAAATTAGGGCAAAAGTTCGGATTAAAATATTTGTATTCAGCAGAAAAGAGGCTTTTAAAGCATCTCGATCTAGAATTTTTCCGGCTAGGGTTTTCATTTGAGGAAAAGGTTTTTCCCAGGCGATGAATAATAAACCGATCAGTAGCATCAGGTATTGACTCAAGGCCGTTGCCGCACCCGCCCCCGCACTTTCCCAACCCCATTGTCGAATGAAAAAATAGTCTAAAATTACGTTACTTCCGTTGCTAACTGCCGAAAGCCAAAAGACTTTTCCGCCCTGTTCCCGCCCTAAAAACCAACCCATAAATACAAAGTTTAAAAGGGTGGCGGGCGCACTCCAAATCAAACTATTGTAGTAGGCTTGTCCGGCAATTTTGACTTCCGGTGTGGCGCTGAGGAGGGTAAAACCGAGTTCGCGCAGGGGATATTGCAACAGAAGAATTGCGACTCCAACGGTTAGGGCAATTAAAGCATTTCGGAGTAGGATTAATAGGGCGCTATCATAATCTTTTGCCCCCAAAGCTTGGGCGGTGGTTCCGGTTGTTCCCATGCGTAAAAAGCCAAACGTCCAATAGATATATTTGAACAATACAGTCGATAAAGCAACTCCGGCTAAATGATGAATTTCGCTTAAATGCCCCAAAAAAGCAATATCGACTAAGCTTGCTAGGGGGACCATTAAATTAGAGAGAATATTGACGGTGGCTAGGTGGAGGAAACGATAGTGTAGCCGTTCGGATTGGGGTTTAAACATTGAAAAGAATTAATTCGCAATGAAAGAATAATTAAAATCTCTTAATATTTAGATCAGTATAGCTTAACAATCGGTCTGCGATCAAGGGGGAGGGGTATTTTTCCTGTGGTCATTTGATTTTTAGATGATGAATTCAAATCCCAAATGGAAGCCTTCAGAACTATAATTTTAAAGGAAAGGATTACCCCTAAGTTCGCACCAAACACAGGAGGATATTATGCCATTGGGAATGTTAGTGGATGGAAAATGGACAACGGAATGGACGGAACAAGATAATCAGGGTAAATTTAACCGAATGCCAACCCAGTTTCGCAACTGGATTAAAAAAGATAATTCGAGTGCATTTACCGTTGAACCCAATCGTTATCATCTGTATGTGAGTTTGGCTTGTCCTTGGGCGCATCGAACGTTAATTATGCGGAATTTAAAAGGATTACAAGATGTAATTTCTGTTTCAATTGTTGACCCGGAAATGGGAGACGAGGGCTGGAAATTTTCCGAAGAACCGGGGTGTATTCCTGATATTGTGAATAGCTGTAATTATTTGCGAGAATTGTATTTAAAAGCCAATCCGCAATATACGGGACGGGTAACGGTTCCGGTACTCTGGGATAAGCCAAATCAGTACATGGTTAATAATGAATCTCGGGAAATAATTCGGATGTTGGATATCGAATTTCAAGCCTATTCAAAATCGGGTTTAAATTTGTATCCTGAGGAACTCCGAGAGGAAATTGATCGAACCATTGATGCGATTTATCAGCCGATTAATAACGGGGTTTATCGTTCGGGTTTTGCTTCGACTCAAACCGCCTACGAAGAAGCTGTTACCCAATTATTTGAACATCTAGATCGCTGGGAACAGGTGTTAGAAAATCAACGGTTTTTGTGCGGGAATCAACTCACGGAAGCCGATGTGTGTATGTTTACCACGCTGTTTCGGTTTGATGCGGTTTATTACGGTCATTTTAAATGTAATTTGCGGCGAATTGTCGATTATCCGAATTTGTGGAATTACGTCAAAGATTTTTATCAAACCCCAGGAGTTAAAGAAACCTGCAATTTAGATCATATCAAGCGTCACTACTACAAAAGTCACACTCAAATTAATCCAACCCGAGTCGTTCCGAAAGGGCCGATTATTAACTTTGATGAACCTCACGATCGCGAAAAGTTTAGTCAGTAAACGCCCGGTGAGGGGTTAGATTTCTATCCAAAGAGAGGGGAAAACCTCCCCTTTCTGTGTTAAAAAATGATCGGTTATCCTGAAAATCAGTCCTGTATTCAAGAATTACTCTGGTGTTTGTCATCATTTGAATTCTGAAGCGAGACAGGATATAGTATAATGACATTGAATTTAGAGTCGCTCGAAAGCGAGCAAACTTAAAGAACCGAATAAAATCTTAATTGATAACTCTCATGGTGTCGGGTTAGCGCTGATGCGTTTCGACAATAATTATAATGTTTAAAAGTCAAAAATTCAAAGATAGGTTAAACATTTTTCAGCGGAGAAGATTCATTTTCTCCTGGGTTTCTTTCGTGTGGAGTCGGCGAGTGTTTTCTGTAGTTGGGTTGGCGATCGCAACGCTGTTTACAATTGGGTTATTGGGCAATTTTCCCACTTTTTCTCAAGAATCAGTTACCGTTAGGTTTTTAGTGCAAGCGGGAGAAGCAACCCAACTCGAATCTTTTGCCGAAGATTTTAACGAAAAAAACCCGAATATTACCCTAGAAATTGTCAAAGGTCCGAATAATACAAACCTGGTTGAAGATTTGTATACTTCGGCTTTTTTATTGGGAGATTCGCCCTACGATATTGTTTATATGGATATCGTTTGGGTGCAGAAATTTGCGGCTGCGGGTTGGTTAACCGATTTATCTGAATGGGTAGATAATGATTTACTAACCCCCTATTTAGAAGGCGTAAAAGAGGGAGGACGCTATCAAGGACAATTGTATAGAATGCCTCTGAGGGCTGATGGCGGGATGCTCTATTATCGCAAGGATTTGTTAAAAAAAGTCGGCGCAAAACCCCCAGAAACCTTTGAAGAATTGATGGAGATTTCTAAACAAATTCAAGACAAAGATTTAGCCCGATGGGGATTTATTTGGCAGGGAAAACAATATGAAGGATTGTCCGCCATATTTACCGAAGTTTTAAAAGGATTTGGGGGATTTTGGGTCGATCCAGAAACCAATGAAGTTGGACTTGATCGCCCGGAAGCGATCGCCGCAGTTGAATTTTTACGTCAAACAATAGAAGAAGGGATTTCACCCAAAGATGTAACCACCTATTCCGAAGAAGAAACCCGGCTGTTATTTCAAAGTGGAAATACCGCTTTTTTACGGAATTGGCCTTACGTTGTTCCCCTGGCAAATCAATCGGAAATTGCCAATCAATTCGGGATAAAACCGATGGTTCATTTACCCAGTTTAAAGGGTGCCGCTTGTTTGGGCGGTTGGGGATTTGGAATTTCCAGAAGTTCCAACCACAAAGAGGAAGCCTGGAAAGTTATCGAATATTTTAATACTGTTGATGTGCAGCGAGAATACTTTCTGAAAACGGGTTTTGTTCCCGCACGGCGATCGCTATTTTTAGATCCGGCGTTGGTGTCAAAATATCCCCATTACCCCGAACTTTTAGAAGTGATTAATAACTCGGTTTTGCGCCCGCCCATTGCCCAATACGCCCAAACTTCAGACATTTTACAACGTTATCTCAGCGCCGCACTAACCGGTTCTCAAACGCCCGAAGCGGCTATGCAGGCTGCGGCTTCAGAAACCCGGGCTTTATTGGGAAGACAACAGCGAGTTATCAGTTTAGAACAATAGTTTTCAGTCTCAATTAATCGGTTGAAATTTTACCACTTATTTACAGCTTAGATGAATGAAACAAAAAGACATTGAACGACAAGAAAAACGCACGGGTTGGCTGTTAATTTTACCCGCCCTATTGGTAATAGGCTTGGTGTTTATTTATCCCATTGCCCGGGCTTTTTGGTTGAGTTTATTCACCGAAAATTTGGGAACGCAGTTAAAACCCATTTTCTCGGGATTGTACAACTATTCTCGACTGTTGGGAGACGGGCGCTTTTGGCAAAGTTTGTGGAATACAACCGTTTTCACCGTCATTTCAATTACCATAGAATTAATTCTCGGGATGGGAATTGCTTTGGTTCTCAATCAAAGCTTTCGCGGACGGGGATTTGTAAGAACTTCGGCGTTAATTCCTTGGGCGTTACCAACGGCTGTTATGGGGTTAGCTTGGGCGTGGATTTTTAACGGTCAATACGGTGTCGTCAACGACCTTTTACTACGGTTGGGATTGATGGAAACCAGCATCACTTGGTTGGGCGATCCAACAAGGGCGATGTTTGCTTTAATTGTTGCAGAAGTTTGGAAAACAACGCCTTTTATTTCTATCCTTTTGTTGGCGGGTTTGCAATCGATTTCTGGGGATTTATACGAAGCTCATTCTATTGATGGGGCGAACCCGTTTCAGAGTTTTCGTCAGATCACTTTACCGCTATTAATGCCCCAAATTATCATCGCTTTGCTGTTTAGATTTGCCCAGGCTTTTGGGGTGTTTGACCTGATTCAAGTGATGACCGGAGGGGGGCCGGCCGGTGCCACAGAAACCGTTTCTATTTATATCTACGCAACCGTTAGACGATACTTGGATTTTGGCTACGGGGCGGCGTTGGTTGTGGTAACATTTTTACTGTTAGTTACTGCCGTCGTTATTGCAGCATTTTTGTTATCAAAAAGCCGCGTTAATCTTACCGGAGGACAATAAAATATGGCTATTTCCAAACTTGACACGACTCAAAAACAAACCCATAGAAGTTTCAAACCGGTTTTTCTATTTCTCGGAGTCCTTTTCACCGTTATCTTTTGTTTGGCGCCAATTTTATGGCAAATTCTGACTTCATTTAAAACCAACGAAGCCATTGCTTCAATTCCGACGATTTATTTTCCCAGTTTCAATCAACTAACCCTCGAACATTATATCAGTTTAGGCTTACCTTTTCTTCAGTACGTTCTCAATAGCGCCTTTGTTTCTTTTACCTCAACACTTTTTTGTTTAGCCATCGGTGCGCCTGCGGCTTATACCTTAGCACGGTTGAGAATACCGGGGGAAAATATTATTCTGGGTTTTGTTTTAATTGTCACGTTATTTCCCTACGTCCTCTTATTTTTGGGACTGTTAGAAGTGGTCAAATTTTTCGGACTGGGAAACAACTACCTGGCTTTAATTATTCCCTACACGGCGATCAACTTACCGCTAACGATTTTAGTTTTGCGGAGTTTCTTCCAACAACTCCCCAAAGATTTAGAAGACTCGGCAAAAGTAGACGGTTACAACACCGTATCGATGTTATTAAATATCGTCCTCCCGATGACGACTCCCGCTTTAATTACCACCGGAATTTTAACCTTTATTTTCGCCTGGAATGAGTTTATTTTTGCCCTAACGTTTATCACCCGAGAAAATTTATATACCATTCCGGTTGCAGTCGCTCAACTCGGAGGCGCTTCTGTTTATGAAATTCCTTACGGCCCAATTGCTGCGGCAACAATTGCCGGAACATTGCCGTTAATTATCCTCGTTTTAATCTTTCAAAGACGCATTGTGCAGGGAATTACCGCAGGTGCAGTTAAAGGTTAAATTGTTCTATTTGTAACTCAATTTTTCACTCATTTAAACTCACATTTTATTATGGCTAAACTCGAACTTAAAAACCTCCGCAAACAATTCGCCCCCTCGGTTGTTCCGGTCAAAGATATCACTATAGAAGTAGAAGATGGGGAATTTCTGACCTTACTCGGCCCTTCTGGGTGCGGAAAATCAACATTATTAAGATTGATCGCCGGACTCGAACAACCCACCCAAGGAAAAGTAACTATTGGCGGCAAAAATGTGACTTCCGTTCCCCCCGGAAAACGCAATATTTCGATGGTTTTTCAAAGCTATGCGCTGTATCCTCACATGACGGTTTTTGAAAATATTTCAGCCGCTTTAAAACTGCGAAAAATACCTAAAAATGAGATAGAAAAACGGGTCAATGATGTTACCCAAAAATTGGGTTTAGAACATCTATTAACCCGCAAACCCGGTCAACTTTCCGGGGGTCAACGTCAACGGGTGGCGCTGGCTCGTTCTTTGGTCAGAGATCCCGATATTTTCTTATTAGATGAACCCCTCAGTAATTTAGATGCGCTGTTGCGAGAACAGGTTAGGGCGGATTTAAAACAGTTATTTGAAACGCAAAATAAACCCGTTGTTTACGTCACCCACGACCAAATTGAGGCGATGACGTTATCGGATAAAATAGCGGTTTTGTGCGATGGTTATTTACAACAATTGGCGTCGCCTCACGAAATTTATACCGCTCCGGCTAATAAGTTTGTGGCGGGTTTTGTGGGGAGTCCGCAAATGAATTTACTGACGTTAAACTGTCAGGAAAATAAGGCTATTTTGGGAGACTATAAAATTATTTTCCCTCAGTTAAAAACTAAAGCCAATCAAGTCATTTTGGGAATTCGTCCCGAAGATATTAGTTTGGGAGACATTGAAAGCGGTCAAACCATCGCGGGTCATCTGTTTTTGGTGGAAGATTTTGGGAAGGAAAAATTGCTGAGTGTTCGGGTAAATGGTTCCGATCAAACCTTACGGGTGATGGTGCCTGCCGATCGCACTTGGGAAGGAGAAATTATCACTATTTCTCTGATTAAAAAACAACTGCATTGGTTTGATGTAGAAACGGGCGATCGCTTGAATTAATTGATTTTTATTAAATCCAAACATGAACGTAGGGGCGGGTTCCGAATTGATTGATCGTGTCCCACAGACAACGTATATAAACCCGCCCCGCCCCCATAACACGCATTAATCAACCGGAGATCATATCCTGTCCCACAGACAACGTATATAAACCCGCCCCTACTGTTTTTTATTCCGTTTAGATATTTGGGTTTGAAGCAGTTTCCGGTGCAATTGTGGGTTTAACAAAACCAAAATAACCTGCAATTAATCCGGTTACACCATTCAACCAAACATTGTTACCAAAAATCGGCATTAAACCAAATATTGTTTTAGCCAAGGGGAACAAACCCATCACCGCCAACAAAATGTAAGCGACTGCAAAACTGCGATTAAATAAACGCGCACTCCTTGAGTCGATATAGGCACCAATTCCCACAATTCCAACCGCTAGATGCACGAGATCGTGTAGGATATTAGTGGCAAATAACCCGAACACATGACCGAATCCGGTGCCATATATTCCCGGAGATGCCGAATACAAATCATTGGGCGCATTGGCTGCGGGTATTGTCACCAAACCGGGGATAAATCCTGCAAAACCCAACACCAAGAAAACAATTCCGAGGGCTAAAGCACAGTAACGCTCTCCCATATTATTCATACTATTAACCTCATTGATGAAAATTTGTACAAGCCGTTTTCTATCCGCAAATCCTATCAACGGCATTTCTTTAATTCAAATCAAACAATAAAAAAATGCCAGTTAGCAGGTTTTGGAGCGAATTTTTTAGCGGATAAACATCTAACTTGCTATAATTATAAAGTCGATCAAATGTTGAGCGTCCCCAGAGGAAATTAACACAGAAAGTTAAACATTCATTCGCCTACTTTCTATTGAATTTTAATCTGCCCTTTCTGTACTCTACCCAAAGAAGTATTAGCGTTGGGATTAACTAAACTACTCCTTTGGATAGGGTAGAATTCGATCTGTGAAGGGCGGGTTTATATAAGTTATTTTTGGGTAACACAAATTTGGGTAGAACCCGCCCCTACAAAAAAAGGCGGGTTTATGTAAGTTATTTTTGGGTAACATAAAGATGGGTTTTAAATGCGCCCATCGGTGTTAAAGACTTGGTTTGCTAACATCGCCAGCGCCCCCACACCCGCCAGGGTTGCGCCCCATTTAACCGTCGGATTTTTCTCGATCCAGTCGGTAACGCTCGGTATCACCAGGCGATCGCTGAGGCTGCCGTCTATGGTATTATGGTGGGGAATCGGCTCGTAAAGATTGTCCGGGGCGTCTTCGGACTTCGGCACGTCGCTGTGCTGCAACCGGAAACCCGTCAGCAACAGCAAAGTATCCATCAATTCCGGCGAAAGTCTCTGAAGGAAATCTAACACTCTCGCCGCATCCCCAACCAAAAAGTCGCGGGTTGGATGTTCGGCTGTGTAAAGGACCGCTTCAGCCACCAAACTGGCTTTGTAATAGGGCGGTATTGCCGAGGGCTTCACCCCCAACTTAGTCCGGCCATTGTCCCAAAACGGCGTATCGATCACACCGGGTTTGATACTGGTGACGCTGATGGGAATTTTTTCGTGTTGCAACTCCAGTCGCAACGCTTCCAAAAATCCCTCAACCCCGTGCTTACCTGCGGCGTAGGCGCTTTGGTACGGGAGCGATCGCTTACCTTCCATCGAAGAAATATGAATCAGCGCTCCCCGTCCTTCCCGTTTGAGGTGGGGAAGTGCGGCCATTGCCCCGTAGACTTGCCCCATCAAAGTGACATCTACAACCCGCTTAAATTCTTCGGGGGTGGTATTCTCGAAAGTCGCAAAAACGGCGGTGGCGGGGACGTGTACCCAGGTGTCGAGCCGTCCGTAAACCTCTACAGTTTGATCGGCGATCGCTTGAACCTGCTCGAATATTGTAACATCATCGATGAGTATTGGAAAGACTTCGCCGCCAAAATTTTTAATTTCATCCACCAGCGACGCCAACTTTTCTTGACTGCGGGCGGAGACAACTAATTTGGCGCCTTTACGGGCAAATTGAAGGGCTGTTTCTCTGCCGATACCGCTAGAAACTCCAACGACGGAAACAACTTGTTGATCTATGGGTTTGAGTTGCATTAATATTACTTCCTATAGTTTTTCATCAGTTAGTTCGTTGTTGGGCGACCGCCCTTGATCCCCCCTAACCCCCCTTATTAAGGCAGGGCCGTTTCATTCTAACAAAATCCAAAGCCTAGACCACCTGTTATTAAGCCATCTTTGACCCTCTGTAATTGACACAAAGCCTAAAAGTCTAAAAAGATTAATTGCAATAGTTTGAAGAATCGATAAATTCGTTCGTGCTTGAAAGTGAGCTATAGAAGAATCATCTTCTTTGAAGATCACATCCTTGACCCAATGCAAGCGATTTTCAATTTGCCAATGACCTTTTATTTTTTCAGAAAAATAATCGGCTTTTTCCCAAACGCTACTGATGTAGTAAGCGACTTGATGATAGTCCTTTTTACCTCTTTTACCCCATCTTTCAACTCGGATTAAGCTTTTAATTTCATACCAACTAGATTTCAGGGAATCTATACTCTTGAAGACAGCTACTTGGCGTTGAATTTGGCGACCATGACTTTTATCTTGCTCTATCTTGATACTCAAAGGCTCTTGATTGTGGGCGACAGACTCTAGAGCTTGATACAATTTTTTTTGATTCTTTTTGACGGTGATTAAGTAGTGATTTTTTGATTCAATAATTTTTTTAACGGTTTGCTTTTGGCAGTGCAAAGCATCCAGAGTAAATACTTGATTCTTCAGGGGAAAATCTTCGATGATTTCTTGGACTTGCTTAATTTCTGAACAGCGTTTGTTCTCAAAGCAATTTAATCCCAATACAACTTGATATTCTTGACTGTACAAGGAAACAAATGAAACAAAGTTTTGATGAGAGTTGCCAAAATTGTCTACAGTGCTGCCTAAGCTTTTGCCATCAATACAGACCCAATCCCTCAAATCATCAGATTCACATAGACTACTAGACCATTGATTAAAAATGTCCTGAAGATTTGACCAGTCTACTCCCATCAGAACTCGTCTTATGGTTGATGAAGATGGAACTTTTGGGGATGAAATCTTAAATTTTTTAACAATTAGCTGTTGATTGGCTTTGGCAAAATCTCCCATCGCTCTATACCCTAAGTATCCCTGCATCGCTGCCAAAATTACTATCAATAGCACCAACCATAATGGATGCCTTCTGCCCTGGCGGCGGCGAAAGTCCTTGACTTTTTTAAGTTCTTTAATTAGACTATCCATAGATAAAATTTAAGAAAAAACTGGCGATTGCTATCATTTTACATCCGGCGCGATCGCCAGTTTTATTGTTCAATTCCCGCCTTTAAGAATCAGAGTGGAACAAGCCGTTTGAGTCAGGCGATCGCTATGTTTTTCTAAGATTTTAGGTGTTCTGAAGAAAAAAGGGGTGAAACTGCTTCCAATTTTAGCTCCTCGCGATCGCAAAATTTTAGAATGAAACAGCCCTGCCTTATTAAGGGGGGTGGCGAAGCCGGGGGGATTCCCTTAAAAAGGGGGGTGGGGGTGGCGTTGGCGAAGCCTATCCGAAGGATATAGCCGGGGGGATCAATTAGATGCAGCTTCATAAAGAATTGGTATTAATTCGTTGTTGGGTTTGTTGTCGTTGCTCTAGCCCAAAATTAATTAACTTCGTAGTTGAGATTCTGACCTCAATTTATAAAGCTAAAGCACAACAACAATCTTTTAAGAATTTAGGTTCGTTGTTGGGCGCTCACCCCAAATTTATAGCGCCGCCTCGCAACAACAAGCTTTGGGTTCGTTGATGTTTATTTGTTCTTTTTTTGTTTTTTTGGGCGTTGAGTTGCCGCGTCATTTTTGGGAGCTTGTTCGGCTCTTTGTGCATCGTAGCCTTCCGGTAAAACTTCCTGCGGATCGGTTACTTGATCGGCAGCAGTATCTATACTATCGTTAGCGTTTGTGTTAGGTTTAACGGAGTTACCTTTATGACTTGCATGACCACTCGGCATAATTTTATCCTCAAGTTTTCTATTTTATTACACTTTTAATTTAAACTCATATTTAGTGAAAACTGCACTATCTTTAGGAGGAAATATTGCGACAGTTAACCGTTATCTCTTATTAATTTATCGGATATTTTCGGGCGGAATTTAGGGTAATTTTATAAAATAATTTATCAATATTGATTGGTCGCTGTCAAGGGCGAGTTTATGTCAGTTATTCCTGAGAAATCTAAATCTGAGTGGAACCCGCCCCTACAAAAAAGGGCGGGTTTATGTAAATTATTCCTGGGAATATAGACATTTTAGCGGAGGCACGCCCCTACAAAGCTATTAACCGTTGTAGGTATTGCTGCGGTTGGAAACAATTGGCTCGTCGGATTCAACTATAGGTTTAACAAAGCCAAAGTAAGCGGCAACCAGTCCGGTTGCAGCGTTGAACCAAACATTATTACCGAAAATCGGCATTAAACCAAAAGTTGTTCTGGTAAAAGGTAACAAACCCATGACCGCGATTAAAATGTAGGCAACAGCAAAATCGCGATTAAATAGACGCGCACTTCCCGAACCGATATAGGAAACAATTCCCAACGCTCCAACTACAATATGTACCGCATTGTGTACAGTATTGATGGGAAATAACCCAAATAAATAGCCGAATCCTCTGGTATATAAGCCCTCAGTTGCCGGATACAAATCGGCGGGAATATTGGTGGGATCGGGCATTGTCACCAGACCCGGAATAAATCCTGCGATACCTAACAGCAAGAAAACGATTCCTATAGATAAAGCGCAGTAACGCTCTGGCATACTATTATTATTCATGCAATTTACCTCGTTGATTACAATTTTTACAAGTCGTCTTTTATCCGCAAGCAACCTCAACTGTATTTCTTGAAGTTAAAAAATATCAGTCACTTATGGGTTGCGAACGAATTGGCGGGTAAACATCTAACTTGCCACCGCTATCAAGCTCATCAAAACTTTGGCGTTTCCTTTCAAGAATAAAGAATAGCAAGTTAAAAATTTATTCGCCTATTTATTATTAAAAGTTAATTCTCAAATTCTGTACTCCATCCAAAGAAGTATTAGGGCGATCATCAACTAAACTCTTCCTTTTGAAAGAATAGAATTTTACTCAGCCATAACTCCCCAGATTTTTATTTTGAGATAAAAACCTTCAATTTAGATATTATTGAGTGTTTTAGATAGAAAAACGCTACCTGTGGGGCTGATTCTCTTGAATTTTGTTGCCACTAATTCAATAGCAATGCCAGAAATATTTTAAGCGGGCGAGGAATTATAAACGCCCCAATCTTCAATTCCTTTATCGCTAAAAATCCCCTTGGCGCGATCAATTTCTTCCTCGGTTCCGTCTACAAAAACCAAATACCGACCGATCAACAAACGATCTCTATAAATACTCGCCTGTTTTTCAGGAATACCTTGTTCGGTGAGTGCGTTAACTAAACCATTGCTTGCTAATGCTTCGACTCCAATTGCTGCTGTGCTTGCGGTTAATGCTAAACCCAAAGTACCCGCTGCGATCACCGATCCTATTCCGGGAATTGCCAAACTTCCTAATCCCACTAAAACGGTACCCAAAGCGCTATTTGCCATCGTATTCGCAGCAACTCCGGTTGCAGTGCTAACATCTTTATTGCCAACTTTATCGCTCATGGAAGCCTCGCCGAGTTGATCGTTTTCCTCGGCTTGTTTGGCAATAATAGAAACTTTATCCATTGGAAAGCCTGACGCTTTCAATTCGTTGAGCGCTTGCTCGGCTTCTTGACGGTTGGAAAATACTCCCACACCCCGTTGGCGATCGCTTTCTACCATTATCTTTCTCCTTTATATTCTGAAAAATCTTGTTAAAGCTTGAGTTTCCTTCTTCTGTCGCTTATTTTTAACGGTTCCCTTCGCTTTGTCTTAAACGGAAACAATAAATTCTGCTCTATGCTGAATCGTTCGGTTGATCGAAATTTATCTTGATCTTTAGAATAATTGTTACAGCTTCGCCCAACGTCTATCTAAAGTATTAAGTCCGAGCATAACGTTCAGCTTGATTGTGTTCGTCAATACAAGAAACGGTTTAATTAAATTAAATTTAATCCTTTGGGTCCAAAGACAATCTTTCCTAAGTTAGATGAAGGAAAACCGAGTAACAGCTTACCTAGCGATCGCACCCCAACCCAGAAAAATGAATCTCAATCAAAACTTCAATGTGGGTAGAGGCAGTTGCTACGAAACAGAAACCGTGCATTGTGAAGTTTAGGAATCTTCTCCCTTTAGGGAGGAGAGGATGTCAACTCGACTCTCAGGAGGTTTTGAATGCCTTTCGGGAGGATATTAAAGATGCTCGCTATCGAAGTATTGGTCGATTTCCGGCTTTTATCCTGCGACCCGCGACCGGACGGGCGATCTTGTTGGTTGGATACCGACCTGACAAGGAGTTGGTCAGGGCTTTGACTCATGTCGCTCCCGAAAGTAATGCGGTTCGTTCTGTTAATGATGCGATCGCTTATGCTCGTTACTGGGGAAAAATTACGGATCAAGAAGTTGCAGAAGCGCTTGATTTGCAACTTGACGCAACGGAAAAAGTGTTAGATGATGCCGTAAATCAGGGGATTTTAGTTAAGAAAGATCGGATTTATTCGGTTAGTGAGTGAAAAATTTCGTAGTTGGGCTTCAGCCCTAGCTTTTGGCGCTAAAGCGCAACAACGAACTGTTTACCTAATTTGTTGCCAAAAATTCGGCGACGGTTTGATTGAACATATCGGGTTGAACGAGAAACGGCCAGTGATTGCCCGGAACTTGTTTTATTTTTAGATTTGTTAGATATTTCTGATAGGGTTTCAGTTGCCAGTCCATGCGGTTGACGCCGCTTTCTGGCTGGATAAATAATGTAGGAATGTCTATTTTTTCGGTTAAACCCGCGACTTTCATCACTTCTGAAAAAATCTGATTTCGGGCGGGAATGATAAATTTACTCCCCCATTTTCCATCGGGTTTTTGTTCGATTCCTTCTTGAAAAACCTGCTGTTGTGCCGAACTCCAACCTTTATATTGACTGAGTTGAGTTGCTAATTCTTCGGCGTCTTCGTAGCTGGAAAACGGCCCCATTCCTTTTAAACAGTCTAGTTTTCGATAAACGATGGGTAAACTGAGTTTAAAAATAGCGGGCATTTTAGTAATAAAAATTGGGTCTACTAAAATCATGCTGCGAAAATATTTGGGATGTTGTTTTGCCCAAATTGGTAGTAATTTTCCCGTCCAAGAATGACCTAAAATATGGGCGTTTGACCAGTTGAGATGGCTCATTAACGCTTCTAAGTCTGCGATCGCTTCTGAAAAACTGTAACCTGTATTCGGTTTGCTACTGTTGCCGTGACCTCGCATATCTGGGGCGACAATATGATAGTTATCGCTTAAAAAGTTTCCCAAGTTCGTCCAAACCAAAGCGTGATCGGCCAACCCGTGCAATAGCAGTAAGGGTTGAGTATTTTCTGAGGTTTGGGGTGGGTTCCATTCCAAATAGGAAATTTTGATTTGAGAACATTCTAGCGTTTTGCGGATGGGGTTCATATAAAAATTCAAAAAATTATGACAAAAATTTTATCTTTGATAGAATGATAGTATAAAAAACCAGGGAACTTCTGTCAACTACAATGAATACCAAAGATTCTCACTCGCTCTCTTGGGAACGGGTCAAAGCGGAATTTCAACGAATTTGGGGATATGAAGATTTTCGACCCCCACAAGGGGAAATTATCCGCAGTTTATTATCCCGACAAGATGCACTTGTTGTGATGCCAACGGGAGGGGGAAAATCGATTTGTTTTCAACTTCCGGCTTTGTTACAAACCGGGTTAACGTTGGTGGTTTCGCCGCTAGTGGCGTTGATGGAAAATCAAGTCCAAGAACTTCGAGAAAAAAACCTTCCGGCGGCGTTATTGCACAGTCAAATGCCTTCTCTACAGCGACGACAAACGTTAAGATTGCTAGAACAAAATCGGTTAAGATTGTTGTATCTTTCCCCGGAAACGTTGCTAAGTTCATCGGTGTGGAATTTGATTGCTCATCCGCGTATTTTAGTAAATGGTTTAATTTTAGATGAGGCTCATTGTTTGGTACAATGGGGGGATACATTTAGACCGACTTATCGGCGTTTGGGAGCAATTAGACCCGCACTTTTGCAGCTAAAACAAACTCAGAAAAACTTCGCGATCGCGGCGTTTACGGCAACGGCAAATCCGGCGGCACAAGACACCATTAAAACGGTTTTAGACCTACAAAATCCCAAATCTTTTTTACTGAATCCCTACCGCCCCAATTTGAATTTAAACATACAAACGGTTTGGACTCCGAGAGGGCGGCGACAACAGCTTTTAAAGTTCATTCAAACTCGCCAAAAACAAACGGGTTTGGTGTATGTTAGAACTCGAAAAGACAGCGAAGAATTGGCAGATAGCCTGAAACTACAGGGTTATCAAACGGCAGCGTATCACGCGGGTTTAAGCGGTGAGGAACGTCGAGAAATTGAACAGGCTTGGTTAAAAGGTTCGCTGAAGTTTGTGGTGTGTACTTCGGCGTTTGGGATGGGAATTAATAAGCCGAATGTGCGTTGGGTGCTGCATTTTCAAGCCCCATTTTTGCTGTCTGAATATTTGCAAGAAGTCGGACGGGCGGGACGGGATGGAAAGCCTGCAATAGCGTTAACATTGGTGAGTGAACCGACGGGTTTCTTGTATCCCGAAGACAAACAACGCCGTGAATATTTGCAGGAAAATTGGCGAAAACAATATCAACAGGCGAATCAACTGATTAAAAAATTACCGAAACAGGGAGAAATTGAGGAGATATCTCGCCAGTTTCGCAACAGTGCGATCGCGCTTTCGGTGTTGCACAGTTCGGGACAATTAACCTGGCAAGATCCCTTTCATTATATCATTAATTCCAAGGCGGTTGCGTTCCCGGATCATAATACTCAAGCGATCAAACAAATGAGTCAATATCTAAATACTCGTCAATGTCGTTGGCGGTTTTTATTAGAGGCGTTTGGGTTTGGTAAAGAAGCTAAATCAATGGCTTGTGGACACTGTGACAATTGTCGAAAGTAATTGTCTTTAATTATTGTCTGAAATGAGATTTTTAAATCGGGGTATTAATCTACTCATAAACTTGGGGAACTGCCGGAAATCTCAATCCTGGCAGCCCAAGTTATTGTTCATTTCGGGAATGATATTTAGAGGATTCTAGTTTGCGGGCGATGGAGAGAATTAAACGGGGAATTCTAATAATAAATTCGGTGCCTTTATTAAGTTCTGAACAGCACCAAATTTTTCCTTTATGCTTTTCGACAACAATTTTATAACTAATTGACAATCCCAAACCCGTACCTTTACCAACAGGTTTTGTGGTAAAGAACGGATCAAAGAGTTTCGATCTAACTTCTTCCGACATTCCGGGGCCATTATCAGCAATATGAATTTCAATCCACTGATGATCGACTAATAAAGTCTGTATTCGGATTTGATAGGGTGGAGATTTAATCCCTTTAGAAACTTGCTGAAGATTGTGTTCTTCGAGGGCATCAATGGCATTACTGATAATATTCATAAACACTTGATTGAGTTGACTGGGATAACATTCAACTAGAGGCAATTTTCCATAATCTCGTATAATTTGAATACCGGGATGATCGGCGTTGGCTTTGAGGCGATTTTGTAAAATCAATAAAGTGCTTTCTATGCCTTCGTGGAGGTCAACGGCTTTAATTTCCGCTTCATCTAAACGGGAGAAATTTCTTAAGCTGCGGACAATATCTCGAATTCGTTCGGCCCCAACCCGCATCGAGTCTAGGAGTTGCAGATAATCGGATTTCAAAAAATCAATATCAATTTCATCAGAATAATCGGCAATTTCGGCTTCGGGTTTAGGATAATTTTGTTGATAAAGTTCGAGAAGTTGTAATAAATCCCGAGTATAATCTAAAGCGGGTTGAATGTTACCATAAATAAAGCTCACCGGATTATTAATTTCGTGAGCAACTCCGGCGACCATCTGCCCCAAACTGGACATTTTTTCAGATTGAATCAGGTGAGTTTGTGCTTGTTTAAGTTCTGTTAATGCCTGTTCAAGTTCTTTATTTTTTTGTTTGAGTCTGCTTTTAGATTTTCGTAATGCGGCTTCTGCATATTTGCGCTGGCTAATATCTTGAAAAGTTGCGGTATAAAAGCAAAGCTGACCGGATTTGGCTTGTGTAACCGTTGCTTCGAGGGCAAATTGTGAACCATCAGAACGGCATCCAACTAACTCATGCCGTCCGGTGTTTAATAATTCTTGTAAAAGCTTTTCTTCGTCTTCGATTTCATCATCCGGCCACTGCCAAAGCCGATGAATTGACATTCCAATTAACTGCTTAACTTCATAACCAAAAATCGTCGCAGCCGAAGGATTAGCGGTGGTAATTTCAAAATGGGCATCGTCAAAGGTAACAATACCATTCATTGCGGTTTTAACAATTGCTTCGGTGCGGGTTACGGCTTCTTCTAGAGCATCCATCACCGCATTATAACGTTCGGCAATTAAACCAACTTCGGTAAAAGGTTCAACGGGGGCGCGCAAACTCAAGTCGTAGGTTTGAGCCTGTTTTTCCATGACTTGAAATAAGTCATAAATCTCGGTTTTTGCGCGATGTTCGGAAATATTCAGACCGAGTTTTTCTTCAGATTTTGAAACCCGCAACGGTACAATTCGATTCACCCAAAAGAGCAACAAATAAGCCAAACCAAATCCCCATCCAAACCCCACAAAAATCCCCAATAATTGCACGCCGAGTTGGGCGTATCGATCCAAACCTGTTCCTAATAATTCCGGCTGACCAAACAACCCCACCGCCAGGGTTCCCCAAACTCCGGCGCCCCCGTGAACGGCCACCGCTCCGACGGCATCATCAATGTGCAGATTTTCTAAGAGAATTTCGGTTAAAATCATCACGGCCGCGCCGGTGACGCCAATGACGACGGCGATGGGCGTGGCGACGGCATGACAAGAGGCGGTGATCGCCACCAGTCCGGCGAGAGTGCCATTGATCAGGGTTTCGACTTGCGGCGCTTTGCGTTTGCCCCAACTGAGGAAGCCTGCGGCTACCATGCCCCCGGCTCCGGCTAAGACGGTATTGGCCATAATCCGGGGAACTTGCTCGTTGAAAGCGAGGGTGCTGCCTCCGTTAAAGCCGAGCCACCCAAACCATAACAGCATGGTTCCCAAAACGGAAAATTGTAGGTTGGAACTGTGAATTTTTTGGGACGGTTTGTCTTTGGGGAAGCGACCGGAACGGCTGCCGATGAGTAATAGGGCCGCCAACGACACCCAACCCCCGATGCTGTGGACGACGGTCGAACCAGCAAAATCGACAAAGCCGAGATAGCCCAAGCGACCGGTAAAGATGCCCTTATCTATTCCATTCCAGGCCAAATGACCAAAAATTGGGTAAATTAAACCGGAGACTAAGGCAACCAGTGCGAGATAGGCGCTGAATTTCATGCGTTCGGCGACGGCTCCGGAAACGATGGTGACTGATGTGCCGCAAAACATGACTTGAAACAGGAAAAAAGCGGCGAGTTTTGCTGTGTCTAGGTTGAGCCAAAAATGGCTGCTTCCGAACCAACCGTTGGGAGATGAACCAAACATTAAACCGTAACCAACAGCCCAAAATAACAGGGCGGAAACGGCAAAGTCTGCCAGGTTTTTTGCGGCAACGTTAATACTGTTTTTCGAGCGGGTGAGGCCGGATTCTAAGCACATAAATCCAGCTTGCATCAGGAAGACTAAGCAAGAACAGATCAGCAACCAGAGTGTATCAATCATTACTTTAGGGGTGGGAAACTCAAGGGTTTTACGATGGATGGTTGTAATATTTTTGTCATGTTATTGAAAAATACTGTGGTTTTTCAAAGTTTTATAAAATTAGATGTTACTAGCTTGCCATTGGCTTATCTTCTCCGTCAAGTAACAATTTTTTTTTTCTGGATTGAAAGTTCCGAGGGATAGGGGTTAGAGTAGGCGAGTAATCACAACAGGAATAGTTGATTTTAGTTCGGTTGCTTCAGGTCAATTTAGATCTATATTTTCGCTCAATTTTAGCGGAATTGTCATCGCAAATTCACTACCCTGTCCAATTTTAGAATAGCACTCAAGTTTTCCCTGATGTTTTTCAACAACAATTTGATAACTAATGGATAATCCTAGTCCCGTTCCTTTACCCACTGGCTTGGTCGTAAAAAAGGGATTGAATAGTTGAGAACAGACTTCTTCTGACATTCCAATCCCGTTATCTGAAATCCGAATTAAGACTTGGGTTTGATCGGGTGTTAATTCGGTTGAAATTGTTATTTGATTGGGATTTGCTAGAATTTCTGTATAGGTTTTTCCCCGATTAGATTCTTCGATCGCATCAATCGCATTGGCAAGAATATTCATAAAGACTTGGTTCATCTGTCCGGGAAAACAGAGAATTTCTGGCAAGTTCCCATAGTTTTTTACCACCCGGATTTCGGGATGTTTTTCATTGCCTTTGAGCCGATGTTTTAAAATTAATAATGTGCTGTCAATGCCTTCGTGAAGATTAAATAAGACTTGAGTTGAACTGTCAATCCGAGAAAAAATTCGCATGGAATTGCTAATCTCTCGAATTAACAGCGATCCTTGTTTAATGGATGCGATCATTTCCGGCAAGTCGGCCATCAAAAACTCAATATCAATTTCTTCGGCATGATCTTGGATTTCGGCTACAGGATCGGGATAATATTTCTGGTAAAGTTGTAGATGAGTTAAGACATCTTGCAGAAATTCTTGGACTTGATTGATATTACCAATCACAAAACCTAAAGGGTTATTAATTTCGTGGGTAATTCCCGCCATCATTTGACCGAGCGATGACAGTTTATAGGCTTTTAAAAGTTCAAATTGTACTTCTTTTAGCCGAATATCTTTTTCAACGACTAAATGTTGAAATTTTTGATTTAACTGGCTGAGGGAAAGATTTTTTTGAAGTAGGGATTGTGTTAATTCTTTAATTTGAAGATGTATGTTAATTCGGGCTAAAACTTCTTCTTGTTGAAAAGGTTTTGTTAAATAGTCAACGGCACCGGCTTTCAATCCTCTAATTTTACTGTCTGTATCCGTAATAGCCGTCATAAAAATAATCGGAATGGTTTGAGTTTTTGGATGGGCTTTGAGTTGCTGACAGGTTTCAAATCCATTCATTTCCGGCATTTGAATATCTAATAAAATCAGATCGGGCGGTTCATAAATTGCTTGTTGAAGTGCGTCTTTCCCATTCGCGGCGACGGCGACTTCATAGCCGGCTGCAACTAAATTTTCCGACAAAACTTTCAGATGAATTGGGCTATCATCTACAATCAAAATAACATTTGACTTTCGGGTATTTATGGACATTTTTTTTTGAGATTATAGGAGGTGGTAAATCTTTTTAATCGATACCGGTGACTTTTTCCTTCATTGGGTAACGAGTCGGGTTGAATGGGAGTCGCCATCTTGGTAATGAAGAAATCGTCAGTCCCGGTTAAAATTTCCCCAGTATAGGGTATTAACTTGAGGCGATACCCAGTTAATACCTGTCTGGCTTGGTGGATGATCGGTTTCATGGATTGACCTCGCTGGTTTGAACACCATTGGGAAGTTTATCTTTAATCTTAAATTTAATTAAAAGTTTCTGGAAAATGCGTGATAGAAATCACAACGATAAGGAGAGGAAAAATACCCCGGAGTTTATCGTAGGGGAATCAAGATTCTAAATTCGCTTCCTTTTCCTAAAATGGAATCACATTCAATTTGTCCTTTGTGTTTTTCAACAATCACCTGATAACTAATTGAAAGTCCTAATCCGGTTCCTTTACCAATGGGTTTGGTTGTAAAGAAAGGATCGAACAAGCAGGATCGAACTTCTTCGCTCATTCCCCGGCCATTGTCGCCTATTAAAATTTGTATTCTATTGTCTGAAATTTGTTGAGTTTTAATGCGAATACAGCCGGGATTTAACTGGATTTCTTGCAGGGATAGAGAAGATTGAGCATCTTCAATGGCATCAATTGCATTGCTGATCATATTCATAAAAACTTGATTGAGTTGTCCAGAATAGCAGTTAATTCTAGGGAGTTTACCATAATCTTTGAGAATTTTAATCCCCGGATATCCGGGTTTGGGTTTGAGGCGATTATGTAAAATCATTAAGGTGCTTTCGAGTCCTTCATGGAGATCGACTTCTTTGATTTCGGCTTCATCCAAACGGGAAAAGATTCGCAGTGATTTGACAATCTCTCGGATGCGTTCGGTTCCGACTTGCATCGACTTGAGCAGTTTTTGGATATCTTCTTGAATAAAATCAAGTTCAATCGTTTCAATTTCTGTCTCAATTTCGGGGTGGGGATTGGGATAATGATTTTGATAGAGTTCAATTAAATTTAGCAAGTCTTGAATATAATCTGCGGCGTGAACAAGATTTCCATGAATAAAGTTAACCGGATTATTAATTTCGTGGGCAATTCCGGCGACCATTTGACCTAAGCTCGACATTTTTTCATTTTGAATCATCTGAGCTTGAGTCCGTTTGAGTTCTTTTAAGGTTTCCTGAAGCTGTTGTTTTTGTTCTCTTAATTTAGCTTCGGATTCTCGCACAGCGTTCTCAGCTTGTTTGCGTTCGGTTATATCGGTCGCAATTCCGGTGATTCGATCTATTTCTCCCCGGTCGTTTGCGATAGGAAAACCGCGATCGTAAATCCAGCGAATTTCACCATTGGGTTGAATAATTCGATATTCTTGTTCATATTTACCAGCAGCCTGTTTACTCAAAGCCAAAATTACTCGTTCGCGATCTTCTGGATGAATTGACTCAAGAAAAGATTGGGGTTGCTGATAAATTTCGCGACAAGGACGCCCCCAAACTCTTTCATAAGCAGGAGAAACATAGTAAATTTGTTCTCCGTGAGGATCGGTAATCCAAAATACACTATCAATAGTTTCCGCAAGCTGACGAAACATTTTTTCACTTTCATGTAAAGCGACTTCAGCTTGTTGGTGATTTCTCGCCTCAATTGCTAAAGAAATCACATTGGCAATTGAACGCACAAAAATTTCGTCTTCGGGAGTCCAATGTTGAATTTTACCGCACTGTTCTATACAGATGACCCCGACCATTTCTCCCGCAATCCGAATGGTGCTGTCGAGCAGTGAAAAAATATCATTGGGAATAAAATAATTTGCAACAAATTCCGAGGTTCTCGGATCGCTTCTGGCCTCCGATGCGGCTATACTATCTTGGGAAAAGATCGCCGAAAAATACGCGGGATAATCGTTGATTTTAAGTTCTCCATTTCCACTATGCTGATGATTTTTTGTGCTGTACAAGTTCAGACATTTAAGAGTTGTTCTTTCGTCGTTAAACAACCAAACTCCTACCCGTTTAACTTCTAATATTTTTGCTGTGGTTTCAGTAATCGCTTGCACGGCTATTAACAAATCTCCTTTATTGACGGCTCGATTTTGAGCCAGTTCCATTAAAACTGCATTGTGATTTCGGAGTTGTTCGGCTCGTTTTTGTAGTTCAGTTTGGGCTTGTTTGCGATCGCGAATTTCGAGGAGAAGTTGTTCTTGAGTATAATTTAACTCGCGCAAAGTTAGGTTTTTTTCTTGAAGTTGTTTTTCGAGTTCATCGGTTTGAATAATCGCTTGACCTGCTAGTGGACGCAAGAGGAAAACCATCCCCCCTGCACCCAAAAAGCTAAAAATTATCGTAACAATTCCAATGGTGACAAGCTGACGATTTACGGGAGCATACAATTCCTGACGATTAACTTGGATGACCAGTCCCCAATTGACTTCTGGTAGGGGTTCAAAAGCAATAACTTGAGCATGACTCCAAAAGTTTCTTTTGACAAGAGTTAATCCCGACTTTTGAGAAACGACTGTTTTTTCGATAGCCTTTAAAATCGGTTCTAATGATAACTCGGGTTCATTTTTTGACGAGATCAACAATTCTACTTTTTGGTATTGAAAGGCTCCAACAAAAATTTGTCCGGTTTGACCTAAACCCGTATTATCTGTTATAATTTCTTGTAAACGAGCCATTTTAAATAAAACTAAATCGGTACCGATTTGCTGTTGACTTGAGTTAAGAATCGGTTGGCTAACAATTAAATAAGATTGATCCTTGAGGGGAATCGGATTGCTAATTAGGGTAGATTGAGAGTCTTGAGGCGGAAATTCCCAAAGGGTTTTAGGGATAGATAAACCGACTTGAGCCATTAATTGATAATTTTGATCGAGGCGAGTAATTCCGGCTAAATCTTCAGTTTGTTGCAGGGCCTCCGTGAGAATTCGGGTAAGATTATCAACGGCTAAATTGCGATTATTCGGACTGCGGTTATAGGCTTCTAATTCTCGTTTGGCTTGGGTACGACTGGCAATTTGTCCCGTGATATCTTTGGCTCTTGAGAGAAATTCTTCAACGGCTAATCGGCGCGTTTTTAAAGTGGACTGTAAATTTTCTTCTTGGTTTTTTATCAGTTGTTGATACAGGGGGAATATACTTAATATTGCCACCAATACACTGATAGCAAATATTCCGACCGCAGAATAAAAAATTAACAATCGTTGTAATTGTTTAGAATTCATCGGTGTTCTTGGTTTAGAGATTAGGTGGGTTTCATCAAAGCAGATAACAGTTGATACTAAGCAGTTCACCCTTATCCTGAAATTAGATAAAATCGAATCAAATCGACATTTTCAGATCCTCGACGGCTAGGGAATCCAACATTTATGCACAATTATTTGAGGCTAAAATTTAATCTTGCCAGGTGTCAGCCCCAACGTCAAGAATCTCAGCAAGCCGTTGCGCGAGAACTTGAATATCGGTCAACGACTCCTCTAATCAATCAATAGTGTAGTAGACGCTCGGTGAATGTAGACCCGATTAAAATTGTGAATAGAACTGAATAGATTGTTCATCTTAATCTCCTTTTTTGATTGGATTGGCTATATCCAAGTTACTCTATAGTCTCGAAGAAATGATAACAGTCCAGTTTGATTTTATTACAATAATTAATATTATGGTATCCCATCGCTGGCCGGACACTGAAGCTGAATCACTGATATTCACAGGGGGTATAATTTGATATTATATGAAGTGGAAAAAAGAATGCTACAGAAGCGAACAAATCCTCAGGTCATCGATAAAACAACTGATAGCTGTTCAGCGAAAAAACGGGTCGGGAGATCCTAGCAGAAGCGATCGCAGCGCTCGCGCCTCACTGTCAACGGACCGATCCTGAACCGCAGACCCCTATCCGGCGAGCAATCATCTGTCACAAAAATTAAGGGATTTCATATGATTTGTTGCTTCTCAATCGAATGGTCAGCGATTGAATTTGTTGCATTTGATTAAGATAGCCGTTCCTTGGACGAGTTGCGGGCGATCGTAGCCTGGATGAGCGATTCTGTAGCGCAAATTGTAGCCGAATGAGAGTTGAGTCTGAGGCGATCGAAGTGAAACTACAATTTACCAAAGCTTTACATAGATATTACATAACCCTCTTTTTTTCCGGCAAACGACAACGAGGAAGAATTATGCGCTTACCGATTGAAAAATTTTCAAATCAGATGATCGTAACATCCAACTCTGAAGAAAATACATCTAATATTCCACCGCTGTGGATACGACAAGCTGGCTTAGATTACTTGTATTTTGGAGTTTGCAAGGTTCTTGATACCTTAAAATTCTAAAACTGTATTAACGGGTTGGGTTGAACTTCTATCAAACCCAACCCCTAATTTTAGACTTGCTGAGACTGAGATTCTAACCAATTGTACCAAGCTTCTAAGCCTTCTCCCGTTGAGGCGGAAACTTGGAAAATTTGCATTTTAGGGTTAACTTGGCGGGGCGTAGTCTAAGCAGCGTTGAACATCAAACTGAACGTAGGGAAGCAAGTCAATTTTTGTTAAAATCATCACTTGACTCGCCCGGAACATATGGGGATATTTAATCGGTTTATCTTCGCCTTCGGTGACAGAAAGGATGGCAACTTTTGCCTTTTCACCCAAATCAAATAACGCCGGACACACTAAATTACCCACATTTTCAATCATTACAATAGAATTGAGAGGCGGGTTCAATTCTTCACACCCACGTTCAACCATTGCGGCTTCCAAATGACATCCGGTTCCGGTGTTAATTTGAACCACATTGCAGCCCGTAGAGCGAATTTTTTCGGCATCATTGACCGTTTCTTGATCGCCTTCAATCACGCTAAAGGTGAACTTAGATTTTAAATCGTTAATAGTGCGGGTTAACAGGGTTGTTTTTCCCGAACCCGGCGAACTCACTAGATTTAAGGCTAAGATATTTCGCCCTTTAAACCATCCCCTATTTTGGGCGGCAATTAAGTTATTTTTGCCTAAAATTGCCTGTTCTAATTCTATCGTATTTCCATGAATTTTAGCATGAATTTCAGAAACTTTGGTTTCGGTTTTAGGAACTTCAGAAGTGTGAGTATGGGAATGAGTCACAACCGTTCCATCTGCCAAAGTGTGGGTGTGAGTGTGTTCTTCGTGGGGTGAAGTCGGATGTTCGTGAGTGTGGGAATGGGGGTGAGAATGTTCGACAACGGTGCCATCTGCCAAAGTGTGAGTATGAGAATGGGACTGATGAACGTGAGTTTTGATCGGGCTTTTTTCTCCCGTTTGGGGGTTTGTAATTGTCGTTTCGCTATCATCAGAACAGCCACAAGTTACGCACATAATTCTTCAACCTCCATTTCTTTAATATTAAGTTCTTCGCCTTGAATAATATCGAGTTCAACGCTATTGCAAGCGTGACAAATTCCAAAAGGTTGTTCGAGAGTTACTTCGGTTCCGCACTGCCGACATTTTCCCAAACCCGCCACTTCAACAATTTCTAAAGTTGCCCCTTCCAACACCGTTCCTTGCGTACAAACATCAAAACAAAATCGAATCGCATCGGGCATAATTGCGGAAAGTTTGCCTATTTCTATTGTAACTCGTTTAACGGGTGCGCCCCTGGCGTGTTCGCTGACAATCGCCACAATATTTTGAGTAATTCCGAGTTCGTGCATAATTTTAAATCCTCCTAATTTTTGTTAAAAAACTAACAAATTCGGGGCAATTGATCCCCAACCAACATATCAACAATGCGTTCGGTTCCGAAAGCCGTTTGTAGCAAAACAACCCCGGGCGGAGAAGCAATTACCTCCCCAACAATACGGCTATTTTCACCCGCAGGATGGGATTTCATCGCCTCTAAAACCGTTTCTGCATCCTCTTTCGGAACAACCAAAACTAACTTACCTTCATTGGCTAAATAAAGCGGATCGAGTCCCAAAATTTCACAGACTCCCTGCACTTCTTCTCTTAGAGGTAATTCCGGTTCAAACAGGCGAATTCCCACTTCCGAACTCATGGCAAATTCATTTAAAACCGTCGCCACTCCGCCCCGGGTTGCATCTCGTAAAGCGCGAACTTTTGGGCAAGTTTCTATTATTTTATCGATTAAATCATTCAACGGTTGACAGTCACTTTCAATGGTTGTATCCAAAGCCAATTCACCTCTAGCAATCAAAATTGCAGTCCCGTGATCGCCGAGATAACCATTCACTAAAATAACATCTCCGGGCTGTAAATTTTGGGCGGAAATATTGATTCCCGAACGAATAACGCCCACCCCTGCGGTATTAATAAACAGTTTATCCGCACAGCCCCGGTGAACTACTTTCGTGTCTCCCGTAACGATTTTTACCCCCGCTTTATCTGCGGCTATTTTCATACTTTGAACAATTTCCCGCAATGTCTCTATGGGTAGCCCTTCTTCGAGGATAAAACCGCAGGAAAGATACAGGGGTTTTGCACCGCTAACCGCCAAATCATTCACGGTTCCATTAACAGCAAGTTCCCCAATATTACTACCCGGAAAAAAGATCGGATCGACAACATAAGAATCGGTTGTAAAAGCCAACCGATCTCCCAGTGTTGCTAATTCTGCTAAATTTAAACTGGCTTGATCTTCAAGTTGAGAAAGAATCGGATTATCAAAATTTCTGACAAAAATATCATCAATTAAATCCCGCATCGCTTTCCCTCCGCTTCCGTGGGCGAGTGTAACGGTTGTATCGCGAACTTTTGCGGGGCGACGGCGAACTTTTTCGACTTTTTGAAAGAGGGGATGTTGTTCGGCTTTTTTATCTAAAGAATGAGTCATTGATTTTAACCTTGATTTGTTGTTAATAACCGGGTTTCAAATTCTTCTAAAGCTTGGCTAGTTCCTATCTTTTTTGCTTTTTTTATGGTTTCGGGAATGAGTTCAACAATGGGTAAATATGGAAAGATTAAACTGGTTTGAGATTCGATAGATTTGCCCCCTTGAAATAGATTAATCGTTAAAACATCTTGGGCATAAATCAAAACTTCGGGAACTTTTAAAGCTTCATAGGCACTAATTTCTGTAAATGAAGTGACATCCGTTTCAATAGCCAAGTCTGGAGGCGGATCGATATCCAAATCTAACCGATTTTTTCCGATAACAGCCCGATAGTTTTTGATATAAAAACAGTCATCGGGTTCAACTCCAACCGCCATTGTTTTTCGTTTTAATGTTATCGAACGGAGAGACTCCCCAGGCTGTTTTTGAACCCTCAAAATGACTTTCACCAAGTCAGAAATTACAACAGTTAAGCGTTCATGTTCGGGTAGGGGAGCGATAATTTCTAAGGTTCCTTGATGGTAAGCCATGCGAACATTTCGCCGTTCTCCAAACTCATCGATCAGCCCTTCAAACTCCTGCCAGTTTACCTCATAAATTTTGATTTTACTGCCGGGATTGAGTTCGATTTTACTAATCGGTTTAGTAATTAATGGCTGAGTCATGGTATCGCCGATAATCTAATAAAAATTATTCGGGGAGTAATAGTTTCAATTGTCCGATATTTTTCCAAGTTCAATCCTATTACTCCCAACAAATTAAGCGGATTTCTCAGCGTGACGTCCGGGATGTTTATCGGAGTGCAATTCGCCGCCGACAGCCCAATTATCCCGGTTAAATTCATCAATATGAATCGTCACCCATTCCCGTTTCGTTCCCAAAGTTTCGACCAAAGTATCGGTTACTGCTTTGGCGAGTTCCCGTTTTTTCTCGATGGAATGACCTTCTCCAATTTGAATTGTGACAAATGGCATACAGTTTTCCTCCTCATTTGTTGCTATATAAAAGATAGAAGGCTGGCGCTTAGGTGCTTAGACTTTTGCTTTAGAACGTTGTTGGGGTTTGTTGGCTTTTGCAACGGTTGAAAGGCGACCATATTTGTAATAAGCCGCACAAGCCCCTTCTGAAGAAACCATACAGGTTCCGATGGGTGTTTCCGGCGTGCAAGCGGTACCAAATACTTTACATTGCCAGGGTTTTAAGACTCCTTTGAGAATTTCCCCACACTGACAAGCAGCAGCATCGGGAACTTTAACATCGGAAACATCAAATTTAATTTCTGCGTCGAATTGGGCATAATTTGAATTAATTTTCAGTCCGGACTGGGCAATTTCTCCGAGTCCCCGCCATTCAAATTCTTCTCGCACTTCAAACACTTTTTGAATGGCATCCAACGCCATCGGATTTCCATCCGGTTGAACCAGACGTTTATATTGATTTTCCACCTCACAGCGTCGGTCTACCAACTGTTGCAGCAACATCCAAACAGACTGCACAATATCTAACGGTTCAAAGCCGGAAACAACGACGGGTTTATAATATTTTTCGGCGATAATTTTGTAGGGATTCGACCCAATTACCATACTAACATGACCGGGACCGATAAATCCGTCGAGTTCCAAATCGGGGTTATCTAATAACGCTTCTAACGCCGGAACCACAATCACATGATTGCAAAAAATACTGAAGTTTTTGATATTTTCTGCCTCGGCCTGTAGGATGGTAAAAGCGGTACTCGGCGCCGTTGTTTCAAAGCCCAACCCAAAGAAAATTACCTCTTTATCGGGATTTTGTTTGGCAATGGGTAAGGCATCCAAGGGGGAATAAACCATGCGAATATCGGCACCTTGGGCTTTAGCTTGTAGCAAACTTTTTTCTGAACCCGGCACCCGCATCGCATCGCCAAAGGTAGTAAAAATAACGTTAGGAATGTCGGCTAATTTAATCGCAGCATCGAGTCTTCCTCGCGGCATTATACACACCGGACAACCGGGACCGTGAATCAGTTCTATGCTGTCGGGAAGAATTTCTTCAATGCCATATTTAAAGATAGAATGGGTGTGACCCCCGCAAACTTCCATTATTTTTAACGGGTGTTCGGGGGTGCGTTCAAGCATTAACGTTAAGCGGTTTATTTCCTTCATTAATGCTTGCAATTTTTGCGGATCTCTAAATTCGTCAACATACTTCATTTATTGTGTTCTCCTGGCTTAAATTCAGGTTTAAATTAACTTGAAAATTATTCTTCGTCTTCTTCCGGTACCCGCGTTAACACTTCAAAAACCGTCGTCGCACTGGATTGTCTTTGGGTATCGATTTCTTTAATTTGTTCGGTGATTTGTTTGGCCTGTTCCACTTCACCCAAACGGGCGAGAATATAACCCATTGCGGCATAAGCATTCAGGTAGAGTCGAATTTTTGGCTGTTCTTTGTCTTGAATTAATCGGGGTTTTTGGTCTTCCCAACTCTCGGGTAATTGTTCCTCGGTTTTGATTTTATCTAAAACCATTTGGGCAATTTTTAACGCCATTTTCTGCTGATTTTTGTAGAAAAAATAACGGTAAGCCCCAATTAATACCTCGTAATTTTCCCCGGCTTTTTCTAAGGCTTGATAGATGTACTGTTCTGATTTTGCCGTATCTTCCCACTGTTCGACGGCTTGCATTAACAAATCTTTAACTTCGGTGGGAATATCAGACCAAGAAAGCTGTTCGGGGGCGGTTTGCATCCTGATTTCTCCTGAATTTGGATGGCTGTTTTATTATTTACTGAATCGCCGCTAATTGCTGTAAAATTTCTAACGTTTCTGCGGCTTCTTGTTCATCAATTCGGTTCATCGCAAAACCCACATGAACCAATACCCAATCCCCAACGCAAGACTCGACGGGGTGAGTTTCATCGACGATACAAGCAATATTAACCTGTCGTTTGACACCCCCAATATTAACCATTGCTAACTTGTTGGTGGCGTCGGTAATTTCAGTAATTTGACCGGGAATTCCTAAACACATTTTTTTTCGGGTAATCTCGACAATAGGGTTGAATAAACGTTTATTCTTCTTCTAGTTTAGCGGATGCAATCACCGCCTGTCCGAGAGAGAGTCCGCCATCATTAGAAGGAACTTGACTGTGCGTTAAAACGTCTAAATTTTTAGACATTAAGCGATCGCGAACTTGGGTCAGTAAAATTTGATTTTGAAACACACCTCCTGTTAAAATAACTTGATGAAAACTTGTTTCAAAACTTAACCGTTCAACCATCGTTGAGATCGCTTCAGCTAACCCAAAATGAAACTTCGCCGCCATCATCCCAACCGGAACATTTTGTCGCAAGTCTGCTAACAAAGCCGACCACATCGGACGGGGTTCGAGAGAAAATAACGGGTGTTCTAATTTTTTCACAATAAACGGATAAGGCTCAATTTCTTCAGAGTAATTTAACAGATAGTCTTCCGCGATCGCTTCCAGTGTAATCGCAGCCTGTCCTTCATAACTGCAACTTTCGCGACAAATTCCAATTGCACCCGCCACCGCATCAAACAACCGCCCACAAGAAGAAGCGAGAGGAGAATTAATCTTTTTCTCTATTAATTGGTCGAGTAATTTTAACGGTTGTTGATCCAAAAACTCTCCCAATTTTAAATCGATCATGTGCGAGGGTAAATCTTCTCCCAATGCCGCTTTTAAATGGGCGTAAGTATTCCGCCAGGGTTGATAAATCGCCTGTTCGCCCCCGATCATTTCTACGGGTTTAAACGTTCCCAACCGTTGGAAACTGCGATAATCTGCTAACAAAAATTCGCCGCCCCAAATCGTCCCATCTTCGCCGTATCCCAACCCGTCCAAAGCAATTCCCAAAACAGGTTTTGTATCGATGGGCAAGCCATTTTCAGCCATACAAGCCGCAATATGGGCGTGATGATGTTGGATAGAATAAATCGGGATATTGTTCGTTTCTGCGAGTTCTTTTCCGAGTTTTGTTGATAAATATTCGGGATGCAAATCCA
Organism: Capilliphycus salinus ALCB114379; assembly: GCF_047276495.1. Classification (NCBI taxonomy): domain Bacteria; kingdom Bacillati; phylum Cyanobacteriota; class Cyanophyceae; order Oscillatoriales; family Sirenicapillariaceae; genus Capilliphycus; species Capilliphycus salinus. The sequence continues at coordinate 5,673,930 of NZ_CP178543.1, read as the reverse complement.
ACGCGATCGCACTCGGTTGATGTTCGAGTAAACCCAAATAAAGATTTAACGTTTTCTGATAGGCTTCCGCAGCCAAAGCGTTTTCTAAATCCCCAATATGTTGGGATAAAATCGCCTGACCTTCTCGCAACAAACAGAACGTATTTTTAAGTTCGCTTCCCATCGCCAAAATAGCGGGTTTATCTTGAAATCCTGGCGGTAAATTAATCGGGGCGGGGGCGTATCCTCTCGCCCGTCGCAGAATTTGTAAACGGTTATTATTAATTCTCACAACCGAATCATCAACCCGGTTGACAATTTCCCGATTATGTAATACAAAATAATCGGCAACTTTTGCCAGTTTGGTTTGAACTTCTGCGTTATCAATACATTGGGGTTCGTCGGAAAAATTGGCGCTGGTCAGAACAATTGGAATCTCTAATCTTCTCAACGCCAAATGATGTAACGGCGTGTAAGGTAACATAAACCCCAAATAATTTTGATTGGGTGCAACGCAAGGGGCGATTTGATTTTGAATTGAATCTTTTAAGTTCGTTTTTCGACGCAATAATACAATCGGTGCCGCCGAACTTTCCAACAATTTCCGTTCTTCTGCTGTGACAAAACAATATTTTTCAATAATATTAATATCTCGCGCCATCAACGCCAAAGGTTTATCGGGGCGATGCTTGCGATCGCGCAATTTCTGTACAATTTCTTCGTTAGTTGCATCGCAAGCCAGATGAAATCCACCTAACCCTTTGATCGCCACAATTTGCCCCCGTTGAAGTAGCGTACAAACCGCATCAACTTCATCTAACATCGAGAACATATGGGCGGTTACGGGTTTACCATCGCCCCGTTCTAATGTTACTTTGGGGCCGCAAAAATGACAGGCGACGGGTTGGGCGTGAAAGCGTCTGTTGAGAGGATCTTCGTAGTCCTGTTGACATTCTCCGCACAATTCAAACCCGCCCATGCTGGTATTTTTCCGGTCATAAGGCAACTTTTTAATAATACTTAACCGGGGGCCGCAGTGGGTGCAATTTGTAAACGGATAGCGATAAAACCGACTTAAAGGATCAAAAATTTCCCGCTTGCAAGCCGGACAAGTTGCCGCATCCGGCGCAATTTTTGTTCTAATTTTGTTGGATTGACTCGAAACAATGGTAAAATTAGAAAAAGAGCGATCGCCCGTGTAGGGATAGCGATGAATTGACTCAATTTTTGCCAAAGGGGGCGGTTCAGTTTCTAGGCGATGAATGAATGTATTGATAGCATCGCGATCGCCCACCACACGAATTAAAACCCCTTCACCGTCGTTGCTAACTTCTCCACACAAGCCGCAGTCTTGGGCGAGGCGATAAACGGTTGGACGAAACCCCACCCCCTGAACGATACCGCAGACGCGAATTTCTTCAGCTATTTGATCCGTGATCGTCGCCATGATTCACTCATTTATATCCTATACCTTTATTGTGAATCTTAATTATGCGATCGGGGGAATTTCTTTGGTCTTTCTTCAGGCTTTTTCGGCTATCGGCGTGTTATCTTTTGTTACAAAATTTCCCTAAAAATCAATCTCGTGAAAACAGATACCCTATTTTATCGCTTATTTGAAGCCTTTCCCGGCATATTCTTTGAACTGATTAACCGTTCACCTGAAGAAGCCGAAAATTATCAGTTTGCATCCGTAGAAGTCAAACAACTTTCTTTTAGAATTGATGGGGTTTTTATCCCAAATCTTAATGCAATTAACCCGCCGATATACTTTGCCGAGGTTCAGTTTCAACCCGATTCTCGCTTTTATTCCCGGTTTTTTGCCGAAATTTTCCTTTATCTTAATAAAACCGAACTCGTGAACGACTGGCGAGGCGTTGTTCTGTATCCCAGTCGCAATATTGACCCCGGAGAAACCCCCCGCTATCGAGAGTTATTTCATTCGGGGCGAGTCAGTCGAATTTATCTTGATGAGTTGGGAGAAATTGGGGAAAATTCCGTCGGTATTGCCACCGTTCAACTGATTGTAGCACAGCAAGAACAAGCAATTTCCCTAGCCCAAAGTTTAATTGAACGGGTGAGGGCGGAAACTTTTCAGCAACAATCTCAAGCGGATATTTTACAATTGATAGAAGCCATCTTAGTCTACAAGTTACCTCAACTGAGTCGGGAGGAAATCGAAGCGATGTTTAGTTTAGATGATTTGAAACAAACCCGAGTTTATCAAGAAGCGTTAGAAGAAGGGCGTCAACAAGCAAAATTAGAATTGGTTCCATTTCTCATTAGTTTGGGAATTAGTTTGGAAGAAATAGCTACAAGATTAGGACTAGAATTAGAACAAGTTCAACAAGCCGCCCAATCCTCAACCGAAAATCAAAGCGATGTTTAGTTTAGATGATTTGAAACAAACCCGAGTTTATCAAGAAGCTTATATAAAAGGATTTAAAGAAGGCTTCAAAGAAGGGTTTAAAGAAGGATTTAAGGAAGGCCGCTTACAAGCAAAGTTAGAGTTGGTTCCTCTCCTAATTAGTTTGGGAATTAGTGTAGAGGAAACTGCCTTTAGATTGGGCTTAAAACTAGAACAAGTTCAACAAGCAGCCCAATCCTCAATAGAAAATGAAAATGAGGGATAATTTATGTTCTAATTGATGTAAGTAGGTGTTCAAAAATCAACAAATAGGATAAGTTAGTAGTTGCGCTTTAGCGCGATAGAAAAGGGCTGAAGCCCAACTACAAACCTTTGATTTCCTATTAGTTATAGGCTGAACCTATCGACCACAATAACACCCGATTATTCCCAGAATCCGCAATCATCGCCGTATTTCCATACACTTGAATTCCGTAGGGCCAACACAAACTATTGCGGGTTGCATTCCCATAACAACGATTTTCACTTTTACTCTTAAAATGAGATTGACCTGTTAACATTTCCGCCGATTTTCCCGTAAAAACTTCACCTTTCCATCCAATTAATCTTGAGTTTGCAGTATCAGCAGCAATCAACCATTCTGATGTTGCAGCCACCCCATAAGGCATACTTAAACTAGAGTCAGACGGGAAATAAACCCCCTGATTTAATTCAACCTTATCAAAACCAATTTGACCCAAAACCAACGCACAAGGTTGATTGGTTTCTGTGGGAATATTATCCCAAACCATTATCCGATTATTCCCCGCATCGCTAACAACAAAACGATGATTCCAAACCGTTAACGCATGGGGCCAACGCATACTCGAAGCCGTCGGACTATCGCCCCCATTTTCGTGGCGAGAAACCAAATCGGACTGTCCCAAAACAAAATCCGCCGGCTGACCATTTTCTGTCGGAAATTCCCGCCAAACAAGCACCCGCCTGTTTCCCGTATCCGCCACAAAAAACAACCCATTATAATAGAAAACCCCATAGGGCCAGTGCATTCGATTGGCGGCTGTTTCTAACTCGCCCCGGTTCGGTTCGTTGGCGTTAAAATTGGCTTGACCGAGAACAATATCCGCCGGAATATTGCTATCTTGGGGAACTTTTTTCCAAATTAAAACCCGGTGATTCCATGCATCCGCCACCGCCAAACTTTCGCCACAAATACACATCCCCGTCGGAACACTCACCGTTGCAGCCGTCGGGGAACCGTTGGCGTTTTGTCCCTCCCGGTTAAAGTCCGGCTGTCCGATAACCCAGTCCGCCGCCTGTCCGTCAATTTCGGGACGTTGGCGCCATCCCAACAGGCGGTGGTGTCCGGTATCCGCCACCCACAACGGTCCATTTTCCACCCAACATAAACCACGCGGGCCAAACATTGTGGTGGCAGTGGGTTCGAGGGGAACCGCTAACAGTTCGGAAGGCTGTTGTCCGAGAATAATTTCGGCACCTTTTGGGGAAAAAATATCTTGAATAGAAGAAGATTGAGAATTAATTGAGGTATTCATTGGGATAATATAAAGGAATATCAAAGGTACAAAATCATCCGTAAACCTTCGTTTACCTTTTCTTGCAAACGACTGGGTAAAGTTCCAACTTTCTATGTTAAAACTGATTTATCAATCGTCAAAATCTGAGAAACATTGGCAACAGAATCACGAGGTAAACCCGTTGCTTCGTGAGGTAATAAGAGATTACCCGGTGCTTCTGCTAATCGAGTATTAGAGGTTATAATTACTACAATTACTGTTCTTAGGCGACTCTGAGTAAAGGTATCATCTTGAACAATTAACACGGGTCGGCGATATCCCGGCGCTGAACCCACCGGGTCTGGTAAAGTAGCCCACCAAATTTCAGCCCGATACATTACCAATCCTCACGGGGTAAAGACATAAATTGCATTTTTGCTAATATTGGGTCTAACTCCGAAGATTCTTCTGAATAAACTTGGTTTAATTTTTCTAAAATTTGGTCGCGATTATAGTTTTTTAAATACACTTTCAACGCTTGTGTATAAAGTTCGCTTCGGGATATACCCAACTGTTCGGCGAGGGCTTCGGCTTGATGAAAAATTGTGTCTGGAATAGAAATGTCTGTTTGCATAAAATTTGGGGGCTTGTGAATATCTTTACTAAATTATAGCAATCCGATTTTTGATTGGGTTCGACAAGTTAAAAACGGTTAACAGAAAATGGTTTCTAGCAAGCGAGACGCTTGCACTTATCAACCCGATATTTCTATCTCAACAGTTATTGTTAAACTCTGACTAACACCCGTTCGCCAACCCGTTTAACGGGATAGGGTTGCAGGGGCATTTCGGGGGCGGTGAGACAGTCTCCGGTTTCTAAATTGTATTGGAAATGATGAAACGAACAGGTGAGAATTCCCTCTTTTATTTCTCCTTTATCCAACGGCATCGCCAGGTGAGTACAACTGTTGCGATAGGCTTTAATTTTATCCGAAAATCGGGTTATAATTAGTTTTAAGCCATCCAATTCAAGGGCTAAAATTCCCCCGTCCGGAATCTGTTCAATTGTGGTTAACGCAACCCAACCCGCCTCGTTATCCGCAGAAAAGGGGCTGGTTATTGAATTGGTTTTTGAATCGGAATTGTTCGCCGAAACGGGAGTATTAACCGAGATAACGTGTTTAATTTCGGGACAATGATTTTTAATCGCCTGTTCGACGCCTTGTTTTAAGGTTAACGTAGAAGCCGGACAATTGCTGCAAGTTCCGACTAATTTAACTTCTACCGTATCGGGGAGTTTAACCGCAACTAATTCTACATCGCCGCTATGACTTTTTAACCCCGGACGCACTTCTTCTAAGGCTTGTTGAATGCGGGTTTCTAACGGGGGTTGGGGCGGTTTAACGAGTTCGTGATAGCGTAGCAGTCCGTAAACCACTTCATCTTCAACCGCATGGCGTAACGCCGGGAGAGATTCTTGTTTAACACTGCGAATTAAACGAATTAACGCTTCTTTGTGCAACGCTTCGATTGATTGTTTTAACCCTTCCACAACCAATAACTTTTCGGGGTCGTGCCACTCTAAAACGGTGTTTTCAAAAAACTTAATTTCTTGAACCAAATCTTCTAACGTTACAGAATCCTGGGGAGAAATTGGCGTTGAAGTCATAATATTTATCTTGTTATTTTAATTTTGAATTCAATTGTAAATTAACCGTAGGGGCGCTCTTGCTTGCGCCCATTTTGGTAGGTTTTGATGGGTTACGCTTCGCCAACCCATCCTACAAATTAACCGGTCAAAATTTCGCCAACATTGATGAATTTTGGTGGGTTTTGGGGGTTTTGATGGGTTACGCTGCGCTAACCCATCCTACAAACTTGCGCTACAAATTGATAAATTGGGGTTATTTCATTTTGACGTCTTTCAACAGGAACGGCATGGCAATTCCCGTTAACAAACTGGATAAAACCAGCGGCATCCATAGATTAACACCTATTTTATCCAACCCCACAAACAACAGCAAACCCAAAACCAACCCGATAGCACTTTGACGAATAAAATAGCCCGGATTTCGCAACAATTTACCCTTGAACAGTAACTTCGTACTGAACCAACCGACCTCTAACATAATAATTCCTCCCAAATTTTCAACAGCAATCTAAACAAACTTCAAAACAATTAATCCGAGGGTAATTGCAGGTAAAACCCCCACCGGACCAAACAAACCGCCAATCATCGCCGACAGACCCCAACCCAAATCTTTTCGGGCCAATAAAACCCCGCCAATGGCACCGCCAACAATCGAAACAGCACCTGCAACCGCCAGCCAAACAATACCCGTTAACAGGGTAATTTGTCCGGCGATTAAATCGTGCAAAAAAGTCTGCACGGCGGCGGTATTTAACACTTCTAGAACTTCTTGGCTGAACTCGTTCATACCATTCTCCTTGTTAGAATTTAAGAGGAAAACTAAGAGGACAACGCTTGCAATTCCGCATCCAAATCTTGCAACGCTTGAGCAACCATTTCCGCCCTTTCGGACTCGCCGTATTGAGCAAAAATTAAACGGGCTTCTTCGTAAAGTGTTTTAGCAGTTTGGAGATGATTTGGATTTCCAGTTTCTGGATGTTCTAAATCATCGGGAAGGTTAAACAAAATATTGGCTTTGTTGGCAATAGTATTGGCATATTCCACCGGAGTATCTCGGGCGGTTCGCACTTTTAACGCTTCGTCGTAAGCCTTCAACGCCCGCAAATTATTTTCAACCGGATGCACGCTCGGGAGATATTGCAGCGCATTTCCCAGGTTATTTTGCAGCATCGCATATTCAACCGGATGATCCGTTAAAATAATCCATTTCAACGCTTCTTCAAAAGACTGAACCGCCAACGCCTGACGCATATCTTCGCCATCTCCCGACAGCGACATTGACAAATAAGCGATCGCAATATTATTGTGTAAGATAGCGTATTCTTGGGGATATTCTGTCGGCGTAAACACTTCCAACGCCCGTTGATAAGATTGGATTGCATCTTTAGTTTGGGCGAGATTAAACGGAACTAACGCCTGAAAAACCAAGCCCAAATTCATCTCAACTTCCGCAACTTCTTCCGGGGCAGCCTCTTGCTTTAAAATCGGTAAAGCCGTTTCAAAATACTCTTTGGCTGCAACTAAACCCTCGGAACTTTCGCCGGGATAAGTTCTTAAAGCAATTCCAATACCAACGGTTGCGCGTGCTTTTAATAAAGGATAATCCGAACCGCACAATTCAATCGCCTGACGGTACAATAACACGGCCGCTTCTATTTGTTCGATGCCTTTGGGTTTTTGCAGCAACCCCCGTGCAATTTCGGTTAACATTTGCACTTTTTCGGCGACGGTGCCGGCTTCGGACTCAACCGCAGCGGTGGCGGCTTTCACAGCAGACTCAGTAAAACTTTGTGTCACAACTATTCTAGGGGTGAAGGGTTCGACAAATCGTTTTAGAGGTTAACGCGAGTTGCAATTACTCAACACAACCGTTAACCTCTATCTCAAAAATCTCAGTCAAAAATAGTCACTCTTGTTGTTTTAAACTAATCCTTGTTTACCGCAAACAACTGTATGATCTGATACTGTTAAGCAGTTTAATTTTAGTTTTGTCAAGACAAGCTGAATTTTATCCTTTTTTAACTTTTCCCAAGTCCATAAAAACCCGGTTTCTTTGATAAACCGGGTTTTTCTCTGACACGACGAATAAAAACTTTTGTAAATTCCACGCCCATAAATCTAAAAAAAATCGCCATTCTAATCAAAATCTAAATTTTGTCTTAGATAATAATCAAAATCGATATCGCAAACTTTCCCAGACTCACAACTAAATACCCCAAACTGTTTGTCCGCATTGCAAAAGGAGAATTATTGTGGCTAACGTCCTCTGGCTACAAGGTGGCGCCTGTTCGGGTAACACCATGTCATTTCTCAACGCCGAAGAACCGAGCGTCTGTGACCTGATAACCGACTTTAATATTAACGTCCTCTGGCATCCCTCCCTCGGACTCGAACTCGGAGACAGCCTGAAAAAACTATTGCGAGACTGCATCAATGGCACCGTTCCCGTTGATATTCTCGTCTTTGAAGGCAGCGTCGTCAACGCCCCCAACGGCACCGGAGAATGGAACCGTTTCGCAGACCGTCCGATGAAAGACTGGTTATCTGACCTTTCCAAAGTTGCAAAATTCGTCGTCGCCGTCGGAGACTGTGCAACCTACGGGGGCATTCCCGCAATGGAACCCAACCCCAGCCAGTCTGAAGGGTTACAATTTCTCAAACGACAAAAAGGCGGCTTTCTCGGCCCCGACTACCTCAGTCAAGCCGGGTTTCCCGTCATCAACATTCCCGGCTGTCCCGCCCATCCCGACTGGATAACTCAAATTTTAGTCGCAGTCGCCACCGGAAGGCTAGATGACATCACTTTAGACGAATTTCATCGCCCCGAAACCTTCTTCAAGAGTTTCACCCAAACAGGCTGCACCCGCAATATTCACTTTGCGTACAAAGCCTCAACCTCCGACTTCGGACAACGCAAAGGCTGTCTGTTTTATGACTTGGGCTGTCGGGGGCCGATGACCCATTCTTCCTGCAACCGCATTTTGTGGAACCGAGTTTCCTCCAAAACGAGGGCCGGAATGCCCTGTCTGGGCTGTACCGAACCGGAATTTCCCTTCCACGACCTCAAACCGGGAACCGTTTTTCAAACCCAAACCGTGATGGGCGTCCCCAGAGAATTACCCACAGGTATCAACCGCAAAGACTACGCCCTATTAACAATTGTGGCAAAAGATTCGACGCCAAAATGGGCAGAAGAAGACATTTTTACCGTGTAATAAACTGCTTTTAAGCCGATACCAACAACAGTAGGGGCGGGTTCCGTCAAGATTGATGTCTTCCCACAGAAAACTTCTATAAACCCGCCCCGAAAAAGGGTTCCGCAAAAATTGATGTCTTCGGTCCAAACAACTTCTATAAACCCGACCGAAAAATTTACAGGGGTTACTGTTCACCGTTAACTGTATAAACCCGACCGAAAAATTTACAGTGATTTCACAGTAATGTAGGGGCGGGTTCCGCGAAGACTGATGTCTTCCTACAGAAAATTTCTATAAACCCGCCCCGAAAAAGGGTTCCGCGAAGATTGATGTCTTCGGTCCAAACAACTTCTATAAACCCGACCGAAAAATTTACAGGGGTTACTGTTCACCGTTAACTGTATAAACCCGACCGAAAAATTTACAGTGATTTCACAGTAATGTAGGGGCGGGTTCCGCGAAGATTGATGTCTTCGGTCCAAACAACTTCTATAAACCCGCCCCGAAAAAGGGTTCCGCGAAGATTGATGTCTTCCCACAGAAAACTTCTATAAACTCGCCCCAAAAAAGGGTTGAGATTAATTTAGGAGTTCCCCCAAACAATTTTGTCGAACCCGCCCCGACAAAAGCTATCCCTTTTCAACACAAAAGAACACTTGAGAGAGGAAGAACATGGTTGCACAAAAAACATCCGTAGAATCATTAAATATTTCTCCCGTCGGCCGAGTTGAGGGAGACTTAGATGTAAGAGTTGATATACAAGATGGTCACGTCGTTAACGCTTGGACGCAAGCCCAATTATTTAGAGGGTTTGAAGTAATTCTACGCGGAAAAGACCCCCAAGCCGGATTAATTGTTACCCCGAGAGTTTGCGGAATTTGTGGCGCCTCTCACCTCACTTGTGCGTCTTGGGCGTTGGATACCGCTTGGGAAACGGAAGTTCCCCGCAATGCAATTTTAGCCCGAAATTTGGGTCAGTTGGTCGAAACCATTCAAAGCCATCCCCGCTATTTTTACGGCCTATTTGCGATTGACCTAACGAACAAAAAATATCAAAACAGCCGCTTTTATGAAGAAGCTTGTCGTCGGTTTTCAGCTTATACCGGAAAATCCTACGAAATTGGGGTAACAATTTCCGGAAAACCCGTCGAAATTTATGCCTTATTTGGCGGACAGTGGCCCCATTCTAGCTTCATGGTTCCCGGCGGTGTAATGTGTGCGCCAACGTTAACGGATATTACTCGGGCTTGGTCGATTTTAGAATATTTTCGTACCAATTGGTTGGAACCGGTTTGGTTGGGTTGTTCGCTGGAACGTTACGAAGAAATTCAATCCTATGATGATTTTATGGCGTGGTTGAGTGAGAGTCCAAATCATCTAAATTCGGATTTGGGTTTTTATTGGCGAATGGGGTTGGATATCGGTTTGGATAAATTTGGGGCGGGAACGGGTAAATATATGACTTGGGGTTATCTCCCCCACGAAGATAGATATCAACGCCCAACTATCGCCGGACGCAGCGGGGCGGTGATTATGAAAAGCGGGGTTTATGATAGTTTTAGCGATACCCATCAACTGATGGAACATCATTTTACCCGCGAAAATACCACCCATTCTTGGTATGAAGAAGGAAACGAAGACGTGCATCCCTTTGACCGTTTTACCGTTCCCCAACAAAACAATGATGTAGACTTTTTAGAAGGGGCTTATACTTGGTCAAGTGCGGTTAAACATAAAGATTTTGGTCGGATGGAAGTGGGTTCGCTTTCCCGTCAATTAATAGCGGGTGGAAATCACGGCGAAAGTTGGCAACATTACGACGGTTTTATCCTCGATATGTTCAAGAAAATGGGCGGACCTAGCGTGCATTTGCGTCAGTTAGCCCGGATGCACGAACAGGTGAAATTATATCGGGAAGTCGAGCGCTGTTTGCGGGAGTTTCAACTGCGGGAACCCTGGTATATTAAACCCACTCAAAAAGATGGACAAGGTTGGGGTGCAACCGAAGCCAGTCGCGGCGCTTTATGTCATTGGGTGGAAGTGGAAAATGGCAAGATTAAAAATTATCAAATCATTGCGCCTTCTACTTGGAATATCGGCCCCCGTGACGGCGAAGGTGTTCGCGGACCCATCGAAGAAGCGTTAATTGGTACCCCAATTGCTGATAAAAATGACCCCGTAGAAGTGGGTCATGTGGCGCGTTCTTTTGATTCTTGTTTGGTGTGTACCGTTCACGCTCACGATGCGAAAACCGGTGAAGAATTGGCGCGGTTCCGCACGGCTTAAACGGGTTTTATTCTGTTATTTTTGTGGGGCGCAACTGGGCGCATTGCCATGCGCCCCTACGGGGTTATTAATAATTGGTGATTGTTTAAAGAATACCTGCTTGTTGAAAAATTTGTTGGGGAGTGAATGTTATTTCTTCTAATAAATTATCGCTCAAAGTTGCTTCGTCTCGTTTCGTTTGTGGGGGCGCGTCGGGATAAAAAATGGTGATGGTTTTTGCTTTCGAGTCAACCACCCAAACCCTCGATACTCCCGCATTTAGATAATCAATTGCTTTTTCGCTCATCTCCCCAAATGTTTGCTCGGGTGATATAATTTCCACAGCTAATTCTGGGGAAACCGGACAGGCTTCATCCTCAAATCGTTCTAACGGAAGACGATTGTAGGAAATATAAAGTAAGTCGGGAATCAAAACCCAATCTCGATTATTTCTTTTGAGAATAACAGCCCATTCTATCCCCACTTCTCCCCGGTTTTTACACCATTCGGTTAACAGGATACACAGACAACCTCTCAGCCGAGAATGAAAACGTTTATAACCCTTTTTAGGAACTGCTTTTCCGTTAATTAATTCGTGGTTTAAGTCGGTTTCGGGAAGGGCGAGAAATTCTTCGAGGGTGAGTTGGGTGTTGGTTGTGATCATTTTGTGCAACTATCGGTTACAATAATATTTAACGAATCAATGCTAACGATTATAGGATGCGGAAATCTCAATCGGTGCGATGATGCGGTCGGAGTCATTATCGCCCAACGTTTACAACAGTATCTCGCCCAAAATCCCCATCCGAACGTGCGAATTTTCGACTGCGGAACTGCGGGAATGGAAGTGATGTTCCAAGCCAGAGGAAGCGAACAATTAATTATTGTAGATGCGAGTTCAACCGGTTCGGAACCCGGCGCCGTTTTTGAAGTTCCCGGTTCAGAACTTGAACAGTTGCCCGAAGCGAGTTACAATTTACATGATTTTCGTTGGGATCATGCTTTGGCTGCGGGTCGCCGTATTTTTCAAGAAGATTTCCCCCGAGACGTGAGGGTTTATTTAATTGAAGTAGAATCTTTAAACTTCGGTTGGGAATTGAGTCCGTCGGTTGAACAAGCTGCTGAAAAAGTCTTTCAAAATATAATTGAAATCATCACTTCAACAGCAGCATTTTCCTCTATTATAGGGGATCATCCGCGGACGGTACAATCTCCAACTATAAATCTAGATCAATAAACTGTTCGGGTGGACGCAGACAAACATTTAATAAATCATCAACCGGAATATCTCGGTTAACTTCAGCCAACCCAACAACACAAAAAGAATGACGTTCGGGTAATAAACTTAACCCACAACTGTTGAGAACGTTTAACGGATCAACTCCACGACCCACTTGAACAATACTCGTAACACAAACCCCCAACTCTTTCGGACGCCGCACACTCACACAACCCACCAGCGCTTCTTCCCCGCTAATTTGTGCTGTGTTGCTAATCCCGACCACACATTCCGACAAATCTTTTGGACGAATCACCCCCGCACAGGCTTGAGAAGACAACAGAGGGGTAATTCCCGCCTGTCGCAAACCCTCAGCACATATTCTATAATCTTTCTCGTCAACTAAATCAAATGAGGGAAACGCCGTTACGGGAGCGGCCAGTAAACTCACCGTACCCATTGATAACACAATCCGTGACAGCCAACGCCGGGTTTGGGGTCTGTTGTCGGAAAATCTCAAACCAGTCCAACGGGATAACCAAGAAGAAACCATAGCAAATTTAGAAATAAGAGGCGATCGAGAAGCTTTTGCAGCAGTCAAAGTTCTGGTCGATCATATCATTACTTTTTCCTTTCTGACTCAACTTGAAATTGGGAGTTGATTGTTGGTGTCTCGGAAGACTAAAATAGAGGTTTGGTAATAAATCTTATGGAGAGAGGAAGTTAAATGTCTCGATATAGAGGCCCCCGTTTAAGGATTGTTCGTCGTTTGGGAGATTTACCCGGATTAACCCGAAAAGCCGCCAGACGGTCTTATCCTCCCGGTCAACACGGTCAAGCCCGTCGCAAACGTTCTGAATACGCGATTCGTTTGGAAGAAAAGCAGAAACTCCGGTTTAACTACGGTCTTTCTGAAAAGCAACTCCTGCGTTATGTGAAAAAAGCACGTCGGGCTACCGGTTCAACGGGTCAAGTGTTGCTGCAAATGCTGGAAATGCGTCTCGATAACACAATCTTCCGCTTGGGGATGGCGCCAACTATTCCGGCGGCGCGTCAATTGGTCAATCACGGTCATGTTACCGTTAATGATCGCGTGGTCGATGTGGCAAGCTATCAGTGTCGTCCTGGGGATTTAGTTGGCGTTAAAAATAGAGAAAAATCCCGCGAGATGGTGAAGGCCAACCTGCAATATCCCGGTTTAGCGAACGTCCCCTCTCACCTGGAGTTGGACAAAGAAAAACTCACGGGTAAGGTTAATAGTGTTATCGATCGCGAATGGGTCGCACTCCAAATTAACGAACTGCTGGTGGTTGAGTATTACTCCCGTCAAGCCTAATTTTTGTCTGTTGGTGGGTTAGTTGTTCAAAGAGAAAAGATTATAGAAAATCGAAGGGGAATGAACCAATGGCGACGCCCACTTGCTGTTCTCCCCTCTCAACTAACCGCTAACCGCCAATTTGTGACATGGTGCGACTGTAGCCCTCTGTTGTCCCTGCTTCTCGTTGTTTGAAGTTGATGTCGGGTTTGATGCGAAGCAGGTATTCTACCCGTTCTCGCAATTCCTCAAAGGAAATGCCTTGGCGAAGCGGGGTTTTGAGATCGATTTGACCCGTTTCATTGAGGAGACAGGGACGCAACCAACCATCGGCTGAGAACCGCATCCGGTTACAGCGATCGCAAAAACACTCCGACATCTGACTGATAAAGCCCAGTGTTCCTTTTGCTCCGGGAATTTGAAACACATCCGCCGGACCGTTTCCCCGGACATGAGACTCGGTTAGCCCCCAGCGATCGCGAATTTGTTGTCTGAGATCAACTGATGCGATCCAACCGCGATCGTCAAACAACTGACCGTTCCCGATCGGCATAAACTCAATAAAACGAACGTGCCAACGGCGATCTATCGTTAAGGCGGCCAGGTCTAAAACTTCGCGATCGTTCACCCCCGGAATTACCACCACATTTAACTTGAGGGGATCGAACCCGACCCGATAAGCCGCTTGAATACCCTCCCAAACCTGTTGCCAGCGATCGCGCCCCCGGTTGCCAATAATCTGATTAAACGTATCGGGATCGAGAGAATCCAAACTGATATTAATCCGCCTTAACCCCGCATCATACAACGGTTGCGCCATGTTTGCAAGTAAAAAAGCGTTGGTGGTCATCGCCAAATCTTTGGTTTCGGGAAAGGCCGAAATTTCTTCAACTAAGTTTACCACCCCCGGACGCAGCAACGGTTCACCGCCGGTCAGCCGAAAGCGAGTAAACCCCACCGGAATAAACACCTCTCGCAGCAAGGTCAACAGTTCATCATTGGTGAGAAGGTTCTGCTGCAAAATATAGTCCATCTCCGCCCCATCAGGCATACAATATTGACAGCGAAAATTACAGCGGTCTATCAGACTAATTCGGAGATAATCGACTGTATTCATAAAGGGTTTATCCGATCTATCTTCATCTATTTTTATTATTATATTGTCGATCGCCAACTCGCCGAGGGTTGGCATCTAGAGAGGATTGACATAAAGGACAAATCCTGAAAAACTAATACTAATATGATGTCCGGTTAATTAATTCTGGGGGAGGTTGGGCGGGTTGAACTCAATCTCGCAATCGTCCTGAAGATCTTGGCTGAAACCGCCCCGACCAGCAGGATTATTGATGAGTCGGATATCATGTAATAGCCGTCCCCACTGGCAATACTACGCAAACCCAACTTGAAACAGTCGTCTTACTGGCAACTTCTCCCCTTTCTCCGTCCCCACTGGCAAACGATCGCCAAAGCCTTAGCTTGTACCATCGGTTTTACCGTATTTTGGCCGCTGTTGGCTTGGCTGGTGGGGGAAATTGCGGGTTATATTGGTCAGGGTGATGTCAATGCCATCGCCCAACTTGCCGGTTTAGCTGCAATTATTTTTCTGATTCGGGGTACGGTTCAATACGGTCAAGATACGTTAATGGCAAAGGCGGCGTTAGCGATCGCTTTGGATCTGAGAAAACAAGTTTATACCCACCTTCATCAACTCAGCGTCGGTTATTTTGAAACCGCAAAAACGGGCGATCTTTCCTACCGTCTCACCGAAGAAATTGATCGCGTTGGCGAAGTCATTTATAAATTTTTTCATCAGTTTGTCCCCTGCATTTTACAACTGATTGTGGTGTTGGGGTACATGGTTTATATTAACTGGCAACTCACCCTCGCCACCTTCATTATTGCCCCATTAATGGCGGTGTTAATTGGTTGGTTTGGGGAACGGTTGCTCGCCTACAGTCGCCACAGCCAAACCCGCACCTCTAACCTCGCTTCTTTATTAACAGAAGTCTTCAACGGCATTCGTTTGGTGCAAGCTTTTTCCGCCCAAGATTACGAAATTTCTCGCTTTTCCGTCGAGGCAGAATACAACCGGCGGGCAAAATTTAGAGCCGAACAAATTAAAGCGATTCAGTTTGTCGTTGTCGGTTTTTTAGAAGCGATGAGCGTTGTCTTTTTGTTCTTATTGGGCGGTTGGCAAATCTCCCAAAATCAACTCACCGGAACCGGATTTATTAGTTACGTCACCGCCGTTGCTTTATTGATCGATCCCATCGCTTTAACCACCAGTAATTACAGCGAATTTAAACAGGGTGAAGCCTCTTGCGACCGCCTGTTTGAACTGTTAGCCATTCCGTCAAAAGTTCGCGAAAAACCCGACGCAATTGCACTTCCATCGGTTAAAGGAAAAGTAGAATATCAAAATATTGACTTTGGTTATTCCCCGGAAAAACCCGTCTTAAAAAACCTAAATTTAACCGTTAAACCGGGGGAAATGGTGGCGTTAGTGGGGGCTTCCGGGGCTGGAAAAACCACGTTGGTCAACTTATTACCCCGATTTTACGATCCGCAAGCGGGTAAAATATTAATTGATGGGGTGAATATTCAAGAGGTGACATTTAGCAGTCTGCGGCGACAAATTGGTATTGTTCCCCAAGAGGTGATTTTATTTTCGGGAACCATTGCTCAAAATATTGCTTTTGGTAAAGTTTATTATGACTTAAAACAGGTGCAGAATGCCGCAGAAGTTGCCAACATTCACCAATTTATTAGCCAACTTCCCGAAGGCTATCAAACCGCAGTCGGGGAACGGGGGGTAAATTTATCGGGGGGACAAAGACAACGCATTGCGATCGCCCGGGCGGTATTATTGAACCCGAAAATTTTAATTTTAGATGAAGCCACTTCTGCGTTAGACTCAGAATCAGAAGCTTTAGTTCAAGAAGCGTTGGAACGGTTAATGCAAAATAAAACTGTATTTGTTATTGCTCATCGTTTGGCAACGGTACGGCGTGCCGATCGCATTTTAGTGATGGAAGGGGGCAAAATTGTTGAGTCAGGAACCCACGATCAGTTATTAGAAAAAGGCGAACGATATGCCCGCTATTATGCACAACAATTTAGTTAATAATTCATTTTTCTTGTCCTAAATTATATGAAAATTTTAATCAGTACGGGTGAAGTTTCGGGAGATTTACAAGGGGCGATGCTCATTGAAAGCCTTTATCGTCAAGCCAAAAATTTGGGTTTAGAATTGGAAATTACCGCTTTGGGCGGAACTCGCATGGAAAAAGCCGGGGCGAAACTGTTAGGAAATACGACGAGTATTGGTTCGGTTGGGATTTTAGAATCTTTGCCTTATATCTTTCCGACGCTACAAATACAGGGGCGGGTGAAGCAATATTTACAACACAATAAACCGGATTTAGTCGTTTTAATTGACTACATGGGACCGAATATTAATATTGGGAATTATATCCGACGTCATTTTTCTGCGATTCCGATTATTTACTATATTGCTCCCCAAGAGTGGGTTTGGTCGTTGGGTTCGGGAAATACCGCCGAAATTGTTAAAATTACCAACCGACTGTTAGCTATTTTTCCCGAAGAAGCCCGTTATTTTCGAGAGAAAGGAGCAAGTGTGACTTGGGTGGGTCATCCCTTAATTGATCGGATGCAAACCGCCCCCAGTCGAGAAGAAGCGAGAACAATTTTAGGCATTCAACCCGATGAAATTGCGATCGCGCTTTTACCCGCTTCCCGTTGGCAAGAAATCAAGTATTTAATGCCGGTCATGTTTGAGGCGGCGAAAATGATTCAGTCAAAATTGCCCCAAGTTCGCTTTTGGATTCCCCTCTCATTAAAAGAATACCAGGATTCGATTGAAAAGTCAATCCAAAAATACGGTTTAAATGCGAAATTGGTCACGACGGACAACGATGCAAATTCTACTTTAAAAGTGTTAGCCGCAGCCGATTTAGCGATTACAAAATCGGGTACTGTTAATTTAGAAATTGCCCTGTTAAATGTGCCGCAAGTGGTGATTTATCGGGTGAGTTCGGTAACGGCTTGGATCGGGCGAAATCTCCTCAAATTTTCGATTCCGTTTATGTCACCGCCAAATTTAGTTCAAATGAAATCAATTGTTCCCGAATTATTCCAAGAAGAAGCCACACCGTCAAGAATTGTTTCCGAAGCAATCGAACTTTTAAACAATTCCCAACGCCGCCAAAAAATGCAAGCAGACTATCAAGAAATGCGACGAGCGTTAGGCGAAATTGGGGTGTGCGATCGGGCGGCGCTTGAAATTATTAAAAGTAATTGTGAATGAAAAAAACCCGGTTTCGCTAAAGTTACCGAGTTTTTGAGATATCCGTTTATAAAAATAAATTTTTTTCCGGTACAACTCAGTTTAACCTTGAAATAACCAGGAAGTTTCGCGATCGCATTTGTTCAATTAACCCCAAATAAGAAACTCTTAATTGAGTTCAGTTAAAATAATGAAACCAGAAACAACCCAACAACCTTTTGTTAATCAATTTCCCGATAACGTCTGGTCAGATATTAACGATCACTGGGCGGAAAACTGTTTGAATGAATTGGGGTTTTCCGGTTTATTTAGCGGTTATCCCGACCGCACGTTTAAACCCAATAAATTAATGACACGGGCGGAATTTGCAGCCGCTTTAAAGAAAGCCTTTCCCGATACTCCAGCCAAACGACAGGCGATTAAATTTTCCGACGTTTCCTCTAACTTTTGGGCGTTTGAAGCCATTCGTTGGGCTTATGAACGTCAGTTTCTTTCCGGTTATCCGGGGGGAGTGTTTAAACCCCAAGAAAACATTCCTCGGGTTCAAGCGTTGGTGGCGTTAGCAAGCGGGTTAAATTTATCCGCAAATCCTCAACTGATCGACTCTTTTAGCCAACTGTTTGAGGATGCGAAAGATATTCCCAATTACGCGAATTCTGGCGTTGCAGCCACATTAGAAAAGCGAATAATTGCCAGTCCAAATAATCCCCGCCAACTCAAACCCAATCAACCCGCAACGAGGGCGGAAGTTGCCGTTTTTATCGCCCAATCTCGTTTACAACCCGGACAAATTGATCGGGTGAATTCTCAAGTTATTATTGAACCCGTTATTTCTCCCGATTTTCTTCCCCCCAACCCCTGGAAAAATAACCAACTTTATCGCACATTATCCAAACCTGCAACAGCAATTGCTTGGAGTTATAACGAAGAAGTGATCGGGAGTTATCAACCCCAAACCGGTATTCAACTTTGGGATGTAAAGACGGGAAATTCTTTGGAGATAATATCTGAGGAAACCAATCACAGATATTTAAGTTTTGCCCTCAATAATACGGGGGAATCTATCGCTTTTTACGATTATAACAGCGAAGCAAATCAACTCAGTCTAAAGCTGTTTAATCGCAAGAACAAAGCTATTCAAAACGTGGAAACTATTCAGATTATAGATAATTTTACTTTGGATGAACAGTTTTTAACGCTGTTAGAATTTAGCCCCAAAGGGGAGATTTTAGCGACATTTGTAGAAAGTGTTGTTCGTCCTCAACGTATTGAAATTGGAACTCTTAAAATTTGGAATATAAAAGAGGTAAACAGAATCCAAACTTTCTCCATCACTCCAAAAATTTCAAAACTGGTTTTTAGTCCTAACAGTGAATTATTCGCCAGTTATCACAGTCAAGGACAGGTTAAAGTTTGGAAGGTTGGCACGGCTGAATTACTGTATACTTTGAACGAAGAAACAGTGATTGATGACATCACTTTTAGCCTAGATAGTCAATTTTTGCTGAGTGCAGTTATAAGTTTTGTTGATGGTTTTCCCATCGATACTTATGTTAGAGTTTGGGAGATGTCAACCGGAATGTTGCAATTTAACTTTGATTTATCTGTAGATAGAACTAGCAGAAATCGCAGTTTATCTAGAGATGGAACGACTTATTTTGCTAGCGGTGAAGTGGCGGGGGCTAGCTTTTTTAATGTGGGAAACAATAATACTTTTAACTTTACTTTTCCGCCCAATGTTTCCCCACTTTCTATCTACAATGCCAAACAAAATTTATTTAGTCCACAGGGGCGTTTGTTTTCCATCGCAACTTCTGAGGGAGTGTTTATTTGGAATTCATCTTATTAATCTCCTCATCATAAACCGGGTTTGTTTCTACGGCTTTGTGTCAGAAATAGGGTTTATTACTCTAGAAACCCGGTTTCTCTCCTCGATTTTTGAATAGAAACCCGGTTTCTCAGAGTACACATTTTTAAGAATATGTTTTAAGCTTTTCTAGTAGTGCTACAACGCCATCACCCATGTCTGAATCTCAAAATTCCCATCCCCAAACTTTATCCCCCACTTTAACCGCTTTACAGGGTTTAATTGATGTTGTCGCCCAGTTGCGATCGCCGGATGGGGGTTGTCCTTGGGATATCGCCCAAACCCCCCAAACCCTGACGCCCTACGTCATCGAGGAAGCCTATGAGGTGGTGGATGCGATCCGCAGTGGGGATGTAGAAGCGATCGCGGAGGAATTGGGAGATTTATTGCTTCAGGTGGTTTTACAGGCCCAAATTGCCAGCGAGTCTCAACAATTTTCCCTCGAAGATGTCGCCAACCGCATTACTGAAAAGTTGATTCGCCGTCATCCTCACGTATTCGCAGAAGTTGAGGTGGAAACCGTCGAAGAAGTTCATCAAAATTGGGAACAAATTAAAGCCGCCGAAAAAGGAGAAAACCCCGAAACTCAACTGTTTTCGTCCAAACTTACCCGGTATGCCCGTCAGCTTCCGCCGTTGATGGGGGCGATGAAAATTTCTCAAAAAGCTGCTTCTATCGGGTTTGAGTGGGATAATGTAGAGGGGGTTTGGATGAAGTTTCACGAAGAATTAGCCGAGTTTGAACACGCACTTTTACACGAAGAAAAAGCCAATCAACAGGCGGAATTGGGCGATGTTTTGTTTACTTTGGTTAATTTAGCCCGATGGTACGAACTCGATCCCGAAGCGGCATTACACGGTACCAATCATCGATTTATTCAGCGATTTTCTTTGCTTGAAAAGGATTGCGATCGCCCTTTGTCTGAATACGCTTTAGAAGAATTAGAAGCCCTTTGGCAAAAAGCTAAAGCCAAATTAGCAAAGCCGAATTAGCCTTTTTTATCTGATGCGAGGCACAGTTTTTATTGTGCCTGTATTGTTCCTGGTTTTTCCGCTTTTGCTATTTATTAAATGGGGCTAACTTCTCCCCACCCAAAAATTGACATTAACAACGTCCCATTTTATCACTGTAACTACAGTTTACCACCCATTTTGAAGAAAGGCAAGATTTGAGCGCAAAAATCTTCTGTTAAAAATCATAAACTAAGCCAGTAAAATTGCTCAATATAGAGGAAAATTGAGTTGTAAATTAAATGTTGATTTGAGTAATTTTGCTCAGGACAGGTAAGCCGAGTTAAAATTGCGCGAGTTAATGGTTTTTCATTCAGGGGAGAGGGATTAAAGATGCTTCAAACTAAAGTTTATTCAATTGATGTAATCAAAGATGAAGCCCGCCACCTGGTTTGTCAGGGAGTGCTATGCTATCATCAACCCATTTACACCCTTTGTCAATATATTCCCGCCCGAGACTGGGAATGTGTTGAGTGCGAATTAGAAGATAATGACTTTTTACTGCGAGATCGGATTATTGATTTAATTGGTTATCAGGATTGGCAGGAAGACTAAGCCAACTTTACCACAAAAATATCTGGTTTTTTCAGATAAAATAGAGCAGTTCAATAATTGATAATTAATAATGGATAATGGATAATGA
This sequence comes from Capilliphycus salinus ALCB114379, assembly GCF_047276495.1. Taxonomy (NCBI): domain Bacteria; kingdom Bacillati; phylum Cyanobacteriota; class Cyanophyceae; order Oscillatoriales; family Sirenicapillariaceae; genus Capilliphycus; species Capilliphycus salinus. The sequence goes on along the minus strand of NZ_CP178543.1, from coordinate 5,652,594 downwards.
CCTCGATCTAAATGAAGATGATTGATACAGAGGAAGTCATCGGTACTCCGGCGATGAATTGCCGGAGCCTGCTTCGGACTCGTACCCTGCATAATTTTTCTTTTTTCTCCTTGAAAGTCGAGGTCTTAAACCTGATTAATTAATTGTCAATTATCAATTGTCAATTATCCATTGATAAAATATCATCCGTTTGTCTGAGTTTAAATTAAGCCTAACCCAGAGTTTTTGGGTTATTTTTTTTCTTTTTTGGGAGAAAAATATTGGCCATAAATTGAGCAAGTTGGAATCAATAACATCAAATAATTATTTTGACTAGAGTTTGTAAATAAACTTAAAACCCCTATCTAAAATCTGCACTTTCAGCGACAATGGAGGTAGTTATCAATAAATCTGTAGAGTCGGCTACCAATTCTCTATCGAAATCTGAATTTATTCTTCAGAAACCGGGGTTATGGGTAATCTCGCTTCGATAAACCAGTTGGTCGTTTAAACTCTCAAGTTGAGAGCTAATATCAAACATTTTGAGAGAAAAATCATGGCTTTTCAGAAAATTTTAGTCGCACTCGATTGTTCATCTCCCGAAGCCGAAAACGTGTTTCAACAGGCGATAAAACTCGCCAAAAGTGAAGGAAGTCACCTGATGTTATTTCATTGTATTTCTTGGGAAAACGAAGAAAAAATTAACCCCTTAGTAGGAATTGGAGCCTTAGGAAATGTGAATTTACACACCACTTTAAAACAATTTTGTCAGCAGCGTTGGACAGAACAAATCGAACAAGTTCGCGATCGCTTACACACCTTTTATGAGCAAGCCAAATCCGAAGGCGTTTCTGTAGAATACAAATATCAAGCGGGAAATCCAAGCGCATCAATTTGCGAGCAAGCCTATAATTGGGGTGCGGATTTAGTAATGATCGGACGGCGAAGCCGAATGAAATGGTCAGAATTACTTTTAAAGAGTGTCAGCAGTTATGTTTTGCATCACGCCTCTTGTTCTGTATTTGTAATTCAAACCGGAATTTCTTATCCAGAAAATATCTCCGTTTCTAACGCTCAAGCCATCTGGAATTAACCTTAAATTAGACTTTAACCGGTCAATTAAACCGGAAGTCCCCCGCCAACAATGGTGACAATTTCTAACACATCTCCCGCTTTCATTTCTGTGGTTTCCCAAAATTGACGATGCAAAATTTCGCCGTTATATTCGACGGCTACCAAACGGGGATTTAACCCCATTTGTTCTAAGAAATCGGGTAATTTGGTGTGAGGAGAACAGATTTTTACGTCTCCGTTAACCTGAAGTTTTATTTGATCGGACATAGGAGTTGAACGGTTAATTTTATGAAGGATTCTATGAAGGATTCGGTAAAATATTGTAAGCCCGTAACGTTTGAACTCGGGTCAGTTGAGACAGAAAATATTGCGTCACCAAAGTCGGTTGTTCGGCTTGCATGATCGCCCTAACCACCGCAATACGTTCGCCGCCAACCGCCATCACATCATCGAAATTATTCATATCAATTCCGCCAATGGCAAACCAGGGAATCGTACAATTTTCAGCCGCATGGCGCACATAGTCTAACCCCGCAGCCGGTTTATCGGCTTTGGTTGGCGTTTCATAAACAGGTCCGACTCCAATATAATCGGCACCGGCGTCGATTGCTTTTTGCATTTCTTGGGGATTTGTCGTCGAACGTCCGATAATTCGTTGCGGACCGAGTAACTGACGCGCTAAACTAATCGGAATATCTTTTTGTCCGAGATGAACCCCATCGGCTTGAGAAGCGATCGCCAAATCAACGCGATCATTGATAATAAATAAAGCATCATAGCGATGACAAAGTTCGCAGAGTTTTTCGGCATTTCCCAGACGGGTTTCATCATCGGTTTGTTTGTCCCGATACTGGACCAATTTCAGCCCACCTTGCAGCGCCGCTTCCACTATCGAGAACATTTTATCCGATGGAGAAGTCACTAAATACAAATAAGCATCGTTGAGGAGTTGATAGCGTCGATAAGCCAACAACCGGCTTTCGATAGTATAAACTCGATAGCGCATCTGCTTAAACGAGACGCCCATATCCGGGTGATAAATTTTTCCGTATTCTTCGAGTACCCGCAGGGCTTCTTCTACCCGACAAAAATTAGCCTGTAAGACGCTATCTATCCCGTCGCGCTTTTCTTCGCCGGCATGGGTTAACTCCGTCCCAATGTCGCCCGGAGTGTCTCTAGATAGACGCAATTCCATTGTATGCCAGTGTGCCAATTCTTGTCGCAACTGTTTGCACTCATCCGCCAACTCGGCGCTATCGAGTCCAAAGCGACACCATTCTTCAATAATTCTCATTCCCTCACGCGCGCGATCTAAATTCGCGTCTAGAATGCGACAGAGGGCGGGTTGTACCCGTTTATCCCAATTGTGTTGATCGCCCATCAAACCCACCTCAATCTGTGTTTACCTGACCCGATTACAAAAGAACCGCAGGATACTATAGCGCTTCCGGCAGGCAACAGGGAATAGGCAATCAGCAAAAGGGAGAACGGAGATTCAAAATTCTTAACAAAATAAATCAATGACTGAGGCTTTCAAACGATCCCATAATAAGGCATACTTTACCCAATTCCAATTTCCGATCGGATTTGGCAATTTTATAACAGTTTGTCGGAGTATAGCCGTGAGTTCAGCATCCCACCGCAACTGTGAATCGACCTCACACCATCTCAAGCTTGACCACCAACCGTTGAGCTTCACCCCTTCTTCTACAGCTTTAAACTGTTCTTCTCTCAAACTTCAGTCGGTTCACCTGCCATCAACTGTCAAATCTCATCTCAAATCTCATCTCAAATCTCATCTCAAATCTCATCTCAAATTTCAGCGTTTCTCGTTCTTACTCGCCGCGATCGCAGGCTTTAGTCTTTACCTAGACCCCTGCCCAACTTTAGCAGAACCGTTGCTCACCCAACAAGTGGCTCAAACCCCCCAGTCTCCCAATACACCCACGACCATCATTTACGTCAGTGCCTCAACCGGGGACGATGGGGGCGACGGTTCCCAACAGTCACCGTTAAGAACCATAACTCAAGCCCTCAGCCTCGCCCAACCCAATACCGCGATTATTCTCGCACCGGGAACCTACAGCGCCCAAACCGGCGAACAATTTCCCCTAATGTTGCCCGCCAATATCACCATTCAAGGCAACCCCAACAGTCGCGGAGAAGGAATTATCATCTACGGAGGCGGTTTCTACACCAGTCGCACCTTTGCCAAACAAGATATTACCGTTCTCGGGGCTAACGGGGCGCGAATTAGCGGCGTGACCGTCACCAATCCCAATCCCAGAGGTTACGGACTTTGGGTAGAATCGGCTTCGATGATTATCTCAAACAATACCTTTACGGGAAATACTCACGATGGGATTTCCGTTGTTGGGACCAGTGCGGCATTAATTCAAGAAAATAACTTTAACAAAAACGGCGCCAACGGCATTACCGTGTTTGGTTCATCTCGCCCGGAAATACGCAATAATGAATTTGAAAATACCGGGTTTGGTATCAACGTCTCCCAAAACGCCGCCCCGTTTATTGCCGGAAATCGGATTACTTATAATAAAGATGGCGTTGTAATTCAAGCCAATGCCCGTCCGATTTTAAGAGATAATTATATCGAACGCAACCAACGCGATGGAATCGTCGCGATCGCCGAAGCATTACCCGACTTGGGAAATAGCAACGAACCCGGTCAAAACGTCATCCGCAGCAACGGCCGTTATGATATCAACAACGGCACCAAAACCCAAGTCATCCAAGCCTACGGAAATCAACTCGCCTCGACCCATATCACCGGTTCAGTTCAAGTTAGCGGCAATTATAGCGCTCCCGATGCGCCCTCACCCATCGCCCAACAACTTCTCAACCGTCGGGGAAGTGACGAGTCGAGTCAAACCGCTTCTAACAACCCCTCGGCTATCTCTCCCATCAACGCCAGCGCCGCCTTACCCGTATTCATCCCCGAACCCTCCACCTCTCGCCCTCCCGTCCGCAATACCCGCCCTGCGGCCTCCCCTCGTCCCGTCGCCATTGCGGTTCCGCCCCCGGAAACTCAACCCATATCCACACCGCCCCCCGCCACCCGTCCGCCGGTTGTCACCCGGTCTAACCCCTCTCCTCGACCCTTAATTCTTGACCGCCTCTCCTCCACCGCTAAAAACGAGTCGGGCGCCATTCCCATCGCCGTACCGCCCCCCGAAACCGGAAGCGTGTTGAACCCCTATCCGCCCCAAAATTCGCCACCTCCCGCCCTATCTTCCGGAGTGTTGCCGGTTCCCGGTTCCCGCATTCCCATTAGCGGCGAGGGGTATACTCCGCCCGGTTTAAATACTGGTCCCTCTGCGAGTCCTCCCGTGCGTCAGTTGACCCCTCTGACAACGGCTTTGAGAAGTAGTTTACAGTATCGGGTTGTTGTCGAGGATAATAGTGAACGGGCTTATCAACAAGTCAGAAGGGTTATTCCCGATGCGTTTCGGACAGTGGTTGGAGGACGTTCTATTATTCAAGCGGGCGCTTTTCAAAGTCGTTATAAAGCCGACGAAGTGATACAATTACTAACTCGAAATGGGATTCGAGCCAAACTTGAACCCTATAATTAACCCTTGAGCGATGGGTGAACAAGGGGGAATTCTTTCCTACTGTTGTTTTCTCGTTAGTTTGAGTTAGCTTTAACTGAATTGATTTTAAAATCAGGAAACTCTCGGGTGTGTTTTTACTTATTTGATAACCGATGAACACAAAAATTAAACCGGACTGGGCGGGGGAAGATTTGTTATCTAGAGTGGTGAATGTGTTGATTCAAACGCCACCAATTTTCAATTTAATGAAGCGTCAAGCCCGACAGGTTTTAATTAAAACCGCCGAAAACAATAGCATTCCCTGGCGACAAACTTACCAGCAGTTAGAAGCGTCGGACGTGAAAAATAGATTTGCAGAAATTAACGATAAAAATATTATTTATCCCGATTATTATCAAAAACCCTTTCATGCTTACGAAGCCGGAAACTTATGTTGGCAAGCCGCATTTGAAGCCGAATCAGCAACCTATTCGATGGGGTTGAGAGTTTGGAAACATGAAAAAATGACTTGGGAAACCGCTCACGAAAGATTGCGTTCGAGTTTTCATCAAGTCCTCAAAGATTATCTGCCCAAATCGGTTAATACAGTTTTAGATGTGGGCTGTTCGGTGGGAGTTTCCACCCGCAGTTTACACCGTTATCTCAAAGAAAACTATAATTCAAACGTTCAGACAGTCGGTTTAGATTTGTCGCCCTATATGTTAGCCGTCGCTAAATATAACGATAGGGAAAACGAAATCAAATGGAAACACGCCCTCGCCGAAAATACCGATTTTTCCGATAATTCTTTTGATGTCGTTACCCTACAATTTCTCATCCACGAACTCCCCCACCAAGCCACCCGAAATCTATTCACAGAAGCCCTGAGAATTCTTCGTCCGGGCGGATGTTTGGCAATTGTTGATAATAATCCCAAATCTCCCGTTATTCAAAATTTACCCCCCGTATTGTTTACCCTGATGAAAAGTACCGAACCCTGGAGCGATGATTTTTACACCTTTGATGTAGAAACCGCTTTAAAAGATATCGGTTTTGAATATAAAACTACCTGCGCCAGCGATCCCCGTCATCGGACAATTATTGCGATTAAACCCATCTAAATGTCACCGAGTCACCGAGTCACCGAGTCACCGAGTCACCGAGTAAGCGCGTTCGCGCTCGCTGCGCGTACAGAATTGCCTCTTACCCCTTACCCTTTACCCCTTACCCTATTCACTGGTAACTGATAACTGGTAACTGGTAACTGTAAACTGCCTGTTCCCTGATCCGGTGTTCCCTAATAATGCGATCGCTTTTTTCTTCCTAAAATCGTCAATTTTTCTGAAAAAATTCCCCAAAATTTCCCCGATTTTCGATTGACAAATCCTCCGACTTGACCTATTCTAGAATAATGGAAATCTGTGCCGACCTATAACATACTTTTTCTACCCCGCTTCACGACAATTTAGGCTTAAATTTAGGCTTTTTAAAACTCCTCAATCAATTAACTGGCAACTCTCAACCCGGCAATCAACTCTGGCCCTCAAAGGATAAGTTTTTCTAATTAAAATCGCGGATTCGGTTTAATAAACAAAAGATTTGGGAAAAAATTGAAATTTTTACTGAGAAAATTTTTCAAAAAGTTGACGAAAACATAGGGGTTCTGGTATGCTATAAAAAACACCACCCAAGGGGTTACTGTGTCTACACGTCAAAATAGAGGCTAAAACCCTGATTCTCTCGTTAAATCTCAGAAGATTCTGACAAAAAAATACCAACCCCGACGCACGAATTTTCAAAGTCCAAGCGATCGCCCAAAACAGACATCTTGACAAAACAGATAATTTATGGCTTGTCTCAAGAGACAGGAGTTAGGAGTTGGGAGTTGGGAGTTACTGAAAACTGACAACTGTAAAAACTCTATGCGCGAACCCGAAGGGTGACTGGTGACTGGTGACTGATATGACTGGTGACTGGTGACAGGTGTTGCAGTGCTGACTTGGCGGAATGGTCGCGAGCGAAGTAAGCCGCTTTGCGGCAGGCTACGCGCTCCGCGCATAGAGCAAAGTTTGCAATCTTAGCAACTGCTGAACCCGGAGGGTGACTGGTGACTGATAATTGCCTATTGCCAGTTTCCCACTAATCAAAACTATCAGATTCTTTAACAATTGGGGGGTTTCTCGAATTTGTTAATAAATGTTAAAATCAGAAAGTAATAGCATTGCTTGTCCGTGAGGGAAGCACGCAAAGCTGAAAAATCAGGACGTACAGCAGAAAGGACTTATTATGATCCCCCAATCGATTTTCAACAATCGCGCTCTCAACGAATCATTCTATCAAGCCTTAATCAATCGCTTTCACGATTCCTTGAACCTGGCAACCCAAAGCCAACTCGGAGAATGCAGTTATGGGATGGCGCCGAGTCCGACTGGGGTAAACACCTTTATGATCATCGCCCCCTCACGGTTGATCGCCGAACAACTGATCCAAGAAATGCAAATCATATCCGAGCGAGTCAGTAGCCTGATGGCGGGTGTTGGACAAGTCGCCGTGTGCATCGCACCCCCCCAAGACGGACAAGAGGGTTCAGACTCCTTGAAAAAATCTGAACACTCCCATCAAGTTCCACCCCGCCACATGGCTTGTAAAATCTTTCCGATTTCTTCAACAGAAAACGCTTAAGAACGCTTGGCGAGATGCTGTGACTTAGAATTGTGACCGCTGACCACTTCTCGAACCCGATAAATGGGACGATTTTGAGACTCGTGGTAAGTTCGCATCAACACCTCAGCCAACAAGCCAAAACTAAACAGTTGAACACCCGTGAGGGTCAGTAAAACGGCGAGGATCAACAGAGGGCGATCGCCAATACTTTGACCCAAACCATATTTGAGGAAGGTCAAGTAAACACCAGAAAGAACCCCAATTAACAGCGAGAACAAGCCCAAAAGCCCAAAGACGTGCATCGGCCGAGTGAGGAACTTTTTGATAAAGGAAATCGTTAACAAATCCATCACCACTCGGAAAGTGCGATCGAGACCATACTTACTGTGACCGAACTGACGCGCATGGTGACGAACGGGTATTTCCGTAATTCTGGCCCCTTCGATCGCCGCCAAAGCGGGAAGAAATCGGTGTAATTCTCCATAGAGTTTAAGATCGGCCGCCACCTCAGCCCGATAAGCTTTTAAAGAACAGCCGTAGTCATGGAGTTTGACATCGGTCATCCGTCCAATTAACCCGTTAGCAATTTTTGAAGGCAGAAGTCGAGTTAAAGCAGCATCCTGTCGGTTTTTCCGCCAACCGCTGACCACATCGTAGCCTTCGGCGAGTTTATCAAGCAAAATCGGAATATCAGCCGGATCATTTTGCAGATCCCCATCGAGGGTAACAATCACCTCACCGCGAGAATTATTAAATCCGGCCGACATCGCCGCAGTTTGTCCGTAGTTGCGTCGGAGAATCACCGCTTTTAAAATCGGATTATTAGCTGCAAGTTCTTTGAGGAGTTCGGTTGATCCGTCTCGGGAACCATCATCGACACAAATTAATTCATAAGTGACATCCGTCGTTTGTAAACTGGTTTGAATGGCATCAATGAGTTTCGGTAGACTCTCGACCTCATTGTAAATCGGCACAACAATAGAAACTTGAGGTTTTTCGAGAGGAGTTTCTGAATCTAGAGTTGCAGAGGGAAATTGCTCTAGGCGGGTGGGTAAAATATCCATAAGTTGTTATTTCAGCAATCAATGACTGGTCAAGGTTTAGGATGGTCAAACTTGCTCTAGAAGAATCGGCTGATCTCGGTCAAAGAAAAGCTTGAGTCTATGCTAACCGAAATGGGATATTGTTCTAAATCGAGAAAACAATTTCTATCTCAAGTTCGGCTTTATGGGGGACTATCCGTTGAGGAAATGACCTGGGAACCTTTATCCGAGGGGGACTCAGATGAGCTTGTTGGAGTAGAATTGGGTGTTCTCAGAGAAAGACCCACCCAAGAGGCTTCGAGACTTTTGAACACTTGAGTGTCTTTGACCTCAAAAGATTCTCCCAGTAGAATCTGAGTTAATTGATCCATTTCGGCCGTCTGTTTGCAATAAGACCAACATAATAACCAGAGGCGATCGGGAGTTGATGAGGAAGATTCACCTTGGCCGGGTTGTTCGCGAAAAGCCTGCTTGTCGGCTTGGAATTGAGGAATTTGATCTTTAGGCCCCACACGGTAGACGGGTAATGTACCCTGATAGTAACGTTCAAAGGCGTAATCATAGCCCACAGGCGGAGCGTAAACCATAATCGCATCGTTGGGTTGCGAGTTGGTTTCGATCGTTTCAACGGCCCCTTTCCAATCTGTACGATAGAGGGTACCGTAATAAGCCGAGAGTCCTCCCGATACCGCCACGAAGTAGGCCACTGCTATCACCATACCCAACAATCGCCGCCAATGCCAAATCACGACAAAACCTGTGGCGAGTAAAATCAGGAAGTAAGGATCGATAAACAGCAAGTAACGGGGCTTCCAAATGGGGTTGGAGATATAAGAAATGATCAGCGTGCAGGCGGTGGGTAAAATCGCCCAAGCCGCTACCCAACGTAATTTTTCTGAACGTTCTTTATCGGCAAATAGCGAGAACAAAGCCACCGCCATCACCCCAATTAATACCAGGGTAAAACCGGCATAAAACAACAGCATTAAGGTTTGAGTCGAGAAGATACTGCTCAATAAAGAACTGTCGCCCAATTCATTGTTTTCGAGTACAATTTCATTGGACTTCAACAGGTGTCTCATCGGCCAGTAAACGGTCATTTGGGTCAGTTCGCCGAGAACTAACATTAAACCCGGTTTGGAATACTCAGCGACTGTGGTTTCCATGTATTCGCCGTATGCTCCCCCAGAGGTCATCGACAACACCACCGGTAAAAACGATAGGCAAATTAACCCCATGCTGACGGCCGATACCACGAACCAATACAATTGTTTGCGGTACTGCCACGCTAATAAAATCGTATCCGGGAGTAAAATTAACACATTATTGGCATTGCTCAAAAGCAAAGCAATTCGCGCCACGATCCACAAACCTAAGGTTAGATAGGTCGGACGTTCTAAAAAATGACACAGGGCTAATGTTCCGGCTACACTGAAGAACATAATCGGCCCATACATCCGAATTTCCTGAGAGTGATTGAGAAATAACGGCGAGAGTGCCATGATTAAAGCCGCGATCACTCCCGTTGCTTGACCCACCACCCGACAGCCCAGCCGATAGGTCAACCAAATTGCACCAATTGCAAACAATACAGACATTGACCTCAGCCAAGCGTCACTGCTGCCAAACTTCATCCAGACATTCAGCAGCATATAGAACAGAGGACGGTTGTAAGGAAAGGTGAATTGAAAGTTTTCTGAATCGCGAATACTGAGCATTTCATCATACAGTACGCTCTCAGTACCGAGTTGATAAAGACGCAAGACAATCGCTAATCCCATGACAATCGCGATCGGAAGCCATTGTCTCATCGTCGGGTTGTCTTTCAGTAAATATTTGCTTTTGTACATAATACGTTGATGCCTATATCAAGTTTGACAATCGGTTCGATGATGAACTTGAAACTTACCCATTCGGTTTTTATTCATAGGCTGGCGCTAACTCCGGGACTTTTACTCTACATCAACCAACAATCAGGGCGCGTGTTGAGTCTATTATTGCTCATCAATGTCTCTCGACTCTGATGAATGACTTGGCAGTTTTTGACTCTTTTCAAGATACCGCAAAAATTCCACTGAATTTTCACGTCTTCGGTTCTACTCTACATTTTTTAACGCTCCCGAAAATTCTAGGACTGGGGAAGCGGGGAGTTGGGGTGCGGGGAGATAAATTTATGGGCGAACCCACTATTTTTTATCGAAAAAAACCCTCGATCCGCTTGCATTTGCTCCTCTTTACCCCATCAACCTCCGAGAAGTTTTTTCAATACAGAAACAGCCAACCCCCCCAAAAGGCGTTTAAAAAACTCCAGCTTTCAACTCCTTTTTTAATAGTTATATTATTTTCAGAGAAGCATTATAACAAACCCGAGTATTCATTACAATTTGTCGCGGCCCATTGAGTCCATTCAGATTCCCTCAACCCTACCATCAACTCACCGGGCTTCTGAGGGTTTCTATGGGCTATTGATGCGGATGTTCTCGGCTGTGACTTAACAAGATCTTTAAAATCAGGGCGGATTTTAAAGCTTTTGTAAAGATGACCGGGTGAACAGAAAGTATCTTGACCATGAGTTCAGTATTTTTTCTGAGTTAATGATAACTTGATTTGCGATAATTTTAGTTAAAGATTCCGTAAAAATACAGTCCGCCCAGTGTTGACTACAAAAAAATTGACTAAAGTTTACAACTCCAGACTCTAATAAAGGTCAAATTTTCGAGGGTAAAGTCATCGATTTTTTACTAAAACTTCCACAAATTATAGCCCTTCTCATCTTGGTGAGGTACAAAACTTTACCCTGTCAGCAATCGCCGCACTATTGCCCGAGAATAGATCGTCTATTAGTTATTAGTTATCTGTGACCAGTTTTGACAGTTATCACTGTTCACTGGCTACTGTTCACTGTAAAAACTGATAACTGCATAACTGATAACTGATAACTGTAATGAACCCGCCCCGCTCCCATTATTTGGAGAAATGCCATAAAGATGACTGCTATTCGGATTTTTTTCGGTTTTGATGTTTATAAAGGCTAAAATTTAAAGATTTAGGCTTCCGCTTACCCGAATTTAACCGTCTGAACCTTTTTTAGCATCCGATTAATTGGTTTGAGTAATGGGGACACCGGATAGGAGCGATCGCTTCATTGATGATCTCAAAAGCCCGAATGGGTTATTTGTAGGTCGAATTGATCCGCCAAAAAATTCCCCCCCAACCCGGACCGGTTAGGGGGGATAATAGACCTCAATCACTCAATCAGAAAAACAAATTCTTTTTATTGAGTTCGGCAAAGATTGAGACTTTTTTAATCTATGTCTTTGTCAAAGGGAAAACGATTGATTATATATTTCCCTGGGATGTTTGTTGAGAACCCGTCGGAGAAACGACCCTCCGTAAGAAGGTAATTTGTTGTTCAAAATCTAAGGTTTCGATAGCCGCTAACAGCGTGTCCGCTTTTTTGTTCAGTTCATAATCTTCCGGCATCGGAACAATTTCTTTGGTTTCCATTCCCTGGGCTAAACGATACCATAATAACAGCTTGGTATTATCGCTTAAAGAACCATATTCGCGGGCAATTTCATTGTTGGTTCCTTCTAAGAAGTCCCGTTGAAGTTGTAATTGTTCTTCGTGAGAGCGTTCTTTGATTTGATTATACAATCCTTCTGCAATTTGCGGAGCGGCCGCACCCGGAGCGGCAGGTGTGATGGAACCACCCATTTTTGTATACAAGAACCACAAGAGCGCCAGTTGAGTATCGGTGTCGAAACGATTAAATTCCTCTAATCCGGGGTCAATATTATTTTTAAGTTCAGCAAATGTCATAGAGCATCCTCCTGTTTTATTTCTAAAAAAATTGAAAAATTGGTCAAAATCAAAAAATAAATAATTGTATTTCAACCGCACACTTAATATATCTTAATAAAGGTTTTCTGGGCGTTCATCCTCCTAGAGTAAGAAAGATAAATTAGTCAAACAAATACTTTCGATAAAAAGGGGATAAAGCATTACATTGAATAGAAACATCCTCCAAAAGAGAGAAAAATTAGTCGGGTAGTGTTGGTGAAAAGACCTGAAAAAATCCCCAAACAGACAAAATAGAAATGATCGAGTAAAAGATGCGATCGCGGGTTACGGCTTCGGAGGATGTCAAGCAACAGCAGAGATTGCCCCCACTGAGAAATTAGACCTAAACGGCGCGATCGCAACGACTCGATCGAGGCGTCTGGCAATCAAACCCCAAGCGATGATCCGTTTTACCGCTAAATTTCTCGATTGGGGGAACAATTCAAACCCGATCCCGTTCTCAAGGATTTATTGGCAATTCCCGCCTTCAATAGTACAAATTTTAAAGTGACCCCTCAACAGGGGCAGCGAGTTCATCAAGTTTTATAATCAGAAATATTCCGGGAACATTTTTGTGATTTAAGTTACATAAATTCAAGTTGATTAAAATGATACAACCCGAGGCTAATAGTTCCCACAATCTATAGTTATCGAGCAATCAAAGCCTTTTAAATTTTGAATAGTATAAAATTTTTCTTAATTTATAAATTTTCCGGATTCAAGAGATTAACCGCAGATAAAAACTATAGATTTGGATGAAAAATTAAGCCGAATTAATTTATAATATCAGGGGAAGCAGCGAGGCAAAATTTAACTGAACTGTGATATTCGGCAACAAATACTGTTGCAAAAGAACAGAATTTCGGCTGGGTTAATTGTTGTTAACACAGGTCTGTTGATTGATGTTCTGGTACTAAGTGTAATTAACTCTCTAATTCAAATTCTTAGATAGATCGGGGAACAGCTTACTGCATAAACCGATCGTGGTGTGAATTCTGTAAGTTTCTATAGAGAAAATCATGTCTCAAATCATAACAACTCCTGAAATTACGCCATTACCGGGCGGTGGCTTTCTGTTTCGAGGTGCGACTGAACAACCTAATAGTTTTCTCGGTTCAAATTTTAGCGATGAGATCTCAGGAGGCGATCTTAACGATCTCCTGTTTGGCTTCGAGGGTAATGATACCATCCGAGGTTTTGGTGGCAATGATACCCTTCACGGAAATCAAGATCAAGATTTAATTTATGGATCAAAAGATGAAGATCTGATATACGGAGGTCAAGGTAACGACACGATTAATAGTGATTCAGGAGATGACTTTGTTTTCGCAGACAAAGGAAATGACCTGATTCGAGGTGGAGAAGGTAACGATACTGGTTTGGGTGGCGAAGGAGATGACACCCTAATTGATAATCAAGGCGACGATTTCTTTGTCGGAAACAAAGGCCGTGACTTCATCTCCACCGGAGAAGGTAACGATCTTTTATTTGGTGGACTCGATAATGATACCTTGATTGCGGGTAAAGGAAATGACGTATTATTCGGCGATTTAGGTGACGATAGCCTCAGCGGAGGAGAAGGGAATGATACAGCCTGGGGTGGTCAGGGAAATGATACGGTTGCCGGTCATGGCGGAAATGATTTGATCTCGGGAAATCAGGGTGAAGATTTTCTGGTTGGGGGAATCGGAGATGACTCCATTTACGGAGGTCTAGATAACGATTTTCTTGAAGGGGGTTTGGGTAACGATCAATTAATCGGGGATAAGGGAAATGATACTTTAGTCGGCGGTGAAGGCGCTGATACTTTTGCCTTCTCTTTCTTTGGATCTGAAAATACCGATACACTCACCGATTTTGATCCGACTGAAGATGTTATTCAACTCTCAAATACTGTCTTTACTGCTTTAGACGGTAGCATCGATCCGAGCAAATTTACCACGATTAATAACTTCGATCCGAACAATCAGAATAATAGTCAGATTCAAGGCGCTAACTTGGTCTACGACTCTACTCGGGGTTCGCTCTACTATATTGATGAATCGGGTACTGCTTCACCAATTGCTCAATTTGAAAATAAACCCAACCTGGGATTTGATGACTTTGAAATTATCTAATCTTTTCGGATTCAACCTGCGAATATCCGATGGATATTAATTCAAAAAATAGCCAGGGCATCTACTAAAATCCTATAAAAAATATAATTAAATCGAATAAATAAAAAGGGTAGGATGTTCGGATTTAACCTAATTTTAATTTTAAATGTTTTCTTAAAAAATGGTTTTTGAATCCGGACTAAGGTTTACAAAAGATTTATAAAAGGGGCTGATATCTTTACAAAACATCCGGGTTTTTACGGAAGAAAGATGTTAATGTATCAAAGTATAGAGTTACTTCTGTAAATTCTCGGAGGAAAATGTCTCAGCTTTTAACAACCCCGGAAGTCACCCAGTTACCTGGTGGTGGATTTGTGTTTCGAGGAGCCATTGAAGAAGAAAACCGCTTCTTCACTCAAGGAGATTCTGACGATCAAGCCGTCGGAGGTAGTGATGGGGATATCTTCGCCGCCAGTGCAGGTGATGATATCATTAGCGGTAATGGAGGGGACGATCGCCTGTATGGAGGTTCAGGAGATGACTTCATTCAAGGCGGCTCGGGGAATGATTCCAGCCGAGGTGGACGCGGAAATGACACGCTGATTGATAGTGAAGGCAATGATACTCTCGAGGGTCAAGCCGGTAACGACTTCCTCAGTGGCGGAGAGGGTGACGACGTTTTAGACGGTGGTAACGAGGAAGACACCCTGGTTGGAGGTAAAGGAAATGACCAGCTATTAGGCGGTCTGGGTGATGATAGCATCAGTGGCGGAGCCGGTAACGATACCGCCTATGGTGAACAGGGTGATGACTTTATCGCTGGAAACTTGGGAGATGATCTTCTCGTCGGTGGTGGCGGAAATGACACCTTATTAGGAGGCGAGGGTAATGATGTTATCCAAGGCATCAGAGGTGATAACTATCTCAGTGGCGGTCTGGGAAATGATACGATCAGTGGTAGTTCTGGTTCTGATACTTTTGCCTTCTCTTTCTTTGGATCGGAAAATACGGATACACTGACCGATTTCGATCCGAATAAAGATGTTATTCAACTTTCTGATACTGTCTTTACTGCTTTAGATGGTACTGTTGATGGAAGTAACTTTACCACCGTTGATAACTTTGATCCGAATAATCCGGGTGCAAGTGAGGTTGATGGTGCTAACTTGGTTTATGACTCTAGTGAGGGTTCACTCTATTATATTGATGAATCGGGTAAGGCTTCACCGATTGCTCAATTTGAAGATAAACCCGTCCTGGGATTTGATGATTTTGAAATCATCTAATCTCTAGAAGTCACGCTTGCTATTTACAGGCACTTAGACCAAAATTCGATCAGCATCTACATTTCTTCTAGCTTCAACAGAGAAGGATTGATAGATCTAATAGGCATCAATTAATTTTTTACAGGGCGCTTCGATAATTTTTCAAAGATCAATTTCATTAACCTGCTTGGAGAGTAGGATTTTAGCTAGGAATCTGGGAAGGAATTTAAGCTATTAGATCTATCCTTCTTTTTCTTGCATTGCATAGATAGGTTTTTCGGTGCATAAAATCCTATTGCTTAACAGTTACTCCGCGATTAAGTGTCTACAAATGCTATGTATCATACCGCCGAATCTCTAGCGAAAAGAGGTCTTAAATC
Organism: Capilliphycus salinus ALCB114379; assembly: GCF_047276495.1. Classification (NCBI taxonomy): domain Bacteria; kingdom Bacillati; phylum Cyanobacteriota; class Cyanophyceae; order Oscillatoriales; family Sirenicapillariaceae; genus Capilliphycus; species Capilliphycus salinus. The sequence continues at coordinate 5,636,699 of NZ_CP178543.1, read as the reverse complement.
TCAGGAAAAAGGCGAGTGGGAAACCGCTATTGATTATTACCAGAAAGCACTCAAGCAAAAGCCAATTTGGCCGATTATTTACCTCAATAAAGGTTTGGCTCACGATCAACTCAATGATATTCGGGGCGCAATTTGTAATTATCAAAAAGCACTAGAACAAAATCCCAACTTGATTAAAGCTTATTATCATTTGGGGATTGCCTATCAAAAAAACGGTCAAATTTCTGCGGCGATTAATCTCTATCAAAAAGCGATTGAAATTGCCAAAAGTTTTCCATCGGAAGCCGACAAACATTATTTGATTGATATTTACAGTCATCTCGGATATCTGTTAATTTCTAGGCGGCATCTCAAAGCGGCTATTTTGGTTTTAAGAGAGGGGATTAATTCCTTTAAACGTGAAGCGATTTTACTGAATAACTTGGGTCAATGTTTGCTGGAAGCCCACCTTTATAAAAAAGCCGTTTTTTGTTTTAAAATGGCGATAAAATTAGAGCCTGACAATTCTATTTTTTATCAAAACTTAGGCCAAAGTTTTCAACGTTTAAATCTTCATCGGGATGCAATTGCTAGTTATAAACGGGCTATTGAGCTTCAACCCGAATCTATTCTTGCTCAAAGTAGTTTGGGCGAAATATTTATCTCGGTTGGTGAATTTAAGTCCGCCATTGCTTGTTTTAAAGCCGCTATTTCCAGTCAAAAAATATTTATTGATTATTATTGCAGTCGCGCCCGGGCTTTAACCGGAAAAGATGAACTGGAAAAGGCTATTATCACCTGCGGACAGTTTTTAGAGTCTTTAAATCTAGACGATAATTTTTCTGAAGCTGTTACCTATCTGAATCAAATTTATATTCAGTTAGGAAAGCTTTTGATTCTCTCCCGACATTATGGAAAAGCAGAACCGTTTTATAAAAAATCTCTGCAAATTAATCCCCGTTCACTCGAAACTTATCAGCAATTAAAGCTGTGTTTAGAAAAGCAAGGAAAATGGAATGCGGGGGAAGTGATTCAACAGTTTATCGATGCGGTTTATTGGGAGAAATCCAAGCAAAATTATCTAGATATTGCGTCCGAAAATCAACGGGATATCAAGCTGAAACTTGCAGATGATCTCGACAGGAATAACCTCCAAACCTGCGAGGGGTTAAACTGTCAGACTTGTCTGAGAAAAATTGCTAAAAACTTTGAGATAAAACCCAGAAAAGACAAAATTTATTCTTTGGCGTTTAAGAAGGATATTTTAATCGAGCAACCCGAAGTTAAAGTTGATGAGTTTCAACAAGGACGAGTTTGGGTTGCTCCTCAAAAAAATCATTGGTTGGTTTGCGATCAAATTGCAATTTGGGATAACCAAAATCAGTTAATCCCCGAACTTTCTCGCAGTTATCCGGGTCAGCTACCCTTTTGTGAACTCGAACAGACCCATCAAAAACAAAATTTTAATCCTCAGGATTTTCAGCCCGAAGGACAGTATAAACTAGAATCAATACCGGGAACTATCGCCCTGTTATCTGGCCTATCGGCTAACGTTTATTTTCACTGGATGGTAGACATTTTACCTCGATTTGACATTTTGCAAAAGGGAGGTTATTCTTGGGATCAGATAGATGGGTTCATCGTTAACAGCATCCAACACCCTTTTCAGCGAGAAACGTTAGAAAAGTTAGGGGTACCCCTAACTAAAATTATCGAAAGCGATTGCTTTCCTTATCTTCAAGCTGAAAAATTAATTGTTCCTTCGTTTCCGAGTTATTTAGGGTGGCTATCTACCGAAGCTTTGACGTTCAACCGGAGCCTATTTTTAAACTCAAAAACACAAAATCAGCCGGACTCTCCGACCCGAATTTATATTAGTCGAGAACGGGCGAATTATCGTCGAATTATCAATGAAACAGAGGTAACATCTTGGCTGAGTCAATGGGGATTTGTTCGAGTCGAATTGGAGTCTTTATCCGTCGAAGAACAAGTGACCCTATTTGCGAATGCGGAAATTATCCTATCCCCTCACGGTAGTGGTTTAACGAATCTCATGTTTTGTTCTCCGGGAACAACAGTGATAGAATTAGTTTCACCCCACTATATTCGCCATTATTTTTGGGTAATTAGTCAGCAGCTAAAACTGCAACATTACTACCTCAAAGGCGAAGAATTTAGCTGTTATCCCGTTCGACAGCTTATGTATCCTAACCCTTTAACCGAAGATATTTTAATATCCTTAAAATCTCTTGAAAACGTTATGAAAATAGCTGGTATTACCCAACATCCGAGCAGGCTGTCTTTAAAACCCGGTACATCAGATTCGGCGATGTATTCTCATCAAAATAACATCCCCCCCAATTCTCCCCTTATCCCCGCAAAACCTACCCTCAAAACCCCGATGGCTTCTCCCCAGTCCGGATTACCTTTGAACTCGGAAGATACAGATATTTATTTGTACGGAGCCGAGGCTTTTTATAATGAAAATAAATACGAACAAGCCGCCGAAATTTGTCGGCGAATCCTGGTTGTTAAACCCCATGCCAAAGCCTACAAAATTCTCGGAAATATACGGCAAAGCCAGGGTCAACTAGAAGAAGCGAAAGATTGTTATGCGAAAGCCATTCAACTTCGGCCCGATTTTGCAGAAGTTTTCTGTAATTTGGGGACGTTATACGCTCAACAACAGGAATGGCAACCTGCGGTTATTTGTTATCAAAAAGCCATTAATTTACAGCCAAAATTTACCATCGCTTACCGCAACTTAGCCAGAATTTGGAATCGATTAGGCAAAAAACAAGAAGCCGCAGAATGTTGGTATCAGGCTTATACTCTTAATCCCGAATCGATATCTTCCAAAGACTTTTTACAGTTGGGAAATACCTTGCTTGATGTGGGATTACTTGAGCGAGCAATTTCTTCTTACTGTCAGGCGATTCAATCCAATCCTTATTCTATAGAATCCTATAAGAATTTGGGTAAAGCCATGAAACGCCAAATTCAGTTGAGTCAAGATATACTCGACGATAAAAATACAGTCCCATTGTTGAGTTCTCAACCCGAAGTTTTATCGGCTAATTCAATTGAAAAAATATTATCAGAGTCTCAACTTAAACCCGATCAATCTCTGGTTCCAATTCCACCCCAACAAAACATTCCCTCACCCTCGAAAAAATCCCAAGTTGAATCCTATATTAAACAGGCGGAAACCGAAGCTCAACTCGGACATTTATCCGCAGCAACTCAAGCCTGTCAGCAAGTGCTTAAACTTCAACCCGATACCGCAATTGCTTATAAAATATTAGGACAAATAGAACAAGCTCAAGGTCATCGAGAATCCGCCCAAAAACTGTATAAAAAAGCGATTGAATTGGGATGGAAAGATGCAGAAATTTATCTGAATTTAGGGACGCTGTGCGCTCAAAGTCAACAGTGGAAAGAGGCTGTAGAATATTATCATCAGTCACTAAAAAATAATCCTAAATCCGTTGTTGTTTATCATAATTTATCAAAGGTTTGGAAGCAGCTTAATAAACCCGTAGAAAGTGCCAATTGTTTGTATGAAGCTTACAGTTTAGACCCGCAGCGCGCCACCGCCAAAGAACATTTTGATTTGGGTAATACTTTACTGAAGCAAAATCAAATTACATCCGCGATCGCCTGTTATAAACGAGTCGTTGAAATGGACTCAAATTTGACCGCAGCTTATGAAAATTTAAGCGAGGCTTTGAAACGACAGGGTAAGGTTGCTGAAGCAGAATTTTATTTACAAAAACTCCAACAAGTTGATCACAAAACCCTCTCAGAACCTCAAGAATATAAACCTGAAAATAATATCCAAAACTTGCTCAACGAAGGGAATGGTCATCAAAATTCTGAGTCGGTTGAGGTTGCTTCTGTTTCATCTGTTCCTCAACAGAATCTAAATGGAAAGTTGGGGTTAAACTCAAAATTTGATGAAATTCAGCTTTCTGAAGATTCTACAAAAGTTGAGAGTTCGGCAGCAGAAAACCGTTCAAAACAGTTTAAAGAGGCGGAAAATTATCTCAATCAGGCTGAAGATTGTTTGAAAGAAAGGCAGTTTAAAAAAGTAATTTATTGCTGTCAAAAGGCGATTGAAAGTAAGCCGGATGTCGCAATGGCTTATAAACTTTGGGGAAATGCTTTACAAGCTTTGGGTCAATTAGAAGAAGCAAAACAACAATATAATCAAGCGTTAAGTCTCGATCCTAATATTGCAGAAGTTCATGCAAACTTGGGGAGTTTGTCAGCCAAAAATCAAGAATGGGAGTTGGCAATTTCCTATTATCAAAAAGCCATTTCACTCAAACCCAATTTGGCTTCTGCTTATCGCAACTTGGCTAAAATTTGGAAACGGTTAGGAAAAACTCAAGAATGGGCCAAATGTTGGTATCAGGTTTTTAGTCTAGAACCCGAAACTTTTACCGCTGAAGATCTGGCAAAATTGGCTCAGTCAATGCTAAAATTAGGAAAGCTTGATTGGGCGATTTCTTGCTATCAACAACTGATTAAATTAGATCAATCTCACATCGAAGCTTACCGAAATTTGGGAGAGATATACATCAGAAAACAGAAATGGCCGGAAGCGATCGCCATCTATTATCAAGCGGTTAAATATCATCCCCAAAATCCAAATTTTTACTGTAGGTTGGGTCAAGTTCTTGCTCATCTTCAACGTTGGGAAGAAGCAATAACCGCATACAAAAAAGCACTTGACCTCAATCCAAAATTAGGTTTAGTCTATCAACATTTAGGAGAGATTTGGATAGCTCAAGCTCAGTTCGATCAAGCGATTCGTTGCTATCGACAGTTGATAGAGTTGGAACCCAAAAACGGGGAAGCCTACCATCGATTAGGAGATATTCTTCAAGAAAACGGTCAACTCGATGAAGCAATTGAGGTTTATCGCCAAGCAACTGAACTCACGGAAATAGAAGCCGTATTAGTTGAGAAAATTGAGGTCGAAGCCTAAAATAAACAAACCGATCCGGATTCCTACATCCGGGTCTTTTTAAACAAATTAAACGATTTAAAAGTTTGGGTTTCTCTCAGACCGATAAGCCACTGTTTCCAACAATTTTAAAAGACATTAAAAGCGATTTTAATTAAGACTGAAGTAGTTCTTCCTGGCTATTTTGTTCGGGATTTGCGATCGCTTCATTCCAATAAATGGCGCGAATATCTTCGGGTATATTCTTCTGAAGTTCTTTGTATCCCTGCTTGAGTAAATCCTTGACTTCGTTGGGAGAAATTGCTTCTCCTTCCGCTTGTAAATAAGCCGCGATCCGGGTTTCACTCCAATGAAAGGTTTGCGCCATCACCACCGCCAAACGCAACAAAGGATCGAGTTGATCTAAGGCTTGTCCCACATAACACCACAGCGGCGAAGGTGCGGCTTTCAGAGAATATTGAATCGACTCAACCGGAGGAAGTTCGGCGCCGTTAATACAAATCGCCGTCACATTAATTAACCAATTTTGTAGCGTGGTTTCTCCGGGCGTCGCTTGGGATTCCCGCAAGTTTAAACCTCGCATTTCATAAAAAATATGTCGCCAAGTCTGAGAAAATAAATACTCGGCTTGTACCGGCGATCGCACAGAATGACTAATCAAAGTGTTAACAATCAGCGCATAACGACAGAAAATGGTCACAAAATATTTCCCCCGATCCGGGTGATTTTGAAACATCGTCAGCAACTCTTGATCGCTATGATGGGATAGCGACTTCACCAGGGGGTGATTTGATTCCGATAGATGAAGCGTTTGCACTGGAGTAAAGGTTTATTCAAAAATAGACTTAACTCAGTAGAATTATAGCTGATTTGCGATCGCAGATCAACCCCCTATTTCAGTTAACAGCCAACAGTAACCCGTGACCCGTTTTTTTGACTATTCCCGATTTCCCATTCCCGGTTCCCTATTCCCTATTTTCTTTGGCAATGACTGTATTACAACCCGAAAAATCCCGTTTCTCAACCGTAGAAACCCGCAAACAAACAACCTTATTAATTCTGCTCTTACCCGCCACAATTTGGCTGTTGGTGTTCTTTGTTTTACCGCTAATTTTTGTTCTCGTTTGTAGCTTTCTCCAACGGGGAACCTACGGCGGAATTAACTGGATATTCACCCTCGATAACTATCAACGTTTAATCAGCCCTTTGTACTGGGGTGTATTTTGGCGATCGCTGCAACTGGCAACTTTAACAACCGTGATTTGTTTAATCATCGCCTATCCCTTAGCCTTTTTTATTGTCACCCGTCCTCCCCGTTGGCGAAACATACTTTTAGGCTTGGTAATTATCCCCTTTTGGACAAACTTTTTAGTTAGAACTTACGCTTGGATAGTAATCTTAGGAAACGAAGGGGTTGTCAACTCTATTTTACAAAGTTTACAGCTAATTGATGAACCCCTAAATCTACTCTTTACTCCTTTGGCTGTAATTCTCGGTTTAATTTACGGCTATTTACCCTTTATGATTTTACCACTCTATGCCACATTAGAACGGTTTAACTTTACCCTAATTGAAGCCGCCCAAGATTTGGGTGCAAATAATTTTCGCAGTTTTTGGCGGGTGGTTTTTCCCTTAACAAAACGGGGAATTATCGCCGGATCAATTTTGGTGTTTATTCCCGCAGTTGGTGCGTTTATCACCCCCGATATTTTGGGGGGGGCGAAAACGTTAATGGTAGGAAATCTGATTCAAAATCAATTTTTACAGGCGAGAAACTGGCCCTTCGGTTCGGCTTTATCGATGATTTTAATGGCAATTATTTTAATCCCGGTTTTGATTTACTTACAAACCCCAACAGAGGACTAACAAACCCATGAGAAACCTCGGAAAATCCTGGCTGTGGATACAAGCAACACTCGCCCTTGCTTTTTTGTATCTCCCCATATTAATTTTAGTGATTTACTCGTTTAATACGTCCCGGTTTAACGCCATTTGGACGGGATTTACCCTCGACTGGTATCGCAGTTTATTGGGTCAAACCACCGAGACAACCGCCAACTTTTCCACCGTAGAAATTTGGCAATCCTTAAATAATAGTTTAATTATTGCGGTAATTTCTACCTTGGTCGCCACAATATTAGGAACAACAGTCGCCCTCGCCCTTGAACGTTTCCGCTTTCCGGGTGATAAAATAATTACGGGGCTAATTTTACTTCCGATTATTATCCCTGAAATTACCCTGGCGATTTCTTTACTCGTCTTTTTTACCCTAATTTTTCGACTCGTGGAAAATCTCACCGGAATTCGTCTAACCTTGGGATTACCCTCGGTAATTTTGGGTCATATTACCTTTAATATTGCCTTTGTTACCATTACCGTCAGGGCGCGTTTAGCGGAATTAGATCCGGCTTTAGAAGAAGCCGCCCTCGACTTGGGGGCGAATGAATGGCGCACTTTTACCCGGATTACTTTCCCCTTAATTTTACCCGGAATTGTTAGCGGTGCGTTGTTAGCCTTTACCCTTTCTTTAGACGATTTTGTGGTGACTTTTTTTAACACCGGAGTCGGCGCCACCACCTTACCTTTATTTGTCTATGGAATGATCAAACTCTCCGTTACTCCCGCCATTAACGCCCTTTCTACGTTAATGTTATTCGCATCTTTAGTTCTTGTGGTATCCTCATTAACAATTAACCGCACCCAACCCAAACCCAAACCTTAAAATATCAAATTCAGTCGAAAAATGAAACGGATTTTAACTTTTGTTCTTCTATTTCTGGTTAGCGTACTGTTACCCATCGGTTGTACAGGTAGCAATTCAAATTTATCACAATCGGGTCAAACGGGCGACAATGTTCTCAATCTTTACAATTGGTCTACCTACATCGCCCCCGAAGTTCTCACTCAATTTGAAGAACAATATAATGTCAAAATCAATTATGACACCTACGATAGCAATGAAAGCCTTTACGCCAAATTAAAGCCGGGAAATCCCGGTTATGATATTGCTTTCCCCGCCGATTATATGGTGAAAGTAATGATCGCAGAAAATCTACTCGAAGAAATTGATAAAAGTAATATTACCAACCTCAAAAATATCGACGAAAAGTTTCTCAATCCGCCCTATGACCCCGAAAATAAATATAGCGTTCCCTATCAATGGTTAACGATGGGAATTGGCTACAATATCCAAGAAACCGGAGATAAAATAAACAGTTGGGCCGCATTATTTGACCCTAAATTTGCCGGAAAAGCCGCCCTATTAGATGATATGCGCCACACCTTTGGGGCGGTGTTAATTTATCTGGGTTATAGTCCGAATACAACCAACCCCGAAGAAATCCAAAAAGCCAAAGAATTTTTAATTAAAAATCAGAAAACTATCAAAGCATTCGTTCCCGATACGGGTCAAAATCTTCTCAATCAAGGTGAAATTGATTTGGCAATGGAATATAGCGGCGATGTCTTTCAAGTCATGGCAGAAAATCCGAATTTAAGATATATTATTCCCCAAGAAGGAACACTGGTAGCAATTGATAGCATGGTCATTCCGAAAAATGCACCCCATAAACAATTAGCCGAACAGTTTATTAATTTTATTCTAGAACCGGAAATCGGCGCAAAAGTTTCTAACTTTATTAACTATGCTTCCCCCAATAAAGTCGCCATCCAAGAAAAACTGATCAAAGCAGAAAACTTGGAAAATCCCGGTATTTATCCCGCCCCGGAAGTGTTTGCAAAACTTCAGTATCTCGAAGATGTGGGAGAAGCAACAATTCTCTATGATGAGGCTTGGAATGAAGTTAAATTAAGCTTTGGAACTTAGGAACATTTCGGGCTGACGTCTTCTCCATTTAAAAGTCAATTTTTTCTATGAATAATGCAGTTGAATTGGTTAAGGTTTCCAAGTCTTATCACGGAAATCGCCACCGAGAAACCTTAGCCGTTGATTGTCTAAATCTCAACATTAAAACCGGGGAATTCTTTTCACTTCTCGGCCCTTCGGGTTGTGGAAAAACAACAACTTTGCGGATGATAGCTGGTTTTGAAAGCCCCACATCCGGGGAAATTTATATTCACAAACAAGCCATGAATCATCATCCGCCTTTTCATCGCCCGGTGAATACCGTCTTTCAAAATTACGCCCTATTTCCCCATCTAACCGTTAGCGAAAATATCGCTTTCGGACTAGAAATGGAAAATTTACCTCGCCCAGAAATTCGTCAACGGATTTCTGAGGCGTTAGAATTGGTACAATTAACAAACTTACAAAACCGTTATCCCCGTCAACTTTCCGGCGGACAACAGCAACGAGTCGCCCTCGCCAGGGCGTTAGTTAAACAGCCCAAAGTTTTACTGTTTGATGAACCGTTGGGGGCGTTAGATTTGAAGTTGCGAAAGGAAATGCAACTCGAACTTAAACAGATGCAAAAACGCTTAGGAATTACCTTTATTTACGTGACTCACGACCAAGAAGAAGCGTTAACCATGTCCGATAGAATTGGGGTAATGAACGAGGGTAAACTGTTACAAGTCGGAACCCCGGTAGAAATTTATGAATATCCCAAAACTCGATTTGTTGCTGATTTTATTGGGGAAAGTAATATCTTAACCGGGCGAGTCACCCAACACCAAAATTATCAAATTAATCTCTTAGTCGATGAACAATTATCCCTTTCTGTCGCTTCTCAAACCGAAGTCTTTCCCGGACAAATTTTAACCCTTGTTATCCGCCCCGAAAAAGTTGGTATTTTTTCTGAAAATAACGGGCAAAATAACAATTTTCAGGGTATAATAGAAGAATCAATTTATCTCGGAACCGATACCCGCTATCGAGTAAAATTAACCCCCAATACCTCGATAATTATTCGTCAACAAAATCTACAACGCGATCGCACCCAACAGTATGCTGTGGGTGAAACCGTTAATCTGTTTATCTCTGCTGAAAATATCAGTCTTTTAGTCGAATAAAACAACGGATGAGGTACATCAAACAATTAACCGGGAATCACTCAGAAAGGGTAGGGTGCATCAAACAATTAACCGGGAATTACTCAACAAAGACAATCAAAATTTGATGCACCCAGAAATTCATATGATGTCCGGTTGATTAATATTATTATTGGGGTGGGGCGGGTTTAAGTCAATCTCGGAGTGGTTATCAAGATCAATACTGAACCCGCCCCTACAACGATCATTGATTAGTCGGATATCATATCAGGTAGGGTGCATCAAACAATTAACCGGGAATTACTCAACAAAGACAATCAAAATTTGATGCACCCTACGAGATTTGATCGCCCGACAATTGCCAGATTTAGAAACGGAAAGTTGTTCGGAATGTCGTCACAACAATCGTATCGTTTTCATCGGTATGTTCGGGGTCAGTAATAATGAAAACCGCCGGAATCAAAGAAATATATTCGTTGATTTGGAAACGATATAACGCCTCAATATGAATCCCGGTTTTATCTTCTTCTAAATTATCAAGAGTGTGATAAACCACCTTCGGTTGCATCCCGACAATAATACCGCCCAAATCCCCTTCTTTCAACAAATCGGGGAACGCCAACGTTACCGCAAAATTGAGGATAGTTGCATCGAGGTCATCACCCTCGCCAGTCGGTTTATCATCAGCCCAAGCCGCACCAACCCAACCGCCAACCTCAAAACTATCAGAAATTCTCCAATTCGCCTGGAAGCTGACGTTATCGCTAGTGGTCGGGTTATCACCAAAGGGACGGTTGGCCAAGAAACTTCCGGTTCCGCCACTAACACCGACATCATCCTCGCGGAAATAACGACGACTATAAGCCAAACCCAACACTAAATTATCCTTGGGTTCATAGACCACTTGCAAGAACGCCGAATGACCGCCATCAAAAATACCTCGACCTTCAGACGGATCGGGTGCATCTCCGTCATCAGCTAAGTAACCGAGATTAATCTTAATATTATCGTTGAGTCGATAGTTAAGCGCCAAACCCGTTCCTTCCGGTCCCCGGAACATGGTGGGGTCGTAACGACCAAAGCGAGAGGATGCACCGGTACCCGTACTTTCAAACGGACTGATGGGATCTTGAACATTATCGAGGTCTAAGCCCTTCGCCCCAAAGTAAACCTGACCTTTACCATTCATAACCGGGAAACGGTAATACAGGTCATCCATCGTAAAATCTTCTGAACCGCCATCGGTACCGAGACGACTCATTAAAGTATTCGTCAAGTTTTCGCGGCTGAGGTTGGGAACATCTCGCGCTTGCAAACGAGTCCGCAGCCTATCCTGTCCGGTAAAACTGGTATCGAAATTTAAACGCGCCCGATAACCGAAGTAACTTTGGGTCGGGTCGTCACTATCGTCAACATTCGGCCCGCCGGCAACCGTATATTCCGCGCGATCGCCAAAGGTATCCCCAATAAAGAAGATCACTTCCCCGTTGAGTTTGGTTGTCGTCGAGAATTGATTGGCTTCCAGTTCGGCGGCCCGGGCTTCGAGAACCGTCACCCGACCTCTAATGGCGGCGAGTTCGGCGGCGAATTCTTCCATTAACCGTTGCAGTCTCGCCAGGTCTTCCCGCGTCACCAAGTCCGCAGTAGAGGCACCGATCAGTTCGTTAATGCGTTCTAAACAGGCGTTGATCCCGGCGGCGAACTCATAACGGGTTAACGCCCGGTTTCCTTTATAAGTTCCGTCCGGATATCCCGCAATACAGCCGTAGCGTTCAACGAGAGACTGTAACGCCTGAAACGCCCAGTCGGTTGGTTGGACGTCTGACAGTTGGGAAACGGAGGTTACTTGCTGTTTTTTCTGGGACCGCCGACCCTCTTGAAAGTATTGGTTGAGTTGGTCGGAGGTTTCTGGAGTAACGGAATTCTCTGCATTTTCCCCAGAGTCAAAGTCAGAAACTTGTACCTGAGAAAAGGTTGACTGCGGCCCAATTTGACCGCTATGGGGATTAACCGGAACTTGGGCCATAGGTTCGGAAGCCGTTAAAACTTCAGCCCCCGCTCCCGAAGACAAAATTAAGCTTGCTCCTAAAATTGCCGGACTCAGTAGCCAAGCTTTCAAGGTTTGTTGGGACATACTCTCCTCACACCAATATCAGTTAAATCAGTAGGTTTACTGAAATACTCTTAAATTTCCACCGTCATTTTACTCGTCTTTTCTTCTGGAGGAAAGTAAACTTCACCTAAAAATATTAAACCTGCGATCAAACCGTCCCGATGGTCATTGGGACAAAGATTCGGTGGACATTTTGTGGCTTTTTTGGGACTTGTTTTTATGTATAATCGGTTACGCTTTTGAAGCCCAGTTGAAAATTTTCTAGCTGGACTTTAAACTTTGTTCCCATTGACTGGGATTTGCGATCGCGGTCAATTTAATCTTAACTTAGTGTTAACCAAGTTAAGATCTCAATTGACCACCAGATCCCCCCATCGAAAGATTGTGAAGGAAAATCCCTATAATAAAGCAAGATTCAATCCATCTCAGGGACTATGGAACCATTGGCCAGGGCTGACGATCGCGCTTTCAATTGGCAAGAGTTCAACTTAGAACGAGAGCCAGAACCGACCCAGTTAGATGACATCACAATTCGATTAGAATTAGTTATGTTGGCCTTGGTCGCCCTGACGGGAGCCGGTTCGGAAAGTCTAGTCGAAGTTGCAGAACAACTCAATTTAAACTCGGTTATTGCGGATCGACTGACTCATCCGGAGAATTCACAACAACAGAAACCTTTAAGCGTTGACGAAGCCCGAGCATTGGTTTTAATTATTTGTTATCTCGCCAAAGAAAATCAAGCCCTGATCCGACGGGCGATCGCTCTTTTAGAACAATACACGACCACCAACGAGGATCTCCGTCAAGTCGGTTTACTGCGGGATTATTTTGATGCCTTTAGCCAAATGTATCAAGAACAAATTGACGGCAGCGTTTCCCCTTCCTCCGATCCTCTCAATCCCCTAGCCATTAAACTTTTAATTGAGCTATTATTTTACAGCAATTCTAACAGTCCTCAACGTTTTTGGTTGGCTTTACTCAGTCCCAATCCCGAAAATAACCCTTAAATTAACCCTTAAATTATCCATTCTTCACCGAAACTCAAAATGACAACTCGCAAATACACACCTCCCACCTGTACCTTAGAAATTACCACCAAAAAACCTCGATTGGGTCGCGCCAAACCCCAGGGGGATACCGATGGATTCCAGTTTAAATTAAGCTTTGACGATCCCCGCCTACCCGAAGAAGAATATGTCACCGTCCAAGGCGATCGCACTCAGTTAGAAAGCCTTTCTCAAACCGTCATTTCCTACGTCCAAGATTTCCTCAATAACTCCGCCTGGTTTGACACTTTACCCCAAGATCGCGATCGCTCCAAACCCTCTCCGCCCGAGGAAGATCAGATTTATTTAAAACCCGACGGACTCCTCTACCACGACCTGTTTTTAGGAGCGCTCGCCACCCAAAATACAGGCCCTTTTGTGCATCTGAGTGCCTTACAATTATTTGATTTACTCACCGCCTTAGAAGACTGTAAAAACGCCGTCGAAGAAGTTAGCGAGCCGTCCTTTTCTTTTCAGTTTAAACCCCTAATTTTGGTTCGCACCTTGCTGATGATTTTGATTAGTATTGGTGCCTTAACCGGAATCATTGAATTAATCAATTTCTACCGACAATCCCCCGCAGAAACCCTCAGCGCCTCTCCCGAAGAAACCGAACCCGCTCCCATTTCTCCCCCCAACCTCAACCCGTCGCCCGCCCTTCCCGTTTTCCCCTCGCCCACCCCAACCCCCGAAGCTTCTCCTCCCCCAGTCGCCGCCAATTTACCCCCAGTCGATACCGCCCCGCTTCCGGTACCGCCCCCGTTATTTCCCGCACCCGGAAGTCCGCCGCCCCCTCAGCCCATGCCGAATATTCCTCAGCAAGAAGGAATGATGATTATCCTACCGGAACCTCAACCGGCGCCGCCTCCTCAGCCTGTCAACCCCCCCGTTTCCCAAGCCGTTAACCCGCCGCCCGTCCCCCAAGCGGCCAACCCGACCCCCCTACCCCCAGGCGTTAATCCGACTGCCGTACCCCCGGCTCCCCCACCTCTGGCGACATCAACCACGCCCCCACCCATCCCCTACAGCCCGCCACCGATGCAAATTCCGCCTGTGATTCAACTTCCGCCCCTGCAAGATGCACCGCAGCAGGAGATTGTTCGGGTTTTTCCCGATGAAGAAAATCAAGACAATTCTAGTGTTAATTCTGAAGAGATTAATTCTGAAATTCCAGAAGATCAAACTTCAGAAAACAATTATTTAGGACAGTTAGATAAACGTCCAGAAACCATCGCAGCAACTCGCGAAGAAGACACCACTTTATTCGATCAAATTCCTCAAGTTGATGAAGTCAGAACCTATTTTCAAGAAAAATGGTATCCCCCTAAAAATTTAAGAAAAACACTTCAGTACAGTTTACAACTGAATGCCGATGGTACAATTGCCAGTATTACCCCGGTCGGTCAACCTTCAGTTAATCGTTTACCTCAGCTTGAATTACCCAAAGTTGGAGAACCGTTTGTTTCGGCGACAGCAGACGGAAGACGGCCGAAAATTCGGATTGTTTTAGAACCCACCGGTCGCGTAAAAGCCTTCCTAGAATCTTTTAATAATTCTCCGCCTCCACCGCCTGAAAATTCATCCCAACAAGTTAGAAAACAGTCTTTACAGTCACCACCTCACCAGTCACCAGTCACCAGTTATCAGTGAATAGGTGTCAGGTTTCAGGTGTCAGGTTTCAGGTGTCAGGTTTGTAGGGGCGGGTTCTGTAAAAATCTATATTTCCCAGCAATAACTGATCTAAACCCGCCCCGATATTGACTGATTGCGGGTTCTGTAAAAATCTATATTTCCCAGCAATAACTGATCTAAACCCGCCCCGATATTGGGTGTCAAATGTCGGTTATGGGGCGGGTTCTGTAAAAATCTATATTTCCCAGCAATAACTGATCTAAACCCGCCCCGATATTGGGTGTCAAATGTCGGTTATGGGGCGGGTTCTGTAAAAATCTATATTTCCCAGCAATAACTGATCTAAACCCGCCCCGGAGTCAAGAGATAAAACTGATAACTGAAAACTGTTCTGACTGGTGAGGTGGTGACAGGTGTTGCAGTGCTGACTTGGCGGAATAGTCGAGAAGCAACTGCTGAACCCGAAGGGTGAGGTGGTGACTGAAAAAGGGCGGGTTTATAGAAATTTTCTCGGGGAAAACATACATTGATTTAGAACCCGCCCCTACAATTTCCTATTGCCTATTTTTGCCAATATTTATAAGCCGAATAAGCCAAAGTAACAACCCCGGTAATAATAGCAGACTCATCAATTTCAAACTTGGGATGATGGAGGGGATAATTGGGTTGTTCTTTGTGTCCGACTCCCAAACGAAACATCATTCCCGGTGCATGATTAAGATAAACCGAAAAATCCTCCGCACCCAAAGACGGTTCTGATAACATAATAATGCTATCTTTGCCCCAAGCTTCGGCAGCAGATTCGGCGACTAACTGAGTCATTTTCGGATCGTTCTGCACAGAAGGCACGCCGCGACGATAACTCATCTCATAACGCGCCCCGTACATCTGACAAACATTCGCAACAATATTTTCGATCCAATTTGGTAAACTGTCGTGAGTATCGGGATGAAGCGATCGCACCGTTCCCAACAGTTTAACCTGATCGGCGATCACGTTTGGCGCCCGTCCGCCCACAATTTGACCAATCGTTAAAACAACAGGTCTTAAAGGGTTGTGGGTGCGGCTGATGGCCTGTTGTAGCGTTGTAATCACTTGAGCCGCGATCCAGATGGCATCTTTGGCTTCGTGAGGACGCGCACCATGACCCGATTCTCCCATAATGATTAATTCTAAATCATCGGCGGCCGCTGTCAATGCCCCCTGACGAATTCCCACACATCCGGCGGGAATACTCGGAAAAACGTGTACACCCAAAATAGCCGCCACATCCTGCATAACGTTATCCGCGACCATCCAATTGGCGCCTTGGGCAATTTCCTCGGCCGGTTGAAACAGAAACCGCACGTGACCCGCTAAAGGCTCGTCTAACTGCGATAATACCATAGCCGTTCCCAACCCCACCGTTGTATGCACATCATGGCCGCAAGCGTGCATAATTCCGGGCTGACGGGAGGCATAGTCTAACGCCGTCATTTCTTTGATGGGTAAAGCGTCCATATCGGTCCGAATAGCCAGCCATTTGGGACTGTTGCTTTTTCCCTTCAACTCGCCAACCACCCCAATTTTCCCCACCGCTTCGGTAACGTGAAGCCCGCAGGAGGATAACACCCCCGCAACATAGGCGGCGGTTTGGTATTCTTGGCCGCTGAGTTCCGGGTGGGCGTGGATATGACGACGAATTTCAATTAAACGAGGGGCGAGATCGGTAGCTAATGCTTTAATTTGATTGAGCATGGATAATGGTAAATTATACAGTCTGATTGAGATCTAGTTTAAGAGGGATCTCCCGAGAATCTAAAGATAGAGATGAACAAAAATGGTTTGATGATTGTCTTCCTTTAGAAAGAGAAAGGGTTATTCGATCATTTACAATGATTGGGTGACAGATTTCAGGCGACAGGTTTTAGATTATAAATGTCAGGATTCACCCCGAACCGAAGGCGAAAGCCAACAGAATTATCTAGAAAACTGATAGCTGAAAATACTGTTCACTTTGTACTCTAGATACAGGTTAAAACCCTCATGGCGACTCAAACCTCCTCACCGTTACTTCTTAGCTCTTTTGACTTAAAAGATTTAACCTTAAAAAACCGGGTGGTGATGGCTCCGATGACTCGTTCAAGAGCGGGAACCGAACGTTTGCCAAATGCTTTAATGGCTAAATATTATCACCAACGAGCATCGGCAGGTTTAATTATTACCGAAGCAACAGTAATTTCCAAACAGGCTCGGGGATGGCAACAAACGCCCGGAATTTACTCCGATGAACAAACAGAAGCTTGGAAACAAGTGGTTGATGCTGTTCATTCTAAAGGAACACCGATTTTTCTGCAACTTTGGCATTGTGGACGAGCTTCCCACAGCAGCTTTCACGAACATAATCAGCTTCCGGTTGCTCCTTCTGCGATTAAAATTGAAGGAGACGAGATTCATACTCCCATTGGTAAACAACCCCACGAAACGCCTCGGGCGTTAGAAACAGAGGAAATTCCTGGGATTGTAGAAGATTATCGTCGGGCTGCGGAACGGGCGAAAATGGCGGGGTTTGATGGGGTGGAAATTCATTCGGCCAATGGTTATTTAATTGATGAATTTCTTCAGTCAAAAACCAATCATCGCAGCGATAAATATGGCGGAAGTTTGGAGAATCGCTATTGTTTTCTCAAAGAAATTGTAGAATCTATTTTAACCGTTTGGTCGTCTAACAGAGTCGGGGTTCGACTGTCTCCCAACGGCAATTATAACGATATGGGTTCGCCCGACTTTCGGGAAACTTTTCTTTATGTGGCAAAACAGCTTAATACCTATAAACTCGCTTACTTACATATTATTAACGGTTTGGGTTTTGGTTTCCATGACTTGGGTAAACCGATGAAACTTGCTGAATTTCGGGAGGTATTTGATCATCCTTTAATGGGAAATTGTGGTTACGAGCAAGAAAGTGCAGAAACTCAAATTCAAAAGGGTGATGCTGATTTAATTGCCTTTGGACGACCCTACATTAGTAATCCCGATTTGGTCGAACGTTTTACCCATGACTGGCCTTTAAATCCGCCTGCGGAGCAGAAAGTTTGGTATTCTTTTGATGCGGAAGGTTATACAGATTTTCCCACTTATGAAGAGTCTCATAATATAGCAGCAGGAATGAATAGTTAGCAATTATCATCCCTTTAAACAGTTATAACTGGGGATTAAAAAACCCGGTAACTCATAAGAAACCGGGTTTTTGGGTATAAACCCGCCCTTTAAACCGTGAATTTTTAAGGATTTACGGCTAAAATACAACCGCTACGTTGAGGAAGATTTAACGTTAAATTTTCTCCTTCCCAAGACAGTTTTACATCACCATACAAAACTTTTTCAGGGCGAGATTTTAAACTCCCCGCTTGCACGGTAATCTTAGCAGATTCATTGTCACTATTCACCGCAACAATTACCTCTTGATCGTCTAAAATTCGAGCAAACACATAAACCAAACCTTCGGCAAATAAAGTTTGATAACCGCCCGTTCGTAAAGCCGGATATTGATGACGAATGGCAATTAATTGTTTGTGGTAATTAAGAGTATGTTCATCCCAGTGTTGTTGAAAGGGAAATGCACGCCGACTATCCGGGTCCAGTTCTCCCGGTAAACCCACTTCATCGCCATAATAAATACTCGGCGCCCCCGGATAAGTCAAGAGTAATAAAGTTGATAATTCTACACTCGCTTTATCCCCATCTACAATCGAAAGTACACGGGCGGTATCGTGGCTATCAAGTAAGTTCAATTGAGTCAGTTGAATTTCCCAAGGATAGAGATTCAATAACTCCTGAATTTTACTCGCATATTCGCTCGCAGAAAGGGGCGGATAGGGAGAATAAGAAGGCCCTTCTACCAACTCCATTCGGACTCGTTCCCCGCCCGTAAAAGCCAGAGTAGGGGCGGTAAATAAATAATTCATCACCCCATCAAATTGAGTTCCATCCAACCAAGGACGAGAATCAATCCAAACTTCTCCAACAATATAAGCTTCGGGATTAACCGCTTTAACTCGCTGGCGAAATTCTTGCCAAAAACCCGGAGTTTTCACCTCAAAAGGAACATCCAAACGCCAACCATCAATCCCAAATTCTAACCAATATTCCGCAACTCGCATGATATATTCCCGCACTTCGGGATTATCATGGTTAAACTCGGGTAAAGCCCGATTTCCCGCCCAACTGACATAATTTGCAGGTTTGCTCCCATCATAAGCCGACAGAGGCCAATCTTCAATTTTGAACCAATTTAACCAGGGAGAATAGGGGCCGTTTTCTAAGATATCGTTAAAAAAGAAAAAGCCGCGACTGGCGTGGTTAAATACCCCATCCAAGACAATTTTAATATCCCGTTGGTGGGCGGCATCGAGGAGGGCTTCTAGGGCTTTATTTCCGCCTAAAATTGGGTCAACTAGATAATAGTCGTGGGTGTGGTAGCGGTGATTGCAAGCCGACTGAAAAATCGGGGTAAAATAGATCGCATTGATGCCGAGATCTTTGATATAATCTAATTTCTCGACAACCCCCCACAAGTCGCCGCCTTTGTACCCTTGGGGAGTTGGGTGTGCGTCCCATTCTTCCCAGTTGGGCATCATTAAAAATTGATGGCGAGATGTTTCACTTTTGGCAAAGCGATCGGGGAAGATTTGGTAGAATACAGCGTGTTTCACCCAGTCTGGAGTTTGAATATTCATCGAATACCCCTGAACGTTTTCAATTTCAACTCAGTTTTCTGTCCGTTTTAATAGTATCGAGTCAGGGGTTATTTATCTTCATGTCGCGAGAAGACCCAAACAAAGCAAGCACATCGTAGGGGCGCTGCGTCCGAATCGCCCCTACAGGAATCCCGCACGCCTAACGTAGTGTTGGTATCGAGTCAGGGCTTATTTCCAGGAATAACTGTGCAACCATTCTTCTAACAGGCTACTCATTTGGGCGAGGGCGTCGGTGGTTAACTGTTGACCCAAGCTGTTTTGTGTCCACTGGGCGAGGGCTTTCAACAGGGTTTCTCTGGCTTTGGTCAGGCGACGAGAAACGGTATATTGTTTCATATCGAGTTGTTCGGCGATGTCTTGCTGCGTTAAGCCCTGTTCGTAGTAAAGTCGCAGAATATTTAAAACATCCGGCTTGAGACGTCCGAGAGCATCGGTTAAAATGTGCTTGAGTTGAATTTGTTGGGTTTGGCGATCTTGGGCTTCTTCTTCGGCTATCAGTTCGGCTAACATCGATTCGTTGGGATCGGCTAAATCTTCAACAATTTCTCGCGTCTCCCCTTGTGATTTACTCGTATTGAGCGATCCTACCGTCGGATACAGGTAAAGTCGCGCCCATTGAGCGCATTGACTCAGCCAACGTTCTATAATAGCCCCAGAAACCGATGTCGCCTGAGGAGAAAGTATGGTTTTGCATTCACTGTTGTAGAATTTGGCGATCGCTTCCCAGGTGGCGGTATCGGGTTTGGTGAGTTGACGAGTTCCGGTGGCTTGGGTCGGAACATAGATCGTTTTAAAGCAATTCCAAGCCAGGATATACTGTTCGAGTTGGTCTTCGCTGTTAATTCCGGCATTTTGTAGAGATTCTCGCAGCCGCTTTTGACTGAGTTTTCGCAATAACGCCCAGTCGCTACAAATATCGGTTTCTCGGCGTTGACGGAGAATATCGCGAATAATAGACTTAAAAGCAACGCTGGCGTAATCTTTCAGCGTCGAACCGCGATCGGGATCGAACCCGTTGAGAATGCGTTCAACGTGAGTCAGAGCAATTTGAAACAGATCCGCGATACTCAAGTGCATTCCCGCAAAACCGGCATTCACCGTTTTATAAGCACTCCAGTAGCAGGTTTCTTGCAGGTAAGCCAGTAAATGTCCCGTCGCGGCTTTTGATGGGGTTTGCCACTGTTTATGCCAAAAATGCACCCAAAACTTTTCTGAGGCGGGGGGTTTCGGTTGGGTTTTCAGACACCGATCCATACTCCGACGCAGTTGGGGATCGATCACCCAACTGTCGAAATAATCCTCTGTGAACTTCACAAAGGAGGAAAAAGTCTCAATCAAGCCTTGACGAGGACGCATGAATCAATCCATTGGGGGGTGAAAAAAGGTACAATTGGATTTTCCCTTAAACCAGGAGCCAGATGCACGCACTGATTGCCAATTCTGGCGCGATCGCAGAGTTTGAGTTTGATCTGAGCCAAACATCAGCCTCAAACTCCAGAATAAGGGTTTCTGCTCTCTTTTATCCTAGCGGTCAACGGAGAAAAAATCAGACTCTACATTTGTATCATGGTTAACAGCGTTAACTCATGTCTCTAGCTTCAGCCCTTTTGGTTAGGTGTCAGGAATTCTTCGATCGCGATCCGAAACTCAATAATAGATTGAACTGGGGTCAGAAAAGTTTCTCAAAGACGTCCAAGCATTGCGGTTGAGGAGTAAGACTGAGGTTAAAAAGACTGGCGTTCATCGAGGGAACTGAAACTTTTGTCAATGATTGATCAAGTCAGAGTTCGCTCACATGAGCAGAAAAGTTTGAGGATACGGAATGCTTGATCGGCTTTAAAGATTGTTCTGTCGGCAGATAGAAAGACTTCTTAAGAGTGTTGAGGATGTTGCTCTAGTTCTGACAACGCATAGCGGGCGATCGCCAAACCCATTCTAGCTTGTTCTATTTCCGAAAGTTGGTTCCAGGGTTTTGTGGGCGTCTGATTGAGAGTTGTATCTAGGGGTTCACTTTCGCCGCCCCGCATGGCATAAGCAAAAGGACGGGCTAAAACTTGCAGGTCTTCTTCTTGCCAATGGGGTAAAATTTCTTGAGTACAGTGTACCAATTGTTCGGCCAAACTGTAATGATAATCTCGTATCTTTTCGCTGAGGCCAATGGCGCGTTTAGCAAGGCGTTGTAAAAGATCTTGAGGAACAAACTCAGCAAATTTCTCAACTAGAGATTTTTGTAAAGTCGTCACCGACCATAAATCTTCAACTTGAGTCAGCAGGCTTTGGAGTCTTTGGTGTACATCTTCGTCTGTTAAACAATCACAGAGGGCGAGTTGTTCGTCAAGTTCTTTGAGATCGGCTTCAGACTCCCAGGCTGAGGGATACCAAGCTATGGGTTGTTCTTCTTCTAATAGGGCATCTAACAAGTCTAACTCGGCTTGAATTTTGAGAGAAGAGGATGAGTTATTCATGAGTCCGTTTCCTTGATGTTCAGATGAAAGTCTCTAAAAATTTGGGAATAGATGGGGGGCTTGAGAAGTGTAGATCTTAACGAATTTACTGTCTCAAATTCACCCCACTTTCGTCAAGAGAAGATTGAGAGCCTAAAAGAGCATTCAGCAGGTTTTCTAGCGTCGATGAACTGGAAATCCATCTGTGTCTGCCAGACTCAACAGAAGAATGGCTACGATTTACGCTCTGACTTCCCTAGCTACAATAACATTTTCATCCATTCCGTAACTCGACTTGAGTTAGATTGACGGTGAAGCGGGATCGATCACAAATTCAAGCGCCTGACCTTGGGAACTGCCAAATTTTAGCTGTGTTCCTGATTTTAAGACCACTTCTTGATGATGAACCCGTTGCCACCCGCTTTCTGCCGAAACTAGGGTACCGTACCGAGAAAAGTCTCGCAGAAAAAAGGTCGGTTGGGGGTTATCATCGTTACCATTGCGACAAAAAATTTCTGCGTGTTTACTCGATACCCACTGTTCGGAAATGACAATATCATTGTCTTCTCCCCGCCCCACCCGCACGCTTCCGGCTTCGATCGCCCACAGTTGAGGCGCCGATCCCGAAGAATTCTCTAAATTTCCTGGCAAACGCAGCCACGCTCTCGGGGAGACATATCCCAACCAGGTTTGAGAATTGGCCGGCAGTTCGGTTCTAATTTCTTCGGCCGGTTGGATTAATTCTCCGCTAAATTCCGGGTGCATATACAATACCGGAAGCGTCCAGGCGGGTTGATTAAATTTATACAGGGTTAACAGATGTTGTCTGGCGATCGCCACCGCGTGATCGATGGGTTTGCGGGCAACCAGGGCGCTCGCAAAGGCTTGAATAAAACTGAGCGCCTCTTGATCGGTGATCGAGTCGCGCATCCCCAAAACCGCCGGCACCCCGTGATGAATTAACACTTTGGCTAAACTGCTGCTGGGGATAGCTTGGAAAACGGAACTTTCCGGGTCGGGGGTGATATTGATCGCCGGATGGGCGCCCCAACAGGCGTTAAACACCGCCATCACCACGCCGCAGCGAACCAGGACTTGGGCGAGTTCGGTGCCGTTGAGGGTGACATCCGGCTGCAAGAATAACAGGCCGCCATCGGGGGCGGGAATGCAGTGGCCGCCGTAAAATAAAACGTTATGTTCTCCGGTTTCCAGTTGGGCGATCAGTTGGGAAACGCTCGGTTGTATTAGGGTGGTAACGCGACAGGGGACGTTTGTATCGGGGTATTGGTCTTCTGAGGTAGAAGAGTTACTGGTAAAGACTTTGCTGAGTTGTTGGGCTTCTTGTTCGAGTTGTAATTGTTGAATTTGGGCTGATTTTTGTTGCGGTTGTGAACTGGAGTTATTTTTGGAATCCGCTTCCGGCTGACCCAACACCAGTAATATATTTAACAACTGAGCGCTTTGAAATTGTGGTAAAGGATTAACATCACTGGTTGTCCGACTGAATAACAGTTGTTGGCTCAGGGAAATCGCCGGTTGACCCGCTTGAGGCTGCATAATTTCCCAGGGGAGAGGGATTAAGTCCGGTTCTCGTATGTCCAGCCGAACTCGCAGGGGCAGATCTTGACCGATGGCTATGCCCTGACTGCGATGCAAACTGCTTTGTATCGCCCCTTGGAATAGCCACTGCCAGAGTTGGATGCCCAAATGTTGCATCAGACGGCTGCTGTAACTTAGCTGTCTGCCGGACTCGCTGGCGGATGCGGGGGGAATAATCGGTTGAGAGGAGGAAAGGGGCTTGATCTGCGCTAAACTTTGGGGAGAAAACATTTCTAGCCAAGCTTGCCAGGCTTGAGAAAGGCTCTCCGGCCACAGGCAGTCGTGGTGAACATATCCGCTAGGATAGGGCGACTGCACGACCCAGGTTGCAAAGTGGTTGACTTCACTGGTGCTTAAGCGAGCAATTGCCAGACTGAGGCAGGGACTGTCAGAACGCGACATTCAGTTTAAACCAATGTTCAGTTGAGAGGTTAAGTGAATTTCTTTGTTAGTTTAACTTGACATCCTCCTGACGCGCCAACAAATTCGTTTTTGGCGCAGGATTCCTAGCCTCACGGCGCGCGGTTTCTGCTTCATTCAGATCTGCGTACACCACGCGCCTGGTGTTAGTTATGTTCCCGTCTTACCCTTCCCTCGCTTTCCTGGCTGGAACCCCCTAACTCTAGTTTTCAAGGTGCTGAACCTACTGGGCGCGGTTTTCGCGTTTCGGTCTTTATTTATTGTACACCTTACGGAGCGATATTCGGACCATCGCCAATTGTCTTATGGCGTGGGTCTCAACCGCAATTTTTAGATGAAAAAGCCGATTGGTTGTGTCATCATTCTACTCAACGACCTGCAACAAGTTCTGCTGGTTTTGCGAGATCAAAAGCCTTCAATTCCCTTTCCGAATACTTGGAATTTGTTAGGGGGATTTTTGGAGGAGGGAGAATCTCCCCAAACGGCAATCCACCGAGAAATGTTAGAAGAAATAGAAGTTGATCTAGAGGAAGTCTACCTGTTTAGAAAATATGAGTGGCCCGATTGCGATGAGTATATCTTTTGGAAACCGATCAATTTAGATCTGAATTTCGTACAACTCAATGAGGGACAACGCTTGGCTTACTTTAGTCGTTCTCAGATCCAGAAAACCCAACTCGCCTTTGAATGTAATAAAATTATAGAAGATTTTTTCGGGACTAGGTTGAAATGATCTTCCCCCATCTCAAATCGAATTGGGTTGGGAGTTCGCCGGGTTAATCAAATATTGATCAAAAAATTGGGTGTCATTAATTTGTATCGATGATTTTATAATAGTATTGTTGCACGGCTTGCGGTTAAATCCTCTCGACCTATTATCCATCAAGGAGTCTACGACATGAGTATTAAGGTTTTACGCGGTATCAGCTATCCTCTGGGTGCAACGGTTTACCCGGATGGGGTCAATTTTTGTGTATTTTCTAAAACCTGTAAATCTTTAGAATTACTCTTATTTGATACTCCCGATGCGGCTCAACCTTCTACAGTTATTACCCTCGATCCTCAACGAAATCGAACCTTTTATTATTGGCACGCTTTTATTCCGGGAATGAAAGCCGGACAAATTTATGGATATCGAGCCGATGGCTTGCATTATCCCGAAGCCGGATATCGTTTTGACCCGGATAAAGTGTTAGTTGACCCCTACGCCAAAGCTATTGTTAATGATGAAAATTATAGTCGGGGTGCCGCATCAAAACCCGGAAATAATTGTGCTGAAGCGTTTAAATGTGTCGTAGTTGATCCGAAAACTTACGACTGGGAAGGAGATGTACCCCTGAGAATTCCCTACTCAGAAACGATTATTTATGAGCTTCATGTCGGCGGTTTTACCCGCCATCCCAGTTCGGGTTTACCCCCAGAAAAACGAGGGACTTATGCGGGTTTAGTGGAAAAAATTCCCTATCTCAAAGATTTGGGAATTACTGCGGTTGAATTAATGCCCATTCACCAATTTGATGAACAGGATGCTGTTTTACCTTTAAAAAACTATTGGGGTTACAGTACCGTTGGTTTTTTTGCACCCCATCGGGCTTACAGTTCCCGTCGCGATCCGCTCGGTCCCGTCGAAGAATTTAAAGATATGGTCAAAGCGTTTCATAAAGCGGGATTAGAAGTCATTTTAGATGTGGTTTTTAACCATACTGCCGAAGGAAATCACAACGGCCCGACGCTATCTTTTCGAGGGTTAGATAATGCGTTATACTATATTTTAGAGGAAGATGAGCAGTATTATAGTAACTATAGTGGCTGCGGAAATACCGTTAAAGCCAACTATGAAATCGCCGGTCAACTGATTGTAGATTGCTTGCGGTATTGGGTAGCCGAAATGCACGTTGATGGGTTTCGATTTGATTTGGCGTCGATTTTTTCTCGGGATAAAAACGGTTATCCCATAGATGATGCGCCGATTTTATGGATTATTAAATCCGATCCGGTTTTGGCGGGAACGAAACTAATTGCAGAAGCTTGGGATGCGGGAGGATTGTATCAAGTTGGGTCTTTTGCCGGCGATCGCTTTACCGAATGGAACGGAAAATATCGGGATGATATTCGCAGTTTTGTCAAAAGCGATCCGGGGAAAGTTCAACAGCTTGCCGCGAGAATTATGGGAAGCCCGGATATTTATCCCCTGCCTGATCGCGAACCCCATTGTAGTATTAATTTTATCACCTGCCACGATGGATTTACCCTCAATGATTTAGTGTCTTATAACGACAAACATAATGAAGCCAACGGCGAAGATAATCGGGATGGATGCAATTACAATATTAGTTGGAATTGTGGAGAAGAAGGGTTAACCGATAATCCGGCAATTGAAGCTTTACGCCTGCAACAAATCAAGAACTTTCTAACCATTTTGTTTGTCTCTCAAGGCACGCCGATGCTGTTAATGGGCGATGAAGTTCGACGCACCCAGTACGGAAATAATAACGCCTATTGTCAAGATAATGAACTGAGTTGGTTTGATTGGAGTGCAATTGGAAAACAAGCGGATACCCTGCGTTTTATGAAGGGAATTATTCGCTTTACTCAAGAACGGCATATGTTCCGCATTAAAACAATTTTGCAAGCCGAAGGCGAACATTTACCCTATATTACTTGGCATGGACTCCGTTTAGATGAACCCGACTGGGAAGAAGATTCTCGTTATTTAGCCTTTAGTTTGCGTCATCCCGATACCGGAGAATATCTCCACATTATCTTGAATGCCTATTGGGAAGCCTTAAATTTTGAGTTACCTCACTTGCCTACCGGACAATATTGGCACAGAATTATTGATACTGGACTGGCGGCGCCGCACGATCTTTATGATGTGAAAGTCGCTCCTCCGGTTAAAGCCCGTCGTTATCGAGCCAATCCGCGTTCATCGGTCGTTTTAATGGCAAAATAAGAAAGGGTTTGTCTGTTCGGGTAGAATAGGCAAACTTCAACTCTAATTTCAACCGTCAAAAATTCGTTAGACTTCATTTATATCTATGTCTGCTGCTCAAAAACTCTACGAAGGTAAAGCAAAAATCGTCTACACCACAGACGATCCGGAAATTCTACTGGCTCATTTTAAAGATGATGCAACCGCTTTTAACGCTCAAAAACGGGGGACAATTCAAGGGAAAGGTGAAATTAACAATATCATCTCAACTCACCTGTTTCAACGGTTAGAAGCGTCGGGCGTTCCCACCCATTTTATTGATACTCCCACCGCTAATGAAATGAGAGTAAAACGGGTTAAAATTGTCCCGATAGAGGTGATTGTTCGCAATATTGCTGCGGGGAGTTTGTGCAAACAAACCGGAATAGCAGTCGGAACAGTTTTAGAACCCACTTTGGTTGAATATTGCTACAAAAATGATGAATTGGGCGACCCGTTATTGACACGCGATCGCTTATTATTGTTAAAGTTAGCCACGCCCGAACAACTCGAGGAAATTAAAGCATTATCGCTGAAAATTAATCAAGTTTTGTCGGAGTTTTTCGATCAATGTGGGATTACGTTAGTAGACTTTAAACTGGAATTTGGTTACACATCAGATGGTAAATTGGTACTCGCCGATGAAATTAGCCCCGACACCTGTCGTTTGTGGAATAAAGGCGAAACCGACCCCAATTTAAGGGTAATGGATAAAGATAGATTCCGCCACGATTTAGGAAACGTTGAGTCGGCTTATCAACAAGTTCTAGAACGGGTTTTAGCCCAAACTCAAAACGGTTAAAAAATCAAAACCTGGGAGCGATGTCTTACAGTGAATTTACCCTAGATCGAGTCGTCAAAACATTTAACTTAACCCTATCGGAACAGGTTAACTTGTTTGTAGAGATTCCCGAAGTTGAATGTAGTTCTTTTCTACTCCAAACTTTAGAATACAATGTTCCTCTCGCTCTGGCAATTAGCACAGAAAAAGCCCGTTCTGAGTTGATTATTGCTCCCATTTTACTCGAACTCAGACGACAATTGCAAGACCAAATCAGCTTATTTTCGGGAACGGAATTTAATGTCGCTCCCGAATTGGGTTTAAACGGAACTTGCGATTTTATTATTAGTCGAGAGCGAGAGTTTTTGTTTCTGCGTTCCCCTGTGGTGACGTTGGTAGAAGCCAAGAAAGAAAATATTAACAGTGGTTTGGGTCAATGTATTGCTGAAATGATCGCCGCCCAACTGTTTAACGAACGAGAAGGAAATCAAATTCAAAGTATTTATGGTGTGGTGACTTCGGGTAATATTTGGAAGTTTCTCAAGCTAAATCAACAGGTGATTAGTATTGATTTAGTTGAGTATTATTTGCGAGATTTAACAAAAATTATGGGAATTTTAGTTCATGGTGTTTCTCAGTTTATTGATTGATGAGAGAAATATTAAGCTTCTTCCCAAGTTGCAGAGAGACAATACTCGTATAATTCCTTTTTAGAATTTCGTTTTCTAATAATTTCAAAGCTAATTTTTTTATAGCCTAGCATTTTCATCGACTCAGCAAGTAAACTAGCCGTATCAACTCTATTACCAAAGAAGGTCGAATTTCCGACGATATAATCAATCTTAGCACCATCCTTGAGAAGATGTCGAAGCGATCTTAAATGTAGGTGCATATCATAAAAGTATTTTAACACATAAATTGATAAAACATAGGCATTTTTACCCTCAGATTGACTGATGTTTTCTACCGCATTATAAACCGCTTCAGGTAGTAAATTAACTTCATCTATCTGCCAATATTTTAGTCTACTGGTTGCAATTCCCCAAGTTCCACCAATTGCCATCCAATCGATTTCACCCGCTTCTTTTGCTTCATTTAAAAATTTAGTCCAGTACATATAAGGGCGGAGTTCACGAATATAACTAATTCGATTTGGATAAGGTGGTGAAGTAATGACCCGATCTACTTTTACTCCATTTAGATTAATTATACAACGAGAATCTGCTTTAATGATCTTCGCACTACCTCGAATCGGTTTTGAAGTTGATTTCAAGAGAAAATCAAGGATGTTAATAAAAAGTTGTTCTATTTTATCAACCTCAAAATGAGTAACTTGATTGTTAAATGACATTGAAACGTGATTAAATGCTGCCGAGGAAGTCTCAATAATTAGCCGACAAAATGCAATCCAAACAATTCCAAAATCTTCACTGTCTTTAGGTTCGCCAAATTGTTGAACTAAACTCTGTCTTAGTGCTGAAAGAATTTTTAAACTTTGACTAGACCACCAGCGTTCAATATTAAAGATATTCGGTATCCAATGTTCTTCTCCCAGAGAGGATTGAAATTTTACAAGAGCATGATTAACACCGTGACGAATCTCTATGATTTGCTCTTGGGAATAATTTTTACATTTAAGATTTCCCAACCAAACTAGAAAGGGATTGATGTCAAAACTATAAGCTTGATATGCGTTTTCAGCAGCCACCAGTGGAGTTGTCGCTGTTCCCGAAAACGGATCGAGAATAATTAAGTTTTCCTCCGCACTAATTAATAGTTTTTCAACCAGTTTCACGCTATAAGCGGGGGTCAGGCGCAGCCATCCATGTCGCCCATAACTACGGTTATATTTGAAAGTATAATCTGCTCGTTGGTTGGGAATAGGTGACATCAATTTACTTTGCACTTAATAAGATTTCTAGTGTGGTCAACATTTCTTTTTTAATTAATTCAGAGTTTCTCTGAAAAAAATCTGCCAAATCATAATCTAAAACCTCTTTACAAAAAACGAAAAGAGAGGTCGTACTACTACCGGAAACATTTCCAATAATTACTCCGCCTCGACTATTTCGATAACGCAATACTAAATCCGCATCAATTTGAGAGGAGAATATTGCAAAAACAGGTAAATACCCATTAGCCCAAGCAACAGCAACATTATCTATATCCGCATTTTGTCTCTTGCTATCTTTGCTTTTGTATCCCTGGCGAACCTCAAAGACTGCTCCATTTGCTGGAACCGGAACATTTAGAAAACGACTATAATCGACTATCCATTGAGTAACTTTTGCTTTAATATCTGAATTTTGAATGGCTGCAAGTTCCAATCGACCATCTAATGTTAACACTTTATCTTTATTTGCTTTTGTCTTTGTTGTATAAGACCAGGTAGAATATTTTAGATCTTCATAACCTGTAGAGTCTATTAAGATTTGCCTAAATAAGTTTTCACATCCTCTACCAATCTGACGATAAATTGAAGTCATACCACCCGCAGCTTTGTGAGCCGCATACATTAAATCGGAGTCAAGACCAATCCATGAGTAAAAGGGATCGGCTCCATAAAGTGATAGAAACTGGGTTAGATTTAATCCCTGCTGTTTATTCCCTTGACCCAATTTAGGCTGATATCGTTTACAGACATTCAGAGGATTAAGAAATTTATTGAGATATAGCTCGTCGTCCGCCACAGTTGCTCATTGATTATTTCAGCTTACTTATTATAAGATGCTTTTAAACACAAATTTTTAATAAATCTCCGCCAGATAACGAGTCATTTCTTGACGACTGGGAAAAGCTGTTAGAAATACTAATGTTTGTTGAGTTTGACGCTTCCAAACCCAAAACAGTCCGAAAATACCAGATTTCAGATTTACTGTATCACTTCCGGTTGGCGATCGCGAACTGGACAAAGCCAACTCAACAAACTGTTCGTCAGTAACGGCCAGAGCGAGGCGAGATGGGGTAGTAATAGGTAGAGGTGAGAAATCGCTCAGTTGATGTCCTGGCGGTGTCCTCCAAGGGCCATTTGGGGGAGGGCTGGAAGCTCTATCGCCCCAAAACCGTGACAACGGCGAGGGTTTTGATAAATTTTAAGAGAAGATAAAGTCGCTGAACCGACTGTGCTATCACGGTTTGGAGGTAACTGTTTGGGAATTCCCAATTTTTGGGCGCCCACATAATGGTAAAATTTCACAGTTTGTCAAATGTCGGGCGTCAGGGTACGGAGTTTGTGTCCGTGCTGCTGACCCGTGACGGATGACCAAAGAGTGATTTTCCGGTGTGTGGATGTCCAAAAGTGTGAACAACATGCGCTTATCTCCTGTTTTCGTTGCAGTTTTTGGGCTTACTGCAACTGTGGGGCTTTCTAATTCTGCAAATGGCCAAACATCTCCTGTTTGTTTTTCCAGTTCTTCTGAACCGTTAAATACATCCTATGATTTACATTTAGATTGGCTGTTACCGCAGTCTGAAACTTTGGCTGATTTTTCTCCTGTTTTGGGTTTCAGCGAGACTGAAGGGGAGATAACCTTTTGTGAGAATAGGTTCTTGAGTTCTTTCAATTCTACGCTACAGACTTCTTTTGAGATTTCTTTAAACAAAGTTGAGGTGAACAAACCCGGATCACTTTTTTTTGGACAAGAGATTTCGGAAAATATGGTCTTGAACAAGGTTAAGCCAAATTCTCTGTCTCTTTTTCCGGTTTCTTTTAATCAGTCTGACTGGGTTCAGCTTCAACTGTTTTCTTTGGATTCTAAAGATTTAAACTCCGTTCTATTTGATTCTACTGTTCTTCCTTTACAATCTTATCAAGAGTTGGCTTTAAATAAGTTAAAACCCGAGGAATTTTCAGATGAAATAGCTCTCAATAAATTAGAAGAAGTTAAACCGGAGTGGGTAGAACCGTCGGAAGACTTGGCTTTATCTAACAAGTCAAAACCCGAGGAATTATCTCAGGAATTGGCTCTCAATAAATTAGAAGAAATCAAACCGGAGTGGGTTGAACCTTCCCAAGACTTGGCTTTATCCAACAAGTCAAAACCCGAGGAATTGTCTCAGGAATTGGCTCTGAATAAATTAGAAGAAGTTAAACCGGAGTGGGTTGAACCGTCGGAAGACTTAGCTTTAAATAAGTCAAAGTCTGAGGAGTTTTCAGATGAAATAGCTCTGAATAAATTAGAGGAAATTAAACCGGAGTGGGTTGAACCTTCCCAAGACTTAGCTTTAAATAAGTCAAAGTCTGAGGAGTTTTCAGATGAAATAGCTCTGAATAAATTAGAGGAAATTAAACCGGAGTGGGTTGAACCGTCGGAAGACTTAGCTTTAAATAAGTCAAAGTCTGAGGAGTTTTCAGATGAAATAGCTCTGAATAAATTAGAAGAAATTAAACCCGAATTCGTTGAACCGTCGGAAGACTTTGCTTTAACGAAGTCAAAACCCGAACTTGAAACCAACTCAGAAATTACCCTTTATAAAATCGAAAGCGAACAAACAGAACCCATCTTATTTGAATCAAGAATAGAAGCAATTGCAAACTCAACAGAAAGCCAATCCAGTCAATTAGGAGAACCATTAGAACCCCAACCCATTGAACTCGCTCAAACCACCCCAGAAATAGAACCCCAACCGGAAATAGAACCAGAAATAGAACCAGAAATAGAACCAGAAAACAACAACATACCCCAACCACCTCCGCCAGTTCCTCAACCTCAAATACCTGTTCCACCGCCACCAACTCCCAGACAAACCCCCTCACAAAACGCGCAACCGGAACCTCAAGTTTTGGTGGCTGAAGTTGTTATCGAAGGAACCGAAAGTGAGGTGTTGATAGAAAGAGTTTATGATGCAATATCAACAGTACCCGGACAAACAACAACTCGTTCCCAACTCCAACAAGACATTAACGCCATATTTGCGTTAGGCTTTTTTAGAAACGTTCGAGCGCTTCCAGAAGATACGCCATTGGGTGTAAGAATTACCTTTGAAGTCGAACCGAACCCGCCCTTAGAAGCCGTTATAATCGAAGGCGATAGTGTGTTACCGCCAGAAGTTGTAGAAGAAAGCTTCGCCGGTCAATTTAACGAAATTATTAACCTCAATGAAATCGAAGAAGCCATTCAAGAAATTAATAGTTGGTATCAAGAGAATGGTTATGTATTAGCTCAAGTCATAGAAGCACCCGAAGTGAGTCCGGATGGAACAGTAACACTGGTAGTAGCCGAAGGGGAAATCGAAGATATTCGGGTAAGATTTTTAAGCAGTGAAGGAGAACAAACAGACGAAGAAGGAAACCCCATCGAAGGGAAAACTCAAGACTATATTATTCTCCGGGAAATTGAGTTAGAACCGGGAGATGTTTTTAACCAAAGAACCGCTCAACGGGACTTATCTCGCGTCTTTGGTTTGGGAATTTTTGAAGATGTACGGCTTCAACTCGAACCCGCAGACGAAGATCCCCGAAAAGCGGTGATGGTTGTTAACATCGTTGAACGAAGTACCGGTTCTCTCGTCCTCGGGGGTGGGGTCAGTTCCGCGACCGGTTTGTTTGGTACCGTCAGTTATCAAGAACTCAATATCAACGGACGAAATCAACGTCTGGGAGCGGAAGTTCAACTCGGTGAACGAATTGTTTTACTCGATATTAGCTTTACCGATCCTTGGATAGGAGGCGATCCTTACCGGACCTCCTACACCGCCAATATTTTCCGACGTCAAGCCATTTCCGTGATTTTTGAACAAGATGACGAGGATGATAACGTTCGACTTCCCAACGGCGATCGCCCTCGGGTGGTGCGTACCGGTGGCGGAATTACCTTTACTCGTCCCTTCGCCGAAGATGTGTTTAGCACTCCCGACTGGGTGGCTTCGTTGGGCGTTCAATATCAGCGTGTTGAAATTAGGGATGCAGACGGGGACATAACGCCTCGGGATGACGCCGGAAAACTCCTCAGTGAAAACGATGACGGTGAGGACGATCTGTTTACGGTACAATTTGGAATCGCCCGCGATCGCCGGAACAATACCCAATTTCCGACTTCGGGTTATGCGTTTCGACTCGGTACCGAACAGGCGATTCCCATCGGTTCGGGTAGCATTTCTTACAATCGTCTCCGGGCCACTTACAGTTACTACCTGCCGGTGAGTTTTATCGAGTTAGTTCCCGATAGCCCTCAAACCATAGCGTTCAACTTCCAAGCGGGAACCCTGATCGGAGATTTTCCGCCCTACGAAGCGTTTGCGTTGGGGGGTGCAAATACGGTCCGAGGTTGGCGTGAGGGTCATTTAGGTGCCGCCAGAAGCTTTGTTTTAGCCTCTATTGAGTACCGCTTCCCGGTATTCGCCGTGAGTAATTTCCTGGTTGGAGGGGCGATATTTATTGATGGGGCGAGCGCTTTGGGGACTCAGAGTACCGTTCCTGGAAACCCTGGCGGAATTCGGGGTAAACCCGGTAGCGGTTTGGGCGTCGGTGCGGGTTTGAGAATTCAATCTCCTTTAGGCCCAATTCGGATTGACTACGGTATCAGTGATGAAGGCGACGGACGCATTCACTTCGGGGTGGGTGAACGTTTCTAAGATTCATAAAAACCCGGTAACTCATAAGAAACCGGGTTTTTGGAGTATAAGGGCCGGGTGAAAAATCGGCTCCGAATTGGACTTCATATCAGTTTTATAAAGCAGTGTCAAACAAAATCAAAGTATCCCGATGGAACGAAAAAGACCTTGCTACCTTCTGGTAAGTCAAGATTAGCTGTTGCAGCGTCAGCCAAGGCTGAATCACTGAAACCAGAAAGTGTTGCAAAAGCAGGAGAGGCAGGAGCTTCCATTAAAAACACTTGTTCTGTAATCAGAGAGAAATCTGGTTCAACTTCCTCAACAGGGATAAAGGCACTGTCCCCAGAGATTCGAGCATCCATCTCTGCGATCATCTCTATGAGCAGTTGCTCGGTGAAGGCACTCTCGCCGGGAACGTAGTTATCCAGTTGTTCCTGGAAAAACGCCCTTCCCTCTAAAAGACCAGTCAGAATATCTACCTCTGGCTCTGGCGATTCAACTGGGTCAGGAGCTTGCTCAATTGGAGTTGCACTGATAAAAGAGCCTATAGACTTTAGTAGCAACGGAATGTTGTCGATGTCGCCACCAGCATTTTGCATGACATCATATTCACCTTCTTCCCACCAGGAGGTTCTGAACAACAGGTCATCTCCTTGTCGGGCGAATTCAATGATGTATGGCTCCTCTTGTGATGTTGTCTCACTACTGCTTAATGCAAAAGAGCTAGTGCTAGCAGAAGCAGGTGATGGTGGTGGAGGGCCGTCAAATATGACCTGATCTCCCTCACCGGAGTTCCGATCTCCAATTTGTCCAAGCTCTGCGGCCTGAACAAAAAAGGTATCTGCCCCGGAGTTACCAGTATAAAAGTCATTTCCTGCATTTCCAGCTAGATAATCATTACCGGAGCCACCTGTTAGGGTGTCATTGCCATTACCACCCTCGACACGATCATTATCGTTGTCTCCAAACAACAGATCATCTTGATCACCACCTTGAACAGTGTCGAACCCGGAGCCACCGTACATTTCATCGTTTCCAGTATTGCCAAATAAAAGATCATTGTTGGCGTTACCGAACAAATCATCGGCTTCTGAACCACCGTCAATTCGGTCGTTGTCATTATCGCCAAAAATGAAATCAAACCCTGCGTTACCAAATAAACTGTCAGCACCCATCCCACCATTGATGGTGTCATTGCCTCCATTGCCCGACAGAAAATCGTTTCCGGCGAAACCTAAGATACTGTCCGCTCCAGATGTGCCCGAATAATTATCGGGGCCAGATGTACCGTTATAAATCGCCATTGTTGTTTTCTCCTTGAAATGGCCTGGCTGAATTTATACAAGCAAAAGTATAACAGCAAAAATCACAATGGCAATACATCTAAAGAAAGTTTTTTTAATATTAAGGTTAAGGCTTTATTACTTATTCTTGGTGTAACTAAACTGGATTAAACTGTTCTTTAGGCAGTTGACAAATAAACAAAAAAATGCTAAGTTTTATCTCAAATATATCAAGTTTAGTTGAATTATCAAAACGCTATATATAGGGTATTCAGTGATTTTTGTAAAGGCAAGTTTAAGACGCGATCGCTTATTTTATGTGCAGCTAAACTGAGTTAAACTATTCTTTGATGAGTTTACTTATGGAAAAATAAATGTTAGAAGTCATCCCAATAGCGGCAGGACAGATTCAAGTTCCTTTACCGGGTGGAGGGTCAATAAGCATAACCCCGGATGGAACGCCAGGATTCGGAAGGTCTGTAGAGCTAAGAGGGTCGGGGATTTTCATTGGTACACCACTATTGGATCAAATCGTAGTGACTGATGACGGGGCAAAGACCATCTTTGGTCTAGAGGATGGAGATAGCTTTTATATTTCCGGATCGGGGGCCGTAGTCTTTGGTAATGCTGGAGACGATGTATTTACAGGTGGAGATGGAGATAGCACCCTTTATGGGGGTCAGGGAGAGGAGCGCATTGCAGGCGGCCCCGGTAATGATTTGATATTTGGGGAACTGGGTTCAGAAAGATTGGATGGTGAAGCCGGAAGTGATACCCTATTGGGCGGAATGGATGGCGACATTATTCGTGATAGGGGTGGTGCAGAAGGTGATGAAAACTGGCTTTATGGAGGTCAGGGAGATGATCGGATTGAAAGCGAGAATGGTAATGATCGCCTCTGGGGAGACATAGGAGATGATGGCTTGACCGCCGGAACCGGAAGCGATACTTTAACAGGCGGCTCCGGGTTTGACATTTTGACAGGAAACGACCCATTCGGTTTTTCACCCGACCAGGCACAGGACTTTTTTGCTCTAGAAATTACTGGTCAGTTTGATCTAATTACTGACTTTGAGGATGGTGTTGATCGTTTGATACTTCCGGTGGGTGTCTCGTTTGAAGATTTGGCGATCGCTCAAGTGGGAGAAGATGCAGCCGATGCGGATGCGCTAGGATCTTTCTGGTCAAACGAGCCTATCGATATCGTTATTCGTTTGGCAAATTCAGGGGAAGTTCTAAGCGTTCTCAATGGCAATGGAACCGGGCTGACTGTTGACCTGATTTCAGCAGAGGATTTTATTGATATAAATAAGGTACTCTAGGGATTATTTAGCAGTAATTGTTCAATCATATATGAAGATTCGATGAAGTTGACTAATTATTATTGACACAGAAATAGGGAGTGAGCAACAATCAAACAAAATTGAAATGTTTGTTATAAATTCTAAGCTTTCCTATGCTCAAAAGATTTCTTCCGAATGCGTTAGCTATTGCGGGTACTTTTTTAGTTTCAGGTACGGCAGCCATCGGTCAGGAATTCGCTCCGAACCCGGTTCGTGACTCACAATTAAACGTTAAAATCGATTATGTCGGCACGATGCCATTTGTGCTTGGGCCTGGTTTCTTTGGGGATGCTCCCAATTTAGGATCGCCAGTACCCGTCGGAGATCAGTTATTTTTGCTGGATCAGAACGATGCTATTTACCGCTTCGATAACAATAGCGTCTCTGAGGTTCTTCAAATTAATGATGCACCCGCAGGACTAACACTCGATAATCGACAATCAATTCTCAACGTCGCTGCTAATGCCGCAGGTAACAAAGTTTTTGTCGTCTATACCTCCTCTACAGTCCCACCCGAATTAGTCGGCCAAAATTCTACATACACCCTCCCAGACCCGCTTTCTGGGGAAACACCTGATGGGCCTGTACCTGATGTGTATCGGCTCATGCCGTCACATTTCCAGGTGATGTACGAATACAATTTTGACGGAGAGAAGCTTTTGAACCCGAAAGCGATCGCCGCCTTTGAAACCCAAATCATCGGCGGTCACATTGGGGGAGCATTGGAAGTATTGCCTGACGGTCGTTTGTTGTTTGCCACTGGAGATGCGCTTCCCTTTGGTTTGGATGGGAGATTCGCCCCACAAGATGATAACTCTCACCTGAGCAAAATTCTGATTGTCAATCCTGACAACGGATCGTTTCAGGTGGCCGCCAAAGGTGTGAGGAATGTCCAGCACTTCCAAATTGTTGATTCGATGTCAGATGAACCCCATTTACTTGGCTTTGCTGATATCGGCAGCTTTACTGCTGAGGAAGTTAACTTTGTCTCTTTGTTGGACTTGTACAATACAGACGAAATTGAGAATTTTGGTTGGGGACGCAATTCTGATGGGTTAGCCCGTGAAGGTACTTTCTACATCGGCTCAGGTGTTGCTCTCGATCTCGCCGGGCCGATGGCTGTTGCAAATGCTCCCGAGCCTGAATCGGGTTTTCTACAACCATTCGCCCAATTTGGACGAGAAGGGGCAAGCTTTGCTGCTGCTACTGGTCCTGTAGTGAGTTCATTATCTTTTGATCTGATTTCTTCACTCTTTGGAGATCTCTCCAGGAGTGAAGTATTTGCAACAACTGCATCACTAACAGAGAAGAATGTTCCGGTTTTTCGGGTCAATCTTTTCGATTCGATGTTAAATCAAACATCCTTATTTGAGTTGGCGGGCGGACGGGCTGACCCACGTTTCTTCAACTTTTCTGATGGAACTGCGGGTGTTTTGCTAGAAACGACTGGAGATTTTTATCGATTAACTGAGATGAGTAATTCATCCATTAAATCGGTTCCAGAACCTGCTTCAACCTCAAGCATTGTTATTTTTGCTGTGTTTGGCTTCGTCTCTGCTTTCAAGCGTAAGACTAATCAAACATAATAATTGAAATCTTCAGTTTTGAGGGTTCTGGGTTCAGTCGGTCGGGGCGAAAACTCGGTAACAGGTGACTTTTCGCCCCCAGAACTTCTGAATTTTTCAGGATTTTAAGCAACTTTATAGACAACTCTTTTTTGATGATTGTCTAAGATTTCTTTTAATTTGGTTTGAAGTTTCATCGGGGTTGCACTTTCAACGGATTGAGCGAGTTCTGATGTTCTTTCCCCAAACCATCCCGAAGCAATATCAAAGGCTTCTGCGGCTTTTTCTAAGGTCATGTTGTAGGCTATTTTTACTTGTTCGGGAGTTGATTGTTTCATTTTCTCTATCACGGCTTGGCGTTTTTCTGCGCTGAGATTTTGCCAAACTTGTTGTTCAATAATCCCCACTTCAGAAATAGCAATTACCGCCTTTCCTGTCGCGATCGCAGACCCAATATCAGTACCTTTTTTCACCAAAAAAGTTTTCCACTCTGGAGAAATTTCTTCCCAAATTGCCTTGATGACTGTTTGACTGAGTAACGATCTTCCCACCGTTGGAATTAACATCACAACCGTTGTAATCACCGCAGCAGTTAACATTCTTAGCCCGACTTTTGCGATCGCTTCGTCGAGAGTTATTTCGTCTTTCAACACTTTGATTAAAGTGGGTATCACTTCAATACCGACGGTAAATCCCAAGGCAGAAAAAGCGCTCCCATCCATCAGTTTTTTAATCAGTTTAATCGATAATTCTCGCAAATAACCCGTTTTTAAGTCCGCTAAAACCACTTTTAAGATTTTAGATAATTCCGCTTCTTCTAATTCTTTTTCTGAGCGACAATCGGCCCCAATTTTTTTAATTGATTTAGACAAAATATTGATAATATTATTAATAGCTTCACCTTCTAAACCCGCACCGTTCACTTCTCCGACCGTTGCCGCCACAGACATCACGTTTGCCGCCAAGTAAGGATTTTCAGCCACCCACTCGGCAAAATCTTGACGGATGGGTAAGCTTTTAATCCCATCAATATCGATAATAATCGTTGCACCGGAAAGATGATAATTTTCAGAAGGATTTTCTTTTGAATAAATCTCTGGTTTTACCGGGTTTTGAATAGATTTTCCCGCACCGGCTTTGGCTTGAATATTCGCAATAATTTCTCCTACTTTTTCTAAATAAATATCTGGAGATTTTTTCATTCGATTTGCGGGAACTTTATCCCGACTCGGTTGAGATGCTTTGAGTCCGGCGTTAAGACTAAACCCAATCTCTTGCAAATATTCAAACGCAAAAGCAATGGTTTGAAGATTTTGACTCACTCGACGAGCGCTTTTCTTCATCAAACCCCCACCCGCTTCTAACATTGTCGCCCCTCCATCGTTGAGGTTTTGGGGGGTAACGGGGCGGTTTTCCGCTAGAGGGGGAATGAATCCGTTGACAATTGTATCAATTTTTCTTTTCATAATTCTGCCTCAGTTGTCCATCAACTGGGATAGATTTAAGACTCCTGGCACTATCTTAAGTTTTTCAGCCTGAATAGATAAGGTTTAAATTACGGAACTTTAAAAACATTGGATGTATTCACCAACTCGCAAATCTCCGTAAATTCACGAGTTGGACGATGTTTTTTTGAACCTCACATCTATTGCATTCGATCCAACGTCCGATACTGAATAGCTTCGGCTAAATGGTTGGCTTGAATATCATCGGCGCCGGATAAGTCCGCAATGGTACGCGCCACTTTTAAAATGCGATCGCTGGCCCGGGCCGAAAGTCCCAATTTCCGAATCGCACCTTCGAGAAGCTGACGACAAGAATCATCAAGTTTACACCATATTTGAATGTGACGACTTTGCATCTGGGCATTACACTGAATTTCAGCTTCATTTTGAAACCGAACTTGAGCAATATTTCGCCCCATTTTGACTCGTTTTCTAACCGTTTGGGAGTCTTCTCCGGTCGATTTTTGGGTGATTTCTTCCGGCTTTAAACGATTGACCGCCACCTGCAAATCAATCCGATCCATTAACGGTCCCGAGAGTTTTGCCCAGTATTGTTCACGCTGTCGGGGCGAACAGGTACAAGGTTGAATTGGATCGCCATAATACCCGCACGGACAGGGATTGGTACTAGCAATCAAAGTAAATTTAGCCGGAAAAACAACAGATTGACGGGTGCGAGTCACCGTTACAAATCCATCTTCTAAAGGTTGGCGCAAATACTCCAATACATTCCGCTTAAATTCGGTTAATTCATCTAAGAATAATATCCCATTCGTCGCGAGGGAAATTTCCCCCGGTTTCGGAAAACTTCCCCCGCCCACTAAAGACGGACCCGATGCCGAATGATGGGGGCTGCGAAAGGGGCGATCACAGATTAAACTTCCCCGATTTTTTAACAATCCAGCAACAGAATGAATCCGGGTTACTTCTAAAGCTTCTTCAAAAGTTAAAGCGGGTAAAATCCCCGGCAAACGTCGGGCGAGCATCGTTTTTCCGCTCCCCGGAGGACCGACAAAAATCAGATTATGTCCGCCCGTTGCGGCAATTTCTAAGGCGCGTCTGGCGTGAGTTTGTCCTTTAACATCTTTTAAATCTAGGGTAATTTTTTCGGTTTGAGATAACACTTGAGTTCGGTCTAATTTAACCGGTTTGTAAGCGTCGGGACGTTCTAAAAAGTCTGCAACTTCAAAAATCGTTTTAAATCCGTAAACCGAAATATTATCAACAATTGCCGCTTCTAAAGCGTTATCTTCCGGCAAAACTAACCCGGTAATTTCCATCTGTGAAGCCGCCGCCGCAATCGGCAAAACCCCGGAAACCGCCCGCAAACTTCCATCGAGAGACACTTCACCTAAAAATAAAAAATCCCCCAACAAATTGGGGTTAACTTGTTCGGAAGCGGCTAAAATTCCAATACTAATGGGTAAATCAAAACTCGGCCCTTCTTTTCGCAAATCAGCCGGAGTTAGATTAATCACAATACTTCGCATCGGAAAGGCATATCCGGCATTTTTTAGCGTGGCTTTGACCCGTTCCCGAGATTCTTGGACGGCGGTATCGGGTAAGCCTAAAACCACGATTTTTGGCAGTCCTCCCGAGATGTCTACTTCGACTCCAACTTTAACTGCATCAATTCCAACAACCGATGCACTCCAAACTCTGGCTAACATGATAATTTGAATGGATAATAATGGTGTTAATGTATGATTGATAGAGCAACTCAAGCGAAAAATATAAACGCTTTTTGTTGTCTGTTAGATGCAAGAGTTGAAGAAAGACGAAATCAGACCTATGAGCGATCAAGATACAATATTTGGTAAAATCATCCGTCGTGAAATTTCGGCTGATATTGTTTACGAGGATGAGTTGGTTTTAGCTTTTAGGGACATTGCACCCCAAGCACCTGTCCATATTATTCTGATTCCAAAAAAGCCTATTCCTAAGTTAGCGGATGCCACGCCAGAAGACCACGCTTTGATGGGACATTTATTGTTAAAAGTAAAACAAATTGCCCAAGAAGCGGGTTTAGACAACGGTTTCCGCGTGGTCATCAACAACGGGCCAGATGGCGGCCAAACCGTTTTTCACCTTCACATTCACATTATGGGCGGCCGTCAAATGCAGTGGCCACCCGGTTAAAACACTAACCAGTGATCAGTAACCAGTGACCAGTGAAGAGTTCCATCCCACTGATCACTGTTCCCTGTCCCCTTTCCCCTTTCCCCTTTCCCCTCTTGCCTATTGCTAGAAGCGCCTATTCCCCTTTCCCCTTTCCCCTTTCCCCTTTCCCCTCTTGCCTCTTGCCTTTTGCAAGAGCGCCTTTTGCCTACCCAAAGCGCTATACTTTAAATAAGGGTGGCTTATGTTAAGCAAAACAAAGTTTTATCAAAAATGCTTTACAAAAGTCTAATCTGTGTGTTGACCTGATACAATCAGTTTCAAGGTAGCTGATTCGCTACCAAACGAACCTTGAAAACTGAATTTAGCAATTATTCAAGCATGACCACAACAATCAGACAGGGCGAAAACGCCAATCTGTGGGATCGGTTCTGCAACTGGATCACCTCTACCGACAACCGCATTTATGTAGGTTGGTTCGGTGTTCTGATGATCCCGACTTTGCTGACCGCGACCATCTGCTACATTATCGCATTTGTAGCTGCTCCCCCGGTGGACATTGACGGAATTCGCGAACCTGTAGCGGGTTCTTTGTTGTACGGTAACAATATCATCTCCGGTGCTGTTGTTCCGTCTTCTAACGCTATCGGTTTGCACTTCTACCCCATTTGGGAAGCTGCATCTCTCGATGAGTGGCTGTACAACGGCGGCCCTTACCAGTTGATTATTTTCCACTTCTTCATCGGCATTTGCTGCTACATGGGGCGTCAGTGGGAATTATCCTACCGTCTGGGAATGCGTCCTTGGATCTGTGTGGCTTACTCAGCCCCGCTGTCCGCTGCAACCGCAGTATTCTTGATCTATCCCATTGGACAAGGTAGCTTCTCTGATGGTATGCCGTTGGGTATCTCTGGAACGTTCAACTTTATGATCGTATTCCAGGCTGAACACAACATCCTCATGCACCCCTTCCATATGTTGGGCGTTGCCGGTGTGTTCGGAGGCGCTTTGTTTAGTGCGATGCACGGAAGCTTGGTGACTTCTTCTTTAGTTCGGGAAACCACCGAAACCGAGTCTCAAAACTACGGTTATAAATTCGGTCAAGAAGAAGAAACTTACAACATCGTAGCCGCTCACGGTTACTTTGGCCGTTTAATCTTCCAATATGCTTCGTTTAACAACTCTCGCGCACTGCACTTCTTCTTGGGTGCGTGGCCTGTAATTGGGATTTGGTTTACCGCTTTAGGGGTTTCCACTATGGCGTTTAACCTCAACGGTTTCAACTTCAACCAGTCCGTCCTCGACTCTAGCGGTCGCGTGATCAATACTTGGGCTGATGTGATCAACCGTGCCAACTTGGGTATGGAAGTAATGCACGAGCGCAATGCTCACAACTTCCCGTTAGACTTAGCCTCTGGTGAGTCTGAGTCGGTTGCACTCGTGGCTCCTTCCATCAATGGCTAATGCCAGTGTTCCATCCGAATAGCTAGTTAATCAACGCTCTCCTTAGGGAGGGCGTTTTTATTATTACACAACTTTACATAACTTTGCAAGCCGTGATGACGTTTTCAGCAAAACTGGAAACTTCTACCCGTTGACGAGGATTAAGCCGCTTGACAATATTGTTCGTAAATGCCATCTAACAACAAATTAAACGCAAAAACAGCTTCTTCTGTCGCCGAAATAGCCGCCTGCTTTTGTTCGTCGGTTGCACAGAGTTTAACCAAAGCCTCGCGAGTCATTTGGCTGTGAACTTCATCGGCTTTTTCATGGACTTTAAAAAAGGCAACCGCATCGGAAGAATCAATTCCATAATAGGTATTGAGTCCCGCAATTTTGGTGGTAGAAACTTCAGGAATTTGAGCTTCATAAGCATACAAAGCCGCCAAACCTTTTACCGCATTTTCCGATCTTGACAAATCTTTTAAAATCCGAACAGACTCTTGAGTTTTGTCGAGATGTTGGCGTTCAAGAACCGCTTTTCTGTCCACACCGAGTCCTTCCGCGAAGCGTAACCAAAGTTCGGGATGATTGGCAGAACCCCGTTCTTCTTCGATTAAATTTTCGAGCAACATCTGACGAATTTCTAAGTCATCACAAGCGGCATGAGTCGCGCTAACGTAGGTCGGAAAGTGATGAACTTGTAGATAATATTCTGTCGCGTACTCTTGCAACATTCCCAAGGTTAATTTACCTTCATTCCAGAGTTGATAAAAAGGATGCTTGAGTAGATGATGGGCGTCAATAATCTCGTCAATTTGAGTTAAAAACTCTTGCTCAGTCATGGATTTTTCTTGGACTAGCATAAATTCACTCGGTGATGGGTTAATGCTAGAAAATTGTATAATAAATTGGATTCTTGTCAAGAGTACGCCTTCATCCCAAACCCAATATTATACCTGATTCCACCCGATCGCAACTCAGGAGTCGCTTTGGTAGGGGCGGGTTCTGTAATAATGTATCTTACCCACAGATAACCGATCTAAACCCGCCCCGGAGTCGAGAGTCGTGAGGTCAGGAGGACTGGAGGTGGGGAGGTGGGGAGAAACTGTTTACTGACAACTGAAAAACACTGGTGACTGGTGACTGGTGACTGGTGACTGAAAACCCCTAACTCAGTAGCGATCGCAAAGTTTCCTTCATTTCTTCAGGGGTAGTTGTAGCGGTTCCAAACTGACGCACCACCA
This sequence comes from Capilliphycus salinus ALCB114379, assembly GCF_047276495.1. NCBI lineage: Bacteria > Bacillati > Cyanobacteriota > Cyanophyceae > Oscillatoriales > Sirenicapillariaceae > Capilliphycus > Capilliphycus salinus. The sequence continues at coordinate 5,592,000 of NZ_CP178543.1, read as the reverse complement.
AACTCGCCGCCAAATTCCCCAAAATAGCCGCTTCCCAAAGCGAAGCCCCCGCACACAAGCCCAACGTTAACGCTGCAACAACGGTATCCCCAGCGCCAGTAACATCAAAAACATCTGTACGATTAAAAGCGGGAATATGCGAGACTCTGGCAGGAGAAACATCCGGATCGGCAGAAAACAGACTCATCCCATCTTCGCCCCGTGTAATCAAAATATGAGCCGCCCCAGTTAATTTTAGAAGGTCTTCTCCTGCCCGGGCTAAAGTGTGATCGTCAGTAATAGAATATCCAACAGCCAGTTCCGCTTCCGGGAGGTTGGGGGTAAACAGACTCGCCCCCGCAAACCGATGTAAATCCTTTTGCGTATCCACCACCGTCAACGAATGAGACAAAGCCGCTTCAAGCGTTGCCGGCGTAAAAACCCCATCGCCATAGTCCGAACACACCACCGCATCCACCGTATCTAAGGAGTTGCGAATATAATCAGCCAACTCTAACTGTAACTCCAACTCGGGCAGCAGATCGGACTTGCGATCAATCCTCACAATTTGTTGAGTCACGGACTGACGCGCATGACCGGAAATGCGAGTTTTCGTCACCGTCGGGCGATCCGCATCGAGCAACATCCCCTCAGTATCAATACCCGAAGACTCAAAAATGCGCCGCAAAGCCAAACCCTGTTCGTCCTTCCCCACAAAACCCGCCACTTTCACCCTTGCCCCCAGTTTCGCCAAATTGTACACCGCATTGGCGCCCCCACCGGGAATTTGACGGGTGGCTTCATGTCGGAGAATTAACACCGGCGCCTCGCGGGAGAGTCGTTCTACCTGACCCGTGAGGTATTCATCGAGGGTTAAATCTCCCACCACCAAGACTCTAGCTTGAGAAAAGTCATCTAAGCGTTGCGTTAAGGAGTCGGCTGTCGCAGTCAGTTGAGCCAGAAAAGAGTCATCTAGAGTCATAAACTGAATCAGGGAATGAATTATTAGCGATCGCGATCAATCTACAAGCTCAAAGCAGTGCGATCAGCAATGTTGCATTTTAGCAGTTCCCGTCGAGATCTTAAGGTGACTTTTTCAGTTTGATCACAAAGGCTTTGAGTTGAGCAACCTGTTTTTTCAAGGCGTTCATTTCCGCTTGCATTTTTGCCATTCGCTGTTCTAACGCCTTAATTTTCGCCGCCTCTGACGAAGTTTTTTCTAGATCCGCAGCGGGGGCGGCCGTTGGGGTGGCGGTTGCTAGAGGTTCTCGCGGCTTATTGGCTTTGATAAAAGCAGACTTGATCGCTTCGACCAGTTGTTTCTTTTCAAAAGGCTTTTCGATAAACTCAAAATACTCAAACGGTTCGGGTATTTTTTCTGTTACCTCCTCTTTACGACCCGACATTAACACCAAAGGAATTTTCCGCAAATCATTATGAGCTTGGATCTGCTGAAACACTTCCCAACCGCTCAACTTGGGTAACAGGAAATCTAACATAATTAAGTTAGGATGTTCCTGACGAACCAATTCGAGTCCTTCTTTACCATCTTTGGCTTCTAATACATCAAAGTTACCGGGCGGGAGCATTTCTTGAACTCGCACTCGAATAACTTTGCTATCATCGATAACCAGGATTTTTCGACCTGCCACGACTGACGACTCCCTAGTGATGAGTTAAATTGACCATTATGAGTCTATTGTGACTCATCGCTTCGAACTCAACCCGAGTTCTTCACATACAATAGCTTACACTTGAGCGAAACCTCTCGGCAGAATTTAGCCCGAGATCAATCCTTTGATGATACTAATTTTTAGTTTCTAGATGTCAACTCCTACTCACTCTCCATCTACACCCGAGTCTCCATCCGCTTCTTTGCGATCTATGGTTGCCGCCATGCCGGAGTGGTTGCGCCGTCCGATCCCAAAAGTGACCGAACTGTCTCAAGTTCAGCAGATTATCAAACAGCGTAACATTCACACCATCTGCGAGGAAGGACGTTGCCCCAACCGGGGAGAATGTTATGCTCAAGGTACGGCTACGTTCCTGCTGATGGGGCCTGTTTGCACCCGTTCCTGTGCGTTTTGTCAAGTTGATAAAGGTCACGCTCCCATGCCTTTGGACCCGGATGAACCTCAAAAGGTGGCCGAGGCGGTGCGGCTTTTGGGCTTGCGTTACGTGGTGTTGACTTCGGTGGCCCGAGATGATTTAACCGATGGCGGCGCCGGTTGGTTTGTCGCCACGATGGAGGCGATTCGTGAGAATAACCCCCAAACGGATATTGAAGTGCTTACCGCCGATTTTTGGGGCGGACAGGGGGGCGGCGATCCGAGCGAATTACAATATCAACGCATTGCTACGGTCGTAGCCGCCAAACCCGCTTGTTATAACCACAATGTCGAAACCGTTCGACGTCTACAAGGAACGGTGAGACGGGGGGCAAAGTACGATCGCTCCCTCGATGTGTTGAGAATTGTTAAAAAACTCGCTCCAACTCTTCCCACGAAATCGGGATTAATGTTAGGACATGGAGAAACGGAAGCGGAGATTATTGAAACGCTTCAAGATCTCAGAAAGATAGATTGCGATCGCGTCACTCTGGGTCAATATATGCGCCCATCTTTGGCCCATTTACCGGTGCAGAAATATTGGACTCCGGCCGAGTTTGAACGCTTGGGAGCGATCGCTAAAGAAATGGGTTTTTCTCACGTGCGATCGGGGCCGCTTGTTCGCAGTTCTTATCATGCTGGAGAAAGAGACTGATCAGACTACAGAAGGAAATTGATCCCCATTTGTCTGAAAATGATCTTATCTATGCTTTAATAAAATCAACGCATTTGCAATGAGGTTTGAATTTATGAAAAATGACGGCGCAATGAGAAATCACGAGTCACAAGCTCCTTATCCTTTTCGCACGTTTTGGGCTATCCTGCTCCTGGCGATCAACTTGTTGGTAGCTGCCTACTACTTCCATATCATCGAATAGTTTTAAACGCTGTTAATTTTTGATTTAATAAATTTGTGCTGCTCCCAATTTTTAATTGAGTTTGTTCAATCACAATTCTAGAGCAGCACTTTAACTGTTGAAAATCTAAAAGCAGACACACCCCGACCTTTAGGTTTGGGTATCCGATTCGATTTGATCAACACGTTCTTGTAGTTGTTGAAAATCTTGCTTGAGTTCAATCACCAGCGTTGCCAACCGATCAAACATCGGATCGCCAGACATTAAATGCGATCGCGGATCGGGCGGAATGTTTTCGCCGGGGGCAATTTCTACGGGGTTAATGGGCGGGGAAGATTGAAATCTTAAACTGCTAATTTCCCCTCTCAATTGAGAAATTTGAGCCTCCAACCGTCGAATCCGAAATTCAAGTTGAGAGTTGGTCGAAGCTTGAGCCGGTGAAAATATTTGCCAGATAATTATAGCAGATAAAACGGCAAGACTCAAGCGCAGAACCGTTGGAGATTTAAAAAGGTTTTTCATCATTGTTTCGGCTGAGGAATTACAACAAAAATGAATTCAGATTTAAAGAGATTGAATCGTTTAGGAAAAGGTAAAGACTATGACTCAAAGAAATGTTGGTATTTTGCTGTTTAACGATGTCGAAGTTCTCGACTTTGCAGGCCCGTTTGAAGTGTTTTCTGTTACCTCAGAATTGAATAAAGATGAACAACCGTTTCGGGTGTACACCGTTGCGGAAACGAAAGAAACCATTCGGGCAAAAAATGGGTTGAGTGTTAATCCCGAATATGCGCTTACAGATTGCCCCTCTCCTCATATTTTAATCGTTCCCGGTGGAATTGGCAGTCGAGAAGCAATCAAGAACTCAAACATTTTAAATTGGGTGAAAACCTGTTCTCAAGATGCCGAGTTGGTTCTGTCCGTTTGTACGGGCGCTTTAATTTTAGCCAAAGTCGGTTTGCTCGACGGTTTAAGTGCGACAACTCATTATCAGGCGTTTGATTTACTGCGAGAAATTGCACCCAAAACAGAGGTTGTAGAAAATCAACGCTATGTCGATCAAGACAAAATTATGACGGCAGGGGGAATTTCTGCCGGAATTGATTTGTCGCTCTATGTTGTGGCAAAATTGTTGGGTCAAGAAATTGCTCTGAAAACATCTCAGTATATGGAATATCACTGGACGCATCCCCTGTAATTCTAGACGTTTTGACGCAATTGTGAATCTACAATTATGAATTATGAAAGGGAATTCCCATAAATTATGAATGTAGAATAGGTGTGGGATGAGCAGAGGAATAACTCAAAGATGTTGTTATCAAAACTCTTTGTACTGCCCGAATAAACTGATATCATGTCCGGTTGATTAATTGTGTTATGGGATGGGGCAGTTTAAACAGTGAACTGTTACCAGTTTTCTGTTACCAGTTTTTCTGTTACCAGTTGTTCAGTGATAACTGATAACTGTAAACTGTAAACTGTAATCAACCCGCCCCTACCTTTGGGATTATTGATTCGTCGGATATGATATTAGAATTCATAATTGATAATTCTAATTCGCTGATACCATCTAAAAGCTGTCTCTCGGAAAAATAAAGCTATTCACATTTTGGGAATTCTGTCAAGTGGGGGTCAAAAAGGCTCGTGAAAACTCGTTCATCGCAGGTGAAGGGAAGGGGGGAAATTTTGGCGGAATGGCGGGGTCAAGCAACGAATGAATCGGGGTTTCAGGCGTTATCAGGCGTAAAAATACCTTATAGGTCAGACCATTCCTGCATTATCTTTAAGATCTAGAATACCACAAGGGCTGAAACAACGCAAGCACGTTGCTTATTGAGAATAATTTTCGCGTTAAGTTTTGTAAAAATGGCTAATTGATAGAAAGTTCTGAACTTAAGCTCGGTTAAATTTAATTTCAACTTATCGATGTTCGTTAATCTCTCTGAAGAATGGCGATCGCTATTTCTTCCAATACACATTTTCGCTTTTCTGTCAACACCACTCAATTCAGACCCCTAAAAATTTGTGCATCGTCTGGGGTGAATTTGGATGTTGTTAACGGGGTAATCAACGATATCATTAGGGTTTGAAGCGTTAAAACCTCTTGTAGGCAGAGTAAGCCTGGATTTTTATTTGAATTCAGAATACCACAACGGCTGAAACAACGCAAGCTCGTTGCTTGTTGAGAATTATTTTCGCATTAAGTTTTGTAAAATCGAGCCATTTATAGAAATTTTTGAATATAAATAAATTTACCGATAACTTGATTTTATTTTTGAGGCGGGGGGAACGCATAGTGAAAGAATACTGCTAAAATTCGGGATATTAAAATTCTGGATATTAAAATTCTGGGTATCGTTGCAGCCAGGTGGCGGTCGGACAAAAATTCACATGGGCAGCGATCGCCGCTTGTTGATCGATAGCAAAATTACCAATCGCCCAAACCTCCTCGGGATAGTCGGGAAGTTCCAACAAAGCCAAGCGGAACATACCCGCCCCCGGTTTGCGGAAAGAATCAAATTGATCCCGATCCGGGCGGCTGAGATTGACAAAATCAGAACGTTGATATTCAGTTTGAATCACTTGAACTTTGTTTTGAACCGAAAAATCCAGTTCCACACACCAACAAAATTCCCCCGTCCAATCACTAAAATAAACCTTGGCGATCGCCGGAAACAGACGCAAAGTGTAGATTTTTTCCTGTTTGACGGTTTCTAAAGATTTAGGAGTCTCGGGATGATTTATTTGCAGATCATTGGCGAGAGCGATTATTTTCCATCCGGTGCGATAGAAATGAGCGATCGCATCGGTAACACCGGTTCGAGGTTGTAAATCTTGAGGATGTTGGGGAAAAGGTTGACCGGAACGGGTTGTCGTTAAAGTTCCCATACAGTCAACCAACAGGAGTTTGTACATTTGTATTGTTGATTCAATCGGGCAAAGGACGAAAGTTAAACTTATCTGAATTTTCGTTTTCCGAGAAAATACGCAGAAGTCGGCGCAAATTTGAACTCGGAATAAATCCCTACTGATTTAACTTCGCCTTGACCAATTCTTGAACTTTTTTGCCATCGGCTTGACCTTTGAGCCGTTCCATCGCAGGCCCCATAACTTTCCCCATATCTTTAGGGGAAGTGGCATTAACTTCAGCGATAATTTCATCAACGATAGCAGCCACCTCAGAATCAGAAAGTTGCTGGGGAAGGAATTCTTCAATAACGGCCAATTCAGCCTTTTCTGTTTCAGCCAAATCTTCCCGTCCAGCTTGCTGATATTGTGCGATGGAATCTCGGCGTTGTTTAGCTTGCTGCATCAACACCTCAAGTTCCTGTTCGGGTGTCAGAGCATCTTGACCCTTGCCTTTGACCTCACTTTCTTTTTCAATGAGAACCTTTTTAATGCTGCGAACCGCCTCCAGCCGGACTTTATCCTTAGCTTTCATGGCGGCTTTAATTTCTTCGCTGATTTGATCCTTTAAACTCATGGGGTTGATCCTTGAACAAAAATATCCTTGTAAATCAGGGTCTAGGGGGTGAGGATTAAAGTTTTCTGAAATCGGTTTGATCGAGTCCGAAGTATTAACGAGTCCGATCAAAATCCGTATTTTCCCTATTTTAATTTGGCGCAGAGTTTTTAACAATAAAAGAGAGACCGTCTTTTGATAGATTAACGCGCTTAGTTGTGATTGTTAAGTTAGTAAACGAACATTGCCCAATCATGCCTAAGTGTGATGGGTCCGCGTCCGACCAATCCTGAATTGCTCCCCCATAACAGTGGTAAGATTTCCATGAATGAACTGCGAGGCCATACCGTGATCCGTTCTGCTACTTTACCTGTTCCCCATCGTGAGCCATTGGTTCCCGATCATAATAGACTGCGGTTATTTTCGGGATCGTCAAATATCTCCCTGGCGACCGAAGTGAGTCGTTATCTGGGACTCGACTTAGGCCCAATGATTCGCAAACAATTTGCGGATGGTGAATTGTATGTGCAGATTCAAGAATCCATTCGCGGTTGTGATGTGTACCTCATCCAACCCTGCTGCCATCCGGTCAACGACCACTTAATGGAACTGTTGATTATGATCGACGCTTGTCGGCGGGCATCGGCTAGACAAGTGACGGCAGTTATCCCCTATTATGGTTATGCCCGAGCCGATCGCAAAACCGCAGGTCGAGAATCAATCACCGCCAAATTGGTGGCGAACCTGATTACCCAAGCCGGTGCTAGCCGAGTGTTAGCAATGGATTTACATTCGGCGCAAATTCAAGGCTATTTTGACATTCCCTTTGACCATGTTTATGGTTCCCCGGTATTACTCGACTACCTGGCGAGCAAAAACTTACCGGATCTAGTGGTTGTTTCTCCCGATGTGGGGGGCGTAGCTAGAGCCAGAGCGTTTGCGAAGAAGTTAGATGATGCACCACTGGCAATTATCGATAAACGCCGCCAGTCTCACAATGTCGCCGAAGTCTTAAACGTGATTGGGGATGTCGAAGGAAAAACCGCCGTGTTGGTTGATGATATGATTGATACGGCCGGCACAATTACAGAAGGAGCCAGACTGCTGCGGGAAAAAGGAGCCAGAGAAGTGTATGCTTGTGCGACTCATGCAGTTTTCTCTCCCCCGGCAACCAAACGGTTATCCGAAGGACTGTTTGAAGAAGTGATTGTGACCAACACGATCCCAGTTCCGCCAGAAAAGCAATTCGAGCAGTTGACCGTGCTATCTGTAGCCAACTTGCTCGGAGAAACGATTTGGCGCATTCACGAAGATACTTCTGTTAGCAGTATGTTCCGCTAACGCCAACGGGAGTAGGGACAAGGAAAGCAATTCTGTTGAGATCAGATTGGGCTTTCCTGTTCCCTCTCTTCAACATTGAGACATTACAACAAACAATCAACCTCCCCAAACTTTTTTGAGAACATCTTCCGGTGAGAGATCGGCAATTTTACCCGTCCGAGATTTGACCGCCATGACGCGATCGCTTTTGGGCAATAACTTCTCGGGATCGGTCGGTCCAAACAGCGCAATGGTATAAGTTCCCACCGCAACCGCCAAGTGCATCGGCGCACTATCGGTACAAACCATCAAATTCGCCGCTGCAATCATTGCCGCCAGTTTACCAATATCTCCGGGCGTTGTCACCTTCACATCCCGACAAGACTGGGTGAGTTGATCGACCCAAGCCTCATCTTCCGGCCCTTTCACCACAACCACCGGTAAATTTGGCTGTTGTTGCTGCATATCTTGAATAATCATCTCCCATTTCTCAACCGGATAAATCTTATCGATCCCCTTTTGTTGAGCCAGCAAACTCGATCCCCCGTGAATCAAGATATAGCCGGTGTCTTTCACCCCAAGCTGCTGCTGAGTCGTCTCAGCCCAACTAATATCCGATTTGGGAACATTAATCGCCAAACCCTTAAACGGAAGGTTTAAACCCAATCCTTGCAGCAAATCGTGATACATTTCGGCGGCATACTGTTCGGTTTTTAGGGGAACCGCATCGGTGAGAAAGGTCGCCCCCCCACTGCCAGCATAACCCACCCGTTTGGGAATACCCGTCAGCCACAGCAACAACCCCACAGTCCAGCGCTGTCCCAAAGATAAAACGATATCAAACTCCCGTTCTCGGACAACCCCGAGAAAATTTCCCCAGTCCGCCAAACTGTTGCGGTCTTTAAAATCATAGCTGAGAACTTCAGAAACCGACTTACACACCCGATAAGCACCTTTAGCCCTGGGTTCAACCACGACAGAAATCTGGGCTTGGGGGTAAGCTTGTTTGAGATCGTCTAAAGTTGGAAAGAACAAAACTTGATCGCCAATCCCGCCAGGGACAAGGGCTAGTATTCTCATCTCTATACGAGTTAATCTACTTGAACAGCTTAATTCTAATGGAATACTATCTTACCCACTCAAAATCTCAACATGGATTTATTAATTCCCGCCGCCGGTGTAGGGCGACGCATGGGATCTTCGCGCAATAAACTGCTTCTGACGTTACTCGATCAACCGTTATTGGCCTGGACGCTTCAAGCGGCAGAAGCTGCAACGGCGATTACATGGATTGGTATTATCGGTCAACCGATTGATTTCCCCGATTTTGAAGCCATTCTCGCCCAACTCAACCTGAAAACCCCCATAAAGTTCATTCAAGGCGGTTCAACCCGTCAGGAGTCCGTTTACAACGGCTTACGGGCTTTACCGGTTGAGAGTGAACGGGTGTTAATTCACGATGGCGCCCGCTGTTTGGCGACTCCGGAGTTATTTAATCGCTGTGCGGAGGTTTTACAAACTTGTCCCGGTTTGATTGCAGGGGTTCCTGTCAAAGATACGATTAAAGTTGTCGATTCGGATGGTTTAATTCAAGATACCCCCGATAGACAAAAACTTTGGGCCGCCCAAACTCCCCAAGGTTTTGAGGTGAAATTGCTCAAACAGTGTCACGATACCGGACTGTCTCAAGGTTGGGCGGTGACGGATGATGCGGCGCTGTTTGAAAAGTGCGGTTTACCGGTGAGAATTGTCGAAGGCGAGGAAACTAATCTTAAAGTTACTACTCCTGTTGATTTGCGCGTTGCCGAGTTTATTTTAAGAGAAAGACAGCTTCACAACTGATTCAAAGTGCGGTGTCACGTATCACGTTGGTAGGGGCGCGCCTCCGAATCAATCTATGTTTTCCCAGCAATAACTGATCTAAACCCGCCCCGATCCCATAACACTAACGGGCGGGTTCATGTAGGTTGAGAGTAGGAAAACATAAAATAATTTAGAACCCGCCCCTACAACACTGGTATCGGAGTGACTGTGAAACCCGCCCCAAAGTTGTGTAGAAACCAAAAACCCGGTAACTCATCAGAAACCGGGTTTTTTAATCTCTACTAACGGGCGGGTTCATGTAGGTTGAGAGTGGGAAAACATAAAATAATTTAGAACCCGCCCCTACAACACTGGTGACTGGTGACTGGTGAGGCAGTGCGGACTTGGCGGTTTCCGTATCGGAGCAACGGACGTTCCCGCATATGGTGACTGGTGACTGTTAACGAGTTCCCCGACTCATAAACGGCTGAGAAGGTAAGAAACGGATGGGTGTATTTGCAATTAAACGGTTAATTTCATCAATGGTTTCAGTGCGAGAAAAGTCTTCTCGGGTAATTAAAAATTTCAACAGATCAAAACTAGGGGTTTGAACTCGATAATAACCGCTATGAACATCAATTTTTTCCCGAAAATGGGCGACGGTATTGATCGCATCAATAATCAAACCATTCCAGGGATTTAACTTCAAATCAACGGTATTGACTTCTATCATCCGAGAACAATCGAGATAATTAAATTTTTCAAATAAGTCATAGGCTGAAGTGGGTTCGACAGCGGGTAGAGAATTGAGCAATACTCGAATATAAGGACGATATTCCCTCGAATTTTCGGGGGAGTTAACGGGGTTTAGATAAACATTTCCGAGCCGCAACCCAGACATTTCTAAACTGGGTTCGCTAAACCAATTTCCGACTAAAGATAGATAGCGGAGAACGATATCTCGGTCGCTGGAAAATAAGTAGATTTCTTGACAGCGTTGAATGGCAGAGCGCACGTAGTTATTTCGTCCTTCTCGCAATAATTCTAGGGGAATATCCGGGCCGGAGAGAATCAGTTTATTCAGGATTAGATATTCTCCCATCTGCGTTTTTTCTTCTTCGATTCGTTCGTCTTTGCCAAATTTATCCGATAAAATTCTCAAGACATTGACTAAGACTAACGCCCCCATACTGTGACCAATTAAATTGACTTTTAAAGACCGATAAACGGGAATATTGGGTTGAGTATTCGGGTCAAAAGGCATACTAATATAAGGATTTTCGCCCAAGACTTTATCTAAGCGCCAAAAGAATTCGCCCAAGTCCGGTGCGCCGTAATGAATGGCTCGATAGCGATCGCGTTGATACACGACTAACCGCAAAATTTGCATTAATAACAGCCACAAGACAAAGACCACAAAAGCTACAATTTGCCATTGAACTATTAATGACCCGATTTTTGAGAAATTGAACCAAGCCCAAATCGGATCTAAAATGGGGTCTAATCCTAAAATTTGTAAGAGGGGAACAATCGCTAAAGCTGATAAAAAATAAAGCACCGTTCCCGCCAGCCAAGCCAACAACGCCATTGTTAATAAAAACTTTAAAAAAATCTCCCCATTGTATCGGGCATCTCTCCAAAGTCCGGGGGCGACAAAAGGCTGTTCTCCCGGCCAATTGTAGCCAATATAAGCACTTTGATCTTCTAAGGTTCCGATGGAGTTGATCGGCCCTTTTAAACACAAGGCTTCGGCTTCGCCGTCAAAAGCTTTATAGAAGTCTTCGGCGGGTGTTGAGTAACCGTGCGTTCTTAGGGTGATGCGTTTGAAATTTTGCGATCGCAGAATTATCCCCATTTCGGCAATATTAAATAGAGGACGATATTTATCCATTGAGGGTAATTTTCGATCCACATTTAATGAAGTTGGGGCTGTACTAACCAGCAAAAATATGTTAGAATATTCTCGGTTAACAAAAACTTCAAAGTTGCGACTGATGGCTTGCGTAAACTGTTTATTGTGCCAACTGTTGAGCGTGCGAATCACATAATCTTCATTGACTTGTTTGGCAAATTCCCGATATTCATTGAGATCGCAAGTTGAACGCAAAGCCTCGGCGATCGCCTGTTCTTGCTGATAAGCGCCGTAGGTGGGTAAACCATAAATGGTTTGAGATGGAACGTTTGGGGGTTGAATATAAGCAAGCTGAACAATGCGAGCTTTTGTCCACCAGTCAGAAAACGGCGCCGCATTGCGAACAATGGACTCTAACCAACGGCGATCGTTTTTAAGGGTTTCTCTCTCCCAGTAAAAGGGCAAACTTTCATAAGTACGCTCAATTTCCATAGTCTTTTTAAGAGGGTATTATTCACAGAGATTCACTCTAGTTATAGCAGCAAGTCAAGCCTCTATTCAGGAGAACTCTGTGAATCTGGCTTAATTCAAAATAATTTTGATAAAAAAGATTTAGAGTTCTCAAGTTTTGTTAAACCCAGGACAACCATCTTCAGACTTCAATTCCATAACCGTCGCCACCAGGGTTCCTCCTCAACGGGGGGTAAATTGGCTTGACGGCGAATGTCGTTAATATTCCAATTGGTTAAACGGGCTAAATTTTCGATTTCTTGTTGTTGTCGCTCTTGAACAGATTCTTTATAAGCTTCAGCGATATCACAAGTGATTTCGCCTTTGTAGGGATGATTAATCACATAACGCCCTTGAAATAACTGTCGGTTTCCGGTTTCTTGAAACTGCAAATCTTCGGGGAAAGTTTCGCGAGTATAGCGCACGTGAACCCGACTAATAAATACATTTGTCGGTTGTCCGGGGTTCAGCCAAAATACGCCCGCTTGTTTCAATTCTTCGGGGGTTAATGGGTCAGCCGCACAGGGATCGCAGCCTTGCATATCCCAAGCATATTCTAAAAAAGCAACCCTTTTTTGTTCCCGTTCGTAGGCGGTTTTAAACATCGCTTGGTAAAATTCAGCAAATTTATTTTGAATAAACTCGGGAATATCAACATTAGAGGGAATTTTCACCGTGCGATAATTGGTAATTTCGGTTTGACCTTGGGGAGAAAGCAAATAAACAATTAAATCTTGTTCTCCCGTTGCGTTCATCATTCCCAAGCGAATCGGTAACATAAATTTGGGCGATTCATAGGCCATCATCAACGGACGCAAGGATTGAAAACCCCCTTTATCGAATTCGGTTAAATTGACTTTGGCAACAAAAAACTTTAAATTTTGGCGAATATAAGGTTGTAAAAGTTGACTCGCGCCCGAGGGAATTTTGTAGCCATTTTGAACCAGCCAAGTTTCTAATCCATCGGATTCTTTTGCACTCAAAATAATAATATCATATTCTCCGACGGTAAAGCGAGATTCAACCGTTACGCCCAAGGTTTTATCGCTTCTGGCGATTGCTTCGGGCGCCGATTGTAGAAAGACATCTCCGCCTCCTCTGGTTCCTCCTCCGGGATAAAACATACAAGGATTATCATCAAAATATTCAACCAATCGAGGCGCACTAAACGCATCAATTCGTTCGATGATTTTCGGTTCGGCGACCCGCACTTGCTCCTCAGTTAAAACAACAGGAACCGGAACAACTAAGGCAAAATCTTCGACCTCTCCTTTGTAGTCATTCGCCATTGTTAAAACGGTGCGATTTCCGTCTCTAGCGATAATGACTTGTGAAGCTTGGTTGTATAAACGGGCGTCTGCTTTGGCAACATAAAATCCACAAAATGCCCAAGCCGAGGGAGAAAATAAAGCAAAAACGGCTACAATTAACAGAAATAAAGTTAAAATTTGGGGAATCTTTTTCATAATCAAAAAGTCAAAAGGAAGATTGAGAACTTGAGGTTAGATAGAAACCCGAGTTGAGCGAGAATTTAGCCAAATAAACCGAGGGGCTGACCAAATTTTATCGAAAACAAGGGTTAGGGGAGAGAGGAGAAATAACGCCCAAAAGAGGGCAGTTGATACAAAGAATAGATGCTGTAAAATAAAGGTGAAAACGGCAATAGTGATCGCCCAAACGATCCGGCTGGTAGAAGCGTTAGGAATGGAGCGAGGATCGGTTAACATAAAGAGGGCAAATAAGAGCAAACTCCCGCTCATTAATTGATGGGTGTAGACATCAAAACTCCATCCTAAATACAGATAACGAAGGGCTTCTAGTCCGGCGTAGGAGGCTAAAAAGGTGGCGGAAGTTTCCCAACGTCCGACTTTTTTTAAGATGAGTCCACCCAGTCCTAAGAATAATAGAAAATACCAGCTTTCGGTTCCCCATTGTCCCGGTGAAACCCAAGCATCGGAGGTGAGGGTTAAAGCGGCGATAATTCCAAAGTTAGCGGGGTTGAAGAAATGTTTCCCCCGATGATGAAAAATGAACTTACTGGCGATCGCAAAAACGCCGGCGAGTACCATTGTTGTAACGCTATTAGATCGCAGTAATAAGCACAATCCCAAAGCGGTAATTAAAGCGCTTTTCCATGAAGATAAACTGGGTTGATTAAAATCCCCAATTGAAATCGATTGAGAATTTAATTGTTGTAACCCAATCATCAAGCCCTGGGTTAACAAACAAGTACAAATAACCGCTATGATTAACTCGGGTTTAACCGTCCAGTCTCGGGTAAAGACACCCAAACTGAGAAACAGGGAAAGAAATAAAATTTGAGCATTACGAGCATCTTTAAACATTGTCGATCCGGCGGTGTGCTGTCTAGTAATCTTTGACTGTTGTCAGGCTTTTAATTGTTCCTGAACTTTTCAGAATTTGGTGAATTACATCAATAATAAATCGATCAAGTTATCGAGACGATTTTGATATTTTTCGGTTTGTTCCTGACCCAATTTAACAATACCCCGCAAATTTACTTCGGTCGTATTATCAATGGGAAATAGCTGTTGATTTTTCAAAATCGGACTGATCCGCAAATATTGATCGTGCTTTTCTATGGCATCAAAAATTTGCTTCATCTGATAATCTACGGTTTCTGATACTCCCGTCATAATAATATCAAACAACGGAATTAACCATTCAATTTGACCCCAATTTCTAGCTCTATTGTAGGGATAGTTTCGTTTAACATCGCCAGTTCCTAAGGAAAGAATGACCATTTCTTTGGCAGTGGGGCCACTTTCATAACGTTCATCTAAATTAAAGTAGCGATTGAACACATGACGGGCTTCTGCATAGGCACAAAGAGCGGGATTATTCGCAAAAACTCCCCCATCTACGAAACTATAAACTTCATTTTTGAGGGATTTGATTTGAGCAACTTCAAAGAAAGTTGGCGCCGCAGTTGTGGATCGAATCACTTCTCGAACCAAGAAATCACATTGAGAATTAACTACAGCATCATGTTGGGTAAAGAAATGAGTTTGGCGGCGCTCAATGTCATAAGCCGTAATCAAACAGGGTTTTAAAAGTTGGCTCAATCTTAAATCCCCAAAGAAAGTTTTCAGGAGTCTTTCCAAACTGTGGTGAGAATACTTTTCATTTAAAAATCCTCCAAAATTCAGCAAAGAGTGTAAAAAAGTTTTGGCAAAAATTTGGTCGGACTTTTCATAATAAAACTGAAAAACTTCTTCGGCTGAGAACAAGGGTTTCTCGGGGGTGTTGGGGTCGGGACATAAGTACAAACTGGTTAAAATTCCCCCGGCACTCGTCCCGGCAATCAAATCAAAATATTCGGCAAGTCTCGCCCGAGGATTTCCGGTTTTTTCCTGTAACTTTTGTTCGACATAAATTAAAATTTTAGCCGGAATTAACCCCCGAACTCCGCCACCATCTAGAGATAAAATTCGAGTAAATCTCGCCATAGAGTTTCAGCCTCCACTGGGATAAAAGAACAAAAAATTAGCAACTCCACCGCCGAGCCAAATCATCACGAACGTCAAAAAAATCATTCCAAAATAGATAAGGTTTTTGCTGTTGATCCAGGTATTGAGCCAGGCGATCGCGAGCAAAAACAAGCGGCGCACTCAAAGCCATATTTAAGTCAGTTACCGAATCACCAATGGCAATTTTTTCATCACTTTCATACAAGTTCATCACGTTAACTTTTGCCACTAATTCGGTGCCGCCTTCAAACTCAGAATGTACCCGCCAATACTCGCCCTGAGTATCAATATCAACCGCATAAATCGCCGCGACACGATTAACTAAATCTCCTAATACGGTTTCAACCATAATCCGAATTCCCCCGGAAACCACAACAAAAGGAACCCCTTGAGTATCGAGAAAATCAATCAATTCGACCAATCCGGGGCGGATTTGCTTGGGCTGAGAAAATTCAATCACCTCCTGATATCGTGCTGAAGGAATCGACTCTAACATCTGTCGCACCCCTTGACGCAGGGTTAACTCCCGATTGTACAATTTTGGCATAATTTCCGCCGACATTTGCGGGGTAAACTGTTTAAGCATCGCTACAAACGTTTCTTCTGCGGTAATTGTGCCGTCAAAATCACAGAAAATAATAGGTTTCATAGTGGTTTGATCTATACTGCTATTGAACCGATCGCATTCAGTCGAGTGTTTACGCGAAAAATTCCTCCTGTAATTGCTTCTATTTTGCTGTTTCTCGTTTTATCATGGTTGGGTTACGAATTCTTCAAAAAATTTTTGAGGGATAACACCCACCATCGCATTAGTCTGGGCGAAAAAATTTTGAGTCCACAAACTAACCCGAGTAAACAAACGGGAGTTCAAGCGTTTTCTCAAGGTGACTTCGCCGCAGCAATTGTCCACTTTCAAACCTCTCTCCAGAGTCAACCGAACGATCCCGAAACACGAATTTATTGGAATAATGCGAAAGCCGCCACAAAAACCCCTCTAAAAATTGCGGTGAGTGTTCCCATCGGGGGAAATCTCAATGTCGCCCAAGAAATGTTACGGGGCGTCGCTCAAGCCCAAGAAAAAGTTAACACAAAAGGGGGGATTAATGGGGCTTTTTTACAAGTGGCGATCGCCAACGATAATAATAATCCAAAATGGGCCGAAAAAATCGCCCAAACTTTTGTTAAAGATGGGAGTATTTTAGCTGTTGTTGGACATAATAGCAGCGATGCGTCTTTGGCGGCGAGTTCGGTGTATCAAGCCCAAGAATTGGTGATGATTTCGCCCACCAGTGATGCCAAAGAATTATCGACTGTGGGTCATTTTATTTTTCGTACTATTCCCGGTTTGTGGTTTCAAACGGACTTGTTAAGACGCTATGCGTTAAAAGTTGCCAATCTGCAAAAAATTGTGATTTGTATTGACTCGAAAGCGGCTTATAGTTTATCTTTGAAACAAGAATTTACCCTCGCTTTTTCTAGCACGGGTGGGAGAATTTTAGCGGTTGATTGTGATTTTTCCGATCCCAATTTTAATCCGGAAATTATTCTCTCGGAATCGGTGAAAATGGGGGCGCAAGCGTTGTTATTAATTCCTTCCGTAGATCGCTTAAGTTTGGCGATGGATCTGGCGAGGGCGAATCGGGGAAAATTGGCTTTATTAGGAAGTTCTACTCTTTATACTTTTCAGACTTTAGAACAGGGAAAAGAAGCGGTTGAGGGGATGGTTTTGGCGGTGGCTTGGCATCCTAATTATAATATAAAAAGTGAGTTTGTCAATCAAGCTTTAGAACTTTGGGGGGGACAAGTTAATTGGCGAACTGCGATGGCTTATGATGCGACGTTAGCGATCGCAGAAGGCTTAAAAGAGTCTACCACAAGAACGGGATTACAAGCGGTTTTATCGAGTTGGGGATTTTCTGTAGAAGGCGCTTCTGGAGAGGTGCAGTTTTTACCGTCAGGTGATCGCAATGGGAGTGCTATTTTAATTCAAATTCAACCGGTTAATTCTTCAACATCGGGAACAGGTTATGATTTTGTTCCGATTAATATTGAGATTTTGAATAAAAAAAATTAACTTTTATTTTCTTGTAAATGCCGTTTTTTTATAGGCTTGGTAAACTATATTTTTAACCGTAATTATATCACAAATTTTCTGATTTGCTGAACCCCAAACAGAAGGGTGCAAGCCTTGCACCCCTACAGTTTACTAACGGTTTGTGATGTCTCCGTTTTCATTTACCAATCCTCTCATTTATAATCCCCATCATTCCCGTTTTTTCAAAGGGATTAACCGCAGCTTTTTTAGTTGAGTAAGTTCCCTCTCAATTGTAAAATCAAGTTCCAGAAAATAATTCCATTTTTGCTAACTTATTTTTGGTATTTCTTGCTATGTCTATGAAGGGACGAAGAACAGGAAAACCGTCAAATTTGTTCGGGGTAATATCGCTGCGGGAACTTCGTTGTCCTCCTAAACTCGGAGAAGCAACCCAAGTTTGAACAGTTGAATTTTTTTCTCGAAAGGTGGAAAATGCCCCATCTACGTGCATTGGTCCGCCTTCACGATGTCCCCCCGGTCGTTGTAATAGCGTTTCTAAAAACTGAATTAAAGACTCAAAAATGTGTCCGTTTACAGCATAAAAATGAGCCGTTACAACTGGAGTAACATGAGGAAGTAATTGCACCTCATCACTTGAATTCAGATTTAATTGATGACCGAAATAAATAAATCCCCAATTTTTTTGAGACAACTGATTAATGAACGTTTCCTGATGAGTGTTAAACTGGGGGGAAAGGGTCAGGTCATCTTCCATAACCAACAGATTTTTAACGCCCTCCTGTTTGGCTTTTTTGAGAGTAGATAAATGACTTAAAAAACAGCCTTTTGCACCAATACTCGGAAATTCTCCAGCATCATCTGGACGAATTGCGGGGAAAATTTCGACTTGATTAGGAGTTAGGGGAATCTCGGCTTTTTCTAATTCTTGAGTAATCAACTGACGTCGATCTGTTCTTTCGGGTAGATTGATGACATAAGCCCGTTCAAAATAGTCTATAAGTTTCATAAGTCAGACCCTGTATCAACAGAAAATAGCTGACCGGGTAACAACCGGCAGCCATTCTTTGGGTCTATCTTAACGAGAAAAGCGGGTCTTTAACCTCACCCAGAAGGACAATAAATTAAGCTAATTTCCTATCCATACGCAGAGTTATTCTATCACTTTAGACTGAAATTGATGTCAAATCTCTAAACAGTCTCCCCCCTCAAAACCAACAAAATTTTTACCAATCATCCCGTCTGTAATCGCGATCCTGCCAATCATTTTCAAAGGGATTAACAGCCCGTTTTTGGATGTTAACGGGGGGTTTAAATTCCGGTTGAGGTTCTTCGTCATAATCTTCTTCTTCCTCATCTTCAGATTGATTCAAATTCAAGGGTTCGATCACTCTCGCAATGGCATCTTGAATAAAACTTTTCACAAATTCTTCCTTTCGAGTGAGTTTAAACTGTCGTTGTACCACTTCCGCCATTCCCCCATCACCCCAGTCTTGATCTTGGCGGAAATACTCAATAAAACTTCTTCCCGCAATGCGCGTTAAATAAGCCGCAGTTACCGCTTGAATACCCTTTCCTATTACTATCGTTCCAAAATGAAATTGTAGGGCAGTTGCCACCAACTGAGTCGCCCCTTGAACTACTCCCAAACTCGCCAAGGTTTTCGCCAAAGATAACGCTAATTCCCGGCCCCTTTCTAAATTTAATTCGCAGCCATAAATCTTCCCAATTTCAACGACCATTTGAGCATTAACCGCAGCAGTTGCTAACAAATCAACTACGGGTAAAGGCGTTACCGCAATTACTCCGGCGCCTATCCATTGAAACCGTTCGACCACTTTATTCGCTTGGCGACGGCGTTGAGTATCCAACAAACTTCGCGCTTCTTCACCCAAACGTTGGGATTGAAGTAAAATATTATCAGCAATTAAATCTTCCCCTTCTTCGCGCAAAATCTTCGCCATCCGACGAATTAACGGCATGATATCCGGTTCGGGTTTAAACCGTTCTCCCGTATCCAAAATAACCCCTTGGGGATTGGCAGCAACAGCAACAATATCTTCCGGTGAAATAAACCTTTGTACCCGTCCTTCCAAACGAGAAAGAATAATATTTTGATCGTCTTCGGTATACAAATCAGTTTTATTAAAAATTAACAGCGATCGCTTACCAATTTCTGCTAAACTATAGAGAGGTTGATATTCCGATTGTCGCAAATCGTTATCGACCACAAACAACAATAAATCTGCTTCGGTTGCCAAACTTCGCGCCAATTTTCCCCGCTCAGAACCCGCCATTCCTGCTTCTAAAATTCCCGGCGTATCGGTAATCAAAATCTCCCGTTCTAACCCCTGCAATTGTAAGCGATAAGTTTCGCCAACTTCCGTCGTTCCCATCGGCGCATTTACCTTTCCCACCATCCGCCCCATCAACGCATTAACCACAGACGTTTTTCCCGCAGAACCCGTCCCAAAAATCACAACTTTAATATTACCCCGAGATAGAAATTCTTCGATTTCTTCAGAACGATTAATAATCGCTTGACGGGCGACTTCATCTTGAATGTGATGAACTTGTTGGCGAATACTTTTTAAAGATTCTTCTGCCGCTTCAGTTTTATCAACCGGAACCCGCAACTTTGAGGCGCGTTTTTTGCGAGATTTGCGATTTTTTTTGAATAATCCGGTATAATAAAAGAAGGCAAAAATTAACAGCCCCAACATCACAATAATCAACAGCAAAAGTAAATTTGCCAAGATGGGGTGAGCGGACCAGGCGATTTGACCGTACAATCCAGAAATGGAAGTCACCAGCCAAATCATCAACCCCAAAATCAGACAGAAGCCGAAAATTAGAAGCAAAAAGCGAGATACAGGCATAACAGAAGGCGCGAAAACCGCAGCAAGTTAACTCAAATTATTTCCTATGTTAGCGGGGTTTGAATCTAACTTGGGAAATAGATGAGGTATCGGGCCGAATCAATGGCAAAATAGTGAAGTTGTCTGCGAGTTTGGAGATTGCATCATGGCACGTTTGGCGCTGTTGAGTACATCCGATAAAACGGGATTGATTGAATTTGCCCAAATATTAGTTAAAGAGTTTGAATTTGATTTAATCAGTAGCGGGGGGACGGCGAAAGCGTTGCAAGAAGCCGGTTTACCAGTTACCAAAGTCTCGGATTATACGGGATTTCCCGAAATTTTGGGCGGACGGGTTAAAACCTTGCATCCCCGCATTCACGGGGGAATTTTAGCCCGTCGGGATATTCCCGAAGATTTACAACAGTTAGAAACCCACGAAATTCGACCCATTGATTTAGTTGTTGTCAATCTTTATCCCTTTGAACAAACCGTCGCCAAAGAAGGCGTAACCTTAGCAGAAGCGATTGAAAATATTGATATTGGCGGCCCGACTTTGTTGAGGGCATCGGCAAAAAATTACGCCCATTTAACGGTATTATGTAATCCCGAACAATATCCCCAATATTTAGAACAATTCCGTCAAAATCAAGGCGATATCTCTTTAGAATTCCGTCAAAATTGTGCGTTAAAAGCCTTTCGTCATACCGCCACTTACGACCAAGCAATTTCCGCCTATTTACAACAACAAGAAACCCCGAAAGATACACCTCTCCCCGCACTTTATAGCTTAAGCGGTACCGAATTACAAGCATTACGTTATGGAGAAAATCCCCACCAACCCGCAACCTGGTATCAAACGGGAACTGTTGCAACAGGTTGGGCTGGCGGAAAAATATTACAAGGAAAACCGTTAAGTTACAATAATTTAGTGGATTTAGAAGCCGCTAGGCGGATTATTTCTGAGTTTCCAGACGAACCCGCAGCAGCGGTTTTAAAACATACAAACCCCTGCGGCGTTGCGATGGGAAATAGTCTTTCTGAAGCATATAATAAAGCCTTTGCAGCCGATTCTGTTTCCGCTTTTGGGGGAATTGTGGCGTTAAATCGTGCTATTGATGCCGATACCGCCACCGCATTAACCACAACCTTTTTAGAATGTATTGTCGCCCCCGGTTGTACGCCCGAAGCCGAAGAAATTCTTCAGAAAAAATCCAAACTGAGAGTGTTAATTTTACCCGATTTAATGCAGGGGCCATCGGAAACCGTTAAAGTAATTGCGGGGGGATTTTTGGTGCAAACTTCCGACGATGCGGTGGAAAATCCCCAAGACTGGAAAGTGGTAACAGAAAAACAACCCACCCCCGAACAATTGGCAGAATTATTGTTAGCCTGGAAGGTGGTTAAACACGTTAAATCTAACGCCATTGTTGTTACCAAAAACCGGACAACTTTAGGGGTTGGTGCCGGACAAATGAACCGGGTTGGTTCTGTTAAAATTGCCTTAGAACAAGCCGGAGAAAACGCCAAAGGGGGATATTTAGCCAGCGATGGATTTTTCCCTTTTGATGACTCAGTGAGAACCGCAGCAGACGCCGGAATTACCGCTATTGTTCAACCGGGGGGAAGTATGAGGGATGAAGATTCTATTAAAGCCGCCAATGAGTTAGGGTTGGTCATGGTATTAACGGGAATGCGTCATTTCTTACACTAATTAAAAAGCAGGATGGGTTAGCGTGAGCATAACCCATCAAGTTGAAACCTCTTGTGATCTTGAAAATGTGCTATAGTCGGAATACATGATGTAGTACAACGATGAACCGACAAGACGTAATAGATGCTTATCAAGCGGGACAACGAACATTTAAGGATCTCGAAGATGTTGATCTTACAGGTGTTGATCTCAGCTATAGCAATATAACAGATCTAAAAAATGTGCTGTTAGAAGGAGCAAATCTCAGCCATAGCAATATAGCAAATCTGAATATTGTTTATTTAGAAGGAGCCGATCTTAGCTACAGCAAAATAACAAATCTGTATGATGTTTATTTACAAGGAGCCGATCTTAGCTACAGCAAAATAACAAATCTGTATAATGTTTATTTACAAGGTGCAAATCTCAGCCATGCCGAGTTTGAGAGGGGAGATTTTATAGATATTGAAGATGTTGATCTCACAGGTGTTGATCTCAGCTACAGCAGGATAATAAGTCTAGAAAATGTATTATTAGAAGGAGCAAATCTCAGCCATAGCGATATAGGATGTCTAGAAAATGTATTGTTAGAAGGAGCCGACCTCAGCTATAGCAAGATAAGAGACCTTAAAAATGTTTGTTTACAAGGAGCAAATCTTAGCCATGCGACGTTAGAGTTAAATTTTGAAGGGGTAGACTTTCAAAGAGCTAATCTCAGTCATGCCTATTTAAGCGGTGTTAATTTTTTTGATTGTGATTTACGTGAAGCAAACTTGAGCGATACAAGTTTGTGCTCAGTTATTTTTTGGATAAATTGCTGTTTTACAGGAGCTAATTTTAGTAACGCTCGTTTTGGTAGTGAGGTTCAGTGGGAAAAGCCAAATAGGAACGGTCAGCCCCTAGTTGATTTGCGCCAAGTTAATTTCACGAATGCCTATTTTTATGATGCGTATTTTGATGGATGTAATCTCAGTCACTCAACTTTTCGCAACGCTAATCTTCAAGGTGCATCATTTAGTAGTGATTCTTTTCCCTGTGACTTCACTGGAGTGAGTTTGGAGGGCGCTTTTCTCAATAGTAATTATTGTCAATACTTTTCTAAGAAGATAGTTGATCCTGCGGAGTTAGGAGCAATTATACTAAAACCCGGATTAGATCTTAGTGGTATTGATTTACAAAATCGTCAGCTTAATAACCTTAATTTCAGCAAAGTTAATTTAACGTATGCTAATCTAACGTATGCTAATCTAACGTATGCTAATCTAACGGGTGCTAATTTAACGGGTGCTGATTTAACGGATGCTAATCTAACGGATGCTAATCTAACGGATGCTAATCTAACGGGTGCTAATCTAACGGATGCTAATCTAACGTATGCTAATTTAACGGATGCTAATCTAATAGATGCTAATCTAACGGGTGCTGATTTAACAAGAACTAATTTAACGAGAGCTAATTTAAGAGAAGCTAATTAAAAAGTAGGATGGGTTAGCGTGAGCATAACCCATCAAGTTGAAACCTCTTGTGATCTTTAAAATGTGCTATAGTCGGAATACATAATGTAGTACGACTATGAACCGACAAGACGTAATAGATGCTTATCAAGCGGGACAACGAACATTTAAGGATCTCGAAGATATTGATCTTACAGGTGTTGATCTCAGCTATAGCAATATAACAGATCTAAAAAATGTGCTGTTAGAAGGAGCAAATCTCAGCCATAGCAAGATAGAAAATCTAGAAGATGTATTGTTAGAAGGAGCCGATCTTAGCTACAGCAAAATAACAAATCTGAATTATGTTTATTTACAAGATGCAAATCTTAGCTACAGCAAAATAACAAATCTGAATAATGTTTATTTACAAGGTGCAAATCTCAGCCATGCCAAGTTTGAGAGGGGAGATTTTATAGATATTGAAGATGTTGATCTCACAGGTGTTGATCTCAGCTACAGCAATATAGTCGGTCTAGAAAATGTATTATTAGAAGGAGCAAATCTCAGCCATAGCAGGATAGGAAGTCTAGAAAATGTATTATTAGAAGGAGCCGACCTCAGCTACAGCAAGATAAGTAACCTTGAAAATGTTTGTTTACAAGGAGCAAATCTTAGCCATGCGAGGTTAGAGTCCGAGATTAGAGATGTAGACTTTCAAAGAGCTAATCTCAGTCATGCCTATTTAGGAGATCATTCGGCTGCTAATTTTTATGATTGTGATTTACGTGAAGCAAACTTGAGTTATACAGATTTGTACCCAGTTATGTTTGAGAATTGCTGTTTTACAGGAGCTAATTTTAGTAATGCTCATTTTTCTGAGGTTTGGTGGGAAGGGCCAAATATGTTTGGTAAGCCTGTAATTGATTTGCGCCAAGTTAATTTCACGAATGCCTGTTTTGCTAAATCGCTTTTTGATGGATGTAATCTTAGTCACTCAACTTTTCGCAACGCTAATCTCCGAGGTGCAGCATTTACCCCTCCTTTTTATAGTGATTCTTTTCCCTGTGACTTCACTGGAGTGAGTTTGGAGGGCGCTTTTCTCGATAGTAATTCTTTTCAAGACTTTCCTAAGACAGTTAATCCTGCGGAGTTAGGAGCAATTATACTAAAACCCGGATTAGATCTTAGTGGTATTGATTTACAAAATCGTCGGCTTGATTCTCTTAATTTCAGCAAAGTTAATTTAACGGGTGCTAATCTAACAGATGCTAATCTAACAGATGCTAATCTAACGGATGCTAATCTAACGGGTGCTAATCTAACGGGTGCTTTAGGTCTTACAGAAAAGCATTTGAAAGAAGCAATTTTTGCAAATACAATCATGCCGAATGGTACTCTCCTGTAATTTTTTTTCTGGAGTTAACAGAAAAATTGAATGAATAAAAACAACGCTCGACCCAGAAAACAACAAGAGCGAATCTTCGTGTCTTTGTGGTGAATTTTCCCCTTATACCATTTCTTTCTAATCATGCAACTTTTGACGATCCCCCCGCCTGCGGCTTCCCTCACCCCCCTTTTTAAGGGGGGATCAAGGGGGGATTAAAGGGGGGTTAGGGGGGATTGATCAAGAGATTAATTAGATGCAGCTTCATAAAGAATTGGTATTACAATTTTAATTGAAAAGATTCGGGATAAATCATCTCCGCCAAACGACTCCCATCATCTTGATGTTTTAAACGAATTTGAATAAAATCATCCGGTTGATAGGGTAAACGTTCGGCCCATTCTATCGCCGTAATTCCGGGATTAACTTCGATTCCTTCCCAATACAATTCAATATTTAACCGTTCAACTTCCGAGGGTTCTAAACGATATAAATCCAGATGATAGAGGGGAACACGTCCAGAATGATATTCATTAATTAAAGTAAACGTGGGACTTTCAATATTTTCAGGAATTTCTAATCCGGCGCCCAAACCTTGAACCAGTGTGGTTTTTCCGGCACCCAAATCGCCTTCAAGTAAGAGAATGCAACCCGGAAAAAGTAACTCTCCCAAACGCTTACCCAAATGATAAGTCGCTTGAGAATCAGCGAGAGAAACCGTTAGCTTGGCAGACATTTATTAACCGTAATTTGTTGTCAATCTTCAGTTTAAGCGTGAGAATACCAACGTAACAACACTTGGGCTAACCGTTCGGAATTATGGCGAATATAACCCGTTATTTCATCCACTTCGATCACGTTTGTTAATACAATTCTTCGTCCCAACTGTTTCACCACATCCCGATCTAAAACTACCGGATAAGACCCCTCTTGAGCATATTTAATTAACGATTGCGCCAGGGGAACTTTACCCTGTACCAAAACCGCATCAAACAAACGACAACCGCAAGCATTATCAATCGCCAAAATATGATCCGCCACCGTATAACCGTCCGTTTCTCCCGGTTGCGTCATCGCATTACAAACATAAATCCGAGGAACATTTGCAGAAGCGATCGCCTGGGCTATTTCAGGCACCAATAAATTCGGAATAATACTCGTATATAAACTCCCCGGCCCAATAATAATTAAATCAGCTTCGACAATGGCTTGAATGGCTTTTGGTAACGCGGGAGGCTCGGAAGGAATACAGCCAATTTTAACAATTTTACCCTTAGCTTCCGTAATACTAGATTCCCCATAAATTCGCCGACCATCGGCCATTTTTGCCCACAAATGCACATCGCTCAACGTTGCGGGTAACACTTGACCTCGAATGGCTAAAACCTTAGAACTCGCCGCAATTGCCCGTTCTAAATCCCCGGTAATATCGCTCATTGCGGTTAAAAATAAATTCCCAAAACTGTGACCGCTTAAGCCATCTCCCGCCTTAAAACGGTATTGAAACAGTTCCGTTAAAAGCTGTTCTTCATCAGCCAAAGCCGCCAAACAGTTGCGAATATCTCCAGGCGGTAACACCCCAATTTCCCGGCGCAAACGCCCAGAAGACCCGCCATCATCAGCTACAGTAACAATTGCAGAAATATTGGCGCTGTATTGTTTTAAACCCCGCAACAGCGTTGATAAACCCGTTCCGCCCCCGACGGCGACAATTTTCGGGCCGCGATGCAGACGTCGATGGGCCAGCAACCGATCAACTAAATGATCGTCGCCTTCCGGCATCAACACCTGAGTAATAGAATTTAAAGTGCGAATTTGACCCCAGAAAATTAATAGCAAACCGACAATAATGGCGATTGGCCCCGACACCGAGTTCGGAACAACGGTGGTAATAAATCCTAAAATATCTTTGAGGAGTTGCAGCAGGTAGAAAATGGGAGTCATTCCCGTCCACACCGCCAACCCCAAACTGGTCAGCAGCATTCCTCCGGCGCTGATGAGTAACCAACGTTTGACCAACAGTCCGGGCGCCAACCATTTAAACCACTGTCGCACCAGACGGGGAGAATGACTACTCGACCAACCGAGAATATGCCGAGATTTTGCTAACTTGCGTAGGTTTTTTTTCAATGAACCATTTGACATGGATGACAACCTCAAAGGTATCAACAGGGTTTGAACAACGCATTTTATCAAGATTACGGAAGGGTTGAGTTGTTCAGTCGTCTCGCGTCCCCTCCCGTGCGTGATGTTAGCACCCCCGATGTTGAGTTTATCTTCTCATACGACATAAAGAAACACAGAACAGGTAAAAGGCAGTTTTACAGTCACCAGTCACCCTCCGGGTATCTCCTGCGGAGACGCTGCGCGAACAGCAGTTGCTCTCTTGCGAACTTCGCTCTCGACGGAAACCGCCAAGTCGCGAGTTCGCGCTCCGATACGGAAACCGCCAAGTCCGCACTGCAACACCTGTCACCCTCCGGGTTCAGCAGTCGCTCATGGGGGAAACCCCCAAGACCGCGCTGCAACACCTGTCACCAGTTGTTAGAGTTGTCAGCGATCAGTTTTTCCCCGACACCCGACGCCTGACGCCTGACAGGGGGGCGGGTTTATATCAATTGTTGCTGGGAATTGATAAATTTTTGCAGAACCCGCCCCTACACACCTGACGCCTGACAGGGGGGCGGGTTTATATCAATTGTTGCTGGGAATTGATAAATTTTTGCAGAACCCGCCCCTACACACCCGACGCCTGACGCCTGACAGGGGGGCGGGTTTATATCAATTGTTGCTGGGAATTGATAAATTTTTGCAGAACCCGCCCCTACACGCCTGACACCTGACAGGGGGGCGGGTTTATATCAATTGTTGCTGGGAATTGATAAATTTTTGCAGAACCCGCCCCTACACACCTGACGCCTGACAGGGGGGCGGGTTTATATCAATTGTTGCTGGGAATTGATAAATTTTTGCAGAACCCGCCCCTACACACCTGACGCCTGACACCTGACACCTGTTCACTGTTTACCGTAAACACTTTGTAGAATAGATTAGTGCAACGATTCTGTGGTTGTTGGTGCAGAATATCCTATGCCCGATGATTTTGAAACTTTAATTGAGCTAAAAGGAATTAGCAAGTCCTTTGGAAGTAGCGTTATTCTCGATAACGTTGATTTGAACATTCA
The DNA here is from genome assembly GCF_047276495.1 of Capilliphycus salinus ALCB114379. NCBI lineage: Bacteria > Bacillati > Cyanobacteriota > Cyanophyceae > Oscillatoriales > Sirenicapillariaceae > Capilliphycus > Capilliphycus salinus. Next base: position 5,564,008 of record NZ_CP178543.1, on the reverse strand, counting down.
TAAAGGACAGGCGCTTGCCATTATCGGCCCTTCGGGAACGGGTAAATCTACGATTTTGCGAATTATTGCGGGGTTGCTCAAACCGGATGCCGGTCAGGTTTATATTAATGGTTATAAACGCAAAGGTTGGGTTGATGATATTCGCGATCCGATTGGGATTGGCATGGTGTTTCAAAATGCGGCTTTATTTGACTCGCTAAATGTTAGAGAAAATGTCGGATTTTCTCTGTATCAACATACGAAATTGTCTCGGAAAACCATTGAAAAGTTAGTCGATGAACGCTTGGAAATGGTGGGTTTACCGGGAATTGGCGATCGCTTTCCGGCTGAACTTTCCGGGGGAATGCGTAAACGGGTGAGTTTTGCCCGGGCAATTTTACCTAATCCTGAAAATCCCGCTCATAATCCCGAAGTGATCCTCTATGATGAACCCACCGCCGGTTTAGATCCGATTGCTTCGACGGTGATTGAAGATTTAATTCGCGACCTACAACGCAATGGCGGAGCAAATACTTATGTGATGGTTACTCACCAAGATAGCACGATTCGCCGCACGGCCGATCAAGTCATTTTTCTGTACAAAGGTAAAATTCAATGGTCGGGAGATGTTGATGAGGCTTACAGTACAGACAATCCAATTGTCCGACAGTTTTTTAGCGGCAGTGTCAACGGTCCGATTCAAATTGTAAATTAAGGATTTATTCACGTTTGTTGTAACAATTCGCACGGCTTTCTAGGCAAAAATATCTTAAAACAAGTGTTGAAAATCACTAAAAATCTTCTCCGGTTCCAAAATCTTCCATAGAATAGCTATGATGAAAGAATAGTAAAGATCTGCTCCAAGTCTTGAGACTGTTTGAAAGCCGCTATAATAAAAGGGGAACAAAATATCATGCGATCGCGAGCAATTCGAGAAGGTTCAGTCGGATTATTAACCCTATTTGGATTAAGTTTATTTGGAATGTTTGCCTTTTGGGTGCAAGGTTTGCGCCTCAATAACGAAGGCTATCAAATTCGGGTCGAGTTTCCCGACGCCACCGGAATGCAGCCCGGTACTCCCGTCCGTTATCGGGGGGTAAAAGTCGGTCAAGTCAGTAATATTAAACCCACTTCTAATTTAGTTGAAGTTCAATTAGATATTACCTCCTCGGATTTGGTGATTCCTCGGGATGTGGTTGTGCGATCAAGCCAAACGGGTTTATTGAGTGAAAATTTTGTTGATATTGTTCCCAGAACTCCGGTATCGGAGGAGATGAAAGCGTTTAATCCTCTCAGTTCAGATTGTCCGGAAACGATTATTTGCGATGAAACAATCCTCTCGGGAGAAAGTGGAATTAGCTTGGAACGATTGATGGCTTCGATGGTTGAATTTAGCGAACTTTATACCAATCCCGAACTGTTTAAAAACCTCAACCAAGCCGCAGCACGCACCGCATTAGCCGCCGATGAAGTCTCTAAACTCAGCACAAAAATGACCGAGTTAGTTGAAGTTGCCCAAACAGAATTGGGTAGTATGAGTAGTTCGGTTGATCGGGGAATTGGTGCATTTTCGACCGAATTAAGTTCGATTTCGGCGACTTTGCAAAACTCGACGAATGAAGTAACTCGCGCTACCATTGAATCGGCGAATTCCGTTCAACGCACAGCCAATGAAGTCAGTACAATTGCCAATCAAGTACAGGTTTTAATTGCCAGTAACCGTTCGAGTTTATCGACCACTCTAGAAAACATTGAACAAATTACCGGAGAACTCAGCCTCACGGTGGCGAGTCTTAATCCTTTACTGACTAAAATTGAACAGGGACAGTTGTTAAACAACTTAGAAGTTTTATCGGCTAATGCGGCCGAAGCTTCGGAAAATTTGTTAGATTTATCTAGGGCGGTTAACGATCCGGATACGATAATTTTACTCCAACAAACCCTCGACTCCGCTCGTACAACTTTACAAAATGTCGAAAAACTCACCTCCGATGTTGACGATCTCATTGGCGACCCCCAAGTTCGTCAAAGTCTGCGAGAAATTATTAACGGTTTGGGGAATATTCTCACCTATACCGATCAGTTAGAAGAACAAACAAAACTCGCCAAAACCCTCGCCCCTCTCTCGGAAATTCTCGAATATTCAGAAGCGATGGCTATTGAAGAAAGCTTATCCAAGAGCGAAGAAAAACCCCTTCTCTCTCCGTCTAGCTTCTCTGAGGAAACCCGGTGATCGATATCACTTCGTTGGGGGGGTTGAGTTCACAAAACTCAACAGAAAAGCATCACGGCTAATATCGTTAAAGAATGAGAAAATCATAAAGTCGAGTCTATCTGTTATTATGGATCAACTCAAACTCCTCCCCGGCGCGATTAATGAAATTATCGCTTCTGTGACCGATCACCACTGTCTTACCCAAGCCGATCGCTATGGACTGATGGCGGCTTTGCTCGATGAATCTCTTGATGAAGAAGAAAGACGTTGCATTGATAGACTATTACGTTCTGTAGCGCGAGGACGGGTGAAAGTCGTTGATGATTTCTCCAAAACGGAGTGAATTTTGCACAAATTTTCTTTCTATTATACTCAACTCTGTTGCCAGCAACTCTGAACCTACAGGGTTGCTTAAGGTTAAGTCAAAAATCATCAGGGCGCAACTCTATACTCAACATTTAGTTCGGGTTTTTGTGAATGAATTTGGGGGAATAGGAAAGGGCGTTCCTCAACACTGAAACCCCAATCCTTCTAGTGAAATTATACAGGATTTACTCAAAAATTTCAACTCGAAACTCAAACCATAAACGAAACAATCACACCCCCAACCAACCAAATAATACTCGCGATCGCCAGATAAAACAAAACCCGCTCAATAATTCCTTTATTCCCGCTCATATGATGGTGATGTTCCCCCTCACCTTTTTGACCTTTACCGTAGTGTAACCAGGCGATAACCCCCGTAAGCGCGAGAAAAACCAGATTCAACCAAAAAGTATAATCAATGGCAAAACGGTCACTTTGCGCTGCACTTTCACCCGTCGTTTCTGGGAGTAAATTCAACAGCGAAAACCCATAATGTAAAATCAAAGACGTTCCCACCAAAGCCGCCAAAAACACCGCAACAATATAAGATGCAAGTTTCCAACCATAATATTTAGCATTAATCCGAATCACCGGAAACACCACCAAATCGCTAAAAATAAACGCCATCACCCCCGCAAAACTCACCCCATTACTATAAAGAATAGAAGCAAGCGGAATATTTCCCATCGAACCAATAAACGTAAAAAACGCCGCCAACGGACCAACAATAGTATGTTCTAAAATAGCGAAAAAACCCGGAGAAGTATCTTGACCGGAACCTATAAATAAAGTCTGAAAAAACGTTCGGGGAACAAACGCCGAAATAATCCCCGCAATGGTAAACCCAAAAGTAACATCTTTCCAGACCATTTTCCATTCCATAAAATATTTCTTGGCAACTTGTATCCAAGCTTTTTCGGTTTGAATTTTTTCTTTCCAGTCGGGAACTTCTTTATTTTCGTCTTCCTGTCCCTCCTGTTCATTTAGCTGTCTTCGGGCTTTTTTAATTAACTTTTTCGGACGGGTCAACCGAACCACTTGCCACATTAACAAAATCAAAATTATTCCGCCCAAATATTCCCCGACCACAAACTGCCAACCCAGGAAAATCGCAATAATAAAACCCAGTTCAATCACCAAATTTGTAGAAGCCAACAAAAAAGCCAAAGACGGAACAAACCCCGCCCCTTTTTTAAATAAAGACTTGGTTGTAGCCAGCGCCGCAAAACTACAAGAACTGGAAATAAACCCAAAAAATGTACCGAGAGCAATACTCTTTTTTCCCGCTTCTCCCATCGTCCGTTTCATGCGTTCGCGAGTCACAAACACCTGAATTGCACTACTGACAATATAACCCAGAACAAAAGCCCATAAAGCCTTCCAGAAAAAACTCAAAGACGTTAACGCCGCATTACTGTAGCTACTTAAAAATCCACTACTCTCCATGAAACCAACCAAAATCTAATTAACCTTGCCGTTACATTAGGTGAATGCCTAACTTAAGACATCCTGCTATCGAGGTAAGCTGAAAGATAGAAAGTTATAAACCCGGTTTCGCAACAGTTACTAAGTTCTTCCGATTCTATACCTATAGATCGAGAACGTTAGTTGTTTGACGATCTAAATTAGTAAATAAGAGCTTAAAGTAGATCTATTTTTTTTCGGCGATTGCTGCATCCTCCATAAATTTCTAACCGACTGAGTTTTAGAAAAACAAGAATAATTATGATATTCAAAAATCGAACAGAAGCCGGTCGAAGACTCGCCAAAGACCTGAAAACCTATGCCAACCGTCCCGATGTGATTGTCCTGGCATTACCTCGGGGCGGCGTACCCGTTGCGTTTCAAGTCGCCAGAGAACTAAACGCCCCCCTAGATGTTTGGCTGGTGCGGAAACTGGGCGTACCGGGTCGCGAAGAATTGGCTTCGGGGGGCGATCGCCAGTGGGAAAACCCGCATTTTAAACGAGGAAGTGTTGCGATCGCTGAATATATCCGAAGACGCCATTAACCAAGTTGCAGCCAAAGAACAACGAGAACTAGAACGACGGGAAAAGGCTTACCGAGGCGATCGCCCACCGTTAGAATTAGGCGATCGCATAGTCATTTTAGTCGATGACGGTTTGGCAACGGGCGCTTCGATGCGTGCCGCAGCGATCGCGTTACGACAGCACAACCCGAAAAAAATGATCGGTGCGGTTCCCGTGTCAGCGCCGGAAACCTGCAACTCATTGCAAGTCGAAGTAGACGAAATGATTTGCAGCCAAACCCCCCAACCCTTTTTAGCGGTGGGGTTGTGGTACGACAAATTTGACCAAACCAGCGACGAAGAAGTGCGCGACTTGCTGGAACATTCGGTCGATCAACAAACAGCGCAGAATGTTTGAATTTTATCAATTTGTCAACAGACGGCCCGCGACTTGCTAGAATTCGGAGGATTAAGATTATGCCAACGACAACTAAACTCGCCGAAATCCTGCGTCAAGCGGCACATCCCATTTCAGGAACAACGACAGACTACGATATGTTATTGGATGCGATCGGCGAGTCCCGTTTTGTCCTGATCGGCGAAGCGTCTCACGGTACCCACGAATTTTATCAGCAGCGGGCGGAAATCACCAAACGCCTAATTGCAGAAAAAGGGTTTACCGCAGTCGCCGTAGAAGCGGACTGGCCCGACGCCTATCGAATTAACCGTTATGTTCGGGGTGTCAGCGACGATGCAACCAGTCTCGACGCCTTGGGAAATTTCCAGCGCTTCCCGACTTGGATGTGGCGGAATATTGACGTGTTGAATTTTATCGACTGGCTGCGACACTATAACGATAGTTTACCCAAAAATGCGGTAAAAACGGGGTTTTATGGGCTGGATCTCTACAGTTTGTATACCTCTATCGAAGCGGTTCTCAAGTATCTCGATAGCGTTGACCCGGAAGCCGCAGCGAGGGCGCGTTACCGTTATTCGTGTTTTGACCAGTTCGGCGAAGATAGTCAACAATACGGATATGCGACCCGTTTTGGTTTGAGTAAACCTTGTGAACAGGATGTGCTTAACCAACTGGTTGATATCCGACGTCAGGCGGCGGACTACGCCCAACGGGATGGTCGCATTCCCGAGGATGAGTTCTTTTATGCCGAACAAAATGCCCGGTTGATCAAAAATGCCGAAGAATATTATCGTTCCATGTTTCGGGGTCGAATTTCGTCTTGGAATTTGCGCGATCGCCACATGGCGGAAACTCTTAACCAACTGGTGACTCACTTTGAACAGCAGGGTCAGCCGACAAAAGTTGTGGTTTGGGAACATAACTCCCACCTCGGCGATGCCAGGGCGACGGATATGGGCGCCGCAGGGGAATTAAACGTTGGTCAACTGGTGCGTCAGGAATATAATCACGAAGCTTTTCTCATTGGTTTCAGTACCTACACCGGAACCGTGACAGCCGCTTCAAATTGGGGTGCATCAGCCGAACGCAAGCGGGTCCGTCCGGCGTTGCGCGAAAGTTATGAAGCCCTATTTCATCAGACGGAACTGCCCAACTTTTGGCTAAATTTGCGGGAAGAAAACGAAGCCGTGCGGGGGTTGCGTGCGTCTCGGTTAGAACGGGCAATTGGGGTGATTTATCGCCCCGAAAGTGAACGGATCAGCCATTATTTTCTAGCAGAATTACCCCAACAGTTTGATGCGATCGTTCATTTTGATGAAACCCGGGCGGTTGAACCGTTAGAACGTACACCCCAATGGGATCGAGGAGAAGTGCCGGAAACCTTCCCAACCGGAATTTAATTGTTCGTCGGAATATACACCCCAGAAACCGGGTTTTTTGATTTGTACGGGTCTGGAGTTTTTGAAGCTTTTCGATCAAACCCCCTTACCCCTTGCCTATTCCCTACCAAAAGGAGGATGCAGTTTTGGCTTGCTAGTAGTAAAATAAGCCGAGCAGTCCTTTGCAAAAATTCATGTCCGACCCGAACTCCGATCGCCAACCTCCGAAAAGTCAACTCTCCCCAGAAAAGTACGCCCGTCTGCAAGCCGAACTGAAAGCCCCCTACCGAGGGCTGCGGCAATTTATTTATGTGGCATTTGGGGCTTCTGGCTTTATTGGTGCGTTAGTGTTTTTGGCGCAACTGTTGGCGGGGCGAGAAGTGGCTGAGGCTTTACCGAACTTTGGGCTTCAGGTGGGTGTTGTGGCTTTGATGGTTTGGCTGTTTCGCCTGGAAAAACGGGCCGCCCGTCGTTCCTCTCGGTCCAAGTAACATAAGTTCACAATTCTAGACAAAGGTATATAAGCCGTAAAGAAAAGAAAATAAAGAAAATATTATGAAATAAAAGATTATCGGCGATCCCTGCAAGAATATAGAAACTAAATCAATTGAGGTCAGCCAATATAAAGACCTTAAGCATAAATCCCTTTTTATCGTTCAAATGGGGTCAGCATTCATAAAGACCCTAACTATAACAACCAAAACAAAGCACCAGCTTTCCCGATGGGGAAGGGTGGTGCAATTTACAGTTATCAGTGACCAGTGAACAGTGACCAGTGAACAGTTAACAGTGATCAGTTTTTCAGTGAACAGTGACCCTTGTTGTACGGGCGCGCCTCAGTCTAAATCTATGATTCCCACAGACAACCTCTATAAACCCGCCCTTTTTCAGTGACCGCCTCATATAATATCGGGTTGATTAATATCGTTATGGGATGGGGCGGGTTTATCTCAATCTGTGAGTAGTAGTAAAGTTCGCGGTCGAACCCGCCCCTACGTTTGGGATATTGATTAGTCGGATATCATATCACCAGTGTTTACGCTGAAAAACTCGGTTTCTGTGATCAACCGGGTTTTTTGGGGTTTTTGGGGTATAAATCTGTAATTAGGGATTGCTAACGAGGTAGGGAGAATCGATGGCCTGGGCTTTTCCTTTGTTAACAAGGGCTTGGTAAACAAAAGCGGCAATATCGGCACGGGTGGCGACTTGATTGGGATTTAACTGATTTTGTTGAGGATAGTTAACAATTAATTGGTTTTCAGTGGCGCCGGCAACCGCTTGTAAAGCCCAGTTGGGAATTTGATTGAGGTCTTGATAAACGGATAAAACGTTAGTATTGTCTGAAGTATAACCCAAACCCTTGGCAAGTCCGACAATACCCTGAACCCGAGTTAGGGGTTCATTCGGTTTAAACTGACCATCGGGATAGCCAGTGAGAAAACCCGCCCGGTAAGCGGTTTGAATGGCATTGTATCCCCAAAAATTGGCAGAAACATCGCTAAAATTACCGGCCGGTTGTTGGGGAGTGGGTGAAAAAGCTTTTTGTACAATCGCCGCAAATTGTACGCGAGTAATGGGTTCATCGGGACGGAACGAACCATCATCAAAACCCGACATAATCCCTTGAGAGACCAAAGCCTCAATATAAGGTTGCGCCCAATGCCCCCGCAAATCCGATAAAGTACCGACATTGAGATTAACATCGGGTGCATTGACAGATGCCGCCACAAACTCCACCGGCCCGGAAATGCGACTTTCATCAATTTCATTGCCGACGGCCAACAGCGTATTTCCGCGAGTGGCGTTGTAAACATCGTAGCGGCTATTATTGCGAATAATGTTATTTCCGGGATTGTCAGCGGTGCCTAAATTGGGTTGAGATTGAGCGATCGCCACCACTCCATCTCGGCTATTATTTTCAATCAGATTATTGCGAAGAATCGGTTGAGCCGAATGAGAAACGACAATCCCATCTCGATTTTCGATAATTTGATTTTCCACAATTTGGGGTGCGGCTTGGTCGTTAACCGAAATGGCAAATCCGGTATTTTGAAATAGATTGCTGCGGATTTCTCCTTGACCGGAACGGGCGACGGAAATACCATTCCCTTCATTTTGAATAAAGATATTATTCTCAACTTTAGGATTGCCTTCTGCACTAATAAAAATACCATCCCGTTTGCTGTTGGCAAAAGTGGAGTCGGTGATGGTCGGTGTGGAGGATTCGACCCATAAGGCGGTGCCGCGCGTGTTGGGGTTGGTGACGGTTACGCCGCTAATTTGGCTGTTTCCTTGGGTTCTCAGGGTGACGTTTTGACGGGCAAATGTGGGGCTGACAAAGTTTCCGCCCCCGATAATTACAACATTTTGACCGTTGTTAGAAGCCTCTCCGCGCAATACAACCCCGTCGGGAACGGAAATGGGGAAAATTTCCCCGGTTTGTTGGCTGTAGGTTCCGGGTGCGAGTTGGACGGTAACGCCAGGTTGGGCTTTTTGTAAGGCGTAGGTGAGGGTACGGAAGGGATTGGCATTATTTCCCGAGGTGTCGCTATCGACGCCGTTGACGGGATCGACGTAAATGACTTGTTGGGCTTGAACCAGTTGTTGGGGTTGGGGAAATCTGGTTAGAGAAAGCCCGGAAGGTTGAGCGTTTGTCCGGGTGGAGGTTCCCACTAGGGCGGTGAGTCCCAGGACAAAGGTTAAACTCAGTTGACCAATTCTCAGAGGGGAGAAGACGGCTTTTGAAGGTTTCTGGGTAAAAGTTTGATGAATAAAACAAGTTTGTAAGGGAGAACGGGGTTTAGTCATATGATTTTTGGGGGTGTCGTTGATGGATTCCAATGGGGATCGGCCAGACTTCGCCGACTCGGGATCAAATCATCTTGCGGATGTTTCTATTGTGCCAACTCTCAGAATTTTAACGAATTCAGGACTCAAGCTTGAAGGGTAAAAATTATTACCTGGGATTTCTGCCGACACCAGTCGAAAAATACTTGATCCGTTGCCTATTGAGCGCGAACCGTTGATGGCGACTCAAGGACGCATTTACCCGACGAGCAAGAGCCGAGCGATCCAGTTTCTCAAGAAATGTCAGTTTTGTGGGATGAGTTGGGAACCTTTGATGCACAACCACCGTCACCGTTAGTGGTATGGTGACACGTAGCGATCGATTCGGTGTTTCTCTAGTTCCTTTGCCCCCCTCCCGATTGGCGTGACTCAATTTATAATCTGAGAGTTCCGATCTCAAATTTAGGGAGGTTTGCGGGTTGGGGAGTACACACTTCTCCTCTCGAATCTTCTCTCGAAGACAGCCGGCGGGGGTAGGGGTGTTCCAGTTGAGGAGGTGATTGCGGCTGAATTTTTACAGGGGTGTTGGTGGATCTTGAATTCTATTGTTTTGCTATTGTCTACAACAATCTATTGCATTTTATCAACCACTTCTGATATTCTGGTACAGAATTTTTACGAATTGACTTGTTGATAAGTGTCCCTCACTCTCGTGAGGGAAATTAAGTGTCCCATAATGAAAACTTAAAGTCAACTTGCTAAAACATCCCAGGTATCACTAAAATTCTATAGCGTTTTGATACACTGGGTGATCTGTAATTTTTCCAAGTAAGCCAGACCGGATTTGGCTTCAACTTGCCGTAAGATTGAGTAAGTTTTTATCTCAATTAAGAGAATGAGTCTACCAGAATAGCGACTCCTATTGTAGAATCCCATTGTTGAAATTCAAGTGTACAACTCTCGTCTGGAGGAAATATGTCAGAGCTAATTCCCTCAACTCCGGGTTTAGAAGCCGCAGGCCCGGCCGGAACCATTATCAGCCCCGAAGATCCGGCGGTCGATAATAGACTTCGGCCGACTGGAGCTAATGTAGTTGAAATCTTGGGAGGTACGGGTGCTGATACCATTGTTCCCGGTTCTGCCAATGCTAATGTTACGATCGCGGGTGGCGCCGGTGATGATTCCATAATCGGTGCTGCCGGAAGCAACGAGCTAGCCGGTGGCGAGGGCGATGATATCATCAAAGGTCTAGCCGGAGATGATTTCTTGTATGGCGGCAAAGGAAATGATGAACTGTACGGTGGAGCCGATAACGACCGAATTCAAGGGGATGATGGCGATGATGCCGTAGATGGAGGTGATGCTTCGGACACCCTGTTTGGGGTTGATGGCGCTGACACTCTCGTGGGGGGCGATGGTGAGGATCTCCTGTTCGGAAACCAAGGCAATGACCTCCTAGAAGGTGGAGAAGAAAGTGACACCCTCTATGGGGGTCAAGGTAATGACACCCTGCGAGGTGGAACTGGTGGGGACTTCCTCGCTGGAGACAAGGGTAATGACCGCTTGAATGGAGGCGAAGGAAGTGATACTTACGCCTTTTTCCAGACAGGTAGCAGTGATGCAGACACCATTGTTGCCTTTGAGAGTGGAGAAACCATTGTTTTAGGTGGAGATGCCTTCTCTGGCTTGGGTGGAGGTGTTGAAGACAGTGAGTTTACTTTGGTCGGGACTGAAGCGGAAAGATCGGGTGTGAATACGCCTTTGGTCTATGTCCGTGAAACAGGTCAACTGTTCTTCAATGGACAGCTTGTGGTTGAAATCTTGAACAACCCCGAACTCTCTTCTGGAGATTTCGAGGTATTCTAAGGAGTAATCTCTTTTGGGTGGGGCAATACTAGAATACTGAGTTCAGTTTGCCTTGCCCGGATTGAGAAAAACTTGAGACTGATCGGCCAGAACAATTTGAGGTTTTAAAACCGTTTGGGAATCGAGTAAAACCGTTTGACCCAATCCCAAAAATAAACCCTCGGGATGATAAACTCTAAAAATCGAGTTGGTTGTATTCTCAGCCTGACAAACAACAGCTTGTCCCTGACACCAGCGTTTGGCATCTTCAACCGAAGAAAGAGTAATGGCTTCTAAGTGTTTCAAAGCAGTAGACGGGGGAATGAGTTGAAACGTGCCTTGTTTGATCTGGCTTTCTAAGACTTCTATAGTCAAACTTTCGGTCAAATCAAATCCGCTGCTGTGAGTGCGAACCAGATGAGCCAACGTTCCGCCGGTGTGCAGCATTTCCCCTAAATCTCTAGCAATTGAGCGAATATAAGTTCCCGCCCCACAAGTAATCGCCAATTGTAATTCGGGAAATTCGCCACAATTCCAGCCCAAAACGTCTAACTGAAAAACTTCAACGGTTCGTTTGGGAACCTCTACCGCTTTTCCTTGACGAGCCAAATCATATAACCGTTTTCCGTCCACTTGAATCGCACTATAGCGGGGGGGAATTTGTTCAATTTTCCCTAAAAATTTGGGTAAAATCGTCCGAATTTGTTCTAAATTTAATTCGGCAACATTTTGAGTGGTGAGAGTTTCGCCTTCCAAATCATCAGTTGTGGTGGTCATCCCGAAACGAATCGTCGCCCGATAAGCTTTTTGAGCGGGTAAAAATTGTAGCAAACGGGTTGCTTTTCCCACAGCCAAAGGTAAAACGCCAACCGCGGCCGGATCGAGTGTTCCGGCGTGTCCAACACGTTTTAACTTCAGCAGACGACGCACCCGAGCCACACAATCGTGGGATGTCCAACCCGCAGGTTTATTGAGATTTAGAAAGCCCTGCATTTTAGAATAGAGAAACGCTCAAACACTAACTGATTTTAACAACTTATTCACCGAGCGTGCGAAAATCACCCGATGAAAGATCATTTTCACTGAGGCCAACCACAAACCCAATAAACAATTCATTGGTATTACTATCGGTATCAATCCGAATCAAAGCGCCACTTATGTCATCGATAGTTGCATCTTCAATTTCCAAATCTGAGAAACGCAGATCATCGGTGAGGAGAATTTCATCATCATCTTCGGGGGAAAAGTCAAGAATAAAATCGGTTTGGCGGGCGATCGAAGTGGGTCCCCGACCGATCACAAAAGAATCTTCCCCCTCACCGCCAAACAAAGTATCGCTGTCGAGATCGCCGGAAAGATAATCATCTCCATCAAAACCAATCAGACTATCATCCTCTACCCCTCCGTAGAGACAATCATCATCTATACCCCCAATGATCGTATCATTACCGAAATTACCAAAAAGCAATTCTTGATCGTCGGTTTCTTCCTCATCATCGGGATCAGCGCCATAAATTAAATCCCCGGTTTGACCTCCGTAGATGGTATCATCGCCTTCACCGCCAATTAGGGTGTCCTCGCCTTGATTTCCAAAAATTAGATCGTTACCCTCATCTCCCCGCAGAGAATCGTCCGTATCAATGGTATCATCGGGGCCACGTCCATAAATAGTATCCCGTCCCCCCGTTCCATAAATACTATCGGGGCCAATATTACCAACCAGTAAGTCGGCGCCTGTGGTTCCTCGCAGAGTATCGCCATCGGGATCATCAATGCGTCTGGCATCTTCAAAGGAAATTTCGGGGGCCGGGTGAGGGTTCTTCGCCGGGTGTGGGTGTGGGTGTGGGTGTGGGTTCGGGGATGAGAAAACGGGGAATATTACTATCGCCTGGGACTACACCTACTGATGTCATAATCGCTCCAGAGAGGGAATAAGGGAAGAATTGCACGAACCAATCAACAGAAGATCGCAGTTGATGTTTGATCAACTCACGAATCGGCCTTAGCTGTCAGTATAGACGGTTGCGAAAAGACTTGGGGTTCAACCGAAACACAAAGCCGCTTGTCTTCCGGGTCTACTTTAGGATTATATTGAAGATAATCGCCGATTTGATCGCAAGCTTGCTCTAACAACTGGTCAATGTCGGAATTTTCAAAAAACTCCTGAAAATCCATATTCCAAACACTAACCCGGTTGGCCGCATCGATGGAAACCAGTTGACCTGACGGACTAAAACCGACCCATTCCACCCGGTTTGCGCCTTCTTGCAGGGTCAACAACAGCCTAGCGCTTCGATCCCAAATTTTCACCGTCCCGTCTTCGCTGGCGGAGGCGAGAATTTCACCATCGGGACTGAAACTGATTTGATAAACGGCTTTTTTATGCGCTCCAATCGGAGTTATAATCGAGATCTCCTGCCAGTCTCCATTTTGCGATCGCCAGAGTTTAATCGAACCCTCATCGGTGGCGGCGGCGATCAGATGATTATCCATCGGACTAAAACTGACAGAAGAAAACTTACGATTACCCGATAATTGAGCAATGAGCGTCCCATCTTGGCTATTCCAGAGTCGAACGGTTTGATCCCGACTGGCCGAGGCGATCATTTGACCGTTCGGACTAAAATCAACGCTCGTCACCGCATCATCGTGTCTGAGGGTATAAAGCAGCTTACCATCCGATCGCCACACCTTAACGGTTTTATCGAGACTCGCCGAAGCAATTAACTGACCGCTCTGGGATTTTTGCGGACTAAAACTGACATCGCTAACCCCCTGTTGGTGTCCGAGCAACGTCCGCAGAGGTCTACCATCAGTTTGCCAAAGTCGAACGGTTTTGTCGAGACTGGCCGAGGCGATCAGACCGTCGGGACTAAAACTAATACCCGTCACCTGGTTTTGATGACCGCGAACCGTTAACTGTCGGGTTCCCTGAGTGGGATTCCAGATTCTAAACGTGTTATTATCGCTCGGTGTGGCGATCGCTTTCCCATCGTGACTAAAACTCGCCCCCCAACCAAACACCTTGTATTCGGGTTGAAAGACTTTTGGGGGAATATTCGAGCGACTCCACAACCTCACCGTCCAGTCGCTACTCCCAGAAACGAGGGTTTGACTGTCTGGGGTAAAGGTGACTTGGTTAACCGCACCGCCATGACCGATGAGGGTGGAAATTAAGGTCCCATCGCCGGCCCAAAGTTTAATTTCACCGTTGCTACTCCCGGACGCCATATATTGACCATCGGGACTAAAACTAATACTATTCACCGGCGCTTGATGGTCTTTTAAGGTTTTAAAAATCTCGTAAGTCGAACCGTTGCGTTTCCACAATTTTATCGTATAGTCATCACTTCCACTGGCGATCAGTTCTCCATCGGGGCTAAAATTTACCGTCCAAACTTCATCATTGTGACCGTTTAAGGTTTGAATTAATTTTCCGTCCAAGTTCCAAATTTTAACGGTGTTATCTTGACTCGCAGAAGCGATCAATTGACCGTCGGGACTAAAACTAACACTTAAAACGGTGTCTTGGTGTCCTAAAAATGTTTGTAATAATTCTCCGGTGTTTCGGTTCCAAAGTTTAACGGTTTTATCTTGACTCGCCGATGCGATCAACTGACCGTTCGGACTAAAACTCACCCATTTCACCTCATCTTGATGTCCGCGTAAAGTCATCATTAAACGTCCCTCAAGACTCCAGATTTTAACGGTTTTATCTTTGCTCGCGGAAGCTAAAATTTGACGATCTGGGGATAAATCTGGACTAAAATTAATGCACCAAACTGTATCTTGATGACCCTTTAAATTTTTTAAAAGTTTACCGTTTTTATTCCACAATTTTATCGTTTGATCGGAACTCGCAGAAGCAATTAAACGCTGAGGACTAACGCTGACACTTAAAACGCTATCTTGATGATTTTCTAGGCGATTTTGTTCGGCGGTAAAATAGACCGCCCTCCACAAATGACGCCGGGTTTCTTGTTCGGTTTCCGACCAGTTTTTTCGATCAATCTGTTGTAATTGTTGACCCGCTCTGACGATTTTAACCGAAGCATCGAGTTGATTTTCTTCGACCAAACGCAACAGTTGATAGGTGGCGTTTAATTTGGCTAAAGTGGTTTCTCTTTTTTGTTCTTCGACTTGAGATTTTTGTTCTTCGGCTTCCCACCATTTCCACATTACCGTTCCCGAGAGAACCGCCATCACCACGCTGACGATAACCGAACCAACGGTAAACCATTTTTGCAGTTGTTTCCGTTTTTCTCGTTCTTTTGTCAGGTCGGAAATGAATTTTGCTCCTTCTCGCTGGCGAATAATAGTAACTAAATAATCGTGAACCAGTTGATAGTGATGTTCGGGAATTTTATTGAGTAAAACGACCAATCCAGAGCGAACAAATATTTCTAAAACTAAGTTGAGTCTTTCCAGTTCTGCCAGGGGATATTGAGCTAAAACTTTTAATTCTCGTTCCAGGTCTGTTCGGGTTTTCAGGGGTCGTTTTTCGTTTTCTTCGGTGAGCAAATATAAGACCAATTCGGCGGCCCGTTTGTTTTCCCGTCCGCAGTCTTTAACGACATCTTCGAGATGGTGATTAACGAGTTTTGCTTTGGGGTTTTTACCGAGTTGTAGGTATTGTTTGAGGGTGGTAATTTGTTCGGCTTGGAGTTGCGCTCCCACGACTTGTAATTCAATCGGTCGTACTTCTCCAAATTCCTCAGATAAATCGTGAACGATGCGATCAATTAACGGTTCTTCTAATTGAAAGGGAGTGGTTTCTGTTATTTTTTGAATTAAAGCTTTAGCCTGTTCGGGTTGCCAATTTCCGAGGTGATAAAGCACCCGGCGATCTAAAATATTATTCCCCACAATGTCTAAGCTGACCAGGCGCTCGTTGCATTCTAAGAGAAAGTGTAAGTAGTCTTCTCGCAAAGAGAGAATGATTTTTACATAGGGAATATCCAAACAGGATTTTAAAAAGTGATAAAAAGTCTGACGTTGGTGGGGTTTTTGTAAGGTAAAAAATAATTCTTCAAATTGGTCGAAAATTAACAGGGTCATTAAATCCCGATCTGAATTGGCTTTTAACTGATTCAGAATCTTTTCTAAACTGTTTAATTCGGGTAAGGTTTTAAAGGATTGAGTTTCTTTTAAAGCTTGGGTTAAATTTTTTCCTAACTCTTGAATCCAATCGGTATAAACTCGCTGTAAAATCGGTACAACCCGACGAGAATCAATCGAAGTTTGTATAACTGTTGGAATTAATCCCGCTTGCAGAAGTGAACTTTTTCCGACGCCGGACTGTCCGTGAATAATGGTGAGTTTATGATCGGTTCGTTGGATGCGTTTTACCAAACAATCAATATCATTTTGTCGGGGAGAAGCGTAAATTTCAGGCGCAACCATTCCCGGTGATTTGTGTAGGGGTCGGGTTAAATTTGTGACTTGTTGTTTGGGGCGCAAATGACCCGCTCCCACAAACGCTCTAAAACCATATTGACCCTCAATCGCGAGTTGTTCTTGTTTGATATTAAAGGCGATTAAATAGTCTTTTTGTTGAAAATAGCACTGACGGAGTTGAGATAAAATTTTAATATAAAGTTCGGGATCGTAATAGGGTTGAGTAATGGCTTTGGCCTCTTCTAAAGTGGTAATTGCGGCTTGAAGTTGACCGGAAAGTTGCTGTGCTTTTCCCAAAGAAAACAAATACCATCCTTGGTGAAAAGAGCGTTCCCAATCTAAAAAAGATTCGGGATCTACGGTACAATCATTCACCTGGTTTTTGGCTTCATCGAGCAAATCTAAGGCTTTTTTTGCAAAGCGTTTCGCCCGTTGGATTGTCTCGGAATTTTGCCAACAAAAGATAACATTATTGCCTTGAAATTTGGCGAGTTCAACTTCGGCTAAAAAACCATAACAGCGAGCCGATCTAAACAAATTTGGATATTTTTTATGCAGCCAGAGCGCATTGATTTTAGGTTGTTTTGCCACCAATTTTTCTAAAGAGTCCCACTCGCCGAGACGGTGTAAAACCTCCGCCAAAAAGTTAATAAATCTCGCCACCAAATCGAGTCTTTTTTCAACTTTAAACGCATTAACACAGCGGGTAAAATATTCTTTCGCTCTCAGACAAGCAGACTCGTATTGAGCGGGTTGTCGAATGGCATAATTCAGCCACCAAGAACCCAAATAAAAGAATAAATGACCTTGTTTTTCTAGGTTCCCTATTTGTTGCCATAAAGCCAAACTTTGTTCATAATGTTGTCGAGATTCTTCTGTCGTATTATCAGCAACTCGACCCAAAACAAACTCTAAACCGGCTTCTAACTCCGTCTCTAACTTAATCCCCCGCTGTTTCAAAAGCTTGCGGGCTGATTGCAGTTCAATTCGACGAGATGAACCTGTTTCTAACTGAAAAGCGGTATTTTCTAAAAATAGATTTTCGGGGGAAGCTAAAACCGCTTGAAAAACATCGTCAACGGTTGATTTCAGAAATAAAATTAACTCATCGGTTTCAATCAAAAATTCAATACTGGTGGCTCGATTGTGCAAATCGGGCGCCAGCCGAATCATTTTGTGTATAACTTCATCCGTCACCCATAAAATCACGGGAAACGAAAAGTTATTAAACTCCTCAATATTGCGTTTAGCCGCGAGCAAAAACTGATCCAAATCAACAACAGATTCCAACCCAAAAACCATCACCGCATCGGGTTTTTCTCCCTGAATTTGCTCGATTAAAGTGGTTAACAGCGTGGGAGTTTTCGCGTCTAAAACGATTTCTCGCCAGCGCAGCGAACAGCGATTCCGAACTTCTTCGATGATGCGATCGGCGACAATTTTATAGCTACAACAGGCTAAAATCAGAGAAAACTCACCCTGAGATAAACGCATCGCACGGATGAGTTGGTGAATTGAATTTTGATTGTGAACGGTGACAGATTCCGGTTGATAAACATCAGACATCATTAAGTTCCTTCGCCTCAGCTAAAATTGGATTAATATCAAACCAATTTCCCTGACGCTCGTCGCAATATTCAAAGACAAACAAACTTCTTAATAAGATTTGATATTCATCCTCTCCCCGAACCGCTTTATGTTTAGCCACTTGTCTAATCAGTTCCCATTCACTGGGAGTAATGGCTTTGCTTAATTCGTTGCGACGTTCGCTAATTACCCGCTCAATTAAATTGTGAGAAAAGGGCGGATCATCTTTTTGAATACAATTTGATAACAAAATTAACAAGTTTCGCACGTGACCCCCGCTCACCTGACACAACCGATCTAACGTCTGAGATTCCTCAAAAACTTCGGGAATTAAACTCACGCGCTTTTGGGGTTCAACCTCAGGAAATGCTCGCGCTAAAACCATTTGTCGCAATAAGTCTATCCCTTTCTCGCAAACCTTACCATTTCTTTCGGTGACTCGCACCATCGGTAATAATTTCGCCGGAGAACCAAAGCGATTACTCAAGGTTTCTTTGTCGTTAGAAAAGGTTAAAATTAAAGGAATGGTATAAATTACGTGACACTTGAGTTTATTTAATTGTTCCCCCCGATCTACAAATAAATATTCGGGTTGAGTTCGGGTAGAAAGTTTAGAAGTATTATCGATCCGGTCTAAGTTATCAATAATAACGACTAATCCGGCTTTTCCTTTTTGTTTTAGCTGTTTTTGAGCGGGTTCGATCAATTCTTTATTAATTGCTTCGATAATTTTGCTAACTCTCGGCTCTAAATGTTGCCTTAATAACGCTCTAACATCCCGACTATTTTTAGCTTTGGCGGTGATTTCTCCGATCCCAAATGACAGGGCAAACTGATCTTCTTGGGAACTAAAACCCACATCTCCGACCATCGGAATATTACCTTTGATTCCGGTAATATCCGCATTTAAAAGATTGGCCGCACTTTTGAGCAATTCTTGAAAACGAGTCGGTTTTAACCGAATTCCAGATGCTTCTAAACTCTGGCTAACTTGATGAGCGATCGCCAGTAAAATATCGCTGATATCAACATCAGCCATGTCTAAATCTTGGGAAGACTCAAAATAAACAACATGAAAATTTTCTTGTTCTAATTCAGATTGCAAGCAGGATAATTCGGTTGATTTCCCACAGCCAATATGTCCGGTAAATAACTGACAAGTGGGTTCTTCCGCCGATAAGGTAATGGATCGCCGCAATTCTTTAATGACTTCGCTACCCCGCACGCTGGCAAAATCGATATAATATTGACGATCTTCTTGCTTTGACATATCCAACCGATAGGCGGGACTGCAAGCCCGAAAAAACTTACTGAGATTGAGCATGATCGGTTCCCCAAGCAATTAAACATTATTTTCCATTCTGCCTTCTGTGGGTGACTTCTGGAAAATTAACCGCATTCGAGAGGCTTCCCACTGGCGATCGCACGAGCCAACCCATTCAATTTTAACAAGTGGGTGTCAATGAATTGAAAAGCCCCCGTTAAGTCTAGGAACTTTGACGGGGGAAAGGTGACTTGAATGACCAGGCTGAAAATCATTCACTCCGGTTGTAGAAATCCTAGTCAAAAGTCATTTCTATCATGTCCAATAACTTTTTTAACCATTTTAATTTGGGAGTCACCGCAACCGGAGTTGCAAAAATACTTTCTATTAAACTCCAATCCATCTCACAATCATAATCTTCAATAAGACCAACTTGATCGTGAATATATCGAGCAATAGACTCGGAATCACTCGACCAAAACGCATCATCTACATCTAAGTTCATCATCAAGCCCTCTATCCGTAAAGCAATCTTTTTTGTGTTATTTATCTTTTCTCAGATTTTTTTAAGAAAACCGGAGAATCGTGTCAAAACTGGAGGATTTTATAGACAGGATCGGAGGATTTTCATGCACCAAGAAGGCTTGATTGGCTGATTTTTTCTTTTGGACTTTCATCTTTGACTCCTCTTGAATCTTGTGCTTAAAATTTGTAAAAATTCGGTAAAATTTACCAAGTTTGATCCGAGTTGATGTGAAAATTCAGTGAAAACGCGGAAAGGCTTGATTTTCTCAAAAACGGCCAAAATCTACAACCCGAGTAGGGATTACCTACCTCGTGGGGAATAAATTTGTCTGAGAAAGACAATAAAGGGTTAACAGTTAAAAGCTATACAGGCTTAAAACCTGATTTTCACTGAAGCCTAACTGAAATGGTGTCGGAGGGAGACTCCGGTTGTCAAAACCCTCAACCGATGGAGGCTACACAGAACGTTCCGGGTTCTCCGGAGGAGAAGGAGGCTGTAGAAATTTATCTTGAATTTTAGCTTGATTTATCGAGGGTGTGCAGTTGAGGATCGGATCTGGGCAAAATTCTATAATCCCCAACTCGATAATTCGCTATAGATGCAGTTGGTTTGAAGCACATTGACGGTGAGGGAAATACCCATCTTAAAGAGACTGATTACCCCAATTGTAAAGAAAATTTACTCGCCATTTGTCGATACATTTGATGCGGATCAACCCTTCTAGGATCTGGAAAAGAAAAATAATGTTTAGATCGTTAGATGTTGCCTGCATACTCAACAAATTATGGTTAATCCTCAACCCCCATTTCCTGATCTTACCCAACATTGGGCGCGTTCTTTCATTAACCGCCTACAACGCCAAGCTATTGTTAGCGGTTTTCGAGATGGCACCTTCCGACCGGAACAAACCCTCACCCGTGCCGAATATGCCGCCCTATTGCGGGCCGCCTTCCAACGTCCTCCCAAACGGGCTTATCTTCCCTTTAAAGACGTGTCAACCAACTTTTGGGCGTTTTCTGCCATTCAGAACGCCTACGAAGCTGGCTTTATTTCTGGCTTTCCTGATAACACCTTTCGACCCCAAGCCAAGATTACCCGCCTTCAGGTTTTATTATCTTTGGTGGCGGGTTTAAATATTCCCAAACCGACCGCTTTCTCTTTGGCTGAAATTTACACGGATGCGGCTACAATTCCCAACTATGCTGTTAGCGCAATTGCGGGCGCAACTGAATCTAAACTGGTTGTAACTTACCCCCAAAGCGAACGTTTTGATCCCGATCAACCCGCTACTCGGGCGGAAGTAGCCGCAATAATTTATCAAGCGTTAGTGTTTCTGGGAAAAGCTTTACCTTTGGCTTCTCCTTATATTGTTGAACCGACAAAACCGGGAATTGTTCGCACGGGAACTCATATATCGGTTAATGGTAGAGGTTGGAAATGGAAAGCCGCCTGGGGTCAATGGAATTCTGGCGGTTCAACTTTAACGGGAATTAGCGATAAAGGGATGATGTTAGTTTTGGGAATGAATCCGTTAAATACCTCGGACAATTATCGCCAACCGGTTAACTGGTTTTCTCCCGAAACTCTACCTTATTCGATTCAATCTAAATTCGATTTAGACTACCGTTATCTCAATATTGATGAACTGGCTAAAACCGCAGAATGGGAAGTGGAAATCGACGGTAATACTTTAAATATTTTCTCGGCTATCGGTCAAGTTGATAATATCACCTATGAAGAATTTTCCGAGGTTTCTCGGATGATGATTGATTTAAACCAACCGACACCTTGGGAGTTGTACGAACTCAGTTCAGACTGGGAAATTGTGGTTGATGCTATCGTTGATAAATCTATCGCCGATCGCTTTGTAGAAACGCCCCCGGAGTCGAATATTCCCGAACCGAATGAAGACCAAAAAAACGAAGGAGAAACGGGCGGAACTGAGGCAAAAATTCCCCGTCCGGTGGTGAAAGTGGGAGAAACCCAAACAACGATTAAAGGCAAATTACCCGACGGTTACGGGATCAAAGTTTTTACCTTGACCGATCCAAATCGCATCGGGATAGAAATCCGAAAAGATCCGTTAATTGAGCGAAAAATTCTCTGGAGTACGGGTTTAAATTGGCGACAAGAATATTTAACGTTAAATCAAGATAAATTTCCGGTGGTTTGGTTAGAAGTTCAGCCCAATTCGGGATTAAAACTCAAACCGATTTGGACGGATAAAACCCAAATGAAAGGAACCGCTTCTTTATCTAAAATTACCGAGACTTGGGGAAGTTTGGCGGCGATTAATGGGGGATATTTTAACCGGAATAATTTGTTGCCGTTGGGGGCAATTCGCAAAGATAATCAATGGTTATCCGGGCCGATCCTGAACCGGGGATCGATGGCGTGGAATGATGCGGGATCGATAAAAATGGCAAGGTTAAAATTAATAGAAACCTTGACCCTTTCTACCGGACGGGAATTTGAAATCGATTTGTTAAATACCGGATATGTCAAAGCCGGAATAGCCCGTTATACAACCGACTGGGGAAGCAGTTACACCCCGCTAACCTTAAATGAAGTGTTAATTATTGTTGAAAATAATCAAATCACTCGTCAAATAGAAGCCACAGACGATAAAACCCCGATCGCGATCCCGACGGGGGGTTATATACTCAGCTTTCGATCTTTTAAAAGCGCTGTGAGTTCGTTCCCGATTGGTGCTAAAATTGCGATCGCAGCGAAAACAACACCGTCGGAGTTTAACCAATATCCTCACATTTTAGGTGCGGGGCCGCTCTTGTTACAACAAAATCAAATTGTTGTTGATCCCGAAGCGGAAGGGTTTAATATTTGGTTTTCCCAACAGCGTGCCATTCGCAGCGCCATTGGAGTTGACGCCAACGGTAATTTATTGATTGTAACCGTTCACAACCGTGTGGGAGGGCCGGGGCCTGATTTAACCGAATTGGCAAAACTGATACAGCAACTTGGGGCGGGGTCGGGTTTAAACTTAGATGGTGGAAGTTCGACTAGCCTGATTTTAGGCGGTCATTTACTGAACCGAACACCGGATACAGCCGCCAGGGTTCATAATGGTTTAGGTCTATTTTGGAGATAAAGAAATCAGAAAATCGTCAACAATCGCACAAAAATTAAAGTTGATCTGTTGAATACTTTTTCCTTTATTGGGAAGAATCCACACTGTTATATTCCGACAAGGCGTTAAAATAGTTTAACAAGCCTAACTTGTTCAGGGAATAGATGCAACGATCAATGCGTGAGAGTTGTGTTTCCAGCAACCGTACAGGCAATCTTACCCAATGTCTCCATGACCGTTAACGGGTTTTACCCCAATCTCCGGGCTAAAATTGCAAAGGTTTCCTGAAAATGCAGTTAGCCCAAACTCCCAAATCGAAATTTGAGTGACTTCTGCCACTTCCATGATGACTCCAAGCGAACTAAACTATTGCTATCGCGTGTTAGAACTGAAGCCGGGTGCCACTCTGGAAGTGGTCGATCAGGCTTACAAGGACTTGGCGTTTATTTGGCATCCCGATCGCATTCCCGAAGATAATCAGCGATTACGAAAAATAGCAGAAGATAAGCTAAAGGAGATTAACTTAGCGCGAGATAAATTGCGCTCAATTTTAAAACGTAGCACAACCTCTCAATATAAGTCTACCCGTCAGCATTCGACGACCGCATCGACCCGACAAACCACAACCCGATATTCGGCGTCCTCGACTCAAACCCAGGCGAAAACCTATTATCGTCCGGCGGCGTCGGCGACTTCCCGTCCACCGCAAGCGAAACCCCAACCAAAACCCCAACCCCAACCTCAACCGAAACCCCAACCCCAACCCCAACCCCCTCAAGCGGACTATCCCCCCAAAAGTGCCTATCAGCGGCCTCACGCGCCCGATATGAGCGGCGTTGACCTGAAAGGGGCTGATCTTAAAGAAAGAGATTTTTCGGGGCGGAATTTGACCGGTGCGGATCTGAGCCACGCGAATTTGAGCGATGCTTTCCTGCACAAAGTCAACTTGAATGGCGCTTGTTTGTACAAGGCGAATTTGTTTCGGGCCAATTTCCTGCAAGCGGACCTGCGTTATGCCAATTTGCAAGAGGCCAATTTGATCGGTGCCGACTTAAGCGGGGCGGATCTGCGGGGCGCCAACTTAACCGGGGCGAAAGTCGGAATGGGCGATCGGATCATGGTTAAACTGACCGGGACGATCCTCGCCGGTGCTATTTTACCCGATGGTTCGGTACATCCGCAATAAATCGCCATAAATTTTGCTCGCGATCAGGAATCGACAAAATAGAATTTGTAGAGGGGAAAGTTGTATTTTTTTTGCTCACCACTGTGAACAAGATCAAGAAACTCAAACAACTTCCTCTAAAACCCTCTAGCTTTGCGATTTTAGTGAGTGTAATTGGGTTTGAACTTGTCATTGTGGCTATCTATCTGGGTAGCATCTTGTTAACGGGCGAACCCTATCCGCCTTTTGACATGAATGGTCAAATGACGATTCCTTCTTTTTTGCAGGCGTTTTATTTGTTTGGAATTGGTTCGATCGCGTTGATTTTGTTAGTGACCGAACCCCGTTCAAAATTACCGCCTTCTGCGGGGTTTAAGTTGGCGATCGCGATTTTATTACTTTACGCGACTCTGGATGAAATCTTTGAAATTCATCTGCAATTGGATGATTGGTTTGCGGGGATCGAAAAAGGAGACTGGATGGGAATTTATTTGGGTGTCTTTTCGATGACTCCTCTGGTTTGGTACAAAGATGTTCGCAGGTTGTGGCGAGTCTACCGTCAGGAAATGTTAATTGTGTTGCTTGGACTCGGTTTATTAATTGTCGGGGGATTGGGTGCGGAACTGTTTAAAGGTTGGTTTCGGCTGTTTGTCGGGTTATTATTTGACCATGATTTCATTTTGTTTTTTGCCGAGAAAGTTCGAGTTGCAATTGAGGAATTCTCCGAACTTTTAGGGGAAACTCTAATTTTATACGGGATTTTTTTATTTGTCAAAAAACGCCACCGTCGCCGAAAATTTTTTCAATCTTCTCCCCGTCCAACATAGATCGAGAAGATTAAATCTGTCTTAAATTTTCAGCGATGACCGGAAAGGGGGAATAGAGGACAAATTTCCCTCTTTCTGAATACGAACCAACCCGTCTTTTTGCAGATCTAGAGACAAATCATTATTCTTCCCTAAGAAGGATGCAGGTGTCCGGACAACTGTCTAATACTGAGTATAATATCAATAGCCCCACCAATAGAAATACCTTTGCCTTTAGTATGTTAATCTCTCATTCCGAAGCCGTAAGCTATTACAAAGCAGACTCGCGAGAGTCAATTTTACAACAGGAAGTTCCGCTAACAGAAGACTCCGTTAACCCAACTTCTGCATCTCAGCAAGGACTGGGGTTAATCTATCTCGCCTCGGGTTTTTTAGGAATCGCTTTTATTGTTGTGTTTATTAAGCAGTTACAAGCCAGAAAACTGCTGAGAAGTAATCTCTCGATAACCAAGCCCTTCAATAAAATTCCCTGTGCAAATTGTCAATATTTTAATAATAATCTTCATCTTAAATGTGCGGTTCAGCCCTCTATCGTTTTGAGCGAAAACGCCAAAGATTGCACGGATTATCAGCCAATAGATGGCAAGAATTGATCCCCATTAAAGTAGAGAAGAACACCCCAGTTTAAACCCTTTGAAAATCCGATTAATTCACCAACCCCGACCGCAGTGCAGTGACCGCAGCTTGTACGCGATCGTCCACCGATAATTTATTCATAATTCCTCGAACATGAGTTTTAATCGTATTCGGACTCAAATATAATTCTTCAGCTATTTGTACATTCGTTTTCCCCTCGACCATCAACTTTAAAACATCAAATTCTCGGGGGGATAAATTGCTATTTTTACAATCATTTTGAGGAGTAGACGGTTGTAAATGTTTAACCAGATATTTCGCCACTTGGGGATCGAGATAAGTCGCCCCCTCACTCGCCGCTTTGATCGCCCCATAAAGCCTTTCAACACTCGCCCCTTTAATACAATAAGCATCCGCCCCACTCGACAACGCCGCGATCACTTCCGTTTCAGCGGTATGAGAAGTTAACATCACAATACGAGTTTTGGGTAAAGCCTGCTTAATTTTTTGGGTGGCTTCTATTCCATCCATTCGAGGTAAACCAATATCCATTAAAATCAGATCGGGTTGTTGGTTTAAAGCCGTTTCTACGCCCAAATAACCATCATCAACCACCCCAATTAAATCAATATCCGTCCACTCGGATAAAACTTGTTCTAAACCCAGTTGCATCATCGGATCATCTTCAACAATTAAAACACGCATATCAAACTCCTATTTTAAGGGAACAGGGAACAGGCAACAGGCAACAGGGAACAGGGAACAGGGAACAGGGAATAGGCAACCATGCAAAAGGCAACAGTCGGGTGTAGGGGCGGGTTCCGAATTGATTTATAACCTCCCACAGACAACTGATATAAACCCGCCCCGGTGTCGGGGAAAAACTGATCGGGGGTTGGGGCGGGTTTATGTAAGTTATTTTTGGGTAAGATAGGTTTTCGCCGAACCCGCCCCTACAAAACTGGTCACTGAAAAGGGGCGGGTTTATGTAAGTTATTTTTGGGTAAGATAGGTTTTCGCCGAACCCGCCCCTACGGTGACTGAATAAAGGCTTAGACTGGTAAAACATTAACAAAATCTCCCGCCTGAATTTGTGTACAATTAATCGGTAAAACTGCTAATCCTGTGGTTTGGGCGAGATTAACTAAATTGGCACTATTATGAGTTCCCGGTGCGAGTTGAAAGCTATACTCACCGTTAATAACGCTAAGTTTACCCCAAAGATAGGTTTCTCGTTTTCCCTTAGATTGTAAAAGACTTTGCGATCGCGCTTTAATAAAAACCGGTTGATAATCTTCTGATTTTAACCCCGAAAGTTTTCTAATCGCAGGTAAAATAAACCGCCAACAGGTAACTAAAGCCGATACCGGATTTCCCGGTAAACCAAAATAAACACAATGGGGAAATTTTGCCACCGTTAACGGTTTACCCGGTTGAATAGCCACAGACTGAATATGAATTTTACCGCCCAATTCTGTGAGAATTTGTTCGATATAATCGTAATCTCCCACCGAAACCCCCCCCGTAGAAAGCACCAGATCCGCCTCAGAAATGGCTTGAGAAATGGTTTGTTTTAACGCTTGGGGATCATCGGTCACAATTCCCAAATTAATCGGTTTAACGCCCATTTTAAACATTAACGCCGTCAACGCATAAGAGTTAGAATCAACCAATTGTCCCGGACCTAAGAGTTGATCGGGTGTTACTAATTCATCCCCTGTGGAAAAAATCGCCACTTTCACCCGACGAAAAACCGGAACTTTTACACATTGACTCGCCGCCAATACTGCAATATCGGGCGCATCTAACAAAATTCCGGGCGTTAATAACAAGTCTCCGGCTTTGTAAAAACTACCCTGACGACGCACAAAGGCTTGGGGTTGAGGACAGTTAAAAATTTTAACCTGATTTCCTTGGCGTTGGGTGTCTTCTTGCATGACAATAGTATCCGCCCCCTCCGGTAAACAAGCCCCTGTAAAAATCCGCGCCGCTTCTCCGGGTTGTAGGGTATATTGGGGTTGAGATCCGGCGGGAATTTCTTCGATAATTTCTAGGGTTTGGGGATGATCGGATGTACATCCTTCAATATCCGCATAACGGACAGCATAACCATCCATCGCGGAGTTATCCCAATGGGGAAAATCGAGACTACTGATCGCAGGACTTGCTAATACTCGTCCGATGGCGTCTTGGAGATCAACGGTTTCGATATCCGAGGGACTTTTTAAGGGTTGGATCAGGTCTAAGATGATTGATTCGGCTTGGTCAACAGGTAACATCGATGTTCGAGAAACAGTTTTTTTTTATTTTAAGCGTTCCCCGTTACTCCCAAAGCACAATTTACTGTTATTATAGCTATACTTTGCGATCGCCATCAGACCCTGTTTTTTTCATCCGTTGTCAGGCTTTTGTTTAGAATGCCTTTTCAGCTTGAATCTATTTTGTCATAATAAAGGTAGATTAAGCCGCCTATTCAGTCTAGACCTCCCTGAAATTTTGGGTTAAATTTTCCCTCGTCCCCTCCGAGTCAACTTTTGATATTTTTTCCCTCAGTCTGTTCTGGTCTTCGGAGACTGGGATCACTCTTTTTTCTGTTTTTAAAAACTGTTCGACAGGATTTGAGCGGGTTTTCAGTAGGTTTGATCGGATTGAATCCGAATGTTTGATTTGTATAAAAAGTGTGATTTTAACAAGTTTAAAACTGATAAGCGGTGCAAGAGATCGTTATGATTTATTCAAACAATAAAAACATACTGGGTCGCATTCTAATCGTTGATGATTCGCGGGAAAATTTAAACCTTTTAGCCGAAAGTTTAACCAATTCTGGTTATCTTCCCATCAAGGCGGAAAATTTAGAAACGGCACGGGCGCAAGCTGAATATTCTTCTCCCGATT
Source organism: Capilliphycus salinus ALCB114379 (assembly GCF_047276495.1). Lineage (NCBI taxonomy): Bacteria > Bacillati > Cyanobacteriota > Cyanophyceae > Oscillatoriales > Sirenicapillariaceae > Capilliphycus > Capilliphycus salinus. Next base: position 5,535,726 of record NZ_CP178543.1, on the reverse strand, counting down.
TAATTTTATTAGATATTTTTCTGCCGGGAATGGAAGGAAATCACTTTTTTAAACATCTAAAAAGCAACCCCAAAACTTTTGAAATACCCATTATTTTTATGAGCAGTTTACAGGAGGTTTTTGAAAAAATCAAAGCCTTGCCTGTGGGTAGTTTTGATTATATTAACAAACCTTTTAACATTGAAGAAATTGTGACCCGTATCGAAAATCAACTCGCCTTTAAACGTCAAAAAATGCAGCTAACCCGAGAAATTGAACGACGTCAACACGTCGAAGAAATTCTCTGCGAGTCTCGGGCGCTGTTGGCGAGTGTTTTAAATAGTTCGCCCGATGGAATTGCTGCTTTTAAAGCGGTTCGCGATCGCTGGGGAAAGATAGCCTATTTTCGCTGTGTTGTAGCGAATCCAGTTGTCGCTCAACTCATCGGTCAACCCGCGAATTCTTTAGTCGGTCAACGCCTACTAAAAAGTATGATAGATCAAATTGACAGCAATCTATTTGACCAGTTAGTTCGAGTGGTAGAAACGGGAGAAACCTGGAATCAAGAGTTGCATTTGGAAAGGCTGAATCTCCCCCAGCATTGGTATCAAATCACTGCGGTCAAAAATGGTGAGGGGTTCGCTGTGACCATTCGAGATATTTCCGAACGCAAAGAATGGGAAATGTTGCTCAATCAAACCAGTCAAAACCTCTATCAACAGGCGATTTCCGATCCGTTAACTCAAGTGGCAAATCGTCGGGCTTTCGATCACTATTTACAACAGGAATGGAACCGATCCAAACGGGATAAATTGCCTCTATCTTTAATTTTAGCAGATATCGATTATTTCAAAAACTATAACGATCGCTACGGACATCAAGCGGGCGATCGCTGTTTGCGAAAAATTGCCCAAGCGATCAAGGAAGCGGTCAAGCGTCCGGCTGATTTTGTGGCTCGATATGGCGGAGAAGAATTTGCGATAATTTTACCCAATACGGAGATAGAAGGCGCCAAACAAGTGGCGGAATTAATTCGTTCAGAAATTCATCAACTGCAAATTCCTCATGGAGACTCTAGCGTCTGTGAATACGTGACGTTGAGTTTGGGTGTAACTTCTCAAGTTCCGCAAGCAGAAGATTTATGTGAGATTTTAATCTCAAAGGCGGATGCTGCACTTTATGAAGCGAAAAAACAAGGACGCGATCGCATAGTAGAGGGTTAAAACCTATGATAGTAGTTTAACCGAATTTGAAAAAATAACAGTGATGGACTCTCAAACGGATACAACATTAACCCCCGAACAATATCGCCAGAAAATGCAGCGCCGCAAGGAAGTTCAAGAACAACGAGTCGCCAAAGCCTCGAAAACCAAAGGGTTAATTATCGTTAACACCGGAAACGGGAAAGGAAAGACAACCGCAGCTTTGGGGATGGTGATGCGCGCGCTTGGTCACGGTTATCGGGTCGCTATTGTTCAGTTTATCAAAGGCGCTTGGGAACCCGCAGAAAAAGCGGTTTTTAGCCGTTGGTCGGACCAGTTGGAGTTTCATGCAATGGGAGAGGGGTTTACTTGGGAAACTCAAGATCGCACCCGCGATATCGAAAAAGCTCAACAAGCGTGGGAAATGGCTTTATCTTACATCCGCAATAGTGAGTATAAGTTAGTGTTGCTTGATGAAGTTAATGTGGTGATGAAATTGGGTTATCTGACCGTTGAAACGGTGTTGGCGGGACTCGCAGAAAAGCCGGAAGATACTCACGTTATTTTAACCGGTCGGGGCGCTCCGGAGGCGTTAATTGAGCGGGCTGACTTGGTAACAGAAATGACCCTGGTTAAGCATCCTTTCCGCGAACAAGGCGTTAAAGCGCAACCCGGAATTGAGTATTAGTTTAGCAGTATTGTAGGGGCAGGGTTTTACAGTCACCAGTCACCAGTTTTACAGTTACCAGTTTTACAGTTACCGTAGGGGCGGGTTTAGTTAAATCTGTCAGTAGTAGTATAGATTTTGGCAGAGGCGCGCCCCTACGCTTTAACTGTGTTGGTGGGGTGGGGCGGGTTTAGTTAAATCTGTCAGTGGTAGTATAGATTTTGGCAGAGGCGCGCCCCTACAGAATAATTATTGATTAGCCGGATATGATATTACGTAAACCCGCCCCGGAGTCGAGAAAAAGCCGTTAAAAAACACAAACAAAAACCCCCCTTTTTAAGGGGGGCGATGGGGGGATTCCCTTTTTAAGGGGGGCGATGGGGGGATTCCCCTTTTTAAGGGGGGCGATGGGGGGATTCCCCTTTTTAAGGGGGGCGATGGGGGGATTCCCTTTTTAAGGGGGGCGATGGGGGGATTCCCTTTTTAAGGGGGGCGATGGGGGGATAAAAACCTAATTCCCTCTAACTAGCTGGCGAGATATTCTCGCACTTGAGACTTCCGACGGCGCAGGTGGTTGAGGGCTTGATTTTCGAGTTGACGTACCCGTTCGCGGCTAATGTTCATGCGAGCGCCAACTTTAGACAGAGACAGTTCTTTACCGTCTTCTAAACCGTAGCGAAGCAGAATCACTTCCCGTTGTTGGGGGGTCAGTTCGTCGATCAGGCTTTTGAGATCCTGACGCAGAAGTTCGTGGGTAACGTAGCTATCAGCCGAAGCGGTTTCGTCTTCAAGCAGTTCTTGCAGTTCGGTGTCTTGGTTATCCCCAACCCGCAGATCCAACGAAATGGGATGGCGAGAAGCGAGCAAATATTCCCGAATTTGAGACGGATCTAATTCCAATGCTTCTGCAATTTCGGTCGGCGTCGGGTTGCGACCATATTTCTGCACTAAGTCCCGTTGAACTCGTTTGATTTTATTGAGTTTTTCGGTAATGTGGATCGGTAAGCGAATGGTGCGACCATTTTGAGCGATCGCCCGGGTGATGGCTTGTCGTACCCACCAGTAAGCGTAGGTGGAGAATTTGTACCCCCGCATGGGATCGAATTTTTCGACACCCCGTTCTAAACCGAGGGTTCCTTCTTGAATTAAATCCAAGAATTCCATATTGCGCTTTTGGTATTTTTTGGCGATCGAAACCACCAAACGAAGGTTCGCTTCGATCATTTTTTGTTTGGCGCGACGACCGCAATCTAAAACGCGATCGAGTTCATCTTCGCTCATGTTAACGTGAGCCGCCCACTCGGTTTTTGAGGGTTCGTGACCCAATTTTTTCTCAAGCTTTTCTTTTTCATCCAACTGTTTCATCATCTGTTGGACTTGCTTACCGTAATGAATTTCTTCCTCTTGAGTGAGCAAGGGAACACGGCCAATTTCATGCAGATAAGTCCGCACTGTATCCGCTGAAACCCCAGGTCGAGTGTTCCGTTTGCCAGTTTGATCTTTTTTGAGATTGTTTACCTTAGCCATAGTTTAAAATTAAACTCCCTTAACTGAATCAAAATTGGTTGTGAGTCTACCCGACTCAACAATGAGTAGGTTTATTGAAAGAGTGTGTTCTCTTTGGAACTGGTAGAAAGTCTGACCCTGTGGGATTTCTACTCAATGTTTTGACAGGGGAGCCGGAACGCTCGACAGGTTGCGATAGTATATCAGGTTCCCTCCCTTTATCGTAAAACTCTATCTATTAGACGATAATCGTGTGCTATTAGTTCAATTGACAATCACCAGGTTATCGACTTTTGCTTCACAAGTATGATTGTTCCTCGACTTTCGAGAAGCTATTCGACTGTAACAACCCCCAATTTTCGCTCGGTTGGATTCCTATTCCAACCCTCAATCCATTGCTCCTTTACTTCCTTTTACATTATTACATGAATTATGGGGTCAAAGTCAAGCTGTTCATGGTTAGATTTGGTTTGTTAATCATTTTCTATCTCTACTTACTATCATGCCCAGAAAAACTTGAAATCTATCAGAGGAATGAATAGGAGAAAACCGAACTCTTTTTTCCTTGTTTTCCCGACAAGCATCTGTGCTTATACTGATCTTCAATAAATTGTTACCCCGGTCTGGTAACTTTGATTGCGAAAAATTGCCATCGGGTTGAGGAAGAACTTCATCCTCTGCAACTCGACCAATCAACACTTAAGGATTTCCATTTGTCTTTTCCTGAGTCCGATAGAGTTTAAACGGTTGAATTTGTACTTGATCATTGCCACAGGGTGAAAAAACCACGAACAGAGGACAAAAGGCAAGCACCCGATCCGAATTCATGTAGAAAAGAGCATTGTACCCTATATTTTGTATTTTTGACTTGCCAAAAGTGGAAATTTTTCGGATCTTGTTGCTCTGTCCTTGCAAACAGACTAAACCACTCGAAACCGAAGATAGATGTGTTCTTTGAACGTTTGAGATTGTTTTTTTGCTTCATAACGTTCAATCACACCGCCTCCCACTCCCTCACCCCAGAGGTTAATCCTTGTCCCACAGCGCTCCAACAACCAAGCGCAGAGCGAGAATCAAGCCAATTCCCTCGATCGCCATCTCGATCGCTGTTAATATAATCACCATCGTCACCCGTCCCGCTTCCGGAATTCCAGCCACAGCAATGGCGGCTAATGTGGCCGTCAAAAAAATAGGCAGTAAACTGACAATCACTTCGCATGAGAAGATCAACAATTGCTCGCCGATCTTTTCCTGAAATTTTGGTGGCGCAGATCCAATTAACTTTCACTCCGATTCCCCTACAATTAAGTGTAATTTCTGCTTCGGTTTCATCTACCGATTGAGAGATTGCGATCGTCTCATCCCGGATTAATTTTTGCGGTTGAATATTAGCTTGAATTGGATTTTGATCCAAAACAATCACCCGTCGATCGCGATCGCTACAGGCGCGTTTAAAGCGATCGCCGTTTAAGATCAGTTGATGATTACCAATGCTATAACCGGTCTGGGGAAGCAGTCCACCCCGCCCGGTGAGGACCGCTTCTGAGGTCCCGGCTACACCGGGATTAATCATATTGACTAAAATCAAACCAATCATCGATGCGATCGCCAGAGGAATAACCAGCATTAACAGGTCATTGAACAACAATTCTCCTAAAAGAGCCACCGATTCTCCCTGTGCGGGTAAGAGTCCCCCCAGGAGGACACCTACCCCAATCCCGAGCCAAATCGGAATCAGCAAGGATTTCGAGGTGTCTTGGATTGTCATTTGAGTCTGAAAGTGATTAACAGTTTTTGTATTGTGGTATAATACACCGCAACTAATCGTAAAATTGGATGCACTTTGGTATTTCTTAATCTATGGCGAGAGAATTACCGGGGTTGGGAAGACCTGATTGGGGCTTGCGGCTCGGATGTTCGGAAAATTGCACGGTAGAAACCTGAAGCTTGGTGTTCGGGCAAAAGTCGGGTTTGTGGGGTTTAAATGTTTGAAATTGGCGGTGGACTTCTGCGGTTTTAAATAATTTTCAATCCCACAGATGAATTGAGGGTAAATCTATTATGATTGCCATAGATTTTCGAGAAGCTATTCGGTGGCGAAATTCGACCGGAAAACCCCATCGGTTGAAAGGATAACTGTGTGTTGGTCAATCTCCGGTCGAAACTCAATGTTAGGTCTCGATCAAATTGTCCGGATACCAACGCCCCAGGTGAGGAAAACCGAAAGCCAGAACCGCCAAAAAATTCGTCCGGAATTGGGTTGCCAAATTGCTCTGATTTAAGTTAAATTATAATCAAGAATAGGACAATACGAATCAACTTTTCTAGATTCTGGTGCGGCTGATTCTCAGTTCAGCCACTCGTTTCTAATGCGATGCAGTGGTGGTTTGTGTGTGGCAATCTCAGTCCCAGTGTAGAGACTGCGAATAACCCGCCGACCTAGAGCCTCGACCCCTAATCACGCCGATTTGATTCCTCTCAATCTCAGCGAGAGAAATCAAGGCAAAAGTTTAAACAAAAAAGAGGGGAGATAGAGTCAATTTTTTGTCAAATTCCTATAAACTTCATCCCCAGTTTAACAAAGTACCCCCAACTCGCTTTTTGTGGGTGGGGGATATTGGAAGATGAAGAAAAAATCTCCGTTTAATCATATTCCTTTTATAGCCCTCAAAGCTAATATTAGGACATCAACTGATTCTGTATTTTAAACCCTACAGAAAATTCTCGACTCTTGCCAGATAAACTGTTGCCTACTCTATTTTTGAGAATGCTTTTAAAAAGATGACTGTTACCACCCCTGTTCCTCCCAAACTTCCCGTGACTTCCGAACCCAAAATCCTTTCCCTCTCCCCGGTTGGCAATCCTTTTTTAAACCGTTGGCGTCCGTCTCCCGAGTCGCTGGTGTTCATTTCCGCCCTATTAATTGGAGGGGGTTCGGGACTATTAATGGTGTTATTTCATACCCTAATCAACCTCTTTTATCACCTGAGTTTCGAGGGATTAATGAGCCAAATTTACACCTGGGGAGCGTGGACCCTCGGCTTAATTCCCCTGGTTGGCGGTTTAATTATCGGGGTAATGCGCTGGCTATTTCCCAAGATTTTAGGACAGGATTTTTCGGCTTTATTAACCAACGCCAGAGTCCAAAATATCACCCCATTGCGACCTTTAATTAAAATGTTAGCCGCAGCCATTTCTTTAGGAACCGGCGCATCATTGGGGCCAGAAAGTCCCAGTGTAGAAATTGGTTCTCACGTGGGGATATTATACGCACAGCTTTTTCAAGTCTCCCAAGAACGTTATCGGTTGCTGTTGGGGGCGGGGGCGGCCGCCGGACTTGCTGCGGGTTTTAACGCACCCATAGCGGGTGTTTTTTTTGCCTTAGAAGTGGTACTCGGAGCAACATTTTTCACGGCACCGGCAACCAGTTTAATTTTACTGTCTGCGGTTTTTTCTTCAATTATCTCCCGTCTTTTATTAGGCACACATCCCGCTTTTATCTTACCGGAATATCAAGTCATTAGTTCTTGGGAATGGATATTTTATGTGGGTTTGGGTGTACTCGCAAGCGGTGTATCTTTAGCATACACTCAAGGGATTAAATGGGTGCGGGCCTGTTTTCAGGGAGAGATTCCCTATTTGGGTTTTTTCGGTAAAATTCCCCCTATTTTGAAACCGGCTATCGGTGGAATTCTTCTGGGGATAATCGCTTTCAAACTTCCCCAAACCTTGGGAGTCAGTTATCAAACCCTAGAAATTATTTTACAAGGCGAACAGTTTCCCCTGCTGTTATTGGGTTTGCTGTTAGTCTTTAAATTAATTGCCACAACAATTAGTTTGGGGAGCGGTTTTGTCGGGGGCGTGTTTGCACCGGCGATGTTTTTGGGCGCTTGTTTGGGGGCGATTTACGGTCATGTTTTGGGGTTAATTTTACCGCCTGATTTAGTTGAAATTGCGCCCCCTGCGGCTTACGCAACCGTCGGAATGGCAACGGTTCTCGCCAGCAGTGTCAGAGCGCCGTTAACGGCGATTTTATTGTTGTTTGAAATGACTCGCAACTATTTAATTATTTTACCGTTAATGGTCGCCGTTGGGGTGAGTATTGTGATTGTGGATTGTGTGAAAGCTAAAAGTTCGGTGGCGGGTTTAAATCTCCAACAAATGGGGATGAATTTGGCACAGCAAAACGATGAAGAAATCATCCAAACGGTTCCGATTTCAGCGTTAATGGATTTTTATTATTTGGCGCTGTTAGACTCAACCTCTTTAATTGAAGCGGGTCAGAAAATGATTCAAGCTAAATGTCATACCGCTTTGGTTGTTGACGAAAAGAAACTCTTAGTCGGTGTGATTACTTTGGCCGATATTAAACGACATCTGATTCAATTTCATTCTCTCCTAAGCGAACACAAGAATTCGGAAGAAATATTAACAAAAATAGACTTAAAAATAGGCGAGATTTGTACTTCTGAGGTTCTTTATGTTTATCCCGATGATTCGGTTAGCGAAGCCTTTGAACAAATGAGAGTTCGAGGAATTTATTTGCTTCCCGTTGTTCACCCCGATAACCCCCGAAAAATTATGGGGATTTTGGATAAAAACAAAATGAGTTTAGCCAGCGATTTAGTCTCGACTCATACCGCTTTGCTTTCCTATGGTACATTATCCAATTGAAGGGTGAGTACATTCCAAAAACCCGGTAACTGAATAGAAACCGGGTTTTCCATTCCCAATTCAATATCATTTAAAATCCCAAATCATCCATCGCCGACGCCGCAGCTTCAAACACTTCCTCATCCGGCATTTCTTCCCAGTCGGTATCGCCAATTTCACGATAGAATTGTTCATCGTAGGAACGGGTACGAATCACCACAGGCATCGGTACCGCATGACCCAACACTAACGCCTGTTGTTTCGAGTCTAATTTCGCCAAAACCGAACGCAAATTTTGACTACCCGCAACCCCGGTAAAAATCGCATCAATATCTTTATCATCGTTCAATAAAGCGGTAATTCGGGTACCAATTTGAGACATGACTTCCGCATCAATTCCCGACGGTCGTTGGTCAACGACTAACAGCGTTACAAAATATTTTCGCATCTCTCGGGCGATTGTACCAAAAATAGTCGAACGAACAATAGCAGAATCCAGAAAACGGTGTGCTTCTTCAATCGTAATCACCAAAGGTGTTGGTCTGTCTGCGGGATTTTTAGACGCCAGAAAACGGTCAGCTTTGCGAACGTAGGACCCATGAATCCGACGGGTGATCATATTCGTCACCAACATATAGGATAACATATCCGACTGCGACCCAAACTCAACAATCACGTTTTTTCCCGCATCCAAAGATTGTAAAATTCGGTCGATATAATTAAACGGAGAAGTCGGACGCATATATTTTAAATTCTCCATCCGCAACAGTTTCCTCTGAAGCGACATAATCGAACCTTTGTGACCCCGCCTTTCATCACAAAAGAGTTGAATTTCCTCATTTGTCATCGATAATAACTGGGTAATCCAAGACTTGCCAAATTCGCTTCTAAGAATATTTGCACTATCCAAACTCGCCTCGGATAGATTTAATTCCCTCTGAACCAAATTAATATCTTCAACCTCGATTTGATCATAACTCAAATACAATTCTTGGGCGTCACGAACCCCCCGACGTTTGGTTGATTCGGGGTCGAGGGTGTAGACTTCTACTCGTTCGGGAAACAGTTGACGCAACCCTTTTACAGTATTAAATTTTTTCCCCTCAGAAACCGCCTCCCAACCATATTCGGAGTGCATATCAAAAATTAAGTTAACTGCGGCTTGTTTTTTGATAATTCCCGACAATAATAGGCGCGTTAGAAAAGATTTACCCGTTCCCGATTTTCCAAAAATACCGTTACTCCGTTCAACCATCCGGTCTAAATCCACACAAACGGGAACATCCATATCAATCGGTTGACCGATGGAAAAATTGCGGCGATTTGGGTCATCTTCCCACCCAAAAATCACTCTAAAATCCCGTTCGCTGGCTTCATAAACCTGGGAAAAATGGGTGGGAATGGTTTTCACCGGTAGGAGTTGAACGTCGCTGTTTGTATTGGCTTGATAGGAGGCTAATGTGAAACGACCATCTTTTTCGTTTTCCTGTTGTTGCGCTTCGAGTTGGCGCCGAACCGCTTCTTCTGATTGTACATCCGCCTGATTTAGCATCAACATTGGGGTTAATTCTATCGTTCCGTAGGTGCTATTTCCGGCGAGGATGGCTTGTAGAAAATCGTCGCTCGGTTGCGGGGGGTTGGCTAATATTCGCGCACTGCTGGTTCCCAAAGAAACATCTGTCAACAGACAGAAAAAATGCGATCGCAAACCTCGCACGACCAAAAATTTTCCGACTCTCATATCTTCGACGGAGATATCTGCATGGAGTCGAACTTCTAATCCTTTGGTGAGGGAACCTTGAATAACGGAACCGAGCGGTTGTTCTGTGGTCATCGATTTGTATCTGTCAGGTGTTTTTGGGAGTTACTCGGGATGAAGGGTGACAGTGTTAATCCCAGCTAACCTCTATCTACTATCTAATATTATGATATTTTCGTCAATCTTTTCGCCGATAACCCAAAATCGTAGGGTGCATCAGATTTTGAAGTTAATGTTCTAATCACTGGGTTATTTGTCTGATGTACCCTACAGGATAAACGATCAATCATTCGGCAACCCCAAATCGGGTAAATTTTTAACAATTTTCACGGTTTCTAAACTGACAGTAATCACTTTTTTAATTAACCTAACGATATATTCTTCATCGTCAAGGCGGTTGGGATCGTTTGTAATTCCGCTTCGTTTATCCGTGCTTATTTTATATTGATCTATGATCCAGTCTAAGGCGGAACGGTTTCCCAAGCGATATTCAAATGCTTCTGGGGGAATTCCTGTTAGGGTGAGAAAGTCGTTATATTTGAGTTGGGTTTTGTCTTTGGAAAGGCGCATTTTTTAGACACGCCAATCTATCGGTATGTCTTTATTTTCTAGGTGTTTTAGGCGATATTCGGGCTGTTTTTCGTAGTTGATATGAATTTCTGCGAGTCGTTTTCCTGCGGTTACAAAGGGGTGAAATTCTGGGGCGAAGGGTATGCGGGGAAGTTCTCGTTTGAGGTTGGCGGCGTAGCGTTCTCGGTAGTCGGGATGATGAAGGATTGAGTAGGTATAATAAAAGATATCCCATTTAGTAATTGTGGGATCTTGGTATTGATTGCGAAATTGTTCTAATGCCCAATCTGTGATGTTTTCTTGGCGGTTTGTTCCGTCTTCATCGTAGGTGTAGAAGGGGAAACATTGACCAGTCCTCCCTCCAATTGCTTGTTCGGGAATACTATTTGTTATTTGTACCACAAAAGGAATCTGTGAATGATTTGTAACGGCAATCACCTGATTTTCTTTTTCGTTAGATTCCGCAGGAAAAATTAAGGGAAACTGTCCTCGCCTGTGAGTCAAAGCACTATCGAAATATAAATACTGTCTAGTAAATGGACGGTAAATCGAATTTCTAATTTTATCTTGCGAAAACTCTACTGTTATACCGGAATTCAAACACTCCTTTAACCGACTACTCCACTTGATCTTAGTCTCATCGTAAGATACAAAAGAATCAACCGTATCTCCTTCTTTTTTCTCATTTTTCCATTTGTAGACCTGTTGATTATAGAAGTTGATAAAAGCTTGTATATTTTTTGATAACTCTTGACTATCATAGTTATAAGCCCATTCATCTCTGGCGGTTTCAGCACCTCGACTATAAATTTTAAACAAGCAATCACTTACATCTCCTTTAGCTGATTTCGTTTTTTTAGTTCCCAATGGAATAAACGTCTCAAAATCATCTTCTAATTCACCCGTCAACCAAGTGTGCTTTTTATCAGGCTTAATGTCTTCCCATTCCACATTACCAATGTGTTGAACTTTTTCTAAATAATCAAACTTTTCTTCTTTCCGCCAAAACTCATCCATTCTGGCGTAGTAAATTTTAGCTTTTTTCATGGTTCATATTCCAATTTTTACTTGGACAAAAAATAAATTATATTTTCATATAATTTGCCGCTTTTTTTATAAATCTTCTGGTTTTAATCCGGTTTTCTTAGCAATACGAGCAAGCATTCTTGAACCAATTTCATCACTATCCCCAAAAGCAAATACATAATCATCCCAACCTTCTCTTTCTAGGATTTTGTGCGATCCGGTTTGTCGTTTAATCCGCCATCCAATTCTTTCTAGTGCGGCTAACACTTTTCTAGCTTTTGTCGATGACCACTGACTCATATTACGATTTTCTAAACAGCAACAAAGGTTAAACTTGTCAAACCCAAGCTAATTTCTCCGTGTTCGAGTTTGTCAGCAATTACTCGCAACGCCAAAGCTTGTACATTTGCGATCGCTTCTTGTTGAGTTGAACCGTAGACTAAAACACCCGGTATTTCTAAAATTTCTGCGATCCAACGACCATCCAGTTCTTGTTCTGTTTCAATAGTAAATTGAGTAGATATTGAGCTTTGCATCAGATAACCTCCTCATTTTTTTTTCTTCACAAATATATTAACACTCACACCCACCTGAATCCCAAAAACATTATGAGTTGTTCCTGACAGCTTAGGATTTTTACGAACATTTCCTCCCAAGTCAAAGACATAGATTTGATCAAACTCCTTTTCTAGCTGCTGTCTCATCCCATCAAAGGCGATTTGGTCAATAAAACTGTTATTCGTCACAAAGGCGATAATTCCTTCATCACCTATTCTATCACTCGCCCAACGAATCGCTTTAACATAGGGATCGGACAGCGCATTTTTATTCGTTGCTTTTGAGGCTTTGGCGTAAGTTGCGGAAACAATATCATCAATTCCCGTTTTATTTTTGTTGGTATACTTGCGGTTTTTATTATTATCATTCTCATTCAACTGACCGACATTGTAGGGCGGATTTCCCAGAATCACAAACAGATTGGAATTTCTTTGTTTTTGAACCCGCTTCATGTTCTCCGGGCTAAATAAATTCAACTGTTGAACCGCCTGATCTTCAAACGTATCAACCAAACAAATCCCCTCAAAAGATTTGTACTCCCCAACCTGTTCAAAATACTCATGCTCAATATTCATCGAAGCAATATAATAAGGTAACAACATCACCTCATTACAATGTAATTCCTGTTCGTATTTATCAGGTAAAGCAGATTTTTGAATCTCTACAATTTCTCGCATCACCCGAATCAAAAAATTACCCGTTCCCACAAACGGATCGAGAATCTGTACACCTTTATCAACTAACGACTTTCCAAACTCCCTTTGTAAAATCTCCTCAACACTTTTCACCATAAAATTAACTATCGGTTGGGGTGTATAAACAATCCCATGAGTATCGGCTACTTTCACCGAAAACCCTTGAAAAAACTTCTCATAAATTGTATTGAGAAAATCCTGTTTCTGGGAATAATCATCAATCGTTGCTGCGGTTTCCTCTATCGCCCCATAAAACCGATCTAGCTTACTTAAAAAATGACTGCGACTAAAAGACTTAGACGTTAAAGCATTAATTACCGTTTCTATTTCTCTGGCGATAATATTCCGTTGGGAAAAATCGGGATTATCAAATACACTTCTAAAAATCCGTTCGGTCAATAAATGCTGAATCAACATTTCCTCAACCGCTTCTTCGGAAAGATTGGGGTTGATAGACTGGCGACAAAGTTGTAAGAAATTAGCAAACGCATCAATAAACCTTTTATTTTTCTGACTCTGTTCTCGAATTAATTCTAATAGGGCTGTGGCGTGTTCTTTAACCCGAAATCCAAACTCATCAACGGCTTTTTCCCATTGTTCAATCGCGGGCGGACGATATTCAAAAAACTGACGCACCACATCAACTAACATTTGCGGTTTAGTGATGTCTTCATCCATCACCAGTTTGCCATCTTGGTAAAGAATTGCGCGATTAGGTTGCTGAAAAATGATATTATCTTTGGGATACCCTACCGCAAATTTTTTCTTAATTTCTTTCTTTAAATCGTCTTTAATATCTTTTGCTTCCCAATAAGCCCGAGCCAAGTTATAGTCATCTACCAAAGCCCCATCTATCCGAATCGGCTGTTTTTTTGGTCGCTTGATCGCATATTGGGGGACTAAAGTCCATTGGAACTGCTGACCGCAGGACTCTAGCAACTGCTGAAATGCCGTTTGTACCGCCCCCTCGTGGTTCACTCCCAATTTCGCATACTGTTCTAAAGCTTGGTAGTAGGCTTTAATCGGTTTGTGAGTGGGTTTAAGATTGAGATTCGGCATATACAAACAGATGTCTAAGTCAATAATAATTTTACCGCATCGGGGTAAAGTACATCAGACAATTAACCCCGTGATTAAATAATTTACTTAAAAATGTGATGCACCTACAGATTTAAATCGGTATCATCTAAAATAACTTGGTTGAGTTTAGCGCCTTTGAGATTAACGCCTTTGAGATTGGCACCTTTTAAGTTAACTTGAAATAAGATTGCATCGCTTAAATCGGCACCGGATAAGTTCGCCCCTTCTAAATTAACCCGAATTAATTCGGCTTGACTGAGGTTGACTTTTTCTAAATTAGCTTGAGTTAAATTGGCGCGAGTAAAATCTATTCCGCGTAAATCGGTATCGGTAAAATTAACCTCTTGTAAACTGGCTTGGGTAAAATCTGCATGGCGTAAATCGGCATTCGTTAAATCGGATTGATCCAAATTTGCCCGAGTAAAATCGACTTTTCTCAAGTCCGCATTTTGCAGATTAACTTCTAATAAACTCGCTGCGGTTAAATTGGCTTCTCGTAAATCTACCCCTTCTAAATTCGAGTTATCTAGACAGGAACCCTTAAGATTAGCATGGGTTAAATCGGTATGTTTTAAGCACACTCTTTTTAAGTTTGCGCCGGATAAATTAACAGCCGATAGATTATTTTCGCTCAAATCAACACCGCTGAGATTAATCCCCGGAAGGGAAACATTTGGGGCAATTAAATAAGCCCCTCCCAAGCGTAAATCAATCTGGGCGGATAGGCGAGTATTGGGATCATAAATTGCCTTTTCCAGAATGGCTTCATTTAACAGGGCTTCTCGCAGATCTGCGCCGCTTAAATTTGCACCTGATAGATTGGCTCGACTGAGATTAGCGCCCGATAAATTTGCTTGAAATAAATTAACACCCCGAAGATTTGCGCCTTTGAGATCGGCACCGCTCAAGTCAACACCTGAGAGATTAACTTCTGATAAAAAAACATCGGGAGCCAATAAATAAGCCCCCGCCAGAGTGGGATTAATTTCTGGAGGAAATAACGTGCGATTGCTATAAACCGATCCTTTAAGAATAGCGGTAAATAATTGAGCGCCTCTCAAGTCAGCATCGCTGAGATTGGCACCGGTTAAATTGGCTCGATCTAAGTTCGCACCGACAAGATTTGCTTTTTTAAGACTCGCCTGAGTTAGATTCGCATTTGTGAGTTCAACGCCGACGAGAGTGGCTTCTCGTAAGTTTGCACCGGTGAGGTTTGCTCTTGTTAAATTGGCGAGATTCATAAACGCTTCAGACAACAAAGCTTTACTGAGATTCGCATCGCTTAAATCCGTTTCAATTAAATCCGCATAAATTAACAAAGCCTCACTCAGATTAATACCTCTAAGATTTAATCCTCGAAAATTAGCCCCCCGCAATTGCGCCCCGACTAAATTAGCGCCTTGGAGTTCTTTTTGTTGTAAACCGAGTTGTGAGAAAAAGTCGCCAACATTCATCTTTTAACCGAATTAAACAAAGGTAAAACCGGGAAATGAAAAACCCAAAATTACTGGGGTTTTCCCTCAATTTTTTCTTGCAAATCTTGCTATTTTGAGTTAAAATACTTGGGGACATGAGTTCAAAAAATCATCAATTTCTCTTGGAGAATCCTGTTGGGATATCCTGGAGTAAAAGATCGGCAGCATCAAGAACGCAAATTTATTAATTTAAGGCATACTGTACAAAAGAAGAAATCCGACGTTCGTTTTCCGATCAACAGGTTACTCCACCGCCCTCTATGAATCCGTCGAACTCAGATCACCCCGTTAAGCCTCAATCTGCTGATGCTCAACTGTCTACACCCTGTCAAATGAATCACCTCAATACCCGAACTCCCGAAGCACTTCTGCGGTTAAAAGAGGCGGCGATCGAAGCGGCTATTGATGGTATTGCTCTGCTGGAGAACGGTCGATATGTTTATCTCAATTCTCAGCATTTGCGGATTTTTGGCTATAACGATGCACAAGAGTTGATCGGTCAACCCTGGTTACTTCTCTACGAACCATCAGAAGCAAACCGTTTGCAACAGCAAGCCATCCCTATTTTAGAGTCTGTGGGTCATTGGCACGGAGAAGCGATCGCCAAACGCAAGGATGGCAGTACATTTGTACAAGAAGTTTCCCTAACTTATACCGAAGACCAAATCGTGATCTGCGTCTGTCGCGACATCAGCGATCGCTTTCAAGCAGAACAACAACAGGCTGACCTCCTCAAACAACTCACCCGCAGCAATGCGATTTTACAGGCTCAAATGGAAGCCTCCGATGAGGGGTTTTTGATGATTGACGACGATCGCCACGTCCTCTGTTATAACCAAAAATTTTGTCAACTGTGGCAGATTCCCCCCACCCTGATGAAACGGGGTAAAGACCCGGAATTATTAAGATATGTTTTGGATCAACTGGCTTCGCCGAAAGAGTTTATCGATCAAGTTGAATATGTATACCAACATCGAGACCTGATTATCGAAGACGAAATTCAGTTAAAAGATGGACGGATCTTTGAACGCTACGGGGCGCCGCTTCGCTCTCCATCGGGAGAGTATTATGGTCGAATTTGGTCTTTTCAAGATATTACCGACCGCAAAAAAATTGAAGCCGAACTGACCTTTTTCAAGTACATGGTCGAATGTAGCGGTGATGCGATCTCCTTTGCCGATGCTCAGGGAAAACACGCTTATCAAAATGCAGCTTTCTCCAAACTTTTTGAAGCCGAAACCGTTGAAGAATTCAATCAAGCGGGTGGAATTCCT
This sequence comes from Capilliphycus salinus ALCB114379, assembly GCF_047276495.1. Lineage (NCBI taxonomy): Bacteria > Bacillati > Cyanobacteriota > Cyanophyceae > Oscillatoriales > Sirenicapillariaceae > Capilliphycus > Capilliphycus salinus. The sequence goes on along the minus strand of NZ_CP178543.1, from coordinate 5,519,282 downwards.
TCGGCATTTTTGCGACCCGAAAAAGCGGTCGAAATTTTTCAAACGGTGATGCGGGGCGAGTCTTGGACGGGTGAACTGGTGCAGCGTTCTTGTCGGGGGAGACTGTTTAATAGCTTTGTGCGAGCAGATGGCTTGAAAAATAACTCGGGAGATTTATTAGGTCATATTGCGATTATTCGCGATATTAGCGATCGGATTGCGATGGAAGAACAATTAAGGGTTTCTCAACAGCGACTTTCTCTATTAGTTCAGCAAACACCCCTGGCGGTAATTGAGTGGAATAGTGAGTTTCGGGTGACGGCTTGGAACCCCGCAGCCGAGCGTATTTTTGGCTACACGGCTTCTGAAGCGATCGGACGCAATCTGGAATTTTTGGTTCCCGAATTTGAGCGACAACAAGTTAATCATGTCGTTGCCCATTTACTAACACAACACAATGGAAGTCATAGCATTAATCGTAACCTAACTAAAGAAAATCGTTTAATTATTTGTCAATGGTATAACACTCCCCTCGTTACCGCAGAAGGGGAATTAGTGGGAGTCGCATCGATGGCAATTGACATTACCGAACAAAAACGAATTCAAAGCGAATTACAGCGTTCTCAGGCGCAACTGCAAGCGATTTTAGATAATACACCCGTGGCGATTTATGTCAAAGATTTAGAAGGGCGCTACCAGCTAATTAACCGTGCGGTTGAAGAAATTTTTCAGGTGAAACAAGCGGACTGGATTGGCAAAACAGACGGGGAAGTTATGCCGGGTATAATTGCCGAATCTATACAAAATAATGATTTACAGGTGATTGTTCAAGGTCAACCGATTCATCTAGAAGAAACGGTTATTTCTGGGGGAGAGATGCGGCATTTTTTGGCGGTCAAATTTCCCTTATTAAACGAACATCATCAACCCTATGCTCTCTGCGGAATTTCCACCGAGATCACCGCTTTCAAACGGACTGAACAAGAACTCAAAACCCAAACGGATTTTCTGCAAAGTATTTGGGATAATATTAATTACGGTATCTTTGTTCTCGATGTGATTGATGACGGCGAAGATTTTCGGTTTGTGAGTTTTAATCCGGCTGCAATTCGAGCTTACAGTCAACAGCTAGACAACTTTATTGGTCAAACGCTCAAACAAGTTTGTTCCGAGGAAATGGCTAAAATTTTCCTCCCCCGTTATCGAGAAGTTGTTCGCCTGGGTGAGAGTATTTCCTTTGAGGAAAAATTTGTCAGCGAACATGATTTAACCTGGTGGTTTCTGACCCTTGCGCCTTTAAAAGATGTCGAAGGTAAAGTTTATAAAATTGTCGCGACTAGCGAAAATATTACCGAACGCAAACGCACAGAAGAAAAACTGAGAATGCAGCAAACTCAGATTAAGTATTTGCTCAATAATATTCCTCATATGGCTTGGTTAAAAAATAAACAAGGTCAATTTATTGCCGTGAATGAACCTCTGAGTCGGAGATTGGGGTTAACTCCCGAAAAAATGATTGGAAAAACCGATTCCGATCTTTTAAATGCGGAGTTTGCGCGAAAAATTCTTCGAGATAATCTGCAAGTTTTAGCCTCGGAAAAAACCCAACGTTTTGAAAAAAGAATTGTTGACGAGCGGGGTAAAACAAGCTGGCTAGAGATTTATAAAACTCCGATTTTGGGCGATAAAAATCAGACCATTGGTGTGGTTGGAATTGCCGTAGAAATTACCGATCGCAAACAAACCGAACAATACCTCAGACAACAAGCCAGACGAGAAAAAATCCTGAATCTACTGACAACACAAATCCGAAAATCTCTAAATTTTGATAAAATTTTACAGACAACTTTAGCCAGCGTTAAAGAATGTTTGGGTGTGGATCGCTGCGGGTTTTCCTTATATTATCCTCACGGGGAACAGCCTTACTGGGAAGTGATCGCAGAAGCCCGTAATCAAGATTTACCCGACTTTCAAGGGCGAATTTTTTCGGCCAGTGTGATCGCTCGAATAACCGAGAACGCCTTGGAGGGAGAAGCGATCAAAATTGTTAATGCCGATCTCGAACCCAATAGAGCCTTTAGACAAGTTTTAAAAGCGACAAAAACGAAATCTTTAGTCAGTATACCTCTAAGAAGATCGTCCGGTCAAATTGGCTTACTCACCTGTAGTATGCACCAGAATAAAACTCGCAACTGGACCGATGAAGAAGTGAGTTTACTAGAAGCGGTTGTCGAACAATTAGCCATTGCTTTAAAACAAGCCGAACTCTACGAACAAACTCGCACCAAAGCACAACAACTCGAACAAGCAATGGAAGAACTTCGCCGCACTCAGGCGCAAATGATCCAAAATGAAAAAATGTCTTCTTTAGGTCAACTGGTTGCGGGTGTCGCTCACGAAATCAACAATCCAGCAAGTTTTATTTATGGTAACTTAACCCACGCTCACGACTACGCCAACGATTTGTTAAAACTGATCGAACTCTATCAAACTCACTACCCCAACCCCCATCCCGAAATTGAAACCGAAATCGTTACCATTGACTTAGATTTTGTCATCGAAGACCTACCCAAACTGATTAATTCCATGCAAACGGGAGCGGAACGAATCAAAAAAATTGTTGAGTCACTGCGTACCTTTTCCCGTCTGGACGAAGCCGAATTAAAAACTATCGATCTCCACCAAAGTATCGATAGCACCCTAATGATCGTCGAGAGTCGTTTGTACAAAAAACCGAACCGTCCTGAGATTGGAATCATCAAAGAATATGGCAATATACCCCGGATCGAATGCTACGCCGGTCAACTCAATCAAGTCTTTATTAATATCTTCACCAACGCTATTGACGCCCTCGAAGAATCGATCTTAAAATTCATAGAAAATGGAGAAAGTTTCGATTATCCTCACATTCGGATTCACACCAAACTAACTGAAGATAATCAAGTCCTGATTTCCATCTCCAATAACGGTTTAGGAATTCCCCCAGAAATTCAACAGCGTGTCTTCGATCCCTTTTTTACCACCAAACCGGTCGGGAAAGGTACGGGGATGGGTTTATCGATTTGCTATCAAATTATCACCGAAAAACATGGCGGTTCGATTGAATGTATTTCTCAAACCGAACAGGGAACAGAATTTATCATCCGCATCCCCATCCGTCAATTCAGTACCAGTTTTAACAGTGAACAGTGAACAGTGACCAGTTTTTACAGTGAACAGTGACCAGTTTTTACAGACACCTGACCCTTACGGGTTCGCCAGTCGCTCTATGCGCGAACGAGCGCTCTCGTGGCATCGTTCCTTCAACTCTGAGAACCAGAGCAACGGACTTTGCGCTCTCGGCGGAAACCGCGCCCGCCGCAAGGCAAGCGCTCCACTTGGGGGGACCCCAAGACCGCGAGTCGCGAACCCGTACCACCGACAGTGAACAGGCGCGCGGCCGAACCCCGCTACTCCGAACACCGAATAGCCAGAGCATTGACTATTGAGCGGCCGATCATTTATAATTGAGTTATACAGTTTTTAAACTATTGCGATTCCCAAATAGTCCCCAGAGGGTCCAATGATAGTAGGTACTACAGAAGCAGCCCATATTTTAGAAATCTCTACCGCTCGACTGCGAGTTCTCCTGAGCGAAGGCCGAGTCCGAGGTGCTTATAAAACCGGGAAGATGTGGCTAATTCCCCTCTTTAACGGTAAACCCATTATTAAGCGAGGTACAAGAGGCCCCGATCCTCGTTGGCGCAATCCAAGATTGCCCGCTCAAACGATTGTTCACGTTAATTCTCAAAGAATTCGGCAAAATCAAAAACAACAGCAACAACTTCCCGTGATTACGGTCAAGAAGGGTAATACTAACGTTTATGGACATCAGGTCGAAATACTGGGAGGATGTCGTGTTGTCTATAGTCCCGATAAGCCGCTCAGTTGTGGTGCGAGGGTTTGGATTGAAACCCTAAATAAAGTGATGATCGTCGGTGAGTCAAAATCTCTTGATCTCCCCACACTTTTATGATGGCTATTCAACCGGGCTACTTGATATCAGTTGTCTGCGGGAAATGATCAATTAATTCGGAGGCGCGCCCCTACAGAATTGCCTGTTGCCGCCTGCGTTGCGCTATATTTTTTCGGGTTAGTCTTTAGAAAAACTGTAAATGGTTTGGGGTTCGAGGCGATCGCAAACTGAGGACGGAAATTCACTCAGAGAAAAGGTTTTTCGCTGAAGTTGTACTTTTAAATTCGCCAGCGGATCGACTCCCGGAGCGATGAGAAATTCTAACTTTTGAAGACCGGGGGAAGTAATCATTTGATCGAGAATTTTAGCGATCGCTTCGATATAAGGATGATCCGTTTGTTCGTACCAATCCGAACTCGCCGCATCGGGTTGATCCAAACCCAAATGAAACGTTAAAGATGCCCGATGAAACAAAGCCGTCGCCACCGGACGCCGTTCTTCTTGTAATAATAAATCGTGACTTCTAGCCAGATCAGAAAGTTTTTCTAAGCGATCGGAAAGTTCGTGGAGTCGGGCGGCAGATTTCAACACCGCAGGAGTCGCCGGCGTATCCGAAGTTAACTCTTCCTTCAACGACTCGACACCCGTTTCATCCCATTGCATCGCCACCGTCACCAAATAAGTTTGAATCAACAAATGACCCAATTTTTTCGCTTTGGTTGCCAAATAAACCGAATTATAATCCGTCGCTTCAATCAACAACGGTACGCGATCGACAATTTCAATCCCATAACCTTTTAAGCCGGCAATTTTCCGGGGATTATTGGTAATCAAGCGAATCTTTTTCACGCCAATATCATTTAAAATTTGCGCTCCCATGCCATAATTTCGCAAGTCGGCCGGAAATCCCAAACGTTCATTCGCTTCGACCGTATCCAATCCCAAATCTTGCAAAGAATAAGCTTTTAACTTATTAATCAAACCAATTCCTCGGCCTTCCTGCCGCAGATAAACCACCACACCCGAACCCGCCTGTTCGATCATTTTCAAGGCACTTTGTAACTGCATCCGACAATCACAGCGCAACGATCCAAACGCATCTCCGGTCAAACATTCCGAATGAACCCGCACCATCACCGGCATATCCTTAAACCGCATCGGATCGCCTTTAATAATCGCGACGTGTTCCGATTTATCAAGAGTATTGCGATAGGCATAAATCAAAAAATCACCAAACTGAGTTGGCAATTTGGCAACCGATTCGCGATGAATAAAGCGATCGTGAATGAGGCGATAACTAATCAGATCGGCAATGCTAATCAGTTTGAGATCGTGAACCTGAGCGTACTCAATTAACTCCGGCAAACGAGCCATCGAACCATCGGGGTTTTGAATTTCGCAAATCACCCCCCCCGGATACAACCCCGCCAACCGAGCCAAATCGATCGCCGCTTCGGTGTGGCCCGCCCGTTTCAAAACGCCCCCATCTCGCGCCCTCAAGGGGAAAATATGGCCCGGTCGTCGTAAATCTTGAGGACGAGTTGAGGGGTTGATCGCCACTTGGATCGTCCGGGCGCGATCTTCGGCGGAAATCCCGGTGCTGACCCCCATCGCCGGGGACGCATCGATACTGACGGTAAAGGCGGTTTGGTTGCTGTCGGTGTTGTTAGCCACCATCAGGGGTAAATCCAGTTGATCGAGGCGATCGCCTGTGAGGGCCAGACAAATTAATCCTCGCCCGTGAACCGCCATAAAATTAATCATGTCGGGGGTGGCAAACTGAGCGGCGCCAATGAGATCGCCTTCATTTTCCCGATTTTCATCATCGACGACGACAATAGAACGTCCGGCTTTCAAGTCAGCGAGGGCGGCTTCGATGGAGTCGAATTTAAAGGGTTGAGTTGGATGGTTTGTAGAGGACACGGAGTCGTTCACACCTTTTCGGCTGTCAATTTAGCTTATTTTGATTGTAACGGTTTGACTGAATCCCGGCACCGCTCGGTTAACAATCGTTCCTGGAATAGCTTAGGATGAAAATGTGTAAATTATCTTAAATCTTTCCATAAACCGCCGATCGCCGACATCAAAATTAAGCTGAGATTAAATTTATAGTCCGTCTCCTCTTGCAGCTATGCCTGTCAATCCCGTGCGTCGTCTACTCACTCTCCAACTCAGGATGCCCTTACAACTGATCTTGATCGTACCCTTTGCGATTCAGATTGTCGCCGTTGTGGGGTTAACCGGATATCTCGCCCACCGCAACGGTCAAAAAGCCGTTCAGGATTTGGCGAGTCAGTTGATGGATGAACTCGGCGATCACGTGAACGAACGGCTCAACAATTATCTCGAAGAACCCCTGCTGATTACCCAGATTAATACGGATGCGGCTCGGATCGGACAACTGGCGCTGAAAAATTTATCGGTGATTGAAAACCGCTTTATTTTGCAAATGCAGCGCTTTGAGTCGGTTCAAGAAATTTATCTCGGTACCGCAGACGGAGATTATCTTGGGGTTTCTCGCACTCCCGAATCTTCTTTGGGGAGTTTTGCGTCTCAAGGCTACTATCAAGGGTTGTTAAAGCAGCGCGACCCCTTAGTTGAACGCATTTCTCCCCTGAAATCCCTCGATGATTTTGACCCTCGCACTCGACCTTGGTATAACGCAGCCCTTAAAAGGGGACAAGCCACCTGGAGTCCGATTTACCCTTTTATTCGCGGAGAATTTGGGATAACAGCCGTTCAACCGTTTTACGATCGCGGTGGAAATTTACAAGGGGTGATGGCGGTTGATTTGATTTTAACGGTGTTGAGTGATTTTCTTCGCCGTTTAAAATTAACGCCTTCGGGGGAAATTTTTATTTTGGAACGTTCGGGGGAATTGGTGGCGACTTCGACCTATGAACCGCTTTATCAGATTAACCCGGATAATGCTCAAGAGTTTAGAATTCCAGGCGTAGAAAGTCAAGATCCTTTGACTCGGGCGACCATTAAACATTTAATTGAATCGGTCGGTTCTCTCGGTGATATTAATCAAGTTGAGCAATTGGATTTTAAAATAAACGGTGAACGGCATTTTTTAGAAGTGTCGCCCTATTCTGATGGTTATGGGTTGGATTGGTTGATTGTTGTTGTGGTTCCCGAAGCCGATTTTATGGGGCAGATTAATGCCAGTCGTCGCACGACTATTATACTTTGTTTGGGGGCTTTGGGATTGGCGACCGGCTTGGGTTTGTTTACTTCTCGTTGGATCGCCAGACAAATTTTACAACTGGCTCGGGCGACTCAGGCGATCGCTTTTGGACAGCTAGATCAAACGGTTCATTCGGCTCGGGTGAGCGAATTGGAAGTGTTAGCCGAGTCGTTTAATCAGATGGCGCGTCAGTTAAAATCGGCGTTTGAGGTGTTAGAAATTCGGGTCGAAGAACGGACGACACAACTCAAAGATGTTAATCAACTGTTGCGGGAGGAAATTTGGGAGCGAAAACAGGTGGAAAGGGCGTTAAGATTGTCTGAAAATAAGTTTTCTAAGGCGTTTCATAGCAACCCCAATCCGAGTTTGATTACTCGTTTAATTGATGGGTATATTCTCGAATTTAATGAGAGTGCGCTGAAATTTTTCGGTTATACCTCGGTTGAGGTTGCCAATAAAAATACATTGGAGTTGAAAATTTGGGCGGATTCTGAAGATCAAGAACGCATTTTTGAACAACTCGACCGACAGGGGATTATTCGCAGTTTTGAATCTAATTTTATCACCAAATCGGGAGAGATTCGCATCGGGTTATACTCGGCAGAATTGATCGATTTAAACGGACAAACTTGTGTTTTAAGTATTATTCACGATATCACCGAACGCAAACAAACGGAATTGACCCTACAAAATCGCTCTCAAATTGACCATTTAATTAGCCGGATTTTTCAGCAGTTTGTTGACCAAGATGTGAACACGGCGATTAATTTTGCTCTGGCTGAAATTGGTAAACTAACCCACAGCGATCGCTGTTATGTGGTTCAATATGCAGATCGAGAACGACAGTATATTAAAATGACTCACGAGTGGTGTAATGAAAATATTCCCTCGGTTATGGAAAAAGTACAAGAAATGTCGGTTAAACCGCTCAGTTGGAGTTATCAACAGCTTCAAAATAATAATATTATACACCTTCCCAATCTCGAAGATTTACCCTCTGAAGCGATCAATGAAAAACGGAATTGGAAACTTGAAGGAACTCAATCGGTTTTGGCGGTTCCGATGATTAGCACCGGAGAAATTGTCGGTTCAGTTGGTTGTAGCATGGTGCGTTGTACTAAAGAATGGAGTCCCGAAGAAATCAAGTTAATTCAACGAGTGGGGGAGATGATTCCGATTGGTTTAGAACGAGATATCGCCGAACAAAAACTTAAAGAAAGTCAAGAACGATTGGCGGGAATTTTAGATAATGCAGAAGATGCGATTATTTCTGTAGATGAAGATCAAAATATTCTACTGTTTAATCACGGCGCTGAAAAGATTTTTGGCTATTCTCCTGCTGAAGCCATTGGTCAATCTTTAGATATGCTTCTCCCGATGAAAGCGCGAACTGTTCATCATCAATATGTGGGTGATTTTTCTCGTTTAGAATGTCAATCTCGCAAAATGGGTGAACGTTCGAGGGAAGTTTGTGGACGGCGAAAAAGTGGCGAAGAATTCCCCGCAGAAGCTTCGATTTCTAAGTTAAAAATCCGTGACGGTTGGATTTATACCGCTATTTTAAAAGATATTACTCAGCGCAAACAAGCGGAAATGGTGTTAGAACAAGCTAAAGACGCTGCGGAAGCCGCAAACCGGGCGAAAAGTGAATTTTTGGCAAATATGAGCCACGAATTACGAACGCCTTTAAATGCGATTCTGGGCTTTTCTCAACTGATGAGTCGCGATCCTTCTCTGACACCCGACCAACAAAACAGTCTGAATATTATTAACAGTAGCGGCGAACATTTACTCACATTAATTAATAGTATTTTGGATCTGTCTAAAATCGAAGCGGGACGGATGACCTTAAATGAAAATAGTTTCGATTTGCACCGATTGCTGAATAGTTTAGAAAAAATGCTACATTTAAAAGTGGCAACTAAGGGGTTATCTCTGGAATTTGAGCGGGAAGAAAACGTTCCCCAATTTATTAAAACCGACGAAAGTAAACTGCGTCAAGTTTTAATTAATTTGCTCGGAAATGCGATAAAATATACCGAAAAAGGCGGGGTAAGTTTACGAGTTCAACAAGAAAATTTGCCCGATGACTCCCCAGAAGATACGGTTAATCTCGTCTTTGAAATCAGCGATACCGGAACCGGAATCGCCCCGGAAGAAATCCCGACAATATTTGACGCCTTTGTACAAACCGCAACCGGACGAAAATCTCAACAGGGTACCGGTTTAGGATTACCCATTAGCCGTAAATTTGTACAAATGATTGGCGGCGATATTACCGTAAAAAGTATATTGGGTTCGGGAACAACTTTTAAGTTTAATATTCGAGTGACTCCCACAGACGCCTGCGATATTAGACGGGAAAAACCCTCTCAAACCGCCATCGGTTTAGAATCGGGTCAGCGGGATTATCGAATATTAGTGGTAGACGATCAATGGCAAAATCGGGAACTGTTATCGCGGTTATTAATCTCCGTTGGTTTTCAAGTCAAAGAAGCAGAAAACGGTCAAGAAGCTGTCGAAATTTGGAACAGTTGGCGACCGGATTTTATTTGGATGGATATGCGAATGCCAATTTTAGATGGATATGAAGCCACCCAACAAATTCGGGCGTCTTCAGAAGGGGATAAAGTGGTGATTGTCGCCCTGACCGCCAGCGCCTTTGAACAAGATCGGGGGGCGGTTTTAGAAGCGGGATGTAATGATTTTGTCGGGAAACCGTTTCGAGAAGAAATTATCTTTGAAAAGCTGGCTTACTATTTGGGGGTGCGGTATATTTATCAACCGAAAACTCCATCAAATGATTTGAATCCCAGTTCAAATTCTGAAGAAATTCTAGAGAAAATTGAACCCGTACACTTGCAGATGATGTCGCAAGACTGGCTAACGCAAATGCAACAAGCCGCTTTGGTGGGTCGGGATGGACAAATGTTAGAGTTAATTCAAGCTATCCCCCCAAGCCACAGTTCTGTCGCCAAAGCCTTAACCCAAATGGTCGAAAATTTTGAATTTGACCGCATTGTAGAGTTAATCAGTCCCGAAATTCACCCCGAAGAATAGCAAAAAATACCGGGTTGTAGAGTAAAATAACAACAAAGTCGAGATCAATAAAGTCTGTGCGATCGCCTGGGATAATCAAGAGGTGAGATGGATTGATTTTATCGGTGAGCCTTTTGGTAATCGATGATTCAAACAAGGTCAGCCGTTCAATCATCTAGACCCCTTTCAACGAAGGAGAAGCCTGAGTTAAGCTAGAACTGTAGCAGTACATCTGCTTTCGGTTCAACAGGGTTTTGACTCCCGTACACTCGGCTAGCTATCCTCATCAAAGCTTGGTTTGTCTGACCCCGATCCGATCGAGTTGTGAATTGGTATAGAGAAGTGTACCTGAGTCACAGATCTATCCCGATTGACGGCTAAAATTGATTCAGGGGGTCAATTCTTACCATAATTGCAAATTTACTCATCCGATGACTCACAATCCCATTCGGGACTACAAAGCTGATATCCTGATTGTTGATGATACCCCGAACAACCTGCGCGTTTTATCTTCAATACTGCAAGAGCAGGGGTATGAAATTCGCAAGGCTGTTAACGGAAAAATGGCGATCCGCTCCGTGCAAGCTGACCCGCCAGACCTCGTGTTGCTGGATATAAAAATGCCGGATATGGATGGCTATGAGGTGTGTTCGGAGTTAAAAGCGATCGAAGCCACTCGCGATATTCCCGTCATTTTCTTGAGCGCTTTAGATGATGTGTTTAATAAAGTGTTGGCGTTTCAAGTCGGTGGGGTTGATTACATTACCAAGCCTTTCCAAGTTCAAGAAGTGTTGGTGCGGGTGAAAACTCATCTCACCCTGCGGCGCCTGACCAAAGACCTGGAATTGCGGGTACAAGAACGAACCACAGAATTAACCCACACCCTCGATGAGTTACAACACACTCAGGTTCAACTTGAAGATTCCCTGCGAGAATTGATACACGCTCGCGATGTCGCCGAAAAAGCCTCTCAGGTGAAAAGTCAATTTCTGGCGATGATGAGCCACGAGTTGCGAACCCCCCTGAATGCGATCATCGGTTACAGTCAATTGCTGGAAATGGAAGCCCAAGAGCAACAGCTTGAGGAGTTTATTCCCGATCTCCAACAAATTAGCCACGCCGGACACGATCTGTTAGAAATTTTTAGCAATATTTTAGAAATGTGTCAAATCGAGACGGGGAAACAACAGTTTCATCTCCATGAATTTGACGTGAAAGGATTAATTGATGAAGCGATCGCCAAAGTTCAACCTTTGGCCGAAAAAAATAATAATACTTTAACGGTTGAGTATATTAACGATCCGGGTTGGATGTACACCGATCGCGTCTGGATGCGCCAGTGCGTTTTACAACTGCTCAGTAATGCTTGTAAATTTACCCGCAACGGGATGATTACCTTGAGTCTCGAACGCCTCGACCAACACCCATTCAAAACCGAAAGTTCTAAAGAAAATCACGTTAATTCTGCTGAGGGTTTGGCGGATGTGTTATTAGTAAAGTGCAGCGATACGGGAATTGGGATTCAAGCCGAGTATTTATTGCAAATTTTTGAACCGTTTTTTCAGGTCGATACCTCCACGACTCGCAAGTATGGCGGCGTCGGACTGGGTTTGGCGATCGCCAAAAGCTTATCTCAACTGATGGGAGGAGATCTCAACGTTGAAAGCGTTTTTGGTCAAGGATCAATTTTTACCCTCTGGCTACCGGTTCAACTTCCCGAGTCTGCATCAAAATTTTAATTTTGAACTCTTCTAAATAGTGCCTAGTTTCAATCAAAGCTATGAGCGAAAATCAAACCGAACATCATAAAATTAGCATTTTGATAGTAGATGATACGCCGAATAATTTGCGGTTTTTGTCGAGTATGTTGTTAGAGCAGGGGTACGAAGTTCGCAAGGCGATTAATGGACAAATGGCGTTAAGATCGGCTCAAGCGGAACCGCCCGATTTGATTTTGTTGGATGTTAGAATGCCGGATATGAGCGGTTATGAAGTTTGTCATGCGTTGAAAGCCGAAGGAAAAACTCGCGAAATTCCGGTGATTTTCTTGAGCGCTCTTAATGATGAAAAAGATAAGGTGATCGCCTTTGAAATGGGAGCGGTAGATTATGTGACTAAACCCTTTCAATTTCAAGAGGTTTTAGCCCGGGTAAAAACCCATCTAACCATTCAACATCAACGCCTGCTTTTAATGGAGCAAAAAGCCCGGTTAGAACAGGAAGTTAAAGCCCGGACTGAAACAGAATTAGCCCTAAAAAAAGCCAACCAAGAACTCCACCATCTCGCCACAATTGATAGTGTGACTCATGTGGCTAACCGCCGCCGTTTTGATGAATATCTTAATGAACAGTGGCAAAGATTAACTTTAGAAAAAAACGGAATTTCTATAATTTTATGCGAAATTGATGAATTTAATGCTTATGTTAAAACCAATGGCGATCCTTCTGCTGATGAATGTTTGCGAACCGTAGCTTGGGCAATTTGTCGCCCCATTAAACCCGCTAAAAATTTAGTTGCTCGTTATAGCGATGCGAAATTTGGCTTAATTTTACCCCAGACAACCGTCGCCGAAGCCTTTAGAGTTGCCGAACAAATTCGCACAGAAGTTGCTCAACTCAAACTTCATCATGCTTCGGCTAAAGAGAGTCCTTATATTACCCTAAGTTTGGGGGTAAGTAGTATCATTCCGAGCAATAAATCTCAACCGAAAATGTTGATTGAAAATGCAGATCGGGGACTCCAAGAAGCAAGCACACAAGGCTATAACCGCACCGTGATTCATCAGTAATATTATATCCGATTCATCAATAATTGTCATCTGGGGGCGGGTTTTAGAGTCACCACCTCACCAGTGATCTAGGGGCGGGTTCAGCAATTATTTGTGTTTTCCCACTCTCAACTTATATAAACCCGCCCTCTCCCCATCAAGAATTAATCAACCGGAGAGCGTCAAATTGGAACCTTATCGATCGCTCCGAGTCGGAGTTATTAAGAGCAGATCTCCAAACAATAACTCCGATGAATTTTGATATCTTTGATGAAAATTATTATCTCAAAAAATATCCGTTTTTGCAACCCGCTATCGAACAAGGTATTATTCAATCCGGCTTAGATCACTTCCAACGTTTTGGGTTACAACTGGGGTTAACAGGCGTTTCTCGCTACTACGATGAAGCCTATTATTTGGAAAAAAATCCCGATGTTGCCGGTGCGGTGAATGCGGGAATATTTCCTTCCGGACTGGCTCATTTTATTGAAATTGGCTACGAACAAGAAGGGCGAACTCAAATTTCTTCGGATTACAATGATTTTGTTTATCGAGAAACGAATCTAGATCTAATCCCTTTTATCAAAACTTATCCTTCAGAAGCACCCCGTCCTTTTCGCAATGGCTTAGAACATTTTCTCAAATTTGGCGCCGAAGAAGGACGCTACAGCAACTCGTTTTTTGAAGCCGAATATCTCGCCCGATATCCGAATATTATACCCGCTATTGAGTCGGGACTTTTGAGAACCGGACGGGATCATTATGAACAATTTGGACAATTTGAAGAAGGACGAAAAGCAACTTTTATCGGAACTTCTAATAATGATACTTTAGAAGGTTTTGGAGTCGGTGAAGTTGAATTGATAGGAATCACTGTAGGTTTAGATGCCGAGGGCGATCGCATTTATAGAGTTGGCGGAAATCTGGGACAAGATATGTTAACGGGAAGTTCCGCTTCGGATACATTTGTCATTGGCGCAGAAACTCCTTTCTTCATTGGCCGAAATAATTATGTCAGAGAACTCCCGCCAAAAGACTTTTATTACAATCATTTTAATCCCGGAGGTCTAGCGATCATTAGAAATTATGACCCCAATAATGATTTTATCAAACTCGGTCATAACAGCCCGGATTATTACGACTTTTTACCCTTCCCCTACTTGAATCGAACAACTCCCGATTCCCTCTGGATTACCAGTAATAATAACCGGGGTTTGGCAATTATTGAAGGAATTACCGATGTTAATGATTTGAATCTGATTTATGGAAATAAAGCCGCAGTTGAACGAAACTTTTTTGAGGATAATTATCTGGTCGAAAATCCCGATGTTGATGCCTTAGTAGAAGCCGGAAATTATCGTTCGGGTTTGGATCATTACGAACAAGTCGGTCAATTTGATGCGGAACGTTCGGCCACATTTATCGGCACACCCGGCAATGATATTGTTACCGCTTTTGGCATCGGTTCTCATCAGATTTTCGGTGTCGATGCCGTGCAAAGTTTGTATGAATTTGCCACGCCCAGAGGAGTTTCTTACACCAGCGACGGTAGCGGCGAATTTGATACCTTAATTGGCAGTTCGGGAACGGATACTTTTGTTTTTGGTGATATCCTATTAACTTATAACGAAGGTCTGCAACTACAGCAATTGTATCAGGGAGAAGGAGAAGCACTCATTCAAGACTTTAATCAAGAACAGGGAGATCAAATTAAATTTCTAACAATACTCGATGAAACCTACAGTGTTTTGCCTTCTGGGGATGATTTAGTGGTGGCAATTGCAGGGGATAGGATAGCGGTTCTCGATGGAGGTGCAGACCTAACATTAGCGCCCGTGAGTGTGTTAGAAGATAACTTAGGATGGTATAAAATCATTACTCTGGCTTAATCGCCGAACCTAAAAAAAAGTAGAGACGTGTTCTCATAGCACATCTCTACTTTTTCGGGAGTTAAACCCGATTAGTATTTGTCGTAAGAGCGGTTAAAAAAGTTATTGGAATTTGAGTTAGAATTCCGGCTAGAAACTCGGCTAGAAACTCGGCTAGACTTACGTTCAGAAACTCGCTCGGAATTACGCTCAGAAACTCGGGTTTCGGTGTCGTCGTCTGTGGTTTTGTCAGCGCTATTAGAATTGCGGTTTTCTCCTCGGTTTCCAACTCGGTTGTAAATTCGGGTAGAACTTCCGGTTTTAGCGGTGTTATCTTCGCTATTGTCGGCGGTTTTAGCGGTGTTATCTTCGCTGTTGTCGGGGGTTTTATCGGCGGTTTTAGCGGTGTTATCTTCGCTGTTGTCGGGTGTTTTAGCGGTGTTATCTTCGTTGTTGTCGGGTGTTTTAGCGGTGTTATCTTCGTTGTTGTCGGGTGTTTTAGAAGTGCTGTTGTCGGGGGTGTTTTTTCTGCTGTTATCGGTTCTGTTATCGGTTTGAGTGGGATTAACCATTTGGGAATAAGCACTTGCAGAATAGTCATGGGTAAAGTAAATATGACCCAAAGTTTTATCCTGATAAGTGCGTTTGGTAAACCGCCAACCGGGTTCTAAAACAATCTTGACAAAGCCATTAGACATACCATTAGTTCGACCAATAACAATGGGTTCACTGTAGGGATTATCCCGAGAAGTTGCAACTAATAAAATCTCACCGCCCAAACCTCGAACACTGAGACTGTGAGACAGGGCTAAATCTTCGCCTCCCATGCGAACAGAATAGCCGTTACTATCGGTTGCCCGACCACAAATTCCGGTAAAATCAAAGTTGAGTAATAACGGATCAACTTGAATGGGATTGCTACCACTTTCGCTCCAACAGGGTGTGGTATTAGAAACCTGTTCAACAATAACTAATGAATACCCATAAGTACGAGGAACAGCCATCGCCACATACCGTTCTTGTTCGACTTCTTTTTGACCAAATTGAACTGCAAAAGCTTCAGAGGCGACATTTACAGTGGATAAAACGGTCAGGGCGAGCGCTGCAAAAGTTCGTTGAAATGCACGTTTCATAGCAGGAGAAAACCTCAATAAATGTGTTCAAAATCTCTACACTATTAACCCAGTGGCAATAGTCTAGACGTTAACAAGGTTGATAGAGAAACTTAGATTAGAGAACGATGTGAACGGAACTGAATGGCTGAATAATTTGCTTTTTCGGATTCATTTCAATGAGATCAGAAGGTTTTTGATTTTTAACTATAAATAGAATCCGAACGACCAAAAAACAGTCAAATTTGTAACAACTGTGCGGTCAGCTTCATTAAACAAGTCTTTAAAGTTGCGGTAAAGGTTCCGGAACCTCAAAGATTTTTTCACAGTCATTCAGTTGGTAGCGGTTGCGGGTTCATGTTGCAGATCCCGTTTTGGATCGCCTAATTCCCGTGTTTTTGCGGCAAATTCCAGCAAAATTCCATCGGGGTCAAAGAAATAAAACGAGGAAATAAATGTCGTTTCATTCTGTTGTTCAACATAACCAGAAGGAACATCTGCGCGATGCAAAATCCGAGTAGTTGGAATTCCCAAATCACTTAATTTTTGGTGATCATCTTGCAAATGTTCTAAAGAAATATTAAAAGCAACATGATTCATAGAACCGTGAGCCGTAACAATATCCCCTTTTTTTAAACGTTCCGGGTCAACCGAGGCAACTCCGGGAGCCGATTCGGGAGCATTGGGAAACCAGAAAAACGCCAAAGCATCCCCATTTCCCACATCAAAAAAAAAGTGTTGACCGCCATCGGGTAAAGCAATGGTTTTGATCAATTTCAAACCCAAAATATTGGTGTAGAAATCGACCGTTCGAGCCATATCCCGACAAACCAAGGCTAAATGATTTATACCTTGTAATTTAAACTGATTCATCCGCAACCCCCAATTCTATTTTAGGGAAAATCAATCTGAAAATGTTGTTGTGTACTATTTTTGGCACAGTCCGGTCAAATGTCAATCTTTGATCGCAAAAAAATCAAGGGTGAGTCAAGCCCCACCCCGATTTTAGTTAAAAATCATTGACAAAATTGGGTATGATGCTTACGCGCAAAGAAGGGACTCAGAAGCCACCTCAATCACTTTCCGTCCAACAGACGCCGCTACCGGACGCAAATTTTCCACCAACTGCACCATATCTTTTAACGACAACGCCTGACGCGCATCGGAGACAGATTTTTCCGGTTCGGGATGACACTCTACCATTATGCCATCAGCCCCACAAGCAACGGCCGCCCGTGCCAGGGGTTCAACCAGTTCCCGTTTTCCGGCCGCATGAGAGGGATCTACAATAATCGGAAGATGGGTTAACTGTTTGAGTCCGACAACCGCCCCCAAGTCAAGAACGTTGCGGGTGAAACTATCGAAACTGCGAATTCCCCGCTCGCACAAGATGACATCGGGGTTGCCGTGCGCCATAATATATTCGGCCGCCATAATAAATTCTTCGAGGGTTGCCGCCAGTCCCCGCTTCAAAATCACCGGTTTTCCCGCTTGTCCGATGGCTTTGAGTAACTCGAAATTCTGCATATTGCGGCTACCAATTTGCAGGACATCGGCGTAGGCGACAACAGATTCAATTTGGGGAATAGACATCACCTCCGTCACCACCGGAACGTTATAACGCTGACTCACCCCCTTTAAAATTTTTAATCCTTCCAAGCCGAGACCTTGGAAGGAATAAGGAGAAGTACGCGGTTTGTAGACGCCACCTCGCAACAGTTGAACGGGGGCTTTTGTTAGCTGTTGGGCGACTTGTTCCATTTGTTCGAGACTTTCAACGGTACAGGGACCACCAATAATTAACAACTCTTGACCGCCAACGGTGGTTTGTTCGTTAATTTTAATTTGGGTTTGGTGTTCAAGATGGGTTTTGCTGACGAGTTTAGCCTGAGACATGGTGAAATTCTCCTAAAGTTTGTGAATGAGTCAAAAAAAAACCCGGAACCTTTAAGTGTCCCGGGTGAGGTAAAAGAACCAGCATGACAACTTACCCGGAACCTGTTCGGGGCCAAAAATAAAAGCCATAAAAGTAGGTGTTGGGTAAAATCATCGCCGTTCGCTAATACGAGGAAATCATGTTTTGAGCAATTTCTGAGCAATTAAAAAGCCGCAGGTCTTAGTTCTGCGGCTCACCTTGAGTTATCCATGAAAAGTTGGACTCACTCTCGGTGAACCGGGGTAAACCAATAATAAAAATAGCTGTTCGCTGAATACATAGCTTGCTGGCTCTTTTTGTTGAGTTCAATCATTTCTACTTAAGAACCTAGCACAAGCAACCCACAAAGTCAATGAACTTTGCAAGAGTTACCCAAAAACCCGGTTTCTCAGAAGTTACCCGGTTTTTCTTCGTAATCCTGACTTGGGGGCGGGTTTATATAAGTTGAGAGTGGGAAACATAGATTGAACGCAGAACCCGCCCCTACTCCCGACTTGGGGGCGGGTTTATATAAGTTGAGAGTGGGAAACATAGATTGAACGCAGAACCCGCCCCTACTCCCGACTTGGGGGCGGGTTTATATAAGTTGAGAGTGGGAAACATAGATTGAACGCAGAACCCGCCCCTACTCCCGACTTGGGGGCGGGTTTATATAAGTTGAGAGTGGGAAACATAGATTGAACGCAGAACCCGCCCCTACAACGCTGATAACTGGTAACTTTAAAAACTGGTGACTGATATCCGAACCGTTTCCCTCGTCCTGACCTCACTCCAACGGTTGCGAAGATCCTTTAAGATGTGAGTAGAACGGTAATTACGCAAGCGAGTGACGAAATCCATGACTTCTCAAGTAATCGTTGAAAAGCAAAAGTTAGACAATCCTCCCTTTCAAATTCATTATCTCGGCGATCGCGTTCTGCGTCAGTCGGCTAAACGGATCTCTCGTGTGGATGACGACACTCGCAGATTGATACGAGAGATGCTGCAAACGATGTATAGTGCTGATGGTATTGGTTTGGCGGCGCCGCAGGTGGGAGTTCAAAAACAACTGATTGTGATTGACTGCGAACCCGATAACGCTGCAACTCCCCCGTTAGTCTTGATTAACCCGACCATTAAAAAGTATAGTCAAGAAATCTCTCCTTTCCAAGAAGGCTGTTTGAGTATTCCGGGGGTTTATATGGATGTGACCCGCCCGGAAGTGGTTGAAGTGTCGTTTAAAGATGAAACCGGACGTCCCCGGACTATTCGAGCGAATGAACTGTTATCACGGGCGATTCAACACGAAATGGATCACCTGCAAGGGGTATTATTTGTAGACCGGGTGGAAAATCAACTCGCCCTCACCCAAGAGTTGACCAAACACAAGTTTTCTCCCAAAGCCGTTAAACATATTAAGTCTTAATATCATCTCCGATTAATCGATCACGATTCTGTAGGGGCGGGTTCTGTAATTATTTATCTTTCCCACTCTCAACCCATATCAACCCGCCCCGGAGTGGCAAAAATTGCCAATTCCTCAATTCCTAGCTTTTAAGTCGGGTAAATATTACTATAAGTTAAGATTTTTTAACAGATTGGGTTAAAACAAATATGGTTGGAACGCCAAAGAGTGCCTTATTTTTAGGGGCTTCGTGTATAGCCGGGATTGCGGCGGTGGGTTCGATTTTTGAACTTTCCTCGGGACAGCCGGAACTGGGCGCAACGGTAACGACTGTTATTTTACTCCTGAGTATCCCCTTGGGAGGGCTTTCGTTTTGGGCTGCGGTTCGGGATGCTCAGGCCAATCAGGAATAGCTTTATTCAGTCACCAGTTTTGTAGGGGCGGGTTCTGAGTAAATTTATCCTACCCAGAAATAACTTACATAAACCCGCCCCAACCCGTGATCGGTTTTTCCCGGACTCAAAGGAAGGGTTTATATCAGTTGTCTGCGGGGAATGATAAATCAATTCGGAGGCGCGCCCCTACAGCAAAACCCCGACACCTGACAGCCGACACCTATTTACGGTTTACGGTTAGGCGACACCTGCGGGTTGCTTTTCTAACGGCACCTCAAACCGTTCTCCGGGAGTGGGGTTGAGAACCCGGGTAGAGAGGTTGTGACGCGCCAATAACGAACGAAAATCCTCTAAACTACCAACCGCTTTCAGCAGAGAAGCCAACACCCCCTCATAGGTAACATCTCCGCCTGCTGCCGTCGGTAACATCACCTGGGGTTTTACCCATTCGGCAATTTGTAATGCACTCTTGGTGCCTTTAATAATCGGCCCAACTAACGGCAAAGCTAAATCAATAATTGGCGTAATGACTACATCAATGGGTGTTTCTTGTTGCAGGGATTGATCGTGGTAGCCGTGCGGTTCGTAATAGACTTTGAAATTCGTTTCTAACTCTCGAAATATATAGCCATTTTCTACCGTTGTCGGCCCGATGGGTGAACCGGGAACGGCTTTAATTTCGATTTGGTTATCTAACGAATAAGTATAACCTTGTTCTAAAGTCCTCACTTGAGTAAATCCCAATTCCTCTGCAACTTTAGCCGCATTTGCCGAACCGACAACCGGAATCATTTTATCGAGTATTTTCAATGTCGGGGGATGGGCGTGATCTTCCAATCCCTGCGACAATACAATCAGGTCAATATCGTGAGGAACGGGGCGAGGCGTGCGTTTTTCGCCTTTAAACAACCAACCCTGATTCCCAAAGACTAACGGCCCAACTAGCCAGGGATCAATGAGAATTCGTTTGTTTCCAATCTCTAATAGCCAAGAATTACTATCAAACCAAGTCAGATACATCGGATTTTGTTATAAAGACACTCTTTCTATTGTAATTAATCTTTACATTCTGAGTTCAACAGAAAGCCAAAAAAAAGATTTTTCGGCGATGTCTGTCTTAGAGGAGATGTGATTTACAGGCTGTCATCGTAAGCTGTAACCAATCCTATCACTTTAGTTTATCAGGGAGGAATTATTTTGTCAGCTAATTGGACAACGATCTTTCACACACTGGTCATCGGAACGCTTGCCTATGTCGTTCTGATTATTCTACTACGGATTTCAGGAAAACGCACCCTTTCTAAGTGGAATGCTTTTGATTTTATCGTGACAATTGCATTCGGTTCGATTCTGGGAATGATTCTGTTAGCAGAGGATACCAGTTTAATTCAAGGAACAGTTGGATTTGGTTTATTAGTTCTGCTGCAACTGGGCGTCAGTTGGTTATCGGTTAACTCTAAAGAAATGCAAGCGTTGATTAAAGCAAAACCCGCTCTATTGCTTTATCAAGGGAAGATGATTCCAGAAACGCTCAAAAAAGAACGAATTACTCAAGAAGATGTGTTAGCGGCGATTCGCACTCAGGGAATTTCAGCGATAGAAAATGTGGAAGCTGTTGTGTTAGAAACCAACGGAAATTTTAGTGTTATTCCCCAAAAACAAGGCTCATCGAATTCCGCGATGATTGATGTTCAAGGGTATCCAATCATTCAAAAAGAACTGACTCAAGTCTAACAGATTTTGATGAAAAAGGAAAGATCCCCCATTATCCCCCGCCCCCGTGACCCCAATAATGGGGGTAAAAAGGGGGACTTATAACAGACCTCAAAATATCTCTACTCTTTAGCTTTTGAGAATTAAATTATCTTACAATGAATCAAGTTGTTTTCTTTTATACGGGCTTGGAACCCCTTTTAAGAATAATTATTATTGGGAGTTTAGCCTATATTAGTTTGTTGTTTCTGTTGCGGGTTTCGGGAAAACGAACCCTCGCTCAAATGAATGCGTTTGATTTTGTGATTACGGTGGCGATTGGTTCAACTTTTGGTCGATTATTAACAGCAAAAGGGGTTTCTCTGGCTGAAAGTATTACGGCTTTTGGGGTTTTAATTGGATTACAATATATTGTTTCTTGGCTGACGGTTAAATCTTCGGGTTTTGCCGATTTGGTGATGGCGACGCCTACTTTGCTTTATTTTGACGGACAGTTTATCGAGAAGGCGATGAGAAAACAGCGTTTAACCAAAAAGAATTTATTGGAAACGGTTCGACAGCAGGGAGTTGTTTCTTTGCAAAATGTGGAAGCGATTATTATGGAACCTGTCGGGAATATTACGATTATTAAAAAGCAAAAATTTGAAAAATCGACCGATAAATCTGCCTTCAATAATATTTTAGATGTTGATGATTTTAACAGTCACCAGGCTAGAGGCTAGAGGCTCGGCTAGGGGAAGAAATTCTAGCTTAAATTCTACTAAATTCTTTCGCAAACGGTAACGGTGCCTCGATTTCCCCGAGTGATGCGAAGTTCTTCATCGAGATAAAGCACTTCTAAAGAGCCTTTGGGAGATTTTTTCATAGTAAATGATACTTTCCCGGTTTGATTATTTATTCCTTGAGGCGGTTCTAAACCGAAAAGGAGTTGAGCGATAAAAGATTGAATTTTTTGAGGAATATTTACAGATTTCTTACGGTTTTGATTGCCAAAAACAGACAGCCACTCTTTAAGAGTTTCGGAGTTATCGGGGTCTAGGGGTGCGAGTTCTCCGCCGAGAAACTGAACTTGTAAGCTTTGTTCGTTTTGGGGAGAACAGACGCCTTGATTTCTGACAATACCTTGTAATTTGGGATAATTTTCATCAAGGATGGTGAATTCTATCTCAATATTGTAGCTGAGTTTTTCACCCTCGTTCATCGGAAAAATCGGTTGAATGACACGATTGATTAATACTTGTAAATCTGCGGGTTGAAAGAGATTGAAAGCCAGCCGACCCAATGAATAAATATATTTTCCGTCTTCGGTTCTTTTTCCCCCCGGAAAATCGGGAGCGTTAATTAACAGCCAGTTTCCCTCTAATAATGAGCGGTTTTGAGCCGGTTGGGGTGTAGGATTTAAAGCCGTTAGTTGGGAGATAGCCGCCACAACAGCTTCGGCTTTGGGGTTTCCCCCCTGTTGGTTTAAAGCGTCTCGGAGGTTGTTTTTAGCAGTATTTCGATCTAAAGCTTTTGTATCCATTTTTAAGTGAATCTCGCTCGATCCTTCACGTCAACTATTTTACCATAATTTTAACTCAATTTTCGGGAACTGTATCGCTGATGTATTTGCTCATTTTTTTTATATCTTTCTCGACAAACAACTTTCAACTGAACGAAGCCGCTCGATATTTAAAAAGATTGAGCGGAGCATAGCAGTAAAACACCCCAAAAAGCAGTTTGAAAATAGAACTTAGTCCACGACTTGAAAATCTGCTATCTTCCAAATTCCATCCCAATACTCTAATTTATAGCGAACTCTTTTCGTATTAAAATCGCTATCTTTCACCTGACCATTTTGATAAAAAGTCGTATCTTCAGTTACCCGAACTTCAATGGTTGCTTTATTTCCAGACGCCGCAAATCGTTCAACGGTTTCGACCTTCTGCACCCCGTACTCGTAATAAGCATCATTTTCGATTAAAAAATCAATCGCTTTTAAAGTATCTCGATATAAAACTCCTGTGGTAAACTGTTCTAAAGTTCGACGGTCAAAAGGAGGGGCAAAAATACGGGATTTTGCAGTCAACCATTCGCTGACTAAATCAGCCGCTTCTCCTAAGGTCAGAGCGGGATTTTGAGCCAGTAGAATCGAGTTTTGACAAGTCAAATCTTGGCGGTGTTGTCTCGGCGAGGTTTCTGCAAAAATCGGTTCAGTCCACACCAAGGGTAACAATAGGGTTAAGGCGAAAATAATCGGTTTCATGGCTTTTTACCAATGCGTTGTCATTCCCAAGCTGAAAATCAGTTAAAGGTTACTACAAATGCGATCGCCAATTTTCGGCAATTCATGCTAAGAATAAATTAATGCCAGATTACAGAGGTTTAACATGGCTGGAAAACACATTTTAATGCTCGTCGGTGACTTTGTAGAAGACTACGAATGTATGGTTCCCTTCCAAGCGTTACAGATGGTCGGTCATACCGTTGATGCAGTTTGTCCCAACAAAAAAGCGGGGGAAACGGTTCGGACTGCGGTTCACGACTTTGAAGGCGATCAAACTTATAGTGAAAAACCCGGTCATAATTTTAAGTTAAACGCCACTTTTGATGAAATTAATGTTGAAAATTACGACGCTTTAGTGATTCCTGGCGGACGCGCTCCCGAATATATTCGCCTCAATCAAAAGGTTATTGAAATGGTACAACATTTCGCCCAACATAACAAACCGATTGCCGCAATTTGTCACGGTGCCCAACTGTTAGCCGCAGCGAATGTGATTCAAGGAAAGCGCTGTTCGGCTTATCCGGCTTGCAGTTTTGATGTGAAATTAGCAGGCGGAGAATATGTCGATATTTCTGTTGATGAAGCGGTGGTTGATGGGAATTTAGTGACCGCTCCCGCATGGCCGGCTCATCCCCGCTGGTTGGCGGAATTTCTCAACGTATTAGGCACAAAAATAGAGCATCGAGAATTAACAACTGTGTAATGATTTGAGCGAATAATTTGAGAGGGGCGCTATCGTTGCGCCCGTAAATTATCTAAAAATTCTAATATCAAATCCGACCAATCAATAATCCGCTCAAAGGGGCGGGTTCTACAATATCTTTAATAACTACTGAGAGATTGACATAAACCCGCCCCACCCCCAAAATTAATTAATCGGACATCATATAATATTTAAACCAAAGACTTTAAACCTTTATGGGACAAGGAAATTACGAGCGCCTGCGCCAATATTTTCACAATCCAAATGTGAATAAACCCCTGGAAGAAATCTATGCAGATTTAGATGCTTATACCTATGAAATTTTTGAAAATCAACCGGATCGTTTTGATACGGTTAGTTTTTTTGTCGTTTTACCTCCCGTTCGCTATGAAGGGCGATTAATTAAAGGTTTATATTTGAGTGAATCCGTCGATTTGTTGAACAAAGTTTTACCGCAACTGTCGAAATATTTTTTCGCTCATGCTTATTCGATGTATGCGGCTTTTCCCTGGTCAAATACGGCCGATTCTTATTCTTCTATTTATGATAATCCTCATCGAAATCGTTGGTTTCGTCAAACTTATCCGGAACGGGCCAATAAAATTCTCATTTCTTGCTATGACTCCGATTTTATCAATGAATATGTAATCGCACCCAAACCCGTTCCTCAAAAAGATATTGATGTTTTATGTGTTTCTCGGCTATCGGAGGAAAAAAATATTCCTGCGATCGCCAAAGCCTTAAAAATTTATCATCAGAAGTATGGAAAAAAAATTAAGATGACCTTAATTCCCGGTTTTCATAATTTTAAAAGTATCGATCAAGTTGATGCTCAAGCCCGGGAACAGTGGCGTCAAATCGAAGCAATTTTTGCCGATCCGTTTGACTATATTAATTTGGTGCCTCGGGCCGAATATTATCAGCAAATACCCGTTTATTATTCCAGCGCAAAAGTTGCGGTTTTGGGTTCTCTTTTAGAAGGAAAAAATCGCTTTTTGAGCGAAGCCATGAGTTGTAACGTTCCGGTGATTTGTTTTCAGGAATTTAATCAATATGTGCGGGGTGAAGATGGTGCGTTTCCAGAAGGAGCAGGTTTATATGCAAAGTTCGATCCCGAATCTTTAGCCGATACCATTCACACCGTTTTAGAAAATCCAACCGCCTTTAAACCTCGCCTAACTTATCTGAAATCTCGGGGACGCAAGAACTTTATGAATACCTGTTTAGATCGCTATTCTTATTATCAAGAAAACGTTCCTGACTATGTTCGCGGACAAGCGTTTAACAACCTCTGGTTAGATTTAGCGGTTCAGCAAAATTATCAAATGAGTTTGTCGGATTTTCTCTACGGACGTTCGGATAAATCCCATTTGCGCGGCTTGGTCAACATATATAAAATCCTGAATCAATGGCTACAATTTTAAGGGCTTTCTCTTCCTAAGGTTAGAACTTACGGTTTGAAAATCTCCTTCAAGTCTGTCTAGAGAGATACAATATTTTCAATTAATCATGTTAAGATATCTCACAAGTCAAGATGGATGAGTTCTTAGTATCTATGCCTGACCAAAAAACTCAAGTTTGTCCCGTTTGTAACGTTAAAATCCAGAAGACACCAGCAGGAGATAAAGTCTTGTTTTCTTCCGGGCCTCCTGGAACAAGATCCCGCCTGACAGCACGAGTTTGTCAGTTCGTAAACCAGAGTGGCTGTATTAATAAAGATCCGAATTTGATCGGAGATCTTAAGGCCAACGACTATTATCAACCTCAGTTGTAAACAAGTCAATTGAGGTCATTTTTTGGAGGAGATTGTCGATCAATTCCTTCGGCAATCTCCTCGGAAAAATTTCAACTGAAAAGTTTTTACAGCGAACAGTGAACAGGCAACAAAGAATAGGGAACAGGGAAGATTCATAATTCATAATTCATAATTCATAATTCATAATTCATATTAACCTCACGACTTTTGACTTCCCGACACCCGACACCCAACACCTGACCCTCCTCCCCATCCGCGAGTCTGGGAGTCCCGTCCCCAACCCTTCCCCGCTACAGTTGATACAATTTTTTTTTGTAAATAAATAACCAATTATTGGTATCATAGGCAAACAGTATCATGCCAACAGGGTGGAATTGTCCTTTTTTGAGGACAATCTGACTATTTTGGGTGCAAAATTTGAGCTTGAAAAAGACTGAATTTGATTAAATTTTCTTTAATTTTATTCAAAATATTCAGCAATAGCGCTAAATCCTTTGATCGCAAATAACAAAATATTCAACCCTGGGCAAATACTTGGGTTAATCTTTTTCTATTCTCCAAAATACAATGAATCCAAATGAAGATCGGCATCAAGCCTATTGGCGTGCCAATACCAAGTTAATTATCACACTCCTGCTGATTTGGGCTTTTGTCTCTTTAGGATGCGGAGTTCTTTTGGTTCCGGTGTTAAATAACATTTCTCTCGGCAACATTCCCTTAGGATTTTGGTTCGCCCAACAAGGCTCAATTTATGTGTTTGTCATCCTGATTTTTGTCTACGCTTATCAGATGGATAAACTAGACCGCAAATATAATATTAATCGGAGAGATTAATCATGTCAGTAGAAGTTTGGACTACGGTTCTGGTTCTCATTTCATTTATTCTCTACCTCTACATTGGTTGGAGTTCAAGAGTTCGAGATAGTAAAGGATTTTATGTTGCCGGACAAGGGGTTCCTTCTTTGGCAAATGGTGCCGCCACTGCTGCGGATTGGATGTCGGCGGCGTCGTTTATTTCGATGGCGGGATTAATCTCTTTTTTGGGATACGATGGTTCAATTTATTTGATGGGATGGACGGGCGGTTATGTCTTGTTAGCCTTGCTTTTGGCGCCCTATTTACGCAAGTTTGGAAAATATACCGTTCCCGATTTTGTTGGCGATCGCTATTACTCCAATATCGCCCGTTTGGTGGCTGTTGTGGCGGCGATTTTTGTTTCTTTAACCTACGTTGCCGGACAAATGCGAGGGGTGGGAATTGTCTTTAGTCGCTTCCTACAAGTCAACATCGAAACCGGTGTTGTCATTGGGATGGTAATTGTCGGATTTTTTGCTGTTTTAGGCGGTATGAAAGGCATTACTTGGACACAAGTTGCTCAATATGTCGTGTTAATTTTTGCCTTCTTAATTCCGGCAATTGCTATTTCCTTGCTTCTCACCGGAAATCCCATTCCTCAACTCAGTTTTCCGTTCAGCGATATCATTCCCAAACTGAACCAAATTCAAACGGATTTAGGGTTTCAAGAATACACCCAACCCTTTGTGAATAAATCCATGTTAGACGTGCTGTTTATTACCATTGCTTTAATGGTCGGAACGGCAGGTTTACCCCATGTGATCGTCCGGTTTTATACCGTTCCCGATGTTCGTTCTGCCCGATATTCTGCGGGTTGGGCATTATTATTTATTGCCCTATTATACACGACTGCACCCGCACTCGCTTCTTTCGCTCGGTACAACTTAATTACCACCTTACATGACCAACCTATCGAAGAAGTGCGTCAGTTAGATTGGGTGAATAAATGGGAACAAACCGGACTTTTAGCCTTTGACGACAAGAACAACGACGGACGCTTTCAACTCACTCCTGATACTGAAACCAACGAAATCACAATTGACCGGGATATTATCGTTCTTTCCACTCCAGAAGTCGCCAGATTAGCCCCTTGGGTAATTGCATTAGTTGCAGCCGGGGGATTAGCTGCTGCTTTATCAACCGCTTCCGGTTTATTATTAGTAATTTCCAGTTCCGTTGCTCACGATGTTTATTATCGCATGATTAACCCCGGAGCATCGGAATCTTTGCGGGTGATGGTGGGTCGAATTATGGTTGGTTTTGCGATCGCAATTGCCGGCTATTTTGGCGTGAATCCCCCCGGATTTGTTGCCCAAGTTGTGGCGTTTGCTTTTGGGTTAGCCGCAGCAAGTTTCTTCCCGGTTATTATTCTCGGAGTCTTCGATAAACGCACCAACCGAGAAGGGGCAATTGCCGGAATGGTTGTCGGTTTAGCCTTCACCATGTATTACATTCTTGCGGTGAAATTCTACAACATGGAACCCTGGTTTTTTGGGGTTTCTGCTGAGGGAATTGGTACGCTTGGGATGATTCTCAACTTAATCGTTACTCTGGTGGTTTCTCGCCTAACACCCCCACCGCCGGAGTCGGTTCAAAGGTTGGTTGAGGAGTTAAGAACTCCCGGCGATGAACCCCCCGCAATTCAAGAAGTCGGAGAGGAATATTTAGATTAGGTTTAATCGATTTTAGTTGTGGGGTTGTGTATCAGGGCGCAAGCAAAAGCGCCCCTACAATTGTTTCACTTAGAACTCATGTCAGTGTTGATAAAACTTCAAATAATTGGGTGACTTTGGTTAAATCTTTATCACCGGGAGACTGTTCAACACCGCTCGATAAATCTATCCCATCCGGCTTTAATAACTTTAATGCTTCTATAATATTATCGGGTCTTAAACCTCCCGCCAATAACCACTGACAAGCCGGACGAAATTGTTGTAAACTGTTCCAATCTAACGTGTGACCCGTTCCCCCCAATTGTTCGGGATGGTAGGCATCTAACAGCAAAGTATCAACGTGATTAACATAAGTTTCCGCTAAATTTAACGCTTCTGGGGTTTTCACTCGAATGGCTTTAATGAGTTCTAAATCGGGGAATAATTCCCGCAGGCGATCGCAATATTCTAGGGTTTCATTCCCGTGTAATTGAATTCCGGTTAATTCCGATAACGATAAAGTTTGACCTATTTCTTCAGCGCTCGCATTGGCAAAAACTCCGATCCGTTCTACCGTTTTGGGTAACACTTCAATCACCGCTTGAATGTCTTCGGGAGTGATAAACCTCGGTGAACTCCTCACACAAATAAATCCTAGCGTTGTCGCTCCCAACTCGGCGATCGCTTTTCCCTGATCGGGTTTCGTAATTCCACAAATTTTAATCCGCATTGGTCTATCCGAGTCCGTTTTTATTTAATTTTAAACCCAAATCCCGCTCCCGATCTTGATAAATCTATCGCCAGTGAGATGAAAATTTTTTGGAAGATCGCCCGAGTTTGTTGCAAATTTTAACGTCTATGTTAAATATTTCAACAAAATTCTATTTTGAGCAAACGACTCCCTATAATGCCATAGTATTCTAAAATTTTACCGCATTTTTAGCAACAATTCATTCAAAAGGAGAGTCAAATTTTGATGTATTCATCTTTACTTCTGGCCGTGCAATCTACCGTTCCCTCAACGCCGGAATGGTCGCCGAAAGTGGCACTGGTGATGATTGCCTGTAACTTGTTTGCGATCGCCATCGGATTTTATGCAATTCCCCAAAAAAATCGCGGCAAAGGTCCCGATCTCCCCGTGCAATTACCGGGTTTATTTGCGGGCTTCGGCGTTCCCGAATTGCTGGCGACGGCGAGTTTCGGACATCTGTTAGGTGCCGGAATGATTCTGGGATTAAGTAATGCAGGTGTCCTTTAAACCCGACCTGACGAGCGTTGTTGGTACACTGGAAAGAGAAGATGATCAATCCTGGGTATCAACAACAGGAATAGCGAGAGTGAAGGATAAAACTCATGCAAGCAGGTTGGCGAATTGGATCGATATTTGGAATTCCACTGTATATCGATTCTTCTTGGTTTTTAATTTTGGTGCTGGTTACCCTTGCCAATAGTCAGGAGTACCTGGAATGGGGGCCTATTCTGTCTTGGAGTGCGGGGTTAGCCGTGTCGTTGTTATTATTTGGCTCGGTATTATTGCACGAGCTAGGGCATAGTTTAGTCGCCAAATCTCAAGGAATTAAAGTCAATTCGATTACCCTATTTTTATTCGGGGGAATTGCATCGATTGATCGAGAATCCAAAACCCCGGGTCAAGCTTTTCAAGTGGCGATCGCGGGGCCTTTGGTGAGTTTAGGATTATTTTTTATTCTCAGTTTAACGGCTCAATTTTTACCCGAATCCAGTTTAACCGGTATCTTAGCAAATAGAATAGCTGGAATTAACCTGGTTTTAGCCATATTTAACATGATTCCCGGCTTACCTTTAGATGGGGGTCAGGTGTTAAAAGCGGCCGTTTGGAAAGCGACCGGTAGCCGTTTTGCGGGGGTGCGTTGGGCGGCGAGAGCCGGTCAAATGATCGGTTGGATCGCCATCTCCTTAGGATTAATTCTGTTTTTAGCAGAAAATCAATTTGGCGGGTTATGGATCGCTTTTATTGGTTGGTTTGCCATTCGCAATGCTACCTCTTATAATCGCATCACAGACTTACAAGAAATCCTGCTGAAAATCACCGCAGAACAAACCATGACCCGAGAATTTAGGGTGGTTGATGCCAATTTAACGCTGCGAGAATTTGCCGATGAATATCTAATTACACCGGACACCATTCCCGTCTATTTTGCCGCTTCAGAGGGTCGTTATCGGGGTTTAGTTTCTGTTGATGCTCTGCGGGCAATTGAACGCAGTCAATGGAACCTTAAAACTCTACATGATGTAGTTACTCCCCTCGATCAATTAATAACAGTTTCCGAAAAAACTCCTTTGGTAGAAGTCATTAACACTTTGGAAATTCAAAAGCTTTCTCGGATTACAGTTTTATCTCCAGCCGGAGCGGTTTCAGGTGTAATTGATCGGGGTGATATTGTTAGATCGGTGTTAACAGAAATGAAAGTTCCTGTTCCCGAAACGGAGATTAAACGAATTAAAGCCGAAGGGAATTATCCCCCCGGATTACCTTTACCGGCGATCGCTCAAATGACCGCTTCTTACGGTAAATCTTAACTTTCATAAAAAACTTGATTGTTGATGCAGTCAGCACTGATGAATCATGGGATAATTGCTTTGATTACCCTGGAGAAACTGAGTTTTTTAGTGACATCTTAAAAAAACTTGATTTTTGAGGTAGGTATATTTTACTCCGCTCCGGCAATCAGAGTTATTATGGGGATGGTCAAGTTAGGTAACATAAGCTGGCTACTATGCCGACCAAACCCTTCCCTCTTGTCTTTGCGAAAATTTTCACTAGACTACCCTTGCGAGTCATTTTGATAGTTCCCTTTGTGCTGCAAATCTTCGGGACCGTCGGACTGGTGGGGTATCTTTCTTTTAGAAACGGACAAAAAGCGGTTGAAGACTTAGCACAGCAGTTAATGGATGAGGTGGGAAATCGGGTTGAGCAGAATTTTTCTAATTATTTGAATACCCTAGAAAAAATTACCAGAAATAACGCAGAAGCCTTAGAAATGGGTATTTTACCGGCGGAAGATCTCGAACTTTTACAGCGTTATTTTTGGCAGAAAATTAAAATTTTTGATGGAGCAAATGCCATCGGAATTGCCACAGAAAACAAAGATTTTTTAATAATTGAAAGTATTGAACCGGGAACAGTAATTCTGAGAACTTATAATCAATCCACCCAAGGACAACAATATAATTACCAACTGAATGAGCAAGGAAATCCGATTCAACTGGTTGAAACTCATTCCTATGATCCTCATAACGATCCGCCCGGTAATCCTTGGTATAGCCGAACAAAAAAGGCAGGTAAATTAGTCTGGATACATAGTGTTTCTGCGCCTTTAGGTTATGACAAACCGATTGTAACCCTCGTTAATTTTCAACCCTTTTATAATCAGCAAGGAAATTTTGAAGGAGTGGTTACTGCGGCTTTTCATCTCTCTCAAATTGGAGATTTTTTAGCCAAACTGGAAATCGGAAAAACGGGAGAGGCATTTATTGTTGATGGCGAAGGATTTTTGATTGCCACTTCTACAGGAGAACTCCCTTTTATTCAGAATTTTGATCTGGATAAAGCCCGAACGCTCGATCCGAAAAGACGGAAAAAGTTAGCAATTCAAAGTGAAAGTTTTCTGGTTCGGAATGCCACCCAAACCCTGCTGGATAGTTTTCAAAGTTTAAAGCAAATTTATCGCCGTGAACAGCTTAAGTTTAAATTAAATAATCAAAATTATTTTTTACAAGTTACTCCCACTCAAAAAGATAAAGGCTTAGAGTTTTTTACGGTAATTGTTGTCCCGGAATCGGACTTTATGACCCGGATTAATGCCAATACTCGCACGACGATTATTTTATGTATTGTGGCTTTAATAATAGCAACAATTTTGGGGATTATTACCGGCCGTTGGGTAACAAAACCGATTCTCAAATTAAACCAAGCCGCCAAAGATATCGCTCAGGGAAAATGGGAGACAACTACAGCAATAAACCGCAGGGATGAACTGGGAGAACTCGCCGATTCTTTTAACAAAATGGCGCATCAACTGCAAGCTTCTTTTGAGGAACTCAAAGATAGCGAACATCGCCTGATTCAATATCTAGAAGCTTTACCTGTGGGCGTTTCTGTTCACGATGAAACCGGAAAACTTTATTATGCAAATCAAGCCAGCAAACGCATATTAAAGATTCAATTTCCTCTCGATGCTGGAACCGAAGAACTCAGCCAAGCTTACCAAGTTTATCAAGCCGGAACCGGACAACTTTATCCGACAAAAGCTTTACCTATTGTTCGGGCTTTAACCGGAGAAATTGCCTACGCTGACGATCTCGAATTTCACTATTACAATCAAATTGTACCGATAGAAGTTTGGGCAACTCCCATTTACAATGAACAGGGTAAGGTTATTTATACAATTGCTGCTTTTCAAGATATTACTCAACGCAAACAAGCCGAACAACTCTTAGCAGACTACAACCGGACGTTAGAAATACAAGTTGCTCAACGCACCTCGGAACTCGCAGAAGCCAAAGAAAAAGCCGAAGTTGCTAACCTTGCCAAAAGTGCTTTTATTGCCAATATGAGCCATGAATTACGCACGCCGCTTAATGGTATTCTGGGCTTTTCTCAAATTATGGCTTGTTCTGATAATCTTCCGAGTGAACATCAAGAAAGTGTTAGTATTATTAACCGCAGTGGCGAATATTTGCTCACCCTGATTAACAATATTTTAGATTTGTCGAAAATCGAAGCCGGAAAAACCACCCTCAACCCCAATAATTTTGATCTTTATCAACTTTTAGATGAAATTGAAGACTTATTTAAGCTGAAAGCTATCAATCAAGGATTACAATTATATTTACAACGAGGGGATGATGTTCCTCAGTTTGTACAAACCGATGAGTTGAAGTTACGGGAAGTTTTAATTAACTTACTCGGTAATGCTTTAAAGTTCACCAAGAAAGGAGGCGTATTCCTAAGAGTCAAAAGCTTATCGACTCCAGAAACAAAACCTTCAACCCAAACCCTCTATTTTGAAGTCGAAGATACGGGAGTGGGAATAGCGACCGAAGAACTCGATCAACTGTTTGAAGCTTTTAGCCAAACTACAAGCGGAAAAAAAGTTCAAGAAGGAACGGGTTTGGGGTTGGCAATTAGTCAGAAATTTGTACAACTTCTGGGCGGTAAAATTAACGTTAAAAGTCAAGTGGGAGTGGGGACGGTTTTTAGCTTTAATATTCCGGTAAACTTGGTGAACCCGACAGAAGTAGAAACCCAAACCTCTCCCCGTCGAATTCTTGCCCTCGAACCGAATCAACCCCGTTATAAACTTCTAATTGTTGATGATAATCCCATCAATCGTAAACTTTTAATTAAACTCCTAAATCCTTTAGGTTTTGAACTCAAAGAAGCCGGTAACGGCAAAGAAGCTATTGAAATTTGGGAAGACTGGGAACCCCATTTAATTTGGATGGATATGAGAATGCCCGTGATGGATGGTTATGAAGCCACCCAACAGATTAAAACCACAATAAAAGGACAAGCAACCGCAATTATTGCCATTACTGCCAGTGGCTTAGAAGAAGATAAAAATATTATTCTTTCCGGCGGATGCGATGATTTTGTGCGGAAACCCTTTCAAGATGCGATCATTTTCAAAATGCTTGAAAAACACTTAGGGGTTCGTTATGTTTATGAAGAAACCTGTTTATCGGCAAAGGAAAAAGTCGGTTATACTTTAGATACAGAGAGTTTAAAAGTCATGCCAGCAGATTGGTTAGAGGAACTTTATCAAGCCTCTATTGATTTAGATGATGACTTCGTTTTAACCCTCATTACTCAAATTCCTGAAAATCATGCTTCTTTAGCAGGCGCTTTAACCGATTGTGTTCATAACTTTCGTTTGGATAAAATTATAGATTTAATTGAACCGATAAAAAGATGAATAATCCCCGAGAATCTTTTCAACCTGAAAATATTTTAATTGTTGATGATCGTCCCGAAAATATAAAAATTTTAACACAGATTCTTTCTGATCAAGGTTATCAGGTCCGAAAAGCAATTCATGGCGAAATGGCGTTAAACTCTGCCTTTTCCAAGCCTCCAGACTTAATTTTACTTGATATTATCATGCCGGGAATGGATGGTTATCAAGTTTGTAAAAAATTAAAAGAAAATTCAACAACTTCGCAAATTCCGATTATTTTTATCAGTGCGTTAGATGAAGCCTTTAATAAAGTCAAAGCCTTTGAAGTCGGAGGAGTCGATTATATTACAAAACCCTTTCAATTCCAAGAAGTATTAGCCCGGGTTCAGCTTCAGTTGCGACTCCAACAGCAAAAACAACAGTTAGAAAAACAAAATCAAAAACTTAGAGAAGAAATTAGCAGAAGAAAGCAAGCAGAAACCCATTTAAGACTCTTTAATCAAGCCATCTCCGCTTGTCGCAATGGCGTAATTATTACCGATGCAACTCAAAGCGATAATCCGATTATTTATGTCAATCCAGCTTTTGAAAAAATTACAGGTTATTCCGCTTCTGAAGTTTTGGGGAAAAATTGCCGTTTTTTACAACGCGAAGATCGAAACCAACCGAATTTAGAAATTATCCGCAAAGCCCTAAAAAATGAGGAAGATTGTTTAGTAATAATGCGGAACTATCGCAAAGATGGAACTCTTTTTTGGAATGAAGTGTCAATTTCTCCGGTGCGAGATTATGGGGGAAATGTTACGCACTATATCGGCATCCAAACCGATATTACTGAACGCAAAAAAATCGAAGAAGCTTTACAACAATCGGAAGAAAAGTTTGCTTCTGCTTTCCGGGCGAGTCCCGATCCGATGGTGATTAGTACCTTAGAAGAAGGACGTTATTTAGAAGTGAATGAAAGTTTTTGTCGTTTGATGGGTTATCAACGAGAGGAAGTGATCGATAAAACCGTTGAAGATATCCAGATTTGGGCGAATCCCCAAGATCGTTTAATCAAAATTAAAGCTTTAAAAGAAGTGGGATTTATCTATGATAAAGAGTTTGAACTTCGCACCAAAACCGGGGAAATAAAAACCTTATTAATTTCGGCTGAACGGATAGAAATTAAACGTCAAAATTGTATATTAACGGTTGCTAAAGATATAACTGAACGTCGGCGAATTCTAGCCGCTTTAGAAGCCGCAAACCAAAAGTTGCAGCATTTAGCCAATATTGACGGTTTAACTCAAATTGCCAATCGTCGCAAATTTGATGAAACTTTAGAGCAACAATGGAAACATTGCTTTCGCCAACAGCAACCTTTGTCTTTAATTCTTTGTGATGTCGATTATTTTAAACCGTACAACGATTATTATGGTCATCAAACCGGAGATGAATGTTTAATCCAAGTCGCTCAAGCTATCCGTCAAGCCGTCAATGCCAGGGATTTAGTCGCCCGTTATGGGGGTGAAGAATTTGTGGTGATTTTAACGAATACCGATGTCGATGGGGCGGTACAAGTCGCCGAATTAATTCGCGATCAAATACGACAGCTAAAAATTCCTCATGTGAAGTCGGATATCAGTCAATATATTACTTTAAGTTTGGGGATTTCTAGCGTAATTCCCTGTTCTAGAATAACCTTAGATAGCTTGATTCATGCAGCCGATTCTGCTCTCTATCAAGCCAAAAAACAAGGACGCGATCGCATTATAATACCAAATCCGGTTTAGATATAAACGTTATTTCTAAGAGAGGGAAAAGGGAATAGGGAATAGGGAATAGGGAAAATTCATAATTCATAATTCATAATTCATAATTCATAATTCATCATTTCTCAACACCTGACACCGGGGCGGGTTTTGAAAGTCACCACCTCACCCGTGAGCGTAGGGGCGGGTTCAGAGTTAATTGATCACGTCCGACAGACAACCTCTATAAACCCGCCCCTTTTCAGTCACCACCTCACCCTTCGGGAACGTCCGTTGCTCTCTTGCAAACTGTGCTTCTGACGGAAACCGCCGGTAGCAAAGTTTGTAAGAGAGTCACCAGTTTTTTTCAGTTAGCAGTTATCAGTAATACCATTTCTTTGTAATCATGCAACTTTTTATGATCCCCCCCGCGAACGCCACCCCCCGATCAATCCCCCCTTGATCCCCCCTTAAAAAGGGGGGTTGGGGGGGATCAATTAGATGCAGCTTCATAAAGAATTGGTATAACCTCACGACGACTGACATCACGACTTCTGACTTCTCTAGACTCCGGGGCGGGTTTACATCAATTATTTCTAGGAAAACAGACATGATTACACCAAGCCGCCCCTACAGACCCGAAACCGGGGCGGGTTTACATCAATTATTTCTAGGAAAACAGACATGATTACACCAAGCCGCCCCTACAGACCCGAAACACCTGACACCCAACCAAAAAAAACCCAGTCTCTCGAAGAAACTGGGCCACTGTCCTTAGCAAAGACTGAAAGTATTAAAGAGCAAACTTAAGCTTCAGACGCTTCACCTTCGCCTAAAGCCGCCGCCGTTTTTTCGCGATCGAGTTTCAGCATCAACACGCCCAAAGGAGGTAAGCACAGATCCAAAGATTGGGGATAATTGTGGAACCACCATTCCTCTGTCCATTTACCGCCCAAGTTACCCATGTTGCTACCGCCATATTCACGAGCGTCGCTGTTAAACAACTCGGTGTAGAAGCCCGCTTCCGGCACCCCGATGCGATAGTGACTGTGGGGCTGAGGCGTGAAGTTACACACCGTCACGATAAACTCATCCGTATCTTTAGCCCGACGAATAAACGACACTACGCTATGACGATTATCGCTACAATCAATCCACTGGAAACCTTCCTCAGCGAAATCCTGTTCGTAGAGAGCGGGTTCAGAACGATAGAGATTATTCAAATCTTTAAAGAACCTCTGAATATTCCGATGGGCTTCAAATTGTAGCAGTTCCCATTCGAGAGTTCCCCAGGCGTTCCACTCTTTCCACTGGGCAAACTCCATCCCCATAAACATGGTTTTCTTACCGGGGTGAGCATACATATAGGCAAATAAACTTCGGACGTTAGCAAACTTTTGCCAATCATCTCCGGGCATTTTACCCAACATATTGCTCTTACCGTGTACCACCTCATCGTGAGACAGCGCCAACATAAAGTTTTCGCTGTGGTGATACCAAATACTGAAGGTGATGTTATTTTGGTGGAACTGGCGGAACCAGGGGTCCATGTGGAAGTAATCCAACATATCGTGCATCCAGCCCATGTTCCACTTGAGGTTAAAGCCCAAACCGCCCACGTAGGTCGGCCAGGACACCATCGGCCATGCGGTAGATTCTTCGGCGATCATCAATGTACCGGGATAATAGCCGAATAGGACGTGATTGGTTTGACGAATAAAATCGGCCGCTTCAATATGTTCGCAACCGCCGTATTTGTTGGCAACCCATTCGCCATCTTCGCGACAGTAGTTGAGGTAAAGCATCGAAGCCACCGCATCCACCCGCATTCCATCGATATGGAACTTGTCAAACCAGTAGATGGCGTTGGCAACTAAGAAATTGCGAACTTCGTTGCGACCATAGTTAAAGACCAGAGTACCCCAACCTTTGTGTTCTCCAACGCGGGGGTCGCCGTGTTCGTAGAGGTGAGTTCCATCAAAGAACGCCAAACCATGTCCGTCTTTGGGGAAATGTCCCGGTACCCAGTCTACAATCACCCCGATACCGTGTTTATGGCACTCATCCACAAAATACATGAAATCTTGGGGCGTTCCAAACCGGGAGGTGGGGGCATAATAACCCGTAACCTGATATCCCCAAGAACCATCAAAGGGGTGTTCGGCAACCGGCAGCATTTCGATATGGGTATAACCGAGTTCTTTGACGTAGGGAACCAGCTTGTCGGCCATTTCTCGATAGGTCATAAAGCGACCGCCCGGATCGAGTTCGATCGCTTGAATGGCAGGTTCTACGGTGCCATCGGGTAACTTGTGGGGTTCGGACATTGGCGCCCGGTTCCACGATCCCAAATGACACTCATAAACGGAAATGGGCCGGGTTAGGGGTTCGGTGTGGCGGCGCTCCTCCATCCATTGAGCGTCGTTCCATTGGTAGGTATCGAGATCGGTAACAATAGAAGCGGTTTTGGGTCTGACTTCCTGCTGAAAACCGTAGGGATCGGATTTTTCATAAATGTGTCCTTCCCAGTTTTTCACCTCGTATTTGTAATGAGTGCCAACTCCAATTTCTGGGATGAACAGTTCCCAGACGCCGTTGCCAAACTTCCGCATTTGGTGTTTACGGCCGTCCCAGTAGTTGAAGTCACCCAGCACGGAAACGTTACGAGCATTCGGCGCCCAAACGGCGAAGTAAACCCCACTGACACCATCAATGGTATCTAAGTGAGCGCCGAGTTTTTCATAGATGCGGTGGTGGTTTCCTTCGGTAAACAGGTGAATATCAAAGTCGGTCAGTTTGGGAGAGCGGAAAGCATAGGTGTCATACATGACCCGCTCGTGTTCTCCTTCTTTGTACCGAAGTTGATAGTTGGCGAGTTTGGGCGTATCGAGATCGAGAATACATTCAAAGAAGTGGGGGTTATGGACCGACTGCATTGCGTATTCTTCTCGTTGCTCGGGCAAAATGACCCATGCCGCTTCAGCATTGGGGAGGTAGGCTCGCACTACCCAAACGGTTTTGCCATCCTGTTGGATCTGATGGGGGCCGAGAACTTCAAAGGGATCGTGATGATGATTCCAAACAATCCGGTCAATTTGATCATGTGCGATGGTGGTCATGGGTCTCACACGTTACTACTACAAACAGGTTAATCTTAAACGGGCAGGTTATATTACAATACAATTTTTACCGAGTTTCGGGAATTTGTCCGCTCTGGGAGCGCTCGGGCTTTTAAAAATCAGGTAGATTGATTGGGGATCAAGCCAATCTTCATCGACAAATGCTTTAACACCAGTATACAAATCAGATGACCAACAGGAGGAGTTTCTCTCATGTTTGTTTTTGAGGATACGGACAAGAATCGGCAAGTCGTTGATATTATTGCACAAAGCTTTAATGATTTGTAACAAAAAAGAGAAATCTATCTTTGTGGGGATAATCCGGGCGGTAACGCTTCTCCACACGATTGATGAATCTCGATGATCTTCTCAAATATCCAAGGATATTTTTCTCGATAGTCGGGAATTAACGCCAGCGGACTCAATAACGCCGCCGCCGCCAAATCCGCAGCGCTTTGGCGCGAGCCAACCAGATAACCCCCTGAGCGCCAAACTTCTAATACCTCGAAGGCAATTTTTAGGCGTTGGGCGGCCAAATCCGCAGAAGCTTCATCGATCCCATATTGACGGCGCACCACTTGAATCACCAGTTGAGAAGACCAAGACGGATCGATCGCTTTTCCTGCACCTGCCCGAAATTGATAATATACAAATCGCGTCGCCGTGCCAATACTTTCATCGAGCCAATCTTCGATCATCAACGCTTGAGTTTTTAGGCGGGGATCGTCAAAATATAAGGGCGGACTGGGACAATAAGCCTCTAAAAATGCAAAAATTTGACTCGTATCTGCGATCGCCGGCGGTTGATTGTCCAACTGCGGAATTAATACCGGAACCGTTGTTAAACCCGTTAAAGGTTTGAGTTTCAACACGTGTAAGCCCGGTGTGAGATTTTCCACTTCGTAGGAAATCCCCTTATAGCCCAAGGCTAAACGGGCTTTTCGACAATAATGGGATGTACTGAATTGCAGCAAAAGCATAAGTAAAAACAGAAAGAAATTGGGTTTGAAGCTTGAGAAATTCTAAAAAAAACGGCAGAACTTAGCAGAAGTATCAATTTCCCTGTATTCCTCAAACAAACTAATGGTAGGATGGGGATGAAATACTCTGAGCGAGTTTTTTGCTGACTTCAGCTTCAACAATTTGACTTGATAACTTAACTACCGCGATCGTGATTGTTTAACTGAGCTATGACTGTTGCATTCCGACCCACCCGTTCCACTCAAAACCGTCTCTCTCAATCGGTCGTCACCCCCACCACGCCGGGAAACATCATTCCCCTCGAACGAGCCAGACTCCAACGGAAGCAGCCCACTCAGCCGCTGACTCGACGTTCTTCTTCTGCGACTCCCGAAATTATCGAGCTTGATGTCGT
This sequence comes from Capilliphycus salinus ALCB114379, assembly GCF_047276495.1. Taxonomy (NCBI): domain Bacteria; kingdom Bacillati; phylum Cyanobacteriota; class Cyanophyceae; order Oscillatoriales; family Sirenicapillariaceae; genus Capilliphycus; species Capilliphycus salinus. Next base: position 5,478,546 of record NZ_CP178543.1, on the reverse strand, counting down.
CGAAATTTTACCGGCTCAACCGGACCAACCCGTTTGGCTGCGATCGCTTGTTACCTTACAACAAGTTTCCTCGATTGTTGCCGGATCGCTCGTTGGAATCACTCTCAGCGTCTACGGCCTGACCCAAGCCCGAGAAGCGGCCTGGACTCAAGAATATCAGACTCTAGAACATTATCGCACTCAAGAACAACAACTGCGAGCCGCCAACGAAGTTCTCAAACATCAAATTGCCGAAGGCGCCCAAAAACCAAACACCGGACTGGTTGAAAGAGAACCTCTCGACATGATCTTTTTGCGTCCGGCGCCTCCCCGTCCCGAAGTCTCGGCGGACATTCCCAATCTCGAACTCAATGTCAGTCCGACTACTACCCCAAATAAACCGCTAGGATATTAACAGTGAACAGTTATCAGTTATCAGTTATCAGTTCTTTTCCTTGTCATCTGTCACCTGTTCACGATTGAGGTTACTGTTTACTGTTTACTGTTTACTGTTTACTGTTTACTGATTATCATGGATTCTTCCGACCTTTCTTCGAGATCCCGTCAGAATCGACGCCGTTTTCCCCGTTGGGTACCGACAGAAAAACCTGTTCGGTTCCCCTCTCGATTTTCGGGTTTAAATCCTCGCCCTCCTCAAAATCCTCGGGAGCTTCAACAACCCATTCCCCGCAAACCCCCCAAAATTAAAAGGTGCAAATCCTCCCGTTTGCGAATGGTTTGGCTGATACTGCTCGGGGGATTATTGGGACTGTCGGTGAATTTATTTCGCGTTCAAATTACGATGGGGCCAATGCTCAAACAGCAAGCCCAATTTCAACAAAGCCAGCGGGATCTTCCTTTTGTTCCTCGCCGTCCAATTAGTGATGCCAACGGTCATATTTTAGCCATCGACCAAATTGTTTATACCCTCTACGCTCATCCAAAATTATTTAAACAATCTGCGGCTGAAATCGCCGAAAAATTATCCCCGATCTTGGTCTTTAATGATTTAACCAATCCCACACCCAACGACCTCCTCGAACAGTTTAATCAAGCAGAAAGTGGCATTAAAATCGCCGAGTCCATTGGCGAAGAAGTCGGCAACAAAATCGCCAACTTGGGCATTGATGGATTAGAACTGATTCAACAGCGACAGCGCCTTTATCCCCAACAAGATATCGCCTCGGATATTGTCGGTTATGTCGATAGCGAAGGCAAAGGTCAAGCCGGTGTCGAAAACAGTCAACAAGAATTACTTGAACGGGTAATGCCTTCTTTGGAGTTTCAACGTTCAGTCAATGGAAATTGGGTGCCGACTCAACTCGCCTCCGGGTTTATTCAAGTAGACGATTTAGAATTGCGACTCACCATTGATACTCGTCTACAAAGAATGGTTCGTAAAATCCTTGAAGAAAGTGTCGATAAAAATTTAGCCAAACGCGCTACCGTGGTTGTCATGGATGCCAGCAATGGGGAAATTTTAACCTTAGTCAATGAGCCATCCTACGACCCGAATCAGTATTGGAAATCGAATGTTGAAAACTTTAAAAATTGGGCGTTATCTGACCTGTACGAACCCGGTTCTACCTTTAAACCGATTAATGTTGCGATTGCTTTAGAAGCAGGCGCGATTCAAAGCGATACGGTGATTTATGATGAAGGTCGGATTCAAATGGGTCGATGGACGATTCAAAATGCCGATTACTATTATACCGGAACTCGGGGTTCGGTGAATATTACCGATATTATTAAATATTCGAGTAATATTGGTATGGTTCGGATTATTCAAAAGATGGAACCCGAGGTTTTTTATGAGGGATTAAAACGATTGGGACTCGGAGAAATCACTGGGGTTGATTTGCCTTTTGAAGTGGCAAGTACCTTAAAAACCCGCCATCAATTTGCGAATGTTCCCGTTGAAGCCGCGACGGCAGCTTTTGGTCAGGGGCTTTCCATTACACCGCTGAAATTGGCTCAACTCAATGCAACTTTAGCCAATGGCGGAAAATTAGTTACTCCTCATGTGGTCAAGGGATTATATAATAGTAAAGGACAGCTTTATTGGGAAGTTTCTTTACCCGAATCTCGGCAAGTTTTCTCCTCTCAAACGGCCAATACCGTTTTAGAAATGATGGAATCTGTGGTAGCCGCAGAAGATGGTACGGGTAAAGCCGCGCGAATAGCCGGTTATCGAGTCGCCGGAAAAACCGGTACCGCTCAAAAAGCTTCTGCTTCTGGCGGTTACTCCGATAATGCTCGAATTACCAGTTTTGTCGGGATTTTAACCGTTGATAATCCCCGTTATGTTGTGGTTGCGGTGGTTGATGAACCCGGAATCGACGGCGCTAGCGGGGGAAGGGTGGCGGCGCCGATTGTTCAATCGGTGATGGAAGGTTTAATTGGGTTGCACAAAATACCCCCTTCTGATATTAACGCAGAACCCGAAGATGAATCAGAAAGTGAATTTGAGAGTCCAGACTAGAGGGTTTTTTACCGACATTCTCTGAAAACAACAAAAAAAGGGAAACTAGCTACTTCTTTTGATTTTTCATCGGTTTTCTGACTCTCAATTCCCGAGTCCTCCTTCAACTGACTGTCATATTGAACCAACTCAAGAATATCATTTTGCAGAACATAACAAAACCTTTCTAGGGGTAAATCATTGGGGTCGTGTCCGAAGGGATTTTCAATTTCTAACCCAATTTCTTCAATTCCCAATAAAGAAAAGGTAATCACTCCCACCGCCGGAATAACGAACCCGTTTAATGAGTCAACCAAGGTAAAGGGTACGCTCAACCAATAAATTAACAACAGATGTTTTAAATGAATTGAATAAGCTTTGGGTAGGGGAGTTGAAGCAATGCGATCGCAAGCAATCATCGCTTCTAAAATTCGATCCATTGACTGATTTAATTCGATAAAAAATCGATAGTTCAGTTTATTTTGTTCGTACATTTGACGAAAATAATCCGCCAACCAATTGGCAACTCTCAAAGGTCGCTGTTGTAGGGGTTGAATCTCAGCAAGCCGATCCGGGGTCAGCAAATGATCCAGTTCCGTTTCTACATCTTCTTTTCTGACATGAACTTTAATCGCCCAGACGAGAGTTCCGATCAATTTAATCGCCTCCAACTTCCGGCGCTTTTCTTCGGGAGTTTTAGCAACAATCATAAAATACATATTTCGGGATAAAATTCGACCATTATGAATCATTACCCCCCAAAGTTTGCGACCTTCCCAATAGCGTTCGTAGGCGGTATTCGTTCTAAAAACCAATAATAAACCCAAAACAATACTCGGAATTAAACTGGTAAGAACGGGTTGATTAACCGGCATCCCTTGAGAATAGATCCAATGAATCACAGCAGCAAAAATCATCGTCGCCACGACTCGCCGCCAAATCGTCCGAATTACCGAACTTCTCAGATCTATGGCTAATTTAAACCAATTAAACCACCCTTTTTGCTCAGTAACTATCTTTGACATTTGATAATGCTTTAAAAATCAATCTAATCCCCGCTTTCTCCCGGCCGATACTCACCCAAAAACGAAGCCACCCCAAGTTGATAGCACCCGGTCAAATCTCACCTGTAGTTGTTGACGGGTCAGGGTTGAGCAAACGGCTATTTAAACGCTCGGGGCTAAATTCAATAATACTAAAATCAGTATACCCCAAATGGATATCTATTCGATCAGCGCACTCGGCATTGAGCCGCGATCGCCAACTCCAATTTTCTTAGTAAAAAGCGCGACTCGACCCCGTTTAGCCACCGAAAACCTGAGTTCTGATGCCGTGTTCATCAATTATAAATTACAGCCAACTCGATCGCAGATCCCTTTCCCCTGCTACGATGACATCTGTGCATGAACTTGGATGGTGCCAAACCGATCCAAATTTGTTATTGACACGTTACCTTAAGTAATGGCTAGCGCGGGTACTTAGACGTATGAATTTGAGTGAAATTACTCATCCGAATCAGCTACACGGTTTATCCATTCACGAACTGCAAGAAATTGCCCGACAAATTCGTGAAAAACACCTAGAAACAGTCGCCGCAACCGGGGGACATTTAGGCCCCGGCTTGGGAGTCGTAGAACTGACGATCGCCCTCTACCAAACCCTAGACTTGGATCGAGACAAAGTGATCTGGGATGTTGGCCACCAAGCCTATCCCCACAAAATGATCACCGGTCGCTACAACACCTTCCACACGTTGCGGCAAAAAGACGGGGTTGCAGGCTACCTCAAACGCTGCGAAAGCAAATTTGACCATTTTGGCGCCGGACACGCCTCAACCAGCATCTCAGCCGCCTTAGGGATGGCGATCGCACGGGATCAGCGGGGCGAAGACTTCAAAGTGGCGGCGATCATCGGAGATGGTGCTTTAACCGGCGGTATGGCGCTGGAGGCCATCAACCACGCCGGACATTTACCCCACACCAAGCTGTTGGTTGTTCTCAACGATAACGAAATGTCGATCTCGCCCAACGTCGGCGCTATCCCTCGTTATCTCAACAAAATGCGTCTCAGCCCGCCCGTTCAGTTCCTTAAAGATAACCTCCGCGAACAGTTTAAACATATTCCCTTTGTCGGCGAAACCTTTACCCCCGAAATGGAACGCCTCAAAGAAGGGATGAAACGTCTGGCGGTTCCCAAAGTTGGGGCGGTGATCGAAGAACTTGGGTTTACTTATTTAGGCCCGGTTGACGGTCATAATTTAGAAGAATTGATCGAAACGTTTAAACAGGCCCACAGCATTCACGGCCCGGTGATGGTTCACGTCTGCACCACCAAAGGAAAGGGCTACGCGATCGCCGAAAAAGATCAGGTTGGCTATCACGCCCAGTCCCCTTTTAACCTCGCCACCGGAAAAGCTATTCCTTCGAGTAAACCCAAGCCTCCCGGTTATTCTAAAGTGTTCGCCCATACTTTGGTAAAACTGGCTGAAAATAATCCGAAAATTTTGGGAATTACCGCAGCAATGGCAACGGGAACCGGTTTGGATAAATTGCAAGCCAAACTTCCCAAACAGTACATTGATGTCGGTATTGCCGAACAACACGCGGTTACTTTGGCCGCAGGTTTGGCCTGCGAAGGAATGCGGCCGATTGTGGCAATTTATTCGACCTTTTTACAGCGGGCTTACGACCAAATTGTTCACGATGTTTGCATTCAAAATCTGCCGGTTTTCTTCTGTTTAGATCGGGCGGGAATTGTTGGTGCGGACGGTCCGACCCATCAGGGAATGTACGATATTGCCTATCTGCGTTGCTTGCCGAATATGGTGATTATGGCACCGAAAGATGAGGCGGAATTACAGCAAATGCTTGTTACCGGAATTAATCATACCGATGGACCGATCGCCATGCGTTATCCTCGCGGTTCCGGCTACGGTGTACCGTTGATGGAGGAAGGTTGGGAAGCGTTACCTATTGGTAAAGGGGAAATTCTTCGCAATGGTGATGATTTGTTGTTATTGGGCTATGGTTCGATGGTTTATTCTGCGATGCAAGTTGCAGAAATTCTTAGCGAACATGGCATAGAATCAACGGTGATTAATGCCCGTTTTGTTAAACCTTTGGATACTGAGTTAATTCTACCTTTGGCCCAACGCATTGGTAAAGTTGCTACTTTAGAAGAAGGCTGTGTGATGGGCGGTTTTGGTTCGGCTGTGGCTGAGGCGTTAATGGATAATAATGTTTTGGTTCCATTAAAGCGCTTTGGGATTCCCGACAAGTTGGTTGATCATGCGAAACCCGATGAGTCTAAAGTTGATTTGGGGTTAACCACTTCTCAAATTTCCGAACAAATTCGAGATGCCTTTTTTAGCAAACAACCTTCGACTGTAAGTTAGGTTAATTGATAGAAACCCGGTCACTTTTATCAACCGGGTTTCTTTGGTTAAGAAGGGCGCATGGCAAGGCACCCCTACGGATTATAAATATACGATATAAAATTGAGGATAGGTTATCGTTTATCGGGTTAATATTATGACTATTGCTGAAGATTTGCTCCGTCCCTCACCAGAGTTTGAAGATATTGACTATCCTCCCGGTGATTTAGAAAGTCACGAGTTACCCTTGGAAAGCTATTTACATCTGCAACAATTGTTGCTGTTGATGAAATGTTTGGATTGGCTGTGGAAAGACAAACAAGACTATTTTGCCGCAGGAAATCTTACCATTTATTATAGCCCGAATCAGAAAAAATCGGAATATTTTAGAGGGCCTGATTTTTTCGTGGTACTCGATACCGAACGCAAACCCCGGAAAAGTTGGGTGGTTTGGGAAGAAGGGGGAAAATATCCTCACGTTATTATAGAATTATTATCTAATTCAACGGCTAAAGTAGACCGTACCGAAAAAAAACAAATTTATCAAGAGATTTTCCGGACTCCCGACTATTTTTGGTTCGATCCGAATACTTTGGAATTTCAAGGATTTGAGTTGCTGCGAGGACAATATCAAGAGATTCAACCCAACGAAAATGGATGGCTTTGGAGTACACAATTACAACTTTTTCTCGGGGTTTATGAACATAAATTGAGATTTTTTACTCCCGAAGGTGAATTAGTTCCTACTCCCGAAGAATCAGCCCAAACGGAACATCTACAACGGGAAGCAACCGAACACCAACTCGAAATAGAACGTCAACAAAAAGAAGCCGAACAACAGCGCAATCAAAAATTAGCCGCCAAACTGCGGGAGTTGGGTGTCGATCCTGATATACTATAATTGCAATTGCTTTTTTATTCTAACTCAGTAGGTGAGCAAAAATCAATTAGCGAGAAAACAATAAGTTCGTTGTTAGGCTTAAGCGAATTCAATGTTTGAAAATTGACTAATCCTTCTGTCCACCTCCTAAAATTTTAACGCCTATATGCTGGATTTTATTAAAGATATTCCAACTGTTTATCTGGGATTAATAGGCAGTTTTATCGCCGGAATGGGAACGGGTTTGGGTGCGGTTCCGGTTTTAATTATCCGTCAAATTAGTCAACGAGTTCAAGGGGCGATGTTGGGGTTTGGGGCGGGTGTGATGTTGGCGGCGACCTCATTTTCTTTAATTGTTCCCAGTTTAGAAGCGGCGATCCGACAGACGAATAGTAATGTTTTTTCGGCGTTAATTGTCGTGATTGGAATTTTACTGGGGGGCGCTTTTTTGTGGTACAGCCATCAATATTTTCCCCACGAACATTTTATCAAAGGCCCGGAAGGAAATTACGAGAATTTAAAACGAATTTGGCTGTTTGTAATTGCGATCGCCATTCATAACTTTCCCGAAGGATTGGCGGTTGGGGTCGGTTTTGGGGGCGAAGATGTTGCCAATGGTACCGCTTTGGCGATCGGGATTGGTTTACAAAATATTCCCGAAGGATTTGTGGTAGCCATTGCTTTATTGACTGAAAAATATTCCCGTTTGACCGCATTTAGTATTGCTTTATTTACCGGATTAGTTGAACCGGTGGGCGGGTTAATTGGGGCGGGAGTGGTTTCGGTTGCTCAACCGATTTTACCCTGGGCGATGGCTTTTGCTGCGGGTGCAATGCTATTTGTTATTAGCGATGAAATTATCCCCGAATCTCACAGTCTCGGACAGGAAAAAGAAGCAACCCTCGGGGTGATGCTTGGCTTTGTGATTATGATGTTTTTGGATGTAACTTTAGGGTAGTTTTCGGGTAAAATGGTATAAACTCGATAACACTATCAATCAACTTTCGACTCTACCAATCCCTCACACCAGAAAACTTGACCGCGATCGCGATCGTCCAAATCACGCACAAGTCCAGATCGTGCAACAGCAGTAAACCCGGATCGGTTTGGGAGTCTGAATCTTGAGGGAACAGAGAACAGGTTCATTTTCTAGGTTGAACCCGGTTTCTCACTTGTAGGTTGGGTTGAAGAATGAAACCCAACATTACTGAGCATGGATCGAGCGAAAATTGAAAAGCTCAATACAGGCTCAAACCATTAGTCTACCCGTTCCAACTGCCAAAGGATTTGATTTCCCTCACGGCGAACTCGGGAAACCTCCCAATTCCGCCAAGCCCAGTTATCACCGCGACTGGTGACAGCACTCGCATTGACATCCATGAGATCGGCCAATTCGGAACTACTGATCAAGTAGCGCTTGCTGGCAATTTCGTCAGCAATATGCAAGGTTTCTATCAAATTGCGAAGTTGGTTAACCCTAACCTCGCGGGGTAACACTTCTTGTGTATCATTCGTTATGTCGTTCATAGCGTCAGTCAGAAACAGCAAGATTAGAGTTTAGGTTATCACAAAAGATTTTATCGTTATGTTAGCAATCCTGCCAACTTTGTGAGAAACATTTACGAAAATTGATCCCAAACCGCTTGCAGACGAAATTAACAAAATGGACAATCAATCGCGATCGCGAACATTAACAGACAACGGGACAAATATTCAAATCCGATCGCAACAGATCGGGTTCAATTTGTCCCTTGATTCACTAAATTATTTTGATTCGTGACATTTGCTGCAAAATCATCTTAACTTGCTATGCTATAAAAGCATTACTCAGTTAATCGTAACCTGTTGGGAAACTCCGGTGAAAGTCCGGGGCTGTGCGGCAACTGTAAGTCAGTTCGCAGCGATCTTGACGAGCCAGAATGCCAACTTGTTACCTAAAACCGACATCCCGCCTAGCACGGGGAAGGAGCAAAATTCTTGATTATTAATCCAACCGCAAATTTCAACCTCAGCCTTCCGCCTTTGCCCTTGCAACGTCCCCTGTTGCTGATCGGACACGGGACAAAGGACACAGAAGGCCGCCAAACGTTTATCGATTTTGCGGAGGCTTATCAAAGCCTTGACCATTCTCGCCCGGTGATTCCTTGTTTTCTCGAACTCACAGGCCCGACCATAGCCGAAGGCATTGAACGCTGCATCAAACAAGGTTATACCGAATTGTCAGCCTTACCGTTGCTGTTATTTGCGGCCCGCCACAACAAATTTGATATTACCAACGAACTCGATCGCTGCCGAGAAACCTATCCTCAACTGAAGTTTCATTATGGACGTCATTTTGGGATTAACCCCCTAATTTTGGAGTTATGGAAAACGCGGTTGGCCGAACTCGATCGCCCCGATATTGAGCGATCGGAAACGGTGATCTTATTTGTGGGGCGGGGTTCTTCCGATCCGGACGCCAACAGCGACGTCTACAAACTGGCTCGGATGGTGTGGGAAGGAAGCGGTTATCAAACGGTGGAAACCTGTTTTATCGGCATTACTCACCCGCGTCTAGAAGAAGGTTTTCGTCGCGCCCGGTTGTATCAGCCCAAACGGATCATTGTCTTGCCTTATTTCTTGTTTACCGGGGTGTTGGTCAAGAAAATTTTTGACATTACCGCCCAACAGCAAGAAGAATATCCCGAGATTAGCATGACTTGTTTGCCGGAAATGGGGATTCAACCCCAACTGCTGCAACTGTTACGCGATCGCGAAATTGAAACCCAACTCGGCCAAGTGCAGATGAACTGTGAAGCCTGTAAGTTCCGGTTGGCTGCGGTTTCTGGCGACTCCCACGCTCATCACCACCACGATCATCACCATCACGCTCATCACCATCACGATCATCATCACAGCCACGATCATTCCCATCAGGCTGTTGACCCCTACGCCGATCCGCAAAAATATCATCAGCGAATTTGGCAAACGCCTTAACAGTCACCAGTTATTAGAGTTGTCAGTTGTCAGTAACTCCTGACTTCTGACTTCTGAGTTCTGACTTCTATCTGTCCCCTGTTGCCTATTGGAGATCGGGGGGAAACACGCTATATTTAGAGTCTAGGCAGAGTTAATTTGTCAAAAACCCTATCTATGGTGTTATAAGTAACTATGACTGCTCTTCCCCTTTCTCCCTGGGAACTGGAAAACCCACAACAACTCGCCGAATTATTGACAACCGCCCAAACCTGGAAAGAAGTAGAGGCTTTGGGTCAAGCTTACTCTCACTGGAAACGGGAGGCGTGGGAGTTATTGTCTCCACAGAAACGGGAATATATCCAACAACTCAAACAGTGGAAAGATTGTCCGAGCGCTCAAAAATTTCCTCCCGGTTGTACAGTTGAGCGAATTAACAGCACTCAAGGACTCACAGGACAGGTGATTAATTACTGGAGTGCTTACGGTATTGATTATGTCACATTCAGGGTCGGACAGGATATTGACTGGTGTGGTGCGGTTTATTTGCGGAGAGTTAATCTGGAGAATCAATCCTCTGAACGTTAACTTCGAGTTTCTCAAAGTATAGCTTTTCTAAGTCCTTTTTTGAGGGCTTTTTTTGTCAGCCAGGGATAGAAATCCCTGGTTTTTTTTCAGTGTTTCAAGATTGACCCAGAAATGAATTTAGGCGCCGCCCGTCGATTTTTTTGGGGTTGAATTGAGCAATTGAAATTAATTCAAGGAATGGGAATTCACCGTTTGACCAATCCACTGAAGATAAGGCAAAGAACCGGCAACAATCGGAAGGGCGATAATTTCAGGAACCTCGTAGGAATGCAGTTGACGGATTTTGGCTTCTAAAGCTTCAAATTGAGTTAAATCGGTTTTAATCGTCAGTTGCCATTCTTCATCCGAACAAACTTCATCAGACCAAGTGTAAATCGAACGAATCGGACTCAGACTCACACAGGCGGCGAGTTTAGCTTCAACTAAAGCAAATGCGATCGCCTCCGCTTCAGTTTGAGAACCTGCCGTCACCAAAACAATACCATAATTTGTTGTCATATCAAATTTGATTTCCAATTAAGCGAAGTAATAATAATCCCTCAAATCAATACCTTACACCCAAACGCCCGTATCGCTCAAAGCCCAAAGACGGAAGTTCGCCACCAATACCAACAGCCTCAAAACCTAAAAGTCAATTCTAACGAGGATTTGCCGATTTTCGATTGCCGATTGCCGATTCCCATTTGCGATAAGTGACTCACCACAAGGTAGGATGGAACGATGAACACCGTGCGATGACCGATCGTTTATGACCCATGACCAATCTGCCGAACAGCTTCTGGAGTTGGCTTCATTAGCCGGTGCCGAGGCTGCTGAGGTCTTTCAGTCCCAATCTCAATCACAACCGATTTTTTTTGAAGCCAACCGACTCAAACAACTCGAAAGTATTCAAACCGGGGGGACAGCCTTACGACTTTGGCGAGATGGGCGTCCGGGTTTGGCTGTGGCTCACGGCCCCGTAGAACCGGAAAAATTGGTTGAACGGGCGATCGCCCTCAGTCATCTCAATGAACCCGAAACCATTGAACTGACGGCGACTTCCATTAACAAACATTATCCCAATTTAGGCGAGACGGTTGGGGTTGAACAACTGATCGAATGGGGGCGAGAGGCGATCGCTTTAATTCGAGAGGACTATCCCGAAATTCTCTGTAGTGCGGAGTGGGACTGCGAAATCGAATCAACCCGTTTGGTGAATTCTCGGGGCTTGGACTCGGGCTACACCGATACAACCCTCAGCGGTTATGTGGAAACCGAATGGGTGCGCGGAGATGATTTTCTGAGTATATCAGACGGTCAAACTCAGCGGGGAACTCTCGATCCGGGTTTGATCGCCGAACGCATTTTAAAGCGGTTAAATTGGGCCAAAGAAAATGTCGAGCCGCCTGTGGGTCGGGTGCCGATTTTGTTCACGGCGAAAGCGGCGGATATGCTTTGGGGAACGGTGGCGGCGGCGTTGAGTGGGAAACAGGTTTTAGAAGGCGCTTCCCCTTGGAGCGATCGCCTGAGAACCCCGGTAATCTCATCGCTGTTGACGGTTTATCAGGCGCCGGATGAGGGGCCGTTTAGTTGTCCGTTTGATGATGAGGGAATACAAACTCGCCCGATTGTTTTTATTGAAAATGGCGTTTTGCAGCTATTTTACACCGATTTAAGTACGGGTCGGGTTTTGGGAAGTGGTACGACGGGAAATGGTTTTAAAGCGGGTTTAAATAGTTATCCGACGCCGGGTTTATTTAATTTATTGGTTAAACCGGGTAAGGGAACGTTACAAGATTTAATTGAAAATCTAGATCGGGGATTAATTATCGATCAAATGTTAGGTGGAGGGGCGGGAATTAGCGGCGACTTTTCGATTAATGTCGATTTGGGTTATCGGGTTGAACGGGGGGAAATTGTCGGCAGAGTTAAGAATACGATGGTTTCAGGAAATGTTTATACCGCTCTCAAACGGGTGATTGAAGTGGGAGAAGATGCCGACTGGAATGGGTCTTGTTGTACGCCGTCTTTGACGGTTGAAGGTCTGTCTGTTACCGGAAGAAGTTTATTCTAATTCTTGAAACTTACAGATGCGAATTTGTTTTGTGGGTGATTCTTTTGTTAATGGTGTGGGCGATCCGAGTTGTTTGGGATGGACGGGTCGAATTTGTGTTGATGCTTATCAATATAAAGATGAAATTACCTACTACAATTTGGGCATCCGACGAGAAACCAGTGCGGATATTCTTAAACGTTGGTTGGCGGAAGTTTCTTGTCGTTTATCCCCAGAATATGATAGCAGATTGGTCTTTTCTTTTGGGGTCAATGATACCACGATAGAACGGGGAAAAACTCGCGTTAGTTTATTAGATTCTCTCAACAATACCCGTCAAATTTTAACAGTAGCTTTGTCTCGTTTCCCGGTTTTAATGATTGGGCCGCCACCCATTGCAGATGTTGAACAAAATCAGAGAATTGGTGAATTGTCTCAACAAATGCGGTTGATTTGTGAGCGGGTTAATATTCCCTATCTTGATGTTTTTATACCCTTAAAGTCTTCTTGGGTTTGGATGAGTGAAGTTGAAAATTATGATGGCGCTCATCCCCGTTTAGCTGGTTATGCTGAATGGGCAAATTTAGTTAAAAGTTGGTGGGCTTGGCAAGCGTGGTTGAAGTAAAATAATCAGAGTTGAGGAAATTGGAGATGTTAGATTTTAATCAGTTTGAGGCTTTAAGTTTTGACTGTTACGGGACTTTAATTGATTGGGAAAATGGAATTACTCCCGTTTTACAAAAAATCGTTTCTGACCATCAAATTGATTGCAACGAAGAACAATTGTTAAAGTTTTTTTCTGAATACGAGCCAATTGCTCAAAGTGGAAAATATCAATGTTATAAAGATGTTTTGCGGGAAGTTGTACAAAACATTGGGGAACGGTTGGAGTTTGAACCGACAATTTCTGAGTTAGAAAGTTTGTGGAAGTCCATTGATACTTGGCAACCGTTTATGGATACGATAGAAGCGTTACAAGCGTTCAAGCCAAAATATCGTTTGGTTGTTATTTCTAATATTGATGATGATTTGTTTGCGAAAACAGCCGAACATTTAGAGGTAGAATTTGATGAAGTTGTCACCGCCCAACAGGTAAAATCTTATAAACCTGCTTTGAGAAATTTTGAATTTACCCTAGAAAAAATCGGACTTTCTCCCGATAAGCTGTTACACGTTGCTCAGAGTTTATATCACGATATTGCACCCGCCAAACAAATGGGTTTAAAAACCGTTTGGGTGAACCGACAACAAGGTAAAGAAGTCGGTGCCACTCAACCCACCGCAGCCGAACCCGACTTGGAAGTTCCCGACTTGAAAACGTTGGTTTCTTTAATGAAACAATAATGTTTTCTAGGAGTCTAATTCGCAACCAATTCCGTCTTGATCGCGATCAAACCGATGGGGATCTGGGGATAAAACTTTAAACCCCCGATAGGGAATGTCCTGACAATCTAAGTCGGGAGGGGCGGGAGGAATACAAATTTTTTCACCCTTTTCTCCTGTCGGATAGGACGGATCGCAGGCTTGCGGTTGTGCCATTGCAGGAGAGAAAAAAAGCAGGAAACCTATCAAAACAAGCAGTTTAATCATCTCTATTTTATCTCCACTTGCTGAGATTTTAATCGGGAATAATTACCTCTTTTTTCCTCTCCTATTCTATCTTAAAATTGTTCGAGTTGCAAACAGACATTATTAAGCAGGTAAGTCTATTTCGGGTGAAATTTTCAAGGATATTTTAGTCGTTGTTTTAACCTTTTTTTGCTGCGCTAAAGCGCAACTACGAACTTAGAAAAATTAGGACTTCCAATTTTTTTCGGCTTGTTTCATTACATACTCAGAAACGTCTTGAATTTCTTTTGGGGTTAAACGTTCTTTATAAGCCGGCATATTGCCTTTACCCCGAGTCACCAAGTAAGAAATCGCTTCAATGGTATCATAGCCATTGCGGGTTAATGCCCTTTTTTTGAGCGTTTTTCCCCATCTGACAATATTACCGCCTCCCGCATGACAACCGGCACATTGTTGGTTAAAAATCTTCCCGCCATTTTCCGGGTTAGCCGCCCAAACCGGAGAATTAAACGCGAACAGGACTAAAGTTAAAATTAGGAAAAGACTGGTTAAAATTTTGGTGAATTTCATTGAACGATCGGTTAAGATTGTGAAACGACTCATTTAAACTGTAGGTTGGGTTGAGAAAACCCAACGAAATCCTACAAATTCCCAGAAAGTTGATAAGATAGCTCATTTAATTCTAACAGTTTTCGCCACTCTTTCACAATGTAGGGCGGTACGGGTAATTGAATCTTCTGATTTTCAACGACAGGCAAAGATAACTCTAAAGGAATGTCTTTTTCGATTTCTTGCAAAATCTTAAATACATCGTACTCTCCCACATTTTTCGGCAAAGATAAATCAACCACATCTTCGGCCAGCCACGTTTCTCCGGTTGCAGTTGTTAACTGTAAAGGTTCGCGATGGGCAAATTCTGTTAAGCCGGGAAAACCAACCAGTCGCAAATGAATTTCATTGACTTGACCAAATTTTATCCGTTTAAATAATACCACTTGCCAAGATAAATCCTGGCGATCGCGCAAACTTTGTTTGGAACGATACATCACCTGATTTTCGGTTTCTGGATAGCGATGAATAAAAGCCAAAGCCGGAGAAGACACCAGCAATTGCAATGACAAACAACAAATCACAGCAAACAATAGACACAATTGATTCCAACTTTTCATTGCAGATTTTGGGTTTAGGGTTTAAATTAATAATACAAGGTGTTGATTCCATTCGCACAGATTGTTTAGATTCTCAAAATTCAAAATCTCTAATTGATTTAATCTCGAATGAAAATAATTGTAATCGGTAGCGGTTTTGGCGGAATAGCAGCAGCAATTCGCCTACAAGCCCAAGGACATCAAGTCACAATTGTCGAAAAACGCGATCGCCCGGGTGGACGGGCTTATGTTTATCAACAGGATGGCTTTACCTTCGATGGCGGGCCAACAATTATTACTTCTCCCTACCTCATTCACGAGTTATTTCTACTCGCAGGAAAACGAACCCAAGACTATTTAACCCTGGTTAAACTCAGCCCCTTTTATAATGTCCGATTTCCCGATGGTTCCGTTTTTCATTATAACGATCATTCCGATGATTTAATCCAACAAATTCGCGCTTTTAATCCCGAAGATGTTGGCGGATATAAACGATTTTGTCAAGCGGCGAACCAAGTCTTTGAAAAAGGTTTGCCGTTGATGACCCAACCCTTTACAAAATTTGGGGATATGCTGAGGGTTGCACCGGAGATGATCGAGTTACAATCTTATAAGTCTGTTGCCGGATTTGTGAATCAGTATATCAAAGATGAACGCTTGCGACAAGTGTTTAGTTTTCATCCCCTTTTAATTGGCGGGAATCCGTTTCAAAGTACCTCAATTTACGCCATGATTCACAAATTAGAACAAAAATTTGGGATTTGGTTTGCAATGGGAGGAACCGGGGCGTTAGTTTCGGCGTTGGTGCAACTGTTTGAAGAAATTGGGGGTAAACTGTTACTGAATACGGAAGTTTCCGAAATTTTGATGAACGATAAAACCAAAAAAGCGACGGGAGTTGCATTAAAAAATGGTAATTTATTGAGTGCAGATGCCATTGTTAGCAATGCCGATGTTTCCTGGACGTATTTAAACTTAATCAAACCCCGTTTTCGCCGCAAATATACCGACGCAAAAATCAAACGAATGCGCCACTCTATTTCATTATTTGTATTCTATTTCGGCACAAACCGACGCTATGAACAAATGGCGCATCACGAAATTATTATGGGACCCAGATATAAAGGATTAATGAATGATTTGTTTAAGCGCAAACATTTAGCCGATGATTTTTCCTTGTATTTGCATCGCCCAACCGCAACCGATCCAACCCTTGCACCCTCAGGATGTGACAGTTGGTATGTGTTATCTCCAGTTCCGAATTTAGATGCTAAAATAGAATGGAAAACCACAGCAAAAACTTACAAAGATAAAATAATTCAGTTCCTCGAACAACACTATCTTCCCAACTTATCCCAACATATTGTTACAGAACATTACATTGACCCCGTTCATTTTCAAGATACGCTAAACAGTTATAAAGGGAGTGCATTTTCCCTCGAACCCACACTCATGCAGTCGGCTTGGTTCCGCCCCCATAACGTCAGCGAAGACGTTAAAAACCTGTATTTTGTCGGCGCTGGAACCCATCCCGGCGCAGGAATACCCGGAGTGATGAGTTCGGCTAAAATTGTTGCTAACATGATTGGGAAAGTACAATAAAATTATCCCCAAAATCATCCCAAAAAGTTAATAGATTGTTGAAATGATGCTCAAAATTCCTCAAACCATCGCCCAAGAATTATCCCTGAAAACCTCTCAGGTAGAAAACACCCTCGAACTGTTTTCAGAAGGTGCAACCATTCCTTTTATCGCCCGTTATCGAAAAGAAAGAACGGGTTCTCTCGACGAAACCCAACTGCGAGAAATTTCCGAACGGTTTAGCTATTTAACCGAACTCGAAGATCGCAAAAAATTCATCTTAGAAGCGATAGAAAATCAAGGAAAACTCACCGACGAACTGAAAGTTAAAATTCAATCAACTTTACTGAAAAACGAACTCGAAGATCTCTATCTTCCCTACAAACCCAAACGCCGCACCCGCGCCACAACCGCCAAAGAAAAAGGCTTGGAACCCCTAGCAGAATTGATCGCCTCTCTGAACCTTCCCAAAGCGCCCGTTATTCCCTTAGAAAAAGCCGCATCCGATTATATTTCCGAAGAAAAAGGCGTTAAAACCGTAGAAGAAGCCTTACAGGGTGCTTCCGATATTTTAGCGGAAATTGTCTCAGAAAAAGCAGAATATCGGGCTTATTTGCGAGAATATTTGATGAACAAAGGCGTGTTTGTTTCGTCGGTGAAAGATGACTATCCCGAAGGTACAACCAAGTTTGAGATGTATCGAACTTTTCGGGAAAAAGCCACAGAGATTAAGCCCCACAATATTTTAGCGCTGTTTCGCGGAGAATCCGAAGGCATTCTCAAAGTAGATTTAGAATTTGATGAAGATTTTGTTCTCACCTATTTAGAAGCGCAGGAAATTAAAACCAAAACCGCAGAAGTGAGAAAATTTTATCAAGCAATGATTAAAGATGCGTTTAATCGTTTGATGAAAACCTCTTTAATGAGTGAAGTTCGATCTGATCGCAAAGCCTACGCCGATATTGAATCCATCCAAACCTTTGAAGCCAATTTGCGGGAATTGCTGTTATCTTCTCCTGCGGGAATGAAGCCAACCCTGGCGATCGATCCGGGTTTTAGAACTGGTTGTAAAGTGGCGGTTCTCTCGGAAACCGGTCAATTTTCTGAGTATCAAACCATTTTCCCCCATCAATCCGCCAACCAGCGCCAAGACGCCGCCAAGACGATTAAAACGTTAATTAAAAAGTACAAAATCGAATTAATTGCCATCGGAAATGGTACCGCAGGGCGAGAAACCGACGAATTTATTGGGGAAGTTTTAAGCCAAATTGACAGTAAACCAATCAAAGTCATGGTGAATGAATCCGGCGCTTCAATTTATTCGGCGAGTGAGGTGGCGCGACAAGAATTTCCCGAATTAGATTTAACGGTAAGGGGGGCGATTAGTATTGGGCGACGTCTACAAGATCCTTTGGCGGAATTGGTAAAAATTGACCCAAAATCGATTGGAGTCGGACAGTATCAGCACGATGTTGACCAAAAGTTACTCAAGAAAAAACTCGATGAAACCGTCGAAAGTTGTGTGAACTATGTCGGTGTCGAACTGAATACAGCTTCTAAAGAACTGCTGACGTTTGTATCGGGAATTACCCCAAGTGTTGCCCCAGAATATTATCACCTATCGCAACGAAAAAGGGGCATTTAAAAACCGAAAAGAGTTGCTGAAAGTTTCTAAATTGGGTCCAAAAGCCTTTCAACAGGCTGCGGGTTTTTTACGCATTCGTGAAGGCGCCAACCCTCTGGATAATACCGCAGTTCACCCCGAAAGTTATAAAGTTGTGGAAACAATGGCTGCTGATGTGGGGGTTTCTTTGAAGAATATCTCTCAAGTTGCTGAAAAATTGAAGTCAATTGACTTGAAAAAATACGTTACAGAAACCGTTGGAATTCCCACATTAAAAGACATTATTCGCGAGTTAGAAAAGCCGGGGCGCGACCCGAGGGCTGAGTTTAAATACGCAACCTTTAAAGAAGGAATTAAGGAGATTTCCGATCTCAAAGAGGGGATGGAGTTGGAAGGAATTGTCACGAATGTTGTTAATTTTGGGGCGTTTGTTGATATTGGCGTTCATCAGGATGGGTTGGTTCATATTTCCCAAATTGCGGATCAATTTGTTGACGACCCCAATAAGTTTGTCAAAGTTGGACAGGTGGTGAAAGTGCGAGTTTTAGAGGTGAATGAAAAGTTAAAGCGGATTGGTTTATCGATGAAAATGTAAAAAAAGTACAGTGCATTAGATTTCTAGGTTAATAATATGATATCCGAGTAATCAACAATCATGCTGTAGGGGCGGGTTCAGCATTAATTTTGACGACCACTCCGAGATTGAGTTAAACCCGCCCCGCACCCCAGAATAATATTAATCAACCGGACATCATATGAGAATTAACTCTTTTGTCTGATCCACCTCAAAGATTATTGAAAGTCGGGTGCATCAGATTTATAGGTTAATAATATGAAGATTAACTGTTTTGTCTGATGCACCCGACAGATTCATCCGATAATGTGTTAGAATAGAATCAATATTCCGCAAATTCATCCAAGATTTTATTGTTTCATCAAAGCTTTACATCAATTCAATCAAAACTTTACACAACTCTCTTGAAAAATTGCCAATTATTAATTAAATTATAAATAAGGCATATTATTTGTGACAAGGGAGTGAAAAATGAACTTCTTTCAGAGAGTGTTGATGGCAGGGGCTATCACATTCGTCATTATTATCGTTAGCTTTGAAGACTCTTCCGAACCGGTTCCTAGCCTACTACCCCGAAGCGAAATCAAAGTGGAGTCAAAAGTTAGTATCCTCGAAAAATGTGACTTATCTTCCGCTTCTACGACTACTTCTCAAGCACGGGCTTGTTTAGGAAATAATGAGTTTTGATTGGAAGATGTGTCAAATATTCACCCTGCTGTTTATCTTCTCAAACAGTGACTTGGGGTGCATCTCTTTCAATTAACAACAGTTCAAGTTAAAATATACCTCTAATCACATAACTCTCTTTTAATCAACTCAACTTCTTGTTTCAAACCGTTGACATGAATTAACCCCACATATCCCGCGAAACAAGAAATATCGTGACGATCAAAAATATAAACATTGTGAACTCCTACCGGATTTTTGGTCAATAAAAGATATCCGCTTTCATCTTTAAAGTAACTTTTTATAAGAATTTGATCGAGATTTAATTTATAAGTGAGTATCATTGTATCTTCTGTAAAACCCGGAACCCGTTTTAATCGCCGAATGGCTTGTTTTCTAAAATTATCTTGATTAGAGGGTTGATTGTTGGGTTGTTCTAAGATATGATTAACAATGAAACTAGCAACTTTTTCGCTGTTCCAATAGTCAGTATGAGCGTTAATTGAGCCTGCTGCTACTTGTGCATAGCTTAGTATGTTATTCTGATTATTAGCGGGTTTACCGTTCATAAATTCAGAAAACTGACGAAGTGTCGCTTCAAACGGGTTGGCGTCTTCTTGAAGGTATTCTTCGGTGAGAGACAGACTGGATAAACTGTTATCATCTAAAACGGGATGAATGGGATAAGCGATAATATCAGACGCATGAATTATATTTAACCATCGGAGTTTTTGACTAGAATATTGCTTTGCTAGTTGGTTGACCTGCTGCGGTTTAACCTCTAACATAATATTAAATAGAGAAATGGGAGAACCCATCGTTGTGATAGTTTTGAGATTGATTTTTTGATTGGCTAAAACTTCCGAATTTTGATTCAAAACTTCTCGAATTTCCAAAGCGGAATCATTGCTTTCAAATTTATCCGAAAATAAGATATCCCATAAAATAACTGTTCCCAAAGAGTGAGTAATAATATGTAACTCTGTTTCTTGGGGGTTTTTATGAATAAAATCAAGGAGTTGATCGGCGATAATTGTTCTAATTTTTGCACCTCGTTCCGAACTTAAATAGGTAAAAGCATCGCCAACAAACTGAGAAAAATATCCTTTTCTAAAGTCTTGATGTTTGAGGGGATTTTGTGAATTATCAATCTTATTCCAGATATTTTCTAATTCTCGATAAACATTTCCCCAAAAACTAGAGTAAAATAGGGGAAGTTTTTCTTGACGTTGACGAAATTGTTTTTGTAGCAAATTTTGTAAGTTATTCGCATATTGAGAATTTCGTTCTGCAACGCCATGAATAAAAAAAATCAGCATAAAATTTTGGTTACAGCGCATCAATTTTTAAGTTGATGATATCATTGATTGATATAATTTGAATCTAGAGGCGGGTAATTCAATAAAAAAAGGGCTGTGAAAATCACAACCCCGATGGTGTATCGCAAATTGTTGGTAGATGTCGTTTAACCGCTGAGTGCTTCGGCACCACCAACAACTTCTAAGAGTTCCTGAGTAATTGCAGCTTGTCGAGCTTTGTTGTAAGATAACGTCAAGCTTTTCATCAACTCTCCAGCATTCTCACTGGCGTTACTCATCGCCGTCATCCGGGCGGCCAACTCGCTAGCAGTTGATTCTTGCCACGCCCGTAACAGTTGGTTGGTTAAATAAAGCGGTAACAAAGCATCCAGAATTTGCACCGGATCTTGTTCAAAAATCATATCACGGGGTATAATTGTCGGCGTGACCGCTACTTTTTCCCGAGTGACATCCAGTTGACCGCCGCTTGTGGTCAGTCGGAAGACTTCATCATCTCGAACTTCCAACCCTTGAAGATTGAGAGGAAGCAGGGTTTGAACAACCGGTTTTGAACTAATCAGCGAAACAAATTTCGTGTAAATTAATTCTACCCGATCAACTTCTCCCGATAAAAATAAGGAAAGAACTTCGTCGGCCGCCTCAGCAACTTTATCGCCGGGAGGGGTTTTTTCCGGGTTTTCAGCCGTTCTTTGAATGGGTACATCCCGGCGTTGAAAATACTGAATCGCTTTCCGTCCAACCAGGATAAAAGTATAATCAATCCCTTCGGCGGTTAGTTCTTTGGCGCGAGTTTCGGCGCGTTTGATAATATTGCTGTTGTAGGTGCCGCACAAGCCACGATTACCGGAAATGACCAGCAATCCCACTTTTTTAACTTCCCGTTGCTCTAAAAGAGGAGAATCAATATTCTCAAATTGTAGACGGGATTGCAAAGCATATAAAATGCCAGCTAATCTATCAGCAAAAGGACGGGTTGCTAAAACTTGTTCTTGAGCGCGACGAACTTTAGCAGAGGCAACTAAACGCATTGCCTCGGTAATTTTTTTTGTATTTTTGACTGAAGCAATACGATCGCGAATCGCTTTTAAGTTTGACATAGGGTCAGTGATCAGTTACTTGTTAACAGTGACCAATGAGATTTAATCACAGCTAAACGCCCGATTTCTCACTGGTCACACTACCTAACTAGGCAGAAACGAGGAAGGTTTGCTTAAATTCGCTAATACCTTCTTTGAGGAGATTTTCTGCTTCGTCTGTTAAGACTTTTTCGCCCTGGATGATTTCGCCATACTTGGGCTTGCTATTCTTCAGGTAATCCCGCAGTCCAGCCGCAAAAGGAACCACTTTGTCAACGGGAATATCATCAAGATAACCGTTAATACCGGTGTAAATAATTGCCACCTGTTCAAACAATTGCAGAGGCGAGTTTTGGGGCTGTTTGAGGAGTTCCCGCAAGCGTTGACCGCGAGCCAACTGTTTCCGGGTGGATTCATCCAAGTCAGAAGCAAACTGAGAAAATGCCGCCAACTCAGCAAACTGAGCCAACTCTAGCTTAACTTTACCCGCAACCTTTTTAATTGCTTTGGTTTGAGCGGCAGAACCCACACGGGATACCGAAATCCCCGCATTCACCGCCGGACGCAAACCGGAGTTAAACAAGTCGGCCGATAAGAAGATCTGACCGTCGGTAATCGAAATTACGTTCGTGGGGATGTAAGCCGAAACGTCACCCGCTTGGGTTTCAATGATCGGCAGGGCTGTCATACTTCCGCCACCGAGTTCGTCGTTTAATTTCGCCGCCCGTTCTAACAGACGGGAGTGGAGGTAGAATACATCTCCGGGATACGCTTCCCGACCGGGAGGACGACGCAGCAGCAGCGACATTTGACGGTAGGCTTGGGCTTGCTTAGACAAGTCATCGTAAATAACCAGGGTCGCCTTACCCTTGTACATGAAGTATTCGGCGATCGCGGCTCCGGCGTAGGGTGCCAAGTATTGCAGGGTGGCGGGGTCGCTGGCGTTGGCGGCGACAATCACGGTGTAGTCCATCGCGCCTTTATCTGCCAGGGTTCCGGCGACCTGAGCAACGGTAGAAGCTTTTTGACCGATCGCCACGTAGACGCAGATCACGTCTTCGCCTTTTTGGTTAATAATCGTGTCGATGGCGATCGCGGTTTTACCCGTTTGTCGGTCGCCAATAATCAGTTCCCGCTGACCTCTACCGATGGGAATCATCGAATCAATGGCGGTAATTCCGGTTTGCATCGGTTCGCACACGGAGCGACGGTCAACAATACCGGGGGCGGGGGATTCCAGCAGACGGCTTTCGGTAGTTTGGATGTCGCCTTTGCCATCGATGGGACGAGCCAAAGCGTCTACAATTCGGCCCAGCATTGCATCACCAACGGGAATTTGAGCAATTCTGCCGGTCGCCGTAACAGAAGACCCTTCTTCAATTCCACGGCCTTCTCCCATCAATACCGCACCCACGTTATCTTCTTCGAGGTTCAGGGCGATACCGATTGTACCATCTTGGAACTCTAGCAGTTCGGAAGCCATGACTTTATCCAAGCCATAGATGCGAGCAATACCATCCCCTACTTGCAGAACTGTTCCGACGTTGGAGACTTTTACATCTTGGTCGTACTGTTGAATCTGCTGTTGAATGATGCTGCTAATTTCGTCGGGTCTGATTGATACCATAGTTCTCTAGTCGTTAGATCTGCAAGATTTCTGTTGTTGATTGGCAATCACAGTTATCAGTTTTGCAGTTATCAGTGTTCACTCTTCACTGGTGACTGGTGACTGGTGACTGGTGACTGTGTTAAGCGTTCAGGCGAATTCCAATCCGACGCAATTGACCGCGCAGACTGGCATCAATCACCTGAGAACCAACTTTGATAATCACACCGCCGATCAATTCGGGGTCGATTTTGGTGCTGATTTCTACGTTTTCGGCGCCGGTCATCCCTTTGACTTTCTCAGACAGGCTGTGTCTTTGACCGTCATTTAACTCAACGGTTGAGGTCACTTCAGCCAACACCGTTTTATTGAGTTGACGCAATAAAGCCAAATACTGCTGTCCGATCGGTTCGAGAAACAGAATCCGTCCTCGATCAATTAAAAGCATGACAAAGTTTCGCACAAAGGGGTTCATTTCCTCGCGAAAAACTTGTCCGATTACCGCTTTTTTGTCATCCCGTTTAATTACAGGATTTGCCAAAAACTGTTTTAAATCTGGCGAATTTTCCAGCAACTCCAACAAAGCCCGGATATTATCTCCGATTTCGTTGGTGAGGTTATTCGACTTGGCGACTGACATCAGAGCCTGTGCGTAAGGCTCAACAATTTCTCCAACAATTGCGCTCATTAACTACCTCACAATAACGCCAAACTGCGGTCGATTAGTTGTTCTTGAGCAGAATGATCCAGTTGTTCTTTCATTCGGGCTTCCGAGCGCTGTAAAGCCATTGCTACGGCTTGGGCGCGTAAAGCCGCGATCGCCCGTTCTCGTTCTGCATCCATTTCTTGACTGGCGGCCGCTTTCATGCGTTCTAGATCTTGTATCGCCTGAGCTTCGATCTGAGCTTTCACGGCTTTGGCTCGTTCTTGAGCTTCGGCTCGAATTCGTTCTGCTTCGGCTTGGGCTTGAGTCAACTTTTGCTGTTGCTCGGCGAGCGCCTGAGCCGCTTGCTTTTGACGTTGCTCTGCATCAGCTATTGCTTGCTCGATATTGGCTCGTCTTTCGCTCAAGATTTTCCCTAAAAAACCCCGTCCAAAAAAGATTAGAACTCCAATCAAAATGGCAAGGTTAATTAGATTGGTCTCTAAAATATCGAAGTTTAAGCCAAAACCGCCTTCAGAGGCTGCCTCGGTCGCGAGTAATACTACCGTCTCCATGATGTTCTTCTCATAACTGCGCTGCTAACAGTTTGACCCAAAAAAATTGACGATTATCTCACCAATTCAGGTCCTAATAGCTTTTCTAGAATTTGCCGACTGAGGGGTTCAACCTGTTGCTCTAAAGTTTGTAAAGCTTGTTGCTTTTCGGTCTCTATTTCCTGAGCAGCTTGCTCTCTTCGCTTTTGGGCTTCTTGTAGAGCCTCAGCCATTTTATCCGATGCGATTTTTCTTGCTTCGGCTTGAGCTTCGGCAATCACGTTTTGAGCTTGCTTGCGGGTTTCTGCCAGTTCTTGCTCGTATTGTTGAGCTAACTTTTCGGCTTTGGCTAATCGCTCTTGAGCTTGCAGTCTATTTTCTCGAATATACTCGGCACGCTCATCAATTGCTTTTCCGAGTGGCTTGTAAAAAATCGCGTTTAAAATGACTGCCAGGAGCAAAAATTGTACTGCCATCAGAGGCAAGGTCGCATCGAGATCAAAGAGTCCCCCCTCTTTGGCTGTTTCTTCAACCGCGAATAAAATCGTCGTCGTCCAGTGCATCATTTGTTTTTGTGTCTAGGGTTCCCATGCTGTCTGGTTTGAGAGTTTAGATTTCAGATTTTCGGGTGAAGAATATCCCGCCTCTCTAAAACCTAAACTCCTAACTTTTTACGCGAAGGGGTTAGCAAAAAGCAACACTAGAGAAACAACCAGACCATAAATGGTCAGAGCTTCCATAAATGCCAAGCTCAACAGCAATGTTCCGCGAATTTTTCCTTCGGCTTCGGGTTGACGAGCAATCCCTTCTACAGCTTGACCTGCCGCATTTCCTTGACCAATACCCGGGCCAATTGCACCTAAACCTACAGCTAGAGCAGCAGCAATCACGGAAGCAGCAGCGATTAACGGGTCCATAATGATTTCCTTATCTAAACAACGAAATTGACAGTTCAAGAGAATACATTGGCGAACACTATTTTCTTTGACCAGCAGTATTTCTACTGGCTAAGAATTCCGAGTTATACTCTTAGTTTCGCTTTAGTTAGTGATGTTCTTCACCATGCCCTTCTAGAGCTTCCCCAATATAGTTCGCTGCTAGAGTGGCAAAAATGAGCGCCTGAATCGAACCCAGGAACAAACCCAGGATCATCAACGGCAATGGAATAAATAGAGGTACCAGAAAGACCAACACCGCTACAACTAATTCATCCGCCAACACGTTACCGAACAGACGGAAGCTCAGAGAAAGAGGCTTGGTGAAATCTTCGATCACCCGGAAAGGGGCGAGAAAGGGTACGGGTTTGGCATAATCAGCAAAATAACCGACCACGCCTTTTTTACTCATACCTGCGTAGAAATACGCCACCGACGTTAGCAGGGCTAGGGCTACCGTTGTGTTGATGTCGCTCGTCGGAGCCGCTAATTCTCCGGCTGGTAGCTCAATCAGCTTCCAGGGAACTAACGCACCTGACCAGTTCGACACAAAGATGAACAAAAATAATGTACCAACAAACGGTACCCAGGGGCGATATTCTTTTTCCCCGATTTGGTCTTTAGCCAGGTTGCGAACAAATTCCAGGACATATTCCATGAAATTCTGCATTCCACTGGGAACACGCTGAACGTTGGTTGATGCTAAAATAGCAGCCAACATCAGCACGGCTATGACAAACCAAGAGGT
This sequence comes from Capilliphycus salinus ALCB114379, assembly GCF_047276495.1. Classification (NCBI taxonomy): domain Bacteria; kingdom Bacillati; phylum Cyanobacteriota; class Cyanophyceae; order Oscillatoriales; family Sirenicapillariaceae; genus Capilliphycus; species Capilliphycus salinus. The sequence goes on along the minus strand of NZ_CP178543.1, from coordinate 5,452,235 downwards.
CAGGAATATTTGTCCGTGAACCTTGAAATTGCCCAGTTCCCAGTAGAAGTGCTGGCCCACTTCCAAACTGGCGAGGGGAAAACAGTTAATAGCGTTGAAAAATTCAAGCATTTGCATTCAAAAGGCTTCCCCGAACATATACAGAACCCAAGTCTGGCTTTGCCTTCAACTCATTAGCTCTCAGGCATCAGTACTGATTTCAGCACATACAGAATGAGCGCAGCTTTGTACGTCAGAAATCCCAAAAATATGGGTAGAATTGACAAGCTATTCCATTGAGTTGCAACTACAATCAACCCAATAAATATAGCTAGCCGAGCTTTGCTCAGACGTTGTTGCTGTCTACCCAGTTTCTCAACGTCTTTTGCTAACATTCTTAAGTAAACCACACTTCCAACCGCTCCTAATAAATAATTTAGAGCAATCTTGAGCGGATAAAAAAAGCAGACCGTCACAAAAATCACGCCGGTCAATATAACCGTCAGGATTAACAAGTCCATCTGGAGTTGATAATACTCCTGCATGGAGGCGTCCGGTTCAGGACTAAGCACGCCTGAGTCGGAATTGTTCTCTACCGGGGGTGTGGTTTCTACTCTGGAGTTAGACAAGGTAACAAAACTCACAAACTCAAACTTGGGTTATTGGCCGCGCTCTGCAAGCCAACACCGATAATACCACGTATCGGTAACAAAAATAGCAATAGGGAATTTACAGTCACCAGTCAAGAGGGAACGGGGAACGGGGAACGGGGAACAGGAAACAGGGGATAGGCAAGAGGCAATAGGCAAGAGTTTTTTCCTGAACTCGGTGACTCGGTGACTCGGTGACTCGGTGAGGCAGTGCGGACTTGGTGGTTTCCATCAAGGAGCAACGGACGTTCCCGGAGGGTGACTCGGTGACTCCTGTTCACTGTTCACTGTCTGTGGCTGCGGCGATGGACTTTTGCAGGTAGGAGACCACATCTTCGACTGCGACTTCCTCGGAGTTGTGGGTCGCCCGTTCGACAATCTCCACTTTGCCGGATTTTAGCGATCGCCCGGTGACAATCCGATAAGGAATTCCGATCAAATCCGCGTCTTTGAACTTCACTCCCGCCCGTTCGTTGCGATCGTCGAGTAACGTTTCAATTCCAGCTTTATTTAGCTGAGTATACAAGTTTTCTGCCGTTTCCACCTGCTGAGTGTCGTTAATGTTAGGAATCGTAACAATTGCATGATAAGGGGCGATCGCCACCGGCCAAACTATCCCATCTTTATCATAAGATTGTTCAACCGCAGACTGTGCCAACCGCGACACGCCCACCCCATAACATCCCATCACCAACGGCATTTCTTCCCCTTTTTCATTGGTATAAGTCGCCCCCATTTTTTGAGAATATTTTGTTCCCAACTGAAAAATATGACCGACTTCAATTCCTCTGGCCGTTTCTAACACTTGTTTCGGGTCGTGAACCGCGCGATCGCCCGATGCAGCCGTTCTCACATCCACCACAATTTTAGGCAATTCAAACTCTTTTTTCCAGTTCGCCCCGACCACGTGATAACCCGACTCATTCGCCCCCGTCACAAAATTCTCCAAGTCCACAGCCGTTTGATCAACCATCCGCAAAAACTTAGAAGAAACTTCTTTACTTCCCGCGATATAATCATCCGATAAATCCGGCGCAATATAACCCAAAGGCAACGGTTTCGCCGCCCATTTTTGCTGCGCTTCCTCATCGGGAACCGTTAACGAAAGCACCGTATTTGCTTTATATTCCCCCGCCAATTTTGTTAACTCATTTTGCAATTTAACATCATTAACATCCTGATCGCCCCGAATATTCACCAACACCAACACCGTCATTCCATTATCAAAAATTGCCTGATAAAGAACATTTTTGACAATTTGCGTCGGCGAACATTTGAGGAAATTACAAACCGTTTCTATCGTTGCTGTATTCGGCGTTTCTCGTTTTTCGTAGGCTTTAAAAGTCGAAGGTTCGGCGTCGGCAGGCAAAGAAACCGCCTTTTCAACATTCGCCGCATATTTGCCATCTTCGGTGTAGAGAACTTCATCTTCTCCCGCTTCAGCCAACACCATAAACTCCTGAGAACCCGAACCGCCAATAGCGCCAGAATCCGCTTCTACGGCGCGAAAAGCCAGCCCAGAACGCCGTAAAATATTACGGTATGCCCGATCCATATCCTTGTAAGTTTCTTTCAAACTCTCTTCATCGGTATGGAACGAATAGCCATCTTTCATAATAAATTCTCGTCCCCGCATCAACCCGAAACGGGGTCTAATTTCATCCCGGAATTTGGTTTGAATTTGGTATAAATGTAGGGGAAGTTGTTGATAGGAACGGATCATTTCTTTGGCAATGGTGGTGATCACTTCTTCGTGAGTCGGTCCCAAAGCCAGATCTCGGTTGCGGCGATCGCGCAAAGCAAACATAATCCCTTCGGCTTTGGTATAAGTATCCCACCGACCCGACTCTTGCCACAACTCCGCCGGTTGAACTTGGGGAAGCAAACATTCTTCGGCGCCGGTGGCGTTCATTTCTTCGCGGACTATTTGCGAAACTTTTTGCAACACCCGCCACATCAACGGAAGATAGGCGTATATTCCGCTTCCGATGCGACGGATATAACCCGCACGAACCAAGAGTTTATGACTGGGTATTTCTGCTTCTGCCGGATCTTCGCGTAACGTAACAAATAACATTTTCGAGAGTCGCATCGTTTCTAATTTCCTGTAGAGAGCAATTTACTATTATCTCAGATTATGGTAAGTTAATCGCCTATCGAGTTTAAAATGTATTATATTATTATATAAAAGAAGTTAAAATTTGAGTATTCTGAGGTCAAAAAATGTCATTTCGGAAACGCGAAGTAACTTTTACCATTACAGAGATTCCCGAATTCATCACTGAAGAACGATTTCTCGCCGCCCAAGAAAAAGCAAAAGAAGCCTTTGTTATGGATTTATTACGCCATGCTGAAATTAGTGCGGGACGTGCCGCAGAAATGTTAAAAATTGATCGCGGACAATTATCTAATATAATGCGTGAATATAAAATTAGTCCTTTTGACGAAACCATGACAGTTGAGGATTTGCAAGAGGAAGTATCTGAAGTGATTAATTTGCTTTACTCTACGATTTAAACTGAGGCGGAAATACTTTTGATAACTCTAAAGATAATTCGGGAAAACAAGGTAAAATAACCGTTTCATCCGGTAAAACGATTAATTTTCTTCGATAACCGAAGGTTCGATCTAATTTTTGGTAAGGTTCGCTGTAACATTCCAGTTGATAATCAATTAAGTTAAAAATCCAATACTCTTTGATATGATTTTCAGCATAAGCCATTAATTTGATTTCTTGATCGTACTCTAAAGACGAGTCTGATATCTCAATTAAAAGTAAAATATCCTCGGGCGTCGGATGAGAACTTAAATAATCATCTTCCCGGTTAACAACAATAACTCGATCCGGTTCCGGTTCGCTATTGGAAGATAAAATAATCGGTTGTTGTCCTCTGAGAGTTGCTTTGTCTCCAATTAATTTGTATAATTCCCGTTCTAAACGAGTCTCACAAACGGAGTGAGGTGTTCCTTTCGCCCCCATATCAAAAAATTCTCCGCCAATAAGTTCGACCCGATCATCTTCGGTAAAAAAACCCAATTCAGTTAAGCGGTGATATTCTTCTATTGTAAAACGTTTGGGAGTTGCGATCGCCATAACTTTCAACAGACTCGGTAATGAGTTTAATTATAACAAAAAACGGATAAGGATTGTATAAATTTTTCTCCTCACCCGTTCAAGTTTAACTGAAAATCAAACTTACCAGATAAATGGAATTAGTCGCCGAGTTTTGAGTTTATATTCTTGATATTCGGGATATTTTTCACTCATGCTGAGGTCTTTTTGATTCATTCTTTGCAGATAAAGCGCCGTTACCAACCCCGGTACAATATAAGCCCAGAGTGAACCCGCAACCATAGCAAAACTGAAATATCTCATCAAATCTCCGAAGTAGTTAATATTGCGAGAAATTCTCCAAATATTATCTTGAACCAAACCCGCACCGAATTCTTTTGCGGTTAATTTTTGTACGTCCGCACTGGCATTAATTAAACTGCCAAAAAAGAACAGAGGTAAAGCAATTCCAACGGTTAAATATGAAATCGGTTCGGGATTAACAAAGGCTAAATAACCGGGAAGGGCGTAAATAAACCCAATAAATAACAGCGAGAAAGTAAACCCGCCAACTCCCACAGGTTCACTAAACAATACCTCTCGCCGCTTGGGATAAAACCATTGTTCAACCAACCACCAAACACAGTAACCAATGTGCAAACACAGATAAATCACCTGACGCATATCCCGAATACCTAACAGGATAGCACATCCAATTAAAAAGAAAATTGTTACGGTTTTGGCGACATTAATCGCCGTCATTTGAGTAATTTTAAATTGTTGATTTGCGGTATTTTCCATGATTTTAGTTAATCAACGTCAACTGATAATTTAAACCCAATTTCAAAACTATGCGCCGAACACTACCATGTTACCTTATCCCGCAAATTTTCGGTCATTTTCGGACCTATTCCCGACACCCGTTGCAAGTCTTCTAAAGAGGTAAACGGTTGTTGTTGGCGGGTTTGAATGATGCGTTGGGCTAATTTAGGACCGACTCCGGGTAAGGTTTCTAATTCTTCTAAAGTAGCAGTATTTAAGTTAACTTTGTATCCCAAACTCCAACGGGGAGGTTTTGAAACGGTTTCAATGTTTCCCTGACAAGCTTCTATATCCCGTTGAAATTTAGCTAAAATTCCCGCAGGAAGTCCTAACGTTGCGGTGTCGTAAAGTCGGTTAAATTCCCGGTTAAAATGGGCGGCGACGGTGGGATTTTTAATCACAATTAAGGTTTCGTCGTTGTTCGTATTGGCGGCTTCCGTCCAGTTTTGAGAACCTGTAATAACAACTTCATTATCAACAATTCCAAACTTATGATGTAACTTATCACCGGGGGATAAATTGGGAACACCAACGGTAGAAATCGGCTGTTTCCAGGGACGGTTTTCGTCTTCATATTTGCAGTTACTTACCGCAGCAACTCCCATCATATCCAACATTTCGCTATAATTTCGATAAGCAAAACCCGGATCGATCATTCCCCGCAATGTTATCGGACGTTGAAGGGTTGTTTCCATCACATCAACTAACCTTTGATCGGAAAAAACAAACAACGCAAAATCGATTGATTGTTTACTTTCAGTTAACGTTTTGGCAATCAAACCATTAACGCTATTTTCCCAGGTTTGACTGCGGGGAGTCGGTGCAAATTGAACGAAAACGGGTGTATTTCCAACGGTAACATTTTCCACCCTTCGATAAGGTTTTTTCGTCCCAAATTGACTATCCGGTTCGCCTCCGGGACCGTCTCCCCACATCAAATTAAATTCTTGAGTGAATAAACGGGCGAGTTGTGAACTTTCTATTTTTAATAAGTTATTGGCATTTCCCCGACTTTCCGGTTCATCCAAGTCGCCGTGAGTTCCGCTGAGGGTAAAATTAGCCGAAGTCACAATTACCGTTTTCCCGTCAACAATCACAAATTTATGGTGCATTAACCCGCTACCTTTTGAACCATCTGCGGTATCATCAATTAGAGAAACTTTGGCGTTATTCAGGATAACTAAAGCATCCCGTTGATTGATTTCATCGGTTGAGAGATTTCCATCCTGATTAATATCAATTAATTGCACCGCTTCCAAATAGCGATCGCGTTCAGTTTCGGAGAGTTGATTCACTTCATTTTCGCTTAAAAAACTCCAAGGACGACTGTAACTATTTTCGAGAATAATTCTAACTTTAACCCCGGCTTGATGTCGGTTAACCAGAACTTCGGCAATTTTCGGTAAACGCAATTCTTGAACCGCCACATCAACGCTAGAATTTGCCGTTTTAATGGTATCTATGATAATTTGTTCGAGGTCATCTCCGAAGCGAGTTTGTTGGCGGTAGGGTTCGGTATAAACAGAAGCTTGAGACTGATTAAAGTAAGCTTGAATTAACCCATCTTGGGGTAAAGTTTCTAGAGGCGGTTTGAGAGTAGACTGAGAGGGTTTTTTCTCCAGCAAAAAACGTCCGCCCAACAGCAAAGCGAATAAAACCGCCAAACCGAGAATTAATCGATTTTTTTTGAATAAATGCACGGTAAAAATAGGGTAAGCGAAGATGGATAATAATTATTTTAGTCAGCCGTCAACGGTCTGAGGAGAGAATGTAAAAATTCTCTGAGGAAGATTTATTCTGTTCCATCTTGGTGAGAAAATCGGGGTGGGATGGGTGAGGTTAAGTTTGACAATCTTAATATTTGCAAAATCTCCCCAAACCCCTTTATCTCCTAAACTTTTAACATTCCGTCCAACCCGAGGAATTTTCTAGAGATATCCGCTTGGGGGATATCGCTGAAGGCAGGTAATCTATTAAATAGAGCTTAATTTCAATTTGTGCAGAATCATTTTTTGCATAACCCCCCGCAACCTTGTTTTGGACAAGGACAGTGGGACCTCATATTTTGTTCGCACGACCTGGGTCAGAACCCTCACATTAGTGTTATGCCTAGAAGAAAGAGAACATTTCCGTGTGGCCACAAAGGATATGGAAAAGTCTGCCATCGCTGCAAACAAGAAGAGATGGTAGAAAAACTTGAAGACCGACAGCTAGCAGAGAAACGAAATAGAAAGCAAGAATGGGAAGCATCCTTTGAGCAAGATATTATCGATCTCAGAGGTTTACCCGATTATGTGGTCATTAAAGCACGGGCTATTCTTGCCGGACTCAGCGATCAGAAAACTTATCGTGACTTTGGAGGGAAGCGACTGCGACATAATCGCTTTATCATAAGTATTCCAGTGACTCGCAACTATCGTATGCTCTGCCAAGATAGCGGTAATTTTGTTGTCCCGCAAAAAATCCTATCTCACGAAGACTACAACGTTTGCAAGCCAGGAGACTGAGCCAACCCAATTGTAGACGAATCAACAGGCTTCACAGTTCCCGAGAACTTCCCGAATTTTGAAGCTTGGATCGGGCTAAATTTATCAAGACGCTAAACCAGCCAACAAACCCATGCAAATCTATTTAGACTATAGCGCAACCACCCCCACCCGTACAGAAGCGATCGCGGCCATGCAAGCGGTTCTCACGCAACAATGGGGGAACCCTTCGAGTTTACACGAATGGGGTCAAAGGGCGGCGACGGTGTTAGAACGTTCTAGAAGCCAAGTCGCGCATTTGATCAACGCCCCTCCAGAATCGATTATTTTTACCTCGGGGGGGACTGAAGCCAATAATATGGCAATCATGGGCGTGGCTCGATGTTATTCTACCCCCCAACATCTGATTATTTCCAGTGTGGAACATTCGGCGATCGCTGAACCTGCAAAATTGCTGGAAAAATGGGGATGGGAAGTCACCCGTCTTCCGGTGGATGGTTTGGGGCGAGTTCATCCGTTGGACTTGCAAGCGGCAATACAACCCAATACCGTTCTAGTATCGGTGATTTACGGACAAAGTGAAATCGGCAGCTTGCAACCCGTCGAAGCGTTGGGGAAAATAGCCCGTTCTCAGGGGATATTATTTCATACCGATGCGGTACAAGTTGCCGGACGAATAGCGATCGATGTACAGAGTTTACCTGTTGATTTATTATCGCTGTCCGGTCACAAATTTTATGGACCTCAAGGAAGCGGTGCCCTTTATGTTAAACCCGGAGTTGAGTTAGAACCGTTCTTAGGCGGGGGCGGTCAAGAAATGAAGTTGCGGTCTGGAACTCAAGCGGTTCCGGTGATTGCCGGCTTGGGAGTCGCCGCAGAACTCGCTTTAGAGGAAATGGTAACAGAAACTCCCCGGTTAATTCAACTTCGCGATCGCTTATTTGATTTAATGGCCGATGTGCCGGCGTTAATTCCCACAGGCGATCGCATTCACCGACTGCCCCATCATGTCAGTTTTTGTTTAAAGCCGCAAACCGATCAAAGTTCATCACCCGTTACCGGAAAAACCCTAGTCAGACAAATGAATCTTGCCGGAATTGGTATTAGTGCGGGTTCGGCTTGTCATAGTGGTAAACTGAGTCCCAGTCCGATTTTATTGGCGATGGGTTACGACGAAAAAACCGCTTTGGGCGGAATACGTTTAACCTTGGGACGGAATACCACCGAAGCGGATATTGACTGGACGGCGATGGTGTTGAAACAAATTCTTCAGCGACTCAAACCGTTAGCTGTTGTTGTTACGGTTTAAACTGTACTAGGATGGGCAATGCTCATCCTACGATACAATACCGAAAGAAATTGAATTTATAACAAGATTCTGGGCAAACCTTGAACGAAAATGACGCAATTACCGAAAAGCATAGAAGAAGCAGTCGAACAGGCAAAACAAGCCACCCAAGCCGCTCTCGATGACGGTTACAAACTGCTGCAAGTCGAGTTAGTTTTTCCCGAAATTGAACTGCAAGCCCAAACCATTGCTCAACAATTTATTCCCGCTATTGAAGAACCCGAAACTGTTCTAAAAGTCTTTTTTCCCGATGCGGGCGCCGCCGCTTTAGCCCGTCGAGACTGGGGAGAAGTCCCGTTTAGAATTAGCGATCTCGGAAGCAGTCGATCGCCGATAGATACCCGTCTTCAAGACGATGATGGCCGTTTCTTGGTGGTTTCTGCAACTCCGGTTGAGGTGGAACAGGTGGAAAAATTATCTCAGTTGGCCTGCGATCGCGTTACGATTTTACTCAATCCCCGCTTGGAAGATGTTGCTATCATAGGAATAGGCTATGCTGCTCGCGCCTTGCGCGATCGGTTTATTAATAGGATTTCCACCTGCTATTATCTCCGCCCCCTAGAAGGAGATGCCGCACTTTATCGCTGTTATCCTTCTTTGTGGCAAGTTTGGCAAGAAATTGACGGACAATACCAGATTATCGCCGAACAAGAAACTAAGCCTGTCGGAGATGAACTCGATCAAATTTTGGCAGGAACCAGCCCGAGTGAGGGTGACTCCGGCGAGTCCTCAAAGCCACAGCCGAAAAAACAAGGCTTTCTGGCTGGACTACAAAGCTTTCTCAACGCCCTTAGTCGATAAGGTTAGATCTCGATCGATTTTTGAGCAACCCCGGTGAAAAAAATGCCAAACCGACGCCTGATTATTGGTGATGTACATGGGCATTATGATGGTATGATGACGCTCCTGGAAAAACTTGATCCCGGACAGGAGGATCGGGTTTATTTTCTCGGAGATTTAGTTGATCGCGGCCCGAAAAGCGCCCAGGTTGTCGAGTTTGTCAAAAATAGTCCCTATCGCTGTTTGATGGGAAACCACGAACAACTGATGTTAAATGCTTTACCGGAAGTTGGAAAAAATACTCAAGCTTGGCAGGCTTGGCTTTACAGCGGCGGACATTCAACTATTGCCAGTTATCAAGAAGCGGGTATGATGCCCCGCGACCATCTCCTGTGGATGCGATCACTTCCCGTTTTTTTAGACTTGGGAGATGTCTGGTTAGTTCATGCCGGCGTTAATCCCTATTTGCCCCTTTCTCAACAAACAGAAGCCCAATTTTGCTGGATCAGACGAGAATTTCATAAGATTCCTAAACCCTATTTTAACAATAAATTGATTATTATTGGTCATACGATTACTTTTACTTTTGATGGGATAGAACCGGGGTCTTTGGTTCAAGGACAGGGATGGTTGGGCATTGATACCGGCGTTTATCATGCTAAAAGTGGTTGGTTGACCGGACTCGATATCACCAATAAGCAGGTTTATCAGGTGAATGTTTTATATAATAATAAAGTCAGAATTTTGCCTTTAGAAGAAGCGGTGACTCTGCTTAAACGTCCCTCTTTTCTTGCCCGTTTGCGCTATGTTAGACCTTAGAATTATTCAATAAAATATAACACAACCCCTATTATTTCAATTTGAGTTGATTTCAGACTTTGACTTGAAATTTTTACAAGCTTGATGGTATGATAAATCAAGCTTTAAAGGGGTTTTTTCTCTCGGATTTTGCTCGAATTCGCCCTTATTATTATCAAGATTTTTTGTTGCTGATTCGAGACTGAATTTAAAACAAAATTTATTAGAGTCATCAAACAATATTGATATTGTTGATATTTTTTAACTAAATTTTCATCAAAATATTATAAAAAACAACAATACAAACAATCATAATTATCAACATAAGCCCAGATTTATATAAATAAATACCACAAAAAAATGCCTGAAAACACCCTTTTAAACCAACAAAATTCGCCTCTAACCGTTGTCATCAATGAAATCGCTTGGATGGGAACACCGAATAGCTTTAATGATGAATGGATAGAACTTTATAACCCCGGTGAAACAAGCATTAATTTAAGCGGTTGGACTTTACAGGGAAATGGTGGTGTTCCTATTAACAAAACAATTCCGAATGGAGTTATTATCGAACCCAAAAGTTATTTATTACTCGAACGAACAGACCAGACTACTATTAATAATATCACGGCCGACTTGATTTATACCGGGGGGTTAAATAATGAGGGAGAAACGCTAACGTTAAAATCTCCAGATGGGACTATTATTGATATTGTTAATGGGGATGGTGGGGGTTGGGTAGCGGGATACAACAAAAATTCAGTTCGTTTTACAATGGAACGGATCGATCCCACTCTACCCGGAGATGATACCAACTGGCGTACAAATGACGGACTAACAATTAACGGGATTGATGCTAATGATAACCTTATATATGGTACACCAAAATCGGCTAATTCTCTCGGGGCAATTCCTAATTTATCGGTGAACGATGTTGATATTGTAGAAACCGATAGCGGAAGTTTAGATGCGACATTTACTATCAGTCTTTCTCACCCGACGAGTAAAACCGTAACGGTTAACTATACCACCGCAGACGATACCGCAAGCGAGGGAAACGACTATATTATTAAAACCGGAAGTCTGACGTTTGAACCCGGAGAAACGACTAAAACGGTTAACGTTAGTATTTCGGGAGATAGTTTATTTGAAACCAACGAAAGCTTTAATTTAGTTCTCAGCAACCCCTCCCACGCGGGGATAGAAAAAGCAACCGGAGAGGGTACTATTATAGATAACGATACGGCGCCGACGGTTAATTTTACAACCGCCAACTCTAGCGGTGAAGAAGGGGAAGATATAACAGTAATAACAGAACTTTCTGCTGTAGCGGGGGTTGATGTTGCGGTTCCGTTTTCAGTCGGGGGAACAGCGACAAAAGATAGCGACTATAATATTAATCCTAGTTTGATTATAATTCCTGCGGGGAATTCTCAAGGGGTTATTTCGCTGAACTTGAGTCAAGATAACCTCGATGAAGTTGAGGAAACTATTCTGTTAACCTTAGACACTCCAACTAACGCGACGGTTGGGGAGACTTCAACTTCTACGGTGACGCTTGTCGATATTGATCCTCCTCCCGAGGTTAGTCTGAGTTTGAATAATAACTTATTTTCGGAAACCGCAGACACAACAACTCTTACCGCAAGTTTGGATACGGTATCGAGTCAAGATGTAACGGTTTATTTGAACTTCGCAGGAACCGCAACTTTAGGAACAGACTACACTATTAATAATACCTCTATATTGATTCCAGCAGGAGAGACTGAAAGCAGTATTATTTTAACCGGTGTTACCGATGCGATCGCGGAAGGAAACGAAACGGTAGAAGTGGGTATTGATAGCATTATTAACGCGACGGATACTTCGACTCAAACTGTAACCGCGACTCTGGTTGATAATAATACTCCTCAAGTTATTGTGACTGCGACTAACCTTAATATAAAGGAAGGAGAAAACAAGACTTACACCCTCCAACTCGCAACCCAACCGACTCAACCGGTGACTATTGCGGTTGATACGGGAAACCAAGTTGAAGCGGTTTCTCCTTTTATTTTTAATGAGACAAACTGGAATATTCCCCAAACGGTTACTGTTACCGCAACAGATGATAATGTTATTGAAGGAAACCACAACCAAACCCTAACTCATACGGTGACTAGCGATGATGGAAATTACAATAATATTGGGGTGGGGAATGTTGAGGTTGATATTGCGGATAATGAAATTAGTTACAGTTTATCGGTTGAGAGTAACACAATAATAGAAGGGAATGGTAACAGCAAAACGGTTACTTATACGATTACTCGAACTGGGGATATTAGTCAACCCACCCAGATCGACTACAATATCGGAGGAACCGCTACTCCTGATATAGATTATCACAATATTCGCCTTGGGGAAACGGTTGTAAATACTAGCGGAAACATTATCTTTGAGGTCGGAGAAACGACTAAAACCCTAACGGTAGATATTTTGGGAGATGATACTTTTGAACCCGAAGAAACTCTCGAAGTTCGTCTCGCTTCGGAGGAAACAACGACTTTTGATAACTCTCCTCTAAGTCTGGCGATCGCCAATGATGATCCGCTTCCTATCATTAATTTTGAAACCGCGAGTTATACCGTTGATGAACCGGAGGAAATGGCGACTATTGATGTCAGTCTCACCAACCCGTCTAGTTCAGTTATTACGGTTATTTATTCGACTTCCAACGGAACAGCGATAGCGGGAACTGACTACACCGAAACAACGGGAACTTTAACGTTTAAACCCGGAGAAACCCAACAAAGTTTTACAATTTTTGTTCAAAACGATGAGAAGATAGAAGCGGATGAAACGGTAAACCTCAAACTGGATAATTCCACAAATGCGACTTTGGGAACCGTTAGCGAAGCCGAACTTATTCTCGCGGATCGTCAAAAAGCAACGGTGAGTTTAGAACGGGTTGACTATACTGTTAATGAAAGCGAGGGTCTCGTTGAAATTATCGTTAATCTCGATAGTTCGGTTAGTTTTCCGGTCAGTATAGACTATACCACGTTTGGAGGAACCGCAACCGCAGAAATAGACTATATTCCGACTCGCGGGGTGCTTATTTTTAATCCCGGAGAAACCCAAAAAGCCATCGGGGTTCCTATTATAGATGATCGTGAGATAGAAGCAGATGAAACGGTTAATTTTGCACTCACCAACCCGAACCCCAACTCAAAACTAACGTTGGGTTTACCGGAGATAGCAACTATTAATATTCTGGGGGATGAGATGATAGTCGTTAAGAATGATACGGCGATCGCAGAAGAGGATGAGTCTGTCGATATTGCTATTTTAGAAAATGATAGTATTCAAACCGCAACGATAACGTTAGTCGAACTTCCCAAGTTTGGAAATGCGAGGGTTAAGACAACGACTGGAGAAATTGTTTATACACCCAACTCCAACTTTTCGGGAACCGATAACCTCTCTTATACTGTTACCGATAATTTCAATAATATTTCGTCTCCCGCTACGGTAACGATAACGGTTAACGGGGTTAACGATCCTCCCGAACTTTTAGACGCGATCGCGGATCAGACTCTCGAAGAAAATCATAATTTTAGTCTGAATATCGCCAATAGTTTCCAAGATGTCGATCCGGATGATGTTCTGAGTTTTGATGCGACTTTGGAGGAGGGTTCTACACTTCCGGTTTGGCTTAATTTTAATAAGTCTACGGGTTTGTTTACTGGGGTTCCTCGTCGGGAAGATGTCGGAGAACTACAAATAAAAGTTACTGCTATCGATAAAAATAATAGTCTCGTTTCTGATACTTTTACTCTCGCAGTTCTTTCTCAACCGACTCCGACTCCAACTCCAACTCCAACTTCGGGTTTTGAACCGACTATTGAACCAACTCCGACTCCAACTTCGAGTTTTGAACCAACTATTGAACCGACTATTGAAATAACTCCAACTCCGACTCCAACTTCGGGTTTTCAACCAACTATTGAAACAACTCCGACTCCGACTCCAACTTCGGGTATTGAACCGACTATTGAAATAACTCCGACTCCGAGTTTTGAACCGACTATTGAACCAACTATTGAACCAACTCCAACTTCGGGTTTTGAACCGACTATTGAAATAACTCCAACTCCGACTCCAACTTCGGGTATTGAACCAACTATTGAAATAACTCCAACTCCAACTCCGACTCCAACTTCGGGTATTGAACCAACTATTGAACCGACTATTGAAGAAACTCCAACTCCCACTCCAACTTCGGGTTTTGAACCAACTATTGAACCAACTCCAACTCCGACTCCAACTCCAACTCCAACTTCGGGTTTTGAAGAAACTATTGAAGAAACTCCGACTCCAACTCCAACTTCGGGTATTGAACCAACTATTGAACCGACTATTGAACCAACTCCAACTCCGAGTGTTGAAGAAACTATTGAACCAACTCCCAACTCCCAACTCCCAACTCCCAACTCCCAACTCCCAACTCCCACTCCAGTTTTAGAAGTTCCCCGTTTATCGGATGTGTTCGATCTAACTGCTTACATTCCAGCAATTAGAGCGCCAAAACGATCCTTAGATGTACAATTAGATGTACAATCAGATAATATTGCGATCGCAGTTCCGACAAACGGTTCGGATCGGATTATCGCAACATCCGCAGATAACCAAATTTTTGGCTTATTCGGGGAAGATACCCTGTTTGCGGGTAAAGGTAACGATATTGCGATCGCCAATAAAAATAACGACTTCCTCAGTGGAGACGAAGGAGATGATACCCTTCACGGTGGAGAGGGAAACGATACTCTCGAAATGGGTTTCGGAAACGATCAAGGGTTTGGAGACAGGGGAGACGATGATCTTTGGGGTAAAAATGGAGAAGATCGTTTATATGGAGGTTCGGGAAACGATCGCCTTTTTGCTGACTCCGGTAATGACTGGGTAAACGGAAACAGCGGATCAGACTATGTGTCGGGAGATGAGGGTCAGGATACCCTCTACGGGGGAAAACATCAAGATACCCTCCAAGGGGGAACCGATGATGACTATATTCAGGGAAACCTCGGAGAAGACTGGATCGAGGGAAACGAGGGTCAGGATACCCTCTGGGGAAATGAGGGTCGGGATACGATCTCGGGTAACGAAAATGATGATATCCTGTTTGGCGGTGGAGGAAATGACTGGCTTGATGGAAATGCGGGAGATGATCAAATTTTTGGCGATCTCGGGGATGATACCCTCGATGGAGGTTCGGGAAACGATCGCCTTGATGGAGGTTCCGGGGATGACTGGCTGCTAGGAGAGGAAGGCTTTGATACCTTGTCCGGTGGAGAAGGACGCGATCGCTTTTTTATTGTTCCCGGTCGCGGTTTGGATCTGGTGATTGACTTTGAGATAGGAACCGATGCGATCGTTCTCGATGGGGGGTTACTCCGGGAACAGTTGGGGGTCTATAGGCGCGCACATTCTCTCATTATAACTATAGCACAAACCGGCGAAGAATTGATCGAGTTATCAAAAATTAATAATGAAACGTTGACATTGGATGATATTGTATTGGGATAAATGGGGGTTTGGGGTTAGCTGAGAAGAAATTTTTCCACAAACCAATGAATAATATTGCCGGTATAGGACTGACAAATTTGATTCACTGCGGTTTCCGAGTAGAAACAGTTGTAAAAACTGATAATATTTCCATAGACGGCGTTGGGATAAAAGAGAGTATTTTCATCCAAAGAAAGCGATCGCAAGTCAAAGATTTTGGGTTGAGTCTTAGCCGCATAATCTATCATAATACTGAAGCCATAGCCACAGTCCTGTAAGGTGTGTAGACTTTTCATCGTCCCCTCTAAAAAGGGAGAAGACCAACCTTTTGTTCCGCTAAAGCGACGGCTACCTCCCCCATATTCAAACATCACCACTTTGGGAAGTAGATGTTCGGGTAAGTCCAAAAATTGTTTAATAATCACCGATTCCCAGCCTTCTATATCGAGTTTAAAGCAAGTAATTTTTTGAGCATTTACCGATGAAAAAAGCGCCAACAAATCAAGGGTTTTCACTTCTTGAATAGAAGCCGAAGAACCAAACCAATTGGGAGAAAGAGAACTAAAATTAGAATTAATAAGATTGGCAAATTTTCCCCGGTAAAGGGTTTGAGTTCCGTTGCGATCGGATAAACAACTCTCGATCAGGGTAATGGGATACCGTTTGCAGAGTTTATAAAGCTTGGGGACGGGTAAAGGTTCTACCGCAACTGTAGTGAACTTTAATTGAGCAAATAATTCGCAATAAAACGCAAAAGTTCCAACACCAATATCAAAACAAATTCCTTCCCGTTGCGAATCGATTTCCGGTAAAATCATCTTCAGCAACGCCAGACAGCAAGGTTCAACACGCATTAAGTTTGACCGAGAAATTATTAAATTTCTCAATTGAATTGAGCAGTTTTCGGGAATAAATAAACCCGGGATTGATAAATTTTAGATTCATCAATTTTATAAACGAGCAAAGACTTGACATTTTGAGCGACACAATCTCCGGAAAAATTTGAGAAGATTGAGACGGAAGAGGTTCAATCTCTCCCGTCTATTGTTTGTTGAATGCGATTGTCAAACCCAAGAATTTAGTTAGTGTCCGATGCCGATATATTGGAATCCAGCTTCTTCTAAATGTTTGCGATCGAGATAATTCCGACCATCAATTAATACAGCCGAGTGCATTAACTTCGCCATTTTCGAGTAGTTTAAATTCTTAAACTGATCCCAATCGGTAATCAAAACTAACGCATCGCAACCATCAGCCAACAATTCCGGATCGGTTTCAACAATCACACCCGACAAACCATGACGCATTCCGGTTTGAGAAATAATCGGGTCGTAAGCTTTAACTTTTGCCCCCAAACGATTGAGTTGTTCGATAATATTTAAAGCCGGAGCATCTCTCAAATCATCAGTATCAGGCTTAAACGTTAACCCCAACAATCCAATCGTTTTCCCCTTGAGAATTTTCAGCATTTGCTGTAGCTTTTCAACCGCCATTAACCGTTGACGATTGTTAACTTCCACCGCCGCCTTTAACAACTGCGCTTCATAATTGTAGTCATCAGCGGTGTGAATCAAAGCCGAAACATCTTTCGGGAAACAAGAACCGCCCCAACCAATACCGGCTTGTAAAAACTTTTGACCGATGCGAGAATCCAAACCAATCCCGTTGGCAACCTGCTTCACATCCGCCCCGACGCGATCGCAGATATTGGCGATTTCATTAATAAAACTAATCTTGGTCGCCAAGAAAGAATTCGCCGCATATTTGACCATCTCCGCCGAACTGAGATCGGTCATCACCACCGGAACCGGAGGTAAACTGGGATCATCGGCATACTTACGCTCAATAATCGGGGTATAAAGTTGCTGCATCATATCGAGCGCTTTTTGGTTGTTGCTTCCCAAAACAATCCGATCCGGGTTAAAAGTATCGTAAATGGCAGAACCCTCTCTTAAAAATTCCGGGTTGCTAACCACATCAAATGCAACTTCTACATCTGCGGTTGTTCCCTCTTGCTTTTGTCGTTCGGAAACCCCATCAAGAACAATCATCCGCACCCAGTCACCCGAACCAATGGGTACCGTTGATTTATTGACAACAACCTTGTAACCTGTTCTTAAATGAGAACCAATTCCGCGAGCCACTGCTTCGACATAACGAGTATCACTTTCACCCGTCGGTAAAGCAGGAGTACCAACCGCAATAAACAGAATATCCCCGTGATTGACCCCCTCGCCCAAATCGGAAGTAAAGGACAACCGCCCTTCATCCATATTTTTCTTCATTAATTCTGACAAACCCGGCTCATAAATGGGCGACTGTCCGGATCTCATCAATTTGACTTTTTCTTCGTTATTATCTACGCAGAGTACATCATGGCCGGTATGAGCGAGGCACACTCCCGTTACTAGGCCAACATATCCCGTACCAATCACACAAACTCGCATAATAATGATATCCTCATTCTATAAACGAAACTTTCAAGCAACATAATGCTAGGTGAGATGGGTTGCTAGCCCCAAATCATCTGGTTGGGATTCATGTGGTCTCGCTACCTGGTGAATCCTGTTTCTATTCTATTGTTGTTTTGACTGTTCCTCTAAAATTCGTTGGCTGAAGTCGGCGATCGTGAGCTTTAAACCTTCTTCGAGGGGAACAGTCGGTTCCCAATTGAGGTAGGTTTTCGCCTTGGTGATGTCCGGTTGTCGCTGTTTGGGGTCGTCTTGAGGAAGGGGTTTATATTGAATTTCGGCATCGGGGTTAACCATTTGCTGAATCTTTTCTGCTAATTCGAGAATGGTATACTCGCCGGGATTCCCCAAATTGACCGGGCCAATAAAATCCCCGTTCATCAGACGCATTAACCCTTCTACCAAGTCGGACACATAGCAAAAGCTGCGAGTTTGGGAACCGTCTCCGTAGACGGTTAACGGAATGCCTTGCAACGCTTGTACCACGAAATTACTCACGACTCGGCCATCATGTTCTAACATTCGCGGACCGTAAGTGTTAAAAATTCGGGCGACTCGAATATCAACCCCATTTTGACGGTGATAGTCAAAAGCCAGTGTTTCCGCGACCCGCTTTCCTTCATCGTAACAACTGCGAATCCCAATCGGATTAACGTTTCCCCGATAGTCTTCGGTTTGGGGATGAACGTTGGGATCGCCATACACTTCGGAGGTTGAAGCCAACAAAAATCGGGCTTTCACCCGTTTGGCTAACCCCAGCATATTTAAAGTCCCCATCACATTGGTTTTAATGGTTTTGACGGGGTTGTACTGATAATGAACCGGGGAAGCCGGACAAGCCAAATGATAAATTTGATCCGCTTCTACGCGAATCGGTTCTGTGATATCATGTCGGATTAATTCAAAGTAGGGGTTGCCAAACCATTTAATTAGGTTTCGCTTTGTCCCGGTGAAGAAATTATCTACACATACGACCTCATGTCCTTGCTCCATTAGGCGATCGATGAGGTGTGAACCGATGAAACCTGCTCCGCCTGTTACTAAAATTCTCATTGTTGCACGTACCACGCAAACGTAGAGGGTAATTCCATAGTACAAAAATCTGGCTTGAGTTCCAAATTAACAAATTTCAACCTGTCTGCTTGACCCTCTTGACTTGATGTCACCCTTGATGCCCTAAGTTGATGAAAACCGCACTGAGTCAAATGTTCAACGGGTCAACTGTTAAAGATGCCATTCATCTACCATCGCATCACAAAATCATTTCATTGTCAATGGCAACGGGCAACAGTAAGCGTAGGGGCGGGCCTTGGGAAGAATTTATAGAACCCACCAATAACTTTTATAAACCCGCCCCGACAACAGTTGGTTTTACGATTCTTGATTTAATCGCAGAACCGCCATAAACGCTTCTTGAGGAACATCTACGGACCCCAGGGACTTCATCCGTTTTTTCCCTTTCGCCTGTTTCGCCAACAATTTCTTCTTCCGACTGATATCTCCGCCGTAGCACTTGGCCAACACATCTTTTCGCAGCGCCGGAATATGTTCGCTCGCAATCACCTTAGAACCGATCGCCGCCTGTAATGGTACCTTAAACTGATGGCGGGGAATCAATTCTTTGAGCTTCTCCACCATTGCCCGACCGACGTTATAAGCCTTATCTCGGTGAACGATCATCGAAAGCGAATCAACCGGATCGCCGTTGATCAATAGATCCAACTTCACCAACGGATTGGATCGGTAGCCAACCAAATGATATTCCATACTGGCATAACCCCGAGAACGAGATTTCATCTGATCGAAGAAATCCGTCACCACTTCGGCGAGGGGAACTTCATAAACCAAAGTTGTTCGTCCCAGGGTCAGATATTTCATATCTTTAAAATCGCCCCGACGAGTTTGACCCAAATCCATCAGCGTCCCCACATATTCTTCGGGGGTGATCATTTCAATTCTGACGTAGGGTTCTTCTATTTTTTCTCGCAGATGGGGTTCGGGTAAATTGCTGGGGTTATCAATCATTAAGACTTCCCCTTTTAACGTCGTGACTTGATAAACTACAGAAGGGGAAGTCACAATTAAATCTAAATCATATTCCCGTTCCAAACGTTCCTGCACAATTTCCATATGCAGCAACCCCAAAAAGCCGCAGCGAAACCCAAATCCCATCGCGCTAGAGGTTTCCGGTTCGTAGGAGAGGGCCGAATCGTTCAGCTTCAGTTTATCAAGGGCATCCCGCAAGTCGGGAAATTGATCGGAATCGGTGGGGAATAAGCCACAAAATACCATCGGTTTGGCTTCTTTATAGCCCGGTAACGCTTCTTCTGCGGCATCTTTGGCTAAAGTAATGGTATCCCCAACTCGGGCATCTTCAACGGCTTTAATCGCTGCGGCTAAGTAGCCCACTTCGCCGGCGTGAAGTTCATCAACGGGCTTTTGAGTTGGAGATAATACGCCGATTTCATCGATTTCGTATTCTTTTTTAGAAGCCATTAAACGGATGCGATCGCCTGTTTTTAGCGTCCCATCCATGACTCTAAAATAAACAATAACTCCGCGATAACTATCGTAATAACTATCAAAAATTAACGCCCGCAGTTTGTCGGAAACGGTATCTTGAGGCGGCGGAACTAGCTGTACAATTGATTCTAAAATCTCGGTAATTCCGATTCCTTCTTTAGCCGAAGCGAGGATGGCGTCGGAACAGTCTAAACCGATAATTTCTTCAATTTCTCCCTTGACGCGATCGGGTTCGGCGCCGGGCAGATCGATTTTATTTAATACGGGGATAATTTCTAAGTTATTTTCTAAAGCCAGATAGACATTGGCGAGGGTTTGAGCTTCTACCCCTTGAGACGCATCGACCACCAATAACGCGCCTTCACAAGCCGCCAGACTGCGGGAAACTTCGTAGGAAAAATCCACATGACCGGGAGTGTCAATCAGATTGAGGACGTACTGATTGCCATCAGAGGCTGTATAATTCATCCGAGCCGCTTGCAACTTGATGGTAATGCCGCGTTCTCGTTCCAAGTCCATCGAATCAAGAAATTGCTCCTTCATCTCCCGTGAGGCTACAGTACCTGTCTCTAATAACAGGCGATCGGCTAGAGTTGACTTTCCGTGATCGATGTGGGCGATAATCGAGAAGTTGCGAATTCGAGAAACAGGAACGTTTGTCATAGGGATTTTTCCACGCTGGATAGCTTGCGATCGGGCCGGACAATATCAGGGGGCTGAACTTAACTTAACGTATTTTAACAAAACTACGCTCGGCAATCGTCCATCTTGATAACTTTTTTTTGTTAATTGCTTTGACTACTCAATTTTAAGCTAATTTCAATTCCCGCGAAAAGACCCCAAGTTTCCTCTGAGCCAGCAACCCCCGTCGGGTTATACCCCCGTCACGAACCGAGCGTTCCCGAGCTTTGTCACCCACTAAGGCTGCTTTTCTAACTCCGCTTTCATGCGTTCGAGGGTGGTGTTCATCTGGGTAAACATTTGATCGGGAGTAATGCCAAATTGACCGAGTTGAGTTTTCAACTGTTCCATTGTCATTTGAGCCATAAAGTCTTCGGACAGTTCAAAGCGCTTCATAAACACCCGGTAACGATCCATGATCGATTCCATTTGTTGGATGAAGATTTTTTTGCCTTCGCGATCAAACTTTCCGTAATCACCACCAAGTTTAATTAAAGATTGATAATCTTCAAATAACTGCTTGGCTTCTTGCTGCACGATCTCTGAATCAAAAAATCCCATAGCTACTCTTGATTAAACTCAACTGCGCGTCATTTAGACTCAGGAAATTCCCAAGTTTTTGTATGATTCTACTTGTATTATTCTAAATTTTAACAGTCAAGATCGAGAGTCTTCCCACCCTTAGTAGTCGCAATTCCCGTACTTAGGACGCAACCCCAGACTCAGGGTAGCTTGAGATGAGTTCGAGAGGGGGCGAATTTTTACCGATTCTGCTAAACTCGTCCCCAGCGATCGAACGGCCAAAAGCGAAAAGCAGCATGACCAATGATATTTTGTTGGGGTAGAAACCCCCAAATATGAGAATCGTTGCTGTCGTTGCGGTTGTCCCCCATAACAAAATAATGATCCCCAGGCACCTTCTCGGGTCCCCAATCATAAGCCGGCGGTTCGGCGATATAATCTTCTTCGAGGGGTTGGTTATCGACATAAACCCTCCCATTTCGCACCGCCACCGTTTGACCGGGTTGGGCAATAATCCGTTTAATAAAGGCTTGCTCAACTGAATAACCCAGAATTTGTAACGGTTTCGGCGGGGTAAAGACCACGATATCTCCCGCTTGGGGGGGATGCAGGTGGTAGGATACCTTTTCGACGACCAAGCGATCGCCAATTTCCAGGGTCGGTATCATGGAATCTGAGGGAATGTAGCGGGGTTCGGCCACAAACATTCGGATGATCACAGATAAGACCAGAGCGATCGCCAAAATCAAGAGATTTTCGCGATTTTCACTCCAGATTTTCTTCGGTCCGGTTTGTGGGGTCTCGGTCTGACTGTCCTTGCGCTGTGAGGGCATTTCCATCTACTAATATCCCATATCCAATTCTATTTGCATTGGGCTGATCTGGTTTGAATTTAACGAATTTTCTCCAAAGTTTTCAAATTTCGAGTTAAATTTTCCGGGGTCAGACTTATTTATTTTCTGGGGTTGACTGTCGATGATGAAAGCGAATTCCCAAAAAGATATCGTAAACAAAACCCCGAAAATCTTTTCCTTGGAGCAACCCCAAACTTTGAGGGGAACCCTTAGCATCGAGTAAGGGCTTCATTTTCTCATAGGCGGGTTTGTATTGATACCAAGGAATAGACGGCCATAAATGATGAATCAAATGATAATTCTGACCTAGAATTAAAAGATTCAGGATCGCACTGGGGTAAACTCTGGCATTTTTCCAGCGATTGCGCTCGACAAACGGACGATGGGGTAAATAATCAAAAAATAATCCCAACGCCAAACCGACGACCAAAGCCGGTGAGAACCAGTAGTTGAGAATGTAAGCTGTAAAGCCATAATGAATGGAACAGCCCACAACTGTAAAGACCACCAACCGACTCAAAAACCATTCTAAAAGCTCATATTTTCGCCAAAGTCGCCGTTTAAAGAAAAATACCTCATGGTAAAAAAACCGAGCGGCAATTAACCACAAAGGCCCACCGGTGGAAACAAAATGATCGGGGTCATTGTCTGGATCATTAACATGAGCATGGTGCTGTATATGAACCCGTGTAAACACTGGAAAGGCAAAACCTAGCATGAGCGCACTTCCATGTCCCAGGATGGCATTAACGATCCGATTGCGATGCGCCGAATTATGAGAAGCATCGTGAATCACGGTTCCTGCCAAGTGCAGAGCCAGCACGTTAATGAAGAAACAAAACCAACCAACCCAGTTCCAACACCAATATCCGATAACGGAAGTTATTACTAAAGCTACTGCACCTAAAAACATCAGTAGCGTTACATTCAAGCCCCCCTCAGGGATGAGATACTCCTTGGGAGCCGTCAGTGCCTTTCCGGCCTCCGACATTACTTTTCGCACTCCTTATTCTGTCACACCACTGTATTTTATGAGAACAAGTCACAAACTGTAAAGATTCGTGACAAATCTGAGTCTCATCTTAATCAGTTGAAAACCAACTTTAAATTTACCCGAAGAAGGAGAAAAATTCCATGTCCTCTCGTTTAAAGTCTCATTCTCACTTCAGTTCTACTGTACACCGAATCCTCAGTTTATCGGTGAGCGTTGTTATTTTACTGGGTTTCGGCACGGCAGAAGCCAGACCCAACTGGACGGGAAGGGGCCGAAGTCCCGGATGGTTCCCCCAACAAAACGACGATCGCCGAGATATTAGAGTTCCGGCACCGGAAACCAACGAAACCGAAACCGAAACCGACCAAACCCAACGTTCACCGGTTCCCGACTCCCCAGACAACTCCCCCATTCCCGTCGAAGAAATAGAAACCGAAACCGCAACCGTTCCTCGGTTTAGATGTGAAATCGTGGGGGGAGAGTATACTGTGATGTATTATCCCGTCAGCCAAGACAATCAAGGCTTTGCTTGGGCCGTTCCGGGGGAAATGGGAGGCGGCTGGACACCCGAGCGTCGCTGCAACGAAATTAGTCGCCGTTTAGAATCTTATCGGCCCGACGGACTGTATGAATTGCTCACGGGTGTAGAAAACGGCTACAACACGATCTGTGCGACCACCGAAGATATACCAAGCTGTAGAATTGTCTTAACCGTACCGACCGGAGAAAATCCGCAATGGGTACGCGATCGCATTTTCCAAAACCTGGTGATAGCAGATAGCGGCACCGTCACCCAAGGCGTCTACACCCTCACGGACGAAAACAGCACGGGCGATGTTATCCGGGGTATATTCCGAGGCGGTACGGGTCGCAACTCTACTCAAGGATATCGCTCCCGAGGAATTAATCTCAAACCCTTCCTCGCCCCAGAAGACCGAGGAACCGGAGCGAAATTACAGTGACCAGTAGACAGTGAACAGTGACCAGTCACCAGTCACCAGCGAACAGTGAACAGTAGACAGTGAACAGTAGACAGTGAACAGGGAATAGGGGACAGGGAACACTTGACCAGTACCAAGAAAACTGATAACTGGTAACTGGTAACTGTAAACTGTAAACACTGGTCAGGTGATAACTGATAACTGTTAACTGTAAACACTGATAACTGATAACTGGTAACTGGTGACTGTAAACTGAAAACACTGGTAACTGATCACTGATAACTGTTCACTGTAATGATGCACCGAACCAAAATTGTTGCTACCATTGGCCCGGCAACCGCCCAGCCGGATGTTTTACGTGCGTTGATCGAAGCAGGTGCAACCACCTTGCGACTGAACTTTTCTCACGGCACCCACGACGATCACCAACGCAGTATCCGAATGATTCGGCAAATTTCCTTTGAACTCAATAAACCCGTTGGCATTTTACAGGATCTTCAAGGCCCGAAAATTCGTTTGGGAAAATTTGAAAACGGTTCAATTATCCTCAAACGAGACGATCCCTTTATCCTGACCAGTCGTCTGTTACCGGGAACGCAAGAAATCTCGTCCGTCACCTACGAACCCCTGGCGGACGAAGTGCCAGAAGGTGCAAATATTTTGCTCGATGATGGCAAAGTAGAAATGAAGGTCGAAAAGGTTGATCGCAAAGCCAAAGAACTCCACTGTCGGGTCGTCGTTGGCGGGCCGCTTTCTAATAGCAAAGGGGTTAACTTTCCGGGGGTTTATTTGTCGATTAAAGCCCTAACGGACAAAGATCGCAAGGATTTGACGTTCGGCCTCGATCAAGGGGTGGATTGGGTCGCCCTGTCTTTTGTGAGAAATCCCCAAGATGTTTTGGAAATCAAAGAACTGATCGCCAGTGCGGGTAAAAATGTTCCGGTTATTGCCAAAATTGAGAAGCACGAAGCGATCGAACAAATGGAGGAAATCCTCACCCTCTGTAACGGCGTGATGGTCGCCCGGGGAGATTTAGGGGTGGAACTGCCGGCCGAAGATGTTCCGATTTTACAGAAGCGGTTAATTGTGACGGCGAACCGCATGGGAATTCCGGTGATTACGGCGACTCAAATGTTAGACAGTATGGTGGGCAACCCGCGACCGACGAGGGCGGAAATTTCTGATGTTGCCAACGCAATTTTAGATGGTACCGATGCGGTGATGCTGTCTAACGAAACGGCGGTGGGTAAATATCCGGTGGAAGCGGTGGCTACAATGGCTCGAATTGCCGCCCGGATTGAAAAAGAGGGGATTACTCGCAATATTTCGACGGTAGCCGATACCGGACGCTCAATTCCCAATGCTATATCGGCGGCGGTGGCTCAAATTGCCCAACAACTGGATGCGGGGGCAATTATGACGTTAACCAAAACCGGGGCAACGGCCCGCAATGTTTCTAAGTTTCGCCCTTCCACCCCGATTTTAGCGGTTACGCCCCATGTGGAGGTGGCAAGACAGTTGAGTTTGGTTTGGGGGGTGAAGCCGTTATTGGTCTTAGATTTGTCTTCGACGGATCAAACGTTTCAGTCGGCGGTGAATGTTGCCCGAGAAAATTATTTACTTTCTGATGGGGATTTGGTGGTGACGACGGCGGGAACGCTGCAAGGGGTTCCGGGTTCGACGGATTTGGTGAAAGTGGAAGTTGTCAATGCTTTGTTGGGCAAGGGAACGGCTGTGGGTCAGGGTTCTGTGACCGGACGGGCGAGAGTGGCAAGGGAGGCTTTGGAACTGAAGGATTTTAATCCGGGTGATATTTTGGTTGTTCCTCAAACGAATGCGGATTTTGTTGAGGTGATTCGCAAGGCTTCGGGTATTGTTACCGAAGTTGATAGTTTAACGTCTCATGCTGCGGTGATTGGTTTGCGTTTGGGTATTCCGGTGATTATTGGGGTGAAGAATGCAACGGATGTGATTCGCAATGGGGCTATTTTAACTTTGGATATGCAGCGGGGTTGTGTTTATTCTGGGGCAACCGGAGGGTAAATCAGTCACCATACCCGCTTGGCAAAAAAAAATACACCCTACCGTTGTTCGGAGAGTGCATTGAAGCCTTGCACTTCGGAGCATTTAGATCCATCCATCGATACATACGTCTCAACAGGTTGGACTTATGCAAACTGAAGGGAGTAGGCAATAGGCTGCTATAGGGGGAAGGGGAAAGGGGAAGGGGAAAGGGGGAAGGGGAAAGGGGAAAGGGGGAAGGGGAAAGGGAAAGGGGAAGGGGGAAGGGGAAAGGGCAATAGGCAACAGGTAATTCTTTCCTCCTGAACTCCTGAACTTCTGACTTCTGACCTCACGACTTCTTTCCTCCCGACTCCGGTCCTCCCAATTCCTGACTCCCAATTCTTAACTTCTAACTTCTAAATTCTCAAGATTGACCCAACTTTTTCACATTTCAACCTGGATTGAGAAGTGAAAAATATCCTTGATGTAAATAAAATTATTTTTTAAACTAGAAGGTACTTTGAAAGAAGTTTCTTCTAATTTCTTGGATTTTTGATAAAGTCAACTTATAAATTATTTCCCCTCTGAGAGGATTTAATCTAGAAGTTGGTTTTGAACGCCGACAAAATGTATACTTTTATACATAAAAGTCCCGGTTGAGATTAATTAAGATAATTGTTTCTTAACCTCATGCCCAACAATTTAACATATCATAGACATAAAACTTGAACAGTAGATTGAGCGGTCAAACAACTTCTATGAAATTTTAATAAAAATTGTAAACTTAAATTTTTTTTTCTGGATTCAATAATTTTTATTATAACCGTACCTGTGTATTCATCAAAATCTTAAATTTAACCAAGTAAAAGGTTCTACTAATGCTATGTTTTTTTTATTTCATAAAATCAAACAATTCGGGTTAAATTCCTATTGGTTATCAGTGTTAGTGGGCTTAAATTTCGGGGTTGCCATTGTTTTAGCCCAACAAGTTAAGATTCGCGATCGCAATTACTTAGAGGAGTTAATCCAATCAGACACCCAAGCCATAAAAGTGGCTTTTACAAATCGATTAAAAAATAAAATATCGACTCTCGAACGGATGGGAAATCGTTGGATGCTCGATCGCAAACAAGCCGAAGATCTTTGGCAAACAGAGACTTACAGCTATTTAGACTCTTATCCGCAGATCCTCGCTCTCGGACGCATTAATCCGGAGTCACGGGTGCAATGGGTGATTCCCACTATCGAAACTCAGAATATTACTCGCTTACATCAGGAGATCAAACGCTCTCAAAACCGGATAATCACTCAGTCTCAAGTGTTTCAGCAAACTCAAATAAGCGATCGGGTGGAATTAAACTACTTTAATCAAGAATTAAACGAAGGATTAGTTATCTATGTTCCCTTAATAAAAGAGCAAGAATTTCAAGGGTGGTTAGTGGCGTTGGTTGATGTTGATACTTTATTTAATGATTTGCTCAAAGAACTTGCTAAAGTGCATAATTATGACATTTACCTGACAGCAGGAGAAGATCAACTTTACCCAATCAATTCATCCCAACAGTATAAGCTAATTTCTTCCGATCAACTCGCCTATACTCAGAGATTTTCGGTAAATATTGCCGGAGCATCCTGGGGAGTTGAAATCATCCCGAGTTCAAAAATTCTACTAGAACATTATTCTTATCTTCCGACGGTGATTTTGTGCGGGGGATTATTAATTTCGGCGTTGTTGGGGTTGATGGTGTATTTACTCCAAGGGAGAACCCGACAACTGAACGATATCCAACAGCTTAACCGCTCGCTGCTGACCCTGAGCGAGTGCAACCAAGCTTTAGTGCGAGCAACAACAGAACAAGAACTTTTAAACGAAATTTGCCAGATTCTCGTTAAAATGGGCCGTTTTAAACGGGTACGAGTGGGGTTTGTGCAACCGGATAGCGAAACCCTCTGTTGGGTTGCCAATGGTAGTGTTGAGGATTTGTTGAATGTTGTCGATTGTCAAAGTATACTAAAAGCGACGAATAAATCGACAGCAACAGTCTTACAAACAGGGGTCTATAATATTGCTTTGTGTCAGCCTTGTACCAGAGACTCTACTCATTTGGAAAGCTATTATGTTGGGAATTTTCCCCTGTTGGGGACAAACGAACACAATCGGATCGGTTATATCGGGGGAAAAGAGAATTCCTTATTCATACATCAAGATGTTTTTGGGGTTTTGGTATTAGAATCTGTGGAAAAAGAAAATTTTGACGAAGCCGAAATTCCGTTACTTCAAGAATTAGCTTCGGATTTAGCTTATGGAATTAACACCCTGCGAATTCGTCAAGCTCGACGGGAAAGTGAGGAAAAGTTTCGCCAAATTGCAGAAAATGTTGGAGATGTATTTTTTGTGCGTTCTCTACATCCGCCTCAAATGCTTTATGTTAACCCCGCATACGAAAAAGTTTGGGGGTATAGTTGTCAAGAAGTTTATCAAAGACATGATGCTTGGTTTGATGCGGTACATCCCGACGATCGCGAACGGGTTTTAGAGAAACTCAACCCGTTTATGAATTCCGGTGAATTAGAAATCGAATATCGGATCATTCAACCAACAGGAAAAGTGCGTTGGATTTCGTCGAAGGCGTTTCCGCTTTATAACGAACAAGGAGAGGTTTATCGTAGTGTTGGAATTGCGACTGATACCACCGATCGCAAACAAGCAGAAGAAGAATTAAGTAAACTTTCGGAACGCTTGCAATTAGCGCTTAAATCGGGTGAAATTGCAATTTGGGAATGGGATGTTGTCAATAATATTTTAACTTGGGATGAGCGGATGTATCAACTTTATGGTATTGAACCGTTAGAGTTTGATGGTGTTTATGAAGCGTGGCAAAAAGCGATATATCCCGAGGATCAAGAGCGGGCTTATTCCCTTTCTCAACAAGCTTTGCGAGGGGAGAAGGAATACGATACAGAGTTTCGGATTGTGCATCCTGATGGCTCAATTCACTACATTAAAGCGGATGCTTTAATTCAGTATAATGAAGCGGGTCAGGCTGTAAAAATGATCGGAATTAACTATGAGATTACCGAAGAAAAAGAAGCCGAAATGAAGTTGAAAGAACAAAAGGAATTACTGGAAACGATTTTGGATAATATTCCGGTGATGATCGCCCTAATGGATAGTCAGAATAATTTTATTTGGGTTAACCAAGAATGGGAAAAAGTTTCGGGCTACAAATTTGAAGAAATCGGTCAGTTTGATATCTGGGCTGATGCTTTTCCTGACCCAGAATACTTTCAAGATATTCGGAAAAAGGTGCAAGCAGAAACTGGAAGTTGGGTCGATATGAAAATTCGGGTGAGGGACGGACGAATTACCGAACAAACTTGGATGAATACTTATCTTTCCGACGGTAATATTATTGCCATTGGTCAAGATATTACAAAACGAAAACGGGACGAAGAAAAGCTTCGCGAAAGTGAAGAACGGTTGCGTCGAGTTTTAGAAAATATGACGGTGATGTTGGATGCTTTTGATGAGCGGGGGAATATTATTGCTTGGAACAAAGCCTGTGAAAAAATTACGGGATATACCGCAGCGGAAATGATTGGTAATTCTAAGGCGATGAAGTTGTTATATCCCGATGAAAATTACCGCCAACAGATGAGCGAAGCTTGGCAAGCGAGAGGGAATTATTATTATGATTGGGAATGGAATTTAAGGGCAAAAGATGGCAGTGTAAAAACGATTAGTTGGACGAATATATCCGATGTTTATCCGGTTCCGGGTTGGGCGACTTGGGGAATAGGAATTGATGTCACCGAACGCAAACGAAATGAAGAAAAGCAACGGTTATTATATGAAATTAATCAAGCGATGACGGCGGCTGAGGATTTGGATTCGGCGTTAGAAATTGCCTTATCGTTTATCTGTGAATCGATTCATTGGGATTTTGCAGAAGCTTGGATACCGGATGAAAAAATCCAATCTCTAGAACTTTGTTCTCATTTCTACAGTAACAGTTCGGATTTTGAACCGTTTTTCTTTGGAAGTCTTCAAATCAAATTTAAACTGAATGAAGGACTACCTGGAAAAGTGTGGGCGAGTAAAAAACCTCAATGGTTAGCGCCTTTATCAAAACAGGTTGATTCGGTTTATTTGCGGAGAGAATTGGCGGAGTTGGTTCAACTCAAAACCGCTTTGGCGATTCCGATTCAGTTGGAAAGTCAAATTGTTGCTATTTTTGTTTTCTATTGTCGGGAATGTCGTTATCGAGATCAAAGTTTAATTGAGTTAATTTGTTCTTTGGGAGATCAACTGGCGCTAACGGTTCAGCGACGACGGATTGAACAGGATGTTCGGGAGTTGAACCAACGCCTGGAAGAACGGGTAAAAATTCGCACGGCGGCTTTAGAAACTACGAACCAAGCTTTAAAAGAAGCGAAAGCGGCGGCGGATGCGGCGAACCAAGCTAAAAGTACATTTTTGGCACAGATGAGTCACGAATTGCGAACACCGCTTAATGGGGTTTTAGGTTACACTCAAATTCTCCAACGCGATCCTACACTAACGGAGCGACAACAACAAAGTTTGGACGTTATTTATAAATGTGGGGAACATTTACTCGATTTAATTAATGATATTTTAGATTTGGCAAAAATTGAAGCTAAAAAAATGGAATTGCATCCGACTGCTGTCAGAATCGAGAGTTTTTTAGACGAAATCGCCGCGATTTTTCATCCGAAAGCCGAAGGGAAAGGATTAAAATGGAAATATTTAATCGATCTAAAAATCTCCGATGTATACTGTTTGTTTGATAAAAAAAGACTCCGACAAATATTGCTAAATCTCTTAAGTAATGCGGTTAAATTTACCGATACAGGTGAAGTGATGTTTGCGGTAGAGGCCATCTCCCCTTTTACGGATTCTACTCAATCTGTTACACTAAGGTTTAAAGTTCAAGATACAGGAATTGGTATTCCTTCTGAAAGTCTTGAACGTTTATTTCAGCCCTTTGAACAAGGTCTGGAAGCGTACAAACAATCAGAAGGAACGGGTCTGGGTTTAACAATTACTCAAAAACTTTTAGAGATGATGGGTAGTAAACTAGAAGTCGAGAGCAAATATAATCAGGGAAGTCTATTTAGATTTGATCTTCAGTTGCCCATTGTACCGGAAGTGGAACGGCCCGAGGAATCCAGTAAAGTATCTAAAAGAATTATTGGAATTAAGGGAGAATCACCTCAAGTATTGGTGGTTGATGATCGATTAGAAAATTGTCTTTTTTTGCAAGAGTTTCTGTCATCAATTGGCTTTCAAGTCGAAATTGCAAAAAATGGTAAAATAGGCTTAGAGAAAATGAAATTACTCCATCCAGATTTAGATGTGGTCATTGTTGATCTTGTTATGCCTGAGATGGGTGGGGTAGAAATGATCTCTATAATTCGTCAAGATCCAGCTTATGAAAAGGTTAAGCTTATTGTCGCTTCGGCTAGCGGTTTTCTTACCGATCAAGCCTTTTGTTTTGAAGCCGGATGCGATGCTTTTTTGGTCAAACCGATTGACAGTAATGTACTGCTCAAAAAGTTAGATAATTTACTTAAAATACAATGGATTTATGCAGAAGAAAAAGAGTCACTATCGGCCGTAAAGCATCAAAAAAAATTAGCCGAGGACTTCTCCGCTAATATCGACGATCTGTTACTCGAAAATTTATATGAGTTGGCTTTAGATGGAAAAATAAAACAAATTAAAGAACAGGCTTTAAATCTCAAACAAATTGATGCGAGTTATGCTTCTTTTGCGGAGGCTTTGCTAGAACTTGCGAATCAGTTTCAAGAAAAAGAAATCTGTCAACTTCTCGAAAACTATCGGAGTAAAAAACATGAATAAAATTTCCTGTTCCCCCACTAAAATTATTATAGTAGATGATAATTCCCAAAATTTGGGCTTATTGTTTAATATTCTGGATAGTATTGGTTATGATGTGCGGATTGCTCAAGATGGAGAAAGTGCGATCGCCAAAATTAAACGCGATCCGCCGGATTTAATTTTATTGGATGTAATGATGCCGGGAATGGACGGGTTTGAAGTTTGTTCTCAGTTAAAGTCGGATTCAAAATTAACAGAAATTCCGGTGATTTTTATGACGGCATTATCGGAAACGGTCGATAAACTGAAAGGATTACAATTGGGGGCGGTTGATTATATTACCAAACCCTTCAGTCACGATGAAGTGATCGCTCGCCTTCAACAGCATTTAAAACTCTATCAAACCACTCAAAAACTTAAACAAGAAGTTATTGAACGCACGAAAGCTGAAATGGCTCTTTCTCAACTGAATCAACAGTTAGAACGGCAAGTTCAAGAACGCACAAAAGAGCTAGAAATCACGTTAACACAGCTTCAAAAAACCCACAGAGATTTATTATCACGCAAGCAAGAATTAGAATACATGGCTTGCCATGATAGCTTAACGGGACTCCCGAATCGGAATTGGTTTATGTTTAGATTAGAGAATTTGATTAAGCGTTCGCAGGTTGATTGTAGCTTTCATTTTGGGGTGATGTATATCGATCTCGATCATTTTAAAGTGATTAATGATAGCATGGGGCATATTGTTGGAGATGGTTTGCTCAATCAAGTTGCTCAACGGTTGTTGAAAACTTGTGCTAAAACTTTCGGTTCTGTGGTGCGTTTGGGTGGGGATTAATTTTTAATTATATTAGAAAATATTTGCTATATTGAAAAAGCTAGTGCCTTAGCAGAAAGGATTTTAGAACAGTTTAAGTTACCTTTGGAATGGGAAGATTATCAATATTATATTAATGCCAGTATTGGAATTACTCACAGTTCTTTTGGATATAAAGATGCCGCTGAAGTCTTGCGAGATGCAGATTTGGCGATGTATAGTGCAAAACGAGCCGGAAGAGGCTGTTATCGAGTTCTAACAACCGATTTGCAACAGCAAGCGGCGTTGCGCTTAGAACTTGAACAAGAGCTTAGAAAAGCAATCAAAAATAAAGAATTTTGCTTGTATTATCAACCCATTGTTTCTTTGACAACGGGAGAACTTGTCGGGTTTGAAGCGTTAGTGCGTTGGCAACATCCAATTCGGGGAGTTGTTTCACCAGGACTTTTTATTCCCATTGCAGAAGAAACCGGTTTAATTTATGAGTTGGGAGACTGGATTTTACACTCGGCAATTAATCAGTGGCGAGACTGGCAAGAACAATTTCCCTCCTGTTTAAATTTGGTGCTTCATATTAATTTATCACCCCTGCAATTATCCCAAGATAATCTATTTGTTAAACTGGAACAACTTCTGATAGAAAAACATCTAGATCGAACGGGTTTAAAGCTAGAAATTACCGAAAGTTGCTTGATCTCCAATCAGGTGAAAGCGTCGCGAGTTCTGGATCAAGCTAAAAAGATAGGGTTGCAATTGTGTATTGATGATTTTGGGACGGGTTATTCTTGCTTAAGTCACCTGCAAGAATTACCCCTTGATAGTTTAAAAATAGATCGCACTTTTGTCCAGCATCTCGGACAAAAAGATGATGCAATTGTTCGCGCAATTATCGCTTTGGCTGATAATTTAGGTATGGAGGTGGTTGCAGAAGGGATTGAAACTTTTGAACAATGGCAACAATTGCGAGCGTTAGGCTGCGAATTTGGACAGGGATATTTGTTTGCTAAACCGATGGATATTCATCAAGCAACCTATGCGATCGCCGCCTTACAAGAAGGAACAGCAATCTTTATGGAAAATCCATCTATTTTTGACAATCGGATTGCTAATTAATTTTTTTTTACTTTATGAAATGGTCATTAAAAACGACGATTTTCACAGGATGTGCGCTGGCTGTGACAATTTTAGCAACAGTAAGTGGATTGTCTTATTGGAATACAATTCGCTTGGTTAAGACCTCTCAAGAGGTTTCAGACAAGCATAAAGTGATCTCAGAAATTCAAGAACTTATTTATTTAATAGAAGCGATCAAAAATCAACAAGAACGATATATTGTGACCGCCGATCAAACTTATTTTTATAGTTATCAAGAAAAGTATACTTTAATCCAAAGACAGCTTGATTTAATTGAAGCAATTACCCAAAATAATCCCCGCCATCAGAACCGAATTGCTGTTTTAAAGTCTCTGGTCAATGACCAAATTGATTTGATCGAAAAAAGCATGAATCTGCGGATAACCGAGGGATTAGAACCCGCTCTGATCTTTCTACAAACGGGTGAAAATCAAGTCGTCAATGAGAAAATCCGCCAACTGATTGAGCAAGTTCAAACGGAAGAAAACCGCCTGTTAGAACAGCGAACGACCGCAGCGATCGCCACAACCAAGAATATGATCGTTGCTATTGTTTTGAGCAGTATTTTTGCGGTGGGGTTGGTCTCTTTAGCCGGATTTATACTGTATCAAGATGTCAAAAAACGGCGGGATATTGAGGAAAAATTGAGAACCAGCGAAGCCCAATTTTCGGGAATAGTCGATCTCGCTCAAGATGCAATTATTTCCTTTAATCAACAGCAGGAAATTATTCTATTTAACCGCAGCGCCGAACATTTATTTGGTTATTTTGCCGAGGAAGTGATCGGACAAGCCTTTGAGATGTTGCTTCCGCCAAATTATCAAGTCATTTATCATCAAAATATTGCGGAGTTTGCCGACTCAACAAAAACCAGTCATCGCACCGGAAAAGAATGGGGAGAAATTCAAGGAATTCGTAAAAATGGCAGCGAATTTCCGGCCGAAGCTTCTATTTCTAAACTGGAAGTTAATTCTCAACAAGTTTTTACGGTCATGTTGCGCGATATTACCCAAAAGAAGCAAGCCGAAAAAGTATTAGAAGAAACCAATCAAAAACTATCAGGATGGGTCGGAGAATTAGAACGATATAACCGCGATTTACAACAGATTAGCGTGATGAGTGATTTATTACAAGCCTGTGTCACGGTAGAAGAAGCTTATAAAGTAATTACCAGTTCACTCAAACGCCTATTTCCTCATACTTCGGGAGGGGTATTTATGATGAGCGAATCTCGACATTTAGTTGAAGCGGTTGTCATTTGGGGAAACCCCGAAAGTGAAAGATTATTTACCCCCAATGAATGTTGGGCGCTGCGTCGAGGAAAGCGACATTTAGTTGAAGATATTAATACCGATTTACTCTGTCAACATCTCACTTCTGCTTCTGTTCCTCTCCCGGTTGAATATGCTTGTATTCCGATGATGGCGCAAGGAGAAGCCATTGGAATTTTACACTTAAGTTCTCAAGAAAAAGGAAAATTATTTCACGCTCAAAAAGCGCTCGCCGAAACCGTTGCTGAACATATTGCTTTGGCGCTGGGAAATTTAAAATTGCGGGAAAAACTCCAACTCCAAAATATTCGCGATCCCCTAACTGGCTTGTTTAATCGACGCTATTTAGAAGAGTCTCTAGCCCGGGAAATTTATTGTGCTGAACGCAAAAAACAAACCTTAGGAATTATTATACTCGATGTCGATCATTTTAAACAATTTAATGATACTTTTGGTCACGAAGCCGGAGATTTACTCCTTCAAGAATTAGGTCTTGTTCTGCAAACTTCCATCCGTAAATCTGACATTGCTTGTCGCTATGGAGGAGAGGAGTTTTTATTGATGCTTCCCGAAACCAATTTAGAAACCGCTCAAGAAAGAGCAGAATTGTTGCGAGAAGAGGTAAAACACATTAACTTACATTATCGTCGTCAGACCTTGGGAAGGATTTCAATTTCTGTGGGAGTGGCGATTTTTCCTGAACATGGACTCACGAAAGATGCGGTTATACGAGCGGCTGATGAGGCTCTTTATCGCGCTAAAAAAGAAGGTCGCGACCGCGTTTTTGTCGCCAGTTTGCTTAGACCAGAGGAGTAATATCAAAGCTTAAATTATAATCGGTTTCTCCTTCAAATTGAGAGACCCGCACATAATAATTTCCGGCGGTTAGTTCATCAAAAATTATAGATTCCGAAGCAATCCCCAAGTTTTTTGATACCGCAAAAATATCATCAAAATCAACGGCTAAATTCCCGTTAAGATCTTCTAAAATCTCCAAATCAGCATCGGCGGTTAATTCAGTCAAACGAATGGTAACTGCACTGGCTTCATTCGGGATAACAAAACGATAAATATCAGCCGGATTTTCTTCACTAACTGATTCAATTACAGTCCGACTTCCGAGGAGAGTATCGAGTTGAAATGCTCCCGATAAATCATTTCTAGGGTCGGGAGAAACGCCCAATTTTCCGGTCGGAAGTCCGAAGCGAAGAAAATGTTCAAATAAACTATTTACAACCCCGTTTTCGATAGCACCGATGGCTTCGGGATTGCGTTCTTGATAAAATAAAGGGTCAAAAAATAAACTGGGGTTTCGTCCTTCAAATTGACCAAATCTAAAAAAGTGTTCAAACGGGGTGAGTCGCTGTTCTT
Source organism: Capilliphycus salinus ALCB114379 (assembly GCF_047276495.1). Classification (NCBI taxonomy): domain Bacteria; kingdom Bacillati; phylum Cyanobacteriota; class Cyanophyceae; order Oscillatoriales; family Sirenicapillariaceae; genus Capilliphycus; species Capilliphycus salinus. The sequence continues at coordinate 5,415,327 of NZ_CP178543.1, read as the reverse complement.
CAAAAGCGGTTTGAACGTCGGGATATTGTTCTAAATAATAAGCCGTATCAAATAAGGGATTGGGGTTTCGTTGTTCAAACTGACCAAATAAGATAAAATGTTCGGCTTCTGTGATCGCTTCTCGTTCAACCGCACCGGAAACATCGGTATAAATCGAACGATAATAACCCAGATCAAATAAAGGATTGGGTTGCAAACTTTCAAACTGACCGACTTGCAAAAAATGATCCAGTCCGCTTTCAAATTCTCCCGCTTCTACTGCGGCTTGAACTGCGGGATATTGTTCAAAATAAAAGTCTTCATCTAAGAATTCTTCAAAGGTAAGCATCAAGTATTAACTCCTCAATATTATAAGGTTAACCTTTACCCGATAACGTTAAGCGATCATAGCATTTTCAATGGATAATTGACAATTGATAATTGATCATTAATTAATGGGGTTGAAGACCTCGACTTTCAAGGAGAAAAAAGAAAAATTATTTCCTCTCTGTCAATCCTCTTCATAAAGGAGCGAGGTAATTATCCATTATCCATTATTAATTATCAATTATTGAATAGCCCCTTTGACCAACCGAAATAAAATGTATACTTTTGTTAATAATTTGAGCTATTTTAACGACAATAGATAACAATAAAGCCTGGGCAGTTCGTGTAACTTATAAAAGCAAGGTAAAATCATGGCTAAATCTGCATTAATGCGGGTCTTGCGTCAGGCGTATCGCATCGCTCAGATGTCGCGCCGAACCGGAATTCCCACCGATGAACTGTTAGGAATGCACGAGAAAAATAGCCCGACTCCTGCTATTTTAACTCGCCGTCGTTTGCTACAAATCGGGTTAGCCAGTGCCGGTGCAATGGCTACAGCAACTCTTAGCCAATATCGACATCGTGCTACTGCTCAGTCTAGCATTTCTCCGGTGTTAATTGTGGGCGCGGGAATTGCCGGATTAGCAGCAGGTTATCGCTTGGGTCAAGCCGGAGTTCCGATAGATATTATTGAAGCCAGAAATAAAGTTGGCGGGCGAATTAATACCCGAACCAAAGCCGCAGGAACGCCTTTAATTGCCGAATTAGGCGGAGAATTTATTGATACCGATCATATCTGTATTCGCAGTTTAGCCGAAGAATTGGGCTTATTTTTAATTGATTTATTACCCGTCGATGCGGGATTAATTCCCGATACTTATTTTTTTGAAGGTCGGCGAGTTTCCTTAGAAGAAATTATTAATGATTTTGTTCCGGTGGCGGCGCAAGTTGAAGCCGATTTAGAAGCACTTGAGAACTTTGAAGATTATACCAGCGAAGATGAAACAGCCCTAGCACTTGATAATATTTCTTTGGCTCAATATTTAGATCAAATTCCTACAACGCCGATTATTCGCCAACTGCTAAAAATTGCTTACACGTCTGACTTTGGGTTAAATCCTGAAGAACAATCCCCCTTAAACTTAATTTATTATATCGGGACTGAACCGGGAACTTTTGAAGTTTTTGGAGACAGTGACGAACGGTTTTATCTCGATGGTGGGAGCGAACAAATCACCCAACGACTCGCCCAATTGTTAACGGGTTCGATAGCCACATCAACTGTTTTAGAATCGATTCGAGAACAGTCAGACGGGCGTTTTTTGGTGAGTTTACGTTCGGGAATGAATAGTTTTGAACGCACCTATGAACGGGTGATTTTAACGGTTCCGTTTAGCGTTCTTAGAACGATTGAAATTGACGTTGAGTTACCGGAAATCAAACGACAAGCCATCGAAACGGTTGGCTATGGTACAAACTCGAAATTAATTACCGGTTATACTGATAAAATCTGGCGAAGTCGTTTTAATTCTCGGGCAAATGTTTTCACCGATTTGGGCTTTCAAAATACCTGGGAAAGTAGCCAGAGCCGCTATGCTTCGAGTACGGTAGGTTTAATTACAAACTACACCGGAGGAAGCAAAGGCGTAGCGATAGGAGCGGGAACAGTTGAAGACCAAGCCCAATTATTTCGCAGCCAATTTGAGGCGGTATTTCCGGGTATTAATGGGGTGGCAATTCCTAATCAAGCAGACCGTGCATTTTGGACGGGAAGTCCGTTTAGTTTGGGGTCGTATTTGTGTTATCGACCGGGAGAATTTACCCGATTTTATGGCGTCGAAGGAGAACGAGTGGGGAATTTATTTTTTGCGGGCGAACACACCTCTTTAGAATATCAAGGGTTTATGGAGGGGGGTTGTGAAACTGGAGAATTAGTCGCCAGTGATATTTTAGAAGATGTGGGTTTAACTGAAATTGCCGAAGCAATTCGGGCTAAATTTCGGGCTAACCGTCGTTTGCGGATTCGTCAAAATCGGCGTCCGGGTGGTCGCAGAATGCAGAGACGACTTCAGTAAATTTAACTTGAATACACCAGAGAAAATGACACGTTACTTGCAAATTTTACAACTGTTTTGGAGAACCGCAATCGCGGCAGAATTAGAGTACAGACTCAACTTTATTCTATCAACTATCAGCAGTTTAGGCAACTTAATCGGGAGTATTTTTGGATTATTTTTGTTTTATAGAACCGGCTATGAATTTGAAGGTTGGAGTTGGCAAGAAGCGTTAGTTGTCTTGGGAATTTTTACGATTTTGCAAGGATTTTCCGCAACCGTTTTAGTTCCAAATTTGAATCGGATTGTTACCCACGTTCAAGAAGGAACCCTGGATTTTATCTTATTAAAACCGATTAGCAGTCAGTTTTGGTTGTCTACCCGCACCGTTTCACCTTGGGGGCTACCGGATTTTATTTTTGGGTGTATCATTATTATTTATGCTGGCCGTCAATTACAGTTAGAAACTGCCGATTATTTTCTGAGTTTAATTCCGCTTTTTTTTGGAATCATCAGTTTATATAGCTTGTGGTTTATGTTGGGGGCGATGAGTATTTGGTTTGTAAAAATCTATAATGTAACGGAAGTTTTGAGCGGGTTATTAGAAGCCGGTCGCTTTCCGATGGTGGCTTATCCTACGGTTTATCGATTTTTCTTTACCTTTATTGTTCCCGTCGCCTTTTTAACAACAATTCCCGCAGAAACGCTATTAGGTCGAACCGAAGCCAGTTGGGTTATCGGTTCGGGAATTTTGGCTTTAATTTTATTCTGTTTTTCCGCCGGGTTTTGGCGGTTTGCGTTGCGGTTTTATACCAGTGCATCCAGCTAATTTTATCTCTAAAAAACCTCCTCCTAAAAACCCGGTTTCTTTGTCCTAAAAACCCGGTTTTTTTGAGAAACCGGGTTTTTAAATTATCGTTTTACTTGCGACCAATCAACCAATAAGTAATCATTTTTCCTTTTCCTTTGATGGGAATTTCACCCCGCTTTTCAAACAAATATTCATCTTTTAATCGGTCATAAAAAGCTTGAGTAACTTGAATTTTTCCGGGTTCACCGGAAGATTCCATCCGGTAAGCAACATTAACGGTATCTCCCCACAAATCATAAATAAACTTATGAGTTCCAATCACTCCAGCCACAACAGTACCGCTATGAATTCCAATCCGAATTTGTAGGGTTTCACCATAAGCAAAAGGAAAATGATCCACAACCAATTGCATTGAAAGCGCCATATCTGCAATAGCTTCGGCGTGATCTTCGCGGGGTAAAGGTAAACCCGCAGCCATCATGTAAGCATCTCCAATGGTTTTAATTTTTTCTAAATCTAAACCTTCTGCGAGTTGATCAAAAGTCGAAAAAATTTCATTGAGTAATTTAACCAGTTGAATGGGTGTTAACCGTTCGGAAAGAGCGGTAAAATTTACTAAATCTGCAAATAAAATACTCACTTCATCATACTTTTCAGCAATTAAACCTTTTTTTTCTTGTTTAAGTTTTTCGACAACTTTTTTCGGAAAAATATTCAACAATAATCGTTCGGATTTTTCCCGTTCCAGGCGAAGTGCTTCTTCGGCGAGACGGCGTTCTGTGGTATCTGTCGCTACGGATAATACCTCTATTAAATTACCATTTTTATCAAAAATTGGCTGATTAATCCAAGTCACCCAAACCCGTTCCCCATTGCTGCGAATATTCTCATTTTCGTGAACAATATACTGTTCTGGATTCTGACAAATATTATCGATTAAATTGCGTAAATCTCGTCCGGATGTTTCAACTTCAGGAAGAAGTGTTCCCATTAACTTTTGACCTAAAATTTCTGATTCTTGATAGCCAAAAAAGTTTAATCCATATTCATTAATAAACAAAATTCGTCCCGAGCGATCCCATTGAACAATAGCAGAACTAACATTATGAACAACATGACGAAGTTTTGCTTCATTGGTTTTCAAAGCTTCTTCTGTAATTTTACGTTGACTAATATCTCTAGAAACCCAAATTACTGTATTTTGAGTCAGGGGTGAAATACTTCCCAAAAAGCAAACTAACTGTTGATTAATCGTGAGATTATATTCCACTTGAACCGTCTGCTTTGTTGTTAAAGCCGTTTGAATACATCCCAATAACCGTTCGGCTTCATCGGGAGGAAAATAATCGGATAATTTTCGCCCGACAATCGCTTCGGGAGTACAAAAAGATTGATCGGTTGGCGCCAATTTTAAACCCTTTCCTGAAGCATCTAACACCATAACAACCTCTGTCATGGCGGCAAATAACGCCTTCATTTCGGCTTCGGATTTCTTTTGTTGAAGAACCGCCCCCAATTGATTGGTCGCAGCACAAACTAACTCAACAAATCGTTGATCTTGAGGGCGAGACTCCCGCATAAAGAAAACCAATACTGCTAACACCGGAGCCGTGAAAACCTCCTCGATTTTCCAGTTAGAACTTCCAAAAATCGGCACGCCAAAATGAGCTTTTAAACCGTAATTTTTAGCCGGATTTTGAATAAAAGGCAGGTGACGAACTGGGAAATTAACGTTTTCCGGTTCGGCTTCAATATTATCAACCCATTCCGGTTGTTTGGATTGCCAAACTCGTCCGGCGATTCCTTCTCCGGGTTTAAATCTAATCCCATCTAAATGAGAGCGAAAAGATTCCAGAGCGGCGTTCATTTGAGCATTTTCTGGAGAAAAATAAGACAACATCGGACTAGATTCGAGAACCGTTTGGTCAGTCGAAGGAAGCCAAACCTCGCCATAAACCCAATTGGTGGTTTCACAAAGCGTTTGTAATGCAACTTGCAAAGCGGTTTCAAAATCCGGCGCCGAACTAATAGCCTGACTTAAAGTTAAAAGCAGTTGTAATTCTTCTTCGGCTTGTTGACGTTCTCGGACTTGTTTTTGCAGTTCTTCATTAGCTCGAATTAATTCGGACGTTCGTTCGGAAACTTTCTGCTCTAAAGAAAAATTTAATCGTTTTAAAGCCTGATTTTGCAAGTCTAACGTTTTCTCTTGAAAATAACATCTCAGCGCTTCTCTGACGGTTAAAACCAAGTCGGTTTCATCCCAAGGTTTAGTAATATAGCGGTATAAATTGGCTTGATTAATTGCTCGAATAACAGCCCGTGTTTCTACTTCTCCGGTGAGCAGAATTTTTAAAGCCTTCGGATATTTTTCGTGGACTTTAACCAGCAGTTCATCTCCGGACATTTCCGGCATAACTTGATCGACAATCAACAGGGCAATTTCCAATCCTTCTTCGGAAAAATCCTCTAAAATTTCCAGCGCAGCTTCTCCACTTTCAGCGCCAATAATTTCATACTGTTCTCCCAAATAATGCTTGAGTAGCTCGGTGAGAGCCACCAAAATAGACCATTGATCGTCAACACATAAAATAGCCAGATTACTCATAGATTAGTTTAAGGCAGAGGAAATGATATTCACCAATTCCTCCTCGCTCCAAGGTTTATATAAACAAGAGTACAAGTTCGCCTGATCTTGAGCGCGTTGTACCGCCAAATTATCCGCTTGACCCGTTAACATTACCGTGAGAATTTGGGGATATTTTTTATGAACTTTAATTAAAAACTCATCCCCTTTCGTTTCGGGCATTAACCAATCCGAAATAATCATTAAAATTTCAATCTCGTCCTCCTGTAGTTCTTCAATAATTTCCCACGCTTCCTCGACACTTTCGGCCATTTCATACAAATATTGACTTCCAAATCGCCTTTTGAGTTGTTCTTTGAGGCTTTCTAGAATAATCGCCTCATCATCAACACACAGAATCGCTTTTTCCGACATAATCATCTAGTTTTAATCATCAACAACAATCGGCTGAATTTTTTCCTGAATTGTATCAGTTTTTCTCGGCAGATCAACCCCCATTTTACAGAGACTCCTTAAGGCGTCTCCCTCGGTAGCCAGACCTGAAATCGCGTGTGTCCGACTTGGCTTTCAAACTCAATCTTTCCCTGATGTTTTTCAATAATTTTACGAGCAATATCCAATCCCAAGCCGCTCCCTTCTCCCGCAGGTTTGGTGGTGAAGAATGGCTCAAAGATTCTTTGCTGAACTTCGGGGGGAATACCTCCGCCCGAGTCGGCGATCGCAACCACCACCCCGTCTTGGCGTTCAAACGCAGAAATTTGTAAACACCCCTTACTTTGCATAGCATGAATCGCATTGTGAATCAAATTCGTCCAAACCTGGTTTAATTCATCAGGATAACACCAGATGGGAGCGATAGGCTGATAGTCTCGAATCACTTCAATTCCTGAGGAGATTTGATTGCGATACAACTCTAAAACCGTTTCTAGACCCTCTGTAACTCGAACAAACTGTTTTTGACCACTATTATCATAACGGGCATAACTTTTTAGAGCAAAGACTATTTTTGCAGCCCGTTCGACGGCTATAATAATATTTTGACTATTCATTTTCAGACCGATGAGATTATAAGCTTGTTGCAAGATAAAATCGGCATTAGGACTTTTGAAAAGCGGAAAAAAAGCTTCTATTCCTTCATAAATTTCTAAGTCCACCAAAGTATCTGCTATTCGCCGAGCTTTGGGGATCTCCTGTTCTTCGAGATGCCGGGTTATTTCTCGCTTCAACTGACGTTTTTCTTTACTGTTGAACTTTTGTTTTTCTGCCTTCAATGAACAATCTAATAAAGCAAAAAACTGTTCTTTATCGGCCGATGAAGTTTCATTGACCAATTGCGGCAATGTCTCTAAAAACTCCTGAATCGCCGTTTGTGAATTATTACTCGACGCTAAAATCGCCCCCAAAGGTGTATTAATTTCATGGGCTATACAGGCGATCAGTTGCCCCAAAGCCGCCATTTTTTCCGATTGAATCAAATGGTTTTGAGTGGTTTGAATTTGGGTTAAAGCTTGAGATAAATCTTGATTTCTTTCTTCTAAACTTTGACGCAAAAAACGATTTTCGAGTTGAACTTGGACCCGAGCCACAACTTCTTGTACTTGAAACGGCTTGGTAATATAATCTACTCCCCCCACTTCAAAGGCTTTAACTTTATCAATCACCTGATCCATCGCACTGATAAAAATCACCGGAATCTCTGGGATTTCCGGATCGGATTTGAGGAGTTTACACACCTCATAGCCGCTCATTTCTGGCATCATAATATCCAGCAAAATCAAATCCGGGGGTGATTTTTTTATCCCTTGAATTGCCAGATTTCCGCTCGTATACGCTCGCACTTGATAACCCCGATTCGTTAACAAGTTTACCAAAAGTTGTAGATTTTCTGGAGTATCGTCAATCACTAAAATCTCTGGGGAAAATGAGCGGGTTTCTGACTGCATATTCATCTTGGATCGAAGGTTAATCTAATGTTGTCGTTTATCGCCTACCCCGGCGCCTCAGTCCTTTGGAATTTTCAATTGAATTTTACTAGATCGAGAAAAAAACATCCCTTTGATAAGTATATAATCATACTGCACAACCCCGCAGACTCCGAGAGGGGCAGCGCCGTTTTATTTCTGTAAAATTTGATGGGTGAGAAGGTCAGCCGGTCGGGATTTACCAGAAAATGGACTCAAAAATATAAATTAAAGCTTAAGAATTAACCGTAAGAATGGACATCTGGCGATCGCCAACCCTTCGGGATCTTCTTTTCCCGGAGACGATCAAGACGGGAAATTTTATAAAGTATTGTTGCTTTTTGCTTAAAAAAAAGTTGCGATTTTAAGGTTTCCTGACGCCCTCGCGATACGAAATGTTATGAAATATTATTGCTGATTTTTTTTTACTAAAAGGTTTATGTCGAACCAAATTTTTTAAGAAAATGTTCATAATGAGCAAATGATTAAGACTGTTCTTAAGAGAATGTTAAACAGATGAGAGTAAGTAAGGTGTTTACTCTGTCTATATAGCAGTGAAAACAACTTAAAAGACTCTCAAACTTGAGTATCTACCAGTTGCAATACTAACTCTATCTCACTATTCTAATCTAAATTCTAAATGCTTGTCCAAGCCGCTCAATCGAGACTCAATGCAAGATTAGGATGAAGGTTATGCAAGATTTGAAAGCAGTTTAACCCAAACCTAAAACTTGATCCATCCCTCAAAAAAAAAGTGAGGAAGATTTTCAACTTGAGTTGTTAGATCAGCAAAAAGGTTAACGGTAAAAATTCTACTTTCAAGTTTAAATTGTTGTTTCAGTGTCTTCTCACCCTCCCAACTATGTCCTATTCAATCCCTGAAAATTGTTCTGGATGTGGAACCTGTCAACCCGAATGTCCGACAGGTGCCATTCAACAAGTCGAAGGACAACTCTGGATCGACCCCAAACTGTGTAACCACTGCGAAGGATACTATAGCGAACCCCAATGCGTGGTTCATTGTCCAATCAGTTGCCCGGTTCCCTTACAACCGAAAAAAGGACGCTATAAAGCCACTGTCCGAATGCCCACCAGTCCGGATATTTTCCTCAATGGCAAGAATAATCCCTTCGCCTCCTCGATGGTGGTCTGGGAAGCCTGTAATCTCCTGACCAGCGCTTCTTTAATCCCCTGGCAACTCAACGATGAAGGTCAACCCTACTATGAACGAACCGTCAAACAAGGGGAAGGATCGATCATCTTCCGACTCACCAACGAGATCGAATCTCAGACCCCCGAAATCCTCCAACATGAAGCCGCATTAACCGCCATTGAAGGCATAGACATTCGCGCCGCAGGTTTGCATCTGATTTATGCGGCCTACGCCACCACCCTCGATCGCCCCTGGGAACAAGAATTTGTGATCAGCGATCGCCAAATCGAACAATATCTCGGACTCGACAAACGAAAAGATCTCAGCAAAGCCAGCAAATTAACCCTGATTAAAGCCCTCGCCCAACAACCCTGTCAACTTCTCACCACCATCAATTGGCCGCAACAGGGCAAAGTCAGAGGCTTCTCCGTTGGCGAAGATCGCCTCTGGCACCTACTCGATATCAAGCATCACTTTCAAAAAGACTCCGAAGGAAACAAATACCTCACCGGCTTAACCTTCACCCTCAAAGCCGGTATTTGGGCGCAATATTTCCTCAACAAACACGACTATCGCAAACGCACCGCCTTTTATCAATACGGTACATTACCCAAATTCCTACTCAGTACCGTGATGAGTATCTGGCAACAACACATCGGCGCCGCCCGGATGATGCTGTGGTTGTTGTTTAAAGCCAAAATGGGAAGAAAGCAGTGCATCACCATTCCCACCCTGATGCGGGTCGCCTACGGCGAGGAAAAGATGTCTCAAGCCGATCTTCACAGCGAACACCGCAAACGCCTAATTCGATCGTTTGAAAGCGATCTCGAAGTTCTCAATCACTACGGTATCAAAGCCGTATTTGATGCGGCCACCTACGTTCCCGAAATTCAACCCCTGTGGGCCAAACTCGCCGAATTACCCGACGATGCCGAAGAAGCCCTCGACTTTTGGATCAACGATGGCGGTCAAGATCAACGTTTAACCGATTCTAGTCCCCGAGGAAAATGGAATCGCTTGATGAAAGCCCGAATTTCTTGGTTCGATCTTCCCCCCGAGTGGGAACAACAACTTGCCAAACTGGACAAGAAAAAAACCTCTCGCATCTCCAATAAAACTAAAACTTCTACCCGAATGGGTTTATCGGCTAACCAAATTGCTAACGCCCGCAAACGCCGAGGAATTAGTCAAAGACTTTTGGCAGAAATGGCCGGAAAAAGTCAAAGCTGGATACGGGATTTAGAAAAAGGTCGTTTTTCTGCCAAACCCAAAGACGAAGCGGTATTACGAAAAGTCTTGGGAATTTGAGAGGGAAATTAGGCGCCAAGTGCAGGCAATCTTGCAATCATGCTAGCATTTTAATGCTTGTCGTAATGGTTTGAATTTTAGTGTGAGGAGTGCATGGCGATCGCCATCGGTGAGGAAATAGGTTTGATCAATGGATAATTGACAATTGATAATTGATCATTAATTAATGAGGTTGAAGACCTCTCCTTTCAAGGAGAAAAAAGAAAAATTATTTCCTCTCTATCAATCCTCTTCATAAAGGATCGAGGTAATTATCCATTATCCATTATTACTTATCCATTATTGAATGATTGGTTTTTCATCCCTAAAAGTTCAATCTTCTGCGATCGCCAAAATCAATTCAATTTGCACCGGCAGAATTTGCCCAACCCATATAAGGAAGTTGACCCGCCGTTGCTTGAATTTCCTTGACATTTGCCAACAATTGACCGCAACTATCCCAAGTTCCACTCAGGAACATTTGTCGCGATCCGGGGTTCATATTCACCTCAATTTTGACATCCCCACATTGCACCTGTAGTGCTTCTAAATTCACCTGCATCGGTAATTGTGGATCGGCTTGTAACGCCTGTTGTAACTGTTGAACCTGTTCCGGCGTTGCGGTCACACAAGGCACCCCAATTGCCACACAATTTCCAAAGAAAATCTCGGCAAAACTTTCGCCAATGATTGCTTGAATTCCCCATTTTGAAAGGGCTTGTGGGGCGTGTTCCCGCGATGAACCGCAACCAAAATTACCGTTAACCACCAAAATATTCGCCCCCTGATATTGAGGCAAATCAAACGGGTGATTTCCCTGAGTTTGTTGGCGATCGTCAGCAAACGCTTGTTCGCCCAAACCATCAAAAGTCACACAGCGTAAAAACCGGGCGGGAATAATTCGATCCGTATCAATATCACTCCCAACCAAAGGAATTCCCCGTCCTGAAATGCTTTGAATTTGACTCATTTTTTCCTCCTGTAAATTCCTGTTAATTATTTGTGAGCGATCGCAAAAAACATGGTAATATCTAACCCAACTCCATCTTCTGTTGCTAACGTCTCAATTTGTCTTTGAAATTCGGCTGTCAAGTTCTGCGTTTGTTCGGGGGTTAGTTCAGATAAGGGATGTCCGTTTGGGTGTAACCAAGTGCCTTTCCAGAATTGTTTGGCTTCATCAAGACTAAGAAATCTGCCAAATTGTTCAGTTTTGATATCAATTTCTGGAAATCCCGCTTGTTGGAATTGATGGTAACATTTTTCTGAACTGCCAACGGGTTCGTGTAAATTGGGTAATAAAATCCCATTATTCGCACAAACCTTCGCAATTAACGGCGTGAAATGAGACGTTTCTGCATAGGCGGAAAATGCCATAAACCCATCCGGTTTTAGCCAGCGATATCCCTTCGTTAATAGTGCCGGAATATCCGGAAATAAGACAATAGCCGAAGAACAAAAAATTCCATCAAAATAACAGTCTGGGAAATCAATTTTTTCTGCATCCGCTTCAATCAATTGAATATTATTCAAGCCTGCATTTGCTATTTTTTGTCTGGCTTGATCCAGCATCACCGCAGAAAAATCAACCCCAATGACATCCCCCTCATCCCCAACCTGTGGACTGACGGCGATCGCAATTATAGCCGTACCCGTCGCCAGATCCAAGACTCGCTGTCCGGGCTGAAGTTGAGGGGCTAACTCCACCAGTCGCAACGCCCGTCTGACCGTCAGATTATTATCATAATTGGTTCGCTTATCGTAGAAGGCCTGAATTTCCAGTTGAGGTGAGGTGAGGTTCATTGGTTACAACAACTCGCGGATATCTGTTACTTCGCCCTTGACTGCTGCGGCTACCACCATCGCCGGACTCATCAACAAAGTTCGCCCGGTAGACGAACCCTGACGCCCTTTAAAATTACGATTAGACGAAGACGCACTAATTTGATTTCCTTGCAGTTTATCGGGGTTCATCGCCAAACACATCGAACATCCCGCCTCCCGCCATTCAAACCCCGCCTCTTGAAAGATTTTATCAAGTCCTTCGGCTTCAGCTTCTTTTTTAATGCGTTCAGAAGCGGGAACCACAAAGGCTTTCACCCCATTCGCCACATGACGTCCTTGGGCAAATTTCGCCGCTTCCCGCAGATCACTTAACCGTCCGTTGGTACAACTGCCAATAAAACAAACATCCACTTTTGTTCCTTTGATCGGCGTACCGGGAGAAAACTCCATATAACGGTAAGCTTCGGTTGCGACATCGCGATCGCCGAGATCAAAACTCTCTAAACTGGGGATAGTCTCATCGACCGCTATTCCCTGACCGGGTGTAATTCCCCATGTTACCGTCGGAGAAATCTCCCCCGCATCAAAAATCACCACATCATCATAAACCGCATCGGCATCGCTGTGGAGACTTTCCCACCAACTCACGGCTTTATCCCAATTTTCGCCTTTTGGTGCAAAATCTCGCCCTTTGAGGTAGTCAAACGTTACCCGATCCGGGTTAACATAGCCGCAGCGGGCGCCGCCTTCGATGGACATATTGCAGATGGTCATCCGTTCTTCCATCGACATCGCTTCAAGGGTCGTCCCCGCAAATTCGTAGGCGTAACCCACACCGCCTTTAACGCCCAGTTTGCGGATAATATGCAAAATCACATCTTTGGCGTAAACACCGGGACGCAATTGACCATTGACTTCGATCCGACGAACTTTTAATTTAGAAAGGGCTAAGGTTTGGGACGCCAACACATCCCGCACTTGGGAGGTACCGATCCCAAAAGCGATCGCCCCAAAAGCACCGTGAGTCGAGGTGTGCGAGTCCCCACAGGCGATCGTCATTCCCGGCTGTGTCAGGCCTTGTTCCGGGGCGATCGCGTGAACGATTCCCTGATCGCCCGAACCGATATTATAAAAGCGGATGCCGTAGTCTTTGCAGCTTTTTTCTAGGGCTTGCATCATCTCCTCCGCCAAGATATCCACAAACGGACGGGCTTGGTTATCGGTGGGAACGATATGATCGACAGTGGCGACCGTGCGCGAGGGATATAGCACCTTTAAATTTCGTTCGCGCAGCATCGCAAAAGCTTGAGGACTGGTGACTTCGTGGATCAGGTGCAAACCGATGAAGAGTTGAGTTTGACCTGAGGGGAGAGTGCCAACCCTGTGCAAGTCCCAAACCTTATCAAATAGTGTTCCGTTGCTCATAATCAGATCAGCTTGTATTGCGGGTATTTCACGCTTTCTATCTTTGATTTATTTTACCTGAACTTCGGTCCAGCAGTGTTGAAAAAAACCCAAAGAAACCCAGACCGGAAGCTTGGGCGAGAACGTTGTCGATTTCTTCAACAAATGTTAGAATAGAAGTAGCAAAAGTAAAAAGCACCCCATGTTTAGAAGCAATGACTTGGGTGCTAAGAGGTTGAAGTTTCATCACAAAAGGATCATACCATGAATAGTTCTCGATTGAGCGCCCCTGCCGATCAAATTTCTGGGGGAGGAAGTGTTAACAATTGTTTAGAAACCCCAACCCTAACTCCCCTCATTCCCGCCTTAGTTGCCGCTAATATTCAAGTTGAACGCATTCAAACCGTTGGATCGGCTAAAATTCCCCAAATCATTTATAAAACGGCAAAAGGGCGCTGTTCAACGCTGTTATCGAAACAGCAATTTCTGAAGATTTGGCAATGTTGGCTGCAAATTCGCCATCCTAAAATCGAGAAAATTGAGAGTTGGGAAATCAAAACTTCAGGTCTTCAGTTTACCACAAATCAGGGTAAATTTTGGTTAAGTTTTTCCGAAGCAAAAGCCTTTTTATCCCGTTATAATCGGGTGGCGATGGAACCTTTGTCTGTTAAAATTAATGGGAGTGATGCGGTAGTTTGGAATTCGGTTCATCAAAGCCTTTCTCAAGTGAATGAAAGCGGATGCAGTTGTGCAGATTCGTTGTATCGCAACACAATTTGTAAGCATCAAATCGCCGTTCAATTCTGCCGAGAACATTATTCCAAAGTTTCGTAGGGGCGGGTTCCAACCCAATCTGATATTTTCTGAGAAAAAACATACATAAACCCGCCCCGCTACCCCTGAGAATTTTAGCAGGTTGTGTCGAACGATTAAAAACCCGGTAACTTTATCGAAACCGGGTTTTTGAGATGTAAAAGAAGATGGTGTTACTCCACACGCATCCAACGCAACATCGAGCCTATAGCCCGTTCAACAAAACTATCGGGCTTTTCTTGCATCAATTTACGTTGGGCTTTATTACGTTCAAGTTCTAATTCTGCGATCAAACGTTCGCCCTTTTGTTGACGAATCAAACTCACCAAATAATCGTGGGCGAGTTGATAGCGATCTTCGGGAATATCGGGAAGTAATAACACCAATCCATTCTCGACAAAAACTTCTAAAACCATGTCTATTTTTTCCGGTGAAGTCATGTCTAAATCGGCAATAAGTTCGGCGCGAGTTTTTAGAGGACGGATGCCATTTTCTTGAGTGAGCGAATATAAAACCAATAAAGCAACCCGTTCATTTTTAAAACCGCAGTCGGCTAAAGCTTCATCTAAAAAACGGGCGATTAAATTAAGTTGAGGATGATCGCAAAATTGTTGATATTGTTCTAGGGTGGTAATTCCATCGGTTTGTAGTTGTGATCCGGTAATTTGCAACTCTATCGGGCGAATTTCTCCCAAGCGAGTTCCTAAGTCTTCTATCCAGTGGTTAATTAATTCCTCATCAAATTGAGTGGGTTTGTGTTGAGTTTGATGTTTAATAAAAGCCTTAGCTTGATCGGCTGAAAAGTTTCTCAATTCATAAAGCACCTGTTTAGAAAGAACTTCATAACCGATCACCGCTTCTAAACGAGAAGTACGATCGCATTCGAGTAAATAATGTAAGAAATCGGTTCGCATCGAGAGAATCACGCTGATCCATTTCAAACTCAAACAATCGTGCAGAAATTGATAAAAAGGTAAACGTTGATTGGGTTCGGTACAGATGAGAAAAAATTCTTCAAATTGATCGAAAATCAAAACCGTCGATAAATGATTTTCGCTATTTTTTCTTAAGCGGTTTAAAACCGTTCCTAAGTTCCAAGTTTCCGGGTTGGGTTCCCGCAGCCAATCCGTATAAATTCTCAAGGTTATCGGAACAGAAACTTCTGGATATGTTGCTTGTTTTTGTAGGAGAGTGGGAATAATTCCCGCATTGATTAAAGAACTTTTTCCGACCCCGGATTCTCCGTGCAATACAATCAATTTATGGTCGGGACTTTCAATCCGTTCGACCAATTCATTAATCTCGTTTAATCGACCCGAAGCGATCATCTCGGGAGCCACTTGACCCGATGATTCTTGAGGCTTAAATTGCTGTTTTAACGGACGAAAACCGACAAAAGAACGCAAGCCTAATTGATATTCGGTTTGGAACCGTTTTTCTTTAATATGAGTCGCACTCCCATAATAATCCTGCTCAAAATAAAGTTGATGGAGGGCCTTTAAAATTTGCAGATAAGTTTTAGTTTCTTCGTAAGGATTGGTTTGATTTAAGGCATCTTCTAGGCGGTTAACTGTGGCTTGCCAAACCTTTAATTCATGTTTGGATTCTGCCAACAACAACAGATAGGGATTTTCATCGGATAAACTCTGAAGGGGATCGCGTAAAGATTGATTCTGAATTTCTAAGGCTAATTCCGCCAGTTGATTGGCGTGTGACCATTGAGACTGGTGCATAGCCGCCTCAGCTAAAAAGCCATAATCTTGGGCGATATCGTGGTGCGAACCGTAAGAAATATGTAAATCTAAAGCTTTTTGGGCTTGTGTTTGTAATTCTTCCCAAGCTTTTAATTGTTGGAGAACAATACATAATTTGGGAATAAATTTGGCGACCAAATCCCGACGTTGTGCCAGTTCAAAAATATCTAAACACTGTTTCAAGTAAGTTTTGGCATCCTGATTGTGACGCTGTTGATTAGAAGAATCAAGTTGCGATCGCCGATAATAACTCAACCCCACATGAAACAAAATCGCCCCCAACCGTTCTAAAGAATTAGCCGGAGGAATCACCGACGGATCGGCAAATAAGTTTTGTTCAAAAGAAGTCAGAGCATGAGGCCAAAATGATAAACTCCGTTGATAGTGAGCGAGAGCCGATTCAATTTGATCGTTGGCGTAGTCTTCCCGACCCAAGATAAAATCCAGACCCGCCGCCAGTGATGATGTCAGTTCTTGCTGTTGAATTTGTACCTGCTCAATAATTGCCCGCAGTGGCGGGTGAGACTCGCCGAGAATCGTGGCATTCGACTCGAACAAATCACTGTGCGGATCGAGAACATTGGCGAAAATTTGGTCGGTACAATCATTGAGAAAACCAATAACATCTGCACCGCCGGACTCGGCACGACCTTCTGATAAATGACTATCGCTCATAGGGTTTATTGGCTGAGGGGATACTCTTTAAATTAACACGTCAATCTCCGATCAGCCAACCTATACAAACTGTTACACGGGGCGAACTTCAGCCTGTCGTTCCAGAGCCAGTTCAATTAAGCGATCGACCAATTGCGGAAAAGAAATTCCACTGGTTATCCACATCTGCGGATACATACTGGTTGCAGTAAAACCGGGAAGCGTATTGATTTCGTTAATCAAAACCTCGCCCGTTTTCTCCACATAAAAGAAATCAACCCTCGCCAAACCTGCTGCATCCACCGCTAAAAAGGCTTTCACCGCCATTTCTTTAATTTGATTGGCAATATTATCACTCACTTTTGCAGGGATGAACCAAGCTGCTTTTCCTTCGGTGTATTTGGTTTCATAGTCATAAAAATCACTTTCAAAAGTAATCTCTCCGACCACAGAAGCTTGGGGTTGATCGTTTCCTAAAACGGCACATTCAAGTTCTCTGGCTTCGACTCCCGCTTCAACAATAATTCGCCGATCGTAACTGGCTGCATTATCGAGGGCTGTTTCTAATTCTGAGCGCGATCGCACTTTAGAAATTCCCACCGACGAACCCAAATTCGCAGGTTTTACAAAACAAGGATATCCGAGTTCCGCTTCTAATTCATCACATAATTTTGGAAACACACAAGGATTAGACCAAATTTGCGATCGCGTTACCATTTTGTATTTAACTTGCGACAATCCCGCTTGAGAAAAAATCATTTTCATGGCTATTTTATCCATGCCAACCGCCGAACCCAAAACCCCCGATCCCACAAAGGGAACTTGCATTAAAGTTAACAATCCTTGAATGGTACCATCTTCTCCGTTGGGGCCGTGTAAAATGGGAAACCAAACGTCAATTTCTGCAAAATTTGCGGGTTCAGGAAGCAGCGAGGGAGTATGTACTAAATCTGTTGATGTTGTTTTCTCCTCTGTTAAATAAAGCGGTTCGCCGGAAGCGAGAACTTGTTGGGCGAGATCGCCTTTTTGCCAAACCCCATCTTTGCCAATATAAACGGGTAGCAGTTCATATTTACTGGCATTTTCATCGCTTCTCAAGGCGGTTGCGATCGCAATCGCCGAACGAATGCTGACTTCATGTTCGCCGGAACGTCCGCCAAATAACAATCCCACCCGAATTTTACTCATCTGACTGCTCACACTAAGACATTTTGAATACTATATCAGTTCTTCGTCCCCCCTTTTCCGGAATTTTATTCGTCGGGTGCATCAAATTCTATCTATCTTTATTTACTTTTAACGAATTTTGGGTTTGATGCACCAACAATTTTTCAGGATTTTACTCTCGTCGGGTGCATCAATTTTTATCACTCTTAATTGAGTCATTATACATCTTCGGTTTGACCCGCCCAACAATTTTTAACGATTAAAGTTGACAGGTTTCCGCCCGAGCAAATAACCAATAGACCGGCCAACGACAGCCCGAAAAGTTTTGAGCGGCGTTTGTACAGGAGGGAAACTGACCTCTCGGTGCATTTTCATCTAAGATTAAATCGGAATAATTTAACCATTTGTCATTTTTTCGCCAACCGATGCGATCGCCAAATCTATTATAAGTTGACTCCTGAAATTTTCCGAGGGGATTTCCGGTTTGGAGGTAAATTTCTTTTTGACGACTCAAGCCAAATTTTCCGTCTGAATATTTAACCCAAAGTTGATCGATTTGACGTAAATCTGCACAGGATAAACTTTCTATTGCATTGGCATCTATCCATCCGTCTTGCTCTCGATTTGCAACTTTTAGCATGATTTTTTCGGTTTCTTTATCTGCTTCTTTCCAGTTTCCTTGTTGGAGTAAGTTCTGAAGTTCTGTATAATCTGCATTCAGCAAAGCCTCGGGAGATTTAAGATTTTCTATCATAATATAAACTCCTCCGATAAAAAAGATTGCAGTCACCATTCCGCCCAACCCTTTTTTTAAAGATTGAGTTTTAGATTTTACGCTAGGAGCAGAAACGGGTGTTTTTACTGTGGCGGACTGAGGGAGATTTTGCGGGAATAAATTAACAGTATTGGCTTGATAAACGGGCGGATAATTTGTTGCTAAAACCGGGTTAGATTGACTCAATAACGGTGTCAGTGCAGTTAAGGCTTCGGACGCATTAGAATAGCGTTCGCTCAACCGTTCTTGTATCATTTTATTGAGGATTTCTGCAAGTTCATCGCTGACGTTTGCGTGGTTTCTCCAGAGGATTTCATCGGTATTTTGATCGTGGGGAAATTGAGAAGGTTTTAAGCCGGTTAACGCTTGAATTCCGATGATTCCTACTGCATAAATATCGCTGGCGAGTTTGGGTCTTCCTTTGGCTTGTTCGCTTGGCATATATCCGGGGGAACCAATACCAACGGTGAGGTGAGTTTGTCCTTGGGCGTTAACGGCTATTCCTTGAATTTCTTTAACTGCACCAAAGTCAATTAATACTATTTTATCATCGGAGTTTCGCCGCATAATATTGGTGGGTTTGAGATCCCGATGAATTACATTTTGTTGATGAATAACGGCTAAAACTTCTAAAATTTCAGATAACAGTTTGAGGGTTTTTTCTTCACTCCAAGGTTGTCCGGGTTGAAGTTCGTGACTGAGATCTTTTCCTTCGATAAATTCTTGAACGAGATAAAATTCTCCGCTATCATTAAAATGAGCATAAAGCCGGGGAATTTGAGAATGTTCTCCCAAGCGATGCAGCAGTTGTGCTTCTTGATCAAATAATCGTTGAGCGACGGAAAGAACGTGAGGACTGGTATCTTTGGGAGACAGATGTTTAACCACACATTGCGGTTGACCGGGTAAAGCTAAATCAACAGCTAAATAAGTATCTCCAAATCCTCCGGTTCCGATTTTTTGAAGGACTTGATAACGGCTCAATAGCGTTCGATCAATGAGGGTCATATGTTTTTGATTCGAGCAATTTTTTATAAAAAATCAGCAAAAGTAAATTTTTATTTTATCATATTTTTCTAGTGTTGTGTCGTTTATTCTTCAATTTTAGAGATTTTCGGAGGATGAATGTCTAGGGAATTTTTTTCGGCATTTTTGGCAAAAACAAAATCGGCGACTTTCTCCGGCCCCGCCTCTTGCATTGCCGATAATAAATGAGCGGTTTGATCGATTAATTCTTCGACATTAATATTAAAGTAATCCGGCTGATAATAGTCTAACCGACGCATTCCTTCGCCCATAGACGTGACCGCACCCCGCCAGTTATGATTACTTAAATGATAGAGTCCTACGGCGATTTGTAAGATGCCTTGATAGAACTTTTTAGTCGGTTCCATCGCTTCCATCCACAACGCCTCTAAGGTGTCGTGACAGGCGTAATATTCTTGTTGGTTGAATTCTTCAATCCCTTGCCAAAATTCGGGCGGAATTTCTTGGATCATTGTCTTGATTTTGTTAAATTTTTAATAAAACTTGCAGAAAGGATTGTTTCAAAACTTATTAATTTTTCGGGTGGTTTTGAGGGATTAACCCCCCTTCCAAGCCGGGTCAGGGGGTAATCTTCTCAAACAATCATCTAATCTCTCAAAAGTTTAAAAGAGGCTTGTTATGTAATGTTGTTATACCATGCTTTGACGGGCGGCTTCGAGATCTTCGTCGGTAATATCTTGCTGTTCTCCCGCAAAATCATTTTCAGGAGTTAAGAACAACATACAGTGACATTCTTTGCGTTCGCGCATCGGAACACAAGGACAATTCCAGAAGGAATTTTTCACCTCAGCTTCCTTATCTTCATAGTGGCGACAAGGACAAAGGGGCGCACCCAAATCATCTTTGTGTTTGGCGAGTCCTTCGATCACGACTGCTGTCACTGAAGGATCGGCACAAAAGTAGGTTCCTGTACGCTTGGCATACTGTTCGGCGAATTTTTTCATCGCTTTCAAGCTTTTTTCTGTCGATAAATTTCCGGTAGTCTCAGTTGTCATCGTATTAGATCTTTAAATTTCAAACAGTTTGTTAGATTGTAACGCAGGATGGGAGCTTTACAGTCACTCATTACCAGTCACCAGTCACCAGTGTTTTCAGTGATCAGTTATCACCTGACCCGTTTTTACAGTTATCCGCGAAAACAGTTAACAGTTCTGATTTGTGAACTTGTTTTTACATTTTATTTCAAAGCGGACTGGAGTTGAAGTTGTAAGGGTTGGTCGGGATAAATTTGTACGCCCTTGTCTGAAAATTGAGTTGTTTTTGTTGAACTAACCTGAGTTTGATCAGACCACAAAACCCAACGACTTCCAGACGGGAGAGAAGAAAGACTCTGTGTATTTTGAGTCAGCCAAATTACCGGAATATTCGGGAAATTATCGGCGATCGCTTCTTCAGATTCTCTCACCGCAGCCAAAGTAGATAATACCACTCGATTTCCTTGAATTAACCCCGTTTTTGCCGTCCACAATTGAACATTAAGCTGCGATCGCGAAGCATAAAAATACAGAGAAGCCGCAGCAATAACCGCCCGTTCAAAATCATCACTTTGCCAGGAATTCCCACTATCAAGACAAATAACAATTTCTTGACCTCCGGTGGCGACTTCTAACTCCCGAACTCGCAGTTGATTGTACCGCGCACTCGATCGCCAGTGAATTAAACGAGTGGGATCGCCATAACGATAAGGTCTGAGGGTACGAGTCACCCCTTCAGTCGCCATGTGAAACTGACTGCGATCGAGAACTTGTTGATTTTGTTCCCATCCCATTTGATCAACAAGCGGGCAACTTGTCAAGGGTAAAACCGTCGGATAAACAATAGCAGTGGCTTTCGCGTCTCGGGACCGACGACACCAAAACAAACCCAAAGGAGTGGCGGTGCGAAACTGCACCCGATCCCAATGATAAACCCCTCGGCGCTCGGTAGGGAGATAATAAACCCAATGATAAGTGCTGCGGGGGGCGAGAGATTCGATCGCGGTGGCGGATTTTCCCAAAACCGAGGGCAGTTGATCGTATACTTGTAAAAGGGTTTTGGGTTGATCGGAGCGGTTGTAAATTTCCAGTTCCACCGTCAGTTGATTGCCCACGCTAACGGGTTCGAGGGAACGACGGCGAACCTCCAGAGATTTGAGCGATCGCACGGGTAAGACTGCGGCAATGCCCAACAAAGCCAAACTGATCCCGCTGATCACATACAGCCAACCGGCCATCGTATTCGTCGCCGCACCAAAGAAAAACAGCGACAGAAAAGTAAGTAATCCCCCGGCATAAGCGGGAGCAACCCAGTGAGTTTCGAGCCAATTGAAGATTTTTCGGTTAATTTTCATAGGAAATACTGCGGGGAGCGTGTTGGCGTGGTCCGAGAATCTCTGTAATTTTCTCGGGTAATAACTTTGATCTTATGGTAAATTAACAGAGTAATTTTCAGAAGAAATTGGGGTAATCTGATCGGGTCCGAGCTAAAATTTTGATTACAAAACTTTTAAAAAGTCTACAAGAACTCATTAAATTTTCTATAATTGCTGTAATTGCTGTTAATTCACCCGACAAAAATTAACTGAGTTCGCGCAAGCCAGGAGAATCCAACCTATGACAAACGCTGCTGTACCTCAGTCGTCTAACAATTCTTTGCCGAAGGTACCCCCACCCCCAAAATCCCCAGAGTCTCCGGGGAGAAGCTCAACCATCAAGACCAGCATCAAACAAATGGTCAAAGATGCGTTTAATCTCAAAGCCTCCGACATTCATATTCGCGTCGGACATACTCCCCGGTTTAGGATTCAGGGGGAGATGGTCAGGGCCAAGGATCAGGTCAAGGTCACACCGGAAGTTTTTGATCAATACCTGGCCGAGATCCTGACGAACCATCAACGACAGCAGTTTGATCGCGATAAAGAACTCGATACGGCGATTTTTTATCCCGGTTTAGTCCGTTGTCGGGTGAACTGTTTTGACTCCCTCAGCGGGGGGGCGATGGTACTGCGGTTAATTAACTTAAAAGTTCCCTCCATTGATGAACTCGGTTTACCCGAAGTCTTGAAAAAGATTATTAGCTTTCCCCAGGGATTAATTTTGGTCACGGGGCCAACCGGTTCGGGGAAATCCACCACCCTGGCGGCGATGATTCGTTATCTCAATGAAACCGCCAAAAAGCACGTGATCACCATCGAAGATCCAATCGAATTTGTACATCCGTCCCATCGCTGTCTGATCAGTCAGCGGGAAGTCGGCCTGCATACGTTAGAATTTCAGAACGCTTTGCGGGCGGCTTTGCGGGAAGATCCCGACGTGATTCTGATCGGGGAAATGCGCGATCGCGCAACGGTAAACACGGCGCTGCAAGCGGCGCAAACGGGTCACTTGGTTCTGGGAACCCTGCACACCCGCAGTGCAATTAATAGCATTAACCGTCTGTTGAACCTGTTTAACGTAGACGAACAGCCGGCGATGCGAATTCAAATCTGCGATTCTTTGGTGGCGGTTGTCGCCCAATTGCTGGTTCCTACAGTCGAAAATCGTCGGACGGGGGTACATGAAATCTTGATCAATACTCCGGCGATGCGCGATTATCTCCTGAAAGGGGATGAAGAAAGTGCAATGCAGTTGATGGAAACCGACAACTACGAAGGAATGAAACTGCTGAACGAATCCATCTTTGATAAAGTCGTCGAAGGCCGGATTACGATGGAGGAAGCCGAAAAAGTTTCGCCAGAACCGGCAGATCTCGATCGCCGTTTCCGAATGTCGGGGATCGATACCGATGGTTCAATTCGTCAGTACAAATCGGGTAAATCTCCCTTTAGTGCGGACGGTTAACTTGGGTTAGTTGCAGTAGAGCCTTTCTCTATCTGGGTGTATTTGTAGAAAGGTTGAGCAGTTCGATGGTCGAAAGCAATGGGTTCTCAACCGATGAGGGTCTTTGTCGAGGCCATTTGAATTGTAGAGTTTCTGTTGATTAAATTGGGCGGGATTTTCAAATCGTCCTATAATTTGTCAGTAACTCCTACAATGGCTCAATCGTGATTGCGATTTATCCTGGTAGCTTTGATCCGATTACCTTAGGCCACCTAGATATTATAGAACGAGGTTGTCAGCTTTTTGAACTGGTCATCGTTGCAGTTCTGCGAAATCCAAACAAAACCCCTTTGTTTACCGTCGAAGAACGCATCGAACAAATTCGCACCTCCGTTCAACATCTGGATAATCTAGAAGTCGTCAGCTTTAAAGGTCTTACGGTAGAGTATGCAAAACAACGGAATGCTCAAGTTCTACTTCGAGGGCTGCGAGTCCTGTCAGATTTTGAAATGGAACTTCAAATGGCTCACACGAATAAGACCCTCTCTGATAAGATTGAGACAGTTTTCTTGGCAACCTCAAATGAATATAGCTTTTTATCCAGTAGTGTGGTAAAAGAGATTGCTAAGTTTAGCGGTTCCGTCGATCATCTCGTTCCTAAACACGTTGCTCAAGATATATATAAAAAATATTTATAAATGCTACGCCAGGAATCCAATCGCCAAATCGACCCCGAAGAAAATGGAATTATCCCAGAGATAGACACCACTCCCAGTGGCGGACCTGGGATCGATATTCAACGAGAACTCAACCGACTGGAGGAAATGATTCTTGACAGTCCTCGGGTTCCCCTGACTCGCCGAACTTTAGTGGATGAAGAACAATTATTAGATCAATTAGATTTAATCCGCTTAAATTTACCGAGCGCCTTTCAAGAAGCGGATATTATTGTTCGCCACAAAGACGAAATTCTCACCGAAGCCGAAGAATACGCCCAGGAAATTCTCGAAGCCGCAGAACTTCGGGCGACTCAAATCTTGAATGAAATGGGAATTGTTCAGCAAGCCCAAGCCGAAGCCGAACAGTTACGACAACAAGTTCAAGCCGAGTGCGAAGCCCTCCAGCAGCAAACCGTCTCCGAAGTTGAACATATTCGTTATCAAGCTCAAAAAGAACTTGATGACATCCGCTCTAGAACGTTGGCCGACTGTCAAGACATTCAAAATGGCGCCGATGAGTACGCCGACCACGTTTTAGGAAATATTGAACAGCAACTCAGCGAAATGTTACGAGTCATTCGTAATGGCCGCCAACAGTTGCAAATTCAACACGATCAAACCTCAGGACAACTACGGGGACAATAAACAGTCACTCATTACCAGTCACCAGTCACCAGTTTTTTCAGTTGTCATTATTCAAAAACCCGGTTTCTCAAAGAAACCGGGTTTTTGGGCAGATCTAGGGGCGGGTTTATATCAATTATTTCTAGGAAAACATAGATTTTGACAGAACCCGCCCCTACAAACCCGACACCTGAGACCTGTTCCCCTAATTGTGCAGGTTTAACAGGTGTCTAAAGCGATTAGAAAACCCTAAAAATGAATGACAAACTAGAAGCGTAACTTGGGATATAATCGCCTTTTAGAGGCGAATAAATAAAAGATGGCTTCCGAAAAATTTCGTCGCCAACTGCGCCATGAAACTCAACTTTGGAAAGCAGAAGGATTGATCGACGATTCAACTTATCAACAAATTTGCGATCGCTATCAATTTAACAGGATTGATTCTGCCGCCAGTAACCGTTTTGTGATGATTCTCATCGGTTTGGGGAGTATTCTGTTAGGTTTGGGCGTGATTACCTTTGTCGCCGCCAATTGGCAACAGTGGCCGCGAGAATTTAAAATTATCTTGCTACTGAGTTTATTTATCGGTTTAAATGCCAGTGGGTTTTATTTGTGGCAGTCTAACCCCGAAACCGGGAAAACAAAACGTTTGGGAGAGGGATTGCTGATTTTTGGCGCCCTCAGTTTGGGGGCTAATATTTCCCTGATGGCGCAAATGTTCCATATTGGCGGTTCTCCCTACGGACTGTTTTTGGTGTGGGGATTGGGTGTTTTACTGATGGCTTACAGCCTGCGTCTGGTTTCCCTCGGTATTCTATCAAGTTTACTGGTTGGAATTGGGTATTGGTCGGGAGTCAATAATATTTTTGTTCCGGGGGAATTAACCGGGTTAGAATTTCTTCTCGTACACATGGGGTTACTCGCCGCTATTTTGTATGTTCCCCTGGCTTATTGGTGTCAGTCCAGAGCAATTTTTATCCTGGCGATATTGCTATTAATTCCCGCTGTAGAAATGAATATCGCCGTGCTTTTAAACAGGAATTTCTCTACA
Organism: Capilliphycus salinus ALCB114379; assembly: GCF_047276495.1. Classification (NCBI taxonomy): domain Bacteria; kingdom Bacillati; phylum Cyanobacteriota; class Cyanophyceae; order Oscillatoriales; family Sirenicapillariaceae; genus Capilliphycus; species Capilliphycus salinus. Next base: position 5,389,584 of record NZ_CP178543.1, on the reverse strand, counting down.
GAATTAATGACAATCGGATTAATTTTACCTCCCGCATTGCTTTGGAGTTATGATGACAGCCTATTTCCTTTTATTGATAGCCGACCTTTTCGATCTTCTACTCGCAACTTGGCAATTTGGTTTTTAGGGGTTTTATTTTTTCTCTTTTCTTTTCAAAGATTTGGGAATTTTTTCTTCTATACTGGCTATAGAGAATCTCTAACTATTAATGGGTTTAATTTCATCTTTGATGTGATTTTATTTGGCGGTTTAACGATTTGTCAATGGCTGTATTTAGCAAAACCCCGCCATTCCGGTCAACGTTGGGGACTCGATGCCGTTAGCAGTGCGATCGCTGTCTTTTTAGTTGTAACGGCGCTGGTTAGTTTGGCATTTCAAAATATTGAGACATTCCTATTTGTATTTGTGTTCAATATTCTACTCTTTTTACTCGCAGGTGGCTTAGTTAGAATCGGATTATCACAAGGAAAACGAGGGGCATTTTGGGGCGGTCTGGTCTTACTGACGCTGCAAATTATGAGCCGTACTTTTGAATATAACACAGAATTACTGTTGAAAGCATTTGTCTTTGTATTATGTGGTGTCGGGGTAATTTTAGCGGGGTTATGGTTTGAACGTCATTTATCCCGTCAACACAGTTAAAGGGAATAGGCAATAGGCAACAGGCAATAGGCAATAGGCAAGATTCATCATTCATCATTTGCTCAAATTTTTTCTATTATTTTCGATCTGGAGGTTGAAGACAATGCAAGAACACAATGCTAAAAATACCGAAAAATTCTCTACTGATATTTCTGAAAATCTGGAGACTGAAACCCCGCCTCAGATTACTAAATCTCCCGTTAAAACCAAACGTCTTTCAAGTTGGAGACTGTGGATACCGTTGCTGATTCAACTCGGTTTAATTGGGTCAGTTCCGGCCGAGGCGGTTTATACTCATCTTACCGGAAAAACCGTTATTTTGCAAACCGCACCCGTCGATCCTTATGATTTTTTGCGGGGTTATTATCAGGTGTTGAATTATGATATTTCGACTCCAGAAACCCTGAAAACTCTCCCCGGTTGGAAAGAGGTTTCAAACAATCAAGATTATCTAGCATCGGGAACAATAATTTATGTGATTTTAGAACAACCAACCGAACAACCAACCGAACAACAAACGGATTCTCCTCGCCCGCAAGCTTGGGAACCCGTTAAAGTCAGTTCAACTTTACCTAAAAACTTACCCGATAATCAAATTGCACTCAAAGGAGAATCAAAAGGTTGGCAAATTGAATACGGTTTAGAAACCTATTATATGCCAGAAGATCAACGAATTCAAGTTAATGAAAATATTGCCAACGTCCAACAAAGCAACCCCGAATCTTTTGTAGTAGAAGTGAAAGTAAACGCCAAAGGAAAAGCGGTTCCTCTGAGTTTGTGGGTTCGCAATCAAAATTATAAATTCTAGCTTTTTAAATTAACCCGGTTGATTAGATAAACCGGGTTTTTTATGAGATTTTTACAACAGGGGTGCGGGTTTATTTCTGTTATTTATTAGAGACATAAATCTAGGCGGAATCAGCCTATAAATCATTTTTAATCTATTTTTTAGGGGCGGTTTCCACCGTTAACTATGTTGATAATCAATAATTAACATCAACCTACCCTTAACCTATAAACCACAAACTTTTTGACTGACATCCAAATTTTTGTAGAAGTTTTGCGTCCAATTGGAAGGCGAACCCATTCTTTCAGAATAATAAATTTCCGAGGTTTGACAGTTCACCGTTAACACCCAAAATTCAAACACACCATTACACATTGAACCCGATATTTCTCCGGGTTTGAGTAATACGCTTAACTCTCGCACACTCGAATTTTGCGAAGATACAGTTAAAGTATTGGGGTTTGCATAATATCCGCATCCACTTCTAGTATTTTCCAACAGTACGTTATATTTCCGAGTCACAAATTCAACCGTTTCCGCATCAGGAAAAGCAGCGAAACTGGGGAAAAGATACCCAAAAAAGCGGAATATTGAAACACTCTACGCCCTAAAAATGCCATAAAATTTCACCAAATAATGAATAATAAATTTCCCATCACCCAACCCAAATCCATCCGTTAAAAAAGCCAAAATCTCAAAAACCCACACTCAACCCATCCGTTACCCATCCCCACCCTAGAACCGGGGTCAGAGGTAAGTTTGATAGTTATTTGCAGTTAGGTGATTAATCCTAGACTCAGGATTGTTCGTTCAGTTACAAATTCTATCCTGGCGAGTCCAGTTGAAATTACTAATTTTGTCTGAACCCTAGCTGTAACAGTTCCTCTAGGGAGTTGCCAAGAGGGGTTGAGCAAGTATATCCTTAAGATAGTATTGCAAAATACTTTCAATAAGTATATAGTCGTAATTGAGATCATGCAGGGATTATGAGATCTATCCAAGCTTCCAACAACATGGCGTTTTACAACAATCGCTCGATCAAATCTGAGCTAAACCAAAAGGGCTGTCGTTTGACTCCGCAACGAGAAAAAATTCTTCAAGTGTTTCATAGCCTTCCCCAAGGTAAACATTTGAGTGCAGAAGAACTTCACAGCTTCTTACAGACTCAGGGAGAAAACATTAGCCTCTCGACGGTATACAGAACCTTACACCTCCTGACCAATATCGGTATTTTGCGGGAACTCGAACTCGCCGAGGGCCACAAACACTATGAACTCTTTACCGCTCAAGGCCGCCGACACCACCATCTAGTTTGCGTCCAGTGCTACAAAACCTTTGAATTTAGTGACGAGTCCATTTTAAAAATTGGTCAGAAACAAGCCGATAAAGCGGGAGTTCATCTGCTGGACTGTCAACTGACGGTTCATGCGGTTTGTATTGAAGCCATCAGACGGGGATGGCCCTCTTTGCTTCCGAGTAGTTGGAGTTGTCCCCGAGCCATTGCCAACGGAAAACACAGTCAAAATGGAGAACACGCAGAAAAATTAGAATCCTTGAAAGAGCAAAACGAACTCGATAAGAATTAATTAATCTAATTAATCAATGTGCAGATTAAACGGTAAACGAGTGTAAATTCCACGCGGATCATTCAAGGCTTTTAATTGTGCTAATTCTTCTCGTAACTTGAGAAATTCCTGAGTGATCGGATCGAGAGTTGTCGAAGAAGCTTGAGCCGAGTTTCCTCCGGTAAAACTTTCTAAGAGTTGTTGTTCAAAAGTTTGACCTTCTGGATATTCTTGTAGTTTCCAATCGTCTTCTAATTCGGCTTGGACTGCGGCTGCGGCGATCGCATCTTGTATCCCGCCAATTTCATCCACCAGACCGATTTTTTTAGCTTCTAAACCCGACCAAACCCGCCCTTGAGCGATTTCGACCACTTTCGACTTCGGGAGCTTTCTAGACTCAGAAACCTTCGTTAAAAACCGTTCGTAAATAGCATCAACCACCTTTTGAATGCGGGCTAATTCTTCCGGAGTTTTAGGACGGGAAACCGTGTTAATATCGGCAAAACGACCCGTTTTCACCCCATCCCAAGTAATCCCATTATCATTGGCGATATCCTGCACATTAAACAACAAACCAAACACCCCAATAGAACCCGTAATGGTATTCGCTTCGGCAAAAATTTGACTCGCCGCCATCGAGATCCAATATCCACCGGAAGCCGCAAAATTTCCCATCGAAACAACAATCGGTTTTTGTTCTTTTAAAAGTTCGACTTCTCGCCCAATAATTTCCGAAGCCGTTGCACTTCCGCCCGGACTATTCACCCGTAAAACCACCGCTTTTACATCTTCATCCATCCGCAATTCTCGCAGTTGTTTCGCCAGCCTTTCGCCTCCAATATCGCCGCCCAAACCTTCCCCATCAACAATACTTCCTTCGGCATAAACCACAGCAATCTTATTATCACTGTTGATATCTCCGCGACTGACTCGCATCACATCCGGCATTTTTGCATAGGAATTAATGCTAATTTGCCGAAACATTTTATCCTCATCTTCCGGTTCACCCGTTAGCTTTTTAAGATCGACAATAACTTCATCCAAATGAGCGACTTTATCAACCAATTTACTTTTTACCGCTTCCGGCGCCATGACAATTCCTTGTGCGTCGGCTATTTGTTGAACCTGAGACGCATTTAATTGACGACTGGGGCTAATTGTGGTTAGATATTCCCCCCAAATATCATTAAGTAACTTTTGCGTTTGTTGTCGATTTTCGGGACTCATTTCTGTGAGTAAAAACGGTTCAACCGCCGATTTATATTTCCCGACTCGCGTCACTTGTACGCCAATTCCAAACTTTTCTAACGCCCCGGTTAAGAACATTACTTCCGAACTCAGTCCGTCCATTTCCACCGAACCCAAGGGGTTAACGACGACTGTATTCGCCGTAGAAGCGAGATAATATTCTTGTTCGGTCCAGTCCAAATCATAAGCAATAATGGGTTTGCCAGATTCTTTAAATTTTTCTAGGGCATCTCGAACTTCTTTTAAATTAACTAAACCCGTACCTGTGGGGTTATTTGTACCTTTAATATACAGCCCAACAATGCGATCGTCTTGACTGGCTTCTTCCAATGCTTCTAAAATCGATCGCAATTTGATTTGATTGATTGAACTGTCGGCGAGCGCTTGTTGAAACAGTTCGCCGGTGCTATATTCGGGATCGGCATCGGTAATATTTAACGACAGATCGAAGACTAAAACGGATTTATCTTTGACCTGAGGGCCTGTGTCTTGCGTTGCGGCTGCCATCACTAAAAAGATTAACCCTCCGACTCCCATTGTGACAATGAGGGCGAGTCCTAGAAGGTTTCCAAGTAAGCTAGCAAAGGTGTATTTTATGAAGTCTTTCATTAGTCAGTTTAACCGAACTGAGTGGAGGAGTTTAAAAGGGATAAATTGTAGAACTTGATCATTACAGATGTTTTAATCATAGCTTACCCGTTCCCTGATGTGTTCGGTCTGCTGCTTCGCTGATTCGGGGGATTGACAATTGAAGGGATTTGAGATGACCGCGATCGCGATCAATGCTTAATTTTATCTTAAATCTTCAGAATCTTTCGGCTTTTTTTAAGTTCTAGCAGGTCGCAAGTCGTGTATTGACAAATTGATGAAACTGATCAACTCTCAAACCTTTACTGAGAGAGGTTTTTAACTTCCTGTTGCCTGTTGCCCGTTCCCTGCGCTTCGCGCTATAAATTTTAATATCTTTTTTAACCTTGAGAATTAGGGGCTAAAGCCCTACTACGAACGTTTAATATTTTGGGGCGGTCGCCAAACAACAGCCCCTAATTTTAACCTCAAATTTGTTCTAAAACTCCCGACTGTTTCAACTCAGTTAACGTGCGATTTCCGGTACAAAAAAGAACCGTTGAAATTTCCGCTTTCAGAATATCAACCAGCGTAGAAACCGCCTCTTGAGATTCGGCTGCGGCTTGTAAAAACGGAAAAGCCAACCCCGCCAAATCGGCACCCAATGCGATCGCTTTTGCAACTTCCAAACCGTTGCGAAGTCCTCCCGAAGCAATCAAGGGTACATTAGCATCAATTGTGCGAATTCGAGCAATACATTCGGCCGTTGGTAAACCCCAATCTGCAAACGTTTGTCCGAGGCGTCTTTGGCGGGGGTCTGTTGCCCGTTCGCCCTCGATTTTCGCCCAAGAAGTCCCCCCCGCTCCCGCCACATCAATCGCCGTTATACCCGCTTCTAAAAGCCGGGTTGCCATCGTTGCCGAGATGCCATTTCCGACTTCTTTAGCAATCACGGGAATGGGTAATTTATTGCATAAAATATTGATTTTGTCAAGCAGTCCGCGAAAGTTAGTATCGCCTTCAGTTTGAATACATTCTTGCAGAGGATTGAGATGTAAAATCAAAGCATCGGCTTCTAAAATATCGATCACTCGCTGACATTGTTCTAAACCATAATTATAGTTAAGTTGAACGGCGCCCAAATTGGCAAATAATAAAATATCCGGTGCCAAATTTCGCACGGCAAAAGTATCGGCAACTTCGGGATTTTCTACGGCTACCCGTTGAGAACCGACCCCCATTGCAATGTTAAAATGTTGGGCGGCGATCGCGAGGCGTTGGTTAATCATTTTAGCTTGGGCGGTTCCTCCGGTCATCGATGAGATTAACAGCGGCGCCCCCAATTTTTTACCCAAAAAAACAGTTGTAAGATCGATGTCGTTGCGGTTTAATTCCGGTAAACAGCAGTGAGTAAAACGATAGCGATCGAGTCCATTGGTTTGTTGTCGAAATTGTACATCTTCATCCAAACAAATCCGCAAGTGATCGGCTTTGCGAGTCTGGGTTTGATCCGAGGCGTTGATGGAGTCGGAAATTTCAGAGCGGGGAGTAATTTGTGAGGACATTCTGGGAGTTCTGTACCAAACGAGAATCGATTTCTACAGTTTACAGTCACCCGTAACTACTGACCAGTGTTGTAGGGGCGCGCCTCGGCTAAGATGTCTGTTTTCCCACCAACAACTTCTATAAATCCGCCCCTTTTGAGTCACCTGAAAACCCCTGTTGTAGGAGCGTCCCTCAGCCTCAAGCTATCTAACTGAGAAATAATAACTTAGATCAACCTGCCCCTAGACAATACCGGGGCGGGTTTAGTGAGGTGATCTGTGGGAAATGATCAATTTTTACAGAGGCGCGCCCCTACATCCGACCGGGCGGGTTTATATCATATCAAGTCCGGTTGAATACTTATCATAAAAGTGTGGAGAGATCGGGAGATTTTGACTAACCGACGACATTAACATCATAAAAGGTTTCAATCCAAACCCTCGCACCACAAGGGAGAGGTTTATTGGGACGATAGACAACACGACATCCTCCCGGTATTTCGACAATATGCCCATAAGTATTGGTCTGACCCGTTTTGACGGTAATCACGGGAAGTTGTTCCTGGTGTTTTTGATTTTGCCGAATTCTTTGAGAATTAACGTGAACAATCTTTTTTGCACGCTTTTTGAGATTACACCAACGGGGAGCCGGACCTCTTTTCCCTCGCTCAATTATGGGTTCGCCCTTAACGAGGGGAATGAGCCACATTTTCCCGCTCTTATAGGCACCTTCGACTCGGCCTTCGCTTAGGAGAACTCGCAGACGAGCGGTAGAGATTTTTAAAATACGGGCTGCTTCAGTTGTACAGACTACCATAGAACTAAAAGGGGAACGCAATAGTTTTGAAAATGTATAGCCAAATTATAAATGATCTGCTGATCAATAGTCAATGCTCTGGCTATTCGGTGTTGGGAGTAGCGGGGTTCGACCGAAGCCTGTTCAGGGTCTGCGGTACGGGTCAGGTGTCTGTTATTCGTTGAATATACAACCAGATTTGATATCAGTTATCTGTGGGAAATTATAGATTAATGGAGAACCCGCCCCTACACGATACCCGACAGCCAACATCGGTTAAGGACATAGAAGTTCAACTCGATCTTGTCCGTCAATTTCTTCGAGATAGACTTTAACTTGTTCTTCCCGGGCGGTGGGGAGTTCTTTCCCGACAAAATTGGGATGAATGGGAAGCTGACGGTGGCCGCGATCAACCAAAACGGCGAGGGCGATGGTTTCCGGGCGTCCGTACTCGTTAACGGCGTTTAAAGCGGCTCTGATGGTGCGTCCACTGTAAATAACATCATCGACTAATACCACGAATTTACCCGTTAAATCAAAGGGGATTTGAGTTTTGGCGGGGGTTCGCATTCCGACTTTATCTAAATCGTCTCGAAAAAAGGTAATATCGATCGCGCCGACGGGAATGGTGACTTGTTCGAGAATTTCGATTTGATGGGTGAGTCTTTGGGCTAAGGGTACGCCTCTGGTATGAATTCCCAGTAAAACCAGGTGAGAAAGATCCCCCGCTCTTTCAACAATTTCTGAGGCCAAACGATTTAGGGTTCGTCGGAGTTCTTCATTAGAAAGGATTTCAACAATTTTGCTCATAGAAAGATGTTGTATGATCGGTGGTTAGTTTAAGCCGGAAAGTCTCTCGGGGAAGATGTTTTGATGCCTGCGATCGCGATCGCTTTAGCCGGAGTTGTATTTTATCGATTTGGGGAGTTTGAGCGGGACAAAATAGGATTTTTGCAGAGATAAATCCGCGATCGCAATTTTTGAGGGTTGCTAGAGTCTATTGACAATTAAGCCGATCGCCCCATAGACAAAAAGGAATAATCCCAACACCATTAAAAAAGTTTGACGAGTCAGTTGCAGTCCTTGGCGAACAATTGCCGGACTAATAGGGGAAATAAAGTCACCCAACAGGGGTTTATGTTTGATAACGCCTTTATACTTATTCACACCTCCTAACTGTACACCTAAGGTAGCGGCATAAGCGCATTCACTCCAACCTGCATTCGGACTCGGGTCATAGATTGCATCCCGCTGACAGATGGTCCAAACGAATTTAGGTTTTCCCGAGACAAGAGCAATTAAAAGGGTATTCAACCGACAAGGCAACCAGGTTAGGATGTCTTCTAATTTGGCACTAAACCATCCGATATCGGTTAGTGGAGCTTCTTTATAACCCACCATTGAATCGAGGGTACTAGCAGCTTTATAGGCGAAGGCAAAGGGTACACTACCAATTCCGGGTATTGCCATACCAACTAAGGCATAGAATAGAGGAGCGATCACCCCATCCGTCGAGTTTTCTGCTACAGTTTCTAAGACTGCTCGGAGAACTTCTGACTCTGATAAATCTTGAGTATCTCGACCTACATATAAACTTAACTGTTGACGTGCTAAAGATAGATTACCATTATTTAGAGGGTGCAGAACATCTTCGGCTGCCTGACGTAAACTCCTGAGGGCAAAACAACTGGCTAACATGATACTTTCTACCCCAATGTCCAAAATTGGATGCAGGGGAAATTGAAGGGGGATCGATTTGACGGCTTGTAAAATTAACCAACTGGTAAATCCGCTACCAAAAATGAGTAAGATTGCCAGTAATATACCAGAAACTTTGAGAGATTGAGGGGTTTTAAACCAAGCGAAGGCTAAACGGGTATACCGCCCAATCGCCCATCCCATCACCTGTACAGGATGCAGCCACCCCCAAGGATCGCCGATGAGAAAGTCGAGCCAAGCCGCAATCACCAGAGTCACAATTGAACTTGAGTCTATCATTTCTAGAGGACTGGGAGAATCGGAAAATTGCAAAAAAAGTTGAGATTATTGAGGGTTAACCTACCCATACGCCTAGACCACAAAACTGGTTTCTTCCCCTTGAGCGGCTTGCCAACTGCGAGCATCATAATAGAGATCTTCAAGGGAAATGCTGTAGAGGGCTTCTTTAAGCTTTTGATGCAATCGATTCCACAAGGTAAATGTTACCCAGTCTTCAGCAAGTTCGGCATTTGGTTGATGGCGAGGTAAAGGTTCAATACTTTCTCCGACGGCTTCTAAAATTTGTCCCAAAGAAATTTGAGCCGGGGATCTTGACAATTGATAACCCCCTTGCGATCCCCGAACAGATTCGACTAAACCCGCCCGTCGCATCTCTATCAACAGCTTTTCTAGATAGGGTGCGGGAAGGTTTTGTCGTTGAGCAATTGCATTGACTGAAGTCGGACCAAACTCTTGCTGTAAGCTTAAGTCCAATAATGCCTTTACACTATAGTGTCCGCGAGTGGTTAACTTCATCCTCAAATGAAAAAATCGGCAACTTCAGCATTTAGTTTAGCCCAATAAAGCCAATCCGGACGAGGAAGACCAACTCTAGCTTACTCGATGGAATAACACTTAATCAAATCTCAGACCGGCGAAAATCAGAACCCCTACAGAGTAACTTTATATATACAGGTTGATCGGACAGTTGAGCAAATAGATTTGATCGAACTGTTGTTGACCTTTCTCTTAGTCACCCCCACAGGTGATCGCACAACCCTTGAGGGCGGATCGAAGATGCCTATGGGTTCAAGCCAATTGCTTTACAGAAATTACATCTAGTAAAAAATTTAAAATAGTGATGAATAATTTCCTTAATTCGTGTAATATAGTCTCACAAGCACATATTTAGCTAATGCTTTGGGCGACAAATTGTCAGCCCGAAGAAAAGCCACAACCTTATTGTCGAATGTCGAAGGAAACAATTAATGGCTAAACAACAGAAAAAATCGGATGTTCAACCGGAACCGCTTACCGGTGAAGCTTTACTCAGGAAAGTTAAAGATCTCGAACATCTCAGCAAAGAAGAGAAGGCGAGAGAATGTGGTTACTACACCCTCACCAAAAATAACGTTGAGCGAGTTAACATGATGAAATTCCTCAATGCTCTGATTGATGCAGAAGGCATTGAGTTAGATGGTAGACAGTTGGGAAATGGACGGGGCGGACGTTCGGCAAGCTATAGAATTAGTGTACAGTCGAATGGAAATTTATTAATTGGTGCCGCTTACACCAAACAAATGGATCTACAACCGGGTGATGAATTTGAAATTTCTTTAGGACGCAAACATATCCATCTCAGACAAGTCGAACCGGGAGAAGAACTCGAAGCGTCATAAACTCGCACTTCTGGTCTTTGACGGCATCGTTCAACAGGATTAAGTTCAATTAATCTCTAATTGAATTCAACCCGAACACGCATCAAAATTATGGCTGGTTTTGACCGAGAGTTTGTCATCGCCAGCCAGAACATTTGATTATCCTTTTGAGATTAAGGAATAGCAACAGAATGTAATAACTGTTCAACAATCGTTTTGGCTCGTCTTCCTCCGACGGCAATTAAACGATGAGACAGCACGTAAGGCGCGAGAAACTTAACATCATCGGGTAAAGCATAATCACGTCCCGAGAGAAAGGCTAAAGCTTGAGTCGCCCGATGCAAAGCAATCGCCCCTCGCGGACTCACTCCCAAAGCAATATCTTCGTGATCTCGTGTCGTTCTGACCAAATTCAGAATATATTGCTGAACAGAAGTTTCCACCTGCACCCGACTGCAAAACTGTTGCAATTCCAACACTTCTTCGGGAGTCAAACAGGGCTGCAATTCCTCAGGCGTTAAACCTTTGCTAAACTGTTGCAGCATTTGCAATTCTTCCGACTCAGAAGGATAACCCAAACTCAAAGACAACACAAAGCGATCCATTTGGGCTTCAGGGAGGGGAAACGTTCCCTGATATTCAATCGGGTTTTGAGTCGCAATCACAAAAAAAGGTCGCGGAACCCGACGAGAAACCCGATCAACCGTCACCTGTTGTTCCTCCATCACCTCCAACAACGCCGACTGAGTGCGGGGAGTCGCCCGGTTAATCTCATCGGTGAGCAAGATATTGGTAAAAACAGGTCCCGGTAAGAATTCAAACTCCCCCGAACTGGGATTCCAAATATTCGTTCCGGTGATATCCGTCGGCAACAGGTCCGGCGTACATTGAATCCGTTGAAACTGTCCCCCGATGGAACGGGCGATCGACTTGGCCAGTAGAGTTTTACCCACACCCGGAACATCTTCTAACAGAGCGTGACCTCCGGAGAGCAAAGCAACGAGCGTCAGACGAATTGCATCCTCTTTTCCGACAATTGTCCGGCTGAGATTTTGTTTGAGCCGTTCAATTCTTTCTCTCATTCTATTAATAGTTTGTTATCAGGTATTAGCAGTCAGTGGTTCTCGGGCGATAGCCTTCATTGAGTTCTCCAGGTTTTAAAAAACCTGGATTCGTGCGCGGAATTGCTACTCAGATTTTAATCTGAGTAGCAATATTGCTTACGATACGATCTAGAAAGACTGTCCAGAAAATATCGATGTGGGAGACTATTAAACTAAGCCGGAGAGTCGCCCCTCCGACTCGTCTTCAAAACCGGACGTGACAGTTTCCCGTCATCCGGCTCCTCAGTGACTTGGGCTTTGTCATTAGTACCTACTAGACTACCATCAAGGCGTGTCTTTTCGTCGTGGCAATGTCGATGTAACAGTTGTAGATTTTTATACTCATCCCGTCCGCCTTTTGACTTGGGAATGATATGGTCTACTTCCATCACATCTTCAGAGCGGAAGTGCAATCCGCAGTGGGGACATTTTCCTTTTTGTGCCTTTAAAAGCTTTGCAACTCTTGTTGGCATTTCTGGGTTTTTACCCATTCTTGAACTCCAATAGATTAGGTTCCCGTCGTAGGGTGAGGCATTTCCTTTTACTTTCACATGGCGAACTATTGGAGTCGCACTATGGTTGAGTAGTTGAGCTAATATTTCTCCATTCTTCATGGAGCAAAAAACCCAATTAGCATTGCCTATTCTATGCCAATATTTATTGGCCACCCATTTCTTACCCTTGTTAGGGTGACGGTAGTTTGCCCAGAACATTAGCTTAAAGTACATGAGGTTATCTATATATGAGTAAGCCACCTTGCTTACCACTGACGCATAGTAATTGCTCCATCCTCGGATGATTGGATTTAAGTGTTGTATTAGCACTTCTTGTTTAACCGATTTGTGAGAGTCGATTACTTTTGCGATTTGTTCGTAATGTACCTTTATGCTTTTCTTGCTGGGGGTGATGATGGTTTTAAAACCTTGTTTTGAATGACATTTACCAACATTGAATTGTTGGATGTTGAAACCTAGAAAGTTGAATCCGGGTTGTTCTTGCCCATAACTATTGAGTGTGTGGGCTAATCTTGTTTTACTTGGTTTTAATTCCAAACCCATGTCGTTTAACCACTCGGAGATAATCTCCTTACATCTTTGGACAACGGTTATGTCTTGGTGGAGAATCACAAAGTCATCGGCATATCTGATTAAGCTGAGGTTTTGACGGTTTATTTGTCTTACCCCTTTTAGCGTTTCGGCATATTCTTTTATTCGATATTCCATCCCGTGAAGGGCAATATTGGCTAAAAGCGGGGAAATCGTCCCCCCCTGTGGCGTACCCTTAGATGTTGGAAACAACTCAAAACCCTCCATCACTCCCGCTTTTAACCAGGCTTTTATTTGTCGGCGCATGGTGGGGAATGTCTTCAATTTTTCTAAGAGTCGTTTGTGGTCGATGCGGTCGAAGCATTTAGCAATGTCAGCATCTAGCACGTATTTAGGCTTCTGCTTTATTGCGTTGAATATTGCTTCAGTTGCATCTTGACATGAGCGTCCTGGTCTGAACCCGTATGAATTAGGCTCAAATTTCGCTTCCCATTCTGGCTCTAGAGCCATTTTTACAAGCGACTGCAATGCGCGGTCGTACATGGTAGGTATTCCCAAAGGTCGCTTCTCATCCTTCCCCGGTTTGTCTATCCAAACTCTCCGGGTCGGGCTGACCTTTGAACCCAGTTTTAGTTTTCCAGTTAAGGCTACTCTTTGCTTTGGGGTCAGCGATTTGACGCCATCCACACCAGCAGTTTTTTTCCCTTGGTTATCTTGGGTAACTCTACGCACCGCGAGACATCTTGCAGACCAAGACCTCATCAGCATTTTTTGGAGTCTGCGAACTGCTTTTACATCACCACGACTAGAGGCTTGATAGATACGCTTTTGGAGCTTATAAACACGCTTCTCTAGCTTGCGCCAGTTAATCGCATTCCATTCCACCCTAGTATCATTAACTGTACTGGTTTTAGACATTTGTACTCCGACTTTAGTCTCTACCTTCCAAATCATCGGGTGTACGTCAGCATATCTAGAAAATTACTTCTAGCATTCGCTTCTTACACCATCTTTCCTGCTAGTAGCATCCGGGAACGCACCTACTTGTAAATCGACCTTACAAGAGCTTACTAGAGGTTACTTCGTTCCAAATGTTCATATTCTATGTACCTTTAGAGTGATGTTATGCGCCGGGGTTTGGGGAAGTGCTTGTTAGTCGTGTTTTGACCGCTAACTCCCTATCCTTTGCCTTTTGGCTCCAGCCTTTCAGCCTTTTGGCTGGTTTAGGGTTACGACGGTTTGAGTACATCTTTACTTTCGTTACTCATGGGTACTTTGCTCGAAGGGATACCGAATTAGGCTATCAGTTTGCCTCCTTTTCACCCCGCTTTTGGCGTTGATGGCTAGTCGCAAACCAAGGGGTGATGCTGTCACCGTTGCACCTACGGGGCAGGACTTGGTTCGTATCCTTTGATACTCACTTGCACCTGCATGAACATTTAGTTGTAAAGGTTTTAGACCTTCCGGGCAGTCCCCCTAACACATTGGATGTGTTGGTTTATACCCAACGAATCACACCAAAACTCCCCTAACAACCTTAGCTAACTGCTGTGTTGATACATTTGATTTGCGGATTATATTGGCACTGCCGTTACAATCTGCATTGATTAACTGTCCTTTAGAATCCTTGAATAAACCTCTTTTAACTCGCTTTCCTGATGACTTCCACCCTTCAGGTTTTTCGCCGAATGTAGGTAAAGTGTCGCCGTCTAAAAAACTAGCTTTTGAAGTATAAGATTCTTCAGTCTCGATAAACTCTATCCCGTGCTGTTCACAGAGTTGAGCGATACGGGATTTTAATTTTGCAGTAGGAACCTGTACGAAAGACTGATTATTTTTCTTCCCAATATTGATACGGTCTTTGTTGCGTTGATTCCATCCAAATACAATGGTTGAAACCTTATTCTTGAGACACCAGTTAATGATAAACCTTGCAGCTTTATTAACGTTGTCACGCATCTGACGATTACGCTTTTCGGTAATAGATGCAAGATGTTCATCCCAGTATCCCTGTTCTTTTCCAGTCTTTAACTGAGCAACCTGCTTGTTATACCATTGATTTTGGGATTTCACCTTTTTGCCATCAATGATGAACGATTTACCTGTCGTACTAACGCAAGTTAGCCAGTTATTCAATCCCGGATCGATTCCAAGTATGTGTTCAGATTTTTCGACCTTCTTTACTTCCGATTGTTCGTAGACAAATTCTAGGTAAAAACTGTTATTGCGCGGAATAAACCGAAACTCTTTAATAGTCTCAAAACTCAGATTAGCGGGCATAGGTAACGTAAAGTTATCAATTCCAAACCAGGCTTTTACCTGCTTGCCCAGTGGAAATTTTAACTGATTGCCTGATAATTTGACCCAACGAGACGGATAGCTTACAACAGCTAAACCACCTTTTTTCCTATACTTGGGTAGCTTAGGTTTGTTGGTTAACTCCCCTCGCTTGTACATTCTAATTAGTTTCTTGTAAGACTTGAATGATTCGACCACGCCATGCAAAGTCTGTTGAGCGCAAGCTGACCTTAAAGCTTTAAAATGTGGATGACTCTTCAGCATCTTGTCAAGGTCATACTTCGATAAAAAGTGATTCGCCTTAAAAAACATCTGGCGACATAAATAAATCCCGCAGTTTATTAGCTTACTTGATTCTGAGCAGATATACTCAAGTATCGCTGCAACTTCTTGACTGGTATTGATTAAGTGTTGTTGACAACCGTACAATCTCATCACCTCCTATAGATACAATAGCACTAATAAACAGTATTTAAAGACAGTTAATGAAACGTAATTCAGATGAATATCGCATCAACCCTCATTGAAAAAATACATTGAGAACCCGACGACGAGAGGAAAATAACGGCAGATTTTAATCTTGCGTGTCATTATTCATCCATGTCTTTAAAGACATGGCTAACTTCTTCCCGCGTTATTTTAGGTTTAGCGCAAAAGGTAGATGCACTTCCCCGTCATCTCTTACCCGTTCTTAAGATTACTATTCCCTAAAAAAGCAGTTTACCGTTCATTCTTTAACACTTTTTCCGCCCGAAGACAATCGGCCTGAATTTGGGCTTTGAGTTCATCGAGAGAAGCAAATTTTTGTTCGGGTCGTAAAAATTCTTTTAAACAAACCGTCAGAGTTTGACCGTACAAATCCCCCGACCAACCTAATAAATAAACCTCCACCGTCGGTTGCTGACCCGCCACCGTTGGACGACAGCCAATATTCATCACCGCCGGATAAGCCTGCAAATTCGACGGTTCGCCTCGACGGTCAACCTCAACCGCATAAACCCCATATCTCGGGAGAAACTTTTCTGGGGGTAATTGTAAATTCGCCGTCGGAAATCCTAAAGTTCGGCCCAACTGTTGACCTTGAACCACTTGACCGACTAAAGTATAATTGCGACCGAGCAAATGATGGGCGCGTTCGAGATTGCCCGATTCTAGGGCTTGACGAATCATCGAACTGCTAATTCTTTCCCCCTGTTCGCAAGGATAACGCTCCACAATCGTCACCTCTACGCCTTGAGAACTGGCGATCGCCTTTAAATCCGTAGCGGTTCCGGTGCGACCTTTTCCAAAGCGGAAATCAAAGCCAATGGAAATCTGAGTCGCCTGTAGATGCTTGAGCAATATTTCTTCGACAAATTCGCGGGGACTCAAACTCGCCAGTTGGCGATCGAAAGCCAACAAAACCACTTGTTCGACCCCCATCGCTTTGAGACATTCTATTTTCTCATCAATCGGGGTGAGTAGCTTTTTGGATTGACCCGTAAACAATTCTTGAGGATGGGGATGAAAGGTGACAACCGTAGCGTAAAGTTGCGGAGTTTCGCCCCCGTCGGAATGATTCGTTTTGTCTTCAGGAGTCAATGAGAAACCCGATGGATAATTCTGAGTCAGACTGGGGGACGGTAAAGACGAATCCCCTTGAGTTAGAAGGATTTCTGGCTGTTGCGGCGTCACGAAAGCCGAACGGCTCGGATCAAAGGATTTAAAGATAGGCTGAATTACCTGTCGATGCCCTCGATGTATTCCATCAAAGTTTCCTAAGGCAACGGCAGTCGGAGTCAGAACCGTATCTAGCGAAGAAGTAATCCACACGCTTTACATTTTGACACAAACGATGGCTCCCGATCAAAAATTGCTGAAAAATTTTTAACTCTCTTGAGGTTTTTCAGTATCTTCGGGAGAAATTAACTGAATCGAAAGACCTTCTCGGGCCATCAAACTATTGGGGAAGCGTTGAGCGACTTGTTCTCCGACTTGATCGAGGAAATCATCATTGTGGAGAGGATCGTGGTGAAAAATCACCAACCGTTTCACATTGGCCGCTTTTGCCACTTTAACAGCTTCCTGCCAAGTCGAATGACCCCACCCCACCTTACTGGTTTTTGGCGAGTAATACTCCTCATCGGTGTAAGTGGCATCATAAATTAAAACATCGGCATTGCGAGCCAGAAATAAAACATTTTCATCCAAACCCTCGGGAAAATGTTCGGTATCGCTGACATAAGCCGCAGCATAACCGTACCAATTCACCCGATAACCGATGGCTTCACCGGGATGATTCAACAGGGCCGTTTCAATTTTAATCCCGTTTCCGATTTCTAAAGTTTGACCAATATTAATATCAAAAAACTTCAGGGCTGCTCCCATCGTTTGTAAGGGAACCGGAAAATTCGGGTGAAGCATTTGGTCATTGAGTCGCTGCTGGACTGTCGAACCATTGGGGGCAACGGCTCCATAAATATAAAATGTATTTTTGGGGATAAAAGCCGGAGTAAAGAACGGAAAACCTTGGATATGATCCCAGTGGGCATGGGTAAAAAACAGATGAGCGGTGACGGGCATTTGAGACATCAAAGATTGTCCGAGAACCCGCAAACCGGTTCCGCCATCAAAAATCAGGCGTTCTGTTCCCACTCGCATTTCTATACAGGAGGTATTGCCGCCATAGCGTACTGTCTCCGCCCCAGGACAGGCAATGCTTCCCCTAACTCCCCAAAAATGAATCGTAAATTGATTTTGCGGACTAGACATAGGCTCGAATGCAAGGTGAATGATGCGCGATCGCGATCGAGGTATTGACACCTGGGTTTAGCTTTAAAGTCAATGACTTTTAAACTTGCCCTTTGATCGGGTTGAAATTTGAGCAACGAAGGCAAATCCGATAGCCCCGCTGTGCAGCGACAGACTAGAAATTGAGTTGAATACCAGTCTATCTTAAACCATAAAACTATGTTGTTCTACAACTGTGTTGGAATTGGCTCTGTTTTCTTGTAATGATGCGAGTTAACCGATGTTAACGCTTTGAGTTGAGACCCACTGGCAAATCACCTCCAGTTTGCAGCGATCGGGGCTTGGAGGTGTAGCAGGGCAATGATCTGAATTTTAGGGGTTTTCTCAGGTTGATTGACCCGGTGAGAAAGGACTAACTTTTAATTTAACCTTAAAATTCGATTTGAAATTGATCCACAATCAGTTGACCATCAAAAGTGTAGAAAGTAACTTTATGAATATTTGTCCCTTGTACGATCAGTTGGTCGCTCGGTAAAACTTTCGGTAAAGAGGCGCGATCAAAGCTTGCCATCTCTGTACGATTAATTTCGTGACCGTCTTGATTGTAAGCCGATAAAATCGTCCGACGAGAACTGGTCACGACCGCTTGAACTCGACGAACAGGTTGCTGAAAGTGAACTTCTAACCATCCACTTTTCGGGGCTGCCATCACAACGGTTTGATTGGGTTGTATTCCAAAAGCCGGGTTAGAGGGTTGTAGAGCAATTGCATTGACAAAACTAATCCCCCAAGCTAGAAACTGCTCCTCGACCACCTCAAAACATTGTAACTGTTCCAAAGCTAGACGAATGCGTTGGCCAGATGGAATTTTTACCGTCCCTAAATGTTCTTTTTGACTTTGAGGAGAAACAATTAGTTCTTCGGGACTGTTCCATTCCATCGCCCCATTGAATAAATTTGACAAATGGATGCAATCAGATAAGGGGCGGCACTCTTGTTCCATAACTGTTTTCATTGGGAGATGTCCTTTCTTGATGGTTCAAGGGATTAGAAACTGCGAGCGAGCAATTTCTGGATTTATAGGCATTCAGACGATTGCTTGCCTCCTCCGTATATAAATAGGATTTTCATCCGGGAGGTTATGCACCCATAGGGGGTTTTACCCCTCATATTATAAACGGAGATGGGGAGTCTTTACAGTCACTCATTACCCTTACGGGAACGTCCGTTGCTCCGATACGGAAACCGCCAAGTCCGCACTGCCTCACCAGTCACCAGTCACCAGTTCTTAGGGTACAGAGTACAGTGGACAGGGGACAGAGCAGATCAGGAGGTGGGGGAAGCAGGGGAAGCGGGGGAAGCGGGGGAAGCGGGGGAAGCGGGGGGAGGTGGGGAGATGGGGAAAAACTGTTAACTGTAAACTGTTATCACTGGTAATGAGTGACTGGTAATGAGTGACTGTAATTGGCTACCTCAGACAGAGGAAAATTGGTCGAACATTTTTTAGGCTTGATGAAGTACAGTTTTCTGGTATAGCTACCTTTTGCGATCGCCATCTGCGTAAATTAATATAGAGAGAGGTTTTTTTATGTTTTTACCGCGTGGTTTTGAGCAACGTTCCGTTGTCACCTCACTGGGAAGGATGGTTTACTACACCGCCGAGAAATTGTCTTGGTTGCCGTTAGAAACTGCCTCATCAGAAGATTTACCCAAACTGGTGTTTTTACACGGCTTTGGGGGCGGGTCTTCAGCCTATGAATGGTCGCAAGTTTATCCGGCTTTTGCGGGGGAATATCAGATTTTGGCGCCGGATTTAATCGGTTGGGGACGCTCCGAACATCCCGCCCGAGAATATAATATTGACGACTACATCACCACAATTATTGAGTTTCTCGAACAAACTTGCCAGACGGCAACCCCGGTCATTGCATCTTCGTTGACAGCCGCTTTTACCATAAGAGCCGCCATTGAACGGCCAGATTTGTTTAAATGTTTAATCTTAACGACGCCTTCGGGTTTGTCTGATTTTGGCGAAAATTATCGCAATAGCTTCTTTGCCCAATTGGTGAAAACTCCCATCCTAGACCGGGTGATTTATACTACAGGTGTCGCTAATAGTGCGGGAATTCGCGGCTTTTTAGAAGAACGTCAGTTTGCCCGTCCCAACCGAGTTTATCCCGAAATTGTCGAAGCTTATCTCGAATCTTCTGTACAACCTAACGCCGAATACGCCGCCCTTTCTTTTGTTCGGGGGGATTTGTGTTTTGATTTATCTTTGTATATGGGTCGGCTGACCACTCCAACTGCTATAATTTGGGGAGAAAAATCAGAGTTCACCAGTCCCGAAATCGGACAGCGTTTGGCAAACCTAAACCGAGAAGCCGTTAAAGTTTTTCAACCTTTAGATAATGTCGGCTTGACTCCCCACCTCGAAGAACCTGCGATGATGATTGCTTTGGTTCGCCACTTGCTCAAAGTTTTAGCAACAGAGGAAAGTTGAGTCTGTGACTGGATAAACTCTCTGAAACTTCCGTCCTTTTCAGCGCCCGTTTAACCATGTCCAACGATGAGTTTTTAGACGATCTGCCCTGGATGCCCGAAGCTAAAGCTAAACTTAAGAATATCCCCTATTTTGCGCGATCGCAAGCCCGCAAACGCATTGAACAGCTAGCTCGCGAAGCCCACCAAGAGGTTGTAACCGTTGAACTGGTGGAAAAAGCCCGCTTAGAGTTTGGCCAGTGAGGGACAGGGAATAGGCAGATGGGCAGAAACTGTAACCTGTTCACTGAAAACACTCTCTTGCAAACTTTGCTACCGACTATTCCGCCGGGTCGCAAGGAACGCGCTGGTGACTGGTGAGCAGCGCGGTCTTGGTGGTTTCCATCAAGGAGCGACTGCGAACCCGGAGGGTGACTGGTGACTGGTGACTGGTGAGGCAGTGCGGACTTGGCGGTTTCCGTATCGGAGCAACGGACGTTCCCGCATATGGTGACTGGTGACTGTAAAAATGTCCCGTAACGCTTTAAACTGGAGTGTGGCATTTTGTTGTGTTCAGAAGTTGATTGATTAAGCAGTGAGAAAAAAGATTATTGCCGGGAACTGGAAAATGTTCAAAACTCAGGCAGAGGCTCAAGAGTTTTTGCAGGGGTTTGTTACCGAGTTAGATGAAACCCCAGACGAGCAAGAAACTGTCCTTTGTGTGCCGTTTACAGCTTTGTGGGTGATGTCTAAAAGTTTGCACGGGAGTCGGATTAAACTCGGCGCTCAAAATGTTCACTGGGAAGACTCGGGGGCTTATACGGGAGAGATTTCTGGCCCGATGTTGGTGGAAATTGGCGTGCGTTACGTGATTGTGGGCCATAGCGAACGGCGTGAATATTTTGGCGAGACAGATGAAACGGTTAACTTGCGACTGAAAGCCGCCCAAAATCACGGTTTAACGCCGATTTTGTGTGTGGGAGAAAGCAAACAACAGCGTGATACAGGGAAAACGGACGCCCATATTTTCTCTCAGTTGGAAAAGGGTTTAGTTGACATCGATCAAAATAATTTGGTGATTGCTTACGAACCGATTTGGGCAATTGGAACCGGTGAAACTTGTGAGGCTGACGAAGCAAATCGAGTTATTGGTTTGATTCGTAGCAAGTTAAAGAATCCCGATGTTTCTATTCAGTATGGTGGTTCTGTTAAACCCAACAATATTGATGAAATTATGGCTCAACCAGAGATAGATGGGGCTTTGGTTGGGGGAGCAAGTTTGACACCGGATAGTTTTGCTCGCATTGTAAATTATCAATAAAATACTGTTCAGTTACACGAATTGAAAAACCCGGTTTCTCCGAGATGCCGGGTTTTTAACGGGATAATTATCCTGAAAATTGCTATAATTTTTGTTCGAGTTAGTTAATTTTATTACAATTCAATGACCGAAAAAATTGTACTGCAAAATAAAGAGTTTGAGTGGGGAAAACGAACTTATATTATGGGTGTTTTGAACGTGACACCCGACAGTTTTAGCGATGGCGGACAGTTTAATACTTTGGATGCGGCTTTGACTCAAGCTGAAAAAATGCTCGCCGCAGGAGTTGATATTATTGATATTGGCGGTCAATCTACCCGTCCGGGTTCCGAACAAATCTCCTTAGATGAGGAGTTAAATCGGGTGATTCCGGTGGTTGAATTGCTGCGAAGTCAACCCAATGAGTTAGCCAATATTCCCCTTTCTATTGATACCACAAGAGCGAATGTTGCACAAGCGGCTATCGAAGCGGGGGCGGATTTAATTAACGATATTTCCGGGGCGACTTTTGAACCCGAAATTTTATCGGTTGTGGCTAAGTTAGATGTTCCTATTGTGTTAATGCACATTCGCGGAACTCCCAAAACCATGCAGCAATTAACCGACTATCAAGATTTGATTGGGGAGATTTCCCAGTTTTTCCAAGAGCGAATACAAGCCGCAAAAACGGCTGGAATTGACCCCAAGAATATTATACTCGATCCGGGGATTGGTTTTGCTAAAACTTACGAACAAAATTTAGAAATTCTCCGACACCTTCCGAAGTTAAAATCATTGGGTTTTCCCCTGTTGGTTGGGCCATCTCGGAAAAGTTTTATCGGTCATATTCTCAACGAAAAAGACCCTCAAAAACGAGTTTGGGGAACGGCTGCGGCTTGCGTTGCTGCTATTGTCGGTTCGGGGGATATTTTGCGGGTTCACGATGTCAAAGAAATGGTTGATGTTTGTCGGGTCGCCGATGCTATTTATCGCGTTTAGTTTCTATTCTAACGCTTCGGGTTCAATTCCCATTTCTCGCAAACGTTCGGCTAATTGTGCAGCTTTTTGTTCGGCAAGTTCGGCCCGTTGTCGTTCTTTTTCCGCCAGTTCTTGTCCAATTAGCAACTAATTTCCGTCTAAATCCCACCAACGCAACCAAGATTGAGTCTGATTTTGATAGGTTCCATTCCATAAGCCTAATTCTACACCAAGGGGAGGAATTGGATAATGATTCCGTTCGTTTGCTTCCATCTGTTGATAGGTGAAATCAACCAAATGATAAACTTCTAATTGATTGCGATTAATCTCAAAAATTCCGTAATAGGGAATGCGAAGGATTCGTTCATAAACCCAAAATTTACCCGGTTTTTGAACTTCTCCGCTTGATGTAAACAAAGGAGTTTTATCCCGTTCTTCGAGACCTTCTCCACTGGCAAATTCTAACACAATCAACGGCACCATCAGTTCCCGCCAGTAAACATAGGAACGGCGAATTTTGTCTCCCAGTCTCGGCGGAACATTGGGAACATAAAACCAGTCTGGAGCAATTGCACCTTGTTCGGGGGGATTCGTTTCTCGCCAATAAATTCCACAATCTTGTCCGATAGCATATTGTCCATCGGGATGTAATTGTTGTAGAATTAATCCGATAGAATCCGTTAAAAGTAGACTTTGAGGATGCTCCTGAAAATTTTTCACAAATGTACCATCTGATTCTGGAAGTTGAGTGTGATCGGGAAATGTAAGCGATACATTGGGGTCGGTCGATATCTCTGTCATCCTAATCATTTTACCTCAAATCATTACTATTTTACTGTAGCAGTTAGCTATTATTTTTGCGGAAATACGACTTTTCTCACCCAACTGGTTTCGTAGGGTTTCTCAACTTTAACGTTATAGATTTTTTCCATTCCTTCAATTAATCTTTGGGTTGGACGGTACAACAAAACATCGCTAAACGGTTCTATTTTTGGCAAGACGGGAACTTGATATTCCGGCATCAATTGAACTTTAACGTTTGGTTTGAGTTCGTGCAGCAAAGACATAATTCTTCCCGGTTCTTCGTCGCTGATAACGAGCGGAGATGGGGATTGATTGATAATTTGAGCAGAAATGGGAATATCTCGACTTTTGGCATAACTTTTGTGCCACCAAACGGGATGAAATAAACTCACCGTACAGGATAAAACCCCGGTAAAAATTAGAGTGTAAAAAATCCATTGCCAGCGTTTTTTCTGCGAACTTGGAATTTTCGGAGTTGTTAGTTTTTCCGTCAAAAGATAAGCCGCTGCAATTTGAATCCCCAAATAACAGGGCATGGCATATCGAGCAATAGTTGAACCCCGTCCGCCTAAGATAATATCCGGTAAAATCAAAATCATTCCCGGAACTCCAATCAGAGTTAGAATGAACAACCAAACGTTTTTCGGCGTGTTTTTGATTAAAAAATAAAAGGCGTATATTGTTAAAGCCAGAGTTAAATACAAGGTTACATTTAACGGACTAATTCCCTGGTTGACATCGAAGAAAATCCGGTTTAAATTCAAAAACCAAAATAAGATAAAACCCTCGCGAGGAACCAGTCGAGATTCCGTATTTTTCAAGAAAAAATCTAGGTTTTGAACAAAAATAAACACCCAAGGACTAAACAGCACAACTCCAATTAAACTCGAAAATAGATAGGGAAGAATGAATTTTCGCTTTTGCCAAACTGGAGTTAAAAAGACATAAACCGCCTGTGCCGCAAAAACAAAAATAGAAAACAAATGACTGTACAATCCCAAGCCAACGGTAAGCGAATAAATTCCCCAACGTGCAATTTTAGCCTTCAGAGATTTTTCAGTTTGACCGATTCTCAACGCTTGCAATAAAGCCGCACTGGAGAGTAAAATACTAACAGCCCAAAGACTATAAGCTCTGGCTTCTTGAGCGTAGAGAAGATGAAACGGAGAAATCGCCACAATCCCCATCGCCACCCAACTGACAGACGCCGACTTAAACAACTCCCAACACAGCCAATAAATCGCCGGAAAAATGAGTAAACTAATGAAAGCCGATAAACTTCTAATTGTTGCGGTAGAATGACTAAAAGTTTGCATCCAAAAGCGAGCCGTGAGAAAATAAAGGGGAGTATGTTCCGGATGTTTGGTTAAAGCGGTAAAAGAATCCTGTAAATTGCGTTCGGGGGTTGGATATTGATAAATATTGAGTAAATGTTCGACGGTATCCGGCCAACCGATATAAACTTGTTGAAAAAATTCCTCTTGGGTATAGCCGGAAATTCTAAAAGAGGTTTGAACTTCATCGTACCAATAAACTTTATGACCGAGATTGACAAACCGAAATCCAATGCCAATAATCATCAAAATAATCGCCAACTGTTTTAACCAGGGGTTTGCAGGTTTTGAGGACTTCATTACTTTAGGTTTAGAACTTAATGGTTAGAAAATGTCAGAAGATTGTTTAAAATCTTGAATACTGTCCTCATCGATGATACCCTGTGCTGTAGACATTATTGGAACAAAAATTTTCTCACCCCGCTACAAACAACAAACCCATGACAACGCTTAATTCAATTTGGCAACAGTTAACCCTGACCTATCTCTCCCCCTATCAATGGCGCAATGGTAGCCTCCTTTATCGCCTCGGTGGTTGTCTGCGAAGCTGGCGACAAACGAGTTGGCTGATGCAGTGGGGGGAACCTCTCGGTGCGATTTTAATCAGTTTGCTGTTTGGTTTGGCGCCGTTTGTCGGTACCGCTTTAATTGGGGTTTTACTCATTGCTTGTGCGGGGTTTTGGGTGCTAATAACCTTGTGTGATGACCCCTCGGAAACCGCATTTACCCCGATTCATTTATTAGTATTATTGTACTGGGGAATTGCGGTGGCGGCGACGGCTTTATCTCCCGTAAAAGCTGCGGCACTAACGGGTTTAATCAAGCTAACGCTGTATTTGTTGCTATTTTTCTTAATGGCTAGAATATTGCGATCGCCCCGGGTTCGTTCTATTTTTATCACGTTTTATCTGCATATTGTTCTCATTGTCAGTATTTACGGTTTGCGACAGTGGTTTTTTGGGGTGGAAGCCTCGGCAACTTGGGTCGATCCAACTTCTGCACAAGCGGATTTAATTCGGGTGTTTAGTTTCTTGGGAAATCCTAACTTATTGGCGGGATATTTATTACCGGCTTGTGCGTTAAGTGTGGCGGCGATATTTGTTTGGGAAGGTTGGCTACCCAAAGCCTTGGGATTAACCATGACGGTTGTTAATTCTGCCTGTTTGGTACTAACATTTAGTCGGGGCGGTTGGATCGGTTTTGTGGCTTTAATGTTTACGTTAGCGGTGTTATTATTGTATTGGTTGAGTATTAATTTTTCACCGTTTTGGCGTAAATGGGCGGTACCGATTGGAATTGCCAGTTTAGCCGCTATTTTAATCTTAGCTGTTTTGGTTGTTCCCAGTTTGCGCTTGCGAGTTGCGAGTATTTTTGCAGGTCGAGAAGACAGCAGCAACAACTTCCGAATGAACGTTTGGGCGGCAGTAATAGAAATGATTCAGGATCGCCCAATTTTAGGCATAGGGCCGGGTAATAACGCTTTTAATAAAATTTACCCGCTTTATATGAGACCCCGCTACAGCGCTTTGAGTGCCTATTCTGTGATTTTAGAAGTGGCTGTCGAAACGGGAATTATTGGGTTAAGTTGTTTTCTGTGGTTGTTAGTTGTAACTTTGCAGCAAGGTTGGTTACAATTGCAACGGTTGCGAGAATTGAGAAATACTCAAGGATTGTGGTTAATGGCGGCGATCGCGACCATTGTCGGAATGCTGGCGCACGGTGCGGTGGATACGGTTTGGTATCGTCCCCAAGTTAATACTTTGTGGTGGTTGATGGTCGCATTAGTTGCCAGTTTCTATCAACCTTCGCGCCAACCTGTTGTTAATTCTAATCAGGTTTAAAAGGGGTTCGGTGCGTCAAATTGTGTTATACTTTTAGGCGATATGATATCCGACTAATCAATAATTATTCTGTAGGGGCGGGTTCAGCAATTATTTATGTTTTCCCACAGATAACTAATCTAAACCCGCCCCTCTCAGAATTCGTGAGGTTACTGATAACTGAAAACACTGGTGAGATGTAAAAACCCGCTCTAATAACAGGCATTAATCAACCAGATATCATAACAATTAAGAAAGTTGAGGTGCGTCAAACTTTTAGATTTCTTTTGGGGAAAAAACGGTTAACAATTTGACGCACCCTACAATAGAGTTTTGGTGCGTCAAACTTTTAGATTTCTTTTGGGGAAAAAACGGTTAACAATTTGACGCACCCTACAACTCAAATTTGACAAGTTTCTAAACGATTCATCACAGAAAAAAACCACCGGTGAGAAAAAGGAAGGTGGCCTGATGGTGCTTGTAAATTATGGGTAAGTTTAAAGAAAGAAATCCAACTTCCCCCCCTTCGCCACCCCAAAACCTCCCCCAAACGAGAATAACTATCCCAGTCGGTACCTTTTCCCAGACTCTCCCAAATTTGGTATTGTACCGAAAAGCCAAAATGTCCCTCGGAAGACGCCACCCAAAGTTGATCGATAGTCCGCAAGTCCGCACAGGGTAATTTTTCCACATCGGATGCGCTAAACTCGCGATCGGAAGTCTGTCGCGCCGCCATCCGCATCACCCGAGTTGTTTCTCGACTGGCGGCTTTCCATTGACCACTCGCGAGAAGATCTTGCAGGGTTGTGTAGTCAACTCCGCAATCCGAACACAATTTGACGTCAGACACGACCATGTTAGATTAGATTAGAATCAACTGTAAGGTTTAGCTATATTGTGTAAACCAACAGCCAATCTAGTCAAGGATAAATAGTTGACGAGAAATCCGACTGCATGAAAACACCATCATGGCAGAAAAACTATTTATTGCTACAGAGAGTAGGAACTCGGGGTGTATTGCAAAAAAGGGTATATTGATGCAGGATATCCTGCCACATTCAATGGATGTTTTACGATCATTATCGATCGCCATCTCAACTTCTGTAGGCAATTGCCACCGTAAAAATCTTGAGAGTCTGGGACGCTAAACCGCAAGCTTTGATACAAGTTTAAAGGATTTCTGTTCAGGTTGCTTTGATTTCTGGGCCAACCTAATTCAATGTCATGGGTTCAAAATCTACTGAGAGTCTACTCTACATTGTCCCTGTCCAATACCGATAATTGAATCGAGAAATGAAAACGATGACATCTTTAAAATTAGGTTAGACTAGATAAAATTTATGAATTCATGGAGTTAGAGTTGAGTCTTTTGGCTCAAAACAATTGAACGGAGATCGCTTTCAATGCCAATAAACCAGGTATTACTTTAGTATGGAAATTGTTCTGACACTCATTGTACTGATTTTAGCTTTAATAAGCTTTGTTGTTGAATGGCTACCCGTCGATTTAACAGCATTGAGCGTTACAGTTCTTCTGATGATCTTAGGGTTAGTCACTCCCAATGAAGGAATTTCTGGGTTTGGAAATTCCGCCACAATTACCGTCATGGCGATGTTTATTCTCAGTGCGGGAATTACTCGCACGGGGGTGATTCAAATTGTTCGAGATTTGTTAATAAAATGGGGCGGAAAACATCCTTCTCAACAAATTTTTATCATGGGTGCAATTGTCGGCCCGATTAGTGCTTTTATTAATAATACGGCTGTGGTGGCGATTTTTTTGCCGATTATTGAAGATTGGTGCAAACAGCAAAAAATCCCGTTATCCAAAGTTTTGATTCCCCTTTCCTATTCCTCTATTTTAGGGGGAATGATTACCTTAATTGGGACCTCTACCAATATTCTCGCCAGCGGTTTATCCGAAAAATTGGGATATGGAGCGTTTACGTTATTTCAGTTTACCCAAGTCGGAATAATTGCCTTTTTAATTGGCTTGGTTTATATTGCCTTTATCGCGCCCTATCTTCTCCCCCGACGGAAATCGAACGGAATGGATTTTTTAGGGGAAAGCTACGATATTAATGACTATCTGAGTGAAGTAATTATTACGCCCCAATCCAGTTTAGTCGGACAAACCCTGCGAGAAAGTGAAATTCAGCGAAAGTTTGACTTAGACGTTTTAGAATTGGTGCGGGATAAAGTTCACCTTCCCCAACCGGTCGCCGATAAAAAGTTGCGCGAAGGTGATATTTTAATTATTCGTTGTAGTCGAGATGATTTGCTGAAAATTCGGGAAGAAAGAGGGTTAAATATCTTACCCGATGTACAGTTTAAAGGCGACTCGATTGAATCGGTTTTAAGTTCGGGAGAGGAAAAAATCGGCGAAGTGTTAATCCTTTCTAACTCTCGATTAATTGGGACGACGTTAAAAGATTTGCGCTTCCGACAACGTTATAACGCGACCGTTTTAGCAATTCGTCGAGGTGCGGAATTAGTTCGGGGACGTTTGGGGAAAACCCCCTTACGATTTGGGGATTTGCTGTTAGTTCAAGGGCCAAAACAAAGCTTTATTGGTTTACAAACGACCCGAGAATTATTGGTACTTGAACAGCGGGATGTGGAAACTTTACGACAAGATAAAGCTAAAATTGCGCTGGCGATTGTAGCGGGTGTTGTCCTCAGCGCTGCTTTTGATTTAATGCCGATTTTGGTCAGCGCTTTAGCCGGGGTAATTTTAATGGTGATTACCGGATGTCTCAAACCCGGTGAAATTTATGGCGCCATTCGTTGGGATGTTATTTTTCTCTTAGCCGGATTAATCCCCTTAGGAACTGCGATGGAAAAATCAGGAACAACCGAATGGTTAGCCAGTGGGTTAGTAACGGTTGGGGGTAATCTTTCCGGTTATTGGATTGTGTTGTTTTTCTATCTGGTGACTGTATTTCTTACGGAAATTCTCTCGAACAATGCTTCGGTTTTATTGATGATTCCGATTGCGGTTGAAGTCGCAAAAACCCTCAGTTTAAACCCCTTTGCGTTGATGTTTGCGGTAACATTAGCCGCATCTTGTAGCTTTATGACGCCGATTGGCTATCAAACCAATACAATGGTTTACAGTACCGGAGGTTATAAGTTTTTTGACTTTACAAAAGTTGGCGCTCCCCTGTCGGCATTATTAACCATTTTTACCCCGTTATTGATTATTTGGGTGTATGGTTTGTAAAGGTAGAATCTCAATGATTTTCGTGTTAATCTGAAATACAGAAAATAATGAGAATAGACGCCTGACGGGGCGGGTTTATGTAAGTTATTGCTGAGAAGACTGAGATTTTGACTGAACCCGCCCCTACAAGATTTTTGATCGCTTATCAGTCGCAAATCTTTCAGTATTTCATATAACCTTTTGGAATTAGAGGGTTAATTAAGATCCGGTTTCTCGAAGAAGCCGGATTTTTTCAGGTCGATTTTACGGGGTGATTTGCTTTCGGGTAATTCGTTTGGCAATTTGTAAACAGGCTATAAAAGCGGCAATAAATGCACCTTCAGCTAGAATTTTAAACGATTCTTCTACCGTTTGTATCCAGTCATACACGAGTTGATGACGTTTGGGATCGGCTAACCAAAATGAAAAGATGCTGTCATCATCGGTACCCAAATCAATTAAAACCATAGTGGCTTTGAAAGCAAAACCTAAAAAAAACAGATAAAATGTGGGTTTATACCGTTTAAATTCATCGGCAAAAGAGTATAAAATATAAGCGCCAACAGCACTGTAACCCGCAACAATCACGCCATCAAATCTCAGAATATTGTGACCATCGGGAACGTTAAACAGCCACTGAATTAAAACATCTGTTGTTTCATGGATTTGTGCAATTTCATCAACTGCTAAAAAGAAAAATCCAATGGAAATCAGTTTCCATAACGTTTGGGGTTTGTGCTTTTGTTTTGTTTCTACGGGGGCTAATTTTCGGATGCGATAAATTTTCCAAGCTAATCCCGAAAGAATCAACAACTGTAAACAAGAAAACCAGCTTATAATCCCCGTTTCACCAAAATATCGCATCGGACTTTTTCCTAGCAAAACCGCCCGACGAATCGTTAAACCCAGTACAACACAATCAAAAAGAAGAATCATCCACAAATAGGATTTTACTTTCCGATCCGTTTGAGGAGTATTTTCAGTAAAATTCATAAGCCCCAGATGAAAACAACAAATTTAATTTTAATAAGCTATTAAAGCTCCGATTATATCATCAATTTTCCTTCAGAGAGTAATTAATTTTACGAATTGGGATTTTCCTACCCTTTCAAAATAAATAGAGACGCCCAGATCGAACGTCTCCAAAGTCTAATCAAAGCCCGATGAAGTGAACTTCAAATTAGAATTTATTCGTCAGCCAAACCGCCTGGTAGGGATGCAGATTGAAGCTAGAATAGATATCATCGATTTTCTCGCCGCTAATCAAATCACACCAGGGATCGGTACAGACTAAGTTTAAGTCAGATAACCGCAAAAGTTGCGGACGGTCGCTTAAATTAAAGACACAAAAGATGCTTTGATCGCGAATAATACTTTGTCGCCAAAAGCCAAATAATGTTCGCTTTAATTGTAGAGTATATTGGGTAGCGTTGGGATGAAAAGCGCTTTGACGGCGACGAATTTGAATCCGACGACAAAGTTCTCGAAAAACAATAGATTGGGGTGAATGGGGATGAGCGAGTTTATTTTCAAGTTCGTTTAAATCCAATTCGGAACGGTTAATTGAACGATTTCTTCCCGTTTGTTTCAGCTTGATATAATCGTTCGGCGTACCCAACAAACTATGAATATAAAAAGCCGGAATTCCCTCCAACGACATCATAATCGTTTGGGAACAAATAAACCGTTGAACTTGCCATTGATCTTCCCCCCGAACCGTTCCTTTCATCGCATCAAATAGGGAAATATTCAATTCATAGGGGCTTTCGCTACCATCCGGTTTTTTCCTCATGCTAATTTTTCCCCCAAATTTTTGCATGGTTTCTAACATCGTCCAATACTCTTGTTCGGATAATAATCCCTCAGTTGGACGCAAACCAATACCATCGTGAGAAGCGGTAAAATTGAAGTAAGCACAGCCTAAAGGTGCCGGTGGCATACTCATCATCCAACTTTTTAAATAGTCGGATTTGCCTTGAAGGAGAGCGTGTAAAACCAGAGGCGGTAAACTAAAATTATAAATCATATGCGCCTCATTTCGGTTGCCAAAATAGCTTAAATTTTCTCGGTTCGGCACGTTGGTTTCTGTAATTAATACCACCGAAGGATTTACCAGTTGTAAAAGTTCTCGCAACAGTTTTACAACCGCATGAGTTTGGGGAAGATGTATGCAAGTCGTGCCGATTTCTTTCCAGAGAAATCCCACCGCATCTAAGCGGATATATTTGGCTCCTTTTTGGACATAAATTAGAATAATTTTGATAAATTCTAACAAGACATTCGGGTTGGCAAAATTGAGATCGATTTGATCTTCGCTAAACGTCGCCCAAACGTGTTTTTCCCCTTCGGGTGTGTCAACGGGTGTGAGAACAGGTGTACTTCGAGGGCGAACAACTGCGGATAAATCTGTATTGGGATCGACCGTGATAAAATAATCAGAACCGGGTTTTTCGCCCCGTTGAAACTGTTTGAACCATTCGCTTTGACTGGAGATATGATTAATGACTAAATCAGCCATCAAATCAAATTGATTGGCAATATTTTCGATATCTTCCCAATCTCCCAATTGGGGATTAACTTGTAAATAGTCAATGACTGAAAATCCATCGTCGGAACTGTAGGGAAAAAAGGGTAAAATGTGAACGCCTGTCACGGTGTCTTTGAGATATTTATCTAAGAAATTTTTTAGGGTGACTAGGGGTTTTTCGCCAAATTTTTCGATACTGTTTCCGTAGGTAATCAGCAACACATTGTCCTGACTCCATTTGTTGAGATTTTCTTCGTGAAACTCGCTGGAATAGTCTTGGAGAATCTCAAAAATTTGCTTTAATAACGTTTGGACGGTGGGTTCATCGTAAATGATTTCTAATAAGGGTTGAACCCGGTGTTGAAAGTATTGGTATTTTTCGACGGATTGAGTAACGGTCATAGTTTTTCCTATTGGTTTGGATTTGGTTTTTGCAACGACGGGGTAAGCCAGACTTTTAAAAATCTGACTGCAAATAATTCCAGATAAAATAAAATAAAATCTGGATATACAACTGAAAAAAACTTTAAAAATAGACCCTCTGATGGGTCTGGATGCCCCTAATTTCTGAGTCTAATTGGAGCGTGGGGGAGAGGCGTTCTCGTCTGATTTCTCTGCCTTAAATGTACTGAGATGATATCCGACTAATCAATCCGAAGTGCTGTAGGGGCGGGTTTATCTTAGATCTTGATGACCACTCCGAGATTGAACTAAACCCGCCCTGCAACCCTAAGAAAATTAATCAACCGGAGATTATATTACAACACGCCCTGATCGCAGAAACTAATGAGGATGTTAAGCTTTGAAAAAAACAAAACGTAGAACTCTCTAGGAAGCGTTAATCTGCAATTACAGAGTTAACGTTATTTCCGTTTATTGAACTCCTTAAACAATTTATTATACAACAAATTTGCTCGAAAACAGTCTTTTAAAAGTGAGATTTTGGGGAATAAATTCTGAGTTCGAGTGACGGGTTGGACAAAAACAGAACAAGCTTTGATGTTTTCCCAGAACAAAAGAGGGGAAATACCCCGGAGAAAAATTACTCCTCAGGTCTGTCTCCCCTCAATCCATTTACGACTAATCTTCTAACAAATCCGGACGGCGTTGGCGAGTGCGTTCGAGTTGCTGTTGTCGGCGCCATTTTTCAATTTCAGCATGATTTCCAGAGCGTAAAACCTCGGGAACTTTCCAACCCCGAAAATCGGGGGGTCGAGTGTAGTGGGGATAGTCGAGTAAAGGCTGTTCAAAACTTTCGGCTTTGAGGGATTCCTCCTTACCGACGGTTCCGGGAAGCAAACGAATCACACCGTTAATCAAAGTCATCGCCGGAATTTCGCCCCCCGTCAGGACAAAATCGCCCAGAGAGACTTCACGGGTAACAATGTGGGTAATCCG
The DNA here is from genome assembly GCF_047276495.1 of Capilliphycus salinus ALCB114379. Taxonomy (NCBI): domain Bacteria; kingdom Bacillati; phylum Cyanobacteriota; class Cyanophyceae; order Oscillatoriales; family Sirenicapillariaceae; genus Capilliphycus; species Capilliphycus salinus. The sequence continues at coordinate 5,356,062 of NZ_CP178543.1, read as the reverse complement.
TTCGTCAATGCCTTCATAATGACCGCAAATGAGAACCAGTTGATCGAAATCCGTCGCCCACTGGCGGAATAAGGCTTGATTCATGCGTTCTCCCTGAGGAGTCAACAAAATGATCTCCCGTCGGGGTAAAATCGGTAAAGACTCAACGGCGGCAAAGATCGGTTCCGGCTTAAGCACCATTCCAACTCCACCGCCATAGGGTTCATCATCAACCCGCCGGTGCTTATCGGTGGCAAAATCTCGCGGGTTCACCAAATGAATCTGGGCAATTTCCTTGGCTAAAGCCTTGCCTAACAGTCCCGATTGCAGTGGAGAACTGAAAAAATCTGGAAATAGGGTAATAACGTCAAATTGCACGGGAAAAAACTCAGAGGAATTAATTGTTAAGAAACCTTAAAATCTCGCCGCCACAAAATCTGTACAATACTATATGATAACCGATAAAATCTAAAAGATCGTTTAATTAGGTATCAAAATATACTAGACTGGGGTGTAAGCTTAACCTGACGAACCCAAGTGGAATCGGAGAAAATCTGAAGCTAGGCTCACTAGCATGAGATAATAAAATTTCCACCATTGCGGTCGAAGTTGGATAGGCAAATTCAACCTCAACCGGGTGTAAAGTCAGGCTTCGATCTCTGTGATGCAGCTTAGATTAGGTCAACAAAAAGATGCCGGATCATCGACTGGGGTGAGACTCCTCACCAAAGACCCAGCTAAGAGTTGAGGTCAACCGGGTTAAACACCGCAAAAGAATCGGACGACTAAAGTCAGGGGGTCGGCTGATGATTTTCAGACCTCAGGAGAACAGAAGTCAGACCTCATCAAACCGGATAAGGGTAAGGGAAGCAACAACCGCAGGGTAAACCCGTCAACACCCACTCCCTTTATTTATCCTGTAGTCCTTGCTAAAATCTCCTGCTAAACCTCTCAAATGCCCAATATAAAAAGTCAAGAATTGACCAGAACCCCCCCCAAAAAGCCTGTAAATATTTTAAGTAGGGATTATGTCCCCGTGATTAAACTTATGCTGATCAGAGGAGATCAAATATGCAGCAGTTGACGTCTCAAGCCCTTGAACAGACCATACCCCCACCGACTCAGACCTCAATTTTAATTATTGGGGGAGCCGAAGATAAAGTTCATGGACGTGAGATTCTGCAAACCTTTTTTAACCGAGCAGGCGGAGCCAAAGCACAGCTTGCGATTATTCCCTCGGCGTCTAGAGAACCGGGTCTTCAAGGCGAACGTTACCAAAGAATTTTTGAGGAAATGGGGGCAAAAGAAATCAAAATCTTTGATATTCGCGAACGCCATCACTGTGAAAACACAGACTGGCACTCCTACCTGGACACCTCCTGTACAGGCGTGTTTCTCACCGGGGGAGATCAACTGCGGTTGTACAGTTTGTTGGCAGATACGCCGTTAATGACCAAAATTCGGGTAGGCGCTCGCGAAGGACGAATGGCGCTCGCCGGGACCAGTGCGGGGGCGGCGGTAATGAGCCATCACATGATCGCAGGCGGAGGAAGCGGAGAATCCCCCAACCGTTCCTTAGTGGATATGGCGACCGGTTTAGATATCATGCCAGAACTGATCGTCGATCAACACTTCCACAACCGCAACCGCTTGGCCCGTTTAATCAGCGCCATCACCTCTCACCCGGAACGCTTGGGCCTGGGGATTGACGAAGACACCTGTGCGATGTTTGAAGCCCAAGAAAAACTCAAAGTCATAGGTAAAGGCACCGTGACCATTGTCGATGCAACGGAAATGTCTTATACCAATGCCTCCAAAGTGGGAGCGGCCGATCCCCTGAGCCTGTTCAACTTGCGAATTCATATCCTCTCTCACGGTGATGAATACAACATTCGCACCCGCATTCCGACCGCAGCACCGAGTCTTTAGGACCCAACTCCTAAACCTCGATTTTCTCTGGCTCGATCAACAGAAGATGCTGCTAAAATCCTAAGGCGAGGGGTGCTGCGGATGAACAAAAGACCCGGAAATCACAGCCAACCCCAGGCTAAAATTTCCCCTGGGTTGAGTCAAAACTCCTGTAGCCCCTATAGCCCGATCGGAGTGTGAACACAGTGATCATGGTCTTCTCGCGAAACTGTTCATCAAGAACAGTTACCATGTATTTTAAAGTTACAAATTGGTAACAGAAGAAGTATTATTCACAGAAAACTCCGGCATCACCCACTCACAGACAGATATGAAAATTCTCAAGGTTCTGACATTACGCGGCCCAAACTACTGGAGCATTAGACGCCACAAACTCATCGTCATGCGTCTAGACCTCGAAGAACTGGCCGAACGCTACTCCAACGACATTCCGGGCTTTTACGAAGGTCTGACCTCGGTCTTGCCGAGTTTAGTCGAACACCACTGTTCACCCGGAGTCAGAGGCGGATTTCTCAGCCGGGTCGAACGGGGGACGCTGATGGGACACATTATCGAACACGTCGCCCTCGAACTCCAGAACTTGGCGGGAATGTCAGTGGGGTTTGGCCGCACCCGAGAAACCGGCACCCCCGGAATTTTCCAAGTCGTCTATGAGTATCAAAGTGAACAAGTCGGTCGCTACGCGGGTCGGGCCGCCGTCCGACTGTGCCAGAGTATCGCTGACACCGGCAGCTATCCCCAAGAAGAACTCAACCAAGATCTCGAAGACCTCAAAGAACTCAAAGCCCAAGCCGCCCTCGGGCCGAGTACCGAAGCGATCGTCGGGGAAGCCGAAGCCAGAGGCATTCCCTGGCTGGAGTTGAACACCCGCTTTATGATTCAACTCGGTTACGGCGTCAATCAAAAACGCATCCAAGCCACTTTAAGCAATCAAACGGGCATTTTGGGCGTAGAACTCGCCTGCGATAAAGAAGGCACCAAACAAATTCTCCGCAATGCCGGGGTTCCCGTTCCCCGAGGCACCGTGATTCGCTACTTTGACGAGTTGGAAGATGCCGTTGAGTTTGTAGGCGGCTATCCCATCGCCATGAAACCCCTAGACGGCAATCACGGTCGCGGCATTACCCTCGATATTACCCGTTGGGAAACCGCAGAACAAGCCTACGACGCCGCCAGTACCGCTTCTAAAACCCGCAGCGTCATCGTAGAACGCTTCTATCAAGGTCGGGACTTCCGCGTGTTGGTCGTTAACGGCAAAGTGGTCGCCGTCGCCGAACGGGTTCCCGGTCACGTCGTCGGGGATGGTCGTTCCACCATCGAAGAACTGATCGAAGCCACCAACCGCGACCCCCGCCGGGGCGACGGACACGATAACGTTCTCACCCGGATTGAGATTGACAAAACCGCCCTTTCTATGCTAGCGGAACAGGGCTACGGTTTGGATTCGGTGTTGCCGGAAGGAAAACGCTGTTTCTTGCGGGCCACCGCCAACCTCAGCACCGGCGGAAGTGCCATCGATCGCACCGATGAAGTCCACCCGGAAAATATCTGGCTGTTTTCTCGGGTTGCCAAAATTATCGGTTTAGACATTGCCGGAATCGATGTCGTCAGCCCCGATATTAGCCGCCCCCTGCGGGAAGTTGACGGGGTGATCGTCGAAGTCAACGCCGCCCCAGGCTTTAGAATGCACGTCGCCCCCAGCGAAGGTTTACCCCGCAACGTCGCCGGGGCGGTGATGGATATGTTATTCCCGAGCGGTCAACTCAGCCGCATTCCCATTTTGGCCGTCACCGGGACCAATGGCAAAACCACCACGACTCGTTTGTTGGCTCACATTGTCAAACAAACCGGTTCGATGGTCGGCTACACCACCACAGACGGGACTTATATCGGCGACTATCTGGTTGAAGCCGGAGATAATACAGGCCCCCAAAGCGCCCAACTGATTCTCTGCGATCCGACGGTCGAAATTGCCGTTTTAGAAGCCGCCAGAGGGGGAATACTCCGCTCCGGTTTGGGCTTTGATACCTGCGATGTGGGCGTGGTGTTGAACGTGTCCGCCGATCACCTCGGTTTGGGCGATATTGACACCGTTGAACAACTGGCGAAAGTCAAAAGCGTTGTCGCCGAGTCGGTGATGCCCAAGGGGTATGCGGTGTTAAATGCCGATGACCCGTTGGTTTCGGAAATGGCCGAGCGGACCAAGGCCCAAGTTGCCTATTTTTCCATGAACCCGGAAAATGAAACCGTTCTCAAGCATACGGCCGCCGGCGGCTTGGCTGCGGTTTACGAAAACGGCTATCTCTCCATCCTCAAAGGCGACTGGACGCTCAGAATTGAACAGGCGGTTAATGTTCCCCTGACGATGGGCGGCAAGGCTCCGTTTATGATTGCCAACGCTTTAGCCGCTTGTTTGGCCGCCTTTGCCCAGGGCATCAAAATAGAGCATATTCGCGAGGGTTTGTCAAGCTTTGTGGCTTCGGCTTCTCAAACCCCCGGACGGATGAATCTGTTTAATATGGGCAAGTATCACGCCCTGATTGATTATGCTCATAATCCCGCCAGCTACGAGGCTTTGGCCGGCTTTGTTCGCAACTGGCAGGGGGTGAGAATTGGCATTGTGGGCGGTCCTGGCGATCGCCGCGATGAAGATTTTGTCACCTTGGGGAAACTGGCCGCCGAGATGTTTGACCAAATTGTGATCAAAGAAGATGACGACACCCGGGGCCGGGAGCGGGGCAGCGCCGCCGAGTTAATTCGCGAAGGCGTCCAACAGGTGTTGAGCCGGGTTCCCGACCCCCGGGTGAGCCACGAAACCATCCTCAACGAAACCGAAGCGATAGAAACCACCCTCGATCGCGCCCCCGAAGGCGGTTTGGTGGTGATTTTACCCGAAAGCGTCACCCGGGCGATTAGTTTGATCGAAGCCCGCAAACCCCTTTCTGAGTCGCCTATGGGTCAAAATGGAACCGCATCCACTGCCTATCCCACCGACTTGAAACCCTCCCAGGTTTAAGTCAATTTAGTTAGGCGTTTGGGGTAATATCAACTCCGGGTCATCTCAGCAAAAGAGATACCCGGAGCATCATTTTTTGAAGTCGTGAGGTCGGAAGTCAGGAGTTCAGGAGTAAGTGCGTTCGCACTGGCTTCGCCTACAGGAGTAGGGGCGCATGGCAATGCGCCCGGATAAACAGCCCGATTATTGCCCCTGTCCCCTGTCCCCCGTCCCCTTTCCCCTTGCCTATTCCCAGAGCGCCTTTTTGATTTCAATAACTGTGGGAAATCGACAGAACCCGATCGAGATCGCGATCGCCATATTCGGCCCCCGATAAAAAGAAATAAATCCCTTAATTTATCCGACTTTTGAACAATATCTTCGTGGGAAATCAAAAAGGTATTATTAGGATTATTTTGAACATAAAGTTTAAACGCCTGCTCAAGTCCGAGTATTTTTTCGCTAGTATCTGCCGGATTTGTTGTCGCCCACCACCCACTTTTTAACACATCATCGAGATTTCTAACATTAAAAATAAATCCCACGTTAGGAAAAATTTTGGCTAGAAAATCTAAATATCCAGCCAAGCTATACTCGGATTTAAAATAGAAATCCAAATATCTAATCTCTTTAAATCCATAGCAAATAATACTGTCATCCCCTTGGCGATCGGCGAGTAACAATTCTCTAACCATATTTTGGCAGTGAGTCAAAAAAACGTCAAGATCCAACAGTCCGGCACCGTACCAGGGATGAGTGGGAGCGTTTGATTTTTGAGCATACTCTGGGGAGGTGGCTATCTCTAAATTTCTGTAGGCTTCGTATAAACCCGCAATAAAGTTACTATTTTCTCCGCGAATGATCACCCCTTCAATTTCATTCAGCATTCCCTGAAGTAGAGTTGAACCACTTCTTCCGTAGGTGATAATTAGAATTGATTCAAAGTTGAGCGACATAAAACGTTAAATCCTCCCAATTAATTGGCTTGTTTAAACTCATTCCAAATGTCATCAACAGAATAGAAATCTTTGAGTAACTCATAGTCTAGCGCATAAAATTCTATCAGCTTTTCTAGAGAGTCTTGAGTTAAATCTTGAAGGGTGATTTTCGGCCCCTCTGTTTGCAATTTGGGTAATTCAATCTCCCGACCCAACTTTTCAGATAAAATCCGCTTCAGCGCTTCTAAATCCTCAATCTTACAAAGAAAATCATAGGCGGCTAACTCTTGACCTAAAAATAAATATTGAGGCTTTGTATGATGATTAACTTCCTTGGAAATTTGCACGTATTTTTCAAGTTCCTTTACAAATTCATTGATTGTAGGATCGGACTTTAATCCCGCCTTCTCCAATTTTTCCGGATTGGGTTTTATCCGTAAGTCACCTTGATAGATCACAAGATTTTTATAACAGGATAAAAATCTTTTGACCGGATCTCGAACCACAGCAAATTTGAAATAATCCTTCAAACTTTTCAAGTCTCGGACATATTTAATACTTTCATTCCAAAACTCATGTATCGACTTTTTAGACTCTTTTTCAGAATAATGACGCTGAAATTCTAAACTATAAATTAGGTTCTTTAAACTGGTACAGGCACACTTGGGAATTGGGGTATAAATCCAACCGAGCCTTTCTAAACTTATGATTTCAACCCCCCGAATACCCAAAGCTTGATAAACTTTTAACGGTTGTTTTTCATCGAGTGCTAATGACTGGCGATAGAATTTCAGTCCGGCTTCTTGATTTCCTTGCTCAATCATAATATTTCCCATTTGTCGATATAGACCGGCATCTTCTGGAAACTTATCCATTGCCGTTAATAAAGTCTGAATTGCTTGGTCGGGTTGGTTCAGTTGCACCAAGAGATTATATAGCTTTTTGTAGACAGAAAGAGGTTGATCCGGATCGATTTTAATCGAGGTTTGAAATTGTTTGACAGCCGTTTCTATCTCTCCCAATTTTATCGCTTTTTTAGCTTGTTGTAAATAGCTATTGGCATCTTCTTCTTGAGTTTGCGGATCGATATCTTTTTCGATCAAACCCATTTGGGGTAAATTAAACTCCTGGGGTTTAATATTGTTTTGATAAAGAATCTTGGCAACCAAAACATCCTCATAAATTTCTCCGCGAACAGATCCGGGGTATTTGGTCGTATATTCAAACAAAATTTTTAAGCTATTTTGTGAGAGAAAATAACCCTGTCCTCCCCCACACCACGAAGTTAAATAGGGTAAATCATAGGGACTTTTATCGACCTCAGCAGACTCACATTTGCTAAAATGCCACGCTCGACCGATGCTGTAACCATCTATTGTTCCCGCATAGTCATAGGAAGAATCCGCCAGCCAATTAACCGTTTGTACGAATCTATTTTTATCTTTAATCCAACAATCATCATCGAGTTTCAAAACCCCCTTAAAATTATGACAGCAATAGACATATTCTAGGGATTTAAGAACCTTTAGCGACAGAGATTCATAATTATCGGGACATTTAACATAGAGAATATCTGATTTCCATAACCAATCCGAACTGAGGTTAGGATCGGCCATAACAAAGCAATAGGGAATCCCCAAAGTTTGATATATTTTTTGCCTCAAAACCCGAAGTTTATCTTCATTTTTTTGACAGCTAATAACCATTAATAACACTTTATTTTGACTCTGCTCGTCTGTTAAGAACGGAGAGGTTTTCAGGATTTCCTCATGCTGTTGTTTGAGGAGATATCTAATTCTAGGTAGACAGGATTGATTATCGGGATTTAAAGTTAAGCTTCTTTTAAAAGAGGAGAGGGCTTGAGTAGATTGACCGCTGTTTTCTTGATATAAACCCAGATAAAAATAAAGAATTGATAGAAGAATGTGTTGGGCTTCAAATGCACGTTGATTATTATGAACAAAATCAATAATTTTCTCAACCCATTCGGGCTGACTCAAATTTAAACTAACCTTAGCAAGTTGTATAGCAGAGAGGATCAAAACCAACGGTTGGGGTTTAAAATTATTTTGGAACCGTTGATGGCGGGAATTTTGATAAACTGTAATTGTTGATTGATAAACCGCCCAACCGGTTTCAAACTGACCCCGTTTAAAAAGTTGGTTAGCCTTTTGAATATTGTCAATTGCGGGATTAGATTCACACGGGGTATTCTGGCGAACAAAATCGTCGAGTATAGAATCGATTTCTTCTAAATTACCCGTTCTTAAAAATAGATGACAAAGCAGGGGATAAGCCTGTTGAAATTTTCCCCGTGAAATCGCTTTTTTTCCGCTTTGAATTGCGGCTTCTAAGTGACCTTTTTTTAGATATAAATTAGCCAGTCCTAAATCGGCTTCGGGTAAATTTTCAACCGACTGTTTTAACTTCGTCTCGGCTTGCTGAAACTCTCCAAATTGAATTAAAATAGCCGCACGTCTGAGATGGGCGATGGGGTATTGAGGGAAAGCATAAATTACCTTTTCCCATTCTTCTAAAGCCAGTTCCCACTGTTGCGATCGCTCTGCAACTTGACATAATCCGCAGAGTCCTTCATAACTATCTGGAAACTGTTTTGAGATGTCTGTGAAAATTATTTTAGCCTCTTCAAACCGACCCAATTCTATCAACGTCGAACCTTTCCCCACATGGGCTTGAAGATTGTCCGGAAACCTTTTTAAAACCTGTTCCCAACGTTCTAAAGCCAGAGCATAATCCTGACATCTTTGACCAATTCTAGCCCAATTTAGGAAGGCTTGCGATTTATCGGGAAAGTTTTCAATCAGTCGGTCAAAGAACGTTTTCGCCTCATTAAATCGACCCAATCCCAGTAAAAGATTTCCCTGACCCATCAGAGAAGGAAAATGCTGATAATCAATTTTTAGGGCGGTTTTATAGTTGATTAATGCGGCTTTGGAAGCTTTGAGATAATTGATTTGAAAACCAGCAAAATAACAGTAAAAATCGGGATTATTTGGCTCGGCTAGAATTGCATTTTGATAAATCTCAACTGCGGTTTCAATATGACCCAAATTAGCTTCGGCGAGCGCCCACTTACTATAACCCGTAAAATGTTTAGAATCGATCTCAATTGCCGTTTTATAATAAGATATTGCTTCTGAGAACTTGCCGATTTTTGTCAGGGAATCTCCCAAATTAATTGTTAACCAAAAATCTAGGGGCGAAATTTCCAATCCTTTTTGATAGAAATTAATCGCTTCTGAAAAATTATATTTCTCTTGATAAGCATCACCAATTCGCCTGTAGGAATTAGGATTTTGAGGATTAATTTCCAGCGCCCGTTGATAGTGGTGAATTGCTTCTGTGAGTTTTTTTAGCTGAAAAAAACAGTTTCCAACATCCATATGCCAGTAAAAATTGTTGGGATTTCGGGCGATTGCCAATTCATAATAATCAATCGCTTTGGTAGAATGTTCCAAACTTCTGTAGAGATTTCCCAGTCTTTCGTAGGGGCGAGAATCTTGCGGATCGATTTCAATAATTTTCTCGTAGCAAGCAGCGGCTTCCGAAAAATTTCCTTGTTCCTTAAACAGATTTCCTAACTTCAGATGAACAGATATATTATTGGGATCGATTTCCAGCGTCTTCTGGTAGTATAGAATAGCTTCAGAGACTTTTTCTATCGCTTTGAAAGCATCTCCCAGACCGATATAAACCCAGGGAAGACTCGGGTCAATTTCAATCGCTTTTTGATAAAATTCAATAGACTGCTGCCAATTTTTCAGCACTGCATAAGCACCGCAAAGTTTTGAGAGTGCGCTAACGTGCCGGGGCTTTTTATTCAAAACAGCTTGGTAGTTTACAATCGCCTCGGAGAGTTTTTCTATAGCTTTGAAAGCATCTCCCAAACCGATATACAGCCAGGGTTGATTTTGATCAATTTCAATCGCTTTTTGATAGTAATAAATTGACTGCTGCCAGTTTTTCAGCGCTGCGTAAGCATCGGCGATTTTCGAGAGTGCGGTCACATTTTGAGGATCATCTTCCAAGGCGGCTTGATACTCAACAATAGCCCGGTCATACTTTTTATCATTCTGAAAGCGATCGCCAAGCTGAATTTTTGTATCCATATTAAGACAGGCAGCTAACAATTCCAAGGGTTAATCTGTCTTATTTTTACGAGAAATGAGAGTGGAATCAGGGCGATATCTACAAGACATAATGCAGTAGATATCGCCCCGGAAAAGATTAATTTATTGCCTCAGTAAGTAACGGTCGTTAAACGGGTCGTTCTTCAACAAAGCTGAAACCGCTATCAAAATCCGTCAGACTAACACCAACTACCAGACCCACACGGTCGGTTCCCTGCCAGAGAATTTCGGTGCCAGAACCCACAGAATTGAGAGTATAATCACCCTCAACACCGTTTAACTGAATGATATCCTCAGCCCGGTTGAACGTCCGAACCTCCGCATAATCGCTGGCATTTCCTCCCAGATAGTAAGCGGTGAGTTCATCCCCGAGAACAAAAGTATCGGCATCCTCACCACCTTGCAGCCTATCAACTTCTCGGGTTCCGGGATTAGCAGCAGCGGGGTCAACGCCGATGAGGACGTCGTTACCCTTCCATCCCATAACCGTGTCATTACCGACACCGCCAATAACAGTATCATTACCGACACCGCCACCAACGTTATCGTTGCCATCGCCCCCGTTGAGGAGGTCATCTCCGGCTTGTCCTTGCAGGACGTCATCGCCGCCATCGCCGTTGAGGGTATCGGCATCGTTACCGCCTCTGAGGGTATCGGCATCCTCGCCCCCGTTGAGGGTATCTAAACCATCGCCCCCTTGCAGGATATCACTGCCAACACCGCCATTAATCACATCGTTACCTGTCCAACCGGTGAGGGAGTCATTGCCGTTATCACCGTTGAGTTGATCATTACCGGCACCGCCACCGAGGGTATCGTTGCCATCGCCACCACTAACTGTATCGTTACCCGCTGCGGCTTTAATTAGGTCATCATTCACAGTACCCGCGAGGTGATCATCTCCGGTGGTCGGTTGTGGGGTACTCGGAAGCAGATCGGTTACTAGATCTTGTTTAACATTTTCCGAGGCCACCGTAACTTGATAATTTGCCGTATCGGTTTGACCGTCCCCATCAAAATCGCCGGAAAAGGTGAGGTCGTAGGTGGCACCGGCATCGACATCGAGACTGTAACCCCCGGAAGACCAGGTTGTGGTGGTGAAACTGATGGCGTTATTGGCCGTATTAACCGCCGTAACCGTTATCCCTCCAATTCCTTCACCAACGGTATAGAAGTCGTTATCGGTGACTGCATCGGTGTAGGCAACACCCGTAATAAACGGCCCGCTACTGCCGGTGTAGGCGAAATTCTGGGTCGTCATCACCGAATTGAAGGTGGTACCGCTAGAGGAAGTATACTCTCCCAGGAGAGAAGAAAGACCGATTTCCTCGAAGCTGCCATTCATCAGGTTAATACGATGGCCCTTACTCTTAAAGAGGCCAATGTGGTTCTTCTCAACAAAATCGGTAAAGTTGGGCGTACCGGTTGTTCCGTTGTAAGCAATATTTTCTCCGCTACCCCAGCCACCGGTGAAATTATACCCCGCATTCTGCATCCGTTGATATGAACTTGTACCCCCTTCTCCGGTATGGCTGAATACATCGTTATCCAGCATCCATTGACTGTGACCATTGGCGGCAGTATTGAGGTTGAGGTTAAATGCTAAAGGTTGTTTGGGAGTGGTGGAAAGTTGATTCGGATCAAGACCTTCATTCAAGTCTCCATTGAGATAAAGATTCGCTTCTGCTTGAGGATTCAAGCGACCTCTGTTGATCAATTCGAGCATGAATTGGTCTTGGGCCGAAGGATAATTGCTCATAGTTTTCTTGAAATTTTAAACAAGTTTGACGAAATAGCAGTCGAATCGACGATCAATAACAATTTACGAAGGCATTAAATTCAAACAGGAAAAAGTTAGAATTGAAGTTGATTCAATCCCGTTCAGCCTTCGATACAGCCCAGTTAAATTTTTATAAATTTGCGCTGATCTCATGTCACGCCCATACCGAACCTACACGGAACTTTCGATAGGGCCGGGATTCAAAGCGTTTGAGATGCCCGATTTGTGTTTTTTCCCAGACCTTAACCGAATTCCAAATCAGAAGTTGAGATGGTTTGATACTCGGATTATAAAATATCAAGTTTTCAATTTAAAAATCAACAAATTTTTGTAAAAAGCTGTCTCGAGATTTGTAAAGATTTAGCAAATAGATTTAGCAAATACAAATTCTCGGTCTAGATGTCCTGTGGCACAATTTTAAACTTGAATCAAATCTTAAAAAAAGAAAAACTACGCTTGTACTATCAAACTATCAAGCGTAGAATCTTCTCTGGGATTTCCCGGTTCTAGTTGCCGTCGGATTTTTTCAGGTCCGGGTTTTCTGCTTCGGTTTCCGAGTCATTTTGCATTTCATCTTTGAAGCCTCGCAAGGCTTGACCGAGGGTTTTTCCCAACTCGGGGATTTTCTTTGGCCCGAAGATCAACACCGCAATTAACAAAATTACCCCCATTTCCGGCCATCCTAAACCAAACATCGCCACCTCCTAGACGCAAACAGACACCTCGATCATAGCGGGAAAGGTGGCCGGAGTAGAAAACAGCCAGCAGTTGGGTGAAGCTTGATGTTCAAAAAGGCCGATCAACTGATATTCTAGATCTACAGATAGTTAAATCAGGATTACTCACAGATTTTTTCAGGCGACAACGACCAACAACTTTTCTATGGTAGAAGCATCAACCACCACTCTACGTCAACAACAACATTCTTTAATTCGTCAACTTGCCAACCGAATTGAAGCGATTTGGGAACAATATCTCGATCTTGAACCCTATCACCTTCCGGCGGAATTGGGCTATGTAGAAGGGCGACTGGAAGGGGAAAAACTGATTATTGAAAACCGTTGCTATCAAACCCCACAATTTCGCAAGCTACACCTGGAATTGGCAAAAGTCGGTCAGAGTTTGGATATTCTCCATTGTGTAATGTTTCCTCGGGTGAACTACGCTTTACCGATGTTTGGGACGGACTTGGTGGGAGGACGGGGAAAAATTAGTGCGGCCATTGTTGATTTATCTCCGATTTATCCCAAACCCCATCTTCCGAGTGATTATTACACGGCTTTATCTTCTTTACCTCATTCTTTTTCACAGCCTCGCGATATTCCCGAATGGGGGGATATTTTCTCGGAATTTTGCTTATTTATTCGTCCGATGGATGAAGCGGAAGAAGCCGAGTTTTTAAACCGAGTAGATGCTTATTTGCGGGTTCACTGTCAATATGCGATCGCTCAAAATCCGGTTTCAGCCGATGTAGAAACTCAAATACAAGCCGCTCAAAAATATTATTGTACCCAACAGCAACAAAATGACAAAACTCGACGGGTTTTAGAAAAAGCGTTTGGCACAGAGTGGGCAAATTATTACATGACAACGGTATTATTTGATTATATCGAATGACCGCCAGATCGCCCGAAAAAATGAGGAATGAGGACTAAAACATGAGCAATGAATCAACCGAAATCCAACCGCGTTTTCGGCTTAAATTTTAGGTGAGATGTTTTTCGAGATTTTAACCGAAGAATAGACCACCCAACCCACCCATTCACCCCCAAAAGTCTCTAAGAATTAACTTCTTGACTTTTCGGAGATTTTGATTTTTTACCGCTGCTTTTTGACGATTTTTTAGTTCTTTTTTGAGAGGGAGTCTCACCCGGAACAACCGCTCGTTGGATACCGCTACCGGGAGTTTGACGAGTCGTTCTAAAGGTAACATTCATCCCTTCATTAGATTGTTCTAAAACTAATAATGGAGTGGGTTTCGCTTTTTGATCCCACTGAATTTGTACAATTCGACCTTGAATAGTCGGTTGCCAATTTTCCCGATCATCCGAAGGACTCAGATAAGTTTCTAAACAGTCAATAATTTGATTAATTGTCGTTGAAGTTGCTTGTGTTGGAAGTTTCATCAGTCGAATTTGAATCCGAAACAAGATCCGTTTTTTAGTCGTATTTCCCTGTCCGGTTTCATACTCAACATCAAAGATAGAATCCACTTGGCGACCGGTTCCGGCGGTGCCTTTTTCTCCGACTGCCGCTTGAGTTGGACGCAACGCAATAGCAATTTGCTGCTTAACTTTCATCTTAATTTGAACAATAATGGCATAGTGGAAAACATCTTCCGCCATTCGCATTCTCAGATAATCTAAGTTAAACTCGCGAGAGTGAATTAGGTCGGGATTCTTCTCCATTTTAGCAATAGTTGCTACCGCCAGTTTATATTTTTTTTGTAACTCTTTATTTCTAAACTGCTCCATTTTCAGTTGCTTGTTTAGGTCTTGAGTTTTTAACTTAAACAAAATGGAGAAAACAATCAGAATCAGCAATAGGATTCCCGTTGCTCCCATCCAAATGATCTCCGGCGTCAGAGGTAGAGATTCATCAGGACTCGGAGGAGGTGAAGCTTGAGCAAGTTGGGTTTCTGTGTGGACGATTGGCACTAACATAAGCTTTAATTAATAAAAAAGGCTCCAGATTCTAGTCTCAATACCATTGTAATCGTAGATTTCCAAGGATTGGATATTTCTACATCTCAAACCGACAAATCTATAATAAATCTTGTTAGCAGATGTGAAACTCCGTCTACTTCCCCACAAACGAACAAAAATTGAGTCAAGGGAAGCCACGATCGCTCCCAACAACACCTGCACAAAACCCTATCATAGATACAGAGATTCTGATAGCGTTAGGATAGATATATTTAAACTGAGCAAATTTTTTTTGGATCTGACCGTCTAGTTGTGACCTACGAACCCCTCCACCACAAATATCGCCCTCAAACCTTTGCGGACTTGGTTGGCCAAGATGCGATCGCCACCACCCTCACCAACGCCATCGACCGTCGGCGTATCGTTCCGGCTTACCTGTTTACGGGGCCTAGAGGAACCGGAAAAACCTCCAGCGCTCGAATTTTAGCCAAATCTCTCAACTGTTTGTCTGCCAGTCAACCAACCGCGACTCCCTGCGGAACCTGTGCCGTTTGTCGGGGTATTGCTAACGGTTCGACTTTGGATGTGATTGAAATTGACGCGGCGAGTAATACGGGAGTTGATAATATTCGAGAATTGATCGAACGCGCTCAATTTGCACCGGTTCAATGTCGTTATAAAGTGTATGTAATTGATGAATGCCATATGCTCAGTGTGGCGGCGTTTAATGCCCTGCTAAAAACCTTGGAAGAACCCCCCGAACGGGTGGTTTTTGTTCTGGCGACAACCGATCCGCAACGGGTTTTACCGACGATTATTTCTCGCTGTCAGCGCTTCGATTTTCGTCGAATTCCTCTCGAACCGATGGTAAAACATTTAGAACAAATTGCTCAAAAAGAAGAAATTCCCATCACTCTAGAAGCGGTTAAAATGGTCGCTCAAATTGCTCAAGGCGGACTCAGAGATGCGGAAAGTTTACTGGATCAGTTAAGCTTACTTGCGGGTGAAATTGATGTGGAACGGGTTTGGGATTTGGTGGGCGCCGTTCCCGAACGAGATTTACTTGAACTGTTAAAAGCGATCGCCTCGGAAAATAGCACGACGGTAATTGATTCGGTTCGTCAACTGTTGAATAGAGGACGAGAACCCCTAATCGTTCTGCAAAACTTAGCGGAATTTTATCGGGATTTATTAATCGCAAAAACTGCACCCGAACGTTTAGATTTAGTTAAATTAACTCAACCGACTTGGCAAGAACTTTGTCAATTTTCCCATGATTGGGAAATTTCGACAATATTAGCCGCTCAAAAACATCTCCGCGAAAGCGAAACTCAAATTAAAAATACCACCCAACCCCGTCTGTGGTTGGAAATTATTTTACTGGGATTATTACCCTCCGCACTCAGTCATTCTGTGTCATCGGTTCAGTCTTTTCCAACTCAAAGTTCACCGCAACCGAGAACAGTCTCTCAACCGTTTGTCGCGCCTTCATCTCCCCCGCAAAATTCACCTTCTCCCGCACCTTTGCCCTCGCCCGAAGCCCCACCTAAACCGTTAGAAAAACCCGGTGTAGAACCTTCAAAAACCGTCGCTCATCAACCGTCTGATCCGACACCGAAAATACCGGAAAATCACCCGGCAGAAACAACAACATCTTCATTTTCTGCTGATACAGAAAACTATGATCTCGAAGAAATTTGGCGGAGGGTTCTCGAAGAAGTTAAACCTTCAGCAACCCAAGCTTTATTGCGTCAGCATGGACGTTTACTGAGCATCAATACAGAAGTTGCTGATATTGGTTTTCCGAGTCAAGCGTTGTATAACATGGCAAAGGGAAAAATTCCTCATATGGAAGCTGCTTTTCAACGGGTGTTTAACCATCCTATTAAAGTTCGCTTGGAAGTGGGAACCCAAAAGAAAAATAGTTCTCCCAAAGCTTCCTCTCCCCAACAAACTGAAAATAAACCCGTTGAAAATAAACCCCCTGAAAATAAACCCGTTGAAAATAAACCGACAGTTTATCCTCGGGAAAATCCTCAACCCGAGAAACTCTCTGAAGCTACTTTTAAATCAGAATTTCCGGTTGAACCGTTACCCGTTGAACCCCCTGTTAAACCGCGAGAAATTCCCCCTCAAAATTCCCCGTCAATATCTCCTCAAGACCCAATAATTTCCGATGATTTACCGCAAGATCGGGTTATGCTTGCTTCTCAAAAACTGGCGAAGGCGTTCGATGGAGAAGTGATTCATTTAACCGAACAAAAAGGTTCGACACCTTTAAATAATTTGTCTGGAGTGACAGGAGAAGATCTATCTACAGAAGAACTATCTACTTTTGAAACAATTATCGAACCGGAGGACGATGAAAACGATCAAAATGATGTCCCTTTTTAAACCTTTTTTCGGGGTTGGAGATGTTCTCAGCGACTTCTCAGTTAAACTTCAGTTATCATTCAGTCTGTTAGCGTTGAATAGAAGGGGAGGATAGATTTATTTTCTATTAAGTTTAGCTATAATTGTAGGTTTTTATTGAATTAAATTTATGGTAGACGTTTTAAAAACGAACAATACAAGCCTGGGAAATTGGATGTCAAAACACTTTTCTTTTGCTCGAAAAGGGAAGATTTTACCTCCCGCTTCCTTAAAATTTCAACTCACCTTAGGGATTACAATATTTTCTGTTTTGAGTTTGGGAGGTGTGACGACTTGGACGAGTTTGAGAATGCAGAAGTTATTGGTTGATAGTCATAAATATAAAATTCAAGACATGGCGAAAAAGTTTTCCCATGAGGTAACGGTTTATAGTGAAATGATGTCTCGGGATGCGGCGATTAAAAAAGTAATTCAAAAGCCAGAGTTTCAAGAGCATTTAGTTTGGATTCGAGATAATAACGGAGATATTATTACTCAATCAATAGGGTTTCAAAAGGAGATTGATCCTCAAACTCACGGTTTACTTTTAGAGTATACCAATATGCCGTTAAAGCCGAAAGTTGCTTTAATTAGCGATCGCTATTGGGTGGCCTGTGGGGGACCATTTTGGGTTTCCAATCAACGGTTAGGTAAATTGTATTTGGTGACGGATATTACCCGAGAATATACTATTTTTTTATCGATTGTTTATAGCTTGATTCCGGTCACGATTTTTGCGACGGTTTTATTGGTGGTTATTAGTGCTTTGTATATTCGCAAATCTTTAGAACCCCTACAAAAAATGAGTCAGCTTACCGAAACGATTTCGGCTGATGATTTGTCGGATTATCGTCTGAAGTTAGAACAGGCGCCGAGTGAAGTTTCGATGCTGGCGAATACTTGTAATAAGATGTTAGATCGGCTGTCGGAATCTTGGGAACAACAGCGACAATTTGTTAGTAATGTTTCCCACGAGTTACGAACTCCGTTAACGATTGTTCAGGGATATTTACAAAGTACATTAAGACGGGGAAATAATCTCACTCCTCCCCAACGAGAAGGCTTAGAAGTGGCTGCCAATGAAGCCGAACGCACGATTCGTTTATTGCAAGATTTACTGGAACTGGCTCGCGCCGATCACGGAAATCTACATTTTCAAATTGAATCTTTTGAGGTGAATAGTTTACTGTCTGAAGTGCGAGAAATGGCGCAACAATTTAGTCAGGGTCGAGTTCGTCTTGAAGCGATTCAAGGGAATATTCAGGTGAAAGCCGATAGAAATCGCCTCAAACAAGTGTTACTCAATTTAATTGATAATGCGATTAAATATTCCGAACCCGAACAACCGATTACTTTGAAAGTTAAAGCTAAAAATCAAAAAGTTTATCTGAGTGTTTGCGACAAAGGACAGGGTATTCCTCTACAGCATCAAAGCCGCATTTTTGAACGGTTTTATCGAGTTGATGAAGCTCGAACTCGCGCCGGAGGAACGGGTTTGGGATTGTCGATTGTTAAGACTCTAGTTGAAGGAATGGGAGGTCGGGTGACGCTGCTTTCTAAACCGGGAGAAGGAAGTATTTTTACGGTGATTTTACCCGCGAGTTAACGGGATGTTGTGTCTATTCTCGCAACACGTATCCCACACTGCGAACCGTTTGAATGAGTCGAGTTTCTCCCGAGGATTCTAACTTAATTCGCAGATAACGAACGTAAACTTCAATAATGTTTGAATCTCCCATAAAATCATATCCCCAAACTTTTTCGAGAATTTGATCGCGAGTGAGAACTTGACGGGGATGACTCATCAAATATTCGAGTAAATCATATTCTTTGGCGGTTAAATCAATTAAACGATTACCCCGTCGGACTTCCCGAGTTTTTCGATCTAAACTTAAATCACAAAAGGTTAATAAATCAGAATCGGATTCTTGAAGACGGCGAATATGCACCCGGACTCGCGCTAAAAACTCTTCCAAACTAAAGGGTTTAATGATATAATCATCAGCACCGGAGTCTAAACCGGTCACGCGATCGCTAACTTCATCTTTGGCGGTTAATAAAATGATCGGAACTTGGTTATGACTCGCTCTTAAACGCCGACAAATTTCGATCCCCGACAATCGGGGTAACATCCAGTCTAAAATGATTAAATCGGGATTAGATTCTCTGGCTTTGACTAACCCATTCATTCCATCATTTTCGACGGTGACTTCATATCCTTCGTAGGTTAACTCTTGTTTGAGAAATTGAGCAAGTGCTTCTTCGTCTTCAACGAGTAAAATCTGGGTACTCATCGGATTTTATTCTGGTAAATTCTAGGGTTGATCGTGAAACTTAACTTCTCGATAGAATGCTAGCATTTTCAACTTTATATCCTAACAAATTTGCAGAGTTAATCCTAGAAAAAAAATTGAAACTTGCTAAATTTGAGCTTTTCGGGTAAAATCAGAGGTACATGGTATATTGGGCTTACTCTGTCTTTAATCTCGAAAATGAGATCACGGTGTGGGTTGCGAGGAAGTACCCGCCAAAAACCCGGTTTCTGCTCTCAACACAGAGCCGCCAATGTAAGGAAGTAGAAGAAAGCGGGTTTTTTACTCTGAACTTCTGACGACTGAGCAAATCGACCTGACGACTTCTTTAGTCCCGACACCGGTTAAAACTTACAACTTTTAAGACGTTCAAACACCTCATAAACAACAACGCGAGACAAAGAAATACACCACCAAACCACCCACCAAGCGAAGCCAACGGGAAGATGACCTTGAGGCGATCGCAAATCAAAAATCAAGTCATCATAATCCAACCATTGCCCCTGTTTTCGCCATCCCAAATAATCCCCCAAATCGGCTTCAGAAGCGGACTGTTTTTGATTAGCCAAACTTTCCCAAATCCGTTTTTGTACAGAAAAACCAAAATGTCCGCGACTGTATTCAAGCCAGAGTTGATTAATCGTAAACAGATCGGTACAAGGAAAATCGCGAATAGCGTAGAGGTCAAGATAACCGACCTTTTCGCGTTTGGCAGCCAACAACATCAGGCGAGTAGTTTCCTCATCAGCTTCTCGCCACTGTCTGGCTTCCAAAAGACAACGAAGCGGAGTATAATTAATCCCCCGCTCCGAGCGTAATTCTTGTAAAGTTTTCGAGGTAAAAATCAAAGTTTTAGAAGTCAAAATCTCCTGAGGTTCTCGATTAAGAGATAGATCCTTCAAACGGTCAGTTTGAGCAATTTTTTCTAAGTCTTGTAATTTTTCCCACACCTGTCTGGCCCAAGCCTCTTGTAGACTCTGGCGTTGTTGAAAAGCGGGTGGACAGGGAGTCAAATCCCAACCACAAACCGAACAAAAAGAAACCATTTCCGGTTGATATTCGTTTTGACAAACAGGACAGAGAACCATCAGATTAAAATGAGTCCATGCTAGATCCGTCTTACCATTGGGAATCACCAGGCTGGTCATCAGACAACCTCAAGAGGTCCCCAAATCGTTAAAATCGCGATCGCCCACTTCCTTTTATCAGGAAATTTTCCAGTGCTTCCGTAAAAGTCGGGATCAAATTGAGTAACCGTTTGAGAAACTGGTCTACAAAACGACTAGGCAAACTTGCCAATCAGAGTTAAAGTAGAAACAATTTTCTTGGGGAGAACTTTCCCCAAAACCCCTGTTTCTCACAAAACCGTTGTCTGTGTATCAATCCCTCTACCCGACAGCCACAGGGAGAACAGTTAAAGAACTGACCACTGAGCGCTGACAAAATCGTTCATCTAAACTTTAGAATTGAAGAGCTTCTCTCTATCGACCTTCTATGCAACCTGCCATCCCACTCGGAACAGTTCTGCAACATCGCTACCGCTTGATCGATATTTTGGGTCAGGGGGGGTTTGGTCGTACCTATTTAGCCGAAGACCAAGGACGCTTTAACGAACGCTGTGCGCTCAAAGAATTCATTCCCCCGACGACGGAAAATTACGCCTTTGAGAAGTCCAAAGAACTGTTCCGGCGAGAAGCCCAGGTTCTCTACCAAATAAAACATCCCCAAATTCCTCAATTTTGTGCAGTCTTTGAAGAAAACCAACGCCTATTTCTGGTTCAAGACTATGTAGAAGGAAAAACCTATCACACCCTACTCAACGAACGAAAAAACGCCCCCCCAGGCTTTCCCACCACCTTCTCTGAAGCGGAAGTCTTGCTGTTTTTGCGAGAAATCTTACCCATTCTCGATCATATTCACAGCCTGGGAATCATTCATCGGGATATTTCCCCCGATAACATTATTCTCCGACAACGGGATCAACTCCCGGTTTTAATCGATTTTGGGGTGGTCAACGCTTTGGCGACTCAAATTCATTCGACGGTGGGAACCTTACCCCCCGTTACCCGAGTCGGGAAAATGGGCTACGCACCCCTCGAACAGTTGCAAACCGGGAAAGTCTCCCCCAGTAGCGATCTTTATGCGTTGGCGGTGACAACGATTGTACTGCTGACCGGTCAAGATCCCCATCAGTTACTCGATCAAGCCACTCTCACTTGGAATTGGCAACCCTTGGCCATTGTCCGTCCGGCTTTTGCTCAAATTTTAAACCGGATGCTCAGTCGTCAACCGGGCGATCGCTATCAGTCGGCGTCGGAAGTCGAACGGGCTTTACAAAGCCTCGATCCCGCTCCCGCTCCCGCTTCTTCGGGTTCATCAACCGGGGCGAATTTATCGGAAATGAAAACCCTGGCGGTGGGAAATCAACCTCTTGTTCACAGTCCGGGGAGTTCCCACCCGAATCAATCAAATCCGAGTATTCCCGCCACTTCCCCGAAATCGATTTGGGAAAATCCCTGGGCGATTATTGCGACGGGGATCGCGGTTGCACTGCTGACCGGTTGGGGAACGGTAGCGTTAATTCGCAGTTTAATCTCCTCCGACGAGGAAAAACCCGGTGAAACTCCCCGGGTGGTGATCAGTCCGCCGTCTACACCGAGTCCGACTCTCGAACCTTTTCCCTCTCGCACTCCCCAAGCCAGACCGACTCCCAGACCGGAACCGACTCCCGATCCGACGCCGGAACCGACTCCGACTCCCGAACCGATCGTTCGCCGTCTAGATGTGTATCCCGATGGGCCGGAAGCGGTCAAAAAAGGTTCTGTCACAGCCACCGAAAGAACCGATTATATTGTCTCGGCGGCCGCCAACGAACAGCTTTATGTGTCCATTTCGGGCGAGGGTGTGTTATTCAGCCTCTACGATCCCGAACAAAATGCGGTGGCTCAAGAGGTTTCTTTGTGGCAGGGAACGGTGTCTCAGACCGGGGACTATATCATTGAGTTACAAACTTTACCCGGATTTTCCAAAAGCGATTACACCCTGGAGGTGAGTCTGGTTAACACTCTCCCCCCCATCCTTCCCGAACCGGAACCGACTTGGGAGCCGGAACCGGAGCCGACTTGGGAACCGATACCCGAACCCATTCCCGAACCGATCCCGGAACCGACTTTTGAACCGGAACCGATTCCCGAACCGACTCCGACTCCCGAACCCCTTCCCGAACCCACTCCGGAACCCACTCCGACTCCGACTTTTGAACCGGAACCGATTCCCGAACCGACTCCGACTTTTGAACCGGAACCGATACCCGAACCGGAACCGGAACCGACTTTTGAACCGGAACCGGAACCGGAACCCACACCGGAATTGATTCCCGAACCCAAGCCCGATGAACCTCCGAAATCTTCTCAGGAACCGAAAATTAGAGTCTTTCCCAAACCTGAAGATCCGGCTCAAGAGTCATCGGAACTCGAACCGACTTCTTCTTCTAAATCTGAGCCAAAAGAACCGACTTTTTTTCCTGAAACTGAACAAGAAGCTGGAGAGGAGAATATAGATAATAATGATACCGGTTGAGTTCATTTTGCTCGGGATAAATATCAGTCAATTTCCTGTTTTTTAAGGCGATAAGTTATTATGATGAATTCACTTTTGATTTCTGCAAGCGATACGGAAGCGGGGAAAACGGTATTAACAACCGCTTTGATTGCTTATTGGAAAAAATATGTTTGTTCTCAGCGTTTGGGGGTAATGAAACCTTTACAGTCTGGGGTTGGCGATCGCGAATTGTATAGTCAACTTTTTTCCCTCGAACAGTCTCCCGAAGAAATTACTCCTCTCTATTTTGAAGCGCCTTTAGCCCCTCCTATTGCAGCCGAACAAGAAGGGCGTCGGGTAGAATTAGAAAAGGTTTGGGCGGCTTTTTGTAATCTCCAACAGCAGCGAGATTTTATTTTAATTGAAGCGCTGGGCGGTTTGGGTTCTCCGATTACCCACGAGTTAATTGTAGCGGATTTGGCGCGAGATTGGCGTTTACCAACGGTTTTGGTGGTTCCTATTCGGTTGGGGGCGATCGCGCAAGCGGTTTCTAATGTGGCTTTGGCTCGTCGAATGGGGGTGAATTTGAGAGGAATTGTTCTTAATTGTGTTCAACCTTGCGAGCAACAAGAAATTGAGAATTGGACTCCGATTGATTTGATTGAATCGTTAACTCAAATTCCGGTTTTAGGGATTTTACCTTATCTGGAAAACCCCCACGATGTTAATCAATTGGCTCAAGTTGCAACAAATCTCAATTTAGAAGATTTATTACCCAGTTTGACGCTAAAACCTTCTGTTGCTCTCTCGTAAGAAGGAGTTAAAACAGCGGGTTCGTCGTTGCGCTTGAGCGCAGAAAAAAGGGGGCTGACGCCCAACTACAAACGTTCGCTTTTCTATCACCTTTTTCGATTTCCTAAAATTTTAACTCGGAAGAAACGGTAGACAATTGATTGAGAGTTTGATGGGCGATCGCTTGAATGGTAGAGAGGGGAACTTCACAGAAATATTTTCGGCGAAATTGTTCTTCTCGAATAGCGGCTAAAAACCTTTGAAGTAACTCCGAAAATTCGGCTTGTTGTTCGGCTTCAGTTGTTTCTAGACTTTCGGTTTTGATGATAAAAAATTCGCGATCGCGATATTCGATTTTAAATCCCAATTGTCTCAAACAATCAAACCCCAACATCAAGCTTGAATCACCAATGGTTAATGTTTTCTGTAATTTTTTCCGACTGACCGATTCTCCGGTTCGACTTAAATATTTGGCAATTCCGATCAGTTTTTCCCAAATTTCTAGCGGTGAAATTTCCGGTTTGGGTTGATAAGCCAAAATTAACTGGTGTTGAGGATGAATTAAACGCCGAAACCACACCCGCAACTCATCCCAACTCGTCGGACAATCTTTAATCATTAAAGGTTTTATCCCGTTTAAAAGTTCATCTTCCGAGTGATTTTGTTTCTCATTTCGCCGATCAATAATATAATCTATTTTCGGAGAAATTGGCTTTACATCTGAATTTTCAGCCGATCTAACTTCTAACAACCTCACTTCATAGCGTTTGTTATAAGTATTAAAATCAAGTTCGACAACAGCATCACAGCGTCCCTCGGGAAGTTCATCTTTGTAATGACCCCACCACACCCCCGGAAAGCCAACTTGTACCGATTCATCCCACAGTTCAAACGTGGTTTTAATATAAGAAACCTTCTGACCTCTAATATCTTTTTCGTTTTGATTCCAGGGGTTGCTAAACCAACAATTTTCGATTAAAATATGGGGGACAGGATTACCCATTCCGCAGGGTTCTAATACTTTTAATTCTTGAAACAAATCCTTCCCCAATTCGGCAACGGTACAAACCAAATCAACCTGTACAATTGGTTCCAAACCTCCGCCGGGTATCTGTTCTATTTGTTCGCGGAGTTGGCGGTTAATTCCTTCTGTAAACATCGGAATATTTTCTACAGGTAAACTCAACCCCGCAGCGAAGGGATGACCGCCAAATCGATGTAATAAATGGGCCTGACCTTTAACCAATTCGTACAGATCAATTTGATTAACCGAACGGGCCGAACCCCGGGCAAAAAGTTGACGATTTTCTGGGGTTTGTGAATCTTCTAATTCTAAACTTCCCCCAACATCGCTACTTAATAAAATCGTCGGTCGTCCGTATTCTTGGGCGATTTGACCCGCCACCAGCCCCAAAACTCCCGTCGGCCATTGGGGGTCTGTTAATACAATTACACAAGTGGTTGATAAGTCTAATTGGGCGAGTTTTTTGATGACATCTCGGGTAACTTCTCGCTGAAGCGACTTGCGGCGAGTGTTGGCGAGTTCGGTTTCTAAAGCCAATTGATTGCAGCGTTTTTCATCCCGACTGGTGAGTAATTCCACACAAAAACTTGCGTCTCCGTGAATGCGACTCACCGCATTAATTCTTGGGCCTAAACCAAAGGAAATATCCGTCGGACGGTCTCCGGTTCGTTTGCACAAATCCAATAATTTTCCGACGCCGGGACGGGTGGGATTTTTCTGTTGTTTTTTCAGTTGTTCGATGCCACATTGGGCGAGATAACGACAATCTCCCGTTAACTGAAC
Organism: Capilliphycus salinus ALCB114379; assembly: GCF_047276495.1. Lineage (NCBI taxonomy): Bacteria > Bacillati > Cyanobacteriota > Cyanophyceae > Oscillatoriales > Sirenicapillariaceae > Capilliphycus > Capilliphycus salinus. Next base: position 5,330,782 of record NZ_CP178543.1, on the reverse strand, counting down.
CAAATCGGCAATTAACCCAATTGCCACCAAATCTAACAAATCTTCTAGGGGTTGTTGGGGAATATCTGGTAAGGTTTTGTAGAGGGCTTCAACCAGTTTATAAGCAACAGCAACCCCGGATAAATGATACATGGGATGCTGTGGGGATAAATTGCGGGGATTAATAATCGAAACGACGGGCGGACGTTCGGGCGGTAAGGTATGATGATCGGTAACAATTACATCAATTCCTAACTGTTTGGCGTGTTTAATTTCAGCCAGATTTGTACTTCCCGTGTCGCAAGTGACAATCACCCGCACCCCTTGTTGGGCTAATTGTTCAATTCCGGCAATATTCAAGCCGTGAGACTCGGTTAAACGGTTAGGAATGTAGTAGGATAAATAGGCCGAAGCATCTTCTGTGGTTGCGTCTATACTTCCCTTTTGGTTAAAAAATTGACCCAAACCTTCCCACAATACAGAGGTTGCGGTAATTCCATCGGCGTCAAAATCTCCCCAAATGGCGATCGCTTCGTCGCAGTTTCGGGCAATAACTAATCGATTCACCGCCCATTTCATCTCCGATCCAAACTCAAACGGACTGCTTGGTTTGTAGAGGTTGGCGTCGAGAAAAACCGCCAATTGTTCGGGGGTTTTTATTCCCCGAGAAATGAGTAATTGTGCCGCAAAACCTCCGTTTATCTGGGGGATATGCTCGCGAATTGCCGGAATCATCCAGTCGGGAATCTCAACAGTCGGCTGAATTTGCCACATGGGGATTGAGTTTGAATTGGATTGAATTTAGAATTGGAGGAAGAAAATATTGACAAGATTTACATGAGGACTTACCTATAAACCCGGTTGGTAAACGAGATTTGAAAATTTAGACAGCGATCGCCGAAGAAGAAACCGGGTTTTTCTGCCAACCCCTGTATAAATCTCCCAGAGATTTAGATCGGGATTTCTTCAATTGTAGCGAGATTTGGCAATTTGTTAACGTTCAATTCCCCAAATTCCCCAAAATTATCCTCGGTTTCCTGAAGACGCTGACAACGAACGGCAAAAGAACAAGATTGACAAGATCCGGTTGAGATTTCGACTTGGGGAAAGGATTCTCCTTGTTCGTAGCGGTGGAGATATTCGTCGAGTTGGGCGATCAGTTGGGCGAGATCCTGTTGAGTTTGTTGATGTTTTTGGCTGTCGTAGGGAAGGGATAAATATTGTGGCCCCGAATTTTGATTTCCTTTGACAAACCAATAAGTCATTGAAATTTGTTCGGGTAAATAATCGCTGGTTTCGACTAACAGATAAGGATAAAGGCGAGTTTGCCAATTGTTTTTAATATGAACGTAATTTTGAGGACGGGGGTAGGTTTTCCAGTCGAGGATTTGAGCGGTTTTCTCATCGGCAATTAACAAATCATACACCCCAATTAAAAGATGTTCTCCAAATTTTAGCGTTCGCAGATGTTCCGCATCTCGAAAGGTTGGGTCGGGAGAATTTGAATTTGAACGAAAAAGAGCGGGAGCCGCTTGAATTAAGGCGCTTAATTCTTGGGCGAGTTGAGGATTTTCTGACATTAAATCTTCTATCGGTAAGCCCAATTCTCGCTGCTGCATTAACAGGTGAAACCGATTTCCCCAGGCGAGGCGTTCTTCTTGATCGGGAGAAGGGGGAGAAATCAGTTGATCTAAATAGGTTTGTTGAAACCGACGCGGACAAACTGACAAAATGTTGAGTTGTTTCTGCGAAAGTTTCATGGGCGGGCAAACGGATCATCTTTTTTGGGTTTTTTAATTATAATCGTTTGGGGGGTTTTTTGTTAAGCGCTTTCTCCAAACCACCACAAAATGAGCTTACTGAGGTTAGTAAACTCACTTTGCGCGACCCTGATTTTAATATAAAATTGTCTTAAATTCCCAAACAACATCTTTGAGGAACTAATTTTGACCCCAAGGATCGCGACAACCTAAATGAACAACTTGTAACTCGGTTCCCGTTGAATCCGCTTGGCTTTCCAGACCATCAATAATTTTATTTCGTGTATTTTTAGCGTTCAAACGAGTTGTTCCACTGGCATCACCGCTCATCCAATCTTCGTCGGCGAACTTGTACTTAAACCGACAAACAATATCATTTGTTACCCCACTTTGGGTATATTGAGCCTGAGCGGGTTGGGTTGGAAATAAGCCGATACCGAGTGCAGCTAACACAACTAAACTGAACATCTTTTTCATGGTGTTCTCCTGGATAAATATCTCTGTTTTACGCTTCAATTATTACTTTAAGAGAAGATTATTAGGAAAGATTAAACCCGGAATTAAGTCCGATTGAGGGGAAGATTAATTTAGGCTGAGTTGAAATTAGATTTTGTTCAGAATTTCTCAAAGGTGGTAATTCTGTCGGATTTCCACCGACTTGGAAACAGACAGCAAAGTTAAATTTCTGTCTTTAGAGAGAAGCGAATGTTTTTCGTTCAAAAATTTAATTAAAAAAATTGGAGTAAGTATAGATCTATACGGACGATCCGCCGACTAAACTGCTACTGTATAGATAATCCAGCAATACCGAGCGTAATATTCCACTCGGCTCACCTGTTGAGGTGGGCTTTTAATTGTTTTGAAATCCGGGCAACCAAATCTGATAGAATTGTTTCGGTAAAATTCGGACTGAAATATGACATCAGACGCTCAAAGTACCCAAGGTGCAGATGCAGTCGATCGGGCGATCGCGGAGGGAATCGATTTAGATGGTAGCCCAATTCCTTCAGAAAAACTAAATCTCTACAATCAAGTGATGGGATTAGAAGCCGGACGTCAACGCAGTGGGGTATCAAATACAATGCGATCGCGGATCGTGCGGATCGGCGCCAAACACATCCCCCAAGACGAACTGAATCAAATGTTAACTGAGGCGGGTTTTGAAGGGCTAAAACCGAAAGAAATTGCGTTTTACTACTCCAGTAAATCTTAGTTTAATTGTTAGAAATAAGGGCGCAAACTGTAGCGCCCGAAAGATTTTGAACTGAACCCGTAAAACTTTAATGACTGTGAGTTTTACAGGGGGTTTCGGCGTGGGAACGGGGACAAGTTTCTAAGTCTTCAGAAAGGGGAGTGGTGGAATTTAAACCGATCCAAGTGTTGATCGCATCGGGATCGAAGCCAACCCGACAAATTTCTCCGACTTGAATTAAGGGGCGACGAATTAACAGCGGATCGGCTATCATTAAATTAAGAGCGATTTCTTCACTGACTTGACTGGGATCAACTTCTCCCGATTTAATGCGGGGTGCGCTACGATTAAACCAGTCTGCTACCGGTAAATTCCCGAAAAAAGGACGGAGTTTCTGGGGTGTCCAAGATTCAGTTAAAAGATTGCGAGCATCTAAATGGTGGCCTGCTGCTTGTAGTAAGCCTTTTTGCTTAGTGTTATTTTTACATCCGGGTTTTTCATAGAAGACAACATTAGCCATAATTCATACTCCTGGCATTTATTTGTAATGTACAGTTTGGTCTTTTTCGGCACTATCAAATTCGATACAGATTTAATATTTTGTTAACTTTTTGACGAAGATTAACTAACTTTAGATATTGACAAATGACCGTGTTTGTGCGTTAAAACCCGGGGGACAGGAATAGGGACAGTGAGTAGCCAAAACCTATTTAGTATACTTGAAAACTCAGTATCATCGCATCTACCAAAAGACTAACTTTATGTATTGTCGAAGGGGTATTAACCCTGGCATATTAATACTGTGACTGGTTTTGTTGAGGTGGACTGGCTAACGTGAAATGATTAGCGTTGCCAGTTCAATTTCTTAAAATCCGTAGTGTAATTCTAAAAACTCTATAGGTTTTCGTAGCGGACTGACTATCAGAGTTATAGAGTGGAGACTTTAAAAACTTTTTATACTTTTCAAACATTAAAAACTTTTTAGACTTTTTAAACTTTTTAGACTCACTTGCTCACCTTCAGACTTTTTAGACAGTTTTCTAGACTTTTTGTGCTGAAACTCCTTGAGTCGTGATCTCTTGACTCAGTAATATAATTTTCAATGCTTCTGATCACCGAAGCAATAACCTCCAAGAAATTTTTGATTACTATACAGCTAGAAAGTGTAAAAAAACAGATAGAAAGATATCCCTCCCTGGCCCAATTGTTCTAAATAAATTTTATCTGAACTTTTTAAGAGGGCTAAGAATATGAATATGACATTCCTCAAAAATTAAAGTCAATAGAAAATGCGGCTATACTAGACCGAGAGGAAACTATTGGGTGAATTTTAGGGATGGGTGTTCAAGAAATAGTAGAGTTGACCGATACTTTAGTCAGTATTCGGACAGGGAGTCCTTTAAGCTATATTCAGAAAGTGATTCTGAGCGAATCCTTGCAGGATGTAAAAAAAACCTACGATCAAATAGCGATTGAAAATGGCTATTCTCCCAGCTACCTCAAAAATGGAGCGGCGCCGAAATTATGGAATCTCCTTTCTGAAATCCTGGGTGAAAAAATTAGCAAAACCAACTGTCGTTTTCTTCTCGAAAAACAATTAATCAAGTCAGGAGAACTCAATCAAAGCGGAGTCCAGGATACATCCGAGGTGACTAACATAGAATCCCCGGAAGGACAAGTACCCCTCACCTCTCGGTTTTACATAGAGCGCGCGCCCATCGAATCAACCTGTTATCAAGAAATTCAAAAACCCCGTTCTTTAATTCGCATCAAAGCGCCGCGTAAAATGGGAAAAACCTCCCTGATGGTAAGAATACTGGATTTTGCTCAAAATCAGGGATTTAAAACCGTAAAAATTAGTCTCAACCGTGCAGAAAGTGAAGTCTTATCCTCAAGCGAAAAATTTCTGCGCTGGCTTTGTGCCAATAGCGCCCGCCAACTGGGATTAGATCCCAAACTCGATGAATATTGGAATGAAGAAATGGGGGCTATAGTCAGCTGTACCCTCTATTTTCAAAGCTATTTATTTGAACAAATTAACAGCCCCATCGTTTTAGCACTCGACGAACTCAATCAGCTTTTTGAATATCCATCGCTGAGGCGAGATCTACTCGTTCTCCTGCGTTCTTGGCACGAAGAAACCCGAGACCTCAGCCAATGGGAAAAACTGCGTATACTGCTCGTTAGTTTAACAGAAATAGACCTTCGCATCGACACCATACCCTATCCGTTTAACATGGGTTTATCTGTAGATTTACCCCCTTTTACCTCCGAACAAGTCTTTAATTTGGGGCGGTATCACGGGTTAAATCTCTCGGCCGATGAGTTATCCCAATTAATGGAATTAGTCGGGGGATTTCCCTACCTGGTGAGATTAACTTTTTATCACAGCGTCTTACAACAAATAGAGCTAAAAGATCTAATTGAAACCGCTACCAGTGACACCGGAATTTATAGCGATCACCTTCAAAGTCAAGCCTGGTATCTTCAAGAAAATCGGGAGTTAGCGATCGCCTTTCAAAAAGTTCTCAGCGCCGAAAGCCCAATCCCAGTCGATCAAGTTGAAGCGTTTAAACTCTTAAGTTTGGGGTTAATTTATCTCGAAAACGATCGAGCAAGAATTAGCTGTGAACTCTACCGCCAATATTTTCACTGTAAAATCAACAATCCCACTCCCTTAAACTTGACTCTGAACCCCGAACAGGAAAGAAAGAATAGGCTTTAAAAATAAGCTTTGAAAATAATTTTTCTTTTTTCTCCTTAAAAGGAGAGGTCTTCAACCTGATTAATTAATCATCAATCATCAATCATCAATTATCCATTATCCATTATCCATTGATAAATGAGCGAGTCCGCATCGGGGGGAGTCGATCGGATTTACAGATTCCAGAGAGACTGCTAAACTGCATAAGCTTTCTTCCCTCAGAGATACATTGAGTCAGGTGTATACAGCGTTGTGTAACGTTCATCTCTATGTTTGACGCTCAACAAGCAGATTGGTCAGGATTGCATCTGGTCGATTTAACGACCCCAGAACCCCTCAACAGCCCAGAATGGAATGGATATTCCGATCCGATCCGGGCTTCGGTTCCCCAACTTCCCGCCTTAAAACCCCTCGAACCCACCCTTACTGCTGAAGTTTGGGATCATCACCCCGATCCGAGTCAAAACCACCTCACCACAGATCCAGTCACAGGGGAAAACCTCAGCGATCAGTTTGGACTTCCGGTCGTCGATGATACTTTAATCACCGCTCAAAATTTGGGTTTGATCGAAGGAACTCAAACCGTGAGCGATTCTGTCGGAATCTTCGATCTCGACGACTATTATCGGATTGAACTCCACAGCGCCAGCAACCTGCATCTATCTTTAGATGGTTTAATCGCAGATGCAGATTTACAATTAATCGACGATCGCAATAGTGACGGTTTTGTTGATTACGATGAAATCATTGACTACTCTCTGCGATGGGATAACTTCCCCGAAAATATTTCCGCGACTTTACCTGCGGGAACCTACTACATCAACGTTACCCAGTTTAGCGGTTCTACACCCTATACCCTGAACCTCTCCGCAACGCCGATCCCGGTTAATGAGTCCGTTTCCGGTTTTGATGCTGTAGACGGATACGGTTTGATTAACGCATCTGCTGCGGTTAGTCAGGCGATCGGTTCTCCGGTTCCCTTTGTTGATGTTCCCGACACCCTCGATCCCAACTGGGGAGTCAATCGAATTAACGCCCCCGAAGTTTGGAGTCAGGGTTACACCGGCGAAGGCGTGGTTGTGGCGGTACTCGACACCGGAGTAGACTACAATCATCCCGATCTCGACAGTCGCATCTGGCAAAATATTGATGAAATTCCCAATAATGGTATAGATGACGATGGGAACGGTTTCCGAGATGATGTCAACGGTTGGGATTTTATTGATTATGACCGCGATCCGATGGATTTAGACGGTCACGGTACCCATGTCGCCGGAGTTATCGCCGCAGAAAATAACGAATTTGGGATAACCGGCGTCGCTCCCAACGCTCAAATTATGCCCGTCCGAGTCTTGACAGATGATCAGGGGGGAATTTATAGCGTTGTCTCTGGGATTCGTTACGCTGTTGACAACGGTGCCGATGTGATTAACATGAGTTTGGGTTTCGAGAGTTATAGTAGCTACTACTATCACTTCAATCCGCTCCAAGAAGCGATTCAATATGCTACAGACAATGGGGTTGTTGTGGTTTCCTCCGCCGGAAATGATGGGGAGTTTGTACCGAAATACCCCGCGAACTACGCCACAGAGATCGGAATTGCGGTGGGTGCTTCCGACTTTTACAATCATTTCGCCGATTTCTCCAATCAGGCGGGTTTTAACCCCTTAGATTATGTTGTCGCCCCCGGAGTCGATATTTACTCTACCACCCCCAACAATAATTATGAATATTATGAGGGAACGTCAATGGCGGCGCCTCATGTGGCGGGTGTTGCGGCGTTGATGTTGAGTGCAAACCCCAATTTAACTGTTGCGGAAGTTGAACAAATTTTGACCCAGACGGCGAATCCTTCGGCTTTGATTGCGTAAATTCAATCGGCCTGTTACACTCAGACGCAAAGTGCATAGGCCGAAAATCTCCAGAAATAAGTATCAGCAGAAGGGAACCAACCCCAACAGAACACCCAAAAAAGGACATGGAGGTGAAATAATGACAAACTAGAATCAAGTGGAAGTCTGTTGACTGCTCACCATCGCCAACTCCAACTTAAAATTTCAATGGGTACTGCGTCAAAATACTGGAAATTGGTCAAACTCACAAGTTCGGGACAGCGGAAAATTTCCGAAATCCCCTCAGCTAAAGCATTTTTTCAGTCAGCACTCTCCGAGTGGGCGACTCGCACCGAAGTGTCCGATGTTCCCATTCAGAAACAATTGACTCAGTGGTATCGCCAACCGTCCACCCTTCCTTCTAGCGATTTAGGTTCAACAGATGCTCAACTTTGTCTTTTGTGTTTTATTTCTTGGGAAATTGAGCAAACCTGTTTGTATCTAGAGGCTAAATTTGGGGAAGAACACGGTTTTAGTCGTCAAGATTTATTTCCTTTAGTTCTTGATGAATCTGGGGAAATTAACCCAAAAAATAGTGATTACCAGTCTTTAGCTCGACAAATTCTTGACAGTTTTGACCCCCAACAAAGCAGTTTGGCAACCTGGACCAATCGCCGCGTTAAATTCCATCCCGAATTGAACACGTTTCTGCTCGAACGGGGAATTTATATGGTGAGTAATTGGGCGATATTGAACGATACTCGACCCAAACAACTTGAGCGAATTTTGTCCGAGGTTTATCAACTGACTCCGGTGGAAATTCAACGCAGTAGTCAAATTTTATCTAGCTATCACAGCATTTATCGCAGCCAACGACTTCAACAACGCACGAGCGGATTTAAACGGCGATGTCAACCTCCAACTCCCGAACAATATGAACAAATGACTCGGTTTCTAAAAGCTCAATTTGATCTTTCGATTTCTACGAAAATGGTTGCTCAAACTCTGCAAGAGATTTCTACTCAATTAAGAGATTATCGGATTTATGTTCGCGGCGGTCAAGTTCCGACTAAATCCCTCGATGATTCCGAGTTGGAAGGATCGGATAAGTTGGTTTATCCCGAGGAACCGACAACAGAAGATGATAGCCAACAGGTCGCCTTTTTAGAGCAGTACCGCCAACAGTTTTTAACCTGTTTGGATGTCAGTTTGTTAGAAGTGATTGAGCAAAGATTGAGTAAGTTTAAAGGTCGGAGTTCGGAAAAAAGAGAACAATTTTTAAAAGCGTTGAGTCTATTTCATTGTCGGGGAGAATCAATGGGAGAAATTGCCAAACAGTTAGGGTTAAAAGCACAGTATCAAGTGACTCGTTTGTTAAAATTGAAGGAATTTAGAGCCGATGTTCGACAAACTCTTTTAATTCAACTGCGCGATCGCATTCTCGAATTTGCTAAAAATTATACTGATTCTCAACGCTTAAAAAGTTTGGATAAAACTCTCGATTCTCAACTTGATGAAGCGCTCAACGAACAAATTGACCGGGTGATTCAAGAAGCAGAATCGGAATCTCACAATTCCCAAGAAAGTTCGACAAAAAGTTTATTTTCTCGGCGACTTTGTGAGCAGATAGATTGTCAGTATAAGTGTTAAAATTTACCTTCTACCTCTATGCTATCTCAATCGATTATAATGGAATCGTGCATCACAACTTCCCCCCGCTTAATTTACAGAATCAGGAGAACTAAAAATGAGTAATTCATCTTTATTAACGGAAATTTCGCTCGGTTTTGAAGCCTTCTCAACATCGTCTGTTTCTTTATCTAACGAACAAATTGATCGCGCTATAGAACTGACTCATCCCCTTAAAGATGAATCTCGGAAATGGTTTACTTATTTAAACGCTTTAGCTTTATTTGGCTTTGAAAACTGGTTGGAAGAACGGGGCGATGAATTTACTGTTAACCGCGAAAATTGTTCTATTTTTAATCCGGAAATTGCGAATACAATAGACGCCGTTTGTAATTTACAAGTTAATCAATTTAAAGTTTGTTTAGTAACCGTTGGAAGTTTATTGGATGAAGTTGTTACCGTTCCTCAAGCGGTATTAGATTTACCCGAATACGCGGCTCAATTTTATGTGTTGGTGGAAGTTCAAGAAGAACTTGAAACCGTCGCTGTTTCCGGTTTTATCTCCTATCAAAATCTGATCGCCGCCAAAATTAATGCAAATTTAGAACCGGATGAAGACTGGACTTATTCCATTCCCTTACAATGGTTTGAACCAGAAACCGAGGAATTACTTCTCTATTTACGCTGTTTGGAACCCGCAGCCATTCCGTTACCGGAAATTCCAAACCGTCAAACTTTACTTTCGGCTCAAACAGCACAATTACAAACAATTTTACCCCAACTTCAACCTCAAAATCAAGCGTCAAACCCTCAACTGTGGAACCTGTTAAACTGGGAACAAGCCACAGCAATACTCACCCATCCCTCACTCTTAAGATGGGTTTATCAAATCCAAAATACAACCGATTTAGAAGGTGAAATTGGTCAATCTGAGTTGATTGAAACCCAAAAAACTTATCTCAAAGATCTCCTCAAACTCATCAGCGAACCCGCCATCAATTTGGGGCGTTGGATGCGGGATGAACTCGATAATTTAGCGAATGAATTCTCTTGGGTTCTCCTTCCTGACGTTTCCCTCGAAATGAGAGGTTATCCGGCTATGAGAAACATGAGAGATACTTCCGAAGAAATGGGAATAATTCTGCAACAACTTCAACAACAAGGAGTAGAAATTTCCCCTCAAGCTAAAGTCGGTTATCGAGATTTACAACTGGCTGAAACCTCTTTGCGGTTATATGCTGTAACCGGGGAATTAGAGTCAGATACGGTTCGCGAATGGAAATTATTACTGATTTTGGGAACCCCTTCTCAGACGAGTTTACCCCATCAAGTGCAGTTACGAGTCAGCGATGCCAGCACAATTTTAGACGAACAGGGATTAAATCCCGGCGATGATTATCCTTATATTTTCACCGAGGTTGTTGGAAGTTTAGAGGAAAAATTCATCGTGACCGTTAGTCTGGGTTCGGAACTTCAAGAAACGTTACCGCCCTTTGGTTTTAATCCCGAACAATAAAGCCCCCAGACAAGCCAAAAAGCGTCAATCTGCATAAGAGGTTGAACCCGAGAAATATGTAGCTGTAGAACGCCCACAGTCTCATCTTCTTTAATTTTACATCGGATCAGGCGATCGCATCACCGGTGAAAAATTTTAACTAGACTTGATTTTAACATTTGAGACTCGGGGTTTTTAGATTTTACTCCAGGTGTGCATTATGACTGTCTGTTTTTCCGAACCCAATATCCCGCCTTCGTTCAACCCCAAACCTCACAAGTTGGGAAATAAAAATTATCAAATTCTTGATTCAATTCGCCAGCTTTTCAAAAGCAAAAATGCTCAAAATAGTAACCTGTCAAAAGCGAACTTACCAAACGCAGATCTCAGGGGTGTTAATTTATCCGGGGCGAATTTAGAACAAGCAAATCTCGAAGGTGCCAACCTCGTTAATGCCAATTTAAGAAATGCTAACCTGAAAAAAGCAAACCTGAAAAATGCCAAGTTAAGCGGTTGCGACTTGCGGGGTGCGGATTTAAGTTTCGCCGTACTTAGCGGGAGTAATTTAACTCAAGCTAACTTAGAAAATTCCGATTTAAAATTGGCAAATCTGGGATGTTTTTCTTCCCAACAAACTCAACTAAACCGCGCCAATCTCAAAAATAGTAACTTGGCTCAAGCAAATTTACAAGGAGTCTGTTTGCAGGGCGCAAATCTCACCGGTGCCAATCTCAAACAAGCCAATTTGAATCCCTATTTAGAGGAAAACAACGGTTCAACAGCGCCCATTGTTAGCGATTTAACCGGTGTCAATTTAACCAATGCTAACTTGCTAAAAGCTCAACTTAATGGTATTATACTAGAAAATGCAATCTGCGAGAATGCCAACTTTAAACAAGCTCAACTTCAACAGGCTATTCTCCGCAACGCGAACTTAATGAATGCGGATTTGAGCGAAACCGATCTCAAGTTTGCCGACTTAAACCGGGCGAATCTTCGCGGGGTTAATTTCAGAACCAGTAACCTAGAAAGCGCCTGTTTAGCCGAAGCAAACCTGATCAATGCTAAATTAGAATACGCCCGTTTAATTGAAGTTGATTTGAGTGAAGCTAACCTAAAAGGTGCCAATTGGAGTCGGGCTGAATTGTACAATAATGTTATGGAAAACGTCACCTTACCCGACGGTACAAAATATCATCAACCCACTTCTTAAATAGAAACCCGGTTTCTCAAAGAAACCGGGTTTCTGGGTCTGGAAAGATTACTTGGCGACTTTTAACACCGCAGTATCTTGATTGTATTCTTCCACTTCAATGGGAACCGGCTTAACATTCCAGATTTGTTCGCAGTATTCTTTAATGGTGCGATCGCTAGAAAACTTACCCATGCGGGTAGCATTCTTAATCGACATTTTAATCCAACCTTCGCGATCTTGGAATGCTTTGCTAACTTGGTCTTGACATTCAATGTAAGACTGATAATCCGCAAACAGCATATAAGGATCGTGGTGAATAAAGGAATCAATCATGGGTTTAAACAAATCCTTATCCCCATGAGAAAAATATCCCGATGTGATCCGATCAATCACCGCTTTCAACTCGGCATTTTTGCTGTAATATTCCCAAGGATTGTAACCCGCAGCTTTAGTCTTGTAAACTTCCTCTGCGGTTAAACCAAACAAGAAGAAATTCTCCTCTCCGGCTTCTTCGCGGATTTCAATATTCGCCCCATCCAGGGTACCAATAGTCATCGCCCCATTCATGGCAAACTTCATATTACCCGTACCGGAAGCTTCTTTTCCAGCCGTTGAAATTTGTTCGGACAAATCCGCAGCCGGATAGATTTTCTGACCCAGAGAAGCGTTAAAATTCGCCAAGAAAACCACCTTCAACCGTCCGCGAACATCGGGGTCTGCATTAACAACTTCGGCGACTGCATTGATCAATTTAATCATCAGTTTCGCCATGAAATATCCCGGCGCCGCCTTACCACCAAAGATAAAAGTACGCGGCACAATATCAATACTGGGATTTTGTTTGATGCGGTTGTACAGGGTGATAATGTGCAGCACACACAAATGCTGACGTTTGTATTCGTGAATCCGCTTCACCTGTACATCAAACATCGAATTGGGATCGACGCCAATACCGTTATGTTTCCAGATATAATCGGCGAGTTTGCGCTTATTTTCAAGCTTAATCTGGTCCCACTGTTCGCGGAATCCGGGATCTTCGATGTAGGCTTCAATCTTGCGAAGTTCATCGAGATTTTTCAGCCAACCATTGCCAATTTTAGAGGTATAAAGCTCAGACAGCGAGGGATTACTCAACAAAATCCACCGACGGGGAGTCACGCCGTTTGTTTTATTGAAGAATTTCTCCGGCCAAAGCTTGTAGAAATCGCGCAGGGTGTCTTGTTTCAACAGTTCCGTGTGCAGCGCCGCCACACCGTTAATCGCGTGAGATCCCACACAAGCTAGATTCGCCATCCGAACATATTGTTCCGGCCCTTCTTCAATCAGGGATAAACGCGCCAACATCCCCTTATCATCGGGATACCACAACTTGACATCTTCGAGAAAACGGCGATTAATTTCGTAGATGATTTCCAGATGACGGGGGAGAAGATAACCAAACAAATTCACCGACCATTTTTCCAACGCCTCCGGCATCAGAGTATGGTTGGTGTAAGCAAAAGTATTTTGAGTGATCCGCCAAGCGGTATCCCAATCAAGACTGTGTTCGTCGATCAACAGCCGCATCATTTCGGCGATCGCCACCGCCGGATGGGTATCATTAAGCTGAATGGCGGCGCTTTCTTGTAAATTGTGCAGACTCTTGTTGTGCATCAAATGGGTGCGAAGAATATCCTGCAACGTACAAGAAACGAAGAAAAATTGTTGTTCGAGTCTAAGTTGCTTCCCTTGAGGGGTGTTGTCGTTGGGATAGAGAACCTTAGAAATGGTCTCCGATCGCATTTTTTCCGCAACCGCACCGTCGTAGTTTCCGGCGTTGAACGCATCAAAATTGAAGTCATCGCTGGCCTCAGCCCGCCACAGCCGCAGCGGGTTAACGGTGTTGGTATCGTATCCGGGAACCGGCGTATCGTAGGGAATGCCAATGGCCGTGGTTGAGGGAATCCAACGCACTCGAAAATGACCTTTATCATCGTGGTACATTTCCGTATGGCCGCCAAACTTCACCTCAACAAACTGATCGGGACGGGCAATTTCCCAGGGGTTGCCAAAACGCAGCCATTTATCGGGAATTTCCGCTTGCCAACCGTCTTGAATGGTTTGGTGAAAAATCCCAAACTCATAGCGCAAACCGCAGCCGACGGCCGGAATTTCTAAGGTGGCCAGAGAGTCGAGGAAACAGGCGGCCAAACGCCCTAAGCCCCCATTTCCCAAACCGGGATCGGGTTCTCGCTCTAACAGTTCCTCTAAATTCAGTCCCGACTCCTCAACCGCCTGACGGATTTTTTCGTAGATGTGGAGGTTGATCAGACTGTTGCCGAGATGACGCCCCATCAAAAATTCCGCCGAAAGGTAATAGACCACCTTGACGTTGTTTTCGGTGTAGGTTTTAAAGGTTTTCAGCCAACGGTTGAGCAAGCGATCGCGCAGTGTGTAGGCGAGCGCCATGTAAAAATCATCTGCGGTGGCAAAGGACTCATACTTCCCTTGCAAGTAGAAGAGATTATCCGCAAATGCCCGTTTGAGCGTGTCCACACTCATTCCGGTGCGATCGTCCTCAATTTGAATCGGACATTCAGTTGCGGGGATGAGGGATTGAGTCATAGATTCTCCTTTCTATCGGCCTGTTGGGTTAGGACAAGTTTTCGGTTGCAGAAATCATATCAGGCTGAATCTCGCTATCTCTGTAGCAATCGTTTCCAGCCTGTCTGAACAGCACTCCTGCTCCCGATGAAGATTATCGATAATTTTTTTGATTTGAAGACCCAGAACATTAACTTTCGCGTCTATTGTATCCTGTTTGTCTAGATTGAGTCATACTGGCATTGCCTTGTGAAATCCTCCTCCAAGCCTGGAGCGAATCTTGGGAACGCTTCAACGAACTCAAAGTCCTACTATTGTCACATTTTCCACGCCAGCTTAAAGTAGTTAACAGTACATTTACAGAGGGATTTCTTTACGACTTTAACTTAATCTGATCTCTGTTAACACTTGATTTTCTTTGCTTTTTCTTTAGGAATCCAGTCTTCATAGGGGAAAAAGTTGCTCATCGATGCCATTGCACTCAGTATTTTTAACTATCCTTTCCGTTTTCTGGGATTGGCCGGACTTGGCTTGATCGGGTTGGGGGCGGTATACGCTTACCTGCGGTTTGGGACTCCGAGCCTCGAAAGTTCACCTCGATCTGAATTTGCCGGACTTCGCATTGACCCCGAAGGCTTACAACAACAATGGATCGTCAGCGGCGAACAGGCTAAAATTCTCACCGAACAAGGTGCCACCCTTTTAGATGCCCGCTCGTTCCCGATGTTACACTTAGAACGCCTGGAAAATGCCACTTTTGTCCGTTGGCAGGATTTTTCACCCGAAGCCGCCAGCGATCGCGGAAAACTGCTCGCCGACGATCGCATTTTAACTAAAAAATTACAAGCTCTGGGTATTTTTAAGAACAAACCGGTTATCGTTTATATTGACCCGAAAACCGGATGGGGCGAAGACGGTCGCATCGTTTGGATGTTACGCAGTTTGGGTCATTCTCAAGCGGTTTGGGTTGATGGCGGTTTTGGGGCGTTAGTTCGAGCCGGTTTAAGGGTTAAAAGTCATCTAAAACCGATTCAATCCCCAACGGGAGATTTTCAAGTTCAACGCTGTCAAAATTGGCAGAGCGATCGCGAACAACTCCAAAGCCGTTTAAATGACAAAAATTTAGTAATTTTAGACAGTCGAGAACCCCGAGAATATGCCGGAGAAACCCCCTACGGAGAACAACGGGGCGGTCATTTACCGGGAGCTATTCACCTTTATTATAAAGAGTTAATCGATGAAAAGGGAATGTTATTTTCCCGAGAAATAATCTTAGAAAAATTGGCAGAAAAAGGGATTACACCCGACAAAGAAATAGTCAGTTATTGTACCGGAGGCGTGCGATCGGCGTGGTTAACAACCGTGTTGGTGGACTTAGGATTTTCCGCCAAAAATTATCCCGGTTCAACCTGGGAATGGTCGGCTTATCCGGCAGAAGAATATCCGCTTTTCTAGAATAAAAAACTAGAATAAAAAACCCGGTTTCTTTGAGAAACCGGGTTTTTGGGGACTGATGAGAAACCGGGTTTTTGACCGATAGTCAATAAAAAATACACCCTACCCAAGCGGGAGAGCGTACTGAAGTTATAGCTATGAACGTGTAACACACTTGAGCCATTCAATTTAACCTATATCCCAATTGTTAGAACTTATGCAGTCAGTCCCCTGCGCGATCGCGCTAACCCCGTCGGTCAGGTCACAACAGAAGCGGTAAAATAATCAGCAGAAAAGCATATTAACAAATATTGACCATGAAACTGAAACGACTCGGACACGTTGCCATCTGCGTCAACGATATAGACAAAGCGGCAAAATTCTATAAAAATTTAGGCATGAAACTGGTTTGGAAAGATACAGACTGGGCCTATCTCAAAGCCGGAGAAGACGGGTTAGCCCTCCTCAGTCCCGGTTATGACCAAGCAGGTGCCCATTTTGGGTTCGTCTTTAGCGATCGCGGAGAAATGGAAACCGCCTACGAACAGCTTAAAACCGAAGGCGTAGACGTCAGCCCCATACACGAACACCGAGACGGTACCGCATCGTTTTACGGTCGAGATCTCGATGGTAACGCCTTCGAGTACCTCTATGAACCGACAGCCACCAACTAAAAAATCTAAACCAGGGACTCCCGACTGTGCCTAAAAGCGTTTGAAAACAATAAATAAAACACCACCATTCAAAACACGACCCGAAACTATGATAGATAAAATACGCCTGGGAAGACGTCGGCGAACCCCCTTTTCCGCTTGGGAACAAGTAGATTTCTTTTTGTTTGTGCTGTGTATCGGTTTGACCGTTTTAGGCGGAGTGATGATCCGCAGTGTCGAACTTAACCAAGGCTTAACAGACTGGTGGCAACATTGGATCACCGGAGGAGTCGGTTTAGTTTCCGCCATCGTGATTTCCCGCTGTCGTTATGAAAAATTGCTGCGATGGAAATGGGTTATTTATATTGCCAGCATTATCGCCCTGATCGCGGTACAAATTATCGGGACAACCGCTTTGGGGGCGCAACGGTGGATTAATATTGGCGGCTTTCACGTTCAACCGTCAGAATTTGCCAAAGTCGGGATTATCATCACCCTGGCGGCATTATTACACGAACGCACCAGCCCAACCATTCCCGATTTGATTAGAATGTTAGCGATCGCCGCAGTTCCTTGGGGATTAGTTTTTATCGAACCCAACTTGGGAACCTCCCTGATCTTCGGAGCGATCACCCTGGGAATGCTTTACTGGGGAAACGTTCATCCCGGTTGGTTAATTTTATTAGTCGCCCCCATCGCTTCGGTGATTTTATTCACCGTTTACGAAGATGCAGGTATTGTTTGGGCGGTATTAATGGGGTTTGTCGGTTGGTGGAGTTTACCCCTGCGTTGGTTAACGGCGCCGTTAGCGGTTTTAGCCAATTTGGGTGCTGGAAAACTGGGAAACTTCTTTTGGGGTTTGCTCCAAGATTATCAAAAACAACGTCTAACCGGATTTCTCAACCCCGAACAAGATCCCCTCGGCGCCGGTTATCATTTAATACAATCTCGGATCGCTATTGGTTCGGGGCAACTCTACGGACGCGGACTCCATCAAGGCACCCAAACCCAGTTAGATTTTATCCCCGAACAACATACCGACTTTATTTTTTCAGCCATTGGCGAAGAATTGGGGTTTATTGGTTGTATTTGCGTGTTGCTCGCCTTTTGGGTTTTGTGTTGGCGTTTGGTGATGATCGCCTTAACCGCAAAAGATACCTTTGGTTCCCTGATTGCCATTGGCGTTTTATGTATGATGGTGTTTCAGGTATTTGTTAATATTGGCATGAATATCGGTTTGGCTCCGGTGACAGGTATTCCTTTACCCCTGCTCAGTTATGGGCGTTCGGCGCTATTGAGTAATTTTATAGCCATTGGACTGGTGCAGTCTGTCGCCAACCACCGACAGCGAATTAAATTTTAAAGGAGTTGGGAGTCAGGAGTTAGGAGTCAGGAGTTGGGAGGTGGGGAGGTGGGGAGAAACTGTTTACTGTAAACTGAAATAACTCTATGCACGAACTTCGCTCTCGACGGAAGCCGCCAAGTCGCAAGGAACGCGCTCTCGACGGAAGCCGCCAAGTCGCAAGGAACGCGCTGGTGACAGGTGTTGCAGCGCGGTCTTGGGGTCCCCCCAAGTGAAGCGACTGCCGTTCGCGCAGCGTCTCCGAAGGAGATACCCGAAGGGTGACTGGTAATGAGTGACTGTAAAATGCGAATACTTCAAATCATTCCTTCCATAGCTTTAGTTTACGGTGGCCCCAGTCAGATGGTGCGGGGACTGTCGGCGGCGTTGGCGACCCAAGGCGTAGATGTCACCATTTTAACGACAGACTCAAACGGCGATACGGGTCAACCGCCAATGGATGTTCCCCTCAACCAACCCGTGTCGGAAGATGGCTACACCGTGCGTTATTTTCGCTGTTCGCCCTTTCGACGTTATAAATTTTCCCTCAATCTCTTAAACTGGTTGTGGCAACACGCGGGCGAGTTTGATTTGGCTCACATTCACGCTTTATTTTCTCCGGTCAGTAGCGCTTCGGCGACGGTGGCGAGGATGCGTCAATTGCCCTATATTTTGCGCCCTTTGGGAACCCTCGATCCGGCCGATTTGCAGAAAAAAAAGCAATTGAAACAAATTTATGCAACCCTATTAGAACGGCCTAATATTGCCGGGGCTGCGGCTTTGCATTTTACCAGCCAACCCGAAGCGCAAATTTCCGAACGTTTTGGGGTATCAACCCGAGATTTGGTGATTCCGTTGGGGGTGAATCCTCCTGTATATCAAGCGGACAACACAGTACCAAATGATCCCCCGGTGATTTTGTTCATGTCGCGAATTGAACCGAAAAAAGGGCTAAACTTGCTGATTCCGGCGTTAGAACGACTGTTAGCAACCGGATACAAGTTTCAATTTATTTTAGCGGGATCGAATCCTCAAGATCCCGCCTACGAAACCCAAATTCAAACCCAGATTAAACAGTCTACTCTCGGAGAATACACGACAATTCCAGGGTTTGTCACCGGGGAAGAAAAAGCGAGATTATTGCAGCAGGCTGATTTGTTTGTTTTACCGTCCTATTATGAAAATTTTGGCATTGCGGTAGCCGAAGCTATGGTAGCGGGAATACCTGTGATGATTTCTGATGGTGTGCAGATTTGCGAACAAGTCAAACTTGCAGAAGCAGGTTGGGTGAGTTCCTGTGAAGTGGATGAAATCACGGCCATGCTTGGATCGGCTTTAGAAAATCAACAGGAACGACGGCGACGGGGGAACAATGCGAAACAGTTTGCTTTAGAACATTATAGTTGGGATGCGATCGCCCGTACCACGATCCAAGCCTACGAACAGATTTTAGAGAGCAAACCCAGAAGTTGAGTGAGGAGACGAATGTTAATTAGCTTTGATTGGCGATCTCGACGGCATCATACTCCTCAACTTTGAGATCTAAGATTTGAGAAGCCGTTTCGACGGGGATATCCATAATATTCCACAGACGCACGATAAAGCTTTTTTCCTTCGGAGATAACTCCCCATCGACTAATACTAAGTCAACGGCGACGGTAAATGCTGTTTCTTGCAATTGGTGCGGTAATGACTCCCTGGCGATCGCCACCAACGGATCGATTCCTCGCACCGACAGCAGGTTAAACAGTTTTTCTAACAGTTCCGTCAGGCGTTGTTCGGAGTATCCTTGAAACAGATCGACCTGGGATAGGACCTCGACAATGCGATGACGTTCTTCGTTAGACAGGTAGCCATCGGCTGAGATCGCCGCCACAGCTATAGCTGCAAAGGCTTCGGCAGGAGATAGTGATATTCGGCGGTCTGTATCCTGAACACCAAACATTTTCTCAAGTAAATTCATACTTTGATAATTCCTCTCTAAGGTGATCGGTTTTATTGACCTGCTATATGCTAGCTAGGATCTCTACAACCGTGCAACTCACTCGGGACATAGGGAACAGGGACAATTGATCAGAACCCTCAAAACATCAACGCAAAACTAGACTTCGGAAATTCCCGAAGCCGCGATTGTATCTATTATTTTTGCTATCCCCGACTCAATCGAATCGGAAATCCGATCAAAATCTTTACATTTTGTCCCGATTCCCCGATGGTCTATCTACCGTTTGGCAGTCCCGGAAGGGTTAAACCTTCGGCCGCCGCCCGATACTGTTCGACATTTTCGCTAAAATCAATCGGAAGAACTGCAACGACGTTTTCATGGGGACGAGGAATAATCACCCAGGTTTCCAATGCCCCCCCATACACCTTCTCTACTGCTGCAATTCCGGCATCCATAGCCGTTTTAACTTCGGAGACATCCCCCCGAATCATTACCGTAAAACGCGCACTTCCTGCCCGAATATAACCGACTAAGGTAACACGGCCGGCTTTCACCATCGCATCGGCGGCAGCTAGAATTCCGGGAAATCCTTTGGTTTCGAGTGCGCCAACGGCTTGTTGTGACATGGAACTTCTCCTGATGAATGAATGCAAAATGATCGGATTGAACTAAACTGATTGTAAGAAGATTGGCGACTGTCTAGATCAAATTCATACTTATGTTAAGCTTTAGCTTTGCTAATCGGTGAAACGATATTAAACTCGGAACGGTTCGCTCTCTTCGGTATAAGCGATCGGAAGAACAGCTTCCAAGTTTTCGGGAGGGTTAGGAATAGTATAGTGAGTAATAATTGTACAACCAAAGGTATTCTCTGCCGCTCTAATTCCTGCTTCCATTGCGGGTTTCACTTCAGAAACCCCACCCCGAATCGCAACCATAAACTGACCCCGTTCGGCTAACCCATAGTAAACTAAAGTCACTCGTCCGGCTTTCACCATCGCATCGGCCGCAGCTAGCACACCCGGAAAGCCAAGGGTTTGAATCACGCCAACCGCTTGTGGCATTGAATCGGTCTCCTCAACATTGATTGAAATCGTTAATTGTTCATTGTACCAGGAATTGGTCTTTTACAGTGAACAGTGACCAGTATTGTAGGGGCGGGTTCTGCAATTAATCTATGTCTTCTAAGCAACAACTTCTATAAACCCGTCCCTGACCCGTCATTGCTGTTGTCTGGGCGGGTTTAGCAATATTATTGCTAGGAAAACATACATCCCGACTGAACCCGCCCCTACAGGGGTTGGGCGGGTTTAGCAATATTATTGCTAGGAAAATATACCTCGCAGACAGAACCCGCCCCTACAAACCTGACACCGTTCCTTCCAACTCCCGAACGGGTGAACTATAGTGTGAACAGTAAGATTAGGCAAAAATCGGTCATCGGTACACCGCCTTGAAAAGGCGTTGCCTGCGATGACTCGATTCCCGAGTCAGTTTGTTTAAGGAAATAGATTGTATGACGACGCGACGCATTGCAGAAATACTCAGAAGTGGTCAACCCGATGAAGCATTAACGGTTAAAGGTTGGGTACGAACCAAGCGAGAGTTCAAAGAATTTGCTTTTGTAGAAGTTAATGATGGTTCTGCAATGGCGAACTTGCAAGTGGTACTGAATCCCGATATCGAGAACTATCAAGATACTCTCAAACAGCTTAACACGGGCGCATCAATTGAGGTTGCCGGAACGTTGGTGGAGTCTCCGGCTAAAGGACAACGGGTGGAACTCAAGGCGGAGTCTGTTATCGTTTATGGGGATGCTGACCCCCAAACTTATGTGTTGCAAAAGAAGCGTCACTCTTTTGAATTTTTACGCACAATTGCCCATTTACGCGCCCGAACTAATACTTATGGTGCCGTTTTTCGGGTCAGAAATGCTTGTTCGGCGGCGGTTCATCAATTCTTTCAAGAACGGGGTTTTTTATGGATTCATACTCCTATTATTACCTCGAGTGACTGCGAAGGTGCGGGGGAAATGTTTGGGGTCACAAGTTTAGATTTTAAAAAGTTACCGCTAACAGAATCTAAGGAGGTTGATTTTAGTCAAGACTTCTTTGGAAAACCGGCTTTTTTAACCGTTAGCGGTCAGTTACAAGCTGAAATTATGGCGTTGGCGTTTGGAAATGTTTACACGTTTGGGCCGACGTTTCGGGCGGAAAATTCTAATACTTCTCGCCATTTAGCAGAATTCTGGATGATTGAACCGGAAATGGCTTTTTGTGACTTACAAGGCGATATGGATTTGGCCGAGGAGTTTTTAAAATACATCTTTAAGTATGTGTTGGAAAAATGCCCGGAAGATATGGAGTTTTTCAACCAACGCATTGATAAAACGGTTTTGGAAACCGCAGACAATATTATCAACAACCAATTTGAACGTCTCACCTATACCGAGGCAATTAAGCTTTTGGAAAAGGCG
Organism: Capilliphycus salinus ALCB114379; assembly: GCF_047276495.1. Taxonomy (NCBI): domain Bacteria; kingdom Bacillati; phylum Cyanobacteriota; class Cyanophyceae; order Oscillatoriales; family Sirenicapillariaceae; genus Capilliphycus; species Capilliphycus salinus. The sequence goes on along the minus strand of NZ_CP178543.1, from coordinate 5,308,563 downwards.
GATAAAAATTTTGAATTCCCGGTAAGCTGGGGTTTGGATTTGCAGTCGGAACACGAACGTTATTTGGCTGAAGAATTGTTTAAAAAACCCGTAATTGTTACCGATTATCCGAAAGATATCAAAGCCTTTTATATGCGGTTGGGCGACGATGAAAAAACCGTTCGGGCGATGGATGTCTTGGCGCCTAAAATTGGGGAAATTATTGGCGGTTCTCAGCGGGAAGAACGCTTAGATGTTCTCGAAAGTCGCATGAAAGAAATGGACGTTAACCCCGAGGAACTTTGGTGGTATTTGGAGTTAAGAAAATACGGCACCGTTCCTCATGCGGGATTTGGTTTGGGCTTTGAACGGGTGGTACAATTTATGACCGGAATGGGCAATATTCGCGATGTGATTCCTTTCCCGAGAGCGCCGCTGAGTATCGATTTTTAACTGTATTTTCCTCTATAATAACCCGGTACGCACAAAAGTTACCGGGTTTTTTGTTATAACTTATTGTTACCTATCAGTGATGTAGGGGCCGGTTCTGAGCCGATTTATGTCTTCCCACAAACAATTTATATAAACCCGCCCTACGGCTAGAATAACCCGGTACGCGCAAAAGTTATCGGGTTTTTGTGTTCTCAGGTGTTGTACAATAATAAAAGCCAATACTCAAGCAAAATTCTCCCTATTACTCCTCCGAATTTATGCGAACTGAATTTAACTTTTTTCAAAATTGGTATCCCCTCTCACCCGTCGAAGATCTCAATCCCGAACAACCAACCCCGGTTAAACTCTTAGGAATCAATCTCGTTATTTGGAAGCCGAAAAATAGCCCAAATTATCAGGTATTTTTGGATGAATGTCCCCACCGTTTAGCACCGTTGAGCGAGGGTAGAGTTGATGAAAAAACGGGTAATTTAATGTGTAGTTATCACGGTTGGGAATTTGATGAAAACGGGATTTGTACGTCAATTCCCCAGGCGGAAAAACCGGAGATTGTTAGTAAAAATAAAGATAATTTTTGTGTAAGAACATTTCCGACTCAAGAAGTTAATGATTTACTGTGGGTTTGGGCCGACCCAAATTCAACCGAACAAGCTGCAAATACTCCTTTACCTTTATCCCCTCAAATTGATGCGAGTAAAGGCTTTGTTTGGTCGTCTTACGTGCGGGATTTAGAATATGATTGGCAAACGTTAGTTGAAAATATTGCTGACCCCAGTCACGTTCCTTTTGCTCATCATGGAGTTCAAGGAAATCGCGAGAAAGGCAAGCCTATTCCTCTAAAAACTATTCGATCTCAAGCCGATATTATTGAAGCCAAATACGAGGGTTTTTTAAAGACAAAAATAACCTTTGAACCGCCCTGTCGTTTAGAATATGAAATAGAATTCGGAACCGATGGTAAACAAGTGGGTTTGGTTACTTATTGTGTTCCCGTTTCCCCCGGACAATCAAGAATTGTCGCCCTGTTTACCCGCAACTTTGCCCAAAGATTGAATAAAATTATTCCCCGATGGTGGGAACACGTTAAAACTCGGAATTTGGTTTTGGATGGGGATATGATTTTTTTACACCAACAGGAACGTTTTCTCCAACAAAAGCAGAAAACCCAAAGTTGGAAAACCGCTTATAAACTTCCCACAGAAGCGGATCGGTTGGTGATAGAATTTCGGAAATGGTTCGATCAGTATAGCGGGGGAAAATTACCTTGGGAACAGGTGGGAATTTCTCAACCGGACGTCTTACCGACGAATAAAACTCGACGAGAAATTTTGGATCGCTATCAGCAACATACTCAACATTGTAGCAGTTGCCGGCGAGCGTTAAAAGCCGTTCAACGCTGGCAAATTGGATTATTGGTTCTGAGTGCGATCGCCATTTCTACTGCGGCTATTTTACCTGATTTTTGGCGTTTAAGAGTCGGTTTACCCTTAGTTATCACCGCTTTAATCGGTTTGGGAATTTACGCTTTGTTGAAGTTTTGGCTAGAACCCAAATTTTATTTTGTTGACTACGTTCACGCCGAGAAAAAGTAATAAAAACCGGATAAAAATAATTTCAAGAGATGCCAACCTCAGCAGCTAAATCAGAAGCGGATCAGGGGTAACTGTTTTGACGGATGAGCGAAAAAAAAGGTTCAAACCGTCAGTTTCATCTAAAATCAGTATTTTGGATGAGTTTTCAGCTTGTAACTCTCATAAATTCTCTCTATCATTAAATTAAGAGCTACCAGCCTCTGTGATCCCTATTCCCAGGCCAAACATGGATATTCAACTTATCAATATCGGTTTTGGCAATATTGTCTCAGCCAACCGAGTGATTGCCATTGTTAGTCCTGAATCTGCTCCGATCAAGCGTATCATTACAGATGCACGGGATCGAGGACAATTAATTGATGCGACCTATGGCCGTCGGACTCGGGCTGTAATTATTACCGATTCCAGTCATGTTATCCTTTCTGCTATCCAACCGGAAACTGTTGCTCATCGATTTGTTCTCAACCGAGAAGATTCTAACACCTAGTCTCGATTCAATTGTACTTGTCGCTCGAAAAATTTCTGATTAGATTGGGCTTGTAAAGTGTCATAATATCAAAATATTTTCCGGGTTCCTTCCTCGAACCCGAGACAAATTTGGAAAAACATACAGAGAATGATATGGTATCTCAAGGTAGATTAATTGTAATTACAGGGCCGAGTGGAGTTGGTAAAGGTACTCTAGTCCGCCAACTTTTGGAACGCCATCGTCAACTTCATTTATCCGTTTCTGTCACCACCCGTCCCCCCCGTCCCGGTGAAATTGACGGCAAACATTATTATTTTGTTGATCGCGATCGCTTTGAAGAAATGGTGCAGAATGGAGAGTTGTTAGAGTGGGCGGAATTTGCCGGAAATTATTATGGGACTCCCCTAGATCCGGTTAAAAAACGCATTGAAGCCGGAGAGTCGGTCTTATTAGAAATTGAGTTGATCGGCGCCCGACAAATTCGAGAACGATTTCCCCAAGCGCAATTAATTTTTATTCACCCGCCTTCTATGTTAGAATTAGAACGTCGGTTGAGAAGTCGCGCTCAAGATTCGGACGAAGCGATCGCGAAACGTTTAAAACGAGCCGCAGAAGAAATTAATGCCGCCAAAGAATTTGATTTAGAGGTTGTTAATGATAACTTAGATCAAGCCATAAAACAGCTTGAAAATGTTTTGTTTGCAGTCGTTTAAACGGCTGATTGGGTCAAGTCTGTTGGATGTTTTCTTTCCCCAAAAGTCTTGAATAATCAATCAATGATAGAGTTCAATTTGACTCTCTCATCCAGATGAACCGGGGGACAAGTCCATCGGTGTGCGATCGCCTCTTGTGTACATCCCAAAAACCTGGTTTCTATTGAGAAACCGGGTTTTTCAACGCTACTTAAAAAAGTTTATAAAAAAAAGTATCGAATCTCCGAAAAAAAGCAGGGCAATTTCAGAAACTTATATAGAACACCATTAGAGCGTCAATCTAACCCTCGAAGTTCGGTTTGAGGAGTTGCAGACGCAGCCGTTTTTCGTCCTCAATCCCTATATAAAACCGTTATGGTCAGTAGTGAACGAAGGTTTCGATTCAACTCTATGGTCTGAAAATCACATCGGAAAACATTGGCTTCTGATAATGTTACAAAAAGTCACACAATTTCAGGCAAATTGGCAACTACTTATCAGAGAATTTTCTACACTTGAACAATCAAGTGTAATATCATATCTGACTAATCGATTAGGACTATGTAGGGGCGGGTTCTAAACCATCTCTGACACCCATTACTCAATTAAAAAAACCCGCCCCCAGAACACGCATTAATCAACCGGACATGGTATAAAGCCCATTTTCTAGACCAAAAAAACATTACTTCATAACCAGAGAGTATTAAATTATGCTCCAAGCCTCTAACAATAGTGTGGTCACATTTTCTCCAGTACCCGGATCTCCCTTTGAAATTGATAATTTCAATCCGATTAGTTTCGCAGATTTTAACAATGATGGTTCGGTAGACAAAGCCGTTGTTGAGACAATCTTTGATGACACCTCGTTTACAAACACAACAAATGTCTCTGTATTTCTAGGAGATGAATTAGGAGAATTCTCATCGAATCCCAGCTTTACAACTGAGTTTGAGGGGTTTGGTCAAACTATCCAAACTGGGAACTTTGACGGAGATGGTAATCTCGACTTAGCCCTTCAAAGGAATGTATTGAACTCAGATGACGATATTTTTAGTAGTCAGAATACACTCACATTGTTATTAGGAAATGGTGGAGGAGATTTTAGCTTAGATCAAGAAGTTGCTCTCGGAGAAAATGCTAGCAATATTACGGTTGCTGATGTAAATAATGATGGCTTAAGCGATCTCCAAATCCAAGAGTTTCCCGTCTTTCCTCTCTTACCTTCTCCAGTGGTAGACTCTCCTTCTGAACCCATTTCAGGCGATGATTCTTTACCTGTAGAACCGATTTCTTCTGAACCCATTTCAAGCGATGATCCTTTACCTGTAGAACCGATTCCTTCTGAACCTTCACTTTTGCCCATTCCAGAAAGTAGCAGTGTTGAAGTGTTATTGAGGGATGAGAATGGCTTTACTCCCGTACCCGGATCTCCTTTTGAAATTGACAATTTCAATCCGATTAGTTTCGGAGATTTTAACAACGATGGTTCGGTAGACAAAGCCATTACTGAAATAATCTTTGATGAAACCTCATTAACTGACACAACAAACATTTCAGTATTTCTAGGAAATCAGTCCGGAGAATTCTCATCGGATGCCAGCTTTACAACTCAGTTTGATGGGTTTGCCGGAATTCTCCAAACTGGAAACTTTGACGGAGATGGTAATCTCGACTTAGCCATTCAGACAACTGTATTTAACTTTGATAACTCTACTTATAGCAGTCAGAGTACACTCTCATTACTATTAGGAAACGGAGCAGGAGATTTTAGCTTAGATCAAGGTGTTGATCTGGGAGAAAATGTTAACAACGTTATCGTCACCGATGCCAACAACGATGGGTTAGAAGATCTCGAAATTTCCACCTCATCTTTCAACGCCACTCTTGATATTTTGTTCGGAGACGAACAAGGAAATTTTGCCCCAGGTACGGAGATTGAACTGGAATCTTCCAGTCCGGTTGCAGCCGGAGATATGAATGGCGATGACATACCCGATCTCGTATTTTTTAATAGTTTTCCTGGAAATCGCAGCATCCAAATATTCTCAGGTAATGAGAACGGAGAATTTGAAGAAAGTAGCAGTGTTCCTCTGAATGAAGACTTTCAATATCTCAATGAGATTGATGTTGTCGATCTCAATGGCGATGGTAGTCTTGATATCGTTATAAAGGAAGATAATGGCTTTTATTTTCCTGCAAATAATTCGGTCAACCGTTCTTCGGTACTGTTGGGAGATGGAACCGGAGAGTTTAACTCACCTAGCACTCCCATTGAAGTCTTATCTGGAAAACCATCCACAGTGGGTGACTTTAATGGAGACGGTAATTTTGACCTCGTAACTGTGCGAAATTCCTACAATTCTTACAGTGCTAATCTTCAAACTTCAGTGCTGTTTGGAACTGGTGAAGGCGAATTTAGTGGAAGTCGTGATGTTAATGTCGAAAATCCCAAATTCTTCAAATCGGCAGATATTGATGGTGATGGAAATCTTGACCTGTTAGCTGTCACCAGCCAAACCGATCCCAATGGTTTCTTCTTGTTTCAAGATAGCCTGGAAGTCTTTTTAGGAGATGGAACGGGGAATTTAGAACTTCAACAAACCATCGCCCTAAATGAATCAGTTAGTGAGCTAATTGTAGGCGATTTCAACGGTGATGGTCAGTTCGATGCCGCACTCAATTCCGATAACTTTTTTGATTATTATCCAAGTAGTCAGATTACCGTGTTACTGGGAGATGAGCAAGGGAATTTGAATCCGGCCGAGAACTCTCCATTCCAACGAAATGGTTTTGGTTCTTTCACCTTGGCTGATTTCAACGGAGATGGTAATCTAGACTTGGCGCAACCTGATTCCTCCTACACTCAAGAAGTCTCGGTATTGCTCAATCAAGGAGACAACAGCGATGATGATAATAATGATGATAATGATGGTGATAATGATGATAGTGATGATGATGTATTAGTCGGAACGAGCGGAGATGATACCCTCGTTGGAAGCACAGAAGACGACGTTATCGAAGGTTTAGAAGGTGATGATGTTTTAGCGGGTGAGTTGGGTAATGACCTGATCTCCGGAGGTGATGGCGATGATCTATTGCGAGGCGGTTTGGGCAGTGATACGCTAACTGGGGATGACTCATCTGGCGGTGAAGGAATGGATAGGTTTGTCCTCGCCGAAGGTGAAGGAATTGATACTATTGTTGACTTTGAACTGGGAATAGATTTGATTGGTTTAACGGAGGAAATTACCGCCGACCAACTGTCTATTACTGCCAATGGAAACGATACAGAAATCAGTCTAGGAGACAATGTACTCGCTATTCTCAGTGGGGTAAATACTCCTGATTTCATCGCTCTTGATCCATTTATTCAACTCTAGAAGACTACTTGTAGAGGCGTTCATCTCGAACGCCTCTCATCTGCTGATAATAATCAATAATCCCCTCAAAGGGGCGGGTTCATTACAGTTTACAGTTATCAGTTTTTACAGTTATTAGTTATCAGTTATCAGTTATCAGTTATCAGTGACCAGTCAAAGGAGTTAACAATTAACAGTTTTTTCCCAACTCCAGTTCTTCTAACTCCTGTCTCCTGTCTCCTGTCTCCTGTATTTATAACTGTTCACTTCCCCCTACTCTTCAACGACAATTCAAGAGTATAACCATAAATGTAGAATAATGTCAAGTCCTCATTTGTGTGACTGGTAAGTCGATGAAAAGTTTCCTAGTATGGTAATAGTAAAAATTGCAGTAAAAACTGGAATTTTCAGGGTCTGCTCTACATTAAAAGCTGTTGTTCAAAGTTCATCTTGCCCATTTTTAAAGATTCAGTAAAGGTAATTGACTTTTAAGTTAGAGGTGAATAAAGTTGACTCATGGGTGATATACAGCTTGAGTTCTAATCTACTTTGTAAGCATTGCCTTTCCTCATGCTGTAACAGAACAAAAGATTAGCGATGATTTTGTCGAGAAAGCTGCTCAACACATAGCAGCTTAAAAGTATTGAATGCAAAGTATTAGAGATTTAAAGGTACCTTAATCTCTAATGCTTTTGGTGAATTTGGTAAAAAATTGCTGTACGAATGTAGCAACCTAGATTTGTACAGAACAAATACACTTTCATAACCAGAGGCGATTAATTATGCTCGAAGCGTCTAACAATAGTGTGGTCACATTTGATCCTGCACCCGGATCTCCCTTTCAAATTGTCAATTTCATTCCAACTCTTTTCGCAGATTTAAACAATGATGGTTCGGTAGACAAAACCGTTGTTGAGACAATCTTTGATGGCACCTCGTTTATCAATAAAACAAACGTCTCCGTATTTCTAGGAGATGAGTCCGGAGAATTCTCATCGGATGCCAGCTTTACAACTCAGTTTGATGGGTTTTCCGGAATTTTCAAAACTGGAAATTTTGACGGAGATGGTAATCTCGACTTAGCCGTTCAGACAACTGTATCTAACTTTGATAACTATACTTATAGTAGTCAGAGTACACTCTCATTACTATTAGGAGATGGAGAAGGAGATTTTAGCTTAGATCAAGGTGTTGATCTCGGAGAAAATGTTAGCAACGTTACGGTTGCGGATGTAAATAATGATGGCTTAAGCGATCTGCAATTCCAGAATTTTTCCATTTTCCCCTCGCAGGTTGAAGTGTTATTGAGGGATGAGAATGGCTTTACTCCCGTACCCGGATCTCCCTTTGAAATTGACAATTTCATTCCAACTCTTTTCGCAGATTTAAACAATGATGGTTCGGTAGACAAAACCGTTGTTGAGACAATCTTTGATGACACCTCATTTACCAATAAAACAAACGTCTCCGTATTTCTAGGAGATGAGTCCGGAGAATTCTCATCGGATGCCAGCTTTACAACTCAGTTTGATGGGTTTTCCGGAATTTTCAAAACTGGAAACTTTGACGGAGATGGTAATCTCGACTTAGCCGTTCAGACAACTGTATCTAACTTTGATAACTATACTTATAGTAGTCAGAGTACACTCTCATTACTATTAGGAGATGGATCAGGAGATTTTAGCTTAGATCAAGGTGTTGATCTGGGACAAAATATTAACAACGTTATCGTTGCCGATGCCAACAACGATGGGTTAGAAGATCTCGAAATCTCCACCTCTTTGTTCAAACAAACTGTGGATATTTTGTTCGGAGACGAACAAGGAGATTTTGCCCCAGGTACGCAGATTGAACTTGAAAATATCAATCAAGTTGCAGCCGGAGATATGAATGGCGATGGCATATCTGACCTCGTAGTTGTCAATGGTTTTTCTGGAAATTTCAGCATCCAAATCTTGTCAGGTAATGGCAACGGAGAATTTGAAGAAAGTAGCAGTATTCCTCTTGCTCAAGACTTCCAATTTCCCAATGAAATTGATGTGGTAGATTTCAACGGCGATGGTAATCTTGATGTCCTGGTTAAGGAATATTATGTCTATAATTATGAGTCGGGTAATTCGGTCAACCGCTCTTCGGTACTGTTAGGAGATGGAACAGGAGAGTTGAACTCACCTAGCACTCCAATTGAAGTCTTATCTGGAAAACCATCAACAATTGGTGACTTTAATGGAGACGGTAATTTTGACCTCGTAGTTGAGCGAAGTTCCTACAATTCTTACAGTTTTGGTCTTCAAACTTCAGTGCTGTTTGGAACCGGAGAGGGCGAATTTAGTGGAAGTCGTGATGTTGATGTCGAAAATCCCAAATTCTTCAAATCGGCAGATATTGATGGTGATGGAAATCTTGACCTGTTAGCAGTCACCAGTGAAGCTGATCCCAATAACTCCTTCTTGTTTGAAGATAGCCTGGAAGTCTTTTTAGGAGATGGAACGGGGAATTTAGAACTTCAACAAACGATTGAACTCAATCAATCAGTTAGTGATCTAATTGTAGGCGATTTCAACGGTGATGGTCAGTTCGATGCCGCACTCAGTTCCTATATTTTTGTTGATTATTATTCAAATAACCAGATTACCGTGTTACTCGGAGATGAGCAAGGGAATTTGAATCCTGCCGAAAACTCTCCATTCCAACGGAACAATTTTGGTTCGTTTACCTTGGCTGATTTCAACGGAGATGGTAATCTAGACTTGGCGCAACCGAATTCCTCTTTCATTCAAGAAGTCTCGGTATTGATCAATCAAGCAGACAACAGCGATGATGATGATGATGATGATGATAATGATGATGATGGTGATGATGATGTATTAGTCGGAACGAGCGAAAATGATACCGTAGTTGGAAGCACAGAAGACGACGTTATCGAAGGTTTAGAAGGTGATGATGTTCTGGCGGGTGGCTTGGGTAATGACCTAATTGAGGGAGGTGATGGCGATGATCTCATCCGAGGGGACCTAAATAATCGTTCTCCTGGTGGTTCAGATGGCGGTAATGATACGCTAATTGGAGGTAAGGGTGATGATCGAATTGGCGGTAAAGGCGGTAATGACGAACTCTTCGGCGGTGAAGGAGAGGATCAACTTTTTGGTGATGATGGCGATGATCTATTGCGAGGCGGTTTAGACAATGATACCCTGACTGGGGATGACTCATCTGGCGGTGAAGGAATGGATACGTTTGTCCTCGCCGAAGGTGAAGGAATTGATACTATTGTTGACTTTGAACTGGGAATAGATTTGATTGGTTTAGCGGAGGAAATTACCCCCGACCAACTGTCTATTACTGCGAACGGAAACGATACAGAAATCAGTCTGGGAGACAATGTACTTGCCATTCTCAGGGGGGTAGAAACTCCTGATTTCATCGCTGTTGATCCATTCGTTCAAATCTAGAAGACTACTTGTAGAGGCGTTCATCTCGAACGTCTCTCATCTGCTAATAAGCTACAATTAAAATAGTCTATACCTTTAATGATGGAATCCAAAACTGACTCAAAACAACCGCCATCAACATCACCCCAAATTACCGCTTCTTCTCATTTCACGGACTGGTTGCAAGAGAAGCAAATTAGTTTAGCCTTTACAACTTATCAAACCTCACGACTATTACTAATAGGTGTGAATCAAAATGGCGGAATTTCAGGTTTTGAGCGATTATTTGACCGGGCGATGGGATTATATACCACACCCGAACAACTCTACATGAGTTCAAAATATCAACTCTGGCAATTTAATAATGTTCTCAAACCAGGACAATTTTATAATGGTTACGATCATCTTTATATTCCGAGAATTGGCTACACAACTGGAGATTTAGATATCCATGATATTGCGATAGATAAAAGTAATCGCATCATTTTTGTCAGTACGTTACTCAATTGTTTGGCAACGGTTAGTCTAGAAAATAGTTGTACGCCGCTTTGGAAACCGCCTTTTATTTCTAAAATTATCAATCAAGATTGTTGTCATCTCAACGGTTTGGCGATGGTAGACGGAGAACCGGGCTATGTAACGGCGGTGAGTCAGGTTGATTATGTTGATGGCTGGCGAGAACAAAGGCAAAATGGAGGGTGTGTGATTGATGTTAAATCAAATGAAATCATTCTCACGGGATTATCAATGCCTCATTCTCCCCGTTTTTATCAAGAAAAATTGTGGGTGTTGAACTCAGGTCGGGGTTATTTTGGTTATATTGATTTAGAGCGAGGGAAATTTGAACCCATTACATTTTGCCCCGGTTATTTACGAGGTTTAGCCTTTTGGGAAAATTGGGCAATTGTGGGATTATCAAAACCTAGAGAGGGAACTTTCTCGGGCTTAGAATTAGATGATAACTTAGATAAAAATCATGTTAAACCTTGTTGTGGTTTGATGGTAATTGATTTGAAAACAGGTAAAATTATCAATTGGTTACGATTAGAAGGGATAATTACAGAATTGTACGATGTGCAGATTTTATCGGGCGTTCAACGACCAATGGCCCTCGGATTTCAAACTGATGAAATTAGCCGTTTATTAACTTTAGATCCGATGGTTTCTCTGTATTAATCATATGATGTCCGTTTGATTAATGCGTGTTATGGGGGTGGGGCGGGTTTAGTTTAATCTCGGAGTAGTCGTCAAGATCGCGGTCGTTCCCGCCCCTACATCGCTTCAGATTGATTAGTCGGACATGATATCATCTTAAACTTTTATATAAAATATAGAAAATAATGCTATAGTCGGAAACAGGAACTAGAGAAAAAATAGAGGCGTTGTCTGCAACGTCTCTACAGTTGAGAATCTCAATGGAAGTTACCGGAGATCGGAGAAATTAAACCGATAAATGATTAAACTACAGGGGTGATATTTCGACCAATTTCTAATTGTCCTGCATTCACACCGGGAAGAAAAGCAATCAAATCTTCACTGGCAATAATTCCCACACCGGCCCCGAAATCTCCGAAGGTAAAATCAAGAAATCGAATCTGACTACTACTCTGATTAATATTAATTCGATCTAGGGTGGGTGCAAAATCAGTAATCAATGCAAAATCCGCATTTCCACCCCCAAGATAATAAGATTGATTCTCATCTCCGACGACAAAAATATCACTTTCCGTCCCCCCGCTAAACGTATCAACTTCTCCCTGTCCGGGGTTAGAAACGGTAATATCGACGCCAATTAATAAATCATCTCCTTTATCCCCAGAGATAATATCATTACCTTGACCGCCAAATAAATTATCATTACCCTGACCGCCAAAAAGACTATCATCTCCGCCACCTGCGGCTAAAAGATCATTCCCTAAATTACCAAAAATTTGATTCAAACCGATTTGATCGTTAATAAAATCATTATCTCGACCTCCAAACAAAATATCATTGCCTTCATTCCCCGAAACAATATCTCTACCCTGATTTCCAATAATCGTATCATCTCCGAGAGCGCCATTAATCGTATCTTCTCCCTCCAACCCAAACATAAAATCATTCTCGACGGTACCGGCGAGATCATCATTTCCCGGAGTTCCTAAAATTTCAGCCATTTTTTCAATGTAATTAACTTCAAACTAACTAAAAATTGTCAAGGCAATGATATGATATCCGACCCATCAAGAATTCCAAGCGTAGGGGCGAGTTCATTACAGTTTACAGTTTTCAGTTATCAGTGATAGCGTGAAAAAAGTTTACAGTTTTCAGTTATCAGTGGGTAAGTTTTGCCTGCTATAACTGTTCACTGCACGGTACTCGTTCACTGTTTAAACCCGCCCCGCCCCAGAACAGACATTAATCAACCGGATATCATATGAGTTAAGCGAGGCAAAGAATAGCCATCTTTTGAGACCGATGAAAACACCTTCAGATTTAACTCGGAGGCATTATACCACTACTTGGACGATTAGGGTTACAAAACTTTTGAGGAATCGTTTCTTCGCGAAGTTCTTGCAATTCTGCCGAAGGATTTTGAACCGAAAAAGCCTCAGTCAAAGCATCAGACCATAACCGATTTTCTGCTAAATAATTAAAACGAATCAGGGCGATCATTTCTTCAGAAGCGCCATTTTGTTCAAGTTCAGTATTCAGTTCTTCCAACACCCGACTCACTTGTTGGCGCTTGTCAGCTTCCATCACCGTAAACGTCACCTGCATCGCAGGCAAAGGGAACGTATCGGAAACCGTTTCAAACAACATTAAATCATAAGTCTGACCCGGTTTGAGCGGAACTCCTGTATACTGAACCTGTCGCGAGCCTTCTGAGATATCCTGACTCCAGAGCAACTCATCATTATTATGGGGATAAAGTTCAACTCGGGCTAAATTTCCCCGCCAAATCAACGTGGGGCGATCGCTAAAAACTTCAATTCCCGTTGCATTATCCATCGGAGTCAAAGGACACAGTGGCCCCCCTCGCGATCCGCCATCACCCGACTCGGGAGGTTGATTGTTAAAAAACGACTCTCTCCAAGAAGTATCGGCATAAGTATCCGCATAACGCGATCCGCCATCACTCGACTCTGGGGGTAAATTATTTTGAGACAAAAACAGGCTTTTCTCACTCAAACCTTCGACAACCCGACGGGATATAACCGTACCCGTCACCGCTTCCCCACCCAAAAATACAGTCAAAGCCAGCGTTAACAACATCCGATAAAATTTAGCCATAAGATTTCCTCTCCACGAAAGCCACAACAATATACGTCCAAAAAGTTAAAGTTGGTAAAAACCAAGGAAATAGTATCCCTCCCGTGATATAAAGTTGTAAACTGGCTCCGCCATAGATCCCGCTAACAGCAATCATTGCTAGAATTTTTTTCCACTGCTTGCGGGAAATCTGCCCCACAGCCAACACGGTACCCTTTCCCAACAAAGCCGCGATCGCCAGCATCCACAAATCGGGAATCGGCGTGACCAGTCGGCGATTCAACCAATGATGTACCATGTAGGCATGAACTTCACCTCCTGGTAAAATCGGACGTAAATCGGGAGGATTTTGTTGAGATCGCCAATAAGCAAGAGCGCTCGGTACGGGATAATTATCCTCCCCCTCCGTCTCCACACCCGCTTCACCGTATCCACCGGGGGCGATCAAAATGACATATTGATCTAAGTCAATCAGCGAGTCAATCTCGGAGGGTTGTTCGAGGAGTTGCCAAGCCGGAATAGTTTGATAAACTTGTTCGGGAGGAATAGAAAAATCAATAATCGGCTGTAACCACCATTGACGCAATAAATAAGCCCAATTGGTTAGGGGGTGTAATACCGCCTTGGGGGAAAAAAGCTTTCCGTAGTCTTTTGTGGTAGTTTCGAGTAAATAAGCCCTCACCTGAGATAATAATTGGCTCGAAGCGTCGAGTTGGGGTTTAGGTATCGTCGTCGCACTTGGTGTAGATTCATTTGGTGTAGATTCATAATGAACCCAATATCCCAAGGCGAGTAGATAAGACAAAGGTAAACGCTGTTGGGAATTCTCCTCGGGTAAAGGAACCAGACTCATATAGTGGGGGGGATAACCCAAAACCCGCAGATCGCCGTTAAAACTCCAGTTGGGATCGGCAATTTCCGGTAAAACTTCAAACCAACCGCCTACAGAACGGCTTTTCGTGGCAAATATAAACCAAGTTCCTCGCTTTTCTACAGCTTGGCGAACGGAATTGGCTAAAATCGGGTCATTTTCGGGTTGATGGCGATCAAGCAAATAATCCACACCGACAACCGGAGAATCTAACAGGGCGAGTTGGTCGATAATTTGGGCTAAATAGCGGCGATTCATCGGCCGGGGAGCGGAGATTCTGGCCCGTTTAATCGATTCTTCGTCAATGGAAACCATCAACACCGGGGGCGAATGGGTGGGAGTCTGAAGGGTCATTTGACGGTAAACCGACTGCACCCACAGGCGTTGGTCGAGTAATAATTCCTGCACCGACAGTTGCCAGCTTAACCCGCACAGGACCCCAACGGCGATCGCTTCTGTTTTGGTGGGCAACCAACGTTTGAGTTTTTGTTTCCACCCGTAGGGTTCAAGACGAAAAACGGGCGCTTCTGGGTGACGGAATAAAGAGGGGATTAAATAGGCTGATGGATAGGTTATTTGTTTTTCCAGTTTGAGAAACTGACAGGCCGCCAGCATCGCATCGTGTGCGTCCTTGTATTCGGCCAGACTGCGGAGAAATTGTAGCAAAAATTCTTGAGCAACTCGATTGTGAACCGGTTCGCGCATCACGGCGACTTGACTCAAGCCCAAACCGATCAATGTATTGGCTAAACTTAAACCCTTACAGGAGTTGAATAAAGCAAATTGTAGCCCCCGTTGTATCGCCAGGGTTAAGGGTTGTTCGATCTCACGCAAAGACAGGGAAATATTCGGTGCAATGCCGAGTTCCCCTCCGGTTAGGCTGGTTTCGTTGCTGTGACCGGCAAAAAATAGGACGTCCCAACCGCGTGCGTCTTTGATCGCTTCTGCAATTTGAGTTTTTAATTGGGTTGAACTTTGTCCCGGTTGCCAACCTACAAAGACGATTTCGGCAATAGAAGAGAGGGATTTTACCGCTTGTTTATCCACTTGAAAGTCTAATCCGGTATCATCGCCCAAAATTGCTAAAACTCTGGCTTTTCGTTGGCGGGGGGCCGGTAAAATTCTTTTGGAGCGAGCATAGATTGTGCGAAGGATGCGAATTTTTCCCGATGCGGCGAATTCGGTGCCTATTTCCCAAGCTTCCCAAGGTAGGCGGGATAATTCTAGGGGGGTGACGGATAAGCTGAGTTCAACTCGCAGATGATCTGAGGCGGCTTTGGCGATGCTTGCGCGGATCTCAAAGAGTTCTTCGTGTCGCAACCAGCGATGAAATTCTGCCAGGAGTTTGGCTTCGGCTTCTACCAGTTTAGCGTGCCAATCGACTGGCACCGAGAGTTGACCTTTTTTGACGACTCGTCCTCGCAAAGGGCGTTTGTAGAAGTTTAAATAGGTGTCTTGCCACTCTTGATAAAATTTTGTCAGTGTTTCCAGATAGGGGATTTTGACTTCTAGGTGTTGTCCTTGACCCCAAGATAATTCAAACAGACAGACTTGTTCGACTTGTTGAACTTTTAAATTAAATTTAGAAACGGTTGAATTCATCTTTATCCGGAATCTCACACAAAACCTTTACAGTCACCAGTCTTTTACAGTCACCCGAAGGGTGACTGTAAACTGCCTGCAATCTTTCATTTTAGCTAACCTCGGTTTCCATCATCTCAAAGAGTTCCTGGACTCGCTGATACAATTTTACGCCTTGATCGGAAAGTTGGAATCTTTGATAGACAGAAAGGATATGAGGTAAATAGTTTTCTTTAGACTTGGAATTCGAGATTTTTTCAAACAGTTCTAGGGCTTTAAGATGATACCACAACGCTTGAGAAATATCGGCTTTTTTATAGCAGGCGATTCCGATATAGTTCAAGAGTTTCGCTTGTTCTTCAAGCTGGTTGTTCTGTTGGTAGATTTGGGCGGCTTTTTTATAGTATTCAATCGCCGTTCTATATTCTTTTAAGCCGAAGTAAACGATTCCGATTTGACCCAAAGTTTTCGCCATTTCTGAACGGGCTTTTACATCGGTGTTAGAACATTTTCTTTCGCGTTTTTTGTTGGGAGACGAACACAGTTTTTGACGAATGCTTAGAGCTTGATTGAGGAAAGCCAAAGCTTGGCGGGGTCTATCTAGATGATATTCGGCTAATCCCAAATTGTGGAGAGCGGCCGCTTCGTGGATACTATTTTTCAAGTTTTCTTCTTGAATGGTATCATTAGTATCTTGAAAAATGGTCAACGCTTTCCGACAGCATTGCAGGGATTGCTCAAACATTCCCAGATGATTGTAGATTTCTCCCAAATAATTTAACGTGATGCCGATTCCATTTATATTAGACAGTTTCAGAAAAACTTCGAGCGCTTGAGCCGCATAACGCAGGGCTTGAGAATATTGCTTTGCCGAACAATAAACCCGAGCAATATCATTGCAAACTGTGGCTACTCTTAAGGATTTTGCATCGCTAGGAGCAAGCTGAAGAATTTGTTTTAAACAGTTAATTGACCAACTATAATGCTTGAGAGAATAGTGGATCATCCCGATTTGATGCAACGCTTCTACATGATACTCTAAACTTTCAGTTTCTTCGGCGATCGCCAACATCTGTTGAAATGTATTAAGAGCCGGAATTAATTGTTGTTCATTCAACTGTTGAACGCCCGTTTGATGCAGAGATTTTAACCGAGATTGTAGGGAGGAGATAGATTTCATCGTGATTACCAAGAAGTCAACAAGGTTCAATTAGAGGAGATCCGGAAAAATTTCGAGACTTGAAAACGGTTTATTGATTCGCTAAAATCCCCGGATATAAGCTCGCAAGCGTTGTCTCAGCTAGGGTTTGAATTTCCACTTGAGTCGAAACTGTGGCTGTCACAAGAGCAACTAACGCACTGAGAATCAATTTTTCTATCCGGGTGGCTTGCGTTTCCATAGCTGAAAGACAATTCGGGGAATAGTGGTTATCTACTCTGACATATGTATCGAACCGGTCAGCTTATGCAGTTTGTTTAATCAGGGTCTCGGGTCTCGGGGTAGCAAAAACCCGGTAACTTTAGAGAAACCGGGTTTTGTAGTCTCTGTACTCAATTTACCCACCAAGCCGCCCCAAAAAGACGGGTTCGGTGTAAAATACCTCAATCTATTTCTTTTATTTGCTTGCGGATGTCGCTGACGGCTTGGTTGTTCCCCAACTCCTCAAAAATCGATAACGCTTGTTGATAGGAATCTATTGCTTTTTGGGGTTGACTGCTGCGACTGTAGACTAACCCCATGCTATAGTGAATTCCGGCTTGACGAGAGCGATCGCCCAGTTGTTCAAATAAAGCCAGTGCTTGCTGATAAGACTCCAAAGCGGTTTGAGACTGTCCCAATTTGCTGTAAATTGCTCCCAACTCATAAAGTGTGATCCCCGCTCCGAAGCGATCGCCCGCTTTTTGGAAAACTTCTAACGCCTGTTGATAAGTTTCGATCGCATCTTGGGTTTGGTCAAGTTTACCATAAATCCTGGCGGCACGATAGAGAACCCGTCCTTGACGGTCTGGAAGTTTCTGTTGGACAAAAATAGAAGCGGCTTCTTGATAAGATTGTATGGCTTGAGAATATTGTTCAAGCTGATAGTAAGCCAAACCGCTCCCTTCAAGCGCCATTCCCTCTCCGAGACGACTATTGACTTGACCATACAGACGACCCGCTTCT
Source organism: Capilliphycus salinus ALCB114379 (assembly GCF_047276495.1). Lineage (NCBI taxonomy): Bacteria > Bacillati > Cyanobacteriota > Cyanophyceae > Oscillatoriales > Sirenicapillariaceae > Capilliphycus > Capilliphycus salinus. The sequence continues at coordinate 5,290,720 of NZ_CP178543.1, read as the reverse complement.
TGATAAGCTTCTAATGAGTCTTGGGAGTTTTTCTGGATCAAATAAATTGCACCCATACTCAACCAACTCTCGGCTTGTTGTAAGGTGTTGCCGGCCTGTTGAAGTAGCGGTAAACTTTGTTGTAGGCGATCGAGGGCTTGGTTGTATTGGTTTAATCCGAGTAAGGCTTTACCCCAATAACTCAGAGCAATCCCTTGATTTGCGCGATCGCCCAATTGTTCGAGTTGTTGTGTGCTTGGCTCTAGATATTCGACGGCTTTTTGATAATTGCCATCTTGATGATAAGCCACGCCCAAACTGTATCCTACCAAAGCTTCAAGTTTCTGTCTTTCCGGAGCGGATAAATCCGATTGTTTTAACCAAGATAAAGCTTGTTGATAATAATTAATCGCTTCTTTTATGTTTCCTGAAGCATGATTTGCACCCGCCATCGCCCGCAATAACATCCCTTCCAAGCTGGGATTGCTAAGTTGTCGGACTAGGGTTAAACTTTGTTGATAAAATTCGAGCGCTTTAGTATAATCTTTTTGTTCGTGATAAACTGAACCGATCAAAGCGAGCGTTCCCGCTTCCCCGAGACGGTTGTTGACTTGACGAAATTTGGTTAAAGCTTTTTCTAGGGTGGCGATCGCCTGTTCCCACTGTTGACTTTTCAACTGCTGTAAACCCATCTCAAGTAACAGTTTAGCTTCGGTATCGTCGCCTTGAGAGGTTTGAACTTTGGGAGTGATTAAAGTCTCAACCCCGGTCGGATAAGAGTTACCATTGTTGAGATTTTTAAGAACTTTGGCTTCGCCCGGGTTGGTAGTGACGAGAGTTAATAATACAGCCAGTCCGGTGGTAAGATGCAGTTTCATAGCTCTTTTCTCCGATGCTCACAAAGAAAAATGTTTGTCGTTCAATCAAACCTATTTCCAAGCCATCGGAGCTTATGCACATCTCGAAAAAAGTTGCTTGTGGACTAGCAAGGCGGGGTTATTCGGGGTTAAAATTGCGAAAATCTCGAATTCGGAATCCTTCCGAGCGAATTTGCACGTCACAATTTAACGGACTTTCTTCAAAATTACAAACATAGTAAGCCAGCAAATCGCCCAAACGATTACAGACTCGTAAATTATAACCATAACTGCGAGTAACCGAACCAAATCGAGTCAAAAAAACATATTGTCCGAGATATTTTTCCCGATTCCAGTTAATCCGATTCACCACAATTGTCACCAAATTATTCACGTACAAATCCGGTAGAAGTTGGGTAATTTTCGGTTCAACATACCAAGTTTCTAGAAGTTCATAGGGTTGGCGGGTTTCTGGGGGTTGTTCAACATAAAGTTGAATATCGGTTTCCTCTTGAATTTCCTCAACAATCTCCGGTTCCAATGTCGAATAGCCATAAAGTTCCTGTGCTAACCATAAATTGGGAATACTGAGTTCGGTTTGAGACAGGGGAGGAGAAGGTAAGGTTTCGGTTTCCCAAAAACAAGGTTTGGGCGGTTTAGGAATGAGAAGGGGATCTATTTGTTGCGATCGCAGAGATTGACCCAGAGGATGTAAACTCAAAAGTAAAGTCAAAAATAGGTTTAAAAATTTCAATCGGGATCGAGCGTGCATAGAGAAGTTCATGGAATCGAGTCAAAAAAACTCCCAGGCGATTTCGTTAAAAAACGTTCATCCCGGGAAAATTGTAAGCATTAAAATCAACCCTTTCAAGTTGCAAAATTGTTTATTTCTGCGGTTTGACAATATACTCGGAAGAAATCGGTTCGGCTTTGTCAGACTCAACCAAAGCCTGATAAATGAGCGCCGAGACTTCCGCCCGAGTTGCGGGTTGATTGGGGTTGAGGGTACTGGTTTCGGGATAATTAACTACCAGTCCCGCTTGGGTAGCGGCGGCGACTTTTTCAACCGCCCACTGGGGAATTTGCTCCGCATCCTGATAAGTTTGTTGTAATACTTGTTCAGGATTTTTCGGGAGTTTGAGATCCAACCCGCTCGCCAAAGCCACCAAAACTTGAACCCGAGGCACCGTTAAATTCGGATTAAACACCTCGCCGGGATAACCAGTCATAAAACCGGTTTTGGTGACATCAACGATCGCCTGTTCGGCCCCAGTAGCTTTGATCTACATCTTTATAACTGGGTTGACCGGATTTACTTTGTTCCGGAATAAAGGCATTTTCGACTAAAGCGGCAAATTCAGCCCGTGTGATCGGTTGAGTGGGCTTAAATGTACCGTTAGCGTAGGGGACAATAATATCGTTTTGAGTCGTATACTCAATAAAGTCTCTGGCCCAGAAGTCTTCCGGTACATCAGCAAGCACCAATGGTACTGGTGCCTCTGGAGTTTGTGTCTCGCTTTGAGCGGCTTGTTGTTGGGGTTGAGGACTGGCTTGGGTTTCCGGTTCAGTAGCCGTTGGCTCTTGAGGCGGAATGATGGGTACTACCGTTGTTTCAGTCTCGCTTTGAGCGGCTTGGGGTTGAGGCTGAGGAGTTTCTTCAGTCTCGCTTTGAGCGGCTTGGGGTTGAGGCTGAGGAGTTTCTTCAGTCTCGCTTTGAGCGGCTTGTTGAGGAGTTGTTTCAGTCTCCGGTTCAGTTTCAGTCGGATCGAGAGTCGGAACGGGTGCTATGGTTACGGGTGAACCCACATTTTCCGCAGACCCGGCGGTGTCTGGAGGTGCAAAGAAGAAGGGAGTAAAAGCCAAAGGTCGATCAACACCTCTGGAGTCAGAATCAGCGATGGTGCGATCGTCAGCAGAGAAAACTTGAAACAAATTTCGGTTAGAGGTGCGAGGAATAGCAACTCGCTCGCCAACTTCTTGACCCCGATAGCGGGCGAAAGAGTCTTCTAAAACCCGGGATAAATTTAAGTCATCGGAAGCGGTCCTTTCAGGAACCGGAACAACAGGAGGGGTAGCAAACTTTTGCTTATCGGGTTTGGCATCTTTACCCAAGATCCAAAAGAAAATACCGCCCAGCGCCACAAGAGCCACTAAAACGGCAATCCATTCGTCATTATTTCGGGATGAACCTTGGGGTGATGAATTCGGAGGTATTGAGTGTGACATAATAACACTTGAATCCACACAACATCACCATCAAGATTACCTGCTATTTTCCGATGTGACAATTCCTCTGGGGATAGACAACAGACTGGGGGCAAATTTCAACTCTCAAACCCGCCCCCAATTGCTTCTCTTAACGCTTGTGAGTTTCGCTAACCGCTAAAGGTCGCGAAGCGGCTTCTGTTTCTAAAATGGTAATCGCCTGAGAATAGTAAGGATCTTGGCGAGTGCCGATTAATTTGGGATCGCCTGCGAGTTGTTTTTTCTGATCTTCGCTCAGTTGGAGTTTGACGTCGGGGGTGACTCCTTTTTTGCTAATATCGGTACCGTTGGGGGTGTAGTAATGGGCAATGGTAACGGCCAAACCGGAACCATCCGATAAAGAAAACACCGATTGAACTAATGCTTTCCCGAAGGTTTGATCGCCCATAATCACCGCCCGATGATTGTCTTTCATGGCACCGGCGAGAATTTCGCTGGCGCTGGCGGAGTTTCCATCGACTAAGACGACGGTGGGTAAAGTGGTGATGGCGGTGCGGTTGGCCCGTATTTCTTGGGTGGAGCCATCGCGATCGACGGTGCTGACAATAACGCCATCATTCATCCACATCCGAGCAATTTCAATACTGCTGCGGAGCAAGCCTCCGGGGTTTCCGCGCAGGTCAAGGACGAAAGCTTCTGCTTTTTGATCGACCAATTCTTCCATCGCCTCTTTCATTTGTTCTGCGGCGTGGGAGTTGAACTCGCGGAGTTGAATGTATCCGACTTTGCGTTCTCCTTCGGTATTGAGGCGATGGTAAACGGCTTCGAGTTCGATGCGAGCGCGGGTGAGGGTGACATCAAATTCCGGTTGTCCGGGGCGTTCTATTCGCAGTTGAACTTGAGTTCCGACGTTACCCCGGATTTTTTCGGCGGCTTGATCAACGCTCATTCCTTTTGTGGAGATGCCATCTATTTCTAAAATTTTATCTCCGGCTTGAATTCCGGCTTCGCGAGCGGGAGAATTTTTAATCGGGGAGACGACAACGATGGTTTGGGTTTCTTCGTCGAGTGAAAGCTGCATTCCCACACCGGACAGTTCCCCTGCGGTTTGGTTGGTTAACCGCTCGTACTGTTTCGGGTCCATGAAGCGGGTGTAGGGATCGTTTAGCTGTTCTAGGGCTTGACGTAAGGCGCGATAAGCTTCTTCACGGGATGAGTATTCTTTGCTGAGGAGTTCTTGGCGAATGGCTTTCCAGTTTTTGCGGTTGAAGCTGGGATCGACATACTCTCGATAGACGATTTGCCACGCCTCATCAATGATGGCTTTCGGACTGTTTTGTAAGCTTGCATGGACGGCGCTACTGATACCCGGAACTGCGAGGGTAGAAATGGCGGCGATGACCATTAAGCGTTTGGTTTTACTGCGGATGGCCCCACTGAGAAGGCGATGGCAAATTGAAGAAAAGCTTTTTGCGTAGTCGTTCATCTAGTCTTCCTCTGGCTTGATTCCCTACACGGGGATAAAAATGCAACACATTGGGGGTATAAACCCCATAAAAATCGAAATTTAGAGATAATCTCCGTCTGGCTCGAGTATTGAGCCGTTGGAGTTAACAGGTAATTAAGGGTGAACTGGGTCGGGGGTAAATGGTCGCTCGAAACTCGGATGAGCCGAGCATCTACGGGGATATGGCATTGGGGATTTGCAACTGTTCCTCGGTTTTGATGATGGCTCAAGTCGATTGAGTTTCTATTCCATGAGTTCCCTCGCTTTGATATACCCTTGACTGGTCCACCTTTCATATCGTTTCCTGGCTGGTCGGGAATATAGACAATCTTTATCGTGGATCTTTACAGAATCATCTGAGTAGGATTTTACTTGTTCTCGATGTCATACTCCTGTTTTTTAGTGTAGCTAGAGTTTGAGTAAATTGGAAATGTTCTAATGTTAACATTTTTACTCGGTCCGTTTAAAAGGGATCGCCAGTGAATCTGAAAGTTTCCTTAAAAGTTTGGATATTAAGGACTTGCGGCTTTGACAGGTCTTCGGCGCTGAAAATTTTCCGCTACTTTTGTTACAATCAAAAGATTAACCTTTGCCCAGTTCAGTTAATTGCGAAAATTTCGAGACAAAATGGGCAGGTGAGTTTCCCAAGCTCGGGCGAACTCGGTGATATAATTTTCTTGTTGTTGGGTTTCTATGGTGTATTCGCGGGTTTGGCGAACGATTTTAATGGCCTCTTGGGGGGAATAATCCAAGGCCACCAAACAGCAAGCGGCGACCAAGCCGGTCCGTCCTAAACCGCCCATACAATGGATAACAACGGTTTGATTCTGTTGGGCCTTGAGCAGAATTTGCTGGACTAAAAGTATTAATTCCTCTGTGGAAGAGGGAACGCTCATATCTTTGATGGGGAACCAAATCGAAAGCATTCCCCTGGCTTGGGCTTGGGAAATTAGATCGGGAATTTGTACGGCTTCAAATTCGTGCGGTTCGATCAAAGAAACTAAAATATCTGTATGATAATGGTTTCTGAGGCGATCGAGATCTTGCTCCAAATTCCGATCCCACATAAAGTGCATTCCTTGATGTTTTTTTCCGGGTGCAAAAGTTAAGCCGATTTGACCGGGATAGGAAACTTGCTCTGGGGGAAGGAAATCTACGGTAATGGGATCGTTTTCAGAGGTTCGTTTGAGATTCATTTTCGGTTTTCAAAAGGTGTTGACAATGGATTGTTTCTCCTGTGATTGTAACGGGGTTTGAGATTCTGGGCTACTGAGATGTTAGAGTTGACAAGCTTCTAGGCGAGAAAATAGCAAGTTTCGGGCTTGGATTTCTTGAGAGGTCAGGGGTAAGGAATTGGGGGAGATGAATTGGTAAGTTAATTCTTTTTCCATTCCGGTTTCTAGTTTTTCTAAGCGGGGAAGATGACCGAGGGGTGCATCTAGAGAAAAGGTGAGTTGATCGTAGGGTTTCCAAATTTCTTTTCCATCGTCTCCGGTTTCGATCCATCGCACTAAATCGTTAAAATGAATGTAGGCATCGGGATCGTATTTTCGCAGATGTTCTTCTGTTAAAATATTTCCGGTTTCTTGATAAATTTGTTTTTGAATACTCAAACCAAATTGTTCCCCGGAATATCTTCTCCACAGTTGATCGATGGCTTGTAAGTCGGAACAGGGGAAGTTTTCAATGGATTCGCGATCGAGGTCGCCTTCGGCTTTTCGATTGCTGACTTTCAGCATGACTTCGTAGGTTTTGAGATCGGCTTCTTTCCATTTTCTTTCTTGTAGCAGTTTCTCTAATTGTTGAATTTCTTGAGGTTTTCGGATGCAGGTTTTTTCGGCGGTTAATAGGTTGATATCGATGGCGGCGGGTTCTTGATTGATATTGATAATTTCTAGGGTACCGACTCCATCTTTAATGATTTTGTCGATTTGTTCTTGAACGCTTTCAAAGGTATTTTTTTGAGCCGGATCGGAGGCAACCAAAACTCTTATTTTATCTCCTTCTTGAATGGCATTTTCACAGAACGAGTTGGGCAGGGCGTACAAGTTGAGCGTTTCGGGGTTGACGGTCATCTCAAGGGCGTCTATGTAACCGCGAAATTTTTTTTTCTGCTGAATGTAGCCGTTAGAGAAGCCAAAAAGTTCGCCGTAAAAATTGATAACATTTTGATTGTTTGAGTCCAAATAATTGAACAAATTAACGTGGGTTAAAGTTCCATAAACGGTAAAAATAGAGCCGAGTATCATTCCCGATAAAAAAGCGGGAAGCGGTTTAAAGATTTGTCGAATAGTTGTTTCTGTTTTTTCAGAAAAGCGAGTATTTTTCATGGTGAAGCTCGGGTAGATGCAATGGCATCAAGAGGGAAAATAAATCTGGAAAATGAAAGCCACTAACTCAGATAAATCTAGGTAGATCAGAGGTTGGTTTCTATTATACAAATCCGGAGTGATGATGACACTTGTGTTGGAAAAGTTTTGACGATTTCAAGAAGAATTGATAGATTGAGTCTGTGGAAAAAGGGCAAGGGGAGAGAGTCCGGGGGAAACCAAAGGAATCCGATTCAATCCTACAACTCGGAGTTTAGCGCTTGCGTAAGCCAACCCCATCCCCGCCCAAATTGGCAAAATCAAGGTCGGTGGTATTGGCTGAAAATTTGGTCTCATTGTAACGGATAATGTTAGGGTAAACTGTTGGACTTCAATTAACAGCAAACCAAATTTATGAGCGTTGCAGACGATAAAACCGTTGTTCGGGAATATTTTAACTCTACAGGCTTTGATCGCTGGAGACGCATCTACGGCGACGGGGAAGTGAACAAGGTTCAACTTGATATCCGTAACGGACATCAACAAACTATCGATCGCGTGTTAGACTGGCTAAAAGCAGATGGTAATCTTTCGGGTTTGTCCATTTGCGATGCGGGGTGTGGTGTGGGGAGTTTGAGTATTCCTCTGGCCGAGGCGGGTGCGATTGTCAACGCTAGCGATATCTCTGAGAAAATGGTCTCCGAGGCCAAAGAACGGGCTAAGGCTGTTTTGGGCGATCGCGCTGGTAATGTTCAGTTTAGCACTCAGGATCTAGAAGCTTTGGAGGGTCGCTATCATACCGTGATTTGTCTGGATGTGTTGATTCACTATCCCGATGATAAAATGGCGGATATGATTGCTCATTTGGCATCTATGGCCGAATCTCGCTTAATTTTGAGTTTCGCACCCAAAACCTTGGCTTATACCCTTCTCAAAAGAATTGGTGAGTTTTTCCCCGGACCCAGTAAAACAACTCGCGCCTACCTACATCGAGAAGCGGATATTGTTAAAATCTTTCAACAGAATGGCTTCACAATAGCCCGAAAGGAAATGACTAGCACTCGCTTTTATTTCTCTCGGTTGTTAGAAGCAGTTCGCTCTTAAAATATAACGAATTTACCACCAACCACCATCTGATATGATATCCGCTTAATTAATATTGTTATGGGGCGGGGCGGGTTGATCTCAATCTCCCAGTAGTAGTAAAGATTGCGGTGGAACCCGCCCCTACAAAGCGGATGATTGATTAGTCGGATATCATCTTAGAACAAGCACACAAACTCATCTGTCATCGGTGTTTTTAAATGATTCGAGGGTAAAGCCATGCAGTTGATTAAGCTGATCGCTGCAAGTTTGTTAATTCCTATGGGGCTGTTTTTTTTGCTGGCGATCGCGACGGAATTGATCAACCCGGATGCTTCGGAAGATAGCAAAATCAGCGTCACAATTGCCGGGTTAACGTTGGGTTTACCCGCTTTAGGAATGGGGGGTTGGTTGTTGTGGAATGGATATTATCAATCTCGTCAGAAGATAGAGAATCGCTCCCGCAGGATTCATTCTATCTTCTTTCATTTAATTCTACAAAATCGCGGCACGATCACGGCGAGTCACTTCGCACAATTTACTCAACTCTCTCCCCAGGATGCGGAGAATTTTATTGAAAATAAAGCCCTAGAACTTAATGCGGTTCGAGAAGAAAACCCCGGGGGTGAAACCGTTTATCATTTCCCTTTAGATTATTAGATTAATTTATTTTTTGAATTTATTTGATTGTATTTTTGGAGAAAACAATGATACAAACTCGGACTAAAACTTTAACCCTAGAACAGTTTTTAAACCTTCCCGAAACCAAACCCGCCAGCGAATATATTAACGGTAAAATTATTCAAAAACCCATGCCTCAAGTAAAACATAGCGCAATTCAAGGAGAACTGGTAACAGTCATTAACGGAGTTGTAAAGCCTCAACGTATTGCTTGGGCTTTTCCAGAATTACGATGTACTTTTGGCGGACGTTCTATTGTTCCTGATGTGGCGGTGTTTACTTGGAATCGAATTCCTTTAGACGAAAATGGTGATATTGCCAATATTTTTCCAACTCATCCGGACTGGACGATTGAAATTCTTTCTCCCGACCCAAACCAAACTAAAGTTATCAGTAATATTTTACATTGTTTGGATGCCGGTTGTCAGATGGGTTGGTTAATTGATCCGGCAGAAAAGTCTGTATTTGTTTATCCGATTGGTCAACAACCGATGGTTTTACAAGCGCCCGAACAACTGCTTCCGACTCCCGAATTTATGTCAGATTTTAACTTAAAATTGGGAGAACTCTTTAACTGGCTCAAACCGGGAACTCTTTTTCCGTAATTGCCGACCCCGTTTTAGCAAAACTATTGTATATTAAAAGGTAAGGATTTAAAATCATCATTGAGTTATGACTGTAGAATCAATAATCAATGTTTTGAAATCAGTTCGGTTTGTTGTTGATGCTAAAGGTCAGAAAACAGCCGCACAATTAAGTATTTCCGACTGGGAAACATTGCTGAATTGGATTGAAGATCGAGAAGATGAAGCGATTTTTAAAGAAGCGATGCGCCAGCTAAAAGAAGCAGGAGGAAACCCCCAAAAAGCGGGATGGCTGGATTGGGAATCGGTGAAATCCCAATGGGATAAAGATTAAGTAATGTATCAGATTCAGCTATCTGAATCTGCTCATAATCATGGAAAAAAATTACCTGGTGTCATTCGTCAACGCATTAAAAATATTATTGATGCTCTCGCCCAAGATCCTCGTCCATATAATAGCATTCAGCTTGACTTTGAAACCGAGGACAGTTGGGAACCCAGACGAATTCGTGTTGACTCCTGGCGGATTATATATGCGATAGATGATGAGTTTCAACAGATTGTTATTTTAGCAATTCGGAAACGTCCTCCCTATGATTATTCAGATTTGAGCGATTTATTAACAGACTTAGGTTAAATTGTAGCTAAACTCAATAACAGGAAATCTCATGGATAGAATCTTTTTAACAATTGCAGCAATTTTAGGCGGTTTATCGGTGATGGCGGGTGCTTTTGGCGCTCATGCTTTGAGTGGAAAAGTCAGCGAACGGGCGATAGAAATCTTCGAGACGGGCGCTCGTTATCAAATGTATCATGCCCTGGCTTTATTATTACTCGGAGTGTTACTGAGAAATTCTCAATCTCCTCAACCGTTAATCATCATTGCGGGAATCGCATTTATGATCGGGGTGGCGATTTTTTCGGGGAGTCTGTATGCTTTAAGCTTAACGGGGATTAAGTGGCTCGGTGCGATTACACCGCTTGGGGGTGTGGCGTTCATCGCCGGATGGGGATGTTTGGCGATCGCGACATTAAAGCTATAATTGTCGGTAAAATCTCCCCAATCATGTCGTTATGATACCGTAGAGGAGTAGGCTGAAAATGTAACGAGACAAATTTTTCATTAATTTAGCACAAATGGGAAGCGAAACAATTGTTCTGTTGTCGAGTCGTGAAATTGAAAAAATGCGTCAAGCCGGACGTTTAGCGGCTCAACTGTTGAATCATCTCGAACCAATGGTTAAACCGGGAGTCAGTACCCTAGAAATCAACGATGAAGCCGAACGCTGGACGCAAGCTCACGGCGCTCGCAGCGCTCCTCTAGGATATCACGGCTTTCCCAAATCGATTTGTACGAGTATCAATCATGTGATTTGTCATGGTATTCCCGACGCCAAACAAATTCTTCAAGACGGAGATATTATTAACATTGATGTGACTCCTATTGTAGATGGTTATCACGGCGATACTTCCAAAACATTTTTCGTCGGTACGCCTTCTCCTGTGGCGAAAAAATTAGTAGAAGTCACCTACGAGTCGATGATGCGGGGAATTCAAGCGGTTAAACCCGGTGCGAAAGTGGGCGATATCGGCGCCGCCATTCAGGAGTATGCAGAATCTCACGGTTTTTCTGTGGTGCGAGATTTTGTGGGTCACGGGGTGAATACGACGTTTCACACGGCGCCGCAAATTCCCCATTATGGCACCCGAGGAAAGGGAAAAAAATTGCGTCAGGGGATGGTTTTTACCATTGAACCGATGATTAATGAAGGGACTTGGGAAGCGAAAGTTCTCGAAGATGGTTGGACTGCAATTACAATCGATGGTAAACTTTCTGCTCAGTTTGAACATACTGTGGCGGTAACTGATTCTGGTGTAGATATTTTAACCCTACCCGACTAGACGGATTTTTTAGAGTAGGGTGGGCATTGCCCACGCTACAATTATTATTTATCAAGTATTATTTATAGGATTGGTAATTGGTCTAACATTTTCGCCAGTAAGTTTAAACAACGTTCTCCAAAAATTGCCGAAATTAGCCCAACGGTTAAGGGTAAAATAATAGAAAGACTAATTTGAGTTTGACTCCACGCGGCTAAGTTTCCCGAGAGTCCCCCGTAGGAAAACGGAAGCCACAGGGGAAACAAACCAACGAATGCTCCGATGAGAAAATGAAAGATAATGGTCTTGAGTGAGCGTTGTTGAGAATTTTTTTCAGGTGTCATTGTACTGTTTTTAATAGACTTCAAGATTAATCTACAATTTCTGACTGATATTTTCCGAATTAAATAGATAAATTAATATCGTTGTCGATATTGCAATTCTGAGAAGGTCAAGTTAAATGTGGTTCCATTTCCGCGAATAAGTTCGATATTTCCTTCTAACTGAGTGGTTAAAGTACAAATCAATTCCATTCCGAGAGAATCAACATTATGAAAGTCAATATCCTCAGGAAAACCAATTCCATTATCTTTAACAGTCAGACTCACTAAGCCTTGAGAATTTTGATGGAGTTGTAACCAAACCTGACCCGTCATTCCCTCGGGAAAAGCGTGTTTAAAGACGTTCGAGATTAACTCGTTAACAATTAACCCGCAGGGATGAGCGGTTTCAATGTTTAAGAAAATTGGATCGATTTCCGCTACAAACTCTACCCGTTCATCAATCCCACTATAAGATTCTAGCAGATGATCGATGAGTTGTTCTAAGTATTCTCCAAAATTTATGCGGTATAAATTTGTTGATTTATAAAGTTTTTCATGGATTAACGCCATTGAAAATACCCTGTTTTTGCTGTCTTCTAAGGCTTGAATGAGTTGAGGGTCGTCAAAGTAATCGGATTGAAACTCTAACAAATTGGCGACTACAAATAGATTATTTTTGACCCGGTGATGAATTTCTTTGAGCAAGACTTCTTTTTCTCTCAGAGAGTTTTTTAACTCGATTTCGTCTTGTTTGCGTTCGCTAATATCCCGATACATCCACAGATGTCCCTGATATTGCTGTTCGATTTTGATGGGAACATAATCCCGTTCAAAGGTTCGTCCGTCTGCGGCTTTTAGTTCTTCATTGGTGACGATTTTCTCTTGATTAATAATCTCTTGGTATCGTTGGATAAACTGATGTTCTTCGGGAAACAAACATTGATAATTTTCCTTCAAGTCTTCAAAATTATGTCCGGCTATCGTTTTCGGATCGACCGGGATTTCTAATAAATCACAAAAGGTTTTATTTGCCAAAACAATCTGTTGATTTTCATCTTCGACCAAAACTCCAAATTGCAAGTTTTCAATTAAGGTGCTGAGACGAGAAGTTGTGGCGAGAAGTTGTTCTTCAATCTTTTTGCGTTCGGTAATATCAATCCCGACCAAAATCGCCGCTTGATCTCGATTATATTTTTGAGCAACGAGTAAATAAAATCGCTGTTCATTCCCGACGGTAACTTCTAAAGTCCGCTGACGAGTCCGACTATTAAAATCTCTAAAAAACTCTACAAAAAACTGACTAAACGCCGACGAATAAGAATCTAAAAAGCCAATTTTTTGACCGATAAAAGCTTCTGGGGATAACTTCATCGCTCTGGCGAGTTGACGGTTAACTCCCAAATACCGCAGTTCGGAATTTACCCAAGAAACAAACCCCGGAACCGCATCGAGAACCGCTTGTAATTGTTCGTTTGTGGCTTTTAGCTGAATTTCTGCTTGTTTGCGTTCGCGAAGCGCTGCTTGTCGATCGCTAATATCTTTCATAAAGCAATGATGACCGTTAAATTCTCCTCGCTCATCGTAGGCGCTGATCATTGTCACTTGCTTGTCAAAATAGGAACCATCTTTCCGAACTCCCCGGGTTTCGACTTCTACTTTTCCGGTTTTTAACATTTGTTGATAGGCTTTATTTAAACGTTCAATTTCATCGGGATGAACGGTATTTTGCCATTCTACACCGACCAATTCTTCGGGTTCATAACCGCAAAGATGAGCGTAAGCACGGTTAACGGTAATATAACGACCTTGGGGATCGAGTCGAGAGATTCCCTCTACTGCATTTTGCATCGCATTCGTGAGTTCGCGCAACTCCATTTCGGCTTGTTTTTGATTGGTAATATCGTAGTTAATTCCGGTCATTTTCAGGGGTTCACCTGCTGAATTTCGTTCGACGAGAGCATCGGCTTTAATATAGTGAATGATACCGTCAGGATGCACAACTCGAAATTCAATATCATATTCTTTTTCGCCTCGCAAGGCTTGTTGAATTGCAAAATTAGCTTGCTCTTGATCGTCGGGATGTACTCTTTGTTTCCAGCCTTCATAAACATTCTCGAAATCTGAGGCTTGAATTCCGTAGAGTTCGTACATTCGCTCATCCCAAGTTAAAACGTTATTGACAAGATCTAATTCCCAAATGCCAATGTTTCCGGATTTGATCGCCAGTTGTAAGCGTTCAGAAAGCTTGGTGAGTTGTTCTTCGGCTTGTTTGCGATCGCTAATATCTATCCAATACCCAATAATTTCTAAGGGTTTACCCGCAGCATCTCGGACTAATTTTAACTGATCATAAATCCAGTGATAAGTTCCATCCCCGTGTAGAAAACGGTATTCGTGGCTGTAATATCCTTGCTGAAATAGAGAAGCTAATCCGATGCTTGAAATGCGAGAAACATCCTCAGGATGAAGATGCTCAAACCAGAATCCATCTTTGAGGATTTCGGTTTTATTATAACCTAAAATCTGGGAAACATTATCGCTCACAAAGGTTGTTCGATAATCTCCTTCTGCTTCAATACTGTAGAGAATACCGGGACTGGAAGATAACAAATATTGTAGTCGTTCCTGACTCAATAATAAAGCTTCTTCTGCTTCTTGGCGTTCTTGTAATTCGGTTTGTAGTTGTTTGTAGAGTTGAGATTGTTGAATGGCGATTCCCAATTGACTGGCGAGTTGTTTGAGCAAATCAATGTCTTTGGATAGCCATTTTCTCGGACTCGAACACTGATGAACAATCAACAATCCCCACAGTTTATTTTGCTGAATAATCCCAACCGCAACTTTTGCTTTCACTTGAAATTGCCGTACAAAATCCACCAAACAAGGTAAAATATTCTCCGTGTCAACATTAGAAATAATCCCCACTTTACCCCGAATATAATCGTCATAAATTTCTTGGGGAAAGGTTTCTTCGGGGAAGGTTTGATCGAGGATGCGAGTCCAACCGGGATTCACCGCTTCGGCGATCGCCTCTCCAGTTCCGTTGGGATAAATCCGATAAATTAAAGCGCGATCGGTTTCTAAAACCTGCTTAACTTCGTTAACAGTTGTATTGAGAATTTCATCGAGATCCAAAGATTCTCGAATGCGTTGAGTTAGGGTTTTAATCAGTTGTTCTCGTTCAACTTGTTTTCGCAGTTGTTGTTCGGCGAGTTTGGACTCGGTAACATCATTTTGAATCCCTAAAAAATGGGTAAGATTTCCCCGTTCATCGTAAATCGGCGAAACGTTTAATTCATTCCAAAATAAACTTCCATCTTTGCGGTAATTACGAAGAACAACCGTACAGCTTTCTTCATTTTTGAGTGCAGTTCTTAACCGTTCTATTTCGGGTTGATTGCCATCCGAACCTTGCAGAAAACGGGTGTTTTTACCGACAATTTCTGAGGATGAATATCCGGTAATTTGTTCAAAAGCGGGATTAACAAAAATAATCGGATGATCTTCCAAACGAGCATCAGCCAAAACAATTCCATTGCTACTGGCGGCGATCGCTTTTTCGCTCAAACGTAATTGTTCTTCTGTTTGTTTGCGATCGGTAATATCCGATGCGGCGCCGAGGGTTTGTTTGGGTTTTCCGTCTGCGGTGCGAGCAAATAGGGTATCTCGACTCAGCAACCAATGCCAATTTCCATTTACATCCCGAACTCGATACTCAATTTCGATAATTTCATTATCATTGGCGGCGTCAAATTTGAGGTGGTGTTCTGGAAATTTACCTAAATCTTCGGGATGAATAATCGTGGCAAATAGTTGATCGCCCAGGTCTTGAATTTGTTGGCAAGTATAGCCCAAAATAATCTCTATTTCCCGATTAACATAAATATTCCGTTGTTCGATAATATCGTAAATATAAATAATATTTGGCGTAGCATCAGCCACACTTTGAATAAAGTGCTGACTTTGTTGAAGTTCGGCTTCAGTTTGTCGGTGTTCTCGAACTTCTTGTAAAAGTTGGTGATTGGTTTGTCGCAATTGGGCGGTGCGTCGTTCTATCCTTTCTTCTAACTGTTGATTAAGATTTTGTAGGGCGAGTTCCGCTTGTTTGCGTTCACGAAGTGCAGCTTGCTGTGCGCTAATATCGGTAATTGTCCCCACATAACCGACAATAATTCCGGTGGAGTTGTATTCTGCTGTGGCTTGACCATAAACCCAGGCGGTGGTACCATCAGAACGCAGAAACCGATATTCACACTGAAATTGTTTGTTTTGTTGGGCGGCTTCATACCATTGTTGAGAAACCTGTTCTCGATCTTCGGGATGAATAGCTCGACTCCAACCGCTCCCCATTGCTTCAGAAGGACTCAAACCGGCGATCTCGCACCACCGTTGATTCACATAGAGACATTCCCCTTGAGTGTTAGTATGAAATATCCCCACAGGAGAAACTTCGGTGAGGGTGGCGTAGCGTCTTTGGCTGGTTTGTAGCTGTTGTTCAAACTGTTTGCGATCGCTAATATCACGGGCGACTGCATAGACGACGCCTTCTTCAAGCGGTGTTGAAGTCCACGATAACCAACGATAGGAACCGTCTTTACATCGGTAGCGATTTTCAAAATTTCGAGAGGGAATTCCTTCGCTTAAAATTTCTAATTCGGATTCGGTTTTGTCTCGATCTTCGGGGTGAACAAAGTTAGATAAGGGTTGAGATAATAATTCGGCTTCGCTGTAACCGAGTAGGGCGGAAAATTGGGGGTTGATGCGTTTAAAATAGCCATCCGATCCGGCTATACAGAATAAATCAACAGACAAATTAAAAAATTGATTAAATTCTTTTTCTGTGTCTAATCGGGTGACGGTGGAGGCGATAATATTGGCGATCGCTTGTAGGAAATTAATGTCGTCGGGTGAGAAAGTTCGCGCTTGGGGCGAGTAAACGCCTAACAGTCCAAACGGGCGATCTTTTCTGGGAATAATGACTGTTACTGCGCTGATAATATTGGTATTGTCAAGCAAAAAAGTACCCCGAAAGCGGGTTTCTATTCGTAAGTCGCTAACAATTACGGGTTCACCTTGGCTGAGGGTATAACCTGCGATGGTTTGGGGACTCGCGGAGAGGGTTTGTTTGATTAAATCACGACGCCACCCGACTCCATTTCTGAGTAATAAGGTGGTTTCGTTGGGAAGAAGTTCGAGAATGGCGCTGTATTGAATGTTTAGGGTTTGGGCGACTAGACTAACAGCTTGATTGAGTAAAGTATCGAGTTCAGTTTGACTGATGGCTTGTTGACCCAGTTGGGCGATCGCTTCTTGTTGTTGGGTGCGAATTTTTAGTTGGGTTTCGGTTTGTTTTTGTTTGATAAATTCTTGTTTTTCTCGTTCGAGTTGATCGACTTTTTGCTGTAAAATTTCGACGGTCGTATAAAGTTCAACCGGGTTGAGGGGTTGCAGTAGGGAGCTAGTGGTTACTAAACCTAAAAGTTCGCCTTGATCTCCGGTTACAACTAACTGAGAAATTTTATGTTGTTGCATTTGTTGATGGGCGTTCCACAGAGTATCGCTAATTTTTGAACAAAAAAGCGGCGCACTCATCACGTCTTTGGCTTGTAGGCTATCCAAATTTAAGCCTAAAATCAGAAACCGAACGATGTCTTTTTCTGTTACAATACCAACAGGAATTTTTAAGCGTTTGGGATTGGAAACATCGAAAACAGTTTGAGTTTCAGTAATGACAATACAACTGACTCGATGTTGAGCCATTAACTGTACAATTTCTAATAGGGAAGCGGTGGGAGGTGCATCGATGACTTGAGAATTTATGACCTCGCTGACCGAGCGCAATTTTAGCAGATTGGCCGGTTTGAGGGCTTGGTTCAGGCTTTGTTGAGTGATTACACCTAAAAGTTGATCTCGATCGTTGACAACGGGAAGATGACGAATTTGATGGGTTTTAAATTGTGACAAAACTGTGAAAATCCCCTGGTATTCCGCTTCAGACAATACCCGAACTTGTGGGGTCATTACCTCCGCAACGGGGGCTTGAGAAAGGCTTTTTCTAGAAGCGGTTAGCCGGACTAGATCTCGCTCTGTTAAAATACCAACTAACCGATCTTTTTCGGTAACTAAAGCGTAGCTACGGGTTCTCCCCGCACCGAAAGAAGTTTCAGAAGAAGTTGATGGGTTGATGTTGCGATCGCCCTCTGCACTCTGATTCATTTGAGCCAAAACTTCTAAAACCGAAGTGTCTGGCGCGACCAGAAGGGGTCTGCGTTCTAGAATTTCTTCTAAGTTTATGGAATAAATCGGCAAAGGATCGGGTTGTATGACCATTGCTATCGCTATAGTATCGGTGAGTTGAAACTGAGCTTATATTATTCGATCTAGTTTAACTTTACCCTAACCTAACAGACTTGAGTTATTCAGGAATTTAGGCGGGTTACAAATTTTAAATTTAAGGCGAGGGTATTGAACTAAAATAGAAATAAGAGTTTGAGGTAGCCTGCCCGAGAGGTATTGAGTCCGGAAATCTCTCGAATGTTATATTGTCTGGAGATCGGGTTCTGGATTTCTCTCCCCGGCGTTTTCTTCAAATTCAACTCCAGTTTTGTTCAAAATCCTGCAATAAACTTATTAAATTTTAAAACTTGATCATTGATGAGACTATGACTGTGGAAAAAAAATATTTTGACCGGGTTGATCCTTCCTCACCATCCCGAGAGGATTTACTACAAATTATAGCTCAACTCCAAGCTGAAAAACAAGAAATGCTCGAACAACATCATCACCAGATGAAACAATTAGAGGAGGAATTAAACGAGTTAAAATCCCGCTTTATTACCACAGTTTCTCACGAGTTTAGGACGCCGCTCACCACCATTTCATTTTCGGCCGGACTCCTGGAAAACTACAGTAATAAAATCTCCGAGCAGAAAAAACAGACTCATTTTCAGCGAATTAAGCAGGGAATAGAGCAAATGACCAATTTACTCGAAGATGTTTTGATTGTCGGCAAACTCGAATCCGGCCATTTAGAAATCAGTTTAACACCCGTTGATCTCGAAAAGTTTTGTCGCACTCTGGCCGAAAAAATGCAAGCAAAAACCGATAAACATTCGATTGTTTTTAATTCAGAGGGTTTGAATTTTCAGGGAATATTTGATGAAAACATACTCAGGCAATTGCTCAAAAACCTGCTGTCTAATGCCATAAAATATTCACCGGATGGGGGCGAGATCCAATTGAACCTAATCTGTGAAAATAATCAAGCAATCTTTAGAATTAAAGATCGAGGAATTGGCATTCCCAAAAAAGATCTGTCTCGCGTGTTTACCAATTTTTATCGAGGCACCAATATCGGGACGATCTCGGGGACGGGTTTGGGATTATCTTTGGTCAAAAAAATCGTCGATTTACATCAGGGTGAAATTTCGATAGAGAGCGAAGAAAATGTCGGGACAGAAATCCGAGTAACGCTTCCTTTAGAAAGCTCTGTACTCAATAAAGTTTTTAACTGTAGTTAAATTGAAAACCCTTTAAGTTGGAAAAAAAACGCTCAATCGATGGTTAATTTTAGGCCCTTTATCTGAAAAAAAACAATGAAAAAAATTTTAATCATAGAAGATGAAGAACTGATCAGAATCAATATTAAAGAGTTGCTGGAAGTCGAAGACTTTGAGGTGTGGGAAGCCGAAAATGGAGAAGTGGGAATTAAGCTGGCTCAACACCATCAACCGGATCTGATTTTATGCGATGTGATGATGCCTATTTTAGATGGATATCGGGTGTTAGAACAATTGCGTCGTCATCCGCTCACCGCAACAATTCCCTTTATTTTTATGACCGCTTTAACGGATCGAAGCAATACCCGAAAAGGGATGGAACTCGGCGCCGATGATTATATTAGTAAACCCTGCACCGCTACAGAACTTTTAAAAGCAATTACAGTCCGCCTAGAAAAACATTCACAGGTCAAACAGCACTACGAAAGTCAAGTTCAGAAAGTTCAGGAAGAACTCCAGAAATTAATCTACATCGATCCGATCACCAATTTACCCAATCGTTTGGCGCTGCGAGAAAAATTTGAGCAAATTAAAGAAAGCATTAGTGATGAAAAACGTCAAATCATCGGGGTAATTGCTGTCAATATAGATCGGTTCAGACGAATTAATGAAGCTTGGGGATATGAAGCGAGTAATAGTCTTCTAAAAGCCGTCGGGGAACGGATGACTTCTCAGTTGGGTTCGAGGGCAAAAATCGCCCACTTAAATGAAGAAAAATTTGTTCTGATCTTAGAAGCCCTAGCCGATGAGGAGCAGGTTTTTCAGATTAGTAAAAATATTCTCAAAAACTTGTCTTTACCCTTTTTTATCTATGACAAAGAAATTGGCGTAAGCTTTAGTCTGGGTATCGCTTTTTATCCGAGAGATGGAGATGAAATCGATCAACTGTTGCATCGAAGTCAACTCGCGGTCTATTACTCTCAGCAACAGGGCGGAAATCGCTATGAATGTTATCAGGAAACTTGGCAGAGGAAAGATGACGATCAAATCGCTTTAGAAAATGACCTCAGACGGGCGTTAGAACAAAATGAATTTCAGCTTTATTATCAGCCAAAAGTGGATTTGAAAACGGGTCAAATCATAGGTGCAGAAGCTTTAATTCGGTGGATAGACAGCAAACGAGGATTTGTTTCTCCGGGTGTTTTTATTCCGCTAGCCGAGGAAATCGGCTTGATAGAAGCGATAGGAGAATGGGTGCTGAGAACGGCTTGCAAACAAACAAAAGCATGGCACAGACTGGGTTTAAAAGAAATGCAAATTGCGGTGAATTTATCCGGGCGTCAGTTCAATCTCCCCGATATTCGCCAACGGGTTTTAGAAGTTTTACTGAGCGAAGGTTTACCCCCTTCTTGTTTGGAATTAGAGTTAACCGAAAGTTTTTTAATAGAACATGAAGATAGTTCGATTCAAAAGCTAAACCGTCTCAAGGCGTTGGGGTTACAAATTGCCATTGATGACTTTGGAACGGGGTATTCTTCATTGAGTTACTTACAACAATTTCCCTTTGATGTGTTGAAGTTAGATCGGTGCTTTATCCAAGATATTAATCAAAATCAAAAAAATCAAGTGATTGTAGAAGCGGTGATTAAAATGGCTCACGAGCTTAACTTGCAGGTGGTGGCTGAAGGGGTAGAAACTCAAGCCGAATTAGAGTTGTTGCGACAATATCAATGCGATATTATTCAAGGTTATTTATTGAGCCGTCCCTTACCTCCTCAGGACTTTCAAAACTTAGTCGAAAGTAATAAATACTTAATCATTTAATAAAACGAACTCTTGAATTTTAAGGACTTTAACAAAATGACTAAAATTTTAATCATAGAAGATGAAGAAGCGATCCGAGAAAATATTGCTGAACTACTAGAAATTGAAAATTTTGAAGTTCAGATGGCTAGCAATGGAATGCAGGGATTAGAACGGGCAAAACATATCATTCCTGACTTGATTTTATGTGATGTAATGATGCCAAAACTCGATGGCTATGAAGTCTTAACGGAATTAAGAAAACATCCCGAAACCGCCAATATTCCCTTTATTTTCCTGACCGCCAAAGCGGAACGAACCGATTTGCGACAGGGGATGAATTTGGGTGCAGATGATTATTTAACTAAACCTTGTAGTAGCGAGGAATTATTAGAAGCAATTGCGGCTCGACTGCAAAGAAATGCTCAACAACAAGAACAAGTTAAACAGTTAGAACGTTACGATCAACTCACCGGTTTACCCAACTTATTGGCTTTAAGCGAAACCAACGGTTATTTACAACAAGCGATCGCCAAACGGGACAATTCCAAAAGTTTGGTGCCGTTTTTGTTACTGGGTCTAGACCGATTTCAGCGGGTCAATGAAGCCATTGGTTATCAGAATGGGGATTTTATTTTTAAACAGTTAGCCGAACGTTTTAATCAATTTTTACGGTCGGTTGATCGCACGGTTGTCGCCCGTTTGAACGGGGATGAATTCGGAATAATTTTACCTCCCGTTTCTCAAAATTTTGAGTTAGATAGTATTGCTCAATCTCTGCTCAATTTAATCAGTCAACCCTTTCAAATTGGCGGAAAACTGATTCCGATTACCGCAACGATTGGGATTGCTTTTTATCCCCATGCTTCCAGTTTAGAAGAGTTGCGACGACAGGCGGGTATTGCGATGGGAGAAGCCAAAAAACTCGGCGGAAACCGCTATAAAATTTATACTCGTCCCCTGTTTGGTTCCGATCTATCCCAACAATTTCAATTAGTGGCTGATTTTCGCCAAGCGTGGGAACGTCAGGAATTAAAAATATATTATCAACCCCGAGTCGATCTTCGCAGACGAAAAGTTATTGGTGCGGGAACGGCTATTTATTGGAATCATTCCCAGTTGGGAGAGATTTCTCAACGCCAAATTTCTGATTTAATCGCCGAATCCGGTTTAACTCTAACGGTCGGTGAATGGATGCTAAAAACCGCAGTTCAACAAATCAAATCTTGGCAAAAGTCGCGACTTTCTTTGCAGGTTGGTGTTCCCTGTCCCGAACCGTTATTTACTGATAACTCTCTGATGCAAAAGCTGTCGAATTTCTGTGAAGAATTGGGCGGTTATCCGACGGGTTTAGAATTAGAAATTTCTGCCGATGTGATTGCAAAAACTAAAAATTTGAATGCGCTGGCGGCTCAATTAATGAACATCCAACAACTGCAAATTAAAACGATCATCAGTCAGTTTAATTTAGAACACGCAACGATTAGCTATTTAGGAGAACTCCCTTTAGATGGCATCAAACTCGATTCTAGCTTAATACAAACCCTTTCCATCAAATCAACTGTAATTGAAATGATCGCCTCTATTGCTCAACGTTTAAAACTGAAAGTGATAGCAGATGGAGTTGAAACCGACGAACAACTCAGCCTGTTAAAAAAACAAAAATGTGATCAAAGCCAGCAGGTTTCATTGGTTTCGGTTTCCGAGCTTCAGCAACTCTCAAAAAAATGGTCAATTTTATGAGGGCTTATTGTTTTTTTCACCTTCACTAATTGTATCATAGAATAGAGATATAAATTTCAAGTTTTCACAAAAAACATAAAAATGAGTTCCCATGAGCGAAGTTAAAATTTTGATTGTCGAAGATGAGCTACTCATTGCCAAAGGATTAGCTCGAAAATTGCAAAAGTTGGGCTACGAGGTTGTTGATATTGTGTCATCGGGTGACAAAGCCATTGAGCGAGTCGCCGAAACCCAACCCGACTTAGTGTTAATGGATATTGTCATCAAAGGCGATATGGATGGCATTGAGACGGCGGAACTGATACACAAACGTTATAATATTCCGGTCATTTATGTCACCGCTTATGCCGATGATAGCACCCTAGACCGGGCCGAAAAAACGGGTTCCTATGGCTATTTATTAAAGCCGTACAAAGAGCGAGAACTGCACGCAACGATCAAGCTGGCGCTGCGAAAACATCAAGCCCAATTGGAGGTGGAAAAAAACTTAGAAAAGGTGCAGTTAAGCAAAGAAGAAAAATCGCGACTCTTATCGATAGCTTCTCACGATTTGCGAACGCCTTTATCGGCGATTCAGATGTCGGCAGATCTGTTAGAAAATTACGACCAAAAATTAACAACTGATAAAAAAATCAAACATTTTCAACGCATCAAATCGGCGATTAAAAACATGAATCAGTTGCTTGAAGATGTGCTGATGTTGAGCCTCACCGAATCGGGGAAAATGGTCTTCAAACCCGCACCCGTTCCGTTGAAAGAGTACGCCTCAAATTTGGCTGAAAGTTTTCAAGCGATACTCACCGAAAAACACAGTCTGGAGTTTAACTATAACGGCGACAATCGGGCAGAATTAATGTTAGATGAAAAGCTCCTCAATCATATTTTGGGAAACTTACTTTCTAATGCGATCAAATATTCTCCCGATGGGGGTACCGTTAACTTTGATATTACTGAAGAAACGGAAAAAATCGTCTTTCGCGTCAAAGATGCGGGGATCGGACTTCCCCCCGAATATAAAGATAAACTGTTTCAAGCCTTTGAACGGGCCGCGAATGTGGGTGATATCAAAGGAACCGGATTGGGTTTGTCGATTGTCAAACAAGCGGTAGATCTGCACGGAGGCCAAATTACCGTTGAAAGTGAATTGGGAATGGGAACCACCTTTACTGTCATCATCCCGAGGGTTGAATCTTCTGAAAATCAGAGTTAAAGTGCTGATATAATAGAATCAGTAGAAGCCGTTTCGGTTGTCTACACGTTGAAATTTTCGCGGTGTCTTTCAGAGCAAATCTAAACAATTATGAGTAAAATTTTAGTCATAGAAGATGAATTTGCCATTCGAGAAAACATTGTTGAACTGTTAGAAATTGAAGATTTTGAAGTTCTCAGTGCCGAGAATGGCCGGATTGGATTTCAACAGGCAAGCGAACATTTACCGGATTTAATCCTGTGCGATGTGATGATGCCCGAACTTGATGGCTATGGGGTTTTAAGCGCCTTACGGTCTAACCCAACAACGGCGACCATTCCTTTTATTTTCCTGACGGCTAAAGCCGAACATTCCGATATTCGTCAAGGAATGGGTTTGGGAGCAGATGATTATTTAACTAAACCTTGCTCGGCTGAAGAATTATTGGAGGCCGTGAAAACACGCCTAAAAAAGCAGGAACTCTTTGAGAAGCAATCTCAATTAAAACTGGATGAATTGCGGCGCAGTATTACCCATTCTTTACCCCATGAACTGCGAACGCCCCTAAATGGGATTCTGGGAAATGCCGAACTCTTATTGTTAGAATTAGAAGACCTCGACGTTGACGAAATGCGAAAAATGTTAGAAGATATTCGCGCCTCAGGTCAACGCCTGAATCGTCTGATTATCAACTTTTTACTCTATGCTGACTTGGAACTCATTGCAACAAATAATCAGCGAATTCAAGCCTTACAAAAAAGTTCGGCGAGTTCGGTCGATTCCCTGATTTCTGAAGCGGCAAAAGAACAAGCGCGACAGTTTGAGCGAGCAGGGGATTTACAGCTAAAACTGCAAGATTCTCCGGTACAAATGGCCGCCACTCGGCTGGCTAAATTGGTCGAAGAATTGGTAAATAATGCGTTTAAATTCTCCGAACCCGGTACACCGGTTGATGTGAAAAGTCAAGTCGAAAAAGATAGATTTATTCTGTTTGTTATCGATAAAGGACGGGGAATGACACCGGAAGACATTCAACAAATCGGCGCTCATTTACAGTTTGAACGCAAACTTTATGAACAACAAGGCTCCGGAATGGGTTTAAGTATTGTCAAGCGTTTGGTGGACTTACACAACGGAAAATTGATGATTGAAAGCGAACCGAATCAAGAAACAACGGTGCGAGTTGAACTCCCAACAGCGGGTTAAGTTTGAGGCTAAACTTATAAATTCTTAATTATAAATTCTTAATTGGAAATTCTTAAACGGGAATTCGCGGACAATATTTGAGTTCATAAAATCTCACGGTGAATAATGTTCCTCTTTTGCGTTTCAACTCAATTGTTCCTTCTAATTGTTGAGTCAGGGTGCAAATTAACTCCATTCCTAAAGAATTGACTTGACGAAAATTTACCCCTTTAGGAAAACCCACACCATTATCTTTGACACTCAAAACCACTTCACCGGAACGTTCTTGATGAAGTCCTAACCAAACGTCGCCCCCTCCAGTCTCGGGAAAAGCGTGTTTAAACACATTCGAGATTAATTCATTGACAATTAAACCACAAGGATGGGCGGTTTCCACATTTAGGAAAACCGGTTTAATTTTTAGATGACATTTAATTTCATCTTCGGTTTGATTGTAGGACTCAAAAAGATTCTCAACTAATTGTTCGAGATAACTGGAAAAGTCTATTTGATGAAGATTAGTTGAACGATATAACTGTTGATGAATTAATGCCATTGAATAAATGCGGTTGCGACTGTCCTCTAAAGCTTGAATCAGTTTCGGGTCGTCAAAATAATCCGTCTGAAATTCCAAGAGGTTGGAAACCACAAATAAATTATTTTTGACTCGGTGATGAATTTCTTTTAGTAATGTTTCTTTTTCTCGCAGGGAAATCTTGAGTTTATTTTCTACTTTATGCCGTTCTTCGATTTGTTGTTTGAGTTCTTTATTTAAACGCAATTGAGTTTCAGTATTTGCGGCTTCTTGGTCAAATGCGGCTAAAATTCCATCCGCCATCTGATTAAACATCAAAGCGAGTTGACCAATTTCATCGGTTCTGCTGACCTGCGCTCTAACTTCTAAATTCCCTTGAGAAAATTCTTGGGTTTTTCTTTGCAAATCTTTTAGGGGTTTGGCAATAAGCCGCGCCAATGTTATCGAAAAAAATAAGGTTAACAGAATGATTAAAACAAACAGCGAAATTTGTCGCTTGATTGACCGATTAATTAAACCTAAAATTTCTACTTCGGGTGTTCCTCGAACTAAAATGACGGTCATGTTTTCCCGAGTATTCGTCAGGGTTTTCGCGGCTACTGTATACTGACTTCCCTCGATAAACATCCGTTGGGTGACGGTTTTTCCCTCCCCCGCAATGACTTCGCTTAAAATGTCGGTATTCGGAAGGGAAATATTGTTCAGATGGTTATCAGGATTATGATTGTGATGCTGACCAAAGTCGTGACTTTCTAAGTCGAGTAAAGAAGCGGCGAGGACAAATTCACCGTTGGGTTGTTGTAAATAAATGGCGTGGTATCCTCCTCCAATGGTAAATACACTTCTATCGAGAATTGAATCTTTCCCCGTGATTAATTTCGCCGACACCAAAACCCCTTGAACTTCTTCAGTTTCCCAGGTGGTGACGGGAGTAAATATATATTGAACGAGTATATTTTTTGAGGGAGATAAAGAGGAAAAATCTGGAAATTTATTCTTAATTTCTTGAGCATTAACGACTTGATTAACGGCGATTTTTTCCGAGCTTGAAAAAACCGATCTGACGAGGTTATAAGGATTAAAAATGTCCCCGATGCGTTCCGGTTGGCTTCCCGCAATAATATTGAGGTCTTTTCCCACTAAAAAAGCTTTCTGTGCGGTTTCAGAATTCAGTTCAGTATTTTGGAGAATTTGATTGACTCGCTCCTGTAATTCGGGATTAATTGTGAGGTTCTCATTATACTGTTCCGCCGCATTAATAATTGCCATGTTCTCGGCTTGGGCTTCAGCAACAGACTGAGCCTGCTCAATGCTATTAATATAAATATTTTCGACGGTCGCCAGTTCAGCTTTCGCTTGATCGCCGAGTAACTCTCCGGCTTCATCTCGCTCGACATAAACTTCGATGACGGTAAAGCCCATAAAAACAAGAATATCGAGGGTTAATAACACGGTCACTAACTTGCTGAGAATGGGCAAATTCTCAAACCATTGTACCCCAAACCTTAGGCGAGGTGAGGATAAATTTTTGCTCTTTTTTTCTCGAACTAACACAGATTCCTGTCCTATCTTGTGTGCGATAACGTACTTTAACCCCGATCTCAGATTCAAGGCTTCTCTCCCTACTATACTGAAACTTTTAAGCTAAAAAGCAGAAACAGAAACAACGCCATCTATTTTATCAATTTCTTGACCCGTTCTGACCATCAACCCAAATCTTATCGATAGGAAAGGGTTGGAGTCTCAACTAATTTTTATTATATAGTATGGGTTTAACGTCCCCAAGGATTCAAATGTTCTTTACAATTGCTATCTCTTATTTTTAAGTTCAATAAAAATCAATCCAGATTGTGAAACTCCTGTGAATTCCCTTGAAAAAGTAGACATTTCAGGAAAATGTGCTAAATTCTTGTAAGCCTGCGATCGCTTTTGAGGAAAGACTCAGACGTTGGCGATCGCGGACTTGACGAGCTTTCATTGTGAGGTTAAAATGAGCGATAAAAAAATTACCACAAAAGCGATTAGTTTAGCGTTATTATTGGGTTTGATGGGTCCGCTGGCCGGTTGTGAAGTTGGCGGCGATGGGGGAGAAGGGGGCGAAGGCGGTGAAGCCGGAGACACCACCGAAGAAATCGCACCTGCGGGCGAAGACGCCGAAGACCCTGAAGACGACGAAGACGACGAAGACGCCGAAGACACCGAAGAAGGTGGAGAAGGCGGCGAAGGCGGCGAAGGTTAATCCGTTTTTCGGGTGGGTTAACTGAGTTTAACCCATCATCAAAGAAGCCTAATCTTATTGAAAAGTCTTGAAAATTAATTAATAGCGCTGACGGTACTGCAATTCTTGAAAGGTCAATTCAAACGTCGTACCATTATCCCGAATCAATTCTATCGTCCCCTCAAGCTGATTAATTAACGTACAAACCAATTCCATTCCCAAAGAATCAACCTGACGAAAATCGATATCGGTAGGAAAACCAACCCCATCATCAGCAACAGTTAAAGTCACAATATAATCTGAATTTTGATGCAATTTTATCCAAATCTTCCCGGAACGATTATCAGGAAAAGCGTGTTTAAAAGCATTAGAAACCAACTCATTCACAATCAACCCACAGGGATGAGCGGTTTCCAAATTTAAAGAAATCGGTTCAACATCAACCTCCAATTCTATTAAATTTGAATCCGAATCATAAGATTCCATAAGCTGACTAACGAGATCTTGAATATAATCGCCAAAATCTATTTTATCCAATCCCGTCGATTGATAAAGCTTTTCGTGAATCAACGCCATTGACTCGATCCGCTTCTGACTTTCTTGCAGAATTTTAATCACTTCGGGATTTTCTGTATAATCGGTTTGAAACTCCAAAATATTAGAAACCACCAACAAATTATTCTTAACCCGATGGTGAATCTCTTTCAATAAAACTTCTTTTTCCTTAAGAGAAGTCTTCAGTCGGCTTTCCGTTTCGTTGCGTTCAATAGCGGTCGCTAAAATATGAGCCACACTTTGGAGAAAATAAACATCATCCCGGTTAAAAACCCGCTGTTTGGAAGTATAAGCCGCCAAAATTCCAAAACAAGTCGTGCGACTTTCAATAGCAATACTCAAACCATAAAAATTAGAATGGCGATCAACCCGAGGAAAAGCAATCGGCGCTTCAACTAAGTCTATTTTAAGATCTTCTGATGTTGTATTCTCGCCCGCTTGTGAATCTTTAAGTTGAGGATTGGGGGGTAAAGTTTCGGTGAATAATTGAAGTAAAGCCGGATTTTGAATGGGAACCTCTAGCACCTGGGCGGACTCAACATTTAAACAGCGAGCCACTCGCAACACCGCCTGTTCAATTAGCTGATTATAATCAATTCCCGAGAGCGCTTTTTGTCCGAGATCGGCAATAATCGCCTGTTGGTACGCTTTGGCTGCTATTTGATTTTGAATTTGCTGGCGTTGGTTAATTTCGTGGCGCAATTTTTCATTGGTTTGTTGCAATTGTGCGGTACGTTGTTCAACCATCGCCTCTAACTGTTGATTAAGCTGTTGAAGTTCGGTTTCAATTTGCTTGCGTTCGCTAATATCGGTCAACGTTCCCACAAAACCCTTAATCATACCCCAATCATCAAATTCGGGAATTACCTGTGCAAAAACCCAAGTGGTAATTCCATCCAAACGGTTTAATCTATACTCCAACTCCAGAGGTTGATAATGATTGCGAGTCATCAACCAAGCTTCTTCGATACTGGGGCGATCGCTGTGATGTATCATCGAAAGCCAATCAATTCCGAGAAACTCGCGAAAAGGTTGTCCGACAATTTCGCTCATGCGTTCGTTAACGTAAAGATAATGACCGGCGATATCGGTGCGAAAAATCCCCACAGGGGAGATATCCGCCAAGGTCGCCAACTGTCCCTCACTTTCTTGTAACGCTTCTTCAACCCGTCGGCGCTCGGTCATATCTTCGGCTAAACCGACGATGCGGTAAACCTTCCCGGAGTCATTCTGTACGGGAAAACTGCGGGTCCAAATCCAGCGGATATCTCCATCGGGGCGAATAATCCGAAATTCCTGATTAAAATTCCCCTCCTGAAATTCCTCTAACAGAGTATTTTCAACTTTCTGTCGATCTTCGGGATGGATCATCTCGATCCACAGGCGGGGATTTTCATCTAAACTGTTGCTGTAAATTCCCCAAATTTGTTCAAAGGCGGGGCTAACATAAAGCAGTTCAAACCCATCGACGGACCAAATAAAAAAGACTTCCCGAATGCTTTCGGCTAACTGGCGAAATTTTTGTTCGCTGTCGCGCAGTTGCTTTTCTGTGAGTTCCCGTTCGCGCAAAACTTGTCTAAGATTGGTATTAACTTTCTGAAGTTCTGCGGTGCGTTCGACGACCCGATGTTCGAGGGCGGAGGTCAGTTGTTGTAAAGCGAGTTCGGCTCGTTTGCGTTGGGTAATGTCTTGGGCGACCCAAACGACTGTATCTTCTGAGAGGGGGGAAATCTTGGCGCTAAACCAAAATACGCCTTGTTTGCTGTTGAGGCTATATTCAAAGCTGATCACTTCTTGGGATTGTAGCGCCTGTTGAACGGGATGAATAAAGCGTTCGGCTTCAGTTTTTCGAGAAAAGAGTCGGATGGTTTCGGCAATGATTTCGGGATGGGTCGGACAAAATCGGCTCGGCGGTGTGTCGGTAATTTCCAGGGTTTCGTTTTGCAGGTGAACGATTAAAACCACATCGGTTAGGGCGGCGAGAAAGGCTCGAATTTCTTGTTGGGATGAGCGGAGTTTGCGATCGATGCGTTGGATGAGTTGGCGTTGATTGATGGCTTGTTGAATGCGTTGATGGGCGGCGTTGAGTTGGGTTTTGCATTCAAAGAGTTCTCGTTTTAATTGGTTTTCGCAACGGTTGTCTTCAAACGGGGAATTTTGGGCATAATCTGAGGTTTTCCCGTCTTCTATCCATCGCCGGATCGCTTCGATGTTGTTTGGGGAATTAATCGGTTTGAGAACTTTTAAAATACTGTTGGCTGTAATTATTCCCCGAATTTTTCCTTGAGAATTTAACACGGGGATTTGGTTGATTTGATGCTGTTGCAGAAGTGATAAAATGTTATAAATATTGTTAGCCTGATCTTCGGTGATTGTCAGTAAGGGTGCGATCATTACCTCGGCGACTTTGAGATCGGCTAAATTTTTTCCGGTGGCGATCGCTTGAATAATTTGATGTTCTCCCAAAATCCCCACACAGCGGTCGGCTTCGATTACCAGCATACACCGAGAATCTGCGATCATATTAGCTGTGCGATCGTCAGATAACTCTGTTTGCGGGTTTGTGGGAGTTGCCATCAGTGTAACCGCTTGCTCAACCGACTGACTGGGTGTCACGCTCAACGATACCGGAACAACGATCTCATCGAGACTGGCTGAATCAAGAGAAAGGGGATTCAAAAACATGGGTTTCGGGGAACTACCTCAGTGCAAGGGTGAAAATTTTGGGATTTGCTACTCTAGTTAGTATTTATAATTTTGTCTAGTTTAAACGGGCAATTGCCATGTTAATATCAAGTGTAAATGTATTTTCCTAATCCGGGGCATTTTTATCTAATTTTTTCCGAAGATTTTTGAATTGAAAGGCGGAATTCAAGTGTATTCGGCTTTCGGCCTGCAAGCTTTACAACAACTTTATCCTGATACGGGGTATAATGTCTTTCTCAAAGATGAAGTTTGGAACCGACCACACCTCGGCATCAAAAAGCGTTACAACAGGCAAATGATCGCGATCGCTGTTAATTATTATACCCGCGATCGCTTATGTTTAGTGCCAGTGTTCGATTAAAAACCCGGTTTCTCAATAGAAACCGGGTTTTTGGGATGTACCTTTGCAAGAGCGCTATAACTGATATAAACCCGCCCAAAATCGGTGTAAGGGCGGGTTTACCCGGGTTATTGATAACAGACATACATCTTCGCGGAGGAGCGCCCCAGATTGTGGTGGGGGCGGGTTTACACAGGTTATTGATAACAGACATACATCTTCGCGGAGGAGCGCCCCAGATTGTGGTGGGGGCGGGTTTACACAGGTTATTGATAATAGACATACATCTTTGCGGAACCCGCCCCTACAAAAGTGTTGCCTGTTTTAATTAATTTTGAATTTTTTCAACGTAACCCCAGAGACTATAATCACGACTCAACCAACCGTGAAAAAATGCCATTTGACTGGGATTTTCTTGCACCCGTTTGTAGCGATAAAGAATGCGTTCATTAACCATTTGTAGGGCGGTATATTTGTTATTTCCGCGTCTGAGCGCATCAATGGTTGCAGCATCAAAAACACCGGTTTGGGGTAAACCCAAAGATTGTTGGAGAAAAGTAATCGAGTTTTGAATGCCAAAATTCACCGCAGTGTCAAACATAACAATAGCCAAAGCCGGGTGCATTTTAGCCGACTGGGAAGCATCCCAATATCCCTGATAAATTTCTAACAGTTCGGCTTCCGACATTTGGGTAACATCAAGCGGAGGTAAACCCCGTCTGGCTCGATAAGCATTGTACTCGGTTTGGATAATTCCCCGATAGGTACGACCCCCGAGATCGGCGGGATGATCGCTAAACCCGCCTTCAAAATACAGCGTAAACGCTAAAGCCGCATCAAATAAGCGTTTTTCGTAGTTGTTTTGAGCCTGTGCCACGCCCAAGCGCCCCAGAGGTACGGCAACCGTCAAGCTTAACAACACGATAGCGCGAATCAGGTTAGATTTGAGAGATTTTCGACCGTTAGGTTGAATCAAGTTCATGGTAAAACTTTCGGTTTCAATGGTAGAGTATTTGGGGTTCAGTTCGTCCAACTTACAGATTGGCTGGTACGGGCTGCAAAATTTGTAAAACTCTCGCCTAAGATAACAGAATTGGGGACTTTTGCCTACACTATGAGTAAATATCCTGAAGATCTGGTCAGGCGAACCCAAATCCAGATAAACTTTTATTTGACCTCCCGATCAAGACTGTGCTGATGGCTTCTGATTTCAGTTCATCGTCGGCTGACCCCAATTCTAATAATTCCCCCGAAGCGTTGACTCTACAGGCTGAAATTAGCTACGCTCAGGGTAACTTTGCTGTGGCGATCGCGATCTGTGAGCGGGCGATTTTGTTACAACCGAGTTGGGCGCCGGCTTATGTAACGTTGGGGAATGTCCGACAAGCTCAAGGAATGCTGGATGCGGCGATTCGGTCCTACACTCAGGCGATCGATCTCGATCCCAATTTAGCGCCCGCCCATGCCAATTTGGGCAGTATGTATTACAAACAGGGCTTGTTGGAGGAGGCGATCACTTGTTATCGTCAAGCGTTAGCATTAAAGCCGGATTTTGCTGCGGTTTATTGGAATTTGGCGATCGCGTTACGCAAGCAGGGAAATGAACAAGAAGCCCAAATTTGTGAACAAAAAGCGGTTGAATATCAACCCGAACTCGCGGGAGCCAATTTCTTGTTTAATCAAGGGAATAAGTTCGCCGCTCAGGGAAAATTAGATCAGGCTCAAAAGTCTTGGGAAACTGCGATCGCTCTCGATCCCAATCTGGCGGAAGCTTACTGTCAAATTGGGATGATTTTACGTTATCGGGGTGAACAAAAGCAAGCGATTTCTCGGTTTGAAAAGGCTCTGGAACTCAAGCCGAATTTGGTGCCGGCTCATCAGCATTTGTGCGGTATTTTTCGAGATTCTTCTAATTTGGCTGCGGCTCGTCAAGCGGTGAATCGTTATCGACAATTGTGTAGCGAGACTGACCCGATTATGACGGCGATTTATTCGATTAGTACCCATCAAGTCTCGGGTTTAAATCAGATTGCCAAAGATCAATTTTTGCAGTTAGAATCCCAACTCGATACCCTCCTCAACCGCACGACAGAAATAGAAATTCGTTCGCTGTATTCTAATTTCTTATTTAGTTTGCCCTATTTGCGGGATAATTTAACCGAAAATACGGGTTTAATTCAAAAGGTGTCCGGGCGATATATCGAACAAATTCTGCAAGCCAACCGCAGTTTTTACTTTTTAGAATATTCTCAACCCAACCCGGAAAAGGGGTTAAAAATTGGCATCATTTCCAGTCATTTTAACCGTCACGCCGTCGGCTGGTGCAGTTTGGATGTGATTCGGGCTTTATCTCAAATTACCCCGGAAATTTATCTCTATTTTACCGACCGACCCAAAATTGACGATCGCACGGCTCTTTTTCAACACATTTCTCGCAAACTTTACGAACCCAAACGTTATCCCAATGGTTTACCGGATGCGAGGGAAATTACCGAAGAAATTCGCCAAGATGAGATTGATATTTTAATCGATTTGGATGCGATCAGTATGCCCATTCACACGGAAATTCTCTACGCTCAACCCGCTCCGGTTTGTTTATCTTGGCTCGGGTTTGATGCGCCTTATCTTTCGGAAAAAAATTACTTTTTGTGCGATCGCCACACTCACCCGGAAGGACGCGAAAACTATTATACCGAAAAATTGGTGAGAATGCCGGATAGTTTTGTTGCGGTTTCTGGATTTCAAAGAATAGTGGTTAATCGGGAAAATCTTCGCCGAGCTTATCGCATTTCTTCCCATCAAATTGTTTATCTGTGCGTGGCGCCGGGGCGGAAGTTTAATCGGGAGTTAGTTGAGGCTCAAGTGGCGATTCTCAAACGGGTTCCCAACAGTATTTTAATTCATAAAGCGGCCGGAGATCAAGAGGTTTTTAAAAGTGCTTATCAACAGGCTTGTGAAGCTGCGGGGGTGAGTTTTCATCGGGTGAAATTTATTGCTCGATTTCCCACCGAAGAAGAACATCGTCAGGTGTATGCGTTGGCGGATGTGCTGTTAGATTCTTATCCTTATAATGGGGGAACTCACACGTTAGAGGCGTTGTGGTTTGATGTTCCGGTTGTGACTCGCAAAGGCGAACAATTTTTATCGAGAATGGGCTATTCTTTTTTGCAAGGGGTGGGGGTAGAAGCGGGAGTTGCTGAGTCTTGGGAAGATTATATTGATTGGGCGGTTAAATTGGGAGAAGATGAGGGGTTGCGAATGTCGGTGAAAAATAAGCTTATCGAGGCGAAAACCTCAGGAAATTTGGCGTCGCTATGGAATCCGACTTTATTTGCTCAAAATTTGTATAATATTTGTGCTAAACTGTTAAGCGATCGCTAATTTTATATATAACATCTCCCTCTAGGATGAAGTTGTTATCGGCGGTTTTGAGTTACTCTGGAAGCATATTTTTAAGTTCTACTGGGCAGGAGAGGGGTAAAATTGATGTTGATTAGATCCACCCCAACTAAAGATCGTGTCGGGCGAATTGTGGAACTGTCTAAGGGGATTAAAATCTATACGGATATTGGCGAACAAAATATTATGCTTTTGCGGTTGGGCTTTGCAGGTTATCCGGTGAATTTGAATTGGAGTTTGTCGAAATTATTGGCTTGGAGACAGGGATATCAATTGCGAGAATATCTATTAACGGGGAAGATGATTGTGCGAGAAACAGATTCGATGTTAGTTCCTAGCACTATTTAATGATTGTGATGTAGGGGCGGGTTCTGCCCATATCTTGACGACCACTCCGAGATTGAGTTAAACCCGCCCCGCAACCACCAGAACAGGCATTAATCAACCGGATATCATAGAACCCCGTCAGCATAGGGAATGGGATCGGTTAATCCCAGTTGTTGAAACGCAGCTAACCGCAGTTTGCAAGAATCACAAACGCCACAGGCTTTTTCTTCTCCGGCGTAACAAGACCAGGTTTTTTCCCAAGGAACTCCTAATTTATTTCCCAGTTGAATTATTTCTGTTTTTTTGAGATGAATTAATGGAGAATAGATCGAGATTGGATTTCCTTCTCGGCCTTGTTTGGTTCCCAGTGTAAACACCTCTTGCATGGCGGCGATGTAGTCGGGACGACAATCAGGATAACCGGAATAATCCAAAGCATTGACTCCAATATACACTCGACTGGCGTTAACAGCTTCGGCGTAGCCCAAAGCAAAGCTTAAAAAGATGGTATTGCGGGCGGGAACGTAGGTAATGGGGATATTTTCGCCCATTTGATCGAGTGAGCGATCGCGAGGTAAGTCAATTTTACCATCGGTTAAGGCCGATCCGCCCCACAAACTCAAGTCAAATTTTACCACCTGATGTTGGACGACGCCGGCACTTTCGGCGATGTGTTGGGCGGACAGAAGTTCCCGTTGATGGCGTTGTTGATAGTCGAAGGAAATGGCGTAACACTGGCAGCCATCGGCTTTGGCCTGATAGAGAACGGTTGAGGAATCCAATCCCCCCGATAGTAATATAACAGCTTTCACGATTTTAGGTTTTTGTTACTATTACTGTTAAGCGATCGCTAATTTTATAGATAAAGTCTCCTTATTCTTAAATGGGAATCTGGGAGAACAATTGCAAGAACATTTATTGATGGGAAAAATGAGACTAAATCCAATTGCTATAATTTGACAATACAAGATCGCAAAAGTTTGTTATGACTCTTACATGGCGAGTCCTGCTTAACGATGAAAAACAACCGAACGGGGTTCTTGATGATGAAGCTCAACGTGCGTTAATTGTTGCGAATGCACTCTCGCGGCATGGGCCAACCTACGGAAAGACTAAGCTACTAGAAGCAGAATGGCTATGTCAAAATCTTTGTTACCGAAGTTTCATCGTTAGTCTAGACCGTGAAATCACTTGTTTGTTCCGTCCAACACCTCCATTATCCAAACAGGAAATCTGGGTTGTTGATGCACCGCATCGGTTCTCCTCAGCAGTGTTCTCGCAGCCAGAGTTTGATGTTTATAAACGTTGGATGCCTGACTTTCTTGAACAGCTATTTGGTTCGATGGTAGAAAAAACAATTCATTATCTCTACATAGATGATGGAAAGTCGTTAGAAACTGCACCTATTTCCCTGAGAGTTGCCGTAAGAACTGCTTTGAGCTTGCATGGTCGTGTGTGGAGGGAGTCGGAACCCTTGGACTCTTGGATAGACCTGACGGATGTGCATCGTATCGACCATCCTGGCGATATTATTTGTAAACTTTATGTTGTTCCTGGATGTCAGCTTTATGATATCAATCTCCCGGTTGGTAATGGGAACTCGTCTCACTATTTAATGGAAGTTATGCCGGAACTTGAGGCTGGGCTTCATGCAGTACACATTGTTGGTCATGGATGGGATGGAGACTTCTATGAATTTGGTCCTATTCCCAATGGTGAGTCCTCCTTCTATTTCCTATGATGATAAAGAGAATAAACTCAGCGTTACACCGTCCACAAATTACCAAAGCGATCGCATTTTAGCCAAGTTAAGGATAGCAAGTCTATTAATTTTGGCAAATGTTGGGTTATGCTAGTCATCAAAGTTTAGGAGGAAGATTAAACGGATCACACAAAGGAGTTACAATTCACTTGTAACCCATTCAGACCTATTATTAATGCGTTGAGTTCTCGGTCCGGGGCGGGTTTAACTCAATCTCGGAGTGGTCCTCAAAATCAATGCGGAACCCGCCCCTACATGACGCTGATTGATTAGTCGGATCTCATATTACATCATGCCTGAAGACTTTTTTACTGATGTTAGCCTATCTCAAGAAAAAGCATTATCCTACTCGTTGCCAAACCTTCTGATTGAATGTAGCGGTCAACTGATTCAGTTTGCCTATAATAATCAAACCCAAAAATATGAGTCCCAAACTAC
Organism: Capilliphycus salinus ALCB114379; assembly: GCF_047276495.1. Lineage (NCBI taxonomy): Bacteria > Bacillati > Cyanobacteriota > Cyanophyceae > Oscillatoriales > Sirenicapillariaceae > Capilliphycus > Capilliphycus salinus. Next base: position 5,253,612 of record NZ_CP178543.1, on the reverse strand, counting down.
AGTTGATTTAGAAGAAACTCCTTCTCATGGAAGGTTTAGCAAGCTTATAGCCTTGTCCGATTCAATTATTTTAGCGAAAAATATTGACAGCAGGCTCAATCAAGAGCAAACCCATCAATCTGAATCAAAAGTTATAAAAATATCACAATCTCTAGCCAAACTTAAAGTTTATGAATGTTCTCCTATTGCAGCAATGGCTGTCGATAGAAATCATATTTTTATCTGCACTGAAGGAAAGCTGGTTGCTTTGAACTCAGACTTAGAATGTTTGGGAAAAGTGAATTTAAACCTTGAAAGTGAACGACGGGGAACGAATAAAAATGCCCATGCTATTTTGATTGATCGATCAATTGCTTATTTGCTCGATAATATCATTGAACCTACTTATATTCTTCGAGTTGATATCTCTAATCCTAGTCATCTACAAATTCTGGCTACCTTTGATATTCATGGAATTAACCATCATCTCACAGGACAATGGATCAATCCGGATTTGAATCAGTGGTGTATTCTTCAATCTTATGGAAGTCAGGCGGGTTCGGGAGAAAATATTATCATTCTTCCTCTTAATTTAGATACGGGTTCTGTAGACCTTAGAAAATCACAGTTTCCCTTTCAAAGGAGCTACTTGAACGAAAGATCGATTTTAGGTTATCAATCAATTCGTTATGCTTCGTTTGATTATTCAGAGGAGTGGGGATTTAATTTAATAGCTGTAACGTCTTTACCTCCTATTTGGGGTTTGATTTATGAGAAACGAAAACGGCTTTATTTGGCTGAAATTCAAACTGATAATCATCAAATTAACTTTCAAAATAAACTTGACTTGGGGGAATTGAAAGATTACTATCACCTGAAGGCGAGGATAATGCCAATTGACCAACTGTTATTCTTGGTGGTTCAAGAATATACAAATCAACGTTCGTTTACGAGGTTGCTGGTTATTGATATAGCTAAAAAACCATCGATTATTCTGAACCAAAATTTAGAGGTGCAGAATTTGTATAACTCAACGATGTCAGATTTACTACTCCCGCAGAACTAATCACAGATTTAGATTGAGTATAATTGTGCGAGAAACCGATTTGATTTTAGTTCCTAGCACTATTTAATGATTGTGATGTAGGGGCGGGTTCTGCCCATATCTTGACGACCACTCCGAGATAGAGTTAAACCCGCCCCGCAATCACCAGAACAGGCATTAATCAACTGGATATCACAGAACCCCGTCAGCGTAGGGAATGGGATCGGTTAATCCTAGTTGTTGAAACGCGGCCAACCGCAGTTTACAGGAATCACAAACGCCACAGGCTTTTTCTTCTCCCGCGTAACAAGACCAGGTTTTTTCCCAAGGAACTCCTAATTTATTTCCGAGTTGAATTATTTCTGTTTTTTTGAGATGAATTAATGGAGAATAGATCGAGATTGGATTTCCTTCTCGGCCTTGTTTGGTTCCCAGTGTAAACACCTCTTGCATGGCGGCGATGTAGTCGGGACGACAATCAGGATAACCGGAATAATCCAAAGCATTGACTCCAATATACACTCGACTGGCGTTAACAGCTTCGGCGTAGCCCAAAGCAAAGCTTAAAAAAATGGTATTGCGGGCGGGAACGTAGGTAATGGGGATATTTTCGCCCATTTGATCGAGTGAGCGATCGCGAGGTAAGTCGATTTTACCATCGGTTAAGGCCGATCCGCCCCACAAACTCAAGTCAAATTTTACCACCTGATGTTGGACGACGCCGGCACTTTCGGCGATGTGTTGGGCGGACAGAAGTTCCCGTTGATGGCGTTGTTGATAGTCGAAGGAAATGGCGTAACACTGGCAGCCATCGGCTTTGGCCTGATAGAGAACGGTTGAGGAATCCAATCCCCCCGATAGTAATATAACAGCTTTCACGATTTTAGGTTTTTGTTGTTATTGTCCTTATTTTCGCTTTTCTGCCCGTGATTTTAACAAAAATTAATCTAGTTGACGGAAGACAACGTAGTTAAATTTTGACGAATCTTTTTTACGGATTGCCGTACAAATTGAAAGATTACTTCATATTTTTTGGGGGGAATGTTCGTTAAAATACAAATAAGACACAATAGCAGTGTTGAGGTATTATCTCATGGCAGCATTATCTAAAGTCGAATACAATCCTTCCCGTTGGTTAACGGTGATTTTGGTGACTCTCGCCCTGTGGTTGGGGGGAAGCTTAATGTTAGATTTCGTCATTATGCCGAGTATGTATATGACCGGCATGATGAATGAATCCGAGTTTGTTTCAGCCGGTGCGATGATTTTTTCTGCTTTTAATCGGGTGGAAGTTGTTTGTGCCGCAGTCGGATTAACGGGCTTGATGGCGTTAGGAATTACGTTACCGGAAGGGTTTAGCAATCGCATTCGCACGTTAAGCGTTTTGGCGGTGGGTTTGTTGGCGATCGCGTTAACTTACACCTATGCTTTAACGCCTCAAATGGCTTCGTTGGGGCTGAATCTAAACCTGTTTAATCCGGTTGTAGAAGTTCCCACCGGAATGAATCAACTCCATTTCAGTTATTGGAGTTTAGAACTGATTAAATTAACGGTTGTGGGTGTAGTTTTAGGTTGGTGTATTCGGGCGACTCGTAGCGAAGCAGTCAATCAATAATTTTTGAGTATTCTATTCGGTTTGAAGTAATTAACAATGTTAACTTATTTCAGATATCTTCTTTAAAAAAGGGGGAAAAGATTAAACGTCTTCCCCCTTTTTCACTTATTCTTCGTTTTCTTCAGATTTCGGCCACAATAACCGCACGCCCATAATCGCAAATCCGACAGCCGCAGAAATTTTAATCCAACGAGTCGGTAAAACTTCTGCGATCCCCTGTCCGACTAAAACGCCAATTAAACTCGCTAAAACTAACGCCAAAGCCGTCCCAAAGAAAATCGCCCGGGGTGATTTACTGGTCCCACTCAACGCGATCGCCGCCACTTGACTTTTATCTCCCAACTCCGAGAGAAACACGGCGATAAAACTCAATCCCAACAGTTGTAAATCCATCTTTTAAAGTGTTGATTTTTGGTGTAAAATTGCGGTATAATTATTGAAACGTTTCCCAAAATAGCAAACAGGAAATCACTAACAACGTGATTCCGGCAGCCCGTTCTAGGGTTTTGGGTTCAATCCGATTCGACAACCACCGCCCCACTAAAACCCCGAGTAAACTGGTGAGAACGAGGGCGCTTCCCGCACCGGCAAAAACCACCCAAGGTTTGTGAGATTCAGCCGTCATTAACAGCGTTGTCAGTTGGGTTTTATCGCCAATTTCTGCTAAAAAAATCGTGATAAAGGTCGAAACAAAAATCGCCCAAGAATTTTTAGGTTTGCGGGGTTGAGTCGGTTGGGAATTGGGCGACTCCTGAGGTTGAGATTTTGCTTCTGTTGTTTCATCGGTGGGGAGTTCAGGAGAACTCTCTTGGGAAAAATTTGAGGGTTGGTTAGACGACGGGAGTAACTCAGAAGATGGTGTCACAGTAATTTTATCAAAAAATAGTCTATTCTACTGATACAATCATAATATTTTCATATTTCCCCAGAAGATGCAAGTCTGTCGGTTCAATAGGTGAGATTTTCCGCTTCCTCATCAAAACCAACCTGATCATTAAAGTGCTTCATTTCCGGGGAGTCATCCCCATAAACGCTTTCAATTTGTTGGTGACAACAATCAATCGCAAAATCATTTAACTCCTCGGATTCTATCCCAAACATCTCCTCAAATACATCCGGTTGAACCCGACAGAAGCGGGGACGGTTGGGGTAGATACTACAGTCTCGGTTTTCGGCGTTGTAGTGAATGCACCATCCATCTTCCCCGACTAAACTCAAATACAATTCTAAGTCTTCCGAGTCGAGATATTCATCTAATTCTGGACGTTCTGAGGGTTCGAGATAACAGCACGCTCCACAGTTTTTAACACATTGCCAAGTTGCCATAAGGATCGATAAAAATGTTGGGGAATTCTAGAGGTTTATTGGTCGGAATCCGTTGAGGATTTGGGTTTTTTAGACGCTTGTTTTAACTTTTCATCGGGTGGATTTGGACGTTTGAGAGCGGGATTTTCCTCAGCGGGAGGGGGTTCAATTTCCCCGGTAGTTTCTGCTTGCGAGGCTTTTTCTTCAACGGGTTCCAAGACAATTTCTTCGGATGATTCTTCGGAAATTGCGGTTGAGTTTTCCTCTTTTTCTGAGTAAGCAGATGCCATTTTTTCAAAGGGACTCGCTGAAGGAATATCCGGTTCTACGGTAACGGTAATTTCTTGGACTTCGCCTTCTGATGGTGTTTCTAAGATCGCAGAAGGATCAATTTCTGTTAGATCTATTGTCTCGGTTTCCGCTACGGGTTCGGGTTCGGCTTGTTCGGTTTTGGGGGTGACGTCTTCTTGAGCGACAACGGTTTCTAGGGTTGGTGTTTCTGCGGTTTTGGGTTCGACTTCGGGGGATTCGGTTTGCGTTTTGGGAATGACGTCTTCTTGAGCAACAACGGTTTCTAGGGTTGGTGTTTCTTCGGTTTTGGGTTGGTTTTCTACGGGGGTTTCTACGGAGGTTTCTGCCGGGGTTTCTACTGGTGAAATGGTGGGTTCTGCTTGATTTTTCCGCCGATTAAATAAACCCGCAATTGTCCGAAAAACTCGGGATAATCGTTTGGGTTTGGGTGCGGCTTTTGCTGTAACTTGGGGTTGAGCCGGGGGTTCTGTTTTTGCCTCTATTACTTCATCGAATTTGTCTTCAAATTCGAGGTTTTCTGTTGCTGAAATGGGTTCGGGTTCGGGTTGTTTCGCGACGGGTTGCGGTTCCCAGGCCATTTCGGTTTCAGATGTCGAAACGGTTTCGGTATTTGGCGGAATTTCTGCGATCGGTTCGGGAGGTTCTGCGGGAATTTCTGCGGGAATTTCTGCGGGAATTTCTGCGGGAATTTCTTCGGCGGAAATCGGCACTTCGGCTTCGGTTTCCTGTTGGGTTTCGACGGTTTCGGGTGCGGGTTCAACAGCCACAGACTCGGCCGGAGGTTGCACGGCGACCGGGGGAGTGGTATCTTGATTGATATCGTTTATTGTCGGGCTTGCTGTGACCTGAGGTGGCGTTGCTTGAACGGCCAGTAAACTGCTGACTTGTTGTTGCAGTTTGGCGGGAACCGGGGTTTTCCCGAATTCGGGAGTCACGACACGCCGCAAATACAGGGTTTGAAGCGCAAACCAACCCAGCAAGGCGACGCTGGCCATTTGACCCAGGAGGACGGCTCCGGTGATGCGTCCGGCACAGACCCACAAAATCAGCGCATAAAAGAATCCTACACCACTCCAGAAGAAGTCATTTTTGCGATGAACTTCTGGAAAAAAGAAAGCGGCCATGTAAACGGCGAAGCTCCCAAAACCCACAGCGATCGCCAGGATATGTGCCAGCATTGTATCCTCCAGCCTATCAACAAATCTCTACTGAATATTTTACAGGGCGGAGGTCGCTCCCGTGAGCTTTTGATTAAAATAATTTTGTTTTTTTAACAACTATTTCGGTTTTCTACAACAGAAATTCACTGGAAATTGTCCCTTTTGTTGGCTCGCAAGTCAAGTCAATCGGCAATCGGTGTGACCCCTATCACAAGCAATGGGTTAATGAGGTCATCCTAAATATTGTCTTAAATCACATAGAATTTTTTAGATTTTTCATACTATTTTAGTGTACACCAAAGTTCGGTGCAGCAGAGAAAAATTTTTGGGGAGGAGTTGATTATGTTTGAAAAGCTACTGCTGGCGGCAATCATCACACTCTGTCTTTATTTCAATGCGAAGATTGAGTGGTCTAATCCGATTAATCTGTTACAATTGCGAGTACAAGCGCCTCAAGTTGAACTGTTGAGAATGGTGATGTTTCAAAATCTAAACGTCCGCTAAACGGTTCAATTTTGACAATTTTGAGGGTGGAAATCCTTGCAATTCTCGCTTCAGTGCAGATCTTAACCTATCTGCATGATTTTTTGATGTTTGTTTAAAAAGCCTTCTTAAGAAAATTCTCATTTAACGTTCATAGCTAGCTTACAGTCCGGGGTTAATCTGGGAGATAGAGACAACCAAAAATGATTCTTATTCACAGGAGTTGAAGAAATGGTTTCGATCACCCGGAAAAAAACACGGACTTCCCCTCGAACCCGAACTTATCAAAATGTTCATTTTTTAAGTGATTGGCAATGGGTTAAGCAAATTAAGCAAGCGTTAGCAGAAAATCGTTTTTGTTTATATCTGCAAGAACTGACGCCGCTGGCCACCTTAGATGATCGCCAATATTCTCAAGTTTTACTTCGCTTAAAAACCGAGAATAATCAACTGATTTTACCCGCTTATTTTATGATGATTGCCGAACGTTATCATCTCAGTTATCAAATCGAACGGTGGGTAATTAACCGTTTATTGGAACAGTTAGCTCAAGTTCCCCCTGACATTTTAGAGAACCATCGTTTTTCAATCAACTTATCCGCTTCTCACTTAAAAGATGAAGGCTTATTTGAGTCGATTCACGCTCAGGTGAGCGAGTTTGAGCTATCTCCCGACATCATTTGCTTTGAAATTACCGAAGGGGTAGCTCTGCAAAATTTAAGGCTAGCTTCCGATGTGATTACTGATTTACAAACTCGGGGTTATTGCTGTGCTTTAGATAATTGTGGCGGCAATATGTCCTCTTTTAACTATCTCAAATATCTGCCCGTAGATTATTTAAAAATTTCCGAGCGCTTTGTCAAAAATATCGGTGAAGATATTACAGAAAAAGCCATTGTAGAACTGATCAATTATCTGGGTCAGAGTATGGGATTGCAGGTGATCGCCAAAGGGGTTGAAAATGAAGAAATTTTGAATGAGGTGAAAGCGTTAGGTTTGGATTATGCTCAGGGTTATTATCTCTCTAAACCTCAACCGATGAACTTAAATCGATTCGTCTAAAAACGGGAATGTAGCCAATTAATGGGAACTTCAAACGGGGATAACACACCAATCCACATCTGAGCGAGTCGAGATTTTTATCCGTCTCGTTCACCCCTTCTAAATCAAATATTTTTTAGATTTTATTAATTCCAATATTAAAGTTTAAGATTCAAGGATTAATTATGTCTAAACTTTTATTATTCAAGCCCAGATGGTTTCATCGTCGCTGGTTTTATCCTTTACTCTCGGTTTGTACGGCGTTAACATTTTGGATGAGTTCACTTCCGGCTGTCCAAGCGATTCCGATTGAAAAATTGATTTTTCATGGGGTGAGAATTCTTCAGCTTTCTACGATTTCAGATCGCCAAGAAGTTGCACTGGGAAAACAGATTAATGATCGGATGGTCGGTCGGGAGTTTAAATTATATCCCAGTCCGGCTTTAACTCAGTATATTGATTTAATTGGTCAGCGATTAGTTAAAGTTAGTGAACGTCCTGATATTCCTTATACGTTTCAAGTCGTTGATGATGATAAAGTTAATGCGTTTGCGACAATGGGCGGTTTTGTATATATTCATAAAGGGTTAATTTTAGCCGCCGATAATGAAGCAGAATTAGCGAGTGTTATTGCTCACGAAATATCTCATATTGTCGGAGAACATTCTCTCAAACAAATGCGGCAAATTGCAATTGCTCAAGGGTTGGCTTCTGCTGCCGGATTAGATAATAATGTTGCGGTACAAATTGGGGTAGAATTGGCATTAAGACGCCCAAAAAGTCGAGAGGCGGAGTATGAAGCAGATCGCTTAGGAATTATCACTTTAGGACGGGCCGGATATGCTCAAAAAGCCGCTTTAGATTTTATGGAAAAATTGCTCGGAAGTGGTTCTCCCCCGACAATTTTAAGCACCCATCCGGCGACTTCAGATCGAATTTATATGTTGCAACAATACCTCGATCCCCGTCTGGCTGAAAGAGGAGTGGGAATGAATAGTGCTGCTTATCAGGAGGTGGTACGACGTCTGATGTAATCGGCAAAATTCTGAGGAGGATCTGAAAAATTTCTTAATATAGAAAAATTGGCTAAAGTCGTCTGCTGTCCGTTACAATAGATTAGATTCATAAACGACTCTTGGCAGGAAAATAGAGGGGTTTTGAGTCGAACCCGAACATCAGATCATCCTATGAACAGCCATTTTTTCAGCGAACAGAAGGGCAATATTTTAATTGTTGACGATCTACCGGATAACTTGCGTTTGTTGTCGGAGACGTTAACTGAACGGGGCTATGAAGTGCAATGTGCAATTAATGGAAAGCTGGCATTAATGGCGGTTCAAAATGCGCCCCCCGATTTGATTTTACTCGATATTAAAATGCCGGGATTAGATGGCTATGAAGTGTGTACCGAACTCAAGTCCCAAGCAAGTACAGCCAAAATTCCGGTAATTTTTCTCAGCGCTTTAGATGATGTTTTTGATAAAGTTAAAGCGTTTAATGTCGGCGGAGTCGATTATATTACTAAACCCTTTCAAGTTGAAGAAGTGTTGGCGAGAGTGGAAAATCAGTTAACCATTTGTCGGCTACAGCAACAACTCCACAGCCAAAATTTTAAGCTGCATAAACTCAATCAAGATTTAGCCCATTCCAACCAAGAACTCGAACAATTTGCCTATATTGTTTCCCACGATTTACAACAACCCCTACAAACCATTACCGGTTTTGCCGAATTAGTTCTCTCTTTAAAATCCGAGATTAATTTGGAAGAAGAAGCCGACGAATATGTGCTTCCGATTTTAGAAGAAGGAATTCGGATGCAGGAGTTGATCAAAAATTTATTAGAATATAGTCGGGTCGGAACCAAACGTCGGGAACTGCAACCGATTGATTGTAATCTTATTTTAGCAGAAACTCGAAAACAACTCCATCATTGTATTGAAGAAACTCAGGCGATTATCACCCATCAAACCTTACCAACGGTAAAAGCGGATCGAATTCAACTCGGACAATTGTTTCAAAATTTGATTGGGAATGGAATTAAATATTGTCGTCCCGGTGTAATTCCTCAAGTGACGATTTCTGTGGAAGAAAAACCCGGAGAATGGCTGTTTGCGATTCAAGATAACGGGATTGGAATCAAACCGGATTACTTCGATAAAATTTTTCAAATCTTTCAACGTTTACATACGGTTCAAGAGTACCCAGGTACGGGAATTGGGTTGGCAATTTGTAAGAAAATTGTTGAACGTCACGGGGGACGGATCTGGCTTGAATCTGAGTTTGGCGTCGGAACAACGTTTTACTTTACTATTCCTTTCTAAGTTGATTTAAAACTGACTATGAACCCCAAAAATTCAACCATTCAAACCCTCACCGAAAAGCTAGAACAAACAGAAACCGCCCTTTTAGAAAGTGAAAACCACTTTCGAGATTTGTTTCATTTAGCCCCCATTGGGATGGCGGAAGTTTCACTAGACGGACAATTTTTAGAAGTTAATACCTCTTTTTGTGAGTTCATTGGGTACACGCGAAAAGAACTGATGCGTCGGGGATTTAATCAGATAACCCATCCCCACGATCGCGATTTAAGTATGGATTATTTTTATCGATTAATTCGGGGAGAATTTAAGCAATATAAGCTTGAAAAACGTTATCGCCACAAAGAAGGACATTGGGTTTATGGAATTCTGCACTGCTATCTCCGACTGGATAAAAATGGAAATCCGCTTTCGGTGATTACCCAAGTTCAAGATATTACTGAATATAAAAAAATTGAAGCCGATCTCAAACAACAGAAAGAATATTTACGTTTGGTTTTAGATAACATTCCCCAACAAGTCTTTTGGAAAGATACCAATTTAGTCTTTAAAGGATGCAACAAAAAATGGGCCGAATCCGCCCAGTTAGAAAGTTCAGAATTTGTAATCGGTAAAACAGACTACGACCTGTTTAAAGATGCAAAAATTGCCGAATTTTATCGCAGTCAAGACCGCCGAGTTATGGCTTCCAAAGAACCCGAATTAAATGTGATTGCACCCAAACAAAAACTCACCGCAGACGGTAGACAAATTTGGTTAGATATCAGTCGGGTGCCGATGCTGGATGCTGACGGATATGTGATTGGAATTATTGGGGTTTTGGAGGATATTACCGAAAAAAAAGAGATTGATGAAAAGCTGCGACTGACTCAATTTTCCATTGATAAATCGATGGATTATGTACTGTTGACAGATATCAACGCCCGCTTTTTTTATACCAATGAAGCCGCCACAACAACCCTCGGATATTCTCGGGATGAATTCCTACAAATGCAAGTCAAGGATATCGATCCCAATGCCTGTGAAAATCATTGGCCGATTTCTTGGGAAAATTTAAGACAACAGGGTTCTTTTACGTTTGAATCTACTCATAAAACCAAGATGGGGGAAAATATTAGCGTTGAAATTACGTTAAGTTATTTAGAGTACAATAATAAAGAGTATGGTTGTGCTGTGGTGCGAGATATTAGCGAACGAAAACAGACTGAAATCGCCCTACAACAAGCCAAAGAAGCCGCAGAAGCCGCCAACCATTCTAAAAGTGAATTTTTAGCCCGAATGAGTCACGAACTCCGCACGCCGTTAAATGCAATTCTGGGCTTTACTCAACTAATGAACCGGGATTTAAAACGTAAAAAATCCGTTTTACTGGCTGAACATCAAGACCATTTAGACATCATTAGTCGCAGCGGCGAACATTTATTAAATCTGATTAATGATGTGTTAGAAATGTCGAAAATAGAGGCGGGTCGAATTACTCTGAATTCTACTCCGTTTGACTTGCTGAAACTGCTGCAATGTCTCCGAGATATGTTGGAGTTGAAAGCCAAATCAAAAGGATTAGAATTGATATTTGAGATTGATTCCGATGTTCCTCAATCGATAGAAACCGATGAAAGTAAACTGCGTCAAGTCTTAATTAACTTGCTCGGAAATGCGATTAAATTCACCGAACAAGGTTGTATTATTTTACGGGTTAAAAAGGGTAAAACTTTAAAAAATCACAGGCTAATTTTTGAAGTGGAAGATACGGGAACGGGTATTTCTCCAGAAGAACTTCAATATGTTTTTGAACCCTTTATCCAAACCGAAACGGGACGAAAATCCCAACAGGGTACGGGTTTGGGTTTATCCATCAGCAAAAAGTTTATCAACCTGATGGGCGGAGAAATTACCGTTAGCAGTCAATACGGTCAGGGAACTTGTTTTAAATTTAAGATTAATTTTGAACCCGCCAACGCTGCTAAAATCCCCTCAAAAACTCTCAAAAAACAGGTGATTGGACTGGCGGAAAACCAACCGACTTATCGAATTTTGGTGGTTGATGATAACTGGACAAATCGCCAATTGGTGGTAAAATTATTGAAGCCGCTCGGATTTGAACTTCAAGAAGCAGAAAATGGTCAGGATGCCATAGAAAAATGGGAAAAATGGCAACCGCATCTGATTTTTATGGATATGCGAATGCCGGTGATGGATGGCTACGAAGCGACTCAATACATTAAACAACATTTGCAGGGTCAGGCGACGGTTATTATTGCTTTAACGGCGAGTGTTTTTCAACAAGATAGAACCGTTATTTTATCAGCCGGGTGTGATGATTTTGTTCGCAAACCTTTTCGAGTCGAAATGTTGTTTGAAAAAATCGCCAAACATTTGGGGGTGAAGTTTTTGTATGATGAAAATTCTCCCATTAATGAATGTGGAAATCCCCAAATTCCTCAAAAAACGGAAATCACCGACCCCTCTCAACTGACGCCGGAAGTGTTGGCGGTTATGCCTGAAAGTTGGATCAAAGAGTTACATCAAGCCGCCAGCAAACTCAATAGTAAGTTGGTGGGTGAAGTCATCGATCAAATTCCCGAAAATCACGGTTCTTTGGCTAAAATGTTAACTCAATTAGCCAATGATTTTCGATATGATGTTATCATAGAATTCACTTCAAACGCTCAAAAATAATCTCATATGATATCCGTTTGATTAATAATTTTGTTATGGGTGGGGCGGGTTTATCTCAATTTTTGAGTAGTCGTTAAAGATCTTATAGAACCCGCCCCTACAGAATAATTCTTGATTAGTCGGAGATGAGATCAAATTCCATAGAACAAGGTTTTGATATGGCGATTTTTTTCGTTGTTAAATTCTCGAATAAATTTCATCCCTATTTTTTCGGCTACTCGGCGAGATGCGGGATGATTTTCGGGGCATATTGATGTGTAGACTTTCTAATTTTAAAACGGTTAACGCATAATCTTTGAGGGCTGTCGCGACTTCGGTTGCATATCCTTTTCCCCAATAGGGATAATGGATAATATAACCCAAATCGTTAACAAGTTCATCGGCAACGTTTGACTTTAAAATTCCCGCATCTCCGATGATTTCTGCTGTGGGTTTGAGTTGGATTAAATAACGACCAAATCCGTTTATTTTATAACTTTCTAAGCTGCGTTTTATCCAGGCTTCCACTTGAGATAGAGTGAACGGTTGCGGCCAATAACTCATGGTTTTCGGGTCGGATAAAATACCGAGAATGTTATCTAAATCATCGGGTTGATATTCTCGAAGAATTAAACGCTCGGTTTGGAGTTGCATTGTTTTTTGATGTGATTTTTTAGATGAATTGCTGAACTAATATATCGCCATTTTCGCCACCGGTAACTAAAGTTTGGCTATCGGGAGTAAAGACAACGGGAGGATAAGCCCTGAGGGTTTTTAATAACCGTCCGAGAGGATGGCGATCGCTAATATCCCACAGTTTAACGATACCATCTTGGCTCGCACTTGCCAAGAGTTGACCGTCGGGACTAATCGCAATTGAGACAATTTGATCGTCGTGTCCTTTGAGTGTATTTAGCGTTTCTCCGGTGTAAAAGTTCCATAATTTTATCGTGCGATCGCCACTTCCGCTAACTAATATTTTGCGATCGCGACTAAAGGCTAAACTATAAACCGCATCCGAATGTCCCTCTAAAGTGTGGAGACTTTTTAAATTACCAAATTGCCAAATTTTAATCAATCCATCCGTCCCGCTACTGGCGAATAAACTATTTTGAGGATGTGCGTCAGAATTCGTCATTAAAGAGATTAAATCCGGTTCGGGTTGGGTAAAAGTCACACATAAAACCTCGCCAAAATGTTCGCACAAACGATAGAGTAACTCCCCATTTCTTTGATTCCAAATTTTTAAACTTCTATCTTCGCTTCCACTGGCAATAATCCGACCGTCGGGACTATAAGCAACCGAATAAACCGCCCCGCAACGATGACTGTAGGGTGAACCGGAATGACTGAAAAACCGATCCGCCATTGTGCGATTTTTCAAATTCCAAGCTAATATAGTTCGATCCAAACTTCCACTCACTAACCGATGACCGTTGGGATGAATTGCAATGGTATTAACGGTATCTCGGTGGGCTAAAAATCGATGCAAAAGTTGTCCGGTTTTCAAGTTCCAAAGTCGGATGCTAGAATCTTCGCTTCCGCTAATTAAAATATAACCTTTGGGACCGATCGCAATGGCTTTAACGGGTGCGGAATGACCTTGTAAACGGTTTATATTTTTTACAATTTTTTCGGGAGTTTCGGGAGAATATTTTTCTAAGGGTTTTCCCGATTTTAAGGAGACGATAGAATGGGTTTGGGCGGGGGCGTTGGGAAGAAATTTTATCGATTGACTGGCGATTAAACTTGAAAAACAGGGATGATGTTCGGCGGTGGATTTTAACGCCAATTCGATCCAGTTTTCTTGAAAATTTACGGCTTGTTTTTCGGCTTCGATTTCGCTATTAACAATAATTTCTAAGGCGGTTTCTTCTTGACAGCATCGGGAGTAAATTCGGCTGGATTCTGTAAGTTTTTGTAAGACTTCTTGGGCGGATTGATAGCGGTTTTGGACTAAATCTTGAAGCAGTTTGTCGAGGATTTGACCGAGGTGATCGCCGATGGTTTTTCCGGTTTTGAGCAAATGCGATCGCCAAATTAATTCCCCGGTAAAACAGTCAAAAAGTTGATTGGGAGGAACTTGGGTTAACAGATGAATACAGGTGACGCCCAAGCTGTAAAGATCGCTGGCGGGATAGGCTTTTCCGCCCCGAATTTGTTCGAGGGGTGCGTAGCCGACGGTTCCGGTAAGGGTCCCGGTTTGGGGTTGAAAAATATTCTGGTTTTGTTTGGCTATGCCAAAATCAACTAAGACGAATTTCCCGTCTTTTTGACGTCTAATAATATTTTCGGGTTTGAGATCCCGGTGAATGATATTATGGTTGTGCAGAAAGGTTAAAATCGGGAGAATATCGATTAAAAGTTCTTGAATTTTGGCTTCGGTAAAAGGCCCCCGTTCGGATAATTCTTCGGCTAAATTTTGTCCGGGGATGTATTCTTCGACCAAATATAAACAGCCTTCTTGTTCAAAGGAAGCCAACAGAGAAGGAATGCGATCGTGTTCTCCCAATTCTTGCAACCGCATCGCTTCTTGATGAAATAATTCGATCGCTTTTTCGAGTCGAATGGTTTTGTGTCCGTGAGATGAAAACTGTTTGATAATACAGGGCGTTTTTTGGTTTCCCTCATCAACGCCTAAGAAAGTTCGACTCATTCCTCCTATGCCGATTTCTTGCCAAGCCCGATAACGTTTTTGCAGCAGCAAAGTTGAACCGCAGGTTTGACAAGTATCGATTTCTTGACCATTATCTGGTTTTTGGCAATCGGGATTAAAGCAGTAGCTCATAAGCGCAGCATGAGCAGTCTATCACTCAATTTCTGTCTTCTAGTATGAAGGCTGTTGAGTGCAATCGATAAAAATCTTAAGGATTATTTAGCGTTCTTTTGAGTTTCTCAGACACAAAAATCAACCCAGTTTAATAGTATATAGCAGTTCTCGCGGCTTGTGAGGTACAAAACTTTATGGTTTAGGCAACAGGCACTTCATAAAATAGGTAATAGATCAGATGACAAATATGTACCTCAAATGGTATAATTTAGTAAAAATCTAATGAGAATTCAGAATCTCATCCAAATTCCAGAGTTTAATGCTTTTATCCTCACTCCCACTGACCAAGGTTTTACCATCGGGACTGAAGGTAACGGTATTGACGGCGCCGGTATGTCCCGACAGCAAATTGAGTAAATCTCCCGTGTTTAAGTCGCGCAATTTAATCAAACTGTCGTAACCGCCACTGGCGAGAATATGACCGTTCGGACTAATTTTAACCGAATTTACCGCATAGGAATGACCGGAGAGGGTTCGTAATAGTTTTGAGGTGCGAATTTGCCAAATTCTAATGGTTTCGTCTTTCCCACCGCTAACGAGGGTTTCGCCATCGGGACTCATGGTTAACGTCAACACTCCCCCCGTATGTCCTTCGAGGATGCCAATTAATTCTTCATTTTGCAATTTCCACAGCCGAATGCTATTATCAGCACCATCGCTGGCGAGGATATCCCCTTTGGGAGAGATACAAAAGGTTTTCACCGAACCCGCGTGACCGGTTAACGTCCCTTTCAACTCTCCGGTTTCCACATCCCACAACCGCACGGTTTGACTGTAACTGCTGCTATGGCTGATAATGGTTTTACCGTTGGGAACAATTGCCACAGGCATAAACCCGGAGTCGAGGCGAGAATAACCGGTTATCAAAGTTCGCAGCAGTTTACCGTTTTTCAGACTCCAAATTTTGATGGTTCCATCTCCGCCACCGGTCGCAAAAAATTCACCATCGGGACTGACGGCGACATTTTTCACCCCAAAGGGATGACCTCCCAAAGTGAGCAAACACTCTCCGGCTTTGAAATTCCAAATTTTAATCTTACCATCTTCAGAGGCACTAATCAGAATTTTGCCATCGGGACTGACTGCAACTGATTTGACACCATCGGCGTGACCACTTAAGGTAAGATTGTCCATTATCGAGGGGATTGTTTGCTGATAACCGCTTGTCTGAAGCCTAACACAATCAGAATATTTGATAGGGTCAAGAAAACTTCTGCACCGCCATGTAACCAATCAATATTCGCCAAAGCCTCGTGATAGACCATTTTGGCATAGATTCCAGCCGGGATCGTTACCCCAACAAATACTAAGGTGCCATAAAATCCGATTAATGCCAAGCGGGGTGTCTGTCCGCAACGAGTCAGAAACCAGAGAAACCCCAAGTAGGGAAACAGAGAAACGGCAAAGAGGGTGTCTTTTGATAACATTTTGTTAGATATTGTTACTCTTTTACGGATCGCAGACTTCGCCAGATGTACCAAGCCGCAATACATAGGGTAACATTTCCCAAGACCGTCATCGCCGCTTGCAGGGTGACGAGCCACTCAAAGGAAGGGGGATTATCAAAATAATGCCACGTACAGGCACACATGGCGCTGACGAGGGCGGGTAACATCGCAAGCGAAAGTCCCCACCAAGCTTGATTCCGAGTCACTTCTCCGTACCTCCAAATAAACCAAATTGCCGCCATCCATTCGATAACGCTGGAAACATGAATGATCCAAGTGGGAATTGAAAGTGCGTGCATAATAGAATTTTACCTGAGTTTCCAACCGATTTACTGCGCTATCAAGGCTTCCTTTATGGTAGTCTAACATCTAATTCTCAACTGCTGGTTTTTTTCGTTTTACCCCGATACGTTAACCGGTTTTTTGTTGAGAATTAAGTTCTGGTCTAAAATCTCGCACTCATCAATTTCAATATGGAAAAGGTCGTTTGTTGTGGGTACTACGGTAAAGGAAATGGAGGAGATGAAGCACTTCTCGCCTCGCTTTTACAGATGTTACCTCGCTCGGTTGAACCGCTTGTGCTTTCGGGAAACCCCGCCGAAACTGAAAGCCGTTATCAGGTGGCGAGTTATAATCGCATGAATGCAATGGAAGTTTTAAAGGTTCTGCGGGGGGCCGATGCGTTCATCTGGGGCGGTGGCAGTTTAATTCAAGATGTCACCAGTTCCATTAGCCCTTTTTATTATGGCGGATTAATGGGTTTGGCGCAACAAATGGGCTTAAAAACCATTGCTTGGTCGCAAGGAATCGGCCCTTTACGACGTCCGATCACCCGCAAGTTGGCTCAACGTTGCTTTTCTAATTGTACCACGATTAGTGTTCGCGATCGCGCTTCGGCTCAGTTATTATCGGATTGGCAAATTCCCTTTACTTTGGCGCCCGATCCGGTTTGGGCGTTGGACTCTAAACCTGTTCCCGGTTTGTGGGATTTACCCGCTCCCCGTGTGGCTTTAACGTTGCGCCCTCATAAACAATTAACTCCCGAACGTTTGAGCGTTTTAACTCAAGCTTTGGTTTCTTTTCAAAAAGCAACTCGCGCTTTTATTTTACTACTTCCTTTTCAACCGAGTCAAGATTTAGCGATCGCCCAATTATTTCACCGGGCTATTCCGAATCACAGTCAAATTCTCACCTTAGAAGATCCCCGTCAACTCAAGGGTGTATTTCGGGGCGTGGAAATGGTTATCGGAATGCGATTTCATAGTTTAATTATGGCTGCAACAGAAGAATGTCGATGTTTTGCGCTGAGTTACGATCCGAAAGTTTCCCAGTTAATGGAAGAATTAGATTTTCCCGGTTGGGAACTTTCTCAACTTCCTTTAGATGCGAACCTGATCAGTAAAACTTGGCTAGAATGTTATGCTAATGGGGATGCGCTCTCAACGGGTAAAATAGAATTTCTAATCGAGCGAGCGCAAATTCATCAGGATGTTTTGCATTCCGCTTTTTTGTAGGGAACAGGCAAGAGGCAATCTTGCAAGAGGTAAGAGGTAGAAGATAAAATCTAGAAAATAGAGGGATTAAAAATGTCAGAAATCAAAGACTTTCAAGACCTTATCATTTGGCAAAAAGGCATGGAGATTGCTGAAAAGTGTTATTATCTTACTAAATCTTTCCCCAAAGAAGAACTCTATAGTATGGTTCAACAGATTAGAAAATCATCAGCATCCATCCCCGCCAATATTGCGGAAGGTTATGAAAGACGAAGCTCGGGAGATTATGCTAGATTCCTAAATATTGCTCAAGGTTCGATTAACGAACTGAAAACGCATCTTCTCTTATCTCAAAGGGTGGGGCTTTGCGAAGACAAAGATATTGAATCAATCATTTATTTGCTTCAAGAATAAACTCGGATGATTTATACTCTTGTTAACAAACTGAAGTTTTAAAAACTCTTTTCTCTTACTTTCTGCCTTTTGCCTTTCCCCTTTTGCCCTTTTTTATTTGGAGGTATAACCATTGGGAAGAGTTCGAGTTCGTGAACACGTTAACCCTTTAGCGCAAAAATATCAAGTTCCTATCGATCCGCCCGACTGGAATAAAATCTATGCTAAAGTTCACCAACCCTTACATCTCGATCTCGGCTGCGGTCGGGGGCGGTTACTGTGGAATTTAGCGCAAATTGAACCCAGTTGGAATTATCTCGGTTTGGAAATTAGAGAACCGTTAGTCGAGGAAGCGAATCAATGGCGGGATGAACAAGGATTAACGAATTTACATTATCTATTTTGTAATGCCAATAATTCCTTAAAACCCATCCTCGAAACATTACCCGCCGGAATTTTAAAGCGAGTTAGCATTCAATTTCCCGATCCTTGGTTCAAACGACGCCATCAACGCCGCCGCATTGTTCAACCGGAGTTGGTTACAGAAATTGCCGACTATATTATGATGGGCGGTGAGGTGTTTCTTCAGTCGGATGTGAAAGATGTTATCAAACAAATGTCCGATATATTTTCAGAAAATCCCTCCTTTCAACGTTTAACAAAAGATTTCGGTGCGGAAAATCCCCTTCCCCTTCCTTCCGAGCGAGAACGTTCAACTATATCTCGGGGTGAACCGGTTTATCGTGTTTTATTTGAACGGTGTTAACATGAAACAATTTCCGGCTTTAATGACTGCTATTTTGCTAAGTAAAATCAGTTTTTCTGAGAAACTATCGACGGCGTTAAGTTTAGATGAGGTTGAGATATTCCCCCGTTTAGAGTTTCAAATTTCTCAGAATTTTGATTTGCTCCACTCGGAAGGGTTTGGAGACTTAAAAATTGGTTTGAGCGAAACCGAAGTTGTTCAAATACTCGGAGAAGCAGAAAGCAAAGGAGAGCAACAGTTTTGGGGTGCCGATGGTTTGTATCATCAAAAATGGAATTATCCCCAACAAGGAATTACTTTAGATATGGCTTCCGAAACTGAAGAAGGGTCTGCTATGATTAGTTCTATTCGAGTTAAAGCCCCTTCTCAACTGACCACCAAGCGAGGCGTTGCAATTGGTGATTCTTCGGCGAAGGTTAAACAAGCCTATGCCGCAGAAGAAGACGAAGCCGCCCCCATTTCTTCCGATTTTTTTGTCGCCGGTTCGGTTTATGGCGGGTTGATTTTTGAGTTTGAAAATAATCAGGTTAAGGAAATGTTTTTGGGGGCGGTGGCGGAATAGTTGATTTTCTCCAAAGTTCAAGGATGTTAATATGCCGTTTCAAAATTATTTTTCAGATTGAATTTCAGTAACGAACTTGATCGGGCTATTCGCATTCTTCAACGTTTTGGCCAAATTACAATCAACTGCTAATCTTTATAATCCACTCTCAAGTTCAGTATACACCAAGTAAAACATGAGGTATAGTATCTAAGTTCAGTTGTTTAAATTCTAACTCAATCATGGCCGAGAGTTCCAAGCAAACCTTAACTATTTCTACAGTTAATCTTATCCAAAAATACACGCCTTGGCTTTATTCCTTCTGGAAATTTTCCCGCCCTCATACTATATTTGGAACAAGTTTTAGTGTGTTGGGATTGACTCTCGTCGCCTGGAGTGATAAAATTAATGCCACATGGCAAGATGGGGATATTGTGGCTACCGCCCTAATAACCCTCCTGATCAGTTGGTTGGCTTGTCTGTGTGGCAATGTTTATATTGTGGGACTCAACCAACTCGAAGATATTGAAATAGACCGCATCAATAAGCCTCATTTACCCCTAGCATCCGGTGAATATTCCCCTTTTCAAGCCAAAGCAATTATCATCACAACGGGAATACTCGCGATTATTTTAGCCGCGTTACAAGGCAAATTTTTGTTAGCAACGGTGGGAATTAGTTTGGCGCTGGGAACCGCCTATTCTTTACCCCCCATTCGCCTCAAACGCTTTCCGTTTTGGGCGGCGCTGTGCATTTTCACGGTGCGGGGTGTGATTGTAAATTTAGGGCTGTACCTGCATTTTAGTTGGGTATTCTCCGAGAAAATGCCGGGAAACCTCCCCAGTTTAACCCCTTCTATTTTGGCGCTAACGCTGTTTATTTTGGTCTTCACCTTTGCGATCGCGATTTTCAAAGATATTCCCGATATCGAAGGCGATCGCCAATACAATATTACCACGTTTACCATTCGTTTGGGAACGCTTGCGGTGTTTAATTTAGCCCGTTGGGTGTTAACGGGATGTTATCTGGGGATGATGGTTGCTGCGGTGTTTTTACAAGCTTGGGTGAACCCGATCTTTTTAGTGGTTAGTCATCTGGTTATTTTATGTCTGATGTGGTGGCGGAGTGGAAAAGTTGATTTAGAGAAAAAATCAGAAATTGCGAGTTTTTATCAGTTTATTTGGAAGCTGTTTTTCTTGGAATATTTAATGTTTCCCCTGGCTTGTTTGTTGGGATAAGATCATGTCCGATTAATCGATTATCATATATTCTACCTGACGGGGCGGGTTTATCAAGGTTATTTTTGAGATGGATAATTCTGGGGGAACCCGCCCCTACATTAGGGGTTAAGGATGACTGTTCGCCGTACAAACTCGCCCCGACAGCGATCATTAATCAAACTTCGCATCACCATTGGAGGTGTAAAATTTACCCTCATTTTTAGGTTGCCAAAATTCAGTTATATCATGTCCTAATTCCTGCAACATTTTTCGCAATAAAGGCAAACTCAATCCTATAACATTGGTGTGACAACCTTCAATTTTCTCAATAAATACGCCCCCTTTTCCTTCTATTGCAAAACATCCGGCACAATTTAACGGTTCACCCGTAGCGACATAAGCCTCAATTTCGCGATCGCTAACTTCTGCAAAATAAACCGTTGTCACCTGAGAATAAACAATGGTTTTCTGTTGTCCGATATCAATTAAAGCGTGACCTGTAAACAGTCTACCACACTGCGATCGCATGGTTTTCCAACGAGTAATCGCTTCAGTTGGGTTGGCGGGTTTGCCGTAAATTTCCCCGTTGACTTCTAAAACCGAATCGCAGCCTAAAATTAAAGCAGATTGAGAATTTTGAAGTTGATCGGAAGGGGTTGTATTTAATTGATTGGCGACAGCTTCCGCCTTACAACGGGCGAGAGTTTTCACCAATTCAGCCGGATCGTTAAGTTCAACTTTTGACTCATCAAAACCACTGGGTAAAACCTTCGCCGCAATGCCAATATTATTTAACAAACGGCGCCGGGCAGGGGAAGCAGAAGCCAAAATAAATGTGATTAAATTTTCCGTTTCCATCTGCCTAATCTAAAATCGTTAAATGTTTGCTAAAGTCAGTGATTGGGCGGGTTCCGCGAGAATCTATGTTTCCCACCAATAACTGACATAAACCAGCACAGAAGTTAGTGTAGGGGCGGGGGTTCTTCCTAAATCTATCTTTTCCCAGAAATAAGTTAAATCAACCCGCCCCGGAAGTGGGGATAAAGAGGTGTAGCATGATTTTTTCAATTTCATATAATATCATGTCCGGCTAATCAATTATTATTTTGTAGGGGCGGGTTACGCCTACGATCTTTACTACGACTCTAAGATTAAGGTAAACCCGCCCCGCCCCCATAATACGCATTAATCAACCGGAGATCATATAAGAAAGAGAAAAGTAGACTTCAAAATTTTCTGATAAGATTAAAGAAAGAGTTTAGACGTTCGCGGGGAACGTCTAATCAATGAACAATCCTTGATTAATAAACATTAAAGGATTTTACAACTTGTTCGAGTTGGTTGTGGGTTTTTTCCCAACGTTTTTCAGGCGTTGAAATATTGAGAGTAAACAGTTGATCTCGACTAACCGTAACACTGGCGAAATCATGGCGTTTTTGATTGGGAAGTGTCACCGCATATTCCAACAAATAATAGGTTTTGTCGCCCTTTTGACGGGATTCTGCATTAACTAATTCCGCTTCCCGACCCGATCCGGGAGGTGCGATCGCATTTTTGCTAAGTTTGTATCCAACCTCGGTCGGGGTGCCAATTTCATCGAGAGTTTTGTGGTCGGGAATCGGACTAATAACGACGCTGACATTTTCAGTTTGTTCGATCATATCGTGAAAAACCACATCCGGGCCGTCAGAGACTTTCACCTCAACCCAACCGTTGGGATAGAGAAATTCGTAGCCATCGGTCGTATCGACAAAAGAGTTCAAGCCCGCTGCACCGATTGAAACACAACCCCCGAGGGTAAGACTGACAATGACAAAAAGTATAGCTGTAATTCGTTTCAACATTTGAACAGTTTCCAGTTTTCTCCCTCACCATTGTCTCACGAAGTCTGCCCAAGGTATCATCAAAAAATTTTTCTATCGGCGGTGGGCGGAATTCACGGAAATAATTCCTCTCATTGTTTATCTTAACATATTAATGAAAAATTCGGGGAATAACTCAGTTTTTTGAAACGATCTTTGACACAGTTTAACATCATCGGCTTCGACTGCAATATTGGTTTTTAAATAATTTTTTACCCAATTACAAGCATAGGAAAATGAATCGAGATCGAGAATTTCATCGAGATTCCATAAAATAATACTTTGGTCATCACTCGCCGACGCCAAAATCGGCAGTTTGGGATGAAACGCCACCGTTCGCACCCCCGAAGTATGACCGGTTAATGTGGTTAATAATTCCCCTTCTCTCGTCCAAATTTTAACGGTTTGATCGATGCTAGACGTGGCAATTAAAGAATCATCGGGACTGAAAGAAATTCCCCAAACTGCGGCTTGGTGTCCGGTTAAAGTTTTGAGTAAAATCCCCTCTCGCGTCCAAAGTTTCACCGTCGTGTCTCCACTTCCAGAGGCTAAAATCTCACCATCCCGACTGAATGCCACATTCCAAACCACTGCTTGATGATCGTCGATAATTTTTAACAGTTTACCCTGTTTATTCCACAATTCAATTGTGCTATCGTCCCGAGCAGTAGCGAGCATTTCTCCATCGGGACTAAAAGCAACAGTCCAAATCAATGCGGTATTCTTTTCTAAGGTTTTAATTAAGGTGCCATCTCGCTTCCACAACCACACCCGTCCATCTGTACCCGCAACTGCAAGTGTCTCACCATCAGGACTCCAGTCTACTGCAATTAACGAGCTAGAATTTTGGGTAAAAGTGCGGATCAATCTTCCATCTAACTGCCAAAGTTTGAGGGTTTTGTCTTCACTAACCGAAGCGAGAATATTACTTTTTGGGTGAAAAGCAATCTTCCCTAATGCCGCATCGTGGCCATTAATCGTTCGGAGTAAAGTTCCATCAAGTTGTCGAAGTTGGATAGTTTTCTCGGTTCCAGAGGTTGCAATTACTGTCCCATCTTTATTAAAATCTAATCCGAAAATTAACCCACTTAACCCATAGAATCTTTTCTGAAATTGGCTGGCAGTTTTCCAGATCATCGCAATATTTTCCGCCCCCGCAGAAATAATTTCTTTTCCGTCGGGGCTAAAGGCAATCCCCCAAATGGAAGCATCATGTCCGCTTAAAGTTGCTATTTTTGTTCCATCTGGTTTCCAAAGTTTAACGGTTTTATCCCAACTTCCCGAAGCAAATGAACGGCTATCCGGGCTAAATCTTAAAGCAATCACTGCGGCTTCATGGGCTTCTAAAGTTTTGACTAATTTACCGTCTCGGTTCCAAATATAAATCGAACCATCAACGCAACCGGAGACGATTAAACGATTATCGGGACTGAAAGCAACGGAATAAACGGGTGCATTATGTTTAAGCACAATCTCGGGTAAACTGCCGTCAATATTCCACAATTGAACGGTATTATCAATATTAGCAGCCGCAATAGTTTGACCGTCTGGGCTAAAGGCAACGGCCCGAATTCCGGTTGTTTTACTGCCAAAAGAGGTTAAAAGTTGACCGTTTCTATCCCACAATTGAACCAGGCTATCGTAACCGCCGGAAACAAAAGTTGAACCATCGGGACTAAAATCAAGACTCCAAATTCCTGAAGAATTGGCTTTTAAAGTTTTTAATAAGGTGCCATCCCGTTTCCAGATTTTAATGGTTTCGTTGTCGCCACCCGAAATTAATAGTTCTCCATCGGGACTATATTTCACGGATCGCACAATTGATGGATGTCCGCTTAACGTGCGAATTAATGTTCCATCCCGTTTCCAAATTTTAATGGTGGTATCAACGCTTCCAGTCGCAATTTCTTCACCATCTGGACTGACATCAACAGTCATAACGGCAGCCGTATGACCGTTGAGGCGATTTGATTCTTGAATGCTTAATAAAACTTGCCACAACGCCTCATCGATCTTCGCCTCTAATTTGGGATCAATATTGCTTAAATCTTGTAAACGTTCTTTGGCTTTTATCGCTTGTAAAAGAGAATCAAAGCTTTTATGGGAGGCGAATAAAGCTTTTGAGGAGAGGAGAATGGCTTTGACTTCGCTAAGGGCGGTTTGTTGATATTGACGGTTGGCAAATAGTCCGAGTCCAACTGCTATC
The DNA here is from genome assembly GCF_047276495.1 of Capilliphycus salinus ALCB114379. NCBI lineage: Bacteria > Bacillati > Cyanobacteriota > Cyanophyceae > Oscillatoriales > Sirenicapillariaceae > Capilliphycus > Capilliphycus salinus. The sequence continues at coordinate 5,228,937 of NZ_CP178543.1, read as the reverse complement.
ATCATCATTAAACTGACGATTCCTAATAATAGTTTTTGTCGCCTTAAATTTCGTCGTTGTTCTAGCGATCGCTGTCGTTCTAATTCTAATCGGGTTTCGACTTCTTTAAGCTTTTCGGCTTCTAGGGTTTTGCGGGTTTCGCCAGCATCAAATTTTTGACTGGCGGCGAGAAATTGATAGTCAATATTACCGAGGTTTTTTCCTTGCGACCAAGCTAGAATATCTTGTAATGCTTTTCCTCGCAATAACCAAGATTCATCTTGATATCCCGAAACAATCCAAGCATTAATGGCTTGCGAGTAGGGGCGTAAATTTGCCAGTTGTTGCCCAACCCAATCGGTATTAAAGATCTGTTGATAAATGGGATTTTTGACGCGAATAATTGCATCTTGCTTTTCGACTAACCCGGTTAAAATGAGTTCGATTTGTTCGGGACTGTTATCGACGGCTATTCCTTCTAATTCGCGATAAGATGTGATTTCGTTTGATGAATGGAGGAGGATTTTTTGGTATAATCCGAGTAATCTCCCGGCTTTTTGTTCGCTGTAAAGAATGCGATCGCGAATGGTTTTTAGGTGTTCGGGTTCGTCTTGGGCTTCCCAGTTTGTTAGGATATAAGTTTCGACCAGATCATCAACAAATAAGCGTGTAATGGGTTGAGTTTTAACGGCGTATTCGGCGACGAGTTTACAGAGTTTTTGGGTTAAAAACGGTTGTCCGCCCGTCCAATATAAAATCCGTTTCAGGATGGTTTCTGAATGGGGAATTTCTGTTAATCCACATAATAAAGGTGTGGCTTCTGTTGGTTTAAAGCCTTTTAATTCGATAGCCGTACCAATATTAAAGGGCGTGCGAGTGGTATCGGAAACTAAGTCGCCCGGAGTTGCAACCCCAAATAATGCAAAGGTTAAACGGCGATATTCGGGTTGTTCGGCACGTCGGTTATAACAGGCACGAATTAGGGCAAAAAAATCATCGCTTGAAAATTTTAGACTGAGAACGCTGTCAATTTCATCAATAAAAATAACAATCGGTTCTGTAATTTGATCTAATAAAATTGTATCGATAAAATCGCTCAATCGATTCACAAAAGATAGATGGTTTCGTTCTTTCCACCAACTGAATAAATTGAGTTGTAGTTTAAAGGTTTTCGTCAAGAGTCCGAGAATAGAACCATACCACTGTTCGGGGTTAATTTCTTGAGTTCCAATGGCGGTAATATCAATTACTCCGCAGCGAATTCCTTGAGTTTGTAAACGGTGGGTTGTCTGTACTCTTAGGCTCGATTTTCCCATTTGTCGGGCGTTAAACACATAACAAAATTCACCCCGCAGCAGTCCTTGATATAAAGTTTCATCGGCTTGTCTCTGTACATAAGTCGGAGCGTTAAAGGGGAGACTTCCCCCGACTTGATAGGATGAATTGGGATTTTTAAAGGTTAGCATAAAGTAATTATTTTAGATGTAATTTTCAGTGTACATATCCATCTTAAACATCCCCCGAAATTCCCCGCCCCCGCGACCCCAAATCCTGGGGGATTTCGGCGGAATTTATCCCCCTAAATCCCCCTTAAAAAGGGGGACTTTTTTATTTTATTCCCCGGTCTTTTCCCCTTCTTTTCCCCTTCTTTTCCCCTTCTTTTCCCCTTCTTTTCCCCCCCCCGCCTCCCTTTTTAAGGGAGGTGCCGTAGGCGGAGGGATCAAAGGGGGGCTAGGGGGGATAAAAGGGGAAATGAGATTCAAAAGATTTAAGTATTTCATCTGATTTTAAACGGTTTAAAGTAATCTATTTTAAAAAATTAGAGAAATACACTCGATATAACTCACAACTGGGAAGGGTTAATTTATTCTCAAACCGAACCAAGCCCAACCCTTGTAGTTTGAAGGCAACTGTGGGATGTAGTTCAACACCATTGGGAGTTAAAACAACCTGTTGCATGGCTTCTTTGAGGGGTGGATGTTCTTCTAAATATCCGAGTTGTTGTCTTAAATGACTCTCAAAAATACTCTCGGGTGTGGTGACGGTTTTGAGTAATTCATCAAGGGTAACGTGATTTTGACTGAGGTGAAATAATGCCAATTGAGTTAAATAGGGATTTCCGGCAACAAAATCGATCAATTTGCTGGCATAAAACTCGGGGTCGCCCAAACCATAACGAACCGCAAGTTCAGCCACTTGTTCTTTTGTAAAGGGCGGTAATGTAATCAATAATCCAACATTAAACGGAGATTGATGTATACTTAACGGTAAAAAGACTTCTGTAGAATAAACAATAATTAATCGGAGTTTTTGCCAGAGTTCACTGAGGGGAGCGTTATGTCGGGATTGTTCGTACCAAGCCCTCAGCATTCCAAAAAAGTCAGTGGCGATCTGGGGATAATTAAAAACAATATTAACTTCATCTAAAACTAAAAGCAACGGACGGTCACTAACCGCAAGCAAATAACTTTCAAAATATTCACTACAACTGTAGCTGCTTCCAAACATCGGATTCCAATATTCTTCTAAATTGTGCGGTAAGCCCAGACTGCGACTGACCATTACACATAACCATTGAAGAAATTGATTTAAACTTTCAAATATACCGCTATCTGCCAATTGCAAACTGACAACGGCGGTGCGAAATTCTTGTTCTTGAGCAGAATTTAATCCCCGGGCAATTAAAGAGGTTTTGCCAAACTGTCGGGGGGCGCGAACTCGAATTAATGCTCCCGGTTGCATCATTTCTTGAATCAGAAATTTTTCGGCGGGAGGGCGATAGATATAAAATGGAGAATCGAGGGAAAGTTGTCCTTTCAAAGTTGTTTGTAGCAAGTTCGTCAAAATTGCAATTGATGCTTCAGGATCGGGTTCTTGGCTAATATAGTCGTCTGGTTCCAAGGTCAGCCCAAAGGCTTTAAAATAGTCTACCAAAGTGAGTTGATCGACAGGTCTTTGACGATGACGAACTTTTGTTAAGGTTTTGGTACTCAATCCCGTGCGATCGCTCAACTGTTCTAAAGTGTAGCTGTTACCCTCATTGTTTCGCGCAGAGGAGAGAAGTTCAGCCGCTTGTAGGCGTTGCCAACCTTTAGAACTCAGGATGACACCTCTTCGACGCTTGGGGGAAGATTCAGGAAAATTTTCAGAAGGAGCCACAGGCACTACACTCAGAGTTTTATTAACGATGGATAATCAGACTAATTTTATCAATATTGTCAAGCCACCTTAGCAAAATAGACTGAGAACATCTTAAGTTTCCGACTTAAAGTTCTATCTGGGATGGTCATTCAAAATGTTCAATGCCACCATAGAACAACAATAACCTCAATTCTAGACCGAAATCTAGAGGCGTGCGAACGTAAACAGGTTTCCGCAGTCTGCATCAAAAAAACTTTTTAAATCTTTCAGGAGAAAACAACGGTGTTACAAGGGTTGCAAAATCTTGTATCTAGCCATTCTTATATACCACACGGCCATTGTTATCTTTGGCAAACTCCTTTAGTCGGATTACATTTAATAAGTGATGCGCTAATTGCGATCGCCTATTTTTCGATTCCGGCAATGTTAATCTACTTTGTCAGAAAACGTAGCGATCTGCCTTTTTCCAACGTTTTCGTCTTATTCAGTGCCTTTATCATTCTCTGCGGCTTGGGTCATTTACTTGATATTTGGACGCTTTGGTATCCCTATTATTGGATCTCGGGAATTGAACGGGCTTTAACCGCTTTTGTTTCTGTATATACGGCTTTACGATTAGTTGAATTGTTACCGAAATTCTTAGCTTTGCGATCGCCGGAACAACTCGAAGCGATTAATCAAAAGTTAGAAGAAGAAGTCGCCGAACGACAACGAACCGAAGAAATTCTACAATCGATTTTATCAGGAACCGCCTCAGTAACCGGACAAGATTTTTTTCAGGCATTGGTACAGAACTTAGCAACGGCGTTGAATGTTCCCTATGTGTTTGTCTGCGAGAAAGTTGACGGGCTTCGGCCGGGATTACGCAGCCTTGCGTTTTGGTCAAAGGATCATCTCAGGAATAATTTTGAATGCAGTTTAGACGATACACCCGGCAATATTGTCATCAAAACTCAACAGTTTTGTTACTGTCCAAAAAATCTGCAAGGTTTTTTTCCGAATAATCCCCTATTACAACAACTCCAGGCCGAAAGTTACATGGGTGTTCCCTTATTTGATGCGGATAAAAAGGTGATTGGTAACTTGTGTATTGTTGATGTCAACCCCTTAAAGATAGATAAACGAACTCAAGCCATTATGTCGGTTTTTGCCGCTCGTGCTGCTGCTGAATTGCAACGCAAATGGGCATCAGATGACAAACGCCGTGCTTATGAACAGTTAGAATTCCGAGTAGAAGAACGAACCGGGGAACTGGTCGCCGCTAATATTGCTCTCGAAACCGAAATAAAAGAAAGAATTGCAGCAGAAGCATCGATCCGATTAATGGTACAACGGGAGAAGGCAACTACTCGTATAATCCAAAAAATGCGTCAAACGTTAGATTTAAAAACCATTTTTCATGTAACTACGGCAGAATTGCGGCAGGCAATTGCTTGCGATCGCGTGCTGATCTATCGCTTTAATTCGGACTGGAGTGGGATTATTGTTTCCGAGTCCGTGGCCCCGGGTTGGAAGAACTTATTTCCCACACAGATCAATAGTCCCCAACTGACTCAAGTTACCGTCAATCAAACCGATTGTGTGGCGGGTCAATTTAGAAGTTCCGAGGGAGTCATTCAAGACACCTATCTGCAAAACAACGAAGGCGGAATTTATCGTTTAAAAGATAGTTATTGCTGGGTTCCCGATATTTATCAAGTGGGATTTGACTCCTGTTATCTGGAATTTTTAGAACAACTCCAAGCCCGAGCCTATACGATTACACCGATCTTTTGTGGCGAAAAACTCTGGGGATTGTTAGGGGTTTATCAAAATAGTCATCCGCGAGCGTGGCAAGAAGAAGAAGTAAAAATTATCACTCAAATTAGCAATCAACTTGGCGTCGCGGTACAACAAGCCGAACTGTTTGCTCGAACTCAACAGCAAGCTGAAGAACTCAAAGAAGCTAAAGAAGCGGCCGATGCTGCCAATCAAGCCAAAAGCGAATTTTTAGCCAATATGAGCCACGAACTTCGCACGCCTTTAAATGCGATTTTGGGCTTTACTCAACTGATGCAGCGAGATGTATCTTTAAGGTCTGACCATCAACGATACATCAAAATTGTGAATAAAAGTGGCGAACATTTACTCGGTTTAATTAATGATGTCTTAGAACTGTCTAAAATTGAAGCCGGACGCACCACGTTAAATGAAACGGAGTTCGATCTATATCAGTTGCTTTCTACCCTAGAAGCCCTGCTACAAATTAAGGCAAAATCAAAAGGTTTATCTCTGAGGTTTGAGATCGATTCAAATGTTCCTCAATTCGTTAGAACTGATGAAAATAAACTCCGCCAGGTTTTAATTAATCTGTTGGGTAATGGGATAAAATTTACAACTCAAGGCGGTGTTACCCTGCAAGTTAGAAACTCCGAATCCGAACAGTTCAACAGTCTAATTTTTGTGGTCGAAGATACCGGGCCTGGTATTGCACCCGAAGAAATGCAGAATTTATTTAAGGCATTTCAACAGACAAAAGTCGGGCGAGAATCTCAAGAAGGAACCGGTTTAGGACTGCGGATTTCTCAAAAGTTTGTGCAGATGATGGGCGGTGAAATTACCGTCGAGAGTGAAGTTGGAAAAGGCAGTTGCTTTACATTTGCGATTCCCATTGCTGTTATCGAAACCAAGCCAACGGTTACATCGGCTGATATTAGTCAGGTATCGGGTTTAGCACCCGGACAACCGAATTATCGAATTTTGATTGTTGAAGATCATCCGGTCAATCGTCTTCTTTTGTTAACCTTATTACAGGAGATTGGCTTTGATGAGGTGAAAGAAGCTACCAATGGAAAAGAAGCGATAAAAATTTGGGAACAATGGCATCCAGATTTAATTTTCATGGATATGCAAATGCCAATTTTAAACGGTTATGAAACCACCCAAACGATTAGAGAATTAGAGAATAAATTGACACCCGAAAACCTACCCGTTCCGATCATTGCAATTACCGCCAGTGCATTTGCTGAACAGCGACAGGAATGTTTAACTGTTGGTTGTGATGACTTTGTAAGCAAGCCCTTTCGTCGAGAAGAAATTTTAGAAACGTTAAGCCTTTATCTGGGAGTAATATACTGTTATAACCAGACAGAAAAAGATGCGATAAATTCTACAAAGCCTTTATCTAATCACCAGTTAGAGACGGCAGATTTAGCGATTATGCCGCCAGAATGGATCGCTCAATTCTACGAGGCAGCCGCTCAAGGTAGCGATGCTCTCTGCTTACAACTGCTCGAGGAAATTCCCGGCGAACAGTCAAGGCTCATTCAAGCGTTGACTGAGTTAGTGGAAACCTATCAATTTGACAAAATTCTGTTATTAATTCCCTCCCAAAACCCATAACCTTTTTGAGGAAAATTCATGCAACATTCAAATCCAATTAACCCGGATGTATTGTCGTTGATTTCCGAAGAAATTTATGATGAGATCAACATTGGTAATCAGCGACCTTTACTAGAAGAAACTGTGGATATTTTGATTGTTGATGATCGACCGGAAAACATTCGTCTTTTGTCCAGTATTTTGACGAAAAACGGATACCAAACTCGAAAAGCCACAAATGGTGTGATGGCACTCAGAGCGGTTGAAAGCATTCAACCGACTCTGATTTTACTCGATATCAGAATGCCGAATATGAGTGGTTATCAAGTTTGCAAACACCTGAAATCCAATCCCAAAACCGCTCATATTCCGATTATTTTCTTGAGTGCAACCGATGAGATTGAGGATAAAGCAAAGGCTTTTCAAGTTGGGGGTGCAGATTATATTGCCAAGCCTTTTTATGTCGAGGAAGTGTTAGCCCGAATAGAAAATCAGCTTAAACTGATCCGGGCTGAAAAAACTATCGATGAACTGAACAGGCAAATAGAAGAACGAGTCAAAGAACGTCTTGAAGCTTTAGAATTTTCTCATTCCCAACTGTTAAAAATGGCATTTCACGACCCCCTAACTCAGCTTCCAAACCGAACTTTTTTGATGCGGCGACTCGAAGAAGCTTTAAAGCAACAGCAAATATATCCCAATACTCAATTTGCTTTATTTTATTTGGATTGCGATGGCTTTAAAAACATTAATGATTCTTTCGGTCATGCGGTCGGCGATCAATTGCTCATTTCGATTTCTAAACGTTTGAAAGATGCTGTACGTCAACATGATTTTATTGCCCGTTTAGGAGGTGATGAATTTGTGATTTTACTTCCTAATATTGCCAGTTCTTGCGTTACTCTGGCTATTGCCGAGCGAATTGTAAAAAGTTTTCAGTCTCCTTTTGTGATTCAAAATCTAGATGTTATCATCTCGTTTAGCGTGGGTATTATTTTAGATTTATCACTCTATTGCGATCCCCACAAAATTTTAAATCATGCCGACCGAGCAATGTATCAAGCGAAATCACAAGGAAAAGCTTGCTATCAGATTGTGGAATCTTCCTATGGTTGATTAAAATCCCCTCAAAAATCCAGTTTTAATTGAACCTCAATAGCTTTTTTATGACCTGCACGATTGACTTAAACCCAACGTTTATGCCGGAAAAAACTGCTTCTGAATCTCCCAACTCTCAAGCTGACATTCTCATCGTTGATGATAAGCTTGAAAACCTTCGTTTTTTATCCGATTTTTTATCTAAAAAGCGGTATCAAGTTCGCAAAGCTATTAATGGCAAAGCGGCGTTAGTTGCGGCTAAAACTCGTTTGCCGGATTTGATTCTCTTAGATATTAATATGCCGGTAATGGGAGGTTATGAAGTTTGTCAACACTTGAAAGCCGATGCAGAAACTTGTTCGGTTCCGATTATTTTTTTAAGTGCAATTGATGAAGTTGATAATAAAGTTAGAGCGTTTCAAGTCGGGGGTGTAGATTATATTACAAAACCTTTTCAACTGGAGGAAGTTTTAATTCGGGTTCAAACCCATTTACAAGTTAAAAATCTTCAGAAACAACTGATAATTAAAAATGAAGCGTTAGAGCAAACCGTAGCGACTTTACAAAAAACGCAAGCCAACTTAGAAGCATCGGAAGCCGAACTTCGCGCCCTATTTCAAGGGATGACTGAATCGGTTATTGTGTTTGATAGTCGAGGACAATATCTAAAAATTGCCAACCCCAATACCAAGTTATTATACAATTCTCCCGAGGAAAACATAGGCAAGACTCTACATGATATTTTACCGAAAAATATAGCCGATTTATTACAGGCGGCGATTCAAAAGTCTTTGGCGACTCAGCAAAGGGTTGAAGTTGAATATAGCTTAGAATTACCAATCGGAAAAACCGAACTCTGTGCCAATATTTCACCGCTTTCTTATAACTCGGTTCTCTGTGTTGTCCGGGATATTAGCGATCGCAAACGTCGGGAAGAAGCTTTAAAATTAATTGTAGAAGGGACTGCTTCTAAAACCGGTGATGAATTTTTTCGCGCCTGTGTTCAGTATTTGGCCGAAATTTTAGGAATTCGTTATGCTTTTGTGACCGAATGCGCCAACACTCAAAAAACAAGAGTTCGCACCTTAGCCTTTTGGCTAGAAAAAGATTTTGCTCAAAATATTGAGTATGATCTCAAAGGAACTCCCTGCGAAGAAGTCATTTTTAATCAAAAATATTATTGCCATGAGAAAAATATTACGACAATTTTTCCAGACGATCAAGATTTAGTTGATTTGCAAGCCGATAGTTATGCAGGAATTCCATTAATTGACTCGACGGGTAATGTTATCGGTCATATTGCGGTATTAGATAGCCAACCGATGGTTAATGATCAAACCCGAGAGCTAGTTTTAAAGATTTTTGCCGCCCGAGCCAGTGCAGAGTTAGAACGTAAAATTACAGATAACGCCTTGCGAGAGAGTCGAGAACAATCCGAACGATTATTACTCAATATTTTACCTGTAACGATTGCCGAATGCTTAAAAAAAGATCCCCGTTCTATCGCAGAAAAATACAATGAAGTGACCATATTATTTGCAGATATTGTGGGTTTTACGCCCTTGTATGCAAGAATTACACCGGATGATTTGGTGAGTTTATTAAATGACATTTTCTCCCGATTTGATGAATTGACCGATAAACACGGTTTAGAAAAAATCAAAACAATTGGGGATGCTTATATGGTGGTGGGTGGATTACCAATTCCTAGAGTCGATCATGCGGAAGCGATCGCAGAAATGGCTCTAGATCTGCAAAGGGAAATCACCGCTTTTAATGCCAAATACAATGAAGAATTACAAATTAGAATTGGAATTAATACGGGGACAGTTGTGGCGGGTGTGATTGGGGTGAAAAAGTTTATTTATGATCTCTGGGGAGATGCGGTTAATATTGCTTCTCGGATGGAGTCATCAGGTTTACCTAATAAAATTCAAGTTACACAAAACACTTACGAATACTTAAAAGATAAATATTCCTTTGAAAAACGCGGACAAGTTCAAGTTAAAGGTCGGGGAGAAATGACCACTTATTGGTTGTCAAAAAGTTGAAGGGCGATCAATTCTATTAAGACTTTATTATATTTTGAGCAAATAATCTCAAAGCGTGATAAATAATTTTAACAGGTTGAGTCTAGCAAGTTGAGGCTCTACTGCTGATTTTTTCTGCTCGTATCATAGACAACTGCTGACGAGGAAAAATTCAGCCTAAAATTGAAAAATATTTGCAATAACTTGCAGTACACCAACACCAAACACGACTGATGAGAGAACTTGACACCGAAAAAACAATCAACCTGCTCAATACCATCATGGAATTTGAATTAGCAGGAGTTGTCCGCTACACCCATTATTCTTTAATGGTAACGGGGCCTAATCGTTTGTCTATTGTACAATTTTTCCAAGCACAAGCCACAGAATCTCTACTTCATGCTCAACAAGCGGGAGAAATTCTTACGGGTTTAGAAGGACATCCCAGCCAAAAAATTGCTCCCATTGAAGAAACATATCAGCACACCGTAAAAGATATTTTACAGGAAAGCCTCAGCCATGAAAAAACCGCCCTCGGACTCTATAAAGACTTACTGGATGTGGTAGAAAATGCCAGCATTTATATCGAAGAATATGCTCGAACCTTGATTGGTCAAGAAGAATTGCATACGATAGAAATCAAAAAAATGTTAAGGGATTTTGCCTAACTTTTAAGGAGTTGTAGAGGAGGCGATCGCTGATTTTATCGCTTTTTCTAGAGAAATTTTTTGGATAAATAGGCGATCGCTCAAACCCGAGGTAGCTTGGGCGGACATAGAATGAATCAGCACCCAACTGACCGCCGAGTTGCGGAAAAAGCGAGATTTTTGATGAATAAGCAACAGTTGGTTGTAAGCTGTTTAACAGCATTTGTAAAGATTCAAAATGGCAACGATTAACGACAACTACCTCAAACTCAAAGCAGGCTACCTCTTTCCAGAAATCGCCCGACGGGTGAATAGCTTTATCGAAGCCAATCCTGACGCCAAAATCATCAAACTCGGCATTGGCGACGTCACCGAACCCCTACCCGAAGCCTGTCGCACGGCGATGGTCAAAGCCGTCGAAGAAATGGGCGCGCGCAGCACGTTCAAAGGTTATGGCCCGGAACAGGGTTATGGGTGGTTGCGGGAAAAAATCGCCCAACAGGATTTTCAAGCCCGAGGATGCGAAATTGATGCGTCTGAAATCTTTATTTCCGACGGTTCAAAATGCGATACAGGCAACATTCTTGACATTTTTGGTAAGAATAATATCATCGCGGTTACTGACCCCGTATATCCGGTTTATGTCGATACAAATGTCATGGCGGGTCATACCGGTTCGGCAAATGATCGGGGAGAATTCGACGGTTTAGTTTATCTCCCCATTACCGCAGAAAACAACTTCACCGCTGAAATTCCCAGTCAAAAAGTTGACTTAATTTACCTGTGTTTTCCCAATAACCCGACGGGCGCAACCGCGAGTAAAGAACATCTAAAAGCTTGGGTTGATTATGCCAAAGCCAACGGTGCCATTATTCTGTTTGATGCGGCTTACGAAGCGTTTATTACCGATTCAAATTTACCCCATTCTATTTATGAAATAGACGGGGCGCGAGATTGTGCAATTGAGTTTCGTTCTTTTTCTAAAAATGCGGGATTTACCGGAACTCGTTGCGCTTTAACTGTGGTTCCCAAAACGTTAATAGCGAAAGCATCTGATGGTTCCGATGTTGAACTTTGGAAGTTATGGAACCGCCGTCAGTCTACTAAATTTAACGGCGTTTCTTATATTGTTCAACGGGGCGCAGAAGCGGTTTACAGCGAAGAAGGACAGGCGCAAGTTCGGGCGTTAGTTGATTTTTATATGGAAAATGCCCGGATTATTTGCGAACAGTTAAAAGCGGCAGGTTTATCGGTTTATGGGGGTGTAAATGCGCCCTATGTTTGGGTGAAAACGCCTCAGGGTTTGTCGAGTTGGGATTTCTTTGATAAGTTGCTGCAAACTTGTAATGTTGTTGGAACACCCGGTTCCGGGTTTGGCGCTGCGGGTGAAGGATATTTCCGCATTTCTGCTTTTAATAGTCGGGAAAATGTCAACGAGGCGATGAAGCGAATTACGGAGAAGTTTAAGGCTTAGTGTTAAAATAGGGTGGGCAATGCCCGCCCGTTTTTTTACAGAATAAAAATAGTTCAAATGGTACAAGCACCGACAAAAAAAATCACCTTAGACGAATTCCTAAAGTTAGAAGAAACTGAACCCGCCAGCGAGTATATTGATGGGGAGATTATTCAAAAACCAATGCCACAGGGAAAACATAGCATCATTCAAGGTGAATTAATTATCGCCATTAATGAAGTTGTTAAACCTACAAAAATAGCAAGAGCTTTTATAGAATTACAGTGTACCTTTGGCGGAAAATCAATTGTTCCCGATGTCGCTGTATTTACAAATCCTATAATTCCTCGCGATAAAACTGGAGAAATCGCCAATAGATTTACATCCGCCCCCGATTGGATTCTTGAAATATTATCACCCGTTCGAAGTCAAACAAAAGTCACGAAAAAAATATTAAACTGCTTTAAATTTGAAACAAAAATGGGCTGGTTAATTGACCCCGAAGAAAAAACAATATTTGTTTATCTTCCCACAGCAGCCCCCGCAGTTTTTGATGAACCCTCTCAACAGCTTCCGGTTCCTGAATTTGCAAACGAACTACAACTTACGTTAGGTCAATTGTTTTATTGGTTGTTAGAATAAAAGAATATTTTCTGTCTAGATACATTAGTTTTGCCTTTTTCTGGCGATTTTTCGCAATGAGTAGCGAGGTTGTCTTCAAAAGTGCAACTCAATGTGACACAATAGATCAAGTCGCGATCGCAATTTTAATCAATGTCTTCAAATCCTACATCTCTCGATTTTCCCTTTAAACGTTTGCGTGATGTACGAACCAAACTCCTGCGCCTTCATAAAGCACTGCTAGAGTCGGAAAAAGTTGAGTATGAAAAATTTCATGGTCCGATTCGTTCTCGCGGAGAATTTTTTCAACTGGTAATCGGAGACGAAATGTTTAGTTGGTTGCGTCCTTTTTCTCAGTTAATCGCTCAAATTGATGAGGTTATGGCGGCGAAAGAAGAACCCGTAACCCTACAACAAGTGAATCATTTATTAGAAGAAGCCCGACTTTTGCTTCGCCCTTCCGAAAATGGAAACGCTCGGGAAAAACGCTATTTTGAAGCGATTCAACGTGACCCAGATATTGCTTTTATGCACGCTGAATTGTCTCAAATGCTTTCATCGAAAAATTAAATTAAATTTGGGTTTTGATGAGGTTTTTTTGAACTTGAAAAAATGCACAGTCAGCCAACTCAACTAAATCGGAAAACAGTCTATTGAGTTGGCTTTGAATATCCAAGTTCTGCGTTGACCATTTGTATTGAATTATCGAAATTTTTCAGAATGTTATCATCCGGTTCGCCATCACAAATCATTCAAATCTTTTAGATAGCATTGGAGTTCAATTACTCCAAATGATCTTTATACAAAGTTTGCAACATTTTTTCGAGTTGATCTTCGGGACAATACTCAATTAAAGCATCAAAAGCTTCCACCAACTTCGCCGCACTTTCTCCCAAGGTTGAACTCATATCCCACACATCCTGAACCCACTCCGAGGAAGATTCATCATAAAAAATTAAACGTTCAAGTTGTTGTTTTGCTTCTTCTTTTGTGATAGACATCGTTTTTCAGTTTGCGGTTACAATTTGACTTAAATTTGAGACGGTGAGATTAAAAATAACGCCTTAAGATTCAACATTATTTTATCTCATCAACGCTGAAAACACAAGCCTATTTTTAAAATTTTCTCGATTTATTCTTCTTCATTCGAGTCAGATGGTTTTGAAGAATATTCTCCCCATTTCCCGGAAGATTCGGCGGCTCGTTTTGTCGGTTGTGATTTCGTTCCATATTTAAACAGTTTTAATTGTTCGGGTTGAGATTTATTCGGTGCTGCTGAATATTTGTTCTCGCCTTTTCGCCGTTGGGAGGTTCGTTCTTCGGCTGTATTTTCGGTGACAACTTCATACAAAATCGCCTGTTTATTGGCTAGATTTCCCTTTCGCAAAACTCGCCCCAAACGTTGAATATATTCTCGCTCAGAAGCGGTTCCCGATAAAATAATCGCAATGCGAGCGTCAGGAACATCAACCCCTTCATTCAACACATGAGAAGCCACCAACGTTTTATATTCTCCCTGGCGAAATTTAGATAAAATTTGATGACGTTCTTTAACGGGAGTTTGATGGGTAATGGCGGGAATTAAAAACGCTTGAGAAATGCGATAAACCGTAGCATTATCCGCCGTAAAAATTAGGGTTCTTTCGGGATAATGTTGAGCCAGTAAATTCGTTAAGACCCGCAGTTTTCCATCGGTACAGAGTGCAATTTCTTTCGCCTGACGGTGGGCTAACATCGCCCGTCTTCCCGTTGGCGATCGCGAACTCACCATCACAAAAGTTTTCCAACCTTCCAAACTTGCCAACCTAATCTTATTGTCTTTCAAGAAATCATTTCTAATCTTAATATTGTCCTGATAAGATTTCTGTTCTTGTTGAGAAAGACGCACCAAAATCTGAACGGTTTTATGTTCGGCCAAGGCAATTCCGGCCAGTTGTTCGGGTGTTTTGCTATAAACAGTCGGCCCAATTAAATAATGTAAATCGCTATGTTTTCCATCGGAACGATCCGGAGTTGCCGTTAAACCCAAACGATAAGGAGCGATGGCATATTCAGCAATAACCCGATAAAAATCCGTTGGTAAATGATGACATTCATCAAAAACTAACAGCCCATATTTATTACCAATTGTCTCAGCATGAATGGTTGCACTATCATAAGTCGCCACCAAAATCGGGGTTTTATCTCGCGAACCCCCGCCCAATAAACCAATCTCTAAATCGGGAAAAGCCGCCTTTAAATGAGCATACCACTGGTGCATTAAATCCAACGTCGGAACAACAATTAACGTGCTGTTTGATGTGGCTTGCATCGCCATTTGAGCGAGATAAGTTTTCCCGGAAGCTGTCGGTAAAATCACCACCCCTTGACTTCGGGCTTGTCGCCATGCGGTTAAAGCTTCTTGTTGGTGGGGGTAGGGTTCCATCTCCACACTCGAAACAAATTGTAAGGCTTTAAAATCCTCCGCCTCATCAATAAAATTGACATTTTCCGCCTGTAATGATTTGATTAAAGAACGATAATAAATCGCGGGAATGCGAAACTTTTCGATGCGATCGTCCCAAGTCGCAAAGTCAATCCAAGCTTTAGCTTTTGCGGGAGGATGTAAAATCAGGGTACCGCGATCAAAGGATAAAATTGGAGTACGTGGCATAAGTTTTGTTGCTATTGGTTAAGGGTGCAAAAGTTGACTCAAACATCTATTTTAACGAGTAACACTAATTTAAACGATGTCTAACAATCAAAAGGAAATTTTCGGTTGGCTGATGTATGACTGGGCAAATTCTGCCTATATCACCACCGTTGTTGTCGCCGTATTACCCGCCTATTTTGCGGGTGTTGTCGTACCGAAAGGGGGTTTAACCTTTGCCGGAACCGTTTACAGTGCAACCACTATTTGGGGATTTCTCATTAGTTTATCAGCTTTTATTGTTTTTTTAATTGCTCCGGTGATGGGAGCGGTTTCAGATTTCTCCGCTTCTAAAAAGAAGTTTCTCACAGCCTTTTGCTATAGTGGCAGTTTGGCAACCTGTTTGTTATTCTTCTGCCAAGCCGGTGATTTAGTTCAAACTATCATTTTATTTCTGATTGCTCAAATTGGTTTTGTGAGCGCTAATATTTTTTATGATGCTTTTCTCCCCAGTATTGCTTCAGAAGATAAAATCGATTGGATTTCGGGGAAAGGATTTGCTTATGGTTATGTCGGAGGGGGCTTACAATTTGCCCTTTCACTGGGGTTAATTGCCGGACATCAAGGGTTAGGAATTTCCGCCGAACTTGCGGCAAGATTAGCGATTTTAATGGCGGGATTCTGGTGGGGAGGGTTTTCTATTTTTACACTTTTGTATCTCAAAGAAGCCCCAACAGTGGAGACATTACCCGCAGAATATCGCCATCTTCCTTCCGGGCTGGCTTATCTAAAAGTCGGCTTGATTAGAACAGTGATCACCTTGCGAAAATTACAAGCCTTTAAACAGTTATTATACTTTTTAATTGCCTACATGATTTACAATAACGGCATTCAAACCGTGATTACAATGGCAACCATTTATGGAACAGAAGAATTAAACTTTTCAACCAATGTTTTGATGATCACATTGTTGGTGATTCAGTTTGTGAGTGTGGCGGGTGCTTTGGCGTTTAGTAAGTTGGCCGAGAAAATCTCAGCCAAAAAAGCCCTAATGGTGAGTTTATTGGGGTGGTCGTTTGTTGTGATTTATGCCTACTTTTTAACCACCCCAACCGAATACTTTATCTTGGGGGGAATTGTGGGATTAGTTCAGGGCGGTTCTCAATCGCTGAGTCGTTCTTTTTATGCTTCGATAATTCCCGTTCATGCCTCGGCAGAATTTTATGGATTTTACTCGGTTTTCAACAAAGGATCGGCAATTATTGGGCCGTTAGTTTTTGCGTTAATTCGTCAATTTACGGGAACCGCCCGCACTTCAATTTTATCTTTAATTGTCTTTTTTATCCTGGGATTAATCATTTTAGCGGGTGTGAATGTCGAACAAGCCAAAGCCGCGAAAGCAGCGAATCCTTTAAATTAAGGGTTGATTTTTGAAAAGAAGTGTGACAATTGTTTGTGATTTGGAAATTTTAGGTTAGGATTTAAACTTAAATCCTCTAATTTTTTGTTTCTCAGTTCAAGTTACAAATTAAGTTACAAAATTTTCTGCTGTGAAACCCGATCAACTTGACCTCAAAATGGCGAGCCAATTTTCCCAGTTAGCCCTGGGATGTGTCTTGCGAGAATATCCACACGTTCAATTCTACTGGTTGGAGAAGGGCGAAGATTTCATCCCACCTCGTCAACTCACTCCGGCATTTTATGGCTGTTTAGACTGGCATTCTGCGGTTCATAACCATTGGATGCTGGTGCGGTTAATGCGCTTATTCTGTCATGCTTCATTTAACAATACAGCCCGAGAAGTCATTAGCCAAAATATTACTTGTGAAAATATTAGCGCCGAAGTTGTTCATTTGCAATCTCAACCTCGGTTTGAATGTCCCTACGGTTTAGCATGGCTTTTGCAACTGACCGGGGAATTAAGAGAATGGGAAGATATTCAAGCAAAAAAATGGCTGGAAATTCTCCAACCGTTAGAAGCCGTTGCCGTTCAAAATCTACAACAATGGTGGCAAAATATATCCTATCCCAACCGGACAGGTAGCCATTCTCAAACCGCCTTTGCTTTGGGTTTAATTTGGGATTATGCCATCGCCCATCATCCGACTTTAACCCCAGAAATAGAAGAAAAAATCCGTCAATTTTATCTCAATGATTGTAACCATCCCCTCCATTTAGAACCCTGGGGATATGATTTTCTTTCGCCCACATTGGCCGAAGCGGACTTAATGCGGCGCCTTCTTTCTCCCGAAGACTTTGCCCCTTGGTTAACTCAATTTTTGCCGAAACTTCCCACAGAAAAACAAACAGATTGGTTGCAGCCTGTTTCTGTAGAAAATCCTCAAGATTATGCCCAATCTCATTTTGATGGTTTAAACTTGAGTCGGGCTTGGATGTTAGAAGGTATCATTTCCAAATTACCTCATAATGATTCTCGTATACCCGCCCTAGAAGCTGTCGCCTTGGTGCATCGAGAAAAGGGTTTAAATTTAGTCTCTGCGGTTGACTACAGTGGCAGTCATTGGCTGGGAAGTTTTGCCGTTTATCTAATGACAAAGCGAGGATTATCGATGCACAAAAATTAATATTTTAAAATAATTCTGAAACTCAAGCTCGCTCGCAGAATTAAAATTTAAAGACTTTTTTATCTCTGTAATTTTATGACTGAGTTAAGACAAAATCTGATTACGAGGGATTGGGTGATTATTGCAACCGAACGGGCAAAACGTCCCCATGAATTTGCTCAAAATGAAATTCCCACCGTTAAAATTCCGGTGTATCGTCCAGATTGTCCCTTTTGTTTGGGTAACGAACATCTAACCGGAACGCCTGAATCTTTGCGACTTTGTGAAGGAATAGGAAGTGAATGGAAAGTGAGAGTTGTTGGTAATAAATATCCCGCTTTATCCCAAACCGGAGAACGAATTAGAAATCTTGACGGCATTTTTCGATCCTTATCAGGTGTGGGATTTCACGAAGTTGTTATCGAACATTCTCGCCACGATTTAACCACCGCTTTAATGACGGTAGAAGACCTTTCAAATATTCTGAGAGTTTATCGAAAAAGATACTCGGATTTACGTCAAGATCCGCGCATCGAAACCATTGTAATATTTAAAAATCATGGGCGAGGTGCGGGTACATCTCTCGAACATCCTCACTCTCAAATTGCCGCTTTACCCATAGTACCTTTTCAATGGCGCGATCGCACTCAAGAAGCAATTCGCTACTACGATGATACCGGAGAATGTATTTTTTGCCGCACGTTAGAAGAGGAACTAAACGCCCAAGAACGGATTATTTTCGAGAGCAAACATTTTGTTGCCTTTATTCCCTACGCCGCTCTTTCTCCCTTTCATATTTGGATTTTTCCCCGCCGTCATTCCTCCTCTTTTGATGAAATTACCAATGGAGAAATTACCGACTTAGCCTTGACTTTAAAAGTCGTTTTAGCTAAACTTTATTATGGGTTGCAAAATCCCGATTATAACTATACCATTCGTTCCATTCCCACTTCTGATAAATACGCCGATTATTTTCATTGGTATATTGCCGTTGTCCCGCGAATTTCCCTTTCCGCCGGCTTTGAATTGGGCAGTGGAATGTATATTAATACCGCTTTACCCGAAGAAAGTGCAGAATTTTTGCGAGCGGTTCATATTCCCGAACACCACCATTTCAACGACGATGATGACGATGATGATGATTTTAATAACGATAATTTAATTTATCTGCGGCGTTAACTTGTGCTTAATTTGTACGGAATTTGTAGGATGGGTTAGCCTGTTTCCTAACCCATCATTTACAGTTAGCAGTTTACAGTGACCAGTGAACAGTTAGCAGTGAACAGTTAAGAGGTTACAGTGAACAGTTTACAAGCGATCGCTTAAACAACTGGTTACTGATAACTGAAAACACTGGTTACTCTCTTACAAACTTTGCTACCGACTATTCCGCCCCCGTCGCAAGGAGCGCGCTGATAACTGATAACTGTTCACTGAAAACACTGGTCACTGGTCACTGGTCACTGTAAACTGTCTCTCAGGTAACTGAACTTTTGTTCCCCCCAAACCACAATATCCATTGGGATTTTTTGCCAAGTATTGCTGATGATAACTTTCAGCAAAATAAAACTCGGGTGCCGGAATAATTTCAGTGGTAATTTTTCCGTATCCCGCCTGAGAAAGCTGCGGTTGATAGGCATCCCGTGAAGCTTCAGCGGCGCTGCGTTGTTCGTCGGAATAAATATAAATTCCCGAACGATACTGAGTGCCGACATCATTTCCTTGACGCATTCCTTGAGTCGGATCGTGACTTTCCCAGAACACTTTCAGCAACTTTTCATAACTGATTACTTTCGGATCATAAACCACAAACACAACTTCATTATGACCCGTTAAACCCGTGCAAACCTCTTGGTAAGTCGGGTTGGGGGTATATCCGGCCGCATAACCGACAGCGGTGATATAAACCCCGGGTTGCTGCCAAAATTTGCGTTCGGCGCCCCAGAAGCAACCCATCCCAAACATTGCCTTTTCCATATTTTCGGGATAAGGCGGTTGCAGGGGGTTGCCATTGACAAAGTGATTCTCCGGTACCGGCATCGCCTCCGAACGTCCCGGTAGAGCCTCTTCCGGCTTGGGCATAGCAACTTTTTTGTTAAATCCGAATAGTCCCATAAGTCTTAACTCTCTGTTTACAGGGTATCTTAACCTTACTTAACATTTTAAAGAAAATTGGATCAATCATCATCTCTCAACGGTAGAATCAGCAAAACTCATCAAACTTGGCGAACGAGGGGTAATGGTTCTGCTGGGTGTGAACAAAAGGAGATTGTTTGAGAAAATATTGATAAGAGACTCTTTCTTTTAGGTATAAATAAAACAAAAATATGTCCAAATATTCAGTAAATATTCTGATCATTGACGATCATCTTGATAATCTCAGAGTGCTATCTGCTTTACTTACCGAAAAAGGATATCAAGTCAGAAAAGCACGAAGCGGGCATATTGCATTAGAAACCGTTAAGGTCTGTTTGCCGGATTTGATTATTCTCGATATCAAAATGCCTGATATGAGCGGTTATGAGGTTTGTCGTCAATTGAAAGCCCGACCCGAAAGCTGTGAAATTCCTGTGATTTTTATCAGTGCGCTCGATGGCACTTTTGATAAAGTCAAAGGCTTTCAAGTCGGAGGAAGCGATTACATTACCAAGCCTTTTGAGATGGATGAAGTGCTAATTCGAGTCGAAAATCAACTGACAATTCTACGACAAAAACAACTTTTAATCGAGCAGAATCAACAGCTTTTACAAGAAATTCGCGATCGCCAACAAGCCGAAGCGGAAATTCGATTATTGCTGAAAATGACACAAGCCATCGGCGAAGCTTGGGACTTTGAAACCGCTTTAGAAGTGACCCTATGTGAAGTCTGTCACGCGATTGATTGGGACTACGGAGAGGCTTGGATTCCTAATGATTCTGTCATGGTTCACAAAGCCAGTCAAATCGATTGTTGTCCAGACTTGTTGGTGAAAGATTTCTATCATTATAGTACCCAGTTAGAGTTTCCCCCAAATGTGGGATTGGTTGGGCGAGTTTGGCTGTCTCAAAAAACCGAATGGATTGAGGATATTTCCTTAGAATCCGAAGAAAAACTTGTCCGCTATAAACAGGCTCAAGAAACGGGATTAAAAGCCGCTTTAGCAGTCCCGATTATTTTTAGCGATCGCATTTTGGCGGTTTTAGTCTTTTTCAAAAAACAAGCCCTCTCACCCAACGATCACGTGATCGAATTAGTCACCGGAGTTGCCAATCAATTGGGGGCGTTAATGGTACATAAAAAAGCCGAAGAAGCCCTCAGAGAAGCCTATGTCGAATTGGAACGTTTAGCAAAACTTGATAGTCTCACTCAAATTGCTAATCGTCGCTATTTCGAGGAATATTTAGAACGAGAATGGAAACGACTCGCTCGGGAAAAACAACCTTTATCTGTCATTTTGTGCGATGTAGATTGTTTCAAACTCTATAACGATTGTTACGGACACCAAGCGGGTGATTGCTGTTTAAAAGAAATTGCTGAAGCGATTTCTCGATCCGCACGGCGTCCGGCGGATTTGGTCGCCCGTTATGGAGGCGAAGAATTTGTGATTATTTTACCGAATACGAGTCTCATGGGAGGTTTAAAAGTTGCTAATTTAATTCGCGAGGAAATTCAAAAACTCCAAATTCCTCACGTCCAGTCTACTGTCGATTCTTATGTGACGGTTAGTTTGGGGGTGGCGACGACGATTCCTCATCTAGAACTTTCCGTACAGACTCTCATTCGAGCCGCCGATGAAAACCTTTATCAAGCTAAAAATAAAGGTCGAAATTGTGCGATTGCCTCGTCTTTATAAACATAATCATCAAGAAAATTAAACTAAATTTTTTTATTTTTATCGCCGGATAATTATCTTCAAATATACCAAATATAGTTTATATATCACCGAAAAATTATAGAAATAGGGAATAGGCAGTTATCAGTCACCCTTCGGGTTCGCGCATAGAGTGTTTTCAGTTGTCAGTTAACAGTTTTTCGGTGACTCCCGACTCCGGGGCGGGTTTATATCCGTTGTCTGCGGGGAATGATAAATTAAGACCGAACCCGCCCCTACACCCGACACCCGACACCCGACACCCGACACCCGACTCCCTACCTTCCCACTTCGTCTAACGTCAGTGCGAGTTGATAAATTTCCCGTCGGGAAAGGGAGGTGTTTTCAGCCAGTTGACGGCTTGCTTGCGATCGCGTTAATCCCTGGCGCAATAATGCCTCTAATTCGGCTTTAATTGCACTTTCTGAAAGATTTGGGGTTTCTTGAATTTTTCCGGCTACAACGAGGGTAAATTCCCCTTTCGGTTCATTATTTTGATAGTATTCCACCGCTTCTTTCAGGCTTCCCCGCCAAAATTCTTCGTGAAGTTTGGTTAACTCTCTGCCTAAGACAATATCGCGATCGCTTCCTAAAGTTTCTGCTAAATCTTGTAACGTTTGGCGCAATCGATGGGGCGATTCGTATAAAATCATCGTGTGAGATTGCGATCGCAATGCTTGCAAACGTTCCTGTCTAAGTTTATTTTTTGTCGGTAAAAATCCCTCAAATACAAACCGATCCGTTGGCAACCCGGAAACACTCAACGCCGTCAAACTCGCACTCACCCCCGGAATGGGAATCACCGAAATTCCCGCTTCAATACAAGCTTTTACCAATTCGTATCCCGGATCGGAAATTCCCGGTATTCCCGCATCGGTAACAATGGCGATCGCTTTTCCCTGACGCAACTTTTCTAACACTTCGGGAATGCGACGATGTTGATTGTGTTCATAGTAACTAATTTGTGGGGTTTCGATTTGAAAATGTTGTAAAAGTTTACCCGTGTGTCGGGTATCTTCTGCGGCGATTAAATCAACCATTTTTAGGGTTTGAACCGCTCGAAAAGTCAGATCGCCCAAATTTCCAATTGGTGTCCCCACCACATACAGCGTTCCCGGTTTTACATCCATAATTAAAAATTAATCAAAATTCGTAACAAATAAACAGCTAAATTTCTACAAAAGTGCTAAACACTGACATAGGGAAAATATTTTGGGGTGTTAATATGACTCACAACGGACTATTTGTTGGATTAGTAACGCTAGACTTCCTCTATGGGGTGAGTGAATATCCGGCTAAAAACCAAAAAGTTGTCGCTTCTGATTATACGGTAGCCGCAGGCGGGCCTGCAACTAATGCGGCAGTTACTTTTAGTTATCTTCAAAATCAGGCTAAACTCTTGGGAGTGGTTGGTCATCATCCGGTTACTGAATTAATTCGGGCTGATTTAACCCAACAAAATGTTATTTTAACCGATTTAGACCCCACCCGCCTCGAACCTCCTGCGGTTTCTTCGATTTTAGTGACTCCAAAAACGGGCGATCGCACGGTGGTTTCCATTAACGCCGTTAAATCCCAAGCATCTGTAGAAAGTTTACCCGAAAATTGTTTAGATGGGGTTGATATTATCTTAATTGACGGCCATCAAATCCCCATCAGTCAACACCTAGCCAAACTCGCCCGAGAACAGGAAATCACGGTTGTTTTGGATGGAGGAAGTTGGAAACCGGGCTTAGAAACGGTTTTACCCTATATTGATTATGCCATTTGTTCGGCAAATTTTTATCCTCCCCACTGTCAAAATCAGGCCGATATTTTTGCCTATCTCTACGACATGGATATTTTATATATCGCCCGCACTCAAGGTGATCGACCCATTCAATATCGCAGCCCCAACCGCGAAGGAGAAATTTCAATTCCACCCATTAACGCTGTCGATACGTTGGGGGCGGGTGATGTGTTTCACGGGGCGTTTTGTCATTTTATCTTACAAAGTTCCTTTGTCAATGCGTTAACGGCTGCTGCTGAAATTGCCGGCCGTTCTTGTCAATCTTTTGGAACTCGTCAGTGGATGCAATGATTTGACCCGTTGGTTTAAAATTTTTTAAGACTTGTTTGCTCGGGTGTCTGCGAGTATAATCTAAAAAGACTTGAGTTATACAGTTTCTTAAAATTCATCGATCTATCCCGAAATAGACGAACAGTTATTGTACTTTAATTTTAACCAATCCATCCCGTTTATCGGTTTTCAAGTTCTAATTTTTTAGCCAAAATGACAGATTCTAAACCCCTGCGGATTACGCTCCCCCCTTTACAGATTACATTGGAAGATGAACAACAAGTTAGTCTTCAATGGTTGGCCGAACAATTGAATTTACCGCCTCAACCTCAACCCGAACTTTCTGAGTCTTGGAAAACTTGGGTGGCGGTTAATAAATTATTGAAACAAGCGGATAATATTTTGGTTCAGCGGATGGTTGAAAAAGGCGTTGATGTGAAATTAGCCCTAGAAGAAGTCACCAAAATTCAAAATAATCCCTATTATCAAGCGGCCGATCAATTTGTTCAACAGTTGCGAAAATTGGAGTCGATTCTTCAAATTCAACAGCAACTTTCCCTGCTTTCGAGTCAATCTGATACGGTTGAACGTCAAGTTAATCTGTCGAGAAGCGAATTTTTAGAAGGATATTATTCTCAAAATAAACCCGTTGTTTTAACGGGAGTAATGAACAACTGGAAAGCCTTAAATCTGTGGAATCCCCAGTATATCAAACAGCATTATGGGACGGCAACCGTAGAAATTCAAGCCAATCGCAACAGCGATACCGAATATGAATTGAATGTCGAAAAACACCGTCAAAGCGTGTTAATGAAAGACTATGTAGATTGGATCGTTGAAAAAGGCGAAAGCAATGACTGTTATATGGTCGCCAATAACAAGAATTTAGACCGAGAAGAAATGAAAGGGTTAATGAATGATTTAGAAGTTTTCCCGGAATATCTCAACCCGGAAGATACATCAAGGCGAGTGTTTTTCTGGTTGGGTTCGGCCGGAACAATTACGCCATTACATCACGATCCGGTTAACTTAATGTTAGCTCAAGTTTTCGGTCGGAAACGAATTTTATTAATACCGCCCCGTCAAACACCATACCTCTACAATCACGTGGGGGTTTTCAGCAAAGTTGACCCGGAAAATCCCGACTATAATAAATATCCGCTTTATCAAAACATTAAACCGATAGAAGTCATTTTAGAACCCGGAGAAGTGATTTTTATTCCCGTCGGTTGGTGGCACCATGTCAGGGCATTAGATATCAGTATTTCCGTGTCATTTACCAACTTTGTTTTTCCCAATTATTACCAGTGGGAAAATCCGAGTTTCGGACGTAGTTAGTCAAAATCTCCTGAAAAATTGTGATCTCGATCGGCAAAAACTCAAGTTGAGATCAATCGAGAAGGGGGGATAAATCACGGATGATTTCCTCTGATTTTAGTCATTATGAGCAATAGATATCCTATTGTCAATTGCAACTTCGGTTGCAGATCTGAGGTTAATAATTCCAATGTTTTCCCCATCTTCTCCCAGAGATCAGACCTACGAGAGTCCATCCCCATCCGATGAAATTCCCGATCCCTACGACTGGATACAGGAACATCATTCCTTGGCTTGTGTCGCCCGGACTTTAAGTGATTTGAAGCAAACCCCCGATGAGAGTATTTCAGAAGGCGTAGACTTTTCTTATACACCCGAAGGAGAATTAGTGATTGATTTAAAAACCCGAGAAATGTTGAAAGCCCATTGCGGAGAACAGCACTGGCAATATGTGCGAAAGTATATTTAAGCTTGACGGCCACTTTCTCCTTTGATCACCGCCGCCCCAATTAAATGAGCCAAACGCAAAGCTTCGGGAACTTTACCACAATCTGTGAGCCGATCTAAAGCCATCGCGATCAATATCGGTTCTTCACCGCAAACCTGAAAAAAAAAGGGCGGATAAGCATGAATTTGACCCGCACGGCGGAGAATTTCCAGGCGTTTTTCCGCATCCGGTAAACGTTGTAACGCCCGTTCAATTTTATCGAAATTAGGCAGACGGCGCATCACGGCGACACAAGGCCTTTCCAGTCTCGCCGCCAACTCGGGTAAATCGACCAAATTAAACCCGCCAAAGCCGATCCCATCAATCAAAACCAGGTGCAACTGGGGTAAGAACTTATTCCCGATCAGCAAATTACAAAGCGTATCCGTCGCATCCCACCCATCCGGTTGCACTTGACCCCAAACCATCCCCTCGATCGCGAGTTCCGCCACAAACCACCCCGGCGACGGAAACCGGTTCGCCGCTATGACGGTTAAAGGGAGCATCATCAAAACCAATTACCCGAATGACACGATTGAGTTTAAGTAGGGTTTCGAGGTTCACTTGTCCACAAAGCCCTATTGGGGCGCACTGGCGGCGCGTTGAAGGGCAATTTCACGGTTGGCTTGGTATTCCGTCGCTTTTTGTTGGGCGGTTTGATAGTTCTCACTCGACTCAGGAACTTGTCCCATCAGTTCCGAGGCTTGTCTCCATTGGCTGGCGACATTCTCCCACTCGGTTCGAGATTGGGCCGTTTGAGCGAGGTTCGCCGCACTAATTGCAGTCCGAACCGCTTCGGCCCAGGGATCGGCGGGCGCTTGTTCTGCGGGCGTTTCTCCTGCGGTTTCGGGGGTTGTTTCGTCGGTTAAGGGTTCGACATTTTCGGGGTCAGAAGTGCCGCCACTGAGAAACGGAAGGGTCAAAATCCCGCTAAAGTGTAAACCGGCCACCGCTGCGATCGCCAAGAGAATCAGCAACACCACAAACAGCAGTATTTTAGCTTTGTTGTCTTGCTTGACCGCTTCGGTTTCTTCTTCTAAGTCGTCGTCTTCTTCGGGGTTGTAGTCGGCGGGTATATCGTCGTCGATGTCATCTTCGTCAATACTCTCATCATCATCAAAGTCGTACTCTTCGGCGTCCTCATCGGAAACGATCGCGTAGTCGGGAAGCACTTCTTCGGGAATATCATCGTCGCCCATCTCGTCGTCATGGTCATCGACTTCAAACTCCGGCATTGGAGAAAGGGGTTCTTGTTCAAAGTCGAAGGAATCTTCGGGAGGGCTTTTGAGAATAATTTCATCTTCCCATACCGCTAGGTCATCCCCAAAGTCTCGCCCGTAAATTTTGACGGTATAAATTGACTCGATCTCAAGCCTTTTCATCCCGTTCTCAATAAAATTGACTAGGGGTTTTTGATGATGGGGGACTTGTTCGCCTTCAAGCATGACATGAAGACAGCCATTATCCCGCATGACATCTGCGTTAATGCCTTTCGGTTTGAGGGAATGGTTGATCGCACTGGCGATCGCTTTAGGATCACCTTGTTTGGCGAGTTGTTTAGCGAGATCGCGTTGGTTTTCTTCTGGCATGGCTAACCCCCTTGTTGGGGTAACTGGCAATTCAATGATACTATCTGTTTTTGCAAGCTGTGTAACCTAATTTGGCAAGATGCTCTGGGGATTGAATCCTTCGGGAAACGTCAACCGGACTTTAGGATTTAACCTCTCCTGGGATGAGAAGATTGAAACAGGTTACAAAGGGCAATGACGTGGGTTTGTAAGGTTGAGATTTGATCGGAACCCCGTTTGAGTTGGGTTTCTAACTCTAACAATAGCGGTAGGGTTCGTTGCAGTTGTTGAACCGAAAGCGATTGCACCTCTTGACGCAGATAATAAATCCGCTTAGGATTATTAATTTCTGCGGCTTTGGCGATTTCTCGCTCATCTTTGACTTGTCGATCTATCATCAGTTTTACCCATAACCAGGTGCGAAATTGACCCACCAATGTGGCGACAATTCTCAGCGAAGGTTCGTTGTGATCGATCAATGCTGCGATCAATTCTAAGGCCTGATGGGTATTTCCGGCTTTGATCGCAGAAGCGAGTTTTAGGCTGTTTTGAGTATTTGATTGCACTAAGCTGGCGATCGCTTCTAATTTTAGCGGTTTTGGGTCGTTGCCGGCGTAGAGTTTTAATTTTTCTAATTCGCTGTATAGTTGTTGGGTATCGTTGCCGACGGCTTCTGCAATCCGTTGCACTCCGGGTAAGCTGAGGTTGACTCCGACTTCTCGGGCGACTTGTTTGACTCGCTGTTCGAGTTGGTCGGTGTTCCAGGGGGGAATCCGCGAAAATTCTTTGACGGTGGCGTGCTGTTGCAGTAATTTGGTAGACTTGAGACGACCGTCGGGTTTGTTCGCCGTTGTCAGTAACAGGGTTGTGGTTTCTGGTATTACCGGAAGGGTTCGTTCTAATTCCTGGTACAACTCCTGTGAACACTGTTGAGTCACGGGCGTATTGACCAACCAGACCAAACGGTTTCCCAACCCAAACGGGGGGGTCATGGCCTGATTTAGGCCGGAAATCACAGGATTTGGCGAATCCGGCATAATTTTGTCAAAATTGAAGGTAGACCAGCTAGGATCGAGAATGGACTCGCGCAGAGCATCAACAGCTTTGGCAAGAGAAAATTCATCATCTCCCCAGTAGAGGTAAACTGGCATTGGTGACGGTTTCCGAAAAAGAGGCGAAATAGATTGGACGATACTTACCAAGTTTACGTGAATCGGGTGGCGCGTATGACGCTGCCAGAAACCTATAATTCTCAGTTAGATCACATCCAGGAGTCTCCTAAGTATAAACCACTTCCTGAGGGCGGACGTCAAGCGGTTCGGTTTCCCGGTTATAGCATTATTGCACCTCCTGTCCCTGATGATCCTGACAATGGCGATTTTTACGCCAATTTACAAGCTTGTCAGCAGCAACTCGGGGAAAAATTAGATCCCCAGTTTTGGGTTCCGGTTCCCCCCGATAGTCTACACTTGACTTTGGCCGATTTGATCTGGAATGATGCCTATCGGGATGCTTGTCAAGATCCTGAGTTTGAACAAAAGTTACAAGCCGCGATCGCTGAATCTTTTTCCGCTTTTAAAGGGAATTTAATCGATCAGCCCATTCGTTGGCAAGTTTTCGGTATGATTGTGATGACTCGGGCGATCGCTGTTTGTTTGGTCCCCAGAGATCAAGAGTCCTACGAGGAAATTGTACAATTTCGACGGGCTATTTATCAAAATCCCAGTTTTATGGCTTTGGGTATTGAGCAACAATATCATTTTACCGCTCATATTACTTTTGGCTATTTTGGTACAATTCCATCGGATTTGGATCGAAACCATCTCAGCGGGATTTTATCCGATTTTAATTCTCAATGGATAGATTCACCCGAAGAATTGGTGATCAAACGGGCTGAACTTCGCAAGTTTGATGATATGACTCGCTATTATCGGGAGGAAAATTGGCCGGTTTTAGAGTTTTAAAGCCCAGATGATTTTTAATGAGAGTCGTTGATTTATTCGCCGGGTGTGGGGGTCTATCACTCGGCTTACAACAAGCAGGTTTTAATGTTGTCGCCGCTTTTGAAAATTGGGAAAGTGCGATTAAAGTTTATCAACAAAATTTCGCCCATCCCATCTTGGCTTGCGATCTTCAAAATGTGGAAGTTGCGATTAATTTAATTAAACCCTTTACCCCTAATATAATTGTTGGCGGGCCTCCCTGTCAAGATTTTTCCAGTGCGGGAAAGCGGGACGAAAATTTAGGACGGGGTGATTTGACTCTCGCTTTTACTGATATTATTACCACAATTCAACCCCAATGGTTTATCCTCGAAAATGTAGCCTTATTCAAAAAAAGCCGCCAATATACCCAAGCCAAAGCATTATTTAAACAGTCGGGTTACGGACTCACCGAAAAGGTTTTTGATGCGAGTTTGTGCGGGGTTCCCCAAAAACGAAAGCGGTTTTTTTGGGTGGGAGAACTTCGCGGAAAAGATGACCGCTTTTTGAGTGATTTTGAATCAAAATTATCCTCAAAACCAACAACAGTTCGAGATTATTTGGGCGATAAATTGGGATTAAACTATTATTACAGACATCCCCGAAGTTATCAGCGTCGGGGAATTTTTAGCATCGACGAACCCAGTCCAACCGTTAGGGGGGTTAACCGTCCTATTCCGAAAACCTATCAAAAACATCCCAATGATCCGGTAGAAATTACCCCGAATATTCGTCCGTTAACCACGATAGAAAGAAGCTATATTCAGACTTTCCCCGAATCTTTTATTTTTGAGGGTTCCAAAACCGATATCGAACAAATGATCGGAAATGCTGTTCCGGTTAAATTGGCTGAATTTGTGGGAAAATGTATAATTGATTCTCTAGAAAACAGTCAGTTAGAGTTATCT
This sequence comes from Capilliphycus salinus ALCB114379, assembly GCF_047276495.1. Lineage (NCBI taxonomy): Bacteria > Bacillati > Cyanobacteriota > Cyanophyceae > Oscillatoriales > Sirenicapillariaceae > Capilliphycus > Capilliphycus salinus. The sequence goes on along the minus strand of NZ_CP178543.1, from coordinate 5,199,243 downwards.
AAACTTGAAAAATGATCTCCTATCCAACCCATCAATAATTCCAAGCGTAGGGGCGGGTTCTAAAAGATTTTTAACGACTACTCAAAGATTTAGATCAACCCGCCCCGCCCCACCAACAGAATTAATCAACCGAAGATCATATGATATTATAAATGAATTCGATTCGGGGGATGGGTTTAGATGAATTTCTGATCTCATATCATGTCCGGCTAATCAATCATCATTCTTTCTGTAGGGGCGGGTTACGCCTACGATCTTTACTACAACTCCGAGATTAAGGTAAACCCGCCCCGCCCCCATAACACGTATTAATCAACCGGACATCATATCAGATCCAACCCATCAATAATTCCAAGCGTAGGGGCGGGTTCTAAAAGATTTTTAACGATTACTGAAAGATTTAGATAAACCCGCACCGCCAATAGAATTGATCAACCGAAGATCATATGATATTATAAATGAATTCGATTCGGGGGATGGGTTGAGTTCAATTAATGTTGTGATCTTGTAGATTTTTACGGTGAGGGGGCGGGTTGAGTTCAATCTTTGAGATGATATTATAAATTTTGCCGAACCCGCCCCTACATAGTGATATTATAAACATAGTGATATTATAAATTTTGCCGAACCCGCCCCCTAGATTATAGGTCACTGGTAATGGGTGGGGCGGGTTTATCAATGTTATTTGTTGGAGACATAACTTTGGTCGGAACCCGCCCCTACTGAATATTTAACTGAACTATGGTTGAACAACTCGATGGAATAATAACTCAAAAATCCTTTGAAATAATAGATAGTGAAATCGGGAAACATTCCTTTACAGCCGAGGAATACGCGATCGTTCGTAGAGCCATTCACGCCACCGCAGATTTTGAACTCGCCCAACTGATTCGCTTCAGTCCGGGTGCAATTGAGCAGGGAATCGCCAGCATAGCTAATCGTAAACCTATTATTACAGATGTGGGTATGGTTAAGCAAGGGGTTGCAACAATGATCGCCAAAACCTTTCAAAACCCCCTCATTTGCGCTATCGAACACGCTTCTACCCCCCTCCCCGGCAAAACTCGCACCGAAACCGGACTGTTGAAGGTAGCCGAAGAATTTCCCGATGGAATTTTTGTGATTGGTAATGCTCCGACTGCTTTATTATCGTTGTGTTCACAAGTCGGTCAAGGTTTGGTTCAACCTTCGTTAGTTATTGGGGTTCCTGTGGGGTTTGTTTCTGTTGTAGAATCAAAGATGCTTCTCGCTCAAACTCCTATCCCTCAAATTAGAATTGAGGGAAGAAAAGGGGGTTCTGCTGTGGCTGCGGCTATTTTAAATGCTTTAATGGTGTTGGCGTTTTGTAATGGATGAGTTAATTGTGGGTTTTTGAGGTTGATGCTTTTTGGAAACGGATATGGTAACGGATGGGTTAATTGTGGGTTTTTGAGGTTGATGCTTTTTGGAAACGGATATGGAAACGGATGAGTTAATTGTGGGTTTTTTGGATTTATGCTTTTGGAAACGGATATGGAAATGGATGGCTTTGGGTGGTTTCAGATTATCTATCCGTTTTAATCTTAGCGTTATTTTAGTTATCTCTACCACAATTGAATCCGTTACCAGTCTCCACCACAATTGAATCCGTTACCAGTGGGGTTTTTGTATTTCGGAAACTGATGAAATTACTCTGTAGGGTCGGGTTATGCAATATCTATAATATCATAACATAAATCTAACTAAACCCGCCCCCCCTTCGCAGAATAAATTAACAGAAATTAAACCGTTTTTGTAAACCCGATTAAGTGAGATAAATTGACGATACAGGTAGTTGGTATTGGTTTGGATGGAGAAGCGGGACTGGGTGAGTCTGTGCGACATATTGTCGATCAAGCAACGGTTTTGGTGGGAAGCGATCGCCATCTGGGTTATTTCCCTAATCATCCCGCATCTCGGATTATTTTACGGGATTTAACGGAAACTTTGGTTGATATTCAGCAATATTTACTTGCGTTTGAAACGAATAAGCCGAATGTCGATCCTGCGGTTGTTGTTTTGGTTTCGGGTGATCCGTTGTTTTTTGGGTTTGGACGGTTACTGTTGGCGAAGTTTCCCCCCGACAAATTGACGTTTCATCCTCATGTGAGTTCGATTCAATTGGCGTTTAATCGGGTAAAAGTTCCCTGGCAGGATGCTCGAATTATCAGCACGCACGGCCGTTCTTTCGACCAACTCACTCAAGCCCTTCAGCAAGGTGCAGACAAAATCGCCATTCTAACTGATACTACTTATCATACCCCAAATGCGATCGCTTGTCTACTGTCTTCTTTGGATTTGGCGACGGCTTATCAGTTTTGGGTTTGTGAAAATTTGGGGGGAACGGATGAGCGGGTTCAACACTGGTCTATTGCGGATGTTTCGACTCAGAAATTCGCCCCGTTAAACGTGGTTATTTTGTTAAAAGAGTCTAATTTTTCTCCGAGTTTGGATTTATCTCAAGTTCCGTTTTTGGGAATACCGGACTCTTTGTTTTGTAGTTTTAGCGATCGCCCGGGACTGATGACCAAGCGGGAAGTGCGGACGTTAGTGTTAGGAGAATTGGCGTTACAACCCCAACAAATTATTTGGGATATTGGGGCGGGTACGGGTTCGGTTTCTATCGAAATTGCCCGTTTATTTCCCGATTCTACGCTATATGCGGTGGAAAAAACGGCTGCGGGTACGGCGTTAATTGAGCAGAATCGGGAGAGATTTCAGGCGCATAATGTGATTTCAATTCACGGGGAAGCACCCGCTATTTTGCATCATTTGCGCTCCCCTCATCGGATTTTTATTGGAGGAAGCGGGGGGAATTTAGAGGAGATTTTAGGGCTGTGTAGTTTGCGGTTAATTTCCGGGGGTGTTATTGTGTTGGCGTTGGCGACTTTAGAACATTTGAATTTGGCTTTTAGTTGGCTACAAGAACGAATTAAAGTTGAACCCACTTGGCGTTATCAGTTGTTGCAAGTTCAGTTATCCCGTTCGGTTCCCATTAGCAATTTAACCCGTTTTTCTCCTCTCAATCCCGTCACAATTATTACCATTCATCATTTACCTAATATTTGAAAATTATAGACTTAAAACGGGTAAATTGAGAGGCTGAAGATTGAGAGAATCTACATTTTTTGAACAGTTATCTATTGTAATGGCAACAACTTTACCTTCGTCGTCATAATCTACGATCAGATCGTCTGTAATTGGATCGGTAGAAACGACGGGTTTGTTGGTTAGCTCGATCGCCAATGTATCAGTATCAGAAAAATATTGAATCTTCATTGTGGTTCTTCCCCTCGTTGTTGTCGTTTATAAAAGTTACGATCGAAGAAAGCATTGTGAACAGTTTCCCCATCCTCTAAGGTAATTACTCGTAAAACTCGACCTTCTGCTTCTTCAATATTACCCCAGTAAGAGATGCGATTGTTGGTTTGCACTTCTTTTTTAACCGGATCGGCTAATACACGCCCTATCCATTCTCGCTGGACTTCAGGATGCTTTTGAGAAGCAAAATTATCAAAATAGTTGGTGGTCTTCATGTTTATGGCATTGAGTAACCCGGGGTCAACTCTTTGGTAAAATAGACGCCATTCGATACACCCGTAAATTTACTTAAGTATTTATCGGGAAGCTTGGTGAGATTCATAGCACCAATGATACAGAAAAAAATGAGAATTTGTCTTGAAATATTATTAAATTTTTAATTTATAACGTTCAACAGGATAACGAACAAAAAACAAAAACCCGTTTTTTTTAAGGTTTATTTAAGTTGAGAACAGCTTACTACAATTAAACTTAAATTTCTGTAGAGTAGCACTCATTATCACTTTCATCATACGGAGTAGGATAAGCAACAGTTAAGTATTCTAAAAGTAATACTTTTGGATGAAACCTCAAGACCTCACACATACAAGGAGAAACGGTGAGCATGGAAGTGATTTTAGTTTATCTGATCCTCGCGCTTGTTTTAATCTGGACTGAAAATGAATCTTCTCCCTCTTCTCAACGAGATGATCGGGGTTTTGAGAAAAGTGATTCTAAAAAATATCCTTCTCAAGTCACTTCTTATCAAGAGAAACCCCAACCGGAATATGTTCGTTATTCGGAGGTTGAAGATTTTGAAATCAACCGTTCTCGCAACAGCAAAAGTTCTCAAAAGTTCTAACTGAATTTCAAGGGATTAAGCTGTTTATTTCCTCGGGGTGACTCAGTTAAAGTTGTTTCAAATTCGCTTGTTTAGGTGTGAGGAACTGAGATCATCTCTGGGATTAAATTTATCGGTTTTTTCTAGCATTTCCGTTTAGCGAACTAATAACAATACCGTTTGCAAACACCCAATAATTAACCCTAAAATTCCCCCCAAATTAACAATGCCTTGTAACTCGCTTTTAACAATCCCATTCACCGCAACTTCTAATTCAGCCGGAGAAGTCGCCATCACCCGATCAATAATCACCTGATCGATATTTAAAATTGGAATCACTTGGGCGACAATTTTTTCTAAATCTCGTTCGAGATAACGTTCTAATACAAGAGCCAGTTCTTTACTCACCACGTCCAAAGAATTACTAACAACCGGAGAGGTTTGGAGTCGCTTTAAAATTAAACTGGAAACATTTTCCCAATCAATCGATAAACTTAAACCTTGAATAACATCAATTCCTCGATCTTGTAAATAATGGCGAACTGAATCTCGCAACGTTTTGCGTAGTTGGCGTACCGTCGAAACCGGTAAATTTTGCAGCGATAAATTTTGCAACCATTCTTGCAAGCGTTCTCGCATTCCCAAGGCGATAATTAATTCCGTTAACCGACGATTTGTTTCCTCTCTTTCATCCAAACAAAACGTCCGCAAACGGGTTAAAGTATTTCGCAGACCGAATAAATTTGCAACCACCCAATAGGTGCCGCTGCTGCGTTCTCGGAAGCCTTCATCAATAATGGCAATATTGCGATCGGTGAGAAAATCAATTAAAGCCTGTCGGATGACTTCCGGGGGAATGACAACTTCTAATAACCAGTCGGAAAGCTGACGGGCTTGTTTGTCTGTTAGCTGAAATTCGAGTAAAATTTGATCGAAAATTTGATTGAGTTGGGGTTCGAGAAAATCTTCTCGTCTCGCCCAAGCTTTCAACACCCGAGGAAAAGATTCCCCCAATAAATCATGTAAAACACCCGCTAAAATTTTGGCGGTTTTTTGTTCGGTATCTGCTTTAACTTGATCTAAAGCTAACCGTAATAACCAATTAATCGCCGCTTGCATTCGTTCGAGTTGTAACAAGCGACGGGCTAAATTTTGTAACTCCTCCGGGGTGAGGAGAGAACTCATAATTGTATCTGAAACTCGTTTGGCTAACCGTTCTTGGTTTCGGGGAATTAAACCCGGTGTAAAAGGAAGCGTCCGTCCCCCCACTCGAATGGGGCGATAGGGACGAAATAACATTTTGATGGCTAAATCATTCGTGAAATAGCCAATAATTCCGCCTAAAACGGGCGGAGCAATTAAAACCCAGAGTTCAAACGAGTTTGCCATATTCGCTATCAGTTATCCGCGATCAGCGATCGGTTATTTGCTTCATAAAAGTGATACAACTAACTGATTACTGCTGAGGTGATAACTGTTTTTGTGACCACCAATACTCCCATCATACCGCCTGCGATCGCATAATGGGTGGCTCGCCCAAAGCCGGCTGCTTGAGCCAAGGCGACTTGTTGGCGACCTGTGGGAAATTGATCGAGACTGGGATTAATATAAGCGTATTCTTCCTTAAAACCCATACGTTCTGCTGTGGGGACCACCACCGTATTTAAGTACCACTGCTGGAAACTTCTCAGCCCCCCATCGCCGGGACGGTTCATGTCCAAAATTGCCGCAGTTGCGCCCGGTTTGAGAACCCGATACAGTTGTTGTAGACTGCGGGGAATATCGGTGACGTTTCGCAAACCGTAGCCCATCGTCGCACAGTCAAAAGTCTCGTCTGCAAAGGGTAAATGCAGGGCGTCTGCTTCTATCCAAGCGATAGGAGCCAAAGGAAAGGTAAAGGGTTTTTTTCGGCGTTGGGCTAGAGCCAGTTGTTCGGGAGAAAAATCGACCCCAAACACCTGACCTTGGCTTCCCAGACGTTGGGCCAGCAGAAAAGCCAGATCTCCACTCCCACAACATAAGTCTAACCCGGTCTGTCCCGGTTGAGCCTGACTCCAGTCGAGAGCCATTTTTTTCCAAATGCGGTGAATTCCCCAACTGAACTCGTCGTTCATGCGATCGTAAACCGGAGCGATGCGGTTAAAAATGGTTTGTATCCGCTCTTTTTGATCCATCATCTGTTTCTGCTTGGCTACTCAATCATCACAACTACCATTTTCCCCTCAAGCTTCCATGCTGACGATCACCAAAGCGATCGCCCCGGCTACCCAATGCAGGGTATCGAGATCTTCGGGAGTCAGTTGACAGGGTTGTTTCCACTGGAGGGAAACCAGGGCGACATTTTTTTCTCGAAAACTCACCGGAACACAGATATGGGCTTGAATTTCTGAGGTTTGGTAATGTTGCACCTCGGCGACTGCGGGATCTTTGGGAACATTGAGAGAAGCTTGTACCGTTTGGGTCGATAACGCTTCCCTCACCAGAGGGTCATCAGCCAACCAATTTTCCCCGCTTCCACTGGGGCTATAGCTTCCCTCAACCGTCGTTAAGGTGTTTTCGCTCGCCTGTTGGAGAATACACACATCAGCGTGAAAATTCTCGCCGATCGCCGTTGCTATGGATCTCAGACTGGCTTCTAAACTTTGGGACTGTTGGGCGACTTGCATAATTGTTCCCAAGAGTCGGGTTTGTTCTTGGGCTTGTTGTAATTCGGCGGTGCGTTGGTTTAACAGTTCATAGGTTTCTGCGGCTCGTTGGACAACGGTTTTTAGTTCGTTCGGGTCCCAAGGCTTGGTAATGTATTTGTAGACTTGGCCGGAGTTGATCGCATCAACGAGATCTTCGATATCGGTAAACCCTGTAAGAATAATTCGCACCGTGTTCGGAAACGAGCGGACGGTTTTGCTCAGAAATTCTGTCCCCTTCATTTCCGGCATTCTTTGATCGGAGATGATCACAGCCACTTCGCCCTCAGCTTCTAAAATTTCTAGGGCGCGAATGCCACTTTCTGCTTTAAAGACGTTAAAGTTCCGTCTAAAAGTACGATAGAGCAAATCTAAATTATCTGGCTCATCATCGACGACCAGCATTTTCGGTTTTTTCGGTCGATTTAGACTCATTAGCTGGCGCTTGATAGTCTCTAGGTCTGGAGTTTCACGTTCCATTGATACTGACGTGACGATTCAAATACTAATTAAGTCTATCCCAGTTCCATGCTGATTCTGTATCCGGGCGATTTTAATAGAAAAAGAATAATCCACCGACGATCGCCGCGATCGCAATTAAGCTGATCCACAGAAAGCCGTTGTCTTGAGTGTTCACCTGAGTCAGATCAATGGGTTCGGGTAACGACTCGACTTTCGAGGGTTTACGGGAAGTTGAAGAACGAGTCGGTTGCACCACTTTCATCGGGCGATCGTTGTCTTCGATCCCGCTCATATCGGGAATTTCGATCAATCCCTCCAGATTACTTTTTAATTCTGGTGCTTGCAGAATTTCCAGCAAACGCCGGGATTGCTTGCGGGTCTCCCAACTGGGATGATGAATTAATTGTCTGCAAAGGGCGATCGCATTTTGCGGTTGACCGACAGCCTGATAAGCGGTTGCCAGCCAAATTTGGACTTCTCCACCCAAACGGGTGTTTTTTTCGACCAAATCGCGAGCGGTCTCAAAATGCTGGACAGACTGACGATAACGCCCTCGTTCAAAGGCACTGCGACCGGATCGGTACTCTGTTTGAATTTGTTCTAAGGGATCTACACTCACGCCAATAATCAATACATTGAGCAACAAAGACAATTTTTACCCAAGAGATTGGGATGGTCGGTCAAACTCCCAACTTCCCGTATTTTGAGTTAAAATTCTTCATAACCGCTTTCTGCCATAGATTCGTTATCCCGTTTGGAACCGAGTAACTCCAGTTCATAAACGCGAATCACGGGTTTAGAGCGTCTGACGCCCGTGTTGCGATCTTCCCAATATTCAAACTTTAGCGCACCTTTAACCCCGATTAAATTGCCTTTACGAACGTAATTCGCGGCGATCTCTGCGGTTTTGTCCCAAATCTCCAAATTGAACCAGTCCGGTTCATCGGTGCGGCGAGTACGACGGTTGACGGCTAAGGTGAGTTTACAAACCACAGCACCCGACTCAAAATATTTAACATCGGGATCTCCACCGACTCGACCCACAAGGGTAACAATATTCAGACTCATTTGACAATTGGATTTTAACTTGAATTTTTCGACATTTGATGATTGTAGATCTATTTTACTGAAGTTGTCTGCCAAAGATCGCGATCGCTGTTTTTCCGGCATCAGTCCGCTTGGGTGGTACTCCTTTCGGAGGGACTAGACTGCAACTGCAAAACATAATACAATCCACATCGATTCCCTCAAGTTGTGTTGTTAGCTTCCGGTATCGCCAGAGCGACCACAGAAGTAGAAACTTAGATGGCAGAAAAAGCGATCGCACTCTGCAAGTCAAGGGAATTCCGTTAGGCAGTTGGGGTGAAGCTCGTTTATTTTTGATCCAACCCACATCCGCGTGCCAGCATCTGTTGCGGTTGAGATCACGCGACCGCATTCGCCATGATCGGTTGTGGTGGGCTGAGATCGAGTCGAGAGTTGGGTCTGTAGAAAATTTTATTGATATTAACTAGAGGGGCAAAAAAACGGTGGGTCTTCTAAATCGCTTTTCTTTATCGCGGGACATGGGTATCGATCTCGGGACTGCGAACACTTTAGTTTATGTTTCCGGCCAGGGTATTGTTTTACAAGAACCCTCTGTGGTGGCTGTCGATCAGGAGGAAAAAATTCCTTTGGCGGTGGGAACGGATGCCAAAAAAATGCTCGGGCGCACCCCCAATAACGTGATCGCCCTGCGACCTTTGCGCGATGGCGTGATCGCCGACTTCGACTATGCCGAACAAATGTTGAAATATTTTATTCGGCGGGTGCATCAGGGTAAAACCTTGATCGCGCCTCGAATTATCATTGGCATTCCGAGCGGTGTCACGGGGGTTGAACGTCGGGCGGTGATGGAAGCCGCTTTACAAGCCGGCGCCCGAGATGTCCGCCTGATAGATGAACCCATAGCGGCGGCTATTGGTGCGGGATTGCCGGTGGCCGATCCCACCGGAAACATGATCGTTGATATCGGCGGCGGGACGACAGAAGTCGCCATTATCAGTTTACAGGGAACGGTGCTGAGTGAATCGGTTCGGATTGCCGGAGATGAACTCAATCAGGCGATTATCCAGTATATGAAAAAGGTTCATAATTTGGTGATTGGGGAACAAACCGCCGAGGAAATTAAGATTAATATGGGTTCGGCTTATCCAACCTATGAGGATGATGAAAGCATCATGGAGGTGCGGGGAATTCATCTGTTATCGGGTTTACCCCGCACGGTGACGATTAAAGCCCCGGAAGTTCGCGAAAGTATGTCAGAACCCCTTTCGATTATTTTAGACGCGATTAAACGAACGCTAGAACGCACTCCACCGGAATTGGCGGCCGATATTGTCGATCGCGGAATTATGTTGGCAGGGGGTGGCGCTTTAATGAAGGGGATCGATACTTTAATTAGTCACGAAACCGGCATTGTGACTCATATTGCCGCCGATCCGCTTTCCTGTGTGGTTTTGGGTACCGGACGGGTTTTGGAAAATCCCAAGCAGCTTGAACGGGTATTTACGGCGCGATCGCGTAATGTGTAATTGATCGAGGCTTCAAGTAGAGAGACGCTCGTGAGATCTCTACTTGAGGGATGATGACAGAAAAAAGGATTGTTGAGTTGATCGGTTGAATGGTGATTGATATCTGTTTTAAAGATTAGACAATAGTGGCTGAGATTTGGGAGAATCTAGGATGAATACAAGGAGTTGGTGGAATCGACACGGATCGCAATTGACCCTGTTGGGTTTGGCGGTGGTTACAGCTTGGCTGGTGCGACAAACTCAGGGAGCGGCTTTGTTTGAAATTTATTATTGGGTGAGTCGCCCGTTTCATCAGTCTGAGGAACAGGCGCTGGTGGTTCACGAACAGGCGAGGGTTTTGAATGCTAAGGTTGAGGGATTGGAAGCGAAAATTGAGGATCTCGAAAGCCAAAATCAAAACCTGCAAAAGTTGTTAGGTTATGTTTCCTCTAAACCCAATGATCAAGGGGTTGTGGCTCCGGTCATTGCCCGCAGTGCCGAACATTGGTGGCAACAGGTGACTTTGGGACGGGGAAGCAAAGATGGCATCAAAGCCGATGATTTGGTGATGGGACCCGGAGGGGTTGTCGGTCGAATTGTCAGCGTTACGCCCCATACCAGTCAGGTGTTACTGTTGAGCGATCCCACCAGTCGAGTTGGAATTGCGGTGAGTCGCACCCGTCAAATGGGGTATCTCAAGGGTCAAGGGAATAATCAAGGGGTGATGGAGTTTTTTGATAATGTTCCCAAGGTGAAGCCCGATGATGTGGTCGTGACTTCGGCGTTTAGCCAAATTTTTCCGGCGGGTTGGCCGGTGGGTAAGGTGGTTTCGGTCGATCTCAACAAAGCCCCGGCACCCGAAGCGGTGATTGAGTTTTTTGTGCCTTTGGGATCGCTAGAATGGGTTGTGGTTTATCCGAATCCGAAAACGGTTCAAACCGTAGGAAATTAGGACATTGTATTCTAGCAGTTGTTAATGATTTGTCAAAGATAGAAAAACAGATAAAAACTCTGAAACACTTTTCTCTCTAAGCTTTTCCCTTTGGCAAGAGTGGCTATTGCTTCCCCGAAATTGATTGATCTTTGATTGTATCGGAGTGATGCCTGTGTTGACTCGTCAAATTCTTAACTGTATTGTTACTGTTATTTCTATCATTATTTGTGTTTTGCTGGTGTTGGCACCGATACCGGGTCTGGCTTTGTTTGGCATTAAACCGAATTGGTTGTTAATTTGGTTGGTGGTTTGGAGTTTGAAGCGAAGTCTATTATCTGCCGCAGTTGCCGGGTTGGTTTGTGGATTAATTTTAGATGGATTAACGGCTTCCGATCCGACTCATATTTTCTCGTTTATGTCGGTGGGAATTCTCACGGTTTTGATTTACAATAAAATTTTAAAAAAGATGCAGGAAGACTTTGTTTCTGTGGCTTTAATTGTGTTTGGAATGGCGATTTTAGTCGAGACGATTCGAGCGTTGCAGTTTAGTAAAATGGGCGATAATACTTTAGTGGATTTGTGGGTTTATCAACAACAGGTCGCCCTATCTTCGGCGATTTTAAGCAGTTTGTGGGCACCGGTTCTTTACTTGCCCCTAAATCGCTGGTGGGAATTGATGAAACCCTCCAATTCAATCAATTATTTTGATTAAAAAAGGCGGGGCTAGAGGGGAAAAGGCAGAAGGAATATGTTACAGTAAATTTATACTTATTTTTTGATTAAAAACTCGGTTTCTATTGAGAGACCGGGCTTTTGGAATGTACAGATTTTTAATCTTTCCTCCTGCCGTGCTTCATAAAGTGTTGTACCTCACCAATCCGAGAATTTCTATAATCGCTCACTCAAGACGTTAAAATACTCTTTAAAATCGGGAAATTTTGACAGAAATTGCTAAAATTTGATCTTTGAGTTTAGAGAACAGATTCGTTATGCTCAAACAGAGTGATTTTGACAAAACTGATGAAGTCAGCCGGGTAAAAGTTCTCAGCGAAGCCCTTCCCTACATCCAAAAGTTTGCCAACCGTACCATTGTGGTTAAATATGGGGGGGCGGCCATGAAGGAAAGTCACTTAAAGCAGCAGGTGATCAGAGATATTGTGTTGCTTTCTTGCGTCGGTATTCGTCCGGTGGTGGTTCATGGGGGTGGCCCGGAGATTAACACTTGGTTAGGAAAAATGGGCATTGAACCCCAATTTAAAAACGGTTTGCGGGTGACGGATGCGGCGACGATGGATGTCGTCGAAATGGTTTTGGTGGGTCGGGTCAATAAAGAAATTGTGGCTTTGATCAACCAAGCCGGCGGTTCGGCGGTGGGGCTGTGTGGAAAAGATTCTAACTTAATTGTGGCTAGACCTCAAACTGAACAAGAAATTGGTTTTGTCGGAGAGGTGAACAGTGTTAATACCAAGCTTGTAGAGTCTTTGGTTGATAGCGGCTATATTCCGGTGGTTTCCAGTGTGGCGGCCGATGATAGCGGACAGGCTTATAATATTAATGCGGATACGGCGGCCGGGGAAATTGCGGCGGCGTTGGGCGCTGAAAAGCTGATTTTGATGACGGATACGGCGGGAATTTTGGAAGATTATCACAAGCCGGAAACGTTGATTGCCAAACTCGATATTCAAGAAGCCCGATCTTTGATTGAAAAGGGAATTGTTGCCGGGGGAATGATTCCCAAGGTGAACTGTTGTGTTCGCAGTTTAGCTCAAGGGGTGCGGGCGGCTCATATTATTGATGGTCGCACGCCTCATGCGTTACTGCAAGAAATTTTCACCGATGCGGGGATTGGGACGATGTTAGTGGCTTCGGAGTTTTTATCTTAAAATTGGCTAACTTTCGCGACGGTTAGAGTTGAGGGTTTTATATTCGGGTTGGGGGTAGGGCGGTGTTTGCGGTTCCCTGCCCGATTCCTGATAAAAATCTTCTGGGTTAGGATAATTGTAGGATGATTCTAAATCGGAGTTGGAGTGGTTTTCGATCTCAGAAACGGGGTTGGCAGGGGGCGGAAGTTGATCGACTTGACGGCGATCTAAGCGGCGAAACGTGTTCCAGGCCACTTTAAACCCGGTGAAAATACTGCCGGTCGTGCTTTGTACTTTCTGAGCCTGTTTTTTGGCGTTGTCTATGCTGCGATCAACTTGTTTGACGACTTGACCCGCACTCTGGACACCCTCACTGACATCATCGGTGAGTTCGCTAATTTCGAGTCCGGTCATCCGAATGGCTTCTAAAGTCGGGGGAAATTCCCGAGATAACGTATCTGCAAGCTTTTCGAGACTGCGAGCGGCTCGGGCTAAAGCTTGCAAAGCCGGTAAAGCCGCAATTAATACGGCGCTCAGACTGGCCGCAACCAGTAGGATAGACAAGCCAAGCCAAAACACGGGGTCGGTCACGGGAATAAAATCCAGGATGCAAGAGGTTAATCAGACGGAGTTGAGCAGTTGAGAACAATTTACTCTTTCTAGTTTTGAGGTGGCGATCGCGAACCCCAAAAAGCTGGATATTAGCCACAACTGCAAAACAGATGGCGTTATTATTCTATCATGCTTAATTAAATGCCTTCTGTAGGGAATCGGGGTTAAATTTCATCCCTAAGGTCAGTCTTACAAATCTCAGAGAATCGGCCCGAAAATGCTCTGAATTGGTCTTTGAGTTTCAGGTCGGGGTAGGTTAACCGGAGTGGTGTTAACATCTCCTCACCCACCCGACTCGAACCCTGAACTAATTGCGATCGCCAAGCGGATAGGATGAGTCCGTATTTTGTACCTTTTCCGAGAGAACTTGACGTTCCTGCTGACTGGCTTCTAAGCCCGCCGCCACCGCTTCTTTGAGTCTGATTAAAGTATCTTCCCAGTTTCGCAAGGCGGACTCTGAGAGTCGATCGGCTTGCAGTTGTACGCTGGTGGAGAGATCTTCAACCAACTCGGGAAGGGCTTGGGCAGACTTTTTCAAGACTTGTCGAGTTTCCTTACCGGAGCGGGGGGCAACTAACAAACCTAGCACTGTCCCCACAGCCGATCCGAGTATCAAACCTCCAACAAACGATCCAGAGCGATTATTTGACATAAACTAGAATTGAATATCCCCTACAATTATTGTAGACAGATTTGCACAAGCTGTTTCCTGAAATTTATAGGAATTTTGGCGCTAAGTAGAGTTTAACCCCGTGCGATCGCGAGTTACTGTTTCTTGGTTCGATATCTCTGTCGCCACAGAATGAATTGAGTTAGGCGAACAATGGCGAGAAGTTTCTCAAGTTTTTGTATTTTTTCTTGTAGGGAATTATAGCTCTGTTTGAGTTGAGAACTGGCTGAGTTTCCCCGTTCTACAAAGGTGCGGGTTCTATAGAGTAACATATTCGCCCGATGTTCGAGGCGGGTAAATATGCGATCGATTCGGGCTAATCCTCTACGCAGTTGCCAAACTCGACGAGCCACATACAGGCAGACTATTGAGATTAATACATTAAGACATATCACCGTAACAACCATAAAAAATCACCCGAAAAGGTTTGCACCCCGGCTCAACTGATGGCATGAGTTTCAATTTCATTATTTAAGATAGCAAAAATCATGTATAAATGCGAGTCGATTCGATAAAAATTTAGCCGCACCCCGAGCCAGAAGAACCGATAAAAAAACTCAGTTTATCGTCGGTATACAGCCGTTATTATTCGATGAACCGTTGATTTTCAAAAACGGGGAAGCGATCAAATTACCCTGAATTTTCTCGGCTTATTGTTTAACGCTAAACTCGATAACGGTTTGACTTGTAATACCATTTCTTTATGAAGTTGTATCTAATTAATCCCCCCCAGCCCCCCTTTAATCCCCCCCAGCCCCCCTTAAAAAGGGGGGTGGCGCCTGGAGGGATGAAAAAAGTTGCATGATTAAAGAGAAACGGTATAACGGTTTCAAAATACATGATGACTGCGGAAAAGCCAGTTTAATCCAAATACAAATAGGTTGCTAACTAACACCAGCATCAACACAACATACAGAGAAAATTGACTTTTCTTGCTAACCGATTTTGCTGTCGGTTTGGGAGTAGAGCGGTTAGAACTAGAAATTATCGGTTGAGTGGCTTTAGCGATGACGCCTGCTCGTTCTTCTTGCAGAGAGCGAACTTTGGTGGCAGCATAGTCAGATAAACCCCGTTGTTCGGCTTCTTGATAGTCTTGGACGGTCAAGCTGAGATGGGGAACGGAAATGTTCTGCTCAGTCGCCATTTCTAGGGCTATTCGCAAATCCTTATGGAGTAGTTTAACAGTAAAAGCGGGGGGTTGGGACAGGTCATCGCAGCGCCGCGAAAACCAATAGTAGGGTAAACCGTGAATGTCTCCGGGGTTCTGTCCAAACGACCCAAAACGCAGCGCATCCCAAATAATTTCTAGGGGAATATCCTCAGCCAAACCCAAGGTAATTCCTTCGCTGACGGCTTGAACGGCGACGGCATTAACTGCATTATGAATCAGTTTACATCGAGTTCCACAACCAATATCTCCGCAGTAGAGAACATGATCGGCCATCAGTTGTAAAATAGGCAGAACTTGCTCAAAGGTTTCTTTGGAACCGCTCGCCAAAACCGCCAAACCCATTCCCCCCTGACTTTTTGCCCCTTCTGGACAATCATTAAAAGGGGCGTCCAACATCTCAACCCCAAGCGGTGTGATGGCTTGGTGAAGTCTGAGTACGGTTTCGGGAGAGTTGGTGGTAATATCGATATAAATACTGCCCGGTCGCAGGCCTTGAGTGAGGTTTTGTTCTCCTGCGAGTACCGCTTCGATCACGTCGTTTGGTGTCGGGAGGGCGGTAAAGATGATGTCGCAATGGGTAGCAAGTTCGGCACAACTTTCGGTGATGTGAGCGCCTAAAGACTGCAACTCGGCCATGCGATCGCGATTGATATCATAGATATAAACGGAGTAGCCGTGAGCGAGAAAATTAGCGGCCTGTCGTCCTCCGATATTGCCACAACCGATTATACCCAGAGTAGGAGAATTAAAGGAAGATTTGCTTTCAAAAGTGCTGTTGCTGATTGGTAACATCTATTGCTAAACTGCGGTCATTCTGTCAGCCTTAATCATAGTCGGCCAGGACAGGGGTAAGGTATTCCCAAAGGGAAGATTTTGAGAACTGATGGTCGGCAACGGTGATGTAGGGGCGGGTTCTGACTTAATTTATCATGTCCTTGCCGACAACCTCTATAAACCCGCCTTAACCAGTCACCAGCGCGCTCCTTGCGGCCCTGCGGTTTCCGTCAGAAGCACAGTTCGCAAGAGAGCAAAGTTCGCAAGAGAGCAAAGTTCGCAAGAGAGCGAAGTTCGCAAGAGAGCAAAGTTTGCAAGAGAGTCACCAGTCACCAGTTAGGTAGGTGGTGATAAATAGACGTTAAATCCGAAAACCGCGCATCCTTTGCAACAAGAGACTTACAGCGTTTAGCATTGTTCGTTTAATTCCGCCCACCTACTTATTAAAGTTGTCAGTGATCAGTTTTTCCCCGACTTCTGACGACTGACATCACGACTTGTGACTTCTCTAGACTCTGGGGCGGGTTTATATCAGTTATTGCGAAGAATGATAAATTAAGTCAGAACCCGCCCCTACAAACCCGACACCCGAAACCTGACACCTGACACCTGTTCACTGCTAACGGGTTACTGTTGAGTTGTAGAATACTTAAACAGCGAACCGCAAGCCACACGAGTCCGTCTTGCTGCTGTCCGCCACAACTCCAAGGTCACTTCTTCTAAGTTTTGTCCGTCGGCGATGAGCATTCGGGAAATCATGCTAATGTTGCTAAAAGCCCAAAACAAACCCGCCTCCAACAGATAGGGTTCGTTGGTTTCGGCGTGTACCCGAAAATCATACAATGAATAATCCCGACAACCCAAAGCCACATGAGCCAGTTTTGCGGCGTCGGCGAGTTTCTCAAACAGTTCCGGGTCAACAGTAGCCGGACACACGGGTTTGGCGACGGGTTTTTCCGGTTGCTTTTCGGGCATTCCGTTTGATTGCAATTGTAATTTATCCTGTACCGTTCTGATCGGGTGGTCAGAGGTAAACAAATATTCTATCATCGGCAGCACCTCCAATACTCCGCCCCGTTCGACCACGGCGACCCGCAGTTCCCGTCCCGGAATGTATTCTTCGACTAATAGCGTGTCGTCGAGTTCAAAACCAACCCGCAAAGCAGGTCCTATTTCATCGGGATGGGAAACTAATGTTACGCCTAAAGAGTTGTCTTCGGAGTTGGGTTTCACGATAAATGGGGGTTCCATTGTTAGGGTGTCCCCCTGGCGGAGTTGTTGGGCTTTGGCGACACGCACGCCGGATGCAGACACGACGCTTCGGGTTTGGGCTTTGTTGGTGGCCAGGGCCGTACAATGGGACGGCGAACCGACGACGGGTAAACCCAGGATATCCTCGAAAAACGCCCGGTAACTGGTCATTCCGGGGAAACAAAACATATGGGGGACGACCACATCGACTTCGGGGAGGCGGAAAATCATCTCCTGAAGTGACATTTTTTCGGAGAGGGCGTCTAAGGATGTTCCCAACTGCCAAAAACCGTCGGGGTGAACGACGGCGTAGTAGCTACTGACGCCGACGGGTTGGACGACTTCTTTGGCATAGATTAATGATAGGTTGTAATAAAAGTCTGAGACACTCGAACCCGCCAGATGCAAGACTCGCAATTTGGATATTGGGGCCGAAGATAAGGGTTGACTGTGATCTATTGTTTCTAATTTCATCGGGTATTACTTTGTATTAATTTGCTGATTTGACATCAATTTGAAAGCCGGAAGCGCAGAAGTTTTTCGCAGCAAAAACGGGATTCAAAAAACATCTGCAATTTGAATCAAATTGAATAAAATCAATTCTGTTTTTGTAAATTCTGTTACGATTATATCATGTTTTCACCGTTTTCAAAGGATTAAATTAAAAATAATTTTTACTTTTAATGATTGCCATCCCAAGACCCCGCTTTCTCAGAGAAAACGGGTTTTTAATCCATCTTTTTAACTCGCGGGTCGCTTGGATTTGATTCAGTTAAGAAATTTGATCGCTTTCGGGATGGTTGGATATAAAAAATTGAGAGATGATGTAAACTAAAATTCCCGCCAACATTCCGGGTAATACTTCGTAAACTGCACCGGAAAGTTTCAGTCCGACATTCCAAATTAAAGCGGCTAAAATCCCGACAATCATCATAACAATTGCAACGGGAGTTGTGATCGGTTTTTGTAATACTCGCACTAAAAATAACGGTCCCAAACTCGACGCCAACGCCGACCAAGAAAAGGTTACTAACGCAAATACACTATCATTTCCGCTTAATGCGATCGCCAAAATAATCGCCGTTACCGTCAATGTTCCTACTTTTGCCCAACGATAGGACTTGGCGGCGGCGGGAAATAAATCTTGAGTTAAAGCGGCAGAACAGGATAAAATTTGAGAGTCTGCTGTAGAAATTGTTGCCGAAAATAATCCCGCCAACATTAACCCAACCAAGACAACGGGTAATAATTCTAAAGCCAAGAAAGGTAGGGCTAATTCGGGGTCGCTTTCGGTTAGCAAGTTGGGGAGTAAAACCCTAGCAGCCAGTCCAATTCCAATCGCACAACAAGAATTTGTTAACCCAAAAGTAATCTTAATATTGCGGGTTTTTCCCATATTGGCGGGGGAGTTTAAAGCCATCGCCCGGACCATAATATGGGGTTGACCGACAACGCCAAAGCCGGCAACCACCCAACCCAATAAAAACGGCAATAAACCAAACTGTAATTCAGACGGACTCCAACTGACTAAATTGGGATCGATGGCTTCTAATTGGGTCCAAAGTTCGCCAAAACCTCCGCAGTTGAAAATTGCTATAATAAAGAGTAAAATTAGAGAGCCGATCATAATTGTGGCTTGCACCGCATCGGTCCAAATGGAAGCCCTAATTCCCCCGGAAAAACAGTAAATGACAACCACAACCGCACCGACGATAATTCCTAAGTTGTAATTCCAGCCAAAAACGGCATTGAGGGCTTTACTTCCGGCGACGAGTTGGGCGGCCGCATAAGACCCTAAAAATGCTAATGTAATTAATGCAGAGGCGATCGTAATTCCTCTATTTTTTCTGTTTTGACCCAAGAATGCGGAAACCGTTTCGTTGTTGCTTTCTTCCGACATTTCTCTGAGTTTGCGGAAGAATAACAGCCAAGCCATATAGTCTCCCACCGCCCAACCGAAGGTTAACCACAACGCAGAGATTCCCGCCGTATAAGCAAACCCCACCTGTCCGATAAATAACAGTCCGCTTTGACCCGTTGCCATTGCTGAAAGGGCTGTAAACCAGGGGTTAACACTGCGACTCGCTAACAAGTAATCTGAGGTTGTACTTTGTTTTTGAGTGGCGGAATAAATCCCGATGCCGGTAAATAACAGCAGGAATAAAACGAATGTTATTGCAATTAAAACTTGATCGGCCATAAACTGATGAAGTTTAAGTCTCTAATGTTGAGAGTATACCAGCAAATGAAATTTTCACCAAATTTTTGGAGTTAATCTTGATAAAATAAGAGTGAAAAAACACTGGGGAATCCTTTACGGGGTCGGGGTTAGAGATGATTTTGATTTAAAAAAATTATTTTGTTGATTTTTGGGTGATTTTTGATGGCGATCACTTTTAATTGATGGGTAAATTTTTGGCGATCGCCAAAATCTCAGATTGTTAATCCAATGGTAAAGGATTGACAGCATCCTGGGGTTTGACTGCGGATCGACTCAATAGGGTGACATAAATCCCGAGTAATACGCAGGTAAAACCGATCCAGTTATCGGGGCTTAAGATTTCTCCAAAAATTCCCCAAGCTGCAATTGAACCCAAAATTGGGGTGACTAAATGGCAAGTTGAGATGAATTCTGGCGAAAATCGTTTCAAGGAAACTGCTTCTAATCCCAAGCCGATAATTTGACAAATTACAGCCAGGGAAATCACAGCAAACCAGCCATGAATTGTGTGAGGAAACAGTTGTTCTCCGGTGAGAATAACAACCGGTAACGTGATCAACATTCCCACGATAGAACAGCCTTTGATAATTTCTTTTGGAGAAATTCGACTTTTAAGCTGTTCGACAATCAGGGGATATCCTCCCAGTAATAGGGCGGAAAATAGCGCCGCCAAATCCCCTTGAATACGGCTATCGCTGTGGGAAAGATCGTGGAATCCAATCACCAAGGTTCCACCCACTGCGATCGCCATTCCCATTAAAAACTTACCATCAATTTGCCGCTTTAGGAATAACCATCCCCATAAAGCGGTAAATATGGGAGTTAAACTGTGAATAATCGCTGAGTTGGCTACACTGGTTTCAGTTAAAGACCAAGCCCAGACGATTAATGATGTTGACAAGAGGGTTCCCAAGCCCAATAATAGCCCGAGGGTTTGAACCGAATAAACCGGTTGCTTTTTTAAAAAAGAAACAGAATCTTCAGGGCGTTTTGTTGAGATTCCGTTCCACAGTCCCAAAGCAACTGTTGCTATCCAAAAGCGATTAAAAATCGTGGAATAGGGACTGATTTCCCCTTCACTTAAACGGATGAAAATCGGAGAAAACGAGATGGCAACTAGACCAATAACGAGTGAGAGAATAACTCCAAGCTCTACTGGTGCAGACCACTGTTGGCGCAGTCTAACTCTGTAAAACATTTGAGGGGTTAGGGTGATTGTTTTAAGAAATGTTAATCACCTCCTGATTCTACCAACTTTCCAATATTAAAGTCAATACGAATCCAGCCTTTTAGTTTGCGTAAGTTGTCCAGCAACAGCAGGGGAATTTGCCAGTGATGTACCATCAAAAAGGGTAGCGGGTCCTTGACTTGGAAAATGGCGTCGGTTCCCTGAGTAATTTTTCCGATCCAGGCTTGGAGTTTTTCCCCGGAGTCCACCTCCGACAGCCGCCAGAGTTCGTGGTATAACCAATAAGTTGGCTTACTCTCGGCTAAGGGTGTAATGGGCGGTTCGTTATCGTTTTGACTGTCGGTAAGATAGGCATCCGCAACACCGGGATGATTGTAAAACATGGTAATTGCCGAATGAATTCTCGGGTTACATTCTAGGGGATAAACTTTACCATCCGGGGCTTGAATAAAGTCAAAAGAAACTTGTCCGGTAAGGTTTAACGCTTGAACAAACGTTTGCACCCAAGCCAATATTTCCGGGTTTTCTACCTGTTCGTAGTTGACCTGAAAGGGCGAAGATTTTGAACAACAATGTAATCGAATTTTACCCTTTCTAACCGTGCTGTGCGTGCAGAATTCTTGTCCGCGAATAAACTCCTGCATGATCCAGGGTTTATCTTCG
This sequence comes from Capilliphycus salinus ALCB114379, assembly GCF_047276495.1. NCBI lineage: Bacteria > Bacillati > Cyanobacteriota > Cyanophyceae > Oscillatoriales > Sirenicapillariaceae > Capilliphycus > Capilliphycus salinus. The sequence goes on along the minus strand of NZ_CP178543.1, from coordinate 5,178,039 downwards.
CTGATGGGTAATCCTTTAACAAATTTCTCTAATTCTGCATGAGAATTCATCGGTAATTTCGTTAAATCTAAACGATGAACCGAATCATAGGGAATACTTTTGAGGATATATTGGCTTCCATCTTTGGCAAAGTCAAATTCGAGAACTTGTTCCGGTTTGGTAATTAAAAAAGACTTGGGAACCGATAAGCCAAATTCTCTGGCTTTGTCGATAAAGCTAAACTTATTATCCAACATTTCGGTAATATTGGCATCAAAATGAATCACCTCACAATGGGGTGAAAGTAAGGGTTTAGCCAGAGAACAATAGTAACTTTCCACCGGACTTGTTACCGGAATAAATACATCAATGTTTTTCCGTTTAACAAGATCAACCAACCCCTGTATAAAACCCTCTTTATCTTGTTTGGGTGCGGGAACGGTATAAAACCCTTTAACCGCGTTAGAAAACCGATGTCCGGACAGCCAATATTTGTGAGTTTCCACCAAAAAAACCGTATGTCCCGCAGCATGAAAACACCGGGCGAGTTGCAACGCCTTGGTCATTTTTCCGCCCGTGATTAAAATCCTTTTTGGGTTTTGGGCGATCACTTTTTTCTGAAAAGGTTTTTGAATGAAATTTACCAAAAAAGCAATCAAAACGACCGTTAAATTAAACGGAAAAGCAAACAATAATAACAGCAGCGTTCCGATATTTTGAAAAAAAGCAGATGTCCGTTTCGGTTGAATAAACAAAACTTGTGACATATTCTAAACCTATTAATTAATCGCGATCAATTTTTTACCTCTCCCCCGATCCCCCCTTCCCCCCTTAAAAAGGGGGGTGTTTTTGAATATCCTTCTTAAAAAGGGGTGTGTTTTTGAATATCCTTCTTAAAAAGGGGCGTGTTTTTGAACATCCTTTTCTAATTCTCCCCCTTTCTAAAAAGGGTTATTTTTCCGACTTTCCCCCCTTTTTAAGGGGGGTTGGGGGGGATAAATCTTTCCAAGGGGGGGATGAATAAAAACTTCACCTCCTGCTTAAAAAAGAGGTTGTTTTTGAACATCCTTTTCTAATTCTCCCCCTTTCTAAAAAGGGTTATTTTTCCGACTTTCCCCCTTTCTAAGAAGGGTTATTTTTCCGACTTTCCCCCTTTCTAAGAAGGGTTATTTTTCCGACTCTCCCCCCTTTTTAAGGGGGGTTGGGGGGGATCAAAAAGGGTTAAGGAGAGGTTTTTCTTAAATTCTACTTGCGTCGAATCACCGTTAACCCATCCCGCAAGGGTAACAAAACCTGTTCAACCCGGCTATCATTTGCCACAACTTGATTAAACTCCGCGATCGCCTGTCCGTTGGGCGTGCGTTGATTTTCGGGTAAATAAGGCTGTCCTTGCAACAGACTATTATCAACACAAATTATGCCATTTTCGGCTAATAAATTTCGGTCTAACAGCAGATTAAAATAATCAACATATTCCTTTTTATCCGCATCAATAAAAACCAAATCAAAAGACTCACCCGCATCAGCCAATTTTTGCATCGTTTCCAAAGCGGGGGCGACTTCGATTTTAATTTTATTGCCATCGGGAGAAGCATTAAAACAATCTCGGGCAAAATTTGCCACATATTCATCAACTTCGCAGGCGATAATTTCCCCATCATCGGGTAACGCTTCCGCCATCGCCAAAGCCGAATATCCGGTGAACATTCCCACCTCTAAAATGCGTTTGGCGTTCATCATGTGAACAAACAGTTTTAACGTTTGTCCTTCGATGTGTCCCGATAACATTTCCTGTTCCAACTGACGAACCGTTTCGCCATCGGAAAAGCGCAAATTCCAGGGTTCTTTTTGGGTTTTTTCCGCCAAATTTGCTAAAGCTTCCGACTCGGGAGTTGTACAGTCTTCTAAGTAAGGATCTAAACCGGAAGCGAGTTGATAAGCCTGTTGAACCGTCTCGGCAATTTCGGGGGAAATATCCGCTTTTTCAATAAGTTTAACCGCCTGTTCGAGTTTTTCGGCTAATATTCCTAAAGGTGTAACCGGTCTGGCTTTGGGAAGGTCTAAAATACTGGTCATTTTGATAGTTTGATAGTGTTACAAAAGGAGTTCTAACCTCTCCCCCAACCCCTCTCTATCCCCCCTTGATCCCCCCTTTCAAAGGGGGGGGTAAGGCGAGGGGAGTTGTAGAAAAGAGAAGTTTTTAGCCTCCTCCTTTTAGGGGGAGGTTGGTGGGGGTTTTTCGACCTCTCCCCCAACCCCTCTCTATCCCCCCTTGATCCCCCCTTTGAAAGGGGGGGGTAAGGCGAGGGGAGTTGTAGAAAAGAGAAGTTTTTAGCCTCCTCCTTTTAGGGGGAGGTTGGTGGGGGGTTTTCGACCTCTCCCCCAACCCCTCTCCTACGAGGCGAGGGGAGTTGTAGAAAAGAGAAGTTTTTAGCCTCCTCCTTTTAGGGGGAGGTTGGTGGGGGTTTTTCGACCTCTCCCCCAACCCCTCTCCTACGAGGCGAGGGGAGAAAGAAAACGGATAATTCTTCCCTCCTTTTAGGGGGGACTGAGGGGGGTTTTTCGACCTCTCCCCCAACCCCTCTCTATCCCCCCTTGATCCCCCTTTGAAAGGGGGGGGTAAGGCGAGGGGAGAAAGAAAACGGATAATTCTTCCCTGCTTTTAGGGGGAGGTTGGTGGGGGTGATCAGAAAACAGATGTTTGAACCTCTCCCCCAACTTCCTCAACCCCCCTTTTTAAGGGGGGAAGGGGGGATCAACTAACGAGTTGCAGCCAAAGCAGGTTTTTCGGTTTCCACTTGAATGTAGGCGTCCAAACCGTCGCCAGAACGGGGATAATCAACACATAAGCGCTTGTGATCCGCGATCGCTTCTTCGAGTTCTTCGTAGGTGAGATCGTTGATAAAGTGGCAGGTTCCGATGGGGCGAGGTACGGCAGCCCGCAGTTTACCGTCACGGGTTTGAATGATCGACTCGGTGGCTTTCCACATCAAGTCCGCTTCCATCAGGGGGTGATCCAGAGACAGTCCCAAACGACTCATCAAGCTGAGAATGCGATCGCGATCTTCGTTGCTGATATAACCCCGTTTGGCGGCTAACGTGGCCGATAATGCCATGTCAATATTAACCGCGTGACCGTGATACAAAGGAATTTCGGGGGCGAGTTCCAACGTCGGACTCCAGGTGTGTCCGTAGGCGATAACGCGATCGAGATCGAGTTCGTGGAGGTTGGGAACTTCCAACTCTAGCATCCGTTTGATCGCTTTATAGTTGAGGCGATGACCAATTTCTTGGAGTTCTGGCGTACCGTCAGCGAACCCAAAATGGCTGTATAACAGTTGTTCGCCGTGTTCTTCAAGCATTTTAAATACTTCGGCTTCGGAAACAACGGCAATTTTCACGAGTTCAGCCATTCCGTTGCGAATTTGGGCCACAGGTAAGGTACGCAGGAAGGAGAAGTCGAGGAGAACTTGTTTGGAGGCGTGGTAGGCGCCGAGACGGTTTTTCAGTTTTTTGTGGTTAACGGCAACTTTGATGGCGACGCTGGCATCAATTAAACCAATTAAGGTTGTGGGGATGCGAATGTAGTTGCTGCTGCGACGATAGGTTGAACAAGCGAAACCCGCAACGTCGGTAGTTAAACCGCCACCGATGACTAAAACGGGTTCTTTGCGAACTAAGCCAAAGTCGGCGAAGGCGTCGATGATGGTTTCAAAGGTTTGTATAGTTTTGGCAGGTTCGGGGATGGATACCGGGAAGATGCGAAGATCGATATTGTAGTGTTGGAAGTAAGCCTGCATCTGTTCGCCATACAGACGGTTAATATTTGCATCCACAACCGCCAAACAGCGTCCGAATTTTTGGTAGGTTTCAGCCAGTTGAGGGTTTTTGATGTCGAAAGCACCGTCAACGTAAACTAAACTGAATTCGATTTTTTCGTAGCCTTCTACGTGAAAAGCGCTCTCCGTGGCTTCAAATGTGGCTTGAACGTGACTCATTGATTTTTACCTGAATTAAATAAGGGTTGGTCAAACGATGCAACATTTCACACCAATGCCACGTCTTCAAGTGTTGATGGGTCTGTAGCTTAAATCTTTAGCCAGAAGCTTATTTCTGACTCGAAAAAAAACAGCAGGGAGTTTCAGGAGAGTCACTGATGTCAGCATTCTCCTCTTGTCAGATTTAAGAAATCTGTGCTAAGATTATCAGCTTAATTAAGTAATTTTATCCTCCCCGAATTGAATCTCTATTCGATTGGGGGATTTTTGCTGTATTGCTAGGTCTGTCAACAAAATCAGAAGCCAAAAGCTTGGCATTACACTAAAGGGTTAGTGGAAGTCTAGCTTTTATTCTTCCTCTAAAAGGTTAGAAGTTGGGATCATAACACAGATGTTTCGACAAATGACAACCCGAGTTGAGCTAAGGAGCAAACAACTCTCTTATTCACAGCCAAACATCAAACTATTGTTTTCTCCATCTTCTTGTTGATTACTCTCAAACTCTCAGTCTACAGCCTGGGATGACTTAGGACTACTTTATAAACTCTTGTTAGACATCACTCGATGGCTCAAGAATTTAGGTTTGAGCGAGAATATTGCTGTTGACAATTCCTGGCAATATTCACTTGAAGTTGCAATTGGTGGAAATGCAAACTATCTTTGGTCGTTCAATCCGAGTATATATGACTAGCTCGGTTTCGGACTTCTTCGACCTAAGAAAATAACTAGAGAAGAAAGCAACTTGCTTCTCTCTCGCCCGAGTTTCCACTTCAGTTTACAGCCAGAATTGACCTGCTGATCGGGATCTATTGGTCGTTCAGCAAATGCAATTTTAAGCAGCAATTCTGATTTGTTTCTACTCACAGGCTAATTTTTGGGGTCTACTCCCCTGCTGAATTTAATTTCACTTGTTAGTAGTTTAACTCTTGATCTTTCTTTTTAATCAAAATTAATGTTAATTAATGTTAAGTTGCTGACGTTATAACTGTTAATTTATGTAAAGCTGACATTATAACAGCTATAAGGTCGCTCGGTTCTCAACGATTAGCTTTTTTTAATAATGTCTTAATACTGTTAAGAGAACACGATGAAAATGGGCATTTTTCAATCGTAAATAGAGAAAAAAACCTATTGATTTGGTTAACTTCATATTTTTATAAATTTGTCAAGAGTCTAAAGTTAGGTTGAACGGTCGGTTATTTTCCTTGACAAGTTTTCCGGAATCTGCTTATCTTCATCTGTCAAACCAGTTGTAGGACTTTAGTCCGTAACAGGCGTAAACGCATTCAAAAACCGTTGTCGGACTTTAGTCCATAACAAGCGTGAAAACGGAACAAAAAACCGTTGTCGGACTTCAGTCCATAACAGGCGTAAACGCATTCAAAAACCGTTGTTGGACTTTAGTCCATAACAGGCGTTAAAACGGAACAACACAGCGTTGTCGGACTTCAGTCCATAACAGGCGTTCCAACGCAACAACAGAGCAAATAGAACTCGGCATTTTACGATAAAATTGTCCACTGCTATAGTCAATCTGGATGTTAATGCTGCCCAAGCTGCCCAAAGGGTTAACTCGTCACTGGCCTATTTATCTCCCTCTGATGTTGTTGGGAGCCTTACTCACGCCATTAGCACTCCGTTCTTATGTAGAAACCACAACCTATAGCCGTCGCTATACCAATATCAACCAAGTTCCGGTTAAACCCGTTGCCATTGTGTTTGGGGCCGGTGTGTGGGAAGATGGAACACCGATGCCGATGCTTGCCGATCGCATCCAAGGCGCCATTGACCTGTATCATTTGGGGCGAGTGCAGAAAATCTTAATGACTGGAGATAACGCCACACCGGAATACAATGAAGTGATTGCCATGCAAAACTATGCAGAACAGCAAGGAGTCCCCCTCAAAGATATCAGACTGGACTATGCCGGGTTTAGCACCTACGAAAGTTGTTATCGAGCCAAAGAAATTTTCGGAGTCCAACAAGCAATATTAATCACGCAAGAATACCATTTACCTCGGGCGGTCTACACTTGCAGTCAGTTGGGTATCAATGCAGTCGGTTATGGCAGACCGGACTGGGGCAAATATCAAGATGAGTCTATGCGATTTTACACCCAACGGGAGATGCTAGCCATCATCAAAGCCTTGTTAGAAGTTCATATCCTCCGTCCTAAACCAACGTTTTTAGGACCGTTTGAGGGAATGGGAAACGGTTAACAGTCACCAGTCACCAGTCACCAGTCACCAGTTTTACAGTCACCAGTCACCCTTCGGGTTCAGCAGTCGCTCATGGGGGAAACCCCCAAGACCGCGCTGCTTCACCAGTCACCAGTCACCAGCGCGAACTCGCGACTTGGCGGAATGGTCGCGAGCGAAGTTCGCGCATAGAGCGAAGTTCGCAAGAGAGTTATTAGAGTTGTCAGTAAACAGTTTCTCCCTACCTCCCCATCTCCCCATCTCCCCACCTCCCCATCTCCTGACTCGGTGAGTGCTAAAGTTGAGTAATTTGCTTTATGCTAGGGGTGGGGAATTTATCAAGGGCGGATAATGGCACTTTATCTCGATTCGGCGATTATCGAAGAAGCAACCCAAGTGAGTCAATGGGGTTGGGTCAAAGGAATTACCACCAACCCAACGTTATTGGCTAAAAGTACCCTTTCGCCGACAGAAACCCTCAAACAACTCAAACAAACCACATCGGGAGAAATTTGTTATCAACTCACCGCTTCTGACATAGATGGAATGATAGCAGAAGCCAGAGCCGCCTATGCACTTCTGGGAACCCAAACCGTGTTAAAAATTCCGGCGACTGCGGTCGGGTTTCAAGCGGTTTCTCGTTTGTCTGCTGATATTCCCTGTGCGGTAACTGCTATTTATAGTCCCGCTCAAGCTGTCGTGGCGATGGAAGCGGGGGCAAAATATGCTATTGCTTATGTTAACCGAGCAACTCGATTTTTGGGGGATGGGATAAAATTAGTTGAGGATATGTCTGCCGTACTCAAAGGAACGAATACCACCATTTTAGCCGCGAGTATTAAATCACCCGAAGAAGCCGCCGCAACGTTGAAAGCGGGGGCGACTCATTTAACGTTACCGTTGGAGATTTTAAAAGCAATAACCACTCACGAACTTTCGGAAAAAACCGTTAAAGAGTTTGCCGAAAATGGGATTGGTTTAACATTCTAATTTTAGTTTTTATTCTTCTTCAAGAAGGGTTTCGGCTTGTAGTAATTCTTCAAGTTGAGTCACCAAGTCGGGAAGGTTATGTTGAATTGTGTTCCAAATAATTTTCAAATTGACTTGAAAATATTCGTGGGCAATTACATTTCTCATATCGCCTATTATTCGCCAGGGAATTTGCGGAGAACAGGATTTCACTTCGTTTGAAACATTGATTGCTGCTTCACCAATGATAACAAAATCATAGAGAATTGCTTTGATCAGTATTTCATTTTGTTGGAATTCTTCAAAAGTCATTCCGGCTGTGTAATTCTGGATACTGTTAGCCGCATTAATAATATCTTGAATGCGAAGTCGGGATTTTCTAGAAGGCACGAATAATGTCCTTTAATACGGGTTCTCGAAGGTGTTCTCGCAAAGCATCTTTAGTTCCCAAATCGACTTTATAACCCAGAATATCTTCTAAATAGTGCTGAACTTTAAAGAGTTCAAATAGTCCGGCATTAATATCAAATTCTACTAGAAAATCAATATCACTCTCGGGCGTGGCTTCATTTCTGGCAACAGAACCAAATAATTCTAGAGATTTAACGCCGAGTTTCTCAAGTGTTTCCCGATGTTCTGCTATTATTAATAATACTCGTTCTCGTTCCATAACTACTTAATTTAAACTCAATATTTAGATTCCCTATTTCTAGAGATGTATTAAACCCAGTATAACCCAGAGTTAAAACTGAACTTCGTACTCAAACCGAATCTCACTTTCACCCCCCAAACCAGCCGCACCCCGAATCAGTAAGTTATCATTAACTCGGTAATTTACCCCAAACTGGGTGGGTTGTTCTTCGGCTAAAACTTGAGACAGAGAAACCGAAACATTATCGGTAACATCCAAACCAATTTCTATACCCAAACCCAAAGCCGAAGACGCTGTTGAACCCTCACTTTTAGAAATACGCGCGGGATAAAGACGAAATTCGGTTAAACCCGTTGCATCCAAAACATTTTGTTGAATTTGACTAAAAATACCCGCACTGGCAATATTCGCTAAAACTAAGGTTGTATCCCCCGTAATTCCTTCAAACGTACTGCCGCCCAATAACGCAATTAACTGTGTTTGTGAACGGGGAGGAGAACTTTTTAATTCTATAATATCATTAATTTGAGAAGCCGGACCTTGAACTAATGCCGTTACCCGAATGGTTCTTACCGTTCCTAAATTAGCAGCAGTCGGACTTTCTGAAATTTCCGAAGGAAACGCCGAAGTCGGGGCTTGAAAACGAGTAGTTTCTGTTACCCGAGTCACCAGTCGCAAATCTAAAATCGGATTGAGTCCTTCGGAGGGAACAAAAATCGCCTGTTGCGGATAACCCCGGTCTAAAGTAAAACGAGTTGCGTAGAGGTTCAAGGCGCCGCCTGTGAGTTCAATAACCCCACTCGGACGAATATCTTCTAAACTTTCTAATGTGCCATTAACGGCAATCGTTCCCTCTGCGGAAAAGTCAACAATGGGAACACTTAAAAACTGACTAACCGGCGGAGTTTCTATCTGAATATCTTCTCCCAATGTCAATCTAAAATTATCCAAACCAATCCTCACAGGTCCGGTATCGGGTAATCCTCCCCCTCCGCCTTCTGGGGTAGCTGCGGCGGCGACGGGTAAAATTACAGTACCATTTGAAAGGATAATTTGACCTCCGATTTCCGGCCTTAATACGGTACCATTAATCGCAATCATTCCGGCGGCATCTCCGGTGTATAATTCTTCCACATCAACTTGTAAATTCTCCAACGCGATCCGCAGCGGTCTGGTAACATCCGGGTCTTCTTCTTCAAAGGGGAAAACAATCGGTAAAACCCCCTGAACCAAAATATTTCCGGTTCCCGCTTCTCCCACTAATTCCCCTTCAATTCCACTAACCGTAACGCGATCGCTGACAAAAGTTGCGCTTCCCGATAACCCAACAATAGACTGTTCGAGGCTATCTAAACTAATCACCCCATCTTGAAGTTTTAACAACCCTTGGGGCGCTATCGAAATGCGAGAAATCTCCCCACTCGGCGCCTGTTCCAAAATCCCTCTTACACTCAACTCCAGCAAACCTGTTCCCTCTACCCAATCAATTTCGGGGTTAAGTAAATCAATCACATTAAACCCTTCATCTTGAATATTCACCTGCGCTTCGAGTATATTACTTTCGGCAGAAACTTCAGCAAACGGTAAACGATAGGGAACGCTTGCTTTAATCCGAATCGGATCTTCTTCGGTCAATAAAATATTACTTCCCAAAAATAGACGGGCATTATTATAACTAAAACTTCCTCGGGCTTCTCGGATGGGTTCATCATTAAAACTGCCTTCAACAACGGTAAATTCTCCCGTTGCTTGCGGGTTCGCCAAAGTTCCGGCAATATTTGCCCGAAAATTCAATTGACCGTTAACATCAATATTGGGCAGTTCAACAAAATTTTCTAACTCATCTTGGAGTCGTTCTAAACGAATATTTTTCACCCGAAACTGTCCGGATGGAAGCTGTTTGTCCAAAGCATACTGTCCGCGAAAATCATAAACCGTTTCTTCGGAAGTCAGTTGCAAAGGTAACACCCGAATGACATTATCGGGATCTAAACTCGCATTCAAAATAAACTCATCGGCTTCAAACCGTCCCCAAGTCCAATCCCCGAGATTTTTGACGGCGACTTGTCCGGTGACTCCCGACTCTATCGAACCCTGAACCAAAATTTCCCCGGTAAAACTCCCCCGCAGCGCTTGCAAAGGCGGTAAAGGTTCTTCTTCTTCTTTGAGAAGTTGTCGCCTCAATATGGCTTGAATTTCTTCAAAGCGTTGCAGTTGTTGAGTTAAAGTTGCATCCGGGGGTACACCCACAGCCACAGGTTGCACATCGGCGGCGGTGCCATATTCGGGGGTTTGCAAGCCTCGAACCAGATCGCTGAGATTATAGTATTCTAACGCCGCTAGGATGTCCTGTAAGCGGCCTGTGGGAATATCAATTTCCGCTTCAAAGTCGGGGGCGGCGTCCGCAGTGGGATTGGCAAATGGCGTGACGCCGGCTTGTAAATCGGCGATAATTGCTGCTAGGTCCGCACGGGCGGCGACTAAGATTTCGGTTTCTCCGTAAGCCAGCAAACCATCGGTTAACTGAAATAGCCCGTTAGCGAGGCTTATATTGGCGTTGAAGGCATCTAAATCAATATAACCGAGGGCGGGGTCATCGACGGCGATCGCACCCTGTACGCCTATTTGAGTGGGGTCGAGGGTTTCTAAGTTTGAAATGGTCACATCCGCAGTGGCTATACCGCTAATCGCCCCGATGCCTTGGTCGGCTAAGGGCGCTAAACTCAGGGTACTGAGGGGAAATTGTTCTAAATTGACGAGTAAATTCTCGCCGACGGTTCGACCTTGGGCGATAGTTTGGTCTTGTCGAAGTAAGAAACTTTCGGGTAAATATTGGTCATTGAGTACCAATTCTATCCGATCTTCTTGTCCTGCTAACGCTAAATTTATCCCTTGATTTAATCCGGCGCTGACGGTTCCGGCTAAGATGGGATCGAATTCTAATTCTCGAACAATTAAATTTTCTAGACTTAAATCTCCGGTTAATTGTAACGTCGATAATGACCCGGTTAATTGACCATCAAAGTTAACCAAACCCGCAATTAAAGGCCCTTCTCCGGCGACTTCTGGGGGAACATTTACTAACAACCGTTGAATCAGGGGAGACTGCAAATCAAAGTCCGATAAACGCACATCAACGTTGAGGTTGGAAACTTGCGGCGCCCCGGTTCCTGAAAATTCTATCGCAACAAATCCATCGGCGCCAAATTGTGGGGTTTCCAGTTGTTCAATTTCTAAACGTTCTCCATCCCAATTAAACGCCGCTTCTAGGGGCTGTTTGATAATCGGAAGTTCCGTTAATTCTAACTCTCCCATCGCCCGAATTGTTTCGGGTCTGAGTTCAACTAAAGAACCCCTAGCACTCAATTGAGTATCCAACAATCCCCGCAATAAAGGCATTGCTTCGGCTTGAGTAATTAACCCTTGCTGTTCTAATGGTTCTAGCACATCTCGGGTTTGCGATTCAACGATATCGGAAAATCGACTTAAAGCAATTCTATCTGCATTAATAATTGTTTGCCACTGTCCGCGAAGCGCTTGACCGGATAATCTTACCATTCCCCCTTCTTGTCCCAAATTAATTAAACCATCAACATTGGCGGTAATTCCTGATGGGGTAACATTGGTTAAGTTTCCCGATGCGGTTGCTTGGAGTTGGATTTCGCCGTTTCTAAAGTTTAAATTTTGAATTTCTCGATTCAGATTTGGCGATAAATTTGCTAGCGGTAAACCGACATCTATTAACGGTTCAATTGGGATTTCATCGGTATTGACGCTAACTTGAAATTGATTGTCTGTTAACTGTCCTCTGGCTTGAACCGTTCCGCCAAAATTCCCTAAATCAATTTGACTGTTGAGGGTTCCGGTGATTTCATCTAAATTGTTTAAATTGCCAGAAAATAAGCCTTTTGCTTCTAGGCTTCCGTTGCGAAAATCGAGATTTTGAATAGAATTATTAATTTCGGGGGATAAGTTTGCAAAGGGTAAACCTAAGTCAATTAATGGGTTTAATGGAATCGTTGAGGTGTCGATATCGGCTTGAAATACATCTCCGCTTACCCTCGCGGATGCACGAATAACGCCTCCGGTATCGGGAAGATTGACGAGGGCTTGAGTTCGGGCGATAATTTGGTCTAAGTTGTTAATATTTCCCCGAACTGTTCCTTCGGCTTGTACGGTGCCGTTTTGTATCTCTAAATCTTGGATTTGATCTTGAGTGTTCGCCGGAATATTGGTAAAATTTTGGGCGATATCGATAATTCGGGTTAGGCGTAAGGGTTCGGTATCGAAGTTGGCAGAAAATAGACCTTCTCGAATTTGTGCGGTTGCATTAATTGAACGTTCTCCTAAATTAATCTGAACGTCGCTTTCGGCGCGAATATTGGCGGGGTCTAAGTTATCTAAATTTCCGATTAATTCCGCATCTAAATTTAACCGTCCGTCCGATAAATCTATTCTGGAAATATCTGATTTTAAACTGGGTTCTAAGCCGGAAAATAGCAATCCAATATTAACTAAAGGTTCGAGGGCGACTTGACTCGCGTTAACGTTTGCATTCCACTGTTTCGGTTGGAGTTGTCGGGCGTTTATATTAATATTTCCATCGGCAATTTCAACGGCTGCATTCAGTTGATTTCGATCTAAATCTGCTTGACCAAAAATCGGGGCGGTTGCTGCGGGTAAAGCAAATTCGGCTTCTCCTTTCAGGTTTTCTAAGGTTCCTGAAACTTGGGCTTCAGCCGAAAGTTCACCCCAGCGAAAGGGGGAAACAATTCCGTAAGATTCGACAAGAGAATCCAAGCCAACATTATTGATATCGAGATTAAAATTAATTTCCGGGTTGATGGGGTTTTCTTCTTGTTTTTGTTCCGGGGTTGGGGTTGAAGGAACGGGAAGTATTGCGGGGGGTTGGGTTGGTGTTTGGGGCGGTGTTTGGGGTGTTTCGGGTTGATTTATCGGTTCAATGACAATGGCTTGATTGGCGGTAATTAGTTCTTTTAATCCTTGGAGTTTAACGGTTCCTTCTCCGGTAATATTTCCGCCGGTTGCGGGTTGAATTTGCAGGGAATCAACGGTTAGAAGGGGATCGGATTCTAATGAAAAATCGCTTTGCAGTTGGGCGGTAACGTTTAATTGGGTGCTGAAACTATCGAGATTAATTTTATCAATTTCAACCGGTGCGGTGCTGTCAATATCTACGGTGATAACGGGTTTTAAAATAGTTCCTTTTAACCCAATATCAGTTTGTACCGCTCCCGAAACGGGAAAGGGTAAGTTAAGGGGTTCTTCGGCGACATTTTGAGCAATATCGAGGAAGGTTGAAAGGCGAGTCGGTTCAATATTGGCGGTGAAATCTAACTGGGTTTTTGATATATCCAATTGCGGGTTAGCTGTGGCGGTTCCGCTCAAATTAACGTTAATATCTCCCAAACCCGTTGTTAAGCTTTCAATTCTAGCTTGAGTCCCGTTAAAGCGAAATTGAGCGTTAATCGGTTGAATGGGTCTATCGAGGTCTGTCACCTCAATTTTTACATCATCTAGTCTGGCTTGTCCTTGAATTTGGGAAAGTTGAGAATCAACTAAATTCACATAAACATTAGCATCAACCATTCCCCTTTGTAGGGCAAAATTGGGCGCTTTAATTAAACCCGTAAATTGGGAAAGCGGGATATTATTGACTCGTAATCGGCCCTGAATATCATTATCGGGCGTAAAAACATTTGCCTGCACATAAAACGTTCCGCCCCGTTCAAAACTCCCATTTAAACGACCTTTAATTCGTTCATTATTTTCGCCAACATCAACAACAGCCCGACTAATATTCAAAGGAATAACGACCGGTTCGCCTGTCGCAACATAGGGCGTTAACGTAACATTAGCATTTCTCAGTCCCACCGAGCCAAATTGAACATCAATGGGCGGGTCGCCTTCTAAATTTAATTCCGTTTGAATCCAGTCTCCCTCCTCATCTTCTTCGAGATAAACATCAGCATTAACTAAAGTAATATCAAGATTTAAAGTTGGATTTGTGAAAATAGACGATAACGAAAACGCCACCTCAACCGCTTCCGTTGTGGCGTTCGTGTCGCTGGTGGGGGTAGCCGGTATCGAAGAACGACCAAAGCGAAGACTGCTGAAAGTCACCCGTTCAACCGGGCCAACCGTGACCGGGCGCTCAATAATACCCTCAACAATACCACCAACCATAGGCGCCAGCCGATTTTGGATAAACCAGATAGCCGTAGTTCCCGCAGCGATAGTGGTCACTCCCAGTCCCACCCCTCCCCATATTAAAACCCGACGCCAGCGGCGACGACGGGGAGAAGTCGATTCAGAATTGGGGTTTGGAGAGTTTGTCATTACACAGGTTGATGTTGTAGCAAATGGAGACTGAAACCGAAAAATAGAGTTCACCCAATCCCTGTTTATTTTTACGAGATTACCTCAAAGATGGCAAGCGCCGTGAGGGTGAATCACCTCAAGTTGATTTGGGAGGCCAGCCGGGACATTTCGTCAACAAAAGTATAAAAACATTCTTAAGGGTTCGTGCCAAGATAGTAATAACAGACTGTCGGTATTGAATTTTCCATGAAAGTCAGTGATTTGCTCAGACGTTATGAACAAGGCGAAATAGACTTTGCAGGGATAGACTTACAAGGTGCTGATTTGAGAGGAGTTATCCTGATTGGTGTTAACCTCTCAAACGCCAACCTTACCGGGGCTAATCTGAGTCGAGCCTTTTTAATTCGGGCGAAGTTAGAGGGGGCCTGTCTTCATCGAACAAATCTCAGTTTTGCCAAAATGAATGAGGCTTACTTCGGAAATGCCGATTTGACCAAAGCCAACCTCAGCGGTGCGTTTTTGGTCAAGTCAAAACTTCCAAATGTTCAGATGAGTGGGTCGATACTCGTCGGCGCCAATTTACGGGCCGCAATGTTAACAAATGCTAACCTTTGCGGTGCCGATTTAAACGGAATTAACCTGCGGGGAGCAGATTTAACCGGAACAAACCTCAAATGGGCGAATCTGCGGGGGGCGAGATTAACGGCGGCGAAATTGACGGGAAATTTATTAACTGGGGTGAATTTGCAGGGCGCTTGTCTCAACGGCGTAAATTTGGCTCTAGCCGAACTGGATGGGGTAAATTTGAGTCAGGCGAAATTAAATGGGGTGAATTTAACTGGGGCGAAATTGGTCGCAGCAAATTTAAGTTTTGCTCAAATGAAAGCGGCGCGTTTGAATCGTGCGAATTTTACTGGGGCGAATTTGGAAGGGGTTTGTTTAAAACGGGCGCATTTGAATTATACTCAATTCTCTAATGCAGATTTAAGCCATGCAGATTTGACCGACGCGCAATTAAAAGGGGTTCAACTGCATGGAACTTGTTTTACCGGGGCGATTTTTCCTGCATCTTTTCAAGAATACCTGCAACGAACATCTGCCAATAATTCGGTTTCTTCTCTATCCATCTCTCATCAAATGAGTGCGAGTTAAAAATTAACGGAGTGGTTGTATTAGATTGATGGGAAATCTAGAAAGCTGATTTTCACCCACTCCACCCAACCCAACCCATTGATACATTTTAAGCCCTGCTAAACTTGAAACACTCAGGTAAAATATCCACAACTCCCAAGCCGAACTCAAAATGACTTACTTCATATTGCAATTATGTTAGCCAATCAAGTGAGCAGTATTTACACTTTTAATATTAACGATTTTTCTTGGTGTTCTCAAATAGAAGTTATCGCTCCCGGTTAAATTTGAAAATACAGGTTAACGGTCTGCTGACCCCCATTCGCTGTTTCCCTTTGGCCCGACCCGTGACACTTGACAAGGTGGATAATTCGACCTGGGAATTCTCTGGAAATCGTTAAGATCAAAATATAGAGAGAGGATGCTGTAAAAATACCCTCTACTCCTAATGTGATCATTGTTGGAGGGTGGAACTAGATATGTTATCAGGTCCCAAACAAGACACCTACGAACGCAACGGTAAAGGTGACATCGAACCGACAAGCGTTGTCGAACAACCAACCCCGAAAAAACCCAAACATCGCTTTAAACGCCTGTTACTGGGGCTATTGGCGACCGGTTTACTCACGGTTCCTTTGGCCTTTTATTTGACGGGGAACCGGACTCAGCTTAAACCGGAAATGATCGAAAATCTCACCGTTCCCGTCGAAACTCAAGACTTAACCGTGCGGATAACCGCCAGTGGCGTGGTTCAACCCGTGCGGCGCGTTAACCTCAGTCCGAAAACCCAAGGGCGTCTGTCCCAGTTGTTTGTCGAACAAGGCGATCGCGTTGAAGCGGGTCAAATTGTCGCCCGCATGGAAAGCGGGGATATAGAAGCCCAACTGTTGCAAGCCGAAGCCGGGTTAGCCAGGGTGAAAGCCAACCTCAGCAAGCTACAAACCGGTAGCCGTCCCGAAGAAATAGCCGCAGCGATCGCCCGTTTAAATCGCGCTCAAGCCACTTTAGATGAATTACGAGCGGGGACTCGTCCCGAAGAAATTGCGGTGGCTCAAGCTAAACTAGATGAGGCTGAAGCAAGGTTAGCCGATGCCCGTGAGGGGAGTTTGCAAGATGAAATTGCCCAAGCGGTCGCCCGACTCGCCGCCAACAAAGCCGATCTGCAACTGGCCAGCGAACGGGTGAGTCGCTATCAGGCACTCAAAGATCAGGGGGCGGTTTCCGAAGATAGTTTGGAGGAATATTTGCAAAATGAACGCCGCCTGAGTGCGTTGGTTGATGAAGCCCAAAGGCGCATTGAACAGCTAAAACAAGGTCGGCGAAGTCAAGTTGAACGACTCGAGGCGACCGTTGAAATGGAACGTCAATCTTTGCGACAATTGCAAAATGGCGCCCGTTCCGAAGATATTGCCGCAGCCGAAGCAGAAGTTGCGGAAGTTCGCAGCAATTTGAACGAGTTAGTTAACGGAACTCGCCCCGAAGAAATAGCCGCAGCCCAGGCGGAAGTTCGGGAAGCCGAGGCGCAAGTTCGTTACTACGAAACTCAGTTAGAAGATACAAATGTTCGCGCACCCTTTGCGGGAGTTATAGCCCAACGTTATGCGGTAGAAGGGGCGTTTGTGACGCCTGCAACTTCGGCATCCGATGCGACTTCGGCGACTTCGACTTCTATTGTTGCTTTGGCAAAAGATTTAGAAGTTTTGGCAAAAATTCCCGAAGCTGATATTGGGCAAATAAAACCCAATCAAAAGGTTGAAATAGTAGCCGACGCTTACCCGGATCAAGTATTTGAAGGACGGGTACAATTAATCGCCCCAGAAGCGGTAAAAGAAAGAGACGTAACCCTATTTCAAGCCCGAGTAGAAATCATCACCGGGAAAGAAATATTACAGTCGGGAATGAACGTTGATTTAAAATTCATCGGCGAGAAACTAAACAATGCGTTAGTCGTTCCAACGGTGGCAATTGTTACGAATAAAGGAGAAACCGGAGTTCTACTTCCAGACGACCAAAACCAACCCAAATTTCATCCCGTAACCATCGGTTCAACCATTGGAAATCAAATCCAAATTCTAGAAGGAATAGAAGCAGGCGATCGCGTTTTTACCGAATTACCCGAAGGCAAAAAACTAGAAGACATCATCAAATAAATCAACTAAAAGTATACAAAACCCCCCCTGGCAACGGATTAAACTTGGGCGGAGATCATTAAACCAATGCCAAGAGCAAAACGGATAAATAATCTCAAAAACCCAACAAATAACCTATCCGTTACCATATCCGTTAAAAAAGCCAAAATCCAAAAAACCTAACCCAAACCCATCCGTTTCTAAAAGCCCAAATCTAAAAAAACCCAACAAATAACCTATCCGTTACCATATCCGTTACCATGAACTTTCTCGAACACATAAAAATGGCAGGTACAACCCTACTCGCAAACAAAATGCGAAGTAGTTTAACCATGCTTGGAATCATCATCGGAAACGCTTCAGTTATTGGAATGATCGGCATCGGAGAAGGCGCCCAAACCTTCGTAAACGACCAAGTAAACTCCTTAGGACCCAACGTTTTATTCATACTTCCCGGCAGTCCAGAAGCCCAAAGTCGCCCCGTTTATCCGCCCCAAACCCTCGTTTTATCCGATGCAGAAGCCATCGCTGAACAGGTTCCTTTAGTCGATGAAGTTGCACCATCATTAAACGGAAGCGAACTAATGACTTATCGCGGAAAAAACGCTTCGGCGTCTTTAATTGGAACCACTCCCGAATACCTTTCCGTGCGAAGTTTTGATGTTGCTCGCGGAAGATTTATTAGCGATTTAGACATAAAACGCAACGAACAAATTGTAGCATTGGGTTCGGAACTCGCCGAACAATTATTTGGGAATGAAGACCCTTTGGGGAAACAAGTTCGCCTGAAAGATACCAGCTTACAAGTCGTTGGAATTATGCAGCCGAAGGGGTCAACATTTGGCAGTAACGAAGATATGAACGCCTTCGTTCCGATTACCACAATGGCAAATCGAATCGTCGGAGAAACATCGCCCTATGGCACGCAAGTTACATTTATTTCCGTATCTGTTAAAGAGCAAGATAGCATGAAAGCGGCTCAATTTCAAATCGAAAATTTGCTGCGACTGAGACACAAAATTACCGACGAAGACGATTTTACCGTTCGCAACCAAAAAGACCTAATGAATACATTGGGACAAATTACCGGGGCGTTAACATTAGTGTTGGCGGCAACGGCAGCCATATCGCTTTTTGTGGGCGGAATTGGTATTATGAATATTATGCTCGTTTCCGTCACCGAACGCACCCAAGAAATTGGTCTGCGAAAAGCAATTGGCGCCTCTCAGCAAGATATCCTGACTCAGTTTATCATAGAAGCGGTAATTCTCTCGGCAGCAGGCGGATTACTCGGGACTGCAATTGGCGTCGGCGGGGTGTTTTTAGTGGCTGCTGCTACCCCGTTATCGGCCGGAGTTTCTCCGGTTGCTATTGCGGTTGCGGTGAGTGTTTCCGGCGGAATTGGTCTATTTTTTGGGGTGATTCCTGCCAAACGTGCGGCTAAACTCGATCCGATTGTTGCCTTAAGAAGTGCATAAATTAAATTTCATCTAATTTACCATGAAAACCTCTATTTCTACCTTACAAAACCATCAACAACCCCCCTCAAACCGAACAATTGTTAAGCTTGAAAATATCAAGAAAGTCTACGGAATGGGTGAGATAGAAGTACAGGCTTTAAAAGGCGTGAGTCTCACGGTTGAACAGGGGGAATATTGTTCAATTATGGGGGCTTCGGGTTCGGGGAAATCTACGGTAATGAATATAGTTGGTTGTTTGGACCGTCCGAGTACGGGCGCCTATTATTTGGATGGGGTGAACGTTGCTCAAATGTCCGAACAAGAATTGGCAAAAATTCGCAATATAAAAATCGGGTTTGTTTTCCAACAATTTCATCTATTAGCCCAATTAAGCGCCCTCGATAATGTTATGTTACCGATGCTTTATGCGGGAGTTCCGACTAATGAACGTCGGGAAAGGGCGAGAGAAGCTTTAGTTAGAGTTGGGTTAGAAAATCGGATTAATAATAAACCCAATCAACTTTCGGGAGGACAACAACAACGGGTAGCAATAGCCCGTGCAATTGTTAACCGTCCCGTGTTATTATTAGCTGATGAACCGACGGGGGCGTTAGATTCAAAAACTACCCAAGAAGTGATGGATATTTTTACAGAATTAAACGCCAGTGGAATGACAGTAATGATGGTAACGCACGAACCGGAAGTCGCCCGTCAAACCCGTCGTATTGTGTGGTTTAAAGACGGGGAAGTTGTTCACTCCCATCTCACCCCCGAAGATTTACACGAAGCCACTTTTTAAATTAATAAAATAATTCTTGTCGGGTGGGTGACAACCGATAACTTAACGGTTGGTTTCATCAACTTTTTATCTGTCACCCACCCTACTGGGTTTTTGGGATGTACCTCAGGTTTTTTGTCTCTGTCATTAATAAAAGAATTCTTGTAGGGTGGGTGACAACCGATAACTTAACGGTTGGTTTCATCAACTTTTTATCTGTCACCCACCCTACTGTGTCTGAAAAACCCAGTTTCTTTGAGAAACCGGGTTTTTGGGAGTCTCTATAATTAATAAATAAGGCATAATAGACCACAAGGGGGAAAATAACCGGGGTCATCTACCCCCAATCCCCTGTATCTCCATTGTCAGGGTCTATTGAATGTTGATTAAATCTCTCAATCAATCCCTTTCTCAACTTTCGGCGAAAATCCCCTTAAAAACGCTGTTGGTTGTTCCGTTTGTTTTGCAAATAGTCGGCACCGTTGGGTTGGTCGGATGGTTGTCTTTTAAAAACGGTCAAGAAGCCGTTAATAAGTTGGCAACTGAGTTACAAGAACAGGCGAACTCTCGTTTACAATTGTTCCTGGATAATTATTTTACGATACCCCAACAAATTAATCAAATTAATCAAGATGCGATTCAGTTGGGGTTAATTGATTTAGATAATTTATCAACACTGGGTTTGTATTTCGCTAAACAAATTGACGTGTTTGATGTGAGTTATATTAACTTTGGCGGGCTGGAAATTAATCAATTTATTGGGGTAAAAAATCGGGAGAATCTTCCCCCTCGAATTACCGAATTTTATCGCCAAGCCGCAGACGGGGATTTATATTGGTTGTCTTACACTCGGGACGAACAAGGAAACAAACAGAATCTTAACACTTTTATTGAAAATGCCGACCACCGCATTGAAGGTTGGTATAGCGATGTCGTTGACGCCGATAAACCCGTTTGGAGTCGAATTTATCAATGGGAAGATGAACCGATTTTATCGATTTCTGCAAGTTATCCGATTTACGATTCAAACAATCAATTTATTGGGGTGATTGGGGTTGATTTGAACCTCTCCGATATCAGTCAATTCTTGAATCAAATTAACCTCAGCGACGAGACGACTATTTTTATTATCGAACGAAATGGAATGTTGGTGGCAAATTCGGGGGAAACTGAATCTTTTATTGAAAAAAATAACAGCGTTCAGCAAATTTCAGCCTTGGAGAGTCCGAATCCAAAAATTCGCGAGATTACCCAAGAGTTATTGGAAAAATTGGATAACTTTAATCAAATTACCACCCCTCAACAACTTTACTTAAATCTCGACGATGAACGAGAATTTATTCAAGTTACCCCCTGGAAAACCGAATCGGGATTGGATTGGTTGATGGTTGTCGCCATACCGGAATCGGATTTTATGGCGCAAATAAACGCCAACACTCGCAGCACAATTATCCTTTGTATCATTACCTTAATTTTAGCCACAACCTTGGCAATTTTAACCGCCCGTTGGATAATTCAACCGATTTTAAAACTAAAAAATTCGGCGCTGGCTTTTTCCGAAGGAAAATTCGACCAAACCGTTGATGTAAATCGTTCCGATGAATTGGGAATTTTGGCGAAAACCTTTAACTACATGGCGCAACAATTGCAAGCGTCTTTCGCCAAATTAGAAAGTCAAAATATTGAACTCAAACGCCTCAACCAAATTAAAGACGAATTTCTCGCCAATACTTCCCACGAACTGCGAACACCCCTACACGGAATTATCGGACTCGCCGACTCTTTAATTGATGGTGCCACCGGAAATTTACCCGCCAAAACCACCGACAATTTAAGGATGATTGCCAATTCTGGACGGCGACTTTTAACGCTGGTTAATGATGTTTTAGACTTTTCCCAGTTGAAACATAATAAAATCGGACTTCAGTTAAAATCTTTGGGTTTGCGACAAATTGTTGATGTGGTTTTGATTCTCTCTCAGTCTCTCGTTGGCGAAAAACACCTAACTTTAATTAATTCCGTACCCGACGACTTACCGGGGGTTGAAGCCGATGAGAACCGCTTGCAGCAAATTTTATATAATTTAATCGGAAATGCGGTTAAATTCACCGAATCGGGAACGGTTGAAGTGACGGCTTTTGAGAAAATTGTAGATGAATCTCATCCTTTGATTGTCGTGACCGTTTCCGATACCGGAATTGGAATTTCCGAAAGTAAATTAGAACAAATCTTTGAATCTTTTGAACAGGGAGACGGTTCAACCGCACGTCAATATGGGGGAACCGGGTTGGGTTTGGCGGTAACAAAACAGCTTGTAGAATTGCACGGCGGCACCATTGAAGTTCGTTCAAAAGTTGGGGAAGGTTCGGAGTTTACTTTTACTTTACCCAAGGCGAAATCCCCCGTTCAACCCCTAGAAAATCATAACATTCAACCCGCACTGGTCTCAATACCTGTTTTTCCCTCGGAGTCAGAAACCCAATCGGAAAATTTTCCCGACGTTTTAATTGAATATAAGACAGAATTCAAAATTTTGGTGGTTGATGATGAACCCGTTAATATTCAAGTCATCGCCAATAATTTATCCCTACAAAACTATGCCATTACTCAAGCGACCAATGGGTTGGAAGCCTTAAAATTAATCGAAGAAGGATTTAAGCCGGATTTGATTTTGCTGGATGTAATGATGCCTCGCATGACCGGTTATGAAGTCTGTCATAAACTTCGAGAAAAATATCTCCACAGCGAATTGCCAATTTTAATGTTAACTGCAAAAAATCAAGTCGCCGATTTGGTCGATGGTTTGACTTCCGGGGCGAATGATTATTTGAGCAAACCTTTTTCAAAACAGGAGTTGTTGGCGAGAATTAAAACACACTTACACTTGCTCAAAATTAACAACGCTTACGGTCGTTTTGTTCCCCACGATTTCTTGAGATTTTTGGGACACGAAAGTATAATAGATGTAAAATTGGGGGATCAGGTTCAAAAAGAAATGACGGTGATGTTTTCCGATATTCGTTCCTTTACAACCCTTTCCGAGGAAATGTCACCCCAAGAAACCTTTGATTTTATTAATCGGTATCTCAGCCAAGTCAGTCCGATTATTCGCAAGCATAACGGTTTTATCGATAAATATATCGGCGATGGAATTATGGCGCTTTTTCCCCGGTCGCCCGAAGATGCGGTAAAATGTGCCATAGCCATGCAAAAACAAGTCAGTTTTTACAATCGACAGTTGCAACAGGAGGGTAAGGTTCCGATTAATATTGGCATTGGTTTGCATACTGGAACGTTAATGTTGGGAACCATCGGGGAACGAGAACGGATGGAAAGTACCGTTATCGCCGATGCGGTTAATTTGGCTTCCCGTTTGGAAGGGTTAACCAAACAATACGGTGCCGGAATTATTATCAGCGAAAAGACCTTATCTCGTTTGAGTGATTTTCAAAATTATGGTTATCGGTTCCTAGATCGGGTTAAAGTCAAGGGGAAGAATATTGCAGCAGGTGTGTTTGAAATTTATGATGGTAATCCCAAATCTCGACAAGCTTTGAAAATTCAAACCAAGTCGGATTTTGAAGAAGCGGTTTTCTTGTATCATCGCCAAGAATTTCAACAAGCGGAAGTTATTTTACAGCAAGTTTTAGCTGTTAACCCCGAAGACAAAGCTGCATTATTGTATTTACATCGCTGTCAACAGTCTCAACTTTTACAGTAACTTATCGATTCTTTTTTCTACCCCGCTTTTGTCTGTTTTTTATTCTTGATTTTCGATAAGAAATAGGTTGACTTTTGGGGGAATTCGGGGTAGGATCAGAATTGAACTGTCCGGGCTAACTCGCCCATACGCTTGACTTTCTATTCAATCAACGGAAACAAGGGTAAAATAGACCCAGTTTTAGATCGGATCTGAGATTTGAGCAATCAATCATCCCCCGCGATCGCACGGATTAATCAGTTGGATATCATTCCGAGGTTGATTAAAATTTCAATTTCCAAATTTTGAATTAGCGGTTGCGGCGCGTCGGAATTGGGGTTGACTTTTGGGGGGACGGGGGATAGAATGGAGTTGAACCGTTGGGGCCAACTCGCCCATACGCTTGATTTTTTATTCAACCTATGAAAACAAGGGTAAAATCGACTGAATTTGAGATCCGATCCGATATCCGACCCATCAATCATCCCCCGCGATCGCACGGATTAATCAGTTGGATATCATTCCGAGGTTGATTAAAATTTCAATTTCCAATGAGCAGTTGCGGCGCGTCGGAATTGGGGTTGACTTTTGGGGGGATTCGGGGTAGGATGGAGTTGAACCGTTGCGGGCAACTCGCCTATACGCTTGATTTTTTATTCAACTAACGGTGCAAAAAGGGTTTGTTTGGAGTGTTGGGCGCAAGAAGCAAGAAGGGCGCACTGCCATGCGCCCCTACGGGGAAAATCTGTTGCCTGTTGCCTATTGCCGGTTCCCTTACTAACGGGGTTGACTGGAAATCCGCTGTGATTGTTGGTTGTACATGGCCAGCAACACCTGACCGGGGTCAACCCAACGGCCGCCATATTTTAACCCCCAGTGCAAGTGGGGGCCTGTAGTCCGTCCTGTCATACCAACACGGGCAATTCTGGCACCTGCGGGGACAACTTGACCTTCCCAGAGTTGAATACCGCCACCCGCATCGATAAAATAACGGCCCTGGGCGTTTTTCTCCACCCGTCCCTGAACGTGACAGTAAATATGAGTCCACTGTCCCGAATCGATCGCAATTCCCGTCCCGCAGCGGCCATCTTCCCAGACTTCCACAACCGTTCCCGTCCACCAATTGCGAATGTAGCTACCCATCGGCGCCGCCAAGTCCAAGCCGTAGTGAAACCCGCTGGCCCGATAACCGAAACCGGATGTATATTCTTGAAAATTTTCCACCGGGAAAGATGCCCCCGACCAATCCAGTCCGGTGGCGACTTGATTGGTGCTGTATTCTCTGGCACTCACCCACTTTTGCGATCCAAACGGTGCCAGACTCAAACTAATTAACCCGGCTAACAGTAACATCCGTTTCGGACGAATCCAGTGTAGGGCGCCTTTTAGTCTTGACTCTGCCATTGGTGTCTTTCACTCCTCTTTTGAGTTATCGATTATCAGCGATTGCGCGGAGCGCAGTGCCGAAGGCAATCGCGATTCGCTTACAGTCATCAGTAATCAGTAACCAACTGCATCACTGTAAACTGAAAACACTGGTGACTGGTCACTGGTGACTGGTGACTGATCCGATGCCCGCTTGTCACCCCAGAATGTGAATTCGATGACAATCAGCAACCAACCGGATTGAATTGCCGCAGACATATGAGCCAGTATTCTACTCTATGTTGGCTCCTGAGAAAATAGCTGAGTTGAATTTCTGTAACGTTTTGTTTAAGATAAAGTCACATCTGCTTCGTTAACAGGTATAAGTCAAGGATTAATCACCAATTTTCCCATTTCACAAATCAACGATAAAATCACCCATGCTATTTGATATTTTTCCTTTCCGCTTTAGCCTTGATACGACAACGATTGCAGGAGCGGCTTTGTGGTCACTTGCTCTTTACTGGGGATTTTCTCCTTTGAGTGAATGGGTGATCGAACAACTCAATCGTTGGTTTAATTTTGCTGAACAAGGACTCTACACCTCAAAAAAAGAGTTTGAACGGACTCGCGCCGCCCGAGAGTCTCAAAATGCTTTTTATGCTTCTTTGTTTAGTATTGTCCCCTTTTTGATTGTCGGCAGTTTGTGTAACTGGCTCGTTGAAGTCGGTTTGGATAGCAGTTGGGCGATCGCGATGGGTCTGATCGCTTGTATCAGTGGCGCTGTCTACGAACTCGGACGTCGCGACTCCCAACAGCGGGGCTAAATCTACAACCCCCCTGGGGCGGGTTTCTCTCGCTTGAGACTGAGATACCTCGATTTACCCCCAACCCGAAGCGATCGCTAACTCCCCACTTCACCTCAACCTTCTATTGATTTGTTTCTGTGTTGAATAAAAAATCAAGCTTATGGGCGAGTTGCCCCCTTCGGTTCATCTTCCATTCTACCCCAAATTCGCGAAACCGTCCATCTATACTTCGCCTCGCGAACCGCAAACCTTAATTTCACTCAACCGGACCGGTGCCGAGAGCGAATCAAGATTCAGCGATCGCCGGAAAGGGCGCGTCAATCTCACGGGTTTGCCGGAAAATAGAGATTCACTCCCGACTTGACCTCAACCTTCTATTGATTTGTTTCTGTGTTGAATAAAAAATCAAGCTTATGGGCGAGTTGCCCCCTTCGGTTCATCTCCCATTCTACCGCCATTTCGCGAAACCGTCAATCCATTTGCTGCCGCGAACCGAAAACCTTAATTTTTTATAAAATTTCCGGCGGATGAATGCCTGTTATGAGATTGGGCGGGTTCATCTCAATCTCACAGTAGTGGTCAAAGATATTGCAAAACCCGCCCCAACCTGGAGTTGCTAGGCCATCACGGTTTTCAACTCACCCGTAACATCCAACGGTTGTAGAGCCGCATACAGGCGGTTGAGGGCATTGACATAAGCCTGGGCGGAGGCGACGATAATATCGGTATTGGCCGCATGACCGGAAAAAACGCGACCTTGCGATCGCAAACGAATCGTCACTTCCCCAATGGCATCAATACCGGCCGTCACCGACTGCACAGAAAACTCAATTAACTCGTTAGGAATATTGACAACCCGGTTAATCGCCTTGTAGACCGCATCAACCGGACCGGTGCCGATCGCCGCATCCATCAATTCTTCTCCGTTGGGGGTGCGAATAATCACCGTAGCCGTCGGACGGGCGCGATCGCCGCAGGACACCTGAACCAATTCCAAGCGGAACAATTCGGTCGCCTGATGAATTTCATTATTGGCGATCGATTCTAAATCCCAGTCGGTGATTTCCTTCTTTTTGTCAGCCAACTCTTTAAACTTAATAAACGCTTTATTCATCTCCGAGTCTGACAGTTCAAAGCCCAATTCTTGCAGGCGATGAGCGAAAGCGTGGCGTCCCGAATGCTTACCCAAAACAATCAAATTATTATTCAAACCAATAGACTGAGCGTCCATAATCTCGTAGGTGAGCTTATTTTTGAGAACGCCATCTTGGTGAATTCCCGACTCGTGAGCAAAAGCATTCGCCCCAACAATAGCCTTATTCGGTTGTACCAACATCCCGGTCAAATTGGAAACCAGACGGGAAGTTTTGTAGATTTCCTGAGTATTAATCCGAGTCAGGGGCGCTTCCGACTCGGCAGAACGGCCCAAGAACGGATTATAATACTGTCGCCGGACGTGAAGCGCCATGACCAATTCTTCCAAGGCGGCGTTTCCGGCCCGTTCGCCAATACCGTTAATGGTACATTCGAGTTGGCGGGCGCCATTTTTCACCGCTTCCAGGAAGTTGGCGACGGCCAGACCCAAATCGTTGTGTCCGTGAACGGAAATAATGGCTTGATCGATATTGGGAACGTTTTCTTTGATACCCCGAATTAAAGCCCCAAATTCGCTTGGGGTGGTATAACCGACGGTATCGGGAATATTAACCGTTGTTGCACCGGCGGCGATCGCCAGTTCCAGGACTTGGTAGAGAAATTCCGGGTCCGAGCGTCCGGCGTCTTCGGGGGAAAATTCGACATCATCGACAAAGGACTTGGCATAGGCGACCATTTCGGGGACAATTTCTAAGACTTCTTGCCGGGTTTTTCTGAGTTTATACTGCAAGTGAATGTCCGAAGTCGCCAAAAAGGTGTGAATGCGCTTGTTTGCGGCCGGTTCTAACGCTCGGGCTGCGGTTTCGATATCCGATCGCACGGCACGGGCTAAACTGCAAATGGTCGGCCCGTCTTCGGTCCCGACGGTTTGAGCGATGCGGTTAACGGCTTCAAAATCTCCGGGACTGGCGAAGGCGAAACCGGCTTCGATCACGTCTACACCCAAACGGGCCAGTTGTCGGGCGATAATCAGTTTTTCGTCTACGTTGAGGGTAGCGCCGGGACATTGTTCGCCATCTCGCAAGGTGGTATCGAAGATAATGATTCGGTCGGGACTGGGTTGAACGGTCATCGGTTGGGAACCTCCAAGTGTTAGTGAACCGTGAAACGATAACAGAGAAAAACTCCAGGTTTTGAGTTGGTTTTTCCGTGGGGTTGATTATTTTCTCTTGTTAATAGTCTACTTTTTCTATTTGATCTCGAATATCATTTAAGTCAATGTATCGGTCGGTGGCGTTTCGCAATTCCCGGGCGATCATTCCTTCGGTTGAAACGACGGTAATGTGGGTATTTTTTGAACGCAACAGTTCGATCGCCCGTTCAAAGTCGCCATCGCCGCTAAATAAAACGACCCGATCGTACTGATCGACGGTATTAAACATATCAACAACAATTTCAATGTCTAAGTTGGCTTTTTGGGAGTACCGACCGGAACTATCATCGTAGTATTCTTTCAGGATTTTTGTTCTGACGGTGTAACCCAAACTAATCAAAGCATCTCGGAATCCTCTTTGATCTTGGGGATCTTTTAAGCCCGTGT
The DNA here is from genome assembly GCF_047276495.1 of Capilliphycus salinus ALCB114379. Classification (NCBI taxonomy): domain Bacteria; kingdom Bacillati; phylum Cyanobacteriota; class Cyanophyceae; order Oscillatoriales; family Sirenicapillariaceae; genus Capilliphycus; species Capilliphycus salinus. The sequence goes on along the minus strand of NZ_CP178543.1, from coordinate 5,149,834 downwards.
ACCAGAAGGCGTTGACGAGGATGACATCGGATTGTTCATTTTTGAAATAGGTCAATACTCGCCTCGGATCAAAAAACCAACCATTTTTTTGTTGTGCGTAGAACATATTGTTACCGTCTACAAATATAGAGAGACGGTTTTTTGAGTTAAGCATAGAAACTATAGACCTAGATATTTGTAGAAAAGAATTTAAGCTAATTATCTTATCTTAACATCACCGACGGTCACAGAGCGTTTAACATCAGGCTACCTCCTGTTTTGCGAGCGATCCCTCATGAGTTTAAGTCTAGACTGAACCTGTATAAGCCCTCCAAAATTTTAGATTTGAGTCTATTTGTTTCGGAGAAACAGTGCATTGAGCGTTGCTTATCCGGGTAACAAGTCGGCCGGGAGCATCGGCTTGATTGTCGGGATTTGAGCGAGATTTATGACGTTAGAGACTTGAAAAAATCCCCTTGAGTTGCTAATGCTTAACCGTTGAGGTTGTCTGAATAAACCCAACAACTTCACCGGGTGCAGTAGAGGTCTCAAGAGAGAGGTATAAGTTTAATCGTCATCAGCAAGTCGCGGAACTCACATTTATCGAACTCAATCTTTGTTGATCGCTCTCCTGTTTTGGGAGTGCTACAACGATACAAGTTACTTTTTCTCCTATCAACTTCACTATCAACTTACCCGTACAGGCAAGCCCATAGCAGACTTGACTTTCTTTATAAAATAATGAGTACAATATGACTTTCCTCTAGTATACAGCTTTGGGAAACCGGTTGATCTATTCTGAGAGTCGTTGAGCGCTTCAACTAAAACTTCTTACTTTCTAACGCCCAACGCGCCAACTCGGTGCGATTGTGCAGTCCGGTTTTGTTTAACATATTGCTAACATGACTTTCTATGGTCCTTTGACTGACCTTCATGGCTTTAGCAATTTCCCGATTTGCCAATCCTTGAGAAACCAGTTGTACCACTCGGACTTCTGTGGGTGTCAACTCCACACCCGGACGGGCTTGAATGGGGGGTTGTCCTGCCGCCTGACGGTTGTTAATTTTAATCAGGCGGGAAGCTTGTCGCAGAGAAGACTCGACTTGAGCGACCAATTCTTCCGGTTCAAAGGGTTTAACAATATAAACATCCGCTCCGGTATTGAGGCCTTTGACTTTATCTTGACTTTGACCTTTGGCCGAGAGAAACAGAACCGGTATCCAGCCCGTGCGGGGGTCTTCGCGAATCACCTTCACCAGCGAGTAGCCATCCATTTCGGGCATCATAATATCGCAGATGATCAAGTCGGGAAGCTCTAACTCTAGCAGTTCTAAGGCTTTGAGTCCATTTTCGGCGGTGCTGACTTCATATCCCCGAAACTCCAAATAGTCCCTCACCAGCAGGACAAGGTTCGGGTCATCATCCACCAGCATTAATCGTTTTTGTTCTCCAGTTTTGATGTCCGTCATCAGTAAATTTTCCCTTGGGAAATCCCGCGACATTTGCAGTTGCCATCATCTGCTCGAAAGTGGGGCGGGCTTAACCACTGTCGGGCTATTGGCTCAAAAGGGATGTTCTGAGCGATTGAGTTGATTCTCACCATTGCAAGAAGTAACAACGACGATCGGCAATCTGTGTAAATTCCGAAGTAACGCTACAATTTTTGTTAGAATATATACCTGCATCGCAGGGTTTATTCCGATCATATCGGAAAATTTGACGACACGGCTAGGGCAACACGCCCGAATTTCTACGGTCATCGGCGTTACAGGCTTCTAAAGTTTGATCGCTCGCTTCAATTGTGGACGGCTCGGGCAAGGGATGAGTCAGAAATACATACTCTTCAACGACTTGAGAACCGATTAAATGTTCAGTGATAATCCGTTCAATTACCGCAGGAGTGGCGGCGCGATACCAAACGCCATCGGGATAAACGACCAAAATTGGCCCCTCACAACAAACCCGCAAACAGTTGGCTTTGGTGCGAAAGATGCAACTGGGGCGCTCCGGGGTGGGTTGGTCGAGTTTTAATTCTTGTAAACGTTTTTTTAAATAGTCCCAGGCTTCTAAACCGGCCGATTTTGAGCAACACTTGGGCTTGGTTTGGTCAGCACAGAGGAAGACGTGACGGCTAATGTGCTGAAGTCCTAACGTTTGGACGGCGTTGGCGCACGCCTGGGATGGAGTCTTACCGTTGTCGGAGTCGGTTGAGGGAGATTTTAAGATAGAGGGGTCTGTCATTGCTCTAGTGTCTGTCAGGTGTCAGGTTTCAGGGGTGGTAACGGCTTAGAAATCTAAGAAATCTAAGAATTATCCTGAGATTTCCATAATGATATATGTTATTGCTATGCCGTTAAATCTTGAAGATCTTGGCAAAAAGTTCCTGCCCCCCCGCAAAAGTTCGGGAACCCGTACTGATTTCTCTGTTGCCATTGGATTTGTCAATTCGCTAAATTAGCACTCAGGAATGGAGAGTGCTAACTCAACATTCTCCCCGGAAAGGATCATCAATCCTAACTTTCGGTTGCATGGTTGTGTATTCGCTCAATTGTTAGTGGGCGAGCTTTATTCAAGGAGGGACTTCATATGGCTGCTGTAGCCTTAAATGTATCGACAGTTAAACCCTTAGGCGATCGCGTTTTTGTAAAAGTTAGCGAGTCGGAAGAAAAGACGGCAGGGGGTATTTTACTTCCCGATACCGCCAAAGAAAAGCCCCAAGTTGGCGAAATCGTCGCCACAGGCCCGGGAAAACGCAACGATGATGGTTCTCGCGCTGAAATGGAAGTCAAAGTCGGAGACAAAGTTCTCTACTCCAAGTATGCCGGAACCGACATCAAACTCGGTGGCGATGAATACGTGCTTTTAGCAGAAAAAGACATCTTAGCAATTGTCAGCTAATTCTCCAGTCCGAACGGACTTGCTGTTAATTTCTTTTCAAACTTGGCAATTCAACCCCACAACTTAAGCATACAAACAGAACACAACTATGGCTAAACGCATCATCTACAACGAAAACGCTCGTCGCGCCCTCGAACGCGGTATGGATATCCTGGCTGAGTCCGTAGCCGTTACCCTCGGCCCGAAAGGTCGCAACGTTGTTCTCGAAAAGAAATTTGGTGCCCCTCAAATCGTTAACGATGGAGTCACCATTGCCAAAGAAATTGAATTAGAAGATAACATCGAGAATACTGGCGTTTCCTTAATTCGTCAAGCCGCTTCCAAAACCAACGACGCCGCAGGGGACGGTACCACCACAGCAACCGTTCTGGCTCACGCGATCGTTAAAGAAGGCTTACGCAACGTTGCCGCAGGCGCCAACCCGATCGAACTGAAGCGGGGAATTGACAGAGCGACCGGTTTCTTGGTTGACAAGATCGCCGAACACGCCCGTTCGGTAGAAGATTCTAAGTCCATTGCTCAAGTCGGTACGATCTCCGCCGGAAACGACGAAGAAGTGGGTCAAATGATCGCTTCTGCGATGGATAAGGTGGGTAAAGAAGGGGTTATCTCTCTCGAAGAGGGTAAGTCCATGACCACCGAACTGGAAATTACCGAAGGGATGCGCTTCGATAAAGGCTACATCTCCCCCTACTTCGCCACCGATACCGAGCGGATGGAAGCGGTTCTCGATGAGCCATTTATCCTCTTGACCGATAAGAAAATTACCCTGGTTCAAGACCTGGTTCCGGTTCTCGAACAAGTGGCCCGCTCCGGTCGTCCCCTGCTGATCCTGGCTGAAGATATCGAGAAAGAAGCTTTGGCAACTTTGGTTGTTAACCGTCTGCGTGGCGTTCTCAACGTGGCTGCGGTTAAAGCTCCTGGGTTTGGCGATCGCCGCAAAGCCATGCTCGAAGATATCGCGGTTCTCACCGGCGGTCAAGTGATCACCGAAGATGCGGGTCTGAAGCTGGAAAATGCCAAGCTGGATATGCTCGGTAAAGCTCGCCGCATCACTATCACCAAAGACAATACCACCGTTGTTGCAGAAGGGAATGAGTCGGCGGTGAAAGCCCGTTGCGAACAGCTTCGCCGTCAAATGGAAGATACTGAGTCTTCCTACGATAAAGAAAAACTGCAAGAACGTTTGGCTAAATTGGGCGGCGGTGTTGCGGTGATCAAAGTCGGTGCGGCGACTGAAACCGAAATGAAGGATCGCAAACTGCGCTTGGAAGATGCGATCAACGCCACCAAAGCTGCGGTTGAAGAAGGTATTGTTCCTGGCGGCGGTACAACTTTGGCTCACCTGTCCCCCCAAGTGGAAGAATGGGCGAAAGGAAATTTATCGGGTGAAGCGTTAACGGGTGCTTTAATTGTGGCTCGGGCGCTGTCTGCTCCCCTGAAGCGTATTGCTGAAAACGCCGGCGAAAATGGCGCTGTGATCGCAGAACGAGTTAAAGAAAAAGACTTTAACGTTGGTTACAATGCCGCTACAAACGAGTTTGTTGATATGTTTGAAGCGGGTATTGTTGACCCGGCTAAAGTTACTCGTTCGGCGCTGCAAAATGCTGCTTCTATTGCGGGTATGGTGTTAACAACCGAATGTATTGTGGTTGACAAGCCCGAACCCAAAGAAAATGCTCCCGCAGGTGCCGGCATGGGCGGTGACTTCGACTACTAATTTCTAATCCTAATTCTCGGACAATTCTTATCGTTGTCTGGGACTTAACGAATACTTTCAGGGGTAGGTTTAACAGCCTACCCTTTTTGTTATGATGTAGGGACGTATGTAGGGGCGCGCCTCCGAATTCATCTATGTTTTCCCAGAGATAATTTATATAAACCCACCCCGACAACACTGGTGGAGATTAAAAACCCAGTTTCTCAATATAAACCGGGTTTTTGGGATGTACCTCCGAAGCAACGGCGCTATAATATATATTTCTCACAAATAACCGTAAATATTCCCACCTTTCAACAGAAGGGGGGCGGGTTTAGATCAGTTATTGATGAGTAAACAAATATCAATGCAGAACCCGCCCCTACAGAGCTAGGGCTAGAACGAAATTGATTATAATAATATTGAATTGCTGTGTTTTGAGGTAAAAAACTGATGGGAAATACGTTAAAAACTTCTACATTAAAACAGACAATTCCTCCCTTACAAAATGGCGATCGCTTAACTCAAGTGGAGTTTGAACATCGTTACAGTGCATCGAGTGTTAAAAAAGCAGAATTAATTGAAGGAATTGTATACATGGCTTCTCCTCTTAGAATTACCCAACACGGTGAACCCCATGCACAGGTTATGACCTGGTTGGGGGTTTATTGGTCAGCAACTCCCGGAGTTCAACTTGGAGATAATTCTACAGTGCGTTTGGATGCCGATAACGAACCTCAACCGGATGCGTTACTAAGAATTGAAAGGGGCGGACAGTCAACGATTAGTGAGGATGGTTATGTGGAAGGGGCGCCGGAATTAATTGTTGAAATTGCAGCCAGTAGCGTTTCTATTGATGTCCATGATAAACTCAAGGTCTATCGTCGAAATCAAGTTCAAGAGTATATGGTTTGGCGGGTTGAAGATGAAGAATTGGACTGGTTTCGTTTAAAAGAAGGCAAATATATTCCCCTAGAAACCAATTCTGATGGTGTTATTTGTAGTGAAGTTTTTCCAGGTTTATGGTTGGATAAAACGGCTTTATTAGCGGGTAATTTAATTAAAGTTATTGAAATTGTACAACAAGGTTTAGGAACTGTTGAACATCAGAATTTTGTGGAAGAATTATCAGTCAGAAATGACCAATAGTAATCCTAAAAACCGGGTTTATCTTGAGTTATGGAGTTTGTATTTACCCTGTGTAAGGGCGGGTTGATTCAAGTGATCGGTTATCAGTTATGCAGTTCCCCGTTTTTACAGTTATCAATTATTAGTATTCTCAGCAATCGTTTGTAACCTGTTCACTGTAAACTGTTCACTGTAAACTGTAAAAACCCGCCCCTACAGTTGTTATAAACGGGGTTTATGGACTGTAATAATTCCAGGTCATCTTACTGCGACGGTAATGATTTTGAGTCCACAAAGAGGAACGTTTGGGGTTGGGATTAGAATCTGAATTTTGATAAATATGGAGTGTTTTCCCATTTAAAACAATTAATTCTTCTCGCCAATCTCCGGTAACATCTGCAACATAAAGCCGATCTGCATTGTCTTGAAATTGAAAGAGAAATTCTCCGCTAATGGGGTCAAAAATAGCCACATTTCCGCTTTTATGACGTTCTTTTGCGGCTGCTAACTGTTTAGAATTACCCGTCCAATCAATCGGAAAAATAACATCAACGCCTTTTTCTGTCCAGCCTTGAGGTGCAATTTCATTTAGGGTATAATTAGAAATGACTTGACCTTTTGCATCAAAGACAAAGGGTTTTTGATTGGTATTAAAACGGCTGCGACACCAAATTTCTAACCCCGGACGATTTGGGTCAAAATCTCCAACTGCGGCATTTTGAGGTTCCCAGTTGTTATAGTGGGTTTCCCAAATAATTTTTTCGGTATTATACAGAAAAACTCGATTGCGTTTGACAGAATTTGATTTTTTTTCAGAGTCTTTTTTTTCTTCGCCGCCTTCTTCTAAAACGACAAGTTCTAAACCGGGAATATCGGGTCGAACATCGGCGACAAATAAGGAATCAATATGACCTTTTAGGGGGAGTTTTAACAACATCTCTCCTTGAGGAGAAAGTAGAGTTCCGCCTAAAACTTCATCTAAATTATCCCCATTTAAGTCAGCAACTCGGACACCATTATGAGCATTGGCGAGAAAATCATCTCGCTGCCAAAGGGGTTGAGGATTATTACTTTTTAGTAAGTCATCAACGGCATAGGCGGCGAGATAGCGTCCGGTGCGATAACCTTTAGTATTGGTGGCTTGAAGTAACAGATCGCGATCGCCTTTTCCGCGAAAATTGGCTATAACTAAATGTTCCCAACCTTCGCTTCCATCGGGAGAATTGAGTTGAATTTCTCGGAGAGTTTCGCCGTTTTTTCCATCAACAATGTGTAATTTATGGTCGGAAGACAGAAACAAAACTTCGGTTTTATCGTCTCCATTAATATCTCCGGCTTGAATACCGGGAGCGTGTAAACCGGGTAAACCTTTTGTCTCGGCTTTATCGGTGAGTTGTAATTTAACGGATTTTTTCCAGAGTTGTTTTCCCGAATGATCATAAACGGCGATCGCATTGGGATGAGTGACTAAAAAATCTTTTTGTTTGTCGTTATTAACATCTGCAACAATTAACCCGCCACGACCTTCTTTTAATGGCGGGATATCGAGTTGAATCTTTTGAGGATTAGAGTTGGAGTTGGAGGGGTTAACGGCTTGGCTGTAGGAATTTTCTGCACATCCCCAACTGATAAGTGCCAGTAAAAAACTTAAGGCGAGAGGAGATTTTAAAAGAGGTTGCTTTTTGCGGATAAAGCTGATGAAAAAGCTATTCATCGTTATTTACCAAAGTTTTACTTTGAGGATTTTAGGGTTCCGATCCGATCATAGCTAACTTTTCTAAAAATCTCCTCATCAACGGACTGTCGGCCGAGTAAAGAAATAGATTAAATCAGAGGATAGATCAATTTCCAGTAAGTCCGAAAGAATTTATCTAAACCGGATTTTACCGAGGCGAGAATTGAATTTTTTAGTAAATCATCTCTCATATAAAGAGAGTCGCTTCGGAGTAGTTCTCGATCTGAACGGGTTTTGATATTTTGAGCTTTTTTGCGTTTTTGCATCAATTTATCCCAAAATTTAATCACGGCAAAAATGGCTTTAATATATTCAAGTTCCTTGCCTTGCATCAACAAGTAAGCTATCAAAAACAGTTCGTAAACGAGTAAAGCAGGAGCCAAAACAATCAGAGTTTTCAAAGAATAAGTGGTTAGGATGAAATACCAGCGATTTCTGACTTGATAAAACAGTTTAGAAAGACCCCTTTTTTTGACTCGATGATAACAAACGGCATCGGGGACGGTGTAGACTTTATAGCCGGATATGGTGAGTCTGAAGCTAAATTCTCCGTCTGTGCGTCCAAAGAAATAGTCTTCATCAAATAAGCCGATTTTTTTGGCGGCTGACTTGGAAACTAACAAACAAGTTCCTGAAACAGCATGAACTTGGGTAATATCTTTGCTGCCTTGATTGAGGGGTTTATCGTTATTGAGTAAAACGGCTTCGGCTGTATAATGAATAAATGCTCCCTCGTGTTGAATGGTATCGCGTTGATCGTTGTAAACTAAACGGGGCGCTAAAATTGCTGCTTCTGGGTAACGCTGATAGGCTTTTACTAATTCATTTAAACAGTTTTCTGCAAGGATGGCATCATCATCGACGAGCAAGGTTAAATCGTTATCGGGTGTGTTGAGAATTCCCTGATTTCTAGCGGGGTTGGGGCCGCAATTCGAGTTTAAACGAATGACTTTAATTTGTGAATAATGTTCTTCTACCCAGTCCGGTGTGTTGTCTGTAGAAGCATTATCGATGACGAGAATTTGAGCGGGTTTGTAGGTTTGAGACTGTAATGAGTCCAGGCAGTTTTTGATGACATTGATGCCGTTATAGGTGACAACTGCGACGGTGACTTGAGGGGGTTTTTGAGATGAAAGTTTTTTCATCCTTTCATTGGGTTGAATGGTTTGTGTCGAAGACATTGTTTTTTATCTGAAATAATGTGAGTAGTTTTTGAGAAATGCTTGCTGTCTTAACCGATCTGAAAAGGTCTCAAGTTTTTCACAACTTTATTGATTTTCAATTCGGTTTTCAAGACCTCAAGCCAATTCATGTCGATATAAACACCCCGACGCTTTCATTTCCCTGTCGAAAGAAAGTCTTGAAATTGATATGTAACAGTTGAGGACGGCTTGGGTTTACCGCCTCCTCAACCGGATCAATACACCCTTATTAATCTGATTCTAGCATCAATCGATCTGTTATCGTCAATGATTTATAACAATGCTGACTGAAAGCGAAAATGGCTATCATCTGGTGAGGATGTGTTAGAGGTGAACGGAAGGATGGAAAACACGGATAGGATTCTTTTTTAAAGTTGATTTTCCAGGCGGATCGGTACTTCGGGTTTAGGTTTGAAAGGAATTAAAGCCCGATATTTTTTGATATTATTGATAGATTTGAATGAGTTTGAGAGAATACTTTAGCTCAAAACTCAGAATCGATTGACGATCAAAGTTGATGGGATTATACTGCTAATTTTTGATGGCATTCGTCTGTAAAGGAGATTATTTTGCTCAGAATATATGTCAAGATTTAATGATAATGAATTTAAGTTGATTGGAGAGTTAACTTTTGATGAAAGCTTTAGCCTTGACTCAACCTTAACAAAGTTCAATAGAACTTGATCAAGCTGTAAAATTTGACATCCCTAACTGTAAGGATTCCTCAAAGATTTCAACTTGAGTCTTTACCTGGCAAACACCAGGAATTTGCTTTCTAAGTTTATAGAAGGAAGTGGGGGTCAGTTCTTACGTTAACCTTTTCTTAACCTTCCGACCATAATGTATCATATCGCCGACAGAATGTCAATTAATATTCAATGGTGGTGATCGCTTGTGAAAAAATCGATCTTTAAAAATAACCAGGATTCCTGAAAAATCCGGTGAAAGGATCTATTTTTTAGAACAGGTAAAAAAGTTGAATAATTTGACAATTTTAAATCTCAACTTAAACTATAACAAGGGAAGATTAACAGATAGACTGTAATCGCTCTGTTGAGACTCAAATGCGGTAGGAATCCTGGAGTTAATCTTTCCGGCTGATGCGACTTATACCTGGCTGAACCTTTGATGCAAGTGACCTGTTGTTCGTCTCTATGAAAAAATTACTGGCTCGCTTAGACCTATCCTATCTCTATGCCCTACTAGGAGAGGCAACTCTCGCTCTAACATTTGTTTTCTATATTACCATCGCTCGGGTTTTAGGGCCGGAGCAGTATGGAATTTTCGCCGCAGCGATCGCTTTAGCGGCGATATTATCTTTGTTCATTCAATTTGGACTACCAACTTTAATGAACCGAGAAGTTGCAGCCCATCCCGATGAAGCGCCCCAATCAACAGTTTTATTTTTGGTACTTGAAGGATTAACCTCTATAGGGGTTTTAATAATTTTGTTACCGCTTGCTCTGATATTAGGTTACACAGATGAAACCCTAATTGTTTGTTATTTAGCGGTATTTTCCGAAATTTGTCGCGCCGCTATAATGACATTGCGGGGGACAATCAAAGGCTTAGGATGGTTTCGGACTGAAAGTATAGCAGTCGCTATTGAACGGTTAGCCGTTGTCGCCATTGCCAGTACAGTTTTATTTCAAACAAAGAGCCTTATACTGGTTATTGCAACAGTAGTAATTGTGCGGGCAATTAATACGATCGGGCTAGTATATTATCTCAGTCGCCAGGTCAAAATTTGGTCTTCTATCAATCGGCAAAAATTAGTAAACACCCTAAAAATTGCCTATCCTTTTGCCTTATCTGGGGTGTTATGGATTCTGTACTATCAGGTTGATGTGGTGATGCTAAAATCGCTCTCAACCGGAGAAGAAACCGGATTATACAGTGCAGCTTATCGAATTTTAGAAATATTTTCAGCTTTACCCCGAGTGATTTTTTATGTAATTTTCACCCGTTTTTCTCGATACTATACCACCGAACCTGAAAAACTACCCGAGCAAATTTACAAAGGGGCTCGGCTTTTAGTCGGAGCGGTTTTACCCGCTATTGTAATCGCAGGTTTTCTTCAAGCGTGGCTGGTGGAGTTGCTCTATGGTGAGGCATTTTTGGCTGCGGTAAAACCGCTCGCTATTCTAATTCCTAGCCTCAGTATTAAAATGTTCGGAAGCTTATCAGAAGAATTTCTGGTTGCCACCAAACACGAGAAAAAACTGCCGTTCATTTTGTTGGGTGCCGCCCTAACCAATGTAGCCATTAATTCAGTTTTAATCCCTCAAATGGGGGCTGTGGGTGCAGCTTTAGCAACCTTATTCAGTGAAGTGATTCTCTGCCTTATTGGGTTGTGGATGCTACGTCGTATTGGCTATGATTACATCGGAAAATATGTCAGCTTGATTGCTGCAATTAGCTTAACAATTGCCGCAGTACCTTCTTTAATCCTGAACGGTATGACGGTATCTGTAGGAATTGCAATCTTGATACCGTGTTCTATTATTCTGTTGATTTTAATGCAACGGAATCGGTTTTTAGCTCGGGTGAATTAAGTCAACGTCAACACTCAAAAAAAGGGCGATATTAACTCGGCGCATTGCCTGCGATCGCCCTTTTTCTATAAAGAAGTATTTAGAAGAAACTTGCAACGGGATTAAACCAATTTAGCCACCAGTCTACCCGAATTCTTGATAAACTTTCTTCCTAAGATTTCCAGGGGTGATTTCCGACCCTCACCCGGTAGGCGATAAATCAATTCATCACTTAATCGCGCCACCCAAAACGGATTATCTCCTACACGATTATTTCCCCGACGCTCCTCTAACAAGCCCCAATAATTGCAAACATAACCCGCTTTTTCAGAGAGTTCTACAGCAATTTGGCTACCAACATAATAGGGATAACACAAGTGCTGAACAACCGTTCCCAATTGTTCCTCAATCAAACGTTTAGACTCAACCAAATCGTTAAAAATAGCCTTTTCTAACTCCTCTTGACTCTCATAACTTCCTCGTTCTCCAAACTTAGAGCGGTAATTTTCTATAACTTGATGAAGTTCCTTTCTCCAGTTACTTTTACTAAAGAAATCTTCGCCGCCATTTTCAGCAACAAACTCAACACATTTTTCCCGCAAATCTTCATCATCGAGATATCTCAAACTTCCCCCCATGCGGGGTTGATGGGTATAAATTGGAGTTCCTAATTCCGCTTGACGGCTGACATTATCAACCCCATGAGTTTGAAAGATCGGTACATTATGATTTCCGGCATAACTATCAAACCCCGGATGAAAAAAGTCGGCGACTTGAGGAGAAATAAAGATGGTAGAATGATACATGGTATGAGACTGAAAATCTATGGTTCCCTGACTCGCCATGTGTCTGATCTCTCGCCAAGTACAGTAGGGCTGTTCTGTTTTGTCGCGATCGATCAATTCCTGCTGAGAAATCTTTCCTTCCCAGACATCATCTAGGTTTAAATAATCCCGATCTTCTTCACAAATAATTCCGGGAATGAGAAAACAAACGCCATACATTCCATATTTTTTGAGTAAGGGATATCCGTAAGTCCACATACTCGCCCAACCATCATCAAAGGTGAGAAGAACAGCTTTTTCGGGAATTGGCTTTTTTCCGATGAGCATTTGATAAAACTCATCTGCTTTTAAGGTTTTGTAGTTATTTATTGCCAAGAACTGAAGCTGTTTTTCAAACTCGACTGGCTCGATGGAATGAAAGGTAAAAACAGGAATTTCTGCAACTAGCTTTTCAATCCGATTATCGAGAACAAAATCGGGATAAACTTTGTTGCGATAAGCGTTTAACTCGGGAATATTTTTATCGTAACTCTTTTTGAGTTTGATCAGAACAGATTCAAGGTTCATAAAGTAACTGGCTTTTCTGGTTTTGGGTTGGCTTCAACGATTGAGCAAAAGGTTAGATGGTGTTAATTTTTGTGAGTTGAATCTTGCTCGTATAATTAACAGATTTTACCGTTTGAGCATAGCATTTTTCAATGGCTTTCACGGTTTCGGAAATGTCGAACTGAAAAACGCTGGCTTGAGCTTGCTCTGCGATTTTTTTACATAAACTTGGCCGGCCGATCAGAGCGGCGATTTTCTCGGCTAAAGCCTGTGAATTTTGGGGAGGAACAAGATATCCGGTTTCCCCTTCGACGATCGCATCTTTTAATCCGATGGTATTGGTAGAAACCACCGCACATTCTGCGGCCATTGCTTCTATCAAAACCAAAGGGCCTCCTTCCGTGAGCGAAGCAATCGCAACAATATCAATGATGGAAAGAAAGGCGGGAATATCCTCGCGATAGCCCGTGAATTTGACGGCATGAGCAACGCCGAGGGATTGTGCTAATTCTTCTAGAGACTCTTTTAATTCCCCTTCTCCCACCACTAAAAACGTGACATTGGTGTGGTTTTGAAGAATTTGACTCGCGGCTTCTATAAAATATTGATGACCTTTAATCGGATTCAAGCGACCAATAATTCCGACGACCATATGATTCTCTGGAATATCGAATTGGGCGCGTAAATCTTTCGCGTTGGTGTTGTTAGTTTTGGGTTGGGATTGAAAAGATTTCAAAGGTACGCCGTTACGAATCACTTCTATGCAGTTTTCAGAGATTGAACGATACTCAATCATAAAGTCTTTCACAGAAGTTGAAACCGCAATCGCTTTGGTTGTCAACGGAGACAACAGCCCATCGATTATGGTTTGGTAAAAAGGTTGATTGACGAGAACTGCGTGTTCGTGAACAACATTCGGAATTCCGGTTAATAAGCTGGCAATTCGCCCAAAGTTAGCGGCTCCGTAACCGTGCAAATGCAAAATGTCCGGTTGTTCGCGTTCAATCAGTTTCAGTAAGTCAAATAAGGTTCTCGGGTCAAATTTGTGGCGTCCTAAGAAAAAGATGGGGATTCGGTTCCGCTCAAAAATTTCTCCTGCTGGTTCGACACGGCGAAGACTGCAAACACTGAATTGAAACTTGTCTTTATCGGAATAAGATGTCAGCCAATCTAACAGCTTTGTGGCACCATGAATTCCCGATCCATCAACACTCAATTTATCGATCACGTGCAGAACACGTACCGGGGTTGTTAGTTGAGTCTTTTTGTACAATTCAAGGCTTGAAGTTTTAAACATTTTTCTCTCAATATTAAGGAGTTCACTCTTTCAGTTTTGTCCTAATCTTTGTACTAGAGGGTTAGCTGATATCGAGTCTAAGTTCCAGAAGAATTAGCGATTAAAACGGGCAATCAAAAGGTTTAAGTTGAGTCTACAAAATTAAGTCAAAGTTTGGGCTTGACCGTTTATTTAATAACCGTTTTCTTCTGTTGTTACAAGAAATTTTGTTCCCCTGCTAAAGCTCGCCGATCATTATATCAAACGATTAGAATGACCTTCCAGGGGGTGAAACCCCCTATGCAGTCAAATCCCTCTGTTTCCAATACCTTGACCCTAAAATCTCCTGAGATGAAAGGGAAATTAAAATTAGGTTATATTTACATTAACGGGCTAATTTAACTGCTTGTCAATATTCTGTTTAAAATTTTACAAATCGTTTTTTCTATAACATTAAATTTTTATAAATATACATTTTGTCAATTGATTCCCGATCTGCAAAAAGCCCATAAATCAAGGGCTTAGAGGGCTTTTAGGAAAAGCTAATTTAGGCCCGTTATCGTTCAAAAGCTTAAATTATACAAATCATACAATTCAAGTTTTATTGATTAATAAAAAAAGAGTTAGCTCCAAATAGAAAATCCGGCTAACTCTCCCTTTTTACCGATGCAATTTTTAGTCAAAACTGATGGGGGCTGAGAATGATATTTCAGAGCAACAGCCCAGAACTTTATTCGCCAGTTTGTTCACCTCGCATTTTAATAATCTTCGCAGGAACTCCTGTGGCGATCGCATAATCGGGTAAATTTTTAGTGACAACCGCACCCGCTCCAACGATACAGCCTTTACCAATCTTAACGCCATCTAAAACAATAGCACCGGCGCCCAACCAAACATCATCCCCAATTTCAACAACACCTTTAGTATAAACGCCCTGTTCCATCATGGGAATATCCAAACGGTTGGTAATATAACGCCCTCCTCCGATATAACAATTCGCCGCAATTAAAACCGAACGACCAATAAAAATCCCGCCTCCAGAAGTTAGAATTGTATTACAACCAATATCGGTTTTTTCTCCGATAGTAACGGGCGCTGTTTTCCCCTGAATCACACAATTTCGAGAAATAATAACAGAATCCCCGATATTAATTCCAGTGTCACCCGCCCCGCTCGCATCAAGCATGGCATAATCATCAATTGCCACACCATTTCCTAAAGAAATTCTGCCGGGGTGACGCAATACAATACCCTTGCCAAAAATAACACTTTTCCCCACCTGTTTAAACAGACGGGGATAGAAACTTTTGCGGGTGATATAGCCCAAACTTCCGGCTAAATTTCCAAACAATAAAGTGGTGAGTTCATAGGATAAAAAAGGAATAAACTCCGTTGTCCCAACCGCCTTTTCCTGATATCGTTTTAAAGCCGAAGACTGATTTTGATTCAGTTGTTCGGAGAGGGGAACTTTGGCGATTTTCTGTTGTTCGGGTGCTACCATGATGATGTAATCTTATGATTTTTTCAGGGAAATCCAACCGTTATCGACATACCATTGAGCGAGTTCTTTTAACCCGTCTTCGTCGGAGTGAGCGGGGGTAAAATCGAGGATATTTCTCATTTTCGAGGTATTAAATGAGCGATCTTTTGTATAAAATGCCAATCGCCGCCGATAAATGGGAGGTTCAATCCCCAAGGGGCGAAACATGAGTTCAAATAGATCACCAATGGCAAAAACCGGGGCGGCTGGAACTTTCAGAAATTGAGGAGAAACGCCGTAATAATCCCCAATTAAAGCGACCATATCCTTAAACGTCATCGCTTGTTTGCTACCACAAATAAACACTTCCCCGACGGCTTTCGGATGTATGGCGGTAACAATAAAAAAGTCGGTCAAATCATCGACATGAATAAAATGCAGTAAATTCCCGCCATTTCCAATCACGGGGACCCTTTTTTTCGCCACCCATTTATAGATTTTCAGAAGGCGTTTTTCTCCGGGTCCGTAAATTCCCGCAGGGCGAACAATTGCCACCGGTAAACCTTGTTGAGCGCCAAATTCTTTAATCCACTGTTCTCCCTGAAGTTTGCTTGATTGATAAACATCTCCCGGTTTTAACGGACAATTTTCGTCTCCGGGGGGATTGTCAACATGACCGTGAACGCCAATCGTTGAAACGTGAACAAAGCGGCGAAAATCCGGCTGTTTGAGGGCGGCTTTTGCTAACAGTTGGGTGCTGAGAACATGAACGTTATAATAGCCAATATCGGGGGATTTTGCCTCTCTAAAGGGCGTGACCATATGAAAAATATAGTTCACCCCTTCTATGGCTTTGTTAATTAATTCTTCATCAAATACATCGCCCCTGAACCATTTTATCGGCATTCCTTCAAAGGATTCAATATTAGAACTCGGACGGGCGATCGCGACAACTTCTATTCCTTGATTGACTAATTTTTTAACCAGAACTGAACCTGTAAAACCCGTTGCTCCCGTAACGAGAGCGCGAGAACCCTGAGGCAATTTATACTGAGATTCGGTGATAGTCATCTTGACAACTGTGGGAGAAATTTAAGGTTAACGGGGTGTAAATTTAGCTATGATCGGAGAACCCAACCAATAGGTTAATCCTAATAGTCTCATCGATTGTTCTAGTTTAGATGAAACGCCGGGAGATTTCAAAGTTCGATGCAAAACCATCGGCCAGAAAAATTGAGCATAACGTTCGGTTTGTTGCCAACCTGCGGCTTTAAAGTAGTTAATTAACTTGGGTTCTTGATAAGTAATAAACGGTCGAGTATTGCCTTCGAGTCCTTTTTTCACTTTAAATAACAAAGGTGCAATTGAGTTGACACTGCGAACCGTCGGATAATCAACAATCACCGCTTTTTTTGCCACTCTCATTAATTCGCTCAAAAACTTTTCCCACTGGGTAACATGGGCGAGAAAACGATAACTAATCACCACATCAAAAGCATTATCCGGGTAGGGTAAATCCAGAACATTTCCCACTTTAAACTTGCAGCGATTACTGTCTAACCAGGGTTGAATTCTGGCTTGACAAACCTCGGCACTTCCCAACACGGTAAGCTGATAGTTATTGGCTATTAAAGGCGCTGTAATTTGTCCGTGTCCGCCACCCACATCGAGAACCGTCGCCTGAGGATAGGCTTGAAGCATTTGTAATGTTGCTTCGGTTTGAATGTTTAACATCCAAGTTCCGACAGTACCGGAAAACCGGGAAGCATAGCCTTCTGAAGATGTTTCTATATCTGCGGTTTCTGGAAAATTAGAATTGACCACCATATTTTCAACCTTTTTGTTTAGTTTCTGCGAAAATTCACCGTTTTATTCTTGATTTTGATAGCGAACTTTAACTTGATTGCGAATAAAATTCCAAGGGGTTTGTAAAGACCCGTAAGGATGTAATATGGTGTCGGGACGAAGCAAAATTTCCTTCATACTGTTTCCGGGTTCTTGTGAATTAAATGAACCCCGAACTTGAAACCCAAAACTTCCGGGTCGGCTGGTTTCACAAGTGAGAGGAAGGGGGTCGGTTCCGGGTAAAATTCTTAATCCTTTGGCTTCTGCGAGTTGAAAATAAGGGGGACGGCGCCAAAAAATCGGACGTCCGCCATTATCTCCGAGAAATAAAGGAGAAGAATCATCGGAGTTTAACAGGTTATTTAACACTTTTCCCCGGCGCCCCAACCATTTCCCAAACCCCCAAGGAAGTATGGGTAAACCGCCCGCATCTCGAATCATTTTTAAGGTGTCTTGCAATGAAGAACCATCGGGAAACGTTTGTTCGGTGATTAAGGCTAAAACTTCCAGGTTTTCCGAGGTGATAATCTGACGACCGGCGATTAAATACATCCCTTGATTTTGGGAATTTTCGGCATAAATTGAGTGGCTTTCCCCGGTTTGTTTAAATTGCCATTCTTTTATGGTTTTATGATTTTCGGCATAGTCTACTAAAGTTTCAAACCAATTCTGATCGCTGGTTTCGGTTAAAAACAAGAGGTAAAACGAGGGTATTTGTTCGGGAAGTTTGGCGATGGTTTTTTGAAAGTTGTTAAAGGCCGAATCGAGAAACTGTTCGATGGAAAAACAGTTATAAATATGAACGTGGGCGTCAGCTAGAATTAAAGGTTGGGCGGAATTAATCGATTTTGCTAATAGAGAAGTCATCACTAAGGCTCGCAATGGGATCGGTTTCGGGTGTCGGGTGTTCGGGTTTAATGATGCAATTTACATCGGTAATCGCTTCAGTTTGATTTGACTATTTTATTCTACCAATTTTCGAGATTGGCTTTGTTTCCACAACCATAACCCCGCTAGAATGATCGCGGAGTAACCCAACTCCCAACTGACAAAGACTAAATGACTGGGATCAAATAACCCTCTGGAATGATGAACGCCGGGAAAAAGGGGTAAAGGAGATTGAATGTAAACATCCGAAAAGGGCGAGAAGATTTGTACGCCTAACCCGCCTGCGGTAAAAATATCTAAGAGTAAATGGGAACCGTATAGGATTAAGGTCCAGCGGATTAATTTTTGAGCGGAAAACTTTCCAGACCACTGTCCTAATAAACCGATAATTAAACTCAAACCAACGGTAAAAAGCAGGGTGTGAGTTAAGCCTCGATGAAATCGTTCTCCGGTGAGTAATTGGGGGAGAAAATCTAAGTCGGCTGCGACCGCCAAAAAAACCCCTAAAAAACTCTGCCAATGATAGCGTTTTTGTTTTTTGCTCGGGGCTGACTTTAGGGGAAATAATTCAGATAAAACGTATCCGGAAACAGCGTGAGCGATGGGAGAAGGCATAATTCAAATTTAGTCTGCTTTTGTTTTAAACACCAGATAAAATTGGAGTATGATGCTCGTTAATCTTCCAGACCTGTTGAAGTTCTTGTTGGAGTTTGGTCTGACTCCAATTCAACAGATTAGCCATTGTTTCCGCACAAAGTTGTACAGAACTCTGCTCTAATTCGCCTGCACTTCCGAGTTCTGTTCGTCGAAACACCACATCACTTAAGGTCTGTGCCATTTCACAATCAACAGCATACAAGACTTGGGCCTTGAGAACTGCATCATCCGATGAACTAGGCTGAGGGAATTTCTTCAAATAGCCTAACACATCTTCATAGACAGAACCATAATTGTAGACTAAACTCCGAATGGTCTCCTCTGGAAAACCCTCGGATTGTTTTGTTGTGATTTCCCGCCGTAAGAAAGCGGAAAAATCGGCAATTTCTCCCCCATAAAGTGGGGTTTTAGCCGATACCGATGGGGGCGATGTTTGACCCCAAGATTTAAACACTTGGTCAATGGTTTTTTGGGCAACATCCCGGGCGGTTGTATATTTAACACCAACCACCGAAATTAATCCCGGAAGTCCTTCTTGGGCAAAATCGCGAATTTGATATTGTTTCAGCATCTTAGGTTCGCCTGTTTTCGGGTCAATTCCCTTGTATGGAAGCTGACCTTGATGCACAAATAAGACATCTTCTCGGGTTAATTTGGCGGGGGGATAGGCTTCGTTAATTTCGTTGATAAATCCTTGAATCGATGCTTCGGAAATTTGAAACTCATCCGGGTGTTGAGCCTCGACGCCTTGCCAGGTTCCAATCATCGATTTTCCCCGCCAGGGAGAGACAAACCAAAACCGTCCTTTACCCGGTAAACCGACAGCATAATCCTTAAATAAAGGCCGGGTAATGACGTTCATCGCCTGGGCTAAACCCATTTGATGAACATCGGGTTGAGGTTGAACTAAACCCAACACAGAATTCACCCAAGGGCCGCTCGTATTAATAACGGTTTTCGCTTGAATTTCAAAACAATTTCCGGTAAAAACATCGGTTACTTTCACCCCGGTAATCCGATTTTTATCTTGCAAAAATCCGGTAACTTTGGTATAATTAGAAATGTTCGCACCCGCTTCAACGGCCGAGTGTAAAAATGCCAAAGTGAGCCGCTCAGAATTGTACATTTGAGCGTCATAAAAAACAGCCGCCCCGGTTAATCCGTCTATCGTTAAACCGGGAATTAATTTTTCACATTCGGCTTTAGAAATCACTCGACCTTGGGGCAGATGTTTTTGAGAATCCGAAAGTCGATTGCGGTCAAAACTGATTAAATCATTCAGTTTTAACGCCACAGAAAGGGGCAACATTACCCTTGGTTCCGTATCCGTAAGTGGGAATTAAAACCCGGAGGGGATGAACCAAATGCGGGGCGATTCCCATTAAAGTTGTTCGTTCAGAAATCGATTCTCGCATCCGTTTGATATCAGCCGTTTGTAGATATCTCAATCCCCCGTGAACGGTTTTTAAACTGTTGGCGGAGGTGGCGCCCCCAAAGTCGGATTGTTCTACCAAGGCGACGCTCAAACCCCGTGAACTGGCTTCCCAAGCGACGCAGGCGCCGTAAATTCCCCCTCCAATAATCACAACATCGTAGATATTTTCAGTTAAAGTAGCAAGGCTTCTTTTCATTGCTCTTGTGGGATTATTTATTCTAATCCTACTTGGAACTGAGCCGGAAAGATTTCATGCTGTAACCAACGATAAAGACTGTTAACGGTTGTGCGAAACGCACTGTAACTGTGTTTGTCTTGAACCATTTGTTTTCCAGCACTTCCCAGTTTTGAACACAAGCCAGGATTGTTAATCAATTCAATCATAGCCTGAGAAAACTCTTCTGGTGTAGGTTGAGCCAATTTAGAAATTTCCGGGGTTAAAACTTGGGTATGAGTTAACAAGTCCGTTGCTAAAACCGCTTTACCGCTATCCAAGTAGGAGTAAACTTTCATCGGGGTGTTAATACCCTTCGTCCGAGGTGAAACTAAAATATCTGCTTGGGACAGATAAGCACTAAGATATTTGGCGGGTCGTTGACCGATAAAATGAACTTTCTTAGCAATTCCCAATTCGGCAGATTTGGCTTGATATTTTTCAATTCCCGCCTCATCTCCGCCGATAATTACCAAGTCTACTTGGTCGGTTGATTGTAAGGCGAGTGCAAAACTATCGAGCAACAAATCAATCCCTTGATACCCTTCTAAATTCCCCACATACATCAAGATTTGATTTTCGATCCCGAGTTCTTGACGGATGTCTTCTGTAACGTCACTGGTGGCATCTTCTAACAAAGAGATATCCGGTAAAATCGTAACTTTTTCGGGTTGATAACGGGCGATATCTTCTGCTATTGCATTGCAAACCGGAACCACAGCTTTCGCATTTCTAACGGCGATTTTCTCGAACCAATTAAATACTCCCGCCAAAGGTTTAAGTGATGGTATTTGCTCGATCATCTGTTGGGCAATCGAGGAATCCATATCATAAACATAGGGAATTCCAAACATGACTTTCATCAGTAAGGCAATAAAAACCGATTCTTCGATAGCTTGAATCAGGTCATATTTTCCGCTGAAAGCCAGTTGCATCACCTTGAAGATCATCAAGAAGTCATAAACCAATTTCTTCCAAGAAAATCCGGGGCGAACGTTTTCGACAAAAGGAACTTTCGGGGTTCTGTAAATGGTAACGTTTTCTAAGGTGATATCTTTTCCTTCGGGAAACGTCACCACATCAACTTGATGATGATTTTCTGATAACGCTCTTAAAAAAAAGCCCGTATTAATTGGGGTTCCTCTATCTTGATAGAAAGGATGAGGTGCTAAAAATAGGATGTTTAAGCCGTTAGCATCGTCAAATGGATCTCTGGGTTGCTTACGAAATCTTTTAATTTGATGGCGGACAACGCTTTTTTGCTTCGATTTACTGTTGGCAGTGAGTACCATTTTATCCCTCTAAAATTTGTAGATATTGCAGAAGAATTTAAGCCAGAATTGACCTGACTTTTTTACTTTTTCTGATTTTTTTTCTACTCAAACTTGACCACTGTCTTCAGCTTGAGGTGTTGATCAAGAATAGGTTGGGGCTAAGTAGAAGGATGCAAAATTCCAACTAAATAACACCCTTGTTCTGAATAATCATGTTTTATTCCTTACTATTTGAATCCTAACGCCTAAGTTCATCAAAAGTAAGGGGAGTTGTGTAAAACATTGGCGGAAACTGCACCAATTTATGTAAAGCTTCGGTAAAGCGAATGTATCATTGTCTGTTTAGACCAATCCGTATTATACTGATATTCCTGCCCAAATATGCAGATGAACAAACTCCTCATCGGTATTTTTTCGAGGATGCGCTAGTTAAAATACACATCTATACTTACGAGGTGATGGCAGCCAGCACCAGGAATGGGGAATAGACAACAGCAGGGGTCACTAAACCCCGAAAAAATTAAATCTTTTTGAATAATAAACGTAATAAAACTTAATACTGTTCTAAATATCGCTTTAATTCTCTGGCCATCCGTTCCATTCCCCGCTTCTCATCTTCTCGAATAAACGGTAAAAACAGGCGCGACAACCAGCCAGAAAAGACTTCTCGATGAATATATTTTGTGCGTCGGACCCCAATTTCTTGCAGTTCAAACCAATATTCTCCGCGAAAACCCGGAATTTCACAAACCCAACTCAAACAGACGGGGGGTTGTACAACTTTCACGAGAGACTGAAACTCCGTATCTTCATCTGCGGGACTGCGCCACACCGATAATTTAACGATTTTATTGATCTCAAACCCCAAACTTGAATCGCGATCAAATAAAAAACTATTCCAGTTCACCCAATTTTCTTTATGATACAGCACCCGCCAAACCTCCTGTGGGTCGGCATTAATCTCAATTTCGGTATAAAGCGTTGACATTTTGATAAAATATGGAAACAGAAAATCGGCTATAATTTTTATTAAAATTTAATGTCTAATTCTGCCTGTTGGACACCTCTCCACGCTCAACTGCATCGAACCCTAAGAGTGCGTCAACTTTTACCTTCCCAGCAGCGGCTTTTGGTCGCGGTATCCGGCGGACAAGACTCGATGAGTTTGATTAAACTGCTTTTAGACTTACAATCGAAATGGGGTTGGGACTTAGCCATTGCTCATTGCGATCATCGTTGGCGCTCCGACTCGGGGGCGAATGCTGACTATATCGAACAACTCGCCCGATCTTGGCAACTTTCATTTTACCGCCAAACCGCCCAACAAATTCCCAAATCCGAAGCCGATGCTCGTCGCTGGCGTTATCAAGTCTTGTCCGAACTGGCTTTAACTCACCATTACGCCTACGTCGTTACCGGTCATACCAAAAGCGATCGCGCCGAAACGCTATTATACAACTTAATTCGCGGCAGCGGCGCCGACGGTTTACAAGCCTTAACCTGGAAACGTCCTTTAGACCCCCAAACCGATATTAATAATAATACGAATAATAATAACGACACTAATAATAACGATACTAATAATAACGATACTAATAATAATATCTGGTTGGTGCGACCCCTGTTAGAGATTCTGCGATCGCAAACCGGTCAATTTTGCCAAGACCAACAGTTAAAAATATGGTCCGATAGCACCAACGAAGACCTAAACTATGCTCGCAACCGCATTCGGGGTGAATTAATACCCTACTTGCAAACCCATTTTAACCCGCAAGCAGAACAAGCTTTAGCCCAAACCGCAGAATTATTACAAGCCGAAGTAGACTACTTAGAACAAGCCAGCGAACAACTCTATCAACAAGCGATCGCATTTGAACCCAATTCTACAAATCTAAAAATCAACCGCCTGATTTTACGCCAAGCGCCACTAGCCCTGCAACGTCGGGTGATGCGTCGCTGGCTGCAAGAAATTTTACCGACATCCCCGAGTTTTGAAATGATCGAAAAATTAACCGCTTTAATCTCCGCTCCCAACCGTTCCCAAACCGATCCCTTTCCGGGAGGAGCGATCGCCAGAGTTGACGGAGAATGGATATATACATTTTAGCCGATGGTCTGACCGGACTTTGTTTCGTTAATATTGTTTTAAAAATAAGGTCACGCTGAAACATCACTCAGCACGGACAGCATTCCGAAGCCGTTGATGCTTAGACCATCTCGCCTTCGGGCTGTTCTGAACCCAAATTACAATAGGAAGCGTTTCTATGTACTTACCTGTCTGGCCCGGTAAACCTTATCCTTTAGGCGCACTTTGGGATGGTAAAGGAACAAACTTTGCACTCTACAGTGAAAATGCGGTAGCGGTTGAGTTGTGTTTGTTTGACAGTGAAGATCAGGAAACCCGACTTTGGCTAACAGAAGTCAATAACTTTATCTGGCACGGGTACATCCCCGGCATTAGCCCCGGTCAACGCTACGGGTTTCGCGTACACGGCCCCTATTCGCCCGAAGAAGGTCATCGTTTTAATCCCAATAAACTCCTCATTGACCCCTATGCCAAAGCCTTAGACAGAGAAATACAGTACGGAGAAGAAATCTTTGGCTACCGTTGGGATGGCGAAGATCAAGACTTGTCCTTTTCCGAACTTGATGACGCCCATCTGGTCCCCAAAGCGGTAGTTATCGATGAAACGTTTGATTGGGAAGACGATCAACTGCTCCGCATCCCCCAACACGAAACTATTATATATGAGATGCACGTCAAGGGCTTTACCCAACAGCATCCCGACATTCCCGACGAACTGCGAGGAACCTACGCCGGACTCGGACATCCGGCAGCCATTGCCTACCTTCAGTCTTTGGGCGTGACCGCAGTAGAGTTAATGCCCGTCCATCATTTCCTCTCTCAACCCGGACACTTAATCAAAAACGGCCTGAAAAACTATTGGGGTTACGATTCTATTTGCTATTTTGCGCCCCATCAGTCTTACGGCGCCGATCAAACCCCCGGACAACAGGTGCAGGAATTTAAGGAAATGGTGAAAGCCCTGCACGCAGGCGGCATTGAGGTAATTTTGGATGTCGTTTACAACCATACCGGAGAAGGCAACCACATGGGGCCGACATTATCACTCAAAGGAATTGATAACGCGGTTTATTATCGTTTGGTCGAAGACGATCCCCGCTACTACATGGATTTTACCGGATGCGGGAATTCGCTCAACGTTTCTCACCCGCAAGTCTTGAAGCTGATTATGGATAGCTTACGCTATTGGGTGCTGGAAATGCACGTTGATGGTTTCCGGTTTGACTTGGCCTCGGCGTTGGCGCGAGAATTGTATGAAGTCAATAGTTTGGCGGCATTTTTTAATATTATTCACCAAGATCCGGTATTGTCGGATGTGAAACTAATTGCTGAACCTTGGGATGTGGGAGAAGGCGGTTATCAAGTGGGGAATTTTCCGATATTATGGTCGGAATGGAACGGAAAATATCGCGATACCGTGCGGGATTTTTGGCGGGGCGAAGATAGCTTGCTGGCCGAATTTGCCTATCGGTTTACCGGAAGTTCTGACTTGTATGAAAGTAACGGCCGTCAACCCCACGCCAGCATTAATTTTATCACCGCTCACGATGGTTTTACCTTAAACGATCTCGTTAGCTACAACGAAAAACACAACGAAGACAATTTTGAGGAAAACCGTGATGGGGAAAGCCACAACCGTTCTTGGAATTGTGGGGAAGAAGGCGAAACCGATGACCCGGAGATTTTGGAGTTGCGAAACCGTCAGCGACGGAATTTTTTGGTAACGTTGCTGTTGTCTCAAGGGGTGCCAATGTTAGTCAGCGGCGATGAATTGGGACGCACTCAATTTGGTAATAATAATGCTTATTGTCAGGATAATGAATTATCTTGGCTCGATTGGAATCTGCCAGATAGTAATGCGGATTTACTGGATTTTGTCCGTCAGTTGATTGATTTTCGTCGCCGTCATCCGGTGTTTCGTCGTCGCCGTTGGTTCCAAGGACAGGCGATTCATGGCTCGGCAGTCACCGATCTGGGTTGGTATAATCCTGATGGCGGTGAAATGACCGAAGAACAGTGGAGTATGGGTTTTGCGAGAGCGATCGCCGTTTTTGTCAATGGGGAAGAAATTCCGGCGGTGGGATTCAAAGGTGAGCGGATAATCGATGATAGTTTTCTGATCTTTTTTAACG
This sequence comes from Capilliphycus salinus ALCB114379, assembly GCF_047276495.1. Classification (NCBI taxonomy): domain Bacteria; kingdom Bacillati; phylum Cyanobacteriota; class Cyanophyceae; order Oscillatoriales; family Sirenicapillariaceae; genus Capilliphycus; species Capilliphycus salinus. The sequence continues at coordinate 5,124,041 of NZ_CP178543.1, read as the reverse complement.
CTCACTACGAGATGATTGAGTTTAGTTTACCCGAAGGTTTAGGCGATCGCCAATGGCGGGTGATCATCGATACGAAAGAACCCTCTTTTATCAGCGATTGGGTTGTTTATACCGAGGATAAACCCGTACCCGTAACCGCCCGTTCGGTGGTGGTTTTACAGCGGTGTTAACGGCTTAGTTGTTCGGCAAAATTTGAATTGAAATTAAAAGCTAAAAAGGTCGGGAACCTGCCACCGTTCCCGACTTAATTTATTGTTGAAATTCAAGGTAAAAACAGCGGAAAATGCGTCAAAAAAGCAAAGCTTTTAGAATTTGACGCACCCGAGAATCTGGCTAAATCAGTTAGACCAACGAAGTAGAAGTGAAGACCTAGACATATTGGAAGCTGTCGTCAGTTAAAGACAGTCCCAAAGTGTTATCAACAATTCCAATGATCTCTTGCTTATCTTGGCCGGTGTAGAAAATGCGGGTAGAAGTTCCGTCGTCTCTGAGGTTATATTTATCCGGGCTGCCATGAAGTTGAATCTTATCTTCTAAAGGCTCAAACCCGAAAATTTGACCATAATCATTCCAACTGTTGCTGCTGGGGTCTTCATCCATGTAGTAGGGTGTTCTTGCATCTCCGAGAACGAACAGGTCGGACTTGTTAGGCGTTCCGGTTAGCGCATCTGCCCTTTCACCCTTTCCGGGTAACAGATCGTTGGGGTTAACATTACCAATGATCGGGTCATACTCACCGTTGAGGTTGTCGTTGTTCGCAACAGTATTATCACCGACCCCATTCTCACTGACTGAATTTTCATTCGTGCCGGTGGTGTTGTCTGTCGCGGTTTCTGTTTGCGTGACTTGGGAGTTGACTGGTTCTGTTTGGGTGACTTGGGAGTTGACTGGTTCTGTTTGGGTGGTTTGGGAGTTCGTTCCAGAAACGTAGGTAAATACGCTGCTGGTTAACGAGGTGGGAACGGAATCGCCGGAAATCGTTGCCACCATCTCTCGGGTTCCTTCGCCCATGTAGAACAGGCGGCCACCTCTGAGGTCATAATCGCTGGCACTGCCGTGAAGTTGAATCTTATCTTGTGAACCGTTGAACCCGGTAATTTCAGCCCGATCGTTCCAACTGTTGGTGGTGGTGTCGCCATCGACGTAGTAGGGTTTGGTGGCATCCCCGAGAATGAACGTGTCCGGCCCGCTGGTTCCTTTGAGTTCGTCAATTTCACCTTTTCCGGGTAACAAATCGTTGGGGTTAACGTCGATGATTTGCCCGCCGGAACCACCGCTGTTACCGCTGTTACCCGTGCTGGGTTCGGGAGCGGGTTCGGGTGCGGGTTCGGGTGCGGGTTCGGGTGCGGGTACGGGTGCGGGTACGGGTGCGGGTGCCGGTGCCGGTGCGGGTGCGGCGCTGTCAGAAACGTAGGTAAATACGCTGCTGGTTAACGAGGTAGGAACGGAATCACCGGAAATCGTTGCCACCATCTCTCGGGTTCCTTCGCCCATGTAGAACAGGCGGCCACCTCTGAGGTCATAATCGCTGGCACTGCCGTGAAGTTGAATCTTATCTTGTGAACCGTTGAACCCGGTAATGTCAGCCCGATCGTTCCAACTGTTGGTGGTGGTGTCGCCATCAACGTAGTAGGGTTTGGTGGCATCCCCGAGAATGAACGTGTCCGGCCCGCTGGTTCCTTTGAGTTCGTCAACTTCACCTTTTCCGGGTAACAAATCGTTGGGGTTATCCACACCAATGATTTGCCCGCCGGAACCACCGCTGTTACCGCTGTTACCCGTGCTGGGTGTCGGTGCGGGTACGGGAGCGGGTACGGGAGCGGGTACGGGAGCGGGTACGGGAGCGGGTGCGGATGTTGTCGGCCAGAGGTTGGGTAGGGTGCCAGAATCGAGCGTAATCACCCGCAGACCGTCAACGGCCGATTGACTGGTAAAGTTAACTTCTAAGATGTTATTGTTGGCTCCCGTGATCCTGACGGTATCTTCGGGAAGTCCACCGTTTGGCCCCTCTAGGGTATTTCCACTTTGTAGAACCCTAGCTCTATAGCCAACCAGTTCGTCGTTACCATTGAGAGTTTTTAAGGTGCTGGCGTTACCAAACAACTCATCATCAGCCATGAAGCCCAGAATCGGCCTGTCAAACTCAAAGATGCCTTTAAATTCTTTGCGCGAACCCGAGTCATTTTTCATATAGATAAAATGACTGTCAACAACGGTACCGGCTGGAATTGTTCCTAAATTATTGAGATCGTCCCAATCTTGAGGATCGTTGACTTTGACATCTTGGGAGAGGGTAACATTTTGAGCTTCGTCAAAAAATAGTAGGTTCTTACCGGATGCGGGCGCCCACCAACTTGAGTATTTAAAGGCCGAGTTGCCTGTGGCATCATCTAACCAAAAATCTTTGACATCACGATTGCCATCACCATTTCTATCTGAAATCGGTTGTGCTTGTCCGCTAAAACCAACAATTGCCATTGAAATCTCCTGAGACTGGGGTAGTTGTAATCCGTGAAAACACGGTGACGATTGCTTCATTTAAAAGCTAACATCGACCCTCCCCAAAATGACAGATAGTTTTGTAAAGATCGAGTAAAAATTCTGTAAAAATTATGTAAATTTGCTGCGGATAAACTGGAGCTAGATAATACCATATCAATTCTGCTACATCAGGAAAAATCCTTAAATCTCCCTTGAAAAGATGGACGGTGAGAGAGGATAAAATTTGGGGTCGAAAGTCTTACCGATTAAGCTCTATCGGGCGTTTACTCATCGGGATTTTCAACCCGTTATGATTTTTTATTGTCTGATTAAAAAGATTGGGAACCTCAAAAATCCCCAATCTCAGATTAGAATATGAAAATAACAACTGATTTCGACGGACTAGCGCGAAGGAGTTTCCATATAGTCGGGTCGAAAATTCTCGTTCGTTTTTTGTACTTTCAGAGCGGGTTCATATCCTTCGGCAGCGCTGCGAGTTTGAGCAATACTCGACAATAACACACCGTAGATCACTTTTGATAAAACATCAGCCATCGTGTAGAGGAACTGTCTGATCACAACACTCCAAGTTCCTAACTCGGGGAAGATCTTCCAGAAAAATGGCATTAAATAAGCTACCGGATATAACGTCCAAGAAATTAGAATTAAAATCCAAACAGTACCCATTGTTTTAGAGGCTGTGTGGGGTAAATTGTCCCGAGTCCGAAAGATTAAGCTACCCACCAAAAACAAAATGTAGATATAAAAGACGGTACTGACGGCACCCCAAATCAGAAAACTCAGAGTATTGGTCACTTCAAAATACTGTCCAATATATCCGGTATAAATCATTAACAATCCGGCTGTAATAAAGCGTCTGCGCGTTTTTCTAAATTGACCGGGTGACACATCCAGCAGAAACAACATTTGAGTCAACAGACAGGGAACGTCTATCGACCAGTTTAAGTACCGATAACCATTGGAAAAGGTATTATCGGTCAGTCGCCAGATCCCTCCCTCAAAGTCAAAAGCCTGCGACCATCCGACCAATTGCCACGCTAAAATCAGAAATGCTGACACCATCACCACAGACGAAAGTACCGATGAAGGTTGGTACTTAGGTGCAGAACGTTTGCGGGTGGCGGTAAAATAAACAAAACCGACGGCTTGGGCGCTGACACCCAATACAAGCAAATGAGAAATTAGTTGGTGTTGAAGTGGAGAATAAGTGAGTAGATTTTCTAGATTTAAACCTTCCGGAATTGCACCTTCTGGTATTTGAGATAGATAAACAGATAGATTCAAAAATGAATCAAATAATGAAATCACAACCAACTCCTGAAAGAATAATTTTAGATTCGATCTAATGAGTTGAGATTAAAATACATCCTTCCTGTTTTTTATCTATCTCAAGTTGTATATCTTCTAGTTTGAGCGAGGATTTTTCTCTGCTTTTAGATAGAATTTATCTATCTAAAGTACACTAGAAAAGGGAATAGAAAGCACGGGGCGGGTTCAGATCAGTCACCACCCCACCAACAGAATCAACAGAATTCTCGATCGCCTACAAGCCAAAAACCCGGTAATTAATAATCCCAAGTGTAGGGGCGGTTTCTACAGAATTCTCGATCGCCTACAAACCAAAAACCCGATTTATTTGAAAAACCGGGTTCTTAATCCAAATAAAACGATTATTTTTTCTATTTTTTCTTAGCCGGTGCTTTCGGTTTGGGCGGCCCGAAATAGGCTTTAAAAATTTCGTGGGCAATGGGTGCGGCCGATACCGATCCATAACCTCCCGCTTCGACCGCCACCGCGATCGCAATTTCCGGTTTATCCGCAGGCCCAAAGGCGATATACATGGAATTATCCGGTTTTCCAGGAATTTCTACCGTCCCGGTTTTCCCGCCCGTTAACGGAATAGAACCATCATTTAAACGGCGTCCGGTTCCTTCTTTAACCACAGAAATTAACCCCTGACGAATCACATTTAACGTAGCCGGAGAAATCGAGGTTTTCACCCGTTCGGTTTCCGGTGTATTCGTTTGAGAAGCGAGTAAATGCGGTTGAACTCGCCATCCCCCATTGGCAACCGTCGCCGTCATCACCGCCAATTCCAACGGCGTAACCAACACCAACCCCTGACCAATAGACATCGAAACCGTATCCCCAACATACCAGGGTTCACCATATATTTGTTCCTTTTCGGCGGGCGTGGGAATTTGACCGTGATTTCCACTATCAAGTCCCAAAATATCCAAATTAATTGAACCGCCAATCCCCAATTCTCGACCCCATTTAGAAATTTGTTCGGGGCCTGCTTTCATCCCCACTTGATAGAAAAAGGTGTTGCTACTAACGGTTAATGCTTTTTCAAATCCAATCACCCCATAACCCGCATTATTGTATTCGTGGAAAGAAGTATCCCCCACAGTAATCGCCGCCGAAGTCATCAATTTGGAATTGGGTTTAAACTTACCCGACTGCATCCCGGCAGTGGCGGTGACAACTTTAAAGGTACTTCCGGGCGGATACCCTTGCATGGCGCGATTGAGAAGCGGATTTTCTGCCCCTTGCAGTCGGTTCCATTCTTTTGCCGTTAACTGACGGGTAAAGAAATTGGGGTTAAAACTGGGACCGCTTGCCATGACTAAAATCGCCCCGGTTCTGACATCAATTGCCACGGCCGCACCCCGTCGGTCGCCCAATTTTTCCTCGGCTATTTTCTGTAATTTATAATCGAGAGTCAGTTGAACGGGTTTTCCTGAAACCGGAGATTGTAAGCCCAATTCTTGAATTTCATTTCCTCTGGCATCGACTTCTACTAAACGATTTCCCCAAACGCCTTCTAACTCGGAATTGGCTTTATTTTCGATACCGGTTTTCCCCACAATCATCCCCATCGGATAATTAGGATTTGCCTTTAATTCATCGAGGGTGGCTTCTCCGATATATCCTAACAGATGAGACGCCAAAGTATTATGAGGATAATAACGTCTGGATTCGCCTCGAATTTCAATCCCTCTGGATTTGCCCATTTCTTCGGCCAAAGCGATAAACATCGAAGGATTAATATCTTGGTAAATTCGCACCGGAAGCCGTGAACGGTATCCGGCTTGTTCGAGTTGTTGTATAATTTTAGTATCTGGTATTTTCAGAATTGTGCTTAACTGTTTGGCGGTTTCTTGCCACTGTTCGGGGGTTTTTTCTTGCGGCCACAAATACACCGAACGAGACAGACGACTGGTGGCGAGAACTTCTCCTTTGCGATCAAGTATTTCACCCCGTTTAGCGGGAACAGGAGCCAAACGCAGACGATTTGTTTCGGCCCAAAGTCGATTATATTCCCCTTCAATGATTTGCAATTTTGCAAGCTGAATGCTAAAAACACTCATTAATCCTGTAATCACCAGCAGCAGAATTATCCCTTTGTGAAAACGGGAACGTCTCACGGTTGAATCCTGCACGTCGGGAGCGGTGGTTACATATTTCGGTTGATAGTCAAATAAGGTTTCTGTCGCCATAGGAATTACATTAGAGTATGATTTGATTGCATTATTTCTTATTCCCGATGAAGGGAACTAAAAATCCGGATAAGATGATTAATTTTCTTCAACTCAAGTGAAGATAAAATGGGAAATGGTAAGGGTTTTTTTTACGCTGAAATCTTCCCTGGAATTCCCCAAGGTCTTAATTTTCCGGTCTGCTGCAACAGAGATGAAGATTAACCGCTTCTGTTAGCCTTCTTTTTTCATTCTTCTGAATGGGTCGGGCTAGTCTTCTAAAATTTAGCAGTTTTATTCCTAAACTCCAGAGGCTCATCATCAGTTTTCAGCCATCTATTTTAGAGTAGGGAAGATAAAAACAGATAGATTGATTGGGTGTTTAATTCGTTTTATCGAGGGTTGCTTTTAGGCACGTTTTACGGTATCTGTTTCTCTTTTTTAGGGGCGATTTCCTGTTAATAATCCCGTTGCTTTTAACCCTTGAAATCGATCTAAAATTTCTCCGATTTTAGATTAGTTTTTGAGTTTTTTCTGTCAGCTTTTTACCTCCATTTGATTTAATGCGGTTTGATACCTTTTGACTTGAATATCTATTCCGGTAATTGCCGTCCCAACCACCACAGCATAAGCCCCCAATTCGAGCGCTTTTTGGGCGGATTCTGGCGAAGAAATTCCCCCTTCACAAATCACCGGAATTTCCAGGTTTTTTACCATGTTTTCCAGCAATTCAAAGCCGGGAGGAGAACAATTTTCAGTTGCTTTTGTATAACCATAAAGGGTTGTCCCGACAAAATCTGCACCCCCTTTAGCGGCTTCTATTGCGGCTTCTAGGGTGTCTACATCCGCCATGACCTGTTTACCTAATTCTTGCTTAATTTTCAGAATCAGGGTGTTTGCGGTTTCTCCGTTGGGACGGTTTCTTAAGGTCGCATCTACGGCGATAATATCAGCCCCGGCCTGCGCGATCGCCATTGCATCTGTAAACCGAGGTGTGATATAAACTTCATAGCCGGGAATCTGTTGTTTCCACAGTCCAATGATGGGCTGAGTGATTTGTTCTCGCACGGCTTTGATATGGTTCGGTGTATCGACTCGCACTCCGACCGCACCTTGATTAACAGATGCTTTTGCCATTGCTGCAATTATAATCGGATCGTGCAGGGGAGAGTCAACCGGCGCCTGACAGGAAACGATTAAAGATTGAGGTGGAATCAGGTTTTGATCATAGGTCATTGTCAAAATGAACTGGTTTTGGTTAGATCTTTGATAATCTAACTTATAATCTAACGGAGAATCGTTAACAGCGGTTTAATCTTTTATTGAGATTTTATATTTCTTAATTTTTTAGAATTTCTAGACTTAGAATTTCTAGACGTTAAGGACGCAACCGCTGCGTCCCCAGAATGTTTTTCTGTTGCAGTTGTCTAATTTTCCGTTAGACTTCTGCTTGAGTTGTTTTTTGGGAAATCTTCTCGTTCGATAACAACCTGTATTTGAGAGTATACCCGAAATAGCTAAATAAAACAATCACAACCGCACCAATTCCAACCGGACTCGGTATCCAAAAAACCGCTTCTAAGTGATTCACTTCTCCGGGTTTCAAAGTCCAAACCCGTTGACCCTTTTGTTTGGATATCACCGTTAGGGGTTGGGGGTTGTCGGGGTTTATCCCATCAGTTTCTATCAGTTTTGCACCCCAAGGGGTATTCAAACTAAACTGTAATTCTAACAAATCTCCCGAATTAATTAAAACCTGTTCTTTTGCAGTCAGTAACGCCAGGTCTCGCAAATCTAAGTCCAAACTTAAATGATTTCGCAATACAAAAACAAAATTATTTTGTTTCAGGTTCAACTCCGAAGAAAATTGGGGTAAATCATCATCTAACTTATCTTTAAATCTCTTATTTTTTTCCGAATCAACCGGATTAAAAAACCGTTCAAACTTTTCTTTTAAATCCGCCCCATTCCCAAACGGAATCGTAACTAAAATTTCCCGATCCGAAACCTTTTTAGTTCGTCCTCCAACCCGTCTAACCCGACCTTTGAGACTGCGGACCCACTCATTAACGGCATCCCGACTAAAACCCGTTAAACGTTCAGATAGCTGTATTTTCTGCTGAATTGTTCCGTAAGTTTGGCTGTTAAACTCAATTCCCACATCGTATTTAACGCACCCACTCAGCAACAAACCCGTTAGAAAAACGACTAATAGAGTCCTAATTGTTTTCATCGCCTTATTCATAATTTATAATTCATAATTGATTAAGACTTACGGGCGGCAACTCCCAACTCTTGAAACAACAAACTGGGAACATAAGATCCTCCGCCCACCCATTCCGGGCGATCGCCAAAATCCCCCAACCGTTTAAACGCCTCAAAAATATTACCCGCTACCATTGTATTCTTCAACCGGCCGACAATTTCACCTTTTTCGACTTTATAACCCAAATCCAAATTGACCGAAAATTCTCCCGCCAACTGGTTGGACTGACCGGCCCCCCAACACTTGATCAACAATGATCCCTTCATCCATACTGGCAATTAAATCTTCTGTAGAGGTGCTTCCCGGACTCATACAGAGATTCGCCAAAGAAGGACCCGGACGAGATAACCCACCGCGAAACCCGTTTCCAGTCGGTTCAACCTGACCTCGAACCGCCCACTGTCTATCCCAGTAAAACCCTTGAACGGTGCCTTTGTCAATTAAAGTTTTACGAGTGGTTGGAGTCCCTTCATCGTCAAAATCACAAGCATTCGGACCTAACTGGGGATCTTCTAATAAAGTTAAACGAGAATCAAATAAAGTTTGACCCAATTTATCACTCAAAGGCGAAGATTTTTGTACAACCGCCTGACCGGATAACACGGTTTTAAACAAACGTCCCAACACCATCGCCACCGCCCTCGGCGTAAACAAAACCGGAAAAGATCCGCTAGAAATGGTTGCTTTTTGTTCGGCTAACTGGTATTTTTGAATTAAATCCGATAACAATTTCTCGCTGTCGAGGGGGCGATCGCCAGCGATATCATAGGTGTAAATTTCCAGAAAATCTTCACCCCGAACCAAATTTCCCCCCAAACTTCCGCTTAAAATTTGATGAGATTGTTCGGCAAAAACATCGTCAGTTGTGGCAATTTGTATAAATTCCGTTTCGATCTCAAAGTCAACATTAACCAGAATTTCACTGTTGTAGTTGTGAACTTGTTCGATTAACGATTGACCCAATTCTACCAATTCTTGAGTTGTGGGGAAAGTGTAAGAGGTTTTCGGTGTTGAGTGATGATAATTTTTAGCAAATTCAAATTCTACCGGATCAGCAATTTCTGCGGTTTGAATTGCCGCTTCGATCAGATCGTCGAGTCGAGTCAAATCTGTAGAACTGGCAAAACCCAACTTCCCGTTAGAAATCACCCGCAAAGCCACGCCTTGTTTTGCTTTCGTTTGTAGAGATTTGAGGCGATTATTCTCAAACTGAATCGGCGTATCTTGAGACGAGAGAAAGTACACCTCAGCCGCATCGACCTTTGGAGTTGCCCGCTCTAACAGTTGCTCTAAAATTGAGTTTACCATGAAATCGCTGTTGATAGCTTCCTTAATAATAAATTTAGAGGCGATCGCACCCGCAAAGCCCCTGAGTCGATTTTACCGCTCGGGGGGAAAGATTGAGTATTTAATTTTCTCCCAAAAACCCGGTGCGCGATAAAGTTACCGGGTTTTTATAGAATTACCTATTAACTCTTGCATGGTTGCCTTTCCCCTTTCCCTTTTCCCCTTTCCCCTTTCCCCTTTCCCCTTTCCCCTTGCCTAACGAAATTAATTCATCTATCTTTGGGTAGAAATTAGTGAAGAGATTTACCGATATTTTCCAAATTATAGTTGAGGAATTTATATCTATCAGTCAATCTAAAAAAAAATCATTGGATTCCGAAAAAATATCATTGAAATTTCTTTACAAAGTTCTTTAAGCTCTGATCAAGTCGTCCGTATTTTCACGGATGTTTGATAACGGTAATGTTTAACGAGGTGTCAGACCCCACAAACTCTCGGCGATCGCAGGGGAATTGAGGTGTTTTACAGAATTAAATTTAACCTTTTAAAATAAGGACTGTTAACACTTATCTTGTGTTAGTTCATCTATCTAAAGATAGTTGTTTCTCCGTAGAAAGTTAGAGTTTTTGTAAAAACATTGCTCAAGCTTTCAACAGTTTCAGTCTGACAATTCGTTTAGACAAGATCATCTAAAGAAATGTAACGATATTCCTAAAAAATATCATTGAAATTTCTGTATAAAGTTCTTTAAGCTCTGAGACAGTAAAGACAGTAATCAGTGTTTTCACAGAAATCTACCGCAGTATCATGGAGAACTAAGACATGATGTATAAAGCTCAACAATATCTAACAGAGGGTGGTATCGAAGTAAATCGACAGGTAGAACTTCTACCTAAATCAACCGCTTTAGATCAAATTTTATCTAAATTAGATACTGCGCGAGGTGGATTATTAACCAGCAGCTACGAATATCCCGGACGCTATAGAAGATGGGCGATTGGGTTTGTAAATCCCCCGCTGGAAATCGCCACACGCGACCATAATTTTACAATTACATCCCTAAACGAACGAGGCGAAATATTACTCGAACAGATAGCCGATGCAATCTTCAATTGTGCCGACCTAAAAAATATTAAGCAAACCCGTCAAAAAATCACGGGCGACGTTGCACCAGCCCAACGGTTATTTTCAGAAGAAGAAAGAAGCCAACAACCCTCCGCCTTCTCAGTAATTCGAGCAATTACAACCGTACTAAAAAGCGACGAAGACGAACATTTAGGACTTTACGGAGCGCTGGGTTACGACTTAGTTTTCCAATTTGAACCCATCCCCCAAACCATAAAACGTCCTCACGATCAGCGAGACTTAGTGCTGTATTTACCCGATGAACTTATTGTCGTAGACTACTACTTACAACAAGCATTTCAACTGCAATACGACTTCAAAACCGCCAACAGTTCAACCGAGGGACTAGCACGAACCGGCGAAGTCACAAACTATCAAGGAAAACGCAAACCTGTTAGCCAAGTTGCCGATCACGGTCCGGGCGAATATGCGGAATTAGTCAAAACAGCATTTGAATATTTCCGCAGAGGAGACTTATTTGAAGTAGTCCCATCTCAAAGCTTCTTTGAAACCACTCGTACCGCACCCAGCGAACTGTTTCAAATCCTGCAAAATATCAACCCCAGTCCCTACGGATTTATATTCAATTTGGGAGGCGAATATTTAATCGGCGCTTCCCCAGAAATGTTCGTGCGAGTCGATGGAAAACGAGTAGAAACCTGTCCGATCAGCGGCACCATTGAACGGGGCGATGATGCGATCGAAGACGCCTATCAAATTCGACATTTACTCAATTCTCTCAAAGACGAGACAGAATTGACTATGTGTACCGACGTCGATCGCAATGATAAATCCCGAGTTTGCAAACCCGGATCGGTCCAGGTTATCGGCCGGCGTCAGGTGGAAATGTACAGCCATTTGATCCATACCGTTGACCACGTTGAAGGGGTGTTAGAGGACCAATACGACGCCCTAGACGCCTTTTTAACCCATACCTGGGCGGTAACAGTAACAGGTGCGCCCAAACGGGCGGCGATCGCCTTTATCGAACAGCATGAACGCAGCGCCAGACGGTGGTATGGGGGAGCGGTCGGTTATTTCAATTTTAACGGCAACCTAAACACCGGCTTGGTGTTGAGAACCATTCGCCTACAGGATGGAGTCGCAGAAGTGCGCGTCGGGGCGACAGTCCTGCACAGTTCAGTTCCCGAAGCCGAAGCCAAAGAAACGCTTACCAAAGCGGCTGCAATGCTGCAAGCGTTGAAACAAAGCAAACCGGAACATTCAAGCGCTCGCCAGTCAACAACCCCCATCCAGACCAAAACCAGCGATCGCCCGAAAGTGTTGATCGTAGACTACGAAGACTCTTTTGTGCATACGTTGGCGAACTATATTCGGCAAACCGGCGCCCAAGTTATCACCCGACGTCACGGTTTCGCGATCGAAACCCTCGACCAAGAACAACCCGACTTGGTGGTACTTTCGCCCGGTCCCGGACGTCCGGCCCGATTTTGGCGTCGGAAACATGGTCAAAGCTTGCGTTCACCGGCATATTCCCCTGTTTGGAGTCTGTTTGGGGTTACAGGGTATTGTCGAAGCCTTTGGCGGAACTTTGGGGGTTTTAGACTATCCGCAACATGGTATTTCTTCGGAAATTACTGTTGTAGACTCAGATTCAGTTTTGTTTAAAGGGTTGCCTTCAACCTTTGAAGCGGGACGGTATCACTCGCTGTATGCGTTAACAAAGGCAATGCCTGCGGAATTGAAAGTAACAGCATTTTCCTCCGATCAGGTGGTGATGGCGATCGAACATCGGGATCTCCCTATCGCTGCGGTTCAGTTTCACCCCGAGTCTCTGATGACGATGGCGGGTACTGCGGGTTTAAAGATTATTCAAAATGTCGTTGATGCTTATGCAACCGACGGTGATAGCAACCTATCGACAGATACCCGAAATCAAGAGTTAGTTGAAAACAGCATTGTTGAGGCATTTATTCGCGCTTAAATGTTTGGCTAAAGACTAACAATAGCAAAGCTTGAGATTGAGATTGGGTCACAGAGGATCAGTACAGATGAAAATTCGTCGTCGTTTAGCAAAACCGAATATTGGTTATGAAATTGCACCGCCAAATGCAACTGAGGAGAACATTCTCGAAAAGATTATTTGGCAAAAAGAAGATGAAGTCTTGCAAATGAAGCAGGCGATGTCATCTTTAGAATCGGGTTCTGATTATGAAACCTTGTTAAAGCCTTCTTCTGCTTTTAGCAAAGGGAGAGACTTTGCCAAAGCTTTAAAACAAGGATCTCCGGCGCTAATTGCTGAAGTGAAAAAAGCTAGCCCGAGTAAAGGTATTATTTGCCCGGAATTTGACCCGGTGAAAATTGCCCAAGCTTACGAACGGGGCGGCGCCGCTTGTTTGTCGGTTCTCACGGATGAAACCTTTTTTCAAGGCAGTTTTGAGAACTTACAACGGGTCAGAGATAGCGTATCGCTTCCCCTGCTTTGCAAAGAGTTTATCATCGACCCCTGCCAAGTGTTGATGGCGCGATCGGCCGGTGCCGATGCGGTGCTGTTAATTGCTGCGGTGTTGAATGATGCTGACTTGAGTGCATTATCTATTTTAGCCGATCGCTTGGGAATGGATTCTCTGGTCGAAGTTCATACTTTAGCCGAGTTAGATCGGGTGTTAGCATTGCCGGAAACGGGTAAAACTATTCGTTTGGTTGGCATTAACAACCGCAATTTAGAAAATTTTACTGTCGATTTGGCGACCACCGAACAGTTATTAAAAGCGCGAAGTCAAGAACTAACCGCGAAAAATATTGTGGTCGTCAGCGAGTCCGGTTTGAAGACATCCGACGATCTGATTCGGGTAAATCGAGCCGGTGCAAATGCGGTGCTGGTGGGCGAATCTTTGGTTCAACAAACCGATATTACTGAAGCCGTGCGAGCGATTATTCCTAAACAATTAGAACTACAAAGATGAAAACGAAGACTCAAACAATCTCAGAATGTTTCCAAACGTTAAAAAAGCGTGGCGAATGTGCTTTAATTCCGTTTATTACCGCAGGCGACCCCGACCTGGAAACTACGGCAAAAGCCTTACAAATTCTCGACCGCAGCGGCGCCGACTTGATTGAGTTGGGAATTCCCTATTCCGATCCGTTAGCCGATGGTCCGGTCATTCAAGCCGCAGCAACACGCGCTTTAGCCAAAGGGGTAACGTTTGACCAAGTGTTAGAGTTGGTTACTTCTGTTGTTCCGACTCTGAAAGCCCCGTTGATTTTATTTTCTTATTACAATCCCATCCTTTATCGCGGTATTCGTGCGGTTTTAACTCGGTTTGCCGATGCGGGAGTTAAAGGGCTGGTTGTTCCTGATTTGCCCCTAGAAGAAGCTCAAACCCTCTTGGATATTGCTGCTGAGGTGGGGATTGAAATCATTCTTTTGGTGGCGCCAACAAGCCGCTCAGAGCGCATACAGGCGATCGCCGAGAAGTCGCAGGGGTTCATTTATCTGGTGAGCGTGACTGGTGTAACGGGAATGCGATCGCAGGTTCAGTCGCGGGTTGAAACGTTAATTGGCGACCTGAAAAATAGTACAGATAAACCTATTGGCGTTGGTTTTGGCATTTCCGAACCGAAACAAGCCCAACAAATTGCCCAGTGGGGAGCAGATGCGGTTATCGTCGGTAGTGCTTTCGTCCGGCGTTTGGCTGAAAATTCACCCGAACAAGGACTCAAAGACATCGAACAGTTAGCACGTGATCTCAAAACAGCGATCGCGTAGGGGCGGGTTCTACAAAAATGTCTGTTTCCGAGCAAATAAGTTACATAAACCCGCCCTCCCCATCAAGGGTTCTACAAAAATGTCTGTTTCCGAGCAAATAGGTTACATAAACCCGCCCTCCCCATCAAGGGTTCTACAAAAATGTCTGTTTCCGAGCAAATAGGTTACATAAACCCGCCTTGATCCTGTCACCAGTCAGAACAGTTTTCAGTTATCAGTTTCTTTCAGTTGTCAGTTATCAGTTCTATCTCCCGACTCCGGGGCGGGTTTATATCAGTTGACAGTGGGAAATGATCAATTTAGGCAGAACCCGCCCCTACAAACCTCAAACCTAACACCTAAAAAAAGGATTTTTTGACATATGGTTAGTTTGAATGAACGTCCAACAGTTTCTAACAGCAAAAATCAACGACCCGACGCACTCGGACGGTTCGGCCAGTTTGGGGGTAAATATGTCCCCGAAACGTTGATGCCGGCTTTAGCCGAGTTAGAAACAGAGTTTCATCGCTATATTGATGACCCGGATTTTAACCGAGAATTAGACGGTTTGCTGAAAGACTACGTGGGTCGTCCCAGTCCGCTCTATTTTGCCGAACGCCTCTCCGAACGTTATGCCAAAGCTGACGGTAGCGGGCCGCAAATCTATCTGAAGAGAGAAGACCTCAACCACACCGGCGCCCACAAAATTAATAATGCTCTCGGTCAAGTGTTGCTTGCCAAATGTATGGGCAAACAGCGCATTATTGCCGAAACGGGTGCGGGTCAACACGGTGTCGCTACCGCAACAGTTTGCGCCCGGTTTGGTTTGGAGTGCGTCATTTATATGGGCGTACACGATATTGAACGGCAATCTTTGAACGTGTTTCGGATGCGGCTGTTGGGTGCGGAAGTTCGTCCGGTAGAAGCGGGAACCGGTACTCTCAAAGATGCGACATCAGAAGCAATTCGCGACTGGGTAACAAACGTAGAAACCACCCATTATATTCTCGGTTCGGCGGCAGGTCCTCACCCTTATCCGATGATTGTCCGAGATTTTCATGCAGTTATTGGTAAAGAAACTCGCGCCCAGTGCCAGGAAAAATGGGGCGGTTTACCCGATATTTTAATCGCTTGCGTCGGTGGCGGATCGAACGCGATCGGTTTATTTAACGAATTTGTTGACGATACTAGCGTTCGGATGATCGGCGTTGAAGCCGCAGGTGTTGGCGTCGAAACTGATAAACACGCCGCCACCTTAACTAAAGGAAAAATTGGGGTTCTGCACGGGGCGATGAGTTATCTTTTGCAAGATACCGAAGGTCAAATTGTTGAGGCTCATTCGATCAGCGCCGGACTTGATTATCCTGGCGTTGGTCCCGAACACAGCTACCTCAAAGATCTCGGTCGCGCCGAATATTATAACGTTACCGACGAGCAGGCGTTGGAAGGTTTTCAAATGTTGTCTTCTCTAGAAGGCATTATTCCGGCCTTAGAAACGGCTCACGCGATCGCCTATCTTGACATCCTTTGTCCGAGTTTAACAGGCAGTCCTCGCATTGTTCTGAACTGTTCTGGACGGGGTGATAAAGATGTGCAAACCGTCATCAAAGCGCTCGAAGATCGTCAACAGTAAACACTTGATTTCTGTGACGCTCGGGGCGGGTTTATCTAGCTTACAGTTCATCAACAGAAATCTGTATTGAGGCGCTAAAGGCGCAACAACCAACCGATGAAATTTGCAAAAGTTGTCGGGCGACCGCCCCAAGTTAAAAGTGCTAAAAGCACAACAACCAACCGATGAAATTTGCAAAAGTTGTCGGGCGACCGCCCCAAGTTAAAAGTGCTAAAAGCACAACAACTAACTGATGAAATGTTGCGACCGCCCCTACTAGCATTCCTCTAACAACTCAATGATTTCTGTGACGCTCGGGGCGGGTTTATCTAGCTTACTGCTGATCAACAGAAATCTGTACGGAACCCGCCCCTACATTACCGATAACTGTTCACTGTAAAATCCCATGACAACATTAATCTCTCCCAACACCAATCTTGTCAAACGACAGAGCGCCCCGGAAGCGGCTAAACAACAAAACTGGCCCGAATTATTGACTCAGCTATTAGATCGCCACTCCCTCTCCGTTGAACAGGCATCTGTTCTCATGCGGGGCTGGCTAACTGAGGAAATTCCCCCCGTGATCTCTGGCGCCATATTAGCCGCCATTCAGTCAAAAGGGGTTTCGGCCAGCGAGTTAGTCGGTATGGTCCAAGTTCTGCGCGAACAGGCGCTGAAGTCAAATTCCTCTACCAGTACCGTCCCGATGATCGATACTTGCGGCACGGGCGGCGATGGTGCATCTACGTTCAATATTTCCACAGCAGTGGCTTTTGTTGCCGCAGCAGCAGGGGTAAAAGTCGCCAAACATGGAAATCGGTCTAGTTCTAGCAAAGCCGGGTCTGCCGATGTTTTAGAAGCATTAGGCTTAAACCTATCAGCCAGTCCCGAACGGGTAGAAGCGGCAGCCTCCGAGGTGGGAATTACCTTTTTATACGCCCCCGGTTGGCATCCGGCTTTTAAAGCTATTATGCCCCTGCGTAAAACCTTAAAAATTCGCACGGTTTTTAACTTACTCGGCCCGCTCTTGAACCCGATGCAACCGACCGGACAGGTGATCGGGGTTTATGACTCGTCGTTAGTCGAAACCGTTGCCCTGGCTTTGACTCAGCTTAACATCCGTCGGGCGGTTGTGGTTCACGGACGAGAAGGACTCGACGAAGTGGGTTTAGCCGATCTCACCGACGCCGCTTTTGTCAGCGAAACCCCAAACGGCGCGATCGGCGAACACACGGTTAATCTTACCGTAATTTCCCCCACTGATTGTGGTCTGGCGATCGCCCCGACAGCAGCCCTCAAGGGCGGCGATGTCAATGATAACGCTGAAATTCTCAAAGCGGTGTTGCAAGGCAAAGGAACCCAAGCCCAACAGGATGTGGTTGCTCTCAATGCGGCGATGGCGCTCTACGTGGGTGAATCGGTTTCCTATGCTGACAGTATCACCAAAGGCGTTGCGATCGCCAAAGAGGTTTTAGCCAGCGGAGAAGCTTGGAAAAAATTAGAAGAACTTAGTCATTTTTTACGTGACTAACTCATCTCTCAATTGACACAAAAACAACTAGCAAACAGCTACAAATCACAAAACAGGAGTAAATTATGATCGTTATTCTCAAACCCGGTGTTCCCAGTTCTGAAGTTGAAATCATCAGCGAAGCCCTCGCCGAACAGTGGAATGTCAAAGTAGAAAAAAGTGTTGGTGAGCATAAAACCGTTTTAGGTTTGATCGGCGAAACGGCTTTACTTCACAAAGACCAGATTCAAAAGATGAATCCCTGGATCGAGCAAGTTCTACGCATTGAAGAACCTTTTAAACGGGCAAGCCGGGGGTTTCGTCATGGTGAACCCAGTTCGATAAAAGTTCCCACGCCCAATGGTGATGTTTATTTCGGTGAAGAACATCCGTTGGTAATTGTCGCGGGGCCTTGCTCGGTTGAAAACGAAGAAATGATTGTGGAAACCGCCAAACGGGTGAAAGCCGCAGGCGCTAAGTTTCTGCGGGGAGGCGCTTACAAGCCGAGAACTTCTCCCTATTCTTTCCAAGGTCACGGTGAGAGTGCTTTGGGAATGTTAGATGCGGCCCGTTCCGCCACCGGTTTGGGCATTATTACCGAAGTGATGGACACCGCAGATTTAGAAGCGGTTGCCGAGGTTGCGGATGTGCTGCAAGTGGGCGCCCGCAATATGCAAAACTTCGCTTTACTCAAAAAAGTTGGCGCTCAAGATAAGCCTGTGTTGCTGAAGCGTGGTATTGCGGCGACGGTGAAAGATTGGCTGATGGCGGCTGAATATGTGTTGTCTGAGGGCAACCCGAACGTGATTTTATGCGAGCGGGGAATTCGCACCTTCGATCGCCAATATACCCGCAATACTCTTGATTTATCGGTTATTCCGGTACTGCGAACCCTGACTCATTTGCCGATCATGATCGACCCCAGTCACGGCACCGGTAAGTCTGAGTTTGTTCCCCCGATGGCGAAAGCTGCGGTTGCTGCCGGTACCGATTCCTTGATGATTGAGGTTCACCCCAATCCCGCTAAGGCGCTTTCTGATGGGCCGCAATCTTTGACCCCGAATCAGTTTGATGCGTTGGCAGCCGAACTCCTTCCCCAACGGGTTCCCGCCCTCGTTTAAACAGTGAACACCTGACCAGTGATGTAGGGGCGGGTTCTGCGAAAATCTACGATTCTCAGCAACAACCCATTTAAACCCGCCCCGCTCTGAGAAGTTCAGGAGGAAAGGAGTAAGCGCGTTCGCGCTCGCGCGCGCGTACAGGAGGAAAGGAGTTCAGGAGGAAAGGAGTAAAAAAGCCATCGAAAAAACTCTTGCCCCTTTCCCCTTTCCCCTTTCCCCTTCCCCCTATTCCCTGTTCCCTAAAAAAGAGGTAATTTAATGGTACTTTGTTCAAAATCTACGTCAAAGTTAGAAGAAATTGACCGTCAGCTTGTCAAGTTGCTCGGAGAACGGATCGCGGCGATGGCTGATTCTCCCGATGAGATTAATTCAACCGCTCTCAAAACCGAGTTGGACGCTTCGGGTGTTCCTGAGTTTGTCTGGCGGCGTCTGTTGACCAGTGCTAAGGCGGCGGCGAAAATTACTCCAACTGATGATTCTAGGTCTTCAACGGATTTTTCCAAAACCGATTCGCCGAAGCGGGTGACGCTGATTGGCGGTACGGGTAAGATGGGTCTGTTTTTTGCCGAACAGCTAATTGGTGCCGGACATCAGGTAGAGTTGATGGGTCGCCACGATTGGCAAGATGCGGAGGTGCTGTTGGGTAATGCCGATCTGGTGATGGTTTGTGTGCCGACTCAACAGGCGGTGAGTGTGATTGAAAAGGCGGCGCCTTACTTAAGACAGACGACAGCTTTGACGGACATTATTAGCATTAAAGCACCGATTTTGGAGGCGATGTTAACTCATCATTCGGGGCCGGTGATGGGCTTGCATCCCATGTTTGGACCGGGAACTCGTTCTTTTTTATCTCAGAATGTTGTGGTTTGTCCGGGGCGTAGCGATCAGGCTTTTGATTGGCTGTTGAAGCTGATTGAGCGTAATGGCGGCTTGTTGAGAACCAGTGAGGCTTCGGAACACGATCGGATGATGGCGACGGTTCAGGGGATTCGTCATTTTATGACCTTTGGTTTGGGGGTGTTTTTGGCAACTGAGGGGGTTGATGTGGCTCGGAGTTTGGAGTTGTCTAGTCCGCTGTATCGCTTGGCGATCGCGACTGCTAGTCGTCTTTTTGCTCAAAGTGGTTCTCTTTCTTTGGAGATTATGATCGGTTCTCCTGAAAGTCGGTATTTGTTACAGCGATTATCTCAAACCATCGCTCAACTTGCTTCTGCTGCCAGTTGTGGTGATGTTGAGCGGCTTCAAACTGCTTTTGAAACGGCTCATCAAGCTTTTCAAACGGTGGTGCCTGATGCTTTACCTCAAACCGATCATGTTATCGAAAGCTTGAGTATATTTTTGGCGGCTTCAAGAGTTGAACCGCGATCGCTTGGTTGTCAACAGGAGTCTTTACAAGGGTCTTGATAATTCGATAGAATCCTTGGCTGAATTCTTGACACCTACATCGCTGGAAATGCGGGGATTAATTGAATTTAATCTGTTCTCTATCCTCGGATAAATTTTCATCACTGCTGTTTCGGTTTAAACTAATAACCAACTCTAGATCTGATGTTCTCATGAATCAATTCTGTGAACTCTTGATCGCTTCTCGATTGCTGTGTATTTCTCACTATTCCAATCCAGAGCAGTTCTCAAGTTGGCGATCTCAACAATTTTACACGAGCTTGAACAAAAAATCTGGGGTTGACTTTATCCCCTAGAAAACGTTATCCTGGTTGAAGATTGTTTTTAAAGTATTCGCTTTAAAATTCACGATCTTATCCGTTTAAATAAATTTTAGAGCTTGACTCAATAACGCTTAATTCTAATTTGCCATTGACGAATTAAGCAGGGATTCTATATCTTTTTTAATTGTGCTATAAAAACTTCTCAATTTTTTATTAAATTTTTTGATAAATTTCATCAGGGGGTGTAACATAAGTCTTAGAATCATTGAATTATTGGCTTTAATCAGTAGCTCAAGCCCAACAGTTGAATGGTATTATCAATCATAAACCTTCAAAATGGGGGGATTGAGTTCCCGAAATTGTACCTACCTATATCAAGAATAGCTGTGCTTTGAAAACACAGTAAACATTAGTTTTGCCAACTTATTGCCCCTTCTTATTAATTTAAGCAAGCCTGATCTAGTCCTGTAATCGAGTAATCTACCTGAAACCATGACAGCAAGCACACCAATGATGAGTGCATCCTCTAATGAAAGTGCATCTTCTGCAAAGGTTTTAATTGTCGAAGATGAACATCATACCCGACAGTTATTTTCCGAGTCTTTGGAAGCCGAAGGATTTCATCCCATAGCAGCAGAAAATGGCGCGATGGGAGTCGAACTTGCCCGCAAGCATCTGCCGCAGGTGATTATCTGCGATATTATCATGCCAGAGTTAGATGGCTATGAGGTTTTAGATGCTTTGCGACAAACTCCAGAAACGGCGATCATCCCGTTTATTTTTCTGACGGCGAAATGGGAGAAAGTCGATTTTCGGCACGCGATGGAACTGGGGGCGGACGACTATTTAACAAAGCCTTGTCGTTTGCAAGATTTAACCGAAGCGGTGCTTTCCCAGATCAAAAAGCGCTCTATCTTACACCAAGGATACGCCATGAAATTTGGTCAAACCTCCGGTGAAAGCGTCGGAGAGGAGATAGAAACTGGGGAGAATGCGGCGCCCGAAGAAGCCGATTCTACTTTTCCATTTGAAGAATCCCTCAAAAAAGTTTTCAATTTTATTGAAGCCAACTATTGGCGATCAATTACCCTGGCTGAGGTTGCCGAAGATGCCGGCTATTCACCTGCTTATTTAACCAGCCAGGTGGGATCTTTAACGGGAAAAACCGTGAATCGCTGGATTATTGAAAGACGGATGAAAGCCGCGCGATCGCTGTTGAGAGAAACCAACTATACCATAGAACAGATAGCTGGTCGAATCGGCTACCAAAGTTCTTGTCATTTTTCCCGACAGTTTCGTAAATATCACGGAGTCGCCCCGCAAATTTGGAGAAACCAACAGAAAGCCAATTCTCAAAGCTCTTGTAAACTGTATACCTAGTGCGTGCAAACATCATAATTCTCGTGTACTAAGCTGGTTTGGGCTGCATCGTTGTAGCTCAAACTTTTTTTAATCTTGGTTTGATTCCCGCCGAACATCCAGAAAGTTTTGCGTAAATTTATCTAAAAAATTATCACTTTAGATAGATGAATTTCTCGGTTAGCAGTGACATTTCTAAAAATCTTAAAAGGTAACATTCAATTTGTCAAGTCACTCAATTAAATTCCCAGTTTACGCTATAAATCCTCCCTAATATAGAGACAGACCAAATTTTTTTCTTAAAAAGAGCAATATCAAAAAAAATGATACCTTCTCCTAAATAATGTGCATAGCAGTGTTACGGAATATGTAATTATCATGTGGGTAACATCGAGCCAGCTACAAGAAATAGAAGGCTAAAACTAGAGAGAGAATAGAGCTAAAAAATGAGCGAGCAATCTACTAAAACTTCTCCGGTAATTACTCCGGAGAAACCGACTAAAACTGTCAACAAACAGTCGATCAAAGAATCAGCGAAGGGATTACATCCCAACCCAAAAGCAGTTAAACCCCAGACCTCTGTCTGTCAGGCGATCGTCAAACTACTAGAAGATCTGGGTGTGGAATGGGCTTTCGGCGTCTCTGGCGGTGCAATGGCGAGCCTTTGGGCGGCTTTATCCAGTAGCCGTCAAATCCAAGTCATTCACTGTCGCCACGAGTCAGGCGCCGCCTTTGCCGCCTTAGAAGCATCCCTGACCAGCAACAGCCCGGTTGTAGTCTTTTCAACAGCCGGCCCGGGCATTATGAACACGCTGACCGGACTATTTGCCGCCAGAGGTGAGGGGAGCAAAGTCATTCATCTATCAGCCTGTACATCACCCTCCCAACGCGATCGCTGGTCCATCCAAGAAACCAGCCCCCGCACCTTACCCACCGACGGAATCTTCACCTCGGGAGCGCTCTACAACTACGCCACTATCGTAGACTGCCCCGAACAACTGCCCCAAATTGCCAGACGACTGACTCAAGGACTGTCTCAGGAGGGCGGCTTTACCGCTCATGTGAGTATTCCCACCGGAATCCAGTCTTTGCCGATGCCCAAGCAACTCCCCAAGGCTAACGTCGTCAAAACTGCGATCGCCGCGACAGAATCCGTTATCTCCCACTGCGTCGAACTACTGTCTGAGGGCAATTTTGCAATTTGGCTCGGTTACGGTGCCAGAGGAGCAACCGAAGAAGTGATGCAGCTTGCCGAAATGACCGGTGCTGCGGTGATGTGTTCGCCCCGAGCGAAAGGACTTTTTCCCGAAGATCATCCCCAGTATGTTGGCGTCACGGGCTTAGGCGGTCACAGTTCCGTTTGGAACTATATCAACACAGTCAAACCGCTGCGAACCTTAGTGCTAGGTACCCGCATGGGCGAACCGACCTCTTTTTGGAGTCCCGACCTGGTACCAAGCCGAGGATTTATTCAAGTTGATATTGATCCGAGCGTGATTGGAGTCAGCTATCCAACCGCCCCCACCTATCCCGTACAAGCGGATATCGGCACATTCCTGCGCCAGCTATTACCCCATCTATCCAATTATCCCAAACAGAGCGTTAATCTCCCGAATCCTGAACGGGACCCGATCGCAGAGGCGACCAGTTCTCTGGTGCGTCCTGAAATCTTAATGGAGACGATTCAAAAAATCGTGGTTGAAGGAAGCGACGCTGTGGTATTGGCGGAGTCGGGGAATTCTTTTACTTGGTCTACTCACCTGCTGCGTTTTTCTGAACCGAACCGCTACCGGGTTAGTACAGGTGTGGGTTCAATGGGTCATGCAACTACGGGTGTTCTCGGCGCTGCGGTGGGCAAAGGGAATAAAGCTGTTGCCATTGTCGGCGATGGTTCGATGTTGATGAATAGCGAAGTCAGCACTGCGGTTAAGTATCAAATCCCTGTGGTTTGGATTGTTCTCAACGATGCTCGCTACAATATGTGTTTCCAGGGTATGGCGATGTTGGGACTGAAAGCTGATGCTCTGTTACCTAAGACTGATTTTACGATGATTGCTCGCGGAATGGGAGCCGAAAGTATTGAGGTCCAGGACGAGTCACAGCTTGAAATTGCTTTGTCGAAAGCGATGGCAGCTACAGGCCCGGTTGTGATTGATGTTAAAATTGATCCTGATCGCCACGCCCCGTCTAAGGGACGGACTAAGAGTTTAGCCAATCGTTCGGGAGAAAAAGAAAAAGCAGAGCCGCAACCGGAACCCCAAGGTTATCCGTTAGATGACTACACCTCAAAAAATGGTTCATCTAATGGTAATGGTAATGGTTCATCGAAAGAACAGGTTTCTTTTCCGAGAGCGTAGAAATCAGTCACCCTTCGGGAACGTCCGTTGCGTGACTTTCGGGGAACCCGCCCAACGCGAGTCGCGAACCCGTCACCAGTGATAACAGTAGTCAGTTAACAGTTTTTCCTGAGTCGGTGACTTCTTTCCTTCTTTCCTACTGACTCCTGAACTCCTGAACTCCTGAACTTCTGTAGGCGAAGCTTCCTCGCCAACGCGCTTACTTCTTTCCTTCTTTCCTTCTTTCCTCCTCAACTCCTCAACTTCTGAACTTCTGAACTTATTCAACAACAACAAAGACAACTATGGAATTATTTAAAACAACGACGACAGCAGGACACGAACAGGTTTTGTTCTGCAATGACCAAGCTTCTGGACTCAAAGCAATTATTGCGATTCACGATAGCCGACTGGGTGCGTCTATGGGTGCAACTCGTCTTTGGCCTTATGAAAGTGAGGCGGCGGCTTTAACGGATGCTCTGCGTTTGAGTCGAGGAATGACTTATAAAGCGGCTTGCGCTAATATTCCGATGGGTGGAGGTAAGGCGGTGATTATTGCCAAGCCCGAACAAAAAACCTGTGAGTTGTTGCAGGCTTACGGTAGATTTATTGATCGCTTGAACGGTCGATTTATTACGGGTCAAGATATTAATCTTACCCCCCAAGATGTTCGCCAAATTAACCGTGAGACGAAGTATGTTGTCGGGACTCAAGAAAAGTCTGGCGGACCCGCTCCGGTAACGGCAATTGGTGTTTTGTTGGGGATGAAAGCGGCGGCTAAATATCGTTTTGGTTCCGATAGTTTGCAAGGTTTGAAGGTTGCCGTTCAAGGTTTGGGTAATGTCGGACAGCACCTTTGTGATTGGTTGCATCAAAATGGTGCCAAGCTGTTTGTTAGCGATATTAATCAAGCAAAAGTTTCTAAAGTGGCACGGTTATATGGGGCGACTCCTGTTGAACCGCAGTCTATTTATGGACTCGATGTTGATATTTTTGCGCCCTGTGCAATGGGAGCTATTCTCAACAGTAAAACGATTCCTTCGATTCAAGCTGCGATTGTTGCAGGTTCGGCGAATAATCAGCTTGAAGACGAGCAAGTGCATGGTGAAATGCTCACGGCTCAAGATATTTTATACTGCCCGGATTATGTGATTAATGCGGGGGGTTTGATTAATGTTTACCACGAGTTGATCGGGTATAACGAGAAGAAAGCCATCGCCCACGTTCACAGTATTTATGATACGTTGCTCGAACTGTTTGATAAAGCGAAAAATGCGGGAATTACCACCCATGAAGCTTCCAAACAGCTTGGGGAAGAACGCATTGTTAAGGCTCAACAAACTCAAATGTTGGTGAGTGCATAGAGTCGCTTTTTCGCCGATAGTTTTTTGAAATAGATGTCGGATTAAAAACGGATTAACGGTCTTGCAAGGCGTACAAAATTATAAATTTGCGAGTTCAATTAATCCGTTTTATTCACTTAAAATTGGTTAGTCATCAGAGGAAATCATGGAAGAAAATACCTTTGCAACGTCTGCTTATATTGCCACCGATACGGATACGGCTTTTGACTATCTTTGCAGCCTGAAAAATTTGGACGAGTGGACGCTGTTTAGCAACATGATCGAACAGGTTGATGAAGATACTTGGCTAGGAACGGCTTCGGGTTATCAACATAATTTGTACTATCATGTCAAAAGAATTGACAATGGTTTATTTAAGGGGATTGAGTGGCATTGCGGGATTAAATATAAAGAGTATTTTCAGGTTTATCCGGTAATGTTATTTCCCCCGGATTATATTGAACCCGGAACGGATGAATCGGGTGTATATTTTCATTGGTTGAGTTTTGTCGATCCGAAGCGTCGGGTGCCGATGATTATGCAGGGAATTGAAACAGTTCATACTTCCGAATGTCGCTCATTAAAAGCTATTTTAGAGCGCAACGCCGGACGAACTGAAGCCGCTGTGGGTCGTTATAAAATTGTCACCGATACGATTTTTGTAGATGCGCCGATAGAGATGGGATATGAATATCTCAGCGACCTGCGGACAATGGATGAATGGGCGCATTTGTTGCGTCCTGCGGGTGAAATTAACTCAAGTTCGGGTGAGTTTTTAGATGAGTATAATCAAAAGGTTCAGGTCGAATTGCGTTCGCATACTTTGAGTAAATACTATCTGATTGAGCAGGATTTATATTACCCGGATCATAATTTTATTCAACGCTGTCCTACGATTATTATCCCCTGTTCTTATGCGTTTGGAGACCCGGAAGCTGAAGGTTTTATTCAACACCGAATCACGTTCTGGCCTGTTGATAAACCTCTGCGTCATGGTAAGCTACAAATTCAAGATTTTGGCGCCGAGAGTATGAACATTAAACGGTTCTTAGAAGGAAAAGCGGGGAATCTAGAAAGTTTCGCCCAAGGGATGAGTTATAAGCCGAAAAAAGCGCTAGCCAAAGTTTAAATTGTCGTTGCAGTTAGGAGGAAAAACAAGAATCGCCTAAAACTAAAAGGTTTAGAGAGATTGATCTCTAAAATCTAGCTCTATTCTTAGCCACCCATTACCTAAATTTCTGAAGATCTGAAATTGATTTATCTGCTAAAAAGCTTTAATTGAATTGGAGGGAGAGTCTATTTTATTGATTCTTATCCTCCAATTTTTTATAGAATTGGAAATGGGGTTAAGAGTATTTCAAAAACCCGGTCACTTATTTCAAAAACAATTTCAAAAACCCGGTCACTTATTTCAAAAACCCGGTAACTTTTAAGAAACCGGGTTTTTAATCACATAATAGTTGTCTGTGGGAATTCCTCAAAAACCCGGTAACTTTTAAGAAACCGGGTTTTTTAATCGGTATTTAATCGTTGATTAAAAACCGTTGAAACCTTCAAAATCTGGCAGGTTGAGAATAGAGCTACCGTTTAGTTGCGTATCATTGCTGTCAAAAGTTTCGTCAGCGCTCAGATAAAAACCGCCGTCGCCATCTTCGATCAGATATTCATCGCCAATGGCTGCAACTACACCGGGCTGGTCCGAACCTCCCGCCATGAAATCAATATAATCCTCAACGCTTTCAGCTTCGGACTGATTGCCAATAGCGCCACCGAAAATCAACATATCATCGTTGTCAACGGTTTCATCAGCGCTAAGATAAAAACCGCCTTCACCATCGCGAACAATATAGCTAGGACCGATATCTGCGACAGTACCCGGTTCATTGAAATCTTGGGGGACAGAATCAATCAAGTCTTCAATTGTCGATTCCATAGAATCAACAAAATTGTCGATATTAAACCCAATTTCACCTGTAAGGGTGTCAATTTGACCAAAAGGATTGCTAGAACCTGAAGGAGTTTCGGTTTCACCAAAAGGATTACTAGAACCTGAAGGAGTTTCGGTTTCACCAAAAGGATTACTAGAACCTGAAGGAGTTTCGGTTTCACCAAAAGGATTACTAGAACCTGAAGGAGTTTCGGTTTCACCAAAAGGATTACTAGAACCCTCGGGCGTTTCTGTACTGGTTGTTGGTTCGTCTCCTTCACCAAAAGGATTGCCATCGGTAAGCGGGTCCCAGTTAGCAAAGGGATTACCGCTACCTACACCGCCGCCACCGAAGGAACCGTTTCCACCACCGGCGCCGCCAACGTTACCAAAAATATCCTCAACGCCATCAACGCCATCAATATCCAACAAACGACCAAAAGGACTGTTTCGGAGTTGGTCTAAAAGGGCGGAATCATCGGAACTCATATCGCTGTCAGAATCGGCTTGACCCTCTGTAGATTCTGAGGGTTGTTCCATCATACCTTCTGGGGAAGACTCTCCCATCATGTCGGGGATATCGGAGTCAGTAACCTCGTCTGGGGCTGATTCTTCCGACATTTCGCCGGTTGGGGTTTGTGTCGAAGACTCTCCCATCATGTCGGGGATATCGGAGTCAGTAACCTCGTCTGGGGCTGATTCTTCCGACATTTCGCCGGTTGGGGTTTGTGTAGAGAACTGTTCGCTTTCGACATCCTCAACGTCAACATCGGACGCATCGCTAGAGGTTGGGATAAAATCTTCGGGGGTAAATGTCTCCGCGACGGGTGTGGAGTCAGCGCCCTCATCGGAGTCGGTTTCTGTTGAGAAGGTCGCCATTACCCCGCCAAAACCTACATCACCGGTGTTAACCTCTGTGGAGTCACCACCCTCGAAACCGCTAAAATCATAAGTGTAGTTGGGATCGCGAGCGGACGGATCGTCAACAAGTATAGTATTACCGTCGCTATCGGTTTGGAAATAGCGATCGCCGTTTCCATAGATACTTACATTATCTGCTGAGGTACTGACTCGGTTGCCTACAATGGTGGTACCAGTACCGGTGGGGCGATTGCCGTTTCCGGTAATGGTGTTTCCACTGCCGCTCGGACGGTTGCCGTTCCCGTTAATATTGTTGTTATCTCCGAAACTCCAGTTACCATTACCTTCGATGGTGTTGTCGCTGCCGAAATTCCAGTTCCCGTTACCGTTGGTTTGATTATCGCTGCCGAAATTCCAGTTTCCGTTACCTTCGGTTTGATTGTTGCTACTTTCTTCTAAATCTTCTATATCAACCGGTACGCCCCCTTCTGGTGCGGGTGTACCGCCACCGGCAAAGACGGGATTGTTTCCGCCAATTTCTCCGAAATCGATGGGAATATCGCTTTCCCCTTCGGACGTTTCTAATGGATTTTCTCGACCTTCAAAGATTTCGTTAAAACCCTCGCCGCCTTCGCCGAAGGAACGGTTGCCGTTGCCTTCTGTTTGGTTGTTGCTGCCGAAGTCGGTGTTACCGTTGCCGTTGGTAGAATTGCCATCCCCAAAAGCGTTGTTACCGTTACCTTGTGTTTGGTTGTTGCTGCCAAAAGCAGAGTTACCAGTACCTAAATTTTCGTTATTTTCGCCTGTATCGATGTTGCCGCCACTGTTGGGGGTGTTGCTACCAAAGCCACCGCCGAAGCCGCCCGAGTTACCGCCGCCGAAGGAATTTCCACCGCCGAAGCCGCCCGAGTTACCGCCACCGAAGGAATTTTCACCCCCTGCGCCGCCTTCTGTGGGATTACCACCAGAGGGATTTTCATCCCCAATTGGGCCTGCGCCGTCTCCGATTCCGCCATCGGGTTCAACGGGCATGGGGGTATCATCAACCGGGTCAACGGGTGCTTCTGAATCTTCGTCCATGTCGCCCATGTCGCCCATACCACCGGCGCCGCCTGAGTTTCCACCGCCGAAGGAATTTCCACCGCCGAAGCCGCCCGAGTTACCCCCACCGAAGGAATTTCCACCGCCGAAGCCGCCCGAGTTACCCCCACCGAAGGGGTTATCTTCTGGATTTACATCTCCAAAGATATCGCCGAGGTTATCAATACCGGGAAGCCCAATTAACGGGTCGAAGGGTGTACCGGCCTGCTGTGAATCGCTGTTAAAGCTGCTGAAGTCGTACTCTTCGCCTTCTGCGGGGGCGAGGGGATTGCCAAAGGACATTCCACCGCCACCAGTCTGGCTTGACATATTCATTTCTTGAGTTGATGGATTTTCAGATGTAGCCATGAGATACCTCTAATTACAGATGCACAGATTGAATAAAAAGCTTGAATTTATGCCGCGACAATTTACCCGAGTTTTCAGTCGGGTTAAGCCGATAAAATGGGTTTCGCACTTGCTAACAAATTGGCGTTTTTGTCCAATTTTGCTCGGGAGTGCAAAAGCTTTTGTTCGGCGAAAGTAAACGTTTTGAAAACGAATTACAGCCGCCTATAAATTAAGATTAAAAAGTTTAATTAATATTGGCTATGAATATTCTTTTGAATATCACACCGATCTTTCGCAGTCTGCTGATTGATATGATTTTTGGTTGATTAATTTTGTTATTGGGTAAAGTGGGTTTATATGATCATGTCCGGCTAATCAATCATCCCAAACGTAGGGGTGGGTTCAGCCTACGATCTTTACCACAACTCAGAGATTAAAGTAAACCCGCCCCGCCCCCATAACACACATTAATCAACCGAAGATCATATCAGTCACCTCGGAACCCGTCGCCGGTGTGGGGACGGGTTCTTCCTAAAGATATATTTTCCCAAAAATTAGTTGAATCAATACACCCAGAATTAAAATTTTTCTATAATTATGATAGAAAATCAACTATTTTTGTTGCAAATAGTCGAGTTTCTTTTTGAGGCGACTTCCTGCCCCTGCTACTGCTAATATACTGAGGCTAACCAGGAAAGAAGGTTCGGGGACGCTTGCAATTTGATCGGTGATTTTTTCACCATTTAGGAGTGTGTCTGTTAGATTAACTCCAATCAGGTTAATTCCTGTTAGGTCAACTCCGGTGAGGCTGGCTTTACTGAGATTAACTCCGATAAAGTTACTGTCGGTGAGGTTAACTCCGCTGAGGTTGGCTTCGCTTAAGTTGACTCCCACAAAGTTACTTTCGGTCAAATTAGCCCCTAAAAAATTAGCCCGTATCAGGTCAACTCCGGCAAAGTTTGTATTGGTGAGGTTGACTCCCACAAAGTTAGTATCGGTTAAATTAGCCCCGAAAAAATTAGCATCTATGAGGTCAACTCCGGCAAAGTTCGTATTGCTGAGGTTGACTCCCACAAAGTTAGTATCGGTTAAATTAGCCCCGAAAAAATTAGCACCTATGAGGTCAACTCCGGCAAAGTTTGTATTGCTGAGGTTGACTCCCACAAAGTTAGTATCGTTGAGGTTTACCCCTTGAAAATTTGCCCCAATTAAATCAACTCCGGCGAAGTTAGCACCACCTAAGTTAACGCCAGAAAAGTTACTATCGTTGAGGTTTACCCCTTGAAAATTTGCACCGCCCAGGTTAAGCCCCGCGAAGTTCGCTCCAGCGAGGTTACACCCTACACAGTTATTCCCGTTTAAGACTCGCTCTAAGTCGGCGGGGTTAAAAGCGTGAGCGGGGGCAAAAAGCCCACCAATAAGGACAGAAAAAACTGTCGCTGATGCTGTTAGTATATTTTGCAGCTTCATTGATTTTATTAAGAAACTTCATCTGGGAATTTTTCAGACCAATCCTTGAAAATTTACCGAAAAATTGTCTATTGTTCAAGAGGTCTTTATGAGTATAACTAAATTGGGTAAATTTGGCAAGATAAAAAAATCGGGGCGTTCATTTTTACCCCGAATTTATATCTTTAGATAGATGACCGCACCCCAGACGATATATCAGTTTTTTTTGTTAAAACCGGGGTTAATTAGTTAAAGATTTCTTTAAGAATCAGTTGGCTAATGTCTGTAGGTAACAGAGGGTTTTCTTCTGAAGGTTCTGCTTTTTGAGTGAGAAAAACGGGGTAATCACAACTATTAGGCGGAATACAACCGTGAGACCCTTTAACGAGGTTAGCATCGAGGGGAATAACATCGAGCAAATACCGAAAACCCAACTGTTTTCTTAACAACGTCCAGGCTATTTTTAGCTTGGAAAAAGGGATTTTTGGATCGATAAACAGTTCAACGGGGTCAAAGCCGGGTTTGCGGTGAATATCAACGGTGCGAGCAAAATCTGGGGCGCGTTTGTCGTCCAACCAATAATAGTAAGTAAACCAAGCGTCGGGATTGGCGACGGCAACTAAATCACCCGAACGGCTATGATTAAGATGAAATTCTTTTTTCCCTTCTTCGTCTAAAATATGGGCGATTCCATCAACATTTTCCAGGATTGATCGCACTTTAGAAATATTGTCTTTTGAACGCACATAAATATGGGCAATTTGATGATCGGCGACTGCAAACGCTTCGCTGGCGCCCATATCCAGCAATTCCAAGCCCAATTCTTCACGAACGGATAACAAACCCTTTTCTCTAAATAATCGGTTCAGATGTATCGGTTGAGAAACCGGAGTGATTCCATATTCCGACAGCACAATAATTTTGGCATTTTTGGCGGTATAATATTCAATTAAATCCCCACAAACTTGGTCGATTTCCTGCAAATCTTTTTGAATTTCTTCGGGTTTGGTTCCCACACTTTGCAAACAGTAATCGAGATGGGGAAGATAGATCAAAGTTAAGGTCGGATTTTTGCGAATATCAACCCATTTTGCCGAATCTGCTATCCATTGACTCGAAGCAATTGAAGTCGCCGGCCCCCAAAATTTAAACAGGGGAAATTGACCCAAATCCGATTGAATTGGCGATCGCAAATCACCGGGCTGAGTGTAAATATCGGGAATTTTTCGACCATCAGCCGGATACATGGGTCGGGGCGTAATCCCATAGTCTACCGATGAATTCATATTGTACCACCAAAACAGATTGGCGGTCGTACAATTGGGGTTAATTTCTTTAGCAATATCCCAAATTTTCGGTGCCTGTACCAAACGGTTAGACTGGCGCCAAAACTTAATTTCGTTTTCATCGCGAAAATACCAACCATTGGCAACAATACCATGTTCGCCCGGCCATTTTCCGGTTAAATAAGTGCTTTGTGCTGAACAAGTCACCGCAGGTAATACGGGCTGAATTGTATTAACTTGTTTCGCCCATTTAGACAATTTTGGCATTGCTTTTAACAACGCCGTTGTCAAACCCACCACATTTATAACAACTGTTTTTTGCATTTACTTTTTCCCAATAAAACATTTAATCTACAATTTTTTTCCATCTTCCCCCCTTAAAAAGGGGGGCTAGGGGGGATTTACTAATGTTTTTTGCATTTACTTTTTCCCAATAAAACATTTAATCTACAATTTTTTTCCATCTTCCCCCCTTAAAAAGGGGGGCTAGGGGGGATTTACTAATGTTTTTTGCATTTACTTTTTCCCAATAAAACATTTAATCTACAATTTTTTTCCATCTTCCCCCCTTAAAAAGGGGGGCTAGGGGGGATTTTCTAATGTTTTTTGCATTTACTTTTTCCCAATAAAACATTTAATCTACAATTTTTTTCCATCTTCCCCCCTTAAAAAGGGGGGCTAGGGGGGATTTTCTAATGTTTTTTGCATTTACTTTTTCCCAATAAAACATTTAATCTACAATTTTTTTCCATCTTCCCCCCTTTTTAAGGGGGGCTAGGGGGGATAAGGGAATAAAGGAGAATTAACCCATTTTCACCAACGGTTTTTTCAATTCCGACGACTCAACACTAGAATCACCTATAAAATGTTGAATCACCCAGTTATATTCCCTTTCAATAGAACTCAGCAAATCGATTTTTAAGTTATCAGGGAGAACCTGAAAAGTGTACGTTTCAATCTCCAAATGTTCGCAGGGATAATCTTTCAACAGTTCTAATACCGTCAAAATATCGTCTTGGGTAGACTGTAAAATCCCGTAGGTTTGATTAAAAATGGGAATATGAAAATGAGTTCGCCACTCTTTCGCCGCTGTTTCTTTCAACTCTTGAAGTGCTTGGGATAAATCAATATAGGATTGTAAACTTCCGTCTGGATAACAAGCAACAACTTGATGTAAATAAGTTGATTCGGCAAATTTCTGTAAATATTCCCCGAGATTATCCCGTTGGGATTGTTCTACAGGAAGCTGATTTTTAATCGCCGCACTAATTTGAATTTTCCCAATTGAAATCCCGGCTTCTTTAAACTGACGAAACACTTGAACCGGGTTGTCATAAACAACTGAAAAATGGCAAGTATCGTAACAAATTTGAATGTGTTCTCGCAGAAGGGTTTGGGCTGCGGCTAAAGAAATACTCAGCTTATTAACCAAATATTCCCCGCCAACGGGTAACAGCCAATTTTGAAAAAAGTCAATCACTTCGGCCGAATTTTCAATTAACCCATTGGGTTCGGGTTCGAGGTCAATATGAATAAATTTACCCGTTGTCTGATGCAGATGAACCAGTTCGATAACAACTTCAATCAGGTTAATTGTACTCTGTTTAAACGCCCCGGTAAAATCCGATGAACTGTTAAACCAAGGCTTATAAGAAAGGGGTAAAGTTGAAATACTCCCTTTCACCCTTTCCGGTAACAATTTGGCTAAGATATGGGCGAGTTTTTTGGTGTAGTTTGTTCGTTGGGGTGTGGTCCAGTCCGGGGCGTAAACTTTATCTTTTACCACTTCGTTATGAAAACCCCCGTAGGGAAATCCATTCAGGGTAAAAACATAGAGATTGTGTTCGGCTAACCAAGCTTTAAACTCGCCCATTTCTGAGGAATTAAGTTGAGTTGTCGCTTGATGGGAAAGCCTTAAACCGATGCCAAATTTTTCGGCATTCAAGCGATTTTTTAAAGCCGGAAGATATTCTTTTAAATTGCTGAAAACTTCCGGCCAAGATTCACCCGGATGAATATTTGTGCAGTAGGTTAGATGAGAGCCGTTTTCTATAACTTGCATTATAAATCTGCCTCTTGTAGCATCAAAATTGCGAGACGATATTTGTCTAAATTGACTTGGTGAACTTCCAAACCTTTACCAATTGTCGTTAACAACATTAAGGTCAGTTCGCCGCCCAAATGTTCTTGAAATTCTGTCAATCCTTTAAACAGAGAACGGGGGTTTTCGGGTTGATGAACAAAAGAAGAAAGTTCTCTCTCATACAGGCTAAATCCTAAAGCTTTAAATAGGCTTAGAATTTCTTGCCATTCTCCCTTGGTAATTAAACTGGAGAGATAGGAATAAGTGCTATCCAAACAAATTCCAATCGCCACAGCTTCCCCATGATAAAGCCGATAATTGCTCAAATATTCTATCCGATGAGCCGCCCAATGACCAAAATCTAGAGGGCGAGAACTTCCCATTTCAAAGGGGTCTCCGCCTGCGATATGATCGAGATGCAATTTAGCGCAACGGTAAACAATTTGCTGCATTGCATCTAAATCTCGGTTAACTAATGCTTCGGTTCGGTTAACAATAAAATCGAAGAAACCCGCATCTTTAATCAGCGCAACTTTCACGGCTTCCGCGATACCGGAACGCCAATTTCGATCATCTAATGTGGTTAAAAAGTTGGCATCGTTTAAAACCAAAGTTGGCGGCGCAAATGTTCCTAAAAAGTTCTTTTTCCCGAAAGCATTAATCCCGTTTTTAACTCCAACTCCCGAGTCACACTGTCCTAAAACGGTTGTCGGGACCCGAATTAACCGAATCCCCCGATGGGCGGTTGCTGCGGCGTAGCCAACTAAATCTAACATCGCACCCCCTCCCACAGCGATAACATAGGAATGGCGACAAAGTTCGGCGTCTGAAATTAGTTTTTGTAAGTCTTCTACGAGTTGAGGATTATTTTTCGCCGCTTCTCCTCCTGCTATTAAAGTTGAACCGGCTTTCAGGTTTAACGCCTGGGGATGACAGTCACTATAGGCTTGAATTTTTTCGAGAATTTCTGATGCTTGGGGGAGTCCGCTATCAACAAAGGCGATGGCTTTTTTGACGCCTTCTCGGGTTGCGAGTAACACTTTTGCTAATAAAGGATTGTTGGGATTAAATAAATCCCGTGTAAAGTGTACGTCGTAGTTAAATGTAACTTTTACCTCTTGTTTGAGGGGAGCATAGTCAACAGATGAATCGTTTAAAACTGTTGATTCAAGAACAGGTTTTGGAAGTGTAAATGTCATGGAACTTGATGGTTTTTAGTTGTTGATTTTGTATTGATTTTTTGGGGCGGGTTTTGTATTCGTGTATTTTTCTGATAAATTATCTCTGTTAACCCGCCCCTTTTGAGTTAAGTTATCGGTGTTTTCGGGTGAGTTTAGCCGTGCGATTTGTAGAAAATCTCTATTTTTTCCCAACCCACCCTTACCGTGTTTGCGGCGAATTAGGTCATCGCAAATAAACGGGATAAACCCATTGAGAGCGGCAACAATGCTAATACTAATATAGCAAATATTCCGCCTAAAAAACAAGCGGAAAGCGTAGCATTCACAACAACTAAAGATAAAATACCTGCTTTAACAGCATTTCTAATTTTGTCGGGTTGAGGATCGTTAGCCGCTTGAATAAAAGGGGGAAAAATCCGCCAACTCAGCACCCCAACAAACAATAAAGCGCTGATCAGATGAACCGATGTAACCGCACATCCGAATAAAATCGCAATCACAACGGCCATTAACCCAACAGAAATCCATCCGGTTTGCTGATTTCCCCCGTAAACTTCCCCCTGACTAATAGCGGTAATTGCACCAATATATAAAATCGGAATAATTGCGAGATAGGTGGGATGAAATAAGGAGAAATCGCCGAAATTAATGCTGTTAAAGGTTGCGGGTAAAACGCTTATCCCGAGTAATAAATTACCCGCCCGACAAAACCCCATTGTCAGCGGCCCAAACAAAGCATGATGTTTGGTTGTACTATCATAAATAATCGTCGCCGCAGCAATTAAACTCGCTAAAATCAAGCTCAAAACTGAAACTTGACTCGCCGCAACCACCCCAACGGTTAATAAAAACCCGCCCAATATTGTTGCTTCTTGAGAAGAAACGGCACCTCTCGGAATCGGTCTTTCCGGGCGTTCTTTTGCATCTAACTCGGCGTCAAAAACGTCATTAAAAACAACGCCTCCGCCATAAAGTCCGGTGGTTGCCAGCAATAACCATAATAAAGAACTAACGGATGCGCTCCCTCCAGAAATCGCATATCCGGCTAATATATCCGCCCAAGCGGTGGGAATATTGGGGGGGCGCATCAATTGAAAATAGCCGGTTGTTCGGTCGCTTAAAAGTGTTGTATTCAAATCAATGACCTGAAATGAGGATAAACTCTGTTTTTGGATAGTTAGGGCAGATGAATCAATCCAATGATCAATCTGCCTCTAAAAAGTTAGATAACTCTGAAAAGCCTATTTTTACTTAATGATCAGAGAATCACGTATAGTTTGAGAATCGGGGTTTTGTCCGCGTAAAACACTATTGCCATTGAACTGGGCGGTATAATCGACTTCTTGAGGTTTCAGCCAGTCGTTTTCATTCATTTGACCGCTTTGGCTGTAGGCTTTGAGGGCGTTTCCATAACAAACGGTTCGCACATCTTCTTCAGAAATGCCTTCATCGAGCATTAATTGAGCGGTTTTCGGTACCGCCAACGGGTCGCTCAATCCCCAGTCGGCGCTGCTATCAACAATTATGCGCTCAGTACCGTATTTTTTGACGACTTCTACCATGCGAGCATTACCCATTTTTGTCATCGGGTAAATGGTAAAGGCTGCCCAAAATCCTCGCTCTAAAACTTCTTCGACGGTTTCTTCATTATTATGATCAATAATAACTTGAGACGGATCTAAACCATGTTCAATACAACGATCCATACTGAGGCTAGTCCCTGCTTTTTTATTGCGGTGAGGGGTATGAATCATAACTAACATTTCTAGCTCTTTGGCTAAAGCAAGCTGTTCTTGGAAGTATTTATCCTCCGTTTCGCTCATGTCATCGTAGCCAATTTCACCAATGGCGACGACTCCTTCCTTACACGCAAATAGAGGTAATAACTCCATTACGGGGTCAGCAACTGCGGGGTTATTCGCTTCTTTGGAATTCAAGCCAATGGTGCAATAATGAGCAATTCCAAACTGAGCGGCTCGAAAGCGTTCCCAACCGATGAGACTGCTAAAGTAGTCTTTGAAGCTACCGGGATTAGTGCGAGGCTGACCGAGCCAGAAAGCGGGTTCGATAACTGCTACAATACCAGATTCTTGCATCATCAAGTAATCGTTGGTAGTACGGGAGCTCATGTGGATATGGGGATCGATAAACATCAAATTGGTAGAATTCATTGCGATCAGTATTTAGGTAAAATTTATTGGGCTGTATTGGCGTGGTTGGAATAGAGATGATTTCGAGTCCAGGTGTCCCAAGTCTGGTGTTGGGCAAATGCCTTTAACTCGGGGCGAGACTCCAGCAAAGAGCGGATTTTTTCGGAGTTTGAACGGCTACAGGCGATCGCACCCGCTTGTTGGTGTTTGGGATCGGAATGTTCCAATACTTTGATTAAATCTTCGCTCATGTTGTCGGTGGTGAAGGCACCCATCGCCCGCCAAAGTTCGGGGGTGACTGTGCGCGAGGCGGCCCAACGTTCGTGGGCGTAGTCGAGCAACATTTGGGATAATTTGGGGTTGGTGCGATCGTCTAAACCGATCATTTTATAGAGGGGACTGTCGATAAATATGGCTTTTAAAACCATTTGGTTCCAAGCGAGTTCGCTGAGATAATTTGCCGGATAGGGGTTATTGAGTGCGACGGCATTAAAGACAACGGACATATTTGTACGCAGTCCTTCGGCGGCTCGCTGCTGGTATTTTTCCGGTGTTGGCAGTAGGGGTAAGGCTTGATAAAGGGCAACGAGTTCGTCAATATCGGCGGCCGAAAACAGTTGATCTAGGATGCTTTGATAGGTTTCGGGGTTGCCTTGAATTAAGGATAAAACTAACAAAGTTCGAGCCAATTGATCGACCCGCCAGTGTTGGGGTTGCCAG
Source organism: Capilliphycus salinus ALCB114379 (assembly GCF_047276495.1). Taxonomy (NCBI): domain Bacteria; kingdom Bacillati; phylum Cyanobacteriota; class Cyanophyceae; order Oscillatoriales; family Sirenicapillariaceae; genus Capilliphycus; species Capilliphycus salinus. Next base: position 5,085,634 of record NZ_CP178543.1, on the reverse strand, counting down.
CCGGGATAGAGTTCTGTTGCCGTTTTCAGGTCTTCGTTGTTCAGGACTAGGTTTGCTTTTCCCAAACGGCGGGGAACCAAACTAAAGGCAATAAAAAAGGTTCTTTGTTTGGCTCCGTTTAACAACTCTGAATGCTGTTTTCTCAACCAAGCGAGTTGTTCATCATTTGGGTTGGTTGCTGAGGTTTGCTTTTCGGATATCGCCTCTGTAAACCTGCTCGGCAGCCAGTCAAAAATGATATTTACAGTGCGATTGTAGTGAGTTAATTTATCCTTAGATGCGATAATCATTTCGCCTTTTTTATCTATTGTATTCAACTATTTTACCTTGATCGTTATCCGATTTAGCAGCTTGATTGACGTTCAGAAAAATGTTTAATTGTAAATTATTCACAGTTTAAGGGATGACATTCGCGGGCGTCAATCTGTCGAAAGGTTAAACCGTCTTTTCAAGAGTTTTTAGCCGATTTAACGGTTTGATTGAACAGAAATTCTATTTCCGTTAAAAATATCCGTTCCAAAGATAGGTGGGAAGGTTTATGCTTTAGAAAATACTGCTTTTCTAGAGGAATTGACGATAACTTCTAGGGAAAATTTAAGCCCGATAATCCTTTTCGGCTATTCTTCAAATCTTCAAGATTTTAACTGTTATACCCCGCCTTGTTTTAAGGTCTTGGCAGTGGGCTGATGCTTTCCCAGACTTCATCTAAAATTAAGCAGTGTTTTTTGATACTAGATAGAGATTCTATCCAGTCTCACCCCATGATAAACCCACTTTAATTTTAACAACAAATTAATCACGGACCATGCGGGAGCCGCTGAACTGTTGGCTTTCGGCTTGTGGCTTAACGTTCAGACAGAAGTGCTGTGACGACGTATCTTAACCGATTGTATGTGTCAAGCACTTCTGCATCAACAGAACAATTAGCGGGTCATTTTACGCTTTTTGAGAAGCTTGGCGGCGATCAAACCCGCCCCGGCCAAAGCTAAAGCGGAAGTGGGTTCGGGTACTTTTGCCATATCATCGTGATAATCAATATCAAGTACCTGAATGCGACCTTGGAAGAAGTCTCCCACATAGAGTTTGTCACCCTCAATTCCGGTGCCGCCGGTCCAGTTAAACGCACCCGGTCGCAGGTCGAGTTCGGGTCCGAAAGGTCCGCTGGAACCGTCAGGGGCGGGCGGGGGGATAATCTCACCGTCGGCGTTGCGGGCGGGTTCGCCATAAACCGTTAACAAATTACCTTCTTTGTCAAAAACCTGAACCCGACTGTTAATAGAATCAGCAACGTAAATATTTTCTTGCTCGTCCACTTCTAAGCCAATGGGCTGCAAGAACTGACCGGGTTCGGTACCTTCGGTACCAAAGACCAAAAGCGGATTCCCCTCAGGATCTAACACCTGAATACGGTTGTTAAACTGGTCGGCAACATAAATATTACCGCTAACCGGAGAAATCCGAATCCCCGCAGGGCCTTGAAACTGTCCGGGTTCAGTTCCGGGAGTACCGATAGTGTCAATAATTTCGCCGGCTTCGTTAATTTTCAGAATGCGATCGTTACTGAAGTCGCCAACATAAACGTTATTCTCGGCATCAAAAGTAATCCCAGAAGGCCCGAAGAAAGCCCGACCTTCGATCAGTCCGCCAAATTCGCCTTCGGCGAGGGTTTCGATATAGTTTCCCTCGGGATCGTAAACATTAACCCGAAGGTTAAAAACATCGCCCACGTAGAGATTACCCGTTTTCGGGCTAAACTCCAACGCTCCGGGTTCGTCAAACTCGCCCGGGCCGGTACCGCCCGATCCGACCCCACCAATATATTCACCCTCGGGAGTAAAGATAGAAACCTCGTTACCCACTTCAAAATTTGTACTCCCGTCGGGGTTGCGTCCGCGACCGTTACCGACATAAATATTGCCGGTGCTATCTTGAACGGAGACACCTTGAGGCACAAATAACTGACCGGGAGCAAAACCGGGTTCACCAATTTGGCTATCAAATTCGAGAGTAACGGCTTTAGCTTCGCTGGCGATCGCACCCAAAGAAAGCAACGATCCGGCAAGTAAAGACGTTAGGTTTGCACCGACTGATAATTTTTTAACTTTCATCATAATCCTCAGGTTAAATTGACAATGAACTTGGCTGATTTATCCCTATAGAGAAATGCCTTCTCCCCTCTCTAAAAGTCGTTTTCGAGCGCTCTTGACCCCAAAAGAAACCCCTCCCAAAAGACCCAAAATTAAAACGCCAGAGGCCGAATTGGGTTCAGGAATATCAACAGCATCACCGTCTGGATCAATTTGGAAAATGGTTGATTCCGGGCCATTACCCCGACCGGCAACATAAACTAGACCGTCCGTCGCAACGGTTAAGTTTACTAACAACTCAACCCCGTCTACCTGGTTGCCATCTAAAATAGTGGTAACTTTCCCATCAGTACCGATCTCCACAACTTTTCCGCGATCGCCGCCCAGTGCCAAAGATTCAGTTGCCAAAACAGTCGCGTAAGCCTTACCACTGGGAGCAAAAGCAATATCAGTAAGCTGAATCAGACCGTCAGCAAATGTTGTTTGTTGACCATTCCCATCAATTTGAGTAATTTCCGATCTCCCGTCAGGAAAAGGAAACCCTCCAAACTCGGCAACATACAAATTGCCATCGGCACCGACCGCCACGCCGGTGGGGACATATTGCAGGGGAAAGAGGGGGTCTTCCGTTTCCGGTGCCTGAGTGGGATCGTTAGGCGCGGCTGGGGGCGGCCCCAACCCCTGTGGAAACTTGAGGCTGTCGAGAGCAACAATTTCCGGGTCAAAGGTGGTGTTGAGTTGAAGCTGGTTTTCTCTCCGACTGTAGGCAAACAAATTATTAGCGCCCGAGTCAGTAATGTAGATGGTATCGCCGTCGATCGCGAGGCTGTTGGGGTTGCTGTCAATATCGCCCCCGGTGGGGTTGTTTTGCAGTTCGTACCGAGCCAGGTCAGCCAGTTGAGTCAGTTGACCGGTTTGAAAATTAGCTTGGTAGAGACTGCCCAACTCCGATGTCCCCAAAACATCGTTTTCCGAGTAAGGACTACCCGCCAGGGCGTTGAGAGTGCGATCGCGTTGAGCCGGATCAGCCACCGATCCATAAAGAATATAGGGCGTTCCGCTGGCATCAAAGGCGATATCTTGAGGCCCGACGGCGTTGCTACCATCTGCCAAAGCCAGGGAACTCAAGCCGGTGACTACGGGGGTGACGGTCCCATCTGCGGAAACTTTACTGATCGCCCCCGTGTTGCCCAAATACAGGTCAAGACCGGGTACGTTTGGCGAGGGGATAGAATTGGGTGAGGTCGGGCCGCCACCCGTTCCGGCGATCGCAACGTAGAGTTCACCATCGGGGCCGAAAGTGAGTCCGCGAGCGTTGTTGAGGCCTGTGGCAAACCGAGTAAATGTTGCGGCGAGTGACGGATTGGCGACTGAAAGCAATAAACAGGTGAGTGTGAAGGAGCTAACCGAGTGAAAGATGTTCATTTCTAAATTGATCGAGACTTTCGGGGGTTGAGGTTGGTTGTAGGGGGCGTAAGTGATGGCGATACACCCCTACTTTTTGCGTTCACCTAAACTCTGTCTCGCTTACCTTTTAGACCGAAAAGGCTGGCGCCGCCAAAGGCTAACAGGGCGAAAATTGTACCGGGTTCCGGTACAGATTTTGGATCGTCGAGCTTGATAATCGAACCGTTGGTACCGATACCGTTATTGGCAACGTAGATCCCACCGTCGGGGCTGACTTGGATGCCTGTTGCCGAGAAGATTCCTTCAGAGGCGATGGTTGTGCGTTGACCGTCGGGGGTGACTTTGATGACGGAACCGGGCAGATCTTTTAAGCTGCCTTCGACGCTGTTTTTCCACTGGGCTTCGTCGGCAAATTGCAACACTAACAGGTTGCCTTCTTTATCGAAGGCGATATCTGTAATTTGGGTGAAACCGTCTGCGAAAACTTCGGGTTCTCCGGTTTCGGGGTTGATGCGGAAGACTCGCGCTTCTCCTTCGGGGTAGGGATAGCCGGTCAGTTCACCGTAATAGACGGCGCCGTCGGGGCCTTTGGTGATTCCGGTCGGTACGGATTGTAAATCTAACGGGCCTTCTGGAATTTCAAAGGAGGGCATTTCCGGTTCTTCGCCTTCGTTCGGTAGTTGGCTCGGGTCGCCACCGAGAACGGGGTCTTCTTGACCTCCATTTTGAGGCGGCTCGAAAGGAGAAGCATCGGGGAATTCTACGTTATCAACCAGTTGGGTCGGGGATGCAAAGGCGTTAATAAATTCGCCATCCAAGCCGATATTGTAAATAACGTTGGCACCGGCATCAACCACAAAAGCCGAATCATCCTGAATGGCGATCGCAAACGGGTTGCTGATGTAGTCGCCACCGTCGAGGTTGTTTAACTGTTCGTAGAGGGCAAAGTCATACAGTTCGGTGACTTCTTCGGTTGCCAAATCTATTTTGAACAGTTTGCCCAGGTCGGGTGTATTTAATAACTCGCTGGCATCTTCGGCCGGGGGCGCAATTAAATTCTGTTCCGGGGGGAGTTCGGCGCCTTGGGCGACTTCAAAGATCTCTGCATCCCGGTTGCCCGGATATCCGGCGTAACCCGTGACCAGGTAAGCGTTTCCCAAGAAGTCAAAGGCAATTTCTTGGGGGCCTGCACCTTGTTCTAGAGTCGGCTGAAGTGCCAGGGAGTCAAAGCCGTTGAAGATTCTGGTCTGAGTGCCGGTGGCGAGATCGACTTTGGTGATCGATCCGGTGTTGCCCGCACAAATTTCTGCGAAAGCGGCACTGGGAGAGGGCTGACAGTTTCCGTCTCCGCCGGTACCGGTTTCGCCAACATACAGGGTGCCATCGGAGCCGAAGGTAATCCCACTGGGATTATTCAGTCCGCTCGCTACTGTTGTAAAAGTTGCTGCCTCCGCAGGCATTGCCGCACCGAGTCCGGCGGCGATAGTCAATAGTGAATAACCAATTTGCTTAAGTTTCATTGTTCCCTGAAATCAATAGTCGTAACTTGTAACGCATCAGAAGAAAACTTAAAAAAATCGGTTTTCGGTTCGTAAGCAACTGACGATTTACCAGTCCCTTAGGGCTTGGCGCGAAACAGATAAAAAAGTATGAATCAATCAGAATTAATACTTTGAAGCCATACTTAGCTGGCCGAGTGACTTTTGTCGATCTCCACCATCAGTCTTTCAGACTATTTATTGCAATAACGTCTGTCTCTGTTAAACCTGTAAACCAGTCGAAACTACCTTTCCGACTTCGTTTTCTTCTGTGACACCCAGATGACTGATAGATAAGCTAACACAATCATCCGGATGAAAAGATGTCATTTTTTTCGTAAAGATTTGACTTTTTTTACGCAAAACTACTGAAGTGTAATTAAAATTTGTGTTGCGTGTAATTACCGAGTAGCGTTGCTTAAAGAAGCGATATTTTATATTATAAATTATAATCCGTCATCCCCACAAGGGTAGAGAAAAATCTAAGTATTAAGACATAAATAAACCAAGCTGTGTAAAAAACGGTAAAGATTGCTCAATGCCTTACTGTTCCCTGCTGAGGGGGTGCTGCCTGCGGGAAACGCGCTCTTACCCCACTTCGCGCCGTTCCTTTGTCTGCACAGTAGTGATAGCAAAAGGCGATCGGGGAAATTCACCGATCGGCGCGACGGGCGCGGTTTCCGTTGAGACGCAAGTTTGTAAGAGAGACAACAGGCAACCGTAAAATCCTCCGTTGAAAGAATTACTTAGAAAGATGTACTCCTGGAAAAGGGAAAAAATAGCTTAAATCCACTTTATGCAAGCCTTTTTTGATTTTTAAACCGGGTAAATTTAGCCAAAAAAAGTAAAAATAGCCTAGATCTAAATCTCTTGAGGAGATCTAGATCTATGAATTGCTAGCTTTCCCCAATGAGCTACACAAATAAGCTACACAATGTTTCGCTTACCCTTGAGACCCATAATGGTGGCGCCGCCAAAGAACAGCAGACCCAAGATGCTACCGGGTTCGGGTACGGACTTAGTATTGTCGAACCGGATCACGGAACCGTTGGTACCGATCGCGTTGTTGGAAACGTAAATCCCCCCGTCGGGGCCGACTTGGATGCCTGCTGCGGAGAAGATCCCTTCAGAGGCGATGGTTGTCCGTTTACCGTCGGGGGTGACTTTGATGACGGAACCGGGCAAATCTTTTAAGCTACCATTGACGCTGTTTTTCCACTGGGCTTCATCGGCAAATTGCAGCACCAACAGGTTGCCATCTGGATCGAAGGCGATGTCCGTAATTTGGGTAAAACCGTCTGCGAAAACTTCGGGTTCTCCGGTTTCGGGGTTAATGCGGAGAACTCGCGCTTCGCCTTCGGGAAAGGGATAGCCCGTTAGTTCCGCGTAATAAACCGCACCGTCGGGGCCTGTGGTGATTCCCGTCGGTACCGATTGCAACTCATACGGGCTATCGGGAAATACGGGGAAGGGCATTTCGGGTTCTTCGCCTTCGTTCGGTAGTTGGCTCGGGTCGCCACCGAGAATGGGGATTTCACCGGAATTTTCGGGCGGCCCGAAAGGAGAAACCTCGGGAAATTCTACGTTCTCAACCAGTTGAGTCGGAGCCGCAAAAGCGTTAATAAATTCGCCATCCAAGCCGATATTGTAGATGACGTTGGCGCCCGCATCGGCAACAAAAGCCGAATCATCTTGAATGGCGATCGTAAAGGGGTTGGTAATGTAGTCGCCACCGTCAACGTTGTTTAACAGTTCGTGTTTGGCAAAGTCAAACAGTTCCGTGAGTTCTTGAGTAGCCAAATCTATTTTGAACAGTTTCCCCAGGTCGGGTACATTCAATAACTCGCTGGGATTTTCTTTGGGGGGCGCAAACACCACTTGACCGGGGGGTAAATCAGGCTCAACATCTTGAGCTAGCTCAAAAATCTCCAGGTCCCGGTTGGCGGGATATCCGGCGTAGCCGCTCAGGAGGTAAGCATTGCCTTCGGAGTCAAAGGCGATCTCCTGCGGGCCTGCGCCCTGCTCCAGACTCGGCTGAATTGCCAGAGAGTCAAAGTTGCTGACCACTCTTGTTTGAGTACCGCTAGCCAAATCGACTTTCGTGACCGATCCGGTTTGGCCTGCACAAATCAATGATTCGGGGGCGCTCGGAGAGGGCTGACAGTTGCCATCGCCACCCGTACCCGTTTCTCCGACATAGAGACTGCCGTCGGGACCAAAAGTGATTCCGCTGGGATTGTTCAGCCCGCTGGCTACTGTGGTGAAACTTGCGGCTTCAGCGGACATGGGGGAAGCGAACAGGGCACCCAAAGTCAGAAGCGAATAACCAACTTGCTTGAGTTTCATTTTTCTGTGGAATGAGTATTTGCAGGTTGAAACACATCGGAAGAAGACAAAAAAGGTTGACCGACGGCCGTTGAACGACTGACGACTTACTCGTTCTCTGAGAGCTTGGTATTAAATAAAGACAAAGCTACGAATCGGTAACAATGAAAACTTTGAAGTCACACTTAGCAACCCGAGTTAAAAAGTCGGTTCCCACCAGAAATAATCAGACTATTTATCGCAATAAAGTCTACCTCTGTCAAAGTTTTAAACCAGTCAAAACTACCTCTGCGACCGAGTAGTTCTTTTCTTTGACTCTTTGATACCTAGACAGGTTAACACGGCGATCCAGATGAAAGATATCATTTTTTTCGTTAAAGTTTGACGTTTTTTAGGTAATATCAAATACGGAAGCACCGATGCTACACATCTTTCTCCCCACCTCCGGTCCTCCCCCAACGGGATAGCCACTCCCCTCAACGCGCTTGTTCCCGCGCACGGGGGTGGACTCACCACCTCCCTATCAATCAGAGGAAGTCAATGTAGATCGGAAATTTTTGAAAAGCTTGTCCGATCAAAGCCGATTTTTGGCGATCGCTCTTTTGTGTTCTCAATCCTAATTTTCAAGAAAAATTATTCCCAAATCATAGACCATTGACTGTTATTAATTTCTGCTAAAATCTCATCGGGATAAAGAATTTTATTGTTTGTTTTTTCGGCGAGAACGTGAATTTCTAACCCCTCTGTGGGTTCTAAAGTTTTCAGCGAAGATTCTGTTGCCAACCGCATCGGTACAAAAAATTGATCGCCCGAATCTAACGCTACATCAACATAACGCATAAAATTCATTTCCACAACCGGATCGCAAAGTAAAATTAACACTCTCACCAACGGAGTCGAATTCTCTCCATTCTCTCCATTTTCAACCCACTGAGTTTTCACTTGAAACTCGGTCATTTTTTCATCAAACCAGACTTGATAATCGTCACCTGGTCCCCATTGCGGATAATCACAGACCAGATCGCTGACGCCATATCCTTTAATCTGATGGGGATGAATCCACAAACGATTAAATAAGCGATACATCGGAACTTTTTTATAGACTTCTTTGAGTAAAACTTTAGAATTCATTATAAAAATAAAAGAATCAAGAGGTTGAGTTAAACTATTTTTGGACGAACCGCAGAAAAAACATTTAATACATTGGTAGCAATTTCCAACCGAGAAAACTGCAAAATCTTAAACCTTTTCCGCTAAACTGAGTGAAGTAGGAGCGATCCGACCGGATTTGAACTCAACTGCAATCACCCCGTTGCCTTCCACTGGAATATTGAATCACAAATGACAGGTAAGGTAAACTCAAATTGGATTTTAACGTTATGACTGGAACACCGCAAAACAACCCAAACCCACAACCCTCTAATGAAAGCGGGAATTTGGAAGAATTGTTACAATTACTCCGTCGCAAACAAGGAACTTGGGTAGAATGGGGACAGGCCTGTGCGACGCTACAAAAATCGGGCTACAATTCTCAACAACTGTTTGAAGAAACTGGCTTTGAACCGGTTCAACAAAATCAGGTCATTGTTGCTTCTCAAGTGTACAACTCTTTGGTGACGGGCGACGCCTCGGAAGGAGTGCGATCGCATTTTCTGCAAAAAGGAAGCGATATTCTCTATGAGTATCGTATTCTCACCCAACCGCAACGCATAGAAGCCGCAGAGTTTAGCGTATCGCAAAATATCGACGCCGATGAAGCCAAAGAACTCGCCAAGGCGATCAAAGATATGTCTCGCCTTAGCAGTTTACCGGAGGGGTTTACCCAAAGTCCGGGGGATGCGATCGCCTACCAGTGTTGGAAAGCCGCCAGACAGCATAGCGATCTCCAACAGCGATCGCGTTTAATTGCTAAAGCGCTAAAATTTGTTCAGTCTTCCGGCGCCCGAGAACAGGTGGAAAAACTATTAACTGATTTTTCGGTTGTTTCCACTCGTCCGGCGCCGCGTTTGCCGGTTTATCGGTTAGAATCGGATGAAGATTTACCCCGTATTCTTCCGGTTGTCGGCGAATTTCCATTAACCTTAGAAGATTTAAAAGCGGTTCCCATTACCGACGAAGAAAAACCGTTTGGGATGGTTAAATTTTCCGGTCAGGGGGCGTGGATACCGCTTCCGGGTTGGCAGGTTATTACGAATGCGGAAGATCCGGTTGTTATTATTGGAAAAAGCGACAGTTTACCGAATCCTTTACCGGGAAAAGTTGAACCGGTTTTGGTGGTTATTGACCGTTCACAACGGAATTGGGAAGCGGATCGTTATTTTTTGGTCGAACGGGATAATCAACTGGAATTGCAGTGGTTTGAGGAAGATACAGAGGTGCCGTTGTTGGGACAGTTGATTTTAATTATGCGTCCGAAAAAGGTGTTAGATGAAAGTCAAATTTGGAATTTGATGCAATTTGAGGATTAATTAATTTTTATCCTAATTATATCCCCCTAAATCCCCCTAAATCCCCCTTAGAAAGGGGGACTTACTATACAGTCCTCTTTCTTCTTTCTCTGGGGAAAGATCCCCTTAAATCTCCCCTCTTTTCCCCCCTTACAAAGGGGGGCTAGGGGGGATAAAAGGGGGAGTTTTAAAAGATCCCCCTAAATCCCCCTTAGAAAGGGGGACTTACTTTACACTCCTAATTCTATGTCAAAAGGTGCAATCATTCGGTTAACCCTGTTGTTTCTAATGTTGGTGGGTTTGGGTTGGTGGATGAGACAGTTAACGTCTGGTTCTTCCGTCGAACAACTGAACCAACAAGCCCGTATTTTAGAAGCAATTTACACGCAAGGAAATTATATAGAAGCGGGAATTTGGGGTGTATTTGCGGCGGGGTTTGCAGTTGCAGCTTTCAAAAATAGGGGATGGGTTCGAGTTCACCGGATGATGGCTGCGATCACTTTTTTTCTATTTGGATTATCCGATATTGTTGAAGTAGAAACCGGGGGCTGGTGGCGTCCTTGGTGGTTGTTTGTGTGGAAAAGTTTGTGCATTATTTCAATGATTGTTTTGTTAGCAATCTATTTAAAAAACCGTTCGACGCAACGATAAATTAATCCTTTTTATTCCCAAAATCCTAGCCTCTATTTGACCTCACCGCAGCGCCCTCTCCTACCTCTGGCTAACCCTCTCCACCTCTCCCTAACCCTCTCCTACGAGGAGAGGGAAATTGTGTCCCTTCGGGACTATTTATTAATGGAGAGGGAAACGGATAATTCTTCCCTCCTTTTAGGGGGGACTGAGGGGGGTAATTTGACCTCTCCTCCAACCACGTAGGGGCGCAAGGCTTGCGCCCTAAACCTAACAAAAAAACCCCTAAACCCAACAAAAAATATCCCCAAACCCGACAAAAAAACCCCGACCTACTCGGGTCGCCACAATTTAATCGTGTTGTCAGAACTCCCACTCGCTAACGTGTTACCATCGGGGCTAAATGCAACAGATTTAACCCAATCTGAATGTCCTTTTAATGTGGTAATTTCAGTTTGAGTTTTCACATCCCACAATTTAACAGTTTTGTCAGAACTTCCACTCGCTAACGTGCGACCATCGGGGCTAAATGCAACAGAATCAACTGTATTTGAATGTCCTTTTAAAGTAGCAATTTCTCTATCAGTTTCCATATCCCATAATTTGATAGTTTGGTCAGCACTTCCACTTGCTAAAGTGCAACCATCGGGGCTGAATGCTACAGAATAGACATGACCTGAATGACCTTCTAAAAAGATAGGAAACTTCCTTGGAGTTCGGATATTGTTCGCAGCAGGAATTATGCTTAGAGTTTGGAGATTTCCCCTTCGAGGGAGGATATTATTATAGTTCAATTCAATAGTATTATTAATACATCCCCTCGCTGAGATGTTACCATTGTGACTTCTTACAGAATTTCTGTGAGTTATTAGGTTTTTAATTACCATATGCTTGTCTCTATTTCCAGCTAAAATCTGACAATCTTGTAGGCTAACAAATTCCCACACATAAGATGAATTCAATGGAAAGGTAGAAATTTGAGTTTGAGTTGTGATATCCCACAATATTATAGTGTTGCCAAAATACGACAAACTGCCTAAAATGCGACTATTGGGGCTGAATGCTATAGACCTAACATGATTTGAATGTCCTGTTAAAGTTTTAATACAGGTTGCATTTTTCCAAGAAACACCTGAAGTAACAGTTTGAGAAGATTTAGGACTTTGATAACTTTTTGTAGAATGCGATCGCAAAGCTGTTAAAATATCAGAAACAGACTGATAACGTTGCTGAACATCTTTTTGCAGTAACTTAGTTAGAACTTCCTTTAATTCCTCACTAACAGATTGCTTGAGATACTGCTTCCAGTTGCGAGTCCAGCCATAACCTTCTTCCAAAAACAAATGATAGGGATGAACTTGAGTCAACAGATAAAAACAAGTTACTCCCAAACCAAATAAATCACTCGCCGGATAAGCTTCCCCGCCTTGCATTTGTTCGATAGCAGCAAAACCATCCTTACCAATACGAGTCCCAACTTTTGTTTGTAAAACCGTTGTAGATAACTGTTTGGCAACCCCAAAATCAATTAACACAAAACATTCATCGCCCCGACGCTGAATAATATTATCCGGCTTGATATCCCGATGAATAACCTTTTGTTCGTGAACAAACTTCAGAACCGGTAACAAATCCTCCAACAGTTGTTTAACCTGCGATTCCGTCCAAATTCCCCGCTTTTCTATTAATTGTGATAACGTCTCGCCTTCGATATATTCCTGAACTAAAAATAACTGTTTCCCTTCCTCAAAATAAGCGTACAATGTCGGAATTTGAGAATGTTTTCCGAGTTGCTGAAGTTGTCGGGCTTCCTGTTAAAATAGTTGTGTCGCTTTGTTTAACGCCCCGGTTCCCTGAACGTTTGCGGTGAATTGTTTGACCACACAATATTCATTCAATCTATCAATATCTTCCGCGAGATAGGTTCGACCAAAACCCCCTTCTCCCAACAGTTTTATTACCCGATAATGACCTCTCAAAATGGGAATTAATTCGGTGCCGCAAGCTTGACAATAACGGTTTACGTCCGGGTTATTGGGTTTGGGACAGTAGGGGTTTAAACAGCACGTCATACGGTGTGAGATAGTTGGGGGTCTTATCTCTATTTTCTCTCAAGTTCACCCCAAACGTAAACGTTGATTGTCAACTCTACCCTAATTTATATTCTAATTAACCTCTCCCTAACCCTCTCAAACCTCTCCCCATCCCTCTCAAACCTCTCCCTAACCCTCTCCTACGAGGAGAGGGAAATTGTGTCCCAAAGGGACTATTTATTAGTTGGAGAGGGGGAAAAGGTGTCCCATAAGGGACTATTAATTAGTCGAGAGGGGGCAAATGGCCTCCCCCTGTAGGGGGAGGTTGGTGGGGGTGAGAGAGGGAAAAGGTGTCCCATAAGGGACTATTGATAAATGGTGAGGGGAGTATTAATTAAATCATATAAAAGTCTCCCCCTTCCAAATAAAAAACTTTCTTCCTTTTCCCTCTCGACTAATAAATAGTCCCGCGAGGGACACCTTTCCCCTCTCCTTTTAGGAGAGGGCTGGGGAGAGGTAGGAGAGGGTTAGGGAGAGGTAGGGAAGGGGGTTGGGGGGTTAGGTCAAATTAAACCAACGACGTTTAATGATGGTGATGATAATAACGGTAACTTTACGAAGCTATAATCATAATTAACTATCATCCTGTACAACCGTTAATTTTTAATTAAAACCATGAATAAATCGGAAATTATTAACCAATTACAAGACACTTCTATTGAGGAACGTATTGCAATCATTGAAGCCATTTTACAAACGGTTAAAAATGATATGCGTTCAATCTCCTCACAACAGCTTACCTCTGAACATCGCCCCCTGCGAGGAAAACTCATTTCCTACGAAGAACCTTATGAACCCGTAGCAATAGAAGATTGGGAGGCTTTGACATGATTATCCTAGACACTCATATCTGGATTTGGTGGGTTGATGAAAACCCGAAATTGTCTTCCCAAAACCGTGAGATTATTCAATCAAATCAAGCAAGCGGGTTGGGTATCAGTATCATTTCTTGCTGGGAAGTTGCCAAATTAGTTGAAAAAAATAGACTGGCTTTTGAGTGTTCTGTAGAAGAATGGCTCGAACTTGCTCTAAAATATCCTGGTATTCAACTGTTAGAATTAACCCTTCCCATTATCCTTGAATCAACACGGCTTTCTGGATTTCATGCCGACCCAGCAGATCAGATTATTGTGGCAACGGCTAAAATTCACGGTTCATTATTAATTACTCAGGATGAAAAAATTCTGAATTACTTGAAGAATCAAACACCAGATTAACCTCTCCCCCAACCCCACTTTTAGGAGGAGAGGGGAGAAGAAATGTAAACCTTGATTGTCAGCTTTCCCCCAACCCCTCTCTAATCCCCCCTGCGAGGCGAGGGGAGAATAACGGTAACTTTACGAAGCTATAATCATAATTAACTATCATCCTGTACAACCGTTAATTTTGAATTAAAACTATGAATAAATCTGAGATTATTAACCAATTACAAGACACTTCTATTGAGGAACGTATTGCAATCAATGTAGGGGCGCTCTTGCTTGCGCCCTCTCTCCTTTGTAATTTTCACTCTTAATTATTTCTCTTTTAGGAGTAGGGTGGGTGACTTCGATAAAAATTGGTGATCTCCACTGAAAATTAATTGTCACCCACCCTACAATTCTGAAAAACTTAACCCCCCGATCATCGGGGGGGCAGGGGGGATTAATGGTGGTGGTGATGATGACCGTGACTGTGGTCGTGGTCGTGGTGGTGATGATGGTGGCTGTGGTCGTGATTATGAACTTCTTTGGCTTGAACCGACGCTAACTGTGGATTAACCGCCAAAGCTGTTTCATTTAACAGCGCTTCTATCTGCGGATTTGCCCATTCTGCTGCCATTTTCATAAACTCAGGATGGTCGTTTGCACAGGGCATTTGTACATAGGTAATCTCGGGATGTTTGCGACGCAACGCTTCGATAATATGTTCAACATCTAACAGCGTTTCGTGGTTTTCTGTTGCAAATCCAATCGGCATAAATACAACTGATGTCGCCCCCAATTCAATTAAGTTTTGGGCGGCTAATTTAACATTAGGTTGCGTCCACTCAATTAACGGCGTGTCGTGGTTTAACCAACCAATCGAAATCAACGGATAACGGTGAATTAAACGCTCGCGAATCAGTTCGTACATCGCCTGACTTTCATCAATTCCTGATGTAAATCCTTTGGCTTTGTGAGGGCAGCCGTGATTCATTAATACAATCGCGGTTTGTGAGGGCAAATGGGCGACAGCCAATTCATTTTTAATCTTTTCTTCGACCATATTCGCCATCAAATCCAAATAGGCGGGTTCGTTAAAGAACGACGGAATATAACGCTGACCTTTAACCCAGTGTTCGCTACCGTCTGCCAAATTTGCCAAAGCTTTATTCACCTGTTCGACGGCGATTCCGCTGGTAAAAATCGAATCAACGACTAACAACGGATAGATTAAAATCTTATCAAAACCTTCCGCTTTGATTTGTTCCAAAACCTGTTCGGGGAGGAACGGTTTACAGAAGTTGTAAGCTTTGAACACTTTAATTTTATCGCCCCATTTGTGCTTGAGTTCGTGTTCAATTCCCGCCCGTTGCTGTTCAAAAATAGCGTTGTGAGGGGAAATAAAATTCCCGTGTTGGTGACTCCATTCGTGCAGGTCAAATACTGCCAAAAGTTTCGCCATAGGCGGATAAATCCAAGTCGGAACCGGGGCGAATTTTGCCGTTAACAAGTTCAACGCTTGTTCGTTATAATTGGCAAAATCTTCATAACTTTCGACTTCGCCGTATCCCATCAACAGGACGGCGACTCGATCTTGACTTGGACTGTCGGATACAGAAATATTGTCTTGTGTTTTTTCGGGTGTTGCAACCACTTTGTTATCCTCAAAAATAGCTGTTATTTACGGTTGGGAGTGTCTGGGACTCAAATCTTCCTTTTCGCTCCCCTTTTTTAGCTTATCATCCCCCTGGGGGGGATAGCTTGATCTACAGTATAAAAGAAGTTGAACCGAATTTGGGTTATGGCGGTTGTTATTATTGCGGGTATTCACGATCCGAAGTTAACGGAATCCTTTCTCTGTAAGCTTTTCGGCGATTTGCGGCGTCGGTGTCAGTCGGGGAATTTGTTAATTTTTCCGACCCAGGACTATCCGGCTTATTCAGGTCTTGACATTTTCAATTATTTATGCAGTGTAGCTCAAACTCCCGCCTTGTCTCCTCCTCCTAGAGGCGGTTTTGGGCAAAATCCGGTGAAATTACCGATTATCTTGATTTGTTTTAGTGCGGGGGTTGTGGGGGCGATCGCGGCGGCTTGGATGTGGCAACAGGCGGGGGGCGAAGTCAAAGCGTTCATCGCCTTAGACGGTTGGGGCGTCCCTCTGGGGGGCAATTTTCCCATTTACCGCATGAGTCACGATCGCTTTACTCACCGGACTTCGGCGCTGTTGGGGGCGGGAATTGAAAGCTTTTACGCCGATCCGCCTGTCGAACATCTGAACTTGTGGAGTTCCCCGCAGACGGCGAAAGGTTGGTGGCTGCATCGAACTTCAACGGGGGTTGAGACGGCTTCTCCGGCTACGGCGAAAACTGTTTTATCCTATTGGTTAAAGACTCACGGAGAATCAGGAGAAGATTAGGGTGAATGTTCCTGTATTTTTGGCGGGGGGGTTGAATCCTGATAATGTAGTAGAAGCGGTTGAAACTGTGGCACCGTTTGGCTTGGATGTGTGTAATGGTGTGAGAACCAACGGTCAATTAGATGAGGATAAACTGACTCAGTTCTTCAATAAAACCTAAAAAATTGCTGGAAATCTAAGAGATCTATTATACTTGAGAGAAAAAACTTCAACAGTTCTAGGGGTGAATTGATCAAATGCAGTTGGATTTAAAAAGTTCCTATATTAATATCAACGGCGTTCAACATTATTATGAATGGATTAAAGCACCGGGTCAGCAACAGAAAAAACCGGTGATGGTGTTTCTGCACGGTTGGGGCGGTTCGGGTCGCTATTGGACGAGTACGGCTCAAGCTTTATCGGATGGATTTGATTGTTTGATTTATGATTTGCGGGGGTTTGGCCGTTCAAAAGCTACGGCAATTGAGGGGTCGGATTTTCAGGTTTTGAGTTATGAATTGGTCGATTATGCTCACGAACTTAAGGGGTTATTGGATGCTTTGAATTTGGATAAAGTTTATTTGAATGCTCACTCGATGGGCGGGTCAATTGCGGCTTTATTTATTAATCTTTATCCCGAACGGGTGGAACGGGCGATTTTAACCTGTAGCGGTATTTTTGAATACGATGAAAAGACGTTTACCACGTTTCATAAGTTTAGTCGGTATGTGGTTTTATTTCGTCCGAAATGGTTGGCAAAGATTCCGTTGGTTGATAAAGTTTTTATGGCAAGATTTTTATATCGTTCTTTACCGACTGCCATTAGTCGAGCTTTTTTAGAAGATTTTTTACTGGCGGATTTTGACGCGGCTTACGGTACGGTGTTAACCTCGGTGAGTAAAGAGGCGACGGAGTGGCTTCCCCGACAATTTGCTCAGTTTAAGGTTCCTACGCTCTTGGTTGCGGGAGAATACGACCAAATTATTCCCGCCGAAATGGGGCGACAAGCGGCCGCATTGAATGATAACATTGAA
Organism: Capilliphycus salinus ALCB114379; assembly: GCF_047276495.1. Classification (NCBI taxonomy): domain Bacteria; kingdom Bacillati; phylum Cyanobacteriota; class Cyanophyceae; order Oscillatoriales; family Sirenicapillariaceae; genus Capilliphycus; species Capilliphycus salinus. The sequence goes on along the minus strand of NZ_CP178543.1, from coordinate 5,068,494 downwards.
CTGGCTATCTTAGAGGATACGGCTCATTTTCCGATGTTGGAGGATGCACCAACATACCTCGAACGGGTGCGGGAATTTATCAACCGATAACCACCTAAAATCAGACTCCGATAGATGAAATATAGGCGAATTTTGGAGATGATTAAATGGTGTTTAATTTGATGTGAATTGCTTGAAGTTCAGCTTTTACATTCCGCTCAGTTCAAGCCCGAAAATTTAGGCGGATTAGATTATTATTTTAACACCCGAACCGGTATAAATCTGATGACAATTCCTCCCTATCTTTATCCTCTAGCCGCTCCGCTTTTGATTCCGGTTGCGCGTCAACTGGGTAAACAGTTAATGTCGGTAATGAACGGTCAGCGTTCGTCTCAATCTTCGGAATTAGATTTTCCTTCTATTCCGGACAAGGTGAAAGAAGATCCCCGTTATATTGAGGCTTTGGTTGAATATTCCCATCGCAAAGAAAGCCGACTTCAAGAGTTTAATTCTTTGGCAATTACTCAAGAGGAACGTCGCTTACAAATTCGCCAGCAAGAAATTAGCGATCGCCGAGAAATTAGCCGCTTGCAACGGGAACTGTTGCGGGAGTTACAAGCCCATGAAATTCAGCTAAAACTGCACGAACTCGATGCAATTTGGAACCGAGAAAAATGGTTTTCTAATCTCAGCCGTCAGGAAACCGAACGGATTTTATTAGAAGGACAAGAACAGCATCGTTTATTGATGTTTATCGCTCCCCCGGATATGAGCGAAGATTGTCCGTTGGGGATGCGAAGACATCTTAAAAAAGATATTGGTAACGGTTTAAGACGGTTTTTGAACCAACATTATCCCCAAACCAGCAACAAACGTCCGGTTGAATTTTATGCTGACTATTTTACTCGACCGTTGGGCGATATTGAAGTCAGAAAATTGCAGATGGTGTTATCTCCCGTACCGACATTTATTTTGTACAGCGATATTAATGACTATGAAGTGCATTTTCATGTGGGTTTTTGGGGTCTACAAAATCAAAATGTTTCTCTAATTCCCATACAACCTTGGAACTGGGAAAAAGCACAGGAAGAACTGATTTCTCAAGGGTTAAGTCCGGCTTTGGCGATCCGTCAAGTCAGACAATTAATCGTAACAATTCATCAGCTTTTAGCGACTTTTTTAATTGATTGGTATTATCTCAGTATCGATCCTCACTATCAACCGCATTTGTATAAATTAAGTTCAGAATTTCCGCGAATGTGGGTGAAGCCTTATCTGTCGGTTTTGAAAGATTTACAACTCCAACGTCGGGAAGTTTACCGTCAGGAATTAAAAATTATCGTTCAGAATGATAGTGAAAAACAACAGCTAAAATCCAAACAAAACCCTCAAAATTGGAATGCTGTTCTCACGTTAACCGGACATTCAGATGTTGTTAATGTGATTGCAGTCAGTCCAAATGGTCAGTTTATGGTTAGTGGGGGTTGGGATCATCAAATTAAGATTTGGTCGGTACAAACCGGACAACTGATCCGAACTTTAAAAGGTCATTCTAACTCAATTACCGCTTTAGCCGTTACACCCGATAATCAACACCTGGTTAGCGGAAGTGTGGATAGCACGATTAAAATTTGGTCGTTACAAACCGGACAATTATTGCATACACTCATCGGTCATTCTTACTCGGTGAGTGCGTTGGCTGTCTGTCCAAATGGTGAATTTATTGTTAGTGGAAGTTGGGATAATACGGTTAAGATTTGGTCGCTCGCTACGGGAGAATTAGAGAACACACTCACCGGACATACTAATTCTGTAAATGCGATTGCAGTTGATATTAATTCCGAACTGATTTATAGTGGAAGTATCGATAATAGCATTAATTTTTGGTCGGTAAAAACCGGAAAGATCGAACATTCTTTTGAGCCGTTTCAAACCTATAAAACTCTGGAGATTAGTTCAGATTGTCGATTTGTAATTAGTGGAAGTTGGGAAAATACAATTGAGGTTTGGTCGCTCAAAGATGGACAATTGGTTCATACTCTACCGGGACACGATCGCGATCTTTTGACTTTGGCTGTCAGTCCCGACTCTAAGTTTATTGCGAGTGGAAGTTCCGATCAAACAATTAAGATTTGGTCGCTAGAAACGGGATATTTACTTCGCACTTTAACGGGTCATTTCAACAGTGTTAATACGCTGAATTTTAGTGCAGATGGATTGTTTTTGGTGAGCGGAAGTAGTAATGGAGTGATTATGGTTTGGCGATGTCATTAGAGAGAATTAATGGCTAATTTAACTAAATAAATCGAGGGGAAAATGCCCGTAGGTGCCGTTAATTCCGGTATCATCTGTAGATTGACAAGACACCAATACACCCCGATATTTTTCGGTGTAGGGACTGGCGTAGTAAGATTGACTGCGACCATTAAATTTAACAAAAACTGAACCTTCTATCGCTTCTACAGCATTGCGATCTAGAGTAATATTGTAATCGAGTCCGTGTAAATATTCTTGGAGAGCGTTCCAAGCCGCATCTAAAGAATCCGCACAAATTCCGAGCATTTGATATTCTGAATTTTCGACGACAAGTTTAAGCGCCGAACAAATGCGATCGCGATTTTCTATCGGATTAACAGATTGAATATCTGCACAGTTAAAGGCTTCTAGAGTTTGTTGGGCGCTTTCTAAAGAAAGGTGAGCAGGTTGTGAAGATGACATATAGAGTTAGGAATTCAGGAGTCGTGATGTCATCTTATCACACCCGACGGGGATTTTAATGGGGATAAAGGGGCGTTTATTCAAGAATAAAGTTGTAATTAAAGCTAGATGTGAAGCGGGGGTTTGTTGTGATTTGGAGAAGATGCTGAACGCCAATCCATTGAAGTGAAATAATCCGTTAAAAGGGCAAATTAGGAGGGCGGTCAAACGCCGCCCTAAGCCCTGTGTGGTTCAAGCAAGAGTTAATTCTCCTGAACGCTCGCCATGATTAGAAAAGAAGGATTGGGAGTTTTTCTCCCTCGACCTTCGAGGTAATTCGGACTCTGTTGTTTGTTCGACTTCGTGTTTTGAGACTAACATTGAGTCGGTTGAACGAACGGTCATTTCACCCTCAGAAAGAGCGACACGCCATTGACGACCTGTTTTCCAGGCGTGAAATTTAACGGCATTCCAACGGGGATTAACGGGATATCCAGCAAATCCAGAACGTAATGCGGGAATGCAAGCATCATCGAAGGCTGTAAGCACCAATACTCCTTCGGTGAGTTGAACTGTCTTGAACTTGTTTTGCTGTTGCTTCAACACAGACGTCACCTCCTTTAAGTTTTGTATAGATCGGACTTAATATACAGTGTATCCGTGCAATTGACAAATTACCACTGTAATTACACGGAAATAGTAGAGACTTTCTATCTGTCTCTACCGAGAAAATGTCAGTGCTGTCCGGAAAATTACTCCAATTGACTAGGCTGTTACTTGAGTAATTTCCTGCTGGCGTTGATGCCAGAGTTGCATCACGGTTTGGCTTTCGGGTAAGTCCTCAAACTGCTGGGTTTGCACTTTGATTTCCGGTGCGAGCCGTTCTAAGGACTCCAGAGTGCTACAGTAGCGCAGAACTTGGCGCCAACCGTCTTGCCATTGCTGACAGGCTTCCTGACGTTCCCGTAGGGGTTTGAGCCGTTCTTCGTCTGTTCTCAGTTGCTTGGCTTTTTCACTCCAAGCTGAACGCCATTGTTCTATGGCTTGGGGGTTATAGTGGGGGCGATAGCGTTTAAGTTCGCGACTGAAGATTTCCCCGAGTTCGTTAAGGCGATCGCGAGTTTGACACTGAGAGATTGCCTCTAAGCCCTGTTCGATCCAAAGCGGCAGGGAGCGATAACTGACGAAGATTGCTCCTGACCCTATTATCTTAACCCAGATTTGGTGCTGCCACAATTCTAAATGTTCAATTTGTCTCGGGGCGATACCGAGCCACGCCGAGACTTCTAACCAAACTCGCGCCAATGGCCACTGAGCCGGAACGATAATTCCCGCTGTGATTAAGTTCTTAGACATAATAGATTACACCTAGATTCTGGACTTTTTTGTTGTCCCGAAGCTTCTATATATAGTGTTTTCGGGGATAGCCTGTTTATCTTAACTCTATATCCAGTGTTTCGTCTAGTCTATGGTGAACTTACGGCGATTCAGTGATCGATTGAGTGAGTTTGAGTTAAACCAGTCTTTTATCTTATCATATCAAGTTTAATTTGGCAATCGCGATCGTCAATAGGGAACAGGGGAAAGGGGAAAGGGGAAAGGGAATAGGGGAAAGGGGCAAGAGGCGCTCATGCAAAAGGCGCTCATGCAAAAGTTAGACTACAAAAGGTTTTCAGCTTTTACTAATGTCCTAATCATAATGCGTAGTGCTATAACTGTTCACTGTCGGGTGTCGGGGAAGGAGTGTAGGGGCGCGCCTCCGAATTGATTTATCATTCCCCGCAGACAACGGATATAAACCCGCCCCGGAGTTCGGGAAAAACTGTGAGGTAAAGCCCAAAAACCCGGTTTCTCTTAGAAACCGGGTTTTTTAGTCTCCAGTTATCACTTATCACTGGTTACGATAGAACTGGTCAGTGTTCACTGATAACTGGTCACTGATAACTGCTCACTGTTAACTGCTCACTGACACCTGACACCTAAACTATGAAACCGAGTCGAATTCATCACGTTGCGATTATTTGTTCTAATTACGAAAAATCCAAAGATTTTTATGTGAATACTTTGGGATTTTCAATTATTGAAGAAACCTATAGAGCGCCTCGAAATTCTTATAAACTGGATTTGAGAGTCGGCGCGAGCGATCAAATCGAATTATTTTCCTTTGAAAATCCGCCCGAACGTCCGAACCGTCCCGAAGCTTGCGGCTTGAGACATTTGGCGTTTGAGGTAGAAAACTTAGATGAATCTGTAGCGTTACTGCAATCAAAAGGCGTTGAAACCGAACCCATTAGAACCGATGAAATTACTGGAAAACGGTTTACCTTTTTCAAAGATCCGGATAATTTACCCTTAGAAATCTACGAATATTAACCCTCAAAAACAACAGGAGCCAGAAAAAATCTGACTCCTAAATTGTGCATTTTAAGCTTTAGATGTTAACGAACAAGCGTTTTTTATACAGTGGCCAACTCGGGAGTCGGACGCTTGCTGTTGCGAATGCCGGCGATCGCCGAAGCGTAATCAGACGCTTTAAACACGGCAGAACCCGCTACAATAGCATTAGCACCTGCTTCCAAAACCTGCCAAGTGTTGTTGGCTTTCAAACCGCCATCAACTTCAATCCAGGGGTCTAAGCCGCGTTCATCACACATTTGACGCAGCTTTTGGATTTTGGGAACGACACCCGGAATAAAGCTTTGACCGCCAAAACCGGGGTTAACGCTCATAATCAGCACGAGATCGCAAAGATCCAACGTGTACTCAATCAACTCTAAAGGAGTCCCCGGATTAAGAACAACACCGGCTTGCTTGCCGAGTTCTTTAATTTGGCCCAAAGTCCGGTGTAAATGGGGAGAGGCGTTGTGTTCGGCGTGAACCGAGATAATATCGGCGCCGGCCTTGGCAAAATCCTCAACATACTTTTCCGGTTCAACAATCATCAAGTGAACATCGAGGGGTTTGCTGGTGACGGGTCGGAGTGCTTCTACGATTAACGGGCCAATGGTAATATTAGGAACAAAACGACCGTCCATCACATCAACGTGAATCCAATCGGCGCCGGCTTCATCTACTGCGCGAACTTCGTCTCCCAAGCGACTAAAATCGGCAGATAATATAGATGGAGAGATAACAGTTTGTTTTTTGGACTGGGTCATGGTGTAATATGTTCTCCTACATCGGGGGTTGTATTCAGTGTATCAGAATTTGTTCTGCGGTATGGACAGCAGCTTTTAGGAGTTGCGGAGATCTAACCATCAGGGATCAAAATTTTTTTCAGAAACACCAACGATCGCACAGCCCAAATTCCCTCGTATTTATTGTAGGCGTCAAGCTGCTACAGGAGGTTTTATGAATCAAACCGATCCCCTAGAATATCCGGACGCGCCACACGTTCGACTGTTTGTTTATTTGGTTCCGGTGATTGGAGTGTTTCCGGCGCTTTGGACGTTGTATCGCCGTCAGGGAACACCGCAACATCAAGCTACCAGTCGCTTGGCGGTGACATTGGCTTTGGCTTGGTTACTGGGACATTTGGCATTAGAGGCAGGCTCGGGTACAACGGAATTTTTAAAGATGCCTCTGTTGTTAAGTAGTAGCATATTAACAACCACTTATTTTATAGTCTGTTTTGGATTAATGATTCGCCTTTGGCAACGTCAGCCGTTGTGGTTGCCGGGAATTAGTCAACTGGCGGAACGAGTGCTGGGGAAGCATCTGTCTTAGGTCTGAAAATAGTTTTTTCTCTGTTTTCAGGCATTGATAAAAAAACGTTATTTTGTGTGTGAGGAAGCCTGTGTCTGCTCGTAGAACTAATCATCGTCTATTGCGTCAATCAAAAACTGCTCAACCGGTACTGAAAAAACTCACCCAATCTGGCCCCGGACGCTGGTTAGGATTGGCATTGGGCTTAACGGGAGTGGCCACGATCTCGGCAACCGCAGGCGCCTTACTCGCCGTTTCCCTTTCGACAACGCCGTTGATGCAACAAAAGCTAACCGCCGAGGAAGCGGCTGTCTTTTCTAAGGGTCAAATGGCGAGGGGAAATTTACGTTTTCCCCAGTTAACTCGCCCGGTTAATATTCTGGTTTTGGGCGTTAAGGTTCTCACCTCTGACTTGGAAGATGAGGAATTCTTCGACGAACAAGAAGACTTGGGATATCACGCCCTGGTAGACTCATTTAAAGGCTTGTCGGATACCATGCTTTTGGTTCGGTTTGATCCGGCTGAAAAGAAGCTGAAAGTTTTGTCAATTCCCCGCGATACTCGCACCTATGTTGAGGGAATGGGGATGACTAAAATTAATCATGCTAACTATGAAGGTGGCCCCGCTTTGAGTGCCAAAGCGACGAGCGAACTGTTGGGGGGCGTGGGAATCGATCGCTATGTTCGGGTTAATGTTCAAGGGGTTGAAAAACTGATTGATGCTTTGGGAGGTTTAGAGATTTACGTTCCCAAAGATATGAAATATAGCGATGATAGCCAACATTTGTATATCAATTTGGAGCAGGGTCAACATCATCTGAATGGCTCTCAAGTGTTGCAATTTTTGCGTTTTCGTCAGGATAGTTTGGGCGATATTGGTCGGGTTCAACGCCAGCAAATTTTGATGCGATCTTTTATGGAACAGGCGTTAAATGTGGCGACGATTTCCCGACTTCCCAAGCTGGTTTCGATTATTCAGTCTCATATTGACACCAATTTAAGTTTAGAGGAATTGGTCGCTTTGGTGAATTTTGCGACTCATGTTGATCGAGAAAGTATTGAGATGTTAATGGTTCCGGGAGAGTTTAGCGATCCGAAAGAATATGATGCGAGTTATTGGCTACCCGACTACAGTCGCTTAGATGTGATTTTGGCTAAACATTTTGATTTTGGTTATGATTCTTGGCGTTTTGAAAATGTTGATAGCCGAGATTTGAGAATTGCCATTCAAGATAGTACGGATAGTTGGGATGCGGTTGATGGTTTGGTGATGGAACTTAACGAAGATGGCTTCTGGAATGTTAAGGTTTCTAAGCCCTGGACTCAACCTTTAGAGGTGACTCGAATTGTTGCTCAAGATGGCGATACGGAGGGCGCAGAATCGATTCAACGGGCTTTAGGTTTTGGTAAAGTTGTGGTTGAAAGTACCGGGTTTTTAGAGTCTGATGTGACGATTCAGTTGGGTCAAGATTGGCTCGAAAGATACGAGACACAACAGCAATTAGAGGAAATGGAAACGGAAATGGAAACGGAAATGGAAACGGAAATGGAAACGGAAACCGACAGAGAATTCCGTGAAGATTCCGAACCGATCAGAATTGAGAGCTTTAATTAAAAGATTTCTCGATTGAGGTGCATCATACAAATCCCATTAATATAATTATTGGACTAGCTCCTAATGGAGAAGGATAAAATTTCTGCCTTTCTTTGATAATTTTATGCGGCTAAGTATGCAGTCCTTTAACCTCTATAATCAACTGCATGGATTTACTCATTACCCTGATTGTTTCCTTTCTTTTATTAGTTGTTAGTACCCTCAAAGGGTACTTTATTTTTTATCCTTTACTCGCTTCGCTGTTGCTGTGGTTTGCGGTTTTGGTGAGGCGAGGCTTTTTATTAAAAGACTTAATTCAAATGGCGATCGCAGGCGCTAAAAAGTCTTTTCCGGTTTTTATTATTTTACTCTTAATTGGTGCCGTAACTTCTTCTTGGATGAGCGCCGGCACGGTACCCAGTTTGGTGTATTATGGCATTCAAATCATTAACCCTCACTATTTTATCCTATTAGCCTTTCTATTAACAAGCTTGGTTTCTCTGTTAATTGGGACTTCCTTTGGCACCGTTGGAACCATTGGTATTGCTTTAATGATTATGGCGGGTAATAGCGGGGGAAATTCCAATTTGGTGGCGGGTGCGATTCTTTCTGGCGCTTATTTTGGCGATCGCTGTTCTCCGATGTCATCGAGTGCAAATTTAATCGCGAGTGTGACTCAAACCCGACTGTATACCAATATTAAAAATATGCTGAAAACGGGATTCATTCCCTTAATTTTAACGGTTATCATCTATTTAATTTTATCCAGACTGTATCCAATTCAAATCACGGATAGGATTCTAGTCTCGGAAATTGTTAAAACTTTTAATCCCCAACCGCTTTTATTATTACCCGCTTTCACCATCTTTATTTTAGCAATTTTTCAAGTCGAAGTCAAACTTTCAATGATTGTCAGTATTGCAATTGCGAGTTTAATTGCTTTATTTTATCAACAATACAGTCCGATTGAATTATTGAATTTTATCTTCAGAGGATTTTATCTCAGTGAACCCTCGCCGCTACAATCTATTTTAATTGGAGGGGGAATGATTGCAATGGGAAAAGTTGTGTTAATTGTGATTGTTTCAACCGCTTTAGCCGGAATATTAGCCGACACTCATATTTTAAACTTTATCGAACAGTTTTTACACAGCGCCAAATCCCAACAGGATTTATTTTTAGCAACAATGTTGATCGGAACTGTTTCAGGCGCCTACGGTTGTACGCAAACAATCGCCATTTTACTCACCCAACAATTGGTAAAAAAAAGATATCAAACCTTAGAATTGAAGGATGAGCAATTAGCCGTTAATCTGGAAAATACCGTTGTAATGATATCTCCTTTGATTCCTTGGAACATTGCGGGGTTAGTTCCGGTAACGCTATTGATGAGTGATTTTAACTGTCTTCCCTATGCGTTTTATTTGTATTTAATCCCGCTGTTTAATTTACTCCGTAAACCGAAGGACGTAAGGCGGGAATAGGAAAAAGTTTTTGCAGTTTATTTTGACGTTCTCTCGGGGATTCTTCCGCCCAATTCCAGAGGCTTTCATAGAAGAAAAAAGAGACTCCTGCTAATTGATGTTTGCGGGTGGCTTTCACTTGTTTTTCGATCATATTCATCGGCGTTGGACGGTTTTTTAAGCCGCTTAAAATCCCCACAGCAAAGGGAATATGATTTTTAGCGAGTTCAACTTCCGTGCGTTCTAACTCGGTGGTAAAACGTTCTAAATCGGGTCGATAAACCTGTAAAACAATTTCTTCGATCCAACCCTTTCTTTCCCAAGTAAACCAGTCTTGTAAATAAGCGGGTAAAGCAAAATGAAGCGGGTTGGGAGAAAGGGAAATAATACAATCTTGATCGATAGCTTTAACGGTTTCAAAAACCCGTTTTACAAATTGGTTAATTTTATCGGCTCGCCACCTCACCCAATAGGTTTCATAGAAATCCTCAGAGGGTAATTTTCCCTGATGTTCGGCTTGATAAAGACTCACGGTATATTCATCGTAGCCGAATTCGGAGGGTAAACCAAAATGGTCATCAAATTGAATCCCATCAATATTGTAGTTGGTGACAATTTCCGCAATTAAATCGAGGATAAATTGTTGCACTTCGGGATGAAAAGGGTTCAACCAAACTCGCTCGTCATTTCCCTCTTTTTTTATTAATGTTCCATCCAAACGACGGGTTAACCAGTCGGGATGTTGTTTGGCTAAATCTGAGTGAGCCGGTGCCATAAATCCAAACTCAAACCAAGGAATAACGGTTAAACCTTTTTGATGTCCTTGTTTGACTAATTCTTGTAAAACATCCCGTTTTTGTAAACCCGGTGTGGGGTCGAGAGATTGTCCGAAATAGCGTTGAGCAACTGCACTCGGATAGAGTGTATAACCGCCCTGCCAAACGGTTGGATAGATGGTGTTAAAATTGAGGGTTTTTAAGCGATTTAAAGCGTCTGTAACGCCCCGTCTGGAAAATAAAACCTCGCTATCAATATTCGTTAGCCAAACTCCGCGAATTTCCCTGACTGGGGGTGGAATTGTTAAAGCGGGTTTGATGATGAATAGAACAAAACACAGGCTAACAATAAAAGTGATAAACTGAGGAATGATTCGCGTTTGTTTCAAGCCTTTCAACATAATTTATTTCAACATCATTTTAAAGGGTAGCAAGATGATGAGAGTTTGAACCAATCTTATAACAGCAAATAAAATAATAACATAACTTTCCCCCGAATTTTTTGAATCAGCGGGCGGCGTTTCCAATCTTCATAACTTATGCGCTGACTTTGAACAAAACCATTTAACAGAAAGTTTTCAATGTTTTGACATAAAAAAGGCTGTGCAGTGGAGACATTTAACTCATCATTACTCCAAAAACTACGCGGATCAAAATTTGCACTTCCCATGCTGACCCAACTGTCATCAATTAACAGGGTTTTACCGTGCATCATACTGGGTTGATATTCATAAATCTCGATTCCATGACGGAGTAAATTCTTATAAAGTTCCCGAGCGGAATAGTGGACAAATGGCTTATCTGTTTTCGATCCCATCGTTAAAATTCGCACATCTACACCTCGATGTTTTGCATCAATGAGTAGTTTTTGTATATTAGAAAAAGGCAAAAAATAAGGGCTAGCAATCCAAATTCGAGATTGAGCCGCCATCACTAACGTTTGGTAAAGAGCGCGAATAGAAGAATCTCGGTAAGAGGGATCTTCACCAGAGGTTACTAATACTGTTGGTAGAGAGGTTTCAAATTTTGGAATTAAAGGATTTTTACCGAGATCGACGGTTTTTCCGCAGTCGAGCCAATGTTGAATAAAAAGACCGTTGAGACGTTGAACAACTGGCCCTTCAAATTGGGCTTCAAAATCAAACCAAGGCGCCCGATCTCCTTGTTCGGGAATGCCATCCCAATAGTCAGACATTCCGGCACCACCAATCAAAGCAATTTCATCATCAATTAACAGTAATTTTCGGTGACTGCGTTTTAAATAATCGTAAGGCGATCGCCAACTAAAAGGATTAAAAAAGCGAACTTCTACCCCGCTGAGTTCTAAATTTTTCCAGTATCGTTCGGGTATAGATTTCGCACCATAACTATCAACAATTACCTGTACTGTTACCCCAGATTTTGCTTTTTCAATCAGTGCGGTTGCAAAAGCGTCCGCCCGTTCGCCGGGGGTCATAATATAGGTTTCAAACAGAATTCGATGTCGGGCGCTCCGAATTGCATTTAAACGGGCGGGTTGAATTTCATCGGCTTTTACCCAAAATTTTGTCGCCTCAGCGTTGGTAATAAAAGAATCGGATAAACTTGCAATGGTTAGGGGAAAATTAGGGGCATTTGCCGAAGGAAAGTTAAATATTTTGTAGTGAATTCTTCGGCGAAATACACCTTGAACATACAAAACAATTAGGATTACAACGGTGATGGAAAACCCAATTAACAGAATTACACTCAACCAGTTATCAAAGGATAGCATTTACGTTAATGAATCAGTTGTGATGGTTGTCAATCAGTAGTAGTCGCTAGAAAGGTATAAACTAAAATAATGGTTTGAGCGACTCTAGCCTTTCACTACCGATTTTTAATGATATCACTAATGAGGTAGACCAAGATCTAACCCAAGATTGATGCAGGTGTTGTCTAGATGTTTGACAATAAAAGAACGGATAATTGAGGAGTGGAAAACTACAAAAGTTTTCCGAATGGATATTAAGCAATTTAAACAATTAAATTCACGGGCTGTTAGGAAGTGATTGATAGGAGGAACGTTGGCCCCGTTTCTCAATTAATGATTTTGTTTATAACATCCAAAAAATCGGGCTAATTTTCAAGCTAAGTCAAGTTTAAGCCATTTAAAAAAATTGGAGGATAAAGAAATGTCACAGGCTGAAATGGGTAGTAAAGTTAAAGTCAATTACGTTGGGAAACGGGAAAATGGTGAAGTCTTTAGTTCTTCGGCGAATAATGAACCTTTAGAGTTTTGTATCGGAGAAGGAGAGGTTATCTCCAATTTAGAACAGGCTGTTGTGGGGATGAATCCGGGAGAATCAAAGACAGTAACCATTCCCGCCAAGCAAGCTTATGAATATCCCGATCGCGAATCAACTTTAGTTGTCGATCGGCAAAATTTACCAAGCGATGTATCAATTGAAGTCGGTCAAGAGGTTTATATTCGGATGCCGAATGTTCACGCTTCAATCCCCGCTACCATTATGGAGATTAACGAATCAAATGTGGTTCTATCTGTTGTGAATTCTTCTTTCGGAGATGAGAACCTAATTTTTGATATTCAACTGGTTGAGGTGAACTAATTATTAAAGTTCACAAAGACTAAGGACTAAGAATTAAACTCCAGTGTAGAGACGTGTTGCGGCACGTCTCTTTTGGCTAGATTCTATCAAAAATTATTTACAATAAACTGGGAGGATCGAGAACAGTAACTTCAACTAAAGGCGTTACATTATATCCGGCTTCATTGACATAATTTTGAATTTCGCGGGTGAGACGTTGACTAATTTTATCTTTGGAAATTGTTACATCTTGTTCCCGTTGTACATAGAGAATACAAAGTAATGTATCTTGTCCGGGAATATCGGAGCGTGTAAAGCGAATATTAGCTTCAACAAGCTTCACTAAGGGATTATCTTTAACGACTTGTTGAATATCTGCCGTAGCCCGTTGAGCGCGACTGGAACGTTCAAAAGCGGGTGAATTTATAAATTGCCAATTGAGCAGTCCGACTAATGCTAAAGTGGTCACTCCTAATGTAATCGGAAATACCCATTTTTTTCCTCGATTGTAACGCGCTCCTTTAGCGGATAAACCCCCATAAAAACGAAACAAAATTGCTGCGGATAAATTAATCCCCACCAGTTGCAATATCACTAAAAAAACACTGCCGATAAAAATATCCATTCTTCCGAGAGACAGCGCCATTCCTGCCGTCCCCGCAGGCGGCGCGAGAGAAGCAGCTACGAGCATTCCAGTCGCCGCTCCCGATACTAAACTACTGCGTTCTGACTGCATTAAATTAATCGCTCCTGCCGCACCTGCTGTGATCGGAAGTAACACGGCTACAGAGGAGATTTGACTGTTACTGAGCATCAAGCTAGTGGGGATTTCTTGGCCGAGAATTAAACTCAACGCTGCTGCTACAAAAACCGTGACAAGAATTGCTACAAAATAACGCAATAAACTCCGCCATAATAATGTTAAATCTCCCCGGGAACTGGCGATCGCTACATTCATTGCAGGCCCCGCAAAAGGAGCAATTAACATCGCCGCAACGAGCAAATAATTAGTATTGGTAAATAATCCAATCCAAACCACCACTCCGGCGAGTCCCGCATAACCCAAAAATCCTCGCCAGGAGCCTACACTTTGTAAGCCTCCGAGGAAGATTTCAATGGGACTGCGTTCTTGTACTTCTTTGATTTGTTCAGCAGCTTCGGAAGCGGGAGGATGGAGGGCAATGGTACCATGAGGAACCAAAGTAACCTGCAAATTCCGAATAGTATCTAACTGATTGAGCAGACTTTCAACCTGTTTATTGGAGACATGAATTAACACTAATTCTTGGGATTCTTGGTCATCAATCACGGGGAACCGAGCCAAGTTAACCCCTTGATGAGCTTGAGCAATATTAAGAACTTGTTTTCCCTGACCGTTTGGTACTTGAACCCATAACTGACGCATTTCTCAACCCTTGTATTGACCCTTATTTTTTTTGGAGATTACTGATATTCAGCAATCTCCAATTTTGTATTTTTAGAGGATTAGTATTTTTTCAAATCGCTAACAGCAGGAGCTTGAATCACTTCACCTTGGCAGTTATAACGGGCGCCGTGACAGGGACAATCCCAACTTTTTTCCGCCGGATTCCAAGAGACAATACATCCCAAATGGGAACACACGGCCGACACTTTATGTAAGGTGCCGGATTCATCTCGATAAGCCCCTATTTTCTCACCATTTTCGGTAACAACTTTGCCTTCACCGACGCCAACTTTTTCGGAAGAATCTAACAGATTTTTGAAGCGATCGCCAACCCAATGTATACCAACATCAAGATTTTGCTTAATGGATTCTTGACTAACAAAGGGTGTCGGACGAGTGGCATCATAGAGGTTCGCCCAGGGGTTTTCTTTGCCTAAAATCAGGTCGGATAATATCATCGCCGACATCATTGACTTGCTCATTCCCCACAGACTAAAACCCGTTGCGACATAGGTATGATTATTGAGCGGAGTTAGCTTACCAATATAAGGTAATTTGTCAAAAGATACCATATCTTGAGTTGACCATCGATAGGCAATTTCATCAACTCCAAAGGTAGAATAAGCATAATCTGACAGTTGTTTGTACAAGACTTCTGTATCGTCAACTTCGCCAACTTTATGACCTTTTCCACCAATTAAAAGCAGTGTTTTTCCTTCGTGGGGAGTGGTGCGAACGGAGTGATAATCTTGACCCACACCGATAAACATTCCCTGCGGATCTTTGGCGGGATCTATCCAGGCTCCGATTAAATAAGAGCGTTTGGGATAGGCTTTTGCAAAGAACAATCCTTGGTCTAAAATCGGTAAATGGGTGGCGATAATGACGTCTTGAGCGGTTACAATACAGCCATTTTCTGCAATAACTTTGCAGGGTTGTTCGCCTTCAACGGTTTTAATTCGAGTCTGTTCAAAGATGTAACTCCCGTCACCGTTAATGGTTTTAGCTAAATGTAGAATGTATTTTCGGGGGTGAAATTGAGCCTGATTCGTAAATTTTACGGCTCCGGCAATGTCAAAGGGTAAGCCAGTTTCCTGTACAAAAGAAGCGGGTAATCCCAATTGAACTGCGGCTTCATATTCGGCTTTTATTTTGTCTAATTGATTGATAGAAGATGCGAAGGTGTAGGAGTCTTTGCGTTGAAAGTCACAGTCGATTTGTTCGCTTTCAATAATGCTTGCATATTGTTCGATTGCGGCTTGATTAGATTCGCCATACAAACGCGCTTTTTCTTCGCCGATTTGCTCAATTAAGTCTGCATAAATAAGCTGATGCAATGAACTAATTTTGGCGGTTGTATGTCCGGAAACTCCAGAACCCACTTGTTCTGCTTCTAAAACGGCGACGGTTTTTCCGGCTTGTTTGAGTAACTTTGCTGCGGAAATTCCGACTAAACCGCCCCCAACAATTGCCACATCTACCGAGAGATTTTGAGTAAGATTAGGATAGTTAGGTTCGGGTGTTGAATCGAGCCAAAAGGATTGAGATTTTTGAGGCAAATTATGAATCATAACTATATTTTTTTGTTTTTAGACTAACTAAAAGATTCGGGATTTTTTCCCGAATCTCCTTAAATGAATTAACTTAACCACCGACGACAACACCGCCATTCGGATGGAGGACTTGTCCCGCCATATATGAGGAATCTTCCGAGGCTAAAAAGACAAAACAGGGAGCAACTTCTTTCGGCTGACCCGGACGTTTCATCGGGACTTGCTTCCCAAAATTACTCACATCATCGCCGCCAAAAGCGTCAGGAATAAACGGTGTCCAAATCGGGCCGGGAGCAACGCCATTAACGCGAATTCCTTTCTCAATTAAAGGCTGAGAAATGGAGCGAGTAAAGGCTAGAATTGCGCCTTTTGTGGTAGAATAGCTTAACAAAGAAGCGTTACCCTTGTAAGCATTAATTGAAGTGGTGTTAATGATGGCGCTACCCTCTTTTAAGTGAGGCATAGCCGCTTTGGTAAAGTAAAACATTGAGAAAATATTGGTTGCAAAAGTGCTACCGAGTCGAGCCGAATCAATTTCCTCAATGCTGGCTTCATAATATTGTTCGGCCGCATTGTTAACGAGAATATCTAACTTTCCGAACTCGTTAACGGTCTTTTTAACGGCTTCCTGACAGAAGTTTTCGTTGCGAATATCGCCTTCAATTAACAAACAACGGCGACCCTGATCTTCAACGGCTTTTTTAGTTACTTGAGCGTCCTCAGTTTCATCTAAATAAACAATGGCAACATCGGCGCCTTCTTTGGCATAATAAACCGCCACCGAACGACCAATACCGCTATCGCCACCCGTAATTAAAGCAACCTTATCTTGCAGTTTACCACTGCCTTTATAATTGGGGTCGTCGTATTGGGGTTTGGGAGTCATTTCTGACTCTAATGCAGGTTTTCTTTGTTGAGATTGTGCGGGAATCTTATCGGGTGTAATAGTCATTTTAAACTCCTAAAATTTTAGAGGGTTAATTCAGATTACTGTGCCGGGTCAAATTAAGAAATGGGGAGATAGAAAAAGCTGGAAAATTAGCTCATTATCGGGCGTCAATTTTCCAGCTTATTCATCAATACAACAACACTTAACCTTGAGATTTACTGTTTTTTCCTCAACTGTCAACTCATTTTAACAGTCTGAAAAACATACTCTATGTGTCAGAATTGGAGATGAGATTATTGCATTTGATTTTGCAAGCGTTTCTTCGCTTCTTTAAATTCGGTTGCCATTTGTTCGCGTTGGCTATCGTTCATGTTTTTCCGCATAGCCGCAAACATGGTACCTTCTTCTTGACGAGTGTGATCGCCAACCATATCTTTAACCCGCTTTAGCATTTGTTTGAAAGCTTCGCTGCCGGGTTCGCCGTTCTTCATTTCATTGAGAACTTTTTCGAGTTCTGCTTGTTCGTCGTAAAGTTCTTGAGTATCACCGTCGCCGTAGAAGGAACGAACACGGGGATAAACAACTTCTTCTTCCGCTTTAGCGTGAGCAATTAAATCTTTATAAAGTTGTCCGAAATACTCCTGAATTTTATTGGTATCTTGAGTCTTTTCAATTTCACGCATCAAGGTTTTTGCCTTTTGGTGATCCATGAAAATTAAAGTCAAAATATCCATATCGGAAGCATCGGAAGCTTGGGTTGTTGCACTTCCTAATACACCCGTCATGGCGGCTAATGCGTCTTGAATTTGCGCCCAGAAGCCTTCTTCCGGTTCTTGACCCGTGAGTTCGCGAGTACCCAAATATTCTAGAACTCCTTTTAATTGCTCTTGATGAGCGCGATTTTCAAAGTTAACAGTATTTAAAGGCGCGAGAGCTTCTTTAACATCAGTGCCAACAACTTGTGCTGCTTTATGAACGACCAAACCGGACAGAACTTGACCGTGCTTCAACAGTTCGTGTTGAGCCATTTTTTCATATAAACTCAAATCAGAACCTTGCATCATTTCCTGTGCATGGTTCACCATTTTCTGCACTTTTTCTTTCGGTTCTGCCGGGTTTCCGTACTGAGTAATTGTGGTTTCAATGATGCCCAGGTTTTTCTCGTCGTCTTCGATCATATCCTGTAAGCGACTGCGAATATCGTTATCGCTGCATTCTTGAATAAATTGACGCTCATTGTTCAAGATTAAATTTTGAATGGCTCGCATATCGGCAAGCTTTTGAGCAATTGTAGCTCGTTTGGCATCGGTTAATGTGATAGGCATCGTTTTCTCTCTCTTTCTTTCAAAGGATTTGTAAAGCTGTTTTATATATTTACGCAGCTTGAGTATAGATTCATCTTCCTTTTGATATAAGTTTGAACATTTCGGGAACCCCAGTAGGTAGTGATTCCTAGAATACTAAAAACACGTTATAAACCAAACTATAATTCTACCTAAATATCTCTCTAATTGTAATATATATTTGGTCATAATTTGAAAATAATGACAGTTAATTAATCGCCAATCTTTAGAGTTTAATTGTCAAAAATATAAGGATTCAGGGCGCAGGGATGGCGCCCCGACAAGACTCAGACTTTACCAAGTTTAAAAATGGGCTAATTAATGATGATCTTCGGCAGAATCCGGATCGAGTTGCCATCGCTGTTCATCTCGTTGATCGAGTTGGGATTTGACTTCTAAAGGTTCCGTATCTGGCACATCAATTCCTGCGCTATCGGCGAGACTTTCTGTATCGTGACCGTCGGGAACCGCATCCATCGTCTCGGCTACGGGTGTATCTGGAACAACTTTTCTTTGATATTGAGGAAGATTTTGTTCGGAAGAATTGGGGGAAGATTGAGTTGCCATGATTTACTCCTTTATCTAAACTTATCTGATCGTTTTAAACGGGTATCAAAATCAAACAAATCCCCCGATTTGCTGGCCGAAATCACTTATCCAGTGAAAGCCCAGAAAACCAGGGGTTAAACCACCAACCAGAGCAATACTAACTTATTGAGTCACCCTCTATTTAGCGATTCTCAATTCTTTGCTTTACCGCCTCTTTCACATTTTCTATTTCGTGTTGTGCTGCGGCTTCCGCTTGCTTTCGTTTGCCTTCTGCTTTATCTTGAGGATCGCCTGTAATTTCTCCTAAAGCTTCCTGGGCTTTACCCTCAATATTCTTCATTGTAGCTTCGGCTTTATTATCTTTACTCATAATTAAAAATCTCCTTAATCTTCAGCAAATAATTTTGCTATTCTTAGTGTATCGAATGGTTATCTATCCTACTTCTACCGCAGGATAGATTCATTAACCCTATCTTCAGAGATACGGTTATGGCTGTGACGCCGCCTTGCTTAATTGAGTTTGATAATTTTCCTCAATTTCATTGAGGCTTAAATCAAATTTATCCGCAATGGCTTTTAAAACTTCCCGCTCTCTGGCTGTAATCACGCCATCACTTTGAGCAATTCTATAGCATTGCATCAACGTAGAAGGAGCAAAATCAGGATCGAGTTGCTGCAATAAACTCTCTAAAGACTGAGGATTTTGTAAGTGATTTTCGATAGTATTAGCCGTTTTTGAATTGAAATTTCCCTGCTGTAACAATTCTGAAACCACTTCAGACCAAGATTTTTCCGGAGAACTTGCCAACACCGCATGAACCATAATTTGATCCATAATTGCTTCTTGTTCTGATGCTTTTTGAAAATAGTTTTCCTGTTCTTGATAAAACTCAGCCGGAGTTAACTCGGCGCCATCGGGTTTAAGTTTAGCTTCATAAAACCGACAAGCAGCATAACCGAGTCCGTACAGCATAACGGCGTTAGAAGAAGCCCCGACAAATGCACCAATACCGGGAATAACTTCAATCACACCAAATCCCACTTTTAAAGCGCTTGAACCGCCCAAAGATAAGCCAAAAATTCCTAAGACTTCTCCCCGACGTTCCGGGTCATTTAGATCCAAACCATAGGCGGCTGCAATTTCATAAATCATTTCCGCTTGCAGTCGAGTTGTTGTGGCTAAATCGATAGCAAAAAGTACCGCAGCTAAAGGGGGAATAAAGTTGGTCGCCAATCCAATTCCAGCACCTTGAATTGACTTTTCTACCATAATGCGGTGAGCAATTTCGGCAGCCGTTTCATTGGGATATTTTTGCTGCAATTTTTCCACATTGCGTTGGGCTTCTTCAATATTTACTTGACCCAACATTACTTTAAGCCAGTCCGCCCCCAATAGTTTGGTAATCGATTTAACGAGGGGATTATCTGCGATCGCCGCCATCGTATTTCCCGTTCCTTTAAAAGCGAGTTCCAGAAGCTGTTGAGCCTGCTCTGCGCCCGCTTGAGCGACTTGATTTGCGGCTTCTATCGCTGTATCTATCACCTTTCTCAAATCCGATGTGGTTTCATAAATGCAACTGCCGAGATCGGAGTTAGAGGAAGCTTTATTTTGAGATTGAGCAGATAAAGTATATTTGGGGTCTTCCATTGTCATAATCACTCAAAATTTACTTGTACTTTTTATAGTTTACAATCTCACGACTGCAAACCCGAGATGAATGTTTATTCAACTTTAAAAACTTGGGTCAATCCGTTTTCTATACTTTTAAATAGACAATAGCACTCTAGAGCAAAAATAGATTACTCTAACAGTGCTTTGTTTTTCTATTCTTGTTAGCTTAACTCACGGTAACTTGAGAAGTATCAACCTTCGTTGCACCATCAACTTTTTTGGCAACAGAAACAATTTTATTTAAAAGATCTTGACTGGGAACTGTTCCTTTAAGAACCACCGTGCTACCTGTTTGTGCAACCCAGAGCGTTTCAATATCGTCAATTTGAGAATCTTGATCAAATGCGTAAGCGACTCGCTTGGCCAAGCCACTTTGATCGTATTCTCCATTCAAACCCACTCGTTCAGAGGGAATTGATCCGCCGCCTGTCGATGCCGGAGCTTGAGCGACGGATGTTTTTGCTGTTTTTGATTTTTTGGCTTTCTCTTCTTCGTCTCTACCAAAAAGTCTGCTTAACCAACCCATAAATTAACTCCAAAATTTATAAATAGAATTTCAACTTACATATTATCTTAGTAATCTTCTGGATTTCCTCTACCCATTGGCTGAACTCATTTAATTTTTTTCTATATCCCCCGATAGATTCTTCATTCTTACGGTATAAATTACAGATGTTTTAATCAATCGTTAATTTTTTTGTTATGATTAAACACAAACTTAAGAGCCGAAAAATTAAGGTCGAATATCCTATCAGTTAATAGCCTGAAAATAGGGGAGAAAAATTTTTATGCTTGATTCAGCGTGTTTAATTTTTAATCCGGTCGCCGGTCAAAGCGATCCCGATCAGGATCTCTCCGAAATTAAACGCCACTTGAAACCCCATATTCATTTAGATATTCAGTTTACGACTGAAGACATATCCGCTGAACAATTAGCCCGTGAAGCTATCGAACGAAAGGTAGAATGTTTAATTGCTTCAGGAGGAGATGGTACTGTTTCTCAAGTCGCCGGCGTTTTAGTGGACACCGAAATTCCATTAGGAATTATTCCCCGAGGAACCGCTAATGCCTTTGCAAATGCTCTCAATATTCCCCAAGGAATAGAAGGGGCTTGCAAAATTATTTTAGCGGCAAAAGAGCGAGTTGTCGATATGGGGAAATGTGACGGAAAACCCATGATGCTGTTAGCGGGTGTGGGTTTAGAAGCGGGGATGGTTGAAGATGCCAATCGAAAAGCCAAAAATCGCTTAGGAATATTAGCTTACTATATTGCGGCTTTCAAACAGTGGAAAGGATTTAAAACCTTTCACGCTCAACTGGAAACAAACGATAGAATTATTGAAGTAGAAGCAACCGCTATTACTATTGCTAATATTGCCCCAGCTTCTTCGATTTTAGCTCAGGGGCCGGCGGGAATTATTATGGATGATGGACTCTTAGATGTCACAATTTTTGCCCCTAAAAATCGTTGGAATGCTGTGGGAGCATCTTATCATTTACTCCTGTCGGCTTTATCTGAAGATCAAGCTCAACGAAATGATATTGGCTACTTCCGAACCCAACGCATTCGAGTTACTACCGATCCCCCCCAAAAAGTGGCTGTCGATGGAGAAGTGATCGGAAAAACTCCTGTTGAGATTGAGTGTGTTTCTCGCCAATTAAAAGTATTTGTTCCCGATAAGTTTTCTTCTGAACAACCTGAAAAATTAGAAGGATTACCCGGATTAAAAATTAAATCCAAGACAGGTAAACCTCAAAAACCAGTTCAAACCCAACAAAAAGAGAATAAAAGTAATATAGATGTTTTGATTGTCGATTATCGAATTCCCGATTAAACTTATAAAAATATTGAAGTTGATCGCCCATAAACCAACAGTTGATGAAACAAAAAACCAAAAAAATTACTTCTCGGATTTTCACTCGGCTTTTCTCACTGGTTAGTAGTGGATTAATTTTATCCGCTCTATCACTCTGGGTTTTCTTTGAAATTGCTGAGGAAGTGCTTGAACAAGAGACTACAGCGTTAGATACAGCAATTCTTCAGCATTTTCAATCCTGGCATACCCCGGTTTTAAACCAAATCTTTCGCGGTATTACTGTTTTAGGAAATCCAAATTTTTTAATTTTATTCACCGGGGTTGTCAGTTTTATTTTAATCCACTACAAACAAAAGGCTAAGTTAGGAATACTCGCAATTGCTTCCGGAGGAGCAATGGGTTTAAATTACTGGCTAAAAGTTCTATTTTCTCGCTCTCGACCTCAACTTTGGCAACAAATTGTAGATGTAAAATTGAAAAGTTTTCCGAGCGGTCATGCGATGATTTCATTGGTCGTCTATGGTATCGTTAGCTACTACTTAATCACTCAATTTCAAGCTTCCTCAAAAATTATTATCAGCCTAACGAGTCTTTTAATTTTTCTCATCGGACTCAGCCGCTTGTATTTAGGTGTTCACTGGCCGACTGATATTATAGCAGGATATGCGGCCGGATTAGTCTGGTTAAGTGCTTGTATTTTTACCCTAAAACTAGCAGAAAAACGATCAAAATTATCGTCTTAAATTAATTATAAAAATCCGTTGATGAATCAAAAATTAGATGATGCTTGAAATCAATATTGCACTCTTAACAATCGGAGGGCTAGTTATCCTACTCGGATTATTTTCTAGCCTGATCAAAGGACGTTTTTTTATTTCCGATCCCATTGTTGCTTTATTTGTGGGAATTCTAATCAGTTCAGGGGGATTAGATTTAGTACACTTAGAACATTGGGGTAAACCCGAAGCCATTTTAGAACAAAGCGCTCGTCTGGCGATTGCGATTCAAGTCATGGGAGTTGCTTTACGATTACCAAAAGGTTATCTATTCAAACATTGGCAGCCTCTAGCGATTTTATTGGGGCTAGTTATGCCTTTAATGTGGTTAGTTAGTGGCTTGCTCGTTTATCTAATTTTAGGCTTACCTTTTTGGGTTTCTCTGCTAATTGGTGCCATTATTACCCCCACAGATCCGGTGATTGCAACCTCAGTTGTAACCGGAACAATAGCAGAACAAAATTTACCTGCTCGCATCCGTTACACCCTTTCTACTGAGTCAGCCGCTAACGATGGTTTGGGGTATGCTTTTGTTTTTTTACCGATTTTACTCCTCACCAAACCCCCCGGAGAAGCAATCTTTCACTGGCTGACTAAAACGCTAATTTGGGAAGTGGGAGTAGCGGTAATTTTAGGCGGAGTCTTCGGATATATTGCCGGTAAACTCTTACTGTGGTCAGAAGCCAAAAAGATGCTAGAAAAACATTCATTTTTAGCCTACACTGTAGCACTTTCTATCTTTGTATTGGCGGCAGTAAAACTCTTGGGTAGCGATGGAATTTTAGCGGTTTTTGTTTCTGGAGTGATGTTTAGTATGGTTGTAAACGGTCGCGATCGCGCACAAGAAGAACAAGTTCAAGAAGCCATTGACCGATTTTTTACCCTGTATATTTTTGTAATTTTAGGTTTAAATCTTCCCTGGCAACAATGGCTTGAGTTGGGTTGGTCGGGTTTATTCTTAGTCGGCGCTATTTTATTGCTACGCCGACTTCCAGCAGTTCTTGCTTTGAAAAATCAGATTTCTAGCATAATAAAATGGACGGATGCTTTATTTATGGGTTGGTTTGGGCCGATTGGTGTTGCAGCCGTTTTTTATGCCAACTTATCGGTTCAACGAGTCGGACTAGAATCGATTTGGGTGGTCAGTAGTTTGATGATCTGTGCATCAATTTTAATTCATGGTTTGACGGCCGTTCCTTTTACTAAGTTCTATGGAAAAACCAATGAACCTATCATTTTTTATGAGCAAAGCTAGGTTAATCATCTATTGTTTTTCTTGAATTATTGGAGTCAACCTTCATCGCTGACTCCGAAGGAAGTTTTTATTATTTATTATTCTCCAGCTTTTGAGAGACAGCTTGGGCTGATTGTAAAAACAACAGCGCTAAAGCTGTAGCATCCTCTGCAAATTTTTCTTTATCAACCCGTTTATCGGCCGCAGGATTTGCTAACATTCCCTGAGCCACCATTAATGTAGCTATTTCCAATTTAGTTAGATTTTCTGATTGTAGATGATTCAGTAGATTTTGACTTTTATCGTTCATGTTTAACCTCTAGTTTTAATTTTATAGATTAAGCGAAATTGCTTTAGTTTAACCTCTCCCGGATGATAGATTCTGGTTTGGGGTATAGCCGCTTTCCTCTGTTTGAACATCAAATTAACGGGATAGATAGAAACTTCAGATTTCAAGCTTTCATCATGTTTGAGTTTGAGATCTCTGGGATTTTACTTTATACTTCGATATTGAAGAACTAAAGGAACAGAAGAATTGCCAGCAATTATTTCATTGTTTGTTGCGGTGACATTATCTTTATTGGTGACTCGAATTGCTTCCGAAGCGCTCACCCTCACCGGCTTATCTCGCCAGTCCGCTCGTTTTCAAGCTCGTTCAGCGTTTACAGGTTCCGGTTTTACAACCCAGGAGTCGGAAGGAGTCGTTAATCATCCCGTCCGACGACGAATTATTATGTGGTTAATGTTCTTAGGAAATGCAGGAATTGTTACGGTTATTTCTTCTGTTGTTCTAACTTTTGTAACTACGGCTCGCTCGGAGCAATGGATATTAAGATTGCTGCTCTTATTCTTAGGATTGGCTTTGCTTTCTTTAATAATTCGACATCGAGGATTTAACCGATATCTGAATCGATTAGTGAGATGGGCGTTGCGAAGTTGGACGAATTTAGATGTGCGAGATTATGCAAATTTACTACATCTCAAAGGCGAATATCGGGTTATGGAATTGCAAGTTAACTCGTCGGATTGGCTGGCTAATAAACAACTTCATCAACTCCGATTAAAAGCCGAAGGTATTATGGTTTTGGGAATTCAGCGACAGGATAAAACCTATATCGGAGCGCCGAATGGTTCGACCTATATTCGTCCTTTAGACTTGCTCATTCTTTACGGTCGCAAGACTGCTTTATTAGAACTTGATTCTCGTCGAGATGACTTAACAGGTGAGATTGCTCACGAAAAAGCAGTTAGGATTCAAAAGTATATTATGCAGGAACAAGCCGAACAAGATGTCACTTCTTCAGAGAGTTTAAGCTCACACTAAGCTAGTTTATTTTTAGCTGCTTTCAACCCCAAAATTAGAGTTGATAACCTTCTTGGAATCCAACTCGATAACCCGACATAAATCCATTTCGATAAGCTTCAGTCGCATCATTCGGAATCATTGCTTCAATTTCTGCTTCTATTCTTTGTTCCCTTCCCTCAGATTCACGATATTCTTGTCCGTATTCTAATCCTACTTGATATCCTTCGTCAAAGCCCTGAGAACAATCGATCTGTTGACCCGAACCCGGAACTTGTTCGTACTGTTGACAGAGTTGATTTTCTATACCGCTAACTTGGGCTAAAGCGGGAGAAATACCCCCAAAAAACCCACCGATGAGTAAACTAATTGTTAGCGGAATCTGAATATTTTTAAACATAATTTATTTGACTTTGATATTTACCTTATCTCAAAGGTTATCAAAATCGTTCATCGTTCCGGATCAATCAAAAGAAATATTTTGTTTCAAGGTTGGGGTTAAAAAATATAACAGAACAGCGATCGCCTAACGGTGCGGTGGATAACATCAAAAAATTATAAATTTCAACAGTAGGGTGGGTGACATCAAAAAGTTTCTGATTTCAACAGTTAAGTTATTCGTTGTCACCCACCTAAAATTGTAAACCTTAAGCGCTCGGCTAACAGTAGGGTGGGTGACATCAAAAAGTTTCAGATTTAAACAGTTAAATTATCGGTTGTCACCCACCTAAAATTGTAAACCTTAAGCGCTCGCCTTTCACCCACTTTCAGTAATGATCATCTTTCTCTTGCAGAATTGAAATACAACTTTAATAGGTATCATCATTACGAGTAATGATATCTACATGAAGCTATAATAATTTCATCATCTGTTACCTGATCAACTAAGCGATGCTCATCGTTGATCCGTCTTGACCAAAATCCACTGAGTTCATATTTTAAAGGTTCTGGTTTACCCAAACCCTCAAAAGGAGAGCGATCAATATCCTGAATTAACTTAATAATTTTTCCATACAGTTTTTTATCCTGAGTAGCCCATATGTTAAAATCTTCAAAGGCTGATGCTTCAAAGACGATTCTTCTTCTCATGTCAGATCATCGCTATTAAATTCAACTAGATTATCTCTTTTCTTAATATTATCTACGGCTTTGATCAATTTTTCTCGATTAGCTGGAGACTGTAATAAATAGGAAGTTTCATCAACCTCCGAAACAACAATTTCAATCTCTCGGTCGCGAAATATGGCTTTCAACTCGGTCAAAAAACGATCATCTAAGTCATTAGCCTTAACTTTGTAGACTTTTTGCATCTTTCAAACTTCACCTACTCTAACCTGAGTTTAACACAGTTATTTCACGTTTAAGCGATCGCCTAACAGTAGGGTGGATAACATCAAAAAATTATAAATCTCAACAGTAGGGTGGGTGACATCAAAAAGTTTTTGATTTCAACAATTAAGTTATCCGTTGTCACCCACCCGACAACTTGAACAGGGGTTTTTCACTAACAGTAGGGTGGGTGACATTAAAAAATTTCTGATTTCAACAGTTAAATTATCGGTTGTCACCCACCCTACAACTGTAAACCTTAAGCGATCGCCCTAGCTGCTAGTTTCATTCACTCTTCCTCATCAACTCATTCTAACTTTTGTGTTTTTTCGGAATAGTTAAACATGAATACAAACTTATGCTTGGGTAGAATTAGGGTTGGAAGATAGAGTGGTTGTTCATCCCAACCCTTCTTTTTCTCACCTTTTTCATACATCACTACAAGTGTAGGAACATCGGGATATTCCTTTTTTGGCTTACTGAATAATTCACTTTGTCCAAAGCTACCTCGCCAAGGACGGGGTTTATTTGACAAGCCAAGTCCATCACCTTTCTGACCTCGATTTATATTGAGAATTCCTTTTTCAATACCTTCTATTTTCATAGCTTGTAAGGCTTCTTGAACTCGTTTATCCTCCCAGGGATGTCCCTCACAGGAACGGCTTGGCATATGTTGAAGAAGCTGGATTATGAAATCTATATCTACTTTAGAATATTCCTGATTCTTATATTGAGCTAAAAGCTGATCTAGAGCTTCTGTATGTTGCTTAATTTCCGGCTTTTTCCAAAGTGGATCAGCAGGTTTTATTTCTGAACCAGGTGTGAAAGCATTGATAGCTGCTGGATTTAAAACATTAGAACGAGTAGGCTTTAGTGGACGACCAACCCAAACAGGCTTAAGCTTAATTTGACTTGGATCATCGCCAATAGCTTGACGCATTCCCTCATCAGCCTCATGGATAGTACGGAAATCTTTTAGAATGCTTTCAGATAGAAAAAGACGGGTAACATCCTTCAAGTTTTGACGATAACCATACATCCGTGCGTGTTGGTGAACAGTATCCATCATTTTCTGTTTAGCTTCGCGCCCGTAGTAAGTTACCATTAATCCCTCAATTGTTACACCTCGTCCCAGTCTATTTCCACCTATTAAAATATTCATCCCCGGATTATAGTTTGGTTCTTTATCAGGATTGTTTGCGTTAATTACTTTGGGAATTGCACTTCGTAATTCATGTTTTAAGTGTTCAAGAAGCTCATCAATTGGAGATAAATTTTGCACGGTTTTCTCTAGCTCTTGATAGGCTTCGCTCAACCATTTACGAGCTTCTTTTTCCTTCGTAGGAGATGCTTGACCTCGAAGAGCTTTGTCTAGATCGATAACAAAACTACTAATCACTTTTTCAAGATGTTCGTGATTATCCCGCTTATAGCATATATGAGCTAGAAAAGAATACTTAGCATCTTCATCTTCTTCGGTTTGCATCTTATAAATAGAAGCCAAGAAGAAGCAGCATAAAGCCAGTCTCAAACCTTTAGGAATATCCCAATTATTACCCGGATTAATTTGACCTTTTTGTTTTTTGAGTTCCTTGACTTCTTCGGCACTAACAACATAAGAGTATGGGCTATTGTCTGCAAAAAATAAGTCTCCTCCCATATAACTATTTCCCGGTTCAGGAAGAGCAGCACAGAAAGTAGGTTTACATGGATGCTCAAGATTTTGCAGAAGCAAACTTTGAGGAGTAGCCGTGATTTGTACATAGATATGATTTGCTACCTCTTTCCTAATCTTACCGATTTTATCAAAAGTTGGACTATCCTCTACAGAATCTTTACCTTTTTTAAATTGCTTGGCTTCATTTGTGTTGAGACTAGCATTATCAGCTTCATCATCAAAGATCAGAGTGGGGACACTACTGGCTTTAGCAGATGTTAGAACTTGTAGTAAGTTATCTAGATGACGAACATTCTTGGTAGAAACTAAGACTACACCTGTATATTCAATATAAGGACTCAATTTACTTTCTGCAAAATCTTTAGGATCTTTATTCCATTGCTCCCAGTCAAAGACAACAGGCCCTCCTTTGAGTTCAGTATTAAATCGACTTGCTGTTTGTTTACCCAACCAAGTATTATCAGAAGTCAATACAATAAAGCATTTAAAACCATTATCTTGAGCGATCGCAAGCGTAGCAATTGTGGTAATTGTCTTTCCACTTTGAACTCTACCATATATTAATCCAGTCGTGCCATTAACAAATTCTTTACCCTTACGAGAATGACTAACTTTTCCTAGACCCGAAGCACCAACATCATTACCACCGAACGTCTGAGTATAGACATCAACACAGTTCTGGACCACATCAACAGCAGTTTGTTTTAACTTTTCTGCTGCTTCATCTCCAATTTTTTTCTTCTGTCTCTTCAGCAGTTGAGTGATACAATAACCATCCGTTTTAATAGGTGTTTTACTCATAATTTTTTTCTGATTTTGATAGAATAATGCGTGGCCAGTCACTTTGAGGGACAGTTCGTTCCATCTGTTCCCTACCCGGCCCCACTTATATGATAGCTTCCCCGAGGTCGTCTTGACACCGAAATATATTGACCGCTAATATTTTCTCGATTCTCTAGAATATCTAACACACGATCCAAAGCCATACAGCAAATACCATCTTTATGGCACACTAAAGCTAGAAAGACTAAAACGTTGAGATGTTGATCCCGCACAGTCTTTAAAGCTATATCTTCTTGTTCACTAAAAGTAAAAGACCATGCGGATTTTGGTTTTTTTGATAATTTGAATAAAACCGCAGACTTTGTATTGTCTGTTTCAATTAAGTATAACGAAGAATGTATATAAGAGTAGTGAACAAGAGTCACTTTATTTCCAAAATTAATAAGCTTTAATAAGGCAGCACCGTATAGAAACTCTTGATCGGATATCATTGACAGCTAGTAAACCAATATCTCAATCATAGCTAAAACTGCTTGATATTCAATCTAGTCCTGTATATGTAGTGCAAGCGTCTCGCTTGCTAGCGAAGCGTTTCTAGTTGAGTATTGTTCACATTTAAGCGATCGCTTAACGGTGCGGTGGATAACATCAAAAAAGTTGCAATCTCAACAGTAGGGTGGGTGACATTAAAAAGTTTTTGATTTCAACAATTAATTTATCGGTTGTCACCCACCCTACAACTCAACAATTAACAGTCGGGTGGGTGAGATTAAAAAGTTTTTGATTTCAACAGTCGGGTGGGTGAGATTAAAAAGTTTTTGATTTCAACAGTCGGGTGGGTGAGATTAAAAAGTTTTTGATTTCAACAATTAAGTTATCCGTTGTCACCCACCCTACAACTCAACAATTAACAGTCGGGTGGGTGACATCAAAAAATTGGAAATCTCAACAATTAATTGATCAGTTGTCACCCACCCTACTACAACTACTCGTTACTGAAGCCTTCTATCGGCGCGAACCCTTGACGTTGAATATTTTCTGTTATCGTCCGAGGTTCGAGGAATTGTAACAAATAATCCGGTCCTCCCGCTTTGGAACCAACACCGGAAAGTTTAAACCCTCCGAACGGTTGACGGGAAACAATTGCACCCGTAATTCCTCGGTTAATGTACAAATTCCCCACTTCAAAATCGGCTTTTGCTGTCGCAATATGAGACGGAGTACGAGAATACAAACCGCCCGTTAATGCAAAGTTTGTACCGTTAGCAATATTAATCGCTTCCTCAAAATTCGGCGCTTTAATCACCGCTAAAACCGGCCCAAAAATCTCCTCTTGGGCAATTTTTCCCGTCGGAGAAACGTTCACAAATACCGTTGGCGGAACAAAATATCCGGTTTCCGGTGCGGGAACTTGAATGGCGAGTTCGGCTTCTTGTTTGCCAATTTCAATGTATTCTAAAATCCGTTTTTGAGCATTAGCATCAATTACCGGACCAACAAACGTGCTAGGATGAACAGCATCCCCCACATTAAGCGATCGCACAGCTTCGGTTAAACGGCTAACAAACGCCTCATAAACCGGTTCTAAAACCACCACCCGAGAACAAGCCGAACACTTCTGACCGCTATAGCCAAACGCCGAATAAACGACACCCGCAACCGCCTGATCTAAGTCCGCACTTTCATCAACAATAATCGCATTTTTTCCGCCCATTTCCGCAATAACCCGCTTGAGGTGTTTTTGTCCGGGTTGCAACACCGCAGCTTCGGCGTAAATGCGAGAACCAACCTCTTGAGAACCCGTAAAGGTAATCATGTGAACGTCGGGATGTTTCACCAGATGAGAACCCACCGTTGAACCCTTGCAGGGAATGTATTGAAATACCCCGTTTGGTACGCCCGCATCGACCAAAACTTCGGCAATTTTTGCCGCAATTACTGATGAAACTTCCGCAGGTTTTAACAGCGTACAATTTCCCGTTACCAACGATGCAACCGTCATCCCAACAGGAATAGCTAGGGGAAAATTCCAGGGGGAAATCACAACAGAAATCCCTCGGGGTTGATAATGATAACGATCCGTTTCTCCGGCTGTATCATATTTATATCCCTGATCTAAGCGTTCCATTTCATCCGCATAATAGCGACAAAAATCAATCGCTTCGGAGACTTCTGCATCGCACTGATGCAACGCTTTTCCAACTTCATAAACCATCCAAGCACACAACTCGTGGCGGCGCTGTTCCATCAATTCTGCGGCTTTGCGTAACACCCCCGCACGTTGACGAACGGGCGTCCGTTTCCAAGCCGGAAATGCGGCTTTAGCAGCTTCTAATGCAAGTTCTGCTTGGTCGATACTAATTAACCCAATTTTTCCGACAATTTCTGAGGGATTAGAGGGGTTAACAGAATCAACAATGGTTTCGGTTTGTTCCCGTTTTCCGTTAATTAACGGCAGATAAGTTTGACCCAATTGTTGACGAACCGTTTCCAACGCTCGAAACGCTTTATCTCGTTGAACGGCGTCTGCATAATCGCTATCTGGGGCGTTCGGAAATACGGGTTTCCAAGTGTCTTTAATAGTGCTTTCCGCGTTGGGTTTTGGAGGTGCCAAAAGTTCTTCAATCGGTCGATTTTCTGAACTTTGACGCAGGAAAGAACTATTGGCTGTATTCTCCAACAAACGGCGAATTAAATAAGACATTCCGGGCAATAAATCGCCGTAGGGACAGTACATCCGCACCCGATATCCTTGTTTTGCCAACGCTTTCGCCAGTTGGTCGCCCATTCCATATAATACCTGCATTTCAAAGGCGCGACGGGGAACGTTTAACGTGTCGGCGATCGCAATGGCTTTAGCTTGAGAACGAACGTTATGGCTGCCAATTGCCGAATAGATGTATTGATGATTTTCTAACATCAATTGGGTCAATTCTTCATAGTTCGCATCGGTCGCGGCTTTATCATTATAAACCGGTTGGGGCCAGTCGTTTTGCATGGCTTTGATGGTTTCTTGGTCCCAATACGCCCCTTTCACCAGTCGCACAGTTACCGGATTTCCGCGCAATTTTGCCCATTCGATGATGCCTTCTAAATCTTTTTTAGAATCCCGCAAATAGGCTTGAACCGTCATCCCGATATCGGTGCGGTTGCGAAATTCTTCTTCCATCAACAGATTTTTTAAAATGCTGAAGGTGAGATTTTTATAGGTGTATTGTTCCATATCGAAGTGAACCGCAGCGCCCAATTCTGCCGCCCGACGGAGTAAAATTCGGATACGTTCGCTAACTTTTGCTTCGCTTCCTTTGGCGTCTAAGGGGTCAAATTGGGAATAAAAAGCGGTTAATTTAACAGACACTTGAACTTTTGAAATGGGTTGTCCGTCTGCTTCATCAATTTGAGGAATGGTTGACCATTTTTTCGCCGCTTCGCTGAGTTTTTCCATCAACTCTAAATAACTGTTGAGATAAGCCTGGGCTTCGGCTTCGGTAATAACGGCTTCTCCGAGTAGGTCAACGGTGAAACCCAGTTTATCTTTCCGCAGTTTTTCTAAGGTGTTAATAACGTGAGGAATGGAGTCCCCGGCGATGTATTTATGGGCGAGAGTTTCCACCGCAGGGGCGACGGTTGTTGCGGCTAATTTTCCCGGTACCGAGTCGGGGTTTGCAAAGTTGAGAAGTTTTTTTAAGGCGTCAGGAAGTTCGACTTCTGATGTGGTAAGATATTCTTGCAAATGGGCGGCGATTTCGGGTTTGCTTCGCAGGGCGGGTAAACAGTCGATAAAATGGAATAACTGCACGCGCAGTCCGGGGTTCGCCATCGTCCAATCGAGCAGTTTATCATCCCAACGCATTTGGTCTTGCAACTGTCCGAGAAACGAGCGTTTTTTCTCTTGCGTTGCGGCGAGGAGTTGTTTGGCGATTTCTTGTGTTTTGGTTTCGTATGTGCCAGGAGCTTGTGCAACCACGGTTAATGTTTCTCCAACAATGATTCAACATGAGCAACAAGGGAAAGAGTTTGTTTACTGGTGTTTTCTCTCTCCCTCGTTGGTGAATAGATTCTTTATTCTATTGTACGTCGAAAGGGTCAATTATTTTTAAGCGTTTGGAAAACTGCAATAAAAAGTAATTTTACTTAGAGATTGATTTGAATAGCTTTTAACTATTGATTATTATCTTCTCTAAAAGATAGCGCATAATCTTCTGAATTTGAAGCGGTTGATTGAATATTAATAACGTTAATCTTTTTTAGATTAAGTCAAAAAGGATTGAGGATAGCTAGATTTTGCGGCTTCAGTCGGATGACTCCAAGTTAAACAAGTTTAAATTTACCTTAACCTGCGAAATTCGGCCAATAGCGTCTCTATGACTGAGGATAGCCCCAGGAAATCACGATATATCGGTATTCTCGCCGATCTCGATTCCCTCAACCGAAGGTTAACAGACGATTACCTGCTGGTTAAGTGCGTTATATTGCTGATAAGCGGCTAAACCCGCCATTAGTCATCAAAAATTTAGATCTTTAGGAGGATGTCGTTTGAATTTAGGTTAAAAATAGGTTAAAATAACGTGATCAAATGCCCCGGGCATACAACTTAAGGGTTGTCTTAAAGTAGTCAATCCCTCTATTTGTTCACTTTCTTGTTTTGAAAATGAAAGTCTCTTTTCCTGTGTCTAATTTGAGAAAACTTGTCTTCACCAAAACCCTGGTCAATTTAGTTATTTTTTATCTTCCCTTCCTGATTATTTTGCTTCTTTCGAGTTGGCAGACTCAGATTCCCGTTCATGTCTTAACGCGGGATATTTTTGCCGATCTTGAAGCGCCAGTTTACACGGGATTAATTTCAAACCTGGGGATTTTAACGTGGTGTTGTAGTGCGGTGGTTTGTCTGTTTACGTTTTTTGTCATTCAACCCAGCACAGGAACAGCAAAGAAAATCAAGAATTGTCTGGGTTGGTTTGGATTAATTTCGGCTTGGATGATGCTGGATGACTTTTTGATGCTGCATGAAAGAGTGATTCCAACGCGGTTAGGCTTCCCCGAAAAAGGGGTTATAATTCTGACTTTGGGTTGGGTGATTTTTCATGTATTTCACTATCGAAACCTGATTTTAAAGCGGACGAATTTTCCAATTCTCGGGTTGGCTTTTTTATTCTTTGCGAGTTCTTTACTCATCGACCGTTTACCCTTTGAAGTTGATTATATCGGGTCTGAAAGTAATTTATATTTCATTCTCGAAGACGGCAGCAAATTAATGGGAATTGCTACCTGGTGCTTTTATTTATGTAGGCTTTGTTATCAACAAATTGTCTACTCAGAAAATTCCTATTATCCCGGCGATAATTTAAAGTGAATTGCGGATATCTTGAATCACCTCTAACGCCGTGTTTTGGGTTTGAAGATCTCCTTGGCGTCCTAACAAATCCGCCGCTTTTTGTAAATCTTCAATCGCTTTTATACTCTCTCCCTGTTGATAATAAATAAATCCCCGATCTAAATAAGCTTGGGAATAATTGGGATTGAGTTGAATCGCTTTATTGTAATCTGCCAAGGCTTTGGGTGCATTTCCCGCTTGCAAATATTCATCAGCGCGATAATAGTAAGCATCTGCATTATTGGGTGCAAGTTCAATGGCTTTATCATAATTGGCGATCGCAGAAGCATGACTGTTTAATTCTGAATAAGCCACACCCCGGTTTAAATAAGCTTCGATTTGTCCCGGATTGAGATTAACCGCTTCATTAAGATTTGAAATCGCCTGTTGATAATCACCCGACTCTATTAACTTCATCGCCCGATTATTCAGTTGAACCGCCTGTTTCGCCTTCTCATAATATTGATTGACCACTTCATAATTTTTCTGATAATCTTTGAGTTTAGCTTGAGCGTTGGCAAACTCCGGGCTATCTTCGGGAATATTAATCAGTAAAGTCATGGCCTGTTGCCATTTTTGATGAACTTCTTGCCAAACTTCTGCGGTATGGGGCGGGTTTTGCGCCAATTTAGCCGCTGACCAAGCCAGTTTTTTGGCCGCTTCTATACCCTGTTGTCCTTCCGCTTTTTGTTGCAATTTCCGCTCTATTTCATCGAGTTTAGTCGAGTATTGATCGAGGTTTTCAGTCACCGCTTGCGGTGCGGTCGCAACAACGGGTAAAGTCGGTATATTATCTAAAGTCAGTAAAGCATATTCGATTTGTTGTTGAGCATTTTTGAGTTTTTCAGTCTCAGAAATTTGATTAAGATCTCCGAGGTTTTCCACCTGGGCGGTTGCTTTGGCGATCGCTTTATTTTGCACAGATTTTGTGTGCCAAACTAAACCCAAGGAACCCAAGATCATAATGCTTAAGGCCACAATCAGCGTTTTAGCGTCTTTCATCATCCTTACCTTTGAATGCTAATTCATTGTAGAAACGTTGAGGTTAAACGTCTACCTTACCATTTTAGTGAGAATCAAACCCGGTGATGGGCGCACGAGATCGGAGAATTTCTACAATTAATTGTAGAGGCGATCGCGGTGCGCGTTAAATATCTTAATATGAAAGTTCAATTGATCTTGATATAATTAAAGATCTTCTCAACTGTAGCAGAGATGACTCCCTTTCATTCCCATCTGGGGCTTTCTACCCCGATGCTGCCGCCGGCTCCGAGGTCACGGACAGACGAACGCTTGAGTTTTGAAATGTTTCTGCGGGGTAAAATTGGAGCGCTTTGGCTGATTTTAGAAAGGCAAACCTGAAGAAAGAGTAGATATTTTCAGTCAGTTGATCGGCGTTTAAAAAACGTTTGAGAGGGAATTTAAACTTCGAGTTCCGTAGGTTTATCTGCTCAGAATAACCGATAAACCTAGAATTTTTAACCCGAAGCATCGCGACTTTGTTAAAATTGAATCCGATGATAAATTTCATCTCAATCCCTTGTTAACATCCTCATTTTACCCTGAATTTTAACCCATGAAACGACGCATTCTGTTAAGTTATGCCGCCACCGCCACCGCCACGACAGCCGCCCTAGCTGCTTGTAGTCAGACGAATACCACCAGCACAGCCGGGGGAGCCTTACCCAACGTGCGCTGGAAAATGGCGACCAGTTGGCCGACTTCGCTCAAAACCCTCTACGGTGCGGCGCAGAGAGTCGCTCAGAGGGTTAGCGAAATGACAGAAGGACGATTTACCATTCAAGTGTTTGCAGCCGGTGAAATTGTACCGGGATTGCAAGTTTTAGATGCGGTACAACAGGGAACAGTTGAATGCGGTCACTCGGCCAGTTATTATTATATCGGAAAAAATCCCGCTTTGGCATTTGGAACGGCCGTTCCTTTTGGATTAAACGCTCAACAACAAAATGCTTGGCTCTATCAAGGCGGCGGAATAGATTTAATGCACCGGCTGTATTCTGATTTTAATACTATCGCTTTTCCGTCGGGAAATTCCGGCGTACAAATGGGCGGTTGGTTCAAACGAGAAGTGAATACAGTCAATGATTTACAGGGTTTAAAAATGCGAATTCCTGGCTTGGGCGGAGAAGTCTTATCTCGCTTAGGAGTCAATGTTCAAGTCTTACCAGGTGGGGAAATTTTTCTGGCTTTAGAACGGGGTGCGATTGATGCAGCAGAATGGGTTGGGCCGTTTGATGATGAAAAATTGGGCTTAAACAAAGCCGCACAATTCTATTACTATCCGGGCTGGTGGGAACCGGGTTCAACCTTTGATTTGCAGATTAATTTAGCGGCTTGGAATAAACTCCCGAAAGAATATCAAGAAGTCGTTAAAGCGGCGGCAATCCAAGCGAATATGGAATGTTTAGCCACCTACGACACTGAAAATCCTCTCGCCCTCCAACGGATGATCCAAACCGGAACGCAACTCAAGGCTTTTAGCCCCGAAATTATGACAGCCGCCCAACAAGAATCCTTTGAAATTTATGAGGAAAACGCCGCTAAAGATTCCACCTTTAAAACGGTTTATGAACAGTGGAAAAACTTCCGAGAAAGTGTTTATAAATGGAGTGCAGTCAGCGAACTCGCCTATGGAAATTTTGCCATCGCTCCCGCATTACAAACCATTACCCAAAAAAGTTAAGTATCTTCTGTAAAAACAGTAGGATGGGCAATGCCTATCCTATTTTTTTGTCGAATCTCTGGCAAAATAACACCGTGAATTAACCGAATTATTTGGATAAATTAACGCTAAAATCCTCGGATGTGTCTGTAATTTTAACTCCCAACGTAAACGCTAACCTTCACCCCTCGATCTTCAGTAACCGTTAAATTTTCAGCCTTCATTTCTCCCCCTCAAAACAGTTATGAAGTCAAATTTTAATAGAATTGCGAGCAAAAATAGCTGATTAATGAGATAATAGAATTCTTCAGTCGATCAGATGAGTTTAGGAGATGAACAATAATGAGCGCAATTGAGAAAAACTGCGTGGTTGTTCCCGTAGATTTTGGGGAACTCTCCCTCACGGCGATCGCCACCGCCTTAGAATATGTCAAATCCCCCGAGCAAATTCATGTCATTCACGTCTTAGAACCCCTTCCCGCCACCGATCCGGCGATGATTTGGAGTACCCTCGACAATGAAACCCGAAAAAATAATGTTCATAAAAAGTTAAAAGAAGTTTTAAATCAACCCGAACATCAAAGCATAGAAATTCATGTAGAAATCGGACATCCGGCTGAAAAAATTGTAGACTTTTCCCAAGAACAAAAAGCCGATTTAATTGTAATTCCCACTCACGGGCGCCGAGGAATTAGTCGGTTTATGTTGGGTTCAGTCACCGAACGAGTGATTCGATTTGCTCAATGTCCGGTCTTAGTCTTACGATAGCTAAATCTTGATCTGAATCTCGATCTGAATCTCGATCGGATTTCCATCGAATCTGCAAAAATTTAACCCAAGCTGAACCTTTATTTAACCTCAAAGGTGTAGGGTAAGGTGTAAGCATTCATAAGGGTCCTATCGTGACGATCTCGACGCTTGCTATACTTCCTTCTAACGCAAAATCCCGTGATTTTTGCAGACGAGATTTAATCCCACTTTGGCCTGAAGCCCTCTGGAAAATCGAGTCAGGAATTGTCCGCACAGTCACTTGGAATGAAGAAGGAAACCAAATTAGTTTAGGATATTGGGGGGTCGGAGATGTTATCGGTCAACCCCTATCTCGACTCGACCCCTTTCAAGTCGAATGTTTGACCCCTGTCACCGTGAGTTTAATTCCTCCTCAACAGTGGTCACAGGAGTTAGATTCGATTCTTTCTCATATCCAACAAGCCCAAGAATTACACAGCATTGTTCAAACTCAAAGTACCGATTTACGTCTGTTAAATTTCCTCAATTGGTTAGCCAAAAAGTTTGGAAATCCCACCGAATTCGGGTTGTTAATTGACGTGCGTTTAACTCACTTAGAAATCGCCGATGTGATTGGGATAACCCGAGTGAGTGTAACTCGAATGATGCAAAAATTAGAACGAAAAGGAATTATCCTACGTCCGAGGCGTCACTGTATTATTTTGAAGTCCAACCGATAAATTTTTCCTCTACAATCCCATCAAAACTAGAGTGTATGAAGCTTTTCTCGCACGGGTCAAGGACGAGAAAAAAAATTTAACCCTTCGATCCGGTAAATTTAACCTATTGTTAATCCTATCGATCCCGATCTGTTGATGAGAATCCTGACCCAGGATCTACTACTGTCTTTTCCGGTGAATATACCGATTAAACCGAGCAACTGTTTTTGATAAATAACAACTCAGTTTAGATTTGCGATTTGCCGATTTTATAGTATCATATCTAAACAATATCAGCATTATTAACGAGTGGAGAAGTGAACAGACATCCATTGCTACTGCATTAGATAGGGCGATCGCCTTCTCAAAGCTTCTCCCCAACCCAAT
The DNA here is from genome assembly GCF_047276495.1 of Capilliphycus salinus ALCB114379. Lineage (NCBI taxonomy): Bacteria > Bacillati > Cyanobacteriota > Cyanophyceae > Oscillatoriales > Sirenicapillariaceae > Capilliphycus > Capilliphycus salinus. The sequence goes on along the minus strand of NZ_CP178543.1, from coordinate 5,029,469 downwards.
AATACTGATCTCATCAGGCTGCATAACTTTCCATTGTCAAATACTCAAGCCAATCCTATTGCTAGAGTAACAATTATGACTTAATTCTTGTATTCTGAATCCTGCAATTTTTGGTAAAATTATCAATAAATTCAGAATCGGAGTCAGCAATTAATCAAACAATGGAATAATGATGTTATTGCCGTCCGAAAGTTTAAATTTAAGTTCAATTAACCGGGTTCGTGAGGGGAATTAATCACCATGAGATTTGCTACATTTAACGCTTCTCTTAATCGAAGTACAGCAGGAGAACTAATTACCGACCTGACCACACCAGACGATCCGCAAGCCCAAGATGAAGAAACCGATCCGGGGACTCCCTTTACCCTGGAAATTCTCCACGCCGCAGACCAAGAAGCGGGAATTCCGGCCATTACCGATGCGGTCAACTTTTCGGCCGTCCTCAACGCCTTAGAAGCCGATCCCGAATTTGAAAATACCCTGAAACTGACTACCGGCGACGTCTTCATTGCGGGGCCATTTTTCAACACCAGTCGGGAAATTTACGGCGAACCCGGAATAGCCGATATTTTAATTAACAACGCCCTCGGTTTTCAAGCCTCAGCCATCGGCAACCACGAATTCGACCTCGGCCCCGACGCCCTCAATACCCTCATCCGCCCCGACGCAGAAATTACCGGGCCGGGAATCCCCGAAGGCGGTTATCCGGGAACGGCCTTTCCCTATCTTTCCACCAACCTCGATTTTACGGGCGAACCCGATTTAGCCGAATTGGTCGTAGACCCCGCAAATGCCCCCCAACCGAACACAATTACTGATAGTATTGTCATTGAAGTAAACGGCGAATCAATTGGGGTTGTGGGTGCAACTACGCCTCAGTTACCTGCAATTTCTAATATTGGCGATATTACCGTTACGCCGCCCGATCCCAATGATATTAACGCCCTCGCCGCAACCATTCAACCGAGTGTGGATGAACTGGTAAATCAGGGGGTTGATAAAATCATTTTACTGTCTCATATGCAGCAAATTTCTGTGGAAGAACAACTGGCAGAATTGCTGACAGATGTTGATATTATCATGGCGGGAGGTTCTAATACAATACTCGCCAACGAAGACGATATTTTGCGAGAAGGCGACACCGCCGGACGTCCTTATCCGCTTGAGAAAACCTCGGCCAGCAATGAACCCGTTTATGTGATTAATACCGATGGAAGTTATCAGTATGTCGGGCGGTTAATTGCCGATTTTGATGCCAATGGCATTATTACCGGAATTGGGGAAAAAAGCGGCGTTTATGCAACCGATGAAGCGGGAGTGGATCGGGTTTATGGCGAAGATGTTAACCCCGCAGAATTCGCAGATCCGACTGTGGTTGAAGTGACCTCGGCAATTGATGAAATTATTCAAGAAAAAGAGGGGAATGTTTTTGGTTTAACAGAGGTGTTCCTGAACGGAACTCGCGGAGATGTTCGCACTCAAGAAACGAATTTGGGGAATTTAAGTGCGGATGCTAACTTGGATATTGCCCAAGAATACGATGAAGATGTTGTCGTTTCGATTAAAAATGGGGGCGGAATTCGCGATAATATTGGGGTGGCATTTATTCCGCCCGGTGGTGTAAGTGATGAGTTAGAAAAACTTCCTCCCCAAGCCGTTCCGGGTCTTAAAGAAGAAGGGGAAATTTCTCAGCTTGATATTGAAAACGCCCTGCGGTTTAATAATGATTTATCGCTATTAACTGTAACCGCAGAAGAACTCAAACAAATTCTAGAACATGGTGTTGCAGCAGTCGCCCCCGGTTCGACGCCCGGACAGTTTCCCCAAGTGGGCGGTTTAAGGTTTACTTACGACCCGACTCAACAAGCGATAGAATTTGAACGGAATGAAAACCAAATTGCAACGGGAGTCGCCACAGAAGGGGAACGAATTGTTAGTTTAGAAATTGTCGATAACGAGGGGAATGTAGTTGATACTGTTGTTGAAAATGGTCAACTTGTTGGGGATGCTAGCCGCGAAATTCGTTTAGTTACGTTGGGGTTTTTAGCCAACGGTGGCGATAGTTATCCGTTCCCGTTGTTTGGGGAAAATCGGGTTAATTTAATCGAACAACCCGCCCCAGAAACGAACTTAGAAACCTTTGCAGAAGATGGAACAGAACAAGATGCTTTGGCCGAATATTTAGCCGAAACCTTCCCGGCTGATGATGATGCAAATACACCGGCATTCACCCAAGAAGATACTCCAATTGAACAGGATCAACGCATCCAACAAGTTGAAGCCGATACTACACCTCAACCTCAACCCCTCGCAAAACTTTTAGAAGTTCAAGGACGCTTTGAAACGGGAATTTTTAACGATTCCGCCAGTCAAATTAACACCTTTGATAGTACGACTCAACGGGCTTTTGTCACCAATAATGCTGAAGTGAGTCTCGATATTATCGACTTTTCAAACCCCGAAGAACCGACATTATTTCAACGAGTTGACCTCTCACAATTTGGCGCCGTTGTTAACAGTGTGGCGATATTTGAAGGATTAGTTGCTGTCGCCGTTGAAGCCAATGTCGGTCAAGATAACGGTCAAATTATCTTCCTTGATACTGAGGGGAATATTCAGGGCGATCCCATTATAGCCGGGGCGTTACCGGATATGCTCACCTTTACCCCCGATGGTAGCACAATTTTAGTCGCCAACGAAGGCGAACCCAGTTCTGATTATACAAATGATCCCGAAGGTTCAATTAGCATTATTGACGTTGAAACTCGGCAAGTTACAACCGCAACTTTTACCGCTTTTAACGAACAAATAGACGAGTTAAAACAAGCCGGAGTCAAGATTTTTGGGCCGAATGCAACCGTCGCCCAAGACGTCGAACCCGAGTTTATCACCGTTTCCCCGGACTCGACAACCGCTTACGTTAGTTTACAAGAAAATAATGCGATCGCTGTTGTTGATATTGCCAGCAGTACGGTAACAGATATTTTACCGCTTGGCTTCAAAGATCACAGCCAAATTCCTTTAGATGCAAGCGACCGAGACGACGCCATTAATATCGCCACCTATCCGAAATTATTCGGACTTTATCAACCCGATGGGATAGCTACCTATGAAGCAAATGGAGTCACCTATATTGTCACTGCAAATGAAGGCGATAGTCGCGACTATGACGCATTTAGCGAAGAAGAAAATATCGACGATCTAACTCTCGATCCAACCGCTTTCCCCAACGCCGCAGAATTACAACTTGAAGAAAATTTGGGGCGTTTGGAAGTAACAACCAGCCTCGGAGATACGGACGGCGATGGCGACTATGACGAACTTTATGCTTTTGGGGGCCGATCTTTTTCCATTTGGGAACCGACAGAAAATGGTTTAGAATTGGTGTTTGATAGCGGCGATCAATTTGAACAAATTATTGCCCAACAGTTCCCCGACTTTTTCAATACCACCAACGATCAAAACGTCTTTGACGATCGCAGTAACGATAAAGGATCGGAACCGGAAGGGGTTGCTATTGGGGAAATCAACGGGAAAACATACGCTTTCATCACTTTAGAACGGATGGGCGGTATTATGTCTTATGATATTACCAACCCCAACCAACCCCAGTTTCTCGAATACATTAATCCCCGAAATTTCTCGGTACAATTTGATGAAAACGAAGAGGGAGATCCCGCACCGACCCCCGAACAATTAGCCGCAGTTGGCGATCTCGCCCCGGAAGGGATTACGTTTGTACCCGGAGAAAACCCGAAATTAATTGTTAGTAACGAAGTTAGCGGAACCACAACAATTTATTCTATAGCCGGTCAAAATAGCGCCCCGGTTTTAGAAGAAACCCCCGACTTGAGTTTAGGAGAATTGGAAAACCTCTCAAACCCCGATAACTTGGAGGGGATTTCTATTAGCCAGTTTGTTGGGGAAATTAGCAGCGATAGCGATGATAATAATATTGGCATTGCGATCGCAGGCGTTGATACAACAAACGGAACTTGGGAATATTCCATCGATAACGGTGAAACTTGGATTGTTATTACTGGCGTTTCCCAAGAAAATGCTTTACTCTTAAATGCAACCGCCCAAATTCGTTTTATTGCCACCAGTATTACCTTTACAGGCACCATTGAACGCGCAATTACATTCTACGCTTGGGATGGAACTTTTGGAGAAAATGCAACTTTTGCAAATGTCACCCAAACCGGTCAAACGACCGCCTTTAGTGAAAACTTCCAAACCGCCAGCTTGACCGTTATTGAACAACAAAATATTCCCCCCGTTGTTGATGAAGAAATTCCCAACCAAACCGGAGAAGTTAATATTGGTTTTAACCTCAATATTTCTGATAACTTCCGCGACGAAGATGATGATCCCCTCACCTTTAGCAGTTCTAATTTACCGCGTGGGTTAACTCTAGATGAAAATACAGGATTGATAGTCGGAACTCCCATTAATGCGGGAACCTTTGATGTTACCGTCGTTGCTAGCGATGGTGAAGCCGAAGTCGAAACCAGTTTTCAGTTCCAAGTTTCACCGTTTAATATTCCTGTCATTCCCCCGTTACCCGACGACGATGACGATCAACCTCCCGTTGATGATGGGGATGATGATGGCGACGATGACGGCGATCAGGACGGCGATCAGGACGGCGATGACGATCAGGAACAACCCCCCGTTGATGATGGGGATGATGATGGCGATCAGGATGGCGACGATGATGGCGATGACGGCGAAACCCCACAACCCCCCGTTCCTCCGGTTGACGTAGAAATTCCGGTTCGTCCACCCAATACCACAACCAACACCATTGAAGGCGATGAAGACGATAACGAACTGTTGGGAACCGATGAGGGTGAGGATATTTTCGGCTTCCAAGGTATTGATATTCTCGCCGGATTAAATGGGGATGATAATATCTACGGGGGCGGAGATGATGATCTGATTTTGGCAGGTCTTGGCGATGATAATGTCTACGGCGATGTCGGAAATGATTCGATCTTTGGCGGTATTGGCGGTACACTTCCCGGCGATCCCGAGAGTGATTTTGACTACATCGAAGGTGGAGATGGAAATGATATTATCTTCGGAAATACCGGGTCAGATACCATTGTTGGCGGTAACGGAGAGGATATTATTTTCGCCGGAAAAGATGACGACCTCGTTAGCGGGGGTGAGGGGAATGACTTCATCGCAGGTGATGAGGGAAATGATACTCTCGTCGGCGGTGACGGACGCGATCGCTTTTTGTTTGTTGAAGGGTCGGGAACCGACTTGATCGCAGACTATGAAGATGGTCAGGATCTGTTTGTGTTGGGTGAAGGGTTAACTTTTGACCAACTGACTATTACTCAAGTTTCCGGTCTAACTCAAATTCAAGTTAGCAGTACCGATGAAGTTCTCGCCACTTTACCGGGTATTGCGGTGGGAGATATCGGTGAAGAAGACTTTACCTTATTTGAACCCATTGAAACCCCGTTAGACTCCTAATGAGTGAAAAACCCGGTTTCTAGATTTGAAAAACCCGGTTTCTCAAAGAAACCGGGTTTTTGACCCAGGTCACTGGTAACTGGTGACTGAAAACCCTGTCCCCTAATAATGCGATCGCTTTTTTATTCCTAAAATAGTCAATTTTCCTGAAAAATTTCCCCAAAATTTCCCCGATTTTCGATTGACAAATCCTCGGACTTGACCTATTCTAGAAGAATGGAAATCTGTGCCGACCTATAACGTAATTTTTCCACCCCGCTTCACGACAATTTAGGCTTAAATTTAGGCTTTTCAAAACTCCTCAATTAATTAACTTGCAACTCTCAACCCCTCACTCAACTTTCGCCCCTAAACCATAAGTTTTTCTAATCAAAACCACGAACTCGTTTTAATAAACAAAAGATTTGTGAAAAAATCGAAATTTTTACTGAGAAAAATTTTCAAAAAGTTGACGAAAATATAGGGGTTCTGGTAAGCTATAAAAAACACCACTCAAGGGGTTACTCTGTCCACACGTCAAAATAAAAGCTAAAACCCCGATTCTCTCGTTAAAAATCAGAAGATTATGACAAAAAAATAGCAACCCCGACGCACGAATTTTGAAAGTCCAAAGCCAAGCCCAAAATAGACATCTTGACAAAACAGATAATTTATGTGATACGAAAAGAATAGGTATCAGTGTAGGGGCGGGTTCGGAATAAATTAATCATGTCCCACTCTCAACCCATATAAACCCGCCCCGGAGTCGTGAGGTTACTGAAAACTGACAACTGTAAAAACTGGTATCGGAGTGACTGCTATAATGCTTTAGTCTATTTTCATTTGAGACTCCCTTCGGCTTTAGCCGAAGGGATTCTAGAGGTTATCGCGCACAGGGGATAAATCCACCTGTTTAGACATTACTCTAGTTAAGGGATTCCCATCCACCCCATCCTTTAAACCATCTGCATCCATTACAAATACAGCTTTCTGAAGGTCTAAAGGACATGAAAAACCTAGCCATTGACCTATATTTTGACTGGCGTTCCAGTCAGCATTGCATCGATAACCATCAAAACCTGTGAACCAATGCCCATTTCTTTTCCCGATAAAACCATTACGATGATCAGATTTAGAAGTATAAGGGGCAGGGATTGATTCAAAAGGTACACCTGCTTTGATCGCTTTATAACGAGTTAACGCTTCCAATTGAAAGTATGACCAAGCATGACGGCTGTTTCCTGCATCAGATCTGACTTTTTTAGACTGTTTTGAAGTTTGCCTAATATTAGACAGATATTCAAATCTTAATCCCATGCCATAATCTTTGGCAAATTGGACTAACTGCTTGGAAATGCAATGATTGATATAGGTTATGATTCGTCTTTCTTTAGACTCTAACCGTTTAATTACTTTGCGCTTATTTGCTTTTTGGAGTTGTTTTCTAAGTTTTTGGTAGCGTCTTCTTAAATGTTTAATTGGACGACCATTCCAGAATTTACCAAACCCATTAGGCAAAGCGGCAACAGCAATTTGGTTTTGTCCTCTATCTACTCCAATCCAGTTTTCAACTTGTTCAGCATCAGGAACATCCATTGATACTGATAACAAAACATACCAGATACCTTTCTTAGACTTCCATAACTTCAGACTACCTTTCTTAGCTTCAGAGTTTATGATTTTGTCTAAGACATTGGTATGACTAGATTGATGAATAGCTAAGGGAATGCGCTTTTTAACTCCCCTGACAATTGAGAAAGCGACTGAATAAGTATTACCTTTTTTCTCAATTCGCCATCCTTGATTATTAACTTCAAGAGGCAGACATTTGAACTTTTTAACTTGAGTTGCAGCACAACTATTACGGATAGTTTGATTAATCCAGCCCGACCCAATTTCAATCTGATTAAAATCCTTGCTGGTGTACTTTCTTCTATCCGTTTTAGGAATTTATAACAATTGATTACCAATGCCCGTATTCAACTTAGTTAGTCGGTCAAACTCTTGCGCTTTGCATTGGTTTAACCGATAAAAAGGAAGCTTCAATGTCAGAGTTAAAATAGCCATGAAGCTCACATCTTAACACACATCTTGCAGCCATCGTGTAAGATATAAACACTTCGGATTAAAATCCGACGGGTCGCCTTTCATCCGAGCGTTAAAACGACTCGGCTTTCATTCTTCCGTGTTAATCTAGGTAAAATGCAAATCGCTCTGTTTGGCACCAGCGCCGATCCCCCAACCGCAGGCCATCAAAAAATTTTGAGTTGGCTATCGGAACACTTCGATCAAGTTGTCGTCTGGGCGTCCGATAACCCGTTTAAGTCTCACCAGACCACCATAGAACATCGGACAACCATGCTGAAAATTCTAATAGAAGATATTCCCCGCAATAACATCGCCCTTCACCAAGAACTCAGCAGTCGTCGCACCCTCGAAACGGTACAAGGCGTCAAACAATATTGGCCGGATGCCGAATTACATTTAGCCGTCGGTTCCGACTTGATCGGCCAGATGCCCAACTGGTATAAAATCGAAGCATTACTCAGCCAAGTCAACCTATTAGTTATCCCCAGACCCGGTTATCCCGTCGAGGATGAGAAGGTCAAAACACTTGAACAACTCGGGACAAATGTGGCGATCGCTTCCGTTACCGGTTTACCCGTTTCTTCCTCAAACTATCGCGAAAAGGGAGATCCCGAAACCTTAACCCCCGCTATTTCCGCCTATATCGAACAAAACCGCCTGTATCAGTCTTCTCAATAGGGTTCGAGAAAACCCAGTTCATCGAGTTCTAGGCTAGAGTTAAAATTAACATCAGCTACTATTACTCCGAATCAGATTCTCATCGGACTTAACCGTTGAATTGTACATCAGTAACTCAAGCAGAACTAGATGGCAGGACGCAGCCAAAAAAAAACCACTTCTCATCCCCTAGAAGACTTCAAAGTTGGAGTCGATAATATTATATTTTCTGTTGATACCACCCAAAACCGTTTGTTGGTTTTATTGGTGATGCGACAAGAAGAACCCTTTCGCGATCGCTGGAGTCTACCGGGAACTCTGGTTCGTCAAGGAGAATCTTTAGAAGAAGCCGCCTATCGGATTTTATCGGAGAAAATTCGCGTCAATAATTTATACTTAGAACAATTATATACTTTTGGCGGGCCGCATCGCGATCCCCGTGAAAGTCCCGAGAGTTATCATGTTCGTTATTTATCGGTGAGTTATTTTGCGTTAGTTCGGTTTGAAGAAGCCGAATTAATTGCCGATGGCGTTACAGGAATTGCTTGGTATCCCCTCGAACAAGTTCCCCAACTGGCTTTCGATCACAATCAGATCTTAAAATACGGTTATCAACGTCTACGCAATAAACTTGAATATAGTCCCGTCGCTTTTGAAGTTCTACCCGAATTATTTACATTGGGAGATTTGTACCAACTCTATACTACCGTTTTGGGGGAAGGATTTTCCGACTATTCCAATTTTCGCGCCCGTTTACTGAAGTTGGGGTTTCTCTGCGATACCGGGAAAAAAACATCACGAGGGGCGGGACGACCCGCAAGTTTATATCGGTTTGATGCCGAAGCATTTGCACCGTTTAAAGATAAACCGCTAGTCTTTGTTTAGGCTGTGAATATTCTCTCAATGAGGGTTATAACAAATGACTTGAGAGTAGAAAGACCCCAGAATCAATCCTACAAAAATTATTAACCCAATCCAAACTAGCTTTTGGGTTTCGGTTGTTCTTCAATGGTTGTAACTCTTTTACGACTCACTTCTTTCCATTCCTCCTTAGGTTTTTGGGGGGGTTTTCCTTCTTCATGCCAAATTAAATAAAGGGCTATTCCGAGAAAAATGACGATAACTTCCATTGTTCAACTCTCTCCTATTTTGATTAAGGACACGAACGTTTAAAGGGGATAGAATGACCATTCGAGGGTGACAAATCCTGTCCTCCAGTCGAAGGTCGTCAACCTAGTCGTTTTATGGTAAATGTTAGGTATTCTACAGATTGCTCTGTATGAACTTCCGGACAAAACTTAAGAAGTTCTCTAACATCCCTAAATAATTCCTTACAGGCTACTACACTTTTCCCATAAATGACACTCTATCCCCCAGGATATCTTGAATGATTTCTTCGTAGATCATCCCCACTCATTGCAGCATAAAATCGGGTCAGCCCAACTCCCCTAAATTACACTGCTGTTTACATGATATCTCAATTTTTTAGAATCCCTAACTGTCCGAAAGAATAGTTAAATGGGCCATTGTAGCGTGTTCAAACCCACCTAACCTCCCTCACAACGTAACCGGGGGCGATAACTGAAATGAGGGTTCAAATACCTTCGGGAAGTTCAAGCCTATCTAATCCTTGAACAGTTGATTTTTGCAGCAATTTGTCAACCCAAAATAAATCGGTAATCATATCGACTTCGGGAGGACGTAGACCATACGCCCTCGCTATGAATAGATTTTAGCCAAAAACGGCTTTGACTCCAATTAAAATCAAACTCATTAAAACCGTTAACCCGAAAATGAAAATCGCAAAAGCTTCATTATTTTGGAGGGGAGGGTTGGCGTTTGTTTGGTTTGAATGTTGCACGATAAAATTCCTCAAATTTCAATCAAGTTAAACCCGATATCGGACAAAAAACCGGTTACTCAGAGATCAAATTACACAAATCCCAAACTCCCGACGAATTTCTTGCAAAGACAGATGAAGATAGGATTCGTAATTTTCCCAATCCCATTTTTTTCGCATCTGAAACGTTCGCCAAATAACCCGAAAAACTTGGGGTAAAGCCTTCAGAAAAAGCCCAAAGGTTTGTAAATAGCCCGCTTCTTGAAAAATTTGTTGAGTTTCGGGATAATTCAGATAAGCCAGATAGCGGGAAAACTTCATCGTAGAACCAAATAACGTCCAAAAATCCGTTAACGTTTCATCTACAATAGAAGTGCTACAGCCAAAAACCACATGAGTAACATCGTGAGATTGAAAAAACTTTTTAATCTCCAAACTGCTATAATTATAAGTGGTTAGTCCGGGAATATTGCGATAATATTCCTCCAGTCCTTCTTGTAAGGTTTGAGTCGAGTTTTGTTGCTGATATTGATAAGCCATCGCGATTAAACTCATTCTTCATATCTCTAAGATGGCAAACTATCAAACACTACACCAGGGAAAAAAAGAAAGTTAAGTTAGGAAGTTAAACCGGAAGTTAATGATAAAATCAATAAAATCAGCAATAGTGATCCGAAAACCCCTCTAACACCAATCTAACACCAAATATTGTAGGGGCGTATGGCATACGCCCTCAACTCAAATCAGACCGCTATATGTATGTTTTTCGTTCACATTATCAGTCCCCAAAAGTCTATCCCAGAAGGTAAAATACAATCCATAATTCACCCGATAATTGCGATGATGAATAGAATGATAGGTCGAACTAATTAACCATTTTCCAAGCCAATGATTGGGGAAAGCCGGAAACAACTCAAAGCCGAGATGATTAACAACAGCCCAAATTGTCATCGTCGTGAGTAACAAACCCAAAACAACAAAATGAATAGGGATAATAAAAACAACTGCAATTAGAAATAATCCTTGAATTAAAGTTTCAGGAAAATCGAGGGCGAAAGAAGTCCAAGGCGTCGGATAATTCGACCGATGATGACCGCTGTGCAACCATCGAAACAAGCGGGGATGATGAAAGAGTCGATGAAAAAAATAGAAGCAAGTATCCTGCAAGAAAATTACACCCACGAAACTGATAAATAAATAAAAAACTCCATAATCATCAATTGAATAATAGAGGCGGGTTATACCCGAATGGTATATTGACAGGAGAAAAGCAGCGCAAATCGCAAAAACAAGAGTTGATATTATAGAAAGTTGAATATCCTTTTTAATTAAATCCCGGTTGGGAGACTTAAAATCTAAATACAGCTTTCCAAAAAAGCCCCCAAACAGAGAATAAAAGAACCAGTATGTGCCTCCGGCGATGACAAAATAGCGAATCAAAGTAATTGCAAACAAAGCGGAAAAATAAAACAACCAAAGCTTCATAGTTTTGAGCGATTCTTGAACATTAACAATTGAATTAAAATTAGCACGAAAATTCGGCGAGTTGAGCGAGAGTAGATTAAACTCTTTTTTAAGCATCACAGTTGTTTTGAGAAAGTTCATCTATCTAAAGGTGTGATACCGTTCCCACTCAGCAAATGAAAAGTCGCGCACGTCTTGGGCGAGCATCTATGGCCAAGTTATTTCAAATGAGAATAGTTGTGATAGTTGTGAAAAAATCGGTCACGCCACGCTAACCCCTCCAAGCTACACCGAATTTAGATACCGTGCGGATACGCCTCACCCCCGTTAGAAAAACAAAAAGGACTGTCTTTGTTACAAAAATCCCTTGTTACCAAACCCAATCTCAGATACTCTAGTAGATTGTTGTCTGACTTGTCGTGTTAACCCAACACCTGCCAGAATACTATGAAATGGATACCTAGAGGAGTGAACAACCGAAGCCCTAGAAGCCATCAACCCGCCAACCGCAAGCTAACCCGCTTTCAACACAAAGCCGTGATTAGCATCTTTTTTGTGTTTGTGGGATTGATGTTAACTCAAGTTCAAGCTTATTCTTTACCGCCAGATTCAATTTATACAAATCTTCCGACGCCGAAAGTTGAAAAACCCGAAGGCGAAATTCTCCAGAAATTGCGGTCAAATTTGTTAGAAAAACGGCAATTTTTGCGAAATCGGATTCAGGAAGTTTTCCCCGATTCAACAAAAGTCCGAGAAAAATTAGCAAAATTAACAGAGGAAGTAGAATCTTTAAGTCAAGCCGCAAATCTTCCCGAAAATAATCTGAATCAAGTTATCCCCGATTTACCCCAAATTCAAGAAAAATTAGGAGAATTAACCAAAGAAGTAGAATCGCTCACCCAAGGCGTAGATATTCCCGAAAATAGTCTTCAAGAAGTTTTTCCCGATTTACCCGAAATCCAAGAACAATTGGGCAAATTAACCGAGGAAGTTAAATCTCTTACCCAAGCTACAAATCTTCCTCAAAATCAACAGGCAACTCGCCTCGATAATGTTAACCATCAGCGGGAATTTCGAGGCGTTTGGGTGGCATCGGTTGCTAATATTGATTGGCCGAGTAAACCCAATTTACCCGTCGCCCAACAAAAGTTTGAATTGTTAGCAATTCTCAGCCGCATGGAGGAGTTAAATCTGAATGCGTTAGTGTTGCAAATTCGACCGAATGGCGATGCGTTTTATGCCTCTCAAATTGAACCCTGGAGTAGTTGGTTAACGGGGGCGCAAGGTGTCCCGCCAAACCCCTATTATGACCCGCTTCAATACGCCATTGAAGAATGTCACAAACGCAATATTGAACTTCATGCTTGGTTCAATCCCTATCGCGCCAGACTCGCCCGCCAAGACTCACCTTTTGCAGCGAATCATATGGCGGTTATGTATCCGCAATACGCCTACCGTTACGGTGATTTAATTTGGATGGACCCCGGCGTAAAAGAAGTACAAGACCGCACCTATCAAGTGATTATGGATGTGGTTCAACGCTACGATATTGATGGGGTTCATATGGATGATTATTTTTATCCTTATCCCGTTTCTGGCGTTGAATTTCCCGACTCTCAAACCTACGGTGCTTATCGCGCTTCTGGCGGAACTTTATCGCTTTCAAATTGGCGGCGTCAGAATGTTGATCTGATGATAAAACGCATCGCAGAAGGGATAAAAGCAACGAAACCTTATGTTAAATTTGGGATTAGTCCGTTTGGAATTTATCGCCCCGGAAAAGCGCCCGGAATTGTTGGATTAGATCAATATGAAGCGTTGTATGCTGATGTAAAATTGTGGATGGAACAGGGTTGGGTTGATTATTTGGCGCCGCAATTGTATTGGCGAATTGATCCCCCCCAACAAAGTTATCCGGTGTTGTTGAATTGGTGGCTGCGACATAATCCTCAGCAACGTCATATTTATGCGGGGAATTATTTGAGTCAATTAGACAATGGTTGGCCGATTTCTGAGTTGGAACGTCAAGTTCAAATTTCTCGCCAAAATGCACAGTATTTATCGCTCGGAAATATCTTTTTTAGCATGAAGATTTTCCGGGATAATCGTCAGGGTGTGAACGAGATTTTTAAATCCGACTTGTATTCAAAACCTGCGTTAGTTCCGGCGATGACTTGGTTGGATAACGAACCGCCTCAACCGCCTACTGATGTTACCGTTAGTTATGATACTGTTAGTTGGAGTCCGTCTTTATCGGAGGATATTCGCTCTTGGACGGTCTATCAACAGCAGGGAAGTAGTTGGGAATTAATGGATATTCTTAACGCGGAAACGACAACGGTAAGGCTTCCAAAGGGAACCTATGCCATTAAAGCGGTTGATAGAATGGCGAATGAAAGTGTTGAACAGGTGGTCGCCGTTCAGTAAAGGCTCCCGTTTGACAATAATTTGACAATAATTTGACAATAAAAAGTGTTAGAAACCCGGTTGTTTTCCTCAACTGGGTTTCTCTGTCATATCATGTCCGACTAATTAATAATCCTAAACGTAGGGGCGGGTTCTCCATTGATGTTGACGACTACTCCGAGATTGACATAAACCCGCCCCGCCCCATAACACACATTAATCAACCGGATATCATATCAGTAGACACTCAAAAACCCGGTTTCGTAAAAGTTACCGGGTTTTTGGCTTGGTACCTCACACAAACGCACATCGGTATAACTAAAAAGACTGGTCACTGTTGACTGTTCACTGTTAACTGAAACTCCCCTACCAAGGACTACTAACTAAAGTAAAACCTGACCAATAAAAAGGATGAGAAAACTCGGTTTCTCCCAATGTAGATAAACTCTGTGGTAAAGGCTTTTCTCCTCCCGAAAATTTCAAAGCATCTTGAGTTAAACGCACCTTTCCTTGAATCATTTTAATTTGAGTTTGTCTGATGGTTTCTGCTTTGGTGGGTGCGGTTTTTAACTGTTGATAAAATTCGCTCATTAACGCTAAAGTCCCAATATCGCTAACATACCATAAACTCGCCAAGGCAGACTGAACCCCCGCTTGTAGCGCCAGCCCCGCAAAACCCAACTCTACATCTTCATCTCCGACTGCGGTTTCACAGGCGCTCAAAACTAATAATTCAGCCGGGGGATTATTCCAGCTAATCTCTTTCATTTGGTCTAAATTGAGTTTAGTATCCCAAAATTGAATGTAAGAATTTTCCGGTTTTCCGGGTTTAAATTCGGCGTGAGTTGCCAAGTGAATAATGTTGAACGCTCTGGAAGCGACTTGAGTTTTTAAGTTGTTTAAAGTAAAGTCTTGATTGAGAAATAATTTACCAGGCCAACGGTTAGAAATGGCTCGAGTTGAGATTTTTTCCATCACATCCGCATCAACAATGGTTGTCAGTTCAATGGGAACGGCAGGTAGAGGACTATTATTCGGAAATACCGAGGCTCCCATCGCCAGAATTTTTGCTTTTTGAATGGGAGTATAGTTGGAGTCAATTAAGTTAAATGCGGGAATAATTGAAAGGCTGTATTTTTCGATTAAAAATCCTTGGCCGTCGTGCAGTGCGGCTATGGGTAGGGTACGCAAACCTTTTCCCAAACAAAATAATACTGTATCTATTCCTTCTTTTTTCAGGTTGGCTTCAAAGGGTTTGATAATCCATTGATAAAGTTGTTGAGCGTGACTCAAGTAGGAATCTGTGTAAAGTTTACGGGGATTGGTAATTTCATAATGAAAGGCTTTTACAGCCTTAATTAAAGTTTCCCGTTTTAGGGATTCTATATCTTGAACGAGAGGCTGTTTACCCGGAGAAATAAAGACTAAATGCAAATATTCTGATTCGGGAATTGCCCACAAAACGGCAGGTTTTATATTACTTTTCAGGCTAATTTCTGACAGGGTTTGAGCAATGTCATCGCCGGCTTGGGCGACATCAGCGAGGTTGCGATTAAAATAAACCTCAAATTCTTTTTCTAATCTTTGCTCCATTTTCATCACTTTCTCGGATAAAGTGGGGTCGGAAGCAATCTCGTACTGTTCCGAGGGACTGGGTTTGATGTCTTGGGAGAGGGTTTTTTCTGCACTCAAGCTGACAATAATAACGAGGGAAAGGATAAACCCAAAAATCGTTACACCAACCTTGTATCTGTTTTTAGAAGCAAAGCGTTTTCGGAACATACAGCACCTCATCTGATGTTTGCTCATTTGTAAATGTAACGAATATTAATTGAAAATGGGAAGATTTAATGAGGTTTCTTTACAACTAACCTTTTGTTTGCTCTAACATCAATTCGGTTTGCAAGCAAGTCGCACAAATGGGGGACAGACCCGACGGGAATAGCCCGATTTTTAATGATTTTTTCATCAAATTTTGACGCAAAAAATCAGGAGAGACGTTTGTTTTCTCTCCTGACACGGGAGTTAAAAAAGTTTTGCTTAACTCCTATATTGTTTCTTTTAAGTTTTTTATTGAGTGATTAAACTCGGCGTTGAGGTCAAAGAATCATCCGAATTTTTCTTGAGCATAATCATAAAGTTTTAAATCATATTCACAACTTTTTTCTATTTTTTTGATGACTGACGCTTCAATTTCAGGTTGGGGAACTGGATTTTTATTCATGTGCGGAATCTTAACCGTTAAATTGAATTTATCTTTTAAATCCTTTCTGAACCGATCCAAATCATCTAAAAAAGAAATCAAAGAGAATTTTGATAAGTTTTCTTTAGCAATCTCTAATCTTGTTGACAAGTCGGCGCTATCGTCCCGGGAAAAATTGCCAAAGTAGTTAATATAATTTTGCCCTCTAAACTTTCCCCTTTCACCGTCAATAAACTCCTCTAAACTCTCGCTAACCCTGGCGTGATCTTCCGGTTTGTACGCATCATAAAAATACTGAGAAATATATCGTTTTACCGGATTTCTTAAAACGGTAATCCAAGCGTATTGATAACGATAAGCTTCCCAAATCTCTTCGTTAAAATGAAAATGACCGGAAATATATTTTGTTCCTTTAGCCATCTCGTAAATCAAAAGGGATTCTCGGAGTTGAAATTTATCAATTTTACCGTTAATTTTCCCGTTTTGAGTCACAGCTTGAACCGCATTACTGGTAAGTATGGGGTGAACTTGGTAACTATTTTTTTTTCCATAAACCATTCTCAGAGAGCGGTCAACTGATGTCCCTCCTGTTTTAGGAACGTGCATAAAGATAATCTTGGGCTTGGGAGAACTAAAAATCTTTTCGACTTGAACTTTTAAACTTTCAACTCTCATAAATCCATACTTTTTTAGAGATAAAACTGATTAGAGATGGTCGCTTTGTGCGCTTGTCGTATTGACTGAAGTTGAAGCGACTTCAGTCTTATGCTTGCTCGGAGAATGAGACTTTGTGATCTCAAGCAAATGTTGACCAAGACGACGGGCTAGCGCTAAAATAGTAAAAGTAGGAGAGTAAGATGGTCCAGTTGGGAACACGGCAGAACTCGCCACATAAAGATTATCCGTGCCAAACACCCGACAATTAACATCGACCACCCCCTCCTCAGGACAGCTACCCATGCGCGTTGTCCCCATTTGGTGGGCGGCGTCGGTCATATTATCGATACAGGGCGGCTCGTCCCCAAACTCAAAGGTGCCAATACCAGCATTAGCAAAACGTTGGGTCAACAGTTCCAAGGTTTTCTTCATGGAACGATGATCGTGTTCGGTAAAGCACCAGTCAACCTCTAATTTTCGTTGACCGAGGGCATCCAGTTCAGTGCCGAGCTTAATACGGCTATCTTGTTGGGGAAGTTGCTCCGTCACAAATTTCACTTGGTATGTCGCCACCGCTCCGTTATTATCCTTGCAAATCGGCCGACGTTGAATCATTCGTTTGAGTCGGTCTGTTAGTTTTTCATAGATGGGCTTAATATATAAAACGTGTTCGAGAAGCTGGTGTTCGCGCTGAGTATCATCATCTAAAGCAAAACAGATACAAAACCGAGGTTTGGGCGCATATTGCAACTCGTGGGCATATTGTCGAGTCAGATGACCCGGCAAAAGGGTGCCAGTATGATGTTTGGGATGATCGGTGTAAAAACGACCAACCAGATCGTGAGCATTCCCGATACCCTCGGGGATTTGACGGTCAGATGCCAATAACAGACGCGCCGCTTCAAACGCCCCAGTCGCCAAAACAATTATATCACCCTCAACCAAGATTTCTCGACCTTCGAGAGAGCGACAAACCACCGCAGTCACTCGCTGGCCTGAAGGATCGAGTTTTAACTCCGTTGCCGTCGCACCTTGAATCACTTGTAAATTCGGCGAACGACGCATTTCTTCCCCGAAACGGATTGCCGTGCGGGTGGGGGTTTTCTCCCAATAAAAACTGCTCATTTTCAAGCCATAGGCGGCAATTTTGGCTCGAAGATCGATGATTTCAGGGCGTACTGCTTCGGCTTCTAAATCACCAAATCCATAATCTTTGGCAGCAGAACGATAATGTTCTAAAAGATCGCTAAAGTCTATCGGCCAACCGCTGTTGGGTACCCAATCTCTTCCGTCGAAGTCAGAAGGCTGTAGATATTTCCATTTCCCGGTCCAAACGTTACTGGTTCCCCCAAACTGACGTACCCGACTGACTCCCCGTAGCTCGGGAGGTAAGTATCGATGGTAATATGTATTCGGATTTAACTCGCGGTGGCGTTTGCCCAAAAATATCACATCGTTTAAGGCTTGAATCTCGGGATCAAAGCGATCGCGTCCACTTTCAAGTAATATTACATCCCGGCCGTGACGGGCGAGATGGGTTGATACTTCAGCCCCCGCAATGCCTGAGCCAAGAACAATTACTTCACCTTTTAATGTCGTTTGTTCATCAAGTTCTAAAATGTCGCGAATCATGTAAGCTCCTCTATAAATATTGTTGAGTTTGACCAAAGATAATCAAGAAGAATTTGAAGCCGTTAAAAATAGCTTTTTTAGCTTCTTGAAAGTTGAGAAAAAGCAGACCAAGCACTCAGAAAAAAAGTGTGAGCCGGATGAAGTTTTAAAGCCCAGAGGTAATGATTAAAAGCGGCTTTATTCTGCCCGATTTCCGAGGAGGTTACGGCGTGTTTGTAGACAAACTCTGCAAACATTTTCGGATGGTTTCTAAAGACATCCTGATGTTTTTTAATCAAACGATAAAAGCTTTCTTGTCGTAGCTGTTGATTGCCCGATACTCGCTCTGTGCTATGAGAGAGGAGATGATAAGTTACGCTCGGTAAACCTATCAGAGTACATTCGGGATTTAGTCGTAAAAACAATTCCGAATGAACCCGGGAGCGAAAGGTTTCGTCCCATCCCCCAATTTTCAATACCAGATCCCGCTCCACAACTAGGGTTTGTTTGGTGTGAAAAGAACGTCCCGGTTCTGGGGTTTCTAAAAAGAAATGGCTTCCTTTCGGAGAAAGAGCGGGAGGAATGCGCGTGGCGATCACTTTACCCGTCTCATCCACTTTTTGAAGTCCTGAAATAACGGCAACGGGGGGATTGGCGGTTGTTTTTTCCAATGTTGACAGAGAAATTTCTACCATGTGAGGCAGTAAATAATCATCGTCATCTAAGTAAGTTACCCAGCGCCCTAAAGCTGCCTTAGTTCCCACATTTCGCGCCCCGGCGCCGCCTACGTTCTTTTCTAAAAAAATAACTCGTAATCTGGGATCGTCTGGGAGATATGCACGTTCTTTTGAAGCATCATCGACCACAATCACTTCTAAATTTTGGTGGGTTTGATTCAGCGCACTCTGAACCGCTCTCGGTAATAAATGAGGTCGATTATGGGTTGGAATAATAATACTTATCATTGGATAACAAGCTATTAACGGTAAATTTGCATGAGAAAAATAACCACTTTTTTAGCATCTAATTCTCAAAAGAATAGCCTTCTAGAAAAGGAAAAGAACGCATTCTACTTTCAACCTCTTGCTTTAAATCTTCGCTCCATTCTATTTTATATCTACTTTTTTGCGGCGACTCAAAAACGATGCTCGAACAGGCTTCTAAATAATCTAATGATGGCTCTACTCCCAACCACAGACATAGGTTACGAAGTTGTCCTTTTGGATCTTGAATAAAATCTTCTTGACGAAGATCGTATAGATCGACTTGATCGACCATTGCTGTCACCTTCATAACCGATTCACAAACACTAAAATAGCGATCAATGGTTCCCCAAATATCCAACGAATTCTGCTTTGCTTTCCTCTGTGCCATCGTTGCCATCGTTGTAATATTATCAAATGGATTACGGACAACATGAATAAATCGTACTGGTACTTTGACCACATCTCGCAGCTTTTTAAGTAACTTTGGGTTGTCAGCGAGGGTACAAACCGTAAACTCACCATGCTTATCGCCAATTACCCGAATCTTTTCAAAAGAACCTTGCCATTGACCCGGTACATTGTAGGTGTATCCGCCCCCACGCATCCAAGAATGTCCTCTAACTTTAGTCATTTGAAATAGTAGATAATAGAGGGCATTTCGCCCAAAGCCATAATTGACATACTTGACCGCACGCAGTTCGTGAGCCATGACAATATGGGGATGGGCATCAAGTAAAGCTGCTACTAAACTATGTCCGCTTCGGGAATAGCCAATAAATGTACAGTAGGTTTCTACCTCTGCAAACTCGTCAGCAAATTGAGCGCTAGTTCCTAGAGTTGCCCCATGAGCCAGACTAAGTTGAAGCAACCAGGGAAGTTTTTTAAGCTTTTTATTTTTAAGCAGAAGTTCTAACAACATTAATTTCTCCGTATTTAAGTTGTAAATCATCTCCAATCTGTGCAGATCAAATTAATTGTTTTCAACAGGAAGCGGAGAAGGATGAAGTTTTGATTTGGAATTTATGCGTTCCCGGAAAAAACCTAAAATATTGGCAACTTGGGAGACAAAAAATAGCATAGAAAGGATTAATCGGGGTTGATGATGTTTGGGTTGAAAAAAGGGATAACTTAGCAATTTAAAATAAAAGGATAAGGGTTCAACTTTGATTTCTCCTACCCCTCTTTTGGCCCGTAATTGATGAAAGTGAAACGCACCTCGACCGTAGTTAAAATGTTGTCGCCAAAAGCTTTTTAATGTTAAATTGTGAGCATGATAAATTTCGGCATCGGGGACGGCTGCCATTGAATAACCGTGATATAACCAGCGATCGCAAAATTCCCGATCTTCCCCGGCCGCCAGGGGGAATGTTGTATCAAACCGCCCGACTTGATGAAAATATTCCGCAGAAAGGGCAAAGTTATTAGACGCAAAAAAGCTGGCTTGTTCGCGGTCGGCGTTGTAATATTCGTACAGATAATCTATCAATAATTGGCTGGCGGTTGAATACAAATTATCCGGTAAAGCGTTGAGGGTTTTGCCTCCTAATAAGCTTTCGGGAGTTTGGGTAAATTGAGTTTCTAAACTGTTTAACCAGTTGGCCGTCGGTTGACAGTCATCGTCGGTAAAAACGATGAATTTTCCTCGGGCTTTAGCCGCCCCCGTATTGCGTGCGGAAGCGGGTCCGGCGTTGGGTTGAGTGATGAAAGTGATCTCAATTTGTTCACGAAAAGGAGTGACAACGGGTTCTAGAGGCATGGAACTGCCATCGTCTACAATAATCACTTCAAAGCGATCGCGGGGATAGTCTAGGTTGCTGATAGATTGAAGACAGTTTTTCAGTCTATCCGGGCGGTTATAGGTCGGAATAACAATGGAGAAAAAAGGCTGATTCATCATTTTTAAGTTAGTTGTTTTGTTTTGGATTTTAGTTGTTTAAAGGGGTTTCTATTTCTCGGGCGGTGTAGATGTAGAATGATTTTTCATTGGGTTCTATGGTTGGTTCAACAAAACGCTTCAATTCAGTAACTTTAATGTCGTCCGGGAAAACCGAATCTGATTCCAGTTCATAAGTTAAAACCAGTAAGGTTTCATTGGGATTATCGCGAATGAATCCTTCTATTTTTTCTATCTTTTCCATTGGGGTTTTAGTTGTCCAAAAACTACCAAATTCACCCAGATCGGGATAATAGATTTGTTGATTGAGATAGCCGGATAAAACGGCTGCTTGTCTGTATCGTTGACCGACTATGGTTAACTGGTCGAGATTGTTATCTTGAATATATTGAGCCGTTTCTCGACCGACAGAAAAAGGATAAAATAAATCTACACTGTAAGCATGAAAACCTCCGAGTAGATGAACCGAAAGAATCAGGGTTAAAAATTGACTTCGCAATTGACTTGGTGCTTGCTGTTTTGAAGTTAATTTTCGCCGATTCAATAACTCTTTTTCAAGCAGCCATAGGCAGGCGATGAACAAAAGAAACAGGTGGCCCCTGTGCCTCATAACTCCTTGAAAAATTAGGTAGTTAAACGCAAAAATACTACCCGTTCCAAACAGATAAATTGTCAAGATTAGCCGTTTTGGATATAGTATTTTTACAGTAATTGCTAGAATAATTAAAGAAGCTACTCCCGCAATAATTGCACCCAATGGTATACCCGCAACCGAAGGAAAATTTGTATTGTGAACCAGTATGTTAGTGTTCCAAAACTCATTGTTCAGGTGAAAGGGAATCGGTACATAACTTCTCCAAATATCTGTAACAGCCGTACCCAACCGCTCAATTTCTTGCAATAAACTCGGGCTAGATTCAATCTGTTCGGCTGAAGATTGGATCGGACGAATTATTTTTTCTTGGGAAATTAAAGGGCGGATAATTTGAAAAAAGGAAATAGCCCAACCCAAAGTTAAAATCAAGAAACTAATCAAGAGTTTTTTTCGGTCGAGTTTATTGGCTTTGATCTGGCTATAAAACTCGTCAATTAAAGTTAATGAGAATGCAAAACTGAGAATAAAAGCAAAAGCATTAGCATTGGCCATCAGTGCTAATAACGTCGCCAGTAATATGGGTTTAACCTTTGATTTTGAATAGATGACGCAAAATAGAATAATAAATAAAACACCTAAATTGTAGTTTCTGCTGATGATTGTATATTCATAAAAAAAGTAATATCCAAAACTGAGTAAAAATTTCTGTAAAGGAGAAAAAGGGGAAAATTTGACAATTAAACTCACAATAACAACCGATACAGATAAATGAAAAATCTGCATGATTAGAGGATTTTGGGTGATTCGGCTTAACCCATATAAACAGAGATGCCATAAACCCGGATGTCCTTCAGACCGCATATTTTGAAACAGTTCTATCAGCGATGCACTGTCTCTGGCGAGTAACCAAGCTTGAAATTCATCCCGCCACATTTCATGGTGAAGGATACCCACCAAGCCGAAAAAAACAAAAGCAACGATTATGCTATTTTCGATTAAAGCTTGGTTTTTAGAGAAGCTGAAGTCTATTTTGAACGGTAAATTTAGCGGTGACATAAGCGGTAATTTTTAGGATTAAATTCAAGCTCTGATTTTAGCCTTAACGATTTGAAAACTTTTTTTTGGAAGATTTTAGCATTTCTAAAATTTGAAGTAAATCTTCAAAAATCGGAGGGTATAAGAATTTAATACACAGTCCATATATTATTATACCGATTGCCGTGCCGATTAGGATTAATAGCTTTTCATCAAGTAAATCGATCATAAAATATTTAAAAATTAAAATCCCTGCGACCATAATAAGCGAACAAATAATCGGACTAACAAATTGCTGTAAATACTTCCTGGCGGGAACATGAATTAATTGGCTAATCGCCCATTGACCGACCGGAAAAGCGAGATAACTGCTGACGACATAAGCGATAGAAACCGCAACAATTCCCCATTTTACCGCCAATAAACAAGCGATTAGATTGAGTACCGCACTAAGTAAACTCAATCGCAGTTTCCAAGAGGGTTTTCCCATCGCCATAAATACAGAACTATTAAAGTAAGAAATTGCATTGAGAATTCCAGCACAAGCTAGAATTTGCATGATAGGAACTGAAGGTAGCCATTGCTCTCCAAATAGCGTTAACACCAATTCTCGGGTGAAAATAATCATTCCTGAAAAGGTTGGAAAAGCAATTAAACTGGTGAATAAAGTCACTTTATAAAAGGCTTGTCGAAAGCGTTCGGGTTCGGTTTGTAATCGAGAAAAGGTGGGTAATGCGACCTGCTTTGTTGTGCTGATCAGGAGTTGACTCATCACCTCTAAAACCCGAAAAGCTATCAAATAATATCCTAAAGCCACCTCTCCTAAAAAGTAACCGATGAGTAAATTATCCGTGCGTTTGTTGCAAAAAGCGAGAAATTTTAATGCGAGGATATTTAAGCCAAAATTTAAAAAACCTTGCAAATGTTGGAAAGAAAATCTGAGTTTGGGTCGCCAGTCAATCGCACCCCAAATAATAAACACTTCTACCGATTCATAAATAAATTGCTGACTAACCAGACTCCAAACCCCAAACCCAGATAAAGCCATGATAATCCCGGCAACTCCACCGATAATAATACCGATAATTGTCCGAAGCGCCATGACTTTAAACGCAAATGTCCGGCTTAAAATAGCTTTATGAACATGGCTCAGAGACTTAAGGAAAAACAGAAATGAGAAGCATTGAAGGATGGGGATAAGCTTGGGCTGATCGAAAATTTCCGCAACAAATCCCGACAAGAAAAAACTAATAATTGTCAGCAACAACCCGCTAAATACATGAGTCCAAAAAGCAGTATCTAGTTCTTCGGGCTGAATTTCCTCCCGTTGAATTAAGGCTTGGGAAAATCCTTGCTCTAGAAAGATTTGCATGAACGCCAAAAAAACATTAGCCAGACCAATTAAGCCGAAGGCTTCGGGAGTCAGCAAGCGAGCTAATATTAAGAATACAATCAGCGAACCCGCCTGACTCCCCCAGTTTTGGATGACAGACCAAACCACACCTTGAATTGCCTTCTGTTTGATGTTCATGGCTAAGTTTTAGGATCTTCCATCCCAATAATACCTTAATCGGTTTAAGGGTTCGTTGACATTGATTGATGAAGTTTGCGTTGCTGACGTGCATGGCGGGTCGTCAAGAAGCGATTAATAAATACATGGTCGATTTTGCCGATAATTCGGGCTAAAATATCGCTGCCCATCCCCCAAGTCAAACGTAAAACTAAGGGGACAATAATCGTACCGTACCGACGCCATCCGACCTTTTTATATTTGCTTTTGAAATATTCATCCTCTGCCAGATTCCACTTCTCTTGTAAACGGTGCAAACTTGCCAATTGCCAAGCATCACTCCACCGCAACATATAGTAATGTAAATCGCCAAATTCTAGCGGGGGGCCGGGTACATAAGTGACGATACAATTGGGTTCAAAGTAGACTTTTTCTCCGGCCTGACGAACCAACATACAAAAGTCTAAATGCTCTTTTGTATTCAGCATGGCTTCATCTAGAAAACCAATTTTATCAAAGATTGAACAGCGAACTAATACACAATGAAACTCGGCTAATTCTGTTTCTTGGCGGTGTAATTTCTCGCGAACATCACTGACTTTTTTACCCTGCAAACACATTTTTTCTCGAAACCGTCGCCGGCCCGTTTTATCAACCCAAATATGAGACTCACCCCCGGCACAGTGAACGATTTCATGTAAAGGTCTTTCTTGACACATCAGAGGGCCGACAACTGTCGCATCTGTTTCTTCAGCGCATTTGATTAACTCAGTTAACCAACCGGGCGTAACGACAACATCGTTATCAATGAAGACCAAATATTTTGTATCAACTTCTGCTAAACCCAGATTTCTCGCTTGGTTGGGAGAAAGATAATAATCGGTTCTTAGGAGTTTAAAGCCTTTTTCTGCGGCTTTTTCTTGCAAGTAAGCTCGAATTGGTTTGGGAGAATTCCCATCAACATAGACTAATTTAAACGGAATCTTTGTGTGTTCGTAGATGCTTTCTAAGGACTCGCGAGTACAGCTAAAACGTTCGCGAGGAACGGCAATAATTGTAACTTGGGGTTCGGTTTGTGTTGATAAGTTTTCCATTTTGATAACCTCTTTTAAATGATTAAAGCGATGATTGAGTGATGCTCTTAACTGACGGTGACATCTGAACATTTAAGTTCTTATTCTGCCAGCCGGATACCAAGGTTTTTTGGTAGAGTTCGACCAAAGTATCATTCAGTTTGTTGAGGTCGTAATGTTCTTCAACATAGGCTCGTCCGGCTTTTCCCATCTCCGGCCATAATTGCGGATTCTTAACTAAAATACCGAGTTTTTCTGCTAGACTTTCTGCATCTCGTTCGGGAACTAAAAAACCTGTTACGCCATCTTCTACTAACTCTGGAATTCCTCCATGATAGGTACTAATCACGGGTAAACCCATCGCCATTGCTTCTTTTAAAACATTCACGGGAGCATCTTGATTTCCATCGGATGCTGTCACACTGGGAGCGATAAAAATATGGGATTGATTGAGGATTTCGACGATTTCATCTTCATCTTTCCAACCCAACAAATGAATAAATTGACTGGCATTTAATTCGCGAATTAATTGTTGTAAGCTTTCCTTTAAAATGCCATCTCCGATAATATTATACTCTAAATTTGGGTTGACTAAAGCTTGTTTGGCTACGGCTCGAATACTATATTCAATTCCTTTTTTTTCTACTAACCGACCTGTGGTAACAATCCGAATTTTTCCATCGGAAGGAAAGGAACGGGGAGCAAAAGGAAATCGCCGACAATCCAGACCAGAACGATGCACAAACACTTGATTTTCATCACAGCCTAGCTCGACAACTCGACGTTTAAAAAATTCGCAATTTGCCAAGAATAAGTTACCCGTCTTGAATAATTTATGATAAACCTTTTCGCCTTTTTCCTGCACAAATCGACTAATATCATCGCCTCGAAATGTGGTGACTAATTGAGCATTTGGAGCGTTAATCGTCCGAAACGACATTCCCCGATAACTTTGAGTGCCAAATTGACAGTGAATGATGTCATAATGGCGATCAAATTGAGGAATAATCGTGTACAGTAACCAAAGGGAAAGGGCTGGCTCTCCGTATTTAAAAAAGTTCAAAGCATCCAAAAAACGCCTCGGTTCTTTATAGCCTTGAGTTAGGAGTAATCCGATTCCTTTCCAAATTCTCAGAAGAATATTTTCGGGAACTTGAGGAAAATAATAAGTGCGATCCAAAAGATTATATTTCGCGATCGCCGGATGAACTTTTGTCGTATCACCGGGAGAACTGGCGTAAATATCAACCTGATGACCTCGTTCAATTAAACCCGTAATTTGATTGAGAATAAACGTTTCTGACAATTGGGGAAAATGACCAACAATAAATGCAACTTTCATCATTACTAACCGTTCACTACTCTCGGGCAGATAATCCACCAAATCTCAGCCTGAGAACTTCCCAAGCGCTGACATATCGCACAAAAAACATTGCTAGAGAAACCTGACATTTATGTTTAAAACTGGTCAAGCGTTCATCTAGAAATGTATTAATTACAAAATTTACAGGAGGAACCAAATTTTTCAGCAAAAGCGAAAGAAAAACAACATCTTTTAAAGCGTTTTTACCCTTTTTCTTCTGCTGTAAATCATAAATTCCTCCGACGAGCCGAATTGTTCTTTTATACAATTCTCGCCAAGAGGTTCTGGCGGGATGTTGAACACAACTTTTCTCGGCATAAACTTGCAGATAACCGCTCTCAAAAATTCGCCGACACCATTCGACATCCCCGCTTGATTTCAATGTTGCATCAAAAACACCAACCTTTTCTATAACTTTTTTCCAAGTGAATAAATTCGCTCCGGCGCCATATTGATATTTTTCTAAAAGTTCCTTTTGGGGAAAAGCGGTGATACTTTCATAGAGTTCTACAGACGTAATTTTATCGGGATTTTGAAAGAAAAGCTCTATTTTTCCCACAACTAAACCACAATTGGGAACCTTTTGTAAACGTGTTACTCCTTGTTCTAGCCAATCGAAAGCCGGAATACAATCCGCATCGGTGAAAGCAATAATTTCCCCTTTGGCGATAGAGATTCCGCGATTTCGAGCCGCATAGGAACCCGGAGCGCTTTCATAAATACAAAACGCTTGACGAAACCCACCGACAACCGAATCAATGTTTTCAGCCGGATCGGAACCATTATCGACCACAATCACTTCATAAGAGTTTTGCGGATAGGTCTGACGATCCAGTGCATTTAAACAGTGTTTTAAGCGTTCCGCATCATTATAAACTGGAACAATTACCGAAACAAAAGGCGCAGATGAGTGTTCCATTTTCAGGAAATTTTAGCTATGGCTTTGACCGGAGAAAGCGAACAGATAAAGAGTTAATAGGGTTTTGTGAACTTCCCTATTAACTCCCCAAATTTTACTTCATTACTAACTCGGGTTTTTGGCGTTCTTTCCACTCCTCTTTTGTAAATTCTTCGTGATAGGAACGCTCGGTATTAACATTCCAAAGGTCGTGATTGTCGCCCAGTAAATTTTGAGCCGCCAACACTCCGGTTAACATGGAATGATCTTGATTATTGTAGCGGTGCATTCCGTTACGGCCAATGGTTTGTAAGTTATCAAACTGGGATAAATAATCCTGAATAACTTGTAAATGACGGCGATAGTCTCGGTCATAAACCGGGTAAGCTTTCGGCTGACGAAGAATCGTTCCATCCTCCACTTTGCTCGCTTTCGCCAAACCCAATTTTTCGATCTCTTGAGTTGCTAAATCTAACAGTTCGGTGTCGGATAAATTCCAGATATCATCCCCTTTTGTACAGAAATATTCTAAACCCAAACAGGTTTTAGTTTGGTCTGGAACCATCGCCGGACTCCAGTTTTTAAAGTTTTGAATCCGACCGACTTTAACTTCAGGACTGTGAATATAAATCCAGTTATCGGGAAACAGATCCGGGTCGTCAATAATCAAAGCAACAATCAAAAAGTCTCGATAAGATAGAGATTTTGCCGCTTCTAAAACTTCATCGGGCGGTAAAGGATCGAGTCGGTTCACCAGTGCAGTAACGGGCATACTGGAAATAAAATTATCACCTGTTATTGTGGTCTCTTTACCGTCTTGATAAGCGATAATTTCGGTGATATGATAACCGTCTCGTTTCAGACTAACAACCGGAGTATCCAGGGAAACTTTGCCGCCTTGTTCGTTAACTTTTTGCTGGAAACGTTCCCACATCATTCCCGGCCCGTAAATGGGATAATCAAATTTTTTGATTAAAGTTTTGGTGTCGTTACTGCCAAATAAAGCATTGATCACCGCTTTTTTCAAAGATAAGCCTTTGATCCGTTGAGCCGCCCATTCTGCCTCGATTTTATTGCAGGGAATCCCCCAAACTTTTTCGGTATAAGTTTTGAAAAAAGTCCTATAAAGCCGACTTCCAAAACCATTTGTAACCCATTCTTCAAACGTTTCTGGCTCAAAATCCGGTTCTAACTTCCCTTTGACTTTGGCTTTCAAATAGCTCAACAAAATCAAAAAGCTTTCAATCACACCCAAATTTAAAACTGTGTTAGCAATTGACAGCGGATAGTCATAAAACTTGTTTTGGTAATAAATGCGAGAAAGTCGAGGAACTTGAATGAATTCATCTCCGAGAACTTCCTGCCATAATTGATTGACAATATCAACCTTCGTAAAAAAGCGATGACCGCCAATATCGAAACGATATCCTTTATACACCTCAGTTCTAGAGATTCCTCCGACTTGACTTGCTGCTTCCAAAACGTGAGGATGTACTCCACGCTTGGTCAGTTCATAAGCGGCAGTTAAACCAGCAGGGCCGGCTCCGATGATGATAACGGGGTGATGTAGCATTTGTAACCTCTGATGACGTAATTTTGCAGGACTTGAGATCAGAAAGATATGTGAGCGAAAAATCCTGAACATCTGAACAGTTTAAATCCTGCTCAAGTCAATTGAGTTCAAAATTTAATAGATGGTGTTTTTCGGAGTTTTAGGAGAACTCTGCAATTATATAGAATTATCAAGACAGAATTTCGCACAAACACCAAAAAAATTTAGACAAATGGATTGAAAAAATGCGATTATTCCCTTTCCCTATCAACTCCTAGCCCAATTCACCAATTGTAAAGACTAACCCCCTCTACAATCATCAATCCAACTCGATTCCAAATATCGAGAGGAAGGATCGAACGCTTCAATGTAGTTTAATCGTGCTTGAACAAGTTTTAAAAGCCGCTGAATAATCACAAAACAAATTGTATGCAGTGAAATTGTCTTGAGCGGGTTTTAAAAGCTGCCGAGTCGATCTCAAAAAAAAGGTCGTATTTCACGACTTTATGCTTGGCGATAAGTGAGTTTGACTTGCAACCAATGACGAACAAAACCAATAGCAAACGCTAACCCACTGTAGAAATAGTATAGCCAGTGCCAAGGTATCGATCGCAGGGCAAAAAGTAAGCCTCGCTTATTGTGAAAGAACTGGTAAACCGGTGCATTCAAAGCTAAAAAAGCCAGGGCAAATATACAGGCAATGATGGACGTTTGAGACAACCAAGGAGCCGCCATTAACGCTCCGATCTTAGCATACACCAATAGGACACTCAATCGACTGGAATATTGCAGATTTAAGTCATTATTTAATTGGCGATCGCGTAAAATTAAAGCGGTCCAAGGCAATGCTCGATAAAAAAAGTCAGCTTTGAGCATCGAAATCGGACGCCATTCTTTGAGATGTTTCACAAAAATATTTTTCCGCAAGCCAATCTGATAACCTGCTTTTTTCAGCCGATAACCCAGTTCAATATCTTCAATGCAAGGGAGACGATATTTTTCGTCAAAACCTCCCACATTTAAAAAGACCTCTCGACGAACGGCGCCGCAAGCTCCCCAAAATGTGGATGCTTCTTCTTGACTGGTTTGGTGAGTATAGTGATGAAATAAGTTTCTGTATTGGGAGAGAAAGTTATCCGCTCCGGGAGCATCATCATAGGAACCAATTAGAGCAGATAAATTCGGCTCATTTCTAAAGACAGTCACAACCTTTTCGATTGTATCTGGATAAACTTCGACATCTGCATCTATAAAGAACAGAATATCACCTTTGGCGGCCTTAGCTCCCAGATTCCTCGCTCTCGCCGGACCTCCGGATTTGGGTAGTCTAATAACTTTTGCTCCGAAGTCCTTGGCGAGCAGCCAAGAACCGTCGGTATCTCCATCAGCGACAACAATAACTTCATCTGGATTTAGAGAAGTTTTGGTCAAACTTTGAAGACATCGCTTAAATTTTTCTCCGCCATTGTATACCGGAATAACGATTGAAATCGTTAGCGATTCTACGGTCGAATTTTTAACCATAAATTCCTTCGACAGCGATGTTCGGCTTCGTTTTCACTTCTATCATCTTAAACACATATCTCAAAAAAATCTATCTTTCGATAGATTCGACTGTAAAGGTTTTGTAAAATAATAGATGGGTTTATCAAGCTTCTGTAAAGCTAAACTTTTTATACTCATTTTGTGTATAAGTTATCACTTTTGTTCAAGAAAAGAGACTCTTTACTCCAATAAAACTTGATGGAATCGATCAGTTTTGGAAACGGAATCCATTCTCAAGTTCGACTGCAATCAAGCTGATCAATAATCATCAATAAAGGGTTTGACCGGCGGAGAACCAAAATCTAAAATTCCCCTGGCTACATCCCAAAAACCCGGTTTCTTCGAGAAACCGGGTTTTTCATCCAAAACTAATACTTCCGTTCTTGCGGTTCAAACCGAGTAATCGCAACTGGACGATAAGACAAATCAATTCCAGCAGGCGAATAATAAGCCAACGTATGCTTCAGAAAATTGGTATCATCCCGCTTAGGATAATCCTCCCGACAGTGCGCCCCCCGACTTTCCAAACGATTTAAAGCCGAAGTCAAAATCATCTGACCGACAATCATCAAACTCCGCAATTCCAACGCCTCAATAATCTCCGTATTCCAAACATTATCCTGGTCATCGAGATAAATCTGTTGATATTTCTCCTGCAATTCCTGAATTTTAACTAAACCCTCTTGCATAATTTCTTGAGTGCGGAACACCCCACAATGGGCAGTCAAAGTATCTTGAAATTCCTGACGAATTTGCCCAATGCGATAACCGCCCCGTCGGTCTAACAGCGCTTTAATTTGTTCTTTCGCATCTTGAAGATAACGTTTTTCATCAATATCCGGTAACTTCCGACCCTCAACAAATCGAGCAATTGCCGCCCCGGTTCGCTTTCCATAAACCACACATTCAAGCAACGAATTACTCCCCAAACGGTTCGCCCCGTGAACCGACACACAAGCCGCTTCACCGGCCGCAAAAAACCCATCAACTAAATTATTACGAGGATTAACAGCCCTGTCTTTGGGGTCAAACTTATAATCAACAGGCAACCCCGGCCCAATAATCACCTGACCATCGGTATTTGTGGGAATTCCCCCCATTGAGTAATGAACCGTCGGACGGACAGGCATGGGTTGATAAACCGCATCCACCCCCACCAGTCGGTGAGCCTCCTCCCAACAAAAGGGAATGCGACTCATAATTTTTTCCCGTCCCATGTGTCGCAAGTCCAGATAGACAAACGGCCCGCCGGCGCTGCCATCGGGATGAACGCCCCGTCCGGCCCGAATTTCCAAAGTAATCGCTCGCGAAGTAATATCACGCGGCGCCAACTCCATCTTACTGGGGGCATAATGCGCCATAAACCGTTCCCCTTCGCTGTTAATTAAATAGGCGCCTTCGCCCCGAACCGCTTCGGAAATTAACACCCCAACCGGATACAACCCCGTCGGATGGAACTGGACAAATTCCATATCTTGCAACGGCACCCCCGCCAAAGCCGACATCGCCAACCCGTCGCCGGTGGAAGCATAATCATTAGACGTGGTGTTAAACACCCGTCCGTAACCGCCTGTCGCAAACATCACCGCCTTGGCGCGAACTACGACAACTTCGCCATTTTCGATGTTGTACATCACCAAGCCTTTGGCTTGGGCGTCTTCTAAAATCAGACGCATGACATACCATTCATCGTAGATTTTCACCCCGTAGCGGCGTAAATTATTGACCAGTTCGTGTAGAATGGCGTGACCGGTTTTATCGGCCGCGTAGCAGGTTCTATTGTGGGTGTGACCGCCGAAAGCCCGTTGAGCGATGCGACCGTTTTCTAGGCGAGAAAACAGCACCCCCATGTGTTCGAGGTCGATAATCACGTCCGGGGCTTCTTGGGCGAGAATTTCCACGGCGTCTTGGTCGGCGAGGTAGTCCGAACCTTTGACCGTATCGAAAGCGTGGGCTTCCCAACTGTCGGCAGAATCAACGTTTTTCAGGCTGGCCGCAATTCCCCCCTGCGCCGCCACCGAGTGGGAACGAATGGGATGGGTTTTGGCAACCACCGCAACGTTGAGACTGGGGTTTGTCCGGGCGATTTCCACCGCAGCGCGACTTCCGGCCAAACCGCCACCGACAATTATGACATCATGTTCTAACATAGTTGACGAATCGTTAATAGAATTCTCCTCGTTCTTCTATGTTGACTCACAGAAAAACTTCCCCATCCAAAAACAGGGAAGTCTTAAGAAAGAAAATAGATTGGCAGTTAGAGATGAATTATCCTCAACTGATGCTTGAGTCTAGCCTGCTGCTTCGGCCGGTCTTGACGTGATGATATCTTGAGCGTTGGAGAGTTCTTCCTCTGTGGAGTCCATAGGCTCCATTTCAATATGATTGAGGAGAGTGGTCACAAACGCAAACAGCAGGAACGGTAAAGACAGTACCACAATTAAACCGACTGTTGCTAAGGCGTAGATTTGGCGAGAGCTACTCCACAAGGCTAAAGCAGAAGCGAGGGTGATAAAGATGACAATCAACCAAATCATTATTTGACCGTAAATATCACCAAAGCCAAGGGTGCAACGGAAACGATATTTTTGCAGGTTATTCATTAGAACCTCCTTGTTAGGATTCTTTCCCCCCCGAGTTGGGAATGGGGAGTTTGGGCAAGTTAGTTTTTTTGTTGTCTCTCCAGTTTTCGCTTTGGGGAGCGGACTCCTTTCAAGACTTTGCTCCTTAGAAAGCTAAGGAGTTCTACGGGATTTTTTCAGAACATTGCTTTAAATCTTAAGGTTAAAGCGATTACCGGATTTGGGGCAAATTCTAAACATTTTAATAAGACTTGTTACTAAACTTTACAGAAAATCAGAGTAAAAATACTCGGATTTGCAAATATTAAGTTACATTTTATACAAGATGCCAATAAAATTGAGAATTGGCGATCGCCGTTGAATCGGTTTTAGGAGACGGTCAAACCCCCGATCTTGAACAATTTAAAATTCAGTTGATTCTCGATAACTTTCCTTTTCTCCGGCAACCGAACTCAACCGTTTAGGAGATTTTTTTCTCCTCCTTTGTGGTGGATAAACGACCCGTTAACACCCAGTTTCTCACCTGAAAGCCCATAAAAATACCGCCAAAAAATACCATCCAAAATAAAACCGGCGATTGGGTTTCGAGTCCGCTCGGTAAGTTCATCCCAAATACACAGGAAATTGCGGTTAAAGGGAAGCAAATTGCCGCTAATAAATTCAGTCGGTGGGCTGAACGGACGGATTCTAAGCTTAGTTTTGCCTGTTCTTCTGATTGTTTTGCCATCGAAAACTCCAGGGCATTTTTTGTGTTTTGGTAGAGTAAATCAAGGGTTCGTTCGGTATCGTAAGCCGCATCTCGTAAATCAATTAAATCTCTATCGTTCGGAATCGCTTCTCGGGCAGATTGTAAGGTGGCGTGTAAGTTTTGGGTTGCCAAATGCAACGGAGTTATATTTTCTAAGATGTGAAAATAATCTTCAGAACTTTGGGCTTTAAAGTATTGATCTGTTAAATTTTTTTCGGCTAAACTGTAGGCTTTGATATGTTGAATTAACAGTTTAAAACCGATTCCGCCGTGACTGGCTTCCCAACGACCATCAGGACGCCGCCAGAAGAAAACCGCCTCTCGTTCCCGGCTACCCGGTTGGGGGGCTTTGTGGAGAATTAACAGTAAATGACCGCTACTCACCATCGCCCGTTGTTTTCCTGCACTCTTTTGGCCGAGGCGATCGCGAATTGACTCCGGGATAGCCCAAGTAGGCGGAAGTTTCATAGATGTTCCTCTGTTGTACGCACAGGAATTATCTTCAAAATTTTAACCCCAATTACGGAGATCTTTAACTTATTTTTTCAAACGATGGTAAAATAATCCTAAAACTTTCCGAACTTTAATCAAAATTAGGTCAATTTAAGCCCGATGAAAGATTTATTTCTCACTTGGTTAAATCGTTTATTAGTCTTTGATGTTTTTCTGGTTTTATTTAGTTTTTTTTGGTTGGTTGTTGCCGTTGTCGGTCGTTCTCTCGATCTGTCTTTGGGTTTAGATTTGTGGTACAAGCTCTGGGAACCTGTTTTTACTCCGGCTTTGGGGATTTTAATGGGGGGAGCAATTTTAAGTGGGATTATCAGCCAAATTTCTAAGCGACTTAACAAGCAATCTTAACCGCTTCACCCTTGGCGGTAGACAGTCAGCAGTATTCACCCGAATTCAATAATTGATAATTAATAATGGATAATGGATAAGTAATAATGGATAATGGATAATTAATAATGGATAATGACCTCGATCTAAATGAAGATGATTGATACAGAGGAAATAATTTTTCTTTTTTCTCCTTGAAAGTCGAGGTCTTCAACCTGATTAATTAATTATCCATTATCCATTATCCATTATCCATTGATCAGGAGAGGTCTTCAACCTGATTAATTAATTATCCATTATCCATTGATCAGGAGAGGTCTTCAACCTGATTAATTAATTATCCATTATCCATCATCCATTATCCATTGATCAGGAGAGGTCTTCAACCTCATTAATTAATGCTCAATTATCAATTGTCAATTATCCATTGATAACCCCTTCTGTTGCTGTCTGCTCCTTTTTTTATTTCGGTTTTCCCGAAGCGATCGCGCTTGTTCAACTTTCCCACCCCACTGTAAAGTTTTATCAAAAAAATTTATGATAATTAACATCGCTTAATTTATCTCAGTTTTAGCTTAAACTTTCCTTTTTTAAGACTTTCTCAAGAGTTGACCTTCCCAAGAAAATCCCCGATTGTGATATACTCATAAACAGTTAGAGAATAAGCAAACATTCAACCCCAAGCCCTTTTCGAGAACAACAACCTTACCGCCGATTAAAATTTGAAAACTTCTCTAATTGTTGAGTAATTATGCGGATCGACCCGCCAATAAATTCCGAAATTAACAGACCTTAAAATTTAAAAAATATATAATTAAAGTTCAACATTTGATCCCCCGTCCTTCGTTGATGCGGTTGAAAAATTATGAAAGATATCGATGTAGAACTCAAAACCCGGAATCTCATCCGTTTGGATCAAGAACCGATCCAAATCTCGGGTCAAGTTCAGCCTCACGGCGTGCTGTTGGTGTTAGAAGAACCCAGTCTAAACATCTTACAAGTCAGTACAAATACCCGCTCTGTGTTCGGAATTTCCCCCGAACAGATGCTCGAAAAAACCTTAGACGATCTCCTCGACCCCTTTCAAATCGAACGGATTCAAACCGGATTATCCCAAGAAACCCTAGATTATATCAACCCGACGAAAATCTGGATGAGAATCAAAGGCGATGATTATGTCGTATTTGATGGAGTCTTTCATCGCAATCCCGATGGATTTCTCATTCTCGAATTAGAACCGGCCACCTCCCAAGAAAACATTCCCTTTTTGAGCTTTTATCACCTGGCGCGAATGTCAATTAACCAACTGGAAGAAACCGCCAGTTTGCATGATTTTTGTCAAATCATCGTCCAGGAAGTGCGAAAAGTCACGGGATTTGATCGCGTCATGCTTTACAAATTTGACGAAGAAGGGCATGGAGTGGTGGTCGCCGAAGAAAAAATAGAGGAATTAGAACCCTATTTGGGGCTGCACTATCCCGAGTCCGATATTCCCAAACCCGCCCGGAAATTATTAAGTTCTAATTGGATTAGAATTATCCCCGACGCCAACGCCCAAGCCGTCGCCTTATTCCCCTACGAAAACCCCGTTGTCGAACGCCCGTTAGATCTGACCCATTCCACCCTGCGAAGCGCATCTTCCTGCCATTTACAATATCTCAAAAATATGGGAGTCGGCGCCTCCTTAACCATCTCCCTAATTAAAGACGGAAAACTGTGGGGATTAATTGCCTGTCATCACCGAACCGAGAAATTTGTCTCCTACGAACTGCGGAAAGCCTGCGAATTTTTAGGGCGAGTCATCTTCTCCGAACTCTCCTCACGCGAAGAAACCGAAGACTATGATTATCGGATGAAACTGACCTATATTCGGTCAGCATTAATTGATTTCATGTCTGCCGAAGAAAACTTTATCGAAGGTTTAATTCGCCATCAACCCAATCTTCTCGACCTCACCAACGCTCAAAGCGCAGCCATTTATTTTGGCGGACAGTGGACAACTGTCGGCCCGACCCCCAAAGAAGAAGACCTCAACTTTTTGCTGCAATGGCTGAAGAAAAACAGCGAAAAAGAAGTCTTTTCAACCAACTCTTTACCCCGAATTTATTCCGACGCCGAACGCTATAAAGAAGTCGCCAGCGGTTTACTCGCCATCAGCATTTCCGAGCGAAATTATGTGTTGTGGTTCCGCCCCGAAGTCATCCAAACCGTCAACTGGGGAGGAGATCCCTCAAAAGCCATCGAAGCCACCCAGTCAGAAGGCGTTTTACAGTTATCGCCCCGGAAATCCTTTGAACTGTGGAAAGAAACCGTTAAACTCAAATCTTTACCCTGGAAACACGTTGAAATTAACGCCGCTTTAGAACTGCGAAAAGCGATTATTAACATCGTCCTGCGTCAAGCCGATGAACTCGCCCAACTCGCCCACGACCTCGAACGCTCTAACGCCGAATTGAAAAAATTTGCCTACGTCGCCTCTCACGACCTCCAAGAACCGCTCAACCAAGTGGCGAACTACGTTCAATTGTTGGAGATGCGCTACGAAGAAGAACTCGACGAAGACGCCAAAGAATTCATCGATTTTGCCGTCCAAGGCGTCAGTTTGATGCAAACCCTCATCGACGATGTTTTAGCCTACTCCAAAGTCGATATTCAGGGGGTTGAATTTGAACTCACCTCCGTCGGCACCGCCCTCGAACGCGCTTTAAGCAACCTGCGAGGCCGGGTCAGCGAAACCCGTGCTATCATTACCTCCGAACCCATGCCAACGGTGATGGCCGATAGCACCCAGTTAATGCAGTTGTTCCAAAATCTGATCGGCAACGCCATCAAATTCCGCAGTTCGGCGCCCCCCGAAATCTATATCGGAGCGCACCGGCTCGAAGATGCTTGGCTGTTTTCAGTCAAAGATAATGGGATTGGTATCGACCCTCAATTTGCAGAACGGATTTTTGTGATCTTTCAACGCTTGCACACCCGCGATGAATATGCCGGTACCGGGATGGGTTTAGCAATTTGTAAAAAAATTGTTGAATGTCATCGGGGTCGAATTTGGGTTGAGTCCGAACTCGGTCAAGGTGCAACATTCTACTTTACGATTCCAGTGGGAGGACAAGCGCGTGAGCGGCGAAGCGCAGGAAAGACCCAAAATCATATTTTTAGTTGAGGATAATCGAGGCGACATTCGCTTGATTCAAGAAGCCCTAAAACGCAGTACCGTTGCTCACGAAGTGGTGACGGTCCGAAACGGGATGGATGCGATGTCTTATCTGCACCGGGAAGGGGAGTATAGTGAAGCTCCCCGACCGGATTTAATTTTGCTAGATTTGAATTTGCCTCGCAAAGACGGACGGGAAGTGTTGGCCGAAATTAAAGCTGACCCGGATTTAAAACGGATTCCCGTCGTCGTTTTAACGACCTCTAAAAATGATGATGATATTTCCCAAAGTTACAACTTACACGTCAACTGTTACATCACCAAATCTCGCAACTTGACTCAGTTGTTTGAGATTGTTAAGGGGATTGAGGAATTTTGGTTGAAAATTGCCACGCTTCCGACCGAATAGGGGATTTTAAATCAAGCCAAACATCCGGAGGGAACACCAACCCAAATTCTACTTTTCCTGTTTTTTTCTGCACGGCACCCAAGCAGTAGTACAATGTCTATTTTACAGCCTGAATTGATGACTTATTCTATTCGTTTTTTGGAGCAGCATGAGGAAAGAGCAAAAAAATTATGCTTGCAAGTTCGGTAAATATTCTGTTGATTGAAGATAGTTTGGCTGAAGCCCGCTTGCTGCAAGAATTGCTCAAAGGTTTTCAGTTCAATTCCTTTAATTTGGTTCATGTCAAACGACTCACCGAAGCCATCGGTTTACTCACCGACCAACAAACATTTTCCTATGATGCTATTTTACTCGATTTAACTTTACCTGATAGTGAAGGACTCAACTCGCTTCAGCCCCTCCTCCAATGCGCTCCTCGGGTTCCGATTGTCGTTTTGACCAATACCAACGATGATGAACTCGCCCTCGAAGCCGTGCGACGGGGGGCGCAGGATTATTTGGTTAAACGACAGGTTAGTGTGGAAACGTTGGTTCGTTCTCTGCGTTATGCGATTGAACGCAAACAAGCAATGGAGTCTTTGCGGGAGGTTAATCAGGCTTTATCTCATCAAGTTAAAGAACAAACGGTCGAGTTGGTTAAAGCCAAAGAACAGCATCAAATGACATCCGAATTTGTTTCGATGATGTCTCACGACTTTCGCAACCCTTTAAGTACGATTTTATTATCAACAGAATTACTCCGAGATTGGGAACAAAATTTAACCAAAGAACAAAAACGCTCCATTTTTCAACGCATTCGTTCTGCGGGAAAAAATTTGGTACAATTGTTAGATGAAGTGATTTTAGTCGGCCGGGCCGATGTTGATCGGTTGGAGTGTTTACCGACACCTTTGGATATTAAATCTTTTTGTCAACAATTGGTTGAAGAAGCCCGACTCGAAGCCACTTCTCAACATCAAATTGAGTTGAATATTCAAGGGGAATTTACAGGCACTTTATGGGATGAAAGCCTGTTACGACACATCTTTATGAATTTATTCTCCAATGCGATTAAATATTCTCCTGAAGGCGGTCTGATTTGTTTAGAAGTTATTGCTCAAGACCGTTTTGCTCTTTTTAATCTCATCGATTCCGGTATTGGAATTCCAACCAATGATTTAGTTAAATTATTTCAGGCTTTTCATCGCGCGACTAATGTCGGTAAAATCTCCGGTACCGGCTTGGGGTTGGCGATTGTTAAGCGCTGTGTAGAAGCTCATGGCGGTGAGATTTCTGTCGAAAGTGAAGCCGGCGTTGGTACGACTTTTTCCGTGAAATTACCTTTGATTTATTCTGACTTTGCTGATCATCTTGCCAAAGATTGAACGGTAAAAAGCCCGTGACGAGGATTGAACTCGTGACCTCACCCTTACCAAGGGTGTGCTCTACCACTGAGCCACACGGGCGTTGATTTGGAGGTGGGCCGAGCTGGATTTGAACCAGCGTAGGCGTAGCCAGCGGATTTACAGTCCGCCCCCATTAACCACTCGGGCATCGACCCATTTATTCAACAATTAACTAATGTAGCAGATGTTTTTGGAAAGCGCAAGGGGTTTGCGAAAAAATTTTTAAGGTAGGTATTTTTGTACAACCGTCCAACCCGTCAGAGAAACGACACCAAAGGCGAAGAACAGAGCGACATTGGTACCAATATGAAGCGGTCGCGCCCAAGGTCTTGAGGGGCGTATTTGAGTCGCACTCCAAGCGGAAACCAAGACCAAACAGACAACGGTTAATCCGGCAGGCAAGTGGGCTGAATGACCGAGATTTCCATAATAACCGATGGTGCCAATCAGACCAATTGCCAACAGGATCAAAACCAGTGCTACCATTGTACTACCGATCGCCAAATGAGCGGTTCGTAACCCTTGAGGGCGAGGCTGCTTCTGCTTGCGGGTCGAAAACATCCAACTCCCCGTGATAGCCAGCATCAGGTAAGCGAACAGCGAAAATCCCATTGACCAAGCAGCAATCTTCCACAGCCACAGAAAAGACGGAAGGTTCATTAGAAGTCCTTAATTTCAGCGTCAGCGATGCGGGTGTTGTATTATACAACCAATCAAGGATCGCCAGGGCGATGACTACAAAGATAGCATTACCGGTGTAGCAAAGGATCTGTCGAAAGAAGAATTTAGCCGGAAGTGGAGTAACAGGGGTCTGGCGATAAATATTCTCTGGCGTTGGCGCTGCTGAATGGGTACTCAACATGATGAATCAAACAACTCGACTTGATTACTAGAATGGCTTAGTTTTTCATCAAGTGTGTTAAATTTCGATAAAAAATTTATGAGAAAAATTTTACCCTCGATCAAGTTGGAGTTATCAATTCATCAGCAAAGTTCCGTTAAAGAGGTTTACTTCACTCTATTTTTTATAAAAAAAAGTGTTTAAACCTCCCGATTATTATTTGGGGTTTATTTAGAAATAAAATGCACCCAAAAATCACCATCCGGCATACAAGTCCGCCGAATTAAACCATAGGAATAGCGTAAATAAGCGCCGCTTAAATCGGTGCGGTATCCAGTCGAAAACCATTCTCCATAAGGGTCGTGAACAATCAACCCATAGTCATCGTAACCCACGACGGGCATAATATGACCAAAGGCGGTAAAATATCCGTGAATCACGCAGGGTTTTCCTTCTGCTAACCAATCTTTTAAATCTTCGATATCTCCTTTTTCGGTGAAATAATCTTGACAGCCATAATCCCTAACAATTTTTGCTAAATCGTAGGGACTCCATCGACTGTAACCTCTTTGGATTGCATATTCATAGAGTTCGTCTTCAAACTGTCCGTAACTTTTGCGTCTGGGAGTATTAAAATAAGTCAAACACATCGCCATA
This sequence comes from Capilliphycus salinus ALCB114379, assembly GCF_047276495.1. Taxonomy (NCBI): domain Bacteria; kingdom Bacillati; phylum Cyanobacteriota; class Cyanophyceae; order Oscillatoriales; family Sirenicapillariaceae; genus Capilliphycus; species Capilliphycus salinus. Next base: position 4,988,010 of record NZ_CP178543.1, on the reverse strand, counting down.
GACGTCACGTTACAAGCGCCTGTGGGATTAAAAAAGTTATCGGTTTGGGGTTTGTAGGGAAAGTTTTCTAATCGGACTCGTTGGGGTCGAATTTTCGGAAAAACGAGCTTACTTCCTTCGTAGATTTCGGCGTGTTTTTCAAAGACATACCAAATCGATTGATCTTGAAAAGAGTCACTCCGAAATGCAACTCGAACATGGCTGCGAATCGGTTCAAAAGCAATCAGAGAAAAAGACAGATTTTCTTTCATTCCCTGTTTTTCCGATTCGTTGAGTTCGCTAGATTGAACGGGTCTAAGTTTAAGAATGGTTTCTTTGGTAATTTTCAACACCAAAGCGGGACTCGGTAAATTTTCGGGCTTGCTTTCGATTAAGAGTTTCGCTGTAATTATACCTAAATACCCCGGTTCCCCGCAGTTCATCAAGGTTTGAAACCGATGTAATGCTGCGGTGGATAACGGGCCAAACTTACCATCCACTGGGGGATTTAATAAACCCAAGTTAATTAAAAGCGTCTGAATTTGACGAGTTAATTCCTCATCTGCGGCGATCGCTGTGATATCATAACGTTGATCATATCCGACAATATCTTCTAGTTTCATATGGGATGGAAATCAGGTTGAGAGTTATTTGCTTTTTCGGTTATTATATCCTTGAAGTTAGGCTTTAGCGTTATTAATTTGTGGTTGACCTCGGCTTAACATCCCTTCATTCAATCAGAATTGAATTTTAATATAATAACAGACAGTTGACCTCTATTCGCCAACTGTCTAAAAATCTTTAACGGTTTGATAGCCTCTGAATTTAAAACTGTCTTCCTCGCATCCAAACGGGGAAACCTGCTTCATCTCTGAGGGTGATTGTTTTGTTGCCTTTTGTGATTTCACTGGCGACCATCACCGCTCGTCCATCGGCCGAAGAAACTCTTGTCGCCGTTACTTGAATTTGATCGTTCGGCTCGATTCTAATGTCTTGATTGTCAATATACCACGCCGGCCCCAAATGTAAATCAATCGTTTCATTGTCGGTTTGGAGGACAACATGAACCCCTCCCCGTTGCCATTCTCCCTGCGTCCAAGTATCAACTTGAAGCACTTTTCCCGTGACCGTTTCGACTTCATTGGAGTTAAAGATCATTCCTCTGTGTCTTCCGTATCCACCCCCGAGGTTTCCGGGCATCATTCCGGGTCTACCCATTCTATTTTGTTGAGAAAATCCACCAGATTGACAACAGGGGGGAGAGGCTTGAGAAATATCGAAGGTCGAATCAACAGATAGATCAATGGGACTGAGTGCAATTAGGGCCGCACTGAAAATTGTTGCAGCACTGAAATATAAACTCATCATTCAGCCCTCCTGGTTTACAACCAGTTTTTCTAATTTCTATTTTAACAGAAAACACCTCCAAAATCAACAATTTAGATAACATTACAAAACTTCAAACTGTTTAAGCTTTCATGTCAATCGTTGCCATCATTCCTAAATCTTCGTGGTCGAGAATATGACAGTGATAAACCGTTTTACCGGGATAATCTTTAAAGGGAATGCGAATGCGTACCACTTCCCCCCGCTTCACCAATGTTGTATCTTTCCACGCCCGATAGGGTTCGGGTTTGTTATCTCGGCTAATCACTTGAAAATCATTAATATGTAGGTGAAAAGGATGATCCATCGTGTCTGTATTGGCAATTTCCCAATCTTCAACCGTATTCAATTTCACCACAGTATCGGGGTTTCCCATCTCAAAGGGTTCGCCGTTAATTAAAAACACCATTCCCATTCCCGGCGCCATCCCGTGATTGAGGGTTAAACGGCGTGTTTCTTGGGGTTCGGGAAGTTCGGGAACGGCGATTAATTGTTTGGGTAAAGGTAGAGTTTCAACCGAGTTTTTATAGCTTAAAGTCGCTAAGGTTTGGGGAGTATTTGTATTAGCAGAATTTCCCATCATTCCTCGATTTCTCATCATTCCGCCTCCCATCATTCCGCCTCCCATCATTCCGCCTCCCATACCACCCGTGCGATCATAAGGTAAATTTAAAAGGCGATATTGTCCGGGTTCTCGTTCTCCTCGAACCAATATTTCCACCCGTTCACCGGGAGTTAATAACACTTCTGAAAGTTCGACGGGTTCGGAAATAGCACCGCCATCTGTGGCGATTAAATAAAGGGGATGTTCTTCCAATTTTAGGCGATAAAAACGAGAAGAAGAAGCATTTAAAATTCTTAAACGCAACAACCCGCCTTGAGGAATTGAAAAGTTAGGATTGAGTTCACCATTAACGGTTAAAAGTTCTCCTTCTCGCCCCAACATCATCCCCATATGACCTTGAAAATTGGCTTGATTTCCATTCAAAGCAAAATCTTTTAAGACAAGAAATTGTTCTTCTGCGGCTTGAATTTCGGGAATTTCATCCAGTTCACCCCTAACTATCAATAAACCCGCCAAACCCCCAAAAAGTTGTTCTGCAACTAAACCGTGTAAATGGGGATGATACCAAAAGGTTCCCGATGGATGATTTTTAGGAAGGGTAAATTCATAGGTAAAACTTTCGCCCGGTGGGATATTTAAAAATACATTATCGGCGTTTCCTGTGGGCGGAATGTGCAAACCGTGATAGTGTAAATTGGTCGGTTGGGCGAGTTTATTGGTAAAGTTAATTCTGACCGTATCTCCGGGTTTTGCTTCCAGTCTGGGTCCGGGAATTTGTCCGTTATAACTTAACAGTTTGGCATTTTGTCCGGCTATAGACACCCGATCAAAACGTGCTTCTAAAGACACATCTAACAAATTTCCAACACTGCTTTGAGTCGAATAATTGTTCGACTGTGCTTTGATAGAATTAGAAACACATTGCGTTAATAAAATACCGCCGGCTGTAGAGGCGCTTAAGGTGATAAATTTTCTGCGGTTGATCATGTTATTTTATCCTCGAACTTCTAATGTTCCTCGTACCATATTCATCCCACAACTAAAGGTATATTCTCCCGGTTTTTCTGGGGTAAATTCAATGGTTGTGGTTTTATCGAGGGGTAAATCTTTCGAGATGTTGAAATCAGGAAACAGGACTTTATCTAAACAATGACTGGGGTCTTTGCGGTAAAATTGTAAACGAATCGGTTGACCGGAATTTACGGTAATTCTGTTGGGTTCGTATCCGCCATCAACCAAAATTTCGAGTTCTTGGGTGTCTTTAGTTTGGGTGGCTTGTTTGGCTTTGGGTTTGCTGAACATAAACCACCAAACTTCCAAACCTATTAACCCCAAACCTGCTGCTGTCACTCCCCTTTTTACGGGAATGGGTTGTTGAATTTGGCGAAAGTTTTCGGATGTTTCTGAATGGGATTCAACGGACGCAGCCTGTACAGAAGTTGCAACAATTGCCGAGAGTAATATCTGACTGAAATAGAATCCAATTTTCTGATATTTTAGCATAACTTTAATCTCCATTGTGGCTTGATTCGTCGGTTGGCTTGAGGTACAAAACCTTTATTCGTAGGTTGGGTTGAGGCACGAAACCCAACATTAATCATACGATATCCAGTTGATTGATTCTGTTTTGGGGTGGGACGGGTTTATATAACTTTTCTGTGAGAAAACATAAATTCATGTCGAACCCGCCCCTACAATACTGGTGACTGGTGACTGGTGACTGGTGACTGACTGAACCCGCCCCTACAAATTTTGATGTAATTTGATACCATCTCCGGTTGATTGATTCTATTTTGGGGTGGGGCGGGTTTATATAACTTGTCTCTGGGAAAACATAAATAATTGCTGAACCCGCCCCTACAAAATTTGATATCTTTTGACGCCCCAGATACCGGAATATTTTATCAGGATGACAGTTTAAAATTCCGCAAACGCAACGCATTTGTCACCACAGAAACCGAACTCATTGCCATCGCAGCACCCGCAATAATGGGATTGAGTAGCCAACCAAACAACGGATACAAAATTCCTGCGGCGATGGGAATTCCTGCGGTGTTATAAATAAACGCAAAAAACAGATTTTGGCGAATATTTTTCAGGGTGGCGCGACTGAGTTTAATTGCGGTGATAATTCCCGTTAATTCTCCAGAAATTAGGGTAATATCTCCGGCTGCAATTGCCACATCTGTTCCGGTACCGATGGCAATTCCCACATCGGCTTGGGCGAGGGCGGGCGCATCATTAATTCCATCGCCAACCATCGCCACAATTCGATGATTTTCCCCCTTTCTTTTCTTTTCTTTTTGAATAGATTTCACCAAATCTGCTTTTTGATCGGGGCGAACTTCTGCAAATACTCTTTCAATCCCAACTTGTGATGCAATGGCTTCTGCTGTTTTCTGATTATCTCCCGTAATCATTACCACTTCTAACCCCATTCTTTTTAAGGTTTTGACCGCATTTTCTGAAGCGGGTTTGAGGGTGTCAGCAATTCCAATTAACCCTTCTATTGTACCATCAACGGCTATCCAAGCGGTGGTTTTTCCGTCGCTTTCCCACTGGTCTTGAAACTGTTTTAAGCCTTCAATATTAACGTTTAATTCCCCCATCCAGCGACTCGTTCCAATTTGGATAAATCGATCCGAAACATAGCCTTGAACGCCCATTCCCGTCATCGCTTCAAAGTCTTCGGGTTCCGGTAAGGGAAAATTAACGCCCTGAGATTCCGCATATTGAACAATCGCTTCGGCGAGGGGATGTTCTGATTTTCGTTCGACTGCGGCGACTAATCGTAATAGTTTTAATTCGTTATCGTTGGCAGTTCCCCCTGTGGTAATATAGTTAGTAACTGTTGGTTTTCCTGCGGTTAACGTTCCGGTTTTATCGAGAATAATCGTTTGAATTTTGTGGGCGAGTTCCAAACTTTCTGCGCCTTTAATTAATATCCCGTGTTCGGCGCCCAATCCCGTTCCGACCATTACAGAAGTTGGGGTTGCTAATCCCAACGCGCAGGGACAAGCAATAATTAAAACGCCCACGCTGGTTAAGGTGGCTAGGGTTAAATTTCCGGTAAAATTAAACCAAATAATAAAGGTTAAAATCGCGATCGCAATCACCACCGGAACAAACCAACCCGTGACTTGATCGGCTAATCTTTGAATGGGTGCTTTTGAACCCTGCGCCTGTTGTACCAGTTGTACAATTTGGGCTAAAACGGTGTCTTTTCCCACTCTAGACGCCCGAAATTTAAAGCTTCCGGTTTTATTAATGGTCGCGCCAATAATGTCATCTCCGGGTTTCTTTTCAACGGGTACACTTTCCCCCGTTACCATCGATTCATCAAGGGTTGAACGTCCTTCTATCAGTTCACCGTCAACGGGTATTTTTTCACCAGGACGAACAATAATAATATCCCCAACATTAACCGCTTCTAGAGGAATATCCACTTCTTTTCCATCCCGTACAACTCTTGCAGTTTTTGCTTGTAAACCCATCAATTTCCGAATCGCTTCCGAGGTTTGTCCTCTGGCGCGATGTTCGAGTAATTGTCCGAGTAAAATCAGAGTAATAATAACGGATGCTGACTCATAATAAACATCCGCACTTAACCCTTGAGTTCTAAAAAATCCCGGAAATATTGTCACAAATAGGGAGTAAAGATAAGCCGAACCGGTTCCGACTGCAATTAATGTATTCATGTCGGCGCTGTGACGTTTTAAGCCTTTCCACGCCCCGGTAAAAAAGGTTTTTCCGCACCAAAACATCACGGGAGTTGTTAAAATTAATTGCAACCAAGGGTTATGTGACCACATCGGAATAAAGGGTATTTCTAACCCCGTCATCATCGGTAAACTTCCGATAATTAAAATAGTGCTAATCACCGCACCAACAATAACTTTTCGCCTCAATTTTTGGGCAATTTGACGGTTTTCTTTCTCCCGATCTTCGAGGTCATTTTGAGTGTTTTCTAACGGTTCGGCGCTGTATCCCGCATCGCTAACCGCTTGTTGAATTTTTTCAGTATTAGTTTGTTTCGGATTATACTGAACGGTTGCCTGTTCTGCGCCTAAATTAACGTTACATTCTGCTACGCCGGGAACTTCGTGAATGGCGCGATCGATTTTATTGGCACAGGCGGCGCACCCCATACCTTTTAGTCGCAAATAAATCGTTTCCATCGCCTTGACCCAATGAGAATTGTTGATAAGTCTGATTCTTTTAGGATAAAGCCTCCAGTCAACTGGAGAGTCAAGGGCCGAATATTTACCTATTTCTTTGGGGAGAGAAAATTATAATATGATATTGGCTTGATTAATGCCTTTTATGGTTGCGGGGCGGGTTTAATTCAATCTGGGAGTGGTCGCCCTCGATCAATACTGAACCCGCCCCTACATGGCGCTCATTGATGAGTCGGACTCATATAATATGATATTGGCTTGATTAATGCCTGTTGGTAGGGGCGGGTTCCGCATTAATTTATGTTTTCTCACAGAAAAGTTACATAAACCCGCCCCACCCCAGATCGGGAATTTGATTTAACATTAAAATTCGCGATCGCGATCCTTTGATGGCGATCGGGGATTTTGAAACTATAAGTAATCGTTTTCTTCTTCGATGCGTTGAGGAAGTTCTTTGAAATTGGGTAATTCGACCGTTTCTTTCTCGGTTTCTTTAACATTGAGCGGGAGTTTCAACGGTTGACGTTTTTCTTCGATCCAGCAACTCGCCAACGGTAACGTTTGTTCTAAATCATCCAAAGGTCGAGGAATAACCATCACCGCATTCAAATCCCCAATTCGTTCAGCTTCGAGCATTCCGGCTTCTACCGCTACGGCAACATCGGCAACCGAACCCCGAATAATCGCCGTACACAACGCATCGCCAATGGTTTCGTAGGAAGCCAGATAGACCTCAGCGGCTTTTAGCATCGCATCACAAGCGCCGACCATCGCCGGAAAACCCCGGGTTTCGACCAAACCGACAGCTTGGTTACTCAAGCGACTGTGACCGCCACTGGTCGCCAACTGAGATAAACGCGCACTAATCGGTAAAACATATTCTAAATTGGGAAGGGGGCGGGCAATCACCAGAGACGAAACAAATTCGTTAAACTGTTTGGCGGTATCGCTTCCGGTTTCGACCGCCAAACGAATATCGGCAATGCGACCCCGGACTATAGCCGTACAGTAGCCACTGCCGATTTTTTCGTAACCGACCAGATGAACACCTGCTGACTTCAGCATCATGTCAGCCGTCCCGACGATCGCCGGAAAGCTGCGTGTTTCAACCAGACCCAAAGCCATATCTTGGTATTCGGGTCGCTTCATCCGTTGAGGGGAAACAAATTTTTGCAGGTGTGCATCCATGAATACGATTGTTGGAATTTGGACGGGCGGAATTTCAGTTCCAGGGAGTTGGGCAAAGGGGCAAACGGCACACAGAGACACTTCGCAACGGAAGGAAAATTTTGATTCTCTTGTCTGTTCTCCCCTTCACCCGTAACCGTGAAATGCTATTGTCCGACTCGGCAAAACCGATGCCCGATGCCCGAATTCTCTCTGTTTCTCTATTTTACTAATTTTCAGCCAGAGCGATCGCCGGGTTTGGAATTGTTCAAAGATTTCCGATGGGGAAGTAGCGTGTTTAACAAGTGATTCAGACGAACTTGCCCGTAGACAATCGTCGCCGGAGAATTGACCGATTTCTCCAGAGAACTCGCCCCAGTCGTCGAGTCGGGGGCTGACTCGGTTGGCGGCTTTTCTGGAGACGGTTCCTCGGGCGGGGATTCTTCCGGTTGATCGGTTGAGTCCGGTTCAACTTCCTCAACGGTTGAGTCCGGTTCAACTTCACGGGGAAGTTTTGCCTCCTCTGTTTCCTCTGCCTCCTCGGAAGCCGAAGAAAGGGTCACAGACCGAGATTGGTCCCCAACAATTGAACCGGCGGGTACAACCTGTTTGGCGGCGATCGCCGGATTGAGAAGCGTTGTTTCCGCCCCAATACAAGCTTTCGCCCCAATCGTTCCATGACCGACCACTAACACCCCTGCACCAATACTCGCTCCGGCTTCTATTTCAATCTTGCCCTGGTGAGCATGGACAATCGCCCCCATTCCAATACAAACCCCAGTGGCAATCACAATTTGACTGTCTCGATCGGCTTGGAGGATCGCTCCGGTTGCGATCGCAACACTGGGGTCAATTGTGACATCGCCACTCACGAAAGCAGAAGCATTGTTCAGGGGTTGCGGTGGCGACCTATACATTAAGTGTGAACCTCTAGAAATATCAACAGCCCCTTGGGTTCAGTTCGGTTTTTGGATAATTTCTTCCATCACCCGACGCTTGGCGGCCGGATCGATACCAATTAACCGAACATACTCGCCGCTATGCTCTTGCATACAGGCTTCTAAAGCTGCGATCACCTCAGAATCACGGGTTGACTCAATGGGGGAGCAACTCCGCCAAGAGCTAGTGCGGAAGCGGCGCTTATCGGCGTGTTCGGTACCGATTTTGTAGCCTTGAGCCAGCAAGCTGCGAACGGAGGCAATGGTTTCTGAACTGAGGCTACCATTGCTCGAACTTACCGAAGCTGAAGGGCGAGAGGCGACTGCTGCCGGTTTCGGTGCCGGTGCAACGCTGGCTGTTGTCGCTGCAAAGGAAGTCGGTTTACCATCGGGACGTTGAATGATTTCTTCGACGACGCGACGCTTGGCTTTCGGATCGATCCCAATTAAGCGCACGTATTCGCCTTGATGTTCCTTGACAAAGCCTTCAACTTGGGCGACCACATCCGCAACTCGGGTGGATTCGATCGCCGGGCCGCTGTGCCAAGAACTGGTGCGGAAACGACGCTTATCGGCGTTTTCCAGACCGATTTTGCAGCCTTGAGCCAATAATTGACTGATTTGTTCGCTCAGGCCAGAACTAACGTTACTGCTGCTGGCAACTGGAGCGCTCGAACGGCGTTGAGCGGGAGCCGAAGCTGCCGAGGGTGCGGAAACCGAAACTTTGCCGTTGGAGGATTTGTGTACCGGGCCGTCGGGACGCTGAATGATTTCTTCTAACACCCGACGCTTGGCTTCGGTGTCAATTCCCAACAGGCGAACATATTCCCCTTCGTGTTCTTTTAAGCAGGCTTCTAAGGCGGCAATCACTTCGCTGGGGTTGTTAGAATCGATCGGAGCGCAACTCCGCCAAGAACTGGTGCGGAAGCGGCGTTTGTCGGCGTGTTCGCTGCCGATTTTGTAGCCCTGGGCTAACAGTTGGTTGATCTGTTGGACAATAGACGAATCCAGGCCGCTGCTGCCGGCGTAGGCGTAAGAGCGATCGCGTCCGCCGCCGTTGCTGGTGTGACCGCCGACTTCGTTGCGAAGGGGAGCAATACAGGCCGCATTTTCTGAGCATTGATAGCCTGCTGCCAGGGATTGATTGACGCCGATGACGTGGGTGGAAAACTTCAGATCGGCATCGGTGACATCGGGTAAGCGATCGGCTTGTTGTTGGTTGGTAATAATTGCCCCTGAGGGGATATATTTACCGGGGGGAATTTCCACGTCTTGAATTAAGGCGTGCATCATCACAATGCAGTTATCTCCGACTCTGGCGTTAAATACCGTTGAGCGGAAGCCGATGAAGCAGTTGTTCCCCACGTAAGCCGGCCCGTGAACCAGAGCCATGTGGGTGATTGAGGTGTTTTTACCAATCCACACCGAGTAGGATTGACCATCATCCCCTTTGACCCGGCCTTCGTCTAAGCCATGAATCACCACCCCATCTTGGATGTTGGAGTTTTCGCCGATGGAAAACGGGAATCCTTCGTCGGCGCGGATGGAGGTTCCGGGGGCGACCAAAACGTTGGCTCCAATTCGCACATCTCCGATGATGTTTGAAAAGGAGTGAACGTAGGCGCTAGAATCGATTTTCGGCTCGGCTAAGTTTTTAGACCAAGGTGTTGGAGGAGCCGCCAGACTACGGACTGCCATAATTGAATTTCTCCTAACCAATATGTGTTAGTTTTCTGTTGTTTACTGTTGAATTGTTCAGGGCTTTTAGCTCAGAGGTTGAGACTAACGTTCCTGATCTTTTTTGCTGTAGAGCGAACGATTTCCCGCTGTAATGGTATCTATAATTGCTACTACAGCCGCGTCACTGGGACGAGTTTCGCTGCCGGGGATTTGACGAGCCGCACTTCCCCGCGTTACTAAAACCCACTCATCAAAACCCGCACCGACGTAATCGAGTGCAACTTCATATTCGGGCAGGGTTTCTCCTGTTTCATCGATGAATTGCAAGAGTAGAAATTTTGAGCCTCTCAAACTTGGCTCTTTTTGTGTACTCACGACTGTGCCAATGACTCTGGCAATTTTCATGGGGCTTTGGGGGAAATGTGCAATTTTGTTCGCGTTTCAATGATTAGCTCGTCAACCGGATCGAGCGTGCGAGTTGAGCAAGGGTGCGATCGCCTGCTGTTCAATCCAATGGAGACTCTACGGGTGCAGAACCTATCGGGAAAACACAGCCGATTCTGCGTTGCGATCGCAACGTCTACCAGAATAATCTTTTACGGGTCTTTTCTGGATCGGATTATCTAAAACGGATTTGTTTCTAGGGACGGTTGAGCGGACGAATTCCACTCACACTTTCACGGAATTGTTCTACAGCTTCGGTATAACGAATCGGTAGAACATACTCTAAGTTTTCGTGGGGACGAGCAATAATATGAGTGGAGACCACTTGACCCCCATTGACTCGACGCACCGATTCCATTCCCGCAGAAACAGAAGCTTGCACTTCCGAAACATCTCCTCGCACAATCACCGTTACTCGTCCGCTACCAATTTTCTCATATCCCACGAGCGTAACGCGAGCCGCTTTTACCATCGAATCGGCTGCTTCTACCACAGCCGGAAACCCCAAGGTTTCAATCATGCCAACTGCAATGGCCATATCTAACTCCTGATCTCTGTCAATTCAATGAACACACTTTGAGGTCGTACAAGACCGACTCACTAACCAGTTCCGTTTCGGAATTTCTCCCACAGATCTCTTGCTGCTTTTCTGGTGCTGGTGAGTCTTGTACGACGACTGATGAGTGATGCCAGTCCAGATCCATTCTGAACTGCATGGCTGTTTTAGTAAGCCCGGAATTGTTCAACCGCATCGGTATAACGGATCGGCAGGACGTACTCCAAGTTTTCGTGGGGACGGGCAATAATATGGGTCGATGAGACTTCACCACCGTTGACGCGCTTGACTGCCTCAATTCCCGCCGCAACGGAGGCTTGAACTTCTGACACATCGCCTCTAACAATTACGGTCACGCGACCACTTCCGATTTTTTCATATCCGACTAAGGTGACTCGGGCGGCTTTCACCATTGAGTCAGCCGCTTCTACAACGGCTGGAAAACCTATGGTTTCAATCATCCCAACAGCGATTGACATTGTTTAACTCCTAATTAACACAAAAGCAGACCTAGCTGCCTAAATTTTCTAGACCAATCGGTACAATTACCACTAGACTCGCGATTTATACGGTTCTAGAAGCGTTCATACCTTTCTCCCTGTTTAATAGAATAGGAGAATTGTGTATTCCTTGACAATATAAATCTCTATTATTCTTGCTGATACACTTAATTAAAATTGTTAATCCGTAATATAGTTTAATATTTTTTTAAAAAACTTTAGGAAAGGGGCAATATACAGTCACCAGTCACCCTTCGGGTATCTCCTTCGGAGACGCACCCGCGTTCGGCAGTCGCTCCATCTCAGTAGCGGAGACGCACGCGCGTTCGACGGAAACCGCCAAGACCGCGCTGCCTCACCAGTCACCAGTTAAGAGGAAACAGGCAACAGGCAAGAGGGGTAAGGGGTAAGGGGTAAGGGGTAAGGGGTAAGGGGTAAGGGGTAATTCTTTCGTCCTGAACTCCTGAACATAGCAACTCCTGTACGCGAAGCGAGCGCGAACGCGCTTACTTCTGACTGTCTTGCAAAGTTGCTCTATGCGCGAACTTCCTTCAACTCTGGGAACTAGAGCAACGGAGTTCGCGCTCCACGCAGGCGTGACCCCAAGACCCTCCGGGAACGTCCGTCGCTTCACGCAGGCGTGACCCCAAGACCGCACAATACCCGCACTTTGCGCTTCTGACTTTTGACCTCACGACTTCTAACACCCGATCGCTCTACAACCATTACCTGAAGAATTGATAAAATTATCCTAGCAAAAATAATCGCCAAAAACCATTATAAAACATGAATAAAAGAAGCAGTCCGAATAGAAAGCAACTCAATTCAAACCCCCGCCATTTTTGACAATAAAACGCTCGCAATTGTCAAGCCTCGGACAAATTAAACTCGGGATTATTCGGGTCTGGGGTGGAATCGCGACTACTCCAATCGGCGTAGATTTCAACCCGAGTATAGACGAATACCCCAACTAATGAGAAAATTACTAAACTAAATAATCAACATAAAAAAACTCTATTAGAGTAGCCACTTTCGGAAACCTTATCAATGAGTCAGTTTCTCATACAAACGAGTTGGTGTATACCCTTCTACGGATTGATCGGGGCAATCTTAACCCTACCTTGGGCGATGGGTCTAGTGCGACGTACAGGGCCAAGACCTGCCGCCTACATAAACTTATTAATGACAGTCTTAGCCTTCATTCACGGCACACTGCTGTTTAGAACCACCTGGAATCATCTCCCGATCAACCTCACCTATAACTGGTTAAGCGCCCCGGACCTAAACATTTCCTTTGTTCTCGAAATCTCCTCCGTGAGCGTGGGAGCGATGGAATTAGTCGCCGGTCTAAGTTTAGCCGCTCAACTCTACGCCCTGGGCTACATGGAAAAAGACTGGGCGATCGCGAGATTTTACGCCCTCCTGGGTTTCTTTGAAGCCGCCATCACGGGAATCGCTTTAAGTGATTCATTATTCCTAACCTACGGGTTGCTAGAAATGCTCACCCTGTCAACCTATCTACTGGTGGGCTTCTGGTACGCTCAACCGTTGGTGGTGACAGCAGCCCGGGACGCCTTCTTAACCAAACGAGTCGGAGACGTGTTGCTACTGATGGGAGTTGTCGCCCTTTCCGCCCTATCGGGGAGTTTAACCTTTTCCGATCTGGAATTTTGGGCAGAAACCGCCCAACTCCAACCTTTAACCGCCACTTTACTGGGTTTGGCCTTAATTGCCGGTCCGGTGGGGAAATGCGCTCAATTTCCCTTGCATTTGTGGCTCGATGAAGCGATGGAAGGCCCCAACCCCGCCTCAATTTTGCGAAACTCAATTGTAGTTTCCGCCGGCGCCTATGTATTAATTAAACTACAACCGGTTTTGGCGCTTTCTCCCATTACCGACGGGGTTTTGATCGCCTTGGGAACCGCAACGGCGATCGGGGCGAGTTTGGTGGCGATCGCCCAAATTGACATTAAACGGGCTTTTTCCCACACCACCAGCGCCTATTTAGGGTTGGTGTTCATCGCCGTCGGCTTGCAACAGGTGGATGTCGCCCTGTTACTGCTGCTGACTCACGCCCTCGCCAAAGCCCTGCTATTTATGAGCGTGGGTTCGATTATTTTGACCACCAGTACCCAAGATATGACCGAAATGGGGGGCTTGTGGTCGCGGATGCCGGCAACGACAACGGCTTTCCTGGTTGGGGCGAATAGCATGGTTGGTTTGCTACCCTTCGGGATGTTTTGGACTGTGCGGCGCTGGGTGGATGGGTTTTGGCAAGTTCCCGGATGGTTAATTTTAATTTTGCTACTCGTCAACGGTTTAACCGCGCTCAATTTAACCCGAGTTTTTGGTTTAGTTTTTGCCGGAAAACCCCAACCCAAAACCCGACGCACGCCGGAAGTTCCCTGGCCGATGGCGTTACCAATGGTTTCGATGATCGTTATTAACTTGTTCGTTCCCCTGATGTTGCAACAGTGGCAATTACTGTTAAGTTGGTCATCGCCTTTTGGGGAAACTTCTATTTCAAATTTGAATCAACTGATTCATCAAGCGGCAGTTCCTTTATTATTAATCTCCGGTTTAATTGGTGCGGGAATTGGCGGCGCAATTTACCTCTACGGGGCGACAGAAAAACCCGTTCGGCTGCCTTGGAAGTCCGTCCAAGAACTGTTAGCTTATGACTTTTATATCGACCGACTCTATGGCTTTACCGTTGTCTTTTTAGTGAGTCGAATTTCGGCGATTAGCGCCTGGATCGATCGCTATATTATTGATGGGATCGTTAACATTTTTGGTTTGGCGACCTTGGGGAGCGGCGAAGGCTTAAAATATAGTGCTTCCGGTCAATCTCAATTTTACGTTCTCACCATTACTCTCGGAGTGGGTTTTTTGGTGATTTTAATGCTGTGGCAATTTTAAGCCGAGTTTTTTCGGTGGAAAAATGGGGTAGAATCCATCTCAAAAACTATCAATCTAAACTGATAAAATTCTGCCCTTAACTTTTGACTTTTACCCGTTTTAATCCCAAATTTATCAACAAAATATCATTAACCTTCCATGCTGAGTGTTTTTATTTGGATACCGCTGCTCGCCGCTTTATTGATTGGATTTTGGCCCGAACTCACCGCCAAACAATCCCGTCAAATTGCTTTTATTTTTGTCGGCGGTTTGTTTGTTTGGTCGATTATTTTAGCCCGTTTATTTAATCCCGATATTCCCGACTTACAAATGAGCGAGTTTATCCCCTGGATTGAACCTTTGGGATTAAACTATTATCTGGGCTTGGATGGTTTATCATTGCCGTTGATTATTCTCAACGGTTTACTCACCAGTATTGCCATTTGGAGTACAGAAACTAATATTTCTCGCCATCGGCTTTACTATATCTTAATTCTGTTGATTGCCTCGGGAATTGCGGGAACATTTTTGGCTCAAAACCTGCTGCTATTTTTGCTGTTTTACGAAGTTGAACTCATCCCGCTTTATCTATTAATTGCCATTTGGGGCGGAAAAAGACGGGGTTATGCGGCGACTAAATTTTTAATTTATACTGCGGTTTCCGGCATTTTAATCTTGGCTTCTTTCTTGGGAATTGTCTTTTTGACGTCCGCATCTAATTTTGATTTAGAAACACTCGGTTCGGGTTCTTTGGGAATTGCTGCTTTACCCATGACAACCCAATTAATTCTATTAACGGGGATTGTGATCGGGTTTGGAATTAAAATTCCTTTGGTTCCCTTTCATACGTGGCTACCCGACGCCCACGTTGAAGCTTCTACACCGATTTCTGTGTTGTTAGCCGGGGTTTTATTAAAGCTTGGAACTTACGGTTTATTACGCTTTGGCGTGGGGTTATTTCCTGATGCTTGGAATATTGTTTCACCCTGGATGGCGGGTTGGGCGGTTGTCAGTGTTTTGTATGGGGCTTGTTGTGCCATTTCTCAAACCGATATGAAGAAAATGGTGGCTTATAGTTCTATCGCTCACATGGGTTATATTCTCTTAGCTTTTGCTGCGGCTACGCCTTTGAGTTTGCTCGGTTCTATTGTACAAATGGTGAGTCACGGTTTGATTTCTGGCTTGCTATTTTTGTTAGTTGGGGTGGTTTATAAAAAGTCGGGAAGTCGGGATTTAAACGTGTTGTGTGGACTGCTGAATCCCGAGCGGGGTTTACCTTTAATTGGCAGTTTAATGATTTTGGCGGTAATGGCAAGTTCCGGAATTCCCGGTTTAGTTGGGTTTATTTCTGAGTTTATTGTGTTTCGCGGCAGTATTGAAGTTTTTCCCGTACAAACGTTATTGTGCATGGTAGGAACGGGTTTAACTTCGGTTTATTTTCTGATTATGATTAACCGGGTTTTCTTCGGACGTTTATCGGATTGGGTGGTGAATTTACCGCAAGTTCAATGGCGCGATCGCATTCCCGCTATTGCTTTGGCTATTATTATCACCATTTTAGGCATTCAACCCAGTTTGATGGTTAATTTAACCGAAAGCACAACGACTGCTTTAGTTAATGTTTCGGCTACCGTTGCCGAGGCTTCCCCAACGAGCAATTTAAAATATTAAAATAGAGGACTGGCTTCAAAAGTTTTGAACGTTTTGAAGTTCAGTCCCCGAAAAGTTTGCCTTTTAAAAACAAACTCTTGACAACGAACAAACAACGGACAACCAGCTTATGACCCGTACCACATCTCAACCAACACTGCATCCACTTGAAGAATATATCCAACGACTGCAAACAGGTGATGCCCTCCTGCCCGACTACCCAGAAAATGTAGTCGAAGTTGTGGGTATTCTTAAAAGTTATGGCGTGGTTTTGGATGCGTACTCTCGTAATCTAATTTACATTGCCGATCATCAATTCTTGGTATTCTTTCCCTTTTTTAAATATTTCAATGGAGAATTTACGCTGTCAAAATTGCTACAACATTGGTGGCACGACCGCATTAATTATGAATATGCAGAATATTGCATGAAAGCGATGCTTTGGCACGGGGGCGGTGGATTGGATGCTTATTTAGATTCTCCCGAATTTCAACAGCTTGCAAACCAAGCCATTCAAGCCAGATTTAAAAATAATCCGTTAATTTTGGGGCTGAATAAACTGTTTCCCGATTTCCTCACCGAACAAATTCGTCAACTGGCTTATTACAGCGGTTTGGGTCAATTTTGGCGGGTAATGAGCGATATGTTTATCGAACTTTCCGACCGCTATGATAACGGGGAAATTACATCTATTCCTCAAGTAGTTGAGCATATTTTAAACGGTTTGGTTGCCGATGCGAATAAACCGATTACTTACAGTGTAAAAATTAAAGATCGCGTTTATGATATTATCCCCAAATCGGCAGGATTAACCTTTTTAATGGATACCGCAGTTCCCTATGTAGAGGCGATTTTCTTCCGAGGAACTCCCTTTCAGGGGGTGGTTTCTTACAATGCTCAAGTCCACCAAATTCCCACCGAACAAAAAGAATTTAACTACGGTGCATTGTACGCCGATCCCCTTCCCATTGGCGGTTCGGGAATTCCCCCGACGCAATTAATGCAAGATATGCGTCATTATTTACCCGATTATTTACACGAGATTTATCGCAAAAGTTGTCGCGGAGAAGATGATTTACGGGTGCAAATTTGTCAGAGTTTTCAAAAGTCGATGTATTGCGTCACAACCGCAGCCATTCGCGGGTTGGCGCCTTATCCCCTCGATACAACTGACCCCCAACAGCGACAAGCCAACCATGATTATTTACAAGGTTGGATGGATCGATTTTTAACCTCTCGTTTGTTGGAGGTTAATCAACCGACTTCTCGATCTTGTCAGCTTTTTCCCGAACGTAAAACGGCCAGTGCAGGGTAATCATTTTGTCAATATCTGTAAATTTTTGTACAATTAAAATATTCAAGTAGGGTGCGTCAAATTGTCAAAGCGTTCTCGACTGCCGCTAAGATTAACGGGTTTGACGCACAAATCGCTTGAGATGTTAAAGTTGAGGATAAAAAAGCGGGTTGATGTGTAGTTCGTTCAGAATTGCTCGAATAGCAAATCGTTATCATCTTTAAAAATAAATATTTAACGTTTTCACATGGCTTATTCAAGAATACAAAAACTCGCCAGTTATATTCGACCCCATTGGAAACAATCCACGACGGGTATTGTGGCTTTATTGGCGGTTAACGCTTTGGGGGTTTATATTCCGTTATTAATTCGGAATGGGGTTAATGACTTAGAAAATGCGATTGATTTGAGTCAAATTACGGGTCAAGTTCTTTTAATTTTAGGACTGGCTTCTGTAATGTGGGTGATTCGGATGATTTCTCGAATTTTAATTTTTGGGGTGGGAAGACAAGTCGAGTTTGACCTAAAACAAAATATTTTTGAACATCTTTTAACTCTAGAACCCTCTTATTTTTCTAATAGTCGAATTGGGGATTTAATTAATAGAGCAACGAGCGATGTTGACAATATTCGTCGGTTGTTAGGGTTTGCAATTTTGAGCTTGGCTAATACGGTATTTGCCTATGGTTTAACCCTACCTGTGATGTTAACGATCAATGTCAAACTGACACTATTTTCAATCTCGGTTTATCCGGTTATGTTGATTTTAGTGCAGGTTTTTAGCGATAAACTCCGCGATCAACAGATGGAGGTTCAGGAGAAGTTATCCAATGTCAGCGACTTAATTCAAGAGGATATGAGCGGGATTTCGTTAATTAAAATCTACGCTCAAGAAGAAAACGAACAGCGAGCGTTTGAACGGTACAATCAAGAATTATTTTCGGCAAATTTAAGTTTGGCTAAAACTCGAAATTTTTTGTTTCCGGTTTTGGGAGGATTGGCGAGTTTAAGTTTATTAATTCTTCTTGCAGTTGGGGATCGATCCATTGCTCAAGGTGAGTTAAATGTCGGGGATTTTGTGGCGCTCGTTCTCTATATTGACCGGTTAGTGTTTCCGACGGCGTTACTCGGATTTACGATTACTTCTTATCAACGGGGAGAGGTTAGTATCGATCGCATTGAAGCCATTTTGAATGTTCAACCGAAAATTCACGATCACCCCGATCCGATTCCCTTATCAACCCCGGTTCGAGGTTGGTTGACGGCTCGGGATTTGAGCTATTCCTATCCGGGAGATCAAACCCCGGCTTTAGACCGTGTTAATTTTACCATAAAACCCGGCGAAACGGTGGCAATTGTCGGGCCGATTGGTGCGGGAAAATCAACTCTCGCCAATGCTTTACCCCGGTTATTAGATATTGACATTGATAGCGTTTTTCTTGATGGTCAAGATATTACGCAGTTAAGACTTTCCCAGTTGCGAAATGCGATCGCTTACGTTCCCCAAGAAAGCTTTTTGTTCAGTACAACGATTCGGGAAAATATTCGCTATGGAAATCCGATAGCGGATGCTTATCAAATAGAAACTGCCGCTAAACTTGCTCAAATTCAAGGGGAGATTTTGAATTTTCCCCAACAATATGATACCATTGTTGGAGAACGGGGAATTACCCTTTCGGGCGGACAACGACAACGAACGGCTTTAGCTCGGGCTTTATTAGTCGATGCGCCGGTGTTAATTTTGGATGATGCGCTTTCGAGTGTTGATAATCAAACGGCGACGGATATTTTGCAGAATTTAACGACAGGAACCCAACGAAAAACGGTGGTGTTTATTTCTCATCAAATGTCAGCCGCAGCCAAAGCCGATCGCATTTTGGTGATGGATCGAGGGCGAATTGTTCAAGAAGGAACTCACGCTGAATTGGTACAAGAAAAAGGGTTGTATCAGTCCCTTTGGAACCAACATCAATTGGAGGAATTATTGATTTAGAAGATTGAGTCGAGATACCGGATCAAATGGGTTTCTACCTATCTTCTAAAATCTTTGTAAAAACCGGCGGAATTGAACCCTTAACCCCTGATGTATTTCTTATTCGATGTGAAGAATGAACTTCAAGGGTTAAACTGATGAAAACCGGTTTTGAGAGAATGAACAGATGGGTTCTGTATGTGTTGGTATTTGCTGGAATAGTTCCGGGGATAATTGCTTGTCAAGCTGAATCTTTAACCGCGAATTCTACTGAAATTGATCCGGTTTCTACCGACACCGTTTCTACATCCGCATCGCCGACTCCCGAACCGGTTTTACAGAGTCTAGCCATTTATCAAAACCTGAATTTCGGCTTTCAGTTCAACTATTCTCTCGATGAGTTTGTGGTGAATGAAAGTAAGATAAACTGGGGAACTGAGGAAGATAAAAATCGAACCGTGATTAATATTTGGACTCAAAAACACGCCCAAGCCATTCAGTCGGGTTTTTATGAACAGGGAACGGAATATCCCGCCAACGTACAAATAACCGTAGAAAGCGCCCCTCAAAAGTCGCTGCAAGAGTGGATCAAACAAAGCGATCGGTTTGTGATGAGTGAAGAATTGAAAAATACAACCATTGCAGAACAAACGGCTATAGCATTTCAATCAACGGGTTTGTACGAAAATCAAAACATTGCCTTTACCAGTCCCGACGGTTCTCTGGTGTTTGTGATTACTTTGTCTCAAATTAATTCTGGAGATGAAGACACCCTGTATAAACAAGTATTTGAACAGGTAAAAAATTCGTTTACTTTTCTCAATTTAGAGTCAAAATAGAGCGCTTGGCCCGGGAAACAGGAAATAGGGAACGCTGAATTATACCAAATCCGCTTATTAAAGTCGCACTTGAAATCCTTCTGATAGCAAATCCTTTTCTAAAATTGCTTTTTTAAGCTTTTCCATAAAACCCTCTTGCCAGAGTGCATGATTGCCCGATCCCCTTTTTAAGTGGGATTTGAGAACCGGATTTGGTATTACTCCTTAACACACTGGACATAAAAAAATTAAGTGTTAAGCTGGATTTTTAAGGAGGACTAAGTTATGCCTACTTATTCCGGATGGAGTTATAGCGGCAGTGGAGAACAGGATTTTGGCGAAAGCGGAAAACACACTCTAGTCACATTTGCGAAATCTCAAAAAAGCATAACGATTGAATCGCAAAAAGCCTCAGATCGAATTCGTGCCGAATACAACATGGAAGACGACGATGATCTAACAGGTATTTTCTTTTACGATGGTGTTCGCCTAAGAATGACATATAAGTATAGTTACTCTCGTATTGCCTATAATGGGGAAGCAACTCGAAGAAAAGTTGAACGTCGCGAAAAAGAAAAATTACCTTGCAAGTATCTAATTTTAGGTATTCTCACTCAAAAACCTGAGATACAAGAATTACCCATCCATGAAGATGAACCCGTTTGGTCAATCACTATCAGTAGAGGATATATGGATGAACCCGGGGACTTACATGACACGATGACGAGTTCTATAATTCGTTATGAATTCAATCTATCGGAAATGACCTGCGCGTACAGCTACTATTATCATGGTGATTTTGCTCACTAATTGGCGGTGAATCAGACTTGATATAAGATTTAGAATTGTTTAGACAGCTTGGTTTATCAATGGATAATGGATAATGGATAATGGATAATGGATAATTGATCATTAATTAATCAGGTTGAAGACCTCTCCTTATCAATGGATAATGGATAATGGATAATGGATAATGGATAATTGATCATTAATTAATCAGGTTGAAGACCTCGACTTTCAAGGAGAAAAAAGACAAATTATTAATTATCAATTATTGAATGATGTCCGGGTACTTAGAAACCAGAAGGAATAGGAGTTCGCTCAAGAAAGTTAGGGCGGATTTTTTGAAAGATCAAACCCGATCCGACCTAACTCTTGAGAATATTAATCTTAATCTCCGGCTTCTTTCATCACCGATGCACCGATGTAGGCTTCTTGCCACAAGGTAAACAGCAAATTTTCGGTATATTCGTCTAAAACAGTGATGAATATGCCATTTTCTTCCTCTGCATCGAGATCGGCTGTGATCCAAGTTCCCGTCAAACTGACTTCGACGGACTCCGCATCTGCGACACACATGGCGATCGCATCGGAGTTATGTTGGGATAAAGCATCCTCTAACATGGGCAGCATGGGCAAATGACGGGGAAGCAGAAAAGCAGCAGAACTGGGTTCAACCAGAATGCTTTGGCCGACTCGCATCGCCAACCGAACTCGCAGCGAAACTAGCTGCTCGGGAGATTGAGTCAGACGCTCCATATGAAAAGCGGTTTCAGTGTAGGTTAACTTTAACATTGGTAATATTGTCCCCTTTCACTGCCTGTGTTTACATATAGCTCGTCATTTGTTGGTTATGCGCTTTGTAAAAACGGACAGATAGAGCCTAACAAACGACGATAATTATTCAAAATCTTGATGATCGCGCCAGAACTGTTCGGCAAAGGCAACCACCGGATGTAAGGGGGCCTTTGGAGGAGTGCGGAGCGGCATCTTGGCATCTTCTGGGGTGCGATCGCCTTTGAGCGAGTTGCACCGTTCGCAGGCGGCTACAACGTTATCCCAGGTATGGGTTCCCCCCTTGGAACGGGGAAGAACGTGATCGATGGTTAAACGTTTGGTACTTCCGCAATACTGGCATTTATGATGATCTCGACGCAGAATTTCCCGGCGGTTAACCGGTGGCACTTTCCAAAGCCGTTCATTCCCTGCGATCGTCAGGCGAATGTGTTCGGGGACGTGCAGCACAACGCTCGGAGAACGGACTAACCATCCCGAGTCTATTTTGGCATCAAGAGGTTCGGCCTTACCAGTCACTAACAGTGCGATCGCCCGTTTAATATCGATCCGGCTCATTGGTAAGTAATTTTTTGAAAATACCACGACAGATTGCCTTAATACATCAGTTGTGCTGGTCACGGCTTTCCTCCATGATTTTAGTTATTTATTACTTTAAACTACAAACCCCCGCCTGGAGAGTTCGTCAAGCGGGGGTAGCAAAAATTGTTGCTTTTTGTTTTATTGCGGTACTGCATTTTTTTGTGCGTACCTCCCGCTTGGTTTATGTCGGTCGGCTTCTGCGTTGATCAGCAGAGCTTTGTGATTGAAACAATGATTCACCCGTTGAAAAAAATCTCGATGGACTCCAGAACCACCATGACCGTCGCCCGACTCGGTTGCGATCGCCGAAGATTGGCTTGACAACAGAGTTCTCCGACTCCCAAAGCCGTTGGGAGCAAAGATACCAGTAAATCGGGTAAGGGATAAGATCACGAGAAGGCTAGACCTCCATGAGAGCTATTTTGAATCTGACTTTGTTTATACTACACTAAGTATTACAGCACTGTCTACCTTTTTGGAGGAAAAAATCATGTACACGTTACCTCGGACTTCAACGACTGACATGGAAGTAACTAGCATCCGGTTGGAGAGAGAACTCAAAGAGAGATTGAAAGGCCTTGCGAAAAACCAAGGCTATCAGGCGTTGATTCGAGATATTTTATGGAATTATGTCCAGCAAAAATCCGGCGACTATCGACCTCAATTTTCGCGAGAGGAGATTCGGGCCAGTTTATCCGCAACCGCACAACAGGAGGAACGTTGCGTCCTCACCGGCAAAATTATTCGACCACAGGAACCGATGTTATTAGGATTTACCAGTAATGGCGATTTAGTCCCTTTGAGTATAGATAGTCTAGATGATTAACTCGATTTCAGCAAAACTCTAGGGCGTCTTGCACGGAGTTTTGTGCAAATTCCCCGTAGAAGGTTTGGAGTTGAGACTTCTACGGGGAAAATGTCTTTACAGTCACTCATTACCAGTCACCAGTCACTCATTACCAGCGCGAACTCGCGACTTGGCGGAATGGTCGAGAGCGCTTGCCTTGCGGCCCGGCGGTTTCCGTCAGAAGCACAGTTCGCTCATAGAGCGAAGTTCGCTCATAGAGTGATAACAGTTGACAGTTTTCAGTAACTTCTGACGACTGACCAAATCGACTTCTGACTTCATTTGTTCGGGGGTGAAAAATATTATGAGGCGCTCTAGCAATTGGAGGCAGAGTTTACAGCAACTCAAACAGAAGCTTAATTCTAAACTCCAACCCAAACTTAACAATTTACAAGGAAAGTTAAATCGGTTTTTCCGAAAACCTGTTGTTGATTTTGTTTTAGTTGTTTTAATTGTTTTTTCGGTGGGATTAACTCTCGTTGCACTATCTCAACCGAATGCTTTCCCCTCGAAAGGCCGCATCGAAACGATTCAACAAACCATCACCGCTATTTTTGCTCTGGAGTTGGGATTAAGGTGGTTCGCCGCTTCTTCTAAACAGCGTTTTTTCCGAAACTATTGGGTGGATATTATCGCCGTTTTACCGCTTTTACAGGTTTTCGGAATTCCTCCGGTGATTCAACTGTTAAGATTATTGCGGGCTTTGCGATTATTTAGCCTGATTGTTCATTATACTAATATGTTACCGTTAAATCTTAAACGGCGCACTCCCGAATATTTTCTCATTTTTGAGCTATTATTTCTCACGGTTTTATTTGGGAGTATGATTATTCTCGGTTTTGAGCGGGGAAATGATTCGGCGATTGAAAGTTTAGAAGAAGCCCTCTGGTATAGCATTTATTCTCTATTTTCCGGTGAACCTGTTATCAGTCCGATTCGCTCTTTGGGCGGGCGAATTATGACGGTTGGTTTTATGTTGATGCACATGACTCTGTTTGTGGTGTTTACCGGGACGGTTTCGGCATTTATGGTTGATAAACTTCGCAATGAAAATACTCTTATGGAACTGGATCAATTAAGTAATCATACGATTATTTGTGGTTGGAATCGCAAGGCGGAAATTATTGTTCGAGAATATAAAGCGGCGGGAAAAGCTAAAGATACACCGATTGTTGTGATTGCTTTTATCAATGACGATCGCACGATTATCGATCCGGCTTTAAGGCCGATTGTCCGGTTTCTTGATGATGATTTTACCAAAGTTACGGTTTTGGAAAAAGCGGGAATTAGACGGGCGAATACTTGTATCATTCTCTCGGATAAAAGTCACGGACGCAGCGAACAAGATGCGGATGCGCGGACGATTTTAGCGGCTTTAACCGCAGAAAAACTCAATCCGAATGTTTATACTTGTGCCGAATTAATTAATCGTGAATATGCGTCTCATCTGGCTCTGGGCAATGTTAACGCTTATGTGGTCAGCCAAGAACACAGCGCTTTTTTACTGGCTCAAGTTGCTCTCAATCATGGATTAATGGAGGTGTTTGGCGAACTTTTAAGCTATCAAGGGGGAAATCATTTTTATCGGGTTCCGTTAAAATCTGAATGGGTGGGTCGAACGTTTTTAGATTTATTTATTCATCTCAAACAGGTTCACAATGCGATTTTAATTGCTGTCGATCAACCCGACGGAGGATATTGTGTTAATCCCAACGATTATACTTTTCAACAAGACGATCAGATTATTTTAATCGCCCAACACGATATTCAGTTTTGACCCTCACGGACGGCGACTGGTTTCAACAGCAGTTGAGTTGAGGATAATATTTCTACCCGACTCAACCGGAAAATTAAAAACTACAAAATAATTTAATTTTCTCGGCGATCGACCGGCTCAACAATTTGCTAAATTAAAGATAGAGTTGGGTAAATTTGGCTATGTCTGACTTAAATCGTGGAATAATGAAGTTCAAGGGAGCCGACAGCCCGGTTGTGGTGTTGGTTTCCTCTATTATTGTCTTAGGAGGAGTCGGTTTTCTGATCGCGTGGGCGCTTCAAACCGCCTATTCCTTCTAATTTCTCAAAATTTACTGTACACAGCAACAGCAGGCAAAATCAACAACACAGAGGGTAACTCCCCTCAAACCCCAAGATGCGATCTCCACGCATCTTTATTTTGTGTCAAGTTTGTAGTATACTTGTAATACTTTGTCGTGGAGTGCATTTAAACCGGACTTATGGCTAGCTTTCGGGACATCTGCAACTATTATCGGCAATATCTGCCGTTGTCGATTTTTAGCATTGGTGCCTCCTGTCTGTTTGAATTGCTAGATTTGGTGGTACCCTATGCAATCGGTCAAATTTTAAACGTCTTGTCCGGTCAACCCCTCGATCGCCTGATGGGGAGTCTCGTGGGTGCGATCGCGAACTGGACAGGAAATCCAGTCAACACTCAACTGTCTTTAATTGTACTACTGAGCGTAATTTTTGGAGTAACAGTAGCCAAAGCACCCATTCAACCCTGGTTGGGGCTGTGGTTTCATTGGGTAATTCCGTTAAAAGCAAGGCGGGATCATCATCGCAATGCGGTTCGTAAAATTTTAACCCTTCCCCTAGAATTTTACGATGAAAATAACCCCGGACGGGTTGCCAGTCGGGTGGCGAAAGGAGTAGCCAATCAGACTTGGACTTACCCAGAAATTGCCGGACAACTCATTCCGAAATTGGTGAGAGTTTTGGGGATTTTTGTGATCTTGTCGGCGATTCAATGGCGAATTTCGGTACTGTTTTTAACTTCTTTTATTGTCATTTTAGGCTTGACGCTAAAAACCCTTAAACATCTGACCGATTTAGAAGAAGTTTTAGACTGTTACCAAGAAAACACCGAAAGCCGAAACTCGGAGATTATTACCAACATTAAAACCGTCAAAGCCTTTGCCACAGAAGCCCAAGAATTAAAACGGCAAAGCACCCGTTTGGAACGAGAATTATTCATGGTAATTAATCGCATCCACAAAGGCTATGTGAAACTCGGAACCTATCAAACCACAATTATTCAATGTTGTTTGTTTGCGGTTTTAGGGTTTTTATTGGCGGCTACCGTAGGCGGAAAAATTTCTCTGGGTTATTTTGTCACGGCTTACACGCTGGCGAGTATGGCTTATTCGGAATTAACGCCAATCAGTCATCTGGCCGAAGTTTTTGCCCGTCGTTATGCTTCGATGGTTCGGTTTCACGAATTTCTCCAACTCCCAGAAGGTCAAGATGGTGTAATTCTCCATGCCAACCCGAAAGAGAATTTATCTACGCAGAAATATCAGTTTACCGGCAAAGTCGAATTCTCTAATTTGACCTTTGGTTACAGTTTGGAAAAGCCGGTTTTGCATGATATTAACTTGCTAATCGAACCCTATCAAACGGTGGCATTGGTCGGGCGTTCCGGTTCGGGAAAATCTACCTTAGTGAAGTTATTGTTTCGCTATTTTGAACAGAATCAAGGGCAAATTTTAATCGATGGGGAAGATATTCGCAGCTTGAATGTTACCGGATATCGTCAACGCTTGGGGATCGTTCATCAAGATGTCGATATCTTCAACGGCAGCCTCTTAGAAAACCTAACCTATGGGAACCCTCAAGCCACTTTTAAAGAAGTTGAAGAAGCTTGTCGGATTGCCCGAGCCGATGAATTTATCGCCCATCTTCCCCAAGGATACTATACCATTGTCGGGGAACGGGGGGTGCGTTTATCGGGCGGTCAAAAACAACGTTTGGGTATTGCACGGGCGTTGCTGGTCAACCCGGATGTGTTAGTCTTTGATGAAGCCACATCTAGCCTTGATTATGAGTCGGAACGGGCGATTCAGTTGGCGATGCACAGTATTTTGGGGACTCGGACTACCATTGTGATTGCTCACCGTCTGAGTACGATTCGAGAAGCCGACAAGATTGTGGTGTTAGACCAAGGTAAAATCGTGGAAGTGGGAACTCACGAAGAATTGTTGAACCAACAGGGAATTTACCAACGTTTACATTCGTTACAAGAAACGGGAGAATTGTTTGATTGATACTCTGGTTTTTCCAGGACGCCCTAAAATCAAAACAGTTCTGTATACTTTACCCCGTTGTGATTGCCACTCCTATTCCTCAATACCTGAGCGCTGTTTCTGAAGCTACCCCTCTACTGGGAAATGTTTGGATCGATGCTGTGGTGCTGGCTTTGATGCTAGCACTTTCAGCCTTTTTCTCGGGTTCAGAAACGGCGATGACTGCTTTAGATAATCTGAAACTGCGGGTTTTGATTAAAGAACAGGGCGATCCGACGGGAATGTATACCCTGGTTTTAGAAAATCGAGCCAGATTTATTACCACGCTGTTGGTTGGGAATAATTTGGTGAATAATTTCTCGGCTATTCTCACCAGTAATTTGTTTGCGTTGTGGTTGGGAAATGCGGGTTTGGGTGTAGCAACTGCTGTGGTGACGTTTCTGTTGCTGATTTTTGGGGAAATTACGCCGAAATCCCTGGCGATTAGCAATGCCTTAGGGATTTTTAAGGCGATTGTTCGGCCGATTTACTGGCTTTCTATTATACTCGCTCCGGTTATTTATTTGTTTGAAGCGATCGCCCAACGGGTGATTCGTTTGTTTAACCGGGGGGCGACTCAACCGAGTTTATCGGTGCAGGAATTGCGCCTGATGATTGAGATTTTGGGGGGTCGGGGTCAACTCGATTGGCAAAAACATCAATTGCTGAATAAGGCGCTGATGATGGATTATTTGATGGCGCGAGAAGTGGTTAAACCCCGGATTGAAATGCGAACCATTTCCCATCAGGCGACTATACAAGAGGTGATTGATTTGTGTTTGGAAACGGGATATTCTCGAATTCCGGTTCAGGGAGAGTCGAAAGATGAAATTGTCGGGATTGTTCACCTCAAACGAGCTTTACAGTTATTGCGATCGCCGGATTATTATTCTTCTCAGTTGGTGACAGAAGCCATGAGTCCGCCGGTTTATGTTCCCGAAACTAAACGGGTGGGAAATTTGCTTAAGGAAATGTTACAACAGCGCCTTCACATGACGATTGTTGTTGATGAATATGGCGGTACGGTGGGATTGGTGACTTTAGAAGATATTTTGGAGGAGTTGGTCGGCGAAATTTACGATGAGAGCGATTTTCCCAGTCGTCCCACCCGAAACCGAAATTCTGGGTTTTCGGCGACTTCTCTTGCGGCGAAACGCCCCAAACCTTCTGCGAAACCTTCTCCCTCTCCTTCACCTCGATCGGGATCTCGTCCGCGATCGCCTTCTTCGGAAAATCCTAATAGTTAATATGATATCCGAGTCATCAGCGATCGTGCTGTAGGGGCGCGCCTCAGTATTGATCGAGTGCGACCACTCCGAGATTGAGTTAAACCCGCCCCGCACACATAACAATATTAATCAATCGAACATCATATAATTCCCTCGATCGCAGAACCCGATCCCATGAATTTCCGAGCATTCCCATTCGGAAGTTCGGCTTCTCCAAACCCGATAAAACTCTCAATCCTATAATGGCATTCATCCCTGACTTGAATAGATTACAAGCAGGGAATCCTGCCTACTTTTGTTGAATTCCTGATCGTTGACAGCACTAGAAAAACCTAGTGACTTGTTTGTTTATAAACCGGTGATTTTTATCACCAGAGTAATTATACCACTTTTCCGCTAAGAGAGCATAAAAATCTTTCCATTGGAATATATCCCAGAGAAAACCCGGCGAAAACCGTACTAAAATAGACGGTACATACGAATAATGACGGATTGCGCGAACCGTTTACATTTCGTTACGATAGGTTCATACATTAAATTAAGGTAATAAACCTTTTACACAAGCTGAATTGAGAGGACATTCTTAATGAATAACTCTATACGAGTGGGTAACTTATTCGGGATTCCGTTTTATGTCAATGCCTCCTGGTTTATTGTACTGGGATTAATGACATTAAGTTACGGCACCAACTTAGCAGCACAATTTCCCACCTTGGGCGGGGCGAGTGCGGGGTTACTCGGTTTAGTCGCCGCTTTGCTGTTATTTGCTTCTGTCTTAGCCCACGAACTCGGACATAGTTTTGTCGCGATCAAACAGGGAATTAACGTTAAATCAATTACGCTATTTCTATTTGGTGGACTGGCGAGTTTGGATAAAGAAGCCAAAACCCCTGGCGGTGCTTTTTGGATTGCGATCGCTGGCCCTGCGGTGAGTATTGCCCTATTCTTACTCTTAAGTGGTATTGGTAGCACTGTTGCGACCAGTGGACCGTTAGGAGCAATGGTGGGTTTGCTGGCTTATATTAACCTGGCGCTGGCATTATTTAACCTGATTCCCGGCTTACCTTTAGATGGCGGAAACGTTCTGAAAGCGTTCGTTTGGAAAATTACCGGAAACCAGTATACTGGGGTAATTTGGGCGAGTCGAGTCGGTCAAGCATTAGGTTGGACTGCGATCGCATTAGGATTTCTACCGACGTTATTATCCGGTCAATTTCCGAATTTCTGGACGATATTAATCGGTTGGTTCCTGTTACAAAATGCGGGTGTATTGGCACAAGATGCGACCTTACGCAGCAAGCTGTCTGAGTTCACCGCAGAAGATGCCCTCACCAACGATACCCCGATTATTTCTGAGGATTTATCCCTGCGCGAGTTAGCCAACGAATATATCATCGGAAAAGCTCAAGCCAGACGGTTCTTTATTGTTAACGAAGAAGGCGAATTTCTGGGTCAATTTGAAGTCGATCAAATGAGAGCCATTCCGACATCTCAATGGCCGACCACTCACGTTAAAGAACTGATGCAACCGATTAAACTTTCTAACACGATAGAAGCCGAACGTTCATTACTCGATGTTGTTACTTTATTTGAAAAAGAACAAATTAATGAATTGGCGGTCATGCGAAACGGAATGTTAGTCGGGTTAATAGAAAAAGCTTCTATTCGCAAAGTGTTACAACGCAGCGCCGAAGCAAAACCCGCTTAAATTTCAAGCATTGTAACTAACTCATAAACCCGGTTTCGCAGAAGTTACCGGGTTTTTAGGATGTACCTGATCGCAAGTAAAACCCGATTGTAGGGGCGCATGGTGATGCGCCCGTTTAGACCATTGACGTACACAAGAATTAAACCGTTCGTTGGAGTTGAAAATGATTCGACCCGTTACTCCCGATGATACAGCAGCGCTCATCGCTTTAGCCAAAGACACAATTAGCTTTGAACCCAACGAACTTGAGGAACTCGGTAAAATGTTCGCCGACTACTTCAACGGTAATAGCGATGATATCTGTATTACCGACGAAGATAATGGGTTGGTCGGGGTAGCCTACTGCACCCCCGAACGGATGACCAACGGGACGTGGAACCTACTGTTGATCGCCGTCCATCCCAACTATCAAGGACAGGGACGGGGTTCGGCTTTGCTGCGCTACGTTGAGCAAACCTTGACGGGGCGGGGTGAGCGCCTGTTACTTGTAGAAACTTCAGGACTACCCAGTTTTGAGCGCACACGGGCATTTTACCGCAAATGTGGTTATGATGAGGAAGCGCGAATTCGTGACTTCTATGATGTCGGCAATGACAAAATTGTTTACCATAAAATGCTAACTGTTCAGGGGATGTAATACCGATTCTTTATGAAGCTGCATTTAATTAATCCCCCCTTAGATCCCCCCTAGCCCCCCTTAAAAAGGGGGGAAGCCGCAGGCGGGGGAATTCCCTTAAAAAGGGGGGTGGCGAAGCCTGGAGGGATACGCCTGAACGGTTTGACAAGCTCATTTATCTAAAGTTCAATTAATCAACTCGTCCCTACACAAATGTGAGACAATATAGAACGGTACATCGGAATAGAGAACTGAAAAACTGTGAGTTCAACTGTCGTCACGACTGAGAATGCTAAATCAACAGCCAGCGTCACCCGTCGTGCTGTTTTTCCCTTTACCGCTATTGTCGGTCAGGAAGAAATGAAGCTGGCGTTGCTGCTGAACGTGATTGATCCCAAAATCGGTGGTGTGATGATTATGGGCGATCGCGGAACGGGCAAATCGACTACAATTAGAGCGTTGGCTGACTTATTACCCGAAATCGATATCGTTGCAGATGACCCCTTCAACAGCCATCCCGACGATCCGGAATTGATGAGCGATGAAGTGCGGGAGCGAGTTTTCAACCAACAGTCGGTTCCTCTGGGTCGCAAAAAAGTACCGATGGTTGATTTACCGTTGGGGGCGACGGAAGATCGGGTTTGTGGCACCATTGATATTGAGAAAGCCTTAGCCGAAGGGGTGAAAGCTTTTGAACCGGGTTTGTTGGCGAAAGCGAATCGCGGTATCCTCTATGTTGATGAGGTGAACCTGTTAGATGATCACTTGGTTGATGTATTATTAGATTCTGCGGCCAGTGGTTGGAATACGGTTGAACGGGAAGGAATTTCGATTCGTCATCCGGCGCGATTTGTATTGGTGGGTTCGGGAAACCCGGAAGAGGGAGAATTGCGCCCTCAACTGTTAGACCGTTTTGGAATGCACGCCGAAATTCGGACGGTAAAAGAACCTAATTTACGGGTGAAAATTGTTGAACAACGGACGGATTTTGATCGCGCTCCTAAGGAGTTTTTGGCTCAGTATGTTAGCGATCAAGAAAAACTTCAACAGACGATTCTTGAGGCTCAACAAAGATTATCTTCTGTAGAAATTAACTATGATTTTCGAGTGAAGATTTCTCAAGTTTGTGCCGAACTTGATGTTGATGGGTTGCGGGGAGATATTGTTACCAACCGTGCGGCGAAAGCGTTAGCTGCTTTTGAGGGTCGCACCGAAGTAACCGTCGAAGATATCGGTCGGGTGATTACGTTGTGTTTGCGTCATCGTCTGCGAAAAGATCCGTTAGAATCGATAGATTCGGGATACAAAGTGCAGAAAGTTTTCCGTCAGGTGTTTGGTTTACCCGAACCCGAAGACGGCAATTAATTGAGACGGTTTCAGGGTTGATTAACAGTTAAAAACTGGAGATTTAAACATTTTTAAAAACCCGAATCCATGTCAAAATGTATTATTGGATTTGATCCGGGATTAGCCACTTTAGGCTTTGGTGTAATTCACTGTCAAAGCAAACGGGAACGGGATGGAAATTATCCCGTTTCTTTAATTGATTTTGGCGTGATTAAAACACCCGCCCATCAAGAAATGGGAAAGCGTCTTTGTACGATTTATGAGGATGTACACACTTTAATTGAACAGTTTAAACCCGACTTGGCGGTTGCTGAAAAATTGTTTTTTTATCGGATGGGAAATGTGATTTCTGTCGCGCAGGCTAGAGGGGTTTTAATGTTAGTTTTAGCCCAGGAAAATATTCCCCTGTTTGAGTTTAGTCCCCCCCAGGTGAAACAAGCGTTAACGGGTTATGGTAACGCCGATAAATTAGAGGTACAAAATGCTGTAGCCCGAGAGTTAGACCTCGATAATATTCCCAAACCCGATGATGCTGCTGATGCGTTAGCGGTTGCTTTAACGGCTTGGTTTGATGATGAAATCGTTCCTAAGTAATACAATAGAATAAGAGATTAATTTTAGGATCAATGATTATTTTAACATCTCAAGAAATTGCTCAATTTCGTTCGCAACTTTCCGAATATCCCCAAGCGTTGGAAGCTTTAGATACCATAGAAGACTGCGAGGGAGATATCGAAGATGCGGCTATTTCTATCGCCATACAAGTCGGACAAATGCCGACAACTTCTGATAATTGGTTGGATGGGGTGGCGAAACGATATCGGGTGACGATTTGTGATAAAGAATATCGCGAGGATTTGTTGCAAGGAAATGTTAGTCAAATGGTCGGACGTTTACTGACCCAAAATAATTGTCCGGAGTTGTTGGTGACTCCGGTTGTTATCTATGCGGTAAAAACGGGGATTAATACATTCTGCGAACCTTTAGAATACAAACTATCTTCTTAAGTGATGAAAACCAGACAAAATTAACCAAAAATTATCCTAAACCTCTTGACTTGAACTCTGTTTTCAGCCTAAAATATCCCTGAAAGTTAACCCAGAAAAGCCGTTAACCCTGTTTGGACCATTTCTTTATGAAGTTGCATCTAATTAATCCCCCCAACCCCCTTTAATCCCCCCTTAATCCCCCCTTAAAAAGGGGGGTGGCGTTCGCGGGGGGATTCCTTTAAAAAGGGGGGAAGCCGCAGGCGGGGGGATGAAAAAAGTTGCATGATTAAAGAGAAACGGTATGGACTGTCCAAATTTAAGAGGGGGTTTTTGATGGATGTTCAAAGTATTCAAAAAAGGGGTTTAATGTGGTGATAAAATTTAACTTAAACTTAAACTTAAACTTAAACTTAAACTTAAAATTACTGTATCAAGGCTTAATTTACTGCGGTTTATTCCTCTCACTCTCCGCCTGTACAACCTCATCAATCCCATCTCCTCAACCCACAAAAACCCAAAGAAAAACCCCCGATAAAGTTGTTGGAAACTCCCCAACTTTTGCGGCTAAACTGGTTAACGACAAAGGCGGATATTATTGTTCAAACGGTTCAACCGCATTCGGACCAATCACCCAAAGAATGATACAAAAATGTATAGACTGGGGCGGTGGAAGCAGTTGTCAAAATAACCAATGGTCGGAAACATTATTTCTCAAAGCCTACGGAAATGGAAGATGTCCCGATGGTTCCCGCTTCAATTCTATTATAGGTTACTGTGTAGAAGGAAATAATTCTATCGGCCCTTTTTCTAAGCAATTAGTCACCGCTTGTCAAAACGCAGACGGGGGTAATTCTTGTCAATCTAATCGTTGGAATAGTAACTTTTTATATAAACTTCTGCGAAATGAAGGATTAATTACCCCTCCAGAAATTCCCCCACAATTTGTTTTGTTAGCCTTCGATGGTGCAGAATCCCTGGAAGCTTGGAACAAGTCGCGAAACTTTGCCAAAACGTTAGAACAAAAAGGGATTAATTTACGCTTTACTTATTTTATCAGTGCGGTTTATTTTGTCAACACCGAGAACCGCAAACTGTACAACGCCCCCGCAGGAAACGGTCTGGGACGTTCGGCCATTGGTTGGGGCGGTGAGGTTGATGATGTTAAAAAACGGCTGGAACAGGTGAATTTAGCCCATCAAGAAGGACATGAAATCGCCTCCCACGCCGTCGGTCATTTTTATGGCTATAACTGGAGTGAAGCGGACTGGAAAAAAGAGTTTGATTACTTTGATAAATTCATTTTTGACGCTTACAAAATCAACGGTTTAACAGGTCATCTCGCCTTTGACCGCAGTGCAATAGAAGGGTTTCGCGCACCCCAATTAGCAACCAGTTCCGGTTTATTTCGCACCTTAGAAAAGGAAGGATTTCGCTATGATACCAGTCTCACCAGTCAACCCAATTATTGGCCGCAAAAACAAAACGGCGTTTGGAATTTTCCGTTGGTTAGTATTACGACTGCGTTAACTAAAAAAAGTGTTTTGTCAATGGACTACAACTTTTATTATCTGCACTCAAAAGCCAAACCAAACTCTAGTAATGCCAAACGTTATGAGGAAGATATGTTCAAAACCTATATGAACTATTTTGAGAGTAATTATAAAGGAAATCGCGCCCCCGTACACATCGGACATCACTTTTCAGCTTGGAATAATGGTGCCTATTGGAATGCTTTATTTCGGTTTGCTGAAGCCGTTTGTGGTCAGCCCGACGTGAAATGTGTGACTTACCGCGAACTTGCAGATTTTATGGATATGTTAACCCCGAGTCAAATTGCAGCTTATCATAAAGGCGTTTTTCCGACAGTTCTCGCCGAGAATACACCGCCAACAAATTCAGTTAAAGCAGAAGAAATTCAATCCGAATTGTGTCAAGTTTCCGAGACAGTCGGACAACTGAACCCTTAGATTTTCTAGAGACAATCTTTGAAGCCGCCCCGTGAAAATATTTAATCAATAGCCGTTGGACTCAACCTGAGAAAGATGGCAGTTTTAAGGTTTATAGATTAAAATAGAGAAATTAAAATCATATGATATCCGAACCAGTATTGTAGGGGCGGGTTCAGCAATTATTTATGTTTTCCCACTCTCAACTTATATAAACCCGTCCCTCTTACAGTTTTCAGGTATCATCTCTATGTTACTGTAGACTATTGACTGGTGGTTACTGTTCACTGTTGTTCGCACCCAGAACACGCATTAATCAACCGGATATCATATCAATTTGAAAACAGATTTCAACTGATTTAAGTTAGCCCAAAATCCAAATGATGACGAAGTGGAAACCCGAACTCTTAGCGCCCGCCAAAAATCTAGAACGGCTAAAAGTCGCCATTCTCTACGGTGCCGATGCCGTTTATGTTGGCGGACAGAAATACGGTTTGAGGGCGCGGGCGGATAATTTTACCGACTATGATTTAAAAAATGGCGTTGCATTCGCCCACGAACATAACGCCAAGGTTTATGTCACTTTAAATGCCTTTTTACACGATGAAGATTTTCAGGGTTTAGGAGACTATTGTCAGTTTTTAGAATCGATAGGAATTGATGCTGTCATTGTTTCCGATTTGGGGGTTTTACGAGTCGTTCGCAAGTCTTCAAATCTCAATATTCATCTTTCAACTCAAGCCTCTTGTTTGAATGCTTCAGCAGCAGAACTTTGGAAACAATTTGGCGTCAAACGTCTGATTGTGGGCCGAGAATTGAGTGTGGAAGAAACGGGTTTAATTGGTGAAAAATCCGGTATTGATGTCGAAATGTTTATTCATGGGGCGATGTGTATGGCCTATTCGGGTCACTGCACCATTTCTAATTTTACCGCAGGTCGGGATTCTAATCGGGGCGGTTGCATTCAATCCTGTCGTTTACCCTATGAATTGGAGAATCAAGAAGGTAATCCCATCACGTTTATGTCTTCCAAAGATTTGTGGGGAGTGCATGACATCGAAGCGTTTTTTCAACATAAAATTTGCTCTTTAAAAATCGAAGGGCGGATGAAGTCTTCCTTTTATGTGGCGATGACGTGCAAAGCCTATCGACAGTTAATTGATGCGTACACAGAAGGAAAAATAACGCCAGAATTACTGAATAAAATTGCCGGCAATCTGGAATCAATTCCTCACCGCGATTATTGTTCGGGTTCGTTAGAAAGTCCCGCAGATAGTGAGACGGTATTTGGTCAATTGTTCGGAAATAATCGCGGAACTCACGAATATTTGGGGATTGTTATTGACACAACATCGGATTATCTGGCGATTCAGTTATTAGAACCTTTAACCGTTGGAGATGAAATCGAAATTATTCCCCCCCAAGGACAGATTATTGACTGGAAAATTACTCAACTTTTCTCGGTGACGGGAGAACGTTTAGAAAGCATCCAAAAAGATAGCGTTGTTTGTATTCCCCGAGTTGATATTATGCAAAATATTAACAAACTTACGGTGATTCGACTCTCCCGACAAAAAACCGTTTCTCAGCCCGAATTAGTCACTCATTCTTAAAAGAGAATGCTTAAAATAGAATGCAATTTAACACCTTTGTCTCATCGATTTCTGATTTAGAACGGTGCGTTCTGGCGCCGAATTTAGAGGAGGTTTTGCTAGAACCTTTGTTATTGGCTCGTCAAGGAAAACTTTCACTCGAAGAAACCGAATTTCTCGCGTCTGAAGCCGTTAAACGTTCGCTGCATCCGGTGTTGGTTTGGGATATATTAATGCCGGAACAGATTATGATGGAAATCTGTCAAAAAATCTCTCAGTATAATCTTAGCAAATTTTCGGCAATTCGAGTTTGCGATCCGGGTGCGGCTTGGTGGGTGAAAAGTCATTTTCCGCAGTTGAAAATACAGCTAATTGTTGAAACGGGAAATCACAATCTTGAAGCCTTGCAAGGGTGGTGTGAGGTTCTTTCGGGTTCGTTAGAGCGGTTGGTTTTATCGATAGAACTACCCGAAGCAAAACTGATAGAATATTGTCAAAAACTTCCGGTTGCTTGCGAAATTTTGGGCGTAGGGCGAATTTTGCTGTTTTATTCTCCCCGTTCTTTGTTATCGAAACATATCTCGGTCAAGAGTTCCGAAGAAATTCGTTATCTCGAAACCACTGTCGCCTCAGAAGAAAGTCAAAATCGACCTTTTCCGACTCTAGAAACGGTGCATGGTACGTTTATGTTTTTGGATAAGGATCAGTTTATTTTGGATCGGTTAGAGTCTTTAGAAAAGGCGGGTTTACAGACCGTGCGTTTGGACTTGCGACATTTAAGCCAAGATGAAAATTTTGATGAAAATTTTGATCAAAATATTGTGGTAAATGTTGATAAGATTTGTCGGCAAATTTTAGATAACCCCACAGCGCTAAAAACTCAATGGCCCAAACCGATTCGCGCACCTTTTTTTAAAGCAAACCGCACGACTTCTATTTTTGATCGCATGAAATCTAAGGCGAAATTGGCGGCTTATCGCAATGAAATTGGACTGGCTGAAATTGTGGCGGTTGAGAGTAAAACTGCTGTGATTTTTTATGCGTTACAACCCTTTGAACTTTCCCAAATTAACTCTTTAATTCTGCCGACTGGGGAAGAACGAGAACTTCCGGAAGATATTCAATTTCGCAACTTAAAAGGCGAGGTGATCAAAAAATGCGATCGCGAACAAATTTTGATTGCCAATTGGTTTAAAAAAGCTATGCCGGGGTCTTTACTGTTAGGTAAAATGGAGAATGGCTAGGCGTTCTAATCCTTATTTTCAGTTTAAACAGTTTACCATCTTTCAAGACCGTTGTGCGATGAAAGTGGGAACCGATGGCGTACTTTTGGGAGCCTGGACGGAGGTTAAAAATACTCAAACCCTATTAGATATTGGTACGGGGACGGGTTTGGTGGCGTTGATGTTGGCGCAGCGTTCAACCGCAGAAATTGATGCCGTAGAAATTGATGAAAATTCTTTTATTCAAGCCCAAGAAAATGTTACGCAAACCCCTTGGAAAGAGCGCATTAAAATTTATCACAGTTCCGTTCAGGACTATACAAAATGTTGCTCAAAGCGGTATAATTTAATTGTCTCAAATCCCCCTTTTTTTGAGAACGCCTACAAAGCCTCCAAACCACCCAGAACGGTGGCGCGACATACCGATCTTTTGTCAGCAATTGATTTGTTAAACGTCTCACAACAGCTTTTAGATGAGGGGGGAAGGTTGGCGGTTATTTATCCGACCGAGGCGGCGAATCGTTTTCAAGAAAAGGCTCAAGAGTTTGGTTTTTTCTGCAATCAAAAGTTGTTGGTAAAACCGACGCCAACAAGTTCAACCAAACGAATTTTAATGGAATTGAGCAAACGTCAAAAAAATCAATCCGAAAACACCCTAATCATTGAAACAGAGAGGCATATTTACACGCCGGAATTTATTGATTTAGTTCAAGATTTTTATCTAAAGTATTAAATTATTGATGTTTTGAATAGCATTTATTGATTATGTTTCCCGCAACTTTTAAACGTTTTACAATTTCCGAATATCATCGCCTAACAGAACTTGGGATTTTACAACCGAGCGATCGCATAGAATTAATTCGAGGAGAATTGGTTAAAATGGCGGCGAAAGGAACGGCTCACGAAGTCTGTTTAACTAAGTTACTGCGAGAACTTTCTAAATTGATATCTGAACGAGCAACTTTAAGATGTCAATCTCCGATAATTTTATCCTCAAACAGCGAACCCGAACCCGATTTTACAATTGTTATTAATCGTCCCGATGACTATCTCGCTTCGCACCCTACCGGCAATGATATCATATTGGTAATTGAGATTTCTGATTCGTCTTTGGA
This sequence comes from Capilliphycus salinus ALCB114379, assembly GCF_047276495.1. Classification (NCBI taxonomy): domain Bacteria; kingdom Bacillati; phylum Cyanobacteriota; class Cyanophyceae; order Oscillatoriales; family Sirenicapillariaceae; genus Capilliphycus; species Capilliphycus salinus. The sequence continues at coordinate 4,949,134 of NZ_CP178543.1, read as the reverse complement.
CTACGATAAAGAGATAAAACTACCCCTGTATGCTGAAGATGGAATCTCCGATTTTTGGATCTTTAATCTTGGCGATCGCATTTTGGAAGCTTACAGCAAACCCTATCAAAAACCCCAAGGAAGTTGGGGTTATCGTATCCAAAAGATTTCTTTACCCGACGAAACAATTTCGCTCCCCCAGTTTTCCGATTTATTGCTTGACTTGGCGAAAGTTTTCCCCAATACTTAAATTGAACTTGATAAAAACATGAGCGATTTATTCAATACCGAACTTTATTTTAGTTCCGAAAAAGACGAACTTTTTGAGAAAGGAACCTGGCCAAAACCGTTTGTTTTTAATGAAGAAGTTGTGCGGGTTTTTGATGATATGGTTTCCCGTTCAGTTCCCCTGTATCGAGAGGTGGTTGCTTGTGCGGCGCATTGGGGTTTAGCCTATTATCAAGACGGAACAAAAGTTATAGATATTGGTTGTTCTACGGGAACCTTTTTAGAATTACTCGGACGTTTTTTAAAGGAACCTGCAACTTTAGTGGGGATTGATAGTTCTCAAGCGATGTTAGAAAAAGCGGAAAAAAAATTAGCTGAAATCTCCCAAATTCACCAAATAGAACTCATTTGTAATCAAGCCGAAAACTGTTCATTTAATCAAAGTAGTGTAGTCGTAATGAACTATACGTTACAGTTTTTACCCCTAAACCAACGTCAAAAGTTACTGCGAAAAATTTATGAAGGTTTAGTTCCCGGTGGGTTGCTCTTTCTCAGCGAAAAAATTCGTTCTGGTTCTCCCCAATTTCAAGAAACCATTACCCGACACTACGAAGCGTTTAAAACTCGCAATGGTTACGCCAAAAATGAAATCGAACGCAAGAAAGAAGCGCTGGAAAATGTGTTAATTCCGCTCACGGAAGCCGAACAAATTTCGATGTTAAAAGAAAGTGGCTTTGAACAGGTTGACTCGATTATTAAACTGCATAACTTTATTTCGTTTGTGGCTTTAAAAGGAAAATAATCTTTAAGAATTAATCAACCCTTGAACCGCAATTAAAAGATCGGGAAAACTCAAAGGGGAAATCGTTCCTGTTGTTAAGGTCAATTCCGATGTATAATCATTATTATTGGGATTTCTAAATACTTTTAGCTCTGAGTTTTTCAAATTCACAACCCAATATTCCTGAATTTTAGCTTCTGCATAGATGGATTTCTTTAATCCTAAATCTTTCTCTAAAGAGGTGTTAGCAAATTCAAGAATCCAAAAAATATTCTCGGGATAGGGATGATGATTTAGGTATTGTTTACCCAAAGGTTGAACAATTGCAATATCGGGTTCCGGTTCCGAATTGTTGGGTAATGTGATCGGATGACCCTCACTAATCATAGCTTGATTCCCTAGTAATTTCCGCAAATAATCACTAACTTTTGAACTGTAGTAAGCATGAGGTATTCCCTCTGGTAATTTAACCACTAAATCTCCTCTTAGTAATTCTATCCGATCATCTTCTCGGATTGACCCGTTGGCGATCGCTTCGTGGTATCGGTCTAATGACCATTTAAACAGGGTAACGGTCATCGTTTTCTCCTAAATTCTTGCTTTTTATTATGCAATATTTTTATAACTTTTGTCTACATTACTGTTATGATTAAAAAGATCGGTGTTATCTCGAAGTAAAATGTTAGATGAAAGCCTGGGTTATGTCGCGCCTGACTATCTCGAACAATACAATGATATTATTGAATATGAAAATATTTTAGCCATCCGTCAGGAACGACAAAAACAACTGTTTGAAGCCAAAACTAAGCGATATTATCAAGCGGTTCAAGCGGTTAAAGATATTGAAAGTAACAAGTTTGATTTTTCCGGTTCGGTGATAAAAGTTGGTGAAGCGGATGAACTCTCTTTTGAACAGCAGCAGCGATTTAATCAAAGCTTAAAAGCCTTTTGTCCCTGGAAAAAAGGGCCGTTTGAACTGTTTGGAACTTTTATAGATGCCGAATGGCGTTCTGATTGGAAATGGGAGCGGATTTTACCGCATATTCAATCACTAACCGACCGCAAAGTTGCAGATATTGGCTGTCACAACGGTTATTTTATGTTTAGAATGGCGCATCAAAAACCCGCCTGTGTCGTTGGTTTTGAACCCTACGCCAAACACTTCTGGAACTTTCAACTGGTTCAAAATATTGTCCGACAGGAAATGCTTCATTTTGAACTGTTGGGCGTCGAACATATTGACCTTTATCCCGATTTTTTTGATACGATTTTCTGTTTGGGGATTTTGTATCATCATACTGACCCGGTGGGTTTACTGCGAAAACTGCACAAATCTCTGAAAAAAACCGGAGAAATTATTATTGACTGTCAGGGAATACCGGGAGATTTACCCGTTGCATTAACCCCTCAAAAACGTTATGCACGGGCGCGAGGAATTTGGTTTCTCCCAACTCAATTATGCTTGGAAAATTGGATAAATCGGGCTGGTTTTACCGATGTTAATTGTTTTTTTGCCGAACCCCTTTCAACGGAAGAACAACGCCGCACCAGTTGGGCGGATATTGATAGTTTATCTGAGTTTTTAGATCCTCAAAATCCTTCATTGACTGTAGAAGGTTATCCCGCACCCTGGCGTTATTATGTAATTGCTCACAAAGATTAATAAAATGGCAAAATTATCTGAGTATAAGCTATAATTTATTATGGGATTGGGCATTTTGGGAATGGGTAGACTATTTACAAGCTGTTAATCCCCAAATTTCCGATCTCGCCAGTCGGCTATTACCGCCACAAACAATTTCAACTCAAGTTATATCTTTTTTATCGAGCAAGATTTGCGATGAAAACTCGTCGATGGTTCTGTTCTTTTCTGTTATTTTTGGCTGGGCTTCTAGTCGCGATGGGCTGTAGTCAGGGATTGGATTCTGTTAAAAATATAGATGCGGGAGTTGGTGAACAAGTAATCGTTTTAGGTGATAGTATTGCATCCGGCTATGGTGTCGCCGAAACCGAAGCTTTTCCCAATGTTCTCAGTCGTCAATTGGGTTTACCCATTGTAAATAAAGGTGTCGCTGGAGATACCACAGCAATGGGATTAAATCGACTTCAAGAGGATGTAATATCCGAAAACCCTTGGTTGGTTATTGTTGAACTTGGCGGAAATGATTATCTGAGAAAAGTTCCTGTTGCTGAAACTGAAGAAAACTTACGAGAAATTATTACTCAAATTCAACAACAGGGGGCGATAGTTGTTTTATTGGGAATTAACCCCAGTTTGCTCAACGATCCTTACAAAGAAATGTTTGAAAAAGTTGCTCAAGAAACCCAAGCTTATCTCATTCCTCAAATCTTTACAGGAGTTTTGAATAATCCCAAACATCGACAAGATGATGTGATTCATCCGAATGCAGTTGGACACGAAGTATTAGCCAGTCGTGTTGCTGAAGATTTGCGTCCGTTACTCAAAGATGCAAAATGGCCTGCTAGTTTAATGAAATACAAATCCTCCACTAATTAAATACCGATAAAATTAAATTCACAGTGGGTTGTTTTTAAAAAAAATTGATGAAAGTAAAGGATGTTATCAAGTTGCTAGAAAACGATGGATGGTATCAAGTCAGGATACGAGGAAGTCATCGACAATTTCACCATCCAAATAAAGTTGGAACAGTGACCGTTTCCGGGAAATTAAGTGTAGATATGCCACCCGGAACACTTAACAGCGTTTTAAAACAAGCCGGATTGAAGTAAAGGAGTAATATTCTAATGAGCCAACTGTTAAAATACACTGTAATTCTAGAAAAAGGAACATCAAGCTACGGGGCTTATGTTCCAGATTTACCCGGATGTGTTGCCGTAGGAGAAACAAAAGAGGAAGTATTGCAATTGATTCAGGAAGCCATTTCATTTCATCTTGAAGATTTACAAGAAAGCGGTCAACCGATTCCTCAACCAACTTCTACCAGTGAAATTGTCACCCTCTCGATTTAAGAACGATTAATTAAATTTTTTAACTCTTTTAAAAACGCGGGTTGGTTGGCGGTGGTTAACGGACGGGTGAGGAGTCCTTGACTGGGACTCAATAGAAAAGCTAGGGTAAATAATCCCGATGTCACTAACACAATCGCGGGGCCGGAAGGGAGGTTATAATAGTAGCTGAGATACATTCCGCTAATACTTGAAACTATCCCTACTCCCACCCCGCAAAACATCATCTGATGCAAACGACTAACGAGTAAATAAGCCGTCGCCGCAGGAGTAATTAATAATGATAAAACTAACACCACTCCAACGGCTTTTAAACTGGCGACAATGGTTAAGGCAATTAACACCATTAACCCAAAATTGAGGAGGTTTACGGGCAAACCAACGGCCTCTGCACCCAAAGGATCGAAGGTATAAAACAGCAGTTCTTTGTAAATTAAAACCACAATTAAAATAACAATGACGGCAATGATCGCCGTATCCCGAACATCTCCCAATGTCACCCCGAGAATGTTCCCAAATAAAAAGTGATTCAGGTCAATTTTGTTGTCTTTTTGAACGATGGTAATTAAGGTAATTCCCAACGCAAAAAAGGCGGAAAATACGATTCCCATCGCCGCATCTTCTTTAATGTTGCTGCGGGTGCGAATTAAGTTAATAAAAACGGTACTAATCACCCCCGCAATAAACGCACCGACGAAAATATTCGCACCGACAATATAGGCAATAGCCAACCCCGGTAAGACAGAATGACTGATGGCATCCCCCAATAAAGCGAGGCGTTGCACCATCAAATAACTACCAACAACCGCACAAATTAAACCCACTAAAATTGCAACAATCAAAGATCGCTGCATGAAACTATATTGCAAGGGTTCGATTAAAATATCCCACATTTTATTTGACTAATTTTCTGCTACTCCTTTTAAACTTAAGCTGCATTTCCTGAAAAGAAAACAACTTTACCGCCATAAGCACGATTTAAGTTTTCTTCTTGGAGAACCTGTTGACGGCGACCCGCAGCAATCAGTTCTTTATTCAATAAAATGATTTCATCAAAATTGGTAATGGATTCTCCCAAATCGTGATTAATCACCAACACCATTTTACCGGAATTTGCCAAATCTCGAAAGATTTCAAAAATAATATTTTCGGTTTTTTGATCGATGCCAACAAAGGGTTCATCAAAACAGAAAATTTCCGCTTCTTGGGCGAGACTTCGTGCTAAAAATACACGCTGTTGTTGACCCCCCGATAATTGACCGATGGGACGATTTTTATAAGCACTCATTCCGACTCTTTCTAGCGCTTCCGACGCCTGACGACGACTCACCGTAGAAAAGCGACGAAACCATCCGGTTTTGCGAATTCTTCCCATCATTACCACATCCCAAACCGTCGCCGGATAAGTCCAATCAATTTGTGATCGCTGGGGAACATAAGCCACACGATGACGCTGTTGACTCAGGGGTTGACTTCCGTATAAAACCGGATCAGCCATCGCCGGAATTAATCCCAACATCGCCTTCATCAGTGTACTTTTTCCCGCACCATTCGGGCCAATAATTCCGGTTAGACGTCCGGGTTTGATCTCCACAGAAATATCCCGCAACGCCTCAACGCCCCGATATTGGACGCTGAGATGCTGAACGCTAATCCCCGGAATCCCCAGAGAGACGGATTCCAGTTGAGGAGAAGTAACGCTATCGTCAAAGAATCGTAGGGTGTCCATCGCTTGATTATTCCTCGCTACAGTCTCAAGAATACCACAAAATGAAAGAATTATGAAATAATCAATGAACAGATTATGAAAATCTATCGGAAGTGAGGTTAAACGTGAGTATTCATCAGGCTTTCAACTCTGTCTTAAGGTTGACGACAGCAGGAATTCTCTTGGGAACTCTATTAAGTAGTTGTACCCAAGATGTTGCAAATAATCCCGAGAATGATAAACCCCAGGTGGTTTCAACCAGTACGATTATTGCGGATTTAACTGAAACGGTTGGGGGCGATGAAATTGAACATCAAGGAATATTAGAACCCGGTGCCGATCCTCATGTTTATGAACCCGTTCCTCAAGATAGTATTGCCTTTGAAGAAGCGGATTTAATTTTTTATAATGGCTACAATTTAGAACCGGGATTAATTAAGTTAATGAATGCGGCGGGAGTGGACGCAAAAAAAGTGGCGGTTGGGGAAGTTGTTCCGCCTTTGGAGATGGAATATGAAGGACAAACCGAACCCGATCCGCACGTTTGGGGAAATGTAGAAAATGCGATAATAATGGTGAATACGATTCGAGATAGTTTAATCGAACTTTCTCCCGAAGATCGGGAAGTTTTTACCGAAAATGCGGCTAAACTAACCCAAGAATTGCAACAACTCGATACTTGGATCGAACAACAAATAGCAACGATTCCTGAAAATCAACGCAAATTAGTGACGACTCACGATGCTTTTGAATATTATGCGCGTGCTTATGGTTTGGAAGTAACGGGTACTTTAATTGGAATTAGTACCGAAGAACAACCCAGCGCCCAAACCGTTAGTCAGTTGGCGGATTCGATTCGCAATAGCAGAGTTCCCGCTATTTTTGCAGAAACCACAATTAACCCCAAATTAATCACAACCGTCGCCGAAGAAGCGGGGGTAAAATTAGCGCCAACTGAACTTTATTCTGATTCGATTGGTTCGCCGGGAAGTGAGGGCGATAGTTATGTTAAAATGTTGGTGTCAAATACCGAAACTATTGTTAATGCTTTGGGGGGACAAGTAACCGCTTTTGAACCTCAGTAGGTAGGCATAATTTTCACTAAATTTTCAAAAGTTTGTAGTTGGGCGACCGCCCTTGTCTAGTGCGCTAAAGCGCAACTACGAACTAACTGGTGGGTGATATCAATTTCCCCAGAATCCCAACAATTGAATTCAAGGTTGTCACCCACCCGACAATTCTTAACCGGACAATTTATGGATATAAACCCCGATCGCTTAACGCCTGCGCCACACGACCAACCCCCAAAGTATAAGCCGCCAAACGCATCGAAACGCCCCGTTTTTGTGAACGTTCGCTAACCCGATGATAGGCGTGTACCATCAATTTTTCCATTTCCCGGTTAACCCGTTTTTCATCCCAAAAAACATAGGATTGACCTTGCACCCATTCCAGATAACTAACAACCACACCCCCGGCATTTGCCAGAATATCCGGTAACACCATTACCCCTTTTGTTTCTAACATTTGGTCGGCGATTAATGTAATCGGCGCATTCGCCCCTTCAACCACAAATTTCGCTTGAATTTTATCGGCATTTTCTTCAGTAATTTGGTCTTCTAACGCCGCCGGAATTAACACTTCACAAGGTAAAGTCAACAGTTCCGCATTAGAAATCATTTCACCGCCCGAAAATCCGGCAATACTGTAATTATTTTCAACAACATACTGTTGAAGTGCGGGAATATCTAACCCCTGTTCGTTAAAAATACCGCCCGAAACATCGGAAACCGCCAAGATTTTCGCGCCCGCTTCATGCAACAATTGCGCCGCAGCCGCCCCAACTTTTCCGAAGCCTTGAATCACAATTTCAACGCCTTTTAAACTGCGATTTTGTTCCAGCAAAGCTTCGCGAACGGTAATCATTACGCCCCGTCCTGTGGCTAAATCTCGGCCTTTTGAACCGCCAATAGAGAGGGGTTTTCCCGTAACAACACCCGGAATTGCCCGACCCATATTCATCGAATAAGTATCCATCATCCAAGCCATTTCTCTCGATGAAGTGCCAATATCCGGGGCGGGAATATCCAACTCGGGGCCGATATCTTTAATTAATTCGCTCACGTAACGCCGGGTGATGCGTTCGAGTTCACCCACGCTATAATATTTAGGATCGATCGCAATACCCCCTTTTGCACCGCCGTAGGGAATTCCCAACAACGCACATTTCCACGTCATTAACATCGCCAGGGCGGATAATTCTTGCAAAGTAACCGCCGGATGGTAGCGGGTTCCGCCTTTGTAGGGGCCGAGAACGTCGCAATGTTGCACCCGATGTCCCGCCAACACCGTCACCTGGCCGTTATCGAGTTTAACGGGAATGGAAACCGTGACCACTTTCCGGGGTTGTTCGAGAATGACCAAGACATTTTGATCGATTTGCAGTTCGTCGGCGGCCTGTTGCAGATAGCTACAGGTGCGATCGAAAGGACAAATATAAGCGGGTGTCGGTGCCGCAGTTGCTTGCAGTGATGAAACCATGAGTTTTTAACCTCTTAGCGTGTCGTGAAGACTGAGAGGGAGAATTTTCAGGATTTCATAGAAAGTGGGAACAGGAGTGCAGCGTTTTTTCGCCTCCTGTACTTGTACTTATCTATTTTTCCTGGTAATTCCTTGATCCCTTGATGGATTTCCTCTATTCCTAGATTAACTCAGATTTTTGAATTTGGGGAAATTTTGTAAAATTTGTTACAGTTTTAGGTGTCAACCTGTAGCCCCCCTGCAAAAGGGACCGGGGGCAGAAGATCGCGATCACTGATCGGGTTGCCGCAATAACGATAAGATTGAACCAAAGAAAGATGCGCTTTTGTTCACGACCCCTCTGTTGACTATGTTAAGTTCACCTCTACTTTTTCCGGTTGACCGTTTAACAGATTCCAACATCCCCAGTTGTCCTTCTCCAAAGCCTGAGAAGCGATCGCTATTTCGGTGTTGACGGAGAAATTGAAGTTCAATAAACATTTTAACGAAACAGAATTTTATAAAGATAAAATAGGTTGTGCGTGATGAGTGAGGCTAAAATTCTTATTGTTGAAGATGAATTTTTGATTGCTCAGGGGTTAGCCCGTAAGCTAGAAAAGTTAGGCTATCAAGTGATCGATATTGTGGCTTCCGGCGCCGAAGCCATTCAACGAACCCGTGAGTTTGACCCGGATTTAATTTTAATGGATATTGTTATCGAAGGAGATCGCGATGGGATAGAAACAGCCGCTGAGATTTATGAATCTTATTTTGTTCCGGTGATTTATGTTACCGCTTATGCTGACGATCAAATTTTAAAACGCGCTCAGGTTACGGGGTCTTACGGTTATATTCTCAAACCTTTTAACGAACGAGAATTACACGCCACCATTCAAATTGCACTCAGCAAACATCGACAGGCGATTCAACTGCAAAAATCTTTAGAAAATGCTGAAAATAAATGTCAAGAAAAATCTCAACATCTTTCTCGGGCTTCCCATAATTTACGCAACCGCATGACTGTTATTCAGGCGATCGCCGGAATTTTACATGAATATGGAGAGCAGTTAACTTCTCAGAAAAGACAGAAACATCTCGACTTAATTCGCACTTCTATTCAAAATATGGATGAGATTCTTGAAGATGTTTTATTTTTAAATCGTTCGGAAACTGTTCAACATCCCTGTCGGCTACAACTTATCGATCTGATTGAATTTTGTCAAAACTTACTTGAAGAATATCAAGCGATCGCCACAGAAAAACATCGCATAAAATTAATTAATAATAGTAGTTATTATCGCGTTGATCTGGACCGGAAACTTTTGCATTATATTTTAACCAATTTACTCTCAAATGCGATCAAGTATTCTCCGAATGGCGGCCAAGTGATTTTAGAGATAAGCTGTAATTTGCAACAAGTTATATTTCGGGTTAAAGATGAAGGAATTGGCATTCCTCAGAACTATTTTAACAAACTATTTCAACAATTTGAACGGGCTTCTAATGTGGGTAATATTAAGGGAACCGGCCTGGGGCTTTCTATCGTTAAGCAAGCGGTTGATTTACATCACGGCGAAGTTTCTGTTGAGAGTGAATTGGGGAGAGGAACAACTTTTACCGTGAAATTACCGTTAACTTTATCCTCTGAACAAATAAAAGTAAAACCCGATAAAGTTTCTGGATGTTTAGAGAAAAGTTGAACACTATACCCCAAAAACCCTGTTTTTTTTAGAAACCCTGTTTTTAATTTCAAACTTGCAGGAGATAAAAAACATATCCATAATAAGCTGAATATTGACGATATAAATCGATTTCCAGTTGATGAAGTTCAATCACCGGCAATTTTTCCGCATCATCTTGATACTTTTGAGATAAACCGATCAATTTTTGTTCGAGAGGCGTGTAATAATCCTCCCACCAAGCCGACTCGGGAAGCACAAAATAGCCAACCGGACGATATCCAGCCCGTTCAATTATGGTAAAATTGGATTGGATATCCCGCATTTGAGGATATTCTTCCGCCCAGAATTGTTTTAATTCTTCGGGTGGATTAGAATTCATCCAAGAAATCTCGGTAACAGCTAAATAACCTTTATCTTTTAACAGCGGTTTCCAACAGCGAAGCGCATTTTCAAACCCAATACTATAAGCCGAACCTTCCGCCCAAATCAGATCAAAACTGTTTCGCTCAAATTCAAGTGCTGACATATCGGCGTTAACAATTTGAATCCGATTTTGAACACCCTTTTTTACCGCTTCTTCCTGTAATTGTTCGAGAAAAGGTTGATGATTATCAACGGCGATAATTTGACCGTTGGAAAGTTCAAGCAGATGGAAAGTTTGCATACCCGGCCCACAACCCAAGTCAAGAATTAGGGGTTGTTCGGGTAAATCAGTTAACGAGGAATAAGCCCTTTGTGTTGACTCAAAATTACCCGGCCCTTCGCGGGGTAAACCTTGATGAATCTCGAAGAAAATCTCTGTATTCATGTTAAAAAATACCTGATCTGATATCCGAGTGAAAAACCCGGTTTCTAATGGGTGTCTTTCGACACAAATCTTGAATTTTCCGGCAAGAAACCGGGTTTTTTATAAACTTAGCGGAAAATTTAGGCGGTAAGACGGGTGAAAAATCCGGTTTATCATGGGTGTTCTTCGGGACAAATGTTGAAGTTTCCGACAAGAAACCGGGTTTATTTATAAACATTGTATCAGAATTTCATCCGCTCAATTCTAACGGACAAACATGGGACTGTTGTTGCAGCCATTGTTGTCCGACTTGTTGTAACGCTTCGATCACAGGACGAAGTTCTTGGCCCTTTTCGGTAAGAGAATATTCAACTCTCGGGGGAATTTCGGGATATACAGTGCGTTTAACCAAACCGTATTGTTCGAGTTGTCGGAGTCGAATTGTTAGCGTTTTCGTACTAATTCCGGGTAACGCCTCGACCAGTTCGTAGGTTCGGCGACTCCCCTCAAACAGTTCTCTGAGAATCTGAAGCGACCATTTACTCCCGACCCGATCCAAAATAAATTCAATCGGAGAGGTGATCTCTAGACACTGAGGGACATTCAGCAGCAAAGGCGTGGAGTCGTCTGCTTTGAGCTTCATGGGACTATCCTCATAAACTTCATCTTTTTTAATAATAGCCGAAAAATCCTTATCCTCGCTATTTTTTTCGTTTTGTAACTGTGAGGAAGCTCTAAAGGATGATTGCAATTTCCAGAGAAAACAATAGGATAAAAGTAGAGTCAAGTCAAAACGATTAAGACTCAAGTCCCCCACAAGCCTTTCGTTAAAAACACGTAACATTCGGCAAAGAACCTTTGGGGATCAATCCTTTTTTATTTTAAAGACTTGTTTTAACAAGATTCAAAGGGGCGGCCAAGCCGTTCCGATTTTTAGCCAAACCCGCAAAAAACTCTACTGAAAGATAGAGGCTTTGCGGGAGACCTTCAATTTAACCTGGAGTGAATTTACTGATGTTAAAAACCATTACCCTACAAAATAGCCCCCTTGCCAAACAACAAGCGCTGGTGTTGTGGTTCGATCAAGTTGGAATGGCCGATGTCGGCTTGGTGGGCGGAAAAAACGCCTCTCTCGGCGAGATGATTCGCCAACTCACCCCCAAAGGCGTGAACGTTCCCCAAGGGTTCGCCATTAGCGCCTACGCCTATCGCTACTTTTTGAAATCGGCCGGTTTGGATGTAAAATTGCGCCAATTGTTGGCGGATTTAGATGTTGATGATCTGCAAAATTTACGAACTCGCGCCGAACAAGCCAGAAATTTATTAATTAATACTCGATTTCCGGTAGACTTAGAAAGTGCGATCGCCCAAGCTTATTTAAAATTATGTGATTTCTACGGAACAAAAGTAGATGTTGCGGTGCGATCGAGTGCCACTGCTGAAGATTTACCCGATGCCAGTTTTGCCGGACAGCAGGAAACTTATTTGAATATTCAAGGCTGTAAAGCTGTTATTGAAGCGACTCATAAATGTTTTGCTTCTGTATTTACTGATCGCGCGATTTCTTACCGAACAATTAAAGGATTTAATCATTTTGATGTGGCTTTGTCGGTGGGCGTTCAGAAGATGGTTCGTTCGGATTTGGCGTCTTCTGGGGTGATGTTTTCGATTGATACCGAAACCGGATTTAAAAATGCGGCTTTAATTACGGCCGCTTACGGTTTGGGTGAAAATGTGGTGCAAGGTGCCGTTAATCCCGATGAATATTTAGTGTTTAAACCGACATTAGACGAAGGCTTTATCCCGATTTTAGATAAACGTTTGGGAAGCAAAGCGATGAAAATGGTTTACGATGCTGAGGGAACAACAAAGAATATTAATGTTGATTCGGCGCAACAGAAACAATTTGCTTTAAACGATAGCGAAATTCTGCACTTGGCGAAGTGGGCGATATTAATTGAAGACCATTATTCGAGAGTGCGGGGATGTTACACGCCGATGGATATTGAATGGGCAAAAGATGGGATGACGGGGGAATTATATGTTGTTCAAGCCCGCCCCGAAACGGTACAGTCGCAAAAATCAACTCAGGTTCTTCAGCAATATAAACTGCAAGAAAAGGGTAAAATATTGGTAACGGGTCGCGCAGTTGGCGATCGCATTGGTCAGGGTAAAGTGCGGGTGATTCTTGATGTTAAAGATATCGATAAATTCCAAGCCGGCGATGTATTAGTGACCAATAAAACCGATCCGGACTGGGAACCGATTATGAAAAAAGCCGGGGCAATTGTTACCAATTCGGGCGGAAGAACCTGTCATGCGGCGATTATTGCGCGAGAATTAGGAATTCCGGCGATTGTCGGTTGTGGGGATGCGACGACGGTTTTAAAAACAGGTGAAACGGTGACTGTTTCCTGTGCGGAAGGAGAAGAAGGTCGGGTTTATGAGGGTTTAATTGCGTTTAAAGTGGAAGAAACGGTATTAGAAAATCTGCCCAAAACTCGCACTCAAATTTTAATGAATGTGGGCAATCCTCAAGAAGCGTTTCGTTTGGCGGCGATGCCTGCTGATGGCGTGGGATTGGCGCGTTTGGAGTTTATGATTGCCAATCACATTAAAATTCATCCTTTGGCGTTGATTCATTTTAATCAATTAACCGATGAAAAGGTCAAGCATCAAATTGAACAGTTAACCGCAGGATATCATCACAAACCCGATTATTTTGTCGATCAGTTGACGCATGGTATTAGTATGATTGCGGCCGCTTTTTATCCCCATCCCGTGATTGTGCGAACCAGCGATCTCAAGAGTAATGAATATGCCAATTTGTTGGGGGGTCGGGAGTTTGAACCGGGGGAAGAAAATCCGATGATTGGATGGCGGGGTGCGTCGCGTTATACTGACCCGAAATATCGAGAAGCCTTTGGGTTAGAATGTCAGGCGATTAAACGAGTTCGAGATGAAATGGGGTTGGCGAATGTGATTCCGATGATTCCATTTTGTCGCACTCCCGAGGAGGGAAAACAAGTGTTAGCAGAGATGGCAAAATATGGCTTAGTTCGGGGTGAAAATGGGTTACAAGTTTATGTGATGTGTGAATTACCGAGTAATGTTTTATTGGCTGATGAATTTTGTCAGGTGTTTGATGGATTTTCCATCGGGTCGAATGATTTGACGCAGTTGACATTAGGTTTAGATCGAGATTCCGCTTTGGTGGCGCATCTGTTTAACGAACGCAACCCTGCTGTCCGCCGCATGATTGAAATGGCAATTCAAACCGTTAAACGGCAGGGACGTAAAATCGGAATTTGTGGTCAGGCGCCGAGTGATTATCCGGACTTTGCTAAATTTTTGGTGAAATTGGGAATAGATTCGATCAGTTTGAATCCAGATTCAGTCGTGCCAATGATTCTTAATATTGCTGAAATGGAAGGATCGGCTTGATCGAATGATATAGTTTGGGTGGTGTAAGTCAAGTTCTAGAATTTGGGAGGAGTCCCAAGTTCTGGAAAAGCTGAGGCTGCGGAGGTTAGGGTATTACCGAAGCAGTCTTTTTTTTAGAAAATCTTTTGAGATCAATCGAATTATACACCAAAGATAGATGCAGGTTCTCAGGAATGGGGTAAGCCAAAGCAGTCGAATTGGGCGGAAAATGTTTAAATTTATCTTAAAAAATATTTTTGATAAGTCATCGACTCAACCCATCAGTTTCGCCTTCATCGCCGCTTCATCCCAATAGGATTGCAGTTTTTGAATTTTTCCCGCCTCATTCAAGTCAAAGATAGCAATTCCTTCGCTTGTCGCCGTGCGACCATTTCGAGCTACAACGTTCATTTTCCACTTGACGGCGGCTCCATTACCCGCAACAAAAATCTGTTCGGGTGCAATGTCTAGCTTTTCATAAAATTTCGATAAAATTTCAAAGAACTTGTCCGCATCTTGTTGGACATTTAGCGGGGGTTTTCCCACCGGGTCATAAACAACGGCATCTTCCGCAAAAGCTTCTCGCCAAGCCTGTGAATTTAAAGCGGCGACTTGGCGATAGTATTCGCTTAAAAGCTGTTCAATCTCAGTTTTTGTCATAACCAGATGCTCCGCGATGGATTGGCTACAATTATAAATGTTTTTTTGATTTTTTCCAAGCGATCGCCCTCAATAATCTCGTGAATTAACTTTTCTATATTTAATTGCTTTAATTGCATCGATAAAAAAATTGGTGTCCGAAAGGCGATCGGCAATGATAAAATAGAATAAACCCTTTTCCCTCTCAATTTTTCCATAGAGAACACCACCCCAAAAGCTGAATGAGTATCTTCACACTGCAATCGGTCAAAAAAGATTTTGGAATCAAGGAAATCCTCAGAGAAGCCAATCTCAGCCTTGATGCAACCGATAAAATTGGTTTAATTGGAACCAATGGATCGGGAAAGTCAACCTTATTAAAAATAATTGCCGGGTTAGAACCCGTTGATAGCGGTCAAATTTTAGTCAATTCCAAAGTCAAAATCGTTTATTTACCCCAAGATCCCGAGTTAGACGACCACAGCACCGTTATCGAACAAGTCTTTGCCAAAAGTGGCGAACAAATGAAGCTAATTCGCGAGTATGAAGAACTCTCGACGCAAATTGCCAAACATCCAGAAAATAGCGAGTTAATCACCCGTTTATCAACCGTAACTCAAGCCATAGATGCGGCGAATGCTTGGGAAATGGAAACGCAAGCCAAAATAATTTTAACTCAACTGGGAATCGAAGATTTTGAGGTCATAGTCGGAAGTTTGTCAGGAGGATATCGCAAACGAATTGCTCTAGCTTCCGCGTTACTTTCCAACCCCGATGTGTTGTTAATGGACGAACCCACCAACCATTTAGATGCTGACTTAGTGGAGTGGTTGCAAGGCTATTTAAACAGTTACAGAGGCGCCTTACTGTTAATTACCCACGACCGCTATTTTTTAGACAAAGTAACGAATCGAATTATTGAATTAGACAGAGGAGATTTATACACCTACACCGGAAACTATTCTTATTTCTTAGAAAAGAAAGCCGAATCCGAAGAAATTGCAGTCAGTCAACAACGCAAACATCAAGGCGTTTTACGGCGAGAATTGGAATGGTTAAAACGGGGAGCAAAAGCCAGAAGTACCAAACAAAAAGCTCGAATTCAACGCATCGAAGGAATGCAGGAAACTGAATTCAAGCAAGCCCAGGGGAAAGTCGAAATCTCTACCCCAGGTCGTCGGATTGGCAAAAAAGTTATTGAGTTAAAAAACATTTCCAAGACTTATAGCGACAAGCCGATTATTAAAGATTTCACCTATACCTTTGAACCGGATGATCGGGTGGGAATTATTGGCAAAAATGGGGTCGGAAAATCTACTTTGTTAGATTTAATTACGGGTCGAATTCAACCGGATTCGGGAATTGTTGATATAGGTTCAACCATTCACATTGGTTATTTCGATCAACATTCAGAAGCTTTAACCCAAGCGTTAAACGAAGAACAGCGGGTAATTGACTACCTCAAAGAAGTCGCCGAATATGTCAAAACAGCCGATGGTACGCAAATTACCGCCTCTCAAATGTTGGAACGATTTCTGTTTCCCCCCAGTCAACAATATGCACCCATTCATAAACTTTCGGGCGGTGAAAAACGGCGATTATTTTTATTGCGGGTGTTGATGAGTGCGCCGAACGTGTTAATATTAGACGAACCCACAAACGATTTAGACGTACAAACTTTATCCGTTTTAGAGGAATATTTAGAAGACTTTAACGGCTGTGTTATCGTTGTTTCCCACGACCGCTACTTTTTAGATCGAACCGTTGACATGATTTTCGCCTTTGAATCTCCGGGAAATTTACGTCAATATCCGGGGAATTATTCGGTTTATTTAGAATACAAAGCCAGAGAAGAAGCCGAAGCCGCCAGTCAAGCGACAAAAGTTGAACAAAAGAGACCCGAACCCCAACAAGTTGAAAAATCTCAACGCTATTCTTGGGATAAAGACGGAAACCGCAAACTGTCTTCTAAAGAAAAAAAGGAGTATCAGACGTTAGAAAAGAAAATTGCCAAATTAGAAGCCGAAAAAGAAAAGTTAGAAGCGGAATTGTACAGCGCACCTCCGGGAAAAGTTAGCCAAGTGCAAGAACTTCATCAAAAAGTTGAACAGTTAACCCTAGAAATTGATGAAGCCACCGAACGTTGGTTAGAATTGGCGGAAATTGATTCTTAATCACTGTAGCGGAACGCATTCCTAATATCATCTCCGACTCATCAATAATGATTCTGTAGGGGCGGGTTCTAAAAGATCTTTACTACTACTCCGAGATTGAGGTAAACCCGCCCCACACCATCACAGAAAAATGAATCAACCGGACATAATATAATATTTTCTAGCCCTAAAAAGCCGGTTGAACAGAGAAACCGGGTTTTGATATGAAACCTCAGATTCTACTGCCAATTCCCCACCAAAACAAACGGCGCCCAATAAAAAGGATGGCGAGTTCTATCATTATTTAAAAGATTAAGTTGAGCCGTTCGTAAAGCTTGGGCTTTATTCGATTTTTGTTGGGGGTTTGCCAACTCCCGATAGAAATCAACCATCAAGTTCGCCGTACTTTGATCTTCAACAGTCCATAACGTTGCTAAGGTGCTACGCGCTCCCGCTCTCACCGCAATTCCCGCCAATCCCAACGCCGCTCGATCATCCCCTTTTACCGTTTCACAAGCGCTCAAAACTAACAATTCAATCGGAGTATTTTCGTCGGGTTTTCGTAAGAGTTGGTCGAACGTTCTGACATCTATTCTATCATTATAAGTCAAAATAAATGTTTCTTCAGCATTAGAACCAAATTGACCGTGAGTCGCCAAATGAACCACCGGAAACGGCACCTGATTAATTAAAGTTTGTAGATTTTCTCGGGTAAATTCTTCGTTCTGACGTTTTTCGTGATTGGGAATCGTTTCCGCAATTTGAGTTAATTCTTCATCAACCGCAGGAAGTTGTCCGAAATCTCCAAACGTTGGCGCATCGCTGGCACCCGCTAATAATGCTCTTAAGTCTTCCTGAGTTAACGGTTGTGGGTTTAACAATTGCAAACCCGGAGTGAGCGCCAGGGCGTATTTTTGAACGAGAAATTCATTCCCATCATACAAGGTTCCCATCGGAATATTTCGTAAACTTCCATCCAAAACAAAGACTAAAGTATCAATACCGCTATTCTTTAAATCGACTTCAGCCGGACGAATAATCCAGTCATAAACCCGTCGGGTTAAAGTTAAAATTTCGGGTGTGGGTGCGGTTGTGCCATCCGTCGGAGGTTGGAGTAATTCCCCTTGTAATTGTCGAACAGTTTGGTTGATTTCTTCTCGGTTAACTTGGGTTGTATAAAGTTTAAATGTTGGCTCCGGTTCCGTCGGAAAACTGACAATAATTTCCAAGCGATTCGGTAAAATAATCGGGTAAATGACCGCAGCAGTTTGGGCGACTTCATCAATAATGGTCGGGTTGGCATCCACACAAGCATCTCGAAAGAAATTATTTAATTCTGCCAACTGCAAAGATTCAATCACTTGACGAACTTCTTTAATTTGTACTTGTAAGTTTTGGGTATCTCCCGCAATTTGAAAGCCGTTGGCTTCTTGTAACTGCAAATCTACCAATTCTCGATAGACAGGTTCGACACTTTCACGAAAAGAAAACTGTACTTCGGGGTTAATTGCTACTAAATCACTGCGTAAAGATTGCAAGGTATCAAAGGCTTTGGTATAGGCAGCAATCGCACTTTTTCTATCCCCCTGTTGTTTGCGAATTCGTCCCAATTGCCAAGATAATTGATAAGCAATATCCGGTGAATTGTACGTCGGAGCAATACTCAGCGCTTGTTGGGTGAATTCTTCTGCAATTTTCCATTGTTTCGTTTGTTCGTAGAGTCTTCCAAAGGTTCCAAAGGCATAGGCTTGAGCTTTAATATCCCCCAAATCTTCGGCTTGAGTAACGGCATTTTCTAAGATTGAAATAATTTTTTCCATCTTCAGATTTTCCGGGGAAATTGCGGATTTTAGGGCTAATAAACTCTTAGCAAAATTAATTTGAGCATAGATTCCAGTTCGGGTTGGGGGTAGAGTTTGTAAGGGTTCGTAGAGTAACGGCCATAATTGTTCTGCTTTTGACCATTGTTCGCTATCAATTAATAAACTCAGTAGGTTTAGTTGGGCTTGAATTTGAGTCAGTAAAACCGGAGAAACTTCTGTAGATTGTTGATACAAATTTTCGGCTTTTTGTAAATCTTCTAAATAAGCTTGGCGCTTGGTTTGTTTGACTCGTTCTGAGTCTCCATCTTTAAAAGAAAGGCGGCGTTCACGTTCGGCGATGGCTCGTTCTGTATTGCCTAAATTTAAGTAAATTGTAGCGATGGCTTCTGTATTTCCTTGTTGTTGAGCCATTTGTAAACTGCTTTCTAAAAGGGTTCGAGACTGTTCAATTTGACCGACAACCCGGAGCAAATTCCCCAAACTTCTCAATCCTTCTAACTTCCAGGGTTCATCGGATTTTTCTAATAACAAACTTACGGTAGAATCCGATAAATTACAACCCTGTTCAACGGGCTGTTCGACCTCAAAAACTTGTAATAACGTTTGACAGACTTTCGGATATAAACCCAAATCTTGAAACGCTTGAGCTTGATTTAATTGATTTTGAATGAGTCGGGTTTTATCTCCCATCTCTTGATAAATTTTCGCCGCTTCTACCCAACTATCAATTGCATTTTGGATATTTCCGGTTTCCCACTGTAACCGTCCTTTAATATCGAGACTTTGAGCGTATACTTTTAACGTTTCTCGGGATTTTTTGGTCGATTCTAGCAAACTTAAACTCTCGGTGATTGCCGCTTCTGCCTCCGGAAACCGATTTAATTTTTGATAGGTTAAGGCTAAATTACTTAACGCCATTGATTGATTATTTTTATCGCCTTGTTGAGCAAAACTCGCCGCCGCCTCTTGCCAAAACTGCACCGCTTTTTCAAACGCTCCCGCTTGATAAAATGCTTGAGCCTGTTGAGTTAATTGTAAGCCGTTTTGCCGAGTTTGAACGAGAGGAATTCCCGGCGACACCGCCCGAGCGAGAACCGGTTGCACCGCCATTGAAACCAGAAATAAAATCGCCATTCCCATTGGAAAGTATTGCTTTAACTTTCTTTGGAAATTTTGAATGATTGGGTTGAATTTAAACCGTCGTGTCTTTGCCAATAGTCCCTCCTCACCGGGCATTGTTTACCCCCAGTCTTACTTGTATTTTAGAAAGAAACTCTGATTTTGTCTAGGGAATAAAACTCTTTTCAATCAAAAAATGTTTTCTGAGGGTTTAATTAGAGCGATAAAACTTTAAAAGTTTAATCAATTCACAGGTTTATTGAATGTCTGTACCCGTCGGTATCCAAGTCTTTATCTGATTTTCATTCAAAACCCAATTTTTTTAATAAAAATATAAGCTTCTCGGGAAAATTTAAACTTTAAGTAAGATTATCAATCCCCAAAATGCTCAACACAATGTTAAGATTCATATGGGTTTCCTTAGTATTAAAAACATAAAAGTGAAATTCTGAGGACAGCAAAACTCCCCAACCTCTCGAAAAAACCTTAACAATTCATTGCAGAATGAGCCGATTTACTGATTTACCACAATTGCCCAGTTTTTCTAGACGAACAGCCCTTAAAATTCTGGGAGTGAGTGCTATTTCAGGGTTGATTAGTTACTCTCGATTTCACAAGCCACAGCCTACACTTTTTCAACAGGATTCTCTGGTATTACCCCGCTTTCTCAATCAACCCAAACAGGTAGTTATTGTTGGGGGAGGATTAGCCGGATTAGCCTGTGCTTACGAACTCAGTCAACGGGGTTTTCAAGTCAAACTTTTAGAAAAATCTCCGCAACTGGGCGGTAAAATTGCCAGTTGGAACATTCAAGTCGGCAATGAAACTTTTAGAATGGAACATGGTTTTCACGGTTTCTTTCCTCAATATTATAACCTCAATTCTATCATTGACGAACTCGAAATTAAAAACCATTTTATCTCTTTAGACTTTTATTCGGTTGTCTTTAAAAACAATCAATACAAACCGGAAAATTTTCGTCCCAACCATTCGGCTTTTCCCTGGAATATTGTTGATTTAGCCGTTTCTTCTCCGAATCGATTGCGTTGGGGAATTAACCTCACCAAACCCAAGCACTGGCAAGTTTTTCGAGAAATTGGCGGCTTTAAAACTCCCGATAGTTTTCAACATTTAGATTCTGTCTCCGTTGCCAATTGGGTGAAAAAAGATTTTCCCCAAGGCTTATATGATTTGTATTTTTTACCCTTTGCCAAATCCAGTTTAAATGCACCGGATAAACTCAGTGCAGCCGAACTTATGCAGTTTTTTCACTTCTACTTTTTTGGCAACCCCGAAGGCTTGGCATTCAACGGAACAAAACAGGATATGGGGAGGAGTTTAGTTCAACCCATCGCCCAGTCTATTCAACAACAACAGGGTGAAATTATTGCCGAAGCAACCGTTAGTAAGATTCAGATAAAATCGGGAAAAATAGATTCAATTTCATATTATCAAGGCGATTCTATCAACCCCGTTCCCTTTTGGGTTAAACGAAATCAATTGATAGAAAAAAACTGGGAATATTGGGGAGCGGGAGATGATGTTTATGCCATTCAAAGCGGAAAAAACGAAGCGATTTCTTTAACGTGTACCCATCAAGGTTGTACCGTTAAACGGGCAGAGGATGGACGCTTTCATTGTCCTTGTCACGGCAGTATTTTTGAAAGCAACGGACAAGTTGTTTCGGGACCCGCCGAACGAAACTTAGCTCAATTTAAAGTCATTCAACGTCAGCCGGAACAAGTTAAACTGGTGGCTTTAAACGCCGAAAACATAAGAAATCAATCAAATTATATCCCCGAAAATTCTACCACAATTCAAGCCGATTACTATGTCTTTGCCACAGATATTCCCGGCGTTCAACAGCTTTTTTCGCTAACTCAAGGAGAACTAAACTCAACCCTACAAGAACAAATTCAAAACCTAGAAGTTGCCGACCCCTTCGCCGTTTGTCGGTTTTGGTTTAATCGCGATTTTCCTTGGGAACACAGCAACTTTACCTCCTTATCCGGCTACCAACTCACCGATAGTATTACCCTTTATCATCGCATTCAAAAACAATTCATTGACTGGCATCAAAAAACCGGGGGTAGCGTTGTTGAACTGCACGCTTATTGTTATAAAGAATCCCAATTTCCCACCCAAGAAGACTTACTCACCACCTTTGAACAAGAACTCTATGAAATTGTACCCGAACTTCAAACCGCTCAATTAATTCATCGAGAATTAGTCAATCAAAAAAACTTTGCCGGATATCCACCGGGAAGCTATGCAAAACGCCCCCAAACCGCCTCCGGTATTTCTAATTTAATGTTTGCTGGAGATTGGGTCAAAATGCCTTTTCCCTGCGGTTTAATGGAACGAGCCGTCAGCAGTGGATTATTAGCCGCCAACGAGATTTTACAGCAAGAAGGTTTACAGCGGCGAACCCTATTTTCAGTGAATCCAGAAGGATTTTTAACAATATGAATCAAAAAATTCGTAACTTAGAAATAAACCCCAATCATTGGTATGTTGTCGCCCGGAGTTGTGAAATCAAAACTCAACCTGTAGGGGTAATCTTGTGGAATCAACCGATTGTTTTATTTCGGGATAACGACGGGAAAATTCACGCTTTAGAAGATCGTTGTCCCCATAGACAAGTTAAACTCAGTCATGGTAAAATCATTAAAGATTCCCTCGAATGTGCTTATCACGGTTGGCAATTTAACCCTCGGGGCGAATGCGTCGAAATTCCCTATTTGGCCGAAAATCAAAAACTCCCCAACTGTCAAATTCGGAACTATCCGGTTCAAGAATTAGACGGTTTTATCTGGCTCTTTCCCGGAGAACATTCAACCGAAATTAAACCCGAAATTAAACCGCTAGGCATTCCCGAATGGGAAAATTTGAATTATATTGCCACCGTTTCTCTAATTCACTGTCAAGCTCATTATTCTTTTTTAATTGAAAACTTGATGGATATGTATCACGGACATTTACATCAAGATTGGCAAGCGTGGACAGATGCGGTTTTAGAAAAAATAGACGAACATCCCCATCGAGTTGATGCGGAGTATCAAGCCCAAAGCTATTATAAAATCGATAAAATCTGGTCAATTTCTCAGTTATTTTTTCCCGCCTTGCGTCAACTCCACCCCGAACCCCTAGCCGTGAGTTATATCTATCCTCATTGGGTTTCAACACTGGGAAAAGACTTTAAAATTTACTGTCTATTTTGTCCCGTCAGTTTAACCGAAACCAAAGCCTATCTGATACACTTTACCTCATTACATTCATTCTGGCGCCTGCACAAACTCCCGATTCCATTTCGTCGCTTTCTCAAAAACAAACTATTCGGTTCGGCTCAAAAATTACTCGACGGATTAGTTCAACAAGATGTTAAAATGATCGAAGAAGAACAACAAGCCTATCAAAACAACCCCGAACAAAAAGGATATGAATTCAACCGAACATTAGCCAGTGTTCAACGATTAATTCAACATCAAGCCTCACTCTCTTAACTCTGCGTTTCGTGGTTTAGGAGATGTCTAAATTCTGCACCAACCACTGAAACTTCACCTCAGCTAACTCTAAAAAATCTTGTTTGCTCTCGGCCATTTCTTCCGTATCCTGGGCGACATCTTCGAGATAATTATCTTCAACTTCATATCCCAACCGCCTAACCGTTCCCCGCATCCGACTCGCCAAACACAAAGAAATCCCCTGATAAAATCGAGAAGCAAACCCCGCATTTCGATGAAGTTGAGCCATTAATTCATAACGAGGAATCGCCAAAACCAAACTTTCTTCAACCGCTTTCACCGTTGCTAAAGGAGGACGATTATCAATAAAAGAAATTTCCCCAACCACCTCTCCTTCAGCTAACCGGGCGAGTTCTCGTTCTCCATTCGGAGAAATAGACACACTCAACAACCCTTTCAAAACAATATAAAGCGCACCAATCGTCCGACCTTCATAAATCAGCGTTTCCCCTGGGGGAATTACCTGTGTTTTCCCCCGACTAATAATCCAAGATAAATCCTTATCATCCAATCCACCCAGAATAAATAGAACTTTTTTCGGCTGTTCAATCATCGGATTTTAGAGTTGGTAGAAGTGAATTTTTATTGTACAATAAAATCCTTAAAACTCCCCCAGTTGTAATTAAAACAAAACAAATCTACACCGAGTTTTCATCTTTGGTCACCTTTTCAACAAACCGAATTAACCCTTCGTGAAACTTATTCGGGGCTTTCAAATAACAAGCATGACCCACTTTCGGTAAAATAATCTTTTCCGCATTGGGCATTAGTTCCACTAAAAGATCCGCCTGTTCAACCGGAACAATCCGATCTTCACTCCCCCAAACCGCCAAAGTCGGAAGCGTAATTCCCCGAAGCTGCTGACTCATTTTCAAAATTCCCACCGGAGCAATTGCAACAAACCCTTGCAAATTCGGCGAATGGTTGACAACAAAAGACAAACTGTAAGTTCCACTCATCGCCGGAGACACTAAAACCGCCCCCTTGAGATGCAATTTATCAACCAATTTCGGTAAAAATTCAGCATGATAGTCTGAAATCGATTCCGACTTCCCAAAACCGGGCAAATCAATCGCGATTACATGGAAATTTTTCTGAGTCAAGCGTTTGAGCGTGCCGAGATCTTTCCAAGTTTTGGAGCTAAAACTAGCACCATGCAGCAACAACACAGACGGATTTTGCGGATTTCCCCCCTCCAGATAATGAATATTTGCGGTTTGAATCTTGATAACCTTTGAGATTAGGGCAGATTCCATAAAGGGATTCAAATAAATAAACGCGCACACGAGAAGAACTCAGGATTTTATTTAAACATCCTAGCCTATTATATCTTAGAGGCCCGGTGAGGGTTTATATTAAATTAAGAAAGTTAATCAAAATCGTTTCTAATAGGTGCTATGGCAATCGACAGTTTACCTGAGTCTCCGCCACCGAATCCAGTAGATCGCCAACCCCTGCCCAAAGTTCACCTGCTGACCATGTTTCGGCTCGGTTTATTTCAGATGGGGTTGGGCATTATGTCCCTGCTCACCTTGGGCGTGATCAACCGACTGATGATCGATGAGTTGAAAGTCCCGGCTCTCATGGCCGCCGGTGCGATCGCCATGTATCAGTTTGTCGCACCCGCCCGGATTTGGTTTGGTCAAATGTCCGATGCCAAGCCCCTATTCGGATACCATCGCAGTGGCTACATCTGGTTGGGTGCGGTTCTATTTACGACCATTTCCTTCTTCGCCCTACAGGTGGCTTGGCAGTTGGGCGTTAGTTTGCAAAATACCGGCTTGAGTCCCATCAGCTACGCTTGGGCGGCTCTCCTCGCCCTCGTCTTTGCCGTCTACGGTTTGGCACTCAGCGCCAGTTCCACCCCCTTTGCGGCGTTATTATTTGACGTTTCCGATGAGGATAACCGCTCCAAACTGGTGAGTATCGTTTGGTCCATGTTGATGATCGGCATTGTCATCGGAGCCATTATCAGTTCAAAAATTCTCAACCGTCCCGAAGTTTGCGGCGCCGACATTCTCACCTACAACCCCAATCAAACCGCCAGCACCGTTAATATTGCTCAATTACAATCGGCAATTAATCCCCTATTTATAATCGTTCCGGGGATTGTTTTTGGGTTGTGTTTGCTGTCAACTGTCGGCGTTGAAAAACGATTTTCCCGCTATTCTACGCGATCGCGTGTGACCGAACGAGAAGACCAAATTACCCTCTCTCGCGCTTTAAAAATATTAACCGCCAGTCGCCAAACCGGTTTATTTTTCAGCTTCCTATTGGTGATGAGTATTAGCCTATTTATGCAGGATGCGGTACTCGAACCCTATGGCGGCGAAGTGTTTGGAATGTGTATTTCTGAAACGACCCAACTCAACGCCTTTTTTGGAATGGGAACCCTGGTCGGAATTGCTTCGACAGGCTTTTTAATTACTCCCCGTTTGGGCAAGAAAAATACCGTTAAAGTCGGTTGTATTGGTACTGTAATTTGTTTGAGTTTGTTTATCGGTTCCGGCTTCGCGGCTAACCCCGGAATGTTGAAAACTGGGTTGTTGCTGTTTGGTGGGGCGAGTGGTATTTTAACTGCGGGTGCGATTGGTTTAATGCTGGACTTAACTGCTGCTGAAACCGCCGGAACTTTTATCGGCGCCTGGGGACTCGCTCAAGCAATGGCGCGAGGTTTAGCAACTGTACTCGGTGGCGCCGTGTTAGATTTGGGTCGATCTATTTTTAGCATTCCTGTCCTCGCCTACGGGCTAGTATTTGCGGTACAAGCAATAGGGATGATCGTTGCTATTTCTTTACTGAGTCGCGTTAATATACGGGAGTTTCAAGAAAACGCCCAAAAAGCGATCGCAACGGTATTAGAAAGTGAATTAGATTAGTAGGGTGGGTGACAGAAACAAAATTTCAATTTCAGCAGTTAAGTTATCTCTTGTCACCCACCCCACTACTTTTGGGGGGTCAAAATGCCGGGGTCATTTCCTGTCAAAAAATTTTGGCTTTAATACCATTCCTGCTCTTTAAAAATTTTATTCCTTAACCAACGAGGCATCTCCCATTCTGGAGTCCAGAGAATATTGTGCTTTTCGCTGTAGGATTCTAATCCAACTTTTGACCAATATTTTCGTAACAGTGACCGCCCTTTCTCTTTCGGGTACTTGTCGGATAAGTCGTCGGTGGGAACTGGATGACAACCAACCACTTCGCCCCAAGCCAACCCCTGTAAAAACATCGCTAATGCCTTCAAGCCGTAATCCCTACCCCGGTACTTCGGTTCGATAAAGACGCTGTTTATATAGAACAAGTAGCGGTTGAATTCTACTGCGTCCCGACCTTCTTCCAATAAAAAAAATGACGCGAAGTACGATAAGTCCGATGTCAAACAATCGGCGACAATCATGACTTCTCGTTGGTTATAATACAAATCAAATCGGTGCGCTTGCATTCTGCCAATCTGAATTGGTTCCGGGTAGTCTCCCAATGCCAGTCTTTCATCCAATTCTTCTTCCGATAACTCAATACCCCCGTCAATTTTGATGGTGGTTTGGATTCGGGTGACTTGCAAATCATCCAATTTTGAATAGTAAATATCCTGATTGGATAAATAAAAGGTCGATTCTAATTGTAGTTCCACCGTTCGGTTTATTTTAGCTGTCATACTCCTTCCTTGATCCAAGCCTCTAAAGAATAAGGGGGTTGACAACCCCAAAGCTGATCGCATAGAGTTCTGAAAATTATAGAACCCCAACTGTTTTTCGATTTAAACAGTTGGGTGGGTGAGAGAAACCCAATTTCGAGTTCAACAATTGAACTATCAGTTCTCACCCACCCGACCCAATTGTAAATGTAGGGTGGGTGAGGGCAACAATTTTTCGAGTTCAACAATTGAATTATCCGTTCTCACCCACCCTACCCAACCGAGAAAAACAAAATTTCGATTTCAACAGATCTATTGCTCTTAGTAGAATGAGTTTAAGGCAAGGCTTTATATTCTATAAGGCTGTAGGAATGACCATGTTTGTGATGGTATGCAAAAACTTGGTCTATGAAAGAAGGGTATTTTTGTTCCAGTTTATGTTCAGCAACTTGCCATAGATAATCTTGATAGTATTCATCCTCATCTTCCGACATTTTTAAATATTCGTTGGAGATGCAGTTCACTTTGACCGTTGCCAAAATTTTAAATGGCTCATCCGAATTGTAACGAGAAAATTCCAATTCGATAGTACACAGGTAGTCAATTCTTTTCTTGGGGTCATCGCTCAACGCAAACTCCCGGGCTGAAATCAAAATATCGATCTCTTCTGATTTGAATATTGGCTCCCCTTGTTTATTACAGAGTTGAGCAATTAATTGAGACACCTCATCGGCGGAAAAGTTTTTGAATAATTCTTTGTATTCTCCCCTATAATAGGATTGATCTACCCCATAATAATGGGTCAAATATGAAACCAGTCTATCAGAACAACCCCGAGTTTTAGTATGTTCATTCAAGCAATATATAAATTCCAGAAAATTATTAATTGCTGTATCATCACAACAATTCGCACTGTCACCAGAACTCATCTTTTACTGTCCCTCCAATTGTGCTAGTCGTTCCTCAATTTTCACGATTCGCTCAATTAAAGGGATATCTTCTTGTGAATCCAGGTATTTAGATAAGGCACTGACCACAACTTCAGTTTGCGACATCTCCATTATCTGAATGTGGCGGTTCAGTTTTTGCAACAAAGAGCGAGGAATTCTAACCGCAATTTGAGCTTTTTTACCCGGAGATAATCCCTTCACCTTCGGTTCGACCGTTTCAGGTTCTACCGCTTCACTGGGATAGGTTCCATCATTATAATTTTTATAATCGCCATCACGAAGCATAAAGATTCGCCGATAGTAGTGTTTTCGTCCCGTCGCAGGGTCAATAAAACCAGGCGGTGCATCCTCTTCCAATTCGGCGTATCCAACTAACTCAGGCCCTATCTGAGCTTGGCGAGACTTTGATATTCCCTGCTTGCTCGTGAAATCTGTCATCCCTTCCCGCACCCAAGGGTACTGGCTCATGTCTTTTAGCCAGACAATTTTTGCCTCGGGCTTTAAATCCTCCAATTTGAAGAAGGCCATTTTTTCTGTCCTTTGATTGATCAACTTTTTAATCGTATCATACAACGCCATACGCTGCATGGCAAAAAAGTAAACTGAGTAGTAAGCCTCCACAAAACCTTTACGGGTAGGACTTTAGAGCGTTCAAATCAAGAAGAAGGGGGGCTAGAGAACAAACAGAGTGCCACTGGTGTTAACAGATCCTCCGGGTAATTACCCTTCTCACCCACCCCATCAATAGGGTGGGGCGGGTTTATGTAAATCTCGGAGTCGTAGTTAAAGATATTGTAGAACCCGCCCCTACGAAGCAGATTATTGATTGGGTTCGCTCACATCTATAAAATCACCTTAAATAAAAACCCGGTTTCTGATGAGTTACCGGGTTTTTCTGTCTAATTTTCGGGTGGGTGAGAGCAACAAAATTTCAATTTAAACAATTGAACCATCGGTTCTCTCCCACCCTACCAAACTTTGGCCGCGCGTCAAAAGAAGAGGGGGGTTGACAACCCGGAGCGCGATCGGTTAAGATGATGTCGTGGGGCGAACCTGAAATTACACATGACTAATACATCAACACATATTTCACAAGTCACACCATACAGGTCAATCCAACGGTTATCGGTTCTCACCCACCCTACAACTTGGTGGGTGACAGCAAAAAGTTGGTGATTTCAGCAGTTAAGTTATCGGTTCTCACCCACCCTACAACTTGGTGGGTGACAGCAAAAAGTTGGTGATTTCAGCAGTTAAGTTATCGGTTCTCACCCACCCTACAACTTGGTGGGTGACAGCAAAAAGTTGATGATTTCAGCAGTTAAGTTATCGGTTCTCACCCACCCTACTAAATTGTTACGGGAGAATCAACATAAATACTCGGTTCTTGCATCAAGAAAGAGATATTATACTGTTGCAGCTTTTTAGAAATACTCTGATTTGTGGATTCTAACAAACTCTTTCTCAAGGCGATCGCATTTTCGCTCGAACCCAAAATAAAAAACGTTACTCTCGCCCTTGTATTTCGAGTATCCGTATGTTGAAGCAGCGCAATATTTGTACTTCCCGGATCGATTCCAAACACCGAATCGGTACATTCTTTAACCGCCTGTTGAACCAAAGCTTTTTCACGAGCTTCTAACTGTCGGGTAAAATCAAGATACAACAAAACCATCACTTTTTTACCTCGGGTAATATTCTCAATTTCCATCTTCATTAAATTAGAATTGGGAATAATCACCAACGTTCCTTTCGCCGCCAGTCGAATTTTTGTTGAACGCAAACCAATCGATTCTACCCGTCCATAGGTGCCATTTTCCAGCCTTACATATTCGCCCCGGACAAACGGACGATCCAGACGTAATACAATCGTTCCTAACAGTTGTTCAAAGGTACTTTGCGCCCCAAAACCAATCGCAGCGCCCCCAATAGACGCACCCGCCAACAACGCCGTTAACGGGAAATTTTGACTTTGAGCGAAAGCAGTTACCGCAATAAAACCAATAATCACATTAACAGCCGTTTCAAAAATGAGAAAGGTTTCATCAACTTCTAACCCATATTTTTTAACAACTGGAATCCCGTAAACTAACAACAATTGGTTAAAAATTCGGGAAAGTAACCAAGCCACACTGGCAATCACACCCAAATCTACAAACGGTTTAATAAATCTGTACAGCGTCGGATTATCGTTCAGCCAAGCCAGAGAAAGGGAAATTAAAATAAAAGTGCCGGCGACTTTTAAAGACCCTTGAATGGGGAAAATAAATTCGTGGAAAATCTTGCGATTATCTTTCGGGAGAAATTTGTAGACCAAGACTCTAATAATTCCCGGCGTATATCGACCCACTAAAATCGAGATGAGAACGAATAAAAGAAAAATTAGCGGATTGGGAATTGCAGAGTCTCTTAAGCCGATAAAAATCTGCGAGTTGGGATCGAATGGATTGTAAAAATTCATAGATTAAACAGTAATAGGTGAATTCACGTAAATATTTTGTTCTTCCATCTCAAACGCAATACCGTATTGCTGAAGAATTTGATTGATATCTTGACTCGCAATTTGTAAGAGTTGACGGCGCAATTCTAAATTTTCTTGACCCGAACCCAAGATAAAAAAGGTGACTTGGGCGTGAGTTTTATCTTCTCCGGTTACTTCTCTTAAATCTTTGAACGTGACATCGGTTCCTCGCGGATCAATTCCATAAGTATTTTCAGTTCCTTCGAGAATAATCTGTCGAATGAGCGCCTGTTCTTCTGCACTAATTGAACGGGGAAAAACTAACCCTAAAATTGAAATCACTTTGCGAGCGCCCGTATAATTTTCGATGTTTGTTTCCGTTAACGAACTATTGGGAACGATCATTAACGTTCCTTTTCCTGAGGTTCTAATTTTCGTTGAACGCAAACCAATTGATTCTACCCGTCCAAAAGTACCATCCGGTAAACCAATATAATCATCAACCACAAAGGGGCGATCTAAATATAATACAATTCCCCCCAGAATTTGGCTTAACGTACTTTGAGCCGCAAACGCCACCGCCAGTCCGCCGACGCCCAAACTCGCCAGCAGACCAAAGATATTAATTTGATGGGTTTGAGCAAAAGCAATAATGGCGATAATAATAATCACCGTATTGGCGATAAATTTCCCCACTAAAAGCAGTTCGCTGTTCACACTGCGACCTTGTTTTCTAGCCGCTTTATTAACCAGATAAATATCAAAAAACTGCTTGAAAATTTGAGACGCCAACCAACTGGCTGTAATCGCCAAAATTAAACTCAAAACCACTTCCAAGCTAGAAAGAGATTTTGATAAAGGAACCGATAACAGAAAAATTTCCGCCGCCGCCAATCCCAACACCGTTAAAATTAGCGATTGATAGGGAGAAAAAATCTGTTTGTAAAGTTCTATTTTTCCCGGCGAAAAAAACCGCTTAATAATTTTATTTTGAACGAAGTTTTTTAGGGCAATAATTCCGACCAAAGCCAAAATACCCGCCCCGATCCACACGCCAAAATTTACACTGTCTTCGAGTGCAATCAAGAAATAATTGAACTGTAAATCAACCATAAAAAAATAAGATCACTAAAAAAACTGATAGATGCACGATCAACCCGAAAATATGTTTTTACTCACCCGACGACGAGCTTCTTAATCTTCTTAGCCCGTCCAAAATTCGCCCGGTTGTTGCTATTTTAGGCTATAGGTAGGCGAGTAAAGCCAGTCTAGTTTAAACGGCGATCGCACTACTTAGCATCCTCCTAGAGTCTGAAAACCCAAGCCCGACCCCGAAAGTACCGCCCCGCAAACCTTAAACCCGCTTCAGTAATAGCTCACCGCCAAAAGAATATGATAGGATTAACAATTGTGGAAAATTAGAAATTAAACACCATTTCGAGCCATGAGTCTGACCCAAGAACAGAAACAAGAAATCATCACCGAACACCAAGTACACGCGACCGATACCGGATCAGCCGAGGTACAAGTCGCCCTGCTCACCGAACGCATCAACAAACTCAGCGCCCACCTCAAACAAAACAAAAAAGATTATTCCTCAACCCGAGGACTAATGAAAATGATCGGACAACGTAAGCGTCTGTTAGCCTACATTCGCAACAAAGACAACGACAAATATCGCGCCCTGATTCAACGTCTAGGAATTCGAGGATAAGCCAGAAGCTCTTAGCTGTCCCCTCCCGCCGTCAACACCCCACTCACAGCGAATATTACCATGTCTTCCGAACGCCCACGCCAATCACTCCCCTTTGAACCGAAAAAAAGCCGTAAAAAAGCCTCAAAAGCTGAATCACAGCCCGCCCGTGAACCCGCCAACGACACCCCCGCCCGTGAAACTCGCAAGTCCGCCGAGAAAAAAACCGCCAAACCGTCAAACAGAAAGCCTGCGACTCGGGAAGAAGCCGCCATCCCCGAAATTGTCAGTCAGCGGATGTTATTTCGGATGGCTATATTATCCGGGGTGCCGTTGTTCATGGCAATCAGCATCTTTGTGGCGAGTTACTTTATTGTGATCAATGAAGTGTTTGTCCTGCCAAATACGGCCGTTTTATTGGCGAGTCTGGGTTGTTTTGGCCTGAGCGTTTTGGGCTTGAGTTATGGAATATTCTCCACCTCCTGGGATGAAGACCAAGCCGGAACTGTAGTCGGTTGGCAAGAGTTTAAACTCAATATCGGGCGAACCGTACAAGCCTGGAAAGAAGCTCGACGAGAAAGTAGAGCAAAAATTAAGAATTAAAAACTGAAAAATTAAGTCATGGGTCATGGGTTAAAGTGATCCTTATGACACTTTGGGAGTTGGTCGAGATTCTCCAAACTCCCAACGCCAAACCGAAGACTCAACTCAACAACAGAATCCATAGGAATAAATGATTATTGTAATGAAAGTCGGCTCCCCCGAAGCCGAAATTGAACGCTTAAGCGAAGACCTGCGGACAACCTGGAATGTCAACCCCGAAAAAATTGTCGGGACTCACAAGGTTGTCATTGGGTTAGTCGGAGAAACCGCCGACCTAGACCCCCTGCAACTTCAAGAATTGAGTCCTTTCATTGAAGAGGTGCTGCGGGTCGAAAAACCCTTTAAACGCGCTTGTCGGGAATATCGTCACGGCGAAGCCAGCGAGGTCGCCGTCCCCACCCCCGCAGGTACCGTTTATTTTGGTGAAAATCATCCCCTGGTGATTACCGCAGGCCCCTGTTCGGTGGAAAACGAAGAAATGATCGTTGAAACCGCCAAACGGGTCAAAGCCGCAGGAGCGCATTTTCTCCGAGGAGGCGCCTACAAACCCCGGACTTCTCCCTACGCCTTCCAAGGACACGGAGAAAGCGCCTTAAACTTGTTGGCAGCCGCCCGAGAAGAAACCGGCTTGGGGATTATTACCGAACTCATGGACGCCGACGACTTGGAAGTGTTGGGGAACGTTGCCGATGTCATCCAAATTGGCGCCCGCAATATGCAAAACTTCTCCCTCCTCAAAAAAGTTGGCGCCCAAGACAAACCGGTGTTGTTGAAGCGGGGAATGTCGGCCACTATCGAAGAATGGGTGATGGCAGCCGAATATATCTTAGCGGCCGGAAATCCCAACGTGATTCTCTGCGAACGGGGAATTCGCACGTTTGATCGCCGCTACACTCGCAATACTCTAGACTTGTCTGTAATTCCCGTATTGCGATCGCTGACTCACTTACCGATTATGATCGATCCCAGTCACGGTACCGGGTTCGCCGAACACGTTCCCGCCATGTCCCTGGCTGCTGTGGCCGCAGGTACGGATGCGTTGATGATCGAGGTTCATCCCAACCCCGCCAAGGCCCTTTCCGACGGTCCCCAATCCTTGACCCCCGAACAGTTTGACCGTTTAATGGAAGAAATGGCGGTGATTGGAAAGGCTGTTAATCGTTGGCCCAAACAAGAAGCCGTTTTAGCTTAAATTTTCATTCCAGACCGGCGACAAGGAAAGCAGACAAAATAACAACAAATCTCGCTTTTCTTGTCTGCCTATCGGGTTATGGTTCATCCTTTTTCAGTAAGGTTTCTACCTGTCGCAGAATCGTTTTTAGCAACTGGGTTAACAGGGGTAAATTATCAGACGGTAGAGGCGCAGAGTCCGAACGTTTTTCAATTTCTGTTAATTTTTTTTCCAGTTGTTCTGCTAACTTTAAAGCATCCCGACTTAAAAGCGTCATTCGATGTTGTTGGTGGAATTTTAACGCCGCACCTCGCAACACTTGTAAGTTGGCTTCTTCTCCATGTTCTCCCGGTGTAACTCGCAAACGCAATAAAATTTGAGTTCCCCGATAAAGGCGCTCAATTTCCGCTTGTTTGGGTTTGTCAACCGGAATTAACGGGAGTTCGAGCAACCGTTTTAATTCGTTAATTACCCCTTGAAATTGACTCGCTTCTAAGTCTTCTAAGACTGATTTTAAAACTCCATCTTGACTCCACAAAATTCGACCCGTAGAGGCCTTGACGTTCAAAATATAGCCGACCAATTCCACCCGCCATAACTCGACCCAAGAGTTCGGGTAATAATTTTTCAGGCGTCAGGGTTGCTAAAATTTCAATCGGCTCGTTTAAGTAATGGCCATAAATTTCTAAACTCGGTAAATTTGAGTTTTGACAAGAACAAGTTTGACAAATCTTATTTGGATTTGAGGCGGAATTTTTATTAACTTTAACGCCATTTGTTGAGATGGGTTTTTCGGTGTTTCCGTCCGAATTTTGATGCTGAGTATGATATAAATAAGCCGATAAAATCGCCTGTTGTTCGGGGAAAGATATCTTCTTCGTCACGAGAGAACAGTTGCGATAAGCCAACATTTTATTGACATATTCTAAAGCAGAATTATCATCGGGATCGACGATTCCTAAATGCAAACAATCATCAGTTAACGATAGCGGTAACACTTGATAGTGTAAACACACCTCAAACGGAAGAATGCTGTCAATCAAAGGAAAAATCTGTTCAGCATCCATTGAAATCGCCTCATTGGTGGGAGTTTCAGCTAACATTTGCCGATCAAAAAGTAATTTTAGATTTCCCAACACCCACTCCAATTCTAAAAAAAGCTTATAGTAGAAATCAACACAATTCAACCATCATAAATCGTGAAATTTCCATGAAAAATAGGATGGGTGGAAGTTTAGTAGATGCCCAAAGTTTACCCCGGCTTTTATAAGTTTTTTAGACTCTCTCTATTCTAGTTTAACAAGTTTGTGTCCTTTAGGATCGCGGTTGGGTCCCGATCTGAACAACTTCCACATCTCAGCGAGCGATCGCCGTTAACTCGATCTTACTCTTTCGCTAAGATGGGGCGATGTTATGTTAAATTCCGGATAAATAACGTTAAATCCGGTAAAATTTGTTTGCGGGTTCGTGTTCTACAAACAATATATGGTTAGAGGAGAATCTTTTGTATACCGTCTCAGAGGGCTGAGTTCCCTGGTTTTTTTTCTCTTACTCGCTACCCCTCAACCCGTCATTTCCTCCCCCGTCAATGATGGAGTTGTTACCGCTAGAAAACTATCCGTCCGTAAATTTTCCACCCCTCAACCTTCCTTTGTTCCCCACATCTCCAAGCCTTCCCAACCGAAATTACACTTAATTATACGACTTGGCGATCGCCGAGTTTACGTTTATCGCCGGGAACAACTTCTGACCAGCTACCCCATCGCGGTGGGTCGAGACGGTTGGGAAACGCCCACCGGTGAGTACAAAGTTATCCAAAAAATTCAAGAACCCTCCTGGGAACACCCCTTTACCGGGGAAATTATCCCCCCAGGCCCCGATAACCCCTTGGGAATGCGTTGGATCGGGTTTTGGACCGATGGGACCAACTACATCGGCTTTCACGGTACCCCCAACGAAGACACCGTAGGACAAGCCGCCTCTCATGGCTGCATCCGAATGTTGAACCAAGATGTACTGCTATTATTCGATAAAGTTACCATCGGAACACCCGTAATTGTAGAACCGTAATTAAACTTAAATCAACTTCCTCTCGACCTACTTACTTAGATAGATGTAAAACCAATAATAATAATGCAATGATCCCAACAACGGATTAATTTATGGAGCGGAAATCTGATGACTCAGTATCCCAATGTTCCCCCCTTCATTGAAAACGACGAACAAGAGTATTTAGACAGTGGAGTTCCCAGTAAAGTTGCAGTTGCCGGACATCCTCTGCATCCCTTAATTGTCACATTTCCCATCGCTTTTTTAGTGGGAGTTTTAGGAACCGATTTCGGATATTTGTTAACTAACGATCTGTTTTGGGCGAGGGCTTCTGTTTTGTTATTAGTCGCCGGAATTCTGACGGGATTATTGGCTGCAATTACCGGAATGATAGACTTTTTAGAAATTGATCGGGTTCGACAACACAACGCCGGTTGGATTCATATGATTGGCAATATTATCGCCTTAGTCTTGTCAGGAATTAGTCTGTTTTTCCGTTGGGAACAGCCCGCAGATTTTATCCTACCCATCGGATTAATTCTATCATTAATTGTTGCTTCTGCTTTAGGACTTACGGGTTGGTTTGGCGCCGAACTCGTTTATCGCCATAAAATAGCCGTCATTGGTAATGGCATTGAACAAAGACCATAAACCATTAATTGTTGATCGCCTTCTGTATCGATTTAATGGTCTATTCTATCAACCCGGTAACTCATAAGAAACCGGGTTTTTAATCAACTGTGTTTCGTACAATTGAAAACCACTATCACTGTAATCACTGGTGTGTAAAGGGCGGGTTTATGTAAGTTATTGCTGGGAAAACATAAATGAATTCAGAACCCGCCCCTACGTGACTGGTGGGTGATATGAAGCCCCGCCGTTTATCAAACAAGTTTTATTAGTCTATAAACTTGACGGACTGTGTTTTTTTAGTGGTATACTTTTAAATAATAATTATCCTTCAAGTCTCAAAAAGCCAGTGGTACAGCATCCCCTCCTAGACCTGTCCTTATTCACGGGTTTAATTGTCTTGAGTTCTATTATTCCCGTTCTACCCGCACAAGCACAAATTGTTCCCGATAACAGCTTGGGTTCAGAAAACTCCGTTGTTACTCCTAATGTTAATATTCGCGGAATAAATAGCGATAGAATTGACGGGGGAGCGGTTCGAGGAGGTAATTTATTTCATAGTTTTCAAGAATTTAACGTCGAAGTTGGACGGGGTGCTTATTTTTCCAACCCCGACAATATTGTTAATATTTTAACTCGCGTTACCGGGGATAACATTTCACAAATTCTCGGAACATTGGGGGTTCTCGGAAATGCTAATTTATTTTTAATTAATCCCAATGGAATTGTATTTGGGCCGAACGCACGGTTAGATGTGGGCGGTTCATTTTTTGCCACAACAGCCGATGGTATTTTATTTGAAAATGGGTTTGAATTTGCAGCAAGTAACCCAGCAGCGCCGCCATTATTAACGATTAATATGCCGGTCGGGTTAAACATTAGAGAAAATCCCGGAACAATAGTTAATCAAGCCGCACCCCAACTGGTTCGACCCGATGGGAGTGCGTTAAGAAATGATGCAGGATTTCTAATTTCGCAAGGCTTAAATGTTCCTCAAAATCAAACTTTAGCATTAGTTGGGGGAGATGTATTATTTGATAATGGCTTTGCAATTTCTCCAGGAAGTCGAATTCAATTGGGGGGATTATCAGAACCGGGAATTATTCAAATTAACCCCGATAATAGTTTAAGTTTTCCCGATAATATTCAACGGGGAAATGTAGCGTTAACCAATGAATCAGAAATAAACGTTCGTGGAAATGGAGGCGGAGACGTTAATATTAATGCGAGAAATGTTGAGATATCTGGCGATAGTGTTATTCGGGTGGGAATTGATCAAGGTTTAGGGTTTCTAGAAGCGCAAGCGGGAGATGTTAATATTAACGCTCAGGAAAATATTCTCCTAACAGGTGCAGGAAGTTCGATTAGAAATGCTATCGATACCAATGGAATTGGTCAAAGCGGAAACATTAACATCACAGCTAATTCGCTCAGAATGAATAATGGAGCGTTTATCAATACACTTATTTTTGGACAAGGAAACGCAGGGAACATAAACGTAAAAGCCGCATCCGTTGAAGCTTCAGGTACTTCTCCTAATGGTGAGTTTCGGAGTGGTTTTTTTGCGGATGTCAATGATACAGGTATGGGTAATGGAGGTAATATTCAAATCGAAACCGGACAATTTCGACTAACTGAAGGAGCGCGAATTCAAATCGCTCTATTTGGACAAGGAAATGCGGGTTCTCTATCAATTTTAGCAACCGATTCGGTAGAGCTATCAAACAGTTCTATTTTGGGTGAAATCGCAGAAAATGCAGTGGGAAGTGGGGGAAATCTTGAAATTTCAACCTCATCGCTAAATGCAACAAATGGACAGATTAGTTTAAGTGCATCAGGTAACGGAAACGCAGGAAATATTTATCTTGAAGCACAGAACATCAATCTTTCAAATTCTATTGTATTCGGCGAAACTTCCGGAACCGATAATATTGGAAATATTACGATTGATACCGGAACTTTAGTTCTTCGAGATGGTGCTGATATTCGGCTTGATGTTAACCCAGAAGCAACAGGTTCAACGGGAAACATAACTGTTAATGCTTCGGAGTCTATAGAAATAATAGGAGTCTCACCGACTGGCATTACCAGTCGAATTGCTACTCGAACATTAGGTAATGGTAGTGCAGGAAGCGTTATTATTAATACTCCCAGATTAGCCGTTCGGAATGGAGGGACAATCTTTGCTAGTAGCTTCAACACCGGACAAGCAGGAGATGTGATT
Source organism: Capilliphycus salinus ALCB114379 (assembly GCF_047276495.1). Lineage (NCBI taxonomy): Bacteria > Bacillati > Cyanobacteriota > Cyanophyceae > Oscillatoriales > Sirenicapillariaceae > Capilliphycus > Capilliphycus salinus. Next base: position 4,910,365 of record NZ_CP178543.1, on the reverse strand, counting down.
ATTAATGCTTCAGAATCTATAGAAGTTAGGGGAGGAAGCCCCTTTCAATTTGATCCAGAATCCGTTGAATTTGGTACAGAACCCTCTATTCCACTTGAAGATGCCACTGCGATTTTTAGTGACATATCAACCAGCAGTGATAATGTAGAAGGAAGCGCAGGAAGTGTTTTTATCACCACAAATAAACTCACACTTCAAGAGGGAGGAGAGATTGGAACTTCTGCTACAGGAAGGGGGAGTTCGGGTGTTGTACAAGTTAAAGCAAATGAAGTGGAGATAGCAGGAGAGTTGAGTATAAATGGACTGAATTCAAGCAGTGGCTTGGAGGTTTTTACCAATGGTGCAGGAACCGCAGGAACTCTCAACTTAGAAACCGGACGATTAACCATTCGAGATGGAGGTAATATATCAGTAAGAAGTTTAAATGGGAGTAGTGCTGGCTCTATCAATATTCAAGCTTCTGTTGTTGAATTAATTGGAGAAGGAAGATTTCCCAGTGAAAATGGAGAGACAATATTTCCCAGTGGGATTTTTGTGACAACAGGTACACTATCAGGCGGTAGTAGGGTGGGAAGTATCACACTCGAAGCAGACCAATTAAGAATACTCAACGGAGCGCAGATATCAACTTTTTCAGGGGATGTAGGCAGTTCGGGTTCAATTAATATTCGTGCAAATACTATCGAAATTAGCGGAAGGGGAACTCGAACAGTTACCTTATCAACCGGAGAAATCGGAATAGGTAGTCAAATTGCTGCTCAAGCGGGTAACGGAGGAAACACCGGAGATATTTCAATTACGACACAAAGATTAATCGGACAAGATGGAGCATTAATTCGCACTGATAGTTCGGGAACAGGTTCTTCAGGTTCAATTAGTATACAATCTCAAGAGGTTATATTTGATGATCAAGTTAATATTTCTAGTGGAACGGCAGGTGCGGGTAATGGAGGAAATATTACTATAGAAACGGAACAACTAAGAGTGCAAAACGGCTCTATAATTTCTTCAGGAATTAGTTTACCCATTGAATCGGAAATTACTACTGTTGAAATTCCCCCAAATCGCCGAGGAGGAACGGTCTTGATTAAAGCGTCAGAATCGATTAATGTAGAGGGCGAAGGAACAGCAATTTTTACTGGAGGTTCGGAAGGAGCCATAGGAAATGGGGGAAATATTATTATTGAAACTGGAGATTTAACCGTAAACAATCGAGCTTCATTGTCTACAGGAACTTTAGGTAATGGGAATGCGGGTTTTATAAATATACAGGCTGAAAATATTGAATTAACAGATCGAGCTTTTGTCAACGCATTGGTTGCTGAAACTGCGGTCGGAAATGGGGGAACGATAACTATTGATGCAGAACAATTAATAGTTAGAGATCAATCTAACATTTTTGTAAATAGTCGCGGTGTTGGGAATCCCGGAAATATAGACGTGAGTGCTTCCCAAGTTCGCTTAGAACAAGGGGGTCTATTTGCAGAATCAGTAACAGGTGAAGGCGGAAATATTGCTATCAATTCACCGGATATTCGAGTGCGTGAAAGTCAAATTTCGGCAGCAGGAAGTCAAAGCGGTCAAACGTTTGATGGAAATATTGATATTAATTCTAATTTGTTAGTGTTGTTAGAAAATAGCCAAATTGTTACCAGCGCCTTTGACCCTACCGGAGGAAGTAATATTAATATTCGTCCTTTTGAAAGTGCCGAACTTGGACTTCTTCAATCTCAAAATAGTATTATTAACGCGGCTGGAGAAGTTTCTATCGATACAACACTTAATTTTGACCCCCCAGAATCATTAGAAGTTACAGTTGTTGACCCGGCTGAATTAATCGCTCAAGACCCCTGCAAACAGAGAGGAGACAGCCAATTTATTATCACCGGACGGGGAGGAATAGCACCAAATCCCGTTCAAGATTCATCGGCAATTCCTGGGTTAATTGAGTTGGAATCTCCTCTCATTCAACCCGTTACTCCTCAAGCCAATACTTCATCAGAACCTCCTCAACAACAATCAGAAAATTCTGATAATAATACGGTCGATTCAAGAACAATTGTTCCGGCGAGGGGTTGGGTAAGAGACGAAAATGGGAACGTGTTATTAGTCGGTTATGACCCGACAAACATGGGAGTTCAGCGTCAACGCCCTAATCCTCAAACTTGTCAACCCGGAAGTTGAGGAATTGATGAAGCTGGGGTTTAATCCTACTTTTGTATCTGCATAAGCTGGACTCACTCAGAGATAGGTTTAGAAGCGTGAGTCATGTATTGAGAAGCAAGACCAGAAAACCGAGGGGAGCAGTTTCGGGAAAAATTGCATAAGTTTCCATAGGGTGAGAGATAAGTAAGTATGCAACAGCCATCTGTTCATCTACCCTGATTGGTAATTTGTATTATGTCGAACAATTTTGAAAAGAAATTTCCTAAAATTTTTCAACAACAAAACCTTCGGAAAAAAAAGCAACTAAAGTCAATCCGTTTAGATGCTACTTTCAAAAAACTTAAGAATTTCAGCCGGACTCAATTCAGGAATATATTAATTTTCTTGTCTATCCTATTGCTAATCATTTTCAAATCCTATATCCCGATGAGGTACAATTCATATAGTGATTTGATGACTTACCTAGTCAATAACCCCACACCTCCGTTTGTCTCATCACCCTGGCCTTGGAAAGAGCATCAAACTATTCATCCCATCATTAGTAGCATAACACCCGATGTTGAAACAAGTATTAAATCAGTTGCTCAATATATTGCTCAATATGAAACCGATCCCTATTTGCAAGTTAAAGCCATACATGATTATGTAATCACTAGAGTCACTTATGATTTAGATGTACTTCAAACCGGAGTACGACCTTCTCAGGATGCACAAACTGTTTTTCTTACTCACAAAGCCGTCTGTGAAGGCTATGCCAATCTTTTTAAAGAACTCGGACGAGCGATAGGATTAGATGTTGTTTATATCAAAGGAAAAGTTCGTCAAGACTTAGCACCTCTAGATTTGATTCCCAAAGCTTTTAGGTTACTCGAATCCAATTATGATTGGACACTCCATGCTTGGAATGCTGTCAAAATTGAAGGAAACTGGCAATTAGTTGATACCACATGGGATGACACAGGTTCAAAGGATTTATATAGTGCGGATTATTTGATGCTTCATCCAGAACTAATGATTATTAGTCACTTACCTTTAATACAAGGTTGGCAACTTTTAGGCCGATCAAAAAATTACCAATCTTTTGAAAATCAACCCATTTTAACTCCTCAGTTTTTTGCTCAAGGCTTGACCATGATTTCCCCCGAGGAGTATCAAACAACCACTGAAAAAAATGCTGTGATTGAATTAAGAACTTTTGCTCAAAAACCCCAAATAATAGGAGCTTTATTTTCAAAAATCAATGAATCGAATTTGTTAGTTTGGGATTTACTCTTGAGTAATTCATCCAATCAACATCAACAGCTAAAACCCTGTCGAACTCAGACAGAGGCTTCAAAGATTCGGCTTTCTTGTCAATTTCCAGAACCGGGAGAATATCAAGTTTTACTGTTTAGTCTTGCTCCTGAAAGTCATTCTCCTAATCGAAAAATCACTCGGATAGGTCAGCTAAAGTTTCGATCTCTATAATTGCAAGACTAATGCAAGACATACCCCGACTCGGAGAACTCCTAGAAGTGTGAAGACGGTGGTTTGGGGTGATGGATATGCAAACATCAACCCTACCCCCTAACCCCCTCAAAAAGATAAATCAAACCATCTCATCGCTTTGTCTTAAGTAGTGGTATACTCAAAATCAATAATTATCCCTCAAACTTAAAAAAGCCAGTGGTACAGCATCCCCTCCCAGACCTGTCCTTATTTGCAGGTTTAATTACCTTGGGTTCTGTTGCTCAACTTCTACCCGCACAGGCTCAAATTATCCCCGATAACAGTTTAGGTACAGAAAACTCAGTCGTTACGCCCAGTTTAGACATTAGGGGTAGACCCGGCGATCGCATTGACGGGGGAGCGATTCGAGGAAATAATTTATTTCATAGTTTCCAAGAATTTAACATCAGAGAAGGACGGGGCGCTTATTTTTCCAACCCCGATAATATCGTTAATATTCTAACTCGCGTTACCGGAAATAATATCTCACAAATTCTCGGAACCTTAGGGGTTTTAGGCGATGCCAACCTATTTTTAATCAATCCCAACGGTATTTTTTTCGGACCGAACGCCAGGTTAGATGTCGGCGGATCATTTTTCGCCTCAACAGCCGATGGAATATTATTTGAAAATGGCTTTGAATTTGCAGCAAGTAACCCCCAAGCGCCGCCATTATTAACAATTAATATGCCAATCGGGTTAAACCTTCGAGAAAATCCCGGTACTCTTATTAATCAATCGGTAGCACTCAATCCAGACACGGGTGATACTGTCGGTTTGCAAGTACCCGACGGACAAACATTAGGATTTGTTGGGGGTGAAATTCGCTTTGAAGGCGGAGAAGTAACAGCCAGTGGAGGTCGAATAGAAATAGGAAGTATAGAACAAGGTCGAGTTAATATAGAAACCCTCGCCTCCAACGAAACAGAACAATCCTTAGCGCTGCGGTTTCCGCGAGAAGCCACCCGTTCAGATGTTACCTTTATTAGAGGAATCGCCGACGTCACCGGCGATAATCAAGGAACAATTGCGATCGATGCGGGTAACATAGAGTTTCAAGGAAGCGCTCTAATAGCAGGAATAGCCGCAAATTCAGGTTCATCGGACAGTCAAGCCGGAGATATTGAAATCAACGCCACAGAAGACATCAATCTTAGCCAGAGTAGCCGAATTTTAAACGAGGTTCAAACCAACGCAACAGGCCAAGGCGGAGATATTCGCATCACCACCCCCAACCTATCCGTAACAGAAGCCTCCCTGCTGAGTGCCAGTACCTTGGGAGAAGGAAATGCGGGGAGTGTGATCGTCAACGCCGAGAACCAAGTTTCCTTTGATGGTAGCGTCGATCAGATTCCCAGCGGAGCATTCAGCCGAGTTGAAATCGGAGGTCAGGGACAAGCCGGAGATGTTCGCATCACCACCAATCAATTATCCGTAACAAACGGCGCCGAGATCAGCGGGAGTAGCGCCGGGGAAGGAAACGCCGGAAACGTAGTCATAGAAAGCGATCGCGTCACAGTCGCCGGTAACAGCGGAATCTTCAGCCAAGTCTTACCCACAGGAGAAGGCTTTGGGGGAAATGTGCGAGTAAATACCCGTTATCTGTCCCTTTCCGAAGGAGCAACCCTAGCCACCAGCACCTTTGGTAGAGGAGACGCCGGAAATGTGCAAGTCAATGCCACTGAAACCGTCTCCATGACTGCAAACAGTTCCATTCGCAGCGACGTAGAACCCGGAGCCATTGGCAATGGCGGTAATATTGACATACTCACCGGTTCTCTATCGGTGAGCGATTCATCCCTGCAAGCGAGAGTCAACAGCAATGCTACCGATGTCGATAACCCCGATATTATCCGAGGAAACGCCGGAACCATCCGAGTCAACGCCGCTACAACCGCCTCTTTTAGCGGAGTCAGAAGCGGAGCCTTCAGCACCTTAGAACTTGGCGCCACCGGAAGCGCTGGACTGGTAGAAATCAACGCCGGCAGTATATTTGTAGGAGAAGGAGCCGCACTCAGTTCTAGTACCTCGGGAAATGGAAATGCAGGTAATGTCAGGCTGAACGCTCGCAACTTTGTTTCTGTGAATAATCCCGGTAGTGGAGTGTTTAGCACCGTTAACTCCGGGGGAATCGGCAACAGCGGCACGGTAACGATTAATACAGGCGGTTCCCTCCAGGTCACAAACGGAGCAATCCTAGAATCTGCCATTAAATCCGATCCCAACCTGATTTTAGGAACCGGTATTGGAAATGCGGGTAATATTGAGATTAACGCCATCAAGGATGTTGTTTTTGAAGGGGACGGAACCAGAGCTTCCACCGCCTTAGAAACCGGAGCGATCGGAAGTGGCGGAGACATCGAGATTAACGCCGGAAGCCTCACCGTGAGAAATGGCGCAACCCTGCAAGCTCAAACTCAAGGGGTCGGAGATGGGGGTAATATTACCATCAATGCTCCCAACGGTTCTGTTACCTTTACGGGATCGACCAGCGATGGAGCCTTTCCCAGCGCCGCTTACAGTACCGTAGAAGCCACAGCACAAGGTCAGGGCGGAAATATTAACATCAATACCGGTAATCTTTCTGTCACCCATGGCGGTCAGTTGCAAACAGTCACCCGAGGTCAAGGAAATGCGGGTCGTATAGTCATAGAAGCCAGCGATCGCGTTTTGTTTGAAGGAACAACCGATCAACTCCAGACTGGGGGTTTTAGCAGCGTCGAAGCCGGAGCAGTAGGAGATAGTCGGGGAATAACCATCACCGCCGGGACCGTTGAAGTTAAAGACGGCGCCACCCTACAGGCTTTGGTTCGCGGAGCCGATCAGTTTCAGGGACTCCCAGCCGCTCTCGGTAATGCCGGAGATATTCAAATTAACGCTAGGGATCTCGTTTCTGTCGATGGTGATTTTACTCGCATTGCCAGCAGTTTAGACCCGGGAACCATCGGAACTGGCGGAAATATTGAGATCAATACCGGCAATCTTTCTGTGACCAATGGCGGTCAATTGCAAGCTCAAACTCAAGGGTCTGGAAATGCGGGTAATATTACTATCAATGCCGGTGAGCGGGTGTTATTTGAAGGGGTTGATAGTCAGGGATTTTCCAGTGGTGCTTTCAGTAGCGTAGAGTCTGGAGGAATCGGAAATAGTGGGGGAATTACCATTCGAGCGGGTTCTTTAGAAGTTAAAGAAGGCGGAACATTACAGAGTTTAGTTCGCGGCTATATTTTTGGTTTTTCTAATGTCATACCCCGTCCAGGTAATGCGGGCGATATTCGCATCGAAGTTTCTGGAGATACCACTTTTGATGGAATTAATCCGATTATTCCCGTAGATGAGTTGACCGGTGAATCTAATCCCAGTGGAGCTTTTAGTCAAATTGAGTCGGGTATACAAGGAGATGGAGGAGATATTGAGATTACAACCGGCAACCTTTTTGTTACCAATGGCGCTCAATTACAAGCACAAATGGAAGGGGTTGGAGAGGGTGGAGATATTATTATTAATGCTGAAAATGGCATTTCTTTTGATGGAGTCGGCGAGAATGGTCAATCCAGTCGAGCTATCACTGTTGTTGCCACTCTTGCTGAAGGGAACGGAGGAAATATTAACATTTCCGGTCGCAATCTTTCCGTGACCAATGGCGCTCAACTTGATGCTAGTATTAATCAGGGCGGAATTGGTAATGCGGGCGATATTATTATTAATGTTCGTGAGAATGCCTTGTTTGATGGGGCGGGAAATCAAAATCTCACGGGTGTTTTTACAACTGTAGAACAACAGGCTTTGGGTTTTGCCGGTGAGATTAATATAACCTCAGAAAATCTTGCCGTTACCAATGGCGCTCAATTGCAAGCGTTAACCCGAGGATTTGGAGGAACGGGAGATATTATTCTCAATGCTCGCAATGTGTTTTTGGGTCAAACTCAAGACGGTAATTTTCCCTCCAGCGGAGTGTTTACAACGGTAGAATTGGGAGGATTTAGTTTAGAATTACTCGGCTTACAAAATGAGGCAAATAGCGGGGCGATTGAAATCTCCGCCGACAACATTTTTATTAGCGATGGAGCGCAAGTTCAAACCCGTACAGCCAGCTTTGGAGATGCGGGTAATATTTCCATCTCAACAGCAAATCTTTCCATAACTAACCGAGGACAGTTACAGGCTCAAACCCAAGGTTTTGGAAATTCTGGAGATATTTTTGTTAATGCTTTCAACAATATTTCGATTGATGATAGTGAAGCCTTTACCCAAGTCGGAATCTTAAACTTGAACGGACAACTTTTGCAAGCCGAAGGTGAAGGGGGCGATATTAATATTATCACTGGCAATTTATTTATTACCAATGGCGGTCAGTTACAAGCTCAAACTCAGGGTATTGGAAATGCGGGTAATATTACGGTAAATGCCAGAGAGGGTGTGTTTATAGATGGAGTCGCCGATCAAAGCTTTCCGAGTGCCGTTTTTACCGATGTCAGCTTTACTCAATTTGGATTATTTGGGATAGGTGATGGCGGAGATATTAGCATTATTGCCGACAATTTATCCGTCACCAATGGGGGCAATTTGCGAGCCGAAACCAGCGGTCAGGGAAATGCAGGAAGTATCACTGTAGATGCTCGTGAAAGTGTGTTTTTTGATGGGGTTTTAGAAACAACAGACGAGCAAATTTTTACTAGCTTTGGGTCCAGTTTTGTCGGCTTATTTGGGGCTGGAGAGGGGGGAGATGTTCGCATCAATACCGGGATTTTATTCGTCACAAATGGCGCTCAAGTTGATGCCAGTACCTTTGGCGAAGGAAATGCGGGGAATGTGATTATAAATGCCCGCGAAAATGTATCTTTAGATAACAGTGCTGTTTTTACCAATGTTGGTGTAACCGGGGTGGGTGAAGGTGGAGATGTTGTGATTACAACCGGAAACCTAGCCGCCACTCAAGGCAGCGAAATTCAAGCTCAAACCGAACGATTTGGCAATGCCGGAAATGTGATTATTGAAGCAGAAGGAGATGTTTTCTTAGATGGGAGCAGTAGAATTTTTGCCACCGTTGAACAAACAGCAGCCCCAAACACTCAAGGTGGAGAAATTCGCATCACCGCAGACAATCTTTATGTGATGAATGGTTCTCAACTTCAGACGTTAACTCGCGGACCCGGTGATGCGGGTACTATTACAATTGAAACTCGCGATGGTGTTTCTTTTGATGGAATTGATAGTCAATCATTTCCAAGTAGCGCCTTTTCTAGTGTAGAAGCGGGTGCGGTGGGAGAAGGCGGCGAAATTTTCATCACCACAGACAATCTTTCAATTACTAATAATGCTGTCATCTCTACCCGTACATCAGGACAGGGAGATGGAGGTAATATTACTATCAACACTAATCAGCTTTCTCTGCTTAATCAAGCCGGAATTTCTGCTGCAAATGTTAGTACATTTGAAAACAGAGCCGGTAATATTAATATTGAAACTGGAGATGTTCTCTTTAATAATACTTCCGGAGTGTTTACCCTCACGACTTCGGGTAATGGCGGTAATATTAACTTAGAAGGTCGGGAGGTTTTTATGAGAAATGGGAGTTCAATTCGCACCGATGCAGGTTTGGCAAACTTAGAAGGCGATGGCGGTAATATTACCGTTGATAATGAACTTTTAGTCGGTTTAGAAAGCAGTCAAATTGCAGCCAATGCTTTCTTAGGTCGGGGCGGTACAGTTAACATTACAACTCGGGGTTTATTTGGCTTTGAAATTCTCGGTCGAGACAGTTTAGAAGAACAATTTGGCCGAGATAACTTGGTTAACTTCGATCCAACCCTTCTTTCCAGAAGTAGTATTACTTCAATTTCCCGCACCGATCCGTCTTTGAGTGGTATCATTCAATTACAAACTGAAATTGACCCCGACGCCGCATTAGTTGACCTCCCTCAAAACATCGTTGATCCTAACGCCTTAATTGCTCAAGACCCCTGCAAACAAGGTCGAGATAGTTCATTTATTATTACCGGACGGGGAGGAATTGCACCAAATCCCGTTCAAGATTCATCGGCAATTCCTGGGTTAGTTGAGTTAGAATCTCTACTCATTGAACCTGTTACTCCTCAACGGAATAATTCCTCACAACCTCCTCAACAACAATCTCAAAAACGGGATAATAATCTTGATGATTATCCTATAGATTCAAGAACAATTGTTCCGGCGAGGGGTTGGGTAAGAGACGAAAATGGGAACGTGTTATTAGTCGGTTATGACCCCACAAAAACCGGAGTTCAGCGTCAACAACCCAACCGAAACATCTGTCAACCCTAGCACCTTTTATTCCGAAGCCAAAAACCCGGTTTCTTTTACAATACACATCGTCTTGAGCGAGGAAGCCATATAAGAAACCGGGTTTTTTTAGTCTGTACTGTCAGCCTTAGAACCTTCTATTCCCTCAAATTTTCCTGTAACCAATGGGTCAAATCTTGCAAAGATGAAAAATCGGGTGGGGCGGGTTTCTGTAAATTTCTCAGTAGTCGTTAAAGATATTGTAGAACCCGCCCCTACAGATGATGATTGATTAATCGGAGATGATATTAACTTCTCAAATACTCCTCTAACCAATTTGTCAAATCTTGCAAAGATGAAAAATCCAACAACACCTCTGCTAACATTTCCAACTGTTCCGATGAAAGCAATCCAATTTGAGAACGAACTTGAGGATCAATTTGATTAAACTTTCGGGTTAATAAACGTAGGATAAGCGATCGTTCTCCATCTTCTCGACCTTCTTGATAAACTCGGGTTTGTTTGGAGTCTGTTGCTAATTCCAACATCTGAATAATCTCCTGACGAGTCAATTGTGGAAACTTATAAACCATTGTCGTTTCTATCAATTCCATGATAACCGCTACGGGCAGTTGTGTGGCTTGTTGAGCCTCGGATAACAACTGTTTGGCTTTGTTGACTGCGGTTTCCTGGGGTTCTAGAATTAATTCGACAATTCCCAACTCAACCGATGAACCCGAAAGTTGATTAAGATAGATACGCCGAACTTGGGAACTTTCTAACAGCGTTCGGTAGAGATGGGTTTCTTCTGGTTCTAGGCTAATATTAGGATAAATTGCGACGGCTTGCCAGTCTACTGTATTTGGGTTCTGGTTGAGAAAGAGAAATAGTTCGGCAAATAAACGATGATACAGCAGAGGATCTTTTTGAAACTGAACTTCAACGAAATAAACCGTCTGATTTTCGGCTTCGGGTGGAGGTAAAAATACCCCATCAATCCGAAATGCGGTTTGTTTGAGTTCAACGGATTGAAATTGATATCCCTCCTGAACGGGTTGACCAATTAGCTCAAAGAAAATAGCCGGAGCCGTTTGGAAAATGCGGTAAAAAAGCGAGTCGGTTTTCACCCTGGTTTGTAGAATTAATTCTTAAAAAATTATAGGATAAAATGTTGTTTTTTATCACTTTTTTTAGAAAATTTGCGCGAGTTTTTTTATCGGGTTTTTGGGGGATTGGGCGCGAGTTTGTTCTCAGATTTTTTTTGGGATTGGGCGCAAACCGCAGCGCCCCTACATTGATTGGAATTTGTAGGGGTTTTTTAGTGTTATGAGTGTGGGGCGGGTTTATGTAAATCTCTCAGTAGTCGTTAAAGATATTGTAGAACCCGCCCCTACAGTATTGACAGAATTAATAAAGAAAGTACCCCATTGAGGGTAAAATAAATCTTCAGGTTGTCAAAATGCCGATTAGATTTAATAATCCTGAAATGACTGTCACAGCTTCCCCAACTCACGATACCAACTTCTGGCCGAATTTGCTGCAACAACTCCTCGACCGGGACTCCCTCTCGGTTTCCCAAGCCTCAACGTTAATGCAGGGATGGCTAAACGAGGAAATTCCCGAGGTGCTTTCGGGTGCAATTTTGATGGCGCTGCAAACCAAAGGCGTCTCCGCAGAAGAATTGGCGGGAATGGCTTCTGTATTGCAGTCTCAGTCGGCGTCGGCTTCAACACCTGTTGAAATTCCTAATTCTCCCTATCATATTATTGATACTTGTGGGACGGGGGGAGATGGCGCTTCTACGTTTAATATTTCCACTGCTGTGGCGTTTGTGGCTGCTGCTGCGGGGGTTCCCGTCGCCAAACATGGCAACCGTTCCGCTTCGAGTAAGGTGGGTTCTGCTGATGTTTTAGAAGCACTAGGAATTCAGTTAAATTCGCCCTTTGAAAAGATTACTTCGGCGTTAACAGAAGTGGGAATTACCTTTTTATTTGCACCGGGTTGGCATCCGGCGATGAAAGCGGTTGTTCCGCTTAGAAAAACCTTAAAAGTCAGAACGGTTTTTAACTTGTTGGGGCCGTTAGTTAATCCTTTAAAACCTGCGGGTCAAGTGATGGGTGTTTATGACCCCAATTTATTAGAAATAATTGCCGAAGCTTTGGGAAAATTGGGGTTAAAACAGGCGATTGTTCTGCACGGACGAGAAAAACTCGATGAAGCGGGGTTGGGAGATTTAACGGATTTGGCAATATTATCGGAAGGAAAGGTCGAAAAAGGAACAGTTAACCCGCAAGAATTGGGCTTGAATTCGGCAGAAATAACCGCTTTAAAAGGTGGGGAAGTTGCGGAAAATGCGGAAATTTTGCAAAATGTTTTACAAGGAAAAGGAACACCGGCTCAACGGGATGTGGTGGCTTTAAATGCGTCTTTGGCTTTACAAGTTAGCGGTTTTGTTCCCGTTGGAGATCATGTTTCTGGGCTGTCCGTTGCTCAAGATATTATCAGCAGTGGTGCGGCATGGTCAAAACTCGAACAATTGGTTAAATTCCTCAAATAGGGTGCGTTCGGATCGAGTTTGTAGTTGCGCTTCAGCGCATTAGACAAGGGCTAAAGCCCAACTACGAACTTACTTAATTTTTGATGCACCGCACAGAATTTAACCTTCTTCTGAAGCCAATTCTAGGGGATGAACTTCGCTACAAACTTCATAAAAAGAGGTTTTGGGCGCTTTAGCAAACAGGTGCGCCATTTCATTCATAATGGCTTCATAGGCTTCACTATGATTTTCATCCATATCTTCTATATTTTCCCAAAATATAATCGCAATTCCTTTATCGGTTCCCGGTTCTTGCAACAAATAAGAGCCTTTGAACCCTTTTGTATAGGTCGAAACCGCTTTTTCAAACAGTTGTTCGGCCTCGTCAAACTTACCGGCTTTAAATTCGCCGATCGCAACGTAAGCATATTTATGTTTAAGAAAATCTAAAAATTCTGACATTTTGAACCCAAAATAATGAACGTTACTGGGATTGTAGATTACCCGATCCGATCTCATCAAATCAAGCCGATCGTTAAAATTCTCGTTAAAATTTTTGCAATTGCGCCTCAGGGTTGAAAAATTGGCGACAAATTCCCGCAGTCAACACCAGGGTAGCAATTAAATTCGACACTGCGATCGCCAACAATATCAAAATTTGATAGGACGCCGCATCCAAGGGTTCAACTCCGGCGAGCAACTGACCGGTTAAAATACCGGGAAGGGTAACAATTCCCACAATAGCCATAGAATTCAGTGTAGGAAGCAACCCCGCCCGTATCGCTTCACTCCGGTAAAGTTTCACCGCCTGTTGGGGAGTCGCCCCCAAACTGAGATGGGTTTCAATTTCGGTCTGGGAATAGTTCAACGTCGTAACCAAACGATCTCCGGCGATAGAAGCCGCATTCATCGCATTTCCTAAAATAGCCGCCAATAACGGAATTAGATATTGGGGACTGTAGAACGGCGTCGGTTGAATCACCAACAGTTGAGCATAACCGACAATTAACACCGCACTCAACCCCAACGACCCCCAAACCCAAAATAGCAGTCGGGGGAGTTTTTTGCTGATGCGGTTGCGGGTAACAACGGTAACGAGGGTTAACATTAACAGTCCAAAGGCTAAAATTAACCAGGGGTTAGGTCGCGCCGGATCGAAAACCACCGCCAAAACGTAACCCGCAACGCCCAACTGAACAATTGTTCGCACCGTAGCGAGGAGTAATTGTCCTTCTAAGCCCAATTGTTGCCAAAATGATAGGGCGCACGCAATGGCAATCAGTCCCAATGCTAACGCTAAGTCTGTAAAATCTAGGGGAATTAACAAGCCTCAACTCCAATTAACAGGGGTAGGGTGCATCACCCGCCTCCCCTGGTTGTTGACAATCACTAGATTAACCCCTCTATGGTGCATCAATGATTGTTCTCTGTTGTGGAGGAGTTCTCAGATTAACTGCTTTGATGCACCCTACAGTAGTTTAGGGGTAGAGTCCATCAATGATTGTTCTCTGTTGAGGAGTCTTCAGATTAACTGGTTTGATGCACCCTACAGTGTTACAGATAACGAATAACTCATTTTTCATTTTAGGTGTGAAGCGTGAACAAAATCCCTCCTATCGATCTTGGTCAACAGTACAAATTAATTGCACAGGAAATCGGCGTCGCTGTCGAACAGGTGTTAGCCTCGGGTTACTATATTGGCGGATCGGAGGTTGCACGGTTTGAGGAAGCTTTTGGCGAGTATATTGGGGTTTCCGACTGTATTAGCTGTAACTCCGGTACCGACGCCCTATTTCTCGCCCTTCGCGCCCTCGATATTGGTCCGGGCGATGAAGTCATTGTTCCGGTATTTACCTTTATTGCAACTGCGGAAGTGGTGAGTTCTGTCGGGGCGACGCCGGTCTTTGTAGATATTGATGAAAATACGTTTAATCTCGATGTTAACAAACTCGAATCGGCGATTACTTCTAAAACAAAAGCCATAATTCCGGTACACTTGTTTGGTCAGTCGGTGAATATGACCCGAGTTATGGAAACTGCACGAACTCACCAATTAAGTGTAATTGAAGATTGCGCCCAGGCGACGGGGGCGACTTGGAACGGTGAAAAAATCGGTCGTATTGGTGATATTGGTTGTTTTAGTTTCTTCCCAACTAAAAATCTGGGTGCCTGTGGGGATGGCGGCGCGATTACAACTGATAATACTGCGATCGCTGCTAAAATTCGGATGATTAAAGATCACGGACAGTCCAGTAAGTATAATTCGGAAGTGGTTGGGGTTAACAGTCGGTTGGATGCGTTACAGGCCGCTATTTTGAACGTTAAACTGCGTTATCTAGATCAATGGAATGAACAGCGATCGCGCATCGCCCAACGCTATCATCAATTTCTCGGGGCGGTTCCGGGTTTGATTGTTCCGACTGAAGCCACTCCCGGACAAAGTGTTTGGAATCAGTATACCGTTCGAGTTTTGCAACGAGCAACGGATTTAATCTTCGATCGAAATGTTGTTCGCGCACAGTTAGCCGAACGGGGAATTACTACGATGGTTTATTATCCGGTACCGTTGCACTTGCAACCTGTTTATGAAGATTTGGGTTATCAACCCGGTCAGTTTCCCGTTGCTGAACAACTGTCTCAGGAGGTGTTATCGTTGCCTATGTTTCCCGAACTCTCAACCGAACAACAGGACTCTGTGATCTACGCGATCAAGGATTTTTTGAGTCAATAGGTAAATTTGCTTCCGATTTGGGTGTGTAGTTTTGTATACTGTTAATTAACAAAACGATAACAAGACGATAAACACAAAACTACAGATAGAGATCCGCTCAACCCGAGTCGATCTGTCAACTGTAACCCCCCTAGTTACAATTCAGCGTTTAAGAGGAAAATAAACAGCGTGAGTCCACACCAATTCACATCTGAACGGTGTTATGACCCAGAAGCGATCGCCCGATATTATCGCCGTCGTCCCTGGCAGGCCATTTGGCGGGCTATCACCGTAGTCTGGTTTTTTACAGGGTTTATATTAGGTCTGGTTTGGGATCGATGGCGCAGACCCGATGTTGAACATACACCGCAACGGGCGACTCAGTTACGAGAAATTCTAACCCATCTCGGCCCCACGTTCATTAAAGTCGGTCAAGCCCTTTCCACCCGTCCCGACTTGGTTCGCAAAGACTTTTTAGAAGAACTCACCCGACTTCAGGATCAGTTACCGCCTTTCAACCATCAAGCGGCGATGGCAATTATTGAGGCGGAGTTAGACCGAGATCTAGACAGCGTTTACAGTCAAATTTCACCCGAACCCGTCGCCGCAGCCAGTTTAGGTCAAGTCTATCGCGCCCGTTTGCGAACCGGGGAAGAAGTCGCGATCAAAGTTCAGCGACCCAATTTGGTTCCCATTATTACCCTAGATTTGTATCTAATGCGGTGGGCCGCCGGTTGGATCGCCCCTTGGCTACCGCTTAATTTGGGTCACGATTTGAGCTTGATTGTTGATGAATTTGGGACTAAACTTTTTGAGGAGATAGATTATCTCAATGAAGGTCGCAACGCCGAACGATTTGCCGCCTATTTTAGCGACGATCCAACCGTAAAAGTTCCCGAAATTTATTGGAAATATACCAGCACTCGGGTTTTAACTTTAGAATGGATTAACGGGTTTAAATTGACCGATGTTGCCAGCATTCAAGCGGCAGGTTTAGACCTCGATAATCTGATTTTAGTCGGGGTAACAAGCGGTTTGAGACAACTGCTGGAATTTGGTTTCTTTCACGCCGATCCTCATCCCGGTAATTTATTTGCAATGCCCGATGGTCGCATGGCATTTATTGATTTTGGGATGATGGATCAGCTAGAACAAGATGTTAAAGAAACTTTAGTTGATTCGGTTGTTCATCTGATTAATCGAGATTACAACGATTTAGCAAAAGACTTTGTTCAATTGGGATTTTTGACCCCGGAAACTAACATTATCCCGATTGTTCCCGCCTTAGAAAAGGTCTTGGGAAATGCGATGGGTGAAAGTGTTCGGGATTTTAATTTTAAAACGATTACCGATAGTTTCTCGGAGTTGATGTACGATTATCCGTTCCGAGTTCCGGCAAAATTTGCCCTAATTATTCGGTCTTTGGTGACTCAAGAAGGCATTGCTTTAACCCTTAATTCCAATTTCAAAATTGTCGATGTCGCCTATCCTTATGTTGCACGACGTCTGTTGAAAGGGGAAACTCCGGCTTTGCGTCGGCGCTTGCTGGAAGTGTTAATTAAAGATGGCAAATTCCAGTGGAATCGCTTGGAGAATATGTTAGCGATCGCCCAATCCGATCAGACTTTTGATATTCTACCAACCGCACAATTGGGTTTGCAATACCTACTGTCTCAAGAAGGGGAATTTCTTCGCCGTCAGCTTATTTTAGCCTTGACAGAAGACGATCGCCTCCATACCGAAGAAGTAAGACGCCTTTGGAGTTTGGTTGGTCCGCACATTAAACCCGCCCGTTTGTTTGATGTGGCGATCAGTGCGATCGCCGAGTTTTCTACAACCCAAGTCGCCGCTTTGCGTCAAGACTAGACCGACGCCGCCTAAAATACAGTTTAACAAGCGATTATCCCCTGTTACTGAGCAGGGGAAAATAATGTAATATCATGTTAAAACCCGTTGTTGCGTGAAGAGCGCACAAAATTAAAAAGCTTCTCGTTGTACCAAAGCCGTTCAATTAAACTTGAGGGAACTTAACCGCCATGTATGAAATGTCCGATCCGCCTTACGTTATTCTTGCTTTAGGTTTATTTGCAGGAATTACCTCTTGTACCGCTTTTATTACCACGCTTAAACAACTCTTAAAAGAATGGTCTAGGAGTCGTTCAACTCGCGCTTTAGCCAAATTACGGGGTTTTCAATTGTTGTTTCCCTTTTGCGGAATTGCTATCGGAATTTGTCTGTTTTTAGCCTCTTGTTTGCAGGTTTTTACCTTCTCGGCGTTCTTTTCTTATTCCTTTTCAATTCCGTTAACAGTATTGATGGCGGGGTTAGTTTGGTATCAGCTAACTCGGTTATTAATTCAACTGGAACAAAAAGGCGCTAAAGGAATAGACTTGGACGATCTCAGTTTGGGGAAAATTATCCCTCAATCTAGTCCTCAAAAAGATTAAGAATCCACAATTAATTATAACAGACGTTCCCCCGAACATCTCTATAAACATTGAGGAAAACGGTGAGAGTTGCTGGTAATCTTTTTTGTTCTTCCTAACCCTTTTTATCCCCCCCTAGCCCCCTTTATCCCCTCTTTATCCCCCCTAACCCCCCGATGATCGGGGGGAAAAGAGGGGGGAATGATGTTAAAAGTCATTTGTTTTAGGAAAAAATAATATTAAAGTCCCCCTTTTTACCCCCATTATTGGGGGTCACGGGGGCGGGGGATTTAGGGGGATAAAGTCCCCCTTTTTACCCCCATTATTGGGGGTCACGGGGGCGGGGGATTTAGGGGGATCTTCCCAAGGGGGATTTAGGGGGATAAAGTCCCCCTTTTTACCCCCATTATTGGGGGTCACGGGGGCGGGAAATTTAGGGGGATAAAGTCCCCCTTCCCAAGGGGGATTTAGGGGGATCTTCCCAAGGGAAATTTAGGGGGATAAAGTCCCCCTTTTTACCCCCATTATTGGGGGTCACGGGGGCGGGGGATTTAGGAGGATCTTTCCAGGGAAATTTAGGGGGATAAAAAAACCTTCTCATATCAGTTAATTGGAGAAAAAAAATGAATTCAGAATCTTTGATTTTCCTCGCCGGTGCAAGTCGCGGCGTCGGTCGAGAAATTGCCAAATGTTTGCGCGAACAAGGTATAATGGTAAAGGCTTTATTGCGTTCGCCCGACACCAAACCCGAGTTAGAAGCAATGGGAATAGAAGTGGTAATGGGAGACGCCCTCGACGCCGAAGCCGTTAAACAAGCCATGTCCGGTTCCCCTATTTCTGCGGTGATGAGTACCATTGGCGGTTTACCCAAAGACGGGGAAAGGGCTGATTATTTGGGGAATAAAAACTTAATTGACGCAGCAGTTGAAGTCGGCGCCGGAAAGTTTATTTTAGTGTCTTCTATCGGTTCCGGTAACAGTCGAGTGGCTTTACCTCCCCAAGCTTTGGAAACCCTCGGCACCGTGTTAGCAGAAAAGGAAAAAGCCGAACAACATTTAATCGATAGCGGTCTTAATTATACCATAATTCGTCCCGGTGGATTAAAGTCCGAACCCGCCACAGGTAACGGCATTTTAACCGAAAATTATACCATTTCTGGAACGATTCATCGGGCAGATGTGGCAACATTGGCCTGTCGGTGTTTGCAGTCTCCTGCGGCGAATAATAAAGTATTATCGGCGTTGGATAAACAGATGATTTGGGGTGAAACTGAGTTTGATATTCTCAATTTAGACTAGGGGAAAAACTCGGTTATTCTTTCGCCTGATTTCCCGCCAAACGCGCATATTCGAGATTTTTCTGATACTGTACAACCCGTTTTTGTGCGGCTTCGTAGTTGGGGTCATCGGGTTGTACTTGTTTCATATAGTCTATCGCATTTTGCCACTGTGTCTCGACGAATTCCCATTCATTTTTAGATTTTGCCGTTTGCACTAATACCGAAGCGTTAGTCGCATTTTCTATCCCTTTTTTGAAGTTTTCATCGGGAACTTGAGGCGGGATAACTTCGGGTTTTTCCGTTTCAATTTTTGGTGAATTTACAACTGCTTTGGGTGAATTTACAGTGTCTACACCGGGGGGTTCTGTTGCGTTAATATTTTCAGCTAATTCTGACGATGCCAAAGGATTTTCAAAATTAGCAAAGGCACCGTAAATATAATTCCAATTGGTTGCAGTTGTGTAAATCAAAACCGTTGACATGAAAGAAAAAACAACCAAAGCAATAAACTTAATTATCTTTTCCCCGGAAACTCTTTGGCGAATAAGATATTCAATTTGATACAGATACAAACCGGATGTTATCCACACAATAGTCGCTATAACTTCTAGACTCGCCAAGTAATTTTGAAGGCGATAATAACAATTTTTATCTTCCAATAAAAGTTCTTGTTGACAAGTTCCCCAAGGCATAAAGGGTAAAACAACTAAGAACACAGTTAAAACCGATAAGATTAAAACAATTGGTGTATATATTCCCTGCCATAAACTCAAAGGTGTTGGGAACCATTGAAACGCTTTTACCGATGATTTGTTCAACAAAAGCTGACGTATATAGGAGAAAATATAGAATAAGACATGATAGACATAGGAAAGAACTAATATTGACCCCAAAAAACCAATTCCTAAAGCTTGTAATATAGGTCTGATATCGTCTGAGATAACAGACACCGTTCCCCCGATAATCACACCCCAAAAGGTAACAATTCTGAGAACAATGAACAACCATAATATTAATATTATCATCCGACCAAACGAACTCGGATAAGGAAACCAAGCCGGCCATTTGATTTTTTGTTGGAATTTTTGTTGGAATTTTTCAAAAGCAGAAGGTTCGGGTTCGGGTTGGGGTGTTTCTAATTCTTGGGTTAAATCAATACAGTCAATCTTTTTAAGTTTAGTCTCTCCGGGTTTTCTCGCTTGAATTATAACATATTGGATGTGCTGTAGTTTGAACAGTTTCAAGGCGTCATAGATTCGTTTAATAGACGAGTGAGGAGGGGGAATTTCGGCAGATTCTACAATCAGATACAGATAATTATTTTGGATATCAGCTTGACCAATAACGATGTTTTCTGATTTCAGCAAGGAATTCAAAACAACAGCAATTGCTTTAGGATTTCCTTGTTTGGCACTTTGGTAGAATTTTTGAAGTTCCGGTTCGGGTGAATTCATAACATTAACGTCCTTAAAATATCAAAATAGATGAGTAAGTTTAAATCAGTAATTGTTAATCAGATTTACGATAAAACAATTTTCTTTGATTGAATCTCACTCATTGGAATGATAGCAAATACCCAAACAAACTACCTCAGTAATTGTACGGAATTCTTAAAAATATCCGCTACAATAACACCTTCTACAGAAACGGTTTACAAAAATCACTGTATTTGGGTTTGCCACTGCTTTTTATTGCCTATATTCCCGTTGAGAAACCCGGTTTTTCACAAGAACAGCTTCTATAGAAACGGTTTACAAAAAGGACTGTATTTTGATAAACTTTGTTTGGTGCTAAATCAGGAAAAATGAACGACATTTCAAACGCTTTCACTGCCGAAATCATCGAGATAAAACCCGCCATTGGTTCTCGCATAACCCTGTATATGTTAGAATATTTTGGCGCAACGGTTAAACTGAGGAGTTCTCACCCTCCCGAACACTTAAAAGTCCAACTTTGGACGAACGTTTTAACGAAATATAATAGCGAGGGAAATTGGCACGCCGTTGACCTAAATTTTCAAGTTCAAGAGTCGGAAAATATCTACAGTTTTGCGGGTTCGTTGATGCCAACCAGCGTCGGTAATTATCAGTTTACCTATCGAATAGGACTGAAAGATTATCCCGAAACTTGGCAATGGTTGGGGAATTCTAAACAAAACGGATATGTGAAGATTGAACCGCCCTCCGAGTGGATGAACTGGACAAAGGGGCCGAGTTATATCGAGATTCTTCCCGGTGTATTTGTGGGCAACTTTATCGCCGCCTCTCAAGCGGAAACTTTGGGAATTGATGGGGTTTTAAATCTCGCGGATGAATTAACAATTAACTTCCCTTCCGACTCCAAAGTGATTTATCAAAAAATTAACCTTTTGGATGGCGCACACAACCCAATTTCTGATACTCTATTATTAGAAGCTATTAGCTGGATTGACCGACAGCTTGAACAAGGAAAACAGAAAATATTAGTGAACTGTCGGGCGGGAATTGGCAGAAGTGGTTCGGTTGTGACCGCCTACTGTTTTGCCAAAAATCCAACTTGGAGTTATCAACAAACCCTCGATTATGTTTGGAGTAAAAAACGCGATATTTATCCCCATAAAAACCTCCAAGACAGTTTAGAACGTTTGTTTCCGCGAGAATAGACGGGGATTCAACTCAACTCAAAAAAGCTGACCAATTTGTTTTAAATCCACATTTCCGCCACTAATAACCACCCCAATTCTAGCGCCCGGCGCTTTCACAACCCCTTGCAATAATGCAGCAGCAGCCAACGCCCCCGTCGGTTCAATCACTAACTTCATTCGTTCCCAAACAAAGAACATGGTTTTAATAATATCTTCCTCGGAAACCGTGACCATATCATCAACATTCTGCAACACTAACGGAAAGGTTAGCTTTCCTAAATAGGGGGTTCTCGCCCCATCTGCTATCGTTTTAGGATTCTCAATTTTTTGTAAGGTTTTGGTGTGAAAAGAACGGGTTGCATCATCCGCGTTTGCCGGTTCAACCCCAATAATTTTACAGTTGGGGGAAAGCTGACGAGTTGCAATAGCACAACCCGATAATAAACCCCCACCGCCACAACAAACCAGTAAAAAATCTAGGGTTTTGACCTCTTGTAAAAGTTCAAACGCCGTTGTACCTTGTCCGGCAATAATATCAGGATGGTCGTAAGGCGGTATAATCGTAGAACCCCGTTCCGTTGCGATTTGTTGACACAAGACTTCTCGGGCAATTTCCGCACGTTCATAGAGAATAATTTCCGCCCCATAACCCCGTGTTGCCGCTTGCTTGACAATCGGCGCATCAGACGGCATAATAATAGTGGTGGGAATGCCTAAAATTTGACCCGAACGTGCGATCGCCTGGGCGTGATTTCCCGAAGAAAACGTTAACACACCCCGAGATTTTTCTGCCTCAGAAAGTTGAGACAAAGCGTTAAAAGCGCCCCGAAATTTAAACGAACCCGTTCTTTGAAAATTCTCACATTTAAAAAAGACTTCCGCCCCGGTTAATTCGTTAACCGTGCGAGAAGTAACAACCGGGGTTTTGTAAGCATATCCCCCGAGGCGTTGTGCTGCTTTTTCAATATCGGCGAAAACAGGTAAATTCATTCTTAAATGACAACTGAGTTCTAAAGGGTTGATTTTTTGATTATAATTGGAATTGGAATAAAAACCCGAATTGGAATAAAAACCCGGTTTCGATAAAGTTACCGGGTTTTTGGGGTCTACTCTATAAATTTATAAGAATCTAGCAAGCCAGACGCTTGCACTACAACTCTACAATTTTGGGATATTTTGCGATATAATAATTAATAACAATAACACCAAACATTATTTAACTCTGGGCAAATTCTATGTCTAATCAACCCCCAACAAATTGGCTGCGTCAATATCTTCGACCCCTTATCGCCTCTGTTGCAGGAACCGCAATTATCGCAGGTGTAACGGTTGCCGTGTGGAGTCAATCCGCTAATCAGGGAATGAATCCTTCTCAAGCAACAAATCCCGCCGAAAATATCGTAGCATCATCGGCAATTCCCCTCAATATTACCGTCCATCGCAGTCCAACTTGTGGATGCTGTAAAGCTTGGGTCCAACACCTCGAAGCCAACGGCTTTCAAACCACCGATATTGTCACGGAAGACGTCGCGGCGGTTAAACAAGAATACGGAATACCCAACGAGTTAACCTCCTGTCATACTGCGGTTATCGACGGATACGCCATCGAGGGCCACGTACCGGCGGCCGACATCAAGCGCTTGCTGGCCGAAAAACCTCAAGTCTCCGGTTTGGCTGTCCCCCAAATGCCCATCGGTTCGCCGGGAATGGAATCGGGTAATATTAAAGAACCCTTTGCGGTGTTATCTTTTGGTGAAGATGGCGGCGTGAAAACATTTAATCAATATCAATCCTATTAATCAAATTTCCGGGGTTGATTTTTCGCGCTTAAAGTTAATTAAAATAGGCCGGGAAACGCAGAAGGCACATCGTGAGGGATGAGGGAAAAGCAAATTCGGTGTTTAGCCCAAATGTTATCGCAACGGGGGTTGAGTCGTGTATTCTTCTCGGCCGCAATGAAACAGAAGACTTTTGAGATTTTCCCCTTGAGAAACATCTTCCGAGGCTAATGCGTCCTCAATGCAGTGAGGTTTGGCCCGTTCTCCCAAAAAGCCTGATTCTTGTGCCATCACCCTAGAGGTTATCAGGGTGAGTAGGGTTACAGCGGTGAGAATTATGCCGAATCTTAATCGATTGAGTTCCATGATTAACCTCCTTTTTTTGGCGGTGAATTAAAATTCATAATCCGTGATTGACGATACGCTTTCACTCGCAACAGCAACTCACTACCAAAGGGGATGAACCTTGGTATAAAGAGAGTTTAAACAACGGAGAAGTTGAAGGCTTTGCGAGTGATTTATCTATCTTAAAGATAACATTCGAGTTCACAACCGTCCGGAATATTTACCGACTTATTACAATTCCTAAACTGTCCTGTCCGGGGGGTTTTCAAGGCGGAGTTAGGACGGGACACCCAAAAAACCCGGTTTCTGTGAGAAACCGGGTTCTTCATCAGAGGATTTATTATTAAATTTTACTGAATATTTTTCAGAAAATTGCGTTCGTTGGGATCGAGGGAATTGGGATTTTGAGCGGATTTTGCCCGTTCAGATTGTTCTTTTAATCGGTCGCTGGCGTGATCTCTTGCTTTTTCAATCACTTGTTTTCTTTGTTCGGTTTTGCCCACAACATCTTTAGTTGTATCTAAACCTTGATAGATCTTATCAGCAGCAGATTCGGCACGATTTGCGCCGTTTTCTAAATCTAAGCTTCGACCCGATAGAGAGGGAGTCGCACTCCGATTAACTTGATAATAATCGGCTTCGGGGGTTAAAGCATCTGCAAAGGCTGTCGTTGAACTCAAGCCATTCAAACTCGAAAATAAAAGGCTAATTATTACCGCCAATCCGAACACTTTTATTAAACGTTTCATTTGCTTCTCCTGAGTTTATTTATTATATGATCTCCGACCAATCAATAATTATTCTGTAGGGGCGGGTTCATCCGAGATATTGATGACTACTCCGAGATTGAATTAAACCCGCCCAACCTCCGATCAGAAAATTAATCAACCGGATATCATATTCTTTATACTTTCATTTTTAACAATAGAATATCCTCAAAAATTTGACATCTATCGGAGGGAGAGTTATCAATGGATAATTGACAATTAAGAATTGAGCATTAATTAATCAGGTTTAAGACCTCTCATTTCAAGGATAAAAAATAAAAATTATCCATTATTAATTATCAATTATTGAATAGATTTTAGCTTGCAATTAAAAAACCCGGATTCTCAAAGAAACCGGGTTTTTGGAGTATATGAAAATAGGTCTTGATTGGATTGAATTTAATTGGAAAGATTCAGAGACTCGACAGTAGAAGAACCCTCATCGGCAACTTGAGGAGTTCGTTGTTCAAACACTTGGCGTTGCTTGGCGCGAAATTCTGCGGCCGCATCCAAAATATTATCTTTTTGTTGATCGGAGACCGCATTGGGATTAACTTCTAAAGTTCCCATTTGCGCCCGATGAATCAGGTTATACATGGTACTTTGATCGATACCCAGACTCGTACCATTATCATTGTGCTGGCTGTTAAAATCCTGCAAGGGGCTGACGGTATTTTGTTGGGCAACACCGGGCTGTGTCAACAGGGTAACACCGACTCCCATCACCGATAGCATAGAGACAACCATCCCCACACCAGACTTAAGATTAAGTTTCATTGCATTCACACCTAAATCGCTATTTCCAAAGATAGACCAATTGAACATATTTTAACCCTCCCCGGAGATAGAGAGGGTTATCAATTTTTATGAATCCGACCGAAAAGCTTTACTTATGCAAAGCGACGGCGCAGAAGCGGTTGAATCAGCAATAACGCGACGATCGCAAAGCCAAATAAAACCCCAATCGCAGCACCTAACGAAATATTAGCAAAAGGCGCTTGCATGACAATACTACCAAAAGACCAATCCGCGTGTAAATACAGATAACGAATCGGTTCAATGGCGTAACTCAAGGGGTTCAAAGAAGCAACCACCTGTAACCATCCCGGCATAAACGAAAGCGGCGCCAAAGCGGTACTCGCAAACAAAAGCGGTAAATTCGTGACAAAAATCACCGCAATTAATTCAATGTGTCCCGGTAACGCAAACGCCAAACCCAGACTTAAACCCGTTACCCCCAAAACCAACAATAATATCATCAACCCAATCAAACCCAATTCAGGAATTCCCGGAAGTCCCGCCCCCAGAAACGCACCTGCGCCGATAATAGCACCGGTTTGGATAAAACTCATGGTGATAATAAAAATTGCCGAGGCGATAACAATCGAAAAACGAGTCGTTAGCGGCGCCACCAACAAACGATTTAAAAAGCCAAATTCTCGGTCAAACATTACGGGCAATCCGGCATTTAACGCCCCGGCAAAAGCGGTAAACACAATAACTCCCGCCCCGAGAAATTGAGCATAATTTTGGCTTTCTCCAAATAAACCCTTGGGTGCATTTTGAAACAACGCCCCAAACAAAATTAACCACATCAGCGGTTGAATTACCCCCGCAATCAGCGTAGACGGACGGCGCTGAAGCTGAATAAACAACCGACGAGTTAACGCCAACGTTTCTTGGAGAAATTCTCCGACGGGATTGGGTTCTATCGTTTCCCGTTGACTCGGAGATAAACTCAAATTAGAAGAATTAGAAGTGGTTGTACCTGTCATATTTACAAGATCTCGTTACAACTTTTTTACCAATTTCAGCAAGACGTTTAATGCAATAATTCTCTCTAGAAACCAATGCCTTCAATATTAGGTGTCAGGTGTCAGGTGTCAGGTGTCAGGAGTTCAGAAGTCAGGAGTTCAGAAGTTTAGAATTACCTCTTACCACATGAGCTCTTGCCTCTTGCCCCTTTCCCCTTTCCCCTTTCCCCTTTCCCCTCACCCTAACGCATATTCTGTTTTTTCTCGGCCTTGGGATCGCGAACCGCAACACCTGCTAATTCCGCATCCATCAGGGTTCGACCCGTCGCCGCCAGATAAACATCATCCAAACTCGGTCGAGACTGGGCGATCCCAAAGGTGGGTAAACCCGCCTCTTTTAACGCCTGTTGTACCGATAACAACGCATCGCTTTGAGGTTGGACCACCAAATTGAGAGAATTGCCTTGGGCGGTATTAATAATCGCCTCGGTAACAAACGGTAAAGACTCCAGGAGAGATTTCGCTTTTTCGGCTTCCTCCATCGGAGAAAACTCCCGAATTCTCAGGGTAATGCGATCGCCTCCCACTTGATCTTTTAATTGTGAAGGAGTTCCCGTCGCAATCACCACGCCTTTATCAATAATCGCCACGCGATCGGCCAAAGCGTCCACTTCTTCTAAATAGTGGCTGGTAATTAACACCGTTGTTCCCGCCTGACGCAACTGACGCAGGAAATCCCAAACCGCCACCCGGCTTTCAATATCCAAACCCACCGTCGGTTCATCCAACACCAACACATCCGGCTGGTGGAGAAGTCCGGCGGCCAAGTCTAGGCGTTTGCGAATCCCGCCCGAATAGGTCCCGCTTTTTTTATCGGCCCAATCCGCCAAACCCAATAAATCGATCGCCTTATTAATCCGATCTTTAATCGTGGGCCGGGGCAGATGGTATAATGCCGCTTGCAGTTGCAGGAGTTCGCGACCCGTTAACACCTTATCCAAGGCGACTTCTTGGGCAACATAACCGAGGCGACCTCTGGCCTGTCGCGGCTTTTCAACCACGTTTACCCCAGAAACCTCCAAACGACCGGAATCGGGCGTTATTAACGTACACAGCGCCCGCAGAGTGGTTGTTTTACCCGCACCGTTGGGGCCGAGTAAACCGAAGATTTCCCCCGGTTTGACGAATAGGGAGACATCTTTGACCGCTTCTACAGAACCATAACGTTTTTGTAGTTTTTCAATTAAAATGGCAGGTGTCATTTTGCGCTTCCATTGGGGACTGCCCTGATTGACATCAATAGATATTTTAAGAGATCCAAGAAAACCCTGAGAACCTCGACACAAGACCTCAGGTGAGGAAAACCGACAAAAAGTTGAGAAAAATCAATTTCTGAGTCGTATAACTACAAGGGTTGATATTTTCGCGCAAGATTTTGGGAAAACTACCAGTTAGGGGAAACAGTATCTATGTGTTTTGTGGATGTTACCGACGGGCGATCGCTATCTATCTTTGGCTGAATCGCTGTTTACGGTTGACGGTTGGCTGTTAAGATGGAATCGATATGCCGTCAAGATGCAAATCCCAGGGCAGACCAAGCATCTACTGATGGAAAACAAAAACCCGATCTGTTGACGATCAGGTGAAGCGATCGCCGAAAATGCTCAGAACAAAAGGTAAACTGTTACAAAATATCAATTTGGATTGACAGGGACTCGAAAGAACATCGGCTGCATCTTGAGGATTTCACGTATACCATTCGTTTTGATCAATTGTGTTGAAATCATTCTCCTGAAGGAAGTTCTGTCTAATGAGCCGGATTTTGATTGCAGAAGATGAACCTCGGATCGCCGCCTTTCTAGAAAAGGGGCTGAAAGCCAATGGCTTTACCATTACAGTGGCCAATGATGGCCGGGACGCCTTAGAAAAAGCATTGGGAAATCAATTTGACTTGCTCATCCTGGACTTAAATCTTCCCCATCAGGATGGCTTTCAAATTTTGAAGCAGTTGCGGGGCCAGGGAGAAACGGTCCCGATCATTATTTTAACGGCTCGCGATGATATCGAAGATAAGGTCGCCGGTTTGGAAGAAGGCGCCGATGATTATGTTACCAAACCTTTTCGCTTCGCCGAGTTGTTGGCCAGAGTTCGCGCCCGCTTGCGCCATCATACTCCCTCACCGGTAAAAGAGGAACGAGTATTAACCGCAGGGGATATTATGTTGGACTTGTATACTCGTCAAGCCCAAGTCGCCGATTGTCCCATTAAACTCTCCGCCAAAGAATTTCAGCTTCTCGAAACTTTTATGCGCCATCCCGAACAGGTGATGAGTCGAGAACAACTCCTCGATCGCGTTTGGGGGTATGATTACGATCCCGGCTCGAATATTGTTGATGTTTATGTCGGCTATCTGCGGAAAAAATTGGGCGGCGATCGCATTGAAACCGTTCGCGGAATGGGTTATCGTCTCTGTCCTTAATTTACGGGAAGATTGGGGAACCTGCTCTTTTCAAAACACGTCTTGGGTAGAAGGGTTCTGACTTCAGGATTCAGACGGAGCCGTTGGCAAGCCCTGCCCGTGCTATTCTCGGAAATCTATCTTTCGGTAGAGGCAGAACATAAACTGATCATCTAGTATTTTTTCCTTGTTTTTAAAGGAAGCTTTACAATCCATCAAAATTTATTTTTAAGTCATTCCGTTACACAAATCTCAACAAAAACGGAGTGACTTCTTTTTTTATGAAACAAAATTTTAATTGAATAAATTATCACTGTAAGCTCTCCGTGAAAACACGTAGATTTTTATAAAAATGAAACTTATAACTTGGGTTTACAGTTCAAAACATCCCATAAATCGCCATTATAAGCCAGTTTAAGCCTTGTTTTAGAAGATCCGTAATTTAACGGATGCTGTTGTTGATTCCAGATGTAAGAATTGAAAGTATAGGTCGAATAAAACCTAAAAAACTTCTCATCTGACCCTCATAGAGATCTTAAAAGCGTTTATTATAATCAGGGTATAGAACAAAAAGTTCGGTGTAAGACCTCAAATGAAAATCTCAAAGATGAGAACTAAAAAAACCAAGCATAAAGGAGGAAATCAATTCATGCTTGTAAACCCACTCAAGACAAGTTAACCCGCAGGTCTTTATCAACCGAACACCCCCTTATAGTCTGGCTGAAATTGCGAGGAAAACAAGTAAACCTCCTTCAGTCACTCAGTAACCTACAGATTTTTTTTCACTAAAGTTTTTGCCATTCAAGTAGAGGTTTAATTTAGCTATGGACGACTTAATCTTTGACCCTTTAACTGGCCTTCCTGTAGAAGAAGAAATGCAAGCCACCACCACAGAACCCGGTGTTGAAATAACCGAAGAAGAAGGGGTTGAGTCTGTTGATGTTGTACCCGGAGATGATGATGCTGAAGCCGTTGAAAATACGATGATGGAAGACGGGGACGAAGACAGCGACGACTCCGATGATGACATGGACGACATGGACGACGACATGGACGACGACATGGACGACATGGACGACGACATGGACGACATGGATGATGACATGGATGATGACATGGATGATGACATGGATGATGACATGGATGATGACATCGAAGACGGTTTAGACGATGACGTTGACGAAACCCCCATACCCGTCGAACCCGATAACGGAATTGGAGACGGCGCCGGACCCATTTCAGAACTTCCCGAAGAAGGGGTACAAACCGGAGTTGAACTGGATGATACAGAATCAACAGATGACATCCTAGACGAGTTATTTGATGAAGACGCTTACTGTGAATTGAACCCCGACATTAAAGCCTTAGTTGATGCGGGTCAACTCGATGCAAAAGCACACTTCATGGAGTTTGGTCGGTTTGAAGGTCGGGAATTTAGCTACATCTTCAATATCACCCAATACGCAGAGAAAAACGTCGATGTTTCTCAAGTCGTTAGCCGTTCGAGTTTACTGCAACATTTCCTAGAATCCGGAATAGAAGAAGGTCGGGAGTTCAGTCATTTATTTCAGGTGCAAAAATACCTTGAAAAGAACACCGACCTCGATAACGTCTTCCAAGGTCAAGGTAAATTTGTGAGTGCTTTCCGTCATTTTCTGAAGTTCGGACAATACGAACAACGGGAATGTGGCGACTTCTTTAAACCCGGCGAATATCTCAGCTTAAACTCCGATTTAGAGTCTTTTGTTGAAGGCGGTAATTTTAGCTTATTCAAGCATTTTGCCAAGTTCGGGAAAAAAGAATTAAGGGAATTTAGCAACTTCTTTAAAGTTGGGGAATACCTCGAACTCAACCAAGACCTCGTTGAATTTGTGCAGTCGGGTCAAATTAACTTGGTAGACCACTGGTTAAATTTTGGACGCGAAGAAAACCGTGAATTTAGCTTCTCATTCTCGGTTTCAAAAGTTCTACAAGTTCTGCAAATTTCTAGTCTTGCTGAATTAGATATCGAAGAATTAGTTGAGTCTATTGTTAGCAACCTGAACTTAATTGTTACAGGCGATGATGACACAGACGGGGATGATGTTCCTCCTGTAGATGACAGCGACGATGATGACGACTCCGATGATGATGTAGACGACTCCGACGACTCCGATGATGATGTAGACGACTCAGACGACGACTCCGATGACGACTCAGACGACTCCGACGACGATATCGCAGGAGAAGATAGCGACGACTCCGACATTGGTGGTGGAGAAGGTGACGGTATTGTTGGAGAAGTTCCCGATGTGAATGTTCCCGATGACGGCGATGATACCGATGACGGCGATGATGATGTCGATGACGGCGATGATACCGATGACGACGATGATGATGTCGATGACGGCGATGATACCGATGACGACGATGATGATGTCGATGACGGCGATGATACCGATGACGACGATGATGATGTCGATGACGGCGTTGATGACGGTGATGATGTAGAACCCCCGTCTCAGGTTTATCTGAATGTTAAAGTTGTTCGCGGTAACGCCGAACTGTTAGAAAAACTCGGTATCGAAGGCGAAATTAGCAACGAAGAACTGCAAGACTTGTTAACTAAAACAGACTTGTCTGAACTGAAAGGATTTAAACTGTCTAAGTTCTTTGATATCGATGAAATTCTCAAGCAGTTTGAAGACGAAATCAAAGCGTTCTTTGACACTGAATCTGTTGAAGGATTGAAGTTAAGCGATTTAATTCAATTCGTTCAAGAAGAAGTGGTTGGTAAAGGAAATAGTCCTTCTCCGAAAGTTAACTTTGATTATCTAAAATCCATTTACGGCGAGAAAATTGCCGAAGAACTCGGAGAAAATCCAACCCCGGAACAAATTCTCGAATATCTGGAAACCGAAGGAATTAAACAAGGTTTAAATACTTCTGCATTCTTCGACTTCAAATTCATCAAAAAACAATACGGTGAAGAAATTCGCGAAGAACTTGACGTTGAGAATAGCAGCGAACTGACCGACGAACAAGTTCTCGACAGTGCCAACTTAGAAATTGAAGTTGATGTCGAATATTCCAAAGTCAAATATGCGGTTCAACTCGCCGAATTCTACAATATCACCATCGAAGAAGTCAGCACTTTAGAAGTTTCTCAAGTTAAATCCTTTATCCTCGAACAAGAGTTAAGCGGTTCTGTCTTTAACTTCAAGGAACTGCGGAAAGAACTCAAAGGCTTTGAAAAAGAACTCAAAGACTTTTTCAAAGGTGGATTTAAAGACATCGATGACTTAACCGACGGTCAACTCAAAGCATTCTTCAAAGGCGAAGGTTTTAAACTCGGACTCCTGAAGCAAGTTGTAGACGTTGAATACCTCAAAGAAGTCTACAAAGAAGCTTTAGAAGTTCAATTCGGTACAGACGTTACCGTTGATGAAACCTTAGAATTTGTCTTCGGTGGAAAGCATCCCTTCATCGATGAAAAATGGGTTCGCAAACAATTCAAAGATGAACTGGAAGACTTTGCAGAATCTATCGGTAAGAAAGAAAAAGACCTGACTCTCGAAGACCTCAAACAATACTTCTTCGGTGAAAACTTTGAACCCGAACAACAACTGTCAGCATTCAAAGTCGAACTTTATCGCACAGAAAACGCGCAAGCACTGACCACGTTCTTCGGAGTAGCAAACGTTAGTTTAATCAGTTCCGAACAAGTCTATAAGTTCATGGTAACGGTTGGCTTGGAACAAGGAATTGACCTTTCCGGTTACATCGAAGAAACAGAAGTTGAAGTTTATCGCGAAGAATTTGCCGAAAAAATCGCCGCTTTCTACAATCTCGAAGTCACTGAAGTTAGCGAACTCGATGTAGAAGTTGTGCTGGATTTTGTAGTCGGTGGTATATCTCAAGACATTGACTTTGACTACTTCCGTCACACCTTTGAAGGCGATGTTCAAGCCACCTTTAATGTCGAGTCGATTAGCGAAGTTAGCAAACTGCAAATTGTTCAATACCTCTACGAACAAGAAGGTGCTGTTGATGTCAGCAAATTGAACTGGTTCGACGCCAAAGAATACCAAGCCAAATTCGGCGAAGAACTCGAAACCGCACTGAAAGACTACTACAAAGATGTAGAGGATATCTCTGAACTTTCCTTCCAGCAAATCTTCAAGTTTGCGGTTGAACACGGCGAAGAATTCAGCTTAGAAGGACTGGTTAACCTCGAATACGTTAAAGCCACTTACGCCGCTGCAATTGCAGAAGCGCTCGGTGTTGATATCGCCGCCATTACCGGTGAAGAAGTGGTGATGGTTTCCGAAACTGAAATCCTCGATTTCTTAGCGGAAACAAATGTAACTGCAATTGCTGAATCTGCGGGAGTAGAAGAATCAGAAGTTACCCCAGAATTGGCGTCTGAATGGTTCACCGAGTCGAACGTTGTCAGCGTTGAACATGGAGAACAAGACATTAATTATGCCTTCGTTCGCTACCAACTGACTCAGGTTATTACCGCAGAAAATCTCAGCAGCGTTGGAGAAATTCTAGAGGTTGAATTAACTGCTGTCGAGGATATTGATAACCTCACGGACGAACAAGTTTCTCAGTTAATTTCTGATAGCCAGTTCGAGGAAATTCTCGGTGAAGAAACAACGGTTGAACCCGTACCGACCGAGTTTAATTTAGACTTCGTTGTCTCTGTCTACGGCGAAGATATTATTACCGCTCTTGGCTTAGAAGCTGATGCGGAAATTACTCAAGAAAACGTCATCGAATACTTTACCCAAAACTTCGCCACCGAAATTGAAGCGTTCGTTGCTGAAGACGAAGGCGATGATATTGCTGAAGACGAAGGCGATGATTCTTCAGTCGGTGATGAAGGTGATGATACTGTTGAAGATACAACAGATGATGATGGTTCAACCGATGATGGAACCGATGATGATGGAACCACCGATGATGGTTCAACCGATGATGGAACCGATGATGATGGAACCACCGATGATGGTTCAACCGATGATGATGGAACCGATGATGGAACCACCGATGATGGAACCGATGATGGAACCGATGATGGAACCACCGATGATGGTTCAACCGATGATGGTTCTACCGATGATGATGTAGAAGGAGACGCTCCCTTTACCGATGCGGATGTTCTAAAATACATCCAACAACTCGATATTGAAACTGTCGCAAAATCAGTTGAAGTTGATGAAAATTACGTCGAGTATCAACTGAACGGTTTAGTCGAAGCGGGAACCGTTACCCTCGAACAAATTAACACCGTCCTCGAAGTAGAAGTCACCACCGTTGAAGAATTGACTCCTCAACAACTGGTTCAACTCTTTGGAAGCGAAGAATTTGAAAGCATCGAAGTCAAACTGGTTCAGTCTGAAATTGATTACGAATATATTCGCCAAACGTTAACGACTGAAATTGCAGGATTCTACGAAGTCTCAGAAGACGATGTTCTGCGGGGTGAAGTTGTTCCTCTGACGGATGCGGAAATTGTCGATGGCTTAGATGAAACCTTCGCGAAACTCG
Organism: Capilliphycus salinus ALCB114379; assembly: GCF_047276495.1. NCBI lineage: Bacteria > Bacillati > Cyanobacteriota > Cyanophyceae > Oscillatoriales > Sirenicapillariaceae > Capilliphycus > Capilliphycus salinus. The sequence goes on along the minus strand of NZ_CP178543.1, from coordinate 4,876,239 downwards.
ATGTTAATTACCTGAAATATCAAATTTCCGAGTTGACTGTTGAACAACAAACTCAATTGTTCACCGAGTTGGAAATTGAAGTTACCGACATCTCTAAACTCGATGTTAAACAGGTGATTGAAATTGGTTTCAGTCGCGAGTTCAAAGAAATTATCGGAGTCGAAAAAGTTCAATCCAATCCTATCGACCTCGAAAAATACCGCAAAGACAACGCCGAACAAATCGCCGAGTTCTATCACGAAATGGATGATGACTCCGATGACATGGATGATGACTCCGAAATGGATGATGACTCCGATGACATGGATGATGACTCCGAAATGGATGATGATTCGGAAATGGATGATGATTCGGAAATGGATGATGATTCTGACATGGATGATGATTCTGACATGGATGATGATTCTGACATGGATGATGACTCTGATGATGATTCTGACATGGATGATGATTCTGACATGGATGATGACTCCGAAATGGATGATGACTCCGAAATGGATGATGACTCCGAAATGGATGATGATTCTGATGATGGCGTAGGTGACAACGTTGATGACGCCGACGACATGGAAGATGGAGATTTTGATGTGGCGTCTATCCCCGATAAAGACTTAATGAAGTTCATGTTCGGTAAGGGATGGAAAAACGGAATTAACCCGTTAGAATACGTCGATGAAGACTACCTGAAAGAAGAATTTAAACATGAACTCGCCGAACGGTTTGAAATTGCGGTTGAACAAGTCGCAGAACTTCCTTCAGAAATGGTTGTCGGTGGTTTGTACAGCAAGTTTGTTGCAGAAGAAGAAGTCGATGTCGAGTTCTACAAATCCACTCAACAATCGGTTTTAGAAGCCACTTTTGGAGTCTCGGTTGAAGAACTCAGCGACAGTCAAATTGTTGAACACGCTTCAACCTACGGCTTGGCAAATGGCTTAGAATTGTCTCCGATTGATGTTCATGGATTTATCGAAGAATACAAGTCAGAAATCGCTGAACACTTCGAGATTTCTGTAGAACAAGTTGGCGAACTCGATGCTTCAGTTGTCAAGACATTCATCTTAGAAACCGCGACCGAAATCGGCTTAGATGTCGGAGAGTTTGTGAACCTCGAATATTATCAGGGTTTGGGTAACGAACTGGTTGAAAACTATCGGGTTGAACAGGTTTATACCTTTAACTACGAAGCCGCTTTCAACTACACTTCCAAAATGGGAGTTAGCACATCTTCTCTGTTAGATACCGAGTGGTTCCGCGAAGAAAATGCTCAGTTAATTGAGGACAATCTAGAAGAACTCGATACCGATGATAGCGGCGAGGTTGAAGATGATGAATTAATCGGTGGAATGCAGGGTGAATTCCTCGAAGAAGGTGTTGAAACCGATGATTCTTATGACCTCGACGAATACATCGAACAAAATGGCGATGTTCTCACCAACTTCTACGGTAAAGAAGTCAATGAAATCAGCAAACGCCAAGTTGTTGAGTTTGCTTTCGGTGCGGGTTTAAAAGAAGGTATTGACCCTTACAGCGATGAATTCCTGGCTGAAAATACCGAGTTAGAATTGGATACATTTATCACCGAAAATGCTCAAGAGTTGACTCAATTCTACGGGGTTCAAGAAGTGACTCAAATCAACTTCTATCAAGCCTTTGAGTTTCAAGTTTCTCAGGGTTTTGTTGGGACGACAACTAATTCTTCTGAACAAATTGTCTAACCGTTAGCTACTCTCTCCCTTCCTAGTTCAACTGGGGAGGTGAAAAAACCCCTTTCGTCACAATTGGTCTAAAATAAATGAGGTGTTAGGTCTTCGGACTTAGCACCTTATTTAACAGTCAATAGCTTTTACAGTTCTCGCGATAGGCTATTAAGTGTTTACTGATGATGGGTCACGGGTCACGGGTGAGAGTCTCCCCAACATCTCCACTGTCAAATGACTTAGATTATCCTATAATCTTTAAATTGATCACCATAGGAGATCAACTATCCCGAAATACTCCCGTTTGCATGGAAAAGTTCATCGATAGATGAGTCAAACATTGATAGGGAAAGGAGAGAGAAAATGAGGAGTTCACTCAAACCCATAAAATCAGGTGTTAGCAGTTTAGGAGTCGCGCTAATAATCGCTTTTACTGCTATTGAGGCGATCGCACAAATCGATTTAGCAATCTTAACAGAAATTCTCGGAGATAACAACGAAGTCTTTATCGAAAACCAAGTCGCCCAAGAAAACGATGATGCAACTTTAGGCGAAGAAGTCCGCACCGAACAAGCCAGAGCGCAGATTGATTTTAACACGGGCGCTGCGGGACGAATGAGCGAAAATTCTTCAATTGTTGTCGGTCAATGTCTCGAAGTCCAACAAGGTTTTTTGGTGGCTTCGGGACCCGCTAACGGTTGTCTTTCGGGGTTCGCCATCGGCGTCCAAGGAACGATTTATTTAATGAGCGCCGATGAAGACGGAGTGGGTACAATTAATGTGTTAGAAGGTGAAATTCAACTCGCTACCCAAGACAACCCCGACGACCCCAACGCCTTAACCATTACCGCCGGACAGAGAGTCACCCAGTTAACCCAAGGTTTGGCGCTGGCTGACATTACAATTGAACAGATGACCAAAGAAGAATACGAAGCCATTATCACCGGGCCGTTATTTCGAGGCTATGAAAATCCGTTACCCGATCAAGATAAAATAAACGAAGTCTGCGAACGTCTCTATGGAGATTGTGTCGCCGTCGGCAGTGAACCCCGGCAACCGCCCAATGGTACGCCCGTTCGCGGTTTATGGTAAGAATAGATTAACACTTGAGAAAGCACGGGTTGTCATCAACTCGTGACTTCTTATCAGGCGGTAAAATCTTCGTATGACTCTAAAACGACCCCAACGTGTAAAATGGTATCAGTGGAAAAATATTCAAGCCCGCTCGCCTTTATTTCGTTCCTTTGATAAATGTCTGTGGTTTCGGATTTACCTGGCGTTGGTGATTGCTTATATTGGTCTGCTGTTTGTTAACCGGATTGAAAATTGGGTCGCCGGTGAAACCATTTGTCAGGTAGAAGACACGGCTTTACAGTGTATTACTCAAGAAGTTCTTTCCCTGATTACCGTTGACCATATCGAAAGCTTCAGTATTTCCACCGTTGCGGCTTTGTACCTCTTAGAAAGCCATAAACGCCGACAGCGGGCAATTTACGAAGCATGGCAAGTCGTTGATAGCGCCGCCACATCGGGAGTCTCAACCAGTCGGGCGCGACTCAAAGCCCTGCAAGACCTCAACAATGAGGGCGTTTCTCTCGATGGACTCGATATTTCTCAAGCCTACCTCAAAGAGATTAACCTCTCGGGTGCGAGTTTAGTTGAAGCCAACCTCAAAGGCGCCAACTTGCAAGGATGTAGCCTCAGTCATGCTAACCTAAGCGGAGCCAATTTGCAAGGGGCCGACCTTCAAGGGGCAAATCTCCACGAAACTAACTTTATCGGTGCAAACTTGGCGGGTGCAAACCTGGCGGGTGCAAACCTCAAATGTACGGATTTTCAAGGCGCTAATTTGCAAGAAAGCCATCTCAAACAAGCCTATTCTGTCCGAAAAGCAAAGTTTGTACAAGCCAATCTTTCTCGGGTTGATTTTCAAGGGGTTTGTTTGCGGGGGGCTAATCTCAAACAGGCGATTTTATCCGAAGTGAATTTTAGCGATGCTAATCTCACCGATGCCAATTTAGAACAAGCGGATTTAATGGGCGCAGAATTACAAGGAGCGACGTTAAAAGGAACAAATTTAAGTCAAGCTTATTTGGTGAGGACGAACCATTTACGAGAGGTGAAAAATCTGCGCGAAGCGAACTTACAAGGGGCGAATTTAACTCGGGCAAATTTACGAGAAGTTAACTTACAAGGTGCAAATTTACAGCAGGCAAATTTACAACAGGCTATCTTACAAGGGGCAAATTTAAAAGATGCTAATTTAATTCGAGCCAACTTGAGAGAAGCCAAACTTCAAGACGCCAAACTTCAAGGAGTTAACCTAGAACGGGGAAATTTAGAAGGGGCGAATTTGGCTCAAGCTAACTTTCAGGCTGCAAATTTAACCGATGGGAATTTATGTGGAGCCTGTTTAAATCAAGCTCAATTTTATCAAGCTATTTTAATTCGAGCAGATTTTTACGGTCTTGACAACCTATTTTATACCGATTTTCAAGATGCGAATTTTCAAGAAGCTAACCTCAAAGGTGCTAATTTGCGAGGGGTTAATCTAAAAAATGCTAACTTCAAACAAGCCAACCTCAGACACGCAAATCTCAGCGATGTAGAAATGATTAGCCCTCAGCAAATTCAAGCCGCTCAGAATTATTTGGAAGCCGAATATAGCGATGATTTTCGCCAACAGCTTCACCTCAAACAACCTTCTTAATAACTCTTTGATTGAGCGAATTTTAGTTTCGCTCCAAATTCGCTCCAAATTCGCGTCAAATTCGCGTCAAAAGGTTATGTTGTAGGGGCTGAAAGTACGGAGAGGGTGGGATTCGAACCCACGAGAAGCTATTAACCTCTACTCGATTTCAAGTCGAGCGCATTCGACCACTCTGCCACCTCTCCAATTCATCTTCTGTTGTCAGCTAGAGATTAGAGATTTGAGATCCGCCTTTGAGATGGAAAGAGGGTCTCAATCCGGGTCTCTAATTTCAAAGCTAACTTAAGATTATACCATAGATGCCGCTTCGACAACAGCCTGAGGCTGACGATACAAAATTTCTTCTTCGGCGATGCGGAAATCGGGGTCAACCCAAACTAATTTCGCCTCAGACACCTGATCGCCTTCTAACGTCACCAAAGAAAAATTCCGTTGTTTCTGGCCGTTTCGGTCTTCAATGCGGTTGACTCGGGCGGCATTTAGATAAACCGTCCCCTCCAAACCCACCTCAACACACTTACGGCGACGAGTTTTGGTGTGGCGAAGATTATGGTGCATATGACCAAAGGTAACGAGAGGAATTTGTTTTCCTAAAGCCCTGGTTTGGGCGATCGCACTGGCAAAATCCGGATCGCCGTAGTCCCCCCCGATGGGCTTCCAATCTTTCCCACAGGGGTCTTCTGGTGCCTCTCCCAACCCGGTTGGCCCCGTATGACCCAAGAAAATCACGGTATTTTCAGTTGAACTTTCAACCGCTTCTACCATACGACGGGTTGACTCTTCAAAACTGTTAACCCCAAACCATTTTTGATAAAATTCACCATCTCTCCAGTCTGGCCCTCCCCAAGTAAAGGGGCGACTTCCCACCACCGTCAGTCCAAATTCGGGAAAATCTCGCTTTCCGTAACCGACATGGGCTTCTCCCAACAGATCCATTTGCTGCTGGACCCAATTTTCCTTTTCCGGGTCGTAGGGGCGATGTTTGCGTCCCCACTTGGTCATCGTATACCAGGCGTCATGGTTGCCAAATACCGCAGCTTTCGGCAAATCTAAATTCGCGATCGCCTGCACGACCTCAACCGCTTCGTTACCATAATCGCCGACAAACAGCACCAAATCAACCTCTAGCTGTTTGAGGGCGATCGCGTCTTGAGACTCCCATTGGTTGTGTACGTCCCCAACGACGGCAATCTTAATAACTTGTTTACAACTTTGATTCATCTGTGACTCTCTTGCCTCTCTTGATCTAGAATAGGCAATTTCAGTCCGTTTTCAAAGTCCATTTTTCAACTGTGGTGTCAATTGCAACAGACAAGCCCCCCCGATCTGCGGCATATTTTGGTGAAATCAACTATAATTAGAAGTTACGTTTTGTTAACTCATCCAACTGAAAGGACGCATTCATGTTTACAACCACAGTCTATCAACAAGCGAAACCCCAAACAACCCCCGATGATTTGTTTACGGCCATCAATGACCTCAAGCGGGAGTTAAAAGCGGTTGTCCTCGCCCACTACTACCAAGATCCCGATATTCAGGATGTTGCCGATTATATCGGAGATTCTCTCGGTTTGTCTCGCCAAGCTGCCAAAACCAACGCCGATGTGATCGTGTTTGCGGGGGTTCATTTTATGGCAGAAACCGCTAAAATTCTTAACCCGGATAAATTAGTTTTGTTACCCGATTTAGAAGCAGGATGTTCCCTGGCTGATACTTGTCCTCCCGAAGAATTTGCCCGGTTTAAAGCCGCACATCCGAATCATTTAGTTGTGTCTTATATTAACTGTAGTGCGGCAATTAAAGCGATGAGCGATATTATCTGCACCAGTTCAAATGCGGTCGATATTGTTCGGCAAATTCCCGAAGATCAGCCGATTATTTTTGCACCGGATCGCAATTTAGGCCGTTATGTGATGGCGGAAACTGGGCGGGATTTGGTGCTTTGGGAGGGGGCTTGTATGGTGCATGAAAACTTTTCCGAGAAGAAGATTGTACAGCTAAAAATTGAATATCCCCAAGCCGAAGTGATCGCCCATCCCGAATGTGAAACGCCGGTTTTACGCCACGCGAATTATATCGGTTCAACGACTGCTTTGTTGAAATATGCCAAAGAAAGCGACTGTTCAGAATTTATTGTGGCAACCGAACCGGGAATTATTCACCAAATGCAAAAAGAAGCGAGTAATAAACAGTTTATTCCCGCCCCACCGATGAATAGTTGTGCTTGCAATGAATGTCCGCATATGCGTTTGAATACTCTTGAAAAACTTTATCTGGCGATGAAAAATAGAACCCCGGAAATTACCCTTCCTGAAAATATTAGGGTCGCCGCATTAAAACCCATTCAGCGAATGTTAGAAATGAGTCGTTAAAATTGTAGGGGCGCATGGCCATGCGCCCTAAATGGTTACTGTACTAATAACTGGTCACTGTTCACTGAAAACACTCTCTTGCAAACTTTGCTACCGGCGGTTTCCGTCAGAAGCACAGTTTGCAAGAGAGCGACTGCTGAACCCGAAGGGTGACTGGTGACTGTAAAACCCGCCCCTACAATATTGGTGATTAAAATATAATCTAAATGTAAAATTCACTTCAGTAATTGGTTCTCTGTAAAGATTAAGATGAGAACAGTGACAGCCAAGAGTTTGTCGCCGGAACAGTTACAGGAATTTTTAATGACTTATCAGCAGTCGAAACCCAACTCAAAAGCTAGCCGTTGCTTTTGTCAGTGGACTGTTACCCGCCAATTTCCGCAACATAAAAACGAAGGCGAGAAAACTGATAAATTTGCACCGGTTCAAGTTTTTTCAAGTCCAGAAAATACAACCGGTATACCGGATGAGTTGAAAGCGGGTATTGAATATCTTTGCGGTTTTTCTATCGATGATGTGAAAGTTCATTATAATTCTGCCAAACCTGCGGAATTACAAGCCCTAGCTTATACTCAAGATCGAGATATTTATCTAGCGCCCGGTCAAGAAGAACATTTACCCCACGAACTTTGGCACGTTGTTCAACAGATACAGGGTCGAGTTCAATCAACTTTGCAAGTTAATAATACATCGGTTAATGATAATAAAATCCTGGAAAAAGAAGCGGATAAAATGGGTAAACGTGCCGATGAATTCAGGATTGATTCTAACTATCAATTGAGTTTTCCGAATCCGACTATAAATCCCCAGAATATTGTTCAAAGACAAATCGGGATGGAAATCGAAGTTCCGATGGATTTACAAAAGGGAAACCTAAAACCCGAAAGCGAACAAAAAGAAGTTTCTCCCTTTAAAACAAAAAGTCGAGAATTACCTTTTATTCCAACTAACGACCGTTCTATTAAAAAGAGTAAAACCGCAATTATGAATGGTAACTCTTGGAAACTAACGCCCGATGGTTACGAGGATAGTTGGTATTGTGAATATATTACCGATCCGGTGAATGAGACGAAAAACCCGCAAGAATTAACCCGTATTGTCGAAAATCTTAAAAACTGGGTCAGTGATAATTTAGTCAATTTGCAAACGGGAGAATATATTCAACTCCCCGAAGATTATGTTTTGGGATGGCATCCTTTTCAAAAGGGTAATGAGATTTCAGGATCGTTTCATGTAACTGCGGGAGTCCGGCTGGATCGGATTTTTGAGATGTTAGAAAATCTGGCAAAATTCAACAATATTTCTGATCTCAAAACTGAGGACTATTATCAGGGTTTAGTCATCGGACAAGCGGATAAAATTGTGATTGTTCAGGCGGTTAAGGAAACCCAAACTCTGAATGAATCTTTAGAATATAAAGGTCTGGTTGCTTTGATGGGGAGTTATGTTGGGGGTCAGTATCGATTTATTAACCATGAAAATCCTGAAATGAGTTTACACCCGAAAATTCGCACGGGTAAAATCTTAGTTCCGGTGTTAAGTCGAACGAATTTGGGAGAGATTCGACAGCAGGTTAAAATTAACAATCATGCCGATTTTTTAAATCATATCCTGACCGCCGCAGGACTGAGTTTAACACTCGCCCATAAACCGCTTTTTCCTCACAGTTTAACCGCCGGAAAAGAGACGGGTCGAAGTATAGATGCTAATCCAGAAATGACGATTTCTGAGTGGGTTCTGGGGATATTTAACGGCGAAGATAAACAGTGGTCGGATGAAGACTTTTCGATGGAATCTGTTGGCCCGGAATGGGAAACAACTTCTCCTGAAGGGGTTTGTGTGACTCACCGCAAGCAGGGTGCTGTTTTGGAAATTCGCAGTTTTGACTCTTACAATCTTCCGGTCGAACAATGGGGAGACTTTACAAGCGAGGTGGTTTTATTGTTTACTAAATTGAATGAATTGCGTCAAGAGTGATTTTGATTTGATTTGGAATTAATGCAACATTTGATTATTTTTACTCGCTATCCAGAACCGGGGAAAACGAAAACCCGATTAATTCCGGCTTTGGGGACCGAAGGTGCGGCGGAATTTCATCGTCAAATGACCGAAAAAACGGTTAAATTGGTGAGAGAATTTGCCGCATCTTATCCGATTTCTACTGAAATTTGTTATACGGGCGGAAATGGGGAATTGATGCGGGATTGGTTGGGGGCGGATTTGCGGTATAATTTGCAGGGAAGTGGGGATTTGGGCGATCGCCTGCGAGAGTCGTTTCAAGGGGCTTTTGAGTTGGGAAAAACGGCTGTAACGGCAATTGGAACCGACTGCATGGATTTAAGTCTTGAAATCTTATTTGGGGCGTTTGAGAAGCTGAAACAAGGGGATATTGTGTTGGGGCCTGCCGATGATGGGGGTTATTATTTAATTGGGTTAAGTCGGTTGATTCCGGAAGTCTTTATGGGGATTAATTGGGGAACTTCGGAAGTGTTTCAACAGACGATAACGGTTTGTGAACGTCTAAATTTAGCGGTTGAATTGTTACCGCAGTTAGCCGATATTGATCGCCCCGAAGATTTAAAATAATCTCTCCAATCATTTATCATCGGTTATCTTTTATAGATTTCCTAACAATCCTCAAAATGAATAATGAGATCATGTCCGATTAATTAATTATAATTTTGTAGGGGCGGGTTCCCCAAAAATCTGTGTTTCCCAGAAATTATTTAGATAAACCCGCCCCACCCCATAATAGAATTAATCAACCGGATATGGTATGAATGAAGATAAAATTTCCATTATTCTCCCCGTTTTAAACGAGGAACAAACCATCGCCTCCGTGCTGTCAAACCTGCAAAATGCTCCTCAAATTGAAATTATTATTGTAGATGGTGGCAGCGCAGATCATACAATAGAAATCGCCCAAACATTTGGGAAAAATGCAGATGTTGAACTGCGAATTATCGAAACCCATCGGGGACGCGCCCATCAGATGAATATCGGCGCAAAATCAGCAACGGGAGAGATTTTACTGTTTTTACACGCGGACACACAATTACCCCTGAAATTTGAGAAGTGGGTGCGTCAGCTACTCGATGAACCCAAAGTCGTTGCGGGGGCGTTTGAGTTGAAAATAACCGCATCTGTGGGAGGTTTACGTTGGGTTGAACGGGGGGTAAAATGGCGATCGCAATTTCTACAAATGCCCTACGGGGATCAGGCGATTTTTCTCAAAGCGAGTACCTTTTGGGATGGGGGCGGCTTCCCGCAACTGCCTTTTATGGAGGATTTTGAACTGGTGCGCCGGTTGCGGCGACGGGGAAAAATTGCCCTTGTCCCCCTGGCGGTAACAACTTCGGGCCGACGCTGGCAAAAGTTGGGGGTATTGCGGACAACGTTAATCAATCAAATCATTATTATCGCCTATTTGTTGGGCGTTTCTCCCACAAGACTCGCGAATTGGTACAGAAGTAAACATTAATCAACAAATATGTGAACTTTTTTAACGCTCCTGTTGATTTGTGCGACTAGATGACGCCGAGATGCGTAAAATAGAAGCTCAAGTTTCCTACCAATTGTCAAACATACAGGAGAAAATCAATATGAGTGCGGCTGACGAGGCCAGAGATTCAGGATTTGCTCAACCCTATAAGGGCGATCCCTTCACCGGACATCTGTCTACACCCATCAGTGATTCCGATTTTACACGGACATTTATCGGCAATTTACCCGCTTATCGTCAAGGCCTTTCTCCCTTGATTCGCGGCTTAGAAATTGGCATGGCTCACGGCTATTTTATCATTGGCCCCTGGGTGAAACTTGGGCCATTACGCGATAGCACCAGTGCCAACTTAGGCGGATTAATTTCAGGAATTGCTCTGATTTTAATTGCAACAGCTTGTCTATCCGCTTATGGCTTAGTTTCCTTCCGCAAAAAAGCTGAAGGTGCTGATTTCTTACAATCTTCTGAAGGCTGGAGTCAATTTGCGGGTGGCTTCTTTATCGGTGGAATGGGTGGGGCTTTTGTTGCCTTCTTCCTCTTGGAAAACTTCTCGGTTGTCGATGATATTTTCCGAGGAATTGTCAACAACTAACCTCGTTCTGAGTTGAATTTTTGAACTTGATAACCTTTAACACGGGTTAAAGCAACTCAGATCCAATCTCGCTGAAAATCTTGCTACTGTGAAATAGGAGAATTTAAGATGACCGGTTCATACGCGGCTGCATATTTGCCTTGGATTTTGATTCCGATTGTTTGCTGGCTGTTACCCGTTGTTGTGATGGGTTTGCTGTTCATTTACATTGAAAGCGAAGCCTAAAACTCTCGGTTGAACACAACGAAAAATCCTCCAGCAAACTAACGGTTGGGGGATTTTTACTGTGTAAGTTTTAAGCAACAACTATTTGATAGCTCTTCTCTATCTGATACACCCTACCCAAAAAGTAGAGTCCATCAAATCAAAAACAAATTTTTGTGGCTTTTCAAAAATAATTGTTTGATGCACCCTACTTGAAATTTAACGGGAGAAGGTGTTAGAACGCCATCTTCCTAAATGAGATTCTGCTATCGTTGCTAGACGTCTTAAGTCTATTATTTCTTGTTGCAAATTGTTGATGGTTTTTTCCTGTTCTTCTATTTTTTGTTTTAACGCTCCATAACTTTCTGATGAGTTGCTTAACCCAATATTTGTATTCCAGGGATGATAAATAGGCTGAGGTTGGTGATAGGTTTGAGTCGAACTTGGAGAACTTTCTACAGAAACTCCTGCTTGAGATTTTGTACTTGCGGAAGCTAAACTGTGAGCGAGTTGGCTTTCAAGTTCCGGTATCCGGGTGAGTTGATTTTCTAAGTTAGTTATTGAGACATTTTGATGTTCTAATTTCTGTCTCAACTCGGAAACGATTGCTTCTTGCTGTTCTAACTGTTGTTCTAACTGTTGATAATCTTCAGATGAAACAGTTTGAGTGAGTTGTTGTTCTAAGTTTTGAACGGTTTCTAACTGCTGTTTTAGCTGTTGTTCTAACTGTTGATAATCTTCAGATGAAACAGTTTGAGTGAGTTGTTGTTCTAAGTTTTGAACGGTTTCTAGTTGCTGTTTTAGCTGTTGTTCTAACTGTTGATAATCTTCAGATGAAACAGTTTGAGTGAGTTGTTGTTCTAAGTTTTGAACGGTTTCTAACTGCTGTTTTAGCTGTTGTTCTAACTGTTGATAATCTTCAGATGAAACAGTTTGAGTGAGTTGTTGTTCTAAGTTTTGAACGGTTTCTAACTGTTGTTCTAGCTGTTGTTCTAACTGTTGATAATCTTCAGATGAAACAGTTTGAGTGAGTTGTTGTTCTAAGTTTTGAACGGTTTCTAACTGTTGTTCTAGCTGTTGTTGTAACTGCTGATAGTCTTCAGCCGAAACCATTTCAGCGAGTTGTTGTTCTAAGTTTTGAACGGTTTCTAACTGTTGTTCTAGCTGTTGTTGTAACTGCTGATAGTCTTCAGCCGAAACCATTTCAGCGAGTTGTTGTTGTAACCGCTTAACAGTTTCTAACTGCTGTTGTAACTGTTGTTGTAACTGCTGATAATCTTCAGATGAAACAGCTTGAGTTAATTGTTGTTCTAAGTTTTGAACGGTTTCTAACTGTTGTTCTAGCTGTTGTTGTAACTGCTGATAGTCTTCAGATGAAACCATTTCAGCTAATTGTTGTTCTAAGTTTTGAACGGTTTCTAACTGCTGTTCTAACTGTTGTTGTAACTTTTGATGATTTTGGGTTGGAACAGCTTGAGTTAATTGTTGTTCTAACCGCTTAACAGTTTCTAACTGCTGTTGTAACTGCTGTTGTAACTGTTGATAGTCTTCAGTTGGGACAGTTTGGGTTAATTGTTGTTGTAACCGCTTAACAGTTTCTAACTGCTGTTGTAACTGCTGTTGTAACTGTTGATAGTCTTCAGTTGGGACAGTTTCAGCGAGTTGTTGTTCGAACTGAGACAGTTTAGCGAGTTGTTGTTCTAAACTGTTGATGGTGTTGGCTTGTTCCTCTGATTGACGTTGAAGCGTTTGACAACGTTCTTGAAGTTCAACCAGAGCAGTTGAATCTTGATTTTGAGAGGGTTGACTTGCTTGATTTTCGACTTGGGGAGCAACAGACTTTTGCTCTAAACTAGCGACTGAGTTAGAGGCTTTTGCTTCTGCTTGTGTGGCTAATGTAATTGTCGTTTCACTACCATTTCCAGAAACATCAAACTCACCTCTAGCGATGCGTTCAACGAACTCAGAGCGAGATAAACCAAGTTGTTTAGCAATGTCACCCAATCGTTTTGCTCCAGTAGGAGTCAAAGATACCCCGACTTTTACCTTGCTTTCTGAATACAAGGTTGGAACACCACGTTTTTTCTTTCTTGACATTGCCTTATCCTCAGCATTTTAACTTTAATACTGTATTAAAAGTATAGATGCCGATTGGGATCAAAGATTTCTAAGATTTGTAACATTTGCGTCAGTCCAAATTGATGCTATACTCACTTAGCGCGAATAAAAGGCTTCCAATTCGATGGAGTCTGCTTTGAGTTGGCGGGAAACACTTGTACAGCGTTGTTGGCGACGGACACGTGAACTCGCATTCCTATTGATAAAGCCTCTCCCGCTCGGGTGCGAGCCACCCATTCTCGCCCAGAGGGAACTTGTAAACTATAATGAAGTTCTCGGCCCAAAAATTGGCGATCGCGGATAATCACAGGTGCATCTTCATCGGGTTGAAGAATAAAATCTTCCTGACGCACCATTAATTCAACCTGCTCTAAATTGTTGCTATTGCCATTAAATGTCTGTTCAATTCTATTACTATCAATGACAAAACTTCCCAGTTCAGTTTCCCACACATCGCCCCGACGTTGAGCGGGAATAAAATTAGCCTGAGTCACAAACTCCGCGACAAACCGAGACGCCGGATGTTGATAAATTTCTTCGGGGGTGCCACACTGTTCTAAACATCCAGAACGCATCACGGCCACCCAGTCGGATATCGAAAGCGCTTCTTCTTGGTCGTGAGTGACAAATATTCCAGAAGTTCCCGCAGCTTTGAGAATTTCTCGCAACTCTTGGCGGAGTCGATGACGCACCTGCACATCCAAATTACTCAAGGGTTCATCGAGAAGCACCAAAGCCGGACGCGGCGCCAACGCTCTAGCCAAAGCCACCCGTTGCTGTTGACCGCCAGAGAGTTCGTGAGGATAACGGCTTCCCAACCCGCTCAACCCCACCAATTCTAGCGCTTCACCGACTCGCTGTTTCACCTGTTCCTTTGACTTTTTCTTGAGACGTTGTAAGCCAAAAGCGACATTTTTCTCAACGGTCAAATGGGGAAATAGAGCGTAGTCCTGAAACACCATCCCCACATCTCGCTGTTCGGGAGGGAGCCAACGGTCGGGACTGGCAACGACTTGTTCGGCGATTTTAATTATACCCGATTGGGGTTGCTCAAATCCAGCAATCATTCTCAACAATGTGGTTTTCCCACAGCCCGACGGCCCCAACAAACCCAAGATGTCGCCTTGAGATAAGGTCAGCGTGACGTTTTGAACCGCAAGAACATCTTGGCGTGCGAATTGTTTGCTGACTTGATCGAGATGTAAAATAACAGACTGGCCCATGTTTAACTTGACTAACCCAACTCCTACCCTTAGAGTAGCTTATTGCAATTTTAAATCAAAAAGCACCGAATAATACTACTCTGTTTTTAGGATATCTTCTCATTAATATTGTGTTAAATTTTGTAGACTGTGTTACAACGGGTCATCGTTAACCAAATTGAGGAAAAGAATGTTTCGGGTTTTTCGCTTTAACGCTTGGACGGTTTTTGTGATGGTTGTCGCTTTGCTGATCGCCAGTCCGGTTTTATTTGTTCTCAGCAGTATTTTTACCAATTCTAGCGAAGTTTGGGGTCATTTGGCTGCCACCGTTTTACCGGGTTATCTCAAAAACTCATTGATTCTCATGTTGGGTGTGGGTTTGGGTGTTTTTATCGTGGGTGTGGGAACGGCTTGGCTAGTAACAATGTGTCGCTTTCCGGGAAGTGGTTGGTTTGAATTTTTATTGTTACTTCCTCTGGCAGCACCCGCGTATATTTTAGCCTATGTTTATACCGAATGGTTAGAATTTTACGGCCCGGTTCAAAGCAGTTTAAGAGCAATTTTCGGTTGGACTGCGGTGGGAGATTATTGGTTTCCGAGTATTCGTTCAATGGTCGGCGCAATTCTGCTTCTAATTTTAACGCTTTATCCCTACGTTTATCTATTAGTTCGGGTGTCTTTTTTAGAACAAGCAACCTGTATGTTAGAGGCGAGTCGCTCTCTCGGTTGTAACCCCTGGCGTAGTTTTCTAACTGTTGCTTTACCTTTAGCCAGACCTGCAATTATGGCGGGTTTGGCGTTGGCTTTAATGGAAACGTTAAATGATTTTGGTACCGTTCAATATTTCGGGGTCGATACGTTTACAACCGGAATTTATCGAACTTGGTTCGGGATGGGAGAACGGGTGGCTGCGGCTCAACTGGCGGCAGTTTTAATGTTATTTATCTTGGCTTTAATTTTACTCGAAATTTGGTCGCGCCGTCAAGCCAAATATTATCAAGCCAACAGTCGATTTAAACAGTTAAACCCGTTTCAACTCAAAGGAATTCGAGCGGGTTTGGCGTTTGTCGCTTGTTTTATCCCGGTGTTTTTGGGGTTGTTGCTGCCGGGGATTTTATTGTTTGAAATGACCCTAGAAAATCTAGGAACGGTTTTTGACCGACGCTTTTTTGAGTTTGCCGGAAATAGCTTGCTCGTTGCCACAATAACCGGAGTTTTAGCGATAGTGATTGCTTTAATTATGGCTTATGGGGTGCGACTGCAACCGAGTCTAGAAATGCGCTTTTCCGTACAAATTGCGGCGATGGGTTATGCTATCCCCGGTTCGGTTATTGCAGTGGGAATTTTAATTCCTTTGGGTCGGTTTGATAACGCCATTGATAGCTTTATGCGGGCAACTTTTGGCATTTCTACCGGGTTGTTATTCAGCGGCACCATTACGGCTTTAATCTTTGCCTATTTGGTGCGATTTTTGGCGGTTTCTTTTGGGGCGGTGAACTCCAGTTTGAGTAAAATTAAACCCAGTTTAGATGATGCAGCACGGAGTTTAGGTCACAACCCAAGCAGCACTTTAGTTAAGGTTCACGCACCCATTATGTGGGGCGGTTTATTAACCGCAGGAATGCTAACTTTTGTCGATGTAATGAAAGAATTACCCGCAACTTTAGTGGTTAGACCGTTTAATTTTGATACCCTAGCCGTGCGAGTTTATAATTTAGCCGCAGATGAACGGTTAGCCGAAGCCGCAGGTCCAGCTTTAGCCTTGGTTGCTGTCGGAATGATTCCGGTTCTTTTTATGAGTTGGAAAATTGCTCAATCTCGTCAGAATTCCGTTGATTTGTAGCTAGAAAATGGTATAATCTTTGTAAGCTGAGTTGTAGGAATTTGAGCGATGCTTTCTCCTTTTCCGGGAATCAATCCCTACTTGGAGCAATTTTGGTCCGGTGTTCATCATCGACTGATTACTGCGATCGCCAATTTTGTAGCGCCTCAAATTCGACCAAAATATATTGTCGCCGTAGAAGAACGGGTCTATCAAACGGTTGGGGAAAGTTCGGTGTTAGTTGGAATTCCTGATGTTTCTGTCGCCCATTTAAACGGTGTTAAAACTCCCATTGATTTAACTTCAGTTTCCTCCTCAAAACAACCGATAACCGTCTTAGTTCCCCAGACCGAAAGATTAACCGAAAGCTATTTAGAAATTCGTCGAGTTGGAACCGAGGAAGTCATCACAGCGATTGAAATTTTATCCCCCATCAACAAACAACCCGGAAAAAGTCGTCAACAATACGAAGCAAAACGTCAGAAAATTTTAGATAGTTTAACCCATTTTGTTGAAATCGATTTGTTACGACAGGGACAGCCGATGTTAGTTTATGGAGAGGAAATTAAAAGTGATTATCGGATTTTAATCAGTCGCAGCAATTCCCGTCCCCAAGCCGATTTATATGCGTTCAATCTCCGAGATGAACTTCCCAAAATTCCCCTCCCCTTACAGTTAGAAGATTCCGAACCGATGATTAATTTAGGAGAAATTTTACAGGAAATTTATACACAAGGGGGTTTTGATTTGAGAATTGATTATTCTCGCGAACCCGTACCCCCCTTAACAGAAGAAAATGCAGTTTGGCTTGATAGTCAACTTCGCGATCGCCAACTTCGATAATTCTCAGTAAATCTCCAACAAATTAAGACGGAGGAGGGGGGAAAATACTTAAACAGGTTAACGTTCTTACCGTCGCCGCAGCCACATAATTTCGCTTGGCGGGTTGGTCGGGAGCGAAAGCGTTTCCGGTTTCATTGAGAGGGGATGCAGCTTGACAATTGGATGACATTTTTAAAATCGTATCTTTCGCCCAATGTTGGTTAATATCAGAAAAGTTTGTCGGTTCTGGGGTATCAAAAAATTCTCGACCATCCCATTTTCGGAGTTCATTCATATAGCGATCAACTGACCACAACATCGCCATTAATTCAGCCCGAGTCACCGCTTGATCGGGACGAAAAAGACCATCTTTATACCCTCGAATAAATCCAATTTCACGCGCCAATTGAATTTTCGCCGCACTCCATCGGTTAGCATCAACATCGGGAAAGGGATTTTTTTCGACGGTGGTTGGAAGTTTAGGTAAAGTGGTTATCTGACCTGTAGGAAACGGAATATTTGAATTTTCTAAGGGAACTTTGTAAAATAATTCTATCACAACGGAAACCAATTGTTCTCGGGTTAAAGGCTGTTGAGGGCGAAATTGTTGTTGAGGAAATCCGATCATCAGTCCGGCTTCACTTGCTTGGTGAATTTCTTGTTGATAAAGATCTTGATTGACATCTACAAACGGAATCCTGGTTGTAATAGATGAAGTAATTTCACTGGCTTGGACTGGCGAAACGATGAGCGATAAAATCACTAAAGATAAAACATTTCTCAAAGGTCGAAATCGAAACAACTGAGCGTTCATACCTAACTAAGAGAGTCAAAAAGTTAATCGTCATTCATAGAGATTTTTTTCTCCTCAGTTAGCAATAAATCCGGTTATTCTCAAAAAAACAGCGATGGAGTTAGACCCGAAAGATTTATAGATGCAAATTGAGGTAAACTAAAGTAGGGTGGGTGAAAATAAATAACTAAACTGCTAAAATCACCAACTTTTTGCTGTCACCCACCAACCTTGTCAAAGAAACTGGGTTTCTGGGGAAATGTTATATTAATGTTAGGTTTGGGGATATGTTACTGATTTTTACCGATTTGGATGGAACGTTACTCAACTCCGATGACTACGGTTATGATGCGGCTTTACCCGTCCTTAAACAACTGCAAGAACTGAAAATTCCGGTAATTCCTGTTACCAGTAAAACCCGCTCTGAAGTGGAAGTTCTCCGCGAACAAATTGGATTAACGGATGCGTTTATTGTGGAAAATGGGAGTGCAGTGTTTATCCCGATTTCTGAACAAAATTTAGCTTCTCCCCAAACTGAAAACTGGGGTGATTATTATTTAATGCAGTTTGGTTTTAACTATACAGAAGCGCGTCAGGGACTCCAAAAAGTCGCAGAGGTTTTAAATCAACCGTTAAAAGGGTTTGGAGACTTGAGTGAAGCCGAAATTCATCAGTTAACCGGTTTGCACCCAGAAGATGTAAAACGGGCGAAAAATCGGGAGTTTACCGAACCTTTTGTTACTCCGAAAAATCTCACCAGTGTTGAAATTGAACAAGCGGTAAACCCGTGGGGTTTTCAGGTGGTGGTTGGCGATCGCTTTTCTCATTTAATTGGTCAAAAAGCGGGAAAAGGAAAGGCGGTGCAATGGTTGATTGAACAGTACCAAAATCATCAACCGGATGCTAAAATCATTACAGTGGGTTTGGGAAATAGCCCTAACGATTTACCGATGTTAGAAGTTGTCGAAATTCCGATTATTATCCCCGGTAAACAAGGACCCCATCCGGGTTTACAAAATCGGGGTTGGGAAGTTGCCATTTTATCGGGTTGTCAGGGTTGGGCGAATGCAGTTAGAGAAATTAGCAGGCGTCTAGATATCAACTTAAATTAACCGTTTGTTGTGGCGCGGAGAGCGCATTATAGAGGGGCTAAAGCCCAACTACAAGCTTTTTTGAATTTTCACAGTGTTATGAGGGTGGGGCGGGTTTATCTCAATCTCTCCGTAGTAGTAAAAATCGTAGGCGTAACCCGCCCCTACAGAATAATTATTGATTAGTCGGATATGATATGATCAAGGGCTAAAGCCCAACTACAAGCAATAGAATGATAATCCCTCTTAAAAAGGCTTGGCTAAATGGCTTTCAACATCAAATTGAAACCGCTTAGAAGCGTTGGTTTCGCCGTACAAATTAAAGGTTAAAGAGGGTTCGTCGCCAACGGCTTCAATGTGATGAATTGCATCGGATGTAAAACTAATAATTTCCCCTTCGGTGAGAATTTTTTCGCCGACTTTTTCAATATTGTCGGGAAAATCGGGAGAAGGTTCACGCTTCCAAAAAACATTTTTTTGTTGTCCTTTTAACACCGCCACAATTCCCCAAGTGCCATGATTGTGAATGGGAGAACCGCAACCCGGTAAGACGGTTTCTGTCTGGACTGTGAGGGGAAATCCTAACTCATCATACAACATAATGATCGAAGTTCCGGTTTTGGTGCAGGGTTCGGGAACTTGGGTTCTCAACCAATAGGAATTGGTGATTAATTGACGGACTAACAGGCGCAAATCTGCTAAGAAATCAACTTCGGTTAAACCCTTTTCAAAGGCTTGGTTGATCACATCTTCGATTTCGGTGAGAAACCGATGTAAGCGATACTCACTTTTGAGTAAATCCCATTCTCTGGCTGACTTGCAGGCTAAACAGTTGCCATCTTCCCTCACCAGCCAATCCCGATTATTCATAGAATTTCCTTTCGATAAAGACTTCAGGTGGCTGTTAACAGCGAACAATTTTCAACAATTAGTTGACGTTAACGTTTCCTCACTGTTATATCTTAAGACTCTTGACTGGCGATCGCGAATTTTTTTACAATCATTTTACGAATGGTTTCAGCGGTGGCGGGGGCTAATAAAACGCCGTTGCGATAATGTCCGGTTGCCAATAAAATATTTTCAAATCCTGACAAATATTCAATAATGGGTGCGGGTTTTCCATCGGGACGGGGACGCAACCCCGACCATTGGCGAATAATTTTCGCTTCCGATAACGCCGGACAAAGCCGAATAGCGCCTTCCATGACCGGATTAATTTGAGTTTGATCGATAACAATATCATCATCATTACTCGGAAATTCAACCGTTGCACCGACCCAATATTCAGCGTTTCCCAGAGGAACAATATGCACATCATCGCCACTAATTACGGGTTCTAATTCTCCCAAAGGTTGAGACAATTTTAACTGTACGGCTTGTCCGAGAACCGGACGAATTTTAATCGATTTTTGATGAGTTTCTGTGGGAAGTAGGCGGGTTGTTCCCAGTCCTGCGGCGATCACAATCCCATCAACATCTAATTCTCCCCCAGTCGTAAAAATTTGCGGACAAATGCGTTGAGTTTCGCTCGAATTAACGGTTTGAAACGCCTCGACTTTTACCCCAAATTGAAAGTTAACGCCGTTGTGTTGGGCGGCTTCAACTAATGCTAAAGTTAAAGCAGTCGGATCGACTTGTCGATCTTGAGGAGAATAAATCGCCCCGATGACATTTTCACAGTTAACTTGAGGATAGTTTGATTGAATTTGATCGAGATCTAAGAGTTGTAAATGCCAACCTTGACTTTGACGGGTGGCAATTAATTCTTCCCATTTGTTTAAATCTTCTCCCGCAAAACATAACATTAAAATGCCTTTGCGATTAAACAAAATCGAACGACCTGTAATGTTTTCCAATTCGGGAATTAACGTTTCATAACGCTGTAAACTGCACGATCGCATTTGCCACGCCCGCCCTTTGGTTTTGTGACTAATGGCACCCATTAATACCCCCAAAGCCGCTCCCGTAGACGCTTGGGCGGGGGAATTTTGATCGAGAACTGTAACGGTTAATTGGGGGATTTGGCTGAGTTCGTAAGCAATGGTCGCCCCAACCACTCCGCATCCAATGACAACAACATGAGTCATAGTCTTTAAACGTTTGCTGTCTTTTTTTGTCTAGTTTTTTATCCAAAAATAAACAATTAACCGCAGATTTATATCGATCAATACAGCAAATTAATATGACTCGTATTCACCGATATTCATCTGCGGTCAAAGGTTTGATTGTATTTTACGCTTGAGGCGCTTGAGAAGCTTGAGGAACTAAATTCAAGAAAGCATCCAGATCTTCTAATGCAGCCTGATAGCTAGAAGCGGCTAAAGATCGATCCGCTTTTTCTGCGGCTTCACCGACTTGAAGCAAATGTTCAAACACTTCTCGGGATAATTTTCGCGCCGGAGGTTGATCGTTAGGAAGGAGATTTTTGGTTAGATAATTCATCTCCTGAAGCAAAGTTCCCAACGGACCGTGAACAAAATTATCCACCTCAACCCATTTGCTGGTATTAATGTAGGCGGGTAATTCGCTGGTCATGCGATCGCGCAACCCTAAAATATCAGATTGATACTTCTGAATTTGTTGGAGTTGAGCATCGCTGTAAGTTGGGGGTTCTTTAACTTGTGGAGAACCACAACCAACCATAAACGCCATGACAAACGCCAATAGGCAAGCCAAAATAGAACGATAACGTTTCATAGCTCAAATTTTTATCAATGTTACATCCTCTACCCGATCTATTGTTGCAGACATTGCGATCGTAGGAAACAGGTTACTGCTTTGTAGGGGCGCGCCTCGGCAAAAATATATGTTTCTCACCAATAATCTCAATAAACCCGCCCCCAGACGCTAACAGGGAAACCTGGGATGAGTTGGGGGGTTTATATCAGTTGAGAGTGGGAAAACACGCTTCTGTTCGCAGACGCCCCTACATGGGTTGGGCGGGTTTATATAAATTGAGAGTGGGAAAACACGCATCTGGACTGAACCCGCCCCTACAGGGGTTATAACGGTTCATTTTTTTGGGGTTTTAAACTGCTTCTCAACCATAGCGACAACCACATCTCTGGGAACAAAACGGGAGATATTGGCGATCAGGTTATTTCCAAAACCGCCCGTTACCAGGGTTGACTGATTTTTTTCTAACGCCTTCAGTGCATCTCTAACCACCTCCGAGGCGGAAACCAGTTTTCCCCCACCGCCCAAGGTTGAGGGAAACTCAGCCGCCTCAAAAAAGTTCGATTCTGTCGGCCCCGGACAAAGTGCTAAAATATGAATACCTGTATCTTTATTTTCTGCCCATAAAGCCTCGCTGAAATGCAGAACAAAGGCTTTTGTCGCCGAGTAGATCGACATATAGGGAATGGGTTGAAAACCGGCGATGGAGGCGACGTTAATGATCGATCCCGAACGTCTTTGGGTCATGGGTTTTAAGAACAGGTGGCTGAGTTCAACCAATGCGATAGTATTAAGTTGGATCATCTTGACCTGTTTTTCGAGATCCCGTTCAATAAACAGGCCGTAATCTCCAAAACCTGCATTATTTACCAACAGATCGATTGTGATTCCTTTTTGAGTCACCTCATCAAAAACAGCTTGGGTTGCTCCCGGTTCGGTGAGATCTTTGGCAAGAACTTCGGCTTTGATTTGATGTTTTTCTTGGAGTTGTTGGGCGAGTTCGTCGAGTTTATCTTTTGAACGCGCCACCAAAACCAAATTCGTTTTACTTTTGGCTAATTCGCGAGCAAAACTTTCCCCAATGCCAAAGGACGCGCCTGTAATTAATGCAGTTTTCATCAGATTTTCTTTTTAGGAGGTTAGCTCTTGAAAATTTTAACATTTTGATATTAACTCTGTGGAATTGAGTAGATTTACCTGTAGATTTACCAGAAGAAAGAATTTCAACGATTAAGAGAAAAAGACAATGACCGAAACATTCTTGAGAAACAAACAATGGTTTTTTGACCGTTGGGCGCCGGGTTACGACTGTTTGTTCACAACGGTATTTTATCAGGCGGTTCACAAGCGGTTGTTAGAATATGTTCAACTCAAGCAGGAAGCAAATATTCTCGATCTCGGCTGTGGGACGGGTCGCCTTGTCGATCGCATCGCCAAACAGTTTCCGACTGTTACCGCAACGGGACTGGATCTGTCGGAGGAGATGATCCATCAAGCGCGCGCGCGAAACCGTTACCCCCAACGCCTGACGTTTACACCCGGAAATGTGGAGTCTCTCCCCTTTGGGGAACATCAGTTTGATGCGGTATTTTGTACGATTAGTTTTTTACATTATCCTCATCCTCAACGGGTTTTTGAGGAAATTAACGGGGTTTTGCGTCCGTCGGGATGTTTTTATTTAGCAGATTATCAAGGAAATGATTCAACTGGACAAACTTGGGTTCCCGTTTCTCCGGGTGGACTTCGGTTTTACAGCCGATCGCAGCGGAGAGAATTTGGTCAAAATGTCGGATGGTCTTGTGTGGGTCATTATCACTTGTTGGGGCCAATTTTGCTGACCAAATTTCAGAAGTTCAACGGAGAAAATAACTAAGTATTAAGCGTTTGAGAAAAAGGCAGAAACTTGTGGTAAAACAAAACCTATAGTCGAGATTATACCATCGCTATTCCTCACCTTTTTACTCAAAAAAACAGGAGACCCCTCAATGACCCATCCGGCTCGTGTTGTTCAAATTGCAGCAAATGAAGTTGGATATACTGAATATCCTCCCGGTAGTAATAGCACTAAGTATGGTGAATGGTACGGAATGAATCACGTTCCTTGGTGTGCAATTTTTGTGTCTTATTGCTTGGAACAAGCGGGGATTTGTTTAGCCATTCGCACGCCGAAAGGGTTTGCTTATTGTCCCGATGGTGTGCGATGGTTTCAATATAATACTCGCTGGCATTCTCAACCGCAAGTGGGGGATGTCGTGTTTTATTCTTGGCGAGGGGATGGAATAGCCGATCATGTGGGGATTGTGGAGTCGGTCAACCCCGATAGTAGTATTATTAGTATTGAGGGAAATACGGCGATTGACAATGATTCTAATGGCGGTGAAGTGATGCGGAGACGGCGCGATCCTTGGTCTTTTTTAGGGTTTGGTCGTCCCTATATCATTGCTGAAAGTGTTCCGACTCCGCCGATTTCTCAACCCCAAAAAGAGCCGGAGAAACAGCCGGAGAAAGCACCCACAAATTCCCAACAACAACCCAATCAAGGAACCCAAACCACCCCCGAATATCATACCCGTTTGGTGAATCAGTTGTTGGGGAAAGAAAAAGTTAATTAATCCAAAATCCATGTCTACAGTTGCAGAAATTTTAGCCTTCTGGTTTGGGAGTCCCGAAGATGAAAATTATGGGAAACCTCGCAAAGTTTGGTTTCAGAAAAATTCGGAGTTTGACGAACAAATCAGAAGCCTTTTTTTAACAGATTATGAATTGGCATCACAGGGAAAATTAGAGAATTGGAAAGAATCGCCCGATAGTTGTTTGGCGTTGATTTTGCTTTTGGATCAGTTTCCGCGAAATTTATTTCGGGGTCAACCCGAAGCGTTTGCAACAGATTCTCAAGCTTTGGAAGCGGCAAAATATGCGGTAAGTCAAGGGTTTGATAGGCAAATGTTACCCGTACAACGTTGGTTTATTTATTTACCTTTTGAACACAGCGAAAAATTAGCCGATCAGGAAAAATCTATTGAATTAACAAGTCAATTGAGTGACGATCCCGATAGTAAATCATCGATTGACTATGCCATTCGTCACTGGGAAATCATTAAACAATTTGGACGTTTTCCCCATCGAAACTCGATTTTAGGGAGGGAAAGCACACCGGAAGAACAAGAGTTTTTAAAACAACCCGGTTCTTCATTTTAAGTCTAATTTACGTTAAGAATTCATTGGCTTGATCGGGTGAGAATTGCTGTTTTTCTTGCTCAAGTTCTGCTGCGGCTAAGGTTTTTATTTCTTCTCGTTCGAGGTGGGGAAGTTTCAACAGAACCCCGGCAAAAAACCAATAATAAACCGCCACCGGATCGGTATCGAGAGGATACCAATAGGAATTATAACTAATCAGAAAAACAAACACCCAAAAAACGACACCATAACCCCGCAAACTGTGATCTTGAACTTGATGATAAGCCCTAAACCCTTGAAAAGTTAGGGTTGTGACCACCGCAAAAAAGGCAATTACCCCCAAAGGCCCAATTTCATACATTAACTTCGGATAATAGGTTTCAATGAGTCGAGTCTCTCCCAACGCACGCGCCGCATTGGTCGCCCGTCCCAAACCATTTCCCAAAACACCTTGATGGGTTCTCGCCGTCCATTCAGCTTGTTCGGTAACAAATTCTGTCGGAGGGGAAGCATTCCAACGGGAGACAAAACTCTCCATACGTTGAGAAATAATACCGGGAAAAAGTAAATGAGTTCCCCCCATAAACAAAACAATTCCTAACAGGAGAATAACCAAGCGTTTGAGTTGAGGAATATGACTGGTAGCAATAACTAAAACGACAATAATAATCGGAACGGCTAATAAAGCTGTACGTTGACCGCAGAGAATGGCGTTGAGTACAACCAGAGATAAAGATAACCAACCTGCGGTTTGCCAGCGGAGTTTGGGGTCACTAAATGCGGTTGCAAAGCAGAAAAAAGTGCTAGAAATTAAAAACCAAGCCCAGTGCCAAGGCGCAACAAATGTACCGGGTAAACGAATAAAATTATTAGCGGGATAGTAACCCAATGCTCCCCCGACCAAACATTTTCGTTGTAAATTTGCTCGCAGCAATAAATAATCGGGAAGTCCGGTATTATCGGGACATCGACCCGTAACAACTAACCAATATTGAACGACTCCTAAAACACAGCAAATAATTACAATAACAACCTGTAAACGGGTTAGGAAATGAAGTTCATCTCGATTTTGAATGAGAGAGTAACCGCAGAGAATGAGGGGAATATATCCCAGCAAAACTTTTAAACCAAAAATCCCCATTAAAATCGCCTGTCCGCCCGGATTGGCTCCGAATTGTTGTCCGCCATTCACGTAGAGAAATGTCAGCAGAGAAATTCCCAATAAGCCCAACAGGGGGATTTTTAACGATTTGGGAATAATCAGGGGTAAACCCTGTTTTCGCACCCGTTGAATAATGGCAATCAAGGCGGGAAAATAAAAGCCATCTTTTGCCAAGTGAAACAGGGGATGATCGTTACCAATCCAGTAAGCAACGGTACCGGCAAAGGGAGTGTAAATCAGGAAGATCCAAAGGGCTTGACGGGGATATCGGTAAGAGAGGCTAATCCAAAAAATGGCGGCGATCGCCAACAAAATTTGATCGAAAGATTTGCCATTTCCAAACATCAAACAAGCAACAATAAAAACAGCCCCGATTACCCAGAGGATGAAGGGAATTTGATTAGGTGTTTGAGCAGTTGTACCCTCTAAATTCTTTTCAAAATTCTCGTCAGCGCCATCATTTTCCGAGTTGAAAAAATTCTGGGCCTGAGTTGGTGGGGGTTGGCTTTTGGGGTTTGACATTGAAGCACTCTGGTATCAGTAAAATAACTTTGACTCAACCGTTCACCGGATTGAAAATCCAATGCGTGCGGTTGTGTCGATTCCCGACTCAAGTTCTCCTTGCCAAATTTTCTGAATTTTGATCTGCTGTTCCAATGCAAGCCGATTGTAGGCTTGTAAAATTTCTTGATGGGTGTAATGAATAATTAAGGCTTTGAGTTGAGTGGTACTTTGAGCCTGTAGCAAGGCAAGCTCCAAAACATCAAGCTTAGTGATCATTTTGATTGGTGTTTTTCTGAGGCTCTAACTGAGTTAGATGATACTTTTGTGAAGTTGGGGTTTCCGGTTGAGTTTGTTCGAGCTTTTGTTGCCACTTTAGCAACTGCTGATACATTTTTTCGTTGACTTGAAAGAGGGGATTTTCTCTTGAATTTGGCTCGGACATTTGAAGGCTTAATCAGAACTAAGAATTGAGTCGTGCCGCAATTTCATGTTAGCTTTATACGGGGCTAAATCAAAGGTTTAAGCAGGGGGAAAATAATCCCGACTAAAGCTCCGCCGAGTAAGGTTAAAACGGTGAGACTGCCGATGGCAAAGCCGAGGGTTCGTTTTTCAGCCGCCTGATAATAACCCCAAGCGTAAACCATTCGTCCGACCACCCAAACCGCCCCCAGACTCGCGCCCCAAATCGGACTCACAAACTGAGAAAATAGCCATAATGCGGGTAAAAAAAGCACGAGTTGTTCTAAAGTATTTTGCTGTACTCGCACAACTCGCTCAAAATTGGGATCTCCACTCATTTGAGGTGGCATGATCTTATATTTAGCTCTCGCCCGACCGACATTAATCGTTAAAACTAAGTAGACCAGTAGGGCGATCGCCGTGACTAGACTCGGCCAAGGTGACATCAGGAACCCCCTTGTTTGATAACAGCTTTCTCTCCCTATGCTAACCTCTGACAGTCCTGTTAGAGAAAGAAATTTGACAAGGAGGTTTCTGAATCTTAACCGGGAGTTTGAGTCAGTTGCTTTTCAGGCAGAGCGGTATACTCAGAAACAATCCGGCGGAATTCATCGCCTTCGATGGTTTCGCGTTCGAGAAGTAAATCAACAAGTTTATCAATTAACTCTCGATTTTCCCGAACAATTTGGCAGGCTCTCTCGTAGCACTTGAAAGCGATTTCACGAACTTTCTGATCGATTTGGGTGGCGACTTTTTCAGAATATTCCGACTGAGTGGGCCATCCGCGGCCGAGAAAAACTTCCCCGTTGGGACTTTCCAACGAAAGCAGCCCCAAGTCAGACATTCCGTAGCGAGTCACCATTTCCCGAGCCAAATTCGTCACCCGTTGGATATCGTTACTGGCGCCGACGGTAACTTCCGCATCTCCAAAGATCACATCTTCGGAGGCTCGTCCCCCCAAAGCAATGGTAATTTGATCGATCAACCAAGCCCGAGTGTACAAACCGCTATCGACCATTTCTTCGTTGAACATTTGTTGAGCAAAGCCTCCAATTCCGCCCGAACGAGGAATAATGGTAACTTTGTTGAGGGGGTCGGAATTTTCTAACAGCGTCATTAACAGGGCGTGTCCGACTTCATGGTAAGCAATCAGCCGTTTTTTCTTGCTATCAAGCAGGGGAGCTAAAGATAAACCGATGGTAATGCGATCGACAGCATCATCAATTTCTAACATGGTAATCGCCTCTTTCCGGCGACGGGCGGTTAGAATGGCGGCTTCATTTAACAAGTTTGCCAGATCCGCCCCGGAAAATCCCGGAGTCCGACGGGCGATCCCTTCTAAAGAAACATCATCGGAGAGTTTTTTGTTGCGGGCGTGAACCTCTAAAATACCCAAACGGCCGTTGTAGCCGGGTAAATCAACGATCACCTGTCGGTCAAAGCGACCCGGACGCAGTAGAGCGGTATCCAGTACGTCGGGGCGGTTTGTGGCGGCAATAATAATAATACCCGTATTGCCTTCAAAACCATCCATTTCCGTGAGTAACTGGTTGAGGGTTTGTTCGCGTTCGTCGTTTCCGCCGCCAATTCCCGCCCCTCGCTGACGCCCGACCGCATCAATTTCATCGATAAAGACGATACAGGGAGAATTTTCTTTGGCTTTTCTAAACAGATCTCGAACTCGCGAAGCCCCCACCCCGACGAACATTTCCACAAATTCCGAACCGGAAATGCTGAAAAACGGAACACCGGCTTCTCCGGCGATCGCTTTGGCGAGCAGGGTTTTTCCGGTTCCGGGCGGCCCGACGAGCAGAACGCCTTTGGGAATTTTAGCGCCGATGGCGGTAAAGCGTTCGGGTTGTTTCAAGAAGGTGACGACTTCCTGCAATTCTTCCTTGGCTTCTTCAATGCCGGCGACATCATCAAACAGAACCCCGGTTTTCGCTTCCATTTGAAATTTTGCTCGGGATTTGCCAAAATTCATCGCCTGTCCCGACGCCTGGGTCGAGCGGCGCAGAATCATCAGCAAAAACGCCAAGACGACAAATATCACCAGGAGGTTGACAATTAACCCCATTGCCGCACTATTATCGGCGGTGGGAATTACCTCGTAGTCAACGTTTTGGGCGCGGGCGGTCTCTAACAGTTCGGGGTTGCGGTCAAACAACCGAACCACATGGGGAGAATCACCTTTTTCATCGCCTGTGAGTGTCACTTTTGCAATTTGTCGGGCTGGATCTTCTTCGATACGCTCGACTTCCCCCGCCTTAATTTTTTGCAAGAGTTCACTGTATTCTATGGGTTTCGGTGTGTTATCGGCTAGGGCGGGGGTTCCCAAGAGTATCCCTTGAGTAATGATCCAACTACCCAAAATTCGCCATAGGTGTCGGTTCGTCAGGGATCGAACTGTGAAACCACCAGTCGCAAGCCGTTCTTTCCATACTTGTTTCGGTGGGTTTTTCATATTTGGTGTGCCTTTTTTCGCTGTTGCTAATACATCATCATTGCTGGGGGTATAAATATTAGTGTAGCGTTCTTGCGACAGCAAGGGTTTTGCCGCCTGTGAATTTCTGTTGGCGATTTTTGAGTGCCGCGATCGCGGCGGCTACCATCTCAGTTCGACTCACACACCTGAGAACATCTGATTTTCTCGACTCGCTCCCTCTCCAGTTTCACTTCATTTATGGGGTTTTCAATTTCTGCAACCTTCCCCCAAACGCGATAGGATACAAAAACGAATATTTGTTTCTGAATTTTTTTGTTGGTAGTAGTATTATAACTGATTTTTAGCTGATGTCAAGTCAAATCGTCATTGCAATTGGTTTTATCTTTTTTCTGCTGTTATTTGCCGGAGTCGGCATTTATTCGGCCACTCAAAAACAAAATAATACCGGCGATTATTTGCTCGCCAGTCGCAGCGTTAACCCTTGGCTGACCGGACTTTCTGCCTTTGCCACCGCTCACAGTGGCGGGATGTTCATCAGTACAATTGGCTTTACCTATCAAGCCGGAATTTCTGCGGGTTGGCTACTCCTGGGATGGTTTCTCGGCGACTATATTGCCTGGTTTTTTATTCACAAACCGTTGCGAGAAGTTTCCGAAGAAAATAACTCGGAAACCATCGGTTCTTTTTTAAATAACAACCCCAGAGGAAATCAATTTATTGCGGTGATTTCTGCTGTCATTACGATTCTATTTCTTGGGGCTTATGCAGCCGCTCAACTGATCGCCGGGGGGAAAGCGCTTCATGCGGTTTTCGGTTGGAATTACTCTTTAGGAATTATTGTCGGGGCGGTTATTGTGGTTTTATACTGCTTTTCTGGGGGAATTCGGGCTTCGATTTGGACGGATGCGGTGCAGTCTGTGGTGATGATGTTTTCGATGTTAATGTTGTTAATTGTTGCGGTTGCAGCTTGTGGCGGAATTGGAGAACTTTGGACAAAACTCGAACAAATTGATCCGACTTTAATTAACCCCATTCCCCCCAATCTTGAGTTTGGATTTGGGCTGTTTTTATTGAGTTGGTTAGTTGCGGGTTTTGGTGTGGTCGGTCAACCCCATATTATGGTACGAGCGATGGCACTGGATTCTGCTAAAAATATGGGTTTAACCCGCAATATTTACGCAGTTTTGTATTTAATCTTTTCCGCCGCTGCTATTGGGGTTGCATTGGCTGCCCGAGTTCTCATTCCCGATTTAATCAGCAATGGCGACCCCGAACTCGCCCTTCCTAAAATGGCGATTCAATTGTTACCGTCGATTTGGGTGGGTGTAATTTTAGCGGGATTATTTTCGGCCGTTGTTTCCACTGCTGATTCTCAAATTTTATCCTGTTCTGCGGCTTTAAGTCAAGATATTTTTCCCGAAACCGCACATTCTTACAAACTGGCAAAATTAGCAACATTAATGGTAACAGTAATTGTTTTAACCATTGCTTTAGCCAGCGATAAAAATATGTTTGCGTTGGGGGTTTTTGCTTGGTCGGCGCTCGCTTCCGGTTTGGGACCTTTATTGGTTTTAAGAGTGTGGAAACGTCCCGTTACTCCTATTGTGGGCGTGGCGATGATGATTGGCGGAATTACCGTCGCCGCCCTTTGGAATGGAGTCTTAGGACTGTCAAATTCAATTTACGAAGTCTTACCGGGAATGATGGCGGGTTTTTTAATTTATGGGTGTTCTTTGCTATTGATGCGACAACCCAAAAAATCAGTTTAAACCCCGTTTAAAATGCGATCGCCAACCGCAGCAGAAAAATAGAACTTAAGTTATAATTTCAGTGTTTAACTCTCTGAAAAACTTGTAGTTCAAAACCTGTTAAAATGAGACCACAACGAATTCCTCCGCAACCGGGTCAAGAGTCAGTTTGGGACTATCCCCGTCCCGCCATTTGGGAAGAAGTCAGTCAACCCATTAAAATCATCTTTAATGGCGAAGTGATCGCAGATAGTAAAAACGCCAAACGAGTTTTAGAAACCAGTCATCCTCCCTCTTACTATATCCCCGCAGACGACATCAAGCTAGAGTATTTGATAGAAACTCCCCGAGTAACGGTGTGTGAATGGAAAGGACGCTGTGTTTATTCTGATATTAAATTGGGCGATAAACACGTTCGTCAAGCCGCTTGGCGTTACTTTGAACCGACACCTAATTTTGTTGCGATCAAAGACTGTTATAGCTTCTATGCAAGTCTGATGGATGCTTGTTATGTAGGTGATGAACTGGTTCAACCCCAAGCGGGTGATTTTTATGGCGGTTGGGTGACTAAAAATATTGTTGGTCCGTTTAAAGGTGGTCCCGGAACAATGGGTTGGTAAGTTGATTTTACCCTAATATTTTACCCGAATTTTCATCCCTTTTAACCTCTCCCCCAACCCCTCTCCTAATCCCCCCTTCCCCCCTTAAAAAGGGGGGTTTTTACTCATTTTTTTACGAATTTT
The DNA here is from genome assembly GCF_047276495.1 of Capilliphycus salinus ALCB114379. Lineage (NCBI taxonomy): Bacteria > Bacillati > Cyanobacteriota > Cyanophyceae > Oscillatoriales > Sirenicapillariaceae > Capilliphycus > Capilliphycus salinus. Next base: position 4,844,399 of record NZ_CP178543.1, on the reverse strand, counting down.
ATCGGTTTAATTGAAAGTTCCGTAAATCTACGGAGGCTTAATAATAATTTAGCGAGTATCTTAGAGTTATCGGTTAATCGATCTAACTTTATAAATTTTCGTTCCGGGAGTTGAACTGATGCTTGGATGGATATTTGGCGGCTTGGTTAAAAAGCTAGAACGTTCGGCGAAAAAAGTAGAACGGGATTTTGTTGATCGTTCGGCAAAAAAGTTGAATAAACTCGCCAATAATATTGATTACATTGTCGCCAAACGAACCGATAAAGTAACGGCAAAAATAGAAAAACTCGAAACTAAAACCGTTAATGATATTGAAAATATTATAAATCAAGCCGATGAAAAAGTAAAGGAAAACCTGCAAGAAATCAATCGCATTCGTCAAGAAACTATAAAAGAAGTCAACAAGACGATTAAACAAACCGATGCTTATATTGAAAACCGCATCAATCAAATCTCGTTAGTGGTGATGGAATCAATAGTAGAAGCGAAAGGTTTAATTCGAGAGGTTGAATTATTGGAAACTCAAGTTTTCAATGATGCGAGTTATTTAATCGACCAAATCGAAGAAATAGTCGATAAAACCCTCGAACAAGTTCGCGGAGAATTGCGGCGACACAGTGCAGAATTAATTCCGAATCCTTTTGATCCCTGTCGCCAAAAATTGGGGTTGGGATTAAAGCTTGGTTTTCAGTTATCAGATATTGAATATTATCGGTTGATAGAATGTTATGAACTAACCAAATTAACCCCAACCACTCCCGTACAAACCATCATTGAAACCTACGGTCAACTTCAACTAAATGCAGCCAGAATGGTAGCTTTGACAAGGAAAGCGCCGGAGTTAAGAAAATTCGCCGTTGAAGATTGGTTAAAGTACGGTGTTTTGTGTCAATTTTGGAGTAATACCATCAAAATTTATGATTCAACCAAGTTAGAAATTGAGTCTTCCCCGTCACAAAAACAGTTAAATAATCAAGACATCAAAACACAAGTTACTCAATCTTTCTCCAATTTACAGCAAATGTTTTCTAAACCAACCGAATAAATTTAACGATGCGTTGTTGTGCGACCGCACCATCTTATCATTTGTAGTTGTGCGACCGCACTATCATAGCTTGATTCGTGCGCTAAAGCGCAACAACGAGCTTAATTGTTTGTAGTTGTGCTTCAGCACTATTATAGCTTTCTTAATGCGTTAAAGCGCAACAACGAGCTTAATTGTTTGTAAAATTTGAATCAAGGGTAAATCTAATGAACTCCAACGACAATAAAACACCTCTCGAATACTACGAAAGAGCAATTCAAGAGTTAACAAATACTCGCGAACAGCTTCAAACTGAGTTAGAAAGTCTCAAACAGTTAAAGGATGAATTAAAATCCACACAGAATGAACTCGCAACAACCCAAGCTAAACTCGATGACACCCAAAGAGAATTATCCAACACCAAACAAGAACTTCAACAGACAACAGAATTTTTTGAAGAGTTTAACAGAAAAAATGAAGCACAACTTAACTACTGTTATTCAGAAATTAAAAATCTCAAAAACCTGATCGGTAGTAAGACTACAGAATCTTTTGAAAAGTTCAGCAGAAAAATAGAAGCACAAGTTAACTACTGTTATTCAGAAACTCAAAATATAAAAAATCATATCAATAGCTTAACTTCCGATATTTCCGAACGTTGTTTATCCTTGAACTATCGAAAGCTGAAGTATTTTCTAGAAAATAAAATGTGGAAAGAAGCCGACGAAGAAACATTTAAAAAACTGCTTGAGTTAACCGGTAAAGACAAAGAAGGAAAATTACAGGAAACCGATCTAAATTTACTATTATCCGAAGATTTGAGAACTATTGATCGACTCTGGATAAAATATAGTGATGGACATTTTGGCTTGAGTATACAAACTAAAGTTTATCACAGTTTGAGAAATACTCACCAAAAAGAAGATCGAGTCTGGAATGCTTTTGGAGAGAAAGTTGGATGGTGTGTAAACAATATCTGGCTTTGGTACAAATCTGTAAATTTTTCAACTTCCGCTCCTTCGGGACATTTACCGGCGAGAATATGGGATAACTGGGATAAAGGTGGTGTTGGTTCTTTTAAACCTCTTTTATCGAGACTGATTGATTGTGGAATTTGAAGTTTGTCGGGGAATGAATTCCCTGGTAGTAAAATTTTAATCAAGGGTAAATCTAATGAACTCCAACGACAATAAAACACCTCTCGAATATTACGAACGAGCAATTCAAGAGTTAATCAACACTCGCGAACAGCTTCAAACCGAGTTAGAAAGTCTCAAACAGTTGAAGGATGAATTAAAATCCACAAAGGATGAACTTGCAAAAACAAAAGCGGAACTCAAAGAAGAAATTAAAGCCACAAATGCCGAATTACAAAAGCAAAAAGAAAAGTTCTATAGAATAGAAAGCGGTATTTTTGCAGGAAGCATTAACAAAACTAAGGGATGGAAAGGAACTCTGAGTGATGCAAAAGGAGATAATCGCTTTATTCGACAATACATTGAGTTTGAGAAAGCCTTCAAAAACCCTCCAAAAGTTGTAGTGGGAATCTCTTATGCTAACGTTTCTAGAGAAGCTACTCATCGATTAAAAGTTAAAGCTGTTGATATTGACTGCAAGGGGTTTTTTTTAGAAATTCATACTTGGGGACATACTGAAGTTTTGGGATGTGATGTTAACTGGTTGGCTTATGGTTTGTAGTTGTGCGACCGCACTATCTTAATTGTTTGTAGGATTTGAATAAAGGATAAATCTAATGAATTCCAACGACAACAAGACACCGCTAGAATATTACGAACGATCAATTTTTGAGTTAACCAACACTCGCGAACAGCTTCAAACTGAGTTGAAAAGTCTCAAAGCGTTGAAAGCTGAATTAAAATCGACACAGGATGAACTTGCAAAAACCAAAGCGGAACTAAAAGAAGAAATTCAAGCAGTAAAGATTAACTTTCAAGAACAGCAAAAACTATTTTCTAAATCTTTCAAGTCATTTTTTGTTCATGCAAATTTAGAACAAGAGCAAAATTACACCAATAACACGAACTGGGAAACGGTTGTCAGCTATAATCTAGATGTATTAACCGATAGCCAAGTTAACGTTATTGCTCACGGTCATGGATATACAGAAAGCTATAAAGCTCCTCTCGATATCCGAATCTTTATTAATGATGAAATTTACGATGATAAAAACTGGGGGTTAGGGATTACTCATTCCCACAGTTGGCAAACTCTTGTTTGTATTTTTATCAAAGTTTTAACTCCCGGAACCCATAAAATCGAACTCAAATATCGTTCTCGAATGGGTAAAAAATCGGTTCATTTGAATTATCCATCTCTACTGATTATGCTATCACCTATCAATAACTGAGCAATTTTTTAGTTGTTTATATTCTGCGCTAAAGCGCAACAACGAGCTTAGTTTTCTGTAGATGTTGAATTCAATTTCTCTAAATACACCTTCCGACAGAAGGAATTTGAGGAAATAATTGTTAAGTTGGGAGATGAACGTTAAAGAGGAATAAATAATGGCGAATACAAAGACAAAGAATTCGCAAAATTTACCCGAAGAAGTTGCTCAAAATCCAGGGGCGAGAACGGCAGAAATTAATGCTAATCCTAATGCTACCGCAGAAGAAACTGAAAATGCAAGAGCCGGAGATGCGCCCAGTGGTGCGGGTGGAACTTCACCGAGTACGGTAGAATCTCATGTTCCCAGTGAGGATAGTCCTGAGTCTACCGACCTTCCTTCTGGTAATCATCCGGATAATCGATAATTCAAAATAAATTAAACTCGATGTACAACTCTTTTTAGGGGTGCAATTTTTGCGCCCTTATTCTATTTTCGAGGTTGACGCTAAAAAAACCCGGTTCCGATGAGTTACCGAGTTTGTATGGGAATGAAATCTTTATAAATTGCACTATTGACTTTCTAACCAGTTTACTAAATCATCTCGGTTGGTAAAGTCTAATAAAGCCTCACTTAATGTTTCTAATTGAGTGATAGATAACCCTCGAATCGTTGCTTCTAGAGTTGCGTCAATCTCACCGATTCTTCGTCTGAGTAAGCGTAACACGATTGTCGCTTCTCCTTCGAGTCGTCCTTCTTGTAGTCCTTGTTGTCGTCCTTGTTGCAGTCCCTCTGCTAAACCCTTTGCTGTCGCCTCGGCGACAATTTCCTGATAAATTACAGACTCTTTCACAATTTCCTCCCGCAGTAACCGTTGAATAACATCTTTTTCTAATAATAATCCAGCTAGAATTGAAGTGGCTGCTGTGACGTTCCTTCGTTGGCGTGGGTTGCTTAGGGTTTCAATCTGTTGGTTGATTTGTTGCAGGGTTTGAACCCGATTTTCCGTCTGACCCAAAATAGCTAGAGGTAATAAACCGGGAAACTGAAGTAATTCTTCAACGGGTTGTTCCCAAAGGCGAATCACTTCAAATTCGTGGCGAGTTCCCTCTATGGCGAAAACCGTTTGTTGAACTAATTCTGAGTTTGTGGGTTTGAGATAAATAACCACTTGTCGCATTTGTTTTTGAGGATAGCGACGATAAATTCTCAATCGATAATCGACCATCCGAAAGGGAATTTCTGGGTCGGGTTGGGTTTGAAATTCCAGATGCAGAACGGTATCTTGAGATTCTAACAAAATTAGTGCATCGGCGCGAATAGGTTCCACCATTAATTCTGATGGACTCAACTGGGTTAGTTCAATGGATTCTCCGAGTAACCATTGGGCAAAATCCTGACTATAATTTTCAGCGAGGAACTTGCAAACGTTGTCGTACATTCTGCTAATTTAACCCCCTCAAACCGTTAACTCTTAGTCTTTTTTTCAGTCCTAAGTTAACCCTTTGCGAAAACAAATAATTCGCTCTACTTCCACATATCCTAACGCTAAATGCGCCTGTAAACTGACCCCGTTATCTAACTCGCAATCACTCGCCATTTCTTCAATTCCTTGCTGTTTTGCCCAATTTTCCGCCGCCAAGACTAACGCTTTCCCCCATCCTTGACGGCGTAAATCTGAGTCAACGTACCATCCCTCAATATACCCAACCCGAGAAGTTGTACACCCTTCGGCATAATTGCGAACACTTGCTTCTAGAAATCCCCCTAATTTGCCGTTGGGTCTTTCTATCACAAATGTTGCTAAATTTGGGTCATTTGTGCTATAATAATGGTCGATTTATTGGGAATGTTCCGCTAAATTTTCTTCTAGATTTTTCTCGGGAGAACACCACAACTGATTCCGCATTCTCAACCATTCGCTATAATCGCTTTTTTGCACCTGACGAACTTTCATAAGGGTTAACAAAATTCTGAATTATATATGATAAATTATGAGATAAAATTCGGTTGATTAATGCGTGTTCTGGGGGCGGGGCGGGTTTAGCTAAATCTCGGAGTGGTCGTATAGATTTTGTAGAACCCGCCCCTACAGAAAAATGATTGATTCGGGTTAATATTCGTAAGGATTTCTCGGTTCGGGAATTTTAGTTAATTCTGAATTATATATGATAAATTATGAGATAAAATTCGGTTGATTAATGCGTGTTCTGGGGGCGGGGCGGGTTTAGCTAAATCTCGGAGTGGTCGTATAGATTTTGTAGAACCCGCCCCTACAGAAAAATGATTGATTCGGGTTAATATTCGTAAGGATTTCTCGGTTCGGGAATTTTAGTTAATTTTGTTGCTTTTATCGTTAATCTTCGTTCGCCGGCAATGGTTTGTGTGGTCATTTCCCCACCGACTTCTAACCAACTATCTTGAGGATAATCTTGGCGGCTAGTATCGGGTGGAAGCAACACCGGTATACCCACCGGATAAGCATCAGCCGCACAGCAAGTAATTACAAATCTAGATAACCACAAATACCCTTGAGGAAGGGAAGGCGGATAAATAATAAAACCGATTACATTTGCCTTTTGACCTGTATAAGCGTCGGGTTCGGGGTTAACATTTAACATCCGTACCCATTCTATCAGCGATCGCTCCTCGGGTCTGGCGGCAGTCCGAAATTCTTGGGGTTGGGTGCGAGTCGTCGGTAAAGATTCCGTTAGCCCCCGTTGTAAGGCCGTGTGGCTGCCGAAAGTGCGGGGGGTGATCCACAACCCCAAAATTGCCGCAGCGAGGAAAAGAACGCTACTCCAGCCGGGAGGAAACAGGCTAATATGTTGAACGTTTTGGGATGTTTTGGGTTTTTCCGACTCAACGGTATGGGCTTGTACGACTTGCCAAAATTTTACACTTCCGATGCCAATTAATCCTATTCCGCCAATAATTGTTAAAGCGAAATAATTGGGATGAATCAGAATATTGAGTTTGCCGGTTATCCAATATTTTAATAATAAAATACCCCAGGCTAAAATAGCGATCGGATCGATCCAGGGTTCTACTTTTTCCCAAAGGGGAATCATGCGGCGGCGGGCAGTATTTAAGCGACGATAAACCATAGAAATTAACTGAGGTTTAAATTCACAATCAAGGTCAATATAAAGGTCATTTGTGCGGCTAATATCATTAAATATACAACCGCTCGCGGCTTAAATACCGATAACATTAGACCGACAGTTTTAATATCAATCATCGGCCCAAAGACCAAAAATGCTAACAGCGAACCGCTGGTAAATGTGGCGGCAAAAGACAGGGCAAAAAAGGCATCAACGGTTGAACAAATCGAAACAACTCCCCCCAATAACAACATTGCCACAATGGAAGAAACCGGCCCGTGTCCTAAACTGAGAATAATTTCTCGGGGCATTGCCACTTGAATCAAAGCGGCGATCGCACTACCAATGACCAAAACTCCGCCCAACTCCCGCAATTCTTGTACCATATTTTCGACCATCAAGCCCAGACGTTCTTTAGAAGGGCGCAAAAATAGCGATCGCAATTTAATTTTGGGGCGTTTTTGGAGTTTTGAAGTCTTTTTGTCGGTTGTGCCGAAGCCTTGTGCAGTTTGCCAAAAGGGAATAGACTCTAGCCTAACGGGTTGTTCGGCCGAACCCAACAAATAAGTCCCCGGTTGCAACAACGGCGAACTTTCACCGGCTTCGGCGGTTTTTTTATCGTTCATCCGAGGGGGCGGTAACAGACGGGCGATCGCGGGTTGGAGGATGGGGCGCAGGTCTTTTTGGAAACTAAACACCCAACCGAGTAAAGTGGCAATAATCAGCGATAAGAGGACGCGCAGAAAAACAATTTCCGGTTGGTCGCGAAAAGCTATCCAGGTAGACCATATAACAATAGGATTGATCGTCGGGGCGGCGAATAAAAATCCGATCGCCGCCGAAGCGGGTATTCCCTGAATGATAAACCGACGGGCCACCGGAACGTTGCCGCATTCGCACACCGGAAATAAAAATCCGACCAAACTACCAAATAACGCCGCTAATAGCGGATGAGAGGGAACCAATGACAGCAGTTTGCGTTCATCGACTAATTGATTGAGAATGCTTGAAAATAAGACTCCCAATAGCAGGAATGGTAACGCCTCAACCAGTAAGCTGAGAAAAAGCGTAAACCCGCTATTAAGCTGATTAATTAAGGTTGATTCCATGCCTCATCAAGTTTGAACAGGGCGCACCCGGTTGGGAGTTGGCGTGGCATTGTACAGACGTGCTTTGGCCCATCTCTACAGTTTAGGTGCTGAAGACCCGTGTGCCTCACCCCACTGGGATATTAACAATTTATGGACAAAAGCCATTTGAGTGGTAGAGGGAGAAGCACATCAAGATGAAAATGCCAAGACAATTTGGCTAGAAACTTTTATTCTATCCGATGATACCATTTACATGGCAATTCAGTTTTCTAACCCCTCCAATTCTTATCCGGAATATTGCCCCCTTTTGGAAAGCGAAAATTTAGTGAACCGCAACGGGTTCGGGGACAATAACGGGGCGATCGCCGGATAACCCAAATGCCCGGTGAACGGCCTGTAACGCTTGTGTACCCTGTTCTTCATCCACTACACAACTAATTTTAATTTCTGAGGTGGCAATCATGGAAATATTAATTTTTTCTAGGGCCAACGCTTCAAACATTCGCGCCGCCACACCGGGATGATCCACCATTCCGGCGCCGACTACACTCACTTTGGCGATCGCTTTGTTAACGACAATTTCCCCACATCCTAACTCGTCTGTCGCCTCTTCTAACACCTTTTGGGCAACATCTGCATCCACTTGTGCCAAAGTAAAGGCAATATCGCGGCACAAAACCCCATTGACTTGATGACAGCGTTGAGATTGAATAATCATATCGACGCTAATGTTATGTTTGGCTAACAGTGCAAACACTTTCGCGGCCATACCGGGACGGTCGGGGACGTGACGAATGGCTAAACGGGCTTGATTGCGATCGAGGGCAACTCCCCGCACGGGCGGTAAAGGTATTGTTGAAGCGGGGGAAGCAGAAGCGGCCAGGGAAGCCGAAGAACCTAAATTCACTTCAAAGTGCTGACACAGGGCTTCTACGGCGCGATCGCAGTCAACGGCTGAGATCACACAACTGACCTTGACTTCGGAAGTCGAAATCATTTGAATATTAATCCCGGCTTCGGCTAAAGTGGTAAACATCCCCGATGCCACATTCGGACGCCCGATCATTCCCGCCCCAACAATGCTGACTTTGGCGATCGGCGTTTCATCCCCTTTCACTTCCGGTTGTCCCAAATTGGGATCTTCGTTTTCGCCCAAAGTGGGTAATAAAGCATCGGCTACGGCGATCGCTTTGTTGTAGGAATCCTTGCCGACGGTAAAGGTGATATCGTTAATATTGCCTTCGTGTATCGACTGAATAATCAAATCCACATTTAACTGCTGTAGGGCAATTCCTCCAAACAGTTTCGCCGCAATACCGGGGCGATCCGGCACCCGCAACAGAGAAACCGCCGCTTGGTTGGTGTCAAATTCCACCGCATCGACGGGGTGAGTTAATTCTAACCCTTCTAGGGGTCTGGGTTGACGGGTTGGGGAAGTCACGCGGGTTCCCGGTTCATCACTCCAACTCGATCGCACCACCAACGGCATCCCGTAATTCCGGGCAATTTCCACCGCCCGAGGATGCAACACCTTCGCCCCCAAGCTGGCCAATTCCAACATCTCATCGCAGGTAATTTCCGTCATCAACTGGGCTTCGGGAACCAGACGCGGATCGGTGGTTAAAATTCCGGGGACATCGGTATAAATTTCGCACTGGTCGGCTTGCAGGGCTGCTGCCAACGCCACCGCCGACGTATCGGAACCGCCCCGCCCGAGGGTGGTAATTTCTAATTCTTCCCGGCCTGTAATCCCCTGGAAGCCCGCTACAACGACAACTTTGCCTTTTTTGAGGTGACGTTCTATTCTATCGGTTTGAATGTGGAGAATTCGGGCGCGAGTGTGTTCGGCTTCGGTGACGATACCGACTTGGGCGCCGGTCATGGAAATGGCGGGTTGTCCCATTTCTTGGATCGCCATACTCATCAGGGCTATGCTGACTTGTTCGCCGGTGGAGAGTAACATATCCATTTCCCGACGGTTGGGTGTTGCGGAAATTGCGGTTGCCAGCTTGACGAGTTGATCTGTGGTTTTTCCCATCGCCGACACGACGACAACGACAGAATGTTCTCGGGCTGTTTTGACGATCCGTTGAGCAACCGCTTGAATGCGTTCAACCGATCCGACTGAGGTACCACCGTATTTTTGAACAATTAGCATAGCTACTTTGAGAATATCACGGGAAATGGAACAGGGAACAGGGAACAGGGAACAGGGAACAGGGAATAGGGAATAGAAAACAGTCTTTACTTTTGCAAGAGCGCATGAGTGCCTTCTGACTTCTGAACCTCCCAACTCCTGACTCGGTGACTCCTGACATCTGTTAGACTGTCTACTGTCCAAGCTGTTGACTTCTTCTGCTCCATATTTTAGACGACAGGATATCACAGGAAATATTTTTTAGCAGATTTTTCACGGGGCTTTCATCAGTGAACAGTTAACAGTGACCAGTGACCAGTGATAAGTGACCAGTGATAAGTGACCAGTGATAAGTGACCAGTGATAAGTGAACAGTCAAGAGTAAACACTGATAACTGGTAACTGTAAACTGTAAACTGTAAACTGCCTATTGCCTATTGCCTATTGCCTCTTGCATACTCTAACTGAAATTCATCAAATTTTACCACTTCGGAGTCCGGTTGTCGAGTATCAAAATAGTAGCTACTGACGCTTCCGGTGGCGGTGTCAAAAATACTAAAGGCGGTGATATCGTTACTGGCAATATAGGGTAAAGGTTGACCGTTTTCTGATAAAATTGGTCGCAGATTGGGGAGAACAGGTTCTAAATTGTTCGGATCGCCAACGGCACTATAATTTTTAAGTTCAAAACCGGGAGGAATAAAGCGTCTTTTCTCCCCCAAATAAGCCCCGTAGGTGTTTCCGACGTTGGATGATTCTAAAAAGTTGATTCCGGTTTTACCCACAAAACGGTTCCACAAATGGGAATGTCCGTAATAAACGAGTTGAACTCCGGCTTGTTCTAATAAAGGGATAACATCTCGAATAATATAATCTTCTGACTTGGGATATTCATATCGAATCATTTGAATTGTTCCGGCGTCATCTCGGTCTATAATTTGTACCGGGTCGGTATAAGGCGGAAGAATATTGTCGCCGAGAGTATGGGGCGGATGATGAAACATCACGACTTTATATTTTGCTTGTTTAAACTCGGGGCTGTTTAATTCTTGTTGTAACCATTTATATTGTTCGCTACCTTTTTTTATCGGTTCAAAGATATGCTGTCCATAACCCCAATTTTCCGGTTGGTTAAATTCCCGATCTCGTTCTCGAAATCTCCCCCTAACGTTTTGATTTAAACCCGGATTTCGCCAAATATTGGTAATGTATAAACTCACCAAGCGAATATCACCTAATGTCACAGCGTAATAGTTTTTATTATCGCCGGGTAAGGTAAATATTTCGTCGAATGTATCGCTGTTAAAGCTATTGTTTATTAACCATTCTTTTTTGATATTTTCGTCGTTTTTTGGGTTTATTTTTTGCCGATTATTTTGATAAAGTTTCTCGGCGGCTTGGCGGGGATAGGGACTGTTGAACTGTTCGTTCAAATCGATATCCGTTGAAAACTTACCCATCACTTCATGGTTGCCAATTCCCGGAAATAACGGTACATTCTGAATAAGCTGACCTCCTGTGTAGGTGGTAATTACACCGTTTTTTTCCAGTTGGTAATTTCCCCGACCTTGCAACAGCGGAAAAAAAGCACCGCCCCGGTTATCATCAAACCATTCGGAAGCGCGATCAGGAATATTAATTAAATCTCCAGCCAAGAAAACCGCATCAATATTATCGACAGTTTCCGTAACTTTTTGTAAGTTCGCCGCAGTCATCGGTTTTAACTGATGATCGGAAGTTAATAATATTTTTAAAGGGGTTCCCGGTTGCGGTTTTGCGGCTAAAGAAAATACCTCGCTCTTGACGGTTCCGCCTTGATTTGTTACGCTAGTGACTTGATAGGGAACTCGCACGCCTGGGGTTAAACCGGTGACTTCGGCTTCGTGTCGCCAAATGTCGCGGAGGGTTGGTTTTTGGTAAACGGTTCCGTCTTCGGTTTGTTCTCCGACTCGGGATTTTTGATCTTCTCGAATGCGGCTGAGTTTAGTGGTTTGAGCGATCACTTTTTGGTTTAAATTTTCCCCGTAACTGACGAGGTGACGGGAACCGGGAAACTCGGTAAACCACACCACTCGCACAGAATTTTCTGTCGGAAGTTGTAAAAAAGGATCGGTTAAAAGTTTGGGTTGCGGAAATAGGAAAATCATCGCCAAAAGCAGTATAAATAGTGTAAGAATTAAAACAGCTATGATCCAAAGATTCCGGGGTGAGTCCGGGGTGATGGGAGTTTGATTTGAAGCTGACGACATGGTAGAGTTCTGGCTGTTGATGAGCAACCGATTGCTTTTCAGTCGAGTTGAGTGTTATAATAAATAATAGGAGCCAATCTAAAAATATTAACTAACCGCGATTCTAGCGAAATTTAAATCCATAAAAGAGCTTCCTCTTACCTATCTTTTCTCGGTAAGAGGAAGCTCTAATTTAGTAACACGTTAAACTAGAGGAACTGTCAGGTAGGCAGCGAGAACGAAGAACGAAAATAGACACAAAGGAAAAAACATGACTATACCTCCTGAACTATAAGGTTATGATTAGAATTTCTTCTCCTATGTATAAATATTACCTAAACTTGCAATTTCGTCAAGGTGGAATCTGAGAAATTTTTCACCCGGAAAACCTGTAGAGTAGGACATCTAACCGGAGTCCCCCAACCCCCGAAAGTGGGTTCCGGTGACAGGATAAACCTGACTTCTCAACTTCTCTAATTTTATTTGTCAAAAGGTTCTCAATTCGTATAAAAATATAGAAGTCAAACACCTGATGCGACTTCCCTCTAGATAGTTATGGCCAGTTCAGACCAGCAAAAGCAGAAAGTTAAAGAACACCTAGCCCGCAGTCTAGGAACGTTCAGCCAAGCTTCATCAACCTCGTACAACCCCTTGAGTTCATCCGATGAACGCAAACGTCGAGTGATGGAGCATATTCGCCTTAGCAAAGGCTAAACTGTAAACCGGGTATAGTCCTGTGATGGGCGATGTTCTACTTCATCGTTTATCCGGGCTGTACCCAATTTATGGTATTTTAAAATTAACCGATAAAATTTGTCAAGCGATCGCAGGCGATTGAGTCCTAAACTGCTACAATTTTTAACACGCATCAAATATTTATCTATGTCTTTTCACCATCAAAACCTAGAAGCTTTTCTGCAATTGTTGAAAGAAAAACCCCGACTTTTTCCCCCATCTAAACGTCAAGAATTAGTAGAGTTAATCACACCTTTAGAAGATGAGATCGAAACCTTGTCCGTTGCCCTAGCCAAATGGTATGAAAAAAAAGATGAAATTGTTGACGCCCAGTTAGAAATTCTGAATCATTTTATTTTAGTTAATAACAATAACTCCGAAGGAAAATCAACTTCAGCCGCCGCACTTGCACGTTTTCCGGGAACCAAAGCGGGTTCAGTTTCTCAAGCCAAACCGCAGTTAAACAAACAGACATTATTATCCTATTTAACTTAACGGTTTGAACGCTTAAAAAATAAACTCAACCTTTAATTCCCAGTCCTTTCCCTGTCGAATAATCTCAATTTTACGGATAAATTCTCGAAAATAAAATCTTCGTTCAGTTTCCGATAAATCTAACCAAAATTCCCGAATAGAAACGGCTTTTGCGGTTTCAACTAAACTCACCGGGGGAAATTGAGCGAGTTTTCCTTGCAGTTGGGCTATCTCTGTTTTTAGCTTATAAGTTCGCAGTTGGGCGGTTTCTTCATCTAATATTCCCGTTGCGGTTAACTGGGGAAGTTGAGTGAGAATTTCTTGTTTTGTTGTTAGGGTTTGCTGAAGTTCTATTTTAATTCTCTCTAAATTGGGTAATTCTAACTCAGAAACCGCCCGAGGTAAATCTTCACAAATTCGTTGAATAGTTGCCTCTAAAATGTTATTATATGATAGGGCTTTACACTTGGGTTGACGGGGGCAAGCGGTCGGGCGAAGATACAAATATTCCCGAGTTTTGCGATAGGTTGTCACTCGGCTAACCGTCATCAAACAGCCACATTCTCCGCATACAGCCAAACCCGCCAACGAACGGGGCGCACTTGCGGTTTTTGGAGACATTCGTTGATTTCGCCGCAACAGTCGATCAATTTGGGCGGCTTCTTCCCGTGATAAAATTGCAACGTGGGTATTGAGAAGAACTTCCCCATTTTTATATTCTAAATCTCCTCGGTAAACGGGATTTGTTAACCATCTTCTCCCGGTTGTCACCGAGATTTTCTTGCTATATCGCCTTTCCAAATATCGCACCGCACCCCGCAACGAACCGTATATTAAAAACCGTTCAAAAAACTCTTTAACAACCGGGGCTGTTGCGCGATCTAAAATATAGCGTTCTTTCCCCCGACGATAACCGTAGGGGGCTTTTCCGGGGGGTGGCGTGGCTTTGATACGGTTGCGGGCGTGTCCCTGGCGGATGCGGCGACTGCGTTGACTGGTTTGAATTTCGGCGATCAGTTTAATTAAATCAACTTGAGTCGCATCAGAAATTGAACGATTCAAATTAGATTCTATGGCAATAATTTTAACATTTAATGCTTCCAATTGCAAGAGGCGATCGCTAACTTGTTTTAAAGTATCTCCCAATTCTTCAAACCGTCGAATTAACAGATATTCTGTCGGTTCAGCTTCGCAGTCTGCTAACAGTTGATCCAGTTGTTGACGTTCTCCCAAATCTTGATAAACCCGATCCACTTCCCAGCCCCAAATCATCCGGTTAGGCGGTGTTTCTAACAACGGATCACTGTAGGAATAAGCAATAATTTTCATGGGAGGATTTAAGCTTGACTCAGTTCGATAATATTGCCATCGGGATCTTGAACAAATAACGCCGCCCTCCCCGATGAACTCATTTGAAAAATGCAGTTATTTTCGGTTAGTTTTTGTTTGAACGCTTCCAAGTTATCAACAGAAAAAGCGAGATGTCGATTTCGTCCCCATTTTTCATTATTAACCACATCGGGAATTACCGCAGGCGCTTGAATTAAATGTATTTGAAAGTCTCCCACTTGATACCAACTTCCGGCAAATTTGAGAGAACGTTCGGTTTTTGGAAGTTCGAGAATTGTTCCATAAAAATAATCGGCTTTTTCTAAATCGGAAACTAAAATCGCCGCATGGAGAGATTGAGTAATTTTCATCATCTACACCTAAGTAACAAACAATCACTTAATTTCCGTGATATTACGGATTTTAATCTAAAATGACCTGGCATACAATATTAGATAGAAGGAGAATCTAAGCTGATATCAGAATTTCAACTCATCAGTTAGTACCGAAAACAATGCCCAATTCTGTAGATTCAAAAATCAAAACTCGTCTGTTGCTGATGCTGTGGGACTTAGGCGGCGCAACCGATGAAATCAAGCAAAGTGATTTGATGAAGTCGGTTAAACAAGGTAAAGAGAAAGTCGCCACCTATCAACCCGTACTAGACGAATTAAACGAAAAAGGTGCGATCGCGATCACAACCAAAAACCGATCTGTTAAAGTTTCTCTAACCGATATTGGTTTGCAGATTTTAGAGGCTTCTCTAAAAAGTCCTGACTTTGAATATAACGCCAGACAACGGGTGAGAACGAAGGATTTTAACGCGGTTTTGCGGTGGTTGCGACAGATAAATAATAACACAAAACAGGTCAATCCTCAACCCTCTATCTCAGAAAATCAGATTACATCTTATGATGAGTTTAAGTCCGTCGCCTTGGAGGTTTACGATCGCCTCAACCGTGATTTCAATTATGACAATCTGGTGCCAATTTACCGGATGCGTCGGGAAATTGGGGAAAAAGTCACGCGATCGCAGTTTAGTGATTGGATGTTGGAAATGCAAGCCAATGACTTGATCCAACTCATAGGCGGTGAGATGACAGATATTACCCCCGATAAAGCTGAAGACTCGATCAAAACCGAACTTGGAGGAATGCGCTATTACGTCAGACGGCTCAGTTTCTAATTGTAAATTGTTTGTAAACCTTAAATTTTTACGACAGTACCATGACACATTCAAACGTTCATTCTCCCCTCGAAGATATCAAATTAGCCCTTTTGGAAAATAATCCTTTTAGCGATCATAGTGTGCGCCATAACCACATTTGGAATTACACGATTACTGATGTCAAATCTCTCAATGCTGACGCCTCAAATGCTGTTCTGCAAGCCCTCAAACAAAATCAAACAACCTCAATTGTAGTGACTGCGGAATATGGAACAGGAAAAAGTCACATAATCAGCCGCCTTCGCCATCAATTGCAAACTCAGGGTAATACGTTATTTGTCTATGCCAATCAATACGGAAATCTCGATCAAGATATCAGACATAGCTTTCAAAAAATATTAGCTAATAGTCTGAAAGAATTAGGTCATCAAGAGGTAAAACAATGGCAAGAGTTAGCAACTGCAATGGTTAACCATGTTCTTAAAGTTGTTAATCCCCAATCAAATCAGTATGATCCTTCCAGTTTGGTTGAGAAGTTTCAAAATGCCTCATCGAAATCTATTTCAAAAAAACTTGAGCAGTTCACTAGAGCTTTTCGCAAAAAAATAGCTGACAAAAATCCTGATATTATCAAAGCGATATTCTGGACACTTTCATCTGAACAGTTTCCCTATGCAGTTAGCTGGTTAGCGGGTGAAGAAATTGCTCAATATAAAGCAAATGAATTGAGACTCCCCACTCAATCCCAATCCTTTGAAACCGTCGTTGAAACTTTAGATATTATCAGCCAGTACAATCAAATCTTGATTTGCTTTGATGAGCTAGATAGCCAAGAATTTAATGAATTGGGCTTTACTAAAGCACAAATTGTTGCTGGATTCATTAAAGAACTGTTTGAGAACTTAACCAATGGCGTTATTCTCAGCGTAATGTTACCTGCGGTTTGGCAAGATAAGATTAAAAAAGCTCGTCTATCTTGGCAGAAAGTTTCCGCTTATGGAGAACCACTCAACTTGAAATTTATGGATGAAGAATCAGTTGTTGAGTTAGTAAAATTAAGACTCAGCCAGTTGTACAAAGAAACAAATCTCACGCCCCCTTATGCGCTTTATCCATTTGATGAAACAGAATTGCGAAAACTTGGAAAAACTAAATCTGAAACCGTCCGAACTGTTTTAACTTGGTGCAAAGAAAAACTTCCTCAGCTTTTAGATAAAAAAGAAAATCCTCCCGAAAATAAAGTTCAATCTGCTTTCGATATAGAAATGCAACTGGAAATTGACAACTATATTGATGATAACTACTCAATAGCAGATGCTTTATTATTTGGATTTCGAGGGTTAATTGGTCAAACCGTTGAGCGAGTTTTGATTCAAGATGTCACTGAAAGCGTCAAAAATAAATCTGCAAAAGACAACTATATCAACTTTAAAATCATTGGAACCGAAGACGGAAAAGAAGTCAAAATTGGGGTGGCGGTGTTACAATACACGGGAGGAAATTCATTAGGCGCTGGACTCCGAAGATTAACCCAACCCGAAAACTTTGGGATTGAGTTAACCCGAAGTTGTTTAGTTCGTTCCAAAGACCGAAAAATGACTCCCTATATTCAGAATACATATATTACACCTTTGATCGATAAAGGCGGAGAATATGTTGAACTGAAAGAAGATGAGCTTCAACCGCTCATTGCAATTCGTTCGGTTTACAATAAACGGGAAGTTGAATATCAACTCACAAAAGAAGAAATTGAACAATTTATTGCTGAAAAAGGTGCTGAAAATTTATTGGGCGCGAGTAATCCTTTACTTCAAGAAATTCTCAGCGATCCTTCCTATATTGTCCCTGATGACATGATCGAAGAAGAACAGTTTGACTTGGGTGAATTATCTTTTGAAGAAGATGATGCTAGTGATGAACAAGATTTAGCAGATTTTTAGTTTAGTTTAAAAGGAAATAAACGTGAGTCAATCTGTTTCAATTGATACTGCTTTGCGTGTACCCGCTCCCGATGTGGAAGCGTTAAACCAAGGGCGAACTATCTTAATTATCGCCGGAATTTTTATTAATCCCGACAGACAGTTCGCTCTTTATCCCGCAGATACATCATCCAACCCCCTCCCAAACGAACAATATTATCGGCCGAATTTTTTACCAACGGTTCATCAGAGTTTAGCCGAATTGGGTTCGGAAAAAGTTAGAATTAAAAGTTGGGCAAAATGTGAACTTTGTCAAATCGTTAACGAAGCAGAACGGTTTGATTTGTTATCTCAGTTAACGGTTTGGACAGAGGAAGCTTTACACGCAAGTTTAGCCAAGCGAGGACATTTTTTTCTAACCTATTTGCGGGTTTATCAACTCAGTCAACCGTTGGAAGTTGCGGTTAATTCTAGCCCCCGCTTTCTTCCGCTTTCTCCAACTTTAACGCTTAGTGAAAATAACCCAATTTTAACTAACGAAGCTTTTGAGCAAAGATACCGTCAAATACTCAACCGTGAGCCTCCATTATATCCCGAATTAGAAGCATTACAAATGGCAATTTCTCAGTTAGCCATAACTGATTCTGGGGCGAAACAATTAGATGAGCAAATTCAACAATTTATAGGTTGGAAAACACAAAAAATAACTAAACCTTTACCCGATTGGATTTCTACAATTAATGAGTTGGGAACCGCAGAAACAGGCGGAAAATATGAAAAAGGAACTGCCTTTGAAAATATCGTTCGTCAAAGTTTGGCGTTTTTGGGTTTTGAGGTTGATACCGATGCAAAAGGCGGTGCGGGTGGGATGGATTTGTATTGTCATAAACCCTATCCAATGGTGGGAGAATGCAAAGCAGGTAAGAGTCTTCCTGACTCTACAGCAGAACAACTCTATCGAATTGGTATGAGACATTTAGGTAGAGAAAGCTATACAACTGCTGTTAAATTAATTATTGGCCCAGGTAAACCTACAAGTTATCTTGAGAAATCTGCACAACAATCTATTATCAGTATTATGAATCCCATGACTTTACAAAACTTGGTTGAACTTCAAGCAAAATATCCCGGTTCGGTTAATCTATTTGAACTGAAAGATTATCTAACAGCCGGACAAATTGACGGTGAAATTGATAAATATATTGAAAAAGTCAAACAAGACATTCAACTGCGAAGTAAAATTGTTGAAGCCGTTAAACTGTGTCAAGAACAAACAAAACAGGACGCTGTAAAAGTAGACGTAATTTATGGTGCTTGTCTAACATTGAATATGCCTCAAGAAAATTTATCAGGAATTTTGATAGAACTGTCATCACCGTTAACGGGTTATTTAGGACGAAAAATAGACGATAATGGGAACTATCTATTTTACTTTCTGCGGGAACTGGAAATTAATTAAACCTCTGTAGGGGCGGGTTCCGCAATAACTTCTCGTACTTAGAAACAATTGTTATAAACCCGCCCCACCCCAACAATTATAGCGGTGTGTGTTCGGATGAGGTACCACGCCAAAAACCCGGTTTCTTTAATAATACACATTATCTATTTGAGGAAGCCGTAGAATCAACCGGGTTTTTTTAGTCTCTACTGAATTAATTCCGGGGACGGGGCGGGTTTATTTAGATTAATTATAGGTAACAAAATTCACGTCGAACCCGCCCCTACAACACGGGTTTGGTGTAAAAACCCGCTCCTAGATTTAATCAATTATTTTCAGTTTTTTGGGGGCGGCGTTTGCGGAAAATACCCGTCATCTGTAAACCCGTCACCAACAACACAATTAAACTTAATCCTACTAACAAAACATAAATCGGTCTGAGCGCCGGACCCAGGTAAGAACCCTGATGAATTCTCAGTAAAAAACCCACCTGATCCGAAGACAACCCAAACCAGGCTTTTCCCAGTCGATAACCGACGCCGGTAACTGCACTAACCGCCAGGGGAAGCAATGCAATGGGAGCGATAATTTGGTGAAATCTCCGCTCATTTAGCTTAACAGATTTCGATTGTTTGCGCGGCTTAATTAACGTGAAACCGCTCACAATCATCCCCAACAATCCCAGCCCCACCAACAAAACGTAAACCGGAACCAGGGGTTTTCCTAAAAAACGTCCTTCGTGGAAATACATCATAAAACCGCCAAATTTGCCCGGTAAACCGAACCAAGTTAGACCAATCCGGTAAGAAATACCCGTTAAAGCCGAAAGCAGCAGAGGAATAAACAGAATCGGCGCAATTTGGCGGTGAGTTTTTCGGAAATTCATCATTAAAATATCCTATTTTGTGTTAAATTAATCTTAGACTTCTGCCCATTTTCGCAGCAGGTTCGCGTGGGTTTTTGAGAGCAAATCAAACTCTATAGTTTTGCCGTACTTCTCAAACATCGCCCGCCGAACGGTATCGAGATCGAATAAAATTTCGCGGCGATCAGCATCCCGAACAATACTTTGAACCCAGGTTACAGCAGCCAGTCGAATTCCTTCCGTCACTTCACTAACACAGTGTAAAAATGTGGAAGGATAAACAATCATTGAGCCGGCATTTAATTTAAAAGACTGTTCGCCCAAGCTGGTATCTATGATCAGTTCTCCGCCGGAATAACTCTCGGGAGCGCTCAAAAATAAGGTTAGAGATAGATCGGAACGGGTTAAATTTTCATCCCCCATCAGAGCATTATCGGTATGCAATCCGTAGGACATTCCCGGTTGATAACGACTAAAAAGAATCGGGCGAATTGACTTCGGACGAACGGCCGCTTGAAACAGCGCATTGCGTTTAAGTGCCTGATTGACCACCGCCTTCACCTCGGCTGCGGCGTCCGTATTTCCTTTGAGTTGATAGTTGTCTTTAACGGTTTTGGCGAAGGTGCCGGCCGTTAGTTTTCCGTCCACAAATTCCCCGGTTTTAAGGATTACGTGAATCTGTTCTAACTCTTGAGCGGTGAGGACGTTATCGATGGATAAAATCATGGCACTTAAACACAGTATAATTGAGAGAAAACTTGAGTCGAACTTAAGTTTTTGATTGGATGTATCGCCGGGAATTATGATAAAGAACGGGATTGCTTTTCCCCGGATTCGCCCCCTTCGTCGGATTCGTCGGATTCGTCGGATTCGTCGGATTCTCCAGATTCTCCAGATTCTCCAGATTCTCCAGATTCTCCAGATTCTCCAGATTCTCCCCCCGAAGCCCAAAGGAATGAATTAACCCTTTGAGACTGTGCGGCTTTGGCGGAGGGTGACGGGGTGGGGATCGCACTGGACTCGTCGCCGCCTTCCTCGCCACCACCGGCGTCGGTTGTTCCGCAGGCGGCGAGACTGGTGGCCAAACCAATGCTCAGAAACAGTGCAACGGCTTTGGAGTTCATAAAAAATTCCTCGAAATGTGACAGTTATGACCACGATAGGCAAGAAAAGTAAAGAACTCGGAAAGGTGCCATGATTTTTTTAAGCCGGGGGTCGGTAAACTTGAAAGGGGCTACCGATCCGGGGTAAACTGATAATGATAATTTTGCCCCCGTGAAGTTGGCCGAGGGTTTTCGCGATCGCCTCAGTAATTTTAAAATTGTCCCAGACTAACAGAATTTTTATTATTGTTATTCTTCTGTTTGTTCAAAGTTCACCCGTTCGTAGATTTCTTTTAATGGAATCTGTAACTCAACGGATTCTAACGTTAATATTGCTTCTTCGCCTTCGTACTCTTTGAATAACCACTGATTTTCGGCTTGTTTTGAATATTGTTCGAGATGATAGCCGGATTGATCGATTAAAATATATTCTTGAAAACTGGGAATTGAACGATAGGAACGGAACTTATCCCCTCGATCATAACTTTGAGTTGATTTCGATAATACTTCCACAATTAACAAGGGATTTGTGAGAATATCCCGGCGATTTTCTTGAAAAATAGGTTCACTTTCAATTACCATAATATCAGGATAGGTGTAAGTTCTGGCGTCGGGAATCCATAATCTTACATCACCAATATAAACCTCATAATCTTGGTCTTGAATGGTTAAAGGAAATCTTTTGTAGAAATTTCCAGCAATTTTGTTGTGATTTGTTGTTCCGCCAGCCATAGGTATAATTTCTCCATCCCGATATTCGTTTTTAAATTCCGCTTGTTCTTCGAGTTTTAGGTATTCTTCTGGGGTATAAGTTGGTTTTTCAGTTTGTGTCACCATCAAACGAACCTCGGCGTTAGTTTCTTTTATTATATAAGGCTATTGCCACAATTTGAACTTTTTGTCAAGCCGAAAAATGCGATCGCAATGTCGAGAAAACCTCACCCGATTTTAAACAAATATCGCGTTATCTTAAACAGAAGAAGTCAACTCAATCAACCCATGAAAGGCAAACAAGTCTTACTCACTGGGGGAACTGGGGGTCTCGGCATGGGCGTCACCCCTCTCGTTATTTCCCAAGGTGCAAAAGTCACAATTCCTTATCGTAGCGAAGCGGAAGTCGAACGTCTAAAAGGCATCCTTTCGCCAACTGATTTTGAAACGATTCGATTTGTTTCTGTTAATCTCACCGAAGAATCTGCCGTTCAACAACTGGTAGAAGATATGGGACGGGTCGATGTTTTAATTCATTTGGTTGGGGGGTTTGCGATGGGAAAAGTTCACGAATACAGTTATGAAAACTGGAAAAAAGACTTTGATTTAAACCTACATACAACATTCCTGGTTTGCAAACATAGCCTTGCCAAAATGTTACAAAATGGCTACGGACGAATTATTACAGTGGGTTCGCGGGGTGCCGTCCAACCGGGGGCGCAACTGGCATCCTATTGTGCCTCAAAAGCCGCAGTTGTTGCGTTAACTCAGTCTATTGCCGAAGAAACCAAAGGCACGAATATCACCGCCAATACTGTCCTTCCGAGTGTTATCGATACGCCGAGTAACCGAGAAGCAATGGGAGATGCCAACGCCGACCAATGGGTCAAACCCGAATCTATCGGTGAAGTGATTTGTTTCCTGGCGTCTGAAGAGGCCCGAGATATTCGAGGCGCAACGGTTCCCGTTTATGGCAATATTTAAAGTAGAGAAAAAATCGTCAAGATGGGAGGTGTTGAAGAATGATATCGATCAATTTCTCGGATTGAAAACAGACCTTTGTCTATTCAATCGCCGATCATCAAAGCCTTTAAACAAATCTTCTTAAATTTTTGCGATTTCTTCTCTGTCTCAAGATAGACGGATATCGTGCATCAAACCCATTAACCTTGTAGAAGTTGCCAAAACGTTGACAATTTCCAAACCGAGGTAGGGTAAATTCAACCTAATTTTTTGAAAATTGCCAAAACTTTAGCAATTGATACACCCAACAAAATAGACCACAGAACCGTAAAAATATGGCAGTCAAAGACGAAAAACCCAAATTTCCGAATAATATCCCTCTGGGAAGTATCTTGTTATGGTTAGCAGGATTAGTTCTGCTGGCTAATATCTTTTTACCCGGTTTATTCGGAGAGAATATTCCGCGAGTTCCCTACAGTTTATTTATCGAACAAGTTGAAGACGGACAAGTTACCCAAGCTTACATCGACCAAAATCAAATCCGCTATCAACTCAAACCCGAAGGCGACCAAGAAAAAGGACAAGTTCTGTCAACCACGCCGATTTTTGACCTCGAACTTCCCAAACGTTTAGAAAACAAAGGCGTACAATTTGCCGCCGCCCCGCCCCCTCAAAATAACTGGTTTACCACGTTGCTGAGTTGGGTAATTCCGCCGTTAATTTTCGTTGGAATTTGGATAGGTATCGGCCGCTTTTTACAAAGTCGTGCCGGCGGCGGTTTGGGCGGGCCGCAAGGTGCGCTTTCTATTAGCAAAAGTCGGGCAAAAGTTTACGTTGAAAACGAATCCACCCGAGTCACTTTTAAAGACGTTGCCGGCGTAGAAGAAGCCAAAGCCGAACTCGAAGAAGTGGTCGAATTTTTGAAATCTCCCCAACGGTTTACCCAAATTGGGGCGCGTATTCCCAAAGGTGTTTTACTCGTCGGACCTCCCGGAACCGGTAAAACTTTGATGGCGAAAGCCGTAGCCGGAGAAGCGGGCGTTCCCTTTTTTAGCATTTCCGGTTCGGAGTTTGTAGAATTATTTGTTGGGGCGGGTGCGGCGCGAGTTCGCGACCTATTTGAACAGGCGAAAAAGAAAGCGCCCTGTATTATTTTCATTGACGAATTAGACGCCATCGGCCGTTCTCGAAATTCCGGGGGTATGTACGGCGGAAACGACGAACGCGAACAAACCCTCAACCAATTGTTAGCAGAAATGGACGGGTTTAGCGCCGGAGAAGCTACAGTAATTGTGTTAGCTGCAACCAACCGCCCGGAAGTTCTTGACCCCGCTTTGTTGCGTCCCGGACGCTTTGACCGTCAAGTTTTGGTTGACCGTCCTGACTTGAGTGGACGCCTGCAAATTCTGGAAATTTACGCCCAGAAAGTGAAACTCGATGTTGATGTTAACCTGAAAACCATTGCTGCGAGAACTCCTGGTTTTTCTGGGGCTGACTTATCCAACCTGGTTAATGAAGCCGCCCTGTTAGCCGCCCGTCGTCGTCAGGAAAAAGTCGCCCAAGAAGACTTTTCCGAAGCCATTGAACGGGTTGTCGCCGGGTTAGAGAAGAAAAGCCGGGTTCTCAGCGACAAAGAGAAGAAAATTGTCGCCTATCACGAGGTTGGCCATGCAATGGTGGCTGCTGCGGTTGGTGACTCGAAAAAAATCGCCAAAATTTCGATTGTTCCTCGCGGAATGGCCGCTTTGGGTTATACCCTGCAACTGCCCACCGAAGACAAGTTCTTGATGAGTTCCGAGGAAATTAAAGCCGAAATTGCCACGTTATTGGGCGGACGTTCGGCTGAGGAGGTGGTGTTTGGCAGTATTACCACCGGCGCGTCCAACGACCTGCAACGGGCTACAGACCTGGCCGAACGCATGGTCACGATGTACGGCATGAGTAAGGTGTTGGGGCCGCTTGCCTACGAAAAAGGACAACAAAACAATTTTCTGGGCGATAATATGATGGGAAACCCCCGTCGTAATGTCAGCGACGATACGGCAAAAGCCATCGATGCGGAAGTCAAGGATATTGTTGAATCTGCCCACAATAAAGCCCTGAATATTCTCAAAAATAATCGGGATTTGTTGGAAACCATAGCCCAAAAAATCCTTGATGTTGAGGTGATTGAAGGCGAAGAGTTGCAAAATCTCTTGAATCAGATTCAATTTGAACACAAACAAGCCGCAACGGTTGGTTAAAATAATAGAAGTAGGGGAATTATCCCCCCCCGGATTAAAAGTCCCTTTGAAATTACATCCCCCCTAGCCCCCCTTTATCCCTCCGCCTACGGCACCTCCCTTAAAAAGGGAGGCAAGAGGAAAACTGGATGCCAAACTCCCTTTTGAATTCGATCCCCCCTAGCCCCCCTTCAAAAGGGGGGAACTGAACTTAAGAGTCCCCTTTTTCAAGGGGAAGAGAGGGGATAATAAGTCCCCCTTTTTAAGGGGGATACAGGGGGATATTTAAGGGAGATACAGGGGGATCTTTAAGGGGGATTTCGGGGGATTTCACCCCTACTGATTCTCCGCTACCCCTAAACCTGCGATGAGTATTAAAAAAAAGAAATCTCGATTCCCCGACTCCCAACAAATTGGTAAAATTTTATTAATTATTTCTGGGATATTGTTTGCAGCCTATTTGGTTCTGCCCCGTCAACAAAAAGTGCCGCGTGTTCCCTACAGTATTTTTATTCAACAAGTCGAAAATGGGCAAGTTGCCGGGGTGCAGGTGGGAGATAATGAAATTCGCTATCGCCTCAAAGGAGAAAATCAAGAAGAATTTGGGCCGTTACTGTCCACAACTCCCATTTTTGATCCGGATTTAGCCAAACGTTTAGAACAAAATAAAGTGGTCTTTCAAGCGGCACCACCTCCGAAAAATAGCGGGTTTTATGTGCTTTTGAGTTGGATTATTCCGCCCTTAATTTTAGTGGCGGCTTTTCAGTTTTTAGGCAAACGCGACCCCGAAGGTTCCCTCTCAATTCGCAAAAGTAAGGCTAAAGTTTATGTTGAGGGAGAATCTGATAAAATTACTTTTGCCGATATTGCCGGAGTTGAAGAAGCAAAAACCGAATTGGCGGAAATTGTTGATTTCCTCAAAAATCCCAAACGTTACACCGAAATTGGGGCGAGAATTCCCAAAGGAGTTTTGTTAGTTGGTCCGCCCGGAACGGGTAAAACGTTGATGGCGAAAGCCGTTGCTGGAGAAGCGGGTGTTCCCTTTTTTAGTATTTCTGCTTCCGAGTTTGTAGAATTGTTTGTGGGGACGGGTGCGGCGCGAGTTCGTGATTTATTTGAACAGGCGAAAAAGAAGGCGCCTTGTATTATTTTTATTGATGAATTAGACGCGATTGGTAAGTCTAGAAGTGGCGGTGGCGGTTTTCAAAGTGGTAGCAGCGATGAACGGGAACAAACCCTCAACCAATTGTTAACTGAAATGGATGGGTTTGGGGTTGGAGATCAAACCGTTATTGTACTGGCTGCAACTAACCGCCCGGAAGCTTTGGATGCGGCTTTATTAAGACCCGGAAGGTTTGACCGACAGGTGTTAGTTGACCGTCCAGATTTGGCGGGACGCAAAGCTATTTTAGAGATTTATGCTAAAAAAGTTAAACTGGGAGAAGATGTGGATTTACATCAAATTGCCACCCAAACTCCCGGTTTTGGCGGCGCAGATTTGGCGAATTTAGTCAATGAAGCGGCGTTATTGGCGGCTAGAAATCAACGTCAAACCGTTGCCCAAGAAGATTTTCAAGAAGCCATAGAACGGGTTGTCGCCGGCTTAGAAAAAAGAAGCCGGGTTCTCAATGAAAAAGAGAAGAAAATTGTCGCCTATCACGAAGTCGGTCATGCTATTGTTGGGGCGTTAATGCCGGGGGGCGGAAAGGTTGCTAAAATTTCTATTGTTCCGCGTGGAATTGGGGCGTTAGGCTATACGTTAAGATTGCCAACCGAAGACCGTTTCTTGATGGATGAAACCGAATTTCGCGAACAAATTGCCATGTTACTCGGCGGACGGGCGGCTGAAGAAATTATCTTTAAAACAGTTACAAATGGGGCTTCTGGTGACCTGCAACGGGCGACAGACTTGGCTGAAAGAATGGTTACAACCTATGGCATGAGTCAGGTTTTGGGACCGTTAGCTTATGGGAAAGAGGGAAAAGCGAATTTCTTGGGAAATAAATCAAATACTCGTCGAAATCTGAGTGAAAAAACGGCCGAAGCGATTGATAAAGAAGTGAAGGAAATTGTGGAGACTGCCCATCAGTTGGCGCTGGATATTTTAAATAAAAATCGCGCTTTACTTGATGAAATTTCCGGTCATCTTTTAGCCAAAGAGGTGATTGAAGGGGAAGAATTGCAAGCTTGGCTGGATCGGGTTCAGCCTGTCAATTGAGATAATTTTATTAATTTGTTTTCAGAGAAATTAACCGGGGGTAAAATAAGACTAAAGAATAGGTTGAATTTGATGTCATGGGTAAAATCGCATCGGCACTAATTGGGTTGTGTGTGGGAGATGCGTTGGGGGTTCCGGTAGAGTTTCATGTGCGATCGGAACGGCGTCTTCATCCCGTCACCACGATGACCGGCTATGGAACTTATAATCAACCGCCGGGAACTTGGTCTGATGATAGTTCTCTGACGCTTTGTTTGGCGGATGTTTTATGTCATCAAGGCTATGATTTAAACGCGATCGCCGACTCGTTTTGTCGCTGGTATAGAGAACGATTTTGGACCGCTAGAGGGGGCGTTTTTGATATTGGGGTAACGACTCAAATTGCCATTAATCGTCTGCGAAAAGGCGTTCCCCCCACCGAAGCCGGAGAAACCAGCGATCGCAGTAATGGAAATGGGTCTTTGATGCGAATTTTACCCCTGGCGTTTTTGTACAAACAAGAGTCTTTTCCCGATTTAATTGCCAAAGTTCACGACTGTTCAAAGATTACTCATGCTCATGCGCGATCGCAAATGGCCTGCGGAATTTATATTAGCATCGCCATTTCTTTATTGCAAGGAATGACGCTCAAAGAAGCCTATTTAAGCGGAATAGAACGGATTAAACCCCTCTACGAACAAGAAGAATTTGCTGACCAATTAAGATATTTTAAACGAGTTTTACCCGGAGATATTGAGACGGTAGAACAAAAAAAAATAGAATCGAGCGGTTATGTTCTGCATACTTTAGAAGCCTCCTTGTGGTGTTTGCTGACCACATCTTCCTATTCCGAAGCAGTCCTCAAAGCCGTTAATTTAGGGGATGATAGCGATACCACCGGGGCGGTAACGGGAGGACTCGCCGGGATTTATTATGGCTTGGAAAATATCCCCTCGGACTGGGTGGAGGTTTTGGCGAGAAAAGACGATATTCTCAATTTAGCTCAAAAGTTAGAAGATCGTTATCCTCTATAATTAGATCTGCGCCGTTCAAAGGGTTTAGATTGATGTAACTTAAATGAGTTAATTCAGTTGTGTTAATGATTTTAAATCATTCAAAGTAACACAAAAAAGTGACTGTTTGCATCGGTCTGTTAGGGATTAGATTAGGGTTGTAAAGCAAACAAGGGAAAACACAATTAACTCTTGTTTATCAGTCTCGGAGATCAACCATGAGTGCAATGACCAACATTGAAACCAACGGACAAGCAACTGCAACTGCTACTGCTATTCCTACTTCTGCACCTGTTGAATCTGCTGCGCTTCAATCTCGCGCAATTGATTTACCTGTTTTGCAATTAGGTTTAGCAGGTGAGGCGGTTCGTTTCGCCCAACAACGTTTAATGGCTAACGGATATCGAATTGGTTTCAACGGACAATTTGGCCCTCAAATGAAAGCTGCTATTGAGCATTTTCAAGCCAATTATGGTGGCTTACGTGTTGATGGAATCATTGGCGAAAATACCTGGCGGGCGCTGTGCGACCAAGAATATACTCGCTTGGGTTGGACTTTCTCTTTCCCCCTGAAAAATACCAAATATCCCTACAATGTTAATATGCCTGAACTTTACCAGGGTTCGGTGGGTGATGCGGTTGAATGTCTCCAATTGCGCCTCTATGACAACGGTTTCTTTTGGCTGTACATTGATGGTATTTTTGGCGAGAAAACTCGGGACGCCGTTAAAGCTTTTCAAGCCCGTGAAGGGTTAAACATTGACGGTGTGGTTGGGAAAGACACCTGGCGCAAGCTGGGCGAATAATTTGCCTAAACTGGGGGAATTTTTCCCCCAAATCCTGAAATTTACCTTGTTCCTATTAATACTTGTAAAAACCCGATTTCACAAAGAGATCGGGTTTTATTTTTGTACCCTAGATAACGTCTTTTCAACCGTTTTGCTTCTTGATTGAGGTTCGACGGCTTAACTCGTTTGGTTGTAATTTATATGAGTTAGTTCAGTTGTGTTAACGTTGGTTTTCACCTTTGGACTTCATTCAAAGTAACACAAAGAAGCGACTGTTAATCCTCCCCTATTAACGATTAGATTAGAGTTGTCAAGCAAACAAGGGAAAACACAATTAACTCTTGTTTATCAATCTAGGAGATCAACCATGAGTGCAATGACCAACATCGAAACCAACGGACAAGCAATTGCAACTGCTGCTGTTATCCCCGCTTCTGAACCGGTTCAATATGCTGCGGCTCAATCGAGCGGAATTGACTTACCTCTTTTAAAATTAGGTTTAGCAGGTGAGGCGGTTCGTTTCGCCCAACAACGTTTAATTGCTAACGCATATCCCATTAAGTTTAACGGACAATTTGGCCCCCAAATGAAAGCGGCTGTTGAGCATTTTCAACGCAATTATGGTGGCTTAGATGTTGATGGAGTTATCGGAGAAAATACCTGGCGTGCGCTGTGTAACGGTGACGCAGAATTTCGTCGCTTGGGTCGGAGTTTCTATTCTCCGTTTGTAGAGACACGGTACCGCTACGATGTTAATATGCCTGTCCTTTACGAAGGTCATGTCGGTGATGCGGTTGAATGTCTCCAATTGCGTCTGTCTGACATTGATTTCAAACTTCCCTATCCCTTGTATATTGATGGCATTTTTGGTCTAAAAACTCGCCAAGCAGTGGAAGCTTTTCAACGCTTGAAAGGTTTAAAAGTTGACGGTGTGGTTGGGAAAGAAACTTGGCGTAAGTTGGGCGAATAATCACCTCGAAATGGGGGGAAATCCCCCGATGCCAATTCGTTTGTAGAAGGGAACACACCCTAAAAACCCGTTTTCTCTTTGAAAGCGGGTTTCTGTATGGCAGCCTCGGTGAAAACACACCATTCATTCCAGTTTATCGAGTTTATTTTTGAGTTGAATGATGTCGTTTTTCTTGTAGTTTATATGAGTTAACTCACTGAAATAACTGTTAATAGCTCAAGTAAAGTAACACAAAAAAGCGACTTTTTACCTAGCAACTCTAGCGGCTATATTATAGTTGTAAAGCAAACAAGAAAAAACACAAATTAACTCTTGTTTATTAGTCTAGGAGATCAACCATGAGTGCAATGACCAACATCGAAACCAACGGAGAAGCAATTGCAACTGCTACTGCTATTCCCGCTTCTGAACCGATTGAATATGCTGCGGCTAAATCGAGCGGAATTGTCCTACCTCTTATAAAATTAGGTGCCGCAGGTGAGGCGGTTCGTTTCGCACAACAACGTTTAATCGCTTACAAATATAACATCGGTTTCAACGGACAATTTGGCCCCCAAATGGAAAAGGCTGTTAAGCATTTTCAAGCGAATTATGGTGGCTTAGTTGTTGATGGAATTATCGGGAAATATACCTGGCGGGCGCTGTGCGGACAAGAATTTCCTCTCGGTAAGAAGTTCTATTCTCCGTTTGTACCTACATCCTATCCCTACGATGTTCAGATGCCTGTCCTTTCCAAAGGTGATGTCGGTGATGCGGTTGAATGTCTTCAATTGCGTCTGTATGACCACGGTTTCTTTTGGCTGTCTCTTGATGGCATTTTTGGGCCACAAACTCGGGATGCCGTTAAAACTTTCCAAGCCAATAAAAGTTTAAAAGTTGACGGTATTGTTGGGAAAGAAACTTGGCGGAAACTGGGTGAATAGTCACCTGAGAAATGGGGGATTTTTCCCCCACTCCCGAAAATTTCGTCGGTTAACGTTTAGAGAACAAAAACCCGGTTTCTATTGAGAGATCGGGTTTTTCCCATCCACTTAAATTGATAGACGCCTGAGAAAACCTGAGAAAACCTGAGAATCACTTCAGTTGAGAATGATCACTTGAATTAAAGTTCTGAGATTTTCTGTAACGACAAATTCGAGTTTTGCCTTTACCGTAGTAAATACTTAACATTCACAGTCTACTCTAACCGAAATTACCTGTAATACTATGTCCGGTTGATTAATGCTGTTATCAGGGTGGGGCGGGTTTATTGAACTTTAGTAATGGATGTCAGAGATAGTCCCTGAACCCGCCCCTACATAATGAGAATCAATTAATCGGAGATGATATAAAACTCTAGAAAAGGTTAGAAATTGAACGGGAGGGTAAATCAAATGGAACCCATTGAATTGTGTATTTTACTACTGGCGATCGCGATTTCCGATGAAATTCTCAACGGACAGTTTAAACTCTCTCAGCGCTTGCTGTCTTGGCTGGAAAAAAAACTCGATCAACAGCAAAATCAACAGAAGATCGAGAAACCCAATGACTAAAAAATGACCAAAAGATAACCGGGCTAAATAACAGGCTGGATGAGTAACTTCGATTCAAAACTTTAGAGAATTGATCGCTTTTCAAGTTTCATCCAACGAAGGAGAACAGTATGATGATTTTACAGCAACTTTCCATTAAAATATTAACTTGGCTAATCATTGAAATCTTACTGAATCTTCTGGGATTGGATGAGTTAGCAGATTATAGCGAATTCATCTTTAATGCTACTCGAACTCGCCCCCTAACTCACCAGTCTTAATCAATTGTATTTAACCCATTTTACCCCGTCTTTTGTAAGCGAATAAACTCCAACGGTAAACCATCAGTATCGGCAATAA
Source organism: Capilliphycus salinus ALCB114379 (assembly GCF_047276495.1). Lineage (NCBI taxonomy): Bacteria > Bacillati > Cyanobacteriota > Cyanophyceae > Oscillatoriales > Sirenicapillariaceae > Capilliphycus > Capilliphycus salinus. Next base: position 4,812,702 of record NZ_CP178543.1, on the reverse strand, counting down.
AAGTGACTTCATAAACCGAATTCCCAATCATTTGCTGAGTCGGTTCGAGTAAAATTTTCAACGGTTGGTATAAATCCGGTTGGGCTTGAGTTGCCTTTTCCAACTGTTCTGTGAGATGATTAACCCACTGGGGTAAATTGGGCGTGGCATCCGTCAAATCAAAAGAAAGATGATAATATCCTACATAATGTTCGTCGCCAAAAGCATCCGGTGCGGGTTTGGGTTCGGGAATTTGAATTAATTCAATTCGCCCGTTTAAACCCTCCATCCAACAAGCCAGAGTGTAGCCTGTCGTAAAGCGTTCGCAAACTTGAAAACCAAGAAGTTCATAAAATGCGATCGCCCGATGGATGTTAGCCGTGCGAATAGAAGCATGGTGCATAGAAAAAAGAAGATGAGAAACAGCGAGCAATTCCCAAAGAACGGGTTAAAGTTTCCGCTTTTGATGAAATCAACTATTCAAACAAGCGAAAATAAGGATAGCGAATTGGCACACCTTGTTCTTTTTCCAAATCAAAATTAATCACATCCCAGCAAGGTTCATCTTTGGGATCGGGACTAAATTCTACAGGTAAACCGTAGAGTTTCGGTTGAGTGTTATCCGACTGTCCTCGCCAGGGGGTACTGCGTTCGAGATAGGAACTAATCAACTCTCGATAACGCTGGGCAATAATCACGCGAGTAGCACGATAACCTTGAGTATAAAGGCGATCTAACGCCTCGTGAATTTCAAATCGAATACCATCAGGATGGGTGTGTTGTCGATACCATTCCCCGTTCCACTGACGCCAATGCCGTCCCGACTGAAGATGAACTAATTCACTCGTTTTAGGATCGGCTTCAAAAGCGCCGTGACGGGGACACAAATAAGTATCTGTCAACGTCAAAGCGGGAATCTTTTGACGACAGTGAGGACAGCGAATTTCCGGGCCAAATATAGGATACTGCAAGGCAGAATTCATGCTGAAATCAGTTTTCGCACTGCTAGCTTGTAGACTCTATTATAGCGGGGGTGATTCCTTCCTTTCGGGGAAGATTTGCCGAATTAGGTATAAATTTATAATTAAGCAATGAGTAACCAAGCCAATCAATTTATCTGTAACGATGCCATAGACTGGCCGACTCCGGATCTGTCACCGGCGACTTTTATCGCTCCGAACGCCGCTGTCATCGGACGGGTAGAGGTCGCCGTTGGGGTCAGCATTTGGTATTCGGCAGTCGTGCGAGGCGATGTGGAACGGATTATCATCGGAGCCAATAGCAATATTCAAGATGGGGCTATTTTACACGGCGATCCGGGTCAGATTACGGTTTTGGAAGATTTTGTTACAGTCGGACATCGGGCGGTGGTTCATTCGGCCCACATCGAACGGGGAAGCTTGATCGGCATTGGGGCGGTAATTTTGAACGGCGTCCGGGTGGGTAGCGGTAGTATTGTCGGGGCGGGGGCCGTTGTTACCAAAGATGTTCCTCCCCGAACCCTGGTGGCCGGTGTTCCCGCTAAACCCCTACGAGAGGTGTCACAAGCCGAAGCGGATCACTTGATCGAACACGCCCAACAGTATCAGCAGTTGGCTTCGGTTCACGCAGAAAAGGGAATGGGGAATAGGGAACAGGGAACAGGGAATAGGGGTAAGGGGTAAGGGGTAATCTTGCTATAGGCAATAATTGGGCTGTTTAGGAGGGCGCATTGCCATGCGCCCCTACGCAAAAATCTGTTTCCCAACTCCTGAACACAGCAACTCCTGAACACAGCAACTCCTGAACTTCTGACTTTTGACTTCTAACTTCTGACTTCTTTCCTCCCCACCTCCCCCTCTCCCCACCTCCCCTCTTCCCGACAACCTATAAACATTTTTGATTGAGCAATGATTGAGCAATTGGGAAAAATGAGATAAAAATAAAGTTATGAGAATTTTTTTAAGAAACTGGAGGAGAGCAAATGGATTTCGATTTTCGCCTGCTAGTGGTTTTAATGCCGATCGCGATCGCTGGCGGTTGGGCTGTGTTTAATATCGGAGCCGCAGCCCTCAGACAAGCTCAAACGTTCCTGAGCAGCAAATAAACCTGAGAGCAACCCATAAGATCAACGCCGACTGTTCTCTCATTTTGAGGGGATAGTCGGTTTTGAGTTGCCGGACAACCCCCAGAGCTTGGTATGATAAAGCAGTTGAACGGGTGGTTAGGATATAGACTGATTCACCCATCCTAGACGGTGAAATCTTTCCGCCACTGTTCCCCGTTCCCTGTTCCCCGTTCCCTGCTCTATTGAGTGTTTTTGGCAACCGAGCATCGATTTATCCCATGACCCCAGAAACTGCCCTAACTGAAATCGCCATCAAGCAAAACCTAGAGCAATTTTTATTAGTTCTCCTGGTTTCGCTGAGTGTAGCCACCGTCTCCCGTCTGTTTGTGTGGTTTCGTCGCATACCCTTCACCCTGCTGTTGGTGATTGTCGGATCGATTCTGGCGTTTGAAGACATTCGCCTGGTCAACCTCTCCCCCGAACTGATTTTAGAAATTTTTCTCCCCCCGTTACTGTTTGAGGCGGGTTGGAATATGAAATGGCGGGAGTTGAAACGAGATCTAGTTCCCGTTACCTTGTTTGCAGTTGTCGGGGTGATTATTTCGGTTGTCGGTATTGCTTTTGGGTTAAATTGGTTTGCAGGAATTCCATTGGCGATCGCTTTATTAGTGGGAGCGAGTCTATCAGCAACCGATCCCATTTCTGTTGTCGCCTTGCTGAAAGAATTGGGCGCCAGCCAACGTTTACGAACTTTGATGGAAGGAGAAAGTTTATTTAACGATGGGGTGGCGGTTGTTGCTTTTAGTTTGTTAGTCGGGATACCGATGGGAACGACTGAATTTTCGGTTTCCCAAACTTTATTACAATTTTTTACTTTTGTGGGAATTGGTGTAGGAGTTGGGAGTTTAATTGGCTTCGGAATTTCCTATCTGACTCAACGGTTTGATTCTCCTTTGGTTGAACAATCTTTAACCCTGGTTTCCGCTTACGGAACTTATGTCGTAACGGAGGAGTTGGGGGGTTCCGGTGTCATTGGTGTTGTTACCGTTGGTGTGATTTTGGGGAATTTTGGTTCTCGGATTGGGATGAATCCCCGCACTCGAATTATTGTTAGTGAATTTTGGGAGTTTCTGGCGTTTTTTGTCAATTCAATTGTTTTTCTGTTAATCGGCGATCAGATTCAATTTCCCAATTTAGCCGCCAATATTAAACCCATTTTAATTACAATTGCCGGAATGATTGTTACTAGAGCGATTAGTACCTACGGGTTAAGTGCGATTAGTAATGGCTTGGCTAAATCTGAAATTGATTTCAAAATTCAAACCGTTTTGTGGTGGGGAGGATTGAGGGGTTCGGTTTCTATTGCGTTGGCGTTGAGCGTACCCATTGCTTTACAACAACGGGATGAAATTATCGCGACTGTTTTTGGCGTGGTATTGTTTACTTTATTAGTTCAAGGTTTAACAACTCAACCCTTACTCGACAAATTGGGGTTAATTGGCGATCAACCTTTGCGTCAAGAATATTTAGAATTAATCGCCCGTCGGGTGGCGTTAAACCGAGTGCAAAATCATTTATCGGACGTGATTCGCCGACAAGAAACCGACCCGGAGTTTTATCGATATCAAGCCGATTTAGTCAATCTTGAGTTAAAACAAATTCAAGAAAAAATCGATAAAATGCAAGCCGAACATCCCTCTTTACAAGAACTCAGTTTAAAATTATTGTTAGAGGAAATGGTCGATATCGAAGCCGATACCTATGCACAGTTAATTCGTTCGGGTCGTCTCGATAGCAACCTTTCTCCCCTGCTTTGGGAAGTGTTTGAAGGACAGGAGAAAGAAAAAGCAACAGAATAGAAAAGATTTCTATTCTAGGTAAAGTTTTATTGCAGACATAACGAATAACAAGTTTTCCCTACTATAATATTCAAAAAAAAATTGCTTTGAAAAAATCATCAAACTTTATTTGAAAATGCCTTTACCTACTTTCTTAATGGCGGGTATCCAGAAAGCCGGAACCAGTTCGATTTATAAGTATATGGAACAGCACCCTGAAATCGGTTTGGGAAGGGCTAAAGAGCCTAATTTTTTAGAGAGTGAGCTACCTCCAGAAACGATTGCTAATAATCAAGCTTACTATGAAAAACGTGCTTTTCGCTATTCTTATGAAAAGTACCTGAATAATTTTTCCCAATGTACCGATGAATTAGCAATTGGAGATGGTTCTGTTAATTGTTTGTTTCATTATGAAACATCTATCCCTCGGATTCAGAAATATATCCCCAATGCCAAAATTTTTGTTGTTTTACGTCATCCTGTAGAACGAGCTTTTTCAGATTATCTCATGCACTTACGAGATGCAATTGATAGTGAACAAACTCTCCCGTTAACTCGGCAATCTCCATCATCTTTTCAACTTCGTAAAGGATTATATTACAATCCTATAAAAAGTTTTCAAGAGACCTTTGGAACTCAGCAATTTCGAGTCTTTTTCTACAAAGACTTGTGCGAAAATTCGGTTAAAATGATGAAAAGCATATACGAATTTATTGGAGTTTCGACGGATTTTGAACCGGACACCTCTCAAAAAGATCAAACCGCATCAATCCCTAAAAATAGTTCGATCAATCGTTTACTCCGAAAACCAAACCCCTTGAAAACCGTTTTTCGTTCAACTGTAGGAACCTTATTACCCCAAGAAAAACGTCAAGCCATTCGTTCTTGGCTGATTTCTAAAAACTCCAAATCTAAGCAATCTGTTTCTCTTTCTCCCGAAGAACGAGAGGTTTTGTTAGATTTCTACCGTGAAGATGTTCTGAAGTTACAAGATTATCTAAATCGAGATTTGTCCGCTTGGTTAAAGTAATTTAGTGACATTCTATTTTCGGACATGACCCCTATGCTGGATTGATTTATGGCTTATTCCCGACTTTTAAACCGACGAAGTTTGTAGTTAAAATTGTCAATTTTCTGATTCACAAACTTAGAAACCGCTCGTTTTTTCTGTTCAAACCAACTGGGACGCTTGAGAGTTGGGCGCGAGTTGGGAGATTTCAAATAGCGGTAATGCAGGAATAATTCTTTGTAGGGGATATCCGTATCTTCCCCCGCACAGAGTTTGGTAAATTTAGAAGACGGAACACTCATATAATGAATATAAGTGATCGGTTTACCGTTGTCATACAACACATGATCCACCTGATCAAATTGTGAAGACCAGTGACTTCCCGTAGCCGTTTCTATGCCATGATAAGCAAAATTATAGAAAGAAATATTACTTCGTAACACCATATAATTAAACAAAGACTGATCCGGCCCCAAATAAAGCCATCACATCGGCTTCACCCGCTTTCAGTTTCCGGAGTAAATCATCGAGAATTTCCGAATTTAAAACCCCCTTTTTCGAGGCAAACCATCCCGCACAAAAAATATGAGAAGGCAACTTTTCCGCTTCAAATACCCGAAGTAATTGTTCTTGAGGACGGTCAAAAATATACTTGAGATCCGATTTATACTGAAAATCATTGGCAACCCAATCATATTCATCTAACTTTTCATAAACCGCATCCAAAGGACTCATTAACAGCGTATCCGCATCAAAATAAACAAACTTATCAAATTCTCCATTAATTCCACACAGTTTTCGGTGCATTGCCAAACGATAAACAGAGGGTAACTCTCGCTGTTTCCAAACTTCCTGCGCCCTCCGGTGGGCTTTCCAGGCTTCACTAACAAAATTTTCCCAATCGTTTATAACCGCAACATCATCAAATAATTTAACATTTTTCCGGTTGGCGATTTCGGCTTTTACCCGGTCTAGTTGATCGTTATAAGGAATCACACAAACGGGAATTTCTCGACCTGCATTGGCTTCAATACTGTTGAGTAATGCCACGAATTGATCGTAAACAACATCATTCGCCAGTGTATAAATACCCTCAGTCATTGGTTTACTCCTGTTAAGTCCGAGTTGCTAAAAACGGGAAAAAACGACTTAATTTTCTTTGCCATGCGGGTTTTCCTTCATGCAAATAACGATAATGTTCCCAAATCTTCCAGTAGGGACAACCGGGTTGCATTCTTGTACCCGCCCAATGAATATATTGTAGACGTTTACCGCCATCATAAAGAATATGATCTTTTTCTTTAAAATGAGGCGAACCCGCCCAACTTCCCGGCCCTCCTGCGGGTGTTTTTACTAAATTTCCCCGCTTGGGAATGTTTTTGAGAACCAAATAATTCAGGATGGGTTGATCGGTTACACCTTGAGTAAAATCAAAATATTCTCGATGTTGCGAACATTCTCTCAAAGTATCATAAAGTTGTTCTAAGCTAATAATACCTTTTTTAGATGCCCAAAACCCGCTGTTAAATACATCCTCCAGTTCTTTCTCGGTGAAAAGATTGTTTTCAAGGACAAACGACGAGAAAATATTCCGCAACTTTTGACCCGAAAAATGATAGTCACAGCAGAAAAAATCGACTTCAGAAAGATAATCTAAATTCGCGACAATATCTTCAAACACCACAATATCGGTATCGATATAGAGAAATTCGTCTAACGGCCCAAACCAAACCACCAGCTTTCGCATTTTATTAGGAAGTTTGAGAAAATCCCGATCAAAAATTTCTCCGACTTTTTGGGTTAACTGTTCGAGAAAATCTAAATCAGGAAACACTTTAACGTCATGCAAACGACCTAAGGTTTCGGCAACTTGATGATAGTCTTCGTTAAAGGGAATCAGAAAAATCGGGATGTTTTGATTATAAAAGCGAATGCTATTGAGTAAAGCAATTGCATTTTCCATGACCTTATCGTTGGCAACGATATAAATTCCACGCATGATATTTTATCCTCATTTTGTTAATTTTAACTTTCTCAAAACTCGTTTAAATAAACTCGGTTTGGGTGAATAATTATAGGGAACCCCAGGACTTGTAAACACCGGACGCTTTTCCGGTTCGTGGAGGTAGCGATAGTGTAAGAAGATATCTCGATAGGGAAACTCGATATTTTCGCCCCGACAAACCGCTTGCATGACTCGGGGGGCAATGCCAATATAGTGGAGATAAGTCAGGCGTTTTCCTTTATCATAAACAATATGATCTTGCGCTTCAAAATGACTGGACGTAACACTATTACCCGTTTTTTCTGAATTGGGAAGATGGTGGGCGAGGTTACAAATGGGTAACTTTGACCGCATAAACATATAATTTAAAACCGGTTGATCGCCGGTGGGATAAAGAATTTCTGACTCGGAATTTTTTAACTGTGAAAGTAACCATTCTCGCTGCTGCGGAGGAAATAATCCTTTTTTAGAAGCAAAAAATCCCGAACAAAAAATTTCTAGGCGAACTTCCTCAGGAGAAAACACTTTAAACAGCAAAGGTGATTTAACATTGTAAATCATTTTGGGGTCTAAATGTTGGAAATCGTAGGTGACACAATCATAATTTTCCAACCCATCAAATACCCGGTCGAGACTGTTCATCACCAAGGTATCGGCATCGAGATAAACAAAGCGATCGAAAGGACCATCAAACGCACAAAAACGCCGATGTCCGCCATAAATTCGATAGTTTCGCTTCACACTCGCCGGAGAAGCAACAGCCATAAATTCATCCCAACGTTGAATGGAGTCCGTATCCTCGTAGATAAAAACGTTAGGACGCCTCTCAACTTCAGCTTTAATTTTTTCAAGTTGATCGTCAAAAGGATAAATACAAACGGGCGTTTCTGAACCCAAAATGGTATCAATACTGTTCAATAAAGCGACCAGTTGGTCGTAGACGATATCATTTCCAAGCGTACAAATTCCCTGTTTCATTTTGCCTGTGTTCTCGCTAGATTTTGAGTCAAAATGCTTTTATCAAAATTTACTCGCGTAGTCATCTAACCAAGCCATTAAATTTAGCTTGTGCAGAATAATTTGTCGGGCTTCTGCGATCGCCTCTTTCGCTTCATACCAGCGATCCGGTGTAGAAATCACCTCTTTTATAAAAGCAATACCTTTTTCATCAATACTCGGCAAACGCAAAAAACTTCCGGGCGGTAATAATTTATCGGCCGCCGGCCCCCCATAATAAATTGGCAAACACCAAGCTAATAAAGCATCCCAAAGTTTTTCGCTGACATACAAATCATTTTCGGCATAATTTTCTATCGATAAATTGTAAGAATAAGGCGCCATACCGTACCATTTATTATTGAGAGAACCTTGAGCCTTTGACCAGTCGGGCAAATTGCGGCCGTAGATATCAACCTCCAAATTTTGTTCAACAATCTCCTTTAAAAAATTGAGCCGTCTTTGATGATTTTGGGAGCGATTGACTCCCGATGTAATCCAAGAACAGGGGCGAACTTTTTGCGGGGGTTCCATCTCATTCAACTCTCGAAAACAGTTACCGTGATACCAAATAGCCGGCATATAATCGGGAACGGGAGCGTACCGATCCGGGCCGGAAACATAATCACAATACTGTTGGGCTTGCTGATAATTATATTGATTAATTTCTAAGATTTCCTCAAGGGGAGGTTCTCGCAAAAGATAAATCATCCGCTCTTTTGGAACGCCCCGAAATTGTTCTTGAAGATTGGGTTCGGGCGGTTGGGGCTGACGCAGTTGACGGAGACGTTCTCGCAGGGATAACTTTTTTTTGGGTGTTGATTTCCGGGGAAAATCGAACTGATAGAGGAGGAGAAAATCCGGTTTGGGGTCGTTGGCTCGTATGATAATATTCCCCCATTTTCCAAAGCTCTCGGGGGTTTGTTTCCACAGCCAATCTGTTTGATTGGCTCCGGGATAACTGGTAATCATACCAACAGTTTTAGGATTCATGCCTTTTACCTTTTTAAGAATTTTCTTTGTTCTTTAAGTTGATGAGATGTTGCGATTCATCCGCAGTTTAACACTGTCTTCTATAAATTCCAAACTTTCTAGGATATTGGTTGCCGAACGATAGGACTCATTAATCAGTTCCGAACGTTCGTCTGGATCGTCAACTAAATCATCGGATAATAATTGTAGAAAACCAATCATGGGATTGAGACGAGAACGAACTTCATAGGAACTTCTAATAATGGCTTGATCTCGTTCCGCTTCATCGGCAAATTGCATCGTGTACAATTTAGCATATTGACCGCCTTGGGCGAGTAGTTCCTCGTGGCTACCGAGTTCTACCAATCGTCCTTTTTCTAACACCGCAATTTGATCGGCTTTTTGAACGGTAGAAAGACGGTGAGCAATGACAATGGTTGTGCGATCGCGGCTGAGTTCATCAATCGCCTCTTGAACCAATCGTTCGGAAACCGTATCTAAAGCCGAAGTTGCTTCATCTAAAATCAAAATTTCGGGATTTTTTAACAGCGCTCTGGCAATTGAAATCCGTTGACGTTGACCTCCCGATAATAATAAACCGCGATCGCCTATCTGAGTATTCAACCCCTCGGGTAACTGAGCAATAAATTCATAAGCATTGGCTCTTTCTGCGGCTTTGATCACTTCTTCATTGGTTGCATCGGGTTTAGCATAGGCAATATTATCGCGAACAGAAGCATTAAACAGAAACGTATCTTGACTAACAATTCCCATCGCTTGCCGGAGCGTTTTTAGGTCAAATTCTCGCAAATCTTCACCGTCAATTGTAATTTTACCGCGAGTCGGATCGTAAAATCTCGGCACGAGATCGGCTAAAGTTGACTTTCCGGCGCCCGAACCTCCCACCAAGGCCAGGGTTGTCCCTTTGGGAACAAACACATCAATTTCCTTGAGAACCAGGCTTTCGTGATCGGGATAACCAAAGGAAATCTGCTCAAAATGAATTCCCTCTTTTAAGCCGGTAAACGGAAGGGTTCCCCGGCTCATAATCGGTTTATTTTTGCGGTTGAGGAAGTCTTTGACAATTTCAACGCCGGCGTAAGCATTTGCAAAACTACTGCGGGCGCTATTTAAGTTTGAAAGCAGGGGTAGAGTCCGAAACAGAATAAATAAATAGGTGAGAATAACCGTTGATAGGCTTTCAATTCGTTCGGCAAAAAATAGGCGTCCGAGTACAACAATTAAGAGAATCACAATCATGCTGGTGATCTCATTAATCGGACTGATGGCAGACTCATTAATCTGGTTTTGAAAGCTGACTTTCTCTCGGTCCAGGATTAACTTCTGCAACCGGTTATATTCTTTGTCCTCACTGGCGACTGATTTGACGAGTCTAATTCCGCCTAACGTTTCTAAGGTGGCTATCGAATAAGCTCGGGTTACTTCTGTTAGTTTTTTTCCTAAAACTTTGGAACGTCTAATAAAAAATTGGTTGGATAACACCACAATTCCCACCAAGAGCATTGAGGCTAGGGTGAGTTCCCAGGAAATGGAAATTAAAATGCTCAAATAAACTAAAAGTGTGATTGATATCGTTAAAATTCTAATAATAATACTAACGGAGCTTGAGGTTCTTCCAATTTCTCCTGACAGCCGATTAAGAATATCTCCGACCCGGGTTTTTGAGTAATAATCGAGGTCAACTTCTAGCAAAAGTTTTATACCCTCTTTTCTCAGATCGGCCACTAAATTTCGTCCCAGAGAACCCGAAACCAAGCCACCAATATAGTTGGTTAGATTTTTTAAACCCACTACAAAAACAATAGCCCCCGCCATGATCCCCAATCGATAGTTTTCGGGAATCCCTTGAAAAGGTGACAGCAAAACTTTAATAATCGCTGCATCGGCGCCGACTTGGACATCTTGGCCCAAAAAGGTGAGAACAACAGGAACAATTAACGTGGTACCCACACCATTAAAAACTGCCCCGGAAAATCCCAGTAAAACCGTCAGAAAAATCTTGAGCGGATAACGCCTAGCGTATGTTAAAAGAAACGGAAGATTAGAAGACATTTGACAACCATCCTTGATGGAAAAACATTAAACGAGAACTCCACTCAAACCGATAAACCTGCAATCACTTTCGATAGAATTACAGCCATTGCTTCCAAGCTATATTTCTCGACACATTTTTCTCTGGCCTTAATTGCTTTTGCATCAGCTTCTTCCCAATGTTCAAAGATTTGGCGAATACTGTCGGCTAGCTGTTGGGGGGAGTTGGGTTCGACTAAATAACCCGTATCCCCTAAAATTTCGGGAATATCGCCGACATAGGTCGATAAGACAGGTTTAGCCATTGCCATCCCATCTGTCAACTTTAACGGAAATTGAGCCATCGCCGCAGGACTATCTCGCTGAGGAATCACGATAATATGAGCCGCAGCAACAATTCTGGGCATTTCTGAAGCTGGAGTTTTGGGTATTTTAATGATCCAACGTCCCCATTTATTCGTCAACTCGTTGTCGTAATCATCGTATGGACTCCCGCCAACAATCACCAGTCTCAAGTCGGGTTGATCGAGGAGATCTAAAGCCATTAAAACATCTTCAACGCCTTTATAGGGTCGGGGCGCTCCCGGAAACATCAGAATTCGATAGTCGCTCAAACCGTAATCCGAGCGACTCTGTTGAGGGTCGTATTTTGTCGGATCGAACAGGTTCACATCTTTTCCATTGGGGACATAAACCCCCCCAAAGCGTTTTTGCAAAAATTGGTTGTGAGTGGTAATTACATCTGCTTTTGACACCAGACTTTCCATCCACTTCAGATAAAAGGGGTGATCCGGCTGTCTGAAGGCTCCATCGGGTTTCAACAGGTCCCGGGCTAATTGTTTAAATGTTGGGTGATATTTCCACTGTTCTCCCCCATGCCAGCTTAACTCCCAGTCGTCAATATCTAAAATTACCCGGCGGCCTGTTTGCATTTTTTTGATTAAAGATAAACCCCAACTCGTCGGTTTGGGCTTATAAGCATAAATGATTTCGCCTGTAATTTGACGAAGCAACTGTTGGGCTGAAATTAAGAATTGTGGATAAATGTTATGTTTTTTGGGAACTGAAATAATCGGAATGCTTTGATTGATGGCCGGCTCTCGATCGTTGTCCACAAAGCCAACCATTTCTACCTCAAGGTTGAGTTGCTGAAGTGCTTGAGATAGCAAAAAGGGACGCACTGCTCCCCCCCATCGCCCCGCACCACTGCTAGAGAGATCTCCGACTACGACTGAAATCTTCACGAAGTACACATCCTCCTTTTTTGGTTTTGGATGGGCTAGTTGGATAGCTCGGCGATGAACAGATGTTTGAATTTACCGCTAGTCACCGCTCAAAAATCAATTCCGTATCGGGAATTAGAGATGATCCAGATTATTCATAATCTTATTGTAGAACCAACGGTTGCGATCGCGACACTCTTGTAAACTATTCGGATAAGATTGGCACCGATCTAGATGCGATCGCCAGCCCTCGGTACTGCACAAAAATTTAGTTTCATCAAAGTGCTGATACAGTGTTTTTCCAAACAGTTTAATCTCCCTTTTGGGTTGTTGCCATTTTTCTACGGGATACAGTGCAACCGGGTGCTTGAGCGTGAAAAACTTGCTGGTAAACGGAAAGGCTAAAACTTTTCGTCCCAGCAGCGTTCCCCAATAGGCTCCGTGAAAAGAACTGGTTAAAATGGTTTCACCGGACGCCAAAAAACGAATGATTTCCTCAAAGTTCTCCGACTCATTTGTTTTCCGAGGAAATTTATCAATCGCAATTTGAAACTTTTTGTGGGAAAAAACCACAAACTCATGTTCAATGGAATATTGGCGATCAAAAGCTTCGTGCATACAGCTTACACAAGGAACCCAATCATATCCCGAGTCAAAATCTCGAATTCCAACATCATCAAACTGTTCTAAATAAGGAGTATAATCAAACTCAACAGAACCATCGAGCTTATAAATTTGGTGTCCGGCTCCCCAAAGCACTAAACGATGACCATTTTTACGAGCTTGTAAGCGTTGAAAATGATTGAGAAATCGCTCAAACATTAACCCACCTCCGCCGACTATGGCGTGATGAGTGAGTAGACATTGAGAATCATCTTTAGCCTCGGCTTCGTTGAGAGTCCGAAGATCTATCTTGCTGACTTCATATCCGGGAAAATCGAAGTAATGCAAGGGAGAAGATAAGAAATCTCCAATATTTTTGGGATCGATAACGTGATAGTTTGCAATGGTTTTCATTAACTTTTGAACGTCTGCTTCTAGCAAATTAGGATAGTCGATCAAAGTAGAGTGCTGAGAAAACTATCTCCCCATTTATTCATCAACCCGAGTCGTTTTTAGAGAAGGGCCACTTCCTCCCGATTGTTTAGAGAGTGAGGTCGGATTTTATCGGTTGATAACATGAAAATTCATTCTCGACAAACTCACGAATTTCCTTCATAAAATGTTGGGTGTAAAAGATTTTCTGACGGTCTTCTAAATCGGATCTGAGTTGTTGTTGTTTGTCGGAATTGTTCAAAACCAACAGTATTTTTTCGACCGCTTCTTCTACCCCGTCAAAAAACAAATCTTGATTCTCTTGTCCGACTATTTCCACCTGTCCCCCCACACTTCTCACAAAAGGAATTGCACCCGCTTTCACCATTTCAGCAATTGAAATCCCAAAGGGTTCTTTTTTATAATGTATTCCGTACCGACATTTCGCCAAAACATTTACATAGTCTTTGTAGGGAAGATTTTGATACAGTGTCACCCAATCGGAATTTTCGGCGACCATTTTTTTGAGAAATCGCAAATACTTCCAACCGTATAAACCGCCACCTCCTCCGGTTAGATACAGTTTAACGTCGTAGCCTTTTTCCCGAATTTTTTTCAGGATTTGGATCGCTTTGTGAGGTTGTTTCGCTTCCGTTAATCGACCGCTACAAATAAAGGCATTTTCTTTTTGTTCCCAAGGAATATTTTGAGCGTCCAAGACAACCGGAGGATAAATCACCGTTGACTCTATCCCATATTCTGTTAGAATTGCATCCGCCACCACATAGGAATTTGCGATGGAAATATTGCCTTTCATTCTTTCCTCGGAAAAATCGGAAATCTTTGTATAAAACTCACCATCTTTGTCAAAAACATCTATCCAGTGAATATATTGAATTCCTTTTTTCCCCAAATCCGTAGCATTGTAAGCCGATAACACTAAATCATAGCCTTGAGCCTGCTTCTTAAACTGACGAATAAACCAATGATTAAACAGCTTCTTCATGCTTGTGTTATTCGCCATTAAAAACTTAAAGCTGCTTTGAAAACCCCCAGGAAAAATCGATTGAACGGTGATATTTTCCGAAGAAAGCTGAGTTCCATAGGCTAAATTTAACCGTTGCAAGTCCAAAGGAAATAAAGTCAACAGCGTCACCCGGTACTTGGGTTTTAAAGCCTCTAAAATCCACAAGCCTACGCTTTCGGCACCTCCGCCTTCAAAACTGGGATAAAAAACCGCAATTGATGGTTTTGATGCCTCTTTTTTTTCGGGTTTATAGCCGGTTGTCATCATGGTCTATCCCTCACGCTTGCTCAATTTTTTAATCATCTTCTGTTCAATCTGACCTCCTCATCCACTTCCGTCACTCGCCAACTCAACTTTAGATTAACCCAGAAATTCCAGAACGTCACGATCGCGATCGCTATCAGTTTACCCAGATATTCATTCATTCCTAAACCGCGAGACAGTATATTAACAATTGTTGCATTTAACACCAACCCCGCCAAACAAATGATATTAAATTTTAAGAACCTTTTAAACCCCTTCGCCCAACTGCGCTGTTGATGGCTCAAATCGGCAAACGTCCATCGGTCATTCCAGAGAAAATTATTAACAATTGCCATCTCACCCGATAAAATCACACTCACGGTCAACCCCAAACCGAGATGACGAAACAGGTAAAACATCCCCAAATCCACAAACACCCCGCTAAACCCCACAACTCCAAACCGCAGAAATCGTTGTACAGGCCATAACCTCAACCGCAGTCGAATTAAGTGTTGTAAATACTCAAAATACTGTTTCCAAGTCACCTTACTCGCGCCTTCGCTGCGTTCTTGGAACACATACCCCACTTCGGCGATCCAGCAAATCTTACCTTGAGCTAATATCTCAATTAAAATCTTATACCCAATCGGACATAAAACTTGCTCGGCGATCGCCTCCCGTCTCACCAAAAAATAACCGCTCATCGGATCGGACACCCGACTGAGAACCCCCGGTAAAATCACCAACCCGAGAACCTGCGCCCCCCGAGAAAGAAACCTCCGTTTCAAACTCCAGTCACTCACCCCACCATTGTCTACATGACGACTGGCTACGGCTAAATCGGCACCTTTGTTGATGTCGGCGATCAGATTTAACACCGTTTCGGGAGGATGTTGCAAATCGGCATCAATCACCCCTAAAATCTTACCACGAGCGACCTGCCAACCGCGAATCACCGCCGTTGAAAGTCCCCGTTGCTGTTGACGACGCATCACCCGCAACTGAGGATAATCGCAACAGAGATCGAGGGCGATTTTCCAAGTCAAATCCGGGCTATCATCATCAACAATAATCAATTCATACTCATCGGGTAAAACCCGATCCAGCATTTGACTCAACTGGGCGATGGTTTGCTGAATATTCTCACTTTCGCAATAGGTCGGAACCACTAACGAAAGTTGAATATTACTCGGATCGGTTGGGGATGGTGTAACAATTTGTCTGGGAACGATCAATGCACCCGTCGGTTCGGGGACCAGATGAGAAAATTGACAATGACTCGGAAAATTCGGATAGATCTGAGACATTCACTTGATTTTATAAGTCAATAAGCGTGAAGCGACCGGTTTGAACATAGTCAAAAATTCGGTTAATCTCACTACGTTGAGCATCGGTAATTTGACTGTCTGAGAGGATCATTGACATCAGCTTCAGATACTCACTGCGATCGATCTCACCTGATGTCAGGATGCGATCAAGCAATTGAGTTAGAGTCGGGTTAGATTGATTTGGATTTAACCAACGCATAGCTTATCATTCCTGTATGATTTCATAAATAGGAGTTCGCTACAATATCGGAAGTTGCTCACTATTGAGCCGATTTTTAATGATCAGAGCAATTGTAATCGAAACGAACGAATTTTTGGATGCTTTTCCAAAGTATTCTGTAAAGCGAGTATTGACAACAACAGAGCAGGAGGCTATTTTTTATGCAGGTTGAGCGACTGGCCGCATTATCAGACAATTATATTTTTTTACTGCACGATCCGACTCGCAATATCGCCGCAGTGGTTGACCCCGCAGAAGCCGGTCCGGTTCTCAAACGTCTCGCAGAACTGAATGCTGAGTTGGTGACGATTTTCAATACTCACCATCATAGCGATCATGTGGGGGGAAATCGTCAACTTCTCGAAAAGTTCCCCGAAGTTACGGTTTATGGGGGGTCTGAAGATCGGGGTCGCATTCCCGGACAACAGGTGTTTCTCTCCCAAGGCGATCGGGTCAAATTTGGCGCGCGCAGTGGGGAAGTTTTCTTCGTTCCCGGACATACAAAAGCCCATATTGCTTACTATTTTCCCCCTGAAACTGAAGATCAAATCGGCGAGTTATTTTGTGGGGATACTCTGTTTGCGGGGGGTTGTGGTCGTTTATTTGAGGGAACACCCCAACAAATGGTTAATTCTCTAACTAAATTGCGTTCTTTACCCGATCATACCCGGGTTTGGTGCGCTCACGAATATACTTTGAAAAATCTCAAATTTGCTCTCACGGTGGATGAGAAGAATTCCGATTTAAAAAATCGTTTTGAGCAAGTTAAAATGGCTCGCAGTCGCGATGAAGCAACCGTTCCTTCTACCATCGGATTAGAAAAGCTAACTAATCCTTTTTTCCGTTGGGATGATCCGGCTCTCCAGTCCCGAGTAAAAAGTCAAGATCCGGTGCAGAGTTTTGCCCGTTTGCGGGGGATGAAAGATCAATTCTGATCGCTATTTGACTCTCGGATTCATCGGGTAGGTTCGCCGAACAAAAATCAAAATCAAAACCCTGATTTTACGGCTTTCCTACCCGAGCAAAATTCGCTTATAATTGAGACGTACATTCTAAAATTAATCGTTGATTTTCTAAAGAATAGGGTTGAATTTCTAACGCTTGTCTAAAGGCTCGAATTGCCTCCGTAAACTCTCCCATCGCCGCATAACATAACCCCATTCCGTGCAACGCTCCAAAGTGATTTGGGTTTAACTCAATCACCTGTTTACAGTCTGCTAAAGCCTTGTCATATTCTTCGGTAATATAATACAAAACCGCCCGTCTGTTCCACGCTTCTGCAAAGTCGGGTAAATCTTCTATCAGTTGAGTGAGTACCGCTTCTGCTTCTTTCGGGTTTCCCCCTTGTAACCAGACTTCGGCTTTACGAATTTGTTCGAGTCCGGCGCTTCCTTTTTGTTCAAACCAGATTCTCCACAGTTGATGCGTGGCTTGACGGCGAACCGTTTCATCTGGATTTTTTAGATCTTCTAGTAATGCGTTAATATCCGATTCGTTCATTCTCTGTTTTTAAGATGTTTTCAAACAACTGACTTTCGAGCAAATGGAGAACTAAAACCCCGAATATCTTAGCATAAAATTTCCCCAAAATATACCCGGGTCAAATCAGTTCTGAAAAACGATTAATCGGAAAGAGGTATCTTGCAAGCGGGACGCCGGCACTACGCTTTTCATTTCAAAAAAAAATGTTATATGACTCGACTCAAACATTTGTCACCGTCCCCTCTCCAACGACGAGAATAAACCCCGCCCAAGAATTATAGCGCTAGTTGCGAGCAGATACATCCCACAAATCCGATTTATATTGAGAAACCCGGTTTTTTGATTTATATCTAACGACCAATTAACGATTAATCACAATTTGACTGAGATGCTTCAAAATTTGCAGAACCCGATACAAATCCCCTTGATTGAGAGTTGCAAATAGGTTTGACCTTGCATACTGAAACGTTTCAGCTTTAACTAATTTTATAAACGTCAACGTTCCCCCACCCGTAATCATTCCATAACTGGGCTGTTTTGGCTGCGGATTTCCCATCATATAAGCGATCAGTTGAGCGAGTCCCGCTTCTACAGAATAGGATGCTTTCTTCGACTCAATCACCATCACCCAAAGTTGATCTTTCAAAACCAAAGTATCCAGTCTCCCTCTGATAATTACGCCTTCATCTTCGCTAATAATTTCTATCGATTGTTCTGATTTTACATAAAAAGGTGCGAGATAAAAATCCGCAATAAATAAAATTGGGTCTAACACCGCCATTTTAATCACATCTTCGAGTAAGGGAGGATAATTCAGTAAATTAATAAAACCCCTTTTTACTTTATCTAAAAGTTGCTTTTCGGTTTCCGTGACTTCGGGTAAATTTTCCTGCCATTCGGGAAAAAAACCCTCATCTTCAATAAGCTGAAGGCCGAAGTTTTCTATTAAGTCCCGGATGTTGACATTTTGAGCTTGAATGGTTTGTACCATGAGGTTTATTTTTGAAAAATATAAAGTTAATTTTGATTCAATTTTAAGACCCAAACTGACATATTGTTATAGAAGTTGTCACACCCAATGAAATCTAGGCGAAGCCGGCAGAGGTTGGGGTCTTGGGGTCTATGGTCATGGGGAGTTAAACGAAGCATCGATAAATATTTTTTATGGAGTTGACAGTGATACCGCCTCTAAAAACCCTCAAAACCCTAGTGCTTAAAGGTTAAAGTTAATCCCGACTAAAAAACTCGGGTATGATTGACCTCGTAAATTCACTGTGATACTGTATTAGAAATCAGGAATTCAAGCACATCGTTCAACTAGAGGTTCGACTTATGACGGCACTAACAACTCAAACCCAAAGCACAGGTGCAACCTTCGAGAAACTGCAATGTAAAGAATGCGGCGCCGAATACGCCCTCGAAGCGAAACACGTTTGCGAAGTTTGCTTTGGGCCGTTAGAAGTTCAGTACAACTACGACCTACTGCGTCAGAAAGTCAGCCGCGCCACCATCGAAGCCGGTCCGAAGTCCATCTGGCGTTACCGCCACTTCCTCCCCGTCGCCACCGATGATGTCATTGACGTCGGTACCGGAATGACACCGCTGGTCAAGTCCCAACGGTTAGCCCGTCGCCTGGGTCTGAAGAACCTCTATATTAAAAACGATGCGGTGAATATGCCGACTCTCAGCTTCAAAGATAGAGTGGTATCCGTCGCCCTGACTCGTGCTAGAGAATTGGGCTTTTCGACAGTATCCTGTGCGAGTACCGGAAATTTAGCCAACTCCACCGCAGCCATCGCCGCCAAAGCCGGACTCGACTGTTGCGTATTTATTCCCTCGGACTTGGAAGCCGGAAAAGTCCTCGGTACTTTAATTTATAACCCGATTTTAATGGCAGTTAAAGGCAATTACGACCAAGTAAACCGCCTCTGTTCGGAAGTTGCCAATACTCACGGTTGGGGATTTGTTAATATTAACCTGCGCCCCTATTATTCTGAAGGTTCAAAAACCCTCGGTTATGAAGTCGCCGAACAATTAGGATGGAAACTTCCCGACCATGTTGTGGCGCCGATTGCCTCCGGTTCTTTGTATACTAAAATCTATAAAGGATTCCAAGAATTCGTTAAAGTTGGCTTAGTCGAAGATAAAGCGGTTCGCTTCAGCGGCGCCCAAGCCGAAGGCTGTTCTCCCGTCGCCCAAGCGTTCACCGAAGAACGGGATTTTATCAAGCCGGTTAAGCCGAATACTATTGCAAAATCCATTGCAATTGGAAATCCGGCCGATGGCGTTTATGCCTTAGAAGTCGCCCGGAAAACCAACGGTCATATTGAGTCGGTTAACGATGCGGAAGTGATTGAAGGCATCAAACTTTTGGCGGAAACCGAAGGCATTTTCACCGAAACCGCAGGCGGGACCACCATTGCAGTCTTGAAAAAATTGGTGGAAGCGGGTAAAATTGATCCGGATGAAACCACCGTTGTTTACATCACGGGTAACGGCCTAAAAACTCAAGAAGCGGTTCAAGGTTATGTAGGCGAACCTCTAACCATTGACGCCAAATTAGAAAGCTTTGAACACGCCTTAGAACGCGCCCGCACCTTAGACCGTTTAGAATGGCAAGAAGTTTTGGTTTAATTGCCAAAAATCAGGAGTTAAGAGGGTTAGGAATTTGGGGTAAGGTGTTACCATTACCCTAAATCCTAAATCCTAAATCCTCAAACAATAAAGCTGGTTTCCCAACCCACCCTACTCACCTAAATCTTATCCTCAAAAACTGATATGGCGGTTAAAGTATTAGTTCCAACTCCCCTGCAAAAATTCACCAACAACCAAGCAACTCTCGAATGCGAAGGAAGCAATATTCTCGAATTAATTGATTCTTTAGAAGCCAGTTGTCCGGGAATTAAAAATAGCTTGTGTGACGACAAAGGTGAACCCCGTCGCTTCCTCAATTTTTACGTGAATAGCGAAGATATCCGCTTTTTGGACGGAACACAAACCGAACTCAAAGATGGGGATGAAGTGAGTATTGTTCCCGCAGTTGCAGGCGGTTAATTGATAATTTTAACTGTCGGGTTGCTTTGGGTTGGGGCGGGTTCAGTACAAATTGTTGTATCCCATCAATAACCGATATAAACCCGCCCAAAAAAATAACCAATAACAAACCCGTAGGGGCGGGTTCCGTACAGATTTGTGTTTCCCATCAATAACTGATATAAACCCGCCCAAAAAATAACCAATATAAACCCACCCCCAAAAAATAACCAATAACAAACCTGTTGGGGCGCTTGGGGTCGGGGCGGGTTTAGTTCAATCTCGGAGATGAGATTAAATATCTGATAGAACCCGCCCCTACAGAATGATTAATGAACAACCAATATCAACCCACCCCCAAAAAATAACCAATAACAAACCTGTTGGGGCGCTTGGGGTCGGGGCGGGTTTAGTTCAATCTATGAGATGATATTAAATATCTGGTAGAACCCGCCCCTACAGAATGATTAATGAACAACCAATATCAACCCACCCCCAAAAAATAACCAATAACAAACCTGTTGGGGCGCTTGGGGTCGGGGCGGGTTTAGTTCAATCTCGGAGATGAGATTAAATATCTGATAGAACCCGCCCCTACAGAATGATTAATGAACAACCAATATCAACCCACCCCCAAAAAATAACCAATAACAAACCTGTTGGGGCGCTTGGGGTCGGGGCGGGTTTAGTTCAATCTATGAGATGATATTAAATATCTGGTAGAACCCGCCCCTACAGAATGATTAATGAACAACCAATATCAACCCACCCCCAAAAAATAACCAATAACAAACCTGTTGGGGCGCTTGGGGTCGGGGCGGGTTTAGTTCAATCTATGAGATGATATTAAATATCTGGTAGAACCCGCCCCTACAGAATGATTAATGAACAACCAATATCAACCCACCCCCAAAAAATAACCAATAACAAACCTGTTGGGGCGCTTGGGGTCGGGGCGGGTTTAGTTCAATCTATGAGATGATATTAAATATCTGGTAGAACCCGCCCCTACAGAATGATTAATGAACAACCAATATCAACCCACCCCCAAAAAATAACAGAACACAATTATTAATGAACAACTCTATTACTTCTATCTGTGAGATGATATTAAATATCTGATAAAACCCGCCCCTACAAAAGTTGTATCATCCGTTTTCGTAAAATTTGAACGATGTATTCGGCAGCATGACCATCTCCAAACGGATTAATGGCGGTTGCCATTTTTTTATAGGTCTCCGAATGGGTTAATAATTCCGTTGCCGCCTCCACAATTTCCGCCGTTTCTGTTCCCACAAGTTTCGCCGTTCCCGCAGTAATAGCTTCTGGGCGTTCCGTTGTTTTTCGTAAAACCAAGACAGGTTTTCCTAAACTCGGGGCTTCTTCTTGCAATCCGCCCGAATCCGTTAAAACAAAATAACAGCGGTCAATTGCCGCGACCAATTCAGAATAATCGAGAGGTTCAGTTAAAAAGATTCTCGGATGACTTCCTAATATTTTTTGTAAAGGTTCTCGGACGGTAGGATTGCGATGTAAAGGCAAAAGTAACGCCGTATCGGGAAAATTATCTAAAATATTCAGAAAACTTTCCGCAATGCTAATTAGAGGATTTCCCCAATTTTCCCGACGATGAACCGTTGACAAAATGAGTCGATATTCGCTAAAATTCAAGTTAGGAATATTCAACTGTGGCCGAGTTTTCGCCACCGATAACAGCGCATCAATCACGGTATTTCCCGTGTGATGAATTTCCCCCAAAACCCCCGAATTTTGTAAATTTTCCACCGCTTGCGTTGTCGGTGCAAAATGAAATTGAGTCAGTTGAGAAATCAGACGACGGTTTGCTTCTTCGGGATAGGGATTAAACAGATCATTCGTGCGTAACCCCGCTTCGACATGACCGACCGGAATTTTCTGATAAAAAGCAGCCAAAGCCGCAGCAAACGCCGTTGTCGTGTCTCCCTGAACAATAACAACATGGGGGCGAAGCTGTTGAAATAACCCTTCTAACCCCTGCAAACTCCGCCAAGTAATATCCGTTAAAGTTTGCTCGCGCTGCATAATTTCCAAATTATAATCCGCATCCAAGCTAAACAGTTGCATCACCTGTTTAACCATTTCTCGATGCTGACCGGTTAAAATAACTTGAGTCTCAAAATCAGAAGATAGTCGTAACTGTTGAATAACAGGAGCCAATTTAATCGCCTCAGGGCGAGTTCCGAGAACAACAGCCACACGAATAGCAGAATTAATCATAGCAGTTCATCAAAAAGGCGAGCCAACTCAGCAATCAAAAAATCGAGACAGATGTTAGAGTCAATACAGTTTTACACCGAGAACCTTCATTTATAATTCAAACAGGAGTGACCAAACCGATCCGCATTTTCACTCAAAGCCCTTACTCAAACCCCCAAAATCACACGCTTAACGATTATATTCCCATTCCCCCCATTTATCCCACCCGTTACCCAAACCCATCCCCAACCCAAACCCATCCGTTACCATATCCGTTACCACCGCCACCCTCACAAAATCCTCACAATCTTCCGCTACTGTATAAACACTGATAAAAATCCAGATAAATCCCGCTAGTCGAAGTTGATAAAAAGACTAGCCGATCAATCCCGTCAGTGATAATTGATATAGAGACGGGTTGGTATAACTCAAGACAGCTTCCAGGGCGTGGGCTTTGGAAGCTGTCTTGTTTCAGTCGTCACCTGACGCCCGATGTCCTCTACAATAGAAAAATAGCAGAAATTTAAAATTCCCAAAAAGAGCCAGCAAACACAAATTACTTCTCAGCCTATCACTATCAGGATAAAAGTCTTTTGTTCAATTCAGCATTGATTTGTCAGCCATAAACTGAAGCGGATCATGTTCATCGGGAGGAGAATCAATCGCCGTGAGAATTCTGTTAGTCGAGGATGACAAAGGGTTAGCGCAAGGACTCGAAGATGCACTCATCCGTCAACGCTACGTCGTCGATCTGGCGTCGGATGGTTTAGTCGGTTGGGAATTAGCAGAAGCACTAACCTATGATTTAATTTTGTTGGATTTACTCCTTCCTAAACTGGATGGAATTAACTTCTGTAAACGCTTGCGAAATAAAGGCGATCGCACTCCCGTTTTATTAATGACCGCCCAAAATACCGCCGATCAAAAAGTCGAAGGACTCGACGCCGGCGCCGACGATTATCTGGTTAAACCCTTTGAACTCTCCGAACTTTTAGCCAGAATTCGCGCTTTATTGCGTCGGGGAAATAGCAGTTCACCGCCGATTTTGGAATGGGGAGGTTTGCGACTCGATCCGAAAAATTGTCAAGTCACCTACTGCGATAAACTCCTAAAACTCACCGCCAAAGAATACGAACTTTTAGAATTATTTTTACGCCATCCCGAGCGGATTTTTAGTCAAAATGCTTTACTCGATCACCTGTGGTCTTTTGACGATCCGCCCTCGGAGTCTGCGGTGCGAACTCAAATTAAAGGTTTGCGACAAAAACTCAAACAAAGCGGCGTTGGAAGCGATTTAATTGAAACGGTTTATGGGTTAGGATATCGACTCAAATCGGTTTCTCCTCCCAACGATACATTGACCCCACCCGAACCGACTCCGGCCGTTCCCCGTTCCCCGACAAGCATTAATTTAAGCACAATTTGGAAAAAACACCGAGAAAGTTATCTCACCCGAATAGCGATTCTGGAACAAGCCACAAAAGCCTTAGAAACGGGTCCTCTCGATCGCAGTTTACAGCAACAAGCGCTCGAACAAGCTCACACCCTCGCCGGTTCTTTGGGAAGTTTTGGCTTTGGTAAGGCGTCTCAATACTGTCGTCAAATCGAACAAATGTTAAACGGGGAAACTCAACTTTCTGCTGAAAAAATTATGCAATTGTCGGCTTTGTTGATCGATTTAAACAGTGAATTGAGTCTTCCTCCTCCCGCTTCTGTTACCCCTACGGTTCCCTTACAGCCGACGGTTGATGCTGAAGAAGTTCCTAATAGTTTAAACACTCGCTTATTAATTGTTGATGACGATCTGGCTTTGGCCGAAGGAATTGCAACGGTTGCCAATACCCGCAAAATCTACACCGAAATTGCTGTTTCTCCCCAACAGGCGCGAAAATTAATTGCCGAGAATTCACCGGATATTGTTTTATTAGATTTGAGCTTTCCTGACTCCACAGAAGCGGGTTTTGAACTGCTCGAAGAACTCAACTCTCATTCTACACCCTTACCTGTGGTTGTGTTTACAGCCAAAGAAAGCTTTGCCGATCGCGTTAAAGTTGCCCGTTTGGGAGGGCGGGGATTTTTACAAAAACCCATTTCTCCCCCGCAAGTTTTGGATGCAATTACCCGGGTTTTATCTCCGAGTTCTCCCCCCCGAGCCAATATTTTAATTGTTGACAATGAAGCGGAGATTTTAGATCGAATTAGAAGTGTGTTAGAACCTTGGGGATTTCACCTCATTTTACTTGATAATCCGCAACAATTTTGGCAAACTTTAGAACAATCTACGCCAGAATTATTGATTTTAGATTTTGCTATGCCCGATCTCAGCGGTGTTGAACTCTGTCAAGTGGTTCGTAACGATCCCCGTTGGCAAGATTTACCGATTATTATTCTTTCAGAGGAACGCAACCGTCAAATTGTTGAACGGGTTTGGAATGCAGGCGCCGATGATTATATTCAAAAACCCCTGGTAGAACCCGAACTCATTGCCCGAGTTCTCAACTGTTTAGAACGCAGCCAACTGCGACGAAAAATAACAGGGGATTAAAACCAACCCAAATCTATCAGAATGGGGAGGGCGTTCGGATTACAATTTGATAAATTTAAGTTAAAATTATATTAAAAGTCTGCACTCTATCAACTCGGTTTTTCAGCCTCAAATCCCTAAAATTTACGCAAATCAGCCAAGATGTTAGGAAACTAAACAGGCTTCAGCCCACTCAGATTAATGAACTCTCATTAATATTTATAAAGTTATATCACTGAAGTCTTCAATCCTAGCAATTTGTTCGTTATAAATTTAGCTATCGATCGGCAGAGAGGATAGAGTGTCTATTCCCGCTTAGGTGTCAGTTGTTCACGATGTTTCGTTCCCCTTTAATTTTGTCAAACTCCCTCTTAAACTTTCAACCTCCCGTGTGGCTTGGAGGAATTCTAACACTGGTTTTCACCGTTTTTATGGTGGTTTTTGATCCGAGGGTCGAACTTCTACCTGAAAACGGGTTGGCGCTCATCGGGGTGATGGCGTTAATTGCCAGTTGGGGAGGACTGAGAAGCGTATTACTCAGTATTATACCCCTTTTCCTCTATGTTGTTTATTTGATTTTCACGGCACCCGGTTCAGTTGATGTGTTGGAAGTGAGTTTTACCCTAACCCTTCTGGGAACTGTTGGGATTTTATTGGGGTGGAAAACCGACCGAGAACGGTCTGAAATTGAACAATTAAAAACCACAAACACCGAACTCGAACAACAACTTTCTCTTTCGGTTCAAGCCCTAGCTATAGCCAATCAAAAGGTCTTGCAAGATCTCGACGAACGTCAACTGACTCAAGAACAGTTACAAATGGCTCAAGCCCGACTGCAACACTTAATCACCTCCAGTCCAGTTGTTATTTATTCGAGTCCGACTTCCGGACAGGAATCTGCAACTTTTGTCAGCGATAATGTGCAGTCCGTCTTGGGCTACAAGAGTCAAGAATTCGCCGATACGGGCTTTTGGGCGAAACACATTCACCCCGAAGATTCTGCCCGCATTTTTGCCGAATTACCCCGCGTTTTTCAACGGGGAAAGCATAGCTATGAATACCGTTTTCTGCACGGAGATGGAACCTATCACTGGATACAAGACGAACTGCGGTTAGTCACCGACAAACAGGGTAAACCGTTAGAAATTGTTGGGTATTGGATAGATATTAACCCCCGAAAACAGGCGGAAGCCGCCCTCAAAGACAGTGAACTTCGTTATCGGACTCTGGCTCAACGCTTGCATTCAATTACATCCAACGCCCCGATTTATATCTATGAATTAGATCGAAACGGTCGGATTTTATTTGCCAATCGCAGTCCCGATCCTCTCACGCCCGAACAAGTGTTAGGCGGCCGAATTATTGAGGGTTTAGCGCCCGAAACCAAGAAAAAAATTACTCAAATTCTGGATAAAGTTTTCCTAACCAAACAGCTACAAAGCATCGAGTATACTATCCCGAATAAAAATGGAGAATTGCGCTCCTATACCGCTCAACTCGCCCCCATTTGGGTGAACAATTCCTTTAACAGTGTTGTTTTTATTGCCAACGATATTACCGAACGCAAACAAGCCGAACAAACCTTACAACGACACGCCCTGATTTTCGAGCAAATTTATGATGGAGTAATTATGACCGATTTAACAGGTCGAATTATTGACTGGAACCCAGGCGCAGAGCGAATGTTTGGCTACGGTAGAAGCGAAGTTGTCGGACAAACTTCCGCCCTAGTTCATTATCCCGAACAAACACCCATTCCCACCAAAACCATGCTTGAACACATTAAACAACAGGGGTATTGGTTCAGTGAAATGACCTTTATTCGCCAAGACAAAACTCAAGGAATTTGTGATACAATTGTCGTGCCGATATTTAATCATCAGGGTGAAACCGTAGCGGTGATCGGAGTTTATCACGATATTAGCGATCGCAAACAAGCCGAAATCGAATTACAACAATATCGCGATCACCTAGAACAATTAGTCGAACAACGAACCAGCCAACTGGAAAAAACCAATGCCAAACTTCAGCGAGAAATTGAAGCCCGAGCCATTTTAGCCGAAGAATTATTAGCCTCAGAAGCTCGGTTAGCGGGAATTTTAGATAATGCTAACGATGCGATTATTTCAGTCAACGAAAACCAGAAAATTATTCTGTTTAATCAAGGGGCTGAAAAAATATTTGGTTATCGAGCCGAAGACGTTTTAGATCAATCTTTAGACATCTTACTTCCCCAACACTTTGTTTCGGTTTACCGCCAGCACATTCAACAATTTAACTGCAAATGTCATCGCAGTCATAATAACGGAGAACGTCTGGAAGTTTATGGTCGCCGTCAAGATGGTTCTCAATTTCCCACCGAAGCTTCTATTTCTGAATTACAACTGGGAAATACTAAAACCTACACGGCTATTTTACGCGATATTAGCGAACGAGTTGCTGCGATGAAAGAGCGTCAACAAGCAGAAACCGCCCTGCGAGAAAGTGAACGGCGCTACGCCACTTTAACAGAAGTTTCTCCGGTGGGTATTTTTTGCCGAGATGCTGCGGGAAACTGTTTGTATGTCAACGAAAGATGGTGTCAGATCGCCGGACTTTCCCTAGAAGAAGCCTTGGGTCAAGGTTGGATCAAAGCCTTACATCCCGAGGATCGAAATTTGGTGTTTCAAGCTTGGGAAAAAGCACTATCTGATCGCTGTTCTTTTCAGTTAGAATATCGCTTTCTACGCTCGGATGGAACCGTTACTTGGGTGTTTGGTCAAGCCGTCGCCGAAACCGATATTACAGGTAAAATTAAAGGGTTTGTCGGTTCCATTACCAATATTAACGATCGCAAACAAGCCGAAGCAACGCTACAAGAATCCGAAAGACGGTGGCGTTCTTTGTTGGAAAATGTCCGTTTGGCGGTTGTGGGTTTAAACGATCGAGGAAAAATTGATTATGTGAATCCTTTTTTCTTAGAATTAACCGGATATACTCAAGACGAACTTTTAGGACAAGATTGGTTGACCACGTTTTTACCCGCCTCTCAAAGACCCCAAGTCGGCCAACATTTCCAAGAAATCCTCAAACAAGAACTTCATTCCTATTATCAGAATACCATTTTAACTAAATCTGGAGAAGAAAAAATTATTGCTTGGAATAATACCCGCCTCCAAAGCTTACAGGGAGAAGCTTTAGGAACGATGAGTATTGGGGAAGATATCACCGAACGCTATGCCATTGAACGCATGAAAAATGAGTTTATTTCGGTGGTCAGCCACGAATTAAGAACCCCTTTAACCGCAATTCACGGCGCTCTGAATTTATTATCAACCGGTTTGGTCGCCCCGGAATCTCCCCGGGGACAACACGTCATTAAAATTGCCGCAGACAGTACCGAACGTTTGGTCAGACTGGTCAATGATATTCTAGAATTAGAACGCTTAGAATGTGGGAGAATTAAACTGGTCAAACATCGAGTTAATGCGGCCCAATTATTGCGGGTCGCCCAAGATCAGATGCAGGTGATGGCCAATCGCACGGGAATTCTTTTACAGATATTTCCCAAAGATATCGAATTTGAAGCCGACGGCGATCGCATGATTCAAGTATTAACCAATTTGATCAGTAATGCGATTAAATTCTCCGAAAGCGGATCGAGGATTGAATTAACAGTAGAAGCGGAGTGGCGAAAATTTGGGGGCGATCTTCCTACGGCGAGCGTATTATTTTCGGTGCGCGATCAAGGTCGAGGAATTCCCCCCGAAAAAATAGAAAGTATTTTTGAACGCTTCCATCAAGTTGATGCGTCCGACTCCCGCCAAAAAGGAGGAACCGGTTTGGGTTTGGCAATTTGTCGCAGTATTATTGAACAACATGGCGGTAAAATTTGGGTAGAAAGTGTTGTCGATCGAGGAAGTTGTTTTTATTTTAGTATTCCGGTGAAACTTGAGGAAAATTCCGATGAACAATAAACGGATTTTGGTGATAGACGATGAAGATGGCGTCCGTGATATTATTCAAATTACTTTAGAAACCGTCGCCGGATGGGAGGTGATCGCCGCTTCCGGGGGACAAGAAGGCTTAGAAATAGCCCTCGCCCAACAACCGGATGCGATTTTACTCGATGTAATGATGCCCAATTTAGACGGGCCGGCCACCTTTAAACAATTACGTTCCTATTCCCAAACTCAACACATTCCGACGATTTTATTAACCGCAAAGGCCAAAAGCAGCGAACAACAAGAATATGCAAATTTAGGGGTTAACGGTGTGATTGTGAAACCGTTTGAGGCCCAAAATTTAGTCAAGCAAATCCGAAGATTATTGGGGTGGGAGTCCTGTCCTTAAAGGGTGAGGTTCCTCTGTTGGCTTGCAGAACGTGAAAAAATCCAGTAAACTCTAAAACAAATCTTGTTAAGAAAATCTTACAAATGTTGGGGTTTTTCCCTCACAAAATCCTCACATTGATCGGGTAGCATAAAAAAGTAACGAAAAAGAAAGAGTCGAGCCGATTTTCACTCCTGGTGGGTTGAGAAATTAGACAACCCCGAAACCCGGAAAATAATTCCCTCACTCTGAGTCCCTTTAAACACCCTGACCTTGAAAAACATAAAATTGCATTGAATCCATTCTCTCTTTTAACCGATTATCGATCTGTTTTGTCCCAGTCTCATTTGTCCCAGTCTCAGCCACAAGAGTATCAGTCCTACATTGAAATTGCTGTTGAGGTTCTTCAAGTTCAAAACCAAGCCAAGCTTGAAATTTTGAAAAACTTTTTGATCAGTCTTCCGAGTTTAACAGATATTGAAAACGTTCTAGCAGAAGCCGTTCATCATCTCGCCCAGACCGATCCTCAGACTTATCGCTGGATTGTACAGCATCCTGATTATCTCATGCCCGAACTGGATTTAAAACGATTGGCGCAACAATTGGCTTTATCCAAACTCAAAAATAGTCAATTAATTTGCGGTGAAGATTTCCGGTTAACAAGAAAGGGTCAACTCCGACTCAATGATACAGCCAAAAGATTATTACAGGCTGAAAGTTCTTTCAAGGAACGTCTTTTATTTACAGAAATTTTGCAAGCGGACTGTTGTTGTAAAACCCCAACCCGAACCACCTGAAAGATCAAATTGCTCGCCCAATCCCATCCGAATTTCAAGGAAGCTGAACCATGAATAACTGTCCTTGCTGCTCATCTACCTTACTCCGTCACATCCGCCATTCCCAAATTTATTGGTACTGCCCCCATTGTAAGCAAGAAATGCCAAATTTTGGAGATTGGCTCAAAGCTCAAGCTTTTTTGAATACTCTGGAAAAGCATTCTTGTCAGGCTCAAAAACAGGTTTCTAATACCTCAATAAAGACCCGTTTAACCGAACAAAACTCCGTTCAATCTTGGTTAATTAAAGATTCCAATATCACCCCAGTTCGCTGTTGAGAATTAAACGGTTAAACCCTCAGCAATGTAGGGGCGGGTTGATTACAGTTTACAGTTATCAGTGAACAGTGACCAGCGCGAAGTGCGGTCTTGGGGTCTCCCCAAGTAGAGCAACGACGCCACGAGAGTGTTTACAGTTATCAGTTTTCAGATGAGATCCGACTAATTAATAATCCCCAGCGTAGGGGCGGGTTTAGCCTACGATCTTTACTACTACTTCGACATTGAGATAAACCCGCCCCACCCCATAACAGAATTAATCAACCGGATATCATATCACCTGTTCACTGTTCACTGTTTGCTGTTAACCATAAAGGCGGGATTCACCCGCCCTTACAGTTAACGAACTGAACTCCAATTAGCCCATTTTAAAAGCGGAATTGAGTTCTCAATGTACCCACCCAAGTGGTATCATTATTACTGTTGTGATCCGGATCTGTAACCATATAAAAACCGGGAATAATTCCGACATAATCATTCAGTTGGAACCGATAAAACGCCTCAAGATGAATTGAAGTATCCCGATCTTCTAATTGGTTAATATCGTGATTGACAACTTTCGGCGGCATTCCCACAACAATTCCCCCTAAATCTCCCTCGCGAAGTGCATCGGGAAACGCCAACGTTACCGCCCAATTGAGAATGGTTGCTTCATCTTCGCCATCTTGTTCTTGATGCGCCCAAGTCGAACCAAACCAACCCCCCAATTCCAAATTGTTCAAGACTTTCCAGTTAACTTGTACCCCTAAATTATCGCTGGTGGTGGCACTATCTCCAAAGGGACGGTTGGCAATAAAACTCCCCGTTCCGCCACTTACATTAACATCCCCCTCGCGGAAATAGCGGCGGTTATATTCTAAACCAATTCCAATGCGATCGGTGGGTTCAAATAACACCTGTGCAGACGCCGTATGACTGCCATTAAATATACCCCGTTCTTCATTTGCATTCGGCGCATCTTCATCACTCGCCAAATAGCCCACATTCACCCGAATCTTATCATTAAACGCATATTTTACCGCCGCCCCGGTTCCTTCCGGCCCCCGGAATGTGGTGGGGTTATAGCGTCCAAACCGAGACCCCGCCCCCGCCCCCGTACTTTGAAAGGGCGTCACGGGATCTTGAATATCGTCTAAGTCGAGACTTCTCGCCCCCACGTAGACTTGGGCGCGACCGTTAGCCAGAGGAAAGCGATAATACAAATCATCCAATTCAAAGCCGTCTGTGGTCCCATCGGTACCCGTGCGGGTCATCAGGGTGTTATTCAACTCCACATCGCTTAAATTGGGGATATCCTTGGCTTCCAGACGGGTTCTCAGCAAGTCTTCCCCGGTAAAACTGGTGTCGATGTTCAAACGCGCCCGATAGCCGAAATAGGTTTGGGTCGGGTCATCGCTATCATCCGTGTTGGGGCCGCCTGCAACATTATACAGCGAGCGATCGCCAAAGGTATCCCCGACTTGAAAGATCACCTCTCCGCTGAGTTTGCTGGTGGTTGAAAATTGGTTGGCTTCCAACTCGGCGGTGCGGCTTTCTAACGCCAAAACCCGTCCGCGAATGGCGGCTAATTCGGCGGCGAATTCTTCTTGTAAACGCTGCAAAAGTGCCAGATCTTCGCGGGTGACTAAATTAGCCGTTGCACTTCCTAAAAGTTCGGTAATTTGATCCAAACAGGCGTTCAGTCCGGCGGCGAATTCGTAACGGGTTAAGGCGCGATTTCCTTTGTATGTTCCATCGGGATAACCCGCAATACACCCATAACGTTCTACCAGAGATTGTAAGGCTTGAAATGCCCAATCTGTGGGTTGGACATCGGAGAGTTGGTTAACAGAAGTTACCTGAGATAGAGTTTGAGTTTCTGAGGTGTATTCGTTGAGTGGGTTGACATTATTTGAGTTGGGAACTTGGGCGATTTCTTCTGGATTTGAGTTGGGAACCTGGACGAATTCTTCTGTCGGTTCATCGGTTTGAGACTCGGCAATTTCCGGGTTTTCAGCGGGAGTTGGAGATTCTTCTGCGATCGCTCCCGATGCGAAGATTGCAGCGATACCCAACAGAATGGGACTCAATAGCCAAGAATGCAAAATTGTTCTGTACACGTCTAATTTCCTCACACGAAACGAACGAAATTTGATGATTTTTTTACAGTGAGGAGAAGTGACCGTAGACCAAGAGATTGAAACAAATTGAATCGAGTTTAAAGAGAAAATTAACCCCGCTCAATTTATTGTTTTCCTCTCGATCTACATATCTCTTAGATCTTCTCTGGCTATTCTTCAGGATTTTTAGAAGAAAACCGGATATTTATAAAGGAACTTTTCAAAAAATTAATCGTCTTTCCAGTCTGGATATTCGCCCCTCTATTCAAAAAATGCCTTTCTTGAAATTACCGTCATCATCTTTTTTTGTAGGGGGTTGGCAGTCTATTGTTTTGAGTGTTAAAAAAAAAATATCATAAAGATTTAGTAAAAATTTGTATGATTTATTTCTGAAGCTGCACTTAATCAAACATCACGATCATTGTCTTTATTAAAAAAAATTAAACATTATTTATTTTGATAAAGTTTTAGTTCCCAAAATAGAGATGGTTGAGTATAATGTAATCCAGAAGACAAAAGACCTACCGGTATCAACTTCAACTGGATTGAAGATACCTTTACTCTCTTTTATCAGTTTAGAAAAATTGGATGAGTTTACACAGTTTTAGCTCACGACAACTCAAGGTTTGGCTCCAGTTCGATACAAAGAGGGTTAAACAGATACGGGAAAGCCTAAAAGTCAATGATCAAAGACTCAAACTTTAAGGCAAGGAGAAAAGAAAATGTCTACTACCTCTGTTGGGGTGCTTTCAGGGACTCTTGTAAGTCAAGACAACTTTACAGTTACCAGCAGCGATCCGACTGATGTTTTCAGATTTAGTCTCAATCAAACTCGACAAATTGGACTATTTCTACACGACATGACGGCAGATGCTGATCTCTATTTATACCGTGATAATAATAACAACGGGTTAGTTGATAGCTCAGATCCTTTACTGAGACAATCAACAGCATTGGGTACTACGACTGACAGTATCGACTACTCAGCAACTTCTGGTAACTACTTAGCTCAAGTTTGGCGCTATTCTAGTGTCCCCAGTATCACCTATGACCTTGATTTGTCGTCAAATTTTGATATTGGGAGTTTAGGTTCGAGTGTTATTTCAAGAGATAACAATAGCGTTTCCGCCTCTGATCCAGCAGATCTTTTTGAACTTGATTTCCAAGGAGCTCGAAACCTCAATACAAATCTTCATAATATTAGCAGTGGCGATGATGTGGATTTGTATCTCTACCGGGACAGCAACAATAATGGTATTTTTGATAGCAATGATGCGGCACTGACGAGTGCTACTGTGGGTGGGAATGGAGATGACCTAATTAACTATCGAACTTCTTCTGGAGGGGTAACTAATTACTTCGTTCAAGCTCGCCGCTATTCAGGGTCTGGATCTGCAACCTATAATCTTGATTTCTCACAAACTGAACTGACTGCACCAAACAATTTACTCGGTGTGGAGAATCAGCTTGGCAATCTTAACGGAGACATAACCCGATCTGGAGCGGTTTCCAACTCAGATATGGCAGACATCTATGCTTTTCAACTCAGTAACTATGAAGGAGTAAATATTCGTCTGGATGGAATGAGTGCTGATGCGGATATTCGTCTCATTCGCGATTTTAATAATGACAGAATTATCCAGTCTAATGAAATATTACGCAGCAGTACAAATGGAGGCACTATTGCTGATGTAATCTCCAATTTTAATGATACTGGTAGCTTCTACTTGCAGGTAGATCGGTATGATAACGCTACGGGAACTGTCCCAGCTACAAACTACCGAGTTACTTTTGACCATTACAACACAACTTTTGTTTAAGGAGATGATAGGAGCATTCCTTAAGCAGACTTTGCTCATTGGTGATGTCCGTGATCGGAATCTCCAGATAGCAGTACGCTTTTTGACTAGGACAATAATTTTAGACTGAAAAGGAAACAGTCAACAGAAGAATGTCCTAAACTTTGCTAGTCATGCTATATCACCATAATGACGAGATGAATGCAAAGAAACCCGGTTTCTTTGAGAAACCGGGTTTTTAATCCCCAAAACAACCGGGTTTTTAGGATAACAATTAACCGCTCAAATTAGAAACGGAATTGAGTTCTAAACGTCGTTACAACAATAGTGTCGTTTTCGTCAGTATGTTCGGGGTCAGTAATAATGAAAACCGCCGGAATTAAAGCAACGTATTCGCTGAGTTGGAAACGATACAACGCCTCAATGTGAATCCCGGTTTTTTCTTCTTCTAAATTATCGAGGGTGTGATAAACCACCTTCGGCTGCATCCCCACAATAATACCGCCCAAATCCCCTTCTTTAAGCAGATCGGGGAAAGCCAATGTGACCGCAAAGTTGAGGATAGTTGCATCGAGGTCATCCCCTTCGCCACTGGGTTTATCATCAGCCCAAGCCACACCCAACCAACCGCCAACTTCAAAACTATCGGAAATTCTCCAATTCGCCTGGAAGCCCAAGTTATCGCTAGTTGTGGGGTTATCGCCAAAGGGACGGTTGGCCAAGAAACTTCCGGTGCCGCCACTAACACTGACATCATCCTCGCGGAAATAGCGACGGTTATAGTCGAGAGCGAGGGCGATATTATCCGTCGGTTCAAAGACAACTTGAATGGCGGCTGAGTGGCTACCATCAAACAAACCTCGACCTTCCGAGGGATCGGGAGCATCATCTTGACTGGCGAGATATGCAACGTTTATACGGATTCTGTCATTAAGCTGATACTTGAGCGCCGCCCCCGTTCCTTCCGGTCCCCGGAATGTGGTGGGGTTGTAACGACCGAAGCGAGAGGACGAACCGCCACCGGTACTTTGCAAGGGGTTAAGAGGATCTTGAACGTCATCCAAGTCCAAACTCTTGGCACCGAAGAAAACTTGACCTCTACCGTCCATAATCGGGAAACGATAATAAAGGTCATCAAGGATGAAGTCTCCCTCTCCGCCATCGGTACCGAGACGAGTCATTAAAGTATTGGTCAGGTTTTCGCGGCTTAAGTTGGGAACATCTTTGGCTTCCAAACGAGTCCGCAGCAAGTCTTCCCCGGTAAAGCTGGTATCGAAGTTTAAACGCGCCCGATAACCGAAGTAACTTTGGGTCGGGTCGTCACTATCGTCAACATTCGGCCCACCGGCAACCGTATATTCGGCGCGATCGCCAAAAGTATCCCCAATAAAGAAGATCACTTCCCCTCTTAACTTGGTGGTTGTGGAGAACTGATTGGCTTCGAGTTCGGCGGCCCGAGCTTCGAGAACCGTTACCCGACCTCTGATGGCGGCGAGTTCGGCGGCGAATTCTTCCATCAACCGTTGCAGTCTCGCCAGGTCTTCCCGGGTCACCAAGTCAGCAGTAGAGGCACCGATCAGTTCGTTAATGCGTTCTAAACAGGCGTTGATCCCGGCGGCGAACTCATAACGGGTTAAAGCCCGGTTTCCTTTATAAGTTCCGTCTGGATATCCCGCGATACAGCCGTAGCGTTCCACCAGAGATTGTAACGCCTGAAACGCCCAGTCCGTCGGTTGTACGTCCGACAGTTGGGAAACAGAAGTGACTTGCTGTTTTTTCCGAGTACCCCGACCCTCTTGAAAATATTCATTAAGCTGTTGGGAAGAATCGACATTTACCGGCTCGTCCAACTCCGAAACGGGAACTTGACCCATCTGTTGTTGCGGGCCAATACCACCACTGTGAGGATTAACGGGTACCTGAGCTAACGGTTCCGATGGCTCCGGTTGCGATCCCGTCAGTTCAGGGTAAGATGTGGGCAATTGAGAAGCTTCTTCTGTAGCGATTTCCCAAGTTTTTGATTCCGTCTCGGGGGTAACAGAGACTCCCGCTAATACAGGCGATGACGCCAGCAAACTTGCGCCTAAAATAGCCGGACTCAGCAGCCAAGCTTTCAGTGATCGTTCTGACATTACTCTCTCCTCACACGAATCGAGGTTTGGTGGATAAATTTTATATGATATCCAATTCCTCTTTGTCTTATTATGGGTCATTTTACAGTAAATGTTGAGAACTGGCGCGATCGCGTCAAATCGCCATCGATCGCCAACACAACTCTCCTGTACGGGCGCGCTCGATCGCATGACTCGGGTTCGTTTTGAACGTTCACCTCAAAATGCTATTATCTTTGAGTTGACTCGTTTGATACTTGATATCCCTGCTTTATGGAGACTGCCAGCTTTCTAACTTGGTTGACCTTAGTTACTGTAGTTGCGGGGGTTGGAATTGGTGCGATGATTTACGCTTACCAGGGTGCAGGTAGTCTTTCGATTTTATTTGAACAACCCATTCCAATACCTGCCGCCCTCCCCGACTCGCCCGCCGGAACTGAAGCGGCGGTTCAGTTTCAGCAAGGTTATAACGCCTTTGGACAAAAAAATTATCGTCAAGCGATTAATCACTTCATCCGAGCCATTCAACAGGTTTCTACTCTGGCTGAAGCTTACCATAATTGCGGCTTGGCTTATGCAAATTTGCGCCAAGATGATGATAGTGTTGTTTATCTTCTCACCGCCAGCGAGTTGTATGGAGAACAAGGAAAGGGCGAACAGCTTTCTCTACTCAAACAACATTTAGAAGCCATTCGCGAAAGAAAGTTAGCCCGACAGCGAGAATAAATTGCTGTTAAAATTTATAAGGTCTTTTATCCCAAGAATTTTTCCTTTTTATGGGCGCAGCAGTTGATTTACAAAAGGTTTGTAAAGTTTATAATAAAATTCCGGTTGTTAACGATCTCAGTTTTACCATTGAACCCGGAGAAATTTTTGGTTTACTCGGACCGAATGGGGCGGGAAAATCTACAACAATTCGGATGTTAACCACTTTAACTCGCCCGAGTAGCGGTGAAATTTCGGTGGCGGGTTATGATGCAGTCCGTCAGAGTTTACAGGTGAAAAATCATATCGGTGTGGTTTTACAACAAACCAGCGTTGATATCGATTTGTCTGTGTGGGAAAATATGGAATTTCACGGACGTCTTCATCATATTTCTAACCCCCAACGTCAACACAGAATTAACCAATGGTTAGATTATGTCGGACTCACCGAAAAAAGAGATGCTTTAGTTAAAACCCTTTCGGGAGGAATGAAGCGCCGCTTACAAATTGCTCGGGCGTTACTCCATCAACCCGATATTTTATTTCTCGATGAACCCACCGTCGGACTCGATCCTCAAACTCGCCGTCGTCTCTGGGAAATTATTCTCGATTTGAATAAGCAAGGAATGACCATATTATTGACAACTCATTATATGGAAGAAGTCGAATATTTGTGCGATCGCATTGGGATTATGGATGGCGGAAAGTTAATCTCTTTGGGAACACTTCAACAATTACGTCAACAACACGGGGAAGGATTAGTTGTCAAACAAAAAGAAGAGTCTTGGGAATATAAATTTTTCCCCAATTTAGAAGCGGCTAATTTGTATCTCGAACAACAACCCGATAAAACTGGACTGATGGTTCGCCCGTCAAATTTAGAAGATATTTTTGTAGAATTAACCGGACATCAGTTAGACTAAAAGTTAGATAAAATTCCCCTTTTTGATGACTTTTACCGCCCAAAGCCCCCTGAAAAAATAACTGGAATGATTCGATTATATGAGCAGATTAGCCAAAGTTGAAGCCATTTTATATCTCAAAGGTGAACCCGTTTCTTTAAATGATATGGCGGAACTAATTAAATGCGATCGCTCAGAAGTTGAAGACGCTTTAATTCAACTGATGTCGGACTATGCTCATCGAGAAAGCGCCTTGGAAGTTGTAGAAACCAAGAAAGGATACTATGCGTTACAATTGCGTCAAACCTATGCAGATTTGATGGATACTTTGATACAGCCCGAGTTGGGAGTCGGAGCGTTAAGAACTTTAGCGGCGATCGCCCTCAATGGCGGAATTGCTCAAACCGATCTGGTCGATCTGCGGGGTTCGGGGGCTTATCAACAGGTTCAAGAATTAGTAGAATTGGGATTTATTCACAAGCGAAAACAGAAAGAAAGTCGCTCATACTGGTTACAAGTGACCAAAAAATTTCACCAATATTTTCAGGTCGATAAGCTTCCTCAACAACTCTCTTTGAGTCTTCCCATGAAGGCTGAGGAGGAACCCGAGCAAAATGGAACCGGAAATTAGATCCACCCAAAAACCTGGTTTCTATTGAGAAGCTGGGTTTTTGGCTTGGAGTTTTTTCTTAACACAGGGGCGGGTTTATATCAGTTATTTCTGGGTAATATACGCCCATTGCAGAACCCGCCCCTACAGGATTCCCAATCTTGATCAATCATGTTTTGCAAATATTTAAGTCTTTCATCTAAGCCAAATCGCTTACACGAATCAGTGATTTAGCGTAGATAAAACTTAGCTTTTTCGCTTAGTAAAATATTAGCGTATTAGCCGATGTCTCTAACCTGGTGTTCTCACTAAGATGTGAATGTAAGCAAAAAGCTTTTAGAAATAAAGGTTTTCAAGCTTCAACCTCACATTCTAAAAACACTCACAAACAACGCAGGAGAATAGAGACATGGCTAACTTTAATGCTTCCTTTTTTACCAGCACATTCCCCAATCACGATCTTTTATTATCACTTTCCTCCGACAAAGTAGACGACGTGAAAGGAACAGAAAAGAAAGAACTTCTGTTTGGTTTAGAAGGAAATGATATCTTGCGGGGTTTGGGTGGAGATGATTTCATTTTCGGAAACCAACATGATGACTTGCTTTTTGGAGAAGAAGGAAATGATACCATTCATGGTGGGAAAAATAACGATGATATTCAAGGCGGATCGGGTAATGATTTCGTATTAGGCGATCGCGATAATGATATTGTTCGCGGCGATCGCGGTGATGATACCGTTCATGGTGGAAAAGGAAACGACACCGTTTATGGTGGTGAGGGAAATGATCTCATTTATGGCGATCTCGGTGATGATATTGTCTACGGAGATGCGGGAAGTGATACGTTAACCGGGGGTGAAGGAAAAGACTTCTTTGTTATTGGTGAAAATACAGGAAGTTCTCAACTTTATGGAGCGAGTATTATCACTGATTTTCAAAATGGACAAGATTTAATTGAATTAGGCGAAAGTCAAACCTTTGAGAACCTCAACATTCTTCAAGGAACTGGAAGGAATGCTAAGGATACTATCATCCAAGACAAAACAACGGGTAAGTTTTTAGCAGTTCTCAAAAATGTTGATGTTAATCAGATTGATCGTTCTGATTTTACCCAGAATTTTAAAGCTTTAACTAATACTAGCAATAGTAGCGAACAAAATACAAACGGTCAAAATACAAACGCTCAAAATACAAACGCTCAAAATACAAACGCTCAAAATACAAACACTAACGATGTGAATCCTAGTGATTCCAGCCAGGGTAATACTTTCTCCGAACCTACTATTATTTTAAATCCCCCCATAATTGATAACATTACAGGTAATGATGGGGGTAATACTGAGAACTCAGCTTTGGATTCTACCAATGATGAAACCACCGATGTTATTGATGGTGGTTTAGACGGAAATCTTGATGATACTGTTGACCAAACTACCGATGTTGTTGATAGTGGTTTAGACGGAAATCTTGATGATACGGTTGACCAAGTTACCGATATTGTTGACGATACTTTAGGAACAGATTTGGGAGAAACCATTGACCCCGTTGTTGACCAAACTACCGATATTGTTGATAACATTATCGATGATACCGTTGACCAAACTACCGATATTGTTGATAGTGGTTTAGACGGAAATCTTGATTCTACCGTTGACCAAACCACCGATGTTGTTGATAACATTATCGATGATACCGTTGACCAAGTTACCGATATTGTTGACGATACTTTAGGAACAGATTTGGGAGAAACCATTGACCCCGTTGTTGACCAAACTACCGATATTGTTGATAACATTATCGATGATACGGTTGATCAAACCACCGATATTGTTGACGATACTTTAGGAACAGATTTGGGAGAAACCGTTGACCCCGTTGTTGACCAAACTACCGATATTGTTGATAACATTATCGATGATACCGTTGACCAAACTACCGATATTGTTGATAGTGGTTTAGACGGAAATCTTGATTCTACCGTTGACCAAACGACCGATGTTGTTGATAACATTATCGATGATACGGTTGATCAAACCACCGATATTGTTGATGGTAGCTTGGGAACCGACTCGGGAGAAACCCTTGACCCCACCGTTGACCAAACAACAGATACACTAGATAACACGGTTGATAATACCGTTGACCCTTTGACGGGTGAGACTACAACCTCAGGTGATACTACAACAGTTAGTGATTCAACCTCGGGTGATTCTTTAATTAATGTGACTGTCAATGATTCAACTTCGGGTGATCCGTTGTTAGATGCGACCGTTAGCAATCCTACTACTAATGATACCAGTTTGATTACTGCTGATTCATCGATTACTAGCAGCGATCTGCTATTAGATTCAACGGTTAGCGACTCCACTTCTGGCGATGCGCTCATCAGTGGAACCGTAGATGATTCTAGCACTGGTACGAGCGATCCGCTATTAGATGCAACGGTTAGCGACTCCACTTCTAGCAATCCGCTCATCAGTGGAAGCGTAGATGATTCTAGCTTCTCTATACTATAACTGAAGTCATCTAAAGTTACGAAGCTGAATAAAATTTTTCAATACAAACACTTGGGGATGAAAAAAACTTCATCTCCTTTTTTGGCTTGGAAATCATTTTAAGTTTTTATTAATGTTTAATAAATTTGGAAAAATTCAGTAATTGCACGGTGGCTAAATGAAGTTAAACAGTTTATTCTAAAAATAGAAGACTCAGCACCCCTATGATTGGGGTCGAACAACTTCTCGACAGGGAGAGGACTTTATTTTAATTTTTTTTTACAGGAACTGGCTATGTTATCTAACTCTGTTTTGGAAGATGGACTCTGGGAACAAGCACTGATTCGCCACCCTTTAATTGTCACACCAAAAACAACCATCAGTGATGCTCTGACTTTAATGAGTAGCCATGTATCTACTTGTTCTTTGGACGAAATAGAACTAGATTCTCACCTACTCTTTACAAAAGCTAAAGCCAGTTGTCTTCTCGTTGTGGAGGGGAAAGAATTAGTCGGTATTTTAACTGAACGGGATATTGTACGTTTGAGTGCGAAAGGGGTTCAATTTCACCGTCAAACTGTTGGGGATATAATGACCAAAAATATTATCACATTGCGACAGTCTGATGCTACAGATTTGTTGCAAATTTTAAACTTATTTCAGCGTCATCGCATTCGCCATCTACCCGTTTTGGACGATCATCAAGAAATTATTGGTTTACTCAGTCACGCTACCCTACACCAAATTTTGCGTCCCGCTCATTTACTCCGACTCCGACAGGTTGCAGAAGTAATGATGACTCAAACCGTTCAAGCTTTACCCACTTGTTCCGTGCGAGATGTGGCTAAACTGATGGCGACTCA
The DNA here is from genome assembly GCF_047276495.1 of Capilliphycus salinus ALCB114379. NCBI lineage: Bacteria > Bacillati > Cyanobacteriota > Cyanophyceae > Oscillatoriales > Sirenicapillariaceae > Capilliphycus > Capilliphycus salinus. The sequence continues at coordinate 4,770,443 of NZ_CP178543.1, read as the reverse complement.
TCGGGTTAGTTCGGTGATTCTTGTAGAAGAAAAAACGAGAGAAGATACTCAAACAAAAGGTCTAGTTCCGGTTGGTTTAGTGACCGAAGGAGATATCGTACAGTTTCAAGCCTTAGGTTTAAATTTGGAGAAAATCCAAGCCAAAAGCGTGATGAGTTTTCCTGTTTTTTCTGTGGGTGTCAATGATTCTCTCTGGGAGGTCCGAATGTTGATGTACGCAAAAGGGGTGAGTCGTGTTGTTGTCACTTCTGAGCAGGGATTTTTACTCGGAATTGTGACTCAAACCACTTTATTACAAGCCATTAATCCTTTAGAAGTTTATCAGTTAGTTGAAGTTTTAGAGAAAAAATTATCTTATCTAGAAGCCGAAAAATTAGAATTGATTGTCACTCGCAATCAGGAACTTGAACACCAAGTTAAAGAGCGCACCCAAGACTTGACCAATTCCGTGAAACGGGAGCAATTACTGACTCAGATCACCAATCGTATTCGAGCCACTTTGGATTTAGAAAATATCCTGCAAATAACGGTAACAGAAATTCGGGAGTTTCTGGATTGCGATCGCATGGTGGTCTGTCAGCTTTATTCGGGTTCTCGGGGTAAAATTGTTGCCGAATCTATTTCAAATTGGAATAATATTCTGGGGATTGTGATTCAAGATGATTGTTTTCAAGAAGATTTGATCTCCTATTACTCCGATGGGAAAACACATGATATTTCTAATATTTATCAGGTTGGATATCCCGATTGTTATGTAAATTTTTTAGTAGATAATCAAGTAAGAGCTTGTGTAATTGTTCCGCTTTTTATTAACGATAAATTGTGGGGATTATTAATCGGACATCAATGCGATCATTTTCGTCAATGGCAAAATACAGAGATTGATTTCTTAGATAATGTGGCGCAACAACTGGTGATCGCCATCCATCAAGCTCAACTTTTTCAAGAAAAACAACAAGCGGAAACAAGCCTTCTTCAACTCAACCAACAACTAGAAGAAAAAATCCAACAGCGAACCGAAGAATTACAAGAAAGAGAAGCAAAACTCCAAAATTTCTTTGACAATGCGCCGGACTTAATTCAGAGTGTTGCGCCAGATGGACGAATTTTATTTGTGAACAAAACATGGCGAAATATTCTCGGATATACTGAAGCCGACCTGGACAACTTATCTATTTTTGATATTATTCATCCCGATTGTGAATCTTGTATTTTTCATTGTCAACGAGTTTTAAACTCTATAATCAATGGGAGTTCTGCTGTTAATTTGGAAGTTCAACTGATAACCAAACAAGGAAAAAAAATCTGGGTAGAAGGCAATTTAAACGGAGTTTATAAAAAAGGTAAACTGATCCAAAGTGATGGAATTTTTAGGGAAATTACCGAGCGCAAAGAAGCGGATAAAAAACTACAGCAAACCCTCAAAGAATTATCAGATTTAAAATCCGCTTTGGATCAATCGGCTATTGTTGCAATTACCGACGAGAAAGGAACGATCAACTATGCTAACGATCGCTTTTGTGAAATCTCCCAATATTCTCAAGAGGAATTAATCGGTAAAACCCATAGCCTAATTAATTCTCACTATCATTCAAAAGAATTTTTTACCGCTCTTTGGCAAACTATTTCCCGAGGAGAAATCTGGCGGGGTGAAATCAGAAACAAAGCCAAAGATGGTAGTTATTATTGGGTAGATTCTACCATTATTCCCTTCCTCAATAGTAGCGGAAAACCCACTCAATATCTAGCCATTCGTAACGATATTACTCAAAAGAAAAAAACAGAAGAAACCCTCAAACAAAAATTAGCAGCGATAGAAGCTGCAATTGATGGTATTGCAATTTTATCGGGAGATACCTATACTTATCTCAATCAAGCTCATCTCAAACTATTTGGTTATCAACACCCGAAAGAATTAGTCGGTAAAAGTTGGCAACAATTATATTCAAAAGCCGAACTTCAACGCTTAGAACAAGAAGTATTTCCAATTTTAATCCAGCAGGGTCACTGGCGAGGGGAAGCCACAGCACAGCGCAAAGATGGTAGCACTTTTACTGAAGAATTATCTCTCACTTTCACAGAAGATGGAAACTTAATTTGTGTTTGTCGAGATATTAGCGAACGCAAACAAGCCGAAAAACAACTGCGCCAAACCAACGAACGCTTAGAACTCACCAACCTCCAATTAGAACGAGCAACCCGAGCCAAAGACGAATTTTTAGCCAATATGAGCCACGAATTACGAACTCCTCTAAATGCGATTATCGGGATGTCAGAAGGCTTACAAGATCGGGTTTTTGGCTCGATCACTCCCGATCAACAAAAAGCCATCGGTATTATTGAAATTAGCGGTCAACATTTGCTCGATTTAATTAACGATATTCTGGATTTATCCAAAATAGAAGCCGGAAAACTCGAAGTCGAAATCAGTTCGGTTTCCCTCACAGAACTGCTCGAACAAAGTTTAATTTTTGTGCGCCAACCAGCAATTAAAAAACAGATTAAACTGACAACAGAAATTGCTCCAGAACTCAATCAAAAGATTTCCGTCGATCAACGGCGAATGCGTCAGGTGTTAATTAATCTTCTCAGTAATGCGATGAAATTTACACCAGAAGGAGGCGAAGTTACTTTGACCGCAGAATTGGAAAGCGAAAAGACAAATTCCCTAAAAATTTCTGTCAAAGATACGGGGATTGGTATTGCTTCAGAAAATCTTGATAAACTGTTTAAACCCTTTGTTCAGCTTGATAGTCGCCTCAACCGTCAATATACAGGTACGGGTTTGGGACTGGCTTTGGTGCGACAAATTGTAGAATTACATCAAGGTGAAGTCAGTGTTAGCAGTCAACTCGGTGAGGGGAGTTGTTTCAGCATTTATCTTCCTTATTCCCATCATAATCAAGTCTCTATCTCCGAGGAAAATACCTCTGTTTCTGCTTCTCAAACCTTGAGTATCGATTTACCAAACCCACCTGAAAAATCGTCTTCATTGCTTTTATTAGCAGAGGATAATCAGGCTAATATTGATACGGTTTACGATTATTTAACCAGCTATAACTATCAATTAATCATTGCCAAAAACGGTCGAGAAGCCGTTGATATGGCCAAAAAATATCAACCCAACTTAATTTTAATGGACATTCAGATGCCGGAAATGGACGGACTAGAAGCTATTCGTCAAATTCGCACTGACCCATCTTTGAGCCAAGTTCCAATTATTGCCGTGACTGCATTGGCGATGACTGAAGATCTAGAAAAATGTCGGGAAGTCGGAGCCAATGAATTGATGACCAAACCGTTAAAATTAAAAAAATTGCTCGGTACGATTCAAAACTTGCTAAACTAAAATTAGAATCTAACTTTTATCAAAAATAGACAGATTCAATAACAAACTTTATATTCCCTCGAACCATGAATAGTGCCGCTTCTATCTTAGTCGTTGATGATGAACCCCACAATTTTGATGTCATTGAAACTTTCCTCAATGAAGACACTTATCTTTTGCATTATACGAATAGTGGAGTCAAGGCTTTAGAACGATTAGATACTCTAGAACCCGATGTTATTTTGCTGGATGTGATGATGCCGGAACTCGATGGCATAGAAGTCTGTCGGCGCATCAAAGCCAATCCAAAATGGGAACACATACCGATTATTATGATCACGGCTTTGAGTTCAAAAAAAGACCTTGTAATTTGTTTACAAGCCGGAGCGAATGACTTTTTAAGTAAACCGGTTAATAGTGTGGAATTGCGAGCAAGAGTGGATTCGATGATTCGGATAAAAAAACAATATGACCACTTACAAACCTTGCTCAAAGAACAGCAATCTCTCCTACAAATGCGCGAAGATATGGTGAATATGATCGTTCACGATCTGCGCAATCCTCTCACTTCTATTCTGTTTCAAACGGAGTTACTCAAACACCCGAAATTAACTCCCGAAAAACGCGAGCAAAAAACCGATAAAATTTTACAGGCTTCTCAACGACTTAACGGTTTAATTAATAGTTTGCTAACGATGGCTAAACTGGAATCCGGTAAAATGGTTTTGGATCGTTCTGATCTTGATCTGGGTGAAATCTGTCGCTCTGCTGTTGAAAATTTTGCCGATCTCGCCAGCACCAAAGAAATTGAGTTGCTGAGTGATATTCCTCAACAACCCCGTACAATTAATGTCGATCCGCCTTTATTTCAACGGGTGCTTGATAATTTACTTTCTAACGCCTTAAAGTTCTCTCCGTCCGGGAGTAAAATTATCCTCAAAGCGGAGTTTTTAGACGCAAACGGAGTGAAAATTAAAGTGATAGATTTCGGTCCCGGAGTTAGTGAAGAATTGCGGACCAGTATCTTTGAAAAATACGAAGTCGGAACTCCAATGAAAAATATTTCTCAAACGGGGTTGGGTTTGGCTTTTTGTAAAATGGTAGTCGAAGCTCATGGCAGCCGAATTTACGTCACCGATAATCATCCTCAGGGGGCAATTTTTACACTGGAAATTGGTGGAGTTTCACCCCAGTATTAAAAGCCGTTTGATGATTTAGCAATTCTCCAGATTTTGTTGGGGTTTGTAGCCATTTTCTAAAGCAAAACGGACGAGTTGATAACGATTGCTGAGGTTAAGTTTCCGGAGAATATTTCGCAGATGAGCTTGAACCGTGCGATGACTAATAAATAAATGCTCGCCAATTTCTTTATTCGTGAAACCTTGAATCACTTCAAAAAAGACTCGTTCTTCAGCCGGGGTTATAGTAAGCTGTTCTGATAGAAAAGAAAACTCAGGTTGTTGATTTTCTGATTGAGGTTTTGGGGTTTCAGGTGATTTGTTGAAATCAACAGTCGATTTTTGCAGGAGGCTGGTAATTTCTTGGTGTATTCGCTGATTTCGCTCCAACAGCGCATCGATTTTGAGCTTCAGTTCTTCAAGTTGACAGGGTTTAACTAAATACTCATCCGCTCCATATTGGTAGCCTTTTTTCAGGGAAGAAAAATCGGCTTGAGCCGATAAAAAAATAAAGGGAATAAACTTTCCAGTTTGACTGTTCCGAATCCGGGAACACAATTCAAAACCATCCATTTCCGGCATTAAAATATCTGAAATAACCAGATCGATCAATTCCCGTTCAAAAATCTCTAATCCTTCAACCCCCGAACTTGCTTCCCAAACCCAATAGTCTTCGAGTTCTAAGAATTCTTTGAGATTATTTTTAATCAGGGGTTCATCTTCTACAATCAAAATGTGTTTCATGGTTGTTGATCTCTCAATGGGATTAACTAAAGATCAATTCAAGACTCTAGGACACTATCTTAGATGAAATTGTTAAATATTTGCTAGAGATAGCTCTCGGAAGTGGAGAGACAGTTTACAGCGACCCGTTCGCGTGCGCTCAACCGTCAACCCCGAACCCGGCCAAGTGTAAACTAACACCTGACAAGTGTAACAACTGGTCACGGTTCGCTGGCCACTGTAAAGAGCATTTTCTAGTATTATTTGTTCAATTTCATAGAAGTATTATAACCTATCGACCCTTTTCGATCTAGACTCTAGAACTTGAAACCGACCTGAAACTGAACGGAAATATTCAAACCCGAAAACTATCAAAAAACTTAAAATATCTTAGCCAATATTTGGAAAAAAAATATTTTTTAGGGTTGAAATCTTTAAAAATTTTTGGTAATATTGTAAAATAGGCGGCTTTAGTTTGAATACAAAAATTGATCTTGAACGATTAAAATATGTTTTCTCGCTTCGCGCTCGACCGGGGGCGATAATTAGAGATCAAATTCAGTCAGGGAAGGGCAACATTTAATTCGATTAGAACGGGCGACTCGATGGAAAAACCCAAGCGCAGAGCAACGATCGCAGAGATACAGCAGAGATACAATGGGTTTTGCGACTCCACTTTCCCCGATCGGCCAAACTAATCCGGTTTTTTTTGTAGACAGGGATCGAGTTGTGCTATCGTAGACACAGCAGTTTAGATTGCACTTAGTGGGATTGAGTGAAAAGTCAGCTTTCAGGCTAGTCCGGTTTGTGGGTGACATTTTTGAAGCTTGCCTAAGAATCTGATGAATCAATCAGAAAATTGAACACCATCCTGCCTTGATCCAAGGGAGGACTCCAACACTGACAACTCACTCCGATTGTGAAAACCAAACAATCAAGATAACGAAAAGCCAGTTGTCAAGGAGTCAGTCAGGGTGTCAGCATTTGAGTCTTAAGAACTAGGACTTTTGCCTATAGAGGGAAGGTAAGACTCGCTATTTTTCACAATAGAAAGCACATCCCGATGAAATAGGAAGCATCTGTCTCGGCTCAGGTCGATAGATGCAGTTCAAACTAGAAGTACAGCAGCCAGACATTCGGAATCACCTCATGGTCTTTTACTCCGACTTTATCAAATCCAATGGGAACGAAACCTCCGAAAACGCTTTACTGAGCTATTTACAACATCAACATCCAGAGGTTTTGTCTCAAATTGCCCAATCAGCCAGTCCTGAAATTAAAGAAATTATCTCGAAAAACGTTCAGGGATTGATTGGGGTTTTACCCTCGGACGACTTTGACGTACAAATTACAACCAGTCGGGAGAACCTCGCGGGGTTGTTAGCCTCAGCGATGATGACGGGGTATTTTCTGCGTCAGATGGAACAGCGGATGCACTTAGATGAAAGTTTTGGTCAAGGGTCTTCAACCTCTCGGCGTTCTCAAAACAAAGAAAAACGGGAGTGAAGTTCTCCTCCCTTGTTTGCTTTTAGTATCAATCCCCAGATAAAGCCGAATCTGGAAAAGCAGTGGTTTTCAATTTGAGGGTTTGAACCTTTCCTTGGCGGTTAATTTCAATCGCTAACTCCTCGCCGATCGCCCGCATTTCCACTTCTTCTTGGACTTGAGTGGGAGTATTAACGGGTACATTATTCACTTTTTGGAGAATATCTCCTTTTAAAATACCGGCTTTAAAGGCCGGTGAATCTTCGACAACGCGAACCACCAAGACCCCCCGATCTTGAGACAACTTCACTTCAACCTGTTCGCTCATTTCCTCCTTAATCTTGGGCGTCAACTCCACCATTTGCACCCCCAAGAAGGGATGATCGGCTTTCCCTTTTTCAAAAAGCTGATTGGCAATTCTGACGGCGGTTTCGATGGGAATGGCAAACCCCAACCCCTGGGCATTGGCGCGAATCGCCGTATTCACCCCGATCACTTCTCCTTTATCATTTAAAAGCGGCCCGCCGGAATTCCCCGGATTAATCGCCGCATCGGTTTGAATAAACCGCACCCGCTTTTTAGGAATCCCCACCTGAGAACTCGATCGACCGGTCGCGCTAATAATCCCCACCGTTACCGTATTATCCAAGCCCAAAGGATTCCCGATGGCGATCGCCCACTGTCCGGGAACAATGCGATCGGAGCGGCCCATCGGAGCAACCGGCAAATCCTTAACATCGAGTTTAATCGCCGCAATATCGGTTAAATCATCAACCCCTTTCACTTTCCCTTCAAACGTGCGACCATCGTTGAGGGTAACAAGCACGGTATCAGCCCCATCAACAACATGAGCATTGGTAATCAAACGACCATCGGAGGCCACAATAAAACCCGAACCCGTTCCCCGTCGTACCCGTTCATTCGCCTCGGGAAGTTGATCGCCAAAAAACCGTTTAAATAATGGGTTATTCAAAGCACCTGGCCCATTTCTAGCTTGACGGGCGGCATCAATTCGCACCACCGCCGGGCCAACAATTTCCGCCGCTTCAGCAATAAAATTCGGACTGCTGCGTTCAACGACCCGATTTTCTGGAACCAAAGGTTCGGTATTCGTGGGTAACTGACGAACAACAGGAACGGCGGGCGAGTTTTGAGTGAGGTGTTTCGCTTGCAGGTAGCGATTTCCTAACCATCCTGTACCTCCACCGATGGAGAGTAGAGCCAAGTATACTGTGAGTTGTTTTATAGACAAGTTCATCTGCACTTTTCCGATGGATACGTCTTCTCCCCAGGCAATGAATTTGCTGGAGTCTCTACTTAAAGTTGGAAATCAAACTAACTGGTCGGGTTAACCCTTTTTTTGAATCTATCACGATCGAGCCGTGAAAGATGTCAGCGATAAACGGTAAGCATCCATAACAATTGCCCATGCCAGAAGGGTTCCCGGTTAGATTCCCCTTTCTTCCTTGCTGATTTCACCCCCTAACAGACCCGTGTTGACCCAATTCTACTCGAGGGAGAAAAAATATATCTATGAATTATCTCCCGTTTAGTCTTATATTTCCACTTTATCCAAAATTCTTTAAGCTGAGAGAGACAATTTTCTATTTTTGGTTTCTTTACCATCGGGGTAGGGTAGGATCAGGAGAGCTAGGAACCCTGACATCGGGGGAATTTTTCGCGATGGAGATCGCTCACTTGTCGGGTCTGGCTTTGTTTTGCTCGAAGATTGTTTTGTTAATTCGCTTATCCTAAAGGTGTAATGAGGCTAAAAGCCGATATGATTTGCCAACACTTCAGCATTTTTGTCTCTTCTCTGTTGGGGTTGATGATTCCCTTGTCGGCGGTTGTACTCGTTCCTACAGCGGCTGAGGCTAACGATTTATTGATTCGAGATCAAAACTCGGCTAATGTTTGTCCGCCTCCGGTTTTGTCTCGGTTACAACAACATCGCATAGGCTCGGGTGAAACTCTCGAAAGTATTGCCCGTCAGTATAACTTGATTCCGGCGACGCTGTTGGGGATGAATCCCGCCTTGCGACAAAATCAAATGTCTGTCGGACAAGTGATTGTGATTCCGCCCTACAATGGGATTGTGGTTGAAATTCCCCCCGGTAGCACGTTACAGGAGATTGCTCAAGCTTACAATGCCCGGGCGGATGTGATTTTTGAAGTCAATGGCTGTCAGTCTCAACCCCGTGTGGTGTTTGTTCCGGGGGTGAATTGGACTCCCGGTGGCCCTGTGGTTCCGGCTAAGGCGGTTTTATCGGGTTATCCTTTACCGGCTAAGGCGGCTGTACAAATGGGTTATGGCTGGCAATTACATCCGACGGCCGGACAGGTTGTTTTTCATAGTGGTCTGGATTTAGTTGCTAAAATTGGTACGCCCGTGTTATCCGTCGGTGAGGGTGTGGTGGCTTTTACGGGCGATCGAAGCGGTTATGGTAATTTAGTGGTGGTTAATCATCAATCGGGTAAACAGACCCGTTATGCTCATTTATCTGAGATTAATGTTACCGTCGGTCAGAAAGTCGCCACAGGTGCCATTTTAGGCAAGGTGGGCATCAGCGGACAACCGGATAGCGATGAACCTCACCTTCATTTTGAAATTCGCTATAACTCTCAGTTGGGTTGGGTGGCCGAAAATCCCGATCCCTATTTTACGGTGAACAGGGAACGGTCACCAGTCACCAGTCACCAGTCACCAGTCACCAGTTATTAGGGAACAGGCAACAGGCAACAGGCAACAGGCAACAGGCAATAGGCAATAGGGGAAAGGGAACAGGGAATAGTCAGCGTAGGGGCGGGTTCTAACTAAATTGATCTTACCCAGAAATAACTTACATAAACTTGCCCCCAACCCACGATCAGTTTTTCCCCGACTCAAAGGAAGGGTTTATATCAGTTGAGAGTGGGAGATGATCAATTTATTGAGAACCCGCCCCTACAAACCCGACACCCGACACCTAAAACCTGACACCTTCTTCTGATTAGAAGAAATCAAAATAGTTAGCGTTGAGATCGAGGGAGGTGTCGCCTTCGATGACGGCGATCAGTTCTTTTGAACCGTCAGAATCTTCATAAATGATTCCGGTTCCTGAGGGTAAATTGACAGAACTATTTGTTTCTATATCCCCAGTATCAACCAACTCATAAGTATCGGCATTTCCCACTAATTGAATCGTATCTTCTTGAGGGTCAAAGTCTTCAATTAACGTATAGCCTTTACCCCGTCCGGTTATGCCGGTTAATGTATCTTCTCCGCGATCGCCTAATATTAAATCGCTACCCGTTCCGCCTGTAAGTTCATCATCACCTTGACCCCCATAAATTGTATCATCCCCGCGATCGCCAAAGACGGTATCATCTTCGTTATTGCCAAACATCACATCCCCTGCCGATCCGCCATAGAGGGTATCTTCTCCGCGATCGCCAAACATAGTATCTTCACCGGAATCTCCAATTAAGATATCATTATTTCGACCCGCAAATAGCAAATCATCCCCCAATTCTCCGTTGAGGAAATCATCGCCTGTAAAACTCGATATGGTATCATTTCCCTGACGACCATACATAACATCATTCTCTTCTGTACCGAGCATTTCTTCGGCTTGAGAACTTCCCTGGTGGGTTGCAGGAGGCGTTAATAATAAGACATTCAGTTGATCGCTGTTGTTTCGCAGCGTAAAAGTATCGGCATCCGCTCCCCCTCGTAGGGTATCAATTTCTTCTGTAAAAATTTCGGGAGTCTGATCAGACATGAGGTTTTAAAGTTAAACAGCTACAACGTTTGTTCGGTTCTATTGATAGAACTTCAGGATAATTTTTAACACATTTTTGTTCCCTTTTTTCATAAAAAAATTATAAATTTTAAAATATAGCTGTTTTTTTGATACTTCGGTTGGGGACAGTCTCTCGACGGTCGAATTCCTGATTTTGGGGGTTTTATTCTAGGAGGTTAAGGGGTTGCAGCCCTTAAGACTTCTAAAGTTGCCGCTTCAAAAACCCATTCCAAACCTCTGGTATTGATCGCTTTGATCGAGATGACATCTTCGGCAGATAAACCCGGAATCTGAGCTTTTATTGACCAAAATAATATTAAATTTTCATCCAAATTATTTTGGGGTTTGACTTGTTTAATCAATTGATTATTGACAAAAATAAAAATACCTTCGATTTGACTGTTCGGATTTATTTCTGATACCGTTCCTTTGATTTTAAGTTCTCCTTCCGGGGTGTAGTTAACTTGTTCTACACGTCCCCAAGGATGATGACTAAATTGTAAACTCGAAAACTCTGGAATCGGAGGTTTAGCGACTAAATATAAATCTTGATAGCGACAAATCCCTTTAGCAATACGATAGCAAATTGCTTCCCCTTGACTGACTTGGTTAACCGTTTGTTTGACAAATTCTTCGCCGACATAAGAGGTTCCATACTCGTTAACATCGAGAGAACGACTTTCGCTTTCGGGGATAAATAAAATTTCATCTGAGTTAATTTTTGACTCGGTTGGTAATAAGTCTCTATCGTGAACGCTAAACATTAATATCCCGTCAGGAGTGATTAAGTTATAAAGGGTTTTTAGCCAAAGGGTAAAGGTTTTTTCGGGGAGATGACTAAAAAAAGAACAAGCTAAAATACAATCAAACTTTTGCCGAACTAAATAATTCTCAGGATGAACGGTTGAAACAATACCATTGACTCCAAAATGTTCCTGTTGAAACTTAACAGCATCGCTGTAAATATCAGAAATCCAAACCTTTTCCGGCGGAAGTTCTTGCAAAAGAAACCGGGTAAAACGTCCGTAACCCCCGGCAAAATCCAAAAAGGAATTGATCCGATTAAATCCTTGAAATTTCCACCGAACGACCTGATCGACTGCATCAAAAATTCGGCGACCATTAAAATAGTATCGAATTCTTGCTTTTTCGGGAATCCGATGATTTTGGAGCGCAAACAAATACATTTCATCCTGTGGACTGATGACAGAGGGAAATTTTTGAGGGAATGAAACTTGATCTTTGATGAAGACTTGCAGGCTTGGATCGAGTTGCTGAAAATCATTAAGAATCATATTATAATAAGTTCGTCGAGTTGTATAAATCGGAGAAAAAAAGGTGAACGTGGACGATCCATGAATGAATCGGGCTGACCAGAAATTCAATTCAACTCGGGGCTGAAAGCGGATCAAATTGAAACCGAACCCCAATAATGATATTGTATGATGATGTGGTTTGCTCGTTGAGTAACGGGCATCAGATCGGTAGAATAAAAAAGTTGTCATCAAACGGTTGGGAACCTATGCGCGTATACGTACTCCTGTTTAATGCAGGAACAGAGAACGAAGGAATTCACACCATCCAGATGGGCGATCGCAACACTGTGCTAATGTTTGAGCAAGAGGAAGATGCAACCCGCTTCGCCGTCCTGTTAGAAGCTCAAGATTTTCCGGCGCCCAGCGTTGAAGCCATAGAGGATGAGGAAATCAAAGAATTTTGTCGCAGCGTTAACTACGACTGGCAACTGATTGAGGCGGGTGAGTTGGCCGTTCCTCCTGAGAGTAACGTAGAACAGACCGATTGGCAACCCGAGTCCGAGGAAAAACCCACGCAAAAACCCACGCAAAAGCCCGAGTCCGAGGTAGAATATTCTCCCGATGAACTCGACAATATCCGACGGAGATTGGAAGGATTATTATAAGAGAGTCGCTATTTTCACGATCTGCGATCGCGAAGGCTAATAAACTCCTAAAAATTGCCGGAACATTTGGGGTAAAATGGGTGTTAAACGGCAACACTAAACAACAATATATTTTTCACAATATAAACACGATATAAATATTTAAAGGCGAGAACATGAATGATTCCGAGACGCGGGGACATCTTTTAACCGAACAGATTAATGTCAGCAGTCAGAACTTAGATCAGTTGAGTTCTCTGGAGTTGGTAGACTTATTTAACCGAGAAGATATCCAAACTTTGTTGGCGATCGCCCATTCCCGAGAACCTCTTGCCCAAGCTATCGATCTGATCGCTGAAGCCATGCGTCACGGCGGGCGCTTATTTTACGTCGGAGCGGGGACTAGCGGGCGTCTGGGCGTGTTGGATGCGGCCGAATGTCCGCCCACCTTCTGCACCCCTCCCGAGTTGGTACAGGGCATTATAGCGGGGGGTGCGGCGGCGTTGGTGCGGAGTTCCGAAGATCTCGAAGATAGCAGCGAAGACGGGAAACAGGCGATCGCCCACCGCCACATTACCGATCTCGATGTGGTTGTCGGAATTACCGCCGGGGGGACAACTCCCTATGTTCTCGGGGCGTTGGAGGCGTCGCGTCAGCGGGGGGCGAAGACGATTTTTATCGCTTGCGTTCCCAAAGAACAGGTAAAAGTTGAGGTTGATGTTGATATTCGTTTGTTAGTTGGGGCGGAAATTCTTGCGGGTTCAACTCGGTTAAAAGCGGGAACTGTAACGAAAATGGCGTTAAATATTCTCTCAACCGGCGTGATGGTTAAGTTGGGGAAAGTCTACGGAAATCGGATGGTTGATGTGGCGGTGACGAATAAGAAATTGCGCGATCGCTCTTTAAGAATTATCGCCGATTTAACGGGTGTTAGCCGCCAAGAAGCGGGGGAATTATTAGATAAAAGTGGTTTGTCTGTGAAGTTGGCTTTGCTGATGTATTGGACGGGGTTGGAAGCGGAAGACGGAGAGAAGTTGTTAGAAAAGTTTCGGGGAAATTTGCGGGAAGCGGTGTTAAGTTGTCAGCAAGGTTGATCATTTTTAGAAATCGGGTTTAGAAATCTGGAGAAGCGTGTTGAAAGCGATTGAATTATTTGCGGGAATTGGTGGTTTTCGTTTGGGAATGGAAGCCGCCAATATTGAAACCATTTGGGCGAATGATTGCAATGAGTTGAGTTGTCGGGTTTATGAAAGTAATTTCGGACAAAATTCGATTGTCTTAGCTGATATTACCCAAATTGATTTATCAACTATTCCCCAACATGATTTTCTCACGGCCGGATTTCCCTGTCAACCCTTCAGTCCGGCGGGAAAAAAACAGGGAATTCGCGATCGGGTTCGGGGAACGTTATTTGAACGCATTGTTGAAACTATCGCTGAAAAACAGCCCCAATATTTTTTACTGGAAAATGTCAAAAGAATTCTGACAATGGAACAAGGCTATCACTTTCGGGTGATTTTAAATGCTTTAGCTTCCCTAGATTATTTTATCGAATGGCGATTGATTAATCCGCTTCATTTTGGAATTCCTCAAAATCGCGATCGCGTGTTTATTTTAGGAACAAAATCGACAACAAAGAACCCTTTCCCGAATCTTGAAAAATTCATGGTTTTACTCACTCAAGAGGATTGGGATATTTTAGACACGGGTATTGAAACCTTAGAAAAATGTCTTCAGCCGATTGTTTTGGAACAACAAACTAAAAATCATAACTGGGGAATTGCCTATCAAAACCAAATGTATACTCGCCAAATTCCGGCTTTAGTTAACCAAAAACCCCCGCAAAAACTCAAAGATATTCTTCAAGATGAACCGGACATAGATACACAGTTTGATTTTACCGCAGATACCCGAGAACGAATTAAAAAAAGTACAGTTGTAAATCGCTATTGTAACGGTGTTGAGATTTTGTACAATCAAGGAGGAGGCGCTCGTTTGGGCTATACAATCTTTGGAATTAATGGGGTAGCCTCAACTTTAACCGCATCAACTTCCAGACATTATGAACGTTACCAAGTGGGAAACAAGTTTCGGCGCTTGACCAATATAGAGTATGCTCGATTAATGGGTTTTCCCGATCATTGGTGTAGAGTGGCGAGGGTTTATGATCAATATATGTTATATGGAAATGCGGTGGTTCCCGCTTGTGTTGAATGGATTTGTCGGCGAATAGGTCGGAAAAATATTGAGTTTAAATCTAAAAAATGGGAACAATTAAAGTTACCGATTTAAGTTGGAATTATTAAGGTTATGACGAGAGTGCTAACTTTATCCCTTCTCAAAATAGAAGCCGGAAACTTTGTTCAGGAGTTGAGAACTAGAGCCATTCCTCAGCTTTACGGTATCACAGATGGGAAGGCGGTGGGAACTTATGTAAAACAAACATTTAATCAATATTTGCGAATTAAATACTCCTACACGTTGGGAAGTGCTGCGAGTGGAATTGATTTTCCTGAATTAGAAGTTGATTTAAAAGTAACCTCAATTCGTCAACCTCAATCTTCCTGTCCGTTTCGTGATGCGAGTCATAAAATCTACGGACTCGGCTATCATCTCCTTGTTTTTGCTTATGAAAAACTCGATATTCACGAATCTCGGACTGCGACTTTAAATTTTCAACACGCTATTTTTGTAGAAAAGGAACGCACCGGAGACTATCAAACCACATACGGTTTAAGAGAGATTCTACGCCGTCAAGGAAACAAAGATGATATCATTGCTTTTTTAGAGGAACGTAATTTACCTTTGGATGAAATTGGACGTGAATTATTAGCAGATCGGATTATCAATCAACCGCCCGAACTTGGCTATCTAACGATTTCTAATGCTTTGCAGTGGAGATTACAGTATAGAAGAATAATTGAACAAGCACAGAAGCAGACATTAGGAGTTGAAAATTTGTTGAGGGGAAGATTATTATAAAATGCCTGCGTGAATATTACAGTCTTTTAATGTTTGACAGGCCGTCTTTTGACAGGGTTGGCTTGTCGCTCAATAATTAAGTTAAACCCGTGAAAAGGTTATTCCATACGTCCTCAAACCAGCTAAAAAAGGCTGATAGAAACTTTTCAGTGCCTAGCAACCTGCTGTTCTGATGACGGCGGGTTTGTTGTTTTTGAAGAAATTGTCGGAGGCCAACCCGATGCAATCTAAATTTCTTTCTCTGTTGACAACTTCAATTTTGAGTGGGTTAGTGGGTTCAAGTTTCATCGCTACAGCCAATCATTTACCCGCTCTATCGGAAACGACATCGGCTCAAGCAACTGAAAACCAGGTGGAGCGAGGAGGACTGTTTGTTAACCTAACAACCGATGATACATGGACAGCAAATATGGCGATTTCTCTGGCGCATAATGCCTTGAAAAAGGGACATCAACCGACTACAATATTCTTGAATGTGCGGGGTGTATATTTAGTAGATCGAGAGCGACTTCCCGCAACCGAAGGTAACAGTAACTTGAATATTCATCAAAAATTGCAAGCGTTCATCCAAGATGGAGGAAAAGTTATTGTTTGTCCGAGTTGCTCTCGCGAAGCCGGATTAACTCAGGCGGACTTTATTGAAGGTGTTGTTCTCGGAGAACAAGGAGCAGCGCTGCCACTTCTTTTTGATCCCAACACGGTCACGGTTTCATATTAACAGTTCAAAGATGAATTTCTAGGAGTTTTCCTGCAAAAATTAGAGAAAATTAAACGCGATGTTGAGTGATTTATAATGGCAAGTCACTCAACTTAATTGTGTGATTCTTCTTTCGAGGGTCAGAACCTCATCCCCGACCGTTCTCCTACCGGGAGAAGAAAATCTTTTTTTAATTATTAAATAAAAATTTGTCCAAAATCTCACAGATGTGATATCATACGCCTATCGGTTCTAATGGGGATCAGCCATTAGACGCAAGGGGGAAAGTTCGGTGCAAATCCGTCGCTGTCCCGCAACTGTGATGAATCTTAATTCAAGGTTCTGAGTCAGAATGCCCGCCGATTGATAGTGTTTTATTTGCGCGTCTGCGAGGTACAGATAGTGTTTGGATTAGTCTTTTTACAATTCGATACGTTACGTTTTCATCTGAGTCACAGCACTGGTTTGGAGCGGGAAAAACCTCCAGAATAAGCTGCGATGGCAATTTGCAAAAAAGAAGAATCGCCTCAATTTTTTTGAGGTCAATATTGCCTATTTCGATTGCACGAACTAACGAAATTGGAGTTAGTTTCTAGATGGTCAATTCTTCCCAAAAAATAGGGTGTTCCGGTTAGGTTCGCCCGACAATTTCTAATGACTAAACACACAATTTTTGTCTGCACGGCCTGTGCGAGTGTCTGGAAAGGAAACCAGCGCGTTGGGGAAAGTGGCGGGGAAAAATTGCATCAGCAACTGTCTCAACTTTCCGAAACTTGGGAGTTGAAAGCTGAATTTTCAATTGAACCCGTTACCTGCATGAGCGCTTGCAAACGTTCCTGTGTCGTTGCTTTTTCTGCGTCCCAAAAACCCACCTATTTATTTGGAAATCTTTCCTCCCCGGATGCGGCACATTCAATCCTAGAATGTGCCAGCAAATATTATCTAAAACCGGATGGAAAATTGCCCAGAAAAGAACGACCCGAACTCCTAAAACAGCGAATTATTGCTTGCGTTCCACCCCAACTCAATCGGTAAGTTAGTTAACTTTTGCCGAAGTTAACGATTAGTCAAACTCAAGAAATTTTCAAAGGAAAAACTCAAATGAAAAATTTGTCATGGGTTCAAAATATTGGCTCATTTTTGACCCTATTTCTGCTAACCTTAACCGCCCACGAAGCGGCAGCCGCAACCTTTTCTGGGTCAACATCCGACCCCGGAAAAATAGACTCCGGCATTCCAGGATTTATCGGTTCTGATGGTGAAGGTTTGGTGACGCAGAATAATAGTATTAACCCGATATTTGTGGGTTGGGCGACAGAATTTATAGACTATCAACCCACGCCGGGAGTCGAAGAACGATGGTTAACCCCAGAGAAAACCTTGGGGCCGGTTACAGCCGCTTTTGACGGGATTGCCTCTTTGGGAGAATTAACCGCCGAACAAATTGCAGCAGGCGTTTCTCCCGGTCAAATTACTTTAACCTTTGACAAGCCTATTGTAAATAAAGCGGGGGCCGATTTTGCCGTATTTGAAAATGGAATTGGGTTTGCAGAAACGGGCAACCTTTTCGCCGAATTAGCTTATGTGGAAGTTTCCAGTAACGGGACTGATTTTCTGCGGTTTCCCAGTATTTCTCTGACTCAAAACCCCCTCGAACCCTTCGGACAATTGGATGCAACCCAGGTTTATAATTTGGCGGGAAAACACGTTAATAATGGGGTTGTGATTTCCGACGAAGAATTTGTTCAAAGTTCTTGGGGAACTCCTTTTGACCTGGATGTACTGACGGATTCTCTGGCAACTTTTTCCGGAGAAATTGACCTGAATAATATCAATTATGTTCGCATCGTTGATATTCCGGGGAACGGCGCTTTCTTGGACTCCCAAGGCAATCCGATTTATGACCCCTGGCAAACTCCAATTCCGGGTTCTGGCGGTTTTGATTTAGAAGCAATTGGGGTAATTCATGCGGCAGCTATTCCCGAACCATCCTCAATTTTGGGGTTAATTACTTTCGGAATTATCGGCAAATGGCTGTTAAAAAATCGTCAAACGGTTTCTCGAAATTAAGATAAAATATAAGAGTGAGTCCAGAGATTTTCTATCGCCTCACTCTCCTCTAAATAGGAGAAAAGATGAGATCTGATGTCAAGCGTTTTGAACGCTCTTTCATTCTCCATTCGGAATCAATTAAACCCTTTCCTTCAGGCAGTTCAAGCCTCTGGGAAGCGGCTTGGAATGCCATCGCCAAAGGTGATAGTTGGTCGTTTTTCCTAGTCGGAATTGGCAGCTTCAGCAGTGTAATTTATCCCCACGTTCCTTTAGTTGGGTTTGCGGCTGTTACTGGCAATACTCTCCCCCGCAAAAAAGCGATATTCACCGCTTTAATGATTTGGTTTGCCAATCAATTGTATGGTTTTACCATCCGCCAATATCCTCAAACAAAAGAATTGTTTACCTGGGGTTTGGTAATGGGAATCGGTACAATCATTGTGACGGGATTAATTACCCTCAGACCCCGATTTAGCCGGATTAACTTTTGGGGTTATCTCATTTGGTTAATTGTGGCAATTGTGGGCGGTTATGCCCTGTTTGAAGGCAGTATTGTACTGATTGCGGATTTGATGGGCGGACATGGTTTTACCGCAGAAATATTGTGGCGAATTTTTGTAAAAGATGCGGTTTGGGCGATGAGTTTATCGGCGATTCACAGTCTATTTATGGGGCTAATCATTCAAACCGTTCCTTCTCAGTCGGGCTACCGTCCCCCCGGTTGCGGTCAAAAATTCTGAAGTTTAAAGAAAGTCTCAACTGAAGACGTTCTCAAGTATTCTCTCAACAATAAAAGGAGATTCAATGGCAATTACCACCTCTACACTCGGATATCCTCGTATTGGTAAAAATCGCGAAGTTAAAAAAGCTTTAGAGTCGTTTTGGCGGAGTGAGATTACCGCCGACGAACTGTTACAAACGGCGCGAGAAATTGAGGAACAAGGCTGGAAAACCCAAGCCGAAGCCAATATTAAAAAGATTGGAATTGGAGATGCCACGCTTTACGACCAAGTTTTAGATTGGGTGATTCGTTTGGGGTTAATTCCCGCCCGTTTTCAAGCCTTTTCCGGGTTAGAACGCTACTTTGCAATGGCGCGAGGAAAAGAGGGTATCGCCGCTTTGGAAATGACCAAATGGTTTGATACAAATTACCATTATCTCGTTCCTGAAATTAGTGCCGATATTAAACCCGAAGCCAACTTTGAGGATTTTTTAGCAACGGTTAAACGGGCAAAAAATTTCCTGGGAGAACGGGCAATTCCCATTATTATCGGCCCGGTAACATTGCTGCGGTTAAGTCGGTTAGAAGGCGTAGAATTGGGTGAAGTCTTGACGCAAATTTTGCCCCTCTACAAAACCCTATTAACCGAACTAAAAGCGTTAGGAATGGTCGAAGTTCAGTTACACGAACCCGCCTTGGTTTTTGGCAATGCTGAACAATTAAAGCCCCACTATCAAACCGCCTACGCCGAACTTTCCCAAGCGAATCTTCCCATTCATCTTGTCACCTATTTTGATGATTTGGGAGAAACCTATCCTTGGGTTATCGAATTACCCGTTTCTGCAATTAGTTTAGATTTCACTCGCGGACACAATCTAGACTTAATAAAAACTCGGGGTTGGAAACGGGATAAACGCTTGGGCGTTGGCATTGTTGACGCCCGAAATGTTTGGCAAATTCGCCCGGATAAAATATTTCCACTGCTGTCAGAAATTCAAACTTTAGCGCCGGAAATTTCCATTCAACCCTCGGCTTCCTTGCAGTTTGTTCCCTACGATGCGTCGCGAGAAAAGCAACTTCCGGAAGCACTGCGAAATGTGTTGAGTTTTGCCGAACAAAAGCTGCAAGAAGTTGAATTTTTAGACCGAACCCTATCCGAAGAAAATACTCAACTCGAACAAGAACTCACGGAAGATTTAATCGCAAATAACTGGGATGCTTTCCAACAATTTAGTCCGGCAAACGAGCGGGTTAAAAAACAGTTGCAAGCCTTAACAACGGATACCTTTAAACGCAGTCTACCCTACACAGAACGCATTCAAAAACAAGTTAAACTTCCCGCCTTCCCCACCACAACTATCGGTTCATTTCCGCAAACGAAAGCCGTGCGAAAATTGCGGTCAAGCTACAAAAAAGGCGAACTGACCCAAGCCGAATATCAAGCTCAAATTGACACCCATATTGCTTACTGTATTGGTTTGCAAGAAGGAATGGGAATGGATGTGTTAGTGCATGGAGAATTTGAACGGTCTGATATGGTCGAATTCTTCGGTCAACAGTTAGAAGGTTACGCTTTTACCGTTCACGGTTGGGTACAAAGTTACGGCAGTCGCTACGTTCGTCCCCCGATTATTTTTGGTGATATTTCTCGCCCTCATTCTATGACCGTTCGGGAATTTAAAGTGGCTCAATCTTACACCGAAAAACCCGTCAAAGGAATGCTAACAGGCCCGGTAACAATGCTGAATTGGTCTTATCCCCGCACCGAGATTTCCCGCCAAGAACAAGCCTTTCAATTGGCGTTAGCAATTCGGGAAGAAGTTGCAGATTTAGAAGCGGCAGGCGCTCAATTTATTCAAGTCGATGAACCCGCAATGCGGGAAGGTTTACCCCTAAAACAACAGCGTTGGAATGAATATTTAAGTTGGGCTGTTGATGCTTTTCGGTTGTGTACTGGTATTGCTCAACCTCAAACCCAAATTCACACCCATATGTGTTATTCAGAATTTGGCGATATTATGGAGTCAATTCAACAGTTGGATGCGGATGTGATTTCGATAGAAGATTCTCGCAGTAATAATGAAACGTTGATGCAACTGACCAATGCGGGTTATTCTCATCAAGTTGGGCCGGGTGTTTATGATGTTCATTCTCCGGCAGTTCCGACTTTGAAAACGCTCCAAGAAAATGTACAAAAATGCAGACAATATTTGCCCGTTTCCCAAATTTGGGTGAATCCCGATTGTGGTTTAAAAACCCGCAACTGGCAAGAAGTGATTCCCGCAACTCGAAATATGGTTCAAGCAGCTTTAAACCTCCGTCAAGAACAGGAGTCAACAACAGTTAAAATCCCTGTAAAATTCCTCTCAAAAACAGGTATAGAAGTCGAAAATCAACCCCAAGCTGAAAACGAGTAACTTTCAAAAAAGGGTGGGTTCAACTCACCCTGAAAATCCCTTGCCGAACTTAAGCATCGATGATGAATCAATCGCAAACAGACTGGCAACAAAATTTCATCGCAACCAATTTAATCGCCCTGGGTTATAATGCTTGGATGGGTTATCTTAAAAGTGAGCGTGGTGTAGTCGTTTGTAGCACCAATACGGCAACTCTTAATGTTGTCGGCGAAACATTTCCCGCTCATTTTGTCTGTCGCCGTCGCCTTGCTCCCTTTCTCAACGCCTGGTTAGCAACACCGGATACAGTCATCTTGCAACAGCATTTTATGAAGGGTCATATCTTGCAAGCCGCTGACAATTATAACCCCAAAAAAGATTTAATTCTCCTGTTGGAGTCGGGTCAAGCCGTTAATTTCTTTTATCTCACCGATTTACCCATTTCTCCCCCAGAATGTTACGATCAAGTCCTGACTCGTTATTCGGATTTTAGGAGCAATCAATTTTCTAAATATTCTCCCAAAAATTAGTTCTTTCCCTAAAAAAGCGTCGAATTCAATTTCGATAATTAGTTGATAAATTTACTCCGGAAAGTTGTCATTGACCCGAGCGAAAACGTGCTAAATTAAGATCGAAACTGTAAAAAAGTATGATCTCTAGATTTCAATGCGTTTATTTTATATCCTGGGATTTTTCCTAATCCTCCTAACGCTGGGCATCGGATTTTATCTAATCAGCGCCCGCCGTTATCAATCCTCCGATTCTGTCGCCAATTCCTACGACGAATGGACCGAAGACGGCATTTTAGAATACTACTGGGGCGAACACATCCACCTCGGCCATTACGGTTCCCCGCCCCAAAATAAGGATTTTATCACAGCAAAAGAAGACTTTGTACATGAAATGGTCCGTTGGGGAGGCTTGGATAAATTACCCCCAAATACAACGGTTTTAGATGTGGGTTGCGGTATTGGCGGAAGTAGCCGTATTTTAGCCAAAGATTACGGGTTTGACGTCACCGGCGTCACCATCAGCCCCCAACAGGTGAAACGCGCCCAAGAATTAACTCCAGAAGGACTCAGCGCTAAATTTCAGGTTGATGATGCGATGGCGCTGTCTTTCCCCGATGGCAGTTTTGATGTGGTTTGGTCCATCGAAGCGGGTCCCCATATGCCGGATAAAGCGATTTTTGCCAAAGAGTTGCTGCGGGTTCTCAAACCGGGCGGGGTGTTGGTGGTCGCGGACTGGAACCAACGAGATGACCGTCAAATTCCCCTGAATTTTTGGGAAAAACCGGTGATGCGCCAACTCCTCGATCAGTGGTCCCACCCGGCGTTTTCCAGCATTGAGGGCTTTTCCGAACTTTTGGCGGAAACGGGGCTGGTAGAAGGCGAGGTAATCACCGCAGATTGGACGCAAGAAACCCTCCCCTCCTGGATTGATTCCATTTGGCAGGGAATTGTTCGGCCCCTGGGATGGATGCGGTTTGGGCTGTCGGGTTTTCTAAAATCCGTGCGGGAAGTGCCGACTTTGCTGTTGATGCGGTTGGCTTTCGGGGCGGGACTTTGCCGGTTCGGGATGTTTCGGGCTGTGCGGGCCAATGGCGATCGCGAAAAGCAAACCGCTAACAGCGAACAGCTTTCGGTGAAGGTGTAATTTGTCGGGGCGGGTTCGGGGTGAATTGATTTTCCGCAATCGCACTTCTAACCCCAGTCGGAGGTTCCCGGCTTGGGACGTCCGCCCCGCCCTTTCAATTGCCCTGCTGTTTTTAATGTTGATATAATAAGTGTCCGCACAGAGTCTTTTGAGAACAAACAATCTTTTTCTCGCATCCAGACATTGCTTTTAAGCGACGCTTGGCGCTACGAGTGCCTTTTTGCTGGAGTTGACGACGATTGTATAGGTAACGTCTTTGTACTGCCCTGATCTGGGATGAACTAAAGAATTGCCCGTTACTGGTAACAGCTTGGTGGTACAGTCCTCGGTCAATTCCTTGAATTTCCCCTTCTACTGGCGTTGGGGTTTCTGTTTCAAAAACCCGCCTCACCCAGAACTGTTTATTCTGCTTTGAGTAAGTTAAGTGTAGCCGCACAAAATTCCCAAGCTTCAAAGACTTCTTGGAAGTATTTCGGTACATTCAAGATGAGCTTTTCACGCTTGCCAATGCAACTAAGGGTTAACTGATGTCCTCTTAGCGTCCGAAGTCCGCTTGTCGTAGCGCAATCCTGATGTCGGCTTTTTTCTGGGATGCCGCTTGAACTTGGTAGCTTTGACTGCCTCCATTGCATTATCCCGAACCGTTTGCAATAGTGCAGAAGGCACATCCGGGTACTGCAATCTGATAAGAGCATACATTGCTTTGTGAGCCTTGTTTTTGTTGTACGTCCGTTCTTTCAATGCCCAGTCAACGTGCTGATTAAAGATGTCAGCACAAAACCCCATCAGGGGTAAAAACCTCTCATGGGGCAAATCGACGGGGATGGAAACGGTGCGCTTCATGGGTGGTGGTATTACGCAGGGTACGAGTCATCCGCGCTTCACCGCCGCCAATCGGCGGTGAACGAATGACCTGAGAAATCGTGATTATATTTAGGATAGCACAAACCTTATATATTCAACTGGTAAACACCAATCTATGAAAATACTGTCCTCTTCCCACGCTCAACACTGTCTTGGATACCACATCATCTTCTGTCCCAAATACCGCCATCAAGTTCTTGAAGGCGCGGTAGAGGTCGAGTTAAAACGCATTATTGGCGAAATCTGCAAGACCTATAGTTGGACACTTCATGGACTGGAGATCATGCCCGATCATGTTCATGTATTCGTGCAAGTTGATCATATGACTGCGCCAGTCGAAATTGCCAAAACGATGAAATCCATTTCTGCTGTACATCTGTTCAATACATTTAAAGAACTTAAAAAACGCCGCTTTTGGGGGTCGGGGATGTGGAGCGATGGTACGTTTTACTCGTCTGTGGGTGGAGCCTCGGAAAAGGCAGTACAACAGTACATTGAAACTCAAAAACAACGAGGTCATACAAAATGAATCGGCATCGAACCCATCCATTTTGTCGTGCATTCATCCCCGCCCACAAGGGACGGGGTTTTACGCACGACTAATAATTTTTCTTTTTTCTCCTTGAAAGGAGAGGTCTTAAACCTCATTAATTAATGATCAATTATCAAT
Source organism: Capilliphycus salinus ALCB114379 (assembly GCF_047276495.1). Lineage (NCBI taxonomy): Bacteria > Bacillati > Cyanobacteriota > Cyanophyceae > Oscillatoriales > Sirenicapillariaceae > Capilliphycus > Capilliphycus salinus. Next base: position 4,746,009 of record NZ_CP178543.1, on the reverse strand, counting down.
TGTCAATTATCCATTGATAACTGAAAACTGAAAACACGATCTGACTGATGACTGAAAAGGGGCGGGTTTATATCAGTTTTCTGTGGGAAAACATAGATCAATTCAGAACCCGCCCCTACGAGACTTTTAACCGACGACTGAACTTCTTTGTACGGTTTCTTTTTCGGGTTCAAATTCCGTCGAACGATTAATTTGCCACCAAATGGTTAAACCGCCCCCGATGACCAACACCGCTATCCCGATAACCAGTAGAATTTGTTGCCATTTTTTCAAACCCGAAGCTGTCGGTTGGGGTTGTTTTTCGGGTTCTTCTTCATCGTACATTAACGCCTTGGAAGCTTCTGTCGGTTCCGATTCGATTTCATCGGGTATACTGGGTTTGGCTGCGGTATCAATTAGAATTAATTTCTGCGGAGAAACGCCACAATAAGTTAATACAATCGAAGTATTATCGTGACCGTTGTGGGTGTTTGCCAAATTAATCCATCCTTCGACTGCGGACTCCAAAGATTTTTCGCCTTGCAACACCGCAGGGCCGTAAGCCGCCCAGGATTTTTCCACCCAATCATTATCGCTTAATCCGTCGGAACATAACAATAATAAGCCGTCTTCTTCGATAATAAATCGCTGCACTGTTGGCCGCAAAAATTCCGCTTCTTTGGTGCCAACCGCCTGAGTTAACGCCCCGCCATCCCGACGTTGAGCGGCTTCCCAATACAAACTCCGACCGTATTTAACCTCTCGGGTTGCCACATCATCATCGACGGTTAACGCCTGACAAGAATCGCGAGTAATCCAATAGGCGCGACTGTCTCCGACATTAACAATATACAATTCGTGAGCATTTTTCAACTCGGAACCTTTGGGGGTTTTTATCTTTTGGGGAAGTTGTAACGCCATCACCAAAGTTGTTCCCATGCGCTGCCTTAATTCCCGTTTTTGTTCGTTATTTTGGGCGGCGATCACATTGTTGGCGATCCGGGTAATTTCTTGCAGTTGATCGACGATTAAATCCGGGGGTGTTAAGCTTTCTTGTTCGTTAATTTCAGCCATAAATGTGGCAATTAACGGTTTAATGGATTTCACCGCCAACTGACTGGCAACTTCGCCCCCATCGTGACCGCCCACCCCGTCGCAAACAAGACTTAAATAAGGAATTAACTGATTGTTGGGATAACTATCAAGCTGTTCTAAATCGAGTTGTGTCGGATAACAATTATCTTCATTGTGCGGTCGAACAGGCCCCGTATCGCTGCGACCGGCTACGGCTAAATGTAAGGGCAATTGGGCGGCTTGTTGCAGCAAAAGTTGATTCAATTCATCGGAAATGGTTTCAATTGAAGTGTGAGAAGTCTGCATCAGTTTGGAAATCTGTTGCAGGGGTTTCTGCACTTCATCTTGGGCGGTTTCAATAAAAGCTGACCAAAATTCTGCCAAATCTTTTAAGCTTGGCTGAACTTTTCCCCGATGTAATTGTATTAATCGAATTCGCCAACTCTCGGCGCGAAGATTATCTTTAACTAATAGACTATAAGCCGCCCCCTGTTCCGATAACGGCGTCCACAGTTGCAACATTTGCCACAACCAATAAACCTGACGAACACTTTTAGTTTTCGGCCAAACTTCTACCATTGCCGGCAAAAGTGTACCTTTAGAATCGGTGGGGATATTATCTAATAATAAAATTTCTTCGCTATCATTAGCCGAACCCAAGTTATAAATCCCGTAAACTCCCGGTAAATGCAAACGGTGGGGATACAGGTACAAATAAGGTAACATCGCATCGGATACGGACTCGGGAAGGGTTGGGGGGACGGCGGGCTTGGTATCGAGCCAGACTTGAGGCGCACCGACATAATAGCGATTTCCGACGACTTGTCCGGGTTGAATTTGAGCCGCACTTGAACCGACGGCCCACAGATACCGATAGGTTAACCGAGTTTGACAAGTCTCGCAAACTTGAGCGCCAATGAGGTTGCGAGGTTCCGGACAGGTGGGGTTTGGACAGTAAATCGGAGGTTGCGATGCACTGCTAATTTGGAAAAGTTTCTGTAAGGACACAAGTCAAGATATGTTGCTTAAGGACTCAAATTAGAAAAATTCAAATATAAAATGATTGTAGCCTCTATTTGATTGTTCTGAGTTGTACTCTGCATGAAAGAACAATCAGTTCAGTCTCACCCCTGCGGTGCGTAGGTCTTGTGTTCTCTTTCATGCTCATCGCCTATGTTACTCAATCCTACACTCTTTTGGTTATTGGCTGGCGCCTTGCTGTGCTTGATGGAGTTGTTTGTACCGACGGCTTTTGTAGAATTAATGATGGGTTTGAGTGCGCTGGTGGTGGCGGGAGTGTCGTTAATTGTTCCCTATGCCAATGTACAAGTTTTACTGTGGATGATTTTATCGGTTGGTTCAATTGTTGGGTTGCGACGATGGCTTCCGAGTCGCCGAGTTGCTACCATTGAAGATGCACAAGAAGCGGAAACTTTAACGGAAATTTTACCCGGTCAAACCGGTCGAGTTTTGTATGAAGGGAATTCTTGGCGGGCGCGTTTGGAAGCCGGAGAAATGGCGCTCGCTCCCCATCAAAGGGTGATTGTGATTGGACGCGAAGGCAATACATTGATTGTCATCTCAGAAAACTTACTGAATGCTTCCGAATGATTAAGATTGGATTAATTTTTGAAAAAATCTGGAGATTTCCGAGATGAAACCTTCTGAAACTGTAGATTGAATAATAGAGGAGTATTGGTTAAATTTGGGTCTGTTTGTAATTTGTAATCGATAATTGAACGGATTTCTGTCTGCTAAACTTTAGCACAAATTGAGGGAACTCAAAATGGAACAATTCTTTTTATTGGTTCTGCTGGCTTTGGGAGGTTCTGGTCTGGCCGGATCGGTCAAAATTGTTAATCAAGGCGATGAAGCGTTGGTTGAAAACTTGGGAAAATATAACGGTCGGAAACTGAAACCGGGTCTGAGTTTTGTCGTGCCTTTTTTGGATCGCGTTGCTTATAAACAGACGATTCGAGAACAGGTTTTAGACATTCCTCCCCAACAGTGTATTACTCGCGATAATGTTTCGATTAGTGTCGATGCGGTGGTCTATTGGCGGATTATGGATTTAGAAAAAGCCTGCTACAAAGTTAATAATTTGCAAGCGGCGATGGAAAATTTAGTCCGCACTCAAATTCGTTCGGAAATGGGTAAACTTGAACTCGATCAAACGTTTACCGCCCGCACGGAAGTCAATGAAATGTTGTTGCGAGATCTCGATATTGCCACCGATCCTTGGGGCGTGAAAGTGACTCGGGTTGAGTTGCGCGATATTTGTCCGGCGAAAGCGGTGATGGATGCGATGGAGTTGCAAATGTCGGCTGAACGTCAAAAACGGGCGGCGATTTTAAAGTCTGAAGGGGAACGAGATTCTGCGATTAATAGTGCGAGAGGTCATGCAGAAGCGAGGGTTTTGGATGCGGAAGCCCATCAAAAGGCGATGATTTTAGAAGCCCAAGCCGAACGTCAAACTCAAGTGTTGAAAGCCCACGCCACCGCCGAAGCACTGCAAATTATTACTAAGGTTCTCAATAATGATCCCAACGCCAAAGAAGCCCTGCAATTTTTACTCGCTCAAAATTATATGGATATGGGAACGACCATCGGGAATAGTGAAAGCAGCAAGGTGATGTTTATTGATCCCCGCAGTATTCCCGCTACGTTGGAGGGAATGAAGGCAATTGTTGGCAACGAACCGAAAAATCTTGATTTGAATAAGCCCTTTTAATCGAGAAATTATGAATTTTAATTCAAGGCTAGGGTAGGTGAAACCTATCCTATTTTTTTTGAAGCTTTTAGATGATGAGAATTTTTTCAGAATGTAGTATCCTAAAGATTAAGTCGGAGCAATAGAAAAGTCAGTTGGCTTTCTTACTATTCTGTTTGTGTAAAATTTGTGATCCAAATCGAAAATCAGTGGTGATGGAGATCACAGTCCTGACCAGCAATTGATAATAGTGCTTTTAGTTTTTGAGATCAATTTCCCGGAGCATAAACAATGATTGATTCATCCCTTCAACTCTTAGGCTATCAAAATCTAGATCTAATCCATGAAGGATATAAATCTCTAGTTTATCGCGCTCAAAGGATTTGCGATCAAAAAGCCGTTATTCTGAAGTTTCTGAGAAATAAATATCCCAGCTTCAAAGAATTGCTGCAATTTCGGAATCAATACACGATTACTAAAAATTTAAAAATTGACGGGGTTGTTCGTCCTATGGCTCTGGAAAACTATCGCAACAGTTTAGTATTGGTGATGGCGGATGGCGGAGATGTTTCTCTGGCTGAATATATCAATCGCCAGCCCTTAAATTTGGAGCAGTTTCTAAAAATCGCCATTTCACTGACGCAAATTCTGGCCGAACTTTATCAACATCGAATTATTCATAAAGATATTAAACCGCAAAATATTTTAATTCATCCTAACACATTAGAAGTAAAACTGATTGATTTTAGTATTGCTTCTTTGCTCCCCAAAGAAACGCGCACCATTCAAAATCCCAACGCTTTAGAAGGGACTTTAACTTATCTGTCTCCCGAACAAACCGGACGAATGAATCGGGGGATTGATTATCGTACAGATTTTTACTCTTTGGGTGTTACGTTTTATGAGTTACTGACGGGAAAATTACCTTTTCAGTCTGACGATCCGATGGAATTAGTTCATTGTCATATCGCGAGAAAACCGATTCCGCCCATTGAAGTTAATCCCAATCTTCCTGAAGTCCTTTCTAATATTGTGATGAAATTGATGGCGAAAATGGCTGAAGAACGCTATCAAAGCGCCAGGGGACTTGAATGGGATTTACAAGTTTGTCAGCAACAATTGAAGAAATATCAGAAAATAGAACGGTTTGAGATTGCTCAAAAAGATCTTAGCGACCGCTTTGTTCTTTCTGAAAAACTCTACGGACGAGAACAAGAAGTTGCCACTTTATTGGCCGCATTTGATCGGGTTATTGGTTATGAGGGGGCGGAGAATTTTGGGCGTTTATCTCAAAGAGAGATTCTATTAGTTCGGGGGTTTTCAGGAATAGGAAAAACCGCAGTTGTTAACGAAGTTCATAAACCGATTGTTCGCCAAAAAGGATATTTTATTAAGGGTAAATTTGAGCAATTTCAACGTAATATTCCCTTCAGCGCTTTCGTGCAAGCCTTCCGAGATTTAATGAGACAACTGTTGAGTGAAAGTGAAACTCAGCTTCAAGGGTGGAAAGAGAAAATTCTCTCGGCTTTGGGCGAAAATGGTCAAATTTTGATCGGGGTTATTCCCGAATTGGAAGACATTATTGGACAACAACCTTCCGTCACTGAACTGTTAGGAACTGCGGCTCAAAATCGGTTTAATTTACTGTTGAAAAGGTTTATTCAGGTTTTAAGCAGCAAAGAACATCCTTTGGTTTTATTTTTAGATGATTTACAGTGGGCCGATTCTGCTTCTTTAAAGTTGATTCAGTTATTAATGAGCGAAACCGATAGTCAATATTTGTTGGTGATTGGAGCTTATCGAGATCACGAAGTCAGTTCGGTTCATCCCTTGATTTTAACGTTAAATGAACTCGCAAAACAGGGGGTATTGGTTAATACGATTACCCTCGAACCTTTGCAACTCGATGATGTTAAATATTTGATTGCTGATACATTGCACTGTTCTCCGCAACAAGCTATTCCCCTGGCAGAATTGGTAATGCAAAAAACTCGTGGAAATCCTTTCTTTGCCACGCAATTTTTGAAAGCTTTACACCAAGAAGAACTTATAACTTTTAACGATAAAGTCGGTTATTGGCAGTGCGATTTAGTTAAAATTCGCGCTTTATCTCTCACGGAAAATGTGGTCGATTTAGTCCGAGACAAACTGAGAAAATTACCCCAAAAAACTCAATATATTCTTCAGCTAGCCGCCTGTATCGGTAATGAGTTTAACTTGAAGACTTTATCGATTGTTTGTGAAAAATGCCCTCTAGAAATTGCCGAAAATTTATGGATTGCTTTAGAAGAGGGGTTGATTTTGCCCACCAGCGAAGTCTATCATTTTTTTCCCAGTTCTGAACCGTTCATCTCTGAGGATTTTCAAGCCTTTTTAAAATCAGAAGAAAAACCCTTTGAAATTTCCTACAAGTTTTTACACGATCGCATTCAACAGGCGGCTTATTATCTGATTCCCGAAGACGAAAAATCAGCTATTCATCTTAAAATTGGTCAACTGCTGTTAAATAATCTCAGGGAACGAGACGAAAATATTTTTGATGTGGTCAACCAGTTAAACTTAGGAAAAGATTTATTAACAACCCAAGCCGAACAGCATCAACTCGCGAAATTAAACGGAATTGCCGGACAAAAAGCCAAGTTATCGACTGCTTATGACGCCGCACTTGAGTATTTTCAAGTGGGAATAGAACTGACAAAAACATGGGATTGGCAAGATTATCAACTCTCTTTAAACCTGTATACTTCGGCCGCAGAAGCCGCCAGTTTACTGGGTGAATTTGAGCAAATGCAACGGTGGATAACGGTGGTTTTACAACAGGCTAAAGTGTTTTTAGATACGATTAAAGTTTATCAGGTGAAAATCCTGGCTCATATTGCTCAAAATCAAATGTTGGAAGCGGTTCAAACTGGACTACAGGTTTTAGAAAAATTAGGAATTCGGCTGAGTGAAAACCCCACTTCAGAAGATGTCGCTCAAAGTTTAGCAACCATTCAAGCCGCTTTAGCCAAAACTCCCATTTCCGATCTGATTGATTTAAAATTAATGAATAACCCAACCCAACAGGCGGCGATTAATATTCTCTCTAAAATTGCTACACCTGCTTATGTTGTTTCTTCGACGCTTTATTCATTAATTATTTTTCAACAAGTCAATTTATCACTTCAGTTTGGAAACAGCCCCGAATCTACTTTTGGATATGCGAGCTATGGTATGATTTTATCGGCAGGAATGGGAGATGTTGACTCGGGTTATCAAATGGGTCAGTTGGCTTTAAATCTCATCGAAAAGTTAAATGCCTATAAATTTAAAGCCCGGGCTTCTGTGGTGATTTATGGTTTAATTAATCCTTGGATCGAACCTCTAAACTCTACATTATCTCCCTTGCTCAACGGCTATTCAAAAGGTTTAGAAACGGGAGAATTAGAGTTTGCTTCTTATTGTGCATTTCTCTACTGTTATCACCGTTATTGTTTGGGTGAAGAACTCAACGCCTTACAGCAAGAAATAACCAACTATAGTCAGGCGATCGCCGAAATCAAACAAGAACAAACCCTGTATAAAAACCAAGTTTTTCATCAGGCGGTATTGAATTTACTGGGAGAGAGCGAAAATCCCTGTATTTTAAAGGGAACTGCTTACAATGAAGATTTAATGATCTCGGTTCATCAAGACGCTAAAAATCGGGATATGCTTTATTATATTTCCTGTAATAAACTGATTCTTTGTTACCTGTTTGGTGACGTTGAACGGGCTTTAGAAAATGCAGAGTTCGCCTATCAATATGTTGAAAATTTTAAAGGATTATTTCTGGTTATTCTCCTTTATTTTTACGAGTCACTCGCCTTGTTATCTGGGGCGGAAACGTTAAGCCCTAATCAGTTAGAATTTAACCTAAAAAAAGTCGAAGAAAATCAGCAAAAAATCAAGCAATTTGTTAAAAACGCCCCCGATAACTTTTTAAATAAATTTTATCTGGTTGAAGCCGAACGATATCGGGTTTTAGATGAAAAATTAGCCGCCATAGAAATGTATGAATCCGCCATTGCCGAAGCGAAAAAACAGGGATTTATCCAAGAAGAAAGCCTCGCCAATGAACTTGCGGCTAAATTTTATCTAAGCTGGAATAAAGAAAAAATTGCTCAAACTTACATGATCGAAGCCTATTATGCTTATAGTCGTTGGGGCGCACAAGCCAAAGTTGAAGATTTAGAAAAACGTTATCCCCTACTTCTCGACTCAATTCTTGAGCAGAAAAAAATTAATCTCAATCCCGATAAAACCCTGATTCATTTGAGTGAAACCTCTCTTTTTGCTGAGAAAAACTTACAAACCTTGACGGCTCATAGAACCAATATTTCCGAAGCATTGGATTTAAAAACGGTGATGAAAGCGTCTCAAGTTCTGTCTGGTGAAATTAAACTCGATAAGTTACTCTCGGTTTTGATGCAAGTAATGATGGAAAATGCAGGTGCATCACGAGGATGTTTGGTTCGGTTGCTCGAAAATAAATTAACGATTCAAGCTCAATGTGAAATCAATCAAGATTGTAATCTCTATCCAATTTTAATCGAAGAAAAACCCTTAATTCCGATGACTTTAGTTCATTATGTTTGGCGAACTAAAAAATTTATAGTCATCAACCATGTCAAAAATGAAACTCGATTTACAGCCGATCCTTATATTATTTTACATCAACCTCAATCAATTTTGTGTACGCCGATTATCAATCATGGTCAATTAATCGGCATTCTTTATTTGGAAAATAGCCTGACCTGCGAAGCGTTTACACCGGACAGAATTAGAATTTTACAACTCTTGTGTTCTCAAGCTGCTATTTCTTTAGAAAATGCCGAATTGTATCAAAAATCTCAAGATTATGCTCGTCAACTCGAAGGTTATATTCAGGATTTAAAAACTGCACAACTGGAAATTATTAAAAGTAAAAAAATGTCGGAATTGGGACATTTAATGGCGGGAATTGCCCATGAAATCAATAATCCAGTTGGTTTTATTTCGGGCAATATTTCTTATGCCGAAGAATACATTCAAGACTTAATTGAACATTTGCAACTTTATCAGAAAAAGTTCTCAGAACCCGACGAAGAAATCGATCTTCATGCGGATGAAATTGATTTAAACTATATCCTGGAAGACTTACCCGACTTAATTTCCTCGATGAAAACCGGAGTGGAACGAATTCGCAATATTAGTAGTTCGATGCGAATCTTTTATCGGGCTGACAAAGATTGTCAGGTTGCTTTTAATATTCACGAAGGAATTGATAGCACTTTGCTGATTTTAAAATATCGCCTAAAAGCCAATGAAAAACGCTCTCAAATTGAAGTCATTAAACAATATGCAAATCTCCCCAAAATCTTCTGTTTTCCCGGACAGTTGAATCAAGTTTTTATGAATCTAATTGCCAATGCTATTGATGCTTTTGACGAAGCCAGCGAACAGTTAACGCCAAAGCCCCATCTGGTGACTTCCCATCAGATCAAAATTCAAACGGAAATCAACGCAGAAGAACACATGATCTGCATTAAAATTAAAGATAATGGTCCGGGTATTTCACCCGAAGTCAAACACAAAATCTTTAACCATCTGTTTACAACTAAACCCGTAGGTCAAGGTACAGGTTTAGGATTATCAATTTCTCGGCAAATTATCGAAGAAAGACATCAGGGTCGAATTCAATGCCATTCAGAAATCGGTAAAGGCACCGAATTTATAATCGAAATTCCCCTCAAAATTGCTGAGATTCACTGAGATTGAGCTTGAATGGCGGTAATGGCAACGGTATTCACAATATCGGTAATTGTACACCCCCGACTGAGATCGTTAACGGGTTTTTTCAACCCCTGTAAAACCGGGCCAATCGCCACCGCATTCGCCGAACGTTGAACGGCTTTATAAGTGTTATTTCCGGTATTCAAATCGGGGAAAATAAACACCGTTGCGTGTCCGGCGACTTCACTTCCGGGTAGCTTCGTTTTGGCAACATTTTCATCCACTGCGGCGTCATATTGTATCGGCCCTTCTATTTTTAAATCCGGGCGTAATTGTTGAGCAATTTGAGTCGCTTGGCGGACTTTATCCACATCTTCCCCTTTCCCAGATTCTCCCGTCGAATAAGACAACATCGCCACCAAAGGTTCAATCCCAAATGTTTTCGCAGTCATCGCCGAACTAATCGCAATATCGGCCAATTGTTGGGGGTTGGGATTCGGATTAACCGCACAATCTCCATACACCAAAACCCGATCTTCTAAACTCATTAAAAACACGCTGGAAACAATCGAACATCCGGGTTTAGTTTTGATAAATTCCAACGCCGGACGAATGGTATGAGCCGTTGTATGAACCGCTCCCGAAACCATGCCGTCGGCAACCCCTTTGTACACCATCATGGTGGCAAAATAACTATTATCGTGCATCACATCGGCCGCACAATCTCGACTAATTCCTTTATGTTTTCGCAGTTCAAAATAGGTTTCTGCATAGTCTTCATACCAGTCGCAATTGTTGGGATCGACAATATTAACCCCATCTAAATTTAGACCCAAAGTGGCAATTTTTTTGTTAATTTCTGACTCTTGACCTAACAGCGTAATCTCGACTACACCCCGTCGCAATAATATTTCAGTCGCCTGTAAAATTCGTTCTTCGTTTCCTTCCGGTAAAACAATATGTTTCTTATTTTTTCTCGCCCGATCAATTAACTCATATTCAAACATCAACGGCGTCAGGCGATGAGAACGGGAAACCGAGATGCGTTCGGCAATTTTTGAACCCTCTACATAGGACTCAAATATTCCCAAAGCGGTGGCAATTTTCCGGGGGTTATCTGCGGTAATTCGCGCCCGAACTTGACTAACTTTAGTCGCCGTTTCAAAGGTATCTGCTTCTACAGTCATAATGGGTACGCTCCACTGGGTAAACCCATCAATTAATTTGTAAATCGAGGTAGGAAGTTCGAGATTTCCGCTTAAGATAATTCCCGCAATATTGGGATAATTATCCGATAAAGTCGCCACCAAACAGCTTAATAAAATATCGGATCTATCCCCCGGAGTAACAATTAAACTCCCTTCGTCAATGTGTTCGAGGAAGTGAGGAACTTGCATCGCGGCGACTTTGAAATCATGGACTTCCCGGTTGAGTTTTTCGCCGTCGCCGTGAATGAATTTCGCTTGAATTGTTTGGGCAATTTCTGCAAGGGTTGGTTTCCAAAGAATCTCTTCTTCGGGTAACACAAAAACCGGATCTTCATAATTCCAACACTGTTGAAATTGTTGGGTAATTGTGCGAATATCTTGGGGGAAAACTCGGTTAACAATCGTTGCTGCAATTGTACATCCTTCTTCGATAAAAGCTTCTCGTTCGGTGCGAACTCCATCAACGACTTCTTCGGGGGTTTTTCCCTGTCCGTTGGCGACAATGACAATGGCTGAACCCAAATCATTTGCAACCTGAACGTTTAAATCAAAATCAAAGGCGGAAGTCACATCAACGGTATCGGCGCCTTCACAAACAATAAAATCACATTCTTGTTCTAAAGCTTTGTATTTTTCAAGAATGGTTTTCAGGAGTTCATCATAATGTCCGTCCGCCACTAAACGTTGGGCTTGTTCGTGATTTAAAGCGTAGAGAGATTCATAGGGAAAATCCAGTTGATAACGAGTGCGAATTAATTCGATATCGGGATCGGGTCTATTTCTACGATGAATAATTGGACGAAAAACACCCAACCGACTAATCCGTTTAGATAGCAATTCCATTATGCCCAATAGCACAAGAGATTTACCACTGTCGGAGTCTACTGCTGCAATATATAAGTTTGAAACCATAGAAGTCTCCCCTGGATACACGCTAGAAAATATAGCGAATTTTTTGCCGAGTTTTTCTGAAATTTTCTCGGTTAACTTCTCGACTGTTTCCCGCTTACTTCCGGTAAGCAATTCTGAGACTTTGAACAAAAATCCCTACAGAAATCAGAATAATTAAACAGGCCCAAAACCAATGGGGTAGAAACAGTTGTTGGGCAATTTGTCCGGTGTCAGACACGATCATTCGACCTCCGATAACGGCTTTATTCATAAACAAATAACCCCGTTGATGGTAGGTGCTGATAATCGCCTGCACCCCTAAAAACTGAATCGTCCATCCTTGCAACCAATGGGGCGTTTTTAGGGCGGTAAATAACAGGCCTGCACCCCACAGAGAAATCGCCACAATACCAAATAGCGATCGCACCCAGATTAACACAGAAAGGAGTAACAATCCGCTCAGAATCATTAAACAAATATGAGCATTTTTGTAGCGACGACTGGAAATAATAAATAATCCCCCCGCAAATGCCGGCCCCAACGGTCCACCCGCAGCCACCAACGCCCGTCCAATGGGTCCTAAAAATAACGAACCGGAATGCACCGCAAAGCCCGAACCGTTGGGAAGCATCACCAATTTTCGGAAGTCTCCCCCCAGGAGTAACGCCGTCAGTCCGTGACCCATTTCGTGAAACCAAGTGGCGAGAATTGAAAAGGGATAAAGGATATAATCTCCCCAGGAAAATTGCCACAAAATTAGGGTAACAGCAGCGGCGCCAATTAGCCAGCTTATCCCCATTTGGTTGCGGTTTCCGGTTGTTCCCTCAAAGGGTTGTAGATTTAGATTTTTCATTGGTTAAGCGTCGGTAAAATGTAGGTTAGATTGAAATCACAGTCAAGTTCTATCGTCTATCTACATCATAGAACTTCGGCGTTTCTGATGGCGATGAATGCTTTTTTTATTTTAGCTTCTAATTTCAGCTAACTGCAAATCCGGTGTAGGGTCTAACTAAAGGTTAAATATTTATACTTCATAATATCATATTTTAAAACGGTGTTAAAATTGAAAAGACTCATTTCAACGCAAACGGTTAATTTCAGGAAAATTTAACAATGGCGGGAAAAGTCTGGCGTAATATTTGGACAGTTCTCAACACTGATATAGAACTTTCTTTAACCGGAACGGTTTCGACAGGAGTAGAAGCGGGAAAAAGCAGTTTTTGAACTCGCCAAAGCCTTAGATGAGAAGAAAAACGCCAAAGAACTCGCCCCCATCATTAAAAATGAGGAGTATCAACCCCTTGTCACAATTGAATGGCAGAAATAATAATGATATTAGTGGATCTATTACTCCGGCTCGCTGTTCAATGGGGAAGCCAAGCCGAAAACAACTTATGGTTTCCTATGCTCAAGCTTAACTGTCCTGTGCTGTAAATGATCGACACAGAGAGCCAAATCTTATGTGAAGCTCCTATAAAGAATCTCTTTTCTTTGGGAAAAAAATCTATTCTCCGAGAAAATACGGATATGATCTCCGTTGCTGCGAGCAGAGCAAAAAACACCAAATGCTTTGATTAAAGATACTTGAGGTCATTCCCAATGGAATTGAGTTTTTTTGTATATAGACATCTTTATAAGTATTTTTTCTGATTAAACTTCTATTTTGCTCTCGTATTCCGTGAAAACACCGATAATTTTATTTGTTATTAATTTCGGGTATACTCCAATCCTTGAAAACCGGAAAATTCCTATTTTAAAGACTGTGTAAAACATATAACAACCCATTGCCATATAGTTGTTTTTCTTGTTATTTATGTAGATAAGAACCACAAGACGAATTTAATCAACCTCAGGAAAAGCCATGAAAACTACACAAAAAGCTGTTGCATTCGCCGCTCTTACTGCTCTCTCTACTTTCGGGGTTGCCAATACTGCTCATGCAGGTGTGATGTTTCGGATGAACCAAGGTGTTGCCTACGGTGAAAATGGCAACATGGGTATTGCCACTCCAGTTGAAAACACCGCTACTATTGACTTCAACGATTTAATTCCTAACGTGCAAGGCAGCAAATCTAGCACAAATTTTAGCAATGACTTTGCCTCCTACACCTTTGAAAATGGCAAGAAAAGCTCTGTGATTGCTGACCAGTGGGTTCCTGAAAACATTGATAGAACTGTTAATAAAACCAACCCCTACCTTGCCGTTTTCTCTGGAGATAGAGTCACAATTGACCTCAAAAGTACCGCTAATTATTTTGGTTTGAACTGGGGTTCTGTGAGTCAGAACAACCGAATTGAGTTCTTCAAAGGGGATACGCTCATCAGTGCTTTCCAGTCTGCGGGAAATAATGTCAACCAACCCGTTGAAGGTCAAGCTGAATTGAATGCGGCTTGGAAAGATGTTAAAGGTTCTCACAGTGCAACAAACTTCTGGAATGAAGCGGATGCTTATTTAGAGTTTTGGGCTGAAGATGTAAATTCTTTGTTTGACCGGATTGTTTTAACTCAGCTTTCCTCCACAGGTGGTGGTTTTGAAACTGACAACCACTCCTTTTTACTGAGCAATAAAGGCTTTGACCCCAACAATAACAAGAGCGTTCCCGAACCCGGAATGGTTGTTGGTCTGCTGGCTATTGGCGGTCTGATTGCTCAGAAAAAGGCTAAAAAATCCTAGTTCAATTTAACTGTTCCAGTTTCTTGAAAGGCACAGTAAACACTGTGTCTTTTTGTTGATAATTTGAATAAGAAGGATTTGACGGAACCGACGGCTAATGGTGCGTCAATTGTTCGGGTTTTGTGTTGGGAATTTTCACAAGAATTTTTTGAGGGAACCGAGGGCTAATTGTGCGTCAATTTTTTATTTTTTTTGTTGGGAATTGCAAGAATTATTATTTGACATAGCCTACGGGTATCGCCAACAAATTGATAAGATTAACAAAATAATATGGTGCGTCAATTTTTTATTTTTTCTGTTGGTAATTGCAAAAATTATTATTTGACGCACCCTACTGATTTGTATTTACGGCTGAACAATTTTCAATCTTTGCGTCACCAACGTAATCCCACCCGGACGCATTAAAATCGCAGAAATCCAATTATTTCCCGGCGTTTTTGGGGCGGTTCCGACTTTAAAAACACCCCCCGACGGTAAGAACTCCAACTCCAAAGGAAACTCGGTTAAATAAGCTCTCGGCGTCACCCGTTCTTCTATTGCCGTTCCGATCATAATTTCCTCGCCCAGAGGTTCTTCAACGATCGCATCCACGCTATATTCTTGACCGGGTTTAACCTGTTCTGGTATTCTTAATGTTACCGTAGGCGGTTCTTCTCCGCTCGTTAATTGATTGCGTTCGGCTAACACGTCTTGCTGAACAACTTTTTGATTTTCGATGCGTTGCTCGGAAGTAATCGTCGAAGTCAGTTGAAAATCTCGGCCGTTAAAATCTTGAGTTCCGGTAATTTCTGTCACCGTAGTCGCCACAATTGCCGAACCGTCCCGTTCCCAAGATTGCAATTGGGTTTGATAATTCAAATTAGAATAATTTTGCCAAAGCTGAGTTAATACTTGTTCGTAACTGCGACGATCTAACCCGTCAGTTGTGCTAAAATTTTCACCATAAAACTGCATCACCCCGTTCACATCCTGACGATTGGCTGCGGCTTCAATTCCTTCAATTAATGTGGTTAATTCGGCGGGGGCGGTTTCCGGGGGTTCTTGGGCGCGAACTTCACCCAAAACAACCCCTGTCGCACCCCAGAAAACGACACCCAGTAACCCAGAAAGCAGGGGGGAAAATTCTCGACGACGAGAGACAAGAGAAGACAGTTGCAGAGAAGGAAAAATCGTCATAAGAAACGGTTTTGTTATCAGTAATGATTTCAATAAATGTTGAATTAGCGGCTTTCTACACCCGTTAACCCGAATGCACAGTGTGAGTTTTCCGGTTCACCAGACCCAAGAATGGTAACTTTAATGGTAACTTAAATCTTACAACTCTGTTTGTGGATATACCCAACTCTATACACTCATGCGATTATTGATTGCAGCTAGCGGTACGGGCGGACATTTATTTCCGGCGATCGCCACCGCCACCCAATTATCAAACTATGAGATCGAATGGCTAGGCGTACCTGACCGCTTGGAAACCCAACTTGTTCCTCAGCAATATCCCCTACACACCATCGGCGTCCAAGGGTTTCAGGAACGGTTTGGCTTGGGAACCCTGCGAACCTTCACCCGTTTAACAGGTTCGATCTTACAAGTTCGCCGTCTCCTCAAACAAGGAAACTTTCAGGGGGTTTTCTCAACCGGAGGTTACATCGCCGCCCCCGCCATTTTAGCGGCCCGTTCCTTGGGTTTACCGGTAATTCTGCATGAGTCGAACGCTTTACCTGGGAAAGTCACCCGTTTGTTGAGTGGGTGGTGCGACTTGGTGGCGTTGGGGTTTGACTGTTCAACCCAGTATTTACCCAAAGCCAAAAAAACGGCGATTGTGGGAACGCCGGTTCGTTCTGGGTTTTTGGGCGAAACCGAACCTTTGCCCTTTTCTATCCCCGAAAACGCGCCGCTAATTGTGGTTGTGGGCGGCAGTCAGGGAGCGGTGGCGGTGAACCAGTTGGTTCGCTCATCGGCTTCGGCTTGGTTTGACACGGGCGCTTGGGTGGTGCATCTGACCGGAACCAACGATCCCCATACGGACAGTTTACAGCATCCCCAGTATTTAGCAATGCCGTTTTATGATAATATGCCGGCTTTACTCAAACGGGCGAATTTAGCCATTAGTCGGGCGGGGGCGGGAACCCTAACCGAGTTGGCGGTAACTCGGACGCCTTCGATCTTGATTCCCTATCCCTACGCCGCAGAAGATCATCAAACCTACAACGCCAAAGTATTCGCCGATGCGGGTGCGGGGTTGTTACTCCGTCAAACCGACCTCACGGGCGAAATCCTCAAAAGTAAGGTATCACATCTGCTGAAATCCCCCCAACAATTGCAAGACATGGCGATCGCAACGGCAAATTTAGCGGTACTCAATAGCGCCGAACAATTAGCTTCGGCGATCGCCCAGGTGTTGAATACTGAGGGGAAGAAAAACAGATAAGAAACAGATGATGAGAAACCCCAGAAAAATTTCCGATGCTGTAGCTGTTAATGGAGTTTAACCGCTTTGATGCGAATTCGTTTGTAATCAGCGATCCAGCTTCCATCTTGATACAACTTCGAGTCTAACTTCTTCTCGATGCGCCTTAAAATTTTATCCTGTTGTTCGGCAGGAATATTATGAAAGAAGCAACTCGCGAACATTTCAATCCAATTTCGCAGACCATTTTTTCCGTCTTCTAAACGAGTCGGGCGATCGAACAAAGTCGCGACTTGTAATTGAAAGCCTTGACGTTCCAAGAGAGTTCCGTATTCGGCGATACTGGGAAAATACCAGGGATTTAACTTTTGATTTTCGGGATATCCAGCCTCGTCTAAAGCTTCACAGATCCCGTTAACAATCGTTTCTACATTTCCCTTTCCGCCAAACTCGGCTACAAACCGTCCTCCCGGTTTTAAGGCTTGCCAAACTCCTTCAATGACTTTCTCCGGCTCTTTAATCCAATGTAAAACCGCATTGGAAAAGACGCCATCAAATTGTTCGTTCATTCCCAGAGAAGCCGCATCGACGACGGCGAACTTCAGATGGGGATAGGAATGACTGGCTCGTTCGATCATAGAAACGGCACTATCAACACCAATGACCTCCGCTCCACAACTGGTGATCCGATAGGTCAGATGACCCGTTCCACAACCCAAGTCAAGGATGTGTTCTCCATGAGTTGGATGAAGCAGTTTCAGTAAGTCAGTGGCGAGGTGAGAGACATAACGGTGGCGACGGTCGTAAAGATGGACATCCCAATCATTCACGAAGGGGGTCGGTGTGTTCTTGGCTGTCTGGATACTCATTCGACGCTTAGGAGTTGGGTCTTTCCTTAACAGTATGCAGTATTTATTGATAAATTTTTTTTAAGTTTAACAAAGTTTAAACGGTATCGTCATCAACAGGGTTCCTGGGGGGAAATTTCTGATTGACTCTACAATCGATTTTCGAGCATTTCACGACAATTTCTCAATTCATTTTTTGGGGATCAGGGGTTAAGTACACTCAATCCGTAGGAATACTCATCAATTTAACGAATTCTTTAGAATTGAGAAGTAGAAAAAACAACAAATATACAATAACACAGATCGGGCGTTTGATCCCATCGGTCAAAAGAATGGCTCATTCAAGCCGCCGCCTGATTTAACTTTTGGTGGCCGGGAATTTTCAACGCTAGAGAGATTGAATTCCCCGTAATTTTGTGATAAAAATTACAGATTGTTGGCTAGATGGGAATTTATTTGCTCGAACGGGAGGGGCGTCATGTCTGGTAACGAACTTCAGGCCGATTTTTGGATCACGGAATACATCACACCTTGGGATATTTACGCTCACGGGGTCACGAACGTACTAGCCTACAAAAAAACAGAATATCAAGAGATGTACATCGTCGAAACGGGAGCCTATGGTAAAGGCTTAGTTCTCGATGGGAAATGGCAGTCTTGCACGGGGGATGAGTTCCTCTACCACGAACCTCTGGTTCATCCGGCGATGATCGCTCACACCTCGCCCCGCCGGGTGTTGGTTCTCGGGGGCGGAGAAGGGGCAACCATTCGGGAAGTGTTGCGGTGGAAAACCGTTGAACAGGTTTTGATGGTTGATATTGACGGAGAAGTGGTTGACGCCTGTCGGGAATATCTCCCGGAAATGCACGCCAACGCCTTTGACGATCCGCGTCTGCAACTGGTGATCGGCGATGCGTTAGAATTTCTCGATACCAACGATGAACCTTGGGATGTGGTCATTTCCGATCTGTCCGACCCCATCGAAGAAGGGCCATCGTTCAAGCTGTTTACCAAAGAATATTTTGAAAAAATCCGCAACTGTCTGGCGGAGGATGGTTTTCTGGTTATTCAAGCAGGCCCAGTGTCGCCGGGAAGCATGAAACTTCATGTTCGCCTCGTCCACACGGTTAACGCTGTTTTTCCTCACGTTGTTCCCTACAGTAGCTACATTTCTACCTACGGGGCGCCTTGGGGGTTTGCGGTGGCGTCGGCGAAACCTATTAACACTCGCCCCGACCCCAAGGAAGTCGATCAACTGATCGCCGAGAAAACCACAGGCGGGTTTCGGATGTTTGACGGGGTGGCGCTTCTGGGAATGATGCAAGTTCCCCTGCATATCCGCAAAGCGATCGCCGAAGAAACTCAAGTCTACACCCTCGCCGAACCGCCTAAGTTCTTTGGGAAGGGAAATGTCAGCGACCAGTAACCACTGTTGTAGGGGCGGGTTCTGAGTCTATCTATGTTGTGCCGCAGACAACCCATATAAACCCGCCCCACTGTTGTAGGGGCGGGTTCTGAGTCTATCTATGTTGTGCCGCAGACAACCCATATAAACCCGCCCCACTGTTGTAGGGGCGGGTTTATGCAAGTTATTGCTAGGAAATACAGATTTTTGATAGAACCCGACCCTACACTGGTTACTGATGACTGTTCAAGGTTATCCTAGATCAAATTAAGGTTATTTTAGGATAGAACCGCATATGTCAACAGTTGCTCCTCACCTCTCGGTTGAAAAAGTCGCTCATTCCCGTCTCGACGAACTGAATGGGAAGGTTGCCTTTGGGAAAGTCTTTAGCGATCATATGTTTGTGGCTTCCTACGAAAATGGCAGTTGGCAGGAAGCCAAAATTGTTCCCTACGGACGGATTGAAATGGCGCCTTCTCTTTCGGCTTTACATTATGGTCAAGCGGTTTTTGAGGGGATGAAAGCCTATAGAAATCCGGCCGGAGAACCGTTATTATTTCGACCGGAAGCGAATTTTCAACGGATTAATTTATCGGCAGAACGATTATGTATGCCTCCAATTTCTCAGGAGGTTTTTCAGGAGGGTTTAACGGAATTAATTCGCCTCGATGCCAATTGGATTCCGACGGGAGAAGGGAGTTTATATATCCGACCGACTTATTTTGCAAGCGATGAATTTATTGGTTTAAGACCCTCTGAAAGCTACAAGTTTTTTATTATTAGTTGTCCGGTGGGGCCTTACTATTCCGATCCGGTTAAATTAATTGTCACGGATAAATATGTTCGCGCCTGTGAAGGGGGAACGGGTGCGGCGAAAGTTGCGGGGAATTATGCGGCGAGTTTGTTAGCCGATAAAGAGGCAAAAGCTCAGGGTTATGATAATGTAATTTGGTTGGATGCTATTCATCACAAATATATTGAAGAATGCGGCACGATGAATTTGGCGTTTGTGATTGATCATGTGGTTGTTACTCCCAAATTAACCGGAACGATTTTAAATGGAATTACCCGAGATAGTGTGTTAACTTTGTTTAGAGATATGGGGGTTAAAGTTGAGGAACGCTTGGTTTCTATTGATGAAATTGCCGAAGCTTTTGATAGCGGGGTTTTGATGGAAGCGTTTGGTATGGGGACTGCGGCGACCATTGCTCCGATTTCGACGATTAATTATCAAGGGCGAGATTTGGTTTTACCGAGCGTTTCTGAATATAAATACAGTCGGGCGGTGGGCGAGAAATTGGAAGACATTAAAAGGGCTAAATGTGAAGACCCTTACGGTTGGGCTGTGCGAGTTTAATTTGAGTTTTTAATAGAGCATGAACCAGCAACGATCAAAACAACCGCCCTCGCTCATTCATGCCCCTTTAGGATTGATTTTCGGCTTCACTTACCCCTTTCGAGCGTTGGGTTTGTTTATCCGCACGCCCAAACTCTGGGGGTATGTGATTGTTCCGATTATCGTTAATATTGTTGTCGGTATTCTCCTGTATGTGGGGTTACTGTTTCCGGGTTTGAATGGGATTGAGGTTCTGGTTTCTAATTTAGATAATCGCATTGATACTTGGGTCGCCAATTTACCAACATGGCTGCAATATTTAGATGTATCTGCGGTGATTTTGGGTTGGTTACTCCGAATTGTTTTGGTGACGGCTTTATTGTTAGTCATCGGGTTTATTTTGCTGCAATTTGGGGTAATTTTGGGTTCGCCCTGGTACGGTCAACTGTCGGAAAGGTTGGAAGAATTAAGAACGGGTAAACCGCCGGTTCTTCCCCCAAACAGTTTGACCAGTATTTTCCAAGATATCGGACGGGCGATTTTGTTTGAGTTGAAAAAATTAGCCCTACAATTGCTGATTGGAATTCCTTTATTTTTGTTCAATTTTTTACCCGTTTACGGCTCAATTTTATTCACGATAGGCGGTATTTCCCTAGCGGCTACGATCACTTGTTTAGACTTTTTAGATGCGCCTTTGGAACGGCGACGGTTAAAGTTTAGAGAAAAGTTAAAAATGATTCGGTTAGCTTTACCCGCCAGCGGAAGTTTTGCCTTAGTTTGTTTGGGGTTAATTACAATTCCGTTTGTGAATTTATTGGCAATTCCTGTCTGTGTCGGTTCGGGAACTTTGTTCTTTTGCGATCGCCTTTGGCCCTATTATTTCGCCTCTCAAGAACAGTCTACTCAACCCTAATTTCCCCCAGTTTAAACCGATAATTTTTTGATCGATCTCCCTGATACGCAGTCGGGGGGAGGAAGCATTAGTCGCAAATCGTTTGGGATTTCATCTCAGCCAGAACTTTACAAAACCCGGGGTTATGTAAAGGTGAATTGAGTGATAATCCCTGGGATTGTAAAGATTTAATTAAGGTGCGATTGTACGATTGTTTTTTAAATGGGATTGTATTACGGTTAATCTTAAGAGAATTGGTTGAATCAGCTTATTGTCAAAGTTATCATGTTCGGCAACAATGTTGTACAAGCAAACACCGGATTAGTAGAAGTTTAGAAGTTGACAATACTGATAAATGAATTGTCTCTACTGTTAACGATGAACTGACTCGCCTTAGTCCGAGAAAAATCTGAATTCAATTTAACGATTCGTGAATATTCTATTGGGTTTTAGCAACAGTTGCCGGGGAGGAGTTTCATCAGTTCCGGCAGATTTTACCTGTTCTCAAAACGACTTGGAGTTGAGAGTTAGGATAGAAGTTTTTAACCGATCTCAAATGTTGGGTCTACATCGCAGATGTGTTAAAACAGAAACGAACCGGATGACAACAGTAGCGCTCACAAATGCACTGAGGGGTTAATGATTGTAGTTGAATGAGTTTAGGAGACCGATCAAAAGATGAATTTTTACACTTTTGTTTGTCAAGAATAGAAACTTTTTCACCCGTCTAAAATGACTGAAAAGCAACTCAATTCAACAATATCGAAGTCGAAAACCTAGAGTTCAACGATGAAAAATGAAGACCCATCGATCGCAATTGAAAAGTCAATAACCGACTCCTACGCCGATCGACGTTTGCCAGGTCAAACGGTCGGAACTGTCTCACCAAGCGGCGTACAGCGTCACGGAAGCGACGTAGAAAGAGCGATCACCATTGATAACGAGGCTTTGCGCCTGCCTTTTTTGTTGAAACCGGGTTGGGGACGCCAGGGAATTGCTTACGGGCCTTACCGTCGTCGCAATGGCTTGACTCTCGCCGTGTTCATGCTGAATGGTCAGGGAACCTCGCCGGGGGGAGACATTCAGCAGTCTCTCCTGGGGCGATCGCTGCGTTGGGTCGCCGGGAGCGGTTCGCGCCCTCCCCTACAACAATTATTCGGTTTGGCCGCGAGTCCCCACAAACAACGAATGTGGCGGCGGTGGCAATCTTGGGCCAATCACACCCCCAAACACTTTCAACCGCCCCCTCGGGATGAAAATATAGCGGTGGGGTGGTTTCCCCGTGCGGTTCCGGTAGATCCGATGGGCGAGGGAAACCCCTTTATCGTTCACGGTAGGGGCCTAGAAAACGGTGAACTTTGGACTCGGGTGGGTAAAAGTCTTCAGTCTGCTTTTAAAGGCTTGCAAAACCTACCCGTTTATTATGTGGTGATTTTACGGGAAAAAGGGGCCGCTTACTATGCTTGTTCTGTTCCGAATGCTTTTGGACTGACGGCCTATCCCGATCTGCGTCCTTTGGCGATCGATCCGTTTAACAGCGATGAAACCGTCTACGCGGCGATCTATCAAAACGTTTTGGGACAAGTTGGCTTCAGCATCGATACCCGAGTCTACGGTACGCAAATTGTGGAAATTCCCCGCTTGGCGAGGTGGTATGGTACGGCTCAGGGGGCCGATCGCTTGGTGGGTCAAGGTTCCCTCAACGGGGCGCCGGCCGAAGTCGGGGGAAAGTGGCGGGTTTTTCAAGGGGATTTTCTGTTATCTCCCCAAGGTGCGATCGCCATCAAATCCGATAGTTTTGCAGTTTTGAATCCCCGTCAAACCAGCGGATTGATTCACGCTTTAATTGAAACTTCAAATATTATAACACCTGTTGCTCTTTTGTGGCGCGTACAGGATGACGAAAATTTCTGGTGTTTGTGGCTGAGTGAAACTCAATGTCAACTTCAAATTAAACAACAAGGTAAGGGGAATAGTATCGCCGTTAGTAATGCTTTATCTTTGCGGCCCAATACGGTGAATTCCGTGCAAATTTTGGATGATGGCAATAGTTTTAATCTTTATCTCAACGGCAAGTTATTGTTTGATACTTCCTTTGGAGATTTGCGTTTTAAAGAGGCGAATGGGGTCGGTTTTGCAGCGGAAAAATCGAATGAACGGCTTTATTTTAGAGATTTTGAAGTTCATCCCCGTAGCGTTGATATGCCGAATGAAATTGATCTAACTTCCCCTTGGGGCGAAACGGGAAAACGGGTGATTGTTGCCGAAGATTTTGCGGGTAAATCTCAAGATTTAACCGGGAAACCCACAACCCAAGGGGATAAAGTTTGGCAGAAAGAATTGGGGAAAGGAAGGATTAAAATTACCGGAAAAGGTCGGGCAAAAGTTCAGGCGAGTTGGGAAAATCCCAATCCGGGTAGAACCGCTTATACTTTAGACTGGGATGATGCCCTGTTTGCCGATGTGGAAGTTGATCTTACGCCTCCAAAACTCTATAAAAATCATCAAACTGAAGGGCGGGGCGGATTGATGTTTTGGCAAGATAAAAGTAATTATATGATTGTGGCAAATTGTTTGAGTGCCAAGGCGGGGGCTTCGATTTCTTCGTTTTTCTGTATTGATGGGTTTGAGGATGTTTATGATGCGGTTTGGACTCCGGTGGGGGATCGGATTCGTTGGGGCGTAACTCACAACCTGCGAGTGATATTTGATGGCATGAATTACAGGGCTTTTATTGACGATGAACCTGTACTTTATCGCGCTTTAACTGATATTTATCCGAACTTAAAACAACCCCTTCTCATTCGTCGAATTGGTTTGGTGGTTAATTCGGAATGGGGAGGCGATGATATGGGGACTATTTTTAAGAATTTTATGGCTCGGGTTTAAAGAAAAAATGAATCGGGTTAATTTTCACCAGGATATTCGGGAGGTTTTGGGGTACAATGTCCCTGACCTTCCGGTTTAGTCGGTTTGGGAATTAGAAATCCTGACGTTATAATTGAGCCGGGTATGGATGCTAGACTTAGATTGAATTCCGATACCCAACCCCGCCCTAATTCTAGTTTGATTTAAGCCAGACATCGCCGTACAATTCAAACATTAATCCTCTTTAATCACCGATGAAAAACAATTATTCGGAAAAGAATTTGTTGATGATACTTGAAAGCGCCGCAGGTACAATTCTTCTGGTCAGTACCCTGCTGATTTTATTTACAACGCTTTTACCGTTCAACTTTGTTTTTCCCCCCAACCTGTCTTTAGAGTTTATTATTGATCGCTTGACGAAACATAGTAGCTGGACGGATTTATTTTCAAATCTCTTACTCTTTATTCCCTTTGGTTTTGGGTTTTCAGCTTTGGCAGAGCGCAACAAGTTAAACCGCTCAGATGGTATTTTGCTCGCTTTGCTTTGCAGTCTAATTCTATCATCATCCGTTGAGTTTTTACAAGTCTTTTTACCTTCCCGTGCGCCGACATCCGTCGATTTACTTTCTAATAGTCTCAGTGGTGGTTTAGGAAGTTTGAGTTTTTACGCCATTCGAGGCAAGCTTCAACAAACACCTGCAACTTTTCTGGTTTCTCTGTATCGCTTCTTTCAACCTCTGCTTTCTCTCCCCAGTTTGACGGGTTTATTGATTGGATATGTGATGATTGTGAGTTTGCTCTTATGGAACTTACAACCCGCCACTCAACTGAAGAATTGGGAAGATAATTTTCCTTTAATTATTGGTGATGAATTAATCCGATATCGCAGTTGGGAAGGTCAAATTACTGGGCTTTGTATTTCCAATCAAGCCGCCTCACCCGCCCAAATTTCTCAACTTTTTTCAGACAACAATTCTTGTGATGCGATCGCCGACTCGTTAATTGCCGATTACGATTTTACCGAATTAAAAAATAGCTATTCCGATCAAACCGGAAATCTACCCGATTTAAAATGGATAGAAACTCCCTCAACCCAGGTGAATGAGCAAGGTATTTTTCTAGGTGGAAATCACGCTTTAATTAGCACCGAACCCGTCAAAACGTTAAGCCAAAAAATTCGACAAACCTCTGAATTTACCCTGAGTACGGAAATTACAACTTCCAACTCTACCCAAGATGGCCCCGCCCGGATTATCACGATTTCCAGCGATTTAATTCATCGAAATTTTCTCCTCGGACAGTCCGGTTCAGAATTACGGTTGCGTTTGCGAAATCCAATCACTGGACGAAATGGAATGGAACCCGAAGTTCAGATTTTTAATGTATTTTCCAAACCAAAAACCCATCAGATGGTCATCAGCTACACCGGCTCGGAATTGCAGATTTATCTAGACAGTATTGAGAACTTGTACACCATAAAATTTACACCAGAAGCCGCTTTATTTTGGACTGTTTTTTCATCGTTATCTGAAAAAATGCCTCTCAATCCCCAAAATAATCAACTTTATTCGCTGCTTTATCACGGACTAATTTTCATTCCTCTCGGAGTTATTTTAACCTTAATATCAGGGGTTTTAAGGGGTAATATTTTATTTTATCTCCTGTTAACTTTGGGCGGTGTTGTGATTCCGGCTTTTCTCATCGAAGGCGTGTTAGCCAGCAGCATTAATGGAGTTTGGAGTTGGGAAAATGTAGCCTTAAATATCGCGATAACAATAATAACTTTGCTCGTCCTGAGAGCCTCTTTTGGGTTTAGGTTTCAGTCTCACTAATTCCCGACCAAATTTTACTTAAATCTAAAACAAATCCCGACAACACCGGATCGCCGCTAACCGTTGCGGGATTTTCCAAACATTCCATTTCCACTTCGGGACGGTAAACATAAACCTGCTTTTGGATCGGATCGATTAACCATCCTAATTCTGCACCATTTTCGATGTACTCTTGCATCTTTTCTTGTAATAGTTTTAAACGGTCAGAAGCCGAACGCAATTCAACCACAAAATCCGGACAAATGGGAGCAAATTTTTGACGTTGTTCTGAAGAAATGGCTTCCCAACGCGATTTTTTAATCCAAGCCGCATCGGGCGAGCGCACTGCGCCATTTGGAAGGGTAAAACCTCCACTAGAACCAAAGCCAACACCCGTTCCATCTTGCTTTGTCCACATCCATAATTGTCCAATGAGATCAAAATTACGTTCTTCTGTTTCTGATCCTGTAGGCGACATAATCACTAATTCTCCGTGAGCGGTTCGTTCAATGCGTAACTCTCGATTAATTTGACAAAATTCAAAAAATTGTTCATCTGTAATCTCAATTACCGGATGTAATTGTACAACAAGGGGTAAACTTTCGGTGTGATTAAGTTGGGTCGTATTCATCATAAATCCTGGGTAATTCTCAAGGGTAAATTGTGAAACTAACTGTTAATGTTCTTTAATCTTTGATTCGCTAATTCGGTCGCAAATTGCAACGCCGCTTTCATACTCGAAGCATCCGCTATTCCTTTTCCAACGATATCAAAAGCCGTACCGTGATCGGGAGACGTGCGAATAAAAGGTAAACCAATGGTTGTATTAACCGCCCGATCAAACGCCATTAATTTCACCGGAATTAAACCTTGATCGTGGTAGAGAGCGAGATAGGCATCGTGGGCATTTTTGGGGGAACTGTACCAAGCTTGACCCGGTTTTACCCACAGCGTATCGGGCGGAATTGGGCCGTCTAATTGCAGTTGGGGATAGCGAACAGTT
Organism: Capilliphycus salinus ALCB114379; assembly: GCF_047276495.1. Lineage (NCBI taxonomy): Bacteria > Bacillati > Cyanobacteriota > Cyanophyceae > Oscillatoriales > Sirenicapillariaceae > Capilliphycus > Capilliphycus salinus. The sequence continues at coordinate 4,719,170 of NZ_CP178543.1, read as the reverse complement.
TGCTGTTTTATCCAGTCAATAATCCAGTCTTTTTCTTCCGTTCCTAACTGTCCATTTTCCCCGCTGTGAGGGTTTAAACCGGCAACGGCAATTTTAGGATTTTTTATCCCAAAATCTTCTGCTAAACATTCAATCAGCAAGTCTAATTTTAAGCTGAGAAGTTCGGGGGTTAAAGTTGTTGGAACTTCAGATAAAGGAATATGAGTCGTGGCTAAAAGGGTGCGGAGTGTCCAATTGGTTTGAGGAGATTTGGCGACAAATAACATCCCAAACCGCTTAATTCCCGCTTTTTCTGCGAGTAATTCCGTTTGACCCGGATAGTGATGTCCTGCGGCTTTCCAGTGGGTTTTAGCGATGGGTGCGGTAACAATGGCGTGAAATTTTCCGGCTAAGGTTTGGGTAATTGCTGTTTCTAAATAAGCAAAACTCGCCGCACCACTGGCAAGATTTCCGCTTCCCGGTGTGATTTTATCGAGGTGTTCATTGGCTTCTATTTCTAATAGATTCAAATCATCTAGATGGGCTAAATTTGAAGAAATAGGGCGTAACTTTTCATAGGTTTGTTGTACAATTTGGCGATGACCGATTAAGGTAATCTCACATTCGGAAGTTAAAGTTTTATCGGCTAAAGCTTTTAAAATAACTTCGGGGCCAATTCCGGCCGGATCGCCTAATGTGACTGCGAGATGAGGTTTAAATTGCATTTTCTTCGTTAACTTCACTCAATTTTAGCTTTAATCGTATCATATCCCGACATTGAATTCCGTTTTCATAGATGGGTTCCTCATAATTGTCAATGAAAAAATTAGGTATCACACCGACAATTCTAAATCCGGCTTTTTGGTAAAATGCCAGTTGAGACAGACTCGAATTTCCGGTACCAACTTCTAACTCTGTTGCACCCCGTTTTTGAGAAATTGAAATCGCATAACCCAGTAAACTTTTACCAATTTTTTGAGCTTGATATTCGGGGAGAACAGCAATATTCATCAGTTCATAAACTTGATTATTTTTTTGGAGTAAAACAAATTCACCAACAATTTCATTGGCAATTTTGGCAATATAGCAAATTCCTTTTTCTAGATATTCTTTGACGTTTTTATCATAAGGATCTGCTAATAATAACAGATCCCAAGGTGCATTTTCAGGTTGAACGCTTTGGAATTCAATTTGATGATTCATTAATTTTACCTCGATCATCAGATCAATAAAATTAAATTACTTCAAAGGATTTTTGATATAACCCCATTTTCCATCTTCTAAAACGGTTTCCCAATCAACAGGTATTGCTGAACTGTCATATCCGATAGGACGAGTGATCCATTTTCCATCCCAATTTACAGCAGCTAAACCTTCTGAAAACGAATCAGCATCGCTAAATTTTGGTCGAATAATCCAGTTTCCATTCTGATCAATAAATCCACAAATTGCACCTAATCTTACAGCCGCCAGTCCTTCGGAAAACCCTTGAACAACAGGACGCTGCATATAGTTTATGCCGTAAAATTGCGGTGAAATTACAATTTTACCGTTTCGATCAATAAATCCCCATTTATCATTCACTAAAATTGCGGCTCGTCCTTCTGAAAAAGAGTCCACATAATTTGAGGTTTTAATAACAATTTTACCTGTTTTATCAATAAATCCATACTGATTTTCTAAGTTCACACGAGCCAATCCATCAGAAAAAGAGTCACAAAATTCAAATTGAGGTGAGATTACCACATTTCCTTGAGTATCGATAAAACCAAATTTTCCCTCTATTTTAACTTTTGCCAGTCCTTCGGAAAAGTCTGAGGCGAATTCATATTCTATCGGAATAATCACTTCTCCGAGTGTGTTGATATAACCATACTTTTGATTTAAACTCACCCGAGCAATGTTATCTTTAAATTGGTCTGCTTCATCAAATTGAGGTGTAATTATAACGGTTCCACTGGGATCAATATAGCCAAATTTATTATCAATTTTAACCGCAGCAAAAACTTCAGAAAAATCAGATGCTTGCTCAAATTGGGGTGAGATTACAAGATTTCCACTTGTGGTAATAAATCCTAACTTTCCATTGACAGAGACTTGTAAAAGTCCATCAGAAAATTGTTGACTACTCCAATCATAGGGTTTAAGATCGATAACAGTCTGACCTTTTTGATCGATGACAATATTTTGATCACCAAAATTAGGATATTCTAAGCGATTACTGACAACCGCTAACCCTTGAGAAAAGGGAGAAGTCAAATCATATTGAGGAAATATCGCCAGGGGTTCTGTTATTGCAATATAATTGATCGGAACGACACCCCAAAACTTTAAAGCTTGACAAATTAACGCCGCAACTTCTCCTCGGGTTGAAGCTTTATTCGGGTTTAATTTATTGGAATTGGGGTAGTTCACAACATAATAATGATCAGCAGCATTTAGCATTAAAAGTTTAGCATAACTCGGAATATCAGGCGCATCTTCAAAATAGAGTTTTAACAGTTGATCTAGACTTGTATTTACATAAATTTCTCGCTCTACAGGAATCTCTAACTTCTGATAACCTGCATAAGCAATGATGGTTTGTACTCTAGGAATTTGTTGGTCGGGTTTAAAAGTTTTATCGGGATAACCGACTAAAAACCCCCGAGAAGTTGCCTTTTGAATGGCATTATACGCCCAATAAGTTTTGGCAACGTCTTTAAAATTAATAGACTCCCGAATAATGGGAGCTTTAGAAAAACAATTAAACATTAATACCGCAAATTCAGCCCGTGTAACCGGAGAATTTGGGCGAAACGTTCCATCGGGATAACCACTAACGAGATTGCGTTTAGCCAACTCTACAATACAGGGTTTAGCCCAATGATTTTGAATGTCATAAAACATAATTAACCTCAGAATTTATGTCAATTAACCAAACCGTTACTCAGTCCATAATAATTTGACTTTCTGAGTGAATCCGCCCTTTTCCGCACGTTTTTGATCGCGAGTTAATAAAATCGATTCTTGCTCAATATTATGACTTTCCATCAAAGCATCAATGACATCCAATAAATCCGCCAACTCCTCAATTAAATCCTTACCGTTTGCGGTGGCTGCTTCTTGGGCTTCTTCTAGCAGTTTATCCCGCAATGCTTGACGATATTCGCTTTCAGAAAGGATAATGGTATCGCACTGATGACCGGCTTGGCGAATAATTTCGGGGATCAGATCGCGCACGAGTTTATTATGTTCTTGACGCATTAATTGCTATCCTCTTCTACAATAGGTTAAGATTACCTCAATTTAGTTACTTATTATCATGCAAATTTTCCGTCAACCTTTTCATCGAGTCACGCTCATTTTCCTCTCGGTTCTGTTCGCCATCGGACTCAACGCTTGTACTGTGTTGGAGTCCGTTTCTGTTACGCATTCTGATGACGTTTATCAGGAACGATCTGTTCACAGTCCCGACGGAATTGGTAAGTTTTATATGGGTCGAGAAATTGCTAAAGTTATGGGACATGAGGGGGCGGCTTGGTTAGAACGTCCGAGTCGCACGACCTCAGAAGCACCTGAAAAAGCGATTACCGCTCTCGATTTTAAACCCACTGATATTGTAGCCGATCTTGGTGCGGGTACGGGTTATTTTACCTTTAGAATTAGTCCGTTAGTTCCCGAAGGTAAGGTCTTGTCTGTTGATGTTCAACCGGAAATGTTAGAGTTAATGAATTTTGTAATCGACCAAGAAAATATTACCAATATTGAAACAATTTTAGGTAAAGTTGACAACCCGAATTTACCGGAATCTACGGTTGATATTGCTTTATTGGTTGATGCTTATCACGAATTTGAATATCCCCGAGAAATGATGCAGGGAATTGTTCAAGCTCTCAAACCGGGCGGACGGGTTGTTTTGTTGGAATATCGCAAAGAAAATCCCTGGATTATGATTAAAGGGTTGCACAAAATGAGCGAAAAGCAAGTTAAAAAAGAAATGCAAGCGGTGGGTTTAGTTTGGCAAGAAACCAAAGATATTTTACCTCAACAACATCTGATGATTTTCACAAAACCAGACACTTCTACTCTCAGTTGAGAAGGGGAAATGGGCGATTAATCCCCCAAGATTTCCAGAAAAAAGCGGGAGTAAATTTAGAATATTTTCAAGGTGAACCGGGTTGTTCTGGCGATCGCGATCAAACCATTAAACCGATCAAAGCCGGAACCGATCAAGTGGGTGCAGTCAATGAAAAGGTTTGAGAAAAACGACTTGAAGAAAATGCGGTAAACTAAGATTAGGTTGAGGTAATTTTGCGTACACCCGCCTATTATGATTATCATTGAGTTATTTGGCCGAGAAATTGGCAAAATTAAGTAATAATTTGCACGGGGTGTTGAGCCAAGAGAATTTAGGATAGACTTCTGGCTTATAAATGATTTAGAAATTGCTCGGGATCAATGGCTAAAAAATATACTTGAAATCTTTGGATAAATACCATGATCAAATTTCTATTTCTGTCGTTGTTCTTTTTTCTGGGGAGTGAATTGGTCGCTCCAGCGATCGCACAATCATCGGCTGTATCCTGCCAAATTGATGAATCGGGAACGGATGATTACAGCTTTCAACTGTTTAATTGTAACTATTCGCGATCGGCAATTGACACCGAAAGAATAGGCTTTCAATTGTCTACCAATTTGGGGACATTAATTATCTTAAAAGCCCAGTCCGGTGCCGAAGTAATTATGCCCCAACCCGGACCAAGTTAACGCTCTGGTTCAGACGGCTTGGGTGGTGGAAAAAGCCGAACGGTTTAATGGGGTCATGGAACTCACACTTTATAATCAAGAAACTGGAAAAACGGTGAAAATTGATTTCAGTTTTTAAATTCAGCACTTTTACAGAATTAATCAACCGGATATCATCTAATTTTTAAACTTAGCAACCCCAATCAGGGAATAAGTTAAAAACCCCCCGAAAATCGGGGGGCTAGGGGGGATCTAAGAGAAGATTCCCTAATCTAACTGTTAGTTAGTCGCTACAACTTCAGGTTCTTTTTCAACAGCCGTTTTACCATTTTGTTGGCTTTCAACTAACGGATGACCATAATAAGCATCAAGATACAATTGCTTCAGGTCTTTAATCAGAGGATAACGGGGATTTGCACCCGTACATTGATCGTCAAAAGCGCGATCCGATAATTCATCAATTTTCGCCAAAAATTCCGCTTCACTTTCTTTGATCACGTCTTTAATTCCGCTTGGAATTCCGACTTGACGCTTCAAATCTTCGATTGCCAAAATCAAGCGATCAACCTTTTCTGCTTCCGTTTCGCCGCCCAAATTCAAATAGTCAGCAATCCGAGAATAGCGCCATTTAGCATTGGGATATTTGTACTGCGAGAACGTCGCTTGTTTAAACGGAGCATCGGTAGCATTGTAGCGAATCACATGACAAATCATCAGCGCATTTGCTAACCCGTGCGGTACGTGGAACATCGCCCCCAATTGGTGCGCCATCGAGTGACAAATCCCTAAGAAACCGTTAGCAAATGCCATCCCCGCCATTGTAGAAGCATAGTGCATTTTTTCTCGGGCTTTCGGATCTTTTGCACCGTTGTTATAGGAACTCGGCAAATATTTAAAGATTAACCGAATCGCTTCTAATGCCAAACCGTTGGTATATTCAGAAGCCAACACCGACACATAAGATTCTAAGGCGTGAGTTAAAGCATCGACCCCACCAAATGCCGTTAACGACTTGGGCATATTTAACACTAATTCCGGGTCAACAATCGCCATATTTGGGGTCAAAGCATAATCCGCCAACGGATATTTAATATCATTTCGGCGGTCAGTTACAACGGCAAAAGGAGTGACTTCCGAACCCGTTCCCGATGTTGTCGGAATGGCAACCATTGTCGCTTTTTCCCCCAAAGGTGGCAGTTCATAAACCCGCTTGCGGATATCCATAAACCGCATTGCCAAGCCTTCAAATTCGATGTCTGGATGTTCGTACATCAACCACATAATTTTCGCCGCATCCATCGGAGAACCCCCACCGATAGCGATAATTACATCGGGTTGAAACGTATTCATCAACACCAATCCCCGTTGTACCGTATCGAGGGAGGGGTCGGGTTCAACATCATAAAAGACGTCGTATTTTAGCCCGATTTCTTCCAAAACTTCCTCCAAGTTTGCCGTCATTCCCAATTCATAAATGGGTTTGTCGGTAACAATAAAGGCGCGTTTTTTTCCGGCCAATTCGCGAATGGCGGTTGATAATGCCCCGTATTTGAAATAAACTTTCGGCGGCACCCGGAACCATAACATATTTTCCCGACGTTCGGCGACGGTTTTAATGTTTAAAAGGTGACGGGGTTCGACGTTTTCACTCACCGAGTTTCCGCCCCAACTTCCGCAACCGAGGGTTAAAGAGGGGTCTAAACGGAAGTTATAAATATCGCCAATTGCGCCTTGAGAAGACGGCGTATTAATCAAAACTCGGGCGGTTTCGACGGCATCTTCAAAGCGTTTAATATGGTCGGTATTTGAGGGGGCCGTGTAGAGGGCGGCTGTGTGTCCCCGTCCGCCAAATTCAACTAATTTTTCCGATTTTTCCACCGCTTCTTCAAAGTCTTTCGCCCGATACATTGCCAACACGGGGGAAAGTTTTTCAAAGGCAAAAGGTTCGTTGGAACTAATATCTTCCGCTTCGCCAATAATCACCCGAGTACCTTCGGGGAGGATAATGTCTGCGAGTCCGGCAATTTTTTCAACGGGTTGACCGACTATTTCCGCATTTAAGCGCCCGTTAACGATGATTTTCTTGCCCAAACGTTCCCGTTCTTCGGGGGTTAAGAAATAAGCGCCCCGGGCTTCAAATTCGGCTCTGACTTCATCATAAACATCATCAACAACAACAACTGATTGTTCGCTGGCGCAAATCATGCCGTTGTCGAAAGTTTTACTTAAAATAATTGAAGAAACTGCCATTTTAATATGGGCAGAAGAATCAATTAATGCGGGAGTATTTCCGGCGCCAACCCCCAACGAAGGATTACCCGAAGAATAGGCCGCTTTCACCATTCCCGGCCCGCCTGTGGCTAAAATCAGCTTGATGTCGGGATGCTGCATCAACGCTTGAGACAGGGGAACAGTGGGTTGATCAATCCAACCAATAATATCATCGGGCGCCCCCGCTTCTACCGCCGCTTTTAACACAATTCGGGCGGCTTCATTCGTACAATTGCGGGCGCGAGGGTGGGGGGAAAAGATAATACCGTTGCGGGTTTTTAGGGCAATTAACGCTTTAAAAATTGCCGTAGAAGTTGGGTTGGTTGTGGGGACAATTCCGGCGAGAATTCCGACGGGTTCGGCGATGCGTTGGAAGCCGAAAGATTTGTCTTCTTCAATCACACCGCAGGTTTTTTCTGCTTTGTATTTGTTGTAGATAATTTCTGAGGCAAAATGGTTTTTAATCACTTTGTCTTCGACTATACCCATTCCCGTTTCTTCGACTGCCATTTTTGCGAGGGGAATTCGGGCTGCGTTGGCTGCTAAAGCCGCTTTTTTGAAAATGTAGTCTACTTGTTCTTGGGTGTAGGAAGCATACTTTTGTTGGGCCGCTTTGACTCGGGTGATTAGGGTTTCGAGTTCTTCGATGTTGGTTACTTGATTAACCATATCTTTACCTCAGATAAAAGTTCTGTTGAAGAGTTGATAATGTTCGCCAGATTCAAAATCTGGAAATGTTTACAAGCTAATGGTTTTCGATAGTTTGCGGATTGGCGTGAAAAAAAACAACTGAGCCGTTTCACGATCTAGTTTAACGCATTGCCGACCGGGGTAGAGTGTTCTTTTGTTTTCTCTACTTGCCTCTATCCTTTATCTTATTTCATCCTCGAATGTTTTGCAGAGATTTGCAAATTTCTTAACATTCGTTTTAAGATTTCATTTGGGCTTGCAGAAGATATATTTTTTCGGTAAAATCTAAGGTTTTGCTGGATTCAGATTGTTTGGGAAAGTTGGCGGAAAAAGTGCTAAAATTAGAAGTGATATTTCTTAAGTAACGTTGGGGGGTTAGATTTTCAAACCCCAAAAAATTACTCTACCTTGACGCCAAACTGCTTAAAAATTTCCATCGCCTGTTGAACCTGTTCGACCGTCGCCCCAGGAGTATCTTTCAATTTGTACTCATAACCCATTTCGTCCCATTTGTACTCGCCCATTTTATGAAACGGTAAAACTTCCACTTTCTCCACATTCGATAACGTCGAGACAAATTGGGCTAATTCAGCAATTTCTTGGGGATTGTCCGTTAAATGGGGAACCAACACAAACCTCACCCAAGTTGGTTTTTGAATCTCGTTTAAATAATGGGTAAATCTCAGTACGGGTTCGAGGGAAACGGCTGTAACGTCGTGATAGGTTTCGGGAGAAAACGCTTTTAAATCCAACAGGACCAAATCCACAAATTCTAATACTTTTTTTGCGTCCTCAAACTTGGGAAAACCCGACGTATCCAACGCCGTATGAATACCCTCCTGTTTGCAGAGGCGAAAAACTTCCCCAACAAACTCCGGTTGTAACAACGGTTCGCCGCCAGAAATCGTTACACCCCCGCCCGAAGCTTTCATATAAGACCGATATTTTTTTATCTGTTCAAAAATCTCTTTAGCCGTCACTAATTTTCCATCTTGCAAACTGCGAGTATCGGGATTATGACAATATTGACACCGCAACAAACACCCCTGAGTAAAAATTACAAACCGAATCCCAGGGCCATCAACCGTCCCGCAAGTTTCTATCGAATGAATTCGTCCGCTAATTTCGGTTTTACTATTCAAAGTCGAAAGTTCTAAAGTCATTTTAACTCATTATTTTTGAGAACAAATCAAGCAAAAGGGAGGAAATTCCCCTTTTTAAATTAGGGTAGGGTGGGTGAGATAAAAAATCTGGTAATTCTCCTATAAATTCTCGACGCTCACCCACCCTACTAATCAATCCGAAGTGCTGTAGGGGGCGGGTTCCGACTTAAGTGATGATTCCCACAAACAACCTCTGTAAACTAATCAATCCGAAGTGCTGTAGGGGCGGGTTCCGACTTAAGTGATGATTCCCACAGACAACCTCTGTAAACCCGCCCCCCTTTCAGAAGGCGCGAAGTCAGAAGCTAAAAAGGGGAGGGTTTATAACCGTTTTCTGTTGGAATTCTAGGTTAAATCAGAACCCACCCTACAACCCGCCCCAATTCTACATCCGTTTGTGGAACGTGCGGTTAATCACATCCAACTGTTGTTCGCGATTTAACTTAATAAAATTAACCGCATATCCCGACACCCGAATCGTTAACTGCGGATAATTTTCGGGATGTTCCATCGCATCCAGCAACGTCTCTAAATTGAGAACATTCACATTAATATGATGACCGCCATTGCTAAAATATCCCCCCAACAAACCCGCCAAATTATTCACCTTCGCCTCATCGGTTTTTCCGAGCGCTTCCGGTACAATAGAAAAGGTGTAAGAAATCCCATCTTGGGCGTGTTCGTAGGGCAATTTTGCCACAGATTCTAACACCGCAACCGCCCCGTTACTATCCCGTCCGTGCATGGGATTGGCGCCGGGTGCAAAGGGTTCTCCGGCTTGACGACCATCGGGGGTGCTTCCGGTTTTTTTACCGTAAACAACGTTAGAAGTAATCGTCAAAATTGACTGGGTTAAAACCGCATTCCGATAGGTGGGATGTTTGCGGAGTTTATCCATAAACAACTTAACAACATTCACCGCAATTTCATCGACTTTTTCATCATTATTCCCAAACTTGGGATAGTCGGATTCGACCTGATAATCTACCGCCAAACCGCTATCATTGCGAATCACTTTCACCCGAGAATATTTAATCGCCGATAACGCATCCGCCACCACCGACAGCCCCGCAATTCCGCAAGCCATTGTCCGATAAATTTCTGCATCGTGCAACGCCATTTCTAAGCGTTCGTAGCAGTATTTATCGTGCATATAATGGATGACATTTAACGTATTGACGTACAATTTCGCCAACCATTCTAACATTTGGTCGAACTTCGCCAATACCTGTTCATAATCGAGGTATTCTGAAGAAATCGGCGCGTAAGTTGGGCCAATTTGTTCGCCGGATTTTTCATCTTTACCGCCATTAATCGCATACAATAACACTTTTGCTAAGTTCGCCCGAGCGCCAAAAAACTGCATTTGTTTGCCAATTCGCATCGCCGAAACACAGCAAGCAATGCCGTAATCATCCCCGTATTCGGGGCGCATCAAATCATCGCTTTCATACTGAATTGAACTGGTATCAATTGAGATTTTGGCGGAGAATTTCTTGAAGTTATCCGGCAAATTTTCCGACCACAAAACGGTTAAGTTCGGTTCGGGTGCGGGGCCGAGATTGTACAGGGTGTGAAGGAAGCGAAAACTGCTTTTTGTAACCAAAGGTCGCCCGTCCAAACCCATCCCGCCAATTGCTTCTGTGACCCAGGTGGGATCGCCGGAAAACAGTTGATTATAGGCCGGGGCGCGGAGAAAACGCACCATTCGCAGTTTCATCACCAAATGATCAATTAACTCTTGGGCGGCGCTTTCTGTAATTAATCCTTGCTGTAAATCCCGCTCAATATAAATATCCAAAAACGTAGAAACTCGCCCCAACGACATCGCGGCGCCGTCCTGTTCTTTTACCGCTCCCAAATAACCAAAATACGTCCACTGCACCGCTTCTTGGGCATTCGCCGCCGGTTTGCCAATATCGCACCCATAACTCGCCGCCATTTGTTGTAACTCTTGCAGCGCTTTTATTTGTTCTGAAAGTTCTTCCCGTTGACGGATAACATCATCTAAAATAACATCAACTTCCAGTAATTGCTTCTGTTCTTTTTTATCCGCAATTAACCGTTCAATGCCGTATAAAGCCACGCGACGATAATCGCCAATAATTCGACCCCGGCCGTAGGAATCCGGCAAACCTGTTATAATACCGGAGTGACGCGCCGATCGCATTTCGGGAGTATAAGCATCAAAAACCCCATCATTGTGGGTCTTGCGATAGCGGGTAAAAATTTCGTTGGTGGTGGCATCGAGTTGATAACCGTAAGCCTCAACAGCCCCCCGCACGACTCGAATTCCGCCGTAGGGCATTATTCCGCGTTTGAGGGGTTTATCGGTTTGCAGTCCAACGATTTTTTCTAAGTCTTGAGCAATAAAACCGGGAGCGTGAGAGGTAATAGTAGAAGGGGTTTTGGTTTCTAATTCTAATATCCCTTGTTCCCGTTCTTGTGCCATTAAAAATTTAACCTTTTCCCAAAGCGTTTGAGTGTTTTCAGTGGCCGAACTTAAAAAAGAATCATTTCCCTCATAAGGAGTATAATTCTTTTGAATAAAATCTCGAACATTGACTTCAGTTGTCCATTGACCCGGCACAAAACTTTTCCATTGCTCGTACATAAAATAAACCTCCAAAATTCAAGCGGGTTAATTGCGGCTCTCACGCTTGATACTTTCATCTTAACGATATTTTTGCTTACACTCCTGCCATTTTTACATTTCTTTACTTTGAAAAACTTTTAAAATGAAATCAACAGACGAGATTTCAGACTGACAACCCATTCTTAACCTTTATATTACCTTTTCCAGCAATTGGGGGATGACAAACCTCGCTGAAAGTGCAATAATAATACTGGAGTAAATTCAAACAGCAATCTAAACTCTAGACTGAAATTAGAGCCAATCAAACGATTGATTTTCTTGTCTATATTTTGCCAAAACTTCAGCCCAAATTCCCAACCGTAATCAAGTATACAAACTCAACAACAGCCTTGAGCTAAATTCATAAACTCAAGGGAAGGAGTTGTCCATGTCAGCAACAATTACCCCCACAACCGATCCCGCCCAGGATATCCTCCGCGACGACCACCAACCCCTCAACGCCATTTTTGCCCCCCGTAGCGTCGCCGTCATCGGTGCCAGCGAAAAACCCCACAGCGTCGGACGCACCCTGCTTTGGAACCTGATCAGCAGTCCCTTTGGCGGGACCGTCTTCCCCGTCAACCCCAAACGCAGCAGCATTCTGGGGATCAAAGCCTATCCCAGTCTTGCAGACGTTCCCGAACCGGTCGATCTCGCCCTGATCGCCACCCCTGCGGCCACCGTTCCCGGCGTCGTTCAAGATTGTGTGAAGGCGGGCGTAAAAGGTGCTATTATTCTCTCAGCAGGTTTCAAAGAAATCGGCGCCAACGGGATCGCCCTCGAACAGCAAATTTTGGACATCGCCCGTCGGGGAAACCTCCGCATCATCGGCCCCAACTGTTTGGGCGTGATGAACCCCCTGACCGGACTCAACGCCACCTTTGCCCACGCGATGGCCAGACCCGGAAACGTCGGTTTTATCAGCCAAAGCGGCGCCCTGTGTACCTCCATTTTAGATTGGAGCTTTCAAGAAAACGTCGGCTTCAGCGCGTTTATTTCCATCGGTTCGATGCTCGATGTGGGTTGGGGTGATTTAATCTATTATTTGGGCGACGATCCCTGCACCCAAAGCATCGTGATCTACATGGAGTCCATCGGCGACGCCCGTTCTTTTCTGTCGGCCGCCCGAGAAGTCGCCCTCACCAAACCGATCATCGTGATCAAAGCCGGACGCACCGCCCAAGCCGCCCAAGCCGCAGCCTCCCACACGGGGGCGTTAACCGGAAGCGATGAGGTGTTGGACGCGGCCTTTCGTCGCTGCGGCGTGTTGCGGGTTTATAACCTGACTCACCTGTTTTCAATGGCGGAAGTTCTCGCCAAACAGCCCCGCCCCAAAGGTTCGCGCCTGACGATTTTAACCAACGCAGGCGGGCCGGGAGTGTTGACCACCGATACCCTGATTTTAGAAGGGGGAACCCTCGCCCACCTTTCTGGGGAAACGGTCGAAAACCTCAATCAAATCTTACCACCCCAGTGGAGTCATAGCAACCCCATCGATATTTTAGGGGATGCCAACCCCGATCGCTACGCCAAAGCGCTGGAAATTGCCGCAGAAGACCCCAACAGCGACGGGTTGTTAGTTATCCTCACGCCGCAAGCGATGACCGACCCGACCCAAACCGCAGAAAAACTGAAAGCCTTTGTTTCCCAACATCGCCCCAAAAAACCCATTCTCGCCAGTTGGATGGGCGGGGCGGAGGTGAAAGCGGGGGCGGAAATTCTCAACCAAGCGGGGATTGCGACGTTTCCCTATCCCGATATTGCGGTGCGGATGTTTAACTATATGTGGCAGTCGAGTTATAACCTGCGGGGTTTGTACGAGACGCCCAGTTTACCCGCGACCGTTGTCACCGATGAAACTTTGGTTTGCGATCGCGCCCAACACATTATACAATCGGTTCGCCAACAGGGGCGGACGTTGCTAACAGAATTTGAGTCGAAACAACTGTTAGCCACTTACCAGATTCCCATCGTTGAAACTCACATCGCCAAAACCGTTGAAGCGGCAATTCAAGCGGCAGAAATGATCGGTTATCCGGTGGTTTTGAAGCTGCATTCTCAAACCATTACCCATAAAACCGATGTCGGGGGCGTTCAACTCAATTTGCTCGATTCTGATGCCGTAACCCACGCTTATTCTACTATTAAAAACAACATTTGTCAAACCCTCGGGGCGGAACATTTTCAGGGCGTTACCGTTCAACCGATGGTTAAATTAGACGGTTATGAACTAATTTTGGGAAGTAGTTTAGATCCGCAATTTGGGCCGGTGTTGCTGTTTGGAACCGGGGGGCAATTGGTGGAAGTGTTTAAAGATCGAACCCTGGCTTTACCGCCTCTCAATACCACCCTCGCCCGTCGGATGATGGAACAAACGAAAATCTATAAAGCCCTGTTGGGAGTGCGAGGACGGGCGCCGGTTGATCTGGATGCGTTAGAACAATTATTGGTGCAGTTTTCTCATTTGGTCGTCGAACATCCGGCGATCAAAGAAATAGATATTAACCCGTTATTGGCGTCAGAAGATCGGTTGGTCGCTTTGGATGCGCGAGTTGTTTTACACGACTCCGAAACCCCAGAATCACAGCTTCCCAAACCGGCAATTCGTCCCTACCCCCATCAATATATTACCCACTGGACCTCTAAAAAAGGTGTCGATTTGGTGATTCGTCCGATCCGTCCCGAAGATGAACCGATGGCGGTAAAATTTCACGAAAGCCTATCAGAAGAAAGCGTTTATTTGCGCTACGCTCATCTGTTAAAATTGAGTCGCAGAATTGCTCACGATCGCCTATCTCGGCTGTGCTTTATCGACTATAATTGTGAAATGGCATTGGTGGCGATTTACACCGATCCCCAAACCAAAGAAGAACAAATTGTCGGGGTGGGGCGCTTGAGTCGAGTTCACGGAGTCAACGAAGCCGAATTTTCCCTGCTGATTCGCGATCGCTTTCAACATCAAGGCTTGGGAAGTGAGTTGCTGCGACAACTGTTGTCTATTGGTCGTCAGGAAAATATTAATCGGATCACCGCCGAGATTTTAGCCGATAATTTCGCCATGCAGAAAGTGTGCGAACATCTTGGATTTAGCCTCAAGCGAGTCCTGGGCGAACCGATGTTCCGGGCGGAAATTGAACTCTAAAGGTTTATTTGTTATTATAGCTTGAATCTGACAAGGGGGTACGCCAACGTACCTTTTTTTTTGCCGATCTAAGTTACCATAATTACAGGTATGTCGGGTTAAGGGCTGCAACTGACGAACACAAAGCAATCCCCGATGGTTGCGATTAATCAGTTGGTTCAAGTTGCTAATCTTTCCCATTTTTACCGGGGGAATGTCTATGAAACATCTATAAAGTAGCAATGCGGTTAGTTTTTAACCCATTGATTGAGTCCGTTGGGGTGCGTTAAAGTTTAATCAATTGATTCAGAATTTAACCCTGGAAATAGTTATTGTTTTAGGACGGAATGAACCCTCGAAAACCCTCGATTTTAATTGTTGACGATTCCGAAGATAACTTGTTACTTTTAAGCCAAATTCTGGCTAAAGAAGGCTACAATATTAACTCGGATCTTAATGGTTATTCGGCTATAGAAACCGCATTAAAACACCCTCCCGATCTGATTTTACTTGATATTATGATGCCGGATATCAACGGCTATGAAGTTTGCGATCGCCTCAAAGCCGATTCCCGCACCCAAGATATTCCGATTATTTTTATTAGCGCTTTAAACGAACTGTTCGATCTGGTGAAAGCCTTTTCAATGGGAGCGGTTGATTACCTGACGAAACCGATTAGAATTCCCGAACTGTTATCGCGAGTTAACACTCATTTAAGTTTATATAAGCTGCAAACCGAGTTCAAACAAAAAAATGCCGAATTAACTCAACTGGTCGAGCATTTACAAAGAACTCAAACTCAACTGATCGAATCTGAAAAAATGGCGGCGCTGGGGAGATTAGTTGCGGCTTTATCTCACGAAATTAGCACCCCGGTTGGGATTGGCATTACCTTAGCTTCCACCTTAAAAAATGAAGCCCACAACTTTGAAGAACAAGTCGATCAAGGTCAACTCAAAAAATCAATTGTTGTCAATCATATCCACCGGGTAAAACGCAGCAGTCATATTTTACTTGACAATTTACAAAGGGCCGCAGATTTAATCCAAAGTTTAAAACAAGTTTCCGCCGATCAAAGCCATTTTAAAAAACAAGAATTTTACTTAAAACCCTACCTGGAAAAAATTATTATTAGCCTCAGCCCTCACCTGGAAAAATCCGGACACAAATTAACCCTTACCGGAGAAGAAACCTTAAAAATTAATAGCTATCCCGGAGCGTTTGCCCAAATCGTTACCAATTTAGTGATCAACTCCATTCAGCATGGTTATCAACCCGGAGAAACCGGACATTTACACTTTGACATTTACAGTCAAGATGATAGACTAATGATTATCTATGTTGATGATGGGTGCGGAATTCCAGTAGAATATCAAGATAAAATCTTTGAGCCATTTTTTACCACCGCTCGGTCCAGTGGTGGGAGCGGTTTAGGATTACATATTCTTTATAATTTAGTTACCCAAAAATTGCAAGGTCAAATTTTATGTGATGGTCAAGTGAGCCGAGGAACAAAATTTATTTTAAATTTACCAATAGAACTCGAGGAATAACCGAGGAAGTATGATCAAGAGAATCAATTTCCAGCAAAACCAGTCCAACGCCGAAGCAGATCTGACCACTCCCCCCCCAGACGACGAGATGATTTGGAGCGAAGAAGAACAGGAAAATCTATCTTTAAAACCCCAAAGAGAAGGGTGGAAAGTGATGATTGTTGATGACGATCGCTCCATCCATGAAGTCACCCAACTCGCCTTAGAACAGTTTACATTTGCCGGAAAACCCCTTAACTTTATTTCCGCCTATAGTGCAGCCGAAGCCAAACACCTGCTCCTCGAACATCCAGACACCGCAATGTTGTTAGTTGATGTGATCATGGAAACCGATGAAGCGGGTTTAGATCTGGTCAAATATGTTCGAGAAACCCTCAACAATCAACTCACTCGAATTATCCTCCGCACCGGTCATCCCGGACAAGCGCCGGAAGCTGAAATTATTCTCAACTACGATATTAACGACTATAAAACCAAACTCGAACTCACCCAAGAAAAATTAATTACCACAGTTACACTCTCTTTGAGACAGTATCAAACCTTGCAACAAACCCTGACCCAACAGAGCAAGCCAACTCCGGGTAATATTTTAATCGTTGATGATGATGCCAATCATCTAAAATTACTCGTACAAATCTTACAAAATCATGGATATAAAGTCCGAGCTACTCAAAGCGGACAACACGGGATACTGTCGGCGAATATGAGTCAACCCGACTTAATTATCCTCGATGTAATGATGCCCCGATATCGATGGATATACCGTTTGTAAAAACTTAAAAGCCAATCCCAAAACCAGCAATATTCCGATCTTATTTATTAGCGCCTTAGAAGGCACCATTGATAAAGTCAAAGCCTTTAGGACAGGCGCCGTTGATTTTATCAGTAAACCCTTTGAAATCGAAGAAGTATTAGCGCGAGTCGAAACCCATCTCACCAACCAAAAACTCAAACAACAACTCAAAGATCAAAATCGCCGACTGCAACAAGAAATCGCCATTCGCACCGCCAGCGAAGCCCATTTACGGCTCCTACAACGGGCGGTCGATGCTTCTTCTAACGGCATTGTGATCGCCGATGCTCAAAGCCATGATAAGCCTTTAACCTATGTTAACTCGGGATTTGAACGGATTACAGGCTATAGCGCCGATGAAGTGATTGGCGAAAATTGTCGCTTTTTGCAGGGAAGAGATAGCGATCAACCGAGTTTAAGGGAAATGCACGACTCCATTTCCCAAGGTCGAGAAACAAACGTCATTGTTCGCAACTATCGCAAAGATGGTACACCGTTTTGGAATAAACTTTCCATTTCTCCGGTACACGATGGCGAGGGGAATTTAACTCATTTTATCGGCGTTCAAGAAGATATTAGCGATCGTATTTTAGCAGAACTTGCTCAAAAAAAAGCCGAAGAAGAACTGCGCCGCAGTGAAACTTTACTCAATCAAACTCAACGCATCGCCAAAGTTGGGGGATGGTCATGGGATTTAATTGAAAATAAATATTGGTGGTCGGAGCAAATGTATCGACTGATGGGGATTAATCCCAACGATTCCCTTTCGAGTTTAGAGCAAATCGAACAAAGAATTCATCCCGACGATCGCGCCCGAGTTCGACAAGCAACAATAGAAGCTTTAGAACAAGGAATCACCGCTAAAATTGAGTTTCGTACCCTCGACCGAGAAGGGATCATTCATCATCTGATTTCTCGCACCCAAGTTCAGCGAGATGATCTCGGGCGTATTGTCCGCTTGTATGGCACTTTACAAGATATTAGCGACTACAAACAACGGGAAGAAGCGCTGAGATTATTTTCTGAAGAAATCGCCTGTAAAACCGGTGAAGAATTCTTTCGCACCTGCGTTAAATATTTAGCTCAAGTGCTACAAGTTCAATATGCGGTGATAGCAGAAGCAACAGACGAAACCAAACAAAAACTACGAACATTGGCGGTTTGGGACGGGGATAATCTTAGAGAAAATTTTGAATATGATGTTGATGGCACCCCCTGCGAATCTCTAATGAATCAAGGTTGGTGCTATCATCCGAATAATATTCAGCAACATTTCCCCAACAATAAAGTCTTAGCTAATTTGGGTGTAGAAAGTTATTGGGGAGTCCCTTTAACCAATTCTCAAGGTCAATCGATCGGCTTAATTTATATCATGGATGGCGCTCCTCTAGAAATTAATCTCGATCACGAGATGATTATGAAAATTTTCGCCACCCGCACCGAAGCCGAACTCGAACGTCAACAGTTTGAAATCACCCTCCGCCAAGCCAAAGAAGCCGCAGAAGCCGCCAACCGAGCCAAAAGCACTTTTCTGGCGAATATGAGCCATGAACTCCGCACGCCTCTAAACGCGATTTTAGGCTTCTCTCAACTCCTCAGTCGCAGCGATCATCTATCTGTTGATGAACAAGACAGTTTAGAAGTGATTCACAATAGCGGTGAACATCTGCTGACTTTGATTAATCAAGTGTTAGATTTGTCGAAGATAGAAGCCGGACGGATGAAACTGCAACCCCGCAAATTTGATCTGTTTCATCTCCTCCAAAGTTTGCAGAGAATGTTCACTCAAAAAGCCAATGAAAAAAACCTGAAGTTAAAGTTTGAGTACCGGGAAAATCTTCCTCAATTCATCTGTACTGATGAGATGAAATTGCGCCAAATCTTGATTAATCTTCTCAGTAATGCGATTAAGTTTACCCCGAAAGGTGAAATTATTCTGCGGGTTCTACCTCGTTGGTCTAATTTTGTATCAGCCTCTCCCCGTTTTTTACCGACGGGAACTTATGCTTTTTGTTTTCAGGTAGAAGATACCGGAGTGGGTATTGATCCCGATGAATGCCAAGACTTATTTAAGGCTTTTGTGCAAACTTCATCCGGTCAACAAACCCAAGAAGGAACGGGGTTGGGGTTAAAAATTTCTCAGCAATTTGTTCACTTGATGGGGGGAGAAATTATGGTGAGTAGCGAGTTGGGACGGGGAACGACTTTTGAGTTTATTCTTCCGGTTGAAATTAGCGAAGATGAAACTTCTAACCCCTCCTCCGAGCGTCTGCGGGTGATCGCCCTCGAACCCAACCAACCCCGCTATCGGATTTTAATCGTTGATGACCGCCAGGACAACCGCCAACTGTTGATCGAATTGCTCGCTCCCGTGGGGTTTGAAGTGCGGGGGGCTAAAGATGGTGAAGACGCCGTGAAACTCTGGTCGAGTTGGCAACCGCACCTGATTTTTATGGATTTACGAATGCCTGCGATCGATGGTTATCAAGCAACTCGTCAAATTCGCGATTTAGAAGCAGCGAGGCGAGTCGAGAATCCGCCCGATAATATAATACCATCTCCCAACAAAATTGACAAGACTAAAATTATCGCCATCACCGCCGGAATTCTTGATAGAGAAAAATCTTTGGCTCTGTCTGTCGGTTGTGATGATTTTCTTCGCAAACCCTTTTTAGAAGGAGATATTTTCGCGCGCATTGCTCAACATTTAGGAGTCCATTACATTTGTCGGGAGTCCGGCGTTGCTCCCGTTGCAGAAGGCGTCCCTTCTGTGACACTTACATCGGAAGATCTGGCACAATTACCAATAGAGTGGTTAGCCGAGTTTCATCAAGCTATCATTGAAGGACGCAGCCAGCGAATGCAAAGCCTGATTGAGCAAATTCATCCCCAATATCCATCCCTTGCCGATACCTTAATTTATTTAGTGGATCGGTATCAATACGAGCAGTTACTCGCTTTAACTGAACCGAAAACCGATCAATCTGCTTCTATAGGCTCATGAACTCTTTGTCGCCTTCTGCTCCTCAAAAAAGTATTTTAGTCGTTGATGATACCCCGATCAATTTAACGCTGTTGACGCGGATGCTCACCAGCCAGGGGTATGAAGTTCGGGTTGCACCGAGCGGTCTTTTGGCGTTGCGTTCCGTCCAGACGAGTCCTCCCGATTTGATTTTACTCGATATTATGATGCCGGAAATGGACGGCTATCATTTTTGTCGCCTCCTCAAACAGCAAGCGGAAACCCGAGAAATTCCGATTATTTTTTTGAGCGCATTGGATGAAGCCTCCGATAAAGTTAAAGCCTTTGAAATGGGGGGAGTTGATTATATTACTAAACCGTTTCAACTGACTGAAGTTTTGGCTCGGATTGAAAATCATTTGCGGTTGCGATCGCTACAATTGCAACTGAGCGAACAAAATACCAAACTGCAAAAAGAAATCCATCTGCGACAAATTGTTGAACAGCAATTTCGCGAAAGTGAAGAACGCTGGCAACTCGCCCTACAGGGAAATCAAGATGGCATTTGGGAGTGGAAAGTTGAAAGCGATGAGATGTTTCTTTCCTCTTGGTTTCAGGAGGTTTTTGGTTATGAAGATCATCATATTCTCTTTAATCAAGGCTGGAAAAATTTTATTCATCCCGATGACTGGGAACGCCTAAAAACGGTTTTAAATGATTATTTAAAACAAAAAATTCCCCTTTATTCTGTTGAGCATCGGTTGCGTTGTGTCGATGGCGGTTATAAATGGGTATTGACTCGCGGACAAGCTCAATGGGATATTTCAGGAAATCCCGTTAGGATGATTGGTTCGGTGCGCGATATTAGCGAACCCAAACAAAGAGAACTGGAAATTAGACTGCTTCTCAAAGTCACTCAAGCCATTAATGAAGCGGTGGATGTAGACTCGGCTTTGAATTTAGTTTTAGCAACCGTTTGTCAAACGATTGATTGGGATTATGGTGAGGTTTGGATACCCAATACTGAAGGAACTTTTTTAGAGTGTAGTCAGACTTGGCATCTGGATAAAAACCAAGCGACTCAATTTAGACAGTTTAGATTCGATTTAACTTTTGCACCGGATGAAGGCTTACCGGGACGAGTTTGGGCGACGGGTAAACCCGAAGTTCATTTGTATTCGGAAGTCTTACCCAAAATTGGTTTACAATCGGGTTTTGGGGTGCCAATTTTAGTCGAAGATCAGATGCTGGCGGTGTTAGTTTTTTTTACGAAAACCAAGAGCAAACCTCAAGAACGAACTCTCGAACTCGTTAAAGCCGTAGCGACTCAATTGGGGTCTTTAATTCAACGCAAACAAGCCCAACAAGAATTACAATCTCAAAAAGAACAAACTGAAAAATTACTTTTAAATATTCTCCCCCAACCCATAGCCGAACGCTTGCAAAAAAAACCGGGAATTATTGCCGATTATTTTCAGGATGTTAGCGTTTTATTTGCCGATTTGGTCGGGTTTACTGATTTTTCCTCCGAAGCCACTCCCGCTCATATTTTGGAAATTCTCAACAGTATTTTTAGTCATTTTGACCGGCTTTCCCAACACTACGGTTTAGAAAAAATTAAAACCATTGGAGATGCTTACATGGTCGTCGGTGGCTTACCGCTTTATCACCAGGAACATCTAGAAGCGATCGCGAAAATGGCTCTGGATATGCAAGGAAATCTGACTCTATTTAATCAAAAAACCGGAAATAATTTTCTGCTGAGAATTGGCATTCATGCGGGTCCGGTGGTTGCGGGGGTGATCGGGTTGAGCAAGTTTAGTTATGATTTATGGGGGGATACGGTTAATGTGGCTTCTCGGATGGAATCTAACGGCGTTCCCGGTCAAATTCAAGTCACCAGCGAAGTCTACGATCGCTTAAAACATAAATTTATGTTTGCTTTACGGGGTTCGATTCCGATTAAAGGAAAAGGAGACATGACGACTTATTTTCTGTTGGATAAATACTAAAAAATGGCAGATGATACAACGATTTAATCGCTATCGCTGCTATTTCCCCAAGGATCGCGACAAAACATATAAATCACCTCAAAACTCTGTCCGGCTTCTGAGGCTTTTTCTTCTTGACGTTCTAGATAATTTCTCCGTCTGGCTTTGGCGATCGCCCTTGTGGTTCCCTGAGTCGAATCGTACACCCAAGACCCCTCTCCGACTTTATACTTAAACTCGCAAACAATATCATAAGCGGAGGAGGCTCGGGCGACTTTGGGAAGACCGGATAAACCGACGATAGAAATAACAATTAGCGATCCGACAGCTTTAAACATTTTCTCTCCCATTGAAATCACAAAATTGTTGGGGTTTGCTGTTGGCGTTTAACCCCGGTTTCCATTTTCCCTCAATCGTTTACTCTATAGTGTAGGATAGAATACCGAGAGAAAACTGTTCACTCCGCACCGAATAAATCAAAAGTATATCAAAACTGAAGCGCGGTTATCTCCGTCGTCTGTACGGCGGAGCAGGATAGCGCGTGAGCGAAGCGAACAAATCACCCTCGACTATGGTGCGTGAATATACTCTTTAAGAATATAAATAGGCGCACCACCAGTAGAACGAATATAAAGTTGATCGCCCCATAAGCCTTTCTTCCAATCCTTGAAGTAAGGTCTAAGATCAGACTCAAATTCTTTTCTGATTATTCGGCTAGAAGCAGATTTCATAGATCCTAGTAAAGTCGAAATACTATTTTTAGGATGTACATCTATCAGAAAGTGAACGTGGTCTGATTCTCCCTTACATTCTAGAAGGATGCAATCATTTTTTTAGAAGTACACGAGCCACGATGTCATCTATTCGGCTAATCATCTGATTAGTGAGACATTTCCGTCTATAAGCGGTTACGAAATAGCTGTGTAACTGAATTGAGAATACAGAGTGCGCTCCTTTTCTGTAATGAGTTGTCACTTGTTCGACTCAACGCTACAATGACATTTATGGTAACACGACGCATCACGTACAGGCTTTATCCAAATCGTCGTCAAGAATCACTCTTGCACTGGGCGCGACGAATGCACTGCTGTCTTTATAATGCTGCGGTTGCCAATAGAAAAACGCAGTACCAACGGTTCAATCATTCAGTTGATTACTTTGAGCAACAGAACTCGCTTCCAGAGTTTAAGCAGGTTTGGACTGAGTACAAAAGGCTTGGTTCTCAGACATTGCAAGCGACTTTAAAGCTTGTTGATTTTGCCTTCAAACGTTTCTTTAAAGGATTAGGAAAATATCCCAAATTCAAATCCTCTCGCCATTATTCTGGATGGGACTATCCCAACAAACAAAGCTGGAAAGTTACCACTAATAACGGAGTCAATGGTTATCTCAATCTAAGAGACTTAGATATCACCATTCAAATGAGAGGAAAAGCCAGAACTTGGGGAATTCCAAAAACCTGTACTATTTTTTGGCGAAACAGAAAATGGTATGCGTCAATAACCGTTGAGTGCTGTTCGGTTAGGCAAACAGGAAAAGGTGCTATCGGTTTAGATTTTGGTTCTAAAGTTGCCGTTGCTACCAGCGACGGTGATTTGATTGAGTCTCCTAAGTTCCTGAAGCAGGCATCTGGACAAATCACTCAACTGTCAAAAGGGTTGAGGCGCAAACGCAAACCGGAAAAACGGAAAGTTAAAGCATCTCGCCGATGGAAAAAAATAAACGCACAAATCGGAAAGATTAAACGAAAAGTTGCCAATCAACGGCAAGACTGGACGCATAAAGTAGCGGCACAAATTGTAAGCGGTAATAGCTTGGTTGCTACTGAGAAACTAAATCTTAAAGGTATGACCCGTAAAGCCAAGAAAGGCAGTAAGAGAAAGCGACAGAAGGCGGGACTTAACCGTAATTTACTGGACGTTGCTATAGGTATGCTTCGAGAATCAATCAAGTATAAAGTTATCGAAGCGGGTGGAGTATTTTTAGAAGCTCCAACTCAGCAATTAAAGCCGACGCAACGCTGTAACAAATGTTGGGAGTTAACGCCCAAGACCTTGAATGATAGGGTTCACATTTGCTCTCACTGCGGTCATAACGAAGATCGAGACATTAATGCTGCCCAGGTTTGTTTAACTTGGGCAAGGGGTTGGGAACCAGCCTCTTTAGATGCAGAGTCGCAAAGCTCTACTGACTGCGGAAGCATGAAGCAACTTTGGACAAAGAAGCGTCAGAAACGACCGCCTCTATAGGCTGGGTGTAGTTCATTCAATTTTCTTGTGCCAGTGTCTCAACTGTCTATCTGGGAAGAATGGGCGTGTTAGGTTGATCGGGCTTGGAAAACATCATCACAAACACCTCAGATGTCACGCTTTGCGGAGTGTCACACCCAACATTCCACTCACCCCAAACCCTTTTGTACAGTAAAGTCATCGAGTCACAGTGAGCTATATGGAAACCAATCAAAATATTACCCAAACTCTGATTCAAGATCGCTCTACCTTCGAGAAGAATTTAGAAGAATGTTTGAAAACCGCCTGGTTGCACTTAGTCGCGGAAACCGCCGATACTTATACCGGAGATGATTGGCTGTCGTTGTGTCCCGATATCGACGAAGGTGAACTGTACCGAGACTGGTTTATCTGGTACGATCGCGAAGTTGCCGGAGAATGGGAAGCCTACGACTACCTCACCGATAAACGCTATTCTAACCCGGATTTAGCCGTTGTTAAAGCTTTAATTGACCAAGTTGAAGATATCCGACGGGACTCAACCCAAGTTGCTTAGAAAGAATGATTATTTTGTTGATAGAGACTTCAAATGATCGACGGGGAAAGGGGTGGCTGATGTCGCCCCTAATTTGTATCCGCAGAGATTAAAACCCCAGTAAATCTGCTATGCTAAACCATTAACTGAACGTAAAAATACAGCAATGACGATCGCGCCCGGGAAGCAGATTAACTTTAAAACCACCCCTTATTTAGAGTTAAATAATCAAGGGGAAATTATTCATTTTGAACTGACTGAAGATTGCCATCTCCTCGGGCGAGATCGTCTATCGGTTGATCTGATTGTTCCTCCCGAATGGCAAGTGATTTCCGGTTGTCATGCGGTTTTTCGTCGTCAGGGAGAGTCTTACTGGATCTATGACGGAAACGGACAGGAACCGAGTACCAACGGATTATTTATTAACCATACTCGCATCACTCCTTTTGAGGGCTATTTACTGAATAATGGGATTGAAATCAAAATCGGTCAAAATCCACAAAATTTAATTCGACTGCGTTATTTTAATCCGAATACTTTAGCTTCACAAACTCAGTTTACTGGCGAATACATTTCTTTAGAAAATCGTTCGGTTTTATTGGGTCGAGATCCGGGGGCAACCCTACATTTAGACTCCCCGGTTGTCTCTCGCCGCCACGCCACGATTGAACCGGACGGTCGCGGAGATTATTTACTCAAAGACTATAGCAAACAGGGCGTATTTGTCAACGGTCAACGGGTGAAACAATCGGTAAAAATTGGCGATCGCGATACCATTCGCATCGGCCCGTTTACCCTAATTCGTCAGGGAGATACTCTAGAATTATCCGATACGGGAACTCAAATTCGTTTGGATGCCCAGCGACTTTTACGCATCGTTAAAGACCGTTCAAATAAAGCCAGAGTGTTATTAAATGACCTGTCTTTTGCCATTGAACCCGGTCAATTTGTGGCGTTAGTTGGCGGGAGTGGGGCGGGAAAATCGACGTTGATGCGAACCCTTTTAGGCATTAGTCCAACCACGAAAGGGAGAGTTTATATTAATGGAGAAAGTTTACACAAAAATTTCTCTTTGTATCGAACTCAAATTGGTTATGTTCCCCAAGATGATATTATTCATCAAAATCTAACCGTTAAAGAAGTCTTAGAATATGCGGCAAAATTACGACTTCCCCCCGATGTAGACGTGCGGGAAATTGTCCAGAAAACCCTTTATGAAATTGAAATGTTGGATCGGGGTCAGGTGTTGGTTAGTCAACTGAGTGGCGGTCAACGAAAACGGGTCAGTATTGGGGTTGAACTGTTAACCAATCCCGTGCTTTTCTTCTTAGATGAACCGACATCGGGACTCGACCCCGGTTTAGATAAAAAGATGATGTTATTGTTGCGAAAGTTGGCAAATCAAGGGCGAACTGTTATTTTAGTAACTCACGCCACTGCTAATATTAAACTTTGCGATCGCATTATCTTTTTGGGACGGGGAGGACGCCTCTGTTATTTCGGCCCGCCCCGACAAGCGTTTGAGTTTTTTGAAATCGAAAGCGATGATTTTGCCGATATTTATAACTTGCTCGAAGATGAAAGTAACGCTCATGCTTGGGCGGCTCAATTTCAGCGTTCTAATGAGTATAAACAATACGTTGCCAATCATCTGAGTATTGGGGAACCTCCCGCCACAAAAATTGCACCTCCGCCACCGAAACAGGCTTCTATTCCCGAACAATTAACCATTTTAACGCAGCGTTATTTTCAACTGACCAAACGCGATCCGGTCAATTTATTGCTGAACCTGTTAACGGCACCTGTGGGGATTATTTTAATCCGATTAGCCATCCGCGATCAAGATCCGTTTGTCAGCGAACCGAGTTTAAAAATTGCCTCTTTAGCCCGACAAGTTTTATTTGTATTTACTTCGGCCGCCCTCTGGGTCGGGTTATCGAGTTCTCTGCAAGAAGTGGTTAAAGAAAGTGCGATTTATCTGCGAGAACGGCTGGTTAATTTGGGTTTAGTTTCCTATCTCTGGTCTAAGTTTATTGTGCTGTCGGGTTTGGCTATTTTGCAAACAATTTTAATGAGTATTGTTATTTTAGTTTGCTTCAAACATCCGAGTCCCGAGTTAATTTCATGGCCGGTTGGCGTGAGTATTACCAGTTTTTTAACCCTAATTAGTTGTATGAGTTTGGGGTTAATGGTGTCGGCGATGGTGAAAAATAGTTCCCAGGCTAATAGTGCTTTACCGTTGATTTTACTTCCCCAAATTATTTTTTCTGGGGTTTTATTTAAGATGGAAGGCTTGGGGCGAGTGGTGTCTTGGTTGATGTTAAGTCGTTGGTCTATTGGGGCTTATGGTTCTTTGGTGAATGTGAATGCGTTGATACCCGAACCCGTACAGTTACCCGACGGGACAACGGTACCTCAACCTATTGAAGTTTCTGCTGTTTATGACCCCACTTGGCAAAATTTGGGCTTAAACTGGGGGATGTTAATTTTACATCTGGTCGTTTATTTGGCCCTGACTTGGTTGGTACAAAAGCGGAAGGATATTTTGTCCTCTTAAAATTAGCTTTAATGGGGGATAAATTGACAAGGGGGAAGGGATCTATTAGGATGATAACAATTACTGGTTTAGTTGACTCTGGGACTAAAACGATAAGTTAAACCAATGGGAAAGTCAACTGGATTTAATCCAGCTTCAAGAGAGAAGAAAAGCTCTGAGTGATTCTTCTAAATTAATTTGATAACCGGAATTCAAACCCTAGAATTATTTTTCGGATGACAGCCCATTAAATTATGAATTATTGGTTAATTAAATCGGAACCCAATGTTTATAGTATAGAGACGATGAAGCAGGAAAAAACCTGTGTTTGGGATGGGATTCGCAATTATCAAGCTCGTAATTTTTTGCGGAAAATGGCTCGGGGAGATTTGGCTTTTTTCTATCATTCTAATACAAAATATCCCGGAATTACAGGTTTAGTTCAAGTGATTGAAACAGAGATAATTGACCCGACTCAGTTCGATCCAAACAGTCAATATTATGACCCAAAATCAACTCCAGAGAACCCCAGATGGCAAACCGTTAGAGTAGAATTTGTTGAACAGTTTCCGAATGTGATTACTTTGGCTCAACTCAAACAACAATTTACACCGGATGATTTATTATTAGTTAGACGAGGAAATCGTTTGTCGGTAATGCCGGTAGCTGCGGATATTGCCGAGAAAATTATCGGGGTAAAAACCGATAACTGTTAACTTTCAATTTCCCGTTGTAAAAACAGGAGTGAGTAACTATTCCGTCCTCTTTCTTTAGTTTGATAAAGTGCCCGATCTGCGGTATCAATTAAAGCTTGAATAGAAGTTTGAACAGTGGGATAAGTACAAGCAATCCCAAAACTGAGTGTGACTCGATTTTCAGTCAAAGAATTGACATGAGGAATATTTAAAACTCTGATTTGATCTTGAATCATTTCAACAACATGAATTGCTCCCTCTGCATTGGTATTTGATAAAATAATGGCAAACTCCTCGCCCCCGTAACGGGCTACAAAATCCGCCGGACGTCGAATGGTTTGCTGAAGGGTTTGAGCGACATTAAATAAACATTGATCTCCGGCTGGATGACCGTATGTATCATTATATCGCTTAAAATAATCGAGATCGCATAAAATCAAGGTTAGGGGTGTTTGTTCTCGAACACAACGTTTCCATTCCCGTTCTAAATATTCATCAAAATAACGACGGTTAGGAATTTGTGTGAGTTGATCGTGATTGGCGAGATAATGTAATTGTTCGTTGGCTTGTTGTAATTTTTCGTACAATTGAGATTGTTGAATGGCGATCGCGAGTTGATCGGCAAACCGACAAGCGAGGGCGATTTGTTCATCTTGATAAGCAGAAGCAGACCTATTTTTTAACAGACTGAAACTCCCCCAAACTATCCCATTAACGACTAAAGGAATGAGCAACCAAGCACCCGGAAAATCTTGTATTATTCCCTGATTAATCGGATCGCTTATTGTGTTTGTATCATCAATTCTAACGATTTCACCCCGTTTTAATTGTTCGGCAATTGGGTTATTTTCATCCGGGATTCTTAAATCTCTTGTCTCCGGGAGATTCCCATCGCGACTATAAATTTCCCGATGTACCCAACATTGATTTTCGGGTTGATATTGAACGACAGCAACCCGATTAATATTGATCAATTCTGCTGCTTCTTGAACTGCGGTTAAGAAAATTGTTTTTAAGTCTAAAGAGTTGCGAATCAGTTGTACAAATCGGTTAAATGCTTTTTCTTGTTGAGTTTGTCGCTGAAGTGCAAATTCCGCTTGTTTGCGGTGGGTAATATCGATGCTGACGACGGTTATAATCCAGCAGTTTTGCGTGTCATCTCGGCGAATATTGGCATTTTCTCCAATCCAGCGAATTGAACCATTTTGATGAAGAAAACGGTATTCAATATATTTTTGGGATGTTCCGGTTAGAGCTTCCTCAAAAGCTGGAATTAGAATGGTTTCCCAATCTTCCGGTAAAACCCGAGATTGCCAGAGATTGGGATTGGCTAAAAATTCCTCGGAAGAATAGCCATAAATGTTTTGACAGGTGGGGGAATAATAGTCATATTTCCAAGTGCCATTTTCAAACAGTCGAAAGCTGACAACAGCAGCGGCTGTATTACTCAAAACATCTTGTAATTGGGCTTGAGAGGCTTTTAAGGCCAATTCAGCCGCAAAGCGATCGCTAATATCGAGAACAATCCCACAGATTTCATAACATTGATCGGTTGGATCTAAAAGCGGAAACTTGGTAATTAATAGAGTACGAGTTCCTTGATTAAATGGAACTTCTTCCTCAAAAATAATCGGACGTTTAGCAACAATTGCCGCTCGGTCGCTGGCGTCGCAAGTTTCAGCAAATTCAGGGGGAAGAAAATCATAATCGCTTTGACCCAAAAGTTGATCTTGACTTAAGTTCGTCATCCGTTCATAGGCGGGGTTAACATAGGTGTAGCATCCCTGTAAATCCTTCAGAAAAATGGCATAAGGTGAACTATCTAAAATCAAACGCAGACGTTTTTCACTTTCTTTTAAAGCCAATTCAAGCTGTTTGCGTTCACGAAGTGCAGCTTGCTGTTCGCTAATATCGGTTCCGACTAAGGTCACAATCCAGGCGGGAGAACTTAAATCCCGTCGGGCGGTTAAATTACTCGCAATCCATCGAATAGAGCCATCTTTGCTGCGAAACCGATATTCTACAGATACGGTCGTTTCATCGGATAATTCTTCTAAAATCGGCACAAAAACCGTTTCCCAATCTTCACGAATTACTCGAGATTTCCAAAGTGTGATATCGCCCATTAATTCTTCGGAAGTGTATCCTAAAATAACTTCACTTCCGGCAGAAACGTAGAGATATTCCCACTCTCCATCCTCAAAAATACGATAGCTAATAATCGAAGCGATCGTCCGATTGAGAACATCCCGAAGTTTCGCTTCAGACGCCTGCAATGCTTGCTCTAAATGAATCCGTTCGGTAATATCCCAAAAAATACCTTGAGTGGCGATAATATTTCCTGACTCATCTCGAACGGGAGCTTTTACAACTTGAACATATGTTATTTTTTCACGGGTTGGTGCTTTATGTTGTTCGATAATATCTAGCACTTCTCCCGTTTCGATCACTCGTCGATCATCTGCGGCATATTTCTTCGCGAGTTCGAGCGGATAAACATCATCAACCGTCCATCCAATTACTTCTTCTAAGGATTTTCCTAATGTTTTTAAATAGGCACGATTTCCAAAGGTCAGCCGTCCTTCTACATCTTTTCGATAAACACATTGGGGTAAAACATCTGCTAGGGATTGATAATAGGCGTTAGTTTGTTCTAAAGCGATTTCAATTTGTTTGCGTTCGCTAATATCTCGCCCGGTTTCAAACATTCGGATCACTTCACCTTTAGCATTGCGAATCACATTCCCTCGACCTTCTAAATGGCGTACAGAACCATCTGAACGAATAATTCGATGATCGCTCTCAAAAGGTATTCCTTCTCTGAGGCTTCGTTCAATAGTCTCGTTTAAAAAATCGCGATCTTCTGGATGAACCAGTTGTATAAATTCAGTATAATTGGGTTCGTTTTGTTGGGGGTCGAGTCCAAATAATCGAAACATTTCTTCTGACCAAATAATTTCGCCTGTAGAGGGGATAAATTCCCAACTTCCCACCTGAGCAACCCGTTGGGCTTGTTTGAAACGAGCTTCACTGGTTCGCAGTTTTTCTTCATTAATTTGACGGTCTCGAATATCGTTAATATAAACGGTTAGTCCGAAGCTAATCCCCAATACCATCAGACCACAAATGAGATTGAATATCGTTGGAAATCTGTTGTCTGGAAACTGACGACAAGCCGGGGGTAGATTCAACTCCCAGAACCACAGGGTTAAGCATCCAACCAAACTAACACAAAAACTAGCAACCGAGAAAATAGACCGATTCATCGTTGAAAAACGTTAAATTAAGTTAAAGGCTTAGAAAGACCTCAACAGCCTTTCTATTCCTTTAGCTTACAAACTATTCTTTTGTAAAGTAACTTAATCGCCCTTCACCGACCGCAGGGGGAATCACCAGAATTAAACGAGCCGAGATTACGATCGCCTTTTTGCCTTTATAATTGAGATATACTCATCAATACAAAACACGGTTATGAGTCTATCGTTAACCCCAGAAGTCGAACAAGCCATTGAAGAACAAGTGAGAAGCGGGCGCTATCAGTCAGCTAATGAAGTTGTTCAAGAAGCATTGAGACTGCTGAAAGAACGCGATCGCGCTTTGAATGAGAAACGTTTGGAAGAACTGCGTCAAAAGATTGCAGTTGGAACCGAACAAATTTCTAAAGGAAAAGTCACAGATGGAGAAGTTGTGATGGAAAATTTGTTACAAAAAATTCGGCGTGAATATCAGTCCGAATGAGCAACTACTCTTTTTCAGACGAAGCAATTGCAGATTTAGAAGCTATATCTAGAAGACTTATTTTCAAAACAGTAAACTCGTCAAGTTAGGCGATCGCTTTCTCAAACTTGGGTAAAAACCCGAACCCCCACCGATGAAAAAATCGCCAAAAATATATTAGAATGTAGTACAGAAATTACACAGGGACAGTTAGCGGCGTTGATTCAAGCAGAAACCTTAGAACTATTGGAATGGCAGCGTTTGTGTCATCACCTCGCCACCTTTGCGACAACCAAGCTAGGGGCGGTGGTAACGCGCAATTTACCCATTCCCCAAAGCCCCTCGGAAACACTCGAGTTGTTGGCGCAAACCAAAGAAGCCTATCAACTGGAATTGCGGCTAACCACTGGACTTTCACTGCGGGGAATTCAAGATATTGGCGACGCCCTCGAACGTGTTGAACGTCACGGTATACTTTCGGGAGAGGAACTTCTCGAAATTGCGACAACGCTAGCCGGTGCGCGACAGCTTCGCCGTCAAATCGACGCCCACGAAGAAGATTTTCCGGTGCTGGCGGAGTTGGTCTCCGAGTTGCGAACTTACCCGGAATTAGAACAAGAAATTCACCGATGTATTGATGATCGCGGCGACGTTACCGATCGCGCCAATCCCAAATTAGCAGAAATTCGGACCAAACTCAAAAGTACACGCGATCGCATTTATGAAATTCTGCAAAACATTTTACAACGCAAAGCCGGAGCAATTCAAGAACAGCTAATCACCCAAAGAGGCGATCGCTTTGTAATTCCGGTAAAAGCCCCCCAAAAAGATCAAGTTCCCGGTATTGTTCACGATACTTCAGCCAAAGGCGGAACCCTTTATATCGAACCGAAATCAACGATAGAACTCAACAACCAACTGCGACAATTACAGCGTCGAGAACAGGTTGAAGAAGAAGCGGTTCGTCAGGTTTTAAGCGAACAAATTGCCGAAGTCAAACCGGATTTAGAACGATTATTAGTCATTGTTACAACGATTGATTTAGCCGTCTCCAGGGCGCGTTATAGTTTGTGGTTAGAAGCCAATCCGCCCACCTTTACCAATCTAAAAATCGAAGACGAAACTGTTAAATTCGTTCTGCCTTCTCAAACCGACAAAACCAAGTTTCAAAACCCGGTAACACTGCGACAATTGCGCCATCCGCTGTTAGTTTGGCAGCAACAACACGAACAAGGTACCCCCGTTGTTCCCATTGATGTTAATATTAAACCTTCGATCCGAGTTGTGGCGATTACCGGGCCGAATACGGGCGGTAAAACGGTGACATTAAAAACCATTGGCATGGCGGCATTAATGGCAAAAGTCGGGTTATTTATTCCCGCCAGAGAACCCGTAGAAATGCCCTGGTTTGATTTAGTTTTAGCCGATATTGGCGACGAACAATCCATCGAACAAAGTTTATCAACCTTCTCGGGTCATATTCGTCGAATTAGTCGAATTTTAAACGCCCTTTCTGCGGAAAAACAGTTAGAACCAGAAGATCAAAAAAATGAGGTAGAACCCGTTAAAAACTCAGAAAATACCGAAGAAATAGAAGAAATAGACTCTCTAGAAACGATCAAAGCACAGATAAAAAATCCAGAAGTTAATCTTTCCAATTCTCTAATTTTACTCGATGAAATTGGGGCGGGAACGGACCCCACAGAAGGAAGCGCTTTGGCAACGGCACTATTACAATATTTAGCCGATTCTGCTTTAGTCACCATCGCCACCACCCACTTTGGCGAATTAAAAGCCTTAAAATATCAAGATGATCGCTTTGAAAATGCCAGCGTAGAATTTGATGAGAAAAGCCTACAACCCACCTATCGTTTATTGTGGGGAATTCCCGGACGTTCAAATGCGTTAACCATTGCCAAACGCTTGGGGTTAAAACCGGAAATTCTGGAAACTGCGGCGTCTTATGTGGGGGGAACTTCCCAAGAGGTTAATGATGTGATTGCCGGGTTAGAAGCCCAACGCAAACAGCAGGAAACCAAAGCCCAAGAAGCCAGTAAATTACTCAAAGAAACCGAACGTTTGCATCAAGAATTAATCCGAAAATCGACTCTTTTAAAAGAGCGAGAACAGGAACTCAAACGGGAGCAAGAACAAGCCATTCAAGAGGCATTAATTCAGGCTAAAGGTGAAATTGCCGGGGTAATTCGCCGTTTACAACAGGGTCAACCCAAAGCCCAAGATGCCCAAAAAGCAACCGAAGCTTTAGATCAAATTGCCGAACAACGTCTTCCGTCTCGCAAACAAAAACCGCCCGAAAAACCGAAATTTCAGCCCAAAGTTGGCGATCGCATTCGGATTCCGAGTATTGGTCAAACCGCAGAAGTAATGAACGAACCCGATGAAAATGGTCAGCTTACGGTTCGGTTTGGGATCATGAAAATGAACGTTGGGTTAGCAGAAATTGAGTCTCTCGACGGTCAAAAAGCTGAGATTCCCACGAAAACAAAAACTTCAGAAAATACCAAAAATTCAGCATCCGAAACAACAACTTCTGCACCGGCGAAAAGAGCAACGGTTCGCACGTCTAAAAATACAATTGACTTGCGCGGAAAACGAGTCTCAGAAGCCGAAATTGAGATCGATCGAATGTTAGGTCAAATGCTTGATTTTGGGGCGATCTGGATTATTCATGGAAAAGGCACAGGACAACTCAGACGAGGGGTTCACGAATTGCTTAAAAATCATTCTTTAGTCGAACGTTTTGAGTTGGCCCCTCAAGCCGAAGGCGGCGCCGGCGTGACTGTCGCCTATCTCAAATAAGAATGATGACGACAAAGTAATGGTAGAATTTTTTCTTCCTTTTCTGTTAGTGAGTTGGCGATCGCCATCTCAAAACATCCCTTAGAGGGCGAATATGGCGATCACAATCATCAAGATCAGAAAACCAAGAATTCCTCCTTCTGAGTCATCTTTTCTATACTCTGCTTTGCTGTATCCGCCTCCAGAACTACTATAGCTGTATCCCCCGCTGGGTTGGCTGGTATAGGCGGTTTTACTTTTGTCTTTCAACTGGGACCGAGAGAAGTCTCGCTGAAAGTCACAGTTGAGACATTGAAAAACATCGGGATTACGCTGAACAATGGTCCGTTTACCGCATCTGGGACATTCTACTGTATCTTGCATAAGTTTGTTCTCCTGAGTTCATCATTTGGCCCTCTTTAGTGAGGGGTTACACCCATACTTGGTTTTAACCCACAGCGTTTGATTCCGGCAACCTATCCAGCGAAGGATTAGCAGTTTTAGACTCACCAATATCCGGCTTTCTTCGCTTGGTGAGGGGTTTTGAGGCTCGGATTAAAATAATTTATACTTCGGGGGACTCCGCGATCTCAACCCGCTTAATCCCCTAGATTCAGTCTTTTGGCTGTAACATTCCGAAATTTTTTTAGATGACTTACTCGAATTTCCAAAAAATAGCTGTATTAAAAAATACTATTTTGGGCTTTTGAGATTGATAGTTTTACTGTAGCGACATCTAACCCACACTGTCGTCTCACCAAAGGAAGAAGCTAAAAGTAATATTCGGGTTCATCAAATCATCAACCTAAAGATTAAAGTGCGTTGGGTGCATCAAACCCATGAATCTTACCAAAAAAGCAAAAACGTTAATGATTTGATGCACCAAAATCTTAAAACCTGTTAATCTGAAATCACAAGCTGATTTTGTAACATCTCAATTAACTCTTGTTTTGCCCAGGGTTTTGTCATATAATCACTTGACCCCAACTGTTGAGCTAATTTACGATAGCGATCGCTTTTACGAGAAGTTAACATAACCACAGGAAGTTTTTCTCGGGAAAATTGGCGGCGACAATGACTGAGGAATTCTAACCCATTCATTTCCGGCATTTCCAAGTCACAAATCACCAACTGAACTTGGGGATATTGTTGCAGTTTAATTAACCCTTCTTTACCGTGTTGGGCGGGAATAACAGTGTATCCTTCTTGCTGCAATGTTGCACACAAAGATTGACGAGTTGTCAGGGAGTCGTCAATCACTAAAATTGTCCCTTTTTCGGGGGATGTTAATTTCAGATCACCGGAAATCAACATCACTTTTTCGGTCGTTGCTTCTTGGTTTTGTTGCCATTTTTCTAACAACACCGCACTATCAATCACCGGAACCAAACGACCATCTCCCAAGATTGTACAGCCGTAGAAATAGGGGGGCGCTTTTAACGCTTTTCCGAAGGGTTTTATGGTCAAGTTTTGTTCCATTAAAACCTGATCAATTCTTAAGCCAATCGTTTCTAATCCCTCCGATAACAGCAACACCATTACTTTTCCCGAAAATTGTCGGTTGGGGTTTTGTTCCAAAGTGGGAAGATGAGGTTTTTCGCGGTTTATCGGAATTCCCGGATAGCGATATTTTGACAAAACCGACTGAATTAAAGGAACTTTTTGTCCTAACCAATTATACATTTGTCCGTCTTCCTCCGTCTCAATTTCTTCGGGAGAAGCCGAAATAATCGCCCCCACAGTATCCATCGCAATAGCAAATAAATTGCCATCGGTTTGAAAGACTAACAGTTTGGTAATGGTGAGTGACCAAGGTAAACGCAGGGTAAACTTTGTCCCTTCATTAATTTCCGATTGTATGGTAATATTACCTTTTAAAGCTTCTACTTGACGGCGAACGGCTTCGAGTCCAACGCCTCGCCCCGATAGATCGCTTACTTTATCTTGGGTGGAAAAATCGGGCAAAAATAACAAGTCATACAACTGATTTTTGCTGAGGTATTGGGCATCTTGTTTCGAGATCAGTTTTTTTTCTATCGCTTTTTTGCGGATTTTTTCTAGATTAATTCCCCGACCGTCGTCTTGAACTTCGAGATAAATATAGTTTCCTTGGTTGTAGGCTTTTATTTCTATTTTTCCTTCTGGGGGTTTGTTTTTCTTTTGGCGAATTTCTGGCGGTTCAATCCCGTGATCGAAGGCATTTCTAACTAAATGAACCAGGGGATCGTAGAGTTTTTCTAACACCGCTTTATCCACCAAGGTTTTCTGACCAATCAGGTTGAGTTTTACTTTTTTGTGTTTGCGAATTGATAAATCTCTGACCATACGCGGAAATCGATTTAACAGAGATTCTACAGAAATCATCCGAGTTTCGGTGAGATTTTTTTGAACTTGTTGTAAGGTTTGTTGTCGCTTTTTCACAAGTTGATTGCTTTGAAAATTGAGCAGTTTCATTTCATACAAAATCTGCTCGACTTTCTCCATTTCATCTAAGGTTTTTTGCAGGTCGGTTTTCAACAAACCGGCTTCGTAGCCGGACTGGAAATCTAGGGGATTTTGGGAAGTATTAAACTCGGTTATTTCTTGCAGCCTCCCCATGAACTTATGAAACTGATTCCAACTTTTACTTAAAATTTCTAAAGAAGATTTGACTTGCTGATTTTGTAATAAAAAACTATTATCTTGAGTTGCCAATTCTCCGACTAAATTATTAATCTGTTCCAAACGGTTCAGATCGACTCGCACCCCCAAAGTGAGTTGATTATCGGGTTGAACAGAAACCGCAGAAATGGAAGGAGATATTGATGTTTCCTCGGTCAAAGTTTCTGTTACCGACGGTTGAACCGTCTTTTGAGGTTGGGGGTTTTCGGGAGGTTTAGAGGAATTTTCAGACGGAAGATTATTAATTTCTTCGGGGGATTTTGAGGCGTTTTTTGAAGAAGTTTTAGCCAACGTTTGAGAAGAACTTGACACCGAACCCGACGGCACCGGATTTCTATTTTTTTCGGGAGATTTCGGGGAAGTTTTAGAGGAAGTTTTCCTCGCGCTTGGGGTTTGAACTTGGGTTAACTTTAACAGAATTTCACTCGGTTTTCCGCCTTGAATGCGATCGCCAGATAACACCGCTTTTTGAGCCGCCCACAAGTCCGCCAAAGCCAGTTTACAAATTTTTTGAGTGTATTTTGGGTTAACTTGAATCGCTTTAATTGTCGCCTCTGCAATCATCGTAAACCCCGGCAAACTCAACATTTTTCCGAGGGTTGCAAACACTTCCGCTTGATTTTTTAACTCGTCAGCCAGATTGTAATTTTCGGGATGAATTAACATCTGTTCCCAACGCCGCAACCCCGAGGGAACTTCTTCTTTAAACAGAAAAACCGTCATATCCGTCTCCATCGGAACTTCGGGAAGTTCTGCGGCGTCTTCCAAAGAATGTCCGAGTAAAGCTTCTATTTTTTGAAAAATCAACTCAGAACGTTCGGCGGCGTCTTCTTGCTGACATTTACCCTTTTCAATTTGTTCAAGAATGGGCGATCGCAAACAATCAAACGCCTGTAACAATAACTCCTCTAATTCTAAACTAAAAACCGTATCCTCAGCGTACAGCGCCCGAATTGCATTTTCCAGGTTGTGAGCAATATCTTGAATACCCATCAACCCAACACAAGCCGCCCCCCCTTTGATCGAATGCGCCGCCCGCATCAGGGCGTGAAGTTTGGGCATTTCGTGTTCGGAAGTCAGGGTCATCAACCCCTGTTCTAAAATGTGCAAGAGTTCCAAAGATTCCTGCACAAAAAACTCATAAGCTTGGTCATTAGTATCAATCATTTTTGGAGGGTAGATAAAGTTAAAAATTCAGAAGATAGTCAACTGTAGAGACATTTTATCAAACATCTCTACATCAAAAAAACCATTAACAATTGACGGGTGTATCAGTCATTTTTGACCGTAAATTCAGCCACACCTTTTTGCAATTCACCCGCCACACCCAACAATTGTGTAAAAGAATCTGCAACCGCAAGAGATTGTTCAGAAGTCGAACGAGCAATTGCCGCTACTTCTTGCATTGTACCGGACAACTGACTGGAAGTTTCGGCTTGAGCGGTGGCGGCCGTCGCAATTTGTTCAACTAACTCGCGCAAAGAACGACTCACCTCAACCAAATCCGTTAACGTTTGACGGGTATCTTTAACCAATTTCGTCCCCAATAATACCCGCTTCATTCCCACTTGCATCGCCCGAATTACCTCTTGTGTTTCAGCTTGAATTTCTTCTACAATTTGCTCAATTTCTGCCGATGCACTAGCAGATTGTTCGGCTAAAGTTCTTACTTCTGTCGCCACCGTTGCAAACCCTTGATCATCCTGACTGGCGCGAGTAGCTTCTACTGAAGCATTCAACGCCAACACATTGGTTTGATTGGCAAACTCCCCAATTAAACTCACAACCCGAGAAATTTTCTTCGACGCTTCGCCCAAATTCTTCACCTTTCTCGCGGTAGCATGAACGGTTTTTTGAATCACAACAATTCCCTCAACCGTGCGGTTCATCGCCTGGTCAGAAGTTTGCAGAATGTGACTGGCTTGTTGCACTTTCATCTCCGCTGATTGAGCATTTTGAGCCACATTTTGAATCGAATTCGCCATCACTTTAATTTGAGTCAAAGCATTACTAATCGTTTCTGCTTGTCGCAAGGCTTCATTCGATAATTGTTTAATTTCCTGTTCACTTCCGGCCGCCGTTTGCGTCACCACAGTCGCCGCCGATTGCACTTGCAAAACCAACCGTTGTAAGTTCTCAATAGTCGCATTAAAAAAGTCCGCCACCGTTCCCATTACCCCTTCAGAAACTCGCGCCCGGACCGTCAAATCTCCACTAAACGAGTCTTCAATATCCCCCAAAAAGTCTTCAATTTGGTGCTGCAACATTTCATTCTGTTGCTGCTGTTCAAAAGAAGCTTTTTCTGCGGCTTGACGGGCTTGTTGTACCTGTTCTAAAAGGTGGGCTTGTTCGAGGGCATAACCCACTTGCAGCGCCACTTGTTTAAACACTTCAACTTCCGACGCGCTCCATTCTCGCTTACTCGAACATTGATGCGCCCCCAACAAACCATAAAGTTTTTGATCGACTAAAATCGGCACCACCACATTCGCTTTCACTTGCCATTTTTGCAATTGTTCTTTATGACAATCACTCAAATCTGCCGTTAACACATCTTCGGTGACTTGAATTCTACCTTTGCGGTAAGGTTCGACATATTCAGCCGGAAAACAAGGCACATCGGTTTCCATTTCTATGATTTTCAACCAACCAGGTTTAACCGACTCATAGGAAATTTCCCCGTGCCAATTTTCATCAAACCGATAGACAACAATTCGATCCGCTTGCATCAAAGATAACGATTCTTCAACCGTTGTCCGAAAAATTTCTTCAGAATTAAGTGACTGACGAATGCGAGAACTAATCTCACTTAATTGACGGGCTTGTTGCGTCGCCGCCCGCTGTTGTTCGAGCAAAAACGCCTGATCGAGTGCGTAACCGACTTGAATTGCAATTTGTCGAATTAAGTCAATTTCTGTCGATTTCCATTTACGAGGGCCGGAACATTGATGGGCAATTAATAACCCGTGTAATTTTTGATTGGCAACAATGGGCGCGACTAAATTCGCCTTAACTGCAAAGGGTTCGAGTTGGCGAAGATGACAGTCGGTTAAGCCGGCTTCATAGATATTATCTGTGGCTTTTACCCGACCTTTCAGGTAAGGTTTAACATAGTTTTGAGCAAAACAAGGATCGGCGATATTTGCCCCCAACGCCTCAGGAAAACCGACAGCAACCGATTCTGCAACCACAGTCCCCGCCCAATTTGCATCAAATTGATAAACAACAACCCGATCGCTTTTTAACGCCTCTTGAGTATCTTCAACGGTGGTATTAAAAATATCTTTGGGGTTGAGAGATTCGCGAATATGGGAACTAATTTGATTGAGGCGACGGGCTTGTTCTGCTGCTTCTTGTTGTTGTTGGAGCAAAATCACCTGATCGAGCGCCAAACTCAATTGGGTGGCGAGTTGTTTAACAAAGTTAATATCCGATTCGCTCCATTTGCGCGGCCCGGAACATTGATGAACAATTAATAATCCGTGTAAACGAGTTTCAGCAATAATTGGGGCGACAATATTTGCTTTAACGGCAAAGGGTTCGAGGAGTTTTATATAACATTCAGTTAAGCCGGATTCGTAGATATTTTCCATCGAACTAATCCGACCTCGAAAATAGGGCTTAACGTACTGACCGGCAAAGCAAGGATCGGCAATTTTTTGACCCATTGTTGTCGGCCAACGTTTGTCTACAGACTCAGCAACAACGGTACCGATCCAATCTTCATCAAATTGATAAATAATTGCCCGATCTGCTTTTAAAGCGCTGCGGGCTTCTTCAACAATGGTATCGAAAACGTCTTCTCGGTTGGGGGTATTTCTCAGTTGAGTGGTAATTTCATTAAGAAGTTTGGCTTTTTGGGCGGGCCGCTTGCTGTTCTTCGAGGAGATAGGCTTGATCGAGGGCATAACCGACTTGGATGGCGACGTTGCGAAGCAGGTCAATTTCTAACTCGGTCCAGCGTCTGGGTCCTGAACATTGGTGGGCGATCAGCAACCCCATGAGTTTATTATTGACCAGTAGGGGAGCGACCAAATTCGCTTTCACCGCAAACCGTTTGAGTTGACCGAGATAACATTCGGTTAGACCCGCCTCAAAGATGTTGTCGGTGGCCTTGACCCGTCCCCGCAGGTAGGGCTGAATGTAGCGGTCGGCAAAGCAGGGATCGGCAATTTCGGCGCCCAAGGCGATCGGCCATTGGTTGTCAACGGACTCGGCAATGACAGTCCCTTTCCAGTTGGCATCAAATTCGTAGACGACGACGCGATCGCTTTTTAAGGCGTCCCGGGTTTCTTCGACGGCGGCGGTTAAAATATCTTCGATGTTGAGGGATTTCCGCAGTCCGGCGTTAATTTGGTTGAGGCGTTGGGCGATGCGGGTGGCTTCCCGTTGTTGTTGTAATAGTAGGGCCTGGTCGATCGCGTAGCCGAGTTGAATGGCTAGTTGTCGCATAAATTCAACTTCGGCCTCGGCCCAGTGGCGGGGTTCGCTACACTGGTGGGCGATCAGCAGTCCGTATAAATGGCCGGTGGGGTTTTCGGTGGTTTTGGCGAGGATGGGGGCCACCAAGTTCGCCATCACCGCAAAGGGTTCGAGTTGGGCGAGATGACAGTCGGTGAGTCCGGCTTCGTAAATGTTGGCGGTGGCTTTGACCCGGCCTTTTTGGTAATATTCCACATAGCGATCGGCAAAGCAGGGATCGGCAATTTCGGCGCCCAAGGCGATCGGCCAGTTCAAACCTACGGACTCGGCGACAACGGTGCCTTTCCAGTTCTCATCAAATTGGTAAACAACGACGCGATCGCTTTGTAGGGCGGCCCGGGCGTCTTCGACGACGGTTTTGAAGATATCGTCTAAGTTGAGGGATTCCCGCATTCGGGAGGTAATTTGGTTAATCAGTTCGGCTCGTTCGGCCGCGGCCCCTTCTTTTTCAATTAGGGCTTGAAGTTGGTTAACTCGGCGATCGATATTGGAGCGCAATACACTTAATTCTTTGGCTAATATTGTGGTTTTGGCTTTTAATCCCGAGGGGGGAGTCGGTGCGGATTCGACCACAATCGCCGATAATGTTTCTACTTCGACGGCCGATTCTGGGGTTTGGGGGTTGGCGTTTTCTGTGCTGTTTTGCGGAGAAATTGCCCCGGTTTGAGCCGGTGTCATCGCCCGACGATTTGCAGCGGGCTGGCGATTTTCGGGGGAGTTGGAAGGGCGATAAGGCGTTTTTGTCATTGTTGGTTTAAAAAAGATTAAGGGTGGATAAATTGGGGTAAAAAAGGGTTGGAGTTTGACCAACTCATCGATGATTTTTTGAGGTTATTCGGGCAGTAAGGAACTTAGAATTGCTTCGAGATCGATAATCGGTAATATCCCATCGGGATGCGCCCAACTTGCCAGAATCCAATCGGGTTGAATCGGAGAGATTGATGCTTTTACTGTTGGAGAATTTCCCCGAGTTTGCAGTTGACGGAAGCTGAGTTCTGCCGGTTGAATGCTTGCCGGTTCACAGCTTATTAATTCTCCCACTTGAGCCACCCATAAACCCAGATTTCCTCGGTGACTTTTGGCTTTGATTATGCTACAATTAGATTGAGAATTAGAGGCTTTCATTAGCGGATCGAAGCCAAACAGATAAGCCAGATCAATCAACCACAGCACTTCCCCTTGCCAGGGACAGACTCCGATCACCGCCAAAGGCATCTCGGAAATGGGTAAAATTTGGGAGGGATCGAGTCGGATGATCTCTGCTAATTGGTGGGCGGACAACAGAGCTTGCAGACTGGGATTGAGCGAAAAGCTTAAATATTGTTCGGTGGGAGTAGGACTGGCAGATTTCCCCTTCATTTTCCGTCTCTGGTGATGGAATCAATTATCCGAATTGAGCGTAATGGCTTCGACTCTCGGTTAACTTTCCTTATTTTAACTTGACTTTTATAAAATCCGCTTGAACTTAAAAAAACGTTTCAGAGTTTTTATCGAGTTTTTAATCCTGTCTATTCGGGTATTTTCATCCGTCGATTTTGTCGATGCTCCCCTCTGGTTTAAAACGTTCT
The DNA here is from genome assembly GCF_047276495.1 of Capilliphycus salinus ALCB114379. Classification (NCBI taxonomy): domain Bacteria; kingdom Bacillati; phylum Cyanobacteriota; class Cyanophyceae; order Oscillatoriales; family Sirenicapillariaceae; genus Capilliphycus; species Capilliphycus salinus. The sequence continues at coordinate 4,676,063 of NZ_CP178543.1, read as the reverse complement.
GCTGCACCCAATTTTAAAACCCAGACTGATGGGAATCTCTCAAATCTTGATCATTCCTTCAAAAAGGTTAAAAAGTCCGCATCTTTTTAGGAATTAATCATCGGTTTAGGAGAAGGTTCAGACGGAGTTGAAACCGGTTTTTTTGCTGCCGATCTGAAGTTGTAAGTTCTCAGGCGGGGAAATTTTTGAGCCAAATGTTTGCGAACGACTTGTAAAGTCTCCCCCGGATCGGGCGGTTTGCTCAAAAAATCGGAAGCGCCGGCGAGTTTGGCATAATTGCGATCGACAACTGTATCTCGACTGGTGAGAATGACAACCGGTGTATCCTGAAAAATCGGCGCATTGCGTAAAAATTTACAAACAATATAGCCGTTGGCATTTGGCATCACTAAATCCAGAAAAATTAAATCCGGTTTATGTTCGGCAATTTGAGCCAATCCTTTCACCGGATTCTGAATACTTAAAACTTGACATCCCATCGGGGTGAGAATTTGCTTGAGGGTTTCAGCCGCCACCGGACTATCATCAATACAGGCGATTAAAGGGTGCTGACGAGTCGATGAAGTCTCACTTTTTACGGTTGAATTTTCGGTCGGTTCCCTGACGCACTCCGTCGGTGCGGGGAAATCCGGCAACATTCTAAACTTTAAAAGTCCTTTTTGAACTAAAGGAATTAAACCCCGAGCGATACTCACCACCGGCTTTTGAATTTTCTGGGAAATATCCCACAGGGTTAACTCTCCACTGAGATATTTGACCAAACCCGAGAGGGCTTTGGGGTTCACCGGTTTGGTTAAAATTGGCGCCAAATTGGGATCAAGATTGCTTAAATGGGCGGTTTGCCATTGGGTTTGCATCTGGGCGACTTGAAGTAATATTTTTTCAACTTCCGAGTCGGAAAAACTCAGATGCTTGGAAAAACCCGATTTTAGAGCAGTGTCCGCTTCCCAATGAAAATTCAAGTCGATATGCCGACTCATGGAAAATAACACTTCGCTAATGACTCGTCGGATGACGGCTTTGGCTTGGGTTAAATCAAGTTCTTTTTGACGGATTCCCTGGTAGAGAAGTTGATATTCCCAAAGAGAAGTATTCACAGGGGCCGACAGTTGGCGGGTTATTTTTGGGCAGTATTTATCAACCGCCCTGGACCAGCGACGCACCCGATGAACGTGAGAAGTTGCATAGACTAATTGACCCTGGCTGATGTAAAGTCTTCCTTCTTCGGTATGACTGCTGAGAATTAAAATACCGCTGTCAGTATTTTTACTCAACCGCTCTAGTTCTTCTCCTAGTCGTTTCAGATGTATACATTCGGTGATTGTCATGGTGGGTTTGGAGTGGGTAGACGCCAAATTAGCGATGCTAGAGAAATCTGATAGAAGCTACAACCCCTACCAACTTCAACGGTTCAAGATCAATTGACCTCTGCCTTGAAAGTTGGTATTTTCACTGTATCATTAACGCGCTCGTGAATTTACCGGTTACTCGGATCGGGCTACAATTATGGTTGAGGTACGACGAAAGAAACAATCGCATTTTTTCGGTTTTCCCCGTCGAACGGATTGAGGCCTGAAGTCCCCGAGTTGGGGACGATTAACATCAAGACTAAAAGAGTTTAGGAGGCGCGTGTTTTTTCTCCTAATTGGAAATTGAGATGATGATGTTATCGGAATCGAGATTTAATTTTTTTAAACTCTTTTTTCAAAGGGATTTTTTCGGCGACAAGAGCCTCTTTTTTTAAATCCTTGAGTCCGCTTCTCTATTGATGAAAATATTTCTTGTTGAGTTGACGGAAAACCCTCTGAGCAATTCTCAAATGTTTTCGCCTTCAACACAACAATATAATTCTCATAAAAATTGTTTCAAAAATTGAAAAAAAGAAGCCGAGTTTAAACCCGTCCCGCTTGTCCAGATGGCAAAGTTACACTTTTAACCGTATCGATCAATTCTTCGCGGTTAATTGGCTTGGTTACATAGGCAGAGGCTCCTTGTTTTAATCCCCAATTTTTATCGATTTTTGCCGATTTGCTAGAACAAATTACAATCGGAATGTGAGCGGTTTTGTTTTGGTTTTTTAGTTCCCGACACAATCCAAATCCGCTTTGACCCGGCAACACCACATCGGTGACAATGGCATCAAATATTTTATGTTCCAGCAAGGCTTTTGCGGCTTCGGCTGTGGTGACATTATGAACGTCAAAACCCGATTGCCGCAGGCAATTAATCATCAGGTCTGCTTCAGTGGAATTGTCTTCTATTACTAATATACTCGTCATCCGATCACCTCATCAAGTCTTCAAACTTTTAATTTCAATTTAACTTAAAATTTACACTTTATTCAATCCCCAATTCCCCCTCAGGTTAAAACCCGTGAGGAGCGAGAAAGATATTTGCGTACCAATTCTAAGGTTTCTTGGGGCTTCGGTGGCTTGGTCAGGAAGTCGGAAGCCCCCACAAGTTTAGCCCGACTGCGATCGATCACATTATCCCGACTGGTGAGAATAATTACCGGTGTATTTTCAAATAAAGGTGCATTTCGCAAAAATTGACACACGGTATAACCGTTTGCATTGGGGCATGATTAGATCTAAAAAGATTAAATCCGGTTTATGTTCGGCAATTTCAGCTAAGGCTTTAATGGGATCGAGAATTCCCACCACTTTATAGCCAGCCGGTTCGAGAATTTTTTGTAAACTTTTTGCGATCACCGGACTGTCATCAATACAGGCGATCAGAAAGGGGGTGTGACCGGTTTGAGGTGAAGGTTTTGAAGGGGAAATTGCCGGGGGTGTTGCCGATAAAGGCGTTGATAAATCGGGAATTTGCCGCAGTTGTAAAACCCCTTTTTTGATCAGAGGAACTAAAGCCCGAGTGATGGTTGTGACTGATTTTCCCGTCCGCAAGGAGATATCCCACAGGGTAAATTGTCCGTTGAGATATCTTGCCATGCCCGATAAACTTTCGGGGTTTAATTTCTTTTTGGAAACCGGAGATAATCGGGGGTTAATGCTGCTTAAACCGGCGGCTTGCCACTGCTGCTGCATTTGAGCGGCTTTCGTAAAAATTGGCTCAATTTCTCGAAAAGATAGGGTTAAACCGAGAGAAAGTTGAGATTGTTCTTCTGAATAAGGCTCCCATGAGAAACTAATATCGGTATATCGAGCTAAACAAAATAACACTTCCAAACAAACTTGACGAATGACAACTTTAGCTTGAGTTAGCGTAATTTGTTCTCGGGCAACCCCTTCATAAAGCATCTGATATTCCCAGGGTTTATTCTGGTCAAATGAAAGCAAGGCTGATGAAGGTTGCCAATCCGGACAATACTTGAGAACTGCTCTTTTCCAGCGTCTTACCCGATGAAACTCGCCTGTCACATAGAGTAACCGACCATAAAATAGGTGAAACCTTCCTTGTTTATCATGGGTAGAAAAGCACAAGTCACCTGTTGCCATTCGTTGACATCGGCGATCTAATTCCTGTGCCAATCGCTGGTAGGGAGTAGATTCCTCAGTATACATCTGATCCTCATTTTCTCATCAGGTTTGCTGTTGGCGAGGCTGGGCAATTGATCGGGGACTCAGTTGCTCCTCTATACTTTATTATCACACAGATAGGTGAGAAAATTACAACTTGACATTCATCCTGTCTGTGGGGATAAGCCTTGTTTCTTTGGGCTTTTGCGAAAAATCTCCTCCCGCCTAGAGAGAGTCTGTATCATCTTTGTATACCCTTTCCGCAATTTTACCTTTACTCACTTTTAGTTTAGGGTTCAAATCAACAATTTTCGCCAGATTTTCAGTAAATTTACGAGGAAGATTTCTTCTTCAATCTCGGTTGTCCTTTCCTCGAGGTTAAAAATAACTTCTGTAAATTTGCGAGTCGGTTTATGCTTAAGGTATAATTTGATCGGCTGGGTCTATCTCATCAATGAAACTTGAACCTGTTCACCCTGACCCGATCTTCTCGAACAGTCACACGGGTTAACACGGGTTCCGATCAAATTGATGTTACATCTGGGTTGTCTTTAATCAATATTTTATAAAATTGAAAAATTCAACCTAAAAAAAGTTTATAAAAATCAACTTTATCGCTCCGGACTCTTTAAAATTTATGGATGGACTGAATCGGATTCAGATTGTTAAGCTAGTTACTCCCAACCTCCAATGAATCAAAGCCACCCTGATTTTGCTAAAGCCGATATTTTGATTGTTGATGATACGCCCATGAATTTACGTCTACTCTCAACCATGTTGAGCGAACAGGGTTATGAAGTTCGTCAAGCGATCAGTGGAAAAATGGCATTAACGGCCGTGCAAACCTGTCCGCCGAGCTTAATATTACTCGATATAATGATGCCAGATCTCGATGGATACCAAATTTGTTCTTCCCTCAAAAGCGATCCAAAAACCGCCGATATTCCGATTATTTTCCTCAGTGCTTTGGACGATGTATTAGATAAAGTCAAAGCCTTTAAAGTCGGGGGAGCAGACTACATTACCAAACCGTTTGAATTTGAGGAAATCTTAGCCAGAGTCCAAAACCAACTGGCGTTAAAAAACGCTAAAAACAAACTCAGTAGCCTTCATACTCAACTCGAAAAACGGGTCGAACAGCGCACCAAACAGCTAGAAGTTGCCAATGCTAAACTCCTCAAAATGGCATTGCACGATCCCTTAACGGGATTGCCCAATCGTCGAGCTTTAATGCAGCAATTAGAACAAGTTCTCAACCAAGCTAAACGAGATGTAAACGCTCAATTTGCGGTTTTATTTTTAGATTGCGATCGCTTTAAAGTGGTCAATGATTCCCTCGGTCATTTAGTCGGAGATCAATTACTAATTGCTCTTAGTCGTCGCTTAGAAACCCTACTCAATCCCGATGATATCTTAGCCCGATTGGGAGGGGATGAATTCACAATTATTCTCAATCCCATCGAGAATAAAAACCGAGTGATCGAAGTGGCAAATTCAATTTTAGAAGTGCTTTCCCAACCCTTTCAACTGGAGGAACACGAAGTTTTTATTAATGCGAGTATTGGCATTGCCCTCGGACATCCCGACTACAAAAATCCCGAACATTTATTAAGAGATGCAGACACCGCAGTTTATCGAGCCAAAGCATTAGGTCGGGGTCGATATCATATTTTTGACTCAACAATGCACGTCGCCGCCATTAACATTTTAGAGCTAGAAACCGAACTCCACCGAGCCATTAAACAAGAAGAATTAGTCGTTTATTATCAACCGATAGTCGTTTTAAATACGGGTAAAATTGTCGGTTTTGAAGCTCTGGTTCGCTGGCAACATCCCACCCGAGGCTTAATTTCTCCCCAATCATTCATTCCCATCGCCGAAGAAATTGGATTAATTATCCCGCTAGGAAATTGGGTATTATCTCAATCCTGTCATCAACTGCGAAAATGGCAACGGGAAAACCGGGTTGATGATTCTTTTTTTATTAGTGTCAACCTTTCCACGCGACAACTGACCCAACTCGATCTGGTGAAATACGTCGATAAAATTCTCGATGAAACTGAAATTAGTCCCCAATGTTTAAAACTAGAAATTACCGAAAGCGCATTAATGGAAAATCCCCCCGTTGCCATTGAAATCCTACAAAGCTTAAGACGGCGAGGAATTCAATTAGGAATTGATGACTTTGGCACGGGTTATTCATCTCTGAGTTACTTACATTACTTTCCCTTAGACACCCTGAAAATCGATCAATCTTTTGTCAAACAAATTGATGAAAGATCGACCGATCTCGGACTGGTTCCTGTCATCATTAATATCGCTGAAATTTTAAAGATGAGCGTCATTGCTGAGGGGATCGAAACTGTTACCCAGTTCAAACAACTGGTCGCTTTAAATTGTCAATTTGGTCAGGGATATCTATTTTCTCCTCCCCTCGCCGGTGAGGAGGCGATCAAGTTAATGTTATCGAATGAATATCAACAACTCTTTCCCTAAACTGCCATGTTTACATCTCAAAATATGAAGGTATTGAATCCAGATTTATGCTCCCTCAATCTTATGAATCCACTTAAAGAAGTTTCTTATAAAGCTGATATTCTTGTCGTAGATGATACACCTGCCAACTTGCGCTTACTCTCCAAAATGATGACCGAATACGGCTACAATGTCCGGCAGGCTATCAATGGAAAAATGGCGCTGACTGCGGTTCAAGCCGTCAAACCCGATTTAATTCTCCTCGATATTAATATGCCGGATATGAACGGTTATGAAGTCTGCGAAAAGCTGAAAAGCAATGAAGAAACCGCCTCAATTCCCGTGATTTTTTTAAGCGCTTTAGATGATGCTTTAGACAAAGTAAAAGCCTTTCAAGTGGGCGGAGCCGACTATGTAACCAAACCCTTTCAACTCGAAGAAATTCTGGTGAGAATTCAAAATCAATTAACCATTCAAAACTTACAAAATCAACTTCTCCATCAAAATCACCAACTGAAAACCGCCTTAAACGAATTACAAGTAACCCAAGCCCAACTGGTTCAGCATGAAAAAATGGTCAGTTTAATGCAATTAGTGGCGGGAATTGCCCATGAAATCAACAACCCCATTAGCTTTATCTCGGGAAATATCGAACCCGCCCACCAATACATTCAAGACCTGATCAAATTAATCAAACTCTACCAAGACGAATATCCACAACCGAGCCAAGCGATTGAGGACATGACCGAAGAAATCGATTTAGATTTTCTGATTTCCGACGTGCATCAAATCATTGCATCCATGAAAAATGGAGTGAATCGAATTTGTACAATCATTCTCGCTTTACGGATTTTTTCTCGCTTAGATGAATCCGACATTAAATTAGTCAATCTTCACGAAGGAATCAATAGCACCTTACTTTTATTAGAACATCGGCTCAAACTTCCCCATCATCAAGGCGAAATTAAAATTATTAAAAATTACGATGAACTTCCCAAAATCACCTGTTATGCCAGTCAACTGAATCAGGTGTTTTTAAACTTATTAAATAACGCGATTGATGCGATCGAAGCCAAACTCGCCCAGGGGAAAATGGAGTCGAACAATCCGACAATTTGGGTGACAACAGAATTCCCAGATGAAAACTCGGTCGCCATCCGCATCAAAGATAACGGAATTGGCATTTCTTCCGACGTGAAGTCTCGTTTATTCGATCCTTTTTTCACAACCAAAGCCGTCGGAAAAGGGAGCGGACTGGGGTTAATGACCAGTTATCAAATCGTTGTCGAAAAACATCGGGGAAAACTGAATTTTAATTCCGTTTTTGGAGAGGGGGCTGAGTTTATTGTAGAAATCCCAATTAATCAAGGTAAAATAAGCTGAGAGCGGCGAAAAGATCTCATCTGCCGGCTGCTCAACTCAACTGTAATTTTGCTGATTTTCCCGAACCATCGTGAACCTCAATACCATTTGGAGTCTGCTGAAAGAAACCTTTAACGAATGGCAACAGGATAAAGTTCCCATCCTGGCCGCTGCCCTGTCCTATTATATGATCTTTTCAATTGCACCGATTTTAATTTTAGTGATTGCAGTCGTTGGTTTTATTGTCGGGGAACAAATCGCCCAAGATCAAGTTTTTGCTCAATTAGAATCTTTTTTCGGCCCGGAAAACGCCGAGTCTATTCGTACCATCTTACAAAACCAATTTAGTCCTAGCTCCAATATTACCGCCACCATCGTCGCCATTGTCACCATTTTGTTTGGAGCCACCACCGTTTTTGCTCAACTCAAACAAGCCCTAAATCTAATTTGGGGAGTCGAACCGAAACCCGGACAAGCGGTCAGAGGATTCATCCAAACCCGTATTTTATCAATTTTAATGGTCTTAGGGATTGGATTTGTCTTATTACTCTCTCTAATTATTAGTGCAGTCTTAACCGCCACAACAAGCTGGCTAGAAAAACATTTATTCATCCCGAGTTTCGTCTGGTCATTCATAGATTTAGCAATTTCCTTAGGCTTAACCACCCTACTTTTCGGCCAAATTTATCGAGTCTTACCCGATGTAAGAATCGCCTGGAAAGATGTCACCGTCGGGGCTTTGATGACCGCCATTTTATTTACCATTGGCAAATCATTAATCAGCCTCTACCTGGGCAACAGCAGCATCGGCTCGGCCTACGGCGCAGCCGGATCGTTTGTGGTTGTGTTAATCTGGATATTTTATTCGACTCAAATTTTCCTGTTTGGCGCCGAATTTACGCAAGTGTGGTCGCGGCGCTACGGTTCGCAAATTAGACCGAACAAAAACGCCACCCTAACTCGGGAATAGGCACCGAGGACAGGAGATCAACCCCAGAATAAATCTCGGGGAAAAACTTCCAAAAGTGACGATCAACTGTATGATCAAATATGATCAAATCCGATCAAAAACGTCAAAATCAATTAATTTTGTTTGAGGGCAGAAGATGAATCTAAGCGAACTCTTGGAACCTATCGCGAGTCAGTTCCGAAGTTTAGGGATTCCCGAACCCATCACCCATTGGGGACATCCCGTGATGATGGGAATAGTCGTTCTGGCGATGGGAAGTGCCGTAGCCTACACCGGATGGCAAGGACGAATCAGCAGCGATAAAGAAGTCTCGCTGAAAAGCCGCGCGTCCCATCGTCAAATCGCACCTTGGATGTTTCTCTTCATGGCCTTGGGCTATACGGGCGGACTCCTCTCCCTGGTCATGCAAAGACAACCCATCCTCGAAAGTCCACACTTTTGGACCGGTACCGCCTTACTGGGTCTACTCGCCCTCAACGGTGTAATTGCCTTCAGCGGCTTTGGCGGAAACAAAGATTCTCTGCGGATCAGCCACGCCTACATCGGTACCCTAGCTGTCGGCCTGATGCTGATTCATGGCATACTGGGGCTAAAGTTGGGCTTGTCCATCTAATTTAGGGTCTGCGTCCCAAGCAGTAATGAATCAAACGGCGGTCATTATATTCGGTTTGGCTTATATTCTGGGGTTGCTCTGTAGCGCCGTTGCCTGGGGAAGATCAGGAGTATTAGCCCTGGCTCTGCTGCTGGCGATCGCCACAATGGTGCGAGAGTTTTTCACCCGCAAACAGCGTCAGGCGCAGATGAAACCCCGACGCCAAAAAGTAGAAGCCAAAACCACCGCAAATCTTGAGGTCGAGGTCGAACAAACCTCCCCGACCTCCTTTTCTCGTTCCCGCACCGGCGCCCCCCCGCCTTACAGCCCCCCCATTCCCGAAACGGTTTGGCTGTTTGCCGGATTAATCGCCGTCGCCGCCAGCCTCTACCTGCAAATTCGCACCCCCGCTCCTGCCCCCAACGACATCAGCCAACTGATCACCGATAACGACGCCCCGGAATTAATTATCACCGTTCGCGGCCAAGTCACCACTCCCCCCCATCTCACCCGTTCGGGACGGGCGCAATTTTGGCTCAAAGCCGCCCAAGTCAACGAAATCATGGGCAACGATCAGCCGATCAAAGTCAGCCGGGACGTCAGCGGTAAACTCTACATCACCGTTCCCCTTCTCCAAGCCACAGGCCTCCATCCCGGCGCCGCGATCGCCGTTACCGGAAACCTCTACAAACCCCAACCCCCATCCAACCCCGGCGCCTTCGATTTTCGCGCTTACCTGGCCCGTCAGGGCGCCTTTGCCGGACTCCAAGGCCGCTACCTGACCCCCGTCAAATCCACCTCCGGTCAACGTTGGGGATGGTGGGCAATTCGACAGCGGATTGTTCGCGCCCAAACCCGAGCCTTGGGCATTCCTAAAGGCCCGGTTGTCAGTGCGATGGTGTTGGGACGCCGAGCCGTGGATTTACCCTACGATGTTCGCGATCAGTTTGTCCAAGTCGGGTTGGCCCACATCTTGGCCGCCTCGGGATTTCACGTTTCCCTGGTGTTGGGGGTGGTACTGGCTCTCACCCGAACCGTCACCCCCCGCCAGCGCTTGACCATCGGCGCCGTTGCCTTACTCGTCTATGTGGGCTTAACGGGGGCCTCTCCTTCGGTCTTACGGGCGGCTTTGATGGGATTTGCCGCTTTGATCGGATTTGCCACAAACCGTCAAATCAGGCCCCTGAGTGTGTTGGTGGGCGTGGCTGTAGCCTTGCTGCTGTGGAATCCTTTGTGGATTTGGGACTTGGGATTTCAATTTAGCTTTTTAGCCACTCTGGGATTATTGGTCAGTGTCCCCCCCATTCTCAAACGCTTGGACTGGATGCCCCCGGCGATCGCCTCTCTATTCGCCGTTCCCCTGGCGGCTTCTATCTGGACGGTACCGCTACAACTCTACGTTTTTAACGTGGTTTCCCCCTACAGCATTTTGGTGAATGTGATTACAGTTCCCCTTGTGGCCGGAATTACTTTGGGGGGCCTATTTTCGGGAATGGTTGCCCTGTTTTGGCCGACGGGGGGAACCGCTCTTTCTGCCTTTTTAGAGTATCCCGTCGAAGCTTTACTCGCTCTGGTTCGCTTTTTTAGCCAGCGCCCCGGAAACTCGATGGCGGTGGGGTCGATCTCGGAATTTCAACTGATCGCCCTCTACAGTCTCCTGGGTTTTGTTTTACTGATCGGCAGATATCGAGAGGCCAGAAGACAGGACTATTCTACTTCTTTGGGGCTATTTTCGGGGATACTGCATCCGGCGACGATCGCTTTGACTTTGGCGCTGGCGATCGCTGTGGTTCCCATTTGGTACAATCAAGCTTCTCAATTTCAGGCTACGGTTTTGGCAACTTCGGGAGAACCGATTTTAGTGATTCAAGATCGGGGCAATATTACTTTAGTTAATAGTGGCGGTCAAGATACCGCTCGCTACACGGTTTTACCTTTTTTGCAAAAACAAGGGGTCAATTCGATTGATTTTTCTATCTCTACTCATTCCCGCTTGGGATTAAGTATTGGCTGGCCGATTATTTTAGAAAAATTACCCGTTCAAATTTTTTATGATAATCCCGCTTCTAAACAAGCTTATTATGTCAGTTCGGTTGCGATTCAAAAATCAATTGAGTCTCGCCAGGGGATTTATTTACCCCTGACTGTTGAAGAATCTTTGGAGTTGGGTTCGATTGAAATTGAACTGATCGACGCCGAAGCTCCCATTGTAGAATTCTTTATTGGCGACCTCAAATGGATGCTATTGGGCGATGTTAATATCGATAACCAAATTAAACTTTTACAAGCCGAAATTATCAGCCCAACTCAAGTTTTGTGGTGGTCGGGAAATCGCCTCGACCCCAAAATGTTGAGGGTACTTCAGCCGAAAATTGCGATCGCCTCCTCCAATACCATTGACCCAGAAACTCTTGAACTGTTGCGCGAGCGAAAAACTCAGGTGTTTTGGACGGGGCGCGATGGTGCGGTGCAATGGACTCCCACCGCCGGATTTGAAACGACTTTGCACTCGGATCAAACCGATGGTTCTTTTTTATGATACAATACAGTAATGGGTGAAACGTTAACCCGTTTTCCCGCAAATTGGAGAGGTGGCAGAGTTTGGTTGAATGCGACAGACTCGAAATCTGTTAGGGGTTGTATGGCTCCTCGTGGGTTCGAATCCCACCCTCTCCGTTGATCAGATTTAGATGTCGGATTGTTTTTGAACTCAACTGACCGCCCAACGGATGACCCTCAAACCTGTTTCGACTGCGATCGCCAATTTATCCTCAAATATCCGTCTGATCGCCAGCGATGTTGATGGCACCCTCACCGCAGGGGGAAAGTTTACCCCAAAATTAATCGCAGCTATTGAAAGTTTAACTCAAGCCGGAATAGAGGTGATTTTAATTACCGGGCGATCGGCGGGATGGGTACAAGCGTTAAACAATTATCTTCCGGTTTCCGGGGCGATCGCCGAAAATGGCGGACTGTTTTATGGGAGTACAAATGATACTCCGGAATTGTTAGTTTCAATTCCCAATATCACCGAACATCGCCAACAATTAGCCGAAGTTTTCAACCGTTTAAAATCCCAATTTCCCCATCTCAAAGAATCAACCGATAACCCCTTTCGCCTCACCGACTGGACGTTTGATGTGGGGGGATTAACTCAATCCCAACTGCAAACCTTAGCCGAGATTTGTCACGAAAAAAATTGGGGTTTTACTTACAGTACCGTTCAATGTCATATTAAACCCCAAACCCAAGATAAAGCCACCGGATTACTAAAAGTTTTATCACAATATTTCCCCCAACTCTCCACCGAAAATATTATAACCGTCGGCGATAGTCCCAACGACGAAAGCCTATTTAACCCGGAAAAATTCCCCCACTCCGTCGGCGTTGCCAATATTTTACACTATAGCGAATATCTCAATTATAAACCCGCTTATGTAACCTCAACTGAAGAAGTAAATGGATTTTGTGAACTTGCAGAATTACTCACCAAAAATACACCCCAAAACCCCAGTTTATTCGAGAAACCCGGTTGTTAAAACAGAGATTAGTTCCAAAAACCCAGTTTATTGGAGAAACCGGGTTTTTAAGATCAATTAGATTTCCACAACTTCAATCAAACCAATACTATTAAATTCTGCAACCGAAGTCGTTTGTAAGATCGCCAACGTTTCACCCGTTGAAATCAAATTAATTAACAAACTGCCATTATTAGCACCCGTTCCATCCACAAGCGTTACACTACCCGCAGTAATTCCATCGCTGGCATCAAAAACAATACTATCACCCGCACTATAATTAATAATAATATCTGTTCCATCTCCCGGCTTGAAAACAAATTTATCATTACCATTTCCCCCAAACAAAGTATCATTCCCGCCATCTCCAAACAACCAATCATCACCCAAACTTCCCGCTATACTATCATTTCCCTGACCGCCAAATAGAGTATCATTATCATCACCCCCATCGAGAGTATCCTCAGACTGATTCCCAAAAACTAAATCCAACCCGTCGCCACCAAAAACTTGATCGCTGTCGATATCACCAAAAAGAGTATCATTACCTCCCAAACCATCAAGGCGATCGCTTCCTTTACCCGCAAAAATATAGTCATCACCCGCAAAACCCGTTACAGAGTTGGCATTATTTCCCGTTAACGAATCATTACCAGGCCCACCAAATAGGGTATCATTTCCCCCGCCTCCTCGGATAACATCATTTCCATCCAAACCAAAGATAGAATCTGCAAAATCGCTTCCGAGTAAATTATCGTCGCCGTTTGTTCCTAAAGAAGTCATCAGTTACCTTTCCTTCAATATCGTTAACACAATCAGACCTTTTGAAGATTTGGCACCCCAATTAACTTAGGTTCTTATCCCCAAGAAAACCATTTCAGACCTGTAAAAAGGTAGTAAATTCCAGTTAAAATCAAAGCCAGACTTCCGAAGCGAATAATCCCCTCAGAATGTTGCAATAACCGTCTGCTTTGTTTGATTAATCCAGTAAACAAACTGGCGAGGAAAATCAACAGCGTGTATCCAAGGGCATAACTCACCATTGTCAGTGTCCCTAAAACCTGAGATCCCGTCGCCGCAGCATAAGCCAACACCGCAAATAACACCGGACTCGCACAGGGGGAACTCACCAACGCAAAAGTTAATCCCACCCCGTAGGGGCCAGCCCCAGGTAAATTCACGTTCGTTTGGGGTAGAGGGAGTTGAACCACCCCGACTAACCACAAACCCATGACCGCCATCAGCAGACCGACGATAATATTGATGTAGCCCCGGTATTCGACCATGACCGCCCCCGCAAAGGAGGAAACCAAGCCAAATAAACTCAAAATGGTGACGGCACCCAATACAAACAAACCCGCTTTTGTCAAGGCATCCCACCGAGATTTAATCTTCAATGTGCCGATGTAGCTGAGGTTGACGGGCAACAGTGCCAAAATACAGGGAGATACGCTGGCCAGGATTCCGCCCAAAAACGCCAGGGGTAGCAATACAAAGGGATTGGCTGTATTTTGTTGAATAAACCACTGCTGATATCGATTTTCAATGATGGAAATTGCCCGTTCAATGGGGGTGCTGATGACCGTTCCAAAAGTAATCACGACAATCAAAGCAAGCAGTCCCAATCCCCCATAAATCAGCCATTTTTTCGAGAGTTTAAACCCTTTTTCAACCGTTTTCTCAGCGGATAACTGAGGTCTTAATTTCATAATATTCTCCCGAGATTCGCCCAAAATTCAGACTGAGAGTTTCTCCGATTTATTGCCCAATAGCAGCATCAATAACTTGGGTATAAGCGGCGAGATTCGGGTTATTTTTGTGTTGGGCGAGGATGTTACCTGTGGCGGGGTCAATAATCGTCACCGTACCGGTTTGACTTTTGTTCGCTGCAAAAAATTGCCCGAGTCCTAACTGTTTGGCTTTGGCTTCTGCTTTGGCGGTGGTTGATTGATCGCTGACATCTAATACAATAAAATGGGCTTTGCCTTCATATTCTTTTTTGAGTTGTGTTAGAGTTGGGGCGATGTTTTTGCAAGCCGAACACCAGGTCGCAAACATATCAACCACCACAGGTTTTCCCTGAAGTTCCTCAGCTAGAGGTGCGCCAACTGAACCAACCTGAGATTTGGATGCACAGGGATTTGCGCCCGCACAGGGATTTGTGCTAATTTCTGTTCGGGTATTTGAGGGAGTTTTAGCAGCACAGGGATTTGCATAACCTGCGATCGCCCCAAAACTCAACAGTGAAATGGATGCAAGAGTAGCAAGATATTGAACTTTCATGGAATTATCCTTTTTGACCTGAAATGAAATGGCTTTAGACGGTTAATTAGACGGTTAAGAAGTGTTCTTCTCGGTGTCGTTGTTTTAAGCTGACTCCATTAACGGATCGAAAAATGAGTAGAAGATGAAAGCAAGCTTGATGGCTGATGAAACTCTGATGATTTTCTCGTGAAAGCTTCCGCAATCAATTCGAGGATTTCTCAGCAAAAACTCATCTTGGCTTTAGCGAAAAATCACTTTTAACCCGCATCATTGCTAGCAGTATATCTGTTTAGTCTCCCGCAAAAATAGGCGTCAAAAGTTATGACCAAACAAGATTGGTTGGCGAACAATGAGGGGCAATGTGTTAGAATGGATATAGACAATCGCGATCGCGAGTTATCCCGTCCCTATCGGCTTTATCGCTTTCTTACCGATTTAGAAGATATTCTCGAACAAGTTGAAGACGACCAAAAGCGACTGCACCTCATTTGTCCCCTCGTTCGTCGTTTACTCAATCGTTCTGAGTGGTTGCAGTTTAATTTTTTACCCCCCGATCCGGTAACGGGTTGGTCTGTTTTAATGCTTTATAACGAACAGGATTTTCCGATTACAATTCAAACGGTTGTTTGGTCTCCGGGGAGTGTTTCGCCGATTCACAATCACGCTACCTGGGGAGTTGTAGCGATGTTGAGTGGAGAGGAAAAAAACACCTTTTGGCAGCGATCGCCAACTTCTGAACACCCCGATCAAATCAAATTAGTTGGCGAACAAGTTTTGACTTCCGGTGATATTCTGTGTTTAATGCCCGATGCCATTCATCAAGTCGAAGTCATCGGAAACGAACCCACAATTAGCTTTAACCTGTACGGTGAAACTAACTTTAACCAGAGGTTCGAGTTTAATCGCGATCGCCATACAGCCAACGTCTTTTCAATCTCCCCCCGGGTTAGAGAACTTCGATTAAAATTGAGATTAGTTTGGAAGAATTAACTTGCGATAACAGCGAGCGGTAATTAAATAGGGATGAAAAACTTCCAGAAAATGACGCTGAATGGTTCTCAAAAATAGCTCGATTTTTTCCGGATCATCTAAATGAAAAGGAAATTCTTGATTTTCCCCTTTAAAAAAA
This sequence comes from Capilliphycus salinus ALCB114379, assembly GCF_047276495.1. NCBI lineage: Bacteria > Bacillati > Cyanobacteriota > Cyanophyceae > Oscillatoriales > Sirenicapillariaceae > Capilliphycus > Capilliphycus salinus. The sequence continues at coordinate 4,660,273 of NZ_CP178543.1, read as the reverse complement.
TACCAATTGAGAATAATTTTAGCTTCATCGCGCATCAACTTATGAAACGTGAGCAACTGTTGAGAGGGATCGGGTAAATGTTCGAGAACATCAAAACAAAGAATCGTATCAAACTGATTTTCTAATGAAATCTCCGACCGAATCTTAACTTTATCACTCAGTCCCAATTGTTCCACCCGATAGCTAACAAAAGCTTGATTAATGGGATTAATATCGCAATAAATCACCCGTTCCACTTCGGGAGACAAAGCCGCAGCGATCGCATGAGTGCCAATTCCCCCACCAAAGTCTAACACATCCCCTTGAGCATGATCGCCAATGATTCGCAAGGTATCTCCGATGTAGTCTTGACTCGACAGATGCCAGGCGCCCAACTCAAATAAATACATCTCACCGACTTTTTCGCGGTAAAATAGAGTAGCATTTTCCCAGTCAAAATCCCGATGACCCAGTTCGGCGAGCAATTGCTGACCCGACTTGAGTTGTGCTTCGAGAGTGGTTCGATCCAAGTTAAAATAATCTTGCAAGTGCTGTTTGAGATGAAAAGCATCCTGCTGATAGCTCTGTAAAATACTAGGCTTTGAAAATGATAACATGAGCAAGAAAAAACTCAGGTAGTTCCAAAAATAAAATCTTATCATGGAAATGTTCTCTCGGTCTTTGCCAATTTCTCATCGGGGGTTAACAACCTGGGGAGTGATTCTCCTCTGTATATGCTTGTTGATCTGTGGCGGTTGTCAACCTCAAACCCCAACGGAAGCGGGGGCGATCAATTTAACCCTTTGGCACGGAATTAATCCCCCGCCCAACCGAGATGTCTTTCAAAAATTAGTCGATCAATTTAATCTAACCCATCCCAAAATTAACGTCAACGCCTATTATATCGGTCAACCCGATCAACAAATGCCAAAAATTTTAACGGCCGTTGTCGGAAACGCCTCACCCGATATTCTGTGGTACAGTCCGCAAATTACAGGCCAATTGGTTGAACTCGACGCCATTGAACCGATAGAAGAATGGCTGAATAAATCCCCCATTAAAGCAGAAATTGATCCGGCTTTATTGCCAGCAATGGAACTGAACGGACACACTTGGTCTGTTCCGATGGCTACCAATAATACCGCTATATTTTATCGTCCGAGTTTGTTTGAAAAAGCGGGAATTACCAAACTCCCTTTAACCTGGGAAGAATTTACAGAAGCCGCCCAAAAACTCACTCAAGATATCGATGGCGACGGAAAACTCGACCGACACGGGATAGTTTTACCTCTGGGAAAAGGAGAATGGACGGTTTTTACCTGGCTACCCTTTATGTACAGCGCCAATGGAGAATTAATTGAAAATGACGAAGTAGATTTAGTGAATCCGGGTGCTTTAGCCGCTTTGGAGTTTTGGTCCGATCTCCTCAAAGACGGTTCGGCGATTCTTTCTCCCCCTGAGCGGGGCTACGAACAGGATAACTTTATTTCCGGTAAAGTGGCAATGCAAATTACCGGGCCTTGGACGTTAGGATTTTTGCAGTCTGCGGGAATTGATTACGGCGTGTTTCCCATTCCCGCCAAAGACCAACAGGCGACCGTTGTCGGGGGCGAACATTTGTTTGTGATGAAAACCACCTCCCAACAGCAAGAAGCCGCCCTGACGTTTTTAGAATACGTGTTGAGTGAGGAATTTCAAACCGAGTGGAGTTTGGGAACCGGATATTTACCCGTGAATTTGAAAACCCGTCAGAGTCAAAAGTATCAAGATTTTTTATCCGAACAACCGAGTTTACAAATCTTTTTAAAACAGATGGCCTGGGCGCGATCGCGGCCAATTCTTGCCGGATACCGTCGTATATCGGAAAATTTAGGACGGGCGATCGAAGCGTCTTTACTCGGAGAAAACCCCCAAGATGCGTTAAAACAGGCGGAAAGTCGGCTGAAACTGATGCTTTAACCTAGATGCGATCCGATCGCGTATTGCCTTCTTCCGGGCAAAATATTGATCGAGATTCAACTTGTCTGTGGAACCATCTGTTATGAGTTACTGTATTAATCCTCAATGTCTGCATCCTGTTAACCCTGATACAGCAAAATTTTGTCAAAGTTGCGGCGAACATCTGTTATTGCAAAATCGTTATCGTCCCATTCAGCTTTTAGGAGAGGGGGGTTTTGGTAAAACCTACTTGGCGGTTGACGAACAAATTCCTTCTAAACCGCCCTGTGCGATCAAACAATTTGTTTTTGGCGCGCGCCAAGTTAACCGTTACTCAAAAGCGGCTAAACTGTTTCGTCAGGAGGCGGTGCGTTTGGAACAGTTGGGCGAACATCCGCAAATTCCGCAACTGTTGGCGCATTTTGAACAAAATCAACAGCTTTTTCTGGTTGAAGAATACATTGCCGGAAAAACCTTAGAGCAAGAATTTGAACAAAAGGGGATCTTTAACGAGGCGCAAATTTGGGATCTGTTGCGGGGTTTGCTGCCGGTGTTGAAATATATTCACGATCGCCAAATTGTCCATCGCGATATCAAACCTGCCAATATTTTACGACGTTCTGCCCTGAGTGGGGAAGGGGAAATTGGGGCGTTTGAACCGGTCGAATTGATTGTTTCTCGCAGCGCTCTTTCTAAGACCAGTTTATCATCGGTTTCTGTAAATTTGCCGCCTGTACGCCGCAAGGAACAGCAATGGGTTTTAATTGATTTTGGGGTGGCGAAACTGCTGAGTGAGACGGCGATGAACCAAACGGGAACGGTGGTGGGTTCTCCCGAGTTTATGGCGCCGGAACAAACCCGAGGTAAGGCGTTTGCGGCGAGTGATTTGTATGGGTTGGGGGCGAGTTGTTTGTATTTGCTGACGGGTGTTTCGCCTTGGCAGTTGTACGATGAGGATAAGCAATGTTGGGTTTGGCGTGAGTTTCTGACGTCTCAACATCGGGTGAGTGAACGTTTGGGGAAGATTTTGGATGGTTTGGTTGCTTTTAAGCTAGAAGATCGCTACGCCAGCGCCGATATTGTTTTACAAGCGATGAATAAGCCAAAACTTTCGACTTCTACAGGGTTGACTCCGGTGAAGCGATCGCCGTCTCGCCAAAGATCTTCGGAGTCTCTGTCTTTATCGGGTTGGAGATTACCGGATATTGTCAGTCAATTTTTACCGGCTTTGAGTCCTTTGAACGATGAGCTTGATTCGGCGGTTGGGGTCGATTATACCAAGTTACAGCGTCTTTTGGCGACTCACCAGTGGAAAGCCGCAGATGAGGAAACTTGGTTGGTTTTGGGTCAGGCGTTGGGTTATCGGAGTTCTTGTTATCTTCATCCCCAAGAGTTAAAAAAATTGCCTTGTCAGGATTTGCAAACAATCGATCGCCTGTGGGTCAAGTACAGTCGCGGACAGTTTGGCTTTAGCGTCCAGACTCGCATTTATGAGGAGGTTGAGGGGGATTATGCTCTATTTTGCGCCAGCCTCGGTTGGTTGAGTTACAATCCTCATCACCCAACAGCCGGCTTTAGATTTGATCGTTCGGCTCCCATTGGCCATTTACCGTCCCGCATGGGGATTGTGGGTTCGGGCCAGTGGTGGCGACACGCTCAGATCATGTCCGAGCGGGTGGTTGATTGCGGAATTGTGTAAAGTAGTGTTAACTTCTCTAAAAAATCGTTAATATTTTTGACAAAAATGGTAATATAGAAAGATTATGAAATCTACAGGCTCGGGGTGAGCATCCAGAGAATCGCCGATTGTTTATCGATTTTTAACCTAAAAACTGTTCTCCAAATGCTATAAAATGTGGGTACAGTTGAAGCGAAAAACTCAAATTGGATTGAAAGATTAGGAAGCATGATCACTGTGCTTCTGAACTATTTTTATCTCAGGGAAGTTTTATTTGGGAATGGCTAAGAGTGAAAGATTCTGAAAAGAAAAAGCACTTAAAGCCATTCGAGAGGGGTGATGGGTAGATCAACAGACATTGCCTACAATGTCTCCATAGCCAAAAAGTCAATGTATCCAAAGGATTTCTAGGATCGTGCGCCGGAGTAGATTTAAGCAATCTACACCCACCGCCTATTTGAAATTCAAGCGTGATGTGCGATGGTATTCGACATAAATCGGTTCTAGAACAACAGGGTGCAAACAGAAAACCCCGTCCGGGGTGATTGTTCTTTAAACCAATGACAAGCTATGCCAGGTGTACGAGTCGGAATATTGCATTCACTGAGTGGGACGATGGCAATTAGCGAATCTCCGCTCGTTGATGCTGAATTAATGGCGATCGCTGAAATTAATCAATCCGGAGGTGTCTTAGGCCAGGTGATCGAACCCGTCATTGCAGACGGCGCATCCGATCCGGCCAAATTTGCGGCCCAAGCGACAAAACTGATTCAGCACGATCGGGTTTCGACTCTGTTTGGCTGTTGGACGTCAGCCGCCCGTCAAGCCGTCAAACCGGTTGTGGAAGCCTACAATGCTCAACTGTGGTATCCCGTCCACTACGAAGGATTAGAAAACTCCCCGAATATTTTTCATACCGGATCTTGCGCCAACCAACAAGTCGAACCGACGGTCAATTGGTTAATGCAAAATCTGGGATCAAGATTTTATTTACTGGGTTCGGACTATGTTTTCCCCCATACGGTGAATAAATTAGTCAAAATTCAACTCAACGCACTGGGAGGAAAGGTCGTCGGTGAAGCCTATGCACCTCTGGGAACCCAGGATTTTAGCGCAATTATTACTCGTATCCGACAAGCCCAACCGGATCTAATTTTCAACACGTTAACCGGGGATAGCAACGTAGCGTTTTACCGTCAATTTCAACAGGCGGGTTTAAGCCGCGAAGACATCCCGATTCTGGCCACCTCGGTGACGGAAACGGAACTGCAAGAAATCGGAGAAGCCGCAGTGGGTCATTTAAGCTGCTGGAGTTACTTTCAAAATCTCGACACTCCAGAAAATCGGCAATTTGTCGCCAACTTTCAAGCCCGATATGGCCAACATCGGGTAACGAGCGATCCCATCGAAGCGGCTTACACCCAAGTTTATCTGTGGAAACAGGCGGTAGAATTGGCAAATTCCTTTGATTGCGATCGCATTCGGGTAGCGGCCTACGGAGTCAGTTTTGCGGCTCCGGGAGGATTTGTCTGTATCAAACCCAATCATCATGTTTCCAAAGTTTGTCGGATTGGTCAAGCCTTACCCAACGGACAATTTGAAGTGATATACTCTACACCGAATCGAATTAAACCCTTACCCTGGCTGGGATTTGAAGAAGGTCATTTCAACACCTCGGAAATGGTCACGCATTTGCTAGCCGAAGTCAGTCACAGTATTGAACGGGCCGAACAACTCGAACAAAAATCGATTGAACTCGAAGCCACCCAAGCCCAATTAAAAGCAGAAATTGAAGCCCGCAAACAGTTTGAAGAACAACTCAAACAAATCAACGAACAACTCGAACACATCGTTGAAGAACGGACAGCGGCTTTGAAAGAATCTAACGATCAATTGGTTCAAGAAATTGTCGAACATCAACAAGCCCGGGAAGCGTTGATGTCGGCGAATACTCGTTTACAAGCGGTCTTAGAAGCGGTACCGGGAACGGTTTCTTGGATTCAGTCGGATCTGCGCTATATTGAGGTGAATCAAAAACTCGCCGATATGTTTCAAATGCCTCGCGAAAAATTTGCAGGTCAACATATTGGATTTTTGGGAACTAGCTCGGATTTTAATGATTTTGTTCAAAAATTATTTGCCAGCCCGGAAACGGAAATGTCTCGGGAAGTGATGGCGAATATTGACGAGCAACCTTGTCATTATTTAGTCGTGGCTCGTAAATATAATGATAATCAAGCGGCGTTTGTGGTGGGGATTGATATTAGCGAACGTCGGCGGGCTGAAGAAGCGTTGAGGAAAGCCAATGTTCGTTTACAAACGGTTTTAGAAGCGGTACCGGGAACGGCTTCTTGGGTGAGTTCGGATTTGCGTTATATTGAAGTTAATCAAAATCTCGCCGATATTCATAGCCGTTCTCGCGAAGATTTTGCCAATCAACCGATTGGTTTTTTGGGGGGAGGTACACAGTTTAGTCAGTTTGTTCAGGAGTTATTTTCCAAACCGGAACTTCATACTTATCGGGAGATTTCTGTAAAGGTTCGAGAGGACCGGCGAAATTTTATTTTAGTTGCTCAAAAGTACAATCAAAATCAAGAAGCGTTTATTGTCGGGATTGATATTACCGACCAAAAACGGGCGGAGGCGGCTTTAGAAAATACTCAAGTTCAGTTACAAGCGGTTTTAGATGTTGTACCGGGAACGGTTTCTTGGATTAGTTCAGATTTGCATTATTTGGGTGTCAATCGTTATCTGGCGGATACGTTTGAATTAAAACCGGAGGATTTTGTTAATCGGCATATTGGGTTTTTAGATGTTAGCCCTCAATTTAATCAGTTTGTGCGCGATTTCTTCACGAGCGAAAAATTGGATGCTCAACGAGAAGTGATCTCAATGGTGAAAGGTGAACGGCGAAATTATTTGATTGTTGCTCACAAATATAATCAGAAGAAAGCGGCGTTTTTTGTGGGGATTGATATTACCGCCCGCAAACAAGCTGAGGCGAATTATCGCAGTATTTTTGAAAATGCGGTTGAGGGGATTTTTCAAACCACACCTGAAGGGCGTTTTATCAGTGTTAACCCGGCTTTGGCGCGAATTTATGGGTTTGCTTCTGCTGAAGATTTAATCAAGAATTTGACTCATGTGGGTAATCAATTGTATGTTGATTGCTATCGCCGTCAGGAATTTGTACAGTTGATTGAACAACAGGGTGCGGTTGTGAATTTTGAGTCGCAAATTCGCCGGGTAGACGGTCAGTTACGTTGGATTTCGGAAAATGCTTCGGCTGTACGCGATAATGGGGGGAAACTGCTGTATTATGAAGGAACAGTGGTGGATATTACCGAACGCAAACAGGCCGAAGATGCGCTGCAACAGGCGATGGATGCTTTGGAATCCCGGGTTGAAGAACGCACGGCCGAATTGGTTCGCGAAATAGGAGAACGGCGCAGAATAGAAGGGGCTTTGCGATCGTCGGAAGCGGAATTAAGGGCGTTATTTGCGGCGATGACGGATGTGATTACGGTGTTTGATGCCCAAGGAAATTATAAAAAAATTGTCACCACCAACGCCGAAATTTTGTACAGTCCGACACCGGATCGCCTGGGAAAAAGTGTGTTTGAAGTGTTTCCTCCCGCCCAAGCCAGAATGTTTTACAGTCACATTCAAAGGGTACTGGAAACAGGAAAAACCCTCAATGTTGAGTATAGCTTACCTCTAGAGCCGGAATCGGGTTTATTGCCGAGTTCTAATTCTCCCCTCAACCCGGAAAGTACAGAATTGGTTTGGTTTGCGGCGACGGTTTCTCCAATGCCAAATAATTGTGTAATTTGGGTAGCCCGTAACACCACTGAACGCCGACGGGTGTTGGATGCGCTGCGGGTTGAACAGCAAAAATCCGAGCGTTTGTTACAGAATATTTTACCGCGATCGATTGCCGAACGTCTCAAACAGGCACCCCATTCCATCGCCGAACGTTTCGATCAGGCGACGATTATGTTTGCCGATATTGTTGATTTTACCGGATTTTCTGCCAAAATTTCACCCAGTGAATTGGTCGATCATCTCAATGAGATTTTCTCGGCGTTTGATGGGTTGGCCCAAAAACATGATTTGGAGAAAATTAAAACGATTGGGGATTCTTATATGGTTGTCGGGGGTTTACCGACGCCGAAAGACGATCATGTTAAGGCGATCGCTGAAATGGCTTTGGATATGCAACGGGAAATTCGCCGCTTTCAACGCTATGATGGTCAACCGTTTCGTCTGCGAATTGGAGTTAATACCGGACCTGTGGTGGCGGGGGTGATCGGGACTCGCAAGTTTATTTATGATTTGTGGGGTGATGCGGTGAATGTGGCGTCGCGGATGGAGTCGCACGGGGAAGCGGGTAAAATTCAAGTGACACAAGCGACTTATAATTTATTAAAAGATGAGTATCTTTTTGAGGAACGGGGGTTAATTGATGTCAAAGGAATTGGTCGGATGGTTACTTATTGGCTAAAAGGAAGAATGTAGTTACTGTTGTGGCGATCGCGTACATCCCATAAACCCGCTTTCTCTGAGAAAGCGGGTTTTTTAGTCTCTACTGTACTTCATTACTCTGAGAAACGCCATATTAAATATTTAATTAGAGATGAAAATGATTTTTGACGTCGTAACAACGGTGACGTTTAATAGCTTGCTAATGCGGGTTTTGCAGTTAAAAGAACCCATAATATTGCAAGGAAAATTAATAGAATTGCATTGAAACCATATCTTAATACATTTTTGTCAATATTTTTAATCATCATAAAAAAACCTGATCTTTCAAAAAAACATTAAAAATAATTCGCCCAATCCGACCCGATTCTTAAGGTTAAATCTGACCCAATTTCCCCCGTAGAAGATGCTTCTATTTTTCCCCAACCCAACTGATTTTTTAAGGCTTTGGCGCCGGATAAATCACCCCGTTGGACGATAATTTCCGTTTGACGCTGTTCGTCCGGCCAGTCGGGGACTACATATACATTATAATAGCCTTGGTCTGCTAGAGCGTCGGCTATTTTTTCGCCGGCTTGGGAGTTTCCCGACGCATTTTGAATGGCTATTTTGGTATCGGGGGGTAATTTTTCTGAGGTTGAGTCCGATTCTGTTGCCGAATAATTGTCTGTATCTTCTTGAAAATATTCTGCTACAATGCGATCGCGTTCGATTTCATCAACGATCCAATAACTGCTATAAGCTTCTTCGGCGCCGCTACTCCGTCCGGGCAATGTTACCATTTTAAATTGTTCGGGTTCTAAATTCAAACCAAAGTTAACTAAACTGAGGATTTCATTAAAGCTTAAATCGGTATCAACGTATTTTTCCATCACCCGAATGATTTGGGGTAAACGGGGTAAGATGTTGGGATTTTGTAACCGATTTTGTATGGCTTGCATTAAGGCTTGTTGTCGTTGAATGCGTCCAATATCGCCGTAAGCATCGCTGCGATAACGGGCGAATTGATCGGCTTGTTCACCATCAATTGTTTGCCATCCGGGGGATAAATCGATTTTCAACTGTTGGGTATTGTCGATATAAGACATGGAATTTGGAATAAATACATCGACGCCGCCCAACAAATCAACTAACTCTTTAAACGCACCGCTACTCACCCTAACGTAGCGATGAATGGGAATTTGATTGAGGGTTTGGCGGACGGTTTCTGTGGCTAATTCGGTGCCGCCCCAGTAGTTGGCTTCGTTAATTTTTCCCATTCCCACGCCGGGGATTTCGACTTCGGTATCCCGAGGAATTGATAATAAATTGACTGATTTTTCTGTGGGATTAAATTGTACTAATAATATTGTATCGCTGCGTCCTTCAAAGCTTGCGGGGGAGTTGGCTTCTGCGTCTTCGGTGCGATCGATTCCCATTACTAATATATTAACCGGACGGGTCAGTTTGTAGTCAAAGCGATCGCGCCAAAATTGGTTGAGGACGTTGGAAGCGGGATCGGGTGTATTCTCGTCTGCGGGTAAAAACGCTGCGGTAACTGCGCCTAATATCGCCGACAACAAAGCGGAAAGGACGATAACAACACCCCAGGACATTCGGCGACGTGAGGGAGACTGTGATGGGGAAGAAAGGGGAGGAGTCATAGAAGGCGCAACCCGTTTACAGTTTACAGTTTACAGTTTACAGTGACCCGTTTTTGATGTTAACAGTTTAGAGTAATATAGCATTTTTAGTGGAAATGTAAACCTGTATTATTTGCCTTTTGTACATGAAAAACCCGGTTGATTTGAAAAACCGGGTTTTTGTGGTCTATTTTAAAATAGCATAACTGCTTTCAAATTAACAGCTTGTTACGGGTTCAATAAATTTAGAATTGGCCCGGACAAAAAAGGCGGCGCCTTGATAACGAATGACTAACCCGGGTTTACCGACTCCATCGAATTTGAGGGGATAATAATAGTCGGGCGGGGGGAGAAAATGGGGTTCCGAATGGTAAACTCAAATCGACTTTATAATCAAAACCCGGACCGCTGCGGGCGTTTAATTTGTTGGGGGTTATCACTCGCCATTCCAACCAATTTGCTTCGATAAAATCTCCAGAATCATTCGTCAGAGGCGGTTGAGGAACGGAGATTTTTTGATAATTTTCCAGGGTTTCTATTTTGGCGATGGCTTTTTCTAGTTTGAATTGGGTGACTTCTCCAACGATTCCATCAACGGGGAGTCCGTTTTCGGTTTGAAAGGCTTTGATTATCTTTTCTAATTGGCTGTTAAAAGGTAATCCAAACCGTCCAACATTATCAATTATCCCTGATCAATTATCCCTGATCAATTATCCCTGATCAATTATCCATTATCCATTATCCCTTATCCCTTATCCCTTATTTTATAGCCGCTTTCACGTATTTTTAAAACCATGTTAAGTCCTCACAATAATGATTCGATCTAGACAAAATTATCAATTCCTTCTAAAATAGGAGTAGAGATTTACAACAAAAACGGAACTTATACCAATTCTTTATGAAGCTGCATCTAATTGATCCCCCCAACCCCCCTTGATCCCCCCTTAATCCCCCCTTAAAAAGGGGGGTTGGGGTGGCGAAGCCGGGGGGATCAGAAAAAGTTGCATGATTAAAAAGAAACGGAACTAAGGGATGTCTGGGTGAATCAATGGGGTTATGGGTCAGTTGCGTAGAATCGGATCGGTCTTTGCAGCTAACCCGGAATAACTGATGTTTCAAATTGGGGTGAAGACTATCAGGATATTTTTCTAAATTCATTGATTAACTTAGGATCAAAAAAATAATGGATAGACGCCAATTTTTAAAAGGTTTAGGCATTTTTGGAACCACTGCGATCGCCAGCGTTGGAAGTCACACTTGGATCGCCAAAAGTCTCGCCACGACTCCCCACCCCAAACGTTTGGTTGTGGTTTTTCTGCGGGGAGGAATTGACGGGTTAAATGTCGTCGTTCCCCATGCTGAAACCGATTATTATGAAGTCAGACCCACTATAGCCATTCCTCAACCCGGAAAGGAAAAGGGGGCGTTAGATCTCGATGGAAATTTTGGTTTACATCCGGCTTTATCTCCGCTTATTCCCTTTTGGAAAGACGGAACTTTAGCCTTTGTTCACGCTTGCGGTTCGCCCGACGAAACTCGCTCCCATTTTGATGCTCAAAAATACATGGAATCCGGCACACCCGGAAACAAAAAAACGGTAGAAGGTTGGATGAATCGAATGTTGGCTATTTTACCGGGACAAACACCAGTAGAAGCGGTCAGCGTGGGTTCAAATTTACCTTTTATTTTAGCCGGAAAAGAGTCTGCGAGCAATATCTCCCTACAAGGAAATTCTACTCGTAAACTCCCCATCGACCAAGATAAAATTCAGTCGGCTTTCGATCAACTCTACGCCAGTAACGATCCGCTGAGTTTGGCTTACCAAGAAGGTCGCGCCGCCCGAGATACATTATTAAAAAAACTGGAAGCGGAAATGGAGGAGGCGAATAATGGCGCCCCGCTTCCGAAAGGTTTCGCCGGAGAAACTCGACAACTCGCGAGTTTAATGGTGCGAGATCCGAGTATTCAATTGGCGTTTATGGATGTGGGCGGTTGGGATACTCATATTAACCAAGGTTCGAGTCAAGGTCAACTCGCAAACCGCCTAAAAAACTTAGGAGAAGGGTTAGTAACGTTGGTGGATAGATTGGGTGAAAATTACGCCGATACGACAATTTTAGTGGTGTCCGAATTTGGTCGAACCGTTGCAGAAAATGGCAATGGCGGCACCGATCACGGACGGGGAAATGCGATGTGGATTTTCGGCGGTTCGCTGCGGGGGGGGAAAGTTTACGGTCAGTGGCCGGGTTTATCGGAATCCGAACGTTATGAAGGTCGAGATTTGACAATTACAACGGATTTTCGAGAGGTGGTTTCGACGGTTTTATTGAATCAATTTCGAGTCAAACCCAACCAAATTGATCGAATTTTCCCCGGCTATAAACCCGCAGAAACCCTATCTTTATTTGCTTGATTCTTTAGGCGGTTAATGCTAAACTGGGTTTAACAATTGCCGGAACAATTCGCCCGGAAGCCATCCTAGCCCCGGCCAAATTGCGGGCGACTGGCCCCAGTTGCAAAGCCGCCAATCCTCCCATTAGGAATAACTCGCAACCCGGAAGGCGCAAATGCCGATCTAAAACGGGCAAACCGTCCACAATTTCTGCGGGATAAACGGGCAAAATCTTCTGAAGTAACGGGTGCTGACTGGCATCAAGTTGAGTTCCCGTTGCTAACACAATCCGGTCAAATTCAAGCTCGCCGCGATCGCATTTTACCCGCCAATTCTTCTCCCAAATTGCCGCTTTAACCTGACAATTTTCCCACAAAATTAATTTTCCTTGACGGATTGCCCGCCTTAGCTGTATCATCAGATTGGGAGTGATAGAACCGCCATCTCTTGCCTGTTGAATCATCTGCGATCGCACCCGCCAACAGGACTCCGCTTCAAACCCTTTGAGATACTTCGGCCCCAACCAGCCGGGTTCGGCGTCAAACAGCTTCTCCCGCAACTGTCGGCGCACCATCAGCGTCACCGTTGCTCCCCGTGCCATCATCCCCACCGCCAGGTGAGCGCTCGTCAAACCGCCCCCAACGATGAGAACCCGTTCCCCGGCCGGATAAAGTGATCGCAAATCAACCTGTTGGCTGTGAACCAACCGTTCCGGGGGAAAAGGCGAAGGAATCTTGCCCGCCCAGTCGGGAAGCTGAACCTCACCCCCTCCCGTCGCCAAAACCACCCGTCTCGCCCGAACCGTCCGCCCGTCTGCCAAAAGCAACTCAAACCGAGTTCCCCTCAACCCCCGCAACGGCAGAATACCGACCACCTGCGCCGCACAAACTCCCTCCGCCAGTTGCCAGCGTCGGACTACATCCCCACAAAAATCCTCAAATAGCTTGGTTCCGGGGAGGTCGTAGGGGGGAAATAGCTCGTGAGAACGATTCTCAGCAAATTTTCGCAGGGCGAAGGGGTTGGGGTCGGGGTGATGAACCGCAGGCGAACGCAAATGGGGAATGTCCTGGGCCGCAAACTGATGATGCCACCGACTCAACCACACCCCGCTGGGGTCAAAAACCCTGATTTTACCGTGTATTGGCTGTTTTTGCAGCAGGTGGGCGGCTAAGGTCAAGGCGTGAGGGCCGGCACCGATAATCGCAACGGAAACGAAGTCAGACATAAATCCGGGTCAATAATTTGATAATGGTTCTCATTTTTTGCTATATCTATCTATAATAATGATTATTGTTCCCGAAAGGAAGCGGCGATGATTACTGCGGTTACTGGCCCGCCGGGTGCGGGTAAAACCCACTGGATACGAGAACAAATTAGCAAAACCACAGAACCCGTTGGCTATTTCAACCCCGGAGAGGATTCTGTTGTCATTGATGGGACTTGTCTGGCTAGCGAATTTCCCCAGGTGCAAATTTTCACCTCGGGCGAGGAATTACAACTATTTAATCCCGAGTTAGTATCAACCACTTATATCGAGATTCCCTGGCATTTCGACCTATCTTCCGTAGAACCTTTACTAACCCGATTAAACTCAAAACGCATCGCCATCATCCCCTCATCCTCTGAAAATACAGAATGGGAAAACTGGGCAGATTCGGCGATTTTAGGAAATCAAAACATTGCCGAACCTTTCAGTAAAATCAATAATTATTCCGTACAAATTCATCGCAACCTACTCACCGGAGAAATTATTGACTGGACGAGTTTAACCCTGTTTTGGTTTGAACTCATTCAAGGGGCTTACGGGGAAGTCATTCGGGCAAAAGGAATTTTTGATATTGTTAGCGGAGAATCGATTTATGGGGATTTTGTAGCGGGAACAATCAATCAAGAATTTGTAGCTTTGGAGGTTCCCCTGTGGTTAACCGGAAGACCCGAACGGTTTAGCGGTTTGGAAATTGTCGGATTTAATTTGCAACTCAAAGAAATCTCCCAAACCCTGAAATATTGCTTCATCCCCGAATCCCAAATTGATTATTATCAACAACAAATTCAAACCTCATTACAAACCGAGGAGGAAGTCACCCCATGAAAATAGCAGTCATTTCTTGCATTCACGGAAACTATGAAGCGTTAAATGCCGTTTTATTAGATATCGACGAACAAAAGGCGGAAAAAATATATTGTTTGGGAGATTTGGTCGGTTACGGTCCCTTTCCTCACGCCGTCGTCGAACAAATTCGTTCCCTCGATATTCCCACCGTTCAAGGCTGTTGGGATGAAGATATTGTAGAAGGATTAAATGCTTGCGAATGCAGTTATCCGTCGCTGTTAGCCGAACGTCGGGGACGTTTCGCCCACGAGTGGACGCACAACAATATTTATCCCGAAACTCGCGAATTTTTAGCCCAACTTCCCCTAACTTTAAAAACAGAAAATCTCTGTTTTGTTCACGGTTCGCCCCACAGCAACCACGAATATTTAATGCCGAATATGGACGCATTTACCGCCCTAGAACGAGTCTTATCGGCCGAGGCGGATGTGCTATTTTGTGGTCACACTCATATCCCTTATCTTCGCAAGTTAGAAGGGGGTCAGCTTCAAGTCAAAATTAATCAACCCCATTTAAACGATGAACAAAACCTCAGTTTTACCACCCCTTTAAAACACATTATTAACGTCGGTTCCGTCGGAGAACCCCGTCACGGTCGCCCCAACGCCACCTATGTGATTTATGATACCGAGACTCAGGGGGCAACGCTGCGGGAGGTTGAATATGATTATCAAAAAACCTGTGCCGCCATCATCGAAAAAGGTTTACCGCCCATTTTTGCTTGGCGTTTAGCCCGAGGTTTGGAATATGCGGAAAAGGCGGATGACCCCACTCACGTCTGTGAGCGCTAAAAGCTTGCTTTCAATTTTGATAACTGTTATCATTCTTGCAAACCTTCCGGCCGAACAATGTCTATGGAAACTCTCCCCTCCTCCGCCCCGGATATTCCCAAACGGGGAATGCCCGTGACCATTATTACGGGTTTTTTGGGAAGCGGAAAAACTACCCTGTTGAATGAAATTCTCGCCAACAAACAGGACTTAAAAGTTGCGGTTTTGGTGAACGAATTTGGCGATATTAACATTGACGCTCAACTGTTAATCTCCACAGAAGAAGACATGGTAGAGTTGAGTAACGGTTGTATTTGCTGCACAATTAATGAAGGTTTGGTCGATGCGGTTTATCGGGTTTTAGAACGAGAAGAACAAGTCGATTACATGGTGATTGAAACCACGGGAGTTGCCGACCCGTTGCCGATTATTTTAACCTTTTTGGGGACGGAACTCCGGGAACTAACTCGCCTGGATTCTATTATTACCCTCGTCGATGCAGAAACCTTTACACCCGAACATTTTGACAGCGAAGCCGCCCTCAAACAAATTACTTACGGGGATGTGGTAATTTTAAATAAAACAGACCTGGCTTTCCCAGAAAAAGTAGAAGGATTGGAACGTTATATCAAAACCGTTAAACCGAGTGCGAGAATTCTACAAACCCAACAGGCTAAAGTTCCGCTTCCTTTAATTTTAGATGTTAGCCTCACCCCTGTTCAACAGTATCAAACCGCAGAAGAACATCGCCATTCCCCTCACTTACAAACCGATGGTTTTGTCTCCGTTCCCTTCAAAAGCTATTCCCCCTTTGATATCGACAAATTCGAGAAATTTTTAACCGAAGAAATGCCCGCAGAAGTATTTCGGGCGAAAGGAATTCTCTGGTTCAATAATAGCGAAATGCGCCACATTTTCCAACTCAGCGGGCCTCGGTACGATATCCAACTCGAAGAATGGCCGAGTTCGCCCCTGAACCAGATTGTGTTTATTGGCCGTCATTTAGATGCCAATAAAATCCGCCAACAGTTGAATAACTGTTTGGTTTTACAGCCGAGTAAATTGGCACAAGCCATGGGTTTAAAATTGTTTTAAATTCTAGTTTGTGTTTAATTGAATTGTAAAAACTTGTCGTTTACTTTAGGAACAAAACTCTAACTCTATGACCTTAGCAAACTCCTCGCCGAAGGGAAATCAAAACGGGAACTTACCGAATTTAAAAACTCAATCTGAACCCCCGGTTTCCGAAGAAGAAATGCGTCAAGCGGTGCGGACGTTGCTACTCGGACTCGGAGAAAATCCGGACCGCGAAGGCTTAAAAGATACCCCCAAACGGGTTGTTAAAGCCTTAAAATTTCTGACATCCGGTTATCATCAATCCCTGGATGAATTGCTGAATGGAGCGATTTTTCACGAACAAACCGATGAAATGGTGTTGGTGCGGGATATCGATATTTTTAGTTCTTGCGAACATCATATTTTGCCGATTTTAGGCCGCGCTCATGTGGCTTACATTCCCGATGGAAAAGTGATAGGATTATCTAAAGTCGCCCGCATCTGTGAAATGTACGCCAGACGGTTGCAAGTTCAAGAACGATTAACCGCTCAAATTGCGGACGCTTTGCAGGGTTTATTAAAGCCTAAAGGTGTGGCTGTTGTTGTCGAAGCCAGCCATATGTGTATGGTGATGCGGGGCGTTCAGAAAGTCGGTTCTTGGACTTCTACGAGTGCGGTTCGGGGCGTATTTGCTGAGGATGCAAAAACTCGCCAAGAATTTATGAGTTTGATCCGCCATACTCCCAGTTGGAGTTAGTTTTAATTCTCCAATTTTAATTCTCGAACTTTTCGCGTGCTATTGATAGGGGTGGGATGTATTCCCATCTCTATTTTATCAAATTTACCGGGAAACAGCAAGTTAAAATGTGGGCAATTTTAAGTGGAATTGAGGGAAATCTCAAGGCTTATGAAGCGGTGATTAATGATTTGAAACGACAGAATTTTCCTGTCGAAGAATTGTATATTTTGGGAGATTTAGTCGGACTGAATCCCCAAAGTGAAGCGGTTGTCGAACGGGTGAGGGAACCCCGGAACGGAGAATTAACCCCGCAAGTTTGTATCGGGTGGTGGGAAGAACAATGTTTTAATTTGTACGGTTTGGGCGGCAATGTAGAGGCGACAGAATTAAGAGAAAAATATGGAGCGGATGGGGTAAAATTATTGTGGGATTGTGTTTCCAGAGAAACGGTTCAATGGCTGAGACAACAACATTTTGGGTTTTTTGAATTGGATTGTTTGTTGATTCACGGAAGCAGCGTTAATGTGGGCGATGAATTAACCCCGGAAACGCCCCCTTGGAAATTGTTAGATCGGCTTCAACGGGTCGAAGCAAACCGTTTATTTTGTGGTCGTTCCGGTTTAACTTTTCAGTACGAGTTACAAACGGGTTCAATTTCCAGTTCCGTTTTAACTCTTAATGAACAACAACCCACTCAAACTTTTACCCCTTCTAAAAAACAGGTGATTGGGGTGGGAAATGTAGGCAGAGAACCGGGAAAAGCAAATTATACTTTATATCATCCCGGTACCGATTTTATCAAATTTCAGACCGTTTATTATTCTCCCTAAAAACACTGAGAATTAATCGGTAATTCTAACCCTTATTGTTTCCATTGTTTGAACTTTTGAAGCACAGATCGGGGACTGTTTGCTTCGGGACGGGTTAAAATTCCCTGGGAAGGACTGAACAGCAAAGCCAGAATAAACAATCCCGAAACCGTCAACACAATCGCCGCCCCCGAAGGAACATTCAGATAGTAGCTAATATACATCCCCGCCACGCTGCTAAAAATGCCAAAAATTGCCCCCAATCCCATCATTTGATGCAGTTCTTTCACCAACAAATAAGCCGTAATTGCCGGACCAATTAACAGCGAAACCACCAGCACAACCCCCACCGCCTGCATACTGGCAATAATCGTTAAAGTAATCGCAGAAACCAAGCCAATATTAATTAAATTTACCGGCAATCCCATCGCCTGCGCTCCCAAAGGATTGAACGTATAAAACAAAAGTTCCTTGTAAAACAGCCGAACGCAGAGTAAAATAAATAGCGTAATTATTAACGTTCTGACAACATCCTGGGTGGTGACGCTCAAAATATCCCCAAACAGAAAACTGTGCAAATCCAGCTTGCTTTCGAGAACCGTAATCAGCAAAATTCCCAAAGCCAAAAACCCCGAAAATACCAAAGCCATAGCCACATCTATTTTGACCCGAGATTGGGATTGAATCCAAGCAATAATTAACGTGCTGAGTGTTCCCGAAATAAACGCCCCCAGAAAAATATCAATCCCCAAATAAAACGCAATCGCCAGTCCGGGTAAAACCGCGTGGGCGATCACATCTCCCAACAATCCCATGCGCTGCACAATTAAATAACTGCCCACAACCGGACACAAAATCCCCATTAAAACCGCCACCAGTACGGCGTGGCGCATAAATTCAAAACTGAGCGGATCGGTAAACCAATTCATTAATAATCACCCCATTTAACCCCGCAATAAAATTACATTATCTCCGTAGGCTTTTTGTAGATTTTCTGCGGTCATTACTTGCGAACGGGTTCCCTCGGCGATGATGTGTTTGTTGATCAGCAAAAATCGGTCGTACTGGCGGGAAACTTCCCCCAATTCGTGGCCGACAACCAACAAAGTTTTGCCCTGGTGTTTCAACTCATCAAACACCTCAAAAATCACCGCTTCCGTCTTTTTATCCACCCCCACAAACGGCTCATCAAAAAAGAACAATTCCGCCTCTTGTGCCAGGGCTTGAGCCAAAAAAACTCGCTGCTGTTGACCGCCAGAAAGTTCGCCAATTTGTCGGTCTTTTAACTCCCACATTTCCACCCTCATTAACGCCGATTTTACCACTTCTTGAGAGTAGCGAGAAGGCGACCGAAACCATCCCGTGTGGCGGGTACGCGCCATCATTACCACATTTTTAACCGAGATCGGATAATCCCAATCAATTTGCGATCGCTGCGGAATATAAGCAACCCGGGCGAGTTGATCTTTTAAAGACCGTTGATGATAGCGGATCACCCCTTCCGACGCCGGAATTAACCCCAACATCGCCTTCAGCATCGTACTTTTACCCGCACCATTCGGCCCGATAATCCCCACCAGTTGACCCGCTTCCAGGCGAAAGCTGACATCCTCGACCGCACAAACCCCCCGGTAGTTGACCGCCAGATGCAGAACTTCTAACATCGTTCATCTTGGTGTAACATAATGATAATCATTATCGTAACAGAGGTCAGCCATGTTAGGAAATGTCAACCTCAAGCCCCTGGTGGGTTTAACCTTCCTTTGGGCGTCGGTCGGGTGTAATTCGTCACCTCAAAACGCTGCCAACCCGAACGGCGCAACTGCCCCCGCAGCCATAGAAACGGGCGTTACCCTTCCCTCGGTTGTCGCGACTACGAGTATTATTTGTGACTTAACCCGGCAGGTTGCCCAAGAAACGGTTAACCTCAACTGTTTGATGGAAGCGGGCGAAGACCCCCACGTTTATCAGCCCCAGCCCG
This sequence comes from Capilliphycus salinus ALCB114379, assembly GCF_047276495.1. Lineage (NCBI taxonomy): Bacteria > Bacillati > Cyanobacteriota > Cyanophyceae > Oscillatoriales > Sirenicapillariaceae > Capilliphycus > Capilliphycus salinus. Next base: position 4,640,714 of record NZ_CP178543.1, on the reverse strand, counting down.
AGGACCGCAAGGCGATCGATACCGCCAATTTAATTTTATACGCGGGGTACGACTTCGATCCAAGTTTAGTTCGATTGGTGGAAGCCACAAGCAACCCCGCCCCCAAAATTGCCGTCCACGAGGTCGCCGTCCCCCAACCGTTGATGGGAGAAGCCCACGATCACGGTCAGGGGAATGATAATCACGACCACGACCACGACCATGACCACGACCACGACCACGACCACGAACACGGCGAAGAATTGGCCCCCGATCCTCACGTTTGGCACGATCCCGAAAATGGTATTCAAATGGTCGGAGTTATTGCCGAATCTTTGGCAAATTTACAGCCGGAAAAGGCGGAACTTTATCAACAAAATGCCGAACAAATCGCGGCCGAACTTGCAGAAATTGACGGTTGGATTTTGTCTAAAATTTCCACCATTCCCCCCGATCAACAAAAGCTTGTCACCACCCACGATGCGCTGGGTTACTATGTGAATGCTTACGGTCTTTCCTACGAAGGGGCGTTGCAGGGATTCAGTACGGATGAAGCCCCAACTGCGGCGCGAGTCGGGGAACTGGTGCGGGAGATTCAAGCGGCAAATGTACCGACGATTTTTGCAGAATCAACGGGCAACCCTCAACTGCTCGAAACGGTTGCCAAAGAAGCAAAGATTCGAGTTTCCGAGCGAAAATTGTACGCCGATGGTTTGGGAGAAACCGGAAGCGGCGCCGAAACCTATCAACAAATGCTAAAATCAAATACGCGCACAATTGTTGAAGGCTTGGGCGGAAATTATACGCCGTTTACCGCTCAAAAATAAACCCTGTTGGCCGGAATAATTCACGCATTTTTTAGTCCGAAAATACTTTTTTACAGGTAATTATGGTGATTTCCTCGATGCAATCTCAATCAAATCTTGTTCTCAAACCGAGCGATCTCAAACAACTCGAACGCATTCGTCACACCTGCGCCCATATTTTGGCAATGGCAGTACAAAAGCTATTTCCTGAAACAAAAGTAACCATTGGCCCGGTGACAGAAACAGGATTTTATTATGATTTTGATCGCAAAGAACCGTTTACCCCGGAAGACTTGAACACCATCCAAACAGAAATGCGGCGAATTATTCAAGCCAATTTACCGATTATTTGTGAAGGGGTTGAACGGGAAGAAATCAAAGCCGAGATTGAACAATTGGGCGAACCCTATAAACTGGAAATTTTGGCGAAAATTCCCCCCGAAAAAACCATTACTCGTTATTTTATTGGAACGCCCGATGGGGGCAGATGGACAGATAAAACGCCCCCGCCCGAACCTTCTTTGATCGCTCCCGTTACGACTCCGCCGGGAGAATATTGGTGGGATTTGTGTGCCGGACCTCATCTGAATTTTACCGGAGAAATTCACCCCGATGCTTTTGCTTTAGAAAGCGTTGCGGGGGCTTATTGGCGAGGGGATGAAACTCAACCCATGCTGCAACGAATTTATGGGACGGCTTGGGAAACGCCCGAACAATTGCAAGTTTATTTTCAACAAAAAGAAGAAGCCCAACGCCGAGATCATCGTAAAATTGGACGGGAATTGCAGCTTTTTAGTATTGAAGAAGATGCGGGGGGCGGGTTGGTTTTTTGGCATCCCAAAGGTTCAATGATGCGTTATGTGATCGAAGATTATTGGCGAAATTCTCATTTAGAAGCGGGTTATCAACTGCTGTATACGCCCCATGTGGCAAACTTGGAACTGTGGAAAACATCGGGGCATTTTGATTTTTATCGGGAAAATATGTTCGATTCGATGACGGTTGAAAATCAAGCGTATCAACTGAAACCGATGAACTGTCCGTTTCATGTTTTGACCTATAAATATGACCTTCATTCTTATCGAGAATTTCCCCTGCGGTGGGCGGAGTTAGGAACGGTTTATCGCTACGAACGTTCGGGGGTATTGCACGGGTTAATGCGGGTGCGGGGCTTTACTCAAGATGATGCTCATATTTTTTGTTTGCCCGAACAAATTGCCGAGGAAATTTTAGGGGTTTTGAATTTAACTGAAAAAATATTATCAGATTTTGGCTTCACAAACTATGAGGTGAATTTGTCTACTCGTCCGCCCAAGTCTGTCGGAACCGATGCGGGATGGCAATTGGCAACAGAGGCGTTAATTGAGGCTTTAAACGCTAAAAATTGGGAGTTTGTGGAAGATGTGGGGGGCGGGGCTTTTTACGGGCCGAAAATTGATATTAAAATTCGAGATGCTATTGGCCGGTTGTGGCAGTGTTCGACGATTCAAGTTGATTTTAATTTGCCCGAACGGTTTGATCTCGAATATATTGCCCCCGATGGTAGCCGACAACAACCGATTATGATTCACCGGGCAATTTTTGGGTCTTTGGAGCGTTTTTTTGGGATTTTAATTGAAAACTATGCGGGGGATTTTCCCCTGTGGTTGGCTCCGGTTCAATTGCGTTTATTACCCGTGAGCGATCAACAACGAGACTCAACCGAAGTGATCGCTCATTCTCTGAAAAAAGCGGGTTTTCGAGTAGAAATTGACCGCAGTGGCGATCGCTTGGGGAAACAAATTCGTCAAGCCGAACTCGATAAAATTCCAGTGGTTGCAGTGGTGGGAAAACGAGAAGTTGAACAACAAACTTTGAGTGTGAGAACCCGACAAGCCGGGGAAATGGGTTCTCTGACTTTACCGGAACTGCAACAGCATTTACAAACTGCGATCGCCCAAAAAATCAACCTCTAGAATGAGTTTCAAAGCCGAAAAAGTTGTATAATAATTTCATCGGGGCGGCAGGAGTTTCTCAACTGGTTTCAACCCTTACCTGCCCCGATAATAGTTATCGTTAGCGACCAGGCACCGCCGGGGTCGAAAGCCGAAATGGAAGCGATCGCGAACCTGGAAGGGGTGGAAGTTCGCCACCTGTCGGGTTCTTTGGGACTCCACGAAGAACACCCCGAAGCCGTCATGGAAGCCGTTCGACCCTTTTTGCTGCAAAGCCAAACCTAATGTTATAGCAGTTCGCGCTGTTATATTTACAAATCCCAAGCACGAAGAATAGCCAAAAGCCTGATTATACGGAACTTTCCCCCCCTCTTGCCTCTTGCCTTTTGCCTCTTGCCTAGCGCGAAGCGCTATAGGTCGGATGTAAAACCGGTCAGGCGAGGCGATCGCCAAAAACCTGCGGTTCGCACTGCCATCCTACTTTTGCCCCTTGCTTTTTGTGCGATAATGGTTATCATTTTATAAAAGCCGAGGTTGAGCCATGGTTAACGCTGTTGCAAAAGATACAGTTCCCGTCACCGTCTTAACGGGATATTTGGGGGCGGGAAAAACAACACTGCTGAATCGAATTTTAACCCACGAACACGGTAAAAAAGTTGCGGTAATTGTCAATGAATTCGGAGAAGTTGGCATTGATAACCAGCTTGTGATCGATGCCGATGAAGAAATATTTGAGATGAATAACGGCTGTATTTGTTGCACCGTTCGGGGCGATTTAATCCGAATTATTGGTAACTTGATGAAACGCCGGGATCAGTTCGACCATCTCGTGATAGAAACCACCGGACTCGCCGACCCTGCCCCCGTCATTCAAACCTTTTTTGTCGATGAGGATATGCAGGAAAAACTGTTACTCGATGCCGTTGTCACCGTTGTGGATGCCAAACATATTTGGCAACATTGGGAAGCCGACGAAGCCCAAGAACAAATGGCATTTGCCGATATAATTTTACTCAATAAAGTCGATTTAGTCACCCCCGAAGAACTCGACGAACTGGAAAAACGCATTAAAAAAATGAACGTAATGGCGAAAATTTATCGCACCCAAAACGCCCAATTAGAAATGGAAGCGTTGCTGGGGGTTCGAGCCTTTGACGTGAAAAGAGCCTTAGAAATTGACCCGGAATTTTTAAACGAAGACGCCCACGAACACGACGAAACCGTTAAATCTGTCGCTTTAGTAGAAAGCGGGGAATTGGACGGAGAAAAACTCAATCAGTGGATCGGCGAACTCTTGCAAAATCAAGGCCCGGATATTTTCAGAATGAAAGGAATTTTGAATATCGCCGGCGAAGATCACCGCTACGTTTTTCAGGGGGTTCATATGCTGTTTAACGGTATCCCCGACCGCCCCTGGAAGCCCCAAGAAACCCGCAAAAATGAATTAGTATTTATCGGCCGCAACCTCAACGAAGAACAGTTAAAAGAGGGCTTTCGCCAGTGTTTGATTTAGGCAAAAACAAAAAAAATCGCACCCCTTCAACCCGATTAAAAACCCGCGAAAACCTAACGCTATCCGATTATATTACCGCCGTTAAATGGTCGCCCGAAGGTTGGCTCGCCGCCAGTTCCGCCTGCGGAGAACTTATCCTCTGGCATCAAAAAGAGCGGGTATTCGTATTACAATCGGAGACGGGAAAATCTATTGATTGTCTGTCCTTTTCTCGGGACGGTCAATATCTCGCCGCCGGGGGACAGGATGGCGTGGTGAAAATTTGGCACCTCCCCACCCAAACCCTCACCCCTCTCGACCCCACATCCGCCTGGGTTGACCAACTCGCCTGGAGTTCAACGGCCAACCAACTCGCCTTCAGTCGGGGTCGGACGGTGCAAATTTGGGACGCCGAAACCCATCGGGAGGTCGCGGGGTTGAACTTTCGCGACTCGTCGGTGTTGTGTCTGGCTTGGCACCCCGTCCTTGATACTTTGGCGGTTGGCGGCTATCAGGGGGTGAAAATTTGGCAGGGTTCCAACTGGGAGGATGACCCCCACGTGTTGCAAATACCCTCGGCCAGCCAAGCCGTCGCCTGGTCTCCCGATGGCAAGTATATCGCCTGCGGGAACCTCGATAGAACCCTGGCGGTGGTGGAATGGGGGAACCCCCATCCTTGGGTGATGCGGGGTTTTCCGGGAAAAGTGCGGTGTTTGGCCTGGTCGGACTCGCCGACGGTGTTGGGGGCGCCGCTGTTGGCCGTCGCCAGTGCGGAAGGGGTTGTCATTTGGGAAAAACAAGTTCAAGAAGAGGCGGGTTGGGAAGGTTGGGTGTTGGAAGGACACCGGGAAAATGTCACCGGAATTGAGTTTCAACCGGGTACGTTTCTGTTAGCTTCGGGAAGCGAAGAAGGGGCGGTTTGTTTGTGGCATTCGGCCGAAAAAATGATTCAAACCTTGGAAGATGGGGTTGATGGTTTTTCCTGTTTGTCGTGGCACCCTCAAGGAGAATTTCTCGCCGCAGGAGGACGGCGGGGAGAACTTAGAATTTGGTCAAAGTCTACTTCGGGACGGGGGTTTGCTCGAAAATAAAAGCCGGGGTTTTTTATTAAAAAACTAAGAGGGCTGATGTTGAGCGATTTATAATTTTTAATTCACCCAACATCAAATATAGCCCGATTTAACTCGCGGTTTTTTTTCGGGTAAAATACCAAATCAAGCTCACAATTCCCAATCCAAATATTGGGTCGGCTTCGGGAACTTTAGTGGCAATCATTCGCCGTCCAAAGTCATCCCCTGCCGTCGGATCGTTTAGCAATTCAGCGGTGGTTCGAGTGAAAAAAGCAACATCCAAATGCCGACGAAATCCAATGGGTAAATATGGAAAATCATTCCCGAAATCTGTGAGATGAACGTGAGGAATTGGTGTTCCCTCTGGAGCCGGAGCCGCAGACCAAAAATTGAGACCACTGGCAGAAACCAGATTTCCTTCATCATCAAATATGGGATTGTACTCTCCGATATCAATACCATTTGGCTCATCGGAAAAGCCCTCTTGAAGAATCTTTCCAGTTTGAGTATCAAAGTTGAAATTGAACTGCGAATAGGTAAGATGGTTGTCAATAAATTCTTGAATTAGATTTCCCTCCGGATCGTAAAATGCGATATTAAAGGACTCCAGATCGTCTCGACGAACAATTCCACTTTCATCTACTTGAGTCTCGTTGTAGCTGAAAAGACCTTCAGCCTGGTAGCCTAAAACCTGGCCCGTCCAGGAAAGGCGAAATGTTGCCGCTTGAGCGGGAGCGATGTTGAGAACTCCCAAGCCACCGAGAGTGATGCCTGTAACAGTTGCGGTGAGAGTTTGGTAGAAGCAAGTTTGAGTCATCGGATTGAATAAAAATGATAATCATTATTATTAATGATGTTCAAAGAATTTGTCAAGAAATTTCAGGTTTATATAAAGTAGAGTTACTAGATTTAAGGAACTGTATTCAGTCGATTATTGGCAACCGAGAACAGCAAAACCATAAAATGAATAGCCCCGAACTCTGGCAAGCAATCTTTAACGACTTCTAAAAAACAGGTGATTGGGGTGGGAAATGTAGGCGGAGAAGCGGGAAAAGCAACAATTACTTTATATCATCCCGGTACCGATTTTCTCAAATGTCAGACGGTTTATTATTCTCCGTGAGTTGTTGACGATTATCATTCTCAAGTTTTATTCCCAACTTCAAGGCGGGGTTATTTTCCCAGCGATCGCCAACGTGGGCGTAAATACAAGTGGTTCGCGGATCGGCGTGTCCCAACAAATCTTGAACCTGACGCAACTCCGCCCCCGATCGCGATCGCCAAAGTTCCCGCCGTGTGTCTCAAGCTGTGAGTCGATAAAGTTCGCCCTGGCGTGTGTTTTAACTCGGCTTCTTGGAGATACCCATCTACAATCAACCGAATTCCCCGCCGAGAAATGCGTTTTCCTCCGGCCCGATTTCCGACTGCAATAAACAGAGGACTCGAGGGTTTAAGCTGTCCTTCTGTTGCTTCTCGGCGTTCGAGATAAACCCTCAACAATTGGGCGATTTCGGGTGTTAGGGGTACGATGCGAATATTGCGCTTTCCTTCAACGCGAATCCCCCAATTTTTACCCTGCCTTACGATATCAGAAATATTCGCCCGATGCAACTCTACCGTTCGCGGCCCTTCTAAGGTTAAAATTGCCAAAAGAGCTTTATCCCGTGCAGATTTCAGGCTACCATCGTCGGTAATTGTGGCAAAGAAGTGTTCAACTTCCGAGGCTTCTAAATAGGTAATTTTTTCGGCGGGATCGCGTTTTTCTTTGGGTGCTTTTACCCCGGCTGCGGGGTTAACGGATAGCAGTCCTTTTTCCAATGCAGCCTGATAAAATCTTCGCACCACCGAGAGTTTTAAAGCGATAGTTGCGGGTTTAAAACCTTTTTTATCAATCATCCAGCGACGGTATTTTTTAATATCATCTTTGGTAATTTCAGCCGGATGAAGCTGTCTGTGATCGCACCAGTCGAGAAACTGAATGAGTTGGCGCTTGTAGGTAATGAGGGTATCCGTCGCCGCATCTCCGGCGCCGACATCGAGATCGAGAAAATCAGCAAAGACATTCAGAAGGCGCGCGACACCAACGGGAGAATTGGGTGATTGGGTAATTGAGGATTCCGGGATAGACATGGGGTGTAGTTGGGGTGTTTATAGAAATTCTATCTTATCTAATTCCGATAACTACCCTTACGGGAATTAGCGCCCGCCCCCCTCACCCTCCGACTTCCCAGACTTTTTTTCGGAAAATTACCCCCTTTTAGCGCGCGCCTCCATTAACCCCAGACTAAAATAAGTTTAGAGTTGAAGATTAAATACTCTCGGGTTGTGATAGTCATCACCAATTAACTCGATCAAAATCACTAAATTAACGGACTTCAACCCATAATCCTTGTTGATATATCTCACTTGCGATAAAGATCAAAATCAATTCCTCTCAACACCATCATCACTGAAACTATAGGAAATATTGACTATAGATAAAGAGGGGAGAGGAATAAATCTTATGGAAATCAAATGTACAACTTGTCCGAAAAAAAGCTGTCCTTTTAAATCTTCGGGGATTAAAATCTCGGGATTTTCACTATTTATAGTCGGGTGTAAAATTAGCTATCGAGGAGAACAAATCTTTGATTTAAGTTGGTTAATTGAAGGGAAACCCTTTATGCGATTGCGAAAATCTCAAATCAAAAAAGCCCTAATCAAACCCAAAAACAATCAAATCGCCAGTTAACAACACACCTTAAAACTCACGCTCACTCACACCAAAAACCTTTAACAAATTACCTTTAAATCACTCGGCTCAATAATTTTCGATCCAGTTCTATAATATAATCTCGACCATATCTTCCATTTTCTAAACCCTCAAATAAACCCGAGGGTAAATCTTGACGGACTTCCTCACTACAAGATCCAGAAGCCATTGCGATCGCCGCAACCGTGTCTACATCCCCCGTAAATGCCACACAATCGAGTAAAATATTACTGAGGCTATCATTACGAACAATCGCCGTCACCGCAGCTTGGACGCATTGCCAACCCAATGTGCTAACTTTTTGGTTCCAAGGAATAGACCAACTCCCAGGAATATAACGTTCTAAAAATAATCCCAGTCCCTCCTTATTTCCCAAACGGTACAGAAAATAATGGGACATCAAAGCCGCAGCGATCGCCGCATTAATTCCATTGGGGCTATTATGGGTTAGTTTAGCTTGAATGGTTGCCGCTTCGATCACCTGTTCGACAGTCGGTAAAATTCCCACCGGCATCACCCGCATCGCCGAACCGCTTTTATCACTGGTTCCCTGTATTTTAGCCAGAAATTCTTCACCATCATTGACAGACAACAGAAACTCATAGAAGCGACTGGCGTAACCTTTTCTCGGATCGCGTTTAAACGTTTTTACAAACCGACTCGCGAGAACTTCCGGCGTCCAAGGATCATTAGCAATTAAAGTTTCAGCGATCGCCAAACTCATCTGAGTATCATCGGTGTAGCTTCCCGGTTTCAGGGTATGACGGGGGTGTTGAACATAACCGCTTAGGGTGTTGTGAGTCGCGACAAATTCATCCGGGGCGAATTCAAAACCGGCGCCGTAAGCATCACCAATGGCAAGTTCGACTAACATACCCACTCTTGTGAAGTTAACAATATTGTAACTGATCGCGATCGCATTAATTCTATTTACAATAAGACAATAGGGTAAACATAATAACAAAAAGCCAACATGGTACAAACACCCGCCAGACCTGAAACCGAAACCCTATCAATAGAATTACCCACAACGATCGCCCTGTCCGTTACCCAAGAACAATTTACAGCCTTAGCCGCAGCCAACCCCGACTTGAGACTAGAAAGAACCCCACAAGGAGAATTAATTGTCAACCCCCCTGATTGTTGGGAAACCGGAGAACGTCATAGCAATCTTTCTGGAGAGTTGTATTTATGGTGGCGTAATTCGGGGGAAACGGGTAAAATTTTTGACTCCTCGACTGGTTTTATTTTACCTAATGGTACGAATCGATCCGCAACAAAAACAAGTAGAAATTTATCGGCCATAATTGGCAGTCGAAGTGTTAGAAAATCCCTCCGAGTTCTCCGGTGAAAGGGTGTTAACCGGTTTTGTATTAAATTTGCGTCGGATTTGGGGTTGAACGTGAAATTCTGCAACTCTGAACTTAAAAAGGGGTATTGTTTCCCATACCCCAAAAGTTTATTCAATATTTAGTTATTAAAAATTACATCCAACCCAACTGTGCTTTTGCCGTATTCACAGCGATTTTTACATTACCTTTGTTATTAGATATGCTGTATGGTTTAGCTGGATTGTCGGGATTTGGATTAATTGTAACTATGTTATTTGCCCACAGATTGCTACTGTATGACCAGTCCAGTTGAGCGAGTTGGGAAATTTTATAAGAATCAAAACATTGCTCATTTTCATTGTAGCATAAATGCAGTAATCGAGCTAAAATTTCTAAGCCAACAGATCTCCCTAAAATTGATTTTTCCTTAATAAAATCGTTAATTTCCTCAACGGTTAAATCTTTGGGGCTTTGACCGGCAATATATTGAGTTTGGGGGCATTCGGAAAAGAACTGGTTGAAAGCCTCCGCCAAAATTCGAGAAGCTTCCTCAACATCATAATCTTCTAAAGTCGCATTCGGATCATTTTCAAACGCACAACTGACCGCAGTCGCAATAAATTTATTCGTATAAATCAACTTTTTCTTAGAATTGGGAGTGCGTTTAATCTTTTCGGTTTTCCCCCTAAACATCGAAACTTTTTCGACCAATTGTTTCAAAATCCCAACTTGACCGCTAAACTCTCCGAAAGACAATAACAAAGATTGGTCGAGTTCTTTGGTTTGTGCCATATCTCGAAAATCTTTCTGACACTGGTTAAAATTCGCTTCTAAAACCAATGTAATGGGAAAGAAATTTTTTCCGATTAACTTAATTTGTTTGTTTCTATACAACTCATCAATAGCTTTCCAGCGATGCTGTCCGTCCGTAATATCAAGGGGCGTATCCAGGGGAATTCCAACAAAACACACTCCCAAACCCAACTCAATTACCGTGATTTTTTCCGGGTCAATATTGGCGGTTAACGTTCCCAAAATCCAAGGCTTATCTAGACTGGCATGATGAACAATATACTCTTTAATTTCTTCGGCATGACCTTTAACAACCGGACGATTTTTTCCAGAGTCGGGGTCGTTATCTTCCGAGGGTTTGGCTTCTAGTAGGGTGGGAATATCTCGGGCGGGAACATTAATTTGAATCATTTGCCGTTTTCCCTGTTGGAAACTTAAACCCAGACAGCAAAAATTTTCTTCTCTATATTTTGAAAAAAGGGGAGAAAATACAGCATAAAGCTGAGAATTGAGTTCGGTAAAATCATCATTAATATCGTTCATGTTGAGTGAGGTCATGCCGTCCTGATACATAAAATTCTGTGAGTTCTATTTTGTATTGTAAATGTAAAAATGATCAGATGACCACCCCCTAACAAACCGTATCAAACACCATATATTATTCTCGGATTTGATATCAAAAAAACTTGTAGCGTTAACATTTTTTGACCTCTCCCCCAACCCCTCTCCACCTCTCCCTATCCTCTCCACCTCTCCCTATCCTCTCCACCTCACCGCAGCGCCCTCTCCACCTCACCGCAGCGCCCTCTCCTACCTCTCCCTAACCCTCTCCTACGAGGAGAGGGAAATTGTGTCCCAAAGGGACTATTTATTAGTTGGAGAGGGGGAAAATCGTGTCCCAAAGGGACTATTTATTAGTTGGAGAGGGGGAAAATCGTGTCCCAAAGGGACTATTTATTAGTTGGAGAGGGGGAAAATTGTGTCCCAAAGGGACTATTTATTAGTTGGAGAGGGAAAAGGTGTCCCGTCGGGGACTATTGTTTAATGGCGAGGGGAGTTAAACTTTCTTCAGTCCTGTTAGGGGGAGGTTGGTGGGGGTTATTTTAATACAATATTTAGCCTCCTCCTGTTAGGGGGAGGTTGGTGGGGGTTATTTTAATACAATATTTAGCCTCCTCCTGTTAGGGGGAGGTTGGTGGGGGTTATTCAACTACAATATTTAGCCTCCCACCCCCCGATCTTCGGGGGGCTAGGGGGGATAAAGGGAGGTTGGTGGGGGTTATTCAACTACAATATTTAGCCTCCTCCTGTTAGGGGGAGGTTGGTGGGGGTTATTCAACTACAATATTTAGCCTCCCACCCCCCGATCTTCGGGGGGCTAGGGGGGATAAAGGGAGGTTGGTGGGGGTTATTCAACTACAATATATTGGGTAATTTAATTTCTCTGGGCTTCACAAACCGCCCCTCAAAATTAACCGCCCTATTCTCAAACGTTCTCGCCTCCGCCAACCCCCGTCGCAACTCCGCCCGATCCATCGGTTCATCTATTCCACCCAATATATAAACCAACAACTTCGCCGCCAGATCTCGCCCCGCTACCCGGATACGCCGTTTACTCGGATCGAATAAAACCCCATACCACAAAGACTCGGGGTATTCTATCCCATTAAACCCGCCCTTGGCATCAAAAGACCGCAACTTTTCAAACAAACTCACCAGCGGTTTTTTCTGCTGAAACACCAACACCCCCAACCCCTGGGCGATCGCCACTTGACCCACCGGACGAAACAAAATATTACTCTCGCCCCCCGGTTTTTCAAAGCTAAACCGCCGCAACACGGGAGTTTCCTCGCCCCTTTCCAGACGTTGATAACTCGGCAAACTCGCCAACGCATCCAACAGGCGCCGCAACTCCTGCATCCCCTCGTCAAGTTCGTCATCGTCGGGACGCATGGGAACTAACCCCGGTTTGGGCGAAAGCCAGTGAGGAAAGCGATCGCTTAAATAGCGTTGGGTCATCTCTTTGAGGGCTTGTAAGGTGGTTAAAACCGTAGACTTGGAGGCCACCGTTGCACTATCCCAGTTTATCCGAGGGTTGCGATCGCGTTTTTCCATTAATAAAGGATGAGTTACTGCCACCTGTCGCGTTACAATAGAAAACCCGTCATCCTCGTCGAGTAGCGCTAACTGACCTTTGGTGAGTTTCACCGCCATCAGGTTAACGTGAACAAAAATAGATCGGACCCGTTGACGGGCGATCGCGCGAGTTTCTCCGGGAACTATTGCGGGAATGAACTCGATCCCAATGGTTTCGGAGGCTAAGTTTCGCATCTCCTCGGGGGTTAAGGTTGAAACTTCGGCCATGTCCGCGAAGGTGATGGGTTCCCCGACGGCTTTTTTGACCTTGGTGTAGGGTTGGAGTTTTCCACTTCGCAACAGTCGCATTAAGCCCTGTATCCCCATCAGGCGATGTTGTCCGTCTAAAGCAAATACTGAAACATCGGACGATAAATGCAACAGTCCCAGTTGTCCGCCACTGTCTAACCCCTGAAATGCGATCGCCGACTCGGTGGCCCGTCCTTCCTCATCCCACTCAAAAGCTTTCGGATGGTTGACCCAAGACGGACAGATAACAACTAACAAGGCGGGGAACTTGTGGGCTTTGTGGGTGGCGAGGTATTGGGCGAGGGGGAGTTGACGCGACCAGTCTAGGGGGCGTTGTAAGATGTCTTCTACGGTGTCCGCGACTCGTTCAACGTTGCCGGTTTCTGGGTTCAGGTGGCGTTTAAACAGGGGGAGTTGGGAAGCATAACCCACTTTGCGATCCAACCAGTCCAATGTTACTGAACCGATAAAGGCTTCTGTTCCTCCCATCTGGGTTTTGTGTACCAGGAGGGTGTCGGGGGAGTTGAGGAGGGGTTCAAGAACCTTCGCGATTGGCTCCGCCACTGCGCTCCGCGCAATCGCTTCTCGGTCTTGGGGGTTGGGTTCGGGGGTTGGATCGGTTGCAGATTTCATTCGTAAATATTAAGCTATGAGAACAAGTTTTTAAAAACTCTATGATACGGGTTATTATAACTGAACAGGGTGCTAGTAAAAGGGCAACAAACATGAGTACCGCACAGCAAGAAGAAAAAAAACAAAAAAATCGCACTGTCGCTGAGTTGGTAGAAGTGGTAGAAGCTCTTACTACTGAGATTCAGCAATTATACTGTCTTGATCAGGTTCCTTGGGTAATTGGTTATTCAGGCGGAAAAGATAGCACTGTTACATTACAACTGGTTTGGAATGCGATCGCCGCACTTCCACCAGAAAAGCGCAGTAAAACTATTCATGTAATTACAACAGATACATTAGTAGAAAATCCTATAGTATCAGCTTGGGTCAGGAAATCTCTAAAAGCGATAGAAGTTGCAGCCCAAGAACAGAATCTACCATTTGAGCCTCATTTGCTACATCCTGAACTTACAGAAACCTTTTGGGTAGGATTAATTGGTAAAGGTTATCCACCACCTCGCGGAAAATTTCGTTGGTGTACAGAACGACTAAAAATCCAGCCTTCAAACCGTTTTATTCGCGAAGTTATTAGAACTAGAGGCGAAACAATCTTAGTCTTAGGAATTCGGAAAGCGGAAAGTAAAACCCGTGAACAGCGCATGGAAGAAATAGAAAAAAAGCGTGTTAGAGAACATTTGAGTCCTAATATGAATCTGCCTAATTCACTGGTTTATAGTCCTATTGAAGACTGGCAGAATGATGAAGTATGGATTTATTTAATGCAATGGGAAAACCCTTGGGGACATAGTAATAAAGATTTATTTACCATGTATCGAGGAGCAACCGCAGATAATGAATGTCCGTTAGTTGTTGATACCTCAACTCCAACTTGTGGAAGTTCTCGTTTTGGCTGTTGGGTTTGTACTTTGGTTAGTCAAGATAAATCTTTAGCGGCGATGATTAGAAACGATGAAGAAAAAGAGTGGTTACAGCCTTTGTTAGATTTACGTCAAGAATTAGATCTTGAAGAAAACAGAGATAGACGTGATTTTAGACGAAGAAATGGAAAAGTTCAATTATATGAACGCAATTTAGATGGAGAGGTTTCTATTGAACCCATTCCAGGCCCTTTTCTAAAAGAGGCGCGAGAGTATTGGTTGAGAAGATTATTAACGATTCAAAAAGAAATCCGTGAGAATGCGCCTGAAGACATGGGGGAGATCACCCTTCTAACAATAGAAGAACTTAGCGAAATCCGTCGAATTTGGTTAGAAGAAAGACACGAATTTGATGATAGTTTACCGAGGATATATAAAGAAGTGACAGGAGAAACCTTTATAGACGCCTATCGCGGCATGGAAAACAGTCTGTTAGGGAGTGATGAATGGACAACCCTAGAAGAAATTTGCGGGGAAAACGCCATGCACTTAGAATTAATGGCAAAACTGTTAGATACCGAACGACAATATTATACAAAAGCCCGTCGTTTGGGAATCTTTGAAGACCTGGAAAAATGTTTTGAAACCAGTTCGCGAAGCAAAGAAGAAGCCATTGCAAACGCCCACCTGAGACGCAATTTAAAGTTAGCCGCCCAAGAAGGAGACGTTGAAACCATTAAACAACTAACTTGGGGAAACATGAAATATTCCAAGAATTCAGAAACCACCAACGATGAGGAGGAATAGGTTAGTTAAACCGGGGAATAAATTCCCGGTCTGAAAACCCAAGTCCTCTTAAGAGGACTTTATGTATTAGACAGAGATTTTAATCTCTGGCGGGTGTGGGGGGTCTGGCTGACGGGTGTGGCTGACGGGTGTGGCTGGCGGGTGTTGACGGGTGTGACGGGTCTGGCCGTCTGAAAACCGAAGTCCCCGACGCCGGGGAATAAATTCCCGGTCTGAAAACCCAAGTCCTCTTAAGAGGACTTTATGTTTTAGACAGAGATTTTAATCTCTGGCTAAATCCTGTATAATCAAATCAATCAATATCTTAATAACCATGTCACTGTGGAGACTTTATTATCATATAATCTGGACAACAAAAGAACGTCAACCTCTGATTACAGCCGATAAAGAAAAAAAGTTATACGGTTATATTATTAACAAAGCCGACCAACTCAACAGTATTGTTCACGTAATTGGAGGCATTGAAGATCATATTCATTTGGTCGTCTCAATTCCCCCAACCCTATCAATTTCAGAATTTGTTAAACAAATAAAAGGCAGCAGCGCCCACTACATGAATCATGTTTTATCTACATCCTCAGACCGATTTACATGGCAAGAAGGATATGGCATATTTTAAATGGGATACAAACAGCTAGAAAAAGCCGTTACCTACGTCAACAACCAAAAACAACATCATCATAATAATCAAAATATAATAGCTGCCCTCGAACAGACCACCGCCAAAAACGACCCTCCCACAGTTTGGCAATCCCCCTCAAAAAAAACAGTATAGCATCACATGATATTCCTAGAACTCGTCCTGCAAAACTTCGGTCCCTACCAAGGAAGACAAACCATCAACCTTCGCCCGGAAACCAACGGAAACCCCCGCCCCATCATCCTATTTGGAGGGATGAACGGAGGGGGAAAAACAACCCTAATGGACGCCATTCGCCTCGCCCTCTACGGACAACGCGCCCAATGTTCGACGAGGGGAAACCTCAGCTACAATGACTTTTTAACCCAGTGCGTTAATAGCAACGCTTCGCCCATCGAAAAAACCAGGGTAGAACTCGTATTTGAACACGTCAAAGAGGGTAAAATGGAAGAATGGCGAATCGTGAGAACCTGGACAAAAAACCCCAAAGACGGTAAAGATGAATTGGGGATTGTTATCGGAGAATGGCCGGATAAATCTCTTATTAGTATTTGGGATGAATACATCGAAAATATTCTTCCTTTGGGAATTTCTAATCTGTTCTTATTTGACGGGGAACAAGTTAAAGAATTAGCCGAATTAGAGAAACCTCCCCAAGCTGTTATTGATGCTATTTATAACCTGTTAGGACTCGAACTCGCCAGCCGTTTATCGACCGATTTAAACATTCTCGCCAACCGCAAACGAAAAGAAGTTGCAGATGTTGAAGAACGTGCGGAAATCGAAGAAATAGAAGCGCGTCTCGCCCAACAAGAGGAACAAAAAAAAGTTGTAAAGGAGAAATTAGAAGAACTTAAACTGCAACTGGAATTAGCCCAAAAACATCAAAAGAAAGCCTCAGAAAAGTTTATTTTAGAAGGGGGTAAAATTGCCCAAGAACGTTCCCAACTGAAAAGCAAAATTAAAGAATTAGAAACAGCCCGCGACAACCAACGCCAAACCCTGCGAAACCTGGCAGCCGAAACCCTGCCCTTACATTTGATTTCTCCCCTGCTTGTTGAAGCGGAAACTCAAGCCGAAAAAGAACTCAAACGTCAACAATCTCTCGCCGCTAGGGAAGTCTTACAAGAACGGGATAGCCGCCTAATTAATTATATCACACAACTCTCGCTCGATTCCCAATCCGTCGAACAAATACAATCATTTCTAGACCAAGAAAATCAAACCCTAGAACAAGAAATAGAAAGCGATATTCAGCCTTATTTAGAAATTGATTCGGAAACATTTAGTCAATTTAAAACGATTTTCTACTCCCAGTTACCCGCCCAAACCCAACAAACGAAAGATTGCTTAAAACAACTGCAAACCCTACAGGATGAAATAGACGCCACCGAGAGAAAGTTGGAAATGGCACCGCCCGAAGAAGTTTATAAAAAGCTAGAAGACAAACTCAAACTATCGGAAACTGAACTCCTCAAAGCCCAAGCCGCCCACGAAGAAGGACGGCGAAACTTGGATCAAATTAAAATCGCGATCGCCAAAACCAAAAAAGAGTTAGATACCTACGGCGACGGTACTTTTAAATACAAAAGCGGTCAGCATCTTCTCGACTCCATTCAAAAAGTACAAGAAACCCTCGCCGAATTTAAAGAAAAACTCACCCTCAAAAAACTGAATAAACTCGAAGTCGAAGTTGCCGAATGTTTTCGTTATTTATTACATAAATCAGACTTGGTTCATCGAGTCATTATCAGCAGCGACGACTTTAGCCTCACCCTCTACAATATCGAAGGAAAAATTGTTCCCAAACATCGACTTTCTGCGGGTGAAAAACAACTCCTGGCGATCGCATTTTTGTGGGGACTGGCGAGGGTATCGGGACGCAACCTCCCCGTCGCCATCGACACCCCCCTCGGACGCCTGGACTCCTCTCACCGCCAAAACCTGATCGAACGTTATTTTCCCTCCGCGAGTCATCAGGTGATCCTGTTATCGACAGATACCGAAATTGGCGAAAGTGAACTGATCAACCTGCGGGAACAAGAAGCCATCGCCCACGAATACCTGCTAAAATACGACTCCCAACAAAGCAAAACCCTCGTCGAAGCGGGTTACTTCTTTTCTTGACTTTAGAGGTTGTCCATCGGTCGAAGCTAAATCTCGCCGTTTTTATTGAAAAAGACTCTTATTAATCGAAAAATAAATAGAAAAACTTTTTAATAACGATTTGAAAATCTTTTCTAAGAGTTAAAATCGGTTATTTTTTTGCTAAACTTTTTATATCTGACAACTAATCATGTCTACTGAAAAAATTAAGGTAAAAATCGTTGGTAGAGCGTTCAAACAAAAAAGATGTGAACGAACAAATCCTAGCCAGCTTTAAAATTAGCCAGGAATTATGGCAACGTTTTCAAGCTAGGTGTATTGAAGATGAAAAAACAACACCAGAAGTTTTAAGCCAGTTAATCGCTGACTACTTAGACGAAATGGGGGAATCTTCTGTCAAGAGTTTAGATAAACTTATCAATCAGATAATCCGAGAAACGGTTGAACAGTATTTACAACAAAATCTAGAAACCCAAGTTTTAAAAACCGTCGAAAATCGGCTAAATGAACTCATTCAAAACTCCCTCGAACATCAACTTCAATCTCAGAGAAGTCAAACCCCTGAGACTCCATCCCCCCAAGAAACCCAACCCACTCCACCCCAACAAAAAAACCAACCCACCACCCTAAAAACAGCCAAAGAATTAGGCGATATTTTAGGCGTTTCCGCCCCTTATATTACCACCCTAAATCGCATCGGAGAATTGCAACAAAGAGGTTGGGAAGACTCGGGAAAACGTCGCGGAAAGACGATATTATACAAACCCATTGATTAGCCGAATCTCATCCCAACCCAAAAATTGATCGAAATATTCGGTAAAATTAAGGCAAAATATAAATAGACGTCAACACTCTCACTCCTCTTATGACAACCTATGACTGGATTATCGTTGGTGCGGGAATTACCGGAACAAGCCTCAGTTATGAACTGGCGAAAAAAGGTCTGAATGTACTCCTGATCGAAGAAAATCCAACTTTTGAAAACGCCACTCGCTACAGTTACGGTGGACTGGCTTATTGGTCGGGAAGTACCCCCCTAACTCGCGAACTTTGTCAAGAGGGAAAACAGCGTCATCAAATTTTATCCGAAGAATTAGAAGCCGATACCGAGTTTCGAGAAGTTGACCTCATTTTAACCGTTTCCCCCGAACAAAATCCCGAACAAATTGCCAAAAATTACGCCAAATTTATCACGCCCCCCCGCTTATTAACCCCGGAAGAAGCTTGTCAAATTGAACCGCTTCTCAACCCCAACGGTATCGCCGCAGCTTTTACCGTTACTCACGGTCATATTTCCCCCGAAAAAACCAATTTCGCCTATTTGGACGCTTTTAAACGACTGGGGGGTAAATTAGAAATTGATACGGTTACGGAGTTGGTGAAACAAGAAAATAAAATTACGGGCGTTAAAACAAAAAATGAGACTTATTTCGCAGAAAATACCGCCATTTGTGCGGGAGGTTTAAGCCGGAGTTTGTTAACCTCTGCGGGAATTTCAATTCGTTTACATTTCACCCATACCGAAGTGTTAGAAACGCCCCCCGTTGAGACGAATTTAAGAACCGTTGTTATGTCTGCGGGAATGGAACGCTTTCAACTCGAAGCCGACGCCGCCAAACCGGAATTTGAAGCGCTTTGGGATGAACCCGGACACGAATTTGTTCCTTTAATTATTGATGCCAGTGCGGTACAATTATTAAATGGTAAAATGCGAATCGGTCAGCCGTCTCGGGTGTTAAGCGATCCGAATGCTAAAATTAATCCCGCCGAAAGTGAAGCCCAAATTCGCAACGCCATCGGGAAAATTTTACCCGCTTTGCAAGATTTACCCGCCCATTGGTATCATTGTTTGGTGGCGTTTACGGCCGATAGTTTGCCCTTGGTTGGTGCGATACCCAATTTAACCGGAATTCATATTTTTTCGGGATTTAGTAACCCGTTGGTTTTTGTTCCGCCCCTCGCCCAACGCTTCGCCAACCACGTTACCGGACAACCCGATGAACTCGTTAAACAGTTATCGCCCCTGCGTTCAACCCTTTAACTCAGAAAATTGAAAACCTTGATATTGTAAGCCTTTCGGGAGATTATTTTTGCAATTCTCGAAAAAAATTTTACCCAAATCCGTAAAAAGTCACCATCTCAACCGATAGAGAAGTAGAAACCGAGTTACTTTTCACATTTAAAGGAAAGATTGGCATGGTACTACAACCCGATCCCTCTGGAGAAGCTCGTTTACTGGGTGATTCTACTTCTGAAATTGTTTTTGTGACCGCTCAACAAGCAGCAGATTTTCCATTAGGAGTCTTGCTTTTAGAAGGAGATGATACTGTTACTGGTGCAGCTTTTGCCGACGATCTAATTATCGGAAATCAAGGAGAAGATGTAATTTCTGGTTCGGGCGGTCAAGATTCTCTGTTTGGGGGTCAAGGTAGAGATTTAGTGAGTGGAGATCTCGGTAATGACTCTATATTTGGGAATAGAGACAATGATGCTTTAATAGGGGGCGAAGGTGATGATTTAATGTTTGGTGGTCAGGGAAATGACCTCATAGGCGGTTCGCTGGGGAATGATACTTTATCGGGAGATCAAGGCAGAGACTTTATATCAGGTCGAGACTTTTTTACGGATTTTGGTAATAAGCTTTATATTTTGGAAGTAGAGTCAAATGCACAGGATATTAATGATGCAGATTTGATTACTAGCTTTCTAATAGGTACGGATCAATTGGGATTAACCGGAGGATTAACCGAAGATGACCTAACCTTAGAAGCCGCACAAAACGTAACTGTATCTATCAATCTAGAACTCTCCGCAGGTATTACAGAGATATTCGACAGTTTTGGTCTTCTTCCTCTGCTTAGTGGAGAACCTTTCTTAACTTCAGGAACGATAATCCGGGCAGAATCTACCGGAAATATTATCGCTTTTGTCGAAGCGGTTACTCCTCAAGATCTCGAAGGAAGTTTTGTGAGTGTTGACGGATTTTAGGCGAAACTTGAACCGCCAAAATCCGGCGGGACATCCTGCCAACGTCCCTGACCGACGGCCTGAATTGCTTCTTTCAAGTCAACATCTCCGGTGTATAAAGCGCGACCCACAATCGCCCCCGTTACCCCCAACGGTTCCAAGGATAACAAACTTAACAAATCCGTCACCGAACTAATTCCCCCGGAAGCGATCACCGGAATGGCGACTTCGTTTGCAACTTCCCGCAGCGCCGCCTTATTCGGCCCCTGTAACGTACCATCCCGATGGATATCGGTATAAATAATAGCGCTGGCGCCCAACTGTGCCATCTGATGGGCGAGTTCGGTGGCCAACACTTCCGAGGTTTCTAACCATCCTCTCGTCGCAACTTTTCCGTCACGGGCGTCAATTCCAACCACAATTTGTTGGGGGAATTCTTGACACAACTCCGCGACTAACTGGGGATTTTCGACGGCTACAGTGCCTAAAATTGCCCGTCTCACGCCCAAATTTAACAGGGTTGCAACCGTTTCTCGACTGCGTAACCCGCCCCCCACTTGGACGGGAATATTAACGGCGTTGACGATCGCTTCTATAATTTTATGGTTGGTGGGTTGACCGGTTTTCGCGCCGTCGAGATCGACCAAGTGCAACCAAGTCGCGCCCTGATCGGCCCACTGTTGGGCGACAGCAACCGGATCGTCGTTGAAAGTTTGGGCTTGCTCGTAGTCGCCTTGGTATAATCTTACACAGCGTCCGTCGAGTAAATCAATCGCAGGAATGACATCCATGAGGTATTTGGGTAATCGTCTTAACCAGATTTTAGGAGGTTTTGGCGATCGCTTGATCAATTTGTTGCCAGAGTTCCTCCACAGTTGAGGAATTATCCAAAACTACATCTGCCATTTTACATTTTTCCTCAAGCGGCATCTGGCTGTCAATTCTGGCGATCGCTTGTTCGGGGGTGAGAGAACCGTTACTTCGTTGTATCAAACGACACCGTTGTTGTTCGGCAGAACAAGAAATTACCCAAATTTCTGTTACCAAATCGGTCATTTCGGCTTCAAACAGCAGGGGGATTACCAAAATCGCTGTAGCATTTTTACCCGCTTCATACTGAAGTTTGGTAATATTGTCAGAAAAGCGATCGCGGACAATCGGATGAATTTGCTTTTCGACCCAGTGACGTTCTGTTAAGCTATTAAAAATAATATTACCGAGTTGGGAACGATTTAAGCTACCATCAGAGAGTAAAATCTCAGTACCGTAGCGACGAACGAGCGCCTGCAACACGGGGGAATTCGGTTGTACGGCTTCGCGAGAGTAGACATCTGCATCCCAAACGGGAAAGGGGTAAGTCTGGGTTAAATAGTTGGACACGGTGGTTTTTCCGGTCGCAATTCCCCCAGTTAAGCCAATCAAACGCATGAGAGTGTTTTCGGTGAGTTAATTTCTGCGATCGCCTGTAATCTACTATAGTTGACTGTGGCTCCCTTTTAACGAATATTGGCGGAAATTTCAAGCCGTTTTTGGGTTAGACTGTATGGGGAGCAAGGATAAAAATTAAACGATTTATACATTGGAGTTGGTAAAATTAACTAGAGGAAATCAGGGTAGACTCGCGACCTTTTACACTTACTGTTAAACTGGTTGATACGGGAGTTTCCCAGGAGGATTTTCAATGAACCCAAGCAACTACCTCAAGTCAGTGGTTTTCTCCTTACCCCTGACAATACTTTTGGTTTTGGAAACTTACGAATTTCCCGAGAGTTGGCGATGGAAAATCTTCTCGGATTTCCAATCAAAAAAAGTTGTTGCTCAACCGATTGTTCCCGAACCCAACAGTACCAATACCGTTACCAATCAACAGGGAAATCAGATTAATATAGAAGGGGGAAAGTTATCGGGAAATGGGGCGAATTTGTTTCATAGTTTCACCGAGTTTAATGTTGAGTCCGGACAGGTTGCCAACTTTTTATCGAATAATTCCATTCAAAATATTTTAACTCGGGTGGTCGGGGGAAATCCTTCAGTTATTAATGGTTTAATTCAGGTGACTGGGGGAAATGCCAATTTATTTTTAATGAACCCTGCGGGGGTGATTTTTGGATCGAATGCAAGTTTAAATGTTCCCGCTTCTTTTACCGTCACAACAGCTACCGGAATTGGATTGGGTTCAAATTGGTTTAATGCAATTGGAAATAATGATTATGCGAGTTTGGTGGAGACTCCTAACGCTTTTCGGTTTTCAGCAACCGGATCGGGGAGTATTATTAATGCAGGTACACTTGCAGTAGCCTCGGGAGAAAATCTCAGCTTATTAGGAAGCAATGTCATTAATACCGGGGAACTGATCGCACCGGGGGGCCAAATTACCATCGCCGCCATTCCCGGCGAACAAATTCTTCGCATCAGCCAAACCGGACATTTACTCAATTTAGAAGTGACGACAGCCGACATGGGGGGGTATTCGTCGGAAATCGCGCCCCTGTCGCTACCCCAACTGTTAACCGGAGGCGATCGCCAACACGCAACCGGGGTGACGGTACTCGCCGACGGTCGGGTAGAATTAACGAATTCGGGGACCGAAATCCCCACATCTAACGGTGTCGCCGTCGTTTCGGGAAGTACCACCGCAGAAGCGGGAAGCGTCAATATCGTCGGGGAAACGGTGGGGTTGGTCGATGCTTTGGTTGACGTTTCTGGTATTAACGGGGGAGGTATCGTCAGAATTGGGGGCGATCGGCGGGGAAGCGGGTTAATTCCAAATGCAAACTTTACTTTTATTAATCGTAATTCTTCTATATTAGCCAATGCAGAAGTCACGGGAAACGCCGGAGAAATTATTATTTGGTCGGATCTCGAAACTCGGTTTTTTGGCAGTATTAACGCCCGGAGTGTGACCGGAAATGGCGGCTTTGCAGAAATCTCCAGTTATGGAAATTTAACCGTAGATGGAAGCGTTGATTTGCGGGGGGCAAATGGCAGCGTTGGAACTTTGTTGTTAGATCCTCTTAATATTACCATTGTTGATGGCAATGAAGCAATAGAAAATGAAAATTCTCTGCGAGATAATCAGATTTTAGCCGAGAATAATCCCTCGGAGTTTACCATTTCAGAAACCAGTTTAGAACGGATTGGAGAAACGGCCGATATTGTTTTGGAAGCCCGAGATAATATTACAATTAATGACCTGGCGGATAATCAACTTAATTTGCAAGCGTCTAGCGGTTCGGTGACGTTTACCGCCGATGCAGATGGGGATGGAAACGGCGTGTTTTCTATGAGTGCTGATGATAGTATTCAAACCGCCGGTGGAACGATTACGATTACAGGAGTTGACCTTAATATTGGCGATCTTTCTACCAATGGCGGTAATATTTTTCTCAGTTCAACGTTTAATGGAGAGATTGAAACCGGTCAAGTTTCAACGGCGAATTCTTCGGGTGTGGGAGGGGATATTACCATTGCTACAAATCGAGGTGAAATTTCTACAGGCGATTTACAAACGAATGGTTTAAATCAGAGTGGGGATATTATTCTTAATAGTGGGAGGAGTATTACTACGGGTGAAATTTCGACTCAAGCCCTCAATCCGATTTCGGGTGAAGGCGGTGATGTTAGTGTTAATGCTGTGGAAAATATAGAAGTTGATTTGGTGAATAGTTCGGGTTCGCAGCAGGGGGGAAAAATTAGTATTAATAGCGAGGAAGGGAATATTAGTTTTTCCTCCGATTCTTATAGTTTAGATGCGACTTCTGCTGAGGGAACGGGCGGAAATATTCAAGTTCAGACCTCTCAAAGACTGAGTTTAAATTCGGTGAATGCTAAAGGGAGAACCGCCGGCGGTGATATTAATTTAGAAGCTGAAGTCGAAATTAATGCCGAGACAATTCGGACGGGTTCATTTGAGAATAGCAGCCAACAAGAATTAAGGCAAAATACGGGGAGTTTAACGGGTAATGTTACTCTCACCAGCGACGAGATTAATATTACAAATCTAGTAGAAGGAAGCGGAAATTTAATTCTACAACCCGCCACAGACGCCCAGGATATTGCGATCGCCAACAGCGGGAATAATTCGGGGTTGTCCTTAGATTTAACATCCGATGAAATGGGAACGATTCAAAATGGTTTTGACCAAATTATTATCGGAAGATCGGATAGTAAAGGGACGGTTTCTATTCAGGGAAATTTAACGGTTCAAGACCCGATTTTGATTCAATCTCCTTTGGGTCGAATTAATACAGAAACGAATTCATCGGGTAGTCCTTATACTTTGACGGGAGTGGATGATGCGAGTTTGAGTTTTAATGCGTTGAATGATATTAGTTTGGGAAATCTGATTACAAATGGTCAGAATATTACTGTTACCAGTCAGTCGGGGCGAATTACTTCCCGACAAATTCAAAATACAGGTTCCCCACAAGCAACAATAGAATTAACCGCCAATGAGATTGATTTTGTTGGGGGAAATAACTCAATTATGGGGAATGGGTTTTTGCGGTTACAACCCTCCAATAACCGCCAAGCCATTACATTAGGAAATCAGGCGAATACAGAGGCTTTGGACTTGAGTGGAAGCGATTTGAATGCAGTTGCAAATGGGTTTGAATTAATAACTATTGGTCGGTCAAATAGCAGCGGACCGATGACAGTAGCGGGAGATATTACTTTTCGCGATCCGGTTATATTGCGAACGCCTAATTTTCCCGGTTTTGTGGTTGCAGAAGGAACAATTACCGGCGTTAATAATGCAGCAATTCAAATCGAAGCGGATGGCAATATATTCTTAGGTAATATTAGCACAACAGGTCAAACATTACAACTCACCAGTATTAGCGGTCAAATTACCACCGGCAATTTACAATCTGGCGGTCAAATTAATCTGCAAGCAACAGAAGCCATTGAAACCGGAAATATCACGATTTCTTCTAATTCTGTCTCGAATTCAACCCAAGCAAACCCTCAAGTGAATCTCGTGAGTCAAGAAAGTGATGTCGTTGTCCGGGGGAATATTAACACCAATCCAAATAGCAATCTCACCGGGGTAAATATTCAAGCAGACGGTAGAATTCAAACCAATAATATTACTTCCAATCAAGAGATTAACCTCACCAGCGAACGGGGCGAAATTGTCACTGGAAATCTATCCACAGAAGCCACTGAAGACGCTGGAAATATTACCGTTCAGTCCGGCGATCGCATTACAACCGGAACCCTAGAAGCCACTTCTTCCGAGGGAAACGGGGGAAATATTCGCCTAGTTTCTCCCAATGATATTGAAGTCAGTTCGATTAATACAGAAGCCGCAAAAACCGGAGGAAATATAGAAATAAATACCCAACGTTTCTTTCGGGCGACCGGAACATTTACAGCAGCAAATCAAGTTGAAGCCAGTATATCTGCAATTGGTTCAGAGGAAGGGGGAAGCATCGTTCTTCCCGCATCAACCCGCAACACATTTGAAATCGGAGATGCGACTTTAAACGGTACGGTTGGGGGAATTACAAACGGAGAAATCACCGCTTTACCCCCGACAAATAACGCCGTAAATCCTCCCCAAAAACCCGAAGCAAACGAAGATAATATTCCCCCAGAAACTCCCAATCAAACCCCAGATAATCAAGAACCCGTTATTCAAGATAATCCTTTAGAACCCACAACAGAAAACCCGTCTAATCCTTCAGAAAATGGAGAAACTCCCCTCGGTGAAGATGTAGATTCACCAACGGATATTATCACAGAAAATGATAATTTGAATAACAATGAAGAAATCGCCCAAAACATAGAAAATATTCCCATTCAACTGGAAGGAACAACCGTTTCAAGCGATCAAATTGCCACTTCTACTTTTTCCTCATCCGTCTTACAAATTGATTTGTTTCGCGGTCAGGAATTTATCAAATATTTTGGTGAAAATATCAATAAAAATCCAGTTAGCGATCAAAGTATTCGTCAAACCCTGAGCGATATTACCACACTAACCGGACACAAACCGGCGATTGTATACGTTTCAATACAAGCCAATCAATTAGAAATGCGGCTGGTTTTACCCGATGGTCAACCTCTATTTAAAAGTACCCAAATCAAACGAGAAGAACTATTACAAGTTGTTCGAGAATTTAGCAATCAAATTCGCAGCCCCAGAAGTCTAAGCGATACCGAATATAAAATGACCGGAAAACAACTCTATGATTGGTTGATTTTACCCTTAAAAGCCGAGTTAGAAAAGCATCAAGTTAAAACGTTAATTTTTTCAATGGATGCGGGGTTAAGAACCTTACCCATTGCTGCATTATACGACGGCGAAAAGTTTCTGTTAGAAGACTATAGTTTAGCATTAATTCCCAGTTTGAGTTTAACCGATACCAGTTATGTTCACCTGAAAAACTCAAAAGTTTTGGCGATGGGAGCGTCTAAATTTACCGACCCCACCCAAGAACCTTTACCTGCGGTTCCCCTTGAATTGAGTTTAATTGTTAAGGAAAATAAATGGCCCGGTCAATCCTTTCTCAACGAAGAATTTACCATTGATAATCTCACCAACCAACGCAAAGAAAAACAATTTGAGATTATTCATTTAGCCACACACGGGGAGTTTTTAGCCGGGGGTGCAAACCGGTCTTATATTCAATTTTGGGACCAAAAATTATGGTTGGATGAACTGCGTCAGTTACGTTTAGATCAGCCCCCCGTCGAACTTTTAGTTTTGAGTGCTTGTACCACCGCAGTTGGAGATGAAGAAGCGGAATTGGGTTTTGCGGGACTCGCCATTCAAGCCGGGGTAAAGTCAGCGATCGCCAGTTTGTGGTACGTTAGTGATGCGGGAACTTTGGGACTGATGAGTACCTTTTATGATGCGTTGTTACACAGTCCCATCAAAGCAGAAGCCCTCAGACAAGCCCAACTCGCCATGTTACAGGGGAAAGTTCGTTTAGAAGATGGAAAATTAGTCTATCAGAAAAAGACCATTACCGCAGATGTGGAATTACCCCCAGAAATTGCGGTGAGGGGTGATGTTAGTTTGTCTCATCCCTTCTACTGGGCGGGTTTTACATTAATTGGAAGTCCTTGGTAAGAATTATGAATTATGAATGATCAATTATGAACTATGAATATTATCTCTTGCCTATTCCCTTCTTAACCCAAAAAAAACGGGCTAACCCGTACTGGTTAACCCGCAAGCTTGGGAACGCTCAGAGCGACTATTTTTGAACGATCAACTTAACGTTGGCGTTTTGCAGACCACGCTGCTTAACTTCAGACAGAGTTTTGTTAACAGCGTACTTCTGGTTAATAGAGTTGATTAATTCGGTTTGGTTGTGCTTCTTAGCAACGCCCCACAGGTCAGCGATCAGGTCATAGGTGCCATCGCTGTTGCGAGACCAACCTAAATCATACTCACCTTCGAGAACTGCTACTAAGTCAGCGCGAACACGTTGGCCATTGTAGCCGCGAACATCTGCGTTAGTCTTAACAGAGATACCTAAATCGCGTAAAGAAGTCTTTAAGATTTCGGCATCAGAGATTTTGGTACGCAGAGTGCTGAAATGAGACATTGGGATATCCTCCTAGTGGAACTGAAAACGAAACAACAACGGTTTTGGATTTTAACGGATACCGCCTTGAATTTGTAGCGTAGACGCTGATGACAAGAGCGGTTTTTTTTCAGAAACTGCTAGCCTTTTTTGTGCTAGCCTATCCTCCTGTTTGGACCAGGAGAAAGCCTTTAAAATTCCATACGCTGATATTCAGCGACGGAAGATGCAGCCGGCCGCGCCCGCTGACGCGCCCAATCTCGCAGGGCCGTGACCTGTTCGTTCATGGTCTTCGACAGCGGTAGTGTCGCTTTAATTGCGGCTATGATGTCAAGCTGCGTAAACTCTCGGTCTTGAGCAAAAGCTTCGTACATTGCAGCGACGAGCGCTTGCTCAATTTCTGCCCCTGAGAACCCTTCAGAAACCGTAGACAACTGATCTAAGTCGAAGCGGTCAATTTCTGAACGTCGTTTGGACAGGTGAATTTTGAAAATATCTTGCCGTTCCTCTTTAGTGGGAAGGTCTACAAAGAAAATCTCATCAAATCGTCCTTTCCGCAAGAACTCTCCTGGTAATCGTTCCACACGGTTCGCCGTCGCCATCACAAACACAGGTGATGTTTTTTCTTGCATCCAAGTCAGGAAAGAACCAAAGATTCGGCTAGATGTTCCGCCATCGGAGTCGGCTGAACCTGAATTTCCCGCGAAGGATTTGTCTAGCTCGTCGATAAACAGAATTGCAGGTGAAATCGATTCGGCTGTCTTTAATGCGTTGCGTAAGTTCGCCTCGGAGCGTCCCACCATCGAGCCGTCATAAACTCGGCCCATATCCAACCTCAGCAAGGGTAAACCCCATAAACGAGAGGTGGTTTTCGCAATCAAAGACTTTCCACAACCGGGTATTCCCAGAATCAGCATCCCTTTCGGCTGCGGTAAACCGTATTCTCTAGCTCGTTCGGTGAAGGCATTGGAACGTTGTTTTAACCAGCGTTTTAGCTCCTCCAAACCTCCCACAGCATCAATCGTTTCATCAACATCGATATATTCTAATATCCCGTTGCGCCGAATAAGCTGCTTTTTCTCAGACAGAACAATCTCAACTTCGGCTTCAGTTAGACGACCCGCCGTTACATAAGCTTTACGGTAAACCTTCTCGGCCTCATCTTTCGTTAACCCCAGAGTCGCTTTTAAGAGCTTCTCTCGCGTTTCCGTACTGATTCGACGAGAACGGGCTTGTTCCAACTGAGCCGACAGAACTTGATTTAGCTCTTTCATGTCCGGTAGAGCGAAGTCGAGAACAACCACTTCCTTCTCTAGCTCAATCGGGATTTCTTGCACCGGAGACATCAGAATGATAGTCTTGTTGGTGTCTTTGAAACTGGCGATCGCATCCCGCAAACACCGGGTCACTTCTGGAGAATCCTTAAAGGGATGCAAATCTTTGAAAATGTAAATACTGCCACTTACATTGGGTTCTCGATGTCGAATGACCCACTCAACTGCCGCCTGGGGAGAAACTGTATTGGACTGAACAGTGGTGCGCGGTTGATCGTATTTGACTAAGCCACGGGTGACTGTCCATACATAAACTTCTCGTTGACGCTTGGCCTGTGCAATTCTGGCGATTGTCTGCTCAGACCGCTCCTCCTCGGATGTGACGAGGTAGATCAGAGGATATCGAGCTTCAATTAAGATTCCTAGTTCTTCTTGCATAGTCCTCGATCCAATAGAGACGGTACAACATTATCTGGTGAAGGGTTTATTATAACTCTTTCACTCAAATCTGAACACGACAGGTGCGCCCAAACTGCGAGCGAGAGTTTATAGATTTAACAGGGAACTAATTTTTCTTCTCCCTGTTGAGCGGAGGGGGTATCAACCTGCTGCACTTGTTGAAGATCGAGTTCGTCTTCGGTCAGTACGCTCGGTTGGTTCTTCAGTGAAACGAGATCACCTTCCCTGAGAACAACTGAGTTGGCACATTCGGGACAAGAGTATACCCGATGTGTTTGCCCATGTGATGCTTCTATTTCATCGACTACCTCTGGATTATTGAGGTAAAAGATGATCGCCCGTTCAGCTAGAGAAGACATCGGTTCTGATTCAACTGCCGCTTTAATTTTTAATTGGCGGTGCAGTTGGGGCGGAATATATAACGTTACCTTTTGCTTACTTTGCATAGGACAGTGAACTTGTGTACCCGGGTATGTATTACAAGATAAAGGTATTTTTCTAAGATGTCAAGACGGTATGCTGCTATGACGGTGTTTTTTTTACATTTCGTTACATTTACGGGCGATCTAAAGCCAAAAACCCGCACAAAATCGGCATTTGAGGCACTTCTTGTGAATTTAGGCCATCAGCTATGCTGAAAGAAGAAGGTTTGGAAAGTCCAATTATGACAAAAACCCCTCCCCGCCAACGGAAAAGAACCGCAGTTGTGACCCTTGTTTTAATTGCATCCGTCGGACTCAAAGCCTGTGAATCTTCTAAAAGACGAGAAGTTTATCGCAATCTCCAAGACTGTCAGCGAGATTGGAATCAAGTCGAACTCTGCGAACCGATCACCGATGGTTCCTATCCCGCCGGCTATCATTATGGCCCCTACTACCGACGTCGCAGTGGGAGATACTATTATTACCGCACCTACAACAGTCCTCCCCGATCCGTACCCCGCAGCGCCGGAATTGTCACCACCTCTCCGAGTCGTCCCAGTTCCTCGGTTGGTACCGTCAAGCGAGGCGGATTTGGTTCGGGGAGCCGAGTCGGGGGACGAGCCGGTAGCCGAGGCGGTTAACTTAAGTTTAAGTCGTCAAAAGTCCCCAAACTGGGAACTCTAATCGCAAATCATCAATATCATATTAAAAAAGCAGGTGTAGCTATGAAACGCATCCCCCTCAAACCGCGTCCCCACTGGGAGCAAAAATGCGATGAGGTTGGATTTCACTTTTACAACTACGGTGGACTCTACTGGAACGAAAGCGTCTGTTATCAGTTTACATCTCAAGAAATAGACTCACTCGAAGCCGCAACCGAAGAACTCCATCAGCTTTGTCTGGAAGCCGTCGCGCGCATAATTGCAGAAGAACGCTACAGCCAGCTTTCCATCCCGCCAGAATTTTTTCAAATTTGTTGTCAGTCCTGGGAACGAGACGACCCCACCCTGTACGGTCGCTTTGATTTTGTCTATGATGGCATCGGTCCCCCCAAACTCCTCGAATACAACGCCGATACTCCCACCGCCTTACTCGAAGCCAGTATTGTTCAGTGGACCTGGTTAGAAGAAGTCTTCCCCGATGCGGATCAATTTAACTCCATTCACGAAAAACTACTGGCACAATTTCAATATATTTATTCTCGCCTATCTGGTCGCCAAAGATATCTACACTTTACCTGCGAACGGGACAGCACAGAAGACCTCGGAACCGTTGAATACCTGCGAGATGTCGCCATTCAAGCCGGGTTTGAAACCCAACATCTCTATATAGATGAAATCGGCTGGAACTTCACCCAAGAAATCTTTTGTGACCTCGAAAACAATCCCATTCAAGCCCTGTTTAAACTTTACCCTTGGGAATGGATGATCGACGAAGACTTCGGAAAACAGCTTTTAAATGAACCGATGCTGCTGTTAGAACCGGCTTGGAAAATGATCCTCAGCAACAAAGCCATTTTACCCATTTTATGGGAATTTTTTCCCGATCATCCCAACCTACTACCCGCCTATTTTGACTCAACTCAACTCCAGCATCCTTATCTGAGTAAACCGATCTTTTCCCGCGAAGGGGGTAATGTTACCATCTATTATGGCGATCGCTCCTATCAAACCGAAGGCATCTATCAAGACCAACCCCTAATTTATCAGTCCTACTGGCCCTTACCCCAGTTTGACAGTTATTATCCTGTTATTGGATCGTGGATTATCGGTGAGGAAGCAGCCGGAATCGGTATTCGAGAAGATCAAACTCCCATTACCCAAAATACCAGCCAGTTTATCCCTCACTACTTTGTCTGAATTCTCAGAGCTTCCTTTACCCTCTTGCCTTGCCTAAACGTACAAATTCATTCCCTCAAATTTGGGGCGAACCCCAAGAGATTTTCGGGTTTAAAAAGCCAAGGTAAAACCCTAAAAAAATTTTACCTTTGTCACTCTTCAAATATCAGAGTGCGGTTTTTAAACATAGAGTTGGGTTGAATTTATTTTTACGGATTTACATGAAAATTTTATTCGCACCCGGACTGGCATCAATAGAAATTGGCAAAACCATCAATTTTTATTGATGCAAAATAAAAACAGATCAAAGCTGACGCACAGCACAAAAAACCAATAAATTCAAAACTCATCAAGATCAAAATCTATGGAAATCACAACAGAAATACTGGGTCAGTATAACAAAAGCTTAATCGCGCTTTCATTGATCGTCGCTGTCATCGCTTCCTATACCGCTTTAGACTTAGCAAAACAGGTGAAACTTGAACATCACAAACGGAAAAGCCTGATCTGGTTATTGGGAGGAGCGATCGCGATGGGAGGCGGAATTTGGTCAATGCACTTCATCGCCATGCTTGCCTTTCATTTACCCATACCCATACACTACAATATGCCTATAACATCACTATCTCTAGCGTTAGCGATCGCCGCTTCGGGTTTGGCATTATGGCTATTGCGTCAACCGAATGCCAATCGATTATGGCTAATTGGAGGTAGTATATGTATGGGAATTGCGATCGCTTTGATGCACTACACAGGCATGGCAGCCCTACAACTGCAAGCTCAAATGCGATACGATCTCCCGATTGTCATTTTATCTATTATCATAGCGATACTAGCATCGGGCGCCGCTTTGGGATTAGCATTTCAATCGCAAAATTCAAATGGTAGCCAGGAACTTTGGCAAAAAATAGGCAGCGCAACAATTATGGGAGTTGCAATTAGTGGAATGCACTATAGTGGAATGTGGGCAACTCACTTTTTTGCAAAAGGAGTATTACCGACTGATACTTTCGCCCAGTTTAATCAATGTTTGCTGGCGGTTGGGGTGGCTATAATTACCCTAATTCTATTAATCTTTACCCTGGTTAGCAGCTTTTTTGATCGGCGTCTATACGCCCATCAAATGCGAGAAAAAGCCCTGGCAGAAAGCGAACAACGGTTTCAGACTCTGATTCGGGAAATGCAAGTGGGCGTATTACTCCTAAATAATCGTGCTGATATTTTAACGAGCAATCTATCAGCACAAACATTATTAAAGCTACAACCCGAAACCGAAACCCCTCAAATCTTTGGTAAAAGTTTGCAGTTTTTACAAGAAGATGGCAGCGATTTTCCCCTAGAAAAACTTCCCGTACAATCTGCCATTCGTCAACGTCAACCTGTTCGTAATATTATTATCGGAATTGCCGAATCAGAACCGAAAAATCCTGAGAAATGGCTATTAGTGAACGCCACTCCCCAACTTTCAGAAAACGGTAGTGTTGAGCGAGTCGTTTGTACGGTTAGCGACATCACCCAACAAAAGCAAACCGAAGCCGCTTTGAGAGCCTCAGAAGAACGATTTTCCCTAGCTGTAGAAGGGTCAAACGATGGCATTTGGGACTGGGATATCCGAAGTGGAAAAGCTTATATATCTTCTCGCTGGAAAGCTATGTTAGGTTATTGTGATTGGGAATTACCCAACCATCTCGACTCGTTTAAAAAAATCCTGCATCCCGAAGACTCAGAACGGGTTTTTAACATTCTAAATAACTATCTAAATCGAGAAATTCCTTACTATGAAGTCGAGTTTAGAGCTATCACTAAACAAGGAAATATTCGATGGATACTTTGTCGGGGTGTGGCGCTGTGGGATAGTAACAATAAACCTTATCGCATGGCGGGTTCTAATACCGATATTACCGAACGCAAACAAGTTGAACAAGCCTTACAAGAAAATGCAAAACGGGAAAGATCAATTGTTCAAGTCATGCAAAGAATGCGGGAAACTCTCGAACTAAAAACGATATTTAATGCAACCACCGAAGAACTAAGACAAGCGTTGTGTTGTTCGCGGGTTCTGGTTTATCGTTTCAACCCCGACTGGAGTGGAGAAGTGATCGCCGAGTCTGTGATGTCAGGATGGACAAAATTAATCCCCACCAGCGAAGATCAAGCCTATCTCACTGAAATTACAGTTAATCAGCCCAATTGTACGGCGAAATTACTCGAAAGCGGCGAAGCTTGGATAGAAGATACTTATTTAAAAGAAAATCAAGGCGGATTTTATCGTCAAGGAAAAAGTTATTATCGCTCTGTCCGGGATATTTATCAAGCCGGATTTGATGATTGTTATCTGAATTTATTAGAGCAATTACAAGCTCGTTCTTATACCATTGCACCGATTTTCTGTGGAACTAATTTATGGGGGTTACTCTGCGCCTATCAAAATGGAACACCGAGAGAATGGACAAAAGCAGAAATTAAAATTATTACTCAAATTGGAAGTCAGTTGGGGGTAGCTGTTCAACAAGCGGAATTATTTGCTAAAACTCAACAGCAAGCCGAAGAACTTCAAGAAGCCAAAGAAACCGCAGATCGAGCGAACAAGGCTAAGAGTGAATTTTTAGCTTCAATGAGTCACGAACTCCGCACGCCGTTAAATGCTATTTTGGGTTTTGCACAATTGATGAATAAGGATTCTAGTATCGAGTCTGAACATCATCAACATCTGGAAATTATCAGTCGAGCCGGTGAACATTTGCTCAATTTAATTAATGATATTTTAGAAATGTCAAAAATTGAGGCGGGTCGGGTGACGCTGACGGAAACGGATTTTGATTTACTTCGTCTGCTGGAAAATTTAGAAAAAATGTTGCGTTTGAAAGCCGAATCGAAAGGATTATTGCTGAGATTTGAACAAGACGAACAATTACCTCAATGGGTAAACGCAGATGAAAAGAAGTTGCGCCAGATCTTAATTAATCTTTTGAGTAATGCAATTAAGTTTACCGCATCAGGTTGTATAATTTTAAGAGCATTTAGAGTTTATAAACCCCAAAGAATAGAAACAGAAAATCGTTCGGTTAAAAGCAATTTTGTCACGATTCGCTTTGAAGTTTCAGATACAGGTCAGGGTATGGCTGAACATGAATTAGAGCGGTTATTTCAAGCCTTTTATCAAACTGAAAGCGGTTTAAAATCCGGCGAGGGTACGGGTTTGGGATTATCGATTAGTCAACAATTTGTGCAACTGATGGGTGGAGAAATAACCGTTAAATCTGAAGTTAATGTGGGGAGTACATTTACTTTTGAAATCCCTCTCACTTGTATTGAACCTCAAAATCATCACAGAAACTATCCTTCTCAAAGTATTATCCGTTTGGCACCCGAACAGCCAAATGTTCGGATTTTAATCGCCGAAGATCAACCCGCTAATCGTCTTTTACTGGTGAAATTACTATCGGAAATTGGCTTTGAAATTCGAGAAGCGAGTAATGGTCAAGAAGCGGTTGAAATTTGTTCGAGTTGGCAACCCGATTTAATCTTAATGGATATGCGAATGTCTGTAATGAATGGTTTGGAGGCGACTCAACACATTAATGCTATGTCTTTGGCGAAAAAACCTGTTATTATTGCTTTGACAGCCAGTACATTTGAGTCAGAAAAACAAGCGGTTTTTGAGGCGGGATGTCAGGATTTTGTCGGGAAGCCATTTCAACAAGATGAACTCTTGGAAGTGATTAGAAAACATTTGGGCATTCAATATATGTATGCTGAAGATGAATCTCAAAATAGTCATTCATATTATCAATCTTTTGAATCGGAAAAGATGCAGTTTGTTTCGAGTATTGAGGCGTTAGAGACAATGCCAAAAGACTGGGTTGAACAGCTTTATCAAGCGGCTCAAGCTTGTAGCGATTTATTAATTTGCGAACTAATTGATTACATTCCTCCCGAAAATCAAATCTTAGCAGATACTTTAAAAGAGTTAGTTGATAATTTTCGTTACGATCATATTATGGAATTAACCGAGTCTAAAATAGTCGTAAAATCATCATAATTAATGACATCCTAAAGACCCGGTTTTTCAATCTACCGGGTTTTTAAATAAGTCCTAAAATCTAATTATTTCATCGCCTCAAAAATCAGATTTAATAGACGTTTTTGAACGCCGGGAGTTTTTAAGACTTCTTTATTGGCGCTGAAAGGCTGCAAACCAAACAAAAACACATCATATTTAGTCCCAATTTTATACCCGCTAGCCTTGAAGGTCGCTTCGTATTCTGCGGGAACCATAATATTTTCAATCCAGTATTCACCGTGAATGGTTTGATTGTCAAAAAAAGCGATTCCCATGCTTCCTTTTTTGTCGCGAAAAAACTTGATCTGTCGTACTTGACGTTCTTTTGCACCTGCTAAATCAGAAATTAAATCAGCCGCTCCCATAAGTTGATTTAGGTCAAACATTAAACTCGCTCCTGTTTGTGAAAATTACGCTAAATTGGTCGAGAATAAAAATCCCTCTCCGAGTCGGAGAGGAACACAACAGAGGTTACAATAATGGTCGAATAAAGTGATTAGAAAGAGAGAAAATCGGAACGAACCCAACCTTCTGCACCGGATTGATAAAATCGAACATAATACCAAATATATCCATCTCCTCCGTCAGAACTATTTAAAACTTCTACCCAGTCTCCAGCTACACCATAATGAGGAGAATTCGCTTGAGTGGTTGGTGCAGTCCGAACGTTAATTTGAGCGCCGGGATCATTTGCAGTTAAACGAGCAGAAGTAGCAAATGCAGGTAATGCAGTCGCAACACAAACGCTAGCAGCAGCAGTGATGGTCAATAAAATTTGCTTCAATTTCATGGGTTTATCCTCAGGTAAAATTAATGGAATTAAACTTTATAAGCAGGTTAGAAAATCGGCATTAATTGGATGAAAAGCCAATAAGAGCCGAAGTTTTTAATGCCTTTTTTTTGCGTTGTTTTCAAGCTTTTTGCTTGCTTATTTCTATTATTGCCTCAGAAAATTCCGAGCGCCATCAGTAGTTCTTCGGAAAAACAAAAAAACTTTTTTTCTCACTCATTTCCGTATTTCCACTGAGGTCAAATCACCATAATTTGAGTTATTGCACTTGAAGGGATGCTGAGGACAAAGTAGAGTGGGTCAAACCATTAACTCGCTGATGACGGACGAGCGGGGGAATTTGACCCACCCGACAACTGATGAGGGACGAGCGGGGGAATTTGACACCCGACAACTGATGACGGACGAGCGGGGGAATTTGACGGGGAGCAAACTTGAGCTATTCTGTAGTCAATGATCTATCTCTACTGCGGTTGGCTGATAGAATTAATAAAATTTATGGGTTGAGTTTCAAGTATCTATGAAAGATATTGTTTTAGACATCAAAAATCTGCGAGTTCAGTTTCAAAGTGACGAAAAGGTTGTACAAGCGGTCAACGATATTTCTTTTCAGGTTAAACGCGGACAAACTCTCGGTATTGTCGGCGAATCCGGTTCGGGAAAATCCGTCACCTCTCTCGCCATTATGGGGTTGCTTTCTCCCGATACTTCTCAAGTCAGTGGAGAAATTTTGTTTCGTTTCAGCAACAATCTCAACGAATCTCAGCCTCATTCAGAATTGATTAATTTACTGCAATTATCACCCCAAGAAAAACAGCAATTTCGAGGGGGACAAATTGCGATGGTTTTTCAGGAACCGATGAGTTCTCTGAACCCGGTTTATACTATCGGTTTTCAACTGACAGAAGCGATTAAACAACACGAAGACGTTTCGCCTCGACAGGCGATGTGGAAAGCAACTTCTTTGCTTCAAGAAGTTAAACTTCTCCCCTCCGATGAAGAATTACTCGCACGAGTAGAAGCCGAACTTGCTGCAACAGATACCCCCAATAATACTCTAAAAACTGCCAAGGAACAACGAAATGATCGACGGGATTTGATGGGCTATGTTAACGCTCAAAAACGAGCCATGCTTGACCGCTATCCTCACGAACTTTCGGGGGGTCAATTGCAACGGGTAATGATTGCGATCGCGATTTCTTGTAACCCGACTTTGTTAATTGCAGATGAACCCACAACCGCTTTAGATGTGACGGTACAGGCGACAATTCTTGATTTATTACGGGAGTTATGTAGTCGTCGGGGAATGTCAATGATTTTTATTACCCATGATTTGGGAGTCATTGCTGAAATTGCGGATACCGTTGCGGTTATGTATCGGGGTAAAATTGTTGAATCGGGTTCGATTCGTTCCATCTTTTTAACGCCACAACATCCCTACACAAAAGGTTTATTAGCTTGTCGTCCTCCCCTCGATATTAAAGTTGAACGTCTCCCGACCATTTCTGATTTTATGGAAGTTGAAACCGGCGCAACGGGAGAGTTAGAAATTCGAGAAAAGAACACAGAAATGAATGAAATTCAAGGGTTGAATTCTCCGCCCCAAGAGAGACAAGCTTCTACAACGGCTTTACTTTCTGTTGAACACCTGCGAGTTGGGTTTAAAGTTTCGGGAATGTTTGGGGAAACGAAACGTTTATTTATGGCGGTGAATGATGTTTCTTTTCAGGTTTATCAAGGGGAAACTTTGGGTTTAGTTGGAGAGTCCGGCTGTGGTAAAAGTACATTAGCCAGAGCGTTATTACAACTGATTCCGGTGGTCAGCGGGAAAGTGATATTTGATGGGGAAAATATTACGAAAATCTATTCTCAAGCTTCCGTTTTTGACAAGATTAAGAACTATAACAAACAAAAAGAATATGATCAAAAGCGACAAAAGTTAAGGCGAGAAATGCAAATTGTTTTTCAAGATCCCTTTAGTTCCCTCGATCCTCGGATGACAATTGGAGATACAATTATGGAACCGATGTTAATTCATGGTGTCGGTAAAAACGGGAAAGAACGGCGCGATCGCGCAGCTTATTTATTAGAAAGAGTGGAAATGAAACCGGACTGGATGGGACGTTATCCCCATGAATTTTCCGGGGGACAAAGACAGCGAGTTTGTATTGCGCGATCGTTGGCTTTAAACCCCAAGTTTATCATTTGTGATGAGTCAGTTTCCGCTTTAGATGTTTCGGTTCAAGCCCAAGTTTTGAACTTGTTAAAGGAACTACAAGCCGAATTTGGGTTAACTTATATCTTCATTTCCCACGATTTAAGTGTGGTCAAATTTATTAGCGATCGCATTATGGTAATGAATCGGGGGAAAATCGAAGAAATCGGTCAAGCCGAAGACATTTATCAGCGTCCGCAAACCGAGTATACTCGTCAGCTAATTGCTTCAATTCCAACGGGAGATATTAAACAATTGGCGAGTTAAATTTTGTTAGTTCTGTCGGGAGTATAAATCCAATCAAACTTCAGACTTGACCTGAATAAACTGTTCGGTGAAGTTAATCAATTCTCGCTCTTGAAATTCTCGAGCGAGTTTTTCAATTTGTTCGGCAAAAGGTACATATTTCGCATCAAGCTGTTTAATAATCTTTGCCTGTTTAATAATTCCCTTAATATGACCTTGCAGAACCAAATTATACAACTCCTCTAACTCTTTTTGGGGAGGGGGGACGATTTCTGTTATTTCAATAGAATTATTTAACGGTTTTGAGACCGTAATATCTTCATAAATAAACTCTAAATTGAGATGGTTTTGGAGTTGTTCCATTAACTGTTTAGCTTGAACAGGTTTAGGTAAAAAATCATTCGCTCCCACATCCAAGCTTTGACGCTGATCGGACTCAAACACACTCGCAGAGGAAACAATAATGATTAAATCTTTGAACTTCTCGGAAGATCGAATTCGTTGAATAAATTCAAATCCATCCCACTGAGGCATGACTAAATCTGTAATCACCAAATCGGGAGAAAAGGCTTGAATGGTGTTCCAAGCTTCCCAACCGTTCCCCGCTTCTTCTATCTCAAATCCAATCGGTTCTAAGATAGAAATTAGCACGGAACGGTTTTCCCAACGGTCATCAATAATCAAAATTTTCGGTCTAGTTCCTTTAAGTCCAATAATATTTTTGTCGGGTTCATTCTGTTTAACTGGAGTTACTTGTGTGCCTATCGGTAAATCTAAATCCATCCAAAAAATACTACCTTTTCCCTTTTGACTCATCACTTGAATTTGACTTCCCATCAGTTGTATAATTCTCTGGCTAATCACCAATCCCAGTCCGGTTCCTTCGCTTTGTATTTTTCCGTCGCCAACCTGTTCAAAAGGTTGAAAAAGACGAGATTGTTCTTCCGAAGTCATCCCGACTCCAGTATCGCAAATTTCAAAGCGAGTTTGACCTAACTCCGTTTGAGTTATTTTAAAACTTACACAACCCTCCCGAGTAAATTTAATCGCATTACTCAGCAAATTAACTAACACTTGTCGCAAACGTTTTTCATCCGCTAGAATCACTTCGGGAAGTTGACTTTCGGCTTCATAAATAAAAGAAATTCCCTTCAATTCCGCTTTGATGCGGCACATCTCCACCACCCCTTGCAAGAAAGCTGAAAAATGAAATTCAGAGGGATTGAGTTCCATCTTCCGAGCTTCAATTTTGGAAAGATCTAAGATATCATTAATTAGGGTGAGCAAGTGAGAACCACATTGATGAATAATCTCAATTTTACTTCCATCAACTTCGGGCAAAGTACGAGAACGTTGTAAAATTTGAGTGTAGCCTAAAATTCCATTGAGAGGCGTTCGGAGTTCGTGGCTCATATTAGCCAAAAATTCACTTTTAGCTCGATTCGCAACTTCGGCTTTTTCTTTGGCGTCTTCGAGTTCTGCGGTTCGTTCTTTCACTCTTTCTTCTAAATCAGCGTTCGCTTTTTCGAGAGAATTAAAAGAGGTTTGAAGTTGATGAGCCATATAATTAAACGAGTTGGCTAGTTCTTCGATTTCTTGAAAACGACCATCAGCTTGAACGGTTTTATTAAATTCTCCTTTGGCAATTGTTCGGGCGGCTTTATTCAACTTTTCTATCGGTTGAGTCATCCAACGAGCGGTGAGAATTCCGGCAACTGTAGCCCCCATTAAAGCAACTGCACAAAGCAAAAGTGTTGAGCGAGCATTTTCGTTAATTTCTGCCATAAAATCCGACTCGGGAATAACAACCGCAATTAACCAATCAATTCCCCGCTCGTCTCGAAAGGGTTGAACGTGTAAAAATTGCGCTTCTCCTTTTAACTTAAATTCAAACTGTTGAGGTTGATTAATCTCGGTAAAACTATTAAATTTATCCTTTAACTCGGTTGCTGCTGCTGCAATTAATTCGGTTGAACTTTGAGTCGCTTGCAGTCGCACCTTTTGGTTATTTTCAAATAAAATTGGGTCGTAGCCATCAGAACTTCCGATCAATTCTCCCGTGCGTTCGATAATAAAAACTTCTCCGGATTTCCCCACCTGTAACTTTTTTAAAAATTGACTAATTTGATCTAAATTTAGTATAATGGTAGCAACTCCTTGAAGTTGACCTTTCCCATCATAAAGCGGATGAGCCACAGTGGTGGCTAGAGAATCATTTGAAGAATGACTAATCGATAAATAAATCTCACTAAAAATCGGTTGACCTGCGGCTTTAGCGGCTTGATACCAAGGTCGCTGACGAATATCTAAATTACGAACTCGCACAGTTGAACGAAGTCTGCGTCTTTGTTCATCAACTTGATAACTGTAGAAATCTCCTTTTGTACGAGAGTCAGCATATTCAATGTAGTATTTTTTTTCATTATTAATTTTATCGCTTGTCACCGCAATCACCGAACCGGATGACTCACTTCCAAATCCAAAACCTGTCATTGAATGATAAACTTTTAATCTATCCCAGAGTAAAACTTCTAAAGTTCTGACATCATTGGGATCGAGATTTTCTCGTCTGATAGCCGCAACAGTATCTTGATTAATTTTAAAAGGTTGATCGATAAATGATTTTAATTCGCCGTTAACTCGGGCTGTAATTTCTTGTTGTAATTGTGCGGCGAGATCGTTAACCGCCCGTTGGCCATTTCTAAAAGAGAGATACCCCACCAAACCGACTGCGATCATAATTTGCAGGAGAAATGGTGTGACAATAATGACCTGTAAGGGAATTCGGGCCAAAGGAAAGCCTTTGAAGTTATCATTAGTTTTAACCATAACTCCTATCTGTTAAAAAGGGGCAATGAATACCTCGCCAAGACTAACTCTATGACTATAGATTGTTCATGGCTGTTGTGTTAAAAGCGATTGCAACCCAGCAGAGAAAGTAGTCTGTTTATACTTTAACGTTTTTCTTCAATTTTCAAAAAGATTTTGCAACAGAACTTCATAGTGCCGATCTTGTATAATGGATAACTTAACCGCCCTCGGAAAACCCAAAAGATAATGTGTTTTTATAAACTGTTGAAAAACCGGGATTTAAAAGGATATTTTAAAATTAAATGGTTTTCAAAAAGTTACTTCTAAAAAACGCTTTTCTCGAACTACGATTAGAGAAAGTAAATAGAAAAATAGGCTGTTGTAGCTTGTCAACTACTCCAGCCTTTCAACACTTGAATTAACTCAGAAAAGCTTTGAACGCAAAATGAGGTAAAGCCAACATACGACGCCAGCGCCAGGGTTCTTGATAAAGTCGATAAAGCCACTCTAAATGATTGTCACAAAACCAAGCCGGCGCCCGTTTTTTCACCCCCGCCCAAATATCAAAACTTCCCCCCACTCCAATCCAAATCGAATTGGGACATAAATGACGATTTTGGGCAATCCACAACTCTTGACGCGGCACGCCCAAACCCACAAAAATAACTCGGGGTTGTAAATCTTTCAAGGTATCTTTTAACTGTTCTTCTTCAGAAGCCGAAAGATAACCGTGATAAGATGCGATCGCCAAGTTGGGAAATTTTTGTTGAAATCGATCCGCCGCCCGTTGAGCAACTCCCGGTTTTCCGCCATAGAAAAAAACCAGATCCGCACAATTTTGTTGACCGATTTTTTGTAAGAAAGACTCGGCTAATTCAATCCCCGGACAGCGCTGGGTTTGTTTTCCTTTTAGCCGTAAATAGAGAACAATTCCCGCCCCATCGGGTATGACTAATTCAGCCCCATGAATGACATCCGCCAGATGCCGATCGCGATCGGCTTGCATAGCCATTTCAGCATTCAAAGTAATCACATGAGTTCCTAACCCTTTATACAGACGGTTAAGCAACCAATGATGATAATTATGATGCAGATGAACGGGAAGTCCTAAAACGGGAAACCTATTAATGGTAGATTCACCCAACAGCATCACATCATTCATAAGATTTTTTTAACCACCTCACACACACTACTATTGAGACTAACCGATCTGGTCTCGATTGGCTACCATAAACGGGTTTATTGTCGGGAGAAGGAACAGGGGACAGTTCTACAGTTTACAGTGACCAGTTTTTACAGTGAACAGTGACCAGTAATCAGTGAACAGTGATGAATTATCCATTATCAATTATCAATCTTCCCTGTAACCTATCACCTGTAACTGGTCACTGATCGCTGATTATTGGTCACTGGTTACTGCTTACTGCATAACTGACAACTGAAAACACTGGTGACTGTTTACAGTAGTGCATCCAGTAAAATCCCTCCCCCAAACCGAACCGTATCCGTACAAGGTAAACCCGTTTCGGATTGAACTTGCGCGATCGCTTCGTTAGCTACATCTTCGGCTAAACCATAAGTATTCAGGCTAATTCCGACAATTTTTGCAGATTCCATCGCGCCCCCCACACAAGCAACATTTTCGTATAATTCAATCACCTGAGATAAAGGAGGAATAACCACATGAGGATGATTGCGAATATGAGTTTGTCCGGCACGATGGGCTAAAATTAAATCCGTCGGTTGACTTCCCCGCAACAGGGGTAAAGTCGCCGTTGAACCCGGATGAATTAACGAACCCTGTCCTTCAACGATTAGTAAATCATAATCGCTTCCAAACCGCATTACCATTTGTTCCACCGCACCGGCTGCAAAATCGACCCGCACCGAGTCTAAGGGAATGCCATCTTCTCCTAACATTAATCCCCCTTGACCGGTGGCGAGAAATTTAGATCGAATTCCCCGTTGTTTTGCAGTTTTATTGAGTTCTAAACCGGTTGACATTTTCCCAATTGCCATATCGGTTCCAACGGTTAAAACTCGCCGACAACTCAGTTGACGCGCCGCAGCGCTGGCAATTTTTAAACCCGGTGGTTCTTGACGAATATCCCAAATCCATTGTTGAGGCTTTAGAATTTGGTTAATCTTATTTTGATGTCGTTGTTCAACTAAAGGAATTAATTGGGTATGTAAGCCGTTAACAATCGATAATTCCGCTTCTAACGCCCCATCGAGATCGACCCACCATTCCTCCGGTAAAGCGCCCCCTGACGGTGCAATTCCAATCATTAGAATATTGGGATTATAAGCGATCGCATCCTTCACCGAAGCCACAATCGGCACATCTCGGTTAATTCCCGTCAGTTCACATAAGGACTGTCCCGCACAGTCGCGATCGATGACTGCGACAATATTAGCCTGAGAATAGCGCAGCAAAGACAGTCCCGTTTTACCAACAGAACCGAGAATACCTTCATGTAACAGGATGGCTAACCGCCCCGCTTGGATTTGAGATTGGGGATTTTCAGGGGTCATATCGGTTTGAGTTCTAGATAACTAGCGATCGCTATAAAATAGTTATTGATCGGTTGAACTTAATCATACCGCCTGTTTGTAAGT
This sequence comes from Capilliphycus salinus ALCB114379, assembly GCF_047276495.1. NCBI lineage: Bacteria > Bacillati > Cyanobacteriota > Cyanophyceae > Oscillatoriales > Sirenicapillariaceae > Capilliphycus > Capilliphycus salinus. Next base: position 4,595,885 of record NZ_CP178543.1, on the reverse strand, counting down.
CTGCGATCGCCGTCAAAAAATAACTAGCCGCCTCATCAATACAAATCCCGCTCGTTATTACTCAGCAACAGTCTCGCTAAATTGTTCTCGAATAATTAATCCCGACCACAGTGTAAATCCTAAAACCGTTAAACCGGTTAATCCATCGGTGAGGATAAAAAAGTGCATTTTCAATGAGAAATCTGACCAAGTTCCAAAGCAATAATGCGCTAAACTATCTAAACCTGAAAATGAATAGAGGGTTAAACAGAGATAAGCCAGCCAAAATCTTTGACTGCGATACAAGCCGTAACCGACAATACCAATCATTGTCCAAATTATCCACGATACATAAATTGAACGGGGAGTAATCCAATCGGGTTGGGGATATTGCTCAATATAAAGATAATTATCGGTAAAGTGAATAGCCGTAGAAATTATACAAGCGAGCAGAAAAACTTTCAGCAGGAGTTGACGTTTAGCAATAAAATTCATGCCGGATTAACCTTTTCGGAAATCGGGGTTTATTTAATTTGCCAGTTTATCACGATGAACAGATCACTCATCTTAAAAAAAACTGAAATTCATCCGTTTGACTTTCCGACAACTTAATCCTCGGCAAGATTGGGTGATAAAAAATCCTCAGCTTTTTGAAAAAGCCGAGGAGAACTACCCATAGATTTCACAAATCCAATCCAAACAGAAAGTCAAGTCAATGATAAAATACCAGCCCAATAAAATAGAAAGCTGTAACAGAACAGTGAAGCGAAATTATTATTGACAAACGGCTACACCATCGGCTTTCGTAATTGAAAACGCATCAAATTCTCCCATCTCAAACTCACCCACAACAGTCACCTGTTCCCCGGCAGACAGATGACGAGCGGTATTATCTCCGCAAACATCCCAAGAATCAACGGTAATCGCCCGATTGTCACTTTGCAAGCGGAAACCATCTTCCCAAACCCGTTCAATGGTACCGGAAAAAGAACCATTATTGGCTTGAACAATACCGGGAAAAACAGTCACCGCAACCACACCGAGTACAATTGTGCCGATGATTTCTAATTTCATGGGAACTCTCCAAAAAAGAATAATTTTAAATAGATGTATTGGGAAGTAGACCGTTAAGACGGGTTAACTTCTCATGGTTTAAACAATAACGCCACAAAATGACAAGAAAATGACAAGGCTAAATCTTTCTCTATTTTTGATTAAGCTGTCTTCTCACTTCTTCAAAAAAATTTTCAACTTCAACCGTGCGGGACTGTCCGCAGAACAGTTAGACTTGACTTTTATAGTGACAACGATCAATTCATGCTCGATACACTCGATCTCAATTTAACGCTCGACAAAGAAACCTATAACAGCCAGATTGAAAGCTTAATGCAAAAATTGCGATCGCTGCAACAAACCTGTTGGGAAAAGAAACTTCCCGCTATGATAGTCTTGGAAGGTTGGGCCGCCGCCGGAAAAGGGGCGCTCGTCAAAAAAATGGTCGGCTACATGGACCCGCGAGGATTTATTGTCCATCCTATTTGGCCGCCAACCCGAGAAGAACGCCGCTATCCGTTTATGTGGCGATTTTGGCAAAAACTCCCCGCCCAAGGTCAAATCGGCATTTTTTACCACAGTTGGTATACCCACGTTCTCGAAGATAGACTATTTGGACGACTGACCGAAGCCGAAGTACCGATGGCGATGCGACAAATTAACGCCTTTGAACGCCAAATGGTAGACGATGGGGCGGTAATTGCAAAATTTTGGATTCATATTAGCCAAAAAGAACTCAAGCGTCGCCTGAAAAAAGCCGCCAAAGACGAGTTAAAAGCGTGGCAAGTTCGTTCAGAAGATTGGCAACAAGAAAAAAATTATGACACCTATTTAGCCTTCGCCGAAGATATGTTAATTCATACCAGCACCGGCGCGGCACCTTGGACGTTGGTAGAAGGCGATAATCAACGCTATGCTCGAATTAAAGTTCTCTCGGCAATGGTTGCCACCCTCAAAGAAGGATTGGACCGGTTACAGGTTCAACTGCCGCCGGTGAGAACCCCGCTACAAGACCACCTCGACCCCACCGAACCCAATCCCCTCGGACAAGTCGATTTAACTCATACTCTCTCCGAAGACGACTACAAACACAAACTCTCCCAACAACAGGCCCGTTTGGGTAAGCTGCAACGGGACATTTACGAACAACAAATTCCGGTGTTGGCGGTGTTTGAAGGTTGGGATGCGGCCGGAAAAGGCGGGGCAATTAAACGGCTCACCGATATTTTAGATCCCCGCAGCTATCAAGTGCAACCCTTTGCGGCGCCGACGGATGAGGAAAAAAGCCATCATTATCTGTGGCGGTTTTGGCGACGTTTACCGCCGGCCGGGAAAATTGGGATTTTTGACCGCAGTTGGTACGGTCGAGTTTTGGTTGAACGGGTCGAAGGCTTTGCGACAGATGAAGAATGGCGACGGGCCTATCGAGAAATTAACGAATTTGAAGAACAGCTTACCAGTGCCGGTTATGTGTTGGTGAAGTTTTGGCTGCACATCGACTTAGACGAACAACTGAAGCGATTTGCTGCGCGTAAAGACAATCCTTTTAAACAGTATAAGCTCACCGATGAAGATTGGCGCAATCGGGAAAAATGGCCTTTTTATGAGGTGGCCGTTAACCAGATGATTCAACGCACTCATACACCGACGGCACCTTGGACAATTGTAGGGGCCAATTGTAAGTATTCCGCTCGGGTGCAAGTGGTGGAAACGGTAGTCGAAGCGGTTGAGTATGAGTTACAACGTCGCTCAAAGCAAAAACCGTGAAAATTCTGTTGACCGTTTGATCAGCTTGACTAATATTGAGAATAGGCTTTAAAACTGCCCATCGTTTCTGTAAACTTTAGCCATATCCAAATTGGAATTTCCATCTCAGTTGGCCATTCATTTGGGGTGGACTGTTGAGGAAAAAGCGGAAGTTTCTGTTTTCTGCCGATAATATCCAGTTGGATGGTCTAAAGTTTTCCACCCAACAAACGTTTAACCACTCATCTTGAACAACAGACACAATGTTTGTACAACTCACTCGACTGTTATTGTTGCTGCTAATTGGAACCATTATCTTTAGATTATGGAAACTGATTGTTAGCAAAGAGGGTAATTTAGTCGGTCGGCTGTGGTTCCTACTGGCTGTATTTTTGTTGCTGATTGCCTTTACCGCACCCGATAGCCCCATCGGACTCGCCATTTTGAGTCTTTTGTCGGTGTTTATTAAGCCGCTCGGCTTCTCGATTTTGTTGTTAATTTTAGCGGCGGCTCAAATTAATAAGGGGGGAATTGGTAATCCCGGACCGAATTTAATTTTAACGGCCTTACTGATTTTAATTCTTTCCAGTATGCCGTTTGTTGCTCAATGGTTGGCTTTTCAATTAGAAAAAACTGCCATTGAAACGGTTCAAACGGATTTGTGTTGCGGAGAAAGGGCCGAAGCGATTGTTTTACTCGGTTCGGGAACCACTGAACCCAAGCTTCCCTATACCACTCAAGTTCAACTGACTCGAATTGGCGATCGCATTCCCTATGCGGCTAAACTCTATAAAGATGGTTTGGCGCCGATCATGATCGTTAGTGCCGGTTCAAGAAATGAGTACATTCAACCGGTTGTCGAAGCCGATTATATCGCTCGATTATTGGTGGGAATGGGGGTTCCTTCCAGTGTCATTATCAAGGATACATCCGATGGAACCTTGTACGATAGCGCCGTTTCTATTCAACAAATTGCCAAAAAACGAGACTTGGGACGGGCGATTATTTTGGTGACTTCTGCTCTAGAAATGCGTCGGGCGAGTTTAACTTTTGCCGATGTCGGCTTTAAAGTGATTCCGGCTCCGACCAACTTTTATGCTTCTCTCCCCGATGAAAAATACCAACGGCGAGTTGCGGGTAAAGACTTCTTACCTAGCGCTGAAGCTCTTTTATTAACGACGGATGTAGTGGAGGAATATATCATTACATTCTATTACTTTATTCGCGGTTGGTTGGCTGCGGGTATTTAAGGGAGAACTCAAAAGCATCCCCAAAAAATTGCCGATTCACAATTCACAAATCTTGCTCGTTTTTTAGATTAGACTGAAAAAAAAAGGTCTAATCTAGTTATTTAAGAGTTTTAACCCTCAAGTTGTGAATTGTGAATTAACTCGAATTGATCAATAATATTCATCATCCCAGATTTACCGATTGGATCGGGATAAAGAATTCAAATTTGAGCTAGAGGGATAGAAAGAATCGGGGAAAGGATTAGGGCCGGTTCCGACCGTATTTCCCACAAAAAAGACTAAAGAAAAGAGCAGGATAAATAAAAACCAAATGGAATCCCATTCATCGGAAGAATTAGAATAAGATGAACTTTTTCTTTCTCGGGTCGGTTTGACATCAAATTCAACTTCAATTCGCTTCCCTTGAACGGGACCAGAGACTCGAAAGCCATCAATTTGAACTTGTTCACGGTCTGACATTGGATTTCCTCGCGCTTGCTAATCATCACTTCAACTATTCAGTGACTACGGGTTTCGCAAGCGGATCTCAGGATAAAATTAAAATGCTGATGGGAAAATTACACACCCCCTTTCTCCAAGACACTGGGTTTATCGGTCAGGGTATTTCCCGGATATGATCACATATTGGTTAGAAAAATCCCAATATTCCGCAGAATTCAGGGGATTATCTAGCGATTTGCCGGTATCAATAATTGCAGGTCAAATATGAAGCAGCTAAAACGTTGTTTTCTGAATATAAAAGATATAGAAATAGAAGTTTGTCAAGATGTCAGGGGGATCTATTTTGTCCGCCACCATATTTACTGGAGTATTGCCTATGGGAAAAAAAATCCAGACCTTGAACGCAATTGCGTTATTTATAACCTAGAACTTTTGGTCAATAATCGTCTTTCAACCGTCAAGTGGGCGGGTTATAAATTTCAACTGGAGAAGGTTTGTTTTGACGATGCTATGGAAGTAGACACGATTTTAATTCCACTCCAAATGTTTGCAGATTTTATCGGCTATCATGCTAATAACTACCGAGGAAATCCACCCGATAATGAATGCACGAGGCTAGGTCATTGGCTGGAAGATAATTCCTTAAAAGAATTGGCGATCGCCAACTTTTAGAAAGCAATATTAGATCCGGTTGATTAATTTTGTTATGGGGGTGGGGCGGGTTTAATTCAATCTCGGAGTAGTAGTAAATATCTTGGCTGAGGAGCGCCCCTACAGCACTGAGGATTGATGAGTCGGAGATGATATACAGTGGGGATTTAAAAACCCGGTTTATAAAAGAAACCGGGTTTTTGGGAGAAAGTAATATCACATAATTAAGGTAAAAAGCCGGCAATAAACAGAGGAATAAACAAAATAGCGACAATAATCGCCACCACAGTCACCGGATCAATCTCTCGATTTTTTTTGGGTTCTTTCATGGTTTTAAACCTCGATAAATTCTCTAAAAATTAAATTCTCTAAAAATTAACGAGCCTTGGGGCTGAGTTCATAAACCGCTTTTAGCAATTCGGTAATATCAAGGGGTTTGCCCAAGTGCATCTGAAATCCGGCGGCGATCGCTTGCTGTTTATCCTCTAGTTTAGTATAAGCAGTCAGTGCCAAAGCCGGAACATTACCGCCTTTTTCGGGAGGTAAAGAACGCACTTTTTTGAGAAAAGTATAACCATCTTCATCGGGCATTCCAATATCGCTAATTAAAACATCCGGTTGAGATTGTTTAATCATTTCCAACGCTTCTAGACCCGAACTTGCTTCGTTGACCTTCGCTCCTTGTTGTTCGAGAACCAACCTGATTAACTCTCGCGCATCGGCTTGATCTTCAACAATCATAATGTTAAGATCTTGCAAGCTCAAGCCATTATCAATCAGTTGTTCGGGCTGTTGGGAATCTGATTCAATCGGCTGAATCGGCAGCATCACCGTAAAAGTTGTCCCTTTTCCTTTTCCCTCACTTTCGACATTAATTGTACCGCCATGCAGTTCAACTAAATGACGAGAGATCGCCAAACCCAATCCCAAACCCCCGTGCGATCGCGTGGTGGAAGCATCGGCTTGACGAAAATATTCAAACACATAAGGAAGGAAATTCGGTTCAATCCCAATCCCCGAATCAATCACTTGAATTTGAGCGTAAGAATTGTCTATTTTATTTAATCGAACTGTGACCGAACCGTTATTTATAGTAAATTTAATCGCATTGGAAAATAAGTTCCAAAAAACTTGCTGAAGCCGATTGGCATCTCCCGCAATTCTACCCAGACTGCTATCTAAAACCAGTTCGAGAGAAATTGATTTCGCCTGCGCCGCAGGGCGTACCGTTTCGGCGGTGGTTTCAATTAACTCAATCAAATTAACCGGGTTAATACTCAAACTCAGTTTTCCCCGACTAATTCGTGAAATATCGAGTAAATCTTCGATTAATTGGGTTTGTAAAGAAGCGTTCCGTTCGATCACTTCTAAGGCTTGATTGAGGGTAATTTGGTTGAGTTTACCCTGTTGAATTAAGGTAATCCATCCCAAAATTGAATTGAGAGGAGTCCGCAATTCGTGGGAAAGAACGGCTAAAAATTCATCTTTAACCCGGTTGGCGGCTTCGGCTTGTTCTCGGGCGGTTTGCTCTCGTTTGAGGAGGTTAAAACGCTCGGCTTCGATGCGTTTGCGAGCGGTAATATCAATGGCTGTCATTACGACTCCACAGACATTTCCTTCGGCGTTGTGCAGGGGCGCCAGGGAGACGCTAATTTCAATTAAATCTTGATTTTTTCCCTGGTGTTGAAATTCGTAGTTGGTTAGGGTATGATTTTCTAGAGCCTGCTGAAATAAGCGATTAAATTGATCTTGTTGTTTGGGAAGAATCACCGACAACGGGCGATCAATTACTTCTAAGGGCTGCCAACCATAAATCCGTTCAGCCGCAGTATTCCAGGTAATCACTTGTTTCTGGGGACTGAGGGTGATTATGGCAACGGGAGAAGCTTCTACGATCGCTTGTAGTAGGTCATCCCTCTGACGCAAGGCTTCCTCAACCCGAAAGCGTTCCTTTCGCTGTTGACTTTCTCGCAATGCGCGTTTGGCTGAAGGAACTAATCGCTGCAAGCGCTGTTTTAAAACATAATCGGTCGCGCCTTGTTTGAGGGTGTCGATCGCCCGTTCTTCTCCCAACATCCCGGACACCATAATAAACGGGACTTCAGGACAGAATTGTTGAGCAATTTCTAAGGCGGTAATTCCGTCAAAGTTGGGCAGTACATAGTCTGATAAAATCAAGTCGGGCAATTGTGTTTTCAAGAACTCCGCAAAATCGGAGCGTTGATTAACACAGATAAATTCGGCTTCAATGCCTCCATTTTTGAGTAGAGTTTGAATTAACTCGACATCTACCGGATCATCTTCTAACAGGAGAATTTGTAGCATTGGTGGGGGAGGGGAGACTTGAACAAATAAGCTATTCCATAGAGCGTACATTAAATTCAGTTAAACATAAGGGATGCCATTCTAGCAATGATATGACAAGCTACCAATCCCTATCTCTATCTCAAGGAATAAATAGATCTTAACAGACGGTGAACTTTGTGAATCGATGGGGCATTTAAAAGCGAACTAATAACTGATATTAACCAAAATTTTTTTAAAAACCAAAAAAAATAAAGATTCTTTTCAAATTTGGCGTCGCTCGCGAGGTAAACTAAAATAAAAGGTTGCTCCTTGGTTGGGGCTTCCTTCCGCCCAAATTTGTCCGTGATGACGGTGAATAATCCGGCGAGTATTGGCGAGTCCTATCCCGGTTCCCTCAAAGTCTTGAGCATTTTCTAGGCGTTGGAATACACCAAACAGCCGATTAACATAATTCATCTCGAAACCAATCCCATTATCTTTGACAAAATAAGTAATTTCTTGTTCGCCGGAAATACTGCCGATTTCTATTTCAGCTTGTTCTTTTTTCCGAGTATATTTTACCGCATTTTCAAGTAAATTTTGCCAAACTTGTTGGAGCAGATGAGAATCCCCAGGTACCGAGGGCAAGGGGTCTATTTTCCAGATAATTTTTCGGCTTTCCTGTCGCAACTCGATTTGACGTGTGAGAGATTGAACTAACTGTTCCATATTCACGATATTATACTGCATTTCTGCTCGTCCGGTTCGAGAAAAAAGCAATAAATCATCAATCATCCGACCGGAACGTTCGGTTAATTTGCTGATAATATCCAAGTAATGTAGAACGGTTTCATCTGTAGTAATGGGTTGGAGTTGTTGCTGGAGTAAGGTGACAAAACCATCAATTTGACGGATGGGCGTTCGCAAATCGTGAGAGACAGAAAAAGCAAAAGTTTCTAACTCTTTATTGAGATTTTCTAAACGTTCGGTTCGTTCTCGAACCCGCAGTTCTAAAGTTTGGTTCAGTTTTTGAAGTTTGTCGGCGGTTTGCTTTTGTTCGGTAATATCATCAATCAACCCATCGATGACCGTTTTTCCATTTTGATTGACCAAAGTTTCACTAATTTTGACCCAAATTTTATTCCCATTCGGATGGGTTAATTCCGTTTCAGATTTCCATTGTTCTTGTTGGCGAATCTCCACATCATTAAACGTTAGGTTTTCCCGAAAAAAAATCTGAGCTTCTTCAAAAGAATTGAGTCCGAAAAGCTTATAAAACCCATCGGTGACTTCCAACAGTTCACCGTCTAAAGTTGCGCGAAATACCCCGACATTTAACTCATCCAGTAAAAATTGCAGGCGCAATTCTAATTCTTCGGCTTTGCGACGATTTTGTGTATTTTCCCAAACGGTACGAACCGCCTGAGACAGCCGAATAAAATATTTGGGAGATTTCAACACGTAGTCATCCAAACCCGCTTTCATCGCTTCTACGGCGATTTCTTGAGTTCCCGAATTGGTAAACATAATAATCGGGCGATCGCGATCGTGTTCTTTCACCATCCGTAAAATATCCAATCCCGTCGTCCAATTTAACTCGTAGTCGGTAATCACCAAATCAAACCGATCGGCTTCTAAAGCCTGATAAAACTCCCGCAAACTGACCGCTTCTTGAATTTCAACCTCTGGAAATTCCCGAGAAATTTCTCGAATGGCGAGAAGGCGATCGTCGGGGCTATCGTCAACAAGCAAAATACGTTGCAGCAATTGCTCTCCAGTCATTATCCAATAGGGAAAATACACTATTATTCCGATCTAAATCTAACAGAAAGCTGAAAACTCAAATTGATATTGACGAAGGATATTGATTTAATTTTAACCAATAAGCATCAATAATTTCGATCATTTTAGTTAAGTCATCAAATTTTACGGGTTTAACTAAATAAGAATTAGCCCCGATTTCATAAGCTCGATTCACGTCAACACTTTCTCTCGAAGATGTTAAAATGACGACGGGAATCCGTCTCAGATGTGCTTGTGTTTTAATCCATTCCAAAACCTCCAATCCAGAACAGCGAGGTAACTTTAAGTCTAAAAGAATCAAGGTCGGTAAGAAATATAAATCGCGATTAGCATATTCATTTTCTCCTTGAAGATAAGAAATAGCTTGCTCACCATCTTTAACAATCCGAATGGGATTTTTTAGGTTGGCTTGACGAAAAGCCCGCTGTACAAACAGGATGTCATTAGCATCATCTTCTACTAATAATATACCGTAATCATTGATATTCATCATTCAACCCAATACTGAGAATAACCTAAAACTGCGAGCATTTAGAAATAAAATACCTATCGGGCCTATGAGTTTACACAACAAGATGTCCAGAAATGGATAAAATAGCTCTGATCCGACAACGATTGGAGTCATTCTTTCTAACTATCCCACAATAATAAATCAAGATATGTACGCCACCGTACCTAAACTGTTAAAAGGCCAAGTAAGCGATTATATTCTCGGCGAACAATTTGATAACATTCGCAAGTTGTAGCTTCTAGGGCGGCACGATCCAAAATAGTAATTTTGCCTCGATTATAGCGGATCATACCCGCTTGCTGTAAGGTTCCGGCGGACACTGTAACACTCGCCCGACGAATCCCCAACATACTGGAAAGGAATTCTTGAGTTAAATTTAATTTTTCCGAACCGGCAAAGTCTTGAGACTGTAAAAGCCAACGGGCGAGTCGTTCTTCTGCGGGGTGAAAGCGGTTACAAGCTGCGGTTTGACTCACCTGAGCGAGAAAGGCTTGGGTATAAAGTAGCAATAACCGTTGTAGAAAATTCCCCTGATTAAATTCACATTTGAGAACACCCGCATCAAGTTGCAAAGCGGTTCCTTCTATCTGTACAATCGCCCGAGTATGGCTGTAGTCTCCGCCCAAATAAACCGGATAACCCAACATCCCATCATTCCCAACAATTCCCACCTCAACAGTCGAACCATCTTCCATAATCGAAACTAACGAAATCATGGAATGAGTCGGGAAATAGACGGTTTCTATTTTTTCTTGGGGTTCGTGGAGAATTTGTCCTAAAGACAGAGAAACTTCGATGAAATAGGGGGCGAGCCGTTCCAACTCTGCTTGGGGTAAAGCTGCCAAAAGATGATTTTCCAATAAAGAGTTGCGGATTGAACTGTCCATATTACCTTTATTCAATTGGTTGGGTGATGCTCTTTTTTGTTCTGGTTTTTGCTTGAACGTCCTGAAAAAATCGGTATAAATCAGCAAAACTTTATCTGCATTTTTACCCTATAAAAACGCGACAGCGACTAGATTTATGCGGTTTTTTAAGCGTGCAATTAGTCCCCAAGTTTAGCACAAACGATTAAGGCATGGAATCTATCGATCTGAGTAAAATCTCTCCCATTTAGTCCAATTTAGACTCGGCAGGAATCAATTCTATCCAGAATCGACTTCCGTGACCCCAATCGGACTCCACACCGACCCGTCCGCCCATGCGTTCAACGCCCCGTTTAACAATCGCCAATCCGATTCCCGTACCCGGATAAGCTTCGACGCCGTGCAACCGCTCAAACGCCCGGAAAATACGCTCTTGGTGTTGGGCTGAGATACCAATCCCATTATCTTCGATCCAAATTCTGATCGATTCAGTCTGTGTATCTAAGTGATTATCCCCTACCTTTTCCGCCCGAATCGATACTATCGGGGAAACACCCGGTTGAACAAATTTAATCGCATTTGAGATCAAGTTGGTCATCACCTGCTTTAAAACGCTGCGTTGCGCCCTCACCATTGGTAGAGATGAGTCTATCAAAATCTGGGCCTGTGTTGCTTCCAACTCGGGCTGAAGTTCATCAATAATCCCTTGAATAACAGAGGCTAAATTAATCCGTCTTAACTGAATTTCCGTCCGTCCCAAACGACTATAATCGAGTAAATCCTGAATCAATTGATCGAGACGTTCGGCAGAGGCGCCCATGCGGTTAATATATTCTTTTGCGAGTTCATCGAGTTGATTGCTGTAGTCTTCAATTAACACTTGAGCAAATCCTTGAATAGCTCGCAACGGAGCGCGTAAATCGTGGGCAACAGAGTAAGAAAAAGCATTCATTTCTTGGTTAGCATCCTCTAACTGTTGAGTACGTTCTTTAACTCGCCGTTCGAGACTGCTATTGAGTTCGTTAATTTCCTGCTCGGTTTGCTTGCGGGCGATCGCTTCGGCTAAAAGATTGGCGATCGCTTGTACAAAGTTAACATCATCGGGGGTAAAATGTCGTTGCTCTGTAGAATGAACTCCCAACACCCCAAAAGGTCGATGATTTCTCCCCTCAATAATGGTACTCACGCCGCTAATAACGTGATGTTCCTGCAACAGAGACGGGCCGTTAAAACGGGATTCTGTGGTTAAATTTTCAACGATCACCGGTTCATCGACTGCCAGGGTATAACTCGCCTGAGAATTATTATCGCTTCCCAAGGTTGCTTTCCCCACTAGACCTTCACGCCAACCCACTCCCGAGCGCAATAGTAAACGCTCACCATCTGGCAACAACTCTAAGACTTTACAATATTGAGCGCTTAAACTCTCGGCGACCAATTCCGTTGTTTGATCGAAAAGTTCTGTTAAAGAGCATCCCGACAACGCCATCTGACCCAATTGAGTGATGATCGCCTGTTGTCTGAGGCGAGTCGCCAGGGCAATTTCTGCCTGTTTTCGTTCTGTGATATCGGCCGCCATTGATATAACCAATCGTCTACGATCTGAAAATTTGCCCAAAGGAGCAGAGCTAAAATTCCAGATCCGATGGGTTCCGTTTTTAGTTCTAACCTCCCATTCTCCTTCATCCACTCGATGATCGAGCCGATAAAGCTGATTGATGACTTCTAAAACAATATTTTGACGCTCACCATAGGCTCGCTCGGTCCAATCTTCAACTGTGGGGATTTCCTCAAATGTGTAACCTGTAATTTCACTTAAAGTATTACTAATTTGCATAATTTTGCCATCTTCCGCATGAATGAGAATCGGGAAAGGGGCTTCAATGATCGCTTTTCGGAACCGTTCTTCACTCTGTTGTAATGCGATTTCGGTTCGTTTGCGATCGCTAATTTCCACAATTACCGCTCCAATTCCCATCACTTGATGATCTTGTCTGAGGATCGGAAAATAGGAGGCTTGCCAATAGCGGGTTACACCGGGATGCTGGGGGGTTTCTCCCGAAATTTCCACATTCAGAACCGGTTTACCGGTTTGTAAAACTTGCTGAAATCTGGGATTAATTTGGGGTGCAATATCGGGTAAAATTTCCTCAACAGTACGACCCAAAGAAGCTTCAATTGAAACGCCATTCATTTCTGCAATTGAGGTATTGAGTTGCATAAAGCGCAATTGCTTGTCATAGATAATCATCCCCACCGGAGAACTTTCAAAGAAGCTTTCTAAAAGCCGTTTTTGCTGAATCAGTTCCCGTTGAACCGCTTGGCGGCGACGAATTTCTTCGCGCAATTGGGTATTGGTTGCAGCCAATTGAGCGGTGCGTTTTTCCACCTCATCTTCGAGATATTCATTGAGTTGTCGCAGTTGGGTAATATCGCGGGAAATTGTTAAAACCGATAGCACGGAACCATCGGGTGCAAATTCCGGTACAATTTGGGTTTGATAACTTTTAACTTCGTTTTGATTGACGACTTCAAATTCATCAATTCTCATCTCACCCGTGAGAAAAACCGTTTCTAAAGAAGCTTCCCACATCTGAGTCATTTCTTCGGGATAACCCAATTGGGATGGGATTTTTCCCAGATAAACTTCTGGGGGAAAGCCGGATTGTTGCCTACAGGCGGGATTGGTGTAAAGATAGCGATATTGGCGATCGTGGCGGGTAATGCTATCGGGTATATTTTCAGCCAATGCTCTAAATTGTTCTTCTCGGCGTTGCAAGATTTTATTCACTTCGGTGAGTTGTTGGTTGAGTTGTCGGAGTTCTTCTTCTTTTTGTTTCAGTTCACTAATATCTCGACCGACGGATTGATATTCGATGAGTTCTCCTTGGGAATTAAAAATAGCGCGATTATTCCACTGAGTCCAGCGAATTTCCCCGTTAACAACCACTCGATTTTCAATGGTAACAGTCGGATTTTCTAAACTGATCGTATTGATCTCTTGCAAAACTCGCTGATAATCGGCTTCATAAATAATCGGGTTATAGCTATTGCCAATTAAAGCCTCTCGTTCGATGCAGAAGTAACGACAATAGGCATCATTGACAAAGGAGATTGTTGTATCGGCGTGATAACGACAAATTAATTCGGTTTGATCTTCAACAATGGCACGATAACGCGCTTGACTGCGTTCTAAGGCTTGTTGTGCTTTTTTGTAGTCGGTGATCTCTCGCCCTTCAAAAATCAGAAGGGTGACATTTCTTTGTTCATCTTGAATCGGTTTTAAGGAAAAGTCAATGATGGCAATTTGATTTTCCCTATCCCGCATTTCAACTTCATTGCGAACAAATTCCCCCGAAGCTGCGGTGGCGATGGCTTGTTTGAACTGGTTTTGGGTTTGTATTGATGAGTTCGGCCAGTAGATTTCCCAGATGGGTTTACCCCGAACCTCACTCAAGTTTAAACCCCGAAATTCTAGGGCGGTTTGATTAATTTCAATTAAAATACCGTTGGGTTGTAATAATCCAATAAATTGATAGGTTTGATCTAAAATTGCTCGGAAGCGACGTTCGCTATTAATCAGGTGTTGCTGAATTTCTTGGCGGTGATAATCGATGCGGTTGAGGGTTTTGGCATTCCGCCAAACAATAGCAACATAGATGATCATACCCAATACGCTCCGAAGCGCAAAAGCGGACTCTGCTGTGAGTTGTAATTCTTCGTAGAGAACTAAGACAAATAAGCCTAAAAATAGCGGCAATAAACCTAATATTGGAATCAGACGCCGGGCCATAATCCCACCTGCGGCGTTGGTGGTGAGTTCCTGCATCCAGCCTTGGTCTGCACAGGCGAATAAAATTCCCAGTGAGAGGATCATAAATAAAATTGCGGTGTGAAATGCCATTCCGCTGACCGAACCTGCACTGTACAATGGTACCACCGCGTAAAGATGACCGGTTAGGGAAACCAAACCGACGGAGAAGCTGAACAAACTGAACAGTTGGGCTAAACGCCAAAGCTGATAAGCCAGTAAAATTAAAGCCGATCCCGATAAAATAAAGCTGATCGCAGTATTGGGGGCCATGCGTCCGGGGGCTTCGGGATCGAGGGGATCGGGGGAGTATGAAAATAAAATTTGATCTATGTTTAAATCGGTTTGAAAGTAATGTTCGATTAGGGTGAGTAAACCCAATAAAATCACTGAAAATGAAGCAATTTTAATTAAAAATGGGAAGATTCGTTGAAATTTGGAATTATTGAAATTGTATTGATGAAGCCAAGACCACAAGACTATACTGCTGACAATAAAACCGATGGCTGTATTTGCCTTCATGGTCAGATGTTCGGGTAAAATGGTTTTGAGGATGTCGATGTCGATCGCCCAACCGACGAGTACAATACATCCGGTTACTAAAATAATGAGGCTACTATACACCGAAAGCGATCGCAGCGATCGCAGTAGTTGTCTGGAGTGAGAGGTTTCTGTGTATATAACATCAGCGTTCATTCTTTGCTCTATAATTCAGATAACTTACTTTTTATCATGTCAGGAAATTGTCTTTTTGTCTGTTTCAAGACTAAATTTTTTTATAAAGATCATTCTTTCGGATGAAAACCGGGTGCTTGTGGGAGTTTAGGATTTAGAAGAACGATTGGCGTTGAGTAAGGTCCCACATCGTTTACAATAAAGGGCATCCTGGTCGTGGCTCATCCAACCGCAACCGGAACAGGTGGTTTCTATTTTATTGGCGGTTTTTACCAATTGTTTAATTAAATCTCCGATTTGCCAAGGAATTAAAGCAATTCCGGTTAAAATCATCAAAATGGTTAAAAATCGACCGGGTTCGGAGAAAGGAACAACATCCCCATATCCAACGGTTGTCATGGTCACAACTGAAAAGTAAACCGCATCGAGAAATGTTCCAAAAATTTGGGGGTTCACCGGACTTTCGACCTGATAAATTAGCCCGGAAAATACAAAAATAATCGTTAACAGAGTAAAGATAATTCGAGCAAAAATAATCCCGTCTTCGGTTTGCAGGCGGAATATATAAAGTTTGACTTCAATAAATCGAATCAGCCGTAAAATTCTAAACCAGCGCAGAATTCTAATAAAACTAACGTTAAAAAATCCAAAGAAATAAGGTAAAATGGCTATGGAATCGATCAGCGAAAACGGGTTCAAAAAGAATTTTATTTTGTCTTCGGCTACCCAAAATCGAATTAAATATTCGCAGGCAAAAATAATCACGATTCCCCGGTCTATTTTCTCTAAAATATACCGAACTTCCGGGGGAATGTGATAAGTTTGAACCACAAAAATCACCGAAGAAAGTAAAATTAAACCCGTGATGCTGAAGCTAACAAATCGACCGATAGGCGTTTCTAAATCATCCAAATAAAACGCGATTCGCTGGCGAGTTAACTTCAGAGTTTCTGCTTCCCCTTTTTCACCCATTGAGATTAACAAATTGAGAGCAACAAGTTTCAAAAAAAATCGGACTCGGGAAAAATTTTAGGGAACAGTAAAGGGCGAATTCACCAAACCCCAAAAACCCGAAACCTGTCCCCCATTTTCCCTTTGCTTAATCCAACAATTGTTGAATTCTAATTTTATTTTCACTGCTGGCGAAAGACTGTTCATCCAACCAAGTTAAAGCCTGATTTCGTCCTTCTTGCGCCGCGACCACTAAAGCACCCCAAGCCTGTAAATCCGGTTCTTCTGGACTTTCAGCCAAAGCCGCTTTAATGCGAGTTTTCAAACGTCCGTCATCGGCTTGTAAGAGAGTATTAATATCCTCAGAATTCACCTGTTCTGTTTGTAGCACATCCAACGCTTCCGTCCAGCGACCATCAATTAAACCCGCCAAGACTTTTTGAGTCGGACTCGCCCAAGAAGCGGTTGCCTGTGCTTCTGTAATTTTAGCATGAAACTGAATCAAATCTAACTGAGCTTGCGCCAAAGCCGGCCATTTACTGCTATTAGAACCGTCTTTATTCATCTCAACTTTAATCGGTTCCATCAACTCTAAAGCGGCGGACCACAAACCGCTGCGGGCCAGTCTTAACGCCTTGCGATAAGCATAGTTATCAATGGCTTGTTCTTCTAAAGAAATATCGGCAAGCTGAATCGGATTCGGAACAAATTGACGGGGTTTAACCTGATAAATTTGAAACTGGGGTTCGAGTCCGATGGTTTCCTCAACTAATAATTCCGGTTCAAGATTTCCGGTAACTTGTTCCCAAATCGGTTGTTGTCCGGCCGAACTTTTCCACTCCAACATTGTACTCAAATAATAATGAGTAGGGTTGTAATGAATGACTTTACCATAGGGAACTTTTTTGGTGCCGAGAATCCGTTCACCGTTGAGACTAAACCACACCCCAAAAGTCGGAACTTTCCCGGTAAATTGACGAATCCGGGTTAAAGGAACGGGTTTATTCGAGCCTTGTTGGTTGGTGCGGTTGCTAATCAGAGAAGTCAAGATAAACGATTCAGCAGGCCCGTTGGCGTCGAGTTGGTGAACCAGGCGATAATATTGTTCGCTTCCGGGACGTTGGTAGGGCATTTGAACCGCTTTGTAAACCCGCAGTTCGATAATTTCTTGACAAACCGAAGGACAAGGATAAGCCTGAGAAGGTTCGCGCTTTCTTACCACCGGAACTAATAAATCCGGTGAGTTTTGAACCAATTTTTCCGGGGGTAAAAGAAAAGGTTTGAGAACTTTTAAATAGGGATTATTCTCAAACAAGCTGTGAGAAGCTTTCGGAGAATCCGATCGCGGTAAAGATAAACCCTCTCCGATGGTGAGTCCCTGTTCTTCGAGACTGACGCGCACTTCATCGAGGGTTTTGATCGCCTCGTGGCGCTGTAGGGGAATTTGAGTCCAGGCGGGTAAAAATTGATTGAGCCAAATCCCGATATCGGGATCTAAAATCAATTTGTAGCTAAACCAGGCGCCGCCGGCCAGTAAACCCGATCCCCCCAATAACAGGGCAAAAGCGACGCCATCGGCCATCCATTTTTTCCAGACCGCCCCCAAAATGGTGTTTTTCGATGCCCTCCGTCTTAGCCGACGTCGGGGCTTTAGAGCTTGTTTTCGAGGGGATACAGCCGGCGTTTCGTGACTGCTGGCTTTCGGCTGTAACCATCCGAGTCGGTAAAGAATTCTCACCATTTGAGGGGGGGTTTTGGGTGTTCGGTTTCTTCGGTGAAACTTGTTGTTCATCGTCAACTCTCCGCCTATTGTCCAGGGTTTCAAATGCTTGTAATTTTTGGTGATGGTTTTTAACCTCTGATTACCCTACTGTGCTGCACTAGAATTGATGCAAGCCGGTTATGCCAGTAGCACTTGTTCATAACGTTGACCCGCTCGTTCCCAAGTGTATTCGGTTTCGATTAACGTTCGTCCCTGATCGGAAAGTTTTTGTCTGAGTTGAGCATCCTCAAACAGTCGGCTAATGGCGTCGATATATTCCTCGACCGTATTAGCCCGCAAAGCCCTTAACGGTACATTCGGTCCATCAACGGCGAGTCCTTCTAAACCGCTATTGCTGCCGACCACCGGGACACCGGCGGCCATTGCTTCCAAGGTTTTATTTTTGATTCCGAAACCGATTCGCATGGGTACTATACAAACAGTGGCTTGATGTAAATATTCTGCCATTGATGGGACTCGTCCAGTGACTTCAATTCCGGGTATTTTCGTTAATTCTAAGACGGACGGTACCGGTCTTGCGCCGGCCAGGGCGAGGGTCGCGTCGGGATAACGCTGTTTGAGTTTCGGAAAGACTTCTAAACTAAAATAACGGGCCGCATCGATATTGGCAATGTAGTCCATTGTGCCGACAAAAATTAATCGGTGTCCTCCCGGATCTTGGCGGCGAGGGGGAAATTGATCTAAGTCTACTCCGTTGGGAACGGTTTCAAATCGGGCTTTGGGGTTGAAGGCGATCAGTTGTTGGCGATCTTCGGGGGTGGTGACTACAATGGCGCTAAATTTTGAGCAGTAGCGTTTTTCGTAGCGGTACAGTAGGGGTAGGTTGAGGCGATCGCGCAGGGGTTTTTCTGCGGTGTGGGTTTGCAGTTGTTGGCGAATTGTGCCGTACACTGAACTGTGAACGTCTACAACGGTTTTGAGTTGGTGTTTCCATTCGGGACGCACAAAGATTTCATTGACGCTATGTTCGCAGGTGATCGCTTCGCATTTACCCGCATTTACCCATTCATCGATCCAGTTTTGCATTGCTTCTGAGTAGATTGATCGCACGCTTGGGGGGGTTCCTTCGAGTAGAAATTCGCCAAAGCGTTGGATTTTGGCCCCGGTTCCGGTTTTTGTTTGTTCGCTTTCGGGTCGAGGAAATATGACTAATTTATCGACGTATTCACCCAGTTGTTCGATTTCTTCATCGGTGACGTCTTCGCTGCGTTGGGTGACGAGGGTGACGGGATGTCGTTGGCTTAAATATTTGAGTAAGTTAAAGGTGCGGATCGGGGTTCCGCCTCGGGTGGGGGGATAGGGAAAGGTTGCCGAAAGCATTAAGATTTTCATAAATTTTTCTATATTCTTACTTTGAGTGCTTCTCGAAGAAAGGGGAGGATAATCTACAATTAAATATAGCTTTATTTCTACTTGAGATAAAGTTGGCGATCGCATCAGATCCGGTTCGGACTCTCTTTTGATCTCAAGGGATTTGGATCGAATTTTGAGCGGCTATTTACTCCCGGTTTCTGTTGGATTTTGCTTTTCTCTATTTTGCCGCGATCGAGGCGCGATTAAAATGTTGCGAAAAGTCGATCGCTCGGGTGTAAAACTATTAAACCCCACAGGAAAACGAAAGTCAATTCACCGGTTGAGGGTTGGGTTGAGACGGACCCATCGGACGAATTGGTTTACTGGAGTTCGGGAACTCGATATATTAAAGGTGGGTATTACCCCTCAACTTCTTTTAAACTGATGTTATACTTGTGCTGTTGGGAGTTGTAAATATCATATTTTAGAGCATTTGTCAACTTTACCGTTGCCGGGACAGACCGAGAAAAAAAGACAAAGCGACGGGCCGAAAGTTGCAGGGTTAGAAACTTGATGTAGAGAGGGTTTGAGAAATTTCAAGCGAGATCGAGCCGCAAAAGTGGGTGATTGCAAAAGACCTCTTGTAATCTCAAAAATAGCTTGCAATAATTAAATACAGAAAGGCACATTACGAGGGTTTCAAGGAGCTGGAAGTGATGTGTTTATGGGAGCACTAAACTTCCAGCGTTCTTCTTTTTTTGAATGGACCAGACTTCAGCTATTTGCAATCTAGTCTATTCATCAGCTAGTTGATTAGAGGGTTAATTGATCGGGGAGCATCTATACAAGAATAGAATATCAGGGTCATCTAATCAGCACACCCCAATTTTTCTTGGGGTGATTCTTCTATTATATATACAGTTGGATGGATGCGGTTTTCGCAAGTTAACGATCAATCTTTTTGAGAATTTTATGGCGAAGTGATTGCGGCTTTTAAACTCGAACAAAACTCGGCGATCGCCTCCAACCCCTCCGAAGGCGTTCCTTGGGCTAAACGTTTGACCATCGCACTCCCGACAATTACCGCATCGGCGTCCCAGTCGCGAACTTGACGGGCTTGTTCCGGTTGAGAAATCCCAAAGCCAACGCCAATGGGTTTATCGGTAACGCTTCGCATCAGTTGGAGTAAATCTTGAACTCGGGTTTGTACCTGAGAACGCATTCCGGTAACTCCGGTAACACTCACCAAATAAATAAACCCTTGAGACTGACGGGCGATCATTTCAATGCGTTCTTTCGGGGAAGTCGGCGCCACCAACAGCGTGACTTCTATCCCCATTTCGCCGGCGGGTTTCAACAAACCGGGCGCTTCTTCCAAAGGTAAATCCGGAACCACTAACCCTCGCGCCCCGGCTTGGTAAATTCGCTCCAAAAACGGTTCAATTCCCCGATAGAGGATGGGGTTGTAATAGGTAAATAAAATAACTGGCGCTTTTAAATTGGGGCTGACACTGTGCAGCATTTCCAACACCGCTTCTAAACGGGTTCCCCGTTGTAAGGCGCGAGTGGCGGCGGCCTGAATCACCGGACCATCGGCTAAGGGGTCGGAGTAGGGAACGCCCAACTCAATGAAATCCGCCCCGTTTTGATCCAAAATTTGCAAGGCTTGGGCGGTAGTTTCCAGATCGGGATCGCCTGCGGTGATAAAGGGAATTAAAGCACAGTGGCGGCCGGTTGAGTCGGATGGCGATTGCAAAGACTCAAATTGTTGAGAAACAGAGATCATAGTTTGGGGTAGGGGTGGGGAAAAATCGGAGATCGGGAGTTTTAGTTGTCGGCGGTTTTTTGGCGAGTTTGCTTTTCTTGTTCAACTTCGGCTTGCAGTTGGGCCAACTCCTCGGGGGTCATTTCTTCGAGACGTTTCTGTAAAACGGCGTCTTCGTAGTCTTTGACTTGTTGGTTGAGGGTCATGTTTTGAGTCAGCGCCCGAAACAGATAACTCAATAACCAACCCACCAAAGCGGCGACTAATAAGACTTGACTCCAGATTCCGGCATCTGCACTTTCCAAGCCGATCGCCTGTAAGATCAGGTAAGCGACGCCTCCGGCAGCAAAGACTCCGATTCCGATTCCAATCGCATCAATTCGTCGCATTAGTTCTCAATTTGTCGGGGTTTGGGACGAAAGTTGAGGAAGGGAGCCAGGACGATCATACCGGGTAAAAAGAAGAACATCAAGAAGTACATGAAACCCCGTTCAAAGGAACTGGCGACATACCAACGGCTGTTGAGATAGGCGTACACCGCAGCGGGAACGACTAATAGATAGGCGCCGGCCAGAGCAGCATACAAAATTAGTGTAATGGTGATTGGGGATGTAATAGACATAACAGTTGCAATTAGATCCAACAATAATAGAATAGATGCGATCGCACAGCAATGCACATTGAACCATTATTACACCCGATCGCGATCTTGAATCGTCATGTCGGTGGCTTTTGAGATGATCGCTGTGATGGCGAAAAAAAAACTTGCAAAAATTATAACTTGGCTGCTATAGTATAGGATACTGTCACAAAAAAGACAGATTGAACCTGTGAAAACTCGGGGGCGTGGCGGAATGGTAGACGCTACGGACTTAGAAAACTGAGCCTTGAGGCGAGAAATCTCTCAAGTGACGGCTCTCAAATTCAGGGAAACCTAAATCTGGAGACAGACAGGGCAATCCTGAGCCAAGCCCGGTTGAATGACGGGGAAGGTGCAGAGACTCGACGGGAGCTACCCTAACGTGTAGTCGAGGGTAAAGGGAGAGTCCAATTCTCAAAGCTGGTCGGACAGATGTTCACCAGCAGTGGCGAAAGCTGCGAGAGGATGAAAATCCGTTGACCTTAAACGGTCGTGTGGGTTCAAGTCCCACCGCCCCCATACAGTATAACACCTTATAAAAACAAGGTTTCAAGCTTTTAACTCGGTTTGATTGGTCATAAAATCCGTCAGAAAAGATAGGGGATTACTCATATCAGCAGCGAAGCCAAGGATGGCCCGATCGCGATGTTCATAAAGTAATTCTCCCCGTTCGTTGAATAGGAAAGTCGCTCCCCGTTGGGTGAGATAGGCAGAATTGGGAACATAAGTTTTCCAGTTTGTCAAGACTTCTCCCATATTTCGCAGTCGTAAAGTGGCCAACTCAAATGGACGCTGAAAACCGCGACCACCCGCCCATCTGAAGAATGAACCTTTGAGCGGGGGTAGAGGGGGAGCTTGAACAATTTCTTCGTCGCCAATTAACTGAGGCGCTTTGGTATCACCCCGATATCCGCGAAACACTTCCGCCAAAGTACCGGGACTACCAATTCCAGCACACATCAGCATCAGGTTCAGCCAAGCATTGACACCGGGCGATAAACCCGGTAGTTTCAGGGATAGACCCGGATAGAGGTTGAGTGTTTGATGCAGTTGGGCGGTGGGATCGACAAACAAACAGTTGGCCGGAAATCCAGTATAATCACAGAATCGCTGACCGGAATTGCGATCGCCAATTCCAACCGCTCGGATTGCTATCCCTTGCATCGATAGCTGTTCGGCACGCTCCGTCAACCACCAAGCATATTCCAAGCTGTCGAAATCTCCCAGTTGTGGCAATATTAACACTAATTGCCCGGGTGAGGATTGGCAACCGCTCAAAATAGATGTTACAACTCCATCGCTGACCCGTTGGCGTTCAGTTTGACTCAAGAGGGTATATGTATTCATCAGCTACCTGTTGACTAAGGAATTAGGAAAAGAAAAAACAACTGCACATTCACCGAGTTGAAAAAGTTTCGTGAATTCTCCTCAATGTTTAATTTTACCCTAACTGATCTACAAAAATTTTCGGACTGCCTCTTGACGATACAACTTTAAAGTTTTTATTTAATCTCTTTGGTATGTGTCGATCTGAAATCCTTCTTCGGGCGTTGGAGGTTGAAAATATTGGGTAATTGCTTCAAATTCGGCTTCGGTTGTAAATGGAGAACCTTCGGGTAAACCTTGGTTTCTGATTTTTAGCTGTTGCTTACACCGTTCATCGGATGTAATAATGTAATGAAGTCGATGATTGGCTCCCACCGATTCAAATATTGAACGAAACCAATTTCGTTGATTGGGAGTATTTCCCGGAAAATCAAGAACAATTGAGATCCCTTGTAAGAGAAGATTTTGGATGTGTGGTGACAGGGTGGCTTTCAATCGAGATGAGTATTTGAGGTAATCTGAAAACTGATGAATTTCTTCTGGATAAAGTTGGGATAACCAAACATCTTCAGAAATCAATAGGGCATGATTGTCTTGAGCTAAAGTTCGAGCTAAGGTGGATTTACCGCTTGCCATTTTTCCACAGAAGAAGTGTAAAGTTGTTTCTTGATTCATTTGCCCGACCTCTGATTGATTACCTGGGGTTCTTGCCACTCAATTTTAGCTCAAGACTCGCTCAAGTTTCGAGACTCCAAACCAACAAGCGGAGTCATAATTGTTTAAACCCCGAGGCATTTCAAAGAGTTTCCAATATACTTTTCACCGGAAATTCTGGGTGTTCTCTCAGGAAAAATTCAGGATTGTATGGTTTTGATTTGGGTTGCTCAAACAAATTTATGCTCTTGAAAATTCTATACATTTTCAAACATTTTCATATAGTCTAACTGTATAAGAAGGGTTATATTGAGAATCAAAACGAGTTCAAGTTAGTTCAATGAAAATCATGTCTACCCGTCCGCAAGCCAGCCGGGAAAACATCAATCAAAGTTTTTCAAAACTTCAAGAATTTTATCGAGTCAATCCTTTCCAAGTCGGAGACCGCATTCCGAACTTTACCCTAAAAAACATTCGGGGAAAACGGATTAAAATTCAAACCCATTTAGCCAAAGGTTCAGTCATACTAATCTTTGCTCGGGGTCAATGGTATCCCTATGACAGTTTGGAACTTTGGACGCTTCAGAAGTCTTTTTTAAAAAATCTTTCAAAGCATCACCAAATCATTCTGATTTCTCCCCAACCCTCGGAAGCCTTTATAGAAACCCTAAAGAAACAGCTTTTTCGGATAGAAATCTTAATTGATGATGAATTAAAAGTGGCTCGAATGTTTGGTTTAATGCGTGAAATTTCTGCCGCTCTCGGCTCAAGCTACGAACGCTTTGGAGTGCAAATCATCAGGTCAAAAACTCCCAATAAGTTTGAAGTCATGGTTCCGGCTATTTATAAGGTTAATTCCGAACAGAAAATAATTTATGCTCGAACTGAATCGGAGAATGACATTCAATTAAAATTTCAAAACGCTCTGGTTGTTCAAGATGAAAACTATTGGCTTGAACTCATCTAAAACCCGATTAACTCCTAAAACCATCGGAAAGGAGTTGTAATGGGGTTTTCGCTACTTGTTCTGCTAAATTATCAGCTAACTCCCGAAATAATCAGGTTACAAGTTGCCGAAAATAGCCGAAAAATTGGGGCGAAGAGAATACTCCAGATTGGAGTTGAAAACGCACGCCCTTTGATATACACTCCGTTCAAAATCATGCAGTTGCCAAGATTATTTATACCCTTTTCGATAGATGAAGTCTTAACGAGATTAAGTCAAAATGAGTTAAAACTTAGCTAATGGAGGCCAACTCTATGGTTGCTACTGAAAACTCCAAGGCTGTCCGTGACCTTGAGTATGATTTGCTGGCGTTGTTAAAGAACAAGTGTGAAGCTGTTCAGATTTATAACACTTATATCCAAGACGCCCAAAATACTGACTCTGATGCTTGTGTGGAACTGTTCAAGAAATTGCAAGAGCAAGAGTTAAACCAAGCTTCTGAAGTTCGTCAGCATCTTCAAGAAGTAATGCAGAAGGGTAAAATGTAAGCCTTCTCGATAGTCAAGGTTGGTCAAGCCGTCATCGGTACACTGGATTTCAAATCTAGTATACCGATGATTCGATCTTTTGTCGCTCACTCCCCATAATTCTCAGGAGCGGGTTGGACTGAATTGTTGAATTTTTCACGGTTGGAAAACGGCAAAATCATTCTCATGGTTTGATCGAAGCTCGACAAACTCTGAGAAACGCTATTTATAAATCATACCACATAAATCGCCAGTAAAAAAGAACAAAATTTTAATTAAAAATAATAGTTGTTATGACTCGGGGGAGAGAGTTCAGTATTGGATCTGAAATTGGGTTGATGTTCATCGTCGGACGCGGATCGGTCTAACAATAAATGTCGTTGATTAACTTTTCAGCAGACTTGCTTTTCTCGCTCAGGTAAGTCTTTAAGTCAAGCTGCTCATCTGAGAAGAACTCGTTTGAAAGAGACTCAAGCCTGAAAGTTCACCGATGTTGATGTGTCTGGCAACAGCAGCGATCGCGTTCTTTTGGAGAAATGTGGGGCTAGCAATGGGGTCAAAGCACTTTTAGAAATGTTAGGCTAAACTCGAGTTTACTCTCTGTGGATCGGATTTGACCATGACTCAAAATCTTAACGGACAACTCACCGATGAAGAAGTCTTAACAATCGTGAACACTGTTGTATTACCCAAACGTCTAAATTCCATTCAAGAGATTGTATTACGCTTGTCTTTGTCTGGAAAAACCTACGAAGAAATTGCCATGTCGTCCGCTTATAGTATACAACATATTCGAGATGTTGGCTATCAGTTATGGCAGCTTCTTTCCGAGATTTTAGATGAAAAAGTGACGAAAAAAAATGTACAATCTGTGGTGATGCAACGGTTGTCTGAACTTGAAGATTTAGAACCCAAAAAACGGGTAAAATCTTCTCGGTTGAAAATGGAAAGTTTGGGGAAGACCCCCTCGAATGTTCACGAAGAAAATCCCAAGCATCCCGGCGGGTTAATTCCCGTTAATTCTCCGCTTTATATTGAACGTCCTCCCCTCGAACAGCGCTGTTACGAAGAAATTTTAATTCCGGGAGCATTATTAAGAATAAGAGCGCCCAAACAAATGGGAAAAACATCTTTAATGACCCGAATTTTAGCCCACGCCAGCACCCAAGGTTATTGTACGGCAAGGTTAAATTTAAGTCAAGCGGATCGGGCTATTCTTGCAGATTCGGATAAATTTTTGCGGTGGTTTTGTGTCAATGTCAGCCGCCAGTTAAATTTGGAACCGCAAGTTAACAATTATTGGGATGAAGATTTGGGGAGTAAAGTAAGCTGCACAACCTATTTTCAAGGGTATATTCTTCAGCAAATTCGGCGTCCGTTGGTTTTGGCATTGGATGAAGTCGATTTAATTTTTGAGTTTCCCACCGTTGCACAGGACTTTTTACCGTTATTGAGGTTTTGGTACGAAGAAGCCAACAATTTGGAAATTTGGCAAAATCTCAGACAAATTGTGGTTCACTCCACCGAAATTTATATTCCCCTCAACCTGAATCAATCTCCTTTTAACGTGGGAGTTCCCGTTAAGTTACCGGAGTTTACTCTAGAACAAGTGATCAAATTGGCGGGTTGTTACGGGTTGAATTGGTGTAGAAAAAATCCGACTAAAAATGCTTTGCAGTTGATGGAATTGGTGGGCGGACATCCTTATTTAATTAGTTTGGCACTTTCCCATCTTTCTCAAGAAAATTATACCTTAGAAAAACTTTTAGAAGAAGCGCCGACACCGACGGGGATTTACGGCCATCATTTGCGGCGACACCTGAACGCAATTCAGGAAAATTCCGAGTTAAAAACCGCCATTAAACGGGTTGTAACGGCTTCTGAAAGTGTAGATTTGGAGTCTATTGTTGCCTACAAGTTGGATAGTATGGGATTGATAAAAATGAGTCAAAATAAAATATATCCCAGTTGCGAACTGTATCGGCTTTATTTTCGCCAACAGCTTGATTAAACCATTATTTAACTTCTATCCTGTTAAAATAACGATGAAAAATTATAGATATCAAGTTGGCGGAAGTCTGAAAGTTACGGACCCAAGTTATGTTGAACGAGAAGCCGACAGCGAACTTTATGAAAGTTTAATTCGGGGGGAATTTTGTTATGTTTTTAACTCCCGACAGATGGGAAAATCTTCCCTGAGAGTCAGAATAAAACACCGACTTCAACAGGAGGAATTTTGTTGTGCGGCGATTGATATTACCAGTATTGGTAGCGAAAATACAACCGCAGAACAGTGGTATAAAGGCATTGCTTCCGAACTGTGGCGGGGGTTCAACCTTTTGGGGATTGTTAATTTTAAAAGTTGGTGGGGAGAACAGGAAGGAATTTCTCCGGTACAGCGATTAAGCCGTTTTATTGAAGAAGTGATTCTGGCGGAGATTGAAAGCCAAAAAATATTTATTTTTGTCGATGAAATTGACAGTATTTTAAGTTTAAACTTTTCCATTGACGATTTTTTTGCGGTGATTCGGTACTGTTACAACCAACGGGCGGAAAACCCAATTTACAACCGTTTAACCTTCGCGTTGTTTGGGGTTGCAACCCCTTCAAATTTAATTCAAGACCGAAATCGCACCCCGTTTAATATTGGCAAAGCGATTGAACTGCACGGCTTTCAATTTCGGGAAGCCCAACCCTTAGCGAAGGGATTGGAGGGAAAAATTAAGAATCCCAAAGCCGTCCTGAATATTATTTTAGATTGGACGGGAGGACAACCTTTTCTAACCCAAAAACTCTGCAAACTGGTGTTAGAATATGCGGAACGGGGAGAGTGGGAACGCCCCGAAGTAGAAAAGCTTTCATCGGTTCTCAATCCCCCATCAACCCCCAGTTTTCCCGAGACAACATCCAAACCCTCAAAATCGACTCAACAAATATTTCGGAAAGCAAAAATTGCGGCAATTGTTCAAAAAAATATTCTTGAAAATTGGGAATCTCAAGACGAACCCGAACACCTGAAAACTATTCGCAACCGTTTGTTAATGAACGAACAACGCGCCGGGAGACTGTTGGGACTCTATCAAAAAATCTTGCAGCAGGGGAGTATTTTAGCCGACGATAGCGGCGAACAAATTGACTTGCTGTTATCGGGTTTGGTGGTGAAACAGCAGGGAAAACTGAGGGTTTACAATCGCATTTATGAAGCCGTTTTTAATCAAGTTTGGATAGATAAAGAACTGGCAAAACGGCGGCCTTATTCGGAAGCAATTTGCGCTTGGATAGAATCAAATTCTCAAGACGAATCCCGTTTGTTGCGGGGAAATGCCTTAGAAGATGCCCAAGATTGGGCGAGAGGAAAAAGCTTGAGCGACATCGATTATCGGTTTCTCGCCGCGAGTCAAGAATCCGAGAAAAAACAGGTACAAAATGCTTTAAATACCGCCCAAAAAGCCAACCAAATTTTATCGGAAGCCCAACAAAAAGCCAAGCGAACGATTCAACGGGGATTGGTGGGATTGGGAAGCATTTCAATTCTCGCCGTCGCCTTACTCGGACTCGCCGCTTTTCTCGCATTTCAAGCCACCCAACAAAAGCGACAAGCCATAGAAAATCAAATTTCGGCTTTAACTCTTTCTTCGGAAGCTTTATTTAAAGCCAACCAAAATTTTGAGGCATTGTTAGAAAGTTTAAAAGCCGCTAATTCCCTGAGAAAAAATCCTTGGGCGAACAACAATATAGACCTGAAAACTCACGTAAAAACCAACTTGCAACAAACCCTAGATTGGGTGAGGGAAAAAAACCGTTTGGAAGGACACGAAGATTCGGTGATGAGTGTAAGTTTTAGCCCCGATAATCAACAAATTGCTAGCGGGGGACGGGATGGAACGATTAAATTATGGGGAAGAAACGGCGAACTTCTGCACACGTTGCGGGGTCATCAAGATTCGGTTTGGAGTGTTAATTATAGTTTCGACGGTCAAACTTTAATTAGCGCCAGTCGAGACGAAACCGCCAAACTTTGGAGTCGCGATGGAAAATTATTAAAAACTTTGCGGGGTCATCAAGCTTGGGTGGTTGACGCGGTTTTTTGTCCGAATTCGCGAGAAATTGCAACGGCGAGTTGGGATGGTACCGTGAAACTTTGGACGCTGGAAGGGGAACTGATAAAAACGCTTACGGGTCACACGGGAGGGGTTTTTGATATTAGTTTTAGTCCCGATAATAGCGTGTTTGCAACCGCAGGACGGGATGGTACTGTTAAACTTTGGACCCCCGATGGTCGCCTGATTCGCACGCTTAAAGGTCATCAAGATTGGGTGTTTACGGTGAGTTTTTCTCGTGATGGTAAAACCCTCGCCAGTGGAAGTCGAAATGGTGAGGTAAAATTGTGGAGTCGCGAGGGGGAATTATTAAAAACATTTTCCGCCCACCAAGCGGCAATTTTTCGAGTTCGTTTTACGCCGGATAGCCAAACTTTGGCAACGGCGAGTTGGGATACAACGGTTAAATTGTGGAATTTGGATGGAGAAGAACTTCCGATTCAATTTAAACATAATGATGCAGTTTGGGGATTAAGTTTGAGTGAGGATGGAATATTGGCAACGGGTGGGGAAGACCGCACGGTAAAATTGTGGCAAATTGAAAGTAATCGGGTTCAAATTCTGCGAAGTGATGATACCGCAGTTAGGAGTGTTGAGTTGAGTCAAGATGATAAAATATTGGCAACGGCAAGCATGGATATGACGGTAAAATTGTGGAGTCGCATGGGTCGAAGGTTACGAACTTTGCGGAATTTTGATTCGACGGTTAGAAGCGTGAGTTTTAGTCCGGACGGTTCAATGTTGGCGACGGCAACCTGGGGAAAAACGGTTAAACTTTGGAGTATTGACGGGGAAGAACTGCGCCAGTTTGAAGGACATCAGGCGGCGGTTTGGGATGTTGTTTTTAGTCCAAAAGGTGATAAAATAGCATCGGTTGGTGAAGATAAAACTGTTAAAATATGGAGTATTGAAGGGGAATTAATTAAAACTTTGACCGGACATCAAGCGGGGGTTTTTACTGTGAGTTTTAGTCCGAATTCTCAGTTTTTGGTTTCGGGAAGCGAAGACAAAACTGTTAAACTTTGGACGGTGAATGGCGAACTTTTACAAACGTTTTCGGGTCATTCGGATTGGGTGATTGGGGTGAATTTTAGCCCCGACAGCCAAGAGGTAATTTCGGTTTCCCAAGATGGCATGGTCAAACGGTGGAATTTGGCGGGTGAGGAATTAAGTTCTTTTCAAACTTTTGACGGTTTAATTACCGGGGTTGGCTTCAGTGCGGATGGCGAAAAAATTGCTTTGGCTTATCGCGATGGTATGGTAAAATTGTGGAGTTTAAGGGGGGAAAGATTGCAAATTTTGCGGGGTCATATGTCGGCGGTTCGGGATGTGAATTTTAGCCACGATGGTCAAACTTTGGTGTCGTCGGATGCTAGCGGACAGGTGATTTTTTGGAATTTAAAAGTTGATTTAACTGTAGAAGAATTGATTGCCCAAGGGTGCGATTGGGTCGGGGATTACCTGCAAACCAACCCCAACGTGTCGGTTCGGGATTTTGAATTTTGCGAAGAATATTAATCCGACGTCAAGATCCGATCTTTTCCGATCTTTTCCGACAGACATCGCCAAAAGTTGCGCTTAGGCTGTTATACAGAGTGGTACATCTGAAATCGCCATGAACAATCAGGCCAAGACAAAAGCGCAACTTCTCGATGAACTCGTCGCCCTGCGTCAATCTCTAGCCCAGGTGGAAGCGTTGGAAAGCCAGCTTCAGCGCAGAATCGGGGAAGTTTATCGGATGGTCGGAAGCGAAGCGACTGAGGCTAACTGCCAGGGTTTGCAATCCCGTTTGCCGCAGCCGTGGGTTTTGAGTCCCGTTTCGGCAGACTCTAGCCTTGCATTCCCCATTTCATCGGTTCAGGTTCGGGGAGAAGGTACACCAAGAGCCATCATCTCACTTGACAAGAATTTACCACAAAATCCCCAAAAAAGTCAAGAACATTCAATTTTTGCCTTTCCAAAGCATCAGCAACTGAACCCAATCTTTGAATTTATTGAAGCAAATTATCATCGGTCTATCAGCTTGAATAAAATTGCCAAAACCTTCAATTATTCGGCGGCTTACCTCACCAGTTTGGTGCGTCGGTTAACGGGAAAAACGCTTTATCAGTGGATAGTGCAACGGCGAATGTTTCAGGCGCGTTATCTGTTAATTTCCAGTAATTTCTCTGTTCGGAAAATTGGGGAAGCCGTCGGCTATTCCGACCCCGGACATTTTATTAAACAGTTTACCCAATTCCATCATCAATCCCCTCAAAGTTGGAGAAATAGTCAGCGTCAAGCGGCATCTTAAACCGAAAATCTCTCATTTCAATTGTTACTACAAACCTTAAAATAGTTTACCATGAATTCAGCCAATTCTAGCCAAAAAATCACATTGGTTTTAGCCGGACGCTACAAAATCAAGCCCGAAAAACGGGAACGATTTTTAGAACTCGCCAAACCCGGACTCGAACAAACCCCCAAAGAACCCGGAAATATTAGTTATTTCCTTTACGAAGATATTGAAGATTCAAATTGCTTTCTCTATTTTGAAGAATGGCAAGACCGAGACGCCCTAAAGGAACATCTTCAACAACCTTATATTACCCCGCTAATTAAAGAAATTTCAGAACTATTAGCCGAAGATGCGGATGTCAGAATTTATGATATCGAGAAATTGACCTACGGACTTTAATTCACTTCAACTCAATCAATCCCCAACTTCAAGCTATGCTAAATCTAGTTGACCTTTTTGACGAAAACTTTTACTTAGAAACAAATCCAGATGTCGATGATGCTTTAAGTCGGGGTATTATTTTAAATAGCCTAGACCACTATCTCCAGTTCGGTCAAATTGAAGGACGAAACCCCAGTTTATTCTTCGATCATCAATTTTATTTGGAAACAAATCCCGGCGTTGCTGAGGCGGTTGAACAAGGTCGATTAACCGCAGTTGAACACTTTATCCAATTCGGTCAGTTTGAAGGACGAAATCCCAATCCCCAGTTTATTACTACAACTTATTTGCTGGAAAATCAAGACCTTGGCGAAGCACTTGAAAATAATTTAGACCTGACTCCGTTTCAGCATTTTGTTGAATTTGGCATCGATGAACGTCGGACTTTTGCTCAAGATTTTATTGGAACTCAATTTGATATTGTTGTTACCAGTGCCGCCAACAATGGTAATAGTGCGGCGTTGCGGTTTGACGGGCTAACCGGGCGATTTATTGGAGAATTTCCCATTGGAGGAGGACTTACAGATCCCCGAGATATTGTGTTAGAACCTCCCGACCAATCAACGGTTTTAATTAATAGCGGCGACGATAATGTTTTGCGGTTTCAAGCCAGTGATGGCAGCTTTATTAATAGCTTTATTGAGTTTCCCAACTTAAACGGAGGGGGTGCAGTTTTCGGACCTGATGAAAATTATTATGTTGGTGCGCGATCGCTGGGAGCTATTTTACGATTTAACGGAGAAACGGGGGAATTTATTGATGAATTTATCCCCTCGGAGGCTGTTGATTTTCCCCGGGGTTTCGTGTTTGGTTCGGACGGAAATTTTTATTTGGGAAATGGTGCAGATCCCGCAACGGGAACCGGGGGCGGTTCAATTAATCAATATGATGGTTTGACCGGAGAGTTAATCAATTCTAACTTTGTAAATGACCCCGAACTTAGTCCTTTAGATGTTATTAATGGATTGGATGGCAATCTTTATGTTAGCAGTGAATTTCCCTTTGGAAGCGATGAGGCAACCGGAACCGTTCGGGTTTATGATATTGACGATGGCACATTATTAAATGTGTTAAATGCGGGAGTTGATGAAGGGGGAGAAGCTTTATTAGAAGCGCCGAGAGGAATGGGTTTTGGTCCTGATAATCATTTTTATGTTAGCAGTACCGGAACCGGAAGTGTCGTTCGTTTTGATGGGATAACGGGAGAGTTTATTGATGTTTTTATTGAATTTCCAAATTTGAATGGTCAGGCGTTAAATTTTGTACCCAGCATCGACTAAATATTTCTGATTTTTTCCTTTCAGCCAAGACAAAACTAACTCTATTATGGGCGATATATGTTGTAGGGGCGGGTTCAGTAAAAATCTGCGTATCCCATCAAGAACCTCTATAAACTCCCCTTACTGTTAACTGAAATCAGTTGATTAATTCTGTTGTGGCGTAGGGCGGCTTTATCTAAACTTTTGCTCGTAGACAGAGATCTAGGCAGAACCCGCCCCGACAAAAATATTATTGATTGAACGGACAGAATTTATGCTCTGTTCGCTTGATTAATTTTGTTGTGGTGTAGGGCGGGTTTATCTAAATTATTGATTGGAAACAGAGATCTAGGCAGAACCCGCCCCGACAAAAATATTATTGATAAGACATATTAGGTGTCTTTTTTTTGCTTCAATATCAAAACTTTTTCCACTGGGACTTAAACTTTTTCCATTGGCATCTCTAATTTGAGCGAATATTCTAGAAATATGAACGCGAGGAAAATTGAAATGATGCGAGTTAACTACTACAAAGAACTATCGGCAGACTATTCTAGACCCGGATTAATTTCCGAAGACATGAAACGGCAACTCATCGAACTCGGCGAGAAAATTGTCAGCAAGAAAGAAGCCACCTTACCCGAAATTAATGAAGATTACACCCTCGAACAAATCGAGAAAGAAAATAAAGAATGGTGGCCGACTCACTGCGAAGCTTTGAGACAGGGACGGGGCGATATTCTCACCGATGAATATCGAGAAGATCTCGTTTATTTTTGTCAAGACGGCCCCTATAGAGGCTTGGAACAACAACAAGAACGGGAACAACATTGGTGGGCGTTAATTGCTCAACCCGGCGTTACAATGGTGTGGCCTATTGTCATGTTTTACGCCGAACATACCTTTTTTGAATGGAAATGTTTGGACAACGAAACCAACGAAACTATCGCCAAAGGAAATGTAACTTGGGTTCGTCGCGGACACCGGGGAGGCTGTTATCTCAAAACCGAACAATTAACCTTTTATCGGGACGTTTTTGCACCCGAAAATCTGTTAAAACTTATCAAGGTAGCCTAACCATGACTGACAATAAAGCGTTTAAAAATGCGGTTCTCGATGACCAAAATTTGCAAGCGGGTTTGAACAGTATTAACCCCAAATTCGGAGATTTTTGTACTCGGGTTGCGGGGGAAGCTTGGGGACTTCCGTTAATTGATCAGAAAACAAAAGCCTTGATTACTATTGCAATTGATGTTGTTAATCAAGACCAAACAGGGCCGGGAAATCCCTTTGGCGCTCACGTAAAGATGGCAATGCAGCAAGGCGCAACCCGCGAAGAAATTGAAGAATTATTGCTGTTTATGTGCGTTTATGCGGGCTTCAATAAAGCCGCCGGTTGCTTTGGAATGCTGAACGAAATTTTAGGTTAAACCTAACGTAGGGGCGTATGGCATACGCCCAACAAAACCTCGAAATTTAGAGTTAACATCTATCAGGATTTTTGGCAAAATGACCACAGAAAAAAAAGGAAAAATAGCGGTTATCGTTGAAGAACATTTTGACGAAACCGAATATCGAAGATTCAACGAATTTTTTCCTGAAAACGGCTACGATGTCGAATATGTTTCAAACCTTTGGGGACAAAATAGCCTAACTTTTAAGGGAAACGACCACGAAGAAACCGTTACCGTCAGTATTGATTTTAACGATATTAAACCCTCCGATTATCGGGGAATTATCCTCATTGGAGGCTATGCAATGGATCGGCTGCGGTATCAAGTTAAAGTCAAACCGGGTCAAAAAAATCAATCTCCGGCGGTTGAATTTCTTCGGAAAGCCGTTCAAGAAATGGATATAAATCATCTAAAAATCGGTACAATTTGTCATAGTTTGTGGCTGTTTTGTGCCGACCCCGAACTGATGAAAAACAGAAAAGTTACCTGCGCCCACAATATTATTTGTGATGTTGAAAATGCGGGAGCAACCATCATCTACGAAAACGGAGAAACCGCCACAACTTATATTGATGGGAACTTAATCACCGGGCGACATCCCGGCGTTGTTGAAGAATTTATGCGGGTTTTCTTACAAGAATTAAATCAGAAAGCGGCGGTTTCAGCAACTTGATAAAAATCACCGGGTAGGTTCGGCCTACCCAAACCAACACTTCAAACCACAGTAACAATTGGGAGGATATTTTAACCATGAATGCGGTCAGTTTTCCAACTTCCGATTTAGTCGCCGGATACATCACCTATTTTGATTCCGAACAGGATAAATTCGGGATAAAAACATCCGATGAGCGAGAAATTCACGCCAAATTGAGTTTTATGACCTATGCGAAATTGATTCAAAATTTGGATGAAGCCTACCCGGATGCAACCGGAACCATGCGTTCAATGTTAGTCCCCGGACGCTATTTATATGCTTACGGAGTGTTTTACCCGGATAGTCCTTTATTTGATGTAAAATCTATTGTTTTTGTCGGACGAACAGCCGATGATTATATCTTTGAAAAACCCAATTGGTGGGTCGATCAAGCCCGTTCTCTGGCGAACTTTTACTTGAAAGCCCAGTTTGGAGACGGGGAAATTAACTATCGCCGATACCGAACTTTTCTCAACTTGTCGGGAATTCGTTCCGAGGTTAATTTTAGTCAAGAAACCGATACCATTTCCCGTTTGGTCTACGGGTTTGCCAGCGCTTTTATGTTAACCGGTGAAGATCGATTTTTGGAAGCGGCAGAAGAAGGCGTTCAATATCTGCGAGAACACATGAGATTTCTCGACCTTGATCATAAAATTGTTTATTGGTATCATGGAATTGACGTTCAAGGCGAGCGAGAATTTAAAATTTTTACCTCAGAATTTGGGGATGATTATGATGCAATTCCCGCCTACGAACAAATTTATGCTTTAGCCGGCCCCGTTCAAACTTATCGCATCACCGGCGACCCGCAAATTCGAGAAGATGCAGAATTAACCATTAAACTGTTTGATGATTTCTTCCTCGATAAAAGCGAATATGGCGGTTATTTTTCGCACTTAGATCCGGTAACGTTAGACCCGAAAAGTGAAGCTTTGGGACGAAATAAAGGCACGAAAAATTGGAACTCCGTTGGCGATCATGCTCCCGCTTATTTGATTAACCTTTGGTTGGCGACGGGCGAACCCAAATATGCGAAAATGTTGGAGTATACTTTCGATACAATTGTCAAAAGATTTCCCGATTACGAACGCAGTCCGTTTGTGCAAGAACGATTTTTTGAAGACTGGTCTCACGATACAACTTGGGGATGGCAACAAAATCGGGCGGTTGTCGGTCACAACCTCAAAATTGCCTGGAATTTAATGCGAATGAATTCCCTCAAAGACAAGGATGAATATGTCGAATTGGCGACAAAAATCGCTGAAATAATGCCCGAAGTGGGAAGCGATCGCCAGCGGGGGGGTTGGTACGATGTTGTTGAAAGAATCTTAAAAAAAGGCGAAAAATATCATCGTTTTGTTTGGCACGACCGCAAGGCTTGGTGGCAACAAGAACAGTCAATTCTTGCTTACTATATTTTAGCAGGAACCTTGAAAAAATCAACCTATCATCGCCATGCCCGAGAAGCCGCCGCCTTCTACAATGCTTGGTTTTTAGATGTGGAAGATGGGGGCGTTTATTTCAACGTTTTAGCCAATGGAATCCCGTTTTTAGCCAGCGGAAATGAACGGGGGAAAGGGTCCCATTCCATGAGCGGTTATCACTCCATTGAACTGTGCTATTTGGCTGCGGTTTACACCAATTTACTGGTGACAAAACAGCCGATGAACTTCTATTTTAAACCCATTCCCGGCGGATTTCCTGATAATATCCTGCGCGTTTCACCGGATATTCTTCCCGCAGGTAGCATTAAAATAGGTTCGGTGGAAATAGACGGCGAACCCCACACCGATTTTGATGCCCACAACCTCACCGTTAAACTTCCCAAAAGCAAAGAACGGGTCAAAGTCAAAGTGCAAATTGTTCCCAACTAAAACCCCGAACAGGAGAAACCAACCATGAACATTAACACCCAACAAATAGACGCGGTAAACGTTATCGAATTGGCGGGAGATATTGACACCAAAACCGCCCCCGATATCACTCAAAACGTTCTGTCATTGGTGAAACCAGAAAGCCAAATTTTAATTGATATGAGTCGGGTTGAATATATGTCCAGTGCTGGCTTAAGAATGTTACTGTCTTTGTACCGAACTGCAACCGCCAAAGATGCCAAAATTGCCCTCGTTGGACTGTCGGAAGACCTGCAAGATACCATGTCAATTACCGGATTTCTGGACTTTTTTAAAACCTTTGATAGCCTAGAAGCCGGAATCAAAGCGTTAAAATAATCGCCCAAAAACCATGATTAATACCACAAACGAAAGCCAACAGATGAAGATTGAACGCATCGATATTCATCCCACCCATACTTACGATAACTTTAAACTTCGACGGGGAAAACCTTTTCCCTTTGGCGCGACTTTAGTACCCGGAGGCGTGAATTTCTCTATTTTTTCCTCCCACGCCACCGCCTGCACATTAGTTTTATTTGAAAAACACGGCGCCGAACCCTTCGCAGAAATCCCCTTTCCCGAAGAATTTAGAATCGGTCATGTTTACAGCATGGTTGTGTTTGATTTAGACTATGAAAATCTGGAGTATGGCTATCGGATGGACGGGCCGTTTAACCCCCAGGAGGGTCACTGGTTTAACAAACAGAAAATCCTTCTCGATCCTTATGCAAAAATAATCGGAGGTCGCGATATTTGGGGAACTCCTCCTAACTGGGATGATATCTACCACCACCGGGCGAGAATTGCCTTTGATGATTTTGACTGGGAAGATGATAAACCCCTAGAAATTACCGCAGAAGATTTAATTATTTATGAAGCCCATGTTCGCGGCTTTACTCGCCATCCGTCTTCGGCCGTCAAAGAGAAACATCGGGGAACTTTTGCCGGAATTCGGGATAAAATTCCTTATCTCAAAGAACTCGGAATAAACGCCATTGAACTAATGCCAATTTATGAGTTTGATGAGTTTGAAAATTCCCGCCCCCACCCCGAAACCGGCGAGATGCTGATGAATTATTGGGGCTATAGTACCGTCGGTTTTTTCGCGCCCAAAGCCGGTTATGCCGCAACGGGTCGGTTGGGAATGCAGGTGGATGAGTTCAAAAGTTTGGTGAAAGAACTGCACAAAAATGGTATCGAAGTCATTCTCGATGTTGTCTTCAACCATACCGCAGAAGGCAACGAAAAAGGCCCCTATATTTCCTATCGGGGACTCGATAACAAAACCTACTATATGTTGACGCCCGAGGGATATTATTTTAACTTTAGCGGGTGCGGAAATACGCTTAATTGTAATAATCCAATTGTCAGAAATATGGTGTTAGATTGCCTGCGATATTGGGCGAGCGAATATCATATTGATGGGTTTAGATTTGATTTAGCTTCTATTCTCGGACGAGATCCTTGGGGTGCGCCGCTAACGAATCCCCCGCTATTAGAAACTCTGGCATTTGATCCGATTTTGGCTAAGTGTAAATTGATCGCCGAAGCCTGGGATGCGGGGGGATTATATCAGGTTGGATCGTTTCCCGCTTTTGGGCGCTGGGCCGAGTGGAATGGCCAATATCGCGACTGCATTCGTAAGTTTTTAAAAGGTGATTCTGGCATTGTTGGAGAGATGGCACAACGCTTACAAGGTTCTCCCGATCTCTACGCTTTTTCGGGTCGAAGTCCGGCGACTTCAATTAATTTTATTACCTGTCACGATGGCTTCACTTTGGCGGATTTGGTTTCTTACAATTCCAAACATAACTATGCCAATGGCGAGTACAATAACGACGGCGCAAATGATAATTATAGCTGGAATTGTGGGGCGGAAGGTTGGACGGAAAACGACGAAATTAATCAACTCAGACGGCGACAA
Source organism: Capilliphycus salinus ALCB114379 (assembly GCF_047276495.1). Lineage (NCBI taxonomy): Bacteria > Bacillati > Cyanobacteriota > Cyanophyceae > Oscillatoriales > Sirenicapillariaceae > Capilliphycus > Capilliphycus salinus. Next base: position 4,556,883 of record NZ_CP178543.1, on the reverse strand, counting down.
ATGCGAAATGCCATTGCAATTTTGCTCGTCAGTCAGGGAACGCCAATGTTATTGATGGGGGATGAAATCGGACGTTCTCAAAATGGCAACAATAACACCTATTGCCACGACAACGAACTCAGTTGGATGAATTGGAATTTGCTAGAATCAAATTCGAGCTTGTTTCAATTTGTCAAAAACTGCATTGCTTTTCGCCACAAACACCCGGTTTTGAGAAATTCCCACCATTTGCAAAATCAAGATTATCTGGGTAGCGGCTACGCGGATATTACCTGGCACGGCACCCAAGCTTGGAATGCGGACTGGTCAAATGAAAGCCGTATTTTAGCCTTTATGCTGTGCGGAAAACACGCCAGACGGGGAAGCGTTGAAGATGGCGATATTTATGTTGCGATGAATATGCACTGGAAAAGCCATTGGTTTGAACTTCCTCAACTTCCCGCCCATAAAAAATGGTGCGTTTTTGTCAATACCGGATGTCAGCCCCCGGAAGATTCTTGGGAACCCGGAACCGAACCGAAATTAGAAAATCAATCGGGATTATTGGTCGGCGATCGCAGTGTTGTCATTCTTGTTTCTCGGTAATTTTTACCTCAATTTTGCCCCAATTTACCCTCTATTTTACCTCAAAATTATCACGTTTGCAACCCTAAAACCCGGAGAAAACTATGGCTTTTACAGCAACTCTAGAAACCCTTGAAACCTCGGCAAAAATTACCCTATCGGGAGAACTTGACGCGAACGCAGCCCCGGAATTTAAAGCCAAAATTGAAGAAGCCGCCCGTCAAAATTTGCAACGGTTAGTTTTGGTCATGAAAGATTTGGAATATATGGCAAGTGCGGGGCTGAGAGTCCTAATTTTTGCGAAACAAAAAATGGGGAAAACGGTTGATATTTATCTGGTTGGGGTTCAAGATAGCGTCAAAGAAACCCTGGAAAAAACCGGATTTCATCACAGCGTTATTCTGTTGGATGAATACGAAACTGACAAACTAGAATCCGCCTAAATTTCCCCAATCCTCCCTTTAATCCCCCCTTGATCCCCCCTTAAAAAGGGGGGTGGGGGAGATAAGGGGAGCGGAAAAAGTTGCATGATTAGAAAGAAATGGTATCAACCCAAATTCATTCATCAAAATTTCAAGCTTTATTTGGCTAATTTTAGCAAATTCAAAATGGAACCTCTAGTCGTCCCCGGAACTTTAGAATATCTCGATAAAATTGCTCAGTATGTTCTCTGCGCTTCCAAACGTGCGAACTTGGGAAAAAAAGCCTCAAAACTTCGTCTCGCCGTTGATGAAATTGCTACCAATATTATCCTTCATGGCTACCAAAATGGAAACCAAGAAGGAACGATTAAAATTAGGGCAAATCTTGACGAACACACCTTAACAATTTATCTCGAAGATACCGGAACTCCTTTCGATCCAACCGCTCATCAGCATCCCGAAAACTTAGATAAACCCCTAGAAGAACGTGCTTTGGGCGGACTGGGAATTTATCTGGCTCGCGAAAACGTCGATGAATTTCTCTATCAGCGAATTCATAATACAAATCGAAATATTTTGGTGATGAATCGACCGCAATAATCAACCCGTTAACAGCAATAATTATAGCATAAATTAGCCGAAAATGTTCAGATATTTTTCTCTATCCCAAGCCCGTTTATCTCGCCGAGTTGTCATGGTTGTCTTTGCGAGTATTGTCATCATTGAAGGGATTGTACTCATTCCCTCCGTCATTCGCCGCAGACAAGAATTTTTCAATCAAATTGAAGAAGTTTCGGCGGGACAGGTTAAAGTTCTCATCCGAACTATTCCCCCCAACGATTCCGAATCAAAATTTTTTAGACGTATTAAAACCCTAGAAGATCAACCGATTCACTTGATGGGAAAACTGACCCATCGAATTGTCGGAGGCGTACTTTATCAAGCTTCTAGCGGGAAAGTTATTGGAACTTTTGGAGAAAAACCCAAGCTATCTTACACCCAAGTCAGTCAACAAGAACCCATCATGTTGTTCGATGGGAATCGCTTTGATGCGGCTTGGACTCCGAGTAGCATGATGCAAGATTATATCCTGATCTTTCGCCACGATGTTTCGACGGTCGATCAAGAATTAAGTGCTTTTATTTTGCGAATTATCGGGCTAGTTTTAATTATCTCTCTGTTTGTCACTCTCGGCGTTTGGGTCGCTTTAAATCCCCTAGTCATTACCCCAATTTTAGACCTGAGAAAAGATTTAATTAAAGCCGGGGATGCCATCAAAAAAGACCTCGACCCGCCCGATTTTTGTTCGATGAAAAATAACCGCCCGGACGAGTTGGGAGATGTAATTCTTGATTTTAATCTCATGTTTCAGAAAATCACACAAGCCATCAGCGATCGCAAAAAAGCAGAAGCCGCATTACAAGAAAGTTTAACTCAAGTTGAGGCCTATTCTCAAGCCTTAAATAAAGAACTCGAAACAGGTCGAGAAATTCAAAGAAACTTCCTTCCACCAGAACTTTTACAGAAATCAGGATGGGAAATTGCCGCCTTTTTTCAACCCGCCCGACAAGTCGCCGGAGACTTTTATGATGTGTTTGAATTTCCCGAAGGTTCCGTCGGTTTGGTGATTGCCGATGTCTGCGATAAAGGCGTCGGGGCGGCGTTATTTATGGCTTTATTTCGGAGTTTAATTCGGATATTTTCAGCCCAAACAAAACTCAGAGGTTCTCCCTCAAAAATTCTCGACGATCACCAACCCATTAACGGTTGGATTGGCGAATCAACTTCGATGAATTTGACTCACTTAAACGCCCTGCAAGCGGTTTGTTTAGCTAATAATTATGTTGCCGAATATCACGGAGATTTGGGAATGTTTGCCACCCTTTTCTTTGGGGTTTTATGCCCCTGTACGGGTTTATTAACTTATATCAATGCCGGACACGAACCCCTGTATATTCTCAATTCAGAAGCCGGAATTCGAGAGTCGCTCACCTCCACCGGGCCGGCTGTTGGGATGTTGCCCGATCTGAAATTTAATCTCGCTCAAACTTACATTAAACCGGGAGAAATTTTAATCGGATATACCGATGGTGTTCCCGAAGCCAGAGCGGTAGATGGTTCATTTTTTACCGGAGAAAAGTTGCTCTCTATTTTGCAAAAAAATAATAATTCTGCCGAAAATTTGGTACAAGATATTTCCGATAGCGTTCAACACCATACGGGCATCGCCGAACAGTTTGATGATATTACAATGTTGGCAGTTCGACGAACTCTCTAATTTACAAACGGAAGAAGCAATCGTGAATCTATTAAATATTGATAGCCTTCCCCCCGATTTAAAAAAGGCAGTAAAAATCAAAAAGTTAGTTGGCGAACAGAAACTTTTTTGGCAAGGAAATTCCGCATCTTTTTTCTTTGTCGTTCAAACTGGACGCTTCAAAGTTATTCGGTTTAGCAATCCCAATCATGGCATTTTGCTGAATTTCGCCAAAGCCGGCGATTGTTTGGGTGAAACCGCTTTATTTTCCGAAGTTTATTCTTGTACGGCAATTTCAGAAATAACTTCAGAAGTTATTATTTATCCCAAAACGCTATTATTATCCAGCTTGCACGATTATCCAGTTTTATTCGAGAATTTAATTAAGATGTTGATCAAAAAAAATCATCATCTTAAATTCCGTTTGGAGTTGCAAAATATTCGCTCTGCTCATCAACGCTTGCTCAAATACTTACATTACCTGGCTCGTTCCAATAACTCTAAAGTTATAACCTTTGATCAACCTTTGAAAGAAATCGCTGCCGAGTTAGGCTTTACCCCAGAAACGCTATCAAGAGCTTTATTGCGATTGGAAGCGGAAGGACTAATTACCCGTTCAAAGAATACGATAACCCTACAAAAATTTTTTGTTGCTTGATCTAAATCAAGCCATTTCGGTAGGAAAAAACACGACATATTTTTCGAGCAAGCTGTAAACTATCTCCTGAAAGGATGAACGATAAAACCTCCTGAAAATTCTTGGATAACCATTGGGTGCAAACAACCATTATTCATAAGCAACATGAAACCTAAAGCGACTTCCATTTACCTCAATTCTCTCAAAACATCTTTCCTAACACTGGCGATCGCTGTCAGTTCCACCGTTTGGGCATCTGCTACCACCGCAGCAACTCTCAAAGTAACAATTGAGAATATTGGCCCCGAAGAAGGTGTATTTTTCTCGCGGACTTGGGTTGGTTTTCACGATGGCAATTTTGACATTTTTAATGATGGCGAAACCGCACCCGAATTATTAGAACGCTTGGCAGAAGATGCCATTACAGAACCCACAGGTGCCTTCCAAAACACTCTCAGCAGCACTTTTTTAGACAACGGTACGGTCGGAACTGAAGGCACAATTTTGGGTTTAACCGGCTCTTTTAGTGACTTTTTTCCCGGCGATCGCGTATCTTCAACCTTTAAAATTGACGATCCGACAGCAAGCCGTTATTTTAGCTATGCGGCGATGATTCTCCCCAGTAATGATGCTTTTTTTGGCAACGAAAATCCCTTTGCCGTTGAAATTTTTGATGAGGAAGGTAACTTTTTGGGAGCCGACTTCATCATAACGGGCGCTCAAATTGGAGATGCGGGAACCGAAGTCAATGACGAAGTTCCTGAAAATACCGCAGCACTCGCCCAAGCCGCACCAAACACCGGAATTAATGAAAATGGAGTCGTTTCACCTCATCCGGGTTTTATTCCGGGGGGTAATATTTTAACTGCATTTCCTAACGCAGATTTTACTCAGCCGAACTATCAACTGGCCCGCATTAAAATTGAAAAAGTTCCCGAACCGGCTACCGGCATCGGTTTGTTGGCTTTGGGGAGTTTATTCCTTCTCAAAAAGAAGCGATCCTCGGTGAAAAATCGCCAATTCTAAACTTTCGATCAAACCCCGAAACTAAAAGAATATTTTTTTCGGGATAGATTTTACAACGGTCGCAGTCTCATTAATTTGAGAGGCGATTTTTTTTGATCCTAAAACTAACCTACACCCAACAACTATACCAAGGGTAACATCGGAGTAGATTTGGAAATCAAATCTTTGATCAAATTTATAAATTTTCCTCACCTATCTACAAAATTTCCATTGCTTTTGCACGCCAAACGTTTTACAATTTAAAAAAGCGCAAAACTTCATGTAAACGTTCTCGCTGATAATTTCCAACGCTCTCCAATTGTACCCTCAAACCTTCAAGCGAACTATGTTTAACAAAAGTCGATTGCCCAGACGAGAATTTATAAAACTGGCCGTTGCTTCGGGACTTTCCACTTATTTTTTAAGCTCCTGTCGCCGGAACCAACAAACGGCAAACGAGCCAACAAATGCCGATTTAATTGTAATCAATGGTCGCATTGCCACCCAAGATGAAAATCGTTCTTTTGTTGAGGCCGTAGCGATCGCGAACGGTCGATTTATTGCCACCGGAACCGACAAAGAAATCATCGCTTACAAAGGCGACAATACCCAAATTATCGATCTCGGGGGAAGAACCGCCATTCCCGGCATCAACGACACCCACACCCACCTGATTCGCGGCGGCCTCAACTACAATATGGAATTGCGGTGGGATGGGGTACCGTCACTCGCCGATGCGCTGCGAATGCTCAAAGAACAGGCGGCACGCACCCCGGCGCCCCAGTGGGTGCGGGTGATCGGCGGATGGTCAGAATTTCAATTTGCCGAACGCCGGATGCCCACCCTCGAAGAAATTAACGCCGTTTCCCCCGACGTTCCCGTTTTCGTCCTCCACCTCTACGATCGCGCCCTCCTCAACCGGGCCGCAGTCCGGGCCTTGGGCTTTACCAAAAACACCCCCGAACCCCCAGGCGCCACCATTCAACGCGATCGCAGCGGCAACCCCACCGGACTGCTGATCGCCCAACCCAACGCCGGCATTCTCTACGCCAGCATCGCCAGGGGGCCGCTTCTCAGCCCCGAAGATCAGATCAACTCCTCCCGCCAATATATGCGAGAAATGAACCGCCTGGGGATTACCAGCGTCATCGATGCGGGGGGCGGCGGCCAAAATTTCCCCGACGATTATCAAATTATTGAACAACTCCACAGTCGGGGTTTGCTGACGGTTCGCATTGCTTACAACCTGTTCACCCAGCGGCCCGGGCAGGAACTCGAAGACTTTGAACGGTGGGTTAAAATCACCAAACCCGGCCAGGGTGACGACTTTTATCGCAACAACGGCGCCGGGGAAATGTTGGTCTATTCCGCTGCCGATTTTGAAGACTTTACCGAACCCCGTCCCGACCTGCCGCAGACGATGGAAGAAGACCTAAAAAAAGTAATTGGTTTGTTGGCAGAAAATCAGTGGCCGTTTCGCCTTCATGCCACCTACGATGAATCAATTACTCGTTTTTTGAATGTGATTGAATCCGTAAATCGAGAGATTCCCTTAACTGGAATTCACTGGTTATTAGACCACTGCGAAACCATTTCCGACGCCAATTTAGAACGAATTAAAACCTTGGGGGGCGGAATAGCCGTTCAACACCGGATGGCATTTCAAGGGGAAAATTTCCTCAAACGTTACGGAAAAGAAGCCACCGAACGCACCCCGCCCATTCAGAAAATGTTGGAGATGGAAATTCCCGTCGGTGGGGGAACGGACGGCACCCGAGTCGCCAGTTATAATCCCTGGGTGGGTTTGTATTGGTTGGTAAGCGGGAAGACCGTTGGCGGCACAACATTGTATTCCGAAAATAACCGTTTTGACCGCATGGAAGCGTTAAGATTGTATACCGCCAATGCGGATTGGTTTACCTCAACTGTTGGCGAAAAAGGGGCAATTGTTCCCGGTCAATTGGCGGATTTGGCGGTTCTTTCTGCCGATTATTTCTCCATTCCAGAAGAAGAAATTCGCGGATTAGAATCGGTTTTAACAATTGTTGGCGGTCAGACTGTTTATGCAGATCAAGAGTTTAGTAATCTCGCGCCTCCTCCGTTACCCGTGAGTCCTGATTGGTCTCCGGTTGCTTATTACGGGGGCGAACAGTATTCACAACAAAAATCAAATCAAATCTCGTTATCGACCCATTTATCGACCCATGTTGGCTGCTGTCTTCCCGCCAGTTTAAACAGTAAAATTAGCAATAATTTATCCGCGTCGTTGCTGAACTCTGCCAGTGGTTTTTCTGGATGGATCGGCGGTATGGGTTGCGGTTGTTTTATCTAGGGTTCAATAGTTTTATAGAAAGCCGCGAATTTTTTAAAAGTTTTAACTCGGGTTGAATCGGGTTTAATCATATGATATCCGACTAATCAATCATCCGCTCAAAGGGGCGGGTTCGACTGCGATTTTTACTACTACTGAGAGATTGAGTTCAAACCGCCCCGCACCCATAACACCCATGACTTTAACGACTAAATCCAGAGGGCTTTCAATCTTTTTTTGTTGGATAAAACTGTAAAATTTTGACGTTTAATATTTTTATGAGTCTCGGGAAACATCTGTGATTTTTCCCGGAAATTTTATTTATTTTTACAGGATAAACACCGAAAAACGAAACTGCAATGTCCGCCAAAAATACGCCTTTCAATAATTGATAATTGATAATTGATAATGGATAATTATATGATATCCGACTAATCAATCAGCGTATCGGTAGGGGCGGGTTCCGTCGAAGATCGAGGGCCACCACTCCGAGATTGAGTTAAACCCGCCCCGCCCCCATAAGACGCATTAATCAACCGGATATCATATGAGTGCTTTCTGATAGCTGCGATTTTCTTCGTAGACTTTTCCGCATTCATTGCAGAAACTTCTATGGGCAGAGCAGTTTGTAATATAAAATACAGAAAATCATCCCACACATCTTTTTCCCCACCTCCCCATTAATCATTTTCACGCCAATATTTAAGTCTTTCAGATCAGACCGACCCGTTCATCTGCTTTCAACTGAACGGGGGGATTTCTATTCAATATTAATTGATTCTAATTGTCAAAAAAGAACCGGAGAGCCGTTATGATGGTAGCTAGGACGGCGCAGAGCGGGTGTATTTTATATAAAAGTCAGTTAATCTAGTATTGATCAAATAATTGAGGGTTGAAAAGATTTCCATCCAACTCGTTAATATATTTTTGTAAAATACGTTGACTCAATTGTGATATTATGCCTTTTATGCAGGTTGAAAACAAGATGAACTTCGATTCATCAATAGCCCTTTCAGAATCGAGATCGGGAGCGATTCTTGTCGTTGATGATACTCCTGGTAATCTACACATCTTATTTGATGCCCTTACCCAGGTCGGGTATAACGTGCGTTGTGTCAAAAGTGGTGCGATGGCCCTGATCGCAGTGCAGGCAGATCCTCCCGATTTGATCTTGTTGGATATTCGGATGCCAGAAATGAATGGATTCGAGGTTTGTCAGCGCTTAAAAGCCAATTCTCTAACCTGTGAAATCCCCGTAATTTTCTTAAGTGCGCTCGATCAGCCTCTCGACAAAGTGCAAGCGTTTCAAGTGGGTGGGGCCGATTATATTACCAAACCGTTTCAGTTGGAAGAAGTCTTAGTCAGGGTCAAGCATCAATTGAAAATTCGCAGTTTAGAAAAGCAGCGCCAAGCCTTAATTGAAGCTTTAGAACAAGCCAACGATGAACTCCAACGTCTGGCAACATTGGACGGACTGACCCAAATTGCCAATCGCCGTCACTTCGATCAATACCTAGACCAACAGTGGAAGGCATTAGCCAGGGATAAATTGCCCTTGTCCTTGATTTTGGCAGATGTAGACCACTTTAAACAATATAACGATTTGTGCGGTCATCTGGCCGGCGATCGCTGTCTACAAAAAGTCGCCCAAACCATCGAACGAATAATTAAACGACCCTGCGATCTGGTTGCTCGCTATGGCGGAGAAGAATTTATTATACTGCTACCCAAAACTGACATAAGCGGGGCGTCTCAAATCGCAGAGACAATCCGCTTGGCAGTCGAACAAGTGACCATTACTGATCTACCCACCCCTCCCTGTCAGCACGTTACCCTGAGTTTGGGTGTTGCCAGCCTTATTCCTTGTGAGAGTAAATCTGTAGAGACTTTAATTAAAATCGCGGATCAGGCACTCTACAAGGCAAAAGCAGAAGGACGAAATCGGGTTAGCGTAGAAACATACCCCGAAAATAGATAACTGATGAAATTCAGATTTCTGATGCGGCCTTTTCAGAAAAAAGGCAGGAAAACTATCCCGCTGTGGTGGGCGTTAGTGGTTCCCTTTGTCTTGCAAACCGTCGGAGCGGTGACATTAGTCGGGTATCTATCTTACCGCACCGGACGGCAGGCGGTCGAAAACCTCGCCGATCAACTGATGAAAAATACCGGACAGCAAGTCAATCAGGAACTCGATCGCTATTTGCAGAAGGCTCACGAGTTCAATCAACTTCAAATCGCCGCGATCGCATCCGGAGCGATCGATCTGCAAAACCTCGATCGGCTTCATCGCTATCTGATTCTACAACATCAGCAAACCGAAGACCTGACAACGCTATTGTTTGGAAATCCTCAAGGAGATTTTCGGATCAGCCACCGCGTCAGTCCGACAGACTACGGGGTAAACACCTATCTAAAACCCGAAGAATTGCCCTATGAAGCCTCTTTCTCGCAGCCCTCGAACCCGTCCACCCTCAAGATCTACAGCATTAATCAAGCGGGGGACTTGATGCGCTATTTGGAAAAGATCACAAATATAGACGTGCGCGATCGCGAATGGTATCGTCGGGCGGTGGAAACCGGAAAACCCGGTTGGACCAGTCCGTTTCAAATCGGCAGTACCGATCACCTGGCGCTCAATGCTTACGCCCCCTTATACGACAAATCTCAGCAATTGTTGGGGGTGTTTGCGGTTAATATTAGCCTCAATCAACTGGGTGACTTTCTCCGTCGTTTGGAGGTGGGGAAGTCGGGAGAGGTGTATATTATCGAACGCAACGGTTTGCTGATTGCCGACTCAACCTCCGAAACTCCTTACTCTGCATCCGGCGAAATCCAGATCAAGAGTATCGGCAGACCCGGAATGGTGGAATTTCGGCGCCGGGACCCCTCAGAAATTTCCAACCGGGCGATTCAAGATTCCTATAAGTATCTTGTGGAAAAATTTGAGAATTTGGCAGGGGTAAAATCAGCCCAAGCCCTGAATTTTCATAGGGATGGCGATCGCTACTTTTTAAATATTTCGCCCTATCAAGATGAATACGGGTTGGATTGGCTGATTATCACCGTGATTCCCGAGTCGGATTTTATGGCAGAAATTCACCGCAATACCCGCACAACGGTTTTACTCTGCTTGCTAACATTGGGATTGGCGATCGCAGCCGGACTAGGAATTGCCCATCGATTTACTTTTCGCATCGCCCGACTCAACCGGGTCAGTCAGGAACTCGCATCGGGAAACTTGACCCAACGATTGCCGGCCGATAGTCCCGTTGCGGAAGTCAAAGGATTGGCGCTCTCTTTCAACCAGATGGCCGATCGCTTAGAAGAATCCTTCCATCGCCTTCAAAATGCCTTACAAGAGTCAGAAGAAAAGTTTACAACCGTGTTTCGGACTATCCCCGACCCGATCGCCATTACCAACCGGACCGAAGGACGATTTTTGGAAGTCAACAACCGGATGATCGAGTTTTATGGCTATTCCCGCTCCCAAATCATTGGGCGAACGGCTTCGGAAGTGGGTTTATGGGTCAATTGTGAGGAACGAGGGCAGTTTAGACATCTGCTGGAAACCCAAGGCTATGTTGATAATCTCGAAGTTACAACTCCCACAAGCTGGGGCGAGATTAAGATTGTGCTGCTGTCGGCAACCGTCTGCAACCTGCAAGGACAGGATGCTGTGATTGTGGTGATTCGCGATATTAGCGATCGCAAACAGATGGAAGAACAGCTTCGCAAAACTGAACAATGGCTGCAACAATATAGCCGTCAATCCCCGAGTTCAATTTATACTCTGGTTCTCGAACCCGATGGTCGTCTTTGGTACGAGTATGTGAGTTCGGCGGTAGAAACCATCCATGAACTCACCCCAGCACAAGCGCTGGAAAATGCTAATTTGGTGATTGACCAGATCCACCCCGACGATCGCCCGGGTTATCTGGCCGCCCGGACTCGCAGTGCCGAATCTTTGGAGTTGTTCTCTCACGAGTGGCGAATTGTTACCCCCACAGGCCAACTGAAATGGTTACAGGCCACCTCGAAACCGGAGCGGCGCCGCAATGGGGCGATCGCGTGGCATGGGGTGATTCAGGATATTAGCGATCGCATTCAGACTCAAGAAGCTTTACGCCAAAATCAAGAACGATTTCAACAGTTAGCGGCCGCTTCCCCCGGAGTGATTTACACTGTGATTGAATATCCGACCGGCCCGGTGTGCTACGAATATGTAAGTCAGGCTTTTGAAGACATTCACGAAATTAGCGTAGCCGAAGTTCGCCAAGATGCCAGTATTACTTTTAACCAAATTCATCCCGACGATCGAGTTGGTTATCAACAAGCCGTAAAAGAAAGTATAGAAACCGGGAAACCGTTCAAACACGAATGGCGGATTATCACACCTTCGGGGACAATGAAGTGGATTCAAGCCAATTCTAGAGCGGAAAAACGCAAAAATGGTGAGATGGCTTGGCATGGGGTTGTATTGGAGATTAGCGATCGCAAGCGGGCAGAAATCGCGCTACAAAAAGCCCTGCAAGAATTAACTTATCATGTTGAAAATTCTCCTTTGGGAACGATTCGCTGGGATCGAGAATTTCGAGTTCAAACTTGGTCTAAACAAGCGGAGAAAATATTTGGCTGGACAGCAGAAGAAGTGATCGGTAAAAAGATGGACGATTGGCAATTTATCTTTGAGGAGGATTGGGATGATGTTCATCAGGTTACGGCTCAATTACTCGAAGGGGTTAGTCGGGTTTCTCACAATCGCAACTATCACAAAGATGGATCGATTGTTTATTGCGAGTGGTACAACTCCATTCTTCTCGATGAACGGGGAGATATAGTTTCCGTTTTGTCTTTGGTACAGGATGTCAGCGATCGCTTTGCAGCAGAACAGGCATTACAAGCTAAAACGGAAGAACTTGATCGCTTTTTCTCCGTTGCTCTCGATTTACTTTGTATTGCCGATACAAATGGCTATTTCCATCGCCTCAACCAACAGTGGGAAAAGACCTTGGGTTACAGTCTGCAAGAATTGGAGAACAGCCGATTCCTCGATTGGGTTCATCCAGAGGATTTAGAAAGTACCCTCAATGAAATTCAAGTTCTCGCCAATCAGAACATCAGTATTAACTTTGTAAATCGTTATCGCTGTCAAGATGGTTCTTACCGATGGATTGAATGGCGATCATTCCCAGTCGGAACGTTGATTTATGGAGCCGCTAGAGACATTACCGAGCGCAAACAGCTTGAATTGACACTGCAAGAATCTGAAGCCAAAACCCGGTATATTCTCAACAGTGCGATCGCGGCAATTAGCAGTTTGCGAGTGTTTAAAGATAGCACCTGGCAAATTGAGCAGGTTTCAGCGGGAGTGGAATTTCTCTCCGGTTACACGGCTGACGAATTAATCTCTGACAATGACCTGTGGACAAGTCGAATTGTTCCGGAAGATTGGGAAGCGATTCAAGCCCAGATCTTCGCCGACATTTTTGCCGAAAAATCGGGTACTTATGAATATCGGTTGCATCACAAAGATGGCAGTCTACGTTGGATTTCGCAAACGAATAATTCCTGTTGGGACCCGATGCAGCGGTGCTGGAATGTGACCGTGATTTCGGTTGATATTACCGATCGCAAACAAGCACAACTTGAACTTCAACAGGCTAAAGAAGCCGCAGAAACGGCAAACCAGTCTAAAAGTGCTTTTTTGGCAAATATGAGCCACGAACTCCGCACGCCTTTAAATGCGATTTTGGGATTTACCCAATTGATGAATAGAGATACAACTCTCAACCCCGATTACCAAAAATATATCAAAATTATTCACAACAGTGGCAGCTATCTTTTGAAGTTAATTAATGAAATTCTCGACCTTTCAAAAATAGAAGCCGGAAAACTCACCTTAGAAAATCAACCGATAAACCTGTTCGATCTTCTTGAGTCTTTACACGCCACGTTTAGTCAGCGGGTTAAAAATCAGGACTTAGAAGTTTACCTAGAAATTTTCCCCCAAGTGCCGCAATATATTATTGTCGATTCTCAAAAGTTACAGCAGGTTTTAATTAATTTAATTGGCAATGCCATTAAGTTTACCCAAAGCGGAAAAGTAACTTGGCGAGTATGTTTTAACGTTCGGGACTCTCCTCAGTCCGATGTTATTTCTTTAAATTTTGAGGTGGAAGACACGGGAAGCGGCATTTCTTCTCTTGAGATGAACCAGATTTTTGAGGCTTTTTCCCAAGCATCAGCAGGTCGAAAAGCCCAGGAAGGAACGGGACTGGGACTTACAATTAGTCGGCGGTTAGTTAATTTGATGGGCGGTGAAATTACGGTTAATAGCGAAGTTGGAAAAGGTAGCACTTTTGCGTTTAGTATTCCCGTTCAAATTACAACAAAAAGCAGTGTACAACCTCAGCAGCCCAAGCAAAAAATTATCGGACTCGCCCCCAACCAACGGGTTTATCGAATTTTGGTTGTTGATGATCAAGTCGAAAATCGACTGCTGTTAGTGAAGTTGTTAGAAGAAGTCGGACTGGAGGTCAAAGAAGCGGCATCGGGTGAGCAAGCGCTCTTTGTTTGGCAGAATTGGCATCCCCATCTGATTTGGATGGATGTGCGAATGCCGGGAATGGATGGCTATGAAACCACGAAGCAAATTCGCGCCCAAGAGCAGAACCGACAGTCGAAAATTAACAGTCCACAGTCAACGGTAATTATCGCCCTAACTGCCCAAGCATCTCGGAACGAACAGACCCAAGCCTTTGCTGCGGGCTGTAATGATTATATCAGCAAACCGTTTGAAATAGAAACTCTGTTTGAGAAAATGTCAGAACATCTGGGTATTGTTTACATTTCCAGTCAAGATAACCATCAGTTTCCCAATGATAAGGCATTCGGTGTTGAACCCAATCTGACGGTAGAAAATCTGGCTGTAATGCCGCAAAATTGGGTTGTTAAACTCTATCAAGCTTCAATCACCTGTCAACATACAACTGTCGAAAAGTTAATCAAACAAATTCCGCCTGAATATTCCTCTCTGGCGGTTAGCTTACAGCATCTCACTGAAAACTTTGAGTTTGAAAAAATGATGAAATTGACCCAAATGTATCTTGATACTCTATCAGAACGAGAAAATAACGCTTTCAGATAACTGTTTTTGAGTAATCCGAATGTTCTTGTTTAAATTTCCATTTCTTTTCGAGTTCCTTCTTGAACAGTAAAAGGCTGTGAACATTGCTGAATTGTCATTTGCATGGTAGAAATTCGTTGGGCTAAACTGGAAACGGTGGGTTTCTCAAATAGAGTGCGTAAAGGGATATCCATTTCAAAGGTTTCTCGCAAACGAGAATTAACCCGAGTTGCCAGTAATGAATGTCCTCCGAGTTCAAAAAAGTTATCGTGTATTCCGATTTTTTCGATTTTTAAAACGTCTTGCCAAATTGTGACTATTTTTTCTTCTATTGGGTTTTGAGGTGGAACATACACTGATCTTCTTTGATTGGTGTTTTCTGCTTTAGGAAGTGACTGTTGATCGAGTTTTCCACTGGGAGTTAAAGGAAACTCATCTAAAGTGATGAAATGACTGGGAATCATGTATTCGGGTAATTTTTCTGCTAAAAAATTCTGTAGTTTTTGATGTAAATTTTCGGGTTGACTCGGTTTTTCGGGTAAAATGAGATAGGCTACAATACATGGCTCGTTCAAGCGATTATTCTCGGGGATTATTCGACAGGATTTGATGTCGGGGTGTTGTTGTAATACCGCTTCTATCTCTCCTAATTCTATTCTCTGTCCGCGAATTTTAACTTGATAATCTAGCCTTCCTAAATACTCTAAATTTCCATCGGAAAGATATCGCACCAAATCACCTGTTTTGTACAAACGATCCGATTTTTGTTGAGAATTAAAAGGATTGGGAATAAATTTTTCGGCTGTTAATTCGGGACGATTGTAATAGCCTCGCGCCAGTCCAACGCCGCCTAGATGCAATTCTCCGGGTACGCCGACGGGGACGGATTGCAGATGAGTATCGAGGACATAGATTTGAGTATTTGCGATGGGATAACCAATGGGAACTGTTGATAAGTTGCTATCAGGAGTACAAGTCCAAGCTGTCACATCAATTGCGGCTTCTGTGGGGCCATAAAGATTGTGTAATTTGGCATCAAACTGTTTAAAAAATTGGTTTTGAAGTTCAAGGCTTAAGGCTTCCCCACTACAGAAAACTTGCTTGATTGATTTACACTGTTTCAAGTTATTTTCTTCTAGGAAAACTTGCAGCATTGACGGAACAAAATGTAGGATTGTAATTTGTTGATTGATAATTGATTTTACTAAATAATAACTATCTTTGTGACCTTCGGGTTTAGCCATCACCAAACAAGCGCCATTCAGCAAGGGCAAAAATAATTCCCACACTGAAACATCAAAGCTAAAAGGTGTTTTTTGTAAAATGCGATCGTCGGTCATTAATTGATAAGTATTTTGCATCCAGAATAAGCGATTACATAACCCTTGATGGGTGTTAATCACTCCTTTTGGTTTACCCGTTGAACCGGAAGTATAGATGACATAAATGCTGTTTTGGTTGGTGATAGTGTTCGGAAGATTAGAGGATGAATATTGATCAATTTTGATTTTTAAACTTTCGTCTAAAACAATAATATTTGCTTCGGTATTCGAGACTTTATCTAAAAGGTTTTCTTGAATGAGGAGAGTAGAAACGCCAGCATCTTTTAGGACAAATTCTAATCTGTCTTGGGGATAAGAGGGATCGAGAGGAACATAGGCGCCTCCAGCTTTGATAATGGCTAAAATTGCGATTAACATTTCTGGAGAACGTTCGACACAAACCCCGACTAAAGATTCTGATGTAATTCCCTGATTTTGTAAATAATGTGCGAGTTTATTGGCTTGAGAATTGAGAGTTTGATAGGTGAAATATTGATTTTCAAAAACCAGTGCGATCGCATCGGGAGTTTGTTCTACTTGTGTTTGAAATAATTCGGGTATAGTTAAAGTTGTCGGATAGTCAATACGAGTGTTATTCCAGTCAAGAAATAGCTGTTTTTGTTCGGTTGGGGTTAAAAAGTTAAACTCTCCCAAGCGTTGCTGAGGATTCGCTATTATTTGTTCGAGTAATATGCAGAAATGTTCTAAAAATCTGCCGAGAGTTTTCGGTTCAAAAAGATGACCCGAATATTTAAGTTTAACCGAAAGTTCCGAACCCAGTCCGACCAATATTGTTAGGGGAAAGTTCGTCCATTCAACCGAATCTACCTCTTGAATTTTCAGGCTTGCCTTTTGTTGTGTTAAAGTTGTATCTATGGGATAATTTTCAAAAACTAAAATCGTTTTAAACAAAGGTAAACCCGGAGAAATATCGCTCAATTTTTGAATTTCTAATAAAGATGTGTATTCATATTGTAAAGCTTCAGACTGTTGGTTTTGTAATTGCTTCAACCAGGAAACTAAAACCGCTTGACCGGGAAGTTTGATTCTAACAGGGAGAGTATTAATAAATAACCCAACCATTGATTCTACTCCAGTTAACGCAACCGGACGACCCGAAGAAGTTGCACCAAATAAAATATCTTGTTCGCCGCTATAACGGCTCAAAAGTATTGCAAAAGCACCTTGAATTATTGTGTTTATAGTTAGTTTATTTTTTTGAGCAAATGACTGGAGTGCTGATGTAGTCGTTTGAGGCAGTTTAACCTGTTGTTCTTCTTGTTTGTTTGTGTGAGAAATAGAGTTTAAATTATGCTCAATTCTTAAAGATGTCGGAGTTGTAAACCCTTTTAATTGTTCTTTCCAGAATTGGTGAGCGGTTGATAAATCTTGTTTGTACAGCCAAGCAATATATTCGCCATAGGGACGAATTTTCGGTAAAGAAAACTGTTCTCCTGCGGATAAGGCTTGATAAACATCTAAAACTTCTTTAATTACCAATCCCGCAGACCAACCATCAAGAATCAAATGATGTTGAGTCCAAATCAGTTTATAAGTTTGGTCGGTCAGTTGAATTAAATTCAGTCGAATGAGAGGAGGTTTTTTCAGATTAAAGGTTTGTTGGCTATCACTTTTTAGGAGGTTTTTTAATAAGTATTGCTGTTCATTGGGTGATAAATTTCGCCAATCTTGTTGTTGCCAAGGTAAGTTTACCTGTCGATAAATAACTTGAAAAGGTTGTTCTCGACGTTCCCAATGAAAAGACGCTCGTAGGCTTTGATGTCTGGCGATAACATATTCCCAAGCTTGTTTAAACTGTTCAATATTTAATAAGCCGGTTAGGGTCAGACAAACTTGAGGAATATATTCGCCAGAGTCGGGAGAAAGCAGAGTATGAAATAAAATACCCTGTTGCATCGGGGAAAGGGGATAAATGTCTTCGATGTTTTTATTTTGATTCATGTTAAATTGGGTTGCTAAATAGGATTAAAAGATTGGTCAATCGAAGTTTATAAATCAGTTAAAAGGTCATCGAGTTCATCTTGACTAAAATCCATTTGCGGGAAATCTGAAGGCGTGTAACCTCCTGTTTTTGAGGATAGACAGTGTTCGATTAATGTTCGCAAACTATTTAAGAAGTTTTCAGCTAGATTTTCAATGGTTGTAGAACGATGAATGGCTTGGCTATACGTCCAATTGAACCGCATTTTATCCCGAGAAACGATACCATCAATTTCTATTAAACAGTTTCGATGATTTCGAGGACTGCGAGCAATTCCAGTGGGTTCGCTGGCGGGATAGAATAGGGAATTGGAGGGAAAGATTTGGTCAACTTGTCCCAAGTAGTTAAAGCGAATTTCTGCATTTTTATTTTTAATGAGATGACCAGAACTACTCAGGTATCGCAACAAACCATAACCTATTCCTCGGTTGGGGATTTGACGGAGTTGTTCCTTGATTGACTTAATATTATTGTCGTAATTATCGCTATTTCCCAAATTTAATAATACCGGAAACAATGTGGTAAACCAGCCCACTGTTCGGGACAAGTCAACCGTATTAAAAAGTTCCTCTCGTCCGTGTCCTTCGAGTTCTATTAACAGTTGGCGTTGTCCCGTCCGCTGAGAAAACGTTTGAACTAAAGCCGTTAGTAAAATATCGTTGATTTGGGTTTGATAAACCGTTGGAACTTGATAAATAAGAGCGTGAGTTTCTTCGGAACTCATTGTTATTGAAATGGTTTGAGCTTCAGCCATTGTGTTATTTCCAGTTGGAAAGTCAACCGGAATTTTGGCAATTTCAGAGTTAGAGATATTCTGCCAATATTCAAGTTCGGTTTGAAGTTCTGCTGAGTTAGCGTAGTCTTGTAGAGACTCTGACCACTGTTTAAAGGAAGTGGTTTTTGCGGGAAGTCGAAACGTTTGGTTTTGGGAACTTGTTTGGAGAATATTTTGAATATCCTCCAATAAAATTCGCCAGGAAATCCCATCAATAATTAAGTGATGAATTACAATTAACAATCGACTGTTTTGACTGCGACCTAAATCAAACCATGCAACTTTAACCAAAGGAGGCTGAGAGAGGTTAAAGCTACTTTGAAGCTGAGTTGCAGTTTTGAAAATCGCTTGTTTTTGGTGTTGTGTTGGTTGTTCGGATAGGTCGATTTTGAGAATCTGAAAGTCTAAATTGTTGTCAGAATTAAACTGTCGCCAACCGAGTTTTGTTTGCTCAAAATATATGCGTAAAGCATCGTGATGTGCGAGTAAGGTTTGAAACGCTATTTCTAACTGATTCCAGTTAATTTCAGACTGAACCTCCAGTAAAATCGACTGATTCCAATGATGAGCATCGATGAAATTTTGCTCAAAAAACCAGTGTTGGATGGGGGTAAGCGGGAGAGAACCTGTAATAATTCCTTGTTCGGCTTTTATTGCTGTTCTTTCTTCGGCTATAGCAGCCAAATCCGCGAGAGTTTGATATTGAAAAATAGACTTCGGTGTTATGTTTAAACCCGCTTGATTCGCCTGAGCAACAACTTGAATCGCGAGGATAGAATCACCCCCCAATTCAAAGAAGTTATCATTAATACTAATTTGGTCAATTCTGAGAATCTGACTCCAAATTTTAGCGAGTTGCTTTTCTTTTTCTGTTTGAGGTTGAGCAGAGTCTAACTGTTGTTTAATCGGCTGATTTTCGGGTGTTGGCAATGCTTTGCGGTCAATTTTTCCGTTGGGTGTTAACGGGAAACTTTCTAACACCATAAACACCGAAGGAATCATATAATCGGGTAGCCTATCTTTGAGGAAGCGACGCAATTCATTTTGCAGTTCAGATGCTAATTTTTCATCTTTAGACTTGGGAATAATGTAAGCAATTAAACGCTTATTTTTAGCCTCGTCTTCCCAAGCACTAACAACGGCTTGAGAAACACGGGAATGTTCAACCAAACTCGCCTCAACTTCTCCAAGTTCAATGCGGAATCCCCGAATTTTCACTTG
Organism: Capilliphycus salinus ALCB114379; assembly: GCF_047276495.1. NCBI lineage: Bacteria > Bacillati > Cyanobacteriota > Cyanophyceae > Oscillatoriales > Sirenicapillariaceae > Capilliphycus > Capilliphycus salinus. Next base: position 4,537,241 of record NZ_CP178543.1, on the reverse strand, counting down.
GTTATCTAACCGACCTAAGTATTCAATATTTCCATCGGGTAAATATTTAACTAAATCTCCTGTTTTATAAAGACGATTATTCTGGTTTGCTTTATTTTTTTCAACCAATGGGTTGGGAATAAATTTTTCTGCTGTCAGTTCAGGACGGTTGAGATATCCTCTCGCCAAACCCGACCCTCCGATATATAATTCACCGGGAACACCGACGGGAACAGGTTGCAGAGAACGGTCTAAAATATAAACTTGGGTATTAGCAATTGGACGACCAATAGAGGGAATTTGATTGCTTCCCGGTTGAGTTAATACAAAGGTTGAATAGGTTGTATCTTCGGAAGGGCCATAAAGGTTAAAAACCTGCTGAATCTGCTGTTGATAAAGTTGCTGAACTAAGGTGTTAGATAGTGCTTCACCTGCTAAATTTACGGTGGTTACACTGTTAGGAATACCGTTGATTCTAAGCAGTTCTGTAGCGGCAGAAGGGACTGTATTAATCAGAGTAACTTCTTCCGAATGAGGTAAGGTTGGCAACTGTAAAGCGTTTTCACCCAAAATAATTTTTCCTCCAACACTGAGCGGTAAAAATAACTCAAATACTGATAGGTCAAAACAAATAGAAGTTGAAGCAAAAACGCCTGAAAGTTGTTCTTTGGTAAAGACAGTTTTCGCCCATTGTATAAATGTCACAGAACTGTAATGAGCAATTGCAACTCCCTTCGGTTGACCTGTAGAACCGGATGTATAGATAACATAAGCCAAGTTTTCGGGAATAACTTGATTGAACGGATTTGTTTGATTTTCTAAAGATATTTTTTCCCCATCTCTATCTAAATTAACAATGGCTTTGAGAGAAGAACTAAAATCTAAAAATTCGGTATTTTGAGCAATTAAAACGGCAATTTTAGCATCTTCCAACATGAAAGCTAACCGTTCTTTTGGATAGGTTGGGTCGAGGGGAACATAAGCGCCACCTGCTTTGAGAATGGCTAAAATAGCGACAACCATTTCAACCGAACGTTTAACACAAATACCAACTTTTACTTCGGGTTTAACTCCTAATTTTTGTAGATAATGTGCCAGTTGATTGGCTCGATTATTTAACTCTTGATAAGTTAAACGTTGATTCTCAAAAATTAAAGCGGTTGCATGGGGTGTTTTCTCAACTTGGGTTTCAAATAACTGATGTAAACAAACGGGTTGAACTTCTAAGCCGGTCTGATTCCATTCCTGTAGTAATTTTTGCTGTTCAGCTTCTGGAAGAAGCGGTAAATGAGATAACTTTTGTTTGGGTTCGGCGATAATTCCTGAAAGTAAGGTTTGAAAATGTTCTGTTAAACGTTGAATGGTTTCTGCTTTAAATAAATCGGTATTATACTCAAATTTTCCGACTAATCCTTCAACGGTTTCAGCCATATATAATGTCAGGTCAAACTTGGCTGTATTGTTTTCACTCTCGACTAAATGCCAATTCAAACCCGATAATTTAATCGGCTGTATTGCGGCATTTTGCCAGACAAACATCACTTGAAATAGAGGCGTATAGCTCAAATCTCGCTGCGGTTGGAGTGCTTCTACTAACTGTTCAAAGGGTAAATCTTGATGAGCATAAGCCCCCAAAGCCACTTCTCTAACCTGCTGTAATAACTGTTCAAAGGTGAGGTCTTCGGTTAGATGTGTTCGCAGTGCTAAGGTGTTAGCAAAAAATCCAATTAAGCTTTCAATTTCTGTTGAGTTTCGATTGGCAATTGGAGAGCCTATCACAATATTTTCGCTTCCGGTATAGCGATACAATAACGTTTTAAATACCGCCAACAAGGTCATAAACAATGTACAACCAAACTGCTGACTTAAAGTTTTAATCGCTTGAGATTGTTCGGGAGAAAGTTTAAAAGTTGTTGTGGCGCCTCGGAAGCTTTGAACCGCCGGACGTGTGTAATCAGTTGGTAATTCTAAAACTGTCGGTATTCCCTTTAGCTGTTGTCGCCAGTAACCCAATTGATTCTCTAATAATTCTCCTTCTAAATATTGTCGTTGCCAAGCTGCAAAATCTACATATTGGATGGGTAAAGGTGCAAGAGGCGAGGGTTGAGCGTGCGAGAAAGTTTCGTACAGTTTAGCAACTTCCCGTATTAGAATAATTACTGACTGTTCATCGGAAATAATATGATGCAACGTCATCAAAATAATGTGGTCTGTTTCAGCAATTTTGATAATTTTAACTCTTAATAAAGGGCTAGTATTGAGTTCAAAAGGATGCCGTGATTCTCGCTTAATTAATTGTTTAATATAACCATATACCTGTGAGTTTGGAACCTCACTAATGTCGATAATCGGTAGATTTAACTGAAGTGAAGGTGAAATTACGATTTGGGGTTTTCCTTCAACCGTTAGAAAACTTGTTCTTAGGACTTCGTGACGATGAATGACTGCGTTAATACTTTGTTCAAGTATCCCCATATTCAGTTTTCCTTCGATTCTGACTGCTCCGGGAATATTATAAAAAGGACTATCGGGTTCGAGTTGAGCAAGGAACCATTGTCGTTGTTGAGCGAAAGATAAAGGTAAATTTCCTTCTCTAACAATGGGCTGAAGCGGTTTAATTGTATGCTTTGAATTGGTTTTTTGAGCCGTAAAAATTGCTTCTGCTAATCCCGCTATTGTTGGGGTTTCAAATAAACGACGTAGCGGTAAATCAACATTAAAAACTTCGCGAATTTGAGAGATAACGCGAGTGGCTAATAACGAATGTCCCCCCAATTCAAAAAAGTTATCTTTTATGCCAATCTGCTTTGAATTTAAAATATTTTCCCAGATTACCGCTAAGATTTCCTCCGTAGGTGTTCGGGGTATTTCGTGAGTATCTGATAAGTTTGTGACTTGTTCTGAAACATTTGGAAGCGCACGTCTATCAATCTTACCATTGGGAGTTAGAGGAAAAGTATCTAACACCATAAAAGCAGAAGGTATCATGTAGCCGGGTAACTTTTCGGCTAAAAACTGTCGAATATTTGATAAATTTATATCGTTTTTTGATTTAGGAACAAGATAAGCTACTAAACCTTGATTTTCGGTCGTTAATGAAGCCAAAACTACAGCCTGTTCAACTTGCGGATGTTGTTTTAATATCGCTTCTATTTCTCCCAATTCTATTCTAAAACCCCGCAGTTTAACTTGATAATCTAACCGTCCTAAATACTCAACATTTCCATCGCTCAGATATCGCGCTAAATCTCCGGTTTTATACAGGCGTTCAGAAGTATTTTTAAAAGGATTGGGTAAAAAACGTTCTGCGGTTAAGTCGGCTCGGTTTAAGTAGCCTCTGGCAACTCCAACTCCTCCAATATATAACTCTCCGGGTACTCCTATCGGAAGGGGTTGTAGGTTTTTATCGAGAATATAAAACTCGGTATTAGCAAGGGGGCGACCAATTAAAACTGTTGATTTTTTCTCTAAGTCTTCTGTGTTTTTAACTTCATAAACGGATGACCAAATTGTTGTTTCAGTCGGCCCGTAAACATTAAAAAGTTGTTGATAATTTTGATAAAGTTGTTGGGCTAATTTCGGGTCTAATGCTTCTCCTCCACTAAGAATTTTTAGGTTGGGTTTTCCTGACCATCCGCCCAAAATTAACATTTGCCAGGTGGCGGGCGTGGCTTGCATAATTGTGATGTTTAATTGCTTAATTTGATGTTGAAGTTGTTGGCTGTCTGTGGTTGTTTTTTGGCTGGCAATCACTACACGCGCACCAATAATTAAAGATAAATAAAGTTCTAAGGCGGCGATATCAAAAGACAGGCTGGTAACAGATAATAAAACGTCTGATGGTGTTAAATCGAGGTTTTTATTAATAGCAAACAGAAAGTTAGTCAAGGCGTGATGAGAAATTTGTACGCCTTTCGGTTGACCTGTAGAACCAGAAGTGTAAATAATGTAGGCGAGATTTTTGATGGTGATGTTATTATAAAGGTTATCTGTTTTTTGTTGAGTAATGATTGACCACTGTTCGTCTAGATTGATAATATTTTTACAGGGTAATTGAAGATTATTGAGAGATTTTTGAGTGATGATGAGTGATATTTGAGCGTTGTCTATAATAAAACTAAGACGGTCTTGAGGATAGGCGGGGTCAAGAGGAATATATGTGGCTCCGACTTTTAAAACGGCTAATAAAGCGATAACCATTTCGCAGGAACGCTCTAAACAAATGCCGATAGTTTGTTCGGGTTGAACGCCCTGTTTTTGTAGGTGGTGAGCGAGTTTATTTGCTGTTTTATTAAGTTGCTGATAGCTGAGTTGTTGGTCTGAGTCAACAACAGCAATAGCATCCGGTGTTTGTTCGGCTTGGGTTTCAAAAAGTTGATGAATACAGGCGAGTTTTTCAAATGTTGTTTGAGTTTTATTCCATTCGACCAATAGTTGATGTTTTTCGGTTTCCGCTATAAATGAAAGTTCGGATATTTTCAGGTGAGAATGAGTTACAATCTGTTCTAATAAGTTTTTGAAATGAGTAATTAGATTGCCAATCGTTTCAGCTTTGAATAAATCTGTATTGTATTCAAATACTCCGGTCAGTCCCGATGGATGTTCATACATATCCAAGCTCAAATCAAATCGAGCCGTTTTATTTTCGGGATTAATATAATTAAAAGTTAAATTGGGGATTTTAACAGTTTTTGTCGGAGTATTGTGAAGAATAAACATCACCTGAAATAGAGGATTGTGGCTTAAATTCCGTTCTGGCTGCAATTCCTCTACTAAATATTCAAACGGCAAATCTTGGTGAGCATAAGCCCCTAGAGTGACTTCACGCACCTGTTTGATAAAATCCCTAAAGCTTGGATTTCCAGATAGATTTGTTCTAAAAACTAAGTTATTAACAAATAAGCCAATTAGGTTTTCAATTTCGGGGCGATTACGATTAGCAACCGTCGAACCCACTACAATATCTTCTTGTTGAGTGTAGCGATAAAGTAACGTTTTCAAAGCCGCCAATAATAACATAAATAAGGTTACATCTTCCTGACGACCAAGAGCTTTCAGAGATTCAGAAAGTTGAGAAGACAGGGAAAAATATTGACTTTCTCCTCTAAATGTTTGCACCGCAGGACGCGGATAATCTGTCGGCAACTGAAGAATTGGGGGATTATTTCCTAATTGTTTTTTCCAGTAATTAAGTTGCTCCGAACGAGCTTCACTTTCCAACCATTTTTTCTGCCAAACAGCATAGTCTACATATTGAATATTGAGTTCGGGTAAAGGTAAATTTTGACCTTGATAAAAAGCTTGATAAATGGCGGCTAGTTCTTGAATTAGTACCCGCATTGACCAGTAATCAGAAATAATATGATGCAGGGTAAATAGCAGTATATATTCATCGGTTGAAAGCTTTAATAATTTGGCTCGTAATAAAGGAATTTGAGTTAAATTAAAGGGCTGTGATGCTTCTTTTAGAATCTGCTTTTTAACTTCAATATCACGTTGAGTTTGAGAAAGTTCCTGAAAATTAATCACGGGAATATTGAGATTCAAAACTGGATAAACACTCTGAACCATCTCACCTTCAATTTCTGTAAAGCTTGTTCGCAATATTTCATGGCGTTTGATGATTTCATTAATACTTTTTTCTAAAGCATCAATATTGAGTGAACCCTGCAAATGCAAAGCAGCAGGAAGATTATAAACTGAATTTCCGGGCTGTAGTTTATCTAGAAACCAAAGTCGCTGTTGAGCAAATGAAAGCGGAAAAAATTGAGGCTTGTTAGCCTTTTTTTGCATCAGTTTTTTGAGCAGTTCTCGCTTTTGTTCGGGCGAAAGTTTGGAAAGGTTAGATGGTGTTGGGTTCATTGGTTTTCCTCCGCTAACATTTGAGTGAGTAAATCATCAAGTTCTTGTTCTGAAATTTGGTCGATATTATCTAGATTTTCTGGGGAATCATTACGGTTCACCCGCTCAATTTTAATGGGTTCATTTTCAGTAACTTGATTGTTATTTTGTTTTATCTCTAGTTCCAAATCAGCAATAGTTGGCGTTTCAAAAAAGCGACGAATTGAAATGTCTACTTTAAAAGCTTGACGCATTTGAGAAATAACCTGAGTGGCTAATAGAGAATTTCCCCCTAAATTAAAGAAGTTGTCTTGAATGCCTACTTTTTCTAAGTTGAGAGCTTTTTGCCAAATTGCTGCTATTTCTGTCTGTAATTCAGTTTTAGGTTCTACATATTCTACTTGATTTCGCCCAGTAAAACTATCAGGTTTTGGTAAATTTTTACGGTCTATCTTTCCATTGGGTGTTAGGGGAAGTTCCTCCAAGATTATATAGTTTTGAGGAATCATATATTCGGGTAACTTCTCGCGTAAAAACTGACGTAATTTTTCTAGAATCGATTCGGATTTTTGAGGAGTTTCTGGAGATAACCACTGTTTTGTCCAAGCCGTATCAATGCGACCGCCTACAAAGCTATGTAATAATATTTGATTGGGTTCGAGGTTAAACCATTCTTGTATGGGTTCAAATTCTAAAGTACCAATCGGACAAAGACCGATTTCGTGCTTGGGCGCAGTTTCCATTAAAAGTTGGCTAATATAACCCGCTTCTAATAAACAAAAATCTTTTGCTTTTTCACCATAAATTGGATGAATTGCATTTAAGTTACCCATTAAAAATATAGCAAAAGCAGATTGTTCAAATATGGATTGATTGACCCCATATATTTTGCTATCAATATTAGCATTTTCTTGAATTAGAATTAAACGATGTTCTGCCGGATTATAGTAATAAATTCCGGGTGTGATTTCTGCAATATAATTCGGTTTTATATAACAATAGGTTTGTACGGGATAAAGACTTCCGGCCGAAGCATATCGATATTTAGGTAGGGGCGAGTTTTCTAATTTTATTTGCATCAAACAGCTTATCAACTGACTAAATTCTTGTAAAGATATCGGTTTATCTATGAATTTTCGATAACTCTGACGTTGTAAATAAGCCTCAGTAAATTCTTCACTGAGTTCGGGTTTGGGTAACTCGATGCTGGGTTGTTTAGCTTCTGTGATGCGTAGTCCCGGTTGTTGTAACTTGAATTCAATCCGATCAATACCGGAGACATTTTGGGGTTCTTTTGGAACAATATAAGCAACTAATTGTTGATTTTCTCGTGTTTCCCCTATAGCTGTGACGATTGCTTCTTGAATGGCTGAATGTTGTTTTAAAGTGGATTCAATTTCACCGAGTTCTATTCGGTATCCATTAATTTTAACTTGAAAGTCTTCCCGACCTAAAAATTCTATATTTCCATCGGGCAAATATCGCCCTAAGTCTCCCGTTTTGTATAATCTTTCTTGAGTTTTAGGATGAATAATAAAACTTTTATTTGTCTTTTCAGGATTTCGCCAATATCCTTTAGCGAGTCCAATTCCACCAATATAAAGCTGTCCTGTCACCCACATCGGACAAGGCTCTAAAGCTTCATTCAAAACATAAAAACGTTGGTTCGCCATTGGACGACCATAGGGAATACTTTTCCAATGAGGATTAACCGTTTCAATCGGATAAAGAATCGACCAAATTGACGCTTCTGTTGCACCTCCTAAGCTAATAATTTTAGTATTTTTATTCAGTGTATTTTTGATGCGGTTGGGTAAATCTAAGGGTAGCCAATCTCCACTGAGTAAGACCAAACGTAAGGAATTTTTCACTTCGGAGCGAGAGTTTAAATGTTCTAACAGCATTTGCATCAATGCGGGAACAGAATTCCAAACTGTAATTTCTTGCTGTTCAATTAATTCTACCCAATGAGCCGGATCTTTAGTCGCCTCAGCATTAGGGATAACAATCGTTCCTCCGGCTGCTAACGTCCCAAAAATATCATACACTGATAAGTCAAAGTTCAGGGCAGATAGAGCTAAAATTCGGTCATCTGAGGTGATATTAAAACGCTGATTAATATCAATAATTGTGTTAACTGCGCCTTGATGATCGATTGTGACTCCTTTCGGTAATCCCGTAGAACCAGAGGTATAAATCACATAGGCTAAATCTTGGGGACTATTATGAGTGTTTAAAGCCAAGTGTTCGGTTTCTTCACAAGAAAGTTCAAGGTTATCTACACAAATTCGCGTGATATTTTCTGGAATTTCTAATTGATGATTCAGCCAAGATTGTGTGAGAATTTGTTTAACTTCAGTTTCTTGTAATAGGTGTAATTGTCGCTCTTTTGGCAGTTGAGGATCGATAGGAACATAAGCTGCACCTGCGGCTAAAATACCCAAAGCAGCGACAACTTGTTCCCAACCTTTTTCCATAACAATCGCAACTAATTGATTGGAAGAAACGCCGAGTTTCTGAAGTTGCTTTGCAAAATTAAGAGCAAGATGACTTAATTCTTTATAGGTTAATGTCCGTTCTCCACTAACAACAGCGATATTTTCTGAATAGACAGATACTTGCTCAAAAAACAAATTGTGCAGGAGTTCATTTGAAATTGTAAAATCAATGTCAGTTGCATTAATTGCTGTAATTGTTTGCAGTTGTGCTGGCGGTAAAACTTGCCGATTTATGGTGTTCCAAAGTTCATCTTCATTGGCTAAACGCTCTAAAAATTTGGAGTAAGCTGCAAACATTTCATCTAATAATCCGCTTGGGAAAAGTTCGTCAATTGTATCCCAATTAAATACCAAAGCGCCGCCAATTTCAGAGACTTGATGATCGAAGTAAACTTGAGAGGTTTGACTCAGGCTATAAACGACTTCTGTTTGCCAGTTTCTCCGAGACATTTCCGGGGTATTTTGAGTTAAGGTGCTGGTAAATACAACGGGCATTAATGCACCCGAAACTCGCCCTTGAATCCGAGCTAAATCTCGCAAAACCTGAACGCCGCTAACATAACGATGATCTAAATCTTCCCAAAGTTGTGCTTGAACGTTTTTAGCACGAGTTATAAAATTATTCTGTTGTTGGTTATCTATTTCTAACAATAAAGATGAGGTAAAATCCCCGATAATTTCATTAACTTCTGGATGAACGGGCAGGCGATTAAAGAGAGTTAAATTGAGAGTAAATTTTGAACTTTTACTCCAAGTTGTTAAAATTTCTGCAAAAGCTGCGAGTAAAACTCCAGAATGAGTGATACTAATTTGAGTCGCTTTTTGTTTGAGACGTTGCCAAGTTTGAGGTTCTAATTGTCCGCTGCGGCGTACAAACCGAGGGTTTTTTATACTGGCTAAATTGTGCTGAAGGGGAAGTTCGGGAGCGGGAGGTAAGTTAACAAGACGGCTTTGCCAATAGTTGCGAGAACGATGATAAAGTTCGGAATCCCGCCAAGCATTTTCAGCTAAGACATAATCTCGGAAAGAGAGGGATAAATGTGATAATAAAATATCGGGATTTTGAATGAGTTTTCCGAGTTCACGTCCGATGATTTGCAAACTCCAAGCATCCCCAATTAAGACATCAAAACTCACAAAAAATCTAGTTTTATCGTCTTCCAATAAAGCGGCTTGAATTTCAAATAACGGCCAGCGATCTGTGAGTAAAATTTGGTGAGAGAGACGATCGCGCATTTCTTCTAATGTTGCGGTAATACGCTCGGGACTTTCTCCCTGCAAGTCTATTGTTTTAATTTTGTAGGGCGGAACTTCAGCTAATATTTGCTGCTGTCCATCGGTTTTAATAATAACCCGCAGCATATCGTGATGTTCAATTAAGCGCTGTAATGCTTGTTCAACTTGTTCAACTTTTAAGCCCATTGTTTCGATTTCACGATAGCCATGTGTTGCAATATTTCCTAACTCAAAGGCTTCGCTGCGACCCATCAAATACGCTTGCTGAATATCGGTGAGCGGGAAGGGTTGATGACGGTCTTCTGGGTTAGGAATAATTTGAGGTAAAGGTGAAACAGATAGGGCTTTATTTTGGGTTTGAATCTGTTCAGCTAATCCAAATATTGTGGGTTTTTCAAATAAAGAACGCAAGGGAATTTGTACGCCAATTTCTTCGCTGATTTCGGCAATAATTTTAATACCTAATAGAGAATGTCCGCCCAATTCAAAAAAGTTATCGTTAACTCCAACTGACTGAACCTTAAGTTCTTTTTGCCAAATTTTAGCGATGGTTCTTTCTAATTCAGTTTTCGGTTCAATATATTCAACTGTTAATTCTGGTCTAAATGTATCGGGAACGGGCAGAGATTTGCGGTTGATTTTTCCATTGGGAAGACGGGGTAAAGCTTCCAATTTTACAAAAGTACCGGGTATCATGTAACTGGGTAACTTTTGTTCTAAAAAGCGTCGGAGGTGATTCACATTTGATTGTTTATCTTCGGATAAAAAGACAACATAAGCCACCAAACGTTTATTATTCTGTTCATCTTCTCGCACCGTTACTACACATTCATGCAAAGCAGGATATTGACTTAAAACGGCTTCAATTTCTCCGATTTCAATTCGATAACCTCTGATTTTAACTTGATGATCAATACGTCCTAAAAATTCTAACGTTCCATCCGCTTGATGGCGAACTAAATCACCAGTTTTATACAGCCTATTTCCCGTATGTTCTTGAGAAATTTTATAGGGATTTGAGATAAACTTTTCGGCTGTTAATTCGGGTCGATTTAAATAGCCTCTGGCCAGTCCGTCACCTCCCAAATACAATTCCCCCTTAACTCCAATGGGAACAGCTTGTAAATATTGATCTAAAACATAGGCTTGAGTATTATTGATCGGTTGACCAATGGGAACGGATAATTTAGAACTACTTTTTACCAAAGCATAAGTTGAATAAGTTGTGTCTTCGGAAGGGCCGTAAAGGTTATAAATTTGCTGAATTGTTTTCTGTTCTTCTAGCTGTTGAACCAGGCGATTTTGTAAGGCTTCTCCGGCTAAATTCACCGTACAAACTGATGACGGAATTCCCTTAATTTGAAGGAGATGAGCGATCGCACTGGGGACTGTATTAATTAATGTTATTTGATCGGCAGCAGGTAAATTGGGTAAATCTAAAGCATTTTCAGCTAAAATTATTTTTCCTCCCCAACTAAGCGGAAAAAATAATTCAAATACGGATAGATCAAAACAGATGGAAGTTGAGGCAAAAACACCTGCAAGACTTTCTGGACTAAAAACTTGTTTCGCCCAATGAATTAACTGTATTGTACTCCGATGTTCTATTGCTACGCCTTTGGGTTGACCTGTTGAACCGGAAGTATAAATGACATAAGCTAAGTTATTTTCTGTTACTTTAGAGGTGGGATTTTCTGAACTTTCTTGGGTAATTTTATTCCAGTCCGTATCAAGATTAATTCTTGAGTGAGTTTCTCCGGCTTCTATTAAAATTTCGGATTGACTAATTAACGCCGAAATTTGTGCATCTTCTACAATAAAAGATAGACGTTCTACAGGATAAGCGGGATCGAGAGGAACATAAGCAGCACCCGCTTTTAGAGTTGCTAAAATTGCGACAACCATCTCAACAGAACGATTGACACAAATTCCGACTTTATCTTCTGGTTTTACTCCTACTTTTTGAAGGTAATGAGCAAGCAGATTCGCCCGTTCATTGAGTATTTTATAGGTGAGAATATCCCGATTAAAAATTAACGCGACTGCATCCGGTTCTGTTTGAACTTGTTCTTCAAATAACTGATGAATACATCTGCTATCTTTTAAGTCATGTTGAGTATTATTAAATCCAACTAAAAGGGTTTGTTGTTCGGTTTCTGAAAGAAGTGATAACCCTGATAAACGTTCTTCTGGGTTCGCTACAATACTTGAAAGTAGGGTTTGAAAATGCTCAACTAAACGAGCAATTGTAGCTTCTTTAAATAAATCTGTATTGTATTCAACTTGTCCTCTTATACCCTGTTCGGTATCCTGAAGGTTGAAGCGAAGTTCATATTTAACGGTCTTACTTTCTAAAGGTAAACGTTCTAATATTAACCCGGATAATTCTAAAGGTTTTACGTGGGCGAGTTGCAGGTCAAACTTTACCTGAAAAAGGGGCATCATCTGGCTGAGATTGCGTTCGGGGTTCAACACTTCAACCAACTTTTCAAACGGTAAATCTTGATGAGCATAAGCCCCTAAAGTTACTTCTCGAACTCGCTGTAATAACTCTCGAAAAGAAGGATTTCCAGCCAGATTTGTTCGCAAGACTAAGGTATTAACCAATAATCCAATTAAACCCTCAATTTCTGAACGGTCACGATTTGCTATATCCGTCCCAATAATGATATCATTTTGCTGAGTATAACGGTGGAGTAAAACTTTAAAACTTGTTAATAATAATGTAAATAATGTAATGCCTTCTTTTGCTGCTAATGCCTTCAATGAATCAGACAAAGTTTTAGAGAGAGCAATCGGATAATGCTCCCCTTTATCTGTTGAAATTGCAGGTCGTGGGTAATCGAGAGGAAGTTCTAAAACGGGTAATTCATCCCCTAGTTGCTGCTTCCAATAATTAACTTGAGTCTCTAAAAGTTCACCCTGAAGTCTTTGACGTTGCCAAATCGCCCAGTCTGCATATTGAATTGGTAATTCTGCTAGTGGAGAATTTTTATTTTCAACAAAAGCTTTATACAAAATACCCATTTCTCGCAGAAAAACCCCTATCGACCACCGATCAGAAATAATATGATGGGTAGCCATCAGCAGAATAAAATCTGTTTCATCCAACTGCAATAATATTAATCGTAATAAGGGATGATTCAAGTCAAAAGGATGTTGAGTAAATTCGGTAACAATACGTTCAATTTCTGCCCCATTTTCTGTTAGTTGATTCAGGTCAAAAACGGGTAACGAAAAGGGTTGAAAGGGTGAAACAATTTGAATGGGTTGTTTGTCGGCGTTGGTTGTAAAAGTTGTTCGCAGCGTCTCATGTCGCCGGACAATTTCATTAAGAGTTCGTTCTAATATCGGCACATTTAGGCGCCCCCGCAAACGTAAAGCACTGGGGACATTGTATGAACTATTACTCGGGTCAAGCTGTTGAATGAACCAGAGACGCTGTTGAGCAAAAGACAAGGGTAAGGCGTCAGAGGTCTGTCTCCGAGGAATAGTCTGCACTTGAGGACGCTTTAACCCTCTCTGTTGCAGTCGTCGCTCAAACAGCTTTCGTTGCTCTGGAGAAAGATTAGCAATTTCCTTTAAAAATTCTTGAGATTGATTCTTCATTAGTCCGGAATTTTAAAATTACTCGTCTGTATCTAAGTGCTGTTGAACTTCGTCAGGAGAGAGGCGTTTGACCTCTGCCAATAATTCGGCCATCTCTTGCAATTCATCCGGTTGAGGTTGATTTTGAGCGATTACTGTTGCAATCCCCGCTACCGTCGGCGTTTCAAACAACAAATTCCGCAAAGGTAACTCAACCTGGAATGTCTCTCGCAGACGGGAAATCGCCTGAATCGCCAGGAGAGAGTGTCCCCCAAGATCAAAGAAGTTGTCATTAACTCCAACCTCCTCGATGCCCAGAACTTCTTGCAAAATTATAGCAATAGCTTGTTCAATTTCATCACGGGGTGCAACATATTCTTGAGATAAGTTGGGGCGAGAATGTCCTGAAGCCGATGATTGGGACATCGTTGGCGAATTGTCAACTTTCTCTGACAGAGGTTTCAGCTTGACCCACTGATTAATCCGAGTGTCTAAATCTCCCTTAGAAACAATGACTTGAGTCGGCGATTTTAATGATAAAATGCGCTGACAAACTTGACAAACTTCATCGGGTTTTAAGGTAAATTCTGCTAAATTTCCAGCTAATCCTGTGACCGTTTGTTGCTGATTTTGATAGGCAATTGCATCCCAATTTACAGAATACCATAAAGTTGGTATTTTGTTCGCTAAATTTTGATTGTTTTTATAATTAGCGAACGCATCAATCACTTGATTTGCAGCAGAATAAGCCGCTAAACCTATTCCACCAATAATTGATGAAAGCGAAGATTGAAGGAGATAAAAGTCTGGCTGTTTATGACGCAACACTTTTTCTAAAACCAACAATCCTTTAACTTGTTCTTGAAAACCATACTCGCATTTTTCGGGCTTCAGTTGTTGGAGTAAATCGATAGAGTATTCATTACTCATAGGGGTTGAATAAATGACACCATGAAGTTCGCCAAACTGTTCATCTATTTTTTCTATAATGGCTTGCATTGCATCTTCATTGGTAATCTCTGCTTTAAAAGTGAGATAATCTGAAGAATCGGAGATTTCTCCAGAACTTACTAAAATTAGTTTTGCTTGCAGATTTTTAGCTAAATGTTTAGCTAAAATCCGACCTATTCCCGAATCAAAATCGCCAACAATTAAGTAGACTCCGCCTTGTCGTAGTTGTATATTTTTTTCTTCATTTGCATCAATGCGAATGGGTTTAAATGTTCGCTTCCAACGATAATAATCCCGGTAAGCAACAGTTAATTCTGTAGGTTCATCTAAAAATTCTGCAAGTAGGCAATCACTAAGTTTTTGATAATTTTCTTTTGCAGTCGGAAGCATAACATCAAGATGACGACAAGACAGTTGAGAATATTCTTGCCCAATTCCCAAGCATAGCCCTAAAACGGTTGCTTTTTCAGGATTAACTTGTTCTGAACCCATGACATTATAGATGGGATTGGTAACGACAAAAACTTGTATAGTATTATCAATTTTTCCAGGATTAATCGCTTGGGTTAAAAACAGTAAACTGTAAAATTCTTGATTTCGATCTGTATTCAAGCTTGAATTGGACGAGGGTTTATCGTCTTCTATTCCCCAAAGATGAACAATATAATCGGGATGAAACTCTCGCAGGTTTAAATCTTCAATTAAAGCTTGGTAATCCTGTTTTTCTTGAGGGTTAATTTCAAAAGTTCGATAACCCACTTCGTCAAAGGTTTCTCCTCTACTGACCGTCACAACCTCCTGACCTGCATTAATTAACTTTTGAGCAATTTCTGTCCCAATTTCGAGAGAATCTATAAAAATTAACCAACTTTTTTTGAGTTGACTTAAACGATTCAAATCAACAGAATTAGGTGATAGCATTCTTTCCCAAGTTGGAACATAAAACCAGTCTGCTAAATTTCGTTTTTTATTGGGTTGTTGTTGAGGTTCTGATGAAGGTTCAACCCAGTATTTTTTGCGTTCAAAAGGATAGGTTGGCAAGGGTAAGCGTTGACGATTTTCATCGGTATAAAATCCCGACCAATTAATATTAACTCCGGCTAACCAAAGCTTGCCTAAAGTTGTGAGTAAAAAAGCTGTATCAGATTGATTTTGTTGAGGATGACGAATAGAGGATAGCACAAGCTGTTCCTTGAAATCTGATTGCTGTTTCGTCAGAGAACTTAAAGTTCGTCCCGGCCCTACTTCTAAAAAAATGCGACTTTTATCTTGAATTAACTCTGCAATTCCTGATGAAAACAAAACAGTTTGACGCAGATGTTTAGCCCAATAGTTCGGATCGGTTGCCTGTTCAGCAGTTATCCAAGTTCCGGTAAGATTTGAAATGAAAGGAATTTGAGGATTATTTAACGAAATTTTTTCGATAATTTCTAGAAATTCAGTTTGTACAGAGTCCATCATTGGAGAGTGAAAAGCATGGGAAGTGTGCAGTCTTTTATGTAGAATCCCCTGTTTTTCTAGCTGTTTTTGTAAGCGTTCAATGGCTGCTATTGAACCCGATAATACAGATAATTTAGGTGCATTACTTGCCGCAATTGCAATTTCTGAACTTAGCAATGGTTGCACATCTTCTATCGATAACGCAACAGAAATCATTGCACCGGGAGGCTGTTGCTGCATCAATTTTGCTCGATTTGCAATCAGAAAAAGTGCATCTTCTAAGGAAAAAATACCCGCCAAACAAGCGGCTACATATTCCCCAACGCTATGGCCAATCATTGCTTCGGGATAAATTCCCCAAGCCATCCACAGTTTCGCCAGAGCATATTCAACGACAAAAAGAGCGGGTTGAGCATAGAGAGTTTCCTTAATAGTCTCATCACTTTGAGATTGTTTTGGATAAAGAATATCCCGTAAATCTAAATTGAGATGAGGTTTAAGAGTTTCACTGCAATAGTCAACAATTTCTCTAAAAATAGGCTCTGTTTGATAGAGTTCCAAACCCATATTTACATACTGGGTTCCTTGCCCTGGAAACATGAAGATTACTGAATGATGACTCGGTTCTTGAAAGTGCGTAAAAACTTGATCTGGTTCTAAAGATTCTAGGGTTTTTATGCCTTCTTCAAGGGTTTGAAAAACCATCATCCGACGATAATTAAATGCACGGCGTCCGATTTTTAACGTATAGGCTATATCAGCTAGGTTTAAATCTGAATGTTGCTTTAAATAAGTGACTAAATTGTTCGTAGCCGTTTGTAAAGCTGTATTTGTCTTTGCTGAAAGTAGTAGCAATTGCCAGGGACGAGAAGGACTAGACGGTTGAACTGTAGGGGCTTCTTCTAAGATCACATGAGCATTTGTTCCGCCAATTCCAAAAGAACTAACGCCCGCCCGTCGCGGAATATTGTTCGTTTTCCAGTTTGATAAACTCGTGTTTACATAAAAGGGACTGTCCTCAAAATTAATTTGTTCATTCGGTTTTTCAAAGTGAACTAAAGGGGGAATTTGTTGATGTTTTAGAGCGAGAATTGTTTTGATTAAACCTGCAACTCCTGCCGCAGCATCTAAGTGTCCAACATTAGGTTTTACAGAGGCGATCGCACAAAAATTTTTCTTCTCAGTACCCGCACGAAAAGCTTGAGTTAATGCAGAAATTTCTATAGGATCGCCCAAAGCGGTTCCTGTTCCATGCGCTTCGATATAGCTAATCGTTTCTGGCTCGACTTCAGCGATGATTTGAGCCGCTCGAATAACTTGTGCTTGAGTATCAATTCTAGGAGCGGTATAACTGACTTTAAATGCACCATCATTATTAATCGCCGATCCTTTAATAATTGCCTGAATTGAATCGCCGGCATTGATGGCATCTTCTAATCGTTTTAATACAACAATTCCGACACCATTTCCCCCGACGGTTCCTTGAGCTTGATCATCAAATGTTCGGCAATGTCCGTCAGGGGAATAAATGCCTTCTTCTTGATAGAAATAACCAACTTGTTTAGAAATTGCAACCCCTCCCGCTAAGGCGATATCACAATCTCCACTTAATAAGCTTTGACAAGCCAAATGAACGGCAACCAATGAAGTTGAACAGGCTGTTTGAATATCAATACTTGGCCCTGAAAGATTCAATTTATAGGATACTCTTGTTGTCAAAAAATCTTTATCACTCGCCAAAAAAAGTTGGTAGTTGCTGACTGAATTTCTGATTTTTGGGTTCGTATAAAGATTGAATAGATAACCATTCATTCCCGCTCCCCCGTAAACACCTATCGTCCCCGAGTATTTTTCGGAGTCATAACCCGCATTTTCTAGAGCTTCCCAAGCACATTCTAAGAACAAACGATGTTGAGGATCGAGAAGTTCTGCTTCTTTAGGATTAAACCCAAAAAATTCAGCATCAAATAAGTCTATTCCGTCTAATTTTCCACCGGCTTTAATATATTGAGGATGATTAATCTGATCCTCATCTACTCCAAGTTCTAGAAGTTCTTTGTCTTGATAGAAATGAATAGACTCAACACCATTTTTCAAGTTGTCCCAAAATTGTTCTAAATTCTGAGCTTCTGGAAAGCGACCAGCCATTCCAATGATTGCAATTTCTAAACCGTTATATTGAGTAGCCATTTTTAAGTTTTCCATTTTTGATCAAGATTAATTTTTCAAACAGAGGATGGTAAAATTTAATTTTAATTATTTTGATTTTTATTATCTCGAAAAGCTTTTCGTTGACGGAGTTGAGATAACCTTTTCTTACCAACTGTAAGCTGTTCTGTTCTATCCTCTGGCTGATGACTTGATTCTAATCGGGAGTGATTAAAATAATCAGCCAAAGCATGAATAGTCGGATATCTAAACATTTCTACTAATGGAATATCAGATGAAAATGCTGTTCTCAATTGGCTGTGAACCCTCACCATTAATAAAGAATGTCCCCCCAAATCAAAAAAGTTATCGTGAATGCCAATCTTTTCTAGATTAAGAACTTTTTGCCAAATTTGAGCAATTGTTTTTTCAATTTCAGTCTTTGGCATCACATAAGTTGCTTCTAACTGTGGACGAATTTGTTCGGGTATTGGAAGCCCTTGTCTATTAATTTTATCATTGGGAGTGAGAGGCAAAGCATCTAACATTATAAAAGCAGAAGGTATCATATAACTTGGCAACTTATCTTCTAAAAATTTTCGTAGTTTTGTTACAGTTAACTCCGATTTTTCTGAAAAGACAATATAAGCGATCAGACGCTTTTCTTGGTTTTGTGAATTGACTACTACGACCGCTTGTTGAACTTGCGGATGTTGTTTTAATATTGCTTCGATTTCTCCTAATTCTATTCTAAATCCTCGCAGTTTAACCTGAGAGTCTAACCGCCCTAAATACTCAACATTTCCATCGTTCAGATATCGCACTAAATCTCCCGTTTTATACAGGCGTTCAGAAGTATTTTTAAAAGGATTAGGTAAAAAACGTTCTGCGGTTAAGTCGGCTCGATTTAAGTACCCTCTGGCAACTCCGGCTCCTCCAATATATAACTCTCCGGGTACTCCTATCGGAACGGGCTGTAAGTTTTTATCGAGAATATAAAACTCGGTGTTACCAAGGGGGCGACCAATTAAAACTGTTGATTTATTCTCTAAGTCTTCTGAGTTTGTCGCTTGATAAACTGATGACCAAATTGTTGTTTCAGTCGGGCCATAAACGTTAAAAAGTTGTTGAGAATTTTGATCAAGTTGTTTGGCTAATTTCGGGTCTAATGCTTCTCCTCCACTGAGAATTTTTAGGTGGTGTTTTCCTGACCATCCGCCAAGGATTAACATTTGCCAGGTGGCGGGCGTGGCTTGCATAATTGTGATGTTTAATTGACTGATTTGATGTTGAAGTTGTTGGCTGTCTGCGGTTGTTTTTTGGCTGGCAATCACTACAGGCGCGCCGAGAATTAAAGGTAAATAAAGTTCTAAGGCGGCGATATCAAAAGACAGGCTGGTAACAGATAATAAAATGTCTGATGCTGTTAAATCGAGGTGTTGATTAATAGCAAACAGAAAGTTAGTCAAGGCGTGATGAGAAATTTGTACGCCTTTCGGTTGACCTGTAGAACCAGAAGTGTAAATAATGTAGGCAAGAGTTTCCAGTGTAATGTTGTTATCAAAGTTATCAGTTTTTTCTTGAGCAATAATTGACCACTGTTCGTCTAGATTGATAATATTTTCAACGGATAATCCGAGAGAGTTCAGCGAAGTTTGAGTAATAATCAATGAGATTTGAGCGTTATCTATAATAAAATTAAGACGGTCTTTAGGATAAGCAGGGTCAAGGGGAATATATGTGGCTCCAAGTTTTAAAACGGCTAATAAAGCAATGACCATTTCACAGGAACGCTCTAAACAAATGCCGATTGTTTGTTCGGGTTTAACGCCCTGTTTTTGTAGGTAGTGAGCAAGTTGATTTGCTGTATTATTAAGTTGCTTATAGCTGAGTTGTTGGTGTGAGTCAACAATAGCAATAGCATCCGGTGTTTGTTGGGCTTGGGTTTCAAAAAGTTGATGGATACAGGCAAGTTTTTCAAATGTTGTTTGAGTTTGATTCCAATCTACTAGCAGTTTGTGTTGCTCAGATTGAGATAAAGGTGAAAGTTGATAAAGCTTTTGCTGCGGATTTGTAATTATGGTTAAGAGTAAGGTTTTAAAATTCTCTAAAATTTGAGTGATTGTTACTGAGTTAAAGTGTTCAGAATCATAGACAAGTTTTAGTGAAAGCTGAGAATCACTGACTGCGTAAAGTGTTAGAGGATAATTGGTTTGTTCTTGAGCCGAAACATTTTTAATCTTGAGATTTTTTATGGATTGTTTGAGAGCCGCATCAACGGGGTAGTTTTCAAAAATAACAAGACTCTCAAATAAGGGTAAATTTCTGGGAATCTCACTCAAACGATGGATTTCTACTAAAGGGATATATTGATATTGCTGCGCTTCTATTTGTTGATATTGAAGTTGTTTAATCCATTGCAACAAAGTTTCTTTTCCATCTATATAAATTCGCACCGGAAGGGTATTAATAAATACTCCGACTATCTGTTCAGCGTTCATTAAGTTGGTAGGACGACCCGAATAAGTTGCTCCAAATATGACATCATTTTCTCCGCTATAAAAACTAAGAATTAATGCCCAGGCTGCTTGTATTAAACTGTTAATAGTAACTTGATGTTGTTTGGCGAATAATTTAAGTTTTGCCGTAACTTCTTCCGAAAGCTGAAGCCCCTGTTCTTGATAGTTATTGTTTTGACTATTAAAGCGGTCAGTTTGACGACTAATTGTTGTTGGTGTTGTTAAACCCTGAAGTATTTTACTCCAAAATTTATGAGCATTCGATAGGTCTTGCTGTTGTAACCAAGCAATATAATCTCGATAGGGACGAGGCTTTTCTAGAGGTAAATTTTGACCTTGAATAATAGTTTCATAAAGGGTAATAAATTCTTTAACAATTAAAGGAACAGACCAACCATCTAATAACAGGTGATGGTACATCCAAACAAATTGATAAATATCATTTTGAAGTTGAATTAAATTAAAAGACATTAAAGGGGGTTTTGCCAGGTTAAAGCCTTGCTTTCGTTGAGTTTTCAGTAAAAAATTAAGTTGGGTTTGTTGTTCTTCTGGTGCGAGGTGACGCCAATCCTGATAAAGAGTTAAAGCCTTGACTTCTCGACCAACAACTTGTAGGGGTTTCTCTAAATTTTCCCAAACAAAAGCTGTTCTTAAAATAGAATATCTATTAATAACTTGTTGCCAAGCTTGTTCAAAAGCAGTGCGATTTAAATTGCCTTGGATTTCATAACAAGACTGTACAATGTAGGCTCCTGATTCGGGAGCTAACAAACTATGAAACAGCATTCCTTGCTGCATTGGAGAAAGTGGGTAAATATCTTCTATATTTTTTTGATTCATTTTCGTTTGGCTGTAAGTGAGTTTGTTAAGATTTTCTGGAAATAGTTAAGGTTTAAAATTCTATTTGGTCTAGAACTTGATTAAGTTGATTTTGATCGAGTTCAGCCAATGAAAAATCTGAGGGTGTATAACCTCCCGCTTCGGGGGAACAGCAGTGATCAATAAGCTGATTTAAAGCTTCTTTAAACTGCATTGCTAAGTTTTCTATCGTCGTGCGATGATGAAAGTTTTTGCTATATGTCCAGTAAAATTTTAGTTGTCCTTGAATTATTAATCCATTAATTTCTAACAAATAAGTTCTGGTTTGTTTGCAACTACGAGCTTGACCGCTTGATTCCGAGGCTACACCCATCATAGAAGATGATAACATTTGATCAAATTGTCCCAGATAGTTAAAACAGATTTCAGCTTTAGAATTGGGAATTTTTGATTCTGAAGCAGCCAGATAGCGTAAAATTCCATAGCCCATTCCCGAGTTAGGAACTTGACGAAGTTGTTCTTTAATTGTTTTTATTGATTCTCCTAAATCTATTGTATTTAATTTGAATAGCATCGGGAAAATAGATGTAAACCATCCGACTGTTCGAGAAAGGTTGAGATCATTTAGCAGAGATTCTCTACCATGATATTCTAAATCAACTAAAAGGTAATTTTGACCTGTCCAGCTTGATATCGTTTTTGTCAATGCCGTTAGCAAAATATCATTAATATGAGTATTATAAGCCGAGGGAACATCTTTAAGCAAGGCTTGTGTTTGTTCCAAGCTGAGAGAGATTGTAACTGTTTCTGATGCTTGAACCGTATTTTCTCCCCGGCAGTAATCTATAGGTAATGAATCAGTCTCTTGAGTTAGAACAGTTAACCAATAATTTTGCTCTTGCTGAATTAACTCTGAGTTTGGATACTCTTGTATAGCGTTAGACCATTGCTTTATGGATGTAGTTTTTAAAGACAGATGAATTTCTTGAGCATTTTTAATTTGTTCATAAATTGTTTGAAAATCTTCTAATAAAATTCGCCAGGATAAACCATCGACAGCTAAATGATGAATAACAAACAGCAGGCGATAACCCCGATCACATCCTAAATTTAACAGCGCAACTCTAACCAAGCTTCCAGTTAACAGGTTCAGACTTTTATGAACTTCATTGACGGTGAATTCAAGAGCTTGGTTTTGTTCGGGTTCTGGGAGATTAGATAAATCAAAGTAGGTTAACGGTATCTTGGAGTTGGGGTAAGCTATTGTTTGTTTCCAGCCTAATTCTGTTTGCTCAAACTGAAGACGCAGTGCATCATGGTGAATTAATAACTGCTGAATTGTTTTTTCTAGAATAGCCATATCAAGACTTTGTTTAAATTCAAGAAAAATCGCCTGATTAAAGTGAGAAACATCTTGCTTATAATTTTCAAAAAACCAATGTTGAATTGGAGTTAGAGGAACTGAACCTGTTATCAATCCTTGTTCGCTATTCCTAGCTTTCTCTAAAGTAGCCGTTGAAGCTAATTCAGCTATTGTTTGATATTGAAAAATATGTTTAGGTGTAAGCTTAATTCCTGCGTTACTGGCTTTACTAATAATCTGAATTGCCAAAATAGAATCTCCTCCTATCTCAAAGAAATTATCGTGAATTCCTATCCGCTCAACTTGAATAATTTCTGACCAAATCTCAGCCAGCTTCATTTCAATTTCAGTTTGAGGATTTACAAATTCTGATTGAGGTTCCAACTGAAGAAGTTCTCGTTGGGATAAAGCTCGATAGTCTACTTTTCCATTAGAAGTTAGGGGAAGTGATTCTATGGGTACAAAAAGAGCAGGAATCATATAGTCCGGTAACTTTTCGGTGATAAAAGCTCGAAGTTGAGAGAGGATGTTTAAAGATTGATTTTGAATGGCTTCGGAGTTTTCATTGAGAACTACATAAGCAATAAGACGTTTGTTTCCTCGTTGATTATCTGTAATTACAGCTACATCTTTAACTGCTGAATGTTGATTTAATACGGCTTCTATTTCTCCTAATTCTATCCGAAAACCTCTAACTTTAACTTGATTATCCAAACGACCTAAATATTCAAGCGTTCCATCCTTTTTATATCGCACTAAATCCCCAGTTTTGTACAAACGATGGGATGTGCTTTGAGGATTAAAAGGATTGGGAATAAATTTTTCGGCAGTTAAATCTGGTCGGTTTAGATAACCTCTAGCCAGACCATCACCTCCGATGTAGAGTTCACCAGGAACTCCTGTAGGTACTGGATGAAGATAGCGATCTAGTACATAAATTTGAGTATTATAAATGGGATAACCAATGGGTACAGACTGACTAATTTGAGCAATATTTGTCATGGAGTAACAGCAGGAAAATGTTGTGCTTTCTGTCGGGCCATACCCATTAATAAGTTTACAATCAGGGAATGTTTTTAAGAGTTTATTAACATGAATTACCGATAAAACATCACCCCCCGCTAAGAGTTTACGAACATTTTTAAAACTTTGAAGCTGTTCATCAACCATGAGATGAAATAACCCTGCTGTTAGCCAGAGTATAGTTATATTATATTGTTTAATAATTTCTCCGAGTTCATTTAAAGAAGGCTGATGATTGGGTAATATAACGATGCGTCCACCATTGAGTAAAGCTCCCCAAATTTCAAAAGTGGAAGCATCAAAAGGAAGAGGTGCAGCTTGAAGAAAAATTTCTTCAGTATTAAAGTTCACATAATTATTTTCTTTAACAAGTCTAACTACACCTCGATGAGGAACACATACCCCTTTTGGCTTTCCTGTGGAACCGGAAGTATACATAACATAAGCTAAGTTTTCTGCTGTTACTTGATGAATGGGATTGTTTGAGTTTTCTTGGCTCAGAATTTGCCAATCTGTATCTAGATTTAAAATAAGAATATTTAAAGCTTCAAAATGAGTGCTGTTTAGGTCAGTAATTATTGCTGAAACTTGAGTATCTTCTAAGATAAATTCTAGGCGTTCTTGAGGATAGTTTTTTTCTAGAAAAACATAGGCCGCTCCCGCTTTTAAAATCCCTAAAATACTCACAAACGTCTCTATTGAGCGTTCCATGCAAATTCCGATTAATGTATCGGTTTTCGTGCCTATTTTTCGCAGATAGTGTGCGATTTGATTGGCTTTAATATTAAGTTCTCGATAAGTGAGTTGTTGATCGGCGTAGGTCAGAGCGATCGCATCAGGATATTGTTCTACCTGTTGTTCAAACAGTTTATGAATAGTAGCTTCTCGCGGATAATTAGTTGTAGTTTGATTCCATTCAACTAAAATTTGCTGTTTTTCATCTTGATTTAAAAAGGTTAATTCAGAAATTTTATGTTCGGGATTGACGATAATAGCTTCTAATAAATTTTGAAAATGCTCTGCGAGTATGCGAATCGTATTTTGTTCAAATAAATCTGTATTGTATTCAAAAGTTCCGACGATATAATCATCTGTTTCTGTTAATGACAGAGTTAAATCAAACTTGGCTGTTTGGCGGGGAATCTCAATAGGACTCCAACTTAAGTCAGAAAATTTTACTTCTTTCAGAGGAGCATTTTGCAGCACAAACATGATTTGAAATAAAGGTGTGTAACTTAAAGAACGAGAAATTTTTAATTCTTCTAGTAGCTGTTCAAAAGGTAAATCTTGGTGTGCATAGGCTTCTAACGAGACTTGACGAACTCGTTGCAATAATTCCTCAAAGGTTGGGTTTCCTGATAAATCTACTCGCAGAGCTAATGTATTTACAAAAAAGCCAATTAATTTTTCAATTTCGGCTCTGTTGCGATTGGCAATTGGAGAGCCGATAAGAATATCTTCATTGCCTGTATAGCGATGAATTAATGTATAAAATGCAGTAAGTAACGTTATAAACAGGGTACTTCCTGACTGCTGACTGAGGATTTTTAAACCTTCTAATAATTGCCGAGATATATTAAAAGTGTAACTGGCACCTTGAACAGTTTGAATGGCTGGACGAATGCGATCGGTCGGTAGCTGTGAAAGTGTAGGTGCATCCTGCAATTGTTGTCGCCAATAAGAAAGCTGATTTTCTAAAAGTTCACCTTTTAACCATTGTCGCTGCCAACTGGCAAAGTCAACATATTGAATGGGTAATTCTTCTAAAGGAGAAGGTTCTTGATTTAGAAAAGCTTGATACAATGTTGAGAGTTCATGTAACAATACACCCATCGACCAACCATCAGAAATAATATGATGAAAAGCCAGGATTAATATATGTTCTTGTTCCTTCAGGCGCAGTAACTTAATACGAAATAAAGGACTAGAACCCAGATTAAAGTGTTGTTGGGTTTCTGCAAATAAAAATTGCTCAATTGTTGCTTGTTTCTTAGTTTCAGGCAACTGACTTAAATCAATAATCGGTAACTCTAATTCACAAGTTTCTGAAATTGCTAGTTGGGGTTTTCCATCGATAGTGTGAAAAGCCGTTCTTAAGACTTCATGGCGATGAATCACTTCTGAAAAAGTTTGCTTGAGAATTGTAATGTTTAAAGTTCCCTGTAAACGAACAGCTACAGGAATATTATAAAAAGGATTGTTCGGCTCAAACTGTGATAAAAACCATTGTCGTTGTTGGGCGAAAGAGAGAGGTAAATCGGTAGAACGAGATATTGGCTGAATGGGTGAAATGGGCAGTTTTAAATGATTCTGCGTTAAAATCTCTACTTGTTGAGCAAGTTCAGAACTTGTAGGAAAATCGAATAAATAACGCAAAGGAAATTCGATTTTAAAGATTTGTCTAATCTGCGAAACTACACGAGTTGCTAATAGCGAATGTCCGCCCAATTCAAAAAAGTTTTCATTAATTCCAATTCCCTGTAAGTTTAAAATACTTTCCCAAATTCCGACTAAAATTTCTTCAACTGGTGTTTGAGGTTGAATTCTGTTATTTGTGGTAGGAAGTTGATACTCAATCGCTGCTAAAGCACGACGATCTATTTTTCCATTGGGAGTTAAAGGAAAGGCTTCTAACTCTACAAATGCGGAAGGTATCATGTATTTCGGTAATTTTTCCTCAAGAAAAAGACGCAATGCTTGATTATTAATATATTCTTGTTTTGGTGACTGTTGAGTTATATTTTCACAAATAAAGTAAACAACTAAACGCTGTTCGCCAGCTTCATCAGAGTTAACGATAGCTACCGCTTTTTTTATTTTTGGATACTCATTTAATGCCGCTTCAATTTCACCCAGTTCAATCCGAAAACCTCGAATTTTAACTTGATCGTCTGACCGTCCTAAGTATTGAAGATTTCCATCGGGTAAATATCGCACTAAATCCCCTGTTTTATAGAGGCGTTCTTGAGTTTTATTTTTACTAAAAGGATTGGGAATAAATTTTTCTGATGTTAATTGAGGACGGTTTAAGTAACCCCTAGCCACACCTAAACCTGAAATATAAAGTTCACCTTGAACACCAATTGGAACAGGTTGTAGGTGAGAATCTAAGACATAAAATTGAGTATTAGCCAGGGGACGACCAATTGAAACATAAGTAGATTTTTCGGGATAAATACAACTTAAATCTAACTGATAAATAGCTGACCAAATTGTTGTTTCTGTCGGCCCATAAAGGTTCCAAACTTGTTCAGAATTTTGTAAAAGTTGTTGGGCAAGATGATGATCGAGTGCTTCACCTCCGCAAAGAATTTTGATATTTTTGCTTCCGGTCCATCCAGCAGCTATTAACATTCGCCAAGTTGCAGGTGTGGCTTGCATTAGTGTCGGGTTTAAGATGTTTAATTTTTCACGCAATGCAACACCATCTGTAGCAATTTCACGACTGATAATTATTAAACGAGCGCCTACTATTATAGGTAAATATAATTCTAATGCTGCAATATCAAACGAAAGTGTTGTTACTGAAAATATAATATCTTTGGGTAATAAACCCGGTTTTTGACGCATTGCTATTAAGAAGTTTGTTAAGCTTTCATGGCAAATTTCCACACCTTTAGGCTGACCTGTAGAACCGGAAGTATAAATCACATAGGCTAAATTTTGAGGTAAAATTTGAGAGTCAATATTTTCGGAATTCTGTTGTGCTATCGCTTCCCATTGCTCATCTAAATAAATAACTTTATCTGTTTGGGCGTTAAGATTGAAAAGGTTAGATTGAGTTATTAATAATGAAATTTTAGCATTTTCTATTATGAAAATTAGACGTTCTTTAGGATAGGCAGGATCGAGAGGAACATAGGCAGCACCCACTTTCATAACCGCTAGAAGTGCGATGAGCATCTCACAAGAACGGTCTAAACAAATCCCAATTAATTGTTCAGATTTTATCCCCTGTTTATGTAAGTAATGTGCAAGCTCATTCGCTTTGTAATTGAGGGTTTGATAGGTTAATTGTTGATGTTCGTCAGCAACTGCAACAGCATCAGGCGTTTGTTTAACTTGTGCTTCAAATAATTGATGAATACAGGCTTGATGATAAAGTTCTGTTTCTGTTTTATTCCATTCAATCAGAAGTTGATGCTGTTCAGTCGGTGATAATAAGGATAACTCAAACAGTCGCGCTTGAGGATTACTAATAAACTCTAACAGCAATGTTTTAAAGTTTATCCAAATCTGTTGAATTTTTTCAGGAAGAAAACAACTTTTGTTGTAATCTATCCTTAATAATAGTTCAGAATTGGGTAAAACAAACAACGCTAGAGGATAATTTGTCTTTTCAAAACCCCAAGCTTGACTTATTTTTAAGCTGCTGTTTGATTGATTTAATACTGTATCAAGAGAAATGGGATAATTTTCAAAGACTAGCAAGCTTTCAAATAGCGATGTTCCTGTAGGAACTTCACTCCATTTTTGAATATCTATTAAACAACTATAAGCATATTGCTCTCGTTCTATTTGTTGAGTTTGTAGAGTTTGCAACCAGGAAATTAATTGCATTTTGGCAGAAACTTTTACCCGTACAGGCAGAGTATTAATAAACAACCCAACAATAGATTCTACTCCCGGTAAAGTGGGCGGACGACCTGAGACTGTTGCACCAAATACAACGTCATATTCTCCACTGTAACGACTGAGGAGTAAAGCCCAAGCCCCTTGAATAACGGTATTTAGAGTCAAGTGATGTTGCTGACAAAATGACTGTATATTAACTGTTTCTAGAGTTGAAAATTGGAAATATTCTTGAACATGAACATCTTCCTTATTTTGATAATATTCTACTGTTAGTTGTGTTTGAGTTGTAAAGCCCTTAAGATTTTCATGCCAAAATATTTCTGCTTTTGAAAGATCTTGATCTTGCAGCCAACTAATATATTCTCGGTAAGGACGTGAGGGTATAAGCGATAAGGTTTGACCTTGCTTAAACGCTTCATAAAGTGCTAAAACTTCTTTGATGATCAGACCATTACACCAACCATCCATTAGCAGATGATGATGACTCCAAACAAATTGATAAGTGCTTTCTTGTAGTTTGAATAAGGCACAACGCATTAAGGGAGCTTGATCCAGTTGAAAACCTGTTTCTCGCTCTGAAATTAAAAAAGATTGTAATTTATTCTCTTGTTCGTTTGGCGTTAAATTTTGCCAGTCTTCTTCAATAAAAAGTAAGTTAACTTGTG
Organism: Capilliphycus salinus ALCB114379; assembly: GCF_047276495.1. Lineage (NCBI taxonomy): Bacteria > Bacillati > Cyanobacteriota > Cyanophyceae > Oscillatoriales > Sirenicapillariaceae > Capilliphycus > Capilliphycus salinus. The sequence continues at coordinate 4,508,596 of NZ_CP178543.1, read as the reverse complement.
AATAAACGACTTGCAATGGCTTCTCTAATTCTTCCCAATAGAAAGCTGTACGCAACACGGGATATCGAGTTATAACCTGTTGCCAAGCTTGCTTAAATGCTTGTGTATTTAGTTCTCCAGAAATTAAACAACTCCGCTGCTCAAAATATACACCCGAACTGGGATTATACAGGGTGTGAAAGAGCATTCCCTGTTGCATGGGAGAAAGTTCGTATATATCAACGATATCTTGTTTAGACATAGAAATTCATTTTGAATAAACTACAGGTTAATTTGCTTAAATGTTAGTTAATTGGTTTTTTTGAGTTTTGTTAGCAATTTATCAAGTTGTTTTTGATTGATACGCGCGGAGGAAAAGTCTGATGGTGTATAAGCCTCGGCTTCTGGAGTGGAAGCATAAGTAATTAAAGCTTTTATTGCAGTAATAAAATGATTAGCCCAATATTCAATAGTTTTTCGTTTATGAATATTTTGACTATATGTCCAATTTAGTTGCAGTTTATTTTGACTCACAAACCCATTAATTTCTAACAGATAACGGCGAATTTGATCGGGAGAACGGTTGAACTGACTTGACTCTGATATATCCAATGTAAACAATTCCGCTTTTACAGGATTAATTTGACCAAGATAGTTAAAAATAACAGAAGCTTGAGGAGTTGCTTTCAATTGATAACGCACAGTTTTATCTGGGCTGAGATATCGCATAATTCCATAATTCATACCCTGATTAGGAATATGATTAAGTTGTTCTTTAATAGACTTAATAGCCTCTCCTATATTGTGAATTGTTCCTAACTCTAGCACAACTGGAAAAATGCTGCTAAACCAACCCACTGTGCGTGATATATTGATGTTTTCAAATAATTGTTCTTCTCTTCCGTGTCCTTCTAAGTCAATTAAAAGCGAGCGGAAACCCGTCCACTGAGCAAAGCTTTGAACGATGGCTGTTAACAATATATCATTAATTTTTGTCTTGAGTATTTTCGGGATTTCTTCTAAAATTAGCTGAGTTTGATTGATATCTAAACTTACGCTCACTTTAGCAGTTGAACCGACTGTATTGGCTGAATTTTCTATAGGAAAATCAACAGGTATTGAATTAATTGATTTCTGGGACTGAGCTAACCAGTAGTTCAATTCCGAGGTAACTTTTTCCGATTCACCATAAGAAATCAAGCCAGTTGACCAATCTTGATAAGAGCTTGTTTTAGCGGGGAGTTGGATTTGTTCTTGGTGGCTCAGTTGTTTATAAGCTAGTGCAAAATCTTCAAGAATAATTCGCCAAGATACTCCATCAACAGCAAGGTGATGAATTATGAAAAGCAAACGATCAAGTTGATTATTTCCAAGTTTAAACAAAGCAGCTTGAACAAGCTTAGACGAAATATTTAAACTTTTTTGTAAACGCTCTGAAGCGGTTTTATAGGCTTTTATTTTTTGATTTTCTGTTAATCCTGATAAATCAATGTAGCTGACCGGAATAGTTTCTTCAGGAGATGAATAAAACTGTTTGTAACCTGTATTCTCCTGTTTAAATCTCAATCGTAAACTATCATGCTGTACGAGAAGTTGCTGAATAGATTGTTCAATATATTGAAAGTTGATATCCGGTGAAACTTCCAAAACAACAGACTGGTTATAGTGATGCAGATGTAAAAGTTTTTGTTCAAAAAACCAATGCTGAATGGGTGTCAAAGTAACGAAACCTGTTGCCAAACCCTGTTCAGTTTTTAGAGATTTACTTGAGGTTGCAATAGCCCCTAATTCAGCAATTGTTTGATACTGAAATATCTGTCTAGGTGTTAGTTTTAAGCCGGCTTGAGTTGCTTTAGATATAATTGAAATGCTTTGAATAGAATCGCCTCCCAATTCAAAGAAGTTATCATAAATTCCAATGTTTTCTTTTCCTAAAACATCTCTCCAAATTTCCGTTAAGATTTTCTCGTTAGGGGTACTCGGAGCCACAGAAGAAGATGTTTTTATCACTTCCTCTACTTTAGGTAAGGCTTTAAGGTCTACTTTACCATTTGGAGTTAGCGGAAACGCAGATAGGACAATAAAAGCATTTGGAATCATATAATGGGGAAGTTTATTTTTGAGAAAATGATGCAGTTTATTTTGTATTTCTAAGCCAGAATCGCGAATTTCAGACTGAAGTATGGTGTAAGCAACTAGGCGCTGATTAGCAGAATTTTCTTGAACTGTAACTCTTGCTTCTTGAACTTCTGGATGTTGAGTTAATACTGCTTCTATCTCGCCCAATTCGATGCGAAATCCTCTAATTTTTATCTGGTTATCGAGTCGTCCTAAATATTCTATATTACCATCGGTCAGATATCGTGCTAAATCTCCAGTTTTATACAGACGGTCTTGAATTTTATTTCTATTAAAAGGATTAGGAATAAATTTTTCTGCTGTTAAATCTGCTCGATTTAAGTAACCTCTAGCTACACCTAAACCTCCTATATAGAGTTCGCCGGGAACACCAATTGGAACAGGTTGTAAATATCGATCTAAGATATGAATTTGAGTGTTTGCAATCGGACGACCAATGGAAACTGCACCCGAAAGAGAAGCCGGGGTTGGAACTTCATAAACACAACATCCAACCACTGTTTCTGTCGGCCCATATTCATTAATTAATCTCGTTTTTGGAGTGTTTTTACGCCAGAAAGAAAGATTCTCAGCTAACAAAGCATCTCCACCGATAATTAAAGAGTTTATTTGACTAAGTTTTGATTGCTGCGACAGAAGTTGGCTTAATATCCCTAGATGAGCCGGAGTGACTTTAACCAAGCTGAATTGAGTCTCGGAACTTAAAGCTGCACTCAAAGCTTCAATTTCTTGATTTTCTGATAAAATAAATATAGTTTTTCCAACTAATAAAGGACAGAATAAACTGGTTATTGTGGCATCAAATCCGATTGAAGAATGTAGGGGAGAACCCTCTCCATTAACCAAATTATATTCTTGAATTGCCCAGTTTAAATAATTAATAAGCCCTTGATGGGTTAACAGAGTTCCTTTGGGTTTTCCTGTTGAACCCGAGGTGTAAATAACATAGGCTAAATTGTGTATGGTTCCTGACTTTTTAGGATTAGAATCAATTTCACAATCAATAATATTCCAGTTTTCTCTAAGATTTAAAAGGGGAGTCGATGGGATGTGCTTTGCTATCTCTGAATTTAACTTTTCAGTGGTTAATACCATAGCAACTTGTGCATCAGAGAGCATAAAGCCTAACCGCTCTGAAGGATAGTTAAGATCGAGTGGAACATAGGCACCACCCGCTTTGAGAACTGCCAAAATCGCAACCAGTAACTCGGGTGAACGTGGGATACATATTCCGACTAAAACTTCGGGCTTAACTCCTTTTTTTTGAAGATAATGTGCAAGTTTATTCGCTTTTATATTAAGTTCTTTATAAGTTATAATTGTTTCATTTTTAAAATTTTCATCATAATTAAAACGAATAGCAACCGCATCGGATTCTTGTTGAACTTGATTTTCAAATAGATGATGAACACAGTTATTAATATAATTAGCTTGAGTTTTATTCCACTCTGTTAACAATTGATGTTGTTCAGTAAGAGTTAGAATTGATAAATTAGAAAGTTTGACCTGTGGGTTGGCAATAATTTCTGATAAGAGCATCTGAAAATGCCCGAGCATTCGTGCAATTGTATCTTGTTTAAATAGGTCGGTACTATATTCTAGAACGACTAAAATTTCTGATTCTCGCTCAATTAAATGCCAAGTGAGATCAAACTTAGTTGATTCCGGGTCGATCCAAAATTGACTGATTTGTAAGTTGGGTAATTGTAATTCAGGGCTGGATGAATTTTGAAACTGATAAGCCTCATTTTGAAACTGAAACATCACCTGAAACAAAGGATTATGACTGAGATGACGTTCCGGTTGAAGTTCTTCTACTAACTTTGAAAAAGGTAAATCTTGATGTTTATATGCTCCAGAAGTTACCTCTCGAACTCGCTTTAAAACATCTTCAAAGGTAGGATTTCCTGATAAGTCAGTTCGTAAAACTAGAGTATTAACAAAAAAACCAATTAGGCTTTCTGTTTCCTGCCTATTTCGATTGGCAATAGGAGAACCAATAACAATATCATCTTGGTTACTATATCGATGTAATAATATTTTAAAAGCTGCAAGTAAGGTCATAAATAAAGTAACCCCTTGCTGACGACTCAGCACTTTTAAAGCTGTGGTTAGTTCTTTAGAAAGTGTTAATGACTGAGTTTTTCCTCGAAAACTCTGAGTTACAGGTCGAGGATAATCTGTGGGCAAATTTAGGGTTGTTAAATTTTTAAGTTGCTGTTTCCAGTAAGTTAACTGTGTTTTTAATTCTTCTCCTGCTAGCCATTGCTGTTGCCAAATTGCAAAGTCTACATATTGAATGTTTAGTTCTGGTAATGGTGAGGGTTTTTGTTCAGAGAAGGCTTTGTAAATTGCAGAAAATTCCTTCAGTAAAACTCCTCTTGACCATCCATCTGCAATAATATGATGTAAGCTCAAAAGCAAGATAAATTGAGTTTCACTGAGTTTTAATAACGTTACTCTAATTAATTGCTCTTGATCGAGATTAAAAGGTCTTTTTGCTTCTTGTTTTGCAAGCCGTTTTACTTCACTATCACGGTTGTTTTCCGATAAATTTTGCAAATCAATGATCGGAATATCTAGAGTAAAATGAGATAAAATTGTTTGCTGAGGTTGATTATTCTCGATCCTGTTAAAAGTAGTTCTTAAGCTTTCATGGCGGCGAACAATTTCATTGAGGGTTTGTACAAGAATAGCAATATTGAGATGCCCGTTAAGATGCCAAGCAACTGGAATATTATATGCTGTAGTTTCTGGTTCTAACTGATGGATAAACCAAAGCCTTTGCTGTGCAAATGACAAGGGCAGGTTATCTTCTGTTTTCCGTTTTGGAATTGTCAGTGAATTGAATTGCTGCTTTCTGTTTTTAAGTTGTTGCTCAAGTAACAGGCGTTTCTCAGGTGAAAGATTTGCAATTCTTTTTGTTAATTCATCCAATCTTTGATTATTGTTTGTCATAGCTCAAATTGAAGGTGTGGGAGTTGTTCGGCGATGATTCTAAACTAATGTTTTTTGGCTCAATTGAACTGCATGGTATTTTTCTCGCAATTGTTTCAAGTAAATAAGGCTTTCCATGACAGATTTATAACTTGGAACAAAGTCAATTAAACAGGCGATTTCATTGATACCTGCTTGCTCTATTTGCTGAAGAAAAGGAAGACAACTGGTTGGAGTACCGATCAGAGAACGCCCTTTCATAAACCCTTCTACTCCAAATAAGAGTAAGCTATCGAGATCATCTTCCGAGAAAGTCTTGAGGCTAACATTTAACCCCATACTTTTAGCTAAGTTATCCAACAAATCATAGTGGGTTTTGAGATAATCACAAAAGGGTTGCCTGACTTGTTCTTTGACTTCGTTTAAACTTTCTCCTAAAAAAGTATGAATCATTAAAGTTACTTTTTTTTCCTCGGGATTATGACCTTTTTTGGCTAAAGCTTCTCGATAAAGTTTTATTTTTGGAACGATACTTTCTAAAGTTCCACCGAGTAAAGAGGTGAGAACATTAGCACCCATTTTTCCCGCTTCTATAAAGGTTTCTGGAGATTGACAAGTAATCCAAATTGGAAGTTTTGGCTGAATTGGTTTTGGTAAAGTTTTGACCTGAACTGTTTTACCACTTGCATCTTGATAGTCTACAGCTTCCCCTTGCCAAAGTTGCTGAATTGCTTTAATTCCTCGCCACATATTCGCTTTGCGATTTGCATGATTTTCACGAGAAAGAATGAATTCATCCATCGTCCAACCGGAGGCAAAAGCAATCCCTACTCGACCATTTGAAAGGTTATCAACAACCCCCCATTCTTCTACAATTCGCACGGGATGATGTAAGGGTACAACAACACTACCTGCTCGCAATTGAATTCTTTCTGTGACCATTGCAAGGGCGGCATTTGTTAAGGAAGGATTCGGATAAAGTCCGCCAAAAGCGTGAAAATGTCGCTCGGGCGTCCACAGCGCCGAAAAACCATTTTGATCGGCAAATTTGGCACTGTCAATAAGTAACTGATACTTATTAGGTTGTGCAACCGATCCATCTCCATCAAAATAAAATAAACTAAAATCCATGTCCATCTCCAAATTAATTGTTATTTCTTGGTTGTTTTTATTAGCTACAGAGCGAGCAATTATGTTTGATCATCATCTTCCTGTAAGTTACCCTGAATTGATAGCATAGATTCTACCTCCTCTAATGATAAATTTTCGATTTCCTCTAATAGTTTTTTGATTTCCGGATCATCCGTTTGTTTTGATTTATTTTCCTCAATAATTTTAGCAATCCCCGCAACAGTGGGTGATTCAAATAAAAACTCTCGCATCGGGATATCTATTTGAAATTCTTCTCGCAAACGAGAAATAATTTGAATTGCGAGTAATGAATGCCCCCCCAACTCAAAAAAGTTATCATAAATTCCTACTTTCTCTATCCCTAATAAATTTTCCATTGCATTTGCAACTATTTTTTCAATCTCATTACGAGGTGCAGTATAGGATGTTTTAAGATGGGGTCGAGCATGATTAGAGGATAAATGTTCCGTTTGATTTGAGTGTAAAGTTTCTAAGTTTTCCGACGTTTTGAGTTGAATTGATTGCTCAATTCTAGCGTGTAAATCTCTCGGTGAAACTGCTCTTTGATAAATAATATCCTGTGATAGAACTCGCTGGGATACTTGCCAAACTTCATTGGGTGTTATTGCTAAATCAATTAATGCTGAACCTGTTTTCTGAGAGCTTGATTCTTCCTGAAATTGACAGGCATCCCAGTTGATACTAATCCAGGGCGTTGAACCTGTTTTATTTTGTTGGCTAGCAAAGGCATCCATAAATAGGTTTGCGGCTGTATATGCGCCAAATCCAACGCCTCCTACGATGGAGGATAGAGAAGATTGTAGCAGATAAAAATCAAGTTTTCTTCCCTCAAAAATTTTGGCTAGTGTGATTAATCCTCGTACTTTCATTTGGAATTGATAATGACATTTTTCGAGGTCTAAATCTTGAATTGGACAGCTTGATCTATCTCCCATTGTTCCAGCATGAATTACCCCATTAATTTGACCAAATTTTTCATCGGCTTGAGTGACAATTGATTGCATTTTTGTTTCATCTGCTAAGTCAGCACTGAAGAATAAAAATTCTGATCCCGATGTTTCTAAGGCTTGCAGTTTCCGAATACATTGACTGATATTATCTTGCTGACCATGCGAGATTAACCACTGTTCCCATTGATGTTTTTCTGGCAAGGTTGAACGACCGACTAAAATCAGTTTTGCTTCTAATTCTTGAGTTAAATACTGTGCATAAACTAACCCTAATCCTTCTACTAAATCTCCCGCAATTAAGTATACGCCATTTTTGATCAATCGTGTTTCTTTTGCAGAAGGTTCTGGTACAAACACCGATTCAAATGTTGGTATCCATCGATATCGATCTCGATAAGCAACGACTGGCTCTGTTGAATTTTGCTGTAATTCCGCTATCACTTGATCGATCACTGTTGTGAATAAATCAGAATTTGTGGGAACAGCAACATCAATGTTTTTGCAGGTAATATGGGGATATTCTTGCGGAATAACTTTGCATAATCCGAGTTGTGTTACTTGAGCAGGATTGAGAGGTTCTGTACCGAGTACATCGTGAATATTATTCGTAACTGTTGTCAGTTTTACTGGGGTATCAATGTTTTGTTGAGTAATTGCTTGAACTAAAGCGAGCAAGCTATAGAAACCTTTATTTTGATAAGATTCAAAATCAATTTCTAAACTCGAACTCAAATGATATGCTGATTCGCTTCCCCAAAAATGAAGTATCTCATTAGGAACAAAGTTGTTTTGTTTTAGGACTCTTATTAAATGTTGATAGTCGTCAAAGTTTTCAGGATTGATCTCAAATAAAGTCTCAGTAAGCTGAACAAATTTTTCTCCAATTCTGACTTCAGCTACGACTTGATTTTCTGATGTTAAGCGTTGAACAATTTTTTCACCCAATCCCATTTCATCCACAAAAATCAGCCAACATTTACGTTCTGTATTAGATGAAAGCTTAGGTAGGGTTGAGCGTTTCCAAGAAGGAACATAAAACCATTCAGCTAAATTAGACTTTTTCTGCGGTTGTTGAGGTTTTTCTTGAGAATTATTAGTTTCAGCTTGAGGTTCTATCCAATAATATTGTCGTTCAAAAGGATAAGTGGGTAAGGGTACGCGCTGGCGTCGTTCATTCGCATAAAATGCCGACCAATTAACTTCTATTCCCGATAGCCAAAGTTGTCCTAAAGTTTCTAAAATATGAGCATGATCTGACTGTTTATCTTGGGGATGACGCAGTGAAGTTAAGGCATTTATATCAGGTTGATGCTGTTTGGCAAATATAGTCAATGTCCGTCCAGGCCCAACTTCCAACAATAGAGGATTTGGCTTTTGCAATACCTGTTTAATTCCCTCAGAAAACTGCACCGTTTTTCTTAAGTGTTGAACCCAATATTCTGGTTGAGTTGCTTCAGTTGCAGTCAGCCAAGTTCCTGTTACATTCGAGAGAACGGGAATTGCAGGAGGATTTAGGTTGATCTTGGTAACTATCTGTTGAAATTCGTCTAAAATTGGTTCCATTAAAGGAGAATGAAAAGCATGAGATGTATGTAAATGACGATAGGTAATATTTTGTTGATTCAAAACTTTCTCGAATGTTTTAATCCCAGTGTTTGAACCGGACACAACGCATAAATTGGGAGAATTAATCGTTGCAATTACTAATTCTTGGGGAAGGATAGATTGTATTTTTTCCAGTGTTGAAGAAACCGAAAGCATAGCCCCAGACGGACAGGTTTGCATCAGTTTTCCTCGGGTTGCAACTAAGGCTAAAGCATCTTCTAAAGAAAACACACCCGCCCAAGTTGCAGCAACGTATTCTCCAATACTATGACCAATCATTGCTTGAGGTTTTACGCCCCAACTTATCCACAACTTAGCCAAAGCATATTCTATTATAAATAGTGCGGGTTGTGCATAGGTTGTTTCATTAATTAAGTTTTTTTCTGGATGCTGTTTAGAATAGATTAGTTCCCTTATATCTTGCTCTAAATGGGATTTGATAAGTTCACTACACTCATCAATTACTTGCCTAAAAAGAGGTTCTTTTTCATAGAGTTCTAACGCCATATTAATATATTGACTTCCTTGCCCCGAGAACATAAACACAATGGTTTGGGGGCTATGTTGATAGAATTTTGTTAATAATTTTTGGGATTCATTTTCTGAGGTTTCTAATGTTTCAACAGCATCTTTTAACTCTTTACAGACTAACATTCGGCGATATTCGTGATGTTTTCTTCCGGTTTGTAAAGTGTAAGCTACATCTGCTAAGTTTAAATTTGAATGCTGTTTGAGATGGGTTGCAAGTTGAGTTGTTGCTGTTTCTAAAGCTGATGGCGTTTTTGCAGAGAGTAAGAGCAATTTCCAAGGACGAGAATTGCTAGAAATTTCAACTTGAGGAGCTTCTTCAAGAATGATATGAGAATTCGTTCCTCCCATACCAAAAGAACTGACTCCAGCACGGCGAGGGCTGCCATTTTTTTGCCAGTTTGACAGTTGAGTATTGACATAAAATGCACTGTCAGCAAAGTTAATTTGAGGGTTGGGATTCTCAAAGTTTAAACTGGGGGGAATTTGCTGATTTTTGAGGGCTAATGTCGCTTTAATTAATCCTACAATTCCTGCGGCTGCATCTAAATGTCCGATGTTGCTTTTTACTGAACCTATTGCACAATATTTCTTATTACTTTTACCAAAAACTTTTGTCAAAGCAGAAATTTCAATCGGATCGCCTAATGCTGTTCCCGTACCATGCGTTTCTATATAATTAATGGTCTCAGGTTCTACACCGGCTTTGGCAATTGCGGTTGCAATAACTTCCGCTTGACCTGTTACACTAGGAGCCGTTAAACCCACTTTTTGAGAACCATCATTATTAATGGCTGAACCTCGAATAACGGCATAAATTTGATCGCCATCTTCCAAGGCTTTACTCAGCCGTTTTAAGACAACAATACCCACTCCATTTCCGAAAACTGTTCCTTTCGCATTTGCATCAAAAGCGCGACAATAACCATCAGGAGAAGCAATTCCGTCTTCTTTATAAAGATAACCTGACTTTCTAGCGGAATTAACTGTAACTCCACCTGCTAAGGCAATATCACATTCTTGTTTCAGTAAGCTTTGACAGGCGATATGAACACTCACTAATGAGGTCGAACATCCGGTTTGAATTCCACAACTCGGGCCTTTTAAGTTTAACTTATAAGAAACTCTAGTGGGCATTAAACCCATAACATTACTGACGACAAACTGCACCGAGTCTACCGATTTTCTTAAAGCAGTATTGCTGTAAAGATTAATGATGTAATTGTTTAATGCCGAACCCCCATAAACCCCTACTTTACCCGAATAGCGTTCGGGGTCATAGCCTGCATTTTCTAAGGCTTCCCAGGCACATTCTAGAAAAATTCTCTGTTGAGGATCAATCAGTTCTGCTTCTCGGGGAGAGTAACCAAAAAAGGCGGCATCAAAGTATTCAATATTGTCAAAACTCGCATATGCTTTGACATAGTTTTGAGCATTAATTTCATCTAAACTCACACCGGATGAAACCAATTCTTCATCCGATAAAAATTGTATAGAGTTGACCCCATTTTTTATATTTTCCCAAAACTGTTCAACGGTTTGAGCGCCAGGAAAACGGCCCGCCATGCCAATAATAGCGACCCGTTCATTTTTCTCTTGTTCTACAGCTTCGAGCTTGGTTCGAGCTTCTGTAAGAGCGGCAAGTATTCGTTCGGATGAAGATAGATTATTCATGGGTTTAACCTCCTAATAATTTTTCTAAATTTTCAAGTTCTTTATTAATAGAATTTTCTATATTATTTCCGGTAAGTTCTGGCCGTTCTTGCGTAACTAGACTAACATTTTTATTTGAATTAATCAAGGGGTTAGTTGGTAGGATTTCGGCTCTAATATATTCGGCTAAATCTTTGATGGTTGGATATTCAAAAATAACAGTTGAAGGAACAGATTTTCCCAAACTATTCTCCAAACGATTTCTGAGTTCAATTATCATCAAAGAGTCCATCCCCATATCAAAAAAGCCTTGCTTTGGATCGGGAAATTGAGAGGGTTGCAGTCCTAACACTTTACCGACTTCAGCTTGCAAGTAAGAAATTAAAATAGATTCATGCTCATCAGCGGGAAGGGTTGCCAGTTTTTGGATAATTTTTGAGTCTTTTTTTGGTTGCAGTTGTGCTTCTGTTGGGATAATTTCTGAGAAGAAAGGCGAAATCAATCCTTGTTGTAAAAAACGCGACCAATCTATCGGAATGACCCCAACTTGTGGGTCGGGTTGAGCGATTAATTCCTCTAAAATTTCTAGCCCTTGCTGAGGAGAAATCGTTCCTACTCCCTTGAGGCTCATCTGCTGAGTGACTTGACGTTCAGCCGCCGCTCCGACTTCAGACCAGGCACCCCAATTAATACTGAGTCCGGGTAAGCCCAATATTTGGCGGTAGTGAGCAAGCATATCTAGAAAAGTGTTCGCTGCGACGTGATTCGCTTGTCCGGGTGAACCTAACAGCGAAGCAGCCGAAGAAAAGAGTACAAAATAGTCGAGAGGGATGTCTTTTGTTAACTGGTGTAAATTCCATGCACCGTGCATTTTAGGCTTCATTACTCGCTCAAATTTTTCAGAGTTTAGTTGCATTAATACACTGTCTTCTAAGACTCCAGCCGCATGAAAAACTCCCCGTAACACGGGTAAATTTTCTAGGATTGTTTGAAATATTTTTGTTAAAATTTTGCCATCATAAACGTCAACTTCAATCACAACTACTTTCGCTCCCATTGCTTCTAACTCATCCAAAGTTTGTTGAGTTTCTGAGTTGGGATGACGACGACTTAATAATACTATATTTTTCGCTCCTTTTTCAACCAGCCAACGAGCAACTAACAGTCCTAATCCTCCCAAACCTCCTGTAATTAGATAAGTTCCCTCAGATAAATTTTTGCGATTTTCTTGAGTTGAGTTTGTGATGATAAGTTTACCGATATGTTTGGCTTGCTGCATATATCGAAAAGCAGCAGGTGCGTTTTGAATATTAAACACTTTGTAGGGTAGCGGTTGTAATTCTTGGGTTGTAAACTTCCGCACTATTTCTGATAAAAGCGACTGAATTAAATTTGGATTTTCTTGGGCGGTAGTCATTAAATCAACCAGGTAATAAGAGACATTTGGCTTGATGTTTTTGACTTGAGTTAAACTCCAAATTTCTCGCTTGCCAATTTCTATAAAACGTCCATTTTCTTTAAGTATCGATAAACTTTTTGAGATAAATTCTCCCGACAAAGAATTGAAAACAATATCAACTCCCTGGTTTTGAGTTTGCCGCATAATTTCATCGGCAAATTCAAACGTTCGCGAGTTCATAATATGTTTTATACCTAATGATTTTAAAAATTCCCACTTACTAAAACTTGCAGTTGCAAACACTTCTGCTCCCATAGCTTGGGCTATTTTTACAGCCGCCATCCCGGTTCCACCTGCGGCAGAATGAATTAGAATTTTGTCTCCTTTAGAAATTTTTGCAAGATGATGTAAGGCATAATAAGCTGTTATGAAATTGGCGGGAATTGTAGCCGCTTCCTCAAAACTTAAGTGAGCGGGTTTTAAAGTCACTAATTGAGCGTTAACAGTTACATATTGACTAAAACTTCCCGGCGCGAGAGCGATAACATTATCGCCTATTTTGACGTGTTCTACACCCTCTCCAACTGCTACAATTTCACCTGCACATTCTACCCCAAACCAATCTCTTTCAAAGGGAAGTACACCTAATACATCCAAAACATCAATGAAGTTCAATCCAGTTACTTTGACTTCTATTTCAACTTCTTGTGCTTTGGGTTTGCGGCGAGTTGTAGGCTGTAAAATCAGATTTTCCGGCGTTCCCCGTTTGGAAATCCCCAGTTTAAAGGATTGATTTTGGGGAAACTTTAATCGATTTGAACTGTTAGTTTTATAGCGAGTTAATCGAGATACTTTTCGATTATTTTGACGAAATGATACTTGATTTTCTGCTGTGGGATGTTTGAGTTCAGTTAACAAGCTATTGACTTGAGTTTCAAGGGAGTTTTCAGGGTCTAAATCTACTTGAATGCAGTGCAGTTCTGGATGTTCTAAACCAATGACTTTCCCCAGTCCCCATAGGGGAGAATAGGCTATTCCCGACAAATTCGTTTCTATTCCAGTTGCAACAGATCCTTTAGTAACAATTGCTAAAGATGGCGGTTCAGAATAGTTTTTAATCAGTAATTGAGTTAGGCTTAATAAGCTTTCCCAGCCTGTTTTGGAGGTTGTTGTCAATTCTTCTAAACTCAAAGCTTCGGGTGGTAAAGTCTCTAAACTCCAGAGGTAGACAACTTTTTGACAGATTATATTTTTCGCTGTTATGGTTGCAAAAAGTTGATTAAAATCATCTATTTTATTAGGATTGACTTGATAGCTTTGTTGATTTAGCTGTTGGTATTCTTGCCCTGCAAACACCAAAGTACAGGATTCTCCCTGCTCTGTCAAAAGTTGAGTAAGTTGTTGAGCCATTCCTTGGTGATCTGCAAAAATTAACCATTGCTTTGATTCTGACTTATTGAGTCGATCAACTTGAGCAGCAATCACTGCTTGTTCTAGGGGTTTATTGTAATTTTCTGTTAAGTTTTTCGCTTGTTCAAACCCATTTTCTATTAACAGTGTTTGCCATTGAGAGGCAGTAATTAAAGGATAGTTTGGACGGAGATTTTTATCGTTAAATTTCCACCATCCTTCTGTCAAGCCAAAGGTTAAGTCAAACCAACGCAAAGGTTGAGTTCCTTCTAACAAAATCAGCAATCCTTTGGGAATAAGTAAACGTTTAATATTATCCAAAACTTGCTGTAAATTTGAGGTTGCGTGTAGAACGTTAGCAGCAATAACAATATCATATTGATTACTTTCAAAGTTCTGTACCTTTAGAGATTTTTCTATATCTAGAACTTGATACTTAACAAAATCGTAGTTTTGAAACTTCTGTTTTGCTTTATTGACAAACAGGGGGGAAATATCAGTATAAATATATTCGGTTTGAGATTGATTCAGATAGGGAAGTAAATAAGCAGTTGTTCCGCCTGTTCCTGCACCAATTTCAAGAATTCTTATCTTTTGTTCGGGGAGAATATTTTCTAAAGCTGAACAGACGGCTTTTTGTATGATTGTATTCATTACTTTTGCACCGGGAGAATCTTGATAGATTTGAGTCGTTAAACTTAAGTCTCCCTGGGGAAAAAGTAACTGAGTCGGATCGCAATTTCCGCGTAAAACTTCAGCCAATTGTGAACCGCACTGATGCAATAAAGTTAACTCGGCTTTGGCGTTTGGATAACGTTCTAATAATGTATTTTGCTGTACTTCCACTGGGACTAGATTGGGTAAATTAATCACTCCCCAATTCTCGTTTTCCGAGGCGACTAATATCCGATCTTCTGCTAAGATTTCTAGCAACCGATTAAACAGTCTTTTGTGTTGGCTGACAATTCCTAATTTTTGGAATAATTCTTCAGTTGAAAACTGTTGATTTGTCTGAAAAGTCAAACCCATCTGCTGAAAAGCATTTAAAATATAAGCTGAACTCAATGACTCTATTTCGAGTAATAACTCCTGATATTTGACTATCTCGGGTTGATTAATTAATTGAGTACATTGGGAAGACAACCGTTCTTTCATGTCTTCAGGTTTAAGCAGATAATCCGCCGATTTTTTTGTATTTGTATGGTTTTGAGATTTCCATTCAATTTGATAAAGCCAATCCTGAAATGAGTTAGATTGATTTTTAAAGAGTAATTCAGGGCTGACAGGTTGAAGTTGTAAGCCTTCTATTGTTGCAATGAGTTTGTCATCTAAATCAGTAATCTTTAAATCGGCGACTAAGATTTGTTGATTATGAGACTTAATTGGTCTAATTTCAGCCAAACTTTTGACTTGAAAGCTAGGATTATTATAGAAGGCGAATCGTTCTAAACCTATGGGTAAATAAGCTTTTAAATGACTTTCTTTTCCGCCAGTTATACCTATATTTACACCTAAAGTTTGTAAGCATCCATCTAACAATACTGGATGAAATCTATAGTTTAAACTTTCGGCAATCAGTTTTTCTGATATTTGAATAATTCCTAGAGACTGTGACTCGTTACTCCATAATTTATGGATCGCTTGAAAGTCTTCACCAAATTCTATTCCGTTCGCTTGCAACTGCTGATAATAGTTTTTTACATTTACTTGTTGTTCAAATTTATCTTGAGAATTAATAACCCGAGAGTCACTGAAACTTTCAGTTGTCAATTTTCCACTCGCATGGAGTACCCAAGAAGCCTCAGAATCAGATTCTACAGAACTAAATATCTCAAAAGTATATGCTTGATTAGATTCAGGTATTAGAATAGTCTGTAAAATCTTATTTTCATTTTTAATCAGAGTTAAGGGTGCTTTTATACTAACGTTTTCTAAGACTAAATTTTCATTTTTAGTCAGTTTAGAGCCGGCCGCTAATACAATTTCAAGAAAACCTGCGGCAGGTAAAATAACAGTATCAAAAACACGATGATGATTCAGAAACTCTAAATCTTCTAAACTCATTAGACTTTCAAATAAAATCGCATCAGATTTAGCAAGATTGAGTTTATTTCCTAACAACGGATGTTCATTAGGTTGTCGTCTATTATTCTTAGATGGTGACTTTTGATGAGGAGTTTCAAACCAATAACGTTGTCGTTGGAAAGGATAGGTCGGTAAAGCTACCCGTTGACGAGAATAATCTTGATCAAACCCCAACCAATTAATCTCCACTCCGGCTACATATAACTGAGATAAACTCGATAATATTGTTTGCCAATTCTCTTGTTTAGGCGTCAGACTTGCCAACCACAATTTATCGCTGTTTCCCAAACTGATTTGTCCTAAACTAATTAACGTTGGCTTCGGCCCGATTTCTACAAAAATATCTATTCCCAACTGGTTCAATGTCTCTATTCCCGAAGCAAATTTCACCGAATGACGGAGATGACGACACCAATATTCTGCGGTTGTTATTTCTTCGGTTGCCAATGTTCCCGTAACGTTAGAAATAATATCAATCGACGGCAAATTATACTTAATTTTTTCTGCGACTTCCCTAAACTCGTCTAACATCGGTTCAACCAGATGAGAATGAAACGCATGGGAAACCGGGAGTTTTTGGGTTTTGTATCCTTGTTGATTGAGAGATTCTACTACTTGGTTAACGGCTTCAGTTTCACCGGAAATCACTGTATTTTGGGGACTGTTAATAACAGCTATTTCTACAAGAGTTGGCTGTAATTCTAAACAAGCTTTTACCGTTTCTTCGTCGGCAAAAACCACAACCATTTCGCCATTTTGCGGAAGTTGCTGCATTAAACGGGCGCGACTGGCAACGAGTTGGAGTCCCTCTTCTAAACTGAAGACTCCCGCAACACAAGCGGCGACATATTCTCCTAAACTATGACCGATGAGAATATCCGGTTGAATTCCCCAAGATTTCCACAGTTTAAACAGGGCATATTCAACAGCAAATAAGACGGGTTGAGTGTATATTGTTTGATGAATTAAGGATTGACAATTAGGCAAATAAAGCAGGTCTAATAACGGGATATCTAAATAATTTTGGATGATTTCAGCGCAGTAATTAAGGGCGTTTCTGAAGGTGGGCTGAGTTTGATACAGTTGCAGTGCCATGCCTTCATATTGTGAACCTTGCCCTGTAAATAAAAAGGCTATTTTATGATTATTGTAGGATATTTTTCCTTGAGTAACGTATTTTTTAGTTGTTAAGTTTTGACGAAGTTCGTTAACTGAATTTGCAGTTGCACAAAGCCGATATTGAAAGTGCGATCGCCCCGTATTTGCACTAAAGCAAATATCTTCTATAGATGCTTGGCAATGAGTTAAATACTGCTCATAGTTATGAATATATTCTTCGAGGGCTTCAGGTGTTTTAGCGGAAAGAGTGAACAGGTGTAAAGGGCGATTTTCGGTAGTTTTAGCTAATTTAATAGCCGGAGCTTCTTCTACAATAATGTGAGCATTTGTTCCGCTAAACCCAAAAGAACTTATACCTGCTAGTCTAGGTGTTTCTCCTGAACGCCAGGGCATCAATTGCGTGGGAATAGTGATAGGAAATTGATTCCAATTAATATGAGGATTAGGGGTTTTAAAATGCAGATTAGGTGGGATTTGTTCATGTTTTAATGCTAACACAACTTTAATTAATCCGGCAATTCCAGCCCCCGCTTCGAGATGACCAATATTGGTTTTTACTGAACCAAGAATTAATGGTTTTTCTGAGGTATGGGTGTGGCGAAAAACAGCCCCTAACGCACCAATTTCGATAGGATCACCTAAGCTTGTACCTGTTCCATGTGCCTCAATATAGTTAATTTGGGCGGGATTAACTTTACTATTTTCTAGGGCTTGATGAATTACGGCTTGCTGAGAGGGGCCGTTCGGAACAGTTAACCCACTGCTACGACCATCTTGATTAATTGCTGAACCTCGAATTACAGCTAATATTTTATCTCCATTAGTAATCGCATCAGATAAACGTTTAAGAATAATAATTCCGCCGCCTTCAGAACGCACAAAACCATCGGCTGCCGCATCAAAAGTTTTACAGCGACCGTCAGAAGCGAGCATTTTAGCCTTGGAAAAGTTGATGCTAAATTCCGGTGAAATTATGCGGTTAACACCTCCAGCCAAAGCGAGATGACATTCTTTGTTTCGCAAGCTTTGGCAGGCTAAATGAATACTCACTAATGAAGATGAACAAGCGGTATCTACAGCTAAACTAGGCCCCGTAAAACCCAACAAATAGGAAAGACGACCTGCGGCTGTACTGTGAGAATTTCCCGTCGCAAGATAGGCGTCAATTTCTTTAATATCTCGGGTGAGTAAGTGTTGAGAATAATCGTTACTGCTAATTCCGATAAAGACTCCTGTTTGTTTTTCTGTTAGTTTTTCGGGGATAATTCCAGCATTTTCTAACGCTTCCCAACTCACTTCTAAAAGTAAGCGCTGTTGAGGGTCTAAACTAATAGCTTCTCTCGGTGCAATTCCAAAAAACTGAGCATCAAATTCAGCTAAATTTGGGACAAATCCACCATAACGAGTTGATATTTTTCCAGGGGTTTCAGGGTTGCAATCATAGTAATTTTCAATATTCCAACGGTCGGGGGGAACTTCGGAAATAGCATCTTTTCCTTGCTGTAATAATGTCCAAAATTCATCGGGATTTTTTGCACCCGGAAAGCGACAGCCTAACCCAATAATGGCAATCGGTTCTGTACGTGCCGATTCCATTTCTGTTAATTTAGACTGCATTTTTTCTATTGCTTGCAATGCTCGGGTTAGTCGGGAGCGATTGTCTGTTTGTTGCTCTGTATTTTCGGAATAAATTTGATTCATTATTTTACCTCCTATAAGTTTAGAAATTGATCAATATTAGCTAATTTTTCATCGAGTTTATTGGCAATTTCATCTTCTGATAGTTCTTGATTTGGTTCTATTTCTAACTCTTTGGGTATGGGGTCTAGAACTTTTTTCGGTTCTCGCTTAAACTCTATGGGAATAATACTTTCTAGATAGTTAATTAAAGCTTCTGTTGTCGGATAGTCAAATGCAACCGTAGAAGGTAAACTACATTCTAAACCTGTTTGCAATCTATTTTTTAATTCAACAGAAGTCAGAGAATCCATTCCCAAATCAAAAAATCCGGTTCTTACATCTAATTCTGTGGGTTTAAAGCCAAGAACTTTGGAAATTTCACCGATTATTAACTTTTCTAAGACTGCTCGACGTTTCTTGATAGGTGTTTGTTGAAGTTGGGGCAACCAAGACGATAAATTTTCGGACTTTTCGGTTCTTGAAGTTGAACTAAATTCTGCGAAAAAGGGCGAAACTTTATTAGCTTTTACAAAATGCGACCAATCAATTGGAATGACCCCAACTTGTGGGCTAGGTTCCGTAATTAATTGCTCTAAAATTTCTAATCCTTGTGTGGGATAAATCATCCCAACTCCTCTTAAACTGATGTTGGTTTCGGCTTTATTTGCGGCCGCTCCAATATCCGACCAAGCCCCCCAATTAATACTAAGTCCGGGTAATCCTAAACTTTGACGATAGTGTGCTAAAGCATCTAAAAATGTGTTGGCGGCGACGTGGTTTGCTTGTCCGGGCGAACCCAATAATGCTGTTGCTGAAGAAAACAGAATAAACAAGTCAAGAGATTGATTTTGAGTGAACTGATGCAAATTCCAAGCCCCTTGAATTTTAGGAGCCATTACCCGTTCAAATCGTTCGCGGTTGAGTTGCATTAATACGCCATCATCTAACAGTCCAGCCGCATGAAAGACACCCCGTAAAGGAGGCATAGTTTGTTCTATTTTTTGAAATATATCAGCGAGTTGATTCGGGTTAGAAACATCGGCTTTAGCTGTTATAACTGTGGCTCCTGCTTTTTCTAACTGAGTTATTTTGGGTTTAATTTCTGAGTTAACTGACCGACGACTGACCAAAACTAAATGTTTGGCTCCTTTGTTAACTAACCAATCTGCTAATAATAATCCTAACCCGCCTAAACCGCCAGTAATCAGATAAGTTCCATCACCCCGAATCGATGAATTAGAGATAACAATTTTACCAATATGTTTGGCTTGTTGCATCTGTCGAAAAGCCTCTTTTGACTTTTGAATCGAAAAAACTTGGCGGGGGAGCGGACAAAGTTTTCCGTCTTTAAACTGCTGAATTAAGTGATGCAACATCGATTGAATTAAATCGGGTTCTCTGCGACACTGTTCAACTAAATCAATTTGAAAATAGGAAGCATTGGGTTTAATTTCATCAACTTGGTTAGTATTCAGACCAGCCTTTCCGATTTCAATAAAGCGTCCGTTATCTTTAAGTACGGAAAAACTTTTATCAATAAATTCACCGGATAAAGAATTGAGAACAATATCAACACCCTGACCTTGAGTTTGCTTCGTAATTTCATCGGCAAATTCTAAAGTTCGGGAATTCATAATGTGTTGAATACCTAACGATTGAAGAAATTTCCATTTACTCGGGCTGGCGGTTGCAAATACTTCCGCACCCGCTTGTTGGGCTAACTGCACCGCCGCTTGACCGACACCGCCTGCTGCTGCATGAATTAAAATCCGGTCGCCTTTAGCAATTTTGGCGATATGATGTAAGGTGTAATATGCGGTTAGAAAGGTAACAGGAATTGTGGCTGCTTCTTCAAAGCTTAAACGGTCAGGAATTTTAGCAACTATTGCTGCGTTAACCGTAACAAATTGGCTAAAACTACCCGCCGCAATTGCTATGACTTTATCTCCAATATTTAAACCTTTGACTTCATTACCAATACGAATAATTTCCCCGGCACATTCGCATCCTAATAAACCCGCATCTCCGGGATAAAGTCCCAAAGTGTTCAGAATATCGCGGAAATTAAGTCCAGTTGCTTTGACTTTAATTTCTACTTCTTTGGCATTCGGTTGGCGGCGAGGTGAGGATAGAAGTTGAAGATTTTCTAATGTTCCCCGTTGAGTAACGGTCAGTTGATAGGGTTCGTTTTGAACCTGCAAACTTTCCGAGTTTTCAAATTGACTTAAACGTGCCAATCTAGCCACAAAACGGGTATCATTTCGCCAAGTAATTTGATCTTCAGTTTTGCTAGTTTCTTGGATTTCACTGAGCAATATTTCCGATTTTTGTATAATATCATTTTTGTCATCTAAATCAATTCTGGCACATTTTAGTTCGGGATGTTCTAAAGCGATAACTTTTCCAATTCCCCAAACAGGTGATTGAACGATTCCCGATAAACTTCCATTCTCTCCAGTTGAAATTGAGCCACTGGTTACTAGCCATAAACTCGGTAATTCTGAGTCTAAAGTTTTCACTAAAGACTGAACTATATTGAACGTACTATTCCATCCAAGCCGAGAAGCTATTTTTAATTCCTCAGAACCCAAATTTTCGATTTTAGGAGTCTCTAAACTCCACAAGTTAACAACACCTGTTAAAGAGGAGTTTTGGCTTTTCACTGTTTCGATTAGATGGTGATAGTGACTAAGATTATTAGAGTCTATCTGAAATTTATTTTGGGTTAACTGTTGATAATTTAAACCCGCAAAAACGAGCGTTGAATGTTCTCCAATTTCTTGTAAACGCTCTGCCAAGTTTTGACCAACGCCTTGGCTGTCGGAAAAAATTAACCAGTGTTTTTGAGTTTTATTCTCTGCTGATTTATGTCGTTGTTTTTGGGCAACAATAACAGTTTGCTGAGAAAAACTATCCGAATCAATTTGTGAGGGTTCAAGTGTTGCAACTTGTTCAAATCCATTTTCTGATAGTAAGTTTTTCCACTGAGAGGCTGAAATTAGAGGATAATTGGGACGGAAATTGTCGCTAAATTTCCACCATCCTTCTGTTAAACCAAAGATAATATCGAGCCAGGATAAAGGTTGAGTTCCTTCGAGTAAAACCAACATTCCCCCCGGTGCTAACAATTGCTTAACATGAGCTAAGGTTTGGCGTAAATCTGCGGTGGCGTGTAATACATTAGCCGCAATAATTATCTGATGACTTTCGGATTGATATCCTTGTAAATTGGGGTCTTTATCAACGTCTAGAAGTTGATAGCGAACACAGGAACAGTCCTTAAACTTCTGTTCTGCTTTCGTGGTGAATAATGGAGAAACATCCGTAAAGATATATTCAATATTTTCAGCTTTTAAATGGGGTAATAGATAGGCTGTTGTTCCGCCAGTACCAGCACCAATTTCGAGAATTTTTAGCTTTTGGGTTTGAGGTTGATTTTCTAGAGCTTTTTGAATAACCTTTTCGACCAAGGTATTCATAACTTTTGCTCCGGGTGAGTTTTGATAAAGTTGAGTTAAAAAGCTAACATCTCCACTCGGAAAGAGTAACTGTATGGGGTCTAATTTTCCTTGCAAAACTTCTGCTAGATGAGAGCCACAAGCGGTTAAAAGGGAAAGTTCCGCTTCTATTTCTGGGTCTAGACCAAGTTGGGTTTGAATCCGAATCGGAGAATCAATTTCAATCGATTCTTTAATGACTTCCCAAGCTTGATTTTTTCTTTGCAGAATTCCGGCTTCTGACAAGATTTCTAGTAGTCGTTCAAATAGACGTTGTTGTTTGCTTGTAATCCCTAATTTATCTGCTAATTCTTGAGATGAAAATGGCTGTTTAGCTGTAAACTCAAACCCCATCTGTCTAAACGCTTGGATAATATAGCTGAGGCTCAAATCTTCCAATTGAGGTAACAGTTGAACGTATTTTTTAAACTGCGGTTGACTTAAAAATTGCCTAAACTCGGGGACAATCTCATCAAAAATTTGTTGAGTCTGAACTACGAAATTAGTTGCAGATGAACTTAGGGGTTGAGGTTTCCATTCAACTGTATACAACCAATCTTGTAGGTTGGGAGTGGAATTTCCTAAAATCGCTTCGAGAGTGACCGCTTGAATTTGTAGCTGATTGATTTGTGCAGTAATTTCCCCTTCTGAATTGGCAATTAAAATATCAGCCGAATAAACTTTAGGATTCGATGTAGAATGCAGTTTAACTTGAGTCCAAAAGATATTTTTATCAAATTTTTTATGAATAATAAACTGCTGAAAACTAACAGGTAAATAAGTGTCTAACTGCTCCTCTGGAAAAGCCGCACCAACCGCCTGAAAACAAGCATCGAGTAGAATGGGATGAACTTGATAACGATTCAATTCTTCTACAATAGTTTCAGAGGGGTTAATTTGCGCTACAACTTGGTTTTCTTCCAAGTCCAATCCGTATACTTCATCTAAAATTTTAAAAGAATCACCATAGGTTATCCCTCGATTTTGATAATTTTGATAAACAGCTTCAACGGTTTGAATTGTTCCTTTTTCTGCTGCTTTAAGATTTAATTGATTTCTATTCTGAACTGCATCAGTTTGAATAGCTAACTTTCCAGTAGCGTGATTCACCCAAACTTGTGAATTTTCTACCAAGCTAAAAATTTCAAACCGATAACTTTGATTTTCCTGGAGACTTAAAATCAGTTGAACTGTTTTTTCTCCATTTTCAGGAAGAATCATAGCCTGGTGCAAAACCACATTTTCTAACCCTAAATTACCTGTAGGATTAACTTCTTTTCCCGCAGCTAACGCCATTTCTATATAAGCTGATGCGGGTAAAATAGCCGACTCAAATATTCGATGGTCTTGAAGAAAATGAGGATAATTTTGACTCAGCTTGCTTTGAAAATGAATGGTTTGTGAGTTAGCCAGATTAAGTTTTTGACCCAGTAAAGGATGAAGATTTTGAGAGTTAAAAGAAAGCCTTATCTCAGGAATATCTTGCCAATAACGTTGTCGTTGGAAAGGATAGGTCGGTAAAGCCACCCGTTGACGAGAATAATCTTGATCAAACTTTATCCAATTCACCTCAACTCCGCCTACATATAACTGAGATAAACTCGATAATATTGTTTGCCAATTCTCTTGTTTAGGCGTCAGACTTGCCAACCACAATTTATCGCTGTTTCCCAAAGAACTTTGTCCTAAACTAATCAATGTTGGCTTCGGCCCGATTTCTACAAAAACATCTATTCCCAACTGGTTTAATGTCTCTATTCCCGAAGCAAATTTCACCGAATGACGCAGATGACGACACCAATATTCTGCGGTTGTTATTTCTTCGGTTGCCAATGTTCCCGTAACGTTAGAAACAATATCAATCGACGGCAAATTATACTTAATTTTTTCTGCGACTTCCCTAAACTCGTCTAACATCGGTTCAACCAGATGAGAATGAAACGCATGGGAAACCGGGAGTTTTTGGGTTTTGTATCCTTGTTGATTCAGAGATTCTACTACTTGGTTAACGGCTTCAGTTTCACCGGAAATCACTGTATTTTGGGGACTGTTAATAACAGCTATTTCTACAAGAGTTGGCTGTAATTCTAAACAAGCTTTTACCGTTTCTTCGTCGGCAAAAACCACAACCATTTCGCCATTTTGCGGAAGTTGCTGCATTAAACGGGCGCGACTGGCAACGAGTTGGAGTCCCTCTTCTAAACTGAAGACTCCCGCAACACAAGCGGCGACATATTCTCCTAAACTATGACCGATGAGAATATCCGGTTGAATTCCCCAAGATTTCCACAGTTTAAACAGGGCATATTCAACAGCAAATAAGACGGGTTGAGTGTATATTGTTTGATGAATTAAGGATTGACAATTAGGCAAATAAAGCAGGTCTAATAACGGGATATCTAAATAGTTTTGGAGGATTTCAGCGCAGTGATTGAGGGCGTTTCTGAAAGTGGGCTGAGTTTGATACAGTTGCAGTGCCATGCCTTCATATTGTGAACCTTGTCCCGTGAACAAAAAGGCAATTTTAGGCTGTTTTTTACTTTTAATTTTTTGGGAAAATAGTTCGGGTGTCTCTTTTTTGGCAACAAAATCAGTTAGGGTTTTACTCAGTTGCTGAGGCGTTTGGGCGACAACAGCTAAACGAGAGTCAAAGTGAGAACGTCCGGTGTTAGCAGTAAAACAAATATCCGCCAAAGAGACATCAGAATTCGATGCTAAAAAGTGATGATAACTTTGGGCTAACTCTTGCAACGCCTTCTCGGTTTTTGCAGATAATGTTAACAGATGAAAAGGACGTTCGATTGAGTTGGGTTCAGAAGAAACTATGGGCGCATTTTCGACAATTAAATGAACGTTTGTTCCGCTCATCCCAAAGGAACTAATTCCGGCAAGTCGTTGTTCGGTTTCCGTTTCCCAAGCTGTCAGTTTTTGGGGAACTTTAACGGGTAATTTTTCCCAAGGAATGTAAGGATTAGGCTGTTGAAAATGGAGATGGGGCGGAATCTTTTGATGCTGTAAACTTAAGACGACTTTGATTAAGCTGGCGACTCCGGCTGCCGATTCTAAATGTCCGAAATTGGTTTTAACTGAACCGATGTTAAGGGGTTGATTTTTTGAACGGTTTTCTCCGAATATTTTAGCAAGGGCTAAGACTTCTATGGGGTCTCCTAATGAAGTTCCGGTACCGTGAACTTCTACATATTGAATATCTTCGGGTTGAACTTTTGCATTCGCTAAAGCCTGACGAATAACCGCTTCTTGGGCGGAACCGTTGGGGGCGGTTAAACCGTTACTTTGACCATCATGGTTGACCGCAGAACCGCGAATTATCGCTAATATATTGTCTTGATTTTCAATCGCATCTGATAATCTTTTTAAAATAACAATACCGCCACCTTCCCCTCTTGAATAACCATCTGCTTTGGCATCAAACGTCTTACAACGACCATCCGCAGCCAAGGCTTTTAACTTACAAAAACCGATGGTTGCTTCGGGAGATAACATCAAATTGACTCCCCCTGCCAGGGCTAAATTGCATTCTTTATTTCTCAGACTTTGACAGGCTAAATGAACCGCCAATAAAGAAGAAGAACAGGTTGTATCTAACTGGAGTGTGGGACCGTTTAAACCGAGAACATAAGAAATCCTTCCGGCGGCGATACTGCGGGTATTTCCTAAACTGCTAAAGGCATCAATTCGAGTCAAATCACCGGAATTAATATTACGACGAGAATAGTCATCAAAACTAATCCCAATAAAGACTCCGGTTTGACTTCCCCGAAGATTTTCGGGGGATTGTCCGGCGTGTTCGAGGGCGGTATAACTAACTTCTAACAGTAAACGTTGTTGGGGATCAAGACTGATCGCTTCTCTCGGAGATATCCCAAAAAATTGCGGTTCAAATTGATCAACTGCATCGATAAATCCCCCATAACGGGTGTACATTTTACCCGGAATATCGGGGTTTGAATCGTAGTGTTTTTCTACATCCCAACGTTGTTTCGGAATTTCTGTAATCGCATCAACACCATTTTTTAACAGTTCCCAATAGGCTTCGGGAGTGTTTGCCTTTCCAGGGAAACGACAGCCCAAACCAATAATTGCAATGGCTTCGGTTTGAGTTTCCAGTTGTTGGCGGAGATGGCGAATTTCTAACAGTGCATCTTTGAGAAGTTGTCGATATTCAGTTGATGAATTATTTTGATTCATTGTCCTGACCTCCCCTTTTTCATTGCGAGTTCTTCCGCGAGTAACTGTGCCATTTCTACTTCTGAAAGTAAATCAAGATTATTTTGAGTTGATTTTACTTTTTGCTGTTGTTTTTCCTTGGGTTTTTCTGTTTCTTGCTGTTTTTCTTCTTTTAAATTGCTTAGATATTGGGCGAGGGATTTAATGGTTGGAAAGTTCCAAGCAATTGTCGCTTCTAAGGGTTGAGAAAGTCCTAATTTTTCTTCTAAATCTTGGGCCAATTCAACCGCCATAACTGAATCTATTCCATAATCGGCAAAGGCATGAGTTGGATCGATTTGATGAGCGGGTATTTTTAGCTTTTGACTTAACCACTCTATCAACTCATCTTGTAAACGTTCAATTAATTTGGAATGGCTAAGATAGGAGAGATATTTTAAGCTAATTTCTTGATAGTCTCTCGGGTAAACTGACTGAGTAATTGCTTCTGTTTGTTGATTTTTTTCTGCTTTTATCAACGCTACATTATCATTAGATTTTCGCAGAAATTCATCAACTACTAAATCTTCCCCTGCCAAGGTTTGTTCGAGATCTCCAATGGTTTCAATATAACTATAAATTAAATCTGTAGTTTCATCGGCTTTTCTGACAACCGCATCATCGGGGGTTGAAGAAATTGCTTGTGTTAGCTTTTGTTCAAAATTAAGTTTAGTCCAATTGAGAGAACGTTGCATGACTTCAGATGTACTATTTCCCCCTTGCAAAGTCGCCCATAAAATCGCCAATGTCGCAAGTTCTCCCACTTTAATTGAAATCCATTGTCGAGTTTGTAATGATGAAAATGACTCAATCGAAGTGCGATCGCGAATTTTTTCAGCCCCTTCAATCAATCTTTGATAAACTTCCGGTGCGCCCAGAGTTTGACTCATAAATTGTTCCAATTCTTGGCTGTTATTCAAAACTCGTGAACCCAAGAAGAAATTCAACGTTTCTGTCGGCCCTTCAAAAATTCGTAAAACTCGGGCATCTCGTAAAATTTGAGGTGCAAAATTCGTTTCAATATATCCTCGTCCCCCCAAAGTTTGTACTAAATCATCGGCTGCTTGCCAATAAAATTCCGGCCCTGCTATTTTACAAACGGTATAGGCTTCTACGGGAACAAATAAGCCTTGATCTAATAATTTTGCAATGCGATTAACTAAAGTTTCTATCGCTGTAATTGCAGCCGTTAATTGATTTAAACGACTTAAAATAAACGGGTTATTAATCAGTCTTCCGGTGGAAATTACCCGTCTTTGGCTGTAGCGTAACATCAACTGGGCGCACCGTTTCATTCCCCCAATACTGGCGGCGGCAATTGCCAAACGCCCGTACATCATGGCATCCTGGGCGACACTCAACCCTTTACCCGCCTCACCTAATAGAGAGTTTTTATCAACTAACACGTCGTTGAGATAAACAGCATTCTGTACCATCCCCCGCATTCCCATCGTTAGCGCTTCCGGCCCTTGCCGCAGTCCGGGTGTACCTCGACGGACCACAAAACCGCTAATTCCGCCCGCTTCGGGGTGTTTGACGAAGACGTTAATCGCGCCCGCCCAGGCCGCCGAACCGCTCCAAATTTTGCTTCCGTTGAGTAACCAACCGTCTGAATTGTTGGTGGCGGTGGACTCGATGGCTTGGGGATTTGACCCGGCGCAGGGTTCGGTGAGGGCAAAAGCGGCGAGTTCCCGACCCGTCGCCAGTTTGGGGAGAAGTTCGGCTTTTAAAGTGTTGTTGCCAAATTTGAGAATTGGGCGAATTCCTAATATATTATTGAGTCCGACAAATAGGGCTAAAGTGGTGTCAATGGCACCGAGTTGTTCTAATATTCTTAGGGTTTCAATGTTGTTTAAACCCAAGCCGCCATATTCATAAGGAACCTGCATTCCTAACAGTCCTTGGTTGCCAAAATCGAGGACAATATCAGGGGGAATACAGCGCCGTTCATCGATGAGACGGGAGTTAATTTGTTCGTTGGCATAAGTACGCAGCCATTGAATGAGTTGATCGGTTTTTTCTGTTGAAATATTCTGTTTTGTGTCCGATTGATTGAAGCTCAAATTATATTTGTTAATAGCGGTCAGAGTTTTTTCTAAATATTCAGTTCGACAAGCATAACGTTTTATTTTTCCACTGGTGGTTTTGGGAATTGCACCGGGCTTGAGGAATACAACTTCATAAACTTGCAGTTGATGTTGTTCTGAAACAGCCCGTCTAATTTTTTCTATAACATGATTAACCTCAAGGGTTTTTAAAGCGGTTCGTTCCACTTCTTGAACGATAACTAAACGTTCTTCGCCTTCTTTTTCAACTCCAAAAGCCGCACCACAACCCAAGCGCAAACCCGGATCACTTTGTTGAACGGTTTGTTCGATATCTTGGGGGTAATAATTGCGACCTCGAATAATAATTACTTCTTTTAAACGTCCGGTCACAAACAGTTCACCATTTTTGATAAATCCTAAGTCTCCCGTTCTTAAAAACGGCCCTTCTCCCGTTGATAAATAGGCTTGAAAAGTTTGTTGAGTCAGTTCTGTTTTTTGCCAATAGCCTTGTGTCACACTTGCCCCTGAGAGCCATATTTCGCCGATTTCTCCCTCGGAACAAGGGGTTAAACTTTCAGGCTGAACAATTGCTAGATTGTAATCAAATTCCACTTGACCACAACTTATTATTTTTTGAGTATTACTAGAATTTTTAGATTCTACAATAATATTATAACCTAATTTTTTGCTATCAACAGTTTGCACAATTGGAGGTTTTGATTTTTTCCCACCCGAAACAAATAATGTCGCCTCTGCTAAACCATAGCAAGGATAAAAAGCTTCTGAACGAAAGCCACAACTCGCAAACGTTTTAGCAAAGTTTTCTAAGGTTTTGGCTTGAATGGGTTCGGCTCCCACAAAGGCGACATCCCAACTGCTGATATCGAGGGTTTTTAATTGTTCCGGTTTAATTTTTTGCAGACAAAGTTCATAGGCAAAATTGGGCGCACCGCTCGTTGTTGCTTGATAACGAGAAATGGTTTGTAACCAACGAATCGGTTTTTGCAGGAAATGAACGGGCGACATTAAAATAACAGGAAATCCACCATAAAAAGGCTGCAAAATCCCCCCGATTAATCCCATGTCATGGTAAGGAGGCAACCAAATTACACAGCGACTATTGGGAGTATGTTCAAAGCAATGATGGATAATTCTTGAGTTGTGAAGTAAGTTTTGATGGGTGAGCATTACCCCTTTTGGGTTGCCCGTTGAACCGGAGGTATATTGTAAAAAGGCGAGGGTTTCAGGAGTGATTTTTAATTCTGTTTTTAATGAAAAATGGGGCGTTAAATTGTCTGTGGCGATAACGGAGTTGGTGGCAACTTTTTGAAGATTTTCTAATAATGGGGTGGTGGTTAGAATGACGCTGGCTTGAGCATCTGCGATAATACTTTGTAGCCGCAAAAGGTTGGAGTTGCGCCGAGGGGGATAAGCCGGAACCGCGACAACTCCGGCATAAAAACATCCGAATAAAGCGCAAATATACTCTAAACTGGGTGGGTAAAGTAGCAGGGCGCGTTGTCCCCTTAACCCCTGAAGTTGAGCCGCGATCGCTTTGGCTTGTTGGTCTAAAGCGGCGTAGCTGAGACGAACTTCCTCGGTTTCGCCATCGGTGAGAAAGATGTAACCAATGCGATCGCCTTCACTTGCGGCTCGGTACTTGAGCAGTTCGACTAAAGTTGTGGCTTGAGCGGGGTTTGTGATGGTAGATTCTAAAAGCTCGATCATCTCTCTGTGTGATTTTACCCAAAATGCGGTTTTATTGAGAATTTATCCTAAGTGCAAGCTCAAACTTCCAGATCGGACTTGCAGGATTTGGGTTAAATGCGACCGTTGATTTAATCTTTGATGCACCCACCCAGTCAAGACTTCCAATATTATTGACATAAACTCTTATTATTTGCAAGTCGAGATCATAAATTATATTGTTCTAGTCTGTCTGAGATAATATTCGATAGATGGAGATCGGGTGAGTCGGCTTCGGAGACGCTTTGCCAACACCCACATTTAGAAACTCGGTTTTCATATTTAATAGGACCTCTACAAAAATTTGAATGACATTTAGGTTCCGTAAATTTTGACGACAAATTTGATACAACCCTGTTACATTGGGCAACACAGGGAGCGAAATCAATTATAAAGAACAGTTGATTAAAACTGCCTTTTAATCTAGTTGAGATTGAGTTTTGATAACAATAGCACTGAGTTTATCATTTTGAGGAGGATTTTGAAAAGGCTTTGGTCAAAATTTTATGATAATCACGCTTCTAACTTAGGTGCTGTAGGCGTTTGAGCGGTTGGGCTGTTACCCTCAGATCGATCTCACTTTCTCCCGCCTTGACTTGCTCCCCAGTTTGAAATAAATTTTCAACAAGTTTTAAGATTTTTTCAGATATGACTCTCCCCTCTCCACTCCCAGCAACCTCCCTGAATCCCCCTGGGCCGTTTCGTTCTCGACCAGAAATTTTACGACCTAACCCCCCAACCCCCTTCCCACCTCTCCCTAGCCCTCTCCTAAAAGGAGAGGGAAAAGGAAGAAAGTTTTTTATTTGGAAGGAGGAGTAATTAATCGTTTTAGACATTTAATAATCAAAAAAAATACTCCCCTCGCCTTATAGGAGAGGGGTTGGGGGAGAGGTCATCAAGAGGTAAATTTATCCAATCTTTTATTGTTTGGCAAAAGAGAAGACAAAATGGGAATTTCCAACAACTTCTCCGGAAATTTTACTCGGGGTTAACGTTCCATTTAAAACCAGTTTATTCCCATTAAATCCGTTCAATTCTAGAGTCACTTCATTTCCTTGTCTGGAGGCTTTTAACGTTCCTTGTTGGAGGATCGCATCTTCCCAAGTATCATTTTGAGGATTGTATTTGGAACCGTGATGTTTCCAAGTTCCTTGATAGTTGGAACCGGAGTTAGAAGACACCACAATTTCAACCACTGTGAGAACATCATCCCCTTTCCCGTGTAGCTTTCCTTTCCAGTTTCCCTTGAAACCGGGAGAGATTCCCAAATTCGTATTAGGCTGAATTTCTGACTGAACTGGAGTCCGTTGGAGTTGTCTCCTTTGAGCCATTTCAGCTAATCCTGAACTTGAACTCACACTCAAAATTAATCCGAGTGACATGGTGTTAACTACGCTAAAAAGCACGATAGATTTAGGAGAAAAAAGCATGATTGAGTTCCTCTATTCTTGTGGAGTTGTTTTGTTTCTCTACAGTTTCAATAGGAGGAACCCAAAGCTTTTATGCACTCTCAAAGATTCTACGCTTCATCTGCTGTTAGACAAGGCTTTCAGGATTATCTGCGAAAATAATTGTGCTAGAGTTGAGACTCGGATCGATGAGATACTCGCCAATACTCTGACTTCCTTCCACTTCCGCTAAGTCTTGAGAATCTATTGCATTTCGGGTTAGAAGTCGATAAGTAACGGGAACAGCGCCTTCTTGACTTTGCTCTGGAGGGAGAGAACTATCATCGAAAATGGGAATGCTAATGGTTGCGGTTTGTGCGGTAATGGTAAACGCAAATCCGGTAAAATCAAAGTCTCCGGTGGGGAAACTTTCACCTCCCGTATAAGAAAGTTCGGTGAGATCAAATTGAGTTAAAGATTGGGAAAGATCGCTATCTACAAATACTCGCAGTCCGTCTTCAGGAGGGGGTTGGTCGAGTGAAAATTCTAAGTTTAACCGAGTTCCTTCCGTCTCAATTAATGTGTTTGGACCCGCACTAAAACTAACTTGAATTAACTCATCTTCCGGTTCGGGATTATCGGGTTGATTTCCATTATCAGATGGATTTTCAGAAGGTTGATCGTTGTTTTCATCGTTTGGTTCATCCTCATCGTTATTATTGTCTTCGTTCGGTTCATCCTCATCGTTATCATCTTCAGGATTGGGATTTTCGCTGCTTTCTAATGGAGAAATATCTAATTCATTCGCCGGAATATCCAGAACCGCTAAAATTTCATCCGTATCAGCCAAGCGAATTTGAGTTAGACCGTTTTGTTGGGTGGTTCGGAGTTGGTCGAGGGTTAATTCTCCGGCGAGTTCAAAGCTATCCGTTCCCGCTTCAAAGCCGATAATTGTATCGGTTCCTTGACCGGTTGAAAGCATAAATTTATCCTGTCCTAACCCGCCAATTAAAGTATCATTTCCCGCATCTCCCGAGAGAAAATCATCCCCTTCATTTCCAAAAATTAAATCATCCCCTTTACCCCCATAAAGGGTATCATTTCCCTCATCGCCAATGAGTGTATCTTCGTCTTGATTTCCGAATATAAAATCATCTCCTTCATCTCCGATGAGAAAATCTTGGCGTTGAGAATTTCCGTTTGAAGGATCATCTCCAAACAGAGAATCATTTCCTTTTTCTCCAAAAATTACATCATTCCCAACACCGCCAATAATTTGATCATCATCTTGACCTCCGAATAGATTATCATCCCCATCTAAACCGACAATACTATCGTTTCCTTGATTACCAAAAATAGCGTCGTTTTCTTCAGTTCCTATCAGTTCATTGTCTTCTGAATCTCCGAATATTTCCGAGTCAATTGCTGAATCAATTTCCGGGGTTGGAAGTTCAATTTCAATTTCAATAATGGGTTCCGGTTCCGGTTCCGGTTCCGGTTCCGGTTCGGGAGTAAGAGATTCAGGAATGGGAGGAAGTTGGGGAACAACAAACGGTGAAATTACAAGTTCAAAGTTATCTTGAATTTGATTTTCTTGCGGATCGCTAGCCGTTACCGTAACATTAAATTGTCCGGGTTGTGTGGGAACTCCAAAGATTAATCCGGTGTTTGCATCAAAGTCTAAATTAGCAGGTAAACCCGTCACCGAATAAGTCAGGGAATCATTTTCAGGATCGCTAAAGTTTTGATTGAGATTGAGACTAAATCCTATTCGTTGTGTTGCAGTTTGATCGGGGATGGATGTTGTTAAAATAGGCGGTTGGTTTGTTGGTTCTTCTGATGGATCATCATCGGAATCATCATCGGAATCATCATCTGAACCGTCATCGGAATCATCATCGGAATCATCGGAATCATCATCTGAACCGTCATCTGAACCGTCATCTGAATCATCTGAATCATCGTCTGAACCGTCATCGGAATCATCATCCTCAATTAAACTCGGATCATCAACAAAATCAATAGTAATTGGGGTGCTATTTTCTTCTAAATTATAATCTTCGCTTTCGGCTAGACTAAAACTAATCGGTTGAATTCCTTCGCCGAGTTCATCTTGAAAAACAGGTAAACGAATACTCGCAGTTTGTTCGAGAATAGTAATCGCAAAACTGGAAAAATCTTGATTCGGTGAAACATCAATAAGATTCCCAATTCCTGATAAGTTAACTTCATTCAAATCAAACTGAGTAAACCCTTGAGGAGTGTTACTCTCCAGAATCACAGTAACACCTTCTTCCGGTGGCGGTTCGCTAAGTTCAAAACTAAAAGTTAACTCTGTTGCTTCAGTTTCGATTAACGTTTCAGGAGTTGCAGTTAAGCTAACGGTGGGAATATTCGGGGGAATATTAGGTGCTTCTTCAACGGTTAAATTAACAGTTGCAACATTAGAATTATCGGTTCCATCGTTCACTTGATAGGTGAAACTATCGGTTACACTAAAATCTGAATTGGGTGTATAACTAAATGTTCCATCCGGGTTAAAAGTTAAACTTCCGTTTGTAGGTTCATTAACTAAATTTGCACTGAGTTCATCTCCATTTTCATCACTATCGTTGCTGAGAATACCGTTAGTTTGATCGACCGTTAAGACCGTTTCAAAGGGAGTGCTAAAATTATCATTATTCGCAACCGGGGGAGTATTAGGAGGTTCTTCTGATGAATCATCATCTGAATCATCATCCTCAATTAAACTCGGATCATCAACAAAATCAATAGTAATTGGGGTGCTATTTTCTTCTAAATTATAATCTTCGCTTTCAGCGAGACTAAAACTAATCGGTTGAATTCCTTCGCCGAGTTCATCTTGAAAAATAGGTAAACGAATACTTGCAGTTTGTTCGAGAATAGTAATCGCAAAACTGGAAAAATCTTGATTCGGTGAAACATCAATAAGATTCCCAATTCCTGATAAGTTAACTTCATTCAAATCAAACTGAGTAAACCCTTGAGGAGTGTTACTCTCCAGAATCACAGTAACACCTTCTTCCGGTGGCGGTTCGCTAAGTTCAAAACTAAAAGTTAACTCTGTTGCTTCAGTTTCGATTAACGTTTCAGGAGTTGCAGTTAAGCTAACGGTGGGAATATTCGGGGGAATATTAGGTGCTTCTTCAACGGTTAAATTAACAGTTGCAACATTAGAATTATCGGTTCCATCGTTCACTTGATAGGTGAAACTATCGGTTCCACTAAAATCTGAATTGGGTGTATAACTAAATGTTCCATCCGGGTTAAAAGTTAAATTTCCGTTGGTCGGTTCATTAACTAAATTTGCACTGAGTTCATCTCCATTTTCATCACTATCGTTGCTGAGAATACCGTTAGTTTGATCGACCGTTAAGACCGTTTCAAAGGGAGTTGTATAATTATCATTATTTGCAACCGGAGGAGTATTGGGAGGTTCTCCAACGGTTAAATTAACAGTTGCAACATTAGAATTATCGGTTCCATCGTTAACTTGATAGGTAAAACTATCGGTTCCACTAAATTCGGGATTGGGTGTATAACTAAATGTTCCATCCGGGTTAAAAGTTAAATTTCCGTTGGTCGGTTCATTAACTAAATTTGCACTGAGTTCATCTCCATTTTCATCACTATCGTTGCTGAGAATACCGTTAGTTTGATCGACCGTTAAGACCGTTTCAAAGGGAGTTGTATAATTATCATTATTTGCAACCGGAGGAGTATTGAGTTGAGTTGCTGTATCGGCTAAAGTTAAAGTAATTTGACTCGCATTCGGATCGATACTATAAGCCTCATTCTCAACTAAGAAAAAGGTTGTTTCTTCAACGCCAATATCATTATTACGGTTAAAATTAGGGTCATCAGGTGAGAGATCATCATCATCAAAAATAGGTAAGATAATCGTGGCTGTGTTGTCAAGAATTCTAAAATCTAATCCGCTATTGTCATCGTTTCCTCTAATAATTTGACCCCCAGTAACTTGGGGAGGAGGTATCAAAATATTAAAGTCACCCAAAGCAAAGGGAGTGTCGTTATCGAGAGTGATGACAACTCCATCCTCGGGAATATCTCCCTCGACGTTAAAGGTAATGGTGGTTGCGGTTCCTTCGTCTTCAATTAAAATTGATGGGTCAGCCGTGATACCAATTGTAATAGCCATTTTTAAAATTCCGTTGCTTTATTGCATCAAACCTGTCACAATAGATCGGGTTTAGATGAGAATGAGTAGCAACTGTACAATAGCATGATTCAGAACGATTAAGTCAAGATCTCGATAAAATTCCAATTTTGGGACACTTGAAATTCTCACGTCAAGTATCCTATAAGTCTGTGTGTCTGAATTTACCTCAAAACCCGGTTTCAGAGTGGAACTTCAACATTTTATCTCTTAATCATTAAGAATCAGCCGAGTTTTTTCGTTCAGGGAAACCTCCCGTGTTAATAACAAGTTCAATCTGTAATATTCTGTATCATAGGATGCTTTTTACAAGAAAAACTCCAGTTACAAATAAAAAAAACTACTAATTTTATGCGAACGTTTACTATTCTTTGGTTTGGACAGTTGGTTTCGGCAATTGGTAGCACAATGACCTATTTTGGTTCTGTTATCTGGATGTGGTCATTGAGTGAATCCGCGACAACGTTATCTCTGGGTGGCTTTTTTGGAATCGCTACTAGCCTTGTATTAACGCTGTTTTCTGGAATTATTGTAGATCGGGTAAACCGCAAAGTGTTAATTTTAATTTCCGATTTTGTTGCGGGTTTATCAACGGTTGTGTTATTAATTTTAGCCTTAACGAATAACTTGCAAATTTGGCATCTCTATGTTGCGATCGCCATTAACACTCCCTTTAATCAAATTCAAATTCTAGCTTATCAAGCCTCGATTTCTCTGCTGGTTCCTCCCCAACATTATACTCGCGCTACCAGTATGGGAGCCGCTCTTAATTATGGTTCAAGTATTCTCGCTCCCGCTTTAGCAGGAATTTGTTATCCTGTAATCGGATTAGTCGGAATTCTTGTGATTGATATTTTAACTTTTGGGGTGGCGATCGCGACTTTATTACTCACACCTATTCCTCAACCTGAATCTTCAAATTCTGAAAATCTATCTCAACAAACTTTATCTCAACAAAGCATCTGGAAACAAATCACGTTTGGATTTTCCTATGTTTGGCCAAAATCGGGTTTATTGACGTTATTAACCGTGACGACTCTATTTGGATTTGCTCACGATATTGGCGCCGCGATTTACGAACCGATGATATTAGCGCGTAGTGGCGGAGATAGCAATATATTAGGATTTGCGGCTTCTGCGGCGGGTGCTGGCGGGATTACGGGTGCCATAATTGTTAGTATTTGGGGGGGTACAAAACGCCGAATTAATGGGGTATTATCGGCGATGATGGGAGCGGGAATCAGTAAAATTATTTTTGGTTTGGGTCAAACTGCTTTTGTTTGGATTCCCGCACAATTTTGTTCATCGCTGAATTTTCCACTGATGGGAAGTTCAGATACTTCGATTTGGTTAACTCAAGTTTCACCCGATATTCAAGGGCGAATTTTAGCGATGCGATCGCTAATGCGCCAAAGTGTTTCGGCGATTGCTTATTTAATTGCGGGGCCAATAGCCGATTATGTATTTGAACCCGCAATGCAACCGGGAGGGGTTTTATCACCCTTTTTTAGTCCTCTATTTGGAACAGAAAAAGGCGCAGGAATCGCACTTTTATATGTTATGAGTTCGGTGGGTTTGTTTACCATTGGGTTTTGGGGATTTCAGTCAAAAACGTTAAAAAATGTTGAAAAACCAGTTAGTTCACTTTCACCAAACGGCTAACTTGATACTGTTCGATAGGTTTGGGTTTAACCTGTTCACCGGATCTGAGTAAACCGAGAGCTTTTCCGTTTACTTGAACTCTCGCTTCATAAGCACCCTGAACCTTATCATCGGGAGAACTATATTCAATTCTCACATCAACCCAAGTCGCTTTTTGTTCGAGTCGTTTCCGCAAAAATTTAGCTTGAGGTAGAGGAATTAAGCGAAGGATTTGTTTCAAAATATAGATAAAAATTCCGCCTTGATCTTGGCGAATAACCCGACCCGATTTTTGATACTGTAACCAGTGCCAACCTTCTTTTTTCCAGATTTCTCGTTCGGCAATTTGTTCAAATTTTCCCAATCCAGACCAACCCCGATAATAGGGTTTTAAATCGACTAAATTACCGTTTTGATTGATCAGTAAATCGAGAATATCTGACTCCAGATGACCCCAAAACCGACCGGAAGGAAAATCAATTAAAGTCGGGGCAAATTGATGACCGCCAAAATGGTTAGTTTGCCAAATTCTAAGCTTGTTTTTAGAAGAAACAGCATATTTTTGACGAAGTTCGAGATAAAGCGGATAACCAAACCGACCACAAGCGCGATCGACATCAGTATGAGTACAGACTAAAACTTCTCGAATATCTTGAGTTTTTTGGCGATATTCAGCAAAATTTTCTAACTGTTGGGGTTGAATTAAAAGTGCGTTAACTACTGAACTCAGTTCGGCTTCTGGAACGAGATATTCCAGTTTTTCTAACTGAGAAAATAAGACGTTCAAACGAGAGTAATGAAAAACCCGCACAAAACCCGGTTTAGAGTAGTCTTCATCGGGAACAACTAACAGGGGTCTGAGCATGATTTTAGGGTTCAATTGTTCCCATTGTTTCAACAATTCAACCACAGGCTCAAGCAAAGGATGATTTTTCCAGGGGTTACTTGTCCAAGGTTGAGGAACTTCTACAATTAACCACTGTTCAACCGTCGGTGCAGTACCAATTGGATCGACCCCGTTTGCTTTGGAAAAAACATTACAATAGGTGCATTCGGTTTGATTTTCTACGAGTTCTGTTGTAATCATAAAAATGTTTAATTTTCTAAGTTGTAATGGGTTTGCAGTCCGTCAGAGGTTGAAACCTCTGCCTAATATCTAAAGTCCTCTGAAGAGGACTAAAATTAGTCGGTTTTAACCGACTTCGCCTATTAGCCTGGGACTTTAGTCTCAGATATTGTTTGACTTTTTTTCAAAATGTAAATCGCTACGGTTGCAGCCAAACTATAAAGACTAACTAAAATTAAAATGGCAAATTCTTCAAACGGCCATTCAAAGTTTAATCCTTCTCCTAGCCAAAACGTACCCAGCGCCATGAGTAAAATTCCGGCTCCAAGTTTAATTAAAACTTCAGGAAGTTTGAGTAAATATTGATGGAGTAATGTCACCAAACCGATGGAGAAAACCAAAGCTAAAAAAGTAGCACTGATCGCTTCTTTCCAAGCCGCAGAAGCCAAGCCTAACGTTGTCACAATAATGGCAACTTCTAACCCTTCTAAAGCGGCACTTTTTGCCATGATCATAAAGTTCAACGGACTAAAATTTTCGGGTTCCGTTTCAATCAAAATTCCTTCGGCTTCTAAAGGATCATCGCTCATCCAACCGGCGCGTTTTCCTTTGGCTTGTCGCAAAACGGACTTTTTCACCCATCCCCAACCAAACCAAACGAGCAAACTACCGATAATAATTTGCAATAAATACAAGGGGATCAACTGCAAACTACTACCAAGAGCGATCGCCGCCACAGCCACCACCGTCAACCCGGCTACCGTTCCCCAAATGGCTTCGCGCCGATAGCCGGAACGGGCGATCGCATAAGCAATAGCCGCAGTTTCCAAAAACTCGACGCTGGCACTCCCCGCCGCCGCTAAAAAGATACTCCAGTTCATCTTACTTGAGATAGATTCTCAACATTACCGTGCTATTATACAGGCAGGTCAGCAAAAAAACCAGGATTTCGCTGAACTTTCCTCAAATCTCTGTTTTTGAGAATTAATCTGTCTAACAGTCTACAGTATAACAGTCTACAGTTAAAAATCTCTTGTGCTGAAACGCTTTTCATCTATAAAATTAAGTCGGATAAAATTAGGGGTGATAGCCCTCATGGTCGCCGCCATTGTGGTGGGGGTGACTAAATTACAATTCACCTCCAGCTATTACCATCCTCCCTTGCCGGAAAATACAGCCCTAGCGACTTCTGTTTATCCTCAACCTGTTTTCATCGAAAATATACAGGTTCGTAAGAATGTTGTCAACCTCACGACTGAGGAAAAAACAGCCTTTGTTAATGCGCTTAAAACCCTAAAAAATACCTTTCCAGAAGGCAGTCAAATTAGTCTTTACGATCAATTTGTTTTGCAACACGTTTTAACGATGGGGTTTCGGAAAAAGTTGGGTGCGGAAGGTTTTGCTAAAGGCAACCCCGCCCACAGTCAACCCGCTTTTCTGCCTTGGCACCGTCAATTTTTGTGGGAATTTGAACAACAATTACAAAAAATTGATCCGAGTGTGACAATTCCCTATTGGGACTGGACCGATCCGCAAGCGTTAACGATTATTTTAGATGAGAATTTTCTCGGCCCCAATGGAACGGGAGAAACGGTAGAAATTCCGGGTTTTGGTACGTTTACAGGCGGTCCCGTTACCTCGGGTTCTTTTGCGGATTGGACGCTGAATGAGAACATTCATTTTGACCCCATTAATATGACTTCGTTAGGGTCGAAACTGATTCGATTTGTCGGTTTGCCGCCCTGTGAAAAATACCCCATTTCCAAAGCAGAAGTTGAACAATTAATGAGTTTTGATAACTATGAAGTGTTCAATGCGATGATTGAAGGCGCGTTAGTTTTAAAAACCGGAAAATATGTTCCGGGTTGGGCATTACACGCCTATGCACATTCTATCATTGGCGGCAGTTTAGTGGATGAAATTCGCCCGAAAGATCGAGTTCCCCATCAAACTAAAATTCTCGGTACAATGGATAGCATTCCCAGTTCACCTTATGACCCAATTTTTTGGTTAAATCATGCTAATGTAGATCGATTATGGGCAGAATGGCAAGATAACGGACATACGGGCGAAAGCTTTTATCCGAGTGCAAAAATGCCTTCCGGACATAATCTAAATGATCCGATGTGGCCTTGGGATGAAGGATTATCAAAACCGGGAGATTATGGACTGGGAAATATTGGGTCTTTGCTGGTAAATTTCCAGGGAGAAAAAACCGTTACTCCGGCCGATGTTTTAAACTATAGAAAACTCGGCTACACCTACGATACCACAGTTTTAAATTCATTTAAAAATGACAACAACACAAAACTTTAATACTTGGTTAACCTGTCCGCAACCGAACCCCGAAGCAAAATTACGCCTATTTTGTTTCCATTATGCCGGAGGAGGAGCGTTAATTTTTAGAAATTGGTCTTATTACTTTTCTTCGAGTATTGAACTCTGTGCGGTTGAACTTCCGGGGCGAGGAAAACGCTTGCGCGAACCCGCATATACAAAAATGAAACCCCTCATTCAAGCCTTAAGTTTAGCCCTTGATTCTTACTTAGATAAACCCTTTGTTTTTTTTGGTCATAGTATGGGGGGATTGGTGAGTTTTGAGTTGGCGCGTCAACTGCGTCGAGAATATGGTTTTACTCCGCAACATCTGTTTGTTTCGGGATGCCGTGCGCCGCAAATTCCCGATCCAGATCCGCCCATTCATCAGTTGTCAAACTCCGAGTTTATAGAACAGTTAAGGCGTTACAATGGAACCCCAGAAGCGATTTTACAAAATAAAGAATTGATGGATTTATTGATGCCCTGTTTGCGGGCAGATTTTGCCGTTTTAGAAACCTATAACTATCAGTATGAACCCCCGCTTAATTGTGGAATTACAGCCTTTAACGGTTCGGCGGATCAACAAGTTAATCAAGCGGATATGCTGGCTTGGGAAGACCAAACAGGGGCAGATTTTTACTTAAAAACTATTGCGGGCGATCATTTCTTTATCCATTCTCATCAGTCGCTTTTACTTCAGTTTATCAGCGAAGAGATAACCAGTATTTTGATGGCGTTAATTCGATGATCTTAAACTCTTCTTAAGCAAGAGGTAAAAGCCGGTAGGTTGGGTTGATCGATAGTAAAACCCAACCATTAGTCATAATTCAGAGGGCAAACAGCACTCTGGGGTTACAGGATATCTGAAACAGGAAAGATTAATATTTGCAGAGTGCATAATTCACCCCTGGCGACTCGTTTAAGCACTTCTCAACGCAACAATCGGGTCAAGTTTTGCCGCTTGTTTTGCAGGAAATACCCCAAAAAATAACCCAATTCCACCGGAAACACTCACCGCTAACCCTATCGCAACAGGTGAAATTCCTGCTTCTAAAGGCGTTAACATTCCGATGATAAATATACCGCTCACCCCCACCGTCGTGCCGATCAATCCTCCCACGGCAGATAAAATTATAGCTTCGATCATAAACTGCATTAAAATATCCCGTTGAGAAGCACCAATGGCTTTTCGCAGCCCGATTTCTTGGGTTCGTTCAGTAACGGAAACTAACATAATATTCATAATTCCAATTCCGCCCACAAATAAAGAAATCGCGGCGGTTGCTGCCAGTAACAACGTCAGTGCATTGGTAATTTTACCGAGTCTTTCCATTAACTCTTTTTGGCTGCGAACCGTAAAATCATCTTCGTCGGTAATTTTATGTCTAAGTCGCAGTAAATTTTCGATCTGAAAT
Source organism: Capilliphycus salinus ALCB114379 (assembly GCF_047276495.1). Classification (NCBI taxonomy): domain Bacteria; kingdom Bacillati; phylum Cyanobacteriota; class Cyanophyceae; order Oscillatoriales; family Sirenicapillariaceae; genus Capilliphycus; species Capilliphycus salinus. The sequence continues at coordinate 4,466,415 of NZ_CP178543.1, read as the reverse complement.
TTAGCCGCATCCATTTTAGATTGATCTTCTACAGAAACCGAAATAAAAGTTACTTGAATTCCATAAGGTGAGGTTTGACCCACAATTCGATTAGCCACTGTTGTCACGGGAATAAAAGCATTCATATCTTGATTATTCCCCATTGTCGAACCTTTGGGCTGCATTACCCCAACGACTTGTAACGTAATATCTTTGAGTCGCACCGACTTTCCTAAAGGGTCTTCATTCCCAAATAATTGTTCGGCAATTTCTGAACCCAAAGCGACAACTTGTTCATTTCGTTTTAAGTCTAAATCGCTGATAAATCGCCCCCGAGCCACGTCAAAACCCCGAACGGTTAAATACTCGGGAGTCGCCCCAACTAACGCCGCAGAAGCATTTTTTCCCCGGTAAGACATCAGTTCGCTTCCTGTTATCGAAGGCGCCACTTCTTGAACAGAGGGAACCTGTTCGGCGATCGCTGTCGCATCTTCTAATATTAATGTTTGAGGCGGATAAACGGGGCGACTTTGGGCTTCTGGACTTCCGGGGAGAACAAACAACACATTTGGCCCGAAAGAATTGACCTGTTGACTGACAAATTCTTGGGCGCCTTCTCCCACTCCAATCATTCCAATAACGGAAGCATTTCCGATAATAATTCCGAGCATTGTTAAGCTGCTTCGCATTTTATGGGCGAGTAAAGTTTGGGCTGCCATTTTAACGTGTTCTAGGAAGTTCATTGGTAACGGATGAGTTGAGTTTGGGTGTTTTAGGTTAATAGTTTTGGAAACGGATGGGTTTGGGTTGGGTTTTTTGGGTTTTTGCTTTTTTAACGGATGAGTTGAGTTTGGGTGTTTTAGGTTAATAGTTTTGGAAACGGATGGGTTGAGTTTGGGTGTTTTAGGTTGATTGTTTTGGAAACGGATGGGTTGATTTGTAGAAGTTTAAGGGAATAGGTTGTATTTTTTTAGTTGATAATGTCTTCTAGGGTTTGATTTTCGGGGAGTTCGACAAATACGCGATCGCCCGTGTATACTCCTTTGAGAATTTGAATTTGATTCCCTAATGTTGAACCAATTGTTACCGGGTGAAATTTGGGTTTATTTTCTTCATCGGGCATTAAAACCCCCGTTTCTCCTTGATGGGTGACAATTGCCACCGTCGGAACAACGAGAGCATTTTTGAGTTTTTCTCCGATAAATTTCAAATCAACATTCATCCCGGACTGTAGCTTTTCTTTGCCTGAAATAATCTCTATTCTGGCTTGAAATAGGGTAACGTCTTGTTCTTTTACCGCTTCCGGGGCGATGAGTTGAACCCGTCCTTCAAAGACTTGATCCGGGTAAGCATCGGCAACAATTTCGACCTTTTGATTGGGTTTAATTTGAGCAATATCCGCTTCGGGAACTTTGGCTAAAACTTCTAAATCTTTTGCCAATGCGACAATAGAAGTCGAAGTCGCAGAAGTCGCATCGGACGCCGAAGTTGCCGGGGTAACAAACGCCCCTTCTACCGCATAACGTTGGGCAATAATTCCCGCAAAAGGTGCGCGAACTTCCGTATCTTTTAGCTGTGTTTGATAATATTGTACGGAGGCTTCTGCTTCGGAAACTTCGGCTTCGGCGCCGGCAATTTCTTCGGGTCGAGTTCCATTTAATAATTCATTGAGTTGACTTTGGGCTTCGGCAACTTCGGCTTCAACTTGAGCAATTTCTTCGGGCCGCGCCCCATTTTGCAATTGTCTGAGGGCTTGACGTTCCATCTCAACGGTTGCTTCTAACTGTTCTATTTGAGTTTTTCGACTTTGTTGAAGCTGTTCTAAACGTCTTTTGGCTTCCTCAACAACGGCGTTGAGTCGGCGTTCATTTTGTCGATATTCTTCGAGTTCATCTTGAGAAATTGCGCCCTGTTCGCCCAAATTTTCATAGCGACTAACCCGTTCGTTCGCAAGTTCTAATTCGGCTTTATTGCCTTCTATTCTCGCTCTGGCTTGAGCAATTTCTTCTTCGAGACTTCCCGATTTCGCATCGGCTAAACGGGCTTCGGCTTCGTTTAATTTCGCCCGGGCTTGGGCAATTTCTTCGGTTCGAGTTCCCGCTTTTAATTCGGCTAAACGGGCTTTTGTTTGATTTAATCTCGCTTGGGCTGCGGCAATTTCTTCGGGGCGACTTCCGGTTTTAAGCTTTTCTAAGTTGGCTTTTGCTCTCACTAATTTCGCTTTTGCTTGCAATAATTGCGCCTCTATTTCGCCGCTTTCCATGCGGGCAATTAGCTGACCCACTTCCACGCGATCGCCCTGTTCAACGTATAATTGAGCCAGGCGCCCTTGTGTTTTTGGACTGAGATTAACTCGCCGCACGGGTTGAACAACTCCGCTCGCTGTAATTCTCACGGTAATTGCTTTGGCTTCCACAGGAACCGTTAAAGTTTCGATAAGTTCAGGTGTCACTTGAACTCGATTTTGCACCCAATAAACTGACACAGGAACGGCTAATAAGACCGTTGAAACAGGCCCAATTAACCAGGCAATATTGAAACTTGACATTCAACTCCATCAATGCTTAGATCGAATCTATAAAAGCAATAAACCCGGTTTGTCTTGGCAATTGAAGTAAATCTTAAAGTTGGGCCGAAAAACCGGGTTGTTTCAAACACACAAAGATTGGAGTCCGTCTAACATTTCCAAAAATTATGATCGAGTTTTTTCATGTTTTCAATGTTTAAATAGTTTTGTCAGTTTTTCTCCTTTGCCTTCCGCCTACCGCCTTCTTTAAACCTTTTAAACCGAATCAAAAATCCGCCCAAGAAAACTACCCCAAACCCCGATAACATTCCCGGTTCTGGCACCGATGCAATCGGTTCTTGAGCCTGGCGCCAAGCCCGAAAAACCGGATTACTGATATTATCTAAATCTCGCGAATTAATCAATTCGATATAAATGATATCATCTGTCGGGGAATAAAACAAGTTTGAACGGTGAGCTAATGTCAAACCTCGATGACCGTACCACTGTCTGAGCGGACTTTCTAACGCCCCAATTCCCAAACCATAAGCATCATAATTCTCAGAATTAGTGGCTTCAACTACAGTCAGCATTTCCGCTAAAGATTCAGTTTCTAGAAGCTTTCCACTCAGCAAACCTGCAATAAATCTCGCCATATCCGTCGGGTTAGAAACCATCGCACCCGCCGCCCAAGCCCAAGATAAATTAGCCTGAGAAACATTATTAAAACTGCCATCTCCATCAAAATCCCAATAAGCATTAACATATCCTCCGGGAATGGGTTCTTCCTCGGCAAAAAAGGTATTATTTAACCCCAAAGGTTCGAGAATCCGAGAACGAATTTCAGCCGCAATATTAGACCCGGTGACGGCTTCAACAATTAACCCCAATAAAATTACATTGGTATTGGAATATTCCCAAGACTCTCCCGGCGAAAAATAGGCATTTTGGTTGGCAATAAAAGTTAGAAGTTCTTCCGGTTGCCACTCTCTTAAAAATACACCCGGATTATTTTGGGCTTGAAAAAACAACGGCAGAGAATAATCAACAATTCCGCTAGTATGATTTAACAATTGACGAATGGTAATCTGTTCGGAATTGGGAATATTTTCTAACACTTCCGAAGACAACCATTCATCTAAAGTATCTTCTAGAGTTAAAGTTCCTTCTTCAACCAACTGTAAAACCACAGTCGCCACAAAAGTTTTAGTAATACTCCCAATTTGAAACCGATCTTCATTGGTTAACGGAGTTTGATTTTCTAAACTAGAAAAACCGCTGGTTCCTAACCAAGTTCCTCTGGGGCTAATAATTGCCAGAAAAGCGCCGGGAATATCATCGGTTGTTTCATCAAAAATTAGATTAAGTTGTTCGTCCAATTGATCGGAAACTGTATTTTCAAAAGAACTGCTATTCACAACTTCTAACAAAAAAGGATTTTCACTGATATCCTCAACTAACGACGCCGATTTAACCGTTTCAGTTAATCCGATTAAAATCGCGATCGCCAGACCAATCGATGCGGTAATTTGAACTTTGAAACTTGAAAACTTCACTTGGGTTTTATTCCTCAATTCTAATGATGATTTTTTCCATAACTTCCCCCAAAACCTGCGTAATCGATCCCCCTAAATCCCCCTTAAAAAGGGGGACTTTCTGATCGGCCATAACTTTCCCCAAAACCTGCGTAATCGATCCCCCTAAATCCCCCTTAAAAAGGGGGACTTTCTGATCGGCCATAACTTTCCCCAAAACCTGCGTAATCGATTCCCCTAAATCCCCCTTAAAAAGGGGGACTTTTATTGAGGGATGTTAATTAAACGAGAGAAATATCGGGCGTATACACGAACAAATCTGAGGTTAATTCCGATGAATTAACACCTTGAAGAATTGCCAAAGTTTCCCCAGATTCGATAACACTAATCATCGCACCCATATCGCTATCGGTAATCGAAAGTTCATCAAACATTAATTCACCTTCGACCAAACCAATTAAATCTTCGGTAACATCAAAATCGGTAATCGTATCCGTACCATCCCCATTACCAAAGACAAACACATCCGAACCACTACCCCCGGAGAAATCATCCCCCGTCAGCGTATCGTTACCCGTGACGCCCATAATAGTGTCATCGCCGTCATCGCCAAAGATTTCATCATCGCCGCTATCGCCACTCAGGAGGTCATTACCGCCCTTACCGCCAATGCGGTCATTTCCGGCGCCGCCCGAAATCACGTCATCACCGCCATTTGAACCGCCCGCAGACCGACGATTAGCATCACCCCGCAGGACGTCATCACCCGAACCGCCAAACACGGTATCATCGCCCAAACCGCCAGCAACGAGGTCATCACCACCCAAAGCATCAATGCTGTTATTTTCCCCATCGCCTTCGAGAGTTTCGGCGTCATCGGTACCGACAATATCAGCAACAAAGCCATCAACCGGTAGCAACGTCGCATTCAGCAAATAGGGACCCGGTTCAAAGGCGCCGGTAAACGTCCAACCGCTACCACTTCCCGCAACGTTGGGGTCATAGAAATTATTGCCCAAATTGCTAATTCCGGCGTAGTAAGTACCGGTTTCGGGGGCGATAAACTCGATTTGACTTCTCCTCCGCATAAATGACGGAGGATTCTAAGGGGATGCTACACAACGGGCTAAAGCCACGTTGCTTCGCGTCTTCTTAGCTGACCAGAATTTTAACTTCTGGGGACGAGTCAAAACGCCCCTAGACACTCGACTTAAATCAAAATTAAGTGTTGTGCTTACTTTTTTACGAATAATGTTAACAGCCCCATTAGCATCGCTATTGATATAGTGATTTTGAGCCGTTCGATACAAACCTCTTTTTGTTCTTTTTCCTGATGGTTGCCACTCTTTGGGTTTTTCACCAAATATAGGTAGCAAATCATTGTCTAAGAATGAAGCTTTTGAGGTATAACTTTCTTCTGTTTCAATAAACTTAAGTCCGTACTGTTCACACAATTGTCTAATGCGTTCTTTGAGTTTGGCTGTCGGAATTGAAACAAAAGATTGATTGTTCTTTTTGCCTAAATTGCTTTCTTTCTTTTGTTCTTTGTTCCATCCAAAAACAATCACTCCAATTTGACGTTCAAGGCAATGACTAACCACAAGTCTGGCTGCCTTGTTAACAGCATCTCTCATTTGTCGGTTGCGCTTTTCTGTGATTTTAGCGAGTTGGGTTGACCAAAATCCTTGAGGTTTTCCTTCTTTGAGAGTAGCTACCTGTTTGTTGTACCAACGGTTAACAGATTTAAGATGTTTCCCATCAACTATAAAGCTAGTCCCAAGATTAGAAACCCCTGTTAGCCAATTGTTCAATCCTGGATCTAAACCTAGCACATGATCGAAATTTACCTTGATCTCGACTGATTTACTTTCATAAACAAACTCAACGTAAAAACACTGATTTCTTGGCAATATTCTCAATTCCTTAATTTCTTGAAATCTCAAATTGGAAGGCATTGGTAGATAGAAGCTGCTAAGTCCAAACCATTTCTTAACAGTTTTCCCTAAAGGGATTCTAATTTGATTGTCAACCAGTTTTAAGGCTTGTTTAGGATAGGTTACAAGACACATACCTCCTTTCTTTCTGTATTTAGGGAGACGAGGTTTATCGGTTAACTCCCCTTTTATATATTTTTTGCTTAACTCTTTAAATGACTTAAAGGACTCAGCAACGCTTCTAAGTATTTGCTGTGCTGCCTGAGAGTATAAAGCTTGATAATGTTTGTGGTTTTTGTACTCTTTTTCTAAATCATATTTTCCAATAATTTTATGGGTTTTGAAATGAATTTGACGAGCATAATAGATTCCACAGTTAGTCAGTTTATGAGACTCAGAACAAATAAACTCAAGGATAGCCTTTAACGGGTTGTCTGGACTAATTAGATTTTGCTGACATCCATACATTGTATTTTTACCTCCTGGTGTTATACTAGCATCAACGCACTAACAATATATGTATGAAAACTAAATCATTAACAATTCGTTTATCTGAGCGCAGAAGAAATAAACTTTATTTATATGCTGCTGAGAAGGACAAAACGATAACAGCACTTATTGAAGACTGGATTGATAGCCTAAAATTAAAAGAAGAAAAGGATACGACAGGTTAAAACCTGTCGAGTCGCATTTCATCCATCGCTTAAAAGACGATGGCTTTCATGCTTCCGTGTTATTTGAGGTAAGTATCGCCATTCGCCTGGAAAATTTCATCGGGCGCCGCCGCATTTTCAACAACAGCAACCTCATTCCCCTGGCTATCGAAAATCCGCAGTACAGAGTCCATTAACGAACCTTCGACCCCCGCATCGCCAGAACCCCCCGCATCAACATCGAGGACTAAAGTTTGACCGGCTTCCAACTCAAAGCCGTACATATCGACATCTTCGGAACGGTCAATTAGGTTGCGGGTTTCAGGGGTTGTACCGATTTCTCCAGCAAGGGTAACAGTCGAATTAACCCCAACTTCGATCAGATTAGCGTTGGCGATAGTATCATTAAATTCAGTGTCATCGTCATAGATTTCGCCATCATCGGTTACGGGTACTGAACCGGGGTTTTCAATACCATCTTGGGTCGGTTCCGAGGGAATTTCTTGATTCAATAACAGATTGAGGGTATATTCTCCGCTACTGCTTCCGCTTCCGCTACCCCCCTCAAAGGGTTCGTAGGGATTATTCTCAAAGTCAAACTCACCGTTAGGGGAACTGCTGACCCCCACATAATAAGTTCCTTCCGTCTCAGCGGTAAATTCTAAATAAGAATCGGACTGACTCTCCCCAACCAATTCATTGGGTGCAAAATCATCGTTACTTTGGGCGAGTTGGTTTCCTTCTGCGTCGAACAAACGTAACACCGAGTCGAGGGAAGACCCCAACAATTCCGCATCGATATCTAATACAACCGTATCCCCCGCTTCCAACTCAAAGGAATACATATCCACATCTTCGGTTTGATCGACCAAACGATTCCCAAAGGTAAAGGAAATGGCACTATCTAGGGAAACGGTATTATTATCAGCGCTGAGATTCGTGGCGATCGCTTCTGCAATTGTATCATTGGGTTCGGAGATTTCCAACGGTGCGGGAGGCGCCTGGTCGGTTGTGTCTACAATCGTAAAATTCGCCTCTGCGACTTCCGGCGAAACTTGATAACCCTCCCCTTCTGCAACGGTAAAAACAGCCGTTTCCAAACCTTCTGATTCGTTATCCTCAGCCACCGCTAAATTAACCGTAGCGGCTTGTTCTGTGATTGTTAGGTCAAAACCATCATCCCGAACTTCCGCAATTGTAGCGCCCTCTACCTCAATGCTATCGAGGTCAAATTCGTTTAAATTGGGAGTATCTACGGAAACTGTTAATCCTTCTGCGGGTGGGGGAGAACTCAGGCTAAACGTGTGAACCGAGACAGTATTTTCCGACTCAATTAAGACTTCAGGACTCGCCTCCAAGCTAACTTGAGTCAGAGAATTCGCATCATCGGCGATCGCAAAGTTAACTATACTAGCATTATCGGCGATCGCATAGCCCGGAACCTCTTGAAGGCTAAAAGTAACCGACTCCAAACCCTCAACAATATCATCCGCAAACGCTTGAAGTTCGATGCTGGCGGTTGGTTCGGTAATTTTGAAATAGAAACCTCCCGCATTCTCATCGGGCGAAGGGAAACCGCCCCCAGTCACAACCGCATCAAACAGGTTAAACTCGCCCAACTTGGCGAGAATACCGCTAGTGACATAAACCACAAGTCCTTCGGGGGGAATTTCACCGTCAACGGTAAAGTTCAAAGTACCCGGACTGCCACCTTCTATTAGAGTATCGCTACTGCTAACAAACTCCATCGCCAATAAAGGCGGGTTCGTGAGTTGTGGAACTTCGTCAAGGCTATCATAAACTTTAACAATAGACTCGCCCGATGCCGCCTCATAGCCAACGCCATCTTCGACAAAGAAACTAACGCTTTGTGAACCTTCCGCCTCAAAGCCAACCCCGACAAAATTCATCACCGCATTGGGGCCATCCAACCGCAATTGCAAGCCCGTTGCAGTTCCGTCACTATTGTAAATTGCCCCCAAAACTTCTCCGGGACCAAAAACCGGCGGGATGAAATTCGCCCCCTGAATAAACTCGGTAATATCATCCAAATTGCTATTAATATTAACGATCAATCCATCTTCGGGAATCTCGCCGTCAACACTAACCGCCAAACTGAGAATCGGAACAGCTTCTCCTGCTGATTCTACGATATTGGGAGAAATCAGTTCGGAGTCGTTAAACGTACCGCCCAAAGCGCTTACCGAAACCATTGGATTTTCGCCCGGAGTAACCGGATCTTCGGCTTGTGATACATTAAAGTCAAGGGAGTAGGTTGAGGCATCTCCGGTTTGTTGCAGCCAGAACGTATAGTCGCCACTGGGTAAAGGAGAATCAAACCCAATTGCACCCTGACCGTTTGCCAAATCCTCTAAAATATCCGTACCGACATCAATAGCACCAAAATGACTATAACCGAGTAAATTTTCAACATCGGTTTGAGTGGGGGGTTCTGTAAAAATACTACCCGTTTGTACCGCAGCAAAGGCAATATCATCGGTATCGGAAGCGTAGGATGCAACGTCAACCGAGTCGAGTTGTAACCCCTCCGGAACGGTTAGGGTAACGTATTCGATATCACCCGCCACCGAAGTTGCGGTTAAAGAATTAACGCCCTGTTCTAATTCAAGCATAGTGGGAGCATTGCGATCGCCAGAAATATCCCCATCGACGGCTTCATCGTAGAAACTTGTTACCGGAGGCGGAGTTGGTGTAGAATCTGCCGTATCTTCGAGGGTAATTTCAACAGAACTCGCATCGGAATCTAGGGTAAATTCTTCGCTGGGTTCGACGGTAAAAGTAATGGTTTCGCTACCTTCTTCTTCGTTATCCGTAAATACGGGTAAACTAATACTTGCGTTTTGTTCGGTCAGTCGTAAAGTAAAACCATCTGTATCATCGCTGACACTAACGAGTTGCGCCCCTGAAAATTGAGTTGCAAATACATCAAATTCACCGAGGGAATTAATCATATCGCTGCTGAGAGTTACCAGCAAACCGTCGGGTGGAGGCGCTTCATCGAGGTTAAAATTGAGCGTTAATACGGTTGATTCCGCTTCAATTAAAGTTGTGGGACTGGCTGTTAATGAAAGTGTCGTCATTATTTAAGTCAATGTTTTGCTGGATCAAATAAACCAATCTGTCGTTATTTTTTAGACCTATTAATAGTTTTAGACCGGAAAAAAATCTAACAAATTGATAGCTGCAATCTGTAGAATTACGCGCAGGGTGGTTAGTACAACTTGAAAGGTTTTACCTCTTTTTCTTCCCCTGTTCCCCCAATTTTTCCCCCCTGACAAAGGGGGGCTAGGGGGGATTAGATCAGGGGTGTCCGAACGGATAGGGTGTATTTTGAGGTGTTAATTAAACCAGAGAAACATCGGGCGTAACCGTGAACAATTCTGAGGTTTTACCTCGACCCTTCCCCTGTTTCCCCCAATTTTTCCCCCCTGACAAAGGGGGGCTAGGGGGGATTAGATCAGGGGTGTCCGAACGGATAGGGTGTATTTTGAGGGGATTAATTAACCGAAGGAAACATCGGGCGTTACCATGAACAATTCTTCGGTTAATTCATCAGCATGAACATCTTGAAGAACGGCTAACGTTTCTCCAGAAGCCATCACACTAATCATCGCACCCAGATCACTATTGGTAATCGAAAGTTCTTCAAACATCAGTTCGCCTTCGACCAAACCGATCATGTCTTCAGTGGGGTCAAAATCGGTAATTAAATCGGTTCCATCCCCATTTCCGAAGACAAACAGATCCGAACCACTTCCACCCGAGAAGTCATCGCCTGTAAGCGTATCGTTACCGGTGACGCCCATAATGGTGTCATCGCCGTCATCGCCGAAGATTTCATCATCACCTTCGTCACCGCTAAGGAGGTCATTACCCGCTTTACCGCCAATGCGATCGTTACCGGCGCCGCCAGAGATCACGTCATCGCCGCCAACGGAACCGCCCGGAGAACGACTATTCGCATCGCCCCGCAGGACATCATCGCCGTCGCCACCAAAGACGGTATCATCGCCCAAACCGCCGGCAACGAGGTCATCACCTGCCAAAGCGTCAATTGATTCGTTAATATCAGTTCCGACTAATTCATCAGCGTCATCGGTACCAACAATATCAACGGGTGTACCGCCACCATCGCCCGGTACCAGGTCAAAGGCGATGTCGTATTCGCCGATATTGATACCAGACTGAGGTAGAACCCGACCGCTACCGGTACCGGCTTCAAACGGATCGTAAACGGTATTACCCAACAGGCTGACACCCACAAAGTAAGTACCCGTTTCGGATGCGGTAAATTCGAGATAGGCATCGCGGTTGGCAGTGAAGATTTCATCGGGTGCCGGAGCATTATTTGCGTTAGCCAACTCGTTCCCAACGGAGTCAAACAGTCGCAGCACAGAATCCAACCGTTGCGGGACGTCGAAGCCTTCGAGTTCGTACTCAATGGAGTCCACATCAATCTTGATGGTATCTCCCGCTACCAGGTCGAAGCTGTACATATCGACATCTTCGGAGGGGTCAATGATATCAGCCTGATAAACTTCAGGATCTTCCGACACCACGACATACTCGGAATCAATCGCGGCTTGGAAAGAGAATGTCTGGTTGGAGGGACTCAATCCGGTATCGATCGCCGTTGTGATCGTATCATTGAGTTCTTGTTCTGGATTGTCATCGCCTTCATCCCCATCATCATCATCTCCATCGTCAGGATCGATAACCACTGAATCAGGGTTGTCCGCAATTGTGAGTGTGATATCGTTGGCATCAGGATCGATCGCATAACCTACCCCGGGCTGGATTGTAAACGTGAATTCTTGAATGCCTTCTAGAGCGTCCTCTGGGGAAATTTGGGGATTAGTGGTTTCATCATAGGCGGACAGCGTAATTGTAGCCGTTTGCTCCGTCATCTGGAAGAAGAAACCGCTAGCTTGGAAGTTAGGTGATGGGAATTCACCGCCAACAATCTCGGCATTGAACACATCAAATTCACCCAATGCTGACCGAATTCCGCTATCGACACCAATAACAACTCCTTCTTCGGGAGGAGGACTGTCTAAAGAGAAGGTCACTGTTGTCAGGTTCCCCTCCGATTCCACCAGAGCCGTTTCACTGATGTCTATACTCACAGTGGGGACAGTGGGAAGTTCAGGAACATCCGCTAGGGTGTCATAGATAACGGTTGAAAAACTACCCTCTGCACCGACGTTATAACCGGCACTGGGTTCAACGTTGAAGGTAATCGTTTCAGAGCCATCAGTCGGGGCGGTTTCTGGACTATCAACGGTAAGGTTAATCAAGGAAGAATTGCTGGTGAGTTTCGTCCGCAACCCGACCAATGTTCCTGCTTCGTCAAATACACCCCCCAGGACTTCAGCGCCGCCTTGAGAAAAGGGCGATCCTGTGTTGAAAATACTCCCCAAGTCGGCATCACTGGTGAGATAAACTTCAATCCCTTCTTCTGGAATTTCACCCTCGACTTCTAAAGCTAGGGACAATATGGATGCTCCAGTATCGGGTTCAAGATACTGAACCAGTGCATTGGCTTCGAGAGTATCCCGCTCCTGCTCATCTGCTCGGTAAGTTGCAGGCGTTGCCCTCAACGAGACTGTCGGCCCTTCTCCGGTGCCGGATGGGATCTCTGTTGCCTCTGGAACAATCGGCTGGTTTAACGTCAGATTTACCGTATATTCACCAGAGCTTTCTCCCGTACCGCTCCCTGGGATATTCGGATCGTAGGGACGGTTCTGCACACCGACTTCATAATAGTCGAAGGGAGCATTCGGCCAACTGCTGATGCCGAAATAGTAAGTCCCAGCAGTTTCGGGGGTGAATTCCAGATAGGAATCAAAGCCAACATCTGCAAAGGCTTCCTCTGGTGCGGCGGCGTCATCCACCTGAGCGACTTGATTGCCATCGGCATCAAAAACCCGAACCACAGTATCTACAGTTTCGGGATCGAACTGTTGAGCGTCGGTATCCAACCGCACTGTATCACCCGCTTCGAGATCAATTTTGTAGAAGTCTACATCTTCGGTAAAGTCGATGTAGAGTCGGCCGTCTTCGGTTTCGTAGAAGTTGGCGTTTTCGTAGTCGATACTGCTAGTGAAGGTGATTTTCGGGTTGTCTGCACTTAAACCGATTTCAGTCGCCAATTCGATAGTATCGTTGGGTTCGCTGATTTCGGTTGGCGCCGGAACTTGATCGGCACTATCAACCAAAGTAAAGGTTGCGGTACCGGCTTCGGGGTTGACTTGATAACCCTCTCCGGGTTCAACGGTGAAGGTGGCTTCTTCTAACCCTTCGCTTTCGCCGTCTTCTGCAACGGGTAGGTTAATGGTTGCGGTTTGTGAGGTGAGTTTGAACTCGAAGCCGTCTAAACTATCGTTAACCCCAACAATTTCTCCGCCCATGACTTCGATGCTATCCAAGTCAAATTCTGACAACATCGGAGCGCTAACAGAAATGGTAACGCCTTCTTCTGGCGGAGGTGAACTTAAACTAAAGGTATGAACGCCGACGGTGCTTTCTGATTCAACCAGTGTTGCAGGTTCGATAGAATAGGAAACTTGAATCAAAGAGTCGGGGTTATCGGCGATGGTCAGATCAAATCCACTCGCTTCAGGATCGATAGTATAACCGGGACCTTCTACGACTTCAAAGCTAAACGCTTGAACGCCCTCGACAACGCCTTCGGTGATTTCCGGGTTGGTGGTTTCGTCGAAAGCGGGTAAAGTGATGGACGCACCGTCTTCGAGAATCTTGAAGTAGAAGCCGCTAGCCACAAAGTTGGGAAAGGGTACCGCACCGCCTGAGATTTCGGCGTTGAAAACATCAAATTCTCCCAAGGCACCCGTTGTGTTGCTGTTGACGTAAACTAAAACGCCATCTTCAGGAATTTCGCCGTCAACGTTAAAGGTGAGAGTGGTCGTATTACCTTCTGACTCAACTAATGCGGTTTCGCTAACGGTTAAGCTAACTTGGGGTGAGGTTTCCGGTTCGGGTGCGGTTTCCAGGCTGTCGTAGAAGGTAACAGTCGAAGACCCCATCTCGCTACTAACGCTGTAGCCGTCTCCCGCTTCTACGGAGAATGTGGCATCTTCTGGGCCGTCGGTTTCGGCTTCTTCTAAGTTTTGGACGTTAAGCGCGATCAATGCACTGGGACTGGTAACTCGCAGACGGATACCGGAAGCAACTCCTGTTTCGGGGTCGTAAACGGCTTCTAAAATTTCGCCGCCAACGGTTAGGGGAGGACGTCCCAAGTTGCTGAAGTAGTCCGTTAAGGCGATATCGCTGTTAATGGTGACTTCTAAGCCTTCTTCTGGAATGTCGCCTTCGGTTTGCAGGCTCAGTACCAATAAAGAGGCGCCGGCTTGCTCACCCAAAGATTCTACCAGTTCGGGCGTTAAGATGGTATCGCGCAGTTCTGTGCGATCGCCGTTAAAGGTGCCGGTCAGGGTTTGTAAGGAGACAACCGGGCCTTCGGTTGGCGGTTCCGGTTCCGGTTCCGGCTCTGGTTCCGGTTCGGGAGGTGCATCCACACTCACGGTAACGGTGGCAACATTGGAACTGTCTTCCCCATCGCTGGCGGTGTAGGTGAAGCTGTCTTCTCCGCTAAACCCGTCGTCCGGCGTGTAGCTGAAGGAACCGTCGGCGTCGAGTTCTACGCTGCCATTTTCGGGCGCACTTTCCAAGCTGACCGTTAACTCATCTCCGTCTGCATCGGTATCTCCATCGAGAACGCCTAAATCTGCATCAACGAACAGGGGAGATTCAAAACCTGTGCTGTAGCTATCATTATCGGCGACTGGGGCTGTATTTTCCGGTTCGGGTTCCGGCTCCGGTTCGGGTTCGGGTTCGGGTTCGGGTTCGGGTTCCGGCTCGGGTTCCGGCTCGGGTTCGGGTTCGGGTTCGGGTTCGGGCGTTACTCCGTCGTTATCTTCAATGACAAATGTTGCTGAACTCGCCGAGGAATCGATTTCATAACCTTCTCCCGGTTGGATGGTGTAGGTAAAGCTCTCCGAACCTTCATCCTCGCTGTCATCAAACACGGGTAGGGTAATGCTTGCGGTTTGTTCGCTGATGCGAAGGGTAAAACCGTTGGTATCGTCGCTCACCCCAACGATGCGGGCGCCGCTGAAACTGGCTGCAAATACATCCAACTCCGCTATAGCATTGACAATGGGACTGGTAACGGTGATGTCAATTCCCTCGGCTGGTGGGGGTTCGCTCAGGTCAAAGTTGAGGGTGAGTACCGTTGCATCTTCTTCTACAAGGGTGTCAGGAGTTGCGGTTAAACCGACTGTGGGAACGAATACCCCCGCGTAGGTTTCGCTAACAGAAGGTAAAAAGGCTAATTTTTCCTCTACTGAACTGATCAACTCTCCGATGCGGATGTTTAGGTTCCAAGTTCCTCCTAAGTTAGCATTTCCGACTCGCTGTTCTGAGGCGGTAATATTAGCTCCTGTAACCTGATGCAAGATGTTAAGGAATTGATGTCCTATGCCTTGAGCGACTTGACAACCGTATAAAACTAGGGAGTTGCCAAGTAGATATTTTGACCAATTTTTAAGCTGTTCTTGGTATTGACTGAGAGTATTGAGACTTAATTGGGTTTGACCTAAAAATAAACAGCCCGGTTCGCCGTGTGAGACTATGTGCAGGCTGTTGATGGCGGGAGAACGCTCTAAGGCTGCGGTAATTTGCTCAACGCCGTCGAGATGGGAATCTAGCAGTAATACTTCTGCGTTCGGTTGGACTTGGCCGATTAACCCAGAAACATCGGTGACTCCAGAATCAATAACAACCAGCATTTCAGCCTGTTCTACCCGGCGAGCTACTCTTGTGCGATCGCCGGAAAATCGAATAAAATTGTCCATTATATGACCTCTACGAAAGTAGAATTTGAGATGATTGCCCAGAAGTGATGTTCTGGGTTTTTTGTGGGCAGAATCGGGAAAAAATGCCCAAGTCTGTTTTTTATATCCCTGTTCTTAGCCCAAAATAGAGGGAATGAGGAACCCCAACGGGATTGAGGTTGAACCTCAACTTTTGACAATTAGTGTCAAGTAATAAAGCCTAAAGCTTTTTATAACATCTTGACAACCATTTGAAAAGGAATTTCAAAAATATTTTATTTTTTGCAAAGATTTTGATTGGAAATACTAATCGCGCTTGCAGATCAAAATATTTATGCTTTTAAATCAAAAAAAATTATGATAAAAACACATGAGAAATAGGATGAGAAATGATTTCAAATCTCACCCAAAACAAGAGAAGTTCAGATTTTAAGTTTACAGCAGAAATACTAAGAGCGAGATTTACGTTTGAGTTGAGAACTTGCCCCCCAAAGTCCAACGCCTAATAAACCCAAAATGGATGCGGGTTCGGGAATGGATTTGCCGGGAACTGTTCCTTCAGTAAACAGAATTTGTTCAACAAATTCATCGGGCGGAATCACCGCAGTAATGGTGGAGGTTTCTAAAGAATCAAGGATCTCGTCAAGATCGGTGGAAGCAAAGGGATCGGCAAATTGTAGGATAAACTCAAAGTTATCGAAGGTGAGGGTATTATCATCGGGGTTAACGCTAATGGTGAGAGGCCCGGTTAAGTCTGTATTTCGAGTGCCGTTGAGGTCAACCGATAAGACGGTATTGCCATCAATTAAAACATTACCGACGGGGTTAGTTGGATCGGCGGCCAAAGCAATATTAAATAGACGGGCTGTTTCGGGTAACATTTGGCTGCTGACGCTGAAATCGTAAACAATGTTACTCAGTCCGGTTTCCTCAAAACCAAGCAATGTATTGACATCACCCAGTTCAACAATCGGTTCGTTGCCAAAGGTTGTAACCGCAGCATAGTAGGTTCCACTTTCGGGAACTAAATAATTGAGAATTCTCGATGAGTAGCTATCGACTTTATCTTCGCCAACCGCCAGAATTTGACCGGAACTGTTGTAGAGATAAAGCACAGAATCATCGTCCGTGTAGCCAACTCCCGAAAGTATTTCGGTGACATCAACATCGAAAGAAAGTAGATCTCCCGCCTCGGCAGTAAAGGAATAAATCTCATTACCCGTACTGACAGCCCCGGAAGCGGAACCCGACCCCGCAGACAGGTCAATGGGTGTGGCAGAATCAAAGGGATCGTTATCGGGGGTAGTCGGTTCGGAGGGTTGGGAGGGAACTAATAAAACTTGAGTTCCCAACTCGGCTTCAACATAAGTTGTGACGAGGAAATCACCTGTTAAGGGATCAACAACCAGTCCTTGTGGGCCAGCATTTTTCTTCGGAAAATCGAGGAATTGTCGCCCAGTTTCGAGGATGGGATCTCCATTTTCATCGACTTCGTAAGCAACAACACCCTCATCATTCCATTGGTTAATTAAAAGGCTGGGAACGTCAAATCCGGAATTGTTGTCGTTAACATAAACAAAAGCTTCCGGCCCTACGAAGGCTTCTTCTGCACCTCCCAAGTGGATGCTGCTGGTTGGGGCTGCAATATCAAAGGTTCCCGTACCATCGGGAGAAATGGTGGTGGTGTAGAGGGTACTGGCGGAATAGGAACCAATTTTTAGGGTGCCTTCACCGGGAAAGCCTACAGGAACGAAGTTTAAAGCCCCTGTCGAGGGTTCAACCCCCAGGTCAGTCAGAGAAACCAGTTTATCTGGGGTGGTGCTACCGGGTAGAATCTGACCGAGGGTGTTATCGAAGGTGGTGAAGAATAGGACGTTATCCGGGCCGAAGACCAGGCCCCCATCTGCCCCCGGAAATTCGTCAACGCCAAGACCTACAGCCTCGGAAACGAAGCTGGCTTCCCCAGAAAATCCGGTAATGCGGTTGTTGCTGTCGCGGGTGACGCCGATAGAGTAAACTTTGGCATCGGGAAAATCGGCGTTTCCAGTAATGTATATTGTATTTGGGTCGTCGGGTAGGAAGGTTAAGCCGCCGTAAGGATAGGGAACTCCGGGAACGAAACCGAGACTTTCGGAGGAGTAGAAATTTTGAAAGGATTCTCCAACTAAAGAACTGGCTTGTGTCGGTTTAGCAAGAAAAGCAGCAAAACTCAGTAAGGTAGCACCCGCAGTTGCTAAGACAAAATTCGGGTAGATGCGTTTTCTCATTGGATATTTCAGTTAATCGTAAAACAACGGTTCTTGAACTGTTTGTACAGTCCTAGCTTTTTGAGAATTAATTTCAAGAACGGGTTCATCATAAGGGGTAATTTTTGGGGAAGTCTAGGGGGTTTTGTAAAGTTGGGGGGGAATTATGTAAAGCTTGTGTAAAGGTGATAGCCGAAAATTTAACCCGTGTACGGAGGGAAAAACCCCGTAAAATCAAGCGTTAGAGAAATTGTAACTTTTCTACGATTCAGAGCGGGGAAGTGAAAATTTACCTACTTATTTGAGATAACATTTCAACTATCTTGAGAGAGATTTCAGCCTGGAGACTGGGGGTGATGGAAGGGACATCCTTGAGTCTTATGGGCGGGATCAAGCTGTTGGGAACGGCTGAGGGCAAATTTATCAAGGGTTTTGAGGGCATTTCCGCGATCGAAACGCAAGCTTCCGGTTTCTTCTCCGCCAAACTTTTCACAGACGGCTTTGTGTGCGGTTGCGAGTTCAAAATAGGCTTGAACAAAGCGTTTATGTTCGGGTTGTAATGGGGTGGGTAGCTGTTGAAAAAGGGGGCGCAAACGCTTCCAAATTTGCATTAACCAAGCGTGATCCCAAGACATTAATCCGCTAAAATCCGTAGATTTAACGTGAGGCGGTGCCATGGTTGGGCGGATATATTCTTCGTATTCATCCCGACTAAAACTTCCCGCCAGAGACATGGCGGCGCCGGATGCTAACATTAAATCGGTGGCGGTTTTGAGTTCGATTTGTGCTTGGGAAAGATTGCCGGAAGTGAGATGTTTTTCAAACCGACTCAGGCAGATTATTAAACCTTGGATATTCACAAAAAACGACCAGTGAAATCCTTTCCAAATTTGATAGGAATTTTGTTGAGTCATGGGTTATCCTCTAGCTGAACATCAAAAAGTCTTGCTAATAGGTGAGCGTAACTGATAAATCCTTGTTTCTGCTGTTCAATTTGATTTGAGTCTAATTTGGGGAAGTTGGAATCGGGTTGATTTTGACTGTTCAAACACAGAATTAAAAATTGTTGACTCGCAACAATAACACTTTTTAGCAGACAGAAAGCGGGTTGTTCGGTTTGAACGTGATTCACCTGAAAATAGCGGTCGTAATCTTCGACTTCCCAGGTTTTTAGCGATGCTTTTGTTGTGGATAATTTTGCGGGAAAATTATCCACAGCTTCTAAGGTTTCTAAAGCTTCATCGGTGAGAGTCAAAGCGGTTTCAACAGAGGTTTGTTTCAGTGCGCTTAGAAAATAATTTATCGCTTGGGTAATTTTCACTTTTTCGCCTTCGTTTAAGGAGTATTCTGTGAGTAAATCCCAAGGTAAAAGTAAATCAAGGTGAGGGGTGGGATTCGTTTCACTCATGTTTGAGGAGAGACATTCAAAAGAACGTCAATATTAATTAGTTTGCTGAAAAATATCCCGCCCCTCTCAGTGACAAGAAAAGAGGTTTCTATAAACCTCTCTTCGGGTTGAAGAAATTTAGGATGTTTGTGATTCCTCCATTTTTCGACGCAAACTGAGAGGGCGCATATCTGTCCAGACTTCTTTGATATAGTCCAAACACTCTTGTTTGGGTCCACTTTTTCCGACATCTCGCCATCCAAAGGGGATTTCTCTATAGTCTGGCCAAATTGAATATTGTTCTTCTTCGTTGACAACAACTCGATAAATTGTAGTATCTTCTTCTGAGTTCATGGTTAGAATTCCTCTGTTAAATTTGGGTGATTGAAGTCAATTAAACTCAGTTAGGCTACGGTTACTTCGGTGACGGGTTCGAGATTTCCTTCGCCTGTTAGGGTTGGTAAGTTGATATCGGCGATACATCGAACTTTAACATAATTTAGCGTTAAATCTCCTTCAATGTGAGCGGTTCCTGTTGCTTGTTCAAAGTTTGCGGTTTGAAAGTTACAAGCTTTTTCATCGAGTCTAACGCCGAGTTCAGTTCCGCCTCGGGTTTGAGTAAATTTGATGTAGACATAGCCTCTATCGATGCTTTCTTTAAAGGCTGTTACTGTTTTTTCGGGTCTTAAACCGACTTCTACGGGATGTTTTCCTTCCGATAATCGTTGTACTAATTCGTCCATATTTGTCCTTGATGGTTTGAGTCAAAAACTACGGGTCAAAAACTACGAGTAAAACAACTAAGATTCTGTTTTCTCGGTTTCCGAGGGTGTTGCTGTTACGGTTACAGGTTCATAAACCGGAACTTCAAATTTTAAAACCTTATCACAGAATTCTTTCCATTCGGGGGTTACGCTGTCAAAAATGATGTTTTCATCTTTGAATATTCCATCGGTGACAACATAATTTTCTTGCAAATACAAAAAGTCATCTTCTGTAAGTTCTCGGTTGACTTCTATTTCTTCACCCCCGACGGTTTTAGTTTCTTTGCGGGTGTTTTCTTTGTTTTCCGTCCACTGACCAAATTGACGCAATTTTTCAATCGGATAAGCTTTGCAATATTTTCCCATTGTTGCCATTTTGTTTCCTCCTAAAGATTCTATACAAAAATCCGGTTTCTTGTGATGTTATTAGAAATCCCGTTTGAGATTCAATTCAGAAACCGGGTTTTTCGGGTTTTGTTTCCTCCTGAATATTGTATACAACAACCCAGTTTCTTGTGATGTTATTAGAAATCCCGTTTGAGATTCAATTCAGAAACCGGGTTTTTCGGGTTTTGTTTCCTCCTGAATATTGTATACAACAACCCAGTTTCTTGTGATGTTATTAGAAATCCCGTTTGAGATTCAATTCAGAAACCGGGTTTTTAAGTTTGAAGAATACCAGCTTCTTTGAGTTCAACTAAACCCTGTTTAAAGGTCTGAAAAATGGTGTTAATATCCTCATCGGTGTGAGCGGTTGATAAAAAACCTCCTTTATCACCCCGACGCAGATGAATTCCTTTTGTCAGCAGATGATAGGATAGCAAGTTAATCGCCAAGGGAGAAATCGAACTTTGTGACATTGCGATTGCAAAAAAAGAGCCAAAATGGGTAAAATGAACGGGTATATTTTCAGATTTCATCGCCGTATTCAAGCGATTAACCAGTTTTAAAGTCCGTTGGTTTAGCTGTTCTTGCAGAGTTGAACCTTGGGTTTTTAAATGCAAAAGTGCGGCTTTGGCTGCGGCTAAGGAAAGCGGATGTTTGCAGAAGGTTCCGGCGAAAAACGTTGTCTTTTCTTCGGGAGCGGAATCATCCCCAAAGTTCCACATTCCGCCATCTATTTTATCAAGATATTTGGCGTTTCCAGCCAGAATTGACATCGGTAAACCGCCCCCGACTATTTTACTATAAGTTGCGATATCCGCTTGCACTCCAAACCAGGCACCGGCGCCGCCGGGATGTATCCGAAATCCCGTCACCATTTCATCAAAAATTAGGGCGATTCCCCGTTCTTCGGTGAGAGTTCTCAACTGTTGAATAAAGTCTTTGGGCTGCAATTCTGGACAGCGACTTTGAACGGGTTCAACCAACACGGCTGCAATGTTTTTAGAATTAGATTTTATCACATTTAAGGAGTAAGGATTACCATATTCCAGCACTAAAACATCTTTGGCCAAACTCCCCGGAATTCCCAAGGCTGCGGGAACGGCTTGGGGGTCGATTGTTGATTTTAATCCGAATTCAATCGGACGGGTAATCGCTTTTAAAAATCCGTTGGATTGGGATTTTTGATCGATTTTTCTTCTAACGGCTTTTTTAGCGTATTCTGTGAGTTTTGCTCGCACAATAGTTTGGTCATTATGACCGTGATAGGAGTTGGTAAACACAACTATTTTTTTGCGTTTTGTTGCGGTTCTCGCTATCCGAATTGCGGTCATTATTGCTTCGGTTCCGGTGTTGCTAAATGTCACCCGTTCCATCCCGGTTAATTCGCTCACCAGTTGGGCGACTTCACCCGCTAATTCTGCTTGCGAACCGATTTGAATTCCTTTTTCTAGCTGTTCTTGAATGGCGGCTTTTATAAACGGGGGATTGTGACCAAACAGGTTAATTCCCAATCCCATTAAAATGTCAAGATATTCGTTTCCGTCGATATCCCAAAGGCGAGAACCGAGGGAACGTTCCGCGACAATTGAGTAGCAAGCTTCTTTGAGTTGGGGTTCAAAACTCAATCCCAAAGAGCTTTTATCCGCGAGAACCGAACGATAATCTTGAGCATATTTTTTTGATTTTGGCGTGCGTTGAATATAATCTTGAATCAGTGAGTCGATATGGGATTGTTCTAAATTGTTGGTGTCTTTAGTTTGAAGTTGCATGGCTTATGAATGGGGATAAATTTTACAATTTTACAAATCTCTAGTTTTTGCGGGCGATGAAGTAAGCAGAATGATTGTTATCAAGTTGTAAATTTCCTTCAATTGTTCTCACTTCAACATCGGTAAAGCCGACTTCTTCTAATATTTGTTTGACTTCTGTCGCCGAATGACCTCTAACTTTGTAGATAATTTCTGAACGTTTCCAATCTTTTTCCCAGGATGAAAATTGATTGAGGATTTTTAGTCTAAATCGGGTTAATCTCCTTAAACTTACCAGTTTATACAGTAAAGTTTTAAACTGTTTTTGAATGAGAGCGAAGGTTGAATAGCGTTTCTGAGTGGGAGCCTGATAAATTGTTACTTTAAAATAGCCCCGTTTATCATCTTTATTATAATGTGGCGTAATTTCCCAAGCAAAATGGTTTTCAATTTCACCCTCAACTAAGCGACCTTTCCACCATTTTTCCATTTGTCCTTGATGGTTGATATCAAACAAGAATATACCATTTTGTTTGAGAGATGAGTAAACATTTTGAAAAACGCTTTTCAGTTCTTCTAACTCTAATATATGGTTCAGAGAAGCGCTGGTTGAGAAAACCGCATCAAAACGTTCTGGAAGTTCAAAACTGCGAGCGTCACCCAGAATAATTTGAGCTTGGGGAGCATTTTGACGAGCATATTCTAACATTTCTTCCGAGCCATCAAACCCCGTAATTTGATAACCTCTCTCGCACAATTTTTTCATTAAATGTCCCGTCCCGCAACACAAATCTAGAATTTCTGCATTTTCAGACAGGTGAGGAAGCAGCATTTTTTCTAGGGGTTGAAGTTGGTTTTGACAATATTCCGGCCCCATTGTGGTATTGTATAACCATGCCCAATTGTCATATTCGTTGTAGCGTTCTTGAAGATTCATATCAGAAACCATTGTTTTAATTTTCACTCCGAGTAGATTGTTGTTTAGGCTTGTTGAAAATTGGCTTTTTGAATTAATTGGGAGATGTAAGTTTTTAGCAAGTTAGCATCAATAGGCGGACAAGTAATAGACGTTTCCGCTAAACCTTCGATTGTATTTTGACAGTCAAATTTGAGATTCATTGATTTTTCCTTTGCTTTTTGAGAGGACGTTGATGAGAACAGCGAAACCAACGGATAAAGTGCGTGTCCGGGCGAACCTTTCGCTATCTCTAAAAGTTGGCTGTACCACCGTTCGTAGGGTATTCTTTGGATGGAATAACCCATTAAACCCAGTTGTTCAAACAGTAGATTTGAAGAAACAGGTTTGGGGTGAATGAGATGAAACGCTTCTCCGACTAATTCCTGTTTTTGTGAGAGGTGAACAATGGCTTCACTCACATAGTCAACGGGAATTATATCGAGCAACATTTCCCCTTGCGGTGCGCTACCCAGTTCGATATAACCTAACATTAATCGATAGAGAAAATCGTTGGTATTGAAAAAACCGGTTTGGCTGCTTCCAGAAATTGGTCCGACTCGATAAATATAGGTTGGAAGTCCTCGCTGTGCTGCAATTTTCACTAATTTTTCCGCCACCCATTTACTTTGAGCATAGCCACCGTTGGGAACTTCACCGCTTTCTAAATCATCTTGTTCGCGAATCACTTTAACTTGAGAAAATTCGTTAAAGTTAAACACGCTAACCGTTGAAATAAAATGTACGGGTTTGGGGTGAGATTGACAAGCAAATCGCAGTATTTCTTGAGTTCCTAAAACGTTCGTTGACTTCAAAAGCGAATAGGGGGAGGCGTGGTGTACCCAAGCGCCGTTATGATAAATTACATCAATCTCATCTGCTAATTGCTGAAATTTTTCGGAAGACAAACCCAAAAGCGGTTTTGATAAATCTCCTTGAATGGGGATAATTCTAGGTTGAAATGAGTCATCCCAGAGAGAAGCCGACTTGAGAACATTTTTCAGTCTATTTTCTATGGTTTCCGGTTGTTCGCCTCTAACCAAACAGTAGATTTTTGCTTCGGTTTTTAGCAACAGTTGGTTGAGCAAAAAGCTTCCTAAAAAACCTGTTGCACCCGTTAACAGAATGTTGTGGGGTTGAGTCGATGAAATGGGTTGAGTTTGAGGAAAAATGCTTTCATCTAATGTCGCTTCTGCTTTGAGATAATCTAATGTAATTTTATGCCGATTTTGAGAATTAAGATACTGAATAATTTCGGGTTTACGTTCTTTGAGTTGTGCTTTGATATCCGATGTCAGCGCTCCTTTCGGCGCGTTACAGCGAATTCGATCATTTTCTGTTAAAATTTTAATATCTAATTGATTGAGTTGCGATAAAAACTCGGAAATCGGCTGATAGTTTTCGGGTTGGTTTAAACTGAGTTTTGGTTCGGGGTGACTCACGGAAAAGTTAACGTTAATTGCTGTTTCTGAACTCGATTCTAAAATTATTTCTTGACAACCAAACAAACGTTGACCGATAATATTTTGACTTTGGCAATATTCAATTACTCGGTTTGATTCTAAGATGGGTTTAGAATCCGGGGTATATTGAATCGAAGTAATAAAAGTCAGCCAGGGTTCCTGTCCCATCGCATAAATATAAACCTGCTGAGGGTTTAACTGATTAATAAGTTGGATGGCTTTGTGACTATCTGAACCGTCGAGTCGGCGAGTTTGGGCAATTTTTCGGGGGATAGATTGAGTTAATAACGAACCGTAAGCCCAAGTAAACGGTGCGCCTTCGCATTCCATCCCCACAAACAAAATATCTAGCCTTTTGACTAAATTTGAAAGATGTTTATACAGTTGTGGTTCGATATTATTGGAATCCGCAGCGCACAAAATAGAACGATTTTTAACCTGGATTAAATAAGCGGTTTTAGCTGCAATATTTAAGTCACCATGTTCGCCCAAAACGGGTAAACTGACTATCTCACCTTGGGGAATGTCTATCACTTCTAATTCATCGACTTCTCGAACGTTTGCAAAGCCAATTTGTTGTAAGATTAACTTTAAAGACGGATCGATTAACACACCTTTATTACTTTTCGGAACGATAACATTTTTAATTTTATATCGCAACTGTAACAAGGTTTCAAACATCACATGATCTTGATGATTGTGAGTGATTAAAGCGTAGTCAATTGTTGGGGGTAAATCTGCATAACTGTAACGGGCTATTCCATCGAGAGATTGATCGCTAAATTGATAACTAATAAGAGGATCACATAAAATACTAATATCTTTGGTTTCAATTAAAACACACGCATGACCAAAGTAACGCACTCTCACATCATTTCCCCGATATTGGGGTTGAATGTTTGGAGGATTCTCTGTTAACAAAGAAGCGAATAACGGTTCATTTTTGGGTTGAATTTCTAACAACTCCAAAATCTCTTGATCAGCTTGGGGCTTTTCTCTCATTTCAACCAGTTTATCGAGTCGTTTATCCGCAAAAGATAGGTTTAAATGTAGAGTGTTATCATCGGGTAAACGGGGGGTACTGAGTACAAAAGAACGCTGATCGATATTTCCCAAAGATAGCGCGACGGTTTGCAAAGCAGAATTATAATATTGACTTTTATATAACAGTCCTTCTATCAATCGAATTGAGGGGTTATTTTGAACATCATAAACCAACTCAACATATCCCTTTAAAGCTTCGGGGACTTTTTGATAAAGCGGTTCTAAAGAATAACCCGTTGCTTCTTCTTTTAACAGGTTTTCTAAATCTTTAATCGCCCGTTCTAACTGTAACAGTAAACCTAAATTATCTTTGGTTTTCTCCCGTAACGTTTTAATTTCATCTAACCGACTTTCATCGTAGTTAATAAAGGGTCCCCCTCGCATTGCGGGATTTTTTAAAGCATCCAAATGAACTTGAGGCGCCGCAATAAATGACTCTAGAATTTTTAGATGAGAATTAGCCGCATACAGGGATGCTGTTGCGGGTGGAATGAGATAAGACCAAGCGTACCACTGATTAAAAAGTGGTTCTATAATCACATTGGGTTTGAGATAGACTGGCTTTGATATCATCATGGTTAAAACTCGATTTCTTCTCGCTCATCTTCAACTTTTATCGGGGTTTGTAACTCAGATATGGTTTGTTTTTTCTGCAAAAGTTCCGCCAAACTCGCAACGTTGGGAGCCTCAAACAAGTCTACAACGGTTATATTCACCGGAAATTTAGGTAATAACTGAGCAATTAATTTGGTCGCCAGCAAAGAATGTCCTCCCAACTCAAAGAAATCATCATAAATTCCGACCCGTTCAATTTCAAGAACTTCTGCAAAAATATCAGCTAATATTTCTTCTGTTGCGGTGCGAGGTGGAACAAATTCTTCCGAGGTAAACGGTTCTTGATTGAGTTTAGATAGGGCTTGATGATCGACTTTTCCGTTGGGAGTTAGGGGGATAGTTTCCAACTCAACAAAACTGCTCGGAATCATGTATTCTGGCAACTTTTCTTTGAGGAAATTTCGCAGTTCTTTTGAGGTTAAATTGACTTCTGATTCACAAACAAAGTAAGCCGCCAATCTTTTATCTTTTCCGGGTTCTTCTTGAACGATAACCACGCTGTTTCTAACTTTTGGATGCTGATTTAATAGAACTTCTATCTCTCCGGGTTCGATGCGAAACCCTCGAATTTTAACTTGATGGTCTATCCGTCCAAATAACTTAATACTCCCATCGGGTAAATAACAGGCTAAATCTCCCGTTTTATACAAACGATTTGAAGAATTATTGTTATCTAGTGGAGTATAAAAAGGGTTGGGAATAAACGTCTGGGCTGTTTTTTCGGGTTGGTTCAAATAGCCTCGCGCCAAACCCACACCCGCGATATAAAGTTCACCTAAAACCCCAATGGGAACGGGTTGTAAATTAGCATCTAAAACATAAAGCTGTTTGTTCGTACTCGGGAGAATTGTGGGTTGATTTGAATAGCCATTTCCACACTCAACCATACTCGCATTTACCGTTACTTCTGTTGGTCCGTAAGCGTTAATAAAACGGCGATTTTTTGACCAATTATTAATCAAATCAACTCCCGGCGCTTCCCCTCCCACCAACACCATTTCTAAAGCGGGTAAATTTTCCAAAGGGGTGGCGGCTAATGCGGAGGGGGTAATGGTAATGTGGGTAATATTTTTTTCTCGTAAAAGTGTTAACAAATCCCATCCGGGGAGTAAGGTTTCTACGGGCGCCAAACAAAGTTTTCCACCGCTTGCTAACGCCATGATAATTTCGGGAATGGACGCATCAAAGCTAAAGGAAAAGAACTGAAGAACGCAGCTATCCGAACGAACTTTACAGACGCGAATTTTGTCTTCTGTGAGGTTGACTAACCCGTTGTGAGGGATTAAAACACCTTTGGGAATCCCTGTGGAACCGGAAGTATAAATTAGATAGGCGAGGTTGTCGGGTGTAACTTTAATTTGGGGATTTTCTGCGGGTTCTTGAGCGATTGAATTCCAGTTTTTATCCAAACAAATAACTTCCGAACCCGAGGTTTTAGAAATAGATAAATTAGATTGAGTTAATAAAACTGAAATTTGCGAGTCTTCCACCATAAAAGCGAGTCGTTCGGGTGGATAGTTGGAGTCGAGGGGAAGGTAAGCGCCCCCCGCTTTAAATACGCCCAAAAGGGCGATAATCATCTCAAAGGAACGCTCAACACAAATCCCGACTTTTACTTCGGGTTTAACTCCTTTTTTGATTAAATAATGGGCGAGTTGGTTGCTGCGTCGGTTCAGTTCTTGATAGGTTAATTGTTCGTCTTGGAAAATTAAAGCAACAGCATCGGGGGTTTTCTCGACTTGTGCTTCAAACAGATGATGAAAGCACAAATTGTCTGTATAGTTTTTCTGGGTTTTGTTCCAGGTTTTTAAAATTTGATGCTGTTCTTTTGAGGTTAAAAGGGATAACTCGCCAATGCGTTTATCTGGGTTGTTAACGATTTCTTCTAATAAGGTTTGAAAATGTTCAACCAGTCGCGAGATTGTTTCGGGTTTAAATAAATCTCGGTTGTATTCAAACCCTCCAACTAATCCCGATGGGGTTTCGTAGATATCTAGGCTTAAATCTAGCTTGGCTGTTGGGTTGGTTTGTTTGAGAGAGCTTAGGGTTAAACCGGGTAATTTAAAATCGGTTTGGGGAGCATTTTCGAGTCTAAATTTAACTTGAAATAAGGGATTATAACTGAGATCTCGTTCGGGGTGGAGATGTTCAACCAGTTTTTCAAAGGGTAAGTCTTGATGGTCGTAGGCTTCCCAGGTTTTCTTTTTAACCTGCTGCAAAAATTCTTGAAATGTTGGGTTTCCTTTTAATGAACTTCGCAAGACTAAGGTATTGACAAAAAAGCCGATTAATCCTTCTATTTCTTTGCGGTTACGATTCGCAACGGGAGAACCAACGATAATATTTTCTAAACCTGTATAACGATAAAGTAAGACTTTATATACCGCCAATAAGAATACAAATAGTGTCGCGCCTTCGGCTTGGCTGATGGTTCTGATTTTCTGGGTTAAATCATCGGAGATTGTAAAGGTTTGATTGGCTCCTCGAAAGCTTTGAATTCGGCTGCGAGGAAAATCGGTAGGAAGTTGTAAAACGGGTAATGTTCCCGGTAATTGTTGTTTCCAATAGGAGAGTTGTTTCTCTAAAAATTCTCCCTGTAACCGTTGACGTTGCCAAGTTGCAAAGTCTGCATATTGAATCGATAATTCGGGTAAGGGTGAGGGTTTCTTCTCGCAAAATGCGGTATAGATGCTAACCAGTTCGCGGATAAAAATTTCCATTGACCAGCCATCAGAAATAATATGGTGTAGGGTTAGGAACACCACAAATTCGGCTTTATCCAGTTTTAATAAAGTAACTCTTAATAATAAATCTTTGGCTAAATTAAAGGGTTTTTGTGATTCTTCAGTCATTAAACGAATGACTTCGGCTTCCCGTTCGCTTTTGTCTGGGTGTTGTAAGTCAAGCTGTTCTAATTTTAAAATAGTATCGGCGGAAATCACCTGAACGGGTTGACCGTCTTTTAAAATAAAGTTGGTGCGTAAGATTTCATGTCTTCGGATAATTTCATTGAGGGTTTGTTCAAATACCCCAATATTTAATTCTCCGCTTAAACGGACTGCGGTTGGAATATTAAATGTTGCTGTATCGGGTTGAAGTTGTTCTAAAAACCAAAGTCGCTGTTGGGCGAAAGAAAGGGGTAAATCTTGCTGGCGCGAGACGGGTTGAATGGCTTCTAACGGACTTTGAACGGACTGCTGAACTTCGCTAATAAAGCTGATAATTTCGCTTTTCCGTTGCTTTAGTTCCGCAATAAAATCATCGGTTAATACTTCTTCTGGCGCACTGAAGCGCAACCGTTTGTCTGTATTGCTTTTTTGGTCTGCACCCTCGACCCACAGTTTGACATCCAAACGATACAGGTCTGATAAAAATTCATCGATAGATTTCATAACTAGAATTAAATGTCATTAAGAAACGGTCAAAGGTTTACATACAGCACGATGCCATTGGATGAATTACAGTAGTGCAAGCGTCCTCGCTTGCCGGCACACAGAACGCAAAACAGGGGGGGTTGGGCAGGGAGGGGGCGGGTTTATAGAGGTTGTCTGTGGGAAGACATGAATTTTGGAGGAACCCGCCCCTACAGATCGCTTCTTGCGAAAAATTCTTAAGTAAGTCTACCACAGTCTTTTTGTTTAAGCAAGGAAAATTGATTCATTTGACGAGATCTAATCAAACCCTAAAAAATCAACTCAACAAAATTATTGCTTATGGCTGAAATTCGCCATTTTCCCAGGTTCCCTCTACACGGGTACCGTCTGCATAAACATAGGTTCCTTTACCGTGTTTTTTCCCGTCTTTAAACTCGCCCTGATATTGATCGCCATCGGCATATTTACAAACAGCTTGACCGTTAAAATTGCCCGCTTGAAGTTCTCCTTCGCAGCGATCGCCGTTGGCAAAAACATACACGCCTTCCCCGCTAATTTGACCGTCTTGAAACTCCCCCTCATAACGATTTCCATTGGCAAAAGTTAACACCCCTTGACCTTCAGGTGTTCCATTATTAAATTCTCCTTGATAGCGATTCCCATTAGAATATTCTCGCACGCCCTGACCGTGAAATTGTCCGTTATTAAATCCGCCTTCATAGCGTCCGCCATCCGCATAAATATAAACGCCTTCTCCCTGAAATTGTCCGTTATTAAATCCGCCTTCATAGCGATCGCCATTCGCCAAAGTATAAACCCCCTCACCCTGACGGCGACCGTTAACCAACTCGCCTTCGTAACGGTTTCCCGTCCCATATTCACAAACCCCTTGACCGTTTAGCTGACCCTCTTTTACCTCCCCTTCACAGCGATCGCCATTGGGAGTAATATAAACCCCTTGTCCGCTCGGAGTTCCGGCGTTAAATCCCCCCTCATAACGCGCACCATTGGCAGAAATAAACACCCCTTGACCTTGAAAATCACCCGCTACAACTTCCCCTTCATAGCGATCGCCGTTGGCAAATTCCCAGACGCCTTTTCCGTCAAATTCACCCGCTTTAAAATCCCCTTGATAACGTCCCCCATCGGCAAAGGTATAAACCCCTTCCCCTTCGGGTTTTCCATCTACAAACATCCCCTCATATTTCGCGCCATTGGGATATTCACAGACGCCTTTACCGTTTAATTTACCATTGCTAACTTCCCCTTCGCAACGGGTTCCATCCGGGGTGGTAATTTCTGCGGCATTAACCGGAAACACCCCCACTAAAAGTGCAATTGTTAATAAGTAAATTAAATGAAACATGGCTAAAAAAAACTTGATAAACTGCAAATTTTTAGTTAAGTTTATAGTCAATTTGGTGCTGAAAAGGTCTTGCGACTTCGGGAGGCAAAAACCGCATCTGAGAAGCGGCTTGGAGAGCGGCTTCGTCAAGATCGCTGTTGCCACTGGACTGGACAATCTCCGGTTCAGTGACCCGGCCATCTGTCCCTACCAAACCTCGGACAATCACCGTCCCTTCAATACCTTGATTTCGCAGACTGTTGGGATATCGGGGTTGACAGTTATCGACACAACTCAGACGTCCGCCGCCTGCATAAGCCGTGTCCGTCTCATTTCCGGTGTCGTTGCCGGTTCCCCCCTCAACCCCGTCGGGGCGTCCAGGAGCCTCACCCCCTCGGCCATCTAACGGGGAACCCCCAAAGGCTTGATCTCCAATACCGGGAGTTTGCCCCCCTGTGGGACTTTCACCGCTACCAATCCCCGCAAAAGAGCCTTCCAAACCGGTGGGAGAACCCGAGGTTCCGGGCTGAGGGACGGCGCCTTGAGTCGGTTGGGAACGCTCGGCCCCCGCCGCCCCCAAAGCCGCAGTATCATTGGTGTCTGGCGTTTCTGCGGGGGTGTTGGCTGCCCCAGTTTCCACTTCTAACTCACCCAGAGGATTGGTCATGGGGGCATCCGGGGCAATATCCGCCGAAGCCAGGGGTTCCGGGGGTGCCGAGTCCGCCAGGGGTTCGGGGGGTGCCATCGGCTCGGGGGGCAAGTCTTCCGGCAAGGGTTCCGGTTCGCTCACAGGTTCCTCGGACGTTGCCGCCAAAGGGTCGGGGGCGGGTTCCGCTGCGGGTGCGGGTTCGGGGGGCGGTTCTTCGGCGATCGGTTCCGGTTCGGGCGGTGCGAGGGGTGCGGGTTCGGGGGGCGGTTGTTCTGCAATGGGTTCGGCAATGGGTTCGGGAAGACTCTGGGGCGCAGGCGGGGCGGGTTGCAGCGATTCGGTTTCCGCCTGTTCGAGGGGAGGTTCTACCGGGGCGAATTCTTCAACAATTTCTTCGGGAATTTCTTCGGGAATGGGTTCGGGTTCTTCAACGATTTCTTCGGGAATTTCTTCGGGAATGGGTTCGGGTTCTTCAACGATTTCTTCGGGTTCGGGTTCAATTTCTTCTTCTTCGATAACCTCTTCTTCTATGACGATAAATTCGATAGCATCTTCTTCAGCTATTTCAATTTCTCTATCCAGAAAACCGTTCAACGCCAAAGCAAAAATTCCGCCGTGAATTACAGCCGATGCCACTAGACCTCCGACGATCCAGAGTTTGACTTTTTGCTCGTCTTTATCTCGCTGTTCTAGGCAGGTTTCTGAGAGACTCATAACTGAAAAATTTCCCAAACGATTCAGAGGAACTTGTAATTTTTAACCCGGATTTTATTCGGAATCGGGTTTTTTGGTGGCGATCGCGAGTTTTGCCCCTTCGACTCGCCGAATTTGATCCATGACTTCTACAACGGTTCCGTGATTAACCGCTTCATCGGCATTTAAAATTACAATTCGACTGTCATTGTTGGGGATGAGTTGTCGCAATGAATTTTCGAGTTGTTCTATTTCTATGCTTTCGCGATTGAGGGCAACTTCTCCCTCGCTGTCAATGGTGATGGCGATTTGCTCGGTTTTTTGTTGTTGAGAAGTTGAGGCTTTCGGCAGGTTAACGGGTAATCCTTCGGAACGGGTTAAAAACAGGGTGGAAATGATAAAAAATGCCAAAATTGAGAAAATGACATCAATCATTGGCACGATGTTAATTTCTGCCGGAGTATCTAGGTCTTCATCGATGAGATTAATCATAATTTCGCTTATTATTCAGACGGACAACATTTTTAATTTGTCTAAATTAGGCTTTATGAACCAGGGCATTATCTCGCAGTTTATCATATTCATATTTGCGACGATACAACAGTTCGAGTTGACCTCCGTATTCTTGAATCAGGGCAATTTGTCGTTTATAAAAGCCTCTAAAGGTATTCGCAAATAATACCGTAAAAATAGCTACGACCAACCCGATTACTGTAGATGCCAAAGCTTCGCTAATCCCTCCCGTTACGCCCGTGCTGCTGCTGCCTCCAATATCGCCAATTCGCAGCGAAGAAAAGGCGGTAATTAGTCCTAACACGGTTCCGAGTAATCCTAACAACGGAGAAACGGCAATAATGGTGTCAAATACTGTATTAAAGCGCCGCAAAACGGGAATTTCGGCTTGGGCTGCACTTTCGATCGCGATCCGAAATTCTTCGGGGTTGGGATCTTCAAGTTCGAGGGCTTCGAGAAAAATTCTCGCGATCGGAAGATCGGCATTGAGTTGCAAAAGGTCGATCGCCTGTTGGGGAAAGGACTTGTAGAGTTTGAGGGCTTCTCGCACGACTTGACTCTGGCGCTGCCAAATGCGAAACCAAAAAAAACCCCGCTCGATCACCAGGGCGATCGCCACCACTGAAAACACCAGCAACGGCCAAGCCACAATGCCTGCGTCTTGTACAAAACGACTAACTTGCATGGAATTCGGTTTTTGAGGTAGACAATGAAACTGCTAACAGATGCCTAACGTTATACCACGATCTCCAATAGATGAAAAGTCTTATCAATAAGAATTTAAGATTTACTAGCAGTTGACAAGATCCGCAAGAATCGCTAAACTCTATCCTTGCTGAGTCAAGTCAACCGTTCCGGGTTTTCTCTGACTGGCGAAAAGCGGCTCAAATTCAAGCTTGGACTGAATTTTAACGGTCGATCGCCATTGACCCGAAACCGAACTGTTGGGTTAAGAGCGACTCTCCATCAATTCTGACCGACTCCTATGTTGATCAAAACTCCTCTTGCTAGATGAGACTGAACAGCAATTAGCTTTTCAGATCATTTGAGAATAGTTGCTCAGGATTCGGAGAAAGTCCCGCCCGGTCAATTCTGTTAAAAAGATTAAATCTTATCTATACTCAAGGATAATCATTACTCCAGTCATGCCGCAACCAACCATAAATCCCTTTTTATGGCTAATCCAATCGAGTCCGCTATAATCTAACCTGTTTTGTTAATTGAGAAAAATTCTTACCCATGAGCAGTAGCTTTGATCCATCCAGCAACGTTTTCCAACTGACGACAGGCCCCGATATTTTCACCGTCTTTCCCGGACAGCTTGCCAACTCGCCTGGAGGTTTGGTGGCTTTGGCAGGGAATGACAGCGTAACGGGGTCAACGGGTAACGACTTGATGAATGGAAATGAAGACCGGGACACCCTATCCGGCAGTGGGGGGAATGACACCCTGTTTGGAGGCCAAGGGGAAGATGAACTGTTTGGACAGCAAGCCAATGACACCCTGTATGGGAACAAAGGGTTGGATAACCTCGATGGCGGCGATGGCAATGATTTATTATTCGGAGGTCAAGAGGAAGATGCTTTAGTTGGTGGCATCGGAAATGATACCCTTTCTGGTGATAAAGGGGAAGATTATTTAATCGGAAATGAAGGTGCAGATGTGTTTGTTTTGAGTTCAGAAGGGGCGGGAGCATCCAATGAATTTGGAGATTTTATTCTGGATTTTGACAACACAGATTCGATTGGATTAGCCGGAGGATTAACCGCAGGAAACCTGACCTTTAGTGAGGAAAGTATTAATATTGAAGACACCTTAGAGAGGTTACCTTTTGATTTAGGTTTGGCTGATTTAGCAGAACAAGGTGTGTTTAGTCTCCCTTCTCTATTTAATGCCGCAGGTACGATAAGATACACAGAAATTTCAACAGCCGGCGGCGAGGTATTAGCCGCAGTGGTCAATCAAACCCCCGAATCTTTATCCAGTCGTATCATTACCGTACAGTTCTAAACTTTAAATCTTTTCCTTGGGAGATATAGAATTTTCCGAGCAAATAAAACTCTATTTTCTCTCCAAACTTTTTCTTCAAATCCATTGTTAGCGTTAGTTTTGTGGACTTAGCAGCCTCAAGTTTTTCTAATGAAATTCGATGAAAATTACCTGTCATTGGTCTTGACTATCTTGATGACTATGGGAGTCACACCCGTTGCTATTGCTGAGTCCACTTGTTTACTAGAAGAAAGCGATGTTTCAACTGAGGAAACAACAAATGACTGCCAATCCCAACCTCAACAAGTCTCAGAACAACCTATCATCTCATCAACACAAAATTCCCCGGTAACAATTAGTTTATATGAACCAGAAATCTCAGAAATTTCAACCCTGCAAGAGATAGAAGAACCTTTAACAGAAGCCAAATATTTGTTTTCCGAATTCTCTCCCCCTCCCCCTGAAAGTGTTGAAGTTACCCAAGCCGAATCAGAAGTTGTAGAAATTACCGGAGTGAGTTTAAATCCCAAACCCGGAGGCGTAGATATTGTTTTACAAACAGCCAATCCAGCACCACTGCAAACCTCAACTTCTATTGACGGAAATACCTTAACAACCGAAGTTTCAAACGCCGTTTTAGCTTTGCCCAGTGGGGGAGATTTTCAAGCCGAAAATCCGGCTACAGGAATTATTTCCGTGCGAGTCCAACAAATCGCTAACAATCGGGTTCAAGTGATTATTGTTGGACAAGATGCCATTCCGGTTGTCAACGTTAATCCGAGCGATGCGGGTTTAGTTTTAAGCGTTACTCCCGAAGAAGTTATTCAAATTACCGTTACCGCCACCCGAACCGAAGAAAACCCCGATGATATTTCCCGATCTATTACCATTATTGAACGAGAAGAAATCGAACAGCAACGAAATTTATCGATTAATTTAAGAGAAATTCTCGCTCGGGAAGTTCCCGGATTT
Source organism: Capilliphycus salinus ALCB114379 (assembly GCF_047276495.1). Lineage (NCBI taxonomy): Bacteria > Bacillati > Cyanobacteriota > Cyanophyceae > Oscillatoriales > Sirenicapillariaceae > Capilliphycus > Capilliphycus salinus. Next base: position 4,430,788 of record NZ_CP178543.1, on the reverse strand, counting down.
TCGCCCCCCGATTTACAGCGAAACCAAAATGGAACCTTGCGAGGACGTCCGCCTTCTTATTTAATTGATGGTGTACCGATTGATTCTAACGGAATTCGAGGTTCGTTTTTAAATATTTCCCCCGATGCGATTGAACGGATAGAAGTTATACGCGGACCAAACGCCGTTTACGGTTCGGAAGCAACCGGCGGAACCATTAACTTTATTACCCGACAACCCACAGAAGAACCAGTTACAAATATCAGGCTTGGAGTCGATCTTTCCGGGGCGGATAATTCGTTTTTTGAGGGAGATAGTGACGGAAATGTGATGGAATATTCACTATCGGGAGCCATTTCGCCAAAGGTCGGTTTTCGGGTGAATTTTTCCCGGGAGCGAACAGAAACCTATTATGATGGCGAAGGAGATCCGATTTTTAATTTTCGTCCCCTCGACCTAAGCGAAGCCTTTAACGTTTTAGCCAGTTTGGGAGTATATTTCACCGAACAGCAGCGGCTGACTTTTACCTTTAACTATTACGATAATGAACGAGTAGAGAATAATTTAATTCTCGATCAAAGCGTTAACGATCTTCCAGCAGGAACCAGCAAAGCCAGAGCGATAGAAGTCGGCGATCAAGATTTTATTGGTACGAATCCGGCGTTTAATCGCAATACTTTATTGAACCTTGTTTACAGCCACGATAACTTATTTTTTGGCAGTCAAGTTCAGGCTCAAGCTTACTACACATCTAAACCCGAATCCCAGGGGGTTCAAGATGGTCGGGTCTTGTTGCAAGAGGTTTATGTCAGTCAAATTGATGTAGAAAATTGGGGCGGACGTCTACAAATTAATACCCCTTTATTTACCGGAGCAAGTTTATTTTGGGGAGCAGATTATAAACACGATAGACCCAGTAATACCTATGATATTATCGATGCAGACGAGTTTGACGAAAGTGGCGGTCGAGTGATTCGCAAAATTGAGGAGCGAACATTTATCCCGGAATACACCATTGGAGAATTAGGGATTTTTGGTCAATTTAAGTGGGAACTCGGCGATGATTGGGTGATTAATGGCGGTGCGCGTTATTCAAGTTTTGACGTGAGTATTCCCGATTATACCAGCTTTGAGGAGGTGGACGTTGAAGGCGGCGATTTAAACTTTAATAACGTTGTTTTTAACGTGGGTACAGTTTATAAAATCACCGATCAATTTAATATTTTTGTTAACTTTTCTCAAGGATTTTCCTTGCAGCGATTTAGCGACTTACTGACTTTTCCAGAAGAAGGATTTTCAATTTCTGAAGACGTTGACCAACTCCAACCTCAGAAAGTGAGCAATTATGAACTCGGAGTGCGAGGAACTTGGTCAAGGTTTGATTTTTCAATCGCGGGTTTTTATAATGATTCACAATTTGGGGTCGTTTCTGTTGACCGGGGTGATGGTTTATTCTTACCTGTACGCGCTCCCAGACGCATTTATGGGGTGGAAGCAACCGTTGATTGGCAACCTTTTAATCGGTTCAGTTTGGGGGGAACGGTGAGTTGGCAAGAAGGGGAAGTTGATGTGGAAGATGACGGAAATTATTTGGCAATTACCAGCACAGAAATTTCACCTTTAAAAGTCACGGCTTATGTGGAAAGTGAATTTATACAAGGTTGGTTTAATCGCTTGCAATTAATCGTGGTTGGCGATCGCGAAAGAGCCTTTGATGATGATATCGATTCCTCTCCCGTCGAGAGTTATACCGTTGTCGATTTTATTAGCAGTATTAAAATTGGCCCCGGGTCACTGAATATCGGAGTTGAAAATATTTTTGATAACTTTTATTTCCCCGTTGAGTCGCAAGTTTTAGGAGGAACCAGTAATGATAACCGTCGTCCGGGTCGGGGTCGAACCCTTAGTTTTAATTACCGAGTTACTTTTTAGATGAATTATCAGTTCAACACTCAATTTTGGCAGCAATTCGGGTTAATTGCCAAACCCTATTGGTTTTCTAGAGAGAAAAGAAAAGCCAGACTTTGGCTGTTACTGCTCATTTTTTTATCTATTATAAGCAGTGGTTTTCTGGTTTTAGAAACCTTACAAAGAGGGGAAATTTTATCGGGTCTTGCGGAGCAAAATTACAGTCGATTTTTACAAGCAACCTTACTGTTTTTAGGTTTAATTTTAATCGGCGTTCCCAGTCTCGCATTCAACAACTACATTCAAAGCAATTTAAGCCTACATTGGCGCCGTTGGATGACCCGCAACTTTTTAGAACGATATTTAGACCATCAAGCCTTTTATCATCTGAATAGCAACTCGGAAATTGACAACCCCGACCAACGAATTTCGGAAGATATTCGCGCTTTTACTCAACAATCACTCTATTTTTTTGTTTTAATCTTTAATGCGGTCATACAACTGATTTTCTTTATCGGCTTGTTGTGGTCAATCTCTCATTTTTTAACTCTATTTTTAGTTTTGTATGCTTTGGTCGGGACGTTAATTGCTACCGTTGTTTTTGCTCGGAGTTTAGCCAAAATTAATTACGTTCAACTTCAAAAAGAAGCCGAACTCCGCTATGGTTTAGTACATCTTCAAGATCATGCTGAAGCGATCGCACTGTATCAAGGTCAATCTCAAGCATCCCAAGGATTACATGATCGATTCTTACAAGTTTATCAAAATTTTAGTCGATTAATTAAATGGGAATTTAATCTCAGCTTATTTCAAAATAGCCTACAATATATCACTTTTATTTTACCCGCGATTATTTTAGCGCCGAGTATTTTATCAGGACAATTAGAAATTGGGGTAATTGCTCAGTCTGAATCTGCATTTGGTCGGATTTGGTTTGCACTCAGTCTGATTATTAATGAATTACAACAATTAAGCGCTTTAGCCGCTTCAACGACCCGTTTATTTATTTTACACCAAGCGCTCAATACTTCCGATAAACTTCCCACACAGACAACCATACAAGTCCAAGAAAGTCAACAGTTTAAACTCGAAAATATTATCTTAAAAACTCCAGATCATCAAAAGATTTTAATTCAAAACTTATCCCTAATTATTCAATCAAACCAATCTTTATTAATTACCGGAGCGAGTGGAGTCGGAAAAAGTTCTTTATTGCGTGCGATCGCTGGTTTATGGACTTCAGGAGAAGGAAAAATCACCCGACCCCAACGAGAACAAATGTTTTTTCTTCCCCAACGTCCCTATATGATTTTAGGGTCTTTGCGTCAACAACTTCTCTATCCTCATTCAGAAACTCACTATAACGATAAACAATTACTTGATGTTCTCAAACAGGTTAACTTACCAAATATTTCCGATCAATTTGGCGGGTTAGACTCCGTTATAAAATGGTCACAGGTGCTTTCACTCGGAGAACAACAACGCCTAGCTTTTGCGAGGTTACTATTACATAAACCTCAATTTGCTATCTTAGATGAAGCCACCAGTGCATTAGACGAAGAAAACGAAGAATTACTCTATCAATATTTGCAAAAAACGACTATCAACTTAATCAGTGTCGGTCATCGTTCTACCCTTTTAAAATATCATCAACAAGTGTTAGAACTATCAGAAAACTTCAATTGGCGTTTAATCGATTCCGATAAATATTATTCTTCCGGCTCTAAATTTTAACATTAAATATGAAAAAAATCAACTTAAAACTCTTAAAAAAATTGTGGTCGGTGGCTCATCTATACTGGTTATCCTCAGAAAAATGGGGTGCTATCTTCCTTTTGGTTGTGATTATAATTTTATCGATAATTGTCTCGGGTTTGTTGGTTGCTGTCGCCATTTTTTTAGGAGAAATTACATCGGCGCTGGTCGCCCAAGATACCCAACGTTTTCAACAAGCACTGCTCATTTTTGTCGGGGTGATCGTTATCGGTACCCTTTGCGGTTCATTCAAAGTATATTGTCAAGCCAAATTAAGCCTTTATTGGCGACGATGGCTAACCCATTACTTTCTTAATTCCTATCTGGAAAACTCGACATTTTATTACATTAGCGAATATTCGGAGATTGATAATCCCGATCAAAGAATATCAGAAGATATTAAAACCTTCACTCAACAGTCAATAATTTTCTTCTCGATTTTACTTGATTCTGTTCTCCAACTCATCGCCTTTACAGGAACACTCTGGACAATTTCGCAGTTTTTGATGACTTTCTTGGTGAGTTATTCGCTGATCGGTACTCTATTTGCAACGTTATTTTTTGGCAGAATTTTAGTCGGGATAAACCTTGAGCAACTGCAAAGAGAAGCGGACTTACGTTACGGATTGATTCATATTCGAGAACAAGCAGAATCGATTGCTTTTTATCAAGGTCAAAACCAAGAATTTAATCAAGTTTTGAATCGATTTAAGCTGGTTTTTACCAACTTTAAAAAATTAATTAAATGGCAACTTTATCTGAACCTTTTTCAAAACAGCTATCAATATTTAACCTTTATCGTTCCGGGTTTAATTTTAGCTCCTAAAATCGTTTCTGGAGAACTAGAAGTTGGAGTTGTGACCCAAGCAGGAACTGCATTTAAAACCATTTTAATTGCTTTAACGTTAATGATCGCTCAACTGGATAAACTCAGCGTTTTAGGGGCGACAATTAACCGTTTATACCAATTAAAACAAACGATAATAAAAGCCAATACTTTCAACTTCGAGAAGACAACAATTGAAATTATTGAAAGCGATCGCATTGCTTGTGAAAACCTGACTTTACAAACCCCCGATCATCAAAGAACAATTATCAAAAATTTATCTTTTTCTGTTTCTTCTGGCGAAAATCTGCTGATTATTGGAGCGAGTGGAGTGGGGAAAAGTTCTCTTTTACGAGCAATTTCTGGTTTATGGAAATCCGGATCGGGAGTTATTTTTAGACCCAAACGCTCAGATATTTTATTCTTACCTCAACGTCCTTATGTGTTTTCAAGTTCTTTGCGTCATCAATTACTTTATCCTCAAACTGAACGAGAAATTGCCGATGAAAAGTTATATCATCTTTTGCAAAAAGTCAATCTTTCAAACTTAATAGAAGAATGGGAAGGATTGAATAAAATTGCAGATTGGAGTAAAATATTATCTACGGGAGAACAACAGCGTTTGGCTTTTGCGCGTTTATTTCTGTATCAACCTGATTACGCAGTTTTAGACGAAGCAACCAGCGCTTTAGATCTAAAGAATGAAGAGTTAGTCTATCAAGAACTGCAAGCGTTTAATATCACCTATATTAGTGTCAGTCATAGCATGACTTTACTAAAATATCATCAAGATGTTTTAAAACTATAGCAAGGCTATCATTACCCTGACTGGTAATTCCCGCGTCATTTCCGGTGTAAGTATTGCTAGAATAATCGACAATTAATAAATTCATCGCCTTCCCCTCAACCCCCAGTTACGACTAAAGAGGGAGGGTAAAACCCGACAAAGCCAAGTAGACTTGGATGTGGAAAAAAGAGTTGATGGGACGATTCATGGACAATAACTTATTCGATAAAACTTTCCGTGATAGCGAGGGCAACATTGTTATTGCCCAACCCCCAAATTTGCCCATTATAGTGGGAATTATCACAACTGTACTTCAATTCATTGTTCCCAGTGGCTATCTACATACGGGTCTGAATGCGATCGCTTTTGGATCTTTGTTTACTTGGGCGTGGCAGGAGTTATTTGATGGCGTTAACTATTTTCGTCGGTCGCTAGGTTTACTCGGGCTAATTGCCTTAATTGCTGCGAGGTTGTCCAACAATTTTTAAGGGAGATATAATCAGTTAATTGGCGTACATCTATCGCACTCTTTCCTTTCGAGTGCATGAAGTCCGGGGGGAAAACGTAGCTTACCCTAGATTTTACCCGATTTCATCAGGAGATAAAATAGGATTTAAAACTGACATTGAATTAAACGGTGTTGCTGACGTTGAATCCCTATTTTATGGGGATCGTAACTAACAAGAATGACCTCTCCTTTTTGATTACGAATCCATCCCCTAGCGGGAATAATATCTAAACTAGAAACGGGTTGATTGGGGGTTGGGGAATAATTTGAGTGATTGTGAGAGCGTAAATTATTGTGGCGAGACTCAACTTTTGGAGGTAATTCTATTAGAGAAACAAAAGTTTCTTCACTGCGTACACTTTCCTGAGGACTGGGCGGTAATCCCCCCCGACCTGTAATCACAAATTCGCTTTCTTCTCCTTTTTTACAGGGATCTTGAGCAATTAATACCGCCGGATCGACAACAGTTTGAGGAAGTTCTACTAATCCTTGAGCGGGGTCAATTTCGTTGTTTAATTCAACCGTTCCGCTAAATTCTGCACCAAGTTCTGAGGTGGCTGTAATATCGCTAGAATTGGTTTGTTGAGTACGGAATTGAGTCCCAAAAACGGCATCCGCATTAATCACAACTTGACCGCCCAACCCCGCTTGAGCGTTCCCTGAAATATCGCTATTTTCAATCGCAACTAACTGATTACTATTAATCGTAATATTTCCGCCCGTTCCAGTTTCTAAGGAATTTGTCGTAATTTTGCTCCCCCGACGCAGTTGAATATCGGGGGAATTAATCGTAATATTTCCTTGAGTTCCCAGGCGGGTTTCTGCTCTCAGACTGGCGTTATCCAGACGAATTGAATTCGCCCCAACGGTTAAATTTCCGGCTTCTCCCGTTCCCGACGCACTCACATTAACTTCTCCGCCATTTGCAACGGTTAAATTAGGTGTAAAAATGCTTAAGTTTCCTGCGTTTCCCGTTCCTTCTGCTAACGTAAATAAGCGACTATTTTCAACAGTTGAACCGATTGTATCTGTACCCGTAATTTCTACAGACTCGGAAGCATTAACCGTTAACGTTCCGCCAGGGCCACGTTCATTATCTATAGGATTTTCGCCTAATAGAGAACCCGCCCCAATTTGCCCCCCATCTCGAATAATTAACCGATTAACGTTTAAGTTAACATTACTTCCCCCACCCGTACCAAAGTTATCAGCAGATATTCTCGCCCCATTTTCAACAATTAATTCCGGGGTATTTATAATTAATTCTCCAGCATCAGCAGTTGTAATAATTAAATTACCTGATTCATCTTCAAATGCAGGCTCGGCAGAAACAAAAATACCACTTCTCTGAGTTTCTGTCGGTTCAGATACTAATGCTGTTCCGCTCAAGATAATGGAATTTGCAGCATTAATCGTTGTGGTTCCTCCTCGTCCAGTATTCTGAGCAGTCGTTCCAATTTGCGCTCCATCTCTAACAATGAATTGATTAGTATTAAGGGTCAAATTTCCACTATTCCCTGTACTGGTTGGGGTTTGTCCTACTCCAGCAAAAATGGCACTGGGGTTATTTATTCCACCCGTTAATTCGACTGAGGAAGCCTTGACAATTAAATCTCCTGCATTACCCGACCCCAATGTTTCGGTCAGTATCTGCGCTCCATCGCTAACAACTAATCTTTCTGTGTTAATAGTTAATGTTCCACCATCACCTGTTGCTTGTTCTTGAACTCTAGCTAATAAACCACTCGGTTCAAATAGATCTGAATCAAGATCAATAAAAGCACCTTTTAATTCAATATTAGAAGCATCAATAATTAAGTCGGTTCCTCGCCCTGCCCCAAGAGTATTAGCGGCGACTTGCGCCCCACCTTCAACAATCAATTGCTCAGTTTTTAGGGTTAAAATTCTTCCCTCGCCCGTTCCATTATCAGAAACATCTGTGGAAATCAGGGGTAAAGATGCGTCAGTTCGTCTAAGTTGTACAAAATCAGAGGCGATGACCGTTAAATTTCCGGGTTGTGCGGGAAACTCAGTATTCGCTTGTGTGGTGATAAAAGCCCCATCTTGAAGAGTTAACCTTGGAGTTTCTATGATGAGATTTCCGCCATTTCCACTTCCAGTCGTTTCAGTTGCTAACAAAACTTCACCCCCAAACATTTCTACAGATTCAGAAGCTTTTATAACTAAATCTCCTCCAGTTTCAGAACCAAAGGTAGACGAAAGAACGACAGAATTTTCAGAAAAGATCGTGCGCCTTCCCTGTATTTGAATAGCTCCTCCTTGTTCCCCACTCGTATCTACAGAAGCGAAGTTAGATAGACTAATATCTTGAAAGTTCTGTACAGCTTCATAACTCAATGCAAATCCTTCGCGTACAGGCGTGAGGCTAACAAAGCTATTTCCTGCTACGCTTCCAAGTTCAACTCGTCCTCCTGATGTAGTCAGAATTCCACCTTCTAGACTCACTTCTCCTCCCACAAGAGCTAAAGTTTTTTCGGGTGGAACTTGCAAACCGATAAATGTCTCAAATTCAACTCCTGTGTCATCAACTTCTACAATAGAAGTAAAAGAACGGTTAACAATTCGACCGGGATTTTCTCGAAACCCTAAACCAATAGGAATATTTATAGTTAACAGGGGTGGACTATTGGGGTCAGTCGCGCTAAATTCACTCCAATTAGCGAAAATGATACTATCTGCACTCGTCGCCAAAAATGAACCTCCAATATCAAGAGAGGCATTTTCACCAAAAATAATCCCATTCGGGTTAATTAAAAATAAATTTGCAACTCCATTGGCTCTTAAAACCCCATCTATCTCAGAAATTGAACCCCCTGTAACGCGAGAGAAAATATTTTGAACTTCAACAGAATTATTAAAAAAAGCAGTTTCCCCCATCCGGACAGAAAATCGCTCAAAACTATGAAAAAGATTGTTTCCGTTTCGGGTTCCTCCCTCTATCTGCACGATATTACCTTGGGGAGTAACAACAGAGTTTTGGGGGAGGGTGTTATCGGGGACAATTTGTGCTGGTGTGGGGAAGGAAGCCAACAGAATACTAAGAAGACTTGCCCCACTCAAGCAGCTAGGGAATGATTGAATAAGATTATTGAACATGGATGCACTGTAACAGGTGAGCATAAAAGAGAGCAGACACCTCTTTTATGAAGCTTTTCGCCCAAAAAGTCAACAGCACTTCAAATGAATATTGAAACGGATAGTTCAACTTGGGGAGTTTTAGAGTTAATTTAATGCTTGAGGAAACAGATTTTGGATCAATGGGTTAGTAATGTTCTTATCCGTTTCCCCCCAGTCTCGATGTAAAAATTTATTAATTTACCTGAAATCTACGCTTTAATCCCCAACCTACGCCTAAAACTCCCAATATCAACAAACTGCTACAAGTGTTAGATTCGGGAATCGTTTGATAAGTTTTCTCAGAATTACTTTCTACAAAATCAGATTGTTCATCCCCTAGAACCACTTCTGTTGAGGATAGCCCACTAACACGGATTTCATTAATTTTTCCTAACAATTGATTCTCGATTATATAATCCAGAGAGTTAACTGCCATTATTCGCTTCGTTGGAGTATTTAAACTCTCAAGATCCTCGAAAAAGAAGTCGTAAGAGTCGTCAACTAAATTGTCAACCTCTTTAATAATCAAAGCCAGTTCAGAAATCCCTTGACTTTCTAATTGACCACCGTACAGAATGTATTCGATTCGATTAGTCTCCGCAATCAAAGGATTGGTCTTATCAAAAGCATCAAATACCGGAACACCATCGGGAAGGAAAATAGTTTCTCCGGCATTAATTAAGCTGGCTTTTAAATTTAAAGAAGCATCGGCTATGTGAAAATCCTCAAAATCAATAAGAGTGCCAAGATTATCAAACTCAGCTTTAAAGTCTAGGATTGCATTTAAGAAAGTTCCACTACTATTTACAGGATCACCATCATCATCTGGAATAGTGTTTCCATCATCATCTGTAGAAAATATAGAAAATTCATACTGGACTCCAACTTGATCGCTTCTACCTCCCGTTCCTCTATTACCAGTTTTGGTAACTGCATTTACTGACTCAACAACAGCACCAAAAACAGCCCCAACTGTTAACGCTGTAACCGTGATTAACTTGATGATTTTCATCGGTATTCACCCCTGAATATTGTAAACAACTGTAAACTTTGATTGACTTTCGCTGTGTAAACTTAACTGTGATGACTTGAACAACAAATTTAATTTTTTGTGAACCGAGAGAGTTTTATCCCTAGCATTTTGCTCAACTTTACTAGCCTGTTCTAAACAAGTCAATCTCTTTTACCCAATCTTTAAAATATAAAGAAATGTTGTTTACATAAAGGGGTGTTGTGTAAAGGTTGACTCTAGGGGAATAGACGATCGGTCCCAATCTCAGCTATTTTAACCGAGTCCATAGGAGCCTGATAAAAAATAGAAAACGTCTGAGAAAGCGATCGCATCAACGCTTAAGAAAAAATGCGATCGCTCATAGGAGTTCAAAAATAAATTGAGTAACCCCTTTAAAAATTGTTCGCTTTACAAACAAGCCACGTCATCGCACCAAATATCCTAGGTATTACCAGAATCAGAATAAGGGTAGACTTCTAAATAAAATAGCGGATGAAATCATGGGAACCATCGAAGTTCGTATCCATAAACGCTTCAAAACCCCGTCGCACGGCGAGGTGATCGCCACCATTCCCGTCCCAATTCCCGACTAAATATTCATCTTCGTTGTTGAGTCTGCCGTACTGTTGCAACAAATCATAGGAACCATCCAAGTTGAAATCCATCAACACTTCAAAACCCCGTCGCACGGCGAGGTTATCGTCACCATCCCCGTCCCAATCTCCGACCAAATATTCATCTTCGTTGTTGCCTCTGCCGTATGCTTGCAACGTATCATGGTTTCCATCAAAGTCGAAATTCATCAACACTTCATTACCCCGTCGCACGGCGAGGTTATCGTCACCATCCCCGTCCCAATCTCCGACTAAATATTCATCTTCGTTGTTGACTCTGCCGTATGCTTGCAACGTATCATGGTTTCCATCAAAGTCGAAATTCATCAACACTTCATTACCCCGTCGCACGGCGAGGTTATCGTCACCATCCCCGTCCCAATCTCCGACTAAATATTCATCTTCGTTGTTGCCTCTGCCGTATTCTTGAATAATGTCGGGGATTCCATCGCGAGTGTAATCCATGAATACCCGAAACTCATCTCGAATTGCGAGATCATCTATGCCATCACCGTTCCAGTCACCGATTAAATATTCGTCAATCTCAGACTCAACAGGGACAGGAATAGTATCAAGTAGACTAAATTCAACCGCACCAATATCGGGGTTACTTCCAAAAGGTCGGGAAACCCCCCGTTGATCTGTCAAATTCTCAGAACTACTCGCCGCATCGATGGCAGGACTACCAGAAACCAGAGCATGAGTCTCGGTAAAACCCCCGTTATTTGCTAATACGGGATCGATAACCGAGTCAACCGATACAGTTAACTGTTCACTGCTGTTAAACCCTGTGCTACCTCCTAAATTACCAATTAGGTTGTTGCCATTGCTGTTAAAACTGCCTTCAACATCGTTAGAAACAGCATCGGTTTTATTGCCGGCAATTATTGTATTGTTGACAGTAACGACACCAGAGTTGCTTTGAATGCCAGCACCGATAAAAGTAGATGTATTGCTGTCAAAATTAAGTAAAATCTCGTTATTGGTAACTGTACTGTTACTAATGGTCAGAGTCCCATCAAAAGTATTAAAAATTCCTGCCCCTCCAAATCCCGTTGCTGCGGCGTCAATTGTATTGCCGCTAATCGTGCTATTCGTGATCTGCAAGGTGCCGCCACTATTAATAATACCACCACCATTTTTTCCGGAACTATTGTTACTAATAGTGCTTCTTTCAATCTCCAGGGTAGCCTCACTAAAGTTGGCGATACCGGCTGCTCCTCCAACTGCTCCTCTAAATAATCCGTTACTGTTTTCTTTAACAACGCTGTCAGATATTTTTAGAAATCCTACATTACCTATGCCAGTACCTCGAGAACCTCCTTGATTATTGCTGACGATAACATCAAACAATTCGAGTCTCTCATAATTGAGAATGCCGGCACCAGAAGTAAAAGTCCGGGGTAAACGACCATCAGAAATAGTCAAACCATTAATCTCAACGGGAATGGAGGTACTATTATCAGCATCATCAATTAGGAAAACACGGGAATTATTATTACCACTGATAGTTAGGTTGTCCGCACCCAAACCATTGATAGTGAGAGGTTTATTAATGTTCAGTTGTCCTTCAGTGAGGGTGATAGTGCCACCTATCAGGCTGGAGTCAAACTCGATCGCATCCCCAGGACTAGCATTTGCTATTGCCTCTCGTAAAGATAGATCTCCAACACTGAGATCGCCATCATTCTCGTCTACAAGGGTATCTACAAAAATTATTGACATTTTCAAACCTCCTGCAATAATTTATTCTGAAGTTGAGTTCTGTCTGGGTTTCTGAACTTGCTCTACTTTTTTTCGGAACATAGGATCTTTTTTTTTGAAAAATTGCTGTCTCCCATGATTTTAACTGGGTTGTAATGCGCTCTCTCTCAAGGTTAGAGAAGATTCCCCGACCCTCAATGAACAACTCTTTTGTTTAAAATTTTGTAATAAAAACTCAGTCGTCCGAAAAAACGATCTCCGAAAGCAGAAATTATAGAAAGAGTCCTGAACAAGGGATGGGGAGTATCTATGCAGCAGGGGAAAAGTCCAATTGATTCTCAGCTAAACCAACTCGCAAGGGAGGCTCAACATCACCCTAAAAGTAGCTACCAGCGCCGACAAGCGTTGAATATACTGATGGATCACATTTTAAGGTCGGGTCGTTTGGCTCGTCCGAAAAAAGGGTCATTTCCTTTTTCTGCAAGTCTGTATGAGGATTTGTACAATGAAGCGCTGAGTATAATGATGATGGAAATTTGTCAAAATATTGATAAATACAATCCCGATCAAGATGTGATGGCTTGGTGTAATTTTATCTTGGATAAGCGATTTACCGATTGTTTTAATCAATATACACGTCGAGGTCTAACTTATTTACCCAAAGGGGGGAAAAATGAAGAGGTTGCTTCTTTACCCAACCTAGAAGACTTAGATAACTTTATTCCGCCTTCCGAACACCTTTCGGAATCTCAAGAACTTCAAAAGTTAATTGAAGAAAATCCCGATAATATCTTTACCAAAGAGTCTATTAAAGGACAGCCGAAAGCGACCTTTCGATTCTTGGCACTGGCGAAAATTTGGGAAGATCGCAAATGGAAAGATATTTCAGCAGAATTAAACGTTCCGGTTTCTTCCTTATGTGAATTTTATAAAAAGCGGTTAAAGGAATTTACACCGTATTTCCGAGAATATTTACAAAATTAGTTACACTGGGTGTAGTGAGGAATTAAAAATGACAACTAACAATCTCATGGAATCTCTAACGTTCACTGTTCCTCTTTCGTTCAAAGCTCATCAAAAAGCGGATGAATTTCGTCAAAAACAGTTAAATCCAAAACAGGCTAAACAAGTTTATCTCAATACTTTGAGCGTGTATGCGGTTGAGTTTTATTTGAAATGTATGGGATTTGAACCGGATTGGAAATCCAGTGAGAGTTTTGATCCAATTCTACAAAAATTTACCGATGTCGCCGATTTGAATGTGCCGCATTTGGGTAAGTTTGAGTGTCGTCCGGTTCTTCCTCATCAACAAATTGTTTCTATTCCGCTTGAGTCTTGGAATCACCGCCGAGGTTATTTTGCAGTCCAACTCAATTCGGCATTAACAGAGGCTAAAATCTTGGGTTTTATCAAAAAAGTTACTGCGGAAGAAGTTCCTTTGAATCAGTTAAAATCTCTGGATTTTTTTCTCAGATATGCGAGCCAAATTGAAACGGCGGTTAAACTGAATCAATGGTTACAGAATACCTTTGAAAGCGGTTGGGAAACAATAGAAAGTTTATTATCTCCCCCGACAATGGCGTGGCGGAGTGGAAATCTAACTTCGGACTCTCTCAACCCTGTAAATTCTGATTTGGGAGTTGAACGAATTAAAAAGTTTAATTTAGAATCCACAGGTGAAGAACTTGGATTGTTGGTTCGTTTGCAGCCGAGAAACGAGTTAGAAATGGGTATTCAGGTTGAGTTGTATCCGGCTGATGATCGAGTTTATTTACCTCAAAATCTACAACTGATGTTACTCGATGAAGACGGCGAAACCGTCATGCAAGCCGAAGCCAGAAGCACCAAGAATATTCAATTAAAATTTAGTGGAGAGTCGGGAGAGGTTTTTAGTGTTAAAGTATGTTTAAAAGATCTGAGTATTGTGGAAACTTTTGTAATTTAAAGCGACAGGGGTGAGTAGCCAATGAGGGAACAGCAAGTTGTTCTAAAACTCGATGGGAATTTGAACACCGGGGTACAAGTCACCCTAGAAATTTGGTTAGAAAACCAACGACAACTCGAAATTAGAGGCGGTTTACCCCCCAATTTCAAAGTCGCAGCTTGCTTACAAAATCATTGGCAAAATTATCGCTCAATTGGAGCGCCCTACCGCATCAAAACTGAAGCTATTATTTATGATGGTAAAATTAATCCTGTTCAGGCGTGTAAACACTCAGCCCAAGAACTCAGCGATGGCTTTTTAGCATGGCTAGATGCTTCTGAGTTTAAAAGAATTGATCGACAACTCCGGGATCGTTTCAGTCTCAATCAAACGGTTCGGGTGCTAATTCGTACCTCCGAGCCTCAGCTTCAAAAACTACCCTGGCATCTTTGGGATTGGGTGGAATCTCGTCAGGCGGAAGTTGCTTTTAGCACTCCAGAATATCAAAATATTTCTACTCAATCCCCTGCTAATTCTAGGGTGACAATTTTAGCGATTTTAGGTCATAGTGAAGGGATAGATATTGAACAGGATCGCCGACTGCTTGAGAGTTTACCGAATGTCAATTTGGTTTTTCTCGTTGAACCAACACGCCGAGAAATTAACGCTCAACTTTGGGAAAAAAGTTGGGATATTTTGTTTTTTGCCGGACACAGCGAAACTCAAGGTGAGGAAGGAAAAATTTATATTAATCCTCTAGAAAGTTTAACGATTGGCGAGCTTAAATATGGTTTAAAACAAGCCGTTCAATTGGGATTAAAACTGGCAATTTTTAATTCTTGTGATGGATTGGGATTGGCTAAAAAATTGAGTGACTTGCATATTCCTCGAATGATTGTTATGCGGGAAATGGTCCCGGATGAAGTGGCTCAAAGCTTTCTAAAGTATTTTTTGGCGAGTTTTTCAACGGGAAAATCTTTTACTTTTGCAGTGCGAAAAGCGCGAGAACGTTTGCATGATGATTTTGAAGGAAATTTTCCCTGTGCGAGTTGGCTTCCCGTTATTTTTCAGCATCCACTAGCAGGATCGCTAACTTGGGAACAGTTGCGTAAACCGCCTCATAAATCTCACTCTAAACCTCAACAAATCTCTTTATTTCGATGGAAGGATTGGAAAAAAATATTGCTCGTTAGTGTTGTGATTACTAGCTTAGTCCTGGGTATGCGATCGCTGGGAATACTCCAAATTTGGGAACTAAAAACTTTGGATGCGTTAATTCGCTTAAAACCCGATGAACCTCCCGATCCTCGTCTTTTAATTGTTACTGTAACGGAAGAAGATATTCAAGCTCAAAATCCCAATGAATTACGAGGTTCGTTATCCGATACAGCGCTCAAACAATTATTAGAAAAACTCAATCAATATCAACCGAGAGTCATTGGTTTAAATATTTACCGTCCTTTTCCCGTTCAACAAAATCAGCAGGATTTAGCCAAGCTTTTAAAACAAGATAAAAAATTGATTGTTGTTTGTGAAGTTGGCGACGCTAAAGATAATCCTTCTATTCCTCCTCCTGATGAAGTTCCGCTTCAACAAATCGCCTTTAGTGATGTACCCATTGATCCCGATGGAATTGTTCGGCGTCAGCTTTTGGGAATGAGTCCAAACTCCGAATGTAATGCGGAAAAATCTTTTAGTTTTCAAGTCGCTTATCATTATCTGCGGGGTGAAGGAATTCAATTTAAACGGACTTTACCCAATACTTTTCAGATGGGTTCAACCCAGTTTAAAAAGCTTGAACCGACAGCGGGAGGTTATCATCAATTAGATGCAAGGGGATATCAAATTATGCTCAATTATCGTTCTTCCCAAGCTCCCGCTCAAACGGTTACATTGAGTGAGATTTTAAGCGATCGCTTTGATCCGAGATGGATTCAAGATAGAATTATTTTGATTGGGACAACGGCTCAAAGTATCAATGATGGTTTGCTCACGCCTTACAGTGCGGGTTATTCCCCAATTAAATCTATTCCGGGAGTCTTTATTCAAGCTCAAATGATCAGTCAAATTCTCAGCGCCGTTCAAGATGATCGCTCCTTGCTTTGGGTGTTACCCAAGTGGGGAGAAGCTCTGTTTATTTTAGGATTTGCGGTGATTGGAGAACTCCTGTTTATTTTTTGTTTAACCCGCCGAAAACATACGATATTATTGTCTTTTATTCTCGGGAGTGCGAGTCTATTTTGTCTGGGTGGAATTGGTTATTTTTCCTTAACTCAAGGCGGTTGGATACCGATTGTTCCGTCGGGGTTAGCATTAATACTTCCTGGGGTTATAAAAGTTACTGTTCCTAAAATTATAGAATCAAAATGACTCGAATTAAGCTGTACTTGACAACCCTCTTATTCTTCCTAACCTTGACGGGAAGATGGTCTTATGCGATTGATAATTCTTTCAAGATTAGCTCATTTTTTCAGGTGGCGAGCAACGACAACTTTGATTTTGATGGAGATGGTAGACCGGGTAATCGTCAAGGTGGATCAAGTCGCGGAAATTGTCCCCCAACTCAACCCACTCTCACCGCTTTAATCCCTGAAAAAAACTTGGGTTTAAGCACAAAAGAACATCCGACATTCTGGTTTTATATACCTTATAATTCTACGGATATTCCCGAAGCTGAATTGATGCTTTTAGATGAAAACCAACGTCCGGTACTCGAAAAACCGATGAAAGTTCAGCTATCGGGAACCCCCGGAATTGTTGGGGTGACTTTGCCTTCAACTGCAAAACCCCTAGAACTTGAACAAGAATATCATTGGTTTTTTGAACTCAACTGTGATTCGGAAAATCCATCAAATAATCCGAGAGTTGATGGCTGGATAAAACGAGTTAAACCCAGTTCACAACTGATGAATCAGTTAGAACATAATCAAATTAAACCCCGTTATTTGGTTTATATAGAAAACGGGATTTGGTATGATGCTTTAACAAATCTGATTGGGATGATGCGGGTTAACGCCTCGGATTCTACGTTAAAAAATGACTGGTCTAATTTACTTGAATCTGTAGAGTTAAAAGAACTCCTTGAAACTTCCATAACAGATTGTTGTTCGGTCAAATAGAGAACATAGATTTACGTCCTCTATTTAACAGAAAATCAGACAAAATCGGGTGCTTTTCAGCCAGTATAATTTAATTGATATCTGCCATTGACGCTCAATCTTTCACTTCCCGAGAACTAAACTTTAGACGACCCCGAAAATCCCTTTGAGTGTTAACAGATTCATTTTTAGGGTCAAAGCTGAACAGCAAAACCTCATAGTTTCCCGCTTGCGAAAACTGACAATTAATCCGAACATTTCCCCGGACATTCTTATCAGTTTTACAGACTTTTACCTCCTCATCTTGCGCTTTTGAACGATTAAAAAACCCATTCCATAGAAAAGATTTAGATTCCCGATTTTTTGACAATAACCCGTAAATTATTCCGGTATAATTGGGAGAAGTCTGGATTTCAATCACGCCCGTTTTTTGAACAGTTGTATCATATTCACGGGGAGAAATCATCGTTAACCCTTCGGCGAAAAATTGAGGGTTTAAAATGGGTTGCTTTTCAAAAGAAGTATAATTTTTAGGATGATGTAAAAGTTGCCAAGATTGGATTACAGGTAAATGACTAATAATCATCACTTCCGGGGGAATCAACAGATAATCTGTACGATATAAACTCTCAGAATCGGTGTCATCCCATGTGGTATCAACTAATTGCCAGTTTCCATCAACATTAACTGCATTCCAAGCATGAAGTGTCCAATCATAATTCGATTTTAGCAACCTAAAAGCTTCAGGAATCAAATCTATAGGTGCCAAGTCTCGACGAACTTTTCCTTTAATATAAACAACATCTAATCCCATCGCCTGCCCCAATTCTCGGAAAAGATTAGCATAACCTTCGCAGACCCCTTTATGAGTTAAAAAGACAGTTTGTGCATCTTGAGAAGGTCGTATTCCTGTTGTCAGTACATCCAAGTCATAAGTGACTCTACTAATTACATAATCATGTATGGCTTTGACTTGCAAATAGGGATTAGTTTCATGTTCAGCAATATATTGAGCCACTGATTTAATACTGGTTTCAATCTCTGGTGTTATGCTAGTAATAATCGGATGAATAGTTTGATGATCTTTCCAAGGCCAGGGCGATTGAGAGGTGGGGGGCTTTGGAATATTGCTCAGGTAAGTGATCCAATCACTAGATGAACGGTAATCTACAGGCGAATAGGCTTGATAAATGATGACGATTAAGACAGTTAAAAAGCTCAAAAAATACTTGAATTTAATCCGCTTAAACTTATTAAATATTTGAATAATAGCGCCTAAATTGATGCGCTTTTTTTGCCTTTGATTCTGAAGATTTCGTTGGCGAACAAATTTCATAAATTCCTGGTCACGATGATTGAACATAACAGATACTTATCGATAACTCCGGGTAGATGGAGATAAAGGTCATACATACTTATCTCTCGGGAGAGGGGAACTTATGCAAATTTTGACAACAGTCCCACACACCCCGAAACAGCCCAGTGTTGTGGTGCTAGGTCCGGGGAACAGGGGATTGGGGGAGCGGGAGGAGAAAAAGCCAAAAAAGATTGTATGCTGATGTATGCTAACAATCACAATTGTGGAATTCTAGAAGGATATGGTAGGAGGTGAAAAGCCAAAATATCAAGGCGATTAATTTTCTGCTATCGTTTACGGTCACGCCGAATAAAATCTCATCAACACCTGAATTCAAGAGAAAAAATGTATCAACCCAAATGTAATCGAGAAGAAATTCATGATTATTTACTCGATTTTAAGTCCAAAATTGCCAAGAACTATATTTTTAAAACGTTACAAATTCACAGTTTAAAAGACGTGAATCGATCTCCCCATGAAATTGAACCGGAAATTACTCTCACCCCAGAAGAAATGTTTTCAACCGCCACTGAGATTGCGGAAATTTACGGTTTGGAGTTTGCTCCAGACTGGCGGAAAAAATATAATATTTGGTTACTTTCTGAAAGTATTGAATATTTATTGAGCGTCAAACATGAAGACTCCCACAACTAAAAATTAGCGTTTTAGCAATCGCCAAGGAGTAGAATTCAAAAGAAATATGTAGATAAAGACTCTCAAGGGTTGAAAGTTGTAGAGAATATTGATCGGAAAAAATCTCACCCCGATCCGATCGCCAAACTCCTTTAAAATCCGCTTCCAAAACCCCGCCAAAATTCAAGAGTTCTGGGGAATCTGTAACAGGTTTTCCGGGTAATGACTATCTTTTTGGGGGTAAAGGAAGCGATCGGCTTGAGGGTTTGGACTGTCGGTCAATTCATAGAGATGTATTCCTATTTTCTAGACTCTATGCTTTCACAATGCTTTTCCCCCAATAATCTGAGTTAATTCTTGGCAACTGCGATCGGCTTCGTACCAAAACGCACAGACAAATATCAATAATAGAAAAATAGGCAACCCTAAAAATAATAAAGCTTCAAATTTAGGTAAATTTCCCGATAAAATCTCCAAGATAAAGATAGGAATTGATACGCTGTACCACATCAACAACCAAAAACTCAAGAACGCCACGACCATAGGATGTAAGCTCATACTAATATGAACAATTGTTCCATCCGATAACGACTCAAATTGTCCTCTAATAACTGGTAAAAACGAGTTCCGATAGTGGATAATACGATGGATTTTAAACCCGGAGTTAGAAATCGTACCGGCATAGGGGCGATGATTTCGTGAAAAACTCCAACCCAATATTTTGGGGGCTTCAATTTGAGCCTCCAGTTTCTCAATCACTTTCAAGAGGGGTTCTTGAGTTCTAATTGTCAAGGTTTCGTGGGATAAAAGTCGCAGATCTGGCTAGGATTAATAGTAGGTTTCGAGCAAACAACCGGATTTTCGGATCGCTTCTCGGCTTCAAGACAAGTCGGGCTGAAATCTTAATTCTAAATTAACATTCCTCTCAAACAGTAGAGGCTATGCAGGTTTTGAGTTAAAATTCTAATCAAACAAATCGACTTAATTCTCGCAGTGGAGAGGCGACAACAAGGATTTAGAGGGATGGTCAATGATTCAACTCTTGACGGATTGCAACTTTTAGAAAAAATAGGATAAGATAAGATTATACAGACCTGTCTACACAGATACTATGGCAAATACAAAATCATCAAATCGTTCTTGTGTTCGCGATCGCATTTTAGCAACCGCATCCGAACTCTTTTACAAAGAAGGGGTGCAGAATGTCGGGATTGATCGGATTATCGCCGAGTCGGGTGTCGCGAAAATGTCGCTGTACAACCACTTTAAATCCAAAGATGCCTTAATTGCGGCTTGGCTGCAACAACAGGATGAATCTTGGCGGACTTGGTTTCAAGAAGCCGTGGAACGCTTGGCGACCGAACCGGAGGAGCGAGTTTTAGCAATTTTTGATGCACTTCAAGAATGTTTTGAGCAACCCGATTTTCGGGGCTGTGCTTTTCTCAATTCTGCGGTTGAATTAGTCGATCCAAAGCATCCCGGCTATCAAGTTTCTTTAGATCATCAACAGGCAAATTTTGACTATATTCTGTCTCTGGTGAAAGCGGCGAATTTGCCCAATGCGGAGCAACTAACGCAACAGTTAGTAATTTTAGTTGTGGGTGCAACAGTGGTGGCGATGATGGAACGGAATTCCAAAGCGGCTCTGCACGCTAAACAGGCGGCATCGGCGTTAATTGCTAGATCTAAAAGTCTAACTCCCAACACTCAATAAAGCACTCTAGATTCAGAACAATTAACAAGGTTAAAACTCTTGTATTTCTCGCGGCAATTGGCTTTTGCAAGAGCGCCTTTTGCCTCCCCTCACCGTTAGCTTTCATTTTTTTGGGTTAAAACTTCAAGGTTTTTAAGGGCTGTTAATGAACTGAAAATTGTTTTTGTTGCCGTTTTATATTTACAAATTGGCTCCAAAAAGTATAGAATAGAAAGATTATAATTATATACAATAAACTTGATTAAGTTTCGCGACCAAGAGGGTGATTCGGGAAGAACTTTGTTAAACTGGGAGATGCCAGAATTTCCGGGGGTCGAACTTGCAAAAAAGCGAAAATCAAAGACGGGTTGCCTTTGCTACCGGTCGAAAGACTGATACAGACAGTCAAGAAAAATGTAGGCTATACTAAGCTTGAAGACCAGTTAAACTTCTGCTCACACTAACCAGATTAAAGGGTACATCAACAGGATTAACACCTCATCCGAGTAACAAAGCATTATTATCATGCACTTATCCTCATTTTTAGGGACGGCTAAAGTAACTTTTACAGTTCTTTTCTATACAATTCTAATCCCCCAAGTTAACGCCCAAATTATCCCCGATAATACTCTAGGAAATGAGAATTCTACTGTCATTTTCAACCAAACCATTCGAGGGACTCCCGGCGATGCTCCTGGCGGAGCCGCTACGCTACGCATTGACGGGGGAGCGGTGCGGGGAAACAACCTATTTCATAGCTTTCAAGAATTCAACGTCGAGGTAGGACGGGGCGCTTATTTTTCCAATCCCGAAGGAATACAAAACATTCTCACTCGGGTAACGGGTGAAAATCCCTCGAACATTTTAGGAGTATTGGGTGTTTTAGGAAATGCAAACTTATTTTTAATTAACCCCAACGGGATTGTCTTCGGACCCAACGCACGGTTAGATGTGGCGGGTTCATTTTTCGCGACAACCGCCGACGGAATCTTATTTGAAAATGGCGTTGAATTTGCCGCATCAAACCCACAAGCGCCGCCATTATTAACGATTAATATGCCCGTCGGATTAAACCTTCGCAACCCACAACCCAATTCAACAATTACGAATCAGGGAAACCTGTCAGTGGGTCAGGATTTAACCCTAGTTGGGGGCAATTTAAACCTACAAGGTCAACTGCAAGCCGGTCGAAATTTAACCCTAGAAGCCCAAGAAAAAATCGAGGTCAGCGATACCCCAGAAAACCCCTTTATTGCCGAAGCTAACAATCAATTACTCCTGCAAGCCAATCAAATCCAAATCTCTACAGAAAACCATCCCAACAGCGGTTTTATTTCCGGGGAAAATATGCGGTTTCGTTCCCCTGACGCCGTACAAAGTAGCACCCAATACTGGAGCGGGGGAAATTTCCAAATCGAACAATTCGATGGAAATCTCGGACGTTTATCCAGTCCAAACGGGACAAAAATCAACTCGGGAGGCGATGTCAGCTTTGACGGTTATAACGGCAGTTCACTGCACATTTTAGCCGGGGGAAACGTCAACATCAATCAAATCAATATCACCCGAGCCGCCCAATCCGAATCCACCCCAGAAACCGTTATTCTATCCAATGGAATCACCCCGATTTCCATTAACGGAAGCGCTCAACCCACCGTCGATATTCGCGCCGGAACCACAGTCACTCATCCGAGAAATTTAACCGCAAAAACCCCTTCAACCAGTGCAAATATTAACATTGGTCGTATTAATCTAACTCAACCAAACGGGCTGATTTTTCTGAGCAATCAATATCAACCCAATTCATCATTCACGCCGGGTAAAATAACGCTTGGAACCATTAACACTGGTCCAACCCTACTGGCAAATGTAGACAACAATACCAATAATTTAAGGTCTGGAGGTTCAGTTATTGTAGACGCTCGGGGTGAAATTTCCCTCACCAATACGGTTAATACCTCCGCACCTTTTTTTGTTAATTTATCTGCCCTTCCTCCGGGAATTGACCTGACATCAAACCTCGAGAACTTTACCCTAGAACTTGTACCTCAACTTCTGCCGGCTTTTAATTCTTTCGGGAATGGCGGCGATGTGACTTTACTCGCTCAAGGCAATATTACTCTCAACCCCGGTTCAACAATTGAATCCTTAGGATTGTCAGGCGGAAATATTATTCTTAATAGTCAAAGCAACGTTTCAATTAATGATGGATTTGTTACCAGTGTCAGCACCGGAGAAGGCATTGGAGGCGATATCAAAGTCTCGGGGCAGTCCATTTCTGTGAGAGATTTTGGCGTAGTTTTAAACTTAACAATCGGTTCGGGACAAGGGGGAAATGTTGACTTAAACGCAGTTGATACCGTCGCCATCTTCAATCAAGGAAATTCAAGCAGTGTTTCAGAACTCAACAACGATATCCTGAATATCCTTTTCTCAAATATTCCTTTAACTGGATTAGCAAGCAGTACAATCGGTATAGGTAATGGCGGAAATCTCACGATTACAACCAACACCTTAACGATTCGCAACCCGAGTCAAAATATTACCGGAATTACAACATCAACCCTACCCAACAGTAGAGGTAACGGAGGTAATTTAACCATCAACGCAACGAATCTTATAGAAGTAATCGGCAATCAAACAAATCGTTCAGTACCCTTTCAACTCAGAACCGTATTTAGCCCTCTCACTTCCGCCGATGATATACCCAGCGAGCAGTTGATCACAACAGGAATTACCACCGGAACAACCGCAATCGGACAAGGAGGAAATTTAGAAATTAATACCCGACAATTTATCGTTGAAGATGGTGTTTCTATCACTTCTAGCAACACCACCACCAGCCAGGGAAATGCAGGTTCTTTAACCGTTAACGTTAGCGAGTCTTTAGAATTGCGGGGTTTTGCAGGTTTGCTATCAGGAAGTAGCAGTTCCGGCGATGGAGGAGAATTAACCGTCAATGCACCCACAGGTCGGGTGATTCTTGAAGATGGAGCGGGAATTGCTACAGATGCCTCGGATTCTGGAAACGCCGGAAATTTAACCCTAAACGCCGCCGAAGTGATTCTCCGCTCTCCCAACAATTTAGCAGCCAGCGGTATCTTAACTTCAACTAGCCCCAATTCTACGGGTTCGGCGGGAAATTTAACCCTAAAAACTGGGGAGTTAACCGTCGAAAATCAAGGACAAATTTCGGCTTCAACTTCCGGTGAGGGTGCGGGAGGAACCGTTAAAATTACTAGCGAACAATTAACCGTTCGAGATCAAGCTCAAATTACGGTTAGCAGCGATGGAGAAGGAGAAGCGGGAAACCTAGAAATAGATTCTCAATTCGTTCTTCTCGATAACGAAGCCGCCCTCAGCGCCGAAACTTCTGCCGGGGATTCTGGAAATATTACCCTCAATTCCGAAGAAATTCAACTGCGGCGAAATAGTCGCATCTCCACCAACGCTACCGGAGAAGCAACCGGGGGCGGTATTATCATTAATACGGACCGTTTAATTGCGCTTGAAAATAGTGATATTACCGCCAATGCCGAGCAAGCTTTTGGGGGGCAAATTGCCATTAATGCCAATGCCGTTTTAGGGACTCGAATTCGTCAACAACCCACCGCAGCCAGCGATATTACCGCTTCTTCACAACTCGGGACTCAATTTAGCGGAACGATTGATTTTAATAGTGAGTTTGATTCGTCGGGGTTTGCTGTAGAATTCTCTCAAGAAGTTGTCGATCCTGAAGCAATAATCGCTGAAAATCCCTGCCGTGAAAATCAAGAAAGTCAATTTATAATTACCGGACGGGGAGGTTTGCCGCCCAACCCAACTCAAGAAACGATTAATCCGGCTGTTAGTGTGGGATTAAGCGATCAAATTCCCGAAACGGAACCGAGATCTGTTAATCCAATTCAACGCCGGGAATCTTCGAGAATAACGGCAGAAGAACAGCCGATTTCGAGTTTAAATATTGTGCCGGCTCGGGGATGGATACGAGATGAAAATGGGGATATTATTTTAGTCGGTTACGATCCGACTGGGACTCAAGTTCGGCGTTCTAATTCCCAGTCTCAGAGGTGTAATATGATATCCGACTAATCAATAATTATTCTGTAGGGCGGGTATTGTAGGGGCGCGCCTCCGAATTGATTTATAACCTCCCACAGACAACTTATATCAAGTCTGGTTGAATACCCTCAGAAAAGTGTGGGGAGATCAAGAGATTTTGACTAACCGACGATCATCACTTTATTTAGGGTTTCAATCCAAACCCTCGCACCACAACTGAGCGGCTTATCGGGACTATAGACGACACGACATCCTCCCAGTATTTCGACCTGATGTCCATAAACGTTAGTATTACCCTTCTTGACCGTAATCACGGGAAGTTGTTGCTGTTGTTTTTGATTTTGCCGAATTCTTTGAGAATTAACGTGAACAATCGTTTGAGCGGGCAATCTTGGATTGCGCCAACGAGGATCGGGGCCTCTTGTACCTCGCTTAATAATGGGTTTGCCGTTAACCAGGGGAATTAGCCACATCTTCCCGGTCTTATAAGCACCTCGGACTCGGCCTTCGCTCAGGAGAACTCGCAGTCGAGCGGTAGAGATTTCTAAAATACGGGCTGCTTCTGTAGTACCTACTATCA
The DNA here is from genome assembly GCF_047276495.1 of Capilliphycus salinus ALCB114379. Classification (NCBI taxonomy): domain Bacteria; kingdom Bacillati; phylum Cyanobacteriota; class Cyanophyceae; order Oscillatoriales; family Sirenicapillariaceae; genus Capilliphycus; species Capilliphycus salinus. The sequence continues at coordinate 4,405,210 of NZ_CP178543.1, read as the reverse complement.
TTGGACCCTCTGGGGACTATTTGGGAATCGCAATAGTTGAAAAACTGTATAGCTCAATTATAAATGATCGGCCGCTCAATAGTCAATGCTCTGGCTATTCGGTGTTCGGAGTGGCGGGGTTGAACCGAAGCCTGTCCACTGTCGGCGGTACGGGTCGGGTGTCTGTTATTCGTTGATTATACAACCGGATTTGATATTATATAAACCCGCCCCACCCCCTAACAGAATTAATCAATCGGATATCATATAATTGACCTTGAGGAGAGCGGAAACCATGATAAAATATATGATAAAACATCTGATAAAACATACAATAAAAAATATGAGAAAACCCCAATGGCGAATTATCAGTTTTGGGGTGTTATTTTTCCTGTCAATGGTCATTTTTCCCGGAATAGCTGAAATTCGAGCTTCAAGGGCTGTGGCGCTTGAAAATCAACAAATTCAACAAATTTCAGAGATTCAAGAAATTCAACCCAATTTTGTAGAACAAGCGAGAGCGTTCTATTTGGCTGGAGATTATCAGAAAGCCGTTGAGATGTGGCAACAAGCGGTTACAGAATTTGCCGCAAATAATCAGCCTTTAAATCAAGCAATGGCGTTGAGTAATCTCTCTTTGAGTTATCAGAAATTAGGACAGTGGAAACCAGCAGAAGAAGCGATAAATCAAAGTCTAAATCGCTTGGGAATTTCTCCCGAATCCGCCTCACCAACTCAACTTCGTCTTCTGGCTCAAATTCTCAATATTCGGGGTAATTTGTATTTGGAAACCGGACGGCTAGAACAAGCCCTTTCCACCTGGACAGAAGCGACCGAATATTATACTAAAATTGGGGATAATTCTGGCAAAACTCAAAGCCAAATTAATCAGGCTCAAGCGTTGCAAAATTTGGGGTTTTATCCGAGAGCTTGTCAAACGTTAATGACAGCTTTAGAACTTAACGATAAAAATCATCAAAGCTGTGAATGGTCTGTAGAGTCTCAGGCAAAAATTGAAGCCAAACCGGTTAATTCTCTCCACGTTTTAGCCTTTAGACAATTGGGTGAACTGTTTAGACTATTGGGCGATTTTTCCGCCTCCTCTCAAGTGTTATTAACGGCTTTAGAACAGGCTAAAGAGTTAGAAAATAATCGGGAAGTTGCGGCGGTTTATCTGAGTTTAGGGAAAACTAAGCAAGCCGAAGCCAACAATAATTTTTTTAATCAGAAAATTGCCGAGCAAGATTTGAACGCGGCTTTAGACTATTACACCCAAGCGCTTGAATTGGCAAGTTCACCTTTGCTGAAAACCCAAGCAAAACTCGAACAAATCACCCTGTTCTTTCAAGCTAAAAGATGGCAAAATTTGGAGAGTTTATTGCTCGAAACCCAAGCGGATATTCTTGAGTTATCCCCGAGCGAATCGGCAATATATGCACAAATTAACTTCGTTGAAATTCTGTTGAATTTATTATCGTCAAATTTATTATCAAACCCGCCCCAAAATTCCGAAGGAAACTTAGTGGAATTTAACTCAATAAACTTCTCAGAACTTCAAGTCAAAACTCAGGAAAACTTAACCCATGTACGCCAACAAGCAGAAGAAATAAACTCTCAACGGGGGTTGGCTTATAGCATGGGTTTACAGGGAAAATTCTACGAAATCCAACAACAGTGGAACCCCGCAGAAAACGCAACAATAGAAGCCCTGAACGCCTTAGATAGCTATCAAAATAAACCCGATATTGCTTATCAATTTCTCTGGCAACTCGGACGAATACGCAAAGCCACCGGAAAAACCGAAGCCGCCATTACCAATTATACCCAAGCCGTTGATTTACTCAAAGGTCTTCGTCAAGATATAGTCGCAACCGGCTTAGACACTCGGTTTAACTTTCAAGAAAACGTTGAACCCGTCTATCGAGAATTAATTGACTTACGTTTGCAGCGAGGTGATGAAAATCAATCGGATTTGAGAGAATCTATAAACTTAATAGAATCCTTACAAATCGAGGAATTAAACAACTTTTTTCGGACTGCTTGTATCGAAGAAGAAGCCACAAAAATAGACCAAGCCGACCCCAACGCCGCCATACTTTATCCGATCATTTTAGCAGAACGTTTAGAAGTAATAATCGCCCTACCCGGACAACCCTTGCGTCATTATTCCACCCCAGTTTCAGCCTCGGAAGTCAAAGAATTGAATCTAGAAATTCGCAGAAACTTAGGACTATTATTCACAGAAAAAGACATTTTACCCCAGACCCAAAAACTCTACAACTGGCTAATTCGTCCCATTCAAACCGAGCTAAAAACTAACAATATTACCACATTAGTCTTCATTCTCGATGGAGTTTTACGAAATATTCCAATGTCATTTTTACAAGACGGCGATCGCTATCTGATCGAAAACTATAACATTGCGATCGGCTTACCGGGCTTAAAACTGCGAAACTCCAACCCCTTAAATTCTAACGCCTTAAAACTCTTAGTCGGCGGACTCAGCGAAGCGACTCAAAACTTCCCGCCTCTCCCTGCGGTAGAACTAGAAATCGAAAACATTTCCCAACAATTTCCCCGCTCAAAAGTGCTACTCAACGATGACTTTACAACCCCAAACCTCGAAAATCAAATCAGCCGATTCGATGTACCTATTGTTCACCTGGCAACTCACGGTCAATTTAGCTCTAACCGAGAAGAAACCTTTATTTTAACAATCAACGATAAAATTCAAATTGATGACTTAGAAAACTTGCTGGAAAGCCGAGAAAAAAACGGAATCAGCCCCATAGAACTGTTAATTTTAAGCGCTTGTCAGACAGCATCCGGAGATAATCGAGCTACACTAGGATTAGCAGGAGTGGCAGTCCGTTCAGGTGCCAACAGTACCTTAGCAACTTTATGGTCAGTTAACGATCAATCAACCGCTCAATTCATGGAAACCTTTTACTCGTACTTGAGCCAGGCTAACATCAGTAAAGCAGAAGCTTTGCGTCTTGCCCAACTCGACCTTCTAGAACGAGGATATCGCCTGCCCTTTTACTGGGCGCCCTTTATTTTAGTCGGAAGTTGGTTTTGATCAAACTTAGGGTGTATTTGCTCTGAATTCATATCAATCTCATGTTTTGTTGCATCTAATAGGAGCAATTTTCCGATGTCAAGTCAACGCCTTCTCAACGGTTTTACAGGAATCTTCGCTGTTAGCTGTGGGGTTTTTCTTCTGAGCAACTTATCTGTGAAAGTAGAAGCACAGCCCTCTTCTGCGGCACCCCGTCGAGAGAGTCAAAAAGTAGCGATTCGATACCGACCCCCCGCCGGACAGGGAAAACCCAAAGCAACCGTTGGAGGAGGAACCCGAACAACCTGTTTTCTCGATGAAGAGCAACCCAAACCCCCGCTGACCTTATTAATTCCTGGCGAAAAACTCGGGCTGACCACTCGCCAACACCCCCAATTTTTCGTATATGTGCCGCAAACCTCAGCAAAAGAAGCAGAATTTCTACTCAGAGATGCCAACGGAGAGTATCAATATCGCGCCCGTTACAGCTTACCCGAGACGTCAGGAATCGTGAAAGTGGAACTCCCCGACTCAGCAACCGCCTTGGAGGAGGGAAAAGACTATCAATGGATGTTTGCCATTATTTGCGATCCCGACAGTCGAGATCGAGATGTAGTCGATATGGGAGCGATCAAACTCACAGAACTTTCCCCCACCCAAAAAAGCCAACTCGAACAAGCCGAACCGCTAAAACGGGCCGCATTGTACGCCGAATATGGGATTTGGCATGATGCAGTCGAGACTTTAGCATCGCTGCAATGTTCCGAGTCCAATCACCAAAACCAAGAAACGTGGAGGCAATTATTGCAGTCTCAACCGCTCCTCGACTCGATCGCGACTCAACCCTTGATTGAATGTGGCACACGGAAAATAACACGGTAGACTGGTAGCCCCTTGAATTTATTCAGGGGCTCAAAGGCGACACGGGCAACTAAGGATGCCGAGAGTCTACCAGTGGTGTCGATCTTCAATATACTCTTTAATCTTTGCTGTACTAATTTTTCCGCTAGTTTCATAAAAGTAGCTTCTCGATCGCGCGAGAAGGTAATTTTAACAACTCAGGAAATTCTTGTCTAAGTAATCTTGATGACCTTCCGATCAATCGCTTTAGCAACATCAGCAATCTTATTGTTTAGGGTCATATTCAATTAGCAAATGTACATGGTCAGGGGCTATTTCAGTTGAACGGATGAACCAACCTTTTTCTCTAGCTACTGACTGAAAGATCTCCCCATCGTCTTTGTCTTATTGCTCCCTTGAGAACGGGTTTACGTCTTTTAAGGATAAAGCAAAGATGAACTGTCGCCAAGCCTACAGAATGTGGGTCATGGCGATATCCTTGAGAACTTTTCCTCATGTTGACTGTGTTGTAATTATCGACAATGTTATGTTAACATCCCTGTATGACTAAACAATTTTTTGCCCAAGTAAATCGACTACCTGAAGATAGCGAACTCAAAGCAGTCTTAGAATATCTTTGTACAGAGTCCAACAAACTTTACAACTGTACGACATACTTGGCTCGTCAGTTGTACTTCAAGACCGGGAAGATATCTAACGGCAGATGGCTTTCAACAGTTATGAAAAATAATCCTCACGCAAAAGCTATTTATGGTTCTGCGGCACAACAAACCTGTATTTCAGTAGGAGAGGCATTTAAAGGCTTCAAGGCGTTAAACAAACTCTGGAAACAAGGTCAACTTTCTGAAAAACCTAAACCACCTAAATACAGAAAGTCTGGTCTTTTTCAGATTTCATACCCTAAGAAATGGTTAAAGTTTGTCGATGGTAGTGTAAGGGTTCCTCTGGGAACTAACTGCAAAGCTTGGTTGAAGATTCAATATATCTATTTACCATTTCCAAGTAACCTAAAATGGTCAAAGATTAAAGAACTTCAAATTGTCCCTCGACTAGGTTATTTTGATGCAGTCTGGATAACTTCTGACGAGGTAGAACCTGTTAGTCATAATGTAAATTACGATAATTTTTTAGCTTTAGACCCGGGTTTAGATAATTGGCTAACAGCAGTTAGTAATGTTGATACAAGCTTTATTGTTGACGGTAAGCATCTAAAATCTTTGAATCAGTGGTACAACAAGCGAATTGCTACTCTTAAAGAGAAAAAAGCTCAAGGCTTTTGGTGTAAATTACTTGACCAAACAACTGAAAAGCGTAATAGACAGATGCGAGATGCCGTTAATAAAGCTGCAAGGTTAGTTGTCAATCACTGCCTGGACAACAATATTGGAACTGTTATTTTTGGCTGGAACAAGGGTCAAAAACAGGAATCAAGCATGGGCAGAAAAAATAATCAAAAGTTTGTTTCTGTACCTACGGCTAAGTTAAAGTCTCGTATTCAAAAACTCTGTGAAAAATGCGGATTAAGATTTGTAGAAACAGAGGAAAGTTATACCTCTAAGTCGGATGCTTTGGCTCAAGATGTTCTTCCAAAATACGGTGAAAAACCCGAATTCTGGAAGCCATCAGGTAGAAGAATAACCAGAGGACAGTACAAATCTCAAACTGGGTTAATCTTTAATGCTGATATCAATGGGGCGTTGAATATTGCTCGAAAAGTAACCAGTTCGCGCTTAGATTAATTTTAATCCTAACGATTTGGCGCTTAGGCGTTTTGACATCGCCTAAGCGATTGAGGATTTGGGATATTAATTCTGATGTTCCATGCTCTCAGTAGTGCTGAAAGATTCCCCACGCCTTCAGGCGAGGGAGTGTCAATCAAAGCTAACAAGTAAATCCACACCAAGCAGTTGAAACTCAACACCAGTCGTCGGAAAAAATTAAAACAGCTATGTTGGAAAGGACGAGGGATCGCCGTCATCTTTCCGACAGTCGTTGTACTCGTTTTAGTTCTCCGCAGTTTGGGACAGTTGCAGGTTTTAGAATGGATGGCTTTCGATCAGTTTTTTCGCTGGCGTCCTCCCGAACTTGCGGACTCCCGGATTTTGATTGTCGAGATTCGCGAAGAAGACATCAAAATGCTGCAAAGATGGCCGATGTCCGATCAACAGTTGGTCGAGTTACTGAGAACACTCAAACTTCACCAACCTCGGGCGATTGGCTTAGATCTTTATCGAGATTTGCCCGTACCTCCCGGTTCTGAGGAGTTGATCGATTTATTTGAGTCTACACCCAATTTGATTGGGATTGAAAAAGTGGTTGGAGCGGTCGATCCTCCCCCAACCCTGAAAAAGCTCGACCAAGTGGGTGCGTCTGATATAATCCTTGATTTTGATGGGCGAGTTCGTCGCGCTTTATTTATCGCTTTTGATGAGGATGAGGTTATCTTTAGTTTCCCCCTGAAGCTGGCGCTCCTCTATTTAGAAAAAGAGGGGATTAATATAGAAGAACTCGATGCGGAGCGGGGAATTTTAAGGCTCAATCGAGCGATATTTCGGCCGTTCCAAGGAAATGAGGGGGGTTATGTTGATGCCGATGCGGGTGGTTATCAGTTCTTACTCAACTATCGCAGTCCCCCCTGTGGGGGTTGTCGGGTGTTTGAGACGGTATCGATGGGCGATGTCCTCGCCGATCGCGTACCCCCGGAATTAATTCGCGATCGGATTGTTTTGGTTGGAACAGCCGCATACAGCCTCAAGGATATTTTTTTGACGCCTTATAGTAATACGACTCCGGGGGTGGAAGTTCACGCCCAGATCGCCAGTCAAGTTCTCAGTGCGGCGTTAGACGGGCGGCGGTTGATTCGAGTTTGGCCGAATGCGATCGAGGGGATTTGGATTGTGCTTTGGTCCGGGGTTGGTGTTGCTACCAGTTGGATTTTTGTACGAATTCATCGCAAAATTCTTAGTCTGGTGCTTACCAATGGATCGCTGTCGATCGCCACCTATGTCGCTTTTTTAAATGGGTGGTGGATTCCCGTTGTTCCCCCGTTGCTGATTCTGATCGGATTGGAAATGGCAATTACCGCTTACAGAGCTTACATTGAACGGGAAGACCGGCAGATTGTGATGAATTTGCTCGGACAGCAAGTTTCTCCTAAAATAGCTAATGCCGTTTGGGATGCCCGCCATCAGTTGATTAAAGAAGGGCATCTGATCGGACAGGATATGGTGGCAACGGTGCTATTTACCGATATTAAGGGCTTTACTAGAATTACCGAACGCACCGATCCCAAAACTCTGATGTCTTGGCTCAATGAGTATATGAATGTCATGTCTCAAATTGTCCTCGATCACGATGGGGTTGTCGATAAATTTATCGGAGATGCAGTTATGGCGGTTTTTGGGATTCCCATCCCCAGAACCACATCGGAAGAAATTGGTCTTGATGCTCTTGCTGCGGTTCGCTGCGCTTTACAAATGCGTATGGAGTTAGAAACTCTCAATCAACAGTGGGATAAAAAAGGACTGCCCACTGCGGCTATGCGAGTCGGGATCGCCACCGGTTTAGTTGTCGCCGGCAGTTTGGGCGGTCTGCGCCGACAAAATTACACGACTATTGGAGATACCGTCAACATTGCCGCCCGATTAGAAAGTTATGATAAGTCTTCCCAGAATGAGATGTGTCGGATTCTGATTTCTGAACAAACCTATCAATATATTTCTCCTCTATTTTATACCCAACTGATGGGTAAAGTCAAGCTTCCCGGAAAAGAAAAAACTCTCGCCGTCTATCAAGTTTTTGCTGAAATCTAGCAAGTTTCCCCTAGCCCTGGGATAATTGAGCGGTCGGAGATGATAGAAGAACAATTTTTATAAAAATTTTTTGAACAACTGACGTAAAAATGTAGGGTTTGGTCCGATAGAGAAATTAAATCAACCTTACAGCATCTAACTTGGTCAGAGGGCAAACTCTATGACTTCTATATTCGGCACAATTATAGCAGACAATTTAACCGGAGATTCATTCAACAATACTATTTTTGGATTGGCCGGAAATGATAATCTCTCAGGTTTTGCAGGAGATGACACCATTAACGGTAATCAACAATCCGATACTCTCTATGGTGATGATGGTAACGATGTGATTTTTGGAGGACAAGATGATGATTATATCTACGGAGGTTTTGATTTTATCGGGGGGAATGACCTCCTTTTCGGGAATTTAGGCAATGATTTTATGTATGGACAAGAAGGAAATGATAGTGTTTTTGGGGGTCAGGGAGATGACATTATTTCAGGAGATTCGGGAAATGACTTGGTTTCTGGGGATCTGGGAAATGATGCCCTTTTTGGTATTGATATTTTAGCTTTGAATCCGGGTTCAGGTGAAATTGATACTTTAACCGGAGGGCCGGGGTCAGATTCTTTCTTTATTGGTGATTCTGTAACTAATTACTATACCGGGGCTGGAAATGGGGATTATGCCTTAATTACCGACTTCAATCAACAGGAGCTTGATGTGATAGTCGTTCACACCAATGATAGCTATTCCCTCGAAAATTTAACACTCCCCGATGCCGGAACGGGAACAGGTATATTTCAGACCACTGCGGGACAAAAAGAACTGATTGGTTTTGTTGAGGGGATAGACGCAAGCGTTCTCAATTTTTCACTCGATTTTGTGCGGCTTTAGAGTTGATTAGAATTGCGATTGAAATCTTCAAACCGAATCTTTTTTTCATTCCCAGGGCCGAACCGCCTTGGGGATTTTCATTATTCGCAAACGATAAAATAAAAAATTCAACAAATCAATCAAGTGGTAAATAAAGTCTTTTAATTGTATAATTATAAATTGTATCGCCGAGATTCCAGACTTCATGTAAACTGAAAAAACCAAGAAAAAATCGCTGAATTAATAAAGTTATGGGTTCTCGTCTATTTGTCTGACCCGCACAGGTATCAAATCAAAACCCCAAGAATTCCGATCTCAAAATAATGTTCTCCGAGTCGGTACAATCGGCGATCGCCAGAAGTCTAGACCCAGATTAACAAATCAGCAGAAGTCAGCCCCCCGCTCCTAATTCCTCCGGATTCTTCCTGACCCCATCCGGGGGCAAATTTACCGTGAAATGTTGGCAATCAGCCCCTCAGTTTATAGACAATTTTGCAACCTTTCCGGTTCAAAAAAAATGCCAAAATGGCATCGGTCATTTCAGCCCGGATGCTAACTTGTTAAAAACAACTTGTTACACCCTACCATCAAGATTTTGAGGGAGCATTGGATGAGACCTATTAATATCTTAGAAAACGTCAAGGACTTTTTAGTTCGACTGGTCAAAGACAAAACCTTTCGCGAACAAGTCGAAAATAATGTTGCCGAACAAGTGCAACAACTCTTACAGGCTAACGGCTATAGCTTTTCTCAAGAAGAATTTGAAACCGCATCCATTCAACTGCTCGATCTCAAAGAACGGGATGAGTTTCACGAATTAACAGAAGCGGAATTGGTCGGTGCAATTGGTGGATTGATGAAAAAAGGGCGACGGAGCTTTTCGCGGCCAATCAAGCCCATTGATGACCCAATAGTGCAGCCGATGTATGGGGTAATCGTTGAACCCATTGATGACCCAATCAACCCCATTGATGACCCAATAGTGCAGCCGATGTATGGTGTCGTCATTGAACCCATTGATGACGGGATGATATTTCAATCGGTGTACGGGGTAATCGTTGATTGGATGGATGAAGATGATATTTCAACCCGTGTACCGGGTAATCATTGATTCGATAGATGAATAAAATTAATTCAAACTGAACAGACTACTGATGTGGAGAGATTGCTATGGCATACCGTCGAACCAGCTATGCAGTTTGGGAAATTACCCTCAAATGCAATTTAGCTTGTAGTCATTGCGGTTCACGCGCAGGACAAGTCCGCGAACGGGAATTATCCACCGATGAAGCCCTCGATCTCGTCAAGCAGATGGCAGAGGTGGGAATTACGGAAGTCACATTAATTGGGGGAGAAGCCTTTCTCCGCCCCGACTGGCTGCAAATTGCCGAGGCGATTAATCGCGCCGGGATGCGGTGTACGATGACAACGGGGGGCTATGGGATCTCTCTAGAAACCGCCGAGAAAATGCACCGGGCGGGAATTGCGACGGTTTCCATCTCCGTCGATGGTCTAGAAGCCACCCACGATCGCCTGCGAGGTCGCTCCGGTTCCTGGCAATGGGCGTTTAAAACGATGGGTCATTTAAAACAGGTTGGTATTCCCTTCGGTTGCAACACTCAAATTAATCGCCTGTCGGCGCCGGAGTTTCCCCGCATTTATCAGGCGATTCGGGATGCGGGCGCTCGCGCATGGCAGATTCAGTTGACAGTGCCGATGGGAAACGCCGCCGATCACAGCGAAATTTTACTTCAGCCCTGCGAATTGCTGGCGGTTTACCCCATGTTAGCTCGGGTTGCTCAACAGGCGAAAAAAGACGGCAAGGTTCAGATCCAGCCGGGGAATAATATTGGCTACTACGGCCCCTATGAACGGTTGTTACGGGGGCGGGGACGGGAAGATGAATGGACGTTCTGGCAGGGCTGCTCGGCGGGTCTTTCCACCTTGGGAATTGAAGCCGATGGGACGATCAAAGGGTGTCCTTCCTTGCCGACAGCGGCCTACACGGGGGGTAATATCAGACATCGACCTTTGCGCGAAATTATTGAAAGCACTGAAGAACTCGGGTTTAACTTGAATGCTGGCACTCCTTCCGGGGTGGATCACTTGTGGGGATTTTGTCAAACCTGCGAGTATGCCGAACTCTGTCGGGGGGGCTGTACTTGGACTGCTCATGTGTTTTTTAATCGCCGAGGCAATAATCCCTACTGTCATCATCGGGCTTTGGCTTATGCGGCTCAGGGAAAACGGGAACGGGTTGTTCCGAAAGTCCGGGCGGAAGGATTACCTTTTGACAATGGAGAGTTTGAGACAGTTGAGGAACCTCTAAATGCTCCTTGGGTTGAGTCCGATCCTCTACATTTTACCCCCGATCGGATTCAATGGCCGGATGATTGGCCGCAACAGCCTTTAAAAACCGTCAATCCTGAAACGAAATTTCTCACTCAAAAACGATAAAGTCATGGCAGAACATCTAAATATTGAGTCTTTCAAAACTGAATCTTTACAAGCAGAAAATTCACGTTCAACGGATTCAAATCGGTTAGAGACGGCTGATTTTTCTCCCACTCCTATTCTACCCCGTTCGGGTTGGAAAAGTCAATTGGCTAGAACCCGAGCTTTATTAAGGGCAAAACAAGCTCTGGATCGAGAAGAATTGCAATGGGATTGGGATTGATTGAGTATCTTCTCATTGGGAGATGAATCCCGAATTAATTTACTCTCCTATTCGATGAAAGATTGAGATTGTAGGCGTTGTTGAGTGCGGAATCGGAGGTCTTATCAGAGCGCTTATGACTATTTAGCAGATGTTATTTTTTATAGTCGCTATCCCCAAATGCTTGGAGAAAAGCTGACTCCGGGAACTGTTATGGCTCAGAATTGGTCGGCTATTCGACAGAGACTTTATGTGTCTACCTGCGGGATCTAAACGGGTCTAAAATTAGATTTTAAAGGGCTAGTCATTTAAAATAATCCCGGATTTATAGATTTTACCATGCCTATAACATTTAAGTCAATTCCCACTTTTACTCGGGTTGTCATCGCGACAATTTTTGTTAACTCTCCGGGTGCGATCGCCGGAGGTCAATCTTCTTTTTTGCCTAAAAGTTTAGCAGTTTTTGAGGATAAAAATTCATTGAATACCGGAGGAAATGCTTGGAGTTTGGCGACCAATAACCCGAACAATTTAGAGAAAATTAACCCGCTGAATCCGTTTCGTGTGACGAGTGAACAAAGAACAAATTATCCCCCGACGAACAACAACGAACAACTTCAAGCGGCTTTACCCGAATATTGTTCACCCGATGAATACAAAATATTTTTTGAGCATTTTGTACGGGGTCAAGATTATCAGGGGAACGAAACACGTTTTACCCATACAGCAGACACTATCGAAGTTCGAGACTATGAAAATCCCAGTAATCTGATCGGATTTCTCAGCAAGAAAGATGATGAGTTTAGTATTGATATCAGAGATTACCGTTGGGTACAACTGGTGCCTTCTAGCGTAGATAACAGTCCCTATACTCGCTTACAAGTTGACTTGAAACGCATTAATAATAACACGTTTCGAGTAGATTATATTAAAGCCGAGTATGCTTATGATTCTCGGGTCGATCAAGAAGAATATGTCGTTCGGACTTATGGAGAACCGGGGGCTTATATTTTTGAGCATCGTAATGGTTGCTGGACTCTGATCCAAAAGTTGCAATAAATAGCAGCAAATTTGAATCAAAACAACAACCATTACCCCATTTTCTGCTAAAGTTAATCCAATCGCTTGTTCGATAAAACCGAATTTATTGTGCCGGTTCAATCCCAGAATACCAAGCACAAACTACGCCTTTTTCGATATACTCAAAATCAAAAGGATCAATCCAAGCCAGACAAGCACCAGAACATTTAGGGTTATAAACTTCCTCAAACAAAGTGTGCCAAATCCCATTTTGCTGACCACATTCTTGACTTAATTTCACTTCTGTGGATTGTTTCATCTGCAATTGTTCCCACTGACAAGTATTATCTACCCAATTACCGCCCTGAGACTGACACCAACTTTGATGTTTGTTGGTTGTCTCTAGATTAGATTGAGCTTGGGTTGATTGTGCAACACCAAAGGACAGTGCAGCGGTAATCAAACAGCAGAGAGAACTTGATATTAAAGTAGGATTCATGGGGATTGGCTCGAAAAACTTTACTCTCTCCTTCGCTGTAAACGGTTAACAATCAGCAAGCTATTGATGTAAAATCTAAAAAATAATGCTACACCAAACACGGAGCGGGTTTATAGAGGTGGTTTCGGGGAAATCTAAGGGAGATCTAAATTTTTGAAGATCGCTTTTGTGACTGATAAATTGATTCGCCCCGGCTTGTATTCCCCCAGGGATAAGGAAGGGGAAAAATCCGGCGATCGCGATTTCCCCAACCGGATTTTTCAAGGGTCAATTCACCATTAATCTATTCTGGGAGCAACGATAATACCATCTAGCAATGCTCTGTTATTGAATTGGAAACTGCATGAAAATTAGCCATGATTTGCGGCTTTTTTGATCGCATCCACAACTTCTTTTGCATGAGAAATTATTGGAAAGTGACTTGATTCTAAAACCACTGTCGTTGCACTCATTCGTTTAGATAAATCACGCTGTAAATCAGGTGGAACAGCCCGATCATTGTTGGTAATAATATACCAGCTTGGCTTATATTTCCATGCGGGCTTCTCTATTTTTTCGTTTGTGAGTGAGGTAGAAGGTGAAGTTTGAGTCGCATAGATTAATGCTATTTGTTCTGCTGAAAGATCGCCTGCCAGAATCTCTTTTACACCTTCTTTGGAAATCCAAATAAAACCCTCTTGTTCTTTAAAATGGGACGATGGAGAGCCATATTTACTCATCAAATCTATCATTGATTCGCCAACATCGGGAGCAAGTGCGGCAATATAAACCAAGCCAGAAACTCGTTCATCATTGCCAACTTCGGTAATCACCATACCGCCCCAAGAATGACCCACCAGAACACATTGACCTTCGATCCGATCCAAAGCACGTTTTGTTGCAGCAACGTCATCAGCTAGCGAAGTAAGCGGGTTTTGAACTGCGACAACTTCATAACCTTCTGCTAACAATATCGGAATGATCTCACTGTAACTAGACCCATCAGCCCAAAAACCATGAACCAACACAATATTCTTAATTTTGCTCATCATTGTTGTCCTAAACTAATCTCTGTGTTTTCCTTTAATCTATTAATTGATCCAAAGTTGTTGGTAACTGCATCCATTTGTTATAGTCGGGAAAGCTGGTTAAATTCGGGATACCTGCGGTGTAGGTGAGGAGGTGATGAAGGGTGATGCGTTCGCCTTTGACTGACCGATAACTCCAACGAACTTGATTCAGTTAGGGGTCTAACGCTTCAAAAGGTTTAGCATCAGAATAGTTATAAATTTCAACGCTATTTCCACGACGAAGCATCCGTTTTTGAAGTTTTGGAAACTCAGCAATTTCTATTTCTAAGTTTTCTCCCCCGACTAAATAGACTAAATCTTCGTCACCAATGTTCTTGAGATGATGGGGAACTGAAGGGGTGGGAAATCCCATAAAATCTCCCGAAACCACTTCAAATTCTTCTCCGTCAATTTCTGCAACGCCTTTCCCGGAGAGGATATAAATCCATTCTTCCTCAGAATAATGGGAATGATAAATAAAGGATTCCTTACCCGGAGGAACTTTTATAAAGTTAACTCCAGTGCGTTTTAGTCCAACTGTCCGCGCCAAATCTGTCCCCCATATTTCGGAATTTGGATTCCAGGGGTGCGAGAACATTTGAACACCTTCTACAATTTCCTTGGCTCGCAGAATCGGAGATTTTTTGCCTTCGCTTTTGTTGTCTTCCATAAAGGTTGTTAATGTTTTTGCTCGATCTGTTCTGGCTTTATGATAGACATCAACTAACAATTTGACAACTCCGGGTTTACCTAATTTTATTCAATTTTAATCGGTGTTGTCGTCCCAATTCATAGGGGCGCTATTGCCGCTGTCTTGGTTCTTCGATTGGTCGGTCTAGAATAGACTTTTGTGGTGTTTCCGCCCTAGCTTTTGTCCGGCTGAAAGCGATGTAACAGGGGAGCAAGCCCGTTAAAACCATGAGAAAGAATAACTCGACTTTTAACAAAAAATTGAATAAATTTAACATCAGCATCACTGAGGATCTTCAATCGGTTCATAAGACTAAAGTAGCTTGGGCGATCGCAGAATTGAGAGCGCTTTTAGTCATCAAAACCCGTGACTAAAATCATGGCTACACGGGTCGCACTTTTGCAGCAAACTAACCCCGAGCAAATCTCTAAATTTTCACCCCGAATGACAGCCCAGATGATGAAAGGGATAGGGAGCGCCTTAAACTGTCAACACTTTTTTAAATATCCATGAAGCGTCTATTGTCTGTAATTTGTCTACTGAGCCTTGGAGCCGGCCCCATCCTGACGCTGTGGGCGGCCATACCCGCAACCGCTCAGACGAAGGGTACAGAACTTTCAGCCTTTTGTGAGAGCGAACAATTCCACTATGCCTTTCGTCAATGGACAAGACTGCTTTCCGAGCATATTAACCCCAACTCAGCCTCTGCAAAACCAGATAACCTAGCGGAAATCCTCAAGCTGATGAAAATGGCTCGCCAGAGTCCCCGCACTACGCAAATGGCCATCGATCGCTTTACCCTACTGAGAAATAATCTTGAAGAACCGCCCCTGTTACTGAGTCTGATAGAACGAACACCCGCCTCGGAGCGATCGCAACTGGTCCCCGTCGTCGAGCAACTCATCACCCTCGCCAACACACTCCCGGCGGGCTACAACTACGCCCAAAGCCGCGCCCTGATCGTCAGTGCGATCGCCTACAAACAGTTAAATCAACCGTCGCGCAGTAAACTCTTACTCCAGCAAGCCAGTAAAACCGTCGCCGGAATAGCAGTTCCGTCCCTAAAAGCGGAAACTCAGTGGCGACTAGCAGAAGCTTGGTTTGATCTGGGTGAAAATTCATTGGGACAAACAAGCCTGGGGGCGGCAACCGCAACCCTGAAAACCCTTTCCCCCCAATCACCTCCTTTAAACAACAACCTCCCGGAGCAGTTGGTCGGTAGCTATCTCCGTCGGGGTCAATGGTCTCAAGCCGAAGCCGCAGCCCGAGCAATTCCCACGCTCGCCGAAGAAAGTCAACAACTGTTTCGGATTGCATCGGCTTATCTGCGGGCCAAGCAACTCAAACCGGCCGTTGCTTTGTTTGAAAAGACCATCAAACCATTGCTGTCAGCACCCGCAGTTGAGCAGAATAATTTAGCGGCGATCGCAACAGAAGGGATTATTTCCTTTGCTCAGGCGGGGGGTGTGACGACGGCGACGGTGGGGGCAAACCAGTTACCGACGAACCGGCCGGCTTTGGCGGCGAAGGCTTGGTTGGCGATCGCCGGAGAAGCGCGTCAACAAAAGCGCCCTAAAGAAGCTGCGATCGCCCTAGAACGGTTGATTGCGGCGGGTAAAATCGGTCAAAAACAGGGTTTCGGTTCGGATTTTGGGACTTTAAAGGACGATCAATGGAGCGGTTCGCTCTACACCCTCAGCCGCTCGGGAGGATATACGGCGGAAATGATTCAGTTTATTGAACGGCTGAATCTCAAAACCCAAGCCGTCGAGTTTCTGATCGTCGAAGCGGTACAAGCGAAACGCTATGACGAAGCGATGAAACTGATTCCCCAGTCTATGCCTCTGGTGATTGATGTGGGAGTGTTTGAAGTTCGCGACGATTGGCGCTGGTGGGTGGCTGCTGTGGCCGCCTCCCAAGGGGAACCGCAGGCGCTGATCGCTCTGAGTGAGGAGATTTTACCCAAAATCGGAAGGAGCGATCCTACACTATTGTCTGTTTGGAAGATCCCGACAAGGGTGAATGTCGGTTCCCCTTCTGCGGAGAGTCCGCCTTACTTTGTGATTGATATTCGTCCGGCTGAGTTCCTGGCTGAAGATATTGCAATACGGGCGATTTGGCACCTTCAGAACCAAGGACAGACGGAACTGGCTAACCGCTTGAGTACGGCGCTGGCTGACCAAGCCGAAGAACTTCTCAATGGTGAGCTAGGTATGGGGATGTTTGCTGACGAACATCCCATCGTCTGGGTCAATCGTTTAGAGCATTATTTACGTCTTCAGCAGCAAACCGCAAGCGCTGATCGCCTTTATGCTTTGCAGGTTAATTATCTTAAGCAGATTGAAGATGTGCAACAACGGGTTGAGCGGATACCGTATATTTCTAGTCTGGATGATCCGCGAGGTGCGATCGCCGATTTTATTGAGTTGGCCGAAGCTGTGGGGGTTGCTGACGAAACTCTGATGGCGAGACGAATTTTTGAAGAGGCTCTCTCGTCCGGTCAGATTGATATTATAACTCAATGGCAATCTCGCATCGGGTTGTCTCCCCGTGATCAAGCTGAGGTGATGATCCGGCGTTCACAAATGTTTGCGCTTTTGGAGGAGAAAATTGTCTGGTATGACAAAATTCTTGAACTGATGCAGAGTCAACCGGAGAAGGGTCTGTTAATTAGTAACTATGACTTGAATTCTATGATTGAAGCTTATCTTTTTCAGGGAGAGACAGACAAAGTTAAACAAGTGATTGCTTTGATTGATGATCCCTCGGAAGCCATGCAATACCAAGGGCGATTAGATTGTTTATTTTCTCAAAATTAACCCGGTTCTGTTAGGGGGGTAAGTTCTGTTTAAAACTTACCCTGACAGGGGATTAAGACAGGGGAAAATGACACCAACTTTCGCCATCAACATCCCAAACGGTGCGAACATCTGCGTAGGTATAGCGAACATCTGCGCCGCTAAGATTTAGATCGGCATATCCGCCTTGATATCCTAACCATTTACCATAGGGATCGTGAGCGATCCAAACTTTTTCTTCGTCATCATATCCTTTGATGACAATAAGATGACCGGAGTTGGTAAAATATCCGTGAATAATTACCGGATGACCTTGGGCTAAATGGTGTTTAATTTCCGTTTCGGTTGTCACGGTTTTAAAGAAGGTATTCTGAAGTTTTCCGGGGCCGTGTTCTGCGCCCCATTCTCGCAAAAGTCGTTGAATAAATTGGGGAATGTGACGGGTTTTGGTTGCACCTGTATATCCATACTGTTTATCCCATTTTTCGGTTTTACGAAATAGCACATCTTCGAGTTGAACATCGTTACTAATTTCTTTGGCGCTGCGAGAATCAATTCCATAATATTTGAGAACCATCGCCACACAGGTGACGTTACAAGCACCCTGAGGATGTTCTAAATTGTTGAGTTGGTCGTAATAAGGAACGTTTAAATCTACTTTCGGAGGAAGGACGGGCGGATATTTTTGACTGGGTTCTTGACCCCGAGAAACGGCTGTTAATACAATTTGAACATCCTGACCATAACAGTAATATTGCTTGGGTGTCGTTTCAGGATAAGAACCATCAAATTTATCTAAATAAACCCGAATATATTTTCCTTGTAAATTGGGAGTGTAGGCGCTAATTGGAATTTCATCTCCGGCATGATAGGTGAGAATTTCATCAAGAGATAAAAGGGAGGTTTCTAAAGGTCGAACTTTCAGCAGAGAATCTGAGATAAACCGTAACGTATACTCTAAGGTGTTCATGTTTTCCCCCTAAAAAATTAATTCGATAAACTCCAAAAGCTGGCGATAGTTTTAAAGTTGTTATTTGTCAATGCGGCTCATTTTTAATTTGGGCAAATTTTCCCTAAGTAATCGGTAATATCTTCCCAATATTCCGATAGATAAACACCCTCAATTTAATCGATTTTCCAACTTCCAAATCATCGACAAGCTTTTAGACTGTTGTTGCTTGTTCTTGATAAAATAACTATACAGAGAAAAATCTAAGAAAACCACTGACCGAGAGTTGAGTTTTCGACCTCGCCAAAAGTACAGGTCATCCGTTCCGATAACACCCCGGATGACGACCGACAACATCAATCCTATTAACGTTAAAAAAAGTATTAAAACATATGAAAAAATGTGAAATTGTATGATGCTCAGTCGGATGTTCAGTCCGGGAAAAAAATCAAAACGGTCAAACCGGTATATTGTTCGGATTGACAGGTCAAACTTATCTATGATTTACTAAGAAATATAAGAAAGATTTTGGGATAATAATCTCTCTTGAACCCGTGCCTTTTTAACCCGATAAAATCCGCCCTTATGACCTGTAATATCTACGCACTCTTGGTTGGAATCGATCAATATCCTCCCGATACAGTGTGTTGTTTGGAAGGTTGTGTTAACGACATTACAGCATTCGCCGACTATCTGAGCGAACGAATTGCAAAACCCGAAGAAGGATACCAAATTCATCTGAAAATTCTTCGGGATGAACAAGCAACCCGCCAAGCAATTATAGATGGATTTCAAAACTATTTATCTCAAGCAGAGAGTAATGATATCGCTCTGTTTTATTATAGCGGTCATGGCGCTCAGGAGCAATCGCCGGAAGAATTTTGGGAACTAGAAGCAGACCGTTTAGATGAAACTTTAATTTGCTACGATAGTCGGACAGAAGGTGGCTATGACTTAGCAGATAAAGAACTCGCATATCTCATCTCTCAAGTGGCGCAAAAAGAACCCCATATTGTGATTATGCTTGACTGTTGTCACTCCGGTTCGGGAACCCGAGGTTTATCGCCTGAAATGAACGTGCGTCGGGGTTCGGTAGACTGTCGAAAACGACCCTTCAATACGTTTATTTTTGCAGAAAATCAAGCCGCACTCAATCAAATTTTAAGCGACTCACAAAATCCAAAAACTAAGATAACCGGGGTGGTTTTACCCAAAGGAAAACACATTTTATTATCCGCCTGTAGAGAGTACGAAAACGCCAAGGAATATAAAACCGAAACTGGGGAATATCGGGGGGCTTTTTCTCACTTTTTACTGCAAACCCTACAGCGAACAAATGGGAACATAACCTATCGAGATTTAGCCCGAAATCTTAATGCTTTAGTGACGGGAAAAGTTAAAGATCAATCCCCCCAAGTCGAAGCAACGAACCGAGAGGAATTAAAACGACTTTTTTTGAGCGGTGCGATTAAAGAACGCCCTCACTATTTCACCTTAACTCACAGTCAAAATGAGCGGAGTTGGGTGATTGATGGCGGTTCAATTCACGGGATTCCCAAAGCTTATTCTGAGGGGATAGAGACTCAATTAGCGCTCTTTCCCTTTGGTAGCAGCGCCGAAAGAATGCAGCAACTTTCAGAGGCTTTAGGAGAAGCACGAGTCACCCAAGTTTTACCTCAAAGAAGTAAGGTAGAAATTATTAAAGGTCTGGATGAATTATCAGAAACCGAAAGCTATTGTGCGGTGATCACAAGTTTACCTTTACCGCCTTTAAAAGTTTACATTAAAGGTGATGAACGGGAAAGATTGGGCGTAGAAAAAGCCCAACAAGCGCTTTTAAAATCAGCAGTGGGTAACAAACCTTCTTTGTACGTGCAGCAAGTCGATGACCCTCAAGAAGCCGATTACCATTTATTGGTAAAAAACGGTCAATATTGGATCGTACAACCCGATAATAATCGCCCTTTAGTCGCACCCATTCCCCAACGATATATTCAGCAAGAATACACCGATCAAATTGCCTTACAGGTGATTTATCGGCTCGAACATATCGCCCGTTGGAATAATATTTTAAACCTCTCAACCCCGGCAACGAGTCGCATTAAAAACAGCGATATCGACCTAGAAATTATTCTGATTTCTGGAGAACAAAAATCATTATCTAGCAATAAAAACAACAGATCATCATCAGAAATGCGGGTTGAGTACAGTTCTGAAAACGACCGTTGGCAAGAACCCCGACTGCAAATTAAACTGACCAATAAAAGTAACAATCCTTTGTACTGTAATCTGATTAATCTTTCCGAAAGTTTTGCTGTAGATACTCCATTTTTCGAGACAGTCAGCAGTATTTTACTCGGTTCCGAAAATTCAGAAACTCCGTCTTCTATTACCAGCGATGATATTATCTTTCAAGTTCCCGATGACTATTTTGAACAGGGGATTACCGAGTATAAAGATATTCTCAAGCTGATTGTCTCGACCGCAGAATTTGATGCGAGTTTATTAAGACAAGATGGACTCGCACCCCCTCAACTGACTCGCTCTGTACAGGGGATTCAAGGAACGCTCAATCACTTGATGAGAGAAGTTAATACTCGCGAAGCCGTCAGAGATAAAGGAAATTATGATGATTGGATGACCAAAGAAGTTACCATTACAATTGTCCGACCTCAACAAGCTGAATCCCTCTACTCTCATAAAAATACAATTCTACAAAAGAGAGCGGTTGAAATTCTAGCGCATTCGACTTTAAAAGCCCTAGTTAATCTTAGCACAATACCCCAAGCTAGTCGAGATTTAGGTAACTTAATTTTACCTGCTATTTTGCGTCAAGAATCGGGATTGAGTCAGTCTTTTCAATTTACAAATAGTCGGGGAAGTGACCCCGGTTTGAGTATATTAGAGTTAAGTGAAGTGGAAGATTATACTGTTGTTAGCTCGGAAAATCCTCTAAAATTGCGGGTCAATCAACCATTAGCCGAAAATGAATCGATTTTAGCTTTTGCTTACGATGGAGAGTTTTTCTTACCGTTGGGGAGGGGAACAAAAACCGAAAATGACACCATAGAAATTAGCTTAGAACGCTTACCCAAACCAACAGCTAGTAATCGGTGTGCGGACGGTTCAATTAAAATTTTCTTTGAAAAAATTGTTGACCAAAAACTGCCGTTATCTGAGGAATATCCGATATTAGCCTTGGCAGATTTCAACGAACAAGGTCATGTTAAATACGAACAAAATCTAGAAAGAGTTAAAGCAAGAGTTGCAGAATCAAAAGATATCATTCTCTGTATTCACGGGATAATTAACGACAGTTCAACGATGGTTTATAGTCTCCGAAAAGCTACGGTTAACCTGAATGGAGAAAACCGACCCCTTGCCGAACTTTATGACCTAATTTTAACCTTTGATTCTGATAATTTTCAAACGTCCATAGAAGAAAATGCTCGGTTATTGGGGCAAAAATTACATGAAGTGGGTTTAATAAAAAATCATGGTAAGCGCTTAGATATTGTCGCCCATTCAACGGGAGGTTTAATTTCTCGGTGGTTTGTGGAACGAGAAGGCGGAAATCAAGTGGTACAGCATTTAGTCCTGTTAGGAACGCCGAACGGAGGTATTTCTTGGACAACCATTCAGGACTGGGCTTATATAACGTTGGGATTGGGATTAAATCAACTTTCAAGACAAGTTTGGCCGACTAAAATTGTGGCTGAATTCTTGGAGGTTTTACCAGCAAACAATCACTTATTTGAACAAATACAGCCCAATTCTATTTTCTTACAACAACTCGCCAACAGCCCCGATCCTCACGTTCACTATACCATAATTGCGGGTAATTTTTCAATCCTTTCTAAAGCTTTAGAAGTTGAACCCCATCAACAATCATGCCTTTTGGATCGGTTGGTGAATAATCTGTTTGAAAACGCCCAAAATCGAGTTTTTGATCGGTCAGTTTTTACCCAAGAAAATGATATTGTTGTTACTCAAATAAGCATCCAAAATATTAGTTTAAACCGTTCGCCGCCACCGAAAATATTAACGGATACTGCTTGCGATCATTTTACCTATTTTACAGATCGGGCGGGAAGGGAAGCTTTAGCCGCTGCACTTTACCCAAAATCAACGACAAATCATCAAATTACAAATAATTCTAAGAAAATACTTTGGATAATTGGAATGATCATTTTGAGCGGCTTTGTTATCGGCTTAATTATTTTTTGGACTCGTTCTTCTGAGAAGCAACAACCCAATCAAAATTCAAGCGGTCACTTCTACGAACAGGGGGATTTTACCTTGATTTAAACTTGATTTCCAATGGAGTTTGAGTTAAAATATGCCCAATTTAAACCCTTATACCATTTCTTTCTAATCATGCAACTTTTTATGATCCCCCCGGCTTCGCCACCCATCCACCCCCCTTTTTAAGGCAGGGCTGTTTCATTCTAAAATTTTGCGATCGCGAGGAGCTAAAATTGGAAGCAGTTTCACCCCTTTTTTCTTCAGAACACCTAAAATCTTAGAAAAACATAGCGATCGCCTGACTCAAACGGCTTGTTCCACTCTGATTCTTAAAGGCGGGAATTGAACAATAAAACTGGCGATCGCGCCGGATGTAAAATGATAGCAATCGCCAGTTTTTTCTTAAATTTTATCTATGGATAGTCTAATTAAAGAACTTAAAAAAGTCAAGGACTTTCGCCGCCGCCAGGGCAGAAGGCATCCATTATGGTTGGTGCTATTGATAGTAATTTTGGCAGCGATGCAGGGATACTTAGGGTATAGAGCGATGGGAGATTTTGCCAAAGCCAATCAACAGCTAATTGTTAAAAAATTTAAGATTTCATCCCCAAAAGTTCCATCTTCATCAACCATAAGACGAGTTCTGATGGGAGTAGACTGGTCAAATCTTCAGGACATTTTTAATCAATGGTCTAGTAGTCTATGTGAATCTGATGATTTGAGGGATTGGGTCTGTATTGATGGCAAAAGCTTAGGCAGCACTGTAGACAATTTTGGCAACTCTCATCAAAACTTTGTTTCATTTGTTTCCTTGTACAGTCAAGAATATCAAGTTGTATTGGGATTAAATTGCTTTGAGAACAAACGCTGTTCAGAAATTAAGCAAGTCCAAGAAATCATCGAAGATTTTCCCCTGAAGAATCAAGTATTTACTCTGGATGCTTTGCACTGCCAAAAGCAAACCGTTAAAAAAATTATTGAATC
The DNA here is from genome assembly GCF_047276495.1 of Capilliphycus salinus ALCB114379. Taxonomy (NCBI): domain Bacteria; kingdom Bacillati; phylum Cyanobacteriota; class Cyanophyceae; order Oscillatoriales; family Sirenicapillariaceae; genus Capilliphycus; species Capilliphycus salinus. The sequence goes on along the minus strand of NZ_CP178543.1, from coordinate 4,381,750 downwards.
AAAAAATCACTACTTAATCACCGTCAAAAAGAATCAAAAAAAATTGTATCAAGCTCTAGAGTCTGTCGCCCACAATCAAGAGCCTTTGAGTATCAAGATAGAGCAAGATAAAAGTCATGGTCGCCAAATTCAACGCCAAGTAGCTGTCTTCAAGAGTATAGATTCCCTGAAATCTAGTTGGTATGAAATTAAAAGCTTAATCCGAGTTGAAAGATGGGGTAAAAGAGGTAAAAAGGACTATCATCAAGTCGCTTACTACATCAGTAGCGTTTGGGAAAAAGCCGATTATTTTTCTGAAAAAATAAAAGGTCATTGGCAAATTGAAAATCGCTTGCATTGGGTCAAGGATGTGATCTTCAAAGAAGATGATTCTTCTATAGCTCACTTTCAAGCACGAACGAATTTATCGATTCTTCAAACTATTGCAATTAATCTTTTTAGACTTTTAGGCTTTGTGTCAATTACAGAGGGTCAAAGATGGCTTAATAACAGGTGGTCTAGGCTTTGGATTTTGTTAGAATGAAACGGCCCTGCCTTTTTAAGGGGGGATCAAGGGGGGATTGGGGGATTAAGGGGGGATCAATTAGATGCAGCTTCATAAAGAATTGGTATTAGTTTCCACTCCAAATTCTGGGGAGAATTTAAAAATGTCAGAGATTAAGCGAAGTTTTGCAGTTTTAATTGGGATTAATCAATATATTAATGGCATTCCCGCCTTACAAACCGCAGTCAATGACACCCAACAACTGGCTAAACTCCTGACAGAAAAATACCAATACCAAGTTTTGTCACTTTTAGATCGAGATGCAACGCTGTCTAAACTCGACAATCTTTTAACGGCTTTCACCGATAAAATATTACCTTTTTCTAATGGAAATCAAATTAAAATTGAACCCGACGATCGCATTTTATTCTACTTTGCCGGACATGGTATCGCCTTAGATGGACTGGAAAACGCAGATGGGCCGGTCGGTTTTTTAATCCCTCAAGATGGTCAGCGAGATCAAAGCGAAACTTGGCTTTCGATGCAGCGATTACATGATAGCTTAATTCAACTCCCCTGTCGCCATTCATTAATTATTTTAGATTGTTGTTTTGCGGGAACTTTTCGTTGGGCTGCAACCCATCGGGAAGCCGTGCGATCGCAAACCGTTTATCGGGAGCGCTATACTCGATATACCTCCGGTTGCGCCCAACAAGTTATTACTTCCGCAGCCCACGATGAAAAAGCAACTGACTCCCTTTATCAATTTGGAAAAAGAAGCGAAAGTTCCGATCATTCTCCCTTTGCAGAACTTTTATTTAAAGGTCTAAATGGAGAAGCCGATCTGATGAAAGATGGGATTATTACCGCAACAGAACTATACGTTTATTTACAATCGGAATTGGGGAAAACCGCAGCCAAACAAACCCCCGGTTTTGCCCAACTCAGACACCACGATAAAGGCGAATATATCTTTATTATTCCCGGTTTTGATGTTAACCAATTGCCGTCGGCTCCCCAACTGAATGAAAAAAATAATCCCTACAAAGGGTTAGAATCTTTTGAAGAAGGAGATAGCGATAAATTTTTTGGTCGCCAAGCGTTAACGGAAAAATTGGTTGAATTTGTGAGTAAAAATCCGTTAACGGTTGTATTGGGTGCATCGGGTACGGGAAAATCGAGCTTGGTGAAAGCGGGGTTAATTTCTCAGTTGAAAACGACTCGGGATAACTGGATGATTTTACCCGCTATTCGCCCCGGAGAGTCTCCGTTTAGAGCTTTAAATTATGCCCTACAACGAAACAATTTTTCACCTCAATCTGAACGGTTTATACAACCGATTAATTCTAAAGTTTCCAACTGCGAAAATAAATTTAATTCTGATTTCCCCAATTCAGAAATACAAAACACTCAAAACTTATTAACTGATTTGAACGAATGGAAAAAAGAGTTTCCCGATGAAAAAATACTTTTAGTTATCGATCAGTTTGAGGAAATTGTAACGCTCAACTCCGATAGCGAAGAACAGAAAATGTTTTTAAATGGGTTAACAAAAGCCTTAGAACGTTTTTCAGATTGGTTGCGAATTGTTGTTACATTGCGTTCCGATTTTGAACCCCAATTTAGAGAAACCGCCTTAGAACAATATTGGACAAAATCCCGATTTGTGGTTCCGGCTATGACCCGGGAAGAATTGCGTCAAATCATCGTTGAACCGGCAACAACGAAGGTGATGTATTTTGAACCGCCCACCTTGATCGAACAATTAATTGATGAAGTTGTGCAGATGCCCGGAGCGCTACCGTTACTCTCTTTTACCCTCAGCGAACTGTATTTTAATTATATCCAAAAAGTGAGAGAAGGTACAAGAAATAACCGGGCAATTACCCAAGAAGATTATCAAGAATTGGGCGGAGTTACCCGCAGTCTGACCCAAAGAGCGGACTGGGAATATGCAGCCTTAATTAAACGCGATCCGGCTTATGAAAAAACCATCCGTCATCTCATGCTCAGAATGGTTGCGGTTGGCGGCGGTGAATTGGCTCGTCGGCGGGTTTTAGAGGAAGAATTAGTCTATCCCGAACCCGAAAATCAACGCATTCAAGAAACAATTGAACGATTTTGTGCCGCACGTTTGCTGGTGAAAGGGCGAGATACTGAGGGCAAAAGTTATGTTGAACCCGCCCACGATGTTTTAGTTCGAGGGTGGCAAAAACTAATTCTTTGGGAGCGAGAACATCAAGAAGATTTAATCTTACAACGGCGGCTAACTTCTGCGGCTTTAGAATGGAAAACCAAGGAAAAATCTCTGAGCGTTCAAGATCGGTTTGAACCGATGGTTAAGGGATTAGACCGCAGTTTTATCTTTTTAGAAGGCTTGTTTGATCGGATGAATACCAGCTTATTTAAGTTCTGGAAAAAAACCTCAAACTTGCAAAAACACCCGAAAGAAAAACCGGAAGAATTTCTCTGGGATAGCAACCCCTATCTAAAAGTCTTAGAAGACAATATAAAATCTAATGAAACTTGGTTTAATCAAGTTGAGGCTGAATTTTTACAGCGCAGTCTCCGACGCTGGCGCAATAACCGTAGAACGAAAATTAGCCTGATTGTTACAGCCTTTGCGGTTCTCTCGGGATTTGGATTATTTCAATGGAATCAAAACCAACAAGCCCAAAGTCGAAATTTGGCTTTATCTGCGGAACAACTGTTTAATTCCGAGCAAGAATTAGATGCGTTAATAGAAGCATTAAAAGCTTATAAAACCATGAAAGGCGCAATTTTTGCCGACGCCAATACTCAGAAAGAAGTTTTAACCGCACTGCAAGGGGTGATGTATCAAATCCGAGAAAATAATCGCTTGATCGGACATACCAATGAAGTTTATAATATTAACTATAGTCCGGATGGTCAAATTATTGCTTCGGCGAGCGGAGATGACACTATTAAACTCTGGAAAAAAGATGGCACTTTACTTCATACCCTTTCCGGACATACTAACGATATTGTCAACCATCATTTCAGCCCAAACGGTCAATTTATAGCTTCTGCAAGTCGAGATGGTACGATTAAACTGTGGAACAAAGATGGCACTTTACTTAATACTCTAACCGATCATCAGGCAATAGTTAATCATGTGACTTTCAGCCCCAATGGTGAAATGATTGCTTCTGCTAGCGACGACGGCACCATTAAACTGTGGAAAAAAGACGGTATTTTGCTGAAAACGATTGAGGATAACGGGCCAATTAGTAGCGTTAGTTTTAGCCCAGACGGACAGACTATTGCTTCTGGAAGTATGGATGGAACAGTTAAACTGTGGAAAAAAGATGGCACTTTTTTGAAAAGTTTTTCTGCACATAACGGGCTGGTAATTAATGTTAATTTTAGCCCGGATGGTGAGATGATTGGCTCGTCGAGTTCTGACAAGACGGTTAAGCTTTGGAAACCTGATGGCACTTTCATAAGAACCCTTGAACATAATGCACAGGCTTTGAAGGTTAATTTTAGTGCTGATAGTCAGATGATTGTTTCATCGAGCGCTGACAACCTGGTAAAAATTTGGAAGCGGGATGGCACATTGTTGAAAACTTTGACGGGACGTAGTGTGAATTTAAGTCCCGATGGTCAAACCCTGGCTTTTGCTCGTCTTGACCATTCTCTTGAACTGTGGAAGTGGAATACTAGCCTGCGCCAAACTTTCATCGGGCCAACAGATATTATTTTGGGTCTAAGTTTTAGTCCTAATGGTGAGGCGTTGGTTTCTGCGAGTCCTGATAAGAAAGCTCAACTTTGGAAAGCAAATGGTCGTTTGTTGACCACATTTTCTGGGCATCAAGATATCGTTTTTGGGATTAATTTTAGTTCCGATGGTCAAAAAATAGTCTCGGGAAGTTGGGATAATACGGTAAAACTTTGGAAAATTGATGGAACTTTGCTTAATACTTTTTCTGGGCATAAAGCTTCAGTTTATGCTGTTAGTTTTAGTCCGGATAATCAGATGATTGTCTCGGGTAGTAATGACACTACGGTAAAACTTTGGAAAATTGATGGAACTTTGCTTAATACCCTTTCTGGGCATAATGCGGGAATTTCTGGAATTAGTTGGAATTCTGCTCAGGAAATCTTTGCGACTAGCAGTATAGATGGTACGGTAAAACTCTGGAAAATTGATGGAACTTTGCTCAATACTTTTTCTGAACATAACACTTCAGTTTATAACGTTGATTTTCACCCCGATGGTCAAACTTTAACTTCGGCGAGCGCCAGTGGCGCGATCAAAGTTTGGGAACCCGATGGCAGTTTAATTAACTCTTGGACCGGACATAATCTCGCTGTTAATAGTGTTCGTTTTAGCCCGGATGGTTCGGCGATCGCTTCGGGAAGTGACGATCAAACGGTGAAATTCTGGAAACCGGATGGCACTTGGCTGGCGACTTTACCGGGGCATCTTGGGGCTGTTCGCAGTCTCAGTTTTAGCCCGGATAACAAGACTTTGGCATCGGGTGGGGATGATCAAACGATTATTTTGTGGAATTTGGAAGGGTTAGAAATTGAGGGTTTATTGAAGCATAGTTGTGATTGGTTAGAGGATTATTTTAACAATCCTAATGTTAGTTTGATCAAGGAAGATCGCCGGGTCTGTGATGGGATTTAGCGTTGCAATTCAGGGTGTCAAACGTTTAAAGTTTTGGTATCATTTCCGTGCGGATCGCGTATTGATGGCGACTTTTTTCTTTGGCATCGTCAAGGTATCTATCGGCAATTTTAATAAGGTTAAATCAAGAGAAGGAATTAAGCGACTAATTCCCACCCATTCAAGCATTAGTTTAGCAGGGTTTGGTCGTTAACTTTTGTGATGGCGTTGAACGGGTGAGATTTTGGTTTTTTATCTTAATAGCGATGTCGGTTTATTTTCAAAATTAAAATTCCGTATTTTCCCCGATTTTTTTTCCGGGAACTTATGCCAAAATGATCTCGGCACTCGCTAAGGAGATTGAAGAAAATGCCCAGACAATTTGAACTGACAGAACGTGAAAAAGAAGTCTTAGAACTTTGTGAACAGGGTTATACTCCCAAACAAATCGCGGCAATTTTACAGGTCTGCATCCAACGAGTTTATAACCTGCGACAAAATGCCAAATACAGGTTAATGAATCAAACTCCTATTTCTAAATAATTATTTTTTACGGAAAAGCTTTGATATCGGCTTGTATTTTCTGCGATCTTCATTCTCGATGAGAGTGAAAAAATTTAACTTTTAATCCTCTCATCGAGAAGATTTATATTGTAGAATAGGTTTGCTAAAAAATCAGTAGTCTGCTTTTGTTAAAGTTCAAACGAAGCTTTAGGAACGTTTCTTACTTATAAACTCGCCATTCCCCGTCTTAAAGCTGCGATCGCCGCCTGGGTTCTATCTTTGACATTCAACTTAGAGAAAATATTGTTGATGTGAAACTTAACCGTGCTTTTGCTAATATGCAGAATCTCGCTAATTTGCTGATTACTGTTACCCGCAACAATTAGGCGAAGCACTTCCAATTCACGATGACTTAATGGATCGTTTCCCATGCGTTCTGCTAGCTTGCTGCCGACAACAGATGGAATATATTTTTCTCCCGAAAAAACGCTGCGAATTGCAGCAAAAATATCGTTAGGATCGGTATCTTTGAGCAAATAACCCTTGGCGCCCGCCTGTAGTCCCCGATAGATGTCTTCCTCACCATCATAAGTCGTCAGCACGACAATTTGAGGATTGGCAAATTCGGCACGGATAGCGGTAATTGCTTGAATTCCATTCATTTGAGGCATTCGCAAATCCATTAACACCACATCCGGTTGATGTTGACCAAACATTTTGACCGCTTCTTGTCCATTACTGGCTTCGGCTACAACAGACAAATCAGGTTCTTGCTGCAACAAGGAGACTAAACCCTGTCGCACAATCGCATGATCGTCAGCGATTAAAACTTTAATCAAATTCAATTGATTTATCATAATTGATACCCCAGTTTAATAACAACTGATTTCCCTATATTTTGCCATGAAACTTTCAAAGTCGTTCGCTCAAAGCTTAACAAAAACTTTAATTTCTGTTCCCCCTCCAACTTCGCTAGCAATCGTCAATTCAGCATCAATGCGATCGGCTCGTTCTTTCATGCCCAAAAAACCAAAACCATTCTGAAAACAAGGACTCTCGAGATCAAATCCCTGTCCGTTATCTTTCACCCGCAAAGTAAAGTGTTTGGCTTCATAAATTAGCTCTATATTAATTGTGCCGGCTTTGGCATATTTAAACGCATTGGTTACGGCTTCTTGACCGATGCGGAGCAAATTATTTTCAACTTCTAAAGGTAGGGGATAGACCGTACCCATGACATCTAAAACGGTGCGGGTTTGGCTGTGGGATGACATCTGTGTCGCAATTCGGTTAAGAGCGGTATACAAATCGACATCTTCTAATAATTTGGGGCGCAAAGCTTCCACCGAACGCCGTGCCTCAGCCAGTCCATTTTTCGCAAGTTCTCGCACGTTTTTTAGGTAAGAAATAGCCTGTTCGGGACTTTTTTTTATCGCCCGCTCTGCCGCACCTAAGTGTAAAATAATCCCGGTAAATGCTTGGGCTAAAGAATCGTGAATTTCAGCCGCTATCCGGTTGCGTTCTTGAACAATATTTAGCTCAATAATTTGTTTAGAGAGTCTGATGATTCGCAATTGATTTTCAACCCGAACTAAAACTTCTTGCTCTTTAAAAGGTTTGGTAATATAGTCCGAACCCCCCATAGAGAAAGCTTTGACTTTATCAAACATATCCTGCAAGGCACTGATAAAAATCACGGGGATATCTTTGGTTTTTTCCGAGTTTTTAAGCTGCTCAAAAACCATATAACCATCCATTTGAGGCATCATAATATCCAGCAAAATTAAATCCGGCAAATTCGACTCCATGAATTTCAGGGCTAACTTGCCACTCGGAGCGAGATAAACTTTATATTGAGCATGAGATAAAATACCGCTTAATAGGTGTAAATTATCGGGGCAATCATCAACAATTAAAATCGTTTCTTTGTAATCTGGAGTGAGATTATTATTCATGGTTTCAACTCAAAAAAGTGATTAAATCTAGCCAATTTTTTCATGAGAAAAAAACGCCTCGGTCGCTTGACCTCGATCTCCTGATAGAGCGGTTAGACCTTTCTCTCAGGAAAGTCAGGTGAAAACAGGGATTTTTAATCGAAAACAGGTTGGCGAACCGATCATAAATTTTTTGCTGCTTTGGGAAAAAATCCTTACCCCTGATCGTTGACGGGAATCGTTGTTACTTATGCTTATAGTATTATATAAAAGACTCAAATTTTTGCTACAGATGGTCACAAGGATCGGAAGTTGTCGGTTGAAACCTGAAAGCTTGTGTAGGATTATGTTTTAAATTTTATATCAAAAATTATTGATTGATTACTTCAAGATTTTTTAGGGGAAGCGAGCGGGGAAATGGCGATAATTTTTGTAAGAAAAATCTATATTTCATTACTTTCGACAGTCAACCGCCAGCACCGGATTTCAAATCCGGTGAACGACTGACTGATCGCAGAATTTACAGGAATTAAGAATCGGATTTACTCTCGGATATTGATAGTAATGATGTCATCAACTTAAGCAAAATTTGTAAATAATTTCGCCCAAGTTTTAGGCCCAACTACGCCATCAACGGTCAAGTCTTTGTGGTGTTGAAACTGTTTAACCGCATTGTCAGTTATTTTGTCAAAAATCCCGTTAGTTTCTACTGAAAAACCGAGTTTGTTCAAGGCTGTTTGTACCTGAATAACGTCCGGCCCTTCGATTAATAACTGCCTCAAACGTAAGACCCGAGGAACGGTAAAATGACACCAAATTCCAGCACCAATATGACAAACGTCGTAAACATTCTCATAGCGATAACGTACATTTTCCCCGCTGCTATTTATATCATATCCGCCTTGATATCCCAACCATTTTCCATTGGGATCGTTGCCAATCCATTCCCCGGTCGTGTCATCATAACCTTTGATGACAATTAGATGACCAAAGTGAGTAAAATAGCCGTGAACAATCACCGGATTTCCCGAAGCAATATGCTGTTTAATATCATCTTCCGATGCCAATTCTTTGAAGTATGAATTTTGCAAAGCACCCCGACCATATTTTTCGCCCCATTCCCGCAACAATCGCATCAAAAAGTGGGGTTGATGACGGGATTGATAACTTCCATAAAATCCATTTTCTTCATCCCATTGAGCCATTTTTAGATAGAGAATATCTTCGAGTTGAACACTGCGATCGAGATCGGCTTGAGTTCGAGAATCAATCCCGTAATAGTTCAAGATCATGGCGAGACAAGTGACATTACAAGAACCGCCAGGATTAAATTTATTATTGTGTTGGGTATGGAAAGGAACCGATAAATTAACTTTAGCCGGAATTGTAGGGGGAAATTGTTGAGGATCGCGACTTCCGCGAGCAAGTTCTGCGTTAAAGATTTCGACTTCATTCGCCAAACAATAGTATTGTTTATCGATATCTTCGAGAGAAACTGAACGCACATCAATATTTTCTAAGATGACTCGAATGTGATTTCCTTGGAAGTCGGTTGTGTATTCGCTGATCGATATTTCATCACCTGCTTTATAGACCAGGAGATCTTCAGATAAGAGTTTCTCGGGAGCAAAAGGAAAGCGTTTCAGGTAAGAATCGGTTTTGAAGTGTAGAATATATTGCATGATTTTTTTATTTTGGTGTACGATTGACCGAAATTAACGGTTTTTATAACCCTCAGGTGGTGACGGTGAGCGGCTCAACTCATTCATCAGGTTTTAAGCGCTGACCCTTTTAGCTTCTGATTGAGCTATGGCTCTAGAATAGGTAGAGAAACTGCACCCAAGCAAATGTAGGGTTTTTGGGGCTGAATTCGCCTCTACCATTGAGTTTCAGCAGTAGGGGAACTGGTGCAACTTCGGGGAATCCCCGAACTTTATTGGTGTTAGATCAAAATTTTTATGACCTCAATTACAATTTATAATTTTTCGGCAGCAGTAATTAACCCCCAATCAGCTTGATATTTTAATCTTTTTTCCACTGCGCTTTGCAGCGAACGGACTTTAAATATTGAAAATCCCTTGAAATCTAGAGTTAATCCGTGTATGTTTGAGACAATAAATTAAATATTTTAGGGATGTATCTATGGCAAGACCTAATTACGGCCCTCAGTCTAAGAAACGGACAAAATGCCTTTTGGAAGTCTTGATAGCCTACGCCAATGGAGAAATAGAAGAATGCGATCGCTTTCAATCCCAGATTCGGGTAAACTGGCAAACCGAGAAACAATTGGTTATCCGTACAAAGGTGAGATATCTTGAAGCCTTGACAGCCCAAATGGGGAAAGGAGAAAAGTTAAATTCTACTCAAGTCAAAGAAAGCTTAAAACGTCTGAAAGATTTTCTCGAAATCCTAGAAGACAATCGCTGTTCAACTCAAGGATCGGATCTCTGGCATTTTACTTTAAAATTATGGCATCATCGATTAGATAAATCGGGCAATTTGGGAGAATTTGAACGGCAGTGGGAACAACGCCGCTCGCCAAAATCTAAACAGTCAACTGGGGAAATATCCTCCACTGAATCTTCGGACATTTTACCTAAAAATAATCCGAGCATTAACCCAGTTTTTTCGCGTCAAGATTGGGGAGAAGCGCCAAATTGTGCCGAATTTTATGATCGGGAAACTGAACTTTATACGCTGAAAAATTGGATTCTTGAACAGCGCTGTCAGTTGGTGACGCTGTTGGGAATGGGAGGAATGGGGAAAACGGCGCTATCTGTGAAACTCGCCCAACAAATTCAAGGGGAATTTTCGGGATTAATTTGGCGAAGTCTCCGCAATGCACCCCCCCTTGAGAAATTGCTAACGGAGTTAATTCAATTTCTCTCAAACGAACAATTAACCCAACGACCTCAAACCGTTGACGCTCAAATTTCAACCTTAGTTCAATCTCTGCAAACTTCCCGATTTTTAGTGATTTTAGATAACGTTGAATCGATTCTCGACACCAACAAACGGGCGGGGAGTTATCGACAGGGATATGAACGCTACGGACAGTTATTTAGAAATATTGGAGAAATACAACATCAAAGTTGTTTGCTGTTAACCAGCCGAGAAAAACCCCGAGGAATTGGATATCGAGAAGGGAATAATCAACCGATTCGGTCTTTGCAACTCGAAGGTTTAAAATCAAACGCCGGTCAAGATATTTTACGAGAAAAAGGCTTTGATATTTCCGAAGAAGATGCTAAAATATTGACAGACTACTACTCGGGAAATCCCCTGGCTTTAAAAATTGTCTCGACCACAATAGTGGAACTGTTTGAGGGAAATGTTGGCGAGTTTTTGGCGGAAGGATCGGTAATTTTTGGGGATATTGCCGACTTACTCGATCAACAATTTAGTCGGTTATCATCCCTGGAAAAACAGGTGATGTATTGGTTGGCGATCCATCAAGAATGGATGTCGTTATCTCAACTCAAACAAGCCATACTAACGGCGATTTCGCAGCGAGACTTATTAGAAGCCCTAGAATCTTTGCAACAGCGATCGCTCATCGAAAAACAATCGGCACAATTTACCCAGCAACCGGTTGTTATGGAGTACATCACCGAAAAACTGATCGAGGAAATCTTTCAAGAAATCACCACAGGAGAAATTAATCTTTTTGAAACTCATGCTTTAATAGAAGCCCAAACCAAAGACTATTTAAGAATCGCTCAAATTCGTCTGATTCTCAAACCCATCACCGACAAACTATTCGCCCTATTTTCTCATCCCGAAGCCGTCTATCAATGCTTAACCCAACTGTTAGATCAATTGCGATCGCGCAGCCCTCAAAAACGGGGATATGCAGCCGGAAATCTTCTCAATTTACTGATAGAATCAAAACTCCCCATCAGCGATCTAGACTTTTCCCATTTAACCGTTTGGCAAGCCTATCTACAAGGGGTAAATTTACATCGAGTTAACTTTTCTCAAGCCGATCTCAATCAATGTGTATTCACCCAAACCGTTGGCGGTGTGTTATCAATTGCCCTCAGTCCCGATGGTGAATTATTAGCCACAGGAATAGCTGAAGATATCGTGTTTTGGCAAACCCAAGAAGGTCGCCCTTTATCCATTCTTCCCGGACATAAAGCTTGGGTGATGGCGGTTAGTTTTAGTCCCGATGGCAAGATTTTCGTCAGTGGAAGTAATGACCAAACCCTAAAACTTTGGGATGTAAAAACAGGTCAATGTTTAAAGACATTACGAGGTCATAATAGTCGAGTGCAGTCTCTAGAATTTAGCGAAGATGGAAAAATGATCGCCAGTGGAAGTAATGATAAAACCCTGAGACTGTGGGATGTGAACACCGGAAAATGCTTGCAAGTTTTCAAAGGACACTTGCGGCGAATTTTAGGAATTTGTTTTGAGTTAAAACGGGGTTTAGTTATCAGTTGTAGCGAAGATGAAACCGTTAGAATTTGGGAAATTGCGACGGGAAAATGCGTGCAGATTTTAGAAACCCAAGTGAATTGGATGTCTTCAATGGCACTCAGTCCGGACGGTAAAATCTTAGTAACAGCCTCTGATGGAAATGCGGTAAAATTTTGGAATCTAGAAACCGGAAAATGCACGAAAACTTTAGTCGGATATCAAGAAAGAGTTTGGGCGGTGGCATTTAGTCCAGATGGTAAAAGACTGGCAACCGGAAACAACGATCATACAATTAAAATTTGGAATGTTGCTACAGGTGAATGTATAAAAACCTTACAAGAACATCGTCATTTAGTGTGGTGGGTGGGGTTTAGTCCAGATGGTCAAACCTTGGTTAGTGTCAGTCAAGATCAAAGTATTAAATTTTGGCAAGTCGCTTCCGGTCAATGTTTAAAAACCTTAGATGCTTATAGTAATTGGGTGTCGTTTGTTGCCTTCAGTCCCGATGGTAAAATATTAGTCAGTTGTAGTGAAGATCGTTTGGTCAGACTGTGGAATCTTGACACAAAAATCTGTGAAAAAACCTTAACCGGTCATACCAATATTGTCTCCTCAGCCGCCTTTCATCCCGACGGAAAACGATTGGCAACCGCCAGCGATGATAGTACGATTAAACTCTGGAATCTAACCACTGGAGAATGTTTAAAAACCCTTTGGGGTCACGAGAGTTGGGTGCATTCAGTTAGTTGGAGTTGCGAGGGTTTATTGGCGACGGGAAGCCGGGATAAAACGGTGAAAATTTGGGAGATAGAAACAGGAGAATGTTTGCAAACTTTAACCGGACATTTGCATCGGGTCAAGTGCGTGGCGTTTAGTCCTTGTGGTCAAATTTTGGCGAGTGCAAGTGATGACCAAACCGTGAAAATTTGGGATATTAAACAGGGAATTTGTTTAAAAACATTACTCGGACATCGAGACTGGGTGTTATGTGTGGCGTTTAGTCCCGATGGGAAAATATTGGCGAGTGCAGGAGGCGATCGCACGGTTAAATTATGGGAAATTGAAACGGGAAAATGTTTAGAGACGTTGGCGGGACATCGCCAGCGAGTGCGGTCAATTGCGTTTAATAATGATGGGAGTCAAATTGTTAGTAGCAGTGACGATCATACGGTGAAAGTGTGGAATTTGCAAACGGGAGACTGTATTTATACCTGTCAGGAACACCGCCAAACCGTTTGGTCTGTGGCTTGCTGTCCCAATGGTAAGATTTTCGCCAGTGGCGGCGACGATCAAACGATTAAATTATGGGAAATGGCAACCGGAAAATGTTTAAATACCATGATTTTAGCACGTCCCTATGAAGGGATGAAAATTACCGGAACCATCGGTTTAACTTCTGCTCAAAAAGTGGCTTTAAAAGCGTTAGGAGCTATCGAGCAGTAATCATAGTATAATACTCAAAGTTTGTATTTCATGGGGTGATATTTTCATATGAGCGAAGAAAAAAAAACCGAGTTAGAAAATCAAAATCCAGAAGAAACTTTTCAATCGCGAGGCGATCCGGGACGAGACAGAGGCCCAACAAAAGCAACACCTGAACCGACTGAAAATCCGAGTCAAGAAGACCAAAGCCCAACATCAAATGAAAAAATTGAACCTGACGATTCCGCTCGCAGTGACACAGATCCGCAGTCGAGTTGATCGACTCCGATTTTAACGCCAGGGCGGTAGAGAGGTGTCATTTATTGCCGATTTGTACAACAATTGATGAGTGTTTTTACCGATATTGGGACGGGTTGATAGCGGCGATCGGGGCGGGTATTTTCGCCTCACCAGTCCTGTAGGGGCGGGTTCTCAATTAATTTATGTTTTCCCAAAGACAACTGATATAAACCCGCCCGCCCATAACTTTTAAGTGAAAACTCTCAGCAATTTAACGCCAATCTCCAACTAAAATATAAGGCGCCCAATACAGAGGAGCATCATACCCATTCTTCTGTTGAAGAAACATCAGTTGAGCCTGACGAAGTGCTTCTGCTCTCGATTTTCCTTGAACTAATTGTTCATAAAAGTGACCCATAAATTCAACAGCAGACCGATCATTTAAACTCCATAATGAAGCAATTGTACTTCTGGCACCGGCTCTCACCGCCATTCCTGCTAATCCTAAAACTGCTCGATTATCTCCGGGCGCCGTTTCGCACGCACTGAGAACTAATAAATCAATGTTCCGGGTTTTGTTTGGTTCCTGAATGCGAAAAAGGTTATCGAGTTGCTTAATATTAATGGCACCATCTGAAGCGAGAATAAATGTTTTTTCGGCTTGAGAACTAAACTGACCGTGAGTGGCGAGGTGAATCACTTCAAATGAGCTTGAACTCATCTGTTTTTCGAGATTCTCACGATTAAATTCTTCATTGAGTAACTGTTCACTCTCAGCCACAACGTCTTGAATTTTCTCTAATTCTTCGGGAACATTAAGCAGCAAAGCAAACTGTTGACGAAATTCTTCTGGCGGTTCCACTAAACCCGCACTCAAAGCATTTAAAGGTCTACTGATGGGTTTGGGGTCTAAAAGTTGTAGTCCGGGTTGAATAACAACCGGATGTTTTTCGATTAAATAGTGTTGACCATCATAAAGCGCAGACATGGGAAGATTTCGCAGTTCACCATCGAGAACAAATACTAAGGTTTCATCACCTTTTAATTTAGTTTCTAGGGGTTCTAATAACCCGCGATACAGTTGCTCTGATAATCTTTTAATTTCTTGGTAAGCATAGGGTTTTTGCAGGTTAAATCGGAGTTGCTTTAGGGTACTTGTTAACTCGGTTTTAGAGACGGGTGTTCTGTAGTGAAACAGGTCTTGAGTCTTGGGTAAGCTGGCAATTATTTCCAGGCGGTTTTCTAGAAGAATTCCATAAATTACAATGGCGTTACTATCAATTTGATCGATTGCTTTTGGTTGTGCTTCTAAACAAGCATCTTGAAAGAAATTATCGAGTTCGGCTAATTGTAGCTTTTCAAGAACTTCTCGGGCTTGTTTTAGGTTTTCGGGCGGGGGATTTTCTGAGGTTAAAAGTAAATCTACTAACTCTCGATAAACGGGTTCAACGCGATCGCGAAAATCAAATTGTACATCTTGACGAATCGCCACCAAATCTTTTCTTAAAGATTGTAAGCTTTGAACGGCTCCCTGATAAGATGCAATCGCACTTTGGCGCTTTGATTTTCCTTGATTTTTGAAAATTCTACCTAATTGCCATTGCCACTGATAAACAATTTCTTCTGCGGGAATAGATTGGGCTAAAAATAAAGCATCTTCAGTATAGATTTTAGCTTCTTTCCATTGTTGGCGTTGTTCGTAGAGTTGACCTAAATAACCCCGTGTATAAGACTGAACTCGGGGATCTCCGAGACGTTTTGCTTCTTCGATAGCACTTAATAAAATCGGTTCAATCTTCCGATCAAGTTCGGGCTGATTCCCGGCTAATTTCATCAAGCTTTGAACCAAATCTATTTTAGCATAAATAGCGGTTCTACCGGAAGGAAGCCCGTTAATTTGTGATTCAATCTTCCGCCAGTTTGTCTTCTCAAAGTTGATTTTAGATTGAATTTTTCTCTGCCAATCTGTATCGTTTTCAAGCGGCAACCATTCGGTTAATTCTAACAAAAAGCTGAGAGCATTGAGTTTCGATCTAATTTGGGTGATTGTTGTAGAAGATGTAGCCGCTTGTTCGTAGCAAACGACGGCAGTTTGAGCGACTTTTTTAGCTAATTCTGTGTTTTCTAACTGTTTTTGTTGTTGATAGATCGCCCGGGCGAGATTGGCTAAATTTAACTGAACTTTATGAATTTCCGGGGGAGATTCTAATGCTTTGGCGGTTTCTAATAATTCCAACAAAACCAATCCGGCTGAGAGTTCCGATAAAGCCGAATTTTTGAGAGGATAATCCTCTGAAACCCCACAAACATTTGATTCAATATAATCGAGATTTCCCAGCTTACCTAAAACTCGCAAAACATGAGTGAGGTGAAGCAATTGAGAGACTTTGAGAGTCGAGTCGGGTTGAGTTTGTAGAGATTGATTCACTTCCATTAATATCTTCTCCGCCCGACGATAAAGCCCCAATCCTTGCAAAGCTTGAGCTTGATTGAGTAACGTCTCAATGATTCCATTTTGATTTTGAGTTTGTCGATAAATTGTCTCTACAACCTGCCAACTCTCCAACGCTTGACTATATTTTCCCTGAGAAAAGTAGAGATTTCCTTGAATACTCAGAACTTGCCCTTGAATCGTTAATATTGTTTGATCGGGGTGATTAGAGAGGGAATCTAACAACTCTAAACTGTCTTGAATGGCTTGATTTGCAGCTTCCCAATCCCCCAATTTTTGCAAACTGAGGGATAGATTTCCCAGGGATGCGGCTTGTCTTAATTGATCGGTTTCACGAGTTTTAATTTCCCTCCAAATTTCTACAGCTTTCTCAAAGTTACCGGCTTGATAAAAGTCTCTAGCTTGTTGTTCGAGTTGGAAAATTGATGACTGGGAACTGAGAGAATTAATCTCGGGAGTTGAAGATGTATTTTTTAAAAAACGACTGACTTTGATTGATTCTAAACTGTTAACAGGTTGTCTAAATGATAATCCGACGGCTAAGAAAAAGCTGAGTATTACCCCGAAAACAAAGGAAAGAATTCGCTGATAGAAAGACAAGACAGATTTTTGAGTTGCCATAGTTAAAAGTAGGAAATGAAAATCCATCCGATCAATTCAGTATTTCATATTATCAGCCCAAACAGACAAGATAATTTCTAGCGCCGTTGCTTCGGAGGTACATCCCAAAAACCGGGTTTTTAATCTATAATCATCCGATGGCAAACTAACGGCTTGATCGAATCCCCTCGACGTTGATTATCTCCCCAAGCCCCAGTGATGGGGTAGGGGGGGTTCAGCTTCATCTCGGACTTGTAGTACAGATCGGGGTACAACCGGCCCCCAGATCACAGACCATCTCACCTATAGAGGTGGGGACGGGGAGGATCATCGATTCGATCCGACGCAGGACAGGGTTTTGTAAAACGCTTCAACTTTTATTTAACTGATGAGACACCCCACAAACCCCCTGCGGCTATGAGTTACCCGGTTTCTCACAGAAACCCTCTATATATAGATGTGACGAGAGACGATCGCTAAAACGCTTCAACTTTTATTTAACTGAGTTTATGACGAAATATAACAAATTGCATAACCTCATATATACCAGACATATGTATCAACAAGCAAAGGTCAGAACAATTAAAAATTATCAGCCTTTGATGGAGATTGATTGAGTTTTTTCTCTAATGCAATCCTTGAATTTTATCGGTTTTAGTTGAACTAAAATCCTTGCTTTGCCAGGGTTTTTAGACGATAAAATATCTGAATTTTGTCTAACATTCAACGATGAAGATAACCCCTGGCGGCATGACTAACCGATTCCGCTCTCAAGATTTCACGTAATCCAATCCAACAGGAATAAATTATGGCTGCAATGAAAAATAATGAATTTGCAACGCTCGTTGACCTGCTCAATTATCGCAGCGCTCATCAACCCAATCACACTGCATATATCTTCTTAGAAGAAGGAGAAAAAGAATCTTGTAAACTGACTTATGAAGAACTCGACCAACAAGCAAAAGCGATCGCCGTATCTCTACAATCCTTAGCAAAAGTAGGAGAACGGGCGTTAATGTTGTATCCTCCGGGGATAGAATTTCTACCTGCATTTTTCGGATGTCTCTATGCAGGAATCGTTCCAGTACCGGCTTATCCGCCCCGTTCAAATCAAAATTTAACCCGGCTAGAATCGATTATATCCGATGCCGAAGTTGGCTTAGTTTTAACGACCGAATCTGTTTTAGAAAAGAGCAAAAGTCAGTTTGCCCAAAACAGTCATTTCACGAATATTCACTACGTCGCAACTGAAACAATTTCCACAGAACTCGCTTCAAACTGGCAAAAACCGACCTTAGATCAAAACAGTTTGGCTTTTCTTCAATATACCTCTGGCTCAACCGGAAATCCAAAAGGGGTAATGGTTACGCATCAAAATATATTGCATAATGAACGCCTAATTAAAATGGCAATGGGGCATTCAGAAAAAACAATGTTTGTCGGTTGGTTGCCGCTTTTCCATGATATGGGATTAGTCGGAAATGTACTGCAACCGTTGTATTTAGGAATCCCCTCAATTTTAATGTCTCCGGTTGCGTTTTTACAAAAGCCAATTCGCTGGTTACAAGCGATTAGCCGCTACAAAGCAACAACCAGTGGCGGCCCCAATTTTGCCTATGATTTGTGTGTTCAAAAAATTCAACCGGAACAATGCACAGACATCGATCTCAGTAGTTGGACTGTTGCTTTTAATGGGGCAGAACCGATCCGGGCTGAAACCTTAGAAAAGTTTACGAAAACCTTTGCTCCTTTTGGTTTTCGCCCGCAAGCTTTTTACCCTTGTTATGGGATGGCAGAAACGACCTTATTTGTATCCGGTGGTCTGCAAAGTTTGTCCCCCGTTTTCTATGAAGTTAATCGGACTCAATTACAACAAAATCGAATTGAGCGAGTTAAAAATCAACCCGTCGATTCTCAAACTTTAGTCGGTTGCGGACAAACGTTTTTTGACAAAATTATTATTGTCGATCCGGAGTCTCAAATTCGCTGTGAACCCAACCAAGTGGGAGAAATTTGGGTGGCTGGAGGCAGTGTTGCCAAAGGCTATTGGAACCGACCGGATTTAACTGAAAAAACCTTCGGCGCCCAGTTAGCCGATACCAAAGAAGGGCCGTTTTTACGAACAGGTGACTTGGGATTTTTCCAAGAGGGAGAACTGTTTATTACCGGACGTCTCAAAGATGTAATTATCATTCGGGGTCGCAATCATTATCCCCAAGATATTGAACAAACGGTTGAGAAAAGTCATCCCGCATTACGAGCCAATTCTGGAGCCGCTTTTGCTGTAGAAATTGACGGCACCGAACAATTAGTTATCGCCCAAGAAGTTGAACGCAGTTTTATCCGTAAACTCGATGTAGATGAAGTTGTAGCCGCCATTCGCAAAGCGGTTTCAGAAGAACATGAACTTCTAGTTTCTGCGGTAATCTTATTAAAAACCGCCAGCATTCCTAAAACATCCAGTGGCAAAATTCAACGCCATGCTTGCAAACAAGGCTATTTAGAAAACACCCTCAACGCCGTCGGTTCTTGGACGGGAATGACGGAAAAAATCTCATCATCAACTGCAAAAACAACCACTGCTAAACAAGCAACCCCCCGAGAGATTCAACAATGGATTATTTATTGGTTAAGTCAGAAAGTAAAACTAGAACCTTGGGCAATTGATCCGAGCAAAGCATTGGCTGACTATGGACTTGATTCTGTAACGGCTGTGGAATTAGCAGACGGTTTGGGTAACTGGTTAGGACAGTCCCTCGACATGACTCTAGCCTGGAATTTTCCCACCATTGAAGCGCTTGCAAATTATCTCGCCAGTCTTTCCAATTCCAACACAAAATCAACAGCAGAACCCCCCGAACAAACCCCAGAAAATCATTCCGAGCAAGATTCTAATCAGTTAATTGAAGTCGCCACAACTCTCAGTGAGCTTTCTGAATTAGAAATCGCTCAATTGCTCGCCCAAGAAATCACAATGGTTCAACAAAGCAAATAAAAAATGAATCTTCAAACTCAAGCAAAAACATCGTTACCCCAAGGGAAAATTGCACCCGACCACCCCGACTATAAAGCGCTGTTGCAAAGTGCGTTTCTCGAACTCAGAAAAACCCGCATTGAACGAGATACGCTCAAATATCAACAAACCGAACCCATTGCAATTATTGGAATAGGTTGTCGCTTTCCAAAAGGTGCAGAAAGTCCCGAAACTTACTGGCAATTATTACGCGATGGAGTCAACGCCGTTGAAGAAGTTCCCGCCCAACGTTGGGATATTGAAAGTTATTACGATCCCGATCCCAGCGCTCCCGGAAAAATGTACACCCGCTACGGAAGTTTTCTCCAAGATGTAGACTGTTTCGATGCCAATTTCTTCGGTATTTCTCAGCGAGAAGCCGCAGAACTTGATCCCCAACAACGCCTGCTTTTGGAAATGTCTTGGGAAGCTTTAGAAAACGCCGGACAGCCCTTTAAAAAGCTGACTGGAAGCCGAACCGGAGTTTTTATCGGATTAACAACCGATGACTATTCTCACCAACTCATTAACCCCCAACAGCGTTTTCAAATTAACCCCTACCGTAGTTTAGGCACGTTACGCTGTATGGCAGCCGGACGTTTAGCTTATTTCTACAACTTTCAAGGGCCGGCTATTCAGTTAGATACTGCCTGTTCTTCTTCCCTACTATCTGTGCATTTAGCTTGTCAAAGTTTGCGTTCTCGCGAGTGTAATTTAGCCCTTGCTGGCGGAATTAATTTAATGTTAACTCCCGAAACAACCATCGGTTTGTGCAAAATGAGGGCTTTGAGTAGTGATTATCGTTGCAAAACCTTTGATGCTCAAGCTGACGGCTATGTTCGCGGCGAAGGAGGCGGCGTGGTGGTTCTCAAGCGTTTATCGGAGGCTGTTGCAGACGGCGATCGCATTCTCGCCACCATTCGGGGGTCAGCCGCCAACCACGACGGCTTAACCAACGGACTGACGGCACCTAACGGTTTGGCCCAAGAAGCGGTTATTCGCCAAGCGCTGCAAAATGCCGGTGTTCGTCCCGAGCAAATTCAATATGTAGAAGCTCACGGAACCGGAACTTCTTTGGGTGATCCGATAGAGGTTTTAGCCTTGGCGAATGTGTTAGGAAAAAACAGAGAAAACAGTCATCCTCTGGCGCTGGGTTCGGTGAAAACCAATATTGGTCATTTAGAAGCCGCCGCAGGTATCGCCAGTTTAATTAAAGTTGTTCTTTGTTTGCAAAATCAGCAAATTCCTCCCCATCTTCACTTGCAAAATCCTAATAGTTATATTCGCTGGAAACAACTTCCGGTTGTCGTTCCGACTCAACTCACCCCCTGGCTGACTCTAGAAGAAAGCCGACTGGCTGGAATTAGTTCTTTTGGAATGAGCGGCACGAATGTTCACTTAATTGTTGAGGAGAATAATCGCTAATGTCTGTTGTGCAACTGATCGATTCTTCACCGAAAACCACCCCAGAACGTCCTTATCATCTGTTAACTTTATCCGCAAAAAGTGCGACAACGCTACAAAAACTCGCCGAACGTTATCATAGTTTTCTGAACAATTCTTCCGATGTTTCTTTGGCTGATATTTGCTTTACCGCCAACACCAAGCGATCGCATTTGAATCACCGTCTCGCCATTATTACTGAATCTCTACCCCAACTCCAAGAACAGTTACAAAGTTTTCTGAGTTCCAAAACCCCCAAAGGTGTTCTCGCCGGACAAATTTCTTCCCAAGGAAAACTCAATCAAATTGTCTTTTTATTTACGGGTCAAGGTTCTCAATATGTCAACATGGGACGGGTGCTTTATGAGACTCAACCCACCTTTCGCCGCATCCTTAATCAATGTGATGAAATTCTCCAACCTCTGTTAAATTGTTCGCTCCTTTCAATTCTTTATCCGGATAATTCTGATTCTCCCGAACTCCATCAAACCGCTTACACTCAACCCGCTTTATTTGCTTTAGAATATGCTTTGGCTCAGTTGTGGCAATCTTGGGGAATTGTGCCGGATGCCGTTATGGGTCATAGTGTTGGGGAATATGTGGCGGCTTGTGTTGCGGGTGTTTTTAGCCTAGAAGACGGACTGAAATTAATCGCCAAACGAGCAAGTTTAATCCAAAGTCTCCCCAAAAATGGGATGATGGCGGCGGTGTTTGCTTCGGAAGAAACCATCGCAAAAACGTTAAAAACAAATCAACTTGATGTCGATATTGCGACCATTAATGGCAATGAAAATGTTGTGATTTCTGGTTTAAAAGAATCGGTGGAGAAGGTTCTATCTATTCTAGAATCCCAGGGAATTAAAGCAAAACCTTTGCAAGTTTCCCATGCTTTCCATTCTTCGTTAATGGAGCCAATATTAGCACCTTTTCAAGAAGTTGCTGAATCTTTAACCTATCATTCTCCGCGTTTACCGCTCATTTCTAATGTTACGGGTCAACCCTTTCAACCCGAAGAAGTCCCCGATGCGGCTTATTGGTGTCGTCATCTTCGGGGTGCCGTCAGATTTTCCGATGGAATGGAGACTCTCTACCAACAAGGTTATCGCATTTTTATCGAAATGGGGCCGAGTTCAACGCTTTTGAACATGGGACAACGGTGTTTAACTGCATCTGATGGACTCTGGCTTTCATCTTTAAAACGAGGACAATGTGATTGGTTTCCGCTATTAGAAAGTTTGGGTCAGTTACACGTTGAGGGAATAGAAATTAATTGGAGAATGCTGGATAAAGATTATCAGCGCCGTCAGGTTTCTTTACCCAGTTATCCTTTTGAACGTCAACGTTTTCAGCTTGAGCTTTTGACTGAAAATCCCGCTGTTTATTCACCGAAAATATTGGAGAAACCGACGGTTAAAGTCTCAGATAATCTCCAGTTATTTTATCAGTGGCAATGGCAGTGTGAAACGTTACCAACTCCCCATCAATTCCCCTCGGGTGATGTTCTGATTTTTGGTGATTCCAAAACTCTGGCTTCTAGTATAAAACAGGCGATACCCGAGGAAAACCATAAGTTCTTTTGGGTGATGCCAGGAGAGGGTTTTCAACAGGAGGGAAATGAGTTTATTATTAATCCCAACTCTCCCGAAGATTACGAACAATTAATGGCAAAAATAAAAGCGAATGGTCATTCTTTGGGGGCAGTTATTCACCACTGGAATTCCCAACAGGTTCAAGAATTAGACCCTCAAACTCTCTCCGAAAAGACTTTGGCGGAAAGTGCCTACAGTGTCTTATTTTTAGGACAGGCTTTGCTCAAACATTTTCCGGGGAAATCAACAAGTTTGCTGTTGACAACCTACAACAATTATGCAGTGGTTGAAAGTTCTCAGTTACTCGGGGTTCATCAATGTTTAGGCGCAACGTTAACCCAAATTATCAGCCAGGAAAATCCCAACCTAAAAACAAAGGTTGTTGATGTTGTTTCCAGCGAGATAACTTTAGAAAAATTGACGCAGTTATGGATACAAGAACTGCAAACAGAACCAACAGAGGAAGGAATTATTGCCATTCGAGGACAACAGCGATTTGTTAGAAATTTAGCCCCAATAAAGTCTTTAACTCGTCAATCTAATTCCATCATTCAAGACAACGACACCTATTTAATTACCGGAGGAACCAGCGCCGTAGCGGTAGAACTCATCAAAGGTTTACTGGCTGAGAATCGACTGAATTTAGTGTTAACAGGTCGTCAACCGTTACCGCCCAAAGAAGAATGGGTAGAATGCTTAGAAAAAAATCATCCAGAAAGGGAGCGCATTCGTACTATTCAACAGTTAGAAAAAATGGGTTCAACGGTTATTTATGAAGCCGTTGACGTAACTGACGCTAAAGAAATGAAAGCGTTAATGGAGAGAATTAAACAGCGTTTTGTTCGTCTCGATGGAGTCATTCACGCTGCGGGAATCTTCGACCATCAGACGGTAAAACTGACTCAAAAACAACCGGAAACCATCGCTAAAGTGTTCGCGCCAAAAGTGCAAGGAACTTTAATTTTAGATGCGATAACTTGTAACCAACCCCTCAAGTTTTTTGTTCTGCTTTCATCGGCGAGTGCATCCAAGAAAAACTGGGGAGAATATGCGGGTGATTATGCGGCGGCTAATGCTTTTCTCGATCACTATGCTGTTTATCGTTCTCAACAACAAAGCCCCGGACGTTCTTTGGCGATTAATTTTTCAATTTGGCAAAATTTAGGAATTGCTAAAGCCAGGGGTGAGGGGTTAGTGTTTGCGGCAAAAATGGCAGGACTCAACCCTTTAGAAACCCAACAAGCTACTCGGAGTTTTATTGAGGTCTTGTCTTCTAATAGTCCGGTTGTTACTCACGTAATTGACTTAATCAAAACACCTTCAGTTACAACAGTTCACCCTAACTCTACACCTGAACCCGGCGTAAAAATTCCCGAAAATATACAATTGTTGGTTGAAGAAATTTTAAACCAACATTTGGTTAGTAGCCAAGAAAACATCGAAGGCGATCGCACGTTTCCCGAACTGGGCTTGGACTCGTTAGGAGCCGTTGAAGTGATCAAACAACTCAATCAAACCCTCAAAATTAACTTATCACCAACGCTGTTATTTGAGTATCAAACCCCAAACCAATTAATCGATTACTTAGAGGAACGTTATGGTTCAACCTCACAAACAGACACGGTAGAAAAACCATTAAAAATTCAAAAACAACCCCAAAAATTTCAAGATATCGCTATCATTGGCATGGCTTGTAAGGTTCCTGGCGCAAACAATTTAAGCGAGTATTGGAACCTGTTAAAAGAAGGACGTTCTGCGATTAAAGAGGTTCCGAATAGTCGTTGGTCTGCCGAAGATTATTTTGATGAAACCGGAGAAAAAAGCCATACAACCTATTGTAAACAAGGAGGATTTATTGATAATCCCTTTGACTTTGATCCCTTATTTTTTGGGATTTCACCCCGAGAAGCCAAAGTCATGGACCCTCAACAACGTCTGTTTTTAGAGATAGCTTGGACGACTTTACAACAGGCGGGTTATGGAGGCAAACACCGCCCCAAAGATATCGGCGTTTTCGTGGGTTGCGGACAAAATAACTATGCCGAACACTTTGTTAATTCTCAATATTATGGAGCGTTGCGCCATCGTTTAGAGAGTAGCACTTGGTTTAATCAGCTTCAGAATGAAACTCGCCAGTCTTTTGTAAATTTACTCGAAGACATCCTAAAACCGAGCGAGATTCTATCAGAAACCGCAGCAGGAAATGAGTTTAATCAACTCGCTGCACGGGTGAGTCATTGCTTAGATTTAACCGGGCCGAGTTTAGCCGTCAGTACCGCTTGTTCATCCTCGTTAGTTGCCTTACATTTGGCTTGTGAAAGTTTACGTTCGGGTCAAAGTTCGATGAGTATTGTCGGTGGGGTAAACTTAAATCTGAGTCCGACTCCGCTGACGTTATTGAGTCGTGTAAAAGCGCTTTCTCCGACTGCAACTTGTTATCCTTTTGACGCACGAGCGAATGGAATGGTAATCGGTGAAGGTGCGGGAGCGTTACTCTTAAAACCGCTAGAAAAAGCCATTGTAGATGGTGATTATATCCATGCAGTAATTAAAGGGTCTGCTATCAACAATGATGGTCATTCTCAAGGTATAACGGCTCCCAATCCTCAAGGACAAGCTGCGGCTATTCGTGAAGCTTATACGCAGTTTAATATTGACCCCAATACCATCTCTTATATTGAGACACATGGTACCGGAACTTTACTGGGAGATCCGATAGAAATTGAAGGAATGACTCAGGCTTTTCGTAGCTTTACTGAACGCCGTCAATTTTGTGGTGTGGGTTCGGTTAAATCTTCAATTGGTCACTGTTTATCAGCATCGGGAATTATTAGTTTGATTAAAGTGGTGTTATCGATGCAAAATGACATGATTCCTCCCACCAAAGGCTTTAAAACGCCTAATTCTAATATTAACTTTGCCGAAACACCCTTTTATACAGTCGGAGAAGAGGGGATCATTTGGAAGCAGAAAAATAAACCTTTACGGGCTGGAGTAAATGGGTTTGGATTTGGCGGTACCAACTGTCATGTTATCTTAGAACAGGCTCCATCTTTACCCTCGTTAGCGAGTGAATATTCTCCTCAATCTCATCTGTTTTTATTGACGGCTCGTAACCAACAGGTACTTCAAACTGTTGCCAAACAACTGCGGGAACATCTGTTAAATTATCCCGAAGAAAACCTTTCTTCTGTTGCTTTCACGTTCAATAATACTCAGCGAGAATTTCCCAATAAAACCGCTTTTGTTGTTGAAGCTCGCAAACAGCTTTTAGATTACCTAGAGGCTATCGAAAATAACACAAAAATCGGTAATATTTATCAAGGTCGAGCGAATTCCAACCGTCCCCCTTCTCTATCTGTATTTTTGGATGGTTCGAGTCTTTTAACCCCAGAAGAAACTCAAGTTGTAGCCGAACATTTTCCCCGTTTTAAAGCGGCTTATCAAGAATGTCAAACAACTTGGCAAAAGTTTAGTTTAACGGGTAAAGATTCCCAAAAGATGTTCAACCAAAAAGCTCATGTATTTGCAGTTCAGTATGCTTTATCGACTTGGTTAATGTCTTTGGAATTACAACCGACTTCTTTGCTGGCTGAAGATATCGGTATTTTAGTGGCGGCTTGTTTATCTGGACGGTTAACTTTAGAAGATGCGATCGCCGCTTTAGCCCGTTTGGAAGGTGAAAAAATTGTGCTTCCTCTGAATACTCTTTCCCCAGAAAAGAGCATTAAAACTCAGTGGAATTGTCCTTTAATTACACCGAATGCTATCTTCAAAAACCCGACTACTCTTTCAAGTTTACAGCTTAGTGCTTTGGTGCAATCATCCAATTCATTACATCCTCGCCACTATCAAGAAATGTTGGCAAAAGGGGGAATTTGTCTCGGTTTGGGAAATGAACGTCAACCGCAGAATTTAGAGGCAAATTTAACTTGGATCGCGCCCAATGTTAAACAGCAAAGTGTGACCCGTTTACTAACATTAATGGCTCAATTATATACTGTCGGAGTTCGCTTTAATAGTGGCGAATTATTCCCTCAAGGAAGACGTCGACTCCCCTTACCCACTTATCCTTTTGAACACCAACGCTATCGGGCAACAATCGCAAATCAAGAAGCAATTGAAGCACCTTCTACCTCTCCCGTCAACCCAGATTTATTACCAACCGATCAACTTCCTACGCTCTCCCCAGAGCAACGTCACTCCAGTTATTTAGCTTTAGCAAAAGAGTTCAAAAGGTTGAGTTAATCTGTTTCGTTCATTCCCAAATTTGCGTTTTTGTCTTGCTCAAATTCAAGTAGACAAAATCGAAAAATTTCCCCGGTCAATTTACTCATTCAAAAGCATTGAAAGACATTATGAACACACTCAAAAATCTACCTCAAGGCCCGAAAAATCATCCTTTATTCCAGCTATTTCAATGGATGAATAACACCCTAGAGTATATGGATACTGCACAGCAGAAGTATGGCGATTTATTTACGGTTTGTTTGGGGTCTAAAACACAACCAACTGTTTATGTTAGTAATCCTGAAGCAATTCAACAGATTTTTAACGGCGAATCTAAGGAATTTACAAATCCTGGAAATCAGCTTTTTAAACCTGTTTTGGGACAAAATGCTTTGGGAACATTAACAGGTAAACGTCACCAACGCCACCGCCAATTAATCATGCCTTGCTTTCATGGAAACCATCTGCAAGCCTATGCAAAACTCATCTGCGACACCACTGAAGAGATGTTTAAAAACTTAACTGCCGGACAAACATTTTCTGCTCATACAATCACAGAAGAAATATCAGGAAAAGTGATTCTCAAAGCTGTATTTGGAAACCATCAAAGCTTACAACAACTTAATCAACTGACAAGTTCAGTGCTAGATTTTTTCGCGAAGAATCCGATTGCATCAAGTTTATTGTTTTTGCCATTTTTGAGAACCGACTTAGGTCGCTGGAGTCCTTGGGGATATGTTTGTCATTTGATGCGACAAATTGACAACTTTATCTATGCTGAAATTGCTGAACGTCGTCAAAATTTTGATCCACATAGAACGGACATTCTTAATTTACTAATGGCGGCAAAAGATGAAGCGGGAGAAGGAATGAGCGAGCAAGAATTACGCGACGAATTAGTAATGCTTATTTTTGGCGGTAAAGATGCTGTCGCTTCCGCAATGGCTTGGTCACTTTACTGGGTCAATCGTTCTAATAATGTACAAGAAAAGTTGCAAAAAGAACTGATGTCTATTGGTTCCGAGGAAAACCCCCTCAATATTGCTCGTTTACCCTATCTAAACGCAGTTTGCCAAGAAATTCTGCGGATTAGTCCCGTAGAGATTCAAGGACAACCACGCATTGTTTCATCTCCTGTGGAATTAGTCGGTTACAAATTACCTGTTGGCACCGTTTTAATTCCTTCAATTTATCTGGTTCATCGGCGAGAAGATTTATACCCAAACCCCGAACAATTTAAGCCTGAACGTTTTCTCAATCAAAAATTTTCTTATTATGAATATCTCCCGTTTGGTGGAGGAAGTCGTCGCTGTATTGGCTCTGCATTTGCACAACTAACCCTAAAACTATTTTTAGCAACGACTACTTCACGTTATCAACTTAAATTGGTGAGCGCTCAACCTGTACGTCCGACTTTGCGAGGATTAAATCTTATCCCTCACGATGGGGTGAAAATGACATTCTTGGGACAGTCAACGATGGTTTCCAGTCCGCTTAGTTCCGCCACCGTTTAGTTGTTAAAGACCGATCTTAAGCCCTGTTTCGATATCGTCAATCAGAAAAAAAAACACAATGATTTACAATTCTGTCTGCGATCAAATCTATACCCTAATCGCTGCAATTTCCGGTCACACTGTCAAAGATTTAGAACCAGATTTATTTCTCGAAAGTGATTTAGGACTCGACTCAATTAAAACAGTTGAACTGCTGAACGGTTTAATTAAATTGATTCCTGAATACCGACAAGAAGCTTTCTTACAAGCGGTTCCAATGGAAGAATTGATGCAGTTGCAAACCTTAGGAGAAATTACTGCGATCGCTCAAGATTGGTTAGAGTCTAAAGAATCAACAGAAAACCAAACCGTTTCCGATGAAATCACAGCAGAATCCGTTGAATTAATTGATTCTCAGTACATCTTTTTGGCGACTCATTTAGCTGTTTCTTCCTGTAGTGTTTGTTCAACCGTAAGATTCAAAGGAATATTCGATTCTCAAATCGCTCAAAAAAGTTGGAAAGACCTTCTATTCCGTCATCCAATGTTGAGAGCTTTCTTCTCTATTCCTACCGATACTCAAAGTTTTAAAGATTACCAACTTCGGGTTTTAAATAATCCCCAACCTCCCGAATTATCGGTTATTGATTTACGAGATTTTGATGCTAAAACTCAAGAGTCTCGCATTCAAGAAATAGTCAATGAGGCAATTAATGAAACCTGGTCTCTTGAACAATGGCCTTTACATCGCTTTTTTGCATTGCGTTTAGAGGACTCTGTTTATGAAATTGGGTTCACCCATCATCACGTTTTCGCCGATGGATTAAGTAATCAAATTGTGTTGCGGGAATTTATCGAAATTTACGCGGCAAACTTAAAGGGAACCGAACCTAATTTACAGCCCTTAACAACCGTTGAAGCCTATCGCAAACAAACCGAAAAAATCAATAGTTGGCAAGATAAACAAGCAGAAACTTCCCTACAAAACTATCTCAGTCAACAAGGGAAAAACAAATTCTTCTGGAATCCTCAAGGACAGACTATTCCTCGCAAAAATGGCAAATTTCGCAGTCTTCCCTATCAGTTAGAACCAAATCTTACAGCCGCCTTAATTGATCGCGCTCGGGGTTGGCGTTTGTCTCTAAACACCTTATTAGTTGGCGCTTATTTACAGGCGCTCGCTGAAATTCATCAACAAACTCAGTCAATTATTCTCAACATTCCCACCAGCGGACGGACTTATCCGGAAGTTGATGTTTCTCAAATGGTGGGTTGTTTTGCCGAAAATATCGCCCTAAGTTTCCCAATTTCTAAGAGTCAAAACGATGACTTATCCTTCCTAAAATTGGTGCAGTCAGAACTTCAAACCGCCCTTGTATCTCGTTATGATAACGCCCAGACTGTTATGATGGGGAATTTATTACGAGAAAAAATAAAGCTGAACGAGGGTAAATTGCCCGCGATGGCAGCGAGTTTGATCCAAACAGCAATCAAATCTAATTTGTATCTTTCAAATATGGGGCAAACCCATCTGAAAACCGATTATCAATCGCTGAAAATTATTAATTATCGTTCGGCAACCGGAAGCATACCGGGCGGGATAGATACCTTGGTTGAAATGTTTGATAATCGCCTACATTTCAGTACAAATTATGATGAAAATTGCTTCACTGCATCTTTTATTGATGCTTTGCTGAATGAATTTATCGCCTCACTCAAACGCCTCGCCTTTCTTGATACTGAAAGCAATTCGGTTAACCCAAACTGTTCTATTTTGCCCGAGGATTCCCGTTTTTGTTCTATCTTGCAAAAAGTGGCTTGTAATATCTGTCATCTCTCCATTAACGAACAAGATTTGGGACAAGATTTAGAAGCAGATTTAGGCATCGACTCCTTAGAACGAATTCGGATGATTACCGCCCTCGAAAAAGAACTGGGTCAGAAATTAGATCGTCAGGCTTTATTGAGTTGTCGTAGTTTGGCAGAAATGGCTCAGGTTCTCACTCCCGCTGCTGATAATTCTGTATCCAATCAAGCCGATGTTTCTATTCCCTATGTAGCAATTATTGAGCAAGTAAAACAAACGCCCAATGCTATTGCTGTCCTCGATCCAGAAACTCCACTCACCTACCAAAAATTACACCGCCTTTCTAATCAAATTGCCCATTATTTGCGACAGGAAGGAGTTAAACCGGGGGATTTAATTGGGATTATGACCCAACGAAATTCTTTCCTCTGGGTGGGTATTTTAGGGATTCTGAAAGCAGGTGCGGCTTATGTTCCAATCGATCCGACTTATCCATCGGAACGGATTTGTTATATGCTCAATCATGCTGAAATTGGAATATTATTAACTGAATCTCAACTAACCGATAAAATCGAGCCTTGTTTGATGTCAGAGTTGGCATTGCGGGGGTTAGTATTCTTGGATGAAGGGGCGTATTTAGCGAATAAAAAACCCTTAAAACAAGTTAATCGGGGCGTTTGGTCTCAAGAGTCCGAAAGCGATCTTCCCCTATTAAATACCCCAGATGATTTGATGGTTGTTTTGTATACTTCCGGGTCTACTGGTCGTCCGAAAGGGGTAATGCTAAATCATCGCGGCTATATGAATCGCCTGGAATGGATGCAAAAAACTTTTATGCTCAAACCTGGCGATCGCGTCGCTCAAAAAACCTCTTGTTGTTTTGATATTTCAATCTGGGAAATTTTCTGGCCTTTAATGGTAGGAGCAACAGTTTGTCCGGTGCATAAAGACACAGTAAAAGATCCCTGGAGTCTCGCCCAATGGCTGAATGAAACTCAGATTAATATTATGCACTTTGTGCCGTCTTTGTTTGGGGAATTTATCAATGCTTTAGCCGAAGAAAATCACGAATTTCCTCACCTGCGCTGGTTAATTTTTAGCGGCGAAGCTTTACCCATTCCCTTTATTCAAGCCTGGTTAGAGCAATATGGAAAAACCACCGGACTTGCTAATCTTTACGGCCCAACAGAAGCGTCAATTGATGTTAGTTGTCACATTATTCGTCAGCGTCCAGGAGAGCAAGGAGAAACCAGTATTCCCATTGGTAAAGCCATTGATAATGTTGATTTGTTGATCCTCGATGAACATCAAAAACCCGTTACTCCGGGAGAATTGGGAGAATTATGGATCGGAGGAATACAACTGGCTCAAGGTTATCTAAAAGACCCAGAACGAACCGCTAAAGCCTTCTGTTCTAATCCGTTTTCTCATATTAATGGAAAGTATTTGTATCGAACAGGAGACTTGGCAAAACAACTCCCCGACGGCAGTTTTGAATATCACGGACGCATCGATCATCAAGTAAAAATTCGCGGTTTTCGTGTTGAACTCGGAGAAATTGAAAGCGTTCTTTTGTCTCATCCCGCAGTTAATGAAGCGGCTGTGGTGGTGATAGATTTAAGTTCGGGTAAACGATTAGTTGCCGGTTTAGTTGGCAGTCATGTTGATCCTCGACAAATGAAGGAATTTCTCAAGCAACGTTTACCGGATTATATGATTCCCCATCGTTTGGAATGGTTCCAAAATTTGCCCAAAAATCACAATGGTAAACTCGACCGCAAAGCGCTTTTAGCTGTTATTAATGGTGAAGAAATTCCCGCACCTACTCCCACAAAACCCATTGAAGAATGCTTGCCTTTAGGCCCCGCTCAACGCTGGTTAGTGCGATATTTTGATGCCCCTTATCAGTGGACAGGTTACACTCGTTGTCTTTATCATCAGCCCCTCGATCTCGAACTTTTTAACCAAGCTTTGAATTGTTTAATTGAGCGTCATTGGGCATTACGAACGGTCTTTTTACAACGTCAAGGACAATGGTGGCAACAGGAAATTCATCCCACAGAACCGTTAAAAGTTATTTACTATGATGGTACTCATTTGAGTCCTGAACAACGGGATATTCAAATGCACAAAACCGTTCAAGAAATCGGTCAACAGCTTCGGATTGATTCTTGGCCGCTAATTCAAGTGATGGTCATTAAGGTCAATAATTCTTGTTATGACATTAATATGATCGGACATCATATTATTGGCGACTTGCTGAGTAGTCAAGTGTTATTTCGAGAATTGTGGTTTATTTATAGCCAGCTTTTAAGCGGTCTACAAGATGTCTTGAAAGATTTACCGACGACTGTTTCTTATGCGGATTATGTGCGTTATTTGATGGCGGAAGAATCTCAGGGTAATTTAGAAAGTCATATTGACTATTGGAAATCTCAGTTTCCTTCTCCTCAGTCGGCTTTCCAAATTCCTCTCGATCAACAATTGGGTACGAATTTAGAAACATCTGCGGTGAGTGAATGGTTTACTTTACCCAAAGATCAGACGGCTTTTCTATTAAGTCGAGCGAAAAAATACTATGGCTGTAACGTTTACTCTCTTTTATTAGCGCCTTTATATCGATTGATGGCACAGTGGAGTGGTAGCGAACAAGTGGTTTTGAGTCATCGCAGTCATAGCCGAAATTTAGGGCAGAATAATCAGTTTTTTAGCAGTGTTGGTAATTTTGCCACGAATTTTCCTCTGGGATTGGCGGTAAATAATCAAGAAGAATGGCAGACTTTTATTCAGCGAATTAAAGACAAGTTTAATGAGCTACCGATGAATGGAAGTACCTTTGATTGGATTGGCGAACAACTGCCCAGTTATCTCTATCCTGATAATTATCTCACGCCTGTACGAGCGAATTATTTTGGCAATCGAAATATTCGCCCTTCAGAAATCTTTGAGTTTATCAAAGAAGATTGGGATCGTCGTCTGTCGCCACCCGAACAGAAACGCACAACTTTATTGGAGTTTTTCTTCTGCATTACCGATGACTGTTTGGAGTTACAAATTGAATATTCTAGCCATTTCCACTTCCGCGAAACTATCCAGAAACTCGGGCAAGATTATTTACAACTTTTGCGGGATTTATTGGCAGAGGTTCCCAACGATCAACCTTCCGTTTCTCCATCTCAAAACCATCAATCTCCCAATCATCTGACTACAGTTTCTACAGATAAATCTTCTCTACCGTTAGCAGGAAAAGTGGCAATTGTTACGGGTGCAGATGGCGAAATCGGTCGGGCGATCGCGCTAAAGTTAGCAAGTCAGGGCGCTAAAGTTGCAGCAATTTCTCAAACTCTTGAACACCTTCAAGATACTGTTACCCAAATTCAACAATGGGGAGGAGAAGCCATCTCAATTTCCGCAGATATCAGCGATTTAGAAGCCGTAGAAACTGCATTTAAACAAGTTGCCGAACAATGGGATGGGATTCATATTTTGGTGAATAATCCTGAAATTACAGGTTCGGCAATATTAGCAGATTCCGATCCGGCTGAGTGGCGACGAATTGTAGAAGTTAATCTGTTTGGAACCTACAATTGTTGTCGCACGGCTATTCCTTATCTCCTCCAAAAAGGCGAAAGAAAAATTATCAATTTAGGATCGGATTCTTCTTTTGTAGGTTATCCTGTATTTAGTGCGGATGCGGTTTCTAAACATGGCATTTTAGGGTTAACCAAATCGTTATCAGAAGAACTCAAACCGCACAATATTCAGGTGAATGCAGTTTGTCCGGCTGGCGTTGATAGCGCTCAAACTCAGAAAGCCTTTTGTAACTCTACGATTGCTTCAGAACAAGTTGCAGAGGTCGTTTATTTTCTGGCTAACCCCGCTATCAATAGCATCACTGGAGAATGTCTAAAACTCTTTGGTCAACAGGAGATTTTCCAGGGTTCACAACATTTGTTAGAACCGGAAAAAACTCATCCCAATCCAGATAAAAACCTCTCTACCCATCAAGCCTTTTCACCGATGAAATAGGCACAATCAAAGGAAGGATAAAAACCAATATTTTAACTTTTTATCCTTCCTCTGTTGATATATCCTACTCATAAGAATCATGCAACACGTTTCTAGTCCGAAATCAACAGTTCTCTTTTCAACCCGATTGTTGACCTTGTACTCGCTCTCTTTATTATTTGGAATTTCTCTCGGTTTATTCAATCCCCTGATGTCAACCTTTATGGAACAACAACAGGTTAGTCAGATTTCGATTGGGATTCATTCTACAATCTATTTTCTGGCAATTACGGTCGGAACTCCCTTCGTTAATAAGCTTTTACGTCAACAGGGAATTCGTCGTGTTCTGTTGTTGGGATTGTTGCTGATGGGGTTAAGTGCGCCCTTTTTTGCGTTAACTTCTTACCTATCTTTATGGTTAATTATCCGGATTTTGATGGGATTTGGGGTTTGTTGTTTATTAATAGGAGGACAGACTGCATTAAATTATTTTTCCCATGAGAACAACCGAGCAAGAGTGAATGGTTTTTACTTTCTGGCGATGGGGCTAGGACTAATTATTGGAACCATCTTCGGACCTCATTTTTACAGTCTTAATCCTCAGTTTGCTTTTTTGATGGGAGGTGGTGTTGTTGTTAGTGCTTTTCTCCTAGTTTTGTTTTGCCTGAAGAAGAAATTCATGGTTTCCATACCAACATCATCAAGCTTACGATTATTGCCACTTTTGAAGAAATTCAAATTTCCAATTCATGGGATATTTGCTTACGGAATCGCCAACGCTACTCTAATTACTTTATATCCCGTATTTATTCTCAACCAAAACTACAATGTCGAACAAATGGGCTTAACTCTATCAATGTTTTTTCTGGGCAATCTTTTGAGTACCGTTCCGGTCACTAACTTGGCGGATAAATTAGGTAAAACCCGGGTACTATTCATGTGTGTCTCTGTTGGTATCATTGTCACTTTAGGGTTGATAGTGATTAATAATTATTCGCTCATTCTATTATTTTCTGGGCTAGCAGGTGCAAGTATTGGCCCCATTTATCCCCTGTGTTTAGCATTGGTGGGAGAACAAGTCACTTCCAAAGAGTTAGGAGCGGGAATAGCCTTATTTACAACCAGCTACTCTTTAGGAAATGCAGCCGGCCCGATATTGTCTTCTCTAATGATGGCAATGTTTGGCAATCGTTTCATCTTTAGTGCGTTTATTCCTCTCTATATCTTCTTATTGCTGCGAATGAGAGGGATGGGGAAAAAACAACTAAACTTTGAATAATAAATGAATCAATTTCTTCATCCTGACATCGACATCTAAAATCGCAACATCTTTCACCGTTTAATTTACTTTAGGAGTTATCAATCATGCGGACTTACTCTCTTTCAATTGCTTTCACTTTGACGACTGCTGTAACAACCGGACTACCCCTTGCGGTTCAAGCTGCTACTTTTAATTACGATCAACTGCAATTAATCACAACTCGTCCGATTGAATCTAACACTTTTCTCTCTTTTACGGGTACACAAACTGCTTTTTTCAATTCAGATCGCAATGCTCCTGATAGCGGTCATCTCGAAATTAGTCTCAATTCACCTAAAAATCCTGCTCCTTATTATGCGACTGGTCTTCAATCTAGCCCTTTGGCAACGGGAGAAACACGTTCTGCAAGCTTGGATGGTGTTAACAACTTTACTAACTTTTTTAATTACCTAACAGACAACAATATTGACTTCAATGATATTGGGTTTGGCTACGGACAAAAAAGTGACCGAGCTTTGACAGAAACGTGGAATTTAGGAGATGATCTTTTGGGTCAAGACTGGTTTGCAAGTCCTGATTCTACAATTGAAGAACGGATTTATCAAGCCGATCCTAATGCCGTAGAAAGTTTCTTAACTTTCGGGGATACAAAATTCATTAATTTTGGTTATAGTCCTTTCTACGCCATTTTTGATGTCGGTGAGACGATAGAAACTGAAGACGATATCGATATCTTTTTTACCGAAAAATTGAGAGCGGAGAAAGTCAGTAGTTCAAATAGTTTAATCGATGGTTTAGCCAATGCCTTTCTACAGGACGTGAATGAAAATGGAGGTGGAGTTCAGTTTTTTATTGAAGATCTCGGTGTGGAAACTTCTGTTCCCATGTTTGACCCCAATACGGGTTTTGTTGTGGTTGATTTTCCCTTACCGTTGAATATACGAGCCGTCAGCGTTCCTGAACCGGGGTCAATTTTCGGCTTACTAACTATTGGTTCACTCGGTCTTTCTTCTATCTTGAAAAAAGCTAAATCTCACTAACAAATTCCCTCCGGGCTGGACTCAATAAATTTAACGGTTTCGAGTTCCAGCCTTAAACTGCTGTTAATTACTCCTGATGTTATACCAAATCCGGTTAAGCTAAAAGTTGATTGCGGAAGTCGGGAACAAGAAGGATCGGGAAGAAGAATTAAAAAGGGAACCTATTTTTTGAATGTGCTACTGTCACAAACGGATTTGGTATTAAACCTTCTGTTCCCCAATTCTACATAATCTGATGAATATTTATACAGATAAATTTTCACAGATCTGCATCTACAATCGCAACATATTTCACCATTTAATTCAGTTTAGGAGTTGTCAATCATGCGGACTTATTCTCTTTCAATTACTTTGACTTTGACGACTGTTGTAACAACCGGACTACCCCTTGCGGTTCAAGCTGCTACTTTTAATTACGATCAACTGCAATTAATCACAACTCGTCCGATTGAATCTGACAGTTTTCTTTCTTTTACAGGTACACAAACCGCTTTTTTTAATGCTAATCCCAATGCCCCCGATAGCGGTCATCTCGAAATTAGTCTTAATTCACCAGGAAATCCTGCTCCTTATTATGCCACTGGTCTTCAATCTAGTCCTTTGGCAACGGGAGAAACACGTTCTGGAACCTTAGATGGTGTTACTAACTTTACTAACTTTTTTAATTACCTAACAAACAACAATATTGACTTCAATGATATTGGGTTTGGCTACGGACAAAAAAGTGACCGAGCTTTCACAGAAACGTGGAATTTAGGAGACGATATTTTAGGTCAAGACTGGTTAGGAAGTACCGACTCTAGCATTGAAGAACGAATTTACCAAGCCGATCCTAATGCGGTGGAAAGTTTCATAACATGGGGTGATACAAAAATTATCAGTTTTGGTTACACGCCTTTCTATGCTGTTTTTGAATATGGAGAAAGTGAAGCAGTTGAAGACGATGTAGAGGTAATTTTTTCAGAAGCATTGACTGTCAATAAATTCAGTGATTTAAACAGTTTAGCCGATGGTTTAGCCAATGCCTTTTTACAGGACGTGAATGAAAATGGAGGTGGAGTTCAGTTTTTTATTGAAGATTTCGCTGTGGAAACTTCTGTTCCCATCTTTGACCCCAATACGGGTTTTGTCGTCGTTGATTTTCCCTTACCGTTGAATCTACGAGCCGTCAGCGTTCCCGAACCTTCGTCTATTGTAGGCTTACTTACTATTGGTTCACTCGGCCTGACTTCTATCTTGAAAAAAGCTAAATCTCAGTAACAATTTACCTTCGGCTGGACTCCAACAATTGAAAAAAACTGTTGCGAGTTCCAGCCTTAAACTGCTGTTAATTCCCTCTCCTCATTAGACATGGTTAGAAAATTAGACATTGAAGACTCAGAATTCTTTAAACCTAGAATCCGTTGGACTGTAATTCTTTCAAGTATCGGAGTCGTGGTAATTGGTGCTAATCTTGCTTACTTGCTTCAGTCAACTGGGGGATCAACTGCGGGATTATTTGCCATCGGGTCTGATGTGGTTGATGCGATAAAATCCTCAACTCAGCAATCTCCTGAAACCTCTATTAATCCAACCGAAACTATTCCGAAAATTAAATCAATTACCGCTTTAGGACGCCTCGAACCTCAAGGCGAAACCGTAGAATTGGCTCCCCCTCAAAATTTGAATGGTGCAAGAGTAATTGAATTGCGGGTTAAAGAGGGAGATTTAGTTGAGGAAAATCAAGTCGTTGCGGTGTTAGAAAATCGCGATCTTCAAGATGCTGCGGTTAAACTCGCAGAACATGACATTAAAATAGCCCAAGCCAATTTGGAAATTATTAAAGCGGGGGCAAAATCAGGAGAAATAGAATCTCAAAAAGCAACAATTCAAAGATTACAAGCACAATTAGAAGGGGAACGTATTAGTTATCAAGCAAAAATTGCCCGTCTCGAAGAACAATTACGAGGAGAAAAAGCAACTCAAGAAGCAAGAATTGATCGTTTATCTGCGGAACTGAACAATGCTCAAAGCGAGTTTGAACGTTTTAAATTATTAGTAGAAGAAGGGGCGATTTCACGCTTAGATTTGGAGCGCCGTCATCTAACTTTAGAAACCGCTACAGAAAGAGTTAGAGAGGCAAAAGCAAATTTGGATAAAACTATTGCCACTATCAATCAAGAAATTCGAGAAGTCAAAGCGAATTCACAACAATCTGAAAATACAGTTGATCAACAAATTCAAGAAGCCAAAGCAAATCTCGATCGCATTACCGAAGTGCGACAGGTAGACGTTTATAAAGCGGAAGCCGAAATTCAAAGGGCAAAAGCCGCTTTACAGCAGGAAAAACAGCAATTAGAATTAACCTATGTTCGCTCGCCGATGAACAGTCGTGTGCTGCAAATTCACACTTATCCCGGCGAAAGTGTTCAACCGGGCGAAGGAATTGTAGCAATCGGAAAAACCGATAAAATGATGGTAACAGCAGAGGTTTATGAGAGTGATATTGGTCAAGTAAAACCCGGACAAACTGTTACTATCGAAAGCGAAAATGGAGCTTTTTCTGGTGAACTTCAAGGGACGGTTAGTGAAGTGGGTTGGCTGATTAATCGACAAGGAGTTTTTAACAGCGATCCGGCTTCCGATGTCGATAACCGAGTCGTAGAAGTTAAAATCCAAATTGCCGAACAAGATCGAGCCAAAGTTGCTCATTTAACCTACTCCCGTGTGATTGTCAAAATTATCCTTTAGAACGTTTATGAAAGCTCCTCTGGCTTGGTTACAACTCATTCATAATAAACCTCGTCTTTTGGTTGCATTGGCGGGTATTGGTTTTGCGGATTTGCTCATGTTTCTTCAGCTTGGTTTTCAGGCTGCACTTTTTGAAAGTAACGTCAAATTGCATCAAAGTTTTCAGGGCGATTTGTTTTTGTTGAGTCCTCAATCTAATGCGAGTGTGACGATGAAACCCTTTTCTCGTCGGCGAATTTATCAATCATTAGCCGTTGAGGGGGTTCAATCTGCTACGTCTGTTTATATGGATTTTGCAATCTGGAAAAATCCGGTAAATGGTCAGAGTCGGGGTTTATTAGTTTTTGGTTTAAATCCCGATAGTAATCCTTTGAATTTACCCAATTTGTCGGCAAATATTGATGCGATAAAACGGAAAGATACTTATCTATTTGATGACTTATCCAGACCGGAATTCGGGCCTATTCCTGCTTTAATTGCCGAAGAAAAAACGGTGACAGCAGAAATGGAATATCGGCGAGTAACCATTGGCGGACTCTTTTCTTTGGGGGCTTCTTTTGCTGCGGATGGAAATCTCATTACCAGCGATACTAATTTTCATCATCTCTTTCCTCACCGCAATCAAGGATTAATTGATATTGGGGTGATTCAATTGGAGTCTCAAGCTAATTTAGAGGCGGTTAAAACGGCTTTGCAAAATCACCTTCCTCCCGATGTTTTGGTGCTGTCAAAACAGGAGTTTGTCACCTGGGAAAAAGAATATTGGCAGACCAGTACGGCGATTGGTTTTATTTTTGCTCTGGGGACAGGAATCGGTTTTATTGTTGGCGTTTTAATTGTTTATCAAATTCTTTACACCGATGTTTCCGATCATCTCCCAGAATATGCAACCCTTAAAGCCATCGGTTATCGCAATCATTACTTTGTTTTGGTGATTTTTCAAGAGGCGATTATTATTGGTGTTTTGGGATATTTACCGGGCGTTTCTATCACGATGTTGCTGTATCACTTTGCCGCACAAGCCACGAATTTACCGATTTTGATGACCGCATCAAGAGCGATATTTGTTTTGGTTTTAACTATCATTATGTGCATCATTTCTGGAATGATTTCGGTTCGCCGACTAAATGCAGCCGATCCGGCCGATATTTTTTGATCAAATCATTAACGGAGGAACACTCAATCATGTCTGAACAATCTGTAATTGAAATTAGTTATCTCAATCATTATTTTGGAAAAGGTTCGCTCAAAAAGCAGGTTTTGTCTAATATTAATTTGAAAATCGAGGGGGGTAAAATTATTATTTTGATGGGTCAGTCTGGCTCGGGTAAAACCACATTACTCACTTTAATTGGGGGATTGCGTTCGGTTCAAAAAGGCAGTATTAAAGTTTTAGGAAAAGAACTTTATGGAGCCACTCCCAATCAATTGGTACAAATTAGAAGACAAATTGGTTATATTTTTCAAGCTCATAATCTCCTGGGGTTTTTAACCGCTTCTCAAAACGTTCAAATGTCAGCAAAACTCAACAAAACGATTCATCCCAGAGAAATTAAAAAGCGCTCCAATGCCATCTTAGAAGCCGTAGGCTTGGGTAAGCGAATTAACTACTATCCCGATGCACTTTCGGGCGGACAAAAGCAAAGAGTTGCCATCGCTCGGGCGTTGGTTAGTTCGCCCCAATTGGTATTAGCAGATGAACCGACTGCGGCTTTAGATAGTCATTCGGGTCGAGATGTGGTCAACTTGCTACAAAAACTAGCCAAAGAAAACAATTGTGCTATTTTAATTGTAACTCACGACAATCGTATTCTTGATATTGCCGACCAAATTATTTACATGGAAGATGGACGACTTGTGAATATTAATGAGCCGGCACTAAACCTCTAAAAACTTACTATTTTCTAGAGGTTGCTTTTTGATTACCTACTCAGTCCTTAAGTCGTTTAACGCCATTCCCCTTGCAACGTAAACGCAGCCCAATAGTAGGGAGATTTCCATTCGGTGTCTGTTTGCATTTCTAACTGCGCCCTTCTGAGTGCTTGTGTTGGTGATAAGTTTTCTTTGAACTTTATCCGGTAAAATCTTGTCATAAATTCGGCCGTCGCCGCATCATCAACATCCCACAAACTCACCAAGACTCGGGGTGTACCGGCATACATAAATCCCCTCGTTAATCCCACCAAACCTTCTCCGCGAACTTGTTTTCCGAGTCCCGTTTTACAAGCGCTCAAAACCACTAAATCTGCCGACAAATCCAGGTTAAAAATATCGTGGAGACGTAAAAACCCATTGATAGGATTTCCTTGGGGATCAATCATCGATAAAACAATCCCAGAAAGTTCGGGATTAACACTATTAAATAATCCATGCGTTGCAAAGTGAATAATTTTGTATTGATTCAGTTGGGGATCGGTGGCGATCGCTCGATTTGTGGCAAAATCAAAGGTATAAATAGTCTCAGATTCGGGTACAAGGGCGAGAATGGCTTCCGCTTCAGTGCGAGTCCCCGGAAGTCGTTCCCAAACACCAATATCCAATTGTCGGGCGGAACGACTAAGATTATACTGTTCCCAAGTTTCGCTTTGGGGGGAAGTTGGGGTTTGCAATCGGCTATCGTCGGAACTAAAAACCGGATCGGCAAAAATAGCAATACTTTTCGGTGCAGGTTCTCGTTTTTCCGCATCTTGGCGGAGAATACTTAAAGTTGATGCCGAAGGAAGATTGACGATTTCGTGATTAAAAACTAAGGGAAAATAATCTTGTTTTTCTGATGAATTGATCGGCACAGAAAGAGCAGAAAAGGGAAGATAATGTAAAATTCCATCACTAACAATTACTAAACGTTTATTCTTCAGTTGAGAAGCAACGGGCGCTAAAATCATCTCAGAAA
Source organism: Capilliphycus salinus ALCB114379 (assembly GCF_047276495.1). Lineage (NCBI taxonomy): Bacteria > Bacillati > Cyanobacteriota > Cyanophyceae > Oscillatoriales > Sirenicapillariaceae > Capilliphycus > Capilliphycus salinus. The sequence continues at coordinate 4,339,549 of NZ_CP178543.1, read as the reverse complement.
GAGATTCAGAGGCTTTGGAGATCTTATCAGAAGTAGAACGTCGGTTAACAGCCCGAGTATAAAATTCTCGAACGGCTTGTTCAATTAATGCTTTTGGCGGGAGTTCATAGCTGGTAATATTATTTTTATTAACAGCCCAAAGAAAGCTGCGTTTCTCACCTAAAGCGTATTGCAAAAGTAGCGTATCATCATCCAGAATTTGTTGCTGAATTTCTTCTAAAGTCAGGGGTTGAGGTTGAGTCAGCGCCGCATAACTTGGACTGGTTTCGCGGATTTTCGTTTGGACTTCTTCATATTTATCCAGAAGATATTGTCGTTCTTGTTCGATAGCCGTTTTTTCTTCTACGCTGTCATTTTCACTTTGATAAACTTCCACTCGTCGTTGTTCGACTGCATCTAATTGTTGCTGTAAACTTCGTTCTTGAATCACCAATTGCGGGTCAACACCTTTACGAATATCGGTGTTAGCTTCGGCGAGAAGTTCGAGGAGACTTCTAGCTTTAGAACGTTCGCTGATATTGAGCGCTTCAGCATCGTATCCTTGAGACGGATTTTGTTGATGCAGTTCCATTAATAAGTCGATATAGAACTCATAATAGTCTTGTTTGGATGCAAAAAAAGCCAGACGTTCTTCTGGAGAATTTTTCTTTTCTCGTACTTCTTCAATTAAATAAATTGCTATTTTAATCTGACTTAAAGCCTCCTCAAGATTCCCCTTTTGTTGTTCAACGACAGCAAGACCCAATCGATTTTCCGCTTGCGCTTCAGGATAGTTATCCCTTTGCAAGTTTAGGGATTTATTGAAGAACTGCAAAGCCTTTTCAAGTTCTCCTAACTTAGAATAAACTTTCCCCATTTCTCTATAAAGAAAAGAACTCCGTTCTTGATTATAATCTAGAGCTTGCTGTAAAAAATTCAACGCTTTGTCGAATTCTCCTAATTCCGAGTATATCCGTGCAATATTTATAGAAATAAAGCTCGAATCATAAGCGGAACTGGTATCATTTTCTTGGGAAATTTTGAGCGCTTGCTGGTAAATTTCTAAAGCTTTTTCTAAATTTCCGAACTGCTGATAAACTTCACCGATTTTATTGAGAATATCGGTTTGTTTTCGATAATTACCCAACTCTTGATAAATCTTCTTAGCTCGATTGTAAAATTCTAAGGCTTTTTCCTCATCTTTGAGTTGGGAGTAGCTATCACCGATTTCTGTGAGTATCGAGGCTTCTTTACTGCGATTATTAATTGTTTGAGCAACTCTCAAGCCTTGATTAAAAAATTCTAAAGCTTGTTGATAGTTTCCACTATAATAATAAATTCTAGCAATCGAAATTAAAGTATCTGCTTCTCCTTCAGAAAAACCGCTTTTTTGATAAACGATTCTCGCTCGATTGAAAAACTCTATTGCTTGTTTTGATTCTCCTAATTTAGCATAATCCTCACCAATCCGAATCAGACCAACTACTTCTCTATCCGGGCCTAATTTTTGATAGATAGTCCCGTATTGACTAAAAGATTCTAAAGCTTTTTCTGGCTCGCCAATCTGATAACAAAGTTTACCAATTTCTCGAAACATTTCCGAGCGTCTAACAATTTTTGATTGGGGGAAGTTTTGAGCATTCGTTAGGGATTTTTTACAGTATTCTAACGCGGTTTCTGAGTCTCCCAAATAAGCATAAATTCGACTCATTCTGATCAACATATCAAGGGTTCGTTCTTCTCGGAAGCTTGCATCTGCTTCTACCTCGTAAATTGCCAAAGCTTGCTGATAGAAATCTAAAGCCCTTTGAAACTCTCCTAATATTGTGTAAGTTTTACCGATTTCATAAATTGTCCATGCTTCCCCTGATTTATCGCCTTTTTTTTGATAAACATTTCGCGCCCGGTTAAAAGTTTCTATCGCTTTGTTTTTGTTTTCTAATTCATAGTAAAGCTGACCCATTGTTCTCAAAATTGCTGCTTCTTGTTGATAGTCTCCTAATTCTTGAAGAATTGGAATGGCTTTATTATAGAATTTGATTGCTATTTTTCCATCTCCCAGTTCTTTATAATCGGAAGCAATTTGAATGAGGATTTTTACAGCTTGTTCGGTATCGCCCTTTTCTTGAATAACTTTTCCGGCTTGCTGAAACGCTTCTAACGCTTGCTCTTTTTTCCCCAATTCATAGTAGAGTTCACCGACAATTCTCAGCGTATATGCTTGATCGCTAAAATTATTCATTTCTTGAAAAGCAACAGCAGCTTTACTGTAAAATTCTACTGCTTTTTCTTTGTTTTCTAATTCCCGATAAAAATACCCAAGTTGATTGAGTGTGTTTGCAGTTTCCTCCAGATTGCCAATTTTTTGATAAATTTTTAAAGCTTCATTCAGGCTATTCAATCCTTTTTCAGAATCTCCCAAACCGGCAAAATAAATAAACGAAATTTTATCGACTAATAAATTAGCTTCCGCTTCCAGATTTCCCGTTTCTCGATAAACCATGAGCGCATGATTGAAATATTCTAGCATTTTTTCCGAATTTTCTTGCTTTCCGTAGCGTTCAGCAATTTTAATCAGAAAACTCGCTTCGCCTTCATCATCTTGCCATTTTTGATAAATTTTTCTGGCTTGATGATAAACTTCTCTTTCTTGGGCTTCATCTTTTAATTGAGAATAAATATTTGCCAAATTAAATAAAACAACTGGTTGACGATAGTCAAATATTAATGTCTGTTGTTCGTCGCCGAGTTCAGCGTAAAATTCACTCACGTTCTGAAGCGTTTCTAATTCTTGATTGTAGAATTCTAAGGCTTTCTCTACCTCTCCTAACCGGAAATACATCAACCCCAAGCGATCTAAAATATTAGCTTCTCCAACCCCATCGCCAATTTCCTGATAAATACCCAATGCTTGAGTATAAAATTCTAATTGTTTTTCGCGATTTTCTAGGCTACCATAGTAATCGCCGATGCGGGTTAGGGTCAGTGCTTCTCCCTGTTTATCGCCTATTTCTTGGTAAATATTTAGGGATTGATTGTAGAATTCTAAGGTTTTTTGTTGATTGTTTGACCACCAATAATAAGCCCCAACACTCAACAGCCTTGCTTCGCCTTGACGCCAAGTCAAATCCTCCTTATCCAAAGACTCATTATTTTTTTGATAAAGGGCTAAAGCTTGATTAAACAAATCCCAACCGACTTGATCATTTCCGTAGCCAATCAGATACAATTCACTCAGATGACCTAACACCAATGCTTGTCCTTTTTGATCGCCAATTTGTTGATAAATTGCTAAAGATTTCTCAAGTAATTCCTGTTTATCTTCTTCATCATCATGTAAATAGCGACTTGCCATTGCATTGAGAAGGCTGGCTTCTCCCGATAAGTGATTAATTTCCCGGTAAATTTTCAGAGATTGCTGATAAAACTCCAAAGGTATTTTATCATCTCTATGCTGTTGAGTTAACCTTAATTGCGATAGCCGAGAATCGATGAAAAACTCGTGTTCAAATCTAAACTGTTCTTCTGCTTCCCCTTGTTCTAAGTTCGCAATATAAATATTTCCAATTTCACTCAGGGTCAATGCTTCTTGGAGGCGGTTCCCAAGTTCTCGGTATAGGCTTAAAGCTTCGTTGTAGCGTTCTAATGCGGGGGCGGTGGCACCCAGATTTTTGTAGATTTCACCCAGTTTGAGTAAGGTTAATGCTTCTTGAGATTGATCTCCTAATTTTTGCCATTCTAATCGTGCTTCTGACCATTTTTTGATCGCTTCTAGCTGAGATGGAATTGTTTTTTGCCGTGTCAGTTTTTCGGCTTCATTAACAAGCTGTTGAACTGCTGTAGGGGTTTGATGATTTTGAGAAACTGTTTCTGACTGTTGCAACCGGGGTGCATTTTTAGGATTAGATTCTGCCAATCCCAGTTCTGATAAAAGTAGGAGGTAAACCGATAAACTTAAACTGAGATGAATTGAGCTTTTAATTAAATTTCTAGAGGTCTGGAACATTTTAAAACTCACTTTGAACGGGATTTTTACTCAATGAATCAGCCAAGTGCAACAGATACTCTATCTACCATTTTGACTTATTTCTGGTTCAACTAAGCCTATGCAATTTATAACGAGTCCGACATCAACAAACGAAACTGCTAAAGTTGTTTAATCGCCAAAGAGCAGCGCTCGGGTTCCCGGACAGATAGAAGGCGATCGCTTCTGAGCCAAACCTAAGTTAAAATTTAAGGAACATTCTGAACCGGGCAGACGTCTGATGAAAGGGAATGTCTGATGAGCCTAGTTCGATCCATGAGTGAAAGTCTATCTATATCCTGGTCTGCGGCTGAGGCGACCGTTCCTCAACAAGTGCTATTGTCCCCTGAAAAGCTCTCTAACTATGACTTGATTTTGCGATGTCAGGAAGGAGTACAACCCGATCGGGCCGCTTTTACCGAACTTTTGCGTCGGTATCAGGTCCATGTCGATAAGGTATTGTACCATTTGGCTCCCGACTGGCAAGATCGTTCCGATTTGGCTCAAGAAATTTGGATTCGAGTTTACCGCAATATCAAGCGTCTGCAAGAACCGTCTAAGTTTCGGGGTTGGTTGAGTCGAATTGCCACCAACCTATTTTATGATGAACTTCGCAAACGCAAACGGGTTAAACCCCCTCTATCACTGGATGCACCCCGTTGTATTGATGATGGCGAAATTGAGTGGGAAATTCCCGCCGAACGTCCGGGACCCGATGAGGATCTCAGTACCCGAGAATTTTATGATTGTCTGCATGAGGCGATCGCTGATTTACCGGAAGTCTTTCGCACAACAATTGTTTTGCGAGAAATTGAAGGTTTGGCCTACGAAGAAATTGCAGAAATTACAGGGGTTTCTCTGGGAACGGTCAAATCGAGAATTGCTCGGGCGCGTCAACGTTTGCAAACCCAGTTACAACCTTATCTAAATAGTTAGGAAAATCTGTAAAGCCAGGTCATCTCAATTCTACATTGATACACTATTCAATAAGAGTGTTAAAGCCAGAAATGCATCATCACAAAGAGCGCGTTTCTCCCCAAGTTTTAGAAGCAACAGATTGATCCGATGACTTTAATTTCATTGACGTAAATTGACGGGGAGGTGTTACCATGAAGCCTAACTTTGAGTCCGATAACGATCACCCAATCCACCCAAACCCAGCATTCAATACCGAAGAAGAAATGGAACATCCGTCAGACGGCGATCTGAGCGATTATCACTATGAACTGCTCAGTTCCTATATTGATGGTGAAGCAAACCCAGAAGAACGTCGCCAAGTTGAGTATTGGTTAGCAACCGATCCTCAGGTGAAAAGTTGTTATCAACAACTGCGATCGCTGAGTTCTCACTGGGGGAGTATGCCAGTACCCACCTCCGAACAATCTGCCCCGGATGAATTGGTTCAAGCGGTCTTTGAAAACGTTAATCGTCGCAATTACCGCAGAGTGGCTTGGGGAGGGGGGGCGATCGCGGCTCTGTTTGTGGCGACTCTCTCCAGTCTAACCTTCGGCAGTTTTTCTCCCATTCCCCAGTACGCCTCTCGATCCAATACCGATCCTGAACCCCTCAAAATTGCCCTCAATGAGCCAATTGTTCCCATTGTCAGAACCGATGCGGCCAGTATAACCGTCAATCAACCCATTATTCCCATTCCCGACTCCGCACTCTCTAACCCTCAGTAATAGTCGGAAGTCGGGAAACAGTGACCAGTGAACAGTGAACAGTGAACAGTAACCAGTGACCAGTGATAAGTACCATGCTACTGTTAACTGATCACTGCCTATTCCCTATTCCCTGTTCCCTAATAACTGGTGACTGGTGACGGGTTCTGAGTGACTGTCTATTCCCTGGGCGATCGCGTTCCAATTCCCGTCGGGAAGGTAAACGCCTTGATAATGCTCAATTTTAGCCGGATTCATTAGATAAACCCAGGCCACCTCTAACGGTTGAAAGTCGGGGGTTAGGGTTTGAATTTGTTGGCGTTGGTATTCATTTTGTTCGGGCTGGCGATCGCGTTGATAATCTTCTAAACGATCTAAATCTTCAAAAATCGACTCATCCGGGAACGAAAGCACCGCACCCGAAACCCAACCCTCTCCCGGTGTCATCCCCGGATAACCCAATGAGAGGTGAAAAAGTTGACCCTCTGCGATCGCCAGACGTTCCCGCACGACTCGACCGGCGCAATATCGCTGATAATTGCACTCCCCCGGTTTGAGGGTACCGTAAACAAAAATATGAATCAGATTTTCTGCCATTCCCGATCTAAAAACCCACTATTTAACATACTTATAACTATTTGTCAAGAAACTGTACAAGACAGGCTGTAGGGGGGGCGTTTGGATAACTTTTTGTTAACATGAGAACTAGCCCGAGTTTTCGGTTGAGTCTCTGTTGCGACCCTACTGTTAAGTCTAGTTTACATTTTTATCATTCATGCTAGCCATTCCTCTAATTGATTTTTCCCTGTCCCACCTGCCCTTGAGTGCTTTCTTCCCGGCACTTGACAGTATTTTCTCCACTCAAGGCGTGATGGTCATGCTGCTGGCCGCCTATGCAGCCGCCATGTGGATGTTTCTCACCAGCGCCCCAAAAGTGCATACTATCATGGTCAGCGATCTCAACGTTGCCCGCCAGTTTTATGAAGGCTTGCTCGATATGCCCGTTGCAGATGTTCCCCTGCACTATTATTACAACTATGAACAAACCTTAGGAGCAACAGGGATCGATCCGCTTTATATGTCTACCACCGTCGGAGGTGCGGCGACTAACCCCTCAGATGCGGGGGGTACTGATGGTTTATGGTATCAACTGATGAAAAATACTCAGTTACATATCATTAGCGGCGCAAGCTACGGCCCGAAGAACCGCCACCGCCATGTTTGCTTCGATCACGACTGTTTAGAACAAATTTTAATGCGCGTACAAACACGGGGCCTCAAGTTTAAAATTCGCAGCGAAAGACCTTTGAATTTTTTGGTCAAAGACCTAGAAGGACGTGTGCTAGAAATGTCAGAAGTTAAAAATTAGGATCTAAGAGGCTTAAGCGGAGAAAAAGGCTTAAGTCTCTTATCAATGGATAATGGATAATGGATAATTGATAATGGATAATGGATAATGGATAATGGATAATGGATAATTGATCATTAATTAATGAGGTTGAAGACCTCGACTTTCAAGGAGAAAAAAGAAAAATTATCAAACAACGGATCAGATAAGGAATTAACGGATTAACTTGTCTGCGAGTCGCATAAACCCCTGAATTGTTCAGGTCATCGGTACACCGCCTTGAAAAGGCGGTGACGGCGTAAACTCGATTCCCGAGTCACTTAATCCGTTTTCCAACAACGCTCCCGACTTTTTATTTTTTCTCTATCAATCCTCTTCATAAAGGATCGAGGTAATTATCCATTATCCATTATTAATTATCAATTATTGAAGATTAGCCGCTTGAACCGATCAGTTTAAACTTTGGATTGAGAATCGGAAAAAGACTGAGACGGAGAAACTTCCGACTCAATAACCGTTTCAACTGACGGGCGACTAAAGAGTTTAAAATACATCGATACAAAAAACTCTTTAATCGGAAAAGCGATAAAAGTGATCGGGTTAATTGTTACAATTATTGTTCGGATATCTGCACGGGCTTGTTTAACAATTTGTTGGGCAACCCAATCGGGCGACATGACACCAATGGGATTCAGATTACTCTTAAACGGCCCTAAAATCAACTTCCGAATCACGCAGGGCGCATCCAAACGTCTGAGGGTAATTAAATCTCCTAAAGTTCGTTTGCTGAGTTCATATAACGGACTCAATGCCGGACTGACTTCGGCTTCGGAGGTATTCACCCAGACTTCTTTTCGGGCAATATCAGTGTTGGTTTTCACCGTTGAAAGAAACAATTCTAACAACCGCCAACTGGAAAACGTATTAACTTCGTAGGATTGGGAAATGGCTTCGGGGGTGCGTTCTCCATGCACATTAATCCCATGATTTAAAATCAGAATATCGACTTTTTTGAATAACTCGGCCAGTTGATTTTCTTCGCCAACTTTCCAAGTGATAGTTTTGACAGGAAATTCTTTGTCATCAATATTGAGAATTACCGGTTCATCTCCAGACGTCAGGGCGATAATTTTCGCTTCGGCTTGATGAAGTTGTAACAAAAGACTGCGCCCTAAAGTTCCAGAAGCGCCCGTAACGGCTACGGTTTTGCCTTTGAGAGAAAGTGCTGTTCCCATGAGTTTATCTACAAAAGTGAGCGTACCACAAAAATAGGCGTTTTGATTGTCAAAGTGATGACGCCAGTGATAAGGACGGTTAACCAACCAATGAGAAGGCGGATGAGAAAATTCACCGGGAAGATGAGTGAGATCTGTCAGTTCATCCACTTTGGGAATGCCCAACCCCCGGGCGATCGCCGGCAGTAAAAACGAGAGGGTATACACACAACCGGTGATCGCAAACCTTTGATGTTCGGGGGCGAAATAATGGGCGATGATGGCAAAGATTAAGCTAAATATTAACATGGCGATCGCTTCGGGAACATCGTGATACCAGTTTCCCTGACGATAAATCTGGTCACTGACGACGGTATAATCTGGACGAAACACCCGATGATGCCAGACGTGCCAGCGGTACAGGGGCGGCCAGAGATGAGAGAGGACATGGTAAAGATCTCGAACCACTTCCGCTCCGAGTACAGTACCGAGTCCCCATGCGATGTGTTCAACCCAAATATTAACCATAAACCGATTATCCGTTAATGTTTCTCATTTTTCAGTTTGTCCGTTCGGGGGGCTTCTGTGGGGATGTTAGCATCCGGTTTCGGCTTCAATCACGCTCTAGTTGGGGAATATAAACCTCAACAGCGGTGCTTGAACCTCTCCAGTTCACAGCAGCAGCCTGCGGAAAAAAAATTAAGATTCTACTCATTTCAACATAAATTTTGATAATATTTTACATAACGACGAAAATTTCTCATACAGCTATTCGGAGTCTTACATGGCAGGATTATTTGGTTTATTTGGTAAAAAGTCTAATGATAATGGATCTGAGGGTGCTTTTTATCTCGACTCAGACGACGCCAAAACCTTTGGTGATATAGAGTATATGCGTAAACAACAACAGGTAAAGAAGACCTTCCCGAAAATCGCGGGTATACAGCCGACAAAAGTTTCTGACTCTGTAACCAAAGCGGCAATGGAGATGTCTAAACCTGCTTCTAATGGTTCTTCGGCAACCTCCTTTTCCTCATCATCTTCTTCATCTTCTTTTTCTACTCCCACCCCGAAAACAGAGCGGCGTCGTCCAGATACAAACTTAGACGAGTTCCGCAAAATGGCTCGGGACATGAAAAAGTAGTTTCCCACATCACGTTTTTGAAAACTTATTCTAACTGAAAATAACCTGCATGGCTATTAAGCAAGTCTCTGCCTAATAGTGATGCAGGTTGATTTATAAGCAAATTCGCTCTTTATACCATTTCTTTCTAATCATGCAACTTTTGATGATCCCCCCCAACCCCCTTGATCCCCCCTTGATCCCCCCTTATTAAGGGGGGTTAGGGGGGATTCCCTTATTAAGGGGGGTTAGGGGGGATTCCCTTATTAAGGGGGGTTAGGGGGGATTCCCTTATTAAGGGGGGTTAGGGGGGATTCCCTTATTAAGGGGGGTTAGGGGGGATTCCCTTATTAAGGGGGGTTAGGGGGGATTCCCTTATTAAGGGGGGTTAGGGGGGATTCCCTTATTAAGGGGGGTTAGGGGGGATTCCCTTATTAAGGGGGGTGGGGGGGGTGGCGTAGGCGTTGCCTATCCGAAGGATATAGCCTGGAGGGATCAATTAGATGCAGCTTCATAAAGAATTGGTATTAGGAGTCGGTGGGAAAACCCTAGTTATTAATGTAGACCCATTGCGTGTAAAGTTTTCGGGCCGGCAATACCGTCTGCGTGCAAGCCATAGTCATGCTGGAAGGCTTTAACCGCGTGCTTGGTGATATGGCCGTAGTAGCCGGTAGAGTTGGCATGGAAGTAGCCATAATGAGCTAACTTATCTTGGAGCTTCACAACCTTATAACCGCTAGAACCATGATGCAGGCTGTTTCCACAGTTGCAGCTTGACTTATGATAGCTGGCTTTCTTGTAGCTGGCTTTCTTGTAGCTCGGCTTGTGATAGCTAGACTTGTAGCAAGAGCTACCATAGCACTTTAAGCCTAAAGCTGAAGCCGTACTCGGGCCAACTACACCGTCAACGTGTAAACCGTAGTCCCGTTGAAACGCTTTAACCGCGTGTTTGGTGACTTTGCCGTAGTAGCCAGTGGCGTTATAACCGAAGTAGCCGTAATAAGCCAGCTTGTGCTGAACGTCTTTAACGTCAGAACCATAGTCTCCATAGTACAGTGCCGCTTGAGCCGGCTTACCCGCACTTAAAACAGCCGCACCAATGGCAATCGAGACAATGGGTAGCCAGCAAGCACCCGAGACTTTATTCCAGTTCATACCCCGGAATAAGACTAAACTCCCATCATTGGACTGACGGGGAGATTCAAAAGCGGAGACTAAATGAGTATAAGCTAGGGTATCCATGAAATCCTCTGCAAACTCCTTAAAGTTTTTTTTAGCGGTTGATCCTGTAGGATTTCCCGTGTATCTCCTACGTTATAACCATCAATTCGCTGAAAGTCTAGAGCTAATATACCTGATCGTACACTTTTTATCAAAAGTTAATATTCGCTCAGTTTTCAAAATTCAACGCAGAACTTTTTATCATACTATAAAAACGCCAGATCAAAGTCAAGTTTAGGTTAAATTAACATGAACTTTTATATCGGGATTGATTTCGGAACTTCGGGCGCCCGCTTGGTCATCACAGATCCAAAAGGCAATATTCATCAAGAGGTAGAATCTCCATTTCCAGAGTCTTCTTCCCCTAATGAATTACCTGTGATTTGGAAAACAACTTTATTTGATTTAATCGCCAAAATTCCCTTAGAACTTCGCCGTCAAACGGGGGCGATCGCGATAGATGGTACATCAGCAACGACGCTTTTGTGCGATCGACAGGGAAAACCCATTACATCGCCTTTGCTTTATAACGACGGACGGGGGGTGGAAATTATGGAACAATCTATCGCGATCGCCCCGGAAAACCATCCCGTTTTGAGTGCCACATCAAGTTTAGCAAAACTGCTGTGGTGGCAACATCATCACCGTGAAATCAACACCGAATCACAGCCGCTTTACTTTCTGCATCAAGCGGACTGGTTGGGGTTTTTGCTGCATGGAAAACTGGGCATTAGCGACTATCATAACACGCTTAAACTCGGCTACGATGTCGCTCATTTGCACTACCCTAGATGGTTGACAAATGAAATTAATCGTGAGTCAAACCCGCTAAAATTGCAATTACCCGAAGTCCTGGCACCGGGAACCCCAATCGGTGAAATTACCTTAGAAATTTCAGAACAATTAAACTTACCCAAACACTGTGTTGTCTGTGCGGGAACCACCGACAGCATAGCCGCCTTTCTCGCCAGCGGTGCCACCTCTCCCGGCGAAGCAGTGACATCGTTAGGTTCTACTCTGGTGTTAAAACTTCTCAGCGACACCCCCGTTAATGACGCTCGTTACGGCATTTACAGCCATCGCCTCGGGAATTTGTGGCTAACCGGAGGGGCGTCTAATACCGGAGGGGCGGTCTTGCGAGAGTTCTTCAGCGATCGCGAATTAGAAACCCTCAGCAATCAAATTAATCCCAATATTAGCAGTCCCCTCGATTATTATCCCCTATTAAAAAAAGGCGATCGCTTTCCGATCAACGATCCCTCACTTCCGCCCCGACTCGAACCCCGTCCCGATAATTCGGTCGAATTTCTACACGGTTTGTTAGAAAGTATTGCTCGCATTGAAGCCAGAGGTTATCAACGGTTGCAAGAGTTGGGCGCCACACCCCTGAGTCAAGTTTATACCGCCGGGGGAGGGGCAAAAAATCCAGTTTGGACAACAATTCGAGGACGTTATCTCAAAGTTCCGATGGTTCAACCGATACACACCGCCGCCGCCTATGGTGCCGCTCGGTTAGCTTACGGAGTTGAGAAGTCGTGATGTTGGTGTAGGGGTGGGTTCTAAATAGATCTATCATCTCCTCGCAACAGTTTATATAAACCCGTCCCTACATCACCGGGGCGGGTTCTAAATAGATCTATCATCTCCTCGCAACAGTTTATATAAACCCGTCCCTACATCACCGGGGCGGGTTCTAAATAGATCTATCATCTCCTCGCAACAGTTTATATAAACCCGTCCCTACATCACCGGGGCGGGTTCTAAATAGATCTATCATCTCCTCGCAACAGTTTATATAAACCCGTCCCTACATCACCGGGGCGGGTTCTAAATAGATCTATCATCTCCTCGCAACAGTTTATATAAACCCGTCCCTACATCACCGGGGCGGGTTCTAAATAGATCTATCATCTCCTCGCAACAGTTTATATAAACCCGTCCCTACATCACCGGGGTGGGTTCTAAATAGATCTATCATCTCCTCGCAACAGTTTATATAAACCCGTCCCTACATCACCGGGGCGGGTTCTAAATAGATCTATCATCTCCTCGCAACAGTTTATATAAACCCGTCCCTACATCACCGGGGCGGGTTCTAAATAGATCTATCATCTCCTCGCAACAGTTTATATAAACCCGTCCCTACATCACCGGGGCGGGTTCTAAATAGATCTATCATCTCCTCGCAACAGTTTATATAAACCCGTCCCTACAACAATACTGGGGCGGGTTTATATAGGTGATCTGTGGGAAAAACAAATTTAGAATAATTCTGTAGGGGCGGGTTGAGCCTGCGATCTTTACGACTACTCCGAGATTGAGGTAAACCCGCCCCACCCCATCACTAACAAAATCATCTAACTCGAATAAGTGACTGTTCGTTAATGAAACTCAAGGTTAGATTAGAAATAACAGATTAATGAACAATCAATCTATTGTTAATCTTGGAGGAATAAACAATGCAAAATACCTCAGTTGAAACTCGCAGTGAAGCCCAACAGTCTACTCGGTCTTCTGCACCAGTTGTTCATTTAGAAAAAACTCACCTTTCTCAAAATAATCGTAAAGATTTAGGGAAGCTCAAAGAGGATTTGACCGAAGAAATAAAGAAATATAAAGAACAAAAGAATAACGAGTTAACCCAGGCAAGACGGTTAAATCGTTGGTCAACTGGAATTGCACTGCTGTTAACCGCAGCAACGGCTATTTGTGGTTCTTCCCAGAAAGATGAAATCCAAGACTTAGTAACACCTTTAGGAACACTCGCTGTTACTTTAAATGGTTGGATTACTTCTTTTCCGATGAGTAAGAGAGTTTCTCTTTTTGAACGAACTTTGGTGAAAGCGGATAATTTACGCAGCGATCTTGAATATGAAGCGGAAACACAAGAGGATATCGAAAAAATTCGGGAGAATTTTAAATCTCTAAAAGTTGAATTTATTCAAGAAAACCCTAGCGATCAGCCAAAAGTTCTTTCGGCTAAATCGGCTCTGAAAAATTAAAACAGTCGCTTAGAAGCACTATCAAAGTTTTATGTCACTCGAACAAGTGACTGTCACCTCCAAAGTCTACAAGTTAGATTGAAACTAAGCAAACAAATTAACCAGCAAAGGAGTTCTACCTTGGTACAATTCAAACCTGAAACTCAAACTTCTTATTCTCAACCTCGAATTTCGAGTTTACCGGATGGAAACTATCGCTATGTTACCGCGAGAACTCCAATTACAGAAGCTGAACTGGCTCAAACTGAATCTTTAATCTTTTTGTTTCGCAAGAAAGGTAATAATATTACCGGTCAATTGAGCCAAGCCAACAGTTCTAATAGTATTTGTATTAGCGGTCAAGTTAATGGAAATACGATCACCGGTGCTGCGGTAGAATTGTCTGAACCGGGTGATGAAGCAATTTTGAGAAATTGTGGCGAAGAATTTGTGGTTTGGGATGTTGCGGGTTCTCTGCGAGTTCGTCGGGGTAAAAAAGAAGGAAATAAAGTCATTTATAAGAGCGTAATTTTTGACCTCAATGGTTACAACCGCATCAACGCCGGGACTGTATTCCCTCCGGTTAGCTGTCCTTTCTAAGATTAACTAAACCCTGATCCTACGCAAAAATCTGATTTTTCTGTTAACGAGTGCAAAAGGTTTGGAAATAGCAAGACAGAGCAATGATTAAAGTGTTCTGTCTGCTCTTTTATCAATGGATAATGGATAATGGATAATGGATAATTAATTAATCAGGTTGAAGACCTCTCCTTTCAAGGAGAAAAAAGACAAATTATTAATGATCAATTATTGAACGTTCTCTGGGGGAACGGCCCAAAATCCCATCGGTCGAAAAACGAGAGTGAGAGTGAGATTGAAAAGATTTTAGCAGAAATATAAACTTTTTAATCAGTCCTCAGCCAAAAGTACACTTTGCTGTTAAGATCGGAAAGCCGGATTTTAACCACTGGGTACTAATACACAAAAGATTAAGTCAGAAGAAAATTTAGCGGTATTTAAACCAAGAAGACTTAATCTGTAATTAAGTGAATGCAGGATGTGAATCATGGGAGAACACAAACGCATCGGCATCTTAACCAGTGGGGGAGACTGTGCGGGCTTGAATGCGGCCATTCGAGCGGCAGTTTATCGAGCAGTTGGAACTTACGGTTGGGAAGTGTTAGGAATTCGTCAAGCCACCAACGGTTTGATGTCTCGTCCGCCGGATGCTATCAATTTAACCATTGAAAAAGTACAGTCGATTCTAACGCATGGAGGCACCATGTTAGGAACGACAAATAAGGGTAATCCTTTTGCTTTTCCAATGCCGGATGGTAGCTTACTCGATCGTTCAAATGAAATTATTGAGGGCTACCATTTACTGGGATTAGATGCGTTAATTGGGATTGGTGGAGATGGAAGTTTAGCGATTTTACGAAAAGTCGCCGAACAGGGAAATCTCAATCTTGTGGGTATTCCCAAAACCATTGATAATGATGTCGGAAGTACGGAATTATCGATTGGATATCACACCGCAGCTACAATTGCCACAGAAGCAATCGATCGCCTACATTTTACCGCAGCGAGTCACAGCCGGGTGATGATTGTGGAAGTGATGGGACGCGACGCCGGACATATTGCTTTGCGATCGGGAATTGCAGGCGGGGCGGATGTGATTTTAATCCCGGAAATTTCCTACAGTTTGGAAAAGATTTGTGACCAAATTAGGGAACGTCAAAAACAGGGTAAAAACTATTGTTTAATTGTCGTTGCGGAAGCGGTAAAAACAGAAACCGGAGATGCCATGACCAACACCGATTTTCACGGAGAATCTCGACTGCGGGGAATTGGTCAATATTTGGCGGATAAAATAGCGGCTTGTAGCGGGGCGGAAACCCGAGTCACGGTTTTGGGTCACGTTCAACGGGGCGGAACCCCGACAATGACGGATCGGGTGATCGGTTCGGCTTTTGGGGTGGCTGCGGTTGATTTGATTGCCGATCAAAAGTACGATCGCATGGTAGTTTGGCACAATCGTCAAGTCGAAAGTGTTCCCATTGCTGAGGCGATCGCTCAATATCGGGCGATCGATCCGAATGATATTTTGGTAAAAACGGCTCGCAGTATGGGAATTTGTTTGGGAGACTGAGACAATAATATACAGTAACTCCTAACTGTTTTGTTCTATGGATCGTCTACTCTTTCTCCAAAATCAATTGGCTTATTGGGACAATCAAGTCGCCTCTCGACCTTTTGATCCAAAAACTTATGTTCAGCGGGGGATGGTTCATTTTAAATTGGCTGAAATCGAAGCCTCTATTCAAGATTTCGATCAAGCCGAAGAACTTGAACCAACCCTTCAGCCTTATTTGTGGCAACGGGGCTTATCCTATTATTATGCCGGACAATTTCAAGCCGGAGCCAATCAGTTTGAGTTGGATTTAGTTGTCAATTCTCAAGATGTCGAAGAAACGATTTGGCGCTATTTGTGTATGGCTCAACTCTTGGGGGCGGAAGCGGCGAAAGAGTCTCTGTTATCGGTTGGTAATGATCCCAGAAAGGTGATGCGACAGGTTTATGAACTTTTTTCTGGAAATTGTCAGCCCGAAGATGTAGTTAACACGGGTAAACAGTTAGGAAAACAAGGACAGTTTTATGCTCATCTCTATGTGGGATTGTACTATGAAGCCCAACAGGATGAAGCGCAAGCCAAAGAGTTTATTGTCAAAGCTGCTTCTGAATATCCTTTAGAGGATTATATGTGGCATTTAGCGGTGGTGCATCAAACTTTACGAGAATGGGTATAAAATTGGGCTAACCTTGTTTGTTTAGGAGGAGAAAAGATGAGTCTAATCGGAAATATTATCTGGTTGATTTTTGGCGGTTTTCTTTCCGGTTTGGGATACATTGTTGGCGGGCTGGCGACTTGTTTAACCATTATTGGGATACCTTTTGGACTGCAAGCGATTAAACTCGGTTTTGCAACAATGGCGCCTTTTGGGAAGAAAAATATAGTCTTAGAAAGTTTTTCTAGTCCATTTACCATGATTTTTAATGTGATTTGGGTGATATTTTTTGGCTGGGAAATTGCCCTATCTCATTTAATTCACGGTCTAATTTTATTGATTACCATTATCGGGATTCCCTTTGCCCAACAACATTTTAAACTGATTCCAATGGCTTTATTTCCCTTCGGGCGAGAATTTCGTTAAAGGAGTTTTAATCAAAGGAGTTGTAATTAATGGCCACCAATAAAAGTTCAGAGTTAAAAATATTTGGATTACCTCCCGATCAGGGAAGATGGTTGCTGATTCCTCTGGGAATAATTGTTTTACTCTGTTTGGGGACGGTTTACGCCTGGAGTATCTTTAGAAAACCCCTACAAGCTGAACTTAATATTGGTGCCACCGAAAGTCTTTTACCTTATACTATTGCCCTCGTTTTTTATGCGACGTTAATGCCCATCGCCGGGTTTTATATCCCCAAAATCGGCACCCGAAAAATGACGGCTATCGGGGGAATTATTGTCGGTTTGGGCTACATTCTTTCTAGCTTTGCCGGTAATATTGTCGCCATGACTCTCACCTACGGGGTAATTGCCGGGACGGGCGTTGGTATTACTTACGGGGTGCCGATGGCGGTGGTTGCCCGGTGGTTTCCTGATAGAAAAGGATTGGCAGTTGGGTTAACGATTATTGGTTTTGGACTCTCTCCATTAATTACCGCTCCTTTGGGAAAAAGTTTGATTGATGCTTACAGCGTTAGACCGACTTTGTTAATTTTGGGGATGGCGTTTACGGTGATTATTCTCGCGATTTCTATCACCCTAAAATTGCCCCCAAAAGACTGGCATCCTCAACAACCAATCTCCTCTCAAACGGGATCGAAAACCGAGGGAATTTACCCCGTTAATTTGTTGAAAAGTCGCTCGTTTTACGGGCTGTGGATGTGCTATACTATTGGTACTTTTGTTGGCTTAAGTGCGATTGGAATTTCCAGCCCGGTGGGTGAAGAAATTATTCAAATCGATCCGGCATTGGCCGCCAGTAGCGTTTCTTTATTTGCCCTGTTTAACGGGATGAGTCGGCCTTTATTTGGTTGGTTGAGCGACCGTTTTTCCCCCCGGTATGTGGCGATTACTTCTTATGTATTGATTTTGATCGCCTGTGTTTTGATGGTGAATGCGGGCGAGGGACAAGTTGCAACTTATTTGATTGCGTTTTGTCTATTTTGGTTTTGTTTGGGGGGATGGTTGGCGATCGCCCCGACAACGACTTTGAGATTTTTTAACCCCGACAATTACGCCCAAAATTACGGGATTGTGTTTACCGCTTACGGCGTCGGGGCGCTGTTGGGAACGCTGATCGCCGGACGAATTCGGGATTGGTTTGGAAGCTACACTTATGCCTTTTATCCGATGGGTTTGTTGGCGATTTTTGGGATAATTATTGCCAGTTTTTTCCTGAAGCGCGATCGGGTGATTTCCGAGTAATTGTTCTGGGCGGATCGCTACTCCCAGAAAGGCGAATGTTATAAACTTCTCAAATGCGAGTTATAGCGCAACGGGGGCGGCAAGAGGCCCTCTGGCTGGACCAAGTTTGGTCCGGTCAGGCTTTTGTCTATTCTTCGTGCCGCACATTTGTAAATAGATCGGCGCAAAGCGCTATAAACTGAGATCAAAGGGACGCAGCAAAATTTAGCTGAGAACCCGTGACCAAAACCCCCACCCAACTCACATCTGAGGAGCATCTAAGCTATGGTCGCGATCGATGCGGTCTTGGAAAGTTTTTCCAACCCCATCGCGATGATTTTTAATATCATTTGGGTGATTACGTTCGGTTGGGAAATCGCCCTATCTCATTGAGTTAGCGGCCTGATTTTTTCATAGCCATTATCGGAATTCCCTTTTGCCAAAAACACTTTAAACTGATTCCGATGGCCTTATTTCCCCTCGGTCTAAAATTGCGTTAGAGGAGTCGAAATCAATGGAAATCACCAATAAAAGCCAAGATTTAAAACTGTTTGGGCTGCCCTGGGATCAAGGAAGATGGTTGCTGATTCCTTTGGGAATGAGCGTTTTGCTCTGTTTGGGAACGGTTTACGCCTGGAGTATTTTTAGAAAACCCCTGGAAGCCGATCTCAATATTGGGGCTACCGAAAGTCTTTTACCTTATACTATTGCCCTGGTTTTTTTCGCCGTAACGATGCCGGTCGCGGGGTTTTATATCCCCAAAATTGGCACCCGAAAAATGACGGTTATCGGCGGAGTTATTGTCGGTTTGGGCTACATTCTTTCCAGTTTTGCCGGCAATATTTTCGCCATGACTCTCACCTACGGGGCGATCGCGGGGACCGGCGTTGGTATCACCTACGGGGTGCCGATGGCGGTGGTTGCCCGGTGGTTTCCCGATAAAAAAGGCTTGGCGGTGGGGTTAACCATTATTGGGTTTGGGTTATCGCCGCTGATTACCGCCCCCCTGGGAAGAAATTTGATCGATGGTTACGGCGTCAGGTCTACGCTGTTAATTTTGGGGATAGGGTTTACGGCGATTATTTTGGCGAGCGCCACCGTCCTAAAAATGCCCCCAAAAGACTGGTATTTTTCCGAAAAAAGTTCCGCTAAACCGACCTCGAAAACAGCCGAGATTTACCCCGCCAATATGTTAAGAACTCGCTCGTTTTACGCGCTGTGGATCTGCTACACTATCGGCACTTTTGTGGGGTTGAGCGCGATCGGAATTTCCAGCCCGGTGGGTCAAGAAATTATCAAAATTGATCCGGTACTGGCTGCCAGTAGCGTTTCTTTATTTGCCCTGTTTAATGGAACTAGCCGGCCGTTGTTTGGCTGGTTGAGCGATCGCTTTCCGCCCAAATTGGTGGCGATATTTTCTTACGTGTTAATTTTGATCGGCTGTATTTTGATGCTGAATGCGGGCGAGGGACAAGTTGCCAGCTATTTGATCGCGTTTTGTCTGTTTTGGTTTTGTTTGGGGGGATGGTTGGCGATCGCGCCGACGGCAACTTTGAGATTTTTTAACCCCGACAATTACGCCGAAAACTACGGGATCGTGTTTACCGCTTACGGCGTCGGGGCGCTGTTGGGAACGCTGATCGCCGGACGAATTCGCGACTGGTTTGGAAGCTATACTTACGCCTTTTATCCGATGGCGTTCTTGGCAATTCTGGGGATCATTATTGCCACGTTTTTCCTGAAGCCGGATCGGGTGATTTCCGAGTAATTATTCTGGGGGCGATCGCCATAGCAATCTTATGTTATTTGTGAAATTTAGGGCGCCAATAAGCAGCAGTGCGGGCGCCCCGCCCCCGAAACTTCACGATTCATTGCCAATCAAAAAAGATAGATGAAGCAATCGAGTCAATTGATTAATTACCATAAAAATCATTTAAAATGGCTTGAATTTCATCAACTTCAATGTCTGCTTGTTCTAATTTGCTGTAGATTGTTAATAATAAAATACTGGTTTCTGATTCTAGCAAGTAGATGATTCGATATCCTCCACTTTTTCCTTAGTTAACGGGTTTTTAAGATTAAGTTGATGACAAAACCCTAAAGCTAATTAATGGGGATGGAAATTTTGTGATCTTGATCTGGGTTCTCTCGATCGCTTAGGGAGGACAACTCAACTGCAAAAAGTCCTCCCGTATCCACCCTCTGTCTGTAGCAGGAACTAAGCCGTCTGGTTTACCTTCTCGGGTTTTGGTGATCATGTACCAACTTTTGCCTTGTGTATCCACCTGACGCAGTGGTAATGGACCACCTGAGCGATCGCCATCATTGAGAATAATCACGTGATTACCCACGCTTACAGAGTCAATCACCTGCGATCTCGTACCCGCACCCGAACGAATATTAACCTGTGAACCTCGCTGATTACCGATAATTTCAGCAGAACAGTTAACATAGAGAGATTGAGCATTAGCGTGGGGTGTGATTTGTATAAAAGATGCTATTGTAGGCGCGATCGCCACTGCAATTAAAAATGGTTTGGTTGTGAGTTTCATCGCTTCACGATTCCAGAAAAATGTCTGGCAGAATAGAATTATGTGATAGCTTAGACCCTATAATATCAGAGAAGGTTCCGAAAAGATGATCCGATTAGACAGAAACCCAGGGCGGGTTTATCTCTATTTTGGAGTAGTAGTAAAGATATTGCACCAAGCCGCCCCTACGGGGATTATTGATTAGTCGGACATCATTATATAAACTTTTATCGTGGGGAAAATCCCCAAAAAATTTTACTCCAATTTTTCCAGAGGAACGACTTTAGGATCGAGAATTTTCGGACTGGATGTCATAAATTTAACGGCGATGGATATTTTGTCTTTGTTTCCAAAAACGTGGGTCACTTCTCCGATCCCAAAGCTGCGGTGAAGTACGCGATCGCCAACCGCAAAGCTTTCCACTTTTGAGGGTTGTTTATTGGTTTTTTCTTGAGTTTTTTTAGTGGTTTTAGCGGTTTTAGTTGAAGCTTTTGCGGGTTGAGAAATGGGGAGATAGCCTTCAATTAAATCCGAAGGTAATTCTTTTAAAAACATCGACGGAAGACAGGGTTCGCGATATCCCCAGAGGCGGCGTTCTCGGGCGTGAGAAAGGAATAATTGTTCCTGGGCGCGAGTAATTCCCACATAACAAAGTCTTCGTTCTTCTTCTAGGGCTAAAGGATCTTCTATACTGCGGAAATTGGGGAATAATCCCTGTTCCAATCCTACTAAAAACACAATGGGAAATTCTAAACCTTTGGCGGAATGAAGTGTCATTAAAGAAACAGCTTGTTCGCCTTCTTGGAGGTTATCTAAGTCGGAAGCTAGAGAAGCGCTGGCTAAAAATCCCCCCAAAGTTGAGTCTTCATATTCTTCTTGAAATTGGGCGACAGCGTTACTCAATTCTTTAATATTTTCCAGGCGACTTTCGGCTTCGTCGGTGCCTTGATTACTCAAATCTAGAATATAATCAGAATCCTCCATTATCCCGTCTAAAATCTCCAAAGCGGTAGAAGAAGCAACTTTTTCTTGCCAAGATGATATCATTTCGGCGAACTGATTGACAGATTTTGCTGAACGTCCCGCCAGGGTATTTACGGAGTCGGGATCGCTGACAATTTCCCACAGGGGAATACCCAATTGTTGAGACGCATTTACTAAATTATCTATCGTCGTTTTACCAATTCCTCGCCGGGGTGTATTGATAATTCGCATTAAGCTAACGCTGTCGGCGGGATTGGCAATTACCCGCAAATAAGAAAGCGCGTCTTTGATTTCTTTGCGATCGTAAAACTTTAAACCCCCAATGACTTGATAGGGAATATTACCTTTAATGAAAGCATCTTCTAAGGCCCGAGATTGAGCGTTAACCCGATAAAGCAGCGCAAAACTACCATAACCTAATTCGGGATTTTTTTGGGTTAAATTTTTGATTTGACTGACAATAAAGCTGGCTTCTGCGGTTTCATCGTCGGCTTGATAACAGTAAATGGGCGGCCCTTCTCCGCGTGTGGGGCGCAGCACTTTTTCAATGCGAGTTTTGTTATTAATAATTAGTTGATTGGCGACTTCGAGAATGTTTTCCCTTGAGCGATAGTTTTCCTCTAATTTAATCATCGTGCGGGTGTCATCATCGGCCAAACCATCCCCAAAATCCTCTTGAAATTCTAACAGAATGGTATAGTCGGCCATGCGGAAAGAATAGATGGATTGATCGACATCTCCGACGACAAAGATCGAACGATTATTCCAATTATTAAACCTTTTGGGATGTTCGCCGTTGGTGACTAATAGCCGAATTAAGTCATATTGGGTGCGGTTGGTATCCTGATATTCATCGACTAAAATATGACTAAATTTTTGATGCCAGTAGGCTAAAACTTGTTCGTTTTGTTGAAAGAGTTCGACGGGAACACGGATTAAATCATCAAAGTCTAGGGCGTTATTGGCGGCGAGATTATCTTGATAAATGCTGTAAACTTCGGCAATAACTCGACCGTTATATTGGGGATTTTCTCGCTGATAGGCTAGGGGCGATAATCCCAAATTTTTGGCGTTGCTGATTTGATAGCGAACTTTGCGGGGTTCAAACTTTTTATCATCTAAGTTTAGCTGTTTGGTGACGATTTGTTTGACTAAACTTTGAGCGTCTGATTCATCAAAAATCGAAAAGTTTTGCTGCCACTGACGGCCTTTTTCGTCGGTATATTTATTAATATCGTAGCGAAGAATTCGCGCACAAAGACTGTGAAAGGTTCCCATCCACAGATGCTTTGTAATACTGCGATAAACTTGCGATCGCAATTTCGTTTGTTCGGGGGGAGTGAGGGCGGAAAAAGGTTTTTGATACTGGGTTTGCGCCTGTTGTTCGGCAAATATGGCTTCTACTCGCTCTTTAATTTCTCGGGCGGCTTTGTTGGTAAAAGTCACCGCCAAAATATTTTCGGGATGAACCCGATGAGTTCGCAAAAGGTTAGCGATACGATAGGTTAACGCCCGAGTTTTACCCGAACCCGCACCCGCCACCACGAGCATCGGGCCACAAAAATGTTCGACGGCTTGGCGTTGGGAGGGGTTGAGATGGCTGAGGAAGTCAACAGTCTGAGTCATGGTTGTCCAGGGAAATTTTCCGCCATACTTTAGGCTACCATGTTCGAGGCGTCCCCTGACGATTAAAATTCATCAGGGGAGAAGTCTGAGCGGTCTTTATTGATAGAAATTATACCCCATAGTAAGAGCGATACCACTCGACAAATCGTTGAATTCCGACTTCTATTGGCGTGTCCGGACTAAAGCCAACGTCTTGAATTAACGGATCGACATTTGCATAAGTGATCGGCACGTCTCCCGGTTGCATCGGCAGCATTTCTTTAACCGCTTTTTTCCCGAGGCAGGTTTCCAAAACTTCGATAAACCGCGAAAGTTCAACGGGTTTGTTGTTGCCAATATTGTAGATTTTGTAAGGGGCTTTTGTGTTGCTTTCTGCCTGCAAATTGGGCTGAGGAATGTTATCAATCAGCCGGACAATCCCCTCAACTAAGTCATCAATATAGGTAAAATCCCGCTGCATTTTCCCGTGATTGAAGACTTTGATGGGTTTTCCGTCCAGTATCGCTTTTGTAAACAGAAAATACGCCATATCGGGACGACCCCAAGGCCCATAAACGGTAAAGAAACGCAAGCCTGTTGAGGGAATATTATAGAGATGGCTGTAGCTGTGAGCCATTAATTCATTTGCTTTTTTTGTCGCCGCATATAAACTCACGGGATAATCAACGTTATCCTCTACCTCAAAGGG
Source organism: Capilliphycus salinus ALCB114379 (assembly GCF_047276495.1). Lineage (NCBI taxonomy): Bacteria > Bacillati > Cyanobacteriota > Cyanophyceae > Oscillatoriales > Sirenicapillariaceae > Capilliphycus > Capilliphycus salinus. Next base: position 4,315,698 of record NZ_CP178543.1, on the reverse strand, counting down.
AATTTTTTTATTTGCACCATAAACTGAACTTGAAGATGCAAAAATTAAATGACCTACATTGGTATGGCGACACCCTTCTAAAATATTGATAAAACCCGTCAGGTTGCTATCGACATAGGCGTGGGGATTTTCTATAGAGTAACGAACCCCCGCTTGGGCGGCCAAATTTACTACGGCATCAAACTTGTGTTCAGAAAAAAGCTTTTCTAGCTGTTCGCGATCAACCAAATCTAAGTGATAAAAGGTGAAGTTTTCAAAGGGGTTGAGTTGCTCAAGTCGATCTTTTTTTAAAGAGACTTGATAGTAAGAATTGAGGTTATCTAATCCGATAACGGTATCCCCCCGTTCGAGTAAGATTTTACTCAGATGAAACCCAATAAAGCCAGCAGAACCAGTCACTAAGATTTTCACAAATGTTTTCCCCTATAAACTCCAGTAGTTGCCTCCAGAGGAGGTTAAATACCGATCAAATCGATTATATTTTCCTAGTCTAGCTTAGATTTTCCGGCTAGCAAGGCACCCGTCAGGAAGCTGTCTTCAGTTGTAACGGCTAAGAACAGATCGGAGAAATGCAACCAGTTAAAATAATTTTCACCGTTCTATTAATGTCATAACATATTTTCATCAAAATGGAGGAAATTTGGATAGACCAAATCTTCGATCCTCAATCCGGATTAATTGGTGAACTTGATTATAGACTTGATAGATCTTCAAGAGACTAAATTACAGCATATCACTGAAATTTTAGAAAATCAAGCCTATTTTTCCGACAATCTATCCCGAACCGATGTTTGATTTTGACCCCTTAAGACCTACTCAAAACGCTTTATTCTTTAAAGCCTTTCGGTAACTTCCAACCCCAGGGGTAAATGGTCTGAGCCAAGTTTTGGCCCTATTTTTCGGTCTAAAGTAACCAGATCCTCACTGTAAATTCCGTGATCAATTGCAATCATCATAAAAGGGGGTAAACCTGCTAACCAAGTCGGTTGAAGTCCAAAACCTCGCTGAGAATTTCTCAAATTTGCGGCTTGTAAAAACTGACGAAATCGAATTGACCAAGGGGTGAGATTAAAATCACCAATTATAATCACTTGATGTCCCTGATTTTGTTGTTCCTGACTCCAAGCGGCTACTCCATCGAGTTCTTTTTTTTGATAGTTAGTCGTGCCGTTATTTCGAGGACGGGTCACGTGTAGACTGAGGATAGATAGGGGTTGATTCCATTCAATTTCAGCGGCGATCATCGGACGTTCTGAATTCAAAGGAAAATGAAGAATTTCTGTATTTTTAATTTGCAGAGATGGCGGTAAATTTTTCGGAACTAAAAAGGCGACTCCATGAGAATTTTTCAGGGGACGGGACTCGACAACCCGATAACCAGTAAGATTAGATTCAATCTGATTTAACCAGGCGGGTGTCACTTCTTGGAGGAAAATTAGATCGGCATTTTGTTGGTCTAAATATTGCAGTGTGGGTGTATAATTGGTGTTGTTGCGGTCAAGATTCAGATGAAGTAACTGCAAGGAATTTTGAGCAGTATTATTCCCTTGAACAGCGTTAATATTTTGAGAGGGTGGGATAAACAAAGGCAAAATTAACAGGACGTTCAGGAAGAAGGGGAGACAAAAAGCTAAACTCCAAAAGCGATATTTAATCCCATTTAATAAAATAGCCAGCAGTAAAATTAAACTCAATTGCACTCGCAAATGATCGAGGAGTTGAAAAATCCACCACTGTTCGGCGAGAAAACCGATAAAAGTTGCAATTGCGGCTAGAATCGCTACAAAATTAACTCCAAGTCTAAGACTATTGAAAAGTAAATTAAAAGTTTTTTTTCTTCGTTTCATCTTAATAAACCTGTTGATTAAAGACGTTTTCGACAACAAATAGCATCAGAAAACCGATGACAATCGCAATAATGGGAGTAGCCATCCAACCCAAGGTAATATTGCGTAAAACTTGCCATTTAATTTGTCTGGCGCCTTTCACGCCATTGAGTAAACCAATCCCAATAACAGCGCCGACAACCGCTTGAGAACTCGAAACGGGAATTAAAGGAATTGTCGGCAAATTATTGTTAGCTAAAAACTCTTGTAACTGTTTAGAAGAAAACACATATAAAACCAGAGAATGAGCAGTTACGGCGACAAATGCAGCCACAGGAGATAACGGCATCAGATTGCTTCCAACCGTCATCATCACACCTTTAGAGTAAGTATAGACTCCCACTGCAATGGCAATCCCTCCGACTAAAAACAGTTGTTGAACTGAGGTAAAAGTCAATTGATTTAGACGAATATCAGTGAAAGGAGAGGAAGACACAAAAACGCCCATGACGTTACCAATATTATTCGCTCCGAGAGCATAAGAACCAAAAGCACCTGCTAAAATTAAAGCCGAACGGGTGTAGAAATCTAGCTGCAATAAATGCGGTTTTATCCCGTTAATTAAAAAAACCACAATTTTATAGAGAGTCGCCGCAAAAATTGCACCTAAAATTGGACAAGCCACCCAAGTTCCGACAATTTTGATCAAAGCGTTAATATCAGTTGTTGAACCGCTAAAAAAGTTCCAGCCAATAATGGCACCCACAACCGCTTGACTGGTGGAAACGGGTAAACCAATTTGAGTCATCCAAAAAACGGTAATAGCGGCGGAGAAAGCGGCGGTAAATGCACCCGGAAGCGTATTAATTACACCTAATTCGCCCAAACCTTCAGCGGCACCCGCACCCCCAATCACCGCTCCAATTATAACAAAAACGCTACAAATGAAAGCGGCTGTACTAAATTTTACCATGCGACTTCCAACGGCTGTACCGAATACATTCGCCGCATCATTTGCACCCAAAGACCATCCTAAAAATAAACCACTCGACAAGAAAATGAGCGTTGCAATGATGTCCATTTAGTTTTCAGTTCACCTCAAAAAATAATATTATCAAATTTGTTACCCGTAGGGTGCATCAAATCTGTAACCTTTTTTTTACAAAAAACCTGTAACTATTTGATGCAGCCGAATCATATTATAAAACTCGTTTAATGGCATAAATGGCGAGTTTATCACTGGCATTTTCAGCAGCATCAGCCAAAGAATTGATCGCATTTACACTATCACGAAGTTGAATTTTTCGTTCCAAAGGCAATTGAGAATCAAAAATATTTTTCTTGAGTCGCAAAGCGATTTTATCAGATTCAGACTCATAAACTCTGACTTTATAAATATGATCGCGTACTGTGCGAGGATCTCGAAAAAATGAACGGGCTGCAATCACAATAGTTTCGACGCTTTTAACCACCATTTGGGTGAGATCTTTAAAATCTTTTTCATAGACGTTAGGAACTTCGAGTTTCTCAATAATGATATCTTGAAAGGTATCCCCAAAGACATCAATTAAATAGTAGAGATCTTCGAGTAAACTTAAGACATCACCTCGGGAATCTGGAATTAACATCTCGGTGTAAAGTTCAGATTCTATCGCCCGTCGTAACTCGTTACAGCGATTTTTTACATTTTGAATTTGCTGCATTTTTTCTTCACAGCTTTCGGTGACAAACCCTTTGGCTAAGTAGGAAGTTAAACCCATTTCAAAATATAGGCTTCCTTCGGATACTTTATCCATAAATTCATCAAGCTGGTGTTCAATAAATTTGGTTTTGCCAAACAGAGAGGGGATTTTATCAGACATGGTTTGATCTTCGGTAAAATGAACTCTGGTTTTGTCTGCAACAAAAATTATCACAGATTTAAAACTCGATCTAAAAGTATTTTTTTCTCAACTCGAATTAACAAATAACGACCCTTTTTGTCTAAAATTTGATAATCTTGAGATTGTAAACCCAATCTTTCAATTTCTTTGAGGCGACTAATCACCATAATTGTTGAAAGATTGGGACGATTTTGAATCGAATCAAAAAGATGGTATATTGGCTGACCTTCTACGATTCCCTTAAAGAAATCCAGCGCCGTATAAAAGTAAACATGACGTTCAGAATAATAGACAACAGTCGGTTTTCTAAAACCAATCATCCACAGTTCTTCTTGGGGTTTTTCGACCCGATCAATTTGATAAGAAAGTTGTCTTAGGGGAAGTTGGCGGACTTCATCGAGAAGAAAAATAGCAGGATTAACGAGAAAGATAAAAAAGGCTATAAACCCCGCTAAATTGGCTGTCATTAACCAACCCCATTGAGAAGGATATCGCAGTATCCAAGCAATTAATATTGCTGCGATCAGCCAAATTATTCCTCCTCGGAGATGTAAACCCGAATTTTCGACGACTTCGGGTAAATTAATGACAGCCGGATCGCTTCCAATAAATTGAGGGCTATAAATACAAACAATACCAAGAAGAACGAGGAAAAAAATATTGAATCCTCCCGTGATCAGTATTCCTCTGTTTTTTAGGGGTTTTATTTCCTGATCTGCTGAGGTTTGCTGTACTATTAATTCGCAGGAGAGAAGGGCAACAAGAATTGAAGCGGCAGGCATTAAAGGTAAGACATAACTGGGGAGTTTGGTAACAGAAATTGAGAAAAAGATAAAAATACAAGCAAACCAGAATAAGGCAAACAAACCCAACTGACGATCGCGAGGTTGTTGACGCCAAAAGGAACGCTGCCAGAATTGGGAACGAAAGATAGCTAAGGGTAAATAAATTGACCAAGGCATGAAGCCAATTAAGACGACAATAAAGTAAAAATACCAGGGTGCATCGTGACCATTAACAACGTTTGTAAACCGTTCAATGTTGTGATAGCCAAAGAAAGAATCAATATAGGTTTGACCATTGCGAAGAATCACTAACACATACCAAGGTAAGGCAATAACGGTAAAAATTATCGCTCCTAAAATGGGTTTTGCTTCCTGTAAAACTTGTCTAAAATTACCGAGATAAAGTAAAAAAGAGATGAGAATCAATCCCGGTAAAACGATTCCAACAGGCCCTTTGGTGAGAACGGCTAACCCCAACAAGACATAAAAGGCTAAGTACCATTTATTGGGAAGAGAAAAGTCGAGAAATAATTGAGAAATTGAGAATTGTTCTGCGGTTTCGGTTTGTTTTTTGCCGTCTTCAACATAACCCCAAAAAAAGCAAAACAAAGCGGTTCCCATACACCCACTTAAAAGCATATCCGACACGCCTTGACGCGCCCAAACTAATGTTTCTGGATTAAAGGCTGCGATCGCCCCTCCTATCCAAGCCGATAACCATAATTGACGGTTTTTTTGTCGAGAATCAACCGTAAAATTTGAGGGAAAAAAGCCGAAAGATCGCAAGGTCAAAAAGCAACTAACCGTTAAGACAATTGCCCCCAACGCCGAGGGAAAACGTACCGCCCATTCATTCACCCCAAAAACGTGATAACCCACCGCCATTAACCAGTAAACCAAGGGTGGTTTATCGAAGCGAGTTTCACCGTTAAAATAGGGGGTAATCCAATCCCCAGTTAACACCATTTGGCGGGCGGCTTCAGCAAACAAGGGTTCAGTTTCATCAACTAAGCCGGTGTTCCCTAAATTCCACAGAAACGCGAGACTACAAATCAACAACAGCCCGACAATTGAGAGTCCCCAAGTTGTTTTTGGATGTTGATCAAAGGATTTCCAGTATTGTTTTAGGGGTTTGGCTATCTTCAATGTTGTCATTCCTAGTGTATCATTTTTAAACATTCAATCTCTCAGACCCTAATTTACCAGTTTTGGGTTCCATTGGGACAAGAAAATTTGTGATTTCTGCACAAAGGCGTATTTTTGGCGATCTCAAATGCTCAAATTTTCAATTTAAAATGTTAGCATTTTCCTGAAACTGTGTTCAATGCCTGTTTTAGTTCAATCTAGAGGTTTGACTTCCAAGCTGAGTATGCCCAAATTGATTTCTAAACTTAATCTCGTCCGTGTGATGGTTGTTTTCAGTACCATCGTCTTATTTTTTTGTAGCAGTTTACGTCATGCTTTATTTCAATCGAATGCTTTTGATTTAGGAATTTTTGACAATGGAATTTATCTGATCAGTCAAGGAAAAACGCCTTTTGTTCTTTTTCGAGGTTTGCATATTCTTGGGGATCATGCCGCTTGGATACTTTATCCTTTAGCTTTATTATATAAAATTTTTCCTCAGGTGCATTGGTTGTTTTTTGTACAAGCGATTGGTTTATCTCTTGGGGCTTTACCAACGTTTTACTTGGCGATTCATGCGGGCTTAAAACCATCTAAAGCTACGGCAATGGCGGCTGTTTATTTGCTCTATCCGTTAATTTTTAATCTCAATTTATTTGATTTTCATCCCGAAGTCATTGCACTTCCGGCATTACTTTGGGCAATTTTAGCGGCTCGCTTGCAGCAAGTTTGGAGATTTACTTTAGCGGTGATTATCATCTTAAGCTGCAAAGCGGTTTTATCTTTAACTGTTGCGGCTTTAGGGATTTGGTTACTATTTTTTGAAAAAAAGCGAACTTGTGGAATGATCGCTTTGTTTGCGGGTTTAAGTTGGTTTTTAATAGCAACTCAGGTGATTATTCCTCATTTTAGTGGGGGCGAACCAGCCGGAGTTAAATTTTATGATTCTCTGGGAGATTCGGTTTTTGAAATCGCTTTAAATTTATTGCTGAAACCGGGAATTGTTCTCAAACAAATTTTCACGCTGTCGAATTTGGAGTATTTAATTCTCCTGACTGTTCCCGTAATTTGGGGACTTTCTCCCCGACATTTAACACCTTTGATTCCGGCTTTACCGATTTTATTTTTAAATTTGCTCAGTGATAGTGTTCAGCAAAAAAACTTAACTCAACAGTATTCTCTGCCGATTTTACCTTTTTTATTGGTTGCTGTTATTTCGACTTTAGCCGCAGGGGGCGGATGGTTACGCCAACCTAAAAAGATTGTATTATGGTCATTAATTGCTTTTTTTGCGTTGGCAAAGTACGGCTATTTTTGCTCAAGATATCTGAGACATTTTGACACGGTGAAAGCCTCTCAGGAAGCGGTTGCTTTGGTAGACACAAAAGGCAGTGTTTTAACGGCCGATCATATCGCGCCTCATTTAACCCATCGTTCGGTGATTATGTTAGCCACAAAAGGAGCAGAACAATTTGATTTAAACGAGTTTAAATATATTTTACTGAATGGGAGTTATCCCGGTTGGGATAGTTCGAGAGAGTTGGTTTATAGTCTGGTGGAGAAACTGAAAACCATGCCAAACTTTCAACTTCGTTATCAAAAAGATGAAGTTATGCTTTTTGAAAATCAAGACAATACAACCACAATACAACCCCTTAAAACTCCCCAAATTGACCCAAAATAATTGGGGAATAAGTTCACCGGAAATGGTAAACTGTTATTGAAGATAATCGGCTCAAAAAATGATGTGGGATAAAATTGCTGAACAGATCGGGCAAGCAACAGGAGAAAAGTTTCAAGTTAGTGACAGTCGTTCTGTTGGTGGAGGGTGTATTAATCAAGGTTATCGCCTAACTGATGGCGATCGCAGCTATTTTATTAAACTCAATAAAGCTTCTGAAATTGGGATGTTTGAGGCGGAAGCTCTCGGCGTTAAACAGATGTGGGAAACTGACACCATTCGAGTTCCTAAACCCATTTGTTGGGGAACAGAAGGAAACTCAGCTTATATCGTGATGGAATGGGTAGAAATGGGAGGACGCAGCAACACAGAAGCCATGAAAGAAATGGGAAGAAAATTAGCAATGATGCACCAATGGAGTCCCGGCGATAACTATCCGGGAAAGCATCAGTTTGGTTGGGAAATTAATAATACAATTGGTTCCACACCTCAAATTAATACCTGGACTGAAAATTGGGCTGAATTTTGGGCAACTCATCGAATTGGCTATCAGGTGAAACTGGCAAAACGTCGGGGAGGTCAATTTGAACAAGCAGAGGTTTTAATCGAAAAAATTCCCGAATTATTAGCAGATCATCAACCCAAACCTTCTCTTGTACATGGAGATTTGTGGGGGGGAAATGCTTCGGTGACTGCGGAGGGAGAACCGGTTATTTTTGATCCCGCAACTTATTATGGCGATCGCGAAGTTGATTTAGCAATGACGGAATTATTTGGCAGCTTTTCAGGCGCTTTTTATCAAGGATATAATGAAGTGTTTCCGGTTGATCCTGGCTACGAACGTCGCAAAACGCTTTATAATCTCTATCATATTCTGAATCACTTTAACTTATTCGGGGGTGGTTATGGTTCACAAGCCAATCGAATGATTCAGCAAATTTTACGCGCCGGATAGAGAAAGTTAGCAGAAATTGACAGCAATTTATTCGGATCTGACCGATCTTCGGTCAGTTCTCTGTCTCAAACTTTTAGGCGGAGAATCGATTTAGGGTTCCTCACTTTTTTCTGGGCTATAAATGGGTAAACTAACCCGGACAGTTGTCATTTTATTCGGTATACTTTCAATCTTCAAATCTCCCCCATGTATGTCTAAAAGACGTTTAACAATAGCCAGCCCTAATCCGGCTCCTTGATGTTCTGAACGGCTGCGATCGAATTGTTTATAAGCCCCCAGTTTAGCAATTTGACTGGGCGTCATTCCCTCCCCTTCATTAACAAATTCTATCTCATATTGAGGTTGAATACTTTTAGTTTTAATGTAAACCCTTTCGGCAGGTTTGGAAAATTTAAACGCATTATTCAGGAGTTCTTCTATTATTTTTTCGAGAATATTTTCAGGAATTATAATTTCTCTATTAGATTTCAATTCTACATTCAAATCTCCCTGACGTTCGGGGAACATTTTCAACATTTCCTCGGCGACTTTTTGAAGTAAGGTGTTGGGTTCTTTAACCGAACCTTGAGGCCAAAACTTCATCCGTTCCGAGTCGTGAATTAAAAGTTCTAAATCTGCATACAGTAGAAAATTAGAAATCAATCGATACAAGCGTTGAGCGGAAGCATTAATATCCGCTAACATCGGTTTAACTTCATGGGTTTCCATTTCTTCAAAATCTTCCATCAACAGTTGAGATAAACCGAGAATTCCATTTAAAGGAGTCCGCAATTCATGGGGAAGTGAAAGCGTTAAACTGCTTCTCAGTTCATCGAGAAGTTCTTGTGTTTCTTGTTCAATGGCATCCTTTTTTTGAATGCGACTGGAAATGGCACCCAGTAAATCTTTCCGACTAAAAGGTTTCGTTAAATAATCATCAGCCCCTAAATTCATCCCTTGACGAAGATTTTCGCGAGTAGCTTTCGCCGTTAAAAAAATAAAAGGAATCGTTGAAGTTGCCTTGGATTCCCGTAATTTTTTTAAAACATCATATCCATCCATTTCCGGCATCATTACATCACAGATGATTAAATCCGGAAGATATTCTTGTGCAACCTTAACACCTTCTTGCCCATTTTCTGCACCAATTACAGAAAAGTCTTCAGCTTCTAGAATATCAAGAATAATTTCCCGCACATCGGATTCATCTTCAATGACTAAAATCCGCTTCATCGATTTCTCTCTCCTTAACTTTCAAGGGTAGGGCTACTGTAAATATTGTACCCTTTCCAACTTCGCTGTGTACAGTAATTCTTCCGCCTAATCTATCAACAGATCGTTTAACAATTGCCAATCCTAGACCCGTTCCCGGAATTGTACCTACATTTCTAGCTCGATGAAAAGATTCAAATAAGTGTTTTTGATCTTCGGGGGGAATCCCAATTCCTTCATCTTTTACGGTGAAAACAACCTGTTTTTTTTGATAAAAAACTTTGCTTTCAACTAAACCTCCTTTTGGCGAATATTTGACCGCATTTGAAAGTAAGTTTATCAAAATATGGCGCAAGAGCTTTTCATCAAAGACCGAATAGATTTTTGAATTGTTATTGGGGTCTTTTTTTAAACTATTTAGGATGTACTTCCCGTGTATACTCAATTTAATATTGCACTGATTCTCGGCGGCAATTTGAATTTCTTCAACTAAATTTTTGCAGAAGGAATCCAGATCGATAACTGTGGGATTATAGGGAAGTTTATGGGCTTCTGATTGGCCGATAATCAAAACATCATTCAGGAGATCGGTCAGGTGTTGAATGGTGACTTGAATCCGTTTGAAATATTTATTTTTTTTGTCTTCAGTCCAGCGATGTCCGTAATATTCTAGAGCTTCTGTTGATGCCATAATCGTTGTTAAAGGAGTGCGAAACTCATGGGAAATCATCGAAACAAAACGAGACTTTAAGAGATTCAGTTCCTTCTCTTTTTGTAAGGCTTTACGCATTTCCGCTTCCGCTCGTTTTCGTTCGGTAATTTCTTCGACATCTCCTTCATAAATAATAATATTATCCTCCGCATCTCGCACGGATCTGGCATTTTCAGAAATCCAAATGATACGACCATCTGCATGATAAACTTGAGACTCAAAAGCCAAGACACAGCCCTGTTCTTCTATCAAACGGATAAATTCGGCACGACGTTGGGGATCGATATACATTTGACGTCCAATATCGGTAATTTTAGCCATCATTTCTTGAGGTGACTGATAGCCACACATACGAGCTAAGGTATTATTCACGTCTAAAAAACGTCCTTCCGGCGTAGATTGAAATAATCCTTCAACAGCATTTTCAAAAATATTTCGATATTTGGCTTCGGCAATTTCAAGTTGCTGACGAGCGTTAAACTCAGCCCGTTGTAAACGTTCGTACAAATAAACCGATAAATCACAGATTAAACAAATCCAAAACAACATCAAAATTAATCGCAAGGGTTCATTATAGTTGGGAATCGTATCAAAGCCAAATATACGATTAATTCCAAAATAGTAACCCAAAGTAATAATTTGTGATAACAAATGCAGGGGCCAGCAAACCGGAATTAAAGTCGCCTGTGTGAAAAATGTTGAACCCCAACCGATAAGTTCCGGGCTAACAAGGGAGGAACTAACCGGACTGGGTTTGAGAACTTCAAAAACGGTCTCAATAATTTGTTCGTTCATTTCTAAAGACCAAGAAAGCCCCAGAAAAATTATGCCGAGATGATGACGCCCCCAGTTCGTTTGCAGCACTCCCATACCCGTAAATAAGCTAAATAACCCAATCAATTGAATGATTAAGTGCTTATCAAAAAAAGCCTCGCCCACATAAAAGAAACGCGCTAAGTTCAGCACAAAACTTGTTAGGTAAGCCCATAAAACCAACCCAAAAGCTAAATTTAATCTCGCTAGCAGAAAGCGATTCCGCCAAGCTTCATAGGAAAGATCGGCTAAATTTCCATAATTTTCTGGGTAAGCGTTGGCATTTCTGAGAAACGTCAGCATTCCCCGAATTGGTGACAGTCGTTGGAGCAACATCAGCCATTTGCGAATCATCTGTTGACCTCTTTTGGAGAAGTGAAGCTTGTCCATTTTAATTATCGATGCTAAACCTGATTTTACCGGAGAGAGACTGGATACAGAAATTCTCAAAAAAGAGGCTCTGCTATTGACACAAAGCCTACTACTATTGTGTACATTAACTAATTATTTGTCGTCTTAACAATCTTGGTGTCATCGAAATATTAAATCGCTGTAATCCCCCCACAATAACGATTATAGCGATTTTGGTCCCGTGACAAATTAAATGTCGTCGAGACAATCTTGGTGTCGCCAGCCCAAAGCCTTACTGTACAGTGACAAATTAAATGTCGTCGAGACGATCTGGGTGTCGTCAGCCCAAAGCCTTACATAATAATCATTATAGCCATTTCTCATCAATAATCACATTTGGCGATCGCCTGATCTCCTATTGTCTTTAACTTGTAGCCCCGATTCGGCACGACAAAATGTAGTACATGGTCAGTCCGGGTGTAAATCAGTGCTTTATGAAACTTACTCACGTTTTGGGTTGAAGTCTAATTGTATTGGGAATAGGTCTACTTATTTTGGCAATGATTCAACATGATTTTGAAGTCAAATCTATAGAAAGAGATGTTTAAATTGATTGTTGACCGATTCATTCAATAATTGATAATTAATAATGGATAATGGATCAGGAGAGGTCTTCAACCTGATTAATTAATGATCAATTATCAATTGTCAATTATCCATTGATAATTATCCTTTTTCTCAAATAGAGTTTATTCAGGAATTGGGAGTAAAACTCATATTAACAGTATCTTCGCCAACTCGCCGTGTAGCTTGTAACTGCTGCATTCCTCCCAGAAAAAGAATCCAAATCAATACAGCCAACCCATGAATCAGGGTAATCGTCCACAAAGAACCCGTGATCCGGTAAACAATCGTACAAGTTAAACCCAACAAAGCGCAAAGTCGGAGAAAAATCGGCTTGAAAAACAGGGGTCTTGCCGATTTTAAGAAAAATTGGGCGTTAACTCGATGATAAATAACGTACAAAAACAAACTGAAAAAGGCAAACAACCACCAGACCCATTCAATCGTACCAGTACGCCCCGGTTCGGGAATCAGCAATACCCGAAAAACAAATTCTTCAGCCAAAGCGGGGACAAAGAAAAGCCTGACGGCGACCCCCAACTTCCGATACCAAGGCGCCGGCCAGGGTTGCCATCCCAGGAAACCCGAACCCGTACCCATCCAGTAGGCAACAGTCCCAAAACTCGCCAGCCCCACCCAAGCGACCAGCCAACCCACCCCATAGGGAATGCGGAGCGAGCCAAATATCCGGGTCAACAGAATCGAAATCCAGGGAACATTGCTAAAAGGCAGCGTAAAGCCTCCCATTGCCCAGGTCGGGGCGATCGGATAAATGCTCGGGTCATTGCCCCCCAGTTGGTTGGGTCGTAGAAACCAGAGACTCGCCCCATTTTTGAGATATAAAATAGCCATCTCATCGTGACCCTGACGGGGTAAAGCCGTCCGCCAGGATAGCAACCCGGTTAAAATATTGCGGATCGTAAGCTGACTGAGGCTAACAAAATTACCTTCCGGTTGGGTTCCCAAAACGACATCAGCATTGTTGTCCCAATCCCAACGAACCACTCCCAAAGGTGTTAACTCGTTATACAAATCTAGACCCAGGCGAACCAGGCGTTGAAAGCGTTGGGTTTCGGGGGCATCCGGGTTCGCTTTCATCCACGCCATCGCTTCGGGATTGTTTTCAACCTGCCGCTGAAACTGGCGTAACGCTTTGTAGAGAGCTTGATTGGAATCTTGCACGCAGGAGGTCGCCGCACTGATCAACGCGCTGCCGGTGCCATCTCCTATTCGATAGCGGGCCGCGACCAAACTCAGTTCCGCCAACAGTTGTCTGAACGGCGAGAACCGAACCGTCCCAAACTGGTAGTCTTCGGTTAGGGTGTCCAATTTCACCAAAACATCAGAAACCGGGTGCGTCCCCATTTTCCCCCGGTAGAGATTGCCCATGTAGTTCGCCCAAGTATTGACACCGGACATAATCCCGGGGCCGTTGTTGGCGTAAATCTGCACGTAGGTGATCTCAAACTGCGGTTCTTGGGTGAACGGATCTCGCACCACTTCACCCAAACCATAAGCAAAGTGTCCGGTATAGGTGCGGAGGAAGCCTTTTTCGCCCAGTTTGCCTTCGCCCCCCCGCGATCCGAACAGGTGAATCACCAGGGCGCGAGTGCCAAGAGGAGTTTCGGTATTGAAGTCTGTTTGCCATTCGGCGAGGGCGGATGAGGGTTGACTCGCCCGAGGATTCACCAAAACCGACTGGGCGTTTCCTTTTCGTTGCTCGGTATCGGCCCAATTTTGATAGCGAATGTACCCCAATGCCTTGGATTGACCCAAAATCACTTGGGAGGGGGCAAGTTGAAATAGCGATCGCGGTTTGAGGGCCTGCACCGTGAATATACCCTTTCGATCCTGAGCGCCGTAAACGTACCAACCGGCTTTCCCCACCGGGGATTTTTCTAGGTCGCCGGGAGTGGAGAAAAAGACACCATTTCCATCGGGGGGCTGTTGGGGAATGCGAATAATGGCTTCGGTGCCATCGAATTGTTGAGTGGTCGGGTTGTAGTGTCGGACTTTAAAAAACTCGCTGGCACAGGGTTGCCCTCCCGGGCATTGGCTCTGCCGGGTATAACCGTCGGGCGGTGCAACGGGTTCGATGAGTTGCACCAAAGCCACAAACCGCCCGGTTTCCATAGCCGGTTCCCGCTCAATTCGCAATACCGGAGAGTTAACCGAAGGGGCGGGGGGAGGTGTGGAACTGTTGCCTTCAACTTGAATATTGCCCTTGAGTACCACCGTTACATCATCTTTGGGGCGAAATCCCGCCAGAGATTGTAACGGCCCGACCCGATCCCGCCCGTTGAGTCGCACCGGATGAATTCGTCCCGCATCGATGCTTTTTTGTACATCCGGGGTAAACCTCACATCTCGGGTCGCCGTCTCAACGTATTTTTGAGTCAGGGGGGTGTTTTTCCAAGCCAACCGCACAATTTTCCCCTCCCACGCCCGATTTGCGGCCGGAGCGTGATAGATTTCCAACCAGGCAAAGTCGGTTTCCCCGGTGGTTTGCTGCCACTGTTGGATCTGCTCGACTCTCGGTAAGATTAAACGGCCCATCCACTCCCCGGTCGGACGATATAAGTCGGGCGGCAGGGTTTGTTGAATGGGATAGAATTCCAGTTGGTTGAAGGGGGCCGCTTTTTTGCTGGCAACAACGGTTGTATCGAAAGCGCCGTTAGAATGGGGAGTGTCTTGGGCAATGGTGATGTGGGGCGAAAGCAGATGCAATTCCAGTGCGATCGCGATGCCGACAATCCCCAAGAGGATAGACCCAAGCCATCGTCTGTGGCTGAAAAATCGGTACTGTTGCTTCATTTGCCCGTCACGCATGGGGTTTTGGCTCCTTGGAAATTCAGCAAATATCGGGTTGGGGACGGATTTACAGGTATTGTTGACTGCCTTGATTGTGTTCAAACAGATGGTCGCGAGATCTTGCTCTAACTAACAGAGGACAAAACTAGAAAACCATTCATCAATATTAATGTAACTCCAGAGGAAAAAATGGGCAGCCAAATTCCTTTCATTAAAGCAAGATATCCAATTACACTGAGACCAACTAGGCTGACGCTACCAATGACAAAACAGGATATTATGATGATCTTTTTTTGTTGGTCAAAGTATAGAGTAAAAAGGATTCCGTTGATGAAAGCATATCCTAAAACAAAAACAAATTCTCCCCACTCCGGCAAGACCCGCAGCAAGGGTCTATCATTTTCAACAACACTGAGAATATGACTGATCATTTGAGCTTGAATAAAGACTCCGGGAGTAAATTTAAGCGGTGAATAACCCGCACTGTAAGGAGTTAGAAAGCCATCGTCGATACTCTCGGCAGTTGTCCCAATCAAAACAATTTTATCTTCAATCCATTTTGGGTCAAAGCGATCGTTGAGAATATGACCTAATGTTACTGTTTTAGCGGGAGCTTGAGAAGAGCGATAATTCAGCAGAATTTGATATCCCATTGCATCTAATCGATGATAACCTCCCGTTGCAGCTTCAAGCTTTTTAAACTCGACTGAACCGATCTGAAAGGTCTTGTCTGAAATGCGTTTAAACTCAATTCCTTCATCCTGGAGATAATGATAAGCCACTTGAAAACTAAAGGATTTTTCTGTGTTACATTCGGGGTTTGAACTCATTCCAAAAAACAGACGCCGAACAATTCCATCGCGATCGAGGGGTACATCACTAAACCCAACCTGCTGAAGCGGAACTTCATCGGGAGGAGGAACAGAAGGATTATCTTCATCACCCCCCAATTCACAAATACCAATAAAATTTTTACTTTGTTTTAACAGGTTTGCTAAATCTTGCTGATTTTGTTGAACCGGAAAAGGACGATAAATATCCAAACCAATGACTCGGGGTTGATGTTGATTGAGTTTTTCTAATAACTGTTTCAGCGCCGGATCTGATAAAGAACCTCGTAATTCATTGGGATTTTGCGCTTGAATATCTGACTCGGTTACGGTGACAATTAAAAGGCGAGGATCGGGAGGTTGATCGGGTTTTAACCGAATTAACGCATCTAAAGTTTTGAGTTCCCAAGTTTCGAGTATTCCCAGAAAACGAAAGCCCATGACTAAGCCTGTAATTACTATACTGCTCGCCAAGATATTTCTATAATCATTCCATCGAGATCTAAGCATGGGTTTGGGCTGATAAGCTGAAGAGTGAACGTTTTTTTCAATGGATTTAATAGCTTTTTTAGAGTTTTGACTAGAACCGATTGCTAAACTTTCTCTTCTCGGCCTAAATTTGATTTGAGGTTTATCCGATTCTGACAAGGCGTTCAAATCAATTAAAGTCCGACCGGATTCAAAGCAATTTCGATAGGATTCTCCCGCCCCTAACGCCCGATAAAATCCCACCGCAAATTTAATTGCTGCTTCATCTCCAATCGCTTGATTCATCCCGACAACACAATCAATATTTTGATGAATCGCTCTGGCTTGAATTTGGCTATAACAAGCGTTCAGTAAAACACATTCAACTTCCGTTTGAAAGGCTTGAAATAATCGGGCTAACGCATCTTCACTTACCAATACACTTCGACCCGTACTATCTTCTAAAATTAACCCCTCATTTCCCGAACCATGACCCGAAAAGTGTACAATTGTGGGACGATAATCGTAGAGCGTTTGTTGTAAATCATCAATCTGAACCGCTCCGACTGAAATCACCTTAAATTCGTCTCTCTGATTTGATTGTTTCAGGGTTTTTTTAATTTCCCGAACTTCTTTATCCAGACGTAACCGAGTTGTATCTGCGGGATTTGCCGATAAAATTAAGATGGTTTTCATAAGTAAAATGTACGGTTATTAAGAGAGGATTTGGAATGGATGATCTTGAGAGTGGGAGTTCTACGTTCGGATTTTAAAGCCGATTTTTAAGCTCTAAAAAATCTCTATTTTTCCCGATAAATTTATGATTTAATTATGTATGTTTGTTTTAAAGCTATTACAAATGAATATTTTCTTTAATTTTCAGTAGTTCAGCTTCCAAGGTCATAACCCGTTCTTCTAAATCAATTACCCTCTGACTAAAAGGAACGTCTTCAACCGCACCCAAATATTGAGCAATAGCACTGACAATTACCTCACTTTTACTTAAGCGGGCTTTTCTTCTGTATTCCTCCAGTCTCCTGTGAAGATGGTCTGGAATTCTAAAACCGATGGTTGTACTCGCCATAGGAGAAACTGTATAACAGCGTTTGAAGACAGTTTAACATTAATGAGGTCAGAAAATAGTACCACTATACTTGAGAAATCTCAGAAAGGCAACTCGCCCATAGTTTAGTTTTTTACAAGCGCCAAAAGTATAGGTCAGTTGTTTCCGACCTGCTTTCAGGTGTAGTTGTCTGAGGAAACCTTCTGTGGCTAGCTATCTAAATTGGGGGTATGACCAAACAGGGGAGAATTTATATTAATTTTAGGATTGAGGATTGGGGGAGAAGTTCTATTTACTTTCTGTTTGAATCGCAACAAAAGAATCACAAGATTCTCTCGGGGAGTCGGAAGTATTAATCTGATGGTTATCGATGGAATTGGTTATATTGTTTTAACAAGAGGAGGTTGGCTGCTAATTATTCTATCTGGATTTGCATTTCTACTAATTGGTGTTATTATAAAAGCGACCTTTCCTAAAACTATATAGCAAAAATGACTCGGATTAATCTCTACTTTGCAACTCTATTATTCTTCCTAACCTTAACCGGAGAATTATCTTATGGAATTGATAACTTCTCAAAGGTTAGCTCATCTTTTCAGTTAGCCAGCGACGACTTCAATTTTGACGCAGATGGAAAAACCAGACCCGGTAATCGTCAAGGTGCAGCGAGTCGCGGAAGCGGAAACTGTCCCTCAATGCAACCCCCTCTAACCGCTTTAATTCCTCAAACCAACTTGGGTTTAACCACAAAAGAATATCCGACCTTCTGGTTTTATGTTCCTTATAATTCTACAGATATTCGTCAGGCGGAATTAATAATATTAGATAAAAATAGGCGTCCGGCTCTCGAAGAACCGATTTCAGTTCAGCTATCAGGAACCCCAGGAATTATTGGGATTACGTTACCCTCAACTGCAAAACCCCTCGAACTTGAACAAGAGTATCGTTGGTTTTTTGAACTCGAATGTGGTTCGGATGATGCCTTAAATAATCCCAAAGTTAATGGTTGGATAAAGCGAGTTCAATCGAGTCAAAATCAGAACAGTCAACTCCAAAATAATCTAACTCAAGAAGCTAATATTGTTGATGCAAACAACAGTATTTGGTATGATACTTTAACCGATACTCTTCAAAAAATGCGCGTTAATCCAACGAATTCTACTTTAACGAATAACTGGTCTGACTTACTAAAATCGGTAGAATTACAAGAATTTGTGGACACTTCCATAACAGATTGTTGTTCAGTCAAATAGCTTGATTCTCCGGTATTACATTGATTAAGCGTGGGTTTTAGGTTGATGTTGAACCCCGGTTTTAGTGGGGTTGTCAGCAACAAGAACAACCTCTCCTTTTTCATTGCGTATCCATCCCCCAACTCAAATTAAACCCGAGTATGTCCCCTTTTATACCCGTTTTAAAATTGGCATTTTTTGGATGTTTATCATTATCAGAATCGACAATTTATCTGGGTTTTGCTTCGGAATATTTGAAACAATTTAAATTGCTCTCTTTTGAGAATCATGCCCCAGTAAAAATAGATTTAAAACCCGAAATCTATAAATTTGAATCGTTTGTCCAAAATTATCCTTCAGAACCTTTAGAAACTCAACCCGAACCCGAACCTGAACAAATTATAATTTTTGTTCGTCAGATTGAAGTGACCGGAAGTACCGTTTTTGATGAGTCAGATTTCGATCCGATTGTTGAACCGTTTGAAGGTCGAGAATTAACCTTAGAAGAATTGCGACAAGTTGCCGATGAAATTACGCAACTTTATATTAATCGGGGGTATATCACATCTATTGCCAGACCTGTTTCTCAAAGGATTGAAAATGGCGTGGTTGAAATTCGAGTTACAGAAGGTCGGTTGTCAAATATTGAAATCGAAGGAACAAGACACTTAAATCCGAGTTATGTTCGCAGTCGCATAGAATTGGGTGCGGATGTTCCCTTAAATGTTCAGAAATTAGAGGATCAATTGCGGTTACTGAGAGTCAATCCTTTATTTAGTAATATTGAAGCAAGTTTGCGTCCGGGTGGGGAAGTTGGAGAAAGTATATTAGTAGTTAGAGTTGAGGAGGCTAGGCGGTTTTTTGGAAGTGTCAATATTGATAATTATTCGCCTCCTAGCGTGGGCGGTGAACGAACGGGAATTAGTTTGGGATTTCAAAATCTAACCGGAATTGGCGATGATGTAGCAGCTTCTTATTCTCGTTCGACTACGGGAGGAACTGATGTCTATGATTTTGCTTATCGACTTCCAATTAATGCCAAAGATGGTACAATATTATTACGGGTTTCTCCGAATCGAAATGAAGTGACTCAGGAACCTTTTGATGAGTTGGATATTCGCGGCACTCAAGCCCGTTATGAATTGGCTTATCGACAACCCATTATTAGAAATCCTCGGGAAGAATTGGCGTTATCGTTGAGTTTTGCCATCCAAAATGGTCAAACTTTTGTGTTTGAAGATGTACCGCGACCGTTTGTTATCGGCCCCGATGAAGATGGAAATAGCCGAACTCGGGTGATTAAATTCGGTCAAGATTATCTCAAACGGGACTCGGAGGGATCTTGGTCTTTGCGATCGCAATTTAACTTTGGAATTGATGTTTTTGATGCGACTGTAAACGATTCTCCCATACCGGATAGTCGATTTTTTAGTTGGTTAGGACAGGTACAACGGGTTCAATTAGTGAGTGCCGATCATTTAGTCATTATTCGGGGCGATCTTCAGCTTACTGCGGATAGTTTACTTCCCGCCGAACAGTTTGTAATTGGGGGCGGAAAATCCGTTCGAGGTTATCGACAAAATTTGCGAACTGGGGACAATGGATTTCGGTTTTCGATAGAAGATCGAATTACTTTGAGGCGAAATTCTGCTGGCGATCCGATCATTCAAATTTCACCTTTTTTTGAGATGGGTTCCGTTTGGAATCAAATTGATAATCCCAATAAATTACCCCGTCAAACTTTTTTGGTGAGTACGGGTTTTGGGTTTTTATGGGACCCATTTCTGGGGGTAAATGGAATGAGTTTGCGGCTTGACTACGGTTTTCCTTTGGTCGATTTTCGCGATCGGGGCGATAATATTCAAGATGATGGGATTTATTTTAGTATTAACTATCGATTTTAATCTGTTTGTCTGTTGTAGACTAAACTCATAGTTTCTCGCTTAAAAATTGTGTTCAGACCCGAGTGCCGTCTGATAGTTTTTCACCTACCAAGGGCTACCAATTATCGTAAACGCCGCCCAAAAGTGAGGCTGAGAAAACGTTTCAATATTAGCATTGACTAATTTTTCAGGTAAAGGAATTTCTCGATCCGGTAAAATTAGGCGCGAACCTTCTATGCGAACTTCTCCCCGAATTAAAGCAATTTGAGCTTGTCTTAAAGCTTCGGCTTTTATCGGCGCTTGGGTTAATTTTTGATAAAAGTCAGCCATGAGTGCAAAGGTCGCTACATCATTAACCCTCCACAAACTGGCGACCACTGACTCGACTCCCGCTTTCGCCGCAAACCCGGCAAATCCTAACTCAGCTTCTAGATTTCCCAAAGCCGTTTCGCAGGCACTTAATACTAATAATTTTACGGGTGGTTGATTCAATCCTAAATTTCGCACTTGGTCGAGTCTGAGTTTATCATCCCAAAACTGAATATAAGAATTATTCGGTTGTCCGGAATTAAATTCGGCATGAGTGGCTAAGTGAATAATACCAAAGGGGGTCGCTTCTTGCTCTTCGATTAAATTTTCAGTTGTGAAGTTTTCATTCAAAAATAATTCTCCATTTCCAAAAATATCTGTAATAGCTTTGATTTCTGCTGACACCCCATACAAAGGAGATAAGCTAGAGTCAGCCGGAAATTCTTCTGAACCCATTGCCAAAACACGAGCGTTTCTAACATTACTAAAATTAGTTTCCGTTAGGGTTATACTGGGTGCGAGTCCGACACTGTATTTTTCAACAATAAATTGCTCCCCATTATGTAAAGCGGCGAGGGGTAAAGTTCTTAATCCTTCATCCATAATAAAAACTAAGTTGCCAATTTCTTGAGCAGTTAATTCGGCTTCTAATGGGGCAATTAACCATTGATAAAATTGTTGAGCATGGGGTAAGAAAGAATCTTCACTCCAGCGAGTTGAAGGAAAAATTTCATTCAAAAAACTATCTCTTTCTAACAAAACTTGCCGACGAGTTACTCCGGGTATTCGCTTACGAATGGGTTGACCTTCTCCCGTCACCAAGATTAATTCGAGTTGGTCTGTTCCTCTCGCTGGAGAAGAATTTTCCGATTGATATTCTCTCGCATCAATCTGATTTTGTTGAGCTTCTATATTATATTCAACCGGAACAAAATTAACATAAATAACGGCGGGTTTAATTCCTGTAATTTCGGCAATTTGACTCAACGCATCACGGGTTTCAGCTAAACTGTTTGCAGGTTTACTGGCGGACATTCCCCAGTATTCTTCAAAATCTTGAGTGTATCTCTGTTCAACTTCTGTAACTTCAGCATTAACTGCTAGCTCTTTAATCGGTGTCAATGGAACATCTATATTATCAGTATCGGATGTATCTGTATTATCAGTATCAGATGTATCTGTATTATCAGGATTGGATGTATCTACATTATCAGTAAACTGTCCACGTGGTATTCGTGTATCTATATTATCAGTATTGGGTAAATCTATAGTATTAGATGTGTCTATATTATCATCAGTATTCTGTTCTATATCATCATTATTCTGTTCCATATCATCATTATTCTGTTCCATATCATCAGTTTGAAGAACGATATTTCCGCGCGTAAAAGATTCGGGAAAAGTTTCCCCAGACTCAAGGGTAAATTCACCTGTTGTAATGGCGGCTGCTGTGCCATTATCATTCTCTGTTAGGTTAGTATTTCCTATTTCAAAACTAGCAATCGGTTCCTCGGCTAACCCACCTCGATGTCGAATCGTAATTGAACCGCCTCCCTGTCCGCCTGCGGTAGAAATGCTGGCATTTATGTTATTTTGGTCGAGAAAAGATTCAGTCACTCGCACAAATCCGCCTGTGGATTCTAAAAGTACATTTCCCCCTCGACCATTCGGCCCACCTTGGGCGTCAATAAACTCAACTTCAACATCACCAACCGGGTCAAGAATCACGTTTCCACCATCCCCAACAGTACCTCTACTATTGATTTGACCTGTGATAATTGCAGTGGGAGCGATAACAGTAATATCACCCCCTGTTGAACCGGAACTATTCAAATTTTCGGTGGAAATTGTTCCCTCTGTTGCGGTTAAATTAATGTTACCGCCTTGACCTTGAGGATTGTTAGAATTGAGGTCTATTTCACTATTAATTTCGGTTCCTGATAGGGTAATATTTCCTCCGGTTGTTTGAATATTTCCACTTCCTAAGAGTTGAATAAAAGCCGGACTGTTGATACTAAAATTACCACCATTAGTCTGAACGTTGGGATTGTTTAAAGAAAAGTTTTGATTAAAATTGAGAGTAATATTACCTCCTCCTGTGGTTAAATTCACCGAACGACTAACCAAATCATTAGCATTAATTGAACCGTTGGTTGTAGTCAGGCTAATATTACCGTTAGGATTGATAATATTACTGACATTAATATTTTGATTGGCATTAAATGTAATGGCGGCGTTATCCGTTCCTGTAATTGTAAATCCTGTGGCTTCAATAGAACTTGTACCAGATTGAAGATTAACAGTATCTTGGAACAATACATTTCCAGCAGCAGTAATTGTTCCTGTATTCTCGCCACCTATTTGAATTGAGTTGAAACCATTTTGCAATAAGTTTAACTCGGTATTCGTTAAATTTAAAACACTCTGATTGTCATTGCTACTTCCTCCGATTTCAATCGAAAAATTGGAACTAAAAGGCTGTAACGTTAAGCTGGTATTCTCACCGGAGACATTATTATTAAAGTTAATTTCGTCACCCGTTAAGGTAATATCACTTAAGAGGTTAACTGCATCACCGTAGTTTTGACCGTTCTCTCCCGTTGTGGTGATATCAGCGTTAAGTTCAGTTGTTCCTACTGTATCTGTGGTTAAACTATTGGCGTTAACGGTAGCATTAAATCGACTAATTCCACTACTATTAACGGTGATTTCACCTAACGCATTCTCACTGGTTCCAACGGTATCTAGAGTAATATTTCCGTTGGGTGCATTGAGTGTTAAATTGTTACCTGTTCCTGAAATTGGACTATTATTAAAGTCAATATCGCCATTATTACTACTAATTTCAACATCAGTATTTAGTACAGTTCCACCCGTTGCTTGAGTAAAGTTAATCCTATTATTTGTCGTAATATCACCGTTAAGCGTTGTTATTCCTGTGGTTTGAATATCCAGTAAATTCAGAGTCTGATTGTCTCCGAATGTACTCAAAATAATATTACCATTACCCGCACTCAGTTGTAAATTAAAATTACCATCAACCGTTCCAGTTCCAAAATTAATAATTCCATTTCCTAAACTTGTATCAATCTGAACGTCATTGGTTAAAACAACATTGGTTGCATTTTCAAAGGTAATTCCATCAGTTCCACTGATTCTAATATTACCGCCTAAATTCGTTAATCCACTGGTGTTAATGGATAAAATATTTAAAGGAATATTATTTCCAACTGTTCCCAATGTAATATTACCAGTTCCCGCATTAAGTTGTAAATTAGAATTACCATTAATGGTAGCATTATTAAAGTTTATACTGCCATTTCCTGAAGCGGTATTGATAATCACATTATCTAACAAAATAATATTTGTAGCGTTTTCAAAAGTAATTCCATCAACCCCATCAATATTAATATCACCTGCTAAACTCGTTTCACCAGTAGTATTAATCAATAAAGAATTTAGAGGAATATTAGTTCCTACTCTGTTTAAAGTAATATTACCATTTCCCGCATTAAGAATCAGTTGATTTACGGGTTCTGTGGCTTCAATTGGAACACCTGAAAAGTTAATATTTCCATTGACGCTATTGGTTTGCAGTGTTACTGAACTCTCCGCAATATTAACAGTTGATGCACCTGTAAAGTCTAGATTATTATTGGTAAAAATATTACCAAATAAATCTACAATATTGGCGTTACTAATCGTTAATTCTCCTAATTCATTCCCCTCTTGACCAACATTATTAAGTGAAATATTCCCTGATGTATCTAGAGTTAAGCTATTTCCTGTTCCCGTTATCGGACTATTCTCAAACGAAATATTTCCGGTGTTGCTGGTAATATTAACATCTGTATTAAGTTGGGTTCCACCTGTGGCTTGAGTAAAATCAATATTATTATTAATGGTGAGATTTCCATTGAGAGTGGTTAAGCCAGATGTATTAACGGTTAAACTTTCAGGGGGAATACTATTACCAAAAGTACCTAAATTAACTTGACCACTTCCCGCATTAATAATTAATCCGCCACTTCCTTCAACAGAAGCATCCGAAAGGTTAATATTTCCATTATCGCTATCGGTTTCCAGGTTAACTGTTTCATTATTGAGGTTAATTGTTGTTACACTGGGGAAGTTTATACCCCCATCTGTATAGATATTACCCAACAAATTAACAATATTCGCATTGGTGATAGTAACGCCTCCAATTTCATTATTATTCTCACCAACATTATCCAGAAAAATTTCTCCCCTTGTATCCAGAGTTAAGCTGTTTCCTGTTCCGGTTATCGGACTATTTTCAAATGATATATTCCCGTTATTGCTGGTAATAACAACATCAGCATTGAGTTGAGTTCCACCCGTTGCTTGAGAGAAGTCAATATTATTGTTTGTTGTTATATTACTATTTAAAGTCGTTAAGCCAGTGGTTGTAAGGCTTAAAGAATTAAGCGGGGTATTATTTCCTACTGTTCCTAAGTTTATCTCACCGCTACCCGCATTAAGTTCTAGGTCAAAATTTCCATCAATGCTTGCTTGACTAAAGTTAATTATTCCATTTCCCGAACTTGTATCAATGATAATATTATCACTTAATTGAACAGTTGCAGTGTTTTCAAAGTTCACACCATCGGAACCATTAGTTGTAATATTTCCCCCTAAATTAGTTTGACCTTGACTGTTAACGGTTAGGGAAGATAAAGGTTGATTATCTCCGACGGTTCCGAGTGTAATATTACCCGTACCGGAGTTGAGTTGTAAGTTAAAGTTTCCGTCAATTGTTGATGTAAAGTTTAGATTTCCATTTCCATTACTACTATCTAATGTCACATCACCCAACAAGTTCACCGCATCGTTATAGGTTTGGTTATTTGTGGTGGTAATATTTCCATTGAGTTGAGTTGAACCCCCCGCATCTGTGGTTAAACTATTGGCGTTAACCGTTCCGCTAAATTCGGTAATTCCGCTACTATTAGCGGTAATATTTCCAACGGGTTGAGTTTCGCCAATTGTCCCCGAAAAGCTAATATTTCCCGTTCCTGTTGTTAGGGTAAGGTCAGAATTTCCGTTAACATTTCCGTTAATACTAATATCGCCGCCACCTGTATTATCAGTATCCAGTGTTGTGTTTCCGTTGAGGTTAATTTCATTACCTTGAATGGTAATATTTTGGTTGTCCGTTGTAATGGCTTCGCTGAGATTAATTAAGTTAGCATTGAGGGTAATAGAAGCATCCTCCCTTCCGGTGATTATCCCGCCAATATTAATCGAACCCTCGGGAGATTGTAGGGTTATCGGGTCATTAAATGTCACCCTATTTCCAATGGTAATAGTACCGGATGAGTCGGTTCGTCCGATGGTAATTGAATTAAATCCGTTGTTCAATAACCCGAGTTCATTTGAGGTTAAATCAAGGGTTGTAGATGCTTCGCTGTCTGTTCCATCAATCGTAATATTTTGATTGGCGGTAAAGGGTTGTAGGGTTAAATTCCCATTTCCTGAAATTGTCCGATTATTTCCACTAATATCAAAATCAATCTCATCTGCGGTGAGGGTTAAATTATTATTTTCGGCGACAACACCGACATTATTAAAGGTAATTGTTTCGGTTCCCGCGTTAATGGTTTGGTTGCTATTTAAAGTTAAATTTGCACCATCTGGACTCAACACTTCTTGTTCCCGTCCGATAAAGCTACTGAAGATAATATTTCCGCCAATACCGCCATTAACAGATGAATTAATATTTCCGACAGTGATGTTACTCACTCCCGTATTTTGACCCGCATTCAGGTTAACAACTCCTCCACTTCCATTAATAGAAGTTGTGTTGATTTCACCCGTTTGGAGAGTGGCTGTTCCACTCCCTGACTGAACATCTAGATTAACATTTCCGCCATTTCCACTGTTAGATGAGGTATTAATTGTTCCGGTTGTAATCGAATTTGGAGTTAAATTTTCTGTAGAGTTGTTCCCCGCTAAAATATTAAGATTTCCGCCATTTGTAGTAATATTTCCTGTGGTGACTTGTCCAGTATCACCAATTGAGGTTAAGTTAATTGCTTCGCCTTCTGTTGAGAGTTGACCGACATTAATTTCACTATCTGCATTCAGAGTAATAGAAGCATCATCGGTTCCGATAATTCCTGCATTATTATTTGAAATGATTAAACCACTCCCCGCTTCTAGAGTAACGGAGTCGGAAAATTGAGCGTTATTTTCAATTAAAATATTACCATTAAAATCAAACCGTCCAATAAAGATAGACTCGAAATTATTTAAAGCAGCTAAGTCAGTGGTTGTCAGGTTGAGTGTTCCTGTCTCGGTATCCGTTGAACCCGCAATGGCTATATTGCTAACGGTATTGGGTTCGAGAGTAATAAAGTTTCCGGTAACTGAATTATTACCGCCTTCAAAGTTAATTTCATCACTGGTTAGAGTAATATTATCTGTGGTTAACGCATTACTAAATGTTACATTAGCTGCACTATTAATTTGCAGTATAGAGAGAGGAATTAAATTGCCAATTGCATTGTTAAAGTTAACATCTCCAACCCCTGCGGTGAGGTTTAATGTTTCTATATTTGGATTCGTTCCATTGACAGTTCCAAGAATGGTAATATTTGCACCCGGTTGATTCAAATTATTAGTCGTATCGAGATTAACAGTATTTACTCCAACAACAACGCTATCATTAATTGTAATGGGATTTCCAGCGGTAATAATATCAGCATTGAGTATGGTTGTTTCCCCTGAACCTGTTAAGGTAATCGAAGCATTATCTAATCCGGTTAAAGTCCCATTAACAATAATATCACCCAATGGTGTTTGTAGGGTTAAAGGGTCATTAAAGGTAACGGGATTAACAACAGTAATGGTTCCACTACTGTTATCACGTCCGATAGTAATTGAGTTGAATCCATTTTGAATTAAGTCAATTTCAGCTTGAGTTATATTCAGAGTTGTGGTGTCAGTGTTATCAGAATTTGCGATATTAATTCCTCGGTCTGGGGTAAAGGGTTGTAGGGTTAAATTTTCACTTCCTGAAAGGGTGCGATTATTATCAACATCAAAGTTAATTTCATCTGCGGTGAGGGTTAAGTTATTATTTCCCGCAGCAATACCGACATTATCGAGGCTAATTGTTCCCGTTCCCGCGTTAAAGATTTGATTGTTATTTAAAGTAACAGTTGAACCATTTTGAGTCTGAGTTATAGTACCATCATTTGCAGTAATACTGGTGAAAGAAATATTCGCACCCTGACCCGTTAGAATTGCAGGATTAATATTACCAATTGTTATCGTACTATTTCCACTATCAGAACCAGCATTGATGGTAATAAAACCTGTCTCACCATTCGTAGAAGTGGAAATTAAATCATCGGTTTGTAGGGTAGCTGTTCCACTCCCTGACTGAACATCTAGGTTAATATTTCCGCCGTTAGTTGTTGTTGATGAAGTGTTAATATTTCCGGTTTGAACTAGAGTTGATTCGGTTGTAAATCCATCACCAACTTCGAGATTAAAGTCTTGACCATTCGTGAAAATATCTCCTGTGAGAATTGCACCATTATTAACATTTAACTGAATAACTTCTCCATTGGTTTGAAGGTTGCCAATATTAATTTCACGGTTAGCATTTAATGTAATTGAAGCATTATCTGTTCCGGTAATTCCACTATTATTACTCGATAAAATAGAACCGCTACCTGCTTGTAGGGTTACAGGATCAGAAAATAGTGTATTTTCTTCAAGATTAATATTCGCCTGTAAATCAATCCGTCCAATGATAATCGAACTAAAGCCATTGATTAAGTTGAGGTCGTTTTGAGATAAGTTGAGGCTAGTATTGTTTGGGTCGTTTTCTGTTCCCAGAGTAATTTCTTGATCTAAACTAAAGGGTTGTAATATGAGGTTTCCACTTCCAGCAATTAATCGATTATTTCCACTAATATCAAAATTAATCTCATTTGCTGTTAGAGTTAGAGTGTTACTTCCTGCTTCTACTCCAACGTTATCAAATAATATTGTACCCGTACCTGAATTAAATTCTTGATTACTATTAACAATAAGAGTCGCCCCGTTGGGAGATGCTGTTGAGTTTTGGCTACTACTAAAGGTAATATTACCTCCACCTGTACTTAAGTCTCCCGTGATAATAATTTCACCCCCATTTCCTAACGCATTGAGATTGATATCTCCTCCACTACCTCCACCCGATGTATTAATTTCACCATTAATGGTAATTGAACTAGATTCAGTTGCAGTTTCATATCCTGCGGTAAAATTAACTGTTCCTCCGTTTGTACCTAAGTTACCTACTATATCGGAATTTCCTATTATAATTTGACCACCATTTCCTAACGCATCCAGATTAATATCTCCTCCAGCGCCCCCACCCGATGTATTAATTTCACCATTAATGGTAATTGAACTAGATTCAGTTGCGGTTTCATTTCCTGCGGTAAAGTTAACACTTCCTCCATTTGTGCCTAAAATACCTGTTGTAATTTCACCCCCATTTCCTAACGCATTGAGATTGATATCTCCTCCACTACCTCCACCCGATGTATTAATTTCACCATTAATTGTAATCGAACTTGATTCGGTGGCGTTTTCATTTCCTGCGGTAAAATTAACCGCTCCTCCTCCTGTAGTTATAGCAGGAAATCCTTCGAGAGCATCAAGGGTAATTGTGCTATTATTTCCTAAAGAATTCAGAATAACATTTCCCCCACCTGTTCTGATAGTAGCAAATTCTTCTGGAGGATTAAAACTTTCTGGAGTAGCAATAGTAATAGAACCGCCTTGAGTTGCTGTGTCATTTCCTGCTGCAAGAGTAACGTTTCCTCCGGTAGTATTCAAATTTCCTACCGTAATTTGAGCATCATTTCCCCGTGCATTAAGTTCAATATTAGCTATACTATCGGCTGGATTATTAGGATCTAAACCCGGATCAATATCATTCCGATCTGTATCTATTGATCCTATATTAATCTGACTTCCTTCACTATTAGTATCACCAACGGTAATATCAATCTCTCCTCCGGTTGTGCGGAGATCCCCTACATCTAAGGTACTATTATTTCCAAAAAGTCTAATATTAATTTCTCCACCTCTAATACTGGATGTCCCAATGTAATCCTCTACTCTAATTGAACTAGATTGAGTAGCTGTTTCACTCCCTGCATTAAGGTTAATTATTCCTCCTGATGCTGCTATTCGCTGTACTACAATTTCACTGCTATTTCCTAACGAATTGAGAGTAACTGTTATGGGAAAAGGAGACATTGTAGAATTAATATCACCGCTTATTTTAATAGAACTGCGTTGATTAGCTGTCTCATTTCCAACCGTTAGTGTAATATTTCCTCTCTCTGTAACTATAGCCGCAAATTGATTATCTATGGCTGCCAATCCATTTGTAATAAGAATTTGACCACCATTTCCCGAAGCTGTCAGGTTGATCTCTCCTTCTCCGTTTGTTACCAGTGGAGTAGTAAGATCAACTTCTGTAGTATCATCATCTGGTGTTTTTATATCAATTAAACTGTTGTTTCCTAAAGCATTAATTTCAATATCTCCTCCTCCAGAATCATCAGCAGATGGGAAAATTCCACTGTTGATTTGACCATTGACTTGAATTGAACCTCCCTGTTCTGCGGTGTCATTTCCCGCAGTCATCGTGATAATTCCTCCGTCTGTAGCTATGGCTGCAATATTGTTATCATTGGATTGAACAAAAATTGTGCCGTTATTTCTTTCAGCATTCAGAGTAACATTTCCCCCCGGAGGTGTTGTTCCCTGAGTAGATATTCTTCCCATCGTAATTTCTACTCCCGAAATGGTGAGGTTTCTTCCCACAGTATTAATGGATTGAGTTTGATCCATTAAAAAATTACCACTGTTATTATTGTCTGCATCGGCGGTAAAAGTAATTGAACCGTCCCCTTCTACAAAAATGAGAGAAACCCCATTTGCAATTGTTATATTTTCAGTGGCTTCTAAAGTTACATTTCCAGTTTGCTGTTCTAGCGTCGTAGAATTAACGGTAACGTCTTGATTGGCTAAATCATCTTGAAAAATATCAGGTAATCCCTCATCGACTCCCGGAGAACTGGGTTCGTTGGAAATTGTAATATTTCGAGGATCAAGTAATAACGTCCCAACACTTCCATTGACCGCCGAAGTATCAACAATTCCATCAAAAATTAAACTTTCTTTCCCCGAAACTTCAACAAATCCACCATTCCCTAACTCACTCCCCCCTCTTGTATTAACATTCCCATAAAACCCCGTTACTTCATCGGCCCAAACAATAACCCGTCCGCCATCTCCGCTTAATAAACCATCTGCATTAATAATCGTATTGCGATTAACAAAGGTTCTTAACGCATTGGGAACCTCTCCCTGTCCTTTATACTCTCCGCCTATTAAAACCGTACCGCCCCCATTGGTTCCAGAGGCGTTAATATTAGCATCAACTACCCCAATTCTTTCCCCAAAAACCCCAACAGTTCCGCCTGTTTCTCCCGAAACATCCACCTCTCCAGATGCAATAGTTGTCCCAGAATTGACGGGAACGGTGGTATTAGAAACGGTTAAGTCTACACTTCCATCGGAGTTAACTTTTGCCACCATGTCATACCCACTCGCCCCTCTTGTTAATAAATCGGGTAAACTGGTAATCGGAATTGACCAATTATTCGGTTGGCTGCTACCGGGAACTATCGGTTGAATTTCTAAACTTAAAAGTTGTCCAGCCTGACTAATTCTAACAAAATTTTCACCGGGAACCGAAGTAATAATCACCTGTCCTTCCGGGGCTGAAAGTTGTCCGGCGTTAACAACCGTTCCGCCCAATAATGTTAGATTTTGTCCCCGTTCAACGGCTAAGGTTCCTAAGTTAATCACGCTTCCGGGGTTAGTCATTGTAAAAGCAAACCCCGTCGGATTTCCCATTAAGATTTCGTAGTTATTTAACCCTTCGGCGTTGAACCATTCCTCGCCAAATTGCACCCCGTTGGCTGTCGTTGCGGTAAAATCACCGGGAAGATTTAACTGAGAGTTCGGCCCGAATAAAATCCCCGATGGATTAATTAAAAACAGGTTAGAACTGCCCCCCGTCATCTCTATTAAACCGTTAATAATAGAGGCATCCCCACCCACAACCCGACCTAAAATGTTGCGAATTTCGGGATTAGATAAAAAGTTAGCAATTTGACCTTCATCCAGTCCAAATTTCTCAAAACTATGAAATAAATTTTCCCCATCTCCCGAACGAGTTCCCCCCTCAATATTGAAGCGATTTCCATCGGGCGTAACCACCGTTCCCGTCCCATCATTTGCGGGAGTAATAGCCTGGGCGAGGAGAACTTCAGAACCCGGAACCGGATAAACTTCGGAAAAAGTATCAGAATTTACAGCAAAACGTTCTGGGAGTTGGGAAGAAACCGCAAAGGTGGGTAAACTACTAAAAAATGTAATCGGTAATACAGATAACACCCGAGAGAAAAGGCGAACCGAGGTCATAATAGCTACCAACTTAAGGCGAACAACGGAGTAAGTTAGCGATATGAATTGAGAATAAGCCTAGCTGCCCCACAGCCTACCATAAATTTCTGTTCTGAAAAAAAAAGAAATTGTTAGGATCAATCCCCGCATTTACACAAATTTATCTTTTAGATGAACAACTGTAACCCTCACTGGAAAGCGATCGCCTGTCCAATAATATTTTAGTGCGGAATCTAAAAAACCCGGTTCAAAGTCGGAGCGCAGGATTAATATTATGTGCAACATTTGAGAATCAACCTCTAATACTTTTGCAAGGAAATTTAAAAACTGCTCTCGCTCTTGTTGCTTGCAAATTGTAAGGCGTTACAATACTTACATTTACCATTCTGCTTTTTGAACAATTTTTGTTGTCTTTTGGTTAACCCTGAATGTTTGTGACATCTTTTAGCCCAGTAAACCTTGTCTCCATCGTAGGGTGATTGATCACCTTTGATTTTAACGTGTTTAGTTATTGGCGTTTTCTGGTGTTCAAGTAATTGTCCGTATGCCCAGTTCCGATTACCTATATGGAAGTGTTAAATAAAACAACCTCTTGAGAAACCAGTTCGATTTGGTCGCGCAGGGATTTTTGAGTGCAGGAACGCAAGTCAATATTATCAAATAAAAAAAGAAGCCGCCAGCGCCCGACCCAAATCAACATCAAACCCGGTTAAATTACCATTTTCCTCGGCAAAACCGAGTCCGGGCGCGTCATTTCTCACCCCAACCCGCACGAAACCTCGGTCTAAAACTTCCTGTAAAACGTTGCGACTGTCGTTATCAATCAACGGCACACTGACTGTATCGCTACCGGAAAAAGGAGGATAATAAACCAGACCTCTCTCTTCAACAAACATCAGTTCATTGAGATTTCGGGGCAACGCAGTTTCATCGAAATTGCGGTTATAAATTTCTTCGTAGTTTCCAACTTTTTGAATGATATAATGCCATCTTGCCGTTGGTGACGCTGCGAACTTTATATCCCCGTTTGCCCAACATTTCTGTTAAGAAGTGTAGGTTTTCTATCAAGTCGTCAACAATCAAGATATTGCCTTTTAGAGTCGAACTTCCATCAAGATAATTTTCTGCTATATCCAACCTCGCATTCGGCACCCCCGCAACTCTCCCCCCCCAACCGCACAATATAACCATTACTCAAACCCGAGGTTTGTTTGAGGGTAATAATGCCGTTCCTAGCGGCCCCAAACGGATATATTTACCAATATTATCGAAATTGCTTCTATCTTTTTCTCCGATATCCTGCAAACGGGCGATCGCATCGTACAAGTATAACCCATCTTTGAGGGTTGTTCGGGTGGTTATCGGCCAGTAGAGAACTTCCCCGAGGTTGAGTTCGTGGGCGACGGCGTAGGCGAGGGAGGTTTTACCCGTTCCCGGTTTTCCCGTCACCAGCAGGGGGCGACGCAAATATAAGGCGGCGTTGACCATTTCTATTTCGGTCTACTAATCGAAATTGTCCGGTTTCTATTTTAATATCTCCTCCATTACCAACTGCATTTTCTCCAACATCACTCAAAATATTACTATTTTATAACTCCACCAAATCCGTTGCCAAAATTGAGGTTGAACTCGCATTTCTTTGTCCAAAACTACCGTTGATAATTTCCCCGCCTTCTGTTAATCGGAATTGTCCGGTTTCTATGTAAATATTTCCTCCATTACCCATACCTGTCTCACTTAAACCTGCAATCAAAGCACTGGAAAATTCACCATCAGGAGAAGTACCCGAAACTTCAACGAATGCGGCTTTTACATTTATATTCCCTGCGTTTCCGTTTCCTAAAATAGAAGTGCTGATAAAAGCACCACCATTTATTGAAACTGAATTAGCTGTGATGTTGATGTTTCCAGATAGACCCGTTCCACCCAAATTTATTCTATTAGTAATTGAACTGCTTGCACCTGTTAGGAGAATATTTTCCTGAGCGTTAACATTAATATCTCCAGTTTTTGCTTCTAGAAACCCTAAACCTTCATCAATTCCCACCCGAATAACACTGTCACCCGAGATTTCAACATTTCTCGCATTAATATTAACGTCTCCGCCCCCATCTGCACGAACGTTAATCTGAGATTGATTGGTTAGCCCAACATTTCCCCGTAGAATATTCTCAGGAAAAGTTAAACTCTTACCAAATTTGCCCGCAATGTGAAATAGCTTGAAAGACTCAATTCTCACGATTTGACTTTGCGCTTTGCCAACTGGTGAAGCGAAAAAACGCTTGGCGCAGAATTTCCCATCTTCCCCATTAGAACGAACCAATGGTGGTTAAAACAATTAGGCTGATTATCCCTCTAGGTCAGCAACACTAATCTATTCAATCTTAAAGAGTTTTCGGTACAAGTTAACTAAATCCACTTCTCGGTATAAAGCCAACGAACTGTAACGAGAAATCTCTTCGGAAGTTTCTGGAAAATATAAACTCAAACCCCGCAATTTTTCGGAGGTAGCACGATGTCTGAAGCGACGATCATAAAACTCTCCACCCGTTTTATAATGGGAAATAACCGATGACTGTAGAAACTCAGTAAATTGAGTAAACTTATCCCAAGCTTGACTATTCCTACTAGAAAGGTAATCCAGTAGACCGAGCGCATCGCAATGTCGTTCATTAGAATAAGTATAGGTTGAAAATTTGGGTTGTTCAATTGTGGGTAAACGGGTGTTAAAAATCAACTGAACCAATGGCGAAAGTTTCTCTGGAATTTGTCTGACAACTTGATTATCAACCAAAGTCAGTGTATGGTACATATCCGCCCGTTCGGAATTCATAATAGAAATAGCGGCTTCACGTCCATCTACAGAAGGTTCTTTCAAGCGACTGAGAAAACCTTCATAATAGTAATTCGGTGCGCCCAGATTAAGCTGAGAGGCGAGGGTATATCGGGCGCAATTTCGAGCTTCATAGACGACTTCTAGGGT
Organism: Capilliphycus salinus ALCB114379; assembly: GCF_047276495.1. Taxonomy (NCBI): domain Bacteria; kingdom Bacillati; phylum Cyanobacteriota; class Cyanophyceae; order Oscillatoriales; family Sirenicapillariaceae; genus Capilliphycus; species Capilliphycus salinus. Next base: position 4,280,665 of record NZ_CP178543.1, on the reverse strand, counting down.
AGCTTTATTACAATTTTGAAAGAACAGCAATTCCACCCGTCCGTCGGTAGCCCGATTAAAATAGCTAACGGCTTGGGCGAACTGGTCAACTCCCATCCAAGTTCTTGTTTGCCAATTCCCACCGCCATCGTCGGGGCTAATTTCATTAATTTTACCACCGTGACCAACAACAATAACAGCCCAGTGTTCTGCCGTCATTGTTTGATGCGCCCAATCTAAATAAGCTGAAAAAGTAGAGACATCGCTACTGTCTTGTTCTAATAACTCTATCTCATGTATTGTTCCATTTTTGAGCAAACGGCGACGCATTTTTGTATCACCCCAATAGTCTGATTGAACGACAACCAGAGTTTCACTGTCCCGTGTTCCGCTCGTGAGCATTTTAAGAATTGGCTCACCAAAACGCATGAGTTCATTATCGTATGGCATCCAATACAAAACAACCCAATTGTGATGGACTTTGATTGGAGAAGATTTAGAACTTGAAGCCGAAGCTAAATTTTGTCCTAAAATCCTCATCAAACAAGCCGAACTAATTGCTGCATGGCAGAAATGTCTTCGTTTCATACTCCTCAAGTGGGGATTAATCTACTTAGTTTTCTAAATCTTAAAGGATCATTGATGATCGGATCGGGATTTGATCTACATTCTCATTAATAATTAAATGATCGTCGGTTGGCGATTGTTTAAAGTTGTCAAAATCTCTATTGATACCAACGATTTTTGGTAAAATTCTATCGCTTCACGGTAGCGTCCTTGAACATGGTAAATGAAGCCAATGTTGCCAACAGAGGTTAGTTCTCCAGAGCGATCGCCAATCTCTCGACGAATTGCCAACGCCTGTTGATGATACTCCATCGACTGAGAATAGTTACCCTGATCGTTGTAAATACCTCCGATATTATCCAGAGCAGTCGCTTTTTCGCGCTCGATTCCCAATTTCGACAGCAATTGCTAGGTGTAGTTGCTTTCGACAAGGATGGCAATGAACAGGAAGGGGGTGAGATGAGCCAAAAACTGGTAGACGTTTTGGCAAATGAATCGATTACGGATGTTTTTATTTTTAGTCACGGCGGGATGGGAGATGTTCCGGCAGCCCGTCATCAATAGAAAAAGTGGTTAACTGCGATCGCCGCTCAACAAACTGACCTGGCCATAATGATACAAGTCAGACCCGGATTCAATTAATTCCGATCCCCCCTCGCCCCCTTATCCTCCCTCGCCCCCTTTGATCCCTGCTTTTTCAGGGGGATATAGGGGGATCTTTAAGGAGAATATAGGGAGATCGAACAGGCTCCAAATCCGCTACAATATCAGAAATTCAAGTCAATTTATTACATCTGGGCAATTGTATTCCACCTACTTGCTAGTTTCTCACGGGAGCCATGACCCCCGACCGCAGCAAGCTTTAGAACAGTTAGCTGAACGGTTGAAAGATCGAATTAACCTTCGATTATTACCGAGTTCACCATCACCTGTCCTAGCAACGGCAACTTTAGAATGTTCTCCGGTTCCTTTGTACCAACAAATTCAACAATTTGCAGAATATACGCGAACTTTAGGATTAAATCGAGTTGAAATTTTGCCGTTATTTCTACTTCCTGGAGTTCATGTCAAAGAGGATATTCCTCAAGAAGTTGAACTGGCTCAAAACGCAGTTGGATCGGAGGTTCAGTTAAAAATCAAACCCTATTTGGGGTCTCAACTGTCTCGTTTAGCAACAGAATTAACCTATCAAATCACATCGATTTCTTGTGATGTTTGGATTTTGCTCAGTCATGGGAGTCGCCGTCATGACGGCAATCAACCGGTAGAAGAATTAGCCAGTCGGTTGGGAGCAATACCGGCTTATTGGTTCACGTCTCCGAGTTTAGAATCCCAAGTCGAAGCGTTAGTACAAAGTGGATACCGAAAGATTGGGATTTTGCCCTATTTTATCTTTGCGGGAGAAACCACCGATGCGATCGCCCGTTTGAGCGAACAATTAGGGAAAAAATTCCCCCCGGTCAAAATTCAAGTCGCCGAACCTTTAGGGGTGAATGATGCTTTAGTTGATTTGGTGGTTGATATGTTGATGGAGAATTGACGGGAAAAGGTTAATTCTCGTTTATTCAACGGTTAAAGTTTCAACTTTAAGGGGGGCTAAATGTTTTTTTCCTTTCAATAAATAAGCGATCATTTCTCCTTTTCCTTTCACTAAAATTGCACCCCGTCTTTCAAAAGCATAATCATTTTTTAAAGCGTTGTAAGTCGTTTCTGTTACCTGAATTTCATTGGCAATTCCGTGAGATTCCATGCGACTAGCAATGTTAACGGTATCGCCCCACAAATCATAAATAAACTTTTTCAAACCAATCACACCTGCGACAACCGGGCCGATCGCGATGCCAATTCGCATCTGAAATTTTTGTCCGGTTTCAAGGTTAAATTCTTGCAGGGTTTCCTGCATATCTAACGCCATATCTGCGATCGCTTGGGCATAATCTTCTTGAGGAACCGGTAAACCCGAAACCACCATATAAGCATCACCAATGGTTTTAATTTTTTCTAGATTATGTTTATCGGCTAAATGATCGAAACGAGTAAAAATTTGTCCGAGAAGTTGAACTAATTCCGCTGGAGGGATTTTTCCAGAGAGTTCAGTAAATCCGACAATATCACCAAATAAAACCCCCGCATTGGTAAAATGATCGGCAATTGTAGCGGGTTTTTGTTTGATTTGTTTTAAACGTTGGGCAATGGGAACGGGTAAAATATTCAGTAATAAGTCTTCCGAACGTTCCTGTTCAATTTGCAGTTCTTGGTAAGCTTCTTGTAAAGCCCGACGGGAATTAAACTCGGCTCTCGCCAAACGATCGTACAAATAAACTGAAAGATTACTAATGAAACAAATCCAGAAAAAATACAGGAATAAAAAATCAGAGGTCATCCAAGGGGTGGGAAATTCTACTTTTAAATTAAAAATAATTTGCGTACCCAGATAATAGATAAATGTTCCCGCCTGACCAATCAAATGCAGCGGCCAACAAACGGGAATTAAAGTGGCGAGGGAAAAAAAGGTAAGCGGCCATTCAATAATTGCAGGTTGGGAAACTCCTTGTAATGTTGCTCGAACTTGTGGACTCAGTGTTACTAACCAAGTCAATAATAGAAAAATAAACCCCGGATAACGAACACCAATCGCCGTCCGCAGTAATAGAAAACCCCCCAACAAACCCAGTTCAACCGTCATTTGAGTCAGCAACCAAGTTAGTTTAAACTGTTCTGGATTAAACAGTAAATTGTTAAGCTGCGATAGGGTAAACGTCAGATAGGAAATTAACGCCAGTCCCACCCCTAAACTGAGTCGTTGATACATAAAACGATGTCGCCAAACTTCGTAGCTGGCGGCGTCGCCAATGTCAGGACTCCCAAACAGCGACTGAAGTCGGTTGCGGACAAAAACACTGAACCTCTGAACACCCTGGAAGCTTTGCATAGTTCTCACCTTGGTTGTATTTTCAAGTTAAGATGGTTTACACCCCTCAGTCAATCACTTTCTAAGATTAAGGTATAATTTGCGAAAATGTAAAATCAATAGGTATCACCGATCAATGGGATCAGTAAAAGTCCAAAAACTGCACCGCAGATGTGTTCATCTTTTATTTTGAATGAACCTTTGAAAATTGACAACATTAGTAATAGAGTTTTTGAGATTTAGTGAATTTTAAGGATCAAGTTCTAATGAATCAGAATCCCCGCCAATTAGCATTTCTGATACTTCGAGACATCGAAAGGCGGGGAACTTATGCCGATATTGCCTTGGATCAAAGCCTGCGTCAAGCTGATTTGAATCCCGTTAACCGACGCTTAACCACCGAATTGGTTTATGGTTGTGTGAGAAGACGGCGATCGCTGGATGCTTTGATCGATCAATTTGCTCAAAAAAAATCTCACCAACAACAGAACGATCTGCGAATTATTTTGCATTTGGGATTTTATCAATTGGCTTATCTGAGTCAAATTCCCGCTTCTGCTGCGGTGAATACGAGTGTTGAATTGGCGAAAACTAACGGTTTATCGGGATTGAGCGGGTTTGTTAATGGGATTCTCAGACAGTATTTGCGCCAACAAGAAAAAAGCGATCAAAATTATCCTATTCTCAAATTAGACGATAAAAATTTAATTCAAAAATTGGGAGATTTCTACAGTTTCCCCGATTGGATTCTTGAGTATTGGTTAAATGAACTGGGTTTGGAAGAAACCCAACAACTCTGTCAGTGGTTCAATCAATCTCCGACCATAGATTTAAGAATTAATCCCCTGAAAACAACCCGAGAAACGGTTGAAAATGAGCTAAAATTAGCGGGAATAAACGTTAAGCCAATCCCCCATTTACCGCAAGCGTTGAGACTGTCGGGAAGTATTGGAGAGATTCAAAAATTACCCGGTTATCAACAAGGATGGTGGACGATTCAAGATAGTAGCGCCCAGTGGGTGAGTCATCTTCTCGATCCCCAACCGGGAGAAATGATTATTGATGCTTGTGCGGCGCCGGGGGGAAAAACAACTCATATTGCGGAATTAATGCAGGATACGGGGATAATTTTAGCCTGCGATCGCGCCAAATCTCGACTGAAAAAACTGCAACAAAATCAACAGCGATTGCAGCTAAAATCCATTGAAATAAAAGCGGGTGACATTCGCACGTTTTCCGAGTATAATAATAGTGCGGATCGGGTTTTATTGGATGCGCCCTGTTCGGGTTTGGGAACGTTACACCGTCGGGCGGATGCGCGTTGGCGACATACAGCAGAAAACGTTCAAGAACTCTCCCAACTGCAAGGAGAACTGTTAGAAAAAACGGCAAATTGGGTGAAACCGGGAGGATATTTGGTCTACGCAACCTGTACGATACATCCCCTAGAAAACGAAAGGATTATTGAATCTTTTTTAAGTCAAAATTCAGACTGGAAAATTGATTTACCCGAAATACCTTTGCAAGAGGTTCTTACTCCCGAAGGATATTTAAAAGTATGGCCCCATCGACAGAATATGGATGGTTTTTTTATTGTTAGACTTAAACGTTAGATAAAAACCCGGTTTCTTGAAGAAACCGGGTTTTTGGGACTCTCATAAAAGATCAGGGTTAGACCTCTGCCCCTGGCCCCCGATAGTCCCCCCTTGATCCCCCCTTTTTAAGGGCAGGGCTGTTTCATTCTAAAATTTTGCGATCGCGAGGAGCTAAAATTGGAAGCAGTTTCACCCCTTTTTTCTTCAGAACACCTAAAATCTTAGAAAAACATAGCGATCGCCTGACTCAAACGGCTTGTTCCACTCTGATTCTTAAAGGCGGGAATTGAACAATAAAACTGGCGATCGCGCCGGATGTAAAATGATAGCAATCGCCAGTTTTTTCTTAAATTTTATCTATGGATAGTCTAATTAAAGAACTTAAAAAAGTCAAGGACTTTCGCCGCCGCCAGGGCAGAAGGCATCCATTATGGTTGGTGCTATTGATAGTAATTTTGGCAGCGATGCAGGGATACTTAGGGTATAGAGCGATGGGAGATTTTGCCAAAGCCAATCAACAGCTAATTGTTAAAAAATTTAAGATTTCATCCCCAAAAGTTCCATCTTCATCAACCATAAGACGAGTTCTGATGGGAGTAGACTGGTCAAATCTTCAGGACATTTTTAATCAATGGTCTAGTAGTCTATGTGAATCTGATGATTTGAGGGATTGGGTCTGTATTGATGGCAAAAGCTTAGGCAGCACTGTAGACAATTTTGGCAACTCTCATCAAAACTTTGTTTCATTTGTTTCCTTGTACAGTCAAGAATATCAAGTTGTATTGGGATTAAATTGCTTTGAGAACAAACGCTGTTCAGAAATTAAGCAAGTCCAAGAAATCATCGAAGATTTTCCCCTGAAGAATCAAGTATTTACTCTGGATGCTTTGCACTGCCAAAAGCAAACCGTTAAAAAAATTATTGAATCAAAAAATCACTACTTAATCACCGTCAAAAAGAATCAAAAAAAATTGTATCAAGCTCTAGAGTCTGTCGCCCACAATCAAGAGCCTTTGAGTATCAAGATAGAGCAAGATAAAAGTCATGGTCGCCAAATTCAACGCCAAGTAGCTGTCTTCAAGAGTATAGATTCCCTGAAATCTAGTTGGTATGAAATTAAAAGCTTAATCCGAGTTGAAAGATGGGGTAAAAGAGGTAAAAAGGACTATCATCAAGTCGCTTACTACATCAGTAGCGTTTGGGAAAAAGCCGATTATTTTTCTGAAAAAATAAAAGGTCATTGGCAAATTGAAAATCGCTTGCATTGGGTCAAGGATGTGATCTTCAAAGAAGATGATTCTTCTATAGCTCACTTTCAAGCACGAACGAATTTATCGATTCTTCAAACTATTGCAATTAATCTTTTTAGACTTTTAGGCTTTGTGTCAATTACAGAGGGTCAAAGATGGCTTAATAACAGGTGGTCTAGGCTTTGGATTTTGTTAGAATGAAACGGCCCTGCCTTTTTAAGGGGGGTAAGGCGAGGGGGAATTTTTCCGGTTCCCTCTCGATTAATCAATAGTCCCGTGAGGGACACCTTCCCCCTCTCCTTGTAGGAGAGGGATGGGGAGAGGTAGGAGAGGGTTAGGGAGAGGTTTTTTAGGGTTAGACCTCTCCCCCTGGCCCCCGATAGTCCCCCCTTGATCCCCCCTTTTTAAGGGGGGTAAGGCGAGGGGGAATTTTTCCGGTTCCCTCTCGATTAATCAATAGTCCCGTGAGGGACACCTTCCCCCTCTCCTTGTAGGAGAGGGATGGGGAGAGGTAGGAGAGGGTTAGGGAGAGGTTTTTTAGGGTTAGCCAGAGGTATCAACTCATCGGTTTAATATTTCCGTAGCCGCCACCGCCAGGAGTTTCTATTACAAATACATCCCCAACATTCATCTCAACTGTGGCGGTACTCCCCAACATTTCCACCGTTCCATCATTGCGAATAACGGAATTTTTACCAACCAAACCCGGTTCGCCCCCCGCCAGTCCAAACGGGGGAATTGTTCGGTGTCCCGATAAAATACTCGCCGTCATTTTTTCCAGAAAACGAATTTGACGAACGATACCATTTCCGCCTATAAATTCCCCCTTTCCGCCACTATTCGGACGAATACTAAACTCCTCCAATAATACCGGAAATCGCCACTCTAAAACCTCCGGATCGGTTAAACGGGAGTTGGTCATGTGAGTGTGAACCGCATCGGTACCGTTGAAGTTTTCACCCGCCCCCGAACCCCCACAAATGGTTTCATAATATTGATGGCGATCGCTTCCAAAGGTAAAATTATTCATGGTACCTTGGGAGGCTGCCATCACCCCCAGCGCCCCGTACAAAGCATCAACAATGGTTTGAGAAGTTTCCACATTTCCCGCCACCACCGCAGCCGGATAACGGGGGTTCAACATACAGCCTTCGGGGATAATAATATTCAGGGGTTTTAAACAGCCGGCATTGAGGGGAATTTGGTCATTAACCAGGGTTCTAAACACGTACAAAACCGCCGCTTTACACACCGCTTGGGGGGCGTTAAAGTTGCTGTTTAACTGCGGGGAAGTTCCCAAAAAATCGATAGTCGCGCTGCGGGTTTGTTTGTCTATTTTAATAGTAACTTTAATTTGACTGCCGCCATCCATCTCATAGGTAAACTCGCCATCTTTTAACACATCAATTGCCCGACGAACGGATTCTTCGGCGTTATCCTGCACGTAACCCATATAAGTTTGTACTGTTTCTAAACCGTATTGATTCACCATTTTTTGCAGTTCTTGAACGCCCTTTTCATTGGCGGCAATTTGGGCTTGCAAGTCGGCAATATTAATCTCAGGATTTCGAGAAGGATAACGCCCCGAGGTTAACAATTCCAACAATTCTACATCACAAAATTTCCCTTTATTCACCAATTGAACGTTATCAATTAAAATCCCTTCTTCCTCAACAGTTGTGCTATTTGGAGGCATTGAACCGGGGGTAATTCCGCCAATATCCGCTTGATGACCCCGAGACGCCACGTAGAATAAAATTTGGTTGGTCTTCGGTGCAAAAACGGGGGTAATGACCGTTACATCGGGTAAGTGAGTCCCGCCATCGTAGGGGTTATTTTGCATATAAACATCCCCCGGTTGTAAACGGTCTTTTTTGGCTTTTATTAAACTATTAACGCTTTCGCTCATCGAACCCAAATGTACGGGAATATGGGGGGCGTTGGCAACGAGTTGACCCCGTTTGTCGAAAACTGCACAGGAAAAATCGAGACGTTCTTTAATATTAACAGAAGCAGCCGTATTTTGCAAGGTGATTCCCATTTGTTCGGCGATAAACTGAAATAAGTTCTTAAAGATTTCCAGCCGAACCGGATCGGGTTTAGAAGGGTTTGATTGAGAATTTAATGTTAATTCTGAATCCGAGTTTTCCGAATTTGATTTTGAGGTTTTGAGTTGGTTTAAAACTAAATGATTGCGTTCGGTTAGGGTAACTTTCCAACCGGGTTCGATAACGTTGGTTCCGATGCCTTCGATAATAATTGCGGGGCCGATAATACTATCTCCCGGTTGCAAATCTTCTCGCCGAAATAGGGGCGTATTTTGCCAACCTTGGGGCGCATACATTTGTACATTTGCGATGGGTAAAGGCGGTTGAGAATGCTTGCGAGAAATGAGCGGTTCTTCCGGTGTTTCCATCTGTTGAACGACTTCCAAAGAAACCGATTCTACAATTAACGCTTTCCCCTCCCGCACAAAGCCGTAAATGGTTTGATGTTTGTGTTCAAACTCGGCTTTCATGGCGTTAAAATTGGCAAAATTAACGGTTAGGGTTGAATCGGTTCCCCGATATTTTAAATTGACTTTTGCTAATACAGTTGTTTGGGGATTTTCTGCGGTTAATTCTTGTTTGCACTCGGTTTCAAGTTCGGTTAAAAGGGTTTCTAACTGGGGAATTAATTCTTCTGTTAATGTTGCTTCTACCGCCCGTTCTCGCATCGCCCGAATATCGGCCAAACCCATCCCGTAAGCAGATAAAACGCCAGCGTAGGGATGAATAAACACCTGTTCAATTCCTAACGTATCGGCAATTAAACAAGCGTGTTGACCTCCCGCCCCTCCGAAACAACAAAGGGTGTAATTAGAAACATCATAACCCCGTTGCAGGGATATTTTTTTGATCGCATTTGCCATATTTTCAACGGCAATGGTAATAAACCCCGTAGCGACTTCTTCGGGAGTGCGATTATCTCCCGTTTTGGCTTTAATTTCTGCGGCTAATTCTTGGAATTTTTGCCGAACAATTTCCCCATCTAACGCTAAATTTCCCTCAATTCCAAACACTTTGGGAAAATATTCGGGCTGAATTTTCCCCAACATTACGTTACAGTCGGTGACGGTTAGCGGCCCGCCTTTGCGATAACAAGCAGGCCCCGGATTCGCCCCCGCAGACTCCGGCCCGACCCGATAGCGGGACCCGTCAAAGCGGACGATGGAACCCCCACCCGCAGCGACGGTATGAATGGCCATCATGGGGACCCGCATCCGCACGCCAGCTATTTCTGTTTCAAATTCCCGTTCATATTCGCCGTTAAAATGGGCGACGTCGGTGGAAGTTCCGCCCATATCAAAACTAATAATTTTCTCAAAACCCGCCCTTAAACTGGTTTGAACCGCCCCAACAATTCCCCCCGCAGGCCCAGAAAGAATGCTGTCTTTTCCTTGAAAATTTCGGGCGTCGGTGAGGCCCCCGTTGGACTGCATAAATAATAAGGAAACGGTGTCGCTGTTATGATTTAACTGGCTTAAAACTTGTTCAACATAACGCCGCAAAATTGGGGAAAGATAGGCATCGACAACGGTTGTGTCTCCTCGACTAATCAGTTTCATTAACGGGCTGACTTCGTGAGAGATCGAGATTTGAGAGAAGCCGATTTCTCGGGCGAGTTTTGCTATTTGTTGTTCGTGTTTTTGGTAGCGGTATCCGTGCATTAAAACGATAGCACAACTGCGGATTCCTGCATCGTAAGCGGCTTTTAGCTTTGGTTGTAGCGATTCCAAATTAACGGGTTTTAGTTCGTTTCCCGCCGCGTCATAACGTTCGTTGACTTCGATGACTTCCTCATAGAGCATTTCGGGTAAAATGATCTCTCGGGCGAAAATGTTGGGGCGATTTTGATAGCCAATTTTTAACGCATTTTTGAATCCTTTTGTAATCACTAAAACCGTGCGATCGCCTTTTCGTTCGAGTAGGGCGTTGGTGGCGACGGTGGTTCCCATTTTGACTTCTAAAATGCGGTGTCCGGGAATGGGTTCATCGGGGGATAATTGTAATATTTCTCGAATCCCTTGAATGGCTGCGTCTTGATAGCGTTCTGGATTTTCTGAGAGTAATTTATGAGCGAGGGTTTGACCGGATGGGGTACGGGCGACAATATCGGTAAACGTTCCGCCCCGATCAATCCAAAATTGAAATTTATCTTGATTTTGAGGGGTTGATGTTGTTGGATTCATGGGGTTTTTTCCTCAATTAATGATAATTTTATGCTCGTTTTTTCAGGGAATAGTGTTGTTGTAGGGGCGGGTTATACCCATCTGTATGTTGATCGCAACTAACCTTAATAAACCCACCCCGGTCAGGCGTCTGTTCTCTATTTCCTAGAGATTGATCGGGTTTAGCAATTTTTGTAGCAGGGCGGGTTTATAAATATTATTTGTGAGATGGATAAATCTATGTAAACCCGCCCCTACATTTTTTATTTTGACACCAGCTTGAGGTTACATTATAGCAAGTTTACGGGAGAAATTTTATTTCTGACGATGAACTTGTAACCATTTTTCCCGACGGTTTAAGGGTGTGGCGATATAGTCGCCGTAATTTTTACTAAATTTCCAGAATTTACGAATGAGATTCAACATTTTCTTTGGGGTTTTAAAGTGTTCTGAGTCGAGGCTGTCAATGTGAAAGTCATAAATGATCATAAAATCTCCCTGAGTCCTCACAAAAAATAGCATTAAGAAGGTGGATGACAATAAAAAGGTGAGTTAGAATAATTTCCCGTGCGTTTGGCTAACGATAATACTGTTTTTCAATCCAAATTCTCACGTCTTGATCGCTGATAAATTGTTCGGTTTTTCCGGTTATGGGGTCGTAAATATGCCAGATTAAATCTCCGGTTTTGGTTTGAGTTTGCCAAATTTTTGGTTCGGAACTCCCGACCAAAAAGTTTATCGTTTGTCGTATAGTTTGAGAAAAAATATAGCTTAATTTTTCCTCAATACCCTTTCGCCTGCGGTTGTTTCCAGAAAATGAATCTGAAGGCAAAGAAAGCGAGTGTTGAGTTATTTTCATGGCAATTAACCCTCAATAGATTTGAGTTTACATCTTGATATTTTCCCGGTTGGAACTGATTCGATTTGTTCTTGTTATTATTTTGCCGAACTAGACGCCAACAAAACAGAGGCAGTTATAATAATTTGTAACCATAACAGTTTTAACTTGAAAGAACTGTTATGCTGATCAACGGTTAGAACTGTATTGATCTGTATCTTGAGAGCCTCACCCTTGACCGCCATGAACCTCAAACCCCTAGAAAAGTCAGATCGCACCAACCTGTATGAACAGGTCGCCTATCGCGTCCAGTCCCTCATAGAAGAAGGCACCCTGCAACCGGGCGATCGCATCCCCTCGGTCAGACGGATGCACAAACAGATGAACGTCAGTATTTCTACGGTGTTGGAAGCTTACCGCCTTCTCGAAGATCGGGGTTTAATTGGGGCGCGACCACAATCGGGTTATTTTGTCAAGCAAACTTCGCTGCTGTCCCACCTCGATGAACCGAACCCCTCGACCCCGCCCCGTCGCATCTATACGGTAGACACCTCCATCGCCCTGGGGATTAACCTGGCACTGCGCGATCCCAATGTTATCCGTTTGGGGGCTGCCGTTCCCGATCCGCAACTGTTTCCCGTCAAAGCGCTGAACCGTTTGATGGGCCAGGTGATGCGCCAATATCCCGAAGTTTGTCACGCCTATAACCCGCTTCCGGGTTGTGAAGCCCTCCGCCACGAAGTCGCCCGTCGCCTGATGGATGCGGGATGTTCGCTGACTCCCGAACAAATTTTAATTACAAATGGCACCACAGAAGCGCTTCATTTGTGCTTGCGGGCGGTAACAAAACCGGGAGATACTGTGGCGATTGAATCCCCTTGTTATTATGGTTTATTAGAAATTTTAGAATCGTTGCATTTACGAGCATTAGAACTTCCCACTCATCCGCGAGATGGGTTAATTCTTGAAGAATTTGAAACGGCATTAGAACAGGGAAATATTGCCGCCTGTGCTGTGGTTTCTAATTTTAGTAATCCCCTGGCAAGTTGTATGAGTGATGCTCAGAAAAAACGACTCGTTGAAATCTTAGAAAAATATGATATTCCTCTGATTGAAGATGATGTTTATGGAGATTTAAAGTTTGATGGCAATCGTCCGAAAGCCATTAAAGCTTATGATCGCAAAGGTTTAGTGTTGTATTGTGCTTCTTGTAGTAAAACGTTGTCGGCGGGTTTGCGCGTGGGTTGGACGGTTCCGGGTCGTTATCAAACCGAAGTTGAACAGCTAAAATTGATTACGAATATTAATACAGCTTCGGCAAATCAGCTTACAATTGCGGGTTTTTTAGCCAATGGCGGTTATGATCGCCATCTGCGACAATTGCGACGATCTTATCAAGAACAAGTTCGGCGAATGACACAAGCGATTTATGAATATTTTCCCAAAGAAACGAAGGTGACTAGACCAACGGGCGGCTATGTTTTGTGGGTAGAAATTCCCTCAAATTTTGATTCGATGACGCTTTACCATCAAGCGCTGCAACATAAAATCAGTATTGCACCGGGTTCGATATTTTCGGTTTCAGGAAGTTATAAAAATTGCTTTCGTCTAAATTGTGGAATTCCCTGGTCTGATGAACTTGAACAAGCGATGAAAATGTTAGGAAGTTTAATTAATCAGCAATTCTACGGTTGACCCCAACTTAAACTCATAAAAAAAATTAGGTGTATCGGCAAATCCATCCCCTCTCCATTGCAAAGATGAGCGCATTTGCCCCGCACAGCGTTTGAGAAAATGTTTGAGTTTATCCGGGTCATTTTTCGGGTTGAATAATATTTTTGCAGGAACTAGCTATAATAGTAATGTAAGGTGTATCCTGCACATACATCAGTAAAGGAGAAAAAACTTTATTAATTTAGAACGTCTTAAATTCATCCTCAAGGAAGATTCACTATGATAGAACTTAACAGTAAAATTCCATCAAAACATAAAGAACTGCCCAAATGTTCTACAGGCATCAATGGATTAGACGAAATTACCAAAGGCGGACTGCCAAAAGCACGGCCAACTCTTGTTTGTGGTACCGCAGGTTGCGGTAAAACCTTGTTGGCAATGGAGTTTTTAGTGCGGGGTGCCGTTCAATATAATGAACCGGGGGTGTTTATTGCCTTTGAAGAAACCCCCGAAGAATTGACAGAAAATGTCGCTTCTCTGGGTTGGGATTTAAAACAACTGAGTGCGGAAAACAAAATCAGTATTGATCATATTCACATCGATCCCGAAGAATTTCAAGAAGTGGGCGAATACGATCTAGAAGCCTTATTTATTCGCTTGGGTTGTGCGATCGATCAGATCGGCGCAAAACGGATTGTTCTCGACACGATTGAAGTGTTGTTTTCCGGACTTTCTAATGCGGCAATTATTAGATCGGAATTGCGGCGGTTATTTCGCTGGCTAAAAACCAAAGGAGTCACCGCAATCATCACCGCAGAACGGGGCGATTCTAGTCTAACCCGACAAGGTTTAGAAGAATATGTTTCCGACTGCGTAATTCGACTCGATCAGCGCATTGAAGAGGAAGTTTCAACCCGTCGTTTACAAATTATCAAATATCGCGGTTCGAGTCACGGAAGCAACGAATATCCGTTTTTGATTAGTGAAAATGGGATTTCGGTTATGCCCCATTACTTCTGTGGGTTTGGACCATGAAGTTTCTAACGAACGAATTTCGAGCGGTATTCCCCGTTTGGATAATATGCTTGGAGGTGAAGGTTATTTTCGAGGAAGTAGTATTTTAATTACAGGCACCGCAGGCACCGGAAAAACCACCCTCGCCGCCCATTTTGCTCAAGCCATTTGCAAGCGGGGAGAACGCTGTCTTTATATTGCTTTTGAGGAAGCACCAAAGCAAATTATTCGCAACCAGCGCTCTGTGGGTGTTGATTTAGAACCTTTTGTTGAAAAAGGATTGCTGAAATTCAAAGCCGAACGCCCAACCGCGACGGGTTTAGAGTTGCATTTGGTGACATTATATAGTCTGATTAATGACATGAAGCCGAGGGTCGTGATTATTGATCCGATGAGTAATGTGAGCATGGGCGGGACGTTAATGCAAGCCAAAGGGTTTTTATTCCGTTTAATTGATTTTTTCAAGAGCAAACAAATCACCGTTTTATTGACGAATTTAACTTCCGGTGGCAATCCTCTTGAGTCTACTGAAATTGGCGTTTCCTCTTTGATGGATACTTGGTTAGAAGTGCGAATCATTGAAACCAATGGTGAGCGAAATCGTTTGCTTTATGTGTTGAAATCTCGGGGGATGGAACACTCGAATCAAATGCGAGAAATGCTGTTAACTCACGAGGGAATTCAACTGAGCGATGTCTATTTGGGTCAGGGCGAGGTGTTGACGGGAACGGCTCGCACCATTCAAGAAGCTCAAGAAAGAGCAAATGGATTGGCTCGTCAGCAGGAGTTTGAACGCAAACAAAGAGATTTAGAGCGCAAACAAGCGATTGTGCGAGCGCAAATCGAAGCTTTACAAGCTCAACTGGATGCGGAACAAGAAGAACTAGAAATGATGATTCAGCAGGAAAAACGATCTCAAAATATCTTACAAGAAGATACAGTAACAATCGCCCAAATGCGTCAAGCCGATGAAAAAATTACTCCCGAAAAATAAAAGTTAATGAGTTGCAAATCTTGTTTATTTTTTGATGGTTTCCTCAAGTCAATACCCAATTAAACTTATGGAGAATGTGGTGGAAAGTTCAGAACAGTTTGAACTGCTTGATCCCAATTTAATTTGGGAGTTTAAACTCTATGTAGCCGGACATACACCTCGCTCTATCAAGGCGTTTGAAAATCTTACCCAAATGTGTGAGGAGTATTTGGGTAGTCAATATAAAATTGAAGTAATTGATTTGTTAAAAAATCCTCACCTGGCCAAACAAGATCAAATTATTGCTTTGCCAACTTTAGTGAGAAAACTGCCGAAACCGCCAAAGAAAATTATTGGGGATATGTCGAATCACGAAAAGATTTTAGTCTGGTTAGAAATTGATAAAATTTGAGAATTAATTAGAGATTATAAAGCCATGAAGGAAAGGAAATGAAAAGATATGACAGAAAACTATATTGACCAATCAACTGATTTCTTCGAGGAATATTTAGCTCAAGAAAAAGATGTTCATTACAGCTTGCGTTTGTATATTGCGGGAAGCTCCTTGCAGTCTCTCATCGCCCTCAAAAATCTTCAAAATATTTGCGATGAATATCTGGCTGGACGACATGAATTAGAAGTCATCGACATTTATAAACAGCCCGAATTGTTGCAAGCTGAAAATATTGTCGCCGTTCCCACACTGATTAAAGTTTTACCGGAACCCTCCCAACGGATGATCGGAAATTTATCAGACAGAGAAAAAGTTTTGATCGGTTTGGGCTTGATTTCCAATTAAAATTCGGTCTCAAAAAAGAAAACTTAGTGGCTTTAAAACCGCAATTTTTCAAACACTTTATACATCTGTTGGGCTAAGTTTTTAGGATTCCACAAAGGCGCTAAGTTTTCTGGTTGTTTGGAGCGGATTAAATGCTCTCGAATTTCAGTTCTTAAATTAGCATCCATTCCCAATTTTATCCCAAGTTCGGTGTATTCTTCCCAACTCCAAGCCACACCAACATCCAAGTTAACCGCTTGTAAAAAGGCGTAACCCATGCGAGAAAGATACTGTTCGCCCGCTCTGGTTAAAATCGGTAAATTTGACCACAAAGCCTCTAAATTATGGGTCCCGCCATTGTAGGGATAGGAATCTAATAAAACATCAACCACTTGATAAATAGCCCGGTGTTCTTCTTCAGTTTTGGTTAAGCCAATAAACAGAATTCGATCAAAATCAACCCCCTGTTCTTCGCAGGCTTGACGATACATTTCCCGAATTAAAAGATGATCGCCTTGACCTTTTCTAATCATTAAACTCTCGGGTACTGCTTTGAGAATTTTAACTTGCGCTTCGATCATTTCAAAGTTCGTTTTCCGACCGGGAGCCACACACAAATATACCAGTTTATCCGCATCAATTCCCAACTGTTTTCTAACTAAATTGCGATTGACTTTACAGCTTGCTAATCCCGAAATCGCCACAGAAGTTTCGGGTAAACGAATTAATTTTTCACGATAATGTTGTTCTCGTCCGCTCGGATGGGTGTTCCAGTCGCAGAGAAAATAATGTTTGTCGGTGATATAAGGCGCGTCAAAACCAAGCCAAGTCGCACAGACGGGAGCGGGTGAATAGTTCAAAATCTGGACGTTGGCGGGGACGGTTACGGAGTCTAAATCGATTAAAATATCGATCCGATCCTGTAAGATTTCTTGGGCTAATTCTTCGGCTGATGCAAACCCATTCGGGTAGGATTTAGGCCAATATAATTTCTGGGCGATTTGTTCAAAGTTTTGGGTAACTTCATCGGCTTGTAATCGTCCGGTTACATATAAATGAACGTTGGGGGTAATGGCGGATAATTCCCGAATTAATGATTGACTACACCAACCGACCGAATGACGGCGAAAGTGTTTGGAAAGAAAACCGATTTTCAGCGGTCTTACTGTTTGATCTGTTGAAAAACTAGCCAGATTTTCAACACCTTTTAACGGTTGCTTCACTCGCCGATGATAATATTCTGCCGCAATAAGTTTATAGAAGTTGGCGTTCTCAACTAAAGCATCTCGCACATGGGAAACAATAAAAATTAAAATCTCATACAATAAATTGACTTCAAACAGGGAGAAGGTTTTAATCCGTTCATTACAAATTTTTTCAAGTTCTACAAGTTTAGAAACAGCTTGTTGATAAGCGCCCGATTGAGTGTAAGCAAAAATATAAGCAATTGCCGATAAAACCGGAACTTTTTCACCGCATTGTTGACAGTATTGATCGGCTGCTTGTCTGGCTTTGGTAAGATTTGTTGAATGACTCAGCAGATCGCATAATTGTTGATGGGCTTCTACATAGTCGGGGTTCAGTTCAATTGCTTTTTCTAAATTAACAATTGCGGCTTGGGGTTGTTCTTGCTTTTGAATATGGGCTAAACGACAGTAAATTTCTGCCCAGTCTGGCTTAAGTTTAATCGCTTGTTCGTAATGTTTAATCGCCTGTTCGACTTCACCCACATTAGCGTAGATATTCCCTAAACTCGCATAGGCTTCTGGAGTTTCTGGCTGAACTTTTAGCAAGTTTTGATAACAGTTGATTGCTTCTGTATAGCGGTTTAATTTTACTAAAGCAAACCCCATATTCAGATAGAAATCGGTATTTTGGGGATTAATTTCAATTCCAGCTTGAAAGCTTTTAATTGCGGCTTCATATTGTTTTTGTTCGGAATAGAGACAACCTAAATTTAGATAGGCTTCTCCTTCGTTGGGTTGTAGTTCTAGCGCTTTTTGATAGCAGGAAATTGCTTCTGGATATTTTTTCTGATGGGTGAGAATATTCCCCAATTCAATGTGTAATTTACCCCCTCTCAAGTTCGGTTGAATTTCCAGGGCGGTTTTCCAACTGGAAACGGCTTCATCTAGTCTTCCCAACCGTTGAAAAATCTTTCCTAAATTCCAACGAACAACGGCGAAATAGGGCTGTAGTTCTAGCGCTTTTTGATAATCCGCGATCGCTTCGTCTATTCTATTGAGTTTCGCGTACATTGTACCCCGATTTCCATAAACTTCGGCAACGTTGGGCTGAAGTTCTAACGCTTGAGAATAGGCGCGAATTGCTGCTTCTAATTTCCCTTGAAAGTGCAGCGCATTCCCCAAGATAACGTAGGCGTGATAAAAATTGGGTTGTATTTTTAACGCTTCCTGACCGATCGCGATCGCCCGTTCAAATTCACCCGTATTGATATAAAAATTCGCCTGCAATTGATAAGTTTTTAGCCGCTCAAATTGGGTTTCTAACTGGCAAATATTTTTGGTATTTTCAACAAAAATATCTTCTGTTTTAGGCGAATAAATTGAATGGCTTGGTTCGGCTTTTATCGCCTCTGTTAACGGACTCGCCAAGTCAACTCCGCGTTCTTCAAATTGTTCGCTAGAGTCGGAAACAAAGGTTAAACCCGTGAGATTATCCGCGAATTGATCCCGAGTTAATTGCTGAAGTGCTTCCCTGGCTTCTTGACAATCGGGCTGTAATTTTAACACCGTTTGATAACAAGAAATTGCTTGTATTTTTTGCCCTTTACCTGCTAAAATAGAAGCGAGCTTAAAGTAAAATCTAACTTCATCGGCTTGCAGGTCTATCGCTTTTTGATAGCAAGAAATAGCTTGTTCAACTTGGTGAGTTTGAGAAAAAGCGTTTCCAAGCATCCAATAAATAACAGCAGAATTGGGGTTAAACTTAATCGCTTGTTGATAACAGTGTACGGCTTCAGAAAACCGCTTCAAATGATAATACATACTGCCCAAATTGGCTTGAGCCTCCGTGAAATTGGGCTGGATATCAAGAGCTTGGGTATAAGCCCAAATTGCCAGTTCGATCTGATTTTGTTGTTGTAGGATATTTCCCAAACTAAGATAAGCCCCGGCAAAATTAGGCTTTAAATTGACTGCGGTTTGAATCGCTTTGATCCCCGCTTCTAACTCCCCATTCCAAACAAAAACTTCCGCGAGTTTTTGATAAATTTCTGCTTGATGGGGGGCAATTTGGAGGGCTTGCTGATAACAGGCGATCGCTTCCGCCCAGTTTCCCGCTTCCTGAAACTGAAGACCGTTTTTAAAATAAGTTTCAACCAATGAAAAATTCACACCCAACTCCTTAATTTTATCGTTGTCTGTTAAAATTATCGTTAGATTTGCTCGGATTTAATGATTGTGGTACTATATCTATAAGCTTATCAAAATATTGTATAAACGATTGATTGGGATGCTGTTTGTTTTGCGATCTTGCCACAAACTGGGATTATGGGCCGAGTTGTCCATTGTCAGATGACTGTCAAATCGGGATATACTATTCGAGAATGCCCCTAACGCGGTACAGTAAACAGGGGGTAATTAAAATTTTAATTGCCAATTGTCCAAAAATGACCATAAATTGAGGAGTAATAAACATGAGTAGCGAACAAGATCCCGTCAAGTTGATGAAACAGCAAGTCGGTAAAGCCGCAGCCGATCGCGTCCAGTCCGGTTCTATTGTCGGTTTGGGTACGGGGTCAACCACAGCCTACACCATTCAGTATTTAGGAGAACGTCTTCAAAGTGGAGAACTCAAAGATATTAAAGGCGTTCCGACATCATTTCAAGCCTCTGTACTCGCCAAACAATACGGCATTCCCCTAACAACATTAGACGAAATTGATCACATGGATGTTGCCATTGACGGCGCCGATGAAGTCGATCCCAATAAGAATCTAATTAAAGGCGGAGGTGCGGCACATACTCGCGAAAAAATTGTTGATACTTTAGCCGATCAATTTATCGTAGTTGTTGATAGTTCCAAACTGGTTGAAAAGTTAGGATCGACCTTTTTACTCCCCGTAGAAGTTCTACCATTAGCCATTACGCCGGTGATGCAAAAAATTGAAAAACTCGGCGGAAAACCAACCCTTCGTATGGGGGTAAAAAAAGCGGGGCCAGTGATTACCGACCAAGGAAATATGGTGATTGATGTCAAATTTGACTCTATTGATAACCCCGCCGAATTAGAACAAACCCTGAATAATATTCCCGGTGTTTTAGAAAATGGTTTATTTGTGGGTGTTGCTGACTTAATCTTAGTCGGAGAAATCAAAGACGGAAAACCCCTGATCCGCGAAATTTCCTAAGTTTCCTCAGCGCTTCGGAGGCGTTCAAGCCGAACGTCTCTGTATTGATTACAATGGAATAAATAAACTGGAAAATAAAGTCGTTAGTCTTCTCATCCGTATGATGTATTATAGACGATTTGGACGTACAGAATTGCCGATGCCGATATTCTCTTGTGGTGGAATGCGGTATCAGCATCAATGGAAAGATATTCCAGCCCATCAAATTCCAATTGAGAATCAAACCAATCTAGAAGCGACCATTCGCCGTTCTTTTGAATGTGGGATTAATCATATTGAAACCGCACGGGGATATGGAACCTCAGAAATGCAACTTGGGCAAGTTTTACCCAAATTTCCCCGCGAACAATTGATTATTCAAACCAAAGTTTCTCCCGCTGAAAACCCCAAAGAATTTCGGCGAAAATTTCATCAATCTTTGGCTTTTTTGCAATTAGATCATATTGATTTATTGGGCATTCACGGCATTAATACTCCCGAGTTACTCGACTGGACAATCAGACCCGGAGGCTGTTTGGATGAAGCCCGAAAATTTCAAGAACAAGGCAAAGTCAGGTTTGTTGGTTTCTCCACTCACGGGGCCGACTGATGTGATTACAAAAACCATAGAAACCGATCAATTTGATTATGTAAATCTGCATTGGTATTACATCAATCAGTTAAACTGGCCGGCAATTGAAGCCGCAACCCGCCACGATATGGGGGTATTTATTATTAGCCCTTCAGACAAAGGCGGAAAACTTTATAACCCCCCGAAAAAATTGGTTGAACTGTGTTCTCCCTTGAGTCCAATGGTGTTTAATGACTTATTTTGTTTGAGTCATCCACAAGTTCATACCTTGAGTGTGGGCGCTTCTAAACCCACCGATTTTGATGAACATTTAAAAACCATTGATTTACTAGATCGTTATGATGAAATTTTACCGCCCATTTTAGAACGTTTAGAAAAACAAGCGATAAACTCTTTAGGAAAAGATTGGTTTAAAACCTGGCAAATCGGCTTACCTACCCCAGAAAATACGCCCAATAACATCAATATTCCCGTGATTTTATGGCTGCGAAATTTGGCGATCGCTTACGATCTGGTAGAATACGGAAAAATGCGGTATAATCTGTTAGGAAATGGCGGTCATTGGTTCCCCGGAAAAAATGCCGCCAATGTTGAACAAGTTGACCTGAGTCAATGTTTAGCCAATAGCCCCAACGCCGATAAAATTCCCGGCTATTTAGCAGAAACTCATCAGATGTTAGGAGGAGGAGAAGTTAAGCGGTTATCTCAAAGTTAAACTTGTATTTTTGACCTTTTCCCCAGTCTCGCTTTGATCCCCCCTAGCCCCCCTTAACACTTTGATCCCCCCTAGCCCCCCTTAACGCTTTGATCCCCCCTAGCCCCCCTTAACGCTTTGATCCCCCCTAGCCCCCCTTAACGCTTTGATCCCCCCTAGCCCCCCTTAACGCTTTGATCCCCCCTAGCCCCCCTTAACGCTTTGATCCCCCCTAGCCCCCCTTAACGCTTTGATCCCCCCTAGCCCCCCTTAAAAAGGGGGGAAGAATTGAGGGGAATAATAAAAGTGAGGAGTTATTAAATTAATAGTTTGATAATTCTCTACTCAAAAAAATTCCCCAACCTTTTCGACCTCTCCCTAACCCTCTCCTACGAGGAAAGGGAACTGGAAAAATTCCCCCTCGCCTTTTAGGAGAGGGGGCTAGGGGGAGAGGTCAAACCCTGATCTTTTAGGAGAGGGAAGCGGAAAAATTCCCCCTCGCCTCACCCCCCTTTTTAAGGGAGATTTAGGGGAATAAAGTCCCCCTTTTTAAGGGGGATTTAGGGGGATTCTTTTTAAAAAACCTCCGCCCCTTCAAACTGTTTCACATTCTGAACTTTAGCAGATTCTCCACAAGTTCGAGGCGTTGGAAACAGCTTTCCGGGGTTCGCCAAACCCTTAGAATTAAACACCTCTCGAACCCATTTCATTGTATCTAAATCCGTTTCATTAAACATTTCCGGCATATAACAACTCTTGTCCGAACCAATACCGTGTTCGCCCGAAAGACTTCCCCCAACTTTCACACAAATCTTGAGAATTTCGCCGCCAATTTCCTCAACAACTTCTAACGCCCCTTCAACAGAATTGTCATACAAAATCAACGGGTGAAGGTTGCCATCTCCCGCATGAAATACGTTAGCAATGCGATACCCATATTTCTCACTCAAAGCCTCAATTTCTTTCAAAACATAAGCCATTTGAGTTCGGGGAATTACCCCATCTTGAACATAATAATCCGGGCTAACATGACCCGCAGCCGCAAACGCCGCCTTCCGTCCTTTCCAGATTTTTAATCGTTTTTCTGGTTCAGATTCTATCGTAATATTACGCGCCCCGTTGTTTTTACAAATCTCGGCAATTCGCTGTTTATTTTCCGCAACTTCCACTTCCAAACCGTCAACTTCAACCAACAAAATCGCCCCCGCATCTCGCGGATAAAGCCCAGTATTTACCACATCTTCCACCGCATTAATACTGAGATTATCCATAATTTCCATTCCCCCTGGAATAATCCCCGCCCCAATAATATCAGAAACCGCAGCGCCAGCCGCTTCTATTGTCGGGAAATCTGCCAACAAAACACAGATATTTTCCGGGGCTTTGAGAATCCTTAACGTGATTTCTGTGGCAATTCCTAACGTTCCTTCCGAACCCACAAATAAACCTGTTAAATCATATCCCGGCATTTCGGGAACTTCTCCGCCAATCTCGACAATTTCACCTTCAGGCGTGACTATTTTTAAGCCTAAAACGTGATTGGTTGTTACCCCATATTTCAAACAGTGAACCCCGCCGGAATTTTCCGCAACATTTCCCCCAATTGAACAAATAATTTGACTGGAAGGATCGGGGGCGTAATAAAATCCAGCCCCGCTTACCGTTTGCGTTACCCAATTATTAATGACCCCCGGTTGTACGACAACTCGTTGATTTTCGAGGTCAACATTTAGGATTTTTCGCATCAACGCCGTGACAATTAAAACACAATCTTCGACGGGTAAAGCGCCGCCAGATAAGCCCGTTCCCGCCCCTCTCGCCACCCAAGGAAGGTTATGGCGATCGCATATTTTCACGGCTTCGGCGACTTCTTCGGTGGTTCGGGGTAAGACAACCAAAGCGGGACGTTGGCGATAACTGGTGAGTCCATCGCATTCATAAACTAATAATTCTTCCTTGCGTTGAACCACGCCCCGTTTTCCGACTGTCGCTTCAAATTGTTTAATAATCGGTTTCCAATTGCGTTTTTGTTGTTTGTCTTGGGTCAGCATTGAGTTGTGTATTGATAGAGCGTTTTAGTAATTGTATTATTTTAACAGCAATACATCCAAAAAAACCAATCAATCCCAAAAACCCTCTCTTTTCAAAAAACCGGGTTTTTATTAATTTTTATTGATAGATAAATCCCAACAACCCGGTTTCTCCGAGAAACCGGGTTTTTATTCCCCACAGTATTCCCCAAAACTCGATTATCCAATTTTTATTGATAGATAAACCCCAACAACCCGGTTTCTTAGGAGTTACCCGGTTTTTATTCCCCAGGCTATAATATTCAATGAACGGGAAAGGGTTAATTTTCCGAAAAATTTGGGCAAAATAGAAATAAAATAATCACCCCTCAAAACCATGAAATGCTGCATCAACCCCCAATGTCCTAAGCCGCAAAACCCCGATGATGTGGTTTATTGTCAGGCTTGCGGGGTGAAAATACCCGACCTGCTGCGGGGACGATTTCGCATCATTAAACTGTTGGGACAGGGGGGATTTGGTCGAACCTATTTGGCAGAATATCATGATAAACTAAAAGAATATTGTGTGGTTAAACAGTTTGTGCCGAGCGTGCAGGGAACCGCAGCATTACAAAAAGCAATCCAACTCTTTGAACGGGAAGCCAGACAACTCCAACAACTGGGAAAACATGACCAAATTCCCATATTATCCGCCTATTTTGAAGACAATAACCAGCTTTATTTGGTTCAAGAATATGTGGAAGGCGAGAACTTATCAGAACTTTTAGAACAGCAAGGCATTTGGAACGAACAGCAAGTTAAAGACCTGTTACTCAGTTTATTACCTGTGATTGAGTTTATCCATCAAAAAAACGTCATTCACCGGGATATTAAACCGGAAAATATTATCCGGCGTCGGGAGGATGGTCAGTTTGTCCTGCTCGATTTTGGGGTTGCAAAAGAGTTATCAAAAACCGTGTTATCAACTCAAATCGGGACTCAAATCGGTTCGCTCGGTTATGCACCTATCGAACAAATGTTAGGCGGCGAAGCGTATCGGGCGAGTGATTTATTTAGTTTGGGAGCAACCTGTTTTCACCTGTTAACCGATGTACATCCCTACGAATTATCCCTGAGACAAGGTTACAGTTGGACGGGAAACTGGCGAAAGTCTTTAAAGGGTTCGGTGAGTCAAGAATTGGGGGAAATTTTAGATAAGCTGTTACAAGAAAATATTGAAAATCGTTTCTCGTCCGTTGTAGAAGTTTTAGAAGCGTTAAAAATTCAATCTCCCGTTTCTCCTCAACCAACAGTTGTTCAAACTTCCCCTATTTCAGCGTTAAAAATTCAATCTCCCGTTTCTCCTCAACCAAAAGTTGTTCAAACTTCCTCAAGAAATGGGCAAAATCTAACTTTAGTCACCACTTTTAAGGGACATTCAAATACTGTCACTTCTATCGCCTACAGTCGGGATGGTCGAACCTTAGCCAGTGGGAGTTTAGATAAAACGATAAAATTGTGGGATGTTCTCACCCGACGGGAAATCGCCACCTTGAGAGGACATTTAAACTGGGTCAGGTCTGTAGCCTTCAGTCGGGATGGTCGAACCTTAGCCAGTGGGAGTTGGGACAACACAATCAAATTGTGGGATGTACAGACTCAACGACAAATTGCCACTCTCACCGGACGTTCAAATTCTGTCAGGTCTGTAGCTTTCAGTCCCGATGGTCGAACCTTAGCCAGTGGGAGTTGGGACAACACAATCAAATTGTGGGATGTACAGACTCAACGACAAATTGCCACTCTCACCGGACGTTCAAATTCTGTCAGGTCTGTAGCTTTCAGTCCCGATGGTCGAACCTTGGCTAGTGGGAATGGTGACAAGACGATAAAATTGTGGGATGTGCAGACTCAACGACAAATTGCCACTCTCACCGGACATTCAGATTGGGTCAATTCTGTAGCCATAAGTCCCGATGGTCGAACCTTAGCCAGTGGCGGTAATGACAAAACGATAAAATTGTGGGATGTGCAGACCCGACGGGAAATTGCCACGCTCACCGGACATTCAAATTGGGTCAATTCTGTAGCTTTCAGTCCCGATAGTCAAACCTTAGCCAGTGGGAGTGGTGACGACACGATAAAATTGTGGGATGTGCAGACTCAACGGGAAATTGCCACTCTCACCAGACGTTCAAATACTGTCAATTCTGTAACTTTCAGTCCCGACGGTCTAACGTTAGCCAGTGGAAGTTCTGACAGGACGATTAAATTGTGGCGGGGACAGTAAAAACGTTTGTCGGGGGCGGGTTTAACAACAAATTGACTTCTGACTTTCGCGAAGCGGTATTACCTGATTTGTAAAAAAGTAACCCAGATCACTCCCCCCAGAATTGGGTGCAAATACTCTAAAAAACTGCGATCGCACTGAAACGCTAAAATAAAACTATCTCCAATTATTAAGACGCAGTGTGAGGAGTTCATCTGTGCCAGCAAAGGATATTTTTCACGAAGCGGTAAGGCAAGCACTTCAAAAAGAGGATTGGATAATTACAGATGATCCGCTTGTTGTAAAATTTGGTAAGGATAAAGTTTTAATTGATCTCGGTGCTGAGAGAATACTAGCAGCAGAAAAAGCGGGCAAAAAAATAGCAGTTGAAATCAAGAGTTTCTTGAATGAATCTGAACTCTTTGATTATCATGCAGCATTAGGACAGTTCCTAAATTATCGATTAGTATTGCAGCGCACTCAGCCTGAACGAACTTTGTACCTTGCAGTTCCAATAGAAACCTATCGATCTTTTTTCGGTCGAGACTTAGCCCAGGCATCAGTGCAAGAATATCAGGTTAAAATGATTGTTTATGATTCTATTAATGAGGTGATATTACAATGGACAAACTAGAAAAATATCGTCAAATTATTCAATCATTATTAATAAAATATAGTCAGTTTAAAAATTCAGAAGAAAATCTTGAAACTCAGTTAATATTTGATACTGAACGAGACCATTATCAAATTTTAGAGTTGGGTTGGGAAGATTATGATCGGATTTACAATTGTATCATTCATCTTGATATTAAAGATGGGAAAATTTGGATTCAACGGAATACAACGGATATTCTTATTGCTGAAGAATTGGTAGAGATGGGTATTCCTAAAGAAGATATTATCTTAGGATTACAGCATCCCTATAAACGACCCTTCACAAAGTATAGTATAGTGTAGTAGCTTCGTGAGAAGTGGCTTCGCGATCCTAGCAGACATTCTTGAGACAAGCCTACAAGCTTATCTGATTGTAGTATATCTATTTTCATCGCTTCGGCGATCGCCATGCCTCAAAGTCCCTCGCCTGGTAGGAGAGGGATTTAGGGAGAGGTTCTAAATGCTAAATAACGTGGTTTCATTTCAATTTTAGTTAGTATAAATTACCCTAAAATTAAGATTTTTTAAGAAAGTTTGTCCGAACTAAAAACATCATTCAAAATAGAAAAATATCGCCAAATTAACGAATCAGTGTGCATTAAAAATGAATAACGCTTTAAAAGTTCGGGCTTTATTGCTATTACGTGAAGCCCTAAAGAATTCCGATGCAAATTTTCGGGATGGACAGTGGGAAGCGATCGCAGAATTGGTAGAAAATCGCTCTCAATTGTTAGTCGTACAACGGACGGGATGGGGGAAAAGTTTAGTCTATTTTCTCGCAACTCGTCTGTTTAGAGAACAAGGAAGCGGGCCGACATTATTAATCTCACCGTTGTTAGCCTTAATGCGAAATCAAATTGTAGCAGCCGAACGAATTGGCGTTAAAGCTGCTACGATTAATTCTAGTAATACCGAAGACTGGGAAGCGGTTAAAACTCAATTAATTAACGGAAAAATCGACCTATTATTAATCTCTCCCGAACGATTGGCAAATGAAGACTTTCAAAACACGGTTCTCTCCCAAATTTCTCAAAGAATAGGATTATTTGTTGTTGATGAAGCCCATTGTATATCCGACTGGGGACACGATTTTCGTCCCGATTATCGCCGCATCGTTCGAGTGTTACAAGCATTACCCCGCAATATTCCCGCTTTGGCTACAACCGCCACCGCAAATAATCGAGTTGTTCGCGATATTATCGAACAATTGGGTGAGGAACTTTGGGTCTTTCGAGGAACTTTAACCCGTCCAAGTTTAAAACTACAAAATATTAAACTTTCGAGTCCAGCCGAACGTTTAGCATGGTTGGTTGAAAACCTCCCAAAGTTACCGGGAAGTGGTATAATTTATGCGTTAACCGTCAAAGATACCGAACGAATTGCAGATTGGTTAAAACAGAATGGAATTCATGCTAAAGCTTATCATGCTGATGTTCAAGAAAACCGAGAAATGCTTGAAGATCAACTGTTGAATAATCAACTGAAAGCATTAGTCGCAACCACAGCGTTAGGAATGGGTTTTGATAAGCCAGATTTGGGGTTTGTAATTCACTATCAACGTCCCGGTTCAGTCGTTCATTATTATCAACAAGTTGGACGAGCCGGACGAGCGGTGGAATCAGCCTATGGTATTTTATTAAGTGGGGAAGAAGACGAAGAAATCACCAACTATTTTATTCAAACCGCTTTCCCCCCAGAAGCACATACCCAACAAGTTTTAGACTGTTTAAATCAAGCCGAAGAAGGGTTATCAATTCCTCAGATACAGCAGGATTTAAACCTCTCTCAAGGTCAAATTAGCAAAGTCTTAAAACTGTTATCGCTGGAATCTCCAACTCCCGTAACCAAACAGGGTTCTAAATGGTTTGCTACACCCGTCATTTATCAACCCAATCAGAAAAAAATTGAACAATTAACAGAACTTCGCTATCAAGAACAAGAACAAATGCGAGAATATATGGAAACTCAAAACTGTTTAATGCAGTTTCTCGCCAACGCTCTTGATGATCCCAACTGTATTCCTTGCGGTAAATGTGCGGTTTGTTTGGGAAAACCGTTACTTCCGATAACCTGTTCAATAGAACGAACAAATCAAGCCATTCAATATCTTCGCCGCAGCGATCACAAAATTTCACCCCGCAAAAAATGGACTCCACAAGCCTTGCAAATGTACGGCTTTTCTGGTAATATTCGGGATAATTTAAGAGCAGAAGAAGGTCGAGCGTTATCTCTTTGGGGGGATGCGGGATGGGGAGAATTGGTTAAAAAAGGAAAGTATGAAGATTGCCAGTTTAGTGATACTTTAGTACAAGGCATGGTGGAAATGATTCAACGCTGGAAGCCTCAACCTTTTCCGACTTGGGTGACTTGTGTACCTTCCCTAAAACGTCCTGAATTAGTTCCCAACTTCGCCCAACGACTCGCCCATCAATTACAATTACCGTTTGTTCCAGTGGTGAAAAAAGTTCGTCAAAATCAACCTCAAAAAACCATGAGTAACAGTTATCAACAAGCTCATAATTTAGATGGTGTGTTTGTCGTCGAGAGTTGGGAAAGAATGAAAGGATCGGTTTTTTTAGTGGATGATTTTGTTGATTCTCGCTGGACATTTACAGTCGTTGCTGCTCTTTTGCGTCAAGCCGGAAGTGGAAACGTTTTTCCGATGGCTTTGACTCAGAATTCTTTAGGCTTTACAAGTGATTAAATGATGGTTAATTTTACGGTTTCTGCTGATACCGAAGCGATATTATTACTCTGTGCAAGTTTTGGAGAAAATCGACAAGCCGAACCCAAACCGTTAACGCTGAAAGAGTATAATCTCTTGGCGAAATGGTTGCAGGAAAATCGGATGCGACCCCAAGATTTATTGGATAAAAATACTCAAATTAAATTGCAAAGTTTACCGGGTGATAAACTCGATCCGAGCCGAATTTTTGCTTTACTTGAACGGGGTGCAATGTTCGCTTTTGCAGTGGAAAAATGGACGAATCAAGGAGTCTGGATTATTGGTCGGGGTGATGGGGAATATCCTCTATTTCTCAAGCAAAGATTGAAACATTCTGCACCTGCTATTCTGTATGGTGTGGGCGAGATAGAATTACTTTCTAAAGGAGGATTAGCAGTTGTTGGTTCGCGAAATATTGACGAAGAAGCGGTAGAATATACTCAACAAATTGCTCGAATTTGTGCAGAAGAAAAAATTCAAATTATTTCAGGGGGAGCGAAAGGCGTCGATCAGGCGTCAATGTTGGGGATATTAGAAGCGGGAGGAACGGCGATCGGTGTGTTAGCAGATAGTTTACTCAAAGCGGCAACTTTGGGCAAATATAGAGACAGTATTCGAGAGGGTCAACTCACTTTAATTTCTACTTACGATCCCAACGCGGGTTTTTCTGTCGGTAATGCAATGGGACGGAATAAATATATTTATGCTTTGGCAAATTATGCTTTAGTTATTAGTTCTTCTGTGCGTCAAGGCGGAACTTGGGCGGGTGCAATTGAAGCGTTAGAAAAAATTAAAGAGGTTCCCGTTTGGGTGCGAATGGAAGATAATGTTCCCGAAGGAAATCAACAATTGGTTGAGCAAGGTGCAAGACCGTTTAAACTAATTGAGTGGAATGATTATTTACATGATTTTCTCTCAAAACCGCCGGAGTTAATAGAGAAAAATATTGAGGAGGAAAACGAACAACAGGAAGAAAAACCATCAGAAAATGAGTATAATTTAGAAGAAAATGTAGAAACTCATCCGGCTGAAACTGCGGAAAAATTAGTAGAGAATGAATCAATTTCTGCACAAAATACTTTAGAAGAACAACAGACAGTTCCCTCTATTCCTGCTGAAGAAATTTATCAAGCGGTTCTACCAATTATATTAAAACATCTACAAGAACCGTTAGATGATAAATCTCTCGCCGAACGTTTGGATGTACAAATCGGACAAATGCGAGAATGGTTAAAAAAAGCGGTGGCAGAAAAGAAAGTTGAAAAGCTTAAAAAACCAGCAAAAACCTATGTTATTGCCGATAAAAACTTATTGGATTTTATCAATTAGCCCATGTAGGGGCGGGTTCCGCAGAGATTTATATTTCTCATCAACAACCTAAATAAACCCGCCCCCACCCCAAAATTTGACTCACAATTATTGTGAATTTTAACAGAAATCTGTTTGATGCACGCCACCCGTTTTGTAGGGGGCGGGTTCCGCAGAGATTTATATTTCTCATCAACAACCTAAATAAACCCGCCCCCACCCCAAAATTTGACTCACAATTATTGTGAATTTTAACAGAAATCGGTTTGACAGACCCCACCCGTTTTGGGTATTATAAAAATAGTGTTCTTGACCAAGTATCAAGAATTGAGATCATCCTCTTATCCCCTAATCCTTCAATACGCTCGATAATATCTCCTAGAGATTCAAACGGCTTTTTAGATCGTTCACGTTCTATATTTTGAATAATTTTATCAGCCGTTTTTCCGGTGATATTAGCACTTTTCAAGCGAAAAGCCAGTTCGGATATAGTCAAAGTATTAAAAGCCTCAAGTGGTTGCGATTTTTTTGGGATTTGAGATTTGATCTCTTGTATCTCCCGATCATATTTTTGATTAATGCTTTCGAGTTTTGAATTTTGTTGATCAAAGACTTTATTTAGACGTGATTCTAGATTATTTTGGCGAGACTCTATATTCAATATTCGAGACTCAACGCCATCAAAATTCGTTTGACTGGGGTTGTTTTCTCTTTTTTCTGGAACATTTAAAGATTGAGATTTCTTGAAAAAGTCCAGTTGTTGCTTGATAGATTTTTCTTGAGCGGGAGAAACAATAATTGCATTAATCATCTCTCCCTGACGCAAGTTTTTTTCCTTCGCTCTCACCGCAGCATAATATTCTAAATCTCCCTCAATGACTTTGTACTGATCCAAATCAATTTGCTGTAAGAATATCGGTTTTAACACTCCCTCACACTCTAGAATTAAATCGGCTAAAGTGTCAATTTCAGCTTCAGAAAATTCTGAGCGGGGAACATCTGAGGTAATTGATTTAACATCCACATAGGAAAACTTAATCACTTTTAAACTCCCATTTTTCTTAAAACTTCTGTAGCGAGCGCTTCAAATTCATCGATAGATTGACTAGCAGCATTACTTGCTGAGGAATTTTTTTCTGCATATTTAAAAATAGACTGGGGTTCGGCAATTTCTAATTCTCCTACAATAATTGTCTCATTTAGACATTGAGATAAAGCTGTCCTTTCAAAAATAACACTATCCATGAGTGGAAGTTCATATTTTTCAGGAATGACTTGTTTTTGTCGCGGAAATACATATTGTAAGTATCGAGCGTTAGTGGCTATTTTAGAAGGTAAAACCCCCAAAAGATTGATCGGGGGTCGTCCGCTTGACATCCGAAACTCGTTAACGTCTTTAATTAAGGTTTTAACATTAGATAATCCTTGATTCGCAAAAGGTTTGAGATCCGATGGTATAATTAAATAATCGGCAGCAATCAGCGGTAATTGTGCATATAAATCACGGGATGGAGGAGTATCTATAATTACGATATCATAGTCATTTTCTACCCGCTTAAGTTTGCTCGGAAGTCTGAAAGGCGTGGCTTGAATATTCTTTAAAAAATCTTGATGTTGTAGCAAGTCAATATGAGAAGGAATGACATCAATTTCCGGATCGTTAAACCCATCAGACTTTTTGGCAACATCTGAAACAAAGTCAAGTTCTCCCGATTTTAGAAAATGATAAACGTAGGAATCTTTAATATTATCTTCCTCATCAAATTGAAACTTTACTAATCCCATTGCAAAGGTTGTGTTGGCTTGGCTGTCCAAATCAATCACTAAAACTCGATAACCTTTCTTACTTAAAGCTGCTGCTAAATTAACAACAGTGGTGGTTTTACCGACACCACCTTTATTGTGATAAACGGCGATAATTTTCATGGTACTTGTCCTTTCCAGAATAGAACTTTGAGATACAACTGATGGAAATGGAGATAATTCTTGACTGGATTCTGTTGGTTCGTTTTCAGTTGAGATGGGAGTCTGTTCAAAAGTTTCTGCGGAAAATAGAATGGGTTCTATATCCTCATTTTCGAGGAGAACTTGATAACTGGGTTCGGGAGAAAAATCTAAGGTTTCAATCCCATCAGATACAGGAGTAATTTCCTGTCTGGGTCTGAGGGATTCTCGACCAATTAAACCTTTGATTTCCTCTATTTTTGCTTCGACTTCCTCCCCAGGACATTGAAAAACTAACTCAATATTATCATCAACCCGTTGATAAATTCGGATTTCTTTCCCATTGGTTAGGAGTCCATATCTGACGCTCAAACTGGTTAAATAACGCCGCAGTTTTTGAACGTGACGATTCAAATTTTGATTGGGATGCTTCGCCTCCATGACCACACTTAATGGAGAATCCGCATCAACGGTAAAGGGAATAACTTGCGCCGCAAAGGATAAGAAATCTAAGCGAATATTACCGAATGTTACTTCTTGATGCCAAGTGTTGGGGGTGTATCCCAACTGCGGTAACAAATAACTAACAATCAGTTTACTCTCGACTTCCCTTTCGTTTCGACACAATGCAGGATTAAAACTCAAGGGTTAACTCCGTATCACGTTAATCCGATCCGATTGACTTGCATTCTTTCCATCCTAACATGAGGCTGACCCAATTCCTAATTTTTTAGTTTAAAAAAGTGATAATTAAAACGAGGTTTTTTTTGATAAAATGGAAACATATAGGTTCACTAATTAATTTAATAAAAGTTGATTTGACTATTGATCTCACCGTCCTCACCCTGAACAATTTCAAAGTCCCTCGCCTTTTAGGAGAGGGATTTAGGGAGAGGTTCTTCTCAAAATTAATCAATTGATCTCATCCTCCTCACCCCGATCAATTTCAAAGTCCCTCGCCTTACCCCCCACCCCCCTTTTTAAGGGGGGATAAAGGGGGGATAAAGGGGGGATAAAGGGGGGATTGATGAGGGATTTAGGGAGAGGTTCTTCTCAAATGCTAAAATAAAACTATCCTCTCTTGATTCTTGGGTTATGGAAGAAATTCTAGAGTTAAAAGAATTACTACTCAAAGGCGACATCAAAGGTTCATTAACCCTAATTGACGAGTTAGAAGAAATGGGTCGAAAAGATATTATTAACAATATTCGCAGTTATGCAGTTATTTTACTCCTACATTTAATTAAACAACAAGCCGAAAATCGGACAACTCGTTCATGGGATGTTTCCATTCGGAACTCGGTTTTAGAAATTCAAAATTTAAACGAACGTCCCAAATCAAAAGGGGTTTATTTGAGTTCTGAAGAATTAAATAGTATTTTAGAAAAAGCCTATCCACAAGCCATTAATAAAGCTTCTCTAGAAGTTGAAGAAGGGCGTTATGATTCTCGCCAATTAGAACAACTTGTTAATCGAGTCGAAATTTTAAGTCAAGCGATGAGTTTAATTGACGCAGATACAATCAATTGATCTCATCCTCCTCACCCCGATCAATTTCAAAGTCCCTCGCCTTACCCCCCACCCCCCTTTTTAAGGGGGGATCAAGGGGGGATTGATGAGGGATTAAGGGGGGATTGATGAGGGATTTAGGGAGAGGTTCTTCTCAAATGCTAAAATAAAACTATCCTCTCTTGATTCTTGGGTTATGGAAGAAATTATAGAGTTAAAAGAATTACTACTCAAAGGTGATATAAAAGGTTCATTAACCCTGATTGACGAGTTAGAAGAAATGGGTCGAAAAGCAATTTTAAAGACCATTCGCAGTTATGCAGTTATTTTACTCCTACATTTAATTAAACAACAAGCAGAAAATCGCACAACTCGTTCATGGGATGTTTCCATTCGGAACTCGGTTCGAGAAATTCAACGGGAAAATAAACGTCGCAAAGCGGGAGGTTATTATCTCAATCAAGAAGAACTGCTAGAAACTCTAGAAGAAGCTTATTTAAACGCAATTGATCAAGCTTCCCTAGAAGTTCAAGAAGGACGCTACGAACCGCAAGAATTAGAAGAAATTGTTAATCGAGAAGAACTTTTAAATCAAGCGATGAAGTTGATTAATAACGAAGATATCTAATACCATGTCGTTGATTAATGCGTGTTCTGGGGGCGGGGCGGGTTTTGATAATTTAGTAATGGGTATCAGAGATGGTTTAGAGGCGCGCCCCTACATAATCATAATTGATTAATCGGACATGATAGAACTCCTAATATATCTTTTATTCAGTTCTTGAATTAACTTCTTCTACCGACAAACCCAACGCTTCCGCCACTTGTTCAACGGTTAAACCCATTCCTAATAATCGAGGAATAGCATCTCGTCTGGCTTGTTCTGCTTGTTCTGCACGAAGTCGTTCTTGTTCTGCACGAAGTCGTTCTTGTTCTAACATTTGACGGACTTCATTATAAGAATAAAACGGTGTATTATCCAATCGATAAATTTGCAGTTCTTCACCGGATAAATCAAACCGAATCCCCATTCTTGGACTCACCCAATTTTCTATCGGTTCGATGATTTCGAGTCCGTATTCTCCCCGCAACCAACCGTGAAGCTGCTGATTATCGGGATTATAAATATAATATTCTTCTACACCGTAACGCTCATAAAAGAGCAACTTTCGATCCATTTCCAGGCGAGAATTACTCGGAGACAAAATTTCAAATACCACTTGGGGTGCAATTCCCGCTTCTTCCCATTGTTTATAGGAACGTCTATCGCCTTTGGGTCTACCAAAAACAACCATAACATCCGGTGCATTATTTATGGTATTATTGCCTTCGATGGGATACCAAAACAAATCTCCCGCAACAAAAACGTTGGGATCGTCGCTAAATAGCCAGTCTAGATTTTGTTCGATGACTAAAATCCAACGAAACTGAATGGTGTTATTTGCCATCGGTTGACCATCACAATCGGGATAGAAGATTTCGTTTGCAGATGGGGTTGCTTGAGAAACCATAGCCACTGGGTTGTATCCTATTGATATTCATTTTAACCCGTACAAACGGCTAAAAGTTAGCCAAAAAAAAGACGTTCGGGGAGAACGCCTCTAGAATTCATTTTCAATCAAGATTTTATCTGTAGTATTCTTTGAAAGATTGATAACACTTTTCTTCGTCGTAAAGGTGACATTGATCGGTGATTTCTTTCATCAATTCCCAAGAAAAATTCTGTTCGGGATAGAGATATTCTTCCCAATTTTCTTTGATGCTGCTGTAGGCGGCACGCAGGTTATAAGATGGAATTGCGCTAGAAATGTGGTGGGGAACGTGAACGTTAATATCGTGACACATAAACTCAACCCAACCCGGATAATTGCAGTGAACGCTTCCGTGTAATTGGGCGGTTGCTTCGTGCCACTTGTCGGGAGTGCTAAACTGAATATCGGGGAAAGTGTGGTGAACTAAAGTAAAGGTACTCATCCAGAAATGGTAAACCAACCAAGGCAATAACCAAAATTTGACGAATCCCCAAATCCCTGTGGTTGCGATTAAAGTCGGAAAGGCAATCGCCGCAAATCCAATCACCACTAAAGCGGAAAACTTCACCTGTTCTCGCTGTTTGCCTTCATATTCTGGCCAGTAAAAATGGACATTAGCCCAGTGTAAAATAGAAGCCATCCACCATAACCGTCCTCGAACAAATTGATAGACAACTTGAATCGCCGGATTAAAGTTTTCGTAGACTTCAGGAGTCCAGGGGTGCCACGCATTGTCTTCACCCATTTTATTGGTGTGTTTGTGGTGGTGATTGTGGCCAATTCTCCACCCATGAAACGGATAAATGAGGGGTAAGAAGACCAAATGACCTACCAAGTCATTCACCCAACGACGATTGGCAAAAGAACGGTGGCCGCAGTCATGGCCAATCACAAAAAAACCGGTCAATGCAGTGCCGGTGAAAATCCAAGCTATAGGAAGTAAAAACCAGGGAGATAAGGCGATCGCAATGTAGCCTAAAATCACAAGACTAACATTGATAATAACCATACTCCAAGCCTTGCGTTTGTCTTTAATGAAAACTTCACGAGGTAGGGTTTTTATAATATCTCTCAAACGCAGATCGGACAGGTTCTGAGTCGATTTTAGACTCTCTGGACTTTCAATAGATAGGGTCATGGATGATTTTTCTCAGTAAAATCCTCACACCAAACTCTAGAGTTGGTGCGTTTTTAAACAGTTTTCAATTGCCAGGAATATTAACCCTGGAAAAGACTCTAACTCCCCGAGGGGAATTAAAGGCTTGACATTCAAGCTCAAAAGTAATAGCAGATGTGTTTCCCTACTGTTCTCAGCAAAGATCGTAGGGATTTACCCGATTTGACCTGTGATTTAAAATCAGGTGACACGGGTGATACTTTGTTGCCCTCTCCCAGTTTACAAGAGTAATGGGATTTGCTCAATCAAATTATACCTTTAGTGTTGGTTTAGTGTTGGTTTTGCCGGGATCTGGCGTTGAGATCCTCACCGACGGGAGCCGTCAAGCGTTGCTGCTTTAGGGTTTGCAGTTGTAACAACAGCGTGTCCACCTCGGCTTGCAGGTGAAGCAGTTTCACTTGCTGATCGACATTGTACGGACACTTGATCAAACCTAGTTGAAGGGAGCTAGAAGCAGAGGAGTTTGAAGAACGGCTAGCCTGTTTTACCGTTGCATCCAAGTTCTCGGGCCGCGATAGAGTAGATGATTGTGTTGACATCAGCAGTTGACTAGGCATCTGAATATATTTACTTACGAGATTTAACTATACCGTAACCTAAACGTAAACTCTGATTAAGAGCAGTAAAAAATCGTTTTGTTTTTCTAATCAGTTGTAATAAACACGGTAAACTGGGATTAAGAATCCCATTTAACCCCCTGTTCTGTCAACTGATCGAGGATTCTAATTCTCCCAAATACAACGGTTGACTTGTATCATATAAAATTGGATTTGTCAACTTTTTTTCCGAGTAAATCAAACCCAAAATCGAGATGACGCTGACTCTATCGCCGAATCAAGTTCAACTGAAGAACTGGCCTGGTTTAATTGAAACGTACCGCCCCTACCTCCCGGTCTCCGAAGCAACACCCGTTGTCACCTTACAAGAAGGAAATACGCCTCTACTTCCGGTTCCTTCCGTTGCCCAGATCATCGGCAAACAGGTGCAAGTTTTCGTCAAATACGACGGACTCAACCCCACAGGCAGCTTCAAAGATCGGGGGATGACAATGGCCATTTCCAAAGCCAAGGAAGAAGGATGTCAGGCCGTCATCTGCGCCAGTACCGGAAACACCTCCGCATCGGCGGCCGCCTATGCCCGACGAGCCGGATTAAAAGCCTTTGTGTTAATTCCCGATGGTTACGTGGCGATGGGAAAACTCGCCCAAGCCCTGCTCTACGGCGCCGAAGTCTTGGCCATTCAAGGGAACTTTGACCAAGCCTTAAACATCGTCCGGGACGTCTCCGAACATTATCCGGTCAAATTAGTCAATTCCGTCAACCCTTACCGCTTAGAAGGTCAAAAAACCGGAGCCTTTGAAGTGGTCGATGCTTTGGGCGATGCTCCCGACTGGCTCTGTATCCCCGTCGGCAACGCCGGCAATATTTCCGCCTACTGGATGGGATTTTGTCAATATCACAGCGAGAACCGTTGCACCCGCCTTCCCCAAATGATGGGATTTCAGGCCGCCGGTGCCGCCCCCATCGTCCAAGGTCATCCGATCGCCGCACCGGAAACCCTGGCCACCGCCATCCGCATCGGCAACCCCGCCAGTTGGAACCTGGCGATCGCCGCCCAACAAGCCAGTCAGGGAAGTTTTTCGGCTGTCACCGATGAAGAAATTTTAGCCGCTTATCGGCTTTTGGCCTCAGAAGAAGGGATATTCTGCGAACCCGCCAGCGCCGCTTCTGTCGCCGGTTTGCTCAAAGTCAAAGAGCAAGTGCCAACCGGTGCAACCATTGTCTGCGTCCTCACCGGAAACGGCCTAAAAGATCCCGGCACCGCGATCGAACACAGCAACAACCCCTTCAAACAGGGAATTGCCCCCGATATCGAAACCGTCGCCAAAGTCATGGGATTGTAAAAACCCAACGGTCTAATCCTCAGACTCCGGGGTAGACTCATCCATCGGGGGAAGCTGAGGTAAAGGCAGTTGAGTGCCTTCCGGGAGTTGAACCCATTGGGAGGAGTTCTCCTCGAAGGCCTCGGGTGGCAACAGTTCCAGTTTCGGCTTCTTTTGAACCGGATCGGCCGAGGGGGATTGACCTTGGGCTTTGGTTAACAGATCAACCGTATCGCCCAAAGCCGTTGTTAAACTGTTGCGGGTTTGCAAATGATTAGCCTTTTCCTGTTCGAGAGACTCGTTTAACTGACGAACTTGCTCCCGAGCGCGATCGCGTTCGAGCATCACTTCGACTAATTTCGCCTTTAACTCATCCTCAGAAGCCAGTCGCTCGATCTCCCGGTTGATCGCCACCTTCGATACAATTTCACTGGTCGGTATCGAAAACTTTTGTTGTAACTGTTCAAGCTGCGATCGCAAACTGGCAATCATCTCTTGATGGCGTTTGGCTTCTTCGCGCCGTTGTTGAGCTTCGGTACTATAAAGCTGACGCCACTGGTTAGCGCTGTCGAGGGCCGCATCGTGATCGCGCTGCACCTGCGTCAACTGCTGCTTTAATCGTTTGATTTCATCTAACCATTGCCGGACATCCTGAGCCATATCAAAATTTTCTGGGGACTGTTTAATAATCACATTTTAAAATGAGGATAGTTTAAGACAACGGCCTGTGTTCAACCTGATCTCGATTCATCGGCTCGTCGAACGGCTGGCGGAGCTAGTCGCCAATCTCTTAGTTGCTCTATTTTGCGGGGTTTGGGCGCTGCTCAACACCTTATTTAAACAAATGCTTCGACTGTTTGGGATCTCATCTGAGTTTAACCAAGCAAAATTGCAACAAACCTTATCTCACGCTCAACTCAAGACTTCTCTTGAGGAGGCGGCCGAGAAAACGGCAGATTTTCTGATCCTTCTCTACCGCTACCTGACCAAAATTTTCGGAAAAATCCGGGCGCGAATTTTCCGCTTTTTTGGCTTTTTTCTTTATATCAACTGGACAACAATTAAGCAAGTTGCCATCAGCACCGCCGAGCAACGCCTGAATGGTCTTTCGGCAGAAATGGCTTATAATTCCACCTTGGCGCTGTTTCCGGCGTTGCTGGCGATTATTGCGGCGATCAGTTTATCAAACTCGTTGCAGAATACCCTTGAGGAAATGGCAAGCCTTGTGGCTGTTGTTGTTCCCCAAGAAGTTCAAATTCAAATTGCCAGTGTTTGGGAACGAATGCTGATCAACAGCAGCGAAGAGGTGTTTTCCTTTAGTTTTCTGATTTCCATTTGGCTGTTTTCTGCGGTGATTGGTTCGGCGATGGTGGCCCTCAACCACATCCATCGAGTCCCGAAACATCGCCTGCGACCCTTTTGGGAAAATCGGTTAATTGCCATTGGTTTGGCGGTGGGTAGTATTTTATTACTAATAGTCGCCTGCGGGTTGGTGTTTATTAGCGATGTCGCCGTTGAAATTCTCGCCCGAAAAAGTTGTATTCTCGAAACTGTGGGAACCTGTCCCCTCGATCAAATTAAAGACTGTCTCGAACAACCGCCCGTACAGCAATGTTTGCTCGTTAAAACCCTACCTAGCACCTGGAGACAGTTGCGATGGCCGATCGCTTTGGGCATTATGGCGACCAATTTTGCCTTGATTTATCGCTTTGGCCCGAGCCAACGAAAAGCGGAAACGCCGATTGTTCCCGGAGCAATTTTAGCCGCGATTTCTTGGGCGGTGATTTCTAATTTATTTCGCCTGTATGTTGCCCATTTTGGCAATTATAACCTCACTTACGGCGCGATTGGAGCGTTTATTATTTTGCTGTTGTGGCTTTATATTAGTTCGTTGATTATGCTGATCGGCGCTCAAGTTAATGTTACCGTCGGCGAAGCCATGCAACGCCGAAAATCTATCCCCAGACTTCCTCCGGCAAATCTTCCCTGAACCCGATTAGACTTGATTTGCATCGGACTGTCGCTGCGGAATTTCAATGATAAATTCTGTACCTTCGCCCAATGTTGAAATACAATTTAATTGACCTCGGTGACGTTCGACGACAATTTGATAACTAATTGCCAAACCCAATCCCGTTCCTTTCCCAACGGGTTTGGTGGTAAAAAACGGATCGAAAATCTGTTTTTGTACCTGTTCGCTCATGCCGATGCCGTTGTCAGCGATGCGAATTCGCACCGTTTTATTGATTGTTGTTTCTGTCGTAATGGTCATTTGTGGGGGTACGTCAGGCTTTTGTTGTCTGCTTCTCAGGGCATCAATTCCATTAGAAATAATATTCATCAAGACCTGATTAAGCTGCCCCGGATAACACTCGATTTTCGGCAAATTTCCATAGTTTTTTATCACTTCAATAGCGGGAGCATCGGGTTTTGCTTTCAGGTTATTGTGCAGAATCATTAAAGTTGAGTCAATGCCATCATGGATATTAACTAATTTTACATCCGCTTCATCTAACCGAGAAAAATTTCGTAAAGATTCAACAATTTCTTTGATTCTAATTGCTCCTACTTGCATCGAATTTAACAGTTTTGGTAAGTCTTAAATTAAAAACTCTAAATCAACTTGTTCAATGATATTTTGAATAAAGGCATCCGGTTCGGGATAACACTGCTGATAAGCCTCAATCACATTTAATAAATCTTCTGCATATTCTTGAGCGTGGGCAATATTACCATAAATAAAGTTAACCGGATTATTAATTTCGTGAGCCACCCCCGCCACTAACTGTCCTAAACTCGACATTTTTTCCGTCTGAATGAGTTGGGCTTGGGTTTGTTTTAAGCGTTTCAACGTGTTGGCTAAATCTTGATTTTTTTCATGGAGTTCTTGAGTTCGTTGCTCTACTTTTTGTTCGAGAGTTTGGTTGGCGGTTTCTAATTCGGCTTTGGCTGTTGTTAAATTTTCGTAGAGTCGAGCATTTTCTAAAGAGATGGCGGCTTGAGTTGTAATTAACTCTAAAATTTCTAAACGTTCGGGAGTGAAAGCAGCCGTGATTAAGTTATTTTCTAAATACAAAATTCCAATAATTTGATTTTGCTTGGCAATAGGACAACATAAAACGGACTTCGGTTTTTGCTGTTCTAAGTAAACATCGTTCATCCAACTGGCTTGGGTGGCTGCA
The DNA here is from genome assembly GCF_047276495.1 of Capilliphycus salinus ALCB114379. NCBI lineage: Bacteria > Bacillati > Cyanobacteriota > Cyanophyceae > Oscillatoriales > Sirenicapillariaceae > Capilliphycus > Capilliphycus salinus. Next base: position 4,239,048 of record NZ_CP178543.1, on the reverse strand, counting down.
TCTTCAAAGACCAAAGCATCTGAAGTTCGCCAAACATAATGAATTAATGCTTGGGGAATTTTGGTGCAGTTTTCTATCTCTACAGAAAGGTGCTGAAAAGATTCTAATGACCCAGATTGATCCCGTGAAGAACGAGGGGGAGCATAGGCGATCGCTTCTAAGATTAACTGCTCCTCTTTGTATTCGATTAAAGCACATTTTTGCGCCCCGGCATTTTCAATTGCCAATTGCATTAAAGTTGAAAGTAGATTCTCTAATTTAATCTCGCTCGAAAGGGCTTGACACGCTTTTATGACTGTGGTTGAATCCAGAAAACTGTAGGTTCTACTACTGGTAGAATTGCTTGAACATCCAGTTGATGAAATTGAACTATAACTGAGAAGATCCTCGCCTTCATTATCCCGAACTAAAATCGGAGCGAGTAATTCCGGATAATGTTGTTCTAGATGTTGAACTTTTGCTGTTGCTCCCCAAGCAATATAACCATAGTAAGCTTCGATCAAATAAGTTTGAGCAACTTTAGTTTTTCCCCAGTTCAAATAAAATCTTGCTGCGAGTTCGTTGGCGAGCGCTTCTTCTTGAATGTATTGATTTTCTTTTGCCAAACTAATAGCCCGATCAAAAGCTTCAATAGCTTCTATTTTTTGCCCTTGAACGCGATAAAATTCGGCTTCGACCAAATGGTATTTATGCAAGTAGTTCATCGGAGCGTGATCCGCCCAGTTTTGTATTTTTTCCTGAAATTGAATCACTGTAGTTTCAATTTTTTGCTGTTGAGTTGAAGACGCACTAGAATACACCGCTAACTGAGCCAAACAACTGTAGAAATAGAAAACAGGTATCCAAGGTTGTCCAACTACACCTTCGAGAAAGGGTTCCGCATTTTCTAACAAAATTACAGCTTCTTCTGGCTGTAAAAACAAATAATACAAAATGGCTTTTAATATATAAAAGTTTGCCAAAGCGTAAAGATCATTATTGGATTGATAAAGAGATAGAATTTTTTCCTCATCCTCCTGCCGTTGCATGAAAGAATTCAGAGGTTGATCGCTACTCTCCATTAAACTAAAGATGTGGTTGAGATAAAGTTGAATATTATTTAATGAATTTTTTTGTTTAATCTTCGTTAAAGAAGCTTGATAAATATTCAGGCTTTCTTTTAATTCAACCAGAGATACACCCCCAAAATAAGAATAATAAGAATGGGCAACAATCGCATAACCTGCCGTTTCTAATTCTCCCGTTTCTATTCCCAGAGAATACACTTCATACAGGGGAGAAAATGAGTTTCGTAAGTGTTCTTTCCAATGGGTGATAAATGTGTAAATAATCTGCCAAGTTTTGGTTTTAAGTTCTTTCGCTCGAAAGCGTTCTAAAACATGGAGAGCCAATTGAGCAAACTGATAACCTTCTTCAATTTTATTTTCTTGTCCACACAAAATCAAGCCATAAGAAGCATAAGCAAACGCTGAAGTTGCCGTATTACCCCGTTCAACAGATAAATTAACTTGTTTTAATACCGTTATCGGCATTAAATTTGGAACTGAAATATAAGCCGCACCCCAAACTCTAGCCAGAAGCCGCATTGCAGATAGATGTATTTCTTCTGTCATTTCAGGTAAATGAACCAGACTTTCAATTGAAGTTTCTGCTAACTTCATTTGCGTGTAATTAATTTCTCTCTGCACGTCAGACTGACTCGGTTGCTTGGGTAAATGAATTCCTAAAAGTTCTAAAGCAATCAGTGTTGTCTCAACCGCTTCTAAAAGTCTATTTTGAGCCGCAAGAGATTGAATTAACACTTCATAAACCTTGACTTTTTTTAAGGGATTTTCTGTGTGTTTTAGTACAATTTCAATCAAATGATCCATGCGCTCTAAATCTCCTTTTAAAAAGGCAGTTTCAACCGCTTCTACATGGAGTTTATAGGTTAATTCAGAGCATTTATTCCACCCTTGAGATGCAATCAACTCCAGTCCGACTTCTGCATAATTCATGGCGGCCGCATACGCTGTAGAATTCTTGGCTTTTTGAGCGGATTTTAAATTTAATTGGGCCAGTTCTACCTTTTCTGTTGTTGTAGACAGGATGTGTTTTCCCTGATTCAAATGATTGACGATATCAAAAATTTTTTCTTCTTGAGAGTCCGAGGAAAAACTCTGTAATAAAAGCCTACCCATATTCAGATGAATCGAGGCTTTTTGGTCTTCTGGAATTAGCGAATAAGCCGCTTGTTGAACTCGGTCGTGTAAAAAATGATAACTCGGATTATACTGTTGTTGAAGAGTTAATTGTAGGCTATCATCGCCGTCTAGCTGATAAAATTTATAGGTTTCATCTTCGGGTAAAATTAACCCTTCTTGTAAGGCTATCCACAAGAATGAAGCCGCTTCTGACCGAGTTTTATCTGAAATAATTGCCAAGGTTGCCAAATCAAATTGGTTCCCCATACAAGCGGCAAGCTGCAAAACTTCCAGGCTTTCTTGGGGTAACTTTTTAAGCTGAATCGCAATTAATTCAATAATATCTCGATTTTCAGCTAAAACTTGAATCGGGTTCAGTTTATATTGCCATTCCTCTTGTTTTAAATTATAAAAAATCAATCCTTCCGCCTGAATATATTTCAGAAAATGAGCCGCAAAAAAGGGATTTCCTTGAGTTTTATATTCAACCTGTTCGGTCAGGGGTAATGCTTTCTCTAGAGAACAATTCAAAGTATCCGCCACCAACTGATTTAACGCCGAGCCAGATAATGGCTGTAAGGTAATTTGATTGACGGGAACTCCCAATTTATTGATATTTTCAAGGGTATGAATCAGAGGATGAGATGAATTGACTTCATTATCTCGATAGGAACCAATAAATAAACAACAAGGTTCGATCAGTTCGGTCAGCAATTGTATTAACTGCAATGAAGCCAAATCAGCCCATTGTAAATCATCCAAAAAAATCACCAAAGGATGTTCGACTTGAGCAAATACACTAATAAACTTTTGAAATAATAAATTAAACCGATTTTGAGTTGCAGAAAATGACAGTTCGGTAACGGGAGGTTGTTCGCCGATTAATCGTTCTAACTCGGGAATTACATCCACTAAAACCCGTGCTTCTTGTCCCAACGCTTGTTTTAATTTTGCGGTAATCGCTGCAACTTTATGTTCCGGTTCGCTCAAAATCTGCTTGATTAAATTCTGTAAAGCACCAATCCAAGCCGAGAAGGGAATATCTCGTTGATATTGGTCAAATTTACCCGAGATAAAATACCCTTTTTTCTCAACAATGGGTTTGTGAATTTCGTTAACTAAAGCTGACTTTCCAATTCCCGAAAAACCGCTGACAAGCATCAATTCTAATCGGGACTTATCCCGCTTGGTTTTTCGTTGAGATGAGCCAGCAACTCTTTCAAAAGCACCCAATAAGGTTTCAACTTCCCGATCTCGACCATAAATTTTTTCTGAAATTAAAAAGCGGTCGTTAACTTCGTTTTTAGCCAAATAAAAAGTTTCTATCGCACCTGTTTTTTGCAACAATGACAAACATTTTTGTAAATCTTTTTTCAATCCCAATGCAGTTTGATATCGAGATTCTGGCATTTTTGACATCAACTTCAAGACCAGAGCATTAATCGCTTCAGGAAGATTAGAATTGAGTTCACTCAGCGGTCTGGGTTCACGAGCAATATGACTGTGAATCAACTCCATTGGATCGTTAGCAATAAAGGGGAGTTGACCGGTTAACAACTGATAAAACGTCACCCCAAGGGAATAGAAATCGCTGCGATAATCAATTCCTCGGTTCATCCGTCCGGTTTGTTCCGGTGACAGATAAGCCAGTGTTCCTTCTAAACGATTAGGGCTGCGAATTTCGGCGATTTGTTTGGGGAGTTGGGACCCACAACTAAAGTCAATCAGTTGAATCTTTTGAGTTTGAGGATTTATAATAATATTGTGAGGTTTAATATCTTTATGAATAATTTGATGGTGGTGCAACTGTTCTAAAATTTCCGCCAGTTGTAGCGCAATTTGCAGAAATTCTGTTAAACTATTGGTATCATTTCCCCAGTGAATACCCCGTTGATTCAGGTATTGGCTCAAAGAAATTCCGCCAAAATCTTCCATCACCAACATTAAACGTTGATCGACGGGTTCGAGAGCCAACATTTTCACCACTCCCGGTAAATCTAAATGGGCGATTAAGGCGTAAGCGTTACGATATTGAGCCAGTTCACTAAAAGTTGGATAGAGATGACGACAGAGTTTGACAACCACCGGTTTTTGATCCGCTTCTCGGAACCCACGATAAATTAATGTACGGAAGCTGACATAAATTTGCTTGTGGAAGTGGTAGCCAGTGACGGGTTTCATAAAACATTAATCCCAGAAGTCAATATTATTATTTTAGTGAACTCCTGAGAAAACTTTTTCGGGTTGCCAGGGGCGCGATCGCTTAAAATTAAAGGTAGAGGAGGTTAACTCCTCCCCTACCGTGAAAAAATATTAAGCTGACTCAAGACAGTTTAAACTTATTTAAGGCGCATCATCATCGTGAGCAAACCGATTATAAAGGAAATCTAACGCATAGTTGCGAAGATCATAATACACCGGATCTTCCATGATTTGAGTGCGATCGCGAGGACGTTCAAAGGGAATTTCTAACACTTCGCCAATCGTTGCATGAGGCCCATTTGTCATCATTACCAAGCGATTCGCCAGGAATAAAGCTTCATCAATATCGTGAGTAATCATCAACACCGTACAGCGATGATCGTTCCAAATTTTCAGCAATTCTTCCTGCAATTCTTCTTTGGTAATCGCATCTAACGCCCCAAACGGTTCATCTAAAATCAACACCTCAGGACGAATCGCTAACGCCCGGGCGATCGCCGCCCGTTGTTTCATTCCCCCCGAAATTTGAGTGGGTTTTTTATCAGCCGCTTCAGCCAGTCCAACTAAAGCCAAATGATCTCGAACAACTGCCCGTTTTACTGCTTCTGGCATATCGGGATAAACCGCATTAACCGCTAAATAAACATTATCAAAAACACTACGCCAGGGCAATAACGCATAGTTTTGAAACACCACCATTCGATCCGGGCCAGGTACTTTAATCACTTCACCCTCTAACAAAACCCTGCCGTGAGTGGGTTGATTAAACCCGGAAACCATATTCAAAAGCGTTGATTTTCCGCAACCGGAGTGACCAATTACACAGATAAATTCACCTTCGTCTACCGTGAAGTTAATATTTTCTAAAACCGTATAAGGACCTTTCGGAGTAGGATAAATTTTGGAGACATTTTCAAAGCTCAAAAAAGCTTGAGGATTCGTTTGGGGTTTGACGGAAACTTTAGTTTGAGAGACCATTGTCCGTTGAGGACTCCTAACGGGTGTGTTCATAGAATAATACCTGAGATTGTTACTAATTTTTTGACTCGGTGCAAATCGTGGATGAATTTCGGTTGTGTGGGAAAAAGGGCGGATTCATATCAGTTATCAGTTATGAAGTGACCAGTTTTTACAGTTATCAGTTATCACCGGTCACTTGGTCGGTCACGGGTTACTGAAAACCCTGTTCCCTGTTTTCACTGGTCACTGATCACTGATCACTGTTCACTGTTAAGCCGCTGTGCGTCGTGGAGAATCGAGATGAATTTCAGCCATCGTGAAATCTCGTTTAATCGCTAAACTATTGAGATAACCGAGGGGATCTTCTGTTGTAAAACGAGTACCATCAAACAACTTAATTTCACCGCGAGTATAACTAATTTCAGACAAGCCCAATTCACGAGCGGCTGTACTAAACACCCCAACCTCACAAATGCGTTCGAGAATTTCCACCCAGTTCCGAGGAAAGGGAGTATGCCCCCAACGGGCCATCTGTACCATGTGCCAAAGTTGCTCTGTACGACTCGGACGGTTAACGCCGTTGCCAAAAAACAGATGATGAGCAAAGGAAGATAGGGTAGAATCCAAAGGACAGCTAGCCGCTTCCGATTCCTGGAGTTGAATGTACTCTATCGGAGTTCCCACATATTCCCGACTGGCGAGAATATGACGAATTTCTTCACTATTTGCCGGATCTGCACAATATTGTCCGGCTTCTAACAGCGCCTTGACCAAAGCAATGTGAGTATTCGGATAAGTATTCGCCCAGTCTTCGCGCACACCCAACACCTTACCGGGATGTCCGGGCCAAATTTCCAAATCCGTCGCCACGATAAACCCGACATTTTCCTTCGACGCCCGCAGGTTCCAGGGTTCACCGACACAGAATCCATCAATACTGCCGGCTTTCAAGTCTACCACCATTTGCGCCGGGGGAATGGTTTGCAGGTTGACATCGATATCGGGATCAATACCCCCTGATGCCAACCAGTACCGCAACAATAGGTTGTGCATAGAAGCCGGATGCACCATTCCCATCCGGTGGGGTTCGCCTCTCGAAGACAGCAACATTTTGCGGAAGTCGGCCAAGGTGCGAATGCCTTGGTCATAAAAGCGGCGACACAGGGTAATGGCGTTACCGTTGCGGGTCATGGTGAGGGCGGTAACAACGGCGATCGGTTTTTCGTTGTAGCCCCCCAAACTCAACCACAGGGGCATTCCTGAGGGCATTTGCCCCGCATCTAAGTAGCCGCCCACCATCCCATCGCTAATTCCTCGCCAACTGGTTTCGCGCACCAGGCTGACTTCATCAAGACCGTGTTTGGCAAACAATCCTTTTTCTTTGGCAACCGCCAGGGGCGCACAGGCACTCAGGGGAACGAAGCCAATATCGAGGTTAACTTTTTCTAAGCCGTGACGGGCGATCGCAGCAGTTTTTCTGGCCCGCATTTTTTTGATGCGTTTTTGTTGGTTGAGGAAGTAGATCATCTCGCTGCGGAGACTGTAGTAACTGGGATGTTCTACCACTTGCATCCGTTTGCGGGGGCGGGGAATATCGACTTCTAAAATTTGACCGATATTCGATTTCGGCCCGTTGGTCAACATCACAATCCGATCGGATAATAACACCGCTTCATCGACATCGTGCGTCACCATCAAGGCGGTAATGCAGTTTTCTTGGCAAATTTTCATCAGTTGTTCCTGCAAGTTCCCCCGAGTCAGGGCATCTAACGCCCCGAAGGGTTCATCGAGAAGCAGGAGTTTCGGGCGCAGGGCCAAAGCACGGGCGATCGCCACCCGCTGTTTCATCCCCCCGGAGAGTTGGGCGGGGTATTTATCAACGGCGTGTCGCAGTCCCACCAGATCGATGTGGCTTTCGATGATGCCGCGACGTTCTCCGGCCGGCATTCCCTCCATCACCGAGTTGACGGCTAGAGCAATATTTTCGCGGACTGTCCGCCAGGGAAGCAAGGAATAGTTTTGGAATACAACCATGCGATCGGGGCCGGGTTGGGTGATGCGTTGTCCTTCGATGGTGACAATTCCTTCGGTGGGATGATCTAACCCGGCGACCATATTTAACAGGGTTGATTTTCCACAGCCGGAGTGACCAATTAAGGAGATAAATTCACCCACTTTGATTTGCAGATCTATTCCTTTGAGGGCGATATATTCTCCTCCGCCGGATAGGGGAAAGGTTTTACCCAGTTGTTCGACATCAATTAATGTTTCCATCGTTTTTTCTGTGAGTTTTTGGTTTGATGAATCGTTTTTAGTAGGGGCGTATGGCATACGCCCTCACCTGTTTTTTCAAAGAATGCTGAGGTTTTAAAGCGCAACTACGGACTTATTTCGATAAATCCTGAAGCGTTTAACTTCACATTCCAAATCCTGAGTTGGGGGACAGAATTAAGAATGAACAGAGCAACTTCTAAACTCCTGAACTTCTGAACTTATCAATTATTTCTGTCCGGGAATGATCGCTTGTTGTAACCAAGCCACACTGCGATCGAGTAATAAACCTACACCACCGATATAAATGACGGCTAAGATAATTTCACTGATGTAGTTTTGTTGGTAAGCATCCCAAATAAAGAAGCCAATTCCGACAATACCTGACATGACAATTTCCGCCGCAATAATCGCCAACCACGCCAAACCGATCGCAATTCTCAAACCTGTAAAGATGTAGGGTAAAGCGGAAGGAAAGAGAATATTGATATAATATTCTTTGCGAGTGAGTTGTAAAACACGGGCGACGTTATTGTAATCTTCGGGGATTTGTTTAACGCCTTCTTTGGTGTTAATTAAAATCGGCCAAACGCAGGTAATAAAGATTACGAAGATCGCCGCAGGTTGGTTTTGTTGGAGGGCAACGAGGGCAATTGGAACCCACGCCAACGGTGCAACCATTCGTAAGAACTGAAAAATCGGATCTAAGGCTTTGTCAATCACCGGGTTTGTACCGACTAAAATGCCCGTACTAATCCCCACGATTGCCGCGAGAGAATAACCTTGAGCCACACGCATTAAACTGGCTAAAGTTTGCCAAAATAAACCTTTATCTAATCCCCCCCGATCGTAAAACGGATACATTAATAAAATCCGAGTCCGTTCGTTTGTCCACACGCTCAGAGGCCCCGGTAGACGAGTGATTCCCGTCGATGAAAGCAGTTGCCAGATAGCCAGAAAGGACAAAATTCCGATCAGGGGAGGAAGAATATCTTTAGAATGTTTTTTCCAGTAAGAAAGAATAGAATCAACAGGACTATTTCCGGTTGGTTTATTTCCAATAGTGCTCGTCATGGTCTTGAAACTCCTTGGTTTTTAAGGGTTGAGATTTGGTAAGTTTAATGCTACAATCAGAGGGGTTTCTTTAGACTTTTTAAAGTTAACCAATTCTTCTCTTTTCTGACCCCTCTAGTTCAGAAAGATTGAATTGAATTAAATTGGGAATGAAAATGGATTAAATCCGTTTCACTTGCAGGCTATTGAGGTAAGCTTCCGGCTTTTCGGGGTCGAATTGCACCCCATCAAAGAATTTTTCAACGCCGCGAGAAGTGCTGGTCGGAATACCTGAAAAACCTGCTTCTTGGGCGGCTTCTCGCCAAAGATCTTCCCGGTTTACCCGATCAATTACCTGTTTGGCTTGGTCAAAATCTTTGAAATAGTTATTGTGGAAACCCCAACGCATGGTTTCTGTTAAGAACCACAGATCGTGACTCTTATAGGGATAAGAAACATTTCCAACCGGATCGGTCCAGTACAACGGCCCCATATTAAAGTCTTGAATGGCAGGTTTTTCATCGCCCATTGCATAGCTACCTTGATAGGGCGGAGTCAACACATCAACGGGAACGTTAAAGTAGTTTCGTCCGGAAACAATCTGCACCAATTCCGGCCTATTTTCTACTTTATCGCACCACTGTTGAGCTTCCATCAAACCTTTGAGTAAGGCTTTGGTTGCTTTCGGATTTTGATCGACCCAATCTGCACGAATCCCCAAATATTCTTCGGGATGGAACGGCCAAATTTCGCTGGTAATACAAGCCATAAAACCGATATCATCCGCGACAATTCGATAAGGCCAAGGATCGCCCGTACTAAAGGCATCCATTGTTCCATTTCTCATCCCTTGAACGGTTTCTGCCGGAGGCACCGCCAGCAAGTCAATATCGGTATCGGGATTCACGCCACCTGCGGCAAACCAATAGCGAATCCAGAAGTCTTGGTTCACGTTGGGGAAGGTGTGAGCGGCTTTGAATTTCCGGCCGTTTGTTGACGGGAAACCTTTAATATAATCTGCCGCATTGGTTGTATTAAGACCCAATCCTTTTCCGGTATGAATTCCCGAAATTGCCACCCCATTTCCATTGGTATTTAATTGGGCTAAAACATACATGGGGACTTTTTTACCGTCGGTAATCAAGCCTTCGGAAATTAAGTGCGGCATCGGCATTTGCCACTGTCCGCCGTCAATTCCTCCCCCTTGGGAACCAATGGTAACGTTATCCCGTGCGGATGCCCAGTTTGCTTGTTTGGAAAGTTCTACATCGGTCATTCCGTACTTAGCAAAAAAGCCTTTTTCTTTGGCAATGACTAACGCCGCCGATTCTACAATGGGTATGAAACCGAGTTTAACGGCTGTGGTTTCCGGTTGCATTCCGGAATCAATATTCGCCGCAGGTACCGCTGCGGTTGGAGAGACTTGAGTTGTGGTTCCGGCATTGGGATCGGGGGGATTTCCTAAACAACCTTTCAGGAATATTGAACCCATTGCCGAAGCACCGGCAGTCAGCAAAAATTTTCTTCGAGAGTGGGGGCGATTAAAATCAGACATAGAATCTCCTGGCAGCCTGCCAAATTATTTGAATTGGGCTGTTAAATTGATTGAGCTTAATTTTTTGTTTTCTCGAATTCAATTGTGAAAATCGACAAAAATTGATAGATTTTCACTAAAAAAGAAAACAAGACTATCTATCAAGAAGCGGGTTTGTCTGAGACGTTTAACCCTAGTGCTTCTCAGAAATGAAAAATCAAAGCTGGTCCTGAAAGTAATTAATAAAGTAAGAGGAAGTCAATTAAGACTTTTCTTAATCTTTTAGTTTACAGGTTTTTTTAAAAAAGTCACTACCCCATCTGCCCAAAACAGCAATGAATTTTCAATCAGACTGATAAGCTATTACTTATAGGTGGCCCGGAGTTGCTGACAGAAGCCCGAGCAATGCCATGTAAATTATTGTAAATATCAGCTACACTTATCGCTACTGGCGATCGCAGTCAGATTCAAGCCGATCGCGCAGCAGTATATTATATATAGTGAGTGTCCGCTGTATAGTGGTGAACAATTGACCGCCGTCGCCCTCCGAGATCGAACACCATTCTGGCGACTGTTATAAATAGTCGGATGTCATGTTTTGAAAAATTAGCTCTTTCAGCTTTTTGATAAAGATTCTAATTAACTTGTACCTCCCTTCACCCGGAGGATGAGGACAAAAAAACGGGCAACTCCTGTATTTTCCGCCGTAGAGAACCCGCTTTTCTTGAGTGATAAAGGATTGGAGAATGTCAAAAGCATCTCGATCTATACGCCAACATAATTGAGACTTATTTTCAATAAAATCCCGGATGCGATCGCCGGAAACCCACTGTTATTGTGACTGTATATCATCTAAAATCTCTAGAGTTCCGGGGAACGGCGGGGGTTAACTCCAGCTACATTTTGAGTGCTATTCGGTTGTGAATATATCATATTTTGTGCCGAAAAACTATCTCTATACAAAACTTGACATTGCAAAGAGTTAAAATGCTTTAAACCCTTTTCTAAAGGGCGTTTTATCAGTTATATTTCCTATTGAAAGTCCCGAAAAATCGCGCTTTTGTTACAAAGGAAACCGAAGGCGATCAAAAGCTAAATTTTCCTAAAAAATAAACTGAGTAGAAATACAGGGATGTTAATTTAATAAAGACAGCTAGATAAGAATACATTTCAAAAAGCTGACGCCAACTCTACTCAACAGGAGTTAAACAATTGAATAAGAATGAAAATCAGCCTCAACAAGGTCAACAGGGTAAAAGCTGGAGCTTTAGATACTTTGGAGGAACTCGCACCCCCTCCCCAACCTCGGACTCACAGGAACCGACGGCGCCAACGTCATTCCCTCTAACTCAAGCCCGGTCGGGAACGCGGGTGTGGGTGGTGGGTTTTCGCGGCAAAGGCGGAATGAGCCGGATGTTGGGAATGGGACTCACTCCCGGTATCGAACTGCAAGTTTTAAGCACGCAAAACAGCGGCTCCGTCGTGGTGGCGATCGCCGATAACCGCCTGGGGTTGGGGGCGGGAATGGCAGAAAAAATCATGGTGGCGGACGAACCCCTCAGCACTCAACAGGAGGAACCCAAAATGGAAAGTCAAGAAACTTCTATTTATCTGCGAGAAATGCCCTCGGGAACCGCCGGGCGCATCCGGGGCTACGAAAAAGCGTATCGGGCCTACAAAAGCAAACTGCTCTCGATGGGACTCACCCCCGGAACGGAATTTACGGTAATTCGGGTTGCCCCGTTTGGCGATCCGGTTGAAATCAACGTGCGGGGGTTCAACCTCAGCCTCCGCAAGCAAGAAGCCGATGCTCTAATCGTCGAAGTCCTCAGTCAAACCTAAACCCGAAAGGAGTTGAAGATGGCAAGCCTAAAACCGATAATTGCCCTAATTGGAAACCCCAACTGCGGCAAAACAACGCTGTTTAACGCCCTCACCGGATCGAACCAGCGCACCGGCAACTGGCCGGGAGTCACCGTCGATCGCAAAGAGGGACAGTTCAAATATCAAAATACAACCATAACCGTCGTCGATCTGCCGGGAGTCTATTCCCTCGACGCCGAAGACACCGCCACCGGGATGGATGAACTGGTCGCCCGGGATTATCTCCTCTCGGGGGAAGCGGAACTGGTGATCAATATCGTCGATGGTTCCAACCTGGAGCGCAACCTCTACTTAACAACCCAGTTAATGGAAATGCGCCTGCCGATGGTGATCGCTTTAAACATGATGGATATTGCCGAAAAAAGGGGCATTACCATCGATCCCGAACGCCTCGCCCAACGCCTGGAACTGCCGGTGATTCCGATTGTCGCGGCCGAAAGCAGGGGCGTCAAAGGCCTGATCGAAACCATCGGCGAGATGTTCAAACAATTAACGCGATCGCCCCACTACGTCGCGTACCCGGCGGTGATCGAAGAGGCGATCGGCGAACTGATCCCCTACATTACCGAACACAGCCACCTCCGCATCGTCGAACCCCGCTGGACCGCTTTAAACCTCCTCCAATACGATGAACGGGTCGCCCCGGAGTTGGCAACCCCCCAACTGACGAATATTGTCGCCCGGCACCGGCACACCATTCACCAAGTTCTGGGGGAAGATATCGATATATTAGTTGCTGATAGCCGCTACGGGTTCATCCAAAACCTGACCGAAGAGGCCACCCAACGGGTCGGACAGGCGAGCGGCCACCTCTCCGACAAAATTGACGGCATCGTTCTCAACCGCTGGCTGGGGGTGCCGATTTTCCTGGGCGTGATGTACCTGATGTTTTTGTTTACCATTAACGTCGGCAGCGCTTTTATTGACTTTTTCGATATCCTGGCGGGTACGATTTTTGTCGAAGGCTTGGGCCGCGTCTACAACAGTATCGGTATGCCGGCGTGGTTGGTGGCGCTGCTGGCCGACGGCGCCGGGGGCGGCATTCAAACCGTCGCCACCTTTATTCCCGTGATCGGGTTCATGTTTTTGTTTCTGTCGATGCTGGAAGATTCCGGCTACATGGCTCGGGCGGCCTTTGTGATGGACCGGGTGATGCGGTTTATCGGACTCCCCGGTAAGTCTTTTGTGCCGATGCTGGTGGGGTTTGGCTGCAACGTTCCGGCGATCATGGCGACCCGCACGTTAGAAAATTCTCGCGATCGCCTGATGACGATTATGATGAACCCGTTCATGTCCTGCGGGGCGAGATTGCCGGTTTACGCGCTGTTTGCGGCGGCTTTCTTCCCGGTTGGCGGTCAAAACGTGGTTTTCGGACTGTATCTTTTGGGCATTTTGGCGGCGATTTTTACCGGGCTGGTGATGAAACACACCATCCTGAAAGGGCAAATTTCGCCGTTTGTGATGGAGTTGCCCCCCTACCACTTGCCCCGGATGAAAGGGGTGCTGCTGCGAACTTGGGATCGCCTGCAAGCCTTTTTGTGGAGGGCTGGAAAACTGATCGTGCTGATGGTGATGGTTTTGGGTTTGCTGAATTCTTTGGGAACCGACGGTTCTATCGGAAATCAGGATAGCAAAGATTCCCTTCTCAGCGTCAGCAGCCAGGCGGTGACGCCGATATTTGCGCCGATGGGTGTGACTCAAGAAAACTGGCCGGCGACGGTGGGAATTTTTACCGGCGTGTTTGCTAAAGAAGCGATGGTCGGGACTTTAGATGCAGTATACGGTCAGTTGGCGGTGCAAGACAATCCCGAACTGGCTACCGAGGATGAATTTAGTTTTTGGGGCAATGTCGGGGAGGCGTTTGCGAGTATTCCCGCGAATTTGGCCGAACTTCCGAGCGCCGTACTCGATCCGCTGGGGTTAAATATTGGCAGCGTTGACAACACGGAAACCGCCGCCGCAGAACAGGAAGTTACCCTGGGAACGTTTGGGGCGATGGCGAAGCGGTTCGATGGCAAGGTCGGGGCGTTTGCCTATTTGCTGTTTGTATTATTGTATTTTCCCTGCGTTTCGGCGACGGCGGCCGTGTACCGGGAAACGAATCGGAGTTGGACGGTATTTGTGGCGGTTTGGACGACGGGAATGGCTTATATTGTTGCCACGAGTTTCTATCAAATTGCCCGCTTTGGCGAACATCCGGTTTTCTCTTCCCTGTGGTTATTGGCGATGGGAATACTAACAGTTGGAACTCTGTTTACGCTGCGGATGGCGCGTCCGGTTCGCCGCCAAAATAATCAAGAGGCAACTGCAATGGATTTCTAATTAATAAAGGGAAAGTTACCATGATTTTAACCGAAGTACAAAATTATCTCGCCCAACGGGGTAAGGCGTCGTTATCCGAAATGGAAACACATTTTCGCACCGATGGCGAAGCGTTGCGGGGAATGCTGAACCGGCTCGTTCGTAAAGGTAGAGTTCACAAACAGTGTATCGAAAAATGTGGCGGGTGTAGCCACTGTCAAACCGAAAGCTTTGAACTTTACGAATGGGTGGGAAAAAATAATTGATTTTCACCCCCTAAGCTTTCAAAGAATGGGTCTAATTGTCAGGCCCATTTTCGTTTTTATATGATATCCGATTATCAATAATCCCAAACGTAGGGGCGGGTTCGACCGCAATCTTTACTACTACTCAAAGATTGAGATAAACCCGCCCCGCCCAATAACACCTATTAATCAATCGGATATCATATTATAGCGGTTTTCAGTTGACTAAAAAACCCGGTTTCTTCTAAGGTGCGCCGAAAATCGGGGATTTATATTGTAAAAGTTACCGGGTTTTTGGCGGGGTACCTCACAGGAAAGCACTATATATCATGTCCGATTAATCGATTATGATTGTGTAGGGGCGGCTTGGTGCGCTCAATCTCTGTCCTGCGATCAATAAGCTGTATAAACCCGCCCTCCAGTGACTTGAATTGGCCCTACATTAATCTATGAATCTAGAAATCATTAGTCAACTCAATCAGTCCCAAGTTAAGGATTTAGTTCAACTCTATCAGTCAACCTGGTGGGGTAAAGGACGGACTCTAGAAGATGTTGAAAAAATGTTGCAGCACTCTGATATAATTATTGGTATTAATAACTCCGATCATCAAAAGTTAATTGGGTTTGCGCGAGTGTTAACGGATTATGTGTATCGGGCTGTTATTTGGGATGTAATTGTTGATTCGGCTTATCAAAAGCAAGGATTAGGACAGACTCTCATTCAGTCTATTTTAGATCATCCCCAGTTACAATTAATTGAGGCGTTTCTGTTGGTTTGTTTACCGGAAACGATTCCTTTCTATGAAAAGTTAGGGTTTACTAGCGATGTGGGAGAGTTGAAGTTAATGAAGCGGGTTAAAGGTTCTACAAATTTTTAGCCGGAATTTTGACCCTACATTAACAATCTTAATTGGGAACCGGTTGGGGATTTATTTACTTCTATTCTCGCTTGAAATGCTTCTTTTAAATGGGGGCATATGGGTGACGGTTAAAATACAGGCAAAATCAGAGGAAATGGCGTTAATAGCGGCAATTAAACGCCCGCACCCCTCGGCGTCTTGGGTGCCAAAACCTTCGTCAATAATTAGCATTTGTAGCGCCGTTCCCGCCCGTTGTGCGAGTAATTTTGCCAGCGCTAACCGAATGGCAAAGTTAATCCGAAATGCTTCCCCGCCCGAATAGGTTTCGTAGGGTCGAGTTCCTTGGGCATCGGCGATTAAAATATCTAAAGTATCGATTAATTTCGCCGTTTTCTTTTTGGAAGATTTGCTGCTGCGTCCCGCCCGTTGGGTGATAAACTGAATGTGTAATTGATTGGCTGATAATCGTGATAAAATGTGATTGGTTTCTGCTTCTAATTGCGGTAATACATTCTCGATCATTAAGGCTTGAATGCCATTTTTTCCGAAGGCTTGGGCGAGTTCGCTATAGACGCGATATTGACGGCGATTGGTTTCTAACTGTTGTTTTTGTTCGGTATGTTGGGCGTTTAAACTCTCTAAATAGGCTTGCTGTTGTTTGAGGCTTCCCAACTGGCTTAAGGTTCGATCCATTTGTTGGCGGCGCTGTTGAATTTGTTGTTCCAACTGTTGAATTTCTGGGCTGAGATCGGGGGTTTCTTTTAATTTTTGTTCCAGCAAGTCGATTTGAGTTTTAACGGTTTTGAGATCTTGGGCTTTACCGGCTTTTAACTGTTGTAATTGTTCCGAGCGCTGTTGAAGTTTTGGATATTGTTGTTGGGCTGAATTTAATTTCTCCGCCCTTGTTATCCACTGTTGGGCTTGGCGCAACTGCGATCGCACTTGATTGTGTTCTTCTAAATTATAGCCGATTTCGGCAAGGGTACGTTCTAACGCCGCAATTTGCTGATGTAATTCCGAGTCGGTTTGTTGTTGGGTTAACTGTTGTTCTAAAGCGGATTTTTTCGCTTCTAACTCGGGTTTTTGCTCCCGAATTTTGGTTAACTTACTTTCGGCGCTTTGCAGTTGACTTTGCTTAATTTCCGCCCAACGCCAGCGCTTTTCTTCGTTCCGGGCTAAAACGTGACTCTGTTCGTTATAATTAAGCTGTTGTAACTGACGATCTAGTTGTTGCAATTCCCCATTTAATTCTACAGCAAATTCGCCCGTTTGTAAAGAGCTTTCTATTTCTTTTGCTTCCAATTTTAGCTGTTGATATCTTAATTGAGATTCTTCTATTCCCTCCAATTTAGCTTGAATTTGTCCCCGTTGTTCTCGATATTCCTCATAGGGTGCCAACTCCCGATCTAGCTGGCGATACTCCTGTCTAAACCCTTGAATTTCTCGCTCGGCGACGGCTAACTGTTCGTTGATCACCCAAATTTGATCGCGAATTTCTTGCTGCTGAGTTCGGTGTTTTCCGACCACTAAATTCCAGCCGTGTTCGTCGAGGGGGCGATCGCAAAGCGGACACAAAGGCATCGCCGAACTCTCGGTTTTCTCCCCGTTTAAAGGCGTTCCCAACAGGCTAATTTTATGGTCTAATTCCGCCAATTTTGTTTCATAATCCCGTTGCCTAGAACACAATTTTTCGATATAATTGTGCCGTTCCAGTCCTTTTTCTTGAACTCTTTTTTGATAAACCCGCTTATTGTCTAATTCCTGAATTTGGGCGTTCAGTTGTTGCAAACTTTGCTGCAATTCTGGATGAATTTGCACCCGCTGTTGCACTTGACGAATGGACTTGGATAACTCCTCTAAACGGGCGATCAGAGTCGCAGAAGCGCGATCTATTTGGCTTTGTAATTGTTGGCGTTGTTGGAGTAGAGGTGTTACTTTAACTTGCAGTTCATCGAGTTGAGTTAAATGGTTGCGGGCGGTTTGTAATTCGATCAGGGCGGCTTCCACTTCCGGGCGCTGCTTTAGCACTTCCAACTGTTCGTTTTCTTGTTGGGCTAACCCGTCTAATTGTACGTTTAGATTTTGTATTTTTTGCTGAAATTGCTGCAAAATTTGCCGCTGTTGTTCTAGGAGTTTCTGGCGGTTTTGTTGGGCTTCTTGGTAGGTTTTGAATTGGGCTGACAGGCGTTCTTCTGTGGCTTGTAGGGTTTGAAATAAACTGTATCCGGCTTGTATTTCCGAGGCTTGTTTTAAGACGGCTTCGAGTTCTTGCTGTTGCTGTTGAGTGCTGTTAAATTCTTGCTGAAGTCGTTGATAATCTTGGGAGAGGGTTTGATATTGTTGTTGTTCGCCCTGACGCAATTTTTCCCAGGTTTGGCGGTGGTGTTGGCCCGCTTGTAACTGTTGTAATTTTTCCCGTTCTGCGGTTTGTTGGCTGTTGAGTTGGTTGAGTGTAGTTTCGAGTTTTGCAATATTTTGAGTGATTTCTGTTTGCTGTTGAAGCTGTTGCTTTGTGCTGTCTATTGTTTGCTGCAACAGTTCGATTTTTGCTTTGTATTGTCGGGAGAAATCTTTGGAGCGCTCGGCTAGATTATCATATTCATTGAGCTTTAATAAACTGGCTAAAATTTCTTTGCGTTCGGTCGGACGTTTGAGCATAAATTCATCCGCCCTTCCCTGACGCAAATAGGCCGAATTAATAAATGTATCGTAATCGAGTTTAATTTGATCTAATATTTTTTGCTGTGTCGCTCGCATTCCCCGTTCACCGATGGGGCGAAACTCAATTTTTGCACCCTTTTGAATTTCATCATAGGGTTTGGTTGCCACCTGAAATTCCAACGTTCCCGACTGACCTCGGCGGCGGTTGCGAATCACCCGATAGAGGTTTCCTTCTCCAATAAAGGCAAAGTCAACTTGAGCTTCCGTTTCTCCCAGATGAATGATATCATCTTCTGTGGCGGCGCGACTACTGCCCCAAATTGCCCAGGCGATCGCTTCGAGTAGCGAAGATTTCCCCGCCCCATTAGGCCCGCAAATGCAAGCGGTGTGCAGTCCGCTAAAATCCAGGCTGGCGTCTCGATAGCTCAGAAAGTTTTTGAGTGTCAGTTTGTGTGGAATCATAGAGTGATTTTAAGATGTTCTCGCCCCTCTTGTCACGGGTTTAATCTTGATTTTATAATTCTTTACAGTTTTCTCAGGAGATGGGGGAGATCTGATACTTACTTTTGGGCGATCGCAATTGGGTTCAATTCGGGCAGAATCCGCTAGATTTAGAGTCTTTATCTGGCTCAAAACACTAAACTTAGTGTTAGCTTGCTTGCCGAATTTATTATTTCTATTATAACCGATGACTTCATTAACTCAAAGCTCGATCCTTCTCGAAGAAGCCGCAAAAGCGGTGTTGACCAACTCGCCGGAAAAACCGGCGCCCGAGTCGGTTGTTGGGGCGCTTGTTGAACAGGAAAAAACCGCAAACAAGCTAAAAGAACGGTCGAATTTTAATCAATTTGTCGGAACTTGGCGGTTATGTTTTATTACCGGAACTCAAAAAACTCGCCGCAAAATTGGCACCGCTTTGGGCGCCGGACGTTATCTTCCCAACTGGGTTAAAATTCATTTATCTTATTCTGATTCTTCGGCTTTTCCTCAAGCCAATTTAGAACAAGCTTTTGAAGCGGGAAATGTCGAAAATTCGGTAAAGTTGGGCGGTTTAAAATTAACCCTCAGCGGGCCTGTAAAATTTCAAGAAAAGAAGAATATTTTAGCCTTTGACTTTACCCGCATGAACGTGATATTATTCGGAGTGAAGTTGTACGATGGCTATATTCGTGGCGGCGCGAAAAGCGAAGAAAAGTTTTACAGCGATCGCATAAACAAACAAGCATTTTTCGCCTATTTTTATATCCAAGAAAAAGCGATCGCCGCCAGAGGACGGGGCGGTGGGTTAGCCCTCTGGGGTCGGGAGAATTGATGTTATCTTATTCTATAGTTTCTGCGATGGTTTCTAGCCCCCATTACAAAAGCATTACCCACATTCCCAATTAACATTCCGGTACTGCCAAAAATAAACCACCAAACGCCAGCCTTTTGAAATTCTAACAAGAATAAAAAACTGCCAATTAAAAAACAAATATTACCCAGAATTCCAATACGGGTATGAACCCACTTGTACTTATAAATAATTTGCTTCAAAGGTTTCACCGTTAATTTTACCTCCTAAACATCAGTTATAAAGCCTATCAAAATTCGGTAAAAGTCGGATGAAATCGGAGTGAAATCATTAATTTAGAAACCCTATTTCTTTGTCTTTCTAAATTTAACTCGGTGCATTCATCAAACCTCTTACTCAAGTTATACATTTTCGGAACAGTCGATATCTTCCTTAGGAGGGATGAAAACAGAGGGGGAAAGGCGAGTATGATCTAAATAAGAAGGTGAAATCAAGCAGATAAGAGTAGCCAGCAATAAAAAAGTTAAAGGAATTTACATCACTTAACTATGAGTAGGACTGGCATAGCAACATTCAGTAATTAACATACCTAAAAATCATGGTAGATAAAACCGTAAAAAAAGTCAGCGCCGAATATTCACCCCAAGGTGAAATGGATCAGAAATATTTAGTTTCGGGTCGCACAATGTCGATGAGGTTGTGGGAAAATGAACAGCCCCACGAAGAAAAACCCATCGTTGAACGGGACTATGAAACGGTCGGTTTTGTAATCAAAGGTAAAGCGGAATTGTACTTAGAAGGACAGAAAATAATTCTGGAAAAAGGCGATTCTTGGGTCGTTCCCCAAGGCGCCCGCCACACCTACAAAATCATCGAACCATTTACCGCAGTAGAAGCCACGAGTCCCCCGGCAGAAATGTACGGGCGTGACCAAGTTTGTGGTCAGTAGAACACTCAAAAAAGGAGGACTCAATTTATGAGTACCAGCGAACAATCAAGAGAAATGTTGACTCAAGAACGTCATAATTCTCAGCAGCGTCAAGAATCAATGGTTGAACGATCCCAACCGCAAGCCGAGAATGCGGACGAACAAGCGGACATCACTCAAGAAAGAGCGCGAGAACTGGTTAGCGAAGCCCATCTAAAAGAAGAAAAACGTCAAGAATCCATGTCAGAACGCATGGAAGAAGCGATAGAAAAATCTCCCGTTTCCAACCCCGATAATCCTGATTAATTGGCGAGGAATAAAACCTCCGAACAATCTCAGCAGGGAATCCTTATTTCTGTTGGAGGGAGCGCAATTGACGTTAAATTTTACCCGCCCTTACTCCCGATGTTCAAAACTTAGATGAACGCTTCTCCATGCTTCTCAAGGAAGAGGATCGCGCTCCTTCTTTCGGTGGTTTGGGTAAAATTTACCAATTTCGATAGATGGAGATTAACGATTATTTTCCTAATATAAAGTTAATCGGGTTATCAAGTTTAACCCTAGATTGGACTTCTAATATAGACAGGAGTAATTCATTATTATGAACTTTAACACATTAAAAACAGAAAAACAGGAAAAAAGTTTAATTCAACGGATTGCGACCAACTGGAAAAAGAGCGGTTCAGCATTAGCAATGGTCTTGATATCCGGCGCTTTAGTTGCTTGCGATGGATATGAAAATAACGCTCTAAATACCCAAGATGACAATATCATCACAAACGATCCTGAACCAGTAGAAACCGTAACTTCTGTTGAGGAAATCAAAGATGACACCGAAGAATTTATCGGCGAAACGGTTACAATTAGCGGTGAAGTCGAAAACGTCGTCAGTTTAAATTCCTTCGTATTGCAGGATGAAGATAATTTATTTGACGAAGAGGAGGTACTTGTGATCTCAGTCGATAATCAAACAGAACCGATTGTTGATGGCGAAAACGTGCAAGTGACCGGAGAGGTTCGTCGGTTTAACATCACAGAATTGGAGCGCGATTACGATCTGACTTGGGACTTAGATCTTCAACGAGAACTGGAAGCCGAATTCAGAGATAAAACGGTCATCGTAGCCGATTTTACCCGCGTTCTGTAGTGAATTTTATCAGCATTTATGACCCCAAATTCTGAATCGTTGCAATCCATTTTAGATGAGACTTTTTACTCGTTTGATCGGGTGTTGCAGAAGCATGAACCCCAGCTTGTAAGTCGGAAAGTTGGTATCGTACAATCGGTTTATAGTGGGATTGCAACGGTCTCCGGCTTGCCAAATGTAAAAGTCGATGAACTGATCGGTTTCCCCAAAGATTTGCTTGGAATTACGTTTAATTTAGACGCGGACAAAGTGGGGGTAATTCTCCTCGATGATAGCGAACATATCGAGATAGGAAATTTTGTTGTTGTTTCCGCAGGCGAAGATCCCCCCGGTTCACAATGTATTACCCCCCAAACCGCCACCCCATCAATTTAGGACTTGAAAGGCGCAGAAATACTACAAACTTGATTGCGTCCTTTGCTCTTGGCTTTGTACAAAGCATTATCGGCTCGTATCCACATTTCATCGAGTTTTTCATCATCAAAACTATAAGTGGTCACTCCCAAACTGATGGTAATTTTAATCTCAAGATTAGAATGAGAATTAGAGTTAGAAACTGGGATCGAGAGAGTGGCGATCGCTTCTCGCAGACGTTCGGCTATTTTCAGAGCCGTTTTCCGATCGGCTTCGGGTAAAATAATCGCAAATTCTTCCCCTCCAAACCGCCCAAAACTATCCCCCTTTCGCAGAAAGCTGTGTACCTCCTTAGTCATGGTTTTTAGCACTTGATCGCCAACAATATGTCCGTAAGTATCATTAATCTTTTTAAAATGATCAATATCCAGCATCACAATAGAAAAAAGCCGCTTATAATTAATTGCACCCTGATATTCTTTCTCCGCAATTGACATCAAATATCGACGGTTGAAAATTCCTGTTAAAGGATCGGTAATGGCGAGCTTTTCCAAAGTAGCTGCCGTTTTTTTGAGTTCATCTTTAGTATATTTTAATTCCAGATGAACTCGCACGCGAGCCAACAGTTCGGGGGGATAAAAGGGTTTAGTAATATAATCCACTGCTCCCTGATTAAAAGCTTCTAATAAATGCTCCCTTTCTTCGCTGGCTGTGATAAAAATAACCGGAATTTCGCACAATTTTTCATCGGCTTTTAATTTATGACAAACTTCTAAACCATTCATAATCGGCATCATCAAGTCCAGTAAAATTAAATCGGGTTCAGCAAGTTTCGCCCGTTCTAGGGCTTGTTGACCGTTAGTTGCAAATGTGACTTCATAGCCCACTTGCTCTAACATATCAGCAAGCACTTGCAGATTTCTAGTGATATCATCAACCACTAAGATGAGAAAATTATGGGGATTAAAACTCATTATTTTTGAATTTCAATTTGTTTTAAAATAGTAGGAAACTGATCGATAGTTTCTGGAATTTTTTGCCAATCAAAAGCCTCTATTTCGGCTGACAATTCTTGAGCATAATCAAGCAAAATTTGACATTGATGTTCCGCTCCGTAGGCTTGTAATCGTTCATAGAAAGCCTGAACTTCACGCCTTTTTAGGGTAATTTTTAACTTTTGCCAAACCGTTTTTTCTTGATTGAGTTTTTCAAGCAGTTGAGGCAGATTTTCTATGTCTTGAGTTGTCTGGGGTTGAGATATGGCAGTCTCAGAAGTGGTAGTTGATTGGCTCGTGGTAGACGGAAGAACATTTTTTAAAGCGCTAACAAGTTGAGCGCGATTAATCGGTTTGTGAAGCACCCCTTGACACAGCAATTGTACATCAAGATAGTCTTGTCTGAGAACAGAAGCCGTGACAATAAATATAGGAATATTTTGAGTTTTATCATGTTGTTTGAGAGCATTAAATACACCTCGTCCATCTAGATTTGGCATTCGCCAGTCCAGCAAAATTACATCCGGCTGTTCCGCTTGAGCAACTTGAATTGCACTTTGACCATCCTGTACCAACAGCAAACGATGTTGAGTTCCCTCAAAATAACCTTGAATCAGTTGTAAATTCGAGTATACGTCATCTACGGCTAATATTGTTGAATTCTCAAATTGGTTTAAGTCTTCATCAACCAATGAAACAGTCTCCGAGTCCAAAAGTGCATCACTCACCTCAATTTCCGGAAACACAAAAATGAAGCTACTCCCCTGACCAAGTTGACTTTGTAGCATCAATGTTCCCCCCAATAAAGTGGTGAGACGGCGAGTAATTGCTAATCCTAAACCCGTTCCTCCGTATTTGCGCGTACTTTGACCTTCACTTTGAACAAAGGCTTCAAAAATATCGTCTTGTTGGTCTTTAGCGATCCCAATTCCGGTATCGGTTATCGCAATTTCTAGCCAAACTTTAGGGATGTTTTCTTTAGTATAAACTTGAGCGCGAATCGAAATTTGAATAAAACCCTGCTCGGTAAATTTAATCGCATTTCCCAAGACATTAAAGAGGATTTGCCGCAAACGTATACTATCAAAATAAATACCTTGCGGAACGGTTTGATCAATTTGGCTGATCAGAGACAATCCCTTTTCTTTGGCTCGATGGGTAAAAATTTGTTGAATTTCGGCTATTAACTGTCGTAAATTTAAGGGTTCGTAGTGGAGTTGAAATTTTCCGGCTTCGATTTTGGAGAGATCAAGAATATCATTAATCAGATCGAGTAATGACTGTCCACTCGCAGCAATTAACTCCAGATAAGAACGTTGGCGGGGTTCAGTGACTAATCCTTGAAGTAAGTCACAAAACCCTAAAATAGCATTCATAGGAGTGCGAATTTCATGGCTCATATTTGCTAAAAATTCGGTTTTGGCTTGGTTGGCAATTTCCGCCCGTTGAGCCGCTTGTTCGAGGGCAGACTGAGAAGACTGTAAAGCCGTCAGCATCAGTATATTTCTTAGTTCTAAAGCGGCATCAAGTTCTATTTTTTTCCAGGGAAGCGAACAGCCTTTAATCGTCTCTTTCCACGCTTCAAAAGACCGACGCGGAGAGAGTTGCATCGTTCCATCCTCTGCTAAAATAACGGGTTTATTGGGATTTCCAGCCCAGGTTACGGTTTGAGTTCTTTCCGGTCTGATCCAGACAATTTGATAGGAAGTATTTAAGGAGAAAATAGAGATGACTAAAATCCCACTAGCGACCTCTTGATAGAGAGAAAATTCGGGATAAATTTCACTAATATTGCTCGTTTGAAACAGTTCGACTTGATGATTTAGCTTCAACCAATTTAACAACTTTTTTACCGAGTCGGTTGGAGGTGTATTTCCAAAAATGATCAATTCATCTTCAAGAGCGATCAAAATTCCGCTGGCATTCACTAGAGATAACAAACGCTCTCCATTATTCTGGAGAAACGCATTAATATTTGGCGGTTGTTTCGATAAACTTTTTTTAAAGTCTTTTTGTAATTCTCTAACTTTATCTTGATAATATTCTGATTCTTTGTAATGTTTTTTAAACAGTTCAATCGACATAAACTGTCCTAAAAATTCACAGGCTTTGCGAGTTTCATAGTTGACATATTTCGGTTCATAATGATGACAGACAATCATTCCCCACAGTTGCTCATCTTTAATCAAAGAAATACATAAAGAAGCCGCCACACCCATATTTTGGAGATATTCTACGTGGATAGGAGAAACACTCCTCAGCACGGAATGACTTAAATCTAAAGGTTCATTCGTCAGGGGATTGAGAACCGGAACGATATCTACAGGTTTATAATTGATATCAACAATCAGACGTAACCAGTTTAAACTGTATAACTTTCTCGCTTGCAAAGGGATATCAGAAGCCGGATAATGCAAACCCAAATAGGATTCTAGTATCTCTTTTTTAGCTTCCGCAATAATCACTCCATTGCCATCATCTTCAAACTGATAAATCATTACGCGATCGTAACCCGTAAGTTTATAAATCTCCCAAACTAACTGTTCTGTAGACTCTTGAAAACTAGCAACATTGACGATATTTTTAACCGAAGCTTTGAGTAAGTGGTAAAAACTAAGCGGATAACTTCTTTGAGAATTGGATTTAATTTCTAACTCCAAACAGAAAACACTATCTATTCGATGAATCACCCCTTCAAATTGAGAATGGGGTGAGGGGATTTTTGTGTGAATTTCAAACGGGTTAAAATAATCAAGATCAATCTCGGAAACGATTTGGGTTAGAAACTCAATATCGGCATGGACAAAAATCTCATTTAATGTTTTTCCTAGTAGCGATTCAGCCTCAATTCCTAAAAAATTGATAGTATTTTCACTGGCTTGTAAGATTTTTAGCTCAAGTTCTTGAAATGTGAGGAGAACTCCATGAGGTTGAATCTGACCGGGAATATGGATAGGTTCGCGATCGCAGTTGGTCAGATCAATGGGTTCGCAATATTCAAAGTTGATATCTGGCATTTGATAAAGGTCATTAAATTGTGTGGGTGCATTTCATTATAATTTCGATCAGACTGATGTTCAAATCGGAGTTTCACACCCCCACTCCGTGAACCGTTCCCCCACTCAACATCGTTTCTCAACTTATGAGATCATCAGAAAATCAGCTTGATGAAGAATTACAACAGAAAGACCCGAAAATCTAAATATTTAGCAAAAAAAACCAGGAGGTTGTTAATAACCTCCCAGATCTTGGATATTTAGGTTAAATCAGATTTGTTGCTAGACGGTGGCGAGTTGTTGCGTTTTTTCTTCGAGAGACTTCATCAACTCATTATAAGGTTGAGTAAACTTATCAATTCCTTCTTCCAAGAGTTCCGACATCACCCGATCTAAGTCAATTTGAATATCCGGATCTTGCAGACTTTCCATCAACTGATAAGCACGATCCACATTTGTTTCTATTTTATCCCCGGAAGGATGACAGTGATCGGCGCAAGCTTGGAGAGTTTTTAGAGGCATTGTATTTACTGTGTTTTTCCCGACCAATTCATCGATATACATTACATCGCTGTATTCCGGATTTTTGGTACTCGTACTCGCCCACAGTAACCGTTGAACATTTGCACCTTTTTCTTGCAATGCTTTCCAGCGATCACTACCAAAAATTTCCTTATATTTTTGATAGGCAATTTTAGCATTAGCAATCGCTACTTTCCCTTTAATTTCATCCAATCGCGCTTCTTCGTTTAAGTTTTCGGTGCCAATTTTTTTAATTCTTTCGTCAATCAATTCATCAACTTTAACATCGATTCGACTCAGAAAGAAACTGGCAACTGAAGCGATAGAATCAATCGGTTGATTGTTACTTACTCTCGTTTCTAATCCGCGAATATAAGCTTGGGCGGCTGCCAGATAACTGTCAACAGAAAATAACAGGGTGATATTAACGTTAATTCCTTCAGAAATTGCCTGTTCTACTGCCGGAATTCCTTCGGGAGTTCCCGGAATTTTAATCATCACATTCGGACGATTAATTTCGTTAAAATACCGTCGAGCTTCGGAAATTGTTTTTTGAGTATCTCGCGCCAGATCGGGGGGAATTTCGATGCTAACATAGCCATCTAATCCCTGAGTTTCATCGTAAATCGGACGAAAGATATCGCAAGCTCGGCGAATATCATCAAAAATTAAATTTGTGCAGATTTCTTCAACCGACTGATTCTTCTCAATCCCCGCTTTGATATCCGCATCGTAGCTTTCATTTCCGATGATTGACGACTTGAAAATAGCAGGATTAGAGGTTACTCCTCGGATGTTTAGATTTTTGATTAAATCTTCTAAATCTCCCGATTCAATCAAACTGCGATTTAGATAATCCATCCAAATGCTTTGGTCGTATTCTTGAATTTTAGCGATTTGATTCGTAGCCATAGTTAATTTCTCCTATCTCGTCAATTTTCCAAAAAATCTTAAACTTTTAAGAAGTTCAAAAATATTCCGTCAGTTGTTATCCTGCACAACTAACACCGAACAAGGCGCGTGGTGAACCACATGATTACTCACACTTCCGAGAAAAGCTTCTTCTAAACCTGTGCGACCTGTGCGACCAACAACCGTTAAATCTGCATTCCATTCCTTCGCCATTTTACAAATTTGTTCGCCGGGATTTCCCGCAAACGAAACACATTGATATTGAGCGTGAACGCCTTGATCTTCAGCTTGGATTTGATAATTTTGCAACCAGCGATCTGCTTCTTCTTTCGCTCTTTTAATCTCTTGTTCGGTGGTTTGTAACACCTCGGTTTCGCTCATAGCCGGATACATTCTCATTAAAGGATGTAAACCCGTTCCCGTTGTTGCTTCTACCGGGGGTACGGTTGGCATTTGTTCCAACCTTTGCATACAAAAAATCAGCAAAAGTTCAGCGTTTTGAGTGCGAGCAATATCTAACGCTTGTTGAAATACATCTTCTCCTTGGGAAGAACGATCTAATGCGGCTAATACTTTATTGTAACTCATATTTTTCGACGGTAACTTCTCTATATCGACCTATTAAAACAATTAAAAATCTCTTATTTACTACGGTAACATCAACAACAATTAACTCCTTCTGTCACAAGAAGGATTTCTCTGTATCCTGCTTAAATCAAAGCCTATTTTACCAAAATATTCCTCTTGAGAGATGGCAACTTGAGAAAGAGATGATAGCCTATAGAATATCCCGTAACCCTTTACAATAATAGGATCTTTCTCTGCTTTTGACCGAACCTCTGTCTTGAGATAGAAGAACTCTGCAATTTATAATTGTATATTAAAAGTTGTCTTTAAATCCCAAATTTATACTTTAAAAACGAATCCGGGATGAGTAGAAGATCGATGAAGAAATTCTCGACTCGCGACTGATGTCGGCTCTCCAGTCCGCTTGAATCTTCAACCCTATCATTAAACCCTGTTAAAAAATGATTATCTGTCCGATCTGCTCGGGAGAATTAACCCGTCATGTTTGCCAGCACACAATCTGTTGGTTTTGCTTAAACTGTCGGCAAACCCTATCAAATTTTTTAGTAGAACGATACAACTATCAAGCTGCAAATTTAGGTGGAGTTGCGATTGTAAATTTTCCTCAAAATTCCATCACTCCCAAAACAAACAATCGTCCTTCTTCCTCTAAAAACTTAGCCTGATAAAACTTATAAACTTTAAAAGTTTCACATTCTATCCCTATTCGGTTAACCCCCCATGACCCAAACTCAAGAACAGCAGGAACAGTTAGATCTTCGGTGGACTAGCTCCCATTCAGCAGAAGAAAACCTGAACAAACTTTCTGTTGAAACCAACCAGGGACTCTCCGGTTCTACGGTCAAAAAAAGACAAGAAAAATACGGCCCCAACCGTTTACAAAAACTCAAACACCGGAGTACCTGGCAAATCTTCATCGATCAATTTAAAAGTCCTATTATTGGGTTATTAGCGATCGCCTCCGCTCTTTCCTTTGCTTTTCAAGATTGGGTCGAAGGGGTTGCTATTATTATTGCGATTCTTTTAAACACAGTGATTGGCTTTTTTACCGAACTAAAAGCCGTCAATTCGATGGAGTCTCTGCAACAACTCAGCAAGACAAAAGCCAACGTTCGACGGGATGGAAAAGTTCAAGAAATTTCGGCTGAAGAACTTGTTCCCGGTGATATTGTTGTTCTTGAAAGTGGGGATTTAGTTCCGGCAGATGTGCGCGTTTTGGAAGCATCAAAACTGCAAGCAGATGAGTCCGCTTTAACCGGAGAATCCGTTCCCGTCAGTAAAACAACAGAAGCATTAGAAGGCGATCTTCCCCTCGCCGAACGCAAAAATATGCTGTTTAAAGGAACAGCAATTACACGGGGTTCGGGCGAAGGAGTTGTCATCGCAACCGGAATGAAGACCGAACTCGGTCATATTTCCGCAATGACGGCCGAAGCGGAACAAGAATCTACCCCCTTAGAACAGCGACTCAAAAAACTCGGTCAAAATTTAATTTGGGTAACATTAGTTGTAGCTGCACTGGTGGCGGGAGCGGGAATTATTGGGGGAAAAGAATTATTTTTAATGATACAAACTGCCATCGCTTTGGCGGTTGCTGCGGTTCCTGAAGGACTTCCCATTGTGGCGACGGTCGCCCTGGCGCGAGGAATGTGGCGCATGGCAAAACGCAACGCTTTAATCAACCGTTTATCGGCGGTAGAAACTCTCGGAGCCACCAATATTATCTGCACCGATAAAACCGGAACCTTAACCGAAAATCGCATGACCGTTGCGCAAATTGCGTTAAATTCTGGCATCGTCAAAGTGAGCGGAGAAGCATTAGAACTTGAAGGAGAATTTACCCAAGACGAACAATCAATAAATCCCCAAGAAAACGACGGTTTGCGCTCCCTCTTAGAAGTGGGAGTTTTGTGTAATAAAGCCAGCTTACCCCAATTTAACGAACACAAAGATAAACCCACTGGCGATCCGATGGAAGTCGCCCTATTAGTTGCCGGGGCAAAAGGAGAGCTTCGCCGCCAAGAACTATTAGAAACCTATTCCGAAGTTCGAGACGTGCCATTTGATTCCGATACAAAAATGATGGCAACCATTCACGAAGACGAACAAGGTTATCGTTTTGCTGTTAAAGGCGCTCCCGAGTCAGTTCTCGAGGTTTGTACTCAACAATTAACCTCAGAAGGCGTTGAAGATTTAAGCGAAGACGACAAAAACACTTGGCGGGAACGCTGCGATCAATTGGCAAAAGAAGGGTTAAGAATTCTCGCCTTTGCGTCTAAAAATACAGACAATTCGGAAGCCGAACCCTATGAAAATCTTACCCTTTTGGGTGTAGTGGGATTACTTGACCCCCCCCGAGAACAGGTTAAAAATTCCCTAAAAGCGTGCCACGATGCAGGAATTCGAGTGATCATGGTGACGGGAGATCAACCCGTTACCGCCCGTAATATTGGCTTGGCTGTGGGTTTAACCACCGAACAAGAAGCCGAAGCCAGACGGGGCGAGGAACTTCAATCTCTCGATAATTTATCCAAACAACAAAAGCAAGAATTACAACAAGTTCCGATTTTTGCTCGCGTTAGTCCCGAACAAAAATTAAATTTAGTGACCCTACATCAACAGCACAATGCTATTGTTGCCATGACCGGAGATGGTGTTAACGACGCACCCGCATTAAAAAAAGCAGATATTGGCATTGCGATGGGAGAACGGGGAACGCAAGTGGCGCAAGAAGCGGCAGATATGGTATTGCAAGATGATGCCTTTTCCAGTATTGTTGCTGCGGTCGAACAGGGGCGGGCAATCTTTGGGAATATTCGCAAGTTTACGCTGTATTTGCTTTCGGGAAATATGGGCGAAATTATTGCGGTGGCTGCAACTTCGTTGGTGGGCGCTCCGTTACCCTTATTACCCTTGCAAATTTTATTTCTAAACGCTATTAACGATGTCTTTCCGGCGTTAGCTTTGGGCGTAGGAGAAGGAAGTTCTAACCTGATGAAACAAAAGCCCCGCGATCGCAGCGAACCGATTTTACCCCGCCGTCATTGGATGGCAATTGTGCTGTATGGCGTTATTATTGCGCTAATCGTTTTGGGGGTATTTTGGCTGTGTTTAAGTCGTTTGGGAATGAAAGAAGAGAAAGCCGTTACCATCTCATTTTTAACCTTAGCTTTTGGTCGCCTGTGGCACGTTTTTAATATGCGGGATTCTAACTCTGGACTGTTAAAAAATGAAGTCACAACGAACCGTTATGTCTGGTTAGCACTTTTACTTTGTACGGGTTTACTGTTGACGGCTGTTTATTTTTCTCCCCTAGCAAATGTGTTAAAAATCGTTAATCCCGGTTTGCAAGGATGGGGATTCATTTTAGCCGGAAGTTTAATTCCGTTAGTCATCGGACAGATACTCAAAGCAATCATTCCTCAGAGATGGTTTGCATTGTAAATGAATCTATCCCCAGTCAGTTTTCTCAAGAGCATATTTTCTTTAGGCTAGATGAAAGAACAGCAATTAATTCACCAAAATGAGTAATAAAAACTACAACGAAAAATATACTAAGCCAGACTTACGGCGTGAAATCAAACAAGAAATCATGGAGTCTGACAAAGGCGGAAAACCCGGACAATGGTCAGCGAGAAAAAGTCAGTTACTTGTGCAGGAATACGAAAAACGGGGCGGAGGTTATCAAGGCGAAAAAGATGACGCGGCTCGTTCTTTAGAAGACTGGACAGAGCAAAATTGGCAAACCCAAGAAGGGGATGAAAACGCCCGAAAAAATAATCAAACCAAACGGTATTTACCCCAAGAAGTTTGGGAACGTTTGAGCGAGAAAGAAAAGCAAGAAGTCGAAGAAAAAAAGCGGTCCGCTTCTCAACAAGGAGAACAATATGCACAATGGACGACCGCCGTCAAGCGAGTCATGCGCGAAATTCAACACGCTGATGACTCTCAACTTACCAAGCGAGAACTTTACCAAAAAGCGCAAGAATTAGACATAGAAGGACGGAGTAAAATGGATAAGTCGCAACTTTATGACGCGATAGAAGAAGCGGAAAATTCTCGTTAAATAACAACAACAGGAGGAAGTAGACGACGGGGGAATCGAACTACAACCTCCAATTAAATGTATTTTCTACGCCATATAAAGAGTTTGTTATTTTGAAAAGCTCTAGTTAGAATGACGATAATCAGCATCTACCCAGCAACGAGGTAAACTTTCACCGGAAGGAAAAACAAGTTTTTCTTTCTCCATAAATTCCGGGGGTTGTTCTTCTTCTCCGGCTTGAACTCTCCCGGAAATCTGACTTTTATTCGGGTCAGCCAATGCCGTTACATCCAAAACTTTTACCAAGTTTCCGGTTTGTTTGTTTTCTAAAAAAATCATAGCTTTATCAAGTTTGACTCTACTTTAGAGAGTATCTACGATTTATGAAATTCTGTCATCTATCTTAAGTTCTATAAAATCTAAATCGCTCGGGATACTCTCTATTTATCTCTATTTATCCTCTGATACTCTTAATTATTCCCAAGAATGTAAAGCCCGCAACTGGGGAGTTTTTTTCATTTGATGGGCTTGCATTCGCAGCAAAACATCATCTAAAATCATCACCGCTTCCTCAATAAACGGCCCTTTATTCAACATCACACATTCCGAACGTTGAGCCATCGCCGCATCAGTAACTTCTGAACGGGAAGGAATTCCGGTTTTCGCCAAATTCTCTAAAACCTGAGTCGCCCAAATCACCGGAATGTGCGCCGCTTCACACATCCACATAATTTCTTCTTGCATTTCTGCCAAACGTTGATAGCCAATTTGAACGGCTAAATCCCCCCGAGCAATCATTACCCCAAAGGGTTGATGACCTGCCGCTTGAACAATCAATTCCGGTAAATTTTTAATCGCAACTTCCGTTTCAATTTTAGCAATTAAACCGATTGTGTGACCGGGATTTCTGGCTTCAAGTTCGTGCTGCAATCGCTTAATATCCGAGGCTTCTTGTACAAACGAATATCCAATAATATCCGCATGAGACGCAATAAAATCCAAATCTTTTAAATCTTTTTCAGTCAAAGCATCAAAATAAACTTCCGTATCGGGAAAGTTCATTCCTTTATCATTTTTGAGCTTTTCTCCCTTTTCCAATCGGGCTTGAATCACCTCTAATACAACACCATCTTCCCGAACGGACTCCACCCGAGTTCCCAGTTGACCGTCGTCAATCCAAACCATATGTCCTTCTTTAACTTGATCGAGAATTTCGGGAATTGTACAACGGGTTTGAAAGGAAAATTCGCCATTAGGCTCGGGTTTATTTTTACTCATAAAAAAGCGGTCGCCTAAATGTAAGCGATTTTCATTTTCTGGAGTAATTACATCGGCGGTGCGAGGTTGAATTCCGCCCAAATCCATCAATAATTTACAGGATTTTCCGGTTTCCGATTCGGCCCAATGCAAGTTATCAATCATCGCTTCCCATTCTTTAGGGCTATCATGGGCGCAATTAATTCGTACACAATTAACTCCCCGCTGCAAAATTTTGACAAAAAATTCATAATTTTCTGTCGCATCTGAGGGTAAAGTTACCATAATCCGCACCCGACGTTCCGATGAAGATGCTCCCAAAAGTTGTTGAGTTTGGCGGTCAAGGAAGCGTTCTCCGCGAAAAAAGGCATGAGTCGAAGGACGTTGAGGTAAACTCTCCGGGTCAACTTGACAAAGGGTTCCCAAAGCGGCAATTGTTGCATCTAAATTTTCCATCACTCGACCTTCGCAGCGTCCCAAAGAAGACAACCCCAAAGGCATTAATTCCCGTTGAATGGGTCGCAAGTCATGGTGTCTTAAAATCAGATAGTGAGCGAGATTTAATGCACTGATTGTAAATGCTCGTTGGGTGATATTGGGTCGCCATTTTTCATAGAGTTTTCTACCTTCTTCCTCGACAGACTGGCGCAACTGTTGTAGCGTATGTAGTAAACTTTTTAAGTCAGCTTTATCCATACCAACCTCCTGTGATTCCTCGGGCTTACGCTTCACATTATCATGTCCGTTGAATTTCCTTCGTGTTCCCCGAGGTAGATTTAAAAGGATTGTCGATCTTTACTCAAAAAATTTTCACCCTTATTCTAACACAAACTCTGTCGCTCGGAAGATGCAATTTTGCAATTCCTTTTCCTAAGGTAGAAATCGAGTTCGGTGTAGTCGAATCCGGGACGACCTAATATTCTTCAAGCTGGAATAGACTCAGGCTGTTTGATATTTATGTCCATCAAAAAACCTTTCATTTTC
Organism: Capilliphycus salinus ALCB114379; assembly: GCF_047276495.1. NCBI lineage: Bacteria > Bacillati > Cyanobacteriota > Cyanophyceae > Oscillatoriales > Sirenicapillariaceae > Capilliphycus > Capilliphycus salinus. Next base: position 4,204,875 of record NZ_CP178543.1, on the reverse strand, counting down.
TAGCTCACACGTTCCTCAAACCTAGAATTAAGTTTTTTTGAGATTTATCAATCTTTGCAACCGGAATTGATACAATATACTCATCATTAAAATACATTTAATTGCATAAACTTATGCCATCGGGTAATTCATTTATCATCGGATCGCTCGGATTTGAGAATTAACCGACTCAGAACCTTATACCCGTAGCTTTTCAACTTCAATTTCCCGGGTTGTTATTTTCCCGAGTTCGTTTCCTCAAATAATTTGAAGTCATCTTACAGCAACTCGAACAAAAAACCGGACAAAAAAAGTAACCTCATCCTCTAGATAGAAGGCGATAAATTGACAAACATTTAGCCTAAAAATATCGACAAAAGATCACATTTATAAGTCAATTGGAGATACAATTATGGCAAGAGTTGCAATTAATGGATTGGGTCGGATTGGTCGGGCAGTTTTCAAAATTTTACTCGATACTCCCGAGTTAGAAGTCGTCGGTGTTAACGATATTGTTTCCGCAGAACAACTGGCTTATTTACTCAAATACGATACCGTCTATGGCAAATGTTCTAAAACCGTCGAAAATACCAAAAATAGCTTAGTTGTCGCAGGTAAAGAATATCCCGTTTACCAAGAAAAAGACCCCGCTCAACTCCCCTGGGGAAAACAGGATCTAAACGTCGATATCGTCTTTGAATGTACCGGAATCTTTACCAAAAAACCTGACTTAGAAAAACATCTACAAGCCGGTGCAAAACGGGTAATATTATCCGCCCCGCCCAAAAGCGAAGGAATTCCAACAATTGTTAATGGAGTCAATCAAATTTCTGAGTCCGATAAAATCATTTCTTGTGCGAGTTGTACCACCAATTGTATTACCCCCGTTGTCGAAGTTTTGGGTCGTCGAATTGGCATCAAAAAAGCAGCAATGACCACAATTCACGCCTACACCGCCAGCCAGGGCTTAGTTGATGAACCCAATAAAAAATGGCGGCGAGGACGAGCCGCAGCCGAGAATTTAGTCCCCACTTCCACCGGCGCCGCTCAAGCCACAACTCAAGTATTAACCCAATTTAAAAATAAATTTGATGGTTCAGCAGTCCGCGTACCCACTCCCGTCGGTTCAATTACTGATATTACCCTCGTTACCGAACGTCCAACCAGCATTGAAGAAGTTAATAATATCTTCCGAGAAGAAGCGGGTAACGAACAATATCAAGGCATTTTAGGCGCTTCCGATGATGAATTGGTTTCCTCCGATATTATTGGCGATACTCGCGCTTCCATTGTTGATTTGAGTATGACTCAAGTGATTGATGGAGATTTAGTTAAAGTGATGAGTTGGTATGATAATGAGTGGGGTTATGCCAGCCAAATGGTTCGCCAAGCCGTGCAGATGGTTAAACGCATTAAAGAACTACAACCCGCCTAAATCTTTACCAAAATTCTCTAACTTGAGAGCCTAAAATTTGTTCCTCTAGGAAGATCCTTGTTTGTATGTTGAGGATCTATCCTAGAACATAATGGCTTAATTTAAAGCTGGAGAACGCAGACAAAAGGAGGAGATTTCCTCATGGATTTTTATTTACTCTTAGGAATTATTGCCGTTGGATTTGCAGTTCCTTTACTAATCCAGCGTCATCGCTTATTTGGCTCTGCTGTCACTTTATTTGCAGTTTTATTACTCACTTTCATTCAGAGTTCATCCGCTCTGGCAACCCCGTTTTTAGGTGCTTTGGGAACTCCCGATAGTGCGCTTAAGACTCCCCAACAGCGACAGCTTGATGAACGTTTAAAACTCAATCCCGGTGGCGGTCAGTATAGCGGTGTTGAGTACGTTCAAGAAGATTTAAACCGCTCTCAAACACTTAGCGATCGCGAAATTCAAAACACCATTAAATCCGAGATTCAAGAAGATTTAGTGGCGATGGTATCCAACGGTTCCGTGATTCTCTCCGGTACCGTTAAAGATAGACAAACTGCTCAAAACATTGTCGAAGAAGTGAAAGCCATTCCCGGCGTTCACGAGATCACCTTTGAGTTGGGATTAAAGGAAAAAAGCAACCTTTAAAATTAGAGATAACAACAATAACATTTAGGTAGATATTATGGCACAACTCACCCAACAAAAATGTGAAGCCTGTACCAAAGATTCAAAACCCGTCACCCCAGACGAAATTAAACAGCTTAAACCCCAAATTCCCCAATGGGATTTAATCGATAACCAAGACGAAGACCGTTTACAGCGATCTTACAAATTTCCAGACTTTAAAACCGCTTTGGAATTTACAAAAAAAGTCGGAGATGCAGCCGAATCCGAAGGACATCATCCCTCAATTACCACCGAATATGGAAAAACAACCGTTACTTGGTGGACTCATGCGATTTCCGGGTTACATCGCAATGATTTTATTATGGCTGCTAAAACCGATGAAATTGCTCAAAACTTCTGATCGACTCCAACTCAATAAAAGTTAAAATCAAGTGTTCGCTGTCACTCGGCGAACCTTTTTCTGTCATCCTTCAAATTCTTTGACCTACAAATCAATTTTTATTCAACTTTTTTTGTGAAAATGTGGACCGAAAGCGAGAAAATTTTCAATCCATTTGAGAAAATTGTAATCAGAATGTATTACAAACAGCCACCGTTCCCCGTCCCAATCAATTAAGCATCATGCCAAGGGTACGAGTCATTGACCTTGACAGCCGGGGGAAAATGTGTTACAAAATATATATTCATTTTTATAACAGTGATTCAGCAGTTTGGTACTGTAATTTGGCACCGTAATTTGGCACTGTGAACTGGGGTTAAACATTGCTCGAACTTGAAAGGGTTTTCGCCAATCAATAGAAACCAAAATTTAAGACTCAAAATTTTATTGGCAAGCTCAAAACTGAGTCGATTGTTCTCATATTTATCCGGTTAAATCTTGTTAGTTTTTTAGCCGGATAGAAGTTTTGTGCAGGGGAGGAAAAAGCCGAGGTGAACCTACTAAAACCGTATCGTTTTCACACGAAGGCGTTTATTGAACGTCAAGCCAACCGCATCTTAGAACAGATGCAAACCAGCAAAAACTTTGCACCCATCTGGCCGTTTGATGGTTCCTTAGTGGCTGATTTTCTCGATTTGGGCGTCGTTTGGGATGTGATCGAACCCGACGACCAAGGGCCAATTGCCGCCCGGATTTTACCCAGAGAACGACTGATCGAAATTAACGAAGACATCCTCGACAAACCGCAAGGATTCATCGAATCAACCCTCGCCCACGAAATCGGCCATTGGGTCTTACACGTCAACCATCAAGCGATTCTGCAAGCCCCCACAGAAGCCGAGCAACCCTTCGTTTGTCGCTCCGAGACGACCATCACCCAAATCGCCTCTATCGAATGGCAGGCTCAATATTTTGCCAGTTGCTTGCTCATGCCCCGTTACATTATGGAGCAGAAACGCCTCGGTCGCAACTTAACCAAATGGTCACACCTGTATGAAATGCGTCAAGAATTGGGGGTCAGCATCTCAAATTTAGTCTGTCGCCTGCAAGATTTGGGCTGGATTCAAATTCGCCCCGGAGAACGCACCATTTATCCCGGCGCCGAAATCCTCAAACAACACCAACAGTTTCTCAATCAACACGCTCAAGGAAAATTACACAGCAGTCTGAGAATGCCCCAAGAACTCAAAAAGTAATTTTTCACCCCCTCAACTGAGCGATCAAAATTAGCCTGAGAAGTCTCCATTCCGGCTAGAATTCCTCTGACTTGTTGAGACAATTGCCAGCGGCGACAGATGCGATTTACACTTCAATTCATCCCAAAATACTCAAACCCAATCTTCCCCAGTCCCTTCCCCTTAAAATCCCTGTCCTTCTCTAGATTTCCCCAACCTAAAAAATTAATTTAGAGCAAACCGTACAACCGTTGAATCAATTGCGGCGCCCGTACAACTCCCTCAATGCGATCGACAGGTTGACCGTTTTTAAAAAATACCAAAGTCGGCAAAGCTTCAATGTGATATTGAGACGCAATCTGTGGATATTTGTCCGTGTCAATTTTAACAATTCGGATTTGTTGATTCATTTCCCGATTGACTTCCTCCAAAATCGGCGCCATCATGTGACAGGGGCCGCACCAAGTGGCATAAAAATCGACTAAAACCGGAAGATCCGAACCCTCTAGAAGTTCTTTAAAGCTGCCAAACGTCTTTTTAACTGACATGGAGAGAAACTCCCTCTAACTTGATGCTTGTATTATAATCTGAGCCAATCCGAGTTGACTGTCTTTACAGGGTATTTTTATCTTTAAAATCGCCCAAATCAAGACTTGACTAATTTTTGAATCGGCTCAAACTTCATTTTAAATTCAGTTTATATCGAACCACCATAATCTTAATAGAAATCACAGTTTATGAAGAAATTTTAATTCTCTCTTGGTGTCAAAAGCTGTTAACCTCTATGATGGAAAGTTTGACCGTAAAAAAATCGCAGAGGAACTCTCAATGGACGTTTTACCCGAAACCCTACAACATCTAAAAGAACAAGTTGCTATCATTACAGGAGCATCGCGGGGAATTGGTCGGGCGATCGCGATCGCCTTAGCCGGTCAGGGCGCTAAAATCGTGGTGAACTACGCCAGTTCTTCCGGCGCCGCCGATGAACTCGTCGGAGAAATTACCAACGCCGGGGGAGAAGCGATCGCCCTGCAAGCTGACGTTTCCCAAGCCGATCAAGTCGATAAGCTGATCGAAACCGTCATGGAAAAATGGGGGCGAATAGATATCCTCGTCAACAACGCCGGCATCACCCGCGATACCCTACTGTTGCGGATGAAACCCGAAGAATGGCAGGCCGTCATCGACCTCAACCTCACAGGAGTCTTTCTCTGCACCCGGGCCGTGAGTAAAATTATGTTGAAAAAGCGATCGGGGCGAATCATCAATATTGCATCCGTCGCCGGTCAGATGGGAAACCCCGGACAGGCCAATTATAGCGCCGCCAAAGCGGGCGTAATCGGCTTTACCAAAACCGTCGCCAAAGAACTCGCCAGTCGGGGTGTCACCGTCAACGCCGTCGCCCCCGGTTTTATCCAAACCGACATGACCAAAGACCTAAAAAATACCGAAGATATTCTAAAATTTATCCCCCTCGGTCGCTACGGTCAACCCGAGGAAGTCGCCGGAATGGTCAGGTTTTTAGCCGCAGACCCCGCCGCCGCCTACATCACCGGTCAGGTGTTTAATGTAGACGGGGGAATGGTCATGGCTTAAAACTCTTGTACGGTTTCCACCAACTAGCACTCATAAGCTAAGAGTGCTAAATTGACAAGGTGGAGAGCTAACGGTCGTTACATGGCTAAAATTGTTGCGTTTGACGAAGAGTCAAGACGGGCGCTGGAAAAGGGAATTAACGCGATCACGGATGCCGTGCGCGTTACCCTTGGCCCGAAAGGTCGAAATGTATTATTAGAGAAGAAATTTGGTGCGCCAGATATTGTTAATGATGGGATTACCGTAACCAAAGAAATTACACTCCCCGATCCCCTAGAAAATACGGGTGCCAGACTCATTCAAGAAGCAGCATCCCAAACCAACGATGTCGCCGGAGATGGTACAACCACAGCCGCAATTTTAACTCAAGCAATGGTTGCTGAAGGCTTAAAAAACGTTGCCGCAGGCGCCAACCCCGTATCCTTACGTCGGGGCATTGAAAAAACCGTTAACCGTCTGGTAGCCGAAATAGAAGCCGTCGCCAAACCCATCGAAGGGGATGCGATCGCCCAGGTTGCCACCGTATCGGCGGGAAACGATCACGAAATTGGCGAGATGATCGCTTCGGCGATGGATAAAGTTACCAAAGACGGCGTGATCACCGTTGAGGAGTCCAAGTCTTTGACAACGGAATTGGATGTTGTCGAAGGGATGCAGTTTGATCGCGGTTATCTGTCGCCCTATTTTGTTACCGATCCGGAACGGATGTTGGCCGAGTACGAAAATGCCCGGGTTCTGATCGTCGATAAGAAAATTGGCGCCATTCAGGATTTAGTTGGAGTCCTCGAAAAAATCGCCCGGGCGGGTCAGCCTTTACTGATTATCGCCGAAGATATCGAAGGAGAAGCGCTGGCGACTTTGGTGGTTAACAAAGCTAGAGGCGTGTTAAATGCCGCCGCCGTCAAGTCCCCCGGTTTTGGGGAACGCCGGAAAGCAATGTTGCAAGATATCGCCATTCTCACCAACGGTCAGGTGATTTCCGAAGACATCGGGTTGAGTTTGGATGCGGTAACCCTGGAAATGTTGGGAACCGCCGACAAAGTGACCCTCGAAAAAGACAAAACTACCATTGTCGCTTCCGGGAATAAAGCCGATATCCAAACCCGCATCGAACAACTGCGCCGACAACGGGCGGAGACGGATTTGGAGTACGATAAAGAGAAGCTGCAAGAACGCATTGCCAAACTCGCCGGCGGTGTGGCGGTGATTAAAGTTGGGGCGGCCACAGAAACCGAGTTAAAATCTCGTAAACTGAGAATTGAAGACGCTCTCAACGCCACCAAAGCCGCAGTTGAAGAAGGAATTGTTCCCGGTGGCGGTACGACTTTAATTCATTTGGCGAAAAAAATTGACGAAATGCTCGATGAATTGGTTGGAGAGGAAAAGATTGGCGCTAAAATTGTCGCCAAAGCTTTGGAAGCTCCCCTGTGTCAAATTGCCAATAATGCCGGCGCAGAAGGTGCTGTTATTGTTGAGAAGGTTCGGGAAACCGACTTTAATGTGGGTTACAATGCCCTCACCGGTGAATGCGAAGACCTGATTAAAGCGGGGATTATCGATCCGGCGAAGGTTGTTCGTTCGGCGCTGCAAAATGCGGGTTCTATTGCCGGAATGGTCTTAACCACCGAAGCCTTAGTTGTTGAGAAGCCCGAGAAGAAACCCGCCGCTCCTCCCGATATGGGCGGCATGGGCGGCATGGGCGGCATGGGCGGTATGGGTATGGGCGGCATGGGCATGGGCGGCATGGGGATGATGTAAGCCGCTCTCCCCTTAACCAGTTTATGTCCGAGTTTTATCATTCATTCACAGCAACCCTATTTTTTGGGGTTGTTTTTTATTGTTTCTTGGGCGAGGATTATTCCGAAAACATACTGAAACTTACGATTATTTTTCACAGTTATTCCGAATATTTTTGGATAAAATTACTGCAAAATAAACAGCTAAAAACAGTTATTTTTACAAACCCATAAATCACTTAAAGATTGAGTAAAATATAAAATTTTTGATGGTCAATCAGCTTTTTTGTGGCTTAAACTGAGAGCTATAGACAAACAATAAGAACAGTTAGAAATAGCCTCAAGGATGAAAGTAGATGAATAACTACAAATCATTTTTCGCAGTTGCAGCCACAACAATTGGATTTTTAGCAGCACCCACAGCCGCAAACGCTTTTACTTTTGGGGGTATTATTGACGGGGAAGCCGCTTTCGACGAACTGGATGCCACCATCGGTGTCGCCGCAGAAGGACGCATTGGCGACCTCTCCGGGGCGGCAGAACATGAATTTAATATCCACTACGATAATGAAAATGGGGGTCAAACCGTTCCGACTCAATACCGTTCTTTTGACTGGGTGAGCGGGGAAGGGGTGGATTTTAGTTTGACTTTTGCCAACAATCTGCTAACCTATATAATAGGCGGGCAGACTTTGGAATACAGCATCGCCGACAGTTTCAAAGACCTGTTTATTCGCACCACCGCTCGCAAGACAGATAACAGCGTTGTGGTTGATAATCTCTTTCTCAATGGTATGGCGATCGCGGAAAATTCCAGTTTCGCCTGTACCGATGCTAGCGGTTGCGACTATTGGAATAGTTCTCAATATTTGTGGCTCACCGATCTTGATGAAACGTTCACCCTGACGGGAACAACGACGATGTTCTGGACGGGAGACGCCAAAAACCTAAGCGATAAAACGGCACCCCATCGTTCCCAACTCGCATTTCAACTCAAACTCGGCAATGTACCTATAGAAGACGAGTTGGCTAAAGTACCCGAACCCGTTTCTATGTCTTTGTTGTCCGTTGGTCTGGTGGGTTTGGCTATGAAGGGTTTGCGCCGCTCTCAGAAGGGTTAATTAAGAGAATTGGCGATCGCATTTCCAATTCGATTGTAACAGGTTGAGTTAAAGTTGGGGGAGAGGGATAAAATAAAAAGATGAATTGCAGTGGTTTTTTATGTCCAGATTGCTGGTCACGCAGTATCACGCAGAAGTTGAACAAATCATTCGCTATGGGGGTTCTCGCAAGGAAACCAGCATTCGCAATGCTTTTGAGCGTCTGCTGAACGAATATTGCAAACCCCGCAACTATCTGCTGATTCCCGAACTGGACTACAAAACCAAGTTCAACACCACCGTTTTTCCCGATGGTACGGTGAAAGATGCCATCCGCTTGGAGCATGGTTGGTGGGAGAGCAAAGACCAGTATGATCACCTCGACGAAGAGATCGAGAAAAAACTGGAGTTGGGCTATCCCGACGAAAATATTCTCTTTGAAGACTCCCAAACCGCCATTCTGATTCAACACAGTCGGGAACAGCTGCGGGTTTCGATGGGGGATTCCGAAGCGCTCGACGGGCTGATCTCAACCTTTGTAGACTACGAACGCCCGGAAGTTCGGGACTTTCGCTCCGCGATCGCCAAATTCAAAGAAGACATTCCCCACATTATAGAAGCGTTACGACAGATTATAACACAGCAGGAAGCCAATAATACAAAATTTCGGGAACGCCGCAACAGTTTTTTAGCGGTTTGTCGCCAGTCAATTAACCCGGAAATTGAAATTTTTGACATCCATGAAATGCTGATTCAACACATTCTCACGGAGGATATTTTTACCAATATTTTCCACGAGTCGCAGTTTCATCGGGAAAATAATATTGGCCGAGAAATCTCGGAGATTGTCAACACGTTTTTCACCGGAGCCACCCGCAGAAACACGCTCAAAAGCATCGAACATTACTATGCGGTGATTCGTCGCAAGTCGGAAAATATCGCCAACCACCACGAAAAGCAGAAGTTTCTTAAGGCGGTTTACGAGAATTTTTACAAGGCGTATAATCCGAAAGCGGCGGACCGGTTGGGGATTGTTTATACGCCCAATGAAATTGTCCGCTTTATGATTGAAAGTGCGGATTATTTGGTACACAAGCACTTTGGGAAGTTGTTGAGCGATCCGGGGGTGGAGATTCTCGATCCTTGTACGGGTACGGGTACTTATGTGACGGAATTGATTGAATATTTACCCGCTGATAAGTTGGAGCATAAATATAAGCATGAAATTCACTGTAATGAGGTGGCGATTTTACCCTATTATATTGCCAATTTGAATATCGAGTTTACCTACCAGCAAAAGATGGGGAAATATGAGGAGTTTCAAAATATTTGTTTGGTGGATACTTTGGATCATTGCGGGTTTGCAGGAAAGCAGCTTGATCTGTTTGCCATGAGCGTGCAGAATACAGCCAGAATTCAAGAACAAAATAGTCGGACAATTTCAGTGATTATTGGAAATCCTCCCTACAACGCTTGGCAGGAAAATTTTAATCAAGATAATGCCAATCGGAAATATACAGAAGTCGATAAGCGAATTAAAGCCACATATATTAAGCATGGAAAAGCACAAAATCAAAATGCTGTATATGATATGTACACACGTTTTATTAGATGGGCATCGGATAGACTCGGGAAAAACGGTATCATTGCCTTGATTACCAATCGCTCATTTATTGATGCAAAAGCATTGGACGGCTTTAGAAAAATTATAGAGCGAGAGTTTGATACAATTTATGTTGTTGATGCTGGTGGTGATATTCGTTCAAGTGATACCACTGGTCAAATCTTTGATATTAAAATAGGAGTAGCTGTGATGTTTTTAGTCAAAACTGAAAAGGAGAACAAGAAATGACACTAGAGTCAACCATCTTAAAAAATATTAGCAAACTCCCTGAATCTATCAAACAATCAGTGCTTCTCTACACAGAGTTTCTAGTCAGTCAGTATGCCAAAGAAACCCCTGAAGAACCAGTAGAAGCTATCCCTAATAAACCTCGTTTGGCTGGTTCAATGAAAGGAACATTTGTGCTTCCATTACCCGATGATTTTGATGAACCTTTGGAAGACTTTAAGGAATATATGTAATGAGTTCTATTTTGCTAGATACCCATGCTTTTATCTGGTTGTCAGAAGATGATCAGAGCTTGCCTACTTCTCTGCGAGATAGGATTGAGGCTACTGACAATGTATTTGTCAGTATTGCTAGCTTTTGGGAAATCTCTATTAAGGTTACAATCGGAAAAATTGTTTTGCAAAATGACTTTAATGATATTGAAGATAGATTTGAAGCGACTAGATTTAAACTATTACCTATTTCTATCAAAGATACTATACTACTTCATCAGTTACCGCTTCATCATAAAGATCCATTTGATCGAATCCTAATTGCTCAAGCCATGAATCACTCATTTCCTATAGTAAGTCGAGACTCAGCATTTGATGCTTATCCAATTTCTAGGGTATGGGTATTATGAAAAAGGCAAAAATATTTTACTTTAAGCTACAGAATGAGCAGACGAAGGAAGAAAAGCTCAAATGGTTTGAACGGACAAAGTTTGAAGATATTCCGTTTGAGCATATTGCACCTGATATCAAATCAAATTGGATTAATTTAACGGATCAAGATACAACTCAAGATTATGAAAGCTTTATTCTTTTGTTGGATAAGAAATTGAAGAAAAAGAACGCATCTCAATCAATATTTGAGTTGTTTTCTAGAGGAATTGAGACGGGTAGCGATGAATGGGTTTATGACTTATCAAGTAAGAACTTGTCTCAAAAGATAAGATTCTTTATAGATATTTACAATCATAGCATTGAAGTCAAAAATTATGATTTTAGAATCAAGTGGAACTCTTCATTGAAGATTCATGCAGAAAATAAGAAGCATCTCACTTATCGAGATAATTTGATTGTTAGAGCAACCTGGAGACCCTTCACATCTAAATATTTATATGTGGAGAAGCCTTTGAACCATAGGTTGACTCAAAATCACTATGAGATGTATGGATTTTCTCCAATTCTAAAAGGTGAAAACTATGTGATTTGTTGTACCGATGCTGGTACACAGTCTCCATTTATGGTTATAGCTACCCAGTATATTCCTGATCTGCATTTGGTTGGAACTGCTGCCCAATGTCTACCCCTGTACCGCTACGATGAAAATGGCACCCGCATCGACAACATCACCGACTGGGGTTTAACCCAATTTCAAACCCACTATAAATCCCCCCGTCCTGCGGACACCCCCCTTGTCAAGGGGGGCAGGGGGGATCAGATCAGCAAACTCGACATCTTCCACTACACCTATGCCGTCCTTCACCACCCCGCCTACCGCAGCAAATACGAACTCAACCTCAAACGGGAATTTCCCCGCCTCCCCTTCTATCCGAACTTCCATCAATGGGTAAACTGGGGTAAAGCATTAATGAATTTGCACCTCAACTATGAAATCATCGAACCCTACGGCTTAACCCGCAGCCAACTCAAGAGCAAAACCACCCCCAAACCCAAACTCAAAGCCGACAAAACAAAAGGCATCATTATCCTCGATGAAAATACCCAACTCATCGGCGTTCCGGCGATCGCCTGGGAGTACAAACTTGGCAACCGTTCCGCCTTGGAATGGATACTCGACCAATACAAAGAAAAGAAACCCCGCGACCCCACCATCCGCGAAAAATTCAACACCTACAAATTTGCCGACTACAAAGAACAAGTGATAGATCTATTGCAAAGAGTCTGCACTGTTAGCGTCAAAACAATGGAAATAATTCAACAAATGCCCGATACTGTAGAACATCAGGGTTAGTCAAGGAGGAAACTTGAATAGAGTATAACTTATAAGACTTGTTCTAACACAATTTTCGCCAACTTTTCCGCCGCCCCCGGTTGACCCCGCACTTGAACTAAGCGATCGCGCATTTGTTGTAATTTCTCGGGATTTTCCAAATAATCCAACGCCAACTCCGCTATTGTTTTCGCGTCCAACTTCCCGACTAATTCTGGCACAATTTCCGTTTTCGCCCAAATATTCGGCCATGCAAACCGCCTCTTTTGTTGCAATACTATCCAATTAATCATCTTCGCAAATAACGAACCCGCCAAGGGCAAATTAGCCAACAATCCCGGTATTCCATCCCAAGCTCGCATCGCATCTAACTGTTGCGTCGGAAGCAATACAATCATCGGCACCCCCAAAGACCCCAATTCCGCCGTATTCGCCCCAACTGTTGTTAAACATAACCGACATTGAGACAACAAACCATAAGCCGGCGTTTCCGTACAGAGGTAAATTTTTAACCCCGATGCCAACTGAAAATAGGGCGGATTAGAATAATGTAAACTCGCCTGAAAATCGCCAATTTGTGATAAAACTGGGTTAAACTTAGAATCGGCAAATTTTGCTAAAGTTGATAACTCCAGCGTGGGGGCAACGGGAATCATAAAACAAGTTTGGGGTCGTTTCTGATATAAATATTCGGCGATCGCCAACGTTAGCGGAACACCCTGAGCCAACTTCGCCGGTTTTGAACCGGGCAACAAACCAATTAACTCAATATTGCGATCGCCCAAAAACTCCCACCCCAAACCTTGATTTTTTCTCAACTGCACATCCGCCATCAAATCCCCAACAATTCTAAATTTAGCAGAATATTCATTAGGAATTCCCTCAATAACCTTACCATTCATCGCCCCAAAACCATCTACCCACCGCCACCAACGCGCATCCCATTCCGCATAAATCACACTACGATAACCCAACCGTTTAGCGGCAATTACCGTAAAAAATTGATCGCCCCCCAAAAACACCACCGCACCCCGAGAAAACCAATCCCAATTTTCCGCCGTTTTTCCCGATAATAAAAATTGCCAAAAATAGTCCGCACTCTGAACCCGATCAATCTCCCGATAAGAATTCGCGATCGCCACCTCTTTTCCCGTTGCATGAGGACAGGGCGAAAGCATCAGCGAAATTCTCACCTTTTCGCTTTGGTTTCCCAACTGTTTTCTCAGCGCCTCCACCACCGGACGCACCCAAGTTGTTAGCTCTCCGGGGCCGTTAGAAAGAATTAGAATATCGACAAATTCCATAATCTCATTTATTACCCCAAAAACCCCCTTTCTTTACCCTTATTTCTGCACATTATATCCCAGTTTAATCTTACCCATCCTTTACTATAACCCCATTTAGTATATAGGGTTTCAAGTTGATTAAAAACTCCCTTTCTATTGAGAAACGGGGTTTTTGAAAACCTACCTAAGTTATTTGTCCGGCTTATAGTAATCTTGCTTTTCCTTTTGTAATTTATATCAATCAGCCATTTTTACAAAACTTAACTCGAAAATAATTATCAATAAGCAACGTGCTTGCGTTGTTTCAGGCTTTATGGTATTCTAGGTCTTGAAGATAATGCAGGAATGGTCTGACCTATAAGGTGTTTTTACTCATCTTAACGGCTGAAACCCTTATTAATTCGTTGCTTGACCCCGCCATTCCCCGAAATTTTTACCCCTTTCCTTCACCCGCGACGAACGAATTTTCACCACCCGTTTTGACCCCCAGTTGACAGAATTCCCAAAATGTGCATTAGCCAGAAGCCGTTCCCCGGAGACACCTTTTAGATGCTATCGGTGATGCTGCTAAAATTAAACGCCTTCACCCGCACCCCCGGAACCACGATGCTACCGTAGCGGTGAACTTGACTCAAACCGTCCACCTCGGCGAACATTTCCGGCAAGCGTTGATTGAAGCGCAAATTCTTGATCGGATAGGCGATTTTCCCGTCTTCTATCCAGAACGTGCCATCCCGCGTCATCCCCGTCACCTCCAACGTGCGGGGGTTCACATAACGCACGTACCAGGCGCGGCTAACCAAAATTCCCCGTTCGGTTTGGGCGATCAAATCCGCCAAACTTTGTTCCGACCCCGCCATCACCACCGGATACATCGCCCCGTTCGCCTCAACGCCCTTCTGCGCCGCCCAATAGCGGCTGTAGGATAGCGTTTGGGGAATTCCATCTTTGATAATTTCGAGATCGTCTTTTTTCAGCCCGTCGGCGAAGAACGTCGAACCCCCAATTAAAGGATGACCGGCATTTCGCCCCACGTTCACCATCGGACTAAACAGCGCTTCTCCCAGGCGATTTCCCCCCGGTTTTCCGCTTTCATCCAAACGCGACATAAACGATCGCCCCTCGTCGGCTGCCCGGGCATCCAAATTAAACATCACCCACATCAACAAATCCGCAAAAGCCGCACCATCAAAGATTACCGGATAAACTCCCGGTTGCACTTCTCGGGGGTTGCGAGCAGAATAGGCGCGATTAATAATAGTTTCCGTTAACGATTCTATCGGTAAATCTTGCATGGCGATCGCGCTGCGGCGACTCCAGGCCGAACCGTTATCGATCTTGGCGGTAAACCCAAAATCGGCGCTGGTTAAACGGTTACAAGCTCTCAACCCCCGAGAATTTCCGATCGCGAAGATTTCCGCATCGCTGCTGAGAGTTCCCGAACCTTCGACGTTCGCCTCGGCGCTCATCTGACAAATCGTTTTAACTCGCTCTCCCCGTTGCAGGGGGGAAAAACGGGCGGTTGCTTCATCAAAGGCGGGGGTGCGGTTATCGTAGGTTTGGGGTTCTAGCAGCGGTACCCATTCTGGATCTTCCGGGGCGATCGTTGCCAATTCTTCGGAACGTTTAATTGCGGCGTTGATGGCATCGGGGTCGAGTTCGGTTGTCGAAGCGGTGGCGCTGCGTTTGCCAAAATAGCTGGTAATCGAGAGGCTAAATTTGGTGCTGCTGATATTTTGGGTAATTTGATTTTCCGAATACCGGGTGAGGGATTCTTCGCTGTTGCTGATCGTCACAAAGACTTCTTCGGCTTCCGATTGTTGGATAACCGTTTCAATTAAGGAAAGGGCTTCGTCTTCGCCGAGCAGGTTGGGAGCGCTAGCAACAGTCATAGGTATAAAGGAAGTGTAAGAATCCGAATGGCGATCGCGGATGGTGCGACTGCTATTTTTGGGGTTGTCTGTCCATAATAATATATAACAGCCAACGGGCAATAGGCAACAGGCAATTATCACCTCACCAGTCACCAGTCACCATATGCGGGTATCTCCTTCGGAGACGCTGCGCGAACGGCAGTTGCTAAGATTGCAAACTGTGCTTCTGACGGAAACCGCGCCCGTCGCAAGGAACGCGCTCCTCGACTATTCCGCCAAGTCAGCACTGCCGAACCCGTCACCAGTTATTAGGTTACAGGGGACAGGTTACAGGAAATAGGCAATCTAGCTATAGGGAATAGGGAATAGAAAATTGTAGGGGTGCTTTTGCTTGCGCCCCTTGCATTCCGGCTAATCATCGCAGAAGGATAACAGGCAGAAACCCAGAATTTTGTGGGACGGGTTCGGACTAGAATTATCTTTGTTATCGATAACTTTGATAAACCCCCTAAACGG
Source organism: Capilliphycus salinus ALCB114379 (assembly GCF_047276495.1). Classification (NCBI taxonomy): domain Bacteria; kingdom Bacillati; phylum Cyanobacteriota; class Cyanophyceae; order Oscillatoriales; family Sirenicapillariaceae; genus Capilliphycus; species Capilliphycus salinus. The sequence goes on along the minus strand of NZ_CP178543.1, from coordinate 4,189,328 downwards.
GTGACGGGTTTTGTGGGTGGGATGGGTTTATGTAGTTTGTCTGTGGGAAGATATCAATTAGTTAGGGCGCATGGCAATGCGCCCCTACGGTGATTAATTACCCCGAACGGCTTACGGGTTTTGTAGGAGTGGGTTCGGACTAGAATTATCTGTGTTATCGATAACTTTGCTAAACCTGCCCCCGACTAGAATTATCTTTGTTATCGATAACTTTGCTAAACCCCCCTACATTGGTGACGGGTTTTGTGGGTGGGGTGGGTTTATGTAGTTTGTCTGCGGGAAGATATCAATTAGTTAGGGCGCATTGCCAGGCGCCCCTACGGTGATTAATTACCCCGAACGGCTTACGGGTTTTGTAGGAGTGGGTTCGGACTAGAATTATCTGTGTTATCGATAACTTTGCTAAACCTGCCCCCGACTAGAATTATCTTTGTTATCGATAACTTTGCTAAACCCCCTAAACGGGTGACGGGTTTTGTGGGTGGGGTGGGTTTATGTAGTTTGTCTGCGGGAAGATATCAATTAGTTAGGGCGCATTGCCAGGCGCTCCTACGGTGATTAATTACCCCGAACGGCTTACGGGTTTTGTAGGAGTGGGTTCGGACTAGAATTATCTGTGTTATCGATAACTTTGCTAAACCTGCCCCCGACTAGAATTATCTTTGTTATCGATAACTTTGCTAAACCCCCCTACATTGGTGACGGGTTTTGTGGGTGGGATGGGTTTATGTAGGGGCGCGCCTCCAACTAGAATTATCTGTGTTATCGATAACTTTGCTAAACCTGCCCCCGACTAGAATTATCTTTGTTATCGATAACTTTGCTAAACCCCCCTACATTGGTGACGGGTTTTGTGGGTGGGGTGGGTTTATGTAGTTTGTCTGCGGGAAGATATCAATTAGTTAGGGCGCATTGCCAGGCGCTCCTACGGTGATTAATTACCCCGAACGGCTTACGGGTTTTGTAGGAGTGGGTTCGGACTAGAATTATCTGTGTTATCGATAACTTTGCTAAACCTGCCCCCGACTAGAATTATCTTTGTTATCGATAACTTTGCTAAACCCCCCTACATTGGTGACGGGTTTTGTGGGTGGGATGGGTTTATGTAGGGGCGCGCCTCCAACTAGAATTATCTGTGTTATCGATAACTTTGCTAAACCTGCCCCCGACTAGAATTATCTTTGTTATCGATAACTTTGCTAAACCCCCTAAACGGGTGACGGGTTTTGTGGGTGGGATGGGTTTATGTAGGGGCGCGCCTCCAACTAGAATTATCTGTGTTATCGATAACTTTGCTAAACCTGCCCCCGACTAGAATTATCTTTGTTATCGATAATTGTGATCAACCCCCTAAACGGGTGACGGGTTTTGTGGGTGGGGTGGGTTTATGTAGTTTGTCTGCGGGAAGATATCAATTAGTTAGGGCGCATGGCAATGCGCCCCTACGGTTATTAATTACCCCGACGAAGGGGTCGGGTTTTTTAGGGATGGTTTAATGGTTTGTATCCTTGGGTTTTTCGGTTCTGGTTTCAAAACGATACGATAAAACAGAAAACAATAATATAGAAAGAAAAATAGAACCCAATGACTTCTACTCAAACTCTAGCTCTAATTAAAGATCGCGATCGCCTGGAAAGCCGGTTAAAAGAAATTCCGCCGGTTCCCGGTGTCTACCTGATGCGGGATAAGTCGGACCATATCCTTTATATTGGTAAGTCGAAGAAATTGCGATCGCGGGTTCGTTCTTATTTTCGCGACGACAACCGCCACAGTCCCCGCATTGCCATGATGGTTCAACAGGTGGCAGAAATTGAGTTTATTGTTACCGATACCGAAGCGGAAGCTTTGGCGTTGGAAGCGAATTTGATCAAACAGCACCAACCCTATTTTAATGTGCTGTTGAAAGATGACAAAAAATATCCCTATCTCTGCATTACCTGGTCGGAAGAATATCCCCGGATTTTTATTACCCGCAAACGCCGCTTGGGAAAACCCAAAGATCGCTTTTACGGTCCTTACGTTGATACCCGACTGTTGCGGAGTACCCTGCATTTGGTCAAACAGATTTTTCCCCTCCGTCAGCGTCCAAAACCCCTATTTAAAGATCGCCCCTGTTTGAATTATGATATCGGTCGCTGTCCGGGTGTTTGTCAACTGTTGATTTCCCCGGAGGACTATCATCAAACCATGCAAAAGGTTGCGATGATTTTTCAGGGACGTACCGGAGAATTAATTAACTATCTCACCCAACAAATGGAAGCCGCAGCCGAGAAGATGAATTTTGAAACTGCGGCGAAAATTCGCGACCAAATACAGGGGTTGAAGTCTCTCAACGCCGACCAAAAAGTTTCCCTTCCCGATGATAGAGTGTCTAGAGATGCTATTGCTTTGGCGGCGAATGATAAACAAGCTTGTATTCAACTGTTTCAAATTCGGGCGGGTCAACTGGTGGGACGGTTGGGGTTTCAAGCGGAGGTCGGACGGTTTAATTTGGAAACTTTAAGCGAAGATGCTGACAGCCAGTCGGAAAAATTATCGGAATACGGGGCTATTTTACAGCGAGTTTTGGAAGATCACTATCAAACGGTCGATCCGGTGGAAATTCCGAGCGAAATTTTGGTTCAGTACGAGTTACCCGAAGAATCTATTCTATCTAATTGGTTGAGTGAATATAAAGGTCGCAAGGTGACAATTATCAATCCCCAACGACAAACCAAAGCCGAGTTAATTGAACTGGTTGAACGCAATGCGGGTTATGAATTGGAACGAGTCCAAAAATTGAGTGATCGCAATACTCAAGCTTTAGAAGATTTGGCGGAAATTATCGATCTTCCCGATATTCCTCACCGGATAGAAGGTTACGATATTTCTCACATTCAGGGTTCGGATGCGGTGGCTTCAAGGGTGGTGTTTATAGACGGTTTACCCGCCAACCAACAGTACCGCCATTATAAGATTAGAAACTCCGAAGTTCGTGCCGGACGTTCCGATGATTTTGCCAGTTTAGCCGAAGTCATTGGAAGACGCTTTCGAGATTATCCCACACTATCCCCGGAAAAAATAGCCGTCGATAAACCGGATCTAATAATGATAGATGGGGGGAAAGGTCAACTTTCGGCGGTTGTTAAAGTGTTATCGGAAATGAACTTATTGGAAGAGTTGCGAGTTGTCAGTTTAGCCAAACAACGAGAAGAAATCTTTCTCCCCGGTGAGTCTTTTCCCCTCGAAACCGACGCCGAACAACCGGGAGTGCAACTGTTAAGGCGTCTGCGGGATGAAGCCCATCGGTTTGCGGTGAGTTTTCATCGCGATAAACGTTCTCAGCGTCTAAAGCGATCGCGTTTGGATGAAATACCCGGTTTGGGACAGCACCGCCAAAAACAACTGTTGGCACATTTTCGCTCTATTGATTATCTTCGCATGGCAACCCCCGAACAAATTAGCGAAGTTCCGGGAATTGGAATAAAATTAGCTCAACAGATCTATAATTATTTTCATCCGACAACCGACGGAAAAGATGCGATAATCACTTAGGGATGCAAAATGCTAAAAGACGGTCAGGTTGGGTTGAGGGAAATTATGATGAATACTTAGATAGACCCAAACTCGATAACCCTCGACTGATTATGCCTGCCAGCAGCTTATCCCGATTTGATTCTTGTCTGGATGCGGCGATCGACTCCAACCCGTTAACGGTTTCTCCGCAAACTCCTCTGTGCGAAGTGATTGCTTTGATGTATCAGGTGAGAAAGACCTGTACGTTGTCAGGATCGGATCGGATCTCTTCGGAAGATTTGATCCGAGATGCACGGGGAAGTTGTGTGTTGGTCGTGGATGACTCTCGTTTGCTGGGAATTGTCACCCAACGAGATCTAGTCCGCTTAATTGCTACAGAAACTCTAGACAACCCACTCCGGGTTTCTGCGGTGATGACCACTGAACTGATCGCTTTGAGGCGATCGCAATTTCACAATCTGTTTACGGCGATTAATTTCTTGCGTCAGCATCGCATCCGCCATCTTCCCATCTTGTCCGAGGATGAACAGCTTTTGGGGTTGGTTACGTTAGAAAGCCTTCGCAGTTGTTTGAGACCGGTAGATTTACTTCAACTCAGACGGGTTGAGGAGGTGATGAGTCCAGAGGTGATTTATGCCCCTCCCGATGCTACGGTTAAACAAGTCGCCCAACAGTTGGCTAAATATCGCGTCAGTTGTATTGCGATCGCCGAGAAAATTACCAACAATCAACTACAGCCTTTGGGTCTGGTAACAGAAGCGGATCTACTCCTGTTTCAAGCCTTGGGTTTAGATTATCACATCCGAGTCGATCGGATTATGTACGGACCCTTGCAATTGCTCCATCCCGATGATAATCTATGGGAAGCTCATCAACAAATGCAGCAACAGCAGATTCATCATTTAATCGTTGGAACCGAAAAAGGGGCGATCGCGGGGATTGTCACCCAAACCACGATTCTGCACGCTCTCGATCCGATGGAGATGTACACTGTGATTCAGATGCTGCAACAACAGGTCCGCCAGTTGCAAGGTCAACGAGTTCAACGGCTAACTCGTCAACCCCCCCAACCTCCAGCGGTGAACTCTCCCCCGGAACAAGATCTGAATCGGGCGATCGTCGAGACGATTAGTAATTTAGTGGTCGTCCTCGATACTCACGGCCGTATTGTCCGCTTTAACAAAGCCTGCGAAGTCTTAACCGGCTATTCGTTGTCCGAAGTTCAACATCAAGTGTTTTGGGAAATCTTTCTTTCCCCCCCGCAACAACAGCAAGTCAAAAGCAGCTTCCAAAACTTACAAACTTCCGGCTTTCCCCCCCAGCAAGAACTGACTTGGCAAACGAAGGGTCTACAGGCGCGCACGGTTTCCCATTTTAATAATACCCTGTGCAACGAGAAAGGTCAAGTGGAATATGTAATATTAACCGGAGAAGACATAACCCACTGTCGGCAGATAGAAAACACCCTAAAAGAGCGAGAAGAATCCTACCGTCACCTGAGTAACGAACTAGAACAACGGGTACACGAACGCACGGAAAAATTAACCCAAGAAATCGCGAAATATCGGTGTACAGAAATCGAGTTCAAGTGGAAAAAAGACAGATTAAGCGCACTGTTATCCTCAAATCCAGCAATCATTTATAGCTGTCACTATCAGAGTTATAAAGTCAGCTTTATCAGCGAAAATGTGCGGAATATTTTAGGATATAAACCCGAAGAATTTTTAAGCGATTATAACTTTTGGTGGAGTCATGTTCATCCCGAGGATAAAACCTTTTTAACAATAGAACTGGAGAAAATATTAGAACAGGGATATTATCGCTACGAATATCGTTTCCGTCATCAAGACGGTAAATATCGCTGGATGCGAGACGAAGTAAAACTAATTCGGGATGAAGCGGGAAACCCGGTAGAATTAATCGGATATTGGATAGAAATTAGCGAACGCAAAGAAATAGAAGCGGCGTTATGCGAAAGCGAACAAAGATTTCGGGTAATATTTGAACAAGCCGAAGTGGGAATAATAGCCGTTTCCCCATCGGGTAATTTTCTCTTAGCCAATCCCAAATTTACAGAAATAGTGGGATATTCCGTAGAAGAACTCTTAACAAAAACCTATCAAGAAATCACCCATCCCGAAGATTTACCGAAAGACTTAGCCTTAGTCGAACCCATTTTAACAGGTAAAATTCCGAGATTTTCCTTTGAAAAGCGGTACATTTGCAAAGACGGAAGCGAAATTTGGGTAAATCTAAGCGGTTCATTAGTTCGCAATCCCAAAGGAGAACCCGAATATATTATTAGCATCATTCAAGATATTAGCGAACGCAAAAAAACCGAAGCCATTCTGTTAGATCGAGAAGCAATTCTCAGCAATTTATGTGAAAATACAACCTTAATGATGGGCGTAGTTGAATTAATAAATCATGAGATTTATCATCTCTGGGATAATCCGGCGGCGGCGAAATTATTCGGCCTGGGGGAACAGGAAATGAAAAATCAAAGCTGCCGTCAATTGGGAATACCGGAAAACTTAATTCAACTGTGGATAAAACATTGCAATCAAACCCAAGAAAATCAGAAACCCGCACGGTTTGAATATCTCCACAAAACCCCAACGGGAGAACATTGGTTATCGGCCACCATTTGTGCGGTACAGGGGGAAAACTTTACCCATCCCCGATGCTGCTATGTAATTGAGGAGATCACCGAACGTAAACACATAGAAGAAGCGCTGCGCCACACGACCCAAAACCTGTTAGAATCCCAACGCATTGCCCATATTGGCAATTGGAATTTTGATGTAATTACCAAACAAATTACTTGGTCTGAGGAGATGTTTAGAATATTCGGTTTGGACCCCGCAGACGGCGAACCGACTCTAGAAGAACTGATAGAAATGATTCACCCCGAAGATCAAGACCATCACCAACAAATGTTAAACCGCAGCCTAACGGGGGGAGAATATTTTGAAGTCGAATATCGCCTCATCCGTCCCGATGGAGAACTGCGCTATCTTAATACCCAAGGAGAAGTGATCCAAAACCAAGAAGGGGAGGTTATTCGCCTGTTTGGGGTGGCGATAGACGTAACCGAACAAAAACTCGCCGAAGAAGCGTTGTGCGCCTCAGAAGCCCGTTATCGGGCGCTGGTGGAACAAATGCCGGCTGCGGTTTATACAATTACCGTCGGGGAAGCGAGTATGCCGTTGTATATTAGCCCCCGAATCGAACAAATGTTGGGGTATACTGCCGATGAATGGATGAGTAACCCGCAACTGTGGTCGCAACGCCTCCATCCCGAAGACCGAGAACAGATGAGCAATCGGTTATTGAACCTCCCCACCCACGATCATCCGTTTAGCTACGAATATCGCCTGTTAACGCGCAATCAGGATGTATTATGGGTGCAGGATTCGGCGGTGGTGATTCGGGATGAAGATGGGACGCCGATTTTGTTGCAGGGGGTGATGCTCGATATTACCGAACGCAAACAGGCCGAAGTTGCCCTCAAACAGAGTGAAGAACGGTTTAGTACGCTGATTCGCAATTTAAGCGTCGGGGTGACGTTGCACGGTTCCCAGGGTGAGGTGTTGTTGTGTAATCCCAAGGCGTCGCAATTGTTGGGGTTGAGTGAAGAGGAACTGTTGGGGAAAACGTCTCTGTCTGCGGAATGGGAAATTATTCACGAAGATGGTTCTGCTTTTCCTTCTCGAGATCATCCGGTGACGCAAGCGATTTTAACCCGTCAGGCGGTGAGAAATGTGTTGATGGGAATTTATCGCCCTTCGGGGAAAGGGGGAGAAGAAAAAAACTTGATTTGGATTTTGGTCAGCGCCGAACCCCAACTGACAGAAGACGGAAAAGTTCAACACGTTATCTGTACGTTTAGCGATATTACGATTCTTAAACGGGTTCAGGAAGATTTACGCACTAGCGAACAACTTTATCGGACGATCGCTCATAATTTCCCCAACGGTACGATCTTTTTATTCGATCGCAATTTACGCTATTTGGTGGCAGATGGTCAAGGATTGGCTCATTTACAATTGCGTCGGGAAGCGTTAGAAGGTCATACGTTGTCGGAGGCGTTGTCGTCGGAAATTTACACTTCGACTGAATCGTTGTATCAAACGGCGTTGGATGGAAGCGAACGGGTTGAGGAAATTCAACATCAAGATCAGACGTATTTGGTGAGGGCGGTTCCGATTAGAAATGAAGAGGGCGAGGTGATTTTGGGGATGATTGTTTCTCAGAATATCACAGAACAGAAACAGGCGGAACTGGCTTTACAACGGGCGAATCAACATCTGGCTGAAGTGAATCAACGCCTAGAACAGTCGGTTAAAGAGTTGGAACAGCGCCACCGAGAATCGGCTATTATTAATCAAATGATTGAGTTTTTGCAAGCTTGTCATAGGGTTGAAGAAGCTTACGGGCCGATTTCTGAGTTTCTTAAACAGCTTTTTCCCGACTGTGCGGGGACGGTTTTGTTGAGCAATCAAAAAGCAAATCAAGTCGAATCTATTGCTTCTTTTGGAGAGTTGGCTTCTTGTGAATTGAATCTCGCTTTTGATGATTGTTGGGCGTTGCGACGGGGACAAATTCATTTGGCGGATGGGACTAAACCGGGTTTGTTTTGTCATCATGTTGATTGTCAACCTCTACCGACGGCTTCTATTTGTATTCCAACGATTGTTCAGGGTCAGGCTTTTGGTTTATTTTATCTGCGAACTCAAGAAGTTGAAGGTTTGAGTAAGGGTCAACAACAGTTAGCCCAAACGGTGGCCGAACAGATTTCTTTGGGTTTATCTAATTTACAATTGCGCGAAGAATTACGCAATCAAAGTATTCGCGATCCGCTGACGGGACTGTTTAACCGCCGCTATTTGAAAGAGTTTTTACACCGAGAATTTAAGCGATCGCAACGTTCGGGTCGGCCGTTAGGTGTTATTATGGTTGATATTGACCATTTTAAGCAGTTTAACGATAACTTCGGCCACGAGGCGGGGGATCTGGTGTTGCAGGAGGTGGCTCGGTTTCTTCAGCGTCAAGTTCGCCTGTCGGATGTCGCCTGTCGCTACGGAGGGGAGGAGATGACGTTGGTTTTACCGGAGATGTCGTTGGAAACGGTAACAGCCAGGGCGCAACTGTTGTGCGAGGGAATTCGACAGCTTGAGTTATTTTATCAGGGTCAAGATTTGGGTCAGATCACGGCTTCGTTGGGTGTGGCTTGTTTCCCCGATCAGGGTTCAACCCCAGAAGAAGTGATTAAAAAAGCCGATGATGCGTTATATCAAGCTAAAAATCAAGGTCGAAATCGGGTTGTTTGTGCTTGAGTAGGGGACTGTTGTAGGGGCGGGTTCTGTCTAAATCTATGTTTTCCTAGAAATAACTGACATAAACCCGCCCCGCTTGCAATTGTGAGCGATTATTTTTGCCAATATTTAATATTATACCAGGATTTTTAAATCTTCTAGGAAAGCGGCAAATAAATCGGCCGAATTGACCTGTTGGGCGACCCAGGCGTTTGTTCCCATTTTAGCACGGTGGCGGCGATCGCAGATGGTTTTTCCTTTGGTTAATTTCCCCATAACTTCTACTTCTACTCTACCCCGTTGAAATTGTAGGGTTTCGGGATAAAATAAATAGGCTAAAGTGACCGCATCGTGAACTAAAAAACCGGATATTCCTTGAGTTTCTCGGTGGGAAAGGGAAGTTTGGGTCATCGCTTTAGTGAGGGCGAGAATAAACTGAGAAATATCGCTTTCGGGGTTAACTTCGGAAATGCTTTCCGCCATTTGGGGAAGAAAAATTAGCGATCGCGTCACATCGAGGGGTAAAATAACCAGGTTACTATTACTGTTAAAAACTATCTCGGCGGCTTCGGGACTGTAAGCAATATTAAATTCGGCTTCTGGGGTAACATTTCCGGCGATGTTAAAGGCACCGCCCATAATAATAATTTCTTTGGCTTGTTTTAAAATACCGGGTGATTTGGTTTCGGCTGCGGCTAAATTGGTTAGGGGGGCGAGGGCGATAATGGTAATTTCTCCGGGAAATGTTGTCAAGTTTTCGATTAAAATTTCATCGGAATATCTGGCTTTTTCATAGGACTGTTGCGGAAAAGGTAAGGTGTGGGCTAAATTTCCCAAGCCATCATTACCGTGAATAAAAGCAGCATCGGCAATTTCTTTTTGGGTTTTAATGACTCCCCGTCCGACTTCTATTTCTGAAAAATTTGTCAGTTGGAGGAGTTTACAAGCGTTGGTAAAGGTGAGTTTTGCATTGACATTTCCTTCGACTGAAGTGACGGCTAAAAGTTCGGCTAATCCTTGTTTAACTAAACTCATTAACCACAAAATCGCGAAGGCATCATCGCCGCCCGGGTCGGTATCTAAAATGATTTTGGGTGGGGATAATTGTTGGTTCATTTTAATTAAAAATTTCCTTGATTTAGGGCGCAAGCCTTGCGCCCCTACGGGGTTATTGATTCAGAAGTGTTTGGGCTGCTATTTTAACGACTTTCTCAAAAACCCGCAATTCGGTATAATACTGTTGGGGTTCTACGGTTTCATAAACAACAGCACCGCCAGTTGTTATTATAGCCCCTTCTAACATTAAATTATCCATCATCTCAAAGTCTTCGATCAACATTCCGCGATCGTCGAGGGTTTCTGAGGTTTTATTAATGACCCGTTCGCCGTAGAGATGCCCATCATTACTGTACCCAAAAATTGGCTTTTTGAGGGCGGTCATGTAGCCGATTTCAAAAGCGGTACCGGCATCTAAACTGGGACTGCGAAAGGGGGTCATGTTGGCGATCATTAAATCACAACCGTTCATTAATTTAAGATTACAGTGATAAATTTTGAGGGCGACTTCCCGAGGGTTTAAATTCGTGAAATCCAAGCTATTATCAAAGGGAAATACGCCCTCAAAGCCATAGTTTTGACAAATTTCTTTTTTAGCTTCCGCCATTTTCAAGGGTTCGGGTAAAAACACATCGGGGCCTGCCAAATAAACGCGCACAACAAAGTTCCTGATTAAGTTAGATGATTGTAGATTAAATTTATGATACCATTTTCAGCAACATTTTGAGAACGAAACGTTAAATCTAATGTCCTATGAGCGTAATTGTTTTTGGTAGTATTAACATGGACTTAGTGGTTCAAACCGGGCGTTTACCGAGTCCCGGAGAAACGCTACAAGGGGATCAATTTTTTACCGCTCCCGGTGGAAAGGGTGCAAACCAAGCGGTGGCTGCGGCGCGTTTGGGGGCGTTAACGTACTTGGTGGGGCGAGTGGGGGAAGATAGTTTTGGTCAGGAACTTTTAGCCCATCTTAACGAAACCGGGGTACAAACGGAGTGGGTAAAAGTGGACTCAAAAACGAGTTCCGGTGTGGCGATGATCGCGGTTGATGGAGAGGGAGAAAATACAATTATTATTATTCCCGGTGCCAACGGTCGAGTTGAACGTTCGGATGTTGACAGACTGAAGAATTTATTCTCTAATGCCAGTTCATTATTATTACAGTTAGAAGTGCCTTTAGCGGTGAATATTGCGGCGGCGAAAGAGGCGAAAAAAGCGGGGGTAAAAATTATTTTAGATCCGGCTCCGGCTCCCGAAAGCTTACCGGATGAACTTTACTCGCTAATTGATATTATAACACCCAATGAAACCGAAACCAAGGCTTTAACCGGATTGGATTTGTCCGATGAAAAAAACGGCTTCAAAGCGGCCGATTTTTTCCGGGAACGGGGGGTAGAAACTGTGGTGTTAAAATTGGGTGAAAAAGGAGTTTTTTGTCTGAATAAAGCCGGACATTTTCGAGTAGAAGCTTTCCCGGTTAAAGCGGTGGATACGGTGGCGGCCGGAGATGCGTTTAATGGAGCGATGGCGGCGGCTTTTGAGCGGGGTTTATCCTTAAGAGAAGCGGTGATTTGGGGAACGGCGGCGGGGGCGTTGGCAACGACAAAATCGGGGGCGCAGCCTTCCCTTCCCGACCGAGAAACCTTTGAGGCTTTTTTAAATTCTCACTAAAATCTCTATCCTTTGATAGTTAATATCTCTAACTTGGGGATGAGGAAAAATCGCCGAATCTTCTACTAGACTTAGGCAATGAAAATGATCATAAAAAAAGGAATTAATAATGCCTGATGACATAAAAAATAAAAACTTACCTGAGGTTGACCCGACGGAAGTCGAGGATAGAAGAACTGTGATCGCCGATGAACATCGTTCTTTTCTTGAAAAGGTGATGAAAAAAAGCGGCATGGCGGATCTCTACGATGCGAGAGATTTTACAGAGGTTGTCTTCCGGGTGATGCGGGATTTAATGACGACAGAAGCCGCCGATCGCGTAGAATCTGAACTTCATAAAGAAGCGGTGCCGACGAAAGAAAAAGCACTCCAGATGGAAGTTGCCCAACTATGGAAAGATACCAATCCTATTGTAGGCTTTTTAAGCCGGGTTCGTCCACCCTGGCAGGGGCCTGGAATTTTTAAAATTGATTCCGATCGCTTCTTATTTCGAGTAGCAAATGAAGGCGGACTTCCGAAAACTGTCGATCGCGAACAAGCGGTAACGGCTGTATTTTCGGCAACAAAAGAAGAACTTTCAGAAGAACGTATAGAAGAAATTAACAGTTGGCTGCCCGCCGGAAAAGTCAAAGAACTTTGGCAAGAAGCTTAAGCGGTCTGTAGTGTTTTTAAACAGATAATAGCCGGCTAAAAAAGGTTGTTATTGTTCAGGGTGATCAAATGCCAACAGAAGCCGATTTTTAGTCTATTTATCTGCTTCCTGTTGGTTAATTTACTGAGTTTTTCTGAACTGATTGATCCGTTCAAGGGAATAGGAAAGTAAACGAGAGTTTGTTTAAACATTCTCAAATTTATATTTCCTGTTCCCGAAAAACGTCTCAGATTTTTGAAGAAGACTGAAAGACTCAATTGTTCACCCTAGAATTCAATAAAACCTGTAAAATGCTGATTAATACAGACAAAAAAACTCAATTTAATTTCTGGATTTTGATTGCATTTATCCTCGGATTTTCAGGATTATTCTTGGGAATCAGCCCGAAAATATTCCCGGCTGAAAGCGCGAGATCCGTAAAAATTGAAGCCAAAAAACAGAGAAAAAATCAACTTTATAAAGAATTAGAATATTGGCTAAAAAGAAAAGAATGGAAGCTTGCCGATCTGATTACGGGCAAAATTTTACTCAATATTATCAGCCGCACCGAAGAAGGTTGGTTTGATATAGAAGCGCAGCAAGAAATTCCCTGTCAAGATATCAACAAAATCGATAAACTTTGGCTAAAATATAGTGAAAATCGGTTTGGGTTTAGCGTTCAAAAGCAAGTGTTTTTGAAATATAATAATGATTTGCAAGGGTATAATGAACCGATTAAATTTAACAATTGGACGGAGGGACATGAACAATTTGCAAGGGATGTCGGATGGCTAAAAGAGGGAAGATGGCTGAAATATTCGGAATTAGTTTGGAACAATATGGAAAACGCTCCCAAAGGACATCTTCCCATCGGAGTACGAGTTTGTACGTTTGGAGAAAATCCCCGATTATGTTGGGGAATTAGAACCGGATTGAGATTTTCCCTGCTGTCGCGACAATGTTTAATCAACTAAGCTTTTAATAACCTTAAACCGCTTAAGGTGACTAAAACTGTCGATCCTTCATGTCCGATGACCCCCAAAGGAAGGTTAATTTGACCTGCAAAATTAGCAATTAAAAGCAGACCAATAAAAGATAAAGCAAACACAATATTTTGACGAACAATTCGATTTGAACGGCACCCCAAACGAATCGCTGACGGTAACTTATCTAAACGATTCGCCATTAACACAATATCTGCCGTTTCTAACGCCACATCGGTTCCGGCGCCACCCATCGCAATTCCCACCGTTGCTAGGGCTAAAGCGGGTGCATCGTTAATTCCATCGCCAATCATCGCAACGGTGTTATATTGCTGTTTTAGCTGGCGAATTACGGTTAATTTATCTTCGGGTAATAGATTGGCATAAACCCCTGTAATTCCCAAAGATTGAGCGACAGTATCAGCCGTGCGTTGGTTATCTCCGGTTAACATGACAATCTGTTTAACACCCATTTTCTTTAACCGTTCAATCACAATTTTTGCTTCGGAACGGACGGTATCCGCAACCGCAATTAAACCCAAAATTTGTTGAGATTGAGCCACCCAAATCACGGTTTTTCCTTCGTTTTCTAGGCGGGTAGTTTCCGCTTGTAATTGTTGATTGTCTTGGGAAACTTCGGCGGCGACAAAGCTCGATTTTCCGACAATTACCGCTTGATTTTCCACCAACCCAACAATTCCTAAACCGGCTTTGGCCTGTACCGTTTTGGCGGTTAAAAGTTTGAGGTTTTTTTCAGAAGCGGCGGCGGCGATCGCTTCTCCGATGGGATGTTCTGAAACCGCTTCTAAAGCCGCAGCCAGTTGCAGAACTTTTTCGGGAGAATTCCCGGAGGTGGGAAGAATTTCAACCACTTGTAATTTTCCGGTTGTTAAGGTTCCGGTTTTATCAAAAGCAATAGCTTTTATAGTCCCTATTTTTTCGAGTTGCGCCCCATTTTTAAACAGAATACCCTGACGCGCACCGTTGGCAATTCCAGATAGTAAGGTTGGCATAATTGCCGCCATTAACGCACAGGGAGAAGCCACCACTAAAAAGATTAAAGCCCGATAAATAGTTGTTTCCCAATCCCACCCCAAAAATAAAGGCGGAATAATTGCCAGTAAAATCCCGGAAATTACAATAACTTGGGCATAACCCCGCTCAAATTTTTCGATAAACTCTTGAGAAGGAGGGGCTTCGGTTTGGGCTTGTTCAACTAAACGAATTACCCGTTGAATCAGACTACTTTCTGGGGGTTGATGAACTCGCAAGCGTAAGGCACCGTGACCATTTAACGTTCCGGCAAACACTTCATCACCGATGGTTTTTTCAACGGGAATCGATTCCCCGGTAATCGATGCTTGATTGAGACTACTGTGACCTTCTATAATGATCGCATCGGTGGGAATTAATTCGCCGGGTCTGACAATTACAATATCGTCAATTTGCAATTGATGAATCGGAATTTCAACTTCTTGATGGTTGCGAAGGGTGCGGGCGGTATCGGGTGCAACCGCCATTAAACGGCGAATATTGCGTTCGGTGCGTTGCATGGCAAAACTTTCTAAAGCGCCGCTAATGGCAAAAATTAGGATTAAAATTGCCCCATCAATAATTAAAGTATAATCCTGTTGCCACAAACCCAAACTAGCCGCCCCGACAGCCGCAACCATCATCAACAAATCAACATCAAGCTGATGTTCTTCAAACAGGGTTGTTAATCCTTCCTTGGTGCTTTCATAACCGCCAATTACATAAGCAACGGTCAACAAAAATAAAGCAATACCCACCGAAGCAAAGTTTAAACTCAGCCAACCCAAAATCACTAAAATCGCACAGCTAACCGCAGCAACCGCCTCGGGATATTTGTGGAGGAGTTGACGAAAATCTGGAGTAGAAAAAAGACGTGTCATGTGCTGTGTAAACTCTAACGCTATTTTTAGTTTAAAACTTCATCTCAAAAACAAATATAAAATTTGACTAAAAAATTTTCCCCCAATCTTGCCTGAAACATGGTAATCTTGTGAAGGGAAAACATCTGCATCGCACAGACCCTTTCAGCTAAAAACTTCGATGACTCAATTCCAGACTAAAACTCAAGCTTGGCTTAAAAACAGTGAACCTGTAGATCGCGTGGCGATCGCACTAATGATAGTCTTAACGGTGCTGATGGGAATGATGTTGCTCACGGGCGATCGCACCACGCCGAGAGTGAGAGAATTTAGCTGGAATAACAAACAAATTGGCGCCTTAGATAGCGGATTTATTCTCACGTTCAATCGTCCCATGAATCGGGAAAGTGTCGAGCGAAATTTGCGAATTGATCCGCCCCTGGCCGGTAAAATCAGTTGGGCGGGGCGACGGATGGCTTATACTTTGGTCGAACCCGCACCCTATGGAACGCCGTTTAGCGTGCAGTTGCAGGATGCTCGCGATCAGTTGTACGCGGGAAATCAAGGGCGGGTGATTGAACCGTTTACGGGGTATTTTCGCACCCGAGATCGGGCTTTTGTGTATATTGGAGTCACGGCAGACAAAGAAGGGCGGTTGATGTTGGTGAACCTGTCTCAAGAAAGTCCGCAGCCGATCGCCCTCACCCCTGCTGATTTGGTGGTTTTGGAGTTTGAACCCTATCCCAATGGCGATCAAATTCTATTTTCGGCGATTTCTCGCGAAGATCAAATGGGAGGAAAATTTGAACCCCAACTCTACACGGTGACGACGGGAATTAACCCGAATTCTCCTCAACAACAGAAAGCGAAACGCCCGAAACCGCCCGGAGAAATTGAGTTAATTCTTGATAGTCAAAAGTATAGAAATCTCAAATTTGACCTGTCTCCCAATGGTAAAATGATTGTCGTTCAGCGCGTGAAAAAAGACAATCCGGCCGACTTTGGCCCCTGGATTATTGAGTCGGGAAAAGCGGCGAAACCTTTAAAAACCGAAGGCGGTGACTTTTTAATTGGACCCGATAGTAAATCGCTGCTAATTGCTCAAGGACCTGATTTAACCACTATTTTACCGCTAGAACCGGGATCGGAACCGTTAGAATATTTACCCCGATACGGTCAAGTTCTCGGCTTTACCAATGACGGTTCAGCCGCTGTGATGGTGAAATTTAACCTCGATGGTACGCGATCGCTATTTTTAGTGAATAATCAAGGAGAAGAACGGGAACTCTATCGAACCCCGCCTTTTGGTAATATTTTAAATGCTCAGTTCGATCCGAGTAATCAGTTGTTATTTTGTTTGTTAACCGAACTTCTCGATGAGGAGCAAGAATATCAAGAACAGCCTTATATTGCCGTAATTGATATTAAAACCGCCGAGTTGGCGCCGTTGGTAATTTTACCAAATCAACAGGAAATTAATATTAGTTTGTCGCCGGATGGTTTGGCGTTGTTGTTCGATCAAACGGTGATTAAAAATCAACAAAATTCACCCCAAGCTGAGAATGCGCCCCGCACCCAAGGCGGCGATGCAATTATTACCAGTCGGTTGTGGATACTTCCCTTAGAGATATTATCCGATCCGACCCAAGCGGAAATCAAGCCCGAAGAATTGCCGTTTTTTGGGTTTAATCCCCGTTGGTTGCCTTGAAGTTGACTGATTTTGTTGTTTTAGTAGTATACTTCAAAGTAATAGAATTATCCCTTAAATCTCAAAATGCCAGTGGTCCAGCATCACCTCTTAGGCCTGCCCCTTATTTGCAGGTTTAATTGCCTTGAGTTCTATTATTCCAGTTCTACCCACCCAAGCACAAATTGTCCCCGATAACAGCTTGGGTAATGAAAATTCTGTGGTTACGCCGAACGTGAATATTCGGGGAATAAATAGCGATAGAATTGACGGGGGTGCTGTACGGGGTGGGAACCTATTTCATAGCTTTCAAGAATTTAACGTAGACGAAGGACGAGGGGCTTATTTTTCTAATCCAGATAATATCATTAATATTTTAACTCGCGTTACGGGCGGAAATGTCTCGGAAATTCTGGGAACATTAGGCGTTTTAGGGAATGCTAATTTATTTTTAATTAATCCTGCGGGGATTGTATTTGGCCCTAACGCACGGTTGGATGTTGGGGGTTCATTTTTTGCGTCTACAGCCGATGGAATATTATTTGATGGGTTTGAATTTGCGGCGAGTAATCCGGAAGCGCCGCCGTTATTAACCATAAATATGCCTATCGGATTAAATATTCGAGAAAATCCGGGGGCTATTGTTAATCAAGCCGCACCTCAACTGGTTCGACCCGATGGGAGTTCATTAAGAGATGATGCGGGATTTCTGATTTCGCAAGGATTAAACGTTCCTCAAAATCAAACTTTAGCATTGGTTGGTGGAGATGTATTATTTAATAATGGCTTTGCAATTTCTCCGGGGAGTCGAATTCAATTAGGAGGATTATCAGAACCAGGAATTATTCAAATTAACCCCGATAATAGTTTAAGTTTTCCCGATAATATTCAACGGGGAAATGTAGCGTTAACCAATGAATCAGAAATTAACATTCGTGGAAATGGAGGCGGAGACGTTAATATTAATGCAAGAAATGTTGAAATCTCGGGTGATAGTGTTATTCGCGCCGGAATTGATCAAGGTTTAGGGTTTCTAGAAGCACAAGGTGGGGATGTTAATATTAACGCTCAAGAAAACGTTTTGATAACAGGTACAGAAAGTTCGATTAGAAACGTTATTGATTTTGATGCAATCGGTCAACCCGGAAACATTAATATAACCGCCAATTCACTCAGAATGGATAGTGGAGCGTTTCTCAATACTGCTCTTTTTGGACAAGGAAATGCAGGGAATATAAGCGTACAAGCTGCATCCGTTGAAGTTTCGGGTACTTCTCCTGATGGTGAGTTTGCAAGCGGTTTTTTTGCGGATGTCAATGAAGCAGGCAAAGGTAATGGAGGAAATATTTACATAGAAACAGAACAATTCCGATTAACAGAAGGAGCAAGAATACAAAGCAATACATTTGGACAAGGAAATGCAGGTAGAATATCTATTATCGCTACCGAATCAGTTGAGTTATCCAGTAGTAATATTTTCACTCGTGTTCAAGAAAATGTGCTAGGAAATGGAGGAACAGTTAATATTAATACAGGAAATTTATTGCTGTCACAAGGAGCGCAAATTGATACTAGCACTTCCGGGGAAGGTGATGCAGGTAATATAACTGTAAAAGCTGATAATATCGAATTTATGGGAACTTCTGCTGATGGTGAATTTCCGAGTGCTTTTTTTGCTGATGTTAATGAGACAGGGATGGGTAATGGAGGAAATATTTACATAGAAACCGGACAATTACGATTGACGGATAGAGCAAGAATTCAAAGTAGTACCTTCGGAGAAGGAAATGGAGGCACAATTCAAATCAAAGCCGGACAATTACGATTGACTGATAGCGCGGTAATTTCAAGCAGTACATTGGGACAAGGAGATGCAGGTTTAATTTCAATTTTAGCAACCGATTCTGTTGAATTATTAAGTGGTAATATTTTTAGCAATGTTATAGAAGGTGCAGTGGGAAATGGTGGAACAGTTGAAATTAATACAGGGAATTTGTTGCTGTCAGAAGGAGGGGGAATTTTTACTACGACTTTAGGACAAGGAAATGCAGGTAATATAACTGTAAAAGCTGATAATATCGAACTTACAGGAACTTCTGCTGATGGTGAGTTAATAAGTGGTTTTTTTGCTGATGTCAGTGGAACAGGAATGGGTAATGCAGGCTCAATTCAAATTGAAACGGAACAATTACGATTGACAGATGGAGCAAGTATTCAAAGTAGTATCTTCGGACAAGGAAATGGTGGTTTAATTTCAATTTTGGCAAGCGATTCTGTTGAATTATCAAACGGTGCTATTTTTAGTGATCTTGAACAAGATGCAAGGGGAAATGGAGGAATAGTTGAAATCAATACGGGGAATTTATTGCTGTTAGAAGGAGGGCAAATTCTTACCCGAACTTCCGGGTCAGGAAATGCAGGCAATATCATTGTTAAAGCTGATAATATCGAATTTAGGGGAACTTCAACAGACGGTTTTGCTAGCGGTTTTTTTGCAAGTGTGGAGGAAACAGCTAACGGGAATGGAGGTCAAATTATCATTGAAACTCAACAATTACAAATGACAGATGCTTCACAGATTAATGTTTCAACTTCTAGTACAGGAAATGCCGGAAATATCACAGTAAAGGCTGAAAATATTAACCTAAGTGGAGTCAGTTTTTCACCCGAAGGAGAGATATTTAGCACAGGTTTTTTAGCAGGCTCAGGTAGTACGGGAAATGCGGGTACGATTATTATTGAAGCCGAACAGCTTAGAATTACTGATAGTGCAAATGTCTCTGTGGCAAGCGATAATGCAGGAAATGCTGGTACAATTATTGTACGAGCAGACAATGTAGAATTATTAAATGCAGTTAATAATCAAGCGACCTCCTTAATAGATGCGAGTGTGAAACCAACAGGAACGGGTAGTGGAGGAAGCGTGATTATTGAAGCCGAACGTTTAGTTTTACGCAATGGTGGACGGATTGAAGCGCGAACAGCAAATGGAGAAGGTCAGACAGGTCAAATCTTGATTAATGCTTCTGAATCTGTTGAACTTAGCGGGATTTTACCGGGTTCGGAACTTTTGGGTAGCAGTCTTTTTACCAGTACAACCGGAAGTGCAGACGCAGGCGATATCACTATTTTTACCAGAAAACTTTCAATTCAAGATCGCTCTAATATTAGTGCTACTTCAGGTTTACCAGTGGCTTTGGACTCTCTAGAAGTCCCCCAAGAGGCAACAGGAAATGCCGGAAATATCAGAATATTTGCCACAGATTCAGTCGAGTTAGTCGGTATTGGTCAGGGTGAATTTTCAATCGGAATATCTACGAACACATTTGGGGAGGGTGATGGTGGAAATATTGATATTCAGACAGGACAACTGCTAATTAGAAATTCATTAATCAGTGCTTCTTCTCAAAACGATACCCGTCTTAATGCGGGGGATGGAGGTAATATTAACATCGTAGCAACTGATCGAATTGAGTTATCGGGTAGTCTGGCAGGCTTATCTGCACTGACAACAGGAACAGGCAATGCTGGAGACGTTACCATCCTAACTCGACAATTAACGATTCGAGATGAAGCAAGAATCAGTGTTGGCGATACTACTTCTGATAACGAAGAAATCGCTTTGATAGGAGGCAATGGAGGCAATATTAACATCACCGCTTCTGAATCTGTTGAATTCACTAATAATGCTCAAATTAGCTCTTTGACCAGTAATGCTGGAAATGCAGGCAATATCACTATTGAAACGGGTCGGTTTGTCATGGATGACCAGTCAGGAATATCAGCAGGAATAAGAAGCAGTGGCAATGCAGGAGACATCGCAATTACCGCAGAACAAGTGAGCATTCTTGATAACTCGTTCATTGGTGTCTCAACCGGCGAAGACAGTACCGGAAATGCTGGTAATATCAACATTACTGCTCTTGAGTTCGTTGACATTGGAGGGACATCTACAGATGGAAGCGGTGGAAGCGGTTTAATTGCTTTTACAGGAGGACAGGGAAATGCAGGCAACGTTAACATTACAACAGGTCAATTGAGTGTTCGTGATGGAGGGTCAATTATTGTTGCAGCAACCGAAAACAGTAGCGGAAATGCAGGCAATATTACCATTAATGCTCCTCAACAAGTAGAACTTCGAGGAACTGCACCCAATGGAAATCCTGGTGGTTTATTTGCTGAAACTCGCTCCACTGGAAATGCAGGAGATGTAACCATTCAAACAGGACAACTGCAAATTCGAGATCAAGCTAGAATTTTAGTGAATTCCAATGCTTCAGGAATTCCGGGTAATATCAATATTTCGGCTAATCAAACCCTTTTAGATAATCAAGGTCAACTCAATGCAAGTTCAGAGGCGGGTCAAGGGGGAAATATTAATTTGCGATCGCGTGATACTCGCCTATTTAATCAAAGTTTAATTTCAGCAACTGGAAGTCAAAGCGGTCAAACCTTTGATGGAAATATTGATATTAATTCTAATTTTTTAGTGTTGTTGGAAAATAGCCAAATTGTTACCAGTGCTTTTGATCCAACGGGAGGAAGTAATATTAATATTCGTCCTTTTGGAAATTCCGAACTTGGACTTCTTCAATCTCAAAATAGCATTATTAACGCAGCCGGAGAACTTTCTATCGATACAACGCTTAATTTTGACCCCCCAGAATCACTAGAAGTTGAGGTTGTTGACCCGGCTGAATTAATCGCCCAAGACCCTTGCAAACAGAGAGGAACTAGCGAATTTGTGATAACAGGTCGGGGAGGAATAGCGCCGAACCCCGTTCAAGATTCATCAACAATTCCCCGGTTAGTTGAGTTACAATCTCCCCTGATTGAACCCGTTATTTCTCAATCCAATCATTCCTCACAACGTCCTCAACAAATATCACAAAACCGAGAAAATAATCGTGATGATCATCCTGTAGATTCGAGAACGATTGTTCCGGCGAGGGGTTGGATAAGAACCGAAGATGGGGAGGTTATTTTGGTTGGTTACGACCCCACAAAAACCGGAGTTCACCGCCAACCCCAACCCCCCTTAAATCAGTGCAATCCCGAAGAATAAAGCCATAAATCTAAAATTATGTGATATTTAAGCGCCTTGTTTGTCGTGCGATCGGCTAGGCTATAATTTATTTCTGAGTGTTGGTCTATGCTGAACTGGCTTCTGGAACAGTATCTCAAGGTCTCGCTAGAAACCCGACGACTGGCTCATTTTTTGTTTTTAATCCTGTCTCTGACGACTAGCCAAGCGTTGTTTGCGCTGCTGTCCCGCTCTTTGTTCCTCGATCGCGTTGGCGCCGAGTCCCTTCCCCTTCTGTTTACCGTTACCCCGGTTGTTCTCATCGCCGTTTCTACCGGTTTTCTTGCGGCGATCAACCGCATTTCTCACATCCGACTGTTTCAGTGGATTTTATTTGTTGGGATTTTCTTAGTCGCGGGAATGCAAGCGCTAATTGCTCATCAAAGCACTGTTATTCCCTATTATGGCTTATATATTCTTTCTAATATTCTCAGCGTTTTACTGATTAAAATTAGCTTTTCTACTTTAGTTTCTGACTATTTTACCGCTCTGGGATTGAAACGTTACACCGCAGTTTTATTTTTAGGCGCGAATATTGGGTTTTTATTAGCCAACAGCTTGGGGAGTTTAATTGTTCAGTTTATTTCCCCCGAAAATTTACTCTTAAGTATTCCCCTACTCTACGCGATCGCCATCGCTCAGTTAGTGTATTTGGAACGAGATCAACAGGCGATAGAAATCAACCCGACTGCGGCGAAAACATCTTCCCAAGGATTGGTTAAAAGTCTCAAGAAATTTCCCCGACTCGCCAAACAGTATCCGATTATTTTCTATTTGGCTATCGGTACTTTTATTATCCTCTTATTAAGACTTCTCACCGAATTTCTATTTTCAACCGTATACGCCGAAAGATTTCCCGAACAACAGGATCTCACCAGCTTTTTAGGACTGAGTTCGGCGATGTTTAGCCTCATCCAACTGTTACTAACTTCTCTGGTCACAACCCCCCTCATTCAACGCTTGGGAGTCAGTCGCGCTAACTTGATTTATCCCCTGACAACCCTGCTCGGTTTTATCGGGTTTGCGGTGAATTTTGGATTACCCACTGCGGTTTTTGCTAATATTAATCATGTGGCAATTTATCGCAGTATTGCCGACCCTTTAAAAACCATAAATTACAACGCCGTACCCGCTCAAGCTTTGGGAACGTTTAGAGTTTTAAGTGAGGGATTATTTTCCCCGGTTGGCGAAATGATTGGGGGGTTAATTTTGCTCGGATTAATGAGTTCGGGTACATCTTTACAAGTGAGTATACTGGGAATTATTTTAAGTTTAGTTTTGGTTGGGGTGAGTTTCAAAACGGGAAAGAGCTATCGGCGATCGCTGGTGAAAATGTTGCTTTCGGGTTCGGTGAATTTAGATCGAGTTCGACAGGGTTTAACGCTGAATACCGATTATCAAAGCGAAGTGCAGAACCTTTTAGAAAGTGGCGATCGCGCCGATCAAATACTCGGCTTAGAATTGGCTATTTATTTACAACCCATCCAGCAATTTTTACCGCAAGTTAACGCTTTATTATCCCAAGCCGATCGCCAACTTAGACAAGCTATCGTTTCCTTTCTCCGTCATTTACCGGAACCGATTATTTCGGATTGGATAGAGGAAGGATTAAACTCTAAAAATACTCAAAGAAAAGCGGTTTCTCTCGAACTTTTAATTGATAAAAATAAATCAATTTCCGAGAAAAAACTGGTAAATTTACTCAAGGAAGAACCGGAAGAAATTCGGGCGTTAACTTGTGTGGCAATAGCGACTCATCAACAAAGTTTGCATCCTAAAATGCAAAAAACTTGTCAAAAGTTATGGGAAATGAAGTTAGATTGTCCGATTGCTCAGGCGACAATAGATGTAATTTCTCATACGAAAAAACGGGAGTTACTTCCTATTTTATGTCAAATTTTACCCCTAGCCAGTTGCGAAATTAAACAGCAGGGATTAAAAGCGTTGGTGAGTTTAGCTTCTCGAAACGATCGCGAGTTGAGAGAGGTCGCCGCTTTAGAACTTGCTAATCCTAGCGCAGAAGTGCGAGCGGAGGCGGTAAAATTGTTGGGGGCGATCGCCGATCCGCAAATGCTAAACGAGGTGGCAAATTGTTTACAGGATGTCGATTATCGGGTGCGAAATCAAGCGGCTAAAGCGATTTCTGTGTATGGTGAAATGAGTTTATCTTCTGTCGAAAACTGTTTGAGTTCTGAGCGTCCAGAGGTGGTAAAAACCGCAATTAGTGCGATGGGTTATATTGGAACTTCTCGGGCGGAAGATATTCTTTTTAACCACGTTAGTCAGGAGTTACAAAAAGTTTCTCGCACTTGGAAATGGCAACAACTCCCCCGCGAACATCCCAGTTGGAAATTGTTGGCGATCGCGATAGAAGATTTCCATTTGCGGGTGATTGAACGGGTTTTTTATGTGTTATCATGCTTGGGATGCAAACACACCTTAGAAGCCTTGCGAGTGCTGCGATATTCTACGGATAAAAGAAGTCGGGCGAATGCGGTGGAAACCATTGCTTCTTTGCGCTATCGTCGGTTTATTTTACCGATTTTACCGCTGCTCGAACAGTGGGCGGATGGAGGGAGTTCTCAAGCGGAAATGGCGCTCGATTCTGAGTGGATGAAAAGCAAGGGTTACAAGTTGTTATTAGAGGCGATACAATCTAAAAATCGGTGGATAGAAATGGGAGCAATTATGGCTTTGGCAACGGTTCCCTTTTTGGTTATCCAAAGTTCTGATGTTTTGGTTCAAGAATTTGTACAACAGGTTTTTCCACCGACTAGCCCTTTATTTGCTCAAGATTATTTTATGAATCGCATTCTGATCCTGAAAAATGTTTCTCTGTTTCAGGGAATGTCTTTGGATGAGTTATTAATTCTGAATCAAGAGTTAGTTGAGGAGGAGTTTCTGTCCAATGAGGTGATTATTCAAGAGGGAAGTATCGGGACTCATTTGTATATTTTGATGGCGGGGACTGTGGTGTTGACGAAATCAATTCGCGGAACTCAACAGAGGATTAAACGGCTTTCTCCGGGTGAATGTTTTGGGGAATATCAACTTTTTGCTGAGTCGGTGTCTACGGTGGGGGCGATTGCTGTAACGGATTGTCAACTGTTAAAATTAGAGAAAAATAGTTTGCTGAGTTTGATCGAGCAACGTCCCGGTATTTTGCTGGAAATTTGCAAGCAGTTAAGTCGCATTATTGAGGAACTTTTAAATGATGTTCGCGCTCAAGAACAGGAATCACAGCCCCCCGTGTGAAGTTAAATTTTTGAAGTATAATTTAGGTGTATAAATTGCTTTTAAAAGTGATACTTTCAAAGCATGAATATGATTTTATAAACTCTCACACAACCTGAGGAACTGGAGGCTGAACTGAAAGGTGCGTCAGCCTTACTCAGAACCTTTATCAATATTTTCACCAAGTTTTAGAGCTTGTTTTAGAGCTAGTTACAACAAATGCCTTTTGTAGAAGTTTCACGGTTTATTTCTACAGGGAAACTAAAGGGAAACTAACAGGCTAATTGTTGGGCTTCTAACTCTAACATTTTCAACAACTGCTCATCTCCTCGGGCTTGGGCGACTTTTCGGCGATGTTCCAACACTCGACAAATATTAGCCGTGTGAACCCCAATTATATTTTCTGGAGTGGCTTCTACGGGAGCGGTAACAGAGGGTTGAGGTTGAGTCTGTTCGGCGCTTCTGACCTCCTCTGGACGGTAAGCAACACCCCGATACTTCAGGTTGGGGTTGGGTAAGGGAACCGGAATGTGTCTGGGGTAGTGAACCTGCCAAGCATTTCCCCGATATTTGCCCCCCAGTTCGCTTTCAACGATGTCAACCGGAGGCTGATGCCGTTCATAGTTAATTGTACGATAGGTCAGTCTCATTTTCGCGATCGCTCCTAATTTGTGAACGAAAAATAACTTAGCTCATCAAGGTGAGTTTTTAGATTTCTGTATTCATTGTTACACTTTAAAGATTTAATTGCCAAGGATTCATAACAAATCAACACAAATCCTCGGGGGATAGGGAGAGACAGTCACCCTTCGGGTTCAGCAGTCGCTCATGGGGGAAACCCCCAAGACCGCGCTGCTTCACCAGTCACCCTTCGGGTTCAGCAGTCGCTCATGGGGGAAACCCCCAAGACCGCGCTGCTTCACCAGTCACCAGCGCAAACTTGCGACCCGGCGGTTTCCGTCGGTAGCAAAGTTTGTAAGAGAGTCACCAGTTTTTACAGTTGTCAGTTTTCAGTAACTCCCGACTCCCGACTCCCGACTCCCGACTCCCGACTCCCGACTCCTAACTCCTAACTCCCAACTCCCAACTCCTGACTCGGTGACTCCCGTTACCAGAGAGGAGACAGCGGATTTTCTTGAAGGGGTAATTTGACGATAAAAGTGGTTTTTTGGTTGAGTTCAGTTTGAAATAAAATGTGACCGGCGTATAAATTGACGCATTTTTTAACAATAGCTAAACCCAAACCTTCCCCTTGAATGCTGCCGATATTATCCCCTCGATAAAACGGATCAAAAATGTTTTCTCTGTTTCCTAAAGGAATACCGATTCCTCTATCGATAACGTGAAACTGAATTTCGTCTTCTTCTTGAATTAATTTTAAATCAATCTCACTTTCGGGAGGAGAAAATTTAATCGCATTAGAGAGTAAATGACTCAAAATTTGTCGTAAAATTCTTTCATCCCATTTTCCAACGAACTGATTGCCTTGATAGGAAAATTTAATTCTCTCTCCGACTTGTCGGACGATTTGCAATTCTGAAATCAAAGTTTGACAGAATTCAATCAAATTCAAAGGAACGGGTTGAAGTATAATTTTATCCTGTTCGAGTTCATTAATTAACGCCACATCATTCACCAAACTGCTGAGATGTTGTACCATTTGTTGAATGCGTTGAATGTGTTTTTGCTGCTTGGCATTTTCGGGATCGCAATAATGTTCTAGCAGTCCTGCCGAGGTCAGAATAATCGACAAAGGTGTGCGATATTCGTGAGAAATGGTTGTAATGATTCGCCGTTTAAACTCTTTAATTTCCTGTTCTTTAATCAGAGATTCTCTTAATTTTGCTTCGAGTTTAATTTGTTTTTGCAGCTTTCTTAAACCCAGTTGATGCTGAACTCGGGTAATCACTTCTAAGGCTTCAAAGGGTTTGGTAATATAATCGGCTCCTCCGACTTCAAAACCTTTCACCTTATTTTTGACATCATCTAAAGCACTTAAAAAGATAACTGCAATGTCCTCTGTTTTCGGGTTACTTTTCATCTCCTGACAAACTTGATACCCATCAATTTCGGGGCATCATAATATCGAGCAGAACCAAAACTGGAGGTTCATTTGAACGGACTAAATTTAAGGCTTTTTGACCATTTAAGACCCGTCTGACGGTGTAACCTTGTTGGGTCAATAAAGCGGAGAGAACAGCCAGATTATCCAACTGATCGTCAACCAGTAGAATATATTCAGAAGATTCTAGATCGGGTATGCTGTTCATAGAGATTCGGGTTGAGTGAGGACTTCAATTTCTTCAAACTGAAGACAATTGACCAATTCTGTTAGATGTTCAATTAAGAAGGTTTCAGTCTGAGGAATTTGTTTAATTAATTGATAAATTTCGGCTTCGTTCGCCAGATAAGCGGCTTGATGAAGTTCGTCTCGCCATTGAGTCGGCATCACCGCAAAATCTTCTGGTTTTAACTGATTTCGCACCGCTTTTCTGGTCGGCTCAGAGGTCAACTCTGGCTCGTCATAACGATAGGATACATCTAAATATTGCTGAATTTTAGCAAAAATTTCCTGTTCTTCAAAGGGTTTGCGAACAAAATCATTACAACCGAGAGCAATTATTTTTTGGCGATCTTCTTCAAAAGCAGAAGCCGTTAAAGCAATAATAACTGTTTCTTCCCCTTTCGGCATGGCTTTAATATGTTGAATGGCTTGATAACCATCGAGAACAGGCATTTGCATATCCATCCAAATTAAATGGGGCGACCAACTTTCCCAGAGTTTTATCGCTTCCAAACCATTGGTTGCGGCTTGCACCTGAAAACCGACCGTTTCCAAGAGTTTAACAATTAATTGACGATTATCGGGACGATCTTCGGCGACCAAAATGCGATATTCTTGTTGACCGCTCGTTAAACCCATCACCCGACGTTGAGGAGGTTCCGGTTGAATATTGACCGTAGACCCCTGCTCGAACGGCAGAGTAAACTGAAACACACTTCCCACCCCTAACTGACTATCTACAGTAATTATACCCCCCATCAACTCCACAAATTCGCGACTAATTGCCAAACCCAGTCCGGTACTCTGTTTGACTTTTTCTCCGGCTTCAGTTTGGGTAAACGGTTCAAAGATTTTATCGAGTTCATCGCAATTAATTCCCACTCCGGTATCTCGAACTTCAAACTGAAGATAATAAGAGTTTGAATTTTGGTGAGGGGAAAGCGTTTGATAGCGAACGGTTAAACTCACGCTACCTGTAGAGGTAAACTTCACCGCATTAGAGAGTAAATTAATCAGAACTTGGCGTAATTTCTCCTCATCTCCGATTAACCCCTGAGGAACATTTTCGTCGGCTTTGATCTCAAGTTCGACGCCTTTATTTGCGGCTTTGAGTGCAAACATATTTTCTAAAGTTTTTAGCAAAATCGACAAATCAAATGGGTGAGTTTTCAAAGTAATTCGACCCGCCTCAACTTTAGACAAGGTGAGAATGTCATTGATTAAACCGAGTAAATGTTTCCCGCTGCGATGAATAATATTCAGGTATTCGCTCGGTTCGCCGGCAAATTTGGGCTGTCGCTGCAATAGCTGAGTAAACCCTAAAATTGCGTTCAAGGGGGTTCGCAGTTCGTGGCTCATATTGGCGAGAAAACGGCTTTTGGCGAGATTAGCAGACTCGGCGGCTTCTTTTTCCCGTTGCAATTCTCGGGCGCGTTGGCGTTCGAGTTCGGCCTGTTTACGTTCGGTAATATCAATAACAACCGTCGCAATTCCAATAATATTATTTTTGTCATCTCGTAGCGGTTCTACACTTAGCTCATAGTAACGCATCTGTCCGTCTCGAGCGATAAAATACTCTTGGCGGTTTCTGCGGCCTGTCTCGATAACGGGTTGTTTAATTGCTAGAATTCGTTCGGCTTCATCAGCCGATAAAAGCTCAGTTTCTAACTTTCCGACAATTTCTTCAAAGGTAAAACCGGGAGCGGGATTGTATACCCAAGTATACCGTAATTCGCGATCTTGAGTGGTGAACGTAATCGGGGAATTTTTCAGGGTTAAATTAAAGCGTTCTTCACTCCAACGCCAAGCTTCTTCGGCGACAATACGCTCGGTAATATCAATCAAACACCCCACACATTCAACCGGGTTATTCTGTTGATCTCTAATCAATTGTAGAGAAGCAGAAATCCACCGATAGCTATTATCAGCAGTTTTTAGGCGGTATTCGTGGGTGTAAAAACCATCTTCATTGAGTCCTTTGGGGAGTCCAGTCAGAATGCGATCGCAATCGTCGGGGTGCAAATTAGTAACCCAAAAGTCAGAGTTATTGAGAAATTCTTCGGGTTCATAACCCAACACAGTTTTAATATTAGGACTGATGTAGGTGGCTGCATAATCTCCTTCCGGTTTGCAGCTAAAAATAACCGCAGGAGTATTATTCAGTAAATATTGCAGTCTGGCTTCACTTTGACGTAAAGCTTCTTGAACTTGTTTTAATTGCGTGACTTCGGTAACAACCACTCCAAATCCTACTTTATCGGAGGATAATTCGACCGGATAATAACTGGTGATCCAATCCCGTTCGAGATCGGGTTGAGCGGCCGTTTTTCCGTGAACTTCCAGGTTAAGAACGGGTTTTCCAGTGCTTTGAACTTGCCGATAAATGGGTTCAACAATCTCGATCAGTTCGGGAATTACATCTTTGGGGAGTTGTCCGATATGTTCTTCTATTGATTTGCCGTTAATATCAGCTAAAATTTTATTGATTCGCAGATATCTCCAATTTTCATCCTGCAAACATAACCCAACCGGAATATTGGCATAGATATTTTCCAATTCAATATTTTGGCGTTTGATTTCCTCTTGATATTGTTTGAGTTGGGTGATTTTAATAAAGCTTAAAACCAAACCATCACAACTTTTATTTTCCCGGCGATAGGGATGAATTCGCATCAGCAAGGTGTCCCCAGTTGTGAAAATTTCCACTTCTTGTTCTAGGGATTCTTCAGTTTGAAGTACCTGTTGCAATAATGAATTGAAGTTGGGACAATTAAAATTAGAGGAAAGATGGTGTAATGGCCGACCAATATCAACTTCGGTGAGGTTAATCGCCAACACAACCGCAGGGGTGAATTTCCGAATCTTCAAATCTCGATCTAAAAAGATTACCCCAATATCCGTACTTTGCAGCAAGTTATTGACATCATTGGAGAGTTCGATCAGTTTTTGAATTTGATTTTGATATTCAGTATTAACGGTGTAAAGTTCTTCGTTGGTTGTTTGTAGTTCTTCGTTGGTACTTTGCAGTTCTTCGTTGGCTGCGATTAATTCTTCATTGGTGGCTTGCTGTTCTTCGTTGATGGTTTCAAGTTCTTCAATGCTAGCTTGTAAATTTTCACGGGTTTGTTGAAGTTCGGACTCCAGTTGTTGAATCTGTTGAATAACGGCCCGATCAAAATTGTAGGATTGAGCATCTTTTAACGAACAAAATGACTGAATTTCCTGTTTATTTGTAACCACGATCATAAAAAATTCTTCTGCTGTAGTGCTGCGGGGATGAAACTGCACTTCTAAATCAACTCGCTTGATATTTTCATTATGCTCGCAGGGAATATCAATATAAGAAATCGTATTTCCTTCTCGTTTGGCTTGATGTAATGCCAAACTTAGAGGCATTTTTAAAGGGGGAATAATCAAGTTAGCAATCTTGTTGCTGAGTTTTCCGGGCCGAATTTGAAGCACTTTTGCCGCATCACTGACAATGTGAAAAAGATTGTAGTCGGCACTGATTAATAAACAGCTAGATTGATATTTTTTCGCCAAGGCACTAAAGGCAGTCTCTAAAATACTATCCGAAGGTTTTTGCACCTTTTTAACGGTCTTTATGCTAAAGGTTTGGGGGGATATGGACTGAATTGAATCTATGGTTTGAGGAAGTAACGGTAAGCGAATGTCTCTTTTTTTCTGAAAAAGTTTATATTGTTCTTGTAAGAGATTAAACTCGGATTGTAGCTCTCCTATATTTTCGGAATCACCCAAAAATAAAACCCCTTTGACCCGGAGAGAAAAGTGCAACATTCTCAGAACTTGTTGCTGAATTGGAGGCTGAAAATAGATTAAAACATTGCGACAGCTTACCAAATTAATTTCAGTAAATCCCGCATTCTGAGTCAGGTTATGAGGGGCAAAAATCAGCATCGAACGTAGCTGTTTGCGCACTTGAAAGACTTGACCATCGAAGTTAAAATAGTTTTCTAAGCGATCAGGAGAAACATCTGTAATAATACTTTGGGGATAAATCCCTTGGGAGGCGATCGCTAACGTGCTAGAATTGATATCGGTGGCGAAAATCTTGACCTGAATATTTTTGTTGAGATTTCGGCAGACTTCATCGATAATGATTGCCATCGAATAGGCTTCTTCTCCCGTCGAACAGGCTGCTACCCAAACTCTGAATTGCTCTCGGTCGGGAATTTGTTCAATTAAATTGGGTAATACATTGGTTTTCAGATATTCCCAAGCGGATGGATCGCGAAAAAATTGAGTCACCCCGATCATCAAATCATTTTTTAATTTTAATCGTTCTTCTGGAGATGTTTCTAATTGACGAATATACTGATTGAGATTCTCGGATCGATTTAAAGAACAACGACGCCAAACTCGCCGATTAACCGTGCTAGATTTATAATAGCTAAAGTCTATATCTTCGTATTTTTTGAGAATCCGAATAATTTTTTGGAATTGTTCAGAATCAATTGCCAATTCTGAGTTGAATGGCTCGGTCAAATGATCTCGACCTGTCTTGACTATCTCATAAACCGTTTCAGCAAGTTCTTGGGGTGATAACCGTTGCTCAACCCTAGTATTGAGAATCATGTTTTGAGCGATTCTATCCAATTCGGAGAGGATCGCATGAACCAGGGTAATTCCTCCGGCTTCATTAATCGCTTGTAGTCCTTTTATCCCATCGCTTCCCCGGTCAAAAAAGATAATCCCAATCGCGCGATCGCCACAGTCAACCGCCAAGGATTCAAAAAAAGTATCAATGGGAAAATTAAGATTGGGATGAAGATTTATACTTGATGAAACACTTAAAAAAAGTTGTCGATCTCTGACAATTAAATTCTGTTGAGCGGGATTGATATAAATGGTATTCGCTTCGAGAAACATCCCGTCAACAACCTCTCGAACCGTCAAATGACTCTGTTGTTCGAGAAGTTCTTTGATTAAAGTTTTCAAGTCGGCAGAGAAGTCCTCAACGATCACAAATGCCGCATCCGTATCAGCAGGTAAACGATCAAAAAATTCTTCTAAGGCACTGAGTCCCTCTGGAGAAGTACCAATTCCAACAACATATAATTCTGATGATGACGCTCCTTGTGACGGGTGAGAATTTTCTCTCGACATGGCCCTTATCCTTAATGTATCCTTGAAAAATTCTGAGGTTGGAAGTTTTTTAGAAAAACAGCGATCGCTATAGTTCTATTATGAGTCAAAATGACTGAGAAAAAGAAGACACCCCTCGATCGCTCTTCGGCACAGGCAAACCCACGATGAACAATAAATTATAACTGTATTAAATATACCCAGATTTTAGCCTTTTTATCTCCTCTGGTGAAAGAGTAGCGATCGACAGAGAGCCAATCATCTAAAATTTATATATTTTTTAAAAGTCTTGAGTTGGCGGCTACAAAATATCAATCCTGTTATAGATCTTCAATAGAGAGCGGTAATTTGATGGTAAAGCAAGTCCCCTCTCCAACTTGGCTGCTGAAGTTAATCTCGCCTTGACAGAGATCGACGGATTTTTTAACGATCGCCAGTCCCAGACCGACTCCGGGTCTAGTTTCAATATTACTCCCCCGATAAAATAGCTCAAAAATCCGGTCTTGATCTTCTAGAGGAATTCCTATTCCCCGATCTGCAACTTCAATCATAAGCTGATGATCTTCTCGAATCAGTTGCAAACTGACGACACTTTCAACCCCGGAAAATTTTAGGGCATTTTTGAGCAATTGTTCAATAATTTGTCGAAAAATAAACAAATCAAAATTAATATTTTCTTGATTGAGATTTTCGGAAAAACTAAAACGAATCGTTCGTTCATTTTCAGAAAATTTTTGTAAGTTTTCAATTATACTTTGACAGGTTTCTACGGCATTAAAAGAAGTTATATTTAATTCGATATTATCCCGTTCAACTTGATTGGCAAATAAAACATCATTCACCAAATTCGTTAAACGAACAATCATTAACTTGATGCGATCAAATTGCTTTTTAATCGCAGGAGTGATCTGATCGCGCAGGCGATATTCTATTAATTCGCTACTATTTAAAATCACCGCTAAGGGGGTGCGATATTCGTGAGAAATTGTCTCGATAATTTTCTGTCTAAACCGATTCAGTTCTTGCTCTTTAATTAAACTTTGTCTCAACTCCGCTTCTAAAATTCGTTGTTTTTGCAGTTTTTGTAAGTTAAGTTGATGACGAACTCGAATTAACACTTCCTGATTGTTAAAGGGTTTAGTAATATAATCGGCGCCGCCAACTTCAAACCCTCTAGACTGGTTTTGAATTTCATCTAACGCACTTAAAAAGATAACCGGAATATCCCGAGTATCTTCCTCGGATTTCAACTGTCTGCACACTTGATAACCATCGATTTCCGGCATGAGAATATCAAGCAAAATTAGAGCCGGTTTTTCTTGAGATTTCGCCAAATTTAAAGCCAGCGTTCCGCTTTTTACCCGTCTAACGTTATACTCTGCTTCAGTTAAAATATTGGCGAGGAGGGTTAAATTATCGATCTGATCGTCAACGAGCAGGATATATTCCGACTCGGAAATTAAGGTGCTATTCATACTTTTATATCTCGCTCAGTTTCATCAATTCTTCAAACTCCAAATTGTCAACTAAATGATAAAGTTGACGAGTTAATTCTACATGAGTTGGGGGAATTTGTCTAATTAACTCTAGCAATAAAAACTCATTGGCGTGATAAGCGGCATCGTGTAACTGTTGCAGCCAATCTGGAGGCATAAAACTGAGTTTGGAGGAATGAAGCAACATTAATTGATTATAAGATAACGAGTCTTCAGTAGAGGAATTTTCCTGATATTGGTAATCGATCCCTAAATGAAGTTTCATCTTTTCAAAGATTTCCTCTTCTTGAAAAGGCTTTCGCACAAAGTCATCACAACCGACCTGCAAAATTTTAACACGATCCTCTTCAAAAGCAGAAGCGGTTAACGCAATAATTACCGTTTCTTTACCCTTTTCTGTGGCTTTAATCTGTT
This sequence comes from Capilliphycus salinus ALCB114379, assembly GCF_047276495.1. Classification (NCBI taxonomy): domain Bacteria; kingdom Bacillati; phylum Cyanobacteriota; class Cyanophyceae; order Oscillatoriales; family Sirenicapillariaceae; genus Capilliphycus; species Capilliphycus salinus. Next base: position 4,154,957 of record NZ_CP178543.1, on the reverse strand, counting down.
GAGTGGTTTCATAGCCATTCATCACCGGCATTCGCATATCCATCCAAATCAAATCCGGCGACCAACTTTCCCATAATTGTAGAGCTTCTTGACCGTTATTCGCACTGCGAACTTGAAACCCAACTTTTTTCAAAAGCATCACCAATAACTGACAACTATCGGGATGATCTTCTACAACCAAAATTCGAGAATAAGGTTGTCCTTTTGCTAAACCTATCACTCTAGAATTGGAAGATGAAGACAGACTTTCTACTTCTGTCGCCAGAGATACGGGAATTTTAAAATAGAACCGACTACCCCGACCAATTTCACTTTCAAGTTGTAATTCTCCTCCCAAAAGTTTAACAAATTCTCGACAGATCGATAAACCCAACCCCGTACCTTCTTGATAGGTTTGATTGTTGGGAACTTGACTAAACGGTTTAAAGACAAGCTGTTGATCTTTGGGGGCGATACCGATACCCGTATCTAGAACTTCAAACTGCAAAATTACCCGCGAAGAATCTCCCTCAAATTCTCCTAAATTTGCAACTTTTATCGTGATGTTTCCTTGCTCGGTAAACTTGATGGCATTGGTAATTAAATTCATAAAAATTTGACGAATTTTAGCTTCATCAATCAGAATATATTGCGGAACTTCGCCCTCGGACTCCAGAGTAAGCTGTAAATTCTTTGAGGCGGCTTTTAGGGAAAAAATAGACATCACATTATCGATAAGTTGAAGCAAATTAACGGGAGTGATATGCAGCAACAAATGACCGGCTTCTATTTTAGAAATCGCGAGAATATCATTAATTAAATTAAGTAACTGTTCGCCGTTGCGGTAAATAATATTGAGTTTTTGATGATTTTCCCGAGAAAGGTTGGTTTGACGTTGCAACAGTTGGGTAAAACCTAAAATTGAATTGAGAGGCGTTCGCAGTTCGTGACTCATATTCGCCAGAAAACGAGTTTTCGCTGCGTTCGCCGCATCTGCCGCATCTTTGGCTTTTTTGAGTGCAATTTCCGCCTGTTTGCGTTCGGTAATATTCTGACCAATACCTATATTTATTTCATTGGAGAGGGATATATTCGCCCAAGACATCTCTAATACTTTTTCATCTTTTGTCCGAGTTTTAAAATCTCCCCAAGTTCCTTTTGAGGCTTGAATATAGTTTTTAACATATTGACGATATTCCGATTCTGGATACATTTTTAGCAATATTTCGTCAATTTTACCCACTTCTTCTAATGACCAACCGAATACTTTTTTCCATTCTTCGTTCACCCAAATAAAGCTTTGAGTTTTTAAATCCATCAACGCTATCAACACAGGAATATTATCGAGAATGGTTTGGAGTAATTCTTGCTGTTGTCTTTGGTTGTCTTCTGCTTGTTTACGTTCGGTGATATCTTCTGCAATTCCCGCAACTCGATAAACCGGACATAACTGATCGGCTTTGACTAAAAATCCGCGATCGCGAATCCAGCGAATTGTACCATCAGGACGGATAATTCTAAACGTTTCATTATACTGACTTGCAATTATATTTTCACTGAATGATTTGATGACTCGTTCGCGATCGTCGGGATGAATCGCTTCTGTCCATTTTAAGTTATTTTGATACAGTTCCTCACAGGAACGTCCCCAGATTTTTTCATAAGCCGGGCTAATATAAATAATTTTCTCCTCAAGAGGCGGACTGCAACAAATTTCTACAATCCAAAAAACTTTCTGGATATTTTCCGCCAGTTGACGAAACTTTTCCTCGCTGTATTCGAGTTCGCGTTGAATTTTTTTCAGAGGGGTGACTTCTGTGACTGCGACTCCTACCCCCCGTTTTCCATTAGAAAGATTGACCGGATAATAATTCACAATCCAGTCTCGTTCTTCATCGGATTTTGGCGTTTTTCCATGAATTTCTAGATTCAGTAAAGATTCTCCTGTTTCCAGAACATAGCGGAGATTTGAGTTGACTTCATCGGCTAAAATCGGAAGAAGTTCTCTCATCGTTTTTCCAATATGTTCGGCGATGGTATAACCGTTCATCTCTGCTAAAACTGGATTGATGCAAGCCCATCGCAAATCTTCATCATACAACGCCAATCCTATCGGTATATTCTCGTAGCTTGCTTCAAGTTGAGCGGCTTTGAGTTCTAGTATATCTTGAACCGTATTTAGGTCTTTAGATTCTCGATTTAATTGGGAATTGAATGATTTTAATTCTTCATTTTCCCGTTTAACTTTTTGGTTTTCTTGCGTTAATTCTTCAATTTTATTTTCCAGATTTTGGCGCGTTTCTTCCAACTCTAAATTCAGTTGTCGGATGCGTTCTTCATTGTTATTATTCATCGTTATTTTAAATGTTATATTAAATGTTTATTTGATTTCCGTAGTATGATTATATCTCCCCTCGTCCCCCTTTTTTATCCCCCCTCGCAAGCCTTGATCCCTCCTTAAAAAGCAGGGCCGTTTCGTTCTCGACCAGAAATTTTATGACCTAACCCCCCAACCCCCTTCCCACCTCTCCCTAGCCCTCTCCTACCTCTCCCCAGCCCTCTCCTAAAAGGAGAGGGGAAAGGTGTCCCTCGCGGGACTATTTATTAGTCGAGAGGGAAAAGGAAGAAAGTTTTTTATTTGGAAGGGGGAGCAATTAATAGTTTTAAAGATTTAATAATCAAAAAAAATACTCCCCTCTCCTCGTAGGAGAGGGGTTGGGGGAGAGGTCAAAATACAATTTGAGTTCGACTTTGAAACGGCCCTGCCCTTAAAAAGAGGGGTCGGAGGGTGGGGAGGTTGGGGGGAAAATTGGGAAAAATTCTTGAAAGTCCCCCGTATAAATCAAAGCGAAGCAACATTTGGCTTACCCCGTTCAACCAAAAGCGAAGCAACATCTAGCCTCCCCCTTTCCAAGGGGGACGGGAGGGGGATGTAGGGGGATATTTGGGGGATATTCGGGGAGGTTTAAGAGGAGGATTGGTATCAACTCCATTTTAATGAATTTACAGGTTAAGAATCGGCTGTTTTTTGGTTGAATTTTAAGATTTTCAGAAAATTTGTAGAACTGGGTTTGAGTTGGGGTAAGGGCGAAGAATGGCTTGTTAACCAGTCGTTCATCTCTCGTTTTAACCATTCCAATTCTTCGGTTTTTAACTGTTGTCCGAGGTGATAGGTTTTGCGTTGAGAGAGAAAAAACATCATGGGTTTGTAAATCGCTATTTCCAACGTTGGATAAAGCCGACCATTTCCCGCTTTGGTTTGAGTTAAATTAATATTTTGAATTTCCGATAAATTGACAACTTTTCGTTTGGGTAATCCCAGAGATTTCCAACAAATCTCTAAACCTTGTTCATTTAATTCTAGAGAAACCCTCTCAAAATAATCCACCCCAGAATTGAGTAACAAAATCAACAAAATCAATCCCGCAGGTACACCTAAAATCAGTAAAACCAACGGTAAAACCAACAGCGAGGAAATTAAATTCAAGCCTATTTTATCGAGAGGAAGCGGTAACAACCACAGCATCCAACCCGCCAAAGCCACAACCCCAACAATTTGCAACTTGACAAATAAACGCAAAGAAAAAAGCCGTTCGCCCCAATTCCAAAGACTCTTTTGTAGCGTTTGTTTACTCGGGCGAAGATATTCTATCGCAAACCGAGACGGAATTTCGATGCTTAAATTCTTCTCGGATTTTGCCAAACGAATTCCCGTATTTTCCGGGGATTCTATCGGCGCAGAAATGGAAGCATTCAGCGCAATTAACGCTTGATTGGCGTTAGAATAGCGTCCCGAAACCGAGGGATGAATTAACTTTTCTAACCAGTGATAAAATTGCGGTTCAATCGGAGAAACAGCCCGCTCTCTAAACTGAATTTGTAGGTTATTATCTATCGGTAATTCCGACGGAGACAACCCGGTTAACAGATGAATTAAACTCGCCCCCAAAGCGTACAAATCCGACGCCGGAACCGCTTCCCCGCCAAACTGTTCGATGGGAGTATAACCGTAAGTTCCAACCACCGTAAACGTCGCCCCAGGCGTTCGAGGTTGAATTTGTACGCAGCCAAAATCAATCAAATGAATGTGATTATCCGTTCCCCAAACTAAGTTACTCGGTTTAATATCCCGATGCAAAACCGGAGGATTTAACTGATGCAAATAGTTGAGAATTTCTAACACTTCCGCAGCGATCCATTGAATTTGGGTTGGGGTGAATTTCTGACGTTTATCCAACCTTTCTTTGAGAGAAACACCCGGCACATATTCCGTCACCAAACAAAACCAGGGATTCAAACTATTAACGGCGAAATAATCCCGATATCGCACCAAACGGGGATGATCGAGTTGTTGCAAAATTTGGGCTTCTCGTTCCAAAAGTTTCAAATCATCCCAATCCATCGAACCGCTCAATGCTAACAATTTTACCACGACTTGATCTTTAAACTTCAAGTCCTCCGCCAGCCAAGTTTGACGGACAGAATTGCTATTGAGGGCTTCTTTGAGTCGGAAACGAGTGTTGAGGACTGTTCCAGGAGATAACATGAGTTCGGTTGAGGTCTATAATAATGTTAGCCTTATTGTACCGATATTGCGTCCGTTGTTGCGATGCAGGCGCATTCAATCCGACAGAATCCATTAATTTTAACATAATAGATGTACAATACCGAGGAGATTGTGCAATGGATAAACTAGAACATTATCGCTCTTGCATTCAAACCTTATTAGAACGTCACAGTCAGTTCAAATCTTCCGATAAAGACGTAGAAAATCAGCTACTTTTTGACCCGGTACGAGAGCATTATCAACTCATGCGGGTCGGCTGGAAAGGGCTAAAACGAGTTTATCATACAGTTCTTCACTTCGACATTAAAGAGGATAAAATTTGGCTTCAGCAAAACACCACCGACATTGATGTGGGTGAAGAATTGGTTTCTTTGGGCGTTGCAAAGGAAGATATTGTTCTCGGTTTGCATCCACCTTACAAACGCCCTTACACCGGATATGGAGTTGCTTAATCTATAAAAGTTAAGGGCTGACACGATACCAACACTTAAGAATCCGTCAATAATATATGAACTCGCGATCCCCATTGTAGCTGTAAAATCGATTGAGCATTGCCTTGATTCGCCGCAATTTCCACCCAACCATGAGAACCCACCAACGCCACCAAATTTCCCGGTTGTACGTCGGCGTAGGTGATTCCACCGGGAATAATTCGAGAAACCCCAGACAAAGATTCTATCTCAGAAGCCGTTTTTTTAGAAACTTTATCTTTATCCTTATTTCCTTTGCCTTTTTTCTTCTTTTTCTTCTCCTTATTTTTATCCAAATTTCCCAAAACCAATTCTTCAGATTCTTCAGTGTCCTCCAACCCGCCAATTGCCACAAACCAAGTTTTTTCCTCAATAAAATGACCGGGAATATTTGTAATTAAATTCCCAAAATGATCGATATGCTGAATACAGCCTTCGATTCCTTCCTCTGTGAAGCTAGACTCTGATAAAATAACATCAGTTAGCGTTGCCGGATCGACCGGATGACCCAATTCTCGGAAAGGAACGCCGCTGGCCAAATAAGCGCCCGCCGCCGCAAAAATATCGCGACCGTGAAAGGTGGTACTCGGGATGGGAGTCCGCCAATAATCAGGATTACTCAATTCGATCACATTAAACTCATCGGGCGTCTGACATTGGGCCAACATCGCCCCCATCGCCCCCCCCAATACCCCATTATCCGGCCCGATCAGGTATCCTGTAGGCAGGTCTACGGCGATCGCCCGGCGTTGACTCCCGACGCCCGGATCGACCACTGCAATATGAACCGTTTTTGGGGGAAAATAGGGAACAGCATTCATCAGACAAAATCGACCCGCCGCAATATTTTGAGGGGGAATATTATGAGTTAAATCGATCACCCGTAATTCCGGGTTAATTTGGGCGATAACAGCCTTGATCACGCCGACATAAACATCACTCAAACCAAAGTCCGTCAGCAGGGTGACAATTCCAGATAGAGACATGGGGAAACCGTTTGCAGATACAATGAGGTTCAATTATGCGATCGCAATGGGATAATTTTCGAGAAAATTTGGGCGAATGGCACGGTTCGTTTACACAATTTTCCAATCGAGGGGAAATCGTTAAGGATACGCCCAGTATTTTGCAGTTAGAAGCGTTTAACGACAACAAAACCGTTCGCTTAACGTTGCGTCGTTTTCCGCCGAGTCCTGATGGTATCACAAAACCCCCCGTTGATGAATTAGTCCGTGAATATCAATCTCTGGGACGGGATATTCTGTTTTTTGAGAATGGGGCGTTTTCTCAGGGGACAATACAGTTGGCGCCGTTTGCGAAGTCGGGGGCGGAATTTGGCTTTGTGGGGGAAAATCGCCGTTTGCGGTTGGTGGAATTGTTTGATACGGAGGGAAACTTAGAACAATTGACGTTAATTCGGGAATTTCGGGCGAACACCGACGCCGTTGAACGTCCGAACCTCACCGTTGAAGCGTTACTGGGAACTTGGACGGGAGAAGCTGTTACCCTTTATCCCGATTTGCGTTCTCCCGATCGCTTTTCGACTCAAATGAATCTTCAGTTAGACAATACCGGAAAACTCACCCAAAGTCTATCTTTTGCCAATCATACGATGAGTTCAACCGCAACAATAGACGGATCTATTCTTCATTTTGACGGGCGTTCAAATGTGAAAGTTTATCTGTTACCCGATGGCGCTTCTGCAACGGTTCCCCAACAGGTTAAACTGCGTCAAGGGTTCTTTTTTGAGGCGGGTTGGTTGGTTCATCCCCACGAACGACAGCGTTTAATTCGCCGCTACAACGATAAGGGAGAATGGCAAAGTTTAACGTTAGTCACCGAACACAAAACAAAATAGGGAGATACCGGAGGTGGGGAGATAGGGAGGTTGGTTGAAAATTGATATCAAATCTGGTTGTATAACCAACGAATAACAGACACCCGACCCGTACCACCGACAGTCAACAGGCTTCGGTCGAACCGTGACTCCCAACACCGAATAGCCAGATCATTGATTATTGATCCGCAGATCGTTTATAATTTGGCTATAAAGCTTTAAAACTATTACTATACCTTTCTAGTTCAATGATTGTCGGTACTACAGAAGCAGCCCGTATTTTAAAAATCTCTACCGCTCGACTGCGAGTTCTCCTAATCGCCGGCCGAGTCGAAGGTGCCTATAAGACCGGGAAGATGTGGCTAATTCCCCTGTTTAAGGGCAAACCGATGATTGAGCGAGGCACAAGAGGCCCGGCTCCGCGTTGGCGCAATCTGAGAAAGCCTGCAAAAAAGATTGTTCACGTTAATTCTCACAGAATTCGCCAAAATCAAAAACACCAGGAACAACTTCCGGTGATTACGGTCAAAAAGGGCAACACCAATACTTACGGGCATATTGTCGAAATACAGGGAGGATGTCGTGTTGTCTATAGTCCCGATAAACCTCTCGGTTGTGGTGCCAGGGTTTGGATTGAAACCCTAAGTCAAGTCAAGATTATCTGTTAGTCAAAATCTCTTGATCTCCCCACACTTTTCTAATGGGTTCAACCGGACTTGATATGATTAATAAAGGTTCTTTTCTGACCAGACTAAATGATGCAGGTTTCTAGGCAGCATAAACTCAAGTTTGGTTAAAATTTGCTGTTAAATGCGATTATTTAGACCTTCACAAAGGCCGAGAACTTTATCGTGAATATAATCAAATTTTGGGAATAATTGTCAATATGACGAATTACCCAGATCAGTGGTTACTGAGAAACTCTTAAAATTATCCCCACCTCCCCACCAACAACCCATCTGTTTCTAATAGCATTAACCCAAAAAACCCACCAACAACCCATCCGTTACCCATCCCCATCATTCTACCTCCGCCGCGACAACAACGCGATCGCGACCCCGTTTTTTGGCTTGATAAAGGGCGCTATCAGCAACGTGAATAACAGAAAAACCTGTAGTTCCATGTTCGGGAAAACAAGCCACACCCAAAGACGCCGTAATTGGTCCGAGGCTTTGACGTTTGTATTCAAGATTAATTTGTTTGATTAATCTGCGAACTTCTTCGGCCCGTTTACAGGTATTTTCTAAAGAAGCTTCCGGTAAAATTAAAGTCATTTCTTCGCCCCCATAACGACAAGCAATGTCAGAACCTCGCAAACAGCTTTTTAACAGTTTTCCCACTTCTTTAAGCACCGCATCCCCCGCATCATGCCCAAAGGTATCATTAAAGCGTTTAAAATGGTCAATATCAATCATTATTACCCCAACATTGTGTTGACTGCGACGGGCGCGATGAATTTCTCGCTCTAAAGATTCTTCGAGGTAACGACGGTTGTATAATCCAGTTAGGGGATCGCGAATGCTGCGGTTTTGTAATTCTTCTCGCAGTTGTAAATTCGCGAGTGCAAGTGACATTTGTTCGGCGACGGTACTAGCGAGTTGGCGCTTACTTTCACTGAGATAATCCGAGGAATCCGAACAAAGGTAAAATAATCCTAGTGTTTCTCCTTGTGCCATCATCGGCAAACATAGGGTTGCTTTTGGCGGTGAACGGCGATCGCTATGATTACACAGTAACTCAATTTGATCTTCATTAACCCAATGTTCTCGTCCCCGTCGCAGACACCAACAGTCTATCGGATGAAAGATCGTTTCTCCGATGGGAAGTTTTCCCCAAGTGGCGACCGCTTCGACAAAATCACGGGATGCTTTGGTAATAAAAATACCTCCCGAACAATGCGGAAATAGGGGTTGAATCAGAGTTTTAAAGGCTTTGTAGGCTTCTTCTAACGTCAGACAAGCTTGCAGAAAATCGTTCATCTGACTGAGTAATAATATTTCTTGGTTGCGTTGTTGAAGTTGGCTGAGGCGAGATTCTAATTCATCATTGAGTTGTATTAGTTGCAGTTCCGATTCTTTGGTGCGGGTAATATTGCGAAAGGTGACAGCAAACCCATCTGCTAATTTAACCGCAATATTCATAAACCAAGATTTAATTCCATCGTATTCGTAATAAAATTCATGTTCTTGAGGTTCTCCGGTTTCTACGACTTCCACATAGCGATCGAAGAGTCCAACTTCATAGTGTCCCGGCAATTCTTCAAGCATTCGTTTTCCTAACAGTTCACTTTCGGTTCGTCCGACTATTTCGCAGGCGGAGGGATTACATAATAACCATTCAAAATCAATAATTTTACCCCTTTCATCTCGCACCGATTTAAACGCCATAATTCCATCGAGAGAACTATTGAGAACCCCGGATAGCAGCATTTGTGAGGTTTTTAATTCCTCTCTAATCTTCACCGTTTCGGTAATATCCCGGTTGACTCCAATTGCGGCGATAATTTTACCCCGTTCGTCTTCGAGGGGAACAACGCTGGTTTGACAAATTCGTTGAGTTTTATCCTTACAAATGACTTTAATTTCACCATTCCAACGACAGTTTTTGATCATCGATCTGATGATTTGAGTTGTCAGGTTTTTGGCTTGGTCTGGCGAGTATAAAAATTCGGCACTTTTGCCTAAAACTTCGGCTTTGCTGTAGCCAAACATCAACTCAGAAGCGGGATTCCAATCAATTATTATCCCTTGTAAATTAGTGATAATAATCCCGTCGGAAATATTTTCAAAGGTTAAGGCTTGTCGTTTGAGAGCCTCTTCAATTTGTTTGCGTTCTGTGATATCGTAGACAACAGCATAAATCAGTTGACTTTCGGGAATGGCGGTGGAATTCCACACCAACCAGCGATAACTTCCATTTTTGCAGCGATAGCGATTTTCAAAGGAAATTGCATTCACCCCTTGGCTGAGTCTTTCCGCTTCTTGTAAGGTTTTTTCTCGGTCTTCAGGATGAACAAAGTCAATATAAGGTGTGGCTAAAAGTTCGGCTTCGGTATAACCCAACGTTTTTTCCCATGCCGGATTGATCCGGGTAAAATAGCCCTCAAAGTTGGCAATACAAAGTAAATTTATGGACTGCAAAAAGAAGTGATCCCGTTCTTCTTCGGCTTGTTTACGTTCGGTAATATCCGTTTGAATGCCGATATAATGCGTTAGTTTTCCCCAGGTATTTCGCACCGGAGAAATGGTCAGTTCGTTCCAGAATAAGCTGCCATCTTTGCGATAATTTCGCAGGGTGACAGAACAACTTTTTGCGGTTTTAATCGCCTGTCGAAGTTCTTCCAAAGCCGGTTGGTTTCTATCTGTTCCCTGAAGAAATCGACTGTTTTTTCCGATCGCTTCTTCGCAACTGTAGCCGGTGATACGTTCAAAACCGGGATTCACGTAGATAATCGGATTATCCGTTTGGGTCGCATCGGTAATCACAATCCCGTTACTGCTCGCCGCCACTCCCCGTTCAAGCAGTTGTAGGCGATTTTGGGTTTGTTGGTCTTGGGTGATATCGTGGGCTACCCAGAGAACCGTTTTAGATTGAAGTCTGGGGGAAACCCGAGCGGAAAACCAAAACGTTCGCCTTTCTACAGACACGCTATAGTCAAAGTTGATGGTTTCTTGGGTTGTGAAAACTTGTCGAATTAATTCTAACCATTGTTCGGACTGTTCGGGGTCATAAAATTGTTGAATGGTTTGATTGATAATTTCCCCTTTCAAACCCGATTTTTCATCCAACCGGGTGGGGATAACGGTAATATTTTTGGCTTCTGCTTCGATCACCAGAATAATTTCAGAGATCGACTCAAACACGGCTAAAGTTTCTCGATCGCGTGCTTCTAATCGACGATACCAAAGTTCCTCGCGGGTTATCGGATCTCGAAAAGCTTGAGATCCTGTTAACTCCTGCGGTGATTGTTTCGGGTTTATGCCATAATCTAGATTGGGATCTGGCTCGGTTTCGCGATCGGTTTTCATAGGGGCTTAGTGGAGTAAAAATTTGTTACATTTGCTGCAATCAAATTTTGACTCACGAGGTTAGAAAAACGGTGAAGGCTGTTTATTGATTTTTTGATTTAGAGAGGGGAGGGTTTTTCATATAATCTTCAGGAATAGACAAGTTTTAGGCTAACCCGTGATCTTTACTCAAAAGTTTATTGATTTGATTTGCTAATTTAATTTTAATCGAAATTATTGATTACAGTCAATTTTATTTTGTTTTGTATTTATTGTGTTTTGTAAATTATTTTAAAGAACAGTTACGACCCAAGGCTTTAGTTAACAAATTTTTGTATTCTTTATTGCTAAGAATATAAGCTCCAAAGCGCTCCAAATGGGGATTATTCATTTGAGCATCAAACAGCAAAAAATTTCGTTCTCTCAACCGTTCAACCAGCTTAACCATTGCCACTTTTGAGCCTTCTGGAATGCGATAAAACATCGATTCTCCAATAAAAGCACCCCCGATCACCAAGCCCAAAATTCCGCCGGCTAATTCATCCCCCTGCCAAGTTTCAAAACTGTGAGCATAACCGGCATAATGCAAAACGTGGTAAATTTCCTTTAATTCTTCCGAAATCCAAGTGGTTTCTCGATTCGCACAGCCGGCGACAACCCCCGAGAAATCCCGGTTAACCGCAATACTAAATCGATTTTGATTTAACACCCGTTGAAGCGATCGCGGATAGCGAAAGCGATCGTCAAGGGGAATCAACGCCCTTTGGCGGGAAGTATACCATCCCAAGGCTTCATCGTCATCATTTGACATCAGAAAGTAACCTTGAGCATAACCCTGAATAATAGCCGCGACATCGTATTGCATGAGCCGATGATTTTGATATATTAATTAAGTAGTCTGTCTAAATCAAAACTAAAAGTCAATGTTAGCATTTAATGAAAGTCCCCTGTTAGAAACCACTCTAGAGAAGTTAATCAATAAAACCGAAAAAAACTGGGGGTATTTACAAATTAACAAGCGGGCCGATTTTTACACCATCAATATTCTAGGAAAAACCGAGGAGATTCTCAAGTTCAAAAGTAATGAATCCACCCATTCTTACCGTCTATTTTGGTACAAACGCCCCGAACCCTCCGTTTTTGTGCAGTCGAAAACCACCAAAACCTACAACCGTTCCACCCGCACCTACGATAAATCCAAAAGTTATCAAGTCTGTTTCAAACAAGAAGCCAACCCGATCGAATCTTCGATCAATCAACGATTTGCCGATCTCGTCAAACAAAGAATCCTGCAAGGCTACGACCCCGGTAACGCCCCGGCGATCGCGGTCGTGCGCCAGTAAATCCCTTCCCAGGCGGACTCAAATCAAAAGGATATAATTTGATTTAATTATCCTATTACCGAGTTTACCGCTATTTTAGACCCATGTCCGAACCGATTCAACCGATCACACTTCCCCCGGCCGAAAATCCCCAACAGGAGGGGGAATGGCTGCAAAAAGCCTTACACACATGGCTCGATCGAGAATTTATCCCCGAAGCCATCAACCAAACGATCGCCCAAAGAGCCGCTCAAATCTTTGTCCGTCAACGCATGGAAGGAGAAAACGATCTCGGTTCATTAGTGATTGCCATTGTAACGGAAATGCAATCGTTTGACTTTTCACAAAGTTTTTATGGAGAGTTTGCGATCGCCAACGCCGTCAGCGACTTACTCTTAGATAGCTTGGGATACGAACGCTGCTGTGGAAGATAACCCCAAAACGTTAATCGGGAGAGGGAATACGTGCAGGACATCCGGGGACAGCGTTCCCCATCCCCCGCTCCCAATCACTTCAACCTACCAACTGGACTTCACCACACCGGGTAAAAGTCCTTTGTGAGCCATTTCCCGCAATTGGTTGCGGCAGAGTCCAAAATCGCGATAATATCCTCTCGGCCGTCCTGTCGCCCAACAGCGGTTGCGAACCCGAGTCCGAGAACTGTTGCGGGGAAGTTGTTGAATTTTGCGGTGAATCTCCATTTTTTCAGCTTGATTAGAAGCCTGATCAAACTGCTCTTGAAGTGCTTCCCGTTTTTCGGCGTACTTTTCGACCATTTTTTTGCGCTTAATATCGCGCATAATCATACTTTTCTTAGCCATTTGAGAGTTTTTCCTCTGTAAATCTACCTGTATTGTTATTTAGTGAGCGACTCCATAGAGCTTAAAGCCCTTTCGCCCTCGCCCGACTCGCCTCAATTTCGGCCGACGGACATAAATCAGACAATTTACAATCATAACACGCCGGATTGCGAGCCGTACAGACCGCCCGACCGTGATAAATCAAGCGAATCGACCAATTTTCCCAGTCCGGCTGAGGCAGAAGTAACATCAAATCTCGTTCAATCCGAACCGGATCGGTCTGTTTGGTCAGTCCCAACCGTTGACTCAGGCGCTTAACATGAGTATCAACCGTCACCCCCATGTTAATCCCATAGGCATTAGCCAGCACCACATTCGCCGTTTTGCGGGCCACTCCGGGGAGTTCAAGCAACTGTTCCATCAACTTCGGGACTTTGCCGCCAAACTTCTCCTCAATCATGCGACAAGCCCCCTTAATATTTTTGGCTTTGTTGCGATAAAACCCGGTTGAACGCACCAATTCTTGGAGTTCTTCTTCCGGTGCCGTCGCCAACGCAAAAGCATCGGGAAAGCGTTTAAACAGGGCCGGAGTCACCTTGTTAACCCGCTCATCGGTGCATTGAGCCGATAAGATCGTCGCCACCAAAAGCTGTACCGGAGTTTGATAACTCAGCGTACAACCCGCATCGGGATACAGCAGTTTGAGACGCACCAAAATCTCTAGAGCAAGTTGCCGGGGGGTTAATCGCCTGCGAATGGTCATCGCTCAGTTTCCCCAAACGATTACTGTTGCAAAAGCGATCGCACCCAACCCAAGTTGGCGGTATCGCGGACAATCAGGAAAATTCCCAAACCCAACAGCAGCATCAATCCGGTTTGCATCACACTTTCTTGAACCCGAGTCGGGAGAGGTTTACCCCGAACCGCTTCAATCAACAGAAACGCCAACTGACCGCCATCGAGCGCCGGCAAAGGCAAAATATTAATAAACGCCAAGTTGATGCTAATTAACGCCGCAAATTGGAACAAATCCCCCGCATCAGAGCGAGCAATATCGGCGCCGATCGCCACAATTCCCACCGGACCCGAAAGCTGTTCGGCCGTTTGGCTGAAGTTGCTGATCAGTTGACCAAAACCCGCGACCGTTAGGGTGATAATTCGTTGGAACTCGTTCGCCCCAACCCCAAAGGCTTCAATCGGGTTATCGGCCCGACGACGGACAACATCCCGGTTGTGGGTCAGTTGGACGCCGATTCGCCCTTTGCCATCATTTCCGGGTTCGGGAATCACTTCGAGCGGGATAATTTCCGTACCCCGTTGGACTTCTAAATCTAACGGTTGGTTGGGATGAGATTGAATCTCGGCGATCAAGTCCTGAATGGCTTGTTGAGAGGGTTCGAGTTTTTCGCCCTCAACCGAGATAATCACATCATTCGGTTTGATCCCCGCTTTGGTAGCCGCCGAACTCACATCGGTCGCCACTTCCGGCACCCGCACTCCCGGATAATAGTTAAATTCGGGAATACCAATCAGTCCAACTTGCCCCACCAGGAGAAAATAGGCAAAAATGAGATTGGCAATCACCCCGGCGCTGATCACAATCGCCCGATCTAAAATGGGACGGTTGCTCAACAGATCCGGATCGTCTTTGGGAATGGTACTGTCGGGGTCTTCATCGGGAAATCCCACAAATCCACCCAACGGAATTCCTCGCAAGGCGTATTCTGTTTCGGAGCCTTGATATTTCATCAAGATCGGGCCGAAACCGATAGAGAAACGGTTAACGTGAATATTTTGCAGCCGAGCCGCCATGAAGTGACCGAGTTCGTGGACGACAATCAAGACTGCAAGAACTGCGATCGCTGCCAAAACCGACATGAATATACTTCGCTGAAACAATAATTGTATTAATCTTATTTATTGTTACACACTTTAGACAGTCACCAGTCACCAGTCACCAGTCACCAGTGATTTCAGTGAACAGTTTTTTCCCAACTCCTGAACTCCTGTTAGCGAAGCTACTCCGAAGGAGGTACTCCTGAACTCCTGAACTCCTGAACTCCTGAACTCCTGAACTCCGGTCCTCCTGTCTTCCCGAAACCTTAGTTCTGACAAGTGCGGCAATTTACCGATAAAATCGAGAAAACCGAGCAGAGTAATGGGATAGACAACCTGTGGCTAAGTCAACTGAAGTCAAACATACAGAAGCCAAACCGAATGAACCCACCCAACCGCTTTCTCGTACTCCGTTGTACGATGTCGCCGTAGCGCTCAACGCTCGCATGGTTCCGTTTGCGGGATGGGAGATGCCTGTACAATACTCAGGAATTAGCAAAGAGCATGAGGCGGTGCGTTCACAAGCGGGAATGTTTGATATTTCCCACATGGGAAAGTTTATTTTAGTCGGAGAGAACTTAATTGAAACGCTACAACCGTTAGTTCCTTCTGATTTGAGCCGTTTAAAAGCAAATCAAGCTCAATATACAGTCTTATTGAGCGAACAAGGCGGTATCCTCGATGATATTATTTTTTATTATCAAGGCGAAGATCCAGACACCGGAAATCAACGGGGCGTGATGATTGT
Organism: Capilliphycus salinus ALCB114379; assembly: GCF_047276495.1. Lineage (NCBI taxonomy): Bacteria > Bacillati > Cyanobacteriota > Cyanophyceae > Oscillatoriales > Sirenicapillariaceae > Capilliphycus > Capilliphycus salinus. The sequence continues at coordinate 4,139,391 of NZ_CP178543.1, read as the reverse complement.
GAACGCCGCCACCTGTTCGCGAGATAAAGCTTGGATATCGGCCCAGTTAGAACCGACGGATATCACCTTAGAAGATTTATCCAAATATCAGGCTTTAATTGCGGTACAGGGTCCGCAGGCTTTAGAAAAATTACAGCCTTTGGTCGGTGAAAATTTAGAATCAATTTCCTTTTTCGGACATCTTAACGCTACCGTTTTAGGACACCCCGCCTTTATCGCCCGAACCGGCTACACCGGCGAGGATGGCTTTGAAATCATGGTTGACCCCGAAGTTGGGGTACAACTGTGGCAGCGTTTGTTAGAAGCCGGTGTGACCCCTTGCGGGTTGGGCGCCAGAGATACCCTGCGTTTAGAAGCGGCGATGGCTTTGTACGGTCAAGACCTCGATACCACAACAACGCCTTTGGAAGCGGGATTAAGTTGGGTCATTCACTGGGATAAGGGTGATTTTATTGGTCGGTCTATTCTTGAACGTCAGAAAGCAGAAGGAGTCTCTCGGCGACTGGTGGGTTTGGAAATGCAAGGACGTCACATCGCCCGTCACGGGTATCCGGTGAAGATGAACGGCGAAATTATCGGGGAAATTACCAGCGGGACTTTATCTCCGACCCTCGGAAAAGCGATCGCCCTGGCCTATGTTCCCACAGATTTTGCTCGGGTAGGACAGTCTTTAGATGTGGAAATTCGCGGGAAAACCTATTCGGCGGAAGTGGTCAAGCGTCCTTTTTATCGTTCGACCTCCCGTCCGGCAAAATAGAAAAGTTCAGTGTTTGAGAGTTATCGGGACAAAACCCCTCAAACTCTGCCGTATCAAGGCCAATTTTCAGCCTGTAAAGGGTATCGACATACACGATCTTTACTAAACCTCAGTAAATCTTGTGTTTTCAAAAATTGTTCGTCTACTAGGAATCACAGTGATAGATTGATTCATCAAAAAAACTGGGCTTGAGAATAGCTCAATTCCAAAATATCACTAGAGCAACTGCATTCACTTGGGTGTTTATAGCCTGAGTGTTTGTTTTATAAGAGCCAATCTTTCGGAGAATTCAACCTGTACTATGAGAAAATCTTTACCGATTTCGGGCGTATTAGCAGCAACAACTACAGTCTTTAGCGCCACAACTCCCGCTTTCGCTTTTACCGTTGGTTCAAATGGGAGTGTAGTTGGTATTAAAAGTGGCGATATTGGCGACTATTTCCAATTCCAAAAACCTGAAATTATAAGAGCAAAAAGCCCATTCAATTTTGGCATAAATTTCGAGAAAAAAGGGAAAAAACCCTGTTAAAAACCTTATCGTTGTTGACCTTATTATTTGGAATTTTCTTCCTTTTAATGCTGCCTTTGGGGATCGGAAACACCTTGAGAATTGATCGACAAAGTAATATTCAGATTAATACTCAAGTTGAACAGCGAATGACTCAAATTCAGCAGGTACAACAACAACTCCAACAGGCGACAACAGAAGAACAAATGGAAAACCTGTTAAGCCGTCTCGACACTCAAGGGCGAACTCCAGAAATCCAATCCGCCCAAGAGTTAGAACAAATAAAAACTCCATAAAATGGAATTTAGGGGCATTAATCTCGGGTGTGTTGCTTATCGCCATTTGGAAAAGCACAGCTTGGACCCGCAAACGCAGCTAAACGCCTGATAATTATTCAAAAATCAAAAATCGATTGGGGAGTTGTCCATTCCGGGGTTAAACCGCAAACAGAGGATGGGCAACTTTTAGATTGACAGGATACATCACCGAACAGGATACAATACGGGAATGCACCAACAGCCCCAACGCGAACGGTACCCGACGCAAGCTTTGCGCCGATACAAGGCGGTTAGTCGTTATCATGTTCAGGTGCAATCTGCATTTTTAACATCCCCAGGACAGATGGAAAAACCAAAGCAGATTCAGATAACTATTGAGACGAAAGAATGTTAAACATTTTTGATCCGCTAACGGACTAACTCTAAAGAGGATTTTCCTCTAATTTTGACCCGTGTTACCTTAAATTGTTTAACGCCAGTTGAACTCCAAAATGTCAGAAACATAAGACTATGAAAATTGCAATCTTATCCCAAGACTCTAACCTTTACTCTACAAGACGACTCCGAGAAGCCGGAGAACAACGGGGCCATGAAATGTATGTCATTGACTATTTGCGTTGTTACATGAACATTACTTCCCATAAACCGATGGTCATCTATGGCGGAAAACCCCTGGAAGGATTCGACGCCGTTATTCCCCGCATCGGGGCGTCACAAACCTTTTACGGTACCGCTGTGGTGCGACAATTTGAAATGATGGATGTGTTTACCGCCAATGAGTCTCAAGCCATTTCTCGCGCCCGCGACAAGTTGCGCTGTTTACAACTGTTGGCCAGAGAAGGAATTGGTTTACCCGTGTCCGGTTTTGCTCATTCCACCAAAGATATTGACGGTTTAATTAATACCGTTGGCGGTGCGCCTTTAGTGGTTAAACTTCTCGAAGGCACCCAAGGAATTGGGGTGGTACTCGCGGAAACCTACCAAGCCGCCAAGTCGGTTATTGAAGCGTTTCGGGGCTTAAATGCTAATATTTTGGTGCAGGAATTTATTCAAGAAGCAAAAGGTTCGGATTTGCGCTGTTTTGTGATTGGTGAACGAGTGGTGGCTTCGATGAAACGACAGGCGGTAGAAGGAGAATTTCGCTCCAATTTGCATCGGGGCGGCACCGCAGAGAAGGTAAAATTAACCCCGGAAGAACGTTCCACCGCAGTCCGGGCGGCGAAAGCGATGGGGTTGAAAGTCGCGGGTGTCGATATGTTACGATCCAATCACGGCCCGGTGGTGATGGAGGTGAATTCTTCGCCCGGACTCGAAGGGATTGAAAAAGCCACCGGAATTGATGTTCCTGCTAAGATTATTGAATTTTTAGAGAAGAATGCCCCCAAGGGAAACTCGCGCGATCGCATTCAAGGTTAAGGACGTTAACTGTTTGTTATGAACCAACAGCAGCCAATCAATGATATGCTAATTTTATCGTTTTGATTGTTTACATACAGGCTGGATATCATGGAAGTTAATGATCTTGGATTTGTTGCAACTTTATTGTTTGTACTTGTTCCCTCTGTTTTTCTCTTGATTCTGTACATTCAAACTCGTGGCGAGACTGAAGGATAATAATTTAACCCATTATTTGTTCATCACTCCCGTCTAAGCGAATGTTTAAAAAAGTGCCGCAAAGCTGTCAGCTTCACGGCGCTTTTTCTGCTTCAATCAAACTTTAGGATGCCGCAGTTCTAGCCAATAACACGGGACATTCCGCATGAACTCGAACGTAATCGGAAAGCGAACCGCCCACCAACCGATCCAAGTCAATCAAACTTTTCGCCACCGTCGGACGGCGATCGGGAGATCCTAAAATCAACAAATCCGCCCCCACTTCATCGGCGATCCGACAAATTTCCGGCCCCGGTTTACCGATCGCACTGACACAACGATAATTTACACCCATCCTCTTCACCGATTCAAGCGCCGCCGCAATCACCGGATCGGTTTCAGCCTTATCGGAGAAATCTTCGCCGGATTTTCCGCTAATATCTTTGTTAACGTGGGCTAAAATCAACTGTCCGCCTTGAACATCCTTCACCAAAGATAGCGCCAAGTCCAGATATTCTTTAGAAGAATCACTCGCATCGAGCGCTACCATAATATGCTTGAGCTTCTTAACGTAAATCCCGTCTTTAACCAACAACATCGGTCGGGAAGTCAACTGAAAAACGTACTGACTGACGGAATTTTCCAAAATCGCCCGCAGTCCTTGTAACCCTCGCGATCCGATAATAATCAAGTCGGAATTTTCTTCATCGGCGACTTGACAAACAATATCTTTGGGATCTCCCTGCTTCAAACGGGGATTTACTTTGCTCGGATCGACCTTAATCGATTGTACCGCTTGGGCTAAAATTTTACCCCCCTGTTCTAATTTTTCTGACATCGCCTCCGCCGAAGCCAGTGAAGGAACAACGTGTAAAACCGTTACAGATGCCTGCTGAATGGACGGAACATCCATCAACATATTCAGCATCTCCTCACAAAGTCCCCGCCCCGCAACCGCGACTAGAATTTTGTTGATATTCATGGCTTTTCCTCTCTCGGTATTGCTAAGACTAATTTCGATTGGATGTGATTTCAGTACCCGTTATCAATTACACTGATAACTGCTAACTTGAGAGACATCAGATCTAACATCCATTTGTTGACCGATAACGGGTCTATACTTCAGCATAAGCCCGATGACCGGCTGAGAATTTGTAGAAATGTAGCGTTTTAGAACAATTTGTAACGTGTCCTTCACTCAACATCCTCAACCTCAACCCCTTTTTTCTTCCGTTACCTTCTCCGAGGGTTGGTTTATCTGGCCCGTGCGGGTATTTCCCCATCATACCGATTATGCGGGCATTGTCTGGCACGGTACCTATGTGACTTGGATGGAAGAATTGCGGGTTGAGAGTTTTCGCTTACTTGGGTTAGATTATACTGATTTGGTGGCCGAAGGTTGCGATCTTCCTGTGGTAGAGTTGAAGGTGCGCTATCATCAATCGGTGAAAATGGGGATGACGATTTTGATTAAAGGACAAATTCTCCCCATCAAAGGGGTGCGGATGCTTTGGGAATACCAAATTGTTTCTGAAGACAGCCAACAGCTTTATGTTAGCGCCCAGGTGACTCTGGTTCCTCTCAGTCGAGAAACCGGTAAAATTATGCGCCGTCTTCCTTCGCGGTTACAGGATGTTCTGGGTGAACTACCCACACTGACCTGACGGTACAGTGTCGGCTTCCTGCCCAACAGAAAGCACAGTAGTAGATTTCTTGCGTCCTCTATTACTGCGACTTACTTCTGGGCGACAGGCTTTATCCCCCGTTCCAGAGGTCAAAATTCGTAGTCCCTCATCTCTGAGGTTTATCGCTGCATTAATGTCTCTGTCATGTTTGGTTTGGCACTTCTCGCAAGTCCAAAATCTTATATCCAGTGGCAAACTACCCACTTGATTAAGGCATACATGGCAAGTTTTTGATGACGGGAAAAATCTATCAACTTCTTGATAAATCTTACCTTCGTTTTCTGCTTTGTATTTTAGCATAGTACAAAACATTCCCCAGCCAACTTGTTGAATAGATTTAGCTAGACAGTAATTTTGCATCATGCCTTTAACATTAAGATTTTCCACCACAATAACTTGGTTTTCGTTAACTATCCTACGAGATAGTTTATGGAGAAAATCTTCTCTGCAATTAGTTATCTTTCTATGGACTCTAGCAACTTTCTTTCTAGCTTTATTTCGGTTGTTAGAGCTTTTTTGTTTTCTAGATAATTGCTGTTGTTTTATTTTTAAGTTCTTCTCATGTTTATTCAGTATCCGAGGGTTATCAAATTTTGACCCATCGCTAGTAACAGCGAAGTGAGTTAATCCCAAATCAATACCTATTGCTTTGCCTTCTGCAATTGATTCTGGCTTCTCTTTGTCATCTTCAAATAAAATTGCAGCAAAATATTGTTCACTACAATTTTTGGTGATGGTTACGGTTTTAATTTTCCCTTCAATCTCTCGATGAATAATTGCTGATACTTTCCCTATCTTCGGCAGGATTAATTGATTATCAGTAATTTTGACATTTTGAGGATACTGAATAGACTGCTTACCGTGCTTAGATTTAAACCTGGGATATTTAGCTCTTTTTTCAAAGAAATTATTAAATGCAACTCCCAGATTTAAGCAGACTTGTTGTAAGCATTGAGAATAAGTTAGTGATAACCACTCATGTTCTTTCTTTAACTGAGGAATTATCTTTTTAACTTCGTACCCAGACAATCCTTTACCTGTCTCTTTATAAGTTTCGTTCATCAAATTCAAAAAATAATTCCATAGCCAACGACAACCACCAAAAGCTCGTTGCTCATTATTGCTGTTGCTGGATACCTGGATATAATCTGACTTTGACTACTTTTAACATATTAGAGTGAAAAGCATTTACTATAAAAAAGTATAACACAGGATTTGTGAATTACTTTCATGTTTTTTCTCCCTCGCTGTCGCTTTGGTCGAAAAACCGTCGTTAATTCACACGCCATTCATCCCACGCTGCCCTTCGGGTCAGTCGTGGGGCTTCTGTCGGTTAAGCTAAAATCTAAGCGTCCTAGAGTTCTAATCCCCCACACTTGCAGAGTTTTTCCCTATTTTAAATAGTCTTGCGTCCACTCATTTTGTAGTAAAATCTCCGTGTCATACTCAATATTATCCAGCAAAATTGAAAAATTCGTGCGGTCATATTCGCCCTCAAAAAAGGTTTCTATAATTAAATCATTATCTTCGTCAATATAGGCTTTCATAAAGGTAAAATACCCGTTTAACTCGTTGACATATTCTAAAATTTCTAAGCGATCCAAATCTGGCTCAAACGAATAAACAATACTGATCAAAACCCCCCGGTCAGAAATCGGATTTAAAATCAAGTTCGACTTGCGAGTATGACGACAATACAGCCGATCTTCTATTTCCTCAACCCGATAGCCATAAAATTCAAGATGATTGCGATACTTCGCCAAAGGATGAGAAGTCGCCTCATTCAAATCTAAATCACTCATTAGTGAAACCCCTCGATCGCGCCGGACACAATTCTATTATAATCGGTTTTTCCACCGCAGTAGATTCTCACGAAAAAATATCGAGAAAATAGGAAATTATACAGTAAACTCATTTCCAATGCGGTATAACCTCAAAAATCATCTGCAAAAGTTACGATCAATAACTGAACTCAATTCGGTGGAAAAAAACGTGACTCCTTCTCTGTGCAGTATGGCATCTCAAATTCAACCCTTACCCGAAGATCTCATCTACTTAATCGCCGCCGGAGAAGTCATTGACTCTCTAGAAGCCGTTGTCCGAGAATTAGTTGAAAACGCCCTCGACGCCCAAGCCACCCGCATCACCATCTCCGTATGGCCGGAACAGTGGCGCATTCAAGTCGCCGATAACGGTGCAGGCATGGATCTAACCAACCTCAAACAGGCCGCCACCGCCCACAGCACCAGCAAAATTCGCACCATTGCCGATCTTTGCCAGATTACCAGTTTAGGATTTCGCGGAGAAGCCCTTCACAGTTTAGCCCAGTTAGCCCAACTGGAAATTCTCAGCCGTCCCGTCGGCGAAATCGGATGGCGAGTCGCTTACAACCGCCAGGGAGAACCCTTTGAACCCGAAGCCGTCGCCATCGCCCCCGGTACCGTTGTCACCGTCTCGGACTTATTTGACAACTGGCAGGGACGCCGCCAAGCCTTACCCTCAGCCCAACAACTGCGAAGCATTCATCGGATCGTCGGTCAAATCGCCCTCTGTTATCCTCACGTCCACTGGGAAGTCCGCAATGGTTCAACTTGCGGGTTGCAAATTAGTTCCGGTGTCGGGGCTGACTCGATTTTACCTCAAATCCTGCGGGGTGTGCGGAGATCGGACTTACAACCTCTGAAGCTTCAACTGACCACCCCAACACCCGATACAACCTCCGCCAACAGTTTGCAGGGGGTTCTGGGTTTACCCGACCGCTGTCACCGCCATCGCCCGGACTGGGTTAAAATAGCCCTCAACGGTCGCATGGTGCGATCGCCAGAAATTCAACAAACCATCCTAACCGCATTCAGCCGCACAGTCCCCCGCGATCGCTTTCCGGTGTGTTTTATCCATTTACAAATTAATCCGGCTTATATCGACTGGAACCGGCACCCCGCCAAAGAAGAAGTTTACCTGCATCATCTCGACATTTGGCAACAACAAATCCAAACTTGTATTGAAAATGCTTTGCGTTTAAATCCCACAACCGCCGTCGCCAAACTCGATCGCGTCGATAAATTATTAAAAGTCTCCGAAGAACAAGGACGCTATCAAACTCATCGTTCAATTTCAACTCAAAAAGAGCGCTTAAGGGGTGAAGAATTAAGCTTGATTGAACTCAAAGCGATCGCCCAAGTTCATAATACTTATATTGTCGCCGAACATCCCAATGGTTTATGGTTAGTTGAACAACATATCGCCCACGAACGAGTCTTATATGAACAGCTTTGTGAGGCTTGGAAACAGGTTAATATCGAACCCCCGATCCTGTTGCAACAGCTTTCAACCCCCCAGTTAGAACAGTTACAGCGTTTGGGTTTACAAGTCGATCCCTTTGGCGAACAATTGTGGGCGGTGCGTACCGTACCCGAAATGTTATCACAGCGAGAAGATTGTCGAGAGGCGTTAATCGAACTGAGTTTGGGAAAAGATTTAGAAGCCGCTCTAGTGGCGACCGCCTGTCGGAGTGCGATTCGCAACGGTACCCCTTTAAGTTTACCCGAAATGCAAACCTTACTCGAACAGTGGGTGAGAACTCGTAACCCCCGCACTTGTCCCCACGGACGACCGATTTTTTTACGTCTAGATGAATCTTCGTTATCGCGATTTTTTCGCCGTCATTGGGTGATCGGAAAAAGTCACGGGATTTAACAAGGTTTGGTAAAATTTAACTAGAAATTCATTTTACTTCTTGCCGTGAATTCAGAGCCGCAGTCCTCCCCAGTTCCCCGTCCGAGCAATGAATCTCCTCCGCCTTCTCCCCCTGCGGATAGTTCGGGAAGTTATGCCGAGAAAACCCATCGAATTTTGGCTTGGGTGCAGGTAATTCGTTCGATTTCTCCGTTGATTTGGCTGGTGGTAATTCTTTTGGTGATTATTCCTTTGGGGGGGCAGTTTTTTATTCATCAAGCCTTTGATTCGGGTTCGGTTAACGGCAAATCTCAGCCTACAAAAACGGTAATTGTTCAACCGAGTGTGAATTGGCAAGAAGTTGATACAGCAGTCGCGACAGCGTTAACAACCGCTCACAATCAAGCCGAAAATTACGCCTCTCAACAACTCGATCTTTGGATAGATGACTTAATGGGGAGAGTAGAGGATAATTTTCTTAGCTGGTATTTTGGTTATTTTAATCAAAAACAGATCGAATTCAAAAGCGTTTTTGTGCAATTGAGTTCGGGGGTTGCTAATCTACTGAATCCGGATTTACCGAGTCCGTCGGAGAAAGTTGCTGAGGTGATTACTCGAGATTTTCAAGAAGAATTTGCCAAGCGGGTTCTTCGTCCTCAAATTGCCCAACTGCAACTGGAACGATTGACTCAACAGACAGTCAAGCAATATTTACAGGAGTTATCGGGAAATCTCAATCAGATTCCCGTATCCTATCAAATTCCTCAGGCCGATTGGAATCGTTATTTGAGCGATATTGCGATTAGTATTTATGATACGGAGGGAGAGGTTTCTAACTTATCTCTCAAGGTTTTAGTGGGAGGAAGTGCTTATTTAGCCATGAAACCTTTAGTTGCACCGTTGGTGTTGAAAGTCGGAAGTAAAGTCGCCGCGAATTTAGCTGGAAAAGCCGGTGCAAAAATAGCCTTAAAAACCGGCGCGAGTTTAACCGGAAAAATGGCGGCCGGATTATTAGATTGTACCGTAGGAGTCGGGATTTTACTCTGGGATATTTGGGATACTTACCACACCGCGAATATTGAAAAGCCCATCTTAAAAGAAACCATAGCCGAATATTTGGAACAGGTCAAAGCCTCGATTTTAGACAATCCCGAAACGGGAATAATGGCGGCTATCGATCAACTTGAAGCCAAAATTATTCACGCCCTTGATTCGACCGAAAAAATCAGTTCTTAGTTAGATAACGCCGGAATAAAATGAGTATAACATTAAGAATAAAACCTTAGTAAAATCCCCCAAACACCTATGAAATTCTCTCACGCCAGACAACGATTTTATCAAGAAATAAATCGGCCAGATGAACAGATTAATCTGGCGAAAGCCGCCCTCTATATCGCTCAAGAACAGTTTCTTTCTCTCGACCCGGAAGAATACCTGAACGCCCTAGATGAAATGGCAGCAGAGGTGTTAGAACGGTTGGATGAACAGCGATATCCGTTGAAGGTGATTAAAATTTTAAATCAATATTTATTTGAAGATTTAGGATTTGAGGGAAATCGCAGCAATTATTACGATCCAAATAATAGTTTTTTAAATCAGGTGATCGACCGGCGCACCGGAATTCCGATCACCCTATCGGTGGTGTATTTGGAAATTACCAAACTGATTGATTTTCCGATGGTGGGAATCGGAATGCCGGGACATTTTTTGGTTCGCCCTGATTTTGAAGGCGCCGGAATTTATGTGGATGTTTTTAATCAAGGAGAGATTCTATTTCCCGAAGATTGTCAAGTGAAATTAACAGAAGTTTACGGCCAGCAGGTGAAACTGCGTCCGCAATTTCTGACCCCGGTAACTTCCCGGCAAATTCTGGCCAGAATGTTAACAAATCTGAAAGTTATTTATATGAATACCGGGGAGATTTTAAAAGCAGTCTCGGCAATTGAACGGATTTTACTGCTGTTTCCCGAGGCTCAAAATGAACGGCGCGATCGCGGAATTCTCTATTACCAGCTTGAACGTTGGACAGAAGCCCGTCAAGATTTAGAAATCTATCTAAAAAATCAGCCCCAGGCACAGGATGCGATGATAATCCGACAATTGCTATCTCGGATGAATGCGGACAGATGACCTTAAAAAAAATCAGTTTTGGGGAACTTTTATCAAATATAAACAGACCCATAAAGGGTATGATCGAAATGACTAATATAGGGTCAAACCAATTGTGAGGAATGAAATGATGAATTTTAAATTTGGGTGTCAGTTTCCGGGCATTAACGGTTTGTTTAAAGTTTTCAGTCGAGGAATTTCCAAATCCATCGCTTTGGGATTAGCATTGATAATAGGCTTAACGGCAAGTTTAGCCCTGTTTAGCCAACCGGCCCCGGCAGTCGATGAATTTCAATTAAGATACGGTGCCGCCAATATTCCCATATCCTTTGAAGAATTGCAGACTTTTGCCGAAACAGGCGAACAGTCCAATCAATTGCGATCGCTATTTACTTTAGCCGAACTCACCCCGGAACAAGTCGCTGATTTTCGCACAGCATTGAATTACGGAGTAAACGTTCCTCCCGATCTGGTAGACACGTTATTGAATTCTAGCTATGGCCGATTAGCCGTAGGAGCGTTAAATTTGTTTATTGCTCCCGATAGCGAGATTGGTAATATCGTCGATAACCTGATTAGCGGTTTACAAACGGCCGCCCGTGATGGCAATATCACCTTAGTGGAAGCCATCTTGAGCTATGAAGGACTCGAAGTGATCACCGTTGATATTGAAGATCTCATTGGGCTGTATAACGATATGGTCGCACTCGGAGAACAAGCGATCGCCTTTCTCAGAGCGCAGCCTGAAGTCCAAGAACTGCTGTGTAATTAACACTGGACAATTTTAGGCCCTTCTAGAGCCTTCACCGATTGCCCAATTTTGAACAACTTTATCCCCTATCGCAAGCCCCGATATTGTTCTTCCGCCACTCGTTTGAGACGGCGGAGTTGGGCTTGCATATCGGCTCTTGTCCACTGGGCCGCAAACTGATTAAACCCAAACTCCACCATTGGGTTCGGAATCTTAAATTCAAACCGATTGACGAGCAACGTCCCCTTAGAGGTGGGCTGGCATTCCCAGCGATCGCTACCCTGAAAAAAGCCATTCATACCCCAGACAATCATCCCCGGTTCCCGCTCGATCACCACAGCCTTCAAAGTGGGTGTAATTAGGGGAATCTTGAGGACAAACCGAAACTTTCCGCCGACATCAGTGTTCCATCCCCCCACCGGATCGCAGCGGAGAGCCGGATTAAGCCAGCGGTGCATCAAATCGCGATCGATGATGCAGCGTTCAACCGTCGTGGCGCTGGCCGAAATTTTAATCGATTGTTCAAAAACTTGACTAGATCCCATTTACCCTGCAAGCTATAGGCAGATTATCACTCAATATAACGGATTATAAACCGTGTTAAACAGACTCTTAGTCGAAAAGGACAACAGAAAGCGAAAAGTTCGCCTCTGAAATCCTGCTTTTTCCAAAAATGTATGGGGTTTTATCCAATTCTGAGGTATTTTATGGGTTGAGATGGAGATGGCAATCTCAAACTCAAGGTTTGAAATGACCGTTCTCTATCTTCAACATCTGAGAAAGCATGACATGAAATCCCCAGGATTTCTATCTTTCGCCAGATGTAAAGGGATTATTTTCCCCCTCACAATTCTAGACTTCATCCAGATTATCTCCCAGAGAAACTATGAATGAAACTTGGCACGAATTCACATCATCAACCTTCGGGATAACAATACCCACCCTTTCTCATCTGACACTTGCTCAGGAGACCACATCTAACCCTTTAAATCTGAGCAACTACTCTTTAGGTGCAATCACCCTACTGGATCTAATCGTTGCTTTAGTCATCTTGTTAGCGGGGTATCTGATCGCCCTATTTGCTCAATTTCTAGTCAAGAGTCTGTTAAAGAAGACCCAACTCGATAACAAGGTGGCATCTTGGGTCACAGGCCGTTCGGATACAGCCGAGAATATTCCCGTTGAAAACTGGGCGGGAAGCATCGTATTTTGGATTATTTTCCTATTTGCGATTATTGCTTTTCTAGAGAGACTACAACTGTCCACTGTCTCTACTCCGCTGACCACTTTACTCAATGAGATTACCACCTTCCTTCCCCGAATTTTAGGTGCGCTGATTTTATTGGGAATTGCTTGGATAGTGGCAACGCTCTGTAAAGCGATAACAGTAAGGGTCTTGAATGCGTTTAGAATTGATGAACGCCTCAATCAACAAGTCAATGATGGCACCGCCCAACCTCAGTTTTCTCTGAGTGAAACCTTTGGAAATGCCATCTATTGGTTTATTTTCCTGCTGTTCTTACTGCCGATTCTCGATACTCTCGGCTTGCAGGGATTACTCGCACCCGTCCAGCAGATGCTCAATCAGGTGCTGTTTATCCTGCCCAATATTTTAGCTGCGATTCTGATTGCTGGTGCCGGTTGGGTGATTGCTCAAATTGTCCGTCGTATTGTTACCAATTTGCTGATCGCAGTCGGTACCGATCGCTTGGGGAATCGTTTTGGTTTGAGTGAAACCGCAGGCGGTCAAAGTTTATCTTCAATTATTGGAACGGTTGTTTACGTTCTGATTTTAATTCCCATTGCCATTGCTGCTCTGAATGCTCTGCAAATTGAGGCGATTTCTGTTCCGGCAATTGCCATGCTTGAGGACATTCTGACCATCATTCCTCAGTTGTTTGCGGCGGCGGTGATTTTGGTTGCAGCCTATGTGATTGGACGCTTTGTATCCGATCTGGTCACCAGCATTTTAACCGGCCTGGGATTCAACCGGTTATTCTATTGGTTGGGCTTGCAATCGACTCCTCCGGCCGGTAGCGTTGAAACCGATGAAGTTCGCGTGGTTGACTCGACTTCTAAACCCACCAGCCACACTCGCACCCCTTCGGAAATTGTCGGGATTATCGCCTTTGTGGGAATCATGTTGTTTGCTGTGGTCACCGCAACAGATATCCTACAATTAACCTCGCTGACGCTGATCATTGAGCAGATTATTCTGATTTCCGGTCGCGTCTTAATTGGTGCTGTTATCTTTGCCATTGGCTTGTATTTTGCCAACTTAGCCCATCGCTTTGTGCTGAGTTCCGGTACGGGTAATTCTAAATTGTTGGCTCAAGCGGCTCGGGTTGCGATTATCATTTTTGTTGGTGCGCTCGCTCTCCAACAAATGGGTATTGGTAGCGATATTGTTAACTTGGCGTTTGGACTCCTCCTCGGAGCCATTGCGGTTGCTGTAGCGATTTCCTTTGGCTTGGGTGGACGAGATATCGCCGCCGAGAAAATCCGTGAAGCTCTCTCTAAAGTCCAAGAGAAATAAACATTAACGGGTTTAACCTGACTGGGTTTAACCTCTAGCAACTGAAGTCGGGGCGGGTGTTCTGTAGGTTGATGTTGACCGACAACAGCTTACATTCACTCGCCCCTCATCTTTAGTAGTTGTTGTTATAAATGCTTTCCGCGTCTGATGCCGGTTCGCGAGAGCCTTTCACCCGAGCTTTGGCTTTGGACGCACTGCGTTTGAGCGCTTGCAAACGGGCTTCATAACGGGCGCGTTGCCGCTTTTTGGGAGTTTGCTCAATTAACATTTTTAAAGCACTTCCCAAGCTCTTGTAGGCATTGGGTAGCGTATAACCAAATCGTGTTGCTATGGCGATCGCTTTTTCGTCTGCATCGATTGATTCTTGTAGGGTTTTCTCGCCGTTATTCTTCTGGTACAGGCGATAACCGGAAACCCCACACAAGGCTAAGGCTAACAATAATAATAGTCCATCTTGTACCCAAAGTTCGCCCACTGCTCCCCCCAAACCGATGGCTAAGGCTGCCATTTCCCAACCATCTCGGGGAATGGTATCATTTTGGATGCGGGCGACTTCGTGCCAAAACAGCAGATTGCGCTGATCCATTGCCAGTTGTTCCCAGCGAACTAAGTCAATCTGAATTTCGACTTGATCTTTGCCAATTTCTTCACTACGAATTAATAAGGGATTGACTTCTATGGTTTTCTCAACCGTTACCCAACTCTGTAACTCCGGGGGTAACAAGCCTTTGAGTCGCCGGAGTTCGCTCATCTCGGCTCGGGCTGTGGAGGTTGCATACGATGTCATAGTTTCGGCTCAATAAAATTTGTTATACAAACACAGTGAATTTAACTATCCTATCTCGATCGCTCACGGATTTTTGCTCATCCCATTGATATAATTGCGTGAACGACAGCGAGATTCTATTGAAAGAAGCTAGAAGATTGAGCGAATTCTCTATCTAGGGATGTACGAGTCGTACAACACCTGCGGAACGTTGCAAACCTCTAGCTACTTATATCTCTATTCTACCATGTAGACTTGAAACTCCTGGATTTCCTCCTCATCGACCGATCGCTAGAGTTTTTGTGCAAACAAACCGATGTGTCCGGGTGAAAATTGGAATTAACCTTCAATAATTGATAATGGATAATGGATAATGGATAATGGATAATTACCTCGATCCTTTATGAATAGGATTGATACAGAGGAAATAATTTCTCTTTTTTCTCCTTGAAAGGAGAGGTTTTAAACCTCATTAATTAATGAGCAATTATCAATTGTCAATTATCCATTGATAAAGTTCTCCAAACCTTACGAAAAGTTGTAATCCATCGGGTTAAACGTTTTTGTTGTTGATTTTCCTCTCCATAAACTAACACCGCCCAATCTTCCGTTTGTCTAAAATTTCGATAACTTTCTTCTCCGAACACTCGTCCGGGTTCGGCAATATCAAATAGAAATAAACCCCCAACATCCAAAGCCTCATAAACTCGCTGAAACAAGTTGAACCGTTGAGTTTTTGTGTTGTTTTCATCAAATAAATAATTCAAACATTCCCCGATAGCCGTCACCGCAATACAAGCGGGAATATTAGCGGTAAATATAGATTCTACGTGAAATTTTGCTCGGGGAACTCGTTGACAGGCGATCGCAATCAAATCCCCCGAAATATCAATCCCAAAAACCTCATAACCCGCACGATAAAGCTGTTGAGCCAGAATACCACTTCCACAACCGAGGTCAACAATTAAACCTTTTTTTTGTTCCTGTTGTTGCAGAAGATTCAACAAAAAAGATGCAGAATTTTCCGCCAATTCACCAAAACCAACATCGTGAATATAAGCCAAATCTTCACTATAAAATTGAGTCATAGTTCTCAAGGTAGCATGGTGAAGTTCAGGAGTCACCCTTCGGGTTCGGCAGTTGCTCCTCAACGGAAACCGCCAAGTCCGCACTGCCTCACCGAGTCACCGAGTCACCGAGTAAGCGCGTTCGCGCTCGCTGCGCGTACAGAATTGCCTCTTACCCCTTACCCCTTACCCTTTACCCCTTACCCTATTCACTGGTAATGAGTGAGGCGAAAAACTTGTCACCTCTACAACCATCGGATAAGCTAAAGTAGGGACATCTCCGCCATATGTTGCCATTATGCTTCAAACAGCCACCCAAAATCCAGGTGCGATCGGGACAGACTCTCAATTCGATGTCGAACTGCGTAAAGTCTTCAAAGTCTTTAACGGAGAAACAGCCGTGCGCGGTGTCGATCTAGAGGTGCGTCGAGGGGAGTTTTTCAGTATACTCGGGCCTTCTGGCTGCGGTAAAACTACAACCCTGCGTTTAGTAGCGGGCTTTGAAACGCCCTCAGCCGGTGAAGTTTTAATTCGGGGACAGTCGATGACCCGAGTTCCGCCTTACCTGCGTCCAGTCAACACCGTTTTTCAAAGTTACGCCCTATTTAGCCATCTCAATGTTCGCGATAACATTGCGTTTGGCTTACGAGTCAAGCGGCGAAATCAATCGGAAATCGAGGAAAAGGTTAAAGAAGCTCTAAAATTGGTAAAAATGGAAGCCTTTGCGAGTCGGTTTCCCGGTCAAATGTCAGGCGGACAACAGCAACGAGTCGCATTAGCCCGTGCTTTGGTAAACCGTCCGGCGGTATTATTACTCGATGAACCCTTGGGCGCCTTGGATTTGAAACTGCGGAAGCAAATGCAGGTAGAATTATCGAATCTACACAAAAATCTCGGCCTGACGTTCATCATGGTCACTCACGACCAAGAAGAAGCGATGAGTTTATCCGATCGCATTGCCGTGATGCACGAAGGCCGTATCGAACAAATTGGCACCCCTAGCGAAATCTACGAACGTCCTCAAACTCCTTTTGTAGCAGATTTTATCGGCGATACCAACTTATTCTCGGGACGAGTTGAAGCCCTCGACGCCACCAGTCAACTGATCGTTACAGAAACCGGCTTAAAAATAGAAGCCTATCCTTCCCCACCGACTCAAACAACCCCCAACTCGGATATTCAAGTCGGAGATGCGGTGGTTGTCAGCGTCCGACCCGAAAAAATTTCGATTGGTTCTTATCCGGTTGGCGGTGCGGTTAACTGTTTTGAAGGACGGATCGTTAACACCATGTATCTCGGAACTCACCTACAATATATCGTACAGTTACTCTCGGGCGAACAACTGACCGTTCAACAGTCCAAAACCGGTGAGGCGATCGCAGAAGGAGAAACCACCGTCTATGTTTGCTGGAAACCAACGGACTGTTTAGCCTTGAGTCAATAAACGCTAAAATAATCTTGTTTTGCTTAGTCCACCTTCTCAACACCAAAAAACTGTTGGTCGGAAAATTTAACCCTTACCTAATATGATCAGGGTGGCTCAAACTCGACGTCAATTTCTTCAGACAACTCTCGCCGCTGCTGCTGCTTCTTCACTGTCAAGTTGCGGCTGGACTCTGGCAGAGGTGAAAACCACACCCAACACCAGCATAGACTCAGATACCCTGTATATCTACACTTGGACGGGTTACACCGATCAGGATTTACTCGATCGCTTTACCCAAGAAACGGGGTTAAAAGTTGTGGCGGATGTGTTTGACTCCAACGAATCAATGTTGGCCCGCATTCAAACCGGAGGAGCGGGAGCTTATAGTATTATCTATCCTTCTGATTATATGGTTCAGAAGATGGCGGATCTGGGTTTACTGATGGAGTTGGATCACTCGCTCATCGTCGGTTTAGAAGATATGTTCCCCATCTTTCAAAACCCGGTTTACGATCCGGCCAACCGCTACAGCGTGCCGATCAGTTGGGGAACCACAGGATTAATTTACAACAGTCGCCTTCTCAAACAAGTCCCAGAAGATTGGGAATTTCTCTGGGAACATCAAAAAGAGATTTCCAAGCGATTTACTCTGCTGAATGATGTGCGAGAGGTGTTTGGTGCAACCTTGCGAATGTTGGGCTACTCCTACAACTCGACGAACCCCGAACACATTCGCCAAGCTTACGAAAAATTGGCCGAACTCCAACCGGCGATCGCTTCATTTACCACCGATGCTTGGCGCCCTCAAATCATTGTCGGGGATTTGTTAATCGCCATGTGTTATTCGGCGGATGCGGCGGAAATCATGCCGGAAAACGAAGATTTGCGCTACATTACTCCTAAAAGCGGATCGTCGCTGTGGACGGATACGCTGGTGATTCCTAAATCCGCTCCCAACCCCGATGGTGCTTATCAGTGGATGAATTTTATGCTTCAACCGGATGTCGCCGCCCGTATTGTCGAACGCCTCAGTTTTGCGACGCCTTCCCAACTCGCCTATCGCAAACTTCCGAAAAGCTTGCAGGATGATCCGACTTTATTTCCCCCCGAGTCCGTGATTGAAAGAAGTGAATCTTTAGCGCCCATTCCAGAGGCGAGTGAAATTTACGATCGCTATTGGACGAAACTTACCAGTGCTTAATTAATATGGCTGTATCGAGTAAAAATCCGTCAAATCTTCCCCCTTCTTCGGCTAAAACGGGTTTCAAACAAAAATTAGGGGATCTACTCGGCCCGTTGGTGTTGTTGGGGCCTTCGGGGTTGTGGCTGCTGCTGTTGCTGGTTCTCCCGACGTTGGTTATTTTTGAACTGAGTTTAGTTCGAGATATTCGACCGGGTGATGTGGTGATTCCCGATGGAATTGCCAACTATTTGCGGGTGTTCGATCCGGTCAATTTACAGGTGATTGGGCGATCGCTATTTTTTGCTTCGGGAACGACGATTATCTGTTTGCTGTTGGGGTTTCCGGTTGCCTATTGGATCGCCCTTAACGCTCCTTCTCGCTGGCGAAATTTGCTGCTGTTGGGGTTTGTTTTGCCCCTGTGGACGTCTTCGCTGTTGCGGTCTTATGCCTGGATTACCATTTTACGGCCGACGGGGGTTTTAAACTCGTTTTTGGGGATTTTGGGTTTACCGGCGTTGGAGTTGCTTAACCGCTCTCCGGCCGTTTTAATAGGGATGGCTTACAGTTATTTGCCCTATATTGTTACGGTTCTGTATGCGGCGTTAGAAAAGCTAGATCGGCGTTTATTGGAGGCGTCGGCGGATTTGGGGGCCAAACCAACGGAAACGTTTTGGAAGGTTACTGTACCCCAAGCGAGGGCGGGTATTGCGGCGGGATCGCTGTTGGTTTTTATCAGTGCCTTGGGGGATTTTGTCGATCCCGAACTGTTGGGCGGTGCCTCTAGTATGACGGTTTCTCGATTAATTTACAATCAATTTTTAGGGGCAACTCAAAACTGGGGGTTTGGTTCGGCGTTGAGTATGGTGTTAATTATGGGGGTGAGTTTGGCGATCGCATTGTTGTTGAAATATGGGGAGGGTAGACCGTCAAAATAGAGAATAGGGGACACCGGATCGGTGGTGATGTAGGGGCGGGTTCTCAACAAATCTCGATCTTCCCATGCAAAACTTCTGTAAACCCGCCCCTCTCCAGTGAACAGTGAGCAGTTTGTACAGTTTACGGTTATGCAGCGATCGCTTATGAACTATCAATATTCACTGGGTTTGGTCGGTCACTGTCAGGGGCGGGTTTAGAAAAGTTGCTGATGGGAAGACATACATTTAGTCAGAACCCGCCCCTACAAAACAATTGCTAGAAGCACCTCTTGCCTAATTTGATAATTTTCTCATGCAAACACAATTAAAACAACCAGATAAAAATGAGGATGTTCCGATAGAAATGAGAGATACAAAACCGAAATTTCAGGTTTCTTGGCAGGTCATTTTTGTGGGATTGATGTTTTTTTATATGTACCTGCCGATTTTTGTGTTAACGTTTTATAGTTTTAATAAATCTCGTTATAGTGCGGGATGGCAGGGTTTTACATTAGAATGGTATGCTAAACTTTTTCAAGATAATCGCATTTTATCGGCTCTCCAAAATAGTTTAATTGTGGCGTTTGTGGCGGTGGGAATTTCGGCGGTTATTGGAACGTTGATGGCGGTGGGATTGGCTCGTTATCGATTTCGAGGGAAAAGTTTATATCAAGGGGTTTCTTATTTACCGTTAATTATTCCTGATATTGCGATCGCGGTTTCAACGTTGGTTTTCTTGGCGGCGATGGCGATTCCGTTGAGTATTTGGACGATTGTAGCGGCTCATGTGGTGTTTTGTTTGGCTTATGTGGCGTTGGTGGTTTCGACTCGTTTGGCGGATTTGAATCCCCATTTGGAGGAGGCGGCTTTGGATTTGGGGGCGACTCCGGTTGAAGCGTTTATTCAGGTTTTATTACCGGAATTAATGCCGGGTATTTTATCGGGGTGTTTGCTGGCGTTTGTTCTCAGTATGGATGATTTTTTAATTGCTAGTTTTACCGCAGGAAGTGGGGCGACAACGTTACCGATGGAGATTTTTAGCCGCATTAGAACAGGGGTTAAACCGGATATTAATGCTTTGAGTGTGATTTTAATTATGGGTTCGGGATTGGTTGCGTTTCTAGGGGAATTTTTGAGAACTCAAGGAGATAAAAAACGCAAAGGATAATTGATTGTAGGTTGGGTTGAGGTCACGAAATCTAACGATCTATAATAGAGTTTGTTGTTGTGCTTTAGCACAAAAATTCCTAATTGATGCGCGTGCATCGCAAAAACGAACTAATAGAAACTGGGGCGGGTTTATCTCAATCTCTCAGTAGTAGTAAAAATCTGGTAGAACCCGCCCCTACACTTGGGATTATTGGTTATCGGACATGATATGAATTGTTGGGTATCATTTCGTTCAACCCAACCTACTATTGATGATATAAAATGTTAGGGCGGTATTTCCATAAACTTTTTCGCGACAGACTTCTAATTGAGGCGGAGGGTTAACGGTCCACTGTTTGGGATTGTGTTCGACGGCTAATTCACCATCGGAAGTCAGTAATTGATAATTGGCGATCGCTTCTATTACAGGTTGATACAAATCACTCGCATAGGGCGGATCGAAATAAATGTGGTGAAATTGCTGTCCTTCCAAGGTTTTCAGACGGGCTACCACATCACCCCGAATCACATCAAAAGTTTGATCGGAGTTTAACACCTGTTGCCAATTTTGCCGAATAATCCGACAAGCCGGCCCCGACTGTTCGATCGCAACGGCCCGAGATGCCCCCCGACACAAGGCTTCGGCCCCCATTGAACCGCTACCCGCACACAAATCCAACCAATGACAGTCGGTGATGCTGTTTTGCCAAATATTAAAAACCGCTTCCCTGACTCTGGCGAGGGTGGGGCGGGTTTGTTGTCCGGGTAGGGTTTTTAGGGGACGATTGCCGTAGATTCTCAAGCTCATGTTGAGATAAATTAACGATTAAAACAAACGATTAAACTAACTGTTAGAAACTGCACTCACGGGGGATTTTTGAGCCGATTTACTGTTAACAAACTCGACAAAATTACTCAACATTTGCAGTCCTGCGGTTGAAGATTTTTCGGGGTGAAATTGTACCGCCATAACGTTTTGATGGGCGACTGCGGCGGTTACGGTTTGGCTGCCGTGAGTAATGGTAGCGGCGTTAATTTGCGGGTATGCGGGGGCTACATAATAGGAATGAACGAAGTACACCCAAGGATTTTCATCGAGATTTTTCCAAACTGGGAGATGAGGTTGAGTCAATTGCAGTTGATTCCATCCCATGTGAGGAATTGTTAATCCGGGTTCGGACTTAAACCGTTGCACAGTTCCCGCAAAAATGCCGATTCCAGCCTCGTTGCCTTCTTCTGACTTTTCAAACAAAATTTGCAATCCGAGGCAGATGCCGAGGAAGGGAACGCCCGCTGCAATCACATTTTTAATGGGTTCAACCAGGTTGCGCGAAGTCAAATGCTGCATGGCGGGGTCAAACGATCCGACTCCGGGTAAAACAACTGCATCGGCTTGTTGAATTTCGGCTGAAGAATCGGTAATTTTGGGGTTAGCCCCGGCTTTTTCTAAACCTTTACAGGCGGAGTGGAGATTTCCCATGTCATAGTCGATTACTGCGATGACCGCCATTAACTCGCGCTCCTTTTCTCACGATACCCTATTATTGTACGTCTTTTTGGAAGCGGCAAGCCTTAAGAGGCGATCCAAATTGACCCCCGTTGTAGGCTTTCAAATAGTTCATCGAGATGGAGTTGGGTGGTCGGGGAGAAGGATGTTTCTGATAGGATAGCAGATTTGAGGAGTTGGTAGTCGAGGGGGGTGATTTGACGGAAGGTGAGAACTCGCTTGATGATGGCTTCGAGGGAAAGGGTGGAGGTGGAGGTTTCGGTTAACATGACTCAACTGCAATTTCTAGCTTGACAATATCTATAATCTCGCGATCGCTTGATATGTTGTGTGATATGTTAATTGAGTTTTTGTGAATGTTATCAGTCGGGGGTGTGACCAGATCGGTGTCTCGGTTGTGATCTGCCTCCGTATGTTTACGGAGAGGTTGAAAAATAGGGGTTTTAGCCAACCGTATTTTTACGGATTATCTTTGATTAAGAAAAAATCCTACCGATTTTGGAAATTGTAGGGTGGGTGACAACCAAGGGCTTAACTGTTGAAATAACTAATTGTTTGTGTCACCCACCCTACAGGTTGTTATCCGGTTTTTGGAGATTTTTCATTCGGGGCTGGCGGGTTCAACTAGCCCAAAATTAAGCATTTAACTACTTAATATTGCTGTAGTAACGCTGTTCTAACCACGCCATCAACTCATTTTCAGAGTCAAAATACAGCCAAAAATCTTTGATTGGGTCATAAACCGACCAATAGAGATTTCCCCGTTTATCCCGTCGTTCTAAAATTGTCGGTTGATTGTTAGGAGAAAACAATTTTTCGAGATTATTTAAGAAAATATCGAGAACGACAGAAGCGGTTTTTTGACTAAAATTAGCAACATTTTGGATGAACTTAACTAAAGGATGTTGTTTGGGTTTTTTGAAATTTTGATAGCTGATCACTTCTAATTGAGTCAATTCATCGGTCAATAATTCGAGTTTTTGATAAATTTTAGGTAAATTTTTCATCAGACCGACTCCCTTAAAAAGATAGTGTTCATTTTCCGCAAGTGTTGGGAAAAATGACTTGTTTTCTAAGGTACAGGGAAATTCTCAATTTGTCTTTACAGGAAATCTCTGGAGTTAGAATAAAGAAAAATGAGGTGAAAGTCGTAGGTACAACTTAAACCTCTGGAAAGTTCAGGTAAACTCAGGAAATCGGAATTTATATTCTAAAATTGAATGATTTTGCGACTCATAGGCAATTTAAAAGCCTCTTAGTTGAGGCTATCGGTTATCTATAAACCTATCGCGAAATGGGGAAATTAGTAGGGTGGGTGACAACGGATAACTGAATTGTTGAAATTAACAACTTTTTCTGTCATATCATGTCCAACAAATCAATAATCATTCTGTAGGGGGCGGGTTCTACGAGATTTTTGACACCACTCCGAGATTGAGAAAAACCCGCCCCAGGCTATCACAAAATTAAGCAACCGGACATAATATCACCCACCCGACGGTTTAAAAATGTTATGAGTCTGGTGGGTGACAACGGATAATTTATAGCAGTGTGGGTTCCGGTGAGGTACACCCGAAAAACCCGGTTTTTAATCCGAATAGTTGTAGGGTGGGTGACAACGAATAATTTAATTGTTGAAATTAACAACTGTTTGTGTCACCCACCCTACTGTTGAAATTAACAACTTTTTGCTGTCACCCACCCGACAGGTATTAATTAGGACTGTTCGGAGATAACCAAACTCGAAGATGCACTACGTCCAAATTCTTCGGGGGCTTGTTGTAAATAGGCTTTGGCACCCGGCCATAAAAATTCACCGGGCGTTACCGAACGGACTAAATAATGCAGTTGATAAACTCCCGGTTCGAGATAGTCTGCATAGGCAAAAATTCGGTCGCGATAAATGGTTTGGTAGCTAATTTCCCAACTATCCGTTTGGGCTTTTAAGGCGGAATTACTCGTTTGAAAGCGGTTATCAATGGCTTCAAAACCGGCTGGAAGGGGGTCCGTAATCATCACGTTATTCACGGGATGGTCGGTGATAATTTCTAAGCCGATATCAAACACTTCTCCCGGTTTAACTTCTACGGGTTCTTCTGCTGCTGACAGTCCCATTGTTTGCAACACTTCGCTATCGTTAACTCGCTGAATTTTTCGTTCAACTCTTAACCCATTTAACCGTCCGGGTTGGCTTCCTTCGAGGCGATATTCGTAGGATATCCAATAATTCAGTTTTCCGTTTCCAGAGGTTTGAATCATCAGAGGATTTTTACCGGGGGGTAATTCCGACATGGGAATATTGAGATTAAAACTGGAGTTTTGAAACCCGTTAAATTGAGTTGAACCCAAGTTTTTACCGCCCAATTTAATTTGAACTTGGAAGTTTTCGGGAGTGGGTTCTATAACCGCATATTCGGCTAACGCTGTTAATGCTTCGGCGTTATTGTAAGTGCTTCCCCAGGTTCCCTCGCGGCGAAGATTGAGTAAACTTTGAACGAGTTTATCAATAACTTCCGGCTGATTATTTTGACTGACAAATAAACGCAAGGCTTCCGACTGGGCGGTAATATCCGAACTCATCCAAGCGTATTGTTTGGGAAAATTAACGGTGGCGGTTCGTCCGGTTTGATAAACGATTTCTTCCAGTTTATTCGCCAGTTCGTTAAATTCCGAATTCCACTCGGGGAAGTTGGATAAATAACGGGCGAGTTTAATTTGGGTTACGGTATCAAATTCATCCCGCAAGCCGTAAATATCGGACATGAAATCGTTGCGTTGGTCTCCCATTTCCGCCAACGCCATTAAGATATTTAATCTCACCCGACTCTTACAAACCAAATCATCGCCGCAAAATTCATTTTTTCCGGGGTTGGCTAGGGCTTGTTTCAGGTAATATTCGAGTTGATTGAGTCGAGTTTCATCAACGTTAAATCCTGCTTTTTGGGCTTTGGCTAACGCTTCTGCGGCGTATGCAGATAGCAGAGGATTGGATATTTTTTGTTCGGGATAAAGGGCGAGTCCTCCGTCGTTTTGTTGGAGTTGGAAAATTTGGTCGAGGGATTTTTGGGCTTGTTGGTTGAGGTTGAACTCGCCAACGTTGCCGTATTTTTGGCTTAATTGTTGTAAGTTGGCTGCAATTAATAATTGACTCGCCGCAGGTTCGAGGAAAGGTACATCGGTTTGGTTGAAAATTTGTTTGGCGGGGGCGGTGATTTGCGGGATTAACGTACTCGCCAGGGAGATATTTAAACCGCCCGTATCTCTGACGGTATCGCGAGTAACGTTGATGGGAATATTTAAAGAATCGGTTGTGGTTCCGCTTTCAATAACTTGTTCGGTTACTAACACGGGTTTGACTTCTAACGGAACTTCAAAGCCATCGGTTTTTCCGTTAAATGCGGTTTGAAACTTCACTAGGGAGGTTCCCACTTCTTCCACTAATACCGGGAAATAATAGGCTTGGGTTCCGGCTTTGAGTTGGCGTTCCACAGTTTGGGTGTTGCTGTTTCCGGGGGATAATTTAACCCCGCCTTCGACGTCGGCTTTTACCGCTATTATTCCTTTTTCTCCGGTGTTGTTGGTAACGGAAACTCCGGCTAAAATTTTATCGCCCGGGCGGGAAAATTGCGGTAAAATCGGGTTAGAAAGTAGCGGTTGGGTGGTGATAAATGTGGTTTCGCCCGAACCAAATTTAAAGTTACCATCCGTCGCCACAACCATCACCCGCCAGGTGGTTAAATCGTCGGGAAGTTGAAAGTTAACGTTGGCTTTTCCGCTATTATCGGTAACAATTGAACCTTGATAGTAGGCTAGAGGTTGAAAGTTTTTGCGGATGCGAGTATTGCCAATTCCTGCGGAGAAACCGCCGCCATATCCCCAACCTTTTGCTGATGTAGCCATAGCTAACCTAACTTCCGGGCGATTATCACTAAAACGAGTAGAAATCGGTTGTTCGGCGTAGACGGTTTCTAACAAATTGGGGGGACGATAACCTGTTAGTTGTAACACCGCTTCGTTGACAACCATAACGGTGAACTGTCCGCGTTGGGGTTGGTTATTTGTATCTTTTAATTGCAGTTGCAGGGTTTGTTCGGCGCCGGGTTCGACTTCCGATTTTGTGGGTGTAATTTCTACTTGCAGGGTTTTTTCTGCCAAGTCGGTTTTAAACGGTACAAACCCAATTTGAGATAACCCCATTTTCGAGAGATTTTCCCTGTTTTCGGGTTCAACTTCTGACAGGGGTTCGCCTTTACGAACTAACACCGCTTCAACTGCTGCATTCGGTAACATTTCCGAAGTTACGGTAAATTGAATTTGCGGGGCGCCGCCGGTTACGGTTGTTAACGTTTCGTACAACGGTTTATCGCGGACAACTGCAAAATATAACTCGCCTTCGGGATAGGGAGATTTAATTAAAGCGGTGGCGGTTTCTCCGGGTTTGTAGGTGTCTTTGTCGAGTTCAATTTGTAAGCGGTTGTCGTTATTTCCTCCCCAAAATACGGGAGAAGTTCCGGTCGCCCAAATTTGTATATCTGTGGCGGTAACTTCGTTGGAATTGTTGGTAAAATTGGCACGAATGCGATAGGAACCCGACTCGGGAGGGGTTAAAGTAACAGTTTTTGGAGTCTGATTTGATTTAACTTCTGCTGTCGCGACGGTTTTATATTCAATTTGGTTTTTGTCCGTTTGTCCTCCCGCAACCACTCGGGTAACGTTGCTATAATTCATTTTTTGCAATTCCAAACGCACCCCAATATTGGGAAGGGGTTTTCCGTTGGGGTCGGTCACAATCACTTCGACGGGAAATGCTTGGTTTGCTTCGGCGACGAACGGGGTTTTTAACCCAATTAAACGGTCACTCGGTAAAGCGGTAATACTTTGAGAATCAGAAACCGCCAAGTTCGTCACGTCGGAAACTTGAACATCCACCCGATATTGCAGGGGATAGGGTAAATCTTTGGCTATTTTAACGGTTTGGGTACCCGTTCCCGCTTGGTCGAGAACTTCGCTTTTTTGCAATACATCGCTGGAAACGGTGGGTTTTTCTTCCGGCCAAAACCACTGTCTGCCAAAGTTGTATTTTTCCCAACCTTTGGGGGTAAATTCTGTTGGGGTTCGGGTGACATAATATTCCGCTTTTCCACCAACTACCGGGGAACCAAATAAATAGTTACTTTCGGTATTGACGGTTAGATTTTCGCCTTGAGTGGCGGTTTCTTTATCGAGGTTGACTTCTACTTTAAAGTTTGGCGGCTTAAATTCCGCAACCCGCAAGTCTCCATAAATTTCTACTCCATTATCGGCTTTCGCACTTAAACTATAATCTCCCAGCGCTTGGTCGGAATCTAGGGTAAATTCGAGGGAAAATGTACCAAATTCGTTGGTTGGATAGGTTCC
Source organism: Capilliphycus salinus ALCB114379 (assembly GCF_047276495.1). Lineage (NCBI taxonomy): Bacteria > Bacillati > Cyanobacteriota > Cyanophyceae > Oscillatoriales > Sirenicapillariaceae > Capilliphycus > Capilliphycus salinus. The sequence goes on along the minus strand of NZ_CP178543.1, from coordinate 4,112,090 downwards.
GAGGGTTTTTTCTGTGCCTTCGGAGGTTCTCAGGGTAACGGTATAGTTGACGTTTTTATCCTGTTTTAATTCCCCATTTTGCAGATAGTAAGCCGCACCGGTTAACGCGACTTTTTCTCCGGGTTGGTAGAGTTGACGGTCAGAAAAGATAACGCCTCTCGACAGGGGTTTGCTATTTTCCCAGTCGCTATAAATACCATAACCGTACATCCCACTATAGGAATGAGTTCTTGCAAATGCCCAGTCGTCCCCTTCTTTGGCAATGACCAACAATTCCGGGGCGTTGTCAAAGCGATCGCCGTTCATACACTGTTGGAGATTTTCGGAATTTAACGCCAATATTCCGCTTTCGTTCGTGTTTCCGGTTGCACAGGGTTTCGGGTCAGGAAAGCTTGTGGCATCCAGTTGAGATTGATAGATTTCAACTTCGGCATTGTTAACGGGGGAACCGTCTTCTAAATGGTTAACTTTCACTATCCCAGACTCGGGAAACCACTGGGAAAATACGCCCAAATTTGTCAGTTGTACAAACCCATAAAATTCCGGTTCGTTCCAGCCCCGTTGTCCGTTTTCTTGATAACGATTGGTTCGGGCTTTTACACCGTAAGCCAGCATTCCGGTATCTTTTCCCAGTTTTTCCCGCAAATTAATTGAGGTTTCTTTTGTTTCGTTTTTTGTGGGGTTTTTTACCGGGTAAGAAGTCCAGTTTCTTTCTGCGGGTAACAGATTTTTTTTGTCTTCTCTCGGATAAGCGAAATCGGTATAAACTAAATCCGTCGGTTGAACGATTTTATAGGCGGCTCTGTATTTCGACTCGGGTAAATTGGTGGTGGCAATATTTAACTGTAAATTCTGGGTTGAGGGGAAAATATTTAATCCCCTCGGCGCCCACAGGTCAGCCGCAACATCTCCGGTTTGATAAGAGATAGTCTCGGGTTTTTCTAGGGTTTGACCGAACTGATCTTTTAGGTCTTTTCCAATAGTAATGGTATAGTTGGTTTGGGGTTCCAACGCCCAAGGATTGAGGTTAATAATGTTGCTATTTCCGTAGGCTTGAACCAAAGGAGGCGCGTCTTTGGGTGGGGGCGGATTAATCCTAATATTTTCTCGGGCGGATTCTTCTAAAATTTGATTGTTAAACTTCAGTTGCGGACTGCCATTTTCAAACCGTCCGTAGGTTCCCCCCTGACTCGGTTGACCGTAGAGTTCTAGGGTTTCAAATTGTAGGGAATCGAAGGTTTTTATTTGAGAGGAAATGATAAATTGGCTGTCTAAATTTCCTCGCTGGGGATGCAGTCCGGGTGCGATTTCTAGGGTGTATTTTGTACTTTTTTGTAGATTTTGCGTGGGAGTTATGGTATACTGCCAGATATGGTTTGATGGGTCGAACTGTGTCTGAGGCGGTAAAGCGTCCGAATTGAACTGATTTTTCGTGAGTTCGACCTTGACGGGAACGCTTTGATTCGACGCCTGTGAAACGAGTTTGACGTGTTGGGCTAACGAGTCGAGATCTAATTCTACGTTAGAGTTAAAAGTAAGCTCGGGAGTCAAACCGACGGGATTGTTTTCTGAACCCGGGTTTTCTTCGGTTCCCGGTAAATTGGTCAGTTCAATCGATTGGGTGTTGAACGTCCAGGCTAAATCTTGGTCTAAGCGATGATTTTCTAAGTCGGACAAGCCGGGTTTGAGTTTAACTTGAATGCGGGTAGCTAAAGGTAGCGCCCGGTCAGCTTCAAACCCCACCATTCGCGGCGTCAAAAACCGAAATTGTCCGGGAAGTTTTGGGGTAATTTCAAATTGGTCGAGGAGTTGACGCTGCTCTGGGGAATCCAAGCGTTCAACCGGAATTAACGGGTGTTTAAAAATAACCCGAATTTGACTTTGAGACGTCACTTCCCCAGTCGGACTAATTTGTTCTATCCAATCGGGAAGTTGGGGAACCGGGAGGGCGGAAACGGTTGGTAACGGTTCTTCTGTTGGAGTCAGGCTAAAAATTCGACAGCCGGCCAGGGTCGCGACAAACAGAAATATTAATATCAACCGCTTCCAAAGTTTGCGGTATTGGCGTTGAATTCCCATAGCGTTTTTCAGAGTAGCTCACCCCCTTGATAACAGATGAAAGCCCGGAAATTCCGGAAAGCTCTACATTTTTTAATGTGTAACGGGTTCGGTCAGTTCGCCCTTTTGTGCGGCTTCTGCGGGAGTCATCTTTTCATAGCGTTCAAAGGGTTGATGAATCCAGGGAGAATCTGCCAAATATTCGACATAAAAATCGGGAACAATCACCGAACAAGCTTTGTACCATAAAACGGCGGTTTTGATTTCCTCAATTTCCGTCGCGTACTGGCTTTTTAACCACAACAAAGATTCTTTTAAACTAATCCCCGAATCAACTAAATCATCGACTAACAACACCCGACTTCCCAAAGTTTCTGTTGTCATAGTTAGATGATTGGCTATTTTAATTTGACCTCGAATTCGACCTTCTGAACCCCCATAAGAAGAAACGGAGAGAATCGCTAACGGACTGTCATAAATTCGGGAAATTAAATCTCCAATTCTTAATCCTCCCCGTGCCAAACAAATAATTTGATCAAATTGCCAACCGGATTGATAGATTTTCGCCGCTAAGGACTCGATGGCTTGGTGATAATCGGACCAAGAAACGTATAAATCGCTCATGGGGTTTGCTAGGCGTTATCAACAATTACAAGAGGGGTCATTATTCTATTAGTTTACCGCTTCTTGCCCAAAATGGGGTAAAAAGTTTTTGGGCGCATCAAATTAAACCCCTTTTTTCTCCCCAACCCGAAGATTTATTATTTGATGCACCCTACTGAGATTTGAAAAGGGTTGACAAGCCGAGAAAAAAACTTTAGGATTATATTAAAGTAAAATGGGAATATATTGCGTCCTATAAAATCACATCGGTCAAATCAGCCCATTTGAGATTCGCTTCAGTTAGATTTGCATTGGTAAGATTTGCACCGATTAAATTTGCGCCTTCTAACGTTGCACCAATTAACTCAGCATTACTCAAATCACTATCTCGTAAATCAGCTTGAGTCAGATTTGCATAACTCAGTTTGGCGTGAGAAAGATTAGCGCCGACTAACTTAGCTTGGTGTAAATTTGCGCCTGTCATTACCGCTTGAGAAAGATTAGCCAATAACAACTTTGCACCCTCAAGATTAGCATTTTTCAAATTAGCTTTCGTTAAATTTGCACCCATCAAATTCGCCTCCCGCAAACAAACATCGGTTAAATCAACTTCGACTAAATTAACCCCCCGAAAGTTTCGGTTTCCCCGACGATAACAGCGTAACATTTCCCCCACATCTGTTAAGGAAATTTCCCGCAGTGGGTGTTGTCGGAAGTTGAAACTAAAACTCTCCCCAGACTGAATCACTCGCCCCATTTCATTATACATCGGATAAGCGCCGATTCCCGTTAATCTCACCCAACCTCTAGACCGAGTTAAAGCGATAAATAATTGTTGTCGAAAACTGAGATTAGTTTCATTTTTGGCAATTTGATCAAAACCCACCAAATAAACCATATCCGCTTCCTGTCCTTTCGCCCGATGAATGCGAGAAATGGTAATTCCGCCTTCGCACCAAAATTGATTGGGTTTATCTTTATTATTGGTGACAATATTGCAGTCAACCGCACCGGGAATATAAATATCTAAACCCTGAGACATCAAAAAATTAGCAACATAACCTTCCAACGCTATCGCCTCAAAACTATCCCCCAAAATAATAACTAAGATTTCCCGACTGGGGCGCAACCCATCTATCCTTAAATTGTGGTAAAGCTGTTGGGTTAGGGCAGATAATTCATTGTAGCGGGAATGATAGGCTTCAAATTCTATCGGTGAACTTTGCCAAAACTGGGAAACCGGGTGAGGAAACTTTTCCCCGTCGTAACACAGGGTTATTTTAGCGGGTCGAGACTCAACAGACTGTTCAACTTTCACCCGATAACCCAACATTTTCCAATCTTCGATTCTAGTCATGGCGGTTAACAATCCTTCCGGACTAAACACCCCGCAACTGATTTTGTAAGCAGCGGTTAAAATTTGAGTTGGAACCCGATAACAGCGAGACAAAATCTCAGTTTTGTTAATCCAATTTTCATATTGACCTGTTAATAGATGTCCCCAGTTATCCCCAAACAGTTCGCTAACAGTCGCACTTTTGAAAGTTTCTAAAGTCTGCATTTCATCCTCCGCCCAAATTAACCGACGTTGGGAAATATTGCTGTTTTCAGATATTTCTAACTTAACCGAACGTAAAGCTTGATACGCCATCCAATAAAAGGGTTGTTTCCCTTCAAACTTAAACTCATCTTCGACGATTAAATCTTGACCTTCATCAATTAAAATCGCATCAAACAGTTGAGGAATAGCCGATTTTTGCAATAAATCACAACAAGCTTCCGCCAAAGCTTCGTGGGGTTTTTGAGAATTTGTCCGACGAACACTCAAACTCCAAACCCCCGCAGCCTGACAAATTGTATTATAAAGTCCGGGTTGTTCTTTTGAACCCCAAGCGTGAAGCACCCGCAATTTTTGATGATTAGAATCATAACCGACCTGATGACAACTAAACCGCCGCAACCATCTATCTAAATGTTGGATAATCGGTTCATATAAACTGCGGCTAAAAAACACTAAAGCAATATCCCAGTCGGGATGCTTGAGGTGCATTTGTGCGGCTTTTTGACAGAGTAATACGGTTTTTCCAGAACCGGCTATTCCGCGAATTCTTTGTAAACCGGGAGGAATTTGTTTGGCAATTCGTTCTTGATTGAAGTCGAGTTTAGAAATATGTTCTCGAACTTTTGCTAATATTTCTCCCCGCCTTTGTTGATTTTCTCGAACGAAGTATTTCCGGGTTGGCGGTTGAAATAACGGGGTTCCCGCAATAATCGCCTGTAAGAGTTCCCATTGTTCGGACGTGAGAAGTTTACCGGGAACTACAGACGGAATTTTAGCGATAAATTGGATTAAATCCGATGAATTTAAAAGGGAATCTTGAAATAAAATCGGGGGAGAATTTGGCAATCGATCAAAACCTCTTTTTTGCCAATTTTGAGCTAAAATAAAAGGTAAGGCAACCATAGCCCGACCCCAAACTTGATGTTTAAGGAGAGGTTCATAATTACAAAAATTGAGCAACGCAAACAGTTGATTTTCTGCTTGTTGATAGGGAGTGATGCGAGTGGTATAAAACTGTTGTAATTCCCAAATATGACCGGAAAGATTAACAATTTGGTCGAGGGTAAGAGATTTGACTTCAATGACAATTAAACCCAGTTGAGCATCTAAAATTAAAATATCGGGTTCCTTGCGAAAAGCGCCCATTTGAGGAGAAAAAATCGGATAGCGCCAATATGCGATACAATGACGGTGAGCGAAGGTTTGGCGAATCATTTCCCAAACCTGCTGTTCGCCCAGTTCACCCGGTTGACTGAAAACTTCAGTAGCAATGAACTTTTGAGTCGGTTTATGGGTGCGCTCTCCTGTCATTCGGGAATCAATTTGTTTACATCTGTTGAAAAACGGGAATTGGGGTGCAAGAGAAGTTAGGATGGAGCTAGTCAAAGGTTACACCCTGCTTGTGAACATTTTCAATAGCATTTCATGGTTTTTTACCGCCTTCCCCTAGTCCTACTCACCTGCTTGACTTGCTCGGGTTTCCTCGACGGTCCGAGTGCAAGCGTGATGTCTAAAAATTATAGCGACCTAAAACCTCCCGTCCTCTCCGATGAACCGACCAGTTCGTTAATCTTGGCGCAAGAAAATTCTACCGCAGAAAAGCCGAAATTTCAGTTTCCCCCTCAACTCCCGATGGGATTAATTTTACTCGGTGTCGGGTCAATTATTGTGACCGGGGGAGCGGTTTTTATTATTATTAAATTAATCGGTCATCAGGGGGAACCGGAAGCAGAAGAAGAACTTCCCACCGAGGCGAAAGTTGAGGAGTCTTCGCCCTATTTTTCCCCGTCAGAAAAGGCGTTAATTCCTCCGAGTCCCGCTTCTCCGTTTCGAGTCGAAGATGAGGTCGAACCCCCAGAAATTTCATCTCAACCCCCCGTTCAACCGGTGAATAAACCTGCTGAAAATAACGGCTACATAGACACACCTCTTCCCCAAAATAAACGCCCGGAAAAACCGTCTGTTCCCCCTCAAGTTCACTCAGCCGAGACGTTTTTAATCGCAGACAAGCCCCGCCTACCTCAACTTGACCGGGTGGAACAATTAATATTAGAATTACAGAATCCCGACCCGACAAAACGGAGTCAAACGATTTGGGAATTGGGTCAACAAGGGGATTCTCGGGCGATTCAACCGCTAGTTGATTTGATTTACAATTCCGATTCAAAACAGCGGAGTTTAATTTTAGCCGCCCTTTCAGAAATTGGCACCCGCACGTTAAAACCCATGAGTCGAGCGTTAACGTTATCATTGCAGGATGAAAATGCAGAAGTCAGAAAAAATGCAATTCGAGATTTAACCCGTATTTATGATTTAATTATTCAGATGAATCAACTGTTACAACGGGCGGCTGATGACCCCGATTTAGAAGTACGAGAAACGGCGAGATGGGCGGCTGATAAGTTGAGTCGGATGCGTCCGTTACCGACAATTCGCGATGAACCGCCCCGGTAAAAAATTGAGAATTTTAAAAAGGATTATCTTGAAACAATGAGTCGTAATGTGCTGAAATTATTATTATTATCAACTCCCGTCGGACCGTTGGGTTCGGGAACGGGTGGCGGTGTGGAATTAACGCTATTAAATTTGGCGAAAGTCTTGCAAGAAAGGGGTCATCAAATTACCGTTGTCGCCCCGGAAGGTTCGGTTTTGGAGTCAATTGATTTGGTAGAAATTTCGGGAAATCTGCAAATTATGGCTCAGTCTCAAGGGCGAGATACTCCAATTATTTTACCCCCGAATTCAACCTTGGGCAAAATGTGGGATTATGCCCCGTCAGGTGCAGAATAATTATGATTTAATTGTCAATTTTGCTTACGATTGGTTGCCGTTATATTTAACGCCTTTTTTCCATATAAAAATCGCCCATTGGATTAGCATGGGTTCCCTTTCAGATGCCCTCGATTTGATGGTTCAAAAAACGGTTGAACAGTTTCCAAATAGCATTGGTTTTTATACCCAAACTCAGGCGGAAACCTTTGGTTTAACTGAAAAAAATTATGTTTGTTTGGGCAGCGGGATAGAAATTGCTCACTATCAATTTGATGCCGAACCGAAAAATCAGTTGGCTTGGTTGGGTCGAATTGCCCCGGAAAAAGCCCTAGAAGATGCAGTTTTAGCGGCAAAAATTACCGGAATTCCTCTTAAAATTATGGGGAAAATGCAGGATGAATCCTATTGGCAAAAAATTAATCAAGATTACCCGGATGCCCCGATAGAATATTTGGGATTTCTATCAACAAATGACCTACAAAAACACCTGCGAGACTGTCGGGCGCTGTTGATGACTCCCCGATGGGTAGAAGCCTTTGGAAATGTCGCCATTGAAGCCTTAGCCTGTGGGGTGCCGGTGATTGCCTACCGTCGGGGCGGGCCGGCGGAAATTGTCCGGGACGGGGAGACGGGTTGGTTGGTGGAACCCGATAGCGTCGAAGGTTTGGTGAATGCGATTCAAAAACTTGACAAAATCGACCGTTTATGCTGTAGAAAACAGGCTGAAACCGAATATTCCTTGTCAGCCTGGGGCGATCGCGTGGAAAAATGGCTCTTAGAGATGATGCAAAGTTGATAGAAATTCTTCAAAATTGACGTTAAACTAATAACTGGATTGCGAGAAATTCTGACCTCAAATCATTTTCCCTCCCATAATACTATGACTTTGAGAAACTCACCGAAAGCGAATCAACCTATTTATATCGTTTTTATTTACTGTTTATTCGGGAGTTTATGGATTCTATTTTCTGACCGGGTTTTAGATAGCTTATTTTTCAATAATAGTCAACTGATTACTCAATTTCAAACCTTGAAAGGATGGTTATTTGTATTTTTAACTAGCGGGTTGCTTTACGAGTTAATTCGTCGCAGTCAACAATCGCTTCAGGATAGCTATAGTTTGCTTCATGCGATTGTTGAAGGAACAACAGATGCTATTTTTGTTAAAGATTGCCAGGGGCGATATCTAATGGTAAATAGTACCTCCGCTCAGATTTTAGGTCATGCTCCCCATGCAATTCTCGGTTATGACGATCGCGAATTTCTCCCGCCTGAAAATGCTCGCGATATTCTGGATATCGATCAAGAAATTATTAAAAAAGGAACATCTGAGAGTCTAGAAGAAAAGGTCGTTACGGGGGGAGAAACCCGCTTTTATTGGTCTAGAAAATATATTTGGCGGGGTCGCAAAGGTGAGATTCAAGGATTAATTGGAATTGCCAGAGATATTACAGAACATAAGCAATTAGTTCAACGAAAAGAGCAACTTGTTGAGGAACTACAGCAGCAAACAAACGATCTGAGAGCGTTGAGTGCGATTACAGAAAATGGTGTTAGTACCCTCGATCTCAACGACCTTTTACAAACATTATTACTTCGGATTGTTTCGGTGACGGCTGCGGACGCTGCGGTGTTATTGCTGTATCAAAATAATAGTCTTCAACCCCGTTCTAGCGTAGGTGTACCGGAATCCGAACTCCTTGCATATGCTTGTAAAATGGGTCAGGGATTTTCAGGGTTGGTCGCTAGTAGCAGCGAACCCATTTATGTTGAAGATCTAGACAAAGATCCCCGCTTTTCGAGTTTCTATGCTTCTAAAAGAAAAGTGCGAACGCTGTTAGGAGTTGCTTTCCGGCGAAACGGTCGGCTTGTGGGAGTTCTTCAGTTAGAATGGCAACAAGTTCGGATTTGCAATCAACGGGAAATTCACCTGTTAGAAGTTGTCGCCGAACGGTGCGTTATGGCGATTTTAAACGCCCAATTATATGAGCAAACCAAACACCTCCAAGAACAGCTTCAACTCCAAATAGAACGAATGCCCATTGGCTTTATTCTTCATAATAATCACTTTGAAATTACCGATTGGAATCCGGCGGCTGAAGGAATTTTTGGTTATAGTAAATCTGAAGTATTGGGCTGTCATCCTAATGAATTAATTATTCCTCCTTCCTTTCAACTCAAATTTCAGCAAATTTTACGACGAATTGTTGAAGGAGATCTGATGGCTAGTCTCCATGAAAATCTGACTAAAGACGGACGTTTTATTTTGTGTGAATGGCATAATACCCCACTGAGGGCAGAAGATGGAACGTTTATCGGGTTACTTTCAATGGTACAAGATGTCACCGAACGAGAGCGTTCTCGGGAACAATTGTGGCGTGCGGCTTATTATGATAATTTAACGAATCTGCCCAATCATAAACTTTTACTTGAGCGGATTCATTATCTTTTAGAAGCTAAAAAATTAGGGAATAAAAGCGAATCTTCTCTGATTTATGTCGATATTAATCGTTTTAAAATTATCAAGTATACCTTGGGACACCAAACGGCTGAACGTCTCTTAATTGAGGTCGCCCATCGGTTAGAATCTTGTGTAGAACCTCCCGCAATTTTAGCCCGTGTCGATGCCGATGAATTTGCCATTTTACTCGAAGATGTTTCCGATTTGAATCAAGCAAAACGCTTTGCTGAACGGATTCGTAGACAAATTATGAGAACACCTTTCTATCTAAATGGGGCGGAAATTTTTACCTCAGTTAGTGTGGGTTTAGTGATGAGTTCTCGGATTAATAATGAACCGGAAGAAATGCTGAGGGCGGCTGATGCGGCGATGCACCGGGCTAAAATTAATCGTTCCAATGAATGCGATGTATTTGATGCTCAAATGCAAGCAGAAGCGACTCGGCGGTTAAAAGTAGACACGGATTTGCTTCACATTGTCAATCGTCAGGAATTGCAAGTTTATTATCAACCCATTGTTTCGTTTACGGATAACAAACTGATCGGTTTTGAGGCTTTAATTCGTTGGCAACATCCGGAACTGGGGATGATTTCTCCTGCTGAGTTTATCCCGATTGCCGAAGAAAATGGGGCGATTCATGGGATTGGATTATGGATTTTGCGTCAGGCTTGTTCTCAGGTGAAACAATGGCAAAAAAAGTTTGATAATAATGAAACTTTGATGATTAGTGTCAATCTCTCACCGATTCAACTCAAACATCCTCAATTACTCGATAAAATCGAACAAATTTTAGAGGAAACCCACTTCCCTCCCCACTGTTTAAAACTCGAAATTACCGAGAATATTTTGCTTGAACAAGAACCGGCAATTGCCCACCTCCTCAATCACCTCAAAGCCATGAAAATTAAGTTGTGTATCGATGATTTTGGCATCGGATATTCTTCTCTAAGTTATCTCCATACCTATCCCATTGATCTTTTAAAAATCGACCGTTCTTTTGTCACAAATTTAATTACTCAACCGAAAAGTCAAGAAATTGTTCGCTCGGTAATTGTCTTAGCCCAAACCTTAAAAATGAATATCATTGCCGAAGGAATTGAAACCGTTGAACAGTTAGAATACCTAAAAAAATTAGGATGCAAACATGGACAAGGTTATCTATTCGCCAAACCTCTAGATAGCCAAGCAGCCGAAGAATTTATTACCAATAATATCTAAATTTACTGCGTTGTTTTCACCCATTCTACAATTCCATCCGCCAACGCCACCGCCAATTTTCTCTGTTCTTGGGGGTTAACAATCCATTCAAACTCAACCGGATTAATCATAAACCCCAATTCTAATAATACAGAAGGAGTCACCGCCGGACGAGTTAAAGCCAGATTATTCCAAAATACCCCATAGGACGGACGGTCTAATGTTTCCACCAAATAATTATGCAAAAACACCGCCAAACTGTGGGCTTGGGGATGATACCAAAACGTACCAATTCCCTTAGTATTGATCGCATCTCCGTTATCCGGTAAAGCGTTATAATGAACGGAAATCGCCAAATCGGGTTCTTCGTCATTAATCATTTTAACCCGATCTTGGGGAAATAAATCTTCTTCTGATTTGCGAGTCATATAAACCCTCGCCCCCCGTTTAATCAGTTCATTTTGTAACAAATAAGAAACGATCAAATTCACATCTTTTTCGGGATAACCCGTCGGCCCCTTTGCCCCCAAATCGTTCTCGCTACCGTGTCCGGGGTCAATCAAAATATACATTCCCGCCAACGGTTTCGGGCCTAAAATATCCCCAAAAAAACTCGACTGAGACTCTTCTTCTACTTTCGGGGGATGCTTTAATGATAACACTAAAGTTGTGCCTTCATACCGCAATTTATACCCCCACTGTTGCTTGGTTTTAAAGTGAAAGGTATATTGAACCGCCTGCTGTTGTTCTCCCATCGGCGAAAGAACGGGTTCCCAGTCCATCCGTTCAATTAACGGACTATCATCAAAGCGAATTGTATCGGTTTGGGCGGTAGTATTATAAAGCGTTAACGTTAAACTTTGATTATCCTGTTTAACCGTTACCGGAACCGGAATTTGTAGGGGAAAATAAACCTCCGTCCACTCTCCAACTTGACGGGAACTCGCACTTCTAATAAACGACTGAGGCGGCATTTTTTCTTTGAAAATTCGGGTTTCATCCGCTTTTATCCAACCGCCATAATCTAAGCGTAAATAATCCCCTTCTCGACCCGTAATTCTCGCCCGAGTTCCTTTTGGTAAAGGTGTTAAACGGGAATAGGTTGTACTGGGACCGGTTCTCGCCACCCCTTCATCAACCGTAACTTCTGCAATTTCAAATTCAGCAGGAGAAATAATGGTAATATTTCCGGGTGCCTTTCGGGTCACAGTTTCCCCTTTTAAGGTGAGTTTGTATTGCGGTTGACCCAAGTTTACCGGATTTATAGGGTTAGAAACCGGAAAACTTTTGCCAATTTCTACACAACCTTGATACTTGCTAATTTCCAACGCTATCGGTTCATTATTTCCCGTTAACACTGCAAAATTACTGGGCAAATCAAAAGCCTGATTTTGACGGGATAACCGTATGGTTTGCCCCCCTAACTCAACCGAAACTCGTCCGTTAGGCGGTGCAATTGCACTAAAACAAACCAACTCCCCCGGAAGTCTGGATAGATTAACTTTGGGTTCGAGAGAATCTTCTACAAATGCAACTCCTTCGGGAATTTCGGGTAAGTTTGAAATGCGATTAATTTTTAATGTGATTTGTTCGTCTTTGTGTCGCAGCCTGAAAATATTCTCGCCCATTTCTAAGGGAAAAGAGGGTGCAAAATGACCCGCAGGAGAACGTTCTATTACTGTTCCGTTAACGGTTACTTCTGCATCGGGAGAGGCACTTCCGATGAAAAAAATCCGGTTTGAGGTGGTTTCGTGTTCAGCCGGCGGATAAGCAATATAGAGGGGTTGTTCCGCCCAAGCTGGTGATACTATCATACATCCAAACGCCGCCAGTCCTAAAATTCGCTTCATTTTTGCTTCCGTTCACTCACGTTTTATAATTGTATCGGATAGAAGTTAATTATAGTTCAAGTTTCCCCATGCGTGAAGAAAATTTTCGCCGCTTAGACTGCGATGATGATATTGTTATGCTTGAAAAGGATACGTTTACTGTTGCTAGACTGAAAGAGTTATTGACTAACAACTTAAAAGAATTAGTTGAGAAAACTGGACAACAAATAGATCGAGATGGAATTAAATGTAGTTTAATTATGGCAGGTACTAATCATCTAGCTTCTATTAGTTACTTGTTTTATCGATTTTGCAGGCTAGCCATAACCGATAAGTCAATTTCATTTGATCTTTCAGATATTAGATTAGTTATTCCTCCAACGGGTATAGACTGTCAATTACTTGACTTAGAATCACGAAAATGGATAGTAGGAAAAATTAGAGTTGTTAGTGATTTAAAAATTAAGGGTTTACATTCGGCTGATATCAATCTTGAATTAGAATTTTCTCCTGATTTAACTAATCTTACAGAAGAATCTACAAACGAAGAAAGATTAGACGACTTGAGAGCAAAATTCAATCAACTCAACGAAATGTGAGGAACAGAAAAAACAGAAACCCGGTTTCTTAGAGAAACCGGGTTTCTAGGAATTAACTAACTTAACTTACAGATAACATCGGTTGATTAATCTTTAAGTAAGATAAGATTTGAGAAGCCGCCTGTTGAGGATTATAAACCGTTGTATCAATCACCAACGTTCGTTTAGGAGCCATTTCTTCTAACGTTAACCGAGTGGATAGAGAATCATAATTTTGCTGTTCTTCAACCACAATTTTTAACTTTTGTTGTAACTCTTTCACCGTCACACTTCCCTCACGAACCCAACCCAAAATTTCCTGTTCTTCCGTTGAATTGAAAATAGAACTTGCTTCCGACATTCCCAACGCTGCAAAACTGCTCATATTGTCTGATTCAATAGCTTTATTTTGAGATTTATCATTAACAACACTGACAGCATCAAAAGCATCATTTCGCTTGATAATTCGCTGCAAACGAACTTTATTGGGAGCATCTAAAACAATAAACTTCGCCTCAGTAAACACTGTAACTGCATAATTAACCTCATCCTTTCCCCGCAAACCATCAAAAATTAGTTTAGTCTTAACCTGCTGAGGATTTATCCAAAGTTGACTCAAAACATGAGCCATTCCACCGGGAAACTTTTGGCGATACAAACGAGTATAATTAAACCGTTGAACCCGACAAAAATAGGATAAATTCCGTTCATCTTCCGCCATTTCGGGAATAATAATCTCATCGGTTAGTGTGCGTCGGTTTGGAAGTAACGTAAAATCCAAACTTTCCTCGGTTAAATTAGAAATAACCGTACTTTTTCCCACCCCAGTTAAACCGACAATAATCAATAAAGGTTGTTTGGCTAAAGAAACCCAACCTTTGGGAACAGATGAACCAAAGCCAACTCCCAAACTTAACGGTTGAAAAGCGGAGTGTTTTTGTGTTAATTCAGTTGTCATTGGAAATTAAAAAAAATTTTGATTTTGGTTGTTTTTCAGAAGATTTGGAGGATTAACCCCATGAAAAAATCTTTCCTATTGACTCCAGTATACAGAAGTTTACACACTCTCTCATCTATTTTTAGAATGAGGTACTCGAATAAGCTGTTGTGATTTAATCTGGAGATGGGTGTTGGCTGTCAGGAATTTGTGATATGATATTCTACTAATTAATAATCCGCTTCGTAGGGGCGGGTTCTGCAAGATCTTTACTACTACTGAGAGATTGAGATAAACCCGCCCCTCCCCCCTAACAAAATTAATCAACCGGACATCATATAATTTTGTCACAGAGATCGATAATAGCAATCGTCTAGTTGAGAAAATTTTTTATAATAAAATGGGTTAAATGTTGACCGATATAGGGTAAAATCGATTGATACCCATTTGTTATTAAATTTATAAGCGTGAATAATATTTCAGAATACGTCGATCAAACCGCTAAATTAATCGATTTACCCATTGACCCCGAATACCGAGAAGGTGTAATTTCCAACTTGGAACGAATTGCGGCGATCGCAAAACTGATTGCCGAATTTCCCTTAGATGATAAAATAGAAATAGCCCCCGTATTCGACCCCTGTTTTGAGCCAGAAACAAGCCAAAAATCCCAATAATTATTCTTAAGTTTAACTCCGAAAAATGTCTTTCAACCTCAAACAAGCCGATGCTGTAAAAATCTCCCACGCCGTGCGTTCCGGTGAAGTATCCGCCCAAGAAATTTGTACCCAAACCCTCGACAAAATTAACCAACAAAATCCCAAGTTAAACTGTTTTACAACAATTCTATCCGAACAGGCGATCGCCCAGGCTAAAACCGTCGATAAAGCCATCGCCCAAGGACAAGACCCTGGCCCGTTAACAGGCGTTCCTTTTGCCGTCAAAAACCTATTTGATATCGCCGGAATCCCCACATTAGCCGGAGCAAAAATCAACCAAGAAAATCCTCCCGCCACAGAATATTCTACCGCAATAAAACGCCTCAAACAAGCGGGTGCAATTCTTATAGGGGCGTTAAATATGGATGAATACGCCTACGGTTTTGTTACCGAAAATTATCACTATGGTGCGACACCAAACCCCCACGATATAACTCGAATTTCGGGAGGTTCTTCGGGAGGTTCAGCCGCTTCTGTCGCCGCAGGTTTAGTACCCTTTACCCTCGGAAGCGATACCAATGGTTCGATTAGAGTTCCAGCATCTTTGTGCGGAGTTTTTGGCTTAAAACCCACCTACGGACGCTTATCGAGGGCGGGAGTTGCCTTATTTTCAAGTAGCTTAGATCATATCGGCCCGTTTGGGAAATCCGTGCGAGATATTGCCACAATTTATGATATATTACAGGGGGAAGACGAGCGCGATCCGGTCTGTACAAAACGAGCGCCCTCACTCAGTTTACCGCAGTTAGACAAAGGAATAGAAGGGGTTAAAATAGGGGTTTTAGAAGGATACTTTGCCGAAGCTTGGGAACCGGAAATATTAGAAGCCGTGACCAAAGTTGCCAACGCCTTAAACGCGACTCAGCGCTTCACAATACCCGAAGCGTCTCGGGCGAAAGCCGCAGCATATATTATTACCGCTTGTGAAGGCAGCAATTTACATTTATCAAATTTGCGATCGCGATCGCAAGACTTCGATCCGGCAACCCGAGATCGGTTTTTAGCAGGTGCATTAATTCCGGCAACGTGGTATAATCAAGCCCAACGATTTCGCCGTTGGTATCAACAGCAGGTGCGGGAAATCTTTCAGAAAGTCGATATTCTGTTAGCACCGACAACGCCCTGTGTTGCGCCGAAAATTGGTCAACAAACCCTCAAGGTTGGCGGCGAAGAAATATTGGTGCGTCCCAATTTGGGATTATATACTCAACCCTTATCGTTTATTGGTTTACCCGTTTTGTCGGTTCCAGTCACGGGTTCGGGTCTACCGTTGGGGGTGCAAATTATCGCGGCGCCGCACACCGAAGCTTTAATTTTACGAGTCGCAAAGGTTTTAGAAGCAGAAGGGATCATCAAAGTGACAGACTTGCCTTAAAATAATCAAAAGATAATTGGATCGAAGATCTATTAGAATAAAGAGATATTTTTACGTTGTCTCAAGTTGACAAAACTCTCAAGGGGTGAAAGCCGAGCAAACTGTAAGGGGTAGAAAATGCTGAATGAGACATCGCGTAATACAGGGTCGAGGAGGAGGAAAGCGCGAATTACTGGCAAGTTTTGATACAGAGAACTTATCTACCCGTAATTTCAGTTGAAATCAGTTAGCCACTTGAGAGCTTGGAGTCATTAAAGTTCAGGAAGTATACTACAGTTGGTGGGAAGAGTTCAAGTGGATATTAACATTGGACGAGGCAAAACAGCCCGCAGAGCCTACGGTATTGATGAAATCGCCCTAGTTCCGGGAACACGGACGCTTGACCCGAGTTTAGCCGATACCCGTTGGACAATTGGTGGCATCGAACGAGAAATCCCCATTATTGCCAGTGCAATGGATGGCGTGGTGGATGTCAAAATGGCGGTTCTCCTCAGTCAGTTGGGAGCGATGGGCGTGTTGAACTTAGAGGGCGTTCAAACCCGCTATGAAGACCCCGAACCGGTTTTAAAGCAAATTGCATCGGTTGACAAAACCGAGTTTGTGCCGCTGATGCAGAAACTCTATGCTCAACCCATTCAGCCCGAATTGATTAAAACTCGGATAGAACAAATTAAATCCCAAGGCGGTATTGCCGCAGTCAGTGCGACGCCGGCCGGGGCGCTCAAATATGGTAAAACCGTCGCCGAGGCGGGGGCGGATTTATTTTTTGTGCAAGCAACGGTGGTCTCAACGGCGTTTTTGTCGGCTGAGTCGGTGACGCCTCTTGACTTGCATCAGTTTTGTCAAGAAATGCCCATGCCTGTGGTGTTGGGAAATTGCGTCACCTACGAAGTCACGCTGAACTTGATGAAAGCCGGCGCCGCAGGTATTCTCGTCGGGATTGGGCCGGGTGCCGCCTGTACCTCTCGGGGCGTGTTGGGCGTGGGCGTACCCCAAGCAACCGCAGTCGCCGACTGTGCGGCCGCTCGCGAGGATTATTATCAAGAAACCGGGCGCTATGTTCCGGTAATTGCCGATGGCGGTTTAATTACAGGTGGGGATATCTGTAAATGTATTGCTTGCGGGGCAGATGGGGTAATGATTGGTTCGCCCTTTGCCCGAGCCAAAGAAGCCCCCGGACAAGGGTTTCACTGGGGTATGGCCACGCCCAGTCCCGTGTTACCTCGGGGAACTCGGATTCGGGTTGGCAGCACCGGCACCTTAGAACAAATCTTACGAGGGCCGGCTCAATTGGACGACGGCACCCACAACCTCTTGGGGGCGTTAAAAACCAGTATGGGAACGTTGGGCGCCAAGAGCATCAAAGAAATGCAGCAAGTGGAAGTGGTCATTGCTCCGTCCTTGCTCACCGAAGGCAAAGTCTATCAAAAAGCCCAACAACTCGGCATGGGTAAATAAACCCAACCCGCCCCTACCTGACACCTGACACCGGGGCGGGTTTATATCCGTTATTTGCGGGGAATCATAAATTAATTTCGGAGGCGCGCCCCTACCTGACACCCGACACCTGACACCTGGTCACTGAAAACTGTTATCACTGGTGACTGGTCACTGTAAAACTGGTGACTGGTCACTGAAAACCCCCATGCCCCCCGAACCCTTGACAAAACTTGTTAATTTGTCGTAAAAATTAGGGTTTACCGACTGGAATTATTTGGAAGAAAATGTCACAATAGAGAAAGCGGAGACGTATGTTTCCGTTCACTCCTCACACCACACTCCGCCTGGACAATTGTTCGGGCGGTTTCTTATTGCCTTCTCAAGCGAGATCCAACTCTCAACCGTCCAGCCGAAACCAATCAACCTGCTATACAAGATAAGCACACCCTGTTGGTGGATGCAAGTTTTTAGTCAAGAAATCTACAATAAGCTTGAGACCCACAAACGGAGCTTGTCTGTTTACTCCATGCTCAGAGGGAAATTAATCCGGTTTTTTGATGTTCTGTAACTCATATACAGATATTAAAGGTACCAATCTGGAGTAAAATAGACATGACTCAAGATCTCAAAAGTCGCAAAAAACCCAAGTCTCATCAAAGACTTGCAGGGCGATCGGGAGGAATACAGTCTTTGTACTCCCCCGCTTAGGGTAAGGGTTAGTTGGGGGTGAGTCCGCTTAGGATTTCAGGCCCGTTCGCCCATCCTCCCTCAAAAAGCGCCCTCAGCGATTCGGAGAGAACAACGACAACTGCACCGTGAGAATGTTAATCTCATTTCAGCAGATCTTTTTGTTCGACTCCGCCTTGTGTTCGCGCAAGGAAAGTCTCAAGAGTATACGACGTGTATAAGGATAGCAAGGCATGTCAGCAGCCCCACAAGTTACAGATGCTAGTTTCCAGCAGGATGTGCTAGAAAGCGACGTCCCTGTTTTAGTCGATTTTTGGGCCCCTTGGTGCGGTCCTTGTCGCATGGTTGCACCCGTAGTTGATGAAATCGCCGAACAATATGCGGGGAAAGTCAAAGTGGTGAAACTCAATACAGACGAGAATCCAAACGTGGCCAACCAGTACGGAATTCGCAGTATCCCCACCTTAATGATTTTCAAAGAAGGTCAGAGAGTGGATATGGTGGTTGGTGCGGTTCCGAAAACGACATTGGCAAACACTATAGAAAAATACCTTTAACTTGATAGACCTAGAAGTCCCTCTCCTCACGGCACATGAGCCAGGGTAGAGGGCTTCTCAACGCTATGGGTTACGCTTCGTAGCCGCGTAGCACTCAGGTGTAGCAAGTCTAAGTCTTAACAGCTACAGGGGTCGCGCCTTGGAACAATAGGTTTAAGGCGCGTTATCGTTGTTTGTTTGGAAAACTGTATGGATTCCTCTGGAACTAACCCACAGGTTGATTCTCTGCAAGCCGAAATGCAGGGGTTAATTGACCAGCTTCCGGGCTTAAAACACGAAAAATGGATTTCGCGCGCGCTCTCTAGCCTGGTTCGCATGGCAGCAGAAGAATTTGACACCCTCGACTGGAAAATTCTTTCCGCCTCCCTGCTCGATATGGAGCGAGGGTTTCAAATCTTTTATCCCTATCGCCATGTTCGCAAAATTTGTATCTTTGGATCGGCGCGAACCTCACCCGAAGCCGAAGAATATCAAATGGCGGCGAATTTTGCCCGGAGCGTCTGTCAACAAGGCTTTATGGTCCTAACCGGAGCCGGGGGCGGAATTATGCAGGCGGGAAATGAAGGGGCCGGTCCCGAGCGCTCCTTTGGTTTAAATATTCAGCTTCCCTTTGAGCAAACCTCAAATCCCTTTATCGAAGGCGATCGCAAGCTGATTAACTTCAAATACTTTTTTACCCGCAAACTGTTTTTTCTGCGAGAAAGCGACGCCCTAGCCATGTTTCCGGGGGGATTTGGAACCCTCGATGAAACCTTCGAGTGCTTAACGTTAGCTCAAACCGGAAAATTCGGCCCGGCACCGCTGGTTTTAATCGATCATCCCGGCGGGGATTATTGGCATGATTGGCACGCCTTTATCGAAAAGCAATTGCTGCGAAGACGGTTAATTTCGGCCGACGATCGCAGTATTTACACCATTACCGATAACATCGAAACCGCCTGTAAAGCCATCTCGGATTTTTATCGCGTTTATCACTCCAGTCGCTATGTTAAAGAACTGCTGGTGATTCGCCTCAAATCCGAACTTTCCGATGAGGATGTCGAAAAACTCAATGACGAGTTCGGTGATATCCTCGTTCAAGGCAAAATCGAGAAATCCCCCGCCCTAGCCCCAGAAGCCGGAGACGAAAGCGAACATTTACCCCGCTTAGTCCTGCATTTCAATCAACTCGATATCGGTCGATTGTATCAACTGATTTCTACCATCAATACTTTGGGAGCAACCACACCGGAAACCTCTCACCCCGAACAAAAATAGCCCAACAACCCTCAAACCTTCACCGACTTGATAATTTCAACTGGCTGAACAGTTGTATTCCCGAGTTCCAAACTAAATATCCTCGATCGTTGAGATGAAGACCATCGGTGCTGAGTTCGGGTCGGAGATTTCCCCGATCATCGGTAAATAAAGGATGTAAATTGAGATAAAATGCCCCCTCCGCGATCGCAATAGCTTCCAGTTCTCGGTTCAGTTGACGAATGCGGGAATTGGGAATCGCTAACAGGCGCGCGCGACCTTCCCAAGTTGCCTGTTCTGCGCTGTGAGGCAAAATAGACTGTACCACAATCTGAGTATCGGGGTGAACCCAACGCAAATCCCGAACAATTTCCCGATAGTTGTTTAATAGCGTTTGGTCATCAATGCCCCGAATCAAGTCATTAATGCCAATCATAATAAAAACCGTCTCCGGTTCGGTCATATCCAAAGCTTTCAGTCGCTTCAGTAAACCCGAGGATGTCTCGCCGGAAATCCCTTGATTGAGCCAAGTTCGTCCCGTTGGCAATAAATCGGGAGGAAACCAAAGACTCAAAGAATCTCCCGCCAGAACCGTTAAGCGTTTCGGGGGGTTCACCGCCACCGCTTCGGCTTCTCGTTCTAACTGAGCGACCCACTCTTGGTAAGTCCAGCGATGACGCGGACTAATTTGAGGGGGAGGGGTTGAAGTCGAATCAACCTCTGAGAGTTGATGGGTTTCTAGTTCTACCATGTTAGTCATCACCGAAGCATTGGCCGGAGAATTCTCTGGTAAGCTTTCACCCCGCATCAACAGGAAAATAACGGTAAGCAAAAGCACTCCGTTGCTAACCAGAGACAACAAAACCCAAGTTGGAATCGTTTTCAAGCGAATAGACACAGGATCGAGATGCCACCGAGAATATTACTCACCTCATCTGTAAATTTAACATTCTGACCGCCTTTTCAGGGAATAGGGAATAGGGAATGGGGAATAGGCAAGAGGCGCTCATGCAAAAGGCAGTTTACAGTTTACAGTTATCAGTTACCAGTTATCAGTGTTTACTCTTGATTGTTAACTGCACGCTACTTGGTCACTGGTCACTGTTCACTGACTCGGTGACTCGGTGACTCCCAACTCCGGGGCGGGTTTATGCGAGTTCTTGCTGGGAAGTATGAATTTTTGCCGAACCCGCCCCTACAAACCTGACATCACGACTCGGTGACACCCGATCAAAAAATCGTCCTCTCCCCAAAAATCAAGGGAAGAAAGGACGAAGGAAAATTTTAGCAGTAAGAAAATTAAGAAACAGATAAGACTGTTAGCTTATCCTAATAACTGCTGGAAATCGTTCCGCTACTGGGAATTCCGGTTTCGGTTCCCCCAATACTGGCAGGACCAACTTCTTTGAGGAATCCATTGTAAGCTTCCATACCGTGTTCGGCGATATCGAGGCCTTCATATTCCTGTTCGGGATGAACCCGAATCCCCACAGTTGCTTTGAGTGCGAGCCAGAAAATGGTACTCAGAAGCACGGTAAACGCACCAATCGCAACAACCCCTACAATTTGGGCGGCGAGTTGATCAAATCCACCGCCATAGAGTAACCCAGTTTCAGTATTAAAAAAACCTACGGCTAAGGTTCCCCAAATCCCACAACATAAGTGAACCGAAGTCGCACCAACGGGGTCATCAATCTGGAGCTTATCAAAGAAGCCAACAGCATAAACGACCAAAACACCCGCAATCGTACCAATAATCACGGCGCCCCAATAGTCAACGCCATTACAACCTGCGGTAATTCCAACCAAACCCGCCAGAATCCCGTTAATAATCATCGATAAGTCGGGTTTACCATCTTTAACCCAAGAGGTAATCGTAGCAGCAACACCGCCTGCGGCACCGGCTAAATTTGTGGTAACAGCAATATAGGGAACCGCTTCATTCGCCGCCAATTCCGAACCGGGGTTAAATCCAAACCAGCCGATCCACAAAATTAGACATCCAAGCGTGGCAAACCCCATATTGTGACCGGGAATCGCACGGGGAGTACCATCTTCGTCATATCTACCCATGCGCGGCCCCAATAGATAAGCACCCACTAAAGCCGCCCAACCGCCAACCGAGTGAACAACGGTTGAACCGGCAAAATCGGAAAAACCCGCGTTACCTAGCCAACCACTACCACTCCAAACCCAGTGTCCTGTAATGGGATAGGAAATCCCCACCAACAAAACGCTAAACAGTAAAAAGGCGATAAATTCAATCCGTTCGGCGACAGCACCCGATACAATGGTTGCACCCGTTGCGGCGAAAGCCACCTGAAACAAGAAGAATACACTAACGGGTAAACCTGCGGGAAATGGATCGAGTCCGTAGGTGGCCGATTGTCCCGAGAGGAAATAACCGCCCCCGCCAATAAACGGATTTTCGCCCCCAAACATCACCGAAAATCCAAAAGCCCAAAAAACCAGGGTGGCGATCGCAAACACAATCAGGTTTTTGGCCAAAATATTAACCGCATTTTTATGGCGACAGAAGCCCGTTTCGAGCATTCCGAACCCCGCATTCATAAAAATAACCAGAACAGAAGCAATCACAATCCAAATTGTGTTTAAAACGCCCTGAACATCTTCTGCGGTTAGGGGTTGAGCATCTTCTTGAGCAACTGCGGCCAAACTCCACAGTCCGACAATCAGAGCCGCTATGGGAATACAAGCAATCCAACTTAAAGATAGCCATCTGGGTCTATAAAGCCGAGCAAACCGACTCGCTACAGACCTCGATATAGAACTTTCCTTAGAAGCCGAACGCTTACTTTTCAGTGTTGATTTTTTTCTACGAAACATCGCTTTAAACATTTCAACTACACATCAATTGCGTACCTCAAATACGCCGAAAAAATGCCAGACAGACAGGACATGGCGCATCTCTACTTGAATGCAACCCAAAAGTCACGAATTTTTTCTAAAGTTTAGAATCGGAGGAGATGCGAGTCTAAAAATTGCCTTTGATACCACTTCTGATGGCGTAATTTCAATGACAATTACAGACTAAGCCCACGCGGTTTAACCGAAAGATTTGCCCTGCATTGAGAGTTAATCATCATGCAAACAGATTTGAGTTCACTTCTGCAAGCGCAGACTACATTTTTATCTGTATCGCTGCCTATACAAGCTCTGGCACGATTAAAGCGGGAGAAGGACAGAAAGTTTGTATACCAAACTACAGAAACTCAGCCGGAGGCGTTTTTTATCCCGAATGTTGCCCAGATTGTTCTTGCAAATACTGAGAATAGCCCAATTGTTCGAGGCGCTGTTGCTTCTCTAGAACCGACTGTTTAAGCGTCTGGCGATAGGCTTGCACTCGATCCAACAATTTCGGTTGATGGGATGCCAAAATTTGCACCGCCAACAACCCCGCATTTTGAGCATTTCCGATCGCCACCGTCGCCACCGGAATTCCCCTCGGCATCTGCACAATAGAATAGAGAGAATCCACCCCTTGCAACTGACGGCTTGACACCGGAACCCCAATCACGGGTAATGGTGTTAAAGAGGCAACCATCCCCGGCAGATGGGCCGCCCCACCTGCCCCGGCGATAATCACCTTTAACCCCCGCCGATGGGCGTTTTGGGCGTACTCTACCATGCGTTCGGGGGTGCGGTGGGCCGAAACAATGGCGACTTCGTGGGCTACCCCAAACTCTTCGCAAATTGCGATCGCCGCCGCCATCGTCGGTAAATCGGAATCGCTCCCCATGATAATCCCAATTTGGGCAATCTCCTGATTTTCTGTGTTTGATACTGAACTCAAAGCTGAAACTCTAACCTACTATGACTCAAACCGCGACACAGACCGCCGCATCGATAGATATTATCAACGCTCGTTTACCCGGAGACGAGAATCTACAGCAAATTTTAATTCGTGGGGGTAAGATTGTTGGGGTTGAAGCGCTCAAGAGGCTTTACAGTCACTCAGAACCCGTCACCAGTCACCAGTTATCGGGGGATGGGGAACAGTTCTTTGAGGTTTTGGATGTGGGGGGAGATTGGGTTTCTCTTGGGGGAGTAGACCTGCAAATAAACGGGGGTTTGGGGTTGGCTTTTCCCGAAGTGACTCCGCAACATTTCCCCAAACTGCGGGAAATAAGTCAATATTTGTGGCATCAAGGCGTTGATGGCTTTTTACCCACCATTGTCACTACAACTTTAGAACAAATTCGGCGAAGTCTGGCGACCTTAGCCGAATTTATGCAAACCTCCCCTTCCGACAACAGCGCCCAAATTCTGGGGATTCATCTAGAAGGGCCATTTCTCAACCCGGAAAAACGGGGCGCCCATCCCCAAGACTGTTTACTTCCCCTAACTCTCGATAACGTTAAACGGGTTTTGGGCGACTATGCCAGTATCGTTAAAATTATCACCCTCGCCCCGGAATTAGACCCCACAGGCGAAGTTATCCCCTTTTTACGCAACTTGGGAATTACCGTCAGTTTGGGGCATTCTCAAGCCACCCTCGAACAAGCCAATTTAGCTTTTTCTCAAGGGGCGACGATGGTGACTCATGCGTTTAATGCCATGCCCAGTTTACACCACCGCCAACCGGGACTTTTGGGGGCGGCGCTGGCACATCCCAACGTCTACTGTGGTTTGATTGCCGATGGCCAACACGTCTGTCCGACGATGCTTCAGGTGTTGTTACAAAGCGCTCGCGGAAAACTGGCTCAACCGGGAAAAATTTCGGGTGTTTTTCTCGTCAGCGATGCTTTGTCTCCCTTGGGTTTACCCGATGGGGTTTATCCTTGGGATGAGCGACAAATTGAAGTCAAAAACGGAACCGCTCGTTTATCCGATGGCACCCTCGCCGGTACCACTCATCCGCTGTTGGTTGGGGTGGAGAATTTGGTCAAATGGGGTTTGTGTTCGGTTTCCGAGGGTATCGCTTTGGCAACTTCTGCGCCCAGAGAAGCGATCAACCTGTCGGGGATAATTAATTCTAGTGCAACTGGGTTACTTCGATGGACTCAACAGGAAGACTTGAGTCTAACTTGTCAACGTTTGTTTCCCAATCCCTCAAATAGTACCCTTTAAGCGATAATGGGAAAATAGCTGCTATCAATTGTGAGATTCTCACACAGAGAAATTATGGGAGATGCCAAGCGTCGCAAAGAAGCTATGGGAGACAATTATGGTAAGGAAGAAAACATCTTGCCTTGGCTCCCAATTACTAAAAAGCAAAGCGAACAGTTTGTCAACTGGACAACCCGAGGGGCCTGGGTTGGGATTGGGTTTTTGATTGTCTTTTGGTTAACGATTCGATTTGTTGGCCCGGCTTTTGGTTGGTGGCAAGTTGATTAACTGATTTTTAAAGGAATAGGGAATTATCAGTCACCAGTCACCAGTCACCAGTCACTGGTGACTGATAATTCCCTTGATTCATCTGAACTTTTTGTAAAGAAAAGATAAGTTAATTAAAAGCAAAATCTGGGGTTGATATTAAAAACTGTTTAAGACTTCTAAAAATTGAACAAAGTATAACCTATACTTATATTATTAGTTATTCTAATCTGGCTTGAAAAGGGGCTGATACAGGCTGTTAAATCTCTGTTTTCAGGGAAGTGAAAGTCATAGCTGTCAAGTTTTTCAGGAGTCTATTGTCCGGGGTGACGAGGTGGAAGACTTTTGAGATCTCCGGAAAAAGAGTTCAGAATGATGATGATCTTTTCAGTCAATTAGAGTTATACTGTGCCAACATTGAAACACCAAAATCTTAAGATTGTGTTACATTTTTGAATAAATCTTAGGTGTGGTGATGGGAGGGCAGATTTATGTTTCTCAGACTAGCAGAACAACACCGTAAATTCGTACAAGATCTCGTGATGAATCTCCAAGCTTTGGCCATTGTGCTGGAGCGTCAAGGCTATTTAGCCTCTTGCTATACCTGTGGTGGCCAAATGAATAGCGCTTCCTTCATGGTAAGTTTGGGAGAAAATCATCTGATTCGTTTCTTAGTTTCCGACTATGGAATTACTTGGACTGAAATGCGAGATGATCGCGAATTGATGAAGTTAGAAGGTGCCGAAGCCATCAGTCAGTTACAAGAACTGGCCAATTTAGTCAAGTATAACGTCCAGCCGTCTGTGACGTTACCGAAGCTGGCGTGAATGGCTGACCAAGCAGCTACCCCGGCTGCAACTTCTCAACTGTCAATAGGATCTCATAGGTGGTGTAGAACTTCTCCAAATGTTACCCTGGAAGAAAGGACACTGCTAAAAATTGTTATGCCTATTTGACAAAGTAGGCCGAGCTTGGAGCGGTGTTAAGTATCGAAACAAGGCGGTATATGGCAACAACATTGGAGTCTGAGTGGCAACATTTATTTGTAGAGACGAACAACATTCGTTTACATTCGGTCACTCAAGGAGAAGGGGAACTGGTTGTCCTCCTGCATGGCTTTCCGGAATTTTGGTATTCTTGGCGTTATCAAATTCCGGCTCTCGCTCGTCATTATAAGGTCGTTGTTCCCGATTTGCGCGGCTACAACGATTCTGACAAACCGGAAACCGGTTATGATTTGGATACGCTCAGTGCCGATATTCAGGGCTTAATTGAGCGTTTGGGTTATGTAAAAGCGCATATTGTGGGACATGACTGGGGCGGTACCATCGGTTGGCACATGGCTCAGAAATTTCCCCAATATGTTAATCGTTTGGCGGTTTTAAATGCACCCCCTCCTCATCGCTTTGTCCAAGAGTTGATGAGTAATATCGACCAACTGCGACGGAGTTGGTTTGTTTTGGCGTTTCAAGTTCCGAATATACCCGAATGGTTAATTCAACAAAATTTGAATAACTTTGTCATTGATTTACTTCGTGGCCAAGCCATTCGCAAAGGTGCATTTAGCGCAGAAGAAACCAAAATTTATCAAGCTGCATTAGAAAAACCCGGCGTCATCGCCTCGGCGTTGAACTACTATCGCCAACTTTTGTGGCCACCGAATTGGCTTTCAAGTACAATGCGATCGCCTCAAAAAGTTGAGTCCCCAACTCTGGTATTATGGGGTAAGGAAGATGCGTTTTTTAGTCATAAAATTTTAGATGGTTTAGACCGTTTAATTGCTGCGCCCTTTAAGCTACAATTGGTCGAAGATTGCGGCCATTGGATTCAACAAGAAGTTCCCCAAACGGTTAACCGTGAACTCTTAAGCTTTTTGCGCGATTAAATCATCCTTTAGATACAGGTTTTTTGTTGTGAGAGGCGACAACTGTGAGAAAGAATCTACAACGGTTTTTGCTTCCGATAGTCGTCTCCATAGCAACATTACCGGTTCATGCTGATAATAATACCCTCAACTTTCAGATTCGGCAAGGTCAACAATTTTTAACCGATTATGGCGGTCGCATTATTTCAGATTCTTTTCAAATAAGAGGGAGCAACTTACTCCCTCAAAAAGAATCGTGCTTTAGTCGCCTGATGGCTCACTCTACAGTTGTACAGCAACTCAACGCAATTGTTCAACTCAAAGGATTAAATTTTCCTATACCTCGCATCCAAGGACAGGCGACAATTCCTTTAAAACGTTTAGAAGGAAGCCAAGTATTTACTGTTAAACTAACCCTGGGAAATATATCGGGTGATTTTCTATTAGATACGGGCGCTTCTACAACCATGCTATCAACGCCAATGGTTCAACAGTTGGGGTTAGTGGGAGAAAAAATCGATAGCGAACAGTTAACCTCAGCCGTTGCGGGGGATGATTGTCCCGAAATGAGCGCCAATGTTCACAAACTTCCGACTCTAACCGTTGATGGGGTGCGGGTTGAAGAATTAAGGGGTTTGGAGTTTACAAATACCCTCATTCCTGACGAACTTTCGGGAGTATTGGGGATGGATTTTTTGCGACATTTTGACCTAAAATTAAACCCCAAAACTGAACAGTTACAACTCTTTTCCCCGTCTCAACTCAATTCCGCAGAAACTCAACAATCAATTCCCCTAAAAAGTCGCTTGGGAGTGATGTTGGCGGAAATTGAAATTAACGGTCAAGGGCCGTTTACGTTTATGTTGGATACGGGAGCAGATACAATTTTTATTTCTCCTTCCCTCAGTTTAAGTTTACAACTCGATGAGGCTTCCCGTCAAGAGATTCAAGTGATCGGGTTTTGTGGGGTGGAAATAGCCGAACGTTCGACGTTAAAACAGGTTAAAATTCAACAGCATCAACAGAATAATCTAGAAGCGGTAATTTTATCTTCTCCTTCGGTACTAGATTTGTTAGAAGTGGATGGAATCTTAGGTCAGAATTTTCTCAATCACTACGAACAATATTGGCGGTTTAGTTTAACTGATGAGTCTAAAGATGAGAGGTTAAACGATTTTGAGGGAAGTTTAATTTTAACACCGATCAATCAAAAATCCGAAAACTGAACTTTCGACTGAAGGCGAACAGCTTTTCCGCAAACTACACTTGCAAAAGATGTAAATTTATGTATCGTATCCAGTTAGTAGGATTTTTGAAATATGATTAACGTTATCGCATTTTCTCAACTTAGTCAATGTCCGTCTGCTTTATCTATTCCGTTAAAAGCGCTGTGGTATGACTTACAGGGAGATTGGAAGAAAGCACATATTTTAGTACAAGATGAAGGCGATGCTGAGAGTGCGTGGGTTCACGCTTATCTCCATCGCAAGGAAGGGGATATTTCTAATGCGCGATATTGGTATAAACGCAGCCAAAAACTGGAATTTGTGGGAAGTTTACGAGAAGAATGGGAACATATCGCCCGAAATTTGTTGTTGTGATCATTATCAAATAAAATTCGTTTTGGGGTGGGGGCGGGTTTAGATACATTATATCATGTCTGACTAATCAATAAGCGTACTGTAGGGGCGGGTTCGACAATATCTTTATTACTACTCAAAGATTGAGATAAACCCGCCCCGCCCCCAGAATACCCATTAATCTACCGGATATCATATTATTGATGAAATTCGGAATTTTTGCTGAACCCGCCCCTACAGAATTGACGCATAAAAAGTAGGATGGGTCAAAACGTTAATTGGGTAATTTCATCAATATTTTTGGGAATTTTACCCATCAAAATTATTTCTGGGGGTGGGGCGGGTTTAGCATCAAAAGTAGGATGGGTCAAAACGTTAATTGGGTAATTTCATCAATAAGTTTTGGAAATTTGACCCATCAAAATTATTTCGGGGATGGGGCGGGTTTATGTAAATTCTTGATTAAATTCGGAATTTTTGCTGAACCCGCCCCTACAGAATTGACGCATCAAGAGTAGGATGAGTCAAAACGTTAATTGGGTAATTTCATCAATATTTTTGGGAATTTGACCCATCAAAATTATTTCGGGGATGGGGCGGGTTTAGATACATTATTGATAATAAATCTAGATTTTTGCGGAACCCGCCCCTACATCACTGGTGACTGGTGACTGGTGACTGGTGACTGTAAAAACCCGCCCCTACAGAATTGATTATTTACCGGGTTAATGTGGTAATCTTATTAATAAATGATTGAACACTTTTTAGCTGAAAGAATTATCCACCAAGCGAGACGGTTGCAGTTTTGTTTCTGTTTCCAACAAAATTGTTATTCGGGAATTACGGGTTATGGATGGTAATTTTAATGATGGGTTTCAACTTCTCACCTGTGATGAGGATGTTTTGTTGTTTGGGAAGGATACATACACAGTGGGAAGGTTTAAGGAGTTAGTTTTAGGACAAGTTAATGGTAAAGTCTATTATTCCATATCCGGTTATTCTGAGTCTAGATATTCTAATTCTAGACATTATTTAGTTATTCAACAACTCAATGAAGCATACAGTATTGAAAATAAGGTGGAAATTTCCATCTCTGAGAGTTACTGGGTTTCATGTAGTGGTAATATTGAATGTCAACTTCTAAAAATTGGTTCTATAGGTTGGAAGAATGGAAATTTGAGAATTAGAACAAAAGTTACTTTTTTTCCTGATGAATATATTGGCAAATCATATAACCATGTTCAACAACGGGATTATCTTAAAACAGACATTCAAGTTAGTTTAGAATTCTCTCCCGACGAACCCAACGAATACCAATCTCCTCTTGATAAACTTCGACAGCTTGAATCTGATTTACAATAACAATAGATGTCTGTATGTTGGCGTTTTTATTGAAAATTTCAATAACATTTGTAGGGGCGCATTGCCATGCGCCCTTGGTTGCGCCCAACGGGAATTTACAATAACAATAGATGTCTGTATATTGGCGTTTTTATTGAAATTTTCAATAACAGTTATTCGGTATTTATGATAAAAATAGATTAATTTATATCGGCGTTTTTTTAGATTTACACAGCCATGATTGGGGCGCAAGCCTTGCGCCCCAACGGGGAACGGGTTTTTTTATTGATATCGGGTTAATTGGACTCGATAACGTTCTTTTTTGGTAACTGCAACTTCCCCAACTTCTAGGCGCCCTTTTCCGCGTATTGCAATTAAATCTCCCGACTTCACCTGATAGCTTGCTTGGCTAATTTCTTTCCAATTTACCCGCACATCTCCGCCATCAATTAAACTAACCATTTTGCTGCGAGACATTCCAAAACCCGCAGACGCCACCGCATCCAACCGCATGGAAGCTTCAACGGTTGTCATTTCTTTTTTCTTGGGTGGACGTATCTTTAACTCGCTTAATTCTATGGGTTGAGTTTTGACGGGAACTGAACGAACTTGAGTCAAATTCATTTGTAAAAATTCGACTAATTCGGGAACTACAACCGCCTGGGCGCCCCGTTCTCCCAAAACAATAATATCGCCCGTTTTTTCCCTAACTATTCCCGTCCCTAACATCGCCCCCAAAAAGTCTCGATGGGTGGCGGGATCGAAAAGAAAATTACCGGAAATATCAATAGCTGCCACAGCTACGCTAGAATCATCTAAAGGAAGTTCTGAACGGGCGATCGCAATGCGCTGACGTTCGGCTTGGGGATAACCGCCTCCTGTTACCAATTGTACCTCAGTCAGACGGCTAAAAATGCGCTGTGCTTCTGCAAGTTCGGGGGGCGAAAGAAAGTCTGTGTAGGTGATTTCCCAGGTTTTAATTGCTTGTTCGGCTTGATCGATCACCCGAGCAATACAATCTCGATTTTCAACACTGTTTAAAAGTTCTTCTCTGGGTAGCATTCGTTAATTTTACAGGTTAATTTTTTAGTGTTTTGAAATTTTTCCTTTCATCTTAATGATAGCATAAATCGGCGAACTTTGTCTCAAAAATAGGATAATTTCCCGGATTAAACTCCTTTTTCCCAAGTTAACAGTGCGGGTGTTTTTTCTACACAGTGCATTCCCAATTTTTCTAAAATCCGAATTGAGGGAAGATTATCCGCCGGACAAGTCGCAACGATTTTCTTTAAATTTGGCTGTGTTATCGCCCAATTCACTAAGGCTTGTACCGCTTCAAAACCATAGCCTTGATTGCGATAGTTTGGAATAATATTATAACCCATTTCAACCTTACCCTGTTCGTCGGGTTTTCCGCCAAATCCCAAATCTCCAATAATAGTTTTATCGAGGCTGTGAATAATCAACCAAGCGCCCCAATTTTGTTGAGTTGGATCGCTTGCTAATTCCGCAAAAACCGGGAAAGCATCCAGCACTTCTTCCCAAGGCCAATCTTCGGGAACTTTGAGATTTAATAACGATTCAATCCGAGATTTATCGTTAATCGCCGCTTCGATAATTTCAGGAGAATAGGGAATTAATTCTAACCGTTTAGTTTGCAAACGCATTGACCGATCCTATAAGGAAAAAGGGAAAAGGGAAAAGGGAAAAGGCAACAGGCAAGGGTCGCTGTAGGGGCGGGTTCTGCCTTGATTTATCATCTCCTACAGACAACTAATCTAAACCCGCCCCGGTCTTGTAGAAGCAGGTTCGGTCTTGATTGATCATCTCCCACAGACAACTAATCTAAACCCGCCCCGTAATTGGGAAAAAACTGTAAACTGTAAACTGAAAAAACTGGTGACTCTCTTACAAACTTTGCTACCGACTATTCCGCCGGGTCGCAAGGAACGCGCTGGTGACTGGTGAGCAGCGCGGTCTTGGTGGCTTCCATCAAGGAGCGACTGCGAACCCGGAGGGTGACTGGTGACTGTAAAAGACTGTTTTAATTCGGTGCGGCATAACCCTGAATATTTTCGGGTTCAAACTGACGTAAAATACTGGTGGCTTTGCGAGTTAAAGTTTCCGAACCTTCAACAACAATCAGATATTTTCCGGCATTTAATCGGTTGCGATAAGGTAAAGCATCGCCGCCGCCCAAAACCAAACCAACACCTCCGCCGGCGACCACACTTCCCAAACCACCGGAAATCGCGCCAAGAATTCCGCCAATCACATGATTTCCGAATTCTCCCGCCCAAGAAAAAGTATCTAAACCCGTAATTAAATTAAACACATAACCCGCCACAAATCCGAAAGGAATCAGCCAAAACGCCATAAATTTAACCTGTTTCCAAGCTTCATCTTTGGGGTCAATTAAACCGTATTCATCGGCGCTTTTGTATCCTTGACCCAAAATGGTAACTTTCTCGGTGGGTAAACCTTCTTTTTCTAAAGCAACATAGGCGGCTTCAGCTTGGATGCGATCGCTTAAAACGGCTACAAGATAGTTCATAGATGCCAGAAAAAAATTTAAATTAGGTTTTGTGGATTAAAAAACAGCTTGCCACAATAGAGGCTGGTGATATTTTACCTGATTTTCTCCGATTGAGGAGCCAGAAGATTAATGATGTTGAACCGCCAGATTTCAGGCCATCACCGGGAGAATAGAAGCGGTAATTTCAACCCTCAAACGAGAGAATTTTGTCGGGGAATTCTTTAATTAAAGTTTTTCGATAGCATTGTCAGATTTTTGGCGATCGGCCCGAGTACAATCATGGGGCGGGAGGTGGGCATGGGGTTAGACCGATTTTTTATGAAGCCGCATCTATCTAATTGATCCCCCCCGCGAACGCCACCCCCCTTAACAAGGGGGGCTGGGGGGGATCATCAAAAGTTGCATGATTAGAAAGAAATGGTATTAGACCTATTTTTGGGTCAGCAGAAAGCTTAATTTTTTCCAACAATCAGCCCAATAGAGTCCCCAAAAGCAGGTAGAATAACGTACTGCGGTATCAAAACCGAAATCGAGATCTGATTCTACAGATACTCCAAACGGTTAAGACCCCAATCCTGAACGGGGTAGCATCTCCCGCTCTACTGTTGCTACTTATTTGCATAATTATGCCTAAGGTTCTTGTTTCCGATTCAATCGATCAAGCTGGAATTGATATCCTTTCCCAAGTGGCGCAAGTCGATGTGAAAACAGGTTTGCCCGCAGAGGAATTAGTTAAAATCATTTCAGAATATGATGCTTTAATGATTCGTTCCGGGACTCGCGTCACCCAAGAAATCATCGAAGCGGGCGTTCAGCTTAAAATAATCGGCAGAGCCGGTGTAGGAGTTGATAACGTCGATGTAGCCGCCGCTACACGGGCCGGAATCGTCGTGGTAAACTCTCCTGAGGGGAATACCATTGCCGCCGCCGAACACGCCTTGGCGATGATGCTATCGATGTCTCGTCACATTCCCGAAGCCAACGAATCGGTGAAAAGCGGTAAATGGGATCGCAAAAAATTTATCGGGGTTGAAGTCTATAAAAAAACCTTGGGAATTGTCGGTTTGGGGAAAATTGGTTCCCATGTCGCCGCCGCCGCCAAAGCAATGGGAATGAAACTTCTGGCCTTTGATCCCTACATTTCCCAAGAACGGGCCGATCAACTCAGTTGCCGTTTGGTAGACATGGATATCTTGCTGCAAGAGTCCGACTATATTACCCTGCATATGCCCAAAACGAAGGAAACGTATCATATGATTGATGCGAAAGCCTTCGATATGATGAAAC
This sequence comes from Capilliphycus salinus ALCB114379, assembly GCF_047276495.1. Classification (NCBI taxonomy): domain Bacteria; kingdom Bacillati; phylum Cyanobacteriota; class Cyanophyceae; order Oscillatoriales; family Sirenicapillariaceae; genus Capilliphycus; species Capilliphycus salinus. The sequence goes on along the minus strand of NZ_CP178543.1, from coordinate 4,078,135 downwards.
CCACTGCCAGAATTGTCAACTGCGCCCGGGGTGGAATTATCGATGAGGCGGCTTTGGTGGAAGCCCTCAAAGAAGGTAAAATCGCGGGGGCGGCGCTGGATGTCTACGAAAATGAACCCCTAGAGGCCGATTCAGCCCTGAGAGAATTGGGCCAAAAATTGGTTCTCACTCCCCATTTAGGCGCCTCGACTGAAGAAGCCCAGGTTAACGTGGCCGTCGATGTCGCCGAACAAATTAGAGACGTGTTACTGGGTTTACCCGCACGGTCGGCGGTGAATATTCCGGGCCTGTATCCCGACGCCCTGGAAAAACTCAAGCCCTATCTCCAGTTGGCGGAAACGTTGGGAAATCTCGTCAGTCAGTTGGCCGGCGGGCGGGTGGATTTCTTGGATGTTCGTCTGCAAGGGGAACTCGCCACCAACAACAGTCAGCCCGTCGTGGTGGCTTCTCTCAAGGGTTTACTCTCTCAAGCGTTGCGGGAGCGGGTGAACTACGTTAACGCCAGCATAGAGGCCAAAGAGCGGGGGATTCACGTGATCGAAACTCGCGACGCCGCCGCCAATGACTACACCGGATCGTTACACTTGGAAGCGAAGGGATCTTTGGGAACCCATTCGGTAAGCGGGGCTTTACTGGGCGATCGCGAAATGCGAATTACCAATATTGATGGTTTCCCCATTAACGTTCCGCCGAGTCACCATATGCTGTTTACCTTGCACCGGGATATGCCGGGAATTATTGGTAAAATTGGCTCTCTGTTGGGCAGTTTTAACGTTAATATTGCCAGTATGCAAGTCGGCCGAAAAATTGTCCGGGGCGAGGCGGTGATGGTTTTAAGTATCGATGATCCCTTACCGGAAGGTCTGTTAAGTGAGATTATGAAAGTACCTGGAATTCGGGATGCTTACACCGTTACCCTATAGGTCGAATTGGCGATAAAAATTATTCGGAGTTCGGAAGGTGTAAACAGTGACCAGTTATCAGTTAACAGTTATCAGGTTTTCAGTTAACAGTTCGCAGTTATTCCGGGACGGCCTCACCAGTGAATAGGGGATAGTTAAGAGGGTTGAGGATTTTTAACACCCGATCCGCAAAACTTAACACTGAAAGCATTGGTTTTCCTCGGTAATTGATGATCTGTACCATGAAAACAAGCTAACGGTAGCACGGTTCAGGGTTACTTAAACATCTGTTTGTAAACCAATTACTATCCCGAATTCCGAATTTTTAAGGATTGACATGATACATAGCTGGTGGGAAATTGAAGTTTTATGCGATCCCGTGTTAGAAGAGTCTGTCTTCTGGCGTCTGGAAAGTTTTGGCTGTCGGGGAACAGCCAGTCAGAGTCAAAATAATTCCTGTTTGGTTTCGGCTTATCTTCCCGAAGAACAAGCCCATCTGTTGGACTTGTCAGCCCTGGCTTTATGGTTGCGTCAAGATGCACTCTGTATGGAAAGCCCCCTTCCGGTTGTTCAATGGAGTCTCATCGATGAACAAGACTGGGCGAGTAGTTGGAAAAAACACTGGGAACCGACGGAAATTGGCGATCGCATTTTGATTTATCCCGCTTGGTTGGAACCCCCCGCCAAGTCCGATCGGATTTTGTTACACCTCGATCCCGGTGTGGCTTTTGGGACGGGCGCCCACGCTACAACTCAGCTTTGTTTAGAATCGGTTGAAATGCGGCTGAGTGTCAAGCCGGAAAATATTGTTGTTGCAGATATTGGCTGCGGTTCCGGGATTTTATCCATCGGGGCGTTATTGTTGGGGGCGACCCAAGCCTACTCGGTTGATATCGATCCGATGGCGGTGCGATCGGCCCGTCAAAATCGCCAACTCAATAATATTTCTTCCGAACAAATGAGAGTTGAACAGGGGAGTATTGAGGAAATTATTCAGTTGGTTAACGGGCCTGTTGATGGGATTCTTTGTAATATTTTAGCAGAAGTTATTATTGATTTAGTGCCTAAATTTGATGCGATCGCCAAACCGCAAACTTGGGGAATTCTCAGCGGAATTTTACTCGACCAAGCCAAACCCATCGCCGACACTTTAGAACAGCATGGCTGGATCGTCGCCACACTCTGGAAACGTCAAGACTGGTGCTGTTTTAATATCAGACGGTCTTAAATAGAGGGAACAGGGAACAGGGAACAGGGAATAGGCAAAAGGCAAGAGGGAAGGGGCAAGGGGCAAGGGGCAAGGGGTAAGGGGCAAGGGGTAAGGGGCAAGGGGTAAGGGGCAAGAGGTAATAGGCAATTCTTTCCTCCTGAACACAGCAACTCCTGTTTCCTGTCTCGGTGACTCGGTGACTCGGTGACTCGGTGACTCGGTGACTCGGTGACTCGGTGACTCCTGTTAACTGCTTACTGATCACTGATCACTGTATTCATTCTTCTCTTTTCATCGGCCCTAAATATCGGGTTAAATAGGGAGAAAATACCTCATAAATTAATGTTAGGGGTTTGCCGTGATGCCAAAATAAGTAATGACGGCCCCAAAACGGCCCCTTTTCTCCAAACGCCAATTCTAACGCTTTTGACTCTCCATAATACAACCCCTGAACGTCCCGGTATAATTCTGTTCTCAGACGGGCTAAACTCGCCCATATCGGTAGGGAACGGTTTTGTAAATACTCATCCACATGACTGGCTTCCCACCAAGACGCCGCGTAAGCCAGCCGTTGTCCCGAAGCGGTTTTTAGCCAAACTTGTCGTCGCAGTCGCGGTCCCGGTACTAATTCTATCGCATCCGGGGCGCCATCTCTATCCATCCCGACGGGGGACATATCGATCACATCGACTTCTGTGGGTTCGGTCGTCAACAGTTGCAAGTGACGAGTCGGCGAACCATCCCCCAGTAACAAAATTTGCCACGCCGGAGACAGTTGGCTGTGGGGTAAACCCTGACGAACTTTTTCTTCTCCGCCTTCCCAGTGGGTATGAAGACGGTGCCAAGCGGTTGGCGGTTTAATGGGGTCCGTTGATTGTAAGCTAGCAGTCAAAGTTCTTTACATTTCTTAATCTTCAGTTTATTATCATAGCGTGTCTTGAGAAATCACAAAGTATCGAGTCTGAAATTAGTTTAACCCCAAAACGTCCTCGTACAGTTCGGCAATCGCGCATTTAAAGCCAATAGAGGTAAGTTCGAGTTCATCTTCTCTATTGTAGGGATAAAGCACCCATCGTCCTTGTTCGTTACGGCGAAAACATTCGACGTTAATTTCATCTTGACTAATTAAAACATATTCTTCTAAAGTTTCAATTAATCGATAATCTGCAAATTTTCCCCCCCGGTTAAACGCTTCTGTAGTCGGTGATAACACTTCAACGACTAAACGAGGATATTTTTTGAAATCATCAGGATTTTGATCGCGAGAATCACAAGTTACAAATAAATCGGGATAATAATAAACATCTGCCGCCTCAATGTAAACTTTCATATTGCCGATATAAGCACGACAACCCCGACCCCGAACATGATTTCTTAATAAAACAAACAAGTTCCCCGCAATGGTTTCATGGGCATCACTTCCCCCCGCCATTGCATAAACTTGTCCGCGAATATATTCGTGTTTTATGGGACTAACTTTTTCGCCTTCGAGATAATCTTTATGAGAAATAATAGAATAGTCTTGAGAACGAGAAACCATAACTTTACTTTCAATGATTGAATTTTGCTGGTTGAAATTATAGCATTATCCTCAAGTTCGTTGTTGTGCGAAGATCGCCAAATACAATAATCTGAATAATATATCATTTTGGTTCTACGTTATTTTTGGGGTGTTTTTATCAATTTTTTAGGGGTTTGGCGGGTTTATTTCTGTTATTTGTGGGATGTTCTTATCAATTTTTTAGGGGTGGGGCGGGTTTATTTAAGTTGTTTGTGGGAGGATATAAATCTATTCGGAACCCGCCCCTACAGAATTAATATATTTTATTGAATTCGGGGATAGGACAGGTTTATTTATGTTGTTTCCGGGATGTTTTTATCAATTTTTTCGGGGTTTTGCGGGTTTATTTATGTTGTTTCCGGGATGTTCTTATCAATTTTTTCGGGGTGGGGCGGGTTTATTTAACTTATTTGTGGGAGGATATAAATCTATTCGGAACCCGCCCCTACAGAATTAATCTATTTTATTGAATTCGGGGATAGGACAGGTTTATTTATGTTGTTTCCGGGGTGTTTTTATCAATTTTTTAGGGGTTTTGCGGGTTTATTTATGTTGTTTCCGGGATGTTCTTATCAATTTTTTTCGGGGTGGGGCGGGTTTATTTAAGTTATTTGTGGGAGGATATAAATCTATTCGGAACCCGCCCCTACAGAATTAATCTATTTTATTGAATTCGGGGATAGGACAGGTTTATTTAAGTTATTTGTGAGAGGATATAAATCTATTCGGAACCCGACCCTAAAAAATGATGGGGAAAACGGGCTTTTAACGCGGGTAAAATTGGACAGGGTTTTTGGTCTTGTAAATTTTCCGGTTTGTGCCAAGAATAAGGGGCTTTAGTCGCCGCAGACATCCACAATAACCGTTTCGCCCTGGTCATCGCAACATACAATAAACGGTATTCTTCTGCGGTTTTTAAAAACCCCGCCTGTTCCCAAGCGGTCATTACATCCAGCAAGGTATTTTTGTCATGTAAATAAGCCCGAATTTGCGCCCGTGCGACTTCTGAAAGGGTAAACTCTCCTAAGAAGCGACTTTGAGGTAAAACCCGCAAATTTCCGGGTATAGTTTGTTCGTGTAAAAAGGGTAAAAACACATAATCCCAGTCCAAACCTTTGGCTTTGTGCATGGTAATAATTGTTAGCTGTCCGGGGCGAGTGTAGACGCTTTCATTGGATTCATTTTCGTCAATATCAACGGTTTCAAATCGTTCTGAACTAACAATTTCATTCAACACGTTAACAATAGCTGGAATTGAATTATTCCCCGCAGTTTGTTTAACAATTCTTTCGGCTAATTTATCGGCGGTGGCTAACTCGCTTTTTTCGTATTGCAAGGTTAACGCTAAAAATGAGATCAGTTGAAAGGGGGCTAACTCCAAACGGGCTTGTAATAAACTCCGACAAAAACGGCGACATTTGTGAATTTTATCATCCGATGGTTTAGTATCGAGGGGGCCGGGATAGAGAAATTCTTCCGGTTGAATCGCTAATGCGTTAAAATCTTGATTGGGGATTAATTGGCGATCGCTAAATACTTTTAAGGCGGCTTTGAGATAATCTGGAGAATGGGGGCGATCAATAAATTGTAATAGGGATAAAAGTTCTGCGGGAATGCGCGACTGTCGGGCGGCTAAAGACACATCATAAATTCTAATAGGATATTCGCTTAAATCGACTTTAAAGCCTGATTCTTGCGGGTTATTCAATAAGTTTGAAATGAATTCGCCCTGCTTATTTTCCCGGACTAAAATGGCAAATTTTCCCTCTTTATTTTCTTGAATTAATTGAATGACTCGCTCGGCTATTAATTGAACAGTATGATAAATATCAACAGGTCGATAAAGTTCCAAACCGGAACCCGTCGGGGCGGGATTAGAATCCGGTTGAGGATCGTCTTCAGAAACGGGATGAATTTCTTGTTCTTGAAACGGTTTTTCTATTCCGGAAACCTGAGAATCGTTCACCCATTTTAACACATAATTAGCCGCCTCAATAATAATTTGAGAACTTCGACCGGCCCGATCCATTGTTGCCAAACGGTCTTGATTTTTACAGTCCTGACAAAAGTCGCGAAAATAAATCGGATCGGCGGGAGTAAAGGTGGAATTAATGGCTTGATTTGGATCGCCAACCCGAACTAAATTGAAGACATCTTCTGAATTAGAATCTTGGGCTAATTTTTTTAATAATTTTGTTTGTAAAAAGGTAGAATCTTGGGCTTCGTCTTCAAACACCGCAAACACTCGCTGTTGCCACTGTTGACGAACCCGATCGTCTTTTAAGACTCGCAACGCTCCTAAAATCATCTCATCATAATCAATTAACTGACGTTGTTTCAGTAGTTTTTCGTAATTTTCATACAGTCCCGCAGCGATCGCTAAAATCTCATATTCATTGGGAATTCTCGTCGCTAAATCTCGCAAGTCAGAAGGCGTCAACCCCGAACTTTTTGCCTCTTGAATTACTTTCCAAGATAAGTCCGGTAAAACTTCTGTTCTCAATACAGACTGACGCCGCAAACGTTCGGTTTCTTCCCCATCAAACTGCATTCCTTCGATTAACCGTTGATAGTGGCGAGGATAATCATTGATCCACAATTCTACACAAGTTCGAGTTAAACGGTTGCTCGGAGTCGGTAAAATTAGCGTCGAATTTTCTAAATCTAAACCCGATAATTCCGGATGTTGACGGGCGATATTTAACGCCAGGGCGTGTAAGGTATAGACCACAAAACCGCCCGTTGGTAAACCGAGATCTTTGAGTTTTTCATTAATTTTAGAGCGAATATTCGCCGCCGCCGCCCGAGTAAACGTGACCACCACCAACTGACGGCGGCTACTTAGACCATAACGGGCGATCGCAATGGCGGCGGCTGTAGCCATTCCCGTAGACTTTCCCGCCCCCGGTACCGCCGACACCGCCAAAAGCCCACCTTTCCAGTCTGCCATTTGTTGCTGTCCGGGACGCAAAGTGGAGCGAATTTTCTGCAAAGCGGCTTCTGTAGAGGCTGAGATCGCTTTTGAGTCCAAACCGTTTGATCTCAACGAAAGTGACGCCGGATCGAGGGTTGGCGTCTGGCTGGAAGTTGAGTTAAATGGGGGTTCAAAATCGTCTGTCAAGGTTGGATAGGAATTTTAGAATGTTGAGGGGGTTGATTGATTCGGGCGAACAAAATAGATAAACTTTTACCAAATGTCGATTCTTGACTACAATATCGTTAATTGTTATCAACCGTCAAGTCAATTATGCCAAAAGTCAGAAGTTCAGTAAACTGTTAATTGTCAACACTGTTAATTGTAAACACTGCTGACGGCTCACGGGTAATGAGTGACTGGAAAAGACTGGTAACTGTAAAAAATCGCTGCATTTGAGCTATTGAAATTCAATGAATGTTGAAACCCCGCAATCGGCTTTGAATAAACTCTCTGAAGGAATCGCTTTGTTGATTGACTTGGCGAAACGAGGAGAAATTGACCCTTGGGATGTACAGGTGATTGAAGTGATCGATCGTTACTTGAGTCAACTGACACCTCAACAAAACTATTCTTCTCCCGGTCAAAATTTTACCGAATTGTCTCAGTCCGGTCAAGCTTTTTTGTACGCTTCGATGTTGGTTTTGCTGAAAGCTGATAGTTTAATGTCGGTCGATCCTTTAGAAGCGGATGCAGAAATTACTGTAGAAGAAGAATTTGTCGGGGGGGAAGACGGTTTAAATGGGCTTCAACGTCCCCAAAATCTTGAACGTCAAATTCGACGGCGAACTGTCGGAAAAACCCCTCAAAAACGTCGGGTAACGTTGCAAGAGTTGATCGATCAGTTACAATTAATGGCAACTGCGATCGCCGAACAAAAAACCCGTCCCAAGCGTCGGCGGACCAGTTCGACAGCCAAAGCACAAGCGGCTAAAGCGATCGCCGAACTTGCTCACCAAGAAAATTTAACCGAAACCGCAACTAAATTAGAACAGTTACTCAGCGATCGGTGGTCAAATTTGAGCGATCAATGGTTAGATTTAGAACAACTTTTGGTGTTGTGGTCTAATGCGATTTCTCCCGAAAATTTGGCTTCTGAGTCTTCCGATGATGGCAACAATCCCGAAAATTTAGTTCATCAACCTCGCAACGAGCGGGTGGGAGTTTTCTGGGCTTTATTGTTATTATCCGCCCAATCTAAAGTAGAATTAACTCAAGAAGAATTTTACAAAGATATTAAAGTTCGCACCTTACCCACGTCGGATTCTGTCTGAGGTAAAATTTCTAATTTTTCGGTTGACAATAATCACCGCGATGACTGATTTATACTTCAACTTTTTAGCCGCAGGCTAGGAAGAGTATCACCCGCAACCAAAAACTAGGATTGTTTTAGCAAAACCCTTGTCTTGAGAGAGGTTCATGGGAATCTAGCTTGGTTTTGTGTTGGGTGTGACTTGGCTTGACTTCCAACCGTCAAGTTGATGAGATTTTGGGTAAAATGTTAAAACCAGATGAAACTCAATATTCCGGGGAGTAACCCATGTATGATTGGTTTGGTTTATCAAAAATTGATTTACCCTATCTTATAATAAATGCCTTTTGTGATCTTATGCCCGTCGGTTTATTATCAAGTTTTGCTGTCTTTGAGCCTTTAATTTATTTATCAGTTTGCTCAATTTTGATAATATTAGCATACTTGATTTATCAAAAAAAAGGGGCTATTTTTTGGGGAGCCAATCAAAAAATAAAACGAGAAATTAAAGAAGGTCAACAAACTGAAGAACGTTATCGCCAAACCGTCGAAAACTCGCCCAACCCTATATTTTCAGTCGATAGACAAGGTAAAATCAAAATTTGGAATCTAGCCTGTCAGCAAATCTATTGTTATAGTCCAACAATTATTGGTCAGTCTTGGAAAACCCTAGTCCCCGAGGAAACTCTTTCTAAATTTGAAGATCTACTTACCCAAGTTTTTCAACAAAAAAAGTCATTTAGTGGGATTGAAATGGTTTATCGAAGTGCAGACAAAATCCAACATTTTGCCATTTCGCGTTTTTATCCATTGCTGGACGATCAACAACAAGTTAGCGAATGTTTGGTTGCAAATACCAATATTACTGAAAGAAAAAAAAACGAACGAGAACGGGAAAATTTACTGGCACAAGAACAAGCCGAAAAATCGGAAATCAAAAAAATTCTAGAGCGAATCAATGATGGTTTTTTTGCGGTAGACCGTCGGTGGAATATTACCTATTTAAACACGACTGGAGGGGTATTAATCGGAAAAAAGCAAGAAGAATTAATCGGTCAAAACCTCTGGCAAATGTATCCCGAAGCCTTAGACAGTATATTTTATCACGAATATCACAAAGCTTTAAACACCAATACAACCGTTCACTTTGAAGCTTTTTATCCGCCCTTAAACTGCTGGTACGAAGTTCACGCCTACCCCGACGAAAACGGACTTTCAGTTTACTTTCGAGATATCACCGAACCCAAAAATTCACAAACCGCATTAAAAGAGAGCCAAGAATTTCTTCAAACCATTTACGATAACGCTCAGTACGGCATCTTTATTGTAGATGTGTTGGAAAATGGAACCTTTCAATATGTTAAACTCAACCCCATTCACGAACAACTCACCGGATTTTCAACCGAAGAAATCGAAGGAAAAACCCCCCAGGAAATTCTACCACCAGATATTGCCCAAACCCTAGAACAAAATTATCGTCGCTGCATCGAAACAAAAACCGTAATTACCTACGAAGAATTTGTTCCGTTTCGCGGACAAGATTTTTGGTGGCTGACGAGTTTAGCCCCCTTAAAAAACGAAACCGGACGAATTGATCGCATTGTCGGGACAGCAACCAATATAACAGCCTTAAAACAAGCACAAACTCGCTTTCAAAATCTAGCCGCAAACGTACCCGGAGCAATTTTTCGCTATACTTTGCGTAGCGATGGCTCCAATGGGGTAATATACATGAATCCGGGCTGTTATACCCTCTGGGAAGTCGAAGCGGAAGTTGTCGAACAAAGTGCCGAAATTCTCTGGAACCTCATACACCCCGATGATTTACCGGGTATGCAAGAATCGGTACTTGTATCGGCTCAAACTCTACAGCCTTGGTTTTACGAATGGCGAATTACGACAGTTTCCGGTACTCAAAAATGGGTGCAAGGGGCGGGCAAACCCGAACAACAAAGCAACGGTGATATTATTTGGGATACGATCATTATTGATGTGACCGAACTCCGACAGGCGGAAAAACGTTGGCAAAATCTAGCCGCCAATATACCGGGAGTTATTTATCGTTACGTCTTGCATACTGACGGGTCTGATGCGATCACCTATGTTAGTCCTGGTAGCCGAACGCTTTGGGAAATTGAACCCGACCACATTGTACAAAATGTTAAAGTCCTTTGGGATCTTGTTCATCCCGAAGATTTATCGGGAATGAAAGAGTCGCTTCGGGTGTCTGCGGAGACTCTACAACCCTGGTTTTATGAATGGCGAATTGTCACCCCCTCCGGTAAAATTAAGTGGCTGCAAACGGCCGCCAAACCCGAGAAACAACTTAATGGTGATATAATTTGGGATGGATTAATTCTCGATATTAGCGATCGCCAAGCTGCACTTTGCCAGCGTATTCTAGCAGAAATCGCATTGGGCGAAACGGAAGAACGCTATCGATTATTAGCCGAAAATATGAGCGATCTGGTTTGTCTTCACGATCGCGAAGGGCGATATCTTTACGTTAGTCCCTCCTGCAAATCTCTGCTAGAATATAACTGCGAAGAACTGCTCGGACAAAATCCTTATAATTTCTTTCATCCCGAAGATTGCGATCGCATTTTGCAAACCTCTCATCTGGCGGCCCTCAAATGTCAGCCGATCCCCATGACTTATCGAATGCGAAAAAAATCGGGGGATTATATCTGGCTAGAAACCCTCACCAAACCTATTGTAGATCGGAGCGGTCAAGTTATTCGTTTACAGACCACTTCTCGGGATATTACCGATCGCGTTCAAGTCGAACAAAAACTGAGATATGATGCCAAACATGATTCTTTAACGGGATTACCCAACCGCAATCAATTAATTGATCGGATTGAACTTGCACTCGAACGTTTAAAACGTTATCCCGACTTTAATTTTGCGATTTTATTTTTAGACCTTGATCGCTTTAAAATTATTAATGATAGTCTCGGTCATCTGGCGGGAGATGAACTTTTAATTACAGTTGCTCATCTGTTACAGGGATTAATTCGCAGCGTCGATCTGGCGGCCCGTTTTGGCGGCGATGAATTTGTAATTTTACTCGAAGAAATTGACAATATTAACGAAGCGGTTCGGGTCGCCAAACGTATTTTAACAGAATTTCAATCTCCATTTTTATTAAATAAATTAAATCACCAAGAAGTTTTTATTACGCCAAGTCTTGGGATTGTTTACGGTTCTCGTGCTTATAGCCAAGCGATTGATTTGTTGCGGGATGCGGACACGGCGATGTATCGGGCCAAAGCCAAAGGCGGCGAACGCTACGAAATTTTTGACCCCGATATGTACCTACAAGCCCTCAAACGTTTATACTTAGAAAATGATTTGCGTCAGGCTTTAGACCGAGAAGAATTTGTTTTATATTATCAGCCCATTGTTTCTTTAGAAAGCGGTAAAATTGCCGGGATGGAAACTTTAATTCGTTGGCAACATCCGCAAAAAGGGTTAATTCCGCCTTCGGAGTTTATCCCCATTGCTGAAGAAACCGGACTCATTGTTGCGATGGGAATGTGGGTGTTAAAAACCGCTTGTTCTCAGATGAAAGTTTGGCATCAACAATTTCCCCAGACTCGAAATTTAAAACTCAGTGTTAATCTCTCCGTCCGACAACTTCGAGAACCAACTTTAATTAAACAGATCTGTGAATTTTTGGCTTTAACCAATTTTCCCGCCGAATATTTGACAATTGAACTGACCGAAAGTATACTATTAGATGATATTGAAAATGTGATCGGGCTTTTTAATCAACTGCGATCGCATTCGATTCAACTCAGTATTGATGATTTTGGAACGGGTTATTCTTCTCTGAGCTATTTACAACGATTACCCTTAAATACTATCAAAATAGATCGCTCTTTTATCAATTGTATTGGAGAACCGGGACAGCAAAGCGAAATCATCGAAATTATAATGACCCTAGCCGCCAAGTTAAAGTTAGAAGTGGTAGCAGAAGGCATAGAAAACCAAGCCCAACTCGAATATTTAAAACAGATCGGATGTCCCTTTGCCCAAGGTTATTTAATTGCTAAACCTTTAACCGTAGAAGCTTTAACCGCTTTATTTCAACAAAATTGGCAATACAACACCACGTCTAAGCCATAAGTCGGGTGTCTAATGTAGGGGCGCGCCTCCGAATTAATTTATCATTCCCCGCAGACAGCAGATATAAACCCGCCCCTTTCAGTCACCACCGAACCCGTCACCACCGAACCCGTTTTTTTCAGTTAGCAGTTATCATATAATATCCGGTTGGTTAATGCCTGTTATGGGGATGGGGCGGGTTTAACTCAATCTCGGAGTGGTCGTCAAAATTAATGCAGAACCCGCCCCTACATCACAATCATTGATTAGTCGAATATAATATCAGTAACCTCACGATTTCTGACTCGGTGACTCCTGAAAACTGGTGACTGGTGACTGGTGACTGGTGACTGTAAAACTGGTAACTGATAACTGATAACTGGTGACTGTTAAAGCCTTGGTCTGAGGGAAAAATGGCGATAACGGAGATAATCTTCTAAAATGCGATCGTGATCGAAACAAAGATTATTGGGAATGCACCAAGGTTCAAACAACTCTAGATTTTTCGCATCATCGGCGGCCGATGGTTCTCCCTTTGCGGTTGCTAAAAAAACCACAGATAAAGTGTGTTGACGCGGGTCGCGATTCGGGTCAGAATAAACATAAAATTGTTCAATTAATTGTACATCCAATCCCGTTTCTTCTTGAGCTTCCCGTTTGGCTGCGGTTTCGACAGATTCTCCGTAATCAACAAAACCCCCCGGAAGCGCCCAACCGTAGGGCGGGTTACGACGTTCGATCAAAATAATCGGTCGGGCGGGCCGATCAATTAATTCAATAATAATATCAACAGTCGGAGTCGGGTTACGATAGGTCATGGGAATAACAATCAAAAATTAACAAACTTAATTCTGTTAGTTCTGTTCGTCCTCAACCGCTTCAAAATCCGATTCGGGAGGCTGAGGAGATTCAGTCTTGATAACCGTCGGAATTCGTTCTAAAATACCGTTCATCACCTGTTCAGGCGTATCATTAACAGTAACCCTCAATTTCACATCCGCTTGGGCATAAAGAGGCTGTCGCTGTGTAACAATCTCTTGCAAGCGACCCAAAGGATTATCGTGTTGAAGTAGAGGTCTGGAAGTGTCTCCTTTTAAGCGGTGGTAAAGGTCTTCGGGAGAAACATCCAACCAAACAATTAAACCGTGACGGAGATAACTCCAGTTCGCCCGTTGGAGAATAATACCGCCTCCGGTCGCCACCACCAACCGTTGATAGGCGCATAACTGAGACAATACCTGAGATTCTAACGTTCTAAAGGCTTCCTCGCCCTGTTCGGCAAAAATTTCATTAATTGACTGACCCGCAACTTGAGTAATCACCTCATCCGTATCAACAAAACCATAACCCAACTGTTGAGCTAACAATTTTCCCACAGTCGTTTTACCTGCACCCATCATACCGATGAGATAAAGATTAATTCCTCTCAATAAATCATTCACGGGACTTGTCTTGAAAAACTTTAATTATTATAGGAACTCAGCGGTACAAAAGGAATTAATCGCCCCAAAAATATTCTACAATTCAGTAGAAGGACGGCGATCGCTTGAATCGCTCGAATCGCTCGAATCACTCGAACCGGTTGAAGATTCTTCTGTGTCGTCTTCTTCAGTGAGTTCCCAGTCTTCTTCTGACTCCTCTTGAATTTCCGTAACCGGAGGAGGCGGAGGCGTAATAATGCGATAATCGGCATCGTAGACCGATTCTGATTTTCCGGCGCCCGTATCTGCGCCTTCGCGATACCCGTAAGAATACACCGAACCCGTCCAAGACTCCCGTTGAGGTTTTTGTTCAACTTCATAGTGATCTCGGCGAGAATATTCCGATTCTGAATTCTCCGACGATCTCACCTCTGAAGCTTCAGATCGAGGTTCACTGTAAGAAGAAGAAGTTTCTTGCTCATTCCAACCGGCCGAAGAAGGTGTAGAATAACTAGATTGCCGTTCTTCTTCTTCGTCCAATCCCCAATCTTCCTCATCCCAAGATTGAGGAATCGGTCTAACTTCGGTTTCCCAATCATCATTACCCGAAACCGTTGAACGGGAACTCGCCGCAGACGAGGCACTTGTAGAAGCGCTTGCAGTGCTAGAACCCTTGCCGAAAGGAGAATAAGAAGATTTTGGTTCGCGAGTCGGTTCGGAAGTAAAACCCGTAGGTTGAACCGGCGGTTTAGGGGAACGGGGCGGAGGAGAACTGCTAGCAACCCCGGCACCGGCACCCGACAACTGAAACAAACCCCAGATCAGCAGCGATAAAAATACCCCTACCGCGATCGCCATGACTATCCAAAACGACAGGGGAAACGCAGGCGACTGACTCCCCAAAAAAACCAGGGACAAAGACGGAGAGAGATTCTGGGCGACGAGCAAAGCCAGTCCCGCCACAGCAATCAAAAAAATAACCAGATTCGCTACAGACATGGATAATGAGGTCAGTTGCTAGGTGTACAGCCGGGGAGAAAATCAACAGTATTCAGTCCTGTTTCCAGCGTTTGAGAGGTACACAGTCGATCTCGAGTTGATCGAGAGTACGCGCTACCACAAAGTCTACTAAATCTTCAATCGTTTGAGGGTGGTGATACCAAGCCGGAATAGCCGGAACGATGCGAACCCCCGCTTCGGCGAGTGTGGTCAAATTGCGTAAATGAATCAAACTCAAGGGAGTTTCTCGGGGTACGACAACCAATTTCCGCCCTTCTTTGAGTTGGACATCGGCCGCGCGTTCGAGTAAATCCGAGCTTAACCCATTGGCAAGTTTACTGACCGTACTCATGCTACAGGGAATCACGACCATTCCCAAAGTGCGGAAAGAACCGCTGGCGATATTGGCGCCGACATCTTGCCAAGCGTGACAGCGCAATTTTCCCAAAGTGGGAACTCCCGCCTGTTCTCGCCAAAATTCGGCTTGCCCAGAGGGGTCGGGAGGCATCCGAACACTTTGTTCGCTTTGCCAGACCATATAAGCCGATTTGGAAGATACCAACTCAATGGCAAAGTCAGCCTCCAGTAGATATTTTAGCGTTCGCACCGCATAGATGAGTCCAGATGCGCCTGAGACACCGATAATTAGGGGTTTTTGTTGGTTCATGGATTAAACAGTTAACAGTTAACAGGTATCCGGTGTCAGGTGTCAGGTCAAAGGTGTCATGTAGGGGCGGGTTCGGTGTTAATGTATGTTTTCCCACAGACAACTGATATAAACCCGCCCCGGAGTCAGAAGAAGTCAGGAGTTGCTGTGTTCAGGAGTTGCTGTGTTCAGGAGTTCAGGAGGAAAGAAGCCATCGAAAAAACTCTTACCCCTTACCCCTTCCCCCTTACCCCTTCCCCCTTACCCCTTACCCCTTCCCCCTTTCCCTTTTAATAATTGTTATAGGGATCGTCGGCATCATCACCGGCTTCACTACCGCCGCCAACAGCAACCAAATCAATTTGTTGGCGATAGTAGTCTACACTCTTGACCTGCACTTCGACGTTATCACCCAAACGGTACTGATTGCGGTTTTTGCGACCCACCAAAGTTTGTTGACGGGAGCGGTATTCGTACCAATCATCTTTGAGAGAAGACACATGAACCAACCCTTCGACCCGCAACAACGAACCGCCAGGAGATTCAACTTCAATTTCGACAAAAAACCCGTAAGACTGCACCCCGGTAATCAATCCGATAAAGGTTTGACCGGTGCGGGCTTTCATAAATCCGGTTTTCTTCAACCCTTCTAAGTCTTCTTCGGCATCAACCGCCACGCTTTCGCGTTCGGTCAAATGTACCACCAACTGGGCAAACTGAGAATCTAATTCGGCTTGTAAATCCGGGGGAAGCACGTTCCAGGCGATTTTACCGTGACAGGAGGAATGACCCAAATTCACCCGATCTTTAGAACGAGTCGAACGGCGGTCGCGTCCTTCTTCAAAAATCGCTTTTAACACTCGCGAAATCAGAATATCGGTATAGCGAGATAGCGGTGCGGTGCAATGGGTATAACAGTCGAGAGCCAAGCCAAAATGAGGTTTGGCGGTGGTGCTGTAGACGGCAGGTTTGAGGCTATCTTCCAGCAAATAGGTTAACACCCGTTCCGATTTTGAGCCAGCCAAATCTTCCACAAAAGACTGAAAATCGGCTGATCGAACTTCTTCTTCGTTTTCAAGCTCCATTTCACAGCCTAAGTGGGTGGCCAGTTTCACCAATTCGGTCACATCCGCCGGATCGGGGGACGGTTGCACCCGATAGATCGCAGGTAAACTCAACGCCTGGAGATGGCTGGCGACCACTTGGTTGGCCAAGACAATCAACTCCGACACCATCGCCTGGGCGACGGAAACCGAAGCGACGACAATCGGCCCGATTTCTCCCTCATCATCAAAATGACAGTGAGTATCAAGCAGGTTTAATTCAAATCCTCCTCGCGCCCACCGCATTTGTCGCACCGCCCGACTGACTTCTAAGAGATTTTCTAAAATGGGAACAATTTCAGGCGGACCGGCTTCCATGCCATCGAGAATGGCCTGAGCGGTTTTATAATCGACTTGATGATCGACTTTGATCACACTGGGCTGAATTTCAAACTCAAGCAGTCTTCCGGTCGGATTGAGTTTGATCAGAATCGACAGGGTGAGACGTTCGGCATCGGGTAACAGCGCCAGGCGATCGCAACTGAGTTCTTTGGGAATAATCGGGATGTATTTATCGGCCAGATAAATCGCGGTTCCCCGTTTGCGGGCTTCGCGATCGAGTCCGGTATCGGGGGCGACATAGTGGGCAACATCGACAATGTGAATCCCCAAATTCCAGTCGCCAGAATCCTCTTGTTCGAGGGTAAAAGCGCGATCGATGCAATATTGGGCGGATTCTTTTTCTTCTTCATCTAAAACCGAAAATTCGGGATTTCCTAAATCCGGTTGAAATGTAATCGTGAACAGTTTTCGTAAATCGACCCGGTTTTTATAGTCGGATTTTTTAATTTGAGTGGGCAAAGATTCGGCTTCGACTCGAGCATACTGGGAAAAAGCCCGGGGTAAATCATGTTTGCAGCAAACGATATCCAAATCATCCGCTTCTTCGGCATCCGATCCTAAAATCTGCACCACATGACCGACGGGGCGATGAATTCCCAACGGATAACGAACCACTTCCACATGAACTAAGTGATCGATGGCTTCTTGTAGTTCGGGGGATTGTTCCATCAAATCCAATTCAAACAGGAGGCGATCGTCGAGGGGTACGGCGCGAAATCCTTTTGTCGTGTGTTTGATCCGTGCCAGTACCGACGGGTTGGCCCGTTCGAGAATCAGATAAACTTCTCCTTCCGGAGAGCGACGCCGGCTTCCTTCTTTGATGATTTTCACCAAGACGCGATCGCCATTCCAAGCGCTGCTGAGATGACTTTCTCGGATGTAGACATCTTCTGCGCCTTCTGCGTCTTGAATGGCAAAGCAGAAGCCTTTACTCGAACAGCGCAGTTTGGCTTCAACCACGTTTTCTTGTCCGACTCGGCGATAACGGCCTTTATCTTTTTCTAAGATGCCAATTCGCTCTAACGCATCTAAAGCGATTTGAAATTTCCGTAAACTGTCGTCATCCGGAGCGAGTTTTTTTTCTAACGCTTTGGGGGCGACCAGTTTATCTTCTGAAAAATTAGCCAACAGTGTAGCGATTGAAAATTCCATGTAGCGGTCTTTCCTTGTTGTCTGTGCGATCGGTTCACTTGTCTTGACACGCATCTCCATCTGTTGGGGTCACTCGGCGCGATTCTCCTCGACGATCGCAAACGGCGAACAATTCAATGAAATTGAAACAATACAGCCGCCATTTGAGCAAGGTTCGAGGAGAATGTTGGAGATTGCCTAAACCGAGTTGACGATGGGTGGAACTACACCCTAACTCTTTGTCTGAAAAGACAATGATACAATTGAGGGCAACTGCTCCTCTCGGGCGTAGAAGATGCCCAACAGATTGAGGACTGTCTTCACAATTGATTTCCCTAGCTACGGCGTAATTTCATCTGGATGATGTCCACCTGAAAGTAGATTGATTCATCGAGACGGTAGCATTAGGAACTGCTGCGTCAATGACAAATGCTTTAGTCAGTATACCCCATATTAGGTTACTATTATGTTTGCTCAATTTCGATCTCGCTACCCTACAGGAAGTTTAATCTCGGAGTTACTGGCGATCGATCATGGCTTGTATGTGGTTCGGGTGGTTGTAGAAGTTGATCGTCGAATTGTTTCATCGGCGTTGGCTGCGGCGAATACCGTTGAATTGGCAGAAGATAACGCCCGCTTGCGTGCGCTTCAAGTTCTCGCGATTGAAGGGTCTACGGCTGTACCTCAGGTTTCGACGACCCGTTCTTTTGCGACTCCTGGCAATTCTACTCAATTTGAACTCAATTCTTCTGTTAATTCTTCTCCCGAACCGGCCGAACTTCCCGAAGCGTCTTCTTCGTCAGAGTCCCCGGTTGAACCTTCTCTGACCATTTCTGATTCACAAGAAGATTGGTCTTCTGGGGCGAGTTCTTCAGACGATTGGCTGTCTGCTACTTATATTAAACCCAGTTCTTCCCCAAAATCCTCAACAACCGATGTAAGTTCGACTAACTCAACCAAGGGACGAAGCGCCTCTTTACCTCCCATACCGGATGCTTCCAAGGAAACTAATAATGACATTCCCTTCTACTCCGAAGACCATTCGGTGACGTCTGGCGCTTCTCAAACCTCCAAACAGAGAAAGTCCAAACCCCCCCTTGAGTCTACCGATTTTTCTTCGGAAATTGCCCGAACCGATCTCGAACTCAAACGTTTGGGTTGGACAACCGAACAAGGCGTCGAACATTTACAGAAAACCTACGGAAAGCGATCGCGCCATCAGCTTACTGAAGATGAGTTGTTGGACTTTTTGCATTATCTCGAATGTCTTCCCACTCCCACACCCCACGCAGACAGTTAAACAGGGAACAGGGAACGCCGGATCAGGGAACGCCGGATCAGGGAATAGTTTTTTCAGTCAACAGTGACCAGTACACAGTCAACAGGTCTCAGGTGAAATCATCACTTTTCACGGAAAAAAACTGGTGACTGGTGACTGGTGACTGGTGACTGACTAATTAGCCGCCGTTGTTCGCCCCGACGTGGGCGGGAATGGCTTTGCGATCGTAAACGCTATCAATTAAACCATAGTCAACCGCTTCTTGGGCGGACATAAAGAAATCCCGTTCGGTATCTTCTTCAATGCGAGACAGGGGTTGACCGGTGTGATCGGCGAGACTTTCGTTGAGGCGTTTTTTCAAGTAAAGAATTTCTTTGGCTTGAATTTCAATATCGGTTGCTTGTCCTTGGGCGCCCCCTAACGGTTGGTGAATCATAATCCGAGAATGGGGTAGACTCATCCGCTTTCCTTTGGCGCCCGCACTCAGCAAGAATGCGCCCATACTCGCCGCCAACCCAATACAAATGGTGCTAACATCGGGGCGAATATGATTCATGGTATCGTATATCCCCAATCCTGCGGAAACTGAACCCCCCGGAGAGTTGATGTACAGGTAAATATCCTTTTCGGGATCTTCTGCATCGAGGTACAGCATTTGAGCAACAATCAGGTTGGCTAGATCTGCGGTTACTTGTTGTCCTAGAAATATAATGCGATCGCGTAGAAGTCGGGAATATATATCAAAGGCGCGTTCGCCTCGACCCGATTGTTCAATAACGGTTGGAATCATACTAACCCACCAATCAAGTTCACATTCATTGATTGTAGCGACTGTTGGGAGGGTAGGAGTCACAGGTTAGGGAATTATTAGCACCTTTAAAGTTCGCGATCGCCGCCAAGAAGTCGCTCAACCAGTTGATGCTGTCGGTCGAGGATCGAGTTGAAGGTTTGCATCTGGTTGTTGTTGTACTCTCTCAACTCCGAGAGCAGTTCGCGGATTAAGACGCTGCTCTCCTTCTGGTTTTGTTGGATTTGCCAGAAAAGGTAAAGAACCAGGGCATTAGTCCCGAAATCGATAGCCGTTTGAATGGGAAATTCATCCATTGAAAAAATCCTCCGAAAACTTGCGTCAATATTGACGCATTTCTACGGACGCTCAAAGCCCGTCAGAACGGAGTATAACGGGAATTGTCCTCCAGACGGTAAAACCTATGGCAACCGCGATCACCCTGTCTTCTACTACCGCAGAAGGCCAACTTCTCGAATGCGTCAAGAACATTGCTGATTTAGAGAACACCGAAGCCAATAACCCTGACGCCAGTGAGATTATCAACTCGATGAACTCCAACTTGGAGGCTGGCACTGTTACGGTTTCGCTGACCATTCCAATCACCACAACCAAAGGCCCTTCGGGAAATTTGCAGGTCACGGCTACTCCCTTGTTTATTGATTAATGTGGATTTAATTACCCTTGGATTGCTAATTACGGCAGTTGCAGAGGGTTTGGTTATTTTGGGATTTATTTGGAAAGTAGCGGCAAAGTACGGAGAGTTAAAGCACGGAATCGAATCGAATAGAAACGATTTAAACAACGCTTTTAATACTCTCCGTTCACAAATTAGAAATCAAGATTATCTGCTACAGTCCCAAATTTCCCACATCCAAGAACATTGCTCTCGAACTTCCGATTATCACCCCCCTACACTCAGAACATTTGAAGGAGATTAATTTATCATGCCTGACGCAGCCGTAAAAGCTGAAATTGATGCGGTTAAAGCAGCTTACGCCGCCGATACAAGTACAAACAAAAGTCCGCGAACCGCTTCGGGTTACGCCGATATGTGGATAGATTTGGAATCGGGAACCAAAACAAAATTTAGAGTTCCGGCTAGAATCATTCTGCTGTTTGATTTTTCAGAGGATAAATCAAATGGCAGCGCTAAAAAAGCGGTATTTGGCAAGAAAAAGAAAACGGGAACAGGTGACAGCAACGTTCGCAATCAGAAATCTGATCTGATCACTTTGACAGGAGGTCAGGCTATCGGCAAGGTGATTTATATTCCGTTGAAAACGCCGTTAAAAGAAAAGCGAGGGACTAAGGAAGTAACGGTTAGACAGACTTCCCTCCGGGTTCCTCAAGTTGCAAGTCGGGACGCGGTGAGCCTGTTTCTCAAGTTAAACTGCGACGCCAAAAAAGCTCCGGTTTTCTGGTTTACTGAGGGGAAAAAATCAAAAGTGATTATTCCTGATAAGCTTGACGCTGCTGCTTTGGGTAACATCAAGTCAATTAGAGCCGAGGGAGAAACCGCCCCTTAATGAATGATCAGCTACTTTCCGACGCCAAATGGATTCCAATTTATAACAAGCGGATTGAAGATAGAGAAAATCCGCTTGCTCCCATTCAATTTAAACAGGAATTTTATAAGCACGTTATTCGAGTGCAGATTACCGCCGATAAAATCCCGAAAAACTGGAAATATGCGGGATATTTAATTCATAGACTTGACAACTTCACCACCAACCCCTTCATCGCCGAAAATATCTCGATACAGGTAAACGTTCGGCAGTTGGTGAACCTACAAGACTTGACCAGTCGATTTTACTTGGAATTTCAACCTATGAGCCGCTTTTTGTGGATGAATGTTAAAATTGAGTTTTTCGACGGTCAACTTTAGTGCAACGAACCCACAGCCTTACTATACACCTTGGAACGTTTAAGTTCCTTGAAGACAGCACCATTATCGCCAACCATTCAGTTGATATTAGACAGGCGATTATTGATTATTTCACCTTGAGCTATTTAAACCCTCGTCCAGTTTCTTCGGCTGTCGCGCTAGAGATGTTACAGGTTAATTGGAAACTTCCATTTTTGTATCGCTCCCTAAAATTACCCGATTACGATCCCGAAATTGCCAAACCTGCTGATATTATCTATCAAGAACTTGAGTTTCAATCGACTTATAACGAAACGACCGGCCACGCGGTTAAACTGAAAATCAACTGTGGAGATTATAAGACTGAAAAGTTATTCTACAATCCGGGATTAGAACGCTCGGAAGACTTGATTACTCCCAACCTGACGGTTAACGACGTTTTCCTAGCCGATCAGCGAAATATTTTAGAGATGAACTTAACTATTCCAACCAATCGGACTCTTGGCGTTAGCGATTATTTTAGTATTATTGCCGGGGCAACTGTTAGAGTTGATCTAGAAGTCGATGCGGTGCTTTAAATAAATGGGGAAACGGGTTGGGGTTGTCAGCGGCGAAAATGACTGGACTAAATACGCTTACACGGCTAGTGCCATCAGCAAGCGAACCGGGTTAACTCGCCGTGAAATTGAGCAGATGAGAAGAGAAGCTAGGCAAGAAGTATCTGACTCTATTGATATCAACGAGCGGGTTACTTACAAGCCAGACAACAGAAAACGCGGCATTGGAGAGGGGAGAGGGGTTGGTCAACTAGGAAGAAAAACATCCCCGTTTTCCTTGTCTTTTGGAAAAGATGGCGTTGGGTTTGGAATTGGAGGCGGTGGATTTGGAGTTACAAAAAATCCGGGCGGGGGCGGGTCGGTTAGCTTTCCTGGCGGAATGAAAATGGAGGTTGTAAACAAGGGCTGTTATGTAGTTAAATTATTTTATATTTTCGGTCAATACTCTTATTCAGATATTGATAGAAAACCCGGTTGTGATGATGATGGCGGTGGTAACGATGGTAATAGTAATGAAAATGATCCGCCTCATTGCGGGGGTAAAGGATCGCCAGCCGGATTGATACCCGAATGCTTAAGAGGAACGGGAAAAGTAGTTAATTTTTTTTACTTTATATCTCGACAATATGATGCAGAAGGTGATGACAAAAACGGAAAAAAACATAAATCGGAACAAAAAAGTATTTTTGAAAGTGTAGAAATGGATTTACCAAATAAATCATTGACTTACACAAGAAGAAGAAGAGATTACAGGATTGCAGCAGATAAAGTTAATAGTGACGCTGACGAAACAGAAAGTGTAACAAGAACTTTTAGTCAGATTGGTAGTAGTAACAGATACAGGGGAACATTAGAAGATTTTGAGGCGGGTATGCAGAGAACCTCCGTTTACTGGAATCAAACAATAGCACAAAGTGTTCCCGGAAGTATTTCAAGAAATGACGGCGGGTACATTGGGAATACTTGGATAGACCCAAGAAAATTTGAGTCGAGTGCTTGGGTAATAGCTGTCACTGATGACCCTTTAGGCGCGTCTTGTAACCCTAAAGGTGATGAAGGTTGTAGTAAAGGTAGTAGGGGAAAAGGCAAACCTCCCCCGCCCAATGATCCAAAAGGAAGAAAACCGCCAGGGGGAAGAAAACCACCGTTCAAAGGAGAAGATAAAGGAGACGACATGAACTGCTGTAAAAAGTTAATGGCTAATTTGGGACTGGATAAATTCCCCGGTGAAGTTCCACCAAGCTTATTAGATACAGAAGATAAACCACCGAGAAAAATTGAAACATTAGTTGATTTACTTCTTTACTTGATGGAGTCTTTAGACGAACGACTAGGAAAATATCCGATTGATGTAGAAATAGAAGACGTTGACCCTCTTAAAAAAGGAAAGCAATCTGAAGTATTAACATTTCCCAACATTGCCGAAATGTTAGCCGAATCCTACGGTTTACAAATGAAAACCGCCTTGGATTCTCAAGTTAATCAAACAATGATTACAAACCTATTAATTGAAAATGGATTGCAGAAAGCTGCACTAACACGAATTGAGAATGTGTTGGATGAGTTTATAGAATACTTCGGTTGGGACGTTAAGGAATCGACAACAGAAATAGATATCCCCTACACTCCCAACAAAGGAAACTATGACGAGTTGTTGAAACGTTCAAAGCTTGAAGTCAAACGAATTGACCGAAAAATCGATAAAGACAACCCCGCCTTTGATCAGATAATGGAAGTATTGCTGGAAGCCGCTGCAATTGTTAAGCAAGTTAACTGGCGAAAAATTAACCCCAACGGAAACGTCGCCTCTCAAATTGCAGATTACGCCCGACTGGGATTGGATATTTATCGGGAGGTGAAAGACAAAAAAGGCGATGATTGGGATGAGTTTAAAAAGATGGTTGAAAATGGTTATGGTCAGACAAAACCGGGGGAAGTCGTCGATAAGTCGGATTTACCTGTTATTCGAGAAATAGAAAATGATTGATTAAAGAAATGAAGTTATTAAAATCAAGCGGAACTCAAACTTTAGCTCTAACCAGTGCAGTTACGTCAATTGTAACTCCCAATATTGCTACAACCGTCGGAACAATTCCTTATGCGAGTTACCGGATAAATTTTAATTACAACAAGTTGCGTTTGTACAAAAAACTTGAAAACTTGGATGAGGCGCCTTTACCCCTTGGCGATGAAAAATTAGATTTTGCGGTGATTGTTCGCAATTACCCTCACATTCGGTTAGATATTTTTATGGGGGCTGATGCAATTGCTTCGGAGTACCTGTTAAATCACGGCATTATATTAACCGATGAAGTTGAGTTTAACATCCCAATAGAATTTACCGACTCTTTAACGTTTAATTTGGTTAACACCGGACACGGATTGCTAACAGGAGATGATAAAATAAACGTTATCTTAAGTTATGAATATACGGTAATAGGAGAATGAGTTTATCCGATGAAGAACTGATCGCGCTGCTTTCAACACAATCAACCGAAGCCGTAATTTCCCAATCAACTGTTTATCCTCCCTATATAAGAGAAGACATCGACCTCTACACATACTTGGGGTTATCAAATGAAGATATTGTAACAATCACTGTACATGGCTTTGGCTTTTCACCATCAGGAACAAGTGTAAATATTGATGGTTTTTTCTCTTTCAATGAAAGTGATGTCGTTAATAATCAAATCTTTAACGTTAAAGTAAAATCTTTTATTGAAATTGAGTTAACACTATTAATTCGACAATATGGTTTAAAAAAAATAACTGTAACAACTCCTAACGGAAGTAGCGAACAGTGGGGTGATAAATTTCTAAGAATTATTGAACCAATACAAACAATTGGGGTGAATGGCTGGTTAGACTTTAGAAGCTATCAACCGCAAAACGTCGTAACAACAGCTAACTACACACAGCCTGATAAAACTTTCTCAAATTCAGGACTGTTACAAAATTCTTCAGGACTAACCCGCAGTTCCACAGCCTACAATAACTTTCAAGCTATTTTTACAAATTTACAAATTCCGGTAAATAGTCCATTTAAGTTAGAGTTTATTCTTCAGTTTTGGAGTGGTAGCTATGTTGTAAGCGGAGGATTTGGCACTATTGATGCTGACTGGACTAAAAATATAAAAAGTAACGCTACGGCTTTATTTTCGCTAGAGAACAGAGCTTGGTCGTCTAGTTATTATGCTAGTCGCAATGGAGCTTATTACAATAAACAATTTGTGACGGGGAACAACTGGAACAACTCCTACATTCATATAGCTATAGACTATTATCCAGCCGATAAAGTTGAAATAGTAGCCTATTCTAGAGCTAGTTTAAGTTACGATTGGAGTCAAATCGGGACTGGAGAATTTATCTGCAACTTTAAGCAACTTAACCCAGATACAGGAGTAAAAGGCGGGGCTTACAGCGCATCAGACAACAAACTTTGTCCCTACATTGAAATAGCTAGTTCGTCCAGTCTGAGTTATATTGTCGCTATGAAACTGTATTAAAAAATGACAGCCGGATTCATTTATAAAATTTCAACTTTAACGTCAACCGGAATTAGAAAACAAATTGCCGGTAGTAAGATGGTGCGGCGCATTTCAACAAGCGGCATTACAAAATCTGGGCCGCTTGGAGGAATTATTAACTGGTTGAGCGCGAACGCCGGATGGATTGGTCAAAAGGTTTGGGAGTTTATCCAGTCACGAATCCCTAACTTTCAGGAGATTTGGACAGCTATTGTACAGGGGACTATTTTCCTTCTCAACTTTAACTTTGCAGCCAGCGATGCTGATTTAGAAAAGCAAATTATGGCACTCGAAGAACAGCTTGCTTTGCGGAGGTGGAATTTGTACGGGTACACGCTCGGAACGGCAATCACTGCAACGGTTGGACTGGGTGCCACTTTTGCCATCAACGAAGCTGCGGGAATTTACTTGCTCAAGGAAGCGGGTGAGGAAATTTTGCAGGACTTTGCAGGGGAAGTCAGCAGCTATTTCATGCAGTGGAACGATGTCCAAAAACAAAAGCGTTTTATCCGAACATATATCAAAACCCGTCGCTTACTTAAGGCCGTCGCGCTAAATCCGGCTTCACCTCTGGCACCGATTGCCAAGTCGATTTGGGGAGAAAAGGCGATCCAAGATTGGGGAGTCAGATCGGGTAATTGGACTATATCGGGTTGGATTCAAAAACAAATCGACAAACTGCCCGAAAAACTGGGAAACCGAGTAGAAGAATTTCTCGAAGGTTTGGGCGAGGGCGTCACCGAAACCGGTTACACGATCGCCAGTGCGCTTGACCGATACTTTTTTGAGGAGGCTACCAACGACATTCAAACTGGAGACAACCAAGCCCGACTGATCGAACTTCGACCGGATAGAGACGGGCCGGAAAGACTCTATCTCGCGGGTAACACCCAACAACTCAGAGCTACTGTTACTCAGACTTTAGCAACGACAGAGTTGCTGAATAATCGCGATATGGGAATGGTTGTTTCCAGCGGCGACTGGGATGAAATTCCGATCACCGACTCCAACGGTTTAGAGGTGATGCTTGAATTTTATAATTTTCCAAAGCCACCTTACTGGAGCAAAGACCGGCGCTCGAAACTTGTCCGCTCCCGTCTAACTATTCCTAATTGCCGACCTCAAAAACTCGATTGGGCTTACATAAAAACCACGTTCAAGGGTATCGCTTTTCTCAAAGGGATGTACATTGCCAAATGCACCCTTTCCAACGGTCGAACGCTGAAAGTTTACTGCTCAAGTGAAGCTGAGGGCGAGAAAATTTTGGAGGCGCTCGCCAGCTTCTCGTATGCGAGCATTGTCTACCCACTGGAGATTACCCATCTTACCAACGTTAACCGATCCAACGGCCGGATGAAAAAACGAGGAAACGAACCTCAGTACCTTAGCCGGATGGTTGTAACGAACTGGAACCGCCTTACTCGTTTTCAGCGATTTCGGGGGCAAATTACCCCGACCGATCGCAAATCCTCTCAAAAAAAGTTTCAGATGCACTTTGAGAACAAGCTTTCAACCTTCGACTCAGACATCGCCGAAGTCACTCGAATTGCCATAGATGGAGAATCGGCTACTGCTAACCCTTAGAGCCTTCTAGCGGCTTTCTAGGGCTTTTCTGGGGGACTTCCAGCACTTCCAACCGGGCTGAAGTTCCAGCACTTTGGAAACTTCCATCGGTGACAGTCATCAGTTACAGCACGACCCCCATATTTCCTGTTATGATTAACCTGTAACTCTTGGTCTACCAAATGTGACAAGTTAAGCCAGGATTTGAGTATAATACAGGTGCATATACTACATCTGTATTATTTTTGTAACTTTTAACTGAGAATTTCTCCCAGAAGGTGTTTTAGCCGAATATACTTGTTAGTATAACACCCACAATTATCATGTCAAGACTAATTGGTTATGCGCGAGTTTCGAGCAAAGAGCAAAACTTAAACAGGCAGTTAGACGAATTAAAAAAACACAAATGTGATGAGATTTTCACGGATAAGATGAGCGGGGCAACCAACGACCGTCCGCAGTTACACCGGTGTCTAGAGAGTTTGCAGCCGGGGGACTGTTTACTGGTTGCGTCAATCGATAGGCTTGGGCGAAATATGTTAGCAGTCGCCACGTTGTTAGACGAGCTAGACAAACGCGACATTAACTTCCGCAGTTTGAAAGAGGGGTTTGATTACCGCTCTCCATTTGGAAAGATATTCATGCTTATGGCGGCCGGGTTTGCTGAGATGGAACGGGAGCAACTTCGCGATCGCCAAAGGGAAGGAATAGCGGCCGCTCGAAAACGGGGTGTTAGCTTAGGGGGGAACTCCCCAATTGCTGAGAGTAAACTTTTAGCAGTTCAGGCTTACATTGATCAAGGGAAGTCGATTACCGCAGCCTGTAAGTTGGTTGGAATTAGCCGAATGACATGGAGCCGACACCGATGCAGAATACAATCGAAGTAGTAAGTAGATGTACCCTGATAGACACCCGCAGCGAGAGCGGGTTTTACTATTAAAATGCGATCGCCAGGATTCACCCAACGATCGCTCAAAAGTAGTTATTTTTTTTTAAGACCTTAAAATTCTACCTCAGATTTTAACTGGTTGATCACCTGGTAATAGTCCGACCGGGTAACGCAGCCGTCAAACCTTCCGGTGGCGATCGCAGTTTCAACTTTTGCTTTGTAAATTTTGGCGAGGTGGGTATCAACATTTCCGCCCCCCAAGTATGCGCGATCACTTTTCTCTTTCCCCCAACAAACGTAGTTGTAGAAAAGTTCGGAATCAGACTTTTTAAATGCCTTTACTTTGACGGTCGGGCTACCCCCATTTTCATCCGGTCGGGCTACCTCAAAAGTGTTTACAGTTGGTTGTTCTGGCTCATCGGTAGCCCGACTGCCCTCGGGTTCAGCCCGACTAGCCCAACCAATTTCTCCTTGTTTATGGAGTTCAACCAAAGCAGCAAAAACGCGACTTCTACTAATCCCGGAAATCTTAGAAATTTCGGGAGAAGTTAGGGGGATTTTTGAAGATTCAATAGCACTTTTAACGCTGCAAATGTCAGCTTGCAGTGTGTCCGGGTCAGGCTTTGGAAGCGTTTGTTTGAACAGAGTTAGTTGTTGAGCGTTCATGGTTAATCTTGATAATCGCTTGAGGATAGTGATCGGTTTCGGTGTGAGAACTGATGTGATTTCTGCTTTCGATGCTCTGGTGAGTTATTAGGCTCGCGATCGCTTTCAGTTCATCTGGGGAGTAGCGATCGGCAACCTGCATCAATGCACCGGCGATCTGTTCGATGTGGTAGAGGTCTAAATAAAGCCGGGTTACGAGTTTCGATAGTTTTTCGATCCGCTCGTTCGATTCCCGTCGAATTTCTCGAACCGACTCCCGATAGGCTTCTTCGCGCTGTTCGCCAATATCCTCGATGACTCCGCAGAGATCGAGAAATTCGTGAATCTCGCCGGCGTAAGCGGTCGAAATCGAAGTATCGAAAAACTGGTCAGCCATAATTTCTAGGGCTGTTTCCCAATCCATTGGGAGAAGCTCGGTAATTTGATCGCTTAAAGAGGGTTTTTGGCGATCGCGAACTTCCATCACTTTGGAATCTTTGCGATCGCGAACTTCCATCACTTTGGAATCTTTGCGATCGCGAACTTCCAGCACTTTGGAATTTGCGCCGGGGGGATTTTCGCGATCGCCGACTTGAGCGGCCGCTCGATCACGACCGGGGGAATCTTTGGGTGCAGCTTCATCCTTAGTGAAATCCCCTCGCAGCAATGATTCCACTTCATCGGGTGCCGGAACTTGGTACAATTCACTCAATTCGGACATAATGAAAAAAGCGACCCCGTATGGAGTCGCGCTAAAAATTAACGATTATTCTTCTTCAAATTTAGACTGATTACGCTGTTCGCGAGCTTTAACTATAAGCTGTTCCAGCTTCTCTTTTTGATTTTGAAACTCCTGTTTCTCTTGGTTGTACCAATCAAGACAGGCTTCTGCATTTCGGAGGCCTTTGTCGGCAACTTCCCAAAGTTGGATTAAAATTGCCTCGTCAAGGGTTCCGCCCCCAGCAAAAAATCCTTCACCCACTGTTCTATCAAATCCGAGCGGTCCTTGCTCAACGGTTTCACCGCTTCCTGGAACTGTTCCCACAGGTGAGGATTGATTCTGATTGTCGCATCCTCCCGGTTTTTTCGAGGTCTCCCCCGCCCCCGTTTCGGTTTGTCTGTCATTGGCAGTCATAAGAAATGTACTCCTTAAATTTATCACGGGAGAAATCTTGACATATGTTTTCTCCCGTGTAAAATTATAGTATAGCTATTTCTCACGGGAGAAAAGCTAAATCGTCAAATTACCCTGACACAAGCGGGGGGAGATTTCCCCCTTTACTAACCATGAACCAGCAGGAGGAACTGCTTAGACGAATAGAAGAGTTGGAAGCCGAGAACGAGCGGCTTCAATCCGAGTTGCGGAAAGCCAAGGAAACCATAGCCGAAGCCAAGGACATTCGACCCGTAAAACGCCCAACACTTAACCGGGTTCGCAGGCTGGCAAAAGAGGCATTCCTTGACGTAACCCGCCATTCGGTTAAAGGGTTTGTTGTGGCGATGGGCCGCTGCAAGCAGTGGTATGAAAAATTGCGCGACATTTGGGACATCCTCAAGCGGGAAGAATGGGACTTAGCCGAAGTAATTCCCTCCAGCGTCAGCCCGAAAATTGCACGGGAAAAATCGATGATGAACTTTCTGATCGAAACTGCCGGAAGTTCACCAGAGCCGAAACAAGAATCGATAATTTTCCCAACTCGGGCGAGGGACTTCAATAAGACAATTCTCCCCCCGGTGAAGCGCCAACCACGCGATCGCAAACTAAACCCTCAAACCGAAACATTTGCTCATCCAAAATTGCCGGAACGATTCCCCTCGCTCGTTCCCAAAAAGGAGAGCATTTCAGCAGTTCCATTCACATAAAGGAGGTGATGCCTATTATCAATGTTTAAATTGGTCGAAATCGTTGGTTATTACACGAGAGATTTACTGGGGCGGTCATACTGCAACCGAGCCGCCCTCTTTCTAGACAGTTAAACGTTCAACATTTCAATTGGAGGAAATGCTTATAGTCTATCCGTCTTTAATCCCTGCATAACCTTGTTACGCATAGTTTTCAAATGTGATGTTTTCTGCGGGGATTCGTTCCCCGCTTTACTCCAATGCCAATAAGTTTTGAAGCTGCAAGGCGGAAAGTTTTGGAGATGATCTCCAAGTGTCCGCCCGGTAAAGCGCTGATTGAATTTCACTGTCTGCCAGAAGATGTGTTTACCTTTGCTACGGCTCTGACATCTCCCGAAATTCAAGCAACAGTTCAAGAGAGGGGATTGATGGTCGATATCGTTCCCGACGAAAGCGAAGAAATTGAGTTTCAACGTCAGTACGTGATGACTCAATACTCCCTTATTGTTGCTGCAAAATTTCTATCAAATTATACCGATGTTACAACCGAGCGCTGGTTGCAGCGGTTATACACTTACGCCTACAACAAGTATGTTGATAACGAGCCGACAATAGCGGGAATTTTATCCCAATATTACCCGGTTGCAATGTTGCCAAATGACCCGCTTGCATCCGAACTGGAGGAAAAATCCAAGGCTGAAAAAGTTAATCAAGAGTTGATGAAAATAGTTCGCCCCCAGTCCGAACAGGCAACAGTCGGCGAGCTTGCCCAACTTTTTGGAAAACTGCAAAGTTCCGATTTTCTCGTCAAGCTTGAAATCAACCTGATCAACTCTTTCGTGATGGTCGGTCAGTTGCAACTGGCGTTGAGACATCCGGCTAACGAGGGCGAGTCAAGCAAACGAATGAAGCAGTTCGCCCAAGACTTGATTGATGCCATTTCGTCGCAGGTTCCGGAGGCTCGACAGTACCTAGAAATGGGTTGGCATTCTGAATTTGACAGGAGTTAAGTATGAGTCCTAAAAAAATTCAAACCCTAACCGTTTTTGAACAAATCCTCGTTTGTTTAAGACTGTTGGAAAAAATTAAGTGTAACAACAGTCAAACTTTTGATGAAATGGTTTACGGTTGCATTGTTGAAATGGAACCCGTATTTAAACACAAAATCAGCTTAAACGCTTTAATTCTTTCAAAACTAAAACGTCTTTTGTTTTAGTTAGTTTCGTTAATCTAAGGAGAAGATGCACAGCACCTACCCTCCTTAGGTTTCAATTAACCACAACTCCCACAATGTACAGAGAACCAAGTAAACTCAAAACATTAAGGGGTTTTGTCATCATACTTGAGTGGGACTGTTTTTGTCAAGTTAGGAAGTTACTATGATTGAAAAATTCTTTCAGCAACTAACCAGAATTACCGATGCAATCGTTCAAATTGCAAAACAAATGGAGGAAGGCGTTAAACAGCTTAATCACATTAGAATAACGCTGCTTAAAATTGAAAATGCTTTGATGAACCTTGATTGTAAATTAGAAGGGCCGGACGATTTAGAAAATAATCCGTTGGAACCTGAATCAGAAATTATTAACGGAGGGAAAAACTAACAATGGCAAAATTTGAAGACTTAGAAATCCCTCACAAGAAGTTTCTCGCCGAAGTGATTCAATCTCTTAGAATTGCTACTCACGTAATTGTCCGTTTGTCAGGGAACGAACTAGAGAAAGTGCAAGAAGAAATTTGTTCTAACGGCGTTAATTACGTTGAACAGTTTACAATTCAAGAGTTAGAACATTTTATTAGCAAGGTAGACGAAGAAATTAGCAGTAAAAAACAGGAGAAAAGTAAAATTGAGTAACTTTAAAAGCTTAGATTTGGCTCACAAAAAGCTTTTAGCTTCTCAGGTGGGAATGCTTGAAAACGCGGTTGCAATTTTAGCCGTATTTTATCTATGCACACCGGATGAGATGATGCGTATGTTATGGGATATACAGCAAAAACACCCCTATTACGCTGATGGTCAAGAAATAGAAGAGATAATGAGGTTGTGGGATGTAGTAGTTAAACAGAAACCTTAATCGCTTACGCTTCATCAGTTTAATTGTTGGTGAAGCGTTGGCGGTTTGGGTCGCTCCCTTTCCGCAAAAAAATCTTGCATCGAATGCCTCCTTAGGGAAGTAAGCGTTGACCGTTGTGGACAATGCTTTTGTGATTTCTTAGGCGTCAAGCAAGGTTTTATTAGTAGATCATCTTTGGTTCAAGGGTGAATTAGGCGACCGATTGGATTGCCTTCAATTAATTCATAAGCGAAATGATCTAATAAATATGAAAATAATCGGTTTAGACGTGGGAGCAAACCATGTCGTAGCCGCTGCATTGGAAAGTTTTCCTCAAAATATGCAGCGATATTATCGCGACCACGAAAAAGAATTTATCAAATTAAACTTTGTGAACGGTGACGGATTTGATCTGCTTTGGCAGATGTTACCGGATGGAGTAGTGATGGAACCTTCGGGGCGTTGGTACAGTCGATTGGTCGCGGAAAAGTGTACAGAAAAAGGTATACAAGTGTACTGGGTTGGACACGCTCAATTAAAAGCCCAACGCGAATCTTACGGGTTTAAGTCAAAGAGAGATAGGGAAGATGCGCTTTCACTAGCTGCCTGTTATTTCGATGATAGATTTATTGATGTATTGGGCCGAAAAAGATTTCTAAATTTCAATACCAAAATTGACCAGCTTAGAGACTGGTTTTACGAGTGGGAACAGTTAATAAAAATTCGGGTTGCATTGGTAAACCATATTAAGCAGCGTTTATGCTACGAATTCCCGGAACGAGCCGAAATAAAAATCAGCTACGATCAGGTTAACAAGGAATTGAATTGCGTTCCCTTTTTTGCGGCTTTGGCGGGAATTCACAGCTATTGGCAGTTTGATCGCGCCTACGAAAAAACCTGCGGTGCCGGAATTTCTGATTACACCCGCCAACACGCCCAATGGGTTTGCGAGAACTTACAGCAGGTCGAAGTTCTCAAAGCAAAGTGCTTAAAATTCATCGCCCAACCGGAATTTAAACCCTACCTAGAAGCGATGAAACCGTTTAAGTTTGGGGTTAAAAATCAAGTCGGATTGCTCGTTCAATGCTATCCCTTCGATAAGTTCTTGGTGGATGGTAAACCTTGGGTTGAACGCCGCATTTCTCGTTCAGGCAAGCGAGTAAAATGTGATCGCAGCCTGAGACAATTTCAGGCTTTTCTGGGATTGAGCTACACCTTGGAGCAATCCGGGAAATCGGGTCAGACCAAAAAGAAGTTTCACGGCTCTAAAGTTTGTCGGGCGAATCTGTATATGTGGGCAAAAACCGAATTTGACAAATCTCGCGGGTCGCGAATGACATCGGACCAGGGTCGATTGCTTTGGGAAAAACACAAGCAGCTTCGGCGGTTGTTTCCTCTGGATGCAGAACAGACAATCTGGCAGGCTGGAGAGGGTGCAATCGGGGGCGATGACGCTTTAATTCGCCTGCTGTTCACCGCTACAGCCGAACTTTATAAAAATTTGGTCAAGATGACCGTAGGGTGAAATCACTACCTCTGAAGGGAAAGGCGATCAAGATGAAGATTTTGTTCAACTGAAGAAAAAAGAGTTTTCTCAGTTGGTTAAATGTCCGGTTCAAGGAATACAAAACTACGGCGTCGCTGAAATAGAATTTTAAGAGTCATGTCACCACCGCAAAAACTATTAAATCTTATTCCCCCCTTACAAAGGGGGGTTAGGGGGGATAAACCCCAAAATCACCTGACAAACCCCTTCAAACTCACACAAAACCTGATGATTAGTAAAGCGAACAACTTGCAACCCATACCCTTCTAAAACCTTAGTTATTTCTGCATCATAAACCATCCCTTCCGATGAAAAATGACTATCACCATCAACCTCAATCACCAATTTTAATTTTGGACAATAAAAATCAACAATAAAATTATAAATCGGCTTTTGTCTCCACATTTTCCAAGGAAAATTTTTCAAAAAATCCCAAAGCTTTCGTTCTGGTGATGTGGGATTTTTTCTCATTTCTTTGGCTTGATCGACTAATTTTGGATTGTAAGGTAAAAAGTATTTACCTTGTTTGAGGTTGGTCATTGTTCCTCCTAGTTTTATTTGGTCTCTCTTAGTCTCTATTTTATCCCCCCTAGCCCCCCTTTATCCCCTCTAGCCACCCTTTGTAAGGGGGGAAAAGACGGGGGAATCAGAGGAAGACATCGGCTTAAAAGTCCCCCTTTTTACCCCCATTATTGGGGGTCACGGGGGCAGGGGATTGAGGGGGATTCTTTCAAGGGAAATTTAGGGGGATGCTTTCTCAAATCTTCAAAAACCAACGTTTCCGATACATCCCATACAACACCACCCACCAGATTAACACGTTGGCGATCGCAAACACCAAAGAACCGTTCATTTCCCCCGCCCAAGACACAAACATATTTTCATAAATCCAAGTTTTAAAACTCATTAATTCGCTATTTTGAGGAAGTTTTGTATAAATTAAAATTCTCGCCACGAACCCGGAAGCAACAAATAAAAAAATGGGGTTTAATCCCATTACTTCAAAGGGAAATCCCCATTTTCTTCGCTGACGAACTTCGATAAGTTCATAACAAATAGCGAGTAAAATTAACGCCCAACCTGCGGTAACGACAACGTAGGAACTCGTCCACAGGGGTTTATTGATGGGAAAGATGAATCCCCAGAAATGACCGATAATAATATTACATAAACCGATGATTGTTAAATTTAGGCTGGTTTGACTGTTTACGGGTTGTTTTTTTAGCCAGTCTCCGGTTAAATAACCCATTAAAACCGTTACCACAGCCGGAAGTGTACTTAATAATCCTTCCGGGTCGTATTTTCCCCCGCCTAACAGATGATTTTCTCCCAAGATGAGGCGATCAAAATAGGCGCCTAAATTTCCTTCTGGGCTTAAGTTTCCGACTCCATAACCGGGAACGGGAATCAGTTGCATGGCGATCGCGTATCCTAGTAGGATTATAACACATAAACCTATTATTTGTTGGCGGGAGAGGTGTAAAATCGCGATCGCGGAGAGTCCGTAAGCGAGGCTAATTCGTTGTAAGACTCCCATAATTCTAATATTGGCTAAATCATAGTTGGGATAGCCGTTTAGCAGGAGTCCGAGGAGAAATAATATTAGACAACGGCGCAAAATTTTAAGATAAATTTTAGAGGTAATATTGTCCTCATCGTTTTGCTTTTCTGGGGTGTATTTTGCCAGGGAAAACGCCATCGCAACCCCGACAATAAACAGAAAACTGGGAAATATTAAGTCGGTGGGGGTATAACCGTGCCATTCTGCGTGTTTTAACAGGGGATAAACATGATTCCAACTGCCGGGATTATTGACTAAAATCATGCTGGTAATTGCTATTCCTCGGAAAACATCTAGAGAAGTGAGTCGCATTCGTTTAGGTTGATATTAATTTTTGATTTTAACTTGTTATATGATATCCGATTAATGAATAATAATTCTGTAGGGGCGGGTTCTTCAATATCTTTACGACTACTGAGAGATTTACATAAACCCGCCCGAACCCCGAACAGGCATTAATCAACCGGACATTGTATCATCTTAAAAGTCTATAATATATCGGTTTTTAGAGAATGGGGATGAAAAACCCGGTTTCTGACAGAAACCGGGTTTTTGAAATCGTACCACTGTTTTAGGCAATGGCGCGAATAATTTGATGGTGATGTTGAGTTAAACCGAGGCTAAAAATTGAGAATAGCTTGGGTTTTAACTCGGAAAGAATTGATTAAAAATCAAACGGTTAAAATTATTCAATGTCGCTGAGTTCGCCAACTTTAACGGCGGAAACGGTAACATCTCCCTCGTTATCTTCGAGATAAATATCAAAGAAAAAGGCGCAAAGGGTGATGGGTTCTGATACGGCTAAAGTAACAGTATCATCAAAACCATTTAAAGTTGACCAACCGGCGGGAACTGTTTGATTTGTTTTGAGATTTTTGAACTTCCCGCCATATATCCACAGCATAACTAAAGGTTCACCTTTTTGACCTTGAGGGTCATCTTTGATATAATCAAAGGAACCTTTGCGAATGCGAACCACCCAAATTCCCGGCGTTAATTCTTGTTTGACGCCTGTATTTTGAATGGCTTCAATATGATCTTTGATCAGATAGCAATTGTCTTTACTGTTAACAACTAAATCAATAACTTCAGTGGGACGAGTTTAAGTGGACATAGTTGGACACTCCTTATATAAATTGAGGGTTAGCTTTGGATGATTCTAGGCCATTGAGAGAGGGAATTCTTGGACATCTGGCCAAGTTTTAACTTTCTCGTCGAGAACCGCTCAAACCCTTATTAAGTGTCTCACATTTTGAGGAAATTTAGTCTATTGGTGAAGTAAAAAATTCTTCTCGACATCAAACGAATCCTTCAGTATTGACAATCAATCATACTATCTCGAAAAAATCATGCGCTCGCACCGGAAAAGGGAACAGACCTGTCAAACTTCATACGATGTCCGGTTGATTAATGCGTGTTCTGAAGGCGGGGCGGGTTTTTTTAATTTAGTAATAGGTGTCAGAAATGGTTTAGAACCCGCCCCTACATAATCCTAATCGATTAATCGGACATGGGATCAACTATTCTTGTACCCAAACCGAAACGGAACCGCCATTACAACGGAACTCAGCCCAACCCCATTCGTTGGTGTAAATGGGTTCTTTAACGTGTTCGGTAATATCGACAAATTTAGCATTGGGTTTACCCACTTCCATCCATTTCCAACCGGGAACACTATCGCTCATAATCACTGCCATTGCTTTGGGATGTTCGCGATCTCCCAAACGAGTCCAACCGATGGTATTATAGTGATCGATATAATCATATTGTTCACCATAAGCGTAGTGTTGGCGAGCATAAAGAAGCTTGTCAATAATCCAACGATGCTCGGGTAAAAAGATCGAATAACGATTCCCATCGCGACCATAATCTTCGTATTGGGCGCCGTAATAATCCGCATGAAAAATACAAGGATATCCTTCTCGCCGCAATAAAATTATGGCATAAGCTAAAGGTTTAAACCAGGGTTCAACCGGGGCTTCTAAGGCTTGCAAGGGTTGAGAATCATGGTTTTCAACAAAAGTCACCGCATGGGTCGGACGTTCTTTCATCATCGTCCCATTGAGGATATTTCGCATATCGTAATGACCCCCGGATTTACTTGCATAATAAAAGTTGTAATGCAAGGGAACATCAAACACCGACATTTTACCTTGAACTGAATTCACATACCAATGCAATGTACTAATACTGTTTTGCCAATACTCCCCAACAACAAACAAATCTTTGCCGACATGACGTTCTAATTCATCAATCCAAATGGGGAAAAACCAAGAAGAAATATGTTTAATAGCATCGAGGCGAAAACCATCGGCGCCGGTCGTATCCAGATACCATTTTCCCCAGTCGATGGCTTCTTTTTGGACTTCGGGATTTTGAAAGTCGAGGTCGCACCCCATTAAATAAGCATAGTTTCCATTTTCAAGGGCAACATAATCATCAAATTGTTTCCCTTCAAACAGATAAATGGTATCGTAGTTGTGGGGGTCGTTTTTATTGTAATCTACCGCATCAAAATGCCACCAACGCCACTCGAATTTGGAATATTTGCCCTGACGAGCGGGAAAGGTAAAATGAGTGTAAACTTGAACGTCTTGCTGGGAACCAATGGGATGAAGACGGTCATTTTTTCGGAAGGGAGTTGCTTTCACGGTTTCGGAAAAATCGGCCGCCATTCTGTGGTTAAGAACAACATCGGCATAAATTTCAATTCCGGCATTTTTTAACGCTTGCAGGGCGTCCATATATTGCTGATAGGTGCCGTATTTTGTGCGAATAGAACCTTTTTGATCGAATTCGCCCAAATCATACATATCATAGACCCCGTAACCGACATCATTACCCCCGCCAATGCCTTTGTAAGCGGGAGGAAGCCAGAGGGCGGTAATTCCCGCATCGGCTAATTCTTGGGCTTTGTTTTTAACCTGTTCCCACAGAGTACCATCGCCAGGGATGTACCAGTGAAAATATTGCATGATTACGCCGTTAATAGACATGAAAATTGCTCCTTGTGTTGATTTTAAGGTCACAAGTCAAGGGCAAATTATCACTAATTTACCCTGACTTCATCTACTATTTCACAAAAACTGCAATCTCTTACAACTCTTTTACGGCACAAACCGAATATTTTTACAAAAACTTCCTTGATTTTCATGGCGACTACTTCTTTTAGAGTAGTTCAACTGAGTCAAAATAATTTTTTAATAAAATAATTTGGTATAACGTTGCCGGCGGACCGGAAGGAAGTTCAACCGAAAAATCATCCGAGTTGGAATTTTTCCAAATATTTCGGTTAATTTTACCGCATCAATAAACGAGCCAAACTCATTCCGATGTAAATGCCCAAAACTCCAAAAATTGCGCTTCCCATCCAATAAAATAGAGCGATTTCTAAACGGCTATCTCCGATCAATCGATGGGTGTCTAACTCATAGGTTGAGAAAGTTGTGTAAGACCCCAAAAAACCGACGGCTAATAATAAAATAAGTTCCGGTGAAAACGCGGCAATTCGTTCGGAAAACGGTACAAAAAACCCCATTCCCACACATCCGGTCAGATTGATAAAAAACGTTCCGTAGGGAAAGTTTGTGCCGAAAGAAGCGGCAAACCATAGCGTTAGATAATAACGGGTTAAAGCCCCGGCGACCGCCCCAAAAGCAATCGCAATCGGATTGCGAATTACGGGTTGAGTCAAAGCATCGGAGAGGGAAGTCGAGAGGGAGAAGAAAAGATGAATTAAAGTTCTGAACATTGCAGATTAATCCGGGTGGGAATTGAGAATAACAGAGGGGACTGGGTTATGATACCACTAAAGTCATCGCCCCCAAAAAACTTCGAGAAAGTTCCCGCAATAACCCAACATAAAATTACCGGATAAATGCTATACTAGAAAGAATACAAATGAGTAAAAATAAAAGAGAAACTACTCGTGAAACGTCAGTTGCCATTCCTAATCAATCTCTTATTGGCGATCGCAGTATTAGCTTATCCACATACAGGAATCGCTCAGTCTGAATCGCCAGAAACCGACTCACCACCGGAAGCGGAATTAACCGAAGATTCAAGCAGTCCCTCGCAAGCGGAGGGGGAATATAAAAGCTTTATGGACTGGTGTATGAACCGAGAAAAACTATCCCCCGCAGCCAGACGGACGATGAGTATGATTTTACAACGGGCGGGAACTTTTAACTGCGCTCGCGCCTCAGAAAATCTAACGAATATTTCTCAACTCGATTTAAGTACCAGTCAAATCTCGGATATTAGTCCCTTAGGATCTCTAACCACAATTACCCAACTGAAGTTAATTAATAATCAAATCACGGATTTAACCCCCCTGCAATCTTTAACGAATTTAACCGAACTCAATTTAAGCTACAACAAAGTCACCGATGTGACCCCCTTACAATCCCTAGAAAATTTAAACTTATTAAACCTCAGTTACAACCAAGTTAAAGATGTCAGTCCTTTACAGTCGTTAAAAAAACTGAACGAACTGAATCTCAACAACAATCAAGTGGTCGATATTAGTTCCCTTCAACCCTTAGACCGATTAACCTATTTATTTGTTCGCGATAATCCGATCCAAGACGAAACCTGTCCGGTGACTCCCAAGTATATTTGTCAGTTTTAAATTTAGCCCAACCGTTTAACTACAAGTTTTGTAGGGCAGATTTCCGAAGAATCACTGATGTAGGGGCGGGTTCTACAAAAGGTTTGCGACCACTCCGAAATGAAGCTGAACCCGCCCCAATAAACCGTAATTAAAAAGTCGGTAAACAATCTTAACTGTCAGCAATCATTTCCCGATAAAATAGAGGCAATCTAAAAAAACTCTGGGTTATCGACAGCCAGAGGAGAGAAACAAATGAACCTCTTAAAAACAGTTGTTTTATTAGGAATACTCAGCGGTTTACTGGTGGCGATTTGCTTTTGGGCGATCGGGGGAACCACAGGTTTAATTATAGGATTGGGTTTGGCGGCGATCACCAACCTCGGTTCTTGGTTTTATTCCGATAAAATCGCATTGGCGGCCTATCGCGCCCAACCGGTCAGCTATGAACAAGCGCCCCAACTGCACAACATGATCAAGCGACTGTGCGATCGCGGGAATTTACCCATGCCGGGGGTTTACATCGTCCCGACTGCGGCGCCGAACGCTTTTGCAACCGGGCGCGACCCCCAAAATGCCGCAGTTGCCGTCACCCAAGGCCTGTTGGACATCTTACCCGAAGACGAACTCGAAGGGGTAATTGCTCACGAACTCACCCACATCAGAAACCGCGACACCCTCACCCAAGCGGTGGCGGCGACCATCGGCGGTGCAATTAGTGCGATCGCCCAATTTGCGACTTATGCGATGTGGTTTGGCGGGGGTTCGCGGGATAACGGTCGGGGGAATCCGATCGGCCTGTTGTTGACGGTCATGTTGGCTCCCATTTCGGCTACCGTCATTCAAATGGCGATTTCCCGAACCCGAGAATATGCCGCAGATGCGGGGGCGGCGAAGTTAACGCAAAATCCGCGAGGACTGGCGAGGGCGTTGCAACGGTTGGATAGTCGGGCGCGACAGGTTCCCCTGAGAACAAACCCCGCTTTTGAACCGCTTTTGATTATGAATGGATTTTCCGGTCAAAAAATGGCGAATCTGTTTTCGACTCATCCGTCTACAGAAGCTCGCGTACAAGCGTTATTGAAGATTGAACAAGAAATGTCTAATTTGCCATCAATTTGATTGATTGTTTAAGTTCAAACTGATGGAATTTTTGAAAACAGTTCGTATATGGGGTAACGATAGAAACTCACGCCTTACGATACGATACACTGGAGAAAAAGATCGACTTTTTCCTGAATGAACCGAGAATTACCGCAAAAAGAGATCGATTAACCGTAGTTGAGGATAAATTAATGGCTGAAGAACAAAATGTACCGAAAGAATCTGCTTTGGTAGAAACATCTTCAACGGAAGTGACGCCAGCGGAAGTGGTTCCGAATTCCGAAAAACCTTCGGGTACCCAACCCCAGAAAGAAACGGAAGCTTTACTCGAAGCGATTCAGAATTTAGTTAAAGTGGAACTGCAAACCGCAGCGGAAATCAATCGCGATGTTTATACAGAAGCGGTGAAAAATGTTAGAGAAAGAATTGAGCAGATTCGATTGATTGATAAAGAGCAAATTGAGTCTTCTTTTAAAGCGTTTGAGGCGGATGCTGAGAACAATTTCCAAGGAATTGTTAAAGATTTAGCCGATTTAGGTGAACGGTTAACTAAGGCGACTCAAGCGTTTTGGGATGTCTTAACCGCTCCCCGTGACTCAGAATCTAAATAGTTTAAATCCTCAAATAAAGAAACCCGGAGCGCTTAAACGTTACCGGGTTTTTAGTTGATATGTTTTTAGATATTTGATGGGTTACGCAATCCTAACCCATCCTACAATCTGGGAAATTACTGTCTGAGAATTTCCTCTTTAAAGACTCGACATCCAGTATTGAAAATACTTGCACCACATTCAAGCGGAAAAATTTTCTGGTCAAGTTTGGCACTACAACTAACGTAACCATTATCATCAGTATCTTGCATCATACAATCAATCGGTTGGGCGCCCGACTCAGCAGACCATCTTTTTAAACCAATCATGGCGATGTTGTGGGGATAGTAGAAAATAAAAAGACCCGTCGCCAGCGCCAATATCGCCGCCACCGCCAACCCGAGTTTAAATTTCCAACTG
This sequence comes from Capilliphycus salinus ALCB114379, assembly GCF_047276495.1. Classification (NCBI taxonomy): domain Bacteria; kingdom Bacillati; phylum Cyanobacteriota; class Cyanophyceae; order Oscillatoriales; family Sirenicapillariaceae; genus Capilliphycus; species Capilliphycus salinus. The sequence continues at coordinate 4,035,644 of NZ_CP178543.1, read as the reverse complement.
TTGAGGAATCCTCCAACTCCACCCGTGTTATCGGGGGTTGTAGAAGGACGAGGCGGGGGGACTGTGGGGGCTGTCGTTTTTGTTTCGGAGACGGTTTCAATCTTTTTTGTGCTTTCGGGTTGAACTTCCGACATAAAATTGCTCCTCTGTATGGTTTAATCTACGAATCTCTACAGTTTTTTTAGTTAAAATTCCATTAAAATATTCCAATTAGAATTTTAGCTAAATTATGGTCTACTTACATCCGCTCTAGGACAGATATCCCCAACAGGGATAATCCTAATTTTAACGTGCGTGCGGTCAGATCGCAAAGCGCTAAACGAGAGATTCTTTGAACATCTTCTGCTTTCAACACGGGACACTGATCGTAAAATTGATTAAACTTTTGACTGAGTTCAAATAAATATTGACACAAACGGTTAGGAAGCAACTCTTTTTCAACCGTTTCGATGACTTCGTTTAACTGCAATAAATGCTTGGCTAAGGTCAATTCTGCTTCTTCTTGAAGCTTGATTTTCGCCTCAGTTCCCACCTGTTTAAAATCAATTTCTCCTTTGCGACGAATCCCTTGAATTCTCACATAAGCGTAGAGTAAATAAGGCGCCGTGTTTCCTTGCAGGGAAAGCATTTTATCAAAACTAAATACATAGTTACTGGTGCGATTTTGGCTGAGATCGGCGTATTTCACCGCACTCATTCCCACCACCTGCGCCACGTTATTAATAAACGCTTCCGACTCGGTTCTCCCTTCTTCTTTGAGGCGCATTTCTAAATCTTTTCTGGCGCGATTAATGGCTTCATCCAACAAATCCCGCAGCCTAACCGTTTCCCCCGAACGTGTTTTTAATTTCTTCCCATCTTCCCCCAAAACTAAGCCAAAAGGAACGTGAACCACTTCCACATTATCGGGTATCCAACCGGCTTTTCTCGCCACCTGCCAAACTTGAGCAAAATGATTCGCTTGACCGGCATCGGTCACATAAATAATCCGATCCGCCCCATCTTTATTAATCCGATATCGCAGCGCCGCTAAATCGGTTGTGGCGTAATTATATCCCCCGTCCGACTTCTGTACAATTAACGGTAACGCCTCGCCTTCTTTATTTTGAAACCCTTCTAAAAAGACACATTTCGCGCCTTGATTTTCTTCTAACAACCCGGTTTTATCCAAATCTTCAACAACTTTTGGCAACAACGGATTATAAAAAGATTCTCCCCTTTCTTCTAATTTAATATCCAACAAATCATAAATAACTTGAAACTCTCGCCGAGATTGTTCGCACAAAATCCCCCAAGCCCGACGGCTATCTTCGGCGCCGGCTTGCAATTTTACCACTTCTTTTCGGGAAGCTTCTTTAAACTCTTCGTCTTCGTCAAAGCGAATTTTTGCCTTTCGGTAAAATGCCACTAAATCCCCCAAATCTAAAGCATCGGCTGTTGTTAACGCTTCGGGATAAACTTCTCGCAAATAAGTAATTAACATTCCAAATTGCGTCCCCCAATCTCCCACATGATTGAGACGCAAAACCTCGTGATTTAAAAATTCTAAAACCCGAGCAATAGAATCGCCAATAATTGTCGAACGTAAATGGCCGACGTGCATTTCTTTGGCGATATTTGGACTGGAAAAGTCAACAATTACGTTTTGCGGATCGTCAACTTTTGGAATTCCTAAACGTTCATCGGTTAAAACTGTGTTAAGTTCGGTTTCTAAATATTCCGGTTTCAGACGGAGATTGATAAACCCCGGTCCGGCTATTTCGGGCGGTTCACAAATTTCGCTAACATCAAGCTGTTCTATAATTTGAGTTGCGATCGCTCGCGGATTATTTTTCAATGCCTTCGTCAGAGACATCGCCACATTACATTGATAATCCCCAAATTTGGGATTACTCGCCGGAACTAACATCGGGTCAGTTCCCGCCATTTCCTCACCAAAGGCAGCGATGAGGGCTTGATCAAATTTAGCTCTAAGCTCTTGGACGGTAGAAGGCATTGGAAATGATCAACTTAAGATTAAGCGAGTACAGTTTTATGATAAATGAATCTTGCTCAAAACTGTCTATGAGTTGGAAAAGCGGCGCATTTGAGTAATCAGATGATCGAAATAGGGGGCGATGTCTTCGGGGTCGCTGGCGGGTAAACGCTTCAAACTGGCGGCTTTCAACCCTTCCAGCCCGCAAACCATCGCCTGTAGAGGTACATTGAGTTCTTGATAGAGTAATTCCATATAATGCAAGCCTTCTTCGCTGGTGTATTCGGTTTGGCCCCCGGCGATCCCGTAGGTAATACAGCGCAGAAAATGCCAAAAGTCCCGCCAGCAAGCCTTAGCCCGCTCGGGAGGATACAGATCGCCCCCCGGATCGGTAATACCCGGATATTGTGCCAAAACGGTTTCGCGGGCGTCTGTAACGATTGTATCGGCCCGATCGCGCAGCAAACGAGCAACACCGACTCGGGCGAGGGCGGCTGATTTTTCGGCGTCGGGGAAGGTTTCAAAGGTGGCGACCAATTGATCGAGATCGGTATCGCTCGGATAGCGTCCCTCGTCGTCTGCGGCTTGAAACATGGCTATTGTCGCCTCTGGAATTGTCGCCTCCCAGTGGGCAAAGCTAACAATTCGGGCTTTGGGAATCAGTTGTTTGGCTCGTTCGGTGAGCATAGTTTTTTTTAGCTGTAAATCCTATTCTAGATTATCAGATTTTTATTCTTTCTTAGAAGGGTTAATTGATCGGATTCAAGTTTAAGTCTGAGTGAGTAAAACTTAGGTTCGGGAAAGTTTAAGAAAATTAACAATTAATTCCGTGAATATACGAATATCATAATCTCGACGCTATGATAGCTTTGAGTTAAGCATAAATCTCAGGAAAAGGTAGGACTGAATGACTTCCCCAAATACCAAAGAAAACGTGAAAACTGTAGAGAATGTAACCCCGGATACATCAGAAAAAATAACCGACTCTAATTTAGCAGTAATTGGCGGATTGGGAGTCCTGGGCGGACTGGGAGGTGCATCGGTGAGTACGCCTGTAACCGTTGCGGGAGCGGTGGTTTGCGTGGCGGCTTATGGGGCGAAAAAAGCCATTCAAGAAAAAGATTGTTGCGCCCTAATTTCGGTTGCTGGCGGTGCATTTACAGGCGCAGGAATTTCGGCGGTTTTGAGCGGGATGAGTTTGGCTGTTGCAGAAACCGCCGTAGGTATAAGTATGGCTCCAATCGTTGCCGCAGGTGCAACAATTGGATTGGCAGGCTATGGTTTAACCCGGCTGGTTCAACGGGTGATGACCCTTCAAACTTCTAATCCTTTTCCTTTGAAAAATATTATTGTTTTTCCCCTCCGTTCTAAACTGTGAGGGAATCAAGTCTATTGAAGAACAACCCGAGAAGATGCACCCCCTGTGGCTGACATCGACTCGTTAAGTTAGCTATCTTCAACCGGGTGTCTTTCTTTGAGACTTATTTTGACAAAAATCTCGGCGATCGCTTCAAATTTACCTTTCCTTTCAACTTGAACGGTTGAAAAAACATTACAAATTATTAAGACCAGGCTAGAGTTCTCCGTAAATATACGGAGACTGTCACCGATGGGGTTAATGATGCTCAAAGATATCTTTGAAATGCAATAAATCTAAGGTGATGATTGTCGATAAACATTCAAAGCAATTTTGAGCGAGATCTAGCCGTTCTTCTCGCTCTAGCATTGTTACCAGTTTTTGCTGTACATTCAGCAAATATCGGACGTCATTGGCTGCGTAGTTGAGTTGATCATCGGAAAGATTTCCTACATTTCCCCAGTCGGAACTTTGAGAGGTTTTATCGAGTTCGACTTGTTCGAGTTCTTGAACGAGTTCTTTTAAGCCATGTTTTTGGGTGTAGGTTCGCACCAATTTGCTGGCGATTTTGGTACAAAAAACCGGATTAACATCGATATCTAAATGATACAGCAATGTTGCCATGTCAAACCGGGCAAAATGAAAAACTTTTAGGGTGTTTGTCGCTTCTAAAAGCTTTTGTAAATTGGGCGCTTCGGTTTGATCTTTGGCAATTCTAACCGCAGTGACTTGACCTTTTGGATCGCAAAGTTGCACCAAACACAGGCGATCGCGCCAGGGAAGTAAACCCATTGTCTCGGTATCGACAGCCAAGCGATCGGCTGTCAAATAAGTTGATAGAATCTCTTCGGAAATATCGCGATCGCAAACTTGAAAATTATTCATAAGAAAAGTAAAATTAAACTCCGAACCGGATTATCGAGTCCGAACAAAAATCTGAGTAAAATAATACTCTCCCTTGGCATTTTTGGCAATCCCAATCCCGGTTAAATCAAAATTTCCTTCTATGTTGCGGCGATGACCTTCGCTGTTGATCCAACCTTGGACTACTTTTTCAGCGGGATCGGAATATCCCATATTGTACCCGACATTTTCGGCAATCTTCTGATAAGGAATCATCTCGCCAATGGTGTCAAATCGTTGTTTTGATCCCGCATGACTAAATGGAACTTCTCCACTCGCCATCGCCTCGCTATGTTGCTTTGCTTCCTGGCTAATACGCGGATCGAGTTTGAGGGGGGGTAAGTTTTGTGAGGCGCGATATTCATTTACTCGTTGATGAACAGATTGTTTTAATTCATCGAGACTAGAGGTATTCTGAGCGACAGGAAAAGAGGACATTTTGGGGATAGACAATGAAGGAACAATAGAGGTTTTGAAACCCTGTTCTTTTAAAAATAACACAATTATCACAATTGCGGGAATGGCAAAAGGAAGAATATGCGATCGCGGTTTGGGCATGGATTTGTAATCATAATCAATTCTATTCTCTATTGTAATTAATTTTCTCCTGTTCGGGGTTAATAATAACAGTCTTCAGCCTTTAGAGGGGTTAGAAAATCTCCCAATCCCAACTCAACTTACCCTAAATCTTTCAAGGCGTTTTCAGAGTATTAATTAATAGAATATGGTAAGATCGCCTATAAAGCTTAAACTCAGTGCTAATTAGGGAGTGTTTCATCTATCAATTTATGAGTAGTTATAGCCGAAAGAAAAAAACCATATTATTTCTAGCTGCAAACCCCAAACAAACAAACCATTTGCGGCTAGATCAAGAAGTAAAAGAGATTCAAAATGGATTAGAAAGAGCCAAAAAACGCAGCCAATTTAATCTAGAGTATCGCTTGGCTGTTACCGCCAGAGAAATGCAACGGGCGGTATTAGAATTGCAACCTCAATTTGTCCATTTTTCTGGGCATGGTGCGGGAGAAAATGGTTTGGTTTTAGAAGATGAAACCGGACAAGTTAAGTTTGTTAGCGCGAAGGGATTGGCGGATTTATTTCAGTTGTTTAAAACTGATATTGAATGCGTTCTTCTGAATGCTTGTTATTCAGAAATTCAAGCTAAAGCAATTGTCCATCATATTCCCTATGTGATCGGAATGAAGCAGCAAGTCGGAGATCGAGCCGCTCAAGAATTTGCCATCGGATTTTATGATGCGTTAGGGAATGGTAGAGATATCGAATTTGCCTATAAATATGGTTGTACAAGTATCAGCATGGCGGGAATTCCTGAAGAACTTACACCAGTTATTATATCAAAATCCGATGAATCAAACGCCGAAGATATTGAGGAAATAGAGGAAGATTCAACGCCCGAAAATACAGTTGTAGAAAATCCCCGTTCCCACGAAACCTCTACTCTTTCACTTGATGAATTAGAGAACCCAGAAGGTTCGGTAAGTCTGGATTCTCCCTTTTATATCGAACGTCCGCCCATAGAATCAGACTGCTATGAAACTATTTTAAAACCGGGAGCATTAATCAGAATAAAAGCACCCCGACAGATGGGAAAAACCTCTTTAATGCAGCGCATTCTTGCTCACAGCAAACAAAACGAATACCAAACCGCCTATCTAAATTTTCAGTCAGCCGATAGCGAATTTTTCAGCAATATTGATGATTTTTTGCGGTGGTTTTGTGGAACTGTTACCGAAGAATTAGAACTCGAAGATCGTCTCGAAGACTTGTGGAAAGGTAATCTCGGAAGTAAAAATAAATGTAATAACTATTTTCGCCGTTATCTTCTCAAAGCCATCAATCAACCGATAACGTTAGGTTTGGATGAAGTCGATCAGGTTTTTCAACACTTAGAAATTGCCCAAGAATTCTTTGCTTTGCTGCGAGTTTGGCACGAAAACGGCAAGAACCAACCCGGCTGGAAAAAACTCCGTTTGGTGATTGCTCATTCCAAAGAAGTTTATATTCCGCTTAATATCAATCAATCGCCTTTTAACGTTGGTTTACCGATAGAGTTACCCGAATTAACCTTTGAACAAATTAGCGAGTTGGTGAAAAGACACGGGTTAAACTGGTCGGTGCGGGAGGTAAACTCGTTAATGGAAATGGTAGACGGACACCCGTATTTGGTCAGAAAAGCGCTCTATGAAATGACGCGACACGAGTTAAGTTTTGCCGAATTTATCGAAACCGCACCCACCCAAAGCGGAATCTACAACGATCATTTGCGGCGACATTTGTTGAACTTGCAAGATAATGAAAAATTGGCAGAAGCCATGAAGGAAGTTGTCTCAACAAATGAACCGGTTCGACTCGAAGAAAGCCAAGCCTTTCAACTGCGAAGTATGGGTTTAGTTAAACGGGTGGGAAATGATGTGGTTCCCCTTTGTAATCTTTATCGTCTCTATTTTAGCGATCGCTTTGCAGAATAATAATACCCTGTAGGGTGGGTGACATTTGAGCGCTTAACTGTTGAAAACTAACTATTTGCTGTTACCCACCCAAGGGTATTGATGAAATATAAACAGCAATAGGCGGGTTGATATAGGTTACTTGCGGGAAATATACATTTAGACCGAACTCGCCCCTACAGTAATACTATCAATCATTTGTAGTAACAAGTATTTAAAGATGTTATTAAATATATTTCAAATAAATTATTGGCTGATCGCTAAAAAATGTTAAGATTAGAGAAATCGAATTGAAGCGCGAAAATTGTTAGCCAACGCGACTTTATAAAGTTCGGGGATTCCCCGAAGTTAAATCATTTCCCCCACTGCTTAAACCCAATACTGAAGAAGCATTCAGCCTTGAAATTGTTCATTTGCTTAGGTGCAGTAAGTCGGAATATCCTAAAAGAAACATCTCTAAAAAATGGTGATGTTTATGTTAGTGTCGCTCATTTAAGCGACAAAACATCTACCTCAATGACCACAGGAAGGAAAACCCATGTCTCAAACTTATGTCATCAAAACTGTCAAAGCAGGTGACACTTTATTCAAAATTGCCGAACAATTTTATGGTGATGGCAATTTATGGACTAAAATTGCTGCGGCTAATGGCGATATGTTACCGGAAAATGTGAAACCGGGTCAATATATTACGATTCCAAGTTTATCGGATCAAAATGAGACTAATACGAAATACAACAAAAAATGCTACCGATCATCTATCTGCTTTAATCCCCCTAAATTCCCCTTGGAATAATCCCCCTAAATTCCCCTAAATTCCCCGTGACCCCGCCCCCAAACCCCCGCCCCCGTGACCCCCTATTTTGGGGGTAGATTGGGGGCTTTGATAATGAGGGTAGAAGGGGGACTTTCATTTCAATTTATATCAAATCCGGGTGTATAATCAACAAATAACAGGACCAGTACCACAACCGGTGAACAACCTTCCACTGAACCACGTTACTGCCAACACCCAATAGCAGATCATTGATCAATGCTGATTCGGTTTTACAGTTGTCAAAACTATTGCGATTCCCTTATAGTCCAATGATAGTAGGTACTACAGAAGCGGAAAGTTGGCGGTGTCGGTTTCCGTCCCGCCAAACTTTTCAAGAAGCAGCCCGTATTTTAGAAATCTCTACCGCTCGACTGCGAGTTCTCCTGAGCGCAAGCCGAGTCCGAGGTGCCTTTCAATAATTGATAATTAATAATGGATAATGGATAATTCCCTCGACCATTATGTATAGGATTGATAGAGAGGAAATAATTTTTCTTTTTTCTCCTTGAAAGTCGAGGTCTTCAACCTGATTAATTAATTATCCATTATCCATTATCCATTATCCATTGATCAGGAGAGGTCTTCAACCTGATTAATTAATTATCAATTATCAATTATCCATTATCCATTGATCTGATGGGTATTCAACCGGACTTGATATAACTTCTTAGAAAGGGGGACTTAATTACCCTAAATTCCCCTTGGATATCCCCCTAAATCCCCCTTAGAAAGGGGGACTTAATTACTCTTTTCCCCCCTTATTAAGGGGGGCTAGGGGGGATCTTAACCGAGGAACTTGGCAACGGTTTGAACATCTTTGTCACCCCGTCCCGAACAATTTAAAACAATGCGGGGACTCCCTTCCAACTGCGGACAAAGGGTTTCCAAATAAGCGATCGCATGGGCGGTTTCCAACGCCGGAATAATCCCTTCCAACTCCGACAACCGTTTAAACGCATCCAAGGCCTGTTGGTCGGTGACACTATAATACTCCGCCCGTTGGCTGTCTTTCAAAAAACTATGTTCCGGCCCAACACCGGGATAGTCCAACCCCGCACTAATAGAATGGGGTTCGATCACCTGTCCGTCATCATCCTGCAACAGATAACTCATCGCCCCATGCAACACCCCAACCCGTCCTTTGGTGAGGGTGGCGGCGTGTTTCCCCGTCTCGATGCCCTCACCTGCGGCCTCAACGCCAATTAACCGCACCGAGGGTTCGTTGACAAACTCGTGAAACAGTCCCATCGCGTTAGAACCCCCGCCCACGCAAGCCATTAAAATATCCGGCAAACCGCCCCATTTTTCGACACATTGGGCGCGAGTTTCAACGCCGATCACCCCGTGAAAGTCCCGGACGATCATCGGGTAGGGATGGGGTCCAGCCACCGAACCGAGAATGTAGTGTGTTGTTTCTACGTTCGTTACCCAGTCTCTAATCGCCTCTGAGGTGGCATCTTTGAGGGTGCCGGTCCCCGCCTCGACCGGTTGAACTTCCGCCCCCAGCAGGCGCATTCTAAACACGTTCAGCGCTTGTCTTTCCATGTCGTGAACCCCCATATAGATCACGCATTTCAAGCCAAACCTCGCACAGACCGTAGCTGTGGCGACGCCGTGTTGACCCGCCCCGGTTTCGGCGATAATCCGCTGTTTCCCCATTTTGACAGCTAATAACGCTTGAGCCAAGGCATTATTAATTTTATGGGCGCCCGTGTGGTTGAGGTCTTCCCGTTTTAGGTAAATTTGCGCCCCGGTGCCGTCGGGTTTGGCGTAATATTGGGTTAAACGTTCGGCGAAGTACAGCGGACTCGGACGGCCAACATAGTCCCGCAACAGTTGTTGTAATTCTTGTTGAAATTCGGGGTCGCTGCGGTACTGTTTGAAGGCGGTTTCTAGTTCCGCCAAAGCCGGCATTAATGTTTCGGGAACGTATTTTCCCCCAAATTGGCCGAAGCGTCCGAGGTGGTCGGGGCGTTGGCTGGAGGTGGGTTGAGAATCCGGGCGAATGGGTGTTGTGGTCACTGGCTCAAAACGTTAACTGAACGATTTCTATTATTATAGAATCCAACCGTCTGGCTGTTAACTGATTTTAGAATTTATTTGAGATGGGGGCGGGTTTAGAAAAGAGTTTTGTAGGGGCGGGTTCCGAAACAATCTCTGTCTCTCATTCAGGATTTATATAAACCCGCCCCGACCGTTTTTTTGGGGTGGGTTGATGGGTGGGGGCGGGTTTAGAAAAATAATTGCTAATTCACGTAATTTTTGACAGAACCCGCCCCTACAGTTTTTGTTTGTTGATGGGTTGGGGGCGGGTTTATCAAAAAGTTTTTTTTGGGGTGGGTTGATGGGTGGGGGCGGGTTTAGAAAAATAATTGCTAATTCACCCAATTTTTGACAGAACCCGCCCCTACAGTTTTTGTTTGTTGATGGGTTGGGGGCGGGTTTATAGAAAAGTTTTTTTGGGGTGGGTTGATGGGTGGGGGCGGGTTTATCAAAAAGTTTTTTTGGGGCGGGTTCTCAAACAATCTCTGTCTCCCAACAATAATTTATATAAACCCGCCCAGACCGTAAAAATCTACCAATTTTCAATTGAACAGTTCGATGAAAAACTCAATAAAAAACCCGGTTTCTCAAAGATTAACTTCAGGTCATCCGTTCACCGCCTTGAAAAGGCGGTGCCTGCGGATGACTCGCTTCCCGATTGACATCCTCCTCTCGGTAAACCAAGAGGACTCCTGTAGGGGCGCAAGGCCTTGCGCCCCTACAATGCCGTTAACCGGTTGCCAACGAGGGTAAAAAGCTGACAATTTGCGGAAAGACAACAATCAGGACTAACACAAGTAATTGCAGGAGAATAAACGGAATTGCCCCTTGATAAATGTCTTCGGTTTTGACTTCGGGCGGTGCGACTCCCCGCAAATAAAATAACGCAAACCCAAACGGAGGAGTGAGAAATGAAGTTTGAATATTCGCACCGATAACCACCCCAAACCAAACTAAATCCATGCCAAAGTTTTGGGCGATGGGAACGAGTAACGGCACGACAATAAACACAATTTCAAAAAAGTCGATAAAAAATCCCAGAATAAAAATCAATAACATCGTAATCAATAAAAAGCCGATTTCTCCTCCGGGTGTATTGGAAAGGGAATCTCTAACTAACTGTTCGCCGCCGAGTCCTCGAAACACCAAACTAAAGGCTTTTGAACCAATTAAAATAAAGATAACCATGCAAGTTGTTCGCAGGGTGGCGTCACAAACTTGGCTGAGATTTTCCCAACTGAGTCGGCGGTTTACTGCGGCTAATATCATCGCCCCCACACAACCAACGGCACCCGCTTCTGTTGGGGTGGCTATCCCAAAAAATATCGTTCCTAATATTAGGGTAATTAGCAAGATTGGCGGAATTAAAACCTTAACAATTTTGCCTCCGAGTCCGGGTTGTTCCAACACTTCTTGGGGCAAAGCGGGGGCAATATCTGGGCGCAAAAATGCTACAATTAACACGTGAACTAAAAATACTCCCGTCATTAATAAACCGGGAATTAAAGACCCGATAAATAAGTCCCCAACCGATACGCCGAGTTGATCTCCTAAGACGACTAAAACCACACTGGGCGGAATAATTTGTCCGAGGGTTCCCGATGCAACAATCACTCCGGTTGCCAACTTTTTGTTGTAGCTATATCGCAGCATTGTGGGCAGAGAAATTAATCCCATTGCAATCACCGTAGCGGCAACAACGCCCGTTGTAGCGGCGAGTAAGGCACCAACAATTATCACCGCAACCGCCAACCCTCCCCGCAACCGTCCGAATAAAATCCCCATCGTTTCTAAGAGGTCTTCGGCGATGCCGGATTTTTCTAACATTGACCCCAAAAAGATAAAATAGGGAATGGCAAGCAGGGTAAAATTATTCATTGTCCCGAAAATTTGTTGGGGCATTGCCGACCACAAAATTGGGTCAAATATTCCTAATGCCATCCCAACAAAGGTAAAAATGAGGGCGACTCCTCCCAGAGAAAAAGCGACGGGATAACCAACGGCGAGGAAGACTAACACCGCCCCAAACATTAACAGACTGAGTAAATCGGGGTTCATAGAATGCGATAATGTTTAATCTGATTTATGTTCAAAAACTTGAGGTTTTTTTGGGTGAGTTGGCAAAGTTTTCTGAGATTTTACCCATCAAAAAAATGTTTTCTACATAATTATTGATTCCTCCGGCTATATCCTTCGGATAGGCAACGCCTACGCCACTCCCGAAAATATCCCCCCGGCTTCGCCACCCCCCTTATTAAGGGGGGATTAAGGGGGGATCAAGGGGGTTGGGGGGATCTCAACGTGTAGCAATAGGTTCTTGAATAAACGTATTTTTTGCATTTATTCTATTGCTCGGCGACTCGGGTCTTCAATTTCGGGGTTGATAATCCCTTTAAAGATGGCAAAGTTTTTAATGGCTTCCGAAATGCCTTGAATAATTAATAGCACAAAACAAACAATAATTAAGGTTTTAATCGGATAACGGGGTAAACCTCCCGGATCGGGTGAAGTTTCTAAAATTGCCCAAGAATTGCTAATTGCACCCCAAGAGTAAAAAATCACCATCACACAAAAGGGAATCAGAAACAATACGCTTCCCAAAAAATCAACTAAGGCTTTATATTTTGTATTGAGACGACTTTGAATCACATCAACCCGAACGTGTTCATTATGTTTTAAAGTGTATGCAGCACCCAACAGAAACAGGACATCAAAAATATACCATTGGGTTTCAATCAGGGCGTTTGAACTGAGGTTTTGACCCATAGCCCGCCCCACATAACGCCCTACAACGTTCCAAGTTCCGACAGCAATCATCAATAGGGATAACCAATAAACAATCCGACCAATATATTCATTAACTCGGTCAATCAGTCGAGAAATCTGCAACAGAACTTGCACAGTTGACTCCAATTTGTAATCAATTTAACAGATAGACTCTCCTTAATCTTATATCATTAAAATCACTTCGGCTTCAAGACTGTAGGGTGCATCAAACACAAAGTTTTGTAAAAAGCAAACCCAGATTTAAGGATTTGCACAGGACGACTGTAGGGTGCATCAAACACAAAGTTTTGTAAAAAGCAAACCCAGATTTAAGGATTTGCTCGAGAAGTCGGGTGCATCAAACAGATGAATCTGTGGAAACCCAACCCAGATTGAACGATTTGATGCACTCTACAATCCCAATGATTTAATAGACTCGACTCGGGGGAAAAACAGAGTTAAGCGTTAGTTTGTACCTGAGACAACAACACCGCAAACCAGGGATGAGAATCAGTCCAAACCTGTAAAGTCGTTAACCCTTTAGACTTCAGATAAGCTTGCATTTGGTCTAAATTAAACTTGCGGGAAATTTCGGTGCGAAGGGTTTCTCCCGCTTCAAACTCAACCGTTAAGTCTAAACTGCGTAACTGCACCGTTTGCGATCGCCGACTTTTTAAGTGCATTTCAATCCGATGATCTTGTTGATTATAAAAAGCCCAATGTTCAAACTGCTGTAAATTAAAATTGCCGTCAAAACGGCGATTGAGATGTTGTAGCAGATTCAAATTAAACGCAGCCGTCACCCCTTGAGCATCATTATAAGCCGCTTCTAAAATGTGGAGAGGTTTTTGTAAATCAATCCCCAAAAGAAAATATTCTCCCGGTTGTAAAGCGGCGGTAATTTGAGAAAAGAATTGATCGGTTTCTGCGGGGGAAAGATTTCCCAAGGTACTCCCGAGAAAACCAATCATCCGAGTGGGTAAAGGAGGGGGATTAAGTTTGGCGAGCGCTTGTTCGTAGGTTCCAACCAAACCGTGAACGTGCAGAGAAGGATAATCTGCTAACAATTCATAAGCACTTTTTTCGAGCATTCCCCCGCTAATATCAATGGGTAAATAGCGGAGAGGATGACCGAGATTTTGGTAAGCATCTAGCAGAATTCGCGTTTTTGTCGAACTCCCACTTCCCAATTCTACCAGTTCACAAGGCCCGGTTAAACGAGCAATTTCCGAAGCACAATTTTTCAAGATCGCGGTTTCTGTGCGAGTCGGATAATATTCGGGTAACTCACAAATTTGCTCAAACAAAACCGAACCCCGGTCATCGTATAAATATTTAGGCGAGAGGGTTTTCGGGGTTTGAGTTAACCCGTGAATTACATCAGTAGCTTGAGCAATTTCCGATTCGAGAGAAGCGGTTTCACTGACCAAATTTTCGATCCACAGCCGTTTTTCGAGTAACGGGCGATCGCTTTGAGCGGAAGTTAATGGGTTTGAAATTTGCATTGCAACTTAGCTAGACGCAGCAATTGAGAAAAACGCCGACTTGTCCGGTCCGAATCAGATTTGACGGACAAATTTCAGACGATCCCGTTTGATATTGTCTCATAATCAGGAGCGAGGGTTGCACTGGTTTGATTCACTCCAACTGAAAGTTATTTCTTTTGGTGAACTCCATAATGGGTAAAACGCACTCTGACATCTATCTGCGGATGGGAGGGTAACAGCTATCGGAGGAATTGTGCTACGATCGCCACAGAATAGGGAGTGACATCCCTGATGTTATACACCCTGTTATGACAGTCCGCTATTGCTGTGGAAAACCCGCTCATGTGCGTCTCTCCGTCTGGTTCAGACTCAGGAAAAACTGCTTTTACTCCGAAAACATCTAGACGTTTGAAAACCCAGTCTTCTACTGAATTGTCACCCTTACCCCCGGTTACTCCCGAACCCGAAGCTGAACGGCAAGCATGGCAACTTCCATTTCATCTTCAGCATTGTAGCCGAACTTTACTGGCTGTTGTTGAACCTTGTGGCTTTAGGTTGCTTTATGGAAATCGTTCTTTTTGTCAGTTACTCGATCTTGACAGCGCTTACTTGTCTTCTGGGGATCATCAACTGAACATTTTCGATCAATTTCAAGCGATCGAAGGAATCAGTCTAGAACAACTTTATCGCTATCATTTAGTTGAAAAAATTCTGGAAAAATATTATCAAATCAATTTAGAATCTTTAGCAATTTCCGAGCAAACTGTTCTCGTTGAACCTCTATTTTTGAAACAAAAAAAACAGCGATTAATTCGCTTTTGGTTAAATACCCAAGGTTGCGAAATTCATCCCATCGATCCGAATGTTGATGAAGGAGATCTACTCCGCGATCGCCTACAACTTTCCCAACTGAAACGGCCGGGTAAACTGGCGGAAATCGCCCAACAATTCCCCCTAGAAAATTATCGGATTGAAGGGATGATTGTTTTAGAAGGAATTGAGGTCACTGGCGGCGAACAAAAACGTCGTTTGGTCAATCAACTTCTCAACCGGAATTTAATTCGTCAGCGTCAGGGTTGGGAACAAATCGAACAAAGTTTGAGAGGGTTATTCAAGGCAGATTATGGGATTCTGTTGCGGTTTAAAGGCAACAAAGCCAAGCTATCTTTTAGTTTGGATACCAAAGCCGCAGCCCCGACGGTTTATAACGTTGAAGCTTTAGAAGATTCTTATTTCTTTCAATCTGCTCGCCGCAATCAAGTGATGATTATCCCGGAATTACAGCGGGATTGTCCTACAGAATGTGAACGTCAACTCTACAATCAAGATCTTCGCTCTTTGTTGCTGATTCCGTTGGTGATTCAATCTCATTTTAGTCATTCTCCAGAGGAACAAATTCTAGGAATTATTGGACTGGGAAGCGATCAAAACGATCATTTTCATCCCGATGATCTTGAACTCGCCCAAGAATTAATTCCGGCTTTAATTACCGCTTTTCATTTTTCAACTCAGCAACGGTTGAGTAATATTCGCAATCTTCATCCTTCTGTGGAATGGCGTTTTTTACAAGAAGCTGAACGTCGCAGTTGGGGACTTTCACCGCAACCGATTGTTTTTGAACAGGTTTTTCCCCTCTACGGAATTTCCGATATTCGGGGTTCGTCAGAGGAACGAAATCGCGCCATTCAAGCCGATTTACTCGCTCAGTTTCATTTGGGGTTGGCGGTGATTGAAGCGGTTTGTCAGGCTCAACAGACGGCGCTCGGCGAACAATTGCGAGAAGATATCATCGAATATATTACTCAGATTGAAGAAAAAATAACCGTTGAGGGTGAAGTTCGGGCGACGGATTATTTAAAGACTCATTTAGAAATTTATTTTGATTATTTTTGTGAATGTTCGGCTGAGGTTGAAGCGGCGGTTCAGGCGTATCGCCAAGCTTGTGATAATCAGCACGGTTGTGTTTATACCGAACGATCGCGTTATGATGAAATGCTGAATTTAATTACAATTAGTCTACAAAAAAGATGGAATCAATGGCAAGATGAGATGCAAAAGATTATTCCTCATTACTGCGATGTCGAGTGCAGCGATGGGATCGATCATATGCTTTATGCGGGGAAATCAATTGATTCCCGGTTTAGTTTTTTTCATCTCAAAAGTTTGCGTTATGAACAGTTAAGAGCGGTTTGTGATTGTGCGAGAACGGCGTTAAAATTGAAAAGGAAAGGAGAAATTAGTTTGGAGTTAGCCCATCTAATTTTAGTTCAGCATACCACGATTGATATTTTTCACGATGAAAATACCGAACGAGTTTTTGATGTGCGAGGAACTCGGGATATTCGCTACGAAATTGTTAAAAAGCGGATTGATAAAGGGGTTGATTTAGAAACTCAAGAACGAATTACCCAAACCGGAAAACTCACGGTTGTTTATTCCACAGAGGAAGAATGGGAGGAATATCAGCAATATTTACGGTATTTAGCCCGTGAAAATTGGGTAGAGTCTCAACTTGAAATGGGTTCTGTTGCGCCTCTACCGGGTGTTAATGGTTTGAAATATGCTCGGGTTGAAGTGATTGCCGGTTCAGAAGAAGAATAAAAAGAAGAAGGGGTGCATGATTATCAAAAATTATACACCCCTCATCCTGAGTAGCATTCACTCATCAAACCCTTAATCAGGAGTTAAGGTCTCTACCTTAACAGATACTTCATTGCAAAATCAACCTTCACAAAATGGGAAATCCTTAAATCAAGGATAAAGGAAACTTAACAGTAAAAAAAGGACATTCAAGCACTTATTTTGCCACTGAGTTAACGAAATGATATCGGACAAATAAGTTACTCAAATCTTTGATTTATTTGGTTAAAACCACTTGTTTTTGAGAAGATTCTCGATCGGAAGTCGCCGTATTATCTTTAACTTCTAGTTCGCCGCCAGGGGCTTCCGGATGCAGTTTCACCTCATCATTGACTTGATCCTCGCCCTCAAATGACATCGCGGCCAATTCAGCTTCGCGCCGACGGTAAGACCAAAAACCCAGGCCGAACAAACCCGCAGTTCCCGTAGCCACGGCAATTCCAGCCGCTTTAGCGACATCATTTGAAGTCAATAAGTCCTTCCAACCGAAACCGACTTGATCGGGCGAGTTGAAGGCATTTGAGCCGGATTTCAACTTATTGTATAGACAAGCTTCCGCAGAAGTTGAACCTAAAATCACGCTTCCAGCGATAGTAACCGTTGAAAGAGCCGTCATCAAGAATTTAAATTGAGTCATGGTTATTTTAAGTCTGATAATTTAGTGTAATATCTTAATACAACTCCTAAAATTTTGCAGTAGATTTTTGTACCAACTTTCGTAAAACTTGTCATACTTAAAGATAAGTTGTACTAATACAAATTTAGTTGATTTGATATGAACCTTTTGACTCAAGTTCTTCACATTGTTGGCAGTGGCGCGAGTGCCTACATTACTGCTCGTAACCTTCGGGACGCCCAAACTCGCCCCAACTTACTGGCCGGCTTTCAACTGGCGGAGTCGGGTTCAGTTCCCTTTTTGGAGAAACTCCGCGATCGCGCTTTTGCCGAAGGAGACACCTGGCTCGCCGAACAGTTGGGACGTCACGCCAACGACGAAAAACGTCACGGTCAAATTTTCGCCCAGGCGCTCAAACGCCATCACAAACAAGTGATCGACTTCAAAAAACAGTCGGAAGCCGAACAAATTGCCGACCAACCGGAGAAAAAAGAACGTGAGCGCAGTCCGTTTTTTGATGCGTACTTCAAAGATTATACCTCCGAACAACTGAAAGCGGAAAATATCGACTGGATCGTGTTTATGGGGAGTACCTACATCCTCGAACTCGACGCCAGCAAGGACTTTGCACGCATGGCGAAGGTTTTACCCGATGAGGATGGGGTGACGGCCAGCACGAAAAAAGGCATTCTCAGCGTCGCCCAAGATGAAACCCGCCACGCCGCTTACCTGTTAGAAGCCTTACACCGTCGTTTGACTCCTGCCGAGGTTGCGAACGTTATCGATGAGTGGCGCTCTCGCAAAGTCGATGCGTTGTTGGCGATGGTGGGTAATTTTGTCGAACGTCAGGGCCAAATGCGATCGTTGGTTCAAGATGCGGCGCCTTCTCAAACTCACGAGGAAGCCCAATTAACAGAATTAACCGCAGCATAAAGAGAACTTAGCTGAGGCGATATTCATATCATGTCCGACTAATCAACAATCGTTCTGTAGGGGCGGGTTTTTTACAGTTTACAGTTTACAGTTTACAGTTTACAGTTATCGCTGAAAAACGGGTAACAGGTCACTAAAAACTGCACGGTACTTGTTCACTCACTGTTCACTGTTCACTGTTTAAACCGCCCCGCACCGATAACAGAATTAATCAAGCGCACATTATATAATTTTTCGACCCGGTATTTTCGCGGTTCCTGAAAGATATGAAGCTGTTGAAGAAACAATTCTCGCTGTTGATTGCAGTTGAAAACCCCAAGTTAAAGAAGATTATATTTCTGTCTTAACTCCGCATAAATCTCAGGATATTCTTCTTCTAACCAATCGGGTAATCCCTGCTCGGGATATTCAAGCTGTGGAATGATAGCATCAAAAATACCGATATCATCAACATCATCAAGACGGTTAAATATTACCACGTTACAGGGATTGTGATGAACATCTTCAAAACCATAACCGTTGAGGTCGAGTTCAAAATATTTTTGAACCGCTTTTGGAGATTGAATCGCATCTCCAACTCCAACAATTAATATTTTTAAATAACTGTGGTGGTTGAGTTTTTTACATTGCTTTCTGATTTCTTCCACAAATAAATTAAAATCAATGAATTCTCCATCAGTATAAATAAATACGAGACCTCCCCGATCTTCGGAGCGTTCTTCAAACCACTTATCCATTAAAGACTTAAACGTGGGGGTAATAAAAGAATCGCCAGTCGGATCGTTGGCTTCAAAACGTGCGTCAACTTCCCCATGATCGGTAATCTTGTAAAGATTCCGAGCGGGTCGATTTGTATTAAAAAAAGCCAGGGTGACTTGATCGGTTACTCGTTTCGATTCGGCGCCTTCACGAACTCTTAGAACTTTGGCAATATGTCCTTTAACTGAGTTCTTAATCGCAAAATAACGTTCTCTCGGATCTCTAGCCGTAATTTGATTGGTCATTGTTCCCCCCTTGGAAACTAAGAAGAAACAATCTCTATCATAAATCGATAAATTCTGATCCATCATCAATCTCCCAGAATTCAATTTGTCTTGTATTTTTTCGACCGCCCGAAAATGAGAGACAAGCACATCTTGGGTTCTCCAGTTTTGAACGATCCTTTCTTGAACTAACTTTTTGAGTTCTTGACTGATATTTTCATCTTCTATTTTAAGCCATTTAACCGCAAAATCACACAAAATTTGTGTTAAGAAAGGTTGCTCCCCGGTCAAACTCAGAATCTCTTGAAATAAAGCGTTGGGATTTCGAGTCACAACTGTCAGTTGGCTTTGCAAGGCGGGACATTCACCCCGAAGCCGTGATATCTCAAACACGATCATTTGATTGGCGTAACGGTTTGTAGCGGGGAAAAGTTTACGAGAATCGGCATTTGCTAAGAGTACAATAACAAAATTCGCAGTGCAAAGATGCTCTAAAAATATGCTGATTTCCGCCCGTTTTTTTAGATGTTGGCTCTCATCAAAAATTACCGGATTAACGGGTGAAACAACTCCTTTAATTTCAGTATAATAGTCGGAGTAAATTTTCGGGCGTTTAATAGATTCTATCAGGGTTTTCCAAAAGCTCAAAAATTTTTTCACAAAAGATTATCTCCTGTCTTGAGCCTTCAAATTAACTTTTGACTCAATTAAATCGATCAACCACGCTTCCCAAAAATTGGTAATTCCCAAGAGAAACTTAAACAAACGTATTTTGAATTTAAAATCCAAAGATTCCCAAAATCCTTCCGGTTCGGGAAAAGGATAAAAATCAGGAATGGGATAATAAATCCACCATTGATCCTCCGATTTTACCAGGGAAGATAGACCCCGCCAAACCCGTGCATTCCTGAAAGTTTCCTCTTTTTTTATCCCCGTAGATACGACCAGAACGCCCTCTGTTTTGGGAAGACAATACTCCCGCAGTTCTTCGGCGAGTAACCGCTTCATATCCGGGGAAATTTTAGCCAACTTGTTTAAGGTTTGTTCGGGCGACAGGGGTTGATTTTGTATCCTTTCTTCCGTATTTTGAGAATCGACCAAACCGAGTAATTCTTGAAAATTGCCTTGAAAACCGTTTTCGCCTCCCAACGTTACAGCTTGAGCAATTTTTTCAGTTAATTTTGGGTTGTCTTCCTCATCCAAAGCATTAGCCGCCAACATCCGAAATACCCGTTCAATCTCCTCAGAATCTTCCGCAATAAAAGCAACAGAAATCCGAATCGTTCTGGCCGAAAAATCCTTGCGTCCATCCGGTTGAATGGCGGTAATAATCAGCAGTAAAAGCCCCTGTTTTCGCGAGAGAACAACCGAAGGACTTTCGCTGTAAATTAAATGAATTGATTCATCTTCAAATTGAGTCGGAAGTCCATCAACTCGTTCCTCGCCTGTATCGGTAAGCTGCAACCAACAGTAACCATTATTTTGTTCAAAGCCGCGACTACGAATATAAATTTCCACCATTGTCTCCTCGTCTCAATTTAACGATGAATTCTGAAAAAATCATGTCCCTGTAAAATTTCAAAGGGTGTAACTTTGCGACAACCGGAAGCAAATCTTCGCAGGGCTTCTTTAAGATCATCATATCTTTGTAAGAAGTCATTAAATTTCGACCATAACCCCTTTTGGTTATCAATGTATTGCTTAATTAGAAACAGCAATAAATATCGCAAAGGTTGATCGGCATATCGGGTTTGCATGGGATCATCGACATGAATTTTATTCAGATACCATCTTTTAAACCGCCCCTTTTCTTCTTCCCATCCCCCACAAACAACACAACCAATTGTTTCGACCGGAGTAATAACAGCCGCTACATTTTTAACTTTGGGTGCGAGAATTTTTGTGATTAACCTTTCGTATTCTGCTTTGATCGCTTTTCCCAATTCGGCCTGATTTTTACCCGCTTGTAAAAAAGTTTCACATTTGACCGGGGCAAAAATAACCAAACGAGGTTCGGAAATGTTTTGATAGGCGGTTTCAATCAATTCGGTGATGTATTTGACTTGATTCACCTGTTCGTTGAAACGTCCTCCCCCCTTCATTAAAGCTAGAGTGTCAATGGTGACAATCACGGCCCCGCTATTGCTGACAACATCTCGATAATATTCTTGCTTTTTTGCTGAGGCGTTGGGAGCCAAATATTCTCCGGGAACATCGATAAATTCTAATTCTAATGACTCCCGCTTACCCAACCAATCTTTTCGATCCAAAGTAAAACTAAAATCTCTCGGTTCCTCCGTTGCTGTTATTCCCTGATCGGTTGCATCAAAATTTTCAATGAGTTTGAGAAGATCTTGATAACGGGCTTCTAAAATGGCTTCACTTTCCGGATCGGTTGATAATCTCAGTTCCGTCGGGGCGGTGGTTTGATTAAAGAATTTGTACATCACCGCCAAAAGACTGGTCTTTCCGACGGCGGCCGGCCCGAGCATAGCTACTCTTAATTTTAAGTTTGGCATTGAATTACTCTCCTCGTTTTTTAGACAGTTTAACAATCGGGATCGCTAAATGAATTCGACTTGATTAGTCGCCATCGCTTGTTCAATTAATTGTTCCCATTCCCGCTTTTCCAAACCGACTTTTTCTCCGAAATTATTCGGCCAAATTTCTGTACTTCTCTCCCGCATAAAATCCTCCCATTGTTTATCGATATCTTGAGAACGAACAACTTCATCGACAAATTCATCAATCACGGCAAAGGCGGCCAAACTGGGTTCTCCTTCAAATTTTTCTAGCGCTTCCCGACAAGCACAAACTGTATTTCTATGAAAAGTTGTCAGCACTTGATGAATTAATTTAACCAGTTCCTCCTCAGTTTTGTCTTTGACCGAGAAAACATCGCCGGCCCGGTCGGGATTGAGTTGTTCTAAGGCTTTGAGAATTCTATGTTGAAAATTGGAACGGTATGACATTTCAAAAGATACAAGGGTTTGAAATGCAGATTTAAGAACGGGATAATGTTCGGGAATTTCTTTGGCCATAAAATCAATAAATTCTATCCCTCTAGCCGAAGTTAAATTTCCCAAGCTGGTTTGAGTAAAAACATCGGCGACTTTAGCTTTGGCCGCATCTACATAGTCTTTTAAACCGTTGTCAACCGATCTAAAGTGAGTTCTTAAATGGGTTCTGATCGCATTCAAATTACTTCGGAAAACTCCGCCCCAGGTGGCGCCTGCCCCCAAACTATAGTACATCTGCCAAATTTCCTCTTGGGAAGGAATGCCCGTGTCTTCATTGCATTTTTGAATCAGCGAATCAATAATTGTTCCAAAGAAATCGGCATCTTTTTGATTTTGATCGGCATCTAATTCTTCCGGACAGAGTTCTTGAACGAGTTTCCTCAAACCAAAGGTTATCGAGTTGTCAAACTCTTTAAATAAATTGCGAAAAGCGACAACTTCAGTGATTGATTTAGGACTGGAAATGAAAGCGTGACGGGCTTTATCCAAGAACGTATTAATTTCGGTTTGCAGTTGTTTTAACTCCCGATTAACCCGCTCGGCATATTCTCCATCTAGGTCTAAAATATGGGTTTCTAAATAGTCAAGAACTTGGCTTAAAACCCCTGCCGCTTCGTTAGTTTCGGCGCAATTTGCAATCACGCAACGAGCCACTTGAATCCGCCCTTCAGTATCAATTCTATTTTTCGCTTCTTCGCAGTGTATGCCATTTTCTGCTATTCCCGGTTTGGGATTGCTGACTCGATTCAACACCATAAACGACCATTTTTTGATCGGTAATTCCACCAAAGCAGAGTTCGCCGTGTCGTAGAGTTTATAATCCGGTTCTTGCAACAATCTTTTGTCAGGCATATAAATAAACAAGCCAAAATCTACATCTTGTCCGAGACTTTGACGCAGCCTTTCTGTATCTCCGAGTACGGTATCTCCCAATCCTGGTAAATCAATTAAAGAAATTTTACCCACATCTTCGCAGGGAAATTGACAGAAGATTTTAACTTCCTGAACCGCCAAATAGTTAAATAAATTTTGATGGTTTGCTTCATCCGTTTGAGCCACATAGGTTCTGATTTCTTCCCGCGAAATTTGCTTGGGCGATGATTGTTGTAGCCAATGGCTGTAGCTGCTATGATTGGTGTGGCACTTGTCCAAATGAGCGTAGAGGGCTTTCGCTTCCGAGGTATTCAGCGTTAGTGGGGGGAGGGATGTGTTAATAAATTCTGCAAAATTTTTCGGCTTATTTCCCAGGTTTAAAAAATCGTAGTAGGGATAAATATTATGTTCTAAAAATGAGCGTTCCGTGTGGAAGTAGACCTCTCCAGAAGTGGAACGATTTGGAGCGTGAGAAATGGTGACGCGCACCCCGGTACAGTTGTTCATATTACCATCAGGAACTTCAACGTCAGTCAGTCCTGTTAAGGTTTGAATAAAACGGCTTTTACCCTGTCCGGCACGACCAACAAAGGCAATGGTTAAAGTCTGGCGGGAAAATCGTTTATGGAGCTTTTCTAGCTGTTGAATATTTTGTTTAACTTTGTTTTTCATCGGGTCAAACTGAAGTATTCGCAGTTTTTCAATGACGGCGATATCATCAATTTGAGTTAAAATTCGATTGCGATAGCCCTCCATGTTATTCAACTGTGAATCTAGAGATTCCAGATGGGTAATAATAGAACGAACTTTTTTCCCTCTTGGTTGACGCTTTTCCAAAATAGTAGCGATTCGGGTGGCGGTATCCATAAAATTATTATCCTGTTGGTTTGTATTCGCCTTCTTTTCAAACTGTATCCCATCCTTCATCCTGTTGGGTTGTGGGTTTTTCATCATTCGAGGAAACTTATTCATTTTTATTCCATCAACTTTGGCGGCTTCATCCGTCGCCCCGATTGCTCTAAGCAAGCACTCTATCGTATCGAGCGCCCGTTCAGTCATTTTGTCATCAAATTCTACTTCGTGTGCTTCTTGGTTTCGGGTGGTGAGAAGTTCGTAAACCCAGTTTTTATGTTTGATGTTTAACACTTGACTGAAAACTGTATTCCAGTTCTGAACAATTAATTTCAGCAGTTTTTGAGAGTCGAGAACTTTTAGAGGATATTGTTGTTCATCGGGACGAATAATTTTTCTGACTTCCGGAAGATTTTTCCATTCTTTCCCCAAAGATTTAGACATTTGTTTATTAACAAAAGGTCTGAGACTTTTTGCCAGTATTTTCAGACCTTTCTTGACAATCGCCGAATTTTCTAATTCTTGAATATTGGTATTTTCTATCTCGTCTGCTGGTTCATCCTCTGTTTGTCCGGTTCCACCGGCTAGTTTTTCTCGCATTTCATCAATCCACTCATAATTAAAAATTTGCTGGTAAATTTTATTGGCTATTTTTAATTGAGCCACCGGACCGTTAAAGGATTTAACAACCAATCCAGACATCAGTAAGTCCGCTTGACTTTCATCGTGGGGCTTAAATTTAATGTTATCTTGATTTAAAATTTTTTCATAAAGCGTTAAAACTTCAAGTTTTTTAGAAATTTGCTCGGGATTGATTTTGATAAATAAGTTTTCTATTCCTTGAAAATGATATTGGGGATCGTTATTTCTCCATTGATTCAACAAATGTTTGCGGATAATAAAATCAATATCATCTTCTAAATTCGGACTGGGAGAACGCAAATTTTCAATTAATAATTGACAGGAAAATTGGGTTAAAAACGGTTGTCCTCCCGTCCAGTAGAGAATTCTATCAATTAACTTTTTTGGTTCTGATGCAATCGGTTCTAATCCTTTTTGTAGCGGGATACAATCTCCTGATAAATAATCGAGTTCGGTTTTGGTTCCCAGATTGAGATTCGCATCGCTATCTTGGGTAAATTCTGAAGGTTTTGCGACTCCCAGTAACACAAAACTCAACTTTTGAAGGGCGGGATTTTCAACGTTATCAGAAATTGCTCTCACATATCTGATGAATGTATCTTGTAAATTCCAGCGAATTAAAGATTGAACTTCATCTAAGAAAATAACGAGCTTATCTTCGGTTAAGTTCGATAAAATTACCCGGACTAAAAAAAGAGTAAAAATCTCGCTGGACAGTAATTGTTTGTGGCTTTCCCAAAAGTCTAACAGTTGTGATGTTAAAGGTTCTGAGTCGGGTCTAGTTACACAGATTCGGTATAAAAGAGTAAACCAAAAATCTTCCTCAGCATTCACTTTTCCTAAACCGTGAAGGTTAACCATAACACAAGCAATATTGTCCTGACGAAGATGGTTAACGGTGCGGTTCATTAAGCTGGACTTTCCCATTTGTCGGGGAGCTAACACAAAACAAACGCGCTTTTCTCGGTGGATAATTTGCCCAAAATTATACAAGTCTTGATCGGCTTTTCTTTCAACATAAGTTTGCTCGTCCTCTAAAGTGCCACCTTTCCAACAAAAGTAGTTTTCAATATTCATCATTTTAGACTCCCAAATTATTTTCAAAGTAAATTTTATACAGTTCGCAGCGAATCTTCGGTTGACCCAGTTCAAATTTAATTAAACCCAATTTTGCCAATTTTTCCAGGTTTAAGCGATCAAAGTCTGCCGTTTCACCTCGAATAATTTTTATCAAACTTCCCTGCAAATTTGGGCTTTCATTCAAAATCTCTAAATATCTTTGTAGATGGTTATTAAACGGCTTGTAAGGGAGAAAGGTTGCTTGAGTGTGAAAATCATTGATATTAATGTTGTGCGTCGCCATGTCATAAAGCGCCAGATTCACCAGATAAGGATGTCCTGCTAATAAGTTCATCAGTTTGTTTGCATTTTCTACTCCTTCGCACCACTCCAAACCATAAATTTCAGATAATCCTAACAGGTGATCTGCTGTAAAATCATCTAATTCTATTGATGTACCCACATTTTGTAAGGGAGATTCTCTAAAATTATGTTGGGAATAGGGTTCTGTAGAATAAGCAATGACAAGACTCGGCCATTCCACAGTTTGTCCGTACAAATTTTTCATTTTTTCTTCAAACCAAGTCCGCAATAGCCAGAGAAAGTCGTCTTGAACTTCTTTTCCATAAATTTGGTCGATGCCGTCGATTAATAATAATTTGGGTTTTTTAATGGGTTTAAAAACCTGTTGTTCTAAGTAACGGGTACATCGCTCACCCGAACTTAATTTATCTAACAAACTCGATCTTGAACTGATTTCTAATTGGTAAGCTTGAGAAACGATTTCTGTAAACCGATCTAAAAAGCGGTCTATGTTATCAAATATTTCTTTATGCCCGGAAAATTTGCTGCTTTCTAAGTCTACATAACCGACAGACCATCCTTTGTTTTTAGCATGATTTTGTAATCGGATGAGCAAAGAGGTTTTACCCGTATGTTTGGCCGCCTTTATTTTTAAAAAAGCAGCCGTTTTTTCCGGTTTCATACTTTGGTCTAAATAGCGTTCACAAAGAGAGTCTGCACTTCTTTTGACATAAAGAGGACTGTCTAGGGGAACGCATCCTTCTAAAGAAGGCCCTCTATAGGTATAGTATTTGAGGGTGACTCGGTTGGGTCGTCTACCTTTTCCTCGTTGAATTTCAATTAATCCCTGTTTTTCGAGATTATTTAAAAAATGTCTGGGTTTGTTTTCATCGGAAAAATGAAGTTGATTCCCCTCCAAGATTTTTAAAAATTGGCTAACCGGAAGATCGGTAGTCCATCCCCTCTGAATTAAATACTGCGCTAAAACTTCAAACCATTTTTGTTCGTCATCACTTAGGCTGGTGATGTATTCTTTTAGTAAAATGCGATTGTTAGAACGATCATTCATGTTCCTATAACACTGAGAACGGTTACAGTTGATTGTATTTTAATTCTATTAACCCGAGCAACCCTTAAATTTGATTGTGGGTCAAGATAGATTTGTTGTCAATGCCTACAATTCTTAAAATATCTTTTCTAATTCATCAATTTTACATTGTTTTTCCAGTTTAATTGTTTAGTCTCTGTACTACAAATGAATAAAAACTTCAGTAAGTATGGCGATCGCCCTGTACAAGGATGATACCGCTCAAGACTGGAGGCGGCAAAATCTTTCCAAAAGTCGCAGGTAGTCCGCCTGGAAAGGGCGGAGGCGACTGCAAGCACGCGATCGCCGTGTATGGGGTTTGTGAATTTTCGCGCACAACGCCTTTACCGTTGGGATTTGGTAGAAAAGTTTAAGAATTCTCCCCCAAGTTTTGGTAATTTATCGGTTGGGCTACTCCCGATCCGGTTTCAATTTCCATCAAACCTGCATAAGCTCCTCAAAGCGGGAAATAGGTTATTGTGAGCGAACAAATGTTAAAACCCACTTGATAGGCTCGCTCCAGTTTAACTTCTACAATGGCTCTAGATTATGTTTTTCCCCAAATTTCTAAAAGTAGCTACGCTGACTCTATTGTTTTCCAATCCCTTTTTCCTGGAATCTTTCAGCAACCATCGATTTCCGTTTGTAGAATCTGCGGCGCAAGCGCAAACGGTGTTTACCTCTTCATCACACCCAAAACAATGGCAAAAGATGACTTCAAAAGAGGCTAATTTTACCGTTTTGATGCCTCCGGGAAATCCCCAACAAGAAACTCTTGACAATTCCGAAGGTCAATATCAGTTTAAAGTTCAAAGGTATATTCTCTCCGATGAAAACGGAATTTCTTACTTAGTTGCCTATACAAACGATCTTTCTTTTGTCCCCAAATCTTTGACTCCCGAGCAAGCCGAAATCTTCTATGATAAATTTAATGAAGGTATACTTACTAACAATCCGGAAGCGAAAGTTATTTCCAAACGTCAAATTACTTTAAAGGGTGTTGTCGGTCAAGAAACGGACATAGAAATTTCCAATGGTTCATTAATGAAAGTGAGAGTTTTTCTGGCGAACTCCCGTCTTTATGTACTCATGGTACGAATGCCGACGCCTTCACTTGCCAAATCGTCCAATGTCGCCCAATTTCTTAATTCTTTTGATTGGGTTGATGGTCAAGCTCCGGTGGTGTCCAAAAAAAGAACTTCAAAAAAACAGACTAAAGTTTATTCACTCGACCAATCTCTACAGTTGAAGTGATGGGAATATTTCTGAGTTGTCATCATTTCTCCTCTCATACAATTAAGGCGAGCAAAAATTCGAGGATTAATTATCTCTCCTTCAGTACCTTCAATAGTATTGCTCGCCAGCAAGGTTGAAGTCATATCCTTTGAATTATCCTGATAAAAAATGAATCCAAACCGTAGATTAATATAGCTGCCTTTGTCAGAGTTGCCAATCTGCCAAAAGGTTGAATAGCGATGATATCAGCAGTGCTTTTCAGCCGCCAATTTATTCGGAACCCGCCCGAAAAAAGACCGCTTTATTCTTGATTTAATTGAGCGGTAACACTACCATTAACTTGATTGGGTAAATTGCGAAAAACCAGGGTATAAATATCAGTTGGCATATCAATATTTGCCTGTTCTAAGGCTTCCTTGATGGCTTGAGTGACGTTGGAAGTTGTTGCTAAATAGCCCGCCCGTCGAGAATCAACCCAAAACCGCACCTCTAAATTAACGGTACTGGGTGCTAATTCTTTGACTAAAATATCAGGCTCGGGATTGTTTTCGACATCCGACATTTTATTGAGAACATTTAAAATAATTTTCTGGGCGGTACTGAGATCTTCACTGTAATCAATTCCCACAATTACTGAACTGCGACGGCGGGGAGAAGCGGTATTATTTATAATACTGGCTTGGAAGACTTCTTGATTGGGAATATAAACCAAACGCCCGTCATAAGTTTTTAGGGTTGTTCCCCGCAGTTGAATTTGAGTAATCGTTCCTTCAAAATCTTCAATTACTACCTGATCGTTAATTCTAAATGGACGAGCCGCGAGTAAAATTACCCCAGAAATATAGTTACTTAAAACATCTTTGAGACTAAAACCAATGGCGACGCTGGTTAGTCCCAAAGCACCCAAAAGGGCGGCAAAATCCAATCCTAAAACAGCCAAAGCCACAATAGTTCCCAGCACCCAAACCCCGCCATAACTTAATCGCCCAATTAAAATTTCGGTGGTCGAATCGCCTTCGGTTTTTTGCGCCCATTTAAAAGCAGCGTAGCGAACACCGCTAGCAATTCCCCAAGTGAACAGAATAACGATTAAAAAGCCGATAAATGCAGGTAAATTGCTAATCGTATCTCTGAAAAATTGACGGATAGTTTCATACAAACGCTGTCCGACATCGATAGCTAAGGGGCGTTTATCAAAGGCTTCATTGAGTTGATCGGCCCATCTTTTCGCGAGGGCTTCTAATTCCAAACCAAAATCTTCAGCATCTTGCTGAGTTACGGTCATTAAAATGCGATTTCTAACCTGTAACGTCGCAATATTTTGATTGGGATTGAGATTAACTGTAACGGGGGGAACAGTATCCGTTTGAGAGATTAAACTCGTAATTCTGCGGTTAATAATTTGAGCGCGATTTGTAGCACTAACTTCGGCTAAACTTCCTACCTGAAAAATGGGTCTTCCTCGCACTAAAACATCGGAAAAATATAAACCGTCTTGACTTTGATTGGCTGGACTCGCGGGTGATTGTTGCGGGGTAGGAACGGCAACATCTTCAGTTTGAGCCAAAGTCAGGGGAGTAATGAAAAACAATGCTGTTACAGCAATAAAAAGAGTTAAGGGTAGCCAAATTTTTCGACGCAATAATAACTTTAAATGTCTCATCTATATAATTTTAATTAACAGTCAAGTCTAATCAAAGCTTAAAAAATAACACAAATAAGATAAGTTATTTGGAGCGATTTTACTTCTATCCTAAGATAGATAATTGTCTGAGACGCTTCAAACCCAATTATCAGGCTTTACTCAGCATTGAGAGGTATTCTCATTTTTATTGAGATTTGGCTGGTTAACCAGAGGTAACACATGAATTCAGAGTCTCCATTTCACGAGGGTGAACTTGAGGTACAGCAACGGGTTGGGGAAACCCAGTCAGCCCAAAAAAATGGTCGAATTATTGCGTCGGCGATCGCCGAAAATGCTATCAAATTTATTGAACAACAACCGATGGTGATACTCGGAAGTATTGATCCTCAACAAAATTTGTGGGCGTCTGTATTATTAGGATCTCCGGATTTTGTAAACGTGGTAAATTTACAAAAAATTCAACTTAATTTAACTCGGATATTTCGCAATTTTTACGATCCCTTTTGGACGAATATTCAACATGATTCTCGGGTGGGTTTGCTGTTGATTGACTTAGAGAATCGTCGCCGAGTGCGAATTAACGGACGCATTGTTAAACAGGACCATGAACAATTAGAAATTGCGGTTGAGGAGTCCTATCCCAACTGTTCAAAGTACATTCAACGGCGACATTTAGTTCAGACAAAAAGCTCTAATTTGATAGCAATAAAACGTCAAGGAGAGCAATTAGAAGCCGCTCATAAAATCTTGATTAATTCATCAGATACATTCTTTGTTGTCAGCGCTTATCCGAGTCGAGGTGTTGATACGTCTCACCGAGGAGGAAATCCGGGTTTTGTGCGAGTTTTGGATGATAAAACTTTGCGAATTCCTGACTATGTGGGGAATAGTATGTTTAACACACTCGGAAATTTTGCCGTTAATCCTCGGGCGGGATTGGTGTTTTTAGATTTTCAGAATAATCGGATTTTACAACTCACAGGTGAGGCTGAAATCTTGTGGGAATTAGACGATCCGACTCACGAAACTGGAGGGACAAAACGCTATTGGAATTTTACCGTTAAACAGTGGTTAGAGACTCAACTCACCCAATCCTTTGATTGGGAATTTATTGATTATTCTCCTCACAATCCCTCCTAGTTTTTTTTGTGGATAAACTCAATAAAAAATGAATTACCAGGGTAGCACTTCGCCATTGGAATGCCAAAATGTTCCGGTATTTTCTAGGTTTAATTCGTCAATTCGAGCCAGTAACCCCTTGACGGATTCTTCGGGAGTAATTCCCGAGTCTGTAAAGTTTGTCATCCGAGTTTTGACCAATCCGGGGTGCAGAATTGCCACTGCAATTTGACGAGGTTTTAAATCAAGGGATAGGGATTTTCCCGCCATTGACAAGGCTACCTTTGACATTCGATAACCGTAAGAACCCCCAGAGGTATTATCTTCTATTGAACCCATTCTGCTGGTCATTAGGATTACTTTTGAACCGCTTTTTAGGTTAGGGAGTAACGCATGAGTTAACCGTAAAGGCCCAATTGCATTGACTTCAAATTGTTTGCGAATACTCTCAAAATTAAGGTTTTCAAGGCTAATTCTTTCGACAATTCCCGCATTGTTAATTAATACATCAATTTTGCGATCGCCCAAACGTTCAACCAAGTCAGAAACACAAGCTTCTGAAGTCAGATCTACATCCGTTTCGATTTGCACGTTTAAATCTTTTAGTTCATCGGAAACTGAACGACAAACCGCAATGACATCATCTCCTCGACGCTGAAGCTGGCGACAATATTCTAAACCAATTCCTCGATTTGATCCCGTGACCAGATAAGTTGCCATTTTGAATTCTCTCCAAATCAGAAAAGTATCTGTTTGTTAGAGTTTAAACTGATTCGGGAAAGAGGTCAAATCTAATTTAAACCTGATGCCAAGCTGCATAAAAATCAGCATAGGACATCTGTTGAGCAGCATACCACAACAATTTATAAATTTCTAGGGTTTGCGGAGAACGCTCGCCTTGATTGGCTGCAATTGCGTAATTTTTTAATGCTGTCACAACTTGAGAAAACTGTTCGGAAATCAGTCCATTTATTAAAATTTCTACGGTGCGTTTATAAACTCCTGGTGTTTGTTCAGAAATCTGTAAACTTTCAATTAAAATTAAGATAGCTTGTTCATGTCCGGGTTGTAGTTTAAGTAAAGAAATTGCATATTTTCGTTTTAATGTCATCTCGGATGCTGTAGCCAGTCTATTTTCTAAGATATCCCGGGTTTTATCGAGATTATTTTGTCTTTTGTTACCTTTAATTTTAGAGGATTGAGAGGAAGATTTATTCCCGGTAAAGTAACAGTTTAAAAGAGGATGTTCGGGTTTAATTTCTCGTAAATCTTTGAACAAACGCGACCGGATTTTTTTTGAGGTTGAAGGAGATTGAATCAGATTAACTAAAGTGTTAATTGCAGTTGTATTTCCGGGGTCTATTTTTCCCAGTCGATAGGCGACTTTACGACGAAGACTATCTTGGGAAGCAGAATGTAAAATGTCTGTTAAAGTATTGATCGCGACAGGATGAGCAATATTCACCTGTCCCAAACTGTAAGCAATTTCCATCCGAGTCGTATCCTCCGATGCCGTTTCTAATAATTTTAATAAAGTCTTTTCTGCAACTTTGTTACCCCGGTCAAAACTTTTACCTAAACTGTAAGCAGCCCAACAAGAAAGCGGCCGATAATTGATGGATTGGACAAAGTTTTCTAGGTGTTTAATCACTCGCTGTCTGTCTGTAGAAAATAGGGTATTTTTTGCTCTTTCTACAATCAGCCCAGGTAACATTACTCTTTTTCGTAGCGTCGGATCAAATTCACCATAGCACCAGCAAATTAATTGATGAATAATTTGATCGGCTTGACTAAATTCGGTAAATTCTGGCAATCCAGAAGCAGCCAAAAAGTAGGCTTGATATTGATAAAATTGCCCACAATTATCATCAAAGGTTATTAAGGCTTGGAGAAATTCTTCTTTCTCTGAGTTGTCTATATCTAACCGACCGATCCAAAGTAAAATAATCTCTCGCCATTGCGTTTCAAAAATCGGCAGTTGAGGAGAAGATTTATCCATGAAAAATTGCCAATTTTCAACCGCTTGAGCCGCAAAATATTCTTGAAACGTTGAATGATAGAAAGCATAAACTCGATCTCCTGTTGTCGAAGAAATCCCGACAGGATGCAACCAACCGAGTTGTAAAGCTAAAGCAAATAAGTCAATTTCATCGGTATCAAGAACGCTTTCGATAAAAGATTGACTGAAACGAAACTTCATCTCAACTTGATAAAATGCGTTTAATGCTAACTTTCCGAGAACTTGATTTAATCGTTGACGCTCGGCTAGACTGGTCGGAAATCTATCCTGTTTCCACTCATAAAGTGCCTGTATAAATTGATTATAGAGTGCAGCTTTTGTACTGGGAAAATTACCTTGCATCACCGTCCAAATTCGACAAATAAGCGCCAAACACAGGGGATTTTTTACCGTGTCCCGAATTCGGTGACGTTCCCGTTTTTCAAGTTCAACACAAAGACTATTTCCCCGGTAAAGCTGTTCTTGAAACCATTTTTTGATAAACTGTTCAACTTGATTATCCGATTGATAATTGTGATTACAGAAGCTAAGATTCCGATAGGTTACAAAATCTTCTAGGGGATTTTTACCCATTTCCCAAACGTTAATCCGACAGGTGAGAATTATATGAGCATTTGCTATCCACCCCCGCAATTGACGGGCAATTGAACTTAAAGCTAAACTGGATTCAATCCCCATTTCATCAATTGCATCTAACAGCAACCAAACCCGTTTTTGTTGAAATAATTCCGCAAACTCTTGTTGTAATTCTGGAGAAATAATAACTTGGCGCGTGGCAGCTTTTAACCAATCATTGAGTAAATAATCTTCTAAATTTTCTCCTTGTAAATCTGCCATACTAATCCAAATTGGTAAAAATTTATGTTCTAACAATTCTTTCGCTATTCGTTGTAATAAGGTCGTTTTTCCCGATCCCGGTTCTCCAATAATAGCAATGCGTTGAGTGTTTTTTACCGAAAGTAATTGTTGTACAAATAACTCGGGGTTGATTGTATCTATACTGTCAATATTCTCAACATCATTAATTTCCCAACTGCCATCACTTTGTAGTTCCGTTTGCGATCGCCATTTGACCAAACAGAGAGGAACATAAACTTCCTGAAGTTCAAAGGTAACACCATCACTAACCGTTAACGGATTTGTTGTTAAACGTTGAATTTGTTGCGTCTCCAGACTGTCTTTAACCCATTGAAACCAACGATAAAACTGTTGATTTTTGATCGGGTTTTGAGGGAAAGAATCATCAGAAATTTTCGGGGTTTGAGGCGGTTGATCTTCTGGATAAATTCGTTTGTATTTTTGAGGATGTCGTTGTTGCCATTCTTGATCAAACTGTTGTAAAATAGCTGTGCGATCGCGTCGTTTGTACCAAAATGTTAGGGTAAAATGCCAAGTTTCCGAACCCCGTCGCACCGGACGATGATCTTCTAAAATTTCTAAAAAATCCGTTAGACGATTTAAAGCTTCTTTAATTTGAGGAATAGTTAGAGGATTTTCCGTCAGTGTCATCAACGCTTCGAGAAACCGCAGCTTCGTTTGTACGATTAATTGTCGGTCATTTTTCCAATCGGTTTTAATCTCTCGTTGCAAGCGTTCCAGGGCGATTTCATCACAGTCTAACTCATCGTTTGCATAGTCTAGCAAAGCGGCGAGTAGCTGTTTCGTGCGTTTTTTGGCCTGAGGGCCATAACTGGTTCGCGGCATTTTTTCAACAAAGTTGGGGGAATCCCCCATCTCAACAACTTCCCCTATCTCTCAAGTGTAGTCTATATCTGGCTTGGCGGCGTCAAGCTGAAAATTCGATTGGGGGAATCTTGTCACTTTATCTTATAAACATAGCAAACGGGAAGCAAACCAAAAGTTAGAAATAACACAGGTTTTCAACCTAATTGTTTATGTGGCGGGTCGCTTAATTGGTAAAGCGCAATTTTGCCCTTTGGGACGCAGATTGAGGGTTATCGTTTATACTACGAATCCCCCCTTAATCGCCGAGATGCGGGTTCAAATCCCGCTCCGCTACACCAAATAAAGTTCAATAGTTTCTGTCCGAAAATCAAGCTTAATTTATGAGAATTCATGTGGCGGGTAGCTTAAATGGTAAAGCGCACTTTTGCCCTTTGGGACGCAGATTGAGGGTTATCGTCTGTACTACGAATCCCCCCTTAATCGCCGAGATGCGGGTTCAAATCCCGCTCCGCTACACCAAAAAAATTCTGAAATTAAAATCAAAATTTCAACAATTTTTGGCAGGTAGTTTAACGGTAGAACACTAACAATTCCTTATTCACTCCTTGTCTGAAAAGACCGAAGAATGAGGGTTATCGCTTTCCCGCGAGAGATGTGGGTTCAAATCCCGCCCTGCCAATTGGGATTCATCCCAAAACAGAAGTTTTTTCAAACCAATTTGCCTTTAGGGGCCGGAGGAAAAAATGTTCAATCATACTATTTTTTTGCGAATAATATTTGAAGTCAGTTTGATCGCCTTAACTCTTAATCTCGGTCAAGTCTGGGCTTATGTCAATCATCGTCAATCTCATTTATCTAAACGTCAGCCTCCGGTTTTTAATGATGGTGGTTCGCGTTTTTATGAGTGTAATTATAACGAATAATTTTTCAAAAATCAAGGGAGGAAAACCATGAAATATAACTTTTTTGTCTCTCAAAACAAAACCCCTCAAAATCAACCGCTTCCGGGTCGTAAAGCGGAAATGACTCAAGGACGTTCGGGCGGATGGATGTTCAAAGCAGATATCTGGCAAATCTTACGGCGTTGCTTATTAATTGGAACCGCAAATGGCGCTTATTACGCCGGAAAACATGAATTAACGCAAGAATTTGTAGATACAATTCAACTTGCAATTGAAGCCGATCCTCGTCGAGTTGCCGATGAAATTCTTTATGCTTCTGATGGACGTTCTATTAATAATAGCGCTCCGATTTTAGCCCTGGTTTTGTTATCAATGGGAGAAACCCCTGAAGCGAAACTTGCCTTTACAGAAATCTTTCCGCAAGTTGTGCGTACTGGAAGCCATTTCTACGAATGGTTAAGCTATACGAAAGCCCTGCGAGGATTTGGAAAAATTGTCCGAGAAGCGGGGAAAACTTGGCTATCTAATGAGGATGTAAAAGGACTCGCTTATCAACTGTTAAAGTATCAACAACGTCAAGGATTTTCTCACCGTGATGCGTTGCGTTTATTCCATGTTAAACCCCCAACATCAGACCATGATTTCCTGTTTAATTGGGTAATGAATGGTTGGGATGAATTGCCGTCAGGGATTCCATCTGAAGCGTTAAAACAAATTTGGTGGTATGAGTGGTTAAAACGTCATCCCGACCAAACTCACAAAGCAGTTTCTCAAGGTCATTTAACCCATGAAATGGCGGCTCCTGTAGGACAAATGGATAAACGAGCTTGGCAGTTACTATTCGATGAAATGCCGATAGGAGCAATGTTGAGAAACTTGGGTTCTCTCACGGAATTAGGAGTTTTAACTTATAATGAACGTAAAAATATCAAACGAGTTGCTCACGTTTTAAATAACCGTGAACATTTGAAAAAAGGACGAATTCACCCGATAGATGTCTTAAAAGCTCTAAAAACTTATCAATCTGGGGGACGTTTAGGACAGAGTAAAAAAACATGGACTCCTGTTCCTCGAATTGTGGATATT
Source organism: Capilliphycus salinus ALCB114379 (assembly GCF_047276495.1). Classification (NCBI taxonomy): domain Bacteria; kingdom Bacillati; phylum Cyanobacteriota; class Cyanophyceae; order Oscillatoriales; family Sirenicapillariaceae; genus Capilliphycus; species Capilliphycus salinus. Next base: position 3,999,126 of record NZ_CP178543.1, on the reverse strand, counting down.
TTGGAAAAGGCTGTTGAGTTATGTTTTGATGTAATTGAACCCACAAATAAAGTGTTTCTACACGCTATTGATATCTCCGGTTCGATGTCTTGGAATACCGTTTCTTCCATCGGTTTAACCTGCTGTGAAATTGCAACGGTCATGGCTTTAGTGACCGCAAAAGCGGAAAAAAACTATGTCATTCGTGGATTTTCTACTGAGTTCATCGATTTAGAAATTACGGCTAAAGATTCCTTCAAAACGGCAATGAAAAAAGCAAGTAATCAGAACTTTGGAGGAACGAATGCTAGCGTGGCTTATGATTGGATGATTCGTCATAAGTTCAAAGCGGATATGATTTGTTTTTGGACGGATAACGAAACTTGGGCGGGAATTAAACACACGAGTCGAGCGTTAGCAGAATACCGTCAAAAAATTAATCCAAACATCAAGGCGGTTTATATTACATTGGCACCATACAATATCACATTAGTTGATCCAAATGATCATCATTCTTGGGATATTGCAGGATTTGATCCCGGTACTCCGCGACTGATTCAAATGTTAGCAACAGGTGAACTTTAACGACGTTCGGTTTTAAACTGACCTCTCTCCTAACCTCTTTCGACCCCTCTATAATCTCCCCTACAAGGGGAGATAAAATTGTTCCTCTCCATTAATTAATAGTCCCGCCAAGAACACCTTTTCCCTCGCCTTATAGGAGAGGGTTAGGGAGAGGTTATTTCAAAACATTTTTCTTGTTCCCTCGCCTCGTAGGAGAGGGTTAGGGAGAGGTCATTTCAAAACATTTTTCTTGTTCCCTCGCCTCGTAGGAGAGGGCTAGGGAGAGGTCATCTTACTTTATTAAAGTTTTGTGTATCCTTGACCAGTTTTGCACTTGATAAGGTAAGATTTGAGCCAAAGTATTTGGTGTTGTTGTGAGTGAGGGGTATTATGATTTTAATTCGCTGTTTTTATCCAGCGTTCTCTGTATTACCGATTACACTTTTAAGCAGTTTACCTGCATTTTCACTTTCCTCACAATCAACAGAAACTTTTTCTAAACTTTCTCCAATTTATGGTTCTGAAGTTCTCCTCGCCCAAGCCATTACCCCCGCAAATGATGGTACGGGTACGGTGGTTACACCCGAGGGAAATCGCTTTAATATTGAAGGCGGAACTCGTTCAGGAGATGGAGAAAATTTATTTCATAGTTTTGAAAAGTTTGGACTCGATGAAGGTCAAATTGCCAACTTTTTATCTAATCCCGAAATTCGCAATATTTTAGGTCGGGTTATTGGGGGTGATGCCTCTTTTATTAACGGTTTAATTGAGATGACGGGAGGCACTTCTAACCTCTTTTTAATCAATCCATCGGGAATATTATTCGGGCCAAATTCCCAGTTAAATCTTCCGGGGGATTTTACTGCAACCACAGCCAACGGGGTGCAGTTTGGGGAGGAATGGTTCAACGCCGAAGGGTTAAATAACTACGAAATATTAATCGGAAATCCGACAGGGTTTGCTTTTACCATGACTAACCCCGGAAGCGTCATTAATTTAGGAACCTTAGCCGTTGAACGGGGACAAAATCTAACATTATTGGGCGGAACAGTTGTTAACGCCGGACAACTTTCCGCGCCAGAAGGACAGGTAATTATTACTTCCGTTCCCGGTGAAAGTTTTGTCAGAATTAGTCAACCCGGACAACTGTTAAGTTTAGAAATTCAACCGATAGTTCCCGGTAGCAGCCAACCGAATAATTGGTCAATTCCGATTACCAGTTTACCCGATTTATTAACCCGAGGGGCGAGTGGTTATGATATGGCGGCGAAAGTTAACGCCGATGGAAGTGTAGACTTAACCGTTTCTAATACCACCGTTCCCGTCAATTCTGGGACAACTATTGCATCTGGAGAGGTGGATGTTTCGGGAGAAACAGGCGGAACCGTTGGGGTTTTTGGAGAAAGAATTGGGGTAATTGATGCTAATATTAACGCCTCCGGAACCAATGGGGGCGGTACGGTTTTAATAGGCGGAGAGTATAAAGGACAGGGAGAGGTTCCCAATGCGTTGAGGACGTTTGTTAATCGCAATACGATTATTAATGCGGATGGTTTATTAAGCGGAGATGGCGGACGGGTTATTGTTTGGGCCGATGAAGTAACGGGGTTTTATGGGAGTGTTAATCTTCGGGGGGGGAGTGAGTTAGGGAATGGGGGATTTGTTGAAGTTTCGGGAAAAGAAAGTTTAATTTTTGATGGGATTGTTGATACTTCGGCAGTCAATGGAGAATTAGGAACACTATTACTAGACCCTCGAAACATTACTATTACTACTCTAGATCCAACTGTTGGTAATTTAGGCGATTTAGAATTGCCTGATATTTTTCAAGAAAATTTTGCAAATTTAGATATAGAAGTTAGTATAGATGCCTTACAAAATCAAACCGGAAATATTATTTTAGAAGCCACTGAAAACATAACAGTTGTAGATGGAATTTCTCTCACTTTTGCAGAAGGGGAAGGTTCAATTACTTTTACAGCAGATGCAGACAATAATAACAGTGGTAACTTCTTAATGGATCAAACTCAATCCATTAATACTTCGGGACGAGATCTCACGATTTCAGGAGTAGAAATTAGAACTGGAGGGTTATTTACTGAGGGGGGAAATGTTACTCTGACGGCTGAGGGAAATGGTAGTACAATAAATCTTCAAAATCCTGAAGGTACTGTCATCAATACAGGAGGAGGAGATGTCACTCTAGAGTCTTTAGGAAATAACAGCATAATTCAGATTCAAGTCGATGATAATAATAATCCTATTATTACTGGTTTTCCTTCTATATTTACAGGTGGCGGAGACATTAATATTACTGCGGGAAACAATACAGCTACTCAACTTAGTTCTATTGCAGTTAATGGTGAAATCAATACAGTTGATAGAACAACACCTGGTATTGCAAATGGAGGAAATATTACGATAGAAGTTCTGGGAAATAATGGTGAAGTTACAACAGGTTCACTAATAACAGGTGGAGGAGACGTTACGATTAATGTTGGGAGTAATAGCGCTAGCCAAGCGAGTTCAATTGAAACAGGTGAAATTAGTACAACATTCATTATCGGAGAATTTGATTTTGATCCCTTGGCAGAGGAAAATCAAATTCTTGGGGGAAATATTAGCCTCAATGCCTTGGGTAATGGAGGGATAATTACAACAGAAAATATCAATACCAATGGAGGAAGCCTTAACTTTACAGTTGGGAGTGAAACTGCAAACCAAAACACTATAATTCAAACAGGTAATATTAGCACAACTAACAATACAACTCGTGGTGGAGGAACAGTTAATATTAATGCACAGTCCGCTACAGGAAGTACAGAAATTTTGGTAGGAGAAATTACTACAGCATCAGCTTTTAATGGTAATACAGTCACAATTAATGCAGCAACTTCTGAAGGTGACAGTAATATTTCTGTTGGTAATATAAATACTTCCTCTGACAATGGTATTGGAGGCGATATTACTTTTAGGAGTCGTCAAAATTCAACAACATTGACTGATAGTAGTGCAACTGTTAATCTTAATAGCGATCAGACTTATAATGCGGGTACGGGTACTATAGAATTTGATAATGTTGGAGTCAATGCGCGAATTAACACTCTAACTCTAACAGCAGATGAAATTAATTTTGATATTAGTGGAAATAATCGATTAATTGCTGGAAGTGGAAACCTCATATTACAACCCTTTAGTTTAGATCAAGAAATTACTCTGGGAACAGAAAACGACCCAAATAATACCAGTCTCAACTTATCTCAAAATGACCTCAGCTTAATTGAAAATGGTTTTAGTTCGATTACGATTGGACGGACTGACCTTAATGCGAATATTAATATTGAGGGAAATGTTCAATTTTCTGACCCAGTAATATTAGAGGCGGGTAACGGTTCAATTTTATCAAGTAATAATAGTGGAATTACCGGAACAGATAATGCTTCAATTACATTAAATGCTAACCGTGAAATTAATATTGGCAACCTTCAAACCAATGGAGAAGTTATTCAGTTAAATGTTAATAATGGTGCAATTCTCACAGGAGATATTTTCACGAATGGTCAAGACTTTAATCTCGAAGTTGGTGATGGATTTACAACCGAATCAACTCTAGTTCAAACCGGAAATATTAACACTTCATCAACAACAACTAACGGCGGAAATATTAACCTAGATGTTCAGTCAGGGAGTGGAACAGCTACCCTACAAACCGATGATTTAATTTCCACTTCTACGAATGGTGAGACAGGTTTTATTACCATCAATGCTGGTTCTGATAGTGGAAATAGTACGATAACAATTGGTAATATTAATCCTGCAATTCTAACGGGTCAGGGTGCGAATATTTCTTTCACCAGTATTACTGCAAATGATGGTACTATAACTCAGACTCAAAATGGTTCAACTGTTACTTTAAATAACAATCAAATCTTTAACGCGGGAACGGGAACAATTAGCCTCGATAATGTCGGTATTGCTGCGGGAAATAATAACTTAACCCTCACCGCAGATGAAATTAACTTTGATGTTGATAATAATCGCACCCTTTCAGGAAGTGAAAATTTAACCCTACAACCCTTTACCCCAGACCGAGGAATTAATATCGCAAATTCTGATAACACTGACACCACAACTCTGAATATAACTCAAGCTGAAATTGACTTAATTCAAAATGGATTCAACTCAATTACTATCGGACGTGATAACAGTAGTGGAACCATTACTGTTGTTAATCCCGTTACCTTTAATGACCCTTTAACCCTACAAACACCATTGGGTGATATTATTGTTAATGGGACTTTAACCGGATTAGATAATGCTTCGATTACCTTAACAGGTTCAGGGGAAACAACCATACTCAATGCTGATATTATTACCGCTGGAAATCCCATTACAATTAATGATAGCGTTGTTGTTGGAGTAAATACTGTTAATCTCGATACGACTAATAATTTGAATCAACCGGGTGCAAATATTACCATTCTTGGAACTGTCAATGGAACGAATCCAAATATAGAAACATTAAACCTCACCGCAGGGGTTGGAGATGTTAACTTTAACAATGCAATTGGCAATTTAATTCCTCTCTCTATACTGCAAATTAATAGTGCAGCTAATGTAACATTTAGTAATGCGTTAACCACAGATAATATTACTCTAACCAGTGATGAAATTAACTTTGAAGGCGGTAATAATTCAGTTACCGGAAACTTTATTACTCTCGAACCCAATACCGTTAGCAATATAGCCATTGCGGGTTCAACGGATACCGAGACAGGAACACTCAACCTGACAACCACTGACTTAGCTGCTTTAAATAATTTCGAGTCTATCTTTATTGGACGGTTTGATTTTAATGGTAATATTTTAATTGAAAATAACGCTCAATTTTCCGACTCCGTTACTCTAGAAGCGGGGAGTGGTTTAATCATTTCAAATAATAATGCAGGAATTATCGGAACCGATGATGCTTCTATTACTCTGAATGCAGATAGTGAAATTAATGTCGGTCAACTCTCAACAGAAGGCGAAGCAATTAACTTAACCTCAATTGGTGATACTGGACAAGTCACCACAGGAAATATTACTACAAATGGCGGAAATCTTAATATTTTAGCGGGGAACAACTCTACAGAAAATTTAACTCCAAATTCGATTACAACCGGAACAATTAATACCTCATCTAACAGTGGAAATGGCGGAAATGTTAATCTAGATGTTCAGTCAGGGAGTGGAACAGCCACTCTCCAAACGGGTGAAATTAACTCAAATTATATTAGTGGAAGCGGAGGAGTTGTTAACCTAAATGCGGGTCAAAATACGGGAGTGAGTAACATCACTGTCGGAAATATTAATTCATCTGTTAATGGCGGTATTGGCGGAAATATTATCTTCAGTAGCTTTATCGGACGGGAACAAGAAGTGTTGAGTCCAGATGGTGCAAATTTAACTTTAAATAGCAACCAAACCATTAACGCGGGAACCGAAACAATTACCTTTAATAATGTCGGTGTTGTCGCCGAAAATAATAATTTAACCCTCACCGCAGATGAGATTGATTTTGATATTAGTGGAAATAATCGGACAATTTCAGGAAATGGGAATTTAACCCTACAACCCTTTACCGCCAATCAAAATATTACGATTGATGGAACAGACAGCGAAGCATCTACAACCCTTGATTTAACCTCCGGTGAATTTGAATTACTTGAAAACGGATTTAATTCAATTACCATCGGACGAACCGACTCATCCGGTACTATTACCATTGGAAATAGGGTGACATTTAATGACCCGATAACCCTACAATCTCCCGAGGGTTCGATTAATATTGGCGGGATAATCACCGGAAGGGAGGATGCTTCTATTACCCTCAATGCTAACTTAATTAATCTCAGCGAAGCCATTACAACGGACAACCAAAATATTACCATTCAAGGTAATGAAATTAACCTCAACGGAAACACAACACTGGATACTGATAATACAGGTGGCGGCGATATTAGTATTAACGGAAATGTTAACGGAAATTCTGACCTTACCCTAACAACAGGAACGGGAAATATTAGCTTTTCGGGGACAATTGGCGAAACTCAACCCGTTGGAAATATTACCGCTAATAGTAGCGGAATTACCGAATTTAGCGGAACGGTTAACGCCAATAGTTTAACCACAGATGCGGGGGGTTCAACTCAACTCAATGGAAATATTACCACCACAAATAACCAAACCTATAACGATGCGGTGAACTTGTTGGGTGATGTGACATTAGATAGTAGTAATGGAAATGGAAATCTAAACTTTACATCAACAATTGACGGAAACTTTAACTTACAACTCAACTCCGGTCGTGGTAATATTACACTCGGAACTGTCGGAGATAATCAAACTCTATCTTCCCTAGCCGTTAACAGTCAAGGTCAAACTAATTTAGGGGGAAATATTACAACTAATGGTTCCGATGGTGTTAATTTTGAAAACGCTACAAATATTGAATTAACGGACAGTATTACCATTGATACAAGTTCTGGAAACGGAATCATCAATTTCGGAAATGGAACGGTAAACGGAAATTTTGACCTAGAACTTAATGCAGGTAACGGTGAGATAAACTTAGGAACAGTGGGAAATAATACCCCGCTTAATTCTTTAAGCCTTACAACCACTGGCTTAACGACTTTAAATAGTAATATAACAACAAACAATAATATTGACTTCTCTCAAGCAACGGGTGGAACTCAACTCAATGCTGATGTTGTTATTACCAGCAATAACGGGAATATATCATTTGAAAATAGTCCGATAACCGGAACAGGAAACAGCTTAACTCTGGATACAAGGGGAGAAATTTTTCTGGATAATGTTGGTGAGAATAATAATGAAATTGGAGGCGTTACTATCACCAATGCGAATATTGTTAATTTGTTGGGTAATATCTATACAGATGGGGGTATAAACTTCCCCAGTGTAACAACAATTAACCTCAATAATGAAACAGTTACCCTCGAAACCGATAGCGATAATGGAAATATTAACCTTTCGGATGCTTCGGTTGAAGGAAGTGGCGGATTAATTATTAATGCGGGAAGTGGTCAAGTTAATTTAGGTACTTTTGGTAATAGTATTCCCCCTGAAAGTTTAACCATTAATACATCTGGCTTAACCACTCTCAATGGAAATCTCACCATTAATAATAATATTGATTTTACTCAAGCCACAGGTGGAACCCAACTTAATACAGATGTTAATATTACCAGCAACACCGGAAATATTTCGTTTGAGAATAGTCCGATAACGGGAACAGGAAATAGCTTAACTCTAGATACATCAGGGAATATTTCACTTAATAATGTTGGTCAAGAGGGGAATGAATTAGGAGAATTAACGATTAGTAACGCCAATATTGTAGATTTATTTGGTAATATTTTTACCAATAATAATCTAGACTTTACAGGTGCATCAACTGTTAATATTGCGGAGAGTTCAGTAACACTGCAAACCAATAGCGTCAATGGAAATATTAACTTTTCAGGTGTTCCAATTGAAGCCACAGAACCCGTAAATCAACTGATTCTTAATGCGGGAAATGGTAATATTACTTTAAACAGAGTAGGAACTAATATTCCTCTAAATTCTTTATTGATTAATACTACTGGTGAAACGAGTTTAGCAGGTGATATTAATATTGATGGGGTTGATGGAATTACTTTTGAAAACGCTACAAATATTATTTTGTTAGATAATGTGATTATCAATACCGCTTCAGGAAATGGCAGTATAAACTTTAATAATGCTACCATTAATGGTAATTCTAATTTACAACTTAATGCGGGAACTGGTAATATTACATTGGGAACAGTTGGAAATAATATTCCTTTAAATATTTTATCCATTAACACCAGTGGATTAACGAATTTAGGCGGTAATATTAGAATCAGTGGAACTGATGGAATTACCTTTGAAAATGCAACCAATGTTGTTTTAACCAATGACGTTCAGATTGATACAAGTTTAGGAAATGGAATTATTAATTTTGGAACTGGAACGGTTGATGGTAATTTTAATTTACAACTGAGTGCGGGTAATGGTAATATTATTTTGAGTACATTCGGAGACAATCAGACTCTGAATTTACTGGATATTCAAACCACAGGAATAACAACGCTTAACGGTGATATTACGACAAATAATAGGATTAACTTTACTCAAGCAACGGGTGGAACTGTACTAAATACTGATGTTGAAATTAGTAGTAATAATGGCGATATTGACTTTAATAATAGTCCAATTTCAGGAACAGGTAACAATTTAACACTCAATGCACCCAACGGAAATATTACTCTAGATACCGTTGGAACCAGTGAGAATGCGTTAGGTGAAATCACCGTTAATAGTAGTGGAATTAGTCGATTTAATGCTACCGTTAACGCCAATAGTTTAACCACAGATACAGTAGGAACAACTGAACTTAACGCTGATATCACCACAACGGGAGAGAACGGTCAAAACTACGGTGATGCAGTTAACCTCTTAAGTGATATTACCTTAACGGGTGACGAAATTAACTTTAATAATAATGTCTCCGGTGAGAATACCAGCTTAACGTTACAGCCTTTTAGTTCCAATTTTTCGATTGAAATCGGAGGAAGTAGCAATGACAATCAGAGTGTTTTAAATTTAACGAATACCGAGTTAAACTTATTGCAAAATGGTTTCAACTCAATTCAAATAGGTGGCGAGAATACAGGAACAATTACTGCTGCTGGAAATGTATTGTTCCAAGATACTGTTAATCTTCAATCTGGTACAAGTTCTATTGAAGCCACAGGATTTACAATTACAGGAACGGATAACGCCGCCATTACATTTAATGCAAATCAAAATATTAGTGTCAGTAATATTATCAATCTCAACGGTAATATTAGCCTAACTACAACCAACGGTTCAATTAATGCTAATGATTTGGTTAGTCGTTCGGTGAATTTAACCACAGGAGGAGGTAATATTACTCTCAATTTTAATCAAAACTTTTCTTTAAACAATCCCAACGTTCAGACTAATGGCGGGAATTTTAACATAAATAGTCCTTCTTTTATTCAACTCTTAGGAAGTGGAAATATTCAAACAACCGGAGGAAATATTACCCTATCAGGAACCGAAATTAATAGTGAAATAGACCTCAATTCTAACAATCCTCAAGGTCAAGGCGGTAACATTAATTTAACCGCAACAGAGGGAACAATTTCCACCGAAAATTTGAATAGTTCCGGTTCAACAGGGGGTGATATTACTGTTATCGCTCCCACTGCAATTATCACAGGTCAAATCAATAGTAGAGGTACTGTTGGGGATGGTGGAAACGTGATTCTTGACCCGGTTGGTGATGTTGAAGTTGAGTTTATTGACGCCCAAGGTGGGCCGAATGGTCGAGGGGGAAATGTACTTTTAGAATCCACAGGCGGATTTGTGCGAGTGACTGAATCTTTTCTCGACCAAAATAACATAAATGCCAGCATTTCTACCGCAGGCGGACAGGGAGGCGGTTCGATTACGATTCGACATCGAGGTGGGTTAGCCGAGGAACCGATTGCTAGTTTTGAAATAGGAAATACTAACCTAACTGATGATGAAAATGGAACAGCAGGCGCCATTACAACAGGTGAATCTACGCTTGAGTCTGGGGAGAGTTTTCCCGAATCTTTTACACGCGGAAATATCGTTCTTCAAACTGATGATATTACACCAACTCCCACACCAACTCCCACACCAACTCCCACACCAACACCAACTCCCACACCAACTCCTACACCAATTCCTACACCAATTCCTACACCAATTCCTACACCAACTGAACCCACTCAACCAGAATTTCCCGATGAAATTTTACCCCGTCAAAACCCTATTGAACCTTTATCAATTTCTGCTAATCTCCCTTGTAGTCCGGTTGATGCTGGAATTTTAGCAGTTGAACAAGGATACACCCAAGATTTTGAAGAATATTGGGGAATGTCAGCGAGTAAATCCGCAAAAGGTTTAGTGGAAACCTGCGATGCTTTGAGTCAAATTGCCGGAATTACAGGAATTAAACCTGCTGTTATTTATGTGAATTTTGTTCCGGTTGAATATGAAATAGAAAATCAACAAAATCAGCTTGATGTTGCTGAAAATTCATCCAAAGTTTCATCTCCCCGAGGAAACGATCAACTCGAATTAGTAATGATTACTGCCGAAGGCCAACCGATTCGGAAGCGAATTTCAGGTGTAACTCGTCAGCAAGTTTTACAACAACGTAATGCTTTATTCCGAGAAATTTTTCCATCAACCCGACGGAGACAAGATAGTTTCTTACCCCATGCTCAACAATTTTATCAATGGTTCATTCAACCCTTAGAAGCCGAGTTAGAAGCTCAAGAAATTGAAAACTTAGTCTTTATTATGGACGAAGGATTGCGTTCTTTACCCTTGGCGGTTTTACATGATGGAGAACAATTTATCATCGAAAAATATAGCGTGGGACTCGCACCCAGTTTAACTTTAATGGAAACTCGTTACAGCGATGTTAAACAAGCTCGTATTTTAGCGATGGGTGCAACAAAATTCCCGGCTGACCCGACCTTAAGCGACTTACCAGCGGTGTCAGCAGAAGTCAATTTGATTGCTGATAATTTATGGGATGGAGAATTATTTTTAAATGAAAATTTCACAATAGAAACGTTAAAACAAGAACGACAAACTACACCTTTTGGTATCGTTCACTTGGCGACTCATGCCGAATTTAGCGCCGGACAACCTGAGAACTCTTATATCCAATTTTGGGATGATAAATTAAGACTCGATCAAGTGCGAGATTTGGGATGGAATCAACCCCCGGTAAAATTATTAGTATTAAGTGCTTGTCGAACCGCATTAGGAAATCGGGAAGCCGAGTTAGGTTTTGCAGGATTTGCGGCGAAAGCCGGAGTCGAGTCAGTGGTCGCGAGTTTGTGGAGAGTAAACGATGAAGCGACTTTTGTATTAATGTCTGATTTTTATCAACAATTAACCCAAGCACCCATTAAAGCCGAAGCCTTAAGACAAACTCAAATTGCTTTATTAAAAGGAGAAGTTCGGATAGAAAATTCGCGTTTAATTTTACCGGATCGAGAAATCATTTTACCCCCAGAATTAGCTAACTCGGGAAATGAGATTTTTTCAGACCCTTACTATTGGGCTTCATTTACAATTGTGGGTAGCCCTTGGTAACTGCCAATTCTGATAAACATTAAATTTTTCATAAATTTAGATAATTCCGTATGGATAGATTTATAATAAGCGCGTATTGGAGACTCTCTATTGTTTCTAATTATTGCAGTTGAAAGATTAGAAAAAAAGACAATGAATAGAAAAACTTATTATTTGGCAGCTTCGATTTTCATCGCTCTAGGAATTCTCGGCGTTCTGATCAAATTAGCCGCTCGTACCGAAAGATTGACTGTCATTGTGATAGGTTGTTTTCTGGTTGGGCTAGTTTACTTGATTATGGGATCTCGACTGAGAGATTAAAATCTATAAGAATAGGAAGATGTGCTAAAATATTGAGGGGATAATTCAGCCAAAACAATTAAAATAAAGTCCGATCCGATTAAATTTTAGAATGATTATTCATGTCCCCTCTAAAGCAGGTCAACGAAAAAAATATTGGCGGCGAGTGATTGATTTTGTCGATCTCAATCAAACCACAGGATACGCTTTTCAAGGATATCGAGTTGAAGCCGATCAACTGATTGAATTGGAAATTGGCAGTTTTTTACTCACCTACGATGAAATCGGTTCCATTAAACGTTGGTATCCCCAAGTTTGTTTATATCAAGTTCGAGGCGATACAGAATCTCCCCTCGAAGAAAGATATAGTTGGAGTGGGAAAACAGCCAATCGAAATTGGAACCGTTCTTGGGCTTTGTCGGTGCGCGATCCCATTGCTGAAATTGTGAATGAAAACCGTTTCTCCTATGAAGATTTAATTGATTGGGATAAAATTTCAACGGATCGCTTATGGAAGGAATTAAAGCGTAGAGGAGTTGTATAATCTACGCCATCCTACTGGTTGTAAGATCATGTCCGACTAATCAATAATTCCAAGCGTAGGGGCGGGTTCTACAAAATCTATACTACTCACTCCGAGATTGAGATAAACCCGCCCCATAATAGAACTAATCAACCGGACATAATATAAATTCTTTAAAAATTTTTTAACTAGACCAAAGTAAAAACGTCTTCTGTCAGTACAACCGGATCTAAAACCGCAAGTATCTGATCGGAAAAACTAATTTGAGTTCCTTCAAAAATCGATTCGATAGTCAACTGTTCAAAGGTTAGATTATCTGTCAAACCAATCAAGTCAATACCCATTTCAAAATCTTCAATCCAATCCGTTCCTTCATTCATAGCCAGAATAAAAACATCTACCCCTTGACCTCCCAACAAAGTATCAAAACCCGGACCACCCCTTAAAGTATCATCATCCAAACCCCCCAATAAATTATCATTTTCAGAGCCGCCAATCAAAACATCACGACCTGCTTCTCCGTTAATAATATCATCACCAACGCCTCCATAACCCGTATCATTTCCCTCACCTCCCCACAGCGAATCATTCCCCGATAAACCGCTCATCAAGTCATCTTCCGCATATCCAATTAATTCATCTGCTTGATAAGTTCCAGCCAGATTATCTCTGTCATTCGTTCCTTGAAAACTTAAAATATCATCCAATAAAACCCCCGATTTTTGGTTTTTAGTATTGATATCAATAATACCCTGATTAACGCCCTCATCTTCACTTTTAACGCCCTGTCGCAGGGTATTGAGAGACACTAAAGGATAGCTCAATTCGGGCTGATTTTTGAGCGACGGATTATCAAGTTCATCTAAATCTTTAGAACCATTAACTGATGGCTGTGAAGGTAAATTAAACCCCTGACCCGCAAGTAACTGAGTTAAAAAACCGTGAGCATAACTATGTGCTTTTGCTCCAAACCAATCATTAAATCGGTTAGAATCCGGTTGGTTCCAAGCCTCCCCTTGATTGAGATAAATATCGAGGGTATTTTCATTATCAAAATGCAGTACAGGGAGAGGATTTTGATAGCCAAGATTGCTGGTTGTATGAATGGCAATAACTCGGGTTGCATCCGCTTTATCTAAGCGTTCTGGTAGAGATTGAAACGTCGCCAACGTTCTCTGATTAAAGTTCGCATTTTCAAATCCTGGCCCTGCGGGATCTAAACCGATAATCGTTCCAATCTTTTCATCATCCGGCGAATACTGTCCCGCAAAACCTGCAACTTGAGCGCCCAAACTATGACCAATTAATGTAATAGTTTCGGGTTGAATTATATCAGAATCAACATATCGATAAAGCATTTCTTGAACCGCTTTTCCGACAAATTCTGTCTTTTCAGCTTGTTGAGGATAGGTGAAAAAATCGCTAATTTTCTGACCCGCATCCCAACTGACCAAAATAACGTTCGCATCATCTTCTTGTGTCGAGATTTCCTCCGCTATTTTCCGCATCCAATTATTGGGATCAACCTGATTGGGTATTCCCGGATTATCTCGAAAGCCATGAGTAATCACATAAGTAGGACGGTTGGGAGTAATATCAGAATCTTCCAGTTCTTTGAGGGTTTGATTTTCATTCAAAATGTAGAATTTAGCCCACTCACTAATCGGACGATTTCCAGTTAAGTTAGCCATAAAATTTTTCCCTGGGTTGATCATTGAGTACAGATAGATTACCCTCATTATCAGTAACTTCTCTTAAAATTAGATCGCTTATTCAGCCAATCTTTCAATTGTCATCCTAAAAGTTGGCTCAGTCCCTCAGTCCTAATTATGACAATTTACCCCCTGAAAATTGAGTTGCTTTCACCGATTCAAAAGATGAATTTTTCCTCAATCAATGATGTTCTTATTTTTATAGCGGTTTTCAATTCCATGAGACACAGTTCGATTAAAAACGCGGTTGATCAATAGAAACCGGGTTCTTGGGATGTACCTCCGAAGCAAGTAGTGCTATACTTTAGACAGTTGTAAAAGTGGCAATCTTCTCCAGTATCCGCTAATTTCAGCAAGAGTTTATTCAGGGACATACTGATCAAAAGTTCAACAGGTTTCTGGCGTCCCTCCTACCGTCTCCGGGGACTAGCTCGCCGGAAAGCTTCTCTCAATCCAGGAGTTTAACGGGGGGTGAACCTGTCGGAAAAATCAACTCGTAAAATTACCGATCTCTCTGAGATTTTCAATACATATAAAAATTGTAAAGTCTAGTAATTCTACGATTGCCAATCTCAGAAAATCAGTTTAATCTTAAAGATAGAGATTTAAGTTTCCCGCCCGATAAACTCTGTTTTTCAAGCAAAGTGATCGCACTGATTAGACAGAATTATTATCGGCATAACCGCTCTGAAATTTCTCCTTAACTTTCTCAATCTACTTCTCATCCAATTAACTTTAAGGAAACAAAGATGGCGATTAATTATTTTTTAGAAACCGATGCAAACTCTCTAAATTTCGTTTACAAAAATCTGTTGCTTTGGTTTAAAGAGAAGCAATACCAAGTGGAAGGAACCGAAGCCGATGGTCTTTACTTAATTCAAGCTCAAAAAGTGGGTAAACTTCGCACAGTCTTGGGAACCAATCTGGCTTTTAAAGTTAAAATATCAAAGTCAAAGGATTTCACAAATCCCCGAGAATTTATTGTAGAAACTAGCACGGGTAAATGGATACAAAATATTGCGGGTGCTGGCGTAACTGCAATGTTTTTCGGAGGATTTACTGTATTTACAGGTTTGGCGGGAGCGGGTTGGGCTTTAGTCATCGAACATGAAATTATCACTTATATTGAAGAAAATCTACAATTTAAAAAGGTTCAAAAACTCGCGCCTCTATCCGAAGATAAACCCTTAGAATCGTCAAATTATTTTAGCACTCAAGAAAAAGCTCAAACTTCCGGATCTGCAAATTATTCTGCTCGGGAAAAAGCCGTAGCAAAAGCCGATCAAGACTTGAAAAAACTTGAATCAGCTTTTGCCAATCACATTCTAACAGAAGCAGAATTTTTAGCGAAAAAGCAACGCTTAGAACATCAAATTGATGAATATGAAATCGAGTTTTTAGTTGAGGAAAAACTGGAGAAGTTTCAGCAAGCTTTTACCGACGGGATTTTAACAGCAGATGAATTTGAAGCTAAAGTTCATCAAGTGGAAGAAGATGTAAAAAATCAGGTGATTCATCAACGGCTTGAACAAGAAAAAGAGCAAGTTTTGATGAAATTAAAAGCGGCGTTAGATAGCGGGATTTTGACACCTGATGAATACGCAAAAAAAGTAGAATTTCTGTAAATTGTTTCTACTATCTGAAAAGATTTGAACAGAATTGCAGGTGGGGTGACAATGTTCGGTTAGATAACACAGTATTTGTCACCCCGATTTTATTATATTTCTATACTTTTAAACGGGTTTTTTAGGTAGACATAGCTTGCGGTTCCAACTAACCCCAATGCGGAGGGAACTAACGGTATCCAAGCCCCTTTTAGAAACAATCCCCAACAACATCCATACAGAATAATTAAAGTTGTTCCAGTCGTCGTTAAAAAAGCTTTAGGCGATCGCACTCTCCAACCGATCAGACCTGCAACTATCGACCAACTCAAGATCCAAATACTTTCTCCCCAGTCAGGAAACCACCAAATTAAAGGTTGATCGTCTAAAATTGTACTGAGAATTTGACTGACCATTTGGGCTTGAAGTTCGGTTCCGGTTATGTTTTGAAGCGGTTGTTTTTGATAACTATAAGGCGTCAACCAATGATGATCGTTGAAACTCGGCGCAGTGGTTCCGATAATCACAATCCGATCGCGTATCCACTCCGGATCGACTTGACCGGCTAACACTTGAGAGAGCGTTACTTGACGTGCAATTTCTCCCGATCTGCGATAATTTAGCATGATTTGATGTCCGCGCCAATCCAAACCGGCTTGATAGACACCGCTTCCCTGTTCTAAAATATTAAAAACAATATTTCTGTATTTTAATCTTCCATTGGATGTCGTTTTAGGGACTATATTTTCATCGGCTAAATACCGTTCGGCTAATTTCCAACTAAAAGAAAACCGAGTTTGACAATCAGAAGATAACCCCACCGATAACAAATGACGGCGAATCACCCCATCAGTATCGGTCACAACATTACTAAACCCTTGACGGTTTAAGGGAACCTCAGGAGGGGGAACAACACCCATTTCTTGATGATTTCCATATCGACAAGTCGCCAACAACCGATCATTTTTTTCGAGGGAAGTTTTGAGGGTATTATATGGGGATTCAACCGCAGTTTCTCGAAACAAATGCAAGCCAATAACTCTCGGTTGATATTGTTCTAACTTCTCTAATAATAAAGCTAATGAACGGTCGGAAAGTGAACCTCCTTTTCGTTCTTCTGCGGGTTGTTCCTGCACATCATTTTCTGTAATTGTCACCAGTAATAACCGTTCATCTATCCCCGGATCGGGTCGCATTTGCATGAGATGATCGTAGGCTTTCAGTTCCCAAGCTTGTAACCCACCTAGCGATCGCACTCCCCAAATCATCCCCGTGATTGTGATTGCAGATAACAAAACTTTGGGAAACTCCCGCCATCGCCAAGATAGAGATTTTACCTGATTAAACTCTCGTTTTTTAATAACATTATCATCTGAAATCTTCGCTTTATTTCCGACTAAATCTTCCCAAGAAGGAGGAACATAAGCCGGATTTTGACAAATAACCGGAAGCCAACTCGCACAGGGAAATTCTCGTTCAAAATCATCATGTAATCGTTCTCTGGCTTCTCTAACTGAGACATAAAAAGGTTTTCCTGAAGCAAAATTGGTCAGAAAATGCTTTAAAAATTCTTGAGCAACGCGATCCGGAACTAACTCCCGCATGACAATAACTTGAGGAATATTCAGATCATCAAGTTGGTGTGCGAGTCCCAAACCATCACAAGAGTTAAAAATTGCCAGTTTTAAACCCCGTTCAACCGACTTTCTCAAACCGTACCACAATTCTTTTATCGTTAAACTTTCTTGGGGATTAATATAAATTCGTCCGGTTTCCCCTTCCGTTTCGCTGTGTCCCGCAAAAAAGATAATATCCCAAGGCTGTTTCCAAAGGCGATCGTTAATTTGTTTCGCTTCCGGTTCAACCAACACCACCGCATCAACATCGGGTAAACTTTGAATGATTTCCAGATCTTTTTTGATGTCAATTCCTTCTTGATGACCGAGAATCACCAAAATTCTAACCCGGGAATGAGCCGGATAATTTTTAAGATCTTTAATCTTTTCAATCTCAATCGGACTCCAAGCAATTTCCGCCTTTTGATAACTTTCAAAAAAATCCCAAAGATGCAGGGGTAATTTTCTCAATTCCGCATTTTTGCTGCGGATTAAAACCCTAATTTCTTCGTCTCGGCTGAGTTCTTCTCGCAATCGTTTATCAATCAGTCTGAAGCTATCCGCATCTAACCACTGACTGATGAGATCGCGTAATTGTTTAGCCGAATTTTGACAGTCTTGAACCCGTTCGGGAATAGAACGTTGACGAATAATCGCCTGAGGTTTGAGGCGATAGGGTGCGGCTAAACTGCGATATTTTTCTGTCCAGTGGGATTGCAAATGTTCAGCTAAATCCGGATTTTCGGGTAAAGATGCTTGCTTTTCAAACAGCGTTTGACCCTCCGACGAACGGACTTCAAGCGTCACGCGGAAGCCTTGGGTTAAATCTCCTTCTAATTTTAAGATCACAGATTTACTCATAGCCAAACACCCTAAACATGAATTGGATTCTATTAAATCACAAAAGTTTCAGTCACACTGATTTCCCTCCATGCTATTTTAATACTAAATTGTTCTCCTGACTCCCCACTAAACTTAAATAATAGCCTTTCACTCCCTCCCGCTTCCGCTTGCATCACCGATTTTCCGCTATGATCGAGTATCATCAGTTGCAGTTCTTGGGGGAGGTGGCTGTGAGCTTGAGTCGGATAGAGTTCGACGGAGATATCCAATTCTGACGGGGTTGTAGGAGTCACTCCCAGCAGCAACGCCATTTCTGTTCCCGGTGGTTCGAGAGAGACTATTTTCACCCGTTCAATTTCAGAGGTATGAGAGTTGGAAGTCACAGAAGAACTTCGCGAACGTTGACGAAAATTCCATCCCAATTCTAGATTATAAGGTCGGGTAATTGTTTCAATTCCTTCCCAAGCTCCCTCAAAAATTCCCTGTAACCAATTCCCGAGATGAACCTGATAATTATAAGACTCAACCGTTTCTAATCGCTCAATTAAATCTAAAAAATCATCCAGCGATCGCCATTCGTTCAAAGGAATATTTTCCCGTTCAATCCGTTCCAGAAAGCCGATAAATTTCGCTTGAGTAAAGCCTTCATCAAACTGAATGGCCAGATAACCGATTCTATCGTGCCAAACCTCAGCCGGAACCTCCACAACAGAAGCATCAAACCTGACCGGACGACATTCAATTTTTCCTAAACTTCCCAGACATAAATCGGCCACATTTCCTAAAGTTTGAGCGATGGGATTCCAGCTATCACTTCCGGTTATATCCGTCGAAATTTCCATCCACCGACAATAATTATTAACGGCTAAAACCGCCAAACTATTGTAGTAAACTTGCTCCCGTTTTTGCGGTTGAGATTGGTTTTCCGAAAAACGCTCCGCAATCTTTCTGTCTTTGTTTGTTAGTGGCATAGTCATCAATGAGTTCATAGCTTTTGAATTTTTCAGTTTAAATCAGAACACGATCATCCTTGAATTTGGTTTTTTATTTCAACCGAGAACTGCTTGATACATCGTTGATAAAAATCCGATAGCGTTGAAATTTTTATCCCCAAATCCGTCGAAATTTTTTCCCAGCTTTCCTCTTCGACAATACGACGCCTGAATAGTTCTTTAAAATTGGCTTGAGGATAACCCCGAATCGATTTGCTGGCAAAAATCCCATTGGAGTCTTCCTCTATCGATTCTCGAACTAAATCCGATAAACTCGGAGAAGTATTACCCCCATCCCAATTGGGTTGAATAGTTTGATTTTTTTTTCCCATGACTTCCCTCACCGCTTCCGGAAAAAATCGTATTTCTAAAAGAAAATTTACCCATCGCATCACCGGAGCCTTATCCGGGTTATACCGATCAATATTAGTGCAAATATAAAGCATAAGATTTTGAACCGCAATCTCATAAATTTCTTGATAACGATCGGGAAATTGACTCGGACGAGGGTGACACAACCGACCCGAATTTAAAAGTTCTTGAGTCAGTCGAGTCAGCGCAAGGCGTCGAGAACGACTTCGACGAGGGTGTTGCTGGGCTGTCAAAGCCAACTGTTTGAGATATTCGTCCTGCTCTAGATAGTGATCTCGTGAGTCCACAATTCGTGTTACTCCTTTGAGGTTGACCGCCACCACTACGGTCTTTTACTTCTCTATCAAAAAGCAAAGGCAGATTTTACGTCAAGTCAGTCAGAGATTAACATAATTTGATCTCAGATGTCCTCGGTAAGCACCAAAGCCAAGCCCTGAACTGTTTTCAGCCCCAAGTTGCCAAAAAAATTCCGCCTCATCCGTAAAAATACGGAAGCCAAACCGATAGAGAAGACAAAGCCGGAAAACCTTCCGAGCCATAACCGGTTCTCAGGGGGTTCAGGGTGCATTGACTCTCTGATGCACTCTCGTTTATGCGAGCAAAAGGAGTTTAGACCGATGAGGCCATCTGTACTTAACATCTACTCAACCCGCCAACAACAGAACCCCCCATTATCTTCTGGGGCGAAAACTAACACTTGGTCTGGGGAAAATTGGGGTCAATTCCAATCACCAAAATTGAACTCAAATTCCACCTCAAACCCCGAGCTAATTTTGACTCAACTTCGCTTAGAAGCCATTGAATCTGAACTAGCGAGGGCTTGTTATCTCTATCGCCAACTCTGTGAGGAATTTGATGGAATTTCCTTACAAAATCAAGAAAATTATCGGGTATCTCTAGACATAGAACGAGAAGAAATCTCTCGGGAAATTTTCGCGATTATCAATCAAATCGCCGAGCTTGAACTCGAACGAATTAACCTACAAGTCAAGCTTAATTTCCTCACCGATAACCAAGAATAAACTCAATTCTATTCGATCAACCTTCAACTTTCCAGGGGCAAACTTATGACGAGTCTTCAAGAAAATGTGTTTTTTGACACCCAAAGCACGGGAATTTTAGTGGGAACTTCCAGTTCCGATCAACTTTTAGGACTAGAAGGCAACGACCTCATTTTTGGGGGAGAAGCAGCCGATCAACTCTTTGGAAATTCCGGCTTTGATACCATTTACGGACACCAAGACGACGATAGAATTTATGGCGGTTCTGAAGATGATTTTCTGTTTGGAGGACAGGGCAATGATATCATCTTTGGGGATGCCGGAAATGACATCATTTATGGAAACAAAGGAACAGATATTCTCATCGGGGGCGAAGGAGAAGACATATTTGTTCTAGAAATTGGCTCCGGTAACTTTAGCGTCACAACCACCGACCTCATTATTGATTTTAACGTCGCCGAAGACCAGATCGAGTTGCGGGATGGACTCACCTTTGAAGATCTCAGTTTAGAAGGAACCCCCGCAGGAGATACCCTAATTCGAGACACCAACTCCGGGGAAATGTTGGTATTATTGCAAGGGGTAGATTCTAGTTCTTTAAGCGAAGAAATCTTTATTCAACCCCCCGATCCGGTCAACATTAATCAACCGATTACCCTCTCTTTAGCCAACGATACCGGACGAGATAATCGCGATAATATTACATCCGATCCCACCCTAACCGGAACAGTCCTCAATCCTCAGGAAATTGCCGGACTAGAAATCAGTTTGGGTGAAGAATTTGTTCCCATAGAAACCGTAATTGCTGAGGATGGTTCCTTTACGCTGACTCCAGACCAGCTAGAAGAAGCCTTAAATATTTCCTTGACCGACGGCATTTATAACCTACAATTACGAACCGTCGATCTTTCGGGATTGCCATCGCCAGAAATAGCCGAAATTAGAGTTGTGATTGCACCCGATGAGAACAATATTCTCCCCGGAGAATTGATCCCACGCGGAACAGATTTTCTAGAACCAACAATTACCGCCCAATTAGCCAACGATACCGGAACAAACGATAGCGATGGAATCACCTCAGACCCGACAATAACAGGAACAGCAAGCGATAACTTTGGCATTGGAGGAATAGAAGTTAGTATTGGAGAAGAATTCGTTCCCATACAAACCAATATCGCCGCAGATGGTTCATTTACCCTAACGAAAGACCAATTAGAATCCACATTCAATACTTCCTTAGTAGATGGCAGCTATAGCTTCTTTTTACGAGCCGTTGATACCTCAGGATTGCGATCGCGAGAATTCACAGAAGTCAGCTTTACCTTAGATGACGAACCGCCAACAATTACCGCCCAATTAGCCAACGATACCGGCGATAGTAATAGCGATCGCGTAACCACCGACGCAACCATTATCGGAACCGTTAGCGATGACAATGAAATCGTCGCTTTACGAGCAGGAACAGATAATAATTTATTAAATGTCACCAATCAATTAGAATCAGACGGACGCTTCGAGTTTGACCCGTTGCAGGTCGAAGCCTTCTTAGGAGAAACTTTAGTTGAGAACACCACTTACACCTTAAAACTCGAAGCCGAAGATGAGTTTGGTCTGGTTTCTCAAACCACAGTTAGTTTCACATTCGCAGATATCCCAGACGAAACAATCCCAGAAATTGAGCTTCCGCCTCCCGAAGAAGTTGAGATGATCAACGATGATGATGACAATGAAATGCCTCCTAGAATGGAAATGGAGGAGCGGGAAGTTACCGAAGATCCGGGTAATACAGTGGAAGATGCTGCCGGTATTGCGGTTAGCTCCAATACTCTGGTATACAGCGAGGAAGTCAGCGAGGGTGATTCCGAAGACATCTATGCTTTCACATTGGGAGCGTCAAGCAATATTTCCATAGACCTGAACGGTTTGAGTGGCGACGCCGATCTATTCTTATTGGATAGTAATGAAACCATTCTTGACAGTTCCGAGGCGATCGGAATTACTCCAGAGTCCATTACTCGACCCCTCGAAGCCGGAACCTATTATATTCAAGTCAAATCCTTTGACGGAGAGACAACAGACTACGATCTCAACGTTGCCTTTACCTCTCGCATTCCCGGTGTTGATCTGACGGGTTCAGAGGCGGAGGGAGGATTGTTTACTGATACTTCCAGTTCACTGATCGGTTTACAACCCCCTCCGAGCAATCCCGATACCAATACTTTCCGCACCGATCCCCGGTTCGCAGGTATTGATGGAAGTGGGTTCTCAGTGGTCGTGATCGACACTGGAATTGATGTAAACCATCCGTTCTTCGGGGCCGGACAATGACGGAGATGGTGTTGCAGATCGCATTGTTTATCAGTATGACTTTGCAGATGACGATCCCGATGCCTCTGATACAAATGGACACGGTTCCAATGTCACAAGTATTGTCGCTTCTCAAGATAGTACCTATACCGGAATGGCTCCGGGAGCGAATATTATTCACCTCAAAGTTTTCAAAGATGGATCTGGCAGCTATCTGTATGAAGATCTTGAACAAGCCTTATCCTGGGTAGTAGAGAACACAGAGGAGTTCAACATTGCCAGTGTCAATATGTCGCTGGGTAGTACCATTAATCTGTCAGATACCATAACACCAGAATTATTGTCTGATGCCATTGGCGATCCAACTCGACCAAACCCTGTAGGAGAAAGGGCTGAAGACTTTGTGGGGACTTCACAACTTTTAGAACAAATTGTTGCCAAGGATGTTATTGTTGTTTCCGCATCAGGTAATAGCTTTTTTGACTTTGGCGGTATACCGGGTGTAGTTTATCCTTCGGCAGATATTAACTCTCTGTCAGTCGGTGCAGTCTGGGATAGTCAAAATGATTTTATATCCTGGGCTAGTGGTGCGGTTGACTTTACCACCGATGTTGATCGCATTGCCAGTTTCTCTCAACGCGACCCAGTATTAACTGATATCTTTGCGCCAGGGCCATTTAGTACGGGAGCCGATGCGAATGGCGGAATCGTCACTCAAGGAGGAACCAGTCAAGCGGCGCCTCACATTGCGGGAATTGCGGCTCTGGCTCAAGAATTAGCAGTGCAAGAACTCGGACGCCGTTTAACTTTTGAGGAATTCCGCACGTTAATTCGAGATACAGGTGAGACGATCTTTGACGGGGATGATGAGGATGATAACGTTTTCAATACCGGAGCAGAATACAAACGGGTTGATGTGTTGGCTTTGGGTGAAGCAATTTTAGAACTCGATCCGACAACAGAACCTCCAGAAGAACTCGGTTTAGTTCGTTATGATTTTGCTTACCTCTACGATGGCGAAAGCTTTGATAACGATTACTACCTCGGTTATACCTACGCCGAACCCGGCACCTTTAACCTCAACACCTACTACGATGTCTTCTCTGAAAATAACGAAACAGCTTCTAACGGCTTGTATTTCGTGTTTGATGATAGCGGCGAAGTTTCAGGCGATGCTATCTTAAATGAGGTTTATGTAGAGGCTTACTTTGATCGAGATGCTAGCGGCGAAGTCTACACACCGTTCTACTTTGAAAACGGCTTTGCTTCCGGCTTAGAGGGTCTGGGTAGCGAGTGGGATTTCATCAGTTTAGAAGATGGAACCTTCGACGACTTTGGTTTAGATTTTTATGAGGCTGACGGAGTTGAGCAGATCTTTAGTAACACCCGCTTTACCCGAACCGACTATCCCGCCAATAGCGAACCTGGACGTATGGTGAATGGGGATTTAGATAATGATGGCGCCGATGAATTAATTGTTGCCAATACTGACGATTTTGATAGCGGTTTCTCTATCCTATTTAATGAAGGAGATGGGACCTTTGAACGACCGATTGATTTTACAACCGATTTCTTCTCATCCGGTGCGGGAGATGATCCTTCCTTAGATGTGGGTGATATTGATGGGGATGGTAACATGGACTTGATTGCTGTTAACCCAGACACCGATGAGGTTTCCATCTACTTTAATGACGGTGAGGGTGACTTATCAAGTCCTTCAACCTTTGATGCAGGCGATCGCCCGGTTATTACCGAAACGGCTGATATTGATAGCGATGGTAACACCGACGTTGTGTTGATCAACTCCGAATTTAATGAGTTTGGTGTTGGCTACGAGGGAGACAGCCTATCGGTGCTGTTTAACCGAACCGATGATAGTGTTTTGACTTTGACAGCAGGCGAAGGGGTTACTGATGTGGTTGCGGCTGACATAGATGGCGATGGCGATGTAGACTTGGCGACCGCAAACGAAGTGGAGGATACCGTATCGGTACTATTCAATCTCGGAAATATCAGATTTACTTCAGCGTTTACCTTCGATGTCGGAGATCGACCGGTGAGTATTGTAGCCGATGATTTTGATGGCAACGGTACCATCGATCTGGCGACGTCTAACTTTGGTTCGGATACCGTTTCTGTATTACGAAATAGTGGCAATGGCTTCTTTGCTCCGGCTACTACTTTTGAAACCAATGAGTTTCCAAGTACCATGAGTTCAGCCGATCTTGATGGAGATGGCGACTTCGATCTGGTGATGCGAAATTCGGTGTTCTTTGATGATGGCGATCGCGAAGGAAACTCCATTTCTGTTCTTCTCAATAATGGCAATGCTACATTCAACTCTCCCCTCAGTTTTACCGTTGGAGAAGTACCGGTTGGACTGATCGTTGAAGATCTCGATGGTAACGGTAAGCTCGATATTGCCACATCCAACTTTGACAGTCAGGATGTAACGGTTTACTTACAGTCTTAAGCGGTCTGAGATCGAGTTCGGTCGTCTTAACTTTTAAATAACTTTTTCGGGTAATCTTGTTGAAGATTGCCCTTATTTTATTGAGTTTCTAAAATTCTGCAATCCGGTTTTTTCCCGAGCCACAGCACTGTTATTTAGGATTGAGATTAAGGTTGAACTGTATTCGCAATTTTCAACTGGCAACAGCCCTAAACCCAAGCTGATGACCTGTTGAGATGATATCCGACTCATCAATAATCCCGCCCCTACCCCATAACACGGATTAATTAACCCGAGCGAGTATCACTTGCATAAGTGGATGTTTTTCGGAGATATGTTGACTTGGAAATCGCTAAATCTCTGCGTTTCCCAACAGTCATCCATCTACTTAACTTTCAGATGAAGATTACGAAATTTTTCCCATCAGGGTTGTTGGGCTTAGTTGGCATTTTTTTGCTTAATTCTACGGCTGTTTTTGCTGAATCTATACCGTCTATTTCTAGTCGTTCCGCCTCAACTTCTGACCTAAAAATTCACTTTCAAGCACCCCGTTCAACTTCGGATGTTGCAGACAATGGAACGCCAACATCTGAGGGAACAGGTTCTAGCGGTAGAAGCCCCTGTGTGGCTGTAGATCTTGGCTTAAATGGGTTAGTTTGTCAACCGAATTCTCTGGCTTTAACGGCTTATCCTTCCGGTTTTTTTGTGGATGTACTTTATCCGGGGGTTGGGCTTGACTTCAGTCTGTTTTCAATTGATACAACACAAGTTAATAACCTCTTGGAAATGTTTGTTTTCAGCTTCCTCAACCGCCTGGAATTGTTAGAATTCCCTTTCCCAAACCTCACAAAGCTTTGCAAGTCGCTCAAAAGTATCGCGGGGTTTTTTAGCTAAATTTTGTCCGGAGTCTAACGGGTGTATCTTCATAATTTTTAGGCGGATTTAAGCGAGGCGACTCCCCTCGAAAAAGTTGCCATTTATGCTAAACACGGTTTGTAATATAATGCTATTAATCTGTTGGCGACTCTACAACAAACTGTTCCCCAAAACCCTCAACTCAAAACCTTTTGGGTACAGCTTTTGAAAGCAAAAAAAAGGCTCATCTACAACGGATTAATCGGAAATATCATTCAAGACTGCTCGCCCCTCTTTGGAGAATTGATCGGCTTTTCGGTCAATCGATCAATCTCCTCTGGGGAATTTTAACCGTTAAGATCTGGCGAGTGTTGAAGCGGGAATAAATCACCAAAAACAGCGAAAAAATGCCGAATAATTATGCTGTATCTTTGATGAATCATCTTATTTGTTAAAATACTTTTCTAACAAATCTTCCCCATCTTCGCCCATTTGTTCTAACTGGCGTTGAATCAGCATTAAAGCCATTCGAGTCGGTTTTGTGCGTCCGTTTTCCCAATTGTTAACGGTTTGAAACACAACACCAAACTTTTGCCCAAACTTCTCTTGTGATAAGCCTAAACGGTTTCTGAGCGTGCGAATAAGAACGGGAATTTCGGAGGTAGTTACTGACATAGCTATAGACAAACTCTATCTTCAAGATAGACAATTTAAACGGATAAAGTCAACCGTAGTTTCACTAATATTTTGAAGCTTTAGCAATTTCAAAACAAGAATATTTTCAGTAAAATTACGGAAGATCTTCCCGAAGTCCAAATAAACGACTACCTCCGCCACCGCAGACTAACGAGGGCCGGCCTCGATCGCACTATTTACAATGGCTTTCAACTCCTCTAGAGAGCTATTCGTCAGGACGATCCGATAGAGAACCCCTTCATATTTCCACTCAACTATACCCGAACAGTAGGTTTTACAACTCTTATAATAAAACCCTTCAATACCATTAGCCAGCGACACGGTTTGATATTTGTTTCTCGAGTCCGACTCAGGAGGACGTGGAGTAAAGAACCCCGAAGACTCCGCACTCATTCCCCCATGAATACAAGCCGTAGCCCGACAGTTTTCGTTGGCTGAAAAACTGATAAAATAACCCGTGGGATGAACTTGTCCCTCAAAGTACATACTGCCACGACGGGAGGGCATACTGGAGGGGAGTAAAATCGGAACGGCGACTTGGGGTTTAAATTGTTCGGTCATTTCTTCGACGGGAAATTCAAGATCTGCTCGAACTAATGGAGAAAAAAATAATGAAGGCGTGACCACAAAAGTTAAACCGGCTAAAAAAGTAAAGACTCGGTTTTTCCACAGGGTTTTACTCAAATGAGCGTTCATCATCAAAAGTTCTCCCAACGATAGCGAATTAACTTCTATTCCCAGTTTAGAATTCTCGTCAGCCAATGGCAAACCGGAGAACTTGTGAACTTTCACCCCAAAATAGGCTTACAAATCTCACGAACTTGTCTAAATTTCCAGCAGCGGAATTCCTGGAATGTTCCCGAAAAAATCAAAACAACGACCTACAAACCCAATCAACTTGTTTGTAGATCGCCGCTTCCCCGTATGTCGAAGACTAAATCTAGCCCAATGCTTTCTCGATTTCGGCTCGTAAATGGGCATCATCTGGGGCGACTTGAGGTTCAAAACGAGCCACAACTTCACCCGTGCGTCCGACTAAAAACTTGCCAAAATTCCAGGCAATATCCGGCCCCTTCACCGATGAGAAACTTGTACAACGGACTCCGCTTGGAACCGTTAACATCCTGCTTTTCTAGCAAGGTAAAATCAACCTCATAATTCTTTTGAGTAAAGGTTTTGATTTCTTCAGGACTACCGGGTTCTTGACCTCCAAATTGATTGCAGGGAACACCGACAATTTCCAAGCCCCGATCGCTAAATTCTTGATGGAGTGCCACCAAACCTTTATACTGAGGTGTGAGGCCACATTTGCTGGCAACATTGACAAAAAGGACGACTTTATTTGCCAGAAGTTCGGGCGAAAGCGGTTTTCCTTCGAGCGTTCTTAGATCGGTGGGTAAAGGCATATCTTATTAGATCTCTAACTACAGGTCTTATTATCAGCTATTGAGGGGACAAAATAACGAAAGTTTGAATTCTCACTGACGGATAGGAAAGGCCCGAGATGAATGCAGGGTTAAAAATGGAGTAAAATTCAATCGACGCGGGCTGATGAATCTGGTAAACTGAATCAGGGACATTTTAAAGATTTGGTTGGTTTGAAAATGAAGACCGACCCGTTTCAACCCGAAGTTGCTCTAATTTAAAATTAACCGCCCTTAGAGCCAGGTTGTCCGCTCAAAGCCGCAAATCCAACTCAACAGTACAAACCAACTCCCATTATTTTTAGTTGCTAAAAACGAGGTTAACCCGACAATGAATTCCCCAACCGATCGCGATCGCTATATCACCTTTATCGAAGATATTGTCGCCAGTATTCTCAAAGGAAAAATTGCTTCTAAAGAATTAATCTACCGGCGTTTAGTCGATGAAGTCAAACCCGGAACCGGAGAAATTTTTGAGCGATGCTTGATGGAAAAAATCGCTTCTTTTGAGTCGGTGGTTCAAAGCGAATCCGATGAACTCAAACAAGCAAAAGCCACCCGACAACTCCGTGCTGTTAAAATGTTACAACAAGCGTGGGAACAATGGCAAAAAAACCATCAAGCCGAAAATCAATGTAGCGTCGCCGTTCGACAAATTCTAGACGCCAAAGCCGACGAACGACTTGGGGTTCTCCTCCAAATTCTCGACCCCAATCAATCCTATGTTTTCAAACATCCGCAAATTCGACAACTGGCTCAATCCCTTCAGCAAGAAGCCGAGGGGTTAACGGATGAGTCGGAAGCCTTTGAACTGCGCCAGTACGCCTCAGGACTGCTATTCGGTATAACCTCCGTCAACGAGTTAGAACCCCATTTAATCAGTTGGGTTTATGAACTTCCCAACAGCGCCCTCGGTTTTGGAGAGGTTTCCGCCACTAATGGCCCATGGAACCGTTGGGCGAAACAAGTCAGCAATCCGCTGGCCAAAGAATTATTTACCAAACAAGCTCAAAACCAATCGGCGGCTCTGGTCGCTCAAGCGGATCATACCATAGATTGGAAGGCTTGGGTCGGGTTAATGGTGTTGATGCGCGACTTACAAACCGGTTTGGTGACTTGGTTCGATAAACAAGCCTACAGCGCCAAAGCGGGACAGAATTTGTCCGGTGTAACTTTTATGGTGTTTGCGATGGTTTGGTGCGAACTCAGTCGGGGTTTTCAAACGGCATCCCCCCAAGGGGAAAAAGAACGTTTATCTCAGGCTTGTTTTCAAATGAGTTTGCAAATTTTACGGGCTTTTGCTCAACGGGATAATTTTCCCCTTTATGGCGGTGTATTTGCTTCATTTTCCGGCGAGAGTTTCCGAGAAACCATTCATTACCTCGACCAACCGTTAAAATATGTGGAAAATGTTCAAGAAAAAGCTCGGATTCTGACCGTTTTAGGTTATTCTCAGCAGTGGATGGGCAACTTCAAACAGGCGTTAAGTTTTCATCAAGAGGCTTTAGAATTGGCTCGTCAGACAGAAGATCGCGGCTGTGAAGTGGCGAATTTGAATCATTTGAGTCGGTTAAATTTGCGACAAAAAGACTATTCTCAAGCGATTACTTTTGCTCAACGGGCGTTAATTTTATCCCGACAAATTGGCGATCGCTTTGGGGAAGCCCATTGTTTGGTTAGTTTGGGTTTTTGTGAAGTTCTCATCGCCCGACAAGAACGGGCGGTTACGTTTGAGGAGTTAGAATCATCCATAAACTATCTCGAACAAGGTTTAAAATTATCGGAAAAATTTCAAGATTTGCTCAATCAAGCTTTGAGCGCGATCGGTTTGGGAATTGCCTATGTAACGGTGGAAAAACCGACCCAAGCTGTACCGTTTTTAGAACAAGGATTATCCGTTGTCGGACAGGCTGGAGATCGGGATTTACAAGCTTTGGGTTGTGCTTATTTGGGCGAAGCTTATTATCAACTCAAGCGGGAAGATTTGGCGGTTTATTATGCTAGTTTGGGAATGTATTTGCTCGAACAGCGAGGGAATATTCAATGGCGACAAGCGGCGGCGTTAGTGACGATTTTACAGGGGAAACTCGGAGCAGAAAATTTTCAAAAATTTCTCTCTCAATATCGTTCTCAATTCATCGCTCAAATCGGCATTGATGGTTACGATTATTTACCGAGTTTGATCGAACGTTATCGACAAGAAACTTGATGAAAATTATCATACGGCTTGGGGATTGAAGATTCATCTGTTGGCAAGTGATTCGCTAAAATATCGGCAGTGCGTCCCCGTCGGACTCTGGGAAGCGGATTTTTCCAAAATTTGAAACCATCGGAACTGGAAATAGGAAGTTAGGTCTTCCAGTCCATGATAAGCTCAAATTACATCAAGTTGGAATTGTTGAATGTTGCAGTTTGAAGCCAGTCCCCAACCCGAACTCTTGCAATGGTTAGCCAGAGGTTCCCTCAAACAAAACTTATTGAGAGCGATTCGTTTGTGGGCGTGGCTGCACAGTTTGTATGGCAACAAACAGCACCGTTTGATATTAGATGAACCCTTTACTTTTGCCGACTGGCGCAATGCTTTTTTTAGTGGAAATCATCCCCGAGGAGAAACCGTACCGCCCTTACACGATCCCAACTGTGCTTGTGCAAAAACCGTTGCAGAATGGATATTCGATCCTCACTGGAACCTGCAGGAATTCCAATGGCGAAAAACCCTGCAACAACACGATGAAATTGCGAGCAACGAATTAGATGAATTGTTGCAGCAGCGACTTTTTGGAGTCACCCGCCGTTCCCTGCAAACCGATTTGCATATTTTGGCGGAATTGGGATGGTTAAAACGACTGGAAACCAAATATTATCGGGTGCAAGAATTTCCGACCTTACCCGTTAGCGAAACCTCGAATTTATATCAACCGCAAGCCCTTCCCGTTCTCAACCCCGACTTAGAATTAATCGCTCAAAATCTCTCTCAACCCCTCAACGGCGTGCAGCGATTTTTTATGGAAGTCGTGTATATTGTTTCTCCTGAAAAACAGGAGCGGGTTGAAGATTGGCAGGAACAATTCAAACTGCTTTGGCAAGAGAATCCTGTACCGCCCGTGCGATTAATTTATGATAGTTCTCGGGTCAAACAAACCGTTCGCTGTATTGTGTATCCGGTCTGTATTTATTACGCCCAACGAGCGGTTTATTTGTGCGGTTTTGGGCAAACACCCAATGGCAAAGGTCAATGGTACAATTACCGCTTGGATAAAATTTTGGAGATTGAGGTTTTATCTTGGGATGATTTAGATTTGCCTCAATTGTTGTGGGAATATTATCAAAAAAAGAAGTTACCGACTCCCGATGATATTCAGATGGAAATGGATGGAGTGGCTTGGGGTTTTGATTTCTATTTAGAACGTCGGGTAATGCTGTTGCGGTTCGACCGCCAGTTTAATGATTATTACATTGAGGGAACATTTCGCC
This sequence comes from Capilliphycus salinus ALCB114379, assembly GCF_047276495.1. Lineage (NCBI taxonomy): Bacteria > Bacillati > Cyanobacteriota > Cyanophyceae > Oscillatoriales > Sirenicapillariaceae > Capilliphycus > Capilliphycus salinus. The sequence continues at coordinate 3,967,192 of NZ_CP178543.1, read as the reverse complement.
ATCAAACCTTTCAACCGATTTCCTATCAAGAAGCGGAACAATTAATTCTAGAACTAGGAGCAAGGGAGAAGCAACAATTACTAAAAATTCTTCATTCTCGCTCAAAAAATGACGCTTATTATCGGGTAAATTATCGGGAGGGAGACACTAACGTTGAATTGCGTCTGCGGTCTTGGCGGCCGAAAGTAGAAGTAATTTTTCCCCTCCAACTTCGTCAAAAAATCGCTCAAGAAGTGATGCAAGAAGCCCAACTTTATTCGGAAAATTGGAGTCAATAATTATGAAATAACCCCAATTAACCGAACGTTTTGAACAAGCTTTGGTTTACGCCCACCGCTTGCACATTCATCAAACTCGCCAAGTTGGAAATATTCCTTATATTTCTCATTTGTTGAGTGTTACCGCTTTGGTTTTAGAAGCGGGAGGAACTGAAGATGAGGCAATTTCGGCTTTGCTTCACGATAGTATTGAAGATCAAGGCGGTGAAAAAACTCGCGAAGAAATTCGTCAACGCTTTGGGGAGTCTGTTGTCAATATTGTTGATGGATGTACCGAGTCGGAAACGTTTCCTAAACCGCCTTGGAAAGAACGAAAGTTACGCTATTTAGCCCAAATTGAAACGGCGAATCCTTCGGTGCAGTTAGTCTCATTGGCGGATAAGTTACACAACGGGCGATCGCTTTTGTTAGAGTGCGATAAATTGGGTGATAAAATGTGGAAATTTTTTCCCGTTGGCAAAACAGAAATCCTCTGGTTTTATGACTCGCTATTGCCAATTTATCAGCGCACTTCCTATCTTAAATTGGCGGACGAGTTTCGCAAAGTTGTTAGCGGTTTGCACTCGTTTTTATAGATTTTAGTTTATAGATTTTAGTGGATAAATTTTTGGGAGAGCGGCTCCCCGCTCTGACTTCGGTTTTAGCAAGCCCTATCGCTCCCGCCTGTAGAAACTCTGAACCAGAGTATTGTTATAAATTTGGGTTTTCAGGTGTCTAAATTTTAGGCTTTGGGAAAGCTTTCCAAATAGAGGGAATCCCTCACCCAAAAGAATAGGAACTCTAGTGATAATCATCTCATCAATGAGATCTTCTTCCAGAAAACTCTGGATAACACCACCCCCATCAATGTATAAGTTGTGATATCCTTGTTCTTGCAATTGGGCAACGAGTTCTTTGAGATTTCCCCGGATAATTTCAGCTTTACCCTCAACGGATGAGGGAATATTTTTGAGATGATTACTTAAGACAAAAACGGGCTTTGGGTAGGGCCATTCTTCAAAGGTTAAAATCTTTTCAAAGGTGTTTCTTCCCATGACTAAAGCATCCATACCACTGATAAACTCGGTAAATCCATAATCGCTCCCTTCGGGATTGGGAATGTCGAATAACCAATCTAGCCCGCCATCTTTGGTCGCAATAAATCCGTCTAAGCTGGTTGCTATGTATACATATCTTGCCATTGAATTTCTCGGATTGAAATTGGTTGTACAGCGACATTTTAGCAACACCCGAGGAGGGGATATCCGGTCAATCCCCCTGGAAATAGCCACAGAGACCATTTTGAAGGCCACGCCGAGAGCGGGAGTTTATCGAAAACCAAAGAAATTTTCCAAACCCGCTTGACAAATATACAGACCTGTCTACATAATAGAAATATACAGACCGTTCTATATAAGGATTATCCCCCGAAATGAACCCCAACTGATCAAATTTATATTGAACCGCCATGAACCCACTGCAAAAATCACCCGTTTCCCAGACTTCAAACCCAAGTTTCACAGAAGCTTGCATAACGGCAATTGCAATGATTACCGCAATAGTTGTTCAAACTGAATTTGAACATCCTCAACCGACAGTGGGCATCGAACAAAACCTTTCATCCTTAACCGGGTGCAGCGTTGATCGGATGACAATTTCCGGTCAAGTCAGGCGATAAAGAAAGCGTTTTGAAATCTCGAAAAAGTTCTTCATTCCAAAGCAGTTCAGGATTTAATCCTCTCGATTTCATTATTTTTAGGAGAATTGATCATGCTTGGTAAAACCGTCAGATTCGCCCCTCAAAATAACATCGCCTTCAAACTTTCTGCTACGGTCGCGTTAATAACGATGAGTCTGATCGGCACAACAGATCAAACTCCGCCAATTTCTTTTAAGAGTAATGAAAATCAAGAAGTTAATCTGATCAAAGCCAAAAAAGTCTTTATTGACCGTTACGAAATGACAGATCAGACAACAGGTTCGGCGATTTTTGTCTCTCAAATTTCCCCGAAGTAATCTTTCAGTAATCGGACAATAGATCCGCGAATTGATGTCCGGCTAACTAGGGCAAGCCCTAGCAATCTTAATTAACCGGACATCAGATTACAAGAACTAATTTGGGCGATTTCAGATGAGTTAAGCGCTCTACAAACCGCAATCTTTCAATCGGGATACCAGAGTAGAAAATAACATTGCAGACTGTCTACCTTCACAGGACCATTCTTGCAATATATCCCACCCTTCGATATCAATATGAAGCTGACAAAATAGTGCGAATGGAAATTCAGCGTCCCGACATTGATTGTATTCTAACCATTTTCCTGACCTTCTCCAGCCCATCGTATCACCAAAAATCTTCCAAATATTCTCGTTATATTCAAGGCTTCCTCCCAGGTTTTGATAGATTTGCTTTTGCTTAGAAAAGCCATAGTTTTTATTGCTATGTGTCATCCAGAGTTGGTCAATGATACGCAGGTCGTCACAGGGAAACTTTTCAAGGCTTTGGATATCTAAGCAAGCCCTCTCGTCTTTACCTGCAATTTTCCGCATCAGTCGCAATGTTTCACCGTCTGCTTCCCGCCATTTAGCCTCGGCGAGAAGGGAGCGTAGGGAGTTGTAGTTAATCATAGATTCTGGGGTGGGATTTCGGTTGGTAAGATTTCAAGTTTTCACTAATTTTGAGCGATTACTTATTTGAGCTTATCACGCACTGGAAGACTCTGCTTCCGGTTTAACTTGAGAAGACAATCAAGATCTAAAGATAAAAGAAGTTTTTAATCCGAGAAGATGGAGGTTCTCGATAAAATCGAGAAAATGATCAAACAGAACAGTTCAACTGTTTCTAGCTGAAGTTATTAGAGATGAAGTTCCTATAATTTAGATGCGTAACAGCTTATCGCACTCTAACTAGATTGAAGATATCGTTTTTACTAACAGTTTGGCTAAACTTGTCCGGAAGAACCGATAACAAAAGTCCGTTGAAACCTTACCCAGTCCTCTAAAGAGGACTTGAACTTTCAGACAGAGATTTTAATCTCTGTAACTCTGTAACTGTAACTTGCATAAGTTCAGTCGTCCCTAAATATGTAGAAGTGGCAGGGAAAACGGATAGAGTTAAATTGGAGGTTACTTTATACTATCATGGGTTCTGCATTGCGATATTGGTGTTGGGTGAGGTTGGACGGAGGTGGTCAACGTCGGGTGGAAGAAATTCCCACCGCTAAAGCCTTCTTTCAACAACAGTTTTCCCGGTGGATGAACGATGATGTTCCAGACGCCGCCATTCAACGAAAATTAGTTGATTTTATAGGTTCAGAAAGTCAACTACAAGCCGAATTGTGTTTGCGGTGTTTTATTTCTCACCAAATCGATCAGACTTGTTTAGAATTGGCGAGACGGTTCGGAGAAAAGGGCGGTTTTAATCAAATAGATTTACTTCCTTTTGTTCTCGATGATGTTAAATTGCTTCAAGGTTCAAACCCACAAACAGAGACAAAATATGAATCCCTCGCCGACAAAATTATCCAAAAGTTCAACCCGGAAAAAGGTCAACTTAGCACCTGGACGGCGCGACTGGTCAAATCTCATCCGGAATTACGAAAGTTTCTTGAAGACTGCGGGATTTATCTGGAAACTGACTGGTCAATTCTCAATAATTTTTATCCTCAACAGTTAGAACGGTTACTCACGGAATTCTACAACTATAGCTCAACTCTAGCTCTAAAAGCCAGGGAAATTCTAGACAGTTATCAAGCCGTTTATTTGAGCGACCGTTTGCAACAAAACCGCTCCCGTTCCCGTTCTCGCTGTCAACCGCCAACGCCGGAACAGTTAAAGAGAATTCTAGCGGATTTAGAAGAAAAGGGAATCACAAATTACACGCGAAATTACCTCTTAGAACAGTTAGAATCTCTAGCCGAATTAATTCGGAAATCGCGTCAACCGAAACAAGAACCCATTCCAGATGATAACAACTATATTTTACCTCCTCCCGATGAAAGCGAGACAGAAATACAGGAGTTTTTGCAACGTTATCGTCAATTACTGATGACTCAACTTGACCAAGCAATTGTACAAGTTTTACAAGACCGTTTGAGTTACTTTCAAAGGCGAAGACCCCCAAAAGATAAAATCTTTATTCAAGGGTTACGATTATATTGTCAGGGTGAAAATATGGGCGAAATAGCCCAAAAAATTGGACTTAATAAACAATATGAAATTACCCGTTTATTGCAGTTAAAAAGGCTGCGAAAAGATATCCAGCAACGGTTACTGAGTACCTTGAAAGACCAAGTTGTTCAACTCGCAGGTTACTACACCGATTTGATTTCACTAGAACGTTTAGAACAGGCTATAGCCGCAGAAATTGACCGAATGATGGAAGAAGCCCAACGGGACACAATGAACCCAAATTGTTCTCGCGACAGCTTATTTTATCGCCGCCTCTCTCGTCATTTATAGTTTTGTATTTCAACCCGATAAACTTATAATTGGAAACAACAGCCATGAAAAACACAACGATGGAATCTAACCGCTTAAATTTCGGAAACTTCTTCGCAGAAGACAGTATTTCGCTAACCTTAGAACAGGTAAATTTAGCAGCAGATATGAGCCAAACTTTAGCAACCCGTCCCCGCCAACAATGGCAAGTTTATCTGAATATTTTAGCAAAATTGGGAACGATTGAATGGTTGCGGATGCGTTCGCCGGAGTTCATACAAAATCATTCAATTCAGTTATCAAACCCATCCGTTAATCAGGTTCAAGTTGGCAACTTCAGACTCAATTTAATTGTTACCGATAGTTCGATGAATTCTGAAGTTTGTGTTCCCCGAGTTTTTCTCGAAGATTCTATCAATCCATCCCAATTTTATCTGTTGGTGGAAGTGATAGAAGATTTACCCGTTGTCGAAGACTCGGAAGAACAGGTTAATGTTTCCGTATTGGGATATTTAACCCAAGCACAACTCAACCAACAGAGTCCAATTGTTCTCGATGACGAACTGGCGTTATTTTCAACAGATTGGTTTGAATTAAAACCCGATAAATTGTTGCTGTATTTGCGGTGTTTTGAACCCGAAACTGTTAGCAGTAAACAGCAGTTATCTCAAGCCGTTCAATCGGTTGTAAATGTTGCCAATTGGTTGACAAATCAGTTGGGTGAAATCGCACAAGAATTATCATGGACGCTATTACCTCCCCTTGCCTATAGTTCGGCATTTCGAGAGTTGAGAAGTCCAATAGAACTCTTTAGCGATGCCGTAACCGAGTTGAAAAATCAGGCTCAATTGGTCATACCTTTTGAGGCCAGAACCGCATACAAAGAATTGATTTGTGGTGAAATTCCCATGCGGTTGTACGCGACAATTTGGCGGATAGACACCGAACTAAACTCGCAAGAATGGGCGTTATTGCTGTTGCTCGCCGCTCAACCCAGTTCAAATTTACCTGTGGGAACTCAACTCACAGTTAGGGATGAATTGCAAGTGTTAGAAGCCCCGGTTCTCACCGACTCGACCCAAGATTATATCTATGCACAAGTCATTGGAGCCTACGATGAAAAGTTGCACGTGAGCATCAGTTTTCCCGATGGTAACGGAATTATCTTGCCTCCCTTTACTTTTGTCGGTTAAACTTTAAGATTAAGTTTTCACATCAACCTCTAACTTGTAATTATCATGCTCCAACTGCGGGTTCAACACCTGGAACAGTCCTGCCTCTTTGATTTATCCTGGGGGCAAGGACAGCGACTCTCAACTTCAGTTTCATTTCCCGAAAACACAATCAGTTCATACAAAGTATGGGTCGAAGCCTATCGGAACTTTTATCAAACTTTATCAGTAAATAAGTTTGGAAATACCGATCAGACTCTGCGGGGAAAATCAGCCAGTAGTGGGACGATTAATTCTTCTAAAATGGATTGGCACAGCCGTCTCGCCGATGCAGAAACTCAACTTTTACAGGACTTTCAAAAGTGGCTGCGGAGCGATAAACTGCATGAAATTCGAGCAACTGTATCTCAGGTTTGTCGAGCCGAGCCGGAATCAAAATCCGTTGACTTAATGATAGCTTGTAGCTCCCTTGAACTTGCCCGTTTACCTTGGGAAGTTTGGGAAATTGGAGCGGAATTTGGAACCACAGGTCGGATTAAAATTACTCGAATGCCGGTCAATATTCGCACCCCACCCGCTTCGATTCATTCCGAACGTTCTCGCGCTCGCATTTTAGCAATTATTGGTCAAGACCAGACTTTGAATTTTCAATCCGACGTGGAAACCCTGCAAGAAAAACTCAAACCTTTAGTCACGATAGAAACTGTGGGTTGGAAACCGGGCAAATCTCAGTCGGATTTGGAAGCAGAAATTAAGCAAGCCATTACCGATGAAAAAGGCTGGGATATATTGTTCTTTGCCGGACACAGTAATGAAAGAAAAATGGCCGGAGGAGAATTGGGGATTACGCCCGATCACCATCTGCAAATTACAGATATTTCTGAACAGTTAAAAGTGGCAAAAGATCGGGGGTTGCAGTTTGCTTTGTTTAACTCTTGTAACGGCTTGGATATCGCCGAGGCATTAATTGATTTGGGATTAAATCAAGTTGCAGTGATGCGAGAACCCATTCATAATAAAGTGGCTCAGGAGTTTCTCTTGGAGTTCTTACAAAATTTAGCCCAGTACAAGGATGTTCAAGAGTCTTTATCAACAACTTGTAAACTCCTAAAGCTTGATAAATCCTTCACCTATCCCTCAGCCTATTTAATTCCCTCTTTGTTTTGTTATCCCGACACCCAATGGTTTAGACTAAAACCTTCGGGATGGAAACATTTTTTCAAACAATTCTTTCGTCCAAAGCCCCACGAAATCATTGCCCTGGCTACTTTGTCCGTCTTGAGTTTGTTTCCTTTTGTTCAGTATCACCTACTCGAACAAAGAGTAATGATACAAGCTATTTATCGCGATCACACGGGTCAAGTCCCGGACAACTCTCCGGCGCTTTTTTTAGTTAAAATCGATAATTCTTCTTTGGAAGAAGGCGAATTGATCGATCCCGAACCTATTAGTCGTAAATACTTGGCTCGTTTGATTGATCAAGCCGCCAAACTTGATGTTAATGTTCTGGGTATCGATTACTTATTAAATATTAGCTGGCCCGAAGAAGATCAAGCCTTAGAAAAATCCCTGATGGCGATTAAAAGCGAGCAGAAAATTCAATCTATTTTCATCACCAGTCGAGACTCAAAAAATGAACGTCGCTGGACACTTCCCAAGTTTGCGGATAAAAAATGGCAAGGAGATAGCCGAGTTTGGGAAAATGGACGCTATATGACTTTGCTACCCTTGGAACACGAACAACGACCTTTTCCCCTAAGTTATCTCTTGGCATTGTCTCATAAAACTCGGGAATATCAAACCGATTCATTGGGGGAAATGAGTCCGAATTTGCTGAGAGATAACTGGTTTTCTCCCTGGATGCGTCCTCTACTTTTCACCCGGTATTTTTACCAATATTATCAATACTGGTTGCATCCGATTGTAGACTTTTCTATCCCTCCAAGTCGGGTTTATGAAAGCATTTCGGCTCAGGAATTCTTGGACACTCAACCGGAACAACTTCAAAAACGATACCCACAATCTGTGATTATGATTGTACCCGGAGGATACGCCAATGCCGGAATTAACCGCCCCGGAGAAGATAATTTTCCCGTCCCTCCCGCTTTCTGCTACTGGCAAAACAAATCCCAACCGAACCACCGCTGTCGCATTCTGTTGGGCGGAGAAATTCACGCCTACTTGTTTCATCATTTCCTAGAAAAAAAGTCGGTCGTACCCGTTCCAGACCTCTGGTTTTTATGGCTGTTTGCACTAGCCGCAAAAGGCTTAAAAGTTGCCGCAGAGCAATACGAAATCGATCAAAAAAAAGTTATTTTTTTTATTTTTGGAGGTACGCTTTTTTACGGTTTAGTCTGTTTACAAGTTTATGTTTATGCCTCGGTTTTATTACCGATTGTCATTCCAGTTTCTCTGGTCTGGATTTACTTTATACCCGAAGTTAACCTGAGAAAATCTTGATCATCTAATTTGTTCTTTGAAACCTAATTCATAAGGAGATTTCCAATGAAACTTTACTCGGCGATCGCGCTAGTTCGAGTTGGTTCTATTTTTATTAGTTCCGTTGTTCTGCTTTCGGCTTTAACCGTCAATTCTCAAATCGCTTTAGCAGAGGACTCACCACAGGGGCGTAAGTTTTTTCAAAACAGCGGACCGCCTACCGAACCCGGAGGAAGTCCGGGCGAAGCAGGTGGGGGTGATAGTGGTAGTCGATAGTTTGTGGCAATAGGTTTTAAAAACTAAAAAGCCACTGAAGCAAGTTCTGTCACCATATAATTCCTAAGCAAAATTGATCGGGGTATCATCAATGAAAAATCAGCCTAAACCGAATAATTTTCCGCAATTTTTGGGCTTACTGTTTTCCTTTTCTCTCTCTTTTTATCTTGTCTTTCCAGCCTTCGCACAGGATTCATCAACACCGTCCTGGCGTGGTTTTCCTGAAAGCAACGAACCGTCCACCGAACCGAAAAGAAATGATAGAGAAGCAGGAGCCTCCTGGCGTCGTTTTTTTGAAAGCAGCGAACCGCCCACCGAACCGAAAGGAAAAGAGGGTGAGGGAGGTGGTGGTAGTCGATAGTTTGTGGCAATAGGTTTTAAAAACTAAAAAGCCACTGAAGCAAGTTCTGTCACCATATAATTCCTAAGCAAAAGTTATGGGGGTATCATCAATGAAAAATCAGCCTAAACCGAATAATTTTCCGCAATTTTTGGGCTTACTGTTTTCCTTTTCTTTCTCTTTTTATCTTGTCTTTCCAGCCTTAGCACAGGATTCGTCAACAGCCTTCTGGCGTCGTTTTTTTGAAAGCAGCGAACCGCCCACCGAACCGAAAGGAAATGATAGAGAAGCAGGAACCAGAGGCGATGATGATATTTGTCCGATTGCTCCCAACAATTTGGGTGCTTTAAAAGTTTGGAATATTCGCCCCACGTTAACCTGGAGTGGAGAAATCACCAAACTGGAAATTCGAGAGCTTGACAGTAGAACCGATCTTTGGAATCAAAGAACTTCTTCTAGAAATAAAGTGGAATCCCTATCTTCAAATACTCTTGAATTATATCAAGTGACTGTCGAAACTGATCTTCAGCCCGGTCAAATCTACGAGTGGTATTTTTCTAATAATCCTTCGGGTGAATATGATCAATACTTACCCGTTGAGTTCACGGTGATGACCGCTCAAGAGCGAGACTCAATTGTTCAAGAATTACAACAATTAGAACAAGAATTAACCGCAGAAAATATTACCGGAGATGCAGCTAAATTGCGTCGGGCTGATTTTTTTGCCAGTCAAAACCTTTGGTTAGAGTTTTGGCAAGAAGTCCTGTCGATGGAATCTCCTTCGGAGGATTTGAAAGCTCTGCTCGCTTCCACTATCGATCAACTTTGCCAGTAGGATGCTCTGAACAGAGGGATGGGTTCAGATCAAAGAAAAACCGCTCAAACGTCTGAAACCCGCCTCTCTGTTTGGTTTTGTCCGCCTTGAAATGAATTTTCCCAAGTAATTTACACCAAAAACTGCATAAGTGAGATAGGGCAAGAAATAAGTTTGAGTAGATAGCGCAGTTTTAAGCTGTTACTCATTTATATTGCATAGGTCCAGCAAGCGAGACGCTTGCACTATAAAGGTTTCGGGCTTATGCTCGATGTTATTTAAGTGATTAACAGCTTACTGCTTTTGCAAACTTAGATAGGTGTTGAGTGTTATGAACTTCTTTGACGATACGGAAAAGATCGCGGGTACTTTCCCTGGCTTTGATGACAATTTCTCAGATTTTAATTTTAATTTTACCTCGGGCAGCTTTGATGACAATTCCCAAGATTTTAATTCTATTGTTTCCTCCGGCTTGGAAGATATTGATATTACCCCAATCAGTAATGAGAATCCTGATCCTGTTCCCTATAATGATTTTGCTAGTGTTGTTCCAGGCTTCTCCCCTATTGATTTGGAGCTACCAGAACGTGATACCTTAACAGGTGAAGTAGTAATAGGTGGTCAGATCAATGGCTCTTTAAATGAACGAGTAATAGGTGGTCAGATCAATGACCATTTCAATAATGAGTTTACTACTGTTAATCAACCTAATACTATTTTCCACCCCAATCAATTTCCAACCGGAGTCATTAGTTCTGGAAATGAAAGTGTTTCGGAATCCTTAGAAGAAATCAACGAAGTTGGAAATCCTCCAGAGAATATTATTGATAAAGGAGAAAATATGAATTCATCGGATTTGTCTTTTATTAATGAAACCTGGAATAGATTGATAAGTTTTGCCAGCGATTTTGTGAGCAAACTACCGACCAAAGTTTCTTCAAAATTTACTTCATTTATCAATCAAAATCGTCGGCTTAATGGACTAGATATCCCTCATGCAACGCTGAAAGAAATGGGTAGTCAGAATTGCTAGACTATAAAACCTTAAGACCAACCCATATTTGCTAGGGATTTTGACTCAATTCAAATCGAGAAGTTAGGAGTCCCGGTTGAGAAATTTCTGTCCAGTCACCGGATAAAATAAACGCTGCCCAATAGTAAGGGTGTTGATATTTATTGCTTCGCAACATCTCAAGCTGAGTCCGTCGCCATGCCTGAGACATTCCTTCGCCTGCGATCAAACGCTGGTAATATTTTTCCATGAGTTCTTTTGTTGCGAAGTCATCGACATCCCAGAGACTAGAGAGTTGACTTCTTGCCCCTGCAATGACGAAAGCTCGTCGCAACCCATAAACTCCCTCTCCAAATCCATAAACTCCTTCTCCGCGCGCGATCTCTCCCAGACCCGTTTGACAAGCAGACAGGACAACGAGTTGAGTTCCCCGCAGATTCAAGCTGGCAACCTCCAGAGCCGTTAACACTCCGTCCTCACCCCCGCTACTGCGTTGATTGTAGCCTGCCAGAGCCAGACCTGAACGGAGTAGAGGATTTTCCGGACGCCGATCGCGATCGCCAGGTAGAAAAAAACCGTGAGTGGCAAGGTGTAAAATCTGAGGAGATATTGCAGCTTTAATGGCATTCTCGGTGGCTTGAGATTCCGTCAGCACAATAGCATTGGGTAGCAAATTTCTGATGGCTTGGGCTTCTTTTTTGGTGCCGGGTAGGGGTTTATACGATGCTCTCATTCCTCTAGAAACCAAGTTGCTACTGCGGGTTTGAACGAGGGAATTTCTAGACCCCGGATCGCCTCTATCTTCAAAGTTTGGATTGGCAATAATAACAGGAGGTTGTTGGGCAGAATTATCAATTTGTAGGCGGAGTAAATCCCGCCCAGAAGTCAAATAGGTCAAGGTGTAGTTTTCGACCAAATACTCACCCTGTTCGTCCATTAAAGCTGCAAATGGAATCAGGTTGAGTCTCGCATCGGGGGAGAGAAGAAGGTGGCGAATATTTTCATCCAGTTGTTGACGAATGGGCTGCATTAATTTCTCATCTAAAGTCCGGGCAGCTTCTGAGATTAAAGAGGTTTCCCCGGACATCGCACTGCTTCGAGATAAAGCTCTCCTAAATGAATACATTAAAGAATGAATCGCTTCGGCTTCTCCCAAATCCACCCAACGAACCTGTCCATTTGACATCAAAATATAGGCGGCATACCGAAAATTTCCCCACCGTTGATCGGGGGTTGCTCTGGCATCAAAAGATTGGTAATGCACCAGTTCAACCAATGCAGAATTCGAGGGAATGAGTTGTTGTATATCCTGAATTTCTACCCGCTGCGCTTCCGCACGAAATTCAGCACTTTGCTGCAAAAGTTTCCCTTCCAATTCTTTCTCCTGAGCCTCTAACTCTTCGATCAGACTGAGGCTTAAAGATGGAACTGAATTGAATTTCAACATCGCCAGCCGCTTGCGGTATTCTTCGAGTTGATCGAATAAACGTTGCTGATCGGAAGTCAAAGTTTCACGAAGTAATCCGATACTATTTGCCATTATATCCAGAACACGACCTTTACGCCGTAGTATAGTTGTTAGTGCGAGGCGAGCAGCATCCTGACTATCTGGTGCCTTTTGGAAATGAAGAGAAATTGCCCTATAAGTTGTATCTGTAAATGTATTCATATAAGCTTGCTTTTCTTCCTCAGAACCAATCGTTAGGTTTAGACTGAGGTTCCTCTCTTCAATATCCATTCCTCGGGTTAAAGAAGTTAGTGCAAGCTCTACATCTCCTTGAGCGAGTTGTGAAAAGGCTAAATTATTTAGAGCAATTGCTAACTCAGGATGCTCATTTCTCTGTTCCTGCTGATAGTTTTCTATCACCTGCATGAAAAGTGAAGTAGCTTGATTATAGTCTTTTTTAATTAAGGAAATAACCGCCAAGCTGTTGAGAATATTGTTTTCAATAGAGCTTAGAAAGAAAGAATCGATCAACATCTCGTGTTTAGGAATTTTATCATAAATCTTCAGCGCTTTTTGCGAGATAGACTCGGCCTCCTCAAATCGTCTTTGATCGATGTATAGAAGAGTCAAGTCATTCAAAGTAACGACAACCAAAAGATGTTCTCCACAATTTTTTTCATAGATTGATAAAGCTCTCTTATAAAGAGATTCGGATTCGGAATATTTTTTTTGTTTTTTATAGTTCTCTGCTAAACCATTTATAATGCGAGCGACTGCGGGATGATCTGCTCCCAGGATTGACTCGCGAATTTTCAACGCTTCTTTCAGAAAAGCCTCCGCCTTCTCTATATTATTAACTCTAGAATTTAAACTAGCCAGTCGAGTGAGAATCGTTGCAACTTCGAGAGTATTATCCCCCAGAGTTTTCTGATAAATTAATAAAATGCGTTCGGCTACAGAAATTGCTCTGGCATACAAACCCTGGTTAAATAACTGTTCGATTTCTTCGTTGAGGCGTTGTGCTTCACTCAACTGGGGATTATTCGCTTGAAACTCAGAAGTTAACTTTGAACTTTGAGGAAGTTGATCGCATAAGTTGTAGTTCGCTTCAGATATTTCGGCAATCAAAGACTGTCCATCAACAGGTTTTTGAGTAAACTCTAATATAAAAAAAGTTGTGCTTAATATGATTAAGTAAGCTTTAAAAAGTTGGCTAAAGGGTTTGGAATACATTAATAAACTCCCAACTAATTTGATTCATTGTTAGTCTAGCAAATTGCTTGAGAAGAACATTTCAGTAAACCGGATAATGGCGGTTTCATTGAGATAACGCGGTTGGCTTCGGCTTGGTGTTGCTGTTGAGTTTGGGCGAGAACAGGCGACTCAGAGAGAACGTTTGGGGGTAGAATCGGACTCAACACACCAATTACCACCGCCAGGGTTAGGGCTTTCGGGTTCAGCATGGGAGTTTCCCTTGGGGTAGATGTTATAGCGCGATCGCAGAAGTCAGAAGTCGTGATGTCAGTCGTCAGAAGTATATAGGCTAAGGGTTTGAGCCCAATCATCTGTATCTCAACTTTAGAGAAATGGTATTACTTCACTTTTAACCTATTTTTGGGGGGGTTGGAGTTATGCAGTTGGGGGGCGTCCGATGAACAAACGGCGAGCAAAAATGGGGCGGAAATCAGATAAAAAGTCAACAGTAGCATGGTACTAATAACTGATAACTAATGACTGATCACTGTAAACTGCCTCTTGCCTAAAGCATAAAGTTTTGTACCTCACCAAGATGAGAACGGCTAGATTTAATCTTGAACCAATTCTCAATTGATGTTCAAGAAATCATCTGTTTAGCTTCAATCAAAACTCCTCAACTTCCCGCAGAATAACTACTGAACAACCATATTTATTATTGATCGCGATCGCGAACCGAGTCAAGTTTTACCCGTCGAACGGCAAAAAATCGATATTTTCTACATAGGAATGTCAGAAAAGGAACGGGGTTGGGGTTGGCGATCGCGATCGTCTATTCTCGTCGAAAAATATGGCGGTTCGATTCCGGTTCACTCTATACTAGGAGAAGGAACAAAATTTATTATTGCTTGCTCCCAACAAATATAAAGAAAAGTAAATTGTTCTTGACAAGCCCAAAAAAACGAACTAATCAAGAATTTTAAAACAATGATAACAATGAAGAACCTCTCTCAAAACCCCAATCTCAATACAACGATTCAAATTCCCGGCTATGAAATCACCGAAACTGTTTATTCGGGGAGTCGAACATTAGTTTATCGGGCTATTCGTCATGTTGACCAGTTACCTGTAGTCATTAAACTGCTAAACAATCCCTATCCCAGTTTTAACGAATTGGTACAGTTTCGCAATCAATATACCATTGCCAAAAATCTCAATTCACCCCTGATTATCAAAACCTATAGCCTAGAATCCTACAAAAATAGTTATGTATTGGTGATGGAAGACTTTGGCGGAATTTCCTTAAAAGAATGGGAAACTGCGGGAAAATTAACATCGCTACAAGACTTTTTAAAAATAGCAATTTCCCTCTGTGATGCCCTAGAAATCTTGTATCGGGAGCGAATTATTCATAAAGATATTAAACCCAGTAATATCTTAATTCATCCCGAAACCAAACAAGTTAAACTGATTGACTTTAGTATAGCATCTCTACTTCCCCGAGAAACCCAAACGTTAATCAATCCCAATGTGTTAGAAGGAACACTGGCTTATATTTCTCCCGAACAAACCGGAAGAATGAATAGAGGAATTGATTATCGGACGGATTTTTATTCTTTGGGGGTAACGTTCTACGAATTACTCACGGGGGAATTACCCTTTCAATCCAATGATTTAATCGAATTAGTGCATTATCATATTGCAAAAATGCCGAACGAGTTAGGCAAAAGGCAAGAGGCATTAGGGAAGAGTGAAGCCTTAGAAAACCCGGAAGAATTCCCACAGGTTCTTTCAAATATTGTGATGAAATTAATGGCAAAAAATGCCGAAGATAGATATCAAACCGCATTGGGATTAAAATTTGATTTAGAACACTGTTTAACCCAAGTTCAACAAACAGGTAAAATCGAGTTTTTTGAACTGGGAACGCGAGATATTGCCGACCGATTTATCATTCCAGAAAAACTTTATGGACGAGAAACCGAAGTTAAAACCCTACTAACGGCTTTTGATCGCGTTGCCGATGGCACATCCGAATTAATGCTAGTGGCGGGTTTTTCAGGGATTGGTAAAACCGCAGTAGTTAACGAAGTTCATAAACCCATTGTTAGACAACGGGGCTACTTTATCAAAGGTAAATTCGACCAATTTCAACGCAATATTCCCTTTTCGGCATTTGTCCAAGCCTTCCGCGATTTAATGGGACAATTGCTCAGTGAAAGCGACGCCGAACTCCAAATTTGGAAAACCAAAATACTTGAGGCTCTCGGAGAAAATGGTCAGGTTGTAATTGAAGTCATTCCCGAACTAGAACGCATTATCGGACAACAACCTCCGGCGCCGGAATTATCGGGTGCTGCCGTTCAAAACCGCTTCAATTTACTCTTCCAAAAATTCATCTCGGTTTTTACCACAAAAGAGCATCCTTTAGTCCTGTTTCTGGATGATTTACAGTGGGCAGATTCGGCTTCGCTGAAATTAATTCAGTTGCTCATGGGCGAGTCCGAGCTTGGCTATTTATTACTCATTGGAGCCTATCGAGACAACGAAGTCTCAGCCAGCCACCCCTTAATATTAACCCTCGATGAAATCAGCAAAACCGGGGTAATTCCCAACACCATTACATTAACACCCCTAACCCCAACCAGTTTAAATCATCTCGTTGCAGATACCCTAACCTGCACGGATGAAATCGCCCAACCCCTGACAGAATTAGTGTATCAAAAAACCAAGGGAAACCCGTTTTTTGCCACTCAATTTCTCAAAGCATTGCATCAGGATAGGTTAATTGAATTTGACGCCAAAGCCGGATATTGGCAGTGTGATATTACCCAAGTTCGCTCTGCTGCACTAACCGATGATGTCGTCGAATTTATGGCTCAACAGTTGCAGAAACTCCCGACACAAACCCAACAGGTTTTAAAATTAGCAGCTTGCATCGGCAATCAGTTCGATTTAAGCACATTGGCAATTGTTTCTGAGAGTTCCGAAACTGAAACCGCGACAGCATTGTGGAAAGCGCTACAAGAAGGGTTAATTCTCCCCCAAAGTGAAGTGTATAAATTTTATGTGGGAACGCAACAGAACCTAACAACAAACACATCTTACACCGTTGATTATCGATTTTTGCACGACCGCGTTCAACAAGCCGCTTACACCCTAATTCCAGAAACCAAACGGGCAGTTGCTCACTATCAAATCGGTCAATTGCTGCTACAAAAAATTTCGCCCGAAGCCCGAGAAGAACGCATTTTTGAACTCGTCAATCAGTTAAACTACGGAATTACACGGGTTGAGAAACAACAAGAAAAAGACGAACTCGCACAACTCAACCTGAATGCTTGCCAAAAAGCGAGAGCCGCCACCGCTTATCAAGCCGCCCAGGAATATGCCACCGTCGGGCTGAAATTGCTCGGAGAAAACGCTTGGGCTAGGCAGTATGAAATGACCCTATCTTTGCACAATTTAGCGGCCGAAGTTGCTTTTTTGGTTGGGGATTTTGAGCAGATGGATCGGTGGATTGAAGCGGTAATTTATCATGCAAAAACGCCTTTAGAACGGGTGGAAGTTTATCAAGTTAGAATTCAGGCAATGGTCGCCCGAAATCAATTTTTAGAGGCAATTGCTATCGGTCAATCGGTCTTTCAAATGTTAGGCGTGAACCTGCCAGACAATCCAACTCTAGAAGATATTCGGCCGATCAAACAAGAAATTGATGGGTTAATTAAGAATCGCTCAATTGAGTCATTCTTTCATCTGCCGGCAATGACCGATCCCCAACAATTGGCGATTATGCAAAATGCGGCTCGCCTGACGCCGGTTTGTTATATGACCGGTTCAAAGCTTTATTTTCTCATCGTGGCGCTGCAAGTCAAGCTGTCAATTCTATTTGGAAATAGTCCGGTTTCCGCCTATTGTTATGCGGGTTACGCCTTCCAACTTCGGATGCTGTGGTCAGACATGACAAAGGTCACTCAGTTTGGGCAATTGGGATACAAACTCGCCTCAGAAATGGGTGCTAAAAATATTCGACCGGCAACAGCGTTGTTAATGGGAGGATATGTGGGTCATTGGACGACTCATCTAAAAGAAACGCTGCCCATTCTTTTAGATGGATATCAAACCGGATTGGAAACGGGCAATCTAGAATTTATGGGCTATGATGCACAATTGTACTGCTTAAATGCCTATTGGTGCGGTCAACCGCTTACCGAACTTGAACCCCAAATTAGCGCTTATTATCAACAGTTGTGCGACTTCAACCAATTCACGGCGGCTAACTGTGTTTTGGCTTACTGGCAAGCGGCTCAAATTCTTTTGGGTGAGCCAGAAGGCGAGTCAGAAAATCAGGTTCCTTTGCGTCAAGATTCCTATGAAGAAAAAGTCTTGGATCAAGCCAAAGCATCGAATGATTTTTATCGATTATCCTACTTTTATCTGTATCGATTTACATTGAATTATTGGTTGGGAAATTTTGCCAAAGCCGAACACGATGCCGCTCAAAATCGACAGTATTTAGCCGGGGGAATTGGAAATATTGTTGAACCCGTCTTCTATTTTTATGATTCTTTGACGGTGGTGGCCAGTCTTCCCGAATTGATAGCGGAGTCGGACTCTCGATGGCAGCGAATCCAAGAAAATCAAGCGAAGTTGAAAGAATGGGCCGATTATGGTCCGATGAATTACTTGCACAAATATTATTTAGTTGAAGCTGAAAAATATCGGGTTCTCAATTGCAAAACGGAAGCTATAGAGTTTTATGATTTGGCAATTGAAGGGGCGAATAAAAACGGTTATGTTCAAGAGGAAGGATTGGCAAACGAACTGGCTGCTAAATTTTATTTGAATTGGGGTAAAGAAAAAGTCGCGAGCGGCTATATGCAGTCAGCTTACTATTGTTATTCTCGTTGGGAAGCTTTGGCGAAAGTGATTGATTTAGAAATACGTTATCCCCAACTTCTCGCCCCCATCCTGCAACAACCTCGCCCGACTGACTTATTTGAAGAAACAATACCGACGGTAAGATTTAGTAACACCCGAGGAAAGATTACTTCGACTCACAGTTCTACCAGCATTTGTGAAGCGATAGATTTGGCAACTTTGCTGAAAGCTTCTCAGGCGATTTCTGGAGAAATTGAACTCGATAAACTGCTAACAATGTTGTTAGAAATAGTGGTGGCGAATGCGGGGGCGGATAAATGTGTGTTGCTTCTCAAACAAGAGAATGAGTTGAAATTAGTCGGTTTGTTAGAGTCGGGGAAACAACCGCAACAATTACCCTCTATTCCCCTATCTTCGAGTGAAGATATCCCCCTGGCTGTCGTGAATCAGGTTAAGCGCAATTTGACTCCTGTGGTACTCGCGGATGCGCGAATTCATCCTCAGTTGATCGGCGATAGTTATCTCCAAAAACGTCAGCCAAAAAGTGTTTTGTGTAGCCCGATTTTGAATCAAGGGCAGTTAATTGGGATTTTGTATTTGGAAAATAATCTAACGGTGGGGGCGTTTACGACAGAACGAGTAGATGTGTTAAATCTGCTGGCTGCTCAAGCTGCAATTTCGATAGAAAATGCCCGTCTTTATCAAGCCGCACAACAGGCATTGCAGGATTTACAACAGGCTCAATTACAAATTGTTCAAAGTGAAAAAATGTCGGCGCTTGGTAATTTAGTTGCCGGGGTCGCCCACGAAATTAATAATCCCCTTGGTTTTCTCGGGGGTAATATTCAACCCGCTCTAGATTATCTCACGGATTTATTTGGATTGCTCGATTTAATTCAAGAAAAATATCCCGAATTAGACCCGGAAGTTGAGGAAGAAATCGAAGCGATTGAATTGGATTATATTCGGGAAGATTTACCCAACTTAGTCGGTTCAATGCGGGAAGGCGTTAAGCGGATTCAAGAGATTAGCACTAGCCTTAGAACTTTCTCCCGTGCGGATAAAGATTATCCCGTTGCTTACAATATTCACGAGGGGATTGATAGTACAATTATGATTCTCAAACATCGCCTCAAAGCGAAGGAAAAACGCCCGGAAATCCCGGTGATTAAAAATTATGGTTATTTGCCGCAAATTGAATGTTATGCCGGACAGTTGAATCAGGTTTTTATGAATATTTTGAGCAATGCGATTGATGCGTTAGAAGAAAGTAATGAAGGAAAAACTGTGGATGAGATGAAAGCGAATCCTAATCAAATTACCGTGACAACATTATTTGAAAATAATCGGGTTCAAATCTCAATTGCTGATAATGGTAAAGGAATGAGCCAAGAGGTGAAAGCTAAAATATTCGATCACTTGTTTACTACAAAAGCCGTCGGAAAAGGTACGGGGTTGGGCTTGGCGATCGCCAAACAAATTGTAGTAGAAAAACATCAAGGTAGCATCAGCGTTCATTCAGAAATGGGTGTGGGAACTGAATTTACAATCTCCCTACCCGTGAATTAGTTTAGCACTCTTGCAAGGGGCAAGGGGCAGTTTACAGTTATCAGTTATCAGTTATCAGTCACCAGTGATAACAGTAGTCAGTAAACAGTTTCTCCTGAACTCCTGTACGCGCGCGAGGGCTTACTTCTGACTTCTGAGTTCTGAGTTCTTTCCTCCCCACCTCCCCCTGCACCCTCTCTCCCCGACAAACCCGACACCTGTTTTTTAATTATTTACTTCTGATTCTACTTCGACAAAAGGAACGGTAAAATGAAACTGGCTGCCTTGATTTTTTCCCGGAGAGTTTGCCCAAATTTCTCCGCCCCAACCGGTAACAATTTGTTTACCGATCGCCAATCCTAAACCCGTTCCCCCAACGGTGCGCCTGAGGGAACCTTCTTCTTGATAAAAGCGATCGAAAACCGCCTCTAAACGGTTCGGTTCGATCCCCCGTCCGGTATCGGCTACCGTCACTTCTAACATTTGATTGCCGTTGCGTTTGGCTCGAATGGTTACTTTACCTTCAGGACTGGTAAACTTACAAGCATTATCTAATAATTTTGAGAGCAATTCCACTAACCATTCCCCGTCCGCTTTAACTAACGGTAAATCGTCGGGAACTTCCGTGTCAATTTCCGGTAAAACCCGATCCGCAAAACGGGAACGAAGCCCACTAATTGCCAAATCCACACATTCTCTTAACGGTAAAGTTTCTGGATGCCAATCTACTCGCCCACTTTCGAGATTAGAAAGCGTCAAGAAATCCTGCACTAATTTTCTTAACCGTTCCGCATCTGTTAAGGCAGTTTCTAACATCACTTGTCGCATTTCTAGCGGCATATCCGGTTCTTGGCTCAGGCTTTCTAAACAGACTTGAATCGTCGATAAAGGCGTGCGAAGTTCGTGGCCGGTAATCGCAATTAAGTTACTCCGAGTTCGTTCTAAAGCTTCTAATTGCTGATTGAGATCTTCGAGATTGGCGTAGGTTTGCGCTTGAATTAATGCCGCACTCAGTTGAGTGGCGATCGCATCGACCAAGGAGAGTTCGTCTTCTTTCCAACTGCTACTTTCCGGCAAACATTGATGCAACTCGACCATCCCCAATAATTTCCCCTGATACAAAATCGGCACCATTAACCAGCCGCGAATCTGCCGAGTAACGGCGAGTTTTTTGATGGTTTTCTGCACTTCCGGTTTCAACAATTCCGGCAAAACATGGCGATTTTTTGGAGAGTTTACAGCCTCTTCTACAGATAAAGACGTATCGGATAAATACACTCGATCTTGATGTTTAACCACCGCTTGAAACAGAGGATTACTTTGCAGGGGCCAGGTTTGTTGGATTAAAGAGTCTACCCCGCTCCCCAAGTCGTCGGTTGAGTCACAGCACAGATATTCCTGGCTAATAACAACGACTTCATCGGTGGACTTGCAGCGATAAATTAAACATCTACAGGCACCCATCGCTTCCCCGAGTTCCTGGGTGGCGACTTTAATAATTTCCTGGGGATTGAGAGATTGTCGAATGGCGTGGGTGATCGAGTTGACCAAGCGTTCTTTGCGTTCCTGTGCGGCTAGAGAACGGTAAACTCGCAGTAGTTTGTGTTGACCCGCTTGTAAATACGTGACCAGGCGGTGAGCAAAGGCATCGCTAAATTGAGAAGCAGATAAATCAGATTTTCCGTTCGTTTGAGCCAAAGACTGTTGTTTTTTCGCGGAACTCGATGAAGATTTCCGACTTTTTCCCGAGGGCGGAATAATACCATAAACCTTGAGGGCCTGTTCGATTTTCTCCTTCAATTCGGGCCGATAATATAAAATTCGCTCTAGCAGCAGTTCGGCGATCTTTATACACACCTGGCGATCGCTGGTCCAAATCCCCTCAAAAGGTCGGGCCTGATCCATCGCCAACTGTTCGGGAACCGGGGAATTTTTGGCCGAGTTTTGCCGTTCTACGCAGGCCAAACCCGTCGAATAATGAGATCCGAGAACCACCAAATTCCACTCTTGCCTCAACGGGTCTTCCGGCCCAAAAGCCACCATTTCCTGATCGCTCGACAAGTTTTTAAACTCCGTTTCTGGTGCGGCCATCACGTAGACCTGATCGCTGCGTTGAGCGATGCGTCGATAGCGTTGAGCCTCTTGCCGATAAAAACGCTCTTGCTGAAAAGTGGCGATCACCAGAGGCCGATCGGTTCCTGCTAAAACCTGATCTTCCATCGCATGAGAGAGCGCCGTTAAGGATGATTTAAAATAAATTTGAGGCCGCAGTTGGGGCATAATTTGCACCAAATCTGCCAGTACCGAGGTCGAGATACTCATCTGGTGGTTAGGGTTAAAGGATGGATTGGCCCTAGTCCTGGCTATCCCAAGCGAAACTGCTCTGGTGTTCTATTGAGCAGTGTATCACGTAATTATAGAGTATCCAAAAAGGGAATGATCGGTTTTTTTTTGTCGGGGGATCAAAGGCGATCGCGAAGTTCTCCGGTTGGGGGTTTGTCAGCGAACCGAAAGTTTAACCTAACGATCAACTGGAATTTTTAACTGTTTTTGCCAGCTTTCACTCAATTGGTCGGTGACGAATTGATTGCCTTTAACGCTCAGATGAATATGATCTCGATAGAAAGTTTCGGGATCACAAGTGGAATTAAACCGGGGTAGAAAGTCGATATAAAGGATTTGCAAGCTTTCAGTCAACTCGGTTAACCGTTGGCGAGCCTTAATTTCATAATCGCGGGGACCCGGACTGCCAATTTCCCGCAACAGGGGAGTCATGGCCAATAAAAAGGGGATTTCGTTTTTGGCCGCGATCGCCCGAATCTCTTGAATGGCTTCTAGATTATACCCGACCAGATCGTTAGCTGGGGGAGAACTCGGGGGCGGTGGTGCCGGTGAACGAAAACGGTTGAAGACTTCCACTAAAGCCGCCGGGGGTTGGCGATCCGGATAATTGCGATCGCGCCCCACAATTTGGGGGTTGGGGGGTTGGGTAAATAAATCGTCGGTATTGATAATTAGGATTAAACCCCCGGCTTGAAAAGTGCCAAATTTTCGCAAATAAGCCAGTTGGTTCGGAGGCCCCCAGGAGTTGGCCGCCACATTGAGGACTTCTATTTTTTGGGGGGGAGTTTGTTGATCGAAAGTTGAGTTAAGTTGTTGGGCGAGCATTTCCGAGATAATCTGGGATTGATCAGTCCACCATCCCCCATTGACAATTGAATCACCGAGTAACAAAATTCTTAAGGTTGTCGAGTCGGGAACGGGAGTAATCGGGGAACTTCGCATAGAATACTGGTTAATCTCGATGCGGTTGCCAAACCGTCGAGTTTTCTGATCGCAAACCAACAGATACCCAATATCCTCATCGGCCTGATAAATTAAAGGACGACCAAAACCAAAAATGACTCTTAACCCAAATTCAGCTAGAATGAGCAATCCTAGAAAAACCGCTAATATAATCAGGACAATTTTCACGAATTTGCCTCCCGAACTCAATAACGACTAAAAACTCCGAAGACCCCAAACCCCAACCTATAATTTTACGGTTCACCGGTCAGTTGGTCGGTTAGCGTTCAGGTGTGGACTGATGACGGTCTTCCCACTGGCGAATTTTAATCAACCCTGGTTATGGTGTCACCGTTACCGATAAAATCTTATGGTATACCGTCTCAAACCGTTGTCTATTCAATTGCCACTGTCGCCTAAATCCTGGGCTTTAATGCCTCGGATGTAGCTTTTAGTATCAAAGGTGGTATAAGGTAAACCCTGTGGACTTAAAGGAAATTTTTCAAACATCCAATCCGATTATTGGTGTCGTACATTTACTCCCTCTACCGACCTCTCCCCGTTGGGGAGGCAATCTCAAAACAGTGATGGATCGAGCCGAACAGGAGGCCACAGCCCTGGCCTCGGGCGGTGTGAACGGTATTATCGTGGAGAACTTTTTTGATGCTCCCTTTGCCAAAGATCGGGTCAATCCGGCCATTGTCAGCGCCATGACCCTGATCGTCCATCGGCTGATGAACTTGGTCACGGTACCGATCGGCATAAATGTATTACGCAATGATGCCGAAAGTGCGATGGCGATCGCATCCTGTGTGGGGGCGCAGTTTATTCGCGTTAATGTCCTCAATGGAGTGATGGCAACCGATCAAGGACTGATCGAAGGAAATGCCCACCGCCTGCTGCGCTATCGAAGAGAACTCGGTAGCGATGTCAAAATTTTAGCCGATGTCTTGGTGAAACACGCCACTCCTTTGGGTGAGGCCCATTTGAGTGCGGTGGTCAAAGAAACCATCGAACGAGCTTTAGCCGATGGGATAATTCTCTCGGGTGTATCGACCGGAAGTCCGCCGAGTTGGGAAGATCTCGAACTCGCACGCCAAGCCTGCGGTCAGACCCCCCTGTTGATCGGCAGCGGTGCCAATTGGGAAAATATCCCCAAATTGATTCAATCGGCCGATGGGGTGATAGTTTCGAGTTCTCTCAAGCGACACGGACGGATCGACCAACCGATCGACCCCAGTCGGGTGCGGCAATTTGTAGAAGTGATGCAGCGCAGTTTATCGGCCTCTTGCGAGCCGGAAAATTGGAAGTTAGACAAACCAAAGTCTGAGTTTCCCCTCTGAAAAATTCCGAGTTGCAGCGATCGCCGTTCTCAAAAACTGCCAGAGTAAACCAGAGATTTCCACTGTTACGAGAGGATTTTAGTCAATTCTAAGGGTTGGACTTCTCAAATTTGAGATCGAATCACTAAGATCGAAATAGATAGTCCTTCTAGTGGAAATCAAGTGATGATTGCCAAACGTTCTAATCCTTGGATTCATCGTTGGTCTCGCCCGATAACGGCGGCGATCGCCAGCGTCGGTGCAGTCGAGACTGCCTATCTGACTTGGGTCAAACTCACGGGCGGTTCGGCCGCTTGTCCGACGGCGGGGTGCGACCAAGTTCTCAATAGCCCTTATGCGAGTGTTTTTGGTTTACCCCTGACTCTGTTTGGTTTGCTGGCTTATCTAACAATGGGAGCGATCGCCATTGTCCCGTTATTGGTCGATCCTCATGCTCAAAAGTCTCTGCGGGCCAATCTCGAAGAACAAACGCGACTGCTGATGTTTGCCCTGTCCACGGCGATGGTCGTGTTTAGCGGCTACCTGATGAACATCATGGTGTTCGAGATAGGAGAGTGGTGTCCTTACTGTATCGCTTCTGCTGTATTTGCGGTCAGTTTGTTTGTTCTCAGTATTTGGGGTCACGACTGGGAAGATCTCGGACAACTGTTGCTGACCGGTTTAACCATTGGTATGGTCACGCTCATTGGGGTTTTGGGGATCTATAGCAGCATCAACAGTTCCCAGACCTCTATTCCCGCCAGCAATCCCGCTGAGATGTACCAAATTACCACAACATCCGGACCTGCTGAAATTGAACTCGCCCGTCATCTCAAGCAAGTCAAAGCCAAAGAATACGGCGCTTATTGGTGTTCTCACTGCTACGAACAAAAACAACTGTTTGGGAAAGAAGCATTTGCTATTATTGATTATGTAGAATGCGATGCCAAAGGTAACAATGCTCGACCTCAGCTTTGTAAAGATGCCGGAATAACCGGATATCCAACCTGGGAAATTAACGGTCAATTCTATCCCGGTGTCGCATCGCTCGAAAAATTGGCTGATTTATCGGGTTATCAAGGACGGCGTGATTTTCAAAATTAGGGTGAAATTCGCTCAGTAGCAAATCGTCAAGACAACGACGGTTAACCCCCTTACGGTGAGGTCAGGGGTCAACGATTAGAAGAATTGAGCAGACATCTACTTTCCCGTAAGTTTTCAACTTGTGCAGGAACACTTTTGGACTGGCAAATGTTCCTGGATACCTTGTTCTATACCCGTATAATTGAGCAAGCCGAATCTGACTATGGGAGTGTTTGTGTTCAACAGAAGAACCCTCTTCTTTGTGATTCGACACATCACACCAGATTCACCCATGAGTTTATCAAAAGCTCAACCTCGTTAATGCCTGGATTCAATGGGTTAGATTATCAACACAGGAGCTAGACGGTTGCTTTGGATACTGAGAACAAGAGTTGAAAAACTTCGCCAATACAAGCTCATCTCAATACCCCTGACGAAATGGTTCTCCCAACAACGTCGGGTGATCTTGACCTCTTCAAGTATCGCAGCGCTGGTAATTGCAATGCGTGCTTTAGGGCTATTACAACCCCTAGAATGGTCGGTGCTGGATTTATTTTTTCGCTTGCGACCGTTAGAACCTGCCTCGGAGCGGATCTTAATTATCGGAATTGATGAATCTGACCTACAAGCCTATGGTTTCCCCATTCCCGATAACAAACTCGCTCAGTTGCTCCAAAAAATCAATGCCGCCCAACCCCGAGCCATTGGCCTCGATCTTTATCGAGATTTACCCACCGAACCCGGTCACGCCGAATTAGTCAAAGCCTTTGAAACCATCCCCAATATCGTGGGCATTGAAACCTTTGAAAGCGGAAATGAAGGCGCCGTTCATCCTCCTCCGGTTCTCTCCGAAAAACAGATGGTCGGCTTCAATAACTTTATGACCGACACCGATGGGGTGGTGCGCCGGGGATTGCTTCATGTTTGGTTCCCCGCCGACAATCTAATTCTTCAAAGCTTTCCCCTCAAATTAGCAACGATTTATCTTAATAGTCAAGGGGTTCCTCTCCCCTCGTTGGCACCGGCTTCTAATTTTCCCGTCGGACAAGGTAACATTATCCGGTTTCGTAAAAATGACGGCGCTTATGTCCGGGCGGATGCGGGGGGTTATCAATTTCTGGCCAATCTGCGCGGGCCGGTCGATCACTTTCGTCGAGTCTCGATGACGGAAGTCTTAGAAGGTCGAGTTCCCGAGGATTTAATCCGCGAGCGGATTGTTCTGATTGGCCCGACGGCTCCGAGCGTGAAAGATACTCACTTCACCTCCTACAGTGGGGGATTATTGCAACCTCGTGAAAAAATGTATGGGGTGGAACTGATGGCAAATTTTGTCAGCCAAATTCTCAGTACCGCTCTCGATGGTCGAACTCCCATTCAAGTTTGGTCAGATCCGGTGGAGTGGTTGTGGATTTTTGGCTGGTCTTGGGTGGGAGCGAGTTTATGTTGGAAGTTGCGAGCGCCTTATCGCTCAACGGCTTTGGTTTTATTGTTGGGTGGGGGGTTGAGTGCGAGTGCTTATCTGATTTTTTGTTATGGATGGTGGATTCCGGTGGTTCCTCCTTTAATGACTCTGATGGGGTCGGCGGCGGTGGTTGTCGGCTATTTGGCTCATTTACAAGGGGAATTTAAACGCTCTACGGATTTTTTGAGCAGTGTGATTAATACGATTCCCGATCCGATTTATGTTAAAAATAAACAGCATCAGAAAATTGTTATTAATCAAGCTTATTGTAAGTTGGTGGGTTATCCGATGAATACTTTAATGAGTAAATCGGATTATGAGTTATTTCCCCAACCCGAAGCCGATCTGGTTTGGCAACAAGATGAACTGGCGTTTTATGTAGTTGGAGAACAGGAAAACGAAGAAAAATTGACCGATGCTCAAGGTAAAACTCATTTTATTGCGACCAAGCGCTCGATTCATCGGGATGGAGCGGGAAATATCTTTTTAGTCGGTGTGATTCGCGATATTACCGAACGCAAGCGTTTAGAAGAAGAACTCAAACGAATTGCGGCGGAATTGGAACATTATAATGCTCAACTTAAAGTTCACGCCGAACAAGATCCGCTCACCGGTTTGGCCAATCGTAAAGTCTTTCACGAACGTCTGGCTCAATCTTTAGAATGGGCGAAAAATAATAATAAATTAGTCGCTTTATTTTATTTAGACTTAAATGATTTTAAAATTGTTAACGATACACTCGGGCATCATATCGGTGACTTGCTGTTGAAAACCGTCGCCCAACGCTTGAACGCCTGTTTACGCAGTAGCGATACTGTCGCCCGTTTGGGAGGAGATGAATTTACGGTGATTTTACCGGGGGTTCCTCGAAAAGCGGATGTGGCTAGAGTCGCCGAAAAAATCCTTCAGACCATTAATCAACAGGCTGAATTGGAAGGACACACGGTATCGGTGACAACCAGTATTGGAATCAGTATCTATCCTCTTGATACTCAATATCTGGAGATTCTGATTCAAAAGGCTGATGATGCCATGTACCAAGCCAAACGTTTGGGTAAAAATAGATACCAGTTCGCCGCTACATCAACTCCGTCTAACATCAATTCGGTTAACGGAAATTAGATCCCGACAGTACCAGTCTCGAACTCCCTTTTAGACTTCGCCACCCCAATCAGCTATTAGAAAAACGGACAACAGGGTTGACCACTGTTGACAACATTTTTCCCGAAAAATCGGGAAAGTTTTGTGTGGGTAAGATTGTGGGTAAGATGTAGAATCACCAGTTGGGTACTTCTACCTTTAGGGGTTGTTGCCATTATAACGATCCTTCGGCTCGATCTCAAGTCAATCGTCGAGTTTTTCGGTAAAATTCCTCTCAAATACCCATTTGACAAGGATTTTTTCGGGGTGAGAGCGCTCGCTCCCCCAACCGAGGATCAGGGAAGGGGGAAGGTTCTCCGTATATTTGCGGAAAAATTACCGATTGGATTAATTAAGTTTTTACCAATCCGTAAAAACACTGATATACTGAAAGCAACGGAAAACCTATTGATAATTCTTGTGGGTAAGTTGAGTTAATCAGAGGTATAACTTCCATGGGGTGCTTTATTCGATTGACAACGGCTGTTACACTGATTGCAGGTGTGCAGTTTACGCTAGTAGAAACGGCTCAAGCTCGCTTTCAACCGGAACCGCGAACCAATGAGTCTAATTCCTCAGAGGTCAGAAGCGGCGATCTCGATCCCGTGATCGGTCCTTTTCTGCAAACCGCAGAGGAACAACCGCCAAACACCAATGGTACTGGCGGAGCGCGTTAAGGACGAACAGAACCACTTCGGACTCTCGAAATGCTAGGGGCTAACAGGCGCCTTCCAAGTCTGCTCGTGCTTGGCTAAAGTGTGAACTTGCCAAGATTGTTCCGTATGAGGATAATCTTGACGATAATGACCGCCTCGGCTTTCTTGTCGGAAAGCAGAACTTTTTAAAATTAAATAGGCAATATCAAGCAAGTTGCAAGTTTCTCCCCAGGTTCTTAACTGGAGAGGATCAATTTTGCTCGGTTCAAACGTCAGGGTTTGTTGCGGTTTTAGACTGAATAAAGTTTGACTCAAATCGAGATTGAGAAACATTTGACGCCAAGCTGCAACTTGAGAAATCGCTCGATCTAACATCTGTTGATTCCGACAAATCCCGGCACTTTGCCAAACGAGATCGGGTAATTTAATTCTGATGTCTTTAATTTTATCATATTCTTCTTGCCAATCCGAAGGGGCAGAAAATTTAATCACTTCTTTAGAAACAGGCAAATCTAAATTCTGACCGTTCAAGCCTTGCAGTTCACCGACTTGAGCGCCATAGACCAAACATTCCAGCAGAGAATTACTCGCCAAACGATTAGCCCCATGTACCCCCGTACTAGCCGTTTCCCCGACGGCGTACAAACCCGGAATCGAAGTCTGATTGTGAGTATCTGTCGCAATTCCGCCCATCCAATAATGAGCCGCAGGAGAAACAGGAATCGGTTGTTCAAACACATTAACCCCCCACTGCTGACAAACTTGAATAATATTCGGAAAGCGGGAGCGAACTTTTTCCGGGGGAATGGGACGCAAATCCAGCCAAACATTCTCACCGTTGGCGGTCGCTTCCGAGCGCATTTTTTGTAAATGATTAA
Source organism: Capilliphycus salinus ALCB114379 (assembly GCF_047276495.1). Lineage (NCBI taxonomy): Bacteria > Bacillati > Cyanobacteriota > Cyanophyceae > Oscillatoriales > Sirenicapillariaceae > Capilliphycus > Capilliphycus salinus. Next base: position 3,937,546 of record NZ_CP178543.1, on the reverse strand, counting down.
AAATCGCCCGACTGACCACATCTCGGGGGGCGAGTTCTCCATCGGGATGATACTCAAACGCAAACCGTTTCCCTTCTTCATCAATTAAATGAGCGCCCTCTCCGCGAACCGCTTCGCTGATCAAAAATCGAGGCGCTCCCGGTATTTTCAAAGCCGTCGGATGAAACTGGAAAAACTCCAAATCCCGCAACAGCGCCCCCGAGCGCCAAGCCATCGCCACGCCATCTCCGGTACTGACGCTGGGGTTTGTGGTTTGAGAAAAGACCTGTCCGCCCCCTCCGGTAGCCAACACCACCGCCGAGGCCCGTATCCAGCGCACTTGGCTGTCAAAAATTACACTTAAACCGAGACAGTGTTGGGTTTGGGGATCGAGCCACAAGTTTAAAGCAAAAGCCGGACAAACCAGCCGAATATTTTGGCGCTCGAGAACCCGTTCGGCGAGGATACTGACCACCGCTCGTCCGGTCGTATCCGCCGCATGAAGCACCCGATGGCGAGAATGAGCCGCTTCTAAGGTTAGGGCTAAATTTTGATCGTGTCGGTCAAATAAGACCCCCATTTCCACCAAACGATGAATACATTCCGGCGCCCGAGAGACCAAAAATTCAACCGCCGACCGTTCGCAAAGACCGGCTCCGGCTTTTAAGGTATCCTCTAAATGAAGCTTCGGAGAGTCATCGCTAGAAACGGCGGCGGCGATTCCCCCCTGCGCCCAATCACTAGCGGAGAGGGAAAGGATGTCTTTATTGACCAAACCGACATTGAGATGAGTCGGTAAACACAAAGCCGCGTATAAACCAGCGGCGCCCGCTCCCACAACCAATACATCAAAATGATCGGGTAGATTTGCAGCAGATAAGGGTTCAAAATGGGTCATGGATTCAAATTTTGGGTCACGATAATGCCAAAAAACCCGGTTTCGTAAGAGAAACCCGGTTTCTTAAGTGTACTCATTCCTATGCAGACGGCTATAATAAGTCTTATCAATGGATAATTGACAATTGATAATTGATAATTAATTAATCAGGTTGAACACCTCTCCTTTCAAGGAGAAAAAAGAAAAATTATTTCCTCTCTATCAATCCTATACATAATGGTCGAGGTAATTATCCATTATCCATTATTAATTATCAATTATTGAATTTAGGTATGAACTGAGATTTTTATCGCTCCCGTTACAACCGACAGGCTATAACGGGAGTCGTCTACAGATAACTATGGAAATTGAAAATTTCAGCCGGTCTAGTCGTAGGTTCCTGTATTTAAACGGAAGTTTCCTTCTTGTAAAACAGAAGCGACTGGAGTGACTGTAAATTCATCTAAATGAGATTCGAGAATTTGTTTTTGGCGCTCTGATAATCCTTCCATTTCCAGAACATCCTCAACCGAATCAAACGGCGCCTGATCGACAATCATCGAAGCGAGAGTCGGATACATCCCCCGCAATTGTCTAAATTCTCGAATGGAACTATTGTTAAGATCGATTTTATCTCCAAATTGACCTAACTTTTCGTCCGCACGATTTCTTCGTTGTTCAACTGCCAAAATGGGAGAAACAACAGGTAACTTATTCACACTCAAATTGGCTGCATAAGCATTCTGATGTCCCGTCCATCCCAAACAACTTATTAATAAACCTACTAGGACTAACAAACGACCTAATCGTTTCATTGAGATTTTTCTCCCAACTGATCTAAACAGCATTGACAAGTATTTCGTGACCCACTCCACGCCCATTCGCAATGGATTGATTTAAGGTGAGTTGCAATCACCTTAATGCAGTCATTACCCTACTGTTATGGTAATATACCGCACTATTGACACCTTGAACACCTGTTGGGGTTCTGTCTTTAATAAAAACCGTTTTTTTTGACAAGACGCTTCGAGTTAATATCTTAATCCAACACCCAAACCCAAACCGTAAATTTTTGTGACTTGATCCTCGGTATTGAACACCACCTTTATTCCGGTTCCATCGGGATTCATCCATTCATAGGAGGTTTTAAAATTTTCGTCTCCATCCGGGTTAAAATTAGGATTGGGTGTCCCCTCTGAACCCATAACCGATTTGACTCGATCGTAAGTCATTCCCATTTGCAGTTGATAATACTGTTGACGGGTGGCTAGGGTCTGGCCTTCGGGAGTTCGAGAGACATCGGGATCTCCTCCGATTGTATACTCGTTTAAGTTGCGGGTGACAATCGAACGAACTCGATTTTCTCCATCAAAAACAACAATAATACCAGAATTATCCGGGTTTAACCAGTGATAGCGGCGTTGTGAACTCTCGCCCTGACTATTGTACAATTCTTGCTCTGTTTTTCCTTCCGAACCCATGATAGTTTTCACTTCATCATAGGTCATCCCGATTTTCAGTTTATTATAATAATCGATAGTAATCGGACTTTGAGATAAATTTCTCAATCGATTGTCTTCTGTTCTCGATAAATTGGTGTGCAACGGAGGCGTTAAATTATAAGAACCCAAATTGATCACTTGGTTTTCCCCATTAAAAACCACCGTAATTGATGAACCATCGGGATTAATCCAATGATACATAACTGGAGAATCTTCTTGACCGGAATTTTCGCGAAAACCCCGATCTTTTTCTCCGGGATTTCCTCCCATAATTTCTTTCACTTCTTCGTAACTCATTCCGTGCCGAATTTGGTCATATTCGACTTTGGTAAACGGGTTAAAAGGTGTGGCATTTAGGGGAAATGCAAAGAAATAGTTTAAAATCAATCCGGTTGTAATTAGAGTTTTTTTCATCTGCTTTCACTCCTCATCTACCCTGTTTTTATCGTTTTAACAGTTTAAAACTTTGTCGGTTCAAACGTTTGATGTGAGCTTTTTTCAAGTTTTGAATTAAAGCTTTCATTTGGCTTAAATTTGCGGGTTTTCCTCCATAACGCCACCGCATATAAGTTTGAGAAACTTCCTCTATCACTTCGGCTTCATCTAGCGAATGATATTGTTGCATAGAATAAGCATATTCTAAAGGCGTTTGCGACGGAGATTTTTTATATCCTTGAGAATCTAAAAGTTTTAGCATTTGTTGATAACAACGTTCTTCAGGAGGCAGTTTAGATAACCACCGATGATAACGCCAAACCTGCCAACGATCAAACCCCAACCATCCCACAAAACCAACCAGAAGTGCAATTAATATCCCGCTAAATAAACCCACCCATCCTTGAGTAAATAACCTTAAAAACCAGCGAATAATTCGGGCTACCCAAATAAATAACGTTCCGAAAATTGTTTGTAAAAGACCCGTTACCGGAGACGGTAGCCAACCCGCCACCCATTCCCAAAATGAACGCAATGCACTAAACGTTTGGTTTTCTTCAATGGAAGGGGGAATTAATTCCATACCCGGAATCGGATTAAAAGCAAACCAACCATATTGAGGAAAATAAACCTCAGTCATCGCATGAGCGTCGGTATTTTTAACGACATATAAGCCCGTAAACGGGTTAAATTCTCCCGAATCAAATCCCGCAACTAATCGGGCTGGAATGCCGATAGAACGCAGCATAATCGTTAATACAGTGGCAAAATGATCGGGATATCCTCCCGTTATTGTTTCGCCGTCTGGACTGTTTTTATACCCAAATAAAAAGGCTTCGACTAAATCTTCATTATCTTCTAAAAAAGGCGGCAAATCTTGCAAACGATAAACCGGATTTTGTTTCAGGTATTGGGCGAGATAGAGAGCCTTTTCATAGGGATTATCAAGGGGCTTTTTATTTTGAGCCACTTGATTAATATTTTGGAGGATTTCTTCAGTTTTTTGACGAACTTTTTCTCTAATTTCTTCGGGAACATCCAGATAATGTTCTGTAATTTTTTTGGGATATTCCGTCGAAGCTTGTTGCAACAAAGAGCGATCACGAAACGGAACTTGAGAGACAACACTATAGGTCATTCCCTCGCGTAAATCCAAAGGCGATCGCAAATTTCGCTCCTCATCAATCACTAATTCTTGCGTCGGAAAATACACTTCTTTTGCCCAAGGCATAGAAGGAATTAAGTTGGGAAGTTGGGAAATAATCGTATAAGTTTGAACAATTTCTCGGGTTTCATTGGGGGTAATTTGAGGATAAAGCAGAAATTGATAAGACCAAGGCGGACGGTTCACCACATACATTTGATCTTCATCATTTCGGGAAATTTCCCACCCCTGACCCGTATATTCATCAAAAGCAACAACCCGCCAAAACCCTCGGGCCTGCGATCGCACACGCATCACCACTTTCGGGATTAATTGACCCCGTAAATTTTGGTTGATTTGGGTATCAAAACCATAATAAAAAGTCGTATCCAGTTGACCCGCACCCCGGCGAGGACTGCCGCCCGTACCGCCATTTTCCGAGTCATTATTGGGGTTATCTTCCGAAGCATAACCGGGGTTAAAAACTTGAGTCCCATCAAATTGACCCTGAGGTAAATCGATGGGAGAACTCACCGGAAAAGAGCGAAGTTGATAACTGGGAAAACGGGGTAATAAAGCAAAAATGAGCAGTCCGAGGACAACAACGAGAATAAAACTAACGCCTAAAAATTTTGGATTTAATGCAGAGAAAAGTTTAGAGGGTTTAGATTGATCGGTGGTTTTTAAATTGAGTTTGGCAAAGCCCAAACGAGAGCGATAATCAAAAATTAAAGTCGGTAATGCGATCGCTAAAAAGACAAGAAGAACAGGCCCAAAAGTAAGCGTTTGGCTGAGGGTAGCCGCCACACCCAATAAGATTAACCCGATCACCATCGAGTATCCCAAATCTTTGCGACGGGGTAAATCAAAACTGTGCAGAATTTGCAGATGAATCAGTAATTGAGCCAGCACCAAACGAGTATCATTGAGTTCTCCCACCAGTCGCCCAAAAAATGCAGCCAGTGCGACGAGCATTGCGATGGCAATGCAAAATTTCACAGGCACATTACGATGGCGGCGGCGAAAATAACTCCAAGTCGCTCCGACCAGACTCACGGGAATTGCCCAGAGATTGAGAGGTTCTTCGATCGCCACATCTGTCGCGATAATTCCGACAATCACGAGCAATTGGACTAAGATTCGCAGAGTAATCGAATCTTCGGGTTCGGGCTTCGGCGTTGCTTCGATCCGATGCCAGAGTTGAGTCAAGGTCGAACTGCGGTCGGTCATGGCTGAGTCGGTGGAGGGATGATCTGTAAGTGCTATGAACACTTTACCCCATCTGCCATCACCAAGCTACATCAACACCTGCGATCGACCGATCAGACACCCGGGAGCGTCCTGTCACAAGGCACAATTGAGGAGATTTTATTGGAGGGACTGCGGACAAATCGCAAAACTGAGGGGATGCTGATCTTGGTTGTGTAGGATAACATTGAGTCGGTAGGTGCGATCGCATTGCGGATCGACTAACTCCAGTCGGACATATCCGCGATCGCTGCGTTGGGCTGTAACTTCTCCCTCCGAACCGGTCAGCCATAGATGTCCGCCATCGGGTAAATGACCCGTTACTTTCAAAGAAGGACTTTGACCGTCTTGTTGAATATATTCGGCCTCAAGGGTCAGTACACCCGCACTGGTGAGCCATTGTTGCTTAATTGCAGGTTGATTGAGATGGCAGGTTAAAGTCAAAGCCTGAATAATTTCTCGCGCCGCTAAAAGCGTCATCAACATCTGCTGAGTGGGAGTAGCGGTTTCATATTCGGGAAGCGCCACATCGCCGGGGTTTCTGGCCCAACCGAGCATCACCCGATGGGTCAACTCGTTGAGGGGTTCGCCCTGACCGGGAAACAAAGTCTCGACCACTTGAACTAATTTGGCCCCTTCGCGCAAAGAAGACTGAATCGCTTCTTGACAGGGACTCAGCAATTGAGCAAAAACGGGATCGGGAATGGGAACAGACCAGCGCAGATTTTGCTTGTGAGCGATCCAGGGAACTCGCTGTTCCTCGATTACGTCTGGATAACTAGCGAAATCAGATGCTTTTGTTTCCCAAGGGAATAGGGGGGGGTTGCGTTCCATTTCGGCTTTTAACCGATTTTTCAAAACCGTTTCAAACCTGCTTTTCACGGTTGGTATCTCTCCCAATGTAAAAGGTTGACTTGGGTAGTCGGAGTCATAAATCTCTTCAGAGTCTAATGGGTCAAGTTCTTCCCATTCTTCTGGCTCCACCCTGGATTGATCGTTAACATTCGCTACCGTTTCTGATTCATTCTCAAAAGAGGAAGGATTTTTGACTGACTTTTCCATCAGCCAGTCAAAAAAGTGGCACTCGAATGATCGATCATCTCGGTATGTTTCGTTATTCATCGCTAGATGCCCCTGCTCCGGATACTGAACTATTTCTGATCTCCCAAGACAACTCTAATACTTTAAACCACCGTTTTTGGACTTGAGTGACCTTGCAGTTAAGGGTTTGGGCAATTTCTTGCTCCGATAAACCCTCTTGTTTTAACCTTAGCAGATGTAACTGCTCAGGGCTGAGTTGCTCTTGAAAAAGTTGCCATTGTTGGGGGGTTAATCCCAAATCTTTTTCTAAATCAGCTTCTAACCACTGGTGGACCAGTTCCCACCGATGTCCGAAGGCGAACCGCAGCAAATGATATTTGAATCGTTGCTGTAAGTAGTCCCGCTGACGGGGGGTTAACCCCAAGATTTCTTCGATGTCCCGAGTTGGTAAATCTTGCAAGCGCAAGGCAAAATAATCGGCACAATCTTGTTGATTGTGTTCTTCGAGGTAAGTCATTAACTCTTCAACCACCGTTTGGCGTAGAGAGTCTAACTCCGGTTCGGTCGATTCGGAGGCCATCGCATTTCGCACCTGTTGCATTGCTGAGTCATTCCAAGTTTGATCCGAGTCTTGAGATGATCCTTCTGCGGCTTGATCCAAATCGACAAAAGTTTCTTTCGGCTGCTGCTGAGAAAAGGTCTGGGCGCGTAAAATCACCAGTTGTTGACTACGACCCCGAGATAATGGAATCCGTCTTTTCCCGTAGCGTTCTGTAAATGCTAGATATTCCGCTAATTCTAATATCGTTTGAGGACGATAGGTTGCAGGTAATTGGGCCTCTTTGCGAAAAGCACTTAAGGTTTCAACATAGAAGCTTTGCAAGAAATCCCGAATTAATTCCAGTCGCGCTTGATAACTCGATTGGACTTGGGGAGGTGTAATATAGCGGTAGACAATCGCACTTAAGGTGCTGTGCAGTTCCACTGGGGCCTGTCTTGACCCCAACCTGTAATAGTGCAGACATTGCTGAAGGCGATGTTGAGCTAGTGTCATCGCCCAGGTTTCGACCTCGCCAGAAGCCTGAATGCGTCTGCTTTCGGTGCAAATGCGTATGGCTTCAGAGGTTAAACGTTGGGCAACATCCCGGCAATTCTGCTCAGAGGCACGGGTGGACTGCTTCAGTTCGTTAAACAGCCGTTGATATATAGTCTCGCTCTGGCAGATTTCCCCCATATTTTGAATACTTAAATAACAGTGACCCTAACACCAGCTTTCGAGCAAAACCAATTGATTTCCGGAGACTCTTACCAGTTGAGCGGGATAGAAAATAATATTGTTCGGGTCACTTGTTACGATGAGTTATGAGTTGAAAACCGCTTTTTTGACCCCCGATCTCTAATTTTTTAGCTGAAATGATGGATTTAGATCAACAAATTCAAATTTTAATTGATAATGCCCCTCAAGATGGTACGACTCCAGGGGTAATACAGGCGATCGCCCCGGCGTTGAAAGTTCTCGCCGAACAATTGCAGCGCGATCATTACTATATTTTGCAGGGGACTGATAAAAGTTGGGTTTTGACGACTTTAGGTCATCTCGATCAGCCGAATTTACAAAAGCGGGTAATTTATGCTTATCCGACTTTAGAAGATGCTTCTAATCGTTCTCCGATTTCTCGACCTCCCGATGTGGTGGCGACTGCGATCGCCGTCACCCATATTTTATTTCAAATGGTGGCGATTCAACCGCTTGACAGTATTATCTTTTTTGAAGTTCCGGGGAATTTAGATCAAGGAACTGAAGTTAAGCGCAGTGAGGTTCAAGATTTAATTCGTGTTTATTTGGAGCGCTATCGGGCGGTTCAATCCCGCAATATTCCTCCAAATTTTGCTTAATTCCCCTACAGATGAGGTGTCAGTTGTTAGAAATTTATTGCTTTGAGTCGATTTATCCCAATTAATCGAGCAATAGTCTTAAAAAGCTAACGACTGACACCTAAAACTGAAGTTCGATCATTCTCTCTCTAGATTTTAGATGACAATTCTTCAATTTCTATTGGTCTAAATTGACCGAGAAATTGTTCTTCTGTCATAAAATCCTGCCTTCTTTAATCGCTAATTCCTAATACAATCGACTCAATACATAATCGGTTAATTCAATCAGAGCTTGGCGAGAATCACAATCGGGAAATTTAGAAATATGTTCGACCGCCAGTTTAGCATGATGGCTTGCCAGTTCTCTTGAACGCTCAATTCCCGAACTTTCTTTAATGATAGCGAGCGCTTGTTCTAAATCTCCTTCTTGAGCAAATTCCCGTTCAATTAACGTTTCTAAGTAAGGTTTTTCTTCGAGAGCAAACAAAGTCGGAGCGGTTAAGTTCCCACTTTGAAGATCGGAGGCGGCCGGTTTTCCCAAAGATTCGGTTGAACCGGTGAAATCTAAAATATCATCGACAATTTGAAAAGCCAAACCGAGATGACGTCCGTAACTGTACAAATCTTCGGCTAATTCGCTCGAAACGCCACTCAATAAACCTGCGGCTTTAGAACTATTGGCCACTAAAGAAGCGGTTTTGTAATAACTTTTTTCGAGATAAGCGTTAATGGACATTCCGGTGTCAAAGCGGTTGAGTCCTTGCTGAATTTCGCCTTCAGCCAGATCCATAATCACTTTTGACAGCAGTTTGACCACTTCCAAATTATCCAGGTTGGCTAAATACCAAGAAGATTGGGCAAACAGAAAGTCTCCCGCCAAGACTGCGATGCGGTTGTTGAATAAACTGTGGACGGTGGGCGCTCCCCGTCGGAGTTCCGACTCGTCCACCACATCGTCGTGGACCAGACTGGCTGTATGAATCATTTCGGTAATTTCTGCTAACCGCCGATGCTTGGGAGTAATCTCCTGGTTGGGCATCGTTGTGCGCGAAATCAGCAGAACTATCGCCGGGCGCACCCGTTTCCCTTGAACACTGAAAAGATGCTCTGCTGCTGCAAATAGAATAGGGTGACGAGCGCCGACTAACTGTTTGAGGTTGTCTGTCAACAGTTGTAGGTCTGCTTCAACCGGAGAAAATAAAAGAGTGCTAGAGGTCATGGATTCGCCGACTTTGGCAATGGGTTTAACAAAATTTTACATATTATAGTTTTATTTTAAGCGGCACCCTCCTTGATAGGGAAGTCAAACTCGGTTTAACCTCAAAATACCACCCCCTTTGCACCGGTTAAACTGCCAACCAGACCCAAAAGACAACCAAGCCGAAAATTCTTCACCGGGACAAATCCGACCGGTTTAACACTCACAAAAACTCAACCGGGAGCAAGACCCAACGGTGGGCCAAGGGTTGGCGGTCAAGGGATTGGCGATCGCGAATCCCCGATCGGCGAGAATTCTATCAAATTATTAAGGAAATCCGCTTTCAGGCTCTCACAATGGTGCGTTTTATGTTATTTTATAGAGTAAGAGTTTAAACAATTCTACACATTCAGGGCTATTGGTCTAACGACTGAAGTATTAGCTGCCTGTCGTTGCAGGGTTGATCCGTCGGCAAATGGATCTCTGCTGAAAATTGACAAAATGTTCAAAGCTCACCAAAGCGAACAGGCTAGCCCCATATGTAGGTAGACGGATGCTGAACTTTAGGTTGCAAAGTACAATCTAATTTTTCAGTTGTTCAGTCTGTAATTCGAGTAAAGTCCTGACAACGTTTTCTGGGTTCTGAAGTTCCCAGAAGTGAGTTTGAAGTAGAGTGATCAAAGTTAGACCAAGGCTCTGTATGCTAGCCCGATGTAGCTGGTATTAAACTCCTCTGTATGCTCCTCCCTATTATTTGTTTGGCTATACCAACTATGATGTACCAAGATACTCCACTAATAATTCCCGTTTTGGCCGCCGGTTACGTTTTAACCGTTTATTTGTTATTGATGCTTGCCAAGCGTACCGCTAAAATCTCTCGCTTTCGATCTTAGCAAAGAATAAACTAAGGGCAACAGGTTCAAATTTCCAGGAAAGCTTTGATAGTTTACCACAGTTTAAATGCTGTGTCAAGGAAAATTTGTGAAAATAAGATTTGAAAATGTTGTCGCATTTCACTTAGGTGGGAGATTGTCCCATTCCCAGATGGGGGTGGGATTATTCTATTTTAGGACTTTTAATTTCTGTTTCTGGCAATCAAACAGGCGATCGCGAACAGAAAAAGGTTAAAACTGAAATTGGCTCTGAAATGGGCCTAACAGCTAGACCCATTGACTAAAAACCGTTAACCCCCTAATCCCTCTCTCACAGACAGAGGGGAAATTTCAGAAGTTTCAATCGTGGGTAAAACCGTAGGTTCAACGAGGGGAGTATAACCCAACCACTGCACCGATAAACTGGCAAATTGTTCGGGACAACCACTCACACAAAAGCGAGTCGGTTTGGGAAGATGGGGGTTTCGCAGTCCCAAAAGTTCCAACTCTTGAGTAATGGCCTTAACCAGATAGACAGCCGGATCAACCAAACGAACACTGTGAGGAAGAATCGATCGCACAACCGGCGCCAAATGAGGATAATGAGTACACCCGTAAATTAAAGTATCAATGCGCTGATCGATCAAAGGAGCCAAATACTCCTGCGCCACCTGATAAGTATAAGGATCGTGAATGCGATTTTGTTCAATGAGAGGGACAAACTCGGGACAACTCACCTGCCAGACTTGAACCGTTGCATCCATTTCCTGAATCGCCTGACGGTAGGCATTACTGGTAACTGTAGCCGGTGTAGCAATCACCCCTATCCGCCGACCCTTACGGACTGCCGCCTTCGCCCCTGGCAAAATCACCCCAAGAATCGGCACGTTAAATTCCGATTGTACCGTTTCGAGTGCTAGGGCGGAACTGGTATTACAGGCCATCACGATCATTTTCACATCCTGATCGATCGCCCAGAGAATAATTTCACGGACAAACTGTAAAATCTCACTTGGCGATCGCGTTCCATAGGGTAATCTGGCCGTATCCCCAAAGTACAGGATCGATTCGTTGGGGAGTTGTCGGTATATCTCTCTTAAAACGGTTAACCCTCCCACACCACTGTCAAATACTGCAATTCTTTGTGCTTTTTTATCCGTTGTCATAGACTCAAATGTCTGGTGATTGTTTATTGGTTGTCCGTAATACGGGTAAATCTCTGACTCAATTTTGCGTGAGTTCCCCCTGTCAGAGAACAAGGGATACTACACTCGACTCAACAGCTATCCGGAAAATCAGATATCTCACCCTATAGTTCCCCGACTGCAACAGATCAGGAATAGAGGTGATTTATATATTTCTGTCTTCTGCGAGTCATTGGGTACCCGACAATAGACTACAACTTTTCTTTCGGATAGTATCGCTTGCCATCGACTTAAAAGGTTGAGGATTTTAGATCAAGGTTTGGGAAGAGGGTAAAAAACCCGGTTTCTAAGAGCGTTCGCCGAAGTGGTCGGATGGGTCTTCTCAAAGAAACCGGGTTTTTGGCGTAATAGTAAAGTCTGAAAAACCCCGTTTCTAAAAGCGATCGCCGAAGCGGTCGGATGTGTCTTCTCAAACCAACCGGGTTTTTGGCGTAATAGTAAAGTCTGAAAAACCCCGTTTCTAAAAGCGATCGCCGAAGCGGTCGGATGTGTCTTCTCAAACCAACCGGGTTTTTGGCGTAATAGTAAAGTCTGAAAAACCCCGTTTCTAAAAGCGATCGCCGAAGCGGTCGGATGGGTCTTGTCAAACCAACCGGGTTTTTGGCGTAATAGTAAAGTCTGAAAAACCCCGTTTCTAAAAGCGATCGCCGAAGCGGTCGGATGTGTCTTCTCAAACCAACCGGGTTTTTGGCGTAATAGTAAAGTCTGAAAAACCCCGTTTCTAAAAGCGATCGCCGAAGTGGTCGGATGTGTCTTCTCAAACCAACCGGGTTTTTGGCGTAATAGTAAAGTCTGAAAAACCCCGTTTCTAAAAGCGATCGCCGAAGTGGTCGGATGGGTCTTCTAAAAGAAACCGGGTTTTTGGCGTAATAGTAAAGTCTGAAAAACCCCGTTTCTAAAAGCGATCGCCGAAGCGGTCGGATGTGTCTTCTCAAACCAACCGGGTTTTTGGCGTAATAGTAAAGTCTGAAAAACCCCGTTTCTAAAAGCGATCGCCGAAGTGGTCGGATGTGTCTTCTCAAACCAACCGGGTTTTTGGCGTAATAGTAAACTCTGAAAAACCCCGTTTCTAAAAGCGATCGCCGAAGTGGTCGGATGTGTCTTCTCAAACCAACCGGGTTTTTGGCGTAATAGTAAAGTCTGAAAAACCCCGTTTCTAAAAGCGTTCGCCGAAGTGGTCGGATGTGTCTTCTCAAACCAACCGGGTTTTTGGCGTAATAGTAAACTCTGAAAAACCCCGTTTCTAAAAGCGTTCGCCGAAGTGGTCGGATGTGTCTTCTCAAACCAACCTAGTTTTTGGCGTAATAGTAAACTCTGAAAAACCCCGTTTCTAAAAGCGATCGCCGAAGTGGTCGGATGGGTCTTCTCAAACCAACCGGGTTTTTGGCGTGGTCCCTCATCCGTCCTCCGGCTCCTGGGCCTGGGGAAATGATATCAGAATTTCTTAACGAGAGTTGCTAAAACGAACTCGTTATGAGTATGATTTAAGAAGAAGGTCAATCAAGGAGAAATTATTTCCATGCAAGTTCAGGAGATTCCCCTGAAACAGATACGGCGTCCCCTGCCTCGGGCAACGGATCAGGCCAAAGTCAAGGCGTTAATGGAATCCATTCAAGAAATTGGTTTACAAGAACCCATAGAAGTTTTAGAAGTAGACGGCCAATATTATGGATTTTCGGGCTGTCATCGGTTTGAAGCCTGTACAAACTTGGGTTATGAAACCATTCGCTGTAAAGTCCGCAAAGCACCCCGTTCTGTTCTACAAAAGCATCTAGCCTGAGATAGATTAACGGCAGTTCATAAAGGAGTAAAATCCGGTCAGAGATTCTAAAAATTTATAAGTCTGCTGAATCGGCAATTCAATCAACCTTAAAGGAGAACACATCGATGAGTAACAACAACCTGAAAACCCGCCTGTATCCTTCTCGGATTGATTTTTCCGAAGAAACCCGTCAAGAAGTGGCCGCTATTCTCAATGCGACATTAGCAACCACATTAGACCTAAAAACTCAAACCAAACAAGCCCACTGGAACGTTAAGGGAATCCACTTTTATTCCCTGCACAACCTATTCGATGAAATCGCCGGTGAACTCGAAGGCTATGTTGATATGGTGGCCGAACGAGTGACCGCCCTGGGAGGGTTTGCGATGGGAACCGCCCGGGTAGCGGCCAGCGATTCAATTTTGCCAGAATATCCCTTTGATATCGTCGATGGAAAAGATCACGTGATCGCTTTGGCCGATCGGTTTGCGATCTACGCCAAACACGTTCGCGAAGCCATTGGTAAAACCGATGAGTTGGGAGATGCAGATACGGCAGATTTATACACCGAAATTTCCCGCACCGTCGATATGCGCCTGTGGTTCCTCGAAGCCCACTTGCAAGGAAGCGACGGGAGTGCTACCAATGGTAGCAGCAGTACAACAAAAACGGCTGCTCAGGTGAAATAGCATCTATGGCGTGAATGAACCGATCTTCATTGGACTATAGCCCCGAGTTGCACCGCCTATTGCAACAGGCGGGGCTTTCTACCGTGCAGGACTTGAGTCTGAAAGCGGATGTTTCTCAGTGGCAAATTATTCGGCTGCGGCGGGGACTGGCCCGACAAATGCGAGTCGAGATATTGATCAAGATCAGTCAAGGGCTGAATATTTCTTTGGTCGAATTGTTGGCGACCTTTGCTCCCGAGTCGGTGAGTTCTCCGGTTGCGGGGCCTTCTGTGGAAGAACTGCAACAGGAGTATGAACGCTTGCAAACCGAGATGAAACAGCAGCGAGAGTCGCTCTTAGAGGAGTTTGAGCGTTCCAGTCTGGAGATTTTGGAGGCTTGGTTGCTGCAATGGCCGAGAGCGGTCGATAAAGTGCAACAGAGTCCCAAACTGCCGGCGATTAAATTGTTGCCTTTGTTGCGTCCAATTGAACGGCTTGTGCAACAATGGGGAGTAGAAGCGATCGCACCTGTGGGTTCGGAAGTTCCTTACAATCCGCAGATGCACCAGCTTCTAGAAGGAACCGCTAAAACCGGGGAAACTGTTGTGGTGCGCTATACGGGCTATCGATATCGAGGCCAACTCCTCCATCGCGCTCAAGTGATTGGGCGATCTGAAGATCGGCAGTAGTTCATTTTCCCGGAAAAAACCCTTTGAGGGCAAATTTTTAACCGATAACCAGGGGTTGCCCAGTTGAGAATTTGGCGATGAGTTCATCTCAAGGCTATACTAGCGGAAACTGGCGAGTCAATTTTGAGGCTTCACTGTTAATAAATTATGAGTTCTGATATTCGAGTGCTTCAACCCCAAAACATTTTAGACGGAACGAAAGCAAGTCAATTCCGTCAAGAGATTAGCAATCTTGTTGATCAAGGCGCCAAAATCATCCTGATAGATTTTGAAGGTGTCACTTTTATGGACAGTTCAGGTTTGGGTGCTTTAGTTTTGGCTCTGAAAACAGTTCGAGCGGCTGGTGGTAAGTTGATGGTTTGCTCCATTAATGAGCAAATTAAAATTTTGTTTGAGCTAACCAGTATGGATAAGGTATTCGAGATTTTTAAGGATCGAGAAGATTTTGAAAGCAAGTATGCTGCTCAAAGTAGCTAACTTTTGAGGCAAATCTGAAGGGGAAGACTCTGGCTGTTGTCATTGATCTGGGTGAGCGTTCGCGCAGCTAAAAAGTTAGGCGTTTTTGGGAGTTCTTCCCCGATCTGATTTTTCGATTTTCAGCTTGAATATCTACCCGAAAAGCGGGAGACGTTGCGGAGAATTGAGGGATATGGATTTAGTCAAAGTGAATTTTTAGTAAAGAAAAGTCATCCTCAAAAGGATTGCCGGAATTTAAGGTTTTAATAGAATTAAAAATAGCATCGAGGTGAGAGGAAGCCCGAGGATCTCGATTGGAGTCCGTGAGAAGACGGATAAAAGCATCTAGCCCCCACAGGGAACCATCGGGCAGATGAATTTCATAAACTCCATCGCTAAAGATAAATAAATCGCTCGAATTTTTAATTTCGCAACTTTCATCAATATATTCAGCTTCTAGAAACATTCCCACGGGCATTCCTGGGGTTTTTAAGCGTTGAACTTGGAGATTATTTTGCTCTCGACCGGAAACCAAAATCGCCGGAGGATGACCGGCGCTGGCGTAGGTCAGTTGACGGGTAACTCGGTTATAAACCCCATACCAAATGGTAAAATATTTGTCATTTTGATAGGACATTTGAAAGGTACTATTAAGCCCTTTTAAAACATCGCTCGGTTGGTAATAATCAATATTGGGAAGTGTACGCGATCGCAATAAATTTAAAACCGAAATCGAAGGCAAAGTTGCCCTCAAACCATGTCCGGCCGTATCCATTAAATAAATCGATAAATATTCGGAATCTAACCAACAATAGTCAAAACAATCTCCGCCAAGTTGACGGGAAGGAATAAACTTGGCTTCAATCTTTAACGGGGTTAAAGTGGGTTCGGGAAGCAAAGATTGGACATATTCGGCCGCTTCTGCCAACTCCGCTTCTAAAAGTTGCTTTTGAGTTTGCAAATCTTGACTAAGTTGATGCAAGCGCAACCCCGCCCTGACTCTGGCGTACAACTCGTTCATTTCAATGGGTTTAGAAATGAAATCATCGGCGCCGGCATCGAGACCGTTAACCCGGTCAGAAATAGACCCGAGAGAGGTCAGCAGAAAGAATTGAGTGGTCGAGAGTTCAGGATTGGCTTTCACCTGACGACAGACCTCAATACCGCTCAAGCGGGGCATAATCCAATCACAAATAATCAAAGCGGGACGTAAGAGTTGAGCCTTTTCGATGCCTTCCTCACCATTACTGGCGACCGAAACATCATAACCCTGCCTTTTGAGAGTTCTCCTTAACAGTTCCCGAATGACCGTGTCATCATCAATCACCAAAATTTTAAACATGGACGCTCAGGTATAGATTTGCGAGGGGTGGGTGCAGCAACAAGAGTTTGAGTCAATCCTTAGCTTAAATAGAGTATAGTCCAAAGCGTATAACCCCTCTCACCGAGTTGGCTAACTAATTGTGGCATCAGTTATCGGTCGTGTTAAATTGATCGTAGATGTAGGTTCTCATACATACTAAGTGTGATTGAATTTTCAGGTTCCGAACCGCTGCTTCTTCCCTGCAAGGCACAGCTTCAAGCCCCCAATACTCTTGATGCCTTATCCGATATTTTGTCATGGTTTGCTCGATTACAGCATCCCTCGATTCCGAGTTCGATATGGATTCGCTGTCAACTGGCGTTGGCTGAAGCATTTACGAATGCTGTTCGTCACGCTCATCGCAACCTACCTTTACAAGAGGTGACGGTTGAGATTGAGGTTACTGTTTCCGACAGCCAAATTGAAATTCGAGTTTGGGATTGTGGCCCTCCCTTCAATTTAATCGAGAAACTCAAACAACTGCCCCCTCAGATTGATAAAGCCTCAGGCGGTGGCCGAGGTTTGAAGCTGATGCGCGATATTGCAGATTACTTGAGTTATGAACCCTGTCGGGATGGTCGCAATTGTCTATTGATCGTTAAGAATTACCAATCTCTCGATCCAGGATAGCACTTGCAAATCTGATTGAGTAAGGATCATTTCTGTTGGGCTTGGGCTATTGGGTCGAGCCAGTGCAAGACTTCTTGTTTTAATCGATATAAGTCTCGGTAAATTTCTTGTTTAATCCATTGACTAATCGCATCAAAGGGTGTATTAGTTTGCCCCACCGACCAGCTAACATCTTGATTAACTGGGGTTAAGTGATCTCCCCCCAACTGCTGAAGTGCAACCATTCCCGGAAAGCGGCGTTGCAAAATCTTATTGAGGATGAGGGTTTGGTCGATAGTATCTTTGGTAAATTTGATCAGAAGGTTGCGACGAATTTGATAGCGTTCCTGTACAATCAAGTTGGTTTGGCCTGGTGAGGGGGTAAATTCGACCTCCATCATCGAGGAGAGTTGTTCAACCAACGGAATAGACTCCCGTGCGGCGTAGTTGTTGAAGGATATCAAGATATTACCCGCTCGGTTGACGGGAAATAATGAACCAATCAATAAATGAAGTTTACACCCCATACTATGCCCGACTCCATAAATGGGTAAACCCCGTTGACGCAGACGCCGACTGGAGTACAAGTCTTCTAAACCATCCTCAAAGGTCCACAGCACTTTTTTCGCCATAATCCCGTGATTGAGGGTATTGATAAAGGGGGTGGCGATCACGATGTATCCTTGTTGTGCTATTTGTTCTAATAGCCATCGGTAGGTGATTTGCGGTGCGGTCGCCACAAACGCTCCCCCCAAAAAGTGGACAATTGCTTTTGGTCGGGGAGGAATCAAAACCCAATTTTTAGAAACTTCTATCCACTCCATGACAGTTTTAAATAAATTAAATGTTTTATTTTATGAACAAGATCAAAACTAAAGCTTCTAACCTTGGCTAGAAGTTAAGTTGATGGAAAATCATTAATTGTATGTTACATAAGTTGATACAAAAATGTCGAATTTCTCACAATTGCAACTCATATGAATCAGAAATCCTCTCCTAAACGCTCTATTCCCGCCAAGGACGATCCGTCCAAAGCCTCTCTAGTCCGACAATTGCGCCAATACAGCAATATTCTTGATAATGCGATTCGAGTTCCGGGTACGACTTACGGTATAGGTCTCGATCCGATTATTGGACTGATACCGGGTGGTGGGGATTTGCTCGGGGGTCTGTTTTCAGCTTACATTATCTTGCGTGCTTTTCAACTGGGAGTTCCCAAAGAAACGCTAGTTCGCATGGCTTCTAATATTGCGACTGAAACGTTGGTGGGAACGGTACCGGTGTTGGGGGATGTTTTTGATGTGGCTTGGAAAGCCAATGTCAAAAATGTGGATCTGTTGGAAGCCCATGTTAACGCGCCTGAAATGGGACAGAAAGCGGATCGGTTATTTGTGATTATTTTGGTGGGCGGGTTAATGTTGTTTATTTTGCTAATTTCGGTTGTGGGAATTACGATGTTGACTTTGATTTATCAAGTTTTGAGAGGTTTGTTGACGGGTTAAAAGTTATTGTAAAAAATTTGGCGATCGCTCGGATTGAATGCTAAATCTAGCAATCCGATTTGAGTTGTGTATAAAAATGTTATGGCGCCGCTTGCGATCGGGTAAATCCCAAAAACCCGGTTTCTATTGAGAAGCCGGGTTTTTAATCTAACGGCACCTCTAAAAATTGAAAACCGCCCGATATCAAAAGGCACTCTTGGGTAAAATCTTATCATAATTTTTATCTGTTTTTATATTTTTAACCAATCATTTTTAATTTCTATATATGCTTATTTGAAGGAGTTTTCAGTCGGCTTGTTGTCCGGTGATTCTTCAACCTCACCTAACAGAATAGCCACGCCGCGAGTTGTTTTAAACTCCCGACACATCAAGACAATTGAAATGGTCATGGGTACGCCCAAAATTGCGCCGGGAATTCCCCAAACCCATCCCCAAAATACGATAGAAATTAAAGCAACAAAAGGCGATAACTGTAGCGTTTTTCCTTGCAAGCGAGGATCGATAAAGTTACCCAAAATTGTCTGTATAACCGCCAATCCTAACAAAGTTGCAATTCCGCGAGGAACCCCTTGAAAAATCAAAGCAACCAACGTCGGAGGAATCACCGCAATAATCGATCCTAAAGTGGGTACATAGTTAAGTACAAAAGCAACTAATCCCCAAACAAAAGCCAAATCAACCCCTAAAATAAAACACCAGCTTGAGGTTAAAATTCCCGTCAAAAAACAGGTAAATGTCATCACTAACAAATATCGTCGCAGCTTTTCGCTGGTATTACTAACCGCGTCAATAATTCGATAACTAGATCGGGAGGGAAAAGCCTGTTTAACCTTTTCCTGATATTGATTAACTTCCAACAATAACAAGACGAGCAAAGATACAATTAAGATAAACAAACTCGCGGCTGATAACAAAGTCTTTATGCCGCCAATTGCCTGCTTCGTGACTTGATTAATTCCATCTTGGGCGTTAAACTGGGGGACGGGTATACTTCGCGTCTGCGCCCACGATCGCAAAGTTTCTCCCATTTGTTGTAAGCGATCAATATATTGAGGAATTTTCGGTTCAATAATTTCTGCACTCAGCGTTAAAGCGCCAACCGCCACCCCCAGAAATGCCAGGAGTAATAGCAGCACCAAAATTAAACTTAACCATCGGGGTAAACGACGTTGTAGCCATGCTTGCAAAGGATAAACCAAAACAGCAATAAAAAACGCAAACGCCAAAGGCATAGAAATTGATCGGGTGGCTTGCAGCGCAGCCACAACTAAAATTGTAGCAATAATCGCCATTAACGTTTTCGTTGTTGTGCCGGAAATTTGCATGGCTAGGACAATATTTTCTTAATTTGTTGAGCGGATCGCAAAGCGCTAATACCATTGCTGAGGGGCGGGTTTATATAAGTTGTCTGTGAGAAAACATCAATGAATTCCGAACCCGCCCCTACATGACGGATTCGGTGAAAATCCCCGCCCATTAAAAAATTCTAATGAATTCATCGAACATGATATTACTACTTCCCAACCTTTATTACTCATACTCGATTGGCAACAAGTTAACATCCCCCCCAAGATAGGACTATCTATTTTTGAGAGAAGAATAGTTCAGCAATTGCTCAACCCGAGGACGAGTAGAGTTGTATTTTCCTGTGTTTCTACCATATGGGTGATTGCATTCGCAGTTGAGTTTTATATGCTGAAAATCAGATACATAAAACAGGGTTAAAGATAAATGAGATGGAAAAGATAATAATTGATGGTGACGGCGTTCAGCGCGAAACCGAAAATCAAACGATCGCAAATCAAACGACCGGAAATCAAACGGTCGGAAATCAAACGAGCGCCAATCAAACGAGCGCCAATCAAACGACCGAAAATGAAGCGGGCGATATCGAACGTTGGGCTTCCCTTCTCGGCGGGGGCGCACTCGTATTAATGGGTTTAAAACAGCGATCGCTTCGCGGCATACTAACCTCATTAGTTGGGGGCGGTTTGATCTATCAAGGCGTGAAAAATCAAAGCACCGTCCAGCAGGTTCAGCAGAAACTCGGCGAGGCGGCAGAAGCCAGCAAAGACCAGCGCATTACCGCAGAGAAAACCGTAACCATAGACAAGTCGCCCGAAGAACTTTACAACTACTGGCGCAATTTCGAGAATTTACCGAATTTAGCAGATTATCTGGAGTCGGTGACGGTTTACGACCAACAGCGCTCCCACTGGGTGGCCAAAACCCCCGTTGTGGATAAGGCTGTAGAATGGGATGCGATCGTCGTTCAGGATCGCCCCAACGAGTTGATCGCTTGGACTTCGGTTGAGAATGCGGACATCGATCAGTCGGGGTTTGTCCGGTTTCGTCCCGCAAGCGGCGGACGGGGAACCGAAGTTAAAGTGGTGATGGAATACAGTACCCCTGGCGGCGCTATGACGGCGAATATTGCCAAGTTATTCGGTACCGAACCCGAACAACAATTGGGTCAGATGTTGAGTCGTTTTAAACAACTGATGGAAGCGGGAGAATTTGCCACTACAGAAGGGCAACCGCAAGGCTAGTCAATTCATTTTTTGTTTGATTTAAAGTCCAAAAAATAAAGCTACAGCAGGGAAATTGAGAGGGATTTTATACCTCATCATTCCTGTAGGGGCGGGTTCTCAATGATGGATGTTACCGACAAAATAACTGACATCAACCCGCCCTTTAGACGCGACAAAACCAAAAGATTAATCAACAGTTACGGAGACAAAAAAGTATGAAAGCAGTTTGTTGGCACGGTTCCCATGATGTGCGGGTTGATACGGTTCCCGACCCTAAAATTTTAAATCCCGGTGATGCGATTATTAAAATTACTTCTACAGCTATTTGTGGTTCAGATTTGCACCTTTATGATGGTTATATTCCGACAATGAAATCCGGGGATATTTTAGGCCATGAATTTATGGGAGAAGTGGTGGAAGTCGGCCCTGGTGTTAAAAAGCTGAAGGTTGGCGATCGCGTTGTTGTGCCGTTTACGATTTCTTGCGGAAATTGTTTCTTTTGTAAGCGGGATTTATGGTCGCTCTGCGATAATTCTAACCCGAATAGTGGGTTGGTTGAGAAAATGTACGGTCATTCTCCTTCGGGTTTATTTGGGTATTCTCATCTGTTGGGCGGTTATGCGGGTGGACAGGCCGAATATGCCCGGGTACCGTTTGCGGATGTTGGCCCGATGAAGGTGGCCGATGGCTTGACCGACGAACAAGTTCTGTTTTTAACCGATATCTTTCCGACGGGCTACATGGCGGCGGAAAATTGCGATATTGAACCGGGGGATACGGTGGCGGTTTGGGGATGCGGTCCCGTTGGACAGTTTGCCATTCGCAGCGCTTTCATGTTGGGGGCGGCACGGGTGATCGCTATCGATCGCGTCCCGGAACGGTTACAATTGGCCGAAAAGGCCGGCGCCGAAATTATCAATTTTGAAGAAGTGGACGCCGGAGTTGCGCTGAAGGAAATGACCGGCGGACGCGGCCCCGACCGCTGTATTGAAGCGGTGGGTATGGAGTCGCACGGGATGGATGCGATGGGGGTGGTTGATAAGGTGAAACAGGCGGTTCGTCTGGAAACGGGACGACCCCATGCGTTGCGACAGGCGATCGTTGCTTGTCGGAAGGGCGGAACGGTTTCTATTCCCGGTGTTTATGGTGGTTTTGTTGATAAAATGCCGATGGGTGCTGTTGTTAATAAAGCTTTAACGCTAAAATCGGGACAGACTCACGTTCATCGTTATTTACGTCCTTTGATGGAACGGATTCAAAACGGCGATATTGATCCTTCTTTTGTGATTACTCATCGTCTCAATTTGGAAGATGCTTCTCGCGGCTACGAGATTTTTAAACATAAGAAAGATAATTGTATTAAGGTTGTTTTGAAGCCTTAGTAAAAAACCAGATTGTAGGGGCGGGTTCGGAATTAATTGCTCAAATCCTAGCCGATAACTAATATAAACCCGCCCGGATATTTGGTAGGGCGGGGCGGGTTTATAACAGTTTTGCATGAGAAGATATAGATTTACACAGAACCCGCCCCTACAACAGTGGTGACTGTTGACTGTAAAAATCCGCCCCTACAACAGTGGTAATTTAATTGGTTGAAGGCGGGGAATTTTCAGAAGATACCGAAGAAGTCACCGAATTAACTGAACGTGTAGCCGGTTGATTAAACAACACTTCAAAATTAGATTTTCGCTCTTGAATGGGTTCGGGCGCGTCATCCCAGAGACTTTCAAAGAAGAAGAAAGACATCCCCAAACCCTGTTGGCGGGCGGCTTGTACTTTGGCTTGGATGTGTTGCATGGGAACGGGTCGATTTCTTAAACCGGTGAGAATGCCGACGCCTGTGGGAATTTTTTTGCGGACGTCTTGAATTTCGGGTCGGACTATTTCGGAAAGAAAACTATTGAGATCGGGACGATAAACCTGTACAATTAATTCATCAACTAAATCTTGTTTTACCCAATTGATCCAATCTTGTAGGTATGTATTGTAGGCCAAATGATAGGGGTTGGGAGACACGGAAAAAATAGCATTGGGCTGCTTTTCTTTGATGGCTTTATTGAGTTTTTTCACAAAGGCGGTAATTTGATTGGCTCGCCAACGCATCCAGGTTGGATCTTGGGGGTTGGCGGGCGGACTGGCGTTCATTTGTTGTCTGTAGAGGGAAATCGTATAAGGATCGTAGCCAAATTCGTTCGGTAAACTGAGGTGATCGTCAAACTGAATGCCATCAATATTGTATTGAGTAATCACTTCTAAAACTAAGTCGGTGATTAACTTCTGAACTTCGGGATGAAACGGGTTCAACCAAACGACTTCTCCCGCAGCGCTGATCCAGGTTTGACTTCCATCCCGTTTTTGCGTTAGCCAGTTGGGATGGTTTAAAGCCAATTCCGAGGTTGGAGGCGCCATAAACCCAAATTCAAACCAGGGTATGACTAATAAGTTTTGCTGATGAGCAATTTCGCTGAGTTCTCTTAAGATGTCTTGTCCTTGTAAACCCCGATGGATAAAGGGTTGAATTCCCGCGAGTTGGGCGACGGCGCTCGGATACAGCGCATAACCGGAATTCCAGACGACGGGATAAATGGTGTTAAAGTTCAACCGCCCCAGTTGGCTTACTGCTTCTTGGACTTTTGGACGATCTCGCAGTATATCGCTGTCGTTGCTGGTCATCCAAACGCCTCGAATTTCTTGAAAGGGTTGAGGATCGACTGCGGCTTGACCGGGTATCGCCCCGGAAATGGCGAACCAGCCGGCTAAAATGACGAGCAATAGATATTTTAGCGCTCGCCGTGCCTGTTTAATCCGAACCGAAGACCAACTTTTAGAGGTTAAACGCAATTTCATGGAGTTCAATGGTGAATGAGCGTCCCAACTGCACCAAGGCTTGGCCTTGATGATTTACAATTGCCAGCAAGTCTTTTAACTTGCTAAAGAGAATATTAAGTTAGTTTACATTAAAAGGTATATTCTAGCAGAGAAAGTCGCTATCAATTTGTTTAAATTTAAACATTAGATTCTCTTTAACCCCCTTTCGCCAAGGGAGAATTTAGGCTAGATCCGGGGCGATCGCCAAGCGTTTTCAACTCATCCCAACTTCTATTGAATTGGACTTTGCTGCTAATTTTCTTGTGTTTTTTATTATCAATTCCTGTATAATTTCTGTTAAAGTTCACCGGATAATGATAAACTGGACTCCGGTTTGTTTCTTTTTTCCCCAAATTGATTTGGACCGAACGGGGACAGCAGGGATCTTGACCCGGCGTGATTGATGCAAGCTTGAGTTTTTCCTAAAACCCTCTGACGATGTTCGGATTGAGATTAATTAGATGAAATGGATTGAAATTGCATCAGTTCATTTTTCCAACGTTTATAAAGATAGAGAACTGTTTAGATATTGGCCACAAATCATCCCATGAATTTGAAGACGATGGAACGTTTACCCTTAAGCTTACTTGGTGCAAGAATAAACTCGAAAAATCCTTTTCTGATAGAGTTTGGATTGTTTATTCCTGAAATTTCGGGTCCCGAAGGTTATCAGGTGTTTGTTAAAGTTATCCACGAACACGACCAGTTTTTACAGGAGATTCAACCCCATAAATTTGAGTTAAATTATCAACCCTTTGACCAGTCTAATTATGTCAATTGTTTGGACTATTGGTCAGCTAAAGTCAATCTCAAAGATTGTGATAAATTCCATTCTAATTCCAGTTGGGGTAAAAAAGGAAAGTATTTATATCGTTATTGTCTGAAACATCCCGACCGAGATGAAATTGATTGGATTATCGATCCGTTTGCGCGAGAATTTGGGATGGCTAAACTCTCGGCTTTCACCATCGGAGAGAAAGACTACGAATGGAGTAAAAACGAACAAAAGGAATGGAAAACACCCGCCTTAAATGATTTAATGATCTACGAGATGATGATTAGTGAGTTTGGGATCGATCTCAAAACAACAATTAATCGATTAGATTATCTCGCGGATCTCGGAATCAATTGTATTAAGATAATGCCGATTTCCAATGTTGTCAATACGATTGACTGGGGATACAAGCCCATCGGTTACTTTGGAGTTGATGACCGCTTTGGCAAATCGAAACATTTTAAAAAGTTAATTGATGAGGCCCATCAAAGGGGAATTGCTGTTATTCAGGATGTGGTTTATGCCCATACAGAAGAACATTTTGCCTATTCTTATCTTTATCGAAAACTCGGAAAGCCCAATCCCGTGATGGGTAAATTTGGCAAGGATGGGTTCGGCCCGGATGATGAATGCACAAACTTTAATCATCCGTTTATTCGAGATTTCTTTTTTACGGTCAATTGTTACTTATTAGAAGAATATCATCTCGATGGTTTTCGGTATGATTATGTTCCGGGCTATTGGGACGGGCCGGAAGGAAAAGGCTATGCGAATCTAACCTATAATACCTATCAAGAGGTGAAAAGTAAAGCCAAGATTGTTGAAAACAAAGAGAAAAATTGGCAGGACTGGCAACGATTTTTTAGTGGGGATACAATCAACCTGATTCAATGTGCGGAACAGTTAGAAAATCCCGAAGGAATTTTACATGAAAGCTATAGCAATTGTACCTGGCAAAATCACACGCTGTACATCTCAAAAAGAGTCACGGAAGGGAATTTTAACTTTTTGGATAATCTGGCTTTAAGTTATAGTTTGTATCGCTATCCCCATCAAGTGAGTCAGAACGGGGATACTCAAACCAAAACCGCATTACAATATATTGAAACTCACGATCATTCCCGATTTCTTTGTAATTGGGGTTGCAAACCTTCTCGGAATGAACACCTTTTAAGAGAAGGTCATCGGGAGAACTGGTACAAGGTTCAGCCCTATTTAATTGGTACGTTAACCGCCAAAGGGATTCCTTTAATTTGGCAAGGTCAAGAGTTTGCAGAAAACTATCATATTCCCCCAGAAGGTGCCATTCGGGTGATGCTGTTTCGACCGGTTCGTTGGGAGTATTTCTATGATGAAATTGGTCAAAAAATGATTCGTTTAGTCCGAAAACTCATTCAAATTCGCCGCGACCAAGACCAACCTCAGTTTCGGTCTTTAAATGATGAAAGTTTTTATTTTCACAATCATCATGATCATTATCAGTCTCGTGGCATTCTGATGTTATCGCGAAAACATGAGAACCATGCAAGTTTAATTGCGCTGAATTTTTCCGACCAAGACCACACCGTTAAATTTCAATTTTCTCCCGAACATTTTCCGATTCCAGAAAACGGTAAGGTAAGTTTTCAAGAACAACTTCATGGAGAAAAAGACTTAAAAGATATTTCGGTTGGAGAGGAATATGACCTAACCATTCCCAGTAACTACGGGCGCATCTGGACTTTAATATAATATCCGGTTGATTAATGCGTGTTATGGGGTGGGGCGGGTTTATCTCAATTTTTGAGTAGTCGTAAAGATCGCGGACGAACCCGCCCCTACGATGTTGTAGAATTAATTTTGAAAACAGAAGGGCGCAACAGTTGCGCCCTCAAACTTGCAGAGAGTTTTTAGAGAATTATAACTAGATCTCGACTTTACTAGGAACAAAGGAAGATTTAAAATGAACCATGAAAAGACTCAAATTTTTCCAAGCTAAACTTAAGGATAAGAGGATTAATCTAATCGTCAGACTCAAAAGTGATTCTACAATTCTAAAAACTAACAGAGAAAGAAACAGAACTAATCTTCCTGTAAATGCTAACATGATGAACAACCTCAACTTATAAAATGGTGTTTTTGTCGTGTTTTAGGAATCAAATCTAACTCAAGCTGACGAGATAGAAGTATTTTGGACCGAGTTACTTCCCAAAATACTTCTCTAACAAATCACTTCCCTCCTCACCCATCTGTTCCAATTGTTGTTGGATCAGCATCATCGCCATACGAGTTGGCTTGGTGCGCCCATTTTCCCAGTTATTAACGGTTTGAAATACAACCCCAAACTTTTCCCCAAGTTTCCTCTGTGACAAGCCGAGGCGTTGTCTGAGGGTTCGGATCAGAATGGGAATGTCGGAACTGCTAACTGGCATTGGAATCTTCGATACTCTATCTTCAAGATATCCAATTTTCCCCGAAAAGCCCACAGCAATTCTGCGGAACTTTGAAAATTTTTTGTGTGATCAATTTCTAGTAAATTTGCGTAAATTTACGGAGTAATGAACTGATATCATGTCCGACTAATTAATAATCCTAAACGTAGGGGCGGGTTCTGCATTGATGTTGACGACTACTCCGAGATTGATATAAACCCGCCCGCAACCATAACAATGACACCCCAAAACCCCGATTTCTATGAAGTTAGCCGATTTGTAATTCATGGAATGTCAATCCTGAAACCGTTTATTGATTTTCTGAGATTTCCCAACGAAATAAACGGGGAAGCTGTGCTAAATCTAATCCGTAATTGATAATCCAAACAACAATTTCAAGAATGAGGACGGTTTTCACCCAAAACAATTCGGGTTCAGAATTAAACAGGTTTAAACCTTCGTAAAGTTGATAAAATCGATAAGGTAAATACAAATAAGGAACCATTACCCAGACGACAGAGGGAAATTGTCTCAAGGTTAAATACTCGGATATAACTTGTAAACCAAGCATCAAAAAATAAGAGACAAATACAGTCAATACAAGCGGGTAATCTTTCCAAATTCCCCACACCAGCATCGCGCCCAAAGGGGGTAATATTCCTAAAATCTGAACGCTACCAAACCAAATTTTAAACCATCCCGGTAAGGGTGTCGGTAAACTGTAGGGTTTGGCTTTTCTCCACGCCCAACCGACGATTCCCAGAAACGAGGTCGCGAGTACAAAAAAGATAGCGTTTTCTAGGAAGATGTTAAAATGAGTATTAAAAGAAGTCATGTTAAGTCCTAAATTTGCATTCTATTTTACTGGCGATCGCGAAATCGTTCAAACAGTTGAGAGAAGTCTGGGGGTTGTTCGTCATAATTGAGCATTTGTTCATTCAAAACTACCCATTTTTGAGCGCTCCGAGTCCATAAATTCGCCACCGGTTGCAGCCAACGAGTATCATCAAGTGTTCCGGGTTTAACATTAATAATTTGGGGGTTACGAGCGGGAGAATGAAACAATCTTGTACCGCATTCTCCACAAAATGAACAAGTGACTTGACGACCACTGTTAGAAACTCTCGACCATTCTTTAGGTTGTCCTTGGCGGATAATAACAGCCTCCCGAGGAACAGCCATAGACATCCCAAAAGCACTAGAAGACTGCTTCTGACATTCTGTACAATGGCCATAGAGCGTTAGAGGTTGACTGCGGATTTCATATCGAATACTTCCACATTGACATCCTCCGGTGTATAGAGCGGTCATATTTTTGTCTGCTGATGTTATTAATTTATATATTTCTTATCCCTGTTTATTCTATCTGTCAAAGGGTAGAGTTTTTAACAGCATCTACTTCTAATCTGACCATTTTAACATGAACTAACCCCCGTTCATCGAGGGGAAAACGTTCGATAGAACTCTCAACAAAACTGACAGTATTTCATTGACTCCCCAAAAAATAATTAACCGCCCAGAGTTTTTTAAAGCCTGATAACCTCCCCGCAGAAATGCCAAATGATCATCGACTCAATGCAGTACAGCGTTTGAGAAAATGATCTCAAATTCCTTTGTAAACCTCAGCAAACGAGCATCCAGACAAACGAAGGAAAGATTGGCATATTCACAGGGTGGATAAGTGCGAACTGCATGGGCGATCATCTCTGGAGAATTATCAACTCCGACTACTTTTCCTTGAGGTAGAGATACTGCAAACTCGGCAGTTATCTTTCCATCTCCACAGCCAACATCAAGAACCGACTCGCTACCTTTTAATTTAAGATGCGATCGCAATTGTTTCGCTCAACTTTAGTTGAGCATCGGAATGTTTTGCATATTCTTCTGGGTTCCACATCTGAGGACGAATCCAATTAATGGTTTTGACAACTAGCTTGTATGGTTGAATGAATTTGTATGCACATTCCCGATTCAAATTGTTAACGCACCTGCTCAAATCGCTTGCGAGAGTTTCGCATTCGGCGACGTTCTTTATGTCTGGCGATTTCTTTTCGTTTTTGTTTTTCGGCGAGCGTTTCAAAATAACGGTTTTTTTTCATGTCCGCAAAAATACCCGCCCTGGAGACTTTCTGCTTGAATCGACGCAGGGCTGACTCCAACTGCTCGCTTTCTCCGACGACCACTTGAGCCATTCACGATCCTCCCTTATAATTTGCTTTTCACTCAGTCAATAGAGCGTCGTTCAGCTAACTAGAATTAGACAGGAATGATACCCGTCTTGATCTGAGAATTAATTACACGATCATCTCGAAATTTCGGTCAGCTTTCTAATAGCGATCGCGTCGATTTCCACCCCGAGAATTATTGTTGTCCTCACGGGGTTTGGCTTTATTGACTTTGAGATCTCGTCCCATCCATTCGGCGCCATCTAGCTGTTCAATTACCGCGTCTTCTTCGGCTTCATTGACCATTTCTACAAATCCAAATCCCCGCGAGCGTCCGGTTTCGCGATCGGTGGGGATGTGAACTCGTTTGACGTCGCCATATTCAGCAAAAACGGATTTGAGATCATCTTCTGTAACCTCGTAAGAAAGGTTACCGATATAAACGGACATCTGATACCTCCTAAATCGGAATGCTTGTAGAGAGAAATTTCGGAAGGCAACCTATGCCCCATGAATACAGAACACGAAGGTCAGCACTGAAAGCAAACTGCTACCGACCGAATACCTTTTCTCGACTTGATTTTAACACGGGTCGCTGAAGCTTTGATATAACAAACTGATCATTGTCCCGGCGATCGCTGGAATTTCTTTCCATCGGTTCACCCATCCCGTTGGGATCTACTCTATCCCGAGATTTTTAGGTCTTCAAAGGCGACTGAAAACCCTTCTCCGTCGGGGGAAGCGCACATTAATCCCACCTGTAGCCGTTCTTGGGTACTGAGATAGGCTAATCGTAGCAGGGTATAGCGATCGCCATCAACTGAATATTCTACCTCTACGGCTTCTGCGTTGCGTTTTAACCGCAGTTTAATCGATGCGGGGTTTTCAGGTAAGGGAAGAACTGACCAGTCTGAATAATCTCTGGTGACAACCACACTCGCCTGTTGAACGCCATTAACAAATTCTATCCCACATTTTAACCAGTTTTTTTCATCTTGGCGAATCATCAGCCCCGCTTGATCGTAAAGAGCTTGATATTCTCCGATTATTTTAACTTCTGCGGTGAAGTTTCCGGTTATTTCTTGATAATAAAAGTGTCCATTATCCCGAATAAAACCATAGTGAGTTTTTCGCCAAAAATCGGTTTTCGCGCCCGACACCACTTGAATTCTATTTTCTTTTTCTGTCCATTTAGGCGGTTCGTTGTACCATTGCATTGTGTTGCTCCCGAGCTATGTTTTTTCAAAAATAACCCATTTTTAGTGATATTTTACCCAATTTTTTAAGGAACCCGCTTTCTCCAAGAAAACGGGTTGGTCTGCCTAAAAATTAGGTCTAATTACAGTTAATATAAAGGAGCAATTCCCGCCACATTTAGGATTTTAGGAATCAAATCTTCTCGTTTGACGGCCATCAGATGAACGCCCCGACAAAGTTGACGGGCTGTTTTGACTTGTTCGGCTGCAATCATCACCCCTTCTTCGAGGGGTTTTGGTGCTTTTTCTAGGCGTTCAATAATGGATTCTGGAATATTAACACCGGGAACATACTTGTTAATAAATCGGGCATTTTTTGCAGATTTTAACAAAAAGATTCCGGCTAAAATCGGTTGATCTACTCCCGCAGCGACTTCTGTCATAAATTTGTCAAGGCGGTCAAAATCGGTAATCAGTTGACTTTGAAAAAACTGCGCTCCGGCTTTTAATTTGCGTTCAAATCGACTTTTTAACCCCGACCAACTGGGAGATTGAGGATCGACCGCAGCCCCGACAAATAAATCTGTAGCGCCGTGCGGTAAAGCTTTATCATTCCAATCTGTTCCGTTATTTAGCTTTTGAATTGCTGTTAATAATCGCACGGATTCAAAGTCAAAAACCGATTTTGCATCGGGATGATCGCCCGCTTTGACCGGATCGCCTGTGAGGGCTAAAATATTACGAATTCCCAACGCATCCGCCCCCAACAAATCGGCTTGTAAACCGATGCGATTGCGATCGCGGCAAGCCATTTGACAAATCGGTTCTATACCATGACCTTTTAAGATAATAGCAGAAGCGAGGGAACTCATGCCCAAAACGGCGCGACTGCCATCGGTAATATTAACCGCATGAACCCGACCTTTAAGGGTGTTTGCCATTTCAATCATGTGAGAGGGGTCGGCACCTTTCGGGGGTGCTATTTCCGCTGTAATAATAAATTCTTGAGGGTTTAAACAGGCTGTACGAAAATAACTCATTAATTGATGGTGAATGAATGTTTAATTGATTGAGTGTGATTGTTATGCGAAAAATTCAGCATCGAATCGAAAATTACCCGGATGCTTCTATTTCATGTACTCGTTTTTTTGAGTTTTTTATCAGTTAAAGCGGAGTTGAATAACCCAAAGCTGTTTTCACTCGGGCTAAAGTTGCATTGGCAACCGCTTCTGCTTTTTCTCGACCGTCTTTGAGGACAGATTCTAAGTAAGCGCGATCGCTCATTACGGCTTTATATTTTTCTTGAATGGGTTTTAATGCTTCTACGGTTGCTTCTGCTAACAACGGTTTAAATTGACCCCAACCCATATCCTGACATTCGGTTGTAACCTGATCTTTGGTTTTACCCGATAAAATTCCATAAAGGGTTAAAAGATTATTACACTCTGGCCGTTCGGAATTGTCAAATTCCAAACCTCTAACCGAGTCAGTTTTACACCGCTTAATTTTTTTAGTAATGGTTTCGGGAGGGTCGAGTAAATTAATCCGACTCAACTCAGAAGGGTCTGATTTTGACATTTTGCGAGTTCCATCGGTTAAACTCATTACGCGAGCGCCTTCTTTACGAATTAGAGGTTCGGGGATTTTGAGAATTTCTTCTTCTTGCTGACCAAACAGATGATTAAACCGTGCGGCGAGATCGCGAGTTAATTCTAAATGTTGTTTTTGGTCTTCTCCGACGGGAACTTTATCGGCATCATAGAGTAAAATATCGGCTGCCATTAACACCGGATAATCTAACAAACCTGTACTCACATTTTCGCCTTGTTTAATGGCTTTTTCCTTAAACTGGATCATATCTTGTAGCCAGTTAATCGGCGTGATACAGTTGAGCAACCAAGTTAACTCGCTATGAGCGCTAATGTGAGACTGTACAAAAATCGTAGAATGGTCTAAATCGATACCACAGGCTAAGTACAAAGCTGCGATGGTGTAGGTATCAGCCGCTAAGGTGGCGGGGTTGTGCGGAACGGTGATGGCGTGTAAATCGACCACACAGAAGAAGTTATCATACTGGCTTTGACCCTCAACCCAGTTGCGAATCGCGCCTAAGTAGTTACCGAGATGAAGGTTTCCTGTTGGTTGAACGCCTGAGAGAACTCGCTGTTTACCCATAAGGTCAATTTCGGACTGAACTTATACTATATTGGCACGTTATGACCCCGAAATCTATTTATAGGGAATGGGGAATGGGGGACAGGGGACAGGAGACAGGGGGGTTAGGGGTTAGGGGTTAGGGGTTAGGGTTTAGCTGATTGACTCAACACCAAATCCCCAACACCTAAAACCCAATCCCCAACACCTGAGACCCGACACCTGAGACCTGTTGACAGTGAATTGTGTATTTTCTTGATAATGTCTTAAAATTTGCTTACAGTTGCTCAGATTTTTGAGTTGAAGTGGCAGAATAATGAAAATTTTTTTAAAATTATAAAAATAAGATTCAGTAAAAACCAGGAGAAATCACCCGTGTTCCGGTTTAACAGGTCACTACGCCCATCTAAAAAGTCTGTAGTGCGAAGACTGAAATTGCTTTATCGATATTGGGGACGTTGGCTGCGTCGTCTCTATTGGCGTGTGATGGCGATGAAAGGAACTCCCGAATATCTCGCCAGAGGGTTGGCGGTGGGCGTGTTAGCCGGATGCTTTCCCTTCTTTGGGTTTCAGATGTTGATTGGTCTGTCTTTAGCGGTATTGTTTCGAGGTCACAAACTGTTAGCGGCGGCGGGAACTTGGGTGAGTAATCCCTTGACTTATGTGCCGATTTTTCTATTTAATTATAAAATAGGTCGCTGGTTACTCGGTTCTCAACAACCTTTGTTTGAGGATTGGGGAAGTTTGCACTCGATGGATGATATTTTAGCGGTTGGGGCTGAATTTGCGATTTGTTTGTTATTTGGGTGTTTTGTTGTTGGGGTAATCAGTGCGGTTTTTACTTATTTTGCCAGCTTGCGAATGATTCGACATTGGCGCAAACAACAAGTTAAACAACAAGTTTGGAATTTACGTCAAATTTCTCCCAAACCGAGAAAGCCGGAATTGGGCGAAAGTTAGATAGAAACTTTTCTGAAAACTGGCAAGATTTGCTAAAAAAAGCCCTTTTTCTGGCGATTTACCGCTTAAAAGTGCTAAAATCTCTATAACTGTAAAGGAAGATTTACCGATTCTATTGTTAACGTTTAATCTCTCGTTAATTGAGAGTTAAGCCGTTCCCCGATGAAAATTAGGGTTAGGGTCGTGCGGGTAGAGGCAGTCCCACTCCGCCTTTTGGGAATAATCAGTTGGAAGTGGTCTGCACGAATCAGATGGCAGTCGGGACAAAGAATGGATTTTTGTTCTCAGTTCCCTGTCCCGGCTTGGGTTTTAACCGTTTAACTCATTGCCTCGGCGATATTGCTGATAAGCCGCAAAGAATAATCCGGCGAGGGTAACTGTTATCAGACCGAGTACGATACCGGAAAGTAAAGGTTCGATCACGTTAATTCTCCTTGATATGATGGCAAGATATCAATCTTATTAATATCGCATATTGCTGATGAGTGGCAAACATTTAAACTCCAGACAAGAGGTTGCCGATTCCAGCTTATCGCGATCGGGGGGTTGTTCTC
Source organism: Capilliphycus salinus ALCB114379 (assembly GCF_047276495.1). Lineage (NCBI taxonomy): Bacteria > Bacillati > Cyanobacteriota > Cyanophyceae > Oscillatoriales > Sirenicapillariaceae > Capilliphycus > Capilliphycus salinus. The sequence goes on along the minus strand of NZ_CP178543.1, from coordinate 3,903,507 downwards.
TAAAAATTATTTGTGAGTCGGGTTTTTCCCCTGATAGCGACAGTCACAGGCGCCGGACCGGACATTTTCGCTCAAGATGACTTGCTCTGACCGCCTGAAAGGATTAAGCTATTTAATACGTAAAGTTTTTTGTAGATATTTCTCAAACAGATAAGGACGCTTTGAATAACCAGCTTGCTAGCATTGAAATCGATGTCCTGCTCAGACGGGTTTCCCTCTTCGCCGTCGGGATCATGCTGCTCATTCTTCTGTGGGTGTTGGGGCTGAACTTGCTTCTGGCTTCCGATCCCTATGTTGAGGAAGTCTTATCCCTCGATGGAGATCCCGTTAAAGGTCATGCCATCTTTCAAATGAACTGTGCAGGTTGCCATTTTCAAAACGCCAGCCATCAAGTTGGGCCTAGCCTGGTAGACGTTTCTCAGCGAAAATCTCAAGTGGGAATTATTCATCAGGTGACTAGCGGTCAAACGCCCCCTATGCCTCAGTTTCAGCCCAGTCCTCAAGAAATGGCTGATCTGCTGAGTTATCTGGAGAAGCTCTAAGTTCAAATTTTTTCGGAAATTTAAACGAATTAGTTGCACAAGTTGGATTTTGTTTGCTATAGTTGTAAAGGTCAAGAAATTAATGATCTGTTGCTGGCGTAGCACAACGGTAGTGCATCCGACTTGTAATCGGAAGGTTGTGGGTTCAAATCCGACCGCCAGCTTTTTAACTGAATGGCAATGAAGGCGAAGTTCTAGAAAGAAGCCGATGAGGGGATTTGAACCCCTGGCCTACGCATTACGAGTGCGCCGCTCTACCACTGAGCTACATCGGCACAATAAACGATTATAGCACAGAGATCTATCTAAAACAAATTCCAATCGAGTGAAAAGTAAATCCCCTGTTCTTGTAAGGTTCGTTCTCGCGACTCGGTATCAGACAGGGGAATCCCCCAGTCAAAGCGTAACGTGAGGCGATCGCTGTATTGCCAACGCAAGCCCAAACCCACCGAAAACAGGGTCCTAGAGTCAATTTCCAACTCGGGGTTAGCATTCCAAGCCCGACCGAGATCGACAAAGGGAGTCAGTTGTAAAACCCCTTCTCCATCAGAAGTTCGCAGGATGGGATAGCGCAACTCCACCGAAGCAAACGCCGCATTATCCCGCAATAACAAATCCTGACGATATCCCCGCACCGTCTCAAATCCCCCCAGCCCGATTTGTTCGAGGGGAATTAATTCTTCGTTGGAGAGTTGAATATCCGACCGAATTAATAATACCATATCCGGTGCCAACAATCGCAACCACTGCGCCTGTCCCCGCCACGCCAAATATCGACTATCGGGTTCGTCATTATTATTAATTGTGGCATCTAACGCGCCGACTCCCAAACTAAATTGCGATCGCGCCGCCAACACTTGTTTTCCTCCCCGATTGACATATTCTTGATAAAAACGAACAATCGATAAACGAGTTTCTCCGTCATTTTCTGCCCCCCTGGAGAGGGGAAAACCCACCCCTAAAATTGAGGTATCTGTTTCTCGACGACTCAGGGCTAAACCCAAAGTGAGTTCTTCTTGGGGCGTCCGAATAATCGGTTGACGGTAGCGCAATTCATAGGTGTAACTATTGGCTTCTATTTCCAAATCTTCAAAGGGCGATTCTATCACTTGACTGTCGGTATAGTTCAAATAAAATCCGACGGTTCCATTGCGAGAATTAATCGGGAAATCATAACTAACATCAACAATATTACTGCCATCGGTGTTACTATAAACGGCATCAAAGCGATCGCCTTGTCCGAATAAATTGCCTTCTAGCACTTCTACCCCCCGCCGAAAAGTGCCGACGCTGGGCGGGCGACTGTTATCGCTAAAAACTCTAACTGTAAAGGTATCGGCCGTTTGAAAGTCCACATTGAGTATACTTTCACCCGGACGAATTCCGGCGGAAAGTTCGGCTGAAATGGTGGCGATTACCGGATTTAATTGCAGCAATTGGAGCGCTTCTAAAAGGCGATTTTGATTGAGGGGTTTAGAAAGGGCGGGTTTTAATCGCGAGCGAACATAATTGGAATTGAGTTTTTCATCTCCTTTGATATTTAATTCGGAAATTTCTCCTTCAACAATTTGAATGGTTACGGCTCCGGCTTCTAAGGTTTGCGGAGGAATTAATGCCCCGGAAGTAATATAGCCGTTGCTTACATATAAATCGGTGACGGCAGAACGGGCTTGTAAAAGTTCGGAAAATGTAATCGGACGATTGAGAAAAGATTGAGTAATTTCTGCTAATTTTTCATCGGTAAAGGCGGTATTTCCCTCAAAAATAAATCGTTCGATTACAAGAGTTTGTGAGGGTTCTACATCGGGTTCTGTAGGGGTAGAATTGGGGAGAGGAGAGGGAAAAAGTTCCTCGGGAGGGGGTAAGGTTGGGGGAAATTGAGGTTCGGGAATGGTGGCATCAGGAGGCACCGGTTGAGGGTAAGAATTTTGAGTTAGCGGCACGGATACGGGGACCAAAGGCGAAGCAATAGACGGGGACACCCCTGTTCCCCATAAACTCAGAAATACTATCAAAAAATCACAGATTTTGTGACTCAATGGATGACCCCTGTTTTGACTTGAGTTTTAGTGTTAAAGTGTTGAGTTTATACACTCAACTGAATAAAAATGTTATCCTACAAGTAGAGTTTTCACAAATCTCTAAAAATTTAGAGATTCGCTAAATTGGTATTGGACTTGATTCTATTGACCGATTGACAAAATCGTGGTTAGTTAAACTCATAGTGATATCATCATCGGGTGCTTAATTCAGAAAACTGAATTGTTGGAGGACTAAAATTTATGATGCCGATCGGCGATTGTCTATTGAGTGTTAGACAATTTCTAATTCCTCAATTATTCACTCGATGGCTCCCCGTTGGTCTAAGTTTGGCGATCGCTGGTTGTCACGGAATTGCTGTAAATGAAAGCCGGAGTGATTCGTCTTCGAGTCTGGAAAAAACAACACTACAGCCGAATTTTAGCGGAGTTACCCTGACGGTATTGAGCCTGACACCCGGTAGTGGGATAACGGAGGCAATTATCGATCATGCCGCACAATTTGAACTGCTCACGGGTTTGGAAATCAAAATTATTACGGCACCCTTTGACCTACTCTATCAAGAAATTTTGAATGATTTCCGGAGGGGTATTCACAATTACGATGTGGTGATTATTCCTCCTCAGTGGAAAGCCGACTATCTTCTACAGGGATATTTGCAAGATTTAACGCCCCTGGTAGAAGCCGATGAAGCGATTAAATGGGAGGATATTGCCGCCTATTTTCGAGAATACCACGCGATTTATAACGGTGCAATTTATGCGGTTCCTCTCGATGGGGATCTACTCACTCTTTATTATCGCAGTGATATCTTAGAAAAGCAAGGAATTACACCGCCACGCACTTGGGATGAATATCTACAATTAGCCCGACAAGTTGACGGTCAAGACCTCAATAATGATGGAGAACCCGACTATGGTTCTTGTCTGATCAAAACTCCTCAAACTAACCCCCGAATGTTGTGGGCGGTGGCGAGTTCGTTGTTACAAACTCGGGGAACTCAACAGGGGGCTTTTTTTGACTCGGAAACCATGAAACCTTTAGTAAATAATCAGGCTTTTGCTAAGGCGTTAGCGATTTATAAAGAAGCAGTTAGCTACGGGCCATCAGTCGAATTCCAAGATAATTTCTCGGAGGAAAAAATCCGAGCGCTATTTTTATCGGGTCGTTGTGCTTTGACTCTCGACTGGGGAAATTTAGGCACTTTAGCAATAGAGTCAGACTCTCCGATTAAAAACCAATTGGGAACTGCTATTTTACCGGGAAGTTCTGAAGTTTTAGACCGAGAAACAGGTCAGTTAGTGGTTTGCGATCCGTTAATTTGTCCTTATAGTCAAGAAGGGATTAATTATGCACCCTATGCAGCTTTGGGCGGTTGGGTGGGGACGATTAATGGTGATTTAGATGGGAATTTTCTGGATGCAGCCTACGCTTTTTTGTCTTATATGAGTCAGCCAAAACAATCCAATCTTGATGTGATTACTTCAAAAACCGCCTTTAATCCTTATCGAATGTCTCAGTTAACTGACCGTCAACTCTGGATAGAAGCGGGAATGAATCAGCAATTTGCGACTCGATATCTAAATGCAATTTATATGTCTTTGAATAGTCAGAATATGGTTTTAGATTTGTCAGTTTATCAGTCTGAAGTTTATCAACAAGACCTTTTACATCCGATTTTAATGGATTTTTTAGACAATCAAATTTCATTGTCAGAAGCGATTCTTACCATCGAGTCCCGTTGGGAACAAAAGACGAATGAATTAGGCCGTGAACGTCAACGAAAAGCCTATTGTCAAAGTTTAAGAATAGAGTGTAATTAGTTAGGGAATAGGGAATAGGGAAAGGGAATAGGTTTACAGTCACCAGTTACCAGTTTTGTAGGGGCGGGTTCTCCTCATATGTATGTTGCCCAGAAATAACTGACATAAACCCGCCCGGTGATGTACTATTGATAAACCTGGTTTTGGGGATATACAGTTATGGCGATAGAAAACCACCATATCTGTTTAGAAAACAAGTGTTATTAAAACAGAAAATAACGTTGCGCCATCGGTAAACTTTCCGCAGGTTCACAGGTTAAAAGTTCACCATCTGCGCGAACTTCATAGGTTTCCGGATCGACTTCCATCTGGGGTAACCCATCATTTAATTTCATATCCGCTTTACTTAAATTGCGGGTATTTGTTACGGCGACTGTGGGTTTTTGTAAACCAATTCTTTCCTTGATTCCTGCTTCTATAGCCGCCTGAGAAACAAAGGTAAAAGAAGTAGCAGTCATCGCCCCGCCAAAACTGCCAAACATCGGGCGCATATGTACGGGTTGAGGCGTGGGAATACTGGCGTTTGCATCGCCCATTTGTGACCAAGCAATGAATCCGCCTTTAATCACAATTTCCGGTTTAACGCCAAAAAAGCCCGGTTTCCACAAACATAAATCGGCTAATTTTCCTTCTTCGACTGACCCAACATAATCAGAAATTCCGTGCGTAATTGCCGGATTAATGGTATATTTTGCAATGTAACGTTTAGCCCTAAAATTATCATGGGTTTCTTGAGTATTTTCAGGGGAAAGAAGTAACCCTCTTTGTACTTTCATTTTATGGGCAGTTTGCCAAGTTCTAATAATCGTTTCTCCCACCCGTCCCATCGCTTGCGAGTCGGAGGAAATCATACTAAAAGCGCCCAAATCGTGTAAAATATCTTCTGCGGCAATCGTTTCGCGGCGAATTCTTGACTCGGCAAAGGCAACATCTTCGGGAATATTTCGATCTAAATGATGACAAACCATCAACATATCGAGATGTTCTTCTAGGGTGTTAACGGTGTAGGGACGGGTCGGGTTTGTTGAGGAGGGTAAGACATTTTTTTGACCGCAAACTTTGATAATATCCGGGGCGTGTCCTCCCCCTGCGCCTTCGGTATGATAAGTATGAATAACGCGATTTTTAAAAGCAGAAATAGTCGTTTCCACAAATCCCGCTTCATTTAAAGTATCGGTATGAATGGCAACTTGAACATCGTACTGATCGGCAACATTTAAACAGGTATCAATTGCAGCCGGAGTTGTTCCCCAATCTTCGTGTAATTTTAATCCCAAAGCACCCGCAACAATTTGTTCTATTAATCCTTCCGGTTTCGCACTATTTCCCTTTCCTAAAAACCCCAAATTTATCGGGAAAGCATCGGCGGCTTGCAGCATTCGATAAATATTCCAAGATCCGGGTGTACAAGTGGTGGCGTTTGTTCCGGTAGCGGGGCCTGTTCCTCCCCCGATCATTGTCGTAATTCCTGATGCGATCGCGGTTTCGATTTGTTGAGGACAAATAAAGTGAATATGGGTATCAATTCCGCCTGCGGTGAGGATCATTCCTTCGCCGGCAATGGCTTCGGTTGCGGGGCCGATAATAATATTAACGTTGTCTTGAATATAGGGATTTCCCGCTTTTCCTATTTTAAAAATTTTGCCGTCTTTGATGCCAATATCGGCTTTAATAATTCCCCAATAATCTAAAATTAACGCATTGGTAATCACCAGATCGACGGCGCCTTCTTCGCGAGAAATAGGAGACTGTCCCATTCCATCCCGGATCACTTTTCCGCCCCCAAATTTCACCTCATCGCCGTAGGTTGTATAATCTTGTTCAACTTCAATAATTAATTCCGTATCGGCGAGGCGAATGCGATCGCCAACGGTTGGGCCAAAAGTTTCAGCGTAGGCGCGACGATCCATTCGATAACTCATCTTAATTTTTCCTCACCTTGTTGTTTGATTTCAAAGGTTTAAAACGAACTTTCATCGGAGGTAGAGACATTAAAATCTTAACAAAATTAACGCCTCTACACTCGGCTTTAATAGATGATCACGGTAGATAAACGGTCGTGGGTTCAACTCCCAATTCTGCCCGCAATTCTGCCAGGGGTTTATCCCAATGTTCCTCCCACTTTTGGGCTAAAAAGGGTTTGGCTTTCGACCCCATACGATATCCTATAGCAATTTGATCTAATAATCGACTCATTTCTGCTGGAGATTGCAGTAAAGTCTTCAGTAGCCCACCCGCTATCAGGATAATTGGCAAGGGTAAACGAGTTTGAGCTAAAGTAAATGATTGTAGCCCCAATTCTGCTGTTACATCAGTGCCAAAATCTGTGACAGTATGCCAAATATCATGGCTTTGGCGTTGACGTAAAATAATATAACTCAGATCATCTTTTACCTCGATTTTCTGGTAGAATTCTGGGTCAAAATTATCCTGTTTCATCTTCGAGGCATAGACATATCCGAGTGAATCTTTGGGATAAGTAATGAGAAGATCTAAATCGGGAGTAGGAGGAAGATAACGTTCTTCAAGAATCTCAGAAACTCCCGGTTGAGATTTAAGATATTCTAAGGCTAGATTACTAGCTTCAGTATTCCGTATTCCTTGACTAATATCAAAAACCGAGTCGGTGTTACCGGGATTTATAATGATAGAAACAAATCCTTTTAAAGTTCTCACAAAATCCAGATTGAGACGATTCAATTCTTGAAATAACATGGCTTTTCCTGGTTGTAACTTTACATCAAAGTTGACCGTTGATTTTCCCATTCAAGCCATAAACCTGACGACTTCCCGCCAGAGAAACTAACTCAATTTCCCGTTCGTCTCCGGGTTCAAACCGAACTGCTGTTCCGGCGGGAATATTCAATCGCATTCCTTTGGTTTCTTCTCGTTCAAATTCTAGGGCGGTGTTCACCTCGTAGAAATGAAAATGAGAACCCACTTGAATGGGACGATCTCCGGTATTCGACACTTTTATTCTTCGGGTAGTGCGACCCGGATTCAGTTCAATTTCACCTTCTTTAACAAAAATTTCACCGGGAATCATAAATATTTTTCTCTAAAAATCTAGGGATAATCTTCCTATTTTAAACGATAGGATTGTGAATTGTCACTAACTTGGTGCCATCGGGAAAAGTGGCTTCGACTTGCACTTCTTCCACCATTTCCGGTATACCCTCCATCACATCATCACGGGTTAACAAGGTTTTACCATAACTCATTAATTCCGCAACGCTTCGCCCTTCTCTCGCCCCTTCTAAAATTGCCGCAGAAAGATAGGCAACCGCTTCGGGATAGTTAAGTTTCAAGCCTTTATCTTTGCGTCTTTCGGCAAGTAATGCGGCCGTAAAAATCAATAATTTATCTTTTTCTTGAGGCGTTAATTGCATAATTTCTGCACACCTTATTTTGAGTTAAATCTTCCAAACTCGGGGCTGAGTGATGACTCGTCCCTGATAGTTTTGGCGAATATATTGCCAAACCGTTGTAAACCAGTTTATCACTTCTTGGGTTGTATTTCCGCGATAACGACACAACAAACCCGATAAAAGTTGGGTGACTCCGGCTTCTCCTAAAGTGTCGTGCTGATTCCACAATTTTCTAATTTCTTTTAACATTTCTTCAGAAACCGAATGTCCCACCCAAGCCAAAGTTCCGACCACCGCTTGTCCCGCCAAACCGTGAGGACTGGTGAGTATTTCATTACTCGCCGGTAGCCACTGACGATCTATCCATAATGGCTTTCCATTTTGCCAGATTTCGGTACAAGATCGCCATTCTCCTTGGTTAAATTGTTCGCCTCTGGCTGTGCGTCCAAACCGGGTAATTTCCCATCCCAACCACGTCGCATTTTGTCCTAATTCTACCTGTAAATCTTGGCGATAAATTGCACCGTTAAATACTATTGTTTCTCGGGGTAAATATTCACAAATTGCGTCCGTATCGACTTGTATTTTAACCGTTTGTTTGGCTTGTTTTCCGGTACTGCGATAGATTTTGCTTGCGGATGCGGTGGTAATGAGGGCTTGGGTTTGGGGTTGTAAATGAATTTCTTGTAACAGGCGATCGCCTCCAACTATTCCTCCGGCTGTGTGTAAAATAACGTTATGACAGATGTCTTTTGCTTCGGGATAAAATGAACGTTGAATTTTTAGCGGGGCTTGGCTGTAGGCTTCTATGAGTTTGGTTGAATTGTTATCTTTGGCGTATTTTAACCGCAGAATTCCTTGCCATCCGGTTGATTTTTCAGGGGTCATTAGAATGTTTAACTCTGGTTCAATGCAGTTATTATAAATGAAGTTGGATAAGTTTTGAAATTTTAACCCCAAAATAAATAAGGTAGATTAAAGCTTTAACCTACCTCTAGAATATTATTTCTAATTTATTGAAGTTTAGCAAGCAAAGTCTGCTTACGCAATAACAATTTGGATTCTTCTATCAACTCCATCTATTAGAAAAAATTGACGAGTAGAGTCGCTGAATGCTTGAGATACTAATGAGAACATAGCACCAGTACCCGCACCTATTCCAGCCGCCGGGAGAGCAAGAATACCGCCTGGAAGTGCGCCTATCATACCTCCCACGACTGCTCCTGTAGCTGTGGAGATCATAAAGTTCAGTGCATGGTTATCAACTTTTCCAGATGCAATTAAGCTAGCAGCACCACTTACTCCAATAAGAGGTAAAATTAAGCCAGTAGCAGCTCCGAATATAGCAGCACCCCCAATTAAGAGAGTAGTGGCTGTCCCTCCCGGAGTAGAAGCAACTGTATCCATAGAATCACTTGGGTCATCAATTTTAACAATCTTTTTCAACTCTTTTGGAAACTCTTCATAACTCTTAAAATTAGTTTGAATTACGATTGGTTCGTTTGACTTCAAAGCTTGATCTAGCTTCTTATAAAAGAGTATTGTATCTGAGAAGGGAATTTCATAGACTGCTTGAGAGTTTTCAGTAGTAATAACTGGACTCGCATAAACTGGACTGCTGAATACTAAACTCTGAAATAGAAGTGTGATGCTAATTAACCCTACAATGAGTCGCTTCAACATGAGTGTTTGTCCTTGGCGTTCTTCAGCCTGAGTAGATTTGATTTCAGCTTAACCTCAAGCCAACTGTAAAAGCCACAGTGGAAATACGGAACTTTTTTAAACGATTTCCTCAGTGAAAATACTGAAGTTGTAGGGTGCATCAAATGATTAACGCTTTTCCCTCCCCAACAAGATTAATAGGTTTGATGCACCCTACAGAAAGATTAATGGGTTTGAGTAGCATGGTGCATCAAATGATTAACGCTTTTCCCTCCCCAACAAGATTAATAGGTTTGATGCACCCTACAGAAAGATTAATGGGTTTGAGTAGCATGGTGCATCAAATGATTAACGCTTTTCCCTCCCCAACAAGATTAATAGGTTTGATGCACCCTACAGAAAGATTAATGGGTTTGAGTAGCATGGTGCATCAAATGATTAACGCTTTTCCCTCTCCAACAAGATTAACAGGTTTGATGCACCCTACAGAAAGATTAATGGGTTTGAGTAGCATGGTGCATCAAATGATTAACGCTTTTCCCTCTCCAACAAGATTAACAGGTTTGATGCACCCTACAGAAAGATTAATGGGTTTGAGTAGCATGGTGCATCAAATGATTAACGCTTTTCCCTCTCCAACAAGATTAACAGGTTTGATGCACCCTACAGAAAGATTAATGGGTTTGAGTAGCATGGTGCATCAAATGATTAACGCTTTTCCCTCCCCAACAAGATTAACAGGTTTGATGCACCCTACAGAAAGATTAATGGGTTTGAGTAGTTTGATGAACCCGACAGAGCGATCAAAATATCAATTAAAATTAAATCAAATTATTTTGAATAAACTCCTGCACATCTTCTAAACCTTGTTTGGTTTTTAAATTCGTAAATACAAAAGGTTTTTCCCCTCGCATTTTTTTAGCGTCTCGTTCCATAATGTTTAAATCTGCCCCAACAAACGGGGCTAGGTCTATTTTATTAATCACCAATAAATCGGACTTTGTAATTCCTGGGCCGCCTTTTCGGGGGATTTTATCTCCTGCGGCGACATCGATAACATAAATCGTTAAATCGACTAATTCTGGGCTAAAAGTGGCGGCTAAATTATCCCCACCACTTTCGAGAAAGACGATATCAAGATTGCCAAATTTTAACTCTAAATCTTCTATCGCCGCCAAATTAATTGAGGCATCTTCTCGGATAGCCGTGTGAGGACAACCGCCCGTTTCTACGCCTAATATTCGGTCGGTTTCTAACGCTTGGGAACGAACTAAAAATTGGGCGTCTTCTTGAGTGTAAATATCGTTGGTCACAACGGCAATTTGATGATGATCTCGCATCGACTTACACAACGCATCGAGAAGGGCGGTTTTCCCCGAACCCACTGGCCCGGCTATTCCAATTCTAAAGGCTGTCATGGTTAATTTTTCCCTAATTTTATTGGATATTTTTTCTGAATTATATCAATTTAAGCCCCCAGATTTGGGGGTTTGGGGGCCATGCAGTTGGAACCTACCAAATTAGCTTCTAAATAAACGAGTATATTGAGTTTCATGCTGCATACTTGCCAGTCCCAAACCCCAACTACAACTAAGCAATTCATCATCTTCTAAGATAAAAATTTCTTCGCTGGCTTTGGTAATTTCGGGATGGAGTTTTAGGAGGAGTTTTTGTCCGTGTGTTTGACCGATAGGAATGAGTTTAACTCCGGCATTTATGAGATTTGTTGCCCAACTGTGTAAATATCCGAGTAAGGCATTTTTTTGTTCGATTTGCCAATAACCCGCCCCCAAACCAAAGGCGATCGCATAATTACAAGGTTTACCAATAATTGCCGCACAGGTTTCGAGTTTGAAAATATCCGATTGAGTTGATGAGGGTTTTTGAATGCCTTCTAACTCTAACAATAATTTCATTAAACTGTTGCCCATTTGCCAGCTTTGTTTTCGCAATTCTGAACTTTCTCTGGCCGCACTTAACCATTGATTCCAGTCGGTTAACCCCATGAGTTCATTTGCCATAAAACAACGGTACGCCCTTAACATTATAGCAGTTTCTAGTCGGATTGAACCGTATTTTATCTCTTGAATTAGCCAAGATTCTAAACTGTTTTCATCGGTAATGATTTCATTATCAATCAGGGCTTCCAGACCTTCTGAGTAACTATAGGCACCCAAAGGTAAAGCTGGACTCGCCAGTTGTAAAAGATTGAGAATCAAGGTGTTATTCTCCTGAATTAAAGCTAATGATGATGTCCATAGGCTCCTTTTTCGGGATAAAAGGGCGCTATTTCTTCGATCATCTCTAAGCCCAATTTTACTAACATTGACTCTAACACAGAATCGGGCGATAATCTTAAGTAAGTTGAGGTAATTTCTAAGGGAACATGACGATTTCCGAGATGATAAGCCGCCCGGATTAACTCAAGTTCGCTGTTGGCTTTAACGGTAATTACGGATTCGGGTTGGGCGACGATTTTTGCAATGTGTTCTTGTGTTTCGGACTGCAATAAATCCCCATCTTCTAACACCGTTCCTCGGGGTAAACGTAAATAGAGTTTTTGACCGGATGATAACTCGATTGTTTGACGGCTGCGATAGCGTTGTTCGGCGGTTAACGGGATGATAAAATCAATATTGGGGTTGGTGTTTTGTTGGAAATATTGGGTAAAAATCATCATAAAAACAATAATTAATTTTGTGAAGTAACAATTTCAGCTAACCGTTTGAGTATTCTTAAAACGGTGTAGAGTTCGTTTTCTCTGCGTCGCATTGAAAATACATCGGACTCTGCATATTTAGGCGTTCCTTGTTGAGTTAACTTTAAAAAGATAAAATCGGTTCCGTTGGTTACTAACCCAAATAAAGGTTTTTCGGGATGAGGATGAGCTAACATATAAGTTAAGGCTTGAGGAATTCCCACATCTAATGAATATTGTGCTTTTTTGGCTTCAATGACCAAGACCCAAAATGGCGGGGTAAATATCAACAAATCCAGTCTTCCTTGAATCATCACTTCTTCATCTTGAGATAAGACTTTTACCTCTTTTTCACCTATAATATAAAAGGGAGGACGATAAAAACCCGCTTGTTTGAGCAAAGGGGAAAGTACCACTAATTTAACAACCGATTCTAAGAGGGGATACTCAAATAAATGAAGATAATCTGCTTTAACTTCATCCATCAATTGCTGTGCTTCGGCTGAAAGATTCGGTAAATTTTCCTGCCATTCTTGGAAAAAATCAGAATCATTCACTCGTTCTAATCCAAATTTTTCTCTCAAGTCAATCAGGTTTATTTTTGCAGCCGAAATAGTTTGACTCATGGGTTGACTCTGTATCTTTTCATTTAATTATGGTATAAAACTTGAAAGAATAACCACCAAAGGTGCTAACGTATACCTAAGTCATCTAAAATTAGTAATCTGCCCATTCTGCGATCGCTGTTATGCCTAATTTTTTACTCGAAGTCGGTACCGAAGAACTTCCCGCCCCTTTTGTTGAACAAGCCCTCCAACAGTGGCGACACCTCATTGCTACCACGCTGGATGAACAATTTCTCAAGTCTGAGTCTATCGAGGTTTACGGGACTCCCCGACGGTTGGCGGTTGTGATAGAAGGACTCCCGAAGCAGCAACCCGACCGTGAGGAAGAAATTAAAGGCCCACCCGCATCGGCTGCTTTTAAGAATGATAAACCCACAAAAGCAGCAGAAGGGTTTGCAAAAAAACAAGGGGTTGAACTGGATGATTTGGAAATTCGCCCCACAGAAAAAGGGGATTTTGTATTTGTTCAAAAGAAAATTTTAGGTCGTCGAACCTCCGATATTTTAACAGAATTAATTCCCGAATGGATTACTAAATTAGAAGGAAAACGGTTCATGCGGTGGGGAGATGGAGAGTTGAGATTTCCCCGCCCGATACGCTGGTTGGTGGTGTTGTTGGATGACAAAATTTTACCCGTAACTTTGGTTAGCGGTTCGGACAAAATTGAGAGTAATCGCATTTCTCAAGGACATCGAGTTTTGCATCCCGAACCCATAGAAATCTCCACCCCAACGGATTATTTAGAGGCGTTGCGTCAAGGGTTTATTGAAGTTAACCCCGAACGGCGAAAAACGACAATTGAAGAAGAAATAAAAACGGCGGCGAAAAGTATCGGCGGAGAGGCAGAAATTCCCGAGGAACTGTTAGAAGAAGTGATTAACTTGGTGGAATGGCCGACTGCGGTTGTGGGGAAATTTGAGGAGGAATTTTTGAATTTACCCCCGGAAGTCATTAAAACGGTAATGGTCACGCATCAACGTTATTTTCCCGTATTAGAAACGGCGAAATCGACTCTATCTCCGCTCAAGTCTTATTTTATCACAATTTCCAACGGAGATCCGGCAAAATCTAATATTATTGCTGCGGGAAATGAACGGGTAATTCGGGCGAGATTGGCGGACGGTCAGTTTTTCTACAAATCGGATTTAAAGCAACCTTTAGAAGCTTATTTACCCGATTTAGAAACGGTCACTTTTCAGGAAAAATTGGGTTCGGTTCGCGATAAAGTTAATCGCATTGGTAAAGCCGCAAATTTAATTAGTCAACAGCTAGAAGTTGGCGAAACCGAAAAAACTCAAATTCAACGGGCGGCTTTACTTTGTAAGGCGGATTTGGTTACGCAAATGGTTTATGAATTCCCCGAATTACAGGGGGTAATGGGCGAAAAATATGCCCGAGAATGCGGCGAACCCGAAGCCGTTTCTACGGCAATTTTTGAACATTATTTACCGCGTGGGGCGACCGATAGTTTACCGCAAACTTTGGTGGGTCAAGTTGTCGGTTTGGCGGATAGATTGGATACTTTGGTCAGTATTTTTGGCTTGGGAATGATTCCTTCCGGTTCTTCCGATCCCTTTGCGTTGCGTCGGGCGGCGAATGCGGTGGTTAATATTACTTGGTCTGCGAATCTAACCCTTAATTTACATCAACTTCTCGAACAGTTGGTAGCTGAGTTTACTCAAAACTACGACCAAGCAATTCCCGATTTGTTGTCGCAGCTTTATGACTTTTTCTTACAACGAATTAGAACCCTGTTGCAAGATGAGAAGAACATCGATTATGATTTGGTCAATGCCGTTTTAGGAGAAGATGATCCCGAATATACCGAACGGGCGTTAAAAGATTTGTTGGATGTTCGCGAACGGGCGATTTTCTTACAAACCATTCGCCAAGATGGTAGCTTGGATCAAATCTATGAAACCGTCAACCGTTCGACTCGTTTAGCCAAACAGGGAGATTTGGATACGGTACAATTAGAACCGCAGAAAATTGTTAATCCTAAATTGTTTGAAAAATCCTCTGAAGAAGCGTTTTATCAAGCGTTAATTGGGTTAGTTCCGAAAACAGAAGCCGCCCAAGAAACCCGCAATTATCGACAGTTAGTTGATGCTTTGGCGGAAATTTCCCCAACGGTTAGCACCTTTTTTGATGGGCCAGAAAGTGTGTTGGTGATGGATGAAAATCCCGACATTCAACAAAACCGTTTAAATCTGTTGGGATTGTTGCGAAATCATGCTAGAGTGTTAGCGGATTTTGGAGCAATTGTTAAGAGTTAAATCGAGTCAAAATTGCAAGATTTGGAGGGCGTTTTCTGGACAAACTCCAATCGAACAATCTACCCCGAAGCCCCAAACCGGGTAAAATAAGGATTACTTCTCCAGGGAAACTACCATTTTATCTATGCCAAACGCTCATATTATCGGCTTAGGAAGATCAGGAAATGCAGCAGCCCGACTGCTGAAATCTCAAGGCTGGAAAGTCACGGTTAGCGATCGCAATACCTCACCCAAATTGCATCAGCAACAGCAGCAATTAATCACAGAAGGAATTAACGTTAATTTAGGTGAAAATTTTGACCCTAAAACCTCTCCAGATTTAGTCGTTGTCAGTCCCGGTGTTCCCTGGGATATTCCCCCTTTAGAAACAGCCCGTCAAAGGGGAATTGAAGTCGTTGGAGAAATGGAACTCGCATGGCGAAATCTTGACTTTGTTCCTTGGGTGGGAATTACCGGAACCAACGGTAAAACCACAACAACCGCTTTAACCGCAGCCATTTTTAAAGCCGCAGGTTTTAACGCCCCCGCCTGTGGAAATATTGGAAATGCGGCTTGTGAATTGGCCCTACAACAGCAAGAAATTCGAGCTTTAAAAGTGGATAAATCGGTAGATTGGGTAATTGCAGAAGTCAGCAGTTATCAAATCGAATCTTCCTCAACCCTTGCCCCAAAAATCGGCATTTGGACAACGTTTACGCCCGATCATTTAAGCCGCCACTATACGTTAGAAAATTACTATAATATCAAGGCTAAATTACTAAAAAATTCGGAAATACAAGTGTTAAATGGTGACGATACTTACCTGCGGAAAAATGCCTCTCAACAGTGGAAAGATGCCTGTTGGACGAGTGTTAAAGGTAAATCCGAACTGATTGGCAATCCCGATTTGGGCGTTTATATTGAAGGGGATTATGTTTGCCAAAATCATCAGAAAATTTTGCCTTTAACTGCTTTAAAAATGGTGGGAACTCACAACCGGCAAAACCTGTTAATGGCGGTTGCAGCCGCCCGTTTAGCGGGAATTGAACCCCCGGCTATTCAAGAGGCGATTTCCAACTTTCCGGGTGTTCCTCACCGTTTAGAATATGTGGGAACTTGGCAAGGAATTGACTGGATTAATGATAGCAAAGCGACAAATTATGATGCGGCAGAAGTGGGTTTGGTCGCCGTAGAAGCCCCGGTTATTTTAATTGCGGGAGGGGAAGCAAAAGAAGGAGATGATTCCCAATGGTTGCAAAAGATTCAAGAAAAAGCCGCGGCCGTTTTATTAATTGGAGATGCAGCCGAACAGTTTTCGCAACGACTCCAACAGGTGAATTATCAAAATGTGGAAATTGTAGAAACGATGGAAAAAGCCATTCCTAAAGCCGCAGAATTAGCCCGGAATTTATCGGCAAAAGTGGTGTTATTGTCGCCGGCTTGTGCGAGTTTTGATCAATATGAAAGCTTTGAACATCGGGGCGATCATTTTCGTCAATTGTGTTTGGAATTCATCGGTTAATCATCAAGTTTCCAATCTTTCGTAAGATTTGCAAAACTTCATACCGTTCGCCGGAATTGAAAAGCGTGAACTGTGATGAATAATTTCAATTACCAGATCCGAATAAAAGCAACTCGGGAAAAACAGGAAAAATTCATCTAGACAAATCCGATTAAAATTCTGCGAATAATTGTAACAATTTCCCGGTGTCTCCCTATACCTTAATCCCCCAGAACAGACTGCTACAATAAAGAACCCGCATCGCCACCCCAAAAACTCTTTTCGAGATAGAGGGATGATGCTCAAACTGAACGGACAGCCAAAACACATCTGTGTCAAACGGTCTGCTCAGAAAATTGCTGTTCTCTCGCATTGATTTATGATCTTATGGCAATATCTCCATCAAAACCCCAAAGTTCAATTTCCGCTTGTGATTGGCCGATTTCTCAACTTCCGGGACTAACCTCAAGCAATCAAAAACTTCTCAGCGAAAAATGTGAAATTACCACCACCGCAGAATTGCTGAAAAAAGGCCGCACCCAAGCCCAAAAAATGATGCTGGCGAACCTTTTGCAAACCACCCTCAGAGAAGTCAGTAAATGGGTAGCAATGGCTGATTTAGCACGAATTCCCAGCGTCGGATGTCAGTATTGCGGACTGTTGCTTCACGCCGGAATTGGATCGGTGACTCAGTTAGCTCAAATGCCCGTTCATCGACTGCACCAACAAATTCTCCGCCTGCACGTCATCACCATGCAACGGCGCGATTTGTGTCCGTCTGTAGCCCTCGTGCAACGATGGGTGCGGGAAGCGCAATCATTTTAAACAATTCGGGGCAAACCCAACGCATTGAACCTGAGTCATCAATTTTACCCGTTTGGGTTGCCCAAAATTGATCCCATATTTCCTGACGATTTCGATGAAAAAATCCGTTAAGAATTGGCTTCAGTATTTAACACCCCATTGAGAAAAATATCGGCCAAACCTTCGGCAATTTCCTGCATGGCTTTTGGTCGCGCTCCCGGTTCAATTAACGTCGTGTAACTAAATCCAGATACGGCAAACATTCCCAAAAACACCTGAGCCACAATCCGGGGATTCATCTGACGATAAACCCCTTTTTCCATCGCCGTTTCAAAAAAAGCTTCAGCAACATCGGTCATTTTTGCAATCACTTCCGATTGAATGCGATCGCGCAATTCCGGGTGAAATTGAGCCTCTAAAAAGCAAACCCGCATCAAATCGGTATTTTCGTGTAAACTTAACATTCGGCGGCGCATCACTTGAGCCACCGCTTTATAACTGCCCATTTCACTCAATTCGGTCAACAAATCGGTGAGAATTTCAATCCATCCTTCCGTTGCCACTTCAATTAAAATCGCCTTTTTGTTGGGAAAATGGCGAAAGATGGTTCCTTCAGCAACACCGGCGGCCTGTGCCAAATCGCGAGTCGTTGTGCCATCATAACCTTTACGGGCAAATAATCGCTGTGCGGCCTTTAAAATCCGAGCAGAAGTTTCCGTTTCCAAGTGAGGAGTGTGATTTAAAGTTTTCATCGTTCTAACCGTTCAATATCTGATGTTTTGTCCAAGGAGAGATTCGGAACCGTTATCAGTCGCGGTCAGTCAAGATCGAATGATACCGACGAGCGCATTCAGCTAGGGTTCTGTGTTCTCAAGGTTTGAGTTGGCTGTCTTAGCCTATCATTTGTCATCGGGCAGATCGCTTAAATGACAAAAGTCTTCATGCTTTGAATGTTAAAATTCGTCTGAAAGTATTCCTCACGAGACTGAAGCCTATGTTTCCGAGTTGGCGTGTTCCCCCCGATCTTCAGCATATCTTAGGCCGGAGAATTTGGCGGGGATTGATTTTAACCCTATTGATCTGTTTATTTTGGGGAATTTCTACAAACCCTTTACTGGCCGATGAAACGCCCGTTCGTCCTCAAAGTTCCATTCAGCCCTATCTCGATCGGGTGATGGATGAGGTGAGCGAATTTCGCCTTGATAATGGGATGAAATTTATTGTCCTCGAACGTCATAAAGCCCCGGTGGTTTCGTTTTTAATTTATGCCGATGTCGGCGGCGCCAACGAACCAGTTGGTCAAACCGGAGTGGCTCATTATTTAGAACATTTGGCTTTTAAGGGAACCAAGCGGATCGGCACAACCAATTATCAGCAAGAACAGCCGTTACTTGAACGCATGGATCGGCTTTTTGCCCAAATTCAAGCGGCCGAAAAACAAGGAAAATCTGAAGAAGTTTCTCAGTTGGTTGCCGAATTTGAAAAGGTACAAGCTGAAGCTTCAAAGTTGGTTGAACCGAATGAGTTTTCTAAAATTGTTGAACGGGCGGGCGGGGTTGGATTAAATGCCGCAACTTCTACAGATTCAACCGTTTATTTTTACAGTTTACCTGCCAATAAATTGGAACTGTGGATGTCTTTAGAATCCGAACGTTTTCTCGAACCGGTTTTCCGAGAATTTTTTAAAGAAAAACAGGTAATTTTAGAAGAAAGACGGCTCCGAACTGATAATTCACCCGTCGGTCAGATGATTGAGAAATTTACCGCAGAAGCGTTTAAAGTTCATCCTTATCGCCGTCCTGTGATCGGTTATGTAGAAGATTTAAAGGGTCTTAATCGAGATAATGTACAAGATTTCTTTGAGACTTACTACGTTCCGAATAATCTCACCGTTGCGATCGTTGGCGATGTTGACCCGACTCAAGTTAAACAACTCGCCCAAACTTATTTCGGACGCTACAAAGCAGGCCCCGAACCGCCTAAAATTCAAGAGGTAGAACCGCCTCAACAGGAAACCCGAGAAGTGACGATGAAATTGCCCTCTCAACCCTGGTATTTTGAGGGTTATCATCGACCCGCACTGGCTCACCCCGATCATGTTATTTATGAAGCGATCGCCAGCATTCTCAGCAATGGTCGCACCTCCCGCCTTTATCAAAGTTTGGTTCAAAAGCAACAAATCGCTTTGGCAGCCGAAGGGTTTAGCGGTTATCCCGGTGATAAATATCCCAATTTAATGTTATTTTACGCCCTAACTGCTCCCGGTCATACCGTCGAAGAAGTGGCGGTGGCCCTGCGAAATCAGATCGAACGGTTGAAAACTGAACCCGTTTCTCCAGAGGAATTAGAACGGGTGAAAACTCAGGCTCGGGCGAGTTTATTGCGATCGCTAGATTCTAACATGGGGATGGCTTTTGCTTTGCTAGAATACGAGGTGAAAACCGGAGATTGGATGAATTTATTTAAGCAGTTGGATGCGATTTCTAAAATTACTCCGGCTGATATTCAACGGGTCGCCCAAGAAACGTTTCGCCCCGAAAATCGCACCATTGGTAAATTATTATCCCAAGATTCTTAGGCCGTTCACAGCCACAATTTACCCCCAGTTTGGGTTAAAAAATAACTCAGACTCACCCAACAGATTTCGACGACTCATCAATTATGCAAGCCCAAGCCAGATTTAACTTGAGAAAATCAAAACGAATTCTATTCGGACTGCTATTCGCCACCATGTTTTTATTGACAACCTGGCGATCGCCCGCAGTCGCATCTACTGCAAAACATTACACCGAATTGAATTTTCCGCCTCTACCCGAAGTCGAATTGCCCGAATACACCCGCTATCAACTTGATAATGGGATTACCGTTTTTTTAATGCCCGATCGCGAACTTCCTTTAGTTGGAGGAACCGCATTATTTCGCACCGGAAGCCGATACGAACCCGCCGATCAAGTTGGACTCGCCAGCTTAACCGGGGAAGTGATGCGAACCGGAGGAACAGCCGATCATAGCGCCGATCAATTAAATCAAATTCTCGAAAAAAAAGCCGCAGCCGTTGAAACGGGAATTGGTACAACCGCCGGAAGTGCGGGTTTTAGCGCGTTGAGTGAAGACTTAGAAACCGTCTTCGGACTGTTTGCAGAAGTGGTAAAGAAACCCGTTTTTGATGCTCAAAAATTGGAGTTAGCCAAAACGCAAGAAAAAGGCGGAATTGCACGGCGAAATGATAGCCCCGAACGGATCGCCGGACGAGAATTTCAGAAGTTAATTTACGGCGAAGATAGTCCCTACGCTCGCACCGTTGAATATGAGACGCTCAACAATATTCAACGAGAAGATTTGGTTGATTTTTATCAGAAATCTTTCCACCCCGAAAATATGATTTTAGGAATTGTGGGAGATTTTGAAACCGATGAAATGAAAGCGTTAATTGCTGAAAAATTTGGCAATTGGAAACCCGCAAACACCGCCGAAATTCCGCCCCAACCCAACGCCTCCCAAGCCCATCAAAGCGGAATATATTTCATTAATCAACCTCAATTAACCCAAAGTTATATCGAAATGGGTCACATCGGAGGAGAACGAAATAATCCCGATTTTCCCGAATTAAGCGTGCTGAATGGGGTGTTAAATGGTTTTGGTGGGCGGTTGTTTAACCAAATTCGATCCGATAAAGGGTTGGCTTATACGGTCTATGGAATTTGGAACGCAAATTATGACTATCCCGGTGTATTTATTGCAGGCGGACAAACTCGATCCGATGCAACGGTTGACTTTTTAAAAGCGGTTCGGGTTGAATTGGATCGGGTTCGCAATGAACCGGTTAAACCCGAAGAATTAGCCTACGCCAAAGAGTCAACCTTGAACTCGTTTATCTTCAATTTTGAATCCCCCGATCAAACTTTATCCCGTCTGATGTTGTATGAATATTATGATTATCCTCAAGATTTTATCTTTGACTATCAGCGTCAGGTGGAAGCCACAACAATTGAGGATGTTCAACGGGTCGCCCAAAAGTATCTCAAACCCGACCAAATGGTGACTTTAGTGGTAGGAAATGAAGCCGAAATTCAGCCCCCGCTAACGGCTTTAGATGGCGATACCAAAATTACTTCGATTGATATTAGCATTCCCGAACCCAGTTAACAGTAAATACCGGGTTTGAACTGAGTAGTTCACAGAAAGATGGGGCGGGTTTTTACAGTTTACAGTTTACAGTTATCAGTTTACAGTTATCAGTTATCAGTGCGTGAGTTTTACCTGCTATAACTGTTCGCTGCACGGTACTTGTTCACTGTTGTTCGCCCCCCCATAACAGAATTAATCAAGCGGATATCATATCACTAGAGCCTCTTTTCTTGTGTCGTCTCTACCTCTTTTTTTATCTTTATTTTTCCCAATTGAAAAAAAATTGTCATCACTACAGATGATCGTTGGGGAATTTTGTAGGGGCGGGTTCTGCAATAAATATAGATTTCCCACCAACTACCTTAATTAACCCGCCCTTATAGGGTTCAGGGAAAGATGGGGCGGGTTTATATCAATTATTGATGAGAGATATAGATTTTTGCAGAACCCGCCCCTACATCACTAACGCCTCTTGCCTTGTGTAGGATTATTTTCTGTATTTCATATAATGAATTATTTTTGTTAACTTATATTCAGAGCAGGAATATTGATTCCACTCTGTTGTAGTTTAACTGTTGCCTAGTCTTTCCAATGCCATCACCCGTCGGACATTCACTTGCAGGCGTTTGTGGATATATTCTCGCCCAACCCCACATCCCCAAACGTCATCGGCTTTCTGTTTTATTTGCCTCCGTTTTTATTGCCAATGCACCCGATTTAGATATGTTTGCGGGAATCCTTTTACGCGCAGATCCGGGAATTTTTCATCGTCAAGCCACTCACAGTTTAATTGTAGCAATCCTGATCGGTTTATTAACCGCTTTGATCGCTCGTTCTGTGAAATTAAAAGAATGGAATTGGCTCGGTTTCTGGACAGGTGGAGTCTACGCCAGCCATATTTTCTTAGATTTAATGGTTGCCGATGATTCCTCACCGTTTGGAGTGCAAGCGTTTTGGCCGTTTACTTCCGATTACTTCATTTTTCCCCTAACTATTTTTGGCGGTTTTAATTATGGAGGTTCGGGATTATTTGGCTTTTTGTTTTCCCTGTTTACGTTTCAAAATCTGATTTTTATCTTGCAGGAAATTGTCATTTTAGCCCCCTGTATTTGGTTAACCTGGCTGTGGGAAAAATATCGGAGAAAAAAAAAGCCTATCTAAACAGATAGACTTGACCCAGTGAAGAAATTGGATTCAATTCAATTAAGATGCGGCTTGCAATTCTTCCAAACGCGCTAAAACTTCGGCGCTATGAATTGCAGGTCTAACTTTTACAAAAGTTTCTCGTAATTGACCTTCAGGATCGATAATAAAAGTATGTCGCATCGAGAAAAAGTTCAGCCAAGAACCGTAAGCTTTACTCACAGTACCATCCGTGTCTGCAAGCAAGGGAAATTTTAACCCTTCCGCATCACAAAACTCGGCATGAGAATCAACATCATCGGCACTAATTCCCAAAATTTGTACATTTCGATCCAAATATTTTGGCAGATCTTGTTGAAATCTTTGGGCTTCTAATGTACATCCTGAGGTAAAATCTTTGGGATAAAAATACACCACCACCCACTGACCCCGGTAATCGGAAAGAGAAATTTCTCCGTCTCCGGTATTCGTGGGTAATGTAAAATCGGGTGCGGGTTGGTTTAACGGGGGTAGGGTTCCTCCCAAAGCCAACGCAGGAGAAGTTACACTGAAACTTAAGAGCGCCAAACAAGCGGCTAGAAATAAACGGATTATGGTTCGACGGGACATCATCACTAAAAATGATCAGGGTACTTTACATAAGTTTACATAATTCAGGAGAACAAACTCAATCCGAATTTTGCGGTTGATGATCGTTTCTCCAGAATTGAGGAACTTAATCGCTCTGTTTACGGTCAGAATCCTGGCGTTAACCCTATCAAGTTGATTTTTTTTGCAACTTGGGAATGCTGAACAAATTTACGAGTGAAACTGCAAACAATTCATCTGAAAAAATGGAAGATTTACCTCTATTAACTGGTTCTGCTGTTGCCGTTATGGTTGTCAATGGACAGCCAATTTATATTCAAATTGATGGTGATAACGCCCCAATTACAGCGGGAAATTTTGTCGATTTAGTTGAGCGAGATTTTTATGACGGAATTTCATTTCATCGGGTTGTCCGCGAACCGAATCCGTTTGTTGTGCAAGCGGGAGATCCTAATAGTTTAGATCCAAATTTCCCACCCGAACAGCTTGGAAGTGGCGGTTTTATCGATCCGGCGACGGGTGAAGAACGAATAATTCCCCTAGAAATTAAACCCGAAGGTGCGACAGAACCGATTTATAGTCAAACCTTTCAGCAAGCCGGAATTACGGTTCCCCCCCTCTTACAAAATACTCAGGGAACCATCGCAATGGCTCGCACAAATGACCCCGATTCCGCCTCCTCACAATTCTATATTAATTTATCCGATTCTGACTTTTTGGACGGGAGTTATGCCGTTTTTGGTGAGGTCGTTCAAGGGTTTGAAGTCGTCGATCAAATTCAACAGGGCGATCGCATTGAAGATGCAGAAATTGTCGGGGGAATTATTCCGGGTCGCGAATCCGATTTAATTGGTGATGTCGGGCTGTTAAACGTTTTTATTAATACAATTAATCTCACCCACTTGCCCTTAGAATTTTTAGTGACTCGGGATTTTGATGCGGATAATACGGTCACTTTGACACCGGAATTGGCTCAACAAGCGCCTTCGGGAGTGTTTGTGGGCGGGGGAAATGATAGCGTTATCGGTTCGGTTGGTAGCGATGTTGTTAATGGCAATCAAGGCAATGATACCATTACCGGAGATGCGGGAGATGACTATATTTTTGGCGATCAAGATAACGATCTGATCGATAGCGGTGATGGCAATGATATTGTTAATGGAAATCAAGGCAATGATACGATTTCTGGAGGAGCGGGAAATGATTTTCTTCGGGGTGGAAAAGATAACGATTTGATTGATGCGGGTGCAGGAAATGATTATTTAATTGGGGATTTAGGAATCGATACTTTAACGGGTGGAACCGGCGCCGATACGTTTATGTTCAGAGTTGATGAATCCGTTGGAGTTCAAGATGTTAATCTCGCCGATCGCATTCTTGATTTTAATGCGGGTGAAGGCGATCGCATTGCTATTATTGGCGAGATTAGTATATCGGAACTTAGCTTTAATCTCGTCGGTCAGAATACCCAGATTTTGGGCAACAATGGTGACTTTTTAGGTGTGGTGGAGAACGTCGCCCCGGATGCGGTTCAAAACTCAGTTTTTGTCGTTTCTGCCAACGATTTGGGTTTGACAATTGGATAGACATTCGGTAAACTTAGTAAAGATTTAAAATCCCATCTAAGTCAACAACTCAATTTCCAAAAGCTTGTAGTTGGGCTTTAGCCCTTCTTTAAGGCGCTCAAGCCCAACGACAAACCAACTATTTTATTTCGGGTAAAATCAGCAGGTTTTGAAATCGGTAGTCCTCAATAGCCCCAGTTGAGAAAAGGTATGAATCTGAAGAAATTGGCAATCATCCTATTGTTAGTCATTGGATTTCTAGGCGGAGGAATGACATCCGTTCGCGCCTCAAATTCTCAAGATATCAATCGACTGCTGAAAACCAATTCTTGTCAAACCTTTCTGTGGAAAACCTGCGATTTGAGTAACGCCGATTTGCGAGGTTTAGCGTTATCGAAAGCCCAACTTTCCGGGGCGAATTTAAGAGGCGCAGACTTAACCAATGCCGTCCTCAAATATGCAGATTTATCCGATGCCGATTTAAGAGGCGCTAAACTCTCCAAAGCCAACTTATTTAAAGCCAACTTGCGTCGGGCAAATTTAGAAGGGGCAGACCTCAGAGAAGCCGGGTTGTGGGCGGCAGATTTAACCTTAGCCAACCTCGCCGAAGTTAACTTAGAAAATGCCAATTTATTAGAAGCAAAACTCTGGGGAACCGACCTAAAAAAAGCCAATTTAAGTCAAGCTAGTTTACACGGAACCAATCTACAATATGCGAATTTAGCCAATAGTAACCTCAGTAAAGCTGACCTACATAGCTATTATTTTAGAGAAGATAAAAAAGTCACCAATCTCAGCAATGCGAACTTAGAAGGGGCAAATTTAAAAGACACAAATTTAAGAGGCGTCCTGCTGCGGGGAACCATTATGCCAGACGGTCACGTTAACGAATAGGCAGAGTCAGACTGAGAAAGCGTTACAATTTGTGATGAAGCGCGAACTGCATCCGAACTCATGTTTGATACCCTGCAAACCCAACTCTACGAGATTGCCCAATACGCCAACACCCTCGTCAAAACCCAACTAACGGAACTCAGTTGGGTGAGTGTGGGGATTATTTTCTTGGCGGGCTTGCTGACGAGCCTGACACCTTGTATGCTATCTATGCTACCGATTACCATCGGCTATATTGGCGGCTACGAAACCCAAAATCGCCTACAAGCGGCGGCCCAATCCACTTGGTTTGCGTTGGGACTGGCGACAACATTAGCGGGTTTGGGAATTCTAGCAACCGTTGTCGGACAAGTTTACGGTCAAATTGGCATCGGCTTGCCCATAATTGTCAGCATTATTGCGATTTTAATGGGGTTAAATTTATTGGAAGCTTTGCCGATTCCTTT
Source organism: Capilliphycus salinus ALCB114379 (assembly GCF_047276495.1). Taxonomy (NCBI): domain Bacteria; kingdom Bacillati; phylum Cyanobacteriota; class Cyanophyceae; order Oscillatoriales; family Sirenicapillariaceae; genus Capilliphycus; species Capilliphycus salinus. The sequence continues at coordinate 3,877,424 of NZ_CP178543.1, read as the reverse complement.
ACCCGCTTTTGATACAATGAAATGGATTCCTCAAAACATTCCCAATGGAGTTCGTTCCTATTTTTTAGGATTAACCTTTGGTTTAGTCGCGTCTCCCTGTAGCACTCCAGTTTTAGCAACATTGTTAGCCTGGGTTTCTACATCAAAAGATTGGGTTTTAGGAGGGGTTCTACTCCTAGCTTATGCAGCCGGATATGTAGCGCCTTTAGTGTTAGCCGGAACCTTTACCGCCAGCATCAAAAAACTGCTTTCTCTGCGACAGTGGTCGGGTTGGATTACTCCGGTGAGCGGGGCGTTATTGGTGGGATTTGGTGTATTTTCGCTGTTATCTCGATTCGTTCCTATCGTTTAGCTTGATATTCAAACACAGAAAAAAAATCTAAAATGACGGCAAAAGAATTATTTTTATCTAAACTTTCTGATTGGGGAACCAAGCCTCTAAACCTTTGGAAAAAAGAAGTTTTACCCCTACTCGCCAACTTAAGATTAGCCATTGTCTTATTGCTGGTTATCGCGGTTTTTAGCGTTTCTGGAACCGTTATCGAACAGGGTGAATCCCTGCAATTTTATCAACAAAACTACCCCGAACATCCGGCTTTATTTGGCTTTCTCACCTGGAAAGTCATTCTGCTGTTAGGCTTAGATCATGTTTATCGAACTTGGTGGTTTCTCGCGCTTTTGTTGCTGTTTGGGAGTAGCTTAATCGCCTGTACCTTTACCCGACAACTCCCCAACTTAAAATCGGCCCGACGCTGGAATTATTATCAAAGTCCGAAACAATTTAAAAACCTGGCTTTAAGTGCAGAAATAGAAACCGGTTCCCTAGAAACCTTGAAAACGCTACTCGAAAAACGTCGCTATCGAATTTTTCAAGAAGACCATAAACTCTATGCGCGAAAAGGATTAATTGGACGCATCGGACCGATTATCGTTCACGCGAGTATGATTGTAATTTTAATCGGTTCAACAGTTGGTTCCTTAACGGGATTTATCGCCCAAGAAATAGTACCCAGTGGAGAAACCTTTCAAGTTAGAAGAATTATTGATGCGGGGCCATTTGCGGCGTCTCAAATTCCTCAAGATTGGTCGGTGCGAGTCAATAAATTTTGGATTGATTACACTCCCGATGGAACAATCGATCAATTTTATTCCGACTTATCCGTTTTGGATAATAACGGTTCGGAAGTTGACCGTCAAACCATTCACGTTAATAAACCCCTCAAACACAACGGCGTAACCTTTTATCAAGCCGATTGGGGAATCGCCGGCATCAGAATTCGGATTAATAGAAGTCCCGTTTTACAACTGCCAATGGCGCAATTAAATCCGGGCGGAAACGGTCGTATTTGGGGAACTTGGATTCCCACAAAACCCGATTTAAGTGCGGGGGTTTCCTTGTTAGCGAGGGATTTACAAGGAACTTTATTACTTTATGATAATGAAGGTCAACTGGTGTCAACCTTGCGCCCCGGAATGTCTACCGAAGTCAACGGCGTGACGTTATTTGTTGATGAAGTCGTCGGAAGTACCGGATTGCAAATTAAAGCCGACCCCGGAATTCCTATTGTTTATTTGGGGTTTGGGTTGTTGATGGTGAGTGTATTGATGAGTTATGTTTCTCACTCCCAAATTTGGGTTTTAGAAGCGGATAATCGTCTCTATCTCGGAGGAAAAACCAATCGCGCCAAAGTGGTATTTGAACGAGAAGTGATTGCAATTTTAGATGAAATTCAACCGACATCCGACAGCCAAGCCCAATCAAAAACCGCCAACGTTTAACCTTTAGGAGACAGCAGTCGGGAAATGGGGAGGTGGGGAGGAAAGAAGTCAGAATTTCAGGAGTTCAGGAGTTGCTGTGTTCAGGAGTTCAGAATTACCTTTTGCAAGAGCGCCTTTTGCCCCTTACCCCTTCCCCCTTACCCCTGTCCCCTTACCCCTGTCCCCTATTCCCTCTTGCCTCTTGCCTAGAAAAAATTTCAAGGATCACTGACTTGCCTGTTTTCCTGGGTGCCTAATTCTGATACAATTCACAATAACTTAAGATTTTGTCTTAAGATTATCTCAAGAAGACAGTCTAAGAAAAAACTCACAGACAACACAGTTTAGGAGGAGACTATATGGCGCTCGTACCCATGCGGTTGCTACTGGATCACGCGGCAGAGAATGGCTACGGTATTCCTGCATACAACGTTAACAACATGGAGCAGATCATCGCGATCATGCAGGCTGCCCACGAAACCGATAGCCCCGTGATTTTACAGGCTTCTCGCGGCGCTCGCAAGTACGCGGGTGAAAGCTTCCTGCGCCACTTAATTCTGGCGGCGATTGAAACCTATCCCCACATCCCCATTGCCATGCACCAAGATCATGGTAACTCTCCTGCAACTTGCTACTCCGCCATGCGTCATGGTTTCACCAGCGTTATGATGGACGGATCTCTCGAAGCAGATGCAAAGACTCCCGCCAGCTTTGAGTATAACGTTAATGTTACGGCTGAAGTTGTTAAAGTCGCTCACTCCATTGGTGTAAGTGTTGAAGGAGAACTGGGTTGCTTAGGTTCTCTCGAAACTGGAATGGGTGAAGCAGAAGATGGTCACGGTGCGGAAGGAAAGCTTTCTCACGATCAATTGTTGACCGATCCCGATGAAGCGGTTGAGTTCGTTGAAAAAACTCAAGTAGACGCTTTGGCGGTTGCTATTGGTACCAGTCACGGCGCTTACAAATTCACTCGCAAGCCGACTGGTGAAGTATTGGCCATTAGCCGCATTGAAGAAATTCACAGCCGCTTACCGAACACTCACCTGGTAATGCACGGTTCTTCTTCTGTTCCCGAAGATCTGATCGCCATTATCAACCAGTACGGCGGTAAAATTCCTGAAACCTACGGTGTACCCGTTGAGGAAATTCAAAAAGGTATCAAGAGTGGTGTTCGCAAAGTCAATATCGACACCGACAACCGTTTAGCAATTACGGCTGCTATCCGTGAAGCTGCGGCTAAAGATCCTTCTAACTTTGACCCCCGCCACTTCATGAAGCCTTCCATCACCAAGATGCAAGAAGTTTGTGCAGCACGTTATCAGCAATTCTGGGCTGCTGGAAATGCAAGCAAAATCAAGGCTGTTACGCTTGATGACTTCGCTGCTAAGTACGCTAAAGGCGAACTCAGCGCTAGCACCAAGTCTACTGTTGCAGTATAACATCTGAAGTAGAAATTGCCTTTGTTGGGTGAAGCGATAGCCCAACCCAACCAACAGCATCAAACCCGGTTTCACAGCGAAACCGGGCTTTTTATTGGCAAGGTTTCACGTCAAAACCTTGATTATTCTTCACCTCAACCGAACAAGTATGTTCGATTTTTCCGCCATTCCCCACATTTCCTTGAATAATATTTCCGTTCCCCCCGGCGCTGGCTTTCGCCACAATATTCCCGCCGATGTTATTATTCAACACTTTTACATTTTTCATGGCGTAGGGGCGGTTATTCGTATCCGCGAGAACTAAAATATCGGCGTTGTTTACCCGATTGTTTTCAATGGTGACATTTTCCATCTCTTGAACTTTATAAAAGCCAATATAAGCATTGCCTTGATTGTTACGAATGGTCGCCCCCTTTACTATCGTTCCCCCACAACATTCTTGAATTAAAATTCCTTCGCCATCTACGCTTAAATACCCCGTCTCTCCCACCAAATGACGGTAAACTTCATAATTATTTCCTTCGACTAAAACATCCCATCCCGACCAATCAATTCCCCGGTTTTCAAGGGTTACGGCGCCGCTTGCTTCTAGCATTCCCGTTGGATGTAACCACCATTGTTTCTTGGCTTGGTCTTTAATTTCATTGTCTTTAATGATTAAACCTTGACCGGAAGCGTGAATTGCAACTCTCATGGTATGATAAACCCAATTATCTCGAATTACAACCCCAGGACGAAATAATCCGGGTTCGGTTTGGGGGGTTGCCGCTAATTGAAATCCTTCGCCTCCTTTGCCAAAACGGTTGACAACAATACCGTAATGATTGCCATAGTGAAAGATGGCTTTTTTGCCGTCTGTATAGGTTAAAACTGATTTTCTATCTCGGGTTTTCAGTTTATATCCGGGCTGTTCAAAATTATCGGTAATTTCATCGTTAACGCGATTATTGGCGGCTAAAATATTCTCAGATGCCGTTAATTCGATATTGGCTGCAAACCGATAACTGTATCTTTGCCAGGGTTCTTGAAAGGAAATATCGGGAACGTTTGGATCGGGTTCTGCGACGTTATTGCTGCGAATTCCAAACACGACAATATTTTTATTTTTCTGGTTATCCATCTCTGCTAAAATGGAAATTGACGCCCGATTTATATCTAAATTAACCAAGCCAAAATTGCTATCTTTCAAGGGGTTTTCTGTTGAGATTTTCTTGAAAGCTGTATCGTTTGGGGTGCCATTTCCTGATAATTTGGGTTCGTATTTCGGAAAAACGAATTTAGAAGGCGGAGAATAATTCGCCGATTTTGCATCTTTTACTGAGGGAGTTTCCCCCCGGAGAATTACGCCGTCTTTCAGTTTAATATTATCGGAAAAAGTATAAGTTCCGGCTGGAAAATAAACCACACCGCCTCCGTTGGCTGCGGCTGCATCTCTGGCTTTATTGAATTTTTCAATTAAATTTGAACCGGAGAAGTTATTAATATTATAAACGCAATCCCAACGAAGTTGATTCGTCCAAGGATAAGCCTCTTTTCCATAAAAAGATGCGATGGGATTATCTACAGGTTCCCCCTGGGTTGGATTACAACCCGATGAACGATTCACCTGAGAAAAAAGTGTGGGTTTATTTTCAGGTTGTTTATTTTCAGAGGATTGATTGTCAGAAACAGACTCGGAATTGTCGGGAGAAACAGCCGTTTCTACTGGGTTTTGAACCGAGACAGAATTAACAGCAGATTCGGGAGGTTGTACGGTAAAAATTCCGATAAAAGCAAAGACAGAAACCGCAAAACCAATAACAGCAATAGTTCCCAGAAACACTATCGAGAACTTTTTCCATCGGGGGTTGATTGTTCTGCGTTTATTCATGTATAATAATTATTGGTAAACTACCCTAACTCTATTTTAGATCCGGATCGGAGTAATTCAGCGGGACACTTCTCTAACTGTTCTTTCCCAGGGGGAAGGAGCGGACCCGAAAACCAAACATCTGGGACAATCTTCACTTCTGTCTGCGGTGTAGTTTAAGAACTTCTCACAAAATCGTTGAATTTTTCCGGAACCGAGAAAATATCTCTGTAGAGAGAGTTGGGTGTTGGAAAGTCAGACCCTCAGAATCGGGTTCATCCCTTGACCGAGGGAAGTCTGAGAAACATTTCCACATAAGGGTGAGTCAAAGTTTGACTCATCTTTATTGGGGGTTGCTGAAAAGTTGTTGTAAGCAATCGCTGAGGTGATTTTAGCATGAAAACCAACAACCAAATTTTGGGAATTTTTCAAATCAATCTTGTCACCAAGATTGTTCATCGAGTCAAACTTTTTCAATATTCGATAGCGGTACGAGAATACTTTGCGGTATTTTGAATCCTGACCAATCAGATTTTAACCACGTCCTATCGCTACATAAAATCTGGGTTTTGCTTATATTTTAGGGGGATTCTTGTCCTCGTCGGACTCGAACACAAAACGATTACATCTAACCGGGTAGTTTTTCACCTGTAACTACTCAGATTTTATGATGTCAAAACATGAAAAAATCAACGTAAAACCCATGAATTTTGGGTGAAAAAACTGCGGCTATCACCCGCAACCCAAACATCAGTAAGTCTTGAAGTATTTCCGCAAATACTTCTAATTAACCCGTGACTTTTTTTCAAAAAAGCCATGTAAATTATGCTGAACAAAAAACAATATGTTCCAGATAAAATACCGTCACAGTTTAAATTTGATGGCTTCATCGTTTAAGCTTAAAATAAGTGCGTTCTCATAAAATATGAGTTCAAATCTGTAAAGATTTTGTTTTGACAAAATCCAAAAGCTTGAGGTATTGTATGATGGTAAATAATTGACGATGTATTTCTCTAGAAGTACAAAACTTGTCAATTCAACCATTGTCAAGTCCGGACAAAAACATTTAGATTTCAACCAAGGGAGCCTCTACAAAAACCATTCCAAACTTAAACCCTAAGCAGCAAAACATGGAGAATAACACCGCTCAAATCGGAACCAATCTCAACGGAATCAACGATTGGTCTACACAATATCCATTCATCGATTTTTTCAAAAGTACCCGAGATTGGATCACTCACGGTTCTAAAACTTGGGATACCAACGAAGATCAGAAACTCGATCTCGATGAAAACGGTTGGGTAAAGTCGCTCAATGGCGGTGAATTTACCAGTGTAGGAACCATGCTTCCCAACGACGATCAAGGACGTCGATTTGTTGTTCTCTACGACGGAGAAGGAACGATAGAGTACCAATTGGGAGCGAAAAAAGATGAAGCCGCATCCCAAACCGGACGAGATGTTTTCTACGCTCCACCCGGCGCCAAATTAAACCTAAGAATTACCGAAACCGATCCCAACAACACGGGCGACTATATTCGCAACATTCGCGTCATTCCAGAAGAGTATCTCGACATCTACGAAACCCAAACCTTTAACCCCGACTTTATCGAAAGTTTGGAAAATTATAAAGTCCTGCGATTTATGGACTGGATGAACACGAATGATTCCCCGCAAAAAGAATGGAGCGATCGCCCAAAAGTCGAAGATGCGAACTATTTTGGTGACGAAGGAGTAGCCGTCGAAGTTTTGGTAGAATTAGCAAACGTTACCGGAATCGATCCTTGGTTTACCCTACCCCATCAAGCAACAGACGAATACGTTCGCAACTTCGCCGAATACGTCAAAGAAAATCTCAACCCCAATCTCAATGTTTACGTTGAGTTTTCCAACGAAGTTTGGAACCCGATGTTTACTCAGGCGAATTATGTGATCGAACGGGGAAAAGAAGAATTCGCCGATTTGAACGTCACCGATAACGAAAAAGGTCGTCGTTGGTTTGGAAAACGAACCGCAGAAATTACCCAAATTTGGGATGATGTTTTTGGCGCCGACAAAGAGCGCGTCATCGGAGTTTTGGGCGCTCAGGGGGCGAATGTTTGGACGGCGGCTAAGTCCTTAGAACAGATCGAATCAACCGGCTTAAGCTTTGAAGAAGTCGGAATTGATGCGATCACAATGGCGCCCTATTTTGGGAGCTATATAGGTCGCGCCGAACATGAAGCCGAAGTCCAAAGCTGGACACAAGAACCCGATGGCGGTTTGAGTAAACTGTTCCAAGAAATTACACAAGGCGGAGTTCTCACCAACGGACCAGAAGGCGGCGCTTTGGGGAAAGCCTACGAGTGGATGGAAGAATACGCCGAACTCGCCCAAGAAAAAGGCTTGAAGATGGTCGCTTACGAAGGCGGACAGCACTTGGCGGGAGTTCGCAGCGTTTTGAATAACGAAGCGATCGCCGATTTGTTTATTACGGCGAACCGCGATCCTCGCATGGGAGAAATTTACACCGAATATTTTGAAAAATGGTTTGAACTCGGCGGAGGTTTGTTTGCTCACTTCAGCGATGTGGGAACTGCGACCCGATGGGGAAGTTGGGGCGCCAGAGAAAGTATTTATCAGGAAAGTTCTCCCAAATTTGCCGCCATTCAAGCCCTTTTAACGGGAAGTTCTACCCCCAATAATCCTGACCCTGATGATTCTGACTCGGGCGACGATGTGGTGGTTGACGATCCCGATTTGGATGAGGACAACACCCCGGACCAGCCAGATGATTCGACTTCTGACCCCGATGAGGACAACACCCCAGACGAGCCAGATGATTCGACTTCTGACCCCGATAATGGAGATACAGAAGTTCCCGATAGTTCTAATTCCGGAGCGATCGTAATCGAAGCCGAAGACCTTCAACTGGCCGGTTACAAGGTCGAATCGGTGAGCGGTTCCGGCGCTTCTGGCGGTGAAAATATTACCGTTCAAGGCGTTTCTGGTCGAAGGGGAACGGCTTCGGGAACCTTTGAGGGTGAAGCGGGAACCTATCGGGTAGAAGTCAGTTACTTTGATGAAAAAGATGGCGTTTCTTCCGTGAGCGTTACCGTTGCAGGGGAAAGCAGCAGTTTCGACTTGGATGCAGATTCCCCTTCTTTTGGCGCCGAACCGTCCTCGTTAATGAGCCGCGTGACCCACGAAGCGATACAGTTGCAACCGGGAGATGCTTTTGAAATTTTTGGTCAAGGTCGTCAGGGGGAACACGCTCGCATTGACACGATTAAGTTTATTCCCCTACAATCGGCTTCTGAGTCTGGCGATCGCAATGAAACCGAAGCGGTGAACCCTTCTACCCCGTCCGATGGGGATGATAATCTCACCGGGACTTCTGTTGCTGAGGATATTAAAGCTTTGGCCGGAAATGATACCGTCTTCGGCGGCGATGGTGACGATACGCTTGGCGGGGGCGAAGGTGACGATATCCTCAATGGGGATGGCGGAAATGACTTCCTCACCGGCTGGACGGGTAACGATGTGGTTAATGGCGGTTCTGGGGATGATATCCTACAGGGGGGCGATGGTAACGATCTCCTCAACGGTGGGGATGATGCGGACACCCTCCGAGGCGGTAATGATGCCGATACCCTCAACGGCGATGGCGGCGATGACTTCCTCGAAGGACAGGCCGGAAACGACGTTCTCAACGGTGGCGAGGGTAATGATACCGTTGGTGGCGGTGGCGGTAATGATACCGTTATTGGCGGTGGCGGTAATGATTTGGTCACGGGGTGGAATGGTAACGATACCATTATCGGCGTTGACCCCGATGCTGCTAATCCCGGAACCGGAGAAGTTGATACCCTGCAAGCCGGTGAAGGTGCCGATCTCTTTGTTCTCGGAGATGAACTCACCGCCTACTATTTGGGGGGTGATGCGGCCGATTATGCTGAGGTTCGCACGTTTAATGCGGCCGAAGACATCATTCAACTGTCTGGCTCTCAATCGGATTATACCCTCAACGCCGTAGATGGCAATACGGAGATTCTTCTCGGTTCCGACCGGGTGGGTCTGGTGATGGGTGTTGAGATCGGTGACTTTAATAGCGGTTTTAGCTTTGTTTCTGCCTCTATGATTTAACTAACGAGGGGCTTGGGGAGCAATAAGTCCCGCACCATAGACGAAGTTTTGGTGTCGGGATACATGGACTCCCCAGGTATTTTTGAACCCTTTATGGGGCGATAAAAATACATCTACCAACTCTAGAAAGTTGTGGTAGACTGTTGTGTATGCTGATAATGAACTATCGATACCGAATCTATCCAAGCACAGAAGCGCAAGCGAAGATACTTGAGTGGTTGGAGACTTGCAGGGGAGTCTATAACTACGCTTTGCGGGAGTTGAAAGACTGGATTGCGAGTCGAAAATGTGATGTGGATAGATGTTCACTATCGAGGGAGTATATTATTCCGTCTGACGTGCCATTTCCCAGTTATCATCTTCAGCAAAACAACCTACCTAAAGCAAAAAAAATAAACCCAAAACTGAAAGAGGTACACTCCCAAGTGTTACAGACAACTATAAGAAGGTTGCATGATACGAGGGTGCGCTTTTCGCTCTCGTGGTTTTGGGTTTCCTCGTTTTAAGAAGTTTGGGCAATACAAATCATTTTTGTATCCTCAGTTCAAAGAGAATCCATTAAAAAATGGATGTATCAAGCTTCCGAAAATAGGCGAGGTAACAATCAATCTGCATAGACCAATCCCAGATGGATTTACGATCAAGCAGGTTAGGGTTTTATCAAGAGCTAGGCACACTCAATGGTATGTGGTTATCACGATTGCCCTTGAGGTAGAAGCCCCTGAAAACCCTCCAATTGGTCGTGCAATCGGAATAGATGTCGGACTGGAAAAGTTCTTGACAACATCTGACAATTTCACAGTGGAACGCCCCAAGTTTTTAAAAGATCTTAAAGGCAAGCTTAAATTGCTGCTGCATAGGGCTTCTAAAAAACAGAAGGGTTCTAAAAACTGGGAAAAAGCTCAGGTCAAAGTGGCAAGACTTCATCTAAAAATAGCCAATACTCGTAAAGATTTCCACCTGAAAACTGCACATCTTCTCTGTGACCAAGCAGAAACCATTTTCGCAGAAGATCTCAATACAGTCGCGCTCAACAGAGGAATGCTCAGAAAAGAGTGTATTGATGCTTCGTTTGGTCAGTTTCTCGACTTACTCAAGTGGGTCTGTTGGAAGCGAGGAAACTACTTTCAAAAAGTAGACCCTCGCGGAACCAGTCAAACCTGCCCAGAGTGTGGTGCAACTGTACAGAAACCTCTCCAAGAAAGAGAGCATATCTGTCCAGAATGTGGCTACAAAACGCACAGAGATCATGCTGCGGCGCGTGTAGTCAGATTACGAGGATTAGAATTAGTACCCAAGGGCTTTGGGGAACGGAAACCGCTTGTCAATTAGTCGAACTGTCGGGGGTCTATGACCTAGATAAGTGGCGTGGGGCAGGAATACAGGAAAAGGACGCGGGAGCATGATAGCCATGCCTTTGAAGGCATGGTAGAAAGGCGACACGGCAGATTTTAATCTGCTGTGTATATCCGCAGTGTGTTAGGATATAGCTACTATGATTGTACTTGAGTTCAAAGCAAAAGGAAAAGCCAGTCAATATCAGGCTATTGACGAAGCGATTCGCACGTCTCAATTCATCCAAAACAAATGTATTCGTTACTGGATGGATAACAGAGGCGTGAGCAAAGCTGATTTGAGTAAATATACAAAGGTGTTGGCTCGGCAATTTACCTTTGCCAAGAACTTAAATGCGATGTCACGTCAAGCTTCTGCTGAAAGAGCGTGGTCTGCTATCGCACGTTTTTATAACAACTGTAAAAAGGGTATAAAACCCACTGGTTATCCGAAGTTTAAAAAGCATTCTCGCTCAGTCGAATATAAAACTCAGTGTTGGAAGTTGTTGAGTCCTAAGCGAATTCATTTTAAAGAATTTGGGACACTTAAACTTCTCGGAACCTACGACTTAGCTTTTTACTCAACCGAGTTAATAAAGCGAGTCAGAGTTGTTAGACGCGCTGATGGCTACTACATTCAGTTCTGCATCAAGATTGATGTGACCGAAGAAATTGAACCCTCTAAACAGGTAATTGGATTAGATGTAGGGCTAGAATATTTCTACGCCGACTCTAATGGTAATCACGAAGAAAATCCTAGATTTTATCGCAAAAACGAGAAAAAACGTTCTCGCCTAAATCGAAGATTTTCTCGAACTCAGAAAGGTTCAAACAATAGAGTTAAAGCCAGAAAAAAACTGGCTAAACTTGACCTTAAGATAAGTAGACAGCGTATAGAACACGCTAAGAGACTAGCGCGTTGCGTAGTTCACTCTAACGATGTGATTGTCTATGAAAACTTGCAGGTCAGAAACTTGATAAGAAATCACAGTCTCGCCAAGTCAATCAGTGATGCTGGATGGTATCAATTTAGATGTTGGTTAGAATATTTTGGTAAAAAGTTTGGCAAAATTACTGTCGCTGTCGAACCTCATTTCACTTCGCAAGAATGTTCAAGTTGCGGAAAGATAATCAAAAAATCTCTTTCAACTCGAACTCATAAATGCAGTTGTGGATGTGAATTGCAACGTGACCACAATGCGGCATTGAATATTTTGAAAAAAGGATTAGGTACGGTAGGTCATATCGGAACCTTGCTTTCGGAGCAAAACGCTTCTGGAGAGACGACCTCTTTGTTGGCTGGTTTTAACCAGTCAATGAAAGCCGACTCGTTGAAAGAAGAATCCTCGTAATTTATTGCGAGGAGTGTCAATCAAGAGCGATCTTGGGAAGCCCGCGCTGTACCCGAAGGGTCAGCGTCGGGAGGATGTCACTCAGCAGAACAACAACCGATCTAACATCAATTGGTTTTTGCTAATGGGTGGGTTAGCCAGAGTGCTAACTCATCCAACTTCACCGGGTTATTGTTCTTCGGAGGTAACAACTTGAGAAGAAACTGGGGTTTCGTTCATCTCAACCGGAGGAACATTGGATGGGGTTAATTGGGGAACGGGTAGGTTGCGAATTTCCCAGGTTTTTAGTACAATTAGATATTCATAAAAGGCTTGCAGCGTACACCAGGCAATGCCCGAACGACCGTCCATCCAGCCCCCGAGTATGATATACATATAAATAAACCGGATTAGCGGTCGAAAGGGTAAGCGCAGAGAAAGATCTTTTAAGGCTCGTCGGCGTTCAACTTCCGATTTTCCCAAAAATAAATTTCGCCAGTTGATTGTTCCCGATTCTAACTGTTTGACGGTTTCATTGGCTTCGTCGGTCGAGTAACGGTTATGTTTTTCCAGCCAGCGAGATAACCCTTTACTACAGGTATAATGGGGATAGGTTTCTTTTAAAAAACTGGTCGGTCCGAGACATTCTTCCCGTTCGGTGTGACCGTAGTCGCTAAACCAGACTTTTTCCTTATGAAATAAACGCATTTGATAGCGGGGATATTGGGTGCTGCGACGAATCCAAGACCCCAGAAAAATTACCCGTTCGGCGACATAATAACCAACATATTCTGAACTTTTCATCGCTGACAAACATTCGGTAAAAAGTTCGGGAGTCATGCGTTCATCGGATTCGAGAATATAAACCCATTCGTGTTTGGTTGGAACTTCTTGCAGCATCCAAGTTCGCTGACGTCCGTGACTTTCAAAAGCGTGGGGAATGACTCGAACCGGATAACTTTTGGCGATTTCAACCGTGCGATCGCTACTTAAAGAGTCTACAACGATAATATCATCCGAAAGCATTGCCGACTCAATACAAGCGGCAATATCAATTTCATCATTATAGGTCAGAATATAAATTGAAAACATCGGTTTGTCAAAAAGTTAAAAACTCGTAAATTCGCCCAGAAAATCGACTGAAAAATCCGAGGGAATCTTCAGTAATCAGCGATCGGTTCTCAAAGAAAGATTCCGATACTGATTACTGTTGAAAAACTCCTGTTGGGTTAACCCGCAGAAGGTTTGCGACGACCACCGCCACCACCCAAAATTCCGACCCCTTTCAAGCCAGTCCAACCGACTCCAATATAACCGATCGCCAGTAATAAACTGCTAATTCCGGTTTGTAAGCTAGACTTCAAAGAACGAGTTTTGGCTTGTTCTTCGAGTTCTTGCTTTCGTTCGCGAATTTGAGTTAAAAGCTGAGTCGGTAAATTATCAGCTTGTTGTTCTAAAAACTGGTCGAGAGCTTGAGGATTTGTTTTCGATTCTTCGAGAACTTGTTTGACTTGTTCGGGAAGATCTTCTCGGGCTAATAATTGATTCAACTGATCTTCATTTTGAATCAAACTACCAAACTGATTTCTCAGCAGATTTTTCCGCTGTTCAACCTGTTGTTGAAACTGATCGCTTCCCAATTGAGTGCTGAGTTGAGTTTCGGCTTGGGTCGCCTGTTGATTAATTTGGGATAAAGCTTCAGCCCGGGCGATGCGAGTATTATTGAGATGCAGGGGGAATAACAACAGATAAAGTAATCCCAGTACACTGGCTAAAATTCCCACCCAAAATCTCAAATCAGTTAAAGGTTTACTCGGCTTTTGACTTCCCCCCGAAGCGACGCTATCCATCCAAAAACCAATCAAAATCAAACCCATTCCAACCATCGGGACAATACCCCGGTCTACCAATTGGCTGGTAACATTGAGTTGCCATCCGCGATTGAGTAAATTGGGCGGAATTAATAAAATCAGATAGTCTACTAAGGAAGAAACAATTAAAATTGTCCCGATCAGTTTAACACTCCAAGCGGCGAGCGAAGGAAATTGACGGCTAGTAGTTGCTTTCATAGGATTGAGTGAACTCAGTGATCATCTGCGTAAACAGCAGGGTTAAATAAAAAAGGGCGAGTCAAGACAGGTTTTGGCTTCTCAAACCCGCAGGAGGAGAATGCTGATTTTTAAGGGGTTGGAGATCGACAGGGGAATCTATCGTGTTAGCTTAATGTCGGGGTTCAATGGCATTAGCTAACCGTATGAGTTTATTAACGCTAGCCTAGCATACCAATTTGAACTCCCTGATGAAATTTAAACTTCAGACTCTGATTATCGCAGATACAAATTCATGGCCGATCTCGACTTCTCAAAGATTAAAAATCTTTACAGCTTAGAACAGTTACAACAGGCGATCGCTGCCGATCCGGGGGCTTGGCGTCCAATGGTTTTGACCAATGGTTGTTTTGATCTGATCCACGCCGGACATATTCGCTACTTACAACAAGCTAAAAGCTTAGGGCGATCGCTGGTCGTTGGGTTAAATAGCGATTCTTCAGTTCAAACGATCAAACCTGCCAAACCCGGACTTCCTCCCCGTCCAATTGTACCGCAAATGCAGCGAGCCGAAGTTTTAGCCGCCCTCAAACCGGTCGATGCTGTAGTCATCTTTACTGAAGCGACGGCGACGACCCTGATCGAAACCTTAAAGCCGGAAATTTACGCCAAAGGCGGCGACTACACCCTCGAAACCCTACCCGAAACCCCTGCAATTTTAGCCTATGGCGGTCAAGTGAGTTTGATCAAAATCGAAGTTCCCGCCTCCACAACCGCTATTGTCAATCGGATTTTAGGGCGATCGTAGAATTGTAGACCCATGACCTGTACAATAGTTGAGGATCTGCACACCAGTATTCAGCCGCTTGCTCACCCCCAAACGCCTCCTATGACTGATTCGATCACAACATTCAAAGCTGAGGATGCCTCTCTCAACCCGGATGAAGTTCGTTCTCAACTGAACTCGGGAACGACAGAAACAAAACTCAAACTCATTCAAGCATTAGCCGAGGCGGGGGAAGTCGGTTTACCCGTGTTAATGGAGTTTTTGCTAGAACGCCGATCGGCTTCGATCACCCCCGTTGAGGGTAAAGTTTATCAGATCCTTTATCGGGTTAATTCCGAACCGGTGCAGGATTTTCTCAAAACCCATTTTCAAGACGGTTTACTCTCTGTTGCTTCTGAAGCTGAGGTGGACTATTCTCCTCTACAACAACTCCTCGCCGAACAAAATTTTCTCGAAGCTGACAAATTAACCCTACAAAAGTTGTGTGAACTTGCAGGAGAGACTGCAATTGATCGCAAATGGATCTATTTTTCTGAGGTCAAACGCTTCTCGACTACCGATTTACAGACAATTGATCTGCTGTGGCAAATTTATTCAGAAGGGAAATTTGGCTATTCTGTACAGCGAAAACTTTGGCTTGGCGTCGGCAGAAATTGGGAGAAACTTTGGCCGAAAATTGGCTGGCGTCAAAATGGAACTTGGACTCGCTATCCTCAAGGGTTTACCTGGGATTTAACCGCCCCGGTTGGTCATTTACCTCTATCAAACCAGCTTCGAGGAGTACGGGTGATTGAGGCGATCTTCTCTCATCCGGCTTGGTCAAATCAACAAGGTTAATTTGAGTGAAAACCCGCCCTGATTTTCCGGGCGGGTTCGTCTGAAATCTTGACAAAGACTGAGTGTTTTCTCAAGGTTTATAGGGCGGAAGGATAAATTTCGTCGGCTACAAATACCGGTTTATTCTGATACTCGGCTTCGATTTCTTGTTGAAAATCTAAATCCCAAGTTAGATCGTAATCGCGATCAAATTCGGCTTTAACAAAAGGACGCAACGTTCCGACAACGGTCACGCTTTCATCTTCGTTCACTCTCGGATCGGGGTTGTTCGTAATTACTAATAAATCTTCGCCGCCGAAAAGTTCTTCTTCATCGATAGTAAAGACTCCGGTCTGTCTGATTTCTTCGATCTCTCCTTGTACCGCAATCCGTTTATAGTAGTAGTTTTCGGGGTTTTCGGTGATCTCACCCGGATCGGGGGACAATGCAATAGACTGGGCAATTACCGCAGGCTGTTGTTCGTATTCTGCATAAAGATTTGGATCGAAGTCTAAACCATATTCTCTTTCGAGGTCGGCGATCACAAAATTCCGCACTTCTCCGGTTACTTGTACTTGGCTTCCTTCTCCTCGAGGAAGGGTAATTCCTTCGCCAGAAGCATTCACAATCAGAATTTCTTCGCCGCCCAAGAGTTGTTCATCATCCATTAGAAATGATGCGTCGCCAACCACGTCATTAATATCGCCTCGAATGGTAACGGTTTGACCAACATAATTGGAGGTTTCCTCGGAAACTTGTTGGGTGGTGACGTTTTCTAAAGCTTGTTCTCTCGTTGTGGTTTCGTTTGTACAAGCCGGTAGCAATATAGCCATTAAGGATAATGCGATCGCTCCTAAACGAATGTTTTTAGGATTTTTTAAACTGGAATTGTGTAACATAGGAATCATTCTTTTCAATTACATTAACTTAATTAACGCCATCTACACCGGTTAATTCACTTCTTACTCAGCTTGAGAATTAAGAGAGATCCTCAACGGGTGCAAAGTTGTTTTTAAACGTTAATTATAGGTAAGTGTATCAATTTTATTTAAACAGATGCTTCTCTCATAAGAAGGATTTGACTCTTTCAAAAGGATGAGATTGTTTTTTGTCTTTCTGGTATTGACTTGATTTTGATTTGATTTAAAACCCGGTTGCGCGAAAGTGACCGAGTTTTTGGGATGTATTCCCAAGCCATACAAACAGCGATTAAATCCAATTTCGCCCATACAATGCCACCACTAACATATAAATAGCATAAGCGATGAAACCGAAGGCGATCGCAGCCAACCCCAACTCACCGAAAGGTAGATTGTCCAGGTGTTTTAATGCGTTTGCGAGTCCACCTGCAAAATCTGATCGCAGCAGAAACGCCGCTTCTAGTAATAAAATTCCAATAATAATAAAACTAATTCCTCTGGCTGCAATTCCAACTTTACCGAGACCCGTCGCCCAGGTTTTCAGGTGGGGATTGAGATCGGACTTCAACTCGCTAATATAACTCTCGCTAACGGAACCGTACAGGTAAGAAAGTCCGACCCCAACGGTAAAGATTCCGGCGATAATAATCAACCACAGTCCAAAAGGATGCTCGAATAATTGATCGGCAAAATCTTCTATCGTATCATCATCTTCTGCATCTAAACCAATAAACAATTGACTGGCTGTGTAAACTATACCGCTATAGGTCAACCCGCTCATTAAATAACCGCAGCGATGAATCAGGCGTTTTAGATTAAATTCTCCCGGATGTTTGGGGTCAAATACGGCTTGAATAAACCGTCGCAAAACATAACCCATTAAACCGATCATTAAAATCCCAATCAGCAATCTTCCTAAGGGTTCTTCCGCAATTTCTACTAAAATTCCATGAGTTCCCAGAATTTCTTGATCCCTGTTAACTAAGGCGAATACTGCAACTAGCCCAATGGTTCCATAGATGCTACCTTTGGCCACAAAACCAAAGCGAATTAGACCGATAATCCACCGATAAACTATGATTGGTTTGACTCGTTGTTTAATTTCAGAAAGAAGATTAATTTGTTTAGACATAAAGTTAGGAGTTGACAGGAAAGGAGTTCAGAAGTTCAGTAGGGGCGGGTTCAGGAATGAATCTATGTTTCCCAGCAATAACTGATATAAACCCGCCCAGGCGATGTAGGGGCGCGCCTCCGCATTGATTTATGCTTCTGACCAATAACCCCCATAAACCCGCCCCGGAGGTGGGAGTCGAGAAAAAACTGATCAGTTGGGCGGGTTTACAGAAGTTGTGTGTAAGATGACAAACATTGATTTTGAACCCGCCCCTACCACAGTGGTAATGAGTGACTGCATAAATTTTCCGGGTGTTGATCTTGCGATCGCATAACAAATCTCGCTATTATAGAGTGTTTGGGTTAAAAGATAATTAGGAACGATCATGGCAAAGCGTGTGCAAGTCGTCCTCAGACAGGACATTAGCAAACTCGGTCGAAATGGGGATTTAGTGGAAGTCGCTCCGGGTTATGCTCGTAACTATCTGTTACCGAGAAGTTTAGCAGTTCGCGCCACTCCGGGGGTCCTCAAACAGGTTGAACGTCGTCGGGAAGAAGAACGTCAAAGACAAATCGCTCTTAAGGAAGAAGCGATGGCGCGGAAAACCGCTCTGGAAACCATTGGACGGTTTACCATTGAAAAACAAGTGGGCGAAAATGAAGCGATTTTTGGTACCGTAACCGATCGCGAATTGGCGGAAGCCATTCAAGCGGCGACCAACCAAGAAGTCGATCGTCGGGGTATTACTTTACCCGATATCAGTCGCATTGGTTTTTACAAAGCGCAAATTAAGCTTCATCCTGAAGTTACCGCAGAAGTTGAAGTTCACGTTGTTCCTAGCTAGTTTAAATGGCGATCAGACGTTCCCGATGAACGTCTGAAGCGGCTAAAAAGGATTGTTTTTATCCATCCTGAAATTATGACGAATCGATCTAACTTTCAACTGCCGAGCGATCGCCTACCGCCCCAAAATATTGAAGCGGAGGAGGCAATTTTGGGGGGGATTTTACTCGACCCCGAAGCCATTAGTCGCGTCGCCGAATTGTTAGATCCGAGTTGTTTTGCGATCAAAGCCCATCAAACCATTTATCGGACAACATTAAATTTACATTTTCAAGGAAAACCCACCGATTTAATGACCGTTACCACTTGGCTGGACGATCACAATCAGTTAGAAGAAGTGGGCGGACAAATGAAGTTAGCGCAGTTGGTCGATCGCACGGTTTCTGCGGTAAATATCGATCAATATGCGCTGTTGGTGATCGAAAAAGCGATGCGCCGGAATTTGATTCAAGCCGGACACGAAACGATTGATTTGGGTTACGATACAACCATTGATATCGAAGATGTATTAGATCGGGCCGAACAAAAGATTTTTAATATTACTCAAGTTCGTCCGCAACAAAATTTGATTTCTATTGCTGAAACACTAATTAATACGTTTCAGGATATTGAAGACCGTCACGAAGGCGTCGCCCTTCCCGGTTTAAACTGCGATTTTTATGATTTGGATGCGATGACGGGGGGATTTCAGCGCTCGGATTTAGTGATTGTTGCGGGTCGCCCTTCGATGGGAAAAACGGCACTTTGTACGAATATTTCCTATAATATTGCTAAAATTCATCGGCTGCCGGTGGCGATTTTTAGCTTGGAAATGTCAAAAGAACAGCTAGTACAAAGATTGCTTTCTAGCGAAGCAAAAATCGAAAGTAATCGTTTACGTTCCGGGCGAATTAGTCAAACCGAATGGGAACCTTTAACCGTTGCCATTGGTACGCTATCAGAATTGCAGATTTTTATTGATGATACGCCCAATATTACGGTAACAGAAATGCGCTCAAAGGTGCGCCGTTTACAAGCGGAACAGGGGGGCGCAATGGGGTTAGTTTTAATTGATTATTTGCAATTAATGGAGGGGAGTAATAGCGATAATCGGGTGCAGGAACTCTCACGAATTACGCGATCATTGAAAGGGTTGGCGAGGGAATTAAACACCCCGGTGATCGCCCTTTCTCAGTTGAGTCGGAGCGTTGAATCTCGGACAAATAAGCGCCCGATGATGTCCGATTTAAGAGAATCTGGCTGTTTAGCAGGAGATAGTTTAATCACATTGGCCTATCGGGGTTTACAAGTTCCTATTCGGGAATTAGTCGGGAAATCTGGCTTTTTAGTTTGGGCGATTAATCAAGCAACTCTCAAGTTAGAAAAGGCAGTTGTTAGCAATGCTTTTTCAACAGGAATTAAGCCCGTTTTTAGATTAAAAACTCGTTTGGGTCGTACTGTTAAAGCGACGGGAAATCATCAATTTTTAACCGTTTACGGTTGGCAACGTTTAGATGAGTTAAATTTGGGTTGTGCTATTGCTGTACCCAGATGTTTGGCGAGTTCTGATTTACAATTGATGAGCGATACTGAGTTAGGTTTTCTAGCTGAACGAACAGGAAAATTAGCTCAAGTTGTTAAATCCAAAACAGTAGCCTTGCTTGCAGAAAGTGATATTTATTGGGATGAAATTGTTGCAATTGAACCGATTGGAGAAACAGAAGTCTATGATTTAACCGTTCCGGGGTTACATAATTTTATTGCTAATAATATCGTTGTTCATAATTCAATCGAACAGGACGCCGATTTAGTGATTATGCTGTATCGAGATGATTATTATAACCCGGATTCACCCGATCGCGGAATTGCCGAAGTGATTATTACCAAACACCGCAACGGACCGACCGGAACCATTAAACTCCTGTTCGATCCTCAGTTTACCAAATTCCGAAACTTGGCGGGAGGCGATCGCTATTTACCCGGAAGTCAATCTTCTCATGGTTTACCCCCCGCTCATTAAATCGCAAATCGGGTGCAGGGGGAGGTGGGGAGACAGTGAACAGTTTACAGTGACCAGTGACCAGTGACCAGTCAAGAGTACCAAGAAAACTGATAACTGATAACTGATAAGTGTAAACTGATAACTGCTCCTTTCCCCTTTCCCCTGATTTTGAGAAGCAGAAAAGCGATTATTTAATATCTAACAATTCCACATCAAAAACCAAAGTGGCATTGGGAGGAATCACACCGCCGGCGCCGCGCGCACCGTAACCCAAATCCGGGGGAATGATCAGTTTGCGTTGTTCGCCAACCTTCATCGAACCGACGCCTTCATCCCAACCTTTGATCACCTGACCGACACCAATTCTAAAGGAAAACGGCTGACCGCGATCGCGTGAACTGTCAAACTTTTTGCCATTTTCCAAAGTCCCCGTGTAGTGAACTACAACCGTTTGACCCTTTTGAGGAGAGGCGCCATCTCCCTCTTTGATCACTTCGTACTGTAAACCGGAGTCAGTTGTCACCATCTTGTTTTCACTATCCATATTTTGAGCTACAGTGACATTAGCTTTGGGAGCAATGCCTTGGGATAACAGAGGGTTACTCGAAGTTTTTACCTCCAGAGCGCTACTCTGTTGAGTGGTTTGGATATTGGATGCTGTTGCTTGTTTTCCACCGGTTGTGATTTGAGCAACCAGCAAGACAAAAGCACAAACAACAGCGATACCCAGACTAACTAATATTTCTCTCACGGTTAACTCTCCTCAGTCTGCATCAGAACAAACCCACCCCTTACTTTACCCTGTTGGGAGTCCCTAACGCCAGAGACGATTTTCTAAATCTCGAATTTGACGTTCCAAGCGATCGAGTCTTCCCCGCAACTCGTCGAGTTCCGACTGACGGGGAACCCCGACATCCTGCATCACATTTCGCATTTGTCGCTGAAGCAGTTCCTCAAAGTTTCCTTGTTCTAGCTTGAGTCGCTGCATCATGTCATCCATAAACACTCTAGCTTGATCGGAGTTGAGCGTACCCTCTTTGACCCACTGATCGGTGACTTCCTGAAGTTTCTCCGCAACCAGGGAAGTGGTTCCGATACCGATCATTAGGAGTTGCTTGAGTAGGTTGTTGTTATTGTCCATCTTTTAAATTGGTGTTTCGCTAAAATGGTCAGTGAGAGTGAAATCATTCAACTCTATACTGTAATTTGTCCTGGCTCATCTTCTATTGTGCGATCTTTCGCCTCCATCTCCTGCTAGATATCATCTAAAATTCACAATGTCAGAATGTCCCCGCTGTCATCAACCCGTTGATTCTCAGGCGATCGCCTGTCCCCATTGTAAATATCAGCTTAAAGCGTTTGGTCATCCGGGTATCCCCCTACATCGAGCGAGTCAAGATAGTTATTTGTGTAGCAGTTGTCTCTACCATGAGGATGATACTTGCAATTTTCCTCAACGTCCCTATGCTAAAGAATGCACATTATACCACGATCGCTCTGAACCAATTTTACCGCCTTCCCCTGTGAAATCTTCTCGTCAAGGTTTCGCAGGAATAAAATACTGGGTACAAAATCATGGGGTTTGGTTGGTGCTGTTGGGTTTGCTTGGCGTCAGTTTGCTGTTATCTGTTTTTTGACATACTCCCCATAGCTAAAGCTAGGGGATTCTTAACTACAGTTAATTCCTGGTTCAGTGACACCACTTATTAATTCAGATTTCTCCTCATTAACAGAGGCGGAAGTCACGCCCTCGCGTTTCATCTTTCGATGCAGTTTCCCAATGCCCTTGGGTACTGTATTGTTGATACTCGCTACCCAGAATACTCATGCCCTTCTTCAGAATATTAAGTGCCGCATTAGTATCGCGGCAAATTTCTGTATGACATTTCGGACATTTATGAGTACGGGTACTGAGTGTTTTTTTTACTCGAAATCCACAGTTAGAACAATCTTGAGATGTGAAATTTGGACTAACAGAGACTACCGCTTTATCCCAGATTTTTCCAAAATAGTCTAACCATTGGGTGAATTGATACCAACTCGCGTCTGAAATTGACTTAGCTAGATGATGGTTCTTGACCATGTTTTGTATCTTGAGGTCTTCATATACCACAACATCGTTAGATGTCACTACGCACCGGGCTAACTTCACAGCCCAGTCTTTGCGTTGGCGTTGAACCTTTAAATGGCATTTACCCAGTCTAATTCTTGCTTTATGGTAGTTATTTGATTGAGGTTTAGCACCTAGAGCGAACCTTTTGCTAAGTCTTCGCTGTTGACGCTTTAACCGTTTTTCAGCTTTCCGCAAAAACTTAGGATATTCAACGGCGTTATCATTTTGATCTTTATAAAAATATCTCAAACCCAGATCTAGTCCGATGACATTTCCGGTAAAATCGCCTTCCTCTTTGCGATCTCCATCAAACAAAAATTGAGCGTAATACCCATCGGCACGACGGACTACCCTGACACGATTAATTTTTAATCGGTGTAGGTCTTCCCTTGTTTCTCCGTTACAGAATACAGAAAATGTTCCAGCCTTGAAGCCATCGGTGAATGTGATTTGCATACAATCACCAGATAACTTCCAGCCAGATTGCTTGTATTCAACAGAGCGACAATGTTTTTTGAATTGGGGATACCCCTTTTTCTTGTCTCCTTTACGGCAACGAGAATAAAAGCTAGATATAGAACTCCAAGCACGCTCTGCACTGGCTTGACGGGCTGTTGAGTTGAGTTTTTTAGCAAAATCAAACTCTTTGGCTAGGTCTTTGGAGTGAACGTACAAAGACGGTTTTCCTGCTCCCCGGTTATCCATCCAGTATCTAACGCACTTGTTTCTAATGAACTGTGCGGTGCGAATGGCTTCATCAAGAGCTTTGTATTGCTCCTTTAGCCCCGTCAATAGCTTGGCTTCTCTTACTAGCATTCTGCTATCTTATCACAGAAAAATGTAGATAAAACATTGGGTAGTGCAAGATTTGTTCGCTACGCTCACTCGCCTTATATCCCCACAGATAAATCTGGGGGATATAAGGCAATTTTCGGTAAATGTACAATTCAAGTACAATTCAACCCGAGGATAAAAATGTTTAATTATTAACAACATGGGAATCTAAACTTTCTTGATAAACGGCCAAATCAAACCAAAATGTGGTTCCAATTCCCAATTCACTAATCAGGTGAACTTGACTGTGATGTTTTTCCATAATATTACGAACAATCGATAATCCCAAACCCGTTCCTTCTAGGGTATGAACCCGATTTTCGACCCGATAAAACCGAGTAAATACAGCTTCTTGATCTTCGGGTGCGATTCCACTTCCGGTATCTGAAACTTCGATTCTCACATATTGAAGTGGCGAAGGAATTTCTAACCCAATTTTTTCATCTAACGGCCGGGGTGGGGGTGGTGAAATAATCCAACCTCCTTTTTCAATTTCTTCGGCTTCTTTACTGACAAATGTCGGTTGGTCGTTCAAAAGATAGGCGCGAATAATCACCCGTCCTCCGGCTTCGGTAAACTTCAGAGAATTCCCAACTAAATTCGCAAAAACTTGCAACAATAAATCGTAATGACCAACGACGGGGGGTAAGTCTGATTCAACGTCCTGACTCAATTCGATGGCTTTATCTTTGGCGTTGAGTTGATAGGTGCGTAAGGTTTGTTCAATGGGTTGGGCAATATCTATCGGTTCAAAGTGATAAATTCGACAGGATTCTAAGCGGGATAAATCAAGTACATCATTAACCAAACGAGTTAAACGGTCGGTTTCGTGATTGGCGGTTTCCAGAAATTCTCGACGTTCGGCTTCGGTTAAATCTTCGCCGTAATCATGGAGGGTTTCAATAAAAGATTTTATGTTAAATAACGGGGTTCTCAGTTCGTGAGAGACATTGCTAATAAACTGACTTTTTGCTTCATTTAACTCGACTTCTCGGGTAATATCCTGAATGGTCATCGCAATTCCCTTGAGACTATCCCGATATTTATCGTCTAATTTTAAGTGATCATTTTCTTCATACAAAGTACATTCTTTAGCGTTGGGATGTTCGGGAGAACTGCAAGTATGATTATCTTGGTGAATGCAAGTGGCACACAAGGGATCGAGTCCGGGTGCTTTATGTAATAAAACGGTATTTAACAGAATTCTCAGGGTGCGGTTGGTGGGTTCATTCAAAGAACAGCGAAATTCTCCGCCTTCTTGATGTCCGGTGGCGATTTGTTGTAACGGTTGGGAAATTTCTTGTAAAATTTGTTGGGGTAAATGATGAATCACATTTTCCCCGATCACACTTCTTCCATCCCAATTAAACAGACGTCTGGCTGTGGGATTAACTAAAATTAAATTCAACTGAGCATCCAGCAATAAAGCCCCATCTGCGATGGTTAAAACCAGAGTTTCCAGCTTGGCTTTTTCGGCGGTTAACTCCTCAATATTTTGGGCTTCGTAGCGTTCGAGTCGTTCCGCCATTTTATTAAAACTAATGATTAATTCCCCCAGTTCCCCGCCAAAGGGTAAATCAATCCGTTGGTTAAAATTGCCGGCGGTAATATTCTGCACCCCTCTCAACAGTTCTTTAATGGGTTGGGTAATGGTTAACGCATTAAAAACCGCCCCTAAAATCACCATCACCCAAATTGACACAAACACCGCCAAAGTGACATCTCGGGTTAAATTTGAGGAGACAACAACGGTGGGATTCGGATTAATTCCAATCGCTAAAATTCCCCAATATTGTCCTTCGTGCATCAACGGAACAAACACATCTGTCACCTGTCCGGCGGGGGTGGTGTGTTGGCGGACCATCGGAATTGAAGTAAAATCTCCCGCTTTAACACTGGTAATAAAATTATCCGGGAGTTGCATCCGGCGTCGGAGGGTGAGAGAATTTTGAACGGCAGAATCGGAAAAGGGTAAACCCAGAAAAATATCCCCGTCTGGGTCAGCGTACAACATATACCGAACGCTGGAGGTACTGGTATAAAATTGTCGAGAAAAACGGGCGACTTCATCCCGTTGATTTTCGGCGATCAGCGGGGCGACATTGGCGGCCAAGAGTAAGCCTAAATCTCGACCGTAGCGGGTATCATTGAGACGAGCATCCTCTTGAATGGTGTTAACGGCCCAAAAGGTTAAACCACTCATTAATAGCGAAACAACCAAAGTTGCTCCGGCCATTAGCCGGGTCTGGAGGGTAAACTCCGACCACCAATTCGCGATAATTTCACCGATTTTTTTCAGAATTGCCAGCATCTCCCGACGGTTTGAGATTTATGATTTTTGAAGTTGGGACGGTTCAGCCAATCATAGGGTTAGTGTACCGAACTATTCCCTATCATGCCCACTGCCGATCTTAAGTTAAGTTTTGTTAAACTGCCATAATTATTTTACAATGCCGGACCAATTGTCGATTTTGTTCTAACCTTGGGCGAGACGAAAACCAATATCGCGCCGACAATACATTCCCTCAAACCCGATACAGTCTACGGCTTCATAGGTCAAAGCGATCGCGGCTTCAAAGGTCGAACCCACAGCAGTGACGCCCAAAACCCGCCCGCCATCGGTAATGACTTGATCGCCAGACAACTTCGTCCCGGCGTGAAAAACGGTTGCTCCTTTGGCAGTTGCTTGTTCAACTCCAGTAATAGCGTAACCTTTTTGATAAGATCCGGGATAGCCAGCAGAAGCCAAAACGACACAGACGGCAACTCCAGGCTTCCAGGATAAGGGCGGAAACTCGGCTAACCGTTGTTGACAGCAAGCCAGTATGACTTCATCGAGAGGCGTATCTAACAACGCCAAAACCGCTTGAGTTTCCGGATCGCCAAAGCGACAATTAAATTCTAAAACTTTGGGTTCGCCATCGGGGGTAATCATTAACCCGGCATAAATGACGCCTCGATAGTCAATTCCCCGCTTTTGCAAGGTAGCCAGGGTGGGTTCAAGGATTTCGGTTTGAATCCGTTGACTGAGAGAATCGGTTAAAATCGGTGTGGGAGCGTAGGCGCCCATTCCCCCCGTATTTGGGCCTGTATCGCCTTCGCCGATCGCTTTGTGATCTTGGGCGGGAATTAACGGACGAATGGTTTGACCGTCTGTGAGGGCGAGTACAGAGACTTCTTGACCGGTTAAGTATTCTTCAATGACAACGGTTTGATTTTCTCGGCCAAATTCGCCGGCAAAAATAGCATCAATTGCAGCATAGGCGATTTCTGGGCGATCGGCAATCGTCACCCCTTTTCCGGCGGCCAAACAGTCGGCTTTAATCACAATAGGCAGGGTTTGAATGTAGGCTTTCGCCGCCGCCGCGTCGGTAAAAACCGCAGTTTGGGCGGTGGGAATATTGGCCTGCTGCATTAACGCTTTGGCCCAAGCTTTACTGGCTTCGAGTTGCGCCCCGGCTTGGTTGGGGCCAAATACGGTCAGATTGTACTGCTGTAAATAATCCGTAATCCCCAAAGACAGCGGCACTTCCGGCCCCACAA
This sequence comes from Capilliphycus salinus ALCB114379, assembly GCF_047276495.1. Classification (NCBI taxonomy): domain Bacteria; kingdom Bacillati; phylum Cyanobacteriota; class Cyanophyceae; order Oscillatoriales; family Sirenicapillariaceae; genus Capilliphycus; species Capilliphycus salinus. The sequence goes on along the minus strand of NZ_CP178543.1, from coordinate 3,850,590 downwards.
CGACCAGAGAAACGTTATACTTTTGGGCAATGCGTCTGATGCCCTCAAAGTCATCAACGGCGACGGGTTCATTATGGCAGCCTTTGAGGGTGGCGGTTCCTCCGTTTCCGGGGGTGCAGATCACCTGTTTGACATTGGGCGCGCGCAGTAAGGTCCAGGCGAGGGCGTGTTCGCGGCCTCCATTTCCAACAACTAAAACATTCACTGTTCGTAGGCTCGAGAATTTACCGATTGTAGTTTGATTATCTTATACGATACTGGGTAGATGGAATGTGCGAGTCAAGATCTCAAGAGTTTGATCACATTTGACCCGGAGGATGGAAAAATCAAACTGCAATTTGGGGATGTTAATCCGGTTTCGGTCAGGTTAAGAAACGTTAGAATCTAATCAGGTGGACTCCTGATTTCTGCATCTTACTGTTTTGTCGGAGTTGATGGGATTGTAGACGACAGATACTGGCGGGTTGAAAGCGTGGCGTCATTGGATTAAATTTAAAGCGATCGCGGGCGCTAAAGTTGTCTCTATCGATCAACGAAACATTCTAGAGTTCATCATGTTCGGGGAAGGTCTCAATTTAGTCTTTTTAGAAATTTGAGAGGTTGGGCGTGGAGATTTCAAAGGTACAAACACTACCAGTGAATTTAGAACACGATAGTGTGTTGCATCGCATTACCAATCGCATTCGACAATCGCTAAAGCTGACTGACATTTTAGCAGCAACGGCCGCAGAAGTTCGCTTACTGTTGGGAACGGATCGGGTGAAAATTTATAAGTTCCATCCCGATGGTAGCGGTCAGGTGGTTGCCGAATCGATTTTTAATAACCGTTTACCCTCGCTTTTGGGGTTGAATTTTCCGGTTGGAGATATTCCACCCGAAGCCCGAGAATTGTTTATTAAATCGCGAGTCCGATCTGTTACGAATACCGAAACTCGCGAAATTGGCCAGAGTCACTTTGAGGAACTCGATGATGGGACAACTCGCGGCGAAGATATTCGCTACCGTCCCCTCGATCCTTGTCATTTAGAATATCTAACGGCAATGGGGGTAAAATCTTCGGTTGTCGTCCCGATTATTAACCAAGATGAACTTTGGGGTTTGCTGGTTTCTCATCATAGTGAATCTCGCACGATTCCCGATGGCGAATTGCGACTTTTACAGACGGTTGTCGATCAGCTTTCGGTGGCGATTGTTCATTCAGAACTGTTGACTCAAGCTGAAGAAAGAGCGAATTTACAAGCTTGTATTAATCGAATTAATAGTTTTTTACATTCGAGCGTCAATATTGAGTTGCAACCCGCTTTAGAAGAAATCATTTCGACTTTGGAAGGGTCGGGCGGAAGGCTGTGTATTAAAGCAAATTTTTATAACATCAAAGATGGTACGGTTAAAAGTTTTCAAGACTGTCTGAAAAGTGGTAGCGTGCAGGTTTATACAAGCGGGACACAACCGCAAATTCCCGAACTGGCCCTCTATCCGCTGATGGAACAATATAGTGTTTGGCAAAACCATTATCAATCGGGAAATTACGATATTTGGGCGATTTCAGATATTTTTAAAAAAGATAAACTCAGAAATTTACAATCGGCTTTTTTTCAAACAAAAATACGCAGTTTATTGATGATTCCGCTCCATTATCGTCAGGAATTGCTCGGTTATTTGAGTGTTTTTCGCGAGGAAATGGAAACGGAAAAGCTCTGGGCGGGACGGGTTGAAAATGATAAAAGACAGCTTTATCCTCAGATTTCTTTTGAAGTTTGGCGGGATCAAAGACGAGTTGAACCCCCGAAATGGGCGGAGAATGAATTGGAATTAGCGCGATCGCTCGGAAATCAGTTTTCTTCGGCGATTTATCAATATCAAATGCGTCAACAGATGCAGGATATTAATGCGAGTTTAGAAGTCAAAGTTCAGGAACGAACCTTAAAATTAGAAGAAACAGCGAATAATCTTCGCACCGCCACCGAACAACAGCGAGTGCTGTTTGATGTGGTCACAAAGATGCGAAATTCACTCAATTTAGAGACGATTTTTCGCACCACAACCAAAGAGTTATGCAAATCTTTACAAACTGAACGAGTCTCCGTTTATCGCTTTAATAGTGACTGGGGGGGCGAATTTGTTGGGGATTATGAGTTTGTTGATTCCGAATGGTCTAATCTCCAAATTGGGGTAAATACGGTCTGGGATGACACCTATTTACAAGAAACGAAAGGCGGACGTTATCGCAATGGTGAAAGCTTTGTTGTCAATGATGTTGAACGGGCGGGTTTAACCCATTGTCATGTTGATATTCTCAATCAATTTCACATCAAAGCATTTGTGACGGCGCCGATTTTTGTCGGACAAAAGTTGTGGGGAATTTTGGCGGCTTATCAACACACTCATGTTCGTCAGTGGGAAACGTCAGAAGTTCAGTTTATTTCTCAAGTGGCGACTCAATTAGGAGTGGCGATTCAGCAAGCTCAACTGTTACTTCAAACTCGCAAACAAACCCTAAAACTCAGACAAGCCGCCATCGAAAGTCAACGAACTTTAAAACAACAACAAGTCTTGTTTGATGTCGTGACCAAAATGCGCGATTCTCTGAATATTCAGAAAATCTTTCAGACAACAACTCAAGAAGCGGGACGAGTCTTACAAGCGGATCGGGTGGTTGTTTATCGCTTTAAAGAAGACTGGAGCGGGGAATTTATTCACGATTATGAATTTGTGATTTCTCCCTGGGAAAGTTTGGTGAGTCTGGGGGTAACAAATTGGGCAGATACCTGTTTACAAGAAACGGAAGGGGGACGTTTTAAAGAAGGAAAAACCCTCTCGGTTAATGATATTTATAAGGTTCAACATTCCCAGTGTTATCTCGAAATGCTGGAGAAACTTAAGGTAAAAGCTTACTTGATTACTCCGATTTTTGTAGGGCGTAAACTCTGGGGTTTGTTAGTCGCTTATCATCATGCAAATACAAGGCGTTGGCAATCGTTAGAAGTGGGATTTTTCTCTCAGATTGCGGCTCAACTCGGGGTGGCAATTCAGCAAGCTAATTTATTAACAAAAACTCAAAATCAAACCGAACAGTTAACTCAAGCTTTGCACCAATTAAAGAAAACACAAACTCAGTTAATTCAAACCGAAAAAATGTCAAGTTTGGGTCAATTAGTTGCGGGTGTCGCCCATGAAATTAATAATCCGGTGAATTTTATTCATGGGAATCTTTCGCCAATTACAGAGTACGCGGATAATTTATTAACGTTGCTGTCTTTGTATCAAAAACAGAGTTGTCAAGCGGATTCAAAAATTGTTGAATATAGTCAAGATGTTGATATTGATTTTGTCGCCGAAGACTTGCCAAAAGTGATCGACTCGATGAAAATGGGGGTAGATCGAATTCGTCAAATTGTGCGATCGCTTCAAAATTTTTCTCGTCTCGATCAATCCGAAGTTCAAACGGTGAATATTCACGACGGAATTGATAGCACGTTAATGATTTTACAACATCGTTTAAAAGCCAGTGGAGAGTTAGCCGAGATTAAAGTCATTAAAGAATATGGTGATTTACCGCTAATTGAGTGTTATCCCGGACAATTAAATCAAGTGTTTATGAATCTTTTAAGCAATGCAATTGATGCGGTTAGAGATAAAAATAAACAAAAATCCATTCAAGAACAAAAAGACCATCCCGGTATCATTAAAATTTCTACAGAACTTCTGATTAATGAACGAGTGATTGTCCGCATTATTGATAATGGAATTGGGATGTCTGAAGCTGTTAAAAATAGAATTTTTGATTCTTTCTTCACCACCAAAGCGCTCGGAAAAGGAACGGGTTTGGGTTTATCAATTAGTTATCAAGTGGTTAAAGAACAGCACAAAGGTGAACTGAAATGTCATTCTGTTGTCGGAGAAGGAACAGAGTTTTCGATAGAAATTCCCATTCATCAGTGATAATTTATATTTGTACATTAACTTTACCCCCAACCCCTCTCCTACGAGGAGAAGGGAGTCATTAATCTCTGGAAATTTAAGGAGTCGGGTGGGTCAAACTGTTAATGTTTTTCTACAGAGGAAACCGTTGAAAATTTTATTATCATAGTAGGGTGGGTCAAACTGTTAATGTTTTTCTACAGAGGAAACCGTTGAAAATTTTATTATCATAGTAGGGTGGGTCAAACCATTAATGTTTTTCTACAGAGGAAACCGTTGAAAATTTGACCCACCCAACAGAGGAAAGCCTTGAGAATTTGACCCACCAAACGGTTAGAGGAACTTAAAAAAATGAGCCTAAACTATTGTAACACTTTCTGGCGATCGCTGATCATTTTTCCGATAATTGTATTAATCAATTTATCAGAAATTCCTAAAACTTTCGCTCAAAGTTTACCGAGTCCCCTTGAAACTGCGGTTATAGAAGCCGTTGAAAAACCGGGACTTACCACACCTGAAGTTACCAAAGTAACCATAGAAGGTTTATTTGGTTTGGCAACTTGGGTGATGGGAGAAGCGGGGGGAATGGTAGCGTTAATTAATAATGGGAGAAATTGGGAAGTTATCACTCTTCCCGGTGGTGTACCCGACGCCGAAGAATTGAGTCGTTTGTCGGGGATTCCCGTTGAGGTTTGTGAGAAATTATTATCTCAACATTTGGGAAAAAACTAAAAATATCAGAAACCGGGTTTCTCAACCAAGAAACCGGGTTTCTCAGGTCTTAATATTGAAGTCAGTTGAAACTGATTATAGAATCAATAAAATTTACTCCTCATCTATATCGGGAAAATTATCTGTAATGTCTGGCAATGTGGTTAACACCGAAAGCAGAGAACGGGGGGGATTGGGTTCAATTTCAAGTTCTTCGAGAATCATCGAAGCCATCGCATCTTGTTCGCTGGCGGATAAGGTTCTTAACTTAGCGATTCCCTCCGGGACGCTACGCGAACGCACGTTCAAGTAACTCGGTCATAGCTATTACAATTTAACAATGAAAATATCACATATCCATTATCGCTTATAATCCTACAAATAGAAAATGGGTGTTATTGTAACCTATCTACTCTTCTCCAACTATTATTGATGTAGATGTAGGTTGGGTTAAACGCCAGTTCAACCCAACAATAACAACCCTGTTAGGTTCAATCAATATCGGGTTTGTTGGGTTTTCTCAACCCAACCTACTTGATTTCTACTTGATTTAAAATTATATCATGTCTTCGGGTAGTTATAATTTGGCTCTAAAAGAACTAATATAGATAAAGTTCCTCCTGTCTAACGTCATTTTTTCTATTCCTATGCACCTAATTTTATGCCATACCACCGCAGATTTTGATGCTTTGGGCGCCGCTGTTGGACTGTCGCGTTTGTATCCGGGAAGTAAAATCGTTCTAACGGGCGGTTCTCATCCGGGAGTTCGAGATTTTTTAGCCTTACATCGAGATGAATTTCCCCTCATTGAACGGCGTTCTGTTAACCCCGAAAAGATTCGCTATTTGACTGTTGTTGATACCCAAAACCGCGAACGTTTGGGAAAAGCATCGGAATGGTTTGATTTACCGAATTTATATGAAATAACCGTCTGCGATCACCATCCCGATAGTGAGTTAAATATTCCCGCAACAACCACTCAAATCGAATTGGTTGGTTCGACAACAACTTTAGTGGTTGAAAAGCTAAAAGATGCCAAACAACACCGCCAAACCGAAGACACAAAATGGCTGTTAACCGCAGCAGAAGCAACGGTAATGGCGTTGGGAATTCATGTGGATACGGGTTCGTTAACCTTTGAAGGAAGCACGCCCAGAGATGCCTTAGCGTTGGCGTGGTTGATGGAAAATGGCGCGAGTTTGCAGGTGATCGCCGAATATATTGAACCGGGATTTTCAACGCAATTACAAGATTTATTAACGGTTGCTTTAGAACAGTTAAATCAAGTCACGGTTCGCGGTTATCAGGTGGCTTGGGTGTTACTCGAAACAGAAGATTATGTTCCGGGTTTATCGAGTTTGGCTTCTCAATTAATTGAAATAACAGAAAGCGATGCGTTATTGCTCGGAAATTGTCAGCAGAAGAAGAACAAAGAAACCGAACGTTTAACAATTATCGGACGTTCTCGCATCGAACAAACCAGCCTGAATCAATTGTTTAAACCTTTTGGCGGTGGAGGTCACGATCAGGCGGCTTCTGTAGTCATTAAAGATACGAATCCCCAAGAAAAATTAACGGAAATTGTCGAAGAATTTAAAGCACAAATTCCCCATCCTCCCACCGCTAAAGAGTTGATGTCTTCTCCGGTTAGAACTATTCGCCCAGAGACAACAATTGCTGAAGCACACCGGATTTTATTGCGCTACGGTCATTCGGGTTTATCGGTTGTAGACGAACAAGATCAATTAGTGGGAATTATTTCCAGGCGCGACCTCGATATTGCGCTGCATCACGGCTTTAGTCACGCTCCGGTTAAAGGGTATATGACGCCGCAATTAAAGACGATTAAACCCGATACAACCTTACCGGAAATTGAGTCTTTAATGGTGACATACGATATCGGACGTTTACCCGTTTTAGAAGGGAATAATTTGGTCGGAATTGTCACCAGAACCGATGTTTTAAGGCTGCTTCACCAACAACAACGACCGCAGAAAAAAGCGGGTAAAGGCTGCATTCCCGGTTCAACTTGTGATTCGATTCAAGAGCTACTTGAACAGCGTTTGGCGCCGCCATTATTAGAACTTTTGAACCGGCTGGCGGAACTCACCCAAGAACGGGGTTGGCAACTTTATTTAGTCGGGGGAGCGGTGCGGGATTTGTTGTTAGCTGACCCGGAAAAAACGCTGTTGTTGACGGATATTGATTTGGTGGTTGATGGCTGTCATCAAAGTTATAACGCCGTAGAAAATAACCAACAAAACGATAAAAATCCCCCCGCAGTTGAATTGGCTTCTGCGTTACAAAAAACTTATTCAAACGCTCGTTTGGACGTTCACGGACAGTTTCAAACGGCTGCTTTATTATGGCATAATGACCCGGTTTTAGATTCGCTGTGGATTGATATTGCTACGGCGAGAACGGAATTTTATCCCTATCCCGCAGCTAACCCGGAAGTTGAAGCGAGTTCTATTCGTCAAGATTTGTACCGACGGGATTTTACAATTAATGCTTTGGCGTTGCGTCTAACTGAACCCTATCAGGGCGAACTCTTAGACTTTTTTGGGGGAATGAATGATTTACAAAATCGCCAAATTCGTGTTTTACACGCCAACAGTTTTATTGAAGACCCAACCCGAATTTATCGCGCGGTTCGGTTTGCGGTGCGGTTGGGATTTGAACTAGAATTTCAAACCAAAGATTATATTCATTATGCCATCAATAGCGGGATTTATGAGAAAGTTCAATCGGAAAATTACTCGACTCAACAGCGGGTTCCGGCTCTGGAAACTCGGCTGAAAAGTGAGTTAAAATATATTTTGCAAGCGCCTTACTGGAAACCCGCTTTACAACTTTTGGGAGAATTAAAAGCATTGCGCTGTATTCACCCGACCTTAGAATTGAATCAGGAGTTGTGGCGACAAATTCGATTAGTAGATCGGGGTTTAATTCGTTTTGATCCAGAAAAAACGTTAACCCATTGGCAGGTACGGTTAGAGGTTTTAATTGCTCATTTGGCACCCGAATATCGGGGCGATGTGGCGGATACGTTGCAATTTACTCTAGACAGCATCGAACGACTTCAACAGCTAGAATCTGCTAAAGCCGATGTGATGAAACGGATGCCAGAATGCCAATTAGCCAGTCAATTTTATCGACTGTTAGCACCTTATGATTTGCCAATGTTGATTTTAATCGCAGTTCAAAGTCCGCGATGGGTTCGACGTCGAATTTGGCAGTATTTAACCCATTGGTGGACCGTCAAACCGTTGCTGAATGGCAATGATTTGAAACAATTAGGGTATAAACCCAGTCCGAAATTTAAGCAGATGCTCGATGATTTGTTGGTTGCAACACTAGATAAACAGATATGCGATCGCAAGTCCGCAGAAGCCTTTATTAAGGCAAAATATTCGTTGCCAGGGGACTGTTAAGCCTGGTATGCTCGGGTTGGCATCCCACACAATATTGGTGTTGGGTTGTGCCGAAAAACCGGATATTTTTCCCCAATTTAGTTGTGACCATAGGGGTCGCGGCATCCCAAGTATGTGACATCGAAGCTTTCTCCAGAGTCAGCAGCTTCGCTTTCTAGGTTGGATAGCATTTGTTCGCGGCTGAGGCGAGCATTTTGACGGGTGGTGCCGCCTGTGCTGCCGTTTGTCCAACCACCGTCACCAACTTTGTACTTGTAGCCACAAGTGATATCTTGTCCGGTTGTACCCATTGCTTGAGCAGGCAGACCGATGTTTAGTCCGACGAAAGCAACTGTGATGAAGCCTACAAGCTTTTTCATCCAAACCTCCTACTATACAGTGTTCTTGTCTGGCTCTTATTATTACTTTATGCCTTCTTCCACTTTTGTTCAGTATCTATATTCACGGATTTAAAAAAATAAAAATGCTATCCTAATAACAAGCCTCGAAACTCAATTTTGCTTTCTATTTTCCCTCGCGAAAGTGTTTGTTTTTCCTTTTTATAAAGAAAAAATTAAGCCAAATTAATCCGATTGTCAAGTCTTCAAGCCAACTTGATTTTCAATTAAAAAATTGCTCAATGTCGGGTGTCGGGTTTGTAGGGGTGGGTTCTGTAAAAATGTATGTTTTCCTACAGACAACTGATATAAACCCGCCCCAGTTTTGTAGTCGTGTGAGGTACAAGCCAAAAACCCGGTAACTCTTACGAAACCGGGTTTTTTAGTCTAAAATTCATCATTGATAATTCATCATTCATCATTCAACAGCAGCAGGTTGGCGACTTTTCAGCCAATAGGTGATCATTTCACCCCGCCCCTTAACTTTAACAATGCCCCGTTTTTCCAAAATATATTTGTGCTTTAATAATTCATAGGTGCTGGCGCTGACCTGAATTTCGCCAACTTTCCCGTGAGATTCCATCCGGCTGGCAATATTAACAGCATCACCCCAAAGATCGTAGGAAAACTTCTTTAACCCGATCACACCCGCCACAACTGGCCCGGTATTAATACCGATGCGGATATTGAGAATTTGATTATCTTCTCGTTTAAATTGATAAATTTCTTGCTGCATATCCAACGCCATTTCAGCGATCGCCAAAGCGTGATCTTCTCTAGGTTTGGGTAGTCCTCCAACAACCATGTAAGCATCTCCGATAGTTTTAATTTTTTCTAACCCGTGTCGTTCCGCCAAGCGATCAAAACTGGAAAAAATTTGATTGAGTAAACTCACTAATTCCGTCGGGGAAATTTGAGACGCGAGTCCGGTAAAATCGGTAATATCAGCAAATAAAATGGTCGCCTGTTCAAAGCGATCGGCAATTAAACCCGGTTCTTTTTTAAGCTGTTCGGCAATAGTTTGTGGTAAAATATTGAGTAAAAGCTGTTCTGATTTTTCCTTTTCCACTCGCAAAGCGGCTTCTGCTTGTTGGCGTTCGGTAATGGCTTGATGAATTTGAGTAAACATTTCCATAAAAGCGGAAATCACCTCTCCTAACTCATCATGGCGTTGCAGAGAAGTCGAATAAAATTTGGGAGGTTCTTGATTTTGAGAAATAGATTTTCCCGCTTGAATTAAATCCTGTCTCAGATTTAAAATGGGAGTGATCACCATTTTCTCTAAAACAATCATCGTCCCGATCACAACAAAAATAGAAATAATTAAAACTAAGCCGGCAATTCTAACAATAAACAGCCGAACTTCTTGCATGATTTCATCGGCATCGTGGCGAATAACCACCAAATAATCATCTTTTAAAGATTGAAGATTACAAGCACTATCATAGCGGTCGCCCGATGGAGTTCTCAGATAAATATCTTGACCAAGTTTCGCTTGCTCAAAAGACAGTTGAGGCATTTCCCCAAAATCACCGATAAGTTTTCCCTCGGGAAGTTTGTAAACCGCACCCCCTTTCACGCTGGTATCAAGCTCATTGAGATTAATTAATTGTTGTAAAAGTTCGGCTTCGGACTGATAGGGATAAGTCGCAATAATCCAGGCAACCTTACCGGAAGAAACTTCGGCAAGTTGTTCTAAAAGTTCCTGTTTCCGACGATAAACAGAAGGAACTAAAATAATTAACTCAATCAAGAAAATACTGGCTAAAATCCAAACCGAAATCCGCTTAGATAAACCAGCATTTAAAAATCTAAGCAATAGCCTTAAACGAGATGACATGACGACCGTCCCCTGTTCAGGTTAAAGAGAAATAAGATTAAAATAGAACTGAACTGAAAAAACAGAAGCTTTTTCCCTGATTAATAAGCTTTTGAGATTGGGCCTCTGTACTAAACCCTGGAATTCATGCCACAATCAGACCCAAAGGCGATCAGGGGTTTCACACTCTCAAGTTCGAGCTTAACACAAACGCCCCCAGGCGATCGCTTGCTCTAGTCAGGTTCCGATGAGTTTAGGTACAATCAACAGAAGGATGGCATCAACTGAAAGAATCGCCATTTAAACCCAGTTTGTAGAACCCATGACCGAGCAACCCAACTCATCTCAACCCAACCCGAGAGAATCTAATGGTACTGGAGACAGTCCCAATGGCTTCTCGACAAATAATGGATTAATGGTCAATTCAGAGGAGACGTCGGCCATGATCGCCAGCGGCGAGTTTGAACAGGCGGTAGCCGCATCCGCCAGTCGATATACACTCACCGGAGAATTAGAAGCTAAATCCCCAAGCAACTTTCTGGCGTCTGTGATTACTTTAGCTGCCGTTGCGGTGATGATTTTGGGGTTGGCACTCGATAACGTTTGGGTGGGATATCTCTGCGCTTTCGTAGCTTTATTTGCCTCCCTGCGGATGATTTGGCCGAGTTGGGGAAATGTTTGGACTTCCCTCATTCCCCCCGTGTGGCGAAGTTTGATTATTGCCAGCTTTGGGATTTTAGCCGCGATCGCCGGGTTGTTGATGTTGAGCGGTTCCAACAAAGATTTTGGCAGTCGCAATATAGTAATTAATTGGGATGCGATCGGTGCGTTAGGGGAACTGATCGGGGCGTTGGGTCAGATTTTAATTGCGATTTTGGCGGTATATGTGGCGTGGCGTCAATATGTGATTTCCAGAGATTTAACCATCCAACAAAACCTGATTACCCAACAGCAAACCATTGATGCTTACTTTCAAGGGGTTTCTGAATTGGCCTTGGGAGAACAGGGTCTTCTCGAAGATTGGCCTCAAGAACGGGTAATTGCAGAAGGACGAACGGCGGCGATAATTCGCAGTGTGAATGCTGAAGGAAAAGCAAAGATTTTGCGGTTTCTCTCCCAAGCTAAACTGATTACACCGCTTAAACGCGATCGCCATTTGGGTCGGCCCATTCTTGATGGTCATGGGAGTTACGCCGAAGATCGTTTGGAAGGAATTCGGGTGATAGACTTGGGTGCAATGTTGGCCTGTGCCGATTTAGCCGGAACTGATTTACGTCGAACCGACTTAGCAGAAGCGAATTTAGTCAAAACCGATCTCAGTCGTTGCGATTTGGTCCGGGCGAATTTATCCCGTGCTATCCTCTATGAAGCCAATCTTTCTGGGGCGATTCTTCGAGCGACAAAGTTATTTTACGGTTCGGCGGAAACGGCAACTCCCCGCAGTCGCACCAAAATGCCGAACTACAACACCGGTGAGTATACCGGAGCGGTGATTGAAAACGCTAATTTTACCGGGGTTGACGGTCTATCTGATGAAAACCGCTACTATTGTTGTGCTTGGTGTGGTGAGCAGTCCAGAAAAACCATTCCCGGTGGTTGTGAAGGCATTCCCAACAAATTGGGACGGTAAAACAGGTTTCAGGTGTCGGGTGTCGGGTGTCGGGTTTGTAGGGGCGGGTTCTGAAAAATCTCTGTTTCCTACAAACAACTGACCATTACCCGCCCCGGTCTCAGGTGTGGTGTCGGGGCGGGTTGATATAGATTTATTCCTATTATCAACAACCTGAGTGAACCCGCCCCTACAAAACTTTTGCCACATGAACTCTTGCCTTTTAACTGGTGACTGGTGACTGGTGAGGCAGTGCGGTCTTGGTGGTTTCCATCAAGGAGCAACTGCCGAACCCGTAAGGGTGACTGGTGACTGGTTCTTGTTCCCAGGCGGACTGAAAAAATTCGTGTTCGCATAACATGGCGTAGCGGTACAGGGAATGGGCTTGGGGTTCGTCTACAATGTAGCGGTTGCTGAGATCTTCGAGTTGTTGAGCGAGTTGTTCAAAATCGTCGCTGCTATAGGTTTTGATCCAGTCGCTGTATTGATGATTGGGAATTTCCGGTTCAGCGAGTTTTTGACCTAAAAAAGCATACAATCTCATACAAGGAGTCATAGCCGCCGCGATCGCACCGATATCTCGACTCCAAGCCGTAGCTAATAAAAATTCGGTATAGCGACGGGTGGCGACTCCGGGTTGAGTTGTTTGTAAGTCAATTTCCCAAATCTGGGCATAATTTTGATGGAGTTGTAGTTCTTCTAAAACTCCGTTGGTGAGATCGTGAAATAGGTTAAAGCCTTCCCAGTCGGGAGCTTTGGCGGAGGCAATGCTGTAGGCTCTCGCAAAGGCTCTGAGAAAAAAGGCATCCTGTCCGACATAAAACACAAAGCAACCGCGTGGCAAAGTTCCCTGAGCAATACCTTCGACAAAGGGATGTTCAAGACAAGCAATACTCAGGTCTTGGTTGGCTTGCCACAAATCGCTCGATATCATAGAAGTAGAAGGTTTTCTGACACTTCATTGATTAGTTTATCTTAAAATCCGGGCTGTATCTACCCTTAATTTTAAACGCTCTCACACTGACAACCTTTATGAAGGATACTCGCATTTTTCATACCATTAATCGCCTTACTTTTGGATCTACCCCCGGACTGATTCAACAGGTGAAAAAGATCGGGGAGGAGGCTTATATTCAATCTCAACTGACACCCGCATCTATAGCCACTCCAGATAGTTTAACGAATCAACTGCAAAGTTTGGATACTTTAAATTTAACACCCGGTCAACTTTATAAGCAACAGCATCGCTTGAACGAAGAAGCGAAACAACTCAAGTTGGATGCAAAAACCAAGCAGAAAATTAGAGGAGATTTTGAGCAAAAAATTCGCTCTCAAGCCGAAAAAGCCCGTTTGCTCCGAGCTTATGAAAGTCCCCGACAGCTTGAAGAAGTGATGGTCGATTTCTGGTATAATCACTTTAATGTTAATGCCTTACAAGGAGGACAAATTCGCCTCTATTTTAGTGCCTATGAACAGCAGGCAATTCGGCCTCATGTTTTGGGTAAATTTCGCCGACTTTTGGGTGCCACGGCCAAGCATCCGGCGATGTTAATTTATCTGGATAATTGGCAAAATACAGCCCCCGGAAGTCCCCAAGCGAAGGGAAGATTTAAAGGACTCAATGAAAATTATGCACGGGAGTTGTTAGAACTTCATACTTTGGGAGTAGATGGGGGATATTCTCAAGCTGATATTATTAGTTTAGCCCGGATTTTCACCGGTTGGGGAGTTCCTCGTCCATCAGGGAAACGCATCGAAGACGAAGATGGTTTTTACTTTGAAAGCGATCGCCATGATTTTGAGGATAAAGTCTTTTTGGGTCATCAAATCAAAGGCAGAGGCATAGAAGAAGGAGAGGAAGCTTTAGATATTTTAGCCCGTCATCCTTCTACGGCTCGATATATTAGCTATAAATTAGCTCGAGAGTTTGTGGTGGATAATCCCCCAGAATCTTTAATCAAAAAAATGGCTGATAAATTCTTAGAAACCGAGGGAGAAATTCGTTTGGTTCTCAAGACTTTGTTTAGCAGTTCGGAATTTTGGAACCCTGACGTTTATCAGGGCAAATTTAAAACACCTTATCGTTATATTGTATCGGTTATGCGGGCGGTGGGTGAGGTGAGTAATTTTAACTCGGCGACGGGTTTACTGAGACAGTTGGGAATGCCTTTGTACGGGTGTCCTTCGCCGGATGGGTATAAAAATACTCAGGATGCTTGGTTAAACCCCGATACCATGATTCGTCGGAGTAGTTTAGCGGTACAGCTTTCTAAAGGTCTATTTCAGGATAGAAAACCGGTAGATTCTCAAAAATTAATTGAAACTTTGGGTGATAATTTTTCGGAAAACACCCGAGAAGTCATTAATAAAAGTTCGCCGGATCTGAAAGCGGCTTTGATTTTGGGAAGTCCAGATTTTATGAAGTATTAACACCTAAAATTCCTCACAGCCAAAGCTTTTCCAGGGTGTTCATTGGGCTGTGTTTTCCTCCCAAATTCACAAAAATATCAACATTTACTGTTGTTTTTAGTCTTCATTTGATCTTGATCAATTCATCCAAATTTTCAGGCTCGTGAATTTTTCGTGAAATTATCTTGAAAAAAACTTTTTATTCTGATAAAATTAACAAGAGTCAGAGATAAAATCTGACTATATTACTTTTCAAGGCATTCATTTACTTTCCAGTCCACCTCCGTTCAACTTTTATTCACTTTCCTGTCAAATGTGGCAAATTTTAGAGACTATCTTTTCGCCGAAACAGTATATGCCGCATGGCTCATGCTATTTGTGGCAAACACCGTTAATTGGGTTGCACGTCATTAGTGATTTATTGATTGCGATTGCCTATTTTTCCATTCCGGCAATGCTGATTTATTTCATACATCAAAGGCGAGATGTTCCGTTTAATAAAGTCTTCATTTTGTTTAGTTTATTTATTATTTCCTGCGGCGTAGGTCATCTCCTCGATATTTGGACACTTTGGCATCCCGCTTATTGGTTAGCAGGATTAGAACGGGCTTTTACGGCTCTTATTTCTTGCTATACCGCCTTAGAGTTAATGGTATTATTGCCTCAATTTTTATCTTTAAAAACCCCGGAAGAACTGGCAGTTGTAGAAGCAGCCAACCATTCTAAAAGTCTATTTCTTGCCCATATGAGCCATGAACTGCGGACGCCGCTGAACGCAATTTTGGGCTTTACTGAATTAATGTCTCGCGATGCCAGCCTATCCGTTAAACATCACAAATATGTTGAGATTATTAACCGTTCCGGGGAACATTTGTTGGGTTTAATTAATGATGTTTTAGAAATGTCAAAAATCGAAGCCGGAAAAACCCAACTCCGAGAAAATGACTTTTATCTCAATAGCCTGATTCAAACTTTGGAAGAATTGTTACGCTTAAAAGCTGAATCCAAAGGCTTAAAATTAGTAGTGGAAAAAGATCCTCAAGTTCCCTCCAATATTCACGGTGATGAAAGCAAACTGCGTCAGGTTTTAATTAATCTGGTGAGTAACGCAATTAAATTTACCGAAAAAGGAAGCGTCACGCTGCGAATTAAAACCGATAATTTCAAAGAACAAAATACTTTAATTTTTGAAGTCGAAGATACTGGCTCGGGCATTGCTCCCGCCGAACAAAATAAATTATTTGAAGCATTTAGTCAAACAGAAACCGGAATCAAATCGGGTCAAGGAACGGGTTTGGGTTTGCCGATCAGTCAAAAATTTGTGCAGTTAATGGGTGGAGAAATTACCGTTAAAAGCGAACTGAATAAAGGAACTAAATTTTCATTCAAGATTCCGATCAAGATTTGTAAAAATAGTCAAATTGAAATTACTCCGACTTCGGAGAACATCGCTGAAGTGGCTTTAAATCAATCCAAGTATCGTATTTTGATTGTTGATGACGACCCGAAAAATTGTTTACTTTTAAGGAACATTTTGGGTTCAATCGGCTTTGAAATCCGAGAAGCTTCCAATGGTGAAGAAGCAGTAGAAATTTTCTCGTCTTGGAAACCCAACCTAATTTTTATGGATATGAAAATGCCGGTGATGGATGGTTATACCGCCACCCAAAAGATTCGAGTTTCTCCGCAAGGTGAAGACACCGTAATTATCGCTTTAACGGCTCAGGCTTTTGAAGAAGATCGACAATATATTCTTTCAATTGGATGCGATGATTTCATCCGCAAACCGTTTCAGCAACAAGACATACTCGCCGCAATTAGCCGACATTTACAGGATGAATATTATTGCTATAAAGAAGACTCCTCAACCCCCCCTGAAAATAACAACGGCCATGACGAAACTCAACAGTTAGACTCTCTGCTTGACCTCCACGACCTGGAAGTAATGCCGAGAGAATGGGTTGAGCAACTTTCTGAATCTGCCGCCCAGTGTAGCGATTTTTTGATTTTACAATTGATCGAACAAATTCCGAGCCAACATTCTCATTTGGCTAAAGCTTTAATTCAAATTGTCGATGAATTTCGCTATGATAAAATTTTTGAATTCACTCAACGTATCATTAACAACCCCACTTGCAAAAATAAACCCCAACCCCGCCAGCAATGTCAGGGAAAATGTTAAACATCGGTTGTCTAGTTTAAAATAAGAGGAGAAAATCACTGGCAACTTAAATATTATCATGTTTAAGCGGATCTTATTCATTGGTTTAATCTCCTCTTCGTTTCTTCTATGTCCTGAAGTTTCCAAGGCTCAAAATTCCCCTCGTTCTTCTCAACCGGGAGTGAGAGTATCTCAGAGAATTTCCGAAAGTAAACGACAACTGATTGAAGAATTTCTCGAACTGACGGGAGGAGAAAGAACGTTTCGGCAAGTTAGCGAAGCCATGTTGTCTCAAATGGAACAACAATTTGGCGCCATGTTAAGTTCAGATTTGGCCGGAGCGGAACAACTTTCACCCCAAGAACGTCAACGAATTGTCGCCAATCTCAGCCAAGAAATGAACCGAATTACCCAAAAATATAATCGGTTGTTTCTCGAACGGGTGGACTATCAACAAATTGTTGAAGAAGTATATTATCCCCTGTATGATAAATACTTTACCGAAGAAGATTTGCGGGTATTAATTGATTTTTACAAAAGTCCGACCGGACAAAAAACCATTGAAGTTATGCCCCAATTATTGCAAGAATCGATTCAACGCACAACTCAAGTAATCGGGCCAACAATTACCGGGATTATGCAAGAGATTATCGCCGAAGAATTGGAACGTTTTAACCGATGATCTCGAATCTAGATGAGGTTTTTCTGGGTTCGGTTTGGTTAAAATGAACGCCGCCAGTTGAAGAACTTTTCTAATAGATTTTGTTGCCATTTATTTTGAGCAAACTTCTGTTTTTTCAACAGCAATCCGGCTTTACTATTAACCTCTGATAACGTCGGATAAATATGAATCCCCGTCAAAGCAGAAACCTTTAAATTGTTCGACATTGCCAGCACAATTTCATGGATTAATTCTCCGGCTGACGGCCCGACCAAATGAGCGCCTAAAATCTCACCATTTCCCCGTGTTATAATCTTTGCAAACCCTTGAGTTTTACCCTCAGCTTGGGCGCGATCTACACCGGAAAAAGGCTGTTTTAACACATAAACATCCTTACCGTAGCGTTGAAGGGCTTGTTTTTCAGTTAACCCAACTCGGGCTAATTCGGGGTCGGTAAATGTCGCCCAAGGGATAACTCGATAGTTGGCTTTACTCACCGGAAAAAATAGGGCATTTGTTAACACAACTACCGCTTCATATCCCGCAACGTGAGTAAATTGATAGCCGCCAATAACATCCCCACAAGCATAAATTCGGGGGTTGGTGGTTTGCAGTTTATCATTAACTTGAATTCCGCCCTTTCCAACCGCAACCCCTGCGGCTTCTAAATTTAAAGATTCTACATTGGGAACCCGCCCAACGGCGAGTAAGATTTCATCGGCAATAATGGTATTTTCTCCGGCTTTAATGTGTTTTTTACCGTCTTTGAATTCGACTTGTTCGGCGCGAGTTTGAGTGAAGATTTTAATTCCTTCTGAAATCAGTTGTTCTTGGACAACTTGGGCGGCTTCCGGGTCTTCTTTTTGTAATAGATAATCCCCGCTTTCAATGAGGGTGACATTTGAACCCAACCGAGAAAAAGCCTGTCCCAATTCGCACCCGACCGGACCCCCGCCAATAATCACAAAATTCTCGGGACGTTCTTGCAGAGAAAAGACGTTTTCATTGGTTAAAAAACCCGCTTCTGTTAAACCGGGAATGGGCGGAATGGCGGGTCTAGAACCGGTAGAAATAACAAACGCCCGGGCTTTGAGTTGGCGTCCGTTGACTTCAAAAGTCTGGCGATCGCTAAATTTTCCTTCTCCAAAAATCACCTCGACTCCCAACCCTCTAAACCGTTCCGGCGAGTCGTGGGGTTCGATGGTTTTAATCACATTTTGAACGTGGTTGGCGGCTTTAGAAAAATCGATTTTGGGGTGTTCGGTATAGATGCCAAAACGGGCGGCATTTTTGACTTCGTAGGCGACTCTAGACGCATGAATTAAAGATTTACTGGGAACGCAACCAAACCACAAACAATCCCCTCCCAAGCGATCGCGTTCAACCAGTGCAACTTTTGCTTTTAATTGGGCGGCTGCACTGGCGACAACCAACCCTCCCGAACCGCCCCCAATAATCACTAAATCGTATTCAACCGCCATAATTTTAACCCCAGTTTGTTGTTTGAATTGATTCTCTTATTTCATCTTAACAAGCTGAATTTTCTCTGAGAAATCACTGGGTATAAGTTAAAATTTTTTGGGCTTAAGATTGTTGGGCGGGAGAAATCTTGGCGGATGTGGGTTCAGTTTCCGAACCGGGGAAAAATTTCTGCTTGATCCAGGTGGTCAGGATATGAGATAATAATCCCATTGGTCCTGCAAATAGACACAAAGCCAGAGAATGTATTGTCCAAATTCCGGTTTTTTGTCCTTCTAAATAGATATAACGTCCGACAAATAAATCCATCACTAAAAAGTGAATCCATCCCGTCGCCGCAGCGGTTTCATCGGCAAAAAATCGGGCGATATCTGCTAATTTGGGATCGGATAATGCCGCAGCGTTTTCTGGGGTAATACTGCTGACAAATAAATAGATATAGACCCCAGCCAGCAGGACAAAGGGAATATAGGATTGCATGACTTTTCGGGTAATTCCCCAGTTGGGCAGAATAATCATTAAGGCCCAGAACGGCAGGACAAACAGGTTGGCGCCCGTGAAAATTTGTTCGATGGGAATCAGCATTTTTTGCAGTGTTTTGAGAGAAGTTGCGTTATTATTTTATCATTTTTTTTCAATTTTTCAACCCCGACAGCATTTCCATCAGTTTGACGGTTTTAATTAACTTTTAAAAAAGGCTTTATTTTAAAGTCTAACTTCATTCGCCGTCGAGACGATATTCTCGAAAGTTTTCTTGAGAATTTCCATTAATTCTTAATACCGCTATCGGTTGGTCTTGGGGATTTTTAACGACATAATACCAAGTAAACCCGGTGCGATCATTAATCACATTTAAAAGTTCGGGTTTTCCGGAAAATGCGGCTTGAATAGCCCGTTCATATTCTTTGGCTACAAAAGTCCGTTCAAAGCCTTTTTCTTTTTCAAAACTCCACCCAGGAGCATAACTCCAAATCACTGTTTCATCTTCAGTATCCGGTAAATATAAGGTCATATTATTAATGAAAGATAACCCTCTAATACTTATAATTAAGTCGTGCAAAGATAGCGGTACATTATTGCGGGGCGGTGCGGTAATTTGACTAACTTGTTGCACCCATTTATTTTGTAAACTATTCATTTGTTCGGCGGCAATTTCTTTAAACACTCGGGTGCGATGAACGGTAATCCGATGATTAACCAAAGAAAGAACACCAATTAAAGCCGAAAATACCGAAACTAATCCCACCATATACAGCAGATAAGTTGTTTTGGGGGCTTCAGGAATAACGCTGGAACTATCTAAATCTGGATTTCGTTTTAAAGAACCAATTGCGCCAACAATTTCTTGAATTCCCAAGACAAAAGTGATCGCCACCCCAAACAGACTTAAAGACACACTCGCCCAAAATATTCCCATTAAAACCGCTTCTACTTTGGCGCTAAAAATATCCCAATTGAGAATTTCGTCAAAGATTCCTAACACAACTAAAGTCGCACCAACCAATAAAAGGGCGATGGTGGTTGCTACGGTGAATGATAAGATTTTAATGCGTCGTTTCATTAATTAATTCTCCGATTAATTCTTCCCAGAAAACGGTTCTAAAATCAAGGTTAAGATTTGGCTGATGCTTCAAAAATCAATGCTATGTTACATCCTATAGTGATTGTAGGTCTAAAAAGCCATGACTGGACACGAACTTTTATTGTTAGGATTGCTTCTATTACCGGGTATGGCACTGTCAATCCTGATTATCGGAACGTTTGCGGCTGGAGGTTAATCCAGTGTTGAATGAGGGAGGCGGATGTCTCCCTTTGAGCATTAATTTTTAAGAAGTTTTAACTCATTTTGGGTTTCGTGTCTCAACCCAACCGACGGCACCCGATTAATATCATTACAATTCTAACCGGTGATTGAAATTCGACCAGCAACCGAGTCAGATTTTGAGGAAATTTGGCTAATTTTTTCTGAGGTTGTCAGTCGGGGAGATACTTATGCTTTCTCACCGAAGACCTCAAAATCCGAAGCCGAACAAATTTGGATGAAAGTCCCGCAAATTACCTATGTTGCGGCGAATCTTGATAACATTTTAGGAACGTATTATCTCAAACCCAACCAACCGGGACTCGGTTCCCACGTCTGTAACGCCGGGTTTATGGTCGCCGCATCCGCACGGGGTCAAGGAATTGGGAGATTAATGGGGGAACATTCGTTAAAAACCGCCCGAAATTTGGGGTTTAAAGCGATGCAATTTAATTTTGTAGTGAGTACAAACCAACGGGCGGTTAAATTGTGGAAAAAGTTAGGATTTCAAATTGTCGGAACTTTACCCAATGCTTTTTTACATCAAGAATTGGGTTTTGTTGATGTTTATGTGATGTATCAAGAATTGTAATTTGATGATTATTTTAGCCTAAACTTTAACCGACATTTTAACATTATTTTTTAAAAATAAACCCCAAAGAAAAAATAAGGGGCTTCAGCCCCTCCATTAAACTAACATAAATTCGACCAATAGAAAAAACCCCTCTCCAAACCTCTCCATTAATAAATAGTCCTGAATAGGACACTATTTCCCTCACCTTGTAGGAGAGGGTAGGGTGAGGTGGAGAGAGGCTTTAAAATCTTAATTTTTCTGGGTTGAGCTTTAAAGATATTTAAGCCCCTCCCCGCCTCGGAGAGGGGTTTGGGGAGAGGTCGAGAGGGGAGTAAATAGAGAGGGTTAAATTGGCGGGGATGAGGTTGAGTTTAACAGATAACTAAGTTGAACTGTTAACAGTTTGGGACTGTTTTTGTGCTTGAATTTGTGAGCGAATTTCCTCCATTTTTGTGAGCAGTTCGGATTGGGAAATCGTATTTTGTTCTCCGGTTTTCAACCATTTCAAATTGGCGGTTTGATTGGCGGCTTCTGCGTCTCCCAACACCAAACAAGCCACCGCCCCGCTGCGGTCAGCCCGTTTAAACTGTTTACCAAAAGCGCTCCCACTCAAATCAATTTCTACACTAAAATTAGCATGGCGCAATTTTTGAGCTAAAATAATCGCTTGACTTTCGGCTAATTCTCCGCGAGAAACGATGTAAAAATCGAGTTCAGACTGAGGAATAGTGTGCATTTGCTGCAACAGCAAAATTAACCGTTCTAAACCCATCGCCCAACCAACAGCCGGCGTATCCGGGCCACCGAGTTCTTGAACTAAACCATCATACCGTCCGCCTCCACAAACCGTTGCTTGGGCGCCGAGATCATCGGAGATAATTTCAAAGGCGGTATGAGTGTAATAATCCAGCCCCCGAACCAAACGGGGATTGAGAGTATAACTAATCCCTAATCCGGCTAATAATTGCTGTACCTTTTCAAAATGAGTGCGGGATTTTTCACCCAAATAATCGATAATACTGGGTGCATTTTGAGCAATTTCTTGAGTGCGTTTGTCCTTGCTATCGAGAATCCTTAAAGGATTGCGGGAAAGACGATCTTGAGAATCGGGATCGAGTTCATCTTTGTAAGGCGTTAAATAATCAATTAACGCTTGGCGATAACGCCCCCGATCTTCTAAATCTCCGACAGAATTTAAGTCCAGGTGGAGATTTTTTAACCCCAACCCCTGTAAAATATCGGTGGCGATCGCAATCACTTCCACATCGGCACGGGGATCGTTACTTCCGAGAACCTCGACACCCAATTGATGAAATTGGCGCTGTCGTCCGGCTTGGGGGCGTTCATAGCGAAACATCGGCCCCGTGTACCAGAGACGTTGAACCCCCCCGACATGGAGTTTATTTTCAATATAGCTGCGGACAACTCCGGCCGTTCCCTCCGGTCGCAGGGTAATCGAACGATCGCCGCGATCGCTAAAAGTATACATTTCCTTACCGACCACATCGGTGGCTTCCCCAATTCCCCGTTCAAACAAGCTAGTTTGTTCAAAGATGGGGGTGCGAATTTCGAGATAATTGGCTTTGCTGAGGAGATTTTTGGCAATAGACTCCACCCATTGCCAGTAACCCGCCTCCTCCGGCAAAATATCCCTTGTTCCGCGTATAGCTTGAATTCGTTCCATCTCTACAGTTATCAGTTATCAGTAGTCAAAAGGCACTCTTGCAACAGTTTTTTCCCCACACCCGACACCCGACACCTATTAACTGGTGAGGTGGTTAGGGCGGGTTTATGTAAGTTATTCCTGGGAAAACATAAATTCATGTCGAACCCGCCCCTACAACACTGGTGACTGGTGACTGGTAATGAGTGACTGAAAAACCTCCCATTTGCCATAGCGATCGCCATAATAAGCCAAAATCCGATCGACCTGTTGACGAATGCCAGGGGTGGCATTGTCTGGAAATTGTAACCAAAGACTTCCCACTTGACTGCGTTTGTAGTCAAATGGAGGTGGTGAGGGTTCACCAACACTTGAAGCCGGGTTTAAACCCGTTTGTACCCCCTCTACCTGACGCAAATGAGCCGCCACTTCTCGGTAGACGGCGAACGGTAAGCGGGGGCATTTGATTTGATAGCGCAGTTGTTTTGAGTTGGCTGTCTCCATCAACGCTTTTGTGAGTTTAGTTGCTTGACTCGACGGAAACCTGCTGTTCTTCGGCCTGTTGGGATGGTTCAGGCAAAAGACAACAGTTGATGTTATCCAGACATACTTTACCCCATTGCAACGCCCAACGCACCAAGGCGACTCGGTTATCGGTCTCGGTTTTGGTGAGAATATTGCTGATGTGGTTGTCCACGGTCCGCTTGCTGATTTCTAGCCGCTCGGCAATTTCCTGATTTGTTAACCCGCTCGCTACCAGATCGACAACCTGTAATTCCCGCTCTGAAAGGGAAACGGGGGTGTGAGACTTGCTATGCGCCATAACGATTTCCTATCTCTGCATAATTACCTATTTATAATTCTAAGAGGTGAACTATAAATTAAGAACGAACCGTTAAGTAAGAATTAATTTTTGTTATTTCTAACCTCCCGGATTTTGACTATCCTATCTTTGTCTCTAAGCACAATTCTCTATGATTATGATCAATCCTGCTCGTGTTCTTTGCATAGGTGAAATTTTATTTGATTGTTTAGCCGATCAACCGGGGCGATCGCTCGAACAGGTTGCATCTTGGACGGCTTATCCCGGCGGCGCCCCCGCTAATGTCGCTTGTGGCTTAGTCAAACTCGGAATTCCTACGGGTTTGATCTCCGCAGTCGGAATGGATGAAGCGGGGATGCAGCTTGTACAATTGTTGCGACAGGTGGGCGTACAAACCACCGGAATTCAACAGTACCCCGCCCCCACCCGGAAGGTTTTTGTCTTGCGTTCCGATCGCGGTGAACGGGAGTTTGCCGGTTTTGGAAAAATTCCGACCCATGAGTTCGCCGATACTCACCTGCAAGCCCGCCAAATTCCTGAAAGCTTATTTGTTGATGCTGATTTTCTCGTTTTGGGAACGATCGCTCTGGCTTATCCCCAATCTCGCGAAGCCTGTATTCATGCTCTACAAATGGCCGATCGCTATAATCTGAAAATCTTGGTTGATCTTAATTGGCGCCCGGTTTTTTGGTCGAATCCTTTGGATGCAAGGCGCTTGATTCCCGACTTGCTCAAACAGGTTGATTTTGTTAAAGTTTCAACCGAAGAAGCTCAACTGTTTTTTGATACCACCGACCCGATTTCTATTCATTCTCAACTCGATTCGGTTGAAGGCGTGATGATTACTGATGGTGAAAAGGGGTGTTCTTATTCTCTAGGAGAATTTCAGGGGAAAATACCCGCTTTTCCGGTTAATGTTGTTGATACAACCGGCGCCGGAGATGCTTTTGTTGCCGGCTTTATTCATCAACTCTATCAGTATGGAATTCGGGGATTAAATAACCCCGAAACGATTAAGAAAATGATCGCTTATGCCAGCGCTGTCGGGGCTTTAACGGTGACTAAACCGGGGGCGATCGCCGCTCAACCCACATCGGAGGAAGTTGAAGCTTTTCTGAAATCTATCTAAAGAAAAATTCCTCTGCTTTTATTTCCCTTCCCTCTCGACCCCTCTATAATCTCCCCTACAAGGGGAAATACAATTGTCCCCTCTCGACCCCCCAATCCCCCCGGCTTCGCCACCCCCCTTTTTAAGGGGGGATCAAGGGGGGATCAAGGGCAGGGCCGTTTCGTTCTAGCCCTAAAACTTGATTTGTGGGGAGGTGGGGAGGTAGGGAGGTAGGGAGATTGGGAGAATTTTTATTAATAAAAAGTTATTTTTCATCAGAAAAAAGACCTCTCCCCACCACCCCATCACCCCATCCCCCCAATCCCCCCGGCTTCGCCACCCCCCTTTTTAAGGGGGGATCAAGGGGGGATAGAGAGGGTTAGGGAGAAGTCGTTGGGGGAGAGGTCGAGAGGTCGTTGGGGGTGAGTTTAATTCTATCAGCTTCAATTCAAAACTTTTTTGATTTCTTGTACAATCTCTGCGGGAGTTTGGGAAATATCCACCCAAATTCCCACAATTGGTTCTTCTAAGTCTTCAAATTGACTTTTGAGTAAGTTGGCTTTCATAAAGTGATCTTGACGTTTTTTCATTCGTTCTTCAATCAGTTCAAACGATCCTTTTAAATAGACTAATTCCATTTGTTCGGAATCTCGCCACAGCATTTGACGATATTTTTCTTTCAAACCCGAACAAGTCAACACAACATTTTGCTTTTCTTGTAACCACCGATCAATTGCGGCTTGCATTTTTTCCAGCCAAGGCTGACGATCTTCATCGGTTAGAGGAATATTATTAGCCATTTTTCTAATATTTTCATCGGAATGAAATTCATCCGCATCTCTAAACTGAAAATTGAGAGTCTCAGCCAATTTTTGACCGATGGTTGTTTTTCCTGAACCGGAAACGCCCATCACTAAAATAATCATGTTTCCCAACAAAATAACCTCTGATTATTATTATAAATCAAGGTTGAACTTTCGGTAAAACAAAGGTCGCTTGTACGGGTCGGTGATCGCTTTTTTGGGGCGTATCTGGACAATAATCCGCTTCGGGATAGAGGATTTTAGAAGAAGCAGATATCGGTTTAGGGCGACTAGAAATAAACACAAAATCTAACACCGTATTATAGCGGGTGCTACAGTGGGTCGCAATGATTTCTTGAGGACGAACCCAAGTAAAAACATCATTTTCGGTTAATAAATCATAACCCGGATCGCGTTTAGAATCCCCATTTTTGACATCCCAATCAAAGTTATAATCTCCCACCGCAATAATCGGAAGTGTCTGTTTTTGCGCCCATCGGTTCAGTAAACGGGCTTGTTCGTGGCGACTTCGGTCATTGGTTCGATACAAATGATTCACCATAAATAAAAATTCTTGTCCGGTTGATTTCACTTGAAAATGTCCGACCAAAGCCGCACGAACTGACCCGCCAATATTGATTTGATTCAGTTCCTCTTTTTTGATCAGATTTAATTGATTGCTATTATAAACAATAGCCAGTTTATCCGCATTTCCGGTGGTTCCTAACAAAGATTTAAAATCCGCTTGGTTATTGATTTCGATAGCACTTTCAAACCGATCCGCCCAAGACTGATTCTGAACTTCGGAAAATCCCCACAGATCAACCCCTCGAATCGGTTTAATATATTGATTAGCAATATAATTCGGGTCGGCATCTCCAGACTCGACATTAAAGCCAATTACCGAGAGTTGAGTCGCGGACTGACAGCCACTCAGCAGAGTCAAAAGAACAATGAACAGGGGAATAAATCGATATCGCATGATCGCCGTTTAAAAGAGGGTGAAATATGATAATCTAACCAAATAGGAGCAATCGCAGTCGGGGAGATGGGGCTTGATTCAAATCAATCTGTATTGCAACAGGAACACTCAGAAGGTGACATCTCCTCTAGGTTATTTTAATTCTAAATTATCGTAAAATGGGAATTGAAATCGAACGAAAATTTTTGGTCAAAGGCGATCGCTGGCGAGATTTGGCCATCGGTGTACTCTACTGTCAGGGCTACATTTCCAGCGAAAAAGGGCGCACCGTCCGGGTTAGAATTATTGGAAATCAGGGTTATTTAACCATAAAAGGGCCTGTAGCCAGTCGAGTTCGCTCCGAGTTTGAGTATGTTATTCCCGTCGAAGATGCGGAAGAAATGTTACAAACGTTGTGCGATCGCCCCTTCATTGAAAAGAACCGACATAAAATTTCTTTTGGGGATTTAATTTGGGAAGTTGACGAATTTTTTGGAGACAATCAAGGTTTAATTTTAGCCGAAGTTGAACTGACAGACCCCAATCAAATCATTGAAATTCCCGACTGGATCGGCGAAGAAGTTTCCCACGATCCTCGGTATTTTAACTCAAACTTAGTCAAACATCCTTACTCTCAATGGGAGGAAAATCAACATGATGTTTAAAACCGAAGCCCAAGAAAACTGCTATCACAAAATTTTGGGCTGGATGGATGAATTGTTCGAGAATTATCCTTGGGAAAAGTTGGATGAACCGGGATTTGGTTTATTTCTCGGTTCGGCTTGGGTGGAAGTGTTAATTAGTCCTTGGGAAGAAGACGAAACGGTGATTAAAACCCTGTCAAAAGTTGTGATTGATGCCAAAATTACACCCGAATTAACGAGTTTTTTACTGCAAGAAAATTCAGAAATGATGTTTGGGGCGTTTTCAATTAATCGCTCCGGTGAAATCCTGTTTGGTCATAGTATTGTCGGTTCAACCTGCGATCCCGAAGAGTTAGAAGCATCCGTTCTGACTGTCTTAGAAGTTTCCGATGATTATGACGATAAAATAATTCAGACTTGGGGTGGAAAACGCGCCCTAGATATTGCACCCTGTTAGATTGATTGGATGAAATTTAAGACCGGATTCAAATTAAATTAGTCGGGAAATTGCCAGTTAGAATTAATTAAGCTGGTGAGAATATGATCTTCCCATTCTCCGTTAATCATAACATAATCTTGACAAAAGCCATCCACGCGAAAACCCAAGCGTTTTAACAGCTTTCCACTGCGTTGGTTGTGGGGAATATAAGCCGCAGTAATTCGGCGGAAATTTAACGCATTAAATACATAATCAATCGCCACTGTTAACGCTTCGCTCATGTAGCCTTTTCCCTGTTGAGAAGCGGCTAAACTATACCCCAACGTACAAGAATAAGACATTCCCCGAATAAAGTTAGCAAAATTAGCCGCTCCGATAATTTCACTCGGGTTTTCTCGGTTAAATAAAAACAGTTTACAAGCGCGATCGCCCCCAAATTCCATCAAACGCTGACTCACTTCACAACACCAATATTGTTCGGTGTAAAACTCCGGGGTTCTCAACGGTTCAAAAGGGGTTAAATGTTGTTTGTTTTCCTGATAATATCTCAGAATTTCGGGAACATCTTCCGTCGTTGCTAAACGAAGAATGAGTCTTTCCGTTTCCAGTTGAGGAGGGGTGCGTTCGCTCATCAATTTTTCTTTAACTCAATCATCGGTTCAATTATAAATTTTTATTGTTCGCCCGAACCGAATATTTCAAAAAAAATTAATCTAATCCTTAACTGCAACTCCGCTCATTAAAACCCCCAAACGCTAAAAAGTTTAACCCAATGATCTTAGAACAATTAATCAAGAATGTTTTGCGAATTCTTGCGGGAAATAAATCTCATGCTAGAATCGAAAAGTTGACTCATTTGACCAGATAGATTTTACGGGAGAACTACAAATGGCCGAATTCAATATTTCCGTTTCTTTGGGGAGTCCAAACCCATTTGTTGGAACACCGGAAAATGATATTCTTAGAGTTCAAACTCCAGACGATGGAATTTCTTACACCCTAGATGGAGCGTTAGGAAATGATGCGATCGACGCGGGAAATGGAAATGATCGTTTACTGGGGAATATAGGAAGTGATGTATTGCAGGGTTTCCAAGGAAATGACACCCTATTTGGGATGGAAGGAAATGATAGTCTTATTCCGGGTGATGGAAATGATTTAATTTTCGGAAATGAAGGGAATGATACTTTTTTTACAACCAGCGGAAATGATACAGTTTATGGCGGAAAAGATAACGATAGTCTAATTGGTGGAAGTAATAATATTGTCTTTGGAAACTTAGGAAATGATACGATTTTTATTGATGTTGGAAGTACCCTATTTGGCGGACAGGGTAATGATTCTTTAGAGGGAATTTCAGGAAATCAAACCTTATCAGGAGATAAAGGTCAAGATACCTTAAGAGGAGGTGGAGGAAACGATCTGTTTCTGATCGCTAATATTGGTGCTGAGGATGCAGATATTATTACTGAGTTTGAGTTGGGTCAAGATAGAATAGCACTCGGCGGACTCTCATTTCAACAACTGACGATTAGTACAAGTTCGCGTTCCGAGGTTGATAGTATTTTCGGTGGGGGAGCGTCTGGGGCTTTTTCTAGCAATATTTTAGAGGTCTTAAAAGTTGAAGCAAACGGAGAACTTGTGGCGTTCGTTGGGGGAGATCAAGTTGATTTTATTCAGCAGTTTGAACAGCCTCAAAACTTCACGATTATCTAATAATATGATGTCCGGTTAATTAATGCGTGTTATCGGGGCGGGTTTACCTTAATCTCAGAGTCGTAGTAAAGATCGCAGGCCTGAACCCGCTCCTACGCTATCGAATTTTTCAAACCCTAAACATTCAATTTAATCTCCCCGATTTCCGTCACCACCCCAGGGATTTTCACAGAAAAGTTTACGCACCTCAAAACTCAAATTCGCTTCTTCCGCTTTTTTTTGTAAATATCGAATATCTCTGGTGCGTCGGACCCTGGCTCGGGCGCGAGTTGAACCGCCACTGTTGACATAAATCCAGTCACTATCGCCCATTTTATACTTATAATTACAGATAAAATTACCCGCAGCAGGCCCCTCAAACCGAACGGGAGGTATGGGTAACGGACTCGCAGAAAGTAAGGGAACCGCCAGAAATAAAGAGAATAGATTCATCCTTTTGAATGCTAAAACAACTATAATTATAAGATTGTATCAGAACCAATCTCGGCGATCTCAGGGCTGCTATCGTTCACAAATGTTTTCAAAAAAAGGCTCAACAATTGTTCGCATTAGTGATAAGATCGTCTCGGTCACTGGGAATGCAGTTGTTCTCTCATTCTCTATTTATTGACGCACTTCCAATCAAAACCGATGGGAACCCTTGGCCCAATCCTATCCGTAAAGCTGTAACAGTTGATGTCAGCATGATAGACGAGGGAGCCGACCCGAACTCAAAAAAATTGCCATAAAAACTTCTATTTTTGGCTTTTATACTGTATATTATGATGACGGAGCGTTACAAGAGAAATGGGTTATGACTCTCTATGAAATCAAGAAAAAAATTGCCCAACTTTTGGCCTGTCATCCCGATGATATAACGACCTCATATATTAAGTCTGTCATGCGGCAGTTCGGATATCTTTTGGACTTACGAACTAAAGCATCTTGGCTAAAAACACTCCAAATCTTAACCGATTACTTTACCGAACAAGACCGGGTGTTTATGGGAACCGGAATGAATTGTGTGAGGCGAAATCCCTTTTACAATTTTAGTCATATTCCCCAAGGAAAAAACTGTTATTATCATCAAGAAAGTAACTGGAATATTACCCATAAATTGCAATACTGCGACCCCTCATTTGGGGCGTTTACTCGGGATGTTTGGATTATTTTTATTCCCGATAGAGCGGTTTATGAAATTCGACGCATTCGTTTGCGTCGCGAATATCTAGACGGCAGATATGAAGAAACAATTTATGATTATACCCCTTCTAAAGTAACAGCAATGACCACTTGTTAAGGGCGCGATCAAACATCAATTCTAAGCGATTAATGAACAGAAAACGGTCAACATTCGCAAAACTAGACGCCCTGGGGAGGGAAGGGAAAAATCGGCACGGGTTTTTGAATCTCTATCAACCGTATAGAAAATTAATATTACTCAGATGAACTTTTTTGATTGTCATCTGGTATGATTGTGCAATAATAATCACACAACCGCTTGTTTGGCGATCGCGATCCGGGGGTAGCTTGAGTAACTAACCTATCCCCGAATTCGAGTATCCGCATTTTTTTTATAGTCAGGCATCAAGATTAAAAACAATTGAAGTGAATTACTGACCTTTTGCAATCGGGTTTTAACCTCAGTTAATGCCCATTTTATTTTAGAAAAATTATCATTTAAAATGCAGTTTATGAACGGTTTGTTTTCAGTCATTTGGCAAAATAGCTTCTTTCATTTTTTCGCCTTAATCTTGCTCTTAATCTCGGTCTGGGGCGAGTATAGATTAGTCCGACAATACCAACAGTATATCAAAGCCCAAAGTCAGATTACCCAAGAAGCGATCGCCTATTTATCCGATCAATTAGAACGTCAACTCGAAGGTAAAATAGAGTTAGAACCAACTAATATTTTTTCGGGAAATTGGAGACTGCTGTTAGAGTGGTTTAGAACCTACCTAATGGGTGACATTTCCCCAGAGGGCGATACCTATCGGACAGAAATACAAGGTCGAAAATTTATTTTATTTCAATATCCATCATTTTTAACGCGATCAATACCTCGCAGTCAATGGCGATTTGTACCGAGTTTATTGATTGCAATTGGAGTGTTGGGAACCTTTTACGGGATTCAAACCGGATTACAAGATGTTAGTTTAGCGAACTTAGAAAATACCACCGCATTACTTCCTTCTATCCGACAGCTTTTAGAAGGAATGAAAACCGCTTTTTCGAGTTCACTCATGGGTTTGGGTTCGGCAAGTTTGATGACACTTGTACTCGTTTGGGGAGAACAAACACGGCTGAAAAGTAGAAATAATTTCCGAGAAAAACTTGATACAATTGCTCAATTCCAACTCTCCAATCCGGCTGATTCCAAAGGAAATTTAACGCTAGGAAATCAAAATATCGCAGAGATTATGCAAGCCGGTTTCGCCCAAATGGTAGAAGCCCAAAGTCGGGTAGATTCCCACGCCATTGGAACACAAGTCGGGTTGGCGATGGCTCCAATTTTCCAAGAAATTCGCGAGGAATTAACCACATTAAAACAAATTAAAGCCGATCAGGGTGAAGTCATCTTAAATAATTTGCTGCGGGAATTGCGAATACAGGTGATTGAACCCGTCGTTGAACGACTCGATCAAAGCGCCCAATTGACTCAAGAAGCTTCTCAAGCGGTGCGGGAATTAAAAAGTGAATTGGGGGGAATTTCTTCGAGTTTGGCGCAATCAATTTTAACGATTCAATCTTTTCAGGAAGACACCTTAACTCAGTTACAAGCTTTTGCGGGTTCATTGCAAACTATTTTAGGAGAATTTCAAAGCGATACTCAAGGGGTTTTACAGCAAGTTGCGATAGAAATTCGTTCGGGAGTTGCGGAAAGTATTGAGGGAATGAAAGCCCAAAGAACAGCATTTCAAGACAGCGCCGAAGATGCGGCGAATACCTTTAGAGGAATTCAAGAAAACTTGCAAGCGGCTTTAAAAACTCAAGCCGAACAAGAAAAACAAATGCTCGAACAAGTGCAGCAACGAATGACGAAGATTTTAACCGCAACTCACAGCGCATTTCAAACTCAATCGAATACGATTAAAGCCGTCGGAGAAGAAGCTTCTCAACTGATGAATCAAGCTCAAGAAAATTTGGTGGGTAGTTTGCAAAATGTCGATGAAATGCTGCAAAATACCCGCTTAACGGTACAGGAAGAATTGGAAAAGTTTCGGGTGGGTTATCAAATCTCTCTCAAACATTTCTTTGAAGAACAAAATAATTTGTTAGAGGGAACGCTCGGAAAGCAACAAAAAGGTTTAGCTCAAGTTGTGATTGCATTGCAACGGGTATTTCAAGAGGAGTCAGAAAAGCGAAAATTGATGTCGCAACAGGTTGATGAAAGTATGGCAATGGTTTTAAAAACCGCAAAAGAAGTGGGTGATTATGCCAATTCTGTGGGGTTAAATGCAAGCGATCGCATGGCTCAATTGCAAGAATTGGCGAAGATCACCGCAGAGGAAGTTAAACGGGTTGAAAGCGTTTATGAGAACTTGGTAAAACAGTTCCATACCGAGGGTGAACGCCTGCAAAATACTTATACAAATTTGGTCGAACAGTTGCAAGTTTCTTTGCAAGCCGAACAGGAACAAGTGCAGCGAGTTGAGAGCGCCTATCAAAATTTAGTCAGTCAATTTAATCAGGCTTTGGAGTCAGGAAATCAACAATTAATTCACTATTTAGAAACTGCGAGCGCATCCCAACATCAGTTCTTTACAGAAGCCGATAGTTCGATGGCAAAAGTCTGTAAAGGGTTGCAGGCTAGTTCGGATGGATTGATGCAAGTCGCTCAATATTTGGTCGCTTCTGCGGATAATTTAAGCCTCAAACAAGCTAAAAACTAATCAGAAAACTATGAATAAAAACTTCTTTGATATCGAAACAAATGAAGACTTAGAAGACAACCAAGATTCTAGTGTTTGGCTGTCTATTGGGGATTTGATGTCGGGTTTGCTGCTGTTTTTTGCGCTGCTGTTTATCACCGTACAAGTTCAACTCAATGAGTATGTGAGAAAGCTTGATGAAAAAATGGCTCAGGTGGAAAAACTTTCTCGGGAGTTGGAACAATATCAACAGGCGTTTAAAGCGTTACCGCAGATTATTATTAATGCGTTAGAAGGGAAAGTCGGAACCGAAGATACTTTTACTGTCGATCCGGCGACGGGGGATGTAAGTATTCGCGATCGCATTTTATTTGATGATAATAGTTCGGTGCTAAAAACGGAAGGGAAAGAGTTTTTAAACACTTTTATTCCGGTTTATAGCGAGGTGGTTTTTTCTAATTCCGAATTTTCCGATCAAGTTTCTCGGATTATTATCGAAGGTCATACCAGTTCTGCGGGAACTCCCAACCGCAATATGAAACTGAGTTTAGAACGCGCTTTGGCTGTTTCTAATTATATCCTATCTAATCAGCTAGAATTTGCTCAACAACCCCAATTTAAAGAAAAACTTTTGGTGTCCGGTCGGGGGGAAATTGACGCCGATCAAACCAAAGATAATCCTGGCGATCGCAAAGTCACTTTCCGCTTTCAATTCCGTCGCGAGAGTCTAAATCTAGAGCAACCAATAAATATAAAATAAATCGAGAGGTAGTCAACCGATGACTGTTGAATTTAGACCGCTCAAAATCCCGCAAAATCCACCCCAAAACACGCCCGTTCAACTGCATAAAGTCAACAAAATTCAATCTAAAACATCCCTAAATTTACCCGGTTTTGAAGCTCGATTTCTTCGTTCTCTCGATGAGATTGTTACCGATATTCAAGGCAAAAATTTATATAAATTGACAAAAACCGAGTGGATTTATTATCTTTGGATTCAACCTCAGTGGGAACAAAAAAATCGGGAAACGAGCCGCCAAATCTCTCAAATAATTTGGCAAGCAATCAGCGATGATTTTTTGTTAGCCGATTGGTTAAAACAGCAAATATTGTGGAGGATTGGAGTTTATTATCAAAACAAAAAACAGCTATCCACATCAAAAAAATCGCCATTTCAAGTGATTGCTGAAAGTTTGGTTGAAGAATTTTTAGAATGGAGTTTAACCGCCACCTCGGGGGATGCTTTATCCATACAAATTTTGAAAACAATTTCTCAGGGTGAAATCGATTATGAGATCGCTAACTTAAGCTGGAAATATGGAAAAACCCCGCAAGAACTGCTCGAAAAAGCACAATTACCCGTTTCCCTTCCGACGGTTGAACTGGCGTTAAATTGTGTGGGTCAAATTTTTGTTAAAAATAATGTTTCGGATCGTTCGGGTGTGGAATGGATGCTGCGATGTCTGCAACAAATGTCACCTGAACAGCAACTTCCCACCGTCGAACTGTTACTGACACAAATTTCCGATGATGTTTTAAAAAATCACCGTCCCCAATTAATTGAATGGCTCAGAGATGAATATTCAACTCAACTCGAACAACTTTCTAAACCCGCTAAAAACAGCTTAAACCGTTGGATCGGTGCGCTAAATTATAGTTATATTCAGAGATTTGTTGACTTAATTTTAAGAGTTTTACAGCCGACAGAATTTGAACGAAAACAGTTAGAAGAACGTCAAAAATTTTGGGCAAATTATACCGATAGTATTCGCCGGGTTCGTTTACTTTTACCTGAAACTTCTTTGAACCGCCTGGGTTATCAACGGGGTGATTTATCTTGTGATGTTCTCAAAGCCTGTCCCGATGAAACCGAAGTTTTAATCCTTGATTTTGGTCAATATTTTGTGATAGAATTTTTACGGGGAATTGGTTGTGAATCCCGGTTAATTCCTAAAAATGCAGAAAGCGATCGGGTTCTTTTTCGTTTAAAACAACCCACAATTCAACACTTGCGAAAGTTGGGTAATGAAATTCACGATCATTTGTATTTTTGGCAATATTCCTGTGAACGTTGGTTGGCGGCGAAGAAAATTTATCCGAATGCAGATGTTAAATGTTTTCAAGGAATGCTGCAATATTACGGGAAATATGACCCAAAAACCGGACTTCGACCCCCAGAACCCAACGAACAAAAAGAGCGGGATTCTCAGTTAAAACAGTGGCAAAAAGACTTAAAAACCTTAACGGAATAGTGCGGTTATCTCATGTCGAAAAATTAATGAAAATCACGTTATATTCTTTCCTCTCCCTAACCCTCTCCTACCTCTCCCTAACCCTCTCCTACGAGGAGAGGGAAATTGTGTCCCTTATGGGACTATTAATTAATCGAGAGGGAACGATTGTATCTCCCCCAACCCCCCTTTTTAAGGGGGGATCAAGGGGGGATCGGGGAGATTATAGAGGGGTTAGTGGGAAAAGGAAAAATATTTTTAGCTGAAATGGGGAGTAATTAAGGAACAATTGCATCTCCCCTGCCTCCCTTTTTAAGGGAGGTGCCGCAGGCGGAGGGATGGGAGATTATAGAGGGGTCGAGAGGGATTAAGGGGAGAGGTCATATAATCAGGGAAAGAGTTAGTTTCACCCTTAAAAATAAAGGGTATTACAACGGCTTCAACATCAAACTTCCTTCCTCGGGAAAACCCAAATTATTCGGGTCGCCAAACCGCCAATGTTGTTGATATTGGTTGAGATAATTTTGACCGACAATTCCATCAACACCCAACAAATCTAACAACTCATTATTTAAGACAACGCCATCTAAATTCCTCGATTCATAAGTTTGTAATTTCACCGAAGATAAATTAACTTTCTGACCCACTTCTAGACCGCAAAAACCGTTAACATCGATATTTTCAGCCTTTTCTAAATCAATCGATAACGTATTCGCCAAACGGTTGGAAAGTACCATCACATCCGCCCCCGTATCCAACAAAAACCGATAAGGCCCTTTACCATTGACAAAAACTTCTGTGGTCATTACACCCATTTTTCCCTGTAAAGGAACCCCTCCCGCCACCGAATTTGAACGGGGTAAAAGTTGCAAACTCGAATCTTTTGGATTAATTATAACATCAAAACCTTTGAGGAAATCCAACCCCAAAACCCCCGCAACATCGCCCGGAATAGCCGTCTTTGGTAATCCCATTCCGTTCATTCCTTCTACCCTTGCTTGTTCGACTGCAATAGCAGGTAAATTGTGCAAAGTTGCCTTAATATTAGAACAGTCATCCCCAACAACAAAATAAGCTAAAAGATCGCCAGGAAGGGTAGTTCCTTTCAGTCCCAACTGTTGAACAATCGGTTCAGATAAAATCGAATTAGACGCACCCGTATCTAATAAAAATCTTTGCGGTTGTCCGCCCACAATCACCGGAACTGTATAAACAAAACTATCGGGAATTCTTTCTAATTTTACCGAAGCCTGTCCCTGACTGACTGTGGCGGGAAGGGAAACATTCATCGCCGTTAAAATGGCATTCATGCGTTCGTTAGCATCGGTTCTAACTTTGCCATCCGGTGTTAAAATAATCACCCGAATGGTACACTGCATCGATGCCGCTTGCAGTTGTTCCAAAGATTCCGGTTCATTGTTAGGAATGGCATTTCTCATACACTGAGAAATTTCTTGAACCAGTTGTTTTCCCAAATCTTCAGATGGGGGGGTTGGTGTTTGAACACTCGGCTGAGAATTAGAAGGGGAATAATCCCGATTAAATCGATTATTGGAATTTCGAGGATTTTCTGCAATAGAAGGCAAAAACGTTAACGCAATTGTAGCCAAAGCTGTCAGAACAGTTAAACCTGATTTCAGATAAGATAAACGTTTCATCTTGAGTTAAATGTGAGATAATTTAATCGGGTTGTAGGGGCGGGTTCCCCATTAATCTATATTTCCAACAGACAAAATTCATAAACCCGCCCCAAATTGTACAGTCAATCCTGTAGGGGCGGGTTCCCCATTAATCTATATTTCCCACAGACAAAATTCATAAACCCGCCCCGAATTTTATTGTATTTTCCTGAAAACATCCATAAACCCAAACAAAAATTATAATAAACAGTTGGAACGGGGCGGGTTTAGTGAGGTGATTTCTGAGAAAATAGAAATCTGGGTGAACCCGCCCCTACAAAACTGGTAACTGTTGACTGTGATATCCTAAAAAAAGTTCAATCGTTGAGAACTGAATTTTTTTGTTTTTACAGAAATAGACCCATGTTTCCCGTTAAACTCGAAAAACTACTCTTACCTCTCGGAATTGTAGCAATTGGCGCGATCGCATTGTATGCTTACAATAGCGCCGTAGCCGCACCATTACCCAAAGGCTTTCCCGCCCCCACCGAAGAAGGTAAAATCGAAGTGAAACGTTATCCGGCTTATCGGGCGGCAACGGTTCGGTATACGGGCGATTTATCGATGGCAACTTTTCGGGCTTTTAATCCGCTTTTTCGCCATATCAGCGATAACGAGATTTCCATGACTTCTCCTGTAGAAACCCGTTATCCCACATCTACTCTAGACCCCGATAATACTGATACAAACGGCGAAGCTTGGGTTTCCTTCCTCTATCGAGATACCGATATTTATCCCAAAGAAATAGCAGAAAATATCGAAGTCGAAGATATTCCCCCGATGACCGTCGTCAGTTTGGGACTGCGGGGAAGTTACGACTACAGCAGTTATCAAGAAAATATCAAAAAACTATACAATTGGTTGGGAGAAAACCCCCAATATGCCGTAGTTGGACAACCCAGACGGTTTTTTTATGACTCCCCTTTTGTTCCCGAAACCTTCAAACGAAGCGAAATTCAAATCCCTATCGACAAAATAGAAGAAACAGAGGAAACACAAAAAACTCCCGAAAATGATCCATAATCGCTTAGAATAAAAATAGGCTACGCTTGGGAGTCTTAAGCGATGACAGATCCTCAGATTTCAGCCATTATTTGCACTCACAATCGCGATCGCTATTTGGGGGCGGCAATCGATAGTTTACTCCAACAGGATTTTGAAGACTATGAAATAATTGTAGTCGATAACGCCTCTAGCGATCGCACTCGGGAAGTCACCGAAGCGAGGCAACCTCACCCCAAATTAACCTACGTTTACGAAGAAGTAACGGGGTTATCCGTCGCCCGTAACCGAGGCGCCGCCGAAGCGAAAAGCCCAATACTCGCCTATCTCGATGATGACGCCGTAGCCAGCCCGCAATGGTTACGGATCTTATATCAAGCCTATCAGCAAGATCAGAAATTGGCGATCGCGGGCGGAAAAGTCACCTTATTGTGGCCGGAAGACATTCAACCCCCCCAATGGCTATCGGAGGGGTTAGCGGGCAATTTGGGGGCCTACGACTTGGGAAACGAGGTGGTCTACATCACCAACCCCGGTTTAACCCCCAGAGGCTTAAATTACTCCCTGCGTCGGGCATTTTTAGACCAAATTGGCGGGTTTGACCCCAACTTAGGCCGGGTCGGGAAACGGCTACTGTCTAACGAAGAACTTCACATGACGGAACTCGCCTTAAAACAAGGCTGGAAAGTCGCCTATCTCCCCGAAGCGTTGGTAGCCCACAACGTCGCCCCCGAAAGAGTCAACCGCAGTTGGTTCATGGAAAGGGGCTGGTGGCAGGGAATTAGCGAATGTTATCGCGAACAACTCGCCGGTCAAGCCGGTTGGGGTCAGTTAGGCCGGGGAGGGGAACGAATTGTGAGAGGATTGTACAAATCCGTTAAGAATTTAAGCGATCCTGCACAACGGTTTGATAATTTCGTGTATGCTTACGGTCAGATTGGTTATTTAGGGGCTGCCATTGCTGGAATAATCACCTCAAAATCCCAAGACCATTAAAAAAATCAACAAAAGGGCTAATCAGGGTTGTAGCCGATAAACAGACAAAGATCGCCGAGGTTGATGGTTGGGCAAGGCAAGTAGGGAAAGGTTAGAGTGAAGAGGGGAAAGGTTCAATCTTATATTCTCTTGATGTATCCTAATTTGTTCTCTAGATCCAAACGTTTGTAACACTTTGGACGCGCATCTAATTTCTTGTAAAACTACACTACTGGAAACTTCTCGCTATGACCTCAACTGCATCTAAGATTCCGGTTTCCGTTTTGATTCCTGCAAAAAACGAAGAAGAAAACTTACCCGTTTGTTTGGCCAGTGTTGCCCGAGCCGACGAAATCTTTGTGGTAGACTCTCAAAGTGAAGATCGCACGGTCGAGATTTCAGAAAGTCACGGCGCCAAAGTTGTACAATTTCATTTTAACGGAAACTGGCCGAAAAAGAAAAATTGGTCGCTAGAAAATTTGCCCTTTCGCAATGATTGGGTGTTAATTGTAGACTGTGACGAACGCATTACCCCCGAACTTTGGGATGAAATTGCAGAGGTAATTAAAAATCCCGAATATTGTGGTTATTATCTCAATCGACGGGTTTTCTTTTTGGGCGCTTGGATTCGTCACGGGGGCAAATATCCCGATTGGAATCTGCGTTTATTTAAACACAAACAGGGTCGCTACGAAAACCTAAAAACCGAAGGCGTTCGCAATACCGGAGATAACGAAGTTCACGAACACGTTGTCATGTCAGGCCCCGAAAAAGTTGGCTATCTCAAAAATGATATGCTCCATGAAGACTTCCGAGATATGTTCCACTGGATAGCCCGACACAACCGTTATTCTAACTGGGAAGCTCGCGTTTATTATAACATTTTGACCGGACAAGACGAAAGCGATACCATCGGCGCCAACTTGTTTGGAGATGCGGTTCAACGCAAACGATTCTTGAAAAAAGTATGGGTCAGACTTCCCTTTAAACCCTTTTTACGATTTGTGCTGTTTTATATCCTCAGACTCGGTTTTTTAGACGGTCGGGCGGGTTATATTTACGGGCGTTTGCTCAGTCAATATGAATATCAAATTGGTGTAAAATTGTATGAATTGCGGAAATTTGGCGGTCATTTAAACGTCAGCAAACCCCAGGCTGAAAACACCACCACCAACCAAGTCCCCTCAGTTCCCCAAGCTGTTCAGAAATAGTTACTTGTAGAGGCGTTCTTCATAACGTCTCTGCACCCAATTTTTGATTATGATAGAGAGTCAACAAACAAAATCCTGGGTTGATTTGCGTCAGTACGACCAATCGAATTTTGATCGGGGAAAACCCGGTTGGTTTATTTTATTTTGGTGGTTAGTCCAAGCCGTTACATTCCCCCTAACTTTGCATTCTTTTAGCGGAATTCGCTGCTGGATTTTAAGGCAATTTGGTGCTAAAATCGGAGAGGGGGTTGTTATCCGTCCAACCGCCCGTTTTACCTATCCCTGGAAAGTTAAAATTGATAATTATAGTTGGATTGGCGATGATGTTGTTTTCTATAGTTTAGATCAAATTAATATCGGTCAACACTGTGTTATTTCCCAAAAAAGTTATCTTTGTACCGGAAGTCACGATATTACCGACCCCGCTTTTGGACTAAAAACCGCCCCCATCACCGTAGAAGATGGCGCCTGGGTTGCCGCAGACTGTTTTGTTGGCCCCGGCGTGGTTATTGGTGCCAACGCCGTTATCGCCGCCCGGAGTAGCGTGTTTAGCGATATGCCCCCCGGTCAAGTTTGTATGGGAACCCCCTGTCGTCCCCGTTATGCCCGTCAAATGCAGTGAATAGGCAATAGGCAATAGGCAATAGGCAACAGGCAATAGGCAACAGGCAACAGGCAACAGGCAACAGGCAACAGGCAATAGGCAAGGGGTAAGAGGCAAGGGGTAAGAGGCAAGGGGAATGGGGATTAAAAAACCCGGTTTCTGTGAGAAACCGGGTTTTTGGGATCTAAAAAGATAACTTTTAGAATTAAAAATTAATTTGATTATAAAACGTTTTAAAAGTCATAAAAATTTACTTAATCTGTCTTTTGATAGATTCAATGCGATAAATTTTTGTCTACTTCGATAGAGGTAGATAATGTTTTCTTTCAATACATTATATAAATAACTCCTAAAAAGGCGTTCTAAATAAATTAAATTCCCATTCGAGAGGAAAACAAATGATTTTAAGACCGAATAAAAGAGCAGTGGGTACATTTCCCCACCGTAGAGATACAGAAAAAGCACTTCACGAACTCAGAGACTCTGGCTTTGCGATGGATAGAGTCTCCGTGATTGCACGGGACTCGGAAACACCCGGTCGCATCGGCCAAGCCGAAGTTCACGATCACGATCACGGAAACAAAGCCGATGACGGTGCCAAAGCCGGAGCGCTCACGGGCGGTGCTTTGGGCGGCTTAACGGGTTTATTAGTCGGTCTGGGAGCCTTGGCCATTCCGGGAATTGGGCCAATCATGCTCGCCGGTGCAACCGCTACAGCCGTTGCCACCACACTAGCAGGCGGTGCAATTGGTGCGGCCGCAGGCGGTTTAATTGGATCGCTCATTGGTTTGGGAATACCCGAAGAACACGCCAGAACCTACAACGAACGTGTTTCAAAAGGGCATTACCTGGTGATTATCGACGGGACAGACGACGAAATCCGAAACGCCCACCGCCTCTTAGACCGTCGGGGAATTGAAGATTGGAACGTTTTTGACATTCCAGACTCCGAATATCGCGAACGCACCCCGGAAGCGGTTGTCACCCCCGAGCGTCACGACTATCGGGCGATCGGTATATTTCCCCGCCGCCGCGATGCCGATGATGCCCTCGATGAACTGATCCGTGCGGGTTTTCCCCTTCATCAAATCAATCTGGTCGGGCGCGACTATGACCACCATCCCAACCGTCACCGTTTTCAGGTTCACAACCGCTTTGATAACGGATTTTTAGGATTTCTTGGCGATCGCAATCGTTTCTTCAACGATCGCTATGATCGCGGAGATTATCTGGTGATTGTGGAAGGAAGTCCCGAAGAAATCCGCCGAGCCGAAACCCTATTAAGCCGTCGAGGAATTCAAGAATGGGCTATATTTAAACGTCCAGAACACGATCGACACCAAGAACATTTTACCACCTTTAGCGAGCCGAGAAGCGATTCCGAGTTGCCCAATTAT
Source organism: Capilliphycus salinus ALCB114379 (assembly GCF_047276495.1). Taxonomy (NCBI): domain Bacteria; kingdom Bacillati; phylum Cyanobacteriota; class Cyanophyceae; order Oscillatoriales; family Sirenicapillariaceae; genus Capilliphycus; species Capilliphycus salinus. The sequence continues at coordinate 3,808,527 of NZ_CP178543.1, read as the reverse complement.
AAACATGGAGTCGGTATCTTTTCGACCCGTCGAGAGGCCGAATATGCCCTCACCGAACTGAGAAATGCTGAGTTTCCGATGAATCATGTTTCTGTGGTCGCTCACGACTCCGATCAAATGAATCGAATTCCTGATATTAACCGCATGAACCGAGTTGATAATTATGCCGGTTTAGGAATTTTTGAAGATCGCGCCAAACGCTATCACGATCATGTCGGTCAAGGTCATTATTTAGTGATTGTTAGAGGTACAGATAACGATCTGCGCCAAGTGCAATCTATTCTCAACCGTCAAGGAATTCAAGAGTTTGGAATCTACGATCCGACTGCGGTGAATTATAGCAGTTCTAACAATTATACTGCACAACGACTCGAAACCGATGCCGAACACGCTCGGGTTGTCAGCCGCGATCCGAAAGTGAAAATTGTCGATCATCGCGATGATCGATTATAAACCAGATTCAAATCACCTTCTCGTTCTAACAACTGAAAATCGGGGGCAAGATTATTAAACGACTTGCTCCTTTTCACTCCAAAATTTTCGCAACTTTTCTCAACTTTTAACCCTTTATTTTCCACGTTTCAGGTCGGAAAAAAACCATGAAAAAATTAACTCCTTTTCTGCTGGGTAGTCTTTTGCTGTTCGGTGCGGTCGCTTGTGCTGATGATGCTCAAACCAGTGCAGATGCGCCAAATACGGTAGAAGAAGCCCCAGAAATTCCCGAAGCCCAAGCGGTTCAAGACGCTCAAGAAGACGCTCAAAGTGAAATTCGGAGAAATCAATTAAATTCCGATATTCGAGCCAGAGAAGAGCGCAATAATGCCTTTAATAACGGCGCCGCTGAAAACCGAGATAGCGATGATATTGCTAGCGAAGTTCGCAGTAAATTAGAAGCCAATTTACCCGCCAGCGAATTAGTCGTTGAAGCCGAAGAAGGTTTGGTGATTGTATCGGGAACCGTTCCCACCCCAGAACAGTTAGACCGCATCGAACCTTTAGCATTAGAAATCAAAGGCGTTGATTCTGTTAATAATCAGGCGATAGTTGCTCCCGCTCAACCCGAAGAAAATCTAGAAAATCTAGAAGAAAATCAATAGGATAGAAACCGGGTTTTTCGGGTGTTATATCATGTCCGACTAATCAATCATCCGCTTTGTAGGGGTGGGTTCTACAACATCTTGACTACTACTGAGAGATTGAGATCAACCCACCCCACTCCATTTGAGAAACCGGGTTTGTTTTGTATGGCTTACTCATTCATTGTTTTATAAGTGGAAACAGCAGAAGGTGAACTGCGGTTGAGATAGCGGAAAATCCAATATTTAAACACCGCATCTAGAATAACCGGAAAGGTTGCAATAAACAGAAAGTTAAAATCCCGATTTTCTGGGAGTCCAAAATGTCGGGAAATACTTTCGAGAATAACTTCCCATCCGTGCGGAGAGTGGAAACCCACGAACATATCGGTTAACAGAATAATAATAAAAGCTTTCGCACTATCGCTCAAACCATAAACCAAATCCCCCAAAAAAGACTTCAGAATTTCCAACTCTCGTTTATTGGTATAGATAATAATTCCAAAGGTAATAGCCGAGAACAAATCCGCGAAGATATTTTTAATAGCGCTGGAGCCAAATGTGCGGTATTCCTCGGCAATTTCCACCGCTTTTTCCTTCACCCGTTCTTCTATTTCTTCCGGTTCGAGATGGGGCGTTAAACCGATCATATTTTCAAATTCTAACCGTTCCTTGAAATGGTGCAACTCCATATAAGCTTCTTCCTCGAAATCGAGATTCAGAAAAATGGGCGCATTTTCTTGGCGAGAAACAAAAGCATCAACAATCGGCCCGACCACAAAATTTTTAGCCAATTGTTGAGTTAAAAGCGGCACCAAGATTAACAATAAAATAAACCGAACCGAAATAATGGTTTTAACTTTAGATTTGCGATAATTTTTAATTACTTCTTCTTCGGATTCGGGATTCAATTCCCGACGAATCCGCCCCACCGTTCGCAAAAGAGAGCGGGGTAAAAAACTCATTTCCGAACCCGTTGTTAGTTCATCGGGAAGGTTTTCTTTGTCCCTCGCCGACCCATTAGAAAACTTCATCGTATCGGGATTTTCGCCCAAAACGGGAGTATTTTCCTCATTCATTTTTCCCGCCAGCGAAACCGATTTAGAATTATTTTTCACTTCCACGAAAGAAGTCGGTTGAAGGGGTTTTTTCTCCAGTTTCGGTTGAGGATTCGGAGGAGAATAGCGACGGGTGACGCGATCAATAAAATCCAGCTTGTCGCAAATGATAGAAACGTGATGGGGTAATTTTAAATCATCCATCGACAAATCCGAAGGCAACGAGCCATTCGTTTCGTGAGAATCCAACGGTTCCGACCAGCCAAAAATTGAACGGCTGGTGTTAAAAACAACCAAACGAGTTTGAATAATATTCAAACATTTTTTTAACTCCGAATCAAAATAAGACAAAACGCGATCGCTATATTGGCCCGAATCTTTGGTAATTTTTCCACCTTGGAAATGTTCATCTTCAATGGCTTTAATTCTCAAAGCTGCGTCATAGGCTTGATCTAAAGCCCGCTCGGGAGTATCTTTAAACCAGCTATTGGCACGACGCAGAGCTTTATGAATCTGAGTCCAGGTCGAAGTTTTCATAATACTGCCAGGGAATGTTAAGCCGAGGGAGAACGTGTTAATGTGTTGGGTATCTTAACAAATTTACTTCTGGAAGTGTGGCTGTCCATGTCTGTGTGGATAACAGGAAAAACTCGCAGTGGTAAAACCACTCGCTTGATCGAGCAATTTTGGGATTGGAGTCTTCACCTGCGGTCCGATCCGAAACAGCCCCAACGAGCAAACGCCTTAGTATTAGCCGCCAATAGTGACAACCGACTCGATCTGATCGATCGCATCTGGGAAACCTACCCCGGAATCCCCGCGTTTGACTCAACCACACCGTTGGGTTTACTACAGGATGAAGTTACCCTGTTTTGGCCGTTATTGGTGCGGTCGTTGGATCTCAAAGCTCAATTTCCGGTGAGACTACGCCCCGAAACCGAACAGGAACTTGCAACCCATCTTTGGAGTCAAGAACTCGAAACCGGACTTCTGGCCCGAGCAGGAGTTAGTCCCGATCGGATCGTGCGTCAAACCCTCGATCTGATGCAACTAGCAGCGATGAGCGGTCAATCTCTCGAAGAAATCCCCACAATTCTAACACGGGGATTTGGTTCGTCAGAGGGATCGGATTCCCTTTACTCCTGCATGGGTCAATTGTTGGTGCGTTGGCGAAATTGGTGTTTAGACCGGGGATTTCTCACCTACGGTATTGTTACAGAACTTTACTGGCATTTGTTGAGTCATCCCGCCTACCAGCAACACCTGACTCGCCGCTATCAGATGGTGATCGCCGATGATGTGGACGAATATCCCGCCATCATGCGCCACCTGTTTGAGTTTCTCTTAGAAAGCGGAAAAATGGGAGCATTTACCTTTAACCCCACCGGAAAAATTCGCCTGGGTTTGGGCGCCGACCCGAACGACCTGGCTGAGTTACAATCGCGTTGTCAGATCGAATTTTTGGATTTACCCTCGGGTTTAGCCCCCCAACTGTTTGAACCGATTGTCAACAGCGTCATCGAGAGTAATATTGGATTAAGCGAACTGTCCTACACCTTATCCGATGTTCCCTCGATCCAAACCCAGTCGAGGGCGGACTTACTCCGACACACCGCCCAAGAGATTATTAAAGCCGTCAACAGCCAGCAGGTTTTACCCCAAGAGATCGCCGTCATCGGACCGGGTTTGGATGCGATCGCCCGTTATACCCTGCGGGAAATTTTAAGCCACGAGGGCATCGCCGTCGAGTCCCTACAGGAACAGCGACCTTTGTTAAGTTCCCCTCTGGTCCGGGCGTTATTGACCCTGTTAGGCCTGGTTTATCCCGATTTGGGGCGGTTAATTGAACGAGAAGCGATCGCCGAGATGTTGGTGGTTTTAAGCGGTCTCAAGCCTCAGCAAAACACCGCTAAACCCACCGATGAGTTGCCGCCCCCCCTGTCTCGAATTGACCCCGTGCGGGCGGGTTTGCTGGCCGATTATTGTTTCCGTCCCCATCCCCAACAGCCAACCCTGCTGGAAGTCAGCGCCTTTCCCCGTTGGGATCGCTTGGGATATCAAGCCACCACCAGCTACAATCAAATTTTGCAGTGGATCGACCAACAACGGGAACAATACCAACAGCGTCTCATTCCCAGTCCGGTTTCTTTCCTCGATCGCGCCATTCAACGCTTTTTTATCCCCACCCAGTCCCTACCGTCCGATCAACTGGCGGTTTTGCGGGAATTGATGGAAACCGCCCTTCATTATTGGGAAGTACACGCCAGACTCGATCGCTACACCGCTACAGATACTTCTAGCCAAACCATTCGTTCCTTTATTGAACTGTTGCGTCGGGGAGTCGTCAGCGCCAACCCCTATCCCGTCAAAGCCGTTATTCCCCACGAGGCGGTTACTTTGGCCACGATTTTTCAGTATCGGGCTAACCGTCAGTCCCATCGCTGGCATTTTTGGCTGGATATCGGGTCGCCCTTGTGGTTGAGTGGGGGGGCCAGTACCCTCTGGGGTGCGCCTTTGTTTTTGCGAGAATGGTCGGGAGATTCTTGGACTCCCGAAGATCAGATGAATGAGGATCGACAACGTTTGCATCGAATTCTGCTAGATTTATTGAGTCGAGTCAGCGATCGCTTGTACCTTTGTCACAGCGATCTGGCTGTTAATGGTCAGGAACAACTCGGCCCCCTTTTGCCTCTGGTTCATGCTTCTACGAAATCAATTGAGTTGATGCCTTTTTAGACTGAATGGGGAATAATAGAAACCGTGTCAGAATTGAGGATTGTCTATTGTCAATTATTTTTTGATTCGGACTGCACCTGAAAATTGATTTTTCTAAAAAGTGCAGTAAAATTTTATATTATGGACTCTCCCCGTTTTTATTTGGACTCGTTTTATCCTCTGCCGTGCCGATTTTTTGTTCAATCAGACGAGTAGATCAAATCATAATGATTAACACAAAAATGCTTAATAACTTTAAAACACCGCTAATTTTATTAGGGGTTATTCTAGATATTAGACGGATTTTTTTAAAGTTTACAAGTCAATCTGTAGGGCGTAAAAACTGTCAATCTCCTTGAGAATTTTTTCATAAAATTCGGTTGATTGCGCGAAAAATAATCAAGAATAGCTGAGGTTAAAACCCAGTAAAAACCCGAAAAAACCGATCCGCTTCGGAGAGAGCGATGAAAAAAACTTGTGTTTAAAGTTGTAATTTTTTCTCAAAATACAGCCAAAAACGCAAATATTTTTGATAATTTTAAATCAAAAATAAGCGGGATAAAATTGCAAAAAATCGTTAAAAAGTTGGTCAATTGTTAGGAGGTTAAACTATGACCGGTGTAGGGGTAGGGTTCCAGACCGTTGCCGCCGATCTCATCAGTCGGGATGGGCTTGTTGTTGTTAATCCGCGTACAAATTTACCCATTCTAGTTGAAATTACCGAAACCGAATTTACCAGCGGAGGTCAAACAGTATTTCAAACCTTCAATTTCCCAAACCGCATCGAAAGTGAAGGCTTAGAATTTGAAGAAGATCTCGACGTCGAGGAGATCTTCGGGACAACTCTACCGGGAGGACTCACAGGCGTCCGGTTTGTTTCCTTAGTCGGTCTTCCTCCGTTTGTGACTGAGGATGATGACGATAACGGTGGCGGCGATGACGGTGGCGGCGATGACGGTGGCAATGATACCACCGATGGCGGTAATGGCGATGATACCAGCAATGGCGGTGGCGGCGATGATACCACCGATGGCGGTGGCGGTGGCGGGGGCGGCGATGATACCCTCAGATCCAATGAACCGCCTGTCGCCGAAAACGATCAATTTCAGACCAAGCAAGGTGATCCGGTCTTCTTTAACGTCTTAACCAACGATACAGACCTTAATGGAGATACCCTCAATATTGGGACTTTCACCCAAACTCAAAACGGTACCCTCTCCTTTGCCGGGGCGGGTATCTTTACCTACGAACCGAACCGGGAATTTTTTGGTCTCGATGGCTTTAGTTATACCGTTACCGATGGTACCGCAACAGATTTAGCCGAAGTGATCATTAACGTTATTCCTCAAGACCTGCCGATTTTGATCGAAGGCATCGGTAAAGGAACTGTCGAAGATGATACCATCACGGGTTCGTCGGGCGAAGATGTGATTGACGGTTTAGAAGGGAATGACTCTATTTTTGGTTTGGCAGGAAACGACCAAGTTAGAGGAAACGAAGGGAATGATACGCTGTTTGGAAACCAGGATAATGATACCTTAGAAGGCGGAACCGGCAACGATGAAATTTATGGTGGAAAACAAAGCGATCGCCTGGTTGGGGATGAAGGGGATGATGGTTTATTTGGGAATTTAGGCGAAGATACCCTACTCGGCGGTCAAGGTCGAGACTCCATGTATGGCGGACAGTCTAATGATTCCTTGCGGGGAGGTCTAGATGATGATCTGGTCTTTGGAGATAAAGATAGTGATGTCGCTTGGGGCGATGAAGGCAATGATAGCGTTTATGGCGGCAGTGGCGAAGATCTGATTTTTGGTAATGATGGCGCCGACTCGTTACTCGGCGATCTCGGCAATGATACCATTTTTGCCGGCACTGGTTCCGATACGGGTTTGGGCGGAGAAGGAAACGACCAAATTTCCGGTGAAGTCGGATCGGATTTTCTGTTTGGCGGAATAGGCGCCGATACCTTAACAGGGGGTTCTGGAAGTGATACCTTTGCGATCGCCGCAGGGACCGGAGGTTCAAGTATTGAAGAATCGAATATTGTTCAAGACTTCCAACCTGATGATTTTATTGGGTTAGCCGGAGGGTTGAATTTCGGCGATCTCGATATTTCCCAAAGCAGCGAAAACGCCGGAGATACTATTATTCGTCTCGGCGAAGAAGGAGAATTTTTAGCCGTCTTGCTTGGCGTTGATAGTGGAAGCTTAAGCGAAAATAACTTTGTTTCCGTTTCCCTCGATAATTTACCCACACCTCCCACACCCACACCCACACCGCCCACACCCACACCCACACCGCCCACACCCACACCGCCCACACCCACACCGACACCACCCACACCGACAGAACCACCCACGCCAACAGAACCACCCACACCAACAGAACCACCCACACCGACAGAACCACCCACACCCCCAACGCCACCCACACCGACAGAACCACCCACACCCCCAACGCCACCCACACCAGTTAACCGCCCACCGGTGGCGAATGATGACGCTTTCAGCAGAAACCAAGATCAAGCCGTCACCTTTAACGTCCTCGCCAATGATACCGATCCTGATGGTGATATCATTCAAATTACTGCTTTTAGTCCAACCACAGGCGGAGAACTGATCAACCAAGGCGGCGGTACCTTTACTTATGTTCCTCGCGCGGGATTTTTGGGAACTGATGCCTTTAGGTATACGATTACAGACAGTCGCAATAACACCGATACCGCATTAGTCACCCTGCCCGTGAACCAGCCTCCGGTTCTGGCGAATAATCAACTGTTAGTGGTAGACTTGAGCGATCCGCAAGCGACAACCATTAGCCGAGATATATTGTTAGCCGTCGATCCTGACGATCCCCCCAGTGAAGTAGAGTACATCATCACACAAGGGACTCAACGGGGTGATTTACTGCAACTCGGAAGCCAAACTCAAGCCTTGCGAGTCGGCGATCGCTTTACTCAGGAAAATATTGATAGCGGTTCAATTCGTTACGATGGTGATGGTCCAGCCGGAGGAGATCAATTCATCTTTGCGGTAACAGATAATATTGGCACTTTACCCCAGAAGGTGTTTAATATTACTCTGGTTGACCGCACGTTAAATACAGCCCCCGGAAAAGCAACGACGGGGGGCGAGTTGGGTGAATTGATCGTCGGTACCGATGTTGATGATACCATTTTGGGTGGCGGCGGCCGCGATGTAATTCGAGGTTTGGGTAGTAATGACTCCCTCGATGGCGGTACAGGAAATGACGTGATTGAAGGCGGTTCCGGCGATGATACTCAGTTGGGTCAAGAGGGAAATGATTCTCTGGTCGGCGGATCGGGGAATGATTTCCTAGATGGCGCCGCCGGTTTAAATACCCTGCAAGGCGATGATGGCAATGATACCTTAATTGGGGGCGATGAAACCAACACCCTCGACGGTGGAAAGGGGAATGATAGCCTGTCTTCTGGACTCGGAAGTGATTCTCTCGTTGGCGGTATTGGTGATGATACCGTTAATGGGAATGCCGGAGAAGATACTATACGGGGAGATGATGGTAACGATCTTCTCCTCGGGGGTGCCGGTCGTGATTTTATGCGGGGTGGAGAAGGTGACGACACTCTCGAGGGTCAAGATAATAGTGATGTGGTTGCAGGCGATCAGGGAAGTGATTCGATTTCCGGCGCCCAAGGAGATGATACGCTGTTGGGGGATACGGGTATTAATTCCCTCAGTGGCGGTAATGATACCATCAGTGGCGGTATCGGAAATGATAGCATCTTCGGAGAAAAGGGCAATGATTCCTTAATTGGGGAACAGGGTCAGGATTCTATTTTTGGCGGAGATAATGATGATGTTATCTTTGGACGGGAAGATAGCGATCTGATGTTCGGAGATGGGGGTAATGATAGCATCCGAGGGGGAATTGGAGATGATACCCTCGCCGGCGGTGCCGGGGGCGATCTTCTGATTTCAGATGACGGAAATGATGTTTTCTATTATCTTAATCCCTTTGAAGGTGTTGATGTGATCAATGACTTTGATCAGGCGGGTAACGATCAATTCTTGATTGTTTCTGGAACGAATAATTTCCCCGGTTTGGTTTCAAATGTGGGTACGTCTACACCGCTGCAAAGCATTATTGTTAGCAGTTTGGGTTCGGAAGGGGATGATATTACTGGCCGACAGTTGATTATTTTCCGAGATACTTTTGATGATGTTCAAGCGGTAAATGCTCAACTGGCAAATCAAAACGGTACTAATGATAATTCGGCGTTAATTGTCTATCGAAATAACTTGAGTTTCCCCGGTTTCCCCGGAAACTATGTTCTCGCTTTTGACCCCGACTTGAGCGATGATAGTTTGCCCGCTTTTAACTTGGCTATTTTCTCGTCTATCGATCCGTCTACTGATAATATTAGTACGATTATAGGTTCGGATGATTTCACGATTATCTAGCTAATTTGGGTAATCAGTTGGGAGTTTTTATCAAATTTTTTAGCTGATTACCCCGCTTTCAAATTCCCGACTATCCGCTTTGATTAAGCAATAATAATTGTGTAGAAGCGGGTTGATTAAAGTTTACAATTATCAGTTATGCAGTTATCAGTTTTTACAGCAATCAATTATCCGTATTTTCAGCAATTACTCGTCACCTGTAACCGTTACAGTTTTCGCTGTCAACTGTCAACTGTCAACTGTAAAAACTCGCCCCAATTAAATCTCAAAATCAATCAAACGGACGCAAAATTAAAACTTAAAAACTTCAGAATTTTATGCCTTAATCCTTCCTTTTTAATCCTCCATTCTTCAGCATAGCTGCCTCTTGCCCCTTTCCCCTTCCTCTTGCCCCTTTCCCCTTCCTCTTGCCCCTTTCCCCTTCCTCTTGCCCCTTTCCCCTTCCCCTTTCCCCTTTTCCCTTTCCCAAGATTGCCTCCTGCCTTGATTTTTAAACTATTATAAAAGGAGTTAAAATTATGACCTCTACAGGTGTTGGTGTTCCCGAAACTTCTGCCCCAGTTGCACGACGAGTACAACCGAGTAACCGATTAATATCTACGGGTGAAATTGCTGTTCTTGTTCCGACAGATACACCCGGTATTGTTCAGAGTATTAGTCCAGAAGGATTAGGGTTTGGAACCTTAGTCGAACAAGCCGGAAACTTGGTCTTTGTTCCCAATGAAACGTGGTTAGAAGCGGTATCTGTTGAAACCGGGACGGTCATTATTTTAGTCCCTCTAGAAGATGGCGGTTTTGAAACGGTTGATGGCGATGCGGGAGAGGTTACACCGGGGCCTGCGGGTTCGTTTTTGTTTACTCCCGATGACTTTGAACCCCCCGAACCGGAACCGGAACCGGAACCGGAACCGGAACCGGAACCCGAACCCGAACCCGAACCCGAACCCGAACCCGAACCCACACCCGACCCCTCACCCGACGACAGCGACGACTCCGAGGACGAAGACTCCGAGGACGATCAGGACGACGAGGACGACGAGGACGAAGACACCCCCTCACCTGACCCCGAACCCGAAGAACCTGAATTTATTTCTATTCAAGGCGCCGGGGTGGGAACCGAAGACGGCGACTCCATTTTAGGGAGTAATTTCAATGACAATATTTCCGCACTAGAAGGCGATGATACCGTTTTTGGTTTAGCCGGAGATGATATTCTCGCCGGGAATGGGGGTGATGATGTTATTAACGGAAATCAGGGTAATGATGGTATTCAAGGCGGTGAAGGGATAGACTGTCTGCGAGGGGGTCAAAATGATGATCTGATCTTGGGAGATGGAGGCGATGACTCTCTATTTGGCGATAAAGACTCCGATACTCTGCTTGGGGGAGTTGGCGCCGATAGTATGTATGGCGGTCAGAGTAATGATAGTTTAAATGGCGGTCTTGGCGATGATGTTGTTTTAGGCGACAAGGGGAATGATACCGTTATTGGCGGTGAGGGAGTTGATTCTGTTTTCGGGGGTGATGATCAGGATATCTTGTTTGGAAACTCCGGGACGGATCTCCTCGATGGCGGTATTGGCGATGATCAGCTTTATGGCGGTCAAGATGATGATAGTGCGATCGGTGGCGAGGGTAATGATATTATTTTTGGCGATATCGGAAATGATACCGCTTTTGGAGGATCGGGGAACGATCAAGTTCTCGGAAATCAGGGTGATGATGTTCTCAGTGGTGATATTGGCGCCGATGCGGTTTTTGGCGGTCAAGGCGAAGATATTTTAAATGGGGGTAAAGGTCCTGATACTTTATCGGGGGATTTGGGTAATGATCTGTTAGTTGGCGATCGCGGTGCCGATGTTCTCATCGGTGGGGAAGGAAGCGATATTTTCTCTATCGGTTTAGTATTAACTCAGTCTGAGTCCGGCGCCAGTATTGTCATCGGAACCACAGGCGGTCAAACCATCGAACAGGCTGATATTATTACCGATTTTAATCCGGGTGTTGACCAAATTGGGTTAACCGGTGGGCTTGTTTTTGAAGATTTATCAATAGAAGGACAGAATGGTAATACGGTTCTGATTGATAAGAATACCGGGGAATTTTTGGCGGTTCTTCAAAATGTTAGTGTTGAAAACTTCACCAATACTGAGTTGATTGAAAACCCAAATAGTCCCATCACACCCGACCCAGACCCAGACCCGGGAACCGACCCAGACCCGGGAACTGACCCAGACCCAGACCCAGGAACTGACCCAGACCCGGGAACTGACCCAGACCCAGACCCAGACCCAGACCCAGACCCAGACCCAGACCCAGGAACTGACCCAGACCCAGACCCAGACCCAGACCCAGACCCGGGAACTGACCCAGACCCAGACCCAGACCCGGGAACTGACCCCGATCCGGGAACCGATCCAGACCCAGGTCCGACGCCCGCCCCTTCTCCGGGTCCGACGCCCGCCCCTTCTCCGGGTCCGACGCCCGCCCCTTCTCCGGCGCCCACACCTCCTCCGGCACCGAGTCCAACACCGAATACAAACCCTCCAGAAGTCAGCGATGATACCTTAACGGGAACACAAAATGATTCGTTGACTATCAGTACAACTCAACTGTTGGATAATGATTCAGCAGCCGGTGGACTGTTCGATCTTTTGACGATTAATCGGGTTGAGAACCCCACAGAAAATGGCGGAACGGTTACAATTAATGGTCAGTCGTTAATTTATACGCCGCCTGAAGGTTTTTCGGGTGTTGATTCGTTTACTTATACAGCCGTTGATAGCACGGGTCAAACGGGAACTGCAACCGTTTTTGTTAACGTTGAGGTGGATAATGAACCGCCCGATTTAGACCTTGATGGAACAGCGGAGGGAACCAATTTAACCACTACATTTACTGTCGGAGAGTCTGCGGTTTCTATCGGAAATCAAGTCGAGATTACCGACCAGGATAATACGAATTTAGTCTCGGCAACGGTGACGCTCACAAACGCTCAAGATGACAGTGAAACCCTCGCTTTTACGGGTGCTTTACCGAGCGGAATTACTGTTGGTAATTTTAATCCGGAAACCGGACAAATTACGTTAACGGGTACGGCACCTCTCGCCACTTATGCGGGCGCAATTAGCCAAATTGTCTACAATAATACTGCGGAAATTCCTGATACAACTGACCGTATTATTGACGTGGTTGTTAATGATGGAATTGAGAATAGTGAGATCGCGACTGCAACGGTACGGGTTAATTTTACACCGCAGTTAGACTTGGATACAACCGCAGAAGGAACAGGTTTTAACGCCAGTTTTACCGAGGGGGATACTGGGGTTAATCTTGCCAATTCTGTTAGTATTTCTGATTTGAATAATCCCAATTTAGAATCGGCGACTCTTGCGATTACAAATCGGCTAGATGGAGATGCTGAAAGTTTATCAATTAGTGGAACTTTACCCGCTCAAATTACTTCCAATTTGAACACGTCTACGGGTATTCTTTCGCTGACCGGTAGCGCACCGCTAGAAGATTATCAAACAGCACTTGAACAAATTGTTTACCAAAATACCTCGGAAAATCCAAGCGATGAAATTCGTTTAATTGAGGTAACAGTGAGTGATGGTTTGAGTAGTAGCAGTGCGGTTACAAATCTTGAGATTATTCCGGTTAATGATCCGCCGGAACTTGACCTCGATACCACCGCAACCAATACCGACTTTACCAATACCTTTACCGAAGATGGAGGCGGGGTTAATATTGCTAATTCGGGAAATGTTGGTATTGTCGATCCCGATGATACTAATATTGATTCGGCGACCGTTACTTTGACGAACATTGTAGATGGTACGAATGATGTTTTGTTGGTTGATGGCGCGTTATCCGGTGGAATTACTGCTAATTACAACAGTGAAACCGGGATTTTAGATTTAACCGGATCGGCAACGTTAGAGGAGTATCAAACCGCCCTCGGTCAAGTGGTTTATAACAACCTCTCTCAAAATCCCAACACCACAACCCGCACTATTGAAGTGTCTTTGAATGATGGTGAACTCAGTAGCAATACGGCGACTTCAAACATTAATGTTGTGGCGGTTAATGACCCGCCTTTCTTGGATGTAGACACGACTACAGAGGGTACAAACTTCGCTACTATTTTTACAACGGGTGGAACGGGGACAGCCGTTGTTAACGTTGGAAGTACCAGTATTGTTGACCCGGATGATACGAATATTGAGTCAGCAACAGTGACGTTAGTTAATCCTTTAGATGGTGAAAATGAGAGTCTATCTGTGAGCGGATTACCTTCCGGTGTGACTCGAAATTATGATACCTCTACGGGGGTTTTGAGTATTACCGGAAGTGCAACTTTAGCACAGTATGAGGCAATTTTGGGACGGGTTATTTATGAGAATGAAGATCCCGATCCCGATTTAAGCGATCGCACCGTTCAATTGGTTTTGAATGATGGCGAACTCAACAGCAATACTGCAACAACGCTGGTGGAAATTAACCGTCCTCCGATAGCTACTGATGAGGGTACTTTTGTTACGAATAACAGAGATCCTTTCATCATTGATGTTCTCGCAAATGATAGCGATCCTGATAGCGATCCGTTAACAATTACTTCGATAACCGGTGTCGGTACAAACGACGTAACTACCGATGGTACCCTGATACAATATATTCGGGTCGGTACTCGTGGATTCGGTCAGTTTACATACACAATTAGTGATGGTCGGGGTGGAATAGATACCGCTCAGGTTGGAGTGACAGTAGAAAATTTTTCTAATGACAATGCTCAATCTTTTTCCGGAAGAACTCTCAGCGATAACCTCAATGGTTTGGGTGGAAATGACACTTTAGTTGGTCTAGAAGGAAACGATACTTTAAGCGGAGATAACGATGATGATAGCATTCTTGGAGGTGTTGGAAATGATTTCCTTCAAGGTGGCTTCAACTCCGATCCTGGTCAAGATGAGGTAGTCTTTGGAGACACCTTAGTTGGTGGAGAAGGAAGCGATACCTTCTTTTATCAATTGGAAGCAGAGGTCTTTGATAGTAACGGAGTCAGTAGTACATTGGGGGACTTGATTGGAGATTTCGCCACTGGCGTTGACAAGCTTGTTTTTACTCGCCGCGCAGATGAAAACGGGGGTTTCAATTTTGTCTCCCCTGATAGTCCTAGCGCGAGTGAATTGATCAATTTAGAGCCTTCTCAAGTCTATTTAGCCAGTCCTGGAACTAATGTCAACACTGAAAATATTGTGGTTGCAGAAATCAATACGGGGGTTCTGGTTTATCAGCGCAACTCCGGTCTGTTGCAGTACGATGCTGATGGTTTTGGCCCACTTCCTGCTACTGATGTTGCTCGCTTTCCGCTAGTAGATGGACTAGGCCCTGACTTGTCCCAGTCTGACATTATCTTTATCTAATCATAATCCTCTACTGATAGAGAGCAATATTGATTGAAAATTAGAGAGTGGGTGTTCAGCAACGCCCACTTTATTTATTGTTAACTTGTGAGTAAGTTTCTCTGACAGGATAGGCGATCGCCAAATCAAATTTGTCCCGGTTCCACCGGGTATAATCCCCCTAACCATCGCATTAAATTCTCTTTTCCCCATTCCCGAAGTACCCACTCAGGCGAAGATATCCCTAAGTATAATTCTCGATTGACACCGACAGCACAACCCCCAAAAGTCAATCAAACATATCTATGAGAAAAACCTTGATTTTCATTAGAGATGATCTTATAATTGTTATAGTTTGTTATAGTGTTAAACAAATAACAAATATTTCGCAAAAGCTTTTCTCTGTTCCAGAATTGTGGCGGTTTTAGTTCTGGAACAAAGTTTATGGACGTTTTAATTTTGAACAGGAATCACTCCAGATTATTCAGGATATTTCCGAGAGTGCATTATCCTTAAACATCAATAGATTTTTGAGAATAATTATCCTGAATGTCAGGGGGCATCGTTGAAAACCGATCAAAAGACGAACAAACTTTAACTATGGCTGTCCAGTCTCAACCCCTGAATCAAACCTCATTAACCCTCCTTTCTGATGTTTATTCAACATCTGAAACTGTACGATTAAATATGGCGGAGCAGTTCTCCCAACTGCAAATTGATATCCAACAATTAATGGATACAATCTCTAAATTGGAGACGCCTTCTGTGTTTCAACCTCCGCACCGACTCATGCCTTTAGAGGAGCGTTTGCAACTGCATTTTCAGTCTATCAAAGCTGAAAAAGAACGGGTCAAAAACCTAATAAAAGCAAAGGAAACTTTAGCTTTCAAACAAGAGGAACTCAAAAAACTCGAACCAGAAATTAACCAACGCAAACTCGAAGCCAGCGCCGCTTTAAAACGATTAGAATTATTAGCCGAGGCGGTTAAACAAACCGAAAATGCTTATTCTCAAGCGATGGAGGAATTTAAAGCCACCGCTCAACAGGCTCATCAAGCGCTCGTCGAAGCCTATGGTCAACAGGGTGATTTTATGCTAGAAACGGAGGTAACACCCCAATACTTAGCTTGGCGCGAATCCCTTCCTCAACTCACCCCCAGTTCCTAAATTTCCTATACTTAAACAGATCAAATGTCGGGACTTATACAGTTCGGAATTCTCAACAATTTCCCGATGTGTAAGTCCTTAAAATTTGCTTTTCTACAAATCAAATATTAGAACAAGCAAAACTTACCTTTTGAAAATGAATTGTCATCCCTACAAATTTTTGATTAGTGTTAAACTGCTAAAAGCAATTCAATTTCAAGAACGAGGTTATGTCTGCAACAAATGTATTGGGGAATAAACTAGAAGTCTGTTGTACCTCTCCGATGACGGGATTTTATCGGGATGGCGTGTGTAATACCGGTTCGGGTGATGTCGGCGCTCATGTGGTTTGCGCTCAAGTGACATCGGAATTTTTAGAGTTTTCCCGCTCCCGAGGAAATGATTTGATGACACCCAATCCTATGTTTAATTTTCCCGGTTTGAAACCTGGGGATTGTTGGTGTTTGTGTGCTTTGCGTTGGAAAGAAGCTTTAGATGCGGGAGTGGCGCCACCGGTACGCTTAGAATCAACTCACGCCCTCGCATTAGAATATGTCTCTTTAGAAGAACTAAAAGCTCATGCTGTTGATGGTTAAATGCTAACAAGTTAACCTCTGTTTTGAGACTGAGTAGAACGAAATTCCAACGTTCTGCTGGTCTTTATTGTTTTAATTTTACCGAATTTTTTGTCATTTCATCGTGATTTTAACTTTTTTTAATAAAATCAACTTACAAAATCCCCAGATGTCGATCCGAAATCTACTCTTATTCTCTTTGATTTGTCAGACCTTGGCGACATCATTACTATTTTTTTATCTGCAAAAATTAATTCTTGAAAAAAAAATTACTCTGGGCGTTTATCAATGGACTGTTATCTATTTTGTAGCCTTATTGATAGCGGTACTGATAGCGATTTTAACCTCTAATTTTATTTCTAAACCTTTAAATAAACTTCGTCAAGCGATCTCGGCGATCGCGGAGGGAAAATTAGACAATAATCAAGAAAGTTTTCAAGGATTTAAAATCAAAGAAATTCAACGATTGGCGAATTCTTGTTTTCAAATTACTAACCAGTTAACAACTTTATCTGAACGGCTAGAACAAACCAATCAAGATTTAGAATTCATCATCAATCAAAAAACAGCTAATCTACAATTATCCGAAAAAAAATTCAAAAAAGCCTTTCAAAATTTACCCTTAGCAATCAAACTCAGTTCTCCAAAAGATGGGAAAATTATAGATGTCAATGAAAGTTTTATTCGACTAACTGGCTATTCAAAATCAGAAGTGATTAGCCGAAGTAGTCTGGAGTTAAATCTTTGGAATAATCATCAAGATCGCGCTCGAATTATTCAACAATTAAAACATCATAAAAGAATTGAAAATCAAGAACTGCAATGGCGGACAAAAACGGGTAAACTGATTGATATCGAACTATTTGGAGAATGGATTGACTTCGGTGGAGAGCCTCGAATTTTACTGGTTGCTTCAGATATTACCCAACGTCAGCAAGCCCAAAAAGAGCGAGAATTGCGTCAGGTGCA
Organism: Capilliphycus salinus ALCB114379; assembly: GCF_047276495.1. Classification (NCBI taxonomy): domain Bacteria; kingdom Bacillati; phylum Cyanobacteriota; class Cyanophyceae; order Oscillatoriales; family Sirenicapillariaceae; genus Capilliphycus; species Capilliphycus salinus. The sequence continues at coordinate 3,791,138 of NZ_CP178543.1, read as the reverse complement.
TTTGCAATTTCAACAAGTGGTGATGATGGAATTATTTCAATGTCCAGATATTCACAATGGAAATTTGCAAGCCGCACTACAAACTATCACTCAAATTGCTGCTCATACCTTAAATATTAGCCGAGTTGGAATTTGGTTTTATAATCAGGAACGCTCTCAAATTCGTTGCGTTAACTTGTACGAACTCTTACTGCGCCAACATTCTCAAGGTCAAGAAATTTATTTTTCTGAGGATTCAACTTACTTGAAAACGATTGAAAGTGAACAATTGATTGCGGTTGAAAATACTCAAATCGATTTCAGAACTCAAGAGTTATGCGATCCTTATCTCATCCCCAATGGAATCACATCAATGTTAGATGTTCCCATTTGTTCGGGGGGTAAAATAGTCGGAATTATCTGCTTAGAACAGATTGGAACTCCGCGAACTTGGCAGTTAGAAGAACAAAACTTTGCGGCTTATTTAGCCTATATAACATCTCTGGCGCTAGAAACTCGCGATCGTGCTAAAGCTGAAACCGCATTAAGACAGAGTGAAGAAAGATTCCGTCAACTTGCAGAAAATATCGAAAGCATTTTTTGGATGATCGATCCTCACCAACAGCAAGCCATTTATGTGTCACCGGCTTATGAAAAAATCTGGGGTCGTTGTCGCCAAAAACTTTATCGTCAACCCCTCTCTTATCTCGCCGAAGGAATTCATCCAGAAGATCGACAGTCTGCTTTGAAAAAAATGACTGAAAAATTCCAATCCAATCAGGAATTAGAATATCGAATTATTCGACCAGACGGTAACATTCGCTGGATACGCGATCGCTCTTTTCCCATTCGCAATGAAACCGGAGAAATCTATCGAGTCGCCGGAATTGCCGAAGACATTACCTCGCGGAAAGAAGCAGAAAGTATACTTCAGCATCGGGTCGAACTCGAACAACTTGTTACCAGTATTTCCACCCAATTTATTAACCTCAATGCTGACGAAATTGACAGCGGAATTCAAGCCGCTTTACAGCGATTGGTTAGGTTTATGCAAGTGGATTGCTGTTATCTGTTTTTACTCTCAGAAGACGGCAAACAAATCCGCAATACTCATCAATGGTGTGCAACTCAAATCGAACCCAAATGTCATTACTTACAAAATTTTGAGGTGGAATATTTCCCCTATTTTCTCGAAAAACTGAGAAACTTTGAAGTGCTAAATATTGCTAATATTGCCGATCTTCCCGAAGCCGCAAGTCGAGAAAAAACCACCTGGATGAAACAATCAATCCAATCTATTCTTTGCGTTCCGATGGTCTCTCGGAGTCAACTTTTTGGGTTTGTAGAATTTGATGCCATTCGTCAGCCCAAAACCTGGACGGAAGCCAGTATTAGCATTCTCAAATTAATCGGAGAGATTTTTGTTTCTGCTTTAGAACGTCAACGGGTTGAGGAAACATTGCGACTGACTCAATTTGGAGTAGATCGGGCTATTGATGCCGTGTTTTGGGTTGATAAAAATGCCCGTTTTTTCTATGTCAATGAAGCCGCTTGTCAGTCTTTAGAATATTCCCAAGAAAAACTGCTAAAAATGACAGTTCACGATATCGATCCGGACTTTCCGCTAGAAGTTTGGTCGGAACATTGGCAGCAGCTTCAAGCCCAAGGTTCGATGACATTTGAAACTCGCCATCGGACGGCGAGCGGTCGGATTTTTCCGGTTGAAATTACCGCAAATCATCTCATCTTTGGAACCCAAGAGTTTAATTTTTGCTTTGTCCGAGATATTAGCGAACGCAAACAAGCTGAAGAACAAATGCAAGCTTCACTAAAAGAAAAAGAAGTCTTGTTACGGGAAATTCATCACCGGGTAAAAAACAATCTTTATATTATTTCCAACTTGCTCGATTTACAATCAGATGTTATTGAAGATGAAAATTTACTGGCGTTGTTTTCCGATAGTCAAACCCGCATTCAAAGCATGGCATTAATTCACGAACAACTGTATCAAGCCACAGATTTAGGACAAGTTAACTTTGGGGATTATATTCATCGCTTAGTTGAAAATCTCTTTTTTTCCTTGGGTGATACTCAAGGTTTAGTCAAATCTGTTGTTGATGTAGAACCGATTCAAATTAACTTAGAAACGGCCATTCCCTGCGGTTTATTAATTAACGAATTGATCACCAACGCCTTAAAACACGCTTTTCCTGATGGTCGTCCCGGAGAAGTTTATGTAGAATTTTACCAAGATTTAGAACAAAAACTTCACTTAACAGTTCGAGATAATGGTGTGGGAATTTCACCGGATATCGACTGGGAAAATTCCCCAACATTAGGACTAAAACTCGTGCAGATTTTATCGAAACAATTGAGAGCAAATTTTAACATAAATTCCAGTGGGGGAACCTGTATCGAGTTAATTTTCTCTCAATTGAAGTACAAATCTAGATTTTAACGCCTGCGAGAAATGGTTCTTCGTCGCCGAGGTTCAGAAGGGAATTTTTCGAGGGGAACGACTTCGGCGATATTACTTTCACGGGCGACTCGAATTAACAAAGCCGCCAAAGCTAAACTCGCAATCATCGAACTTCCACCGTAACTAAATAAAGGTAAAGGTAAACCCGTCGTCGGTAACGCACCCGTCGCCACCCCAATATTTAAAATCGACTGACCCACCATAACAACCATCACCCCAATTGCCACCAATTGATGTTCAATTTGACGGGCATTTAAAGCAACTCTCAAGGAAATTGTAGCATAACAGCCCAACAACAAAAGCAGTAAAAGACCACCTAAAAAACCGAATTCCTCAGCGTAAACCGCAAAGATAAAATCACTATATTGAATCGGCAAATAAAACAGCTTTTGTTGAGACAAACCCAACCCCGTACCCCAAACACCGCCCGAACCGACCGCCAACAAACTTTGAATCAGTTGATATCCATTATTCATCGGGTCAGCCCAAGGATTTAAAAAAGACAAAACCCGAAGTTTTTGATAATCGTTAATACTAATACTAATTGTTGCCAAAAGTATCCCCCCTACAGCCGTTCCCCCGAGATAAAGTAAAGGTAATCCGGCGGCCAACGCAATCAACCAAAGCGTCATCCCACACAGGGCGGTTGTACTGAGATTCGGTTGAGTTAAAATCGTCAACAAAATCAGGGAAAAAATCCCCAACCAAACCAGTCTATCTTTCCAAGGGAGGCGGTTCCATTGAGCAAAAAATCGAGAACTTTGTAGCACCAAAAAAGGCTTCATCAACTCGGACGGCTGCAACAACGCAGGCCCAATAGAAATCCAACGGGTCGCCCCGTTAATTGTCGTTCCCAAACCGGGAATTAACGTTAAAATCAGCAACCCCAAAACCGAAAACAAACCTATTTTTGCCGTTCTTAAAATCGAAGGAATCGGAGTGGCTACAATCACATTAAACCCCACCATTCCCACCAGCATCCAAAGCACCTGTCTTTTAAAATAATACAGTCCATCTCCCTGTTCAACATTGGCAATGGGATAAGATGCAGAAAAAACCACCACCAACCCCACACTTAGCCACAAAAAGGTTAACCACCGCAACAGGCGGGCTTCCATCGACCATTGTTCAACAGTGGGATCAAAAAAAGGAATTAGGTATCGCCAGTTCATAGAAGTCCGTTGAGTCCTAAAATTACCAAATTCGGTGTAGCGACCAGAGGATGTTCATCCAATAATCCCCCTTTAGGAGGAAATAATAGAAAAAATCATCTGGTGTCTATCTAATTTTAAAACAATTACAATATATTAAAAATAGAACAGTACCACCAAAAAGGCATCGTGATCTCTAACCTTGCTCAAACCAGTTCTCGCCAAGCCCAAATTGCTGAAGTTGTGTTCCGCAACGGTTGGGATTATATGCGACGTCTGCTGACGGGCGGCCAACCCGATCAACCCAATTTACCAACACCTGCGGTCCTTCGCAATATTTTAATTGAATTAGGCCCGGTTTACGTCAAGTTAGGGCAGTTACTCAGCACTCGCCCCGACATTTTACCCGCAGATTACATTGATACCCTATCGACTTTACAAGCGCAAGTTCCGCCCGTACCCTGGCTAGAAGTAGAAGGCCTGCTGCGACAGGAGTTGCAACAGCCGGTAGAAAATGTATTTGCTGAAATTAATACCCAAGCCGTCGCTGCCGGTTCGATTGCTCAGACCTATCGTGCTACTCTTAAAAGTGGTCAAGAAGTCGCCGTTAAAGTTCAGCGTCCCGGTATTGACAAAGTAATTGAAAAAGATATTGCTATTCTCCGAGGGTTGGGAGAATTAGTCGCTTTAACCGACTTTGGCGAAGATTATGATATTGTTGCCTTAGCCGATGAATTTGGCAATGCACTCCGAGCCGAATTAGACTTTACCAAAGAAGCTCATCATACCGAAAGCTTACGGCAAAATTTATCCGAAAGTCGTTGGTTTGATTCGGAGAAAATTATGGTTCCCAAAGTCTATTGGGAGATGACAACCCCGAAGGTATTAGTCTTAGAATGGCTGGTGGGAAAACCGATTTTAACCGCGAAAATAGAAGGCAAAAATTATAACGGAGATGCCAATGCCGAACGCCAAGATATTAGTACCTTAGTTTGTCGGGCATTCTTTAAACAATTTTATATTGATGGCTTTTTTCATGCCGATCCTCATCCCGGCAATATATTCTATCTTGATGATGGTCGGGTTGCTTTACTCGACTGTGGAATGGTCGGCCGTCTTGACCCCCGCAGCCAACGCATTTTAACAGAACTTCTGCTTGCTATTGTCGATCTCGACGCCCAACGTTGTACTCAATTAACCCTAAAAATTGCCGAGTCCGCCCGTCCTCCGAGTTTGGCAAAGGTGGAAAATCAATATGCTACAATGCTGCGGAAATATTATAATTTAAGCCTGTCCGAAATTAAATTTTCTGAGGTCTTTTATGAGATTTTAGCCCTGGCGAGGGAAAATAAAATTAAACTTCCCAGCAATTTGGGATTGTATTCTAAAACTCTGGCTAATTTAGAAGGAGTCGCCCGAACGTTCGATCCGCAGTTGAATTTGTTGGAAGAAATTAAGCCGTTAATGACGGATTTGTTTCAGCGTCAATTGTTCGGAGATAATCCTTTAGAAACCGTTTTGAGGACTGCTTTAGATGTGAAAAGTTTATCCTTGCAGTCTCCCCGCCAAGTCGAACAATTATTGGATCGAATTACCTCCGAAACCTTAAAATGGAATATCACAATACGGGATTTAGATCCCCTGCGTCGCAGTTTGGATGATTCGGCTAACCGACTTTCTTTTAGTATTGTGGTTGCGGCTTTAATTATCGGGGCGGCTATTGTCACCACCGGCGCCCAAACTCCCCAAGTCACCATTTTAACCAACGCTTTGTTTGGGGTTGCCAGTTTCTTTGGGCTGTGGTTAATTATTAGTATATTGCGATCGGGACGCTTGAAATAGCGATTAAATAGAAACAATTAGAACCCGATACAATCAAAACTTTTGTAGGGGCGGGTTCTGAAAAAATCTATATTTCCAAGCAATAACTTATATAAACCCGCCCCCTAATTGATGAGATACCAGTCAAAAACCCGGTTTCTTTAATAATACACATCGCCGATTTTAGGAAGCCGTAGAAGAAACCGGGTTTTTTAGTTTAATTTATATAAACCCGCCCGCCTAATTGATCAGCTACAAGCCAACAACCCGGTTTATTTAATAATACAAATCGCCGATTTTAGGGAACCGTAGCAGAAACCGGGTTTTTTTAGTCCCTATCAGTCATATGCACGGAAATATTTAACAATTTCCTATAATAATTTTTAACATAGAATCTGCCAAAAGAAAGTTACCAAAATTACAACAATCGAGATAAATTGACTCGGGAATCGATTATTTTAGGAAACTTTCTGTAAAAATTCACCATCCATGTCTCATCTGTGGAATAAAGGAATTAAGCATCTCAGGCGACTCCCAAGCTGGTTTTATTTGTGGTTGGCTGTGGTTATATTTGGTTCCGCCAACGCCGTAACACGCCGGTTAGTTCAACTGGGTCAAGAAAACTTTACCAAGGGTGAAAACCCGATATCATTCTCTAACGTTCTGTTTGTCGGGAATTTGTGTGCATTACTCATTTTAACATTTATCTATCAACAGGAATTAAAATTCCGAAATTTTCGTCATCTTTCCCGAAAAAATTGGCTGTGTTTGTTGGCGGTTGGTGTGCTGGCGGGGGCGGTCGGTCCGGGATTTATTTTTGAAGCTTTATCCCGAACCAATGTTACAAACGTGGTGTTACTCAGTCGCTTGGAACCGCCTTTAGTATTGGCTTTTTCCGTGTGGCTGTTATCCGAAAAAGTTAATAGTTTGCAAGTTTTGGGCGGTATTCTTTCCGTTGGCGGAGTCGTGAGTATTTTTGTTCTAGAAACGCTGTGGAGTCAGCAAACAACCGGACAATTTTTCAGTTTGGGAGTTGGGGAAATACTCGCCGCATCTGCCGCTTTTGCTTTGGCAGTTTCTAGAATTATCAGCAAACAAACTTTGCCCGATATTCAAACGGGTTTGTATACCGTCATGCGAACAGTTATCGGAACAATTGTGTTCTTTTTTGCCGCTTCTATTCTTTATCGCGGAAATCAGTTTTCCGATTTATTTTCGCCCTTTTTGTGGGGATGGATGCTAATTTACGGGGCGATTATTGTCGCTCTCGGACAGTCGGCTTGGTACACGGGAGTTAACTCGGCTTCCGGGGTACAAATTTCTATTGCAAGTTCATTTACTCCTGTTGCTGGCGTGTTAGCCGCATTTTTAATCTTGGGGGAAGTTCCCTCAACCGCCCAATTAATCGGGGGAACAATTGTTTTAATTGGAATTGCAATTAGTCAAATTGGAGTGCATAAAAAACGTTCGCGAGAAGCCAAACAGCAGGAAATAAAAACCCACGAACTTGAAAGCGACATCGGATTTAAGGGCTGCTAATTTATGGAAATTTACGATTGTTTCTTGAGAACAATATGAAATTTAAAAGTTCTAGCAAATCGAGAAAATTTTAATAATTTCCTATGGGTTATTGTTTCTAGTTCTAATATTACGTCCGGTTGATTAATGGGTGTTGTGGGGGCGGGGCGGGTTTAAACAGTGAACTGTTACCAGTGTTTTCAGTTATCAGTCAACTCTCAAGAGTGAACACTGATAATTGATTACTGTAAACTGTAAACTGTAAACTGTAATGAACCCGCCCCTACATGATAGGTTATCAAACGGATGATTTTTTGGCGGTATTTACGGGAAAATTTGTGCGAACGGTGTTGCTTTTTTGTTTGGGCATTAACCACTTACCAAACTGACTATAAAGCGCGGGAATAACCAACAACGTTAACGCCGTAGACGTCACTAAACCGCCCAAAACAACAATCGCCAACGGTTGTAAAATCTCATTTCCCGCACCCGTGGCGATCGCTAAAGGTAACATTCCCAAAGCCGAAGTTAAAGCCGTCATCAAGATGGCGTTCACCCGTTCCAAAGAACCGCTAACAATCACATCTTTGAGGTGCATTCCTTGAGCAAATTTATTGTTGTAATTATCGACTAGCAATAACCCGTTGCGAACCGCCACCCCAAACAGCGTAATAAAACCGATCAGAGAAGCAACAGAAATCACGCCTCCCGTCACTAAAATCGAGACAATACCGCCCACCAACGCCAACGGTAAATTAATCATAATCGCAATTGTTGCGGGAAGCGATTTAACAGAAAAAAACATCAACACCGCAATCACAAACGCCGCCAAAATGCTATAAATCAGTAGGTTATTGGTCGCATTTTGTTCGGCTTCAAACTGACCGCCATACTGAATAAAATAACCCTTTGGCAGTTGAACATTCTGTTTAATTGCAGCTTGAATATCGCCAACCACACTCCCCAAATCCCGCTCAGAAACATTAGCAGAAACCACAATTAACCGGGAAACATCCTCGCGATTTACAACATTTGCCCCCATGCCATATTCAACCTCGGCAACCTCGCTCAGAGGAATAATTTGACCCGTCGGAGTCGAAATTGGAACCCCACGAATAGCATCCAAACTATTACGATCATCCTCAGTTAAAGAAACAGAAATATCGATAAGTTGCTGGTTTTCTGGAACTTGCGAAACCACCCGACCGTTAAGCGCCGTTTCCACAATCTCCGATAATTGTTCCATCGTCAACCCATAAATTGCTGCCGATCTACGATTGTATTTAATCTGCACCTGGCGGATGGGTAATTGCGGTTCTAGCTGCAAATCTACAACCCCAGAAATTGGCTTAATCGCATCTCGAACCTGTTCGCCAATTGCGCGGAGTTCTGCCAAATCCGGCCCAAAAATTTTCACCGCAATCGCGCTTCTCACCCCCGATAAAACCTCGTCCATCCGGTGAGAAATAAACCCGCCAATATTGGGGGCAACCCCCGGTAATTTTAAAAATGTTTCTCGCAGTTTCTTAACGCTTTCTTCGCGATTTTTGAGCGCAATATCGCTGAGTTCGACATCAACATGAGCCATATTTACCCCCGCCCCATCCGCATCGCCGGGAGTTCGACCCGCCCGCACTTGCACCCATTCATAAAGGGGATTATCTTGGAGTAAATTCGATAACGTTATCCCCGCCCGGTTCGTCATATCCAGAGAAACCCCCGGATACAATACCATTGAATTGACCAGCGATTTCTCTTGAAATTCGGGCAGAAATACCCGCCCCAAAGAGGGAACGATCGCGCAAGTTCCAACCAACGCAGCCAACGCCATTGCTAATATAATTTGAGGCGATCGTAGCGACACATTCAACAGAGGACGATACAAACGTTCCGCCCAACGGGAAATAAACGTGCCTTCTTGGGGCAAAGTTTCATTAGCCAATAAAATCGCACAAAGCGCCGGGGAAAGCGTCATCGCCACCAACGTAGACGCGCAGATCGACAACAAATAAGCCAACCCCATCGGCGCAAAAATTCGCCCTTCCACGCCCGTTAAACTAAAAATAGGGGCGAAAACCACAACAATAATTACCGTCGAAAAAATCACCGCCAAACGCACTTCAACAGAAGTATCATAAACCACCTGAAAAGGGTGTTTTGGATTGCCCTCGGCCTGATTGGTTCTCAGTCCCCGATAACAGTTTTCCATATCTACGATCGCATCATCAACCACCGATCCGATCGCCACCACCAAACCGCCCAAAGTCATCGTGTTAATGCCCAAACCCAGGGCTTTCATAAACATTAACCCGACCAATAAAGAAAGGGGAATGGCGCTCAAAGTAATAGCAGCGGTCCGCCAATTCATCAAAAATAGCAGCATAATTACCGACACAATAATGATGCCTTGAACCAGAGAACCGCTAACATTCCGAATGGCAGAATCAATAAAATTAGACTGGCGAAAAGTGCGGACAATTTGCACGTCGGGGGGAAACGTTGGCCGCAACGATGCCATCACCGCTTCGACGGCTTTGGTAACAGTTGGAGTATCCACATCGGGCTGTTTATTAATCATCAAAACAACCGCAGGTTGCCCGTTAAAACTGGCATCCCCCCGCTTGAGGGCCGCACCGGTTTTCACCTCCGCCACGTCTTCCAACAAAATCGGGATGCCGTTTTGCACCTTCACCACCGACTGCTGCAAGTCTTCGATGGAGTTCACCTGTCCGATCCCCCGCACCAAAAGTTCCTGGCCGCCACCAATGAGAAAACCGCCCGGAGCGTTTGAATTTGCGCCCCCGGCGGCGTCGGTGACTTCGGTTAGGGAAACGTCCAGCGATCGCAATTTTGCCGGATCGACCAACACCTGTTCTTGGCGTTCGTCGCCCCCGTAAATGGTCACTTGAGAGACTCCCGGCACCGACAGAATTTGATTGCTGAGGGTCACTTCCACCAGCCGGCGCAGATCCATCGGGGACGTTTGCCCCGCTTCGTTGACCGTGAAAGCGTACTGCAATATCGTGCCGAGGGGGGATACCAAAGGCGAAATTTCCGGGGGATGTGCGGCCTCTGGTAGCTGGTTGGTGACTTGTTGGAGGCGCTCCGTAACCGCCTGACGCGCTTTGTAAATGTCGGCATTTTGGTCAAACACCACCTGGACCATCGACAGCCCCACTTTGGAAGACGATCGCACTGTTGTTACACCCGGTAAACCATTGACGGCGCTTTCAATGGGTACGGTAATTTGGGTTTCGACTTCTTCCGGCGCCAGTCCCACCGCTTCGGTTTGAATATCGACTTGCGGGGGTGCAAATTCGGGGAACACGTCTAGGGGCATTTGGCTGACGCTGATAACCCCCCAAACGGTAACGAATATCGCACCCGCAACGATCAGCCAGCGGTGGGCGATCGAAGTTTTGAGTGTGTTGTTGAGTATTGAATTTAGCATTGAAATCGTCGGAGAAAGTTCAACGGAATAGCGAAAATCGATCCCCCCTTGATCCCCCCCAACCCCCCTTAAAAAGGGGGGTGGCGTGAGCGGGGGGATTCCCTTAAAAAGGGGGGTGGCGTGAGCGGGGGGATTCCCTTAAAAAGGGGGGTGGCGTGAGCGGGGGGATACGCCTGACGGCACGCTACGCGAACGTCAAAAGTTACATGATTAGAAAGAAATGGTATGACTGTTCACTGTTTTAAAGGTCGCCTTTTTTGTTGCGGTTGCCCATAACGGCGAATGCTCCAACCACAAGTGCTACTCCTCCGCCCAATGCTGCTAAAATTCCCATTGGGAACCCGCCAGATTCTTGAGTGGTTTCGCCAGACTGCAAGGCAACGTTATCAGAGATCTCTTCAATTTCGGTTATTTCCGGGGCTGGTGTCTCATCGGTTTGTTGATCGATCGCCTCCGGACTGGCTGCGACATCAACAGTTTGGGTTTTGCGGGATTCGGCGTAAAGCGACAAACTCCCCTGAGTAACAAGCTGTTCCCCAACGGATAATCCTTCGGTAACTTCAATCAATTCGCCTTCGGTGGCGCCGGTCGTCACGGGAACCGGTTCATAGAAATTTTCGTACTGCACAAAAACAAGCTGTTTGCCATCCGAGTCAACTAATGCCGTTGCGGGAACCATCACCCCGTTTCCATCTGCTGTAGCTTGTTCGATGGGGTTGACAACAATCCCCAACATTGAATCGGTTTCGGGATTAACCTGGACCCGTTCGATCCCGCCTTCGGCTTGAAATTCGTCTCCGTGTCCGACATGGGCCAGCACAAGGTTGGGGGTAGTCACTGCCAAACCGATAGTCAGAATAGAACTAATAATAGCGATAGTTTTCATACTGCCTCCTCACAAATTCACAAAACTGTGCAACCGAATCAGAATTTTCCCCAGTTTGCCAGAGGCGGGATGAAATTCGGGTGAAATCGAAGCAAGTTCGATAAAATTTAGCTCGTGAGGGTTGTTTTGGGATAATGCGAATTTTGTTGGCAGAAGATGAAACCGATTTGGGACTGGCTGTTAAACAAGTTTTGGTCAGTGAAAAATACGTCGTTGACTGGGTAACTGATGGGACTCAAGCCTGGGATTACCTGGAAAGTCAGTGGACAGATTACACCGTCGCCATCTTTGACTGGCTGCTTCCGGGTTTGTCGGGGTTGGAGTTGTGTCAGCGTCTGAGACTGCATCAAAACCCCTTGCCGGTGTTGATGCTGACGGCGTTGGGACAGGCGGAAAACCGGGTTAAAGGGCTGGATGCGGGGGCGGATGATTACCTCGTTAAACCGTTTGTGATGGAAGAATTATTAGCAAGACTGCGGGCGCTTCAAAGGCGATCGCCCCAGTTGCAACCGCCTTCGCTGACTATTGGTACATTTAGCCTCGATTATGGCAATAATGCCCTGTGTATTGGGCGATCCGAACCCTATCAAACGATTCCGTTAACGGTTAAGGAGTTTCAAATTCTGGCTTATTTAATGCAAAATCGCGATCGCATTATTCCCGGAAGCAAAATTCGCCACCAACTTTGGGATCTCAACGAGGAACCGATCAGCAATGTTGTCGCGGCACAAATGCGGTTATTGAGACGAAAATTAGCCAGTTACGGGTGCGATTGTCCGATTGAAACGATTCCCGGTCAGGGCTATCGATTTAATACGTCATTGATTGAATATTGAATGATGAATTATCAGTTATCAATTATCCATTATCAGTTATCAATTATCCATTATCAATTATCCATTATCCATTATCCATTATCCATTATCCATCATCCTGTAAATTTAAGAGGGCGCAAGCAAGAGCGCCCCTACGGTTGCCTCTTGCCTATTATGAACACTCACAAACTTTTTCGCCGCAGTCGGATCAGGTTGGCGCTTTGGTATGCGGTTGTGATGGGAGTTATTTTAAGCCTGTCCGGGTTGGGGATGTATCGGGCGTTAATTCGGTCGAATTGGAAGGCTTTGGAACGGGAAATCGAATCAATTGCCGGAACGCTTCACGATAGTCTTGAACCCATGTTACCCGCTTCTGGCGATCCGGTTGTTATTTTACAGCAAATTTTTCCCGAATTGTGTTTATCCGGGCAATCTTGTCACGTCAGCGCGAGTTTAATTCGGCGGCATACAATCGGAATTAGCGATCGCAGCACCTATTATATTCGACTGTTTGATTATCGGGGAAAACTTTTGGCGTTTTCGCCCAATCAACCCGCCCAAATTCCCAACCGTTTAAATTCGACGTCGTGGCAAACAATTCGGGCATCTGATGGCGCACGTTACCGCCAGTTTACCACAATTCTGCACGGGGCGGATGTTAATTTTGCCGAGAATAATTCGACCTCCTGGGGTTATCTACAAATTGGGCGAACGCTGGCATCTTTTGACGCGGAAACGAGAAGAATTAACATAATTTTGGCGGTCGGGTTTCCGATCGCATTGGGTTTGGTTGCGGCTTCTAGTTGGTGGCTTTCTGGGTTGGCAATGCAGCCAATTTATCAATCTTATCAGCAGCAGCAACAGTTTACAGCAAACGCCGCCCACGAATTGCGATCGCCCCTCGCCAGTCTTTTAGCAACGGTAGAAGCGCTCTTGCGGGTTCCGCCGTCGGAGCGAGAAAATATTAATATGATGTTGGATACTATCGAGCGCCAAGGAAGGCGTTTGAGCAATTTAATTTCGGATTTATTATTACTCAGCAGTCTCGAACAAAATACCGTTTCAAAACCGTTTCAAGTTTGCTGTCTGAACGACTTAATTTGTGATTTATCAGAAGAATTTTTAGAACTGGCGATCGCCTCCAATATTCAGCTTTATAGTTCTGTTCCTGAACATCTAATTTATGTTCTCGGAAACGAACAGCAACTTTATCGATTAGTCTCCAATTTAATAGCGAATGCGATTCAATATACTCCTTCGGGCGGTTCCGTTAGAATTGATTTAAAACAGCATGATTTAACGGCAGTTATCGCGGTAAAAGATACTGGAATCGGGATTCCACCCGGCGAAAAATCCCGCATTTTTGAACGGTTTTATCGGGTTGATAGCGATCGCTCCCGCAAAACGGGGGGAACCGGTTTGGGATTGGCAATTGTACGGGCGATCGCCCAAGTTCACAAGGCACAGTTGAGCGTTGAAAGTGAACCGGGTCGGGGTAGTATTTTTACATTGCAGTTAGCTATTCATGCTTTTAAAGCCGATTCTAGCCAGATAAAATTACCCAATTAATCCTCTATTTGATCACAAATTACCTAAAAAAATTGGTTTCTTATATCAAATCCGGTTATATAATCAACGAAGAACAGACACCCGACCCATATCACCTGACCAGTCAACAGGTTTCGGTCGAACCGCGCTACTCCGCGCCACCGAATAGCAGATCCTTGACCATTGATCCGCAGATAATTTATAATCTAGATATACAGTTTCAAAACTATTGCGATTCCCTATTAGTTCAATGTTTGTCGGTACTACAGAAGCAGCCCGTATTTTAAAAATCTCCACCGCTCGACTGCGAGTTCTCCTAAGCGCAGGCCGAGTCGAAGGTGCCTATAAGACCGGGAAAATGTGGCTCATTCCCCTGGTTAAGGGCGAACCCATAATTGAGCGAGGTACAAGAGGGCCTGCTCCCCGTTGGTGTAATCTCAAAAAGCGTGCAAAAAAGATTGTTCACGTTAATTCTCACAGAATTCGCCAAAATCAAAAACACCAGGAACGACTTCCCGTGATTACGGTCAGAGAGGGCAACACCAATACTTACGGGCATACTGTCGAAATACAGGGAGGATGTCGTGTTGTCTATAGTCCCGATAAACCTCTCCGTTGTGGTGCCAGGGTTTGGATTGAAACCTTTTATGATGTTCAGGTCGTCGGTTAGTCAAAATCTCTTGATCTCCCCACAGTTTTATAATCGGTATTCAACGGGACTTGATCTTAAAATTTACCTGGTTTTTGACCTTTAATCTATTTTTCTTGGGCTAAAACATAAAAATATAACCATAAAAAAGCTCAAACTTTGCAGTCTGAGCCAATGAAACTTAAGCAAAACTTGTTATTCGTGAAAACACGATATTAAACTTGTCAAACTTTAAAGTCAAACTTTAAAACAGAGAAAAAAATGCGATCGCTAAAAGCGTTTTAAATTCAAATTCGGACCGACAAATTAACCCATTCCGACCAACTTGGCGCTCAATTCCCACAACCGCTGGGCTTTTTTATCATCGAGCGCTTCATTAGACATTTCTTGAACAAAAGACTTTCGACCTTCTTTTTGTCGGTTTCCCCAACTCCAATAGACGCCGGAGGTATTATATTCGGGGTCAGCCACAACCATCGCCACCCGTTCCCCCGCCAATTCTTCGGAAACATATCCGCCGGTAATATTCTTCTGGAACCAGGGAAAAATCTTTTGAAACAAAGGATAATGATTTCTGAATAAAGCCGTCGTTGCGACACAACCGGGATACAAAGAACTAAACACAATTCCCGTCGGTTCGTGATAGCGGCGGTGCAACTCCCGCATCGTTAAAACATTGCAGAGTTTGCTATCTTTGTAAGCCTTACCCGACTTGAACTTTTTCCCATCAATCATCGCAATCGGCGCTTTAAATCCCGCTTCCAACCCCTGCATATTTCCCAAGTCGGGAGGTGCGGGAATTGGAATTTTTCCGCCCAATTCTTTCGGGTTGGCGGTAACGGTTCCCAAAATAATCAGTCGGGGTTCGGAACTCGCCGAATGTTTCAAATCCTCCAACATGAGGTTGCACAGCAGAAAATGTCCGAGGTGGTTCGTCGCCACGCTGAGTTCGTAGCCATCCTCGCTGCGTTGGGGTTCCTTCTCCAACGGAAGATAAACCGCAGCGTTGCAAACCAAAGCATCGAGAGATTTACCGCTTTCTCGGAACGTATTGACAAACTGGCGAACACTGTTTAAAGACGCCAAATCCAGACGCATGATAGTATAGCTGTCTGCGGGAATTCCGACCGTTTGAGCGGCGTTTTCCGTCTTCTCCAAATTCCGACAAGCCATCACCACATACCAGCCCTTTTTAGCCAAAGCTTTTGCGGCTTGTAAACCCACTCCCGAGGATGCGCCCGTAATCACGACAGTTGGCTTCTGATGTTGTTCCATTGTGTTCTGACTGAGTAGATCGCTGTTGATTTTGTCAGGATCTAATCCTACTAAATTATGAGATTATATTGTCTCACTGTTGATCGTCTACTGGGCTTGTGGCGGGGGTGAAGTGTTTAGGAAGCTTGTCTGCTATTGGAAAACAGCCACAGTGAAGAACTATTACGAACTGTTTCCCCTGGCGTTACAACGTTCAAATTGTTAAGAAATATTGGGGTTGGCGGTTGGCTTTCAGATTTCACTGAAAAGGTTACAGTCAACAGTTATCGGTACATCGGTTTTTCCAGGCGGTGTCTGAAGCCGACTCGTACCCTGCGTCAACCGGTGACGGGAAAATCACTGATAACCGATTGAGCGAAATCCGTCCCGACCACCTATCCGACTGGCGACAGAGAGAGAAAAATCAAAAACTCTATCTAAAGATAGGCGTGGATTTGGATTTCTGCGTGTGATAATTCAGAGGAATGAATGCGTTTGTTTGTTCCTTATCGACAAGAAAGACTTGAGGGTAGTTTTAAGGGACTGGGTTATTTGCTCAGTCCTTATTTTTTTTTCTGTCTAACTCACATACACATTGATTGAATTTTTGTCCAGAGTTTGTAACTATTCTTAATATTTTGCGGGTTCGGGTATCCATGTTTGGAGTACCAGGACACCCGAGAGAAAAATCGGCCTATTTCTGGCGAGAGTTTATCGAGCAAGTTTCAAAACTGCAAGGGGTAAAACGTTGTCTTCGAGAAGCAACAAACTTGTAGATTTTAGGGCCGAAAGTTGATGAACCCGGAACATAGAGAACCAGTCGTAACGGCCACAAAATTGGAATATACCGCAAAATTTCTCGAAAAGCAAAAAATCCTTTTCTGACCGCTCCATTCGGCAAAATTAGGTGCATTTCCTCTAAACAAGCTTGCAGGGAAATTTGGGGATGAGTTTTAGCCACCGTTTGCCATCGCATTTCTAAGTCACTGTAAATTAGACGGTTAAACCAATCAAAATAACACAAAACAGTCATCGAGCGAATGCAGAGGGGACACTGACCGTCATAGAGAATTTCGGGTTTGTTGTTTGAGGCGGAAGACCAGGGGCGAGCGGTGAATTTTTGAACAATAGAAGCCCAAGGAATAAACACCGCATAAAGAGCAATAAACTGGAAAAAAGGCGCTCTCTGTGCCAGATAAATCCCGATGTGAAAAGACGCTCCCAAAGGGATATAAATCCAGACTAGCTGCGGGAAAATAAGCACCAGAAAGAAAGTCGCTTCAAACCAAACCGCCATCAAAGAAGAAAGCACCGCCATCGTGTGGTTATGTGCCAACCAAACTCCGATATCGCTTCCCCACCGCAAACCATCCGTTAATAAATAGTATTGCAGCGTATAGCCGTTAAACCAATCCAATCCATCGTTTGTTAATTTAGCCAGTCCTGCACTCAGATAAACCAGTGCAAACATCCACTGAATAAACAGCAACGGCCAAAAGGCAAAATTGCTATTTTCATCGACAATATTAAAGGCTTCAAACTGGCGTTTATTGAGGTTAAATTTAATCCTTCTTCCGATGTCATCAACAGATAAAACGCGACCGGATGGACTCAACGCCAGGACAAATAAACCTATCATCATTAAGGCTTCTGGATGATGATATTTCCCAAAAGAGTAGAGATATTGTTGCATCCAGAGACAGCCGAGAGAAAAGGGAATTAAACTCCAATTTGTTTTGAAACCAAATAACGCAAAAATACCCGTTCCTACGCTAATCCAATAGATAATCGATAGAAAAATATCCGGGGGCGGTTCCGTCCAGCCAAAAGGTAAAGTGAGTAACTGAACAAAAGGTAACGGAGTATAAACGGCACCCGACCATGAAGCCCGCTCAAAAAGTCCGTTTAAATAGTTCGGTTTTAGAATCAGGATGAGTTGAAAGCTGACAAAAATAATCCGACAAATGGCAAGGTTAAACAGGGGAGCGGGACGAAACCAGTAAGCGTTCCATGCTGCTAGAATTGAATTTTGATGTTGTTGTAATCTCATCGGGGTTCTCCCTACTATTTTTTATAGATTGTTTTGTTCAAGGTTTTGGGAAAGGTTTTAATTCCATCTTTGGTAATTTGATAAGTGTCAACATTTAAAAAGAGTTCCTGAATTTGCTTGCCATTTTTGGCTTCGTACATTTTGAGAACTTCCGATAAGGTCTTTTCATCTTTTTCTAGATTAGCCGCATAAAATTTGAACTTGTAGTCTTTTAATCCCAGTGATTTATGATTGACAACCGCTTCGGTTCCATCGTTTAATTTTGCCATCAGCGAATGCTTTTTAACGGTATCTCCTTCATAGTTAGCGCTGCTGTACATGGCATAAGATAAAAAAGGATAAAGTACCGGGTCGCAACCGACGTTAACCGTCGCGGGTAAAAATGAGAAGATTTCTCCCAAGCAAAACAATCTGACCGCAGCCCCACCTTGCAAAATTAAACACAGAAGGATAAAAGGAGAAATCAGCTTTTTTGCATTGTTTTCGAGATTTATTGAGAATGTTTTTTTCATTGTGTTTCCCTGATTTATGCTAATTTTTGGCTGGAATATAATCAAATAAAAACAGAATTACAAGAAGAATGATACCGCTTTTCTAAATCGATAAACTCCTTGTCTCAGTCCTTGAATCAATTGTTGATAAGTTTTGATTCCGAATCGTTTTAATCGGTAGCAAACGACTTGGTAGCGGTGGGAAATTGTGGGCATTCTGAGCAGAATGTAAACGCATTTTCGACTGAGACAAGCGAGAAATCCTTTTAACTCGATTCCAAAACTTGATACAGTTGCTTGGTGAATTCCTAGCGTTAACATCTGTCCCAAATGCAAATAATGAAACGCTCGTAATGGTCGTTTCTCTATTGCTGATTTGAGATTTTTAGCGGCACAATTTGCCTGTTGAAATGCGGCTTGAGCGGTTGTAGGAATTTGTTGACCAAGGCGATCGCGAATATCGGCTAAATCACCCAAAGCAAAGACTTCTGGATAATCCAGCAGTTGCAATGTCGGTTGAGTCAAGAGTTGTCCTTGACGATTGTGTTGACAGTCGAGAAGATACAGCCATTGTCTGGCTTGAGTTCCCATCGTTCCCACGACTAAATCAACAGCAACAGTATCAGTTTTATTCCCTTGAATTAGGGTAATAGAATCTTCGCCTACCGCCTCAACTTGGGTTTGAAACTTGATGTTAACGCCCCGATAATTCAGCGATTTATATGCCGTTTTTTGGCATGATTTTGAAAAGTTTTTGAGAATATTTTTACCGCGAACCATCAGAGAAATATCGCCTCGTTCTCCCAAACGATCTGCTAATTTACCCGCTAATTCAACGGCATTTGCACCGCCTCCAATAATTCCAACTCTAATTTTAGACCGATTAGAATTTTCAAGCCTGTGCAGTTTTTCCTGCAAATCTATTGCATCCGCAAGGGTTCGGAAAGCATAAGCATGAGTTGAGACGCCCGGAACTGTATCGCAATGGCTTCGCCTTCCCACTGCTAGAACTAAATAATCATAGAATAAAGGATCGCCCTCTTGCAGTTGAATTTGATGTTTTTTTAAATCAATTCCTTTCACCGTTGCTTGATGGAATTGAACATCTGTATCCATCAATAACTTTTCAAAGGAAGGAGCGACTTCCCAGGTTTGCAGTTCTCCGGTGATTAATTCATAGAGAAAGGGAGTAAACAGAAAGCGCTCTTTTTGATCGATTAAAATAATTTCCGGTTTTTTCCCTTTAGACCAAGATAGATGATCTAAGTACAAAGCCGTATATAATCCAGCAAAACCACCACCCAAAATACAAATTCGAGTCGGAGTGATCGACCCTGATTTTAAGTCTTGCAGCATATTTATGTTTCCTCGGGAGAGGATGCGAGTCACTACTTGGAAAGAAACGATCAAGAATTGGCGAGATCAACGCTCTGCAAGCGACAATAATGACGGCTCTGAGTTTTTTCAGAGATTAATTGGAAAACTTGAATGAACTTGATGAAACAATCCGTTTCAATTTATCTTGTTAATAGAACTGAAGAAAAGGTGTTTATGTAAAGTTATCCGGGGATTTATGTAAAAGTTTTGTAAAATCTCTCTGGATTGTTCTGGGAATATAGCTTGATGCTCGAACCTTTAGACGACTATACTGTTAGAGTGATCAATTCGCTTTGTTTACAGGCTCGCGCCAGGTTCCGACTCCGGCAGATGGCTCAACCTCTTTCTCGCTTTGGTGAAATTCATTGCACCCGTTCCCTTCTACTGTGCTATGATGGAATACTAGCAATCAGCGGACGTGGCGGAATTGGCAGACGCGCTAGATTTAGGTTCTAGTACCGCAAGGTGTGAAGGTTCAAGTCCTTTCGTCCGCACTTCAAAAAAAAAGTGAGTAAACCTGCATAAAGTCTATTGACTTTAAAGCTTCTAACTCCGTTCACCGATTAGGTAACTCAAGCTGGAGTTAGAAGCTGAAATCACGTTAGGGTAAGCTTTTTGACCTAACGAGCATGGAGGGATTTGAACCCCCGACCCTCAGAACCGGAATCTGATGCTCTATCCACTGAGCTACATGCCCACATATCTGTAAACTATAGCATAGTTTTAACTAATTGGGAAATTCAAAAGATTAAATTAATGGATGCCATTCAAATTCGCCAAATTCGCGGCTATGGTTACACGGGGTATTTACCCGAAGAACAAAAGCTCGGTCAGTGGTTTGAGGTAGACTTAACCTTGTGGTTAGATTTAACCCAGGCCGGAGAAAGCGACGCGATCGAAGATACATTAGATTATCGGCAAGCGATCGCCATTGTCAAGGAACGGATTCAAAGCTGCAAATTTGCTCTAGTAGAACGCTTGGCGAGTGAAATTGCTCAAGCGTTGTTACAACAGCCTCTGGTTCAACAGGTTAGAGTCCAGTTAACCAAACCCAATCCTCCCATTCCGGATTTTGGGGGTCAAATTCAAATTGATATCACCCGAACCCGAAGTTAAGCCGATTAAGGATTAGAAGACTCAGAAAGTCTTAAGATTTCCGCCTGAATTCGTTGCCTAAATTGAGCATCGCTTTGTTGGCGAAGGGTAATTTCATTAAATCGAGCCACCGTTAACCCCCTAGACTCAATAATCTGTTTGGCTCGATCGCAATAACTCACAGCGAGTTGGGGTGCATTTCCCGGAAGAGCATTAATACTACTGGGTTGATCGCAAACAATCCGAGGAACTTCCCCAACGATTTTTTTAATCTCATTAAACACTTGATTTCTTCTCGGTTCCAATGCCAAAACCACACGGGCATAATTGGTAATTTCTTCGTTGGTAAAATTGGGATTAACTTGAGCGTGAACCGGACTCAAGCCAAAGCGAGGAGATTGTTCAGTGAGGGTTGGAGTTAACCCGGCAAGCAAGCTAACAGCAGAAAGAAGACTAACGCTTAAAGCTTTTGAGAGCAATTGAGAGGAGATACCAGAAAACAGTTGAGTGTGAGTATTCATAGTGAATGCGCTATAGGTGATTGATACATAAAATGATCGAAAATCGAGTCAGTTAGTTTCCCGAGGGTTGTTGAAGTTGTCGCAAAGCATTCTGAATTCGAGATCGCAGTTGAGCATCAGTTTGTTGAATGCGGGTAATTTCATTGAATCTCGAAACGGTGAGATTGTTGTCCTCAATCATTTTTTGAGCGTGAGAACAGTAATTCGTCGCCAACACCCGCACATCCTGCTTTAAGCGGTTGAGACTGCGCGTTTCGCTACAAACCACCATCGGCACCGACTCACCAACGATCTGTCGAATTTCATCATAAGTCTGTTGACGTTTGGGTTCAATAGCCAACACCGCACGAGCATAGTTGAGAATTTCCCCATCGCTGAATTCTTGACGAGATTGAGCCGATGCAACCGGAGTGAGTGTTGTAGACGGTAGCGTTGTTAGATCCGGGACAATTCCAGCGATCGCCGCTATCATAGAACAAACGCTGACCAGTATCAACTGGCCCCGTTTCGAGTTGACGTGCAGATCAAGACAATTGCGGAAAAAATTGGTCATGTAATTTCAGTCTCCAAGCTGAGAAACTTATTGCTACCCACAACAGATGGCAAGCTCAGTAATTTTGAGTGTTTCTAACAGTAAGAAGTTCCTCACAGCACAAACCGAGAGCCAATCGAAAGGGTGGTCAGTCCCATCATGGCTTGTGGAAATTATATCTTGACTCTTGGTTTGAAAACAGGTGTCAGGGGATAGGGAATAGGGGAGATGGGGGTGCAGGGGGAGATGGGAAATAGATTTTGACCTAGGGACACCTGGCCTGGCGCCCTTTTTTGAGGATTTCTTGACATCAGTCAGGAGTTGTAACAGATTTCTCCCTTCTTACCGTGAGTCTACGGTTAACATGAGTAATTAAACTGAGTCACCCCGATTCGTTAGATTGTAGATCGCAAGGAGAATGATTTCGTGAATGCAGCAGAACAAGCAAATAACGTCCAAGTAGCAAGCAAAATCGCATCGGTGGTCAATTTATTCAAAGCACAGTTTCCCGATGTTCGAGTCGATCTCAAACCCTGGATGAACGATCCAGATACACGGGAATTAGTTGATCCTGATTCCATTGACATTGGCTTCCATTTTCCCGGAAGAAGCCGTTTAATGCAAAGTCGCTCTATTCTGATTCAAATTCGTTTCTATCAAGACCCCTTAGAAGGATATCGGCGAGCGATTGGAGTCGAAGCCGCAGGATACGATCATACCGGACAACAATGGAAAGTTTCAACTGTAGACAATTGGAGTTTTGAAGGTGCCACTCAACCGACTTCCGATTCAGCAGATAAGCTAAAATACTTTTGTCGTCAGGTTTTAGAATTGTTTAATAAGACCAATTAAACCTATGCTTTGATAGTATTTTCCGGGTCAATTATTGGTGTTTACAGGAGTGAAAAATGCACGAACATTTATTTTCTATTATCATACACGAATATCGGTCAAGCGATCGAACAAGCTTTCGTTCGGGTTGGTTCAACTCAATCAATACGGTGAAACTCTAGAATCAAACCAAACCGGGGGCGGGTGCGCCCCTTCTCCTCACTAACGTTTTGATTTCAAGAACTTAAAAAATAGAGAAGGATTTGAATCGGGTCAGATTTCTTGTTAAACTGCGATCGCATTAACCCGGAGAACTCCGCGATGAATTCCCCTGACTATCCGACTCTCTATCAAGTTAACACTCGTGTTCGACTCAGACAACTTTCCGATCAATTAAACCGTCCGACAACTTTAGATGATATTCTTGATACCGAACTCGATGAATGGGTCAATCTTGGGTTTAATTGGATTTACTTGTTAGGCGTTTGGGAAACGGGCATTTTAGGACAAAATGTTTCTCGAACTCATCCCGGTTGGCGTCGAGAATACGAAGAACTTTTGAGCGATTTACAAGAAGATGATATTTGCGGATCTTGTTTTGCAATTACTCGCTATCGGGTCAGCGAACTTTTGGGCGGAAATGAAGCGTTATTGCGGTTAAAAAAGCGCCTTCAGCAACGGGGACTAAAACTCATGGTTGATTTTGTTCCCAATCATACCGCAATAGATTCTCCTTGGGTGGAAGAACATCCCGATTATTATATCGAAGCAACAGTTGATGATCTCAAACGAGAACAGCTAAATTATGTACAGATTCCCTTAGCCGGAGAAAACCGAGTTTTTGCTCACGGACGCGATCCTTATTTTCCCGGTTGGCCTGATACTTTACAACTCAATTATAACAATCCTGCCGTACCCAAAGCAATGTTAGCAGAATTATTACAAATTGCTCAACTTTGTGACGGGGTTCGCTGCGATATGGCGATGTTAATTCTTCCCGAAGTCTTTCTACAAACTTGGGGAATGACAACAGAATTGTTTTGGCCAGAAGCAATTGAAAAAGTCCGAAACCAACATCCATATTTTGTATTTATGGCGGAAGTTTATTGGGATATGGAATGGACGCTACAACAACAAGGATTTGATTTTACCTATGATAAAAGACTCTATGATCGCCTGCGAGATCGACAAGCCGATCCGGTGTTAAAACATTTTTGGGCGGAGATCAATTATCAAAGCAAATTAACCCGGTTTCTTGAAAATCACGATGAACCTCGGGCCGCCGCAACGTTTCCCCCTGGCGTTCATCAAGCTGCCGCTATTTTAACATATCTTTGTCCGGGTTTGCGCTTTTTCCACGAAGGACAATTACAGGGTTTTCCCAAAAAAATATCCGTTCATCTCCAACGGGGACCGCAACAATTAACCGATCCAACTTTAGCGTCTTTTTATAATCGCTTATTGGCTTGTTTGCGCTTACCTGTTTTTCATCATGGAACTTGGCAAATGCTTGAATTTCAGCCCGCTTCGGAAGATAATTTTACCTGTCATAATTTTATTGCGTTTAGTTGGTATGGAGAAAATAAATGGTTATTAATTGTGGTTAATTATTCGCCGGATTCTGCACAAGGTTATCTACAAATTCCCTTTGAAGATTTACAAAACAAAACCTATAAACTCCAAGATTTAATGAATTCGGCTGATTATGAACGCCAGGGGAATAAATTGTTATCATCGGGTTTATACTTAGATTTACCCGCTTGGGGTTATCATGTTTTTGATGTGAAATAGCTTGTAGTTGCGCTTTAGCGCAAAAGTGGGGGAAACAGTCAAAAAACAGATAACTGACAACTGAAAAGAATGATTATTATTCAACGACTCACTCATGCTATTTTAACACCGCTAACTTGGCAAAATTGGCAAATTGTAATTCTGAGTTTAGTCATTTATGGGTTGGTGGCTATTCCTTTGGGATTTTTATCGGGTTTTTTGCAGTTGAACCCCCGTTTGCGATCGCCAGGGGAAGTGTTAAGTGCTATCATCAAAGTGTTATTTTTCCCAGCGTTAGTTGAGGAAATTGTCTTTCGAGTCCAACTCATTCCCCATCCTGTAGAAGCAGTTTCTCTGAAAACCTGGGTGTTGTGGATGCTGCTGAGTTTGGGGTTGTTTCTGGTTTACCATCCGTTAAACGCTTTAATCTTTTATCCGGAAGGAAACCCCACCTTTTGGAATCCGATATTTTTAATTTTAGCCGGATTTCTCGGACTCATTTGTGCAGTAGTTTACAGATTAACAGGTTCTTTGTGGGGAATTGTTATCATTCACGGGTTAATTGTATTTGTCTGGTTGTATGTTTTAAACGGTATCAACAAACTGGTTAAAGTGAATGATTCTGAGTAATACGGAGAACCAATTAAAATAATCATTGACTTTTATTTAACTCCGTCCCTTTTGGATGAACTTGTTCTAAGTGTTTTTATTGTATATTTGCATTATTCATTATGTTTTTTATAACTCAACCTCTCGCTTCTTTCGTCGCCCAAACTTTCCCGGATGCTTTATTTTATAAACCGACAGATAAACCCGTCATTGCACTCACCATTGATGATGTCGGAGATACCTCAACTCAATTTATTTTAGATGCAATTAACAAACATAACCAAATCGTTAATACACCCGAACACCAAGCCAAAGCCACTTTTTTTCTAACCACAAGTCATTTGATGGGAAAAAAAGAGACAATCATTAATATTTTAGAACAACAGCATGAAATTGGCAATCACGGTGTTTTTGACCGCACTCACGCCGACCTTGAACCCCAAGAATTTGAAGAAGAATTGTTGAAAGCCCATCAAGAATTAACCGAAGATACAGAAGCCAAAATAAAATGGTTTAGACCGGGGCGAGGTCGTTACAACCCAACCATGCTAAAATCTTTGCTAAAACTGTCTGAAACCGAAGGATATAATCGTCAATTTGCTTTAGCTTCGATGATTCCCATTGATACTTATACGTTAACAGAACATCCGCTTTTTACGGTCGGTTACGTCTCTCAATTCGTGTTTCCGGGTGCAATTTTAGTGCTGCATGGCGGTTCGATGATAAGGTCGAAAAACACGGTTTTGGCGTTAGAGAAACTCTTGCTAGAATTAACCCAAAAGAATTACAAAATCGTCAGTTTAACCGAACTGTTTGAACAACATTAAGTCAACTAAAATTCAACTAAAAAAAACCAGTAATTTTTGCTGGCTATAACCTCTCCCCACCCCCCTTTTTCAGGGAATCCCCCCGGCGAAGCCGGGGGGATTGATCGGGGGGCAAGGGGTAATATAAGGGGGAATCAATGCAACTTCACACCCGAGTTAATATCAGCTATTCCGCGTTAACAGACTCCAAGGTTTTTCCAGTCGTTTCCACCCGAAAGATATAAGTCAAAACGGCTGCTAAAAGACAAATTAAAGCCAAAATAGACAGCAACAAAGGAACACCAATAGAATGCTGTAAAATCGGCAAAGTAAACGCACCTAACACCGCTCCAGCTTTTGCAAAAGCCGCAGCAAACCCCGCACCGCTCGCCCGAATAGAAGTGGGAAACACTTCCCCAGATAACAGAAAAGTAGTAGAATTGGGGCCGGAATTCATCATTAAATTAAACACAAAGAAACCGACAAACACCAAAATAATACTTGTTCCGTTGCCCAATTCCAACGTATTAGAAGCCGCCAAAATTAACAAGCCGACAGCCATACCGATAAAACCGATAATTTGCAGGCGAATTCGTCCGACCCGTTCAATGAATAGCACGGCAATGAGAAAACCAACAATTAAAAAGATATCAACAAAAGCCGATCCCATTGCCGAAGCCTTTTCTCTGGCGATAAAACTTTCTTTTCCCGCAAACGCCAAAGCGCCAATAATAGTCGGGGTAAAAATTCCAATTCCATAAGTGGCAATATCTTGTAAAAACCAAGGAACAGAAGCCAATATTGTTCGGCGCAAATATTGGGGAGAAAATAACGAAGAATAAGATAAACGAGATTCTTGTTTGGGGGGGTCAGTTTCCGGGGTGATAATAATCGGTTCATCCAGCAATGTAGAGGCGGCTTTTGAAGCTTCGTCGTATTCTTCTCGATTAATATGGTAAAGGGGACTTTCGAGTAAGAAACTAATTCGTAAAACACCCACAGCGATCGCCAAAATTAACCCAACTCCCAACATCCAACGCCACGAATATTGAATCATGGGTAAAGGCGAGTCGGGATAAACAATTTGAAAAATATGTATCACCGTTAGTCCGGTAACAGCACCCAAAAGCGCACCCACCGCTTGAAATGTAAAGGCGCCAATTACCATTCGACCTCGCAAATGAGAGGGAACATTTTCAGTAATATAAGAAACGCTGATCGGATAGTCCGCCCCAATACCAATACCCACTAAAAATCGAAAGAAAATGAGTGAAGTTGCATCCCAAGCCAAGGCAGTTCCCGCAGTTGCAATCACAAAAATTGCGACATCCACCATTAACATCAGTTGACGTCCGACTTTATCGGTAATTGGGCCGAGGGTAAAGGCGCCGACCATCGACCCGGCGATCGCCGCCACCGCCACCGCCCCGATCTGCGCCGATCCGAGGTTAAAGTCTCGCTGTAGGAAGGGGAGGGCGACACCGATGATAAAAAAATCGAAGCCATCCAAAGCGATGAGTCCCGCCGATAACGCCCATAGCAGCCACATCACGCGGGTAATGGGCGAGGCGTCGAGGCGTTGTTCAAAAGAGAGGGGTTGAGTTGCGGTTTTTGTCATTCTCAAATTTCCGAAATCTGGACTGATAATGGTGTGGGTTTCTACAGGGGGGGATACGGATGATACTATATCGCGTTTTCTGCGGTTTCAGTATCTATCTTAGGTCTTTTATTGGGGCAAATCTCTATGCAGAAATTTTACCCCTTCTTCGTAATTTTACGGTAATTTTACGGAGACGGAGAGGTTTTTTGAACTGAAAATTGTCTCAAATTTCAGTAGAATCCCCGTTACAAATCCAAGGTTAGAAGTTTAAACTAATAGTATTAGAGTCTTCACTACAACCCGGTCAACTAAATTTTTGGGGTTTTTGGGGTTGAACGTTTTTGACAAGGTTGACTGAGTGTTCAGCACAATATTAATTTTAGGGTTTTCTCTATCATTGATGCAACTGTGAATCTTCAGAGTGTTTAAAAGTTCTGAGTCGGGTTCTACTTTTGTTTTTTTCACTGTTTTTTTCACTTGTTATCGTTCACATTCTTTGGAGGTTTATACAATGGTTAGTTTTATGGAAAACAATTGGACGGTTACGCTGGCGAATACATTTTTAAATGAGGCGTTAAGCTTACCCAAAACGGTGAGTAAAAATCTCACAAAAACCGTTAAAAAGTTAGAGATAGATCCGATTTTTGCTCAAGGTGATGCGAAGAAACTGAAGAACTATAAAAATCTCTATCGGGTTCGTCTGGGTGACTATCGACTTATTTATGCAGTCGGAAAAAATAGTGTTAAACTGTTGAGTGTTCGCAAGCGAAATGAAAGAACCTATGAACTCGATTTATCTCATCAGAATACCGAAACACCCGATATTCCTCTAACCGAAATTGAGATAATTCCCGAAAAGGTTAATGCTGAAATTCAAACTCGGGTTGAGCCAGAAGTTCAAACCGTTTCCCTAGAAAGTTCCGCAATCAAGTTACCGAAAAAAATAACAAAAACTCTGTTAAAACAGTGGAAAATTCCTCAGGACTATTGGTCAAGTTTACTTCAAGTTGAAAGTGAGGATGATTTATTAAATCAATCCGTTCCTCACTTATACATTGAACGCATTTTAGATAATCTCTTTCCCCGTTCCCTCGAAGAAATTAGCAGCCAACCCGAATACAAACTGTTTGATATTAAAGACATAGAACGCTTTTTAGAAGGCGATATTACGGGATTTTTACTACAACTCGATCCCGAACAAGAAAGACTCATAAACTTTAACAGAACAGGCCCAATTTTAGTTAAAGGTGGCCCCGGAACCGGAAAATCTACCCTCGCACTTTATCGGGTGCAAAAGTTATTAGAAACCGGATGCAAATCGATATTATTTACCACCTACACCAACGCTTTGGTGAATTATTCAGAACAGCTTCTCGAACAGCTTCTTAAACAGTCTCCCGCTCAAGTTGGGGTGAAAGTCGCAACGGTAGACGCTTTGATTTATAAAACCTATATGAGTCGGTTTTCAAAGCCTCATTTAGCCAACAAAAAACAATGTTTAGACTTACTTGAAGACGCTGTAAAATGCTCTGAAATACCGGGTAAAAATGAATTTGATAAACAAGTCAAACGGGATAGTTTAAAGCGTTTGGGAGTTTCCTATTTGTTAGAAGAAATTTTGAATGTAATTCAAGCTTGGGGGATTAAAAGCTTAGACAACTATCTCCAACACAAACGACAGGGACGAGGGGTGGCATTGCAAAGTAATACTCGCACAGCCATTTGGATGATTTATCAAACTTGGCAAAAATTAATGAAAGAAAAAGGCTGGATAACTTGGGAAGAATTACGGTGTAAAGCGTTAGAAATAGAACTGAAATCTTCCCGCAAAAAATTCGATGCAGTGATTATCGATGAAGCTCAAGATTTGTCTCCAGTTTCCCTAAGATTTCTGTTGGCTTTAACTGCAAAAATAGAAAATGTTTATCTCACGGCTGATGCGTCTCAATCCGTTTATCAACGGGGATTTAACTGGACGCAAATTCACGGCGATTTAAAAGTAGCAGGACGCACAATTACCCTCAAACGGAACTATCGAAATACTCAACAAATTGCCACAGCTTGCGAGGAAATTTTAGCCGGAACAGGAGCCGGAGATGAGGACTGTATCCGCCAAAAATCTTCTCCCTATTTGGGAAATTGGCCTACAATTCAACTCGCAGATCATTTAGATAAACAAGCCGAAGAAATTGCAAAGTTTTTGATGGCTTCAGCCAAACAATTTCGTCTTCCTTTACATGGAAGTGCGGTGTTATGTCCGAACACTCAACTCTGCGAAAGTATCGCTCAACGTCTCCAGAAAATCGGCTTAAACGCGAAGTTTGTATCCGGTAAAAAAATAGACCTCAAAGCACATTATATTAAAGTGCTAACTCTCCATTCAGCAAAAGGATTAGAGTTTCCTTTTATTGCGGTAATGGGTTTACAGTCGGGTCAACTTCCCTATATTGAAAAAACATTACCCTTTGATGAAATTCAAGGCGAACTCGATCAACAACGCCGTCTTTTTTACGTCGGTTGTACGCGAGCGATGAGAGCTTTAGCCGTTTGCGGTTCTAAAACTTCTCCCTCTCAATTTCTAGATTCTCTGTTATCGAATCATTGGACAAAGCAAATCTTCTGATAATTAACCGATTTTCAGGTCAAAACCAGGCTCATTCGAGTATAATATCAATGAGCCGAATTTTTTTCTCTGTCTCCTTTTCGGCTGAGAAGTAAAGCCATTTGAAATCAGCAGAGACAGCTATTGATTCGACGGGGTTCAAAAAAACTAGAGTAGGCGATGAATTAGATGTGTACTGTTGTGAGTTTAACGATTAAAGTAGCCAGGTACTTTGAGAAAAATCATCATTAGAAGAAGTTTTAGGCTGATTTTTCACGTGTTCGGGACGATGAACTAACTGAGGTAAATTCTGTTTTTTATTGGGTTTAGCTTTCTGCTCTTGTTTGTCTTTCAGTTCTTGGTTCTCTTTTCTCAGGGTTTCCACTTCTTCGATCAGTTTAGTATTGGTTTCTGAGAGTTTAGAATTTGTTTCTGACAGTTGCAATGCCGTTTTTTGAGCCTTCTCCAGTTCTTCTTTAACATCATTGCGTTTGAGATCTTCTTGAAGTCGATCAATAAATTGACCTTTTTCCTCAACTTCCGACTGTAAATGTAACACTTTCTCTTGAAGAGTGCGTTCATTTTGCCGAGATGTTTCTAAATTTGAAGTTAATTCAGTAATTTGAGAGGTTAACTCAGTAATTTGAGAGTTTAACTCAGTAATTTGAACTTCGAGATCGGCTTTAGTGGGATTTTTTCGTCGCATAGGAGTCTCAGTTTCTTCAGATGTTGATGAGTTTTCAGTTGCTTTTTGTTCCTCCACCTCAGCAGAATTAACCACTTCAGCTTCTACAGTTTTTACTTCTGAGTCGTTGACTTTTTGAGCTTCCTGCTTGACCATATCCCCTAGACTTCGTTGTTTAGCCATCCTGTTTTCCTCAGATTACATCATAGTAGAGTAGCTCAGTGGCGAAAGTTCATACTTTTAAACATTCTACGCCACTTAAGTTTTTGACATCCTTCCATCCAAGTTTACCCTCTTAGCGTCAGACTTGAGCCAGTCCCACCCAATAAATTCTGCGATCGCTTCCGTCAAAACAGCTTCTGGGAGACCCATTTGGAAAAATTTTACTCTCAAGCTTGCAAATTTTAGAAAGTCTATGCTATAGTTATAAATCGTTCGGACGCATAGCTCAGTTGGTTAGAGCGCCACGTTGACATCGTGGAGGCCACAGGTTCGAATCCTGTTGTGTCCATTACCCCCAAACCCTTACAAAACTGGAGTTTGGTTGAGAAACCTTCGCCGGATCGCATTGCCAAATGCTCTACACGACCCCGATCTGTTGGTTCATTTTATCTCATTTTTAGCTATTATTGGATCGCAATTGGATCGTAGAGTCTACGGAGGAACGCGGATTTGGTTCGGGCGAAAAAGGGATCTGTTTCTATTGGATCGGATAGGGGTATGCTTCGACTGCTGTGGCGATACCAAGGCAAACGCTACGTTATGGCCTTGGGTGTTCCCGATACCCCAATTAATCGCTCCGTTGCCCAAATCAAAGCCAATCAAATCCAATTGGACATGGCTTCGGATAATTTTGATCCTTCTCTCAAGCGTTACAAATCCATAGCCTCAGTCGAGGGAGAGGCAATCACCTGTTTTGAGCTATTCGAGCAATTTATCGAATACAAACAGCAGTTTGTAGACCCCCGCACTCTGGAAAAGTACCGAGCCTGCTTGAAATATATTGAGGGCTTCTGAGGCGCACGCAAAGCCTGTGAAATCGATCAACCCCTGACCTTCGCCTTCTCTCAATGGTTGAAAGCCCAACTGTCGCCGCGAACCGCGAAAGAACACCTCAGCTTGCTCAAAGCCGCCTTTGAGTATGGTTTATAGCAGGAATTTGTCAGGGGCAATCCTTGGGTTGCGGTTGTGGCGACCTTCAAAATTCCTCCGAAAAAAGCTCCGGCTCCCTTCACCTGTGAAGAAATCAACCGGATTGTAGAGGGCTTTCGCAACCATCCGATTTACTTTTATTTGACTCCCTATGTGGAGTTTTTGTTTGATTCGGGGTGTCGCACCGCAGAGGCGATTGGGTTGCGTTGGGGAAGCGTTTCGGATGATTGCTCGACGCTGTGGATTGGAGAAACTCTCAGCAAGGGAGTCAGAAAAAGTACCAAGACAAACAAGGCGCGAACAATTCACACTTCCGAACGTTTGAAGGGGATATTACTGTCAATCAGACCGGAGAATCCCAGCCCGGAGAGTTTGGTGTTTGTGACTCCGAGGGGGAGCGCGATTCAGGAAAACAACTTCAGAAACCGAGCATGGGAACCAATACTCAAGCAGTTGGAGATTAAGTACCGAAAACCCTACAATACCCGCCATACCTTTATCAGCCATGCTCTAGAAAAAGGACTAACCCCGGCAACGGTCGCCTCAATGACCGGACATGACATTCAGACGCTTTACGATAACTACGCAGGGTGCGTTCAAAGCAGTCCGAAGTTGCCCGAATTTTAGGTGCGTTTTTTTGTCTTCTTCTGATTGCTCAGTAGGGAAGCTTGATAGTGTTCAATTGCCCTTTGATGGGCTTTTTCCGCTTGAGAATTCTGCATCCAGTCTTTGATTAAGTCCTCGTTGTAACGAACGTTGCGAGAATTAACCCGGATAAAGTGAATGCCTTCGAGCCAGTATTTTTTCTGGTATCTTTTCAATGTTGAAAAACTCACACTGAGGAGAGCGCAAGCTGCTTTTTTGTTCAGAAAGTTAGACATCGTTTCAATGCAACAGAGTAAAGTTTGCAGAAATTAAAACCCCCTTAAAGATTTGATAGATGCCATTTGAAAAAAATCTTTTAAGGAAAAAAATTCCCGAATTCCCCGGTTAAATTGTTGAAGATTTGCAGGTGTTGATCTCTTGTAGTTGATCGATTTAAAGAGGGATTGACAAGTTGAATTTCTGGGTTGATTTGTCGATAGATAGGTAAACTGAAGGCAATATTAGCGACTGATCTGCGTGCGTGAAGCCTTAATTTGCTGTTGTTTTACTGCCGACTGTAAGTTGGAAATTTTGGCTGAAAGATGATACATGGTTTGGCTCCGGGTGAATGTTTGAGTCCGCTTTCATCCGAGTTCCCCTAAAAAATTGATCTTCGGCTTCGGGTTCTACTTCGGAGTTGCTAGGTGAGTAGAATTGAGCCGATCAATTTGGATTATAGCCGATTTTTTCGCAAATCTGTCCACTTTTGATGATGATATTTTTCTGATGTGGGGTTAAATCGGACGGATATAGACGGGTGTAAAATTGGGCAACTGCACAGTTTTCATACCATTGATGTGATGTCGCTATTTGGGGAGTCCTGTTTAAATAACCACGCTCAAAAATTTGCCCAAGATATTTCTCGTTGGGTTATCTATCGAATCCATTCTCATAAAAGTTGATTGGTGAGACGCGAGATTGTAGATGAAGTTTTCACATTTTGAAGCTAGTTTAACTCGGTTCGGCTGTACGCAGACACCGCCGGATAAATGCTGTGTACCGATGGCTTTAATTTGTATAGACCAATTGTGAAGGGAGCAAGTTTCCATCATCGGCGATAGAGCTAATACCACGCACCCGCGATCGCATGAACATTGATTTTCGGATCAATTAAAATTTTTAACTTTACCCAAAAATTAGCTTGGGAGTTGGAATTGATAACAGTGAGTTTTAACGTGATAGAATAAAGCGGAACAAAAGCAAAATCGAGGGTTCTTCTCTCTCCTTTACCGGGGAGATTTTTTAATTTTTTAACGGCTCCCCACCGACTCCGAGAAATACCAAGATTTGGAAGCCCATAAAAAATAGAGAAACGATTAAAATCAGTCCGCCGATTATTAGGATGGCTCACAGTTTTGTAGGATTGATTGTTCATCACTTAACCCTAGTTTGAGAAGACCCGAATATCGTACCGCCTACCCTACAACTTAATTAAGGTTAAGTAAGGCGCGAGTGCTGGTAGAGAATTCCTCAAAGCTTGATATCAAGTCGTTGAAGCTAAATTTCTGAAAAGTTGATAAAATCTCTTTGATATTAATACATCTATAGTTATGACGACTCATCCTCTGACCTGGACAGAACTAGAAGCCCTCACTGACTTTGAGATTGATACCGTTAACGGCCCGACAAACGCTCAAGCACGTTTACGTTTATTTGGTCAAAACGAGTCTGATGTGCGCGTAACTCTCTATCGCGATAATCATGCTTGGTGTCCCTACTGTCAGAAAGTCTGGCTATGGCTAGAGGAGAAACAGATTCCTTACCGCATCAAAAAAGTCACGATGTTCTGTTATGGCACTAAAGAGAGTTGGTACAAGCGTAAAGTCCCCTCTGGGATGTTACCTGCTCTTGAACTTGATGGTCGTATGATTACTGAAAGTGATGATATATTGATGGCTCTCGAACAGGTATTTGGCCCCAACGTCTTCGGAATGAATGACTCCAAAGTTTTGCCGTTGCGACAGTTGGAGCGACTTTTGTTTAGGGCTTGGTGTGGTTGGTTATGTTATCCAACGCGATCGCAGGGACAAGATCAACGTAACAAAGAACAATTTATTGGGGTAGTGAGAAAGGTTGAAGAGGCTCTCGGTCGCACACCTGGCCCCTACTTCCTAGAGGAGTTTTCCACGGCTGATGTGGTTTTTACGCCCTATGTTGAACGAATGAATGCGAGTCTGTACTACTACAAAGGCTATTCCATGCGAGAAGAAAATCCGGGTTTGAGTGCTTGGTTTGATGCAATGGAAAGCCGTCCTACTTACCGAGGAACTCAGAGCGACTTCCATACCCATGTTCACGACTTACCGCCCCAAATGGGAGGTTGTTACGAAAACGGCGAACCCCAAGCCCGAATCAATCAGAAACGAGTGGATAACGGTCCTTGGACTGGACTACCGGATGTGAAGTATCCTGAACCCGAGAACTCTCGCGCTGAAGCTCTACAACGGGTGATTAAACACCGTACCAATATTATTAAAGTTAACCCCGCTGATGACCAGTTGTTTGATGAAGCGCTGCGGTGTGCTTTAACGTATATGATGACGGGTGAAATCTCGACACCGCCTTCTGGGTCTGATGTGGCTTTGCGATATTTGCGCGATCGTATTAATGTGCCACGAGATCTGTCGATCTATGCGGCTAAACGTCTGCGAGAAGCGTTAGAAGAAACGGCGGCTTTAGTGGGCGATCGCCAAGGTTCTCCGATTCCGGTTCAACATCGGCGAGATCAAGATCCAGTCAATTTTGCTTCCTAAATTTAGGAAAGATCAGTGTGAAGATAATAGGCTGATACTTAGAAAGGGAAGGTGCTTCTAAACTCAGCGAAATAGGTGACTGTCCGACTTGGTTTAAAAAATCCGTAGGGGCGCATTGCAATGCGCCCTGAACTCTTTTAGGTTCGATTAAACTAAATGATTAGCGGTTGAATAATCTTAATTCGATTGAATTCTTCAAGGGTTATATCCGAAAGAATCGCTATAGTTTCGCCCGTTGAACGCAAATTAATCGATATATCGTCCCGAAAATTCAATCCTGCATTAACTTCTGCTCCATCTACAAACTCTAAATCAGCTTCGGTAATGTTTCCTTGCAAGAGAATACTATCAGTACCCAAGCCATAATCAATAATAATGTCCGTTCCAAACCCAATTACAAACTGGTCGTTTCCATTGCGTCCTCTCATCGTATCGTTTCCCAAATCTCCAAACAGGAGGTCATTCCCGTCATCGGCATCGATATTATCATTACCTTGACCTCCATATAGAGTATCATTTCCACGTCCGCCACTAATCTCATCTTGGTCATTATTTCCAAAGATTAAATCGTTTCCATCGAATCCCCTCAGCACGTCGTTTCCGATATCACCAAACATCGTATCTGTTCCACTTCGACCAAAACTTCTATCACCCTGAACAATATCATCTCCTTTTCCCGCAAAAAGCCAGTTATTATCCCCAAAGGAAAATAAAGAATCAGTCCCCAAGCCACCGATAAGGGTGTCCCCCCCCCCGACTTCCCACAAGGGTATCACTCCCATCTAGCCCAAAAATAGAATCTGCTTCGTCACTTCCAACCAAACTATCTGCGCCCTCTGTTCCAAAAATTTATGCCATGATTTATTGGTATAAATTTGACAACGGCTTCTTAAAGTTAACCCATTGATATCCGTGAAAACAGTAAGCTTTTGTAAAGTTTCCAATTCAAAAATGTAAAGATTCGGTAAAATCAATGTTTTTCTGTCTCTTTTAACGAGAAGTTAACTGTGCTAAAGCCTGCGACCTGTGCCATTCGACATAATAAGCCAACATACAAAGAAAAACGTGCGCCTTAACACGCTCTTCGAGATGATGATAAATCGGACGCACCTTTAAATCCATCGTTTTATAGGAGCGAAAAGCCTGCTCAACTTGAGAGAGTTTTTTATAAGCTTTCACCGTTGACGGAGCATCTAAAATTTCTGTCTCTACGGATGTACGAATCACATACAATCCATCCAAAGCGGCAGCAACTTCGTCCGTATGTGGTCTCGCTCATGCCGATGATTGCGGGTCGAGAGCTTCGCGTGGTTGAGCCGTAGTGATTTATGATTGCAGGTCACTACCAATTAACAATTACAAGCCTAGATATTGAGGAACTCATCAAATGATTAAATTGCTCACACTTATCTTGATGCTTACCACTGGCACTGCAACGGCTGCGGTTCAGCAACAAACTATCCCGGCTCAGTTTTGGGGGAAGTGGGACTTAGATTTGCAAAGCTGTAGTTCTCGTACATCTGAGGGAAGGTTTATCATTAGTGCAGACCGTATCAAGTTCTATGAAAGTATGGGTTCTGTTCGTTCTGTTGTCACTCATGGTAATTCTGACCTAGAGCTAACCATGGAGTTGTCCGGCGAGGGAGAAACTTGGATTTCCAACTATTATTTTCGGCTTTCGGATGATCAGAAGTCTTTGACAAGTTTAACCAACGGTAATCGTGAATTTGTGCGTTACCGATGCCCATGATTCTGGGTTGTTGTTTAAAAAATACTAAGCCATAAATTATAGTTACATTTTATTGTGAGTCGAGAATAAGCCACCCTATTCTCAGAGAGGTTGCAGAACCATGACCCTTATTCAGTTTCCCTTCTGGCTTCCTTGTCGCCCCGTCAGTTACAATCATTTATCCCTTCTCAATCGTTACTCCGTTTCAAGAATTTTAGCTGACTTAGCATAATAAGGAATAGTTACATTATTTTTAGGAAAGTTTTTGTAGATAAAATAAATTAGAAAAGGAGCAGAGACAGCTACTAAAAAAAATCTTTGACTTAACAAAGGCTGAATCAAATCTTGATATTTTTCAACGGAAATAAACGCATTCCTTTCATTTAAAGGTGTAGTCAAAAAGTTAATCATACTAAAACTTGCAACCAGAGTGTTATAAAAAAGATGACTCAAAATAGGAGTCATTAAATTGTGAGTTTTAAAATACAAAATTGATAAAATTATCCCGATAACAAATAAAGAAATAATGTCGAATCGAAAATGGATAATGGCGAAGAATAAGGATGAAGCTATAATACCTGTTTTGATTCCCCATTTTATTGCCCATTTTTGCAAAATTATTCCACGAAACAATAATTCTTCTAGGAGAGGAGCCAATAAAAGCACTGAAAAATTCCACCAAACCATTTCTAAAATATTAGTATAAATTTTTTGGTTCAGAAAAGATTCTACATATTTTGGAAAAATAAACGATAGCTGATATAACATTAAAGAATTTAAGCCCTGAAACAAAGCATACATCATAATACTGATGATTAAAACTAATTTCAAATTAATTGAATTCTGAAACCCGAGAATTTTATTAAAATCAAATCTTAATTCTTTCATTTTGGCTAACAAAACCGCTCCCGAAGCCAACTGAATAAATAGAAAAGCGGAGTTTCCTATCAAAAGAGATTCTTGTAAAGTCTTGAAAGAAAACAAAATTCCCAAGAAAAAATAGATTAACAAAGACATTCCCAAAAATATAAATAATAAGATTTCGGGAATATTGATTCGCTCAAAAGGTTCATTTACTGCGTTCTCAGATTGAACAGAAAATTGCTCAAGTCGAGAAGGGATAAAAAAGAAAATAGGTAAAATCAACAAACTCAATATTCCTAACCATCCCCAGTTAGAAGAATAACCTTTACTTTTGATATAGAGACAACATCCTTTAATAAAAAATATATATCCGACCAAACACGAAATGAAAACGAATAAACTCAAAACTAAACTCAAAATAGAATTGGAATCGGTAGATAATAGTTCTGGAAAACTTTCTGATAAAAATCCCAGGCTAGCCAGTGGAATTAACTTTAATCCGACTCCTAACAAAATTTTATCGAGAGCTTTTTCTTTTAAACTTTTCATAGATCAACCTTAAAAATCGAGTGGATTGGTTAGAAAGTTATTCCGGGTGAATGGAACATCTAACTTCTCTATCAGTTAAAGATGTCAATTTTATGAATTTTGAAGAAAAATTTTTTGTTGACCTTTCACCCGTTAGACAACCCTAGATCGCTACAATCCATAACAGATAAGGATGGAAGCTTCCAAGCACAGAACAGTAAAGGAAAATGGAGTCAAGGGAAGTCCAAGCTCTGCTATGGTAACACCTAAAATGCCAACGGAACTAAACCCTGAATGATTGCTTGCTTGTGGGGTCAAGCCGAGATGTTTGCTAAAAACAGATTTTGTCAATCACTGGCTAAAATTAGTATAAACTGACGGTATTTTCTAGTATTCACCTTCGAGAATAAATAACCAGAACAAACAGTAAACCGTCTTTCTCTTGGCGATATCTAATACATTATTCTTCCAAATCATCTTCTCCGTCTATTTCTCCGTCTTCCATTGCAAATTCGCTGATATAATCTCGTATAACCCGCTCGAAAAACAGAGGAGCGGGTAAACTAGACCAATCACTGTAATGACCAAAACCATAGCGTAAAGATTCTACCAGCGCAGCCAAGGAATCGGGATGATCTTCCGCTTGTCTCAAGGTAACAACAATTTCTAAAGGATTAGGCGTTGGATATTGTCCGGTAAATGGGGGACGAGCTTCAAGTTGGTGAACTTCCAACCCGGCTTGATTTAAAACTTTTTGGTTAGAACCATCAAGCTTTTTAGCACGGTTAATTTCTGTATGATGATAGCAACTTTGACCCCGTGATTTTTGATGAAGCGTTTTACGTCCCACAGACAGATAAGCAACACAACCTTTTTGATTGATTTCACTCTTTTTATTCGTTTGATTTTTCAGTTTAAATAGCTGGGTTGCACTGGAAGCTGAAGGAATTTCAAAAGTCGTCTTTAGTTCCTCTTTTCTGCGGGTATCATCCGGCTTAGTTTCTGCTAAATTCCGAACTTTTTTATCAATAATTCCGGGGGCGATCTCTTGGCGAATCCGAATTATTCGTGCATTATTCCACTCTTGTTCTAGATGTTCGTATAAAGGCGAACCGGATTTGTGTGCTAAATTAATATTGTTCGGGTCTATTCTAACATCAGCAAGCCAGCGCCAAAGCTGCACGCAGTTAGAAGAATCAATCATTACTAAGGGGTGATTTCCTTCCTCAACAGAAGTTGAAATAATTTCTCGAACAAACTCCATGAAACGAGCCTCACGAATTTCCTGTTTATCCGCCAGTTTAACGGGTGATATTTTAGAAATATAAGTAATCCCATCTGCAAATTTACTCCAGGGACTCCTTTCCAATTTATTCCCTTTTTCATAGGCGCAGCATAGCTTACACTCCCCCGTTTTCACTTGGAGGCGCATCGCAACAGGTAAAAATGTGGTTCCTATATGACCGCGAGCGCGACCTTTTTGTTTGCGAACAATGGTAATCCCAATAATTTCTTTAGGTCGATTTTCTTCGGGGATATCTTTCAACCATTTATCTACTTTTTCTTGAACGTCTTCAATGTAGCCGTAGTGAGCAAAAAGTAAATCTTTTAAAGCGGCTTGCGCCCGATGAAAAAAGTCACTGAGTTTCAATAATTTTTCTTTTTTAGTTTTCTCAATGGGTAAAATAAACTGTACCCGACAGTCAGCCATCTGAGCCAAAGCTTGACGGGTGGAGGGCTTATTAACGCGGTCGTCATGTTTGTACTTATTTTCTGAATTTGTATCGGGATACCATTCCCGCGCCATAACGAGACAGAACGTTTTTTCAGGGCGTTCGGCGAGTTGTTGAACGGTAGAATCCCAAGCTTGAATTCGACGACGGGAGCGCTCTTTTTGTTTTAATTTAGAACCCGGTAGTAATTCTCTGGGTCCGTGAGTGTTTTCGGGTAAACGATTAGTTTTTACGTCAATCTTTTCACCCCAAATTAGATTGATGAAAGCCTTCAGTAGTTTTAAATCGGTTTGCAACTCTTCCTCATAGAAAATGACGAGTAATGGTTTATTTTTGCCGTGCAGATTGTCCATAATCGCTTGATTTTTTTCAATCATAGCTTGAAGTTCGACCATCTGAGGTTTGGTCTTATTTCCTCCAAATTGTAGAGATTTTCTCCCGCTCACAATGCTTTGTAAATCGAAGCCAAAGTGAGTAGATAACAGTTGACTTAACCGTTCGTCACTGAGTTCTTCAAGATAATTTTCAGTAAAGTTGATGTTGTTTTCACTTTCAATCACTTCTAGAATCGCACTCAACAGCGTGGGTAAATTAATCATGCGAGAAACTGTATCATCTAACTTATGGCTTTCACCTTTAATTTTCACGGTTGAATAATCCTCGAAGGGTATAAAGCCCGTTGATTCTAAAATTTCAGCTATCTTTTCAAATGCTTCTAACTTATCAATTTCTGGTACACCCGCTTCAATTCCGTGTTTGCTATCTTGTAACCCGTTGCTGTAGGTTAGCATCACTTTACAATTTTCTGTTGAAGCTTTACCCAGCGCTATTTGTTGGCCATCAATATTTTCGCCATCGGGCGTTTTTGTCGGGAGTTTTAATTTGGGCTGCAACGCTTCAAAATCTTTATCAATCGCCCAAAAATATTTTTTCTTTTGATTGGTTTTGGCTTTTTGCTGCTTGTCTTGCTGAGGAATAACTTTATAACTGAAAGCGCGATCTTGATAAGCTTCCGAGAAAACAAAACCGCCAATCCTTTTCGAGTTAAATTCGGGCGGGTTTAACTCATTTAACCATCGACGTTTTGAGACATCAATCTTCAGGAGTGGCTGCTTTAAAGCAGGAATTGTTACCACTTCTAAACGGAGAACCAAACTAAACTTTCCATTGTTCGCTTCCTCATTGTTTTGGGGAATGGGATTGGTAATTAACTCCGCCATCCCAGTTGTAAAGCTTCCATCACTGGAAATAACGCGCTTCATTGACCCCAATCCTTGAAAAATCTCTTTTCCCGCAATTTGAGACGCGATATATTCAATTAAGATTCGATAATCATACTTACTATCTTGATTTTTTTCTATCTTTTTCCAGGGTAAAACTTGCGATTTTAAACAAACTTTTAGTAATTCGTCGTTTTCTCTCAACTCTTGTAAACGATCAATTACTCCCGGTGAAACTTCTAGTTTTTTAGCAAAAGGTTGAATAAAGTTGGCAATCCACTCGTTAAGAATTGAGCGCAATTTTTTATAAATTTCCTCCCCTGTTCCACTATTTAAGTAGACAAAAGGTTGCGGACTATTTTGATTGTTACCGCTCAAATTAAATTGACTCAAACCCAAGTTAGAGTGAATCCGTGCTACCCCATCCAGTCCAACTTCTAAAAGACCTCGCAGAGAAGCATAGGGTAGATTTTTTCCGCTTGAGTTATCCCGATTTTTAGTTGCATTTTGAATTGCTGAAAACTCTCGCAAAGCTTCTTCTGTCCAAGCCAGTATAAAACCTTCAACGGTTACTGGGGGGAGATTATCCGGCACGGTAAAAGCCAGGGGAATCTGTTTAACAGTTTTGGGATTTCCCAGAGGAATATAAAGCTTATCTGAAAGCACGGTTGTTTCCGTTACTTCGTCGTTATTCAACTCAATTTCGTCAAAAATTTCGCTGTTCATGGTTACATCTCCAATAAAGAATCAAAATCGTCAAACTCATCTTCATCATCAGTCAATTCTTTCTCCGAACGCAAACCAGCCGGATAAACTACGCCCTGAATACGCCGTAAAGGATCGAGAAATGCGCTGTAAAGTTCTTGATAAATTTGACGATTAACGGGGTCAGAATGTTTGACATATTCTTCTAAAATAATTCGCATTTGAACCAACATACTCTCCCGTCCCGAGTCGGGTTTATTTTGAGTCGATTTATTCGCCCAAGCCGCATCAACAAAATAAA
This sequence comes from Capilliphycus salinus ALCB114379, assembly GCF_047276495.1. Taxonomy (NCBI): domain Bacteria; kingdom Bacillati; phylum Cyanobacteriota; class Cyanophyceae; order Oscillatoriales; family Sirenicapillariaceae; genus Capilliphycus; species Capilliphycus salinus. The sequence goes on along the minus strand of NZ_CP178543.1, from coordinate 3,748,988 downwards.
CTTGTACCGGACAACCATTTCGCATTCCCCGGCCAATGGTTTGCAAAATACCAACCATCTGATTGGCGGTAAATGACTTGAATAAATCTTCGCCCAAACGACTCGCCATCAAAGGTTCTCGTAATAGCCGGCGAGCCGTTTTTACCAGTTTTTTTCGAGACTCCTGCCAAGCGTTATAAATTGCTGGTAAATCGTCAGTTTCTGCAAACTCTAAACTATCAAATTCTTGGGTTGCTTTTCCGGCTAAACCATACAAAAGCTGCATATCATCCATTGTGGGATGGGGACGAGTTAGGAAATAAATTGTACCGATGGCTGCATCAAGTTTCCTCGCTCCTTTGGTAAACACAATGTTTACACCTCGACCAATTGCTAACATGGGAAAAATAATAATATCACAAGTTTCATCATCTCCCAAAGCTTCACACTGCGCTGTTGTAACAAAATCATTGGGTTGCTCCCCATTTTTAAGAAAACGAACAACCGCTTTCGAGCGCTTACCGATTTCCGGGTAATAATCATTCAAATATTTCATAATCTGACGAGCTTGTTCGTAGCTGTTAACAACTAAAGCCGCTTTGCGGTGAACGCCATCTCGCACATCAAAATTACGAATTGCTTTGTAAATTTCCGAATTGCTTCCCCTTCGCACCAACGCATCGACCATTTTTTTTAAATTGTGTTCTCTGCTCTCTCCCGCACCACTATATCGAAGCGGGCGATCTGATTTTTCAGGGTCGGGAATCCATTTAAAGCGGTAAATACTGTTTTTATAATTCAGTTCTGTTTGGCGGGGTTTGAGAATATAATGCGGTTCAATATTGACGTGATATGCGGGGCTTGCTTCTAAAAACGAGGTGGCTGATGTCATTAAAATCGCGGGTTTTTTTCGGTCGCCATCCGCCTCAAATAAGCGATGAAAACGATACATCAACAGCCGGGGCGCACCGACAAAGGTAATATAAGATAACTCGACATTTCGGGCGTTGGTTCGGGTGGTTCGGGCGGATTTTAGATTGTATTTAACGCCCGATAAAGACCCCAAAAGATTCTCGGGAATTACTTTTCTCAGTTCCGGCGTTGCGGTCGATTCAACGATGGGTTCCCGAATCAGTCCTTCCGCGACCATTGTTCTTGTTCCCGGCACAATTCGCTGATAACTTAATATTACAAATGTCACGCAAACCAATAAGGTTATCGTATCCCGTTCTTCCCCGGTTTGAGAACGATTTGGAAAGCACAGCGATAAAAATAATTGGGCAATATTTTCTACAATTTTATCGCGCCGTTCGATTAAGTTTTCCGCCAAATATCGGCGAAAATTACCGATCAAATTTACCCACTTCTGTTTGAGAGTATCGCGGGAAATTTTGAGGGTTCGAGCGCAAAGATCTAAGTTCAATCGGTCGTAGGTTTCAATTCCCGTGCGATCGTAAAAAGCATGGTAGGCGGCGGTTGTCCAAAATTCAGTTAACGCTCGGCTTTGCTGAAAGAATTGTTTAACATCTTCTTCCAAAAGGCGATCGCGTTTGGGTGTTTTCTCAAAACCATCTAACAAATCGCTGACAATTCTTAACACCGTTAATAACTGACCTTCATAGCGATTTTTCACTCTCTCCGAGTGCAAGTTTTGAACCGCAGCGATCAGGGTCGTGTTGTGATTTCCAAATTCGGCTAAATCCAGGCTATAAAGTTCTATATTCCGGTCAAAAAGTCGATAGTTTTCTCCCCGAGCAAAACGGCTGTGAATTTGTTCTTGAATCACCAAATGAATGGAATCTTCCGCACCCGAAAGCCTCAAAATTGCCGCCCCATAACCATCAAGAGTTGATTGCACCATGTCCGCTTCATCAAAAATAATCACGTCAAATGTTCGAGCAATTAATTCAAAATAGCGGATGCGTTCATTAATAGCATGGGGTGGCACTTCAGTATCCATTGAAAGGACGTGACCCACCCAAATATTAGCGCTTACTAATTCTCGGGGCGCTTTGTTTCGCCCGCACATCGTCCAAACCGGACAAAGACACTTTTTCATCTGGCGATTATCCCCTGTTTGTAAAATGTCCTGACATGGCGCATAACCAAAACCCCACGGGGAAGTATCGGCATTTGAAAAGGCTGGTAAAACGCAGTTTAAACTGAACATTTCCGCCCGTTCTATACTGTCAGCAAACCCGCCATTATTCCCAGATGCGGCAATGGCTTCTGCAATATTGTCAGCGTGCCGGCGACGGGTTTCATTGCTTTGACCGACGAGCATTCCGACTCGAATTTCATGGAATGCTAATTCCGCCATGTATTGCCGAGAAACTTCAATAGAAGGAAAGACAAACATCGCTTTATAATTGCGTTTTCCGAGCCAAACCGCCAGCAAAACCAGCAATGTAGTTTTTCCCGAACCAGGCAATCCAATTAAGTGTTTAATGTCTGCAAGTTCCAGGGTATTTTCTTCTCGCAATCCCCGGCTTTCATCCGGTACCATCAGGGCAAAATGTTCAAACCGTTCTTTCCAGTTTCCCTTTCTTTTTTCTGGATGATTGTTTTCCCTTTTATCCATCTCAGCGGCGATTTCCTGTAGTTCCGACAGGGGAATACAAATGTTTTCATTCGGTTCGCGATTGAAGTCGAATGAATGGGTAACACGGGGAGCCAGAGGCGCTGTTATCGGGGGGATTGGTATTCTAATAGCGGTGCTTTCTTCCCCCAAATTGATAACCATTGGTTGGTGAGGATTGGCTACTTTTATAGTATAATATTGGTGGGGGAGGGGCTGGCTCAAAATTTGGCGGGCTTTAGTAATATTCGGATCTTCTAAAAAATCGGTGCGTTCAAAAGATAAGGTTTCCGAGTTGATTCTGTAGGCTCCTTGAGTTTGGTTTCGATAGTGGCGATCGCTATAAATAGAAATGGCGTGTCTAATTGACTGTTCTGTAACATAAGCCCCGGAAATTTGGCGGAGATTAAAAATAGCTTGACGGGCGTTTTCCAAAGCGGGCGCATTGAAAATACTTGCCCAACCGGACATCACCAAATGGGCATATTTGAGGGAATTTGTCTTCAGAAATTCTTCCATCAAAACGCAAAGCCAGCAAATACGATTCGGGCCAGTCCAAAAGTCGGGTTTAATTTTCATCTTTCATTTCCTTAAACGATTTAATAACTTCCGAAACGGAGAGAATTTCTAAAGTATTTTGTTCGCCTTTTTTCTCCAATATCGACAGTAAAGTTGAGCGATAATCGGGGTGATCTTCGAGGAGTTGATCGCCGATGGCAACGATGCGGCGACGATAGGAAATCAGTCCCCCAATGCTGCGGTTGAGGCGCAAAGCGAGAGAGACGGGACTGGTGTAAGATTTGGCATCAATACCGATATTGCGGTTATTAATTCCCACATCGCAGATATCGGAATCGGGGTAAAGTTCGGCATCGAGTCCGTTGCTTTTTGCCGCATCAAAAATCGCGATTTCGTCGATAGCGGGGCCTGTCCAATAGGTGAGAATTTGCGGTTTTGCAATCAGCAAACTGTCTGCTTTCGGGTCGATTTTTTCACCCACTTTGGCTTTAAAAGAGTTGTGACCCGGGCATTGGCGAATGGGACACCGCCCTTGAGGAAACAGTTTTTGATCGAAGTAAGGCCGCATTAATGTACCGCAGTGGGCGCAGCGATGGGCGTACCCGTTAATTAACCAAATATCGGGTACTAAATCGAAAAAATTGTCGAGAATTGTTCCCTGCAATGGGGTTAATTCTTTGTCTTCTAAATATTCAAAAAGTTCGTGCTGTCCAATTAGCGATCGCCGACCAAATAGTTCTCGCACGGCGGTATAAGCTTTGTGTTGGTGACGACTTCCCAGGCGCTCTGTTGACTCCCGCAAGCGTTGATGCAAGCGGTATTCGATCACGTTATCTTCGCCAAATGATCCGGTAATATTGGCAATTTCCGCACAATCTGAAGTGGGTACTCGCAGGTCGGGATCGATGAGAATTGCCCCACTAAAACGAAAGTTTGGGGGCTGAAAAATCTTTAATTTCCACTCTTTAAGGGGCAGTCTAGCCCGGTCAAGAACGGTATGCACGCAGGCGGCTTCATCGGGTAATCCTTCCTCGATATACAGGCGGCCCAATTTGCAGAGGGAGCGGTAAAGTTCCGAAGGCATACTATCATCTTGGCGCACAATTTCTCGGTTGAGAACTCTTGTGTATTGTCGCAAAATTCCCTGAGCCAGCAAGATAACCGCATCTTCTGCCAAGTCGAATTTGTTGGCGTGTCCCGTCGGTAATGGTAATGTTGCGCCCGGAATTGTTGGCGACCAATTGGCGTCTTGATGATTGGTTTCTGCGATAATTTGTTGTTCTAATATCACATCGGAAAATGAGGGTAAAACTTGAGCGATCGCCGCCAGTGTCCAACCTTTTTTCAGCAGCAGCGCTGTCGCTAATCCTTCTAAGATTTGGCGAAATCCAAATTTTTGGCCTTTGGGTTGCGATAGCAGTTGCTTGGCTCTCCACAGTCGCACCGTTCGTAGGGCTGGGGGGTCTACAGACCATCCCAGTTGGGCAATCTGTCGCTTTAACTGTTTGGTCAGAGCCTCAGCAGTTCCTTCCCACTGGCGAACCTCTTCAAAATACATCTGTGTACCGAGCCAAAAGTTTACATCGTTCAGTGTTTACAGTATACAATGTAAAACTAAAAGTCAATAGGGGGTCAGCAACCGGACTCGAATCCCTGTGACTGGAATAGAGAAATTGTACTTGTTTTGTAAGTTCGCGGTAATTGCTAACGGTGGTATTAAACACCTTTGTTTTTTTTAGGTCGAAGCCATTTTTTTGACTTTTTAATCTTCCCCAATTATAGTGAATACTCTTAACAAAAGAGGCAAGTATTTTAGAGGAAGAGTTGGGCATGGTTAGTAGAGGAACAACAAGCCAAACTATCACAGCTTCCTCACTTCGTCTGTTTTCTCAACTTCAGGAACTAAGAAGTGCTTGGGAAGAAAAGGAACGTGAGCGCTTGGAGGGTGGGAAATCAGCTTTAAGCGGATTTGATCACCAATTCCATTTGACACTGCTGAAAATTGTTCGTCGATGGAAAAAAGCATCTCAAGCAGAGCGTCAAGATGTAAATACAGCCCATGAAATTCTTGCCGAAGCTCTTTGAGATATTACTGAATCGGGGACAGTTGTGACTTTAACACAAGTCAAACGAACTCTTTGAGATAGCGCAATTCGTAAAGCACTTGAAGAATTTTGGAAAATTTTCAATTTGGCATTGGAGCGCACACCGAGCTTGGTAGAACACTTACGGTTTGTAATCTCCGGTCAGTTTCATGGGAAGAAGCCGCCAAACCAACGAGCGCTCCCAAAAAGCAGGTTATCCAACCGAACGCAACCATTATCAAAACCCTAGACCACAAACAGGAACAGTTGGCTCGTTCTCTCGGAAGGGGTCATCGAGTCTTCTGCGGGGTTGCAGGGTCAGGCAAAACCTTAATCCTGCTCAGTCGTGCTAAAACTCTCGCCGGGGGCGTATTCAATCAACGGGTTCTCATCCTCTGTTTCAACATTACCCTTGCGGCTTACTTACGTTCCCTGATTGAAGCAGATAATAATCTCCTATACCGGGATCGCATTGAAGTTCTGCACTTCCACGATTGGGCAAAGTCGGTGATGGGCAGTTTACCCAATCCCAAGAATTACGAAAGCAGTGATACCTATGACGAGGTGATAGGCGATCGCCTCCTGAATGCTCTGACAGAAATGCCACCGGAGGAAAAATGGGACGCTGTTCTCATCGATGAAGCCCACACCTTCTATCCGGCCTGGTTCAAGTGCTGTGCTGCGGCTCTCAAAGACCCCGAAAATGGTGACTTGCTCATTGTCTCCGATAAAAGCCAAAGTCTCTACAATCGCCAGAAGTTTACCTGGAAATCAGTTGGGGTAAAAGCGCAGGGGCGAGTACGCAAACTCAACCGCAATTATCGCAATACCTCCGAAATTTTATCGGCCGCTTGGGATATGGTGCAGTCGCTCTCCACTGATGACGAAGATGACGATGAAGCTTTCCCATTGGTCGAACCGGAAGCTGCCCTCCGACATGGCAAAAAACCTGTACTTCACCTGGTCGCTGACCGAATGGCAGAAACCCAAAATGCGATCGCCCAAATTCAGCAGCTAGTTTCCGAGGGTTATGAATCGAAAGACATCGCTGTGATTTACCGCTACTTGGGGCGTTGTGAAGCGGAACCGTTTGGCTATCTCACCCAACAGTTGGATGAGTTGGGACTGGGTTGCTACTGGGTGAACAAAGATAAGAACAACTACAGCAGTCGTCACCCCGGCATCAGATTGATTACCAGTAAGTCTGCATTAGGGCTGGAATTCAAAGCTTTGATTGTTTTGTGGGTTCAGCAGTTCGGAGTAGGGAATGAAGCAGAAGGCAAGCGGGAACTTTACGTTTCAATGACTCGCGTCCAGGAGATTTTGCACTTGTTTGGGTCTGGTCGGTTCGACTTTCTCAAAGGTTTGCAAGAATGCCAGCATTTTGACGTGGCTTAGGGTCTTAATTTGTTAACTTATTTTAGGAGAATTTCTCATGGATAGCTCTAATACTGAAGCTCAAAAACTCGCTGAGAAAAGCACCTGGGCAACAGGAGTATTAACATTTTTTCTGCTACCCGTTGGCTATATTTATACCTGACGTTATAGAGCATTGCTAAAAGGATTTGGAATTTTATTTGGGGTACTCGTACTCTGTTTTATAGCCGACCCCTCCCTCGAAGATGATGAAGACTTTACCGACACAATTGGAGGTTTATATGTCATTGCTGCCACAGTTGAAAATACCCGTGCTGTCCATAAAGCCAAACAACTAAAAGGTCAACCCGCAGGGAAAACTAAAAATAATCACGGCCAAGATGTTCAGGTTCAGCTAATCAAACTAGCCCGGAAAAAAGGAGAGATGACGATTGCTGACTGTGTATTAGAAACGGGCTTGAACCCTGAAGATGTTCGGGTCATTTTGGATAAACTGCTACGCGAAGATTTGCTGAGAGTTGATAACCGTGAACGGGATGGCGCCGTTGTTTATCGCTTGGTTTAATTAAAACTCAGAATGAAATGGAAAATTTACCCATATTTTCAGGGAGGTATAGTCTCAGAAATCGGGACTATCTCCCTAATATCCCCGGTATTTATTTCGTGGCTGATGAACACAATCAAATCCTTTATGTTGGTCAGGCGAAAAGTTTGCGTAGCCGTTGGGCAGGTCGAGGACATCACCGTTACAAACAGTTTTCTCGGAAGGGGTTAGACAAAGTTTATCTCTACTATATCGAAGCTCCAATTAGTGAAATTAATACTTTAGAGAAACTATATATCGAACAGTTAAAACCCCCGCTTAATGATACCAGAGTTCGAGAGTATCTCCCTAAAAAAAGTCCGAGGTTATCTGATTTACAACGGTTATTAAAAGCAGCGAATACACCCTGGTTTCCTTCCGGTGAATTTACCGTAAAAAATGGTATCAGAGTTCCCCGTGAAGGTGAGGATTTAATTCGAGGTTTTATTGCCGGAGTTGATAAGACTCAAGATATTCCTCATATTCTCATTATCTGCAAACAAAATATGGGAAGTTTACTTTTTCAACGAGTTAGACACCGAACCAAGAAACGCTTTTGTAGCTATGATCAAGAAACGGTATGCTATTTAATTAATCTTAGATCGGTAATTTTTGTATTTGCCGAATTGTTTAGTTCGGAGTTTGCCGACCCAGTTTTTCAGACTGTTTATCCTTTGCGTGTAAGAATTTGTCGCTCTCATGGCAAGTAGATAATAGAAGCGATTTTTATGAGGAAGTAAAATCTAATGGAATTAAAAGACATTCACAAAGATAAACTTTGGATAGAAAAAGCCGTTGACTTCTATGTTGAGTGCCTTGATGCCGGAGATATGGATGGTATTTCGAGCGTGCTGGAAGCAGCAATGAACGACCCTGAACTTGAACTCAGGATTAGGCAAATTAATGAGGCATATCACGAAGAATAACTGGACGTTTGAAGCTAATTAATCGCTTCTATCAACTATCTCCAACTCCGCATCGGACAATATTTTGGGTTCCATTTGGTACAAATCATTTCAGACAAGTTTGACATTGGGAAACTGGAAATATTCGGTTAGCTTCCCCACCCGATAATTGAACTCCCGGTAGCGATGTTTAAAATAAAGTTCCACATTTCCCCGATGTTCCCACAAGCCCAGTAGACTAACCTGAATTTGGGAGTAATGCGATTTCAAATCTTGATAAATTTCCGAGATTCGTTCATCAATTGTTCTTTGGGTAATCCCAATTTTATGAAGGGTTTGCCCGTCAGCTTTTACTTCCAAAAAGTACAGGGAATTGACTAAAATTCGCTTGAGTAAAGTTTCGTAAATTCTTAAATCAGCTTGGTATTCTTGAACGTTTGAATAATTAGCTAAAGTTGCACGTTCAGCCGCCCGTCGATATTTCTCCCAAGTTTCCCACAATAGCGGCTCCTGAATTTGATTGAACTTACTTAACCCCAAGACTCCCATCGGAATCTTGCCCAAATCGCTGAACTGATAGCAATCATTAACCCACTGTACCAAACCTTGAAACTTCCACCGGAGGTTAATCAAATCTCTGGGAATTAAGATGTCTTGAGCGCCGTATTCTCTCCAGAGAACTTTTAATTGCTCCATTTCCCGACCCGGAAGTTGGATATTGAAGCGGTCGTACAGGGGCAAGCCAGGAAATTGTTTAGTCTTGTGTCGGATGGAAACAGGTTTGCAAGTTTCTCCGGTGTGGGCGAAGTGATGAGATTTTATGGGTCCTTTCTTAGCCGTCAGTTGGCCACCGCAATAAAGACAGGTTAAGTTCGTTTTTCCTCGACCAACATCATCAACAGATTTCAAACAACCGTTGGGGTCAGCGCCATATTTCAGCCACATCGTTAAACCTCCTAGATTCGCCGATGCGCCCCGATTTGATTTACCATTAGGGGTCGAGGGGGGCTTTACAACCCCCAACTCCCATTCAGAACCGTGCTTGCTACTTTCACAGCACACGGCTCCTAATCTAGTTGTCTGTTATCATCAGAACATCCGGTTTCTTTTGAGTTGTAAGACCCATCAGTTACCGTTTTACTATCGTGACAATGGCGACGTAACAATTGCAGATTTTTATATTCATCTTTACCGCCTAGAGACGTTGGGATAATATGGTCGATTTCTGCAATATCTTCTGGGGTAAAATGTTGCCCACAGAAGTTACATTTGCCTTTTTGCTTTTTAAGCAAAGTTGCTACTCGTTTATTGATACTTTGGAAGATTCGTGACATTGCGTCATGGGCTGAACGTCCGGGTCTAAATCCGTAGCTTTCACCCTCTAATCTGGCTTCCCATTGTGGTTATAACGCAGATTTAACCAAGGCTTGCCTTACTCTATCCTGCATAGTTGGGATTCCTAAAGGACGTTTTTCTCCGTTGGGTTTGGGTATCCATTTCCTTCGGAGTGGTTTTGCCTTTTGGTATTTACTCAGGTTTTGGGCAAGTTCTAATCGTTGTTTGGGTGTGATAGATTTGATTCCATCTACCCCTGCTGTTTTTTTGCCTTGATTATCTTGAGTGACCTTTCTTATTGCTAATAGTTTGGCGTAGTATGACTTAACTAAAAGTTTTTGGAGCTTCCGAGCTTTAGCAATTTGTCCCGATAGTGATGCCTGATAAATTCTCTTTTGCAGCTTAAATACTACCCGTTGGACTTTTGCCCAATTGATAGAATTCCATGCAGTCGTAGTCTTGGTTATACTCGTTTTCACCGTTTTAACTGCTAATTGAAACTTTACCTAACAACTAAACCGGAATCTATCAGCATATCCTAAATATTACTTTTAGGCTTTAGCTTCTGACTCCATCTCTCGCCCTCATAACATACGCCTTAAATTTGTAGCTACCTATCAGTATTCGACCTCTGTAGGAGTATATGAGGGGTTTTAACGTTCCTTGAAAATGGGGTTATTGCCTTTAGAATCATCCTATCCGCCGGGGTACTTTTGGGAGTCTTGTGTAAGTGTTGATTCTAAGACTCTTACCTCTTTGAAGAAGTGTATTGAAACTTCTACCTTTTCCCCTTGTTCTTTTGAACGCAGCGTAGTCAAGTCATTTCGCTACTTACTGTTCACGACGGTTCAAGCCAGATGTTCACTTTCGTTATTCTTGGGCAATTAGCTAGAGAACTGCTTAGGCATTTGACTTATACCCGATTTCTCGTTATTCCCAGCTTCAGTGTTTTGATAATCAGTCTGGCACTGTGGGAATTGCCTTACCCCTTTGGGATTGGAATACTCTACCTATTGAGGTTTGGTAATCCGTACCATTGACTCCGGGGTTGACCTTCCTTTAAGGTCACATTTTCAAAGTTCAAATAGGTTTAATTGGTTTAAACCTATTTCCCTGTTTACGTTTCGGGTTTTGTCCCTAAACTTTGACAGGAACGTTTCGCACCAATAATTACAGTGTAACGATTGGGGCCAAGCGTGGCATTAAAAATCAACGCATCAGACATCTGATGGTTCCGCAGGCAACTTTGGAGCAAAAGTTTGTACCGCCTTAAGGCTGAAGTGTTCAGGATGTTTATTGCAATCGGGATGCTGTTATGGTCAAGACGTTCTAAAAGCATCTTGAGTCAGCAAATTATCGCTACACTCAGAATGTACGAAAACTTGTTCATCTATAAAATTAATCAAAAATTCCACAAAATAAACTGACAAAATAAATAACAAAAAACAATTTAAAAAGAAGGTGAATAATTAACCCCCTATAGCTACTGATGACCATTCTATAATCTGAAAAATATTTTTAAAGTTATCGGGTTATTTTATAAACTTTAAAAAGTGTTTATTTAAATTTAGTTGATGTCTAATTGGGTGCTTATTTAATGATTAAAAGGTCATAATAGAAATGCGATTATGTGGGGATAGATTTCAATCTTTTGGGGTTAACGTTTATCACAATAATTATAAAACGAATAGCCAAATCCGCAGGTGAGGTCTTTAAGTTTAAGTCTTTTAACTCTTACTTTTTAAAACTTAGAACAAATACTTAATCGCTGCTGGCGATTAAACCGTTACTTCCAGCGTCAATCAGAGGAAGAATTTTTGATGATTTTTTCAACCACTTGAAGATTTAGACCCAAGCCCATAGAGTTAATTCATTAGCTGTGGATACAGGTGTGAAAGTTAACCGACACGGGAAGGCAAAAATCCTATCCCCAGATGAAATTCAACTGCTATTTTATCAAGGGTTGTACAACCTCAGAGATCGGACATTGTTTGCAGTTTGCCTGTTTACCGCAGTCCGAATTAACGAAGCTTGCACCCTCCACACAGCCGACATTTATGATCGCAAAGGGCGCGTCCGACCGGAATTGACCTTCCGAAAATCCCACACCAAGCGCCAACTCGCAACCCGCACTATCCCGGTACTCGATGAACTCAGAGGGTACTTAGAGAAGTACAAACCCGAAGCAGGAAAGATTTGGCTGTTTCCGGGGGGAGTGTTCAGGGAAGAACAAGACCACCACATCAACCCCGATTCCGCCTCATGGGTACTGAGAAAGGCTTTTGAACGGGTGAATATTGATGGCGCATCCACCCATTCCATGAGACGAACCGCCCTTACCCAGATGTCCAATGTAGGTATTCCTTTAAGAACCATTCAAGAGATATCCGGCCACCGAAACCTCGAACAGTTGCAGCAATATTTGGAGATTCAACCCCAACAAGTCAAGGGTGCGATCGCCACTCTGTCCATGCTTTCTCCCGTTTCCGATACCCCTGACAAAAAACCTTCAAAAATCCACCCAGAAGTTTAATTTTCTGGATTTTGGCAAGCGATATACTTGATTGAGATGACTGGCAGTCCTTCGTCGGAGAGAGTTTAATGATCCATCTCAATCAATTGATTGCCACATTGATGCAGGTGGTGATAGAAAATGCAGGAGCCGAAACTGGCGCTCTGGTTCTCCTGGAAGAGGATCAACTTACTGTGATGGCTCAATGTAGCGGAAGTAGACAGTGTGACCTAGAAAAGCTTGCTGTTGCTGAGTGTGCAACGATTCCTGTCTCGGTCATTCACTCGGTAGAACGCACATCTGAAACTCTGGTGTTTGATGATGCAGTCAGCGAAGCGTCTTTTTCAACTGATCCTTATATTCAACACCAACAGACGCGATCGCTCCTGTGTATGCCAATTCTCCAGCAAAGTCAGCTGATCGGCATCCTTTATCTGGAGAACAATCTCAGTACCGGAGTGTTTACCAGCGATCGCTTACAAGTCCTTAAACTGTTGATGGCGACTGCGGCAATTTCACTAGAAAATGCTCGGCTGTATAAACAGTTAGCAGATTATGCCGAAACACTGGAACGAAAAGTAGAAGAGCAAACTCAAGCCTTGCAGCAGGAGATCGCTGAACGTCAACAAACCGAAGCCGCATTGAGACAAAGTGAAGCAAATTATCGCAATCTGCTACAAACCGCGAATTCCGTTATCATTCGCTATGATCCGCAAGGACAGATTCATTACATCAACGATTATGGGGTAAAACTTCTTGGCTATGAAGAACATCAGATTTTAGGGCGAACCTTATTTGAAACTATCATTCCAGACATCGAAACCTCTGGGCGGGATGTCAAACCCTTTGTCCGTGATTTACTTCGTAATCCTCAATCGTACCCGCAAGGCGAGGGTGAAAACCTGTGTCGAGATGGTCGGCGAGTTTGGATGGTCTGGTCGAATCAAGCCATCTTCAATGACCAGGGAGAGGTCGTTGAAATCTTATCGGTGGGCAACGACACCACCCAGCGTAGGCAAGCAGAAGAGGCATTACAACGCAGTGAAGCCAAGTTCCGCAACATCTTTGAAAACTCACAGGTTGGCATCTACCGAACCCGCATCGGTGATGGCTTAATTCTCGATGCCAACCAACGCCTTGCCAACCTGTTGGGCTTTGATTCACCCCAAGAGATCATTGGGCTAGAACACAGCATCGACTATTTTGTAAATCCCAGCGATCGCCAACAAGCCCATGAGTTGATGAAGCGGGATGGGGAACTGCGAAGCTATGAAGCACAACTGCGAAAACGAGATGGGACAGTTTTCTGGGGACTTACCTCTTCTTATATGAATGCAGCCGATGGATACGTCGAAGGGGTGGTTGCGGATATTAGCGATCTCAAACAGGCAGAAGCAGCATTGCAAGCCTCAGAGACAAAGCTACGGACTCTAATTGAGGCAATTCCCGATCCATTGTTTGTACTGTCTGCTGAAGGGCGATTCCTTGAAATAATGGTCCTGGAACCAAATCTGCTATGGCACCCCTTTGAGGAGATGATTGGTCAAACCATGCCTCAACTCGGAAGGGAAGAAGCCGATGAATTTCTAAGTTATATTCAGCAGGTGCTGAGAACCCAACAAATCCTCACAGTGGAGTACAGTGCGTTTCTAAATGGACGAGAAGCCTGGTTTTCGGCTCGTATTGCCCCAATCAATCACGACCAGGTGATTTGGCTGGCACGAGACATCACCGCTTGCAAACGGGCTGAAGCAGCCTCGATTTTAGAAGAGCGTAACCGCATGGCACGCGAAATTCACGATACACTCGCTCAGGCGTTTACAGGTATTCTGGCTCAGGTGGGAGCGGCAAACCAGGTGCTAACGGATGATGTAGAAGCAACTGGGGCACACCTAGACCTGATCAAAGAATTGGCGCGAACTGGACTGACTGAAGCACGGCGATCGGTAGTAGCACTCCGTCCTCAGCTTTTGGAGGAGGGCAGTTTACAGAGCGCTCTACATCGTCTCATCGCTCAAATCAGAAGTGCCGCAATGGATATCACTTTATATTATGAGATTGAGGGTGCAGTGTATTCTCTACCCACTGAAGTCGAGAGTAACCTACTGCGGATTGGGCAGGAAGCCTTAACCAATGCGATTAGACACGCCAATGCTGACGAAATCCGAGTAGAATTAGTCTACGATCGCGATCGAGTTTGCTTGCGTATGAAAGACAATGGACAAGGCTTTGGAGTTGGAAGTATTCCCTGCTCGGAGGGGTTTGGCTTACTTGGCATGAGCGAACGGGCAGAGCGCATCGGCGCACAACTCACGATTAGAAGTCAACCCGGACAAGGAACAGAGATGATTGTTACCGTCGATCGGGAGTAGCAACACGATGAGCCAAGCCACGACCATTCGGGTTCTGATTGCAGACGATCATGCTATTTTTCGGCAAGGATTAGCCACGATTATTAACCGTGACCCAGATATGCAGGTGATTGCCCAAGCCGAAAATGGGGAACAAGCGATCGCTCTATTTGAGGAACACCAACCGGATGTCACGCTAATGGATCTGCGAATGCCGGAAGTCGAAGGAGTGGAAGCCATCGGTGCAATTTGTGCTATTGCTAAATCTGCTCGGATTATTGTACTGACAACCTATGATAGTGACGAAGATATTTATCGGGGATTGCAGGCAGGAGCCAAAGGATATCTGTTAAAAGAAACTGAACCGGACGAGCTTCTGAATGCCATTCGTACCGTTTATCGGGGTCAGAAGTATATTCCGCCCGATGTGGGAGCAAAGTTAGTTCAACGTCTCAGCAATCCAGAACTGAGTGAACGAGAACTAGATGTACTCCGCTCACTGGCACAGGGAATGAGTAATGCTGATATTGCGGCGGCTTTGAGTATTGGTGAAGGTACTGTTAAATCTCATGTGAATCGGATTTTGAATAAGTTAGATGTCAGCGATCGCACTCAGGCGGTGATTGTTGCGGTTAAACGCGGCATTGTCAGTTTATAGGGTTGCTGTAATCAATGGATAACTAGCAGTCTTCGTTCAAGTTGTCCGTAACCGTTCAATATCTCGAATGGGCGGCGCACCGAACAGGCGCGAATATTCCCGGCTAAACTGTGACGGACTTTCATATCCCACCTGGTAGGCAGTAGAGGTCGCATCGAAATCCTCAGCGAGCATCAGACGACGCGCTTCTAACAGTCTTAACTGCTTCTGATACTGAAGCGGACTCATCGAAGTAACTTGCTTGAAATGCCGATGCAATGACGAAGTAGACATACCGATCTGACTCGCTAAATCCTCGATCCGCATCGGCTGGGTAAAATTAGATTTAATTTGTTGAATCGCTAAAGCAATTCGCTGCATATTACTGCCGGATGTGGCAATTTGACGCACGGCTTCCCCTTGTTCACCCAACAGCAGATGGTAATAGAGTTCACGAATCATTAACGGTGCCAGCATGGAGATGTGTTGCGGGGTGTCCAAGAGCTTGATGAGGCGAAGAGTACACTCCATCAAGGCTGGATCGACGTTGCTAACTGATACACCTCGAACAGAGTTTTCTTTCTTTGTCGAACTGGTACCCATTTGGGCAACCATCTCACACAATTGCATCAAGTCTAAGTTCAGCTTCAGCCCCAAATACGGCTTGTCAGGTGTCGCCTCAGTCACAAAGCCACTCAGCGGTAAATCAACAGAGACGACAAGATACTGCATTGCACCATACTGATACATCTCCTCACCCAGAAATGCTTTTTTCTGACCCTGAACAACGATCGCCAGAATTGGTTCGTACACGCTATGAGGTGCATTGGATACTGTATCTGAGCGCGTAAAGTCTAATTGCTCGATCGCTGTAGGTTGAATAATGTTGCCGCTTGATTTGGTATGCCGGATTATCCGTGTGGCGATTTCTTGGCGGTGATCCGCAATTACGTCAGGGCGAGAGATTGCGACTGTCATAGCAGAGACTCGACTAACTCAATACCTTACAGTTGACCATTATAGAATCTCTGCAAACGATCATTGTGGAGAATTAGGCAATCATTGGATAGGTTTGGGCATTTCAAGCACAGCTTTTCAAACCTATGCTGAACTCAGACGAATAGACAAGAGATTGAGATCATGCGTTATTCAGGTCAGATTTTCATTGGAGTAGGGCTGGTTGGGCTGTTGGCTATTCCGGCAGTGATGCAAGCTGGCACGGCTCAAGCAAATATTCAATCGAATGTGACTGCGTTTGGGTCAAGTGATTACCCGACAGTATTGAATCAACAGTCCTTCCTGGTTCAGCCTTCAGCGATCGCAGACTTATCCCAAGCAACTGCGTCTAATCCAGCAGATGCACAAGCAACTCAGATGATCGAGCAACGCAACAAAGCAACTGTCCAGCAGTCTTTCGACCAATGGCGCAACGGAACGGGCAGTGCCTTTGATCTGCTTGCCCCGGATGTAACCTGGACAATTACTGGGACGGGTGCAACTGCGGGTACATATCGCAGCCGACAAGCATTACTCGATCAAGTCGTCAGCCCGACCAGTGTCCGATTATCAGCCCGGATCGTCCCGACTGTACGCGGCATCTGGGCGGACGGCGATATGGTGATCGTGCTATGGGACGGGGAGGCGACCGCCAGAGACGGCAGACCGTATCGGAATACCTACACCTGGTATTTCCGCATGAAAGACGACCAAGTAATCGAAGCGATCGCCTTCCTAGACATGAGCAAGTTTACAGAATTGTGGACAAGGGTTTCACCTTCATGACCCAGGAAATGGAAATCAATATTTAGTTCACAGCACTCAACTCGAACAGAAAGGAAAACAACGATGTTAAACATTGAGAACAAAGTCATTGCGATCACTGGAGCCAGTAGCGGGATTGGCGAAGCCACAGCTAAGTTACTCGCTCGAAACGGTGCAAAGGTGCTTTTGGGCGCACGGCGCACCGAAAAGCTCGAAAAGATTGTTGAGGAGATCCACACCTCAGGCGGTACAGCAGAATTTAAAGCCGTAGATGTCACCGATCGAGAAGATGTGAAAGCGTTCATTGGGTTTGCAAAAGACAAGTTCGATCGCGTCGATGTCATCTTTAACAACGCAGGCGTGATGCCGCTCTCCCCGATGAATGCCTTGAAAGTCGAGGAATGGGACACGATGATCAACGTGAATATCAACGGGGTGTTGAATGGTATTGCAGCAGCTTTGCCGATTATGGAAGCGCAAGGTGGCGGACAAATCATCAATACCGCGTCGATTGGTGCCCATGTGGTAGTACCTACTAGCGCAGTTTACAGCGCGACCAAGTACGCAGTTTGGGCAATCTCCGATGGACTGCGGCAGGAGTCGAAAACGATTCGCGTCACCATCATCTCTCCTGGCGTGGTTGAGACCGAACTCGGCTCTGATATCACAGACGAGCCAACAAAAGGCTTCTTGAAAGAACTTCGCAAAGATGCACTCAACCCAGATACGATCGCCAGTGCTGTCCTGTATGCCGTATCCCAGCCGGATGATGTCGATGTCAACGAAGTGATTGTTCGCCCGATCCGTCAGATGATGTAGGCAACAGCTCTTGATCACGTCAGACGGATAGGATTGACCGTACAATTAAGCGTTAAATCTAACTTGAGTTATAGCCAGCCTTCTATTTTGAGAAGGAGCGGCTGCTCCATCAAATTGCAGCCTAAAAATGTTAACTCGCTGTAGACGACAACTAAAAGCCAATTGCTTATATTGAACTCATGTGGATTGAGCAAGTGAATCGCAAGGTTCCATGCTTGATACAGATGTAGAAAGATGATCGACGACCATAGTTCCAGTTCTTTAGTTGTGCCAGCTTCAACCCAAGATCACAGTCAAGGTGTGCTAAGTGCCGCCGTGGTGTTAGTGATGTATGGGGATTATCAATGTCCTAGAAGTGCAGCCATTTACAAGCTGATTAAAATCATTCGGCAAGAGCTTACGGTTTCTTTTGGAGAGGATTATTTATGTTTTATCTTCCGCCATTTTCCACAGATCCAGATTCATCCCCAGGCGCAACGGGCAGCCCAAGCAGCCGTTGCCGCCGCCGCCCAAGGAAAGTTTTGGTTAATGAGCGATACTTTATTTGACCATCAACAAAGGTTGGAGAACGGTTATCTTGTCGAGTACGCCAATGATTTAGGGCTTGACATTCCTCAATTTCTCAAAGAGTTGTCTAAACAAGTGTATGTCAATCGGATCAATGAAGATATCGAAGGCGGAATACAGAGTGGAGTGACGACTGCTCCGGCCCTATTTATCAATAGAATTCGGTATACCGAGCGCTGGAACACTACTGAGTTGATGGCAGCCGTGATTGCTGCAAGTCATTAAGTTCCCCGATTTTTGCTCTCAATTCGTATCTGACTTGTCTGTAAGTGTTGTAAGCTATCTAATTTTGGCGGCTAGATTTTGCTTGTTTTTCTGAACAAAATTGCCGTTTTTTTTTTCAACCCTACCAACAACTGAATTCCTTCGTATTGATTTAGTCCATTATAAATCAGTATTTCGTATTTCATTGAGGCTAATTATATGACGCATTTACGGGTACAAAGAAAGAATGATTCTGGGCATGAAGGTACACCTCAGACTGATTCTCTTCGCGACTCCTCAGTTAATCATGCCCTGCAAAGCGATCGCGCAAGAAGTCACTGAGTTGCTGAGACAAACTTACCCGATACAAACTGACGAAATTGAAACAGGAGAAACAGAATGATACTGCAAGATAAAGCCGGTTTGTACAACGGCACGCTCAACGCGGTGTTAGGTTACGTTTCAACTCACGCATTAAAATCCCTACCTCAAGGATTTAGCGCCGATTTTGACGATATTCCTCCAAGTTGTCGATAACATCCAGAATTTCAACGAAGCGAGAGCCAAAGTCTGTCAATTTATACTCTACACGCGGTAGTTAGGGAGAACTTACCTACGCTGAATGGTATTAAAATCCGTCACTGTTTATTCTAAATTAAGGAGAGTTGGCACAGATGGAATCTATGAAAGCAGCCGTATTAACTGCGTTTGGTGATGCTGAGAAGTTTGAGATTCAAACGGTTCCTACACCAACGCTGAAGGCGAATCAGGTGTTAGTCAGAGTATGTGCAACCTCGATTAACCCAGTCGATTACCAAACTCGTCGTGGTGATTACAAGGAACTGGTTCAACTACCCGCTATCCTTGGAGTCGATGTTTCAGGGGTGATTGAGGCAATTGGCGAAGCTGTGACCGATTTTCAGGTGGGAGACAACGTGTATTACTCGCCGCAAATTTTTGGAGAATCCGGTAGCTACGCTCAGTATCATGTGGCTGATGCAGCGATTGTTGCATTGAAGCCTGCAAATCTATCGCACATTGAAGCAGCTTCTTTTCCGCTGGCAGGCGGAACTGTTTGGGATTGTATAGTGACTAGGGGCAATCTACAAGTTGGTGAAACAGTTCTCATCCATGCGGGTGCGGGTGGAGTGGGTTCGATCGCAGTTCAACTCGCCAAAGCGATCGGGGCATACGTTTTTGCGACGTGTAGTTCTAGAAACCGAGATTTCGTGACAGAACTGGGCGCTGATCGGGTGATTGATTACAAAAATGAAGATTACGTAGAAGTCATTCGTCAAGAAACAAATGGACTGGGTGTGGATTTAGTTCTAGATACCATTGGCGGAGAAACCATTCAGCGTAGTCTAGAAATCATTCGCCCCTTCGGTAGGCTTACAAGCATTGTAGACATTGCAACTCCGCAATCGCTGCTTGAAGCATGGGGCAAGAATCTGACGATTCATTTTGTTTTTTCACCCCAGTACCGAGCAAAATTAGAGGCTTTGACAAAACTCATCGAGCGTCATCAGCTTCGCCCAGTGATTGATTCAGTATTTTCTTGGGATCAGGTCGTTCTGGCACATCAGCGTCTAGAGCAGGGAGGAACACGGGGCAAAATTGTGCTGAAGTTTACAGAAAATTAGACCAGCTTGACGGCGTTGGTAATTGCTAAACGGATCGGAGTTTGATTTTGTGCTGAAAGTCGGTCTTGATTAAAACAGGAGAAGCAGAATGATACAAGATAAAGTGGCTTTAATTAAGTACAAAGATTTTGCGCCTCGGATTACTAAACGAGGACCCTTCGGCGGAGCTTCCGAGTATGAATCTTTCTCTGAGGTTGTGAGTGCTGTAAATCAGTGGATTGAAAATACAACGATACAGGTGATCAATGTTGAAACTGTTGTTTTACCCGATCGGATTGAAGGCACAAGTGATGGTGTCTACGGAGTGACGACCAGTAATGCTTTCTACCCAGTGATGATCAGTCAGGGTCTTACAATCAATTACTTTCAATGTGTGCGTGTCTGGTACAGAGAATAAGCTTTATTGGAGAAGAAATAATGAAACGATTTACCTTGTTTACTTTCCTGTATCTGGCGCTGGGAGTTTGTTTGACGGCGATCTCGCTTGGATACCAAAATCTGCCTTCGGGACTTCAAACCAACCTGTTCATCAATGCAGGAGCGTCCTACCTTGTTTGTCTTTTCAGCACCTTCCCATGTTGGCAGGAGACGGCAATCCGCTGGAGATTAAACCAATGGTAATTCTGAAACAATTTGGGATTTTATTTGTATTGGGCAGTGTGGGAATTGTCATGTTCACGATCGCGTCTATTCCTTTAGTCGAGCAACAGTTAGCGAAACTGTCTCCAGAAATACTGGAAAAAGTGCCGCCATTGTGGATTTTAATGCTTCTGCAAGGAATACAGTATTCAATTCTACTGGCAATCAGCATTCTGATTGGGATTGGCTGTGCCTACCGTGTTGGATTAAGCTCCCATTTGATTGATCATTGGGTGTTTCATACTACTAAGTCTCTATCTTTTGCTGTTGAGATGAAGTGGAGCTTGGGTGTAGGCGCAGCGGGGGCGATTGTTCTCTTGTTGCTCGATCGGTTGATGCAACAATTCCTACCTGAAGCGCTACGGGCAGCCAATAATGCAGAGCCAAGTTGGTTGAATTTGCTCACAGCAATGTTCTATGGCGGCATCACTGAGGAAATTTTGATGCGCTGGGGTTTAATGTCGCTGCTTATTTGGCTCGCGTGGAAAGGGCTAAAACAAGGCGTTACGTTGCCAAGTCAAGGAATTTACCAGGGCGCGATCGTTCTAGCCGCGTTGGTATTTGGACTACTACACCTGCCAGCGACTGCCGCGATCGTTCCTCTCACGACCGTTGTGATTATTCGGGCGTTGTTACTGAATGGGATTATGGGAATCGCGTTTGGCTGGCTCTTTTGGCAATATTCGCTAGAGGCTGCAATGTTAGCCCATATCAGCTTTCATGCTTTTACCTCTGTTCTTAGCGGTTTACTGGCAAGGTTGGCTTAAGTTTTGGAATAGATCTCATAACTGAAGTTCCCCCCTGTAAATGTACTCAAATACGCTTAAAATTCCTGTGGTATAATGGTTGTAGCGATTAATGTCTGGGGATATGTACCCATGTAACTCCAGACAGAATCCAGCGATCGCTGTACAATGCAGAAAAAAGTGATCGCATCATTAATCCGCTTCGGTCGTCACGCATCACAGATGTACCCAGTAAGGGAAATTTCGCGCATTGCGCTCTACTCCCTTCAGAAAGGAATTCCGTCATTTTTTATCAGGGGAACTTCAGTAGAAGGTCAATTCTTCTTAGACGACTTTGACTCCCTGTCATGGATCGGATCGGCAGTTTGGATCGGTATCTCAAAGTTGCCTAAAGTTGCCTAATGCTGCCTAAAGCTGCCATTCTCAATTAAGTGCGAATATTCTCAAGTAGGTGCGGAGTTCCGCTTTTTACAAATATTTACATCGTGTCCTATTTTGCGCTTATCTCGGCTTTACCCCAAGAGGGCATTTGAAAAATTAGCCGCCTTGCTAGACATAGGATTTGAGGACGCAGGGACAAGCCCTCTTTGATAACCGGATGTGGTATGAGTCTACGATCGCCAAGCGTGTACAAAGAACGTATTGCTGAGTATGCCAATTCAGCAGAAGCAAGGGACTTTATGCTGTGGAGCTTAATTGTCCCAAAGCTCAAGGCTATAGAAAATTAAAGATTAAATATAGATTAGGAATTGTTTATTTCAATTTAAAGCAGTATCAACAGGCAATAGAATTCTATCAACAGTCTTTAGTTATCACACGAAAAATCGGAGATCGCTTTAGAGAGGCTTGAACCCTCAATACTTTGGGGTTGATTTATGATAGGTTAGGTCAAGATCAAAAAGCCATAGAATTTCATCAGCAGTCTTTGGCAATTGCACAAGAGCTTGGATTTCGCCCAGGAATTGCTACTTCTCTCAACAATTTGGGTATCGCTTATGAGGGCTTGGGACAATATCAGAAAGCAATAGAGTTTCACCGACAGTCTTTGATGGTTAAACAAGAGCTTGGCGACCGTGCAGAAATTGCTGCATCTTTGAATAATTTGGGCAGTGCTTATTATAATTTGGGACAATATCAGCAGGCACTTGAGTTCCACGAAAAATCATTAGTTATAAACCGAGAGATTGGGGGTTGTCAAGCTTGTAGTTTAAATAATTTAGGCGCTGCTTATGAGGGTTTGGGACAGTATCAGAAAGCATTAGAATCTTATCTAGAGTCTTTAGTAATTTCAAAAAAGATTGGTAATCTGGGGATGGAAGCCCTTACCCTCCAAAATATAGGTTATTTATTAGAGAAACAAAATCAACCCAAACTAGCAATTGCTTTGCTGAAACAATCTGTTAATGCTACGGAATCTATTCGTTATGAACGACTTCAAAACTTGCCCAGAGAACTTCAGCAATCCTATATAGATAGTATTTCTGGGAGATATCGTCGTTTAGCCGATTTATTGTTAAAAGAAAATCGAGTATTAGAAGCACAGCGAGTTTTGGATTTACTCAAAGTTCAGGAGTTGGAAGATTACCTCAAAAATGTTCGGGGAAATGCCAACACTGCTGGCGGAATCGAATTTTATCAACCGGAACAGGAAATTCTCGCCCGTTACAACAAACTGCAACAGAACGTGATTGAAATTGGAAAAGAATTAACGCAACTTCAACAGAAAGAAAATTTAACGCCCTCTGAACAACAACGGCGCGATCAATTAGATAAAATATTGACGGAAGTTAAACAACAATTTAACGAGTTTTCCCTAATTCCCAAAGTTACGAATCAGCAACAATAAAACGAACCCAAGGGAATTGAGTTCGTAAGTTTGTATCTGTTTTATCCATCTATACTCTATATCATTCCTCAATCTCAATTTTATGACTTCACCCAATCCGGTGAATTTTTATCCCCACTCGAATTAACCTTCTCGACTCCGGGGTTTACACAAAAACAAAGGCGTTTTCTGCCAGAGTTAAAGAAAATACTCCTTCAATAACAGCAATCAATTCATCTTCTCCTTCAATAATTTGATAAACGATTGTCCCACCGGGTAGGTTTTCCAAAGATATCTATCGAAAACTCTCCCTCCGTGATTTCTAATACGTGTCGCGAATGAGTAACATCTTCGCGCAAACTACCAAACCAAACTCCTCTGTTCGTTTTTGTTAATGAAGCGTCTCCAAAGGGTGTAACGGTTGATTCTTGAGGAGCATCCTGTCGTCCAACAGTATAGGTCAAAATCTCATATGTTCCATTGGGAAGCTCGGAGAACGTCAGAGTAAAATCATTATTAGCACTGACCAGATAATCTCCTAAAAAGTTGGCGTTTTCTCCAGAAAAAGGCTGTGATGATGGAGCCACATCAAAAAGTCGGGTTGAACTGCCAATTGTTAACGGTATAGCATTTCCCGAAATATCAACAAAGCCATTGACTTGTTCAGTCCTAAAAATATTCAAGATCGTGCATATGTGATTGCACCTCAAAAATATGTTGGTTTAGGAAGAATTCAGACGGCAAATTGCCGAAACCAAGATGTTCAACACGGAAGACGATAGCACCCCCTCACTGTCTCTTGAAAATCATTCAAGTGGGTTGGCATCATCTCTTACTCCTACGGATTTAGCTGGAAATACTTTGGCTACCGCATTGGATCTGGGTATCATTGAAACGCCTCAAATGTTGCAGGATTCGGTAGGCGAGAATGATCTCCATGACTACTATCATTTTCAGTTGATTGCACCCACCAATCTAGAAGTTTTGCTGTATGGTTTGGAATCCGATGCCGACTTAAGACTGATTCAAGACTTGGACAATAATGAAGAGGTTGAATACGATGAAATTCTCGGAAGTTCCTACTACACCGGAAGTAATCCCGATGAAGTCAATCAAATCCTAGAAGCGGGTTCCTATTACATTCACGTCGATCAATGTATTGGCGATACCGACTACGATTTATTAATTAACCCCGCACCCATTCCTCTGCAACCCGATGTGGGGGGAAATTCCTTGGCAACAGCCCATAATGCTTCTCTCGATACCGCTCCTATCATTACCGATTCCGTGAGCGCTGTGGATTTGGAGGATTATTATCGCTTTGACTTGACCGGAACTCATCGGGTTACATCTTTAGTTTATGGGTTGAGTTCCAATGTAAATGTAGACCTGATTCAAGATATCAATAACAACGGTATTGTCGATCCCGGAGAAACGTTGGCAACCGCAGACAACTATGGAAGCATACCCGAAGAATTAAGGGAAGCTCTAACAACCGGAACCTACTACGTGCGGGTTTATCCAGAAGAATTGAACAGCACAGATTACAGCCTGAATTTATCTGCAACTCCAATTCTAGATGGAGCGGGAAATTCCTTAGAAACCGCCCATAATTTAATCGGACTTCATGGCCTACAAACCGCTAGTGACTTCATCAGCATCGAGGATTTGGAAGATTACTATCGATTTAACCTGCCCGAAACCCGTGAATTTAGTTTAGCTTTGTTGGGATTGGAAGCCGATGCAGAAGTTGAATTAATTAAAGATATGAATGTTAATGGAATAGTCGATCCCGGAGAAGTGATTGCGGGTTCCTATAGTATGGGAAATTTACCCGAATCCATTCAAATCACAAACTTGGCGGCAGGTACTTACTACGTTCGGGTGGCTCAATTTTCGGGTAATACCGAATATACCCTAAATTTGCTGCCGGATATCTACAGTTTTGAATGGGGTTATGGGGGTGTAGATGCGGCTAGCGCCGTTGCTCGTGGATTAGGATTACCGTCCGCGTTTCCGGAGGTTCCTCCGGTTGACAAAACCGCCTGGGGCGTAGAATGGGTGAATGCTCCCGAAGTTTGGGCGCAGGGCTACACGGGTGAAAACATTACCGTTGCCGTTGTGGATACCGGAGTCGATTATACCCATCCCGATTTAGCCAATAATATTTGGATAAATCCCGGAGAAATTGCCGATAACGGCATTGATGATGATGATAATGGCTACATTGACGATATTCGCGGCTGGAACTTTTCCGACTCCAATAATGACCCAATGGATTTGAACGCTCACGGTACTCACGTCGCCGGAACCATTGCCGCCATTAACAATGATTCTGCGGTGACTGGAATTGCTCCCGATGCCACCATTATGCCCGTGCAAGTCTTCGGCGCTGGAGACTATGAAACGTCTGATGCTATAGCCAATGGAGTTCGCTATGCCGTCGATAACGGTGCAGATGTGATTAACCTGAGTTTGGGTTCAACTTCACCGGATGAAATCGTGGAAGAGGCGCTTCAATATGCCCATGAACAAGGTGTTGTTGTGGCGATGGCAGCAGGAAATGATTCAAGTTCTGAACCCGATTTTCCCGCCCGTTATGCCTGTGATTTTGGTATTGCGGTGGGGGCAATTGAAATCACAAATGGTTTGGCGGAGTTCTCCAATGAGTCGGGAATATTGCTCGATTATGTGGTCGCCCCTGGCGTTGAGATCTATTCTACAACTCCGGGTAATCAACACGCTTTCTTGAACGGAACATCGATGGCAACGCCCCACGTTGCTGGAATTGCCGCTTTGATGTTGAGTGCCAATCCGAATTTGACTCCGACTCAAGTTGAAGACATCCTGGTACAAACCGCAGATTCACACCGAATCATTGGCTAGAAAAATGGGGTCGAGGTCACATCTTGACTTGTAGGTACAAAGTATTTTTTGATAGGGTATCCTTCTCTAAACATGAGAGGGATTTTACTTTTTACTGGGGGTTAGAATGAAGCCGATTAAATTCTGGAATCAACTGCGATCAAAACTGACGACAGCCTTCGGGATTTGCGTCAAACAACGATTTCATCGACGCTCCACTGGGATTGCTATCTTATTATTTATTTTCTCCCTGAGCTTTTCGCCGATTATTGCTCGCTCCCAGCCTCATCCCGATATAGTTTTCTTTAATTCTTATCCCGAATTCGCCCAAGTTTCCGAGTCGATTTTCGTCCAACAAGCCAAATCTTTCTACACTCAACAACAGTTTGAGCAAGCTGCCGTTGCGTGGCAACAAGCTGTGATATTCTTCGCCGAACAAAAAGATCCGTTAAATCAAGCAATTGCCCTGAGTAACCTGTCTCTAACCTATCAACAACTCGGACGCTGGAACGAAGCAACTCAAGCGATTAATCAGAGTCTTGACCTTTTAGAGCGACTTAAAGAAAACCGAGAAACGGCTCAAGTTCTCGCCCAAACTCTCGACATTCAAGGAAGCCTTGAACTCGCCAAAGGAAATCCACAAGCTGCCTTAGATGCTTGGAAAACAGCGTTTAAAATTTATCAAGATACGGGCAACTTAACCCATATCACTCAAAATCAAATTAATCAGGCTCAAGCTTGGCAAACCTTGGGACGTTATAACCGAGCAGAAGAGATTTTAGAACAAACCGCCAAACATCTAGAAAGTCAGCCCGATTCATCCGAAAAAGCGATTGCCTTTGTGAGTTTAGGAGATATTTTTCGAGTCATTGGAAATCCCGATGAGTCTCAAATTTATCTCGAAAACGGTCAAGAAATTGCTAAAAAACTGAACTTACCCGAAGTTCAAGCTGCCGCTCTGATGAGTTTAGGAAATTTGACCCGAAGTCAAAACCGTTTTAACGATCCAGAACTCAACGAAAAAGCTCAAAAATACTATCAAGATGCGCTCGAAATAGCAACTGACCCAACCTCTAAAATTCAAGCCCAACTCAACCAATTAAACCTATCCCTTGTCACTCAAGACTGGAATAAAGTCAACGATTTACAGACACAAATTCGACAACAACTTAAACAAGTTCCCCAAAATACAACCACAATTTACGGCAAGTTAAATTTGGTGCAGAATTTAATGTGTTTTGCTGGATCGAGAACAGAACCGTCTCAACGCAAAGACTTTTCACCCCTACTCCAAAGTTGCTTGGCAACCCTAGAAAACGCTCAAAATTATGAAGAAAATGATTTTAATCCCGTTTCCTGGCAAGAAATTATAACCCTAACCGAAGAAGCAATTCAAGATGCTAAAACCCTGAAAAATACTCGCGCCCAAGCCTATGCTTTGGGCTACCTGGCAGCAACCTACCAACAAACTCAAGACTTTAAAAAAGCCGAAAAATATACTCGCCAAGCCTTGGAATTAGACTCAATTTCCTCCTACGAATCCGGCGAAATCACCTACCTGTTGCAGTGGCAATTGGGACGGCTACAAAAAGCCCAAAAAAACGGCGAAATTGACCCGATCCCCGCCTACAATATTGCCTTTAAAACTCTCGGTTCCCTCCGGCGAGACTTGCTAGTAATTAGTTCCGATGTTCGGTATTCTTTTCGAGATAGCATCGAACCCTTGTATCGAGAATACGTTGATTTGCTCCTAAAACCAGAAAAGCCCAGTTTAGACAACCTCAAACAAGCCCGAACCGTTATCGAAGCGTTACAACTCGCAGAAATAAATGACTTTTTTCAAGATGCTTGTACCGAAGCCAGACCCCAAGAAATTGATACCGTAGTTGATACGATAACCGCCCCAACAACAATCATTTATCCTATCATTTTGGATGACCGAATCGAAGTGATTCTCAAACTTCCCGGCGACAATAATTTCTTCCACTACAGACGGGCGGTTAAACGGCAAGAAGTACAGCAGATTATCAACGAAGGATTGGGCGCCTACCTATCATCTAATCCCGCTTTAAAAGAAGACGCTTCCGAACAAGAACGGGTCAGAAGCGAGAAGGCTGAAAAGAGCTTTCTTGACGACTCCTCAACCCTTTACGACTGGCTGATTCGCCCCGCAGAAGAACAACAAAAGTTATCGGAGGGAACAACCCTGGTGTTTGTGCTGGATGGAGCATTCCGAACCATTCCGATGGCCGCCCTTTACGATTCCAAAGCGGAGAAATACTTGATCGAAAAATATGCGATCGCCCTCGCTCCAGGCTTGCAACTGTTAAGCCCCGAACCCTTTTCAAAAATTAGTTTAAACGCTCTGCTGGCGGGGGTGAGTCGAGAACAAACTATCGAATTTGGAGAAAAAAATGAGTCCTTCGATCCGCTTCCCCAAGTCCAGGAAGAATTAAACGATCTCCAGACATTACTTCCCCAGAGCAATTCACCGTTATTCAACGAAAATTTCAGCATATTGAACCTAGAAAATCAGCTACTTCAAACCGACTTGACCATCCTTCATATTGCCACTCACGGTCAGTTTGGATCGAATCTTGATGAAAGCTTTGTTGTGGCTTGGAAGGAGTTGCTAACCGCTCGAAAAATTGACCGCATCTTGCGGGAGCAGCGATCGGATCGGGCCATTCCCATTGAATTGCTCACCCTCAGCGCTTGTGAAACCGCAGAGGGAGACGATCGAGCTATACTTGGAATAGCCGGCGTTGCGGTGCGGGCGGGGGCGCGAAGCACAATTGCAACGCTATGGAAAGTTAACGATCGCTCGACTGCCGAGTTTATGAAACGACTCTATCAAGAACTGCTTAAAGCCAACGAAACCGGAACCGTTAATAAGGCTAAAGCGCTGCAAACCGTTCAGCTTGAGTTTTTAAAAAACTCTCCCAACGAAAACTGGAAATTGCCCCACTATTGGGCGCCTTTTGTCCTCATCGGAAACTGGTTATAATTGGTGTTTTGCATAAGCATTACCCCGCCCAAAATAGGTAGGGGTAGCCGGGAAAAAGCCCCGTTGAATTCGGGGGTTCTCGGGTCAGATATCCATATCGATTCAACGGTTTTGTTGATCGGGAGGTTTTGATCATGGCAGAAATTATTGGAACCCCAGCCAACGATGAACTACTTGGTGATGTTGGACCGGACACTTTGTTTGGCTTGGAGGGAGATGATGCGATTTTCGGCTTTGCTGACAATGACTTTCTTTTTGGAAATCAAGGGTCAGATTTGCTGGATGGCGACGAAGGAGACGACACCATTTTTGGAGGTCAGGGGGATGACCAGATTGTTGATATTGGAGGGGGAAACGATCAAATTTTTGGCAATTTGGGGAATGATTTGATCAACGGAACAGAAGGAAATGACCAAGTTTTTGGCGGTCAAGGAGATGATTTGATTACTGGTGGAGCCGGCAATGATTTGGTCTCGGGAGATAAAGGCAATGATATTTTATTTGGAATTGATAATTCAAATACTTCTAATCCCGGACTCGGCGAAATCGATACCCTGACGGGCGGTGAGGGATTCGATTTTTTTTACTTGGGATCTGAACTTTCGTTGTATTATGTGGGATTGGGAAGTGAAGATTTTGCCTTGATTACGGACTTTAATCCAGCAGAAGATATTCTTTTTGTCGGCGGAACCGACCGGGTAACGTTGAGCGATTTGAATTTGGGTCAAGCGGGAACTGGAGCGGGGATTTTTACTCTAAATAATGATGTGATTGCTTTTATTCCCGGCACAAATTCCAGCGAGCTAAACTTTAGCTTGCTCTAATAGAAGTCCCAAACATAGCATTTCTCGGACTCGGAAAGTACCGCAAAAAAGATTTGCTGGTGTTCCCCATCGGTGTGAGAAATGCTAGGGTTGACTCACTGGGGTCGGCTGCATTCCGAAAAGACAATACACCGCAGATTTTTATAAAAATAAAATTAAATATGAGCGAAGCGCTCGAACACATCGAGTAAGGTTTTATCATTCATGCAAAATTTGACCCCGATCCGGCTTAGAACTATGAGATTAACTCTTTTCATGCTTTTGGGTAAAGCGGGTTTTGTAAGTGCAATTTTGCTTTTGCTGAAACTTCCCGTTCAGGGTCAGGTGATACCCGATCGCACCTTGGGGAATGAAAATTCGGTCGTTGTTCCCGACCAAAATATTCGGGGAATACCCAGCGAGCGCATTGATGGGGGAGCGGTTCGGGGGTCTAACTTATTTCATAGTTTTCAAGAATTCAACGTAGACGAAGGGCGGGGGGTTTATTTTTCCAACCCGGATAATATTGTTAATATTTTGACTCGGGTTACGGGTGGAAATATCTCACAAATTCTGGGAACGTTGGGAGTTTTGGGGAATGCGAATTTATTTTTAATTAATCCGAATGGGATTGTATTTGGGCCGAACGCTCGGTTAGATGTAGGGGGGTCATTTTTTGCGACCACAGCCGATGGAATATTGTTTGAAAATGGCTTTGAATTTGCGGCAAGTAACCCGGAATCACCGCCTTTATTAACGATTAATATGCCTTTGGGTTTGAATATTCGAGAAAATCCGGGGACTATTGTTAATAAAGCATCAATTACCAACAGTCAAGGCAATATTACAGGTTTAGAGGTTCCGAAGGGAAACAGTTTACTCCTCGTTGGTGGAGATATTATCATTGATGGAGGCGGTTTGAATGCTCCTGAAGGTCGTATCGAACTCGCTGGACTTTCAACCCCAGGAACCTTCGGACTAGCCGTTGAAAATAACAACATCAATTTAAACGTTCCAGAAAATAGTAATTTTAGTAATATTAACCTCAATAATGATGCGAGAGTCAGCGTTTTGGGAACAGGCGGAGGCGATATTATTGTCAATGCGAATAACTTCACCGCTACAAATGGGGGTCGGTTAGTAGCCGGAACTGAAGGAGAAGGTAATGGTGGAAATATTATTGTCAATGCGAACAAATTGGAGATTTTGGGTACGGGAGAGTTAGATTTTGGCAGCGGTTTTTACAACAGTGCAACGCCAGAAAGTTTAGGAAATGCCGGAAATATCCTAATTAACACTCGGTCATTTAGAGCAACATCTGGTGCGACTGTTAATTCTGTCACAGGCGGATTAGGCAATGCCGGAAATATTGATTTGATCTCAACCGAATTCGTCGAGTTATCGGAGGGTTACATTGAGAGTCTTGCTTTAGAATCTTCAACAGGTAATGCTGGAAATATTTCAATCGCCACAGGAATATATCAATCATTCGGTGCCAACGGTTATCTTTGGTCAGGAACAGTTAATGGAGGAAAGAATGCGGGCAATATCGTGATCAATGCGGATTCGGTTAGATTGTTAAATCAAAGTAGTATTGACTCTTCAAATCGGTTTGCTTCTGGCAATGCCGGAACTGTTGAAATTAATGCTAGAAACGATATTAACGTCTCAGGAGAAAGTTTTATTGATGCTCAATCTTCTGGTTCTGGTAATGGAGGTAAAGTCACTTTACGAGCCGGCGACTTGATTCGATTTGATAATGGTGATATTTTCACTTCTTCTGTTATAGATTCTTCCGGTAAAGCTGGAGATATTGATATTAAAGCAAGTTCTCTTTCTCTGACTAATAACTCTAGGATAACAGCCTTCGCTTCAGGAGGTGGAAATGCGGGAAATATTACCGTGAGTACAAGAGATTTCGTGGCATTAGATAATGATAGTGAACTTTCTGTTTCTAATTATGGAAGTGGGGCTGGAGGTAATGTTTTTATGACAACAGGACAATTATTTGTTCGGGGCGGTTCTACTATTGTTGCCGATGTTATAGAAGGAAACCAACCGGCAGGAAATCTCATAATCAATGCAACTGAAACAGTTGATATTGCGGGTTCAAACGAGGAGATTCCCGGTGTTTTCTTTCGCAGTCGATTATCCGCAAGTAATACGGCGAATGGTAATGCGGGGAACTTATCAATCCGAACTCAAAAACTGACTATTCGTGATGGAGCAAATGTATTAGCTGCCGCATTAGGTAATGCTTCGGCACCGGGAAACATTTCAATTCAAGCTACAGAATCCGTCGAAATATTTGGGACAACACCCGATCAGTTATCTTCAAGTTCTATTGGTGCAGAAACAATTGCAGAAGACAGAACAACTGGAGTAACAGCCAATATCATCATTAAAACAGGTCAATTGACGATTCGAGACGGTTCAACAATTGCGGCATTCACTTTTGGCAACAGTCCAGGTGGAACAATAGAAATTAATGCTTCTGAGCGGGTTGAAGTTAGCGGAACTCGACCCATTAGCAATTTTCCCAGCGCCATTGATACCGAATCGAACGGAACAGGAAAAGCCGGAGAAATTATAATTACTACAAATCAATTCATTGTTCGGGATGGAGGACAAGTCACTGCTTCTACTTCTAGTGAAGGACAGGGAGGAACGCTGCGAGTTAATGCCGAATTTATTGAACTTGTCGGAGGCGTGCCGGCATTTCCCAGCCAGTTGGAAACGAGAACCCGAGGCGATGGAACGGGCGGTACTTTGCTCATCAACGCCCGTCGTTTAAGCGTTCAAGAGGGGGCGAGAATTTCAACAACCACCCAAGGAGTCGGAAATGCGGGAAATGCAGTGATTGATGTTTCGGAGGTTGATATTGGGGGAATTTCGACGGATGGCAAAACTCCAAGTGGAATATTTGCCGACACCACCCGAGGTTCTGCGGGGGATGGAGGAAGCGTGATTCTTTCCGCCACCAATTTTTTAAATGTTAATAATTTGGGTCAAATTACGGTTAGCAGTGCGGGAACCGGAGCGGCGGGAAATTTGCAGGTGAATTCCCCGTTTATTCAACTCGATAATCAAGCTAGTTTTAGAGCAGAAACGGCGGCAGGAGATCGGGGCAATATTACGCTAAATACATCGGACCTCAGACTTCGCAACAATAGTAATATTACAACGAATGCAACCGGAGTTGCTACTGGAGGCAATATTGAAATTAATACAGATAATTTAATTGCTATTGAAGATAGTGATATTTCCGCCAACGCTCAACAAGCTTTTGGAGGTCAAGTTATTATTAATGCCAACGCTATTTTTGGAACCCAATTCCGCACTCAACAAAGCGGCGCGAGCGATATTACCGCAACGTCAGAACTCGGCCCCGAATTTAGCGGCACCGTTGAACTCAACACCGAAATTGACCCCAGTTCGGGATTAATTGAATTGGATGCCAATGTAGTCGATCCAAACGCCCTAATTGCTCAAAACTTTTGCGAACAGGGAAAAGATAGCCAATTCATTGTTACGGGACGGGGCGGCTTACCTCCCAACCCCAGAGATCTCCAAAGCGTTAATCTTTCTCGCGTGGGACTGATTGAAACCGTTCCAAATAATAGCCCTCAAAACTCCACAATTAACAATCAAAACTATACTCTGAGCCGACAACCATTCTTCGATCACTCTCAATCTTCAAACAACAAAGAACCAGTAACCAGCGAGAATATTATCCCGGCTCGGGGTTGGATTCGCAACGAAAAAGGGGAAGTTATTTTAGTTAGTTATGATCCGACAAAAACGGGAGTTCGACGACAACCCTACAACTTCAACAATTGTCAACCTCAACTGCCCTGATTTTCCGGCAACCAACGGGTTAATTCTGGCGTGGAAACATCTAATAACATCTCCGAAAAGCCTCCAACTGTTCTAAAGACAGGGATTCAATTTGAGAGGGAATTTGAGGATCGATCTGACCGAACTTTCGGGTAAGCAGACGTAAAATTAGCGATCGCCCTTCCTGTTGCCGACCATCTTCTAGTCCTTCTTGATCAACTCTAGTTTGCTTGGACTCGGTAGCCAATTCCAACATCTGAATAATTTCCTGACGACCTGCGATTATAAAGTCTGACACCCCCACCAGCTAGGCATAGGTGAGGGTGACTTCATAGTTTATCTGATCGACAGCATCAGTCCAAAACTAAGCCGAGTAGAAACGGAGTCCAAAGTCATCATAATAAGGTCCGAAGAATGAGTTCTTATAGATATAGTCGTACTCGCTTCCCAGACCCAATTCGCCGGATGGTAAGCCGAAGAAGTTGTTATAGGGTTGGTAGAACAATCCCGTGAAATCTCCATCAAAGTAGGATGTTACATAAACATCACCGTTGGTGGCATCATTTCCCCAACCTGGAAAGACATTTCCAATTTGGTAAAATCCGCCATTAAATGTTTCATTCAGGAAGGAATCTACAAAAACTTCTCCGGGAAAATAGGTTCCTGACGGAGCATAGGTGTAACCATAGTAGGCGTCACCGCTACCGTAGAAGTAACCGAATTGGTACAGATCAACTCCCGTAAATGTAATAGGGGGTTGGGGGGTGGCGATCGGCGGAAGTTCAGGGGGATCGGCGGGAGGAGTCGGATCGGGATTTGGATTTTCGGGGGGTTCAACCGGCGGCTGATCTTCCGGGGGTGGCTCTGTTCCAACGGGGGGAACATCCGATCCTTCGCTCACCAGCAAGGAGAAGTTTTGAGTAAAGGTTTCCCCTGTACGACTACCAACGTGAATGGTGTAGGTTCCTTCAGATGGCGTATCAAAGAACACCTGTTCAACGTTATCTACAATATTGCGTTCATCCTGTTGAGCCGGTGCCGTTGGGTTTTCAGGGTTTAGAGTCCAGGGATTGTAGATTGTTCCCTCTTCATCTGTAATCCACAAATCCAAATCATTAACTAAGACTGAGGTACGGTCATCCAGTCCAGATTGAGGTTGACCCGCAGGATCTGTCCAAACTAGCGTTGCTTTAACTGGAGTGTTGGCAGATTGAACTTCAATATCAGCCGTGAGTTGACCACCAGTAAAGGTCTCTTCAAAGATCGACTTGTCTGGATTTCCATCCGCAACATTTGTGAGGAAGTTGGCAGCTTGAGAGCCATCGACAACACCCCAACCGTAGACATAATCCGGCCCTACGTTTCCGGCATCACTAGCCGTGTGAATTAATAAGGCTTTCCCAGTCGCGCTATTCGGCAGTTCTCCAAAGAGATCGTTGTAATGTTCATACAGTAGCGCCGCCGTTCCCGTGACGTTTGGAGCAGCCATTGATGTACCAGAGAATTTACCGTTGTAAGACGTGTCTGACTCTGCAACTGGTGAAAAGACATCTACGCCATTAGCGACCACATCTGGTTTCACCCGTCCATCATCTGTTGGCCCCCATGAGGAGAAACTAGATATCGAAACATCTCCACTATCATAAGGATCGTTGGTGATATCATTAATTGCTCCAACTACGAGTGTATTTTTCGCAGTCTTGCCACTAGGGTTGAGGGTGTCGTAACCGTTATCGCTAAAGTTGTCTGGAGGTGGAGGAGAAACTAAGCTAGTGTTCGCATCAACTGCAAATACCCCCTCTTGTATTTGATACCAACCTTCACCGGCGGGACCTTGACTACTAAATGTGACGTAAGCACTTCCTCTTGAAATACCTTGCTTATGACCTGCTCGACGGTATAAGTCTTGGAAATCGTCACTTCGCTCATTACCTGCTCCCCAGATACTCAAGAGTTCTGGATTTTCATAAAGGATTCGATCAAGTTCTGCGCTAGGATCACTATATTTACCAAAATCCGAACTTTCGGTAGAAAGGCTGAGATCACCCCACCAAGTATCAACTAAGCCAATGCCCCAGTCCATGCGAGAATCCCAACCCACACTCGGGCCGTAGGAATGGTTGGATAGATACAGTTGGTCTTGAGATGTTGCTGCTTCTATCTCTGCCAAATCATTAGCGTTATCAAAGCTTATAATCTGAACCTGATTCGCCATCCCTCGCGCATCTGGATTAACTCCCGACGCAGCAATTGTTCCGGCAACGTGGGTCGCATGATCGCTAAAACCACCAGGTGAATTTTCACCCAAGACAACTCGACTACCAAACTCCTGATGAGTATCAAGAACATTACCTCCATCCCAAACGCCAACTGTGATGCCGTTACCGCTCAGATCTAGACCAAGTTCACCGCCATCCCAAAGCTGATCGGCATTGGTTGTATCAGCAGCAATTGTATTAGATGGTAGTAACAAATTCAGTTCATCAGGACTCGGCCCGGTTCCCAGGAAAAAGATACCTTCTTCGACTTCTAAAGGTTCCTCTAGAAGATCGAATCCAGGTACTTCTGTCATATCAATTGTAAAGTCTGACCCGGATAAAACTACATCATCATCATCGTCATCATCGTCATCAGAAACGGGTGGATCGTCATCATCGACATCGAGGGTAAAGTCAATTGTTTCTTCGGAAACCTGACCCAACTCATCTTCGGCTTCGAGTTGCAGACTGTAACTTCCTTCAGCGAAGAAGTCTCCCAATACTGCTTCCAATTCTGTTGGATTGAGTGTAAAACTGCCGTCCGCATTGAGTTGACTGGAAATATTGGTTAGGGTGCCATCAAACCCGGCTCGGAAAGCAACAATTTCGTTATCATCGCTAACGGTTCCGGTAATAGTCGGATCGGTGGTTATCCCGTCACTATTATTTTCACCCGTATCGTTGGCGAGTTGTGCGGTAATTTCTGGTGGTTCACCATCGAGGGTAAAGTTAACTTCTGCCAATTCTGGCGATCGCAATTCCGAAGGATCAACCGCTCGTAAAAACACGGTGTAGGAGCCATCCACGAAGGAAATATTTAAGGCTTCTTCCAACTGGTTTGGAGTCAGGGTAAATGAACCATCGTCAGCAATATGGGTTGAAATCGGAACGAATTCTTCGCCAATGCTAACTTCTATTTCTGCAACGCCAAAATTATCGGTAGCGGTTCCCGTTATCGTTGGATCGGTGGTTATGCCGTCACTATTATTTTCACCCGTATCGTTGGCGAGTTGTGCGGTAATTTCTGGTGGTTCACTATCGAGGGTAAAGTTAACTTCTGCCAATTCTGGCGATCGCAATCCCGAAGTATCAACCGCTCGTAAAAACACGGTGTAGGAACCATCCACGAAGGAAGTATTTAAGGCTTCTTCCAACTGGTTTGGAGTCAGAATAAATGAACCATCCGCAGCAATATGGGTTGAAATCGGAACGAATTCTTCGCCAATGCTAACTTCTATTTCTGCAACGCCAAAATTATCGGTAGCCGTTCCCGTTATCGTGGGGTCGGAAGTAATACCGTCGCTATCACTTGTTCCGGTATCATTCGCCAATTCTGCGGTAATTGTCGGTTCAAATATATCGGTTCCAGGAGGTAATAATTCCCCCGGAAGCTCGTTGTTATCATCGGGAGCAATCGTAAACGTAATTTCTGCGATTTCTGGCGATCGCAAACCCGCAGCATCTACAGTTCGCAATTCTACAGTATAGATCCCGTCAACGAAGGAAATTCCCAGAGTTTCTTCCAACTGTTGTTGAGTCAGAGTAAATGAACCCTCCCCGTCAATATTGGTTGAAATCGGAACAAATTCTTCGCCGATACTGATTTCCAATCCCGCCACTTCCGCAGGATTTGCAACCCTTCCCGTTAGAGTAGGATCGGATGTAATATTATCCTGATTATCCAGTCCGGTATCGTTGGCTAGAGATAAAGAAATCGGTTCGTTAATGGGTGGATTCGATTCAGTTTCTACCTGTTGAATAAAACGATCTTCGGTTAAAGAATCAGAACTCACGCCCTGCAATAACGCCAACATTTCCCCCGAGTTAGTATCTCGAACGGCGGTATCTCCTGCGGGGGTTTGTTCCAAGCGTAAATCTTCAAAAGTCAATCCAACCGGCAACTCCAGGCGATCTTCGCTGGGGTTAAAGTTCACAATCAGATCGGTGGTTTCAACAGTATAGCCGCCCGATCCGATCTCCAGAACAAAAACATTTTCACCCTGACCACCGATGAGAATATCTGTTCCTTTATTCCCATAGATTGTATCGTTGCCTTGATCTCCTGCGATCAAGTCATCGCCTTGACCTCCAAATAATAAATCCGCTCCTGAACCCCCGTAAATGGTATCATTATCTTGGTGTCCGTAGACCGTATCGGCTCCTTCATTTCCAAACAGTAGATCGTCCGCTTCTGCTCCAGATATCAGGTCATCTCGCGCCAAGCCAAAAATTTGATCGGAACCGGAAGTTCCTACTAAAATGTTGACACCGGAAACATCTAGAATTGTATTTTGCGCTAATTCAAAACTGTTGAGAGGCTGACTTGTGATGGTCTCAACTCCTGAAAGTGGGTTCGTAAGATTCAGCGAGTTATTTAGGGATGGGTTGGCCGTTAGTCCCCCACCAAAACCATCGTCGGGAAAGATAAAATCGTCTGAAAAAGTATCAAATAGTAGCATAATCGTTCAGAAAGACCTGACTGTGTGTGGTCTGCCAGAACATATTTTGGTAGGGAGGAGCTTATGCAGGAGAGCCTGAAATCCAGTTCCCAACGGGTATTCAGTCAATTCAGTTCCGAGGGGATGTTGAGGCGAGTAAGGGAACCAAAGCTGTGGGGGAGCGTTTCCGGTTACACCTTTGTGGAAAACTGAAGTTTTGTTAAACTGCTGATAATACTCAAAATTAATCAGGATTCTGCCCGTGTATTGGAAATTTTTAATCTTGAGACGGAGAGGGGGTTTCAGACGTTTGATCGGTTTTTCTTTGATCTGAACCCATCCCTCTGTTCATACCATCCTACTCGCAAAGTTCACCGATAGTGGAAGTGAGCAGAGCTTTCAAATCCTCCGAAGGAGATTCCACTGACAGAACTTCTTGCCAAAAGTCCAACCAAAGGTTTTGACTGGCAAAATAATCGGCTCGACGCAATTTAGCCCCATCTCCAGTAATATTTTGGGCGGTTAATTCTTGTTCTAATTGTTGTAATTCTTGAGCAATCGATTCTCGCTCTCGATCCGTCATTATTGTAAACTCAACGGGCAAATATTCATCGTATTCGCCGTCCGGTTTATCGGAAAAATACCACTTGTAGGTTTGGCCGGGTTGAAGGTCGGTTTCGACGGTGATTTGATACAATTTTAGCTCGTCTGAGGATAGGGATGGCACTTTGTTGTTATCAGAAATTCTTTGATTCCAAAGATTCGTTCGACTGTCAAGCTCTCGAATTTCCAGTTTTGTAATTTCTCCACTCCAGGTTAACGTGGGGCGAATATTCCAAACCTTTAAAACCGCCAAATTGTTGGGAGCAATCGGACAAATATCATCTCCCCTGCTTCCTCCATCACCCGGATTTCCTTGGGGTTCGGTGGGCGGTTCGCTATTTTCAAAAAAACGATGCCAGGGCAGGGGCGACGAATTCTGTGCCAAGAGGGGAAAGACTAAATTAAAAAACAGAGAACATGAAAATAATAAGCCCATAAATTTCAGGCAAGTTCTCGGTTTAGGCGGATTTTTCATAATCAATATCCCGATAACTTTTGCTTAGGAATTATACGGCAACAGAACTCGCTTCAGTGGCTTTTTAGTCCTCAATTTTTTTTAACGTATTGCCACAGACTACCGACTACCAGCACCACCTGCTTCGCCCGAACCTCCTCCGGGTTCTGTAGGTGGTTCGCTGTTTTCAAAAAACTTACGCCCCTGTGGTGAGGTCTCCTGTGCTAAGACCCTTTGATAATTGATAGGTGAAGCCGAAAGCAGAACAACGGAACTAATAAAAATAGAACCAACTTGAACTAACGCGATCGCCATGTAAAGTTTCATTGGGAATCTCCCGATCAATTGGGTATCAAAGAACCAATCAGATTATCGAGATTTTCTCGGATTAACTTCGGGTAGAAGATAAATACAGAGAATAGAAAGTGGAATGATAATCGGTAAGAAAACCGAGGCATAAATATAAAGTTGTAAACAGACGAAGCCGTAAATCAGCGTACTGATCGACAGAAAAATAATAACTTTTTTTTGACTGATTTCGTATTGCTCAACGGCAACTTTTAAGCCTTTTGCAGCCAGTGCAAACAGCCATAAAAACCACAGGTCGGGAACGGGTACGACTGACTTTTTTTCTAGAAAATGGTGAAACAAGTAGGCGTGAATTTCTCCGCCCAACAGAATGCGACAGGGGTAGTTGGGTTGGGATTTTTTTTGCCAGTAGCAGAAAGCGGGAGGGGCGGGAAAATTATCTTCTCCGGGGCGATTAATTCCGGCGTTGGCGTATCCTCCGGGTACGATCATCATCACAGATTGTGGGTACTGTTTTTGAAGTTGTTCCGGTTGAGTTTCCAAAAATTCCTTTGCAGAAATGCTTTCATAAACCCGACTTTGAGGGATAGAAAAGTCTACAATTGGATGCAACCAGTATTGATAATATTGGTAAGAATATCGGGTGAGCAGGCGGGGACGCATCCAGGGAGAAAAACAGTTATTTCTTAGTAAAATTGGACTCGTTTCCTGCAATGAATCGGTTTGATTTTCCCGAGTTTTATAAGCTAATGCCAAGAGATAACTTAGGGGAAAAGGTCGTTCTTCATGTTCGCACGGTAGCAAAGTCATATAGCGTCCATTTTCCCAAACTCGGCTATCTCCTTGCCATTTTTGATCCGCAAATTTTGGAAGTGTCCAGCGACGTTCATTTTTTGAGTCTCGACTGGTGATGAAAATAGATTGAATTTTCTGCTCGTTTTTAATCGCCATCAGGGATTTTTCTAATACTTGATCTTCTTCGGGCCAGCTAACATTTAATAAGTAATCGATACCAATAACATTAACATTAAGTTTGGCGGCATGATCGAGCAAACGAGCCAAGTATTTTCGACTAAGTTGCAAAGCTTGGAGAAAATTTCCATCTTTGGGCGGTTTTAGTTGTTTTAAGTAACTCAAACGGTCATTCAAAACCTGTAAAATGGTTTGGTCAAGTTGAGTCACCAGTAATTGGCGATAACGCTGCAAAAATTCCTGGGTTTGGGTTTCGGCTTCATCGGGAGACGGTGAAACATAGTTGTCATCACACAGGGGTTCCCGTTGCGGTTGACGCGATCGCCGGATTAACTCAGCCAGAGAGACGAACTGTTCTAATAGCTCATCAGGAGTATAATTTGTGATTCCCTTTTCCTCCAAATTAGCGAGAATTCGGTTTAACTGTTCGGAAGTGGGTAGCTGACAGCGAGAACGGGAACGAGAACGGTTTTTTTGCAGGCGATCGCTCAAATAAACCGCTTGATAACTGTCTAAAAGTTCGGAGGCTTTTTGAGCCGGAACCAAACTATAATTATAAACCTCCACGAGCAAACGTTCTAGCTGTTTGGGATGATAATTAT
The DNA here is from genome assembly GCF_047276495.1 of Capilliphycus salinus ALCB114379. Taxonomy (NCBI): domain Bacteria; kingdom Bacillati; phylum Cyanobacteriota; class Cyanophyceae; order Oscillatoriales; family Sirenicapillariaceae; genus Capilliphycus; species Capilliphycus salinus. Next base: position 3,707,776 of record NZ_CP178543.1, on the reverse strand, counting down.
TGAGAATTGACCAATCACTCTGCAAGTGTACTCCACAGTCCCAAAGAAAGCGATTGAGTTCTGGCTGAGACTTTACCAATCGAGCCGTCCAAGTATTGAGTTGAGAGCGTTCTGGGTTGAACGTTCGCAGTATTTTGTCCGCCAAAGATTCATAGTTTTTATTCATTTTTGGGCGGGAATGCTGAAACCATTCAAAGTCATTGAGAACAAAGGGAAGCAAGTCAATTCGATTAAAACCGCCGACTTCTCCAAACCGTCTCTCCAATTCCAAACAGGTTTGATCAATTTGCTGAGAAATAAAGCACCGTAAACAAGATTCTGCCCCGAGTCGGGTTTGTGAATCTTCCTCTGCGAATTGTGAACGCATCAAATTAACCAATTGCTTTTGAATGGCGGTATCTGGAATGTCATCGCGATCGCTAAAGTGGGGAAACTGTTGTTGAAAGAAGGCTTTGGCGGTCGGAATTTCCTCCACCTGGCGTTTACCCCCGGTATTTAATCTCACCCAACACCAATATAGCAGTGCAGAACCCATGAGAATTAACAATAACCTCCAAATAGACGTTTAATTTGCCCTGCCACTTCTACATATTCTGAGGCGACTGAACTTATGCAATTTTAGATGTTCCGAATTGGATAATTCTTAGACCCGGTAGTAAACTTGGAACAATTTCTTTCAATATTATATTTGTGCGCTATTATCAAGGACACCTGATTATAAGAATGTTTAAAAATCACTTTCTGTAACGTTCTTTTCAAGTTCAAGTTCTTGGACATCGAGACTCAGGGCGCGAGTCATAGGCGATCGCGGAGGTCTGGGGGATTGCGCTCGCCGTGTGATGCTCACCAAAATGGCTCTCAACCTGAAAATTTAGTAGTTAGATTGGGGTAGTTTACTTCAATTTAGTTTTTGAAGCGATTTTCGGGAATTTGAACGCTCAAATTCCCCGGAATATAGGTATCTCCTCTGCTTCTGACTCTAACTTTGAGAAAGTGCAGTTAAGGCTGCTGAAAAATATCCTTCTCGCAATACATCTTGAGGATTAACAGTCTCTACAATTGTCATTAAACGAGCAATTACACCCGTCCATCCGGTTTGATGACTTGCCCCCAATCCGGCGCCATTATCCCCATGAAAATATTCGTAGAATAGAATCAAATCTCGCCAATGGGGATCGGTTTGAAACTTCTCAGTATTTCCATAAAGAGGACGCTGTTTTTGATCATTTTGGAGAAAAATATTACTCAAACGGCGAGTAATTTCATTGGCGACTTCCCACAGCGTCATCCATTGATCGGAACCCGTCGGACATTCGACTTTGAAATCATCTCCATAGTAAGCATACATCTTCCGTAATGATTGAATCAGCATCATGTGGTGTTCTAACCTTAACTCTGCCCAAAGCGCCCGAAACGGTTAACCGTGTGGTCAAGGTAAGTTTGACTAATGTTGAACAGCCCCAAATGGGTGAAGCGGATCAATAATTAAAACCCCTTAATAAAATGTTAGCCCCGGCAATGCCGGGGCTTTTTTGTGTTAAGTTTCTTGTAAAAGTGAGTAATAAATTAAACTTTGATGGAAGAGAGTTCAGATCTTAAGCTAAACTTTAATAAAGCCGACCTTCTCGACTCAAATCAATCTATATTAGAGATTGAAATATCTGTAAGTAGGCTGTTATAGATAAGCGTTCAAACCGAAAGCTTAAGTCTCTTATAATAAGGCACTTAAAGCATTTAGGATTGTTCGTTTGATTCTTTATTGTGTCTACTTACTTAACAATAGTTAACAAAAGGTTCTAAATCTAAATATTTCTGTATAACAATAAGTCAGAAAGAAACAATTATAGATACTATAAAGTCTGCATTTATATACCTAGTCAATTTAATTGGAGTTATTTATTATGCTTCTGAAACCTACAAAACTCATTCAATACTCTGGAGTTGCTCTAATCGTTGGAGTTTCATTCCTGATTGTAAATTCAGAAAAAACTTGGGCGCAAAGGGATTTATTTGCTGCCATATCATATTCACCGAGTAAAGGAATTAATGGTATTTCAAACGACAAGGCTTCACAAGAGCAAGCAGTCGAAGAAGCTAAACAGAATTGTGGTGAATCAGATTGTGATACAACATGGGTTAGAAATGGCTGTATGGTTCTTGCTGCTAACATAGATAATTCAAAAAATTATAGCTTCGGTTATGGAAGAACTTTAACCAGTGCAGAAAACGATGCACTACAAGGATGCACAGATTGTACAATTATCAGAACTTTATGTACAAGTAGATGATAAATTGGATCTAATTCTGCTAACCAGGGCCGTGTGAAAAATTATTTTGTTGGTTTCCACTATTATCATTACCTGATATTGGTGGAGTGGAATTGGATTTATTATCTGACAGATATGGCTGTGAAAAATATCGAGTATATCGAGTGATGTCAGGCAAAGCTTCCGAGTTTACCCCCGGATCAAATCGGGACAGTAAGGTCAATAATGATTGATCTATAAATCGAATAAATCTACTGTTTTTAGTTAGTATATTTATTTCCTTTTCTTGAAATTCTTGAGACTCTCCATTAGTCGCTATATAACTCAAAATTATCTGTTCAATTTCTACACCTTCTTTTAAGCTTTTTAGGTGGTATTCATATCCTCGATTGACTTGAAGTAAAAGGGGTACTTGAATAACTAAAATCAAACAAAAAGTATTAACTATAAATAAAGTTACAGGAATTTTAGCATTATTATTTATTGATTTGAATACATTTTCTAACCCATCTTTAGTTAAAAAAACAAAAAGTACACCACTAATCAAAGCTAATGGCCAAGCTAGAATTCCTGTGCTGACATCTAAAGAATAATAGAAAATTAATTTATTTTTAACTATCTCTACTTGCTGTTTGACGAAATTAAGTTGCTGTGTTATTCTTTCTTTCTGAGCAGGACTAGCATCCAAACCAGATAGCATAACTATATATTTTAACTCTTGTTCAAATTTTTTTTTCAACTTACTGTTGTTACTATTCCATATTGAAAATTTCAAAAATACTAAAAACTGATGTTCTGTTGTTTCTGGAATATTACTATTTGAATAACTTGTTGTATTTCCATATCGGTTATCTTGTGAATCCTGCTCTTTTGAATTCTGTTTTTTATCCGAGCAAAATGATCTATATTCTTCCGATTTACAGAAAGATTCAATCAAGGATTTTTCATAGGACATATGAGTTTCTTTGCCATAAGCTTTATCTAATAATTCTAGAAGTTTAATAAGCGAAGAATTTGTCGAAGAATTTAAAGATTGAAGGAGTTCAGGGGGTTTGAAATCATCAATTTTTGTTTTGATATTCTCTAGTTCTTTAGATATTTCTTGCTGCCTGTCTGATTTTTGAATATTTCTGATGTCTTCAGAAAACGCATTAAACTCACTCTTGATTTCTGTGACTGTCTTATTGTTGATTTCTATTTTACCAATATTTCCATTAATAATAGCTTTAGCACGCTCAAGGGATTGACATTTTTCTTCTGTTGAGCCTGGAGTAATAGTAGTAGGTGGGTTTGACAGTAAGTTTTCCAGCACTGGTTTACAGTCATTCTGGTTAACTTCAAAGTAGTCTTTCTCCTTTTCTATAATTTTACTGAGATCATCATAGATTTCTTTTATGAAAGCTTCTAAAGTAGAATAATTAGTTAAACTGTTTTTTAATTGATCGATTTCATCAAAAATTTTGTTTCTGTATGACAAATTGATTTTAATAGCTTTTTCCGCAATTTCACTATTCATAGGAGTTGTGAAATAGTCGGATTGGCTATTTAGCCATCCCTCAACTTGTTCCTTCTTAAGATTTATAACCAAGAAAGAAATTGACCCAAAGCAAGCCAAGTAAATCATTAAAAGGCAAAATATTTTGCTGGCTTCAGGTGTATTGAAAAAGTTATTAATTTGATGATTTAACTTCTTTTTCTTGGGCTGATTGAAAAAGTTATTGATTTGATGATTCAAATTATTTTCCTTGGGCTGATTAAAATTTTTATTATTAATTTTATGATTGAACTTGTTTTGATCTTGCGGATTGAATAATTTAGTAATCTCCAGCTTCATATGTCTTATAAGTTTCATAACGATCACCTTTACGTTTTGATAAATTAGTGAGGTCGATCAACCCAATTCAATCCTAATTTTTTTATAAGTAGAATTACAGTCGCATATTCGAGTGACAATTTTTATAAATTAGACAGTTTTAAATAACGCTGAATCTCTGTATCGACCGATAGATAAGGCGAACAGATTATCTCAAACATTTCATGTATAATTTCGTCAACAAACATCTCCAACTAAATTTTAAAACTTTAAACGTTCTCAAACAATAATTTAAACAAATCACTTTCAAGTATTAATAAATCTACTGCCCCACTTTCTTATTCGCGCAGAACAACCCTTACCCACAATATGTTAGTCTGGTGATTCCCCATATTCCCGCAGAAACTTGTGGAACAGCTTAACCTCTTTCCCAACAAAGTGAAGCGGAAGGTATCATCACCACCATTACCTTCTATGAAATCCTCACCTTGGTTTCCCATCATCAAATCATCGCCACTGTAACCGAAAATATTATCTTCTGACTCCAAACCCATCAAAACATCATGTCCTGAAAGACCCCGAATTACATCACGATTTTCTGTTCCCATTAGCTCGTCATTTTCATTACTTCCTTTAACTGTTTGACTATTGCTAATATTTGTTGGAGGTGAGGGTTCGGGTACAGTTTGAAGTACAGATTCATCCTCTTCGGGTACGAATTGATCTTCAGATTTTACGTTAGCTGGAACTTCAGAACTATCATCTTGTTCAGAATCCGTATCTAATTGAGATTCGGTAAGCCATTAATTTTTCGTGTACAGTTAGTCCAGCGATGGGAGCTGGTGTGAATACTTGTATGGTTACGGGTGAATTTGACGAGTTTTTTGTTCCAAATTTGCTGAGTTCTTTTTCTATCCCTAATCGCCCTGGCCAGCCGATCACAACATACTATCAATTCAAGTATGATATTTCCGATTCTCAAGAATGTGAATCATTTACTAATGCGGAAAACCTATTTTATACGGGTCTAACTCAATTTAATATTTTAGGAGTTGAATTTTCTGGTGGAAGCACTCTGGTGTCTTCGGTTGATGATACAGGTTTTTTGCTTAATGGAAGTGACTTACAGGCTACTATTACAGATATTAGTTTACTTTCGCCCTGGAATATTCATGGTTCGGATTATGATACGTTAGATATCGGATTAAATCTGGATATTGATCCTCAAGATTCTTCCTTACAAAAAGTATCATTTGACTTGGAGTTTTTATCTTCTATTACCAATGATTTTGTATCTTTGAATATCTTTGATAACAATCCCAATTCGCCAACTTTTGTTAGTTCAGTTCCAGAACCTTCTTCGATTCTAGGATTAGCTAGTTTGGGAACGTTAGCTCTAAGCAATTTTATGAGAAAGAAACTATATAGCCGTGATAAATTTAAAGCGTAGGACGAGAACCATAAGCTTCTTCCCTCATAAAATTAACCCTTGGACTAAGAGATATTAAAGTTTGAGGGTTATATTTAATCACAGGTTTAAGGTTATTGACTGAGTTCCCAAACTGTTTTAGTAAAACCTCAACTGGCAACATCAAAACCATCCCATTTCTTTAATTCCCGCAGAACAGGAAATCGATCCGCCCCGAACAAATGCAGAACGTCTTGGGTGCAAGCTATACCCATGCTCGGATTTTTTAAACTGCAACGACCCATAAAAAAACCCCAAACCAATAAGGTTGGGTCTTGAAAAATGATCATTGCAACTTAAGGAGCTTAGAGCGAATCACAGAGAGAGCATGAGTAAGGTATAAAACTACTTATATTATTTAAGGTTTAAGCGAACTGTTGGTGGCAACCCAGATGGTTTGTTTTTCATCCTTGTCTTCAATATAAACCTAGACAACCCGAAAGATCTACGTGGAAATTACGGATATGATTGAAAATTCAAAAGTTCATCGATCTCCGTGAATTTACTGAGAGTTGAGTGGACTACTAGCAGTGGTGGGAACTGCCTTAGTTCTGGTCAACTTGGGGTAATTGTTCCAACATCGCTATGATCCGTCACTATGATCGACTGCTTTTAGTTTGTTGGCACTTGGTGACAGCTTAATCAGCGCATTAGCCTAAGTAGTTTCAACTGCAACAGCCTATTTTTTTTCTTGTCAAAATGTAACAGATCTTCCTGCCTCTGGAAATCAGTGGTATACTCTGAGTTGAAATACTTACACCTACTTTTGAAGTCGCCTTTACTGGATAGAATTGTTCTCAGCCTGAATCTGAAGGTGATTTTGATGCGATCATACCATTTTCCAAATCTAACACGATCTCTTATACAAATCAATCAATCAACTGTATATAGCGTTTTCAAGTGAGTTGTGAAAAATTGTTAACCCGAAACGGACATCTGGCAAGCGATATGCTTGTACTGCTGTTTTCAGATCAGATGAAAATGCTATAAATCAACCGCCTACATAGTTAGATCTCCAGGGGTACTGATCGCTACAAAGCTTATTTAAGAAGCATTTTAGGTACTTTTGAGTAGACTTACAGGTGGGAACTTCGGTCAAGGATGCTTTGAGTGGTGGATCAACTCAAAAACCAGGAGTTGCAATCATGGTATACGATCCAATTTTTAACCTTGGCGACCTCGATGGCAGCAACGGCTTTGTAATTAACGGCATTGAAACAGGGGACTTAACATTCGATTCCGGTCGTTCTGTGAGCGGGGCAGGAGACATCAACGGTGACGGCATCGACGATCTGATTGTTGGGTCATCCAATGCAGATCCCAACGGTAATACCGACGCAGGTGAGAGCTACGTGGTGTTCGGCAGCGATCAGGGCTTCAGTGCAAGTTTGGAGATCTCCGACCTCAATGGCAGAAACGGCTTTGCGATCGAGGGGATTAATGAAAAAGACTACTCTGGTCATTCTGTAAGCGGGGCGGGGGATGTTAACGGCGACGGCATCGACGACTTGATTATCGGCGCACCTCGCAGACCTCAAGAGTTTGTCGGTTCTGGCAACAGCTACGTGGTGTTTGGCAGCGACCAGGGCTTCGATGCCAGCCTGGAGTTATCTGACCTCGATGGCAGTAACGGCTTTGCGATCAATGGCATTGATGCCGGAGATCGCTCGGGCCAATCCGTGAGCGGGGCGGGAGACATCAACGGTGACGGTATCGACGACCTGATTATTGGAGCGCCCAATGCAGACCCCAACGGCAACAACGGTGCAGGCGAGAGCTACGTGGTGTTTGGTAGCGCCGAGGGTTTCGATGCAAATCTGGAGTTATCCGACCTAGATGGCAGCAACGGCTTTATCATCAACGGCTTTTATAACTCAATCGTGAATAACTCAAGCGGTTCCGGTCGTTCGGTGAGCGGGACGGGGGATCTCAACGGCGACGGTATCGATGACTTAATTATCGGGGCACCTTGGTCTTTCTTCAGTTCCGGGAAAAGTTACGTGGTGTTGGGCAGCGACCAAGGCTTCGATGCCAGCTTGGAGTTATCCGACCTAGACGGTAGTAACGGCTTTGTGATTAAGGGTGATAGTGTCTGGGACTACTTCGGTCATTCCGTGAGCGGGGCAGGGGACATCAACAATGATGGCTTCGATGACCTGATTATTGGGGAACCTTTGGGAGATCTGTACGATTCTGGCGAGAGCTACGTGGTGTTGGGCAGTGACCAAGGCTTTAGTGAGACCCTGACGACCTCCAACCTAGATGGTAGCAACGGCTTTGTTATCAATGCTCTTGACATATTAGACAACTCTGAACACTCCGGTCATTCCGTGAGCGGGGCGGGGGACATCAACGGCGACGGCTTCGATGACCTGATTATCGGGGCACCCAATGCAGATATAGGTTCCGGAAATAGCTACGTGGTGTTGGGTAGCGACCTGGGTTTCAGCGCCAGCGTTAATCTCTCATACCTCGATGGCATCAACGGCTTTGTGATTAACGGCATTGATGCGCTCGACAACTCCGGGCGTTCCGTGAGCGGGGCGGGAGACATCAACGGCGACGGCTTCGATGACCTGATTATCGCGGCTAACAACCAAAGCTACGTGGTGTTTGGTGGCGATCCAGACCCCAACCTCAATAATCCCCCCGATGCGATTGATGATGCTTTCAGCATAGACGAATATGTGCCGACAACTTTCGATGTACTCAGTAACGACAGCGATGTGGATGGCGATAGTCTCACGATTAACAGTGTCGGCGAACCCGCCAACGGCAGCGTTACCCTCAATTCAGACAACACCTTAACCTATACTCCTAACTCCAACTTCAACGGCGTTGATAGTTTCATCTACGAAGTTTCTGATGGTAATGGCGGTACTGATACTGCGACGGTCAATGTAACTGTTGGCGGGCCTGTCCCACCCGCTATAGAGGTCGAAACCCTTGTAGATGCGGATGGCGATGGCATCTTTGCCAACATTGAAAATGGGATTGCCGGGGGAAGCGTCACCTTCGAGGTTGAGATGACAAATACCGGGGATGTTGCCGTCACTATTGACGACATCCAAGACAGCGAATTTGACATTGCGGGTTCTGACCTATCCAGTTTGATTGGTAGTACCCTCTCAGTTGGTGACTCGGCAACGGGAACCTACCCGGTTACTCTGTCTGATGCAGTAGCCACAACAGTAGGCACCACCGGAGCAGACATCCTCAATGGTCAGCAAATCACAGAGACCCATGAGGTCACGGTGAATGCGTCCGACACCAACGGTACCGTAGTAACCACATCAGGGGTAGCCACAGTGGTAGTTGATGTCAAAGATACAATTGCAGGCGACCTTGGGGATGACATTATCTTGGGAGGCGGTGCTGATGATATCCTGCGGGGCGATCTGAACTCGCGGGATTCCCAGGTGGGTATTGGAGGAAATGATGTAATTTTTGGCGGCACCGGCAATGATCGGATTGGCGGTAAGGGTGGCAACGACCAACTCTTCGGCGACGAAGGAGATGACGGTATCTGGGGTGACGATGGCGATGATCTCTTACGAGGCGGTTTGGGGAATGATACTCTCACCGGAGATGACTTCTCAGGCGGTAGCGGTTCGGACACATTTATCCTGGCACTTGGTGAGGGAACAGACATCATCATAGATTTTGAAGCGGGTGTTGACTTGATTGGATTGGCAGATGGTTTGACGTTTGTGAATCTGAGCTTGACCGGAAACAGTATTATCTCGGATGGAGAGACACTTGCTATCCTCAATGGAATTGATACCACCACTTTGACAAACAACGACTTTACCTCTATGTAATGTACCCACACAGACGCTATGCTTTCAGTGGGGGCTTCTGATACTCGAAAAGAATTGCCTTGTTTTCAGGCTATCAATCCGTAATTTGAGGTAAAGAACGGTTTCTACTGAGTGATGTCATGTCCGGTTGAACAGTTATAAATAAACGACTGAGGAGGAGTCACCGAGGACCGAGGAAATTTTGAAGAAGAAAGAGGAGGAGAAGGAGAAAGTTTTTTGATCACTAATTATCCGGACATGATATTAGAAATCGCTATTTGATGAGAACTTCAATGCGTGAAATGCTCTTCAGCAAAAATTAATTCCATAAGTTGGCTTGCCGATACCGAATTGGTTGGATTGGTTTTAGCCCTGCGCCCGAAGAGTCCGGATTTTCTGTATTCTCAATATATCATCGGACTTCATGCCTGGTTTCTCGACCAAGTGCGACAAACCAACCCGGAGTTATCGGCTTATCTTCACGATAGAGAGTCGGAAAAGCCATTTACAATTTCGGGGGTGGAAGATGCGCTGAAAATGTCGGGAAAACAGTTTCAATTGCAACCGGAGCAAAATAATTTTAAATTCAATTAAAGTTATGTCTATTCATCACCTTGATCGTTTGAATTTAGCTCGCCAATATATCCTGTCTCCTCAAGAAACATATCTTCCCCCGAATTGGCATTCTTGTAGCTTGAAAGGTTTGTATCTGGCCACTCATCCCTGGCTTCCTCTGTTGTCCATTTATACGAATTGTGAAAGTTTAGTCGGTTGGCTTTTAGGTTGGCCAATTACAAATGAAGGTAAAATTCCCTCCGAGAGTCTGACTTTAGCTCTAAATAAAAAACATCTACTTATCCCGGTTCAATCCGGAGAAACAGCATTTGAGCAAGCTATCTATACTCTTGGCGGCCGATGGATTGCGATATTAGTCACTGCCGATGAGCAGCGCCTTTATCTAGATCCCTGTGGTTCACAAGCTACAGTTTATTGCCCCCTACTCAAAATTGCATCGGCTACAACGGCACTGATTCCCTATCGTTCCAATGTTCAATACAATCAGGAATTAGTATCTACACTGTCACCGGAGCAAACAGATGGTTGGTATCCATTCGGACTAACACCCCGACGAAATTGTTACCGTCTTCTTCCCAATCATTTTCTCGATCTACAAACTTGGCAAGCTCATCGCCACTGGCCCAACTCAAATTTAGTTTCTCATTCTGATAGAACTGGAGCCGTTCAAGTCACCGCTCAACGGATTAAACAAGCTGTGAGTGCGGCGGTGGCTACCCAGAAAGTACAAGCCAGCTTAACAGCAGGTATGGACACCCGTCTAATACTTGCTTGCAGCCGTTCACATATAGATCGGATTCAGTATCATACCCGAGAAGGATTTGATGATTATGTCGCTCAAGATATAAGAGTCGCAACTCGTCTAGCCAGACGCTTCCATTTAAAGCATGAAGTGATTGCTCAATCTTCTTCAACAATTGCCACAGAAGAGGAATTAGAAAATTGGCAGGAGCGAGTCGGTCGCTGTGTAGCCGGTGTAGCTTGGAAAACTCACAAAATGGTAGATTACTATCAACAGCCCAGTTTTACGCTTACAGGTTCAGCAGGCGAGATTGCCCGCGCATTTTATTGGAAAAACACCGATAGTAGTGAGACTGATCTGACTCCCGAGCGGATATTGAAATGCCTACGCTTGCCCAAGACAAGAGACATAGAGAGATCAGCTCAAGCTTGGTTGGACTCACTAACCGTCTCGGATTCATTAGTGATTTTAGATCTTCTTTACTTAGAACAGCGCGTTGGCTGTTACCTTTCACCGAATCGTTACGGTTTTATCTCACCTGCGGTTCTGCTTTTACCTCTCAACCATCGAGAGATTATTCAAGCTATGCTGGGTTTACCTAGTTTTTATAAGCGGGAAAATCGATTACATATAGATGTGATTAAACAAGAATGGCCGGAATTACTCGCCATTCCTTTTAATGGGAATAGGGTGATTGTGCGGCTCAAAAGAAATGTTTTCACAAGCCTAAAACAGAGCTTCAAGAGATGATTAAGTCCTGTTAAGCTGTTCGACGTTTTGCAGGGATTACCCAGAAGCTACAATATCTTTACGATTGCCAACCATTAAGTTTCAGTTTCTAAAAGCTTTATACGGTAAAGTTTCAAATTAAAAAGGGTAAAAAGGGTTATACTTTACCGTTGAGTGCGTCGGTGCAAGATTATGCGAATGTAATCGCTCAAACCTTCTCAAATCCCTCCGATTATGAACTGTTGGTTCGCAATTCCCGAAAAGAGTACGAAACTCGTTTAAATTGAAGTAAATGAGCCGATAGCGTATATCAAGTGATTGAGAATTTGAGTGTTTCAGTATCCGGCAGGCTCCCCTGTAGCTTTTGTGATCAGACAAGCTAATAGTTTTTCTCCCATCATCTTGAGGGTTGACAAAGATATGAGTTTTGAGGTGGACGCTGAACTCCCGTTGTCGTCGGGTCATAACTCACTAAAATCACATCTCCATCTTCGGTTCTGATCCATCCCCTCGCCGGAACAATTGTTCTTGAATCAACAGGATGATCATCACGATTATGATCCCGTTTTCGAGACTGTTGTTGAGGAGGTTGCGTGAAATTCGGGTTGGGTTGAGGCGTGGCAGGTTCAATCAGTTCTACACGAGAAAGATTAACGCTTTGAAGATCTGCGGGACTGGAAGGTAAACCCCCCCGTCCAGTAATAATAAATTCGCTATCAGTCCCTTGTTTGCAGGGATCTTGAGCGATTAATTCAGCAGGATCAATAACGGTTTGGGGAAGTTCAACTAATCCTGAACTGGGGTCAATTTCGGTGTTGAGGTCAACTGTTCCGCTAAATTCTGGGCCGAGTTCGGAGGTGGCGGTAATATCGCTTGCATTAGTTGGTTGAGTACGGAATTGGGTTCCAAAAATAGCGTTGGCGTTAATAATTACTTGACCCCCAAACGCCGCTTCAGCATTAGCAGAAATATCACTATCTTCAATTGCAATTAAATTATCTGTATTAATTTCGATATTGCCTCCGGTGGCTTCTCCGGTTGCGTTCGTTGTGATGCTGCTGTTGTTGCGAAGTCTGAGGTCTTCTGTATTAACAATAATATTCCCCTGACCTGCCGTTGTGTTTGCGTTCAAACTGGCATCATTATCGAGGAGAATAGAAGGCGCATTAATCACTAAGTTTCCTGCGGCTTCTGAAGTTTGAGAGCGAACATCAATTATCGCTCCATCTCGAACTGTCACGTTTTCTGCATTAACAGTAAGCATACCGGCTCGACCCGTAGATGGAGAAAAAGCTGAAGACGACAAGGCGCTATTATCACCAACCAGTTCCACATCAATAGCCGTTACAGTTAAATTTCCGCCATTTCCATTTCCAACAGTTGATGTTAATACTTGCGCTCCATCTCGAACCAATAAACGTTGAGTAGAAATCGTTAAAGCTCCACTATTTCCTGTTGCTCCCTGTTGAACAGAAGCAGCCAAACCACTAGGAACTTCACCATCAACAGAAGTACCGACCAGTTCCATATTTGTTGCCGTAACGGTTAAATCTCCCGCATTCCCTTGACCAGAGGTTTCAACTCCTATCTGCGCTCCATCTCTGAGTGACAGATTTTGAGTATTGAAAATTATAGTTCCACCTTTTCCTATTGCTCCTGGCTGAACGGAAGCTCCCAAACGACTGGCAGACTGACCATCAGCAGAAGTACCGACCAGTTCCGCATTAGTCGCGGTAATGATTAAAATTCCTCCATCTCCGGAACCGAAAGTTGTAGCTAATATCTGCGCTCCATCTCTGAGTGACAGATTTTGAGTATTGAGTGTTAAAGTTCCACCGTTTCCTGTTGCTCCTGGCTGAACGGAAGCTTCTAGCTGGCTACCACGACCTAGCAGTTCCACGTTGGTCGCAGTAACGATTAAATTTCCCCCGTTTCCCTGGCTGAAAGTGCCAGTTCCTATCTGCGCTCCATCTCGAACTGACAGATTTTGAGTATTGAGAACTAAAGTTCCACCGTTTCCTGTTGTTATTTTTCCTATTGCTTCTTCTTGAACCTCAACAGAAGCTCCCAAGGCACTATGCCTACCAACTACTTCGATATTGGTCGCGGTAACGGTTAAATTTCCCCCATTTCCATTGCCAAAAGTTGCAGTTGATATCTGCGCTCCATCTCGAACTGACAAATCTTGAGTATTAATCGTTAAATTTCCCCCATTTCCATTACCAAAAGTTTCAGTTAATACTTGCGCTCCATCTCGAACTGACAAATCTTGAGTATTGAGTTTTAAAGTTCCACCGTTTCCTGTTGCTCCCGGTTCAACTGAAGCGAATAAACCACTTGAAGATTGACCATCAACAGAAGTACCAATCAGTTCTACATCAGTAGCCATAATGATTAAATTTCCCCCATTGCCATTACCAAAAATAGATGTTGATATTTTGGCTCCATCTTGAACTGACAAACGTTGAGTATCAATTATTAAAGTTCCACCGTTCCCTGTTGCTTGCGGTTGAACTGAAGCGAACAAACCACTAAAATTACCCACAATTTCCACATCGGTAGCCATAATAATTAAATTTCCCCCATTGCCATTACCAAAAGTAGATGTTGATATTTTGGCTCCATCTCGAACTACTAAACGTTGAGTATCAATGATCAAGGTTCCTCCCGTACCCGTAGCCCCGGAATCAAGATCGGCAAATATTCCACTACCAATAACTTCGACTGACTCTGATGCTCGTATTGTTGAAATTCCTCCGGGTTCAGAACCTTGGGTGCTTGCTTCAATCTCTGAAGCTTCTGTTAATGTTACGCGCCGACCTTGAAGTTGAATATCTCCTCCGCCTTCACCTCGAACGTCTACTAACGCTTCTTGAGAAATTGCAATATCTCGGAAGTTCTGCACTCCCTCATAACTTGTGGCATATCCTTTATCAATTGAAGTTAAACTGACAAAACTATTACCTTCAACGCTTCCCAATTCAATTCGCCCTTGAGGTGCAGTTAAAATACCTCCTGGCATTTGAATATCGCCCCCGACAAAACCGAGTGTTCTTTTTGGTGGAACTTGAAGACCTACATAGTTATCTTCGTTATCCTGAGCAATGGATTGATTAACAATAGTTCCTGGATTTTCTCGAATATTCAATCCCAACGGCATATTTATGGTTAATAAGGGCGGTGCTTCTGGGTTACTCGCGGCAAATTCAAAGCCATTTTCAAACAAAATTCCATCGGCTGTAGTCGCAAAAAACGAACCCCCTACATCTAACCGAGCGTTTGGCCCGAATACAATTCCATTGGGATTGATTAAAAATAAGTTTGCATTCCCCAAAACCCCCAACGTTCCGAGAATTTGTGAAATATTTCCGCCCGTAACACGACTGAGAATATTGATAATATTATTGGGGTTGGAAAAATAAACTCCTCGCCCTTCATCTACGTTAAATTCTTGAAAACTATGAAATAAGTTAGACCCCCGAACCGCACCCCCGTCAATGCGTAGCGTAGCGGCTCCGCCAGGAGCTTCGCTATCAATTCCGCCAATATTTACGTTGGGAATAATAACAGAGTTTTCCTCACCCAATGTCTGATCGGGGATAATTTGTGCCAAGCTTGTTGGTGAAGTTACGCACAAAATGGTTGTTAGCATTGCCCAAGCCGAAAATATAGATAGATGGAAACGCATAGACTAATTAATAAACGATTTTTATAACTTTGTTAGTTTATAGGGATTTTCTGAATAGGGCTAGGTAAGTTTACAATTCAAAAAAGATTTTAATTAAATGATTGATTTCTGTAACTTAGAGTTTGTCGGCTTCTAAAGAATACCCCGAGTTCGAGCGTTTCAAAATTTCCTATCTATAACGTCTTACTCTTGTGACCCATCTAAAAAAACCGACTGTGAATCTTTATTCACACGAGACACATCTGACTTTCATAAGATAAACATTTGGGTTAATAACGCGGGGACTTCACAAAATATTGATTTCAAAGTAGGTGCTTCTGAATTGCTAACTGTTGAAAGTCAACTAGATATCAATCTGGGGGAAAGTCTTTATTTATCGGCGTTGTTTGTTTCGTATTTCTTAAGCCAAAAGTACGATATAGATCTCCTGCTTGCAGCCTTTCTCTGGGCTTGTCAATATCAAACATTAATGAAAATGTTATTCCCGATAATACTGCATAGGCAGTTACCGCAACTATTTCCCAATCTATTTTTCCCAAATTTCCAATATATTGTCTCTTCACATAATCAGTGGTTTTTCCAAGATTTCTATCTCCCATTTTATCAATTATTAAGATAATTGGACGACCTTGGAGTCTCTGTAAAATTAATGATAACCGCTGCTCTCTTAACTCCTCTACGTCCCAAGTTGATGAGGTTAAAAAGTGATGTAATATTTGATGATTTTCTAGTCCTAACACTTTCGCGTTAGCGAAGCTCCTCCGGAACGGAGGCTCGCTGGCAACGTTTTACGTTTTATATCGGACATCATTCCTAGATGCAAATACTTAAAAGCTTTAAAGCTTCTCACCTCTGGAAACAGGTTTTTGTACAACTGGCAGTATTCGTCCACAAATTTGACTGTGGGCGCGGATGGGCGTGGCTCAACCATACATTCTGTCTTAATTTTGGCGGAAGCTCCGCGTCTCGGAAGGAGAATCGCTACTAATTATACTTTGGCGAGAGTGACAAAAGAGGGTTAAGTTAATACAGTACCGAAGAACCACAACAGCCGGGAGTCGAGCCAAAAAGTTATGACTTTCTGCCTAAACCCCTATTGTCCCCATCCTCAAAATCCTGATAACAACCGCTATTATCAATCAACTGCCGAGATTTTGGCTGATTTGCGCTCACCCGCCAAATTTAATGAAGTTTATACTTCATTAAATCCTTGGGAAAATACAAACGGCGTTAGAACGTTAACAGGACATTTAGATTCTGTGAAGTCGGTCTCATTCAGCCCGGATAACCGGACTTTAGCCAGTGGGAGTTTTGACAAGACCATCAGATTGTGGAATCTCGAAACCCAAACCGAAATGGCACGTCTTCAAGGACATTTCGGCTGGATCATGGCGATCGCATTCAAGCCCAATAATTGCATTTTAGCCAGTGGGAGTTTTGACCGCACTATCAAATTGTGGAATCTGAAAACTCACCGAGAAATTACAACTTTAGGAAGGCATTCCGGTTTAATTCTGTCCGTCGCATTTAGCCCGGATGGTCATCTATTAGCCAGTGGGAGTTTTGACAATACTATCAAACTGTGGAATCTTGAAACTAGAACAAAAATTATAACCTTGAGGGGCCATTAAAATTGTGTGAATTCCATCGCTTTTACTCCGGATGGCAACATTTTAGCTAGCGGAAGCTCCGACAAATACATTAAATTATGGGACGTGAAAACCCAAACTGAAATTACGACTTTTCGGGGGCATTCCAGTTATGTTGGGTCTGTAGCATTTAGCCCGGATAGTCAGATTTTAGCCAGTGGAAGCAATGACAGGGATATAAAATGATGGGATCTAAAAACTCGCTCTCAAATGACGACTTTGGAAGGACATTCGAGTTCTATTAGGTCTGTAGCCTTCAGCCCGGATAGTTGCACCTTAGCCAGTGGAAGTAATGATAAAACAATTAAATTGTGGCGCTCTCGGTAGATTCGTTTTTTCAAGTTCCCGCCTTTTTTAGCCGTCAGCTTGCCACCGCATTGGGAACAGACGAGATTCGTTTTGCGCTCTCCAAATTAATCTTCCACTCTCTCGGTCGTTTGTCGGCTCGTATCGGGTTGCATCGCTCAATATATGCGATCGCACTCCGGTACGTCTTTATGATAGTAAATCTGGCGATCGCGAAAGGTGGGCCGCGCTTGCGTATCGCGCCGGATTCCCGGTCGGACGGAAGTTTCGTTTAAATCATGTTGCCACAGATAAGTAGTCGGATGCGGATTACCCAAATTAAAACTGTTGAACCCTTGCCGCTTTCAACTTGTCAGAACGATCCGAATTTGCCAACCATGTGAAAACGTTTGAAAGACTCAACTCTCACGATTGATTTGACTTGGCACTTTGTCAACGGGTGATCGGACATTCCATATACAAGATTTTTCAGTACATCTCGCATCGAGTCTGATTCATTGCTATGACCAAACTTACTACTAATTGAGCAGGTAGCGAGCGCTTTCTATCTTCTAATGTCTGAGTTTTTGCGATCGCCTGTTCAATTACCTTTGCTGGAATCGCTGTTTCTATTGCTTTGAGAACATCACTGCTTTCTATATTTGAGGTGCGTTCGCGTTCGCTCTGCTTGAAAACTTGATTTTTTCGGGACAAGCTCACGAAAAGATTGCAAATGCGACTCAACATCATTTCAGAGGACTATAAGCCCAAGGGTTGGGGGAAGATATCAATAAATTGAATTTTCGAGCAGCAATGGAGAGGTTACATATAGTTGCTTGTAAACAAGAACGCTCATGCTCGCAAACAAGTCAATTTTCGGGTCACATTAGGAGTCTTAGCAACTGTTGACTGAGATTGTTTAGAAGGATTGAGCTTAACTTAATTAATCATCTTCACAAAAATTATCACCAGAATCATCGTAATTACCGGAATCATCTGAAGGACAATCCTCATCACGCTCATAAAAGTTATCATTATCATTGTAGTCACGATAGTCATAGTAGTCATCACTACTATTTTCATAAACTGTGACAACTTCACGTTCTGGAATACATTGTTTTGAGAAGATTTTCACCAACTTATTTGCCGCATCTTCCTGACCGAGAGGAACAAAAATAGAGCGGCTTACTTGACCTGTAGGTTCATTTCCAAACCAACGCATTGTCAAAGCAAAATTCCGATCTCTTTCATGCTCCTGTACTTCGTAAACTAGCTCTAAATTCAACTGTCGGTCTGACAGTTCAACCTTGGGAAGATAAAGGGCTAATATCGCTAATTTCATTGCCACTCAAGTCAAGGTCTGCCAACTGAGCCAAAGAAGATAAAGGACTAATATCCCTAACTTGATTGCTAACAAGGTTAAGCTCTGTTAATTGAGTCAAAGGAGACAAAGGACTAATATCGCTAATTTGATTGCCATTCAGGTCAAGGTATACCAATTGAACCAAAGAAGATAAAGGTTTAATATCATTAATTTCATTGTAACCAAGTTCAAGGTATACCAATTGAACCAAAGAAGATAAAGGGCTAATATCACTAATTTCGTTGCCAGCGAGTGAGAGAATTGCCAATTGAGTCAAAGAAGACAAAGGAGTAATATCCTTAATTTCATTCCCATTTAGGTAAAGATGTGTCAACTGAGTTAAAGAAGATAAAGAACTAAGATCTGTAATTTGATTGTCATACAGAGCAAGGGCTGTCAGTTGAGTCAAAGAAGATAAAGGAGTAAAATCGGTAACTTGATTGTAACCAAGGTCAAGGCTTTGCAGTTGAGTCAAAGAAGATAAAGGAGTAATATCCCTTATTTCATTGCTAGTTAGGTCAAGCCATCTTGAGCTAGATAAAATTTGCTCCGCTCGATTACAATCCGTTGTACCTACCTCAGTCAATAAAACTTCAATGGTATGCTGTGTTTCCTCCGCCAGTTGATTTTTATTCTCACACCATTCGGTAAAGGTTTTAAATTCTGCTTTTGGTTGGGCTAACAATGAACCGTTAGAGATTCCCAAGGCTAATCCTAGTCCGATTAATAATGATGAAGTTAATCTTTTCATCGTCTGTTCTCCTCTTAAGAAGTTGACTGTAACTTTCAAGAAATAGAAACCCTTTTAAAAGATTCCCGCTCACTAGGAACTGCACCGATTGAGAATAGGGAGAATTAAAAGGGTATTAAATTGAGATTTTCAATGACACAGTATCGGTCAAATACTGGCAAATAGAAAACAGGTAATTTTAGGTCAGTTCTTCAACAACTTTTTGCACCTTATCTCGATACTCTTTGGTTTTCATATAATCATCGGCAGCTTCTTCTAAAGCTATCATGTTTTTTTCATTGGCACTAAATGTACTTACATCTTCTTTCAAGAAAGGTTGAAATCTTACATAGTCATTTTCTTGTTCAAGAAGTTGTTCGACAATGTAATCTGTTGCATCGCTGGAACCATCCGTAAAGACATCCATTAAAGGAATATTTCTAATTAAACTCGCCCAATTTAAAGCCCCCCATCCTTGTGATTGCCGGATTGTAATTCGATGTAAGCCTGCACCCACTCCAAAAGATACAACTAAACTCGGAAATCGTTTGAAAACTTTTCGACATTCAGCAATAGCACAAAGTACAGGATTATTGGCAACTAGACCCCCATCAATAAATGGAAGACCTTCATTGGGAATTTTTAAGTTAGACTTTTTGCCAAATTTTTTCGCCTGTTCAGCTTGTTTTTTGAGTCCATAAATAAAATTGTCATTATTAATCAGATGAGCCGGAAAAGCAACAGGAGCAGAACAAGATGCTTTACAAACTTCCCAAACTGGTAAACTTTTGTAGAGGTCGTCTTTATTTTTAAACACTGTTGCTCGACGATTATAGACATCATAGCTGGGAATAATCACTAAAGGTTTAAGCTCCCCGAATAGCTGTTCCGAAAAATTTTCTCTGAGTACCTCCTCCAAGCCTTTGTCATCATAAACAGGTTGACTCATCATCTTCTTAATATTTGCATTGTCTACATCTAAAACATTGAAGGGATTGAAAGTAGTCCAATCTACATCTTGTTCTAGGAATCTTTGAATCAAACTGAATAAAGTTGATTTAGGGTCAGGAAAAATTCGATTTCCGTCGCCTTTAAAAAAACTTCTAATCTCTAGTGCAGATATTCCCTGGGCGACTGCTAGGGCAATAATACTTCCCGAAGATGTTCCTGCAATAATATCGAAATAGTCTCTTAGCTCTTTATCAGGATTGATTGCTTTCAGTTTATCTTCAACTTCTTCTAACATTGTGGCAGTTAAAAGTCCTCGAATGCCGCTACCATCAAAATAAAGAATTCGGCGAGATCTTTCAAACATTTTAGTTACTCCAATTGCGAATTATGTAGCTAAAAAACTAAGTGTCAAACCCAAAGCCATTGACCATCTAAATTAATTGCCTATTCCCAAATTGTTTAACTTTTGTGATGCGAGAGTTATCCCGTATAAGGGCAGTTTCGTTTAAATGCTCAATGGCTTATTTTAGAGAACATTTCAGCAAAAAACAAACCATATAAAAAACTGTATGACGTTTTTTGCCTTTTTCTTGTTTTCTCCTAACTTCATCTTGATGTATCTTCTACTGTTCTAGCAGATAAGTATAAATACTAATCCCATTTATTTACATTTCTTATTTATTTTCCGGTGATTACTTTCCCAAGGGCATTTCTCCCGATTTTCTCACTAAAGCAAGTCAATAAACCGCTTGGATGCCGCAACTCCCTTAAAGGCTTAGAAATCGGGGTTTGAGTAGCAACAGATAGTAGTCAGATGCGGATTACCCAAATTCAAACTGTTGAACCTTTGTGGCTCTCAACTTGTCAGAATAATCCAAATTTGCCAGCAATGTGAAAAAGTTTTAAAGACTCAACGACCGCGATTTAACTTGGCGCGATCGCCAACTGATGAAGCGAAAAAACGCTTGGCGCAGAATTTCCCATCTTTCGCGTCATAACGAACCAATGGTGGTTCAACAATTCGGCTGATTATCCCCCTCGGTTAATCACCCCAGATCAACAAGAGACTAACTCAAATTCACGAGTTAGTCTCGAACAATTGAAATTAGAACAAACTAGCGAAATCGTCTGCTGTAATTAGACTGGCGTTAACATTCTCAACTGTTGCTAACAGTTCCTCTCCCAACTTAATTAGAGTTGAACCATTTTCTTCGACAATACTCAACTGAACGAACGTTAAGCCACCATCGAGAACAAACGCATCTTCGGTATCGACAAAATCGGTAATCAAGTCCGAACCCTCTCCACTGCGGAGTAAAAAGCGATCGCGTCCCTGATTTCCAGTTAAGGTATCATTACCTTCAGCACCGATAAGTAAATCATCTCCGGCACCGCCAAGCAATTGGTCATCATCGGAAGCCCCATCGAGAGTATCATCACCTTGACCGCCTTCTAAGAAGTCGTTACCTTCATTACCATCAATGAGGTCATTTCCTAAGTCGCCGTAAAGGGTATCATTA
The DNA here is from genome assembly GCF_047276495.1 of Capilliphycus salinus ALCB114379. Taxonomy (NCBI): domain Bacteria; kingdom Bacillati; phylum Cyanobacteriota; class Cyanophyceae; order Oscillatoriales; family Sirenicapillariaceae; genus Capilliphycus; species Capilliphycus salinus. Next base: position 3,686,195 of record NZ_CP178543.1, on the reverse strand, counting down.
CCTTGATTACCTGAAATCGTGTCATTATTTTGACCGCCATAAATCAGGTCATTACCCTCATTTCCTTCAATTAAATCATTGCCAATATTACCAAAGATGGTATCATTTCCGCTTCCTCCCATCAGGCTATCACCATCTTGACCGCCATAAATCATGTCCTGACCCTCACCACCATCAACCAAGTCAGAACCCAAGTTACCGTTTAACCAGTCATCACCATTACCACCTGTGAGGGTATCGCTGTTTTGACCGCCAAACACGGTATCGGCACCTTCGCCACCATCAAGGAAATCCGAACCTTTGTTTCCGTTCAACCAGTCGTCGCCATCGGAACCAAAAACAAGGTCGTCATCTTTTCCAGCATGAATGGTATCGTTACCTTCTCCGCCATCAACAGTATCATTGCCTTGGTTGGTGCTGATCCAGTCGTTGTCATCGCCACCGTTAACCCGATCATCACCTGCAAGAGCAACAATTTCATTATCTGTCCCATCACCAACAATAACATCTGCGCCATCAGTGGCTTCACGGTTAGAATTACCAGAACTCAAATTAGCCGCAGTGTTAGACGGTGTTACGGGTAAAGCGATCGCAGCAATTAAGCTTTCAGGTTCGTATAAATCAACTTCTTTTCCCAATTACCATCTACTCGACCATCATCATCAACGCCTGTTACTGTTACAGTCTGAGGTTGATTCCAGTTTTCGGGAGTAAAGGTGAGGCGATCAACAGAAATTGTATTTTCGGCTTCAGATAGGGTACTCAGAGCAATAACAATGTTAGCTGTGGGTGGAGTCGCCAAAACAACTGTAAATTCGGCGCTTTCTCCATCTTCGCTGGTCATTAATTCCCCTTTAGGAAAATTAGTGATGAAACTTTCTGCATATTGGGTTACTGTTAATTGGGGAGTGATTGGTGTTAAATCTTCTTCAAGATTTAGGTAGCCTTGGTCTGGCAAGTTTAAGTTAAGGATATCTTCTCCATTAAGATTGGCAACGGTTTCCATAAATCCTGTGCCAGCTTGATTAGTTGAACTGGCGAAGAAATCTAAGACGAATAAATCATCTTTAGCTTTAGCAACACCGTCTTTATTGAGGTCAATCACTAAAGTTTTGTCCCGACGTTCCAAACCCATCTGTCCTGCGGTTAATGGGGAAGGGGAAAGGAAGGCTGAATTTCCTGCTGTTGGGTTATCGATGTTTACAGAAGTTCCTAATTCGAGAAGATCAGTTCCTTCGGTATCTTGAATTTGGCTACCTGCCGCTTGAGTAGGATCAAGTTGGTAAAGATCGTCACCTGCACCGGCTTTGAGAGTGTCTGCTCCTGCTGTTCCTGCTAGGGTATCGTTGAGGTTTCCGCCATAGAGATGATCTCCATAGATAGTTCCGGTGAGGTTAAATCGTTCGATATTCCTGTAATTGATTAAACTAGGCCCCCAAAGTGATAGCTGAAGAGCTTGTTCCGGTTGACAATTAAGCGATATGTGCTGTTAACTGAAATCAGAAAAAGAGTAAATCAGTAATAATGGCTTCAAAAAAGGAAATTAAAATGCTCACAGAAATTCTGGAGCTAGAAGGAGTAAAAGTAGTGTCACGTTATCAGCATAAAGGGATTGGAATAATTTTAGAGATAGAGCCAATCCATCAGTAAAGTATTTGCCCTCGTTGTGGGGAAAAAAGTCATAAATTGCATCAAAACCATAGATATATAATTAAAGATATACCTTGGGGATAATCGCCAGTATTTTTGGAAATAAATAGAAGGCAGTTAAAATGTAAGAAATGTAAAAAGCCGTTTAGTGAGGATTTAGAGTTCGTGGGAAAAAGAAGGACTTATACAAAAAGATTGGCGGATAGAATCCTACAAGAAGTTTTAGAAAAGGACATAAACATTGTTGCCCAAAAAGGGTTAGTCACAACAGAAGAAATAGAAAGAATGTCATCCGTTCACCGCCGCAGAATCGGCGGGGAATCGCGGATGACTCGATTCCCGAGTTAAAAGACGCATCATCAGAATTAGCCGAGTTAAAACCCGCAGATTTAAAAAAGCTAGGAATTGATGAAATAGCATTGATTAAAGGAAAAGGGAATTATTGTGCAGTTTTCATAGATTTAGAGAAGTCAAAATTAATAGCCCTACTCGCAGGAAGAACAACTGATGAAATCAAAAAAGTATTGATGGGATGGGGGAAAGAAGTGTTAGAAAAGATAGAGGAAGTTAGCATAGCTCTGTGGAAAGGATACAAAAGCTTAGTCTTAAAACTCATGCCAAATGCTCAAGTTGTAGCGGATAGATTTCATGTAATGGTACAAATCAATCAGGAGTTAGATAAGCAAAGGAAACAAGAAAGGCTGAAGGCAGAAAATTTGCTAAAAACGGCTAAGTCGGAATTGGAAAAAGTAAATTCCGAAAAAGTTTTAGCAGGATTGAAGAAGAGTAAATATGCCCTTTTGAAGAATGAAAAAGATTTGAATGAACAACAAAGCCAGAAACTAGCCGAAGTGAAAGAGGTTTCTCCCCTCCTGAAAAGGATGCACGAATTCAAAGAAAAAATTCGTCAAATCTTTGAGGAAACAAATGATTGGTTAGTGAGATTATGGCAATTAGGGAGGTGGTTAGATGAAGCTCAAAAATATTTCCCAAACAGTCAAAAGACAATTATTCGATGGCTAGATGAAATTATTGCTTACTTTGATCATAGAACAACCAGTGGTGTAGTTGAGGGAATTAATAACAAGCTGAAACTGATTAAACGTTCGGCTTATGGATTCAGAAATTTTAAAAACTTTCAATCAAGATGTTTACTGAATTGGAATTTTAACTAAATTTTTAGCATACTAGGTACTGAAGAACCAAGTTTTCTACTCCTTTCTCTCCTAAATCATTATATTTCTTGACAATTTCTTTCCCCTACTCATAACTGATTCCTACTGCGATCGCCGCCTGTTTAATTGTCCATTCCAAAGACACTTTCCACAAGAGATGCCATCTTCTCGATTCGACTGCATCTTGATTTTTTATGTACTTTTGTTTCAGTTCGGAAGAACTATAATGGTTAGCTAGAGTCGCTTTTTTCGGCATTCATCTGTTCCTCGTTACCTTTCCTTTATTATACAAAGGTTTTGTCAACCGGATTTCGTATAACAGAATGTTGTTCGACCGTTGGGTTGTTCAATAATCCCGTAAAATCTGTACGGATTTTCAAGTCTGTAGGCGTTCCTTCACCGATAACCAATCCAACAGTATCCTCACCCGGCTTCCCTGAGCGATTATTAGCTGTTAAACGACCATTACCACCCCACAAAAGAGCATCTTCATCTGAATCTAAAATGCTCTCATTAGAAAGTTCGTCATTATTAAGGGGGCGACTAATCGGCAGATTATCTAAATCCAACCCAATTCGTGGATTGAACACAATACCCGGATCGTCAATGGGATCGAAAATAATACCCGGCTTATTATCAATAATTCCCGGAATAGAAGAACCTGAATCAATGACAACAGGCGGTAATTCCACATCAAGCACTTCGATATTAAGTGAGGTTTGTTTGAGGTTGGAACTCACTTTATACTGTTGGGTGTAGCTACCATATTAACAACAAAAGTATAAGTCCCCGGAATTTTGGTGTCTACAAATCGACTAGAATAAAATCCACCATTGGCTGATTCAGTTAACTCAATCGAGTCAAGTTTTATAGCAGAAAGCGGATTCTCGTCACCGAATTTATTCTGCAATGCAATTGTCATCCGTTCTCGCAAACCCAAAGGTTCACCTTGAATTTCAACCGGAACTTTTTTTAAATCATCCTCACTGACAACTCCTGATGAGAGCAAATTTCCTAAATCAACGGTGGGAGCCGTTACCGATACACTGACAGAAGCTTCACGAATCGGAACTTGATTATTTTCCTCTAAAATAACTTGCAGAGGAATCGCTTCTCCTGAATTAAAGAAGCCGTCAGATACTAGGGGAGGCACAAAGTCTAAATGAACGGTAGACTGACCAATGGCAGAAGCCGAATAAGTAACCGTCGAATTATTGGGGTTACGAATTACCATTTCCCAGGTTTCTGCGTGATCGGTGTTGGTTTGTGCAACAATGGGAAGGTGAACTTGGTAAATATCATGGGTGGGCGCATCAATGTAGGAAATGCGATCGCCAAATAAACCAAAGTTATCCGCATTAATTTCTAATCCCGAAGGACTGCGTAATGCTAAATCTAAAGGAAACTCAGGATTATCACTGGTGAGAATAAAAGAAACTACCCCATCCTGTTCGCCTAATGTGATATCAACCGTATGAGTTTCACCGGGTTCAATGTCATCAATCGGGTCTACAATGACATCAGAACTAATCGCTCCCGCTACAGCATTAACGAAGAACTTATCGAGTTCTAAGGCGCTTTCAGTCACTTGGTAAAACCCTTGCTCGCCGACGTTGGTTAAAGTTTGCAATAGATCCACATCAATTCCCGCATTACCGCTTGCTCCTTCGGTTCCAAAACCAACAGAAAAGACTTTCACATCTTCATCGTCAAATTGTTGAAGGAAAGTCGCATCAGTGGGGTTGCCGCCTGTTGTTGGCATTCCATCAGAAAGAAAAACAATCACACGGCGATGGTCTTCTCCATCGGGAGCATCTGTTAATAAATCAAGTCCTTCTTGCAATGCACCTTGAATATTGGTTAAACCGCCAGGACTGAGGTTATTGACTTCGTTTTTAGCATCATTAATGTTACTAGAAGTAATCTCAGTTAAGACATCTCCCGGCCCAAAATCGGTGCTGACACTACTTGCAAAACTGATTTCACCCAAGCGATCGCCTGCATTTAACCGCATTAAATCCAGAAATAAATTGGCAGAGTCTTGCAGCAATTCAATTTTTGGTCGGAAACCGCTAGAAACCGGAACCTCTGATGCCATACTGCCACTGCACCTGCTTGTACGTTAAAGCCAACAACTCGCGCTTTCCAATGACCTAATTCTAAATCGCCGCTATCAACGAATACCTGTTCAACATTGTTGAGGTGGTCTTTACCCCGTCTGGCGACCCAATCTCCGGTTCCCGTTAAAGCATTGGCGGGGATGTAGTCATTGGTGGTTGCGGGTGTTGTCGTTGCCGTAATAGTTTGATTAATTTGAATGGCTGTACCCGGAGGTTGAGCGTCGTTCGGGATTGGATTTCCTAAACCATCAACAATGGTATGACCAAGCTGCCAGGGATAATAAATCGTACCATCTGGGGCAATTATAGCGCTTCGCGCTCGTCTAGTTACAAGGTAGAATAGGATAAGTCCAAGAAAAAGAGGTAGGAAATTTTATGGCGATCGCATGAGCGTGAAGATTTACGAGTCCGTGCTTTAGAGTGGCTCAAGAATGGGATATCAATTAGTCAAGTAAGTCGAGGACTGACGCATTAGTCGTCCAACTCTTTATAGATGGAAAGACCAGGTGGAGAAAACAGGTTCAACGGCTCCTATGAAGAGCGTTCCCCCTCCTCAACCGTCAAAAATCAAAGATTGGAATAGATTTACTGAATTTGTAGATCTTAATGCAGATAAAACTCAGCAATGTTCTAGCACAACTCTGGGGAGGGGTAAGCCATCATACAATTAGTAGAGCCTTGAAAAAACTGGGTTATACCCGAAAAAAAAACGGATTTATTATCAAGAAAGAAGTGAAGAAGCCAGACGTGAATTTAAACGAAAACTAGAGAGTTATCAGGATAAAAAGGTAATAGATGTAGATGAAAGTGGAATAGATAACAATGAAACTTACCCTTATGGATGGAGTAAAAAAGGGACAAGATTTTACAGCATTCGACCCGGAAAACGTCAATAAAGATTGAGTATAATTGGTGCTTTGTGTGAAGACCAATTTTTCGCGACCATGGTGTATCAGGGATATTGTACGGCTAAAGTTATTGAAATTTGGTTGGAAAAAAGCTTATTGCCCCACGTTCTTGCTCCGGCAGTAATTATTATGGATAATGCCCCCTTTCATAACTCCCTAAAAATTAGACAATTAATTGAAAAAGCCGGATGTGAATTGTTATTTTTACCTCCCGATTCTCCCGATTTTAACCCAATAGAACATTGGTGGCAAAAAGTCAAAACGGCTATTAGAAAAGAACTGCCTAAGTATGAGTTTAATATTCACAAAGCTACAGATGCCGCATTTCAGCATTTGTAAATATACCAGCGCGAAGCGCTATAGTATACTAGATACTAAAAAACCAAGATTTTTTGATATCAATTACGACTAACCTTTGATACCATTGCACAAACGACGGTCGCCGTTGTTTAGGTCAGAATTATATTTTAAATAATCCCGTACCCAACTACAAGCCTGCTGCATTAGTAATTCATCAGATGATTGAATCGCCCAAGTTTTCTCGCTTCCGTCTTTTCCCAAAGTTGTGAGAAATTGACCATCTTCACTCAAGCTAATACTTGTAATAAAAGATTGTCGAGTTTGCCATTGTGCTAGGGGCAGTTGTGCATTTTCGTCTGGCAAATTCCACAGGAGTACGCGACCTTTGCTATCACTGCTAATAATTTATTGAGAATCCGGACTAAACATTACTGAACTAACTTCTGGCCCGTAAATTTGAAATATTCTGATCGATTTACCGTCCAAGTTCCACACCCGAATTGTACCGTCTTCACCCCCACTAACGATTTTCTCACTATTAGAACTAAAGGCAACACTATTAACCTTACCTAAATGCCCTTCAAATTTTTTAAAAAGCCGATCTTGCGAGTCGTACAAGCCGATGATACCATCTTTGTTGCCAACCACTTTTTTCTTTCCATCCGGACTCAAACTCACATTTCTTGTATACCTTTTGGGTTCTGAACGGTCGAATTCTCTGGATATAAATTCTACAGGCTGTAAATTCCAAATCCGAACCATTGTGTCATCACTGCTACTTGCCAATTGCCGATCATCTGGACTCAAACTCACACTTCTAACGGGTCCTTTGTGACCGACAAATTTTTCTAACTCCTGACCTTGCAAATTCAAAACTCGAACTGTTCCATCTCCCCCGGCGATCGCTATCTGTTGACCATCTGAAGTGAATTGAACATCCCAAAGTTTACCTTGTTTGGTATTCCACTCTTTAATTATTGACGCTTGTTTTCCTTTAATACTCCACACCCGGACAATGCTATCTTCTCCCGTACCGACCAGAAATTGACCATCCGGGCTAAAACAGAGACTTGTTAAAGGCTTTTGAGAAGATATAACTGTTTTTAATTCCTCACCTTGCAAGTTCCATAAGCGCACTGTACCATCATCCGAAGCACTTGCTATATATTGACCATTTGGGTGAAAACTTAGGCTTTTTACAGAGTTTAAATGTCCTTTGAATTCTCTCAATAATTCACCCTGCAAGTTCCATAAACGAATCGTACCATTATCTGCCGCACTGACTACCAACTCTCCATCGGGGTCAAATTGAACATCCTGCAATTTACCTTGTTTAGTATTCCATTGTTTGACTAACTGACCCTGCAAAGTCCACAAACCGATCAATCCATTATCTCCGACGGTTACTAATAATTGCCCTTGAGGACTATATTGAACACTTCTGATCGAACCTCCCTGTTCCCCAAATTCCTGCAATTTCTCACCCGGCAAATTCCACAAGCGAACTTTACCATCATCTCCACTCGTTGCTAATTGCCGACCATCTGGGCTATGTACCACGCTTCTAACGGGACGTTCGTGACCCTGTAAACGATTCCGTTCTCTAACAGTATATATTGCGGTTTGCAGGGTTCCTTCTATTTTTCGCTGTAGCTGAGAATTTGGAGGAAAAAGTTTTAACAGGGGATTTTTTAGCGTATTTCCTGCTTGTAAAATCTCAACCATGCTATCTAAAGATTGATTGTCAGCCAAGTTAATTTCTGCCGACGATCTCAGAGTCCTGGCTTCTCTGATCTGAGAGCCTCTTTGATAAAGCAGCGCCGCAGTTGTTAACCCACTTAAACTCAGAATTACACCAATGGCAATCCGCCGTCGCCAACTGACATTCTGACGTTTCTTCTGAATACTTTTTTGAACAAATTCTGCTTCTACCTCATTAAACCAATTATCATTGGAGTTTAAAGTTTCATTTAAGACCTCCAGATAAGGATTCGCATTCCAGAGAAATTGCACGGATTTCTCTCTCCAACGTCCCTGTTGATCGGGTGTCTGCTGCCATCGCCGAACAACCTGTTCTGAAATTTGATTGACTAAACTCTCAATCGTCGAAAGTTGCCCATCTAACCAGTTGAGAACCCGATCCGCCCGTTTGAAAATTGGCGTTTGTTCATCATTATTCTGGGTTTTGAGACTCTCCCATTCGAGAGCCGCCTGAGTCAGACGTCGCTGCAACGTTAACTGTTCTTCCGCCTGCTTCTGCCAAATCAAGAGCTTTTCCCAACCTCTGACGAGAGCATCATGGGCGGGTTCAAAGTAAGTGCTGTGATTCGCATCAGTTCCCACAACGATCAGGCGAGAGTTCAAAAACTGTTGAATAACCCGTTTGACCCTGGTATTTTCGGGTTCTGGATAGTTCAGTTCGGACTCGGGTACTTTTCGGCGAGCCAGTTCTCCCCCCACTGCTACCATCGGCAGCATCACATTCCGAATGGTTTGAGCGTAGGTTGAGTCCTGATTCACCAAAGCATGGTATTCCCAATCAGCCCGTTGGGTCAGCGATCGCGTCACTCCGCCCAACTCGTGATAATCGCTCAGAGTAATTGCACGCTCAATGGTGTTACCTCGCAGTTTCGCCTGCTCTTGTCGATGCAGATACTTCAGGTAAAGCTCGCTGAGAGCAAACGACAGTAGCGGTAATGCTCCCGGCATATTCACCACTTCATCAATCAACTGCCCGACAAGGTTATGGGGTTCAAAGAAGATTACCCGCTTGTAAGCAGGTTCTTCAATGGCTTCTCGCAGTTCTTCGCGGCCCATTTCTGGAACAATAAATCGACTGCTTGTCCAGTAAGGTTCCAAAGGGGTATTGCGAAACTGGGGTTCAAAGTCCGATCTCAAGGTGATGAGAAGATGAAACTGTTTGGGGTAGGCAGACAGAGCCGTTGCTAAAATTTCTAGAAACCGTTCTCGTTCTTGTCGATCTTGACAAAGGGTAATCAACTCTTCAAATTGATCGACCGCGAGTTTGACACGAGCTTGAGAGTCTTTCTTGAATACCTTACCTTTCCTAAACTCTCGGAGACATCGCCCGGTTGATTGATGGTCGGCAAATTGGCTGAAGCGAGGGCATTGTTGAGCGCCTTCAACGGAGAATCTCCCGGTCGAAAGATCGGCAAGATAGACCAGGATATATCTCGGTCATGGCGCAACTGGGGAATTAATCCGGCTTTCACCAGACTGGATTTTCCCGAACCGGAAGCCCCTAAAACGACGGTTAGGTTGTGCTGAAGAAAAAACTGATAGAGATTTTGGGTAATTGTCTTTCGACCAAAGAACAAATCTTGGTGTTCTTCTTCAAAAGATTGTAAACCTCGATAGGGATTTTTAGATTCATCCAACGGGGGAGCGGGAGGTAAATTCAGTTGATGTCCGGGGGTGAAAAAAATGTATTCGCCCTTGTCATGTTTTTTGAGGGGATGAATTCCAGGCGTTTGACGGACTGCCCGTGCTGTCGTGACAATTTCAATGCGATCGCGTAAATAGAGGTAAAGTTCTGTTGCCGTAACCACCCCATCTCCTGCGGACTTGCCGGGTTGGACCGGAGGATAAGTATCGGCTTTTCCCGCCAATGCTTCGATCAAGGCAACTGCGAAGGGAGAATGCTTTCTGGCTTGACCGCGTAACCCTTCTTGCAAATTGAAGACATCAAAGGCTTCCTGGTCGTGAGCGGCGGACGTAATAATCTGCCAAGCCGGGTCTTGGATAAAGCGATCGAAGCGTTCCCGATGCAGGACACCCACTTCAAGAGGAATTAACTTTCGCATACTCGACCACCGAAACGTTCCCGCAAAGCAACAGTCCAGAATGCCTAAAAAATGGCGGCAGGGCAGTTTCAGTAAGGCATCGTGAATTTGTGACATCGGCAGGTAGGTGCTGACATCCCCCAATCGAGCATCCTGGGGAATGAGATAGCCTTCCGGCTCATCTTCACCGTTGAGTGCGATTCCGTGTCCGGCAAAGTAAAACAATAGACGGTCATTGGCTGCAATCTGTTTGGGCAGCACCTCCTCAAACAAATGAATGAAGCTATTTCGTTGAGCCTGTTGATTTAAAAGCAAGTCAACTTTATAGTCGTGTTGAGTTTGCAAAATCTTTGCCAAAGTTTGGGCATCATTAACGGGTGTTTTCAGGGTCGGAACCCCATCTTGATAGTTATTAATTCCGATAACAACTGCCAGATTGCGTTGAAATATTGGGGAAGACATGGCATTGCTCCTGTTTAAGCTTTTAAGGATTTACGGATGAGAACGGTGTGAATTGGAGTTCGGTAAAACGCTCTGGGAACGCTCAAGAATTACCGCCTCACTAAAATCCGAACTTGCTTCGTCATCCAGTCTTGCTTGGGGTCAACAACAACCGTTGCCGCCCGAAATACATTGGGCGCTTGCTCCCAATCCGCACCGATCATTTTCAGCAGATTATTTAGTGGATTCACTCCTTCCGGTTCTCCGACGCTTCTCTTGACAAATTCCGCTAATGCTGATTCGAGTTCTGCGCTCCGACTGACGAGGGGTTTATCCAGTGGGGGCAAAATTAACCAACGAAAGTCCGCCAATCCCTCTCGAACTGCAAATACTTTTAGGGTTTCCCGAGTTTGTTGATAGGTGATGTCGTCGGGAATGCTCATTCTTAGGGGAGTTTCTACTATGGCTCCGCTCGATAGATTGAAGAAAGGAGACTCTAATCCACCGATGGGGATCTGTGAAATCGCCCAGGTCGGCTCCAGGTCGAGAACGGCAATTTTGAGGGTATGATTGCCCCGATTTGTTAAGCGCAGGCGAACAATTTCTCCATTTTGAACCACTGGATTTTGAGGATCGTCAAAGGCAGTTTCATCGTTTTTCAACAGTTCCACCTCTATCTCTTCAGCCAGTTTAGAATCGGAGTTATTTAGGCTTTGTACGGCCTGATATTTTGCCAAATGCACCAGGCGATTAATAATTTGTTTTGGAGCCGTTGAATCATCAATTTCTAGCAACGGTCTGAGGTTTTTGATCGCGATTCCGTTCTGACAAATTTCGTAGTGACCTGTTTGATCGATTGCGACTTGAAACTGAGCCGATCGATCTTCTGTGACTTCTACAACCCAACCCTGCCCCGCGAGCGCTTGTCGAACTTTATTGAGAGCCTCTCGTTGGTGACTGGCTATGTTTTCATCCCAAAACCGAACTCGTTGAATTAGATTCACGGGAGCCGAGAGCAAAATGGCCGGAGCGCCCGGTTCCGGTGGGTCTTGAGTTGCAATTCCTCCCTCTGCGGGTTTGAGAACTTTGGCGATGGATTCAGACGCATTAGAACGGGTGACTTCTGCAATTGCCACTTGACCGCTTGGATCGCTAAAGTCGGTGGTGTTGAGCAGATAAATCGAAAAGCGAGTCCCTTGGCTCAAGCCTTGAGCTTGTCCCGCATTTAGCGTGACTTGAGTTTGATCCCGATTGACGGTAATTACTGAAACGGTAAACGGTGTAGACCATTGATCGTTGCCAAAGACAAAGCGATCGCTTTCACCAACTATCATGGGGGTTTGACTCTCAAACTTGCTCTGAATCTGAGCATTTACCCGGTCATGGAGTAATTTGTAGGTGAGTGCTTGTTTCCGGTTCGCCATGCTGGTCAATGTATCAATCATCCAATAGGTCAACGCACCATGACGTTCAGTTCCGCCGTTGACGGCATACTCGTAGGCTAATTCATTATCTCGACAGGCTGCTAGCAGTACATAATCTCTGCTTTGGGGTAGTCCCGCCACGCGAACCGTTCGATCTCGGGTTAGTTCTAGCCAGTTGCGTTCGAGTTCGTCCCTTTTGGCGACCAAACTTTGATCGGTTCGTTCTAAGAGATCGGGTTCAGCGCTGCTGCGAATTTCAGCATCTCCTTTGGTTGAACCGCCTGCATGACAGCTATCCAAAACGACCGTGACGATCAATCCTTTGTCTGTCATCCGCTTTAGAAGCGTCGTCATTTCCACATCGCGCAGGTAACGACCGCCTTCTGTATCGCCAATATCCATCGGCACGATTCCTTCATCGAATTGGTCGGTGCTACCTTGTTTCAAGTTGGGATAAACGGTTTTTGCTCGTCCGCCATGACCGGAATAGTGGATGTAAACTTGTTCTCCCGGTTGGGCCGTTGCGGTAATTTGCCGAAAGATGTTGACAATATTTTCGTAGGTTGGATCGGGGTTTTGAGCCGATCGCTTTGTCAATAATCCAATATCTTCTAAATGGGGAGAGACGAGTTTATGAATTCGCTCGGCCGGAATTTTGAGCGTATTTTTGAGAAAGGTTTCAACCAGATTAATATCTCGTACAGCCCCGGTCAGATTTTTGTACAAACGATTGGGTTTGTAATAGTCAATTCCAATGAGTATAGCATGGATGGCTGAAGTTTTTGTCGTCCTCATTGTTTTCTCCTTAATTGATGATAGAGTACAAAATGAATTGCTCGTCAGCTTGATTTGTGAGTCGGCTAAAGTTGAAAATATTAGCAATTTTTGAGCAAACCGTTCTCCCGTCTCTCGGAGGTAAGAATCGACACATAGCAAGCAGAAATGATTGGTGAGAAATCTAAAAGCGGGTAAAAAGTCTGAAACGACTTCGCCTCTTGTATGATTGCCTTTTGCCTCTTGCATGATTGCAAGGGGAGATTACACACAACTCAGAACGGATTGCCATAGCATGATTAATTCCTGCTCAAGACTATTGATTTGCTTTCATCAAATTGAAAAGCTTCACTCACATGAGATTGAAATGTCTCTCTGTATTCTTTGGTTTCTGTTGTATATATAACACCTCGATAGGTTAAATTGACTGTTTTTTGTGCATCTTTACCCAATAAATCTTTGGGATTGTACTGATAAGTAACGCCATGATAAGTGTAGACCGTTTCAGAGCGAGGCTGTTGAGTTGGAAAATTTGATTTTTGATAGGGAATACCCCGATAGGTTAGTTGCATGACATCAACTCCATTATGGATGTGCGAAAGGATAAAGTTGTAAAAAGAGTTATTTTTACAATCCAGAATGAATAGCTAATTCAATTAAAGTATTGGATTTAGAGCGAACAATTCTGGTGTTTTTCTTTCGATATTTACACTATAGAATAGGAATATTTTGACGACATCCGATAATTGTCATTTCTCACCCATGACAAATGTCATTACTATCAATCTCAGCAGAAGATTGGTCTTGAAACAATGTCTAAAACCCATTGAATTCGAGGGGGAACGGGTAAAATAGATTGCTGATACCAAATCCGCTTATTAAAGTAGCACTTTAAATCATTCCCAAATTGTCAAGACTGAAGTTCCCCTGATCAAAAATGACGGCATCCCTTTCTGAAGGGAGTAGAGCGCCATGCGCGAAATTTTCCTTACTGGGTACATCTGTGATGCGTGACTCCAAAAGCGGATTAATGATGCGATCACTTTTTTCTGCATTGTACAGCGATCGCTGTATTCTGTCTAGAGTTACATGGGTACATATCCCCGGACATTGATCGCTACAACCATTATAGGGGTTTGAGTAGCAACTGTACAGAAAACCCCGCGCTTGGCTGAAACGCTAAGTGTGAAAATATTTCACACTTAGCGTATTGATGAAGTTTTGTATCTAAATTGCTGTACCAGTAAAACTGTAGTTTATTTGGTACAGAAAAAAAGAACGAGATTTCAGGGGTTTGAGCTTCCTAATTTTCAGAGGATTGGTACAGTACAAGCGCGTGACTTTTTGCACAGTTGCTACTCAACCCCCCCTCTCTATTGCCAGTGGCGAAGCCAATTGCCTTTGGGAAACTCTACCGAGACTAGATAACTCGCTACGGTTCTGCCTTCCCCACAACCGTTACATTAAAAGTAAGCACCTGAAAATCTCACCACCATCACATCGGTCAGTTGATTACCTAGCCAATCAAAATCAGTCCGGGCGTAAAAATTTAGACAACAAAAAAGGGGCCGGAATAGCCCCTTAATTGGTTGTTTTGACACTCCCCGAACTAAAGTTACGGGGATTCTTGCTTCACAGATCGAACTTTCCAATGCAGGATTGCTCCAACATTAAAAGCGGTTCAATCTCCGCAAGCTTTAAAGATCCGGTCTGCCCGACCGTACTTAGGGCTTTTTTCAGAATAATTAAAGTCAGCGACTCCCTCGCGAGAGCCGCTGCTCTCCAGAACGGAACGTGACAATTTCTCGTCCCAAGCGCTCCTCAGAAAAACGGCTGTTGTCATTAGCACGTCACCAGCATATCTTGCACCCATTTGTAATTTCTTGGTAGTTTGATTTGACTAATTAAGTCTCTATGCAAACTTCCATCTGTTCTGGTTTTTTCATCGTGGCAATGTCGATGGAGTAGTTGATAGTTATTGTATTCATTCCTTCCGCCTTTCGACTTGGGAATGATATGGTCTAATTCGATTAAATCTCCATTTTTGAATGACAGTCCGCAGTGAAGGCATTTCCCGTTTTGCTTTTTCAGCAATGATGCTGTTCGCTTTAACATCTCCGGGTGTGTGCCTCGTCTTGTACTCCAATATATTGTGTCACCGTTGTAGGGACTGGCATCGTCTTTTACTTTGACATAACGTATGATTTTTGTTTCGCTATGCTTTAGCAGCCTCGTCGGGTTTTTACCTTCAGTACAGGTTGCAAATGTCCAGTTGTCCCCTCCGATTGTTTGGAAGTATTTGAGATATACCCATTTTCTTCCTTTGTTTCGGTGACGTTTGATACCCCATTTGATGAGTTTCCAGACCGTTAGATGCCAGATTCGTTCAAAGATTTTCTGGCTTACTACTGTAGAGAAATAATTGCACCATCCTCTGATGATTGGGTTCAGATTTTTAATTAAAGTTGTCTGAGATAACCCCTGGTGTTGTTCAATAATTCCTGCTATCTTTTTGTAGTGTTTCTTTTGGCTGTCTTTGTTTGGGGTAATGATGGTTTTGAAGCCTAATAATTTCCCCTTGACCCGTCCAGAGGTGTATTTACCTGTTGGATATTGTCTGACGTTGAATCCAAGAAAATCAAAGCCAGGTTTTTCCTCTAGATATTCCTCTAATGTGTGGGCTAGTCGGGTTTTACTAGGCTTGAGTTCTAAGCCCATACCTTTTAACCAATTCGCTATGAATTCCTGACATCTTTTTACAATGGTTAGGTCTTCGTGTAAAATCACGAAGTCGTCAGCATAACGCACAAAATTCACTGATTTTCGTTTATCCCTCTTGGCTAATTGTGTGCCATCGGGACGTTTCATGTCGAAAGTATCAGCTAGTTCTTTGATTGCGTTTTCCATTCCATGTAAGGCTATATTTGCTAGTAACGGGGAAATGACTCCGCCCTGCGGTGTGCCTTCAGATGTCGGAAATAAACGCTTGCCATCCATCACTCCCGCTTTTAACCATGCACGAACTTGTCGGCGTATGGTGGGGAATGTATTCAATTTTTTGAGTAAGGCTTCATGGTTGATGCGGTCGAAGCATTTGGCAATGTCAGCATCTAGCACATATTTAGACTTTTGCTTGATGGCTAAAAATATTGCTCCGATTGCATCGTGGCATGAGCGTCCCGGACGAAAGCCATAGCTATTTGGCTCAAATTTAGCTTCCCATTCGGGTTCCAGAGCCATTTTTACTAAGGCTTGTAATGCGCGGTCATACATGGTCGGTATTCCCAAAGGTCGTTTTTCGTCTTTCCCCGGTTTGTCTATCCAGACTCTCCGGGTTGGGCTGACCTTTGAACTCAGTTTAAGTTTATTAACAAGTTTCATTCGTGCTACTGGGGATAGGGATTTAACCCCGTCCACTCCTGCCGTCTTTTTACCTGTATTTTCCTGAGTTACACGACGCACCGCGAGACATTTTGCTGTCCAGGATTTGATGAGTGTTTTTTGGAGTCGTCGAACTGCCAGTACATCATCACGACGTGACGCTTTGTAGATGCGCTTTTGTAACTTAAAAACTCGTTTTTCTGCGTTTTTCCAGTCAATCTGATTCCATTGCTGGATTGGGTTGACCTTCTTTGCATTATTTTCGGTTTTGCATCCCACAGTATTCTTTGGTGAATCTGTTTTAGGCATATTTGTTACTACTTGTACCTCTACACTCCGTTAATCCGTGAGTCCGTCTGCATATCCATAACCATTACAGTTAGGCATTTGCTTCTGACCCAATCTTCACCACTTACTACCTACTTTGTGTGTAGAGTTTGCGCCTTAGCTGGCTACTCAATCTATCGACCTAGACTGAGAGTAAGTAAGTGGGTTACTTCGTTCCTCATAATCTTTGGTTTGTCACGTTAGGATGATACTCTTCACCGGGTTTTAGAGTGGTACAGATAAGTCGAGATAAATCCTCTTATCACTCAGACCTTGCCCTTTTGGGACTTCCAGTGTATTAGCCTTTCCACTGGTTTGCGGTAACGATGATTCACACGTACCTTCACTTTCGTTATCCATAGTGACTTGCTGACGGGATACCAACTTAGGCTATCAGTATCTTTCCGCTTTGATTCTCGCTTCAGGGGTTGAGGGCTAGTCGCGACCCTGGAGAAACTGCTTTCACTCCTGTACCTGGAGGATAGGACTTGTGTTTTCTAGGGTACTTACACTCACCTACAAGATTATGAAGTTGTCATCTGCTGAGGATTAAAGTGCGAACTCAACCTGAATGTAGGTTACTCAACAGAAGCCAGCCATCCCCCTATTTCTAGGTTTCGGCTGAACGAATCGCACCTTTATAGCTGCATTATGATCGCGATCAGCGACATACCCACACGAACAAACGTGAGTTCTTGTTGATAGTGACTTTGTTACTTTCTTGCCGCAATTAGAGCAATTTTGTGAAGTATTATGGGGAGTGACTGCTATGGTTAGCTTCCCATATTTTCTTCCAAAGTATTCTAGCCAATGGCGAAAAGTTGACCAGGCAACATCTGAAATAGATTTAGCCAGATGTCGATTCTTGACCATACCCTTGACATTTAAGTCTTCATAGGCGACCACATCAATTAAAGTCAGTGAAGAGGTCACCCCCTCCACTGCTCTTCAAAACGGTACGTGAGACTTTCACCTCATACCGCTCCTCAATAAAACGGCTGTTGTCATCAGCACGTCACCAACATATCGTTCTCCCATCGGTAATTCTCTGGGATAATGGAAACTCCCTTAGAGTAGCTTCCATCCGTTCTGGATTTTTCATCATGGCAATGTCGATGGAGCAGTTGATTATTCTTATATTAATTCTTTCCGCCTCGTGACTTAGGAATGATATGGTCAACTTCTATCAGGTCTCCATCTCGGAAAAACAGACCGCAGTGAGCGCATTTCCCTTTCTGCTTTTTGAGCAACGATGCTGTTGGCTTAGGCATCTCAGGGTGTGTGCCTCGTCTTGAACTCCAATAGATTAAGTCGCCGTCGTAAGGGCTTTTATCCCCCTTGACTTTGACATGACGGACGATTGCTGTCTGTGAATGCTTCATCAGCACCATAGGGTTCGACCCTTCACGAGACGTGGCAAACGTCCAATTATCTCCACCTATGGTTCGGAAGTATTTGGAGCTAATCCATTTCCTTCCTTTATTTTGATGTCGTTTTACCCCCCATTTCCAGAGTTTCCAAGAGGTCAGATACGAGAGTTTCGTAAAGATTCTCTTGCTTACTCCTGTCGAAAAGTAGTTACACCATCCTCGGATGATAGGGTTAAGTTTGCTTATCAAGACAGCTTGGGACTGTCCCTTAAGTTTCTCTATTTCCTCACATATCCTTCGGTAGTGCCTTTCCTGACTTTCTTTACTTGGGGTGATGAGTGTTTTAAAACCGAGTAATCGCCCTTTTGTATCCCTTCCTGATGTATATTTACCCACCTTATATTGGCGGATATTAAAGCCTAGGAAATCAAATCCTGCTTTTTGGTTTTCATAGTTTTCAAGGGTGTGAGCGAGTCTCGTCTTACTTGCTTTGAGTTCCAACCCCATATCTGCCAGCCATATGGATACGACCTTATTACATCTTCGGACAACGGTTATGTCTTCGTGTAGAACCACGAAGTCGTCTGCATAACGAATGACGTTTACAGAATCTTGTTTCTGTGTCCTGCTTCGTTGCCGTCCTCTGAGGTCTTTCATATCGAAGGTATGGGCAATTGCCTTGATTTCGCTTTCTAGACCATGTAGGGCAATGTTAGCCAGTAATGGAGAAAGAACCCCACCTTGAGGTGTACCCTCAGATGTTGGCGAGAACTCCTTACCATCCATAACACCCGCGTTAAGCCACGCTCGAATTTGTTTCCGAAAAGTGGGGAAGGTGTTAAGTTTTTCGAGGAGCCGTTTGTGGTTGATACGGTCGAAACATTTGGAGATATCCGTATCAAGCACGAATTTGGGTTTTTGTTTGATCGCATTGAAGATGGCTTCAATGGCATCATGGGCTGACCGCCCCGGTCTAAACCCGTAGGAATTTGGCTCAAATATAGCTTCCCATTCAGGTTCTAAGGCTAACTTTACTAACGCTTGGAGCGCACGGTCATACATGGTAGGTATTCCTAAAGGTCGTTGCTCCCTATTAGGTTTGGGTATCCAAACCCTTCGGGTAGGTTTAACCTTTGTACCCAGTTTGAGATTGTTTACGAGCTTCATACGTGCTTCTGGGGACAAGGATTTAACCCCATCCACTCCTGCCGTCTTTTTGCCTTGATTGTCCTGAGTTACTCTACGCACCGCTAAAGCCTTAGCCGACCAAGACTTAACTAACAGTTTCTGGAGTCTGCGAACTGTTTTGACATCACCACGTTGAGACGCTCGGTAAATCCGCTTTTGCAACTTATAGACAACACGCTCCAACTTTCGCCAGTTTATGTCGCCCCATTTATACATCGGTTTTGATTCCGTGTTCATAACTTATACATTGCTACTTGTAGCTTTACCTTCCGTTTTACCGTGAGTCCGTCTGCGTATCTCTCCTGTTACGGAGAGCGTTTGCTTCTGACTCAATCTTGCTCCCCTGTTACCTACCTAATGGAAGTAGATGGTTGCGTCTTAGCTGACTACTCAGCCAATCGACCTTGACTGAGAGTAAACGAGGGAGTTACTTCGTTCCCTATGACCTTTGGTTTGTCTCTTTAGGAGGGATACTCTTCACCGAGTTTTGGGGTAGCACTTTAACGATTCGGTCTAAATCCTATCGTCACCTTTACTTTGCCTTTTTAGGTCTCCCAGTGTCACAACCTGATTTCACTGGTTAATGCTTACGATGATTCAGACATATCCTTTGCTTACGCTCTCCGTGAAGACTTGCTCACAGGCTTTGGACACAGGTTGCCCTCCACTTTCCGCTTCTATTCCCGCTTAAGAGATTGATGGCTAGTCGCTACCCTTGGGAATATGCTTTCGACCTCGTGCCTAGGCGATAGGACTTGTGCGTTCTAGGATACTAACACTCACCTATAAGGTCATAGAGTTGTCATCTGAAGGGGATTAAAGTGCGAACTCTACCTTATCGGTTACCCCTCAGAGGCCAGTCATCCCCCTGCTAGGAGCAGGTTTCGACTGAACGAATCGCACTTAGACTGGATTACGCAGTATGCAACTCGCTTACAATACTCTTTACGCTGTCTACTTACTCTTAAATGTTTCCGGGCATATCTACATCTAGCTTTGTGGTAGTTTTTTGACTGCGGTTTAGCCCAAGAGATGTACTTTTTCGACTTTCGGCGATTAGCACGGTTTAGCTGTTTTTCAGATTTCCGATAGAACTGAGGATTTTCTATTGTATTCCCTAAACTATCTGCCAAGAAATACTTAATACCTACGTCCAAGCCTATGGCTTTTCCTGTCGGCTTAGTCTCTATCTTGATATCGACTGAAATACAAAACTGCACGTAGTACCCATCAGCCCTTCTCACTATTCTTACTCTTTTAAGATCTTCGAGTTGGTAGAAGTGCAGATCGTAGGTTCCTTTAAGTTTAAGCTTGCCGATCTTGTTTTTATCGGTAAATGTAATAGATGTTCTATTCTCTGAAAGCTTCCAACCGGAAGTCTTGTATTCAACAGAACGAGCGTGTTTCTTAAACCTTGGAAACCCTCTCTTACCTGGGATTTTACGTTGGCAATTCTCGTAAAATCTGCTAATAGCACTCCATGTACATTCAGCCGCAGACTGTCTCCGTGACGAGTTGAGTTGGCTTGCAAAAGGGTACTGTTTGGCTAGTACCTTGCAATATTTATTGAGGTCGTACTTGTTCACTCCCTTGTTATCCATCCAATATCTTAGACAAGAATTGCGGACGAATTTCTAGGAGCGTATCGCCTCATCTATTGCTTGATACTGGCTCTCTTTTCCTTTTGCCTTGAACTCAAGTACAATCAAGGTTGACTTGCTACCTCAAAATCTATACTCGCGCTTGATAGCATAAAAACATCCACTGCCAACTGAAGTTGGCTAAGATCGCTTATATCCCCCGGATGAATCGCGGGGGTTTTACGCTTCGCCACCATAAGTTGGCGAAAACTTTTTGACGCTGTTGGTGATGCTCCCAGAGTGCTTTAGCCGCACTTTCAAGGGTGCCGAAGTCCGCATTATTGAGGTTGGGTACTCGGTAGAAGTTGCCGACTTCCATCACCCCGGCGAGTTGGGTTTTCTCTCCGTTGGCGATCGCAAAAACCAACCACACACCCTTACCCTGGCTTTGAAACTGGAAACTAACATCGTTTGGGTTCGGCTTCCTTTGTCTTTAACGCGAGTTGGAAGGGTTGGGATGAACTAAGTGTTTCAACGCTTACAATTACAAAATAATTTGTGAATTAACAATTTCAGCTTGTATCAACGGGGGAGTAACATAAACAAAATCTGATTCCAAGCTGAGGTTAGTATTGCCCACTACCACACCAATTAAATCCTCTCCCTCTTTGATACGAGTATCTTGACCCAAAACTTGAAGCGTATAGTCACCAATACTCCATAGTTGAATCTTATCAGTTCCCTTCACAAAGTCTGCAATAGTAGCATAACCCGAACCCCGATAATGTACCCCTTGAATATCGCCAAGAACAAACCTATCTTCGCCAATTCCACCTGTCACAGTATCATAGCCTGATGAATTTACATCATTAGAACCACCAGAAAGATAATCATTTCCAGAACCACCAGAAAGATTGTCATTTCCAGAACCACCAAAAAGATCATCATTTCCACTGCCACCGAAGAGATCATCATTTCCACCACGACCTAACAAACGATCATCTCCAGCATAACCATATATGGCATCGTCAGCATATTCTAGTCTTAACTGATTCCCTTCATATTTCCAGGTTTGCGTATTATTTCCTGTTAATACATCGTCTTCATAAGTACCATATATTGGATTTTTCCCAGTGCTTACAAGATACATAATTAATCTCCCAGAATGGCATTTTTTTCTTCAACCCATTAGTAATATATTTGCAATCATTTTAGCAAGTAGCTCATTTATGCGACAGCAGTTTTACCGTTAAAATATCCGTTTTTGCAGCCCATTCTCCAACAAATCAGACAATCTTATTTGTCTATAATTTAAAGAAACTTAAAAGATGCGTTATCTATTCGGACAGAACAATAATTCTAATTTATTTTATTTTTCAAGCCAGGTATTAATAGGTTTTAAAATACAAAAATATGCTTATGCACCATTCCGGGACTTGACACCAAAACGCTGGCGGGAAATTGCTCAAACTGAGGCTTTAAATCCCGTAGAAAAAGCATCGGTGGAAGTCCCCATTAAAATCATTGAAACAGAATTACAAAAACCCCAACCCAATAAAACATCAATTGATCAAGCTGTTGCGTTGCTAAAAAAAGGATTGGAAAGTGTTGAAACTCTTGCCGAACCCGTGATGAAAGTTGCGGCAATTTTAGCAAAAGTTTGGATGCCTATGTAGGTTTGATCCCCCTAAATCCCCCTTAAAAAGGGAAACTTGGAAAGAATTAAAAATCCAGTTCCCCCCTTTCTAAGGGGGGGCTAGGGGGGATCAAAAGGGGGACTTGGAAAGAATTAAAAATCCAGTTCCCCCCTTTCTAAGGAGGGCTAGGGGGGATTTAAACCCAACAAATTGTTTAACGTGAATGAGATTAATAAAATAGTGATGGAGTAAATGATGAGTGAAGAAACAAACGATAAACGGCTCTTAAATAAAAGTCAGAGTGCTGGAGATGTAACAATTTCTGGCAATGAAGATCCGCTTGTGAACTTGGTCAATACAACGGAGGGAACCACAAGTATTAATCAATCTCGAACAATTATCTACAACTATAATTATCAACAACAAACCGTTACAACACCCCCCGAAGACAATACCGAAGATAATTTAATCTGTCCCTATCAAGGATTGTATCATTTTAGTTACGAGAATTCGGAATATTTCTTTGGGCGGGAAGTCTTTGTTGAAAAACTATTTCAATATACCGAAACCCGCAATTTTATTCCCGTATTGGGTGCGTCTGGGAGCGGTAAATCTTCGGTAATTTTAGCGGGTTTGGTGCCGAAATTGGTTCAAGCTGGAAATTGGCAATTTACCCATTTTAGACCGGGAAATGACCCGTTTCATGCCCTCGCTCAAGCGTTAGTTCCCCTCTACGCACCCAACTTGAATGAAACTCAACTTATCGGTCAAGCGCGTGAATTAGTCGGATATTTTCAAGATAATACGGTTCCCTTATCGGATGTTTTTTCAACAATACAACGCAATCCTCCAAAGAACAAAATTTTACTGATAGCCGACCAATTTGAGGAACTTTATACCCTTTGTCCCGACGAACAAACCCGACGTAATTTTCTAGATTTACTCTTAAATACTTTTAAAACTCTAGCTGAACAATCCTGTTTATCAACCGTTTTAGTCGGCACCATGCGGGCGGATTTTCTCGGAAATGCGCTGTCTTATCGACCTTTAGCTGATGTCTTGCAAAAAGGTAATATTATGTTAGGGCCGATGGATGAAAAGGAACTCCGAGATATTATTGAAAAACCCGCGCAAAAATTGGGGGTGAGTTTGGAAAGCGGACTGGTTGAACGCATTCTTGATGATGTGGATAAACAACCGGGAAATTTACCCCTATTAGAATTTGCCCTAACTGAACTCTGGAAAAAACGAAACGGCAAACAGTTAACCCATAAAGCCTACGAATAAATTGGGGAAGTTTCCGGCGCTTTAACACGCTACGCTGATGACAAATTTAGTAAACTCAAACCGGAAGAAAAAGAACAAGTTCGGCGAATCTTTGTGCAGTTAGTACAACCCGATGCCGGAACCGAAGACACCCGACGAGTCGCCACCAAAGCCGAATTAAACGACAGCAATTGGAATTTGGTAAAAAAATTGGCAGATGAGCGGTTAGTTGTTACCAGTCGCACCGTTATCACCCGTGAAACACCCGACAATTCTCAACCCCAACCGGACAATATCAAAGAACAGGAAACCGTCGAAGTCGTTCACGAAGCGTTAATTAAAAACTGGGGTCAACTCAGACAATGGATGGAAACCGACCGAGAATTTAGAACCTGGCAAGAACGACTCCGGGCTTCTAGGGGTTATTGGCAGGAAAAAAACCGAGATAACGGATTATTATTGCGGGGGGCGGCGCTGAGTCAAGCAGAGGAACAACTCGAAAAACGGGGATCGGAACTTCCTCCAGATGAACGAGAATTTATTCAAAAAAGTCAGCAATACAAACAACGTCAACGTCAGCGCAGTACCGGCTTTTTGACCGCAGGATTTGTGGCAATTTCTGGTGTGGCAGCAGTAGCAGTTTGGCAGTGGAACAATGCTCTTATGGGAGAACTAAAAGCACAGACAAAAACTTTATAAACTCGCTTAGTTTCTGAAGAGGAAAACTTAGACGTACAGTTAGAAGTTATCAAACACGAAAAACGAGCAAATGGAACAATAGAACAGATACAAGCTACCAACGTCCTCGAAGAAATCGTTAACTGGTCAGGAGAAAAACAAATTAATAGCTTAGAGGGACACGAAAAAGATGTCGTCGGTGTGGCATTCAGCAGGGACGGGGAATTGATTGCTTCTGCGAGTGCTGACAACACCGTGAAACTGTGGAACTTTAACCGAGATGAACTCCTCGCCCACGCTTGCAGTTGGATGAGTGACTACCTGAAAAATAACCCCAACCTTAATGAAGAAAAACGAAATATTTGTGGTGAAGTTGAACCTTCGGCAACGGCTTGGTTTTTGCAGGGTGAACATCAAGCCGCACAGGGTAATATTGAGAAAGCGGTTTCTAAGTTTCAACAAGCGGTTAAACTAGACCCGAAGTTTAGTTTAGATTCGGCAGCGAGTTTAGTTAGAATTGGAAAGTCGTTAGTAGGGAGTAAGCAATTTGAAGAAGCAATTGCAGCTTTTAATCAAGCTCAAAAATTTGATAATAATGTTAAAATTACCGCCTCGGATTGGAATAAACTGTGTTGGGAAGGTGGCGTTAATAAACAGGCAAAAAAGGTGATGTTTGCTTGTAATAAAGCTGTTGAACTCGCGCCCGATAATGGATGGATTTATATATAATAGTCGGGGTTTGGCGAGGGCGTTAACGGGTGATGTTGATGGGGCTATTGAGGACTTTGAAAAGTTCGTTCAGTTGGCGGGAAACGAGGAGGAAAAAGCACAGCGAAAAGGTTGGATAGAGTCTCTGAAAAAAGGTGAAAATCCGTTTACCGATGAGGTGTTAAAGGAATTTCGTTGACCTCTCCTCCAGCCCCTTTCAATGAAGGCGAGGGGAGTAATTCTTCCCCGCCCTAAGTTGGTGGTATGCGTTTTGCGGAATCTCTGTTTAGCCCCGAAGCGAAGCCAATTGTTCCAATTTGGTTTTTGTTCGTTCTAGTATGTGTAGCTAGTAATTTACTATAACAAACACGAAGCCTCTGCAAACTCTTGTCTGTTGGGGATTTCAGGAGATTTTCTTCAAGAGTCTGATAACAAATCTCTTATGCTGTTGGCCATTTGGGTCAACTCCCGAATGGCATCTCTGGCGGCAAATTTTTCCACCCATTCCTGATAGTCGGGGCTGCTAGCATACGACCCCCGCTCGGTTTTTGAGCCGTAATTCTTAATATGGTGGTGGCGTTTTTTACCCTCAGTTTCTTCGACAACTTTTAGATATTGATATTCTTCGTAAGCCGGGGTGGTATAATGAAGTTCGCCGGAATTTGACCAACAAAAGCCGGACAAAACTATCGCCACGTTTGTCTCTTTCTTTTTATCTTTAAATTGTTCATTAAACAGTTCAATAACTTTAGAATCGGTCACTTTTCCCCCTTCGGCAATGCGTTCGCGCTTTACCGTGTAGGTGTGCCACCGATGATTTTCACCCGCAGCATTATCTTTTAAACTCAATATTTCTACTTCTATTTGATTTAAAATTTGTTCTAAAATTGGTTTTAATAATTTAACTTTTTCCCGAGATACGTCATCTAAATAATCAACGTCTATCCCCGAAAACCCGATTTTCTTGCTGCCGACCTGCTCTGAAGTCTATGGGATAAATCGGAATGCGATCGCATAGCGTGGTTGATCCGTACCGTATTAAGTAGCTAAAATCCTTTTGAGATAAGACTTCCACTGCTTACTTTGCGGCTGATAACAGCGCACGCTATTTTACCCTCAAACTGCAATATTCCTTATTTCTACTTTTCCTCTGCCTAGAGTGATAAAGGAGGGTTAATCATGTTCCAAACTCTAAACAATAAAAGTGCAAAAAAGGTGCAGAGTCGCTCAGTTCATATTAGGAACATTTTTTTCCGAGTCTCTTGACATAAACAGTTGTTTTCTAAACTGATATTCTTGAATAAAATTATTTTTTATTTTTTGATCGGACAACATTTTGATTATTTTGAGAGGAACTTAACCAAAACCAGGAGAGAATTGCTGCTAAGAAAAGTCCGATCGCACTCACCAACATCATCTGCGTTACCCCGGTTGTAAAAGCAGCCTGATAATTTCCCACTAACCCTTTTAACTGTTCTTGAGGAATGGCAAATTGAGCAGAAATTGAAGGAATATTGCTGCTTAAAACCTTCTGCAATAACTCGTTGACTTTTTTAATTCGCTCTTCATCTAATCCGGCTTTAGTAAGTTCACCCAAATAATAATTCCGCCCAAAAGTTGTCACCAAAGCTACTGTTACCGCTACCCCCATTGCATTTCCTAATTGCATGAATGCGTTATTAGTTGCGGAAGCTACACCTGCTAAA
Source organism: Capilliphycus salinus ALCB114379 (assembly GCF_047276495.1). Classification (NCBI taxonomy): domain Bacteria; kingdom Bacillati; phylum Cyanobacteriota; class Cyanophyceae; order Oscillatoriales; family Sirenicapillariaceae; genus Capilliphycus; species Capilliphycus salinus. Next base: position 3,659,759 of record NZ_CP178543.1, on the reverse strand, counting down.
GTTGGAGGTGCAGAGCTTAATAAAGCATTGGTTCGGGGAATATTTGCGATCGCCATACCTCCCCCTAACAACAACATCGGAATTAATAATGTCCACATTGTTAAATCGGGATTAATTAACAGGAAAAAGAGGAACAGGGAAAAGGAAAAAATTAAAGTGCCTGTAACAATTAAAGAACGAATCGGAAACCGATTAACCAAACTACCAGAAATAATGCTAAAAACAAACAGTGATAATGTTAAAGGTAATAGCATCACAGCCGATTCAACCGGAGATTTTTTTAGTAAAACTTGAAAGTAATTAGAAAGGTGAAAAAAGACTCCAGTTTGAGCAAAAGAAAACAAGAGAATCAGTAAAGCACCAAGGGAAAACGCAGGTTTTTGAAATAGTGAAAGTTCTAAAGCTGGCGATTCTACATGAGCTTCCCACCCGATGAAAATTCCTAAAATTATCAGTCCAATAACTCCCGGAATCACGACTCCCGCACTGAAAAACCCACCCTCCCCACTTGCTTGACTAATACCATAAATCAGCGCAAATAACCCAGCCGCACAAAGTAAAATTCCTAGCCAATCTAGTTTTTTATTTACAGATGCTTTACTTTCTGAGACAAAGCGCAACATGAGAAATATAGTTAACAATCCGAGTGCAATCACTAAGGTAAAAACCGATCGCCAACCAAAAGCTTGATTCAAATATTGAATGGCTAGGGATGATAAACCTCCCATGATTCCTAATGTTGCGCCGTAAATGCCGAGCGCTTTTGGACGTTCTTCTTTGTCAAAAGTGATAACAATAATTGCCAACGCCAAAGGATTTACTAATGCCTGAAAAACCCCATCTATTGCCCGAATCCCAATCAACGCGCCAGCGTTAGATGCAAACATTGATAAAATTGCTGCGGCAACAATGCCCCCAGTGCCAATTAAAATTAGCCGGCGTCGCCCGTAAATATCCCCTAATGTACCACCACCTAAAATGAATGCTGCCAGCATCAAAGTGGAAATGCTCGACATTAAACCAATTGTTGCTTGAGGGGCATTCAGGTCTTTCTGAATCGCTGGCACAATTAAAGTGAGAATACCTGAATCGATCGCTACCATCAGCACAGCAATGATACAGGCTAACAAAACCATCCATCGCCCCGGAGCGCGTTCTTGAGTTGTAATTGAAGGAGTCATTTTTTTTGATTCATAGATCTAAATCAGGAGGATATCTTAAAAAGGTGCAAAAATTGTGTATTAACTCAAGGGGCTAGCTATATTCATTTTGCGGGGCATCACTAAATTTAAGTTTCTGACAGACCCTACTGCCTAAAAAATCCTTGAAAATGAATAACTAGCAACTTGGTGTAAAGCTAGCCATCGGAGGTTACTAATTCAATAAGAGCGCATAAATGCCCCGTTCCGTAATTTGTCCTCGAATCATTAATTAAATTTTTCCGAAATAGTTGGATTGATTGAGTTGATAAATACTCGGGCGTGCTTTTGGGAAAATAAATTTTGCTGCGGAGAAATATACCCGTATAGTCCGGGTCGAGAAAATAAACTCCCGTTTCCGGTTCAATTGCAATGTACCAATTCAAATAACAGGACGTTACGACCGCCTTGACTGGCTTGATGAGGGGGTGGAATTAATTGATTATAAAACCGGAAAAAAAAATCCCGAATTTTGAACCGTCGGAGATTGATTTACAGTTGGGTTTATATTATCTGGCGCTAGAACAACGCTATCAAAAAAGTTTGGTGCAGTTGAGTTTAATTTATCTTCAACAGGGAGAACTTATTGTTTTTCAAGCAACTCCCCGCCATAAACAGCAAGCCGAATTAATCATTGGCGGACTGGCGGTGAAGCTTCGAGCGGATGAGGATTGGGAACCTGTACCCGGAAATCATTGCAAACAGTGTAGCTATACTCGTTATTGTCCTGCCATGAGTGAATTTCCAGAACCTCTCCCCAAAACCGCCAGACAACGCCCTCCTCTACAGTTGACTCTAGGACTCGATTAAACTTTTTCTTCGAGGCGAATCGAATTGTATTTTGTCCGATAATTGTTGATGCAAACACAACAGCCTTTATTCTTCGGAGGTAGAATTACATTGATTAATTGGGATTTGCTGACGAATAACTCCCGTCTGGGTGGGGTCGTAACCCACCAAAATAACCTCTCCTTCTTCGGTTCTTATCCATCCCCTCGCCGGAACAATCGTTCTAGAATCAACAGTATTATTTTCTTGGTTTTGTGATTGTTGTTGAGAAGGTCGTGGGGAATGATTAGGTTGAGAAGTAACGGGTTCAATCAGGGGAGATTGTAATTCAACTAACCGGGGAATTGTTGATGAATCTTGAACGGGATTCGGTGCAATTCCTCCCCGACCCGTGATCACAAATTCGCTAGTTCCTCTTTGTTTGCAGGGGTCTTGAGCGATTAACGCTGCGGGGTCAACAACCTCAACTTCTAATGATTCTGGGGGGTCAAAATTAAGCGTTGTATCGATAGAAAGTTCTCCGGCTGCATTAATAATACTATTTTGAGATTGTAAAAGTCCGAGTTCGGAACTTCCAAAAGGACGAATACTAATATTGCTTCCTCCCGTTGGTTCAAAGGCGTTGGTAACTATTTGGCTATTTTCCAACAACACTAAAAAATTGGAATTAATATCAATATTTCCATCAAACGTTTGACCGCTTTCACTTCCTACTGCCGAAATTTGACTTCCACGCCGCACGCTAATATCCGGTGAATTGATAGTAATATTTCCGCCTTCACCTGTTACTGATTCTGCAAATAGACCCCCTTGTTCTAAGCGAACTTGAGAAGCACTCACGTCTATATTTCCGGGATTACCTTCACCTTCACTACCTACACCAATAATAGATTGATCCCTAACTGTTAATTCGTCTGTATCAACAGTTATCGTTCCCCCATTTCCAACCCCGGTTTCAGAAACGTTTGCAAAGATAAAAGACCTATCTCTTAACTCAATATTTGCAGCCTGTATATTAACCGAACCCGCATCTCCAATCCCGTTAGTAGCGGTAGACAAGAAAGCTTGATTTCTTACGGTTAAATCTCCGGTTTCAATAATAATATTTCCACCATTGCCTATAGTTCCTTCTTCATTAACTCCAACAATAATAAATGTTTCTTCCCCGTCAAAGACAACTGATTCCGAGGCTTTGATGAAGACCGTTCCTCCCCGGCGACTTGGCGCGATTTCAATGGAAGTGATTTCGGATTCATCTGGTAACGAAATTCCCGAAAAAATTACAGACCCGTTTTGAATTCTAAGTTGCTCCGTTTCAATGGTAATATCTCCTCCGTTACCCGTACCTGCCGTTCCACTGGAAATATTAACTTGATCATCAAATAAAACCTGTTGAGCTTGTATACTGATTGAACCCGAAGAACCCGTTCGCGAACTAGAAGTGCTAATGGATGCTCCATTTTGTCCGACTAATCTTTGTGTGGTAATTGAAATATCTCCTGTGTTGCCTCCGTTACTAGCTTGAGCAAAAATTTGACTGCCTATTATTCTAGTTTTTCCGGTTGATAAGGTAATCCTTTGAGTTCCCCTACCACTCATTTCGACACTATTTGCACGAATATCAATTGAACCCGAACTGCTTATATCTCTTGAAAAAGTTGATATCTGCGCTCCGTTGCGTATTCTTAATTGGTCAGCTTCGAGTGTGATACTTCCCACGCTAGTACCGTTAAATTCTATATTAGGAGATGTTTCATCTGGTAGTGTACCTGCTGTCACATAAATTTCACTGGGAAATATTGTCTCTCCATTTTCACTGGGAAATCTTCCATCACCAATTAATTCAACAAAAGAAGCTTGAATATTGATGGAACCTGAGCTACTGCCGTTTACACTGGTTACTGATATACGACCTCCATCTCGAACGCTTAATCGTCCAGTTTCTAAATTAAGGGTTCCTGCGGTTCCTGTACCATTTGTAATAACACTTAAGCCACTTCTTGAGTAGAATTCATCAAGGTTTAACTTTCCTGCTATCTCCACTTCATTTGCTTTGACTTCTACCAAACCTGAACTCCCCCTTCCTAAAGTAGAAGTTCCGATATTTCCTCCCTCTCGAATTGTAAGTTTATTTGTCGTGATGAAAACGCTTCCTGCCCTTCCTTCTCCACGATTACTCCCTGTTGATATATCGCTATAAATCACAGTTCTATCTTCAGGATTAATAGAAGGTTCTATAACAAATTCAACAGAATCAAGATCTGATTGAATGAGGCTTCCTCCCCTAACTTCAACAAATTCTGAAGCATTAATAATCACATCTCCCGCTTGTCCGGTGTTGAAGCTACTAGCAAAGATTGTCCCTCCATTCCGAACGGCTAATCTAGGAGTATTGATAATAACGCTTCCCGCATTGCCGCTACCAAATGTCCGGGTGTTGATTCGACTTTGAACACCAGTTGGCGAAACGCCTATTATGTCTACAAATTCGGAAGCGTTAACGGTTATATTCCCCGTTGAACCTGTTGCTTCTGAGTTGACATCAAGCCGAATGTCAGCACCATCTCGAAGGATTAAATTTTCGGTATTAATAATAATATTTCCAACATTACCCGTTCCAGAAGTTTCGCCCGTTACAATAGAATCTGAAAGATTAATCTGCTGGGCTTCAATCCGAACATTTCCTGCGTTTCCATTACCAAATGTAATTAAACCAATCTCTCCATTTACTGCATTAAGCGATGAGGTTGAAATTTCAATATTTCCCCCATCCCCAACAGCATTTTCTCCAATATTGCTGAAAATACCACTATCTGCTAACTCCACCGAATCGGTTGCAAAAATTGATATAGAACCCGCGTTTCCTTGTCCAAAGGTACTGCTTGAAATTATCGCTATATCAGTCATTCGTAACTGTCCTGTTTCTATGTAAATATTTCCTCCATCGCCCATCCCTGTCTCGTTGACGTTAGCAGAAAAACTACTCGACAACTCACCGTCTGGAGAAGTACCTGTTACCTCAATTGATGCAGCTTTTACGTTTATGTTACCTGCATTTCCTTGTCCAGAAGTGCTAGTATTAATTCGCGCTCCTTCAGACAATAACAAATCCCCCGTATTAATTTCAACTGTTCCACTATTTCCAACAGCATTTTCTCCAACATTACCAAAAATATTACTGTTGGATAATTCAACTGAATCAGTAGCTAAAATTGATACTAAACCTGCATTTCCTTGTCCAAATGTACTGCTTTGAATTCTTGCTCCATCTGTTAATCGTAATTGTCCTGTTTCTATGTAAATATTTCCTCCATTACCAATACCTGTACCATTAACATTAGCAAAAAAACCGCTTGCAAACTCACCATCAGGAGAAGTACCAGCAATTTCAACCGATGCGGCTTTGACATTGATATTCCCTGCGTTTCCGTTTCCTAAAATAGAAGTGCTGATAAAAGCACCACCATTTATTGACAGTGAATTAGCTGTGATGTTAATGTTTCCAGATAGACCTGTTCCACCCAAATTTATTCTATTGGTAATTGAACTGCTTGCACCTGTTAGGAGAATATTTTCCTGAGCGTTAATATTAATATCTCCAGTTTTTGCTTCTAGAAACCCTAAACCTTCATCAATTCCTACTCGAATAACGCTATCACCAGATATCTCAACATTTCTCGCATTAATATTAACGTCTCCGCCTCCATTTCCACGAACGTTAATTTCTGATTCATTGGTTAACGCTACATTTCCGCGTTGAATATTATCGGGAAAGGTTAAACTATTATCGGGATTAATTTGAATAATTCCCGGTTCTGATAATCCCCCCAATTGAATTCGACTACCCGGAGAAATTGCAAAGCCATTATTAAATAATACATCTCCCCCAACCAACGCTAAGGTTTGATTTTGAGGAACGTTTAAGCCTTGCGAAATTAGAAATCCCGCATCATTTCTTAACGAACTTCCATCGGGTCGAACCAGTTGAGGTGCGGCTTGATTAACAATTGTTCCGGCATTTTCTCGAATGTTTAACCCGACGGGCATATTAATCGTTAATAAAGGCGGTGCTTCGGGGTTACTCGCCGCAAATTCAAACCCATCAAATAAAATCCCATCGGCTGTGGTGGCAAAAAATGAACCGCCCACATCTAACCGTGCATTAGGCCCAAACACAATCCCCGAAGGATTCATTAAAAATAAATTGGCATTCCCCAAAACGCCCAACGTTCCCAAAATTTCCGAAACATTTCCGCCCGTAACCCGAGTTAAAATATTAACAATATTCTCGGGGTTGGAAAAGTACGCCCCCCGTCCTTCATCTACGTTAAACTCTTGAAAGCTATGAAATAAATTCCCTCCTCGAACCGCACCCCCGTCAATTCTATCGCTATTTATTCCGCGAATATTAACATTAGGGGTAACAACGGAGTTTTCTGAACCCAAACTGTTATCTGGGACAATTTGTGCCACAGTTGCCAAGGGAGTCAGGCTAAAAATCGTAGTTGCGGCCGCCACAGCCGAAAAAGTAGATAGATAATCACCCATGAGTTGATTAATAAAGCAATTGAATTGTTGAACTGAGTTGGATTATAAACTCAAATTCTTACTCAAAAACCGATTAGCAATGGCGCAGTAACGCTGGTTTCCTTTGCTCAATCGCATAGCCTTGTATTATAACAATATTCTTCTCCCGCCAGCCTAACTTTACTGCCAATTATGAAAAAATATTAAGCAAAGGTTGAAAGAGAATAGAAGGAATTACGGGGATTGATGTAAGTCAAATACTGCTTAGATTGGCGGTTAGGGAGGTTCAGATTATGACCAGATTTGAGAATCGTTCAATCTAAAATTTTACAGAAACCCCCCAAATTCAAATTGATTTAAAGATTCAGTAAAAATTTAGCTATTCGGTTGCACTTGGTATAGAAAGTTAGTTATAAATACAGAAACAAAAGTTGAAATGTCGTCAAGGAGAGTAAGTGGGTTCTAGAAAAGGTTCCTGCTCTCATAAAAAATATGAAACATAAGCTTTACGCTTTAGCCACCGTAGTTAGTTTGAGTTTAATCCCGATTTCTACTGATGCAGCAACAGTCAAACTAGATAATCAAGGGAGAGTTACAAATATCTTCGACTTAAATGTAGATGGAAAATTTTATGATGTTGACTTCCAATTTGACACGTTCCAAAACTTATTCGGAGATTTGGATGATTTCAAGACCGAGCCAACATTTTGGAATCAAAAAGATTTAGGAGTCACAGCCCGCAATGCAATCAACCGCGAGTTAAATACTTTGAATCCCGTTCCAAGTCAAGTTTATGATGACGAAAAGGATATTGATTTTTTTCAATTTTATATTCCTATAGAGGTGCGAGAAAATTCAAGCATACCTATCGATTCGGCTTTTGGGGACTTCTTTGAAGGAGAATGGAGAATCCCCAACATCGGCGGAAGTGGTATAGATAATGTAGGACTTGATTGGACTGAAATGTACGCAATATTTACCGATGCAACCGATCCGGTTTCTACTCCTGAACCCTCCGGCGGTCTTCTGGGTTTAAGTATAACTTTGGGGTTGGCAGCCACATTCAAACGTCAGTTCAATAAGAAGACGATGTGACAGAAAATCAGCACAAAACAACTCGAATTTCAGCAGGTTTTTATAAACCTTTAAATGATGACGTTCAACCGGTTTCTGAACCGAGTAGCTTCTTGAATGTTCTTGCCGCATTAGGTCTCAATACAACCTTGAAGAAAAAAGTTGTATCTTCTCAGAGCAAATAATCCGTTTAGATTTTTTGGTTAAATTAAAATTAGATTTTCCCTCGAATCTTTCTTGTCTTTCTTGAACATCCAACCATTTCTACTGCTCAACAACGTGTATTGCTCCAGTTTCAGTGCGTGGAAACCACAGCTTTTTGCAACCATCAAATCACTACGGGTTCACTGTGAGCAGTTGTAATCTAACCCAATGCAGGATTTGACCCATTTATTTGGGTGTGGTTCGTTCTCCGGTATCCGTCACAAGGGGTCACAATAGAAAAGCTTCTTCAAGGTAAATCAGCTTTTCGGTACCATCGTCCAACCGCAGGGTCACAACTTGGTCGGTGTCCGTCAAGTGCAAGACAACTCCAGTCTTTATCTGACCCCAGACGTTTTTGAACCCAACGCGCGAGCCGGCTCGAATTTCCCGGTGTTCTGCTTGAGTTGAACTTGAAGATTCCGTAGAAGGTTGAGAACTTGCTTCCCCATCTCTTGAAGTAGCCTCCACTTCCCGAAGTGAACTTTCAGGTGAGGTTGCCCAATTATAGCACTACGAGAGTAGGTTAGGACATATAATAGATAGAAATGAAGCTCGAAAAGGGATTATGCCTGCACCTTATAGTGACGATTTACGGCTCCGCGCGATCGCGGCGGTCAAAAATGGATACAAGAAAAGTCAAGTCGCCCGTTTTTTGAAAATTAGTCGAAACACTTTAGACTTATAGCGCTACGCGCATACATTAGGACAATTTAAAAAGGCAGCGTCTACGCATTCTCTCACGGTCTTGAATTCCTTTAATCTCTTCTTAAAAACTTTGGCGGGACGGAAACCGACACCGCCAAGTTTTCGCTGTTTCATCCATGTCTTTAAAACAGCCCACCAGTTTTCAATCTTGTTCAAATCTGGAGAGTATGAGGGCAAGTACCAAATTTCGCATCCAGCGTCTTCAATAATTTCTTTGATATACTCTCCTTGATGAAAGCTAGCATTATCAGTAATAATAATGTCTCTCGGTTCGAGTTGAGGAATCAAACAATTCTTTAACCAAATTTCAAATAAATTTCTATTACATGACCCCTCAAAGGTCAAAGGCGCAAAAAGTTTCCCTTCTTTTAATGCAGCTATCCAACTGATTCTCTCTGTTCTTTTCCCCCAGCTACACCGATAATTTCGTCGCCGTCACTACCAGTGAACCCTATCCGCAGGTAGGAGATCGGGTTGAACTCAAAGACGTACAGGGAAATGTTTTGGGGAAAGTCACCATCCGTCAAGCGGATCTCGACTCTGGAAAAGTCACCATCACACCCCCAGAGAATCTGCCCGAAAACCGGCATTTGCTGCAAGCCCACCTCAAAGAAACCGCAGAGGCGGATTTGGGTTTTATTATCAACAATGACAATATTAAAATCAACGGCGATCGGGTTGAAATCCAACTGCCGCGGCCAGACAATCAAGCTACAATTGGCATTCGCCTAAAAACTCAACCGGCTGCCGATGTCACCATTACCCTCAAAAATATTGACGACACCTCCAGCGGCTTGCCGGCAGGCAAATTTATCGGTTTGCCCGGTTCAACAATTATCACCCCCCTAACGAGCTTACAAGTACCTTTGGTGCAAGCTGGCTTAACTGCCGACGAAGCCGACACTTTAATTAAAGAACAGTTGGGATTAGATCCGAGCTTCAATTTGGAAAGTTTTGATTCTCTCAACGCTCTAGGACAACAAAATGAACTGGGTTTAGATATTTATTTAGCCCACATTCAAGTTCAAGCACTCTTTAATCAGGGTCGGGCATTTCTGGATGGATTTCAAGGCGATAATGCTAATCAAAATAACCTACAACTCGTTCAAGAAGCATTTGCCGAGTTTCTCCAAAACCGAGCCGCATCGACAACGGAAGGCTACAACTTTGCAGAGACGATAGAGATTGAAGCCTTTTTGTCTTTCCTTACCGAAAAATATGGCATTTCCTCCGATGAAAACCGATTGAAAACTTCGGCTAAAATGATCGCCGATAGCAATGGCTTCCTCGCTCAAGTCGCGGAAGTCGGCGCTTCTAAATCTTTGCCTGAAGCTTTGCCGGCTTTGGCTTCTGTCAAACGGGCTGTTCAGGGAGATGTGGCTCAACTCATTGAGCAACTCGCCGCCGCTTCTGAGTCCCCCGAAGAAATCTTGACGGAATTTGAACAAATTCTTTACCAAAATTACACCTTTGTCGATGGGGATATTAACGCATTTGGCAATCGCAGTGTAAAAATCACAATTCCCGCCAACAGCATCAGCGAAGCCAACTTAAATGAAGTTCAAATGACGGTGGAACTCAGCCATCCCGCTCCCAATCAAGGGTTAAAGGTACTCTACTCAATTTCGGGAACGGCAACTGTCGATGAAGATTATGGGGTTTTGGGAGAGAAATTGGGAGAAGTTTACATCGCTCCCGGAGAAAAGAGCGCTAAAATCGCCCTTTCTGCCTTTAACGATGCCATAGGTGAAACAACCGAAAGTATCGTCATCAACCTCAAATCGGTCGGGGAGGGTTATATTTTAGATCCCCTATCGTCGGTGGCATTACTTCAGGTTTTAGATGATGACGACACCTCCGAGGATCGAACCTCAAACGGTTCGGTTGCAGCAGGTGGCTTTGGAAAAGATACCCTCGACGGAGACAGCGGAGATGATCGCCTCAGAGGAAATTATGGTGATGATGTCCTTCGCGGTAAAGGGGGGGATGACTGGCTGCAAGGCGGTCACGGCGAAGATTTTCTCGGTGGCGACGAAGGAGATGATGTTTTAGAAGGCAATTTCGGAGATGATGTTTTAGAAGGCAAATCCGGTGACGACATTCTCGACGGCGGTTCCGGTGACGACATTCTCTCAGGCGGTGAAGGAGTCGATGCGATCGCAGGCAGTACCGGAGATGATACTCTCGAAGGAAATGCCAATAACGACCAACTCGAAGGTGGTGCCGGTGACGACGAACTCAGCGGCGGTGAAGATAACGACTGGCTGGTAGGAGAGACGGGCAATGATATTCTTTTCGGCGGTACGGGGGATGACATCCTCAACGGCGGCGAAGGTGCCGATGTCTTCTTCTTCAGTTCTCCGAATGAGGGCTTCGATACCGTGTTGGATTTCGATCCCGCCCAAGGGGATAAAATTCAGGTGTCGGCGGCGGGCTTTGGCATTGACAATATTGACGGCTTCCGCTTTATCAGTGGAGTTTTGGACTTCAACGGCCAGAACTTGGCGCTGATTCAAAATAACGGCCCAACTTACTCTTACTTTACTGATCTCTCCGAGATTATTGAAATCGTCCAAGAACCGGCTCAAATTCCGACGGGAGGTCTGAACTCTAAGACTTCCGTCCTCTCGGTTGAAAGCGCTTCTATCGAAACAACGGCAACTCAAACCCGTTCGGTTCCGGTGATTGAAAATCCCGAACTGACCATCCTTGATGATATTATCCAACGGGGTCAGATTAAAGTTGCCACTTCTGTAGGATCTGAATTTGACCTGGAATTTGCCCGCACTTTAGCCGCCGCCTTGTTTGGGGATGCCAGCCAAGTCGAAACCGTCAGCACTACTTTCTCGAAAGCCTTTGGGTTGGTAGCAGATGGTACTGTAGATCTGACGTCTCAACGCAGTACCCAAACTCTAGGACGGGATGCCAGCCTAAATCTTGATTTCAGTCCAACTTACTTCTACGATCATCAAGCGGTCATTGTTCGCAAAGATAGCGGGATTGAGAATGCTTTAGATCTGGGCGGTCGTCTGATTGGCTTCTTTAAAGGTAGTACCTCCTTCGGCAATTTACAAAATCAATTGAGCAAACAAGGGGTCGAGTTTACGCCGAAATTCTATGGCACTATCGAAGAAATTGTTGCAGCTTATGATCGAGGCGAAATTGATGCCTACTCCATTGACCGCGCCATCATTGTTGAGAACTTAAAGGAACTCTCCGACCCGGAAAATCACCGCCTGTTAGATGTGGAATTTTCCAAAGAACCCATTGCCCTGGCTTTACCGGAAAATGATTCTCAATGGGCTGATGTGGTCCGCTGGGTGAATTATGTTCCCGTTCAAGCGGAAGAATTTGGTATCAGTTCTGAAAATATCGACGAATTTATTGCCCTTAATACTGATGAAAATCCCAATAATGACTCGGTTCCGGCTGTTCGCCGTTTCCTGGGCTTAGAAGGGCAATTGGGGGCAACTCTGGGGCTTCCCAATGACTTCGCCGTAAACGTGATTAAACAGGTCGGTAACTATGGCGAAATTTACGAGCGTCATTTCCCCGAATTAGAGCGCGATCGCAATCTCCTGTGGACTGATGGCGGTTTGCTTTACTCTCCTCCGTTCTCCGGTAGTGTAATCGATGCCACTCTAGTCGATAACGACAGCCGCAATTTGCTCACAGAAGTATTGGAGCGGGGTTCGTTGAAGCTCGGACTTCCCGGTAATAACCCCGGTTTTGCCGTACAGAATGACGGCGGCGAGTATGTTGGTTTTGATGTTGACTTGGGACGGGCGATCGCGGCGGCTCTATTCGGCGATGCTAGCAAGTTGGAAATTCGGGTTCAGTCTTTCAAAGACAGTTTTGCCAACACTGCCAATGGGGTTGTTGATGTTTCGGCAATGGGAATCACCCATAATCTCATGCGTGATGCCAGTCTGGGCATTGATTTCAGTCCTACCTACCTTTACACCGGACAGGGGATTTTGGTTAAAGCTGATAGCGGTATTAAGGTGTTGCCCGCCCTCAACGGTCGCCGCATCGGTGTTTTAGAAGGGGCCACCGCCTTACAAAATCTCAAAGATTCTTTAAGTGAATTTGGCGGTACATTTATCCCGGTTCCATTTGCAACCAACGATGAAATGTTTGCGGCTTATGAAGCCGGAGAAGTCGATGGGGTTTCGACCGACCTAACCATTCTCAGCGCTCGCATTCCCACTTTATCGAACCCTGAAGAACATCGGATTCTTGATGACGTTCTTTCTAAAGAACCTTTAGCCCTAATTACCGATGAAAATCAGTCGGAATGGGCCGATGTGGTTCGCTGGGTGACTTATGCTTTGGTTCAGGCCGAAGAATATGGCATCACTTCAGAAAATATTGACGAGTTGATTGCCGAAAATACCGATGACAACCCCGACAATGACTCCAGTTCTGCAATTCGTCAATTCTTAGGGCTAGAAGGAAATCTAGGTGCTTCCCTCGGTTTACCCGATGACTTTGCGGTGAATATTATCAAAGCGGTGGGCAATTACGGAGAAATTTATAACCGTCATTTTAATACCGATATTCTGCGCCGTGATAGCAACGCATTGGCGGCCGAGTTCGGCTTGCAGTATGTTCCACCGTTTGCGGATGCTGGGGCAGGAGGGACTAACAGTGACGGGTTCATTATTAATCCTCCCGCTAGTGATTTTGCCGAAACTGAAGATTCTTCTGAGGAAACTGAAGGTGATGGCACATGGGATATTTACAACCCGGGCGATTTTATCAAAGCGATCGCATTTACGAGTTTGGAACCCAACACCGGAACGACTTCAGGTAGTTCCAGTGACGGAGATGATGCGCTTTTGGGTACCGCAGAAGCTGATATCATTTTTGGCTTACAAGGCAACGACAATATTGAAGCCAAAGATGGCGATGATTGGATTAATGGCAATCAGGCCAATGATTTCATCGATGCTGGCAATGGAAATGATACTGTCTTTGGTGGTGAGGGTGATGACCAAATTCAGGGAGGAAGCGGAGATGATAGCGTCTTCGGCAACCTCGACGATGATACTATTGCCGGAAATTCAGGTCGGGATTGGATTAATGGAAACCAGGGAGATGACTTGATTGATGGTGGTGATGGTGAGGATAGTCTCTATGGAGGCAAAGATAATGACGAAGTTCGAGGGGGTAGTGGAAATGATATCGTTTTTGGAGACATCGGAGCAGATGTGGTAGAAGGTAATGAGGGAAATGATACTCTTTACGGCAACCAACAAAGTGACACTCTATCGGGCAATTCTGGTAAAGATCTGATCTATGGGGGTCAGGGTCATGATTTGATTGACGGTAGTGAAGATGATGATGTTCTCTGGGGCGATCGCGGTGATGATACTCTTGGGGGTGGGGAAGGTAATGACTTTCTCCGGGGGGATGATGGTAATGACTTACTTGTAGGTGTCGAAGGTGCTGATACCTTAGCAGGAGGTAAGGGTAGCGATCGCTTTGTTGTCGCCTCCGGTATGGGTGAGGATTTAATTACCGACTTCACCGATGGCGAAGATATTATTGTTCTCGATGGCGGTTTAACTTTCGAGCAACTGACGCTGACCCAAGAAAACGGTTCAACTCTCGTTCAACTCAATTCCCAACTATTGGCAACTCTTGAAGGCGTAGAGGTTGGGTTAATAACTTCCGAAAACTTCGCAACATTTGCCGCTTAATGTTTTCTCGATTGTGGCATTGGTGGAAGTTCCTATCCAAAAAATTTCCCCCGGTTATGAAATTTTTCAGTTGTTCAATTTGTTGAGTAAATAACTGATAATAATTGAATTCGCTTTGATTCTACCTTCCCAACTGGGGAGGTTTTTTTATTTTCTACCGCTCTGTTTTATTGCTGTTTATCAAAATCAGAAATGAAAGTGGCATTTATCACGGGACATCGAATAATCAATTATCCAGTGGTTCGCCAGGGTATTGAACAATTAACTAACCTTGCTATTGAGAGAGAAACTACAACTTTCTTATCGGGAATGGCAATAGGAACCGACCAACTCGCTGCTGAAGTTTGGAGTAGTCGCTACTTACCCTGGAAGGCAATTTTACCCTGTCAAGATCAATCGGCTCTCTGGACAACCAACCAACAACTTCATTATCGAAAATTATTGACTAAAGCTTCAGAAATTCAAATTCTTTACCCCAAATATCAGAGGGGAGTTATGCAGGCTCGAAATCAATTTCTGGTTAAAAATTCCCAACTCGGATTAGCAGTTTGGGACGGGACTGAAACTGGCGGGGCTTTTCTGACAATTCAAATGGCTAGGAACGTTTCAAAACCTTTGATTATTTTTAATCCTCCCTTCACCGCTACCATATATAGCACTACGCATTTAAGTTAGGACATTTCTAGATCCTAAAACCCTTTCACAGTCTACTGATCCGGCGTTCCCTGATCCGGTGTTCCCGATTCAAGTAGCGCTATAGTTTAGAATCTTGGCAAGAATATTGGGAACGGGGCTACAACTGGTATTGACATCACATCAACCCCGATGGACAGGACGATAGCTCATTAAATCGGGAAAAACAGAACTTTGATATTCAGATAGCCAATATTAAAAAAAGAAAAGACTCTTGAGTGTTAGATGTCTAAAGTCGTTGATAATGTTAACGTTGCTGAGGGTCAACAAATGTTAAGCGATCACAGTTCTTCCATTCAAGGGGAAACTCCTGTCACGTTAACCATTAATGGAGAATCTCATACGGTCAGCATCGAATCCCGTGTCACCTTGCTAGATGTATTGCGAGAACGGTTGGAACTGACAGGGACAAAAAAAGGTTGCGATCATGGTCAGTGCGGTGCCTGTACGGTGCTGGTAGATGGCGATCGCATTTATTCCTGTCTTTCCCTTGCCATCATGCAGGAGGGGCGCTCAATTACAACAATTGAAGGCTTGGCCTGCGGCGAACAACTGCATCCGGTTCAAGCCGCGTTTATCGAAAATGATGGATTTCAATGTGGATATTGTACGCCCGGGCAAATTTGCGCCTCCGTTGCGCTGCTCGATGAAGTTAACCGGGGCTGCGCCAGCGCCGTAACTGCCGACTTGACCCGTCCCCCCGAACTCGCGAATTTATCGGAAGCGGAAATCAAAGAGCGATTGAGTGGCAATCTCTGTCGCTGTAGCGCTTACAACGGTATTGTTGCGGCCGTACAACAGGCGTCCGGACAAACTCCCCCCTCTCCGGCGGCGGCGATTTTAGTTCAGGAGGTAGCGGGATGAAGAATTTTGCTTACGTCCGTGCGACCTCGGCAGAAGATGCGGTAAAGCGATCGCAAACGGCCGAAAATTCCCAGTTCATCGCGGGGGGGACCAATCTCGTCGATCGCCTGAAAGTCTTTCTCGACGAACCCGCCCAACTGATTGATATTTCCCGTTTGGATTTAAAACAAATCGAAGTCACGGCAGAAGGAGGTATTCGCATCGGCGCCCTCGCCAGCAACACGGCAGTTGCCGATCACCCCCAAATTCGGAGGGATTATCCCCTATTATCTCGCGCCATTCTCTCGGGAGCATCCCAACAAATTCGCAATGTGGCAACCGTCGGGGGGAATTTGCTGCAACGCACCCGCTGCCCCTACTACTACGACACCGTATTTACCTGCAACAAACGGCAACCCGGAGATGGCTGCGCGGCACTGGACGGAATCAACCGGATGCACGCGATTTTGGGAGCCAGCGATGCCTGCCTAGCGGTTCATCCCTCGGATATGTGCGTGGCGCTGGCGGCGTTGGATGCAGTCGTTGAAGTGGTGAGCAACGCGGGCCGGCGTCAAATTCCGTTTTCTGACTTTCACCGTTTACCGGGGGAGGCGCCCGAACGGGATACGAATTTAGAAACGGGCGAACTGATCGCGGCCGTTATTTTACCCCCGATGCCTTTTGCGAAAACGGGAGTTTACCTGAAGTTGCGGGATCGGGCTTCCTATTCCTTTGCCCTGGTTTCTGTCGCGGCGGCGGTGGACGTGGCGGGCGATCGCATTCGGGATGTTCGTCTGGCTTTGGGCGGGGTCGCCCATAAACCCTGGCGATCGCCTTTATCGGAAGCGTTTCTCAAGGGCAAACCCGCCACAGTCAAGACATTCCAACAGGGAGCAGAGATGGCGTTGGAGGGAGCAAAACCGCTCACTCACAACGGTTTCAAAGTTAATATGGCCAAACGGGCAATCAAACGAGCATTAACCATTTCAGCAGCGGGAGGAGGTCTGGCATGAACAAGGTAATTGGGACTGCGGTTAACCGCAAGGACGGGCTGGCTAAGGTAACGGGAAAAGCGACTTATGCAGCCGAACATCAGATTCCGGGATTGGTGCATGGCTATTTGATAACGTCTGCGATCGCCAACGGGCGAATTCGCTTGATTTCCACCGAAGCCGCCGAAAAAGCGCCGGGGGTAATTGCCGTCATTACCCACAAAAACGCCCCCCAGATATTCAAACCCACCAATAACTTCATCTCCAGCAAAATTTACGAAACCCGCTTGCCCCTAGCCGATGAGCAAATACACTATGCCGGACAGATCGTCGGTTTGGTCGTGGCCGATACCTTTGAACGGGCGAGGGATGCCGCCCATTTGGTTCGGGTCGAATATGACCTCGAAACTCCCTTAATTGATCCTTCCAAAGCTACCTACAAACCTGCGGTCAGTTTATTTGGCCAAAAAATGGAGTTTCGCTTCGGGGAGTTTTCTGCCGGAACAGAGGAAACGGACTCCTCAGGAGCGTCCCTGGAGGCAACTTACACCACCTCCACCGAACTCCATACCCCGATGGAACCTCACGCCATTATTGCTCACTGGCAGGGAGATTCCCTCACCGTCTACGAAGCCTCTCAATGGGTGATGGGAACGCAGCGCACCTATGCCGAACTGTTTGGCATTCCTTCGGAAAAAGTGCGGATTGTGACTCCCTATATTGGTGGGGCATTTGGTTCCAAAGCCTTCCCCTGGCCTCATGGTGTGCTGTGTTCGGCTGTTGCGCGTCAGATTCAGCGTCCCTTAAAGGTCGTGGTTAGCCGCCGCCAAATGACCGCCAACACGGGTCATCGCTCTGAAACGGAGCAAACTGTGCGGCTCACCGCAGCACTAGATGGCAAATTAGCCGGGATTGTTCATACCGCCAAGTCCGCCACCTCCCCCGTCGAGGAATTTGCCGAACCCTGCACCACCATCACCCCCGCGATGTACGCCGCCCCTAATATACAGACGAGCCAAACCATCGCCACCTTAAACGTCGGTACGCCGATATTCATGCGGGCGCCAGGAGAAGCACCTGGAATGTGGGCAATGGAATCGGCGATGGACGAATTGGCTTGGAAACTCAACCTCGATCCCGTCGAACTTCGGCTCAAAAACGAAACCCAAACCCACCTCCAAAACAATCTCCCGTTTTCGAGCAAACACTTTGCCGATTGTCTTCAAGAGGGAGCCAGACGCTTCGGTTGGCAAAATCGTCCCCCCCAACTCCGCACCCTTGCCTCCGATGGTCAGTTGATCGGTTGGGGAATGGCAGCATCAACCTTTCCGGCACTTCGGGGAAACGCCTCGGCTAAGGTGCGACTGCTGCCCGACGGTCGGGTGAACGTGTTGACGGCAGCCAATGATATCGGTACCGGAACTTATACGATGGTGGCGATAACGGCCGCTGAAACCTTGGGGGTGTCGGTAGACCGCGTAAAGGTGGAAATCGGCGATTCTCTTTTCCCGGATGGGGGTATAGCTGGAGGATCGCGAATGACCGCCTCCCTCGCTCCTGCCGTCCAACAAGCCTGTCAGAACTTGCTGAAATCAGGGAACTTTGCCACCACAGCCGAGGCGCTCAAGGAACTGCAACAGTGCGGAAGAGCCGCACTGGAAGCCACGGGATCGTCTGCTCCGAGTCGAGAGGGCAAACAGTGGGCGTTTCAATCCTGGGGCGCCCATTTTTGTGAAGTCACGGTGGATGAAGAACTGGGACGGTTGCGAGTCACGCGCTGGGTGTCAGCAATGGACATAGGCCGGGTGATGAATGCGAAAGCAGCAGCCAGCCAAATTCGGGGCGGCATCATTATGGGAATTGGGGAAGCGCTCATGGAAGAGTGCCTGTTTGACCCCAATACAGGACATCCCGTCGTTTACGACCTGGCAACCTATCACTATCCCTGCCACGCCGATGTTCCCCGCATTGATGTGACGTTTGTAGGCAAACCGGATCTGGAATTTAATCCCTTGGGGGTTCGGGGAGCGGGTGAAATCGGCATTACTGGGGTGGCGGCTGCAATCGCCAATGCGGTTTATCACGCAACCGGCCGGCGACTTCGCAGTTTGCCCCTTACGCCGGACAAGTTGATCGCACAGTTTTAAATTATCGCGCATCATTAATTTATAAAGTAGGGAGCGGGGGAGAGTAATTTTTTTTGAGTTCCGAGTAAACTCCTTGGAAATCTCAAAAATAAATAATGGTGCAGATTATTTCCTCCGATCAACCTACTTCCCCCGCCTCCTCCGGCCGTTATTTGTAGCGACAATTTTAGAATTTGATATCATTTTAATGCGGAACAGCTTATGAACGAATTACAACGAATTCTGCAAGCTTTTGAACAGAGTCAACGGGCTGGAAAACGGGCGGTTTTGGCAACAGTTGTGCAAACCTGCGGTTCTGTTTATCGCAGAGCGGGGGCGCGAATGTTGTTAACTGAAGACGGGCAGATGGTTGGTGCAATTAGTGGCGGCTGTTTGGAAGCTGATATTCTGGAGCGATCGCGGTTGCTTCTGGCCGAGGGTGGTGATTCTATTCTCGTTAGATATGACACAACTTCGAGTGATGACATTGTGTTTGGTTTTGGGATGGGATGCAATGGTATTGTCGATGTTCTGATTGAATCCTTGAACTCCGATATTGCGGTCGGCCAACTTTCCTTTATTCAAGACTGTTTGAACGCCCAACAGCCGGCTGCGATTGCCACTATCTTTTCTGTAGAAGGGATGCCGAATGTCAAAGTCGGAGATCGACTGATAATCCAATCTGACACCGTGATGAACAATCAAATTGCCAACGCCGATGTTGCTCAAATCATTGCGTTAGACCTTTATAAAACCCTCGTTGAGAAACAAACTCGCGTACAGTCCTACACCCTCTCCTCCGGGCAAATGGATGTCTTGCTCGAAGCAATCCGCCCGCCTGTCTCCTTGCTGGTTTTTGGAGCCGGATATGATGCCATTCCTGTCGTACAGTTTGCCAAACATTTGGGCTGGCACGTTACCGTGATCGATCATCGACCTGAGCAGTTGACCCGCGATCGCTTCCAGGAAGCCGATCAACTTTTGTGTTGCATCCCCGACCCACCGGACGCCTACCAACATTTGCTGACACCCCAAACCGTCGCCGTTGTAATGA
Source organism: Capilliphycus salinus ALCB114379 (assembly GCF_047276495.1). NCBI lineage: Bacteria > Bacillati > Cyanobacteriota > Cyanophyceae > Oscillatoriales > Sirenicapillariaceae > Capilliphycus > Capilliphycus salinus. The sequence continues at coordinate 3,639,848 of NZ_CP178543.1, read as the reverse complement.
CCCATCGATACGTCAGCGATCTGGCGTTTCTCAAAACCCTGGCTCCGTCTCAACTCCGTTATCTGGGCGTACTGGGACCGAAACGACGGATGCAGCAATTATGGGAAGATTTGGCCGAACAGGGTGTAATACCTGTTCCCGAACAGAACCGGCGGCTTTATAATCCGGTGGGGTTGGACATCGGGGCCGAAACTCCCGAAGAAATCGCCCTTTCGATTGTGGCAGAAATTCAAGCGGTACTGGGCGGGCGTTCTGCCGGATTTTTGCGCGATCGCGTCGGTTCTATTCATTCTTCTTCGCAGCAGTCATGTCTGGAATTGGTATCCTAATTTTGGCTGCGGGAGCTTCCAGACGCCTGGGACAGCCCAAACAACTCCTGTCCTATCGGGGAAAATCCCTGATTCGACACGTGGCAGAAGTAGCGATCGCATCGGGCGGAGAGCCTGTTGGGGTGGTTTTGGGAGCGTACTCCGAGACAATCAAACCCCATCTGGCAAATCTGAGCATCCACATTGCTGACAACGAACGCTGGTCAACGGGAATGGCGAGTTCGATCCGCTGCGGCTTGGGGGAGATACTGACCATTTCACCGGAACTCGATGCGATTGTTCTGATGGTGTGCGATCAGCCATTTGTTTCATCGGATCTGATTCGTCAATTGATTTCTGGATATCAAACCTCAAATTCTGCGATCGTTGCTTCTGAATACGCTGGCATTCTGGGTGTTCCGGCTTTATTTGACCGGACATTTTTCCCAGAATTGTTTCAGCTTCGCGCAGATGTGGGTGCAAAATCAATTATTCGCCGGCATCGCTCCCGTTCTCTGGGCATTCCCTTTGCAGAAGGAGCTATCGATCTCGACATCCCTCAACACCTAGATATTCTTTAGATTGAAGTTCCCTCTAGTAGTCCATACTTAGACAAATGGGAAAGAAAAAAGGTTTGATACTAGGATTTAATTAATTAACGTTGCAGATAATGGGGTATTAGAAATCTTTGAGTATTCCCGGTGGGGTAATCGGAAAAATCAAGGATTTCGCCCCCAATTTTGCATTGCTTAAAGATTCAGTTTAGTCAAAAAACTCCTCAACTTTCCCATAAGAGTTAAAATAGACCAGCGCGACTTGCTATAAATCCCCCTCTTCCAGAAATCCTTCTTCTCTCAAAATGAAATTGGGTTGAAATTGAATCCCCAAAGTATTAGCCACAGCCTCGGGTGAAACATTCTCAAGAATAGCAAGTTGTTCTCCAGTGCTAGTTACAGTGATGACAGTTTGATTGAGTTCTAAACCAGAAACTTGAATATTATTTGTTCCCAAACCATCTGGAAGTTGAATTGAATCAATGTTAACTTGAAAATCCAGAATGCGATCGGTTTCTAATTCACCCTGACGAGTAAAGCTTTCAAGCTAGATTGCCGCTGGTGACAGCGATGCCGCTTTTTATCCCAAAAAGGGTGGAATTGGGCAATTCAGAGAAATGACGATCGCCCTTAGAAGTTCGGCTTCTTCCAACGTTACCTTTTGATCGGCCAACACCGTATAAGCGCAAGCATCAACCAGCTTTTGTTTAAGTTTTGGGGTTGCCAATTCCAAGCGCTTGAGGCTGTCACCAATTTGCGCTAAAGTATATTCGACAGATTCTTTCGGCAGAGTTTGTTCGCTGGCTTTGGGCAGTCGAAACAGTCCGGCTCGAAACGCCTGCGCGATCGCATCAGAGGAGTCATGTCCGGCCTTTGCCAACGCCGATAATAGAATGATACAATCGGACCAAATTTGTTTGATATCAGTAAACTGAACATTTTGATCCGGTTTTTTCGCAAAATAGGCGCTCAGTCGTTGACGCAACACAATAAACACCGCATACTCAGAAAGAGTTAAGTTATTATCAACCCGCATTAAGGCTTTTACCTGCTTGAGAAACTGGGTGCATTCTTGAGGCGACAGTTGACGAAGGGCGGGAATTGTTAGGTCAATTAACGGTAAACGAGTTCGCGGATCGACGCTTTTTAAATGGGGCTGAAGGGTTTGAACTTGAGCGACAATTTCTGAAGGCTGAACCTGTTGTAATAGCTTTAATTGCCGATCGCAAATTTTGGGGTCAGAATCTAACAGTAAACTATAAATTAAAGCGATCGCCCCGTTGGGTTCTCTTGTCGCTTTTCGCACGGGTTCGGGGAGTGAGGCGAGAAACTGATGAACTTGGTTAAGATGTTTAACGTCAGTTGTTCCAATTCCGGCTACAACCCGATCCGGCGATACCGATAACTCTTTTGACGGTTGAGGTTTTGGGGGTGTTGGGGAAGAAGTTCCGGCGAAACCAGATAGTCGTTCATCCGTTGAAGAAGTTGAAACCGAAGGGGGAGTTTGTGTTTGAATGAAAGAGGTTTGACCCGCAAATTTTTGTAGGCGTTTAATGCGTTCTTGCAAAGGAGGATGAGTCGAAAAAGCCTGTTCAAAACTGCCAAAAACACCCCGAGTAGCCTCCCCAAAAAACAGATGACTTGCTTCTTCTGCATTGGGATTTTCAATATCTGAACCCGACGCCAACCCGCCAATTTTTCGCAACGCATTTCCAATACCATCGGGGTTGCGAGTAAACTGAACCGCAGAAGCATCAGCTAAAAACTCGCGCTGACGAGAAACAGCACTTTTAATCAACCGTCCACATACAAAACCAATCCAACCCAATGCTAACATAGCCAAACCGATCGCCCACCAGGAATTATCATCTTTATCCGAGCGGGAACCACCGCCATAATAACTCCCCCGCAGCATCATCCGCCCGAGAATATGAATTAATAATAACCCCTGAAGAACGCCAATTAATCGCAAATTTAGCCGCATATCTCCGTTGAGAATATGACTGAATTCGTGAGCAATTACCCCTTGCAATTCATCCCGATTAAGCTGTTCCATACAGCCGAGGGTGACGCCAATAACCGCATCGTTGGGGGTAAAACCCGCAGCAAAAGCATTAATTCCCCGTTCATCATAAAGAACATAAACGGGAGGAACGGGAACCCCCGAAGCGATAGATATTTCTTCAACAATATTGAGTAATTGTTGTTCTGAGGGATTGTCAGTCATGGGGTCAATTAATTCCCCGCCCAAATCTTCAGCAACCACCTTCCCACCCGCCCGCAATGCCATCAATTTGTAACCACTTCCGGCGCCAATACAGCCAATCGTTCCCACCGCTACAATTCCAAACAGTTCGGGTTCCCAAGTCGGTGTTCCCATTAGCGCCCAGACCGCTACCCCATACAACAATGCAATCATGCAGATAATCGCAACTGCAAATAAGAAGATCAGATAAACGGTATTTTGTCGGGCTTGATCTTGGTGTTCAAAGAAATTCATAGTTAGAAGGAAATGCGGGGGACTTCTTTAACTTCTGGGGAAGATTCTTCGAGTAATTTTGCTTCTTGGAAGTTCAAGGTACCGGCGACCAAATTACTCGGAAAAACTTCTCGTTTGGTGTTGTATAAAGTGACCGCATCGTTAAAGGCTTGTCGTGCAAAAGCAATCCGATTTTCCGTAGAACGCAATTCTTCCATCAGTTGTCCCATTGACTGGTCCGCTTTCAAATCGGGGTAAGATTCTGAAACGGCGAATAACCGTCCTAAAACCCCCGTCAGAGCGGCTTCAGCCTGTCCGAGTTGCTGCATGGCTTGGGGGTCGCCCGGAGCAGATGCGGCTTGAGAGGTGGCAGAAACGGCAGCGTTGCGGGCTTGAATGACGGCTTCTAGGGTTTCGCGTTCGTGGGCCATGTACCCTTTGACGGTTTCGACGAGGTTGGGAATCAAATCGTGGCGGCGTCGAAGTTGAATGTCAATTTGAGCATAGGCGTTTTGGTAGCGTTTTTTTAAGGTAACGAGGTGATTGTAGGTGTTGATAATAATCACGGCTACAACTAATATGATGACTACGTTGGCGATAAGTATGCCCATAAGTTTGCTCTCACTGTGATTGTGCTGTTACAGTTTCAATCAATATTGACCGAGTTCAGTTGCTTGTTGTTCGAGTTGTTCAGCGGTCTGAGAGTTCATCTGACTGAGTAACCAATCACACAGAAGAATTAATCTGTGCGATAACAGGTTGAGGTGTCCCGCTAACAGTCGGGAACATCCAACCAAAGCAGCTAGCCAGAGAAAGGGGTTGAGGGTACGTTTCATGGGTGAGATGCGAGCCAAACAATACATTAACACTTATGTCTAACAAATCTTAGCTTATGCAGTTTCTACTCTATGCAAGTCTACGCAAGCTGGGGAGGAGTTGATTTTATGTTCAATTTATGCCCCGCTTCAAGTATTCAAGAAAAACCTGCTTTGCTTTAGTTGCAAATAACGTGGGGTCGCCGGCTGTGCTTGGTGATCCTCAAATAATGCGATCGCAAAGATAACAAACCATTGACGTGGTAGTTTGACACTCTCCCTCCGCCCTAGAAGTGCGGAGATTCTTCATTCATAGATCCAACTTGCTCATATTTGATAGATTAATCCACTGAATAATCATATTAACAAAATTGTGTGTGATTTTTTTGTAGCAGTTATGAATTGCTTCGGCAAGGATTCACTGTTCCTTATTTTCGCAGCTTTTTTAACGAATAAGTTTTCCAAATTGTTCGGCTGGACATTATTGTTCAGCTTGACATTTGATCCGAAGACAACCGATAGCCACCCAAAAAATAATTAATTTTTTTTTGATTTAAACCTAAATTTAGTTCATTAGCAAACCCAATTTACCCGGATACCATTGAAAACAGTAAAAAACAAAAGTGTTAACAAACAAGTTGATACTATGGAGTTTTTTGGAAAAAAATGATGAAAACCTTCGAGTATACGTTACGATTTACCTCGGATTCTCTGCTGAAAGTTAGACCTTTAGAAACTTCCCTTTGATCTCCAGAAGAAGTTCTCACCTATCACGCCGGAGATGAAATCCCTATTAGTGCTTACACTCCCAATTTACAAGGAAAATATATTCGGGTATATTTGGATGAATTTGATGCCCGTTCGGTTGAAACAGCACCCAAACAATATTACTGTTATGGTAAAGATGTTGAAATTGTATTAACCGCAGTTTCTCGCGGCGAAGAACCCAGTCAACAATATCCGCCTATACTTCCTCCGAAAGTGGATTTAAAAGTCCCTTATCATACTCAACTGAATAATTTAGAACATCCTTCGGGTGCTTGTAATGTAACCTGTGTGGCAATGGTTCTCAAATATTATGGGATTGATTCTCGCACCGCAGAAGACATTAATAATAGTGTACAACTGGAAGATGTGCTGTTTCGTAAAACCGAAGAATGGGATCAACAGTATGGATATACAGGTTCAACCAAAACTCGTCATATTCCCGAGTTTATTCAACGATTACTGCGAGAATGGGGTGAAAAATACGGGCCGGGTAAACTTCAAAATACCACCTTCAAATATGTGACAACCGAAACCGAAATCAAACAACATTTAGCCAAAGGTCATCCCGTTATTATTCACGGTTATTTTACGAATTTCGGTCATATTATTGTCATTAAAGGATACGACGAAAAAGACAAAGTTTGGATTTGTAACGACCCCAACGGGAAATGGTTAGGATATCGAGGCGGATATGCGGATGAAAATATTAGCGGTGGTGATGTTCGCTATAGCTATGCTGAAGTTCGCACGGTTTGGGATGTTGATGGGGAAAGTTGGTGTCATTTTCCCCTATCTTAAGCCTTTTAAGCTATTCATTACTTCCAACGGGACTATTTGAACCTGAAACAGCCTTCGGTTGCAGTTTTATTCAATTGGACATCCAAATAAAGTTCGGGGATTCCCCGAAGTCAAATCAGTTCCCCCAATGCCCAAACCCAACGCTGAAGGGAATTTCAGGCTTTTAGTTGTCAATTGGCTTCGGTGCAGTTTATTACTGTATTATTAAGTCAAAAGCTTTGGAGACATCAAAACTCAAAAATAGGCCACTTAATAGAAAGCACCATTGCAACTGCAAGCTAATTTATGACAAATCAAACAAGTCCCAAAACGATTTTAATATTAGCGGCCAATCCCCAAAATACCACCCGGTTGCGACTGGAGGAAGAAATTCGGGAAATTGATGAGGGGTTGCGACGGGCCAATCAACGACATCAGTATAAATTAGAACAAAAGTTAGCAGTTCGTTCTCGTGATTTTTATCGGGCAATATTAGATTATAAACCATCAATTGTTCACTTTTGCGGACACGGAGTTGGTCAGGAAGGAATTGTTCTCGAAGATGATACCGGGAAAATGGCGGTGGTGCCAACCGATGCCCTCGCCAGTATGTTTAAATTATTTGCGACAAAGGGTGTAGAGTGCGTTATTTTAAATGCTTGTTATTCGGAAGTTCAAGCTAACGCCATCAGTCAATATGTAAATTATGTATTGGGGATGAATAAAGCGGTCGGAGACAAAGCCGCCCTCGCCTTTTCCGTCGCCTTTTATGATGGGTTAGCCGCAGGATATGAAGTCGAAGAAGCCTATCAGTTGGGCTGTTCGCAGATGATGAGTTTCTTAGAACATGAAACTCCCGTTTTCAAGAAAAAACCCTCTAGAGATTCTGAGATTGATTCCGAGGAAAATCCCGATTTAACCGCCTTTAAAGATTTCATTCCGCCGAACCCTTATCAGGGATTAGCCGCTTTTGGAGAAGAAGATGCGGACTTCTTTTTTGGACAGGAAAACTTTGTTGATAAATTAGTAGAAGCCACCAACCAACAGCCGTTAGTGGGGGTTATTGGGCCGAGTGGGAGCGGTAAATCTTCGGTAGTATTTGCGGGATTAATTCCGAAATTGAGAAAAGAAGGAAACTGGTTAATTGAAATTTTCAAGCCCGGAAAAGACCCGTTTTTACCCTTGGCTTTTGCCTTGGTGAGACAACTCGAACCGGAAGCGGGAGAAACTCACAAAATGCGGGAAGCAATGGGACTCGCCAGCGATTTTCAACGGGGTAGAATCACGGTGCAACAGGTCATTTCTCAGATTTTAGAACGAAATCCGGGGAAACGGTTACTGTTAGTTGCCGACCAATTTGAAGAACTCTATACCCTTTGCCAAGTCAAGGAAGAACGGGAACGCTTTGCCGATGAATTACTAACGGCAATTTCTCAAGAAAATATTACATTGATTTTTACGTTACGGGCTGATTTTTACGGTTATGTGCTGTCCTATCGCCCGTTTCGGGATGCGTTAGAAACCTATACTCCGAAGTTACTCAGTTCGATGAAACGGGAGGAATTACAACAGGCCATTGAACTTCCCGCCCAAAAGTTAGACGTGCAGTTAGAAGACCAATTAACGGAAAGAATTCTCGATGATGTCGGGCAAGAACCGGGGAATTTACCGTTATTAGAATTTGCCCTAACTCGCCTGTGGGAAAAACAGAAACACCGCACGTTAACTCACTCCGCCTATAGCGAAATTGGGGGCGTTAAAAAAGCGATCGCCAACCATGCAGAACAAGTTTACCAAAAACTGACCGAAACCGAGAAACAACAAGCCCAACGAATCTTTTTGCAGTTGGTGCGTCCGGGGGAAGGAACCGAAGACACCCGACGAGTAGCGACCCGTGAAGAAGTCGGGGAAGAAAACTGGAATTTGGTGAGTTATTTAGCGGGATATCAAGCCCGGTTGGTGGTAACGGGACGGCATCAAAAAGACCTAACCCCCCTGCCCCCTTCCCGACCTCTCCCTAGCCCTCTCCTACCTCTCCCCAGCCCTCTCCTAAAAGGAGAGGGGAAAGGTGTCCCTCGCGGGACTATTTATTAGTCGAGAGGGAAAAGAAAGAAAGTTTTTTATTTGGAATGGGGAGAATGAAAGCGTTTCTGCTTCTAAAGAAGATAAGGAACAACATCAAAGCCCCTCGCCTCGCAGGAGAGGGGTTTGGGGAGAGGTCACTTTTGCAGAAGAGAAGGAACAACATCAAAGCCCCTCGCCTCGCAGGAGAGGGGTTGGGGGAGAGGTCACTTTTGCAGAAGAGAAGGAACAACATCAAAGCCCCTCGCCTCGCAGGAGAGGGGTTGGGGGAGAGGTCACTTTTGCAGAAGAGAAGGAACAACATCAAAGCCCCTCGCCTCGCAGGAGAGGGGTTGGGGGAGAGGTCACTTTTGCAGAAGATACCGTAGAAGTCATCCATGAAGCGCTCATTCGAGAATGGTTAACGCTGCGGGAGTGGATGAATGCTAACCGCGAGTTTAGAACCTGGCAAGAACGGTTAAAGATAGCGTTAGGGGAGTGGAAAAAGAATAACCATGACGCCGGGAATTTGTTGCGGGGGGCGCCGTTGACGGTAGCCGAAGAATGGTTGCAAAAACGAGCCGATGAGATGACCCAGGAGGAACGAGATTTTATTCAAGCAAGCCTCAAAGACCAAAACCGACAGAAACGGATACGACAACTCGCTGTTGGGGGTCTGGCTGGCGGCTTTCTGGTGACTTTGGGCTTGGCAGGAATAGCAGGTTGGGGTTTTTGGCGTGCTTCTATTAATGAAATAAAATCTCTAACTCAATATTCCGACGCAGTTTTAAGTTCAAACGGGTCGAAAGCACTCAAAACGAGTTTGCAGGCAGTTATAAAAATGCGACGGATACCCTTAGTAGATGCCGATACCCGCACTCAGGTCGAACTGTCGTTATTACATACCGTTTCCAATGTTGCAGTACCAAACACCTTGGGTGGACACGCGAAACAGATTAGGGGTGTCAGTTTCAGTTTTGATGGCAAGTTACTGGCTACTAGCAGTGATGATAGCACCGTGAAACTCTGGGATACAACCACAGGCAAAGTAATCAACACCTTAGATAAGCACAAAGATGAGGTTTTGGAAGTCAGTTTCAGTCGTGATGGCAAGCTACTGGCTTCTGCCAGTCGTGATAAGACTGTGAAACTCTGGGATGCAACCACAGGCAAAGTAATCAACACCCTTAATGGTCATGCAGACTGGGTTTTTAGCATCAGTTTCAGCCAAAATGGTAAGTGGCTGGTTACAGGTAGTCGTGACAACACAGTGAAACTGTGGGATATCGCTACAGGCAAAGAAATCAAAACCCTCAGTGGCCATACGGGCTGGGTTTATGCGGTGAGTTTCAGTCCCGATGGTAACAGATTGGCAACAGCCAGTTTTGACAATAAAGTCAGGCTGTGGAGGTTGGATTTTGATTATTTAGTTCAGGAAGGATGCAAGTATATAGAGAATTATCTCAAACCCAATCCCGAGGATGAAGATGCCCTAAAAATTAACAGGGAGTTATGCAGGAAACTTTGACAACTTTCCATGAAAAACTGAATAAACGCTTCGAGTTCAGATTTCTCTAAATGTAGATTTTCCCAAACCCTTTATTGAGGATTTAACCATGACCAACTCAACTCCTAACTTCTACGCCCTCCTAATTGGAATTGATTTCTATTTTCCCCATCGTTTACCGGAAGGTTACTACTACAAAAACTTGCGGGGATGTGTGCGAGATATTAACCACGTTGAAACCTATTTAACAGAAACTTTCAACCTGACTCCCGAACAAATTATTAAACTCACGGCGACGGCTTCCGATAATCCGACTCAACCCAAAGAACCCCCCGAACTGTTACCGACTTATGAAAATATGGTCGCCAAATTCCAAGAATTAACCGCCAAAGCACAACCGCAAGATCAAGTTTATATTCACTATTCGGGTCATGGCGGACGAGCCAAAACAATTTTTGAAGATATTAAAGGTTCTGGTGGTAACGATGAAGCGTTAGTTCCCTGCGATATCGGTCAACAAAATTCTCAGTATTTGCGGGATATAGAATTCGCAAAACTCCTCGAAGAAATGGTGAACAAAGAGTTAGTGATAACATTGGTACTGGATAGTTGTCATTCCGGTGGCGCCACCCGAGAAATGAGCGGAGATGACCGAATTCGCGGTGAAGGTTTTATTGATAAGACTCCCCGACCCACTAATAGTTTAGTTGCACCGCTTGAAGAATTAGCTCAAAATTGGCAAAATTCAACAGGAAATAATAGCCGCAATATGACCGTTGTTAATGGTTTGTTACCCGAACCTAAAGGTTATACGTTAATAGCCGCTTGTCGGGATAATGAATTTGCTTATGAAGATGTCTTTGAAGGCACAGAACGCAACGGCGCGTTAACTTATTTTTTACTAAAATCTCTGCGAGACTTCGGAAAAGAAATTGCTGTTGAAGAACTGTTTAATCGTATTTCTAACTTCGTTCACAATAAATTTGACCGACAAACCCCGATGTTGATGGGAGAGATAGAACGAACTTTTTTTGGGGGGAAAGCTGTTACTGCTAACCGTAACACTGCGGTAATGGATGTAGACCTTACCAAGAATCGAGTTAAACTACAAATGGGGGAAGCAAGCGGTATCAAAAAAGGTGTCTGTTTTGATGTTTTTAAATTCGGAACCCGAAATTTTCAAGACAGCCAAAATAAAATTGCTACCGTTAAAGTTGTAGAAGTGGGAGCATCGGACTGTTGGGCAGAACCAACGGAGCTACACAACGAATTTATACGCAGAGAACCCATTCCTAAATTAGAAGAAAGAATGATTGAAATCGGTTCACCTGCTGTATGTTTAAGTCTAGATGTAAAACAAGTTCGTGTTCTTTTACCTGACTCATTGCCTAAATTTCCGGATATCGATTTGTTATCGTTACCAACTCAGATTAAGGAAATAAAAGACACTATGAGAAATAATCGTTACTGGATAGAATTCTGTTCCCCGGAAGAACCAGATGAGAATGTAGATTATTTTGTTTCGTTGAATTCAGAAGGAGAATATTGGATCTTAGATGCTAATAAAGAACCGATAAAACAGATTCTTTTTCCGATCAATATCGACGATGCCAAATCAAGCGAAAAGTTGATTAATCGCTTAATCCATATGACCATCTATCAAAATTATTTGAATATTGATAATGAAGATGCTTTCTCTCGCTTAAATGGTAAACTTAAGGTAGAATTGGTTAAATCAGTAAAACGGCAACCTGTAGTTTTGAATACTGATGATAAGGTTCCTGAACTGAAAGTAGACGAAGAAAATATTACCTTTCACATTCATAATCAATCAACTAACCAAACTTTAAATATCACTGCCTTGCTCTTTGCTGAAGATTTTAGTATTACAAAAATCTATCCCAAAGGTGCGAATTATGAAGTGGTAGAACCGGGACAAGAAATAATAGAAGACCTCAAACTATCACTGGAAAAAAATTATGAGGAAGGGGTAAATGTAATAAAAGTATTTGCGAATGTATATGCAACGAATTATCACTTGTTGGAATTGCTGCCATTAGACGGGGATTTAAATCTGAAAAAGGCGGAGATTGTGACTAAAGCGAGTAATGAATGGACGACGGAAAAGGTGGAATTTGTGCTTAAAAATATCTAAATAATCATCGCATTAGTCAGCCTTGAACACACAACTTAAGTTAATGGCTCGGTTCTAAAAATACTTTAGCTGAAAAACCAACTCATTTTCGGCTAATAAACACAAATCAGAGCCTTTTCTAAACTACATCAACATTATTTGAGGAAAAATACGATGACAGAAAAAAGTAAAATGAAAGACATGGTTGTAATTATCCCCGGAATTACGGGGAGCGTCTTACAAAAAAATGGTCAAGATATTTGGGCGGTTTCAGGTCAGGCAATTTGGCAAGCACTAACCAATTTAGGGGATACTATTGAACAACTTAAAATAGACCAAGATGACCCAGACGCGGAAAGTTTGGGGGATGGTATTCAAGCAACTTCGCTCATTCAAGACACCCATCTGATTCCCGGTTTATGGAAAATTGATGGCTATACCAAAACAGCACGGTTAATTACCGATAACTTCGATGTAACTTCGGGCAATATTTACACCGATTCCAATGACAAACCTGCCAATTTTTATCACTTTCCTTATGACTGGCGACGGGATAATCGCGCTTCCGCAAAGTTACTCAAAAAACTATTAGATAAACGCTTAAAACGATGGCGAGAAGCCAGTGGTGCGGAGGATGCCAAAGTGATTTTATTGGCTCATAGTATGGGGGGATTGGTGTCTCGTTATTATTTGGAAGTATTAGAAGGTTGGCGAGATTGCAGGGCTTTATTTACCTTTGGTACTCCCTATCGCGGTTCGGTTCATGCGGTCAATTTTCTCGCCAATGGCTACAAGATGCTATTCGGAGATTTAACCGAAGTTTTACGCTCCTTTACGTCAGTTTATCAACTGCTTCCGATCTATGAAATGGTTAAAATTGGCGATAACTATCTGCGAATTGCCGAAGCCGACAATCTGCCAAATATTGTCAAAAGTCGCGCTGAAGATGCCCTAAAATTTCATCGGGAAATTGAAGATGCAGTTAACAAACATCGCCAAGATGAAACTTACCACAATTCATTTAAAACGATTCCCATTGCAGGTATTCAGCAAGCTACTTTTCAATCGGCTGAGTTCATTAATGGAAAACTCACGGTGAGCGAAAAATTACCAAAAATCTTACAAAATCGCCCCGATCTTGCCGACGGTGACGGCACCGTTCCTCAAGTTTCTGCGATTCCAATTGAACTGTCTAATAGTTTTAATAATAGCTTTATTGCCGAACGTCATAGCTCCTTACAAAACCAGAATCAAATTCTAGAAGATTTGAAGAATCGAATTAAATTTAATCAATCAGATTTGGCGAGTGTTAGAGCCTCACAAACTGCAATTAGCCTCGCTTTAGATGATTTATACTTGACAGATGAAGCGATCGCCATGCGTGCGAGAGTCATCAGTACGCCAGGGTTTATCAGTGGAAAACTTCACGCAAAAATCACATCAATTTCCCACGAACAACCCCCGATAAATCTTGATTTTCACGAACAGGAACAAGAATGGATGTTAACAATTGATGACTTGAAACCGGGATTATATCGAGTCAGTGTACAAACTGAAAATACCAGCGATCAAGCACCCAGTCCTGTTCACGATATCTTTGAAGTGGTCAAGCCATAGATAGACGAACTTTCGACTCAATGAATGATTGTCGCCTCGTAGAGAGAGTTCTTTGATAACACCTTCTATTCGCAGATTTTGAGCCAAGCTTCCGGTTCTTACGTCAATGTTTGCCAACTCATGGCGATTAGAGGAAGCGTTTTTTAATATTCTTGTGATTTTAATATTTTTATTGGTTGTTTATTTGTATTATTTTTGCTTAACTATAGATTTTGATGATCTGAACTCTTGGTCGAATCGTTGGGAATTTCCCCAAGATTTACAACAAGCACGAACGGAAGCCGGACTTTGAATTTTATTATTTGATCTAGTTTTAGAGAAAAATTTAATGTAAAAATAAGTTTACCACGGACTGCCAATCATTGTAAAACCCGACCAATAATAGGGATGAGAAAAGTCGAAATTACCTATAGAATTGAGTTGAGGCGGTAGCACAATTGAAGTATCCGGTTCGGAACCCTGCCACTGACTATCTTGAATTTTAACCTGTCCTTGAATCATCATTAATTGTGCCTGTCGCAACGCATCCGCTTTAATCACAACGTTATCCAGATGAGCATAAAATTCAGTGATTAAGGCTAAAGTTCCCACATCATTAACATACCATAAACTCGCCAAAGCCGATTTCACTCCCGCTTTTATGGCTAATCCCGCAAACCCAATTTCCGCTTGTTCATCCCCAACCCCCGTTCTACAACTAGAGAGAACTAACAGTTCAACCGGGGGATTTTGCCAACCCAAAGTTCTTAATTCGTCTAGCTTGAGTTGGTCATCCTCCCACAACTGGATATAAGAATCGGCGGGATTTCCAACAGTAAAATCACTGTGGGTTGCTAAATGAATGATTTGATAAGGATACTTTTTACGCTGATTGATTAAATTTTCGCGGGTAAACTCTTGATTTAAAAATTGCTGACCTTGCCATAATCTTTGGGTGACGGTTTCCAACTCTACCGGGACGGAAGGTAAAGAATCAAGTTCTAGAAATTCACTCGCACCCATCCCTAAGACTTTACTATTCTTCAGAGAAGTATAACGAGTATCCATCAAACTTATACTGGGAATCAAACTTAGGCTATATTTCTCAATTAAAAACTGTTGACCATCGTGCAATGCGGCCAGAGGTAATCCTCGCAAACCCGAATCTAAACTCAATAAAATGGTATCAATTCCTTCGGCTTGTAGTTGGGATTCAAGGGGTCGAATTAACCAGTCATAAAGCTGTTGAGCCGGCTTTAAATAACGTCTAGATCTGATCGGACTGGCCACTTCATTATAAAAATTTCTAGCCACTTTCAAGACCTCTTCTCGCGGCACTTCAATTCGGTGAAACTTCGGTTTACCCTCCGCCGTAAAGACAACTAATTCTAATTGATTAGTTTGTACGGTAACGTAAATAACAGCCGAATGAATTCCAGTTTGTTGGGCAATATCATCTAATACAGTCCTAACATTTTCAGTAGAAAGATTAGTATTTGCAAAATCATCACCAAAATACCTAGAAAATTCTTGATTCCGATTGTATTCTAGATTTGTTACCATATCCGCAGAGGCGATCGCCAAAGGACTAACAGAATTGGAATTCAAGACATTGAGAACCTCTGAGGAAGAATAACTAATATCAGAACTTTGCTTTTCATCACTGTTATTTCCTTCTGGAGAGTTAGATATCTCTGTGCGTAATTCTTCAGATGCTCTTTGAACGAGAGTATTGTTACGATTGTCAACATTTTCATTATTTATGAGTCCGGGGTTCTCTGAATTAAACTGCGGATTTTCAGGAGGATCTGGAGTTGGTCTAGGCAGATTTGAGTCCTCAGCAAGTGTCGCGGGTCTGTTTATTTCAGGATTATCAAAAGTAGGCTGTATCGGTTCTAAATTCGTGGGATTACTGTCTCCTTCTTGATTAATAATTGTACCGGGTTGTCCATTTTCTATGGCATTTTGCGGCCCTGTTGTGATTGAACCACCCGTCGTAATATTTTCAATGGTAGCACGTTCTGTACCAATCGCTGTTTGTTCACCAACATTAATACCATTACGTGCAACATTACGAATTAAAGCATTACCATTTCTAGTAGTAGCCATTTGTTCGCCGTCAATATTGATCCTATTCTCTGCGTTATTCCTAATACTAGGACTACCCTCCTCAGTAGTAGCCCTTTGATCGCCTTTAATATTGATGTCATTCCCCGCATTAATATCAATTTCTGCATTTCCTTTTTTGGAATATACGATTTGATCTTCTGTGTTAATATCCTCTGTAGCATCCAAATCAATTCCACCTGCATTTCCCTCCGTAGAACGAGAAGTCAGATCCAGCGTTCGGATTGAACCATCTGTAGCCTCAATCTGTATTTTTCCTGCACTAAGCGTTCCAATAGAACTAACATTTCCCGCGACGACTTCTTGACCATTAATAATAATATTACCACTGCTACCTCCAGTCGCTTCAGTTGTCACAGAACCCGTTGAAATACTACCTTGACTGGTAATTATTAAATCTCCACTTTCTGTTTGACCATAAGAACGAACATTTTGAGTTGTAATATTTCCCGGAGAATCTAATGTAATTTTTCCGGCTTCACCCCGTTGAGAAAATGTATCTAAATTTCCTAAGATATTAATACTATTTTGACTATCACTCGTAATGCTAATATCACCTCCATGTTGTAAACCCTCAGAACGAATCCCTTGAATTTCGATGTGTCCGGCCGCATTTAAAGTTACATTTCCCGCAGTTCCTTCTAGAGAAAAAGAATTCAGTTGACCGATGGTATTAATTTCACCTGCGGAACTGGTAATACTAATGTTACCACCCTGCTGTAAACCCTCAGAATTCATGCTTTGAGTGTTTATATTTCCAGAAGAAGAGAGTGTAATTTCTCCGGCTATACCTTCTTCGGAGAAGGTTTGTAAGGGACTTAAAATATTAATATTATTTTCACCCTCATTTGTGATGCTGATATTACCACCTTGCTGCAAACCATCTGAATAAATCCCTTGAATTTCAATCTGTCCGGCCCGCATTTAAAGTGACATTTCCGGCTCTACCTTGTTCAGAATATGAATCTAGTTTACCCCCTATGTTAATCTCACCAACGGAACTGGTAATCTCAATGTTACCGCCTTGTTGTGAACCGTAGGAACGAATTGCATAAACAGAAGTATCGTTGTTACCCAAAGTTACACTGTTATTAGCATCAATTGTGACATTTCCAGCTTCTCCTTCACTGGAAAAAGAATTTAATTCACCGGGAATATTAATTTCACCTGCGGAACTGGTAATCTCAATGTTACCGCCTCGTCGTAAACCATCAGAACGAATTGAATTACGGTTAGCATCACCGCCCAAAGTTACACCATCATTAGCATTAATTGTGACATTTCCGGCTTCTCCTTCACTCGCAAAAGAATTAATTGTTGCAGTACCCAAACTAAAACGACCACCGCTATTAATTGTAATCTCGCCTCCCTGCTGTGTGGCTGAGGATAGTAAATGAGAAGTGGTGATATTTCCTTGAGGAGAATCTAAACGAATCTGACCGCCTCTACTCGTTTCTGAAACTGAAGAAACAACTTCAGTATCAATACCTTGAACTGAGAAAATAACTGCGGTATTAATATTACCTTGACGAGTTGTAATATTAACATTACCACTATTTTGACCGCCCCAAGAACTGATATCATAAGTAGTAATATTACCTTGAGCTTCTAGAGTAATATTACCACCCGAACCAGAGGTAGAGTAAGAATCAAGATTTGCTATGTCAGATGCAAATGTATCCTTAATTTCCTCAAAAGAACCACCCGGTGAAACTTGACTTTGAGTTGCCGAACCACCTGTTGTATTAATTTCACCCCTAACACTTTCAAGAGTGATATTTCCACCTCTACCTGCTTCTGAGAAAGAACTAATATTACCTGTGGTAATATTCCCCTCAGCCGTCAGACTAACATTCCCTGCATTTCTGCTTGAAGAACTAATATTTTCTGTATTTTCCTTAGAGGAAAAAGAGTCTAACCTACCTTTTTTTGTATCAATATCACCATTACTACTCTCAAGACTAATTTCTCCACCTCCAGAAGTAATATCACCTGTGATAATATTCCTCTCAGCCGTCAGACTAACATTTCCGGTATCTTCGGTTGAAGAAAAAGAGTCTAACCAACCCCCTGTTGTATTAATTTCACCGTTATTGCTACTCAGAGTAATGTTTCCACCTGTACCTGTAGTCCCTGAATAGGAACTAATATTATTTGTGGTAATATTGCTTTCCGCCGTCAGACTAACATTTCCTCCATTTCCAGTTGAGGAACTAGAGTCTAATAGACCTGTTGTATTAATTTCACCGTTGTTGCTACTCAGAGTAATGTTTCCACCCGTACCCGTACCCAACGAATAGGAACTAATATTATTTGTGGTAATATTCCCCTCAGCCGTCAGACTAACATTTCCTCCATTTCCAGTTGAGGAACTAGAGTCTAATAGACCTGTTGTATTAATTTCACCGTTGTTGCTACTCAGAGTAATGTTTCCAGCATTTGTATCATATACGGCTGTTGAAATATTTTCTAAAATTGTTAAATCCCCCTCTACATTGAGGTTGATTTCACCGCCTCCTGTCGTGGAAAATCCTGTAAATTCTTCGCTAACATTTCCAACTGTTAACGGGGAGTTCGTTTTGAGAAATATTCCGCCACTGCCAGCAACAGCTTCAATGTTTTCAACATCTAACAATAAAGGATTCTCAATTCTACCAATGCTACCTGTTTCTCCGGTTTTAAATAAGGCGGTTGGGGCTGTAATTAATGAGTTATCATCAATCCGATTAATATTGCCTCTGGTGGTTGTGGCGGTTAGAGACCCTTCTGTGGTCATCTGGTTAAAGTTAATATCTTGTTCGGCTGTGATTTCAACGGCTTCTGTTTCGGCTAGAAGTTGATTAATGGTAATATCATTGTCCGAATTAATCAATAAATTCCCGCTAATATTCTCTCCATTTGTATTAATTTCACTTTCAATAATTAATAAATTCCTGCTAAAAATATTAATATTTCCGCCTTGTTCAGTGTCAGAAACATCTAAATTCCCTGAGACAATTACTGTCCCGGTTTCATCGGGAATTACGGTGTTAGAATTTTGTAAAATAATCTGACCATTATCACTGACAATGACTGTATTAGCCTCAGTTGTCGTTTCACCTCCCGTTAACAGTTGAGGAAGGGATAAGGGTGTAATGGGGTATTCTCCGCTTGCTGTTTCCATCGGAGATATTTCTAAGTTTAATAGCTGTCCTTCTTGGGAAATCCGAACTAGATTTTCACCTTCGACTGAAGCCAGGGTAATTTGACCTCCAGGACTGGATAATTGACCCGTATTAATAACCGTTCCGGCTAATAAAGTGAGATGACTTCCGGGTTCTAGAATGAGATTTCCTTCGTTTAAAATCACTCCGGGTTGGGACACTGCAAAAGCATAACCACTGGGAGTCCCCACCAAGGCTTGATAATCATTATTCCCAACAGCATTAAACCAATTTTCATTAAATTGAATTCCGGTGGCGGTTGTAGCGGTAAAGTCAGCCGGAACATTTAAACTGGCGCTTGAACCAAAAACTATCCCTGCGGGGTTCATTAAAAATAGATTAGAATTTCCCCCCGTCACTTGAATTAAACCGTGAATAATTGAAGCATCGCCACCGACAACCCGTCCGAGAATATTGCGAATATCGGGGTTAGATAGAAAGTTGGCTATTTCTCCTTCACTCAAGCCAAATTTCTCAAAGCTGTGGAATAGGTTGCGACCATCTTGACTGAGAGAACCCCCTTCAATATCATGGCGATTTCCTTCTGTATTGACACGGGTTCCAGTACCATCAGAAGCGGGTGTAATGGGTTGAGAGGATGCAGAAATGGGAAACAGAAAGACACTGACTACAGCTAAAAAAAGCTTCAATCCGAGGGGATTTAGACTAACTTGCATTGAATTTTCCTTGTTGTAGAACGGATTTAGCGTACCCTAGCCTATTGATGCTATCCCTGGTATTACAGAGTAGTAGACCTAAGCCGGTTTGATCATAACAAAAATTAATTTGGAGAGGTTCGATAATTTGAGTTTATAATCGAAGATGGCTCGATCAATCGTTTGTTGTTTTTAAAATCAATTTATGGGTTTGCGTCTATTTACCTTTTCGGGGGTGGCGGCAGCAACTACGATTTTTAGCCTAGTTTTACCCCAACTTCCTGAAAAAATATCGATAGTATTCAAAATTTTTAAACCGTTTTTAACTATGTCAACAGATTGGCTTAAGACTTTACCCTTTAAGTTTAAAATAAAAAAAGTAGATGAAAACTTATCAACAAATCCATCTTGGTTAATTTGTTGGGGAGAAATCCAGAACTTCCATTCAAAAATAACTTGGAAAGATGAAAAAGTAGCTATCTTTCACTCCCAACCGACGCTGAGTCCCACTCAAAGGTTTGTTCTGGTTGGAGAAATAAATTTACTCAACCGAATTCAACTTTGTCGGCGGTGGCAACTCAATTCTCAAAGCTTCAAAAAAGATGATGAATTGGTGGCTCAACTCTTGGACTGCCATTGCGATGAAGCCAGCATTTTGTCTATAGTTTCTCAATTAGAAGGAATGTTTGAGATGGTTGTTTGGGATCGACAGCAACAAAATTTATCTTTAATCCGCGATCCGGTGGGATGCAAAACCCTTTACTATACGCTTCCCTCTCCCACAATGTGGATAGCCCCGCGATTAAAAACTTTATTACCTCACCATTCTAGAGAATTAGATTTGGTGGCATTGGGCGATTATTTATCCTGCGCTTTTGTTCCGGGAGAAAGAACACTTTGGCGGGAGGTAAAAGAGTTGCGTCCAGGAACTCTTTTGAACTTTTCAACCTCTTTAAAGCATCCCAAAACCGAAGTTTATTGGCAACCCAAAGAAACAATTCAGAACCCAGATCAATCCCCGGAGTGGCACGCTCAAAAACTCAGATCGCTTCTCAATCAAGTCGTACAAGAATCTCTCCCCAACGGACAACCCGCAGGGGTTTATCTGTCTGGAGGCTTGGATTCTAGCTGTATTACCGCGTTGACAACTCAATTTCATCGCGATCCAGTTCATACCTATTCCATTCATTTTGGTTCCGATTATCCCAACGAATTAGAATTTTCCAGCCAGGTTGCCGAACACTGCCAAACTCAACATCATATCCTAGAAATTACGCCGAATGATTTATGGGAAAAACTACCGATTACTTTGGCAAACTTGGACGATCCCATTGGCGATCCTTTAACCGTTCCCAACTTTCTTCTCGGACAATTCGCACAACAAACGGTCGGTATTATTTTGAATGGAGAAGGGGGCGATCCTTGCTTTGGCGGGCCGAAGAATAAACCGATGCTGCTGAATCAACTCTATGGAAATATTGCCCCCCAATCTGACGATTTAATTGCCGCCTATTTAAACTCTTTTAAAAAATGTTTTTCGGATTTACCTGACCTCGTTAAACCGGAAGTTTTGAATGCTATTAAAACGGCAACGTCGGTATTTGAATCGGATTTATCCGCCCGGATTGATTATTTGAATCGTTTAATGCTGCTCAATATTAAATTTAAAGGAGCCGACCATATTCTAACTAAAGTTAATAATCTAACGGCTGCCGCCGGAATCCTTGGATATTCTCCATTATTTGATCGGCGAATTGTAGAACTTAGCTTGGAAATTCCACCCAAATATAAACTCTCGGGAGCCAATGAAAAAGCCGTCTTAAAAAAAGCGGTTGAAGATCTTCTTCCATCTGTGATTATTAACCGTCCCAAGAGTGGAATGATGGTTCCGGTCGGGTATTGGTTTCGTTCCCGTTGGAAACGCCGCGCCCAAAGCCTTTTGCTGAATAAAAAAGCCGAAATTGCACCTTACTTCAATCAAAATATAATTAGAGAATGGTTAAATTATCGCGGAGATCGATACAATCGCTACGGAGTTAAGCTTTGGCTGTTAACCAGTTTAGAAATGTGGTTGCAAGTCAACAAAAAATATTAAACCTCAATTTATAAATTATCCAAAACTCTCAGAAAACGTAATTGTAGAGGCAACTCTAATATCTTCGTCGGGATCGTAAATCGAAGAACTGCCGCTTTCAATTTGACCGGATAATGTTGTTCTGCTTCGGGCGATACCGTTCGATAAAATGTTCAATAACCGTTGCGGCGTAAAGGATTCCAATTCCACATAATTTCCGGCTTCCAACCAGTCGAGTTCTTCATCGGATAAACTCCGTCGAACTTCGCCGATAATTTGTTTTGCTTGGGTACTAAAATCGGATTCATGTTTAATAAACATATTGCGACTTTGAAAAACGTGACGGGGAAGCAATCCCAAATCATAAACAACTATATTAGTTCCGCCAAACCACAACGGATCGGTGCGAAGTAGATGGGCTAAACTGACACCAGAAGGACTCGCATCGTGAAAAGCATAAACTTTTAAATCGGGATTGCGTTTGAGCATTTCTAAAACCGTGTTAAAAATCCTTCGGGGATATCCCCGAATACTCAAAACAGCACAGTTATGTTCAAAGTGAAAATTGTTCATAATTAACAAGTGGGCGATCTCGTTATGATCGCAGATTACAACCCGATCAAAACTATAGGAAGTAATTTCCGAATTGATTTCTCCTGCTGTTGGTTGTTGAACCGATGGAGGTAGCATTTTATCGACTGTATTATAGCGAGTCCAGCGCTCCATCCATTCGTCAACTTGTCTTTGAGATAATAGTGAAGATTGAGCCGTATAAATCTCTTTTCCCGACAATCTTGTATTTGCCAAATAGATTGCTAACAATCCCAAAGCCGAACTCGCCGCCAACAAACCGAAGGCTGCCAAAGGTTGTAGGGAAACTTGGAAACTGAGAAAAATCCCAATACCTATAATGAAAAATCCGGCAAATCTTAAAGCTTGAAGATTAAATCGACGCCAAGAAATATTATTTCGACTCGAATTGGATTGTCTCCAAGCGTTCCAACAAAATAAGCTCGAAACAATCACAAAAGAGAAAGGCCCGGTAAAGGAAAAAATTGCTAATAAAATAATATACAAAAACAACGACACGCCCGGCTGAATTGATTTGCGATTTAACCGTTTTTCTAACAAATAGGTCAACTGTTTGGGAGTGTAGTAGAGAGTGCCATTAGCCGAAATCAAATCGAGACAGTTTTTAAAAAATATATCGGTGAAGCGACTGCCACTTTTGGGATCGAAAGTAAATTGATGGTTGCAGTTTTTACAGCGACCCCGGTTGGCAGTGCGGTCTTGTAAATTATTATCAGTACCGCAAACAACGCACTTCATGGCATCTCCTTTTTTGAATTTTAACTCCAAAAAATTGAGCTAAAATACTTGGTTTGCCATCAATATATCATAATTTTCTCGCCTCCGAATTAATCGATGTTTTCCCGCCACGACAAGCACTTCCGCAGGACGGGGGCGGTGTAGAAAATGAGAGGACATTGCATAACCGTAGGCGCCGCAGTCCAATATTGCCAAAATGTCTCCGGGTTTTAAAGCCGGAAGCGAACAATTTCGGCCCAAATAATCCCGGGAATAGGTCGTATTTCCGCACACGTCGGTTTGGTAGAGTTTGGAATTCGACGAAAAGGCGATAATTTCCCGATAACCGCCATGAACTGAGGGAACCGATAAATTGGCAACGGTGGTATCGACGCCGACAATTTGCTTACTTTCTTGCCATTTAACCGATACAACTTTGGCGAGTATTGTACCCGATTGCGCGCACGCCGCCCGTCCCGGTTCTATAATAAGTTCAATTTGTTCTGCAAGCGGACGCAAAGCTTGGTGAATTTCTCGACCAAATTCTTGCCAATTAAAGGCTATATTTCCCCGGCGATAAGGATAACCAAACCCGCCGCCAAAATCGAGGTAACTCCAATCCGGCAATTGTTGACCGACGGCTAGAATTGATGAAATAACCTCGGTAAAAGCGCGAGTTGCATTCGTTCCGGTTCCGCGATAAAAATGAATTCCGCCGATTTTTAACCCAAAAGATTGAGCGATTTTTAACGCATCCGAAAACTCGCTAGGACGCACGCCAATGCGACTTTCTCCGGTAATCTCGGGGTAATTTAGTCGAAATCCAATTTGGGGAATAAAATCGGGTTTGAGAGTCTTAAAAACTTCGCCCAAAAGTTGTAACTGCGCCACACTATCCAAGTTGAATGTGCGGACTCCCCAATTGAAAAGCTGTCGCCATTCGAGTTCGTTGAGATTGCTTCCGCTGTAAACAATTTGTTCGGGTAAAAATCCGGCTTTCAAACCCAAATAAACATCTCCCGGCGTGTTCGCGTGAAGTCCCCAACCCGAACGGTGAAAAATTTGCAGCAGGGAAATATTTCCATTGGTGACGCTGGCAAACTGAAACCGAGTTTTCGGATAAGAAATAGAGCGGGTTATGGTATTTATTGTTTCTTGAAGTTGTTCGGCTTGATAAACATAAAGCGGAGAACCGTAAATTGTTAATAATTCCTCCGCCAATTCCGCAGAAAATGGAAGCGGGCTTGGGACTAAAGATATGGAATCTGAAGCTGAAGTGATCGTCATGTTTCTTCTTGAGATTGAAAACGCCATTTCCACCACCAATAGGGTAGCAGAAACGGGTGTATTTGACTGCGGTTTGTTGCCGATTCTCCCAACACCGTTGTCCGCCAAATTTGCCAAATCATCAGCAGCCAAAGAATCTCTCCAATTCGCCGCCCCCGCATATATCCGCCCAAATTTCCCCGAATTACCCGCATTGCTAAATCGGGAATAAATCGACCTTCGGCTTGCAAAACTCCTGAATTTAACCAATATCCCACTTCGGACCACAATTGATTTACGCACCAGAGGGTTAAGGGGACTCCCATGCCCCGTTTTTCGCGCCAAACAATTTCGGGGGGTAGCCAATCTTCAACCGCCCGTTTTAGGATATATTTTTCACAAGATCCTTGCAGATAAAATTCTCCCGGAAGCTGAAATGTCCACTCCGCCAACGGCAAATCGCAAAAGGGCGATCGCAAGTTCAACCCTTGATTTAGTGCCAGATTTGTTGCCCGGGGGTGGATGTTTTGCGCCCCTTTTAACATCAAACTTGCCCGCCGCAAGCGATGTAATAATTCCGAACAATATTCTAATTTTAACGCATCTTGCAACCAAAAATCCGGATTGATTTCCTCGATTTTAGCCCGTACAGAGGGGGAAAAAACTTGCCCTTCACAGCCGTAGAGTCGATGAAAAGTTTGCAAATATTGTCGGGTAAAGTCTACTTTATTTTCGGAAAAACTCGGATTAAATCCGCCATAAGTTAGGGCCGCAATCATCGGTTTATTCGTCCAACCCGCAAATAATTGATCGCCCCCTTCGCCATTAAAAACAATAGATACATCTTGACGGGCGGCTTGATTGAGTAAATATAACGGCGCTGTTACTCCATCTCCAAAGGGTATATCCAAAGCGCGAACCGTTTCAACCAAAGATTTTTTAATGCGATCGGGCGTGGCGGATACTTTGATTAATGGAATATTTAAAAACTTGGCGACTTGTTCGGCGTGGGGAATTTCGGAAAGATCTTTTTCTCCAAAATCGAGGGTATAGGCTCTTACTTTTATCCCACATTGTACGAGCAATGCCGCCACCGTTGCCGAATCTATTCCGCCGGAAAGAAACACCCCAACGGGTTCGGAGGGCAAGTTTTCAATTTGACGATGAATTGCATTTTTGAGTAAGGTTCGTAGCTGTAGAATGGCTTCCCGTTCCTCTCGGATTTTCGGTTTTTTTTCTTGCCATTGATATGGATTTTTGATAATATACTTGTGAGGATTATCAATAGATTTATCCGGGGGAAAGATTAATTCGCAACCGGCGGGAACGGCGAAGATTTGGTCAACAGAAGTTAGGGGAGTTGGAATGTAGGAAAAACAGGTGTAACCGTACAGCCCCGCCCAATTGACTCGGGGCGATTCAATCAGGGGAATTAATAATTTAATTTGTGTGGAAAACCAGATGGCTTCTTCAATAGAAATCCAGTAAAGGGGAACCCGACCGAAGGGTTCTCGCCCCAATATTAAATGATTGGCTTCGACTCGTACCCAAGCCTCCGCATTCGCCAGTCCCGAAACAGAAATACCCGCAATGAAATCGCCCGTTCGATGGGTAAAATTGTCTTTTATTCCCGTGTAGCGAACATCCCAATTCACATTTGATGGAGTTGGGCGGGAAGATGGATATAAATGGGGTTTTTCCTGTACAATCCTATTCAATCGGACGCTCAGTTGATGTTCGGGTTTGAGACTCCAATATCCGAGAAAATGATGGGAACTACAATCGGGATTGTTCACCGTACAATAAATTCGGTTTCACTCAAAATGCGACCGTTCAAAAGCATTTGTACCCGCCAATTTCCGACGGGTGAGGCATCACCAAATTGATGGCGACAGCGAGTATTCCAAACTTCTCTGTCGATAGAACGGGTGGAATAGTTATTTTGATGTTCGATCTGACCCAAAGGATTAATCCAATTACATTTTAAAGAAAGTTGGCGGCCCACCGGGGCTTGCTGGAGTTTAACCTGATAATAGATTAGAGGATTTTCTTGCCGGTTGACAACAGTTAGGTCGTCGGTTTTATCCAATCGGGTTAAAGTTATGCGACTTTGATTGGAGTTGGCGTAAACTTTGGCGATTGTATTTTGTCGATGATTGAACCAAAGCGAACTCGCGATCGCGATTGTCATCAATGTTACTCCGACTCCGAAAGTAATCCGTCGGCGGCGCTTTTGCTGGACAACCAGGGCTTCTCTGCGTCTAAGTTGCATTAAAGCATCGTCAAGTAAGTCAATTGGAAGGTTCAGTTCTTGAAAAATCTCCCGTACCTGTTCTCTATTTAACTCGGCTTCCCGGCGTTGAGACAGGTGTTCTACTTCGGCGATGAGCCGATCTAACTGGTCTGAGGTCAGCTGCTGGTTCACAATAACTCAATGTATTTACCGAAAGTTTTCACATCTAGTTTAGCCGAGGAATCCGTTTGTTATAACTGCGATCGCCCTCCTCAATGAAATTAGTAGAGTACCCGCGAGTTTCCAATTAGTAAGAGCAAATCAAACGAACTTCGGCTAATTGAGTTCGTCAGTTTGTATCCGTGCGTGTTCGTCTATATTTTATATCATTGCCCAACTGTAATTTTATGACCGCCCACCCGCGATGATATGATTTTTTAATTATATTTTAGCGATCGCCCACCAGCAAATTTAACCGTCGCCGAGGTTATAAATTCTTCTGCGCGAATAAGAAAATGCAATTTGCTGCATAAGCCCCGGTCAGCCAGAGATATGTTTCGGCAAATCGTCGGATCATACCAAGATTAATATTCCGATGCTGGATTTTAATTGGTGGATTTTACCTCCGAAATCAAATAAAATTTAAGCTATACCGTTACCGTTTACCGTGCAGTTTGTATGATTTACTGAAACTCTCAAAGCAACGACCGCACTCGAAAGTTGATGGAATTCAAATAAATTGAATAGAATTGCTCTGAGGAGATATGGACTTCAACGTTGCTCAATTGCGATCGCACCGAAGTGTATTAATTTGATTGCTGCAAATTGATCGATTTTGAAGAAGCGGATGCAATTAACCCTAAAGTCTGGCGGAGGGAGATGACGCGGAAATTGTGTTCTCGATCGCTCAAACATCCTCAAAACTCCCGATAAATTTATCCTCAGTCGTTGACAACAGCTTGCGATCCCGCACTTACTTCCAGAAGTAATTGAAATAAAATCTTAATTTTTTCTTTGAACAATTGCTTTCCTCTCCAAAAGATGTGCAGTTTCTCAATTTACCCAAAAGCCCTGCTATATAGGGGTTTCACCCCCCCCATTCGCAGTTCAACTTCATTGGAACCAAGCCGATAAGCTTTACACAAACTTTACAAAACCGGGCCAAAATTCCGCCCCAACTTTACAAAACTCCCTAGACTTCCCCGCAAGCAACCGCCTATGATCGGTTCACATTTGAAATTAATTCTCATCAAGACCCGCCCTTTTACAGCGAACTCCAATGTCAGAAAGCATCTACCCAAATTTTGCCTTAGCAACTGCCAGTATTACCCTATTGCGTTTTGCAGCCATTCAAGGCTTTGGCTCTATTCGCCCCGATACAGATGGGAAAATTCCCCCTCCACAAAGCCAATTAACCTGACTTAACGCACATCATAATATAGTGGATTAGTTTGTGACTCAAAAAGCCAACCCCAAACTAATCCATGAATCTTAATCCTTGAGAGAGAACCGTCACTAAATCCGACAAAATGTTATAAACTTTCTCGATAACAAATTCCCATGCTCAACCCCATCTCTCAAATACTCAAACCCATTGCAGCGGGCGCTATTTTTAGCTCGATTTTTATTGTCCCCCTACCCACTCAAGCCAACACCGTTGAATATGGTTTTACAACCAATTTAGTTGAAAGTATTTTTATAGAGGGCGCCCCCGAGATAGGCTTGGAAGCAAATCCCGATTTTTACAAAGGTACGTTTACATTTGACGAATCCTTGCTAACAGGAATTGGCCTTGAAACTATTCCTGCATTATCAGTCGCACTCGAAGAAGATCCTCACGTTAATCAGGATCTTGATCCCCGTTTCCCGGACTTCCCAACCGTAAGTTTTCAAGATGGTGAGTTACTTGGACTGGATTGGTTGGCAATTTATCACCCGTTCTCAGCCGTTCCCGAACTTGACTATCCGGGAGATTTCTTGCGAATTTCGGGAACCGAACTGACCGACGGTTTCGATCCGACTTTCTACACCCCCGAAGACGATCCTCGTACTCCGATTTTGGGGTTTGGAACGGTAGAATACTCCTCTATCCCAGAACCCACTTTAATATTGGGTTTGCTCACCTTCACTGCACTGGGGGTAACAACACTCAAGCGTAAATCTTAGTCATCTTATTTCTCTGAGAATATCACGCGGCAAGATTTGAGGTAGAATTACGAATCCCACCCACTAAATATTAAAAATTTTAGTTGTCCTTTGGATGATAATATTGGCTATATTATCATCCTTGTTATGCTGTTTTATCATCGAACACTTAACAGCAATGCGGTGCAAAGATTAGCTCGAATGCTTTTGTTTTTATGATAAGGATTTCAAATAAAAAGATTTGCAACAATTTAAAATTTTTTCAAAATTCCTTGTTGAAATGCTTATCAAGATGTTATAAAAAGTTCAAGGCTTTATTGCCCGATCTTTCCGAGCGAATGTGGGGGTTTAACCTCAATCCCATTGGGGTTTCTCATTCCCTCTAGCTAGAACAGGGATACAGAAAACAGACTCGGGCATTTTTTTCCCAATTCTGCCCACAAAAAACCCAGAACATCACTTCTGGGCAATCATCTCAAATTCTACTTTCGTAGAGGTCATATAATGGACAATTTTATCCGATTTTGCGGCGATCGCACAACTGTTGATCGCCCAGTCAAACCCGCTCAAATCCTTGTTGCGATTGATTCTGGAGTAAGTAATGCTTCTTGGTTAGCCAGCCAAGTCCAACCGAACGCAGAAGTATTACTGCTAGATTCCCATCTCGACGGCGTTGAGCAAATTACCGCAGCCTTAGAGCGTTCTCCCGCTATCAACAGCCTGCACATCGTCTCTCACGGTGAACCGGGCTGTTTATTTTTGGGACAAACCCAATTAAATCTCAATAGCCTCAGCCAATACCAAGAACAGCTTAAAACTTGGTCAAAATATCTACTTGGCAACTCCTTAGTTTTATATGGTTGTCAAGTCGCTTTTGGCGTCGGGCGTAATTTCTTACAAACTTTGCACCAGGTTACAGGAGCTAATATTACCGCCTCAGAACAACGAGTCGGAAATGCTAACTTAGGGGGAACTTGGAACCTGAACGTCCGCATCGGAGAGTTGATCAGTTCAGTAGAGGAAAAATTAGCCTTTCTACCTTCTGTCACCGAAACCTACGCGGGGGTATTCGTTCCCACAGTCGGTTTAACCGCAACTCCGACAACCCTCGTAGAAGAAGATACAACGGTACTCACCCTAACCTTTGACCTCAGCGAACCCCCACCCGAAGACGGAATTGATGTCACCGTTACCAGTCCCATTGTCAATGCTATAGCCGAGTTGGATGTATTTGCAGCCCAATATAGCGGCGCCCGCATTGTTGGGGTGAGCGACGATACCAACGGTTTTACCCTTCGCATCAGCGAACAAACCGCAAGCATTACCCTACCCGTGTTTGATGACAGCGAGGATGAAGGTTCGGAGAGCTTTACCTACACCATCCAACCGGGAGAAGGTTATGAAGTCTCTCCTTCAGCCAGTTCAGCAACATTTGTCATTGAAGATAACGACGGGCCACCGGAACCGGAAAATACAGCCCCAGTCGCCGATAATGATAGCTACAGCACAGGTTTTGAATCTCCCCTGTTCGTTGATGCAGATTTAGGCGTTCTCGATGGGGATAGCGACGCCGACGGAGATGAGTTAACCGCCAGCATAGAGAGTCAACCGGCCAACGGTAGCGTAGAACTCGACGCCGACGGTTCCTTCAGCTACACGCCGGACGACGGGTTTAGCGGAGAAGACAGCTTCACTTATACGGCTAGCGATGGCGAAGACAGTTCCAACGTTGCCACCGTTACCGTGAGTGTGGACGCACCTCCCGAACCGCAAAATACAGCCCCAGTCGCCGATAATGACAGCTACAGTACAGGTTTTGAATCTCCCCTGTTCGTTGATGCAGATTTGGGCGTTCTCGATGGGGACACCGACGCCGACGGAGATGCGTTAACCGCCAGCATAGAGAGTCAACCGGCCAACGGTAGCGTAGAACTCGATGCCGACGGTTCCTTCAGCTACACGCCGGACGACGGGTTTAGCGGAGAAGACAGCTTCACTTATACGGCTAGCGATGGCGAAGACAGTTCCAACGTTGCCACCGTTACCGTGAGTGTGGACGCACCTCCCGAACCCACACCGGTACCCACACCGGTACCCACACCGGTACCCTCACCCACAGAACCGGTTGTCAGCTTTACGGCCAGCCCAGATACCATTAGCGAAGCCGATGGCTCGGTATTAACCCTGACGTTCAACACCGAAGGCGAAATTCCAGAAGAAGGCTTACAAGTGCGGTTACAGGGAGATACACCCGGTATCCTGCAACAGTTCACCGCAGCCCAGACCCGCTTTGACGAGAACTTAGAAGTTTTCTATCGGTTTGACCGAAGCTTAGTTGAGAGTGGCGTAACAGGCGGAACCCTCGATCTGTTCGCCCTCGAAGAAGACCTCAGCAGCTTCACCTTTACCATCACCGAACCCACAGCAACCATAGCAATTCCGGTCTTTGACGATATCCTCGAAGAAGCCGATCAAGAATTCAGCTACAGCTTAGAAGCCGGCGTTGGTTACGAAGTTGACCCCGAAGGCGATACAGCCAGCTTCACCGTTACCGATGGCGTAGAAGGCGGAGTCGGACCAACCGTTAGCGTTACCGCAGAACCAACAACCCTGTTAGAGTCCGAACAAACCGCCTTAACCGTCACCTTCACCCTAGATGAACCGCCACCCCCCGAAGGCGTTTTGGTTTACCTCGATGGCGCTATACCCCGAGCGATCGCCGAGTTTGACGTCAACGCCTCCAACCCTCGCGATCGAGAAGACGAGATCACCATTGAAGGCCCAGTCGTAACCGGCGGAAACATTGCCGGAACCAACGAAACCGTCAGTGCAGTGGTATTCCGAGTCACAGAACAAACCGCAACCCTAACCGTTCCCGTCTTTGAAGACGATGTAGCAGAAGGACTCGAAACCTTTACCTACACCCTAGAAAACGGTGAAACCTACGAAGTCAGTCCCGAGGCGAGCGAGTTCACCGTAACCATTGATGACACCGAGGTTGGCGAACCTTCCGAACCCCCCGAACCCCCAACAGAAGGCCCTGTCGTCTCCTTACAAACCCTGACCGGCACCTTTAACGGCGATCGCACAGAACTGCGCGATACCATCTTAACGCCCGAACTGGTAGAATCTTTGGGTGAGCAAGCCGGCGCCTCTTTATTGGTACTGGGCCTGCAAACCGAAGGAGAAATTCCAGAAGAAGGCTTAGAAGTCACCATTAACAGCGATATCGCCTTAACGGACTACTTCAGCAACTTGGGACGTCCTCCCCTAACCGTTGGCGGCGAAATTTTAGAAGCCGTTTACGACCCCGAAACAGGAGTTGCTTCCGGTATCCGTCTGCGAGTTACCAGTCCCAGTGCATTGATCGCGCTTAACGTCCAAAACTTAGAAGAAGCCGAAACCGACGGCCCAGAAGATGCCACATTCTCCGTAGAAGCGGGAGACGGCTACAGCGTTAGTAGCGAGATGGGGTCTTCGACTGTTACCTTCTACGACAGCCTGGAAACCGCACCCGAACCGGAAACCTCACCCCAAGTTAGCTTAACCGTTAGCGAAACCGCATTAGTTGAGTCAGAAGGTAATACGACTACCCTCACCTTTAACGTTGACGGTGATATTCCCGAAGACGGCGTTTTAGTTTACGTCAATAGCAATACTCGCGCCGCCTTGGGCGAATTTGATGTCTTCAACGCCGAAATCTCAGGCGGTGCAGTACCCTTTCCCAACTTTGTGGCTAGCGGCTTCTACTTCAAGATTCTCGAAGACGGTGCGTCCATCACTTTACCCGCTTTCGACGAAACCACCAACCCGGAAATCACCGAAGGCGTTGTCGAGGGCGTTCAAGCGTTTAGCTTTGAAGTCGTAGAAGGTCCCGGTTATACTATCGATCCTGAAGCGAGTGGATTTGATCTGACCATCGCCGATAACCCGGATTCTCAGATTCAAGTTTCCTATTCTATCGAACCCACTGTTTTAGTTGAATCAGAAAGCACCGTCGGCGTTCATACCTTTAGCCTCAGTTCGCCTCCGCCAGAAGAAGGGGTAACAATTTCGGTCTCCGCTCCGATGTTGTCAGAATTTGACTTGGATAGCATCGAAGTCATGGGCGGAGAAATTGTTGGGGTTAACGATAGTTTGGACGGGTTCCAGTTCAAACTCACCTCACAAACCGCAACCATTAACCTACCCGTTGCAGAAGACGGCGAAAGCGAAGCGTTAGAAGAAGCCACCTTCACCGTTGAACCCGGAGACGGTTATCAAGTCAACCCCGAAGCCGGTACCGGAACCTTCAGCTTAGTTGACACTCCCGAACAAGTTCCCGCACCGACTGAAGTCAGCGAACCCAACGATACCATCGAACTGGCGACGGAAGTGGGTTTAGGTGCAGACAACCCGGAAGTCAGCTTCAGCAGCAGTATCGACTACGAAAACGCCAACTTCTACGAAACCGAAGACGGCCGACTCTACGTTGACTTTAGCGAAGACGTAGACTTCTACAAAGTCCAATTGACAGCCGGCGACACCCTCCGTCTGGACGTTGACGCCGAACAAATGGGTTCCGATCTCGATCCGGTGTTGCGGTTGTTTGATGCCGAAGGAAATCAACTCGCCCAAAGCGATGATGATGGCGCTCCCGATGAAGCCTTCGTTGCCGAAGCCGACTCTTACCTCGAATACACAGCAGAAGCCGACGGCACTTATTATGTAGGCGTTAGCAGCTTCCCCAACGGTGAGTTTGGTTTCGATAACAATCCCTACGAACCCTTTGAACCGGCCAGCGGTACCGGACGCAGCAGCGGCGAGTACGACCTCAACCTCTCCCTCAATACCGAAATTACCGCCGAACCCACCGTTATCGAACCGGGTACGGGCGAAGGGCCAACAGTATCTCTGACTTCCACACCCGGAACCTATGATGGAGACGACAACATCCTTGCCAGTACGTTGGTGCAGTCCCTCGATGATGGCGCTTCAATTCTGACCTTGGGATTAACCGTTGACGGTGCCATTCCCTCTGGCGGCTTAGAAGTCATTCTCGACAGCGACATCAGCCTCGGAGACTATTTCGAGATTGGCGGACAACCTTTCAGTCCCGGCGGTGAAGTCGTCGGTGCGGTTTACAATGAGTCGGGCGTCGCTTCTGGAATTCGCTTCCGTCTCGACGAACCTACTGCCATCATTAACCTCAACGTTGAGACATCTGAAGACCCCACAGGTTCAGAACCCGTTCCCTATACCTTCACCCTCGAAGAGAGTGCCGGGTATACCGTCGGTGAGAGTACCATGACGATGGGAACCATCTACGATACCCTCGCAGATGTGCCAGAAGCGCCCACAGTCCCGGAAGTTGGCATTTCCATCAGCGAAACCGAATTGATCGAGTCGGTCGGCAATCAAACCACGATTAGCTTCGATCTCAGCGAAGCGCCCCCAGAAGAAGGCATTTTGGTTTACGTTGATAGCACCAGTGATGACTTTGGCGATCTCGGAGAACTTGA
Source organism: Capilliphycus salinus ALCB114379 (assembly GCF_047276495.1). Lineage (NCBI taxonomy): Bacteria > Bacillati > Cyanobacteriota > Cyanophyceae > Oscillatoriales > Sirenicapillariaceae > Capilliphycus > Capilliphycus salinus. The sequence goes on along the minus strand of NZ_CP178543.1, from coordinate 3,606,336 downwards.
TGTTCTCAACGCCGAGTTTACCGGAGGTGCAATTCCCGTCCCGAACTTCCGTTCCAGCGGGTTCTACTTCCGAATCCTGGACGAAACCGCCAGCATTACGCTGTCCGCCTTTGATGAAAGCAGCATTCCCGACATTGACCCGGAAGTTGCCACCGAAGGCATTGAGGAATTTACCTACTCAATTCAACCGGGAATTGGTTATGCCATTGACCCCGATGCCAGCGAGGTCAGCTTTACCATTGCAGATAACCCGGATTCTGTACCCCTGCCCGATGATGGCGATGATGACGGCGATGGTGAAACGCCCGATGCGCCTCCTGCCGAACCCAACGACACCATCTCGGAAGCGATTCTCACGGGTTTGAGTGCAGAAAATCCCAGCTACTCCACCACCGGGGAAATTGGGGCAACTCGCGCCACTCGCAACCTGATTGATGCCTCCGAAGATGTGGATATGTACAGCTTCGACCTGGTAGCCGGAGATAGCATCAAGATTGATGTGGACTCCATCGAATACTTCCTCGAAGACAGTGAGGTTCCTCAACGGTTGGATTCTGTGCTGCGACTGTTTGACGCAGAAGGGAACGAGTTGGCTAACGCAAATAATGCTCCGGCACCCGATGAAATCTTCACTGCCAACCGCGATGCCTATCTCGAATTTACCGCATCCGAAACGGGTACTTACTTTGTGGGTGTCAGCCTGTTGGGTAATACCGTTTACGATCCGTTTGAAGCCGGTACCGGTAGCGGTCGGGTTCTGCCTCAGTCTGGTATCAATATCGGTGAATACGACATCGCCTTTGACCTGGTTCCGGGCGGTGGTGGCGGTACACCCGTTGATATTGTTGGCACCGATGACGCTGATGAATTAGTCGGAACTGATATTAACGAATCAATTGACGCTTTGGCAGGTGATGACCTCGTTGCCGGCGGTTTGGGCGATGATACCGTCTTTGGTGGCGACGGTGATGATGTCCTGCGGGGCGATGCCAATAGCCGTTCGTCTGGCGGTTCAAATGGCGGGGATGATGTTATCTCTGGCGGCGCCGGTAACGATCGCATTGGCGGTAAAGCGGGTAATGACCTCCTTAGCGGCGACGAAGGCGACGATCAAATCTTCGGCGATGCGGGTAATGACACGATTATGGGCGTTACCGGAAACGATACGCTTACAGGCGATGACTTCTCGGGTGGAAGTGGTAGCGATCTGTTTGTCTTCGGGAATGGGGATGGTACCGATTTAATTACCGATTTTGATGTTACTGAAGACATGATCGGTTTGGTCGAAGGCGAACTGATGTTTGAAGAACTTTCGATTACCAATAGCGATATGGGTGCGATGATTAGCGTCATCGAATCCGGCGAAACTTTGGCTGTTCTTCAAGATGTTCATGCCGACGAATTAACCGAAGAATTGTTCATGGTAACGCCCGATGTTTCTTTCGGTTAATTAATCCCCTCAAATCTCACAACTTCTTTTCTTCCCCCCTTTCAAAGGGGGGGTTGGGGGGATAAGGTAGATGGGGAGAGGTAAAACCCCAAGAGCAATTTTTGCCAACATTTATTGGAATTGGCCGAAGAATTGTTCAAGGTTACACCGGACGAATAACTCAGTTAATAAATACTGAAAGTCGTGAGATGTCGGTCTAATTAGGGTGAAAGTAGAGATTTGCATTTGCAGGTCTCTACTCTGAGAGTTCAGCAGAGATTGAGAGGAAATTCAAAACCGAGAAGTATTTTTAGCCCGTGTTGTAAGTATTTTCTATTCCACCGAAGACTCGGCACTGTTTTTCTAAAAAAATTGATTCCCGTAAAAGCTTCAATCAACCCAGCAAATTTTTGGTTGATTTGTTTGTTATAAAAAATTTTATATATACAATTTTTGGAGACTGTTTGTTTGAGGCCGCATTGACCGCAAAAAAAATCAACTAAAACGGAGGCAAAGATAATTTTTTGTGTTAGGATAAGCTGGGAAACAATTCCTGGCTAAAGTTTTCTGGATTGCTTAAGATCTTGATTATATTTAGGGCGGGATCGGGAAAGAAAAGCTGACCGTTAGTTTGGCAGTTTTCTCGAATCCTGCTGACAAAAAATCCAGAACATCACTTCTGGGTCATCTTGTCAAAGTCTACTTTTGTAGAGGTCATACATAAATGATGGAAAATATTATTCAATTTTCAAGCGATCGCACAACTGGCGATCGCCGGGTCAAACCCGCTCAAATCCTTGTTGCGATTGATTCTGGAGTAAGTAATGCTTCTTGGTTAACCAGCCAAGTCCAACCGAACGCAGAAGTATTACTGTTAGATTCCGATCTCGACGGCGTTGAGCAAATTACCGCAGCCTTAGAGCGTTCTCCCGCTATCAACAGCCTGCACATCGTCTCTCACGGTGAACCGGGCGGTTTATTTTTAGGTCAAACCCAATTAAATCTCAATAGCCTCAGCCAATACCAAGAACAGCTTAAAACTTGGTCAAAATATCTACTTGGCAACTCCCTAGTTTTATATGGTTGCCAAGTTGCTGAGGGCATCGGGCGTAATTTCTTACAAATCTTGCACCAGGTTACAGGAGCCAATATTACCGCCTCAGAACAGCGAGTCGGAAACCCCAACTTAGGGGGAAATTGGAACCTGAACGTCCGCATCGGAGAGTTCCGAGGTTCAGTAGAGGAAAAATTAGCCTTTTTACCTTCTGTCACCGAAACCTACGCGGGGGTATTCGTTCCTAGCGTGGGTTTAACCGTAACTCCCAACACCCTCATCGAAGAAGAAGCAACGGTACTCACCCTCAACTTTGACCTGAGCGAACCCCCTCCCGAAGACGGAGTTGACGTCACCGTTAGCAGTCCCGTTGTCAACTCTTTGGCGGAGTTGGATGTCTTTGCAGCCAGTTTCAGCGGCGCCCGCATTGTTAGGGTAAGCGATGATACCAACGGTTTTACCCTTCGGATCAGCGAACAAACCGCAACCATTACCCTACCCGTATTTGACGACGATGACGATGAGGGTTCAGAGAGCTTTACCTACACCATCCAACCGGGAGAAGGTTATGAAGTCTCTCCTTCAGCCAGTTCAGCAACATTTGTGATTGAAGATAGCGACGGGGCAGAACCCGAGCCGGAACCCGAACCTGTTCCCGAGCCTGTTCCCGAACCCGAGCCGGAACCCGAACCTGTTCCCGAACCTGTTCCCGAGCCTGTTCCCGAGCCTGTTCCCGAACCCGAGCCTGTTCCCGAACCCGAACCTGTTCCCGAACCCGAGCCTGTTCCCGAGCCTGTTCCCGAGCCTGTTCCCGAGCCTGTTCCCGAGCCTGTTCCCGAGCCTGTTGTCAGCTTTAGCACAACTCCAGAGTTGATCAGCGAAGCAGAAGGCACAGACCTGGTGATGAACTTCAGCGTCGAAGGTGAGATTCCTGAAGGGGGGATCACGGTCAAGCTCGAAGGCGATGCACCCCGCATTATGGAGGAATTCGTCGCCTCGCAAACCCGCTTCAATGAAAATCTAGAACCCATCTACCGTTTTGATCGCGGATTGGTGGAAAATAACGTTATGGGTGGAGAACTCGAACTATTTTCCCTCGAAGATGGCGATCCGAGCGAAACGGCTTCCAACGAGGCGGCGGCGGGAGACGATTTCCTCAGCGATTTCTTCTTCACCATTACCGAACCCACAGCCAGTATTACCTTCCCCGTTTTCGATGACCTGATCGAAGAAGCCGACGAGACATTCACCTACACTCTTGTTGGCGGAGAAGGGTACGAGGTGGATGATGATGCCAATTCCGGCACCTTTACCGTGACCGACGGTGTAGAAGGCGGAGTCGGGCCAACCGTTGGTGTTACCGGAGAACCCACAACCCTAATTGAGTCGGAACAAACCGCCTTAACCGTCACATTCACACTGAATGAAGCCCCCCCGCCGGAAGGTCTGTTAGTAACCTTAGAAGGTGATGTTCCCCGGGCGATCGCAGAATTTGATGTGAATGCCTCCAACCCCCGCGATCCCGAAGATGAGATCACCGTTGAAGGGCCGGTGGTGACGGGCGGAAACATCGCCGGAACCAATGAAACAGCCAGTGCGTTAGTGTTCCGGATGACCGAAGAAACCGCAACGGTAACTGTCCCAGTATTCCAAGACGATGTGGCAGAAGGTTCGGAAACCATCAACTTTAATCTGTTGGATGGAGAACTTTACGAAGTTAAGCCCGATGCTAGTGGTTTTACCGTCACCATTGAAGATGGTGTTGTACCCTCTGTTCCTGAAGTGAGTCTGAGCATTACACCAGAACAGGTAACAGAAGAAAGCCCGAACAATGCCTTTACCGCAACATTTACTGTTGATGGCGAGGTTCCTGAAGTCGAATTTGATGCCGATGGTAATTATGTCTCCGGTGGACTCTCAATCTTCTTGGATATCAAGGAAGTTGATGTCTTAGGAAATCAGTTTGACGACTTCACAGAAGATGGTCTGACATTTGGTCAATCTTTCGGTGAATTCATCCTCTTTGAAGAGACTTCGAGTATTACTCTGACGATGTTTAACGATGTCATTGAGGAAGAACCCTTCACGTTCAACTTTGAACTGTTGGAAGACCAAGAAGGTACAGATTACACCGTTAACCCAGATGCCAACATGGGTAGCTTTGAATTAATCGATGGTAATGGTGGGCCGGGAGTCGGGCCAACGGTTGGCATCTCCACCACTGCCACTGAACTGGCTGAAGGAGACGAATTCACCGTTAACTTTGACGTTGATGGTGAGATTCCCGAAGGTGGCTTAACGGTTCTGGTTGATAGTCCTACTCCTGGTGCTTTGGGTGAATTTGCCATCTTTGATGAGGAAGGAAATCCGGCTATTGAATTAGAAGGAATTGAGGGCTTCCCATTAGTAGGCGATGCAGGTGGAAGTAGCTTCCTGGTTAATATTGTCGAACCTGAAGCCTCTGTTACTCTATCCGTGTTCGACGATGGCCCCAACGAAGGACTCGAAGAGTTAACCTTTGACCTAATCGACGGGGAAATCTACGAAGTTGACTCCGCCGCTAGCGCTATCAACTTCACCATTAACGACGTTGAAACGATTGGTACTCCCGAGGCTGACGAAATCATAGGTGATGACGCGGATAACAGCATCGATGCGTTGGGCGGCGATGACCTCGTTGCGGGCGGTTTGGGCGATGATACCGTGTTTGGCGGTTCGGGCGATGATGTCCTGCGGGGCGATGCCAATAGCCGTTCTCCCGGCGGTTCTGGCGGGGATGATGTTATCTCTGGCGGCACCGGTAACGATCGCATTGGCGGTAAAGCGGGTAACGACCTCCTCAGCGGCGACGAAGGCGACGATCAAATCTTCGGCGATGCGGGTAATGACACGATTATGGGCGTTACCGGAAACGATACGCTTACAGGCGATGACTTCTCGGGTGGAAGTGGTAGCGATCTGTTTGTCTTCGGGAATGGGGATGGTACCGATTTGATTACCGACTTTGATGTTACTGAAGACATGATCGGTTTGGTCGAAGGCGAACTCACCTTTGAAGACATCGAAATCATTGAAATTGATGGAAATGCTGCAATTGAAGTGATTGAATCTGGGGAAACTTTAGCAGTTCTTGAAGGTGTGGGTTCTGATGAACTGACCGAAGAATTGTTTGTGGTTACTCCTGATGTTTCCTTCGGTTAATTAAACGGCATTTGCCCCGACGAGTTGTATTTTTGAGTCTGGACGGTCTTGCAAACGGGCGAGACCGTCCTTTTAAATTTTGAAAATCTGGCCGTTCACTTTTCGGCTTATTTGTTGACCAAAATTTCGGAAATATTTTTTAGATTTCGGTTGGGAATTGGTTCTAAAATGCTGGGGGTAAGTAGGGTTCAATCTGGGTAAAAATAATTCAAATATGGTACAAGTTAGTTTCTCAACCTCAACAACTTTTGACGGCGATCCGAATGCTTTGGTTGAAAATCAACGGACGGCGCTGACGGTTCGTTTTGACCTCGATGAACCCGCACCTGCGGGAGGACTGAAAGTTTACGTTGATAGCGAGGTCGAACAAATTGTTAATCGCTTGGATTTAACCGGGTTTGAATTTCGTCCGATCGCGGAAAATATCGATCCATCTTCAATTGATACCAACTCCGATAGTTCCGGCTTTTTTCTAACCGTAGATGTTGGGGCAACGGCGGGAAGCTTTACAATTAATGTACTCGACAACCTCGAACCGGACAGAGCTTTGCCAGAAATCCTCGATGGCTTGGTCGAATCCGAGTTTTCGCTGGTCACGACCGATGGGGTGACTTCCGAAGATGCGGAGTTTACGGGCGATCTCGGCGACTACACGGTTGACCCCGATGCGGCTTCTTCTACGGTGTTCTTTGCCGATAATGAAAGTCAGCTACCCGTCTCCCCTCCTCCCCTCAATCCGGGCTATGATGAAGCGGTGAGCGGAGATATTTCTAACGACCCCACCAACCCGTTAGAACTGCCCCTATCGGAAGGAATAACCCCCCTATCGGCGACCACGAGCGACGGAGATCCCGAATACGTTACCGTCACCGTTCCCGAAGGCTTCCAACTCGACACGTTGGTTCTCCAATCCTTTTCTGAGAGCAACGTTGCTTTTATCGGGGTGCAAGAGGGCGATACCTTTACCGAACCCCTGAATGATTCTGCGGTGAGAGGAAACCTCCTGGGCTACGCTTTGTTTGGCGAACCCCGACAGGTGGGAACAGATATCCTCGATAACATTGCACGGGGATGGGCGACAATTGGTTTCGAGGGTGCATTACCGAGCGGAGTTTACACGTTTGCACTTCAACAAAACGGAATTTCTAGCGACTACACTTTAGCTTTCAATGTTTCTGAATCCACTGATGAATCCACACCCGAACCCGCCGGTGATTTCCTCACGGGGGATAATTTTTTAGGCGGAAGGGATTCGGACTTGTTTGTATTTGGAAGTGGCGACGGAACAGATACCATTACCAACTTTGACCCGACGGAAGAGGTGATTGGTTTGGTCGAAGGAGAACTCGGCTTTGAAGATATTGAAGTCATCGAAATTGAGGGAGAGGCGGCTATGAATGCGATGGTCGCAGAGGAAAGTTTAGGCGTTTTTGAGGGAATTGAAACCTCAGAAAATGCGGATGAATTATTCATCGCCGCGCCGGATGTTGCACTGGTTTGATCGGCGGCAAAACGCCTGTAAATCGGCATCATTTTCAAGGTAAAATTTTTCAAATTGTTGCGGATACTTCGGGTTCATTCCAGTCGTGTCACATCGGGTTAATATGATATCCGAACAATCGGGTTGATCTTGCTCAAGATTGAACCCCAACCTATCAGCCATAAAAAAATACCCCGTCCCTTTGAGGTCTTCTCAAAGGGTTTTGGGGCGAATATAATTGCTATGAATGTTGTCAGAACTTCTACTTTCTGGTTTGAGTTTCCCTAACTGACAACACCTTTAATTAAAGTCTCAAAAACCTCCGCATTTTCCCAGATCAAGTTAACAAAAAACGCCCCGCTCGCACCTCATCATTTAGAGATACAATAAAGTCAATATTTTAAACCTTCTGTTTGAGCGACAACAATTTTACACTTTGTTACATTTGACAGAATCTTACTCATTTTTCGGGAGTTTAGAGCCATCTATCCTCAAGATTTGAGTGGGGTCGGCATCAAGTTCAGAATTTTAAATTGAGATTAAATTTTATTAACTTCTCAAGAGATCGGGTTAGAGACTTCAGGCGACTTCCTCGGGATAAGGTCTCCATTGAGAAGAGCGGCGCCCAAACTCAAAGATTTTCCAAAAACTCCGTTGAAATGCGGGGTCAAGATGGTATAAAGGTCTCTGGGTTCGATTAATTGACATTAAATGTTAGGATGCTGAGGGAATGTCTACGGTATTGGGGTTTCTCCGCCGTCTCTATTTTCACCGCAAATTGCGGGTGCTGAAAACCGATTGGGGGAATTTTCCCGAATTCGGTTCACAAAAAAAACCCAGAACGTCACTTCTGGGCTAACAATCAAAATCTACTTTCGTAGAGGTCATATAGTGAACAATTTTATTCGATTTTTAGGCGATCGCATAATCGGTGGTCGTCCGGTAGAACTTTCCCACATCTCAGTTGCCATTGACTCAGGGGTTGCTGATACTTTCAAGCCGATCATCCGAGTCCAACCCGATGGTGAGGGAGCCCGGCAAATAACTTCCGGGTTCACTTTTGCAGACAATTTTCTTTTGTTTATTCTCCGATAACTTTCCCATCCCGTTGGGGGGAGCGGTCGGAATTTACGAGTATATTTTACCCGTTGGTCGCCGAATTTTGGAGAATTAAACAATGATTTAATCATTAACTAAACCGGGTCAGATTCTCAAATATATCGACGATTTCCGAATTTTTTATAGGGCAAATTCGGCGATTTATTCTGCTTGAAATTAGGGCAAAAAAATTTTTCTAAAATTGTTGAGAATAAATCTTAATACTGCTAAAGTAGTCCCATTCGACTTGACCGAACGATTCCCCGTCTCAAGGGGCGAAAAATATCGCAGGAGATTCAAAGTTTATGGTGCAAGTAGGTTTTTCGACCTCTACAACCTTTGAAGGCGATTTCAACGCCTTGATTGAAGACCAAGATACCTCCCTGACGGTTAACTTTGAACTGGATGAACCCGCACCCGAGGGCGGATTGAAAGTTTTTATCGATAGCGATGTCGAACAAATTGTCAGCCGTTTGGATTTACCGGGATTTGCCTTTAACCCCATCGCCGAAAATATTAATCCGTCTTTATTGGGAACGAGTTTCGATAATTCGGGCTTTTATTTGACCATTGATGAAGGGGCGACGAGTGGTAGCTTTACCATTAATGTATTTGATAATTCTGAACCCGATACGTTCTTACCCGAAACTTTTGATGGGTTGGTCGAAGCTAACTTTTCATTGGTGGCGCCGGGCGAAGTTGAACCCGAAGATTTGGGCGATGTAGGAACATTAGGGGATTATACCATTAACCCCGATGCGGCAACTTCAACGGTATTGTTTGCCGATGAGGAAAGTCAACTTACATCTGAACCGCCCGAACCGCCCACACCCGAACCGCCATCATCCGGGTTGCCTTTAGTTAGTTTGAATACGGGGCCTGATTACTTAGTCGAAGAAGAAGGAACAGTCTCGGCCCATTTGTTTAATATTACTGGGGGAACAATACCCTCTGAGGGGTTAGTTGTTTCTGTCAGTGCGCCGAATTTAAGCGAGTTTAATTTAGATGGGATTAATGTCTCAGAAGGCGGAGAAATTGTTGATGTTCGCGAAGATGGGTTTGATATTCGCTTAACCGATTTTACCGTTCTCGTTGACTTACCTATTTCAGCAGATGGAGAAACTGAGGGTTTAGAAACAGCCAGCTTTACCTTAGTTTCAGGTGAAGGTTATCAGGTCAATTCCAATTTCAGCAGTGGCGAATTTAGTTTAGTTGATACTGCTGACGAAGTTCCTGCTGACGCACTTAACCAGCGCGATGATATTATTCCCCTTGCGGTTGAAACCGGACTGAGTGCCGATAATCCTACTTTTACAGCGACGGATTCGATTAATTTTGACATTGGTAATCGCTATCTCAATGAAGACGGGACGTTTACCTACGTCGATATGACCGAGGATGTGGATCTTTATTCCTTTGAGTTGTCAGCAGGGGATATTATTAGCGTTGATGTTGATTCTAACCAACGGGGGGAACCTCCCGCAGCCGTTTCCGAATTTGAGTCAAATCCCGTCTCAAGCGTTTTTGCAGGTCTGCGAATCTTTGATTCAGAGGGAGAAGAGTTATTAGGAAGCTGGCTTGGTCAAGGCTTTGGAGAACTGTTTGTTAGTTATGACGGTTACGTGGAGTTCGTCGCGCCAGAAGATGGAACGTATTATTTTGGGATAAGTGGTCAAAATGGTGGCAATAATGAATTCCGACGGGAGACTTTCGGAATTGAGACCGAGAAATACGATCCTTTTGTCCCGGCTAGTGGAGATACCGACAGTTTTCCCGAGTTTGACTTTCCCTCACACGGAGAATACGACCTGACCATTAGTTTGAATCCAGATGTGGTCTTGGAGTTACCCCAATTTGCTACCGATGGTGTTGGTGGAGGGAATCCTAACAACTATGACGAACCCGAACCCGGTGAACCCGTCGTTTCTCTCGACTATGTAACTGGGACTTTTGATATTGATACAGATAACTTGGTTAGCCCCTATCTCAGTGAAGGGCTGCCGAGTACCAATTCCGCCCTGATTCTGACCTTTAGTGTTGAAGGGGAAATTCCAGAGGAAGGAATTGTGGTTGATGTTAATAGCGACAACTACCTGCGACAATACATTGCCGCCCGAAGTTTTCAAGGCTTACCTTTTACGCCCGGTTCGCAAGTCGAACAGTTTATTTACGATGAGACGGGACGGGAGACAGGGTTTGAGTTAAGAATCTTTGAACCCTACACCTTTATTGGTCTTAGCACCCAAAGTCCCGGGTGGGCAGATCTGATCGAACCCGATGTGGATGAACCCGAAGATGTTACCTGGTTTATCGAACCTGGGGAAGATTATGCCGTCGCCCCCGATGCGGCTGAATTTGTCGCGACTTACTACGAACCCGGCGAAACACCCGAACCGACGGTAATTCCAGAGGTGGGAATGACCATCAGCGAAACGGAGTTAATTGAATCTGAGCAAACTGCCACCACCTTAACCTTTACCCTGAGCGAACCGCCACCCGAAGAAGGGGTTTTAGTACAAGTTGATGGTAGCGGACCGGGCATTCTCCAACAGTTTGATATCTTTAATATCGAGATTGACGGAGGTGTTTTTCCCTCTCCCACCGAGGTATTCACGGGTTTTCTGTTCAAAATTACCGAACAACAGGCCAGTATTACCCTGCCCGCCTTTGAAGATCCCTTTGACGAAGGGCTGCAAGGCTTTAGCTTTTCCCTGGCAGATGCGACCCACTACACCGTTGACCCAGATGCCAGTGAAGTGGCTTACACCATTGCTGACACTCCAGACTCCGTAGTTCAAGTCAGTATCAGTAGCGATGGGGAAACTTTGGTCGAGTCAGAAAATCCGACAGGCGTACTCACCTTTAATCTGACAGCAGAACCACCAGAAGACGGTATTACGGTAACGGTGGATGCGCCTAATCTCTCAGAGTTTGATGTTGAGGCATTAACCGCAACGGGAGGCGAAATTACCGAGATTACCGATTCGGGTTTCTCCCTCAATATTACCGACGTTACTGCTACGGTTGAATTACCCGTACTCGCAGAGGGCGTTGCAGAAGGATTAGAAACGGCAACCTTTGCTTTAGTAGACAGTACGGATTCTACAATTAATCCAGAGACCAATGAAGCAACACTGACGCTGGTTGACAATCCAGACCAAGTTCCTCTTACAGCAGAGCTTGATGCCAATGATACCATCGAGCAGGCACTCGATATTAATCTCAGTTCAGCCAACCCCAATGCTACAATTCGGGGCGGTCTTTTCACTGTAGAACCCGAACAACCGGGACCCTTTTCTCTGTTCAACGATCCCAGCGAAGACGTAGATTTCTACTCCTTTGAACTCAATGCTGGAGATACGGTCGAGATTGATGTTGATGCGGTTGGCGTACTAAACCTGTCACAGTATGAGGGCGTTGACTTACGCTTAGATTCTGAACTGCGGTTATTTGATGCAGACGGTAACGAGTTAGCCAGCGTTAATAATGCAGCAGCGCCCGATGAGGAATTTAGCCGCGACCCCTATCTGGAGTTTACCGCAGAAGAAGCGGGAACTTATTATGTGGGGGTCAGCCAGTTAGGAAATAACAACTACGACCCTAATGTTGCCGGAAGTGGTAGCGGTTGGATTTTCCCAGAAATTGGTGTTTATGTCGGGGAATACGACCTTAACGTTAGTCTAACAGGCGATCGCCCTATAGACATTCTCGGAACTGATGGAACCGATGAGTTAGTCGGTACTGATACTAACGAATCAATTGACGCTTTGGCTGGCGATGATATTGCTGCTGGCGGTTTGGGCGATGATACCGTCTTTGGTGGCGATGGGGATGATGTCCTGCGAGGTGATCTCAACAGCCGTTCTCCTGGCGGTACGGTTGGCGGTGATGACGTTATTTCTGGCGGCGCTGGTAACGACCAAATTGGCGGTAAGGCGGGTAATGACCTCCTTAGCGGTGACGCTGGCGATGATGAAATTTGGGGTGATGCAGGTAATGACACTATTATGGGTGTTACCGGAAACGATACTCTTACTGGCGATGATTTCTCTGGCGGTAGCGGTTCCGATTTGTTTGTGTTTGGTAATGGGGATGGAACCGATACAATTACCGACTTTGATATTACCGAAGACCTGATCGGTTTGGTCGAAGGCGAACTCACTTTTGATGAAATTGCGATCGCATCCTCTGATATGGGTGCGATGATTAGTGTGATAGAAACGGGAGAAACTTTGGCAATTCTTCAAGGTGTTGATTCTGAGGAATTAACCCCCGAATTGTTCGCAGTTACGCCTGATGTTTCCTTCGGTTAATTAACCCCTCAAAATACACCCCTCTCGATTAATAAATAGTCCCCGACGGGACACCTTTTCCCTCTCCACTTCTCTATAATCTCCCCGATCCCCCCTTGATCCCCCCTTAAAAAGGGGGGTTGGGGGAGATACAATCGCCCCCTCTCGATTAATAAATAGTCCCCGACGGGACACCTTTCCCCTCTCCAACTAATAAATAGTCCCCGACGGGACACCTTTTCCCTCTCCAACTAATAAATAGTCCCCGACGGGACACGATTTTCCCCCTCTCCTTGTAGGAGAGGGCGCTGCGGTGAGGTAGGAGAGGGGGGAGAGGTAGGAGAGGGCGCTGCGGTGAGGTGGATAGGGGAAGGGGGAGAGGTCAAAAGTTCTCTACTTTTTTGTCAAAATATTGAGAGGATAAAACATGAAATAAATTAACTTAATATTTTTTTAAAGCTATATTTATCGAGCTATTAACCAAGTTTTTTGAATAAAATCTTGGGCTAATATGATGGAAATTTTTATCAAAAAAAATCTTTATAAAATTGTTGATAATACTTGTTAATAGTGCTAAGGTAATAACCATTCAATTGCGAGAAATTCTCAATCTCAAACAACGCCACGAGGAGTATAATTTCCATGAGTGATACGATAAATATAACGCCAGTAGCTGACGAGTTTAGCGATTTTTATTCATCTCAAAGTCTGGGTCAAATTTCTCTAGAGACTGGGGAGAATATTCCCAGTGGCTACGGTGGAATAGCTTTTTTGGATTCAGATACTTTGTTGGTTACGGGAGATCCCTTTACTCCCGAAGCAACTATTTATGAAGTAGATTTGTTGCGCGATCCAGTCACCAATAGTATTACAGGTTATGCAGGCCCAGCAACTTTTTTTGCTGAGGCACCCGGTATTGGTATCCTTAATTCCGATCCCGAAGCTGACGTGGGTGGACTCGATGGTGGTTTAGTTGTAGCTCCCAACGGCACTTTACTCTATTCTACCTGGCCTGATAACAGCATCGGTCAGATCCTACCCGGAAGTACCGCTCCCGATGAATTTATCGACCTGACGGCTTTGGGTGTTGACCCTCCATCTACAGGAGGTTTAACCATTGTTCCTGAGGGAATTTCTGGTGAGGGAAGGCTAAAGATTACATCTTTTGAGACCAGCAATTTCTATGATGCCCTGCTAATTCCTAATGATGATGGAACTTACGATATTACCCTCGAAGGAAGCGTTGACTTGACTCCTGCTGATGGTACTTTTACAGGCTTAGAAGGCATTGCTTATGTAGATGAAAGCTACCCGAATTTTACTGCCGACAGCGTGCTAGTTGTAGAATATTCAACCAGTAGCATTACTGCCTTTGAGGTTGATGAACTGGGAAATCCTATCCTAGAAACAGAAAGAACTTTCCTAGAAGATTTTCCCTCTGGTTCTGTATATGGACTCGCAGTCGATCCAGTCACAGGAGATTTACTATTTACTGTTGACGCTGGTAATTCTCTGAACAGTCAAATTGTATTGCTAACTGACGAAGCGCCGCCAACCGCAACTCCCGATAATGATCCTTTTGATGATGTCACCGAGTTAGATATTTCTGGTGGCGAGGCGACCGCTTCAGGTGCAGTTAGTACCAGTAATGATGTTTATGCTATCGATGCCAAAGCAGGGGAATTGCTCAGTATCGATATTGATGTTACCGAAATCCTACCTGGAATTGCCTACACCAGCGACGATACACAACTTTATCTCTACAACGAAGCAGGAGACGTTCTGGCTTTTTCTGAAGATAAGTCTGATAGTTTAGCTTCGAGAGTGTTGAACTATTTAGTTCCCGAAAATGGAACTTACTACGCAGCCGTTACTACTGCGGGCAATGAACCCATTCTAGAGCTAGGAGAAGTTAATCAGTTACTCGGTTTTGAAGAAACGGGTTTAGCAAATGTAGTCTATGACATCACTGCTTCGGCTACAGATGTACCAGATACCGCACGTCTGTTTGATATTGCCTTAGCCGTTGATCCTGATAATCCCGTTGGGGATGTTTTAATTGACGGCGATGAAATTTTGTTCCTCGACCTAAATGGAACGAGAAATACTGATACTACAGGAGTCTTGCCTATTGAAGTTAATGCAGAAGAAAATAGCCTGACATTTGGTGATGTTTTCAATTTTGTACTGGAATTCGAGGAGCCTTTTGCGTCTACAGATGTCGATGATATTGTTGATAGCTTTGAAACGTCTAATATTACAGCAATTGTACCTCCCGATCTCTTTATTGAGTCTATTGTCTTTGATGAAGCAGAAGTTCCCGATGGTAGCCCTATCGAAGTTATCGGTACTGATGACAGCGAAATCCTCGAAGGGAATGCAGGAGATGACCTCGTTGCTGGAGTCTTAGGAGATGATACCCTGTTCGGTAACGGTGGTGATGATGTCCTGCGAGGCGACCTCAACAGCCGTTCTCCTGGCGGTACGGTTGGCGGTGATGACGTTATTTCTGGCGGCGCTGGTAACGACCAAATTGGCGGTAAGGCGGGTAATGACCTCCTTAGCGGTGACGCTGGCGATGATGAAATTTGGGGTGATGCAGGTAATGACACTATTATGGGTGTTACCGGAAATGATACTCTCACGGGAGATGATTTCTCTGGCGGTAGCGGTTCAGACCTATTTGTATTTGGGAATGGGGATGGAACGGATACAATTACCGACTTTGATATTACTGAAGACCTGATCGGTTTGGTCGAAGGTGAACTCACTTTTGATGAAATTGCGATCGCATCTTCTGATATGGGCGCAACAATTAGTGTGATAGAAACGGGAGAAACTTTGGCAATTCTTCAAGGTATTGATTCTGATGAATTAACCCCCGAATTGTTCGCAGTTACGCCTGATGTTTCCTTCGGTTAATTAATCGTGAAAGTAGAGTAGAGATGTACCGAACGGGTATGTCTCTACATCAATAATCAAAAATCATTTTATTACCCAAAAAGGATGATTTCAACAGTCAGCTTCACCACCTCACCCCAATTTATCATCGAATCAGAAGAAACCGTTTCCTTACACAACTTTAGCCTGAATCCCGCACCAACCGCATCGGGAACAACTGTAATCGTTAGTAGCCCAGATTTATCGGAGTTTAATCTCAATAATATTCAAATCCAAGGCGGTGAACTCAATCTTAATAATCAGATTGTATCACAATTAGAAACCGCTTTAGCCGAAAAAGTTACCGAACAAATTCCCGGAGCAACAATAGCAATTACCACTCCTTTGGGAAACTGGTCTGAGGCGAGTGGAGTTGCCAATCTAGAAAATAATATTCCATTAACCACAAGCGATCGCTTTCAAATTGGTAGTATTACAAAGACTTTTACCGCAGCCACCGTCTTAAAGTTAGTCGAAGCCGAAATAGTAACTCTTGAAGATACGCTTACAGATTGGCTTCCATAAGAAGTAACAGCAAATCTTCCCAATTCCGATAAAATAACCATTCGACAATTACTCAATCATACCAGTGGTATTGCCGAATACGATGCAATTTTAATTCGGCAAGCCTTCAGCAACCCCGATATCTTTTTACAAGACTGGCAACCCGAACAAATCGTTGAATTCATCAAAGATTCAGAACCGTTCTTTGAACCCGGAGAATCTTGGCAATATTCCAATACTAACTATATTTTGGCAGGAATGGTGATTGAAGCTGCCACAGACAATAATATCGCGGCGGAAATGCGATCGCGTATTCTCGAACCCCTAAATTTAGAAAATACTTTTTTTGCAGAAGAAGAAAACATACCTGGCGGTTACGTTAGCGGTTATATAGATTTCGATCTAGATGGTACATTAGATAATATTTCTGTTGCGAATCTTTCTTGGTCATGGACGAGCGGCGCTATTATTTCTAATACGGAAGATTTGACTAAATTTATTCAAGCTTTACAGGGGGAAGAATTACTTTCTCCAGAAACTCGGGCTGAAATGTTTACCCTGGTAGATACCCAGCAGGGATATTCCTATGGTTTAGGAATAATGAGTTTTGAGACACCAGATTTGGGTACGGTTATCGGTCATCGCGGCGGAACTCTTGGCTTTAATTCTAATCTTTGGTATTCATCGGAAGATGATTTTACCTATGTCGATTTAGCCAACGGTCGTTCCAATGAACGCTTAGTCGAGAATATCATTCCCGCATTTACAGAAGGGATAATTCCTACCGTTGGTAATACTATTGCCTACGATGAGTTTAATTTTACCATCACCGAATCCGACGCTCAAATTCGTTTACCCGTTGCGAACGATGGAGAAATTGAAGGCGAAGAAACAGTAACTTTCACTGTGGAAGCTGGGGAAGGATACTCAGTCAATCCTAATGCTCAAACCCAAACATTTACCATTTTAGATTCATCCGACTTTTTCGGAACTGATGGGGATGATGAATTAGTCGGAACTGATACTAACGAATCAATTAAAGCTTTGGCGGGTGACGACCTCGTTGCCGGACTTTTGGGGAATGATACCGTCTTTGGTGGCGATGGGGATGATACTCTACGCGGCGACCTCAATAGCCGTTCTCCCGGCGGTTATAACGGGGGTGATGATGTTATTTCTGGTGGCGCTGGTAACGACCAAATTGGCGGTAAAGCGGGTAATGACCTCCTTAGCGGCGATGCTGGCGATGACGAAATATTCGGCGATGACGGTAACGATACTATTATGGGCGTCACGGGTAATGATACTCTCACGGGCGATGATTTCTCAGGCGGAAGTGGTTCCGATTTATTTGTCTTTGGTAATGGGGATGGAACCGATACAATTACCGACTTTGATATTACCGAAGACCTAATTGGTTTGGTTGAAGGCGAACTCACTTTTGAGGAACTTTCGATTACCGACGGCGATATGGGTGCGATGATTAGTGTGATAGAAACGGGAGAAACTTTGGCAGTTCTTCAAGGTGTTAACGCGGATGAATTAACCCCCGAATTGTTCACAGTTACGCCCGATGTTTCATTTGGTTAATTAATCGTGAAAGTAGAGAGGTATCGAACGGGTATTTCTCTACTTTCTGTATTATTTTGGCACTGAAGTGATAATTTAGCATAATAAGTACCGAAGAACCGTAACAGTATCATCTCCTTCTAGCATAAAAATACCTTCCGGAAAATCTGTCGCTTGCTGAGAGGTGATGAAAACATCTTCAGAACTAGCATCACCAATCAAACGTAATCCAGATGAGTCAGGTGTCAAAACCATAGTGCAGAGTTCCCCCGTATGAGAATGAATTATTGCTGTTCACTCTCCTCTATTTGCAACCGGGTGGAAGTTATGCAATTTAGCACTACGCGCTATGGTTAGGACAAAAGTATTATAATAAGTTTTTATTAAAAATAACCGACACCCACCGGTTCAACACCGTCGCACCCCTGCGGTTGGGAAAGCTTCCGAAACAGATAAATATAGCCTCTCCCGGTGCCATTCCCTCCGCGAGTTGAACCATCGGAGCCTGGTGGCATCCGAAGTGGAACAAACAGCGATCGCCCAACCATTCTACCAGGGGATGGAATTCCCAGAGGTACTGTTTGACGGGCCAGCGGTCGTCCTGACGGCGGGCTTCGACCATCGCCGCCATGATCTCCCGGGGGTTGTCGGTTAAACTCAGCAGGGTCTTTTCGTCGGGGCGAATTTCTTTGGGAAGGCGATCGTAGCGGGGTTTGAGTTCCTCGGGAAGTTGCAGTTCTATCGAGCGCTCGGTTTCGCTGACGTTGAGGTTGGGAAGCGGAAAATCAAAGGCGTTGAGGGCGGCGATCGCAAAGTCGAAGGTGGACGGAAACAGGCTCAACAGCGTCCCCGTGTCGGCTACTCAAACCCCATTAATCAGGGTCATAAATTATCCGGCACTACAAACAAAATTGATCATATTTTGGGTGGCGCGACTTTGAGGAGAATAGGTTCCGTAGCCGGACGCATACCAGCGATTTTCGTCGCAGTAAGCGACAGCTTGAATAACTTCCCCGCCAATTTGATAAGTAAATTCAATATAATTTCGATTCCGAAAAACCATAGAACGATTGTTCACGTAAACGGACTCTCCCGAGGAAGACTCACCCATATAAGCCCAAGGAGATTCTGCCAAAACGGGAGTTGCTGTTAATGCGGTGGCTGCGATCGCCGTCAGAAAATGCTTAACGTTCATCGTTGTTGTTCCTTTGATTCAAGTCAAAAATTGAGTCGGATTGAAATTAAACTTAGAGATTCCGAATTGTTTGAGTATTTCTATTTTCTCGGACTGATTAAACTATCAGAACTTAAAAAGCTTAAAATTCCGAATTAAAATACTTTTCCAATAAATCCGCCCCCTCCTCACCCATTTCTTCCAACTGCCGTCGAATTACCATCAATGCCATGCGGGTCGGTTGGGTGCGCCCGTTCTCCCAGTTATTAACGGTTTGAAAGACAACGCCCAACTGTTCTCCGAATTGTCTTTGGGACAACCCCAAACGCTGTCTTAGTGTGCGGATTAACGTTGGAATTTCGACGGTGGTGGCAACTGGCATGGCTTTATTTGTAATCTCTAAACCCACCATAAACCGAAAAATCTTAGATATCAATGTGGCAATTACGGAAATTTTCAGCTTTTTCTTAGTATCAAAACCCCCAACTTTCTCAGTAAAATTACCGAGATCTTTCCTGAAAAATCCCACAGATTCTAAACTAGACCCAATTCTCAAATCAAGAATTTTCGGATGATTTTAGCATAAACTATCAATAATCTTGGCAATTTTATCGGCTTACTGCGGGTTTAATTTTTCCGATAAAGCCCCCTCTTTTTTCAGTTATAGAGGGATAATCTAATGAATGACAAGGGTTAATTACCGCCCTCAATTTTCTCAAAACTTCAACAGTTTTCGCGCCTTTTGCGCTACAGTAGATGAAAGTGTCAACTTCCCCGGATTTTGTTATGCAGATTCTTTGGTTCCGCCGCGACCTACGATTAACGGATAATGATATTGTCGCACAAGCTGCCGCAACTGATGAAGAAATTCTCCCCTGCTTTATCATTGATCCTTGGTTTTACCAGCAACCCGATATCGGCGCGATGCGGGTTCAATTTTTATTCGAGTCGTTAGCCGGTTTGGATCGCTCTCTGAGAGACTTGGGAAGTCGGCTTTATCTATTTGAAGGAAATTCTGTTGAGGTGATTCAAACTTTGACGGGCGAACTCCTACAATTGGGCTATCATCCCCGACTTTTATTTAATCGTGACGTTCAAGTTGATTATGGCAGAAAACGCGATAACCAAGTGATTGAATTTTATCAACAGTTGGGTTTGAACTGTTATTTGGGTTTGAATAACTTTCTGCAAGTTGACGGGGAAAATCGGCAAGACTGGATGGACGAATATTATGCTGATTTGCGACAACCCCAACATCCGAAACCAACGAGAATTAACACTCCCGAAATCCCCCTAAATTTGACTCAACTAACCTTCGATGAACTTCGACAAAAATACAACTTCAATTCACAAAATAGCGTCTTATTTACCGGGGGAGAATTTGAGGCTCAAAAGACCCTGAATTCTTGGTTGAAAACCAGATACAACGGCTATCATTGGAAGCTATCGCGTCCCCAAATGGCAACCCTTGGGGGAACGTCTCATTTATCGGCTCATTTGGCGTTTGGTACACTATCAACCCGACAGGTTTATCAACAAACCAAAGCCAGGGCTAACGAATTGAAAGAGAATGCGAAAGCTCAATTTGCACTTAAATCTTTTCGCGATCGCTTGCGCTGGCGAGATAGTGCCACCCAACGATTATACTACTTCCCCGAACTGGCTTCTCAAAATTGTTACCCGGAGTTTGACGAATGGTATTCCGACGGGGAATTAGAAGGTGAAAAGTTGGAATATTTTCAAGCATGGAAACAAGGAGAAACG
Source organism: Capilliphycus salinus ALCB114379 (assembly GCF_047276495.1). NCBI lineage: Bacteria > Bacillati > Cyanobacteriota > Cyanophyceae > Oscillatoriales > Sirenicapillariaceae > Capilliphycus > Capilliphycus salinus. The sequence goes on along the minus strand of NZ_CP178543.1, from coordinate 3,585,831 downwards.
GGTTTTCCGCTAGTAGATGCCAGTATGAGACAACTCCAATCAATGGGATGGATGAACTTTAGAATGAGGGCGATGTGCGCCAATTTTCTGACGGTGATTTGTGGGGTATCCTGGCATGATGGGGCGCGACATTATATGAATTATTTGGTGGATGGAGATATTGCAATTAATCACTGGCAGTGGCAAGCCCAAGCCGGAGTAACCAATCCCCTATCTTCGACTTTTCGGATTTACAACCCGACTAAAAATTTAACCGAAAAAGACCCCAAATTTGAGTTTGTGCGAGATTGGATACCCCAGTTGAGAGACTGCACCGACGAGCAAATTTTATCGGGGAAAATGGGGGAATTGAGCGGTTATACTGAACCGATGTTGGATTGGTATGAGATGCGAAAGATTAATGGTAAAGTGGTGTCGGAATTACGCAAACAAGTTAAAAAACGTCTGGAAAAAGAACAAGGGATAGAGTACGAACGGGCAATGGGATTGAGCGAAGCAATTGGCAAATATTGGGGCGCTCAAGAACAGCGATATCAACAGTATAAACAAGTTGCTGAGTAATTCAAAATGGCGAATGGCGTTTCTCAGTCTTACCACGAGCTATCATCTCGGCAGAAATCGAACATAACATGATCAGCACCGATCCTAACTATGCAAATTTAACCCTTTCTGCGATTGGCTCCGCCAGTGCGCTCCGCGCAATCGCCGCGACCATTACTGATAACGATACCTCCGATCTGTCCGAACCTATTCCCACACCAACCCCAGAACCGTCAGAACCTTCACCCGAACCAACCCCAGAACCCACACCTACACCCGAACCGTCAGAACCTTCACCCGAACCGACCTCAGAACCAACACCAACACCCATCCCGGAAGACGATACAACAGTCTACGATCCGACGGCTTTAATTTCTCCTATTATCATTGCGACTCGACCCTCATTGGTTGTACCCGACCCCAGTATTGCTGTAGACGAACCCACACCGGAAGCCGATGTCATCATCATCTCCACAACAGATCCCCTGCTAACTTTGGAAGGCGATGATATTGTCGGGGGAAGTTCAGGCGATGACTGGGTAAACGGAAACACGGGTAATGACCAACTTTCGGGTCGTGACGGAAATGACAGTCTTTATGGGGGTCACAACGATTATGAACACGAATTTCCCCTATTTGAAGCCCTCAGTTATGGATTTATTAGCGTAGAATCCGATATCTGGCTTTATCCCCACGATAACGGTAATTTGGGGGTTGCTCACGATCCGGTTGAAGATCCGGCAACTTTACCGACTCTAGAAGAACTCTATTTAGACCCCCTACAAGAGTTAAAAGAGGAGTTCGATAACGGGGGTGTTTATGCAGATGGTACGCCTCTAAATCTCTTGATTGATATTAAAAGCGAGGGACTTCCGACCTATCAAAGACTCCATGAAGTTTTAAGCGAGTATCAAGAAGAATCTCCGGGATTATTTACCACCTATACTCGAGCCGGAGATGGGGAATTACACCGTTACTCCCGGTGCTGTTACTGCGATTATCTCCGGCGATCGCCCCCGCGAATTTATGGAAAGTCAGGATGTGCGCTATGCGGGTTACGATGGGCGCAAAGATGACATTGGAACGGATATTTCTCCGGGCTTTACGCCTTTAATTAGCGATAATTGGAATAATTTCTTTACCGAAGATTTAGCCTGGGATGGTACGGGTACAATTCCCGAAGATACCGAAGCCGAATTAAATCGCATTTTTCAAAGGTGACATCGCCCAAAAACTCAATATCGGTAACAGTTTGGCGGGTATTGGGCGGAACTTCGGGAATTACCACATCCGCATACACCAAACGGTGATCGGAACTTACAACCGGAAAACCGTCCCCAACCAAATAAAATAGCGGATCGTCGCTTGCCGGCCAAAATACCCCGGTATCCGTGATTTCCAAGTTGTCAGAAGGGAGAACATAATCAACCCAAAGATTGCCCACAAACTCATCGTTAAAATCTCCGGTATCTCGGGCGGGATCTCCCAAATGATTCAAGTTTTCGCCACCCTTTTTTGGGATAAATAGCAACCCAATTTCACACCAAATTTATGGGAATTTATGGTTATATCATGTCCGACCAATCAATAATTATTCTGTAGGGGCGGGTTCAGTCAAGATCTTGATTACTACTCCGATATTTACATAAACCCGCCCCGCCCCATAACACGCATTAATCAACCGGACATCCTATTAAACCCAACCCACACAATTTCCCAAAAAAGCTAAGAGACGTTCGCGGAGAACGCCTCTACAAACAAGGGAGATTAATTAAATTGAGAGGAAGTTGGACTCGGAAAGTTCGGTAACGTCTAACACCGTTGCCAGGGTTTCATCACCGAAAATGATGGAAGTATTTCCATTTTCCGAAGTTAAATTGAGGTCGGCAAAAGCCAAACCATCAACCAAACTAATAAAGTCTTTTCCGACTTCAAAATCAACGATAGTATCGGTGCCTTCACCCACAGCTAATACAAAGGTATCAACACCTTCACCACCCGAGAAATCATCACCCGTTAAGGTATCATTTCCCAAACCTCCGCGAATGAGGTCATCGCCATCGTCACCGAAGATCTCATCATCGCCATCCGAACCGTAAAGTTCGTCATCTCCGGTTTTACCGCCAATTTGGTCATTACCCAAACCGCCATTAATGGTGTCGTCGCCGCCATCGATGTTAACTTGGGGGTCGCGGCTATCAAGATCTCCCCGCAGGGTATCATCGCCATCTCCCCCGAAGATGTCGTCATCGCCGAGAAGACCCGCAATGGTTTCACTATCAGCCGAACCCGTCAGAACATCGTCGGCGTCAGTCGGTTCAACTTCGGCGACAGGAACACCCAAACGGGGATCGAGGTCAAGGGGTTCATCGAGTTCGAGTTGGATGATTTCATTGTTGTCGATATCTGGACCCCGACCGACTGAGAAAGGATAGTTATTGTCGTTGGCGACGAGAATCGTATTTTCATCGAGAACTAACACATCTTCAATGGTAACAAACGGGAAAGTAAAGGTCGTTTCGCCATCATTATTGAGGTCGTCGGGGTCGGCAATATTCAACAGATCGACGAGTTCTTGTTTCTCAACAAAATTGTTTTCATCGACTTGAGAAATATCGATCTTGAAAATCTTCTTGAATTCCGCAGATTCTCCCTGATTATTATCCCGTTCAATGACTAGAAATTCGGTGTCGTTGATGGGGGTAAAATCGCCGATCGCATAACTCGGATCTTCAGTCGGATAAAAACCGACCAAACCTTGAAATTATCCGGTTTCCGCATCCGCTTGATAGATCCGTCGGGCATTTTCGGGATCGCCAACAACCGCCCCTTCTAACAGGGGATATAATGTGGTTAAATCGGGACTGTAAGCCATGCCTTCATAACCGCGAGAACCGGGCAAATTGGGCGGTTCAATTAGCTGATCGATCACAATTCGTCCGACAACCGGATTATCAATAAAGAAGCCATCAACGCCAATTTCAGTGAGTTGACGAACTTCATCTTCTAAGGTTTGGGGCGTACCGTCCGGGTTTAACGTTAAGTAGTTTTCTTCGATCCGCAACGTGTAGGGATGAACCTGCATTCCCGCATCGTGCGCCCAGTCTACTAACGGGATAATTTCCCCGGTTAATTGGGAGGTAATTTGAGCGTTACCGTCGCCATTTCCATCGACGGGTTCATCAATTCTTTCGCGCAAAATGAAGCTGTTTTTCCAGGGTCCCAAACCTTCCGCGTAAGCCGAACCGATATAATCAATAACTTCAGGATTTGCCAACTCGCCGTAATCGGTTGCTGCGGAAAATTATATGGGGAAATCGGCATAAACTTCGGGATTTGCCTCGGGGCTTTCTGAGGTAAAGTTGTAGACAACATCGTAGGGGAAAGAAAAGCTTCCCGCCGATTCGGTAAAGTCGCCCAAAAGCTGAACTAACGGAATATCAATTCCCGCTTCCGGTAAGAATTCCTCTTCCAGTTCGATGAGGTTTTCAATCTCAAAAGACTGAATAAAAATCCGATCCGGATCGGTAAATTCGTTTTCAACTAAGGTATCGACCAGAATCTCGGAGGTGTCAATATCGATGGGCGTTCCATCGAGGAAAGTTCCCTCTTTTTCAAAGAACGTCGGGTGCTTGGTTTCGGGATAAATGCCAATTTCCTCCCCGGTTTCCGCTTCAACTCGTTTTACCAAGTCGATCACTTCCGACAGCGTAGGAATCTCAAATTGATCGTTAAATTCGCTATTTTGGGGGCGAATACCGGGAATGGGTTCTCGCGCTTTTAACTCCTTAATTTCCGCCAAAGTAAAATCTTCGGAGAACCAACCGCCATAGAGATCGCCATCAATTTCTTTGACCGTTAAGCGATCGGCAAATTGTTCTAAATCCGCGACGTTTGTGGTTTCCGAAGTGACAATCGGATCGCCATTTTCATCAAAAACAATGTTACCATTTTCATCGAGTTCAACGGTTGCTAACGCATTTTCGTGACGGGCAATTAACACGCCGTCTTTGGTCGGAACCAAGTCCGGTTCGATAAAGTCCGCACCCTGCGCGATCGCCCGTTCGTAGGCTTCCAAGGTGTGTTCGGGACGTTCTCCGCTTGCGCCCCGGTGGGCGATAACTAAAGGCGGTTCGCCCGATAAACTATTAAATTGTAAATCGGGATTTTGCGGCGATCGCACTTCTTCGGCTACAATTTGATCGCGCACCCGGTCGATAGTTAGGGGGAAGTCGCCAATTAACCCGTCGGCGCCCAACTGAATTAAATCTTCGGCTTCTTCTGCGGGGGTTTGAACCGAACCGTCGGGATCGAGGGTTAAATAGCGTTCTTCATCCCGCAGCGTGTAAACGTTAACGAATAATCCCGCATCGTGGGCGAGTTCAATTAACGGAAAAACTTCCCCGGTTAACTGGCTGCGAATTTCCGCCTCTCCGTCGCCATCCCCATCAACGGGTTCTTCGAGTCCTTCCCGCAGGAGAATGGTATTTTTCCAGGGGTTAACCGCTTCGGCGTAAGTTGCCATAAACTCATAAAATTCCGGCAATTCCAACAAATCGCCATATCCGGTATCGGCACCCAAATCAATGATATCAACCAAATCCCCATAAACTTCGCGGGCGTCTTCTTCGGTAAAATCGGAGTTGCTGAAATTGGCGACAACATCGTAGGGGAAAGAGAACCCCGGACTGGAATCTTCCGTTGCGGCGCCGGTGATTGGTTCGGCAATACGATCACTGACGGGATTATCATGGGAGCCATACCGACGATCTGGCTTATTCCCAAATTTCACGGTCGGATTGAGCGCTATTTGGGCTTTCCTCCCCGAGGGAAACCTCGGCACCGCAATCGAAATCAATCCTTTGCATAGGTTATTCAATTGAGACACTAATTCCCCAGGTTTGATACAAGTTGATCCAGATCACTATGATGTGGACTATGTGATCAATCCCGGGATGAAGGGCAATATACATAAATCTTCACGCGATCGCTCCGTTGAACAGTGGCAAAAGTTGTATCATACGCTCAAAGATCATGCAATTGTGGAGTTGGTCAAACCCCAAAATCGACAAACCTAACAACCAACGAACATCGTTTATATTTTACGAGGTTACTCTACTATATAAACGTCATCGATTAAATCACAGCTATGACCTAACGACAACGCACCAAACCGATCTATTGTTTCGGGATGGGCGATCGCGTTTCTTAATCTCTCCTCCAAGTTATTTGGATCTTCTTTTGAATCGATAATAACTTCAAACTCTACTCCACACAAAATTTCTTGATAATCTAGAGATTTATTGGTGGGATGATTGAGTTGATTTTTTACTTTAAAACGAAAGATTTTCCGAATGACTTTGGCTTTTTGGGGGGCGGATGTTAAGTTTATCTTGAGTTTTGAACTCCGGTGTTTTTCTGGATCGGTTTCTCCGATAAAAGAGAGTAGACAGCCATACACTGTAGATTCTGGAGGTTCTGAATAGGTTGAAAAATATTCGCGAGATTCTGGAGGGGTAAACGTTGCAAAAGGTGCGGAAATTTTGAGTTTTAACATGGTTTTTGCAGCGATAGTAATTAACGATTGTTTCTAAGTAAGTAAACAACTCCTAACAGGAGTAAGAAGTTTAACAGATCCGCCTTGTCTGCGGATACATCAAGGCCTACAATGTGAACAACTCCTAACAGGAGTAAGAAGTTTAACAGCCACCCGATGCGCCGAAACGTCGAGTCCTATAATGTGAACAACTCCTAACAGGAGTAAGAAGTTTAACAGCCACCCGATGCGCCGAAACGTCGAGTCCTATAATGTGAACAACTCCTAACAGGAGTAAGAAGTTTAACAGCTATACTATAATTAGGATAAACACAGGGAACTTTTAGTGAACAACTCCTAACAGGAGTAAGAAGTTTAACAGGGCGCAGTCCAAAACCCTTGTCCAGCGAGGATGACGAACCACAGTTTCAAGGATCGGGTTCTTAATAGCTGAAAATCTTAAATTTTCAAGGTACAGTGACTTTTTGGATAAACCCCACCCCAATCTTACCAGTTATTACAGCAGTTTTCAAGTATGTTCAAAGAACTCACAAAACCCAGAAAAATTGTACCGCAAGGGTTAAGCCAACTTTTGTTCGTAGTGGTCAACAGACAAAGACAGATCCCTGCAAATTTGATTTAATAGAGCTTGTGACCCCATGCGAACGGAGGGGTAAACGTGGCAACCCAACCCTTCTAACTCCCTGGCTTCTTCGGTAAACGCATAACCGCCAAAAATCCACAGTTCAGAAGCGGGAATATCTTCACATTTTACCCGTCGCACCACAGCAGGCGCAGACAAATTATCATCGCGATCGCATTCAAAAGTCAGAAGAATTTGCGAAGCCGGAAAATGACTCCACCGTAAGATTAAAGATTCGGGAGAAAAATCGTAAAGAAAACGCCCGTGATTTCCACCAACATTATGCAATTTTAGCAGTCCCGCCAACACATCTATTAACCGTTCGGGAACCACCAACCGTTCCGGCGTTATCGAGAATCCGTACTGAAACCGAGTTGAAATACACTCCGTTGAATACAGACTGTTACTGTTACCTTCCTTCGGAAAAGAAGAAGAATTAAAAGTATAGGTAATCTTGGTTGCATCTTCCAAAGAAACCGCACGGCTAACATCCAAAGCGCCCCGACGTTTCTCGGCGGAATTTTCACCTTTTTTCCGCTTTCCAGCTTCGGCTTTCATAAACCCACAAACATCATCATCAATATACTTTTGAGGGTCAAAATCCCGCTCTTCCGCGTAGACAGAAACTAAATTTTCCTCGTCCCAAACTCGATGGTTTTCCAACCCCTCACAAAGCCAAAATTGACGAAGTGCAAAACGAATCGCTTCCGCACTAACCGTAACATGAGGTTTACCTTTCCAAAAGATTTTAGGCAAATCCGATCTATTGCCTTGTCCTTCTCCTCGGTTATTAGAAGCAATTCCCAAATTGGTAATTAAATTACCGTGTAAATGAAACGTCATATTCATCTCCTACTAATCTAAATCTAAATCGGACAATTCAAGTTCATCATCGCTATCAGTCTCCTCAAAGGAGTCGAGGGTCAAGAAATCTTCAGTTTCAGAATCTTGACGACGATAACGCCAGATCCCCTTTTCATCTTGCCCAACAGAATAGCCATTCTTTTTTAAAATTTCCCGGGCTTTCTCTTGAGAAAGAGGGTAAGAATAGGCAATCAGGGTAAGCACCGTTAAACTCCGAATTCGTTCCCAATTTTCCAGCAAATAACTGTGGAATTCGGTCAAATCTATCCCAACCCAAAACGGATTATAACGGGTTTTACTTGTACGTTTATCGTAAAAGCAGTTATTATCTCCTAACACATTAAACAGCCATTCGGCAAACTGTTCTCCGGTTCGGCAATTTTTAAGCGGCAGAATAAAATCACCTCGAACCGACTGATAGTTTACACTGCGCTCTCCCTTTACTTTTCTTTCCGCTTGTTTACACTTTTCGTGGTAGGCAATTCCCAAACCATAAACCCACAAGCGCTCGTAGTCCGTGCAAAGTTTATCCACCAATTTAGCAACTCCTTCTCTTTCAAAATTTAATGTTTTTAGAACCCTTTCCCGATCCGCTTTATCGAGAAAAAGTAAGCTTTCAATTCCCCAGTAAAACGGTTGACCCCCCGCCAAATTATCAAAGCACAAAGCCCGTCCAACTTGTCCGCTAACAAAATACTTTTCCTCCGGTTTTTTTGCCTTAGTATTTTCAATTTTAACAGAATGCCAAATCGATTCAAGTTTGTACTCGTAAATACGGTAACGCTTAATTGCTTCCACTTCTGGATTACCGGGTATTAACTCAAATGAAGTCACCGCTTGTAAAGCTTTTAAACGTTTTTCTGGAATTGTAGCCGAGAGAATAGTAACCGGAATTTGGGGAAATAGCTTCAAAAAGATTAGAAGCGAGCCAAAAAGTTCGGGAGAATAGCTACCTGCTTCATCAAAAACATGATGACCGCAGAGCAAACCAGGATATCCATATAATCCTTTACGAAAATTTTGCAGCAATCCTAAAGTTGTGTGTGCCGTACAGTAGGTAACTTTACAAACCCACAATTGCAGCGCTTCTACTTGAGTTGAAAGGGGAAGAATATCATCATCTTCATCATCTTCAGCTAATCTTGAAAACCCCCTTAAGTTTTCATCGACCCAAACCCGCGAGTGAGCTAGATAAGCAGATTCTACTTTATTAAAAACATAATCTAAATATCCTTGTGTAGTGGTCGCAGTTGTGGGATAATTGAAAAACAACTTTCGTTCTATCCCCCGTTCTGCCAGTCCTAAATGACGAGCATAACCCGCACCCGATTTACCTCCCCCACAGCCTGATGTAATCACAACAACATTAAAGTTTGAATCCCTCGCCTGTCTCTGAAATTCATATAAATTATCCAGACTTCCTCGAACAGATTCTAGAAGAATAGTGAGGGCTTCCTCTTTTGATAAAACCGTCTCAAGAGCTTCAGATATCCATCTTTCTAAACTTCTACCTTGTCTTTGATCAGTTAAGAGAGCAGACCCCGCCAAATCAGCAGCCATAACCAGAGATTTTAGGCTGGCGGTTAATAAATCTGAATCGGCTTTTTGGAGGAAATTAAAGACAGTTTTTGGCAATTTGTCCGCACAATCTTTACTGATTGAAGTTGGTAGCTTTGGCAATTCAGGAGAAAGTCCGAAATACTGCACGCCCAATTCTAGAGTTTTTTTAAACTCGGGATGATTTGTATTCAGCTTGATCGGCTCCTGACCCAAATAGGTAAGATTCTTGTAGTTGATTCGTCGGTGATCAGCCAAAACCGCTATTAAAACTGTTTTTTTGAGTTGGGGATACTTTGACCACAACCACAATCCAATGGGTTGACTTGCAATCAATAAAAAGCTACAAACTTCATGTTTAATGGTTCGCTTTTTTTGAGAAACTTTGATATTAAACTCGTTTTTATTCTCTTTTGAACTAATACACCAAAGGTAATTTTGAAAATCGGACAAAACTTTACCAAGGTCGTGTAAGTATCCCGCCAGCGAAACCGCCTCCAGAATTTCTAAGTCTGTCTGTTTTAGAACTTCCGATAGGATCGAAGCCGGTTTCTTGAATTGATTGGCAGATAGTAAAACGGCTCTAGAGTGTCCGTGTAATTGTTGAAATTCTAAGTCTTCGGAATTGTATTTTTGCGTGAGCGGCTTTGCTAATAGTATTGACTCTCCTATTTAGAAATTTAATCAACACCAGCCCATTGTATTTTTTGATTGTCGATCAAGATTTCGGAAATATCCGCTATAAATTTGGTAAGATGAACTGACCATAGTTGTTAAAAAGCCCGGTAATCCTTCAGCTTTTCAAGCTCAAAAATTACTCAAACCAACCGCAGCCCCACTTTTTTTTAGCCCCCAACCCCAACTGTTGAAGTAGTAAAGAATCAGAGTCAGACAACCCGACAACCTGCACCGCAAAACCTTTTATGCTAACCGGAGAATTTTTAGTGATGTGAACAACGTTATCAACAGGTTTCCCTTTTTTTCGGGGAAGTCGAATCTCACCTTTCAGATATCCCAACGGTCAACTCAGTAATTTCACGGAGAACGATGAACTTTTTGATGGGGATAAACTTTGAAAAATTGCGTAATTTCCACGTAGATTTTTCAGGCTGTCCGGGTTTATATTAAAAACAAGGATGAAAAACAACCATCCGGGTTGCCACCAACGGTTCGCTTAAACTTTAAAAAATATAAGTAGTTTTTAATCGAAACTCATGCTCTCTCCTTCTGAACATTAGTTCTTGTCCGCCAACCCTAGCCCCACCGGTTTAGGGTTTTTTTTATGAGTCGTTGCAGTTGAAAACATCCGAGCCGGAGTAGGACTTGCGCCCAAGACGTTCTGCAGAGCGTTCGGGTCGGATCGCTTCAGAGTCCTGCGGGAATTGCAAGAAGGCGATCGCAAGCGATGTTATGGGGAAGGGTTCAGAGTCCCAACGTTATGCGTAATTAGAGATTATCGAGACTGTTGAGAAATTGTATTTTTGAGGTGTTGAATCCGGTCTTCGATGGCTTGATAAAGTTCATCCACTTTTTGGGTTGAAGCTCCCCGCTCCCGTTTCATTTGGTATGAAATTCTGTTCAGCCTTTTGGCAGCTTCCAAGGCTTTAATTGCTTTTTCCGGGGGTAAAACAATCTCTTTAGACATCGGTTATCTCTTCGATTTGTTCCAGTTCTGCGATTATAGCACTCAACAACCTTCTGGCTTCCGGGGTATCGGGGGAGTTTTCCAACCGGGGGAATTCTTCATTGATAATATCCAAGACGGCCTCTCTTAGGATTTGACCATCAACCGAAGCGATTATCATTAATCTGTCGAGGAGTCGAATTCCCCTCGCTTTTGCCGATGAAACTGAGGCTTGAAAATCGGATTCGGACATCAAACACCCATTTGAAATAATCAATTGTCGCTTTCATTGTATAGCACTTCGCGAGTCGTATACTTACAAAGTAGAATAGGGTAAAGCCAAGAAAAAGAAGTAGTAGATTCTATGGCGATACGCCTGACGGCACGCTTCGCGAACGCATGAGCGTGAAGATCTGCGAGTCCGTGCTATCGACTTGCTCAAAGGTCGTAACTTTGTAGGGTTTTTCCACATAATTTTTCCAGGCATTTTTTATTTGCGGTTTGGATAGAGCCAGGGGTAAAAGAGCCGAGTTAAATTGGGCATAAGAAAATAAGTCAATGCCAGAACGGTTAATCCGGTGGCGAACAATGACAGCAGAAAAGCGGGTAAGTAAGCCGCCAAAGGAGCCAATAAACGGCCTATAATAGTCGTTACAATCAAAACACCCAACCAAGTCACCAATGCCATTTTATAGCGGGGTGGTGGAGGTTGAAGGGGTCGATGGGGTAGGTCAAACCAAGCTTCGAGTCCGGTCAGTACCTCAATCCGTTCGGGTTCTCGAGAACGATGATTTCTGCCGAGGTTGACTCGGTTAACATCCCCGCAATTTCAACGGCAGAACTGGTCTTTCCCGCCCCCGAATTTCCGGTGATGAGGATTCCGGTTGCCTCCTCTACCAAATAGCGTTTGAGGTCAACCGTTCCCCGCCTTGAAAAGGCGGGGCTTGCGGTTGACTCGCTTCCCGAGTCAAATTTGACGGGTTCGGAGGATGTTTCCTGGGGCAACGCCTGCCGAATGGTTTTCCCCTCCAAATAGCTGTTGATATGAAATCCGGTTAATTAGTTATCGCAAATGGTTCTATTCTAGGCCACCAATGAAAGCAGGTTAACCTCTTGATGAATTCTGGCTGTTTCATTAAGACTTTCAACCGCTCAAGCAGAACCTCTTCTAACTGTTCTATATAGCAAGTCGCGAGTCGTCTATTTACAGATCCCCATTCTAAAAAACTGCTCAAAGCCTTGCACTATAAGCATTTCTCTCTTCTAGAGAACGAGTGGGCAAAACTCTATAAAAAGCCTCGAATTGGCATCGGAAATATTAGTCTTCCCAACGGAGGGCCAATGCCGCCCCATAGTTCTCATCAGCATGGACTTGATGTTGATTTGGCTCCCGTTGCTAATACTGAAGAAGAAATTCCGCTCACTTGGTATGATAGTAAATATTCTCGCGATCGCACTCAACAATAAATATTAGGATTAAGATTGGGAGTATTTTCCAACCGAGAGTTGAATTGGGATTCAACGGTTATTTCAAATTTTTCCCGAGTCATTGAATTCAAATCCGTAATTTGCAGGTGATTGTATTTCAGTGAATTATTAAAGAGGGCGAAATTCCAACGGGCTTGGAGGTATTGAATTTGTACTTGAAGCTCAACCTAAATCAGTCCCCGGACTGAGTAGCTTCCTGGCTATTATCGCTGCATTCGGTCTTGGTACAACTTTGAAGAAAAAAGCTGCATCTTCTTACAGCAAATAATCCGTTCAGATTTTTTCACCTGAATTTAGAATTTTATAGCACCCTCAACTCTTGGCGCGAACTTTCACTTGAACTTTCAACTGTTTTTGCTGCTCAACTGAAGAATTACTCCAATTCTAAGGAGCCGTAGAAAAAACAGCTTTTTGTCACTATCAAATGACTGCTCAAAGTGAAGCAACAGTTGTAATCTAACCAATTCTCAGGTTTTAATCGAAACTGGTCACAATAGAAAAGCTTCTTCAAGGTAAATCAGCTTTTCGGTACCATCGTCCAACCGCAGGGTCACAACTTGGTCGGTTTCCGTTATGTGCAGGACAACTCCAGTCTTTATCTGACCCCAGACGTTTTTGAACCCAACGCGCGAGCCTGCTCGAATTTCCCGGTGTTCCGCTTGAGTTGAACTTGAAGATTCCGTAGAAGGTTGAGAACTTGCTTCCCCATCTCTTGAAGTAGCCTCCACTTCCCGAAGTGAACTTTCAGGTGAGGTTGCCGAATTAGAACCTGCGGTGGAGGAGTTAGAGAGGGATAGAGAAGTTCTATCACTATCCTCGGGTGTTGTCTCCGGTTCATCTGCTGAACTAGGACGCTCGGGAGATTTGGTAGAGGATTGTGGAGGTTGAGGGGAGGTTTGAGAGAGGGTAAAGGTAGGGATAGAGGATTCTCTACCTTCTACAGTTGGCTCCCCACCGGGGTTTGAATCGTTCGGTAGAGAATTTGGAGGAGGTAGAGGATTTTCCCCACCTTCCGTTGAAGTTGATGTTTCAGGATTGTTTGCCGGGTTTGAACTAGAGGCGGTGCAATTTGGGAAGGCTGGCATTTTGGATTTCTCTAACCCCTCTACTTTCTCTACCGTCGATGGGGATTGTTGAACCGATGGGGGTTGTGGGGGAATTAGAGGCTCTCCACCCGTCTCTACTTTCTCTCCCTTTCCTCCCAACAGCAATTGAAACTTCCGCCCGACCCCGGAACCCACGATTTTCCCGTAACCCAGTTTGACTAAATCATCAAAATAAGAGCGGATGGCATCGAGGGAAGTTTTGGCTTTTTTAAAAGGCCAAATGAGGTTTTTGATTTTACCAGCAGATAAAGGTTGCTTGACCCGTTCGGAGGCTTCGAGGATTTTTTTTAGATGGGAAGCCAAGTTATCAGTCGAGTTATCGGCGTAGAGGTTAATGGCTTCGTTGAGGAGGAAGTATCCCAAATGGGTGGCTTTGAGCAACGTTTTGGAACTGACTTCCAAATTCTCAACCTTGCCATTGGAATGAACCTGTTCGGTAATGTGAATGAGGGCGGCGAGCCGACCAATTTTTCCGCTGAGTTTACCCCACTGCGTCGCAATACTTTGAGTGGGGGCTGAGGCCGCTTGACGTTCGCATTTGTTGTAAATTTTTACGAATAGGTTTTCAGCCCGTTTATCCAGCTTTAAATGAAGTTTGGGGAGGCTCGCAATTTTTTTGTAGTGGTCTACCAGTAATGGGGTGAGGTCAATTTTTGGCCCCCGTTGGTTGGGGTCTTCGGGAATCAAACAGGGTTGGGTGGGCTGGTTGATAATATTGAGTCTGGCCCAGTAGCCGTTCGGGTCGTTATCGCCGTTGAGAAATTCTTCGACGACTCCCGGCTGGATGGCACCTTGAACTGAGATTAGCACCTCATTAAAATCCCCGGCAAATCCCTCGGCGATGGCTTCGCGCTTTCCACTCCCGTCATAGTAGGAGAGCAAATCTTCGGTGAGTCCGGCGTTGTATTTTTTGGAACGGTTGCGGAAGTCGGAGGCAAATTCATCATAGAGGATGACCAGTCCGTGATTCTGTTGCTTTTGCAGAAGGTTTCGCAGTCCGGCTTGGGTGGCGGAGTTAATAAAGTAAATTCGGCGGGTCGGTTCGATAGGGGGAGGTTCGCCGTTTTTTTGACCGTTCTTTTCCCATTCGGCGAGTTCGAGTTTGTATTCGGCTAGTTCTTCTTTATATTGTTCGTCAGCTTGCTTTTGAAGAATTCCCAGGGGTTTGGTCGCGATGATTTTCTGCCCCGGCGTTTTCCGTTGGGAGGGTTCGGCGCAGACGGTGAAGTAAACCCCCATCGGCTGGTCGAAGTCGGTGTAGCCGCAAAGGTCAATCTTGGAACCGACTGGCAACAGGCCCGAACAAGCTGAGAGAAACTGCATCAGTCCGATTTCCGGGCGCAAACAAAGCCGTTGATAAATCTCCTTGATTTTGATGAGGTTGCCAGGTAAGTAATCCTCTAACTCCAAGGTAGCCCGGCGACTTTCCAATAGAAAATTTAATTCCTCGGCAATATCAACTAGGTTTTCCGCTTTCTCGGTTTGGGTCGAAAGTTTCTGGTACAGTCGCCAAACTTGAGAATCAGTGCGGTTGAATTTTTGAGCAATGGTTTGAATTTCTAAGTCCAGTTGGGCTTCGGTTAGATTTTGAGTGAGGAGTTCGCCAACGGCTTGTTCGTAATCTTCTTTATTGAACAGGGCGTTTAGTCCCGCCACAACTTCTGATTTTGCCGACATTTTAGTTTGGGGTTCAAAATTATGCTTCGGTTTCGATTGAATAGAGTTGAGAATTTCCTCGGCGGTGAGGTTGGGGTAGTCGCGAATCCAGTCCACAAAGTCCAGTCCCTCTTTATCGGGCAATCTCGACCACTGGAACGAATCGGGAAAGGCATATAACCAACCCGCCACGTTCAAAACCTCGCCCATCATTTCCATGTGAAGGCATCCGGGTTTGTCGCAGTCTGGTGCTAAAATAATGTGCGCTTCGACCAAATCTGCCAATGCGGGCTGGATAGTAAGAAAACCTTCATCATTGCGTTCTACCCAACTGGCTAAATCTTCTCGTCTCTTAACAACCGTTTTCCCAGTGCCGCCAATAATGGTTGTTGCGGGGATTCCCTTTTCCCAAAAAGCATCGACGGTTGATTCCCCTTCGGCTAAAACAATTTGCTGACCGTTGGCGATCGCCGATTTTACCTCTTGATATCGATACAGGGGAATATCGGAGGTTTTGACCGGGCCGTATCCCGTTACCCAGTTCTGACCATCCCAATGCTGCTGAAAAATCTGCTTTTTCCCTTGGCCATCATCAATCCTAACGACCCGAATTAAGGGATTGCCCTGACGGTCAGGATAGTTAAAATAGCTGGTCTTTTTTTCTCGGGGGGATTTCTTCGTTCGCGTGCTTTGAGAATCGGCGGTGAGGATATCTTTGATTTTCTGGGTGTCCCCGCAGTTCCAACAGTTGTATTTTCCGGTCTTGGAATTGATGGACAAGTTGTGGCCATTGCAGGCGGGACAGATGTATTTCCCCTTTTCTTTAGCCGGGGTGAGCTTGTCCAGGTAATCGTTGATATTGAATCGGGAGTTGGAGGTAAACATTAAAGGATACCTCCAATCAAAGAATTTTCTTGAGTTTTGGCTTCAATTAAATTGGCTGCAACGCTCTGGGTGTAAGGGTCGGAAGCGTTGACCGGGGTGTTGATGGAATATTCTACTGATGTGGACTGCTTCTCGGCAGCATGACTATGTGTTATGATTTTCATTGAATTATTTTTTTAAGTATTGATTGAATATTTGACCTGGCCTCTTGCGGGTAAAACTTCTGGACAAAGTTTTGCAATGGGCGGGTCGAATTTTTTTTCAACCAATACTTATTTAGCTAAAGGACAAGGTGCTGCATTAGCCTAGCCAATACTCGCCTAGACAATGACTCCACAATCAGACCCCCTTAGAGGGAAATAAAATGCTGGAGAAATTAATAACTTAACGGGTATTTGGTTTGGGGAATTGCAATTAACAGATAATAATACACCACGCCCGGATCGATCAAGGCGCTTTTCTTGGCCCGACTGCCCCTTTTCCCTACAGAACAAGCATTTACAGGACTCAATAAAAGTTTATATCTATGGGGATTAGGGGTCACACCCTCCAAGCGATAGAAGAATAATATTGAGAAGCTTTTTCGGTTCTTCGGTACTTGTTATGCTAAATTGTTGCCTAAATGCCAAAATAATAATGCTATGATCTTAAAATTGTCGAAATTTCGCGCATCCGAATCCACAGCGTTTTAAGACTTTCAATCGATTGTTAATTCCTTCCACGATAGCGTTAGTTGTTTTCTTTTCAAACCGGACCTACAATTTCGACAAACCATTTTTTGAGGGTGCGGACAAACTTTGGAAATAACGGTTGAGCCTTGATCACCAATTATATCAACTTTAGAGTTCCTTCTCCTAAATTTTTACTCTCGTCAAATATCGTTGTAAACTCTTCTTTAAGAGCGTGCATTACTGCCTGTTTTGCTGAAGCTTGTTTAACAATATTAAGTCTTTCTTTTTGATTTTCTTTTAAACTTTTTTCCCGTTTCAATAAAATGTACTTACTGCCTTTCAAATTGGTAAATAGTTTTTCCCTCGCTTTGGCTTTCAGAGACTCAGCACTTTTTTTTTGCTCAATTCTTTCTTGATTCAATTCTTGATGTAATAGCTTAGTTACGTGAAACCTGTCCACAGTTATTACAGCTTGTGGACAAAGCTTTTCTATAACAGTTTTGTACATCTTATACAGATCTATACTTACTCGGGATTCGATCCCATTTTTTTGAGAAAATTCACCCGTTTTTAAGTAGAATTTTAGCGGGTTTTGATGTTAGATAGCACGAACTGAAACCGGGATAAAATCTGAAGACGGGAGCGGGATAACTCTTTCTTATCTTTGCTTAATTATTCTATGATTTAGTCTATAAGTCAAACGGAAAATGTGCGTTCAAACCTTTGTTAAGTTTTGAGTTGTTTTGTAGTCAGTTAGCCATGATTTTTAGAGTTTATACTAAAAGAAAAAACTAAAAATACTGTATAAAGTTGTAGAAAACATTTATAATAAGAGAAGTGCATTTCAGGATGGATTTTTGAATAAATTGATGTAGAAAGTAACATTTAATTAGAGTGAGAAAGAGCGGATTGATTCCCTCAATTTTATCATCCTCATCATCATCTACTGAAACTTGGGGTCAAACAAATTCCTCAAAAGATTTAGCCAATATTAAAAAAAGAAAAGACTATTGAGTGTTAGATGTCTAAACAAAAATTAGAGCGGCTCAACGGAGGTAACGAACAATGGCAATAAATAGAAGCTACCCAAACAAAACAGATGTGCGATCGCCAAAATCTCAAAGCTCATTGTTCGGTTCGACATGGACAACAAAAGCTCAATTTTCAACTTGGAGGTAATGAATAATGTATTGCCCAAATCATCAACAATCAAAGGTTTCCGTTAAAAGCTTTCAAGGTAATTATTCTTTATTCGCGCAGAACAACAGTTGCCGTGTAGCCATTAGCTTTGGTTATACCACGCGGCAATTATTTGAAGGAAAATCAGTTACCAGGCGATGTTGGAAGGATTCTTACGCCCAAAACTTCATCAAACGCTGGCAACGTGGCATCACCACCTACATCGCCCTCGACAAAGATAGACGTTGGGGTGGCAAACAAATCGGATGGATTACCTTAACCTGTTGCCCCTATAAACAACGGCTCTCGGAGATGCCTTTATCTGACCTGGCGGCTGAAGGATTTCCCGAGTTGAATAGGCAGGAATTCATTGAGAGGTTCTTCAAAGGCAACGACCAACAACAGGTTTGGGTGATTCGGTTTAAGTTCACGTCCCAATTAGAAAATAGTTGTTCGACAATAATAAGCTCAAATCTAGACGCAGAAGGAAATGTAGAGAATAGTTGTTCGATAATAATAAGCTCCCCCTGTGATAAGGATTGTTCTACGCGAATAAGCCGAAAGCCTGATGAAGTAAAGGTTTCACCGACTGATGACAAACAACCGCCGCAGTCCGATGTTCAACGTCTCCAAGCGAAAATCAATAAATTGAAGACAGCCACCCGACACAAGGCGCTGGGAGGAATTAATGAAACCGCTCCCCAACTGCGAACGCAATCTCTGCGTTATCAAAAGATGCTGGCGGAGTTGGAAGCTGACGAACTGGACAAACGCCGGGGGCAAATTCAAACCCTAAAACGGAAGCTGCGACGACTCAATTCTATTTCCAACAAACGAAGTTCGATGTCCGTAGGTGCAGAACAGGATAGTCTCAACCTCATTAATCTCGTAGAACCGGATGGTCTAGAAGGCACTATTCCCCCAGGACAAGGCGATGGGGGAAAAGCCAGTGAACCCAAGCATTTTTCTAACGATGAACCCCCTGCGGGTTTTGAAGGCTATGCAGGAAGTTCAAAAGAAAGATCTGCCGACTGTTCCCCTAAACGAAGGTTAACTCAAACACCGTCTGCAACCCAAATCCAGACTATTCGCGTAGAACAAAAAACAGCCGATGGTCAAGCAGAAAACTCCCACTCTAACCAAGCGAAAATGTCTTCTACAAAACCATTTCAGACTATTCGCGTAGAACAAAAAACAGCCGATGGTGGAGTTGTAGATTCTCCAACCGATGTTGATGTTGTTGAAAGTCCCTCCAAAAAGCAATTTCAGACTATTCGCGTAGAACACCAACCCGAAACGGAAACCGCCAAATATCCCCGGGCAAGAAATACTAAACCAGGACGGGGGTTGCGACCAAAACAGGTGAACTGCAACGTTAGGCGGAATCTTGCTCAGGGGAAAAAACCAGATTCTTATTGGGTTTATAAGTTCTCATTCAAGGTAGATGGCAAGTATTTCAACCGTTCCTGTTCAATTCCAAAGAAGAAGGTTAATCGGGTGATTGAGATGTGGGAATCCAAACAATATTGTTGGCGAGAGATTGTTGAATATATTGGTAAAAACCCTGACCAAATTATTGATAAAGCCAGAAAAAAGGAGGATTAATCTTTTTTAGGGTTGGGTGTAATTGCCGTCTTGATTAGATTTTTAGCGACTTCTATACTGAGTTGGGGTTGAGTCCAAACAACAACACAGCGATTGCCACTGGTGACTAATTCCATATCATTATCCTTGCCGGGTCGTCCCAAAACATCAATCAAAATTCTGGATAAAATACACTTGCTCTCAACTCCAGAAAACACAACCTTTGTTGCTATAATTGTTCCGCAATCTGGTTGAGTTTCGTCAAACTTTGCAATTGGAATCTGCTCAATTGATTCAATTCTCATAATCTGCTAAACTCCATAAAACTTTACATAACGATTCTAGCTAATTTATTGCAAACAGCTATTGATTGAGGGAGATTTCTTAAGAAGTCAATCCGGCTTCATCTAAAGCTTGTTGTAATTCTTGAGTTACATTTAACTGCTGCGACCAGCCTTGTAAATATTGAAAGTCTAACCGTTCGGCTTGCAGTTTTAGAACGCCCAAAATATCGCGCCACTGTTTATGGGAAGTCCGTCCTGTCATTTGATACCAAATTAACTTTTGCAGAACGATATCTTCGGCTGTACAAAGATAAAAGGATAATTCGGGGGAACCCGTTGGATAAATTTTTTGCCGTCGGCTCATAGCCGTTTTCCGAAACTCATCCGAGTTGCGAATCAAATAAATATCAGCTTTTAAAGCGGATGTTAGATGAATAACATTGAAAGTATTGGTACGACCAGTTAAAGCTTCTTCGATAGCGATTTCACTCAGATAAAACTCCCCTTCCATTGTTTCTATCAGTCGAGGCAGAAGGTTGATGTCATTTAGTAAAATTGCAATATCGGCATCAACAGTTGTTCGGGTTTCGCCTAAAATTGAACTGGCTAATCCTCCGCCAACAAAGTAAGGAATTGCTAGTTGTTCAAAAAGGCTACCAATTACGGCAGCGAGTTCTATTGGGTCTTGCAACATAAAATTGTTTTCGAGAAGCGCGTCTATTTTACCAAACTCTTTTCCTTGTTCGAGTTCTATTAGTTTTTGTTTGCAACTGCGGGCATCAAGGTGAGGAAAGTTCTGAGTGATATTTTGCCACAGTATCGCTCTCATTCGCCGATTAAACGAGTGAACCTGTTGTGTCTTTTGTTCTCGGGGAATTTTCCGCCAGATACTAAACTGTATTTGTTCGGCTTCCGGGGCTGTGTCTGGCGCTTGGGTTTTGTACATGATTCTGGAGTAATAAGTTTAATCGGTTGTTTGACCTTGAGACTTGTTAAACTGATGAAAATTAGACGATGATCCTTCCCGGTTTAATAATGAATAAATTGAAGGAGAAGTAATTGCTCAAAAATTAATCACTGGTCGGAGCAACGTCTTGTTCACCGACCGACCGACATAAACCCCTCGTGAAAAACTACAAAGCCTTGCGGAATTGTACTGTAAAATGGCAAGGCAAGAAAGACCTCTTTTGGTACTCCGTCAAGAATCAGTTCAGGATTGTTCTTAAACCCGAACCGTTTGTAGTAGCCAGGATTACCTACAAGGCAGCATCCGACACCTCCCATCTCTCTAAGTAAAGATAAGCCATGCTGCATAAGTGCCGTCCCAATACCCTGCCTCTGATATTCCGGCAACACAGAAAAAGGCCCAATACCATACCAATCTTGGCTACCATCAGAAATTGTCACGGGTGAGAAGGCGATATGACCTACTACTCGTCCATCAATTTCAGCCACAAGCGATATTGTTAGCATCTCGGCTGCTCGTAGTGCTTCTATAATGAACTGTTCTGTTTGATTGCTTACTTCAAGGTTCTTAAAAGCAGCAATCGTCACCTCGGTTATTGCCTGAATGTCTGAAGCCGTTTCATTTCGTATGATCATTATATTCCAGGGTTTTCTAAGTCTTATTTTCTAGCGCCAACTAGAATTTCATCTCATTTTACCCGAATCTCAGCTATTGGCTAAGTCATTTGAGGAAAGTCCGGGTTTTGGAGTTGCCGCTCCTAGCCTGGGCGCTCTTGTTTTAACCGTTTGAATGATATTATAAAGGAGTATGCTTAGTTTCTAATCACAGGTGAGTGAAAATCAATCAGATTTGGATTTAATAGAAGTCTTGAGGCGATATCAGGGTCAGATGCCCAAGCACACCCGCATTCAGACAGGCTCTATTCGCCTAACAGAGTATTTGCAGTTTTTATTGGGTAAGGCGGCATCTAAGCGTTCGATATCCTCTCATAGCAAGGAGTTGTTTCAGGATGCCATCCAAAAGTGGTGGCCCACTTATGTCGAAACAATTAAGTTAGAGGCGATCGCACTGGGTAAAGACCCCATTGATTATTGCGTTGAACTTCTACAAGAAGAATTGGACGGCAATTCTAGAACAAACAAGGAACCCGAGGATGACAATAGCTAAAACTTTTACCGGACAAGCAACTCAAGCTAACCAATGGATTAATACCGCCGACTCCGATCATCCCGCAGTTTTTCAAAAAGCCAAGAATATTCTTTCCAACAATCTCTACTGTTCGCTATCAACCTGTACCCCCGATGGTGAACCCTGGATTTCCCCCTTGTTATTTGTCTACGATGAAAACTGGAACGTTTATTGGAGTTCGGCAATCATCTCCAAACATTCCCAAAATATTTACTCCAACGGGGGGAAAGTGGCGATCGCCATCTACGGTTCACCAATCCCCGAAGGCACGGGTCAGGGGTTATATTTGACTGGAACGGCTCAAGAAGTTGAAAATCCAGAAGTAGCCGAACAAATTATTGGATGGGTTGGTCAACGAACTAAAAAGGCAAACAATAAAACGGCGTCTGATTATTTGGGAGATTCTCCTAGACGGTTCTATCGGTTTGTTCCCACCCAGGTTTGGGTCACGGGCGAACGAATTCTCAGCGACGGTCAACTTGTTGATACTAAAGTGGGGGTTAACTTCCCAAATTCTCTGTAACGGTCTATCTCAAGTAACTGTCACAACAAGGTGATTGTCAACTGCTGCCCACTCCCAAAAATATAAGAGCTTGAAATTCTAGGATTCGATTAACCAAAAACGTTGCGGATAATGGGGTATCAGAAATCTTTGAGTATTCCCGGTGGTGGTCATCGGAACAATCAAGGATTTCGCCCCCAATTTTGCATTGCTTAAAGATTCAGTTTAGTCAAAAAACTCCCCAACTTTGCCATAATAAATAGTGAAATAGTTACAGTTGAAATAAAAATCTATTGTTGAGGTATATCCAAGTCTAATTGTTGTGCAGTGAGGAACTAATGTTATGACAGAATAATAAATGTGGTATGTATTCAAATCACTTATTTAACTGACACTCAAAAGATTCGCTTGTCAGTCAGGAAGTCTCAAGATTAGCTGATTTTATAGTTACGTCTTGATTTTTTTATTCACGTTCAACATCATCGGTTGGAGTCGGGGGGCTGTTACCTGTTTGAAGATGGCTAATAAGTTTTTTGAAGTATTTGAAGATACTCTCAACATTAACATCTTTGCTGTTGACCCAGTACCGGGCGGCTACACGAAAAAAACTTTGGATATGCTTGCCATTTCTCCCAATGTTCGTAATTACCTAGCAGTTCTTGCCCTAGATGCCGACGGTGCTAATTTTCAACCAACAGATCGCAGCCAAATTAAACTTCTCGCACCGAAAAGTCAGCACGGTCAAGGGGGCAATCCAGATAGTCTTAATCCTCAACATATTAAACCTCACGTTCATTTTCTACCCATACCTGGCAATCATTCTGATGTCGTCAATGCCAATGTCAGCCATCCTTTGGTAAAAAACAGCGCGATTTTATGCCGGCATTTGGCATGGCAATTTTTAACAGTACATGGAACTCCTCTCAAACAGCAATTTCAACTATCGGCTGATGAAGTTAGCCAACTTTATAATCAAATGCTGCCTAAACTTAGTGAGATTGCTTCCTCTGCTTCAACAGGCGGATGGTTAAGTCCTATTGAGGGATTTAAAACAGAGAGAAAAGTTCGTAAATATCAAGGAGAATATGTCCACGAACCAGATAAATATATCAACGAACATCACCGTCTTTGTGTTCTCAAACAAGACTATCCCCCTGTTCCCCAGTCTAATGACCAGTTTTCAGAAAGTGACTGGACTCTATGGCAAGAAAATCAAACACTTGATTTACCAAAAGAGCAAACCCATTTAAAACTTAAAAGTGTCTACTAATTCAGAAAATTCTCAACCTCGTTGGGATTTAATTAACCAACAAGTTAAGGTCTTTAAGCGGTTTGTTTACGATTCGGCTAATCAATATCAACCTTACCTAATTCGTTAAATTATGCTGTATGTTGTAGCTTATGACATTCCCAGTAACCAACGACGAAGACGGGTTTCTAATCTGCTCGAAGGTTATGGAAAGCGAGTTCAATATTCGGTTTTTGAATGCGTTCTAACGGCCAGTAAATACAATGAGTTGCGAAAACGGATGAAACTTCAGGTGAATTTGCAGGAAGACAGCATTCGCTTTTATCCTTTGTCTAGCCACACTTGGAATCAAGTTGAAGCTTGGGGAGTGGGTCAACCTATTGCTGAAACTCCCCGTTCAATCGTTATTTAGCAATGGCGTACTGTCGGGCTGATTGCTGCTATGGTGCTGGTTGCTGAAACTCTCGATTCGTGTTTAGCGAAGCTCAGGAAAAATGGCTGGATTGACGGAATTTCGTCGGGAGCCTCGATAGTATACTCCGTATGAATTTCAGCGATTTTCTCCCGTTTGGGTGAAGCAAAAACTGGCTCGATTTTGGTGAGCCTCGCAAACCCTCTCTAGACATCCGACTGGATAAGGGTTTTAATAGAGAGGAGTCCCTACTCGCTAGGGAAACTAATTGAATGGAAACTAGCTGATTTGGGGATGGTTTTAAAGAATGTAACATGTCCCTACTCGCTAGGGAAACTAATTGAATGGAAACGGTATGAATTTATCAGCCAAAAGTTTACTATCTTCCAAGTCCCTACTCGCTAGGGAAACTAATTGAATGGAAACCATTTAAAAATTCTTTTATCTCTTCAAGGGACTCATAGCTGTCCCTACTCGCTAGGGAAACTAATTGAATGGAAACTAAGGTAAAACTGACTCCAATCTAATCTGCGACTCCATGTCCCTACTCGCTAGGGAAACTAATTGAATGGAAACCAGAAAACGCACCGAATCGATCTTCTACAATTTGGGTCCCTACTCGCTAGGGAAACTAATTGAATGGAAACTGGTCTAAATTCAGTAAGTCACCTTGAATAGCTCGTAAGGTCCCTACTCGCTAGGGAAACTAATTGAATGGAAACATGATAGCGTTGACCATAGCGGTGGGGCTTCCCGCCTTGTCCCTACTCGCTAGGGAAACTAATTGAATGGAAACAGAATTGTAAAAATAAATGTCACTACCAACGCGAGAGAGGTCCCTACTCGCTAGGGAAACTAATTGAATGGAAACATAAAAACTCAGGAACAAGCGGCGCGATCACAACGGTCCCTACTCGCTAGGGAAACTAATTGAATGGAAACGAGATTGTAGCGATCGCTGATACCTGAATCTGTAGGTGTGTCCCTACTCGCTAGGGAAACTAATTGAATGGAAACTCGAGGCGATTGGATATTTGATAAACGAAAGCAATAGCCCTCCCTACTCGCTAGGGAAACTAATTGAATGGAAACAACAATTGACACGAATGTGATCTAGACCACTCCAACATACTCCCTACTCGCTAGGGAAACTAATTGAATGGAAACAAGTACACAGCATTTTCTTCGATATCACCAACAACGCTCCCTACTCGCTAGGGAAACTAATTGAATGGAAACTGGCTTCTTGAGCTTCGGAATAAGGTGACAATTCTGAGTTCACTCCCTACTCGCTAGGGAAACTAATTGAATGGAAACAGTAGAAACCAAAGCCATTTAGTCTCTGAAGCAAGTAGCATCTCCCTACTCGCTAGGGAAACTAATTGAATGGAAACTAGACCTGAGTGATGTCCGGCGATCGCAAAAGCAACCGATGGTCCCTACTCGCTAGGGAAACTAATTGAATGGAAACTTGAGCTAACGCGATCGCTAACTCTTTCCGATCAGTCGTCCCTACTCGCTAGGGAAACTAATTGAATGGAAACAGCAACGTTCAGGTTTATATCACGGCAGCTTGATCCTTGGTCCCTACTCGCTAGGGAAACTAATTGAATGGAAACTTGATGTTTGATATCTAATGCTTTTACTGCAACCTGTGTAAGTCCCTACTCGCTAGGGAAACTAATTGAATGGAAACGCGACTGTCCAACCCTTTAACTTCTCAGCAGCTTCTAAGTCCCTACTCGCTAGGGAAACTAATTGAATGGAAACCTAAAATAGTAGATTCCCCGCACATTTCTTGAGCAGTCCCTACTCGCTAGGGAAACTAATTGAATGGAAACTGCATGGATATGAAGTCCGCGAATATTTGCTTGAAAAAGTCCCTACTCGCTAGGGAAACTAATTGAATGGAAACCGTTTTGGCATCCATTGTCATTGATCTCCCACAACCACGTTGTCCCTACTCGCTAGGGAAACTAATTGAATGGAAACAAGCGTTCGTTTCGATCATCAGGAATTGGCTCAGGATTGTCCCTACTCGCTAGGGAAACTAATTGAATGGAAACTTGGAGTCGTCCATCAAAAATAAACAACTGTCGATGTCCCTACTCGCTAGGGAAACTAATTGAATGGAAACACCCGTAAGGCGAAAACGAAAGCGAAACGGAAAAATAATGTCCCTACTCGCAAGGGAAACTAATTGAATGGAAACTGAGAGATATTCAAATTAATCCAGTCGCATCTGAAAGCTTTCCTACTCGCGCTTAGAAATGCAGAAACTAATCGGAAAAAGGCTCTTGATAAAGTTCAAGCAACTTTCGAGCGGACGCCAAGTGTTGAGTTGCCAAAGATTGAGGAGAAATCACCATAACCGACTCCATATAACCTTTAATCCAGAGTAGAAATTCCTGATGGCTACGAGGGGGAAGTTTAATATAGTAGTCAACAAACCGAAGATTTCCCTGCTCATCTTTTTGAGGAAGAAACTCTTGTTTGGGATGGCGGCGGCTACCTTCAAGAATAATCTTGGCAACTGGGGGAAAAAACCGAACATGAATTAAAGTCAATTGCAAGCGACCGCAGAGTTCATCTTTTTGTTCTTTGGTATCTCCCAAATATAATCCCCAACCATTATTAAACAACCTGTGGGCATCGGCGAGGCGTTGGTGTTGGATAGAAAGAGAACGTCGGGGAGTATCGAGAATCCGACAATATTCTCCAAAACGGTCAATTCTTCCGATGGCGAGATGATGCCTTTGATAATCCTCATAGAGCAGATACCAAGCGTTGTTATGAAAGACAAGCTGCAACGGCCACAGTTGTTCCATTCCGACCCGTTCGTGACCATAAACATCGTAGCGGCGCGACAGTTCAATCGCAGTACCTCCCAGGATGGCTTTTTCAACGGTATCGAGGTGATGAAATAGGGTTTCTTCCCGCTGTCCCTGTTCGACCATTTCTTCGGGGTCAGTGGGCATGATTGCCCGATTTAGCTGTTGACGAACCGGATAAAAGAGTTCTCCGCCCAGGTCACTATCCAAACCCCGCAGGCGTTTTTTGAGGATTTGATAGACTTGTTTGGCTTGGGGTTCACCGAGGTATTGGGCTTGGGAGGCAATGGCTTGTAGAGCTAACCGGAGTTGTTGTTGGTCGAGGACGGCTAAACCGAGATAATATCCCCAACGGTACATCCGAGGCTGAAGTAAGCCATAACGACGCAGGGTTTGTAAGTCTTTCCGTAAATTGGAGGTGGAAGGATACCCTTCGGGAAAATTCACCCCTTCGCGAAGTGCCACTTCCCATAGACGTTTCTGCACCGCTACCAAAGCATCACCACCAGTTTCATTTCCTTCGAGTTCTTCGTTGCCCACGCCGGGATATTGTAGGATGGTCGCAATTAATAAGATTAACCGTTCAAACGCCTGTTGGTCTGAGTAGGCATGACGGTTCGGTTTCTTTGGCATTACCCTAAGTTTATAAGTTCTAAGAGGGGCTTTCAGATGCTAACAGAGAAAATTGTTCCCTGTCTTGAAAAAGCCAATATTTAAAAAATCTCGATACAAACGCTGAAAGTTTCTCTGGGTATTTGTTTTAGCCAATAAAAAATTCTCTCTTAAATGTAGTCTTTTCTTGGCTATTCAACAAAGACTTAGCCTAAGATGGCAACTGTAGACGAGAGGGAACAACCCCATGAGCGACAAGTCCAAGCCCGAATTGAAGTGTCCCCTGAGCAAAGAACAGCAGCAAACTGTTAAGAAAACTGCCGATACCGTAGATAAACATAAGCAGATTTTTAAAAAACTAAATCCTTTCGCCTGAAGAATTAAGATTTTCCAGTTTATCAGTAAATACCGATCCCCCGGTCGCATCAAATTTACTCAGAGAAATCGGAAAATATCAGTAATTCCCCTATTGTAATCTGGGTGCTATTCTTGATACCTTAAAAGTAAGAAACTTAACAAGCTAAAAATAACCAGCCAAAAGTTTCAACAAGAGTTTCAACAAAATTTTCTAACAAACTCAATCCAATCTATTGAGGTTATACCATCGTGTCAGCATACTGGCAAGCAAAAATCTGGGGTCTACTTCACGACCCCGCTCTAAAAAATTGCCTTGTATTTTCCTTCCATTGTCAATCAGGTTCCATCTATGACTGAATACACAGCTATTAGTTTTGCACCAGTCCAGGGTTTTATTGAAAAGTCACGCAAACTTCGAGATTTGTATGGAGCCTCTTTAATTCTTTCTTATCTCAGCTTTAGAATTGTTGAGAAAGCAAAAGAACACTTGGGCGAAAACTCCGTGATTTCACCGGGGTTGCCAACCGTTCAAGAAGGAATGCCCAACCGAATTTTAATTAAAGGAAAGTTTGAACGGAACGATGTTCAAAATACGCTTTTAAAAGAGTGGCAACAAGTTTTAAAGATTTGTCGAGAATGGATAGAAGATAATTTGGGTATTCCTAAAGAACAATATTATTGGTCACAACCAGAAAACCAAATCGGCAAACATAAAGGCGAGTGGGAACGCTGGGGAAGTCATACCTGGGAGATTTTTTGGGGATATGGTGACTCTGTAAAAAGCGCAATGGAGGATTTAGAAACTCGCAAGTTAAAACGAGATTGGACGGGGATTAATTGGGTGGGTGAAAGTTCGAGTTTGACTGGTACTGATGCGATCGCTTGGCATCAGTTAGGTAAAGAAGAAAAAGAACCGGGACGCTTGCTAAATGCTGATGAGCAACAAGAATTAAAACGGTTTTATTATCGTCTGGCTTGGGTTTTAGATGAGCCTTACACTCGAAACTACAAAGTTA
Source organism: Capilliphycus salinus ALCB114379 (assembly GCF_047276495.1). Taxonomy (NCBI): domain Bacteria; kingdom Bacillati; phylum Cyanobacteriota; class Cyanophyceae; order Oscillatoriales; family Sirenicapillariaceae; genus Capilliphycus; species Capilliphycus salinus. Next base: position 3,557,080 of record NZ_CP178543.1, on the reverse strand, counting down.
GAGATTCGATTCCTTCTGATGAAAAATTGGAAGAATATTTTCAACAAGAAACCAGCGGTAAATTTATGGCTCCGGGGGAGCGATTGAGTATTCCAGAATTGGTTAAACGGTTGGTAACTTTACCCAAATTGGCTAAAGATATTGGGATGGAAACCTTAGATGAAGGTTTTAAAGATATCAACCGGGAAGCTGGATATTGGACGGGTTGGTTTATGGGTGATGGTGACAAAGTAGGAGATAAACTCCAAGAATTGGCTAGTCGTCATCAGGATAACCCAGAACTTCGCGATCGCCAGATTCAAGAGTTCACTAATTTAATGAGAAACTGGGGGAAAAACTTCAGCGAAAAAAAGGATTTATTTCCCGCTGGAAAAGGGCGGGTTGTTTATGCGGGTGGTGATGATTTTTCCGGGGTACTTTACACGGAAGAAAGCCAATCTGAGGATCAGTCCGAGGAGAAGCCAGAAAAAATTAAACCCATCGAAGCCTTTGAATGGTTGTTAGATTTATCAAGTCATTGGAAAGACTTACAAAAAGATATTAAAGATAAATTGGATTTTCAGTTTAGCTTTAGTGTTGGTTTTGTTTGGGCGGGTCATCAAGTTCCCCAACGGGATATTTTACAACATTGTCGGGAAGCGGAAAAAAGAGCTAAGAATTTAGATCGCGATCGCGTAACAATTCGAGTCGTATTTAATAGCGGTCAATTTGTGCAGTGGACTTGTCCCTGGAATGATTTGGATATTTTAACTAAATATCGCGATCGCGATGGAAAAACTTGGGGAGAAAATCCCAATTGGAACCATATTTATAATGATTGGTCGCAATTAAAAGCCCGCCACGCGATTCGATTGCGAATAATCGGAGAAGAAGGAGAAAATGATCTTTCAAAAGATATTGCAGTTTCTTTATTTAATTTGTACTTTGATAACGCCGGAGACACATATAAAAACCAACGAAAATGGGCTAATTTTACTGGAGACAATACCAACTTAAAGATTATCAGTTGGCTTGATGACCTAATTCAAGTGGGGTGGCAATTATGTCGCAATTCAAGTATTTAATTACTATTTCCCCTTTGGGGTTAATGTACGGAAGTTCTGGGGCTTTTCTATCTCCAGAAAATTTGGTGGGACGGTCGGGGGCAAAATTTCCACCGGATGCGGGTGCGATCGCCGGATTAATTTTTAATACAAATCGGGAAACTCCATTTACTGACCATCAAGATTTAAGCGATAATTTAATGGTTGCCGGACCTTTTTGGGCAAAACAAGACAATCCCAAAGCATTTTATGTACCGATTCCCTGGCACAAAGTTATCGCCGAAACCCAAGATGATGAATGGTTTTTTGAAAACAAATCTAATCCCACAACATCAGATGAATCTGAAGATATAAAATGGTGTTTGGGTCAGCATCAATGGCAACGGCAAAATAAAGATTTGAATCCCGAATATATTTGGCAGTCCATTGACGCTTGGAATTTACCTTCAAATGAATTGCGAGAAAGAGACGCGATCGCCAAAGCCCCTTGGGAATTTGTTTCATTTTTGCACCCCAAAATAAAGCCGGACGAGCGGCACGTTGTAGAGAAAGATGGACTCTTTTTAGAAAATGCGGTTCAATTAAGACAAAACTGCTGCTTAGTTTATCTTTCTAACTACGAAATTCCCGAGGGTTGGTATCGCTTTGGGGGCGAAGGTCATTTAGTAGAAATTGAAACTCACACTCTCTCAGAGAAACACAAAATCAATCGGCTTTTGCAGCACAAAATCAAACACGCTTTTGCATTAATTACGCCCGGAGTTTGGGGTTCAAATCAATTTTCTTACCGTTATCCCATTCACCCCGATTTTCCCCGAAAAGGAATGAAAATGCTCACCGATAAAGCGATATCTTATCGTTACCGTCTGGGTCAGTCCAGAAAAAATCAACCCCAGGGAAATCCAACTGGAAGACTTAGCCGAGGGCGTTATGCTGTTCCCGCAGGAAGTGTTTATGTTTTCAAACATCCTTTAGAAATGAATTGGTGGGATTTTCCTAATGAATGGTTTCCCAAAGAAGGATTTCCCCTCAAACATTTGGGATGTGGTTTGTGTTTACCTGTTGATATTCAAGGAGTACCAAAATAATGTATAAAGCCTACGGAGTAATTAAAACACTTGCGCCCCTTCATGTTGGCGCAACCGCAGGAGAAGAAACCGGAAATTTAAACTTAATTTTTCGCGATCAATTTACCCAAACGGGAATTATTCCGGGAAGTTCAATTCGGGGAAGATTTCGTGCAGATCTGCGTGATCGTCAGCCGGGACAAGAACAAATTTGGTACGGACATGAATCTGTTGAAGGTCGTCCTGATGGTGGAACAACTGAAGCTTTAATTAAGTTTGAATATGCCCTCACTGGTTTGGTTTCCTGTATTTTGTCCGGGTCAACCCGTAGTTTGGGTTACTTGTCCTGAACTATTAAAACGGTTTCAACGCATCGCCAAAATTTCAGCAGATATTCCCGAACCTTACACCGCAGCGCCGGGTTTACAAGGTCGCCCCATTGAAAAAGGACGCAAAGTTTTGTTTTTCAACTTAGGATTTTTAGAAATCGAACACGATGAAGATTTATCCCCTTGGATTCCCATCGGAACCGACCTAAATCCTAATAAGTTAGTTGTCGTTGATGATAACGATATCTCCATGTTGCACGATATGACTTTGTATCGGCAAAGCCGGGTTAAACTATTGGATGACATGAAAAAAGTAGATACCGAACGGGGTGCTTTCTTCAATACGGAAGCATTGCCAGAAGGAAGTATTTTAGTATTTCCGATTGGTTTAAAACAAAAAGGTTGGCAGCCTTTTGATGAAAACGATAATTCATCAGAGTTATATTTTGGTGGTTTGGAATCTATTGGGTTTGGTCGTTGTCTTGTATCCCTCGCAGGAGATTATCAGTAATGGCTTGGAAATCTTATGAACTTGATCGCGCCGCTCAAAAATTAGTTTTAGATGCCCGAGAACGCGATGCAAAATCTCTCAATCAGTCCTATAAAATGCGGATGGCTGTGGCTTATGGATTGGAACGGTTTTGGGGCGAACACTTGCGCTTAATCGCCAAAGAAGAAACCAAGTCTATTTTTTGGAAAGAAACCTGGGATGCCCTGCAAAAGATTATGAAAGAAGCGGGGGTTACAATTCCTAACGATCCAATTCGTCCTGACAGAGAAGGTAAACTTTATACCCAAGCTATCCAAGCTATGTCTGAAAAACTTTGGGCTTTATCTTTGGAAGAACAGCGAGTTTCGATGGCAGTTTTAACCCAACTTTGTGACTGTATTGTGTGGTGGACACAGCGATATAAAACCGGGAGATTAGATGATGAAACCAATTCCTAACGCTCATACAAAAGTGCCGATGATGTTTCGCGCACAAATACAGGGGCGAAGTCAATTGCAATATCTTGACCCCAACAGAAAAAAAGGTGAGGAAAAGCAAGATGTGCAATTGTGGACAGAAGAATGGATTGAAAAAGCGGAATTGATTTCTGGAGAAAATACCCGGGATATTGAAACGGATACTTTCCAAGCGAAGTCCTATGAAATCTCTTGGCGTTTTGTTACCAATGGCGGACAAGATGATGGAATGCTTCGCCCGGTAATTGGTGCTTCAGGGATTCCCTTTTATCCCGGTAGCAGTATGAAAGGAGCATTTCGTCAAGCTTGCGAACAAGCTGAAGAAACGGGAGAAATTCCGAGGGGAACTTGTAATAAATATTGCGGCAATGAGTCAGAAATTACACCGGGTTTATTGCGATTTGAGGGCGCTTATCCGATTAATGATTGGACAGAAAAATTGCTTGATTTAGTTCATCCTCAACAGGGTTGGCAGGTAATGACTCGTAATACCAGCAATAAACCCAGAGGAGAAAGTGCTTACGCTCAGGTTTCTCTTTATCAGCCAATTCTAAGATTTGTAATTTCGAGTCCTAAGCCGTTATCTTCTGAAGAATGGCGTCAAATTTGGCAAATTTGGGAAAAAGCCATCGCCTCCGGGTTGGGTTCAAAAGTTTCTACCGGCTACGGACAAATTAACCAAACTTCTCGCCCAATTATTTATCGAGCTAAACTCAAAGGACAAGGACAAGCCGCCAAATTGATTGATGATAGTGGCGAGTTTAGACCCAATATTTTTCGGGCTGCTTTGCGGGGTCATGCTTTGCGAATTTTTGGCGGGCTAACTGATAAGGAAACGGCCGAAGAATTGGTTCAAGAGTTATTTGGCGGTATCCAACAAAAAGACCCAACTGTTGGATTATTGGGCTTTCAGTTTCGGAGTTCAAAATTGGAAATAACATCTTTTGGTTCGGGAAAATATGCTCAACCTGCCTATAGAGTTGAAGGGGAACTTACTTGGTTTTTAACTAGACCTTTGTTAGACTCTAACCATCAACCCATTTTGAAAAAGTTAGTCAGTCGATTAATGCAGTTTGGTATGGTTTTAGGAGGATTTGGAAAATCCTGGCGACGGGTGGATCACCGGATATTTTTTGAAGACTATTATAAAGACAGTTACAAAGCTTTAATTGGTTGTCACTGGCAATGGTTAGGAGAAAATAGTCAGGGGCGAAATGTTCAGGTGAGTCGATTAGAAAAAGTTGGTCAATTTTTAGATAATGTCCAAGAAACAGCAAAAGAATGGATTAAATGTCGAAATAAACCCCTGAAAGAGACTCAATGGGCTACAGATTGGCGGGAAGCTTGGCATCCTAATAATGTTCAAGTTTGGGGGCGAATTGCAGAAGACGTTGATGATAGTGCAGCGGTGCATTGGTTTCACAAGCCCTATCAACAAAAAATCCCCAATTTACAACCGGAGGGGTCAATTTATAAGTCCCCCATTACTGGAAAAATAGGGAAAATTAGCCTGTTATGGCATCGAATGTATCCTATAGTTTTGTTGAAAAAAGATCCGAAAAATCCTAAAAAGCCCATTGTTAGACGCACTTCTCGTTATCTGGAACTGATCACAATTTTTCCAGATGACTCGCAACAATGCAACGATTTTTTGAACTTTTTGAAGACTCAACCGGAAGGCTTTCAACTACTTTGGGGAGAATAAAACTATGAAATTATGGATTGTGACAATTGGTAGCAGTGACGTTCAGCTTCAGAGCGATAAGTATAATCGTGAAAATGGCAGAAACCAAAAAAAATACAGTAATCAAATTTGGTCGTATTGGTATGGAGACATCAAACCCGATTGTTATGACATTTCTTTTGACCCCACCAAAACAGCTTTAAAAGATGTTGAAGAAACTTATCGAATTCAGTCTAGGGTTTTAGGGACTGTGTATGAAGAAAATTCAGCAGAAATTCAAGATGAAATTCGGAGTTATTTAACTTTTCCGTTGCTCAGTAATTTTATTAGAAAGTTACGGGGTCTTGGAGTTCCAGATGTGATTGTCTATTTATTAACCGATCAATCTGCAATATTTGACACCGATGAAAAACGACGAAAAATTAAATCTCCTTACTGGGAAGACACTTGCAAATTAGAACCAATCCTGCAAGGTTATTTTGAACATAATTTTCCGGGAGTAAAACTCATTTCTTTAAAGTTATCTCCCACTCAAGAACCTGGTTTAGATGACTGGGATAAAGTTTTAGATTTAGTAAAAAATCAGTTAAATACCATTCAACTGGACTCGGAACCGAATATAGTTTATGTCAGCCACCAAGCAGGAACTCCAGCAATTTCTTCGGCTGTTCAGTTTATGAGTTTGGCTCGTTTCCGAAACCATGTCACGTTTCTTGTAAGTAATGAATATACTGAAGAAACTAAAACAATTCCCAATTCTACTTATCTGGGAGCAATTCAACGTCAGGAAGCAATCGCATTATTAGAACAATATGATTATGTAGGAGTTCGAGATATTTTAGGTTTGAGTAAAGTTGATTCGGATAATCACCAAGCAAAACAAATTAAGTATTTGTTAGATGCGGCAGAACAATGGAATTGTGCTAAATTTCAAAAGTTCAAAAAAACTCTCAAAGATCGCAAATTGTTAGATATTAAAGAATTTCCCTGGTATCAATCTGGATATGAATCCGCTTATTTGGCTTGGATTCGACTTCAGCAAGGTAGCACTGTTGATGCTATGTTTCATAGTTTCCGTGCCGTAGAAGGTTCTATTACTAAATGGGTAGAAAAATATTATAATGCTCATATTTTCAAAAATCCTAAATATGGGCCTCAAGTAAAATTATCCATTCGTCAAGAATTACCGGGCTATTTTAATGCTCTGTCCCAAAGCACCCAAGAAAAATTTAAAAAGGATGGTAATATAGGACTATATGGTGAGCAGCTTTATAAATTACTAAAACAAGCTCGACCCGAATGGAACACTCATCCAGATATTAAGGTGGTCTTGGAAGATACTAAAAAGGATCGCAACAACTTATTTCATCGCCTAGAAGGTTTGCAGGAATCTGAGCTTTTTGAGGCTTGGAACACTAAAACTCCAGAAGCTTGGGAAAAAAGATTACTTGGTTGTATGAATTTTATTGCTCAGAAGGATTTAGCCAAACCTTTTAGTTCTCTTGAAAAAGCAAGTTTGATGGCACAAGTTCACGAAAAGTTAAAACAGTTTATTGAGACTTACTAATTCTCAAATTTGGTTGTTTTAATAATAATGAAGCGGATGGTTAGTCTTTCCAGTTGGCAAATTTCCGAACAAAGTTTGATTGAATCTCTCTACAACTGGGGTGTAACGGTTCTCAACTCGGACTCTGCATTAAATTAAGAAGAGGAGAAGATTTCTGATTCTTGAGCAAATTGAATTTGAAACTGATAGCTTGAAAAACTACACATCGGAATCAATAACAAAATTTATGATTAACTACAACCTCCTAGAAGAACTTCTCAGTACCGCAAAATGGAAGGAAGCAGATGGTGAAACATTACGATTGATGCGAAAAATTGTAGGCCGAGACGAGAGCGAATTTCCTGACACTTGAAGTTGAAAAAAATACAAAATTAAAATTTTTCCTGAACTCGCTAGAGAATATAGATTCTGTTGGGCAAACTAATTCAAATCCAAATCCCGGCTGCTTGTAAAAGTCGGTTTTTTAACTCCCGGATAAAAATTTGTCATTCGCATAAAAAACATCCCCCGACTTAAATAAATAGTTCATCCTAATAAGTAAGAAAACTAATATCAGGGAGAACAGCAATTGGACGGAGTAGGATTGGCGATCGCAGTCGTATTACTAATGTCATTCTTTTGGCCCTCACCTCCAAAGCCCTCACCACCTCCGCGCAGATTTTATGCGAATCGTATTGAGTTAAAGCGCCGAACTAATGAGGAACCTGTAGACTGGGGAAGTCCCTATGATGATTAATTTATTGCAGCAAAACTAACCCCTAATTTTCGGGTTAAACAAAAAGGAGAGATAGCTATTATCTCCCCTTTTCTTATAGCAGTAAAGTTTTGATTCTTCTGTCCTATTACTTCTCTTCTTGTCAAACCGGGATTGGAGATGAAGTCCAAATCTAAGAATTGATGCCTCCCCAGGTTTTAGAAAAATAGAAAAAATTAGAAAATTCAGCTAACTTTGATAAACCTTAATGATACTTTCGGCTCTGTCCTGTATAATATCAATGAGTTCTTGAGGTTGAATCACTTTCACTTGACCCCCAAAACTGAGAATCCAACTCACAAAATCAAAATCCTGAAGCGACCATCGAGGAAACACGACCCGAAATCGATTTGGAAATTGAAAGTCTCCCGTTCTAGGTAAAGAAAATAAACTTTTTTCGCCCGGTAAAATCGTTCGGCCCAGACAGGGGAGGAGACATTTTCATCTGGCGAAGTGGAAAACGCTTCGTTCCCTCACTAATAAAACGAAAGGTTTCATCATCAAACCAGAGTTCAATTTTAACCTCTACTTCCGAACGAATTGCTGGCTTCCGACTCAGAAACTTTTGCTGCTCGATAGCGCTTCTCCCAAGAAAAATAACGGGACTGGCTTCTAAAAGTCGTTGTAAATTTCGGAGAGAAATTTCTTGTTCTTCCCGACTGCGAGTTTTCATCATTCGCCGCCCTAAAAATAAGCGGTCTAACCGTTCAAACCGCAATAATCCCGGTTGAGAACCCCCTTCATGTTCAAAGCCCAAATACCACGCAAAACGGTAAAATACAATTTGTAATGGCCAAGCGAGAAATTCATCTTCTCTATCTCCAGGAAACCTTCCCCGTCCCGCCAAACGCCCTAATTTAACTAATTCTCCGCTTTCAATTATTTCCTCGACCTGTCGCAAATTGCACAGAAGAACGCTACTATGAAGATGATTTGAGTTAACTATACACCGATGAGCAATTGCTCTGACGGGATAGGGTGAATACCCGTCTAAATCACTTAACGCCATCCGTTCCGAAAACAGTTGATAAGTTTCTAATGCAATAGGATCTTCTATACTTTTAGCATGGGTTTGTAAAATCCCAAATATTTGTTTGAGTTCGGAGCGAGATAAAATACCCGTCCCCGCAAAATAGCCCTGTTTCAGGGAAAATGGGGGTAAAATATTATAGGGTTTGAGGACTTTTTCAATATCCTTACGCAGTTGATGATAGCAGTCTCCTTCTATTCCCGATTGTTGAGATAAAACTTTGGCTAAAGTTTTCAAGCTTCCCTTTCCGGTATCGGTGAGAAATGGCTGATTGAGAATTAAGCGAATAACCGTCAGTAATCGCTTAAACGGTTTAATATCAGAATAAGTATGAGCAGTAATTTCTGCATGAGAACAAGGCAGAATTTGTATTTCTACAGGAGCTAAAGTTTGGTCAAACTGTTGTTTTTGATGGAGCAAGCCATTTTCTTCTAAAAAATGTAAATCTTCTGTTAATGCTTTGCGGTCTGCATAAATTTTACCTTTAAGTTTCTCCAGAACTGTTGTGATTTCAGCCAAAGAATCTGGAAATTGAGGAACTTCACCCAAAACTTTTAATAACTCCTCGGAGGAATTTTCTTGTAATGTACCCAAACCGGGATATTCAATTAGTAAAGCGATTAAGTGCATCAACCGTTCAAAATCTAACAGACTAGAATAAGCATGAAACTCTATTTTTTCATTTTGGGTGCGGTTATTTCGGTTGGTGAGACTCCGAGGTAATGAAGTAATTTTTTGTTGAATTTTGTGAGAATCAAACTCGGCATTTTGAATGGTCGTAACGGCGGCAAACCCTTCCGCAATGATAGGTGGAAAATCTTGCAGATGTTGGTACATTTCTGCAATAATATTTTCGGGAACATGGCGATCACGTTTTTGGTTCCACTGCAAACAAACCGAAAGGGGCGTTTTTAGATACCACGCCATCCAATCACAATCTTGCCGGGAAAATTGCTGGAGTAAAGCCATTCGCCAAGAACGTTTGGTATTGGTCGCATCATAAATAACTGGCTTTCCCAAAGCTACATTTTCTTGAACTTGTCGCAGGACTTCCATTTCGATTTCATGCCATTGCCCTTGAGTTATTTCATTCCCATAAAGTTGACTGCGAATGTTATCGGTTGAGATCAGCGCAAAGTTCCCCAATGTTGCGAGTCGAGCCGCAAAAGTTGACTTTCCCGCCCCCGAAACTCCTATGATAAAATGACAAATTAGCTGATTAGTTTTCATTGAAAAATTACTCGAAATTTCCCGAGTGCAAATCAATAATGTTCAATCAAGATTTAGCCGCAGTAAATACTGGTTTCATCCCGCATCGATTAACTCATCAATTAGCCAGTCTCGTACAGCACAATAAATGTAATAACTAGCGTTTGTGTAATTGTTTCAGCAGTCTTTCAGAAATTCTCCTCTAATTTGGCTCAGAATTACCGAGGGAGCTTCACAACAGCGAATAAAGCTTTAAAGTATAGACGTTCATTGAGTTTTAGTTCTATGACAATTTTAATTTACCTCGACTTTTGAAAATGGGGTTGCATTTTCATGCGAATGACGAAACGTGAGCGGGTTTTCCAAGTCGGCTTGAAGAACTCTACTTTCAAGATTAAGGGTTTTCTTACAGAAAGTCATCAGTAAGCCTACGCAACTTTGTAATTTTTATGTGTACGATTAATTGGGTCAGTCTCCGTAAAATCACGGTTTATTCAATGTACGACTCAGGAAAAATCAAGGTTTTAGTCACCACCTTGACCTCTGACCCTAAAAGAATGTTTGAGCAACCCACCAAGTTAGCAAACAAAAAATCATGAGATGCCGGAGCTATCACTTTGACCGAAAAATTTAAACTTAAAAGTTATCCTCCCAATGCCTTGAAAAATAGAATAATGGCTTCTGTACACAACAAAACCAACAATCCTATCCCCACAAAAAAAGCGACTGGAATTAACAAGGGAATGATAAAAACCAGCACCACTATGAGAAAAATTCCAACAAACACCAACAAAATCTCCATGATGATTCTCCCGCAGTCAAACTGAAGCTCAAATAAACGCACCGCCAACTATTAATTAAATATCGGAAACAAGAATTAAAAAATAACCGAACCATTCCTAAGAAACTCAAATCAAAATCCGTAGTCTCTTTTTACCTAAACCCAACAGCCATCTGATTCAAAGCGGTTTCCCCTGGAGTTTTCGCCCGTCATCTCCTAGATTAGACCTCAACTCCGAAACCGACTACAGCTTTTATGCGAATGACGAAAATCAAGTAAGAATTTCCAGAACATCCAGTTATTCCCGGAGGGTCTGTCCCTTATTTGTGCGACTTGCTTCAAAGCCAAATAAATGTTAAACCAAACAAAAGCTCAGTCGTTGATATCTTAGACACATGAATGAAAAAATCCGCATTAGATTGACATCCTACGACCACACCGTTGTTCACAATGAGGTTGAACTTGTAGAAACCTTTGAAGCTGCTGAAGTCTCCACTCTAGGAAATAGAACGCCGATTGCAGTTGTTACTGACTTGACTTCTGAAACCGGAGAAGTCTTGAGTGAATTTCCAGTATTTTATGACAGCAGCTTTCAGCAGACTTGGTTTTAAAACCTCAAAGCTCACACAAAACTTGCCAATCCCTAGTAAACTTATTCAATCAATATTAAGACAATGGAATCAGTTGCATACATTATTATCTACAACAACAATCTCTCTGGAGTTCAAATCTTACAAAATTTTGAGGCTTACGGAACGAGTCTTGAGAGTACCGAATCAAGCACCAATACGGGTTCATTGTCCGCTCCAGGTGGAACGATAACGTTAGCACAGCCTTCGGGTTCGGAGTCAGACTCTATATTTCTTCCAAGCGATAATTTCTTATGGGGTTTCTAAATAAGTTAGAAAAGTCTTTGTTCTGCGCGAATAAGAAATATTGTCGAGATTCAGCCAATAAAAAGGCCCCGGCAATGGGACTATCATTTGATTTATTGATGAGAGTAAAACCTAGTTAGAAAAACGTCGCCGCAGCATACCAGCGCCAATGATACCAAAACCGATCAGGGTTGCATTTGTTGCGGGTTCGGGGACGGCTTGGGGAATCTCGACGGAGAATTCTATGGGAACTTCACCCACCAGAATACCGCTGAGATTGCTGGGATTGAACGTGCTAGTTTCGATAAAACTGGCTTCACCGCCTGCGCCCTCAAATACACCCTCGCCGCCAACAATAGTAACAGTACCCCGATTGTCGGCGATGCCTTCGGTGGGGCTAAAAATATTAAAAATGGCAAAAGTATCTGATAAACCCAACAATACATTATCGGTTTCGTCACCAGAATAAATATCCGAAAACTCCGGAGTTGGTAAATCCAAATTCAAGTCATTTGGATTGGCCCGAGTAATAATCAGTTGGCTGATGGGTAACCGAATAAATAATCATCTCCACCATAAGAAATTAACTGATCTTCTCCATTACCACCAAATAGTTGATCGTCTCCAGCATGAGTAGTTAAATTATCATTTCCATCGCCACCATATACAGTATCGTTACCTTGATTATCTAAACTTGCGAATAATTCAGGAATTTCACCACCATAAATATCATCATCACCCCCTTCACCATAGATAAGGTCATTGCCGAATCCACCGCCAATAGTATCTTGCCCCCCTCCTCCATTGATGTAATCGCTATAACTGCTATCATTTCCTTCTGGCTCTACACAAAGAGGTTGGATAGTTCCAACAATATCGCCATCGACCTCATAGCTATCACCTTCACAGAAACTGCCATCTCCGTGGAGTACATCATTTCCTAGCTCTCCATAAATAGAGTCTTTACCGCTACCGCCTTGAACTGTGTCGCTTCCCTCACCTCCGAATAAAATGTCGTCCCCGCTGCTGCCAGAGAGTAGATCTTCTCCATTTTGGCCACTAAGAAAATCCGATCCATATCCACCATTAAGTTCATCATTTCCGTCTCCCCCCCAGAGGCTATCGTTTTCTAGAGAACCATACAGAAAATCGCTACCATCATTTCCAATCAGACTATCACTACCTCGATCACCACCGATGGTATCGTTTTTAGGACTACCGATTAAAGTGTCATTTCCATCACGACCAGAAATATCCCAAGCTTTCCATTCTTTAGAAAATGGCCAGAAAGACCACTCCCTGTAAGCAGTAAAGCTGTTGCTAGAACTGTCACCATTGTAAGTTCCCATACTTCAATCCTCTTTACCTTATTTTGTTGAGAGCGCTATCACAGAGGCTCTATATTTTTTTCTGAAATGGCTCTACTTTTTTTCGGATTGAGCAAAAATCTCTATGGGTCAGTAGATCTTGGGATTTTGTTGTTCTGCGCGAATAAGAAAGTGGGGTGGCGGATTTCTTAATACTTGAAAATAATTGGTTTTAATTCTTGTTTAAGAACGTTTAAAAATTTAAAATTTAGTTAGATATCTTTATTGACGAAATAATACATAAAGTTTTCAAGATAATCTGTTCGCTTTATTTATTGATCAGTACAAAGATTCAGCGTCATTAAAAATTAGCCAATTCATACAAAAAGTCACTCATTTGAGTGACTCGACCATCAAAATTATCCTGACTAAGTAGTGATTGCTTCCTTGATCAAAGATTGAAGGTACTCTAGGTTAATTATTACAAAATATAAATTTAGCCCTATTGCGTTCAACTGGTATTATAATTTACTTGAGTGCATTTACTTAAGAATCAAAAATTTTCAATTTTATTTTCAGTAAACTATTGGGAGAGTTTCCCCCAATAGCCTATGAATTAGACACGAATTTAGGTCAGCGCGATCACCGCCAACCTAGAGTTCAGTTTTTGCCAGTTAACCGCTTTAGGTGAAGCCCCAAGCGGTCAAATATCGGAATTTCAGGTTGCATTGATAATGGTTGTCGAGTGTTGCGAGAAGTCCCGCAAAGGATAGGAAGCGATCGCCAAGTCATTGCGAGTTCTCAGTTGAGAGATAGTTGTGAAGTTGTAGGTTGCGATCGCTCTTATGACCCAAAGTTGAAGGTATCTAGGTGAATTAATACAAAATATTAAACTTGCCGTATTGCCTTCAACTAATATTGATCATTTAATTTAGGTACATCTACTGATCGAATCAAAGTTTCTACATTCTATTTGCAAGTTCGCTGAAACATTGCTGCTACATCATTAGCTTGCAACTACAGTTTTGTCGTGAGTATTTGCGTCTGTTAACGCTATTCATGACAACAGATTTGTTTGGGAGTATCTGCCACCAGTAAAGTTTGTCATTGATGCTGAGGGCTTTTTTCTAGCAGATATAGCATCTAAAACTCAACGATAAATAAGGAGATTAAAAATGTTTACAAATAAAGCAATCATCTACTTTACTTTTGAAGGTAGGACCATGTACATAAAAGATAAATACGATATTGCTACAGTAGTAAAGCTTTTCCAAAGTGGCGATTTCGTTGCACAAAAAACTTATATATTATCAGCTTGCCCACCTTCTTCTATGAGAAATCAGGTATTAAACTATATTAATCCAGACAGAATTTTAACATCTCTTACTCTGTTAGCAGATACTTATTGCCGAGGCATAGATTGCCAACTGGGTATCACTCTTGGTCAAACTTCGTATCAACTATCACAGAAAGCTTTTGAAACGACTTCAGCCAAGATTCATCGTCTCAAAGATACGAATAAAGCTATTGAACATACTAAAGAATTGCAAGATTTAGAAGATTGGCTCGCACTAATTCGGAACAATGCAGCAAATAGTGCCGTCAGTTGTGCCGTTGGTTTTCAATCTTTAGGACAACATAGAAAATCAATTAAGTTTGTTACCAAAGCAATTCAGTGGCTGAAAGCTAAAGAATATTATCGGGCAGTTGAGTGGTTTAAATCTCACGGATATAACGATGCAATAGACACAACATTGACTCTCACTCTTAAGATGATTGAGTCATATATAGAACTAGCAAAGTATGACAAAGCTATAGCATTAATAGACCAGACTAACTGGAACCCACTTTTTACAGAAGAGTGTTTTGAAGCATATTTGGTTGAGCGTCAAATAATTCAGGCATTGATTCAGAAACTTATGGAAAGGATACAGCAATCAATAATACTTCCTCCTGAATCAATAAAGGATAAAGAAGCTATTATTACTTTTCACGAACAGATCCTAAATACTGTTAAATCTATAGGAGAAAGTTTCTACCCTGAAGATTTAGCTTTATTTCAAATTATTGAGATCGAATTAAAGCAAAAGATAATAGATGTACCTGAATCTATATCTATAGCTGAATGGGGAAAACGAATGCAATCTACTATGGATAGAATAACCGATTTTATCAGTGGTGGAGGGAAGGAATTTAATCAACTTCAAAATCAGAAGCGCATCCGCAATGCGACAGCCATTTTTTTAGATTCAAAAACAGGGCATAACCCAGAAGGCATTAACCAATCAGTTCCTATTCTCATTCAAGCGCGAGATTGGGCTAGAGAACATAATTTTAGAGAAGATGAGAATGATGCCTTGTGGAGTTTGTACCTTTGCTACTCACGCACACAACAAGAAGCGCAAGCTATTGAAGTATTACAAGCATTACGAAAAAACTTAGAAGAGATGCGTCAGAGTATTTCTCACCCAATGAAACGAGCAGGTATCTTGCGTAAATTTCCCAACTTATTTGGGGATTTATGTCAACTGCTCTGTCGCTCCAATCGAGCTATTGAACTGTTAGACGCAATAGAAGGAGCAAAAGGTAGGGTATTGGCTGATGTTCTCACTGAAAAACTGAATCAACCAACTTCTGAAAAAGAATTGTCAGAACCATCGCAACAAATTCCGTTTTTAATGCAAGAAGTAAATGCTCACTATTTGAGTTATTTTGTGGATGATGAAGCAACTTACGCTGTTTTAGTTACTAAAGATGGCTCTCTGCATACCCAAGAAATTGTCATTGGCAAGAAACAAATTCAAGAATGGCTAGACTATAAAAAGATTGAGGATCACGATCCTCTCGATCCCCGAAACTGGGGCAAGACAATCTCTAAGAGACAGCAGAAGAACGTCATTAACCTATCAGAAAGCCTAGCTCCTTTAGTGAGCTGGCTAGAACCTTTAGCTACATCGGGTATTATTCAACAAAATGATCACATTTGTTATTGTCCGGATGAGGAATTACATTTGATTCCCTTGCATTATCTTCCTTTTCGGGGGAAACCTTTGGTTAATTATGTTTCTTTATCTCGCATTCAGGGAGCATTGGCGCTGGTAAATATACTGAAACGAGAATCATTAAAACCCAATGAGTTTACCGTAGTTCAGGTTTGGGCAAATGAGGATGTTTGTCAAGATGATTCCGAAAAGAAACAACAGGAGTCTAAGATAATGATTGCTGCTTTTAATCAGCCAGGAGAATGGTTAAACGAACAATTAACAGGGGAAATAGTTTCAGAAACAAATGCTGATTTGCCAACTGTTGCCAAGCTAAACTTATCTCAAAGAATCGTTCATTTTGCCAATCACGGAGATTTTCCATCACTAATGGAACAGGAACATAGTAAAAAGAATCCGTATCTAAATTCAGGCTTACTGTTAGCCAAAAATGGGCAACTTCCTCCTAGCAGTAAAATTAGTGACGAAGCTGGTTTGCTATCACCCCAACAGGTACTAAAGAAAAAACTGGATTTTCGAGGCAGCCATGTTACCTTGCAAGCTTGTGTTAGCGGTAGAGCTAAAGAGGGAATTGGTGGAGATGCCTTGGGATTAGAATGGGCTTTTTTACTGAATGGTGCAAGTAGTTCGCTGGCTAGTCATTGGAATGTTCATGCTGCTTGGGCGGCTAAGTTCAGCATAAAATTCTACCAGAAGTGGCTCGTTGAGAAAGCTTCACGAGCTGTAGCTTGGCGGGAAACTGTGCTGGAGTTGATGGGAGAATCTGCTCAACCTTACTACTGGGCTGCATTCAGTCTGTCAGGTGATTGGCGCTAAATAAAAGTTTATCAATAAGGAGAATTAGTCATGTCATCCAATCTAGTTGAACAACTTAATGCCTTGAGTGATTCTGATGCTGTTGCCTTTCTTCAGTATTTTAATCAAGGTCTTTTAGATGGAATTGTAGATGATTTTGGAGAGTTGATTGATGCAATTCCACAAACAATCAAATCAATGCCTGAATTTTCTGAAATTGATCGCCTCTCACTAGATGAAGAATCTCAGTTGGAAGGTGAAGAAGCTGTAGCTATTTCTCGCAAGATTTTGGAAAATTTGGCAAACAATCCAAGATTTGCTCCGTTGCTACAAAAGGCACTGGAAGCCTATAACAACTTAGAGAATATGCAAATGGGAGGTGGTAGAGCTAAAGACATTTTAGCTGTTGGACTTGCGGCTTCGATGATTCTTGTAGCTTCATCAGCGAAATATATTCACATTGATGCCTGGGGAATAACATTTTTACAAGAAGAAGCAAACCCAGAATTGGTTCAGCATATTGGGACACTTATAGAGCCTTTAGTGAATTTAGTTGGTAACTAAAAACACAATCTAGCTTCAGTGTAAAAGTCGGTGCCATCACCTAAGATCTTTACCTAAAACTTTCGTTCACTCACCGAGGAATTGAACTATGAGACAACAGAATTGTCAAACTAATTTACAAAGTGATGATGGACTTGTTGGTTACTGGCAGAGTAGTCAAGGTTCCTTGCAAATTAATGAAGACGGGACACTTCATTATGCAGGGCAAACCTACCTCTACATGACTCAGAACAATATTCTCATCATCGTACCGAGCGCCAATACCTACCCAAGCTCATATCCCTATTCAATTCTTTATCAACGAAGTGGCGACACTCTCAGACTCATGATCAACGGGCAAGAATTAACGTTCGTGCGGCAGTCGCAGACTAATCAAAACAGGACGGAGCTAAACTATAACCCTATAACGAACGCGATCGCAGGCGTTTGGGTTGGGGAGGAGTCCTGTTTAGACCCCTCCTATTACATGAGGTATACGCGCTACTTAATTCTTTATCCAGATAGCTCAGTTGGTTTTGATAAGACTGAAGGAGGCGGATCGTGGACTAAAGTTAGAGAATGTCTACAGCGCTTCAGTTATTTCTCTTCTCACCCTATGCAAAACCAGGACATTTGGGGAGAATGGCAGGCTGATGGAATCAACATCTTAATCTACTGGAGGAATAATCCAGTATGGCAGGGACAAGTTGATTTGAACAGTGGCAGGATGGTTATGTTCGGTGTAGGTGTAATTGAAGAAGGCACAAACGTCTTGTTTGAACGAAAAATGTAAAGGAAGCAATCGCAACTCGTTATCTCAAGTAATGAACTTGAAACAATATGCAGATTGAACCTGCAACTGCCGAAGATAATAACACATTTACTGAATGGCGAAAGTGCTATGGGAAAAGCGTCTCCCATTTAGTAAGTGGGGTGGCGGATTTCTTAAGATTAGAGACTTTAACTCTATGAAACCATGTCCCGAATTAATGATTGCTACACTTGCTGTTACTATGCCTGGGATTTCCATTTAGTTTGTGCTGTTCATCCCACTGAGCCGAACGATGAAACCTGCGAGGATTTTGAATCTGACCCCGAAACCGAAGCAATACTCTACAAAGACTTTCTCGGAGTAGGTGAACCCGTTGAGGTGGGTGGGGTGATTAATAATCCCTGACATCGTGACCCCGAAGAAAATTGGGCATCGCCAGGGACGAAGTATGTTGATGGGGAGTTAGTGTTTATTGAAGAAGACTCAGGAGTCGAGTGATTTATGATTAGAGTTCACTACACTGAATGAGACTCAATAAACTGTTCAATTGCTTTTTTAACTAAAACCCGTTGATTCTTATAATGAACTTGACCGCATTCAAGATAGCATTCAGCCGCCTCTATCAGTTCAGGACAATTGTCAGGATTGTCGATATCTTCTTTGACTGGTTTCTTCTGATTTTTTTGCTCAAAAATGAATTCGTTATAGGGATTTTTTTCCTTTAGCGATTCCCGCAGACGGTCGGGCTGTTGTTTTCCTTGGAATCGCTCGTTTAAATCGAAATCCAAACGCAAATAATCTCGCCCTGCACTTTCCAGGATGTGATAGCAGATAGCTTCAGAATTTTGGGCAGCAGGACTCATAAACATATCCGCTAGATTCCCGGCCCAGCCCAGTTGTCCCCATCCTTTGATTTCTTCATATTTGAACACCTTAGTTGTATTGCCAGTTCCAATGGAAAGGACAGTAATATCACTCAAGTTTAATCCGTTCTGTTTTTCAATTAACAAAGCATGAGCGACCGCCATTAAAGCGGGGTTATTTGCTGATACTCCACCGTCAATATGGGGTAGACTTTGGTGTTCATTATAGGGGAGTTCATAAGGGGGAAAAAACGTGGGTGCGGATGCCGAAGCCGTGCAAATTTTCCAGAGTTCAAGGTTGGAGTACCATGCAGTAGGATCGCTATTGTTAAACCAGGTTGTGTTTCGCGAATAAACGTCATAAGCTGGAATCAAAATATGGGGTTTATCAATACCTGCAATTGTCGGAGATTTATCCAACTTTTTCCCCAAAGGAGATTTCTTCAATTGGTTTTCCAAGACTTTAGCTAAACCCCGCTCTCCCTGTTCATGTGGATACAACACATGGCTGCCCACCGCTTGACTTACTTTCCGCCATTTTCGCTGCTCACGTACCGAGTCTAAGAAGATATCTTTTCCACTTTTTTGATAGAGTTCAATCATCTTATCCGCTTCCATCTGACAGGCAATTCCCGCAGCCAGAATTGAGCCAGTGGAGGTGCCAGAAACTAAGTCAAAATATTCATGTAATTTTTGTCCCGTCTTTTCTATCAGTGTCTTCTCTACCTCTTTGAGGATTGTGGCAGATAAAACTCCACGAATGCCGCCGCCATCTAAGCTGAGAATTTTGAAAGTCATGGTATTTCCTCACAAGTCGGTTTTTTACTTAACGCTCACCCCAGCCGAATTTTGATAAAATCAAGAGCTAATAAAACTATAATGAAGCATAATTGAATTTTTTTCTACTATTCCCGCAGAACAAACCTGACCACCCCCACAACGAACGAGGTCAGACTACTCTATAACAAGAGTAAGGTATGCGATCGCCATGAAGCCACAAATGATTATTCAGGGTTTAGTTGCCGTTGCCGTTTTGGGTATTGCAGCCGCCATTATTCTTCGTCCCCAATCCCAACATCAAACGGTTACGGTCAGCCGCTACTCCGACGTTCCGGTGAGCAAACAGTGGGAGGTCAAAGAAGTCGTCAACGGCACAACCCTAAAAGCATCACGGGGTTGGAAAACTTGTCGGCTTCAACTCTGTGGCGTTGAAATTGTCCCCGGTGAGGAACAGCAGGCGATCGCCTATCTCAAGCAGTTAGTTAATAACTCAAATAATCAAGTCGCCGTTTTGACCGTCAAACAGAACTCCGACGGTTGGTTGAGTGAAGTGTTCGTCAGTTTGGGTTCCGATAGCGAAGAATTAGCCAGCGCACTGTTGATAATGGAAGGATTGGCTGTTATTTCCCCTCAAGTTCAAAAATGCTTTTATCAAGAGGGGTTGGAAATGGCTGAGGAGTTGGCAACTCAAGAATAATGTTCTGCGGGAATAGTGAGAGTTGGCACTCTGTAACAGTTTCACGAGCCACACACATTGTTCTACAGGAATAATGGATGTGATCGCGGAGCGTGCCGTTAGGTGTATCGCGCGTTGCTAAAATATTACAACAACTTTATATCCAGGAATCGACTTATACCAAGATGTAGTTCGCTAGAAATCGCGCGTTGCTAAAATATTACAACAACTTTATATCCTATGCGTTCTAGATTCGTTCTTACTCCTGGATTTTGTCTCAATGGATTAGCGGTTATAGCTTTTTTGATTAGCTTATATTGCTGCACAAATCCAGGATTACAATCAATTCCTGCTAACTTTAACGGAACTTCAAATATCTTATTGCAGATCACGCTCTTTCTGTTGTTTATTCATTTTGGCTTGATGTCTTGGATGAGTATTTGGGTGATAGTGATTTGGGGTTGGATAATTTGGTTTATTAGCTCATTCAATAAACTTAATCAAAAAACAAATCGGGTTAAGTTCTTGATGGCCCCCGTGTTATTAGGGCTATTATATACTTTCTGGATTACCCAGATTCCATTAAAAATCAACTTTGCGCTTCATAAGCCTACTCTTGAACAATTGGCAAATCAATTAGAGGAAGAACCTGAAAAGCTAATTGAATTAGACCAAGGCATTAGCAACTTTCAAGTAATTGCTGGCTATCAACTAGACCCTACTAAAATCTCATTAATTATTGAAGGAATAGGAGCTTATCAAGGATTTATCCGTGATAATTCTCGCCAACCCAATCAATTTAAAGCGATTGAATATAGTTTTGCTCCGGGTAGTAATAACGGCGACCAATCAATGTATTATTTAGGGGATGGTTGGTATGTCTTTCAGAACTATTTTGATTAATGTTTAAGTTCGGTATTGTCAGGCGATCACCACTAACAACACCACACTTTGTTCTACGCGAATAAGGAAATTAGAACGGGGGGCTGCCCCAAAAGTAATGGAGTACACCCCAATCCGTTTAATCAAATAAGTTGTCCAATAAGTCAACAACCTCGGTTAACGGACTTTGTTCCTTGACAATCCTGACTTTGAAATCTGAGGCTTCAACCTCGATTGAGAACCCTGTGGATGCAAGGAGCATCAGACAGAGTGTAACTTTTTTCATGGCTGTGTTTTTAACGCCATAATTAAGTACCCAGACAATCTCGGTTTTGGAGTCAAAGCAAGGACATCGGCAGAGTGACAGTGACCTGGGAGAAGCGGGGAAACTTGTATTATCCTTTGAAATAAAGACTCTAGACTATAGACTCTTTAATCTTGACTCTAGACTCTTGAGTTTATCCTTCAATTCATCCTCATCGGAGATGTCATCCCAATCAACAGGCATGGCTTGAAACAGTTCCAGGGCAGCTTGAAACCAAACTTCAAATTATTAAGTGTCAAAGACTGTAAGCTTTAGTGGTACAGCAGTTCCCAACCATGATGCGTGTTCAGTATGGTCTTCAAGATCGTTTCCAGTAAGCCCATGTACAAGAACTGATAAGCCTTCCCGGTTCTCCTCCAACCAAGGAATCAGTAGGTCAAACTGCATACAATCACGCGGCAAGTTGGCAACTCCAACAAGGGTGCGGCCCAACCAGTTTCCGATGTATTTGACCTACTTGCACACCAAAGATTTCACCAGCTTGGGAGCAAAGTAATGAAGCCTTTTCTACAGAAGTTTCATCGAAATAGACATGGGCGTGATAATGGTTATATTTATTGGATGGTTGCCTAGTCATTGAGAAATTGAATAAGAGGTTTAACTTATAATTGTGCCGCAGTTGCTGGATAAATATGTTTCTCAAGTTCAAGACTATCCCAATAGGGATGCGTTGATGGTGGCTGAGGAATTGACCGGAAAATAGCTGTTGTTCGAGTAGAACAGTTTTAGAGGTAGACAATTAACAATTATAAGCCCAGATATTGAGGAACCCATCAAATGATTAAATTATTGACACTTATTCTGATGCTTACCACTGGCACTGCAACGGCGGAGGATCAGCAACAAACCATCCCGGCTCAGTTTTGGGGGAAGTGGGACTGGGATTTAAAAAGCTGTAGTTCTCGTACATCTGAGGGAAGGTTTATCATTAGTGCAGACCGTATCGAGTTTTATGAAAGTATGGGTTCTGTTCGTTCTGTCGTGACTCATGGTAATTCTGACCTAGAGCTAACTATGGAGTTGTCCGGCGAGGGAGAAACTTGGATTTCCAACTATTATTTTCGGCTTTCGGATGATCAGAAGTCTTTGACATCTTCAACCAACGGTAATCCTGGATTTGTGCGTTACCGATGCCCATGATTCAAGGTTGTTGTTAAAAAATACTAAGCCATAAATTATAGTTGCATCTAATGTGGGCTGAGAATTTATGATTGCAGTCTCAGTTGCAATAATGTAGTTTCGCTCCCACGCGATGATTGTGGGTCGAGCGATTTATAATTGCAGGTCGCTATATGTATCGATGTTACATATTTGTTTGAGGGATTTAATAGCGGATAAATTAATACATTTACACAAAAGGGGTTTATGTAAAAGCAAACCATTAAGTTTGTAAAGAGTTGATGAAAATTCCGGACTTTAAATATCAAAGCAGAGCCATTATGATATCTTCAATTAAAGGTAAATTGTACTTAATAATTAATGTCTTTTTTACCATGTTCTACGTGTACAAGGCTTTAAGGAAAGAGTACATATTGCAACATTAACCATTCAAGGGAACTTGTGTTAGGGAAAACGCTTTTAGGTGAAAAATACATGACTATAAAGAACTTACGAGTCAGTTTATCTGCTCTCGTTGGAGCAATTGTTGCTGGAATAGGGATATCTGGCGCTGCACAGGCAGCAGTATTTACGGGCAGTTTAGAAGTCGGTGAAATTGCCACTTTTAAGTTTGAAGCCACCGGACTTTTTGACTTTCTAGAGCTTTCTACTGACGGCAGTGATTTTGATACAGAACTAGGACTTTACGATGCGTCTGGCAATTTAATTAATAACGATGATGATGGGGGTACAGGCCTTCAGTCTTTTATTCGTGTTGACGATAGCCCTAGCCTGGATGGGGTCTTGACCGCAGTTTTGGGTGGGTTTGACACAATCTTTGGCCCAACTTTAGCAGATGTTACTCCTGGCTTCTCTGCTGGTAATTTCACCTTGTCTATCGATACCTTGGCTCTCTTACAAACGATCGTCATCACTGGACCGTTTACATCTGGTTCGTTGGAACAGTTTCCCATCAGACCTGTTGATGATTTGGAGCGCTTAACTGTTGACACCCAAGGCAGTAATTTTGATACAGAATTAGGACTGTACGATGCTGATGGCAACTTAGTCAATAATGATGATGACGGTGGCTTAAATCTATTGTCTTTACTCGAAGTTAGACCTGACCAAGGTAATTTCGATGGAGATTTAACAGTTGTTCTAGGAGCTTTCGATACTATCTTTGGGCCTACAGTTGATGATGTAGAGACATTTTCAGGCTCATCTGGTAACTTCCAAGTCAATATCAACCAGTTTGCTTCTACGGGTGGAGTAAGGAGCGTTCCTGAACCTGCAACTATCCTGGGTCTTCTTGCCGTTGGCGGTCTCGGTTTAGCCACAAAACGAAAATCTGCTTAGTAGTGTAGAGTACCCACGTCCCCAAGTCTTCAACAGTCGTGCTACAGCCATCTCAGCTACATTCCCAATAAAACGGAGGCGTATAGAATCGAACTCTTGATGGCTGTTAAACCGCAGGCGTTTTCAAAACGCTGTCGGAGTCCGTGCCGGACAACCTCCATAAGATTTTGGTGGAGACGTGGGGAATTGAACCCCAATTCTGCAACCGTCCCGATAGTTGGTTTCCTCGCTCTGCAATCGCCAATCCCGTCCCCCAATTTGGCATTACTTTTCAAACGGACGGTGAACCACGCAGGTTGAACCCCTGTATCACTCTGTCGTATCTATGCTACAAGCTGTCAAGGATGTAATACAATTGGTTGTTATTTGGCGGAAATAGAAGTTTGGTGAAATAGGGGCAACCTAATAAAGTTTTGTAAATTCGACTGTTTTTTTAGCTCAAATTGATAAGTCGTACAAATGCTGTTGTATAAGCTCTACTGATGTATCACCCGTGCATATTTTCGTATTTTCAAGCCCATAAATAGAACAGTAAAAAAAAGTAGAGGATAAAAATTGTAGTTTAGTCCGAATCGATAGTCTATCATTTAAGTTTCTCTATTTATCCAAGAAAAAAAGGTTTAGAGTTTTGGTAAAAGGCTTGAAAATGTCGGATTTTTAATAAATAAATATAATGTCACATAAATGAGCGACTTGCAATAACTCTTCAAAATATATTACTAATAAAGCCAGGTAAAACTTTCTGGATTTCTCAAAAATTTAGAGGAAGCTTAGGCATCAAAACAGAACAATAAAAACTACTCGCTCCGAGTAGAAGGAGATACCGATTATGACTATTATCTGGGACGAAACTCCTGAAAAGGAGACTTACAATAACTCTATCTTTGATTCAATTGCAGCTAAAGCCGACACAGGTAACTACATTTTAGGTGGGGTTGCTAGCGATGATACTGAGGACATTGACATTTCGGAAGAATTGATTGTACAGGAGACTGTTGAACTAAATCAAGGTCGCCTCCAAATTCGTATTCCAATTTCTAACCCCGGAAATGTACTAACAACTTGTCAATCACAATGCAAGGTTTGTATATGTCTATGTAATATTAGCCTTTGTTCTGCGACTAATTCAAATTTAGGATTTTCGGATGAGTTCTTTAGTTAAAGCACCTTAAATAAGGATTAGTCAATTTCCCAGTTCGCTGCCAAGATATTTCCCAGTTTATCGACAACTTAATTGGTAGCAAACTGGGTTCGGGGAGAAGTCTTAAGTCATTCTATTTTTGAAAATAACTTTTCAAGACATTTAATAGACCTACCGAGTTAACTTCCAGATTTTTTACAAACAGGAACCTGTAACAAGTTTGACTACAGAATTTTTACCAGAACAATTTTTAGCAATCTTCGGTCAAACTGTTGGATTAATTTCCTGTTAATTTCTGTTGTCATAAATGCTCTTGCTGTCAGTCTATGAAGCTTAATGATCTCTGTGAAATCTTTGAGACACTTTCTTTTCCGAGGGTTGATGAGATCTCTCATCCTGAAAAAGCTGTTGTCCGTCAAGCACGGGATAAGATCTCAGAAGCTATATTAAATGAATGCTTTCTTTCAGACTGCCTTTTCTATGAATTGCAGTTAATTGAATCGAACCGCCTACGACGTGGACTTGTTCCTTTCTTTATTCATCCAAACTTGGGCATACAATTTGCATTCGGGTATTGGCAGCCTGGTGTCACTCCCGGCCCCCATGAACACACTGCATGGACAATTACAGCCGTATGTCGAAATACACTTCAAGTGTTAACTTATGATCGAGATGAGTCTTATCGACGACAAGAACTTGTACCCAAGAACTGTTTTCAAGCTCTAGCAGGAGAAGTTGGTTATATCTACGAGCCATGTATTCACGAGCCTAGAAATAATACACATAATTGGTCTTTTTCACTTCATATTACCAGTCCGCGAGACGGTGAACCCTTGAATGATTATGTAGAGCCATTGTCAGTTCTTTCCTTCCCAGGTCAGTCTCCTGTAACTTCTGAAGAACATCCTTACTTTCATGTTCTTCGAGCGCGTCAACGTGAGAGGCATCTTCAACAAATTGTTCACATTCTGACAACAATAAATACATCTCAAACTTCCAAATTGTTTCAAAAATGCTACGAACTTTCGTCCACAGCAACACGAAGGTTAATTAATTCCATCGCTCCAAAATTTACCCCAGATGTTGTACCTGAATCACAGTGGATACTTAGGAAAATCCATGAAAATATGATTCTTAATTCTTATTGTGAAAAAGATATGGTATTGCTATGTCTGGAAACTCCCAGAGGCTTACAAGAAATGTTTCGGATTAGTAATATCGCACGGGAAGCAATTGAGTTGGTAGCCAAAGAGCCGATTTTTAATGTCAAAAAAATTCCGGGTAATCTCTCTGATGATGAGATAATTTTTCTGGGCGAAGCACTTGAAAATACAGGACTATTTAGGAGAACTTGTCAATGACGATAACAAAAACTAATTCCGCATTGGACGCATTGACTTATGAAGCGCCATTTTTGATTGAAAAGCTCTTAAAAGAGCATATCGTTGAAACTGAAGCAGAAGGTCATGTCCTATTTATGGAGGTCAAGCGATTTATTGTGCTTACCCAATCTGAAAATACAGTCATTTGGGATATGTACTCCCTTAGAATTGATGAAGTTTGGCATCAGTTTATTCTATTCACCCGTGAGTATATAGATTTTTGCTTACGTTATTTTGGCAAATATGTGCAGCATAGTCCAAGTAATGCACCCAAACCTGTTACTGTTCCGAATGGTAAACCACTTACTGCCCTTAGCTTTGAAAATTTTCAGATTCGTTATCAAGAATTATTTGGAAAACCACTTCCTTCAGTATGGTTTGATGAAACGAGTGTAACACCACAAAGGCGTGTAGTTAACTATAACGCTAACCAGTTGATTGTTTGCGATGACAACCAAGGTATGGTTAATTTGCTGGATCAAACAGGAACTGTTCTAATCTCAGTGAATGAAATCGCTCGGGATGCTTTTGATTTTATTGCTAAGACTGGCACATTTTATGTGCGAGAGCTACCTGGTGAGCTAACTAGCGAAGAGAAAACTGCGATAGTAGAAATACTTGTAAAGTATAAAATACTTCGAGTAGCGCCTTAACTTAACTGTTTGCCCCAGACTCCTTACGGTTACTGTAGTCCACAGTGAGTTTGTTTTTTTTCAGATGGCTGCGCCAATAAATTTCACGTTATGCGACATGATTTTCAGCTTATGTGCCGAACCAACAATGTACTAGAACTGATAAATAACATCTTGTTCTACGCGAATAAGGAAAGTATGCTATCAACAACGCACCCCCATATCAGTTACAGTGTGTCACAAGTAGCATAAATCCAGCACCCATGACCACCAAGAAGATCAGGGCTGTTACCTACCTTCGGCCGCAATACCACAAACAACTTCAGTTTCAAAAATCTGTGCCTTTTATTTCCCAAGAATTTGATTGACAGCTTCTATCAAACCGGATGCCATCACATCGGGTTGAGGATAGGCAGAAAGATAACTTCCTTCGGAGGAGGTAATAAAGGCAGTTTTCAACCCCGCTCGAATTGCTCCGGCAATATCCCAGGCGTGAGCCGCAATCATCCAAATTTCTCCCGAAGCATTTTGCCCTAATAGCTGATAAACATCCTGGTGGGGCTTGGTGATTTGAATTTCATCGCAAGAACGCACTATGGCTCCCTTCGGTCGCCACGCTACGCTATCGGCAAAATATGGCAGCGCCCCCGCTTTTTCCAGCAAATTGTGCGTCGATTCGATACCGCCATTGGTGAGGGCGACAAGCCGCCAACCCGCTTCCGTCAACCGTTGAAATGCTTCCAATGCTCCCGTCTCCAACTCCAATTCGTTGAAGGCTGAAAGAACGTGTGCTTGCCGTTCCGGGTCGATTTCGACATTAAATAACTTCAGAGTGCGGGGGAGTTCAGCTTCCAACATCTGGTTGAGGGGTTGATACCCGCCCGCATGGGACAGGGCGAAGGCATCCCGTAACGTTTGAGCGAACCACAGTTGGAGTGCATAAGTAGGTAGACCCAACTCAACTAAACGCTGCTTGGGTTTGTTTAAGTTAAAGCAGGTGCCAATCATGTCAAACGCAACCGTGCCTGGAGCAATCATACTCATAGGGTCGAATTAATTATTTTCTCTCTAAGTCTACTTAGCTTTGGGAAACCCCACTATGACCCAACAAAAATCTGAGTTCTCCCCAACGTAACAATTATAATTAGTTTCTAGAAGTTGGGGTTTTAAAAAGCGTCACACTAAGCGTCTTTTTACTAACCAGCTAACGTCACGCCATCAGATCAATAATAAGCTATAGGTTGGGCTTCATTTTTTAACCTAACCTACAGTCTTTATGCGCTTTATGCGGGAACCACAATTTCCAAGATTGCCTTAAGCAAGCCTAAGCGATAGCTGACAATTGGTTCTCAATAACAACAAACCAATCATTATCGCTTCTGCTATCAGTGTTAATTAATCTCCCTTCAGAATCAACTGGTAAAGTCTTTAGAGTGACAGAATCAGAAACGTTTCCTCCAATGACATCAATTTCACCGGGTCTTGTCTCTACAACAATATCGGCATGAGATTGGTAAGTAGGCGGGGTATCATATCCTACACCCGACTGCCTTGCACGACCCACCAAATCACCAGGTTGGGGTGAATATTCACTTAACCTGTGACCTATGAAGGCTGCATCGGTATCATTTTCTTTTTTATTTTCAATGGCATCAGTGATGTAGTTAGAATGGCTAGCGGAGTAGTTGAACTCGTCGCCGGCTCCTGCTTCTTTCATAACCCAAGATGTGAAGGCTGCCGACCAAGGCACATCTGTATCTTTCCCGGTGAGATCGTGGTAATACTCCTCAACACTGTCCCAATACTCAGCCACACGTTGCCATCCACCTTCTTCATCTTCTTTTAGCTCACCTCGATCAAAAAATTCCCATTCCTCTATAGCTATACTGACAACATCGGGTTCATCATCCGTTGGCAAGTAGACAACATCACCGGGCTGAAGAGTTATGGCTTGTTCCTCGGTAAAGGTGGTTCCGTCTTCTTTTTCAATTTCTCTCCAAAGACTGCTATCGCCCAGTTCCTCCTCGGCAATCTCTGAGAGAGTGTCCCCTGATTCTATTTCATAGGGAGTGCGCGGTTCATCATCAACGGCGAAACTTGCTTCCCAAGTATTGGGGCCAACGATACCATCTACTGCCAGCCCTTGGTCTTCTTGAAAATCAATGGTAACGCCTTCGCTTTCCGGGCCGTATAAACCATCTACTGCAAGATTATAACCCCAAACGTCTTTCATCTGCTGCTGCCACGTCTCTACATTAGAATCGTAGGTTACGTTTTCCCCTTCTTCGTATATAAATGGATAACCTGGATATTCTGGTGTTGCTAGTTCGACGGTAATTTCTTCGTCATCGAGACCAACATCTGCACTATCATCTTCGTCTTGCAGATCGTCGAGTTCACCGTCAGCAATTGTTTCATCATCTTGAACCAGTTGGGCAAAGATATCGCCTTCATCGCCCTCCGAATCATCACTACCCAACTCTTCGTCAATATAATGGCCGATTTCTTCTAGCAGCACATCTTCCACAGCTTCGAGATTGGTCACATTTTCGCTTAAGAATTCCTCGGATAGATAAATTGTCCCTTCCCCAAAAGCGCCGTTTGCATTATTGAGTTCGGAGGCGGGAACAATTTCTATTTCCGGTATGGCTTCACCGCTTGCCAAATCTTGAATTAAATTCGAGGCTTCTTTGGAAGAAAAATCATCGTCAAAAGCTTGCTCCATCTTGTCAAGAAATTCTTCATCATTGGCAAAGTTCTCCAGTTGCTCCCTCACCCTAAAAATACCCAATTCCAAAGCCATCTCGTTTAGGGAATCGGAAGAGTCCGGAGCCGCCGGTTCTTCGGGGGGAGTTAAGACTCCCATTTGTTCCCCGAGATTGGCAATAGTCGAATCAAAAATATTCTCCGCTAAATCTTCGGTAAATGTCTCCAGTTCTTCTTGAACTGTAGATAAAGCTGTATCCCACACCACCTCGGCCAAGAGGGAGGATACATTTCCGATTAAAGGATCGTTATCGTCCGAAAATTCTAGGGATTCATCCGCAGCGTTTGGGGATTCGGAGGTGACTGTCGAATCCTCAAAAATCGGGAAGTTCCCCAAGATTTCATCGACGGCTTGAGCGAATTGATTTGTTTCTATGTCAATGGTATCCATTTCAATCAAATCGCCGAACGAATTGCCGTAGCTTCCCGCTTGGCTGGAAGTTCCGCCCGAAAATTGAAGAAGATTACTTGGCTGTAAATTGCTTTCCTGTTGCCCCAAATTGGGGACGAGTGAATCCATACGATCAATGATCTGAAAATCGTAACTTTCCATCGGTATTTTTTCGCCTCCTGAGCAAAAGATTCGATTGTTGTTTCGGTTTTTGTATCCCAATAAAATCTTCGTTTTTTTCGCCCAAACAAATATCCTGCTATAGAAATACTTGTCCGAGTTTTAGATTTTTAATTATTTCTTACTTGCGAAGGATTGGCGTATACGAGCGGGTTAGTTTAGGGTTAAGAGTTAAGCATTAATCTTGCAAAGATTGGAGCGAAGTTTATCTTCCAGCACGATGGAAATCTAGTGTTGTATAGTCCTCAAGGTAAAGCAATCTGGGCAACTGGAACGGATCGCACAACGGCTGATATTTTTGCAGTACAAAATGTTTCTGGTAATTTCCGCCACTGTCGGCTATTCCCAAAAAGATGAAATTCTCTACATGGGACTTCAACTGTTAAATAATGCGGGGGGTTCGGTGTTGGTTCCCTTCGGACTTTTGGCGATGTTTGTCGTTACCCTTCACGAACTCGGACACGCTTTCACCCTAAAACAATATGGCGGTATTGTACCCGAAATTGGGTTGTTAATTATGATGTTTATGCCTGCGGCTTACACCAACACCACCGATAGTTACTGTTTAGTCAAGCGCTATCAAAGAATTTTGGTGATAGCAGCCGGGGTGATAGTACAGTTTACCATTGCGGCGATCGCATTGCTGTTGTGGAATTGGTCAAATCCCAGCAGTTGGCTACACACGGCGAGTTATTTATTGATGACTGCGGCTTTATTTACCGTTGCGTTGAACCTCAATCCTTTAGCCCGTTTTGACGGCCTTTCCAACGCAATGGATAGTTGGGGGAGTGGTAATATTGGGACTGGGTGGAATTGGAATGATTCCCGTTAATCATTTCTTTTTATTTTGCAATGTATTTAGGGTTTCCCGAATACCTGAATTAATTTGGGCTTCTTTCTATATATTAATCTGCCTCGTAGGATTAATGTATGAATTAAGCATTGTGCTGTGGGGAACAACAGGACTATTAATCGGCATTGTACTAATAGTTATTGAATGTCAACGTCCGTCCTATCATGGAATTATGTGGAAGAAAATCAACCCGAATCTTGAGCAATGGTTTAAAGATAATGTGAATAAATAATAGGAGATTCAGAGTAACTAAATTTCTCTATCATCAACTCACTATTACAATATATCTGTAATGTAGAACGCGCCGCTTCAATTGTAAAATTCTAAAATTTTCTCTACATCTGAGGAGATTAAACACACATTTAATTGATAAA
Organism: Capilliphycus salinus ALCB114379; assembly: GCF_047276495.1. NCBI lineage: Bacteria > Bacillati > Cyanobacteriota > Cyanophyceae > Oscillatoriales > Sirenicapillariaceae > Capilliphycus > Capilliphycus salinus. The sequence goes on along the minus strand of NZ_CP178543.1, from coordinate 3,525,654 downwards.
AAATGTTAGAGTGCTGTATGCAACGGGGGATTAGCGTTCATATTGCCAAACAGCAGATGGTACTCGATGGCTCGATGTCCAGTCGAATTACAGCCACCGTCTTGGGTTTAGCCGCAGAAATTGAACGAGAATTGATTTCCCTGAGAACAACCGAAGCCCTGGCAAAATCTAAAGCCGAAGGACAGAAATTGGGACGACCCAAAGGGCAAAAGGCTATACATCTAAAACTCGATGAAAAAGAAGCCGAAATCCGGGGATATTTAGCCAAAGGAATCAGCAAACGCGCCATTGCCAAATTAGTTGAATGTTCTCCCTCAACCCTCTACCAGTGGATGGAGCGGCGGCACATTCACCCTCGAAAAAAATCTAGAGTGTGAAGGGAGAAAAAGTTCATGCCCAGGCGTAAAATCCCCACAGAAGCATTAGTAGACTTACAACGACGGTTAGGGTTACATCCCCCTCGATGTGCAGAACGACGGGCTTTAATTCAAGAAACTGCCCACTTCTACGGAGTCTCAGAAGACACCGTTTATCGAGCATTGAGAAATCGAACTCCAGTCCAGTCTGCTCATAGAACTGTTCAATAATTGATAATTAATAATGGATAATGGATAATTACCTCAACCATTATGTATAGGATTGATAGAGAGGAAATAATGGATAATGGATAATGGATAATGGATAATGGATAATTATTTTTCAGCAATTATCAATTGGTAATTGGTTGTTGGATTTGGCTGTTTTGACAATAGTTGTCAGAAGTTTTAAGAGTTCTATACAGTCTTGACTAATTGAGTTAAATCCTCTGACATCGATGTAATCTGCTTGATGTAATAGCTCTAACCAATATAGAGTTTCATTGGCTTCTTTCAGAGCAATAGCCATTTTATGTGCAAAGTCGGCACGACTTTCAGCGTGTTCAGCTTCACGCACCAAAGCTCCAATTGCCGTACCACTACGAAGTAACTGTTTTGATAAAACATACTCTTGTTTGTCTTGATTAAGATACTTTGACAATGTTAAACTTGGTGCGTAGAATTCCCTTGGCTCCGATGCAAACGCCTCGAATTCTGGGAGTAGATGACTTTGCATTCCGCAAACGTCATACTTACGGTACGATATTAGTTAATTTAGAAAAAAGTCAACCAATAGCTCTATTAAAAGACCGTGAAGCCGAAACTTTAGTTGAGTGGTTAAAAGAACATCCAGATGTAGAGATTGTTTCACGCGATCGCTCAAAAACTTATGAGAAAGCTATTCTAAAAGGCGCACCGGATGCTATTCAAGTTGCTGATCGCTTTCATATTTTACAAAATCTAGGCCGTTGCCCTAGAACTTGTATTCGGAAGTCATCTCCAAACACTTAAAGAGGTAGAAAAACTACACACAGGTTCTCCAGTAAATGACCCCAGTAAGGTTGAAGTCGTTGCCGTACCTCCCGCTTCAAATCAGACTCAAAAAGAATTGTCTAAAGCGACTCAACGTCGAGAAAGAAGGATTATTATTCATCAGCAAGTATGGGAATTACGTCGCGAGGGTTTGTCTGGATTTGCCATTGCCAAAAAGTTAGGTATTGGAGTTACCAGTGTATTTCGATATCTACGTCATCCCCAATTTCAAAACGGATATTAAGCGGAAAAGCCGATTAAGTTGTCTGTAGGACGCATAAATCTATACTTCCCATAGTTAAGTTAATCCGTTCTTCCTTTGCCCTATCTGTTTCTATTTCTTGAACGTCAGGGTCGTAGTGACCGAGGGCGGTCGAAATTAGATCCATATAAAGATTATATTCTTCAACAGTGGAATCAAAAGTGTTGTGAAACAAAAAAACTGTTTGAGGACATTCGCGCAACAAGGTTATTCTGGTAGTTATGATACGGTAGCTCGTTACACTCGTCGTCCAAGATTTAGACTTAAAAGCATAAATCAGAGCCGGATTAAAAATTATGAAATTGGTGGCAATTTATATTGATGTTCCCACGGCTACCTTTCGCCAATCCCATGCCAGAGAGTACGGAAAGACTTATCTCTATCCACCTCACTCAACGGTGTATGGACTCTTACTTTCTTTTTTTTACTATTCAGCTTGGCTAGGAAAAAACTACTTTTAAATTTGAACCCCCTGGTGATTTGCGAACTTGAATTTGAGTTGGCAACCGTTCTGCCAAAGCGGGTATGTGGGTGATCACTCCAATCATGCGATCTTGTTGGCGTAAAGACTCCAAAATTTGAGTAACACTTTCTAGGGTTTCCGCGTCTAAAGTTCCAAAACCCTCGTCTAAAAACAGACTCCCGAGTTCAACTCCCATCGAAAGTTTTTCAGACAAAGCCATTGCCATTGATAGCGAAGCTGCAAATGTTTCACCACCCGATAAGGTTTGAACCCGTCGAATTTCGCCGCCGTTCCAATTGTCCTCAACATAATAGTCTTTATCTTTAGCTTTTGATGAATCTCGGTGAACTATTAATGAATATCGGTTGTCTGTTAGTTGCTTCATTAACACTGTTGCCCGACCCACCAACTCCTTCTCTAAGTTCTCTAAAACGTAATCCTGAAAGCGATCGGATCGCAAATCGAGCGCCAGTGTATGATAGGTTTGTTCTTGGTCAAGCTGTTCTTCTTTCTGCCTTAAATAATCTAGAGCTTTCTTCAACTTTTTAGTTGCGTCATCTATCCAAGTCGATAATTTTCCTTTATTTTCACTCGCTTCTTGAAGTTCATTTTTGGCAAATTGCAGTTGTTTTTTAAATTCTTCCACCCTTTCCTGCGTTGTTGTTTTCCCATCAATTGCTTTGTTTATATTGTCAATGTTAAAAGGTACTCGGCTTCTTGATACTGTCTTTCGGCTTCCCTTCTTTGAATCTCCAGAACGCCCAACCGTTTTCCCAATTGTTCTCGAAGCTCTAGTTTTGTATTTTCAAATTGTTTTTGAGCTTGACTCAATTTATTTTCTGCGAGCTTAATAGCATCTTGAGCTTTTTGATATTCAGTTCGAGCCTGATTGACCAATGCCCATTTATCTTTTATTTTATCAGTTTTTTGAGCCTGTTCCAACCGATGCGTTAACGTCAGGATTTGACTCTCATTCTGGACTAAAACCGATAGTTTTTTCTGTGTTTCTGCAAGTTTATTGACTAGCTCAAGTAACTTATCCTCACTGTTTAGTTGCGTTTGAGCCACTTTTTCCTGCCGTTGTAACTGCGGAATTCTCTCCTGTTCTAACCGGATTAAAGCTTCGCGTTTTTGTACGATCTCATCTTCCGTAGGTGGGTCTAAATCATTCAATGATGCTTCTATAATTTGACGGCTATTTTTAGCTTCCTTCTCCCGTTCTGAGGCTTTTTTACGCATTTCCTCAAAAATTTCAAATCCGGCCAACTCTCGCAAAATAATGCGCCGTTTAACGCTGTTTCCCTTGAGAAATTCATCGAAGTGACCTTGAGGTAATAAAATAACTCGTGTAAAAGTATCAAAGTCCATTCCTACGATCTCTTCAACCTTGAGAGAACAAGGCTCCCAGGTTCCATTTTGAAGGCGATATAGCAAACATTTTTTCTCGGGATTCTTCCGACGATAACGCCAACTTCTGATTACACTGTATTCCTGTTTACGAACTGCAAATTGAAACTCAACTTTTAGATTATCCGCTCCCAAACTCACTAATTCTTTGCCGTGATCTCTTACATTCAGTCGAGGAACTTTCTCATAAATAGCGTAAGTGATTGCATCCAGTAAAGAAGATTTACCCGCACCCGTCGCGCCAGTAATAGCAAACAAATCCAGTTCGTTAAAATCGATAACTTGACGGGAACGAAAACTCGTAAAACCTTCAACAGTCAATTTAATGGGTCGCATCTTGTAACTCCTGATATAAATTGGAAAAAGCTTCTAATACGAAAGGATTGGGGTTGTTATTTTTCTGGTCTTGGTAATAGCGTTTAAACTCTTCAACCGGGTTAAAATTTCCCGGATTAAAATCCGTTGATTGTTCTTTCTCCTCTGTTCGCGTATATTGGGGTTCAACAATTAAGGCTTGCGGACAAATTTTTCGCACCCGTTCGGCCAAACCCATTTCAGCATTTTCTAATTTGACAATCACTTTTAGAAAACCCGGATGTGTGCGATTTTCTTCCAGCACTTCGTCTAATTCCGCTGCCGATGTCCGAATAACTTTCAGAGGTTTTTGACAGGGAATCGAACAAAATTCAACATGAGCAGGACGGTTGGGTTCAACGGTAATCAGGTTAAATCCTTTGTCCTCCTCCGCTTCACCAAAATCAACTTGAATCAGAGAACCGCAATAAAAAGTAGGGGCGGAATTTGAAATTTGTTGGGGTTTGTGAATGTGACCCAAAGCAACGTATTGAGCGTTAGGGGGGATAATTTGTTCGGAAAGACTGTAGGTGTCTCGGGTGTAAAAATCAACCTCAGAATAAGCTCGTTTGGCTCCATTGAAGGTCAGGTGTGCCATCACAATGTTAACGCTATTTTCCTCAAATTCATTGGTGAGGTTTTCCATCAAATAGCCGATCACTTCTTTGTAGTGCTGACGTTGCTCTAGTTGATCGCGATCCCACAACTCCTCAGCTTTGAGCAAACGGCGTTCTGAAGCAAAGGGGAGAGCCGCCACACAAAGTTTTCCGCTCGCCGTATCTAACTTAATTACCCCTCCTTGACTTCCTTTGCGGGGTTTTCCCCGCGCATGAACGCCAACATAGGAAAGTAGGTGAGCGAGTCCATCAATTCGGATCGCCGAGTCGTGATTTCCCGCGATCGCTATGGCTGGAATATTTGCCGCTTTCAGTTGGCTAAAAAACTTGTAGGCGACTTTTTCAGCCTCAGCCGGTGGTGTGGGGCTGTCAAATAAATCTCCGGCGATTAAAACGGCATCAACCTCTAAAGTTTTTGCACGTTCGAGCAGTTTTTCCAAAGCAAATTCAATCTCTGGAGTCCGATCTACTCCTCGCAGTCGCCTGCCCAAATGCCAATCAGAAGTGTGAATAATACGCACAATTAAAACTCCAAAAAATTACCGTGAGAATAATCGTTTAAAAGCGGTCGAGATCGGCTTCAAGTCGGTCTATTTCGGCTTGAGTCCGGGCGGCTTCAGTTTTGCGGGTTGCATAGGCGGGAAAGGGAAAATTGACCAATAAAGGGGTGGGAACTTCCGGTTGATGAATGAACATACTGCCGGACTTTAGAAGCAGCGATCGCTTGCGACAAGCCCCGGTTAAAAAGTTGTATTCCGGGCGTTCGGCTTCGGCAGAATCAAGCCGCCCAACAACACGAATAGCAGCCTGTCCGACAACGCGGCGTTCAACTTCCGAGGCGGTTTGTTGGGCGGCAATTAGAATAATTCCCAAAGAACGCCCCCGCTCGGCAATTTCAACTAACAGGCTTTTAATCGGACTTTTGCCCTCGCGGGGAGCATATTTGTTGAGTTCGTCGAGAACAATAAAAACAATGGGATTTTGTCCCCGTTTCTCTTTTTCTGTAAAGAGTTTTTGCAGAAGCACACCCACCACAAATTTCTGTGCTTTGCCGCTCAATTTGTTGAGATCAACTATCGAAAGCTGGCAGGAAATATCCAAGGGATCGATCTGATATTTGGCAATTTCTGCGGGGGTTAAGTTTCCGCGAATTAAATGTTCGATGTCTCCGACAATTCCCCAGAGGCGACGAATTAAGGCTTCTGCCGTTGCCGAAGCATTGCGTCCGAGCCAGCCTTTATCTTCCTGTTCAATGAGTTGATATTCGAGGAATTTAATTAAATCTCGAAAGCTTTCAATGCGGTATTTTTCATCGTCACCGTAGGACTCATCCAGTATCAGATCCGAGCCGAATTTACAGTGAGATTGTTTATCGTGGCGATCGCTATCTTCCGCAAGTCGGGCGAGTCGTTCGGTGATACCAGAAACCAAAAAACCCAAATTCCCCCGTTCTAAATCTTCTCCCCCAAACAGAAAGCCAAACAAACGCTCCTTAAATCAATAATTGAAGATTTTTTTTATATTATTGGCTAAAGATTCATTCTACGCCAATTAAAAGAAGCAAGCAACGCATTCAATCAAAAATCCAGTCAGGAGAAGAAGTATTATGGGCCATCTGCTAAGTGCGACCAATAATTTCTGAAGGATTAGATTTTGCGACAAGTAATTCCTGAAAGTCTATACTGACCTACCGCGACATCAATTTTCTGAGCATAGCGACAATTAATTTATGAAATAACAAAAAGCGACTCATCAATACCTGAAAAATAGGACATCGCGACTTACAAAACCTGAAATTTAAGGTTTCAGAGATGCACGATCTCAATTTTTATTAAACAAGAATGAAAACCAAGGATTTCAGACATTTTTTTTTGCGAGTTTATCATCTGAAATTGCGACCTCTAATTCCTGAATTTACAAATAAAATCTGATTGCTATATACAGACGAACAAAATAACTATGGTTTAGAAAAGTCAGATATTATTGCGGATTTTACAGGAGGAACAAAATCTATGACAGTGGGTGTAGTGTTAGCAGGTGCAACTCGTTCTCGCCGTTTGCAATATATTAGTCAGTTGAGTGAAGAACATCCCTTGATGGAAATTAAGATTGCTTACAAGCTCACGCCTCTTAAGACCAGGAATTAACACTGATATTAATATAGGCTTTGGGGTTGAAGTCCCCAAAGTTTTTTTATACTTCTTAACCCGATATGGGTGAAATGTGTAAGCGCACGCAATCGCTAATTATTTTATGACTGTACCGAAGGATGCTTCTGCTTCTCTAAGCATATTTATCATAATTTACCGATAAAGATTTAGATTTTAGACGCATCAATACCCCAAGTATATTGAAATTCTCTTTTTCTAAGTGCTTCAATAAATAACGGGAATTGATTTTCGAGTTTCCCATTTTCTTTACGTGTCCATTGCTCTTGTAGATCTTTTCCGTAAAATAAAGTGATGATCTCTAGATATTGATGTTCTCCAATTGGTAACATTCGATGCCAAACACAGCTAAAAAATTTAGGTCTTTCATCGTTAGGTTGTCGTCCTCCGATAGCAGGTGTCGTCTTAAATTTATGATCGTGAAAGAGTTGAATTGCTCTTGATTGATCAACAACTTGACTATAAACAGTTAGGCGTTGTGGATTCCAAGCCTCTTTCCAGAGTAAGTGATTATTTCCTTCTACACCTAAATAAGACTGTATTTTTTGCCGTAAGTTATCTAGAAATTTTTTCAAGTGATCAGAACTTTGAATAGCAGGCTTTTCGAGATCACTATCCAACCATTCCCAGTGACAACCAATCGCCCGTGTCTTATATTTTGGGAAAAAGTCTTGATGCCAAACTCGACGCCATGATTTGCCAAAACCCGCCATAATGAAGGCAAATTCAAGAACACTCTGCATGAACTTCTGATCTTTCTTGTTTTGTTTGTGTATTTGGTTTTGATTGTTCTGACCTGGATTCTCTACCGTGAGATCAAGGGTTCCCTTGGTCTCATAAATGGGTGTATTTTCTTTTCCAATAGTTTGACTATTATCGATAAACTTTGACTTCCAATAAATCTGTAACGTACCGGGTTCCTTCGTACACCCAAATAGTCTGTTAATAGTTTTCTCCACATCCTTAACCAATTGATTCAAGACCTCCAAAGTATAATTCTTTACTCTGTTCAGAAAACTTACTGTTCTCTAAAAATTGTTGAGGATTGATAGATTCTTGCTGATATTCTTTCCGACTAACATCCACCAGGGACACACCCATTCTAAGTGATTGCCACTGTTGAATAAAATCCGAAAGGCAATGCGATCGCGTCCCGTTCTCTTTGCTGATTTTTCTGCCAGATGACAATGTTGCAAAACATCCCGCTGGGGAACTTGCGGACCCGCCCAAACAAACCCCACACTGGGCGTAATTCTTTTACGTTCTGGTTGATGCCAAACTTGAGACTTGAATTTACAAAACCATTGGAGACATTCTCCGGGCGAAATTTGTTTTTCTGTGTTGTAAAGAACCCCCAAAAAGTCATCTCCGCCCGCATAAATCATCCGCCCTTTTTTCTGTAAATATTTTTCTTGCTATTCTCGCAATTGCTTTCCCCATTCCCGCATTTCTTGACTAAAACTATAAGTTCCTTTTTCCTCCTCTAAAATCCCTTTTTTGCCAACTTTTTTAAAATACTTTGCCGCCCCATCACCATCTCCTAAAAACCACGCCGTCCAGTATTTTTGCTCGTCCTCCGAATCTTTTAATCGGTTTAAGTCTTTGAAAGATGCCGGATTTAATTCTTGGGCAATTTGAGTAATTTGATCGGAGCGATCCTCTATTTCAAGTTGGGAGAGTTGGCTCTTGAGTCGGTTGGCAATATGTTCGTGCGTAATCAAGCGTTTGATCAACTCCGGAATACTCAATTGCTCTCGAATATCAATGAAATATTCTCCGATAACCAAGCTAAGTTTTTCATAAAATGCTCTGATTTTTTGTTATTCTTCCTGATAATTGTAGCGGCGAGGATCGGCAATTCGTCCTAAGTCTGGATAGGCGATCGCATCCGTACCAGAAAGGGTAGAACTTTCTCCCTGCCAATTAATTCCAGTCCAATCTCGTGAAGCCTTAATTTGGTTTATTCGCTCTCGAACTTGAGTAATACTTTCGCCCGGTTTTCCCGAAGCATCGAAATATTCCCAAGCATGATTTTTCCACAGTTCCCAATCTCTTTTCCAAATGCTATAGTTCCAAAGATGGGTTTCTTTTTTCGAGTCTATCCAAGTTCTAATATTGTTTTCTATCCAATCTTGACAACTTTCAGTCAGGAGTCGCCACGCTTGATAAAATTGATGTTGAATTAATTGTAAATTTTCCCGAGAAGTATTACCCTTGAGGATAATTTGATTGGGCATTCCTTGAGTAATATTGGGGAGTGCAGGGGAAACGACCTCAAGCTTTTGTTTCTCTGCGGCTTGGCAAATTACCCAGGACAGAAAAGATAAAATATATGAACTCCCATACAAATCTCGTAGTTTGCGGGATTTTTCGATAAACCCCTGCACCGGAGCAAAGGTAATAACGGTGTAAACTGGCTCATTCATTATTAAATGTAAGATGGATCATTTACTTTTTTGTCAATGGGTGTAATTCCTCTGATTGAACCGAAAGTGGATTCAATTTCTCCCCATTGGTAATGGTTCTATTATGACATGGTATGGAAAGGGGGACTTCCACAGAGTTTCTTAAATTTTAGGAGACAACCTCGCTTAGTGAGCCGCAGAAGTAGCAGTCTGGATTACTTAAACTCTGTGTATCGGTTTTGTACCATTTGGAGTGAGGAAACTCATAAATCCAGTCTAACCCTAGATTGATATTCATTAAGCCACTGAGCATTCCCTGAATCACACCAACCCCGGTGCTAGCACAGATACTATTTAACCAAAAGACAGACGGGTCAGGAATTGTCTCTAGATAACCTCCCTGAGTCGCCAGATGCTCAATTTCTTGGGGTGCAGACTCCAAAGCGGCTCTGTGTAGGTTAATAATGTTACCGCACATCAAGCACCAACCGCCTCCCAAGGGTGGAACGGTTACGCGACAATACATTCGAGGAAGGCGATTAAATTTTATTTCAATATGAGTTCCTAGAGACATCAAGGGTCGCATGGACTGAAGGGCGAGTTCTTGGGCAATTTGTCGGGAATGGTGGTTATCTGTGGCGACAACAATCAAATCTGATGCCATACCATCGACTAAAGTTAAAGCTTTTTCAATTGAACTTGGAACGGTCTGAATTTCTGAATGGGTGGGATAAATTTTCTCAATGAACTGCTTAACATACTCTACTTTGTACAACGGAGATTGCTCTACAGATGCGACTTCAACTCGAATTCCTCGTCTTCTGAGTTTTTCCGCAAGATAGGCAAAGTCCGAATCTCCGGTGACGAGAACCACGATGTCTGGACGGATTTCTAAGGCGAGTTCAACCGCATCCATTGCCATGACAATATCGATATTGGTTTCAAAATCTTCACCTTTGGCTTTGCCTTCTTTGGGAACGACTAAAAACCCGTTACTTTTTGCCCAATAGATGAATTTTTCTTTGGTTTTACGCTGCTCAATAAATCGCTCCCTTGCCGGGGGTAAGCCCACATAAATTACCATTTCGATTAATTCTCTACCTTCGTCGGTATTGGCTAAATAGTCTCGGATTTGTAGCCAATTAACCTTTCGATTGAAACTCTGGGCGCTGAGAAAGGTGTTGTCGCTATCTGCGAGAATTAATACTCGCCGATTTGTCTTCATAAACGGATGCCTTTAGCTAAGATTTGGGTTCATAGGCTGAGTGATTTTTCCTTTCGGTTTACATAATCTATTTATACACCCGGCTGGAAAGGGATCTTTCCATTAGCGATCCGGGTGATACGATCGCTCTGTCAATAAAAAACCCCATATCAAAACATGGGGATTGATAACACTACATATTCCAACTAATCCGATTTAACCCAATCGGTAGGGACTCTATTGTCCATTATTTTGGTACAGTTACGATTGTAAAGTTTCCAACTAATCCGATTTAACCCAATCGGTAGGGACGAATCAGGTTTGAATATGTCTAAGAAATCTATCGTTTCCAACTAATCCGATTTAACCCAATCGGTAGGGTTTTGTATTGATGTCGATATCGAACATAAATCAGAACGTTTCCAACTAATCCGATTTAACCCAATCGGTAGGGAGATGATGAAATACGTGATTGTTATCACACATCATCTGTTTCCAACTAATCCGATTTAACCCAATCGGTAGGGAGTTCAGAATACGATCCTTGTCCTTCAACACCAGCATTTCGTTTCCAACTAATCCGATTTAACCCAATCGGTAGGGTTGGTTTCGCAGTTGGATGAATGTTTGAAAAATATTAAAGTTTCCAACTAATCCGATTTAACCCAATCGGTAGGGGGAAAAAATTCTTCCGGTATGAGAATTAAATCGTTACTTGAATCAGGTTGTCAAGCCAATTGATAATTTTTAAGTTGGTATTATCTCCAACAAAATTAGCCCATTTTCGTTCTTTTTTATAGGTGTCTCCTGCGTGGTCGAAGTATAAGTTAAATAAGGCAATAGCAATATCTGTTGAAATGTCATTTTCGACTTCTTCTCCTATATTTTGTAATCGAATCGCATGGCGGGCTTTTAATTGCGCCCAATCGTTATAAATGTGGTTCCAGTTGGGATTTTCTCCCCAAGTTTTGCCATCGCGATCGCGATATTTAGTTAAAAGATCCAAATCATTCCTGGGACAAGTCCACTGCACAAATTGACCGCTATTAAATACGACTCGAATTGTTACGCGATCGCGATTTAAATTCTTAGCTCTTTTTTCCGCCTCCCGACAATGCTGTAAAATATCCCGTTGGGGAACTTGATGACCCGCCCAAACAAAACCAACACTAAAGGTAAAGCGGTTATCATGCTTGCCATCATTCTTGAAACCCAATTCATTTTCAATGGTTTTTTGCAGGTCTTTCCATTGGTTCTGTAGGTTTAATAACCAATCAAACGCTTCAAAGGGTTTAATTTTTTCGGGTTCTTTTTCTGTGCTACTTTCCTCGCTATAAAGAACACCTAAAAAGTCATCGCCACCCGCATAAACTACACGCCCTTTACCCGCAGGAAACAAGTCTTTTTTTGCCTGAAAATCTTTTCCCCAATTCCTCATTAACTCAGTAAATCGTTTCAGTTCGCGATCGCGAAGTTCTGGGTTATCCTGATGACGACGAGCCAATTCTTGGAGTTTATCTCCTATTTTGTCACCATCACCCATAAACCAACCCGTCCAATATCCTGCTTCGCGGTTGATATCTTTAAAACCTTCATCCAGGGTTTCCATACCAATATCTTTAGCCAATTTGGGTAAAGTCACCAACCGTTTAACCAATTCTGGAATGCTTAACCGCTCCCCCGGAGCAATAAATTTACCGCTGGTTTCTTGTTGAAAATATTCTTCCAATTTTTCATCAGAAGGAATCGAATCTCTAACTTTATAATTTCGAGTGTAAGGCTCATCTAAAACCCAAGCCAGACGATAATAAAACCGTTTTAATTCTTGTTGCTCATTAGTATTTAGCAAGCGTCCCGGTTCTTGTTCTTTTTTACCTAACTGATGCCATGCGATCGCATCGGTTCCGGTTAAACTCGAACTTTCAACAACCCAATTAATCCCCGTCCAATCTCGTTTTAACTTGCGAGTTTCTAAATCATCCATTGCGCTTTTTACCGAGTCACCAGATCCCCAAAAAACCTCCCAAGTATGACTTCCCCAACGTTCCCATTCGCCTTTATTTTTGCCGATTTGGTCTTCGGGTTGTGACCAATAATATTGCTCTTTAGGAATACCCAAGTTATCTTCTATCCATTCTCGACAAATCTTTAAAACTTGTTGCCATTCCTTTAAAAGCGCATTCTGAACATCGTTCCCAATTGTTGAGATAACAGCCACCATTGCGATATTCAAAATCGGTTTCAGCATTAACTATTTTTCGATTAATTAAATACAGAACCAAAGAATCAACAATGGGTGCGCTCCAGTTCTTCAATCAAATCGGAAGCCAAAGCGGGATGGCGTTCGCTTGCTTGATGCAAACACCCTCCGTAGGGGTCGAGTCCCTGCAATTCAATCAAACTGTAGATGTGATTCCACAACACATAATTAACATTTACAAAACTTTACATCGTGTCCGATTTTACACGGCTCTCGGCTTTACTTCCCATAATCCCAAAATCGATTGGCGATTGCTTTTACTCTTTCTACAGAATAGAATAACCTCGTTCTTTTAGATTACACCCTCTTGAAAGGCATTTATATTAGGGATATTCAGATTTTTTCAAACGCAGTGAATCATAAAAAAACCCTAAACCGATGAGGCTAGGGCTTGAGCGTTACTGCAACTTAAGGAGATTAGAGCGAATCACAGAGAGAGCATGAGTAAGGTATAAAACTACTTATACTATTTAAGGTTTAAGCGGACTGTTGGTGGCAACCCAGATGGTTTGTTTTTCATCTTGTTTTTAATATAAACCCAAACAACCTTAAATGGCTACGGGGAAACTACGGATATTTTGAAAGTTTTTCCCCATCAAAACGTTTACCGCTCTCCGTGAAATTACTGAGTTTCCGGTTGAGTCCGAGTTGAGGGGTTGAATGCCTTCGACGAAAAATGATTTCTTCGACAATGAGTGATTATTTATTCAACAATTAAATCAAAACCCTAGCCTATCGGGGGTCGGGCAATGGGTTCGGTAATTATACGGAGAAATCACCAGTTTTTGCTGCTTTTTAAATTATCAAAGTTCCGTAATTCTCCCGTAGCTATCGAAGGTTTTTCAGTTTATTGTTGAACCAGGAACAGAATCCACTTGTATCATTCGAGTAACTAATCATGGTTGAACTAATTCTTAGTGTCTTACCGTTGCTCATTACAGGGTTAATTGTCTGGAAAACTTACCTCTGGGTTTTCAAATCATCTGTATGGTTTTGGAGAGGGATAATTTGCGCTGCGCTAATGGGATTGTTCTTCATTCCAATTTTCATCGCACCGCTATTTTTCGAGGGTCTGGATTGGTTGGGTGCCATCGGACTGGCAATAAAAACCAACTTTTACTTTATATTAGCTGCAATTCCTGGACTCTTAGCAACAATGGGAATAGCCTTAGTTCTGGTTCAACTTGGGGTAATTGTTCCAACGTCACTATGAGCAACTGCTTTTAATTGGTTGGCATTTTGTAATAGCTTCCAAGTGCATTAGCCCAACTATAGAGAAAAAAATATCCGTGCAACTCTAGTCTACTTTGTTTTAACTTGAGAGAAATCAAATCCTGGAAGACTTGACCGTAGGTTTTTGAGAATTGGCTATCATTATATTGATAATTACCGAAAAATAATTATCCATTATCCATTATTAATATCTACAGAGATCGAACGGGAAACTACCACTTTACTCTCTTGCTTTAATTCCCGTTGAACTTGCAATAATAACGTGGTTTTCCCACTGCCTACAATTCCCGAGAGTACAATCTTTGCGATTGGGAAGGTGAGTACGAACTTCCACACCTAAAAATTTCATCACTGACTTGCAAGGTTGAACGGGCCATCCGACTGATTTCTGCAAAAATCACCACATCTCCCGCTTGCGCCGTTTGAGTTAATAATTTTCCCACTGCTCTGGACTGCCATTTAATCCTTCCAGAAGTCGCATCTTCAACAAATTTGAGAGAACCCAAGTTCCGGGTATTGGCATACTCGAAAATACCATGACATCGATACAAGTTTCTCCATATAAAGCTCAATTGTATGTTGTCTTACATCGCTATTAATAAGACATTGTTTGACGTGAGGATGCTCACCAAACCAGCTAGACCAAGCTAAGATATCGTTTTGGAAACAGGTCACGGGATCGCGAGGATTATTGAGAATCAAAACTTTTCCTACCATTGCTTCTAATTCGGTAATTTTCTTATGATGAAGTGGAGTTCCCATAAGAATTACAGTAATTTTGGACAGATGAGGATTTCCTTCCCGGTAAAGATCTCCAACTGCTGCGTGAGCTATCAACCCTCCTTCGCTGTAGGTAACTAACTGAATTTTAGACAAATTACCACTCAAATTTTTCCGCAATACTTCCTTGGTTGCCTCAATAATCGATTCATTTCCCCGGCCGATCAACTGATTGCCGAAACGGTTAACAAAAGCCTTGATATAATCAACTTCTTTGTAGCAATTTCCATCATCAGCCTGACATAAAGAGCCGTTACGAATTAGCTGAACTGGATGATAAAATCTAGCAGCCAATTCTTGGGATATCGTTCGTTCTTCAAAGAGACTTACCACACCGTTGAGCCAAAAAATATTAGGATCATTTAATGTCTGACCATTGGACGGGTTTGAAGATTGAACGGTGACAACTTGACCGTCGTTGGGAAGCGATACCCGAGAAATATACTGAGTTATGAGTACCATCGCCGTACACAACCAAAAAACCGAAGCAAAACTTTTTTTAAAATAATGAGAGAACAACCACAAAAAAGCTATTTGTCTTCGGGTAACTCCAACCTGAAAGGGGGATGCGGAGTAACTCTGCCCATCTAATAATCTGTTCATTACCATGATTAACTTCCCAATTTTTCAACGGCTTTTCAGCGGTCATTCGGAAAGAATGCTGCCAATTTATACCCCGGATTTCTTCCCCTCCATTTTTCGGAATTTTGTTCGCCTTTTGGGGGTTGTTAATTTTTATTTATGCCGGTGATATTTGGGCATAAAGTTCAAGCCAAATATTAAGGACTGACTTTTCTTAAAAGTTTGAATTGATTCGAGACGATCTGGCCGATGAATACTCGTTTCTTGATTTTCACCGTGCAAATTTGCCGAATTTTCCGGATTCATTGTCTTTAACACAAATACTTTGTTAGCCGGAATCCAACCTTTTAATCCGGACTTTTCATGGAGTACATAGTACCAGATTTGTCCGCTATCGGCGGCGCGTTCGGTCTCTGATATTAAAACTTGATCGCCTGATTTTGCCGCGCCAATAGAGACTCCATCCCATGAAGGCAAGGCGCGAATTTCTACTTGTCCACCGGGAAAAAGAGTTCTCAAAAAACCAATCTGAACCTTTCCAATATTCATTTTAAATTTCCCTATCTTTCAGTTGACCCAGATATTTGATGAGAAGAAATAAATGTTCAGGGGGCTTTCTTCTAACTATCTAACTAGCAAGATAAAGAAACAGACTCAGTGATACAATTACCTTTTCTGCACGATTGATGGCAAATCTGGTACAAACTAATGGCAGAATAACGTGATTACCATTGCACAGAAGTGCAAGACCAACCACTCCAACTTTGACACCGAACTACTCGGGACACTCACGACTCAACACAACTTTTCCATTGGGTAGTCGATAAAGTCCTTGCGGTTCTACAATCGGATCGCCAACCTGCCAAGAACGCCGAGGATTGGCCGTTGAGGGCTTGTCGTCATCGGGTAGAGTTTCCACATCCACCGTCGAAAAGGTAGACATCTGCATATTTCCGGGACGCTGCGGTAAACCCCCGGTACCCGTAATCATAAAGCTACCCCTGGGTTGATCGCGGCGGACAATGCAACTATTAGCCAGCAGGATGTCGGTGTCTATCTGATTTTCGGGTAGATCGGCGAGGCTATTTTGAATAAAGGTAGTATCGGATATGACGATCACTCCACTAACGACGCCGGTGGCATTAACGTCTACTCGGTTATTATTGTCGAGAGAATCGGTGTTTCTGTTGCGAGATACCGGACTATAGTTTTGACCAAAGAATGCGGGGCTGTCGAGAGTGATATCTCCCCCTTGACCATCGTTAGCAAAGGCGAGAATATCGCTGTTATCGAAAGCGAGGATAGAGTCGGCTTTCAGGTTGATATTGCCGCCATCTCCCGCACCTTGGTTAACATTGGTGGTGATGCCACTATCGTCAAACAGGCGAATCTGGTCAGCGGTGATGTTAATATTTCCTCCAGAAGATTGTTCGGAGGAGGTTGCAAACCTGCCATTTCTGGCGGTCAGTTCTCCGGTATTAATGGTAATGTTTCCGGCATCCCCGGCCGTTGCAGATTGGTCTGTAGACAGGGCGAGTAAACTAGCCTGATTTAAGTTTACAGACTGGGCGGCGTTGATGAGAATTTCACCGGCTTTAAAGCTAGTCTCGGTTTGGGCATCTAAAACGGCTTCATTGCTGAGGTTGAGGGTGTTGGCGCTCACGCGGATGTCGCCCCCTTCGCCGGCGCCGCCGGACTCCACACTGCTGAATACTCCGCTATTTTGTCCGTTGCTACCCACCCCGTCAAAAGAAACGGTATCGCGAACAACTATATTCACGTTGCCCCCGTTTCCTTGTCCAGAGGTGGCGGAAATCAATCGGGCGCCATTGGTCATCAAAAGGGACTCGGCGGTTATCTCGATGTTGCCCCCATTGCCGACGCCACCGGCTAACGTTTGGCTGCCGATACCCGTGACTTGCGTGCCAGTCCCCACCCCATCCAAGGAAACGGCATCGCTGGCGTTAATGGTGACATTGCCGGCATTTCCCCGCCCGGAGGTATTGGCTACCAAGGTGGCGCCGCCCGATAACGATAGCGTGCCTGTGGTGATGGTAATGTTGCCCCCATTGCCCACCGCGTTTTCAAAGACTTGGCTGCCGATGCCGGTGGAAGCACCATCCAAAGAAATGGCACCGCTGGCGTTAATGGTGACATTGCCGGCATTTCCCCGCCCGAAGGTATTGGCGGGGCAAGGTGGCGCCATCGGATAACGATAGCGTGCCTGTGGTGATGGTAATGTTGCCCCCGTTGCCCACCGCATTTTCAAAGACTTGGCTGCCGATGCCAGTCGAAGCGCCATCCAAAGAAATGGCACCGCTGGCGTTAATGGTGACGTTGCCGGCATTTCCCCGTCCGAAGGTATGGGCTACAACGTTGGCGCCGCCCGATAGCGACAGCGAACGGGTTCTGATGTTGATATCGCCTCCTTTGCCCATTGCTTCGGAAAAGACCAAATTCTCGATCGAACTGCTTTCGGTGAGGTTTATTGCTTCTGTGGCATTAATTTCTATGTCTCCGGGGTTGCTGTTGGACGACTCCAACCCGGAAGATCCGGCCTGAAGCCGACTTTCTCCGGCCATTGTTAGGTTTCGGGCGTCGATCGCGATCTTCCCATCGCCGTTGGCGCTGACATTGATTTTAGTGCCATTGTGGAGCGATACATCCGAAAGCGGCAGGTCATCAGCCAACGGAAAGTTTAAACTCGGTTCGTAACTATTGGCAACCGACCCAACGGTTCCTTCTCCGGTTACTCCTCCCAACTGGATCTGACCGCCGTCGGCTTGAAGCTGTCCGCCGTCTATGCTGAGATCACCGCCAACCAGCGCCAAGGTCTTACCCGGATTCACCTGTAGATGGGAGCCTCGCACTTCAATGTTCCCCGGATTGTTCCCGTATTGTAAACCGAAAGGTACGCTAATCGTCAGCAGAGGGGGCCCTTGAGGATTGGTGGCGCCAAATTCGCTACCATCGGCAAAGGTGAAACTGTTGGCTGTGGAGGCCAAAAACGATCCTTGAATGTCTAACTGGGCATTGGGGCCAAAAATTATTCCGTTGGGATTGAGTAGAAACAGGTTGGCGGTGCCGTTGGCGCGAATCCATCCGTTAATATAGGAGAGATTGGAACCCGTCACCCGGCTGAAGATATTTTCAATTTCCGGGGGATTGTTGAAAAACGCCTCGCCCCCTACGGGTACAGAAAACTCCCTAAAGCTGTGGAACAGGTTGCTACCCCGGACGGTCCCCCCCTCGATTGTACAGGTTGTGCATCCGGGTGTTACCCTGGAGTTGACCGGAAGCGTATGATCCGGGACGATTTGGGCGCTAACGGAGCCAACGGTTATCAGGTAGGTGACAACGGTGCTGCTGGCGATCGCAAACCGATCAAGACGTTTTTCCATAATCTTGTTAAGAGGATTTTGGTACTGGAGTTTAGGCTATTTGTTGGTTTGAAAATCCAATACCGGGGCGATTTTTCGTCTGGTCATCATTGTGAACGCTTGGGTTTTAACGCCCAAACCTGTTCAGTATAAAGAAAAAATACTGTAAAAATTCTTGGGGCGCAACGGCCGCCGATTTTATTTGTATACTAAAACCTTGAACAATGGGAAATCTTTAACCTTCTCTACCCACTTCATCACCCTACTCTGCAAGCCCCATTGCACACTTGTGCAATCAAATTGTCACGGGCGGGTAACGACTTACCCAGTCAATCTTTAATATCTTAAGACAGTTAAAAGATTTTTATCGTTTAAATTAATAATTTGTTCATTTTCCTAATAGAATCGGCTCAAACTCACAAGATTTGGCAGCTATCTTTTAATCTGCTAATGACTTCACCTTAATTTTTATCCCGCCTTACTCTATGCCATAAAATACAATCATGTTCTCAACTCCGAGGTTTCAACAATGAGCCAAAATTCCCCCGATCAAGAAACGCTCAAAATACTGGTGGTAGATGACCACGAATTAATCCTCAATGGAACCCTCGACTTACTCAAACGACACTATCGACAAGCTGAAATCCTAACCGCAAAAACAACCCAAAATGCACTTGAGAAAGTTGAAGCATTTCAGCCCAATTTAGTTATTATGGATCTTTCCCTACCCGAAACTTCCGAGGACACCGCCGAAATTAATCGGGGAATTCAAAGCCTGAGAACGTTAATGAAAAATTATCCTTTGCTTAATTTGGTGGTGCAAAGCAGTTATGTTAAGGCGTTGGTGCGGATCAAACCGGATATTGATGCTCACGAAGGGGGATTTACCGCAGCCGACAAAGCGCTTTCTAGCCAGGAAATGCTGACCCGAATTGATTTGGCGCTCAAAGGCGTTACCCATACCAAAGACCTAAAAATGCCCTCAGGAGAAGTTAAACCCGAGTGGCTGGATGTACTTAATTTCGCCTTTGAAGAAGGGTTAGAAGATAAAATTATTGCCGATCGCATGAACGTATCTTTAAGAACGGTACGCCACTACTGGACAAAAGTTCAAGACGTTTTGGGCGTTTACCCGGAAGAGGGAAAAAGTCTCCGCATTCAAACGGAGAAACGGGCCAGAGAAGAAGGATTTATTGATTAATAAATACAATTAAGGAACAAACTGTTGCTGTTTAATATTTGGAACAAAATTAGAAAAGATTTTACGATGGGGTCGGTCGGATTACTGCCCGGAATTGTTGCGATCGCGCTAATTATTTTCGTTCGTTTAACGGGATCGCTGCAATTAATAGAATGGGCAACTCTCGACTCTTTTCTTCGCCTGCGCCCTCCCGAACCGGTTGACGAACGAGTTGTTATTGTGGGAATTGATGAGGAGGATATTCAAAATTTGGGAACCTACCCCATACCCGATCAAATTATTGCACAACTGCTGAGAACATTGCACGAGTACCAACCCAGAGCGATCGGTCTTGATATTGTTCGAGATCTCCCGGTTGAACCCGGTTATACCGAACGGGTTGCGGCTTTGAAAGACATCGAAAATATTATCGCAGTTGAAAAAGTCTTACCTGTTTCTATCGCTCCTCCCCCCAGTTTACCCCCAGAAAAAATCGGTTTTGCAGATGTTATTTCCGATCCGGACGGCAAAGTTAGGCGGGCAATATTGGGAACAAAACGCCCGGAAGATCCTGAAAAATATGCTTTTTCCCTGCCTTTGCGCTTGGCAAAACTTTACTTAAAAACCGAAGGCATAAATTTAAAAAATGGGGTTCGCGATCGCGATGCGATGCGGTTGGGTTCTCAGGAACTTCCCCGCTTTTTTTCTAATTCTGGGGGCTATGTAAACGCCGAGGATTTTGGGGTGCAGCTACTCCTCAATTATCGCAACGGTAAAAAACGATTCCCCACCCTATCCCTCAAACAGATTGAAGCCGCCAAAAGCAACCCCAAAATACTGCACGAAATTTTCTATAATCGCATCGTTTTAATTGGGATAACTGCCGCCAGTATTAAAGATTTTATCAACACTTTTGCGATCGCCGACTTGCAACCGCCAGGTAAAATTTATGGAGTAGAATTTCACGCCCACGTTACCAGCCAAATTGTCAGCGCCGTTCTTGACGGACGACCCGTATTAAAAACCTGGTCATCGGGTTGGGAATATCTTTGGATTATCGCTTGGGGGGTTTTAGCAATTTATCTGGGTCGGCTAACTCAATCTCCCTTAAAAAACCTTTTGTATGTTGCCATTGCCAACCTGACTTTAGTTGGAATTGGTTATGTTTTTATCGTCAGAGGATGGTGGATTCCCGTAGCGCCCGCAATGCTTATTTTAGTCATTAACGGTGCAATTCTCAGCGCTTTTTATCAATACGACCGATTTTTGAGATCTCAAATTGAAATACGCCAACATACCATCGAACGGACATTTGTTGTCATTCACAACGGACCCCTGCAAACACTCGCCAATATTCTCAGACGGGTTCAAGATGAAGATATAGAACAAGAACAGTTGCTCGAAAATCTCAAAAATCTGAACCATGAAATTCGAGAAATCGGCGAATATTTAAAACTAGAAGCCCTAAATCAGAAAGAAAGTCTTCGCCTCGGTAGCGGTTTAATCCTAGACCTAAACCAACCCATTCGCGACCTTTTTTATAAAGTTTACAGCCACACACTCCAGCGCAATTTTCCCTGTTTTTCCACCCTCAAAATTAAAGCTTACTCCTTCGATCCCATTGAGGATAAATATTTAAGCATCGAACAAAAACGAGAACTCTGTCAATTTCTTGAAGAAGGGCTTTGCAATGTCGGAAAGCACGGAAAAGGCGTAACCCGTCTTACGGCTACCGGCAAAGAAAATGAGGGTTGGTATACTTTAAGTATTAAAGATAACGGGGTTGGAATTCGTTCCGCTTCTGAGGGGCGAGGAACCAAACATTGTCTAAATATAGCGAGAAAATTAAGGGGAACTTTTCGGCGAAAGTCCCTTGGAAAGAAAGGAACGTTGTGCGAGTTAACGTGGTTTATTGCGGAGAGAAATTGGACTCTTTTCCCGCTCAAACATCTGCTGAAAACCCAGATTTTTAAGAGTTTTATATCGGCGGATTAGGGTTTGGGAGTTTTGAACCGAGGTATTAACTCTGGGTAGGGGAGAAGTCACCTATACTTTTGGCTAGGTCGAAAACTAAACGATGGGCTAGTATCTTGCTGAGGCTTATTTAAAATTGGGAAGGCTCGCGACAATTGCGGTGCGATCTTCAAAAATAATCGAACTAAAAACGGCAGTATCTTCGCTCTCCAAGTTATCAATCCGTTCTTTATCAAAAACTTCAAAAACACAATCGTTCCCAAAATAATTTTGCAGTTCTGCCAATTTTAAAGAATCAATAGTATCGAGCGCAGAATCCAATTCTTTTTGATACTCTTGACTTTCAACAGGTAAAATTTTTTAAACCAGTGAGTTCGCTCAATTTGTCTTCATGCGGTGATTGTTGTTTCCGAGGCGATTAATCAATTCCCTCAACCCATTGGAATTGAAACAGAACAGTTTGATTTAATTCAAGCTTACCGAGACTATTTGGGGGGTCTTGCCTCAAGTTGCAAGCGTTTTAATTCTTGGGTGACATCCCTGTTTTTCCCTGTTATGATACTTGCTGAGTTGCGGCAGAAAGTTCTGTTTGAGTGCAGAAAACGACTCCTGTTACAAAATTTGATAATTTGGGGGTCGAAAATTTTAGGATATAAACTTTAATTTATATTTTAAATTTGTGTAAAGTTTGTTGACGTCTTGCTAACGAATTGGTAAGGTTTAGGTGAATTTAAGCGGGGTAATATTCTCTAAGTTCTCCGCTACCAATCTACTGTAAATTGACTAAGGTTTCAAATCATTATTTTATTAATTCCGGTTATTTAACCCGACAAAAGCCAATCCAAGTTAACAGTTATTAAAACCATCTGGAGATTAATATGATCGAGATTAACGGAACACCAGGTAATGATAATCTACTCGGAACGGGTGAAGCCGATGTAATTTTTGCACTAACGGGGAATGATAGAATCTCCGGTTCTAGTGGGGGCGATTCTCTGTTTGGCTTTGAGGGTAATGATACTATAAATGGTAATGAAGGTAATGATACTTTATTCGGCAATCAGAACCTCGATCTTTTATTCGGAGACAGTGGAGAGGATTGGTTGTTTGGGGGGAAAGAAGCTGATATAATCGAGGATGGTGAAGGTGAGGATCAAGTCTTTGGAAATCTGGGAGATGATCTATTACGGGGGGGTGCGGGTAACGATCAAAGGTATGGCGGACAAGCCAACGATACGGTAATTGGCGGTATTGGAAATGATCGAGTATTTGGCGATCGCGGTAATGATATTTTGTGGGGAGTTGATGTTGATGCTGTTAATCCGGGAATAGATGAAATCGATACTTTAACTGGCGGTTCGGAACAGGATATATTTGTTCTCGGGGATGAATCTCGGTTGTATTATATCGGTTTTGGAAATAACGATTTTGCCCTCATTACGGACTTTAATGTTGTAGAAGATCAAATTAATGTTGGTAATAATCAAGTTATTTATACGGAAACCGTCCTAAATGAATTGGGGTTTGGAGTTGCAATTTCCAGTCAGAATAACGATTTGATTGCTTTTGTTCAAAATGCAAATGTTAGCCAATTTCTTGAAAGTTCAAATGTAGTGGAACCTCCTCAAACTGAAGAAGTAATTCCTCGTCAAATTGAAGAACCACAGTTTCCTGAAGCTGTTCTCTCACCCGACCCTGTAGTTACTCCAACTCCAACACCCGACCCTGTAGTTACTCCAACTCCGACACCCGACCCTGTAGTTACTCCAACTCCGACACCCGACCCTGTAGTTACTCCAACTCCGACACCTGTTGTCATTACTCCAACTCCAACACCCGACCCTGTAGTTACTCCAACTCCGACACCCGACCCTGTAGTTACTCCAACTCCGACACCCGACCCAGTTACCCCAACACCAACACCTGTTGTAATTACTCCAACTCCGACACCCGACCCAGTTACTCCAACACCAACACCTGTTGTAATTACTCCAACTCCGACACCCGACCCAGTTACTCCAACTCCGACACCCGACCCAGTTACTCCAACTCCGACACCCGACCCAGTTACTCCAACTCCGACACCCGACCCAGTTACTCCAACACCAACACCTGTTGTAATTACTCCAACTCCGACACCCGACCCAGTTACTCCAACTCCGACACCTGTTGTCATTACTCCAACTCCGACACCCGACCCAATTACCCCAACACCAACACCTGTTGTAATTACCCCAACACCAACACCCGACCCAATTACTCCAACACCAACACCCGACCCAGAACTACCACCGAATACACTACCAGTAGCCAATAACGACAGCTACACTACTCCTTTTGATTCTCCAATTTCTGTTAATTCTGTTCCCAGTGTTCTCAATAATGATACGGATTTAGATGGAGATGTTTTAACAGCAATATTAGTTAATCAATCTATCAATACTGGTTTTGTAACCCTTAATCCCGATGGTTCATTTAGTTATGACAAACCCAATCCCGAGTTCTGGGGAGAACACACTTTCACCTACGTTGCTAATGATGGTAAATCTGACTCCAATAATATTGCAACCGTTACGATTAATGTAGAAGAACCACCAGTAGAACAGACCAGACACCGAAACGGTTACTCTCATAGAAGTGAAGATCAGGCACAAGTATTCAGAACATTCTTTATCACCAATGTCGGAAATAACGATGAAATTATTAACGACCAAAATGATAGTGACATAATAGGTTTATTCCCGGAAGCAATTCAAAACTTTATCGCTTACGAGACGATGGGAGATGGTGGTCTTAGCACAGTTATAACGCTTGGGAGTCGTAGTTTTGATTATTCTGATGATCGGGGTAGAATCAATTTTAAGAAAGAAACACAAATCCTAAATTTTGATAATGATGGTAACATACTATCTGGAGACAAATATGCTACTCTTAGTTTTGATGAGAAAGAGGGAGTGCCTATTTTTACAGGACTAAATATAGACATCGAAGATATTACTCCAGTAGATTTAGATTTGAGAGTTAGATTAGTTGAAAAAAATGATATAATTAACGAACTTGATCTAACTGATGCTCAAGCAAATCCTATTGTTAAACTTGAGGACTCCTTTAAGAAAGAAATTATCGTTTATGAATTTCTTGAAAGCGGAACTGATAAGGTTGTAGAAGAACTCGTTTTGTCCACAGACTTTCCCAATACTGATTTACCTAACAAACCCATTAACTACAATCTGGCAACTAACTCTCTAGAATATATTATTAAGCAAAACTTACTACTCCATACTGAGGAAAAGTCTAGTTTTACTCTTCGATTTTTATTTAATGACGAGAATATTATAAGTAAAGACGATGTAGAAAACAAGAGAGAAGAGTTATATCGTAATGCAAATAATTCGTTAGAATTTATTATGTTGGAAGAAGCAGAACTTCCGCCACCTGAAGAACAAACTTATTCTCAAAGAGATGATGAAACAACTGTATTAACAACATTCTTACTCACCAATAACGGAGATAACTATCAAACTATTGACGATCAAGATGATAGTGATACCAGAAGTTTATTCCCAGAAGCCATTCAAGACTTTATTACTTACAATAATAACAATGGTATTCAGCTTGCTGCTGATGAATATGATTCTACTCCAAGGATTAACTTTAATCGTGAGACAGAACTTTTTGAAGAAGGTACTACTCTGAGTTTTAACGACGAAGGAGAGCCTATCTTTACAGGAGTAGAGGTAGAAACAGAAATTACCCCAGTTGTAGATTTGAGGGTCAGCAAATTAATTGAACGAGATGATATCATCACTGAATTAGAACTACCCGATGACACTGAAATTGACGACTCATTCCCAGGAGAAATTATCGTTTATGAATTCCTAGAAACTGGAACAGAAACTGTCCTAGAAGAACAAAAACTGTTTTTGTTCACCAATGAGTTTCCAGACCTAGAACTAGAAGAATCTGTATTTACCGATGATTCCTTAGAGCAATCTGATAAGATTAATTTAGCAACCAACTCTCTAGAAAGCATTATCGAGGAGGATTTACTTAGCTTTGCTTTGAAGGAGAACGATGCAATCCAAGTAATTTTAGGAGAATTGACCCTCGATGAAGCACGTTCTAACGGTGAAAGCTTTGTTAATCCTGAAGATTAAATTAGATTGATATTCAAGTGATATTTTTTTCTAGTCAATGTTCAATTTTTTTATGATATGATGTTTCAAAACTTGATTAGGGGATTCTATCTGGGGCTATCTAAAGTGAGCTTATTGAGTGTTTCACTGGCTTCCATACCCGTTTCTGCACAAATTATTCCAGATAACACTCTACCTGAAAACTCCGCTGTAACTCCCCAAGGGAATATCCGACAAATTGACGGGGGAACGAGAAGAGGAAATACTCTATTTCACAGTTTTGAACGGTTTTCTGTGCCAACGGGTGAAACGGCTTTTTTTAATAACGCTGTTGACATTCAGAATATTTTTTCTCGCGTTACCGGGAGTTCAATTTCTGAGATTAATGGGATTCTCAAAGCTAACGGTGTTGCTAATTTATTTCTGATTAACCCCAATGGAATTATATTTGGTGAAAATGCCTCTCTTGATATTGGCGGTTCGTTTTTTGCGACCAGTGCAGACCGTGTTGTTTTTGCGAACGGAACAGAATTTCGAGCAACAAACCCCAACAGTCCACCGCTATTAATCATTAACATTCCTATCGGCTTAAGATTTCGCGAAAATCCCGGATCTATTGTCAATCGTTCTCAGTCTCCGGGTTTACAAGTTGCATCCGAACAAACCTTAGCTTTGGTGGGTGGAGATGTCCGTTTAGAAGGTGGAAAATTAACGGCTTCAGAAGGACGAATTGAGTTGGGGAGCGTAGCCGGAAATAACTTTATTGGCATTAGTTCTGAGTCGGAAGGATTTGCTCTAAACTACAATGAAGTTCAAAATTTTCAAGAGATTCGTTTGTCTGCTTTAGCCACAATAAATACCAGTGGAGAGCAAGGCGGAAAGATTCAAATTCAAGGTAGACAGGTGAATTTAACGGGTGATTCTGCAATTATTTCCTCTACTTCGGGTGAGGGAATTGGTGGAGATATTTTCATCGTTGCTTCTGATTCTATAACGATTACCGAACAACAAAGTGGCTTATTTGCTGAGGTGCGTCCCAATGCAACGGGTCGGGGCGGAACAATTTCCATTGAAACAAGACGGTTAACACTCACCAACGGGGCGCAAATTTCCGTTACAACCTTGGGTTTTGGTCAAGCGGGAAACTTGGCGATCGCAGCAACGGAGTCAATTGACCTCGTTGGAGAAGCACCTGACAGACAAAGCCCCAGTGGTTTGTTTGCCCGAGTGGAAGCGGGAGCGACGGGAAATGGAGGTAATATTATCCTTGAAACCAACCGTTTAACGATTCGGAATGGGGCGCAGGTTTCAACCGATACGTTGGGTTTTGGTCGTGCGGGTGATTTATTTATAAATGCTTCGGAAGTAGAGGTTATTGGTTCTACGGTAGATGGTCGTTCTGCCAGCGGTTTATATGCTCAGGTGGATGAGGGAGGTACTGGAAATGGGGGTAATTTAACGATTAATACGAATCAATTAATTGTAAGTGAGGGCGGACAAATTAGCACAACGGCTCGGAATATTGGACGGGCTGGAATTTTAACAATTAATGCTAATAATGCGGTAATTTTGAGCGGAACTGCACCTGTTTCAGAACCGCAGCAAAATCAAAGAAGCGGGATTTTTGTTTCGGCCGAGCCTGCATTTCAAGATGAATCGGGTAATTTAATTATTACGACTGCCGATGCTGGAGAATTAATTATCAATACTCCCGAATTAATTGTTGAAAATGGGGCGAGAATCTCTGCTGATAATTTTGGGACGGGTGGCGGAAGTAATGTTAACTTAAATGTTTCTCGGTTAGTGATTCGAGATGGGGGGCAAATTGGAGCGGGTTCTCTATTAGGAAGCAATCCGATAGAGAATGAACGAGGTTCGGGTGGAACGCTAACCGTAAATGCTTCTGATTCTGTAGAAATTACGGGTACAGATAGGATTGGTTCAAATCTTGAAAATAGCCGCTTATTTACCTTAGCAGAAGGAACGGGAGAAGCCGGAAGTTTAAATATTTTTACGCCGAATTTAACCGTTGGCAATGGCGGAGAAGTTAATGTGAGTTCGACGGGAACGGGAGAGGCGGGTAATTTAACCGTTGAAGCGAATTCGATTCGTCTTGATCATGGCAATCTCCAGGCAGAAACCCGATTGGGAACTCAAGGAAATATTACCATAAATTCGCCCGATATTCTACTGCGTCGGGGGAGTAAAATTACAACAAATTCCTTAGAAACGGGTACGGGCGGAAATATTACGATTAATAGTAATCAGTTGGTTGCGATTGAAAATAGCGATATTTCAGCCAATGCTCAAGCGGGGTTGGGCGGTCAAGTTATTATTAATGTAGATGCCATTTTTGGAACCCAATTCCGTACTCAACAAACTTCAGCCAGTGATATTACCGCAACCTCTGAACTGGGTGCAGAATTTAGCGGAACGGTTGAATTAAACAATGAAATTGACCCCACACAGGGGTTAGTTGACCTGCCTCAAACCGTTGTTGATCCGGCGGTATTGATTGCTCAAGATCCCTGTAAACAGGGTGCTGATAGTGAATTTGTAATTACAGGTCGAGGCGGTTTACCTCCCAGTCCCCAAGAAACTGTACGCAGCGAAGAAACTTTTGTTTCCTTGATAGAGTTACCCCCTGAAGTTGATTCCCGTCGCAATGATACGCCATCTCAGAAAAGTAGAGTACAGTCAAATACTTCTACAAATTATAATCAACCCGTTTCTAGTTTAGATATTGTTCCGGCTAGAGGATGGATACGCAACGAGAAAGGAGAGGTCATTCTTGTTAGTTATGATCCCACCCAAACCGGAGTTCAACGTCAGCGACAACGTTCAACTCAATGTGAACTTTGAATCTTTTTATTATTCCCCTCTCCATCTCGGACTACTTTCTCCTACAAAGCTACCGTTTATACAAATTGTTGAAAATCCCATATCGGTCAAAAAGTTAGCCGCCTCAGTGCGATCGCCAATCATCAAACGTTCAAAATGAAACTCCTCTGCGAAAATTATCCTAAACTTTTTGCCAACTGAGAAGCGTACAGAGCCGAATTGTTTTAACGGAACTTCCATAAACAAAATCCCAGATCCGAAGACTAGGATTAAAAAGAAAAGAATAGGTCAGAGCGTTTGGGATTAAATGATATTAACGGTATAGCAAATTTGACCCCGGTCAGAATCTCCTTCTCCCGTGACAATAGTTGTATTCGTTCCGGCGATCGCACCTGCAACGATGGGATCGGTACTAAAATCAATAAAGGGTCTAAACTCCAGACACTTGTGAGGGATGTTCTTCGGGGAGTCATTACGGATGCGGTATCGGCCGAACACCTTTCCGCTTGCCTGATATCCCCCTTGAACCGAAAGAGTCCAACTGCCATCAGTGTCTTTTAAATAACAATTGGCAGGTGTGGGATTTGTTAACCAACCACAGCGAGTTTCGAGCGCATCAGCCGGAAAACTATTTAGAGAAAAACAAGACACAATTGCAGGTATAAGCCGGATAATTTTCTGAATTTTCATTCCTTTATTCCCGGAAAAATTACTGTTTCCACTCTCAGAAGTTGAATTAATTAATAGTTTAGCTTGTACCTAGCCAAAAGGATAGGTTTTCTCCCCACCCAAAGGTCAGTTAAAGACTCAACTTGACGATGGGGACATTTCGGAGGTTTACTTTTATGATTGAACGAGTTTGTCAAAAGGGGAATCAAGATTATTTGTTAACCCTGACAACAGTTGACTTCAAGAAAGTAGATTATGAGTGAAGTTTACTCCTACATTCCTCACAAAATTCTGACTCAAGTTCGGTTGGCTAACCCAAGTTTTAATCCGCACCATTTCTGGTGGGTTGTTCTTTCGATTTTCAATATTCTGCTGTTATGTACTCTCTACAATAAATCCCCAAACACTACCTTGACAATGGGAAATCTTTGTCTGGCTGTCTTGGTCAGGAATGAACTCATTTTACATGGTCTCTATCGTTTAGCCGTTGAACTTTCAAAACGTTTAAAGTTTGCCAAATATTATATTAATACGAGCGTTCATTATATTGGTGGAGTTCACGCTTCGGCAGCAACTTGGAGTTTGATTTGGCTGAGTCTTGACCTTTACCAACAGTTTAACAGTTCTACAAATTGGCTGATTTTAACAACGGCTTCTTTGTTAACCGCCTTATTACTAATTATAATTATAACCGCAACGCCACCATTCCGAGAACGTTTTCATAATAGTTTTGAGAAAATTCACCGCTATGTCGGATGGAGTTGTCTGGCTCTCCTGATTTTTTATTTATTATCGGGGTTGACTGTCAATCCCAATCAAACGATTTCTCCGAATCAAATTTTTACCGATCCGGTTTTCTGGATGCTTGTCTTGATAATCTTTAGTATATCATTGCCTTGGTTAACCGTACAAAAATTTAAAGAGTTTACAATAGATTGTCCGTCTCCCAAGGTGGCTGTATTGACCGTTGCGGGTAAAGCTGATGTTGGAACCTTTGCGCGAATTAGTACGGATTTTGTCGAATGGCATTCTTTTTCTGTGGCTGGAAAAACATTTAATTGGACAACAAATCAACCCCAAATACAGCTTATTATTGGAGTGTCTGGAGATTGGACGGGAAACTTAATTAAAAGAGTTCAAGCCGGATCTTTTCCCAAATCTCTTTGGGTTCGCCGGGTGAAGCCTCCGGGTTTTATGTTTTCAATTAATGCTTATTCACGGGTCGTTGTCGTAGCAACGGGAGCGGGAATTGCGCCGGTTTTACCTTATTTACTTGGAAACAAACATAAAGTTTATGTTCTGTGGATTGGGAATAATCATCGAGAAACCTATGGTAAAAGGATTTGGTCATTAGTTTCCAGATATCCCCAGATTCAACTTTATGATACCGGAAAATTGGGCAGACCGAATGTCGGCGAACTGGCGGTTAAAACGTGCCACGAATTTCGCGCCCAAGCGGTATTTTGTGTTTCTAATCCTCCGATTACTCGGGCGGTCGTCAAGGCGTGTTTGGATCTAAAAATTCCAGCTTATGGGGCGAGTTGGGATTCCTAATTCCAACTATAAATAATCATTAGCGACCAAGATGATCAGTTTTTGGCAGCCAGTGAACAACTAGATAAACAAGAAATTCAGGCGAAATTAGCCGCAGAAAAACAGGCCAATGATGTTTTAACGAAAGCCAAAAAACGCGCTTCTCTGATTTCTTTGATTACGATAGGAATATTGGGTTTATCTTCACTGATCGCAGTTTTATCTATTAAAAAAGCGGATGACAATCTCAAGTTAGCAGAAATTCACTTCAACAGTGCGAATGCAAAGGAATTACTCGCCTCCGGTCAAGGACTCCAATCAATAATCACAGCACTGAAAGCAAGCCAAGACCTAAAAAAAGTACCGACTTCTCTATGGTCAGAAGTGAATACAGAGGGAACCGTGATGTCAGTCTTTCACGAAGTTCTCGATCAAGCCCAAGAGCAGAATAGCATTAGCGGACATGGGAGTTATGTCTACAGTGTGGCATTCAGCAGAGACGGGGATATGATTGCAACTGCGAGTGATGACAACACGGTGAAACTGTGGGATCTAGATGGCACTTTGGTGAAGACTTTGGAGGGGCATGAGAGTAGTGTCTACGGTGTGGCATTTAGCAGAGACGGGGAAATGATTGCAACTGCCGGTTCTGACAAGACGGTGTTGTTGTGGACGGTTGATGATCTCGATGACCTGATCGCAGAAGGTTGTACAGTGGTGAGTGACTACCTGAAAAATAACCCTAATGTCACCGAAGAAGAACGCCGTCTTTGTGGGGTAGAAGCTTCGGCAACGGCTTGGTTTTTGCAGGGCGAACAGTTGGCAAGACAGGGTAATATTGATGAAGCGGTTGATCAGTTTAAACAAGCGGTCAAACTTGACCCCAACTTCAGTTTAAATTTAGCCGCAGCGAGTTTAGTCAGAAGTGGAGAGTGGTTCGCATGGAGTGATGAAGTTGATGAAGCGATTTTAGCGTTTCAAGCGGCGTTAGAATTTGACCCCAGTTTAACGTTTAACCCGGAGAATAAAGCCAATGCTATTGCTTCGTTGTTAGAAGGAAGTAATTTAGCAGAAAATGGTAAAATAGATGAAGCGATCGCACAGTTTGAAAACGCTCAAAAAATAGATGCTGATTTAAAAATAGATGCTTGGTATTGGAATCAACTGTGTTGGGAAGGTAGCCTGAATAAACAAGGGTCGAAGGTGATGTTGGCTTGTGAAAATGCCGTTAAACTTGCGCCTAAAAATGAAACTTTTATCAATAGTCGGGGTGTTGCCAGGGCGTTAACGGGTGATTTTGAGGGGGCGATTAAGGATTTTGAAGTGTATGTTCAATGGACGAATGATGAGGAGGATAAAGCACAGCGAAAAGGTTGGATAGAGTCTCTGAAAAAAGGTGAAAATCCGTTGACCGATGAGGAGTTGAAGGGGTTGCGTTGACCTCTCCCCCAACCCCTCTCGACTAATTAATAGTCCCGTCACTTTCTCAAGTCCAAAAGCGGGTTAACCGATACCAAGCTCTAGGTTGAACGAAATCCAACAAGGGGAAATAATCCCCGAGCGCCATTGTTAACGATCCCGGTACAAGAATCTCACGGGAATTCCCTGTTGTTCGGCTTCTTTTGGACTGTATTGAACCCGGTCAACCCGTCTACCTTTCGATTGATTGGGTTGGGGTTTCTCGCAGAGACTAATCACCCCGCCCCGATTCGATAGCATCACCGGACTCAAAGGCTGTATTCTCACCGCTTCTCCCGGTTGTAAAATGCGTGCAGAACACAGCTATTTTATTACTGGGGTTCAGACTATTTGTTAAATTTTCAAATCAAATCCCCAGTCAGTTGCTTGCTATAAATCTAACTTTCTCTGCTCCTTGAACCATCTGCAAGGCAAATTGAGCCGAGGTAAAAGGGGGCCGGGTCATCTATCTCGTTTTTGTTTTTCAATTCATTCTTAATTTCACCGACTAAATTCTCAATATTAACTACCTTCATGCTTTGATCTTTCCGAGGAATAGCTGTAACTTTCCACTCGCTCATTTCTGTTCCATCTAGCTTTCTTAACTCTCGCCATAGATTGTTAGCATCATCATTATTAAAACCGAAATGAAGCCCTTCAGGTTTGAGGGAGATATCAACTGTCTTAATCTCTCCATCAAACAGACAAATTAATACGTCTTCTGAAATGCGATCGCGACGTAAAATTTTTAATTTCTGATCCTCGACCATTGGTAAATCCCCATTTATGGAAGATTCGGAGCCATCGATTTGTAAATCGGGCCAACCTGAAACGACTTCTGAGCGCATTAAGAAACCCGTGATTTGCTTTACTTCACCCGTTAGAGGATTATTATTACTATCCTGTTGTAAGTCTGAGTCTTGCACTCTACCAATACTAAATGCACCATCCAGCAGAGATTCTACCCAAAGCCAATCTAACCAGAAGAAACGGATTGATTCTGTAGGTAACATTCGTTCATCGGGGACTAAGTAGTTAAAGGGAATACCAGATAACAATCCTAGTTGCTGAAACCGGGTTTTTATATCTTCAGGAAAATCATTATCAGTAGAGTTACTATCTTGTTCAGGGAAGAGATGGGGAAAAAGTGCCTGTTGATTATTTTGGGCTAGTTTTTGGGCATTGGTACGTTTCCAGTTAAAAAGGCGAATGGCAAATTGCTTATCTTGCAGGGCTAATAGTTGACCGAGTTGCCAAGCTGCTGCATAGGAGATATCAAATAAACCAGTGTTTTTATTATAGGCAATAAGTTGGTCTGCACTGCGAACAGAAAGTTGAGAAAGTGATAAATTTGTCGGATTTTCTCCTGGTATTAGAGGGCTATGATACCAAGAAACGGTTTTGCCACCCTGTCGGAGATAATGGGGAAAGGGAAGATATCCTTTTTTCAGATATTGGTCCGCTTCAGAACTATTTTCTGTTGGCAGTTTTAGGGTATCTTTGTTGATATTTTTAAGCAATCCCGTAAAATTTTGTTCGGGTTCAGTACAGGAGAAGCTCCAACTTTTTAGAACAACTAGACGAATATAATCATCATCTGTGGCATTTTGATCGTTAAATTCATCATTATCGTTATATCGATTTTCTAAGGAAACTAAATAAGCCGTGCTAATTCCCTCTTTTTTGGGCAGTCGATTGCTAATAACTAAGGATAAAGGTTCACTATTTTCTGTATCTCCGGTAACTTGACGAACGTGAGCCAAGTATTCCAAATCTTTTGTTGTGGGCAATATCTCTGAGAGTAGCTTTTTGGATACATCAATAACGGATACTTGATCGTCTTCCTGTTGCCCAGTTTCTAAGGTTACACCGGGCCATTTTATAGTACCTGTAGTAGGTTGCTGTAATTTTTTTAGGTTAATGATTTTAGGATTTCCAGAGCGAGCTAAAATTGCTTCGACTTGCTCTTCTATTTCGGCAAATTTACCCCCAAGGTTTTCTGACTTTCTCTCACTTTTATCAACGATAATTGCTTCGTTATCTATTAACTCTATCCAGCCCACACTACCAGATAAAAGGTGCTGCCATAATTGTTCTTTTTGCTCTCGGGTAAGCTCTTGGTTTTGAGAATCAGAAAAAGTCGTTTCTAAAATCGTTTCTTTCTGAGTAGTTATTAAGAGTTTTTCTTCTTCATGGATAACAATTAGGGCTAACCAAGGAGCATTTTGGTTTCCTGATTGTGCTAATCTTTCCCAAGGTAAGGTGCTACTTTTCAGGGCAATGTACGGGAGGACATGAGAATGGTCGCCGAAGCTACCTGCCGGGGGGAAAACAGCATGAATTTCTTCGGGTTTGAACTCAAAGCGATTTCCTTGAACAACAAAAGTAAGATTAGAGGCAAATGTTTCATCAATATTATCAATTTTGACAGTTTGCTCTATCTCAATTTGATATTCTCCAGCATCTAAAGGTGTTTGATGACTTTGAATAAATTGGATTTGCCCCTTGGCTGTTGTATCAGTAACTTTACCACTCATAGTTTTAATTAAAAGTAAAAGGACTACATTGTTTCTTGAAGTCGAGGAGCAATAATAAATGCTTGCTCTATTCCCTTGTCTGTTTTAAATTCTTCTAAATCAATATCGGTATCCGATAACCCTAAGCTTTGGAGCAAGCGATTCCTTGCGTTTGTGACCGCTTCAGAATTGATACTTTCACCAATATTTCTTTCTCTTGTATCTTCATCTGTTTCTTCACTTTTGGAAAACGGAGAAAATGACTCCCATTGATAGGCATTATCTACTGATTCTGTATCATAAGCTAGATTTTTTCGGGGAATCTCTAGAGTTTCGCCAGGAATCGGAGGATTGGCAGGCTTAATCTTATATCCAGATAATACATCATTAATAAATCTTTCCCGATTGGGATTGTTGCTATTGGATTCTCCCCACAATCCTGTAGGCACGTTTTTATAAATGGGAAGATGTTCAAATTTATCGGTTATGTCTTCTGTCCCCTGAGAAATTGCAATAATATATTCCGATTTCTCAAATTGACTACTGTTAACAGCCATTGGTGCGATGCCAATTTTCTGATTTTCGGAATCACTTTTAATCGGAATGACAGAGCCAGTGGTCAAAGTAAATTCTTTGGGATTAACAATAAAAATTTCGGATTGACCTTCGCCTATTTTGCCGATGAGTCCACTCTCAACCCCAACGGTACAAACTTCTTCTTTAGCAGGTAAGAAAGACTGCTTAAACTGTGACCAATTAATCGGCTTCGGTTTCTTCCGAGAGCGATCGCCGAAGCGAACAGTAAAGGAAACAATAGCAAGCTTAATCCTAGCTGTTCCTGAGAATTTGGGTCCCCAAATATGCAGGTCGGCTCCCACTTCTATAGAAATGGTTTTACGCCAACGGAATATCTTGAATGTGTAGGATGCCCCAAGATTAACACCAATCCGAGCATCGTAAAAATAGGGCTGCCAAGCGACGATAAAATGGGCGTTGGCAATAAACCATGCCTTTATACTGCCGGACTGCCAAACCGCTTCCAGTCGCCCTCCTGCCATAATTGCTGAGGCGGTGAGGGCAAAATAAAGACTCCCTTTAACACTTAAGTTGTTACTAATGCGCCAATTGAGGGCAATGGGAGCAACTCTGGGGTAGTGAGGGGGAATTTGGAAACGGGGATGGTAGCCGCCAACTGTGAGTACAAAGTCTCCTTGATGTTCCCCAGAAAACCAACTGTAAAAAGCAAATCCACCACTGAGTCGGCAGTTGCGATCAAATAAATAAGAATCGGGTAGGATTTTTCCCTCAACTTTGAGTGTACCTTCGGAGGGAACAAAACGAGCGAGGATAGCAAAACGGACTTGGGCTAAAGGGGGTTTGTTTGGCGGCAGGGTGGATGGAGAAATGAGAGTTGAGATACCCAGTAATTCTAGGGAAAAGCGATCGCCAAAACTGGCAACCAGAAGCACAAATGATTCGATGATCTTAAAGGAAGTAAACTTAATCCCGACAGCTAGCGTAACACGCCCAACTTTCGGGGGAATGTAGGGTTGTAGTTCTCGCTGAATGGCAATTAATCCTTCTCGATTGGCTTTCGCGCCATTTAAAGCTGCTTTAACGAGGGGGAATTGGGGGATTTGGTCGAGGGTAGGTAAGGTTAAACTGCGGTTGTAGGCGAAACCGAGGGCGAGTCCTGTGACGAAGAAGAAGGGGGGACCCCCAATAGGTTTGTCGAGAATGCCATAGATGAAGAGGGAGGGATGACCTTCGTCAGTTGTGGTGTAGGAACCAATAGCGGATATAGTAAAGGTTTTAGTTTTAACAATTACGGCACCAGAGTAATCGTCTTTTCCATTAATTGTAGTTTTGAGAAATGCTCCTTCAATAGAAATGTTTCCTTTGCTTTCGTATTCGATGCCAATACCCCGGAGATTGAATTTTGGCTCGAATTTTTTAATGGGTGAACCAACAGATAACCCCTCAAGGTTTAAGGTGAGTCCGGCTGCGGAAATGGAAGCATCGAGGAGAAACCAGAGGACTGCATCTTTGTATTGGATGCCAATTCTAGCAAAGTATAGAGTTCCCAAATGTTTTTTGAGGGGATACCATTGGGTGTTGTCGGTTACGGGAGTTGGGGGAGGAGTGGTTACGGGAGTGTCGGAGGGGGTTCGGGTTGGGGTTGTCGGTTGACTGTCAGGCGCGATGGGTAAGGCAAGAATTTGGCTTGTGTTGCCGACTTGTAGGTTTGCCGATACGTTTAAACCTTTTTTGACAACTGTTACGCTTGCGTTGTTTCCGGTGGGTTGTAGGGGAAGTTTGGTGATGTTGTCGGGAATGAGGTTGTTAAAGTTGTCTGCTTGGTCAAAGTTAAGGTTTTGGGAGGCGATGAGAAATTGTAATTCATCAACACCTACGCTTTGTTCTGGGGGGAATTGTTTACCCACTAGGGGGAGGTTGGAGAGGTTAATTTGGGAACTGAGGTTGAGTGCGAAGATGAAGTTAGATTTGGTCTGGTTTTTGCTATAGATAAATAAGGCATCTTGGAGAGTAATTTCTAGGGTGGCGGGGATATAGGTGGCAATATCGTCAGAAACTGCTTCGACGAGGGTTTTTATTTTAAGGGAATCTCTATTGGGGTTATTATAAGTGGCGAGGAAGGTTTTGGCGGTATTGTCTTTGCTAAAGATGAGGTTAAATTGTAAGTCGCCAATAATAATGTAGCCGCCAAACTTCTTGGTGAACGAATTGTTTTCTTGACGGGTAATTTCAATGGTGACGGTAATATCAACTTCTTGGCTATCAACCGGGAATTTGGATTCACAGGTGAAGGTAAAATCTTTGGTTTGGGTGTTGAAGGAGATACCCAGATTTTGAATGGTGAGTTCTTCTATGGCTGTGGGTAGGGGAACTTCACCAAATAAGTTAGCAAGATCTTCTATTAAGTTGCCAATGGGAATTTCTTGTCCGTATCCTGTGCTGCCATTAAATTGCCAACCTTCACCGTTGTAATAGGCTTCGAGGTTAAGCGTTACACCAGCAATAAAAAATTCGGCTGCTATTTCACAACTATAGGCAACTCGTCCATAAATCTTGAAGCGAAGATCATTCAACTCAACATTGTTGATAATTTCCCAGACTCCAGAAACATCAACCCTTGTTGCAAAATCCTTACTATTAAGGTTGAATTCGGCGCTCAGATCGTTAATTTCAAGATCGGGTATGCCATCAGACTGCGCTCCTAGATCTTCAACTAAATCTGCGATCTTTAGTGGAGTTTGTGAGTCAAGGCTAAAATCAAACTGATTACTGGGATAATATCCGCCACAGAGGAGATTAATTTGATTTTCTTTGCCAAGGGATGCTTGAGCGGCAATGGATGCTATTACCATTTTGCTGCCTAACGGATCAAAGACAGAAAATGCAAAAGAAAGTCTCTGTAAAGTCAAAATATTGTCAATCAGAGTCCAATTTTCTAAGTCAATAGAAAAGCTAACTTCTTCGAGGCTTTTTTCACGCTTGGAAAATTGAAGTTCTAATGTGACTGCCCCTTGCGGTTGAAGCGAAGGCAAATCCGAAAGCTCGGAAGAGTTAACAAATGGGATGTTATTATCACTATAGGTTCCGGTTGCAGTAATTAGATCGTTATCTAGCGGAAAATCAATGTTGATAGCGATTTGTTGACTATCATTGAGATCTAAAGCACCTATAAGACTAATCCGCGAATTATTAGGTGAAAAATATAAGGGTGAGCAAAGCTCAATCGCTGCTTGTTTTAGTCTGCCAGGCCCAAATTTACATCCATCTTCTCCCAAAGGAAGTTGCAGCGTCAGTATCGGAAAACCGTCTGGAAAAGTGAGACTCGCCCGCAAGATAAACGTTGATAGATCTATCTCAATAAAATCCGTGAGTTCTTGCAATTCCGGCAGATTGTTGGGCAATCCACCCCACATATACAATCCATTTTTGGTTACTAAAGCTGGATTTTTTTGATCTGACCACTGATTCCAAAAGAGCAGTTTGTCTAGTTCTGTTTGTAATGTCTGTTCATCTATTTCTGAAGCCGAATATATGTAGATCCAAATCGGGTCTTGGATTGTGATGAATCGAAGTAAAAAAGTTCCCACGGAATTACCTGTTTCCGATTCTCCCGGCATCAGGGGAAAGCAGGTTCCGAAGTTCCAATCCTCATCCGGTTTAGCACAGAGAATCAGTAAAGAGCGATCTGCATTGAGTAAGGCTTCGATATGGCAGCTAACGTTAAGTAACGTTCCTGTACCTCGGTGAATTCGCGGATCGTTTTCATCTTGTTCTGGCTCAAAAAGCTCGATATTTCGAGTCCAGAAATACTTTTGGAGGTCATCAAGGCAAGCCTCGCTGAGATTGTCTTGATTGAGAACGATAGATGGTGCTGAACTTAGGTTTGTTGTCATCGGATGTGACTTCCCTCGCTTACATTTATAGTTTGCTTAGACTTCAAATAGATTGAGACTATTGAGGTATTTTGATCTCTAAAGGTAAGATCAGCCCTTTTCGATCGGCAGCACGGGGGAATTTTGCATAAGTGGCAAATGCAATGAAATTGTCAATCGCGTCTTGAAAAGCCTTGGATTCTGGAGTTGGATTGGATGCTGTTGCTGACTCTGGAAGAGAAGTCGAAGTTAGTAGTTCTTGTAATAACAACTGTATATCTTTTAAGGAATCACCCAATCCATCTATCTCCTTGTTTCGAGCTTCAAAATATTTTTTTCCCTCCTTTGGCAAATCTATTCTATTTACAAGACTTTCCATTTGTTTCTTTCCAGCAGCTAAACACATCAAGTGCATGACCCACCCATCGTGAAGAAAAACGTAGAACCGCCTTCTCAGCAATTTGATCAGAGAAAGAAATACAACGTGGCTCTCGACCACAAACGCAGTATTTTTTAATATGTTTTTTTGTTTTACATCCTGCCCCTTTAAATCCTTCCATAGCGATTTGGGCATGAAGAAGGCGATCGGATAATCTATATCATTCACCCCAGGTCGCCCACCTTCGTCACTATGAAAAGCCCGATTAGGAAATTGCCCTTGATCTGGCGCACTCTTGTAGGTAGCCTGGACTAACGAATTGAGCGTCTGAGCAGTGAAAAACACGAGATCATTTATGTTGCCAATTTCAGGATCTTCCTTCCCGTCGAGTTCCTGATAAGTTCCAATGAATTCAATAAACACGTTTCTAGACTTGGTGATCTCCACCGCATTTTTTTTCGTTTCAACCGATATAAAAAGATTTTGACTTTGATCGGATTCTGATTGTTCAGACTCGATCTCTGAAATGCGAGTGGTCATCTCGAATGAGGCGTTGGGTGTAAACGGCCAGACTGCAAACAAATCGTAGTCACCTGATACTGCATTTTTGTAAAGGTTTTTTTCGTCTCTGTATGCCAGGTATGGACTCTGAATGCCATTAACAGCATAAAAATTATCCAAGGGTTTATTTGTTGCAGGAATAATGCCGAGGCGTTGTAATTCTCGATGTAATTCTTGATTGATTTGAGTTATTTTATTTGCTTCTATATTCGCGGGGATTATAGATTCTTTAATTACTTTGTTGTAGGATGCTAAAATTTCGACGTTTCTTTGATTTGCATCCTCCCGATCAATCGAGAACTGATTTCCGTTTTCTTGCAGGTAGCTGATAGATTTTTTTTCGTCCTTAATGTAAATATTTCTATGATAGATATCCCACAAGTTAGAACCATTGGTTCTTTTCTTCATCAAGTATTCGACCGCAACTGTTTTATCTTTATCTTGTGCGATACCGCATATCAAATTATTGTCAATGATTTTGTGATTCGGCAGAAATCCATCGGTAATAAGTTCTTGCTTGCGTTTATCCGATATCAAAAGTGGGAGAAAAAGAGAGTCGGCAACTTTATCCTGTTCCTTTTCCCTCTTCTGTATTTTTTCTAACCATTCCAAAGAATTTATATGTTGTTTAAGATTGTAAGCCATCTTGCTAGTACCTGCCTTATTCAAGACAGGCAGTTGACAGACAAACCCCGCCATCGGCCCCCAATTACAGGATTTCCCATGAACATAAAAAGGCTTTAGGTTATAGCCTTCGTCGATCAGCGTCGTGCAGGCTTTACCAGGTACTCGGCTCCAGATCACACAGTTTAGCTGATCTGCGGCCTTTTGAAACGCCTCTGATACCTTTTTCGGAAAACCTTCCTCAACCAATTTTGGATCGGGTTCAGTAGGTGTAGGTTGGATTACTTGCTGATTTTTCTTTTGCCAAATACCGTGGCTTTTCAATTCCCACTTACTCGTCATTTTTTTTGTTATCCTAAAGTAGAGTTTTAATCTTGAATTAGCAGGTAATTATCAGAGAGCGATATTAATTGAAGATATGCGATCGCCCGTTCTATTCATCACCGATCTCTTCTTGAAATAGGAACTGTTGTAACAGCGATCGCTTTTGTTTTTCCATTACTCTTTCCATTACTCATTATGCTTGGCATGGAAAACAGATTTATCTATTAATTCCTCTAAAGCGTTTACTTTTTCCACTAATGCTAATATTGTCTGTTGTTGTTCTTTGACGACGCAAGTAAGCACGGTGATAATATTGTCGGGATTGATTGCTTTTCTGTCTTGAGATGAAATTATGTCAGGAACTGCCTCGGCAATGAAACCAAGCTGTGGCTGTTTTTGCTCATCTGCTTTTAGGGTGTATTTAACTGGGTTCAGTCCGTTTAATGTGGCAAACGCTTCTTTGATGGACAGATCAACAATATTGTCTTTTATCTCTCTAGAGGAAGATTTTGCCAGACTGGTAGTGTACCGAATGTTGCCGTGGTAATCTATCGTTAACTTTGGCGAGCCGTTTGTAAAAAATTTGAACCCTCCGTAGCCTGAAATCCAACTGGTTGCTCCCCATTGAAACCAGGAGTCGCTGAACCAGCCAATGCTGTAGTGGCTCATGCTTTTCCCGTCATAGGTAAACTTGTCGTTGGGATTAAGTCCCATAACTCTGTTAGTATCAATTTGAACGTGACCTTCACTTACAGTTAGTTTCTGGGTGGGCGTATTTGTGCCGATGCCAACATTACCGTTGTTAGGAATAAGCGCAATATGATCTCCAGCATCATTAGCTGTTCCAATTTCAAAGACCGTATTTTCTCCACTACTTCCACGTCGATAATAACGAATCCAAGCTTTGTCACCACTTCCTCCAAATGGATCTTTCGGGAACATTATTCCGTTATTTTCTGAATTGCCAACACTTGGCTGTATAGCATTAGTAATAGAGAGTTTACCTGCGATCGCTGTATTTCCCTGTACTTTCAAACCATCAACCCCAGTAGAAGATTTCACATGAAGCTTGGCTTCTGGTTCATCAGTGCCAATTCCTACACAACCAACCTTATTATTACCAGAGGTTTTCTCCCGATATACCAGAGGACCTTTATGAATGGGGACGGTAATATATCCATCCCAGTATCCGGGAATATTCTCATAATGAACATAAAGATTGGCATAACCAGAAAGGAGTTTAGTTTTCAGATTGCTAATCTTGAGTCTTAAAATTTCTTCGCGATTTTCCTTTTGCAGCGACCATCCCTGTTTACAAATAAAATTCCACCTTGGGGTTATTCCTTGTTCTTCTTTCCCTCCAAAAACCCAATGTTGTTGACCCTGCTCAATAATTAGGTGGAGATTATCTGCATCTGTTTTCTCAACTAAAGCCCAGTGTTTTGCATCATTCTCTGTAATTGCAACATCAAAAGAGATCGTGAACTTAGCAGCTTGATCGAAAGTGCTTTCACTATCAAGTCCCTTGAACCCTAATGATCCGTTCTGATTCAATTCAGATTTAATTACTTGTAAGGTTGTTGACTGTTGTA
The DNA here is from genome assembly GCF_047276495.1 of Capilliphycus salinus ALCB114379. Taxonomy (NCBI): domain Bacteria; kingdom Bacillati; phylum Cyanobacteriota; class Cyanophyceae; order Oscillatoriales; family Sirenicapillariaceae; genus Capilliphycus; species Capilliphycus salinus. The sequence continues at coordinate 3,482,955 of NZ_CP178543.1, read as the reverse complement.
TTACTTCTTGTATTTGAGTTAGATTATCAAAAGATAATAATTCTCCCAGCTTTGTTGCGATGGAATTGAGGTCATCCTGTGAGACGATACCCAAACTATTAATTATAATTGTAGCAATTTCACTTTTGTCATTCTCTTGTAAATTAAATTGATCTACTTCTTCCTTTAACAGCTTGAAAGAAAGAGATTTTTCCGAGGGATTTGACTCGATCAATGAATCCAAATTACCGAAAAAATTTCTAGTTTGATCTCTGTAGCTTGTGTCTTGTTCTAATTCCTTGAGAACTGCACCAAAGTTAGAAATTTTCTCTTGAAGAAACTGAACAATATCTTCCTCCCATCTTGTTGTATTCGTTTCTGTTATTTCAGGAGATTCTAAAAAAGTCAATGAAGCACTTGGATTGGGCAAGCTTTGAATTGTTAGAGTTAATTCATTTTCGCTACCATCATTGAGAATTGTATTAGAACCCAAAAATCCTACATAGAGCGGAATTTGTTTTTTACCCCGCTGATTAACAATGTTGAGATATTGTAAACGATTTCCACTAATTTTTTCATTAGAACCTTGATACTGAAGATAATTATATTTAATTTCTACTCGTGTTCCCCGTGAACCGCCCCCCGGTGCGGCACCAATATTTTCGAGAGTTAGAGTAATCCTTTCGCCATTTTCAATCACTCTAGAATCAGCACTATTTAGCAACAGATAAAACCTACTATCCTGCTGCTGCATCTGCCAACCTTTGTCTTTTTCTTTCAGAGTAATTTGTTTGTCTTCGTCTTCAGTCAATAATAACGTGCCAGGTCTGAATGAGATACAAAAATGATAGTTTTCCAGAGTAGCTTGATTATCAACTGACTGAAATTCTATACTTTTCCCAGAAGTATTAACAATCTCAATTCGTAGCGACTGCCTCAATGCACCGTCATCAATACTGAGGATATTTTGTCCGTCCTCATCCTGTAAGAAAATCTGAAAAATATCGGGACGGACAGCAGTTAAAGTTGTAGCGTTACCATTTGAACTTGTCATTTGAGAATCCTTTAATTGTAATTAAGTGAATGAATCGATAATCAAGTTATTTTTCAAGCCTTATTTCAGGCTGATTGAGTTGTTGATTTAATTCTTGCTCTCGCATTTTCTTCGCTTGTAACTGAGCCTCAGCCTGAGCTTGAATTTTATTGATTAATTGAAAAACTTCGACGTAGGGACGCTCTCCCAGAGACTCTAGGATTTTATTGAGTTCTTCAAGTGTCAAATTAATAGTGATTTGTTCCATGAGTTTAGTTTAGTTCTTTTAATGATAGATGTCAACAAAAAGTCAATCAGCTTTATGAAGGTAGTTCTGTCTGTGTTCCTCCTGAATCTGGATTTTTACTTAAAACTAACCAGCCCTCTCGGATTTCTTGAGAGCCAGAAAAAGTGGCTTGAGAAGACACTGAGTTAATACTGACTTCCTGTAAATCCAATATCTTGTTAATCAGATCCTCCAATTTTACCAAATCTCCTGTAAGAATTTGTCTGTTGTCTTTGGATACAATTTTAGCTTGGTTCCGGGATTGTTCATTTTCAGTAAAAGCTTTTAGCCAGTTTTGATTGAATAACTCTTCCCAAACTTTTTCTGGTTCTGGATTTATTTCTAATTTATTCTCAGAATAAGATTGGATGAAAGCCATTTTTTCAATCGCTGGAGTCGTCAAAATTTCTGACCAATTTTCCCTTCCTTTTTTCTCCAACCAAACCCAATCAGAATCGGGAACTGTTGGTAAAGGAAGATTGAGACTACCTTGGTTAGTTTGTTCTGTCAAAATAGGAGACGTTAGGAATGTCACCTTAATATTAGCCAATGCCTCAGTATAATGTTCAGGAGGAATATTAATCACTTTACCAGGCAAAATCCCCGATGTTGCATGAAAGACTCCTCGCGGATCGACTAACATGGTTAAAGTTTGGTGAGGACTACTAATAGATTGAATAATATTAATTGCACCTTCTGCTACTTCTGGATTTGTATCCGGATCTATAAATTGAGTTTCAATCTTTTCAGATTCATTAAGATCGCTTTGTTGAGCATAAAAAATATTATTTTCATACTCATAGTCTTCTCCGGCTATGATCCGTTCTTTCCAATAACCAATCACCCCATCATTGAGTTGTCGATATTCTCCAATCCGAATTGGAACCTTAATCTCAGTTAAGTCATTAGTATCTCTTTCCTCAAGCGATCGCATTTGCTGCATTTCTTGACGAAAAATATGCCAATCTTGGTTAATAGCGGGTTGTCCTTGCAACTCTAGATTTACTGATGTTCGTACTAGGGCGATGGGACGACCCATCAGTAATGCTAAACTTTGGTTCTGAGCAAAATTTTCTGGATCGATATTATTGAGAGCATTGTTCAGACAAAGATTAAAGTTTTTGACAAAATCTCTTCCCAAAGTAATTATAGTTTTTACCATTTTATGCAAATGGGTATTCGATATATTGGGAACTTCTTGCCCATCTATTATTGTGGTAGGTAGCGGACTGTTTCCCGGCGCATTATCCCATTCTCCATTGATATTAATAGACCCCAAAGCTTGACCTTCATTATCGTAAATCATCAAGCTACCATTTAAGTTATTAGGAAGTATCCACCCACAAATTGGAGTTGTATTTGGAGCATCATTCGTTTCTCGATTATCTCGGTTATTTGCTGATAACCAACGGAAATTAATCCGACAAGGTTGAACAAAGCGAGGGGGAAAGGTAATGCGATTATTCTCCTTGGCTTTCATACTCTCCGGCTTAATCACATATTCTTCTAAATCAACCTTCCAATGCAGATTTCTAACTTGTCCAAAAGTATCAACTAATTGCAAGTCAATAATCCGCATTTCCCCAGAACGAATCGGACTAAAATCATCTAAAGGTTGGGGCGCACTTTTGATTTCACCTGCGACTGCTGCTTCAACTTCGTCTGTAAACTTTTGGTAATCTGCAAAACCAATCGGATCTTCAATTGCTAGTTGCAAGGTTTGTTTGTGCATTAGCAAAGCCTGATTAAATCCACCGAGGGCTTGAGATAAACAATTGAGTTTTTGTAGTAGTTTTTTAGCATTTTTAGCTGTTGTAACAACAGGATTAGTAATGGTTGCTTCCCCATGATCGCCATGTTTATCTAAATACTCTTCAATCCGCTTTTGCAACAAAGAATTAGCGTAAGGAGTTAAAATACTAAAGCCGCTGTAAATATTAGAATCTTGGTCAGTTTTAATGCGATTATTTGCTGTATCATCGACAACAGATTGAGCAGATTTGGGCGATAAATCTACATCGTTTGTCTCAAGGGAATAATTTTTGGTCAGAAAATCACTGCTATATTTGCGATTAGTAGAAGTTTTGTTGCTTCCATCAGCTACCGTAAATAACTCAACCAACCATTCCAATAGAATAGGATTCCAAGGTTGACTTTTCCAAATACTAAAGCCAGTACGTTCTTGATTTTCTTGAGGTTCAAGTTCATTAATCTTATCAAAAATAGTCTGAAAATTTTCTTGAATTAAACCTTTAATCGTTTGATTGGCTATTATTTGACATTCAAGTAACCCATCCTCACTCAAACGACCATCTTGACCATGCCGTTGACTTGCTTTTACATCTTCTCCTACCATTAAAACAACCGGTTCTTTGGCTTCCCAGTAACGAGGGCTGCCAACGATTTCTAAACTATATTTTTGAGGATAAGGTAATTTTTCTCTTTCCTTTTTATCAAGCTTATTATATTCATTTTCAAGCTTTTTATGATGGGTATTGATGACAGTAATTAAACTATTAATTTCCCCTGCTAGTTCAGATGATAGAGAATAATCAGAACCTGATGCACCACTCAAATTTCCGGTATCGTCTTGAAATAAATTCAATTTTCCGGTTGCATTTAACTTGTCTTGTAAAGGTTCAAGTCCTTTTTTTTGAATATAGTATTTTACTTCATCAATATCGGGATAGTCATCCCAACTATCTTCCGGAGGATAGGTAGAAACCATATATTTGTACCAGTCAGAAAAAAGTTGTCTGCGCCCGAAATTAATATCAGCTAAAGCCGAATCATATTCTTGCTGTTTCTGGTTGAGAGTATTGAGTTGAAATGTAATATTTAGGGGTAAATCAAGTTTCGTTTGCGAATTAGTATTATTTTCTGAATTAGATTGCTGTGTTTCCAACCGAATTTTCCACAAAAATCCTCCGGAAACTGCGTTAAATCCAGCTTCGTGGCGAATTTCCTGAAATTTTGCGACCGTATCTAATTTTTGATTTTCTAAGTTTTCTGCAAACTGTAGGGCTTCTAATTGTTCCTCAATGATAGCTTTTTTAGATTTATCAATGGTTTCAGCTAGATAAGCCGATAATGCCTCTGTTCCTGTATTCGCAACGGCTAGGCTAATATTCGCTTTTTCTAAGGGAGGTTGTCCTGAGTAGCCTTCAGGTGGCTTGAAGGTTAACCGAGAATAACAGATAATCTGGGGGGCTTCACTATCGGCAGTAAAGGTCTCATTTCCCCAATCCAATTTCCACTTGAATTCTTCTTTAATTGCATTAATGAAAACTTCAGAAGTGAGTTCTTCTGTGGGAAAATCCTCTTTGAAGCTTGTTTTTAAGTCTTTAATAAATTCACTAAAATAGTTCTTTTCGGGGTCACTATACCAGCCAATAACATCGTATTGGAGACCATCGGGTAAAGCAGTAGTATCATCGTATTTGGAATCGTGAAAACCAAACACACTCCGACAATTCGGATAAAACGCGGCAAAAGTTGGTTCACCATAACCTACCGCAGTTAAACGTTCCAGGTACTTGGCATTTGAGTTTTTTTCTTGTTGTTTATTCTTCCATTCTGCTAAAGTCAGTTTTCGTCCCAGATAGCGGAATCGTGGTAAATCTTGATTCGTTGCATCTTGATAAGGATAGGTGACGCTATCCTCCTGAAACCCGGCACTTGGCGGATACAGATAATCACTTTCAATAATCCAATTTTCAGTCCCGTCCTTGTCACGACGAGTGACCAGCCAACGATTAGGAACAGCAGGAAAAATACCATTGTCACTTTCTTTAGTCAGTGCATCCGGTAACGCCCAATGGAGGTGAATTCCTGGTTTTAGATAAAGGTTTTTATTTTGAAAGGGCTGAGAAACGATAGATTCGCTCAAGTTAACAGTATCAGGATTTACATCCCGCTTTCCGCTGAAGTAGGGAAGACGATTAAATTCCACCATTGCTTCTGCCACGCTCGTTCCGTATTTGAGATGTAAGGCATCAAGATGTATAGGAATCAATAACAATTTATTCATATTATTTTTATCAGACTATGACAAAAATGCTAGTTCCTTTGAAATGAACTAGAGAACAACTCCTTGTCGGAGAGTTGTCTAAACTCCAGTGAGTAAAAAACTTCAGCATTAATCCTAATTTAGAGCCACTCAGGTTTATTGACAACTCACTTATTCGTGTGACACTTATATTACTTAAGGTTTACAGTAGCGTGCCATTGAGATAAAATTCCGCAACAGCGTAAAAATAAACGGGCTAACCCTCAAAAACTTTGTCGTAAAATGCTTCATACCGATTGGGTGAAACTGAAAACTGCAATCTTTCAACACCAGCTTAACAACGGCATCAAATTTTTAACAGTCGCATTTGTGAGCGACATTTGTTGAAAAAGTAATCGCTGGTATCTCAACTGGATATTTTTTTAAAGTTTCCAACGTTCCTCGGCTCCTGAATTTGATTGAACCCTCCCAACTCCAAAGCGCCCATCGGAATTTTTCCCAAGTCGCTGAATTTATAGGAATTATCTAACCTTAGCGCTCAGGTGTATCAAAAACGAATGGGTTTGCAGATATAAGTTCCAAGTTTTGGCGAAGTATCAAGATGATTTTTATCGATAGCGGTTCTCCGATTTTAGTCAAACTATTTCCTGTTTTACTAGGCTGAGTTTGTCATCTTTTCGGTAAAATATGCGGTCAATATACCAGTGCGCGAGTCCTATCTCTGTACATCCCAAACTGTCAATTTGACAACTCCGTAAAAACACGGAGATATAAACTAACTTAATTCCGTAGTCTCACGGATACTTTTTTGAAGAAAGGAATGCTAAGTTAATTTGTAGTGAACAAATCGCCAGAAAAGCTCATACATTTATCCGTCAAAAAGCGGTTAACAGTTGTCCCTCATCGGTTATGGGGTTTATGTTAACAATACTGTACTAAGCGCATCTTCACGGAGAAGTGGTATCAAGTTTTCTCGCCAAACGTTTCATTCAGGCTCTACATCAACACACTAATTTTTGATTGCCCACGCTCCGGGCGTTTTACCTGGCGCATTGCAGTCAAACTGTTTCGTGCATTCATTTAGAAAATTAACCCAATTATGACTACCCTCAACTTTGACGAAAACACCTATCTCCAACAACATTCCGACGTTGCCGAAGCCGTTGCCGACGGACGGTTAGGAAGCGGCTTTGAACACTGGGTAAAGTTTGGTTTCAACGAAGGTAGAACCCCACAAATTCCCTTTAACGAACAGTTTTATCTCGACTTTCACCCCGATGTAACCGAGGCTGTTACTAACGGTAATTTTGCGACGGGTTTTGAACATTATGCTTTGTTTGGAGCCTCAGAAAATCGGGCGTCTGTTGGCAGTGAGACGCGAGAAGGTTCCCAACTTCAAGAGATTTTAGACCGGGGCTTTCTGCGGGTTGCTGTTAACGATGATGCCATTGGCTTTAGCAACCAAGAAGCCGACGGTTCTTTTACCGGGATTGGAATTGATTACAGTCGCGCATTAGCTACAGCTTTATTTGATAACCCCAATGCTGTAGAATTTGTAGTGGTTGAAGCGGGCGAAGATTTTAACAGCGTTGCCAGTGGAACCGTCGATATTGCCGCCACTTTGCCCACTCATTCCGTTCTCCGCGATGCCACTTTGGGAGTAGATTTTTCCCCTACAGTTTTCTTCGATACTCAAGGGGTTTTGGTGCGGGGCGATAGCGGAATTAATTCGGTTGAACAGTTGCAAGAAACCACAATCGGCGTATTAACAGGAACCCGTTCTCAACAAAATTTAGAAGATGCCGCCCAACGTGCCGGAATTACCTTAAATATCCAAACATTTTCCTCTCAAGATGCCTTATTTGCCGCTTATGATGCGGGGCAAATTGGGGCAGTTTCCATTAATCGCGGCGTTCTTAGCAATCGCATTCCCACGTTATCTAATCCGGGAAATCAAGTCATTTTAGAGGAGAATATTGGCAAAGAACCGTTGGCTTTTATTGTACCCGAAAATGAGTCCGAATTTGCCGATGTGGTGCGTTGGGTGGTTAACGCTCCCATTCAAGCGGAATTCTTCGGGATTACTTCTCAGAATGTAAATGAATTTCTGGATGGAAATAGCGACATCAAACGCTTTTTGGGCGTGCAAGGGAACTTGGGAGAATCTCTGGGAGTTGATAATGATTTTGCGCTGAATATCATTCAACAAGTTGGGAATTACGAAGAAATTTATAATCGGAATTTTGATGAAACTGCGCTGCCTCGAAATCTCAATGAATTGATGTTTGTTGAGGAAAGAGGTCTGGTTTATTATCCTCCTTTTTCCGGTAGCGATAAAGTGACTGTGCCGTTGGTTGATAACGACAATCGTAATGTTTTGCAGGAAGTTTTAGACCGGGGTTTTGTGCGAGTTGGGGTGAGGAATGATGCCCAAGGATTGGGTTTTGCGGAGGAAAATGGTAATTTAACCGGGTTTGATGTTGATTTCGGTCGGGTGCTGGCGGCTTCTTTATTTGGCGACCCCAATGCGGTTGAATTTGTGATTCAAACAACGGGTTCTCAGCGCTTTAGTGATGTTGCTAATGGTGTTGTTGATGTCACCAGTCGGAACGCAACTCACAACCTCAGACGGGATGCGTTGTTGGGGGTAGATTTTGCGCCGATTAATGTTTATGATGCTCAATTTGTAGACACCCGAAGTGATAGCGGAATTACCTCTTTTGAACAGCTTGAAGGTCGTCGAATTGGTGTCAGTGCGGGTACAACTTCTGAGACTCGGTTGCGTGAAAAACTTGACTCTTTGGGTATTAATGCGGAAGTCGTGGCTTTGGATAATTTCCAGACCCTATTTGACAGTTATATCAATGGGGAATTAGATGCGATAACGGGAGATGGTAGTTTAATTGTTTCCAGTATTCTCACCTTACCTCCCGAACTTAGAAGCCTGTCTCGACCGCTTCCAGAAGTCTTGGGAGAGGAACCTTTAGCAATGGTTGTGGATGAGAATCAATCCGAGTGGAAAGATGTAGTTTCTGGGGTAACTTATGCGGTTACGGAAGCGTTAGAACTGGGTTTAACTTCGGAAAATGTGACGGCTGAACTTGAGAGTTCGGACCCGGTTATTCGCCGATTTTTGGGAGTAGAAGGAAATGTGGGAGAAAGTCTCGGTTTGTCGAATGATTTTGCTTTAAATGCAATTTCAGCAGTGGGGAATTACAGCGAGATGACAGAGCGAAACTTCCCGGGTATTCAGTTCGAGGCTATCCTGCCTTATACCGAGGGCGGTAATGTATTCTCCGTTCCTTTTGCTTAATTTTACTGAGTTGGGGTGGTTTATCGGGCTTCGCCCTTGAAGGCAGAGGGCAGATGGCAGATGGCAGAAGGTTTGATTTATTTTCTACCTTCTTACTTTTGGGTTTAAGACCCCCACCAAAAACTTCGTGCGAGGTGGTTTGCGTTTAGTGGTGGGTCGGAATCCCCCACGCGCACGATCCCTCTGCCCTCTGCCTTCTGCCTTCTGCCCTCGTTCAACAATCGCCCTTACAAAAATTAACCCTTGCAGGAGTACGAGGGAGGAGAACAAATCGCTATAGAACGTCGAGCTTCCCAAGATTTTTCGGCTCGTTTGGATGACTTGAAACAGGTTTATACTCGGGCAATATTTTTATCCTACTTAGTCCAAAGAATTCCTATCACTCTTAAGGAGTGTTGGAAATGGTGGGGTAAACCGTTTGGGTAGGTTGTTCTAAACGGAAAGCGGGCTATCAAATAGTCTTTTTCGTGACAGCTATTATCACTTTTTATTGACAAACTTCTTCAAGGCAATCGATAACACTATTCGCCAACATCTCTATTGTATCCTGACTAACTGAAGGTTTGGATGCTATAAAATTAAGAAGCATTTTTTCTTTAAATGTTGCAACCGCAACTGTAAATACTTTACCAAAAATAGTGTTGGACGGAACAAAACTTATTTCTTCTATTTCTAAACCTCCATAGAGAGCGGGAATATTAACCCGACCGACATTGGTAACTGAAACGGTCAAAAAAGATAAATCGGGATGTTCAATATAGTATTCAATAATTCTTTTGAATATCATTACGGGCTTGAATATATCTTTTCTCTTCAAACCCAATTCTATCTTTTTAGAAACATCTCTCGATAAATCCCAAAAGGACATCTGGGGCTTGATTTGATGCAGCGAAGTGATCGATGAAGTTATAATGCCCATATCTTTGTTGCTAATGAGGGGTTCCAAACGCCTGCGTAAATCGATATATGAGCCACAATAAGCGTTAATTTTTCTGGGGCTTCCCATTCTAATTTTATTGGTTACTGCAAGTAACATTGCGGCGCATAAAGCGCCCTGTACCGTTGTTTTTTCTTGCCGACAAAGCTCAACCAATTTTTGGGTTAACTCTTTTTCCAAGTATTTATGAGTCATGCCGCAACTGCGCGATTCTCGTGGGACGGTCTTTTCTGGCTTTAATTGTTCCGGTTTATGGAATAGCATTTTTAATTTTAATTTTAACAAAAACCATTTTCCCTTGCTGACTCCTTTATTTCCTTGCATCCATTTGGGTAATAATTCATCCAAAAATGGAAGGGGAGATAAGCAATCAGCATTGATGGAATTTCCAGAGGCTATTATTTTATAAAAGTTCAAAATTTGTGACTGCAAGTTTAGAGAAGATAAGCCATCCGCTATGGCGTGGTGTATGGTTGTGATTAAATAGCTATCTATTTCCGAGTTGCTGTAAAGGATACACCTAACCAGAACTTTATTGCTATCAATCGTCTTGTTTAATTCTTCTCTAACAACATCTTGCCAATTTTCTTTTTGGCTAGGGTAAACTACAGACAAAGGAATTTTTTCGGTTCCGTCAGTTGTAAATTCGAGATCGTTCGGCGTTTCAATAATTCGACAATTTAGTAAAGGATGAATCCTTTGAACTCCTTCTAACGCTTTCCTTAAGAATTCTTCGCTAATTTTCCCTTTTATTCGGGCGATTGTGACTATGTTAAATGAACCATTTTGACGGTTCAATAGCTCCATTGCCTGTTCGGTTCCTGAAAGTACCCTGTTATTATTCATAAACTTAATAATTCTTTCCCGAATCTCCATTTAACAATTAACATGAAAAAGCGAAAATATTAAGCTTTGATAAAAAACGTTACGTTAACACATGAATTGTCCCCTTATTACTCCATATTTTTGAAACTATATTGAGGAGGCAAGGGCAAGTTAAAGTTGACTTAAAGAAAGGTTCTGTTGCCAACTCCTTGTTTGATGCAACATAACCCCTACTTTCCTGGAGTTTAAACCCGAAGTTAAACAATAAATCAATAACCCAATTCAATTCCAATTGAAAATTAATAAAATTTGAGCCAAACTAGACTAGATTCTTAACAGAACAAAACCCGCCCAAAATTTACACGACAGTGAGAATTATGAAATTACGAGGTTTTTCGCAAATAATTGATGCCGATTACATCGCACGGATAACGAACAATTCCAAGCCCCAAGATTCAGGAATTCATCAGGCGATCGGATCGTTTATACTTGCTTTTATGCTTGCGACTGGCATCGCAACGGCAACGGAGCGGCAACGGGTCGTCCCGGCTCAATTTCAAGGGGAATGGAGCGACAATTTGGAAAGCTGCGGTTCTCGTGGATCTCAAGGACAGCTTTTCATGAGTCCAGACCGTATCGAGTTCTATGAAAGTTCAGGTCCCATTAGCGAGATCGTTACTCATGGCAAATTTGACCTGGAGTTGACCGTTGAGTTGTCCGGCGAAGGACAGACTTGGCTTTCCAACAGGTATTTCCGGCTTTCCGACGATCGCAAGTCTCTAACAGATATAACCAATGGCAACCCCGGCTTCGTGCGTTACCGATGTCCGTAATTTACAGCCATTAGCCGTTTCGGTGTGATTCTGGATCGACTGCTTACGCAGGTGGATGCCGCCTGTGCTGCCGATCCCGACTGTAACGCCCTCTATCCCGATGTCAAAGGCACCTTTATCGCCGCCCACGATCGCCTGAAGCAAACACCAGGGTCCGTTAAATTCGTCAACACCAAGGGGCAAATCAAGACCTTCAAGGTCACTGCCGATGACTTTACTTCTGTCCTGTTTCAGATGGCCTATAGTAGCGGTGCGCCCTTTGTGCTGCCTGCCCTGATTGACCAGGCAAATGAGGGTAACTTTACCTTGGTAGCGCCGCTTCTCTACCTGTCGATGCTGACAGGAGGGGGGACTACCCAGGGAACTTACTTTTCTGTGAAATGTTCTGAAGATGTTCCATATACGGGCGCTTTGGAGGTCAAGGGGTTGCCTGCCTTTGCTCAGGATTGGGGCAACAAGCAACTGAAATCAGAAGTCGATAAATGTAAAGTGTGGGATGTTCCCGTCCTTGACCCATCCGCCCGCAAACCCGTAATTAGCGATACTCCAGCATTACTGCTGAATGGTCACTTTGACCCAATTACACCGCCCATTTTTGGGCAATCGGTGGCGAAAGGCTTGAAAAATCATTTCTTTGTTGAGTTTCCCGCTAATGGGCATGGAGCGATCAGGACTCCCTGCGCTAACTCGATCATGGCAGAGTTTCTGGCAAATCCTAACCAGGCTCCAAACACTGCCTGTGTCAACGAGCAAAAGGTGCAGTTTATCACCCAGAAAAATACCCTGATTGCGCCGCGAACCCGCTGGCTCGGACAATCGTTCTTCGATTTAAGCTGGCAGGCGATTCTTCGGCGGGTGGTGCTGCTGTTGGTGTTAATCCTGTTTCCGGTGGTCTGGCTGGGGATGATGTGGGTGGCATCGCTGCGCCGGAGAAGCAGTGGCAAACCTTCGGCTCCGGTTCCGGTGGGCGCACGCTGGGCATCTTGGCTGGGTGTGCTGCTGTCAGTCCTCAGTCTGGGCTGGATTCTGGCTCAGGGGTTGGCAATGGGCGCAACGCTGTTATCTGGGCATGGCGACTATGGCTTTGAGCAGCTTTTAATAGGCATCGATCGCCGCTATGCCTGGATTTATTTCCTTCCCATTGGCATTGCCGGGGTGTCGATCGGGATGCTAGTTTTTGCCATCCTGTCCTGGAAGCAATCCTACTGGGGCAAAACCCGTCGCTTTTACTATTCCTTTACCGCAGGAGTGGCGATCGCGTATACCCTGCTCCTGGCAGCGGCAGAACAATTAACCGTGTTTTTCTGATATCCTCCCCACGGCTAGAAGCGGGGGGGTTCCTCCTTCAACCTGCCGACTCAAAACCGTACCTGTTGTTGCAAGCGAAAAGTCAGAAACAGCATTCGGATAGGCTAACCCGATTTCAACCGTAGTTCCATCAGCGGTAACACCGATTGCCGGGTCGGGATCGGAAGCAGTGTCCGTATCCAAAATAAAAGAACCCGTTGAGCCACTTTCAGTTGTAAAGTTGAAATTTAGTAGGGCAGCCCTAGCTGGGGCTGTACCGAAAGTTGCCAAAGCTATAAACGTCGTTCCTAAAAATGTTAGGGGTAACTTTTGCATTGTTGCCTATCTTCCCAATTAGAAAAAGTGAGTTTTTCCTTGACCCAAAAATTCAGCGTGCTTCGTAACAGTCATAACAATCTCATCAATATTAACTCAAGTCAAGCGCTTTTTTTTGCCAATTTTGATATTTTTTTGTTTCTAAAAACGGTTCCCCAAAGTTAAACTTGTTTGCATATTTATGTGCGCTTAAATAATTTTTAAATAGACAAATTGGATCGGTATAACAACCCACACCGACAACAAGAAAGCATTCTCCTTTTGTATGGGTTTCTGAACTTGCCCTAGTTTTTTTCGGGAATTCGAGATTTTTTAGAAGCTCCGAAAGAAAAATCATTTATATAAAAAAAAGTCAAAAGTAATGAAGAAATTTTAAACTTCAATTAACCAATCCCTCCGGGTTTATTCCCCAGTTCATACGGATGAGAGAATCAAATATATTGTCGAAATTAATTAATCATTCAAGTTTCGGTGTAATAAATAGCGCATTGACGATAAACTGGAGAAAGGGATTGCCATAACTGTCTTGCTGATTGGCAGGAGTGATTCCCCTGCGGAGACGCTTCGCTAACGCCAATATATACTCCAATAATTTCTCGTGTGGTCGCATCTATGGAAAGCCAAATCCATTGTTTTTGTGCTTTCGAGCCTGCATAAGACCATAATTTTGGCAAGAGCGAAAATTTGAGCAATGTGGCAGCATTTTTTTTTGGTAATATTGTTACAGACTGCGGATTTTTTTCTTTAAAATCCTATTGACTTTTCGGGCGAAAACCTTTGTGAATGCGGGCGTTTGCTCTGCCAATATTCATCTGTTCTGGTGCATCTAGTTATGTGGAATAACCTCGTTTTTTTGTGCCGCATCTGGTTGACCGGGGCAAGTTTTCTGAGTGTTCTGTTTGCCGCCTTCCCCGGAGTAGCACAAATTGTCCCCGATAATACGTTGGGAAATGAAAGTTCGGTTGTGGTTCCCAATCAAAATATTCGCGGAGTGAATGGCGACCGCATCGACGGGGGTGCGGTGAGGGGAAGTAATTTATTTCACAGTTTTCGAGAGTTTAACGTGGAAGAGGGACGGGGAGTTTACTTTTCAAATCCCGATAACATTGTTAATATTCTGAGTCGAGTTACGGGTAATAATATCTCAGAGATTCTGGGAACGCTGGGCGTTTTGGGAAATGCCAATTTATTTTTTATAAATCCCAATGGTATTGTCTTTGGGCCGAACGCAAGATTGGATGTGGGCGGTTCATTTTTTGCCACAACTGCCGATGGAATTTTGTTTGAGAATAACTTTGAATTTGCCGCATCTAACCCGAAAGCTCCCCCGTTATTAACCATTAATATTCCTCTCGGGTTAAACTTTAGAAACAACCCCGGTGAAATTCGAGTCGAAGGGATTGGTAATAATTTAAGTTTTGATTTCGAGACCTTGGCAAAAATTCGAGACAATCGACCTGTTGGATTACAAGTTTCCGACGGTCGGACTTTGGCTCTAATAGGAGGTAATATCTCACTGGAGGGAGGAAATTTAACTGCGGCAGAGGGACGAGTTGAACTTGGTAGCGTCGTGGGTTCTGGAACAGTAACACTTGCTCCTCAACTCAATGAGCCATTGATTTATGATGAATTCTCTACATTTGGCAGGATTCAACTGTCTCGGGCTGCTTCGGTGGATGTGAGTGGTAATGGTGGAGGTGACATCAATGTTCAAGCTGGACGGCTGGAATTGCTAGATGGTTCGGCAATGTTATCACAAACACTCGGTTCTGAGTCCGCCGGAGGAATAGCTGTCAGAGCATCAGAATCAATTGAACTAATTGGTACTACTGCTGGCGGTCAATTTCCCAGTCTAATGAGCGCTTCAGTTGCAAAGGAGGCGACAGGAAATGCAGGAAATTTAACCATTAATACTCGGCATCTGTCGCTTTCGGATGGCGCACAAATAGCAGTTGATACATTTGGCAATGGAGATGGGGGAAATTTAACGGTTACGGCGATTAATGTGGAACTGGTTGGTCAATCTGTTAATGGTGAATTTCCCAGTGCTTTGGGAGCTTTAGTTGCACCCGAAGCTACAGGAAATGGAGGAACTATTAATATTAATACTCAACGTTTGTTGGTTCGCGATGGCGCACTAATAACAGCTTCGACTTTTGCTCGGGGTAATGGAGGAAACTTAACGATTACCGCTACGGATATAGAATTGGTTGGTGCCGGTCAGTTACCCAGCGCTTTAAGAGCTTCAGTTCTATCGGGAGCTACGGGGAATGGAGGTACTTTAACCGTTAATACTCAAAATCTGTCGGTTCGAGATGGAGCAACAATTGATGTTCGTTCTGAACGCACAGAAGCCGCAGGTGATTTAATTATCAATGCTCAATCAATTCTTCTCTATAACCAAGCTAGTTTGAACGCAGAAACAAGCGCAGGTCAGGGGAATATTATCATTAATACGGATGACCTCAGACTAAGCCGCAACAGCAACATTACTACCAATGCAACCGGAGTTGCAACCGGAGGCAATATCGAAATTAACACCGAGAATTTAATTGCCATTGAAAATAGCGATATTTCTGCCAACGCTCAACAAGCTTTTGGAGGTCAAGTTTTTCTTAATGCAGATGCAGTTTTAGGAACCCAATTTCGTCAAGAACAAACGGATGCTAGTGATATTACAGCAACTTCTGAACTCGGCTCCGAATTCAGCGGAACTGTTGAACTCAACACCGAAATTGACCCCAGTTTCGGATTAATTAAGCTACCTCAAATTGTTGTTGACCCCGCCCGGTTAATTGCTCAAGACCCCTGTAGGCAAGGTATCGAGAGCGAATTTGTAATTACGGGTCGGGGGGGATTGCCTCCTAGTCCTCAAGAAAGTGTACGCAGCGAAGAAACGTTTGTTTCCTTAATGGAATTGCCCCCTGAAGTTGAGTCCCGCCGCAATGATACATTCTCCCAGAAAAGTAGAGTGCAGCGCAATGATTCCCCAATCCAAAATCAATCCGTTTCCAGTTTGGATATTGTTCCGGCGAGGGGATGGATACGCAATGAAAAAGGAGAGGTCATTCTTGTTAGTTACGACCCCACCAAAACGGGAGTTCACCGCAGGCGACTACGTTCAATTCAATGTTAGCCTTAAATTTTATTATTATTTCCCTCTCCACTTTGTCCCTCTTTGCGCTAACAACCAGGATACTTTCATTGGTACAAGTAAAAGCAGGCGGTGAACGAGTCAATCTTCTCAAACAACCAAAAACGGGACATTAATCCCGCAGAACACAGCTATTTGATTGTCCAATAAATGTCAAAGTAACAATTTCCCTCTCAGTATCCAAAATTAAATTAAAAATATTTCAAATTGGATACCCCAATAAAACCCTATCTTCCTCGGGCAAATCTCCCGCCAAAACGGGTAAAGTTAGCCTTTGATCATCAATAATAATATTACCCCGATAAGCGGTGAATTGACTTAAACCGCCAGGGCGTGGGAATTTCTAAATCTTGGTCTAAATTTTCCCATCCAAAAGCATCAATATCTTGAGCATGAATCGCCAAAATTCCCGATGTAAAACCGGAATCAAACTATTACGTCAACCGGAATTTGTTCGCCATCGGAAGTTACTAATTCAATCTCAAAATAAATGCCCCGTTCCGTAATTTGTCCTCGAATCATTAATTAAATTTTTCCGAAATATTTGGATTGATTGAGTTTATAAATGCTCGGGCGTGCTTTTGGGAAAATAAATTTTGCTGCGGAAAAATATACCCGTATAGTCCGGGTCGAGAAAATAAACTCCCGTTTCAGAATCAATTGCAATGTACCAATTCAAATAATTAGAGAGCAATCTGGGTTTAATTTTCTGTAAAATTTGAGCGGTTTTTTCGCTCGCGTTGCTTTTGGTGTAATTTGTGCTGATTGAGCGACTCAACTGAAGTTGAACGAATATCGGGAAGACGGCGGGTTTTTAAAGCCTTTGATAATTCACTAGATTGAAGTCCCATCGTTGATGTTCCTGTAGTTTATAATTATAATAAACGATTTTCGCCCCCCATGCCGAAGTGATTTTCCGTGCAATTAATTTCATCAAACACATAAATTGTCTTTACGAAGAACACAACAAAACTTGGGATGGAAAATAGCTTCAATCTCGCCTAACAGAACTTGGTATTGTAGACTGAGGCGTAAAATTAATGAATCTAATAAAAAATAAATAAAAATATTAAATTTAAAGTCGCAGCAAAACACAACAATATCTAAAATCATAAATCTCTTAATTTTCTACTCAATTTTGTGTACTAACTTGGGGGTAATACTCCACTGATAGGCGTGAAACAGCAAAGTTATCAACTCAAAATTATCGGCAATTTTTGAAATCAAATTGAGGCTGAGGGAGCATTTTTATTGAGATTGATAAAGGTTCTGTTGCAAACTTATTTTTTAGTGCAACAGAACCTTAACAAAACCCTTATTTTTAGAATTTTACTCGGTGCTACTCAACCTTTATATTCTCGGGTTAAAATATTCGGGTAATTAACCACAATATTTTTTAAACTCAAACACTTTATTAGAAATTTAATTCAAAACTTATCCGACGTCAAGTTGAGAATCGTTTAGCCACCCCATAGCCGATTTTGCCATATTCTCCAAATCGATTTGTCGTCGATTCAAAAAACTATCAAAATCATTATTCCACAAAGTATCAGGTTCAATTAAATGCGAATGTAAAATCCGCTCTATTTGTTTGTGAGAAATTCCCTGCTCTTTGAGCCTTTCCAAATAATCCGCAGGCGCACGTCCGCCGATTAAGCGGTTAGTGGGTTCGCCGAGTGGCGTTAAATTCACCAAACAATTGTAGTGTCCCGAATTAATTTTCATCTTGCGACACCAAGCTTTGGGAAAAATATGGTGGGCTTGAATCGGTTGGGCAAAATAATTGACATCCGATAACAATTCTCCGGTGTAAAAATCTATAGCCCCATTCTGACGCAATAAAGCGTTAATTCCCTTGTAAAAAGCCCCCTGTCGCTTGGTGATTTTCAGCAGTCGCGAAGGTTTGAATTGGGATTCTTGAAAGCTCGTCGGCAAATTTCCGCCGTACAATAACCAGTGGGGAACCTCAGCCATATCTTTGGCAGCCCTCTGTTCGTACCAGGACGAATAAAATTCGGTTAAAACGACCGTCCAAAACCACCGCTCCAATTTCCGACGACAGTGAGAGTCGAGGGAACCCACCACCGCAAATATCGCCCCCAACACCACCAGTTGGATTTGATAGGGCAAGTCTTCGGGGGAAAAGATTTTTTGGGCGTGGAGAAAACGGGCGGCTTCTTCAAAACCCGATTCCAGTTGGGGGCTGTACTGCTGGTATTCTTCGACGGTCAGTTCCATGACTTCGCGGCGACTACCACCCACACGGGGTAATGTTGTCAGTGGAGAAATCGCCCCCTTCAGCACTTCAAAGCGTTGGTGGTGGGTGCTGACAAAAGCGATACCGGAAAGGAAGTCAGTATCTCGCAATTCCTCCAAAACTTTATGCTTTGACAGTCGAGAAAGCCGCTTTTCACAATCTTGTCCCAATGAAAAATCGTGAGAATCGAACGTAGATTTAATTAAATCGAAGTAATTTAAAGGGAAACCTTTGGTATTGACGTCGATAAAGCTTTTGCAAACTCCGGGCTTGGAGAGTTGGCTGTTTAAACACACCGAGGGAACTTGGTAATGCTCAACTTTTTTGATAATTTCCCATTCAAATTTATCGAGGAGTTCCGTTTTAGCCGGGGCGTAATTCCAATGGCGGAAAAAATCGGATCGCCATTGATTAAAATTAAACATAAAGTTGCAGGGAAACATTAACGATTCAAATTCTTGTTCGGAGGTTGAGCAATCAATATTTTGGCTCGGGTCTAAATAACTTGCTTTCTTTTTTGATAGGGGCAAGTTCAATAATTGATAATTAATAATGGATAATGGATAATTACCTCGACCATTATGAAGAGGATTGATAGAGAGGAAATATTTTTTCTTTTTTCTCCTTTAAAGGAGAGATATTAAACCTCATTAATTATCAATTATCCATTGTCAATTATCCATTGATGACAACGGCTTATTCTAGGTAATAATAGGGATCTAGGGCTTTATTAATGTCGATATAATACCAATAATATTCAATTTTACGTTTGGTTTTTGTGATGAATTTAATCGGGTTTTGGGAGTAAATAACCGAATACAATGAGGTCATTCGCTGCTGTCCGTCCAGGATTAAATATTCGGGGTCTGCGGGTTTATCTAGGATTACACCGTCTATCGGACGGGGTGAAAAATGTCCGTTGGAGTTGCCGCATTCGCGTATCAAAATACATCCGATGGGCAAGCCGGAACAGATAGTGCCAATTAAACTTGATACCAGTTCACTTTTCCATCGGAAGCTGCGTTGCAAGTTAGGAATCTGCATTTTTCCGGTATGAATCTGTTCGCAAATCTGAACGAGTGAAATATTTTTGGACTCGAACATTGAGATAAAGCTTGATTGATTGCTGTCCATTTCTGCGCGATATGAGGTGAATATTTTTAACTGTAATCGAAATTTGAACAAAATTAATTTGTAAAACTTAAAAGAAAATGTTGAAGCCAAAATTAATTATCAATTGGAAAACGCTCGTCAACTCTATTCTAAGATTTGGCGAACGGGTGTTAACAATAACAAAAATTGATTTGGGAAAGTTCAAGAGTTTTAGTTTATAATTCCAAAGAGCTTCATCAATTACCATTGCTTTATTAATCAACCTATGAATTTTCGTCTATCTACCTTTTCAGTCGTGGGTGCAACAACAGTTTTTTGTCTGACTCCACTGGCAACTGTGGCACAAATTGTCCCCGATAACAGTTTGGGTTCGGAAAATTCGGTGGTTGTTCCCAATCAAAATATTCGAGGGATATCGAGCGATGGCATTGACGGGGGTGCGGTGAGGGGTGGGAACTTATTTCATAGCTTTCAGGAGTTTAACATCAGAGAAGGACGGGGGGCTTATTTTTCCAACCCCGACAATATTGTTAATATTTTAACTCGGGTTACGGGAGGGAATGTCTCGGAAATTTTGGGAACATTAGGCGTTTTAGGCAATGCCAATTTATTTTTAATTAATCCCAATGGAATTGTATTTGGGCCAAACGCCAGATTAGATGTAGGCGGTTCATTTTTTGCCACAACAGCCGATGGAATATTATTTGAAAATGGCTTTGAATTTGCCGCAAGTAACCCAGCAGCCCCGCCCTTATTAACCATAAATATTCCCATCGGGTTAAACCTTCGAGAAAATCCTGGGACTATTGTTAATCAAGCCGCACCGCAACTGGTTCGGTTGGATGGGAGTTCGCTACGAAATGATGCAGGATTTCTGATTCCGCAAGGCTTAAACGTTCCTCAAAATCAAACATTAGCATTGGTTGGTGGAGATGTATTATTTAATAATGGCTTTGCAATTTCTCCGGGGAGTCGAATTCAATTGGGGGGATTATCTGAACCGGGGACTGTGCAAATTAACCCCGATAATAGTTTAACCTTTCCCGAGAATATTCTACGGGGAAATGTGGGGTTAACCAACCAATCACAGATAAATGTTCGTGCAGATGGGGGCGGAGACGTTAATATTAATGCGAGAAATGTTGAAATCTCGGGTGATAGTGTTATTCGAGCGGGAATAGATGAAGGATTAGGTTCTCTAGAAGCACAAGGCGGAGATGTTAATATTAATGCTCAAGAAAACGTTTTGATAACAGGTGCAGAAAGTTCGATTAGAAACAGTATTGACATTGATGCAATTGGTCAACCCGGAAACATCAATGTGACTGCTCACTCACTTACACTTAATGATGGAGCATTTCTCGGTACGGTTCTTTTAGGACAAGGAAATGCAGGCAATATTAATATAGTCACAAACTCATTAGTAATGAGTAATCAAGCCGGACTTGGTGCTTTGACTTTTGGACAAGGAAATGCAGGTGTAGTATCAATTTCAGCAACGGATTCTGTTGAGTTATCGGGTAGTAATATTTTGAGTAGTGTCGAAGAAGGTGCAGTTGGAAATGGGGGAACAATTGAAATTAATACGGGTAATTTATTAATATCTGAAGGTTCACAAGTTATTACTAGCACTTCCGGGGAAGGAAATGCAGGGAATATAACTGTAAAAGCTGATAATATCGAACTCACAGGAACTTCGGCTGATGGTGAGTTGATTAGTGCTTTTTTTGCTGATGTTAATGAGACAGGGGTGGGTCATGGAGGAAATATTCAAATCAAAACCGGACAATTACGATTGACGGATAGAGCAACTATTCAAAGTAGTACCTTCGGACAAGGAAATGCAGGTGTAGTATCAATTTCAGCAACCAATTCTGTTGAATTATCAAGTGGTAATATTTTTAGCAATGTTGAACAAGGTGCAAGGGGTGATGGAGGAATAGTTGAAGTTAACACGGGGAATTTATTGCTATCTGAAGGTTCACAAGTTATTACTAGCACTTCCGGGGAAGGAAATGCAGGCAGTATTATTGTAAAAGCTGCAACTGTTGAACTTACGGGAACAACACCAGATGGTGAAATTCGGAGTGGTTTTTCTGCGGATGTAAATGGCACAGGGATGGGTCATGGAGGAAATATTCAAATTGAAACCGGACAATTAAGATTAACAGAGCGAGCGCGAATTCAATCCGGTACCTTTGGAATAGGAAATGCGGGTTCTATATCGATTTTTGCAACCGATTTGGTGGAGTTATCAAATAGTTCTATTTTGGGTGAACTCGCGGAAAATGCAGTTGGAGATGCAGGAAATATTGAAATTTCAACCTCATCGCTTAATGCAATAAATGGACAGATTAGTTTGATTGCATTAGGTAACGGAAACGCAGGAAATATTCAGATTGAAGCACAGCAAATTTATCTTTCCGATTCTATTGTAGCAGGTGAAACTTCAGCAACAGGTAATGTCGGAAATCTTACCATTAATACCGGAACTTTAGTTGTTCAGGATGGTGCTGATATTCGGCTTGCTGTCAATGAAGAATCAACAGGCTCAATGGGAAATATAACCGTTAATGCTTCCGAGTTTGTAGAAGTAACGGGAACAATAACTGGGGTTATTAGTCGAATTAATACTCGAACAAATGGTAGTGGTAATGCAGGTAGCGTTATAATCAATACTCCGAGATTAGCTGTTCGAGGGGCAGGAAGCATCTTTGCGAATAGCTTCAACACAGGACAAGCTGGAGATGTTTTTATCACAACGAATCAACTAATAATTCGAGATGGAGGATTCATCCAAACTTCTGTTTCAGGAAAGGGGGGTTCAGGTTCTCTGCAAATTAAAGCAAACGAAGTAGAGATAGCAGGGGAGTTAAATTTGGGTGAATTCAACTCAAGAAGCGGTTTAAGTGTTTTTACAACTGGTGAAGGAACCGCAGGAACTCTCAATTTAGAAACCGGACGATTAACTGTTCGAGATGGAGGCGAAATATCAGTAAGAAGTCTAAACGGTAGTAGCGCTGGCTCTATAAATATTCAAGCTTCTGTTGTTGAGTTAATCGGGGGGGGAGTATCTCCCAGTCTAATTTCTGTAGCAACAAATAATTTACCAGACGAAACATCTGCTAATCTAGAATTTAGCGGTACTAGCGTGGGAAGTATTACACTCGAAGCAGACCAATTAAGAATACTCAACGGAGCGCTGATATTAACTTTTTCAGGGGATGTAGGCAGTTCGGGTTCAATTGATATTCGTGCCAATACTATCGAAATTAGCGGTAGAGGAACTCAAAGGATTATTACTTCATTGACAGGAGAACCATCCACACTGGGTAGTCGAATTGTCGCTCAAGCTGGTAACGGGGGCAACACCGGAAATATTTCAATTACCGCGCAGAGATTAGTCGGACAAGATGGAGCAGTAATTCGTACTAATAGTTCGGGAACGGGTTCTTCAGGTTCAATTACAATACAAGCTCAAGAGGTTACATTTGACAACCAAGTTTTTGTTTCTAGTGGAACGGCAGGAGCGAGCAATGGAGGAGATATTACTATTGAAACGGAACAACTTACAATGCAAAATAATTCCACAATTTTTTCAGGAATTTCGTTACCAGATGAATCCGAAACCCCTGCTCTTGAAATTCCCCCTAATCGCCGAGGAGGAACAGTCTTCATTAAAGCCTCAGAATCACTTGCTCTTGATGGGGAAGGAACATCAATTATCGTTGGAGTTAATGAAGAAGGAGCTATAGGTAATGGTGGAAATATCATTATTGAAACCGGACGTTTAACCTTGAGCAATCAAGCTTTCTTGTCTACATCAACTTCAGGAATTGGAAATGCGGGTTCGGTCAATGTAGAGGCCGAAAATATTCAATTAGCAGACAGGTCTTTTATCCTTGCGAACGTTTCAGAAACGGGGGTCGGAAATGGAGGAACGGTTAGTGTTGATGCTGAACAATTAACAGTTAGAAATAAATCTGCTATTTTTGTAAACAGCGACGGTGTTGGGAATCCCGGAAATTTGGAAGTGAATGCTTCCCAAGTTCGTTTGGAACAAGCAGGTCTAGTTGCAGATTCAGTAACAGGTGAAGGGGGAAATATTGCTATCAATTCACCGGATATTAGCGTGCGGCGTGGAAGTTCAATTTCGGCAGCCGGAAGCGAAAGCGGTCAAACGTTTGATGGAAATATTGATATTAATTCTAATTTGTTAGTGTTATTGGAAAATAGTGAAATTGTTACCAGTGCGTTTGACCCAACGGGAGGGAGCAATATTAATATCCGTCCTTTTGGAAATTCGGAACTCGGACTTTTACAATCTCAAAATAGTATTATTAACGCTGCTGGAGATCTTTCTATCGATACAACGCTTAATTTTGACCCCCCAGAATCACTAGAAGTTACAGTTGTTGACCCGGCGGAATTAATCGCTCAAGACCCCTGCAAACAAAGAGGAACTAGCGAATTTGTGATAACGGGTCGGGGAGGAATAGCGCCGAACCCCGTTCAAGATTCATCGACAATTCCCCGGTTAGTTGAATTACAATCTCCCCTGATTGAACCCGTTATTTCTCAACCCAATAATTTATCACAACCTCCTCAACAAATATCACAAAACCGAGAAAAAAATCCCATTGATTCTAGAACGATTGTTCCGGCGAGGGGATGGATAAGAACCGAAGAAGGAGAGGTTATTTTGGTGGGTTATGATCCTACAAAAACGGGAGTTATTCGTCAACAATCTCCAATTAATCAATGTAATCCCAATCCCATCAAATAAAATTCAAAGTCCGGCTTCCATTCGCGCTTGTTGTAAATCTTGGGGAAATCCCAAGCGATTCGACCAAGAGTTTAGGTAATCAAAATCCAGGGATTCCCCTTGCACTTTTAATATTCCCAAAATATCCCGCCACTGTTTGTCCGACTGACCCGAACTTCTCTCTTGGTGCGCGTTCCTTAGCGGATGAGACATCCGCAGGGTCGCACCGCTCCACTGAAGTTTATTGAGGATTATATCTTCTGGAGAGGCTAAATTAACCATAATATTACCCGGAGTTTCGTATTGCTGTCTCCGTTCAAATTGAATGCGCTCAAATTCATCATTGTTTGCTAAAATTAGGTCGGCGCGGGAAATTGTTTCAATATCGGTAACTTGTAATATTCGCATTCGACCTTCAACAATATCTTCTACACCCGGAACATAAAACCCCATTTGTTCTAACTCGGTCGCCAATACAATAATATCAGCAGGTTGAATAAAAATAACGATATCGACATCCCGAGTTGTCCGAACTTCCCCGTAAGCGATTGCGCTTTAGCGCAGTGGCGAAGCCAATCGCCGCGACACCCCCGGTGATATAATAGGGAATATTTAGCAATTCAAAAATGGGGTGCAATTTTTCAGCTAAAGCAATTGAATCTTGAATCCAATTCATTTGATTGTGAGTAGAAGTCAAACCGGGAAAATCATTCTCTCCCAACCAAGCAAAAGCAAGTTTTTGAGCCAGTTCCGCATCAGATAGCTGAGAAAAATGTTGTCTAAAACAGGAGATAGAAAACCGACGAGCATTTTTATTCATTTCGGCTCCCATTACCAAACGCTGTGAGGGAGAACGTTTTTTCAACAACTCAAATCCCAATAAATCCACTTCGGGAGTTGTGTCTGGTGATTGCGGTTTATAGCCAGGTTTTACTTTAAATTTCGGAATTGATGACTTCATTTATTGTACCTACTTATAGAGTTAAATACTATAGATTTAAATCCGGTTTTCTTTGAGATTTTAACCTCAAAAATTAAATCAAAAAAAATTGAACAAAATAAATTTAACAGATTAAATAATAAAATATTTGCGGATAAAGTTGTTTTAATTTTTGTTTTAAATAGACAAGAAAAATTTTAAGTTTTTATTAAGATTATTGCCGTGCTAATTTAACTTCTAAAGTTGCAATATTCTGTTTATTGTCGAACGTAATATAGAACAGTTCTAACGCTTGGTATCCCAAGATTACTCGGTCTATTTCTGGGAATTGTCCGACAAAAACGGGAACTTCTATTTGATGCTCATCAACAAAAACTTGTCCCCGATCAATTAAAAAATCAGCTTCACCATTCGCAGTGGGTACTCCCCTTTCTGTAGCGATATATTGCCAACCTAGAGCTTCAACATCTTGAGCATGAATTCCTAAGATACCCGATGTGAAGCCCGTATCAAATAAAGCATCAACTGGAATCAATTCACCATCTGAAGTTATTAAATCTATTTCAAAATAAATTCCTTGCCTAGTAATTCTGCCATTAATCATTTTTGTCCGACAAACCCCGATTGATTTAACTGGTAGATGCACAAAATAGTCTTCGGAAAGTATAGATGACTCCTCAAACAAACTCCCGTATAGGTCGAATCTAAAAAATAAACGCCCGTATCAGGATCTATAGCAATATACCAATCGCAATAATGTTTTCTTAAGTTGGGCTTAATTCGTTGGAGTATAATTCAAGCTTTATCGAGTCGCTGACGGGCTTCTGAGTGGCGCTCTTTGAAGGAGGTTTCAGAAAGGGGATTAACTTCAAATAAACCTCCGGGGTGGGTGCTTCTTGGAAGCGAACTTGCTTTGAACATCGTTTTTCTTGATGAACTGAATCGATTGTTTTTATTTGATCATACGAGTCACTAAATTAATTTAAAATCATACTTCAGAATTCACGCCCAACTGTTTTGCTTTTATTCGAGAAGCTGCCCATAAATATTCCGACTCTTCCGATTCCAAAGCGATTCTTGCCAAATTCCAATGCAGTGTTTTAAAATAATATTCTGCCCGTCTAGGCCAACGAGAATAAGGGTGTCGATGACCGGGGAGTAAATTCAAAGCTTCAATACATTTTTCCTGAGAAATCAACTCCAAAATAGGTTTAGTTTTTGGACTGAGTATTTTCTCTGGAAAATTACTTAATAACCACTGAGCAATGAGTTGGGCTTTAATTAAATATCCCCGTTGCAACCAACTTGAAAAAATCATCTCCAGATCTTCCCAAAATTGACGATGCTCCCAATAGGTTTGCCCCGATGTAATCATCTGTTCGGCGACCGTCCAGGTGTTTTCGTACCAGTCGGGTAAACAATCTTCCATCGGGTCAAACGATTGATGATTGGCATCACTCCAAGTTATAATGCGGTGATAAGTTAGGACAATTTCATTCATAGCTCATTACTCTCGAAACCAAAATTCTGTCGTTTCATAAATTTCTCGTACATCTTCTATTTGATGATACCTGATATCAGCCCCGCAAGATTCGTAGCTAAAAATTGCTGACTTAAGTTTTTGAGCATCTTCGATTCTCCAAAGTTGTGCGGGATTGTAGCCCGTTGCATCCATGATAATTTTAGCAAGAATATCCGCCCGACATCCTTTAGTTTTAAGAAAATCAAAGAAACTTTTTCCCGATTGACGACATTGTTGATTGAGTTGATAATCTTCTAAACTTTTAACCCATTCATCAATCATCATTAAAATTTGTGAAAAATCATACTGGCTCATTGAAAAGTTTTTACTCCAATTATACAACATCAATAAAAATTTTGCGCTTATAAAAAATAATTATAGCCAAAATTAAAGGGCGACAATTTATAATTAATTGTGCGGAAATTCTATTAATTATATTCAAATCTTGCGTACAG
This sequence comes from Capilliphycus salinus ALCB114379, assembly GCF_047276495.1. Lineage (NCBI taxonomy): Bacteria > Bacillati > Cyanobacteriota > Cyanophyceae > Oscillatoriales > Sirenicapillariaceae > Capilliphycus > Capilliphycus salinus. The sequence continues at coordinate 3,455,911 of NZ_CP178543.1, read as the reverse complement.
GAACGCATTATTGCCGAAAGAATAATTAAAGGAATTTATCCGGGGTTATTCATTGACAAGTCCGCTTGCCAAATTATTTTTTGAACTTCTGACTTCACACTTCTAACTTCTGACTTCAATAATACCTGCCCCTCGGTATGAGCGGGTATCGAAACTTGGGTTAGACTTCGGCTTTTTGCTCCCGTTCAACCCATTGGGAATGGGCTTCTTGGTTTCCACCAAATGAATCAATCGAGACTTGACGCTCCGGCATGGGGTTCAGGGGGGCGTTGATGGGGTTATACTGACAATAGCAAATCACGATCATGTCAAAGTCCATTCCAACGGGTAAATCTGGCGAATAGACTTCGACCCGCGAAACTTCCCAGTCGCTTTGGCGGTGATGAGTCTTAGCTTCGGGATATTGACTATCGGAGAATTGCTCAACTTTGATAAATTCTGGGGGTCGGTATCCGGGTTCAGGTAGGGGACTGTCCGAACAGTCGTAATGTTCAAACAGGGTTTTTGTCAGTGACCCGGTATGAGCATATTTGCGTTCCTGCCATCCCGGTTGACGTTTTTCGGCTCGAAATATAATCCATTTTCGCATTAGTCTTCCTCCGTTTCTGTTTCATAATACGATTTGGGAAATTCGGTTTGTCCACCGAATACGCAATCAACGCTTAATATGGGGTTGCCCGTTTTTTCTACATCCAGCAATTGCCAATTATACTTGGATGCCATTTCGTAACAGCATTCATCGTCGGCGGCGGCGTGACGGGATATATTTTCTTCATCATCGTAACGTGGCTTCATCGTTAAGTTTAATTCCTTAGTAATTTATTGTTCGCATGAAAAGAATGAACCAACGTTGTAACGAAGTCAGAAGTCAAGATAAAGCCATTCTTTGAAAAAATAGAGTTTTAATTTTAATTAAAAATATAATTTTAAAATCTTAAATTAAAACTCTAAAAAAATTAGTTTCTTCGGTAATTATTATGCTAAACTATTAAAAATTACGGTAAAATAGGCAAGCATGAAGCGAGAACTGACTAAAATTCTTGATCTAACTGGAGTAGTAGTTAAATCTAAGAAAGAAATTGAAAAAACTCTAATTTTAGAGGTAGAAGCTAGCTCAAAAACAGCTAGGTGTCCAAGCTGTCAGAAAGTCAGTCATCGTCTTCATCAGAATCATTGGCATTTAGTTAAAGATCTACCCGGGGGAGAAAAAGAAATATTTTTAAGAGTTAATCGAAGACAGTTTAAGTGTAATTTTTGCTCAAAACCCTTTAGTGAAGAATTAAATTTTGTCAAAAAAAGGCAAAAATATACAAAAAGATATGCTCAGTTCATTGTCGAAGAAGTTATTAATAGTAATTTACTGGGTGCAGCCAAAAGAAATAACTTAACAGAGAAAGAAGTAGAATCGATGATTAATCAGGTGAGTCAAGAGGTTGACCGTTCACCTGATTGCGAATCAGGTGCTTGCGGTCAACTCGATTCCCGAGTGTTTCCAATTCCACTCAAAAATTTAACAAGATTAGGAATAGATGAGATGGCTCTAGTCAAAGGACAAGGAAAGTTTATTGTAGTGTTAGTTGATTTAGAAACGGGAAAATTAATTGGATTAATCCCAGAAAGAAAAGCTAAGGTTCTAGAAAAATACTTAACATCTTGGGGAAAAGAAATTTTAGAGCAAATAGAAGAAGTCATCCGTTCACCGGATTTTAAATCCGGGGAAGCGCGGATGACTCGATTCCCGAGTAAGTATAGATATGTATAAGATGTACAAAACTGTTCTAGAAAAAGTTTGTCCACAAGCTGTAATAACTGTCGATAGATTTCATGTGACTAAGCTATTACATCAAGAATTGAATCAAGGGAGAATTGAGCAAAAAAAAAGTGCTGAATCTCTAAAATCCAAACCCAGACAAAAGCTATTTTCTAACTTAAAGGGCAGCAAATACATTTTGCTAAAAAGAGAAGATAATTTGAAAGAAGAACAAAAAGAAAAACTAGATACTCTAAAGAAAGCCTCAGCAATGCTGGCAGTAATGCATGAGCTTAAAGAAGAGTTTACAGCGATCTTTGACCGAAGTAAAAATTTAGGAGAAGGAACTCTTAAGCTGATAGAGTGGGTCGTCAAGGCTCAACCATTCTTTCCAAAATTTGTCCGCACTCTCAAGAAATGGTTTGCCGAAATAGTTGGTCCTGTTTGAACAGAAGACTACTAATGCTGTTGTCGAAGGGATTAACAATCGATTGAAAGTATTGAAACGTTGTGGATTTGGATGCGCGAAGTTTCGAGAATTTCAAAAAAAGAGCCTTATTATTTTGGCATTTAAGTGATAATTTGGCATAACAAGTATCGGAGAACCACCTTTACCCCAGAAGAAACCACCGCCCCTGAACCTCAAGCCGACACGGGGACGCTGTTGAGCCTGTTTCCCTCCACCTTCGACTTTGCGATCGCCGCCCTCAACGCCTTTGATTTTCCCGTTCCCAACCTCAACGTCAGCGAAACCGAGCGCTCGATAGAACTGCAACTTCCCGAGGAACTCAAACCCCGCTACGATCGCCTTCCCAAAGAAATTCGCCCCGACGAAAAGACCCTGCTGAGTTTAACCGAGAACCCCCGGGAGATCATGGCGGCGATGGTCGAAGCCCGCCGTCAGGACGACCGCTGGCCCGTCAAACAGTACCTCTGGGAACTGCATCCTCTGGTAGAATGGTTGGGCGATCGCTGTTTGTTCCACTTCGGACGCCACCAGGCTCCGGTCATTCAACTCGCGGAGGGAATGGCACCGGGAGAGGCTATATTTATCTGTTTCGGAAGCTTTCCCAACCGCAGGGGTTCGACGGTGTTGAACCGTTGGGTGTCGGTTATCTTTAAAAACGGCAAGTTTGAAAGCACAGAACCCTTCAGCCAAACCCTCGAGCGGACCCAACTCGGGAAACATTCGATACCCAACCCCGGTAAGGTGGATGTCGAAGACCTGTTGGGTTTGCGTTCGACCGCGATCGCACAGGCCCGGACCCACCTGCAAAAAGAGCGCCAAACTTTCGACGCCGAACTGAGTATACAACTGAACGAACAAAAACGCCGCCTCGAACAGTTGCGGGGATGCCACTTTGAACAGTTGGAACTGAAGTTTGAGCAGGATACGCGATCGCAAACCATCAAACAGCAGCGCCGACAGGGAGAACAAACCCGCATCGAAAACATTTTTAAAGATTACGAAGATTGGGTGAATTTGTCAATGACAACCGAGCCGGAACCCTATATAATATCAAATCCGGTTAATCAGTATTCGTAAGATTGGATTTTAGGCCACCAATGAAAACAAGTTAACCCATGAATAAATTCTGGTTGTTCCATTAACACTTTTAACCGAGCCAGTAGTACCTCTTCTAATTCTTCTATTGTGTCAAAAGATCTGTTAACTATGGGTTCATTTGTTAAAGGCCAAAGTCGTTCTGCTGGTTGTAATTCAGGAGAGTATGATGGTAAAAATTCTAAATGTATTCCTTCAGGTACTTTTAAAGCTTTACTGGTGTGCCCGGAGCGCTCCATCTAAAACCAAAAGAACTTGTTTGTTTTTTCCTAAACCGAAATACTTGGCAAAATCTTCCAAAACTTGACCAAATATTTTTGTATTAACTTTGGGTAATAGCCACCAGTAAGTTTCCCCCGATTCGGGACAGACGAAACCATAAAGCCATACCCATTTATATTGCCACTTAATTTGAGCTGTTGGTACTTCTGACCAAGGTATCCAAACTCTTCTATATATTGGTTTTAATCCAATTCTATGTTCGTCTTCTGCCCAGAGCTGAACTTCTGAATTTGGGTACTTCTGCTGCAATTCTTTTAACTGACTTGAGAGTTTTTTTTCCAAGCTTCTTGTTCTACGGGGTCAGCTTGTTGATTTTCCGGTCGAGGCATCCTCAAACGATATTCCATTGCTTTTAAATATTCCCAACCTCGCCATCGCTGAGACTGGGCGTTCCAATTGATCGCTCATCCAGTCAGCTACCTTTCTACCATTCCATAATCCACCATCAGCTGCTGGCTGTTGTATCACTTGTAATAATTGAGCCATTTGAATTTCGTCTAAAAGAGGTTTGCCTCCTGGGTTGCTTTGTCTGCGATCGCTAAGTCCTTCTACCCCCATACTATTGTAACGTCCTGCTAGTTTTCTGATCCATTGCACTGAATATCCTGTTGCAATCGCTACTTCCTCCGTTTTTTTCCCACTCGCTAATAACCACAGAATCTGATACTGGCTTCGAGCTACAGGATTTTTCGCTTCTCTGTACTTGGAGTGTAGTTGACTGACACTCAGGTGAGCGGCTATTTTGATTCTTTGAGCGCATCTGTCAATATTGCCTGCGATCGCTTCTATATACGTTTATTATATACCCGGATTTCATATAAAATTGATAGCCGTTCTCCGCTCGTAGTCGTGCTTTAGCACACCAATAAATCGGGCTGAAGCCCAACTACTAACCCGCTCGTAGTCGTGCTTTAGCACACCAATAAATCGGGCTGAAGCCCAACTACTAACCCGCTCGTAGTCGTGCTTTAGCACACCAATAAATCGGGCTGAAGCCCAACTACTAACCCGCTCGTAGTCGTGCTTTAGCACACCAATAAATCGGGCTGAAGCCCAACTACTAACCCGCTCGTAGTCGTGCTTTAGCACACCAATAAATCGGGCTGAAGCCCAACTACTAACCCGCTCGTAGTCGTGCTTTAGCACACCAATAAATCGGGCTGAAGCCCAACTACTAACCCGCTCGTAGTCGTGCTTTAGCACACCAATAAATCGGGCTGAAGCCCAACTACTAACCCGCTCGTAGTCGTGCTTTAGCACACCAATAAATCGGGCTGAAGCCCAACTACTAACCCGCTCGTAGTCGTGCTTTAGCACACCAATAAATCGGGCTGAAGCCCAACTACTAACCCGCTCGTAGTCGTGCTTTAGCACACCAATAAATCGGGCTGAAGCCCAACTACTAACCCGCTCGTAGTCGTGCTTTAGCACACCAATAAATCGGGCTGAAGCCCAACTACTAACCCGCTCGTAGTCGTGCTTTAGCACACCAATAAATCGGGCTGAAGCCCAACTACTAACCAAACAAACCCATGCCTTTAACCGGAATTGCCAACGAAAACGAATTTTACTCCGATCACTACCTCGATGCTATTCTCACCCAAGACCTGAAAGGGGTGGCGAAAGAATGGCTGGAAACTTCCGACGAGAAAACGCCCGATAAAGCCCTGGGTCGCCTCCGCCCGGACTATTTTCGCCTGCTAGACCGACTCAAACGTTTGGACGACCCCGCCGAACAGCTTCAGCAGCAGCGGGCATTTTTTGAACAAATATTAACAATTTTGGGCTATCAGTGGCAACCGCAATTAAAGGTTTTAGATTCCGATCATTTTTTACCGATTATTGCAGAAGTCACCCGCAACAACGGCACCCAAAAACTCTGGGTAATAGAAGGATTTAACAACACTTCAGAACCCCTCGACGTTCTTTCTTTAACCCTGCAAAACGAACAGTATCAGTTCGCCGAAAATCTGGAGGGCGACACCTTAGAAAACTCGACCCTCGAAGACCTGCTAACCGACCACATTTTCGCCGAAGATAACCCGCCCCGGTGGGTGATTTTAATCAGCCTAGACCAACTGGTATTAATAGACCGCCACAAGTGGAACGCTTCCCGGCTTTTGCGGTTCGATCTCGCCCAACTTCTCGAAGAAAAAGATAAGGATTCCCTCCTGGCGGCGGCGACTTTATTACATCGAAATCACACCTGTCCGGCGGACGGGACCGCTTTACTCGATACCCTCGACGAAAACAGCCACCGCCACACTTATAGCGTTTCGGAAAGCTTAAAGTTTGCCCTCCGAGAGGCGATTAAACTGTTGGGAAATGAGGCGATAGAATACCGGAAAACCGTCAGCAAAAAACAGGTGTTTTCCAGCGACGAACAAAAGGAACGGGGGGAGCAAGAAATCGACCCCAACGAGTTAAAAATAGAGTGCCTGCGGTGGGTGTACCGCCTGCTGTTTGTATTCTACATCGAAGCCCGCCCCGAACTCGGCTACGCCCCGATGGGTTCCGACGTGTACCGGGAGGGCTACAGTTTGGAAACTTTGCGGGATTTGGAACAAACTGAATTGATATCAACCGAGGATGAAAGCGGCTATTATATTGATACCTGTATTCGCCGTTTGTTCGCTTTGCTGTGGTCGGGTTATCCCGAAGAAGCCAAACAGTTAAACCTTTTGGAACCGGGCGAATTTTCTGCCCAACCCATCCACAATACCTTCCATTTACCCGCCCTGAAAAGCCATTTGTTTGACCCCAAACGCACGAAAATGCTCAACGGGGTTAAATTTCGCAATCGGGTACTGCAAAGGGTTTTGGAGCTAATGTCGCTCTCCCAAAAGGGCAAAAGTCGGCGGGGTAGAATTAGTTACGCCCAGTTGGGGGTGAACCAACTCGGGGAAGTTTACGAAGGGCTGTTGAGTTTGTCGGCGTTTTTTGCCGAAGAAGACCTCTACGAAGTTAAACCCGAAAAAGAACCCGACGAACGCAGCGAACTCGAAGTCGGTTACTTTGTTCCCGCCCGCCGCTTGGACGAGTTTAAAAAGTCGGAATTGGTGATCGATCCCGAAACTAAAAAAGACCCCCGCAAGCACGAACAGGGTAAGTTTATCTTTCGTGCTTGCGGGGCGGGACCGACAAAAAAGCGCCAGCTATTACACGCCCCAATCTTTAACGGAATGTTTGGTGAAATACGCCCTCAAAGAGTTGTTAAAAGATAAAGCCGCCGACGACATTTTAAAGCTGACCGTTTGCGAACCCGCAATGGGAAGCGCCGCTTTTTTGAACGAAGCCGTAGACCAACTCGCCGAAGCCTATTTGGAACGCAAACAGGAGGAACTGAATCAGCGAATTCCCCACGAAAGGGTAACTCTTGAAAAACAAAAGGTGAAAATGTTTCTCGCCGATCGCAATGTCTTTGGTATAGACAAAAATCCGATCGCGATGGAGTTGGCGGAGGTTTCCCTGTGGCTAAACTCTATTTACGGAGAACCGTTCGTAGTAGGGGCTTCAGCCCCCTCTGAGTCCGCGCTCAAGCCGTTCGTAGTAGGGGCTTCAGCCCCCCTGCTGATGGTGCGCTCAAGTGCGACTACGAACTTGATGGTGCGCTCAAGCGCGACTACGAACTTGATGGTGCGCTCAAGCGCGACTACGAACTTGATGGTGCGCTCAAGCGCAACTACGAGCGGGTTTTCATTCCCTGGTTCGGTTTGCAACTCCACTGCGGGAACTCTTTGGTGGGGGCGAGACGGCAAATTTATCGCCGCCAAAATGTTACCGGAAGTAAAAAACAAGTGGCGAAGTGGCACGAATTTGACCCCCTGCGGATACCTTTGGGGGAAGCTTTACCCGATGATGGTATTTTTCATTTTCTCTTGGGCGATCCGGGTATGGCAAACTATACCGATAAGGTGATTAAAAAACTCGAACCCGATGCCGTAAAAACGATTAACGAATGGCAAAAGGAGTTTTGTAAAACCGAACTCACGCCGGAACAGGCGGACTATGCTGTTATTCTCAGCCACCGCATCGCCAAACTGTGGGAATCCTACGCCCAGGATATCGCAAAAATACGCGATCGCACCACCGACAGTCTGACGATATGGGGACAGCAACCGGAAACTAATGGCGAGACTCCCCTGGAACAAAAGGATAAAATCTATGAACAGGAAAAGCTATCTCAAGGAATTGTTAATTCTGGGGCTTACCGTCGCCTAAAATTAGTGATGGACTACTGGTGTGGGTTGTGGTTTTGGCCGTTAACAGAGGCGGAGGAGTTACCCACCCGTGAACAGTTTTTGCAGGATGTGGGGGCTATTTTGGGGGAAACGGAAATGTTGGTTCCTGCTGCGGTGCAGTTATCGCTATTTCCTGAAACCCAAACCCCGGAACAAAGTCAAGAGTTTGTGGAAAATTGGGGGTTTGTAGACCTGGATAAGTTGAAAAAGTTTAAGCCTCAGTTACAGATAGTCGAAAAGTTGGCGCAACGGTATCGCTTTTTTCATTGGGAGTTGGAATTTGCGGATGTTTTCTTATTCAATGGCGGGTTTGATTTAATGATAGGAAATCCCCCTTGGATTAAGATTGAGTGGACAGAAGGGGATGTTTTGGGCGATTTTGACCCGTTGACGGTTATTCGCAATTTATCGGCGAGTAAATTAGCCCAGCGCCGTGAGGATTTGTTTGAGCAATATCCGGCTTTGAGAAGGGGTTATTTGCAGGAGTACGAAGAATCCGACGCCACCCAAAATTTCCTTAATGCAATACAGAATTATCCCCTGTTAAAAGGGTCGCAAACCAATTTATTTAAGTGTTTTCTTCCCCAAGCCTGGATGTTCAGCAAACCCGGGGGCGTTTCCGGTTTCCTCCATCCCGAAGGCGTTTATGATGACCCCAAAGGCGGTATGTTGCGACGGGAACTTTATCGCTATCTGAAAGCCCATTTTCAATTACAAAATGAGTTAAATCTTTTTGCAGATGTCGATCATCACGCAAAATTCAGCATCAATATTTATCAAAATCCGTCGCAAACCAAAAACAGCGTTATTCGCTTTATTCATATTGCTAACTTGTTCAGCACCAAAACTATATTTGAGTGCTTTGAATCTCCCGCTAGTGGCGTTATCCCAGGGATAAAAGACGAAAACAGCAAATGGGAAACAAAAGGGCATCCGGCAAGAATTATTAGTGTTGATTTGAATACTTTACAGCTATTTGCTCAACTTTACGACCCCGAAGGAACTCCCGCAGTAGAAGCCCGTTTACCCGCTTTACATTCTCAAAATTTAGTGAGTGTATTAGAAAAGTTTGCAGCCCAAGAAAAGCATTTAACTGATGTGGTATGTTATCAAACTCCGTCAACTTGTTGGAATGAAGTTAATGCCCAAAAAGATAATACCATTCGCCGCGATACTCAATTTCCCAAATCTCCCCAAGAATTAATCCTGTCTGGGCCTCATTTCTTTGTGGGAACACCGTTAAACAAAACCCCCAGAGAAGTTTGTAAGCTTAATAGCGATTATGATGTTATCGACTTAACAGAAATTCCCGACAATTATCTCCCCCGAACCAACTACGTTCCCGACTGTTCACCTACTGAATACCGTCGCCGGACTCCTTGTGTTCCTTGGGATGATAAAAAACCCGTTACTGAGTTTTATAGGTTAGTGTGTCGTCGTCAATTAAGTCAATCAGGAGAACGAACTTTAATTCCTGCAATTGCACCTAAATATTCTGCACATATTCACCCAGTAATTTCAACAACTTTTGCAGGCAACAAAAACCTCATTAATTTTTGTGGTTTGTGTACTTCAGTTGTTTATGATTTTTACATTAAAACAACAGGAAAAAGTGACCTTTACGAGTCAATATTAAGGTTGTTACCCCTTCCTGAAATTCAACCCGCTTTACAAATTCGTACATTAGGATTAAACTGCGTGACGAAATATTATAAAGAGTTGTGGGAAGAGAGTTGGGAAGAGAAATATAGGGAAGACGCCTGGACAAAAGGGAAAGACCCCCGGCTAAACGGGAACTACTTCGGGGAACTGACGGGGGAGTGGAAGCGAAACAACGCCCTGCGGACAGACTACGAACGGCGTCAAGCGCTGGTAGAGATAGACGTGTTAGCGGCGATAGCGCTGGGACTAACCCTAGAGGAACTGATAACCATTTACCAAGTCCAGTTCCCGGTGATGCAACAATACGAACGAGAAACCTATTATGACCTCAACGGACGCATCGTATTCACCACCAGCAAAGGGTTAACGGGAGTCGGTTTACCCCGGAAAGGAAACAGCAAAAAAGGCGTTATCGGTTGGGAAGACGTTCAAAACATGGAAAGCGGAAGCGTTGAAATAAGCGTTGAAGACGACACCCTCCCCGACGGCCCTATCGAGCGAACCATAACATATAAAGCTCCTTTTGTCAAGTGCGATCGCGTTGAAGACTATCGAACCGCCTGGAACCAGTTCGTAGTAGCGATGCGGCGCATGAAGAATTGGGGCTGAAGCCCAACTACTAACCTTGCTCGTAGTAGCGATGCGGCGCGTTCTTCTATAGAGGGGCTAAAGCCCTTACTACTAACTTAAGTCATCCCAACCTTTACCGTAGTCTCGCACGGGATACTCAACCCAACAACTTCTCAACCAGTCTCGTCCCTTTTCCTGCAAATACCAATGAACACTACTGGTTTCCCAATCGTAGGGAGATTTGACATAATTATGTTTCACCGGATTGTAGTGAATATAATTTAGAGTTGCATAATAATGGCGTTCCGAACGAATAGCACGGTCAGAATAAGAATACCATACTTTTCCAGTTAAATTATCTTCGAGATTCCACTGACGGGCTAATCTTCCATGAATAAAACGTAAGATTTCACTGATTTTTTTGAATTCTATGTTTTCGACCAAAAGATGATAATGATTGGCTAAAATCACCCAAGCGAGAATTTCGCTTCCGGCTTCGATAAAATGGGTAAAAAGTTGGTTGAGAATTTCCTGACGGCGGGAGAGGGTATTGATACGGGGTTTGTGTTCGTAACACGCAGCACTCAGCAAATAAAACTGTTGATCTTGAACGGGATGGGGCGGAGAATGGGGCGGAAAGCCCTGTTGTTTCCGGTATTGTAAAATTTCTGCTTTTTGTTCGGGTGTGAGATGACGATATTGATACATAAGTTAGTAGTAGCGCAAAGAGCGCAGAAAATTCAAGGGGGCTGAAGCCCAACTACTCACTCGTTTGTAGTCGCGCTTTCGCCCGGAATCTTCAAGGGGGCTGAAGCCCAACTACTCACTCGTTTGTAGTCGCGATGCGGTGTCTGAAGAATTAGGGCTGAAGCCCAACTACGAACGGTTAGTTTATGGCATTTTTTGGGCATTATTTCAGAATAAGGCTTTCAGTACAACTCAATATATCCCATGATTCCATCCGTTGTCGCAGGCCAGATCCGCAACTGCGTTTCCGACTACCTCCGCACCACCTTTCGCCCGACCACACCGGGCTTCGAGAGTTTGATAGAAAGGTTTTTAGAAAACCCCGAAAATGCCCATCGCAGCCCCTACATCTCCCTGGGTTTGCCCTTTCGCACCGGAACCGCCGGCGCCGACTACTTCCCCGAAATACCCCTGAACTTTGCGCCGTTTCTGCACCAAGAAAAAGCCTTTGAGCGCCTCCGTCCCCCCAACTACCGCTCGACCCTGATCGCCACCGGAACGGGTTCGGGGAAAACCGAATGTTTCCTGATGCCCCTGCTGGAACACTGCCGCCAGCATCGCGAAAAACCCGGCATCAAGGCGATCTTAATTTACCCCATGAACGCCCTCGCCACCGACCAGGCCAAACGCATCGCCCAACTCATTCACAAAACCCCCGCCCTCGCCGGAAAAATAACTGCGGGGCTGTACGTCGGAGACAAGGACGAAACGCCCACCTCGGCGATGACCCCCGAAAAAATTATCACCGACAAGCGCCTGCTGCGGGAGTCGCCCCCCGATATTCTCCTCACCAACTATAAAATGTTGGATTATCTGCTGGTGCGGCCCGACGTCCAAAAGTTGTGGCACCACAACCAACCGGAAACCCTGCGCTATTTGGTGGTCGATGAGTTTCACACCTTCGACGGCGCCCAGGGTACGGACCTGGCCTGTTTGCTGCGCCGCCTCAAGCACCGCCTGAAAACCCCGGAAAACCATTTTGCCTGCGTGGGAACCTCCGCCACCCTCGGAAGCCACAGCGATCGCGGGGATATCCTCAAATACGCCGAAACGATATTTCAAGAACCCTTCGACGGGGACGGTTTGGTGGAAGAAGATCGCCTCGATGCCGCCGAGTTTTTAGCCGATGCCCTGCTGAACGTTTTGCCGATACCGGGGTTGGATGCGATCGCCCAACTGCAACCCGACAGCTACGACACCCCGGAGGCTTACATTCGCGCCCAGGCGCAACTGTGGCTGCGATCGCCGTTTTCTGGGGAGGGGGCGCTCGCCATGAGTTTGGGCGCAAGCTTTGAACAAAAAACCCTTCCCCTTGGAGAACCCCAACAGCTAACCCTCGCCCAAACCGACCCCAACGCCCCCCTGCAAGACGCCTGGCGGGTCGAACTGGGGAACGAACTGAAAAGCCTGCCCATCGTTCACAACCTGATCCGCATATTAAGCCAAGGTTCCCGCACCTACGGCGAGATCCTGGAAACCCTCGGCCGGCGCGGACCCCTCCCGGTAAAAGAACACCCGGAATACTGTCAGCTTCTCCTCGACAGCATTTTTGCCCTCATCGGTACGGCCCGGCGCGGCGTGGAACGTCCCAACGGCAAGTTAATATTGCCCTGGGTAACGCTGCGGGTTCAGGTGTGGTTTCGAGAACTCAAGCGCATGGTAGCCTCGGTTGCGGCCCAACCCGAACTGCTGTTTTCCGATGACCTCGCCCCGGAGAAGCGGGAAAAGGTGAAAACCCTCCCCGTCGTTCACTGTCGGGACTGCGGCGCGACGGGTTGGGCGGGGGTGCAGCCCGGACAAAATGCCAACAGGCTGACCGCCAACGACCTGAAAAATTTTTACAAGGCGTTTTTCAGTCACAAACCGTTAGTGTCGTTTGTGTTTCCTTGCGATCGTAGTAGCGATGCGGCGCATGAAGAATTGGGTCATAATAGCGCAAAGAGCGCAGAAAATTCAAGGGGGGCTGAAGCCCAACTACGAACTGAGAAAACCTGACCGTTATTTGTGCGGCCGCTGCCTGACCCTGAACTTGCCCGGCGTCCGGTCCTGTTACTCCTGCAATGAAGAAAATCTGATTCCGGTTCGGGTTCCCGATGTCGTCAAAACCGAAACCCCAAACGGTCAAACCCGGTCAGTTTCCTCCTCCGACTGTCCCTTCTGCGAAAGTCGCAACGGTTTATCGATCCTGGGAGCGCAAGCCGCCAGCCTCACCAGCGCTAGCAGAAGAATTGGGGCTGAAGCCCAACTACGAACTGAGAGAACCTGACCGTTATTTGTGCGATCGCTGCCACCACCAGCTTACCATTTCCCCGGACTCCCAACCGTCGGACTTTTCGGTTTGTCACAGTTTGGGATGCGGCGGACGCTACCAAAAAGACCCCCGCACGGGACTCGCCTACTATCGAGAAATATACCGCCGGGGAGAGGTCAGGCGGATCGTCGCCGCCGAACACACCGGACTTTTGACCCGCCCAAACCGGGAACGTCTGGAACGGCGCTTTCTGGGAAATAACCGCCGCTGCGATCCCAACCTGCTTTCGGCGACCTCGACCCTGGAAATGGGGATCAATATTGGCGACCTCTCCAGTGTGTTGCTGTGTTCGGTCCCGCCGAGTCTGGCGAACTTTCAGCAGCGCATCGGGAGGGCGGGACGCCGGGACGGTAACGCCTTTGTGGGTGTGGTCGCCGCCGGAAAACCCCACGACCTGTTTTTCTACGCCGACCCGACCCGGATGTTGGACGGAAGTGTAGAAACGGCGGGATGCTATTTGAATGCTTCGGCTATTTTGGAGCGTCAACTCACGGCTTTTTGTCTTGACTGTTGGGTGAGTGCGGATGTTAATCCCCCGAATTTTTCCCCCCATTTAAGGGATATTCTCAACGTTATTCAAAACTGCGATGAAGCCCGTTTTCCTTACAACTGGCTGGATTATATTAAACGGCGCGAAGGCGAACTTTTGGAAGCGTTTTTAAGGCTGTTTGGCGGCACGATAGAACCGCGAACCGAAGAACAGTTAAAGCGGTTTATGGAGCGGGGCGAGGAGACGGAAGGGGGACTGCGCTATCGCATTCTCAACCGCTTGGAAGGGGTAAAAAACGAACAAACCCGACTCAAAAGCCAGATCCAAAATCTTTCCAAAAAAATCAAAGAATTTAAAGAGCAACCCGAAGCCCTGCAAGAGGCGGAAAAATTGGAGGAGTTGAAAAGAGAAAAAGAGGGGTTTCAAGCCCTGGTCAAGATGATAGAAGATAAAAATATTTTCAACTTTTTGACGGACGAAGGTTTGCTGCCCAATTATTCGTTTCCCGAAGCCGGAGTTACCCTCCGTTCTATTTTGTGGCGAAGACTTCAACCCGCAGAACAAAAGAATGGGAAGCGATACGAAACGTTTACGATGACCTACGAACGTTCGAGCCAGTTGGCAATTCGAGAATTGGTTCCGAGCGGGGTTTTTTATGCGGAAGGTCGGCGGGTAAAAATTGACCAAATTGACCTAAAATTATCCCAGCCGGAAGATTGGCGAATTTGCCGAAGCTGCAACTACGCAGTCCAAAATTTTGAACCGGAAGCCCATCAAAAAACTTGTCCTCGGTGCGGGGATGGGATGTGGAGCGATCGCGGTCGGGTGAGGCAGATGTTGCGCTTGCGTCAGGTGATGGCAAGCACTTCGGATAAAGAAAGTCGGTTTGGTGACGATAGCGAAGACCGCAACGTTTCCTTTTTTGAACGCCATTTGTTGGTGGATTTTGCCCCGGAATTTTGCGAAAAAACCTATGTAGTTGACGACAAAGATTTTCCGTTTGGATTTGAATAGATCTCGCGTACCAAATTCCGAGAAATTAATTTAGGGGAATCTTTAGGAACCGGAGAAACCGTAGAAATTGCAGGGCAAAAGTTTACAACCAAAGGGTTTCGCGTTTGCCGAAATTGTGGTAAAGTAATGAAGGGAAATACCTCAGCCGATCACACCGTTAGCTGTCAGTGGCGGGATAAACCAGAAAAGGCGAAAGTTCTAGAGGTTCTTTATCTTTATCGCGAATTTGAATCGGAATCGATTCGTTTGTTGATGCCCGATGAAACTTTCTCGAAGCCCCAGGGGTTGCACTCGTTTATTGCCGCCCTTCAGTTGGGATTAAAGCAAAAGTTTGGCGGCAAAATCGATCATCTCAGTACCACCGTCAGCCAGGAACCCCAACCGGGTTATTCGACGCAGCGAAAATCATTTCTCTACCTGTTTGACAGCGTACCGGGCGGAACGGGTTATCTCAGACAACTCATCCGCAACCCCCGAGAATTGCAGGATGTGTTTAAACGGGCGCTGGCAACGGTGAGGGCGTGCAGTTGCAAGGAGCGGGGGGAAGATGGCTGTTATAAGTGTTTGTTTGCCTACCGCAACAGTTTTTATCAGGATTGTACCAGCCGGAAAACGGCGGAAAATCTTTTAAGCAAGCTGCTAAAATACTGGCCGCAGTTGCAAGAAACACCGTCCGGTTTATCTACAATTCGGGTTAATAGTAATTTTGAAAGCGAATTGGAGCGGCATTTTATTGACGCCATACGCCGCTATCGGGGAAGCGTTTACAAGGGGAGTCCGCCCCTGCTTCAGCCGGAAATTTTTAACGGTAAAACCGGATATTATCTCAAAATAGGCAAGAGCGCCTGGACGGTAGAAACGCAAGTCACCCTCGGCGAGTCTGACGGGGTGAAGGTACCCTGCCGCGCGGACTTTGTTATTCGCCCCGCCTCGGGCCGGGTTTCCAGCTTGCCCGTCGTCGTGTTTACCGACGGCTGGGAATACCACCGCGATCGCATTGGGGAGGACTTCGAGCAGCGGACGGCTATTTTAAGAAGCGGCAAGTTTTGGTGTTGGTCTTTGACCTGGGACGATGTGATGAAGCAAGTTAATCCCAGTCACCGCAGCGCCGTTATCCCCCCCGACGGTTTAATTTGTCAGCTAAACGCCCAGTATCAGAAGGGTTCCCAGCAGTTTTATCAATGGATAATTGACAATTGATAATTGATAAGGAGAGGTCTTCAACCTGATTAATTAATTATCCATTATCCATTATCCATTATCCATTATTACTTATCCATTATCCATTATTACTTATCCATTATCCATTATTAATTATCAATTATTGAACAGCGGTATCAATGTTCGACGATGCAACCCCTGGAAAGTGCGGGGAGTTTTGAATGGTTGATGTACTATTTGGCGCAACCGGATTTTCAACAGTGGCAAAATTGGGCGCTGCTGCGAACCCTCGCCCAAACCGACAGCAAACCCGGCGAAAATTTAACAGAAAAACGGTTAAAAAATATCGGCGATCATTTATCCCCAGAAGCGCTCGAACGGTGGGAAGTTCCGCCCAAAGTGATCAGCGCGGAAGTTCGGGTTTCGCCCCTGTTAACGCTGTTAACCGCAGTCGATCTCGGCCGCCACCAACAGCTAAACCCGACGGGTAGCCTGGTTTTTATCAACCTTGACGATTTCAACCGTTCGGACGATAACGACTTGAAGGGGGACTGGCAGGCGGCGTTGAGGCTGCTCAATTTTTATCAGTTTTTGCCGCACGTTTATGCGCTGACGGGAACCGATATTGATGGCCGTAAAACGCCCGATTTTCCCCGGATAACGGCGGCGAATTTTTCTAACAAAGCTCGGGATTTTGGTCAAAATAATCATCAAAATAATCCACAGTGGGAAGAACTGAAAGAGTTGGTTTTAGAAGATGATCTGTTACCCGCCCTCGACCGCATGAACCGGGAGGGTTGGCCCGTTCCCGAACCGGGTTACGAACTAGAAAACGAGAAGGGGGCGGGAATTGCGATCGCGGAGTTGGCTTGGACGGATGCCAAAATTGCCGTGACACTAACCCCCGAAGATGGGGAGGCTTTTTTGAATGCGGGTTGGAAAGTTTTGCAGGTCGAAGACTTTTTATCTTCTCTGGATACTCTCGGCAAAACGTTAAAAGAATAACGGTAAAATCCCAGATGTTTTATCTCCGCTAAATCGGCACAAAAACACTAAAAAAAGGATGGCAAAAATGAGTTTACAGCATTCGACTCGGTAAAAACAACGGCAAAAATAAGCGCTTTATCTCCGCTAAATCGGCACGAAAACACTTAAAAAGGATGGCAAAAAATGAGTTTACAGCATTCGATTCGGTTGGCGATTTCCAATGATTTTTTGAACGCATACAACGAGTTGCCCCGAAAAATTAGAAATAAAGTTTCTGAACTCATAAATCGCTTTCGCTTGGGGCCGACCCGTTCGGGTTTAAATTACGAATCCATCCGCGACGGGCGGGAAAAACGTTTAAAATCGGTTCGGGTGGATCGCGATTATCGGGCGATCATTCTCAAACCCGAGTCTGGAAACGTTTATCTGTTGCTTTGGGTCGATAAACATGATGATGCCTACCAGTGGGCCAAGCGCAAAATTTGCCGGGTCAACGAAGTTTCCGGTGCTTTGCAAATCATCGACGTTGAACAGGTTGAAGAAACGACGGAAAAGCTTTCTCAGAGGAAGAATCAACAGCAAACGGGGCGCTTTGATTTTGTTGAAAATGAAGATTTAATGCGGTTGGGCGTTCCCGAAATTTTGTTACCCGCCCTCCGCCAAGTGGTGACGGATGAAGATGTCGAAGAATTGTTGCCCCATCTTCCCCGAGAGGCGAGCGATGCGGTGTTAATGTTGGCTTCTGGGTACGAATTGGCGGAGATTTTTCAACAACTCGACAAAACTCAGAAGCGGCAAAAAGTTGACCCCGAAGATTTGGAAACGGCTTTAAAAAATGAGGATACTCTCAGCCGTTTTATGGTGGTCACGGATGACAGCGAGTTAGAAGAAATGTTGGCGGCACCGTTGGAGAAATGGCGGGTTTTTCTCCATCCTAGCCAGCGAAAATTGGTCGAGCGGGACTGGAACGGACCCGTGCGGGTTCTGGGGGGAGCGGGTACGGGGAAAACGGTTGTGGCGATCCACCGCGCCAAATGGTTGGCCCAAAACCGTTTTAATAATCCCAACGATCGCATTTTATTTACCACGTTTACCCGCAATCTCGCCGTCGATATTCAAGCCAATTTGAAAACCATTTGTTCGCCGGAATTGATGGGGCGAATTTCGGTGATCAATTTGGATTCTTGGGTGACGAGGTTTTTGAAGGAAGAGGGAATAGAAACCCGGATTGTTTACGGTTCGGATACGGATGAGTTTTGGAGCCGAGCCTATTCCCTGGCACCGTCCGAATTGGGGTTGCCCATCAGCTTTTATCGGGAAGAATGGCGGGAGGTTGTTCAAAACGAGCAGTGCAAGACGTTGAGGGATTATTTATCCGCCCGACGTTTGGGGCGGGGAACCCGTTTGAGTCGAAAACAGCGCCAGCAAATTTGGATGGTTTTTGAGGAGTATCGCAATTTGTTGAGGGAGGGAGGACTTCGCGAACCCGATGATGCCATGCGGGATGCGGTTGAAATTCTTCGAGCCAAAGGAAGGGAATGTTTGCCCTACCAAGCGGTGATCGTCGATGAGGCTCAGGATATGAGCAAGGCGGCTTTTTGTTTGCTGCGGGCGATCGCCGGAGATGCCAAACCCAACGATTTATTTATTGTTGGCGATGCTCACCAGCGCGTATTTACGGGCAATGCGTTACTTTGAGTCACTGCGATATTGATATTCGGGGGCGTTCTCGCAAACTCCGCCTCAATTATCGCACCACCGACGAAACGAGAAAGTGGGCAACTGCGGTGTTGGCAAATGTGGCGATTGACGATCTCGATGGCGGCGTCGATTCTTTGCAGGATTATCGCTCTTTGATGCACGGAGATGAGCCGATTGTTAAGGGGTTTGGTACGTTTGACGAAGAACTGGTTTATTTTCAGCAATTTTTGGAAAAGATTGCGGACGGCGATCGCAATTTTTCGGGGGCGTGCATGGTGTTTAGAACCAAAGAATTTTTAGAGCAGTACGAAGCGGCTCTGAAGAATTTGAATTTTCCGGTTAAGCAAATACACCGGGATCAGCCCGATAATCCGTTGGAGCCTGGGATTCGCATGGGAACGATGCACCGGGTTAAGGGATTGCAGTTTGATTATGTTTTTATACCGGGTTTAAATTCCAACAGTTTGCCCCTGCAAAAGGGGTTAAATGACTGTGCGGATTTGGCTTCTCAAGAGCGGTTTATCAACGGGGAAAGGTGTCTGTTACACGTTGCAGCTACCCGGGCCAAAAAGCAGGTTATTGTGACTTATTACGGTCAGCCCAGTTCGCTGTTAGTCGGTGCGGGTGGGGTGGCGACGGGGGGTTAGGACTTTCCCCGTCTGACCGATCATGTCGCCCTGCGCCTGCGAGAGGAAGATTTAATTGATAACGTTATGATTATTGGCCCCAAGCCCGTTTCCAATACTTGGAGAAAGGAAATGCGGGAGGCGGGGCTATCCTGCGAGTATTTTGTTCGGCAAACCTTTGATCAAAAAGATAATTCCAGACAGTATCGCCAACTCGAATTATTTAACGAAATCTTAGAAGAAGTGCAGTATCAGCGTTGGCTTCTGGTCATAGACGAAAGCCATGAATTTAGAAATCGATACAATAAAAATCTATTTAATTACGATTTATTGGAAATTCAGAAGCGATGGAACAACTTAATGTCCCGCCATCAGGAATCAAGAAAGGTTATTGACTTGCCCGTTTTAACGGCCGCAGATATTCAGGAAATTGATCTCTCGGAAATGGCATCTCAAGTTACAATTGAGTCGGGGGAAATTGACTTAAATGCTATGGCAGATTTAGATATTTATCCTTATTACCAACATACTGCAAAACTTCAGACGAACCGAGATTATGCCGAAACCTTGCCGGATGATTTGATTAGCAGCAAGCTTCATTCCGATAAGAAGCCGTTACTTTATATGCTATTACTTCATCAAGATAAATACCGGGGTATTTTCTACGATCCCGTGACCCAAAAAGTCACCGAACCCAATACTGTTGCACTTTTAAACAAGATTGCCTGCGATGAAGATACGCCAGTTGCTCATGTTGATTTTGAACAGGTTGAA
Source organism: Capilliphycus salinus ALCB114379 (assembly GCF_047276495.1). Taxonomy (NCBI): domain Bacteria; kingdom Bacillati; phylum Cyanobacteriota; class Cyanophyceae; order Oscillatoriales; family Sirenicapillariaceae; genus Capilliphycus; species Capilliphycus salinus. The sequence continues at coordinate 3,436,031 of NZ_CP178543.1, read as the reverse complement.
AACCTTAGTGACATTTGCCTAGATCGCTGGTGTAAGCAACATCAAGTTGTTCCTGACGAGGTTGAAAGGATTTGTTCGCTGTACCTCAAACCGGAGAATCAAAAGGATGATTTGAAGGAATTACTCTTCGATCAACAGTCAAAGTCATAGCCAATTGAGAAAGGCAATAACATGAAATACTCGTTAAAATTCCATCAAATTAAAAGAAAATAGCAAATATTTTTTCATATTAATATAAGGAATCCGCAGACCGCGATCGGCAACCAGATAAGACTCGCCCCCAACTCGATAACCGTTAGCTTGGTAGAAAGGTCGTGCGGTTAGGGAAGCGGCCACCCTGAGAATTTTGATGTTGTGAGTTTTTGCCATCCGTTCAACAGCGTTCAGTAGTTGAGTGCCAATACCTCGGCGGGCAAATTGGGGGTGAACGTAGAGAGCCGTGATGCGATCGCCCAATAAACTACACAAACCCACCCTCACACCATCGACCTCGGCCACCAAAGTGATTTCACGGCGATTGCCTCCCAAGCTGGAATAACGAATATTTCGCCCTACCAACGCTTCAATTTGTTCGGGGGTATAGTCGTGTATGCACAGCGCACGCAGAGCATCAAGTTGAATCCGCAACAGATGAATGACATCATCCGGTTGAGCGGTACGAATTGAAAGTGTTTGAGGTGATAAGTTGTCCATACCAAGGAAGTTTAAGCTCAATTAGGCGTTATGGCAGAAGTCGTGAAGTCCTAATCTTTCTTGGACGGGTTTGACACGATTGCGATTGCGCGGGGAGCGCGTTTGATCGAGCCAATCGTCCGCGCTTCGGCGCTTCGGGTGACTGATAGATCTTAATTCTAACGGTAATATCGTTGACTTCAATGTTAGTATTTCTGTGGAAACTGCGTAGTTTTGATTTTCTAAGTACCTGTGCAAAATTATTTACACATTGCTGTCTTTGCTAGTCGGGGTAGCGCATTAGCCAGAATCGTTAGGCAAAACGTCTTTCTAACAATGGTACCAAGTGCATCATCTCTGACAGTCGCACGAACGAGTGACGGAAAAAAGAAAAGCGATTTGTGGTCGATTTGTCTGCATTTTCAGCGATCGCAGAATTTCCCATCTTTCACGTTATTATGTCCTCGTCTATTGCAATTCAAATCTCATCGCCATCTTTTTGGAGGTGTGAATTCAATTCAAGTCGATTGATGCGATCGCTTCTGTTTATCGAATAGCTAAAAGCGGATTAACTGCAAGTTGCCAACCCGTCTGTCAACACAACCCACGTTTCGGCGATCGCTATCCGCCCCCAACTTATTCTCAAATTGCGATCGCTTTGCTTGGGTCTAGAATTGAAGATAGATACTCCTAAATCATTTCAATCCCATCGACACGGTTGGGATAAAAAGCGAGGTACTCTTTGATTTGTTCAACCGCCTGATAGGGGTTTTCATAAGACCAAATGGCATTTTCGGCAGTTTTACCATCGACCGTAATGCTGAAATAACTAGCATCTCCCTTGAAAGGGCAGTGGGTGGAATGTTGGGTTGGCTGTAACCGTTCCATTGCCACATCGCCGCGAGGAATGTACTGCACGGGTGGTGACATTCCTTCCCTCAGTTCCAAAGCTTCGGTTGTGTCTGCTATCGTCTGTCCGTTAAAGGTGACTTTGACTCGCTTCGGTTGAGGAGCGATTTTGATTAGATGATTTGCGCCTGGAATTTTCATTGGCTGATTAACTACAACATTTCCAAGATATCAGATTGTGGAACGCTGAGAATATTAAGCATTCAATTGGCTTGATTTAGAGTTCGATTCACCATATTCTTTAATTTCTTTTTTACCATTACTCGTCATGTTTTACTCATCATGTTATACTAAAATGTCAAAGTGTAGGACATCTTCGCGCACACCAACTTTTGTATATAGCTCTATTGCAGGGTCATCACCATAGTCGGCTTGCACAAAGATTACATAAGCTCCCCGATTAACGGCTATATTCTTCAGTTCGCCAATCAGCGACGTTGCTATACCTTGCCGACGGTGTTCGGCCGATACCGCCAAATCATAGATATAAATCTCGCTGCGCTCTTGCTCAAACTTGTGAAGTTCGTATGCGGCCAAACCACCCACCACCTCTCCATATTTTAATGCGATTAACACGATAAAATGCTCTTTGCCCAAAAGCTTACAAAGATAATCGTTTTCGGGCTGGGCTTGGCAATAAGTATCTACTTCGTTAAACGCATCACCAAAAACCCGCAGCAAGTCCCGCATGAGTTTTATGTCTTTCTCCGAAAGATGTTGAATGGTGATCTTTTCTGTGGAACTCATATTAATATATATCGCATAACTCTAGATTCTAAGGATTTATTGTATCTTCTGAAGGCACAAAGTGAGAATCCGGGTCAGAAATTCAAGTTCAGAAACCGTTCGGAAAAAAGATTAAGGAAGTTAATTCAAAATGAATTGAACTTCCTTTTTACTGCACTGTTGTTTTTCAGCAGCATAAACCCTTTATTTACTGACGGTTTTTGAATCTTTATCCGTAATCACTTCCCGAAGAACATTCCTTGATGGAGAGATGATTAACCCTCGATTTTTTGATCGGCTTAATTGTATCGTCTAAAAAATGAGGATTGCTAACAAATATTCCCCTCATTTCAACTGCATAGATTTATCGATATAATCAACTGGGGTTGGCTTTTTTGAAGTGCTTTTTTGAGAAACGACCGGAGCTTGATTGTTAACCCAATTAAAAGAATTGAGAAATTGGGCAACATTCGACGATTTGGCAAGTGAAGGAGTCGGCATTCCTACCAGGAGTACATAAAGACGGGAGTTAGTCAAAAAAACTCTTGCCTGAAGTAACGAACCCTCGGAGGTTTCTATCTCTATTTCTTGACCGACAACACCTTTTAAAGTAATCGGGCGTTGGTAAATAATTTTCGCTCCGGGGTCGTTGATGAGCAGACCTTCAGCAAAGTTATTATAGAAAATTTCGGCTTGCTCGGAAGTCACAGATTTGGCGACAAAGGAAAGCTCGTTTGTATAGGCAACCAAGTAAGAAATTCCGTTTTCATCGGAGAGAATATATCTTTGAATTTGAAATTGATATTGACCTTCGGAATTTTCCAGCGTTTCTTGTTGGGGATTTCCCGGAGGCATCAAAACGGTAAAATTAGCTTCTTTTGAAGTCATCGTTTGCCATTGTTTAGCCTGCGATGAAGAGGTAAACACGGTTTGGGCTTGCGCCGCAGATTCTACAAACGAAAACCGATGGCTGCCGAGAGATTCGAGCAAGAAGGGATTGGAGAACAATAGAGTAATTGTGGCTACTTTTAGAAATTTGGAGAAAAACATAATATAGATCCGTTGTAGAAGTAAAGTCGGAGCGAAATATCATGTGGGTTTGAACATCTGTTCGCTCACAATAACCTATTTCCCACTTTGAGGAGCTTATGCAAATTCAATGGAAATCGAAACCCAATCGGGAGTAGCCCAACCGATAAGTTACGAAAACCTGGGGGATGATTTGTCAACCTCTATACTCAATTTCAACGGGAAAGACGTTAGTTATAGATGGCAACCCGCGACCCAAACATCGGCTACGAGATGTCTCCAAAACTGATGGCGGTACAACTCAATTGCATAACCTCCCGAACATCAGAGATATATTGTTTATGAGTGGTTCTTGCGGTGAGGAAATTCCATCCATGCGTCTACCCCAACAGTGGCTATCTATTCTCAGCGTTAACAGCATCTTTCTGTTGAACTTGGGTTTCCCTTTGTTAACCCTACCCACAGTCCTTAATCGGGGAGAAGTCATCGCCCAAACAGACCCCAATGTAGAAGCAGAAAGATTATCGCAGCAGGGACTTGAACTTTTTCAACAAGGGACAGCAGAATCTCATAAACAAGCAATTGCTGTTTTGGAAAAGGCATTACAACTTTATCAGCAAGCCGGAAACTTAGAAGGACAAGCTTTAAGTTTGTTAGGACTGGGTACAATTTCTGGTGATTTGGGAGACTTTCAACAGGCACTCAATTACTACAACCAATCCCTTCCTATATGGCGACAGGTGGGGGATAAGGCGAGGGAAGCGACCACTCTCAACAATATTGGGCTTATCTACTCAGATTTGGGAGACTTTCAACAGGCACTCAATTACTACAACCAGTCCCTTCCCCTATGGCGACAGGTGGGGGATAAGGCGGGGGAAGCGGTCACTCTCAACAATATTGGCCGTGTCTACGATGTTTTAGGAGAAAAACAAACAGCACTCGACTTCTACAACCAATCCCTTCCTTTAAGGCGACAGGTGGGGGATAAAGCGGGAGAAGCGACCACCCTCAGCAATATTGGCCTTGTCTACGATGCTTTGGGAGACAAACAACAAGCACTCGATTATTACAATCAATCTCTTTCCCTATGGCGACAACTGGGGAATCTAAGGGGGGAAGGTATAGTTCTTGCTCTTATTAGAGATCTCGGAAAAAATAACTCTACAGACCCCAATGTAGAAGCAGATAGATTATTGCAGCAGGGAGTTGAACTGTTTCAACAAGGGACAGCAGAATCTTATCAACAGGCAATTGTAGCTTTAGAAAAGGCACTACAACTTTATCAGCAAGCGGGAAACTTGCAAGGACAAGCTGCTAGTTTGTCAGGACTGGGTAGAATCTACTCAGATTTGGGAGACAACCAAAAGGCTCTCGATTATTACAATCAATCTCTTTCCCTATGGCGACAACTGGGGAATCTAAGGGGGGAAGGTATAGTTCTTGCTCTTATTAGAGATCTCGGAAAAAATAACTCTACAGACCCCAATGTAGAAGCAGATAGATTATTGCAGCAGGGAGTTGAACTGTTTCAACAAGGGACAGCAGAATCTTATCAACAGGCAATTGTAGTTTGGGAAAAGGCACTACAACTTTATCGGCAAGCGGGAAACTTGGAAGGACAAGCGCTTAGTTTGTTAGGACTGGGTACAATCCATGACTCGTTAGGAGACAAACAACTTGCCCTCGAATACTACAACCAATCCCTTCCTTTATCGCGACAGGTGGGGGATAAGGCGGGGGAAGCCACCACCCTCAACAATATTGGCCTTGTCTACGATGCTTTGGGAGACAAACAGCAGGCGCTCGAATACTACAACCAATCCCTTGCCCTAGAGCGACAGGTGGGGAATAAAGCGGGCGAAGCCGCCACTCTCAACAATATTGGCGGTGTCTACTCTGCTTTGGGAAACAAACAGCAGGCACTCGACTACTATAACCAATCCCTTCCCCTAAGCCGACAGGTGGGACATATTGCAGGGGAAGCGACCACTCTCAACAATATTGGCGGTGTCTACTCTGCTTTGGGAGACAAACAAACTGCCCTCGATTTCTTCAACCAATCCCTTCCTTTATCGCGACAGGTGGGGGATAAGGCGGGGGAAGCTAACACTCTCCACAATATTGGCTTGGTCTACTCAGATTTAGGCGACAAACAAACCGCCCTCGATTACTACAACCAATCCCTTCCTCTATTCCGACAGGTGGGGAATAAGGCGGGGGAAGCTAACACTCTCAACGGTATCGGCGGTGTCTACTCTGCTTTGGGAGACAAACAGCAGGCGCTCGAATACTACAACCAATCCCTTCCTTTAAGCCGACAGGTGGGGGATAAAGCGGGGGAAGCCGCCACTCTCGGCAATATTGGCCTTGTCTACTCGGATTTGGGAAACAAACAGAAGGCGCTCGAATACTACAACCAATCCCTTGCCCTCTTGCGACAGGTGGGGGATAAGGCGGGGGAAGCGAGAACTCTCAACAATATTAGCCTTGTCTACTCGGATTTAGGAGACAAACAACAGGCACTCGATTACCTCAACCAATCTCTTCCTTTATCGCGACAGGTGGGGGATAAGGCGGGGGAAGCGAGAACTCTCTACAATATTGGCTATGTCTACTCGAATTTAGGATACAAACAACAGGCACTCGATTACCTCAACCAATCTCTTCCTTTAACGCGACAACTAGGGGATAAGGCACAGGAAGCACTCGCTCTTTTTAGTTTTGCCATCCTCAAACGTAGTCAAGGCAATCTCACCGAAGCCTTAACCGATATAGAATCAGCGATTAATATCATTGAAGAACTCCGCACCAAAATTATTAGTCAAGACCTACGAACAACCTACTTTTCTACCGTTTATGGTTATTATGAATTTTATATTGATTTATTGATGGAGTTGCACGAACAAAACCCCAATCAAGGCTATGATACCAAAGCGTTACACGCCAGCGAACGGGGTCGGGCGAGAAGTTTATTAGATATTTTGGCGGAGTCGGGGGCGGATATTAAACAAGGGGTTGACCCGCAATTGCTGGCAGAAGAACAGAGATTACTGCAACGATTGACTGCGTTAGACCAATCTCGACAACTCAATCCAGGGGAAAGAGATTTTGAGGAATTAAAGCAAGAAATTGAAGCGGTTCGGCGTGAGTTACAAGCCCTAGAAGTTGAAATTAAACGCAATAGTCCCCAATATGCCAATTTAAACTATCCCGAACCCTTAACCGCCTCGGAAATTCAACAACAAGTTCTCGATGATGAGACGGTTTTATTAGTGTATTCGTTGGGAACCGAACGCAGTTTTTTATGGTTGGTCAGTACAACGGAAGTTAAAAGTTATCAACTCCCCAAACGTGAGGAAATAGAAGCGTTAGCAACCTCTTTTTTAGAAGAAATTCAATCTCTAGCTGTGGTTCCGCCCTCGGGTGAAAAGTTGAGTCAAGTTTTATTATCTCCGGTTATTAATCAGTTGGGAAATAAACGGTTAGCGATCGTTGGGGATGGGATTTTACAAACCGTTCCGTTTGCGGCGTTACCGTTGACCTCTGCCAGTAATTCGACCTCTCCCGACCTCTCCCTAACCCTCTCCTACGAGGAGAGGGAAACGGATAATTTTTCCCTCCTTTCAGGGGGGACTGAGGGGGGTAATTCGACCTCTCCCCCAACCCCTCTCCTACAAGGCGAGGGGAGTCAGAAAACCGATAATTCTTCCCTCCTTTCAGGGGGGATTGAGGGGGGTAATTCGACCTCTCCCCCAACCCCTCTCCTAGAAGGCGAGAGGAGTCAGAAAACCGATAATTCTTCCCTCCTTTCAGGGGGGATTGAGGGGGGTCAAAATGATAATTCTTCCCGACTTTTAGGGGGGACTGAGGGGGGTAATTCGACCTCTCCCCCAACCTCTTTCTCACCCCCCTTTTTAAGGGGGGAAGGGGGGATCAAAGTAAGTCAAAATAGGAGTTACACACCGTTAATTGTTCAACATGAAATTATCACATTGCCTTCCGCTTCCAGTTTAGCAATTCTCAGAGAACAAGTTCAAGGACGAACACCCGCCCCGAAAAAAGTTGCTGTTATTGCTGACCCCGTTTTTGAAGAAAATGACCCCCGTTTTCAAATTGCATCATCAACAAAAACCGAAACAAATAATGTTAATACAATCGTATTAAGACAATCTCTAGAAAATTTTCTGGGTAAATCTTTTGGTCGTTTACAACACACTCGACAAGAAGCCGAAGCAATTTTAGCGTTAGTTCCCGATAATTTAGAACAATTATCCTTAGATTTTAATGCTAACCGTCAAACCGCAACCGACTCCAATTTAAGTCAATATCAAATCGTTCATTTTGCCACCCACGGACTCTTAAATGAAACCCAACCGGAATTATCAGGATTGGTGTTTTCTCTCTACGATGAACAAGGAACAGAAAAACCCGGATTTTTACAATTAAATGATATCTTTAACTTAACCCTTTCCGCCGATTTGGTGGTATTAAGTGCCTGTCAAACGGGAGTCGGTCGGGATATTCGGGGCGAAGGATTGGTGAGTTTAACGAGGGGATTTATGTATGCCGGTGCGGAACGAATTGTGGTGAGTTTGTGGGCGGTTGCTGATAATTCGACTTCGGAATTTATGCAAAATTATTATCGAAAAATATTAGAAACAGGTTCAAATCCCGCCACAGCGATGCGAGAAGTTCAGTTAGAAATGATTCAGTCTGATAATTATAATGCACCTTTCTTTTGGGCGCCGTTTGTGTTTCAGGGGGAATGGAATTCTCAACCTCAGTAGGTTGGGTTGGGGAACGAAACCCAACATTCAACCCAATATTAACAACTTCGTTGGCTTGAGCTATACTATTAAATAGAGGAGAATCTTGAAGTCGGAACGTGGTTGTTTTTGTCAAGACAAGATTAAGAGTTTCAGGGGTTAAACTCCAGTTAGAATAAGTTGATGATTTAAGTTTAAAAGCGTTCAATTCTTGCGGTATTGTCTGGTTAGAGGAGTTTCATCTTGAACGAAGGAGTGAAACCAATGTTGTCTGTTGGTTCGATGAGAACTTTATTAAACGGGGCTTTCGGTAGACAATAGGACTTGCAGGGGTGTTTGCAGTTTACGAAGGCTAATGACTAGACCGAGTGCAGTCCTTCATTAAATAAAACAATCATTGGCTCCAACTCCATTTAACACATTGACGACCAAACCATCAATGGAATTAACGCTTTTGAAGAAGAATTTGGTAATTATTCTTGATTTTCTTCAGAGGAAACTGCACAAAAGAAGCTTCACCCGTCAGTTGCCAGTCAAACAAATAGATGAAATGACTGGCAAATATCTTCGTAATCGTCATTGCCATCTGCGCTCCCAAGCAGGCGTGTACGCCGCCACCAAAAGGAATAAACTCATACATCCTTCCCTCATTTCGTGGAGGTAGAAAACGCTCGGGAGCAAACATCTCTGGTTGGTGAAAGTGTTCCGGCATGATATGAGCCAATCGCGGTTCGGCAATAATAGTACAGCCTTTGGCATAAAGCATTCCATCTAAAACTACGGATTTGGTAAGACGACGATTAGCTGTAGAGCTAGGAGGCAAGGTTCGCAGAGTCTCTTTGATTACCGCTTCTAAAAACACCATTTGCTTCAACTGCTCCGGTAGAAGGGTATTCAACTGACTTGGCTCACCCGTTATCTTTACCTGCTCAGACCGTAGTTGAGCCAATACCTGTGGAAACCTTCCTAACTGATAGATTAGGGAAGATACAAGCCCAGAAATTTCATAATGGGATGCCCATAACTGCAACAGACATTGGTTTTCGATGAGAGCATCACTGAAAATCCCGTCGGGGTTTTGCTGCTGAGTAGCCAGCATCATCGAGAGGAAATTGGCTTCGGGATTGATTGGTTCCTGGGATGCTCGCCGTCGCCGAATCACCGCTCGCATAAACTCCAGCAATTTGGCTCGGGCTTTCAGTCCTCTGCCGTAGGCAGTCAAAGGAGATTTCCATTTCCACAACCCATAGAAACCATCAAAATAAGTCTTGTAAAGCGATTTTAGTTCGCGAGAGTTTGATAAAGGCAATCCCTCAAAACTTTTGGGGTTAATCTCATCTAAATTAACTCCTAACAATAGAGGAACGAGTACCTGAAAACAAATTGTTTCAACTGCCGGGTAGAGCGATACTTTGACGCCATCACTCCAATTGCTCAGGCCATCTATAATGATTTGATTAATCCGAGGTATGTATCCTTCCAAAATTCGACCAGTAAGTCCGGGCTTTAAGGCACTTTTACGTTCTCTGTGTAGCTCGGGATGTTGAAACAGACTGTACTCGCCAAACATATCCATCGTCGTTTCCGGTAAGGCAATTTCGGTATATTTGGAGTCTCCGTTAAAGACCATTTGAATTGCCCCAGACGAACCAACGAAGATGGTTGTACCGCCAAAAACACTTGTATTGAAAATTGCTCCATATTTTTCTAGATTCTGGCGACAAAATCGTTCGGGATTGGCGATATAACTAAATGTGTCGTACCACCTCCCTTCCCTCGGTGGTGTAAGAATTCCTGCTGGCGTAGCTTGTCCATCGGAGACAATTGTGACTTCACCCTTCTGCTGCTCCATAATTTCACCTGACCCATCTTTGCTAACTTGAAACCTATTCATCCCTAACAGTACCAAAATTTCCCTCACTGTTACTCTGTGAGCCTCCAAAGGACAGTCTGAGTCGTATTGTTCAAACGGGGTAAGCAAGACCGGAAGATTCGAGTTGTCGGGACTGGTGTTTAGACGATTTATTGATTTGAAGGGAGTGGTATTAGTATTTTTCCCCAATCTTCATCGAATGTGCAACCTTCTTTGACTAATTCCTAGCCAATCAATATTGATTTGCAAAGTGTTTATTTAACAAATCGTGAATGAATTGATACCTATTTTCCATCCGCTTCAAGAACAAGCGTTCTGTTCCATAATTCAAAAATTTAGAATAGTTCCAAGGAATATGTTTATTTCGATAAAGAACTAAACGCATTCTGAGTTTTCTTGTTTCATTTCCGGTTCTTCGGTACTTGTTATGCTAAATTATTACCTAGATGCCAAAACAATAATGCTATGATCTTAAAATTCTCAAAATTTCTAAACCCGAATCCACAACGTTTTAATACTTTCAATCGATTGTTAATTACTTCAACAACAGCATTAGTAGTCTTTTTTTCAAACCGGACCCACAATTTCGACAAACCATTTTTTGAGAGTGCAAACAAACTTCGGAAAAAATGGTTTAGCCTTAACCATCCATTCGAGTAGCTTAAGAGTTCCCTCTCCTAAATTTTTACTACAGTCAAATCTCGTTGTAAACTCTTCTTTAAGCTCGTGCATTGCTGCCAGTAATGCTGAGGCTTTTATGAGAGTATCTAGTTTTTCTTTCTGTTCTTCTTTTAAATTCTCTTTTCTTTTCAATAAAATGTACTTACTACCTTTCAAATTAGTAAATAGTTTTTCCCTTTCTTTAGCTTTCAGAGACTCAGCACTTTTTTTTGCTCAATTCTTCCTGAATTCAATTCTTGATGTAATAGCTTCGTTACATGAAACCTATCCACAGTGATTACAGCTTGTGGGCAAAGCTTTTCTATAACGGTTTTATACATCTTATACATATCCATACTTACTCGGGAATCGAGTCATCCGCGCTTCCCCGGATTTTAAATCCGGTGAACGGATGACTTCTTCTATTTGATTTAAAATATCTTCTTCCCAAGATGTTAGATATTTTTCCAAGGTTTTAGCTTTTCTTTCTGGGATTAATCCAATTAATTTCCCTGTATCTAAATCAACTAACACTATAATAAATTTGCCTTGTCCCTTGACTAAGGTAATCTCATCTATTCCTAACCTTTTTAAGTTCTTCAAACTAATTGGAAAAATCTCTCGACTCACTTGATTAATCATTGATTCTACTCGGGAATCGAGTTGACCGCAAGCACGGGATTTTACATCCCGTGAACGGTCAACTTCTTCTTCAGTTAAGTTATGTCTCTTCGCTACATTTAGTAAGTTACTATTAATCACTTCTTCAGTAACTAATCGAGCATATCTTTTCGTGTATTTTTGTCTTTTCTTGACAAAGCTCAACTCCTCACTGAAGGGCTTTAAACAATAATCACATTTGAACTGTCGTCGATTTACTCTTAAAAATACTTCTTTTTCAGCCCAAGCCATGTCTTTAACCAAATGCCAGTGGTTTTGGTGAAGACGATTACTCACTTTTTGACAACCTGGACAGCAAGCTGTGTTTGAGCTGGCTTCTACCTCTAAAATCAGAGTTTTTTCAATCTCTTTTTTAGATTTAACTATTATTCCAGGTAGATTAAGAATTTTAGTTAGCTCTCGTTTCATACTTAGTAGTTTTACAAAACTTACTAATAGTTTAGCATAACAAGTACCGAAGAACCGATATTGTATCTTTTTTAATCAACTTAAGTGCAGAGGTGGTTTGAGATTGGTGTTCCAATTATACTCGCTCAAACCAGTATCCCACTCTTGATTTTTATGACAACATATTTGTGAAACTTACAGTCCACACTCAGTCTGCATTCTGCGCTTCAAAATCTAAATGAATGTTGTTTACATCAAAGAGTATTGTGTAAAGTTGACTCTTGGGGAATAGTCTCTCAGTCCCGATCTTAAAAACTTTTCGTCTCATCTAAATCTCTTACCGTTATTTATAAATTCTCCTCTCCAATTAACCCTAGAATAATCATTAACTCTCCTCACTTTTGAGAAGATGAAGATTGAAGCGTCAGGCGCAACCTCGAACAGTTGCAGGAGTATCTGGAGATTCAATCATTGTGGGGCGTTTTCTAGAAGATGTTGTCAAAGATTGTGGTTCAGAAAATGAACGTTTTGCCAAATTAGCTTTATATTTATTAACCGATGAAAACAATACCCGTCCTTTAAAAACCCGTTCTGAACTTAAGGAGTTTATTGACATATAATCGGATAGGTTAGATTTGATTTTAACGCTGCTAGTCAATTCGGGTTTGGTTTTAAAGATTCCTCAAAATCCCGAAGATTGCTATCAATTAGTTCACGATTACTTAGTTCACTTTATTCGCAAAGAAATGTTTGACGATTTCAACTAAGGCACCGCTTTCGGTTAAATTTTTCCGTTTGGCATAGTCCTTGAGTTTTTGGTGGTACTCCGGTGGCAGGTAGGTAACGGCTCTGATATTTTTTGTAACCATAGCACCTTGAATTGATTGGGTATGCTTTAAGTATGCTATCAAAACTTGAAGTGATTTGAGATGGTAAATTAAATCAATATTTTTTTATATAAAAAACTTTTTGTTAAAATAAAATACTCGAGGTAGTTTTGAGTGCGTCCAACTAATGAATTGAGTTATTCATAAATTTTATCAAGCTAAAAAATCGGTTAAACTCCGTAAATTTACCGGCAGTTAAAAAACTTTAAAAATCCCTAAATATACGGTGCTATTTTTGCGGAAAATATGCTTAAATAAAGTTAATGGAATTCTAACAACTAAAAAATTCCCAACAGATATTGTATTTGAGCATCTGATTGAAAGTTCTGGGTCTTCTAACAAAGGGGTGAAATAGCAACAGGGTACTACTACTACTCACCTATAGGGTGTGCTAAATTTTTATGGGTTTATTCACAAAATTGCTCGGTTCTTCCAGTAAACGTCAACCCGCATCGGGTTTTCAGTCTCAATCTAAAAAACTTCCCTCCCAAGAAACGTTTATCTTGGAACCGATACTGACCCCGAGTGGTTTGGTCGATGGAGGAGATGACAGTCCTGACCCCATTATTATTGAGAGTGAATTATTGGATGAAATTGAAAGCGAACTTAACTCGGAGGTTGAAACCCAATCGGAAGAAGATTTAACCCCCGTCGAAGTTTCTAACCTTGATGAAGGTGATGAAGTTGAAATTCCTTTTGTTACCGAACTCGAAGAATTAGAAATCGAAGATAATTCTGAGACTTCCGAGGAAAATTTGGCAGAATCTAACGAAGAAATTACATCCGACGACACCGAATCTTCATCAGAAAAACCTGAAAATTCCGAAACAGAAATAACAGAAACAACTTTAAATACCTCACTTGAACTTAACGAAGAATCCTCATCAGACTTGGAATCTTCACCAGAAGTTGAGGAGAGTTCAACCGAAAATCAAAACGAAACTGTATACTCATCCGAAGAAACATCCGAAGTTTCAAGCTTAGAAGAATCTCCAACAGAAGAAACTGCATCCGAACTTGAAGAAATTTCTGATGAGTCAACTTTAGAAGAATCTGAAGCAGAAGACGCAGAAATAACTACAGAATCAGAAGTAGATGAATCAATAGAAGAAACCGAATCATCGACTTATTCTGAAACAGAAAACTCTAACAACACCGATACAGTAAACGAAAGCGAAAACGAAACCGATAGCAACGGCGAAATTATCGAAGAAATCGTCAGTTCTCCCGTTGACTTTAACTTTGATTCCGGTATCTTTACTGTTGGAGAAACCGGGGAAATCGGAATTGATTATTTGTTTGATGGCGGAGGATTTGGACGGGGTGAACTCGCTATCTTCAGTTTGGAAGGAATGGAGGAATTAGACCTAAGTTTAGAAGAGTTTATCAAAGAAGCGGCTAATCGAGCGTTGAGCGATTCTGAACTCGGTCATGTTGTAATTTCTGATGGAAACGAAGGTGCAAAATTTAGCGGGGGATTGGGTGGAGAAACCGATTTTAACCGGGGAGAATATTTGGGTGTAAAAACCTTTAATATGCGTCCGGGGGATAAATTTGCTGTGATGTTGGTTCCCAATGGAAAAGTGCAGCAAGTCTTCGATAATCCCAACGCAGAAGAAAGTATTCGACCTTTATTTTCACTGTCAACTGCCAATCCCGAAGATGGTTTTCAACTCGGACAAATTGCGGATGTTACCGGAGATGGAAATACTTTTGTCTTTGAAGATTGGCGAGTAGATGATTCTAGCGATCGCGACTACAATGATATCATCTTTCAGGTGCGGGGAGCAAGCGGAGAAGCGGTTCATTTAGATGAAGTTATCAATCCGAATAAAGATTGGCGTTCTTCTGATATGGGTCAAGCATTGATTGAATATGCTCAACCTTATATTACACCGGATGAACCGATTGTTGAAATTGAAAATAATTTATCAAATCTCCTGACTGATTTGGAAGGTTTACTCGATGAGGGAGAATCTGAAACCGAAGTTGAAATTGATGAGGAGGTATCCAATTCTGAAGTTGTAGAAACCGAAGTCATCGATGATGAAATTGTCGAAGTTTTAGAGGAGGAAGCATCTCTAAACGAATCTACTGAATTAGTAGAATCTAGTGAATTGGAAGTCGAAGAATCCGAAGTTGTTGAAATCGAAGATAACTCAGAAAATCCCGTTGTTGAGGAATCTGTTGTTGTTGAAATTGTAGATAATTTAGAAGCTTCTATCGGAGAATCAACCGCAACGGAGTCAGAACAAATTGAGGTTGAGGAGAGTTTAGTATCTTCCATTGTTGAGGAAACTGAAGAATCCGAAGTTATTACAATAGAAGATAACTTAGAGAATCCTATTGTTGAGGAATCCGAAGTTGTTGAAATCCAAAATAGTGGAGACACTCCTGTTGTTGAAGAATCCTCACCGGAGTTAGAAGAAACCGAAGTTGAGGAGAACTTATCTACTGCTGTTGTAGAGGAAACTGAAGAATTATCAGTTATTGAAATCGAAGAGAGTGAGAACACTCCCATCCTTCAACAAACTGAAGAATCTGTTGTTACCGAAATAGAAGACAATTTAGAGACTTCTATTGTAGAGGAAACTGAAGAATCCGAAGTTATTGAAATTGAGGATAATTCAGAAACTTCTACTTCCCCAACCGAACCAACAGTTATCGATGAAAGTTCAGAAAATTTAACGGTTGAAGAACCTAAAGAATCCGAAGTTATTGAAATTGTCGATAATTCAGAAACTTCGGTTGTAGGGGAAGCTGAAGAATCCGAAGCTGTTGAAATTGAAAATCTTTCCGAAAATCCTGTTGTTGAGGAAAACTTATCCACTCGTACTGTAGAAGAACCTGAAGAATCCGAAGTTATTGAAATCGTCGATAATTCTGAAAATTCAACTGTTGAGGAAACCGAAAACAATTTAGAAACTATCCTTACCGAAGAATTCTCACCGGAATTAGAAGAAACAGAACTTCAGGAAACTTCTGAAGTTTCCTTAATTGCAGAACTTGAACAGTCTGAAACTGTTGCGGTTGAGGATAATTTAGAGAATTCTGGGGTTGAAAAATCCGAAGAAACGGAATTGGTTGATGTCGATAATAGTTCCGAAACTTCAACTTTACCCGTTTATGCAACTGAATTTGAAGACGTTGAAAATAATTGGTCGGAAGCTTCGCCAACATCAACTTCTGAATCTCCAACGGCTATTCTGGTTAGTCGCTTAGAAAACCTGACCTATAATTTACAAAATCAAACCCTTTCAGAAACCCCCGTTAACAGCAATTTAATTCAACAATTGGAACAGTTGACCGACCGTTTGAAAACTCAATCCGAATTCAATCCAAATCCTCCGGTGAGTTCGACAACCTTACAGTTAATCGAACAACTGGAAACTCAATTAGTTACCCAACCCGTTCTTCCCGCAACCGTTGAACCGCCCGTTGACTTTGAATTCCCTGCGGAAAATCAACCATTAATTGGAATAATTGACACGGGATTTAGCGGGAATAATCCCGATATTGACTACTCTCGAATTACCTGGGGAAGCGACAAAGTAGACGGCGATTCCGACCCCACTTTAACACCCGGAGAAGGCAACGAACACGGCACCCATATTTTGGGATTAATTGCGGCTAAACAGGATAACGGAATTGGCATCGATGGGATTAACAATAACGCCCCAATTTGGGCGGGACGGGCGATAGGTTCGGGACGTTGGGCGGAATCTTTGGTTGAGTTTGTCGATGCGGCGGTGGAGTCGGGTCAACCCAATGCGGTGGTTAATTTGAGTTTAGATTTAACCCAAATTGATGCGGAAGGAAATGTCACCACCCGCTACGAATTTACACCCCTAGAAATGGCGGCGTTAGAGTACGCCCGTCAAAATAATGTTTTGGTTGCGGTTGCGGCCGGAAATGAGGGCGGCGTGATGTCTGCTTTGGGGCAAGCTTCCCAACAGTTTGATAACATTATTACCGTTGGTTCTGCCCAAAAAATCGATGGTAAAACTTCTGTTTGGCAAGGATTTGACCGTGCGGAATATTCTAACTATGGCAACGGTTTAGACATTGTTGCCGATAGTGGAACGTTAGAGAATCCGGTGATTTCTACTGTTGGCGATGGTATTGGGGCAATGGATGGAACTTCTGTCGCCACCGCTAAAGTTACAGGTGCTATTTCTCAAGTTTGGGCGGCCAATCCCGAGTTAAATTATCGCCAAGTTATTGATATTATCAAAGCAACGGCGACGGATCTTCAAGATGCCAACCCGGATGTTGAAACGGGGGCGGGTTTACTCAATATTGCTGCTGCAATTCATTTGGCGAAGGTAACAAAACCCGAAGAATATAACCCCGATTTACAAGTTGTTCCGACCACTTGGAGTGGAGAGGGAAAAGTTACCCCAACCGAACGTGCGGTTCGTTACCGTTACGAAATGAAAGCGGGGGATACACTGTGGGGAATTGCACAGCGTGAGTTAGGCAATGGATCTCGTTGGACAGAAATCACTAAAGATCCGGCAGGAAAAACACCATTTACAAGTGCAGAGGCGTCACGATTATCTATAGGTCAAGCCATTTATTTACCCGGAAATGACCCCCATCCACAACCGCAACCTCAGCCAACTCCTCAGCCTCAACCTCAACCCCAACCTCAGCCAACTCCTCAACCCAGTTCCGATACTGTTAAACAAGCAGCCCTGAATAATTTCTTGAAACCTTTTGGGAATTTACAGAGTTCTTCGTGGTCAAACTTCCTCAAAGAGATGTTTGAGAAGTTCTACAACAGTGCTAATAAAACTCTCAATTCAAAAGCACCACAACAAGGAACCGGAACTTCTGTTAATGCTACGCCTCAAAGAACACCAACTCAAAGTGTAAAAACCTTAGCTGGAAAGAAAATTATCCTCGATCCCGGTCACGGTATTACTAATACAGGATTCGATCCGGGTGCTGTTGGTTATGGTACAACCGAAGCGACTGAGAACTTACATCAAGCGAAGCTGATTGCCAATCATTTACGGCAGCTAGGTGCAGAAGTTAAGGTTTTAGATGAACCCTTATCTTTGGCACAAATCGGTCAACGGGCTGCGGGACATGATATTTTCGTTTCGCTGCACCAAAATGCTTTTAACAAAAATGCTCAAGGTCACGAAGTTTATTCTCATCCAAACGCCCCTGCTAAAGATGCTCAACTTGCCCAAGCGATTAACAGTGAGTTAGATGCAATCTTCCCTGATCGCGTTATTCCCAACCGAGGCACAAAGAAAGCAGATTTCTCCGTTTTGCGTAATGCTCCTACCAATGTTCCTGCGGTTTTGGTTGAATCTCTGTTTATCGACGCTCCTGGGATGAGCCGTGCTAACGTTGAAAAAGCCGCTACTGCTGTGGCGCGTGGAATTGAAAAATTCTTCACGGGTAAAGTAACAGGTTCTACTCCCCCGCCAAGCAATCCCACCACGCCTAAACCGACTCCATCCTCAACATCGGGTGTTGTCAATTCTAAGGTTGGTTCATTGCCCTTAAACTTCCGTTCTGGTTCTTTTGTTGGTGCCAGTATTATCGGTAATTTGCCCAAAGGGACACCACTCAAGATTTTGAAATCAGTTACGGGAGGAACTTATAACCCTGGTACTGGCTCTCGCAATGACTGGTATCAGATTGAGGTCAACGGTAAGACTGGCTACGTGGCGGCTTACTATGTTGATGTCAAGTCTTCTAGTAAACCAACACAAACCTCTTTTAATCTTAAGCCTGGAGGCACTAACTTAGATTTCCGGCGAGGTCAAGAATGGGTTACATCTACAGGTTATAAATTTAAGTTTCAGACAGATGGAAACTTAGTGTTGTATGACCGGAAAGGAAAAGCAATTTGGGCGACGGGAACACATGGCACAAATGCTGATCGATTTTCAGTACAAACTGATGGAAATGTTGTACTTTATGATCGTGGTAAGCCAGTTTGGGCAACGAATACCGCAGGTAATAAAGGTGCATATTTCGCTATTCAAGGCGATGGTAATTTGGTTGTGTATTCCTCGAATCGCAAGGCGTTATTTAACACGGGAACGGTTGATGGACGTCAACGAACCCTATCTGCTTCAGCACAGTGGTTGCGAGACCGAAATCTTAAGCGTTTTCCTGGGTTAAAGTTCTCGACAGTCGTGAGTAAGGCAACAGGCAAAGCACTAGATGCAGGTGGCAAAAATAATTCTGTTTATCCTCATTCATCGCCTAATTCTAAGAATGAGTATCACCAATGGGGATTTGAGAAGGTCGGTAATTATTACATGATCATCAACAAAGCTACGGGGAAAGCCTTAGATGGGGGCGGAGATGGCGGAAAACTACCTTATGCACATCCCGATCCTCAAAAGAACAATTCTTACCAACTTTGGAAGCTCCAGAAAGTGGGTGATGCTTATCTTATTGTTAACAAAGCTACGGGGCGTGCCTTGGATTCAGGTGGTGCTAATGGTAATCACATATATATGCACCCCAATCCCATACCGGGTAACTCTTTCCATCAGTGGAAGTTAAACCTTCCCAACAGTGGAGGTAGTTCGACTAAGACGGGATATGTCAATTCTAGTATCGGTCTAAATTTACGTCGCGATCCGAGTACCAATCAAGCCAAAATATCAACTTTGCCTAATGGCACTAAGTTGACCATACTCGAGAAAGTCACTGGCCAGCCTTACTATCCTGGCAATCGGACAGACTGGTATAAGGTCAAGGTTGGAAATACAGTTGGCTATGTTGCAGCTTATTATGTCAGTGAAGGCAAGGAGCCTGATGGTGGAAGTAGCGGAAATCCCCTACTCAATCGCCAACCAGCCCAATACTTCAGAAATCGTCCTCAATTCTATACGACTGGTAACATTTTTGCTCAATCGATGTACGGATCTAGTCTTGTTGGTGGGCGAGGCTATACAGAAGGTAATTGTACTTGGTATGCTCACGGTCGTCTTTTAGAAATAGGTAAAAGTCCGGCTGCCTTACGAACCATGTCTGGCAATGCTAATCAATGGCATAATCAGATGTCTAATGGTTCCCGAATTGTTTCATCTCCCCAAGTCGGTGATATTGCCCAATGGACAGCTAACGGTCAGAATCATGTCGCTGTAGTTGAAACGGTCCACCCCAATGGAACCATTACAATTTCTGAGTCCCACTACCGGACAAATTGGGATGCCGGGGGTACAGGAACATTACACTGGGTCAGAACAATTCCGGCGAGTTCTCCTACTCGATATATTCGAGTTCCTAATGCTTAACTAATTTTTCTGTGATTTTTGACGAGAACGATCGCATTTTTCTCTAAAGTGCCATCGCTATTTTTCCCAAAGAGCGATCACCTTCGTGTTATTCTCAATCTTACCAAAATGTGATCGCATCTCAACCATTCTCCAATGTAGGGGTAATTCGCGAATCGCCCCTACATATTTCCTCTCAAAATCATTCATTAGCAAACCCAAACCGAGGGGTCTGATTTTGTCAAACATCAAACCAATTCAATCGGTTGACACTATAAACGAAGCTTTAGACTCCGGCTTTTATCAAACCATTTACGACTGTTTTTCAGTCCCACCGTTCAGCGAAATTATCACACGAGAAAAAGTCAACTATTATTTTCACAAGTACGTCAATCAAGGAGTTCTATACTTGGCTTATGAAACGGGTATACCCATAGGCTTTGTCGCCACCCTACCCCTAATCAAAACAAAAAACATTGGCGAACTTTCATTCATCGATACTTGGGTCTATTATCAAGGTGAAAAAATTTGTTTAACTCCAGAATTTTTCACCCAAAAAACTCAACTCAGTCTGGACAAACATCAATATGTCGCCTCTCTAGGTGTCGATCCAAAATTCCGCCGCCGAGGAATCGCCAGACAACTGTTCCAAACCCTGTTCTCTCACTTTGATTCTTCTGTCGCCTATGTATTGAGGACAACCAACAACCCCAACTATGCTTACATTCCGAAATTTTACCAAAGTTTAGGATTTAAAATGCTACCCGTCATGGAAAAAATAAACGAACATAATCAAGAAAATCCTATCGATAATGAGCGCTTAGTTGGTATCAAATACCCCGAGAATACCACATAAGCAAACCGATAATTTACGAATTTTTTTTTCAATTTCAAACCTTTTTTAATTTTATTGTCAACAATCAAGCCCTCAAACTAAGCGCTCGCAAATTCGGTCAACTTCCGATCTTCGGGATGATAAAAAGCCAAAACAATATCCGACTTAGGAACATTGCGTTCGAGTAAATCTTGGGTAACGCCCTCCTCCGTTTCATCTCGTTCGATCCAAAACTTTCCATCTACAATTCGTAAATGTATAATTGTACTGTGAACCCGCCGATCGCCATTCCACCCAAAACTAATCAGCAAATAACTGTCGCCATCGGCGATCACCCGCAACTCGATTTCCCCCAGACTGGGTTGATAACGGGCGTAATCGTTAATAATTTCTTGTGCGATCGCTTGATAAGACTCTACTTGACGATCCATTTGACAATTTCCTCCCGTTCTGGATTGAAAACAAAAAAAGTAATTTGACGCTCTTTAAGAAACATTTGAATTGACGGACGCTGAAAAAAGTTATCGTAAGTCCGCTTGGGAACTGCAAGATAAAGATTGCGATCGGGTTCTTGCTGGTTAATAAATGTTAAATACAAATAATACTGACCAATAGCCCGTTCCAACTCGGTAACGGGTGAAGGACTCCGAAATACTTTGATCTCAACGGCGATTTTTTCCCCGGATTTTTGAGCCGCGATCATTTTTTCGGCACCCAAATCGGCATAAACTGTCAGATCCTCAAATTCAATTGTAAACGGATCGTGAGTGATTGTCCAACCATCTTTGACCAAAGCGGCTCTGACAACGTTATGATAAAGATCGAGTCGAGGCATTCATTAACTGTGATTAAGTGCCAGTTCACTCTAACATAATTCAAGTTTTTACAGCCGCATTTCCCCGCTCAAAAAGGACTCGGACAGTATATTCCGTATCGTTCTGTATCCAAAAATCGCCGACAATATTATTAATCTGACTTTGCCATCAAAAACTATTACCCCTAAATCATCAGTATTTTTACCGAAACCGGAAATTATTGAGTTGCAAATATCGTTAACATTACGGATTGATAAATTCTTTGACTTGCGAATAAAATAAACATAAGGCATCTACTTATTCACCATGAAATCAAACGGCCAAAGGGTTCACTCCGATGAGTCCGAGTTAATCTTACCCGACTTAACGCCTTATTGGAAATTGACCCAAACCAAAGCCTCCAACTCCATCATTCTCAAAGCCAAAAACAGTTCAATCACTCATCAGTTA
This sequence comes from Capilliphycus salinus ALCB114379, assembly GCF_047276495.1. NCBI lineage: Bacteria > Bacillati > Cyanobacteriota > Cyanophyceae > Oscillatoriales > Sirenicapillariaceae > Capilliphycus > Capilliphycus salinus. The sequence continues at coordinate 3,414,085 of NZ_CP178543.1, read as the reverse complement.
ACCCCCGAAGAAGGTTTTGCACTGCGGTACTTTACCGGAAAATTTACAATCCCACAGGTTCAAAAAGCCTGTCAAAAACAATTCAATCATCTCCCCGAAGATTTTGTATCGAAGCTTCTACAAAAATTGATAGAACTGCAAATTTTAGCTTGGGATAACGGGGAAGAATATCCCAATAACTCAACTTTAAAAAAGGGGGAGAATGAAAAAGAATATCCCCCCCAACCCCCCTTAAAAAAGGGGGAGAATACAGAAAAAATTTTACTCAAACTCAAAAACTGCGTTCACTGGATAGAACATCCCGAAGGTTATTGGATACTTCGCAACCCCGAAGACGTTAAATTTCTGCAAGTCGGACAGCAAGACAAAACCATTATAGACCAACTCAAATATCAACCCGTTTCGGTTGTCGCTGCGGAATTTTGTGTTTCTCAAACTCACATCAAACTGCTGCTGCAAAAACTAACGGTAACTGCAATGTTGGAGGGAACCTCACCCCCAAAACCCCCCAAACGCAAGTTCAACCCCATGCAGTTATTATTCTTTCGCATTCCCCTGTTTAACCCCGACAAATGGTTAAGCCAACATATCGACAAACTGCGGTGGATATGGACTCAACCCGCCGCTTTTCTCCTGATAATATTTCTGGTGACTTCCGCCACTGTGGGCTATTCCCAAAAAGATGAAATTCTTTACACGGGACTTCAACTGTTAAGCAATGCGGGAGGTTCTCTATTAATTCCTTTTGGACTGTTAGCAATGGGTGTTGTTACCCTTCACGAACTCGGACACGCTTTCACGTTAAAAAATTATGGCGGTATTGTACCCGAAATTGGGCTGTTAATTATGATGTTTATGCCTGCGGCTTATACCAACACCACCGATAGTTACTGTTTGGTGAAACGATATCAACGGGTTTTGGTGATAGCAGCCGGGGTTATAGTACAGTTTATCATGGCGGCGATCGCATTGCTGCTGTGGAATTGGTCAAACCCGAACAGTTGGCTACACACGGCGAGTTATTTATTGATGGCTGCGGCTTTATTTACCGTCGCGTTGAACCTCAACCCTTTGGCGCGTTTTGACGGCTACTATCTGGCTTCGGCTACAACCGGAATTAACAACCTCAGAAGCCGTTCCTTTAAATTGTACCAAAAATTTTTCACGGGAAAACCCAACTTAGAAAATCGACGGGACACATTAATTTTAGCCTGTTACGCACCCTTGAGCTTGGCATATATCTACTTTGTGTTTGGATTTCTGTTGGTGCGAGTTGCAGATTGGTCATTTACCAATATTCCCACCCTGAGTTTAATTTTACTGCTCGTTTGGGGAATTTATTCCATTCTACCCGAACCCAAATCCTAATTGTTACTTATTTTTGTTGTTTATCGGTTTAACTCCCATGACTTCTACACCCCAAAACTCCTCCCAACCCCGTCTTAAAGTTGTTCCGCCGACGGTTCCAGAACAAGCCAAACCCCAAGATAAACCCGTTCAAAATCCCGTCGAACAAACACCCAAAAAATCCACCTTTCCAACGCAATGGATAGTTGGGGGAATTGTAATATTGGGACTGGGTGGAATTGGAATGATTCCCGTCAACCATTCTATCAGCGGCTCAACAATTATTACATCAACCGTCGGCGAACGTCAATCGGTTACGATGCCGGAAACGGGAACATTAACCCTGCACGTCCGTTCAAATCAAACCGTAAAACCCGGAGATGTTTTAGCAACGGTTTCGAGTTCGGATTTGCAGGATAAAAAAGCGGGAATCGCTCAAAGAATTGCGGAAGCAAAAACCGCAGTTAATTCTGCCCAACAGCAGTTAATGTTGGCTCAAACCCGCCTGGAAGTTGCCAAGAGTTTGGAATCAATTGCCCAAGAACAAAGGAACAGCAAACGGCAGGAATTGAACCAAGCACAGTTTTCTTCGGGAGCCGCTAGAATTCGGGCGATAGAGAAGGAACAAGCAGGAATCGAAAGCGAAATCAGAGGGATTGAAAATCAAATATTGGGACTGGAAAATGAAAGGGCGGCTTTGGAAAATGAACTCGTTGGAATCGAGAATAATATTGAAGGATTGAACGAACAGTTAGAAATTGTCGAGTCGGCTTTAGAAAAGCGACAGGGATTAGTTGATGAAGGATTAATTGGTTCGGCTTCTCCAGAATTGATGAATTTAGAAGTGAAAGCTTCCGAGTTAAAAACTCAAATAAAACGGGAAGAAAATTCGATAGAAACTCACCGACAAAAAATCAACCAAAAGCAGAACCAGATTTTACAAACCCAACAGTTAATTAATCAACGCCAACAGCAAATAGCTGTTAAGTCGGAGGGAGTTAACGAAGTTATTGAAAGCTTAGAAGAACAGTTGGAAGAGGCGGAAAACTTCGTCAAACAAAAAACTATTGAACGAATATCGGCACAGAGGGAAGTGGAAGCGTCGCTGGCGGAAACTGCGGACAAACAGTATTTATTATCCCAGCAGGAAGCTGAATTAAACCGTTTGGAACAACAGCAGCAACAATTGGCAATTAAAGCTACAGTATCCGGTACAATTACAACAGCGGACTTGGATTTATTGAACAACCAAACGTTAGAAGCGGGACGGGAAATTTTGAACGTTGTTAATTTATCGAGTTTAACCGGGTTGGTGGAAATTCAACAGGAGGAAATTGATTTAATTCATCAAAGCTTACCCGTAACGTTCAAACCCCGTCAGGCGACGGTAGACCAATATCAAGCTAAAATAGAAGATATTCAACCCGTGATTAAATCTGACGAGTCGGGACAAAACTCGGTGTTGCAAATTCGGATTACAATTGATAATGATGACCGCCAACTGCAACCGGGGTTGGAAGGAGTCGCCCACATTCAAACTCCTCAATTGCGGGTTTATCAGAAAGTTTCGCGGGAGTTCTTTAAGTTATTTCCCTGGTGGAAACTGTAAGCCGACATCCTTTAATCTTACAACAAAATCAAACAAACAATTGTAGAATTAAATAATAAATCAGGGATAAAGTCGTTAAAGATTCGTTATCCATAAATAGAATGACTGCAAAATTTAGTCCAGGGTTTCGACTTTCTATTGTAGATACAGGTTTTGCCATCTGTATTGCTTTGTTAAGCTTTCGCTTGTGGTCAGTACATGAAAGATTATCTTTAATGATTTTGGGTTCGGCTATTCAATTCTTTTTATTTTGCAATGTATTTAGAGTTTCCCGAATACCTGAATTAATTTGGGCTTCTTTATATGTATTAATCTGCCTCGTTGGATTAATGTATGAATTAAGCATTATGCTGTGGGAACAGGGCTATTAATTGGCATCGTAATAATAGTTATTGAATGTAAGCGTCCATCCTATCATGGAGTTATGTGGAAGAAAATTAACCCAAATCTTGAGCAATGGTTTAAGGATAACATGACCAACTAATGCAAGCATTAGAACAAGTCAAAAAACCAAACATAGAAGTATGTAAGTCTGAAATATATAGACAACATTACCGACGTTTACCCGGAATCAAACAAAAAATAAAATGATAGCAAACTGTCTACCATCAAAATAATTTGACCATCGTAAATATCAAACCGACCCTTTCCTTGGGCTATCGGAATCATCACGTCTGATTCGCTTAATTCCCAGTCGAAGGCTTCAAGATCTTGCTTATCAATGGCTAAATAACCTGCGGTAAATCCCGTATCTAAAAGTACATCGGTTGTTAATATTTCTCCATCGGAAGTAACCAAACCGACTTCAAACATCAAACCGCCATCTTCTCGAAATTGTCCGTGAATCATTGAATGTTTTAAATATTCCCCCAAGTTCCATCTTCACTATTAATTTTATAGATGATCATTGACGAACGGCAATGATTCTTTATCTTACTATGTGGGTTCAGGAGATGCGGACTATGCTTTCATAGCCGATTTTAACATCGATGAGGATTTCATTACTATCAGTGAAAATGACTTTTTTAGCAATCTCATCCCGGCTCCCCTCGACATATTTTTAAATGATGTTGGAGGTGCCGGAATTTATTACCAAAATGACTTGATTGCATTTATTCCGGGTGTCAACTCTGGCGATTTAGTTATTAGTTTTAATGTGTTTTTATTTTAGGTTTAATTAACAATTCAGGGAAATCAACCCAAACCTATAAAATGAGATAGAGTCAAATTAAGCCCGGTAAATATTTTTAAGCTTTAGCCTGTTAAAATATTGTTCTTTTTGGTCTCTATCTCGCGAAAGCTACAGTTGGTGTTTTGCTCGATAATTTAAAAAAGCTGCGATTTAAATGGTTGTTTTTGATTCTAGAGGCTACAAGAGTTTTCGGCGAGCGTTGTCAGCCATTCCTAATTCGAGAGATTTTGTTTTATAATCAGATCATCTTTTTAAGATTAAATCATTGATATTAATATTAATGCAGGAAATTTTGAAATGTTTAGCAATAGTATTATTCAAGCTGGAATTGATATAAATCTGGGTTCAATAGAAGCGCAAGCTGGAGATATAAACATTAATTAGCATTGTTAGTTGGAATTAATCAATATCCCAATAGCGAGCGCTAATGCTAGCTCAACAGACAGGTCATCGTCCTTCTGAGGGTTATACTCTGAATAGAATTGGGCGGATTTATTATGATCAGCAGAAATATGATCAAGCACTTACTTTCTTCCAACAAGCGTTAGTAATTCATCAAGATATTGAAGACTACAAAGAGATATTGACTAGCTTGATTAATATTGCATTTGTTTATCGGGAACAGGAACAATATCCACAAGCATTGGAATATTATCAGCAAGCACTGAGTATTGCTCGAAAGATTCCTAACCGTCTGCAAGAAGGTATAATACTTTTTTATATTGGGAAAGCTTATTACGATCAAGGTGAGTATGAATCAGCAATTCACTCGCCAGCAACGAGAGAAAATTGTAGGGATGCAAGAAAACCAAAGAGCAGCAGAAAATGTTCTGATTGTTGGTAATCCAACTATCCCACCTATACCCTCACAAAATGGAGAAGAACCTCAAAAGTTAACTAATTTAGACTCAGCCGAACGAGAAGCTATTGCGATCGCACCTTTGTTTAATAGTGACCACATACCCATTTCAATAAGTCTCGGAACTGACCGAAACCTGCATCTAGAGAATGCTTACCCAGAAACCCTTTCGCCATGACTCTGAAGTCAATATCTTCAACAAATATTGAATCAGCTTGGTCGCAGAGTTGATGAGCTATTTTTAGATGAAAATCTTTGCGGATATTAGCGATTTTGTGATGTAATCGTGAAACTTTGATTTGTGCTTTTTCCCAGTTCTTAGACCTTTTTTGTTTGCGGGAGGCTCTACGTTGCAGCAATTTAAGCTGGCTTTGTAATTCCACAAAAAACTTGGGTCTAGGAATGGTTAATCCATCTGATGTTGCAATTAGATCTATTAAGCCTAGATCGATATGGTTAGTGTCATCAAATCTAGTTTAGCACAACCAGACCGAATGATAACTGTTGATTCACACAGAGATTATCAACTGTTTTCGGGACATCGAGTCCCTCAACAGTAGTTGATGAGTGAGTTTTATAGCCAGTTCCAGCAAACAGGCAACAAAGCCCAATCTCTACGACAAGCTATGCTTAAAATGAAGAATCAATACCCCGATACCCCTAAGAAGTGGGCAGCTTTCACTTTAATCGGTGAAGCTGAGTAATTGGTAAGGGAACGTCAGTGGTCAGGTTGGGAGTTCAGGTTGGGTGATGATGAACAGGTCAAACTCAAATGGGTCTGCGATCGCAGTTTTGACCCCCATTCGTCCATCAGACACCCCCCAACTGCATATCTGCAACACCCCGAAAAATAGGTTAGAAGTGAAGTAACATCTACCCCAAGCCAAACTCCCATGCTGAACCCGAAAGCCCTCACCCTGGCGGTGGTAATGGGTGTGTTGAGTCCGATTCTACCCCCAAACGTTCTCTCTGAGTCGCCTGTTCTCGCCCAAACTCAACAGCAACGCAAAATAGAAGCTGATCGATTATTGAATCAAGGTATTCAACAAGGCAAAACTAGCCAATTTCGAGAAGCGTTGCAGTCTTTTCAACAAGCTTTAGAAATTTATGGGGAAATCGGTAATAGACAAGGGGAAGCGGCTTCTCTGAACAATTTGGGCATTGCTTACTATGGTTTGGGGCAGTACCATCAGGCGATAGAATTCTATCAACAGTCGTTAACGATTGCACGAAAAATAGGCGATCGCAGGGGGGAAGCCAATTCTCTGGGCAATTTGGGCAATGCTTACAATAGTTTGGGGCAGTACCATCAGGCGATAGAATTCCATCAACAGTCGTTAACGATTGCACGAAAAATAGGCGATCGCAACGCAGAAGGGAGTTCTCTGGGCAATTTGGGCAATGCTTACAATAGTTTGGGGCAGTACCATCAGGCGATAGAATTCCATCAACAGTCGTTAACGATTGCACGAGAAATCGGCGATCGCTCAGGGGAAGGGGCTTCTCTGGGCAGTTTGGGCATTGCTTACCATAGTTTGGGGCAGTATCAGAAGGCAATAGAATTCCTTCAGCAGCAGTTAACAATTGCACGGGAAATCGGCGATCGCAAGGGGGAAGCGGCTTCTCTGAACAATTTGGGCGGTACTTACCTTAATTTGGGGCAGTACCATCAGGCTATAGAATACCATCAGCAGTCTTTAGCCATCAGACGGGAAATAGGCGATCGCTCAGGGGTTGGGTCTTCTCTGAACAATTTGGGCAATGCTTACCATAGTTTGGGGCAGTACCAGCAGGCGATAGAGTTCCATCAGCAGTCTTTAGCCATTGCACGGCAAATCGGCGATCGCGAAGGAGAAGCGAGTTCTCTGAACAATTTGGGCGGTACTTACCTTAATTTGGGGCAGTACCATCAGGCGATAGAATTCTATCAGCAGTCTTTAACGATTGCACGAGAAATCAGTCATCGCTCAGGGGAAGGGAAATCTCTGGGCGGTTTGGGCATTGCTTACGGTAATTTGGGGCAGTACCATCAGGCGATAGAATTCCATCAGCAGTCTTTAACGATTGCACGAGAAATCGGCGATCGCCAAGGGGAAGCGGCTTCTCTGGGCAATTTGGGCAGTGATTACTTATTTTTGGGGCAGTACCATCAGGCGATAGAATTCCTTCAGCAGCAGTTAGCCATTGCACGGGAAATTGGCGATCACAAGGGGGAAGCGGCTTCTCTGAACAATTTGGGCATTGCTTACGGTCGTTTGGGGCAGTACCATCAGGCGATAGAATTCTATCAGCAGGCTTTATCAATTGCACGAGAAATAGGTGATCGCAATGGGGTTGCCAAGTCTCTGAGCAATATTGGTAGTTTACTAGAACAACAAAATCAGCCTGAGTTAGCGATTACATTCCTAAAGCAATCTGTCAACGTCACAGAAACCATTCGTGAAGATCTTCAAAGTTTATCCCGTGAGTTGCAGCAATCCTATATTGATACTGTTGCGGGTCGATATCGTCGTCTTGCCGATTTATTACTCTCTCAAGGACGCATTGCCGAAGCCCAACAGGTTTTAGAATTATTGAAAGTTGAAGAACTGCGAGAGTTTACCCGCAATACCAATATTCGAGAGTCTACCGAGAGTATTTCCCTCAACGATTTTGAACAGAAAATTATTGATGAATACGGTACATTAATTGCGTTTGGAGCCAAAGTTTATGACTGCGAACGAAACCGGTGTGAGCAATTGCCACAACTCAAAGAACAGCGACGCCTCCTTTCAGAACAATTTAATCAAAAAATAGAGGATGCGATCGCCGTTATTCGAGAAAATCGCCAAACTGATGATAGTTTCTACGATCCGCGTTATCTCAATGAAACCGCCCGGGATATTGTCGAAGCCCAACCGGGAACGGTGTTAATCTATCCTTTGGTGTTAGAAGATAAACTCTGGATTCTGTGGACAACTGCCGGAAATGTGGCGGGAAGCAAAGAGATTCCCGTCAGTCAGCAACAGTTAGGAAACATGGTGGTCAAATTTCGAGCGCTGTTAGATAATCCCAATTCAAATCTACAGGAATTACAGGCCACCGCCCAACAACTTTATCAATGGTTAATTCAACCGATAGAGTCCGAACTGAGAGAAAATCAGATTCAACGGTTAGTTTTTGCTCAAGATCGGGTGACTCGTTATATTCCGATGGCGGCATTGCACGATGGCGAACAATATCTGATTCAACGTTACACCATTCATTCGATTTTGTCTGCCCAATTAACCGATATGAACGATAAACTTTCTCCCGGTATTGAAGAAAACTCGGTGTTGGGGTTGGGACTGTCTGATGCGGTTGCTGAGTTTGACCCGTTACCGAATGTTGAAACCGAATTGAATAAAATTGTTCGCAGCGATGAAAGGGACCCGGAGGGAATTTATCGGGGTCAAAAATATCTCAATCAAGCTTTTACTTTCGATAGTCTCGCTCAAAATGTTGCCGACCATCGAATTTTACATATTGCGACTCACGGCAAATTTGAACCCGGAGTTCCCGAGAATTCTTTCATCGTTTTAGGAACCGGAGAACGTCTGACTATTCCCGAAATTAATAGTATCGGTTCGGAGTTAAAAGAGGTTCATTTAGTGGTGTTATCGGCCTGTGAAACGGCGTTGGGCGGGCCGGATGCGGAGGGGATTGAAATTGCCGGAATTAGTTCTTATTTCCTCCAAGCCGGACGTGCGAGTGCGGTAATGGCTTCTTTGTGGCTGGTTAACGACCCGGCGACGAGCCGTTTAATGCAACAATTTTACCGCTATTTATCCGATGGAAAAACAAAAGCCGAAGCGTTACAATTTGCCCAATTAAGTTTGATCAATGAGAGTCAAACCGCAACAGAAAATAATGAACGAACGGGAGATGGTGGATTTATTCAACTCGATACTAGAACCCGATTGCCGATTAATAATGCGAGCAATAGTTTCAGTCATCCTTATTATTGGGCGGCGTTTATATTAATTGGAAATGGTTTATAAATTTTGATAAAAGTACCGTAGGGTGCATCAGATTTTGAGGTTAATGATATTAACATTTAATCAACGGTCTGATGCACCCTACAAATTGATAATTATATTGACGAACGAACAGGCGATCGCATTGCTATTCTTCCAAATTGTATCGCTCTATCAATTCTTGAATGTCATCATCTTCCAAAAAGCGATCAACTGCTAAATTCAGGAGCTTGTTCATCGAAGTTTCCTTAACTCCAGCAAGTCGCTTTAACAGGCTGTAAACCTCCTGAGACACGGTTAGCCTCAGTTCCTTGTGATCCGCTTTCCTCGGCATAAGTTGATCTACTCTTCAATTTCGTCAATTCGATGACGCTCAATTAAATCTTGATTATCCGGTTTACTGAAATGTTCTTCTAGAGCAATCTGCACCGTCTCGCTAATGCTCTGATTTTTGATAGCACTCAGAACCCTCAGAATTCTCTCGATATCAGAGGTGAGATAGATTCTCAGGCTTTTCTTACCAGCAGACATAAAAAGTATAAAGACACACTGACCTATAATCTCACATTAGCTTAGTCACTTGTGCTTATGTGACTATAAGTGTATAATCAGTAAAATCTTATCAAGGCTAAACCGATGGTTACACTCACTGATGATGAAGCAGCGTTGATCAAATCCATCCTAATCGCACTCAGACAGATCAAGGTTCGCGATATCGATCAAGCGTTGGTCATGTTGTCGAAAGGGGAAACGGCTAAAACCAAAATTCTCAAACGGAGGGTAGAAAAATGATTGTATTGACAGACGAACAGGCTAATGCAGTTCATCGCTTGTTAACTTGTGTTCTGTTGAATGAACCCTATCAAATCTCAGACGTAGAAGATGCGTTAGTTTGGATATCACCGGAAAACCGACAAATTCTTTGTCCTTTTGATTCGTTGTGGTCAAAAAATTTGGCTGAATAAATTGTTCGGGAGTTGAGAAATCGACCGTAAACTGTTGAAATATTTGAAAAATGGCAGGGTTAATATCCATAGAAGTTGGGTTGAGTGGAAACAGCGCCCAACTTCATTTTTAGTATTCTAATTTGACAAAATTTCAAGAAAACGATTGCATAAGCCGAAAACCCTCAAAAATAGATTATAGGTGATAATACAGTTAAAGTTTTGTGGTTTAAAAGTTGTGGTTGTATCGGAGGAACCATGTCTCAACTCAAACGCCGTCATTTCCTGCAACTCGCCGGATCGACGCTGGCGACACTAGGTCTAAGTCAACTGGATTTTTTTCGAGATGCAGAAGGTTATGGTCGAGTTCTTGCTCAAAGTACACCCCGTAAATTAGCATTGTTAGTAGGAATTAATGAATATCAAGGAGCCAATCAATTAAATGGTTGTCTTACTGATGTAGAGTTACAGAAAAATTTACTTATTCATCGCTTCGGGTTTAAATCGGACGATATTAAAATTGTGTCGGATAACTCTGACATGAAACCCACCCGTGAGAATATTATTCAAGCCTTTCGAGAACATTTAATCAAACAAGCCAAACCTAATGATGTTGTGGTGTTTCATTATTCCGGTCATGGCGATCGCATAAAAGACCCATCTCCATTAGATTTTGAAGCTTGTCGTCTAGCCGGAGACTGTAGCTTCAATGGCACAATCGTACCTCAAAACGCCAAGCCTGTAAACATAGAAGCATCAGAAGTAGAAGTCTCCCACATTATGGGACAAACCTTATTTTTGTTGACAAGCTTGCTTCAGACCGAAAAATTTACAATGATATTAGATAGCTGTCATTCGGGTGCAGGAACACGAGGAAACGTTGTGGTTCGGGCTGCACGTCGGCAGGTTGGGAGCGAACAAATCTTAGTACCGAGTTCGAGTGAATTAGAACTACAAAAAGAACTTATCGCCGAGTTGAATTGGTCTGAAGATGAATTTCTCAAACGGCGACAAACGGGAATTGCTAAAGGGATTGCTTTGGGTTCTGCTCAACGAAATCAACTGGCAATTGATGCTCTATTTGAGGGGTTTCATGCCGGAGTCTTTACTTATTTATTAACCCGTTATCTCTGGCAATTGACCTCCGAGCAACCCGTAGAAGCAATTTACGTCAATCTGAAGCGGAGTACAAACAGTTTAGCGACTGCAAAAGAATCCACAATCAGACAGCAACTCCCAACATTTGAATATCAAGCAGGAAGTAGTTTTAAGCAAGAGCCGTTATTTTTTCTAGACTTAAAAACACCCGCTGCTGAAGCCGTAATTACAAACATAAAGGGAGAAACAATAGAGTTTTGGTTGGGCGGTGTGGCATCGCAAAACCTAAAAACTTCAGGAGAAGGCGCAGTTTATTCAGTGTTAGATGAGTCGGGACAGATAGTAGCAGAAATTCAACAAAACTCTCGGGTTGAAGGGTTATTTGGAATCGGAAAACAAACTTCCGGAGACTCATCAGCGATTAAAGTGGGTCGGCTATTACGAGAAAAAATTGTTGGAATTCCAGCAAATCCTAAGCTTGAACTGGCTTTAGATGAATCTTTGAGAGCCGATTTAGCAACGGCACAGGCCGAATTGCAATCCAATCGAAGAATTGAATTAGTTCCTCAAAATCAACTCACAGAGAGCGGATATTTCTTAGGACGATTTACCGAAGAACATCAACAGCAACAAAGCGAAATTAATCCCGACTTTGAACTTCCAGCAGTAAGTAGTGTGGGACTGTTTCAAGCTGACTTAACTCCGGAGAGTCAATCTTTTGGTCGTTTGGATGAACCGATTGTGGTTGCTATTAATCGATTGCAGCCGAGATTTCAACGGTTATTAGTCAATCAAATTTTAGGACAATTGTTGAATGCGGGTCAAGGTTCAACGCTGAAAGTTAAAGCAAAAGTGTCTGGAGGTGGGCAAGTCTTAGAAGTAGCGAGTCGAGGAATTGATGAGGTTAAAAATGCAAATATTCCGGTTCAATTTCGTTCGGGAACTCGGTTACAAGTTCAAGTCAGTAATGAAAGTAATCAGGATCTTTATCTAGCAATTTTACTCATTAGCGCACAAGGAGATATGAACACGTTCCATCCAACAAACTGGGATGCGCCTGAAGAAGAATCGTTATTCAGTGCGGGAGAGGTAAAAGAACTACCTCCTCCTGGAGAATCTCTGGAACTAACAGGAACATCAGGTTTTCCAGAAATTCTAATTTTGGCGAGTCAAGAACCCCTGCGAAAAACCCTCAAAGCCTTACAACAAATTGCAGCCAGTCGCGGACAATCTCGGGGTCGGTTGGGAGGTCTTCGAGGAGATGAATCTTTGGGGGTAATTGATAGTTTACTGGGAGATTTAACAGAACTAAAACGCAGTGGAGATGGTGGATTTCGACAAGGAAGCGATGAGGGTAGCCAAGGTTCAATCCCCTATCAAACCTCAACAATGGCGGTGCTTTCGGCTGTGCTGGAAGTCACGGCTTGATTTGGATGAATTATACTATAAAGTATTCAACTGGAGGAAATGATGACTGTTGCCAAAGATTTAGAAACACTCCAACCGGAAAACCAATTAGAGGAAATTGAATGTCCTCCCACAGATTTAGAAAGTAAGGAGCCGCCATTGGAAAGTTATTTGCATCTACAACAGTTGTTGCTGTTAATGAAGTGTTTGGACTGGTTGTGGCAAGACAGAAACGATTATTTTGCGGCGGGAAATCTGACGATTTACTACAGTACAGAACAGGTCAAAACCAATGATTTTAGAGGGCCGGATTTCTTTGTGGTTCTCAATACCGAACGCAAACCCCGCAAAAGTTGGACGGTGTGGGAAGAAGGGGGAAAATATCCCAACGTTATTATCGAACTGTTATCAAATTCAACCGCAAATGTAGATAGAACAACGAAGAAAAAGATTTACCAAGATACTTTCCGAACGCCGGAATATTTCTGGTTTTCACCGGATAGCTTAGAATTTCAAGGGTTTGAGATTATTCAAGGAGAATATCAAGAAATTTATCCTAATGAACAAGGACAATTGTGGAGTCAACAGTTACAACTATTTTTGGGAATACATCAACAACAGTTGAGATTTTTCACACCCGAAGGGGTATTAGTTCCGACTCCCGAAGAATCCGCGAAAACCGAAAAACAGCAACGAGAAATCGCCGAACAACGGGCAATAGAAGCGGAGGAAATAGCTGAAACCGAACGTCAACAAAAACAAGCCGAACGCGATCGCAATGAACGGTTAGCGGCTAAGTTGCGAGAGTTAAATATTGATCCAGATACTTTATAATAGTAATATTGAACTGGAGGAAATGATGACTGTTGCTAAAGATTTAGAAACACTCCAACCGGAAAATCAACTAGAGGAAATCGAATATCCACCCGGAGATTTAGATAGTAAGGAGCCACCATTGGAAAGTTATTTGCATCTACAACAGCTATTGCTGTTAATGAAGTGTTTGGACTGGTTATGGCAAGAACGAACTGATTATTTTGCGGCGGGAAATCTAACGATTTATTATAGTCCCGAACAAAAGAAAACGGAGAATTTTAGAGGGCCTGATTTCTTTGTAGTTTTCAATACCGAACGCAAACCCCGCAAAAGTTGGGTGGTGTGGGAAGAAGGGGGAAAATATCCCAATTTAATTATCGAATTATTATCAAATTCGACGGCAAATGTAGACCGCACCGACAAAAAAGAAATTTATCAAGATATCTTCCGAACTCCCGAATATTTTTGGTTTTCTCCAGAGACGTTAGAGTTTAAGGGTTTTGGTTTGTTACAGGGAACTTATGAAGAACTCCAACCCAATGAACAGGGCAGACTTTGGAGCAAACAATTAAACTTATTTCTGGGAGTTTATGAAGGAAAATTGAGGTTTTTTACACCGGAAGGTGAGTTGGTTCCGACTCCCGAAGAAGCAGCTAAAATGGAGAAACAGCAACGAGAAATCGCCGAACAACGAGCGTCAGAAGCGGAGGAAACAACCCGAACAACTCAGGAAGAACTGGAAGCCGAACGCCAACAAAGACAAGCCGAACGCGATCGCAATGAACGGTTAGCTGCAAAGTTGCGAGAATTGAATATTGATCCGGACACCCTGTAATTTTTATGTTCCTCTGATAGTGATTTCATCCTCCGATCAAAATACTATGCCTGCTAGGGATATTTATCATCAAACGGTCAAAAAAGCACTGATAAAAGATGGCTGGACTATCACTCATGATCCTTTACGAATTCGATTGGCAAGAGGTAGAAACCTGTTTGTTGACCTGGGTGCTGAACGGTTGCTGGCTGCTGAACGCAATACTGAAAAAATAGCCGTTGAAGTCAAGAGTTTTACCCGTCCTTCCGAAATGAAAGACCTTGAAGAAGCTGTGGGTCAATTTGTTCTGTATTCTCGCTTATTAAAGCGCTATTATCCCGACTATACTCTTTATTTAGCCGTGAGTGATAACATCCGAAAAACAGTCTTTGAAGAAGAAGCAGGTCAAACATTAATTGAGGATGGTATTATCCGCTTATTCAGTTTCGATCCAACTTTAGAGGTGATTATTCAATGGATTCGCTAAAATCTTCCTATCGTGATGTAATTGAAAACCTGTTGAAAAATTATGCCGAGTTTTTGGCCGGCGATGAAATAGAACTTGAACTGGTTTTTGATCGAGAACGCGATCGCTATTTGTTGGTCGAAACAGGCTGGCAAAATGATTATCGCATTTACGGAACAGTATTACATATTGATGTGATTGACGATCAACTTTGGATTCAGCATGATGGGACTGAAGACGGGGTGGCTTTGGAGTTAGTCGCCGCCGGAATTCCGAAAGAAAAAATTGTCTTGGGTTTTAAGCCGCCTTCCGAACGAAAATATACAGAATTTGCAACTCACTAAGCTGTTAATTTACAATCGGAATGAAAATGGAGTTTTAAAAATATGGCATTACCAAATACTACCCTAAAAAAGATTACTCAAGAGGTTATTTTAAAAGTGTTATATGTAATCTCAAATAGCCCCCCTTTGTCCCCCCAACTTTGGGGTTGCCCCCCTTTGTCCCCCCAACTTTGGGATAGCCCCCCTTTGTCCCCCCAACTTTGGGGGGAAATTTCAAAGTCCCCCATTTTTAAAAGTCCCCCAGAATTGGGGGATTTAGGGGGCGGGGATTTAGGGGGCGGGGATTTAGGGGGCAAACACAAAACATTTTATACTTTTCAAACCTCCTCTAGCTGAGAAGAATCAAAACTGCATATCTGACTCAACCCCAAAAATAGGTTAGAAGTGAAGTGATATCTACCCCGGTCGGAATTCCCATGTTGAACCTCAAAGCGTTAACCCTGGCGGTTGTTGTGGGTGTGTTGAGTCCAGTTCTATCGATGAACGTTCTGAATGTACCTCAAGTTCTCGCACAAACCCCCGATGAACGAAAAGCAGAAGCAGATCGATTATTGCAGCAAGGAGATCAACAGTTAGCATCGGGTCAATATCAAGCCGCTTTACAATCTTTTCAACAAGCATTCCTGCTTTCTCGTGAAATCTCTTACACTGAAGGAATTATAGCAGCAACTGTTCAAATAGCAAATGCCTATGCTTATCTCGGA
Organism: Capilliphycus salinus ALCB114379; assembly: GCF_047276495.1. Classification (NCBI taxonomy): domain Bacteria; kingdom Bacillati; phylum Cyanobacteriota; class Cyanophyceae; order Oscillatoriales; family Sirenicapillariaceae; genus Capilliphycus; species Capilliphycus salinus. The sequence goes on along the minus strand of NZ_CP178543.1, from coordinate 3,398,490 downwards.
GAGACTGAAAAAGCAAGTGAACTTTTTGAATTATTTTTGAAAGTTGCACAAGAAACCAATAATTCTGAGTTGGAAAAATTAGCTCGACATAATTTGCAGTTATTAGAAAATCTACGCAATCCGAAAAAGGTCGAAGCAGATCGATTATTTCAACAAGGTCTTCAACAACATAAAACAAGCCAATTTCGAGAAGCGTTGCAGTCTTTTCAACAAGCATTAAAAATATATCAGGAAATAGGCGATCGCTTTGGGGAAGGGAGTTCTCTGAACAATTTGGGCAATGCTTACCATAGTTTGGGGCAGTATCATCAGGCGATAGATTTCCATCAGCAGTCGTTAACCATTGCCCGAGAAATAGGCGATCGCGATGGGGAAGCGGCTTCTCTGGGCAATTTGGGCAATGCTTACTACAGTTTGGGGCAGTACCATCAGGCGATCAAATTCGATCAGCAGTCGTTAACAATTAACCGAGAAATCGGCGATCGCAATGGGGAAGCTGGTTCTCTGGGCAATTTGGGCAATACTTACAATAGTTTGGGGCAGTACCAGCAAGCCATAGAATTCCATCAGCAGTCTTTAGCCATTAAACGAGAAATAGGCGATCGCAATGGGGAAGCTGGTTCTCTGGGCAATTTGGGCAATACTTACAATAGTTTGGGGCAGTACCAGCAAGCCATAGAATTTATCGAGCAGTCTTTAGCAATTTCACGAGAAATAGGCGATCGCAGAGGGGAAGCCAATTCTCTGGGCAGTTTGGGCAATGCTTACTTATTTTTGGGGCAGTACCATCAGGCGATAGAATTCCTTCAGCAGTGGTTAACGATTGCACGAGAAATAGGCGATCGCAATGGGGAAGGGACTTCTCTGGGCAATTTGGGCAGTGCTTACTTTAGTTTGGGGCAGTATCAAAAAGCGATAGAATACCATCAGCAGTCTTTAGCCATTGCCCGAGAAATAGGCGATCGCAATGGCGAAGCTAGATCTCTGGGCAATTTGGGCGGTGCTTACGAGATTTTGGGGCAGTATCAAAAAGCGATAGAATTCCATCAGCAGTCTTTAGTCATTTTTCGAGAAATTGGCGATCGCTTAGGGGAAAGCCGTTCTCTGGGCGGTTTGGGCGGTGCTTACCGTAATTTGGGGCAGTACCAAAAGGCGATAGAATTCCATCAGCAGCACTTAACCATTGCACGGGAAATCGGCGATCGCTTAGGGGAAAGCCGTTCTCTGGGCGGTTTGGGCAATGTTTACTTTAGTCTGGGGCAGTATCAAAAAGCCATAGAATACCTTCAGCAGCAGTTAACCATTGCACGAGAAATCGGCGATCGCAATGGGGAAGCACTTTCTCTGAACAATTTGGGTGCAGCTTTACTCAACCTTGACAAACCAGCAGAAGCAGAAGTTGAGTTGAGGAAAGCAATTGATGTTTATGAATCTCTCCGAATCGACTTAGAACAGGACTCAGATAAAGTTTCGATTTTTGATACCTATCTTGATAGCTTTCGCTCCCTTCAAATGGCATTAATCGCTCAAAATAAAACTGATGCGGCTTTAGAGATTTCCGAAAAAGGTCGCGCCCGAAGTTTGATTGAACTGATGTCCGAACGATTGAATGATGGTCAGCCGGGTTTAGTTCCCACAGCTGAACCTCTCAACATTGAGCAAATTCAGCAGATTGCTAAAAATAAAAATTCTACATTTGTTCAGTATTCTATTATTCGCTCTCAAGATGATGATATTTCGTCACTACTCTATATTTGGGTAGTTCAACCAACAACAGGTGAAGTTACTTTTAAAGAAGTTAATTTATTGTCTCTCAATACTCCCCTCCGTGAAATTGTTGATAATAGTCGGATTGATATTGGTGCGAGGGGTCGCAACGGAGATGGTGATTTTGCTGTTAGACTCTCTCCACAGACTCAACAAGAACGACTCGCCAAACAAACCGCCAATCTCCGCCAACTCCACGACCTTTTAATTCAACCGATTGCCGATTTATTGCCTACAGATCCTTCAGAAAAAGTGGTATTTATGCCGCAGGGCGAATTATATTTAGTTCCGTTTCCGGCGTTGATGGATGAGCAGAACCAATACTTAATTGAAAAACACACTATTCTCACTTCTCCCTCAATTCAATTGCTGGATGTTGCCCGTCAATCCCACACCGAAAAACAGAACAATCCCGCTTCTGAAGTGTTAATTGTCGGCAATCCAACCATGCCCGAAGTCTGGAACCCGAATAGTGATCAAATGGAACAACTTTCAGCTTTACAAGGGGCGGAAGATGAAGCCTTTGCGATCGCCGAGAAGTTCCAAGTTAAACCGTTAGTTTGGGGCGAGGCTACCGAATCTATTGTAACACAAAAAATGCGGAATGCGCGATTAATTCACCTGGCAACTCACGGACTGTTAGAATATGGTATTCCCGAAGAATCTGGGGTATTGGATGCGCCGGGAGCGATTGCTTTGGCGCCTTCAGCAGATGCGGACGGACTGTTAACTTCTCTCGAAATTTATAACATGAAACTCAACGCCGAGTTGGTGGTATTGAGCGCTTGCGATACCGGACGGGGTAAAATTTCGGGGGATGGAGTGATTGGTTTATCTCGGGCATTTTTGCAGGCGGGTGTTCCCAGTTTAATCGTTTCGTTGTGGAAAGTTCCCGATGATTCAACCCAGTTTTTAATGACTAAATTTTATGAATATTGGACGGGAGATACCGATAAAATTGTTGCGTTACGTCGGGCGATATTAGAAACAAAAGAAAAGTATCCCGAACCCATTAATTGGGCTGCGTTTACCCTCGTTGGAGAAGCACAATAAAGATTAACCTCTCCCTAACCCTTGACCCCCACCAACCTCCCCCTAAAAGGAGGAGGCCAATTTCTTCTCCCCTCGCCTTCTTCTACTCCCCTCTCCTCGTAGGAGAGGGGTTGGGGGAGAGGTCAAGAGGGGTTGGGGGAGAGGTTCTTGATTCTCCCCTCGCCTTCTTCTACTCCCCTCGCCTCGTAGGAGAGGGGTTGGGGGAAAGGTTCTTAAGAAGGTAAACAAAGTTCTTTAACCGTTTCGTTTATTAACCCTTTCAAATCCTCAGAAGGAGACTCAACAGATAACACTTCCTGCCAAAACTCAGACCAAAGTTTCTGACTCGCAAAATAATCGGCCCGTTGTAAGATTGCCCCATCACCTGTAATATTTTTATCCTCCAATTCTTCCTCTAACTTTTGTAAATCTTGAGTAATAGAATTCCGTTCTTCGGGAGTCATTATCCTCAACGAAATCGGACGATAATCAATCGGAGGGCTGGTTGAAACCTGAAGTTCATAAACTTGACCGGGTTTGAGTACAGTTCCAAGCGTAACTTGATAAAGTTTCAACGGAGTAGAAGATTCAGTTTCAGTATTTAATTCTATCTGATTTTCCGCCGAAATCTCTTGACTCCAAACGACCTTTTCATTACCTTGTTCTCGAATTTCAACTTTAGTTAAAACTCCCGTCCAGGTGAAAGTCGGACGTTCATTCCAAACCCGTTCAACCTCAGAAAATTGATTGGGTGCAATGGGACAGAAATCATCCCCTTTACTCCCTCCTTCACTCCCTTCTTCTGGCGGGGGTTCACTCCGAGGAAAAAATCGACGCCAAAGACTTTCTCTTTCAAAACCTTCTTCATCCTTGGGTTGACTACCACTTAAAAACATCCAGGAAGTTTCGGATAAAACTTCGGCTTGAAAAATCGTTGAAAAACTTACAGAGATTAGAGAGAAAGCAATAACTTTAGCAAGAATAAGTTGATATAAATTCATCAGAGTTTACCCCTTTTTCGATTAAGTAAGTTAGGTACAGCATAAACCAAAATCATTGTTACGGGAATCAAGATTGGCAATAGAATAGAAACCGAAACATAAAGTTGTAGACTAATCCATCCATAAATTAGTGTTCCACCCGTTACCAATAGTATCAGCTTTCTCCGAGAAAACTCGGCTTTTTTTAGAAGAATATTCAGACCTTTACCAATCGGAATAAACAACCAAAGAAGCCATAAGTCTGGCACAGAAATCACGGAACGTTGTTGAAGGAAATGGTTAAATAAATAGGCATGAACTTTACCCCCAACAAATAAAGGACAGGACTCTTGAGATTGAGATATTTTTTGCCAATAGCAGAACGCTGGAGGTGGAGGTAAATTATCTTCTCCAAAACTATTAATTCCCGCCGTTCGATATCCTCCCGGTATGATTAAAATGACAGATTGTTGATATTTTTGTTGCAGTTCATCGGGTTCACTTGATAAAAAATCTTGGGCGGATATAGTTTCATAAACAGATTGGGCTGGAATCGAAAAATCGGTAATTGGATGAAGCCAATATTGCCTAAAACCATAACCTATCTGGGTTATACCCAAAGGCTGCATCCAATTTTTTAATAATTTATCGGTTAATTCTATAGGTTTTTTTTGCCAAAATAAATCATTTTCGGATTCACTATAAACCTTTGCCAAAGCTAACAAATAACTAAGGGGAAAAGGGCGTTCCTCTGTTGAGAGCGGTAAAAGTGTCATAAAACGACCGTTTCGCCAAAGACGAGTATCTCCTTGCCAAGTTTGATGAGTTGTAAATTGGTTTAATGTCCAGAGTCGATATCCGGGTTTTGTACCTCGACTTGTTGCAAATATGAACAGAGTATCCAAAGACTTTGCACGATTTAACGCCGTTTCTAATACCTGGTCTTCTTCCGGCAGCGGGGTATTTAAAATATAATCAATTCCGATTATTTTCCGATTGATTTGAGTCGCCTGATTAACCAATTGAGCCAAATATTTACGACTGATTAAAATAGGGTCAGAAAATCCAGCAGCAACCAAAGAAGGTTCATCAATTTCAACTAATAAAATAGACGGTTTTGTTTGAGGAATCTGTCCGGTTATATCCCGATAAACGGCTTGAACTCCTACCCGGTGTTCGAGTAATTGATACTGAACTGGAAGTTGCCAACTTAAAATAGACAAACCCGCCAAAGCAACAAGTTCATACCATTTTGGACGAAAAAACTGCTTCAAAAGTTCTCGCCAACCCGAAGGTTGAAGCCGAAACCATTGAGTATTAGGATAGCAAAATAGAGACGGAATTAAATAAGCCGAAGGATAGGTGAAAGATTTCTCGACTTTGAGAAACTTACAAGCCGCAGTTAAGGATTCCTGAACGTCTTTGTATCTAGCTAAATTTTGCAAGAATTGTAACAGAAACTCCTGTGCAACTTGATTGTGAATGGGTTCCCGCATCACCGCAACTTGACTCAATCCCAAGTTAATCAAACTCTCGGCAATTTTCAAGCCGTTGCAAGAATTAAATAGTGCAAATTGCAATCCGTTATTCTTGGCAATTTCTAGCTGATGGATAATATCTTTAATTTGCAGAAACTCTCCCGGTGCAATTCCTAATTCTCCCCCCGTCATCTGAGTTTCGTTGCTATGTCCGGCGAAAAACAACACATCCCAACCCTTTTCATCGGTAATGGCTTGCTTGATGTCTGTTTCCAACTTCGGGATAGATTTTCCCGGTTTCCAACCTACCGTTTCAACCGTTGCTAGGGGTTTCAGTTGGTTTTGTAGAGCGAGTAAATCTTGCTGAAAATTAAGATGACCATCCCCACCAATAATCGCCAAAATTCGCGGACGAGAACGTTTAACTGGAGGAGAAGGAGGGGCGGTAATATTGTTAGGAATTCGAGAAATGTAGAGCAAGTCAGAAGTTGCAAACTCAACGCCAATTTCCCAAGACTCCCAAGGGAGTTTTTCTAATTCAGGAGAACCGCAAATTAGAAACAGATTAACAGTTTGATGAGGAGAGTCTTGACGACAAATTTCAGCAATTTTTGCTCGAATCTCAAACAGTTGATGGCTGCGTAACCATTGATTAAAATCATAGAGTAAACGAGTTTCTGCTTCCACCAAACGACCTTTCCAATCGGTTACAGAGGGTGAAATTGTTCCACTTCCGCCCGATTTCCCCCGCAAGTTATCGTCTGTGTCATCTCGATTAAATGAGGGTTGAGCTTGATAGAAATTGATGTAAGCTCTCCGCCAATCTTCATAGAGAACCATTAACGTTTGCGGAAATGGAACCTGAGTAGAAAGTCGTTGTCCGGATTGCGTTGTTAACTCAAATAGACAAGATTGTTCGACCTGTTGAATATACAATTGCAGCATGATAGTTTACCTATAAACTAACCAATAAAAGTGAATGGCGGTAAAGTGATAGCCGTTCCGTTCGGAAAGTGAATCGTCACGAAAAACTGTTCATTATAAGCCCCAATCACTTGAGCATAAATGTAGTCTTGTGTGGGATTAGTTAGTACAGGTTCTTCTAAGACCTGCAACTCATCTCGAACGGTTAGTTGAGTTCCCACAGGTAAACTTGAACTGGGTTGAGAAGTAAGCAAAAGTAATAGCGTCCATTCGGGAGAATTTATATTAGTATTAATTTGCCAAGTTGTCACATACAACCGCATGGCAATCTCACCCCAAACTAAATCTCTATAAGCGGTTCTAGCTTCGAGAGGAATCACCAATTGAGCTTGATTTCTTAACTCAGTTACCGCATCTGTAAACAGTTCCATTGGACTTCTTAAGTCTCGAAAAGCGGAACTATAACTTAGGGGTGGGAGTAGCGTCCAAGATAATTCTTCGGCGATTTGACCCAACTGATTTTTTAACCAGTGACCCACATTTAAAGCGGGTTTAATGGCTTGAGATAATCTTTGTTGACTGCTAACCGCTTCGGGTTCAAAACACCGCAAATATAACAACAAGTTATCCGGTTTAAATTCAAACCACTCGGTTGAAAACAACGCCAGTTCGTCATCGAGAATAATGGGATTCTGTTGATTAAGTTGTGCTTGAGTCAAATATCCCAAAACGGAAACATTCACTTGTTCTTCAGCGTCTTCTAAAACAGGTACATCTTCTATGACTTCAATCAGAACATAAAAACTAGACTGTGGTTGAGAATTTTCGAGAATCACTCTGGGAACACAAACTTCCGAATTCTGGGAACTGTCCGTAACAATTAAATTGAGTCTGAAGTTACCTACATTTAGCTGATGGATAGACGAGTTTGATAACTGAGTTGAATCCTTTTCTATCGATAATTCGGGAGCGCGTTGACGCAGCCATTCAATTATGCCCAATCGTGCTAAAATATTTAGGTAAGCTTGCCATTGTTTTCTGGTATGAGTGGCTAGAGTTTGACTCATATCTGCCGCCAAATTAACCTGTTCTAACGTCAGAAAAATACTGTCTTCGGTCAGGAAGTTTCCGAGATTCATGCTGTCATATTCCATAGTTGTGTTTTTCATGGTTTTAACGTCCAATTCTAGTGTTTAAAGTTGAAAGTGTGATTCGACAAGACGACAGAGACGGCGATTAAATAAGCTCTCGCGGGAACAATTAAAACTCATCGTTTCTCGCTCGGCTTCGGCAATTATTCGGTCAATTTCTGCGGCTACAGCCTGTTCCAAATGTTCCAATTGAGTTGGGTTCGTATAATAACCCGCGAGTTGGATAACTTGTTCTTTCAAGATAACAAGTAACCGTTTCTGGATATCCTGTCGCAGGGTTATTAACTGTAACAAACGAGTGACTTGATATTGTTTTTGTAACCCAACTTTCTTGGCAATATCACTCATCGGTTGACTCAGACAATAGAGTTGCAAGGCTTGAATAAAAATTTTATCTTTCGGGGGTTTGCGTTTTTTAAAATAACTCAAACGGTCATTCAATACTTGTAAAATCGCTTGGTCGAGTTGGGTGAGAAGTAATTGACGGTAACGCTGCAAAAACTCCCCCATTTCCCCTTCAGTTTCATCAATTGTTTCTTGAGGGGTATTATCGACAAGAGGTTCTCGTTGGGGTTGACGCGAACGCCGAATGAACTCCGCCAAAGATTCCAACTCTTCTAACAGATCATCGGGAGTATAATTTCTGATTCCTTTTTCCTCCAAATCTGCTATAATTCTATTTAACTGCTCGGAGTTGGGGGGCTGACAGCGAGAACGGGAACGGGAACGGTTTTTTTGCAGGCGATCGCTTAAATAAACCGTTTGGTAACTGTCTAAAATTTCCCCCGATTTTTGTGCTAAAATCGAACTATAGTTGTAGACTTCTGTAAGCAACCGTTCCAACTGTTTGGGGTGATAATTATTGAGAATTGACCAGTCACTTTGTAAGTGTACTCCACAGTCCCAAAGAAAGCGATTCAGTTCAGGATGAGACTTCACCAGTCGCGCCGTCCAAGTGCTGAGTTGACCCCGTTCCGGGTTGAACGTTCGGAGAATTTTATCCGCCAAAGATTCGTAGTTTGTATCAGTTTTCGAGGTAGAACGGGGAAGCAATTCAAAATCATCGAGAACAAAAGGGAGTAAATCTATTTGATTAAAACCGCCCATTTCTCCAAATCTTCTCGCTAATTCCGAACAGGTTTGTTCAATTTGTTGAGAAATAAAACATCGCAAACAAAATTCAGCCCCGAGTCGGGTTTGTGAATCTTCAGGCGTTGTTTCCGAACGCATCAGATGAACCAATTGTCGCTGAATGACACCATCCGGAACTTCCGGGTTAATTAATTGGGTAAACTGCTGTTGAAAGAAGGCTTTGGCTGTGGGAATTTCTTCCACCTGGCGCCTTCCTCCCGAGTCCAACCTCACCCAACACCAATATCGCAATGCAGAACCCATGAGATTTTGAATGACCTCCAAATAGACGCTTATTTTGCCCTGCCACTTCTACATATTTAGGGGGAACTGACCTTATGCAATTGTAGGGGTTCCGATGCCCAATAATCGTTTAATAATCTGAACGACGGTATAAAGTTGGTTGTCTCTGCGGGTGGAAAGGGTGAACTTATCGGATAAATCATACTGTTTTTGTTGACTATCCAACTTCACAAATAGAAAATCCTCCCCAGTTGTCATTAAGCCAAATACAGGCTGTTGAGAATTAGACCCCATTAAATAAGCTAAAGTTTGGGGTAAAGCTTGCATGACGCTAAACCCATACCGTTTGCTTTCTATTAATACCAACCACAATTTGTTTTGAACCACCAAAACATCAATTAATCCTCTCAATGTTGTGTCACCATTTTCTATTTCTACCTGTACAAATTTCTCGCTACGGATTTTAAACGGGGGGTCGCACAATCCCAACAATTCCAATAATGGAGAAACCATGATAAAATTAACAGTACCTTCGGTTATCGCCCCGTCTGCTTCATAATAACGATAGCGATTTTTCAATCGGTCTAATACTTGTTTTTCAGTTGAGGAGAGTTTGGGAAATTCTTCCAACCATTCCGTAAAAAAGTGAGAATCAGTTGTGGGAGTTAGTCCGAACTTTTCGTGGGCTTCGTACAGATTGGTAATCGCTTTGTTAATACCGACGGTTTGAGTCATAATTAATAGGTAGAATTATTGAATTATTTTGTAGGTTGGGTTGAAGAATGAAACCCAACAACTGATATATTAACTTTTAACTAAAAACTCTCCGTTAAACAATGAAACCCAACAACTAATAATTAACTAAAAACTCTTCATCGGTCGCCAATCTCCAGAGAAAATAAACGAAGCCCAATAATAGGGATGTTCATAAAAAGGCGCTTGTAACAACTCTAATTGTACCTGACGCATGGCTTGCGATCGCGCTTCTCCATTTTTTAGGCGTTGATAATACATTGACATTAACTCGCTGGTTCCGTGGTCATCGACTTTCCACAAACTCATTAATTGACTTTCCGCCCCCGACTTCACAAACGCCCGACGCAACCCGTAAACACCTTCACCCGTTCTTACCGAACCCACACCTGTATCACAAGCCGATAACACCACTAATTCCGTTCCATAAAGCTTTAGTCGAGTCACTTCCGAAGCGGTTAATACCCCATCTTTATCGCCGCTTTCACGACGGTTGAACCCCGCCAACGCCAACCCCGAACGCAACAAAGGATTTTCTAAATTACTGGGAGTGGGTTTGCAGTCGAGTTGAAAATCTGGGTTGAGAATCACCTTAAAGCCACCATCTGGAGTCCCTCGGCTTCCCGTCATCGGAGTACATTCAATATCTTCGAGGAAGAACCCGTGAGTCGCAATATGCAGAATACTGGGGGCTTGTAGCTGTTCGAGGAGGTTTTCTGTTGCTTCTGAACCTGTGAACACTTGTAAATTGGGGACGATGGGTTGAATGGCGTCGGCTTCGAGTTGGGTGCCTTTGAGGGGGCCGAATGCGAGGTTGTTGAAGTCGCTTGAACGTTGGTTGCTGCCTCTTTTCGATGCTGTTCTGGTCGTGTTGGGTTGTGTACACCCGTCTTTTCTGCCCCCTAAATCCCCTGCCCCCAAACCCCCAACATTGGGGGCTTTGATAGATGAGGGACTTTGAACTGTATTTCCCGCTAATTGTGAGGGACTTTGAACTCCGGTTCCCCCCAAACTACCCCCAATGTTGGGGGTCACGGGGGCTAGGGGGCGAGGGGGGCTAAACGTACAATCTTCGAGACGAGGGGAAGTTGAAGCCAGTTGAACGCCTGTAGAATTACCGGGTTCCTCGTAGTTGGGGTTAGCTAACATAACCGGGTCTTGACGACTGGGGGCGTCGAGTTGTAGTCTCAATAAATCCCGTCCGGTGGTCAGATAGGTGAACAGATAATTTTTAACTAAATATTCGTTATTTTCATCCATTAACGCGGCAAACGGAATTAGATTCAGTTGACCATCGGGAGAGATTAAAATATGAGTTTTATCGCCCAACTTTTCTCGAATCGGTTGCATAATGATTTCATCTAATTCCCGGGCAGAACGTTCAATACCCGCTTGTTGTTCGCCCAAATCTTGACGAAATTCATTCACTTTTTTGTCTATGGGTTCAGCTTCTCCTAAATCTACCCAGTTGATACTGTTGCTAGAAATAATGTAGGCTGCATAACGAGGTTTACCCCATTGTTGAGCTTTTGCATCAAAAGGTTCGTACTGAATAATCTCAACTAAAGCAGTATCTTCTGGAATTAATTGTTGTAATGTTTCAATAGTCACTGGTTCAGTTTCCACTCGGAATTCAGCACTGCGTTCAGCTAATTGTGCTTCTAACTGTTCCGCTTCCGCTCTTAAATCTTCGGTTAGCTGACGATATTGTTCTGGCGGTAAATCTTCTGGGGGATTATACAGTAAACTTGCCCGTTGCTGTTGAATTATGTCTAATTTATCGAGGAGTTGTTGATTTTCTGGGGTGATATTTGCTCGAATCAGTTGTAATTCATTGGTGACAGTATCGAGAATTCTAGCTTTACGACGTAATATAGTTGTTAAAGCTAAACGAGCTGCTTCTGAGTTATTCGGTGCATCTTGAAGATGAAGAGAAACTGCAAAATCAGTTGTACCCAAAACTGTGTTCATCGAGTCTTGTTTTTGACGTTCCGAACCTGTTTCTAAGAGAATATTCAGGTTTTGTTCTTCCACTTCTAGTCCTCGACTCAGAAAGTTAATTGTCTGAGTTATATCGCCTTGAGAACGGTAGAGAAATGCCAAATTGTTGAGGCTTCGGGCTACATTGGGATGTTCATCACCCAGCAGTTTCTGATACATCTCCAGCGCTTGTTTGTAGAGGGGTTCGGCTTCCTGATAGCGTAGTTGTTGATAGTAAAGGGTTGCTAATTTCTCTATGATAACAGCAACAGTGGGATGGTCTGCGCCCAAATCTTTTTCAGCAAAAGCTAGAACACGTTGATAGATTAACTCAGCTTCTTGGTAGCGTCCCTGCTCAGAATAACTGTCTGCTAAATACAAAAGGCTAATCGCTTCATGGGGATTTCTTACTTTAAAATCTTCTCCTTGAATCGCTCTCAAACGTTGTTTAATCTCTTCGGCTTCCTCAAAACGCCCTTGAGAATAGTAAAGTGCTACTAAGTTATTAAGACTAGGAACAATATGGGGTGATTCTGTTCCATAGTCTTTTTCATCGATAGTCAATGCTCTTTTCAAAAGGGATTCAGCCTCTTCATAGCGTCCTTGAAACTCGTATAATTTTGCCAAGCGGATCAGCTTGGGAACAATAAAGGTATAGTCTTTTTTTTCATAGATAGCTAATGCAAGCTGTACAAGAGTTACAGCTTCATCAAGACGTCCCTGCTCACCGTAGAGCGCTGCTAAGTCTTCAAGAATCCCGGCAAAAATGAAATCCCTTTTTCCTACCAGTACCTCATCTAGTATAGCTAGAGAACATTTGAGAAGTATTTCAGCCTTGCCGTAACTTCCTTGATTTTTGTGCTGTTCTGCTAAGTGGCTGAGGCGAATAGCAAACATATGATTAATATGTATTTCTCTCATTTGCTCTAAAAGAGATGGAGAACATTTGAAAAGAGGTTCAACACCATCCTCACGTGCTTGGTAGTAGTGCAACTCATCCAGAAAATCAATTAATGGATGAAGTATTAGAGGTTTATGATATTGCGAACCCTGAGCGGTCTTGACAATCTCTATAGAACGCTCGACTAAAAGAATAGCATCACTGTATTTACCTTCATTGGCAAGCTGAATTGCTTCGTCAAAAAGTCCCATTGCTTCTTCCAACTCATCCGACTGTTGAGCTAACAAAACTTGATGATTTGAAGACTCCTCAGCGATAACCGTTACAGGCGCAGCAACCAACAAACTCACCACTCCACAGCAAGCCGCAAGCCGTTTCAGCGAAAGTTGAGAGGGGATGAACATTGACCGTTTCCTCAAATCCGTTTCCTACCCATAACCTATTTTGAGGGATATTGAGCATATGCAACACGTTGGGGTCGGGTTCAACGGTCGGGGGTTGAATAGTTGTTGTGCGATCGCCGTTGGCTGATGAGATGATACAATACTAGCATTCTATCCCCCAGAAATCAAAAGTTAAAAGGGTTAGCAGTGGCTATTGAGTAATGATACTACCAATTTCTCAAGTAATTGATAAAGATCCCGATATTCTCGGTGGAACCCCTGTTTTTGTGGGGACTCGCGTTCCGATTAAAACTTTGTTGGATTACCTAAAAGCCGGAGATTCACTCAACGAATTTCTCGACCATTTTCCCAGCGTTAATCCGACCCAAGCGATCGCACTTCTCGAACTCGCCCAAGAAATGTTAACCACCCATGAAAATTCTGTTGGATGAATGTGTTCCGCGACCCTTGAAACGCGAACTTTCTGACTATGAAATCCAAACGGTTACTGAAATGGGTTGGTCAGGTACAAAGAATGGTGAGTTACTTCAATTAATGGCTGAGAATGGTTTTACAATCTTACTCACAACCGATCAAAATTTACCGAGACGAGTGGAGAGCAAGGTCGTTTAAGGGCGGGGATGGATAGCGAGAAGGGGATTGCAAAACTCCCCCGCGTTCTGATAGACTTGTCCTTATCGCAAGCGACGACGATAATCATGTTAATCTACGAGATGAAACTGAAAGGAACACAGAGCCAGTATCGAAGGCTAGATGAAGCCATTCGGACAGGCCGATTTGTTCGTAACAGCGTCTTCAGAGCATGGTTAGATGGTCAAGTCAAAAGCCGCAACGATGCCTATAAGCACTGCAAGGTACTGTCTGACAATCGGGAGTTTCCTTGGGTGTCCAAATTAAACTCAATGGCACGACAAGCACACGCAGAGAGAGCATGGGCATCAATTGAACGATTCTATCGGAATTGTCGGCAAAAAATACCAGGTAAGAAGGGGTTTCCAAGGTTTAAAAAATACCAAGTTCGGGCTTCTGTTGAGTACAAGACATCAGGTTGGAAACTATCTGATGATAGGCGCTATTTAGCCTTCACTGACAAGTTTCAAGCGGGTACATTTAAACTTTGGGGAAGTCGAAACCTGCACTTCTATCAAATCCAACAAATTAAACGGGTTAGAGTGATTAGAAGGCATGACGGGTATTATGCACAATTTCTGATAGACCACGAACGGGAGGAAAAAAAAGAACTCACAGAAAAACAAACAGGGTTAGATGTCGGTTTAAATTATTTCTACACTGATTGTTCTGGGAATCAGATAGACAATCCTCGGTTTTTGAGAAAGGATGAACGCAAGCTTAAAAAGCTACAACGGCGATTATCGAGAACTCAAAAAGGAAGTCAAAATCGTAAAAAAGCAAGGAATCTATTAGGTAGAGCGCATCTCAAGGTTTCACGCAGGCGTAATGATTGGGTTTGTAAATTAGCTCAACACGTCATACAGTCTAACGACTTGGTAGCGGTTGAAAACCTACGGATTCGCAACATGGTTAAAAACCATCATCTAGCCAAATCAATTAGCGATGCCGCTTGGTACAAATTCAGAGAATGGCTTGAGTATTTTGGGAGAATTTATGGCGTTCCAGTTATTGCTGTTGAACCCGCATATACTTCTCAAAAATGCTCAAATTGTGGTGAGAAAGTTGTAAAAACTCTCAGCACGAGAACTCATAAATGTTCCCGCTGCGGATACATGAGTGACCGGGACGAAAATGCAGCAAAAAACATTCTCAAATCCGCACTTAAACAGTTGGCAAATACCGTCGGGCAGACGGAAATTAACGCCTCCGGAGAGCCTGATCTCTGCTTGAATGGGGAAACCCAATTAAGTAAGTCAACTTGTAGAAAGAGGAAACCCAAATCGTGAGGTTTGGAATCTCCGCCGTAAACGATGGAGAGGATGTCAAAGTATCAACAAAACTTACAATTATCCAGCGTTGCAGTAATTGTAATGGTCGCCTCTAGCAATCGTCTTCCGAATTTAATTCCATTGATACCAGACGTTCGTAATATTTTAGCTCAGATTTCTCCCGGTCAAGTGATTGAGGTCGGTCAATAGCAGTCAATCATTCAACCCACTGCATATGTCCGACACCCCAAAAAATATGAGTCAGTGACCGAACATTCAAGGAGATCTAAAATAATGAAGCGGTTACTCTCTAGCCTGACCCTAACCGGATACTTTCTGACTGCTGCAATTGTACCCAATATCCTCAATTCCCAAACCGTTACCGCCCAAGCCAACACCGAATTATACTACACCTTTTACGGTCAACCTATTCCCCTCAATTTACGACCCGATGCGATCGCCGTTTCCTTCCGCGAAACCCCACCCTCCACCTCACGCAGTCGCAGTTACACCCCCAATATTCCCCTCTATTTGCAACTTCAGCAAGACCTAGAAAATTCCGGTAGCGGTTCTCGCAGTCGGGGAAGCAGTACACCCACCGTCAAAATAGACGTACAACCCCTCGGAGAACGTTACGCCATTGTCACCGTTCCCCCCAACAGCCCCGACACTCTCAGCCAACAAATTCGTCAACAGTCCTACGTTGAGAATACCTTACCCGTACTTTCTCTCACTCAAAACTCACAAGAAAAGTCTCAAACTGTTATTCTTCCCAACGAAATTTTAGTCAGTTTTGACCCCGATTTTTCCACCCGAAACATTCAATCTTTACTCAACCGCTACAACCTAGAAATTATCCGACCCCTACAATTTGCACCGAACAATTATCTCATCCGTTCTCAAACTCAACAGGGAACCGAAATTCTCAACGTTGCCAACCAACTCGCCCGTATTTCCGGAGTCCAGTCCGCCACACCAAACTTTGTTCAATCCCTCAGTTATACTGTTGAAGATATTGCTTCTAACTTGACCCCTTCAACGAATAGAAATCGTTTGGAAGAGGCGATCGCTTCCCTTCCCAAAATAGAAGCCGAATACCAAAGTCAACTGTTACCCCTCGCTTGGCACCTCAACAGCACCGCCCAACGGGGTCGCTATCGCACCCGCACCGATATTCGGGCGACGGAAGCCTGGAAGCACAGCAACGGCGGAGAAGGCGTTGTGGTGGCGGTATTGGATAGTTTAATTCAGTGGGATCATCCCGACTTAGTTGAGAACTTATACACCGTTTCTAACCTTTCTAACCCCCTCCCCGGAGAAACCCACGGTTGGGATTTTACCGGCAAAACAGCGGCCTGTTCTGAACGCTCAAAACGCTGTGTTCCGGGCGACCCCGATACCCGCATTAGCCAAGCCGAACTCGAATTGATACGACCTCACTTTCAAAGTACCTTTCAACTCACCGATGAGGAATTATTGGAAAAATACGGACGTTTAGCCAACTCTTTGAAGCGGCATAATTCTAGCTTATCAGAATCGGAAATTGCCGAGCAAGTCCGCGATCGCATTCGCCGTCAAATTGCGTCAGAATTTCACGGTACTTGGTCTGCGGGAGTCATTCTCGCCCAACCGGAAGCCGGACAGGGAGCGGTGGGCGTCGCCCCAAAAGCGAAATTGTTACCCGTGCGGGTGTTTGGGTTGGGTGGGGAAATTAACCCCGCTCGTTTAATTGAGGCGATCGGTTATGCAGCAGAACGGGATGTGGATGTGATTAACTTAAGTTTGGGGAGTGTATTACCCCATCAAGCTTTAGCCGATCAGGTTTTTCGGATTATTGACGCCCATCCTCAGTTGGTTATTGTCGCGTCTGCGGGGAATGAGAAACTCGATGGAGTGTCTTTCCCGGCGGCTATTCCGGGGGTGATTTCGGTGGGAGCGACGAATTTGGAGGGAAAACGGTCTTTCTACAGCAGTTATGGCGGACGGTTGGATGTGATGGCACCGGGCGGAGAAACTGAACTTAATCCCGATGGCGGTATTTTAACCACAGGGGGAACGTGGGTGCAAGGATTTTGGCAGGATATCCCAGAAGCGGAGAAGTCCTGGGCGGTGGCGCTCGATCCGTTGGGACGGTATGTGCAGGTGCAGGGAACCTCTTTTTCGGCGCCAACGGTGGCGGGAGTAGTGGCGTTAATGCGAGGGGTAAATCCTCGTTTGAGTAGAGATTCTTTAATTTCAATCCTCGGAGAGACAGCTAGTTATAACTCACTAAGTTTATCTCAATCGGAAATGAATCGTTATCGTCTGCAAAAGAGTGTGGGATTAACCTTAAAACAAGACCGTTTATCGGGGATTTTTCCCCTACCCGAACCTGTTTCTGCCGAACAATATTTCTTTGGGAAGGGGTTAGTTAATGCTGAAGCTGCGGTGAGGAAGGCAAAGTAAGAATTCAGTCGAATAAACTTCGGGGGTTGAGAAGATTTGATTGGAGTACCAAACTTCCAGTCTCAACCCGAATACCTTTCAGAAATTGCAGTGCGATTGGCTTGCTGTGGTCGCCATGCTTCGCAATCGCTTTGACTAACCATTAAATACCAGAACTGCATCGAGCGTAACGGAACTTCCGTGTAAATCCATCGGGGAACTTTAGTATAAAGCATTGAGCAATTGTAGGGTTTGAGAGTTTTAATAAATCATACAAACTGCACGGTTTTTATCTTAATAGAACGGGTAGCACCACATCTTAAAATCAATTTCGTTACCAAACTTATATAGAACTCATTTGGGATGTAAACTTAACATCTTTGCTGGACAGAGCTTTCAACCCTCTGACTGTTTACAAATCATTTAAAAATACTGTATCGACAACCCCAGACATTGACTTATTGAGCAATATTGATATAGAATAGGTTAAGTTCCAAAAAAAACAATTCTGGGTCACAACACTTCCCAAACCCGACCCAATAAACCAATGAATTGAAAATGATAACCAATGACACTCTTTATAGACAACAACATTATGCAACGTGACGGTATTGTTTAACATCAATATTTATTTGAATCACAAGTCAATCTACTTGGCAAGTAAAAAAACTGGTTCTTCTAGAGTGGTTATGACAATTTAAGAATAAAAAAAATCCTATAAACCAATTCAATTTAAAATTGAATTGGCTTAAACTCTTTACTCAAGGTTGACTGACGAGTAAATTTGTGGTATTAAATAGATCGGTCTGAAGCTGTAAAAATGAGTTGTTAATAAAATGCCATTCAACTCTCTACTTTATTTTATTACTAAAATTATTAACTTTGAAGGCTTTAAAGTCACCAAATATCATTTTATTACCGATAATGAATTATTAATTGAGTTAGAAAATCAAGAAACTCTTGCAACTTGTCCTCGTTTGAGGGACACTGAGGTTGAGAGTTAGTTGAAACTCTAATTCTAACCAAATATTAAAAAATCTGTATTAGAAAGATCTGAGTGTTTCTCCGGTTCAAGACTAGCAAAATGTCCTCCATCTGCACCTAAACCCGGAACGCTCCCGTTCTGATTATAAAATAGAGAGCCACTAACGGAGTTGTAAACAATATATGCACTTTGGGTTTCGATTTCCGAGTTGTTATCAACAACAGCAAAATGGTTTTTACTTAATTTATCGAAGCCACTTTCTACATCAAAGTTAGTATTGATAAATGCAAACGAAGATCTTCTTAAGCCGATTTTGTCTTCCCCCGTGACATCACCAATAATATTATCTGTCCCTTCAAAATTGACAGAAAAAGAAGAATCACCACGCCCAAACAGATAAACATCAGCACCAGGCCCACCTTCAACATAGTGATCGTCCCCAGAGCCGCCATGAAGAGTATCATTGCCATTACCGCCGCGAAGGATATCATCACCTGACCCTCCGTAAAGGTTGTCATCGTCATCCCCTCCGAATAAAAAATCGTCTCCTAGATCTCCGCCGTAAAGATTGTCATTGCCATCCCCACCCCGAAGTAAATCGTCTCCAATACCCCCGTCTAAGTGGTCTCTTCCATCCTCACCATAAAGATAGTCTGTTCCCGATCTTCCATAAATCCAATCGTTTCCTTCTCCTCCATATAAGGTATCATTACCATCGAGAAAGCCGGGTGGATTTTCAAGTAAACCTATACCATCAAATCCGTACAGCTTATCGTCGCCTTTATGTCCATAAACAATATCCTCACCCGCCCCGGCAACAATTACATCAAAAATATCTAAGCCATGCAGCGTATTATCAAATTCATCACCGTAAATGTAATTGTATCCATCATCCTCAATGAGAGAAGCGAAATCTTCAATAACCAGTTGATCTGTTTCGATGAGAGAAGCGAAATCTTGAACAATCGGTTGATCTTCTTCGGCAATGACAAAATTGGAAATTTTATCGGCAACAATTTGGCTCTCAGTTACCGTTAAAGATGTTGATAATAGTGTAAACATGAAGACTTATCCTAATTAATTAATCGCTGAGATGAGTGCTTAAGTTAACATTAACATATATCCAACTGACATACAAGTCTTGCAAATTCTTCTAATACAAATATTTCTTGTTATAATTTTCAATATTCCAATGCTCGATTTTACAGTTGGAACAGTAGTTGGGAATATTGAAAGAGCAGGGGGAATCCTTAAGTTTTGATGCTCGAAGCTTCTGGTCAAGTTGTTTAAGATTTGCTGAAGATTTACAACGGATGCCAACCTGTCGCCAAACCTTAAGAATAAATAAACTAATTTAAGTTTTTTTCGTCGGGGTGAATTTTTAGGGCCGGTGACTCAATTGACATACTCCCCAAATGTAGTTGAACCCTTTCAACACAAAACACCCGCTTTCACGCTCATTTTTGAAGGGCTGTGTTTTCGCTGTTGGGGTTTTACGTTGGGGTAGAGAGCATTTTTCTATAAAAATTTAGGAGTTGGAATCGGGGTTGGAGCTTTACATTTTATCCAGTTTTGTGAAGGAGTCTTGTAAAGATTTGATAAAGCTTTCGGAAAATCAGATCGATGAGGAGATGTGCAGTTATTTTAAAGACGGCGTGTTGAAACTCTATTGACTTTATAAGGAGTAAAAATGAGCTTCCGTCCGAACACTACAGGAATTATTTCTGCAATTGTTATGTTAGCCAGTTTCGGGCTAAATATCCCCAAAGCAACGGCAGAAACTTTTGACTTTAGCATCACTTACGACACCGAATTCAACTTTGTCCCCCTCGAAATTGCCTTTCCCGATGTCGTGCCGCCGGAATCGGTTAACATAGCGCCGCTGCTCGACGAGTTACCGCCTGATTTTCAAGCCGCCTTACCGGAGGATTTCCCCTCGCTAATCGAAAACCCCTCTTTCATATTCATATCCGGCGGCGGTGTGAGTCAAGAATCCAATCCCCCGTTTGGATTAACTACTTTGGTTTCTAGCGGCTTCAGTCTGGGGATAACATTGGAGTCCGCCCCCGATCCCGTAACCGGAGAACCGATACCCATCAGCCAACTGATTATTACTCGGGCCAATCCAAATGACTTGAATTTGGATTTACCAACTCCGGAGTTTTCGGATATTTATTCTGGTGACGAAACCGATAATGTATTGTTGGGTTTATCAGATACTTTTGCCATTTTTAATATTTTTAGCCCCACCGAAGGCATCGCCGACAATCGGGGTACTGTTACTATTGTTGGCGGCGAGGGTGTATTTGAGGGTGCAGGCGGTGAAGCCAGTTTTATCGAAACTAGCACGTTCAATCCCAGTAATCTCAGCGGTATTCTGGTGGGTGAAGTTCCCATAGAATTCTCCGTCGAGATTCCCCAAGCCGTCCCCGAACCCGCAACAAATGCAACCCTGATCGGTTTGGGGATTATTGGTGCTGGTATGCTGCGGCGACGTTTTTCTAACTAGGTTTTACCCTGATCAAGAAATCAAATGATGGTCCCATTGCCGGGGCTTTTTTATTGGCTGAATCTCCACAGTATCTCTTATTCGCGCAGAACAAAAATCTTTTTATCAGTCGAGGTAATTCTCCATTATCCATTATCAATTATCCATTATCAATTCTCCATTATCAATTCTCCATTATCAATTCTCCATTATCCATTATCCATTATCAATTCTCCATTATCCATTATCCATTATCAATTATCCATTATCAATTATCCATTATCCATTCTCCATTATCCATTATTAATTATCGATTATCCATTATCCATTATCCATTATCCATTATCAATTATTGAATCACCTAGAAACCCAACAATAAATCCGAAGCGAGCGAAGAAACATAGAGTCCGATTCCAAACCCGAAAACTGTCAAGCACGTTATCGTTACGCCTGGAGCGGACAATGAACCCATATGGCGGATTTTTTAGTACCGGGTGGAGTTTGAGGGAAATAGTCTACCAAACTTTGGTATTTAACTACGCCAACGCTTCTCGATGTTTTTCAAACAACAATCTATCAACGGTTGCGATAGACTTGAAAGCAATCTGAAACTCATCAAAAGTTGCCAGTTCTATAACTTCCGATTCTATTGTAGTTTCGTCCATCCAATAGTGGATATAATAGCCAAATTTACATATCCCACACTGAATGCAGTTCTCATAGTTGATCGAATGCCAATCTTTCAGGTAAAAAAAATCAAAATCTACGTGGTCATAGCCCTGCCCGTCAATAAAGGCAAAAAGCTGTTTGAATTGGGTATCAGTTGCTAGAATCTGTATTTTTGCTACCATGATTTTCAAAAAATAATTGGATGTAAAAATTTTCTCAAGTTCAATCCGACCAACACTTATATAGCAAAGAAAGGGATAGTTAGGGCATAATAAAGGAGTTAGTATGGTGGTAGAAATCAACAAGAGATGGCTGAACGATGGCCAGAAGAAATTAGTCGAATTACCATTGGGAAAGCTTTAAAGCGCATCGGTTTTACGAGAAAAAAACCTATGGGTATAGAGAAAGAAATGAAGAACAGAGAGGGTCGTTTCTCAAGTATATCAGTCAGTATGCTCCGCAGAGGCTGGTTTACGTCGATGAAGCTGGAGTCGATGATACAGAAGATTATCCCTGTCGATGGAGTTCATAGAGTTTATCCTTTAGTTGGATTGTCTAAGTAAAGCCATTCCTGAACTGATTCTAATAATACTTCTGATGAAACTGACGTTCATTTTTTTGGCGATTGCTTTATCGGTCAAGCCCTCTTGAAATTTGAGCTTGAGAACTTCGAGCCATTTGCGGTCAAATTCGGGGCGCGATCGCAGTTCTGGGGACAGATAAATTGAGCCTCGCAGTTTTTTTTGCTTTCGTTGAGTTAAATAGTTTCACTCAAATAAGATTGAGATGTCTCTCTATATCCTTTTATTTTTGTTGTATATTTAACGCCACGATAGCTAAAAATGGCCGGTTTTAGTGCATCTGTCCTCAATAAATTTTTGGGCTTGTACTGATAAGTAACGCTACGATAAGTGTAGACCGTTTCAGAGCTAGGTTCCTGAGTTGGAAGTTCTGATTTTTGATAGGGAATACCCCGATATGTTAGTTGCATGACATCAACTCAATAATGAATGTGCAAAATAATTAAGTTGTCAAAAGAGTTATTTTACAATCCAGAATTAACAGCTAAACCAATTAATATATTGGATTTAGATTGAATCAAATCTGGTTTTTTCTTTCGACACTTCTACTCTAGAATAAAATTATTTTTACAGCATCCGATCATTGTCATTTTAAGCAATGACAAATGTCATAAACAAAAGTCTATTATAAATTGAGCAGACTCGGAGAGTGATAGAAAAGGGATAGCTAATCCCTGACAAATTGATATGAATTTAGTTTGTGCTGCTATGGCTCCTTCCTGTCTCGATAGTGCGAGCCGTTAAGTGGAAATACTTAAGCTTGATTTTACTCCAAAGAAGAAATGCAGGTATTTGCAACAATTGCAGCTTGAGTGCGATCGCGTAGATTTAAGCGTCTTAAAATGTTAGAAATATGGTTGCGTACCGTTCCTTCAGACAGAAACAAAGTCGAGGCAATCTCTTTATTGCTAGCCCCTTGAGCAACTAATCTCAATACTTCTTTTTCTTTAGAAGTCAACTGGTCAAACCCAGGAGGGAGTTCTTGAGGTACTTGTTGGATCTGGCTCGCAGATTGTTCGGCGATAATCTTCTCCAAAATACCCGGGCCAAATTGGGTGTAACCCTTCGCGATCGAGCGGATCACATTCATCAACTCTTCTAAAGGAGTATCTTTAAGAAGATAACCTTTTGCACCATACTTGAGCGCTTGAGTGACTAACTGAGTGTCTTCAAAAGTTGTCAATACAACAATTTTTGTTTCTGGAAATCGGGATGTGATGGCTTCGGTCGCCCCTACTCCATCTAGAATTGGCATTTTGAGATCCATCAAAATCACATCGGGTAGTTGTTTTTTGGACTCTAACATCAGCATTTGATCAATAGCCTGTTGACCGTTCTCGGCTTCTCCGACAATCTCGACATCAGATTGGGTATCGAGTAATAGCTTTAAACCCCGTCGAACGATTTCTTGATCTTCTACAAGCAGTAAACGAATCATTAGAATATACCCACTCTAAGGTTTGAAAAAGTTATCTTCTGAACGATCTTTATTTCTCCTATTCATCGATCACGACATGAGCCGGGGAAAGTGAGCAACAATACGACATCCCTGCCCCGAATTGCTTTGAATTTCCAGCTTTCCGCCCAATGCGGCAACCCGTTCTCGCATTCCCTGTAACCCATAGCCCGCTTGACTGTGATGCTGACAAAACCCCCGACCGTTGTCTTCTATGCTCAATTGCAAATTGTTAGCTGTAGTTCGCAGGTTAACCCCAACGGCAGTAGCCTCAGCGTGCTTGCAGATATTAGTGAATCCTTCTTGCACGATGCGATACACCACAGCATTCACCGCGTTGGGAAACGGGAAAGATAAATCGAGATCAACTGTAGGAACAATCTGGGTTGCCGACTGAAATTCCTGGATTAATTTTTCTAAGGCTTGTTCGAGAAGTTCCCCCTGAAGAAGATGGCTGCGGATGTCGGCTACAGAAGTTCTAACCGAGGTCAAGGCATCGCAGCCCAGTTTTTTTGCCTCTTTTAAAGATTCATAAGCTTGTTCGGAGTTGGTCGCCCACAAGGTTATAGCCGCTTCTAACTGAATATTGAGACCAACCAGGGCGTGTCCGAGAGAATCGTGAATATCACGAGCAATGCGATTGCGTTCTTCTACGCTGGTCATTTCAGCAATTTTTTCATTCAACAAACGCTCTTGATCGAGGGAACGACTCAGTTCAGCTTCGGCAATTTGTAAGCGTTGATTCTGGTCTCGAAGCTGAGTTTGAAGCCGTTGAATTGCGAGTTGGTTGTCAATTCGGGCAAAAACTTCTTCAATTTGAAAGGGCTTTGTAATATAATCTACACCTCCAATTGTAAAGGCTTTCACTTTATCAAACACTTCATCTAAAGCGCTGATAAAGATAATCGGAATGTGCTGAGTTTTCGGGTTTTCCTTGAGGCGGCGACAGACCTCATAGCCATTCATTCCGGGCATATTAATATCGAGCAAAATTAGATCTGGGGGTTGGGCTTCTGCTCCCATCAAAGCCGCAGACCCGGTGGGGACTCCTCGAATTTCATACCCTTGCTGTTGCAGTAAGGCCGTTAACGCCCGTAAATTATCTAGGTTGTCATCAACTAACAGAATATCTCCAAAGAACTGCTCAGACTGATTCATGGGCGAAGCCTCCCATTTGATATAGATTTAGTGTAGATCAATATAGATGAAAATGAAAAAAAACCCCGATAGCAATCCTATCGATTGTTGATCTTTATAAAGCGGTTAAATCGCTGCCAGAGCCAAATGTACGACATCAAACATAAAATTTTGAAAAATCAGGCAGGATAAATTACAAATAGTAACCCTTTGGCGTACTGACCGCTTCAATATCATAGGATATACTGAATGGAATAATGTCAAAAGTTAACAAAACTGCCATGAGTAGTTCTCCGGGCGATCGACATGGACTCCGCAAATTCTATCTAGTTGCCCTGGTCGTTCTGGCAATTTTGACAGCACTGGGTTGGCAGCAATTCCAGTCACCTCCAAGTACGGTATTAACCACAGAGGAGACCTCCGCCTTCGATCCGGTCGATGAACCCATACAACCGCTACCGCTTGAGATTAAAATCGACCTCAATAAGTCTGCATTGGGGAAAAAACTATTTCAAGATTCCCGTTTATCCAGTGACGGACAAATTTCCTGTGCAAGCTGTCATCATTTGCAAGCAGGTGGGGCGGATAACAAACGTTATTCTGTCGGTGTCAATGGGGCGATGGGTACGGTGAATGCGCCAACTGTATTTAATGTTCCCTACAACTTTCGGTTTAATTGGGATGGGGAATTTAATACTCTAGCCGATCATACCAACGCCTTAATTCAAACACCCAATGTAATGGGCGGTCGATGGCCGGATGTCATTCAAAAGCTAAAAGCTGTGCCTGAATATCGCCAAGCCTTCGCTAAGATTTACGATGCAGAAATTACTCAAGCAAATGTTATTGATGCGATGGTTGCCTATGAATCAACCCTAACAACTCCCAATGCAGCTTTTGACCGATATCTGCGAGGAGATCGACAAGCTTTATCATCTCAGGAAAAAGAGGGTTATCGGTTATTTAAAACCTACGGTTGTGTTAGCTGCCATCAAGGTGTAAATGTGGGGGGAAATATGTTTCAAAAATTTGGGGTGATTGGGGACTATTTTGCAGATCGGGGCAATCTAACCCAAGCAGATTTTGGTCGATTTAACGTCACCCAAGAAGAGGCAGATCGCTTTATGTTTCGGGTTCCGAGTTTGCGAAATGTGGCACTCACCCCACCCTATTTTCACGATGGAAATGCAGAAACCCTAGAACAAGCAATTAAAATTATGGTGAAATACCAACTGGGTCGTCCAATTCCTCAAGAGCATATTCAATTAATCGCCCAATTTCTACAGACGTTGACCGGGGAAAATCCCGAGAGTTCTTTGAGTGAAAACGCCCTTCGGTAGAACTTTCAGGAGGCATCAATGGCTTGGTTCACTTTCAGGCATCCGACGACAACCCAATCAGCAGTTGAGAGGTCCGACAACAGACGAACAGGAAAAACCTGGTTTAAAGACTATTTTCTTCCAACCGGGGCAACGGTGCTATTTCTGTTATTTTGGATGAAATCTCAGGCGGTGAATTTATCCCAACACAATCGCTATCTCGATGCCCTACGACAACTCCAAGAACTTGATGCTCGTGTCAATCAAGATGTACTCCAACTGCGGTTGGGTTTGCTCGATTATTACGACCCGATTGTCAATCATCAGGCTAAAATTCTGGAACTACATGATATCTTAGAACAACCCCCGGGTTTTACGGGTTCAGTCCGACAGAAATTAATCGCACAGGTACGGGACAATATTCAACTCTGGCAAGAAAAAGATACGCTAATTCAACAGTTTAAATCAAAACACTCGATTCTGAGGAACTCCCTAACTTATTTCCCGATCGCGATCGCGGATTTTTCCACTCAACCGGATGTCAATCCTAAACTCGCCGCCGAGTTGAATACCCTGCTTCAAAATATCTTACTTTTTAACCTTTCCACCGATGAAGAAAAGATTCCCGACTTAACAACAGATCTTGAGAAATTGCGATTTTCAGCCAATGAGGATCTTTCTAATGTTCTTGCCCATGCTGAGATTATTTTAAAATATCGATCCGAGACAGACAATCTGATTGAAACCATTTTGACCAAGCCTACCCGCCAGCAGGAAATGGAACTGGCAAAAACTTACGAAATTGCTTGCTCTGCAGGCAATTGGGTCGGCAAACCTTTACCGTCTGTGGTTCTACGTCCTGTCTACGCTGCTGGTGATGGCGATCGCTATCTCTATCATCTCCAAGCTGAAAACCGCAGCCAGGGCGTTACAACAAAGCGAAACTCGACTACGCAATATTTTTGACAATACCCAGGTGGGCATTTTTCGGACGCGCCTGGGTGATAACCTGGTTATCGAAGCCAATTCCTATTTTGTTGACCTGCTCGGTTACGCAGACAGCAATGCGGTCGTGGGGGTAAAGCAATAAAAATGATTTTTACAAAAATGCTCAGACCCGGCAACAAATGCTAAAAACCGTGTTGCAGACAGGAGAGGTACACAACTTTGAGGCTCAATTTATCCGCCAAGATGGTAGCCTGTGTTGGGTCTTATTGTCTTGTAAACTCAACAAAGCAGAAAACTGTTTGGATAAGGTGGTAACAGATATCAGCGATCGCAAACAAGCTTTATCCGCCCTGCGTCAAAGTGAAGCGACCCAAAGGGCTTTGTTTCAAGCCATTCCCGACTTCACGTTAAGAATGTATCGCGATCGCTCCGATTTTGATATTATCTCTCGGGGGAAAAACTATATTCTCCCCAAAACCATCGAACGGGCGGACTTGTCTGATATATTGCCACCAGAATTAGTCCGGCAGCGCAGGTCAGCGGTTCGGCAAGCGTTGGCATCCCAAGAAATCCAAATTTATGAGCAATGTATGGAGCGATTTGGAGAACCGACCTGGGAAGAAGTGAGAGTTGTGCCGAGGGGTGCCGATGATGTATTGGTGATGATTCGAGATATCAGCGCTCGCAAACAGGCTGAAGCCAATCTAGAACGGGCAACGCAAGAGGCTCAAATTGCCAACCAAGCCAAGAGTCAGTTTCTCTCCAACATGAGCCATGAATTGCGAACGCCTCTAAACGTCATTCTGGGCTTTACTCAACTGATGATCCGCAATCGCGACCTCAATTCCCAACAGCAAGACTACCTCAATTCTATTAATCACAGCAGCGAACATTTGTTGAGTTTGATTAATGATATTTTGGAAATGTCTAAAATTGAAGCGGGAAAAATTAGCCTCAATCTCGGCGATTTTGACCTCTACGGGTTGCTGGATGGAATTTATCTGATGTTCCAATTCAAGGCAAGTTCAAAAGCCTTAGAACTTCAGTTACAAAGAGCGGCGAATTTACCCCAATATATTCGCACCGATGAGAGCAAGCTGCGGCAGATTTTGGTGAATTTGGTGGGCAATGCCGTTAAGTTTACCGAATCCGGCAATATCACCCTACGAGCCTCTCTACTGTCGAAAGAACCGATGGATAACGGCGAGTCGCGACTGAAGTTGCAATTTGAAGTCGAAGATACCGGACATGGCATCGAACCCGCAGAGATAGAATGTTTATTTGAACCGTTTGTTCAAGCCCGAAATAATTCTGCCCACGAAGGCACGGGGTTGGGCTTACCCATCAGTAAAAAGTTTGTAGAATTGATGGGAGGTGAAATGGCGGTTTCCAGTCAGGTGGGGCGGGGCAGTCAGTTTCAATTTTCCATCCGGGCAGAAACCGTTCCCTGTAGTCGGATTGCCACCTGCCATGAAAATCGCCCCGTTGTTGGCTTGAAACCCGGTCAACCTAACTATCGAATTTTAATTGTGGAAGATGTGCCGGAAAGTCGGCAACTTTTAATTGATTTGCTTAAACCTATTGGCTTTGAGTTGAGGGAAGCGGAGAATGGGTTGGAGGCTTTGCAGATTGCTCAACAATGGCAGCCTCATCTGGTTTGGATGGATATTCGGATGCCCGTGATGGATGGCTATGAAGCCACTCAAAAAATGAAGGCTATGGGGGAAAATGCGCCCCTGGTTATTGCCCTAACGAGTAGTGCTTTTAAACAAGAGCAAACCTTGGCGATGAATATTGGTTTTGATGATTTTGTTTGCAAGCCGTTTCGCACAGAAATTATTTTTGAAAAAATGGCTGAGTTTTTGGGCGTGGAGTACATTTATGGTGATTCTACCCTTGCCAACTCCCAAAGCTCAAATGAAATAACTTCTGGAGTTGGTGTTAAACGCATTACTTCTGCCGATCTTCAAGTTATGCCTGAGAATTGGATCGAAAAACTTCACCAAGCCGCAACGAAAGTTAATGGCAAGGAAGTCAACACCCTCATTCAAGAGATTCCTTCAACTCACGCAGAACTGGCTGATTATTTAACTCGGTTGGTTGAAAACTTTAGCTTTGAAGCCATTGTCGCCCTAACAAAGGATTAGTGGATTGCTGATTCAATAATTGATAATTAATAATGGATAATGGATAATGGATAATGGATAATGGATAATGGATAATGGATAATTACCTCGACCATTATCAACAGGATTGATCGGGAGGAAATAATGGATAATGGATAATGGATAATGGATAATGGATAATGGATAATTACCTCGACCATTATCAACAGGATTGATAGGGAGGGAATAATTTTTATTTTTTCTCCTTGAAAGGAGAGGTCTTAAACCTGATTAATTAATGATCAATTATCAATTGTCAATTATCCATTGATAATATTACCCAACCTTCACAACAAGTTCAAACCCAAACCACCGGACTTTCCAGCACATCTACTTCTCAACAAAATCGCCAAGAACCCGAAGCTGCCTTTATTAAGGGGTTGACTGAGACTTTGACTGAAAGGATGACCGCCCGACTCGATGCCGAACCGGAGGAGTTGAAAATCTTTCAGGTTGACCGGGGCGAGAGGGTTTTGCTGTTTGTTAATGGGTTCGTGACGTTTCGGGTTCCAACCGGGAGGGGGTGAGATGGAGTGGAATCGAGTTGTTTTGGGTGCGATTGCTGGCTTGGGTGGATTGATGTTCATCACTGGGAAAGCTTATGCAATTCCAACAGTTATCGAAGTAGCTGCATCTTCTGCTATTGCACAATCAACTGAAGTTGTTTTAATCCCCGGACGGCAAAGCTTAATTGAGTTCCGCAACGGGGAAACCATTCAGTATATCTCTCTGGCTGACGTGCATCAAATTGTCTTCTCAACTGACCTGCCAATTGACAGTGAACAGGCTTCTGTAATTGTGTTGAGAACCATTGAACCTCTGCGGTTGAAGGGTGTTGCTGAAACTCCAACAAGGGGAACTGTTCGTCAAGATTATCCGAATGAAACGGTTTATCCGACTAATTTAGTTGTCGTTACCGTTGATAAAGCGGGGAAAAACGCACCTACACTTTTGACCTAAAAATATCCCTTTCTCCAACTTCTAGAACTTCAACTGAAATAGCCATTATTCAAGAAGAATCAACCCAAACTCAACAATTACTGACTCTCGCTGATGGAAGACAAGCAAATTGGCGAGATATCGAACGGGGTTATGTGGTTGCGTTAAGACAAGGATACACCACCTTCACAGACCCCGTTGTTGGGAAGATTCAAAAGTTTCTAGCCCTGGCGCGTCAGAATGTTCCTTTTTTGGAAGCCGCACAACGAGTTGGATTGCCGTTTGAGGTAATTGAAACTCTTGCAATAATGGGTTTGCAAGCGATACCAACTCAACCTGAACCCGAAAGAATTATTCCTCAACCCCCTTCAACCAATTCCCAGACAGAAACCGCACAAGACAAGCTTAATTTTCCGATTCCAACACCCACACCCGTTCAAATAAAAAACAGATACTTTCGCGGAACAACGGATTAAGCTATGTGTGATCGGCCTAGATTTATGGGTTTTACAGTTAAGTTAATCCGTTAAATCAATTTCTTATCCGTTTCTAAATTCCCAATCTTAACAGATTCCCTTTTTGAAATTTAGTCAAAATCAAGTGAGGAAAACGATGTCTAAAAGTCTTTTAATTTGCGAATCTCCGGGCAAGGTCAAAAAGCTTGCAGAATATGCGGGGAATGATTACGTTGTCATTCCCTGTTACGGTCATGTTCGGGAACTATCCAAATCCGGTCAGTTGGGGATGGGATTTAGTTTGAATACTCAAAAAAAGCGGGTATTTTGTGATTATGTTTCTCGCCACCCCAACAGTCAGAAAGTTTTAAATCGATTGGCTCAGGCGATTAAAAATAGTAGTCGGGTCGTACTGGCAACAGATGAGGATAGAGAGGTAGAATTCATTTCTTGGCACTTGTTTGATGCGCTTAATCTCAAAAATCTAGGCGTTGAAGTTTTGCGGGTAACGTTCACCGAAATTACTAGAAAAGCCGTTCAAAGTGCTTTGGATAATCCCCGACAAATTGATCTGAATTTAGTTCGCGCTGCAATGGCTCGTTCCTGTCTCGATAAGTTGGTGGGATTCAGTTTATCTCCGATGTTGTGGAAAACCGGAACGGGTGCAAAATCGGCAGGTCGTTGTCAGAGTGCGGCTCTCCATTTGTTAGCAGAAAGAGAACGAAAAATTAGCAACTTTAAGCCTCAAGATTACTGGCTAGTGCGATCGCATTATGTCGGTGGATGGGTTGGCAAACTTGTAGACAATTCTCATCAAGAAATCCAGTTTTCTTCCCAACAAGAGGCGACTAATGTTGTGGAGATAACTGCTAATATTTTACATCAAGTTGTTAATCTTGAGAAGAAGGAAGTGAGTAAGTTTCCTCCTGCACCCTTTACGACTAGCACGCTTCAACAAGCCGCAGGAGACAAACTGAATTTAACGACAAAAACAACAATGAATGTCGCTCAGAAACTCTACGAATCTGGATTGATTACTTATATGAGAACGGATTCTTGCTCTTTATCCGAGGAGTTTTGTGTTTGCGTTAAGGCTTATTTACAACAACATGATTTGCAGAATATACCCGAAGTTGTCACCCAACATCGCAACAACAACTCCGCACAAGAAGGACATGAAGCGATTCGACCCACTCATATTGGAGACACTCCCGAACGCTTAAGTTTATCAATTGAGGGGAAAGAGCTACAATTATATGAGTTGATTTGGAATCGGTCAATTGCCTCTCAATGTCAACCCGCTTTGATAAAACAAACCCTGGTTAAAATTGCGGCAAGTGACTATAATTTTATTCTGAAGGGTAATCGTATTGTACAGTTGGGCTATGCAAAGTATTGGAACAATCTAACAGAGGAAAAAACGCTGTCCGAATTTTCGGTTGGACAGGACTTGGAGTTAGAAAATGTTCGTTCGAGTCAACATCAAACCGAGCCTCCAAAACGATTTACCGAACCCAGTTTGGTTAAAACGCTCGAAAAAACTGGGGTGGGCCGTCCTTCAACTTATGCCAACATCATCAATACTTTGTTAGATAGAGTTTATGTCACGCTGGCTAAGAAAAATCTGATGGTTACGGAGTTGGGTTTGAAAGTTGATGAACTTTTGTCTAAAGTTGTTCCCGATGTAATAGACCCCGGTTTTACGGCTCAACTCGAAGCCAATTTGGACGAGATTGCCGCAGGTCAATTGAACTGGGAGAACTGGCTGATTGATTGGAATTCACGGGTGTTTCAACCCGCCTTAAATAAGGGCAATCAAGTTATAGAACGGGTCGTTTCTGAGCAGTTAACGGAGTTTACTTGCCCCATTTGTGATGCCAAGTTGGAAAAGCATCAGTACACGAAAAACCGAGAACTAAAAATGATGCTGCGCTGTTCACAATCCCGTCATCCTGACTGTCAAGATGTTACTTATTTTCAAAGCAATGGCCTGTTCTGGAGTCCGAAATTTGGGGAGTTGCCCGGACAAAAAAAACCTAAACTTTCAGGGGTTAAGAGTAAATCTACAAGTAAAGTGTCTAGAAGTAAAAGGAGAAAACGTTAATGCTCCTGTGCAGGGAATCAGTATCCACGTATCCGCAAATTAGAAGTAATCCTCCCATTGAATAAATTACCATTGGAAACGGAAAACTGACCAACGCAGCAATTGCCAGTTTTGCGATCTAGTGAATGGGGATAAGGGGACTGACTATCAGTGCAGTGAGAAAAAACGCAAACGCCCACATCAGATTTGCGGTTAGCAACGTGAAAGCGATCGCTAAAAGCAATCCTGCGATCGCCCAAAAACAGAAATTTAGGGAACTCGACAAGAACAAGCCTTGTTGATTGAGCCGTTTGGAGTTGTAATTGGGGCGGTAGGGAACGGGTGTGAGGGTGCAACGGTACTGTTTGCGCCACTTTTTCCAAGTGAAGCGGATTTCCTAACCGAAGGCTTGCCACGATATTTTTCTCACAACTTTATATGATTTTAAGGTTTTCTCCCGTTCCGATAGCCCAAGGATAGCTGTGCCTGTCCCATTCCCTTGGGGCGGGGGAATAGCCGATTATCTGTTCTTGAGCCAAACATTTGCCAGACAGCAGTTTAGCCTAGTACGGACGCGAAAAGTAATAGGTTCCCCCCACCCTCAACCTGGGGTCGGTGACACCTCTACTTTTGGCGCTTGTAAAAAACTAACCCATCGGTTAGTACAGTTTTTTTATAGATTCTTGTACTGTTGTTTTACGGAGAGCAGACAACCATAGTCGAAACTTTTATTTGCCATTTAAAAATTTGAATAACCGATTGAATTGAGGCTATTTCTAGTTGTACGGATGGCATATTTTATAGAGTCAAACCTGTAAATCGCCCGATCTCAACCATTCATCAAGGCAGATTTTTTCACGTCAAGTAGAAAATTTAAAGATTGAAATGAGAAGTTAAAGTAAGTTTCAACCAGTTCTTGTACTAAGTTTTTATGGGGGAAAGTATGAACACCTTGGAGTATACGTTACGATTTATCTCGGATTCTTTGCTGAAAGTTAGACCTTTGGAAACTTCCCTTTTATCTCTTGATGAAGTTCTCACCTATCATGCCGGAGATGAAATTTTCATTAGTGCTTACACTCCCAATTTACAGGGGAAATATATTCGGGTTTATTTGGATGAATTTGATGCCCGTTCTGTTGAAACAGCGCCCAAACAATATTACTGTTATGGTAAGGATGTTGAAATTGTATTAACCGCAGTTTCTCGCGGCGAAGAACCCAGTCAACAATATCCCCCGGTTCTTCCTCCAAAAGTTGATTTAAAAGTTCCTTATCATACCCAACTGAATAATTTAGAACATCCTCACGGTGCTTGTAATGTGACTTGTGTGGCGATGGTTCTTAAATATTATGGGATTGATTCTCGCACCGCACAAGAGATTAACAATGATGTACAACTGGAAGACGTGTTATTTCGTAAAACTGAAGAATGGGATCAACAGTATGGATATACAGGTGCAACCAAAACCCGTCACATTCCCCAATTTATTCAACGACTGTTGCGAGAATGGGGCGAAGAACATGGGCCGGGAAAACTTCAGAATACTACTTTCAAAAATGTGACAACTGAAACCGAAATTAAACAACATTTAGCCAAGGGTCATCCGGTAATTATTCACGGTTATTTTACCAACTCCGGTCATATTATTGTGATCAAAGGATATGACGAAAAAGAAAAAGTTTGGATCTGTAACGACCCCAACGGTAAATGGTTGGGATATCGGGGCGGATATGCGGATGCAAATATTAGTGGCGGTGATGTTCGCTATAGCTATGCTGAGGTTCGCACGGTCTGGGATGTTGATGGCGAAAGTTGGTGTCATTTTCCTCTATCCTAATCCTTTTTAGCTAGTCGTTACAGAAACGACCCCGACGAACTAACTGTTAATAACAATCTTTCACCACTGTTATGACTGAAGTACCTCCCTAAAAATACTCGAATCAGAGCGCAAATTTGCGTCAAAGCGTTAAATTCACTAAGCTTAGAAGTTTGTGCCAATCCTCACCTAACCAAGCAGTCGTTTTAGCGACGTGTGGCTGAAGTTTTCCAACCACAGAAGCAAACCCTTCGGCTTTTTTGGCATAGTTTAAAGCTCGATCTAATGCTTGACCAACCTCATCTTTATCGGGTTGTGGTTTATTGATTTCTTCCTGAGCATCTTCAAAAGCGTTATCAATTTTACGACGGTCTGAACTTTCTAACTTCGTCAATATGTCACGTAAAGCGTTGAGTTCTACTTGTATGTTAACGCTTGCAGGTGCGGGTAAACGATTAGTTTTTTGATAATGCACTTTTGTAGCATTATTGTCTCCCGTTATGATTGCACCACCAGTGATATCATTACCGACAACAACTGAACGATCTTGTCCGACTTTGCGATCGCCTATTATGATTACACTATCTTTGGTACGACCCCCGACAGAAACCGAACTCTCTTGTCCGCTCTTATTATCATTTTTCACACTATTATCTTTCTCGGAGTTTACTGGGGTCTGATAACGCCGTTGTCTAAATTTAATCTCTGGGGTTAAAAATTCAGGAATTCCTTGTAAATCAATGGAGGTACAACCCATTTGAAAACAATCTTGATAATTCCTTCCCGCAGCCAAGGCTGTATAAAATCCGATGCTAAACTTAATCGCCGCTTGATCTCCAATCGCCCGATTCATTCCCACAACGCAATCAATATGTTGGTAAATTGCTGTGGCTTGTTCCTCGCTGTAGCAGGCGTTGAGTAAAACACATTCAACTTGTTGTTGAAATAAATCAAATAGCTTTGCTAAAGCTTGTGTACTGACCAGTTTCATTTGTCCAGAATGATCTTCGAGGGCCAATCCATCACTACCCGAACCATGTCCAGAAAAGTGGACAATTGTAGGTTGATGGTGGGACAAAAAGCGAGTTAAATCATCCACTCGTACCGCAGATTCAGTGATGATTTTAAAATCATCTTGATTGGGAGAGAGTTGCAGTGTATTCTTGATTTCTCGCAGTTCTTCATCTAAGCGCAAATGAGTTGTATTTTTGGGGTTGGCAGAGAGGATAAGGATCTTTTTCATGGTGTCATGTAATATCAAATCCGGTTCGATCAGCAGCTTAACAGATTAAGTACATCTGAGCCAACAAATATATTGACAAACGAATCGGAAATATGATATTCTAACTTTAGATAAGGGCGGAATGATTTTCTATTTGTTAGAGCAATCTTTTGATTGAAAGGCAATACTAAGATAGAAAGCTGTAAGTTTTAACCTTGCTGTTGTATCTGTTTTGGTAAACGTTGAAAATTTTTTCAATTAGGGGAATCTAAAATGTTAAAGGTAACTGGCTTGCCCAATGGGATTACTCAATCTGATCTAGATCAGATTTTTTCAGACTATGAAATTCTAAAGTATGAGATGAGAACCGAAGCAAATGGGAGTATTTCATATTTCGTCGAGCTAAGAGAGAATGAAGTCACTGCTCGTAAGAAGCTAGATAACACACCGCAGACAATAAGGGGAGAGAGGTATATTATTCGTGTCGATGATTTTTTAGGCGGTAAAGATGAAAATTGTGGTCAGCATCCTAGCCAACCACCTTGTCCAACACCAGTCCCAAAAGAATAAACCAAAAAGCAAAAGTAACGTAAAACAGTGAAAACTAGAGCAATGATCAGGAGAATAATTGGGCATATAAAAGCAGCAGAAGTATATAGCAAAACCCTTGGTGCAGGCTAGGATGACTGCACATAGTTACAAAAATTTAAAGTCCTTCTGATGTAAGCTGTGCATCTATTTTCCGTAGTAAATTTATTGCCACAATAGTGTAATCGTAAATTTTCATATACATAGACAGGAGTCAATTGAGAACTATGAATGAAGTAACTAGGGAAAAACAAGAAATTCTGTGTTTAGTAACACTAACCCCTGGGAAGGGCTTACTTGACCAAGTTAGGGAAATTGAAAGGGATATGAATGATGATAGTAGATTCAATGTTGAGATAGAATATGTTAGATCTAACAATCGTGTTGGTGAACTAATTCAGGGAGCAACACCTAGTCCTCACATAATTCATATTGCTGCTGAAAGTCCAAAAGATGGTGAAATTGAAATTCCTGACACAGATAATGAAAAGATATATATATTAAAGCCAAATATTCTAGCTGGTTTTTTCTCAAACACCAAGAATATTAACTGTGTGCTTCTTAATTTTTGTTACTCAAAAAGAGTAGCTGAATTAATTGAAAAATCTGAATTTGAAAAATCTGATGGTGTCCAATGTGTAATTGCAATAGATCATAGAATTGAGATAGAGGGAGCAGCCGCCTTTTCTTCTAGCTTTTATAAAGCTTTGAAGGGGAACCTTCTAAACTCAAAAATTATTCAAGAAGCATTTGAAAAGGGAAAAGCAGCCGCAGACGATAGGAAAACAGAGGGTGAGGGTGAATATTGTATATTTCAAAAACAAATTAAACAACCCGAAATGCAGTTAGTAGAACCCTCAGAGGGAAGCAATATTTCAAGAAATTGTCAATTTACAGGTACTTTCAAGAACTTGCCTGATGGTGCAAGTATGTGGGCTTATGTAAATGCGACATTACAACGTAAATTTTATTTGGTTCCCATAGATGATTACCGAAGTGATGGGACATGGTTTAAAGAGGTGATCGTTGGTGAACAAAATGACACAAATAGTTATAGAATAGGAGTTCTGATTGTAGAGCAAAAAGAAACCCAACAGTTGAACGATACTTTTTCTAGATTGGGTATTTTGTCCTTGGACAATTTGCCTAATGGGTCGCTGAAATTTGGTGACCGTGCTGTGAGAAGACAGTAAAATATATTACAGCTAACTTGCAAGCCCTACATCAATTACATAGTTTTTTTGAACTTTTTGGTTGGGTTTGCAAGTAATCGCGAATATGGTTGCATCCTTTGTCTTGCAACCCCTGTAAACTCATATCTGACACATCCCAGAGCAAAACAAGTTGATCTGCACCCGTAGAAACCAACCATTTGCTGTCGGAACTAAATCTGACACTATGCACGATAGCTTCGTGTCCCGCCAGTGTTGTGATTAACGTTCCATCCGATTGCCACAGCTTAATGGTTTTATCACTACTAGCAGAGGCGATCATTTTTCCGTTAGGGCTAAAGCTGGCATCAAGCACCGCAGCAGTATGTTCCGTCAGTGTTGTGATTAAAGTTCCATCCCGTCTCCAGAGCTTAATTGTCTTGTCAGCACTAGCCGTGAGGATTCTTGTTCCATCTGGACTGAAACCAACAGACCTAACTGGACTCGTATGTCCTTTCAGGATTTGGAGTTCTTTACCCTCAGCACTCCATAATTTTACTTCCCGATCATCCCCAGCAGTCGCAATTGTTTGTCCATCGGGGCTAAAAGCTACACTCAAAACTCTACCCCTGTGTCCTTCTAAGGTGATAATTTCTTGACCGTCTAAACTCCAAAGTTTTACGGTTCCATCCGAACTGGCGGAGGCAATTCTGTTTCTGTCATTACTAAAGCTAACGGTATTAACCCCATATTTATGACCTTCTATTGTTCTCTGGAGTTGCCCATTTACACTCCAAAGCTTGATTGTGTTGTCATTGCCACCACTAGCAATAATGTTTCCATTGGGACTAAAGCTAACCGCATTAACCTCACTTTTATGCTCTTGCAAAGTTAAAATTTGTTTACCTTCTCTGCTCCAGATTTTCACTGTTCCATCAGAGCTTGCACTAGCAATTCGTTTACCATCTGGGCTAAACGCAGCATCAAGTACGTTATTTTGATGTCCAAATAAAACAGTCAACCTACTTCGGTTTACTTGCCAAAGCTTTGTGATACTATCGTTACTAGCCGTCGCCAGTATTTGTCCATCTGGGCTAAAAGTGACGCTGGGAATTGCCCCCTGATGACCCACCCAAGTATCCAGTAATCTAACATCTTTGCCATTTCGCACCCAGAGTTTTATCGTTCCATCCTCACGACCAGAAGCAATTGTTTGTCCATCCTGACTGACGCTAACACTCCATACATCAGGATGCTCAAGGGTGTTTATCAGTTCTCCCTCTCGACTCCAGAGCTTGACGGTTCCATCTATACTAGCAGTGGCAAACATCTGACCGTCACCGCTAAAATCTGCACTCATAACGGCGTCAGAGTGTTTGTCGAGAGTTTTTATTAGGGTACCATCCGGACTCCAGAGTTTTACGGTTTTATCATCGCTAACCGTAACAATCTGATCGCCTTTAGGACTAAAACTCACCTGCCTTATAAATTTCTCATGTCCCTTCAGGGTATGGAGCAATTGACCATCCATTCCCCACAGTTTTACAGTTTTGTCATCACTCGCAGAAGCGATGGTCTGTCCATCCGGGCTAAAACTGATGCTCGTAACTCCATGACCCTTGTAAGCCTTAATAACTCCTATTGAATTGCCGTTGCTGTCCCAAAGCCTGACTGTTCCATCCCAACTTCCTGAGGCAATCATCTTATTATCAGGGCTAAAACGGACGCTCGTAACTGGTTCTGTATGCCCTTCTAAAGTTTTGAATAGGCTTCCATCCCGTCGCCACAACTTGACGGTGTTATCGTAGCTGGCTGTAGCAAGCATCTGACCATCTGGGCTAAAGCTAACACTCTGAACAGTTCTTTGATGTCCTTCTAAACGGTTTTGCTCCCTCACCCAACTCACAGACTGTGCTAAAGTGCTGAGAACACTAGCTTGGCGTTCTTGGTCTTTACTACCCCAAGGTAGTCGTTGCAAGCGCTCTCCCGCGTCTAGTGCATCAGTCAAAGCGTCCAAAGAATTTCGGTTCACTTTGAAATCAGCTTGTGAAGATTGCGTCGAAGCATTAATTAAAGCGATTTCTGCTTGTCTCCATTGATATGCAGCAACAATAGACAAGCTAACAAATACGACCGATGTAATAGAAGTAATTAGGAACAGACGCTTTCTACGTTTTTCCTCTTTTTTCAGCAGGCGATCGCGCAATGCTAAACTAGCTTCAATAAACTCTTGCTCCCCCGAACTAAGATCCTCTCGGCGTTGTTTGAGATTCTCTTCCGCCTCCGCTAACGCAGCACCCCGTAACAATCCCCCTTCATCCCGTTGCGTTTGTTCCCATTGATACATTGCTGCTCTTAATCGCTCTTGCCAAGTGCGAAAGCTGCGGTCTGTATCCATCCATTGTCGCAGTTCACTCCAATTGCGAATTAACGCTTCATGGACAACTTCTACTGTTTCTTGGTTGGCCGCATTTCGACTGGTAACAACTAATCGTGCATCTGCCAATTGTTTGACCAAAGACCAACTAGCATCCGCTAATTCCACTTTTGTTGCGAGTCTGCGGGTATCTTCGGTTCCTTCACCGGGACGGACTAATTGGATAAAAATTCGCTGCACCTGTTCTTTTTGAGCAGCACTCAGCTTACTATAATTCTCATCTGCATGACGAGCCAAAGCGCCTTGAACCTGACCAATTTCTTCATAAGCTGCGTGGGTTAATTGTTTACCCTTTCGCCGTTTCCACAACTCCGTTAACGCAAACTCCAACAAAGGTAAATTTCCCGGTTCATCTTCGACATCATCTAATATTCGTTCCATCAATCCCGCTTCAAAGGTTACTCCCAATTTGTCAGCAGGCTTAACAATTACTTGTGAAAGTTCCTCACGGTTCATCGGCCCCAACTTAAGATCAGCATTTTGCAACACATCTGCAAATCGACGATAGGACAAAGCATTTCCCAGAAAATCCGCTCGCATTGTTGCAACTAACACATGGGGAAATTGGGATTGAGAAGAAGAGAATTGAAAGCTGGTTAATAAGATGTCGAGAAAACGATAGCGGGTTTTCTGTTCCGCACACAAGGTATAAAGTTCTTCAAATTGATCGGCAATCAACAATATTCGATGATTGGGATAATTTCGTTCAATTTGGGATAAAACATCTTGAAGGGGAAGCGAACCCTCAACAAAATATTCGGCTAATTGACGGGCTTGACGCATTTGTTCAGTTGCATTTTTATCCGGTTCATAAAGTGGAACGAGCGACTCAGCCAAAGCATGAAAAGGATCTGAACTGGGACGGAAATGGGTAAACTTCCAATAACCTTCTTTTTGCAGTTTCGGTACTAACCCAGCCATAACCAATGAAGACTTTCCGCTTCCCGATGCACCCAAAACGGGTATAAAATTACGGGTTTGAGTTGTAGTGAATAGTTCTTGTATAAATACCTCACGTCCAAAGAAAAACTCCGCATCATTAGGGCCAAAGTGAAACAAACCGCGATAAGGACAGGGAAGATTTTCTTCAGCAGTATTTGTAGATTCAACAGGTAGTATCTGGGCTTCTTCGCGGTAATAGTAGTTAGTAATAGTAATATTAGCCGTATTGCGATCGCCAGGAATAATGATACTTTTGTTTGCATCCCGGTTAATTGTTACACTGCGGTCATCTTCCGAATAAATGTTATTATTAGTTGCCGGATTTCCTAAAACTGTACTTGGCTCTCCTTCTAGAATAATCTTTTGATCTTCTTGTTCTTCTGGCATATAAAAACCTAATTTTAATTAGCCTCAGTTTACTCATCTAAAACGAAAAACCTCAGTTCAAGATTAAATAGCACAGCACCGCACATCGTTATACAAGAAATGTCGAGAAAGTCGGCAACTGTTCTCCTCGCTCGGGAAAGTTGGTTGAGAAACAACGCTTCTATCCCTGCGCCTTGATTAGTGCTGGATTATTTTGAAGTATAACATTAGCTCCCCCTTTTTGGAATACAACAGTATACAGCACTACTGTCATGCTGCTAAGTTTTCCCGGTTCGGTCAAGGATACCGCAATTATACCAGGGAGAACGTTTTCCCAGGTACAGATTAATAAATTTTAATTTCCGATAGCGATCGCTTTTTTAATCACTTGAATTTCCCGACCAATTCGTTCGGCGAGTTCGGGGACATGACTGATTACACCAATCATTTGACCGCCCATTTTAAACCCAATTAGAGTATCAACAACTCGATCTAAATCATTAACCCCGACGCTCGAAAATCCTTCATCTATG
The DNA here is from genome assembly GCF_047276495.1 of Capilliphycus salinus ALCB114379. Taxonomy (NCBI): domain Bacteria; kingdom Bacillati; phylum Cyanobacteriota; class Cyanophyceae; order Oscillatoriales; family Sirenicapillariaceae; genus Capilliphycus; species Capilliphycus salinus. The sequence continues at coordinate 3,357,138 of NZ_CP178543.1, read as the reverse complement.
AACAAAAACTCTTGATTTCGTCCCCGATTAAATCGTTCTGATAAAGCCAACGCCAACGCTAAAGAAGCCTGAAACGTTTCGCCACCCGATAAAGAAGATACAGGTCGCACATCATCCCCGCAATGGCTATCAATAATCTCATAACCGCCTTCACCCAATCGGAACTGAAATTGACTCGGGAAGCGAGTCAACCGCAAGCCCCGCCTTTTCAAGGCGGGGAACGGTTGACCGTCGCTTAAATTATAGAGATGTACCGAAGCATTTTGCAGCAACTCCGCCTCAAACTTATTCAAAATATCGGTTAAAAACTGAGCGGGTTGTAAGTGCTTTTTCAGGGTTGCATAGTCATCGTATTCAACTTGAGTTTGTTTCAACTTATTTTCTAAGTCCCCTTTTTTCAGTTTGTCCTCAGCATCTTTTTTTAGCCGGGATTCCAAATTAAATATAAGCTGACGAACACTTTCTATATTGTTATCCATTTCATTAACTTCACGCCGAATATTCTCGAACTCTTGAACATCAACACTTTTATCGGCTAAGTCCGACTTTAAGTTAGAAATCCGTTCGGCGAGAACTAATTGTTTCGTGTCAAAGTCTTTAACTTTTTCTGCTAACTGTTTGCGCTGTGGAATTAAAGTATAAGCCGAATGAAAATCTGCTTCAGACCAGCCTTTTTCTGCAAGCAATGCTTCCCAATCTTGGATTAATTTACAAAGCTTTTCATCAATTTCTTGAATCTGTTCTTGTTTGGTCTGTAAACGAGTTAAAGCGGTGGTTTGTTCGTTCCTAGCATCCGCTATAATTCGATTCAATTCCATATATTTTGTATTGAAATCCCTTGTCGCTTGGCGCAGTTTAACGGTTTCCCTTTTGAGTTCTTCCAGCCTGTTTAACCGTTCATCTTCAGATAAACTTGTTAAATCTTCGATATTTTTTAATTCTTCAAGCAGTGCGACTGATTGAGATTCGCAATCATCTATTATATTACTCAAACCTTCGATTTCTGAATGAATAATTGAATACCGAACTTGTGCATTTCGATAGTTTTCACTTACTTTATCTAAAGCCAATTTTAAATCGTTCTCTGCTTTTTGACTCTGGGATACCCGATTATTTTGAGAATGATAAATCCCTCCACAGACGGGACAGGAATCCCCCTCGTGCAAATGTTCTCGAATTAATGCGGCTTGATTGAACTTTAAAGCTTCACTGTACGCCTTTTGAGCCTCATCTAATTCTAACGTCAACCGAGACAATTCAGCTTGAATGACTTTCCAATCCTCCTGTTTAGATTTGAATTCATATTGAGCTTTAACCCGATTATTTGTAACCGATGATAAGGTTGTTATCTCCGAAAGTTTATCTTCTAACAGTTCCAACCTTTTTACGTCAGGTTTTCCCGATTCCAGTTCCCGCAATTTTATTTCTGTTTCTTGAGTTTTATGTTCTGCCGATTTCAGCGTTGTTTCTAATTCCGTTGTGGATTTTTTCGCCTCTAAGAGTTGATTTCTATACCCATCCAATTCAACTTTTAGAGGATGAATTTCCGAAGCTGTATCGATTCGGATTAAATTTGCTCTGGCTTGGGAAATCATCTCCAATTGCTCGTTTAACTCGTTTAAATCCTTCTGAGCGATATCAAGTTTATTCTGTTTCTCTATTAAATTGTTCAACAACGTTAAACGATTTGATGCTAATTTTTGAGACTCTTTTAGTTTGGGAAGTTCGGCTTGATAATGTTTAAGTTCTTGTTTCCAGTTACTAATCATCTCCGGCTCTGCTACTATTATCACTGATAGCGAACCTTTAATTTCTGCTAATATGTTCCCAATTTCAGCTTCTTTTTCATCGGCAATGGATTTCATTTTATCCAAAATTTCTAACCCCGCCAACTTTTTCAACAACTCGCGCCGCTTGGCGCTATTGCCATTCAAAAACTCGTCAAACTTCCCTTGAGGTAAAACAACAGTCCGGGTAAAATCGTCATATTTAAGCTTCAGCAATTGGATGATTGTTTCATTGACAACTTTATAGGTATCTGCAAGAATTTCCCATTCCCCATCATTGAAATAACGCAAGACCGAAAGTTTATTGGAAACTGCGTCTTTTTTCCTCGCCCACACCCGTTGAACTTGATATCGTTCGCCGTCAACCCTAAATTCCAATTCAATTTTTAATTGATTGCATCCGGGTCTGATGCGATAGATTGGATTTAAACCCCTCGAAGATTTGTCGTATAAAACCAGACAGATTGCATCTAAAATCGATGATTTCCCCGCCCCTTTCAGCCCCTTTATGGCAAATAAATCGAGGTTCAATTTCTCAAAATTGAGGGTTTGACGAGTTGCAAATGAAGTCATTCCTTCAAAACTTAATTGAATCGGACGCATGATATTTTAAACCTCCAAAGCTAACGCTTCCTGATAAATTTGTGAGAATTTCTGAACCCGACTTTCGGGCTGTTCCCCCAAATAGTCTCGGTAAGCTTGAATTAAATCAAACTGTTCTGTTTCAACTCCAACGGGTTGCGGGGATTGATTAATCGCCTCGGAAACAACAATCACCGCATGAGGACAAATTGAGCGAACTCGTTGGTTTAAATCGGGACAGCGAATCCCCCCGAGATTGACGACAACTTTTAACCAACCTTCAAAATTTGAGTAGTTTTTTAATTCTTCTTCTAAGGTTTCAAGTTGACAGTGAACTTGTTTGAGTTCCCTCAATTGTCGAATTGGAATTTGATGAACTGTGGCGGTTTTATGGGGTTCGACTTCGATTAAATTGAAAGATTTTTGTTCTCCCGCTTCTCCAAAATCGCACTGAATGAGTGAACCGCTATAATAGGCGGGAACGGTTGCTTTTACTTGCTGCGGAATGTGAAGATGACCCAAAGCAACATACTGGGCGGTGGCGGGTAACTGTTCGCCGGGAATATTGTAAACCTCAATTGAATCGTGCGCTCGTTCGGTTCCCGATATTTTCGCCCCTGCTAAGGTGCCGTGATACATCAATATATTAACAGTATCGGCTTGAAATCCTTGAGCGAGTTCATCAATTTTTTTGAGCATTTCTGCGGAATAGCTTGAATAGGAAATCCCGTTAGATTCTGACCAAATATCCCCTAGATTTGTTAGTTTTGTATTCCGAATAAACGGCAATAATCCAATAATTAAATCCGTTCCGCATCGGGTTTGTATTCTGATTAAACCGCCATTTTCTGCCGTTCGTTCGGTTCCGATGATGTGAGAGCCAAATAAACGCCATAATTGGGTTTCGGTGTCTATTAAAGAGGGGGAATCGTGATTTCCTGCAATGGCTACAACGGGAGTATTGAGCCGGACTAATTCAACCGTAAAGCTTTTAAACACCAGTAAAGATTCGTTGCTCGGTTTGGCTTTGTCAAAGATGTCCCCCGCAATCAAGACCGCATCAATATCGCCTGAACTTACCCGGTCTAGAATTTGATTGAGGGCGTAATTGATTTCTTCATTTCTCGACTTTTTCTCATCACCGATTGTTCGACCCAGATGTAAATCGGCAGTGTGTATAATTTTCATGGTTTTATTCAATTTTTAGGTGAATAATTGTTCTTATTATACTATACAAATTGGAAAAAGTGTTCAAGAGGTTAATAGCTAGTTGTGGTTTTCAAAGATAGTTATAAGCTCTCATCAAAAAAGCTTCCTTTTATTGAATGATTGGTACACCCTTCCCCACCCCCTAAATACCCCATAAACTCTCACACGGGGAAGTCGGTCATCGCTCGATTGTAAATTTCTTGAATCTCCTGAAGACTTGGCGGTGAGTCAAATATCAAAGACTGCTGAATTGAAAACCCAAAAAAGTATTGAATAAAAGCATTATCGACGCCTTTTTCGTGAAACCAGTTGATGAGAAAACTGCGGATTTTGTAGGGATTTATTAATGGATTTAACCCGGATTTTTGTCCGACTCTTTTTAGGATGAATCGGACTTGCTCAACACAATACTTCTGATGTTGAGGGGATTCAAATAAGTAAGTAGCTTGCTGTTGACTCATGCGGTCAGCCTGCATTGTCAAAAGGTCTTTAAAATTCACGGGAAACAGAACAATTCTATCTTGACCTCGCTCCAAACGAATGAGAATTTGGTGAGAGTCAAAATCGATGTCTGTTAATTGGATATTAATCAGTTCACCCAGACGGATTCCTGTATACAATAACGTTTTAAGAATGACCCTCTCCTGCACAGTTGAGTTGTTTTCAACCGCTTGATAATAGCGTTGAATTTCTTCTGAGGTAGGTATTGCTATCTCTCGTGAATGTTGTGAGGTCGAGGGAGATTGCAGCCTCAACTCTTGACACAAGTATTTAAACAGACTTCTTAAATAGTTGTAATCCGGGTTTTCATTCCGCAGATAGACGGCTAACTCTTGAGCTTTTATCTGGGCGGGTGTGCGTTGAAAATTCATTAAAATACCTCCGAAAATCTATGAGTGTTAAACGTTGACTATTAACTCTAATCTTGAAGCTTTTTTCAATTTAACCTGGAATATTCAGGATTACTTTTAGGGTCGGGTAGTTTCCTAAATCTCCTGAAGCGTTAACGAATCAATCCAACTCGACTATTGCATCTTCTGGGTCAGTATCGGTTAATGCTATCTGAGCAGCACGAGCCATTTTCCAACACATCTGTAATCGGGGGTGCGTTCCTTCCCAAAAATTCAAGTTCGGGTTGAGGATTTCATAGCCAATAATTTGAGCAAATTCCCTCGCCAATTGATTCGTTTGCTGTAAAATTTGTTCTGGGGTTCTAGTCATAATTTATTCTCCGTTTACAAGTTCAAGTAGATGCCATTTTTGCTGACTACAGTACCGTTGCGGGAATTCCCGTAACATCTATGATTTGTTCGTTTGAGGTTGGGGTTTCGCCGCCAACCTGTTGAAACTTATCCAAACTTTCAAGTGAGCGCTGCCGTTCGACTTCCTCCGGGTTTTGGGTAAAATCAATCTGCTTTATTCGTTCCCAATAAGGTTTTTCGTCATCGCCAATTGCCGCGTAGTTGATGATACTGAGCGAGACTTTCAACCCATCAATTCGGGAGTAATCCTGGGCTTTAATATTAGCGGAATGCAACCAAACATCAAAAAATGATTTCCATTCATTCCTCAATTTTTTAGTTTTAAAACCAATGACCAGCACATCGCCCCGTCGATAACAAACGTCGCTGATTTTTTCCTTTTCAAGCGTTTCAGTTTCAACTAAACGTCTAATTCGTTGTGAATCTTGGGGGTCGTGAATAGTTAGAGTGCCGTCATCGGTAACATCAAATTTTGAAGCCAATCCCACCGTGATTAATTCCTCACCAAATTGGTTGGCGGATTTGGAATCGCAAAACTTTAATTCAAGCGGTGGTTCATAACCTTTGGGAAACCGTGCAAAGTCGGAATCTACGCAGTTGAAAATATCGGTTGTGAAGTGATTGGTGGATAAGTTTGCCCTGACTTCCCACTTCTCATCGAAAGACTCAAGCCGAATCACATAGCCTTCATCTGATAATTTGTGATGCCAAGCGTTTGCCAGTTGCTCTTCGCTAAAACCGATAATTAACCAGTCACCGCACCGAGAACAATACTCATTAATGGGTTCGATTGCGGGTTCATCGGGTGCGGATTCGCATTCAGTTGAATCTGACTCGGGAAGCGAGTCATCCGCAGGCACCGCCTTAAAAAGGCGGTGAACGGATGACTTTTGTTCGCTTAATTCTTCGGTGTTTGAATTGGGTTCAATGGCGATCGCTTCGGGTTCCGGTTGAGGTGAGGGTTCAATTGCGATTTGGGGTGCGGTTGCGATCGCTTTGGGTGAGGATTCTTCGAGTGCCAATTCCTTAATTTTGAGGGCGGTATCACGATTAACTGGGGAGAGAACCAAAAGCCAAGTATCGTTGAGTTTGTGGAGTTCGTGTTGTTTTGCCAACCCCGCTTCTTTGGCTTTTTCGTAAGTGGCAATTGCATCATCCTTCGCGAACAAGAAAAGCCTCATCGAATCGGTGTAGGCATCAAAAAAAATCATCGGATGAGCGTGTAGCAGTTCGGAGTTGGCGCTCGAAATTGCTGTCGGTTTTGCTTCCGGCACGTCTATTTTTGCTGATTTTTGGTCATCAATCAACCGATTCAAAGCATCTTCATCACTCACACCAAACACATACATACTGCCATCCGAAAAAGACTCGAAGTTATGGCAGATCCCCCGTTTTCGAGCTTCATTGGCAAACAAATCAGCCTCATTTTGATTCTGAAAACGAAGCGTTGAATGATACTCTTGAAACTTATTTGAGGGAAGATTGTCCATCTCGCTTTCTCCATCGGTAGTCACAGCAAATAGAGCATCAAGTTTTTCTTTAAGACTTTGCATGACTTCGCCATCATCGCCAAATTCTTGCACGACATCTTCAAGAATTTTTAGGGCAGATGCCGCATTATTCTCATTTTTTCTCAGTTTGTCTTGCTCGGATTGCAATGCGTTAATCTTTTGGTGGAGCGAGGCAATCTCGTCTTCATATTGTTGAATTCTGTGAGTAAAGAGTGTCATTGGTTATCCTCTCCAATTTATTTGTTTAATGTGTCGGGTTTGGGAAGTGTTGCGACCCCGAATTAATTTTCTTTGAACTTAACCCATTCTATACTAATATTGATCATTTCGTCAATTAGTTGGCTTGTCGATATAAGTTTGGTAACGAAATTGATTTTAAAATGTGGGTGCTACTCGTTCCATTAAGATAAAAACCGTGCAGTTTGTATGATTTATTGACACTCTCAAAACAACGACCGCACTTAAAAATTAATTGCTCGGTAAGTGATACCCAAAGCAGTCATCAAGCTCAGTTTGTGGATGGTTGTTTCGGGTAAAGGCGCTGGCATTACACTTGATACTACAACCGACTTAATTCTACCCCGCAAACCGAGGTATTACCAAGCTCAAATCAAGCCTCATAACCGCCCAATTCTGCACTACAGATGCACAATAGTGGTAGAATGAGTGAAAATAATCAATGCTTCTCTCTCACGCCGGACTCGGTTTGTTGTCAAGAACGATGCTCAAAGCAAGCTCACTCCCAAGAAGTACCAAACCCGGACACCTGTTTGAAGTTAATCCCCTTTCAGAAGGTGAATTAAAACAACGTCAGCAACAAGCCAGCCATCGACTCGATAAAGCTTGGGTCATTCTCCAACGAATCAAACCTCATTTAAGAAAGCATTACTGTAATTGGTATATTGCCATAGATTCCGACACGGGGGTTTACTTTCTAGATCCGACCTATACGGGAGTTTGTTTGAGAAGTCATATCTACTTCCCGAAGACTATCTTGTGCATCTATCAGTTAAATCAGTCGGGATTAGTGGGACGGGAATGATTAATGGCGCAATTACCAGGCAAGGAATTTATTTTGAAATAGATTTAATCACTTCAGACGGTGAATTTATTCCAGTCGATGCTTTATTTGATACGGGTTTCACGTCAGGTATCTTGGGAATTCACATTCAAGATGTTGAAGCTGTCTTGTTGGCAATACATCGCTACAGAAAGGAGAGTACCGACGGGAAATGGAGAAGCTAATTTCTTGATTTACCTCGGTCAAATTTTCGTGGATGGTCAGCGCATAGAAGTTCCGGTTTTTGTGGGTCAACTCCCAGAAAAAGACCGAGTAATCCTGGGATATCAAGCCTTTGAATTGTTCTATATCACTCTCGACAATAAACAGGATCTTGCAACTTTAGAAGTCAAGTAAAATACTGGCTTGATTGGGCAATAATGGTTAAGTTGCTACGAGTGCGGCTCTTGAATTTGAAGAATCATTCTAGAATCGGGGATGAATTCAGAGAAAGCGATCGCACTCCGATTAAAATGGCAGTCTAGGAAACCGCTTTGGCTATGAAGGTTGAGTTTCATTCGGGAATCGAGTTCATCCACAAGCGCCGCCTTTTCAAGGCAGTGAACGGATGACCATACCCCTCTCCTAAAAAACTAAATTTCCAGAAGAGGGATAAGTTGCGAGTCGGCTAGAAACCACACCTGTTTCTATTACTCTTTAATCGCTCCTAACGCCTGTAAAGTCACTTTTTGTGCTTCCGAAATTCCAGTTGTACCAACAATGTTCATGCCTTCGTAGGGGCGATCGCTCCGCAAGGTTTTCACAACTTTCTGAGTCTGTCTATCCCAAAGTTGAATGGGTTGTTCGAGGAAGGCGATCGCCAGCAGGTCTTTGGTTGGATGCCAATCCACAGCCATGCCGTGGTTGCTGCCTTGAATGAGGTTTTCGCATTCACCCGTGTTGACGTTCCAAATTATTACCGTCGAATCATTACAGGCATTCGCCAACTTAGTGCCACTCTCATTCCAGGAGATTGAAAAAATATTCCCCTGACTATGAATTTGGAAGGTCTTCAACCGCTCCCCAGATGCCATATCCCAAAGGTTGACAGTGTTGTTGAAGTCGCCACTAGCCAAAGTCTTACCATCCGGGCTGAAGGCAATGGGATGGACTAGATGACCCACTTGAATCACGCGATCGCAAACTCCCCGATTCAAATCCCAAACTCGAATGGTACCATCCATACTACCACTGGCAACTCGCTTACCGTTTGAGAACCAAGCAACAGCATTTACTTTGTTTTGATGCCCTGACAGAGTTAACAAACACTGCCCAGAAATAGCATCCCAAAGTTTTACTGTTTCATCATCGGCACAACTAATTAAATAACTACCATCATGGCTCCAAGCTACCGATCGCACACACCCCAGATGTCCCCGCAGTGTCGTGATGCACTGTTTAGAATGCACATTCCAGATGCGGATAGTCGTATCTGCGCTACTGCTGACAATCCGATTTTCGTCAGGACTCCAGGCAACACATAAAACTTCATTCTGATGTCCTCGAAAACGCCTGAGACATTCTCCCGTTTGAGTGTCCCACAACTGCACCGAATGATCTGTACTGCCACTTAAAAGGTGAATACCGTCTTTGCTCCACTTCATCGACCTAGAAGAATTGCTATAACCCTTTATCGTTTTGATGCAGTCTCCAGTTTGGGTATTCCAGAGTTTCAACACTGGGTCTTGGGATACACTGATCAAGCTCTTGCTATCAGGTTTCCAAGCTAATCCCCATACCCAATTTTGGTGTCCTTGCAAGATTTGCGTACATTGCAGGTCAGTATCCCAGAGAGTAATGGTGCAGTCGAAGCTTCCGCCTGCCAACTTATTACCATCAGCACTCCACGCTAATTTATAAATGACATCTGAAGTAGAAATAACTTTTAAACAGTTTCCATTTCGCCAATTCCAGAGTTTGACGGTTTTGTCATAGCTGCTACTAGCCAGAATTTCACCATTGGGGTGTAACGTCAAAGAGGAAATCCAGTAATCGTGAGCTTGAATTACCCGAATACATTCTCCGGAAGCTACATTCCAAAATTTGATTGTGTGATCCATGTAGCCTCCTGCGAGGAGAGTTCCCCCAGCAAGCCATTCCAAAGCTTGAGTCCAGAGAAGTTGCTGATTTGTCTCATCAATTCTCAAACATTTTAAACAGGTTTCAGTTGTTCGGTCCCAAACTTTAATTGACGTTTCTTGCCCTCCACAAGCGAGGTATTTACCATCAGGACTCCAAGCTAAATCAAAGACCCAAGGGGTATTCCCTTCAAAGTTCAGCACTAAACGCCCCGTGCGGGTATCCCAGAGTTTGACAGTCTGATCGACACCAAAAGCCAGATTCGTTCCATTGGGATGCCAAGCTGCCGCCATTAGCCAATTCTGCTGCTCCCCTCTGATAGCTGCTAGTGGCTGCATGGGTTCAAATTGCCAAAGATGTAGTCCACCATTGCTATCGCCAATGGCAAAACGCTGCCCGTCAGGGCTAAAGCCGACCCACATTCCACCTGCAAAGGTTTCAGTAAAGGTGGATTCTACAAACTGGGCTGATTGAAAATTGACCCGTTGTAGGGTCGCCCCTTGCAAGTCAGCGTGGCGGATGGTCAGGTGGGAAAAGTTGTAACCCGTCAGGTCAATACTCAGGTGCAGGCACAGGTTAATCAGGTTTCCAGTTCCGTAGTCTAGTCCTATAGGAGCAGAATCCCGCAGGTTGGCGAGGAGCGATCGCAGATGCTGTTCCAGTCGTTGCGAGTCGTGATGAAAACCTTCTTGCAGTTGGGCAATGAGCGGATTAATAATAACTCGAATTTGGCTTTCCCGGATGTAGTGAGGCACGGTCGTTTTCATCAGGGCATATCGTCTCAGGCTGGTTGTTTCTTTCTGAGTCAGTTCTGCCGCCAATTGCCGGATCAAGCGTTTGGTGACGTACTCCATCACCACCGGCTGTTGGGTATATTCCATCCTGGACTTACCCTTCTCTTTCAGCACCCGCTTTTCGATTAAGCTGCGTCCGGTGAGAGATTCCAGCGCTTCCAACAAGCTGGGGCGAGTAATTGCGGGGACGATATCGGATTGCAGGGGTGGGATCGCTGTCCACTCCCGGTTAATAGCCAGCCAGTTCATGAGGGTCTGCTCCAGGGGCGATAACCGCTCAAACTGCTGATCTAACAGGCGACGAATGCCGTTAAAGATGGGCGTTTCCGATTCAAAGAAGGCGGCGATTTCCCCTTCAAACAAACTCTGGATAGAGGTTCCCACTATTTTCAACGCCAGGGGGTTGCATCGGTACAACTTACACAGGCGACGTTTTTCGTCTTCCGTACCCACCAGTCGCTTCGCCTCAATCAACGCTAGGGAGGCTTCCCAGGAACCTTTTAGAGCTAGCAACCGCACGGCGCCTCGGCTATTTTCTAACAAACCAATATTGGTCGATTTCTCCCGACTGGTCAACAGGATGCAGCTTTGATGGTTGGCTTCTCCCAGCATCTGCACCAAATCTCCGTAGTTGGCGAACTGGGGTTGATAATAGCCCCCCTCTTTTCCCGCCTGGAGCAACGTCTCCTGGTTATCGAGGATTACTAGACAACGGTGGGTTTGCAGCCAGTACAGCAACCGTTCTGGTTTGGTCTGAATGTCTTTTTGTGCGGAGACCAAGGGGACCAGTTCAGCCAGCAGTGTTTCTAAAGACGGGGCGTTACGGAGCGATCGCCAGATGACGAAATCAAAGTCAGCCTGCACCTGTCGCGCTACCTTAGCCGCCAGAGAACTTTTACCAATGCCCCCCTGTCCCACAATTGCGACCAACCGACAGCGTTCCTCGGTGATGCACTGGGTCAACTGCTCAATCTCGTCTTGTCGTCCCTGGAAGTAACTAACATCCGGGGCTTCACCCCAGTCTATGGTCTGTTTTTTCTCCGGCTGGCGATGAGGTAGGGGATTTTTCTGGTTGCTGAGTATGGCGCGAAGGGTGGTTTTATTGACTTTGCGATCGAGGGCTTTGCTCAACAGCTTCCAGAACTTGGGGCCAACATCTCGTTGCAGATAATTGACGCTGTAGCCGGAGCGTTCGGCGATGCGATCGTAGGTCAGGTTGTTCCAGGCACCGTATATGAGGGCAATTTCAACTTCAGTTAGGAGGCGATCGTTTTTCCGGGAGAAGGCCCCATTGATGGCCTCCAAAGCTTTGTCAAATTCCATACATTTTGCAGCACTGGAGAGTAGTTTTCTACTTTGATAACATACTTTTCTTACTCAACTCCATATTTTTCTGTAATGACGGCATTAAATAGTTTGGCTAATTTATTAGTAGTCAGTTCAAAACGTGAGACTTTAATAAGTTATCAATTTTTTGTTGACACCCCTCTAAACTTTTGATATATTCCGATTCTTCTAGAAAGGAGAAAGTAAAGATGAATTCAGTTCTTAATGCAGCTTCAGTTATTGATGTTAAAACCGATGAGCATACTTATGGTGCTTTGTTTGCCCGAGAAAAAGTAGCCGTTACTTTAACGCTGATAGAAACCGATCCAGGTCAGTTTGCCATCAAGTATGAAGCTACTTATAGTGGTATTAAAAGTGGACACATAGCTGGCGGACCAGTACCCATAACAGGTGACAGTAGTACCGTAGTTAATCAAAACCCAAAAGTAACGGTAATTGTTTCTAACTATTCAAATGATCAACAAAATCATTTGATATCGGCACATATCCAAATTACTGTTCAGGCTCCAGTATTAGGAAATATAACAATTTTCGACAAATCACTGGGCGGTCAATATGGAATTAATACCTTGCAATTGATGTTTGCCCACATGGCTGAAATATCTAACCCGGAAAAAGTAATGTCAGTTTTACATCCTGCCTTGGCTCAATACTCAAGTTCATCGGAAGACTTAAACATCAGCCAGCGAGTAATTGAATTAGAAAAGCGGGTAACAATATTAGAAGCTCAAATAGCAGCCGGCAAAGGTTAGCCAAAATCGTTGACATGATGACAAAAAATTTGGGGGCTGATGAGTCACTAATCAGCAATAATGTCTGGAAAGTTATTAGATGGATGACTTCTTGAAACAACCTTAATATAGAAAACATCCATCTAATCTTAGTTAAACTTCAGCTTTCGCTTGACACTACAAACTTTACTCGTGAAGGAATACAAAGAAAATGGCGACCTTAAAGCTTCGGAACTGTACCAAATTTCAATTGCAGTACAAAATCATAATATTAGGTGCAACATGGCATTTAGTTAAGCCAGGAGAAGAAGGGGCTGAGTTACACAAGCCTACAACTTACACCTTGCGCGTGGAAGTGAAGGATGAACCTGGAAGTACCTGTACTCGTGCTGCTGTTAACCCTGATGGCACTTACTATGCTGTATACGGAGGAGGTAAGATTAGCATCTTGACTGAGAGCCAAGCAAAGAACTATGGCAAAAATGATAATAATCCGTACATTACTATTTGGTTTCCTGAGCCTAAGATCCAGAAGAATATTGACGGAAAAATAGAATGGGAAACAATCTTTTCTCGTTCTAATCCAAGTGACGAGACATTGCACTTTGAATTTGAGGAAACGATAGGGTTCTCTGAGAAAGTATCTGATACTCATCAGCTTACTATTGAAAAGTCTCAGAGTGCCGAATTTTCAATAGGTGCGAGTTTTACGGTCAATGAGGCTGATATTTCAGGTTCTTCAACCATTTCAGGATCATCAACTACAACAACATTCCAGGAAAAGCTGACTGAAAGTGAACTCTATGGATCAAAGACCCACAAGCTATCCTTTTCGCTTGAGAAAGGTACATCCCTGGCTGTCTGGCAACCATATATTGATGTACTTGGGCATAAAATTTGGCTCGATCATATTGAGTACAGGGAAGTAGGTACTGGTCAACCTGATGACATTAAGTTTGACCCAGCCAAACTTTCATTAACTTATTTCCCAAAGTCTTGACATTTTAACCCTATCCAGATGAGATTCAGATCCCTCAGTAGCAACTTACTTAGCTATAGACCTATATAAAGGTTGCTCTTAGCGTGATCGTAAATTTTGTAGGGTGCGCTACTTTTGAAAATTTTGATCGCGCTTAAATTCAGCTTCTTGAAAAACTGCGATCCCTCCTCCCTCATCTAGGCGTAAACCCAATGATGCTTGTGGGTGCGATCGCTATTGAAGCCCATAGTTAAAAAATGGCTTCTTCGCTCAACAAGGCATCAACGCCTGGAACCACAACACCGTCCCCCACTACGTTACCAGCAAACCGCACATTTTTAAAGGTTAAATAACGAATGAAAAAAAAAGATGATTCAAATCTCAAAACAGAATTTAAAATCAATCATGGCTATAAGTTGCCTCATTTGTATCTTACTAATCGACATTCAACAAATTCATGCACAACAAATTCCGTTTCTAAATAACCCCGATCCCAAAAATATCCAGCAATACACAACAAAAATTCAAGAATATACCAATAAAATCAAAGAATATGATTAAAAGATAAATGAATACAATCAAAAGATTGATAAACATATCAACAAGCTGGATAATGATGCCAATAACCTAACTAAAAATATTCAAGAGACTTTCAATATTCAACTTACCGAAATAACAGAGCAAGCCAAAAACGAAATTAATGGAATCACTACCCAAGCGACACAAGAAATTAATGGCATACAAACTCTTGTAAATAATACAGTTAACGGTATTTCAGAGCAAGTTCAAACTGAAATTAATAGAATCTCAGGTGAAGTAAAAAAAGCCGTTACGGATTCAATTCTTCGGGTGGGTTGGGGAATTCTAATTGGTGAACCTGATATTAATGAGACAAATGCCACATAATGTCTATGCCAACTCCTCTGATATCCTGACAGAACAGTAACTATTTTTAGCCTTGAAAATGAGTTGTTTTAATCATCTCTAAAAAAAACCAAAGTAGCCTATTCATTCAAATAAGTCTGGCTAATAAAATTCTGATTATCATTTCCAATTCTTCAGTAACTCGGTAAAGATTGATGCCTTCACAGATTAATTTCGATGGACGATCTAAAATCCCAAATTGCCAAACATTACCCGTCGTCACCGCCCCTAAAATTTCAGCCTGTGAGGAATCCATCCATTGATCTAAAGCAATCATTTCCGTCGCTAATTGAGTAAATCCTCGATTAATATCCGCTTGTTTGGCTTCAATGACAATTAAATTATTTGTGGAACGTAACAAATAGTCTAATTTACCTTGCAATCGGTTATTAACTTGAATCGAATATTCTATTCTTAATTTGGCGCGTGAATAGTGAATTAAATCTGCAATAATAGGTGCAATGATCATTTCTCGACGGGTTGCTTCATTCTCCAAATCTACATAGGGGAGTATATCTTCAATGCGTTGCTTTAAATCAACAAGTCGGTCTAACTTATCAGAATATTGGGGTAAAGTGAGGAATTTTCGCTCAAAGGAGTAACCAAATTCAGCAACCAAATCATCTGCCGTAAATCCCAACTCAAAATAATTGCTGAAAGTGTAGGAACGATTCGGATCGAGTAATGGCTGACGAGTCATTGTTTTTCTCCATTATTTATTCTCTAACTCTTAGCAAAACAAAAACTCTCCTTGTTTTCCTTTGAACCATGATACACAACCCAACCCAAACAAACCCTACCCTCGAACAAAACCAACCCCTCTCCCAAACCCTCCTCTGGCAACTCCAACGCAACTTCTTCGCCCAACAAGGCATCAACGCTTGGAATCACAACACCGTCCCCCACTACATTACCAGCAACCCCTACATTGCCAACGCCTACGCCAAAGTCGTCCTCGGCTACCTGCGGGACTGGCAATTAATTCTAGATCCCACTCATCCCATCTACATCCTCGAACTCGGTGGGGGTTCGGGTCGTTTCGCCTACCACTTCCTCAAAAAATTCTGGTCATTCTTCCCCCAGACTTCCCTCAACCCCCTCCCCGTCAAATACATCCTCAGCGACTTCTCCCCCAGTAACCTCCATTACTGGCATCATCACCCCTTCCTCCAACCCTACTTCCAACAAAGCAAACTCGACATCGCCCAATTTGATGCCCAAAACTCTCAAACCCTCCACCTCCAACACGCCAACCAAACCCACACCACCCTCAAAAATCCCCTCATCGTCCTCGCCAACTACTTTTTCGACTGCCTCCCCCAAGACGCCTTCACCCTCAAACAAAACCAACTCCACGCCAGCCTCGTCAGCCTCACCCTACCCCCCCATCTCACCTCCCCAAAGCTCGAAGACCCCGACCTCGTTCGCCACCTGCAAATTACCTACAGCGATCGCCCCATCACCCCCAATTACTACGATAACCCCGCCTACAACCAACTCCTGCATTATTACCAACAACACCTCAACAACACCACCGTTCTTTTACCCATCATCGGACTGAAATGCCTGGATAACCTGCGCCGCCTCAGCCAAGACCGTTTACTCCTGATCTCCGGTGATAAAGGTTATAGCAAATTAGAAGATTGGCGCGATCGCCCGAAACCCTACATGGCATTTCACGGTAACTGCTTCTCCCTGATGGTCAACTATCACGCGATCGGGCAATATGTAATTAATCAAGGCGGTCAAACCCTGCACACCCCCCACCGCCACACCAGCCTCAACATTTCAGCCTTTCTCTTCGGTCATCCCCCCACCAACTACGCCGAAACTCGCCACGCCTATCAAGAAGCGATCGTCAACAACAGCCCCGACGACTTCTTCAACCTCAAAAAAGCGATAGAATACCACTGCGATCGCCTCAGCTTACAACAAATTATTGCCTACCTGCGACTGAGCGGTTGGGATACAAAGATTTTCCTCGGTTGTCTGTCCCCTTTAACCCAACAAATTGAATCCGCTAGCAATTCTCAACGACAGGAACTCATTCAGGTCATTCAAAATATTTGGGACACTTATTACCCCATCGGCGAACCCCAAGACCTCGCCTTCCAACTGGGCGAACTATTAATCAAACTGCAAGACTATCACACCGCTTCCTGGTACTTTCAACAGTCCCTCAAACTGTACGGACTCCAGCCCAACACACTCTACAACTTGGGACTATGTTACCATCATCTCAACAAACCCGATGCCTCATTGTACTGTCTCCACCAAGTTCAGGCATTAGATCCAACCTTCGCCCCCACCCGAAAAATTAATAGTTGATATAAATCGATAATCACGGCGTTGAAAACGGCCTCTTGGCTGATGTTTTCCGGTGCAGCGTTACTGGCGTAATGCCATCCTCGTTTATTAAGTGCTAGGTAAAAAAACGGGTTAGATAGGAAAAAATAAGTGTATTCCGAGCGAAGCCAATCGTCTACTCAAGCCGTTTTAGATTTCAGCCAATCAATTAACGCTTCCAATTCATCTATCGATAAAAAATTGATGGACTTGCCATTAAACCGCTCTCGAATCAGGGCATTTAATTCCCGTTTGGTGATGCCCGGCCCCTTGCGAACCCGCTCAATCTCATCAATTTTTGCCCAGTGTTGGCGGATAAACTCTCTATCGTCCTTCGGTTTGGCTTTAACCTCCACCAAATTCCGCAAACCCGAAGACTCAAATTCTGAAAAAGGGATACCGAACACCTTACAAAAATAGGATTTCGCCCTCGCCTGCGAATCCAACGTTTGGGATAAATATTTCCAATATTCAATAGCCAAATCTTTAGAAATTGCCCCGTAATACCATTGGTTATCCGGTTTTTCGTTGTGATAAAGTTCTCCAAAGCGCCAGAAACTCGCTCTCGGGATGTCGTGACGTGCGAAACGCTTCCCTCAATAACTCTTGAAAAACGGCAGCTTTATCCTGTAAAACCAACGGAACATAACTCTCCAGAGAGGGTAATTCAATATTTTCTTCTGGATTTCTGAGTTGATGACCGCAGTAAGGACATTTCCAAGCGGTAGAATTAATTGCCTTATCGCATTCCGGACAGAGAATCTGGTAAGTGCCATCGGCGTGAGTATTTTGCTCATCGAAAGCGACAAATTTATCATTAACCAAAGTTGTCTCGGCAGGCCACATCGAATAAGCTTCCCGCCCCAAATCCTCAACCGCCCCAAAGTTGCGGAGAATGCCAGCAAAGTCGAGTACCAAACAATCGGTTTTCTCTTGATGGTATCGCAAACCCCGACCCACCATCTGAATCGCCAACGCCTTGGACTTCGTGGGACGGCAAAGCACGATACAATCGGCAATGGGAGAATCAAAACCCTCACTCAAAGCCGACACCGAAACCAGACAGTTAACTTCCCGTTGGGAAAATTTATCGAAGATTTCACAGCGATCCGGGTACCCAGTCTGAGCGATTACGATCTCGGTTGAAATCTTAACTTTTTGGAGTTCTTTCACCACCGAACGGGCGGGGCGCGCAAGTTGAACAGAAAACGATGGATTGTCTGGTGGAGGCGTGTTCGAGATAAGCGGTAATAAACTTCTCCAACGCCGCAGGAGTACAGTAGGCGCTTTCCATTTCTGCTTCGATATAATCTCCCATCCGAATTCGTAACGCAGCCAGAGAAGTGGGCGGGTCAATGGATTTGTATTGAGCGGGTGATAATCGCTTTTTTAGTTGCAGTTCATAAACGGTTGCTCCTAAAACTTGCTCATCAAAATAATCCGAGAGAAATTCTTTTGATTTCAACCGCCAGGGCGTTGCAGTTAGTCCAATGGTAATTATAGAATCGGCTTCTCTTGGAGAATTTTGTTCATAAAACCAATATTCCTTCTTGGGGTGCATCCAGTCTTCAGTCCGGCGAATAAATTGCCTGTGCTTGGGAATTAAAGCTTGCAGTTTGTCAACGTAAGTGGTTTGATGGGCTTCATCCAAAATTAACACGTCAATGGGTTTGTATTGAGTCGAATTAAACCAAAATACCCACCGCCCATCTGGTTTTTGAATCAATCCCTTTCGGGGTTGACCCGTAAGTTTCAAAGATTGCCAAGTTGCCACCACACAAGACGATAAAATATCGGGATAATGATTCCCGCTGCAACCGCTCACCATTAATTTAATTGCGGCAAATTTATCAAGGGTTTGCTGGATTAAGCTCGTTCGGTGAACAATAAATAAGGTAAATTTATCCAGTCCAGAAAAGGTGTTGATGAGGTCGGCCGCAACGATAGTTTTTCCGCCTCCGGTTGCCAAAGTCAGCAGTTGTCGCCCGATGCCGTTGGTAAGGTTTTGATGGGTGGCTTCCACCATATTTTTTTGATACTTGTAGAGCCGCATTGTGAAGTGATAAATGCTATGGAATTAAAACCATATTACCACAAAATTTGAGTTTATAGCCACAGAATAGGGTTGTATTTTTCTGCTTGCAGCCTCCGAACTTTGAGCCACATCTCCCGGCGATTAATCAACGGGATTAAACCCCATTCAGTTGGGAGTAATTCCGGAAAGATAACGCCCCAGATTGCTACCATTTCCAAGTATATATGGGGGTCGGTTCAAATTTTTAGTGAGGTGTCGTTCGTAGAATTTTAGCATTTTTTCTTCCCCAAAATAACTAACTGTGCAGTTATCAACATCGATTGCAATTGTTCGATGAACTCCAGAACGCACGAAGTTTATGAAATTAAAATAAAAATCGTGTAGTTTACAGAAAATTGACGGTAGCAATTTCTCGTGAAGTCGGGTTGGATTGAGGGGTTTTTGTGAACGAATTAGAAACCAATAGTGAGGGTCAGAACGGATGCGCGTTTATTCAAAAACACATGGACTTATGCTTTCTACAGAGCAACCCATCCATTTTTCCTTATAAAAATCTATTTCCGTATGCGAAAGTCCTACGCTATTCTATTGCATTCAAGTCATCCAATGGGAGTAAAGGGAGAATGGAGCCGAAGAGTTTGAGTAAAGTTTGTAGGGGTGTTGCCGCTAGAATCTTCTCAAATGTCCTTGAGCCATAGTGTTGGGCGATAGCGATTGCATCTTCGGCGACTTCTTCGGGAGTGGTATCACCATTGAGAAGATCGCCCACTACTGCGGGTAGAAATTCACGGGCGGCCCAGAGTTCCGAGTCAGTCAGATTTAGATCATCAAAAGTGTGCGTTTTGCTATTGAGAGCTAAATATAGCATTTCGCACAGTTTGACCAATTGCCTAAAACCGAACGGCAGCAGGTCATTGACGACATGGCTGACCCGACTCCGAGAAACCCCGACGGCAAGAGCGACTTGGGTAGTTGTTGCCTTAACTCCATTTTGAACGACATTCCAGACAGCCTCGAATATACCCCGCTCAGTTTGGGTTCCCTTTCTAGCCGATGAGGGACATAAATCATAAGCTTCGACTTGTTCAATGGTGGCGCCTGTGAAATAGTGAGCGATCGCATTGAGGTCAGCCTCGGAATATTCACCAATCAAAAATGCCTCTAACTGTTCCGAAGGTCTGCGGTTGGCTCTGAGTCTGGCGATCTCTTGAATATCCTCACTTACAACTTTCCGTTTTACCCAAGCCCCATACTCGCCAAAAAGATCGGTCGGATTAACAATCTGACCCGTCATCGCCTGCCATTGGGAAGCTAAGTCCCCTAAATTGGCGATCGCCCGTCCGACGGGAATCAGCACTTCTGTATCAGTGAGTCTGTTAATTCCCCGTGAGTCGCGGAAGTGAGCGGCCATTTGATGAATTAACCCTTGTTTTTCGAGTTCCAGATAAACTGGGTTAACGGTTTTGCTGTCATTATCGGTGAAAGCTTTGTGGTCAAACAGCGCGACATTTTTACCTTCGTTCAGCTTGGCGATCGCTTTTACGAGGTTAACGATCCGGTTGCCAAGGGCGAACTCACTATCGGTGTTGAGCTTGCCTTTGTTACCCTTACTGAACCTTTGATGGCCGCACTTGCCAACACCGCTTACAACGGTTATTTTGAGGTTCTTATAAGAAACTTCCTCGCCGACAACCTTTAAAATATGCTGTTGGGCATGGGTTCGGCGTAAAGAATCGATCTTCGCTTCAATCTCGTTAACAGTTTTTTGCCGTTGTTCAACTGTTTCGGGGTCAAACTTTGAGGCAAAGCTATTGAGTTGTTTGGCGTTCGCGTAGCGTCTCCGAAGGAGAATCGCCAACTCGGAATTAAGCCCTTCCAACTCCCGAGAAAT
This sequence comes from Capilliphycus salinus ALCB114379, assembly GCF_047276495.1. Classification (NCBI taxonomy): domain Bacteria; kingdom Bacillati; phylum Cyanobacteriota; class Cyanophyceae; order Oscillatoriales; family Sirenicapillariaceae; genus Capilliphycus; species Capilliphycus salinus. The sequence goes on along the minus strand of NZ_CP178543.1, from coordinate 3,336,601 downwards.
ATCTTTGGGTTTGAGATTGATAGCCATTGCCAAGTCTTCAGTTGTTGCCGTTGCATCGAGATAGAAAGTTGTTTGAAAACCTTTAACAGTTTGTTCGTGGCGGCGGTTGGGCGATGTAATTGTAAGGTGCCGACCATCAAGCCTCAGACTGTGTTTGCGATCGCCACAAACGACCTTGAGCAAGGGTGAAACCCAATCGGGTAAAAGCTGATTTTTGAGAGCGTTTAATCGTTCTTCGGGAGTCGCCAGGGAGTCTACTTTAAATGATTTGATAACGCGATCGCATTCATCAATGAATTCTTGGAGGGTGGGGGCTGCCCACTTCCAACCGATGAACCTATTAACTTCTCGGTTGAAATTGCCACCTTCAAAGGAAGTTTCCCAAACCGGATTACCCCAAGCTGATTCGGCTTTGATGAAATCCGAGTTGTAAACTGCCCAGATTATATCTTCTAGCTTTTGTTTGGCAAGTTCTGCTTGTAGCTTGAGGAGTGCATTTGGATTCACGATACTCGCCGAAGATGTATCTATGCCCTCAAAAAGAACGCTATTAACCACCTCGGAGTGAGCGGCACCATAACGTTTATTTTCGGGGTTGAAATTCTCTATTTCTGCGAGAATGTTGCTAAGAATATGGCGAATCACCGTCAGTAATTTCTCATCTTTTGTTGCCAGCCTACCGATAGTTTCAAGGATTTCGCGCTGAGAAACTGTCACCGTTTCGGTCGGGTTAAGACTATCTAACGCTTCCTCAACAATCCCGATATCGGTTGAACGGGGGCGGGGCATTGTCTTCAAATCTGCCGAGATATTTGGATCTTCGTTCAAGACAGATTGTTTGCCGACCAACAATGGACAAACAACTTTTTCTCCATCGGTATAATCCGGGCAAGTTTCGCAGAGCGGGGTGTTTTTTCCTCCGAATATCGGTCTACCTTTGGTGTTGGAATAGATGAAGGATTCTGCATCCCGACAACTGCGTTCGATATCCGGGTTTTTTCCGGCGGGTGTTTGGATTAAATAGGGTTTTCCGAGTGAGGTTTTACGCGAGTAATCATAACTTAACCCCGCATGACGGGCCGGAAGTGGGATGAAGTTCTCCTCAATTGTTTCTGTTGACGGGTTGCGATAGTTTTTATCAAGATAGAAGATTCGGGGTTTTTTGCTCTCGATTTCTAAACCATTTTCATCAACGGTCATAGTTAAGCCTAAGTTGTTTAAGGTAAACTGTCCGGTGGTGTAAGATTTTCCACTGCCTGCGGGTTTGGCGTTAAGGATGTGTTTATATCCAAGTGCGATCGCCTCGCCAGCAAACTCAATGTCATCGCCATTTACTCTAATATCGGGATAACCCAACTCGGCCCACTCCAAAACAGTGGGTAACTCGCCCGGTACATAGGTTAAGAAGTTGTTTTTAGAGGATAAGTTTGGGTTTACCAGGGTGATTGGCGATTCGGGTTCCGGTTTCCCAAATCCCGTTTTTTGGGTAAACTTCTTAACTCGGTTAGCCAGAAGATCGGCAAACTTCTCAAATTTTCTTGGAATTCCAAATTTTTCATCCCACCGCTCTTTTGAGATGATTTTGTCTGAGCATTGCTTAGGCTGATGTGTATGTTCCTCATCAATCCCTAACTCGATCTTGAACTGGTCAGGTGACAGATATTGAATTTGATTCCAGTCGGCAATGTCGTCAATGTCATTTTTTGGTGTCTTCTCAAACTGACCCCACCAACCGACTACAATCTCAAACCCGAATTCGGACACCTGGGCTATAGTTTGCAGGTTGCCTGCTTTGACTCCGGGATTATTGCCAACTCCGGCATCGGGAAACAGTCGGACGATTTGCGGATTGAGTTGAGCTAAGTATTGCTTGAACGTTTCAAGGGGGTATTTTGCACTCGTAGGTGTTCCGATTACTGCAATATGATGAATGCCATCTCGCCACAGCCTCAGAGCTACCAGAAGCGATTTTAAGGCACCTTCACACAGCCACACCTCAACTATCTTTGTCGCCTCTGGATGTTTCCAGGTGAAAATCGGAGTATCACCATTTGGCAGATGGATCGAATTTCCCAACCAACTTGAACTCGCCCAAACATACTTGGCTTTTTTCGGGTTGTCTGGTTTGATTTGATATCCGGTCGCTTGGCCTGTGGGATTCATTGCGGCGATCGCCATCCCAACCTCACCGACAAGTTGACCGTCCCAAGGGTTTACCCCTGCCAACTGCCGACTTACTCCGGTGATTGCCGTTCCCGGCTCCCAATCAAAAATAAATCCTTGCTCGGCGCACCATCTCACCTCGTCAGAAGTTAACCGCCGATCTTCTATCAGGTGATGCGATCGCCACGAAGCCAGACCGAAAGCTTTTATTAATTTCTTGTGTGAGTTGTGCCGTGCTTCTACAGGTAAGGGGTTGCACTTGGGGGATTCTTGCTTAACCCGCTCCCGCTTGGGTGCGATCGCACCGTCGGGGTTCGACTCACCCGAGAGTTGGTGGACGGCTTCTGCAAAACCGATACCCCCATTAATCTCCCGAACGAACTTGACGATATCCCCTCCGACACCGCACCCAAAGCAGTGGTAAACACCCTTTGAGTCGTTAACGCTAAAACTGGGGGTGGATTCAGCGTGGAACGGACACAAACCTTTTAATTCTGAGCCGCTGCCGGATAAGCTCACCCCGTAACTTTCAACCACGTCGGAAAGCCGCACGCGATCGCTAATTTCATTTGCTTTATCAATGATTGAGGTGTTCATCACTCCGATACCTCCTTCGAGATATTCACCCTGTTCAGCCAGTTGTTCGCCTGGGGTCTTCTGCCTTGCGGCCGCTCTCACTTGCGGGTCATCACTCAGTAGTAAGCAAGGTTTGAGCGAGAATCCGAGTACATCCGTCGCCATCAGACCATCCGCCCAAAGCGAACTGAGCCAGAACATCTGAATCCCAATGTCGGGACAATCAACGCATCGGGCGTAACAGAATCCCCCGTAACAATCAATTCCAGTCGGGAGAATCACGAATTGATGGCCGTCCATCTCCAGAAGCCATTTACCCGAATCCCGAGCGGTCGAATTGAGGTCGCCTTTGGTTAACTCTTTTCGGGGTTTTCGCTTCTTTCGCTTGTCGATGAACTGGTGGGGAATCTTAAATGTCCAGATGATTGAGATCGCATCAAGGGGGCAACTGGGATAGGTTGAATCAATTTTTGAAGAGGTCTTGTTGACGGATTGATCAATGTGGTAGGATCGTTTGTGTTGAACCATGTTTCAACTCCATGACTTTTACAGCACGGAGTCACTGGTCTAAGCGGCTCAATCTCCGGGTTTGACTTGACTTTCAAGCTGTTAGGGGTCGGCGTGGCATCTAGCCATTGAATCCCCAAGCCTGTTAAGTTTTTGTTATATGTGTATTTTTGTTTTGGGGGGAGATTGACTCGGTTTAAACGAGTGACCCCTATTTTTTTGTTCGTAGCCGAACTCTCGGCTCAATATTCGAGAATCTATTGTTTTATAGGGTGATTATCGTGATTTTTCATCCAATCAATTCGGACTAAATTTTGAAGGTATAGCTTCGGAATTATGGAATTCCAGAATTGACCTTATAGAGTTTCAAGGAACTATTATTTGCGCTCTTTGGATTTGAGAGCATTCAATCGTTCTTCGCACCAGTCCATCGCAGGTTGATTCAGTGCAAGTTGTTCTTCGGGGGTTCTGCCCAGACGCTTTAAATAGGGTTTTAAGCCCGTTTCGTTAGAAGTCCCCCAAGTTTCATTCAAGAGCTTCAAAGATTCCATCAATCCCCTTCTCCTGCCTTTAAGAAAGCAAAGATGCAGTTGGGTTTGTTCCGGCTTAAAACCCTCAGAAGATAATCGGGATTGAAGTTCAATGATTTTTTCGTCAATCTGCCGGATGCGCTCAAGAATTTGTTCGGATAGTTTCTGTGAATTCATAATTAATCTTGGACGGGAGCGACCCGCGAGTACGCTGAATTTAATGGGAATGCTGCAATGAATTTAAAACTCGCGTCGGTAGGGGTGGAGAGCAAAAATTCTCGGTTTTCCGATGCAACTCCTGCTATTTTTATTCCGATTCTATCCTCTTGAAATGAATCAAATCTCCCTCGAACAAGTCGCCATAATTCCGACTAAAAAACTTAAAGAAAGCATCCAGTGTTTCAAACCCATCCGACAAGGCTAAAGTTCTCATTTCTTCTTGGGTAATCTTCAACTCATTAACATAAATCAGCCACTTTCTGGAGTTAATAACAATCGGTTGAACTCGGGTACATTCGGCATCGAATAGCTTCTCGGAATCTGTTGAACTTCTCTCTCTTGCAAACTTCCTCCTTGATGGAAACCACCAAGACCGGAGTTTGCGCTGTTTCCAATAGATTTGGAGTCGGTCGCCCACTTGAATTGGATACTTTCTTCTTCGGCGAATCGTTTGAGTTTTGGTTTGCGAGAGCAACTTATCTTTGAATACTGAAAAGCTAATTGCTGGCATTTTGAACCCGTCCTGAATTTACAATTCTATGGTTGCGAAGGCAACTCAGTATGGAATTGCCGTGCTATTTTTAACAAAATGCAAACGGTTATCTGCATTGGTTTGATGTAAATGTATTTGAGTGGGGGAAGAAATCTGAAAAGATTCGGGTTGCATTTTTCTTTCTGATTACCCTCATACGAATTGACTCGGACTCGAATGTTGCGGGGAGTTTTTTTGCGAAAGGCTACTGCCGTTATGTTATCACTTAAAGCTCCCCGTTTCAACCTTAATATTTCCCGTATCTCACCCCTCTAAACCTTGAGGTTGATGTGTGTATTATCGGCAAAAATGGGTTAGATATCAGGTGCTTTTTCCGTTCTTGATTTCGTAGGGTCTGAAAATCGGATCAGGAACTCCGAGTCTTTGTTGTTGTGTCGTTCAATCAAAATTCTTGCCGTCAAATCTTGTTGACATTCTGCAAGAATCGGCTTAAACTTTTCTTTCCATTCTTCGGGAAGATTGAAGGTTAGGACTTCAATTTTGGTGAGTATTCGTTCAAGTTCTCTGTTGTTCATTATTCGGGTGAAGTAGATCTGATCAATCGTTTGCAAACCAGAGAAAGTGTTACAGTATCCAAAACTATTAATTGGTGATAACTGTAAAACTTTCCCTGTATAATTAATACTCAACCGTTCACCGGATTTAAAATCCGGTGCGTGCGGTTGAGTCGATTCCCGACTCAAATTCCACCAAATAATTGATTCGGACTTGAGCAACATCGTAAACGATGCTTTCGCGGGTTTATGACTCCCGCACAACCGGGAGAAACATAAGTGCTGTGATAGCCACGAACTGGAAAATTACGGTCAGAACGAGTCGGTTTATATTCCCGCCCCATTGCAAAGTCACAAAGCAAAGCAAATACTAGGCACGCATTTTTTTCCCGCCCAACTTCCTACCGAATAATTAAGTGCTTTTGTAGAACATTCGGAACCATAAATGCCGTGTCCAAACATTCGACCATTGCAAGAGTCGCGTGGGGATAATTAAGCCTCCTTTGAGTATGCTTAATAAATTGGCGGTTGAAGTGCCGTGCCAATGAGGTTTAACGTTACCGATAGCGCACGCTTTTTTGTCATAAGCGGCATTTTGCATGGGCATATCCACCTGATAAACTCTACGAATGTGATAGTTGTAAGCTTGGTGGTGGGGGTTTTTTGTAGACTCGAAAAGTTTACGAATTTTGCGGAATTTTGAGCGCCCTTCTGATGTGGAAGCGGGAACTTTGGTTAAAGAGCATTCAAATACTTTCTCGGATGTTGGGAGCGAGGCTGAAATTACTGCTTGGAGCGCGTCTAAAATTCCAGATTGTTCTTGGATTTCGGCGCGGGTGGTTAACAGTTGAGTAGCCGAAGGAATTTTCATCTCCGTTGTCTTTAGGAACCAAGCGAAAATACTCGGTAACTAAATCTTCTGAATGGCGTTGATAAATGCGGTTGAGCAAGTTTCGAGCCGTTGCAATTGCACGCCCGTTTAACACCCCCAAAGGAGTGCGGAACTGACCCGATTGGGAGTTATATTTGATGGAGGTTACATCACAAATAGCCGCGAATGTTTTCTAAGACGAGATACTCGACTAAATCCCCCGTAGTCTTGCAAGTTTTCGCGCCCTTAATCTGCTCGGTTGCTATGAGTTTTAAATCAGTTTGAGCCGGAATTACCGATGCTCCTTCGTCAACGGTTTCGGTGTATCGATAGCCAAAGGCCGAGCTTTTCAGCTATCTTTTTATCCAGTTCGTTTTCAGCTTGGGAAATAGAGGGAAACTGTTTGGTTTTCGACTGCCGATGACTGCCTTCGAGTACCCGCCCCCATTCGGCAATGAACTTCCCGTCTGAGGTAACAGTACCAATCCAAACTTTATTACTGTTGCAGCTTGGGTCAAAGAAATTTAAGGTAACTTTGCGAATTGTTGTGATTGTGGCATTCATTTTTGTGCCTCCCAATAGATCAGAAATGTGTCGATTTTACGAAGAAGTTTTGTGGGTAGAGATGCACCCTTAGAAACCGTCGTTTTTCAACGCTTTAGAGAGATGAACGTAAGCTGTTTAAACTCGCCTGCAACCTGTCAATCTCCAACTGCATTGCATTCAAACGAGTCCGAGAATTATTGTTATCCAGTTCGGACGTGAGAAGACGCAGTTGCCGCTCAATCAATCCCTTTGGATAAGCGTGTTCGTAGCCTAATTTCCCCGACTTTGGGCTGATCACAAAGCAGTTAATTAAGTCGTGACGGCGATTCATTTCAAAAGCTTTTTCCACCGCCAAATACTTCCAATAATTATCGGGGTTGTCAATCAACCGAAAAGTGGTGTGAACGCCATCTATCTGCTCAACGATGGATCGGGTAAATCAGCCCCCCAACAGACGCGGATACTGTCGGCTAAAGCCTTAATTTGGCTGGAACTCGGACGCTCAAATTTGGATTCATTGAAAACGATATCGGCAAGATTAATGTAGGTCATGCGAATCATGGTGGTGCTTCCTTTATTACTAAGTTTGTGTGTGGGGGTGGGGTCAATTAGACCCCAATTAATTACAAAATGATATGGGAATTGCGGTCTAAATCACCGCAGAAACGGGGGCGAGTTCCCCTGCCAATTCCGCCTCATATTCCGCCAAATATTCACAATATTGTTGGTATTGTAACGATGTCATGCGAACGAAATTGAGTCCGAGGAGATGCCAGTAGAAATCGTTGCCATCGCGATAGAATGTGACAATTTCTTCCGGGCGAACGGTGCGTCCCAAATCGTGAGAAAGAATTTGGGCATCGTGGGAGGTAACAATGGATTGCAAGTCTTGATTGACATCAAATTCAAACATTTTCCTTTCCTTCCTTTGTGTCGATTTCAGGTGTTGGGTTTGATTGGTTTTAGTTTGTTTTGGTTTGTTTTGGTTTGATTGGTGTGGCGACTCGTATATTGGGGGTTTAGATGCAAGCAATACGGGCATCTACTCCAACATTTTCGAGTGGCTCTCTCGGTGTTTCCCTTTCAAGCTAGTTAAAGGCTTGGAGGATTATTTAGGATGTGTATGATGACCGATTAGACCAAAAAGCTGCGGGATATTTTGAGGCATTGAAGCGGCTTTTATTACCCCTTGAAACTATTATAATTAAAAGTCGCTTTTCTGTCTACATCTCTCCCTAATTCAGTGGAGACATTGAGTAAATTATGACCGATTCTCCTAGAATTTGAGATTGAATATTCAGGTAGGTTTCCCGTTGCTGCAAAAGTTCGGTGTTTAAGCGCTCGATATCCGCCCTCATTTGAACGAGTTGGTTTTCGAGTTGGTGGTGGCGTTCCCTCAACTGTTCGGTTGACAGTTGATTGAGGTCAGTTGCTTGTGTCATGGTTAATGAATCTAATGTGTTTTTTTGTCCCCTCGTTGGCTGCAAATAGCTGTTGAGGGGATGTTTTTTTGCCTTTACCTAATATTATCACCACAGCACACTATTGTTGTCAACAGGATAATGATAATATTTTTGAAGTGATATCATTGAGTTGAATTGATTGCGCCACTTAGCACCATGCTGAAAAATCGGATTCAGGAATTTCTCCAAGAACGGAGTCTTACCGTGTATGCTTTCTGGAAAAAGACGGGACTTGCACAGCGCACTGCCTATGACCTCAACAATGACCCGACCTATGTTCCCGGTGGAGATGTTCTTGCAAAGATTTGTGAAGCCTTCGACTGCCAACCGGGGGAGCTAATTTATTGGGATCTTAGGTCAAAAAAAATCGGCAGAACCTACACTTATCCCCCAAAAACCCACCGTCAAACCCACACAAGGAGCGCGACCATCTAGAATCACTCTGCGAGAGTTGAAACAGTTGTTGGGTTTGCGTTCTGATACTTCGGTCAAGCGTGCTAGGGAGAAGGGAGAGAAATATTTTCAGCAATGGACAAGGGACAAGTGTGGTGTGGCTTACCGTGCGGTGAACGTTGCTTCCGATCAATCCAGCTACGAGATTTGGGAGTACGAGCCAGTAGATTAACGTCCCATTGAGAATTGCCTTATTGACAGCCTAGCTCCAGACAATATTCATACAGAACAAAAACTGTGCAGTTGAGGTAATTTAGACAAACAACTCCTGAAGTTGTTGATGGGGATTTTGCGGGTTGACCTTCCAGACGCGATCGCATAACTGCTCAAGACTGTGAGTAGACCCAGCCACCAACAGCCCATAACAATCGATGCCCAACACAGGACCGTTTTTTGCCAAACCACTCAACAAAATCGACACCCACCCAACAATCGCCATCGGAGATGAAGATAATATCAGCGCCCTTCAAATCTCCCGGATGGGTACAAATCGTCTCAACTGCTTTCTGAATGGGGGCAACAAAATTAGTCCCGCCCCCGTCAAACCGAGAAAGCAAATTTTCCAGTAGTTTTTGGGGATGGGGACAATCGGGGGGAAAGTCATAAACCCTTGTCACCGCATGGGAAAAGTGAATAACCTGGAAATGCCGATTATCCTCCCGACAAAACTGATAGAGGGCGGCGCTCAAGGCTTTAGCCAGAAGTTCCCGTTGACCGCTCATGCTGCCGGAGTTATCCACACACAGCGCCATCGCCCCCTTGGATTTGTTAGTTTCATATTCACATCGGTACTGCAAAAGACTTCGCTGTAGATAGTTGTGGTAAAACAAACCCCGCAGTTCGGGTACGGCAAGTTGAGTCAGTTCATAAGGTGTAACCCTTGTTAAATCATCCCCCAATTCCAAGCCTTTGATGTTCCCGCATCTGTTGCTGGTCTGAAGACCTCCGCGACTTTCGTGCCGTATCCAACCATCGACCCGCCAAATCCGCGATTTCCCTGAGTAATGGATTTTGAGTCAGCAGTTTTGCCAATTTAATCTTGTCTTCGATTGGAATAAACTGCGGTTGGCTAACACCCGTACCGTATCCCAAAGCGGTCATTGCCCGTTGGAGTTCCTCAACAGTCGCGTTCGCGAAGCGTCTCCGCAGGAGAATCGCTTCTTCGACACCTTGACCCATCATCAGATAAACTTCCGAACCCAGTTGTTCGGCGTAAGCTTGAGCCTGTGCGATCGCTTCAAAGCCTTGTTGCTTGAGTTCCTCAAATTGTTGGGTAAGTTGTTCAAGCGACTTGGGGTCTGTGGTTTGTTGGAGTTGCGTTTGTTTTTGCCTTGCTTGATGTCTGATCGACTCAACATCTTTTAGGGGTGAGGAGGGTTTGGGAATGTGGTGCTTGAGATGGTTGGCAATGGTCATCGTGGCAATTCCCGATGCTGCAACGTCGTTGAAACACTTTTGGGTCAGAATCGTGAAATCGGGCTGGTCTTGAAAGTGTTGGTGCAAAACCGTCGCCCACTTGTGTTCGGGCAGAATCGGGTCAAGCCGGGGCGGGTGCGGGTCGTTGTAAAGCCTTTGAAACACTTCTAGGGTGAAAGTGTCCCAGTCCTTTATGGGGTCGTCGAGAACGGTGTTGGTCGCTTCGGTATTGGCGATCGCGTACCGTTGCCAGAAGATTTTGGATAACTCGTCCTGTTGATAAACCAGGGGATTAAAGGTAAACATGAGTACAAATCAAAAAACGTAATCTGTGCAGTTTATGTTGGTGTTGAGAAGTTGGGGGTGGTCGTTATGAAGTCAGAAGTTTGAAGTTTGAAGTGTGAAGTTAAGGTTAACTCGAATTAATAAAGCTTCGTTAGGTCTGGTTAACTCTATACTTCTGACTTCTGATTTCTGACTTCTAACGGCAGGCTTGCTCAAACAGAAGGTCAAATTCATCTCTCATTCCCTGAAGCTTCTTGAGTTGGGCGTTAAGAGAGAGGACAGACCCTTTACTTGCGGTCGAACGCAAATCTTCAATGGCTTGGATGACGTTGGCAAACTGACCCGACAGAACCCGCGATTGATTGTCGATTTGGGAAGATTTTTGTTGCGCCTGGGTGTGATTATTGGATCTTTTGCATTGTTTCCATTCTTCGATTAAGGCGGTAAACTTGCTTAATTCACCTTCGAGTTTGCTCGTCATTTCTTTAGCAACGCTTGCGGGTTCGGGACAAACCAGGTGGGCAACCTCCTCAATGTCGTGAGTTTCTGAGTCATAGTTTTTCAGCCAACAGCAGTCGGGTAAAAATTCTGGCAACAGGTGACGGCTTACGCTATGCTCTCCCCGAATCCAGGCGATCGCTTTCAAAAATCCCACCAACCAGCGAACTTTGCGGGTGCTGATGATGATACCTTTCTGGGCTTTGAGAAGATGGACAATCTTGGCTAAAGCTTCGACCGTTGGTTGGGGAAATGCGATCGCTTTTATTTGTCGCTGCGCTTCCTCTAATTCGGCTAGGGTGAAGGTCGTGGTAATTTTGGGGTCGCTACCATTAATTTCCCGGTGGATTTGTTTGAGGGTGTTGGATTCTTTTTGAAGATCTTGCAGCCAGGGTTTGTAGAGGAATCGGTCGGCAAACGCTTGCAGGTTGTTATCTTTGGGCGCGATATTTGCCGCACCGAATAGGGAAATTAGGGGGACTTTAACAATTCCATCGCCAGAGTCAAAGATGCGTTCGTTGAGGATGGAATGTAAACTGTGCAGTGTCACTGAATTGGCATTGAAAACTTCATCTATGTATGCGACTTCCACATCGGGCAATTTACCTTTGTAGTTGCGAATTAACTTGTCATTGATTGTTAATTCCTTTACTGAGATATTTCCAATGAGCAGGTCGGGTACGGAACCTTCATGTAACTGGGTTTCAAAATACCGAGCGTTGCTGAATGTTCCGACCACCCAACCGAATGATGGCGGATTTGGCAACCCCAGGAGGGCCGAATAAGCATCCGTGATGCCTTGAGAGCAGACAGGCTAACACCCCGTCAATCATGTTTTCCCGTTCCAAGAATTTGGCGTTAAGTTCGTCTCGCAGCTTGTCAAAGCGTTTTTGTAGCGTTTGTGAGGTTTGATCCGTTTTGGGCTGTGTGGCGGTCATGGTGATTTCTCCTTGATGCAAATGGAAATCGAAGGCAGATGGCAGATGGTTGAGCGAAGGCAGATGGCAGATGGCAGATGGCAGAGGGCAGAGGGTTGTGCGAAGGCAGATGGTTGAGCGAGGGCAGGTAGCAGAGGTTTGAGCGAAGGCAGAGGGTTGATTGAGGGCAGGTAGCAGGGGGATGATATGTACCCTTTCGACCTAACCCAAAGGGCTTCAAATTCTTTTTCTAGTGAAGAAAGACTATTGTTAAGGAGAGGCTTTTTTTCAGATCCTCAACAATCCAAACCTTCTGCCTTCTGCCCTCTGCCATCTGGCTTCGAGCAACCTTCTGCCTTCGTTCTAAAATCCCACCGACTCATCACCTACTGCTGCGGTGGTGATGATGTTTTCGAGTTCGACTTCAGCAGAAGAAGGGGTTTCGGCTTCTACGGGTTCGGGTTCGGCTTCGGTATCCGTTTCGCTCTGGGCAACCTTTATGCTTCGTCCGGTAGCTTTCTGATAGTCCCGGTTAAATTGGGTCATGGCTTTTTTCAGAGCCTTGCATTTGCCCCTGAACATGGAGATCAGTTGTGCCTGTTGCGCTTCGATATCTTGAATTTCTGATGGGGCGAGGGTTTCCGGGTCAATTTCCTCCAGTTTGGCGAGGAATTCTTTGAGTTTGCGATCGCCGTCGAGTACCTTCCAAACCTGCTCGAAGCCATCGGTACCGTGACTGACCCGGAGGGAACGGAGGTGGTTGTGAAATTCCTGCAATTTGCCTGGGGCATCCTCTGACCCTTCCCGAAAAGCCCGATCCAAAGCGTCAATTTCTTCGAGCAACCCGTCCAACTGGGGATTGAATTTGGCTACCACTTTGAGTTCTTTAATAGCTGTTTCCAGTCCGGGGGCTTGCTTGCCGTTGGGTGTACCTTGAATTTCCCCAAACCGTTGCAGCACCGAGGCCAGTTTCTCCCAACTGGTGTTTGCCGCCATTGTCAGTCCGGTGGCGATCGCCTGCTGTTGGGCAAGATATCCTCGCTCGAACAGTTCGGCTTCGGCTTTGATGCGCTGCGCTTCGGCTTTGTCAAGTTCAGCCTGCTTGAGTTGTTGGGCGTAGTTGGCCCGTTTTTCCAGGTATTCCCGGTGGGAGGGAATTTTGGGGGGATCGCCGCACCTCCACCCGGATGTCTGACAGTTCCCCCGGACTGGGATATTGCGCCTCGTAAACCGACCGTGCCGCATCAATGTCGGTTTGGGAAATCCCCCTAGAATTGAGAATGTCTTCGATATCGTCGAGAAAGCTTTGTTTTTCCTGGGGGTAGAGGACAGCCAAATTTTCGGATTCCGACTGGGCTTCAGTTTGGAGTTCTTCAAAGCACTCCATTGCTTCGGCGATATTGTCCTGGTGGATGATTCGCCCCAATTCAAACACGACGGTTAGCTTTTCAATGCGATCGCGGATTGCTTCTAACCGTCCTTTGGCGAGTTGCTTTTCGCGGGAAAATGTTACCCGTTTGTTGCCCTTGATTCGGTCTGATTTAATTTTGAGTTTTTCCCGAACCGCTTCGGGGATTCCCAGGTCGGCATCGTCCAATGCCAGGGTTTGTCTCGCCCCATATTTAATGCTGACTTCAAAGATATACACATCTTGGGCAAACGCATCCCATCCTTTGAAGTTTTCCGAGGGTAGAGATGGGGATGTAGAAGTTTGGACTGCGAATACTGGCAGTTCCAGTCGTCGTGTTTTGAGTTCAGTTAACATAGTTTTGGTTTGCTTTGTTGTAAGTGGACTATTGACCGGGTGTACTTTGGCGAGTGGCCCGGTCATTTGGCTTGCCAAGAAATTTGATTCCTCTCACGTCTACGCTCGCTGGCTTCAACGCTCCCAGGGATAGGCTTGGCATCCTATTAGGGTTTTCCCTTTTGGTATCTCTTGGGTTGCCATATAACAGATTCGTTCTGTGCTTTCACAGATTAATGTATCAGCATACTGTAATAATGTTAAACTTAAGTGGTAAAAAAATAAATTATAAGCATATAATGTTACATTTAGCTGTAACAAAAGGGCGATGAGGGGTGATATAAGATACTGGTAGGATGAGAGGATATAGAGTAAACACAGAACCAATATGCAGATCTGTCCAATAGATCAAACTTATGGCAAGACTAGGCATAAGCAAGTGCTGTCCCTGCACTGCCATACCAACTACCTGTTGCCTTATTGCTATTAAACTTATTTTTATTACAGCTACCTGTAAAAATGCACTAAATTAGTGATATGTTGTTTAGAGACTATGGAGGATAGAAAGGTGTTTTGTAAATTGGCGGTTTTGATGGCAGAGCGTGATCCACATCTTTCGCAACGCCAATTGGCTAGAGAACTTGAACTCAGTCCCACAACCATTAACCAGCTTTTCGGGAATAAGTTCAAACGGATTGATGTGGAAACTGTAGAAAAGTTATGTAAGTATTTTCAGTGTGAAATAGGCGAATTGTTTATTCTCAAGCCTGTAAAAAATGAAGGGTGACTTGACTCCATTTTTAAAGTTAATCTACTGATAGTAGAGATCGGGAGCTATCAGTGTCTTGTTGTCAAAGTTGCACGAGGCTTTGAGAAGATTTGAATCGTTTTGCGGTCCCCGGTATTAATACCAGGGAATATCTGATCATGGATAAGTAACCTGAAAGACTTATAGCTTGAGCTAGAAGTCAGCATTAATAACTATAGTTTCGGAGTTTTATTCTGGTGCATTTAAACTCTTATCCTCGTGGACATTAGAAAAAAAATGATGTTAGAAGCAAAAGTTTTGATAAGATTAGCCATTGCCTAACTAATAGGTGAGGGGCATTTCTCCACTTCCAGACTCTCACTAAAGCGGTAAAGGACACCAGATGAGTCCTGAATTAACCTGACTTTGGATTTTGAAAGTCTCCAGTTTCCACCACAGGTATCGTGCATTCTCAGTTGAGCAATTACAGAGCTATCTGGATTATTGGGTGTTAGCAACCTCATTTCTGTATCGATTTCTTCAATATCCGGCCAGTAACCGTAATCCCAAACGACTCGCTTGACGACATCCGCCCGACTTATTCCGGGCCTTAACACATTCGCCATTGTCCCGGCTGAAATCGCAACTTGTCGCTTGTCACTGTTTCGGATCAGTGCTAATTTCTTATCAGGATTGGGCAGAAACTCATCAAAAAAAAGTCTGAGTAAAGTTTCATCTAGGTCAAGAGAAGCTATAGTAATCCCGTATAAATCGGTGGTAGTTTGTGTCATTAGACTTCCTCCTGTACTTTCCTTGATAAACGCAAATTGATCTGGGGGAATAGGGAACCTTTCATCGGGCGATAATCCCCAAATAATCCAAAAATCTCTGGCAGACTTGTAAGCTGTCTCTGCGAGTTGATTGCTGAAAAATCCCAGAATGGCATCACATTCAGCTTCATCTCGAACCCGTAAAAAGTTAGATCCGTAATCCCATCCGATCGCATTAGCAAGTTTGAGAAGACTGGACATGATTGGAGCCGTTATCGCATTTCTTTATTTTTTGAAGTTCAGATGGATGAACCTTTAAGGCTTTTGCTGTCCGATTGAGATCGGCTAAAGTCAGTTCATCCGCCAGAAGTTTTCTAATAAAATTCTCACTAACAGAGGCTTCTTTAGACTTAATTTCATTTGTAACAGGTCTGTTCCCCTGCTCGGGGATTTTCATCCTTTCCTTTGGTAAAGTCACATAGCCCTTAGTTTCTAGAATCTCATCAAGCAACCATCGACAAACCTTACTAAGAGAGCCGATAGCTGTTCTCTGAGCTATGTCTTCGAGAATTTCTTCGATTCCTTCTACTTCTACAGAGATCCTTCTTTTTTTGCTTGGCAAGGCAACCTCAAATATATCTACACTCTCAAGTTTACACTTTTGCAACCTCTGAATCATAGTGCTTCATGCCATACTTTGCATAACTTTGTAAAAAGGTGTTGCACTTTGCATAACCTTTTGCTACTATCATACTCATTGGTTAACGAAGTGGCAATTATCGGACTTAGCCAACGCCCAGCACTGATACCACCACCCTGAACGGGTATTTAAGTGTGGCAGATAAGCGATCGCGCTTATATGGCTTTTTTATTTCACCATCAGTGAGCCGTTGAGAACCCAGTGATGCACTCAGCTTACAGACAGGTCACAAAGAGACTGTCAGAGGTTCTCCCGGAGACAATTTACTGGATGACGACCCGAGAGCTAGAGAGCTGGCTAGGATTCTCAAACGCAACTCGAAAGCGCGATCAGTCAGTTCTGCAAGCACTGGGTTTAATCCCCAAACAGGTAACAGGTCAAGGGGGATATCCTCGCGACATCTTAGAGATTTGGTGGGAATTCCGCCAACTTCAGCACAAAACGTCTCGTTATTTCGCCATCACAAACATTCGTAAATTATTGGAGGAAATTAATCGTGAACAGCACGGACAAACAAGCAATCAAAGATGCGATGAATCAGTCGCCTAATGGGAACGGGAACGGGAAAAAAGCAACGGAACGTCCCCAACAAAACTCGTCAAAAACCTCCTCAGAACATCGCCGGACTTCCATTGCAGATGCGATGGGATTGAACGAAACCGAACGGGAATTGGTGGGGTTAACGAGCGACTTAAAATCCAAGCAAATGCTGCGATTGGTCGAAAGCGAAACCCTCCGCAAATTCGGCGAAGGCTTACAGGAAAGCGGCGGACTTATCGAAAACTTAAATACCCAGTTGGAGGCGTTACAATCCTACGAATTTACCCTTGAGGATGCCGCTTTTTTACTCTCTGGACAGCCGCTAACCCATGTCAAAATGCTGTCCGGTTCCGAGGGCTAAAAAGCAAAAAGGATCGCCTAGTTTTTACGCTGGCGATCTTACTCTACACAAAAAGCATTGATTTTAACTTTCTGAAAGCCATTATAGCAACCGCCGCGCCCAAAAAGGCTTTCAGATTCAACCCTCTATTTTCCCCCGTTTTTTCTGGAATCTTTTGATGAATGGAAGGAGCGCACTATGCCCAAGTTTTTCCGCCATAACCGACCCATCAATTACCAACCCCTTCTTAAATTTCTATTCCGCCTGGGATATTGGGGTTTAATCATCGCAATTTTCCTGTCAATTTGGTTATTTAAAGGATTCGGCGATGGACTTGTAGAAGCGGCAGAGATTGGATTGAAAGCCTTTCAATTTCTGCGAGAAAAGTGCAAAAATATTACCCCGGATTACGACGCACCGCACACAATATTCAACGGGATAATCTGATGGAGAACCTGACCGAAAACCAACGCTATACCCTACTTTTGGGGCTGGCAGCAACGGCAAAAACCAAGTCATCACATTTTGAATCGCACGAGCTAACGGATTCTCTAATCGACCTCGAAGATTTTTGCTTTATTGAGTACGAAGAAAAGATTTTTAAGCTGGCAGAGTCCCTTCAAAAACTCAACAGGTTAGAGATTTTAGACCTAATTATTGAGACGGCAAACCAACTGAAACAACCGGAGACGATAACAGCATGAACCCCGAAGAAAAAATTCAGCAATTACAGCAGGATTTGGCCGAACTTTCCCATATACTTGCGGGAATTGCGAACCATACCTTTTTCCAACAGATTGGCGTTATAACGGTTGAAGATATGGGAAAGCTCGAAGAAATAATTGAAAACAGATAGAGAGCGGATTTAACGGATTAACTTGACTGCGAATAGTCCAGATTTATGCTGTCTTACAGATAACTTAATCCGTTCTTCCTCTTAGTATCCGTTTCTTTATTATCCGAAACCAAGTCAAAAAGGAAATCATCTAATGAAAAAGAAAACTGTCAACGGAACCGACACTTACGGAACAACCGACCCCAAAGAACTCTACAATTTGGGCTTATATCCCCCGGAGTATTATCCCGACAAAAATAAGGATAAAAAGACCAAATGATTATCAAGGTAGATATTGACGAACGGCAATTTATCATCAATACCGATGCAATTTCCTGCATTGTTCCCCAAGCTGATGATGATGAAACATATCTAATTGAATTTAGGAGCGGGGGACATTACCCCATTACTTACAGGGAATTTACGCAAATTGCCGAAAAAATTGAACAAGAACAAAGAGCCGGAACCTGACAGGATGTATAAGCGTAAATCCACGATATTGATTACACAAAAGGGGGTTTATTTAATTCTCCATTCGTGCAAAAACGTTAATTTACCGGAGTAAAAACGATGACCAAACCATTAGGCTACTGGATTTCATCAACAAGTGCAAAAGAACAGCAAGCTATTACCAACATTGAAGGAATTTGCGGTTCATTCTTGCAAAACTTATCGGAAGAAGGCAAATACTCATTAATTGTAGAAATCTCCAAACAACTTCCGCATACCTCCTCAAGTCTTCATCCACAAATCAAACAGTCTATTAAAGATTTATCGGTGGGAAATCTTCTCAACTTGCTCTCCGCAATTTCCAGTTCTTTTTAACCCATCTAAACCCACACGGGAGGAATAAATCATGTTCAATGGAATCAGAAAATTTCTGGGATTGAAGCCCGTCTATACCCTGAATATTGTTCCCCAAGACGAATATACACCTAATAGCAATTCTTGGGAAGATGATGAAGATTTTTTCGATGAGGAATTTGAACGGGAAAGGCAAGAATATTATGACGAATGGTACGACGATATTATGGCTGTTCAAGAACTGAGTGCCAGAAACAAAATTGGCGAAAAACTTTTAGTCGAATGCGATGATAGCGAACCCGAATATGCAAGTCTCGCCTTGGAAAGATTGGGTTTTCTTCACAAGAATTTCTCCTACCCCGGTAACGAAGACTTGGATGATGATTATGAGGATGATGATGATGATGAACAAATCTGGGGACATAACGAGCATACCGGATGGATGCCCAGAAGTGATTATTACGACTCGGGAAGTCCATATTATGGCCTGGATTTTGTAGAAGATTAAACCCCAAAATGAGGAAACTATATCGACAACTAACCCCACCAAAAGAGGAAACATGAACATCGCAGAAATCCAAAAAATCGTCGCATCAGAAATTCTCCGGGTGCAAGCCTTAAGAAAAGGGGTGGCAGTGGAATATGTGGGTTTGAAAAAAGCCTTCTTACTGTTCCTGATAAATTGTTATCTTTCTGTTTTTCGCTGGTATCTCAAAGGTTAATAAAGCTAGAAAACGGGGTGAAATATCCCCAATCTAACCCCATTCAATTCTTCTCTTTTATGTGCAGATTATTTGATGGAAAACTAACGGGAAAGAACCGAGCAATAAACTGGTATTTAGCCCGGTTTAATTGGCGGAAGATAGCCCAAAGGGAAGCGGTTCTTTTGAGTTTGGCTTGCGGGATGGTTTTACTGATTTCAGCCCGTCATGTGGTCAGATTAACTAAGCGATTAATTCTGCTATTTGCGCGGTTCGTACTCTCCCCAATTATCCGATTTTGTAGTGGGTTTCTCGGCTGGGCGTGGACGGCATCTTTGACTTTGGAAAATATCAGACTTTGGTAGGGATTAATCATGGGCATTTTTGGCACATTATTCGGCAACGATAACAGTTCATCCATCACCAATTCAAGCGGGGGTGCCATAGAAAATGGGGGACACAATATCAGCATTTCCACCGCTTTACGACCCACCAATTCTCGCGTTCCCCGCCCTTCAAACCCTGGTAGTTTTGAATCGATTCGCACAGTTCCAGTGCTGGAAAGCCCTCGGTATTTTACCGCAGAAGAAGAGGTCGCCCTGGGTCAATTGGCGAAGGAGAAAAAGAAAGGGGCATACCATAGCGAAAAGGCATACAAACATCTCGAATCAATTGATACCAGCGATACCCGAGTTCACGTCGCCCATTACGGCTATCAAGAAACCTTGGCAAAAAACGAAGATACCAAGCAGGGTGCGACTTCCAAATTTGCCGCAACTTTGCACGCTTTAAGGCCCAATTATGCAAGAAGGGAGGCAAGTTTGCAGGGATTGGATGAAGCCAAAACTCATCAGGTTAATCAAATTAAATCTAAGGTTAAACAGCGATTGGCGATGTTGAGGGGCGAGGGGTAACGGATTAAATCTCTGACCTTAATAATATCCCCCGTTGAAGGGAAAGAAACGGATGAAATTGGTAACGGATTCAATCTCTGACCTTAGTAACATCCCCCGTTGAAGGGAAAGAAACGGATGAAATTGGGTAACGGATTCAATCTCTGACCTTAGTAACATCCCCCATTAAAGGGGAAGAAACGGATAAAATTGGGTAACGGATTAAATCTATTTCATTAGTAATATCCACAGTTGAAGGAAAAAAAACGGATGAAATTGTGTAACGATTGCAAACACTACAAACTCATTTAAGTATGGCAAATCTCGGAATTTTAGCGGGTCAATTTTTACTGTTTGCGTCGCTGGGAACCTTTGCCAGTTTTCTGGCAACCCTCGGGGGTTTTGGACTGGGTTTGAGCCGATTCTTTTTTATCAGTTTTACTCTGCTTCAATTGGGGGGATGGTTGGGAGATGACCCCATCGCCAGTGCTTTGAAATGGACGGTTAGCCAGTGGCATTATTTCTTAATTTCTGCTTTTATAGCCGTCATCTTGGGGGTAATTTTATGGCGTTTTTGAACGAACAACTTAGTTACAATTTCAACCTCAAAAGGCGAATTGCCAGCCAGGGAACGGGGATTATCAATTTCTTCTGCGGGGGCGCTTTGGTTGTCAGTCTTTCCTGCTGGATCATTCCCCCCTGTCTCCCCAACAAATACTCGACCTGGCACAACTGGGTTCAGGGGATTGGGTCAATTGTGGCGATCGCCGGATCTGCAACCGCAATTGGACTGGGGCATTGGTTGAGAAAGGTCGAACCCTATTTGAAGCTTGAAGAATTGCAGGAGGAAGACGATTTCGCAGACCGCTTGGCGACGGTGCAATATTATCGGGAAACGTCCCGGATAGAGGAAATGAACGCCTATCTGGAGGGGAGAACTATTCGGCAGGCGTTACCTCAAGAAACATCACCTCAGCCAGCCAAATTTGACCTCAAACGGTATTTAGTTGATGAAGCCACTGGAATCCTGATCACCGGGAATTCGGGGGCGGGAAAGACCAGTTCGGCGGTGGAAATGGCGGGGATGTTAACTGAAAGCGCACCCGCAGAAATCATCGTTCTCGACCCCCATTTCAACGACCAGTGGGCGGAAGCCGGACTACAAGCCATTTCCAGAATAGAGGAGATTGAGTTGGCGATCGCATCGTTGCTGAAAGAACTCGATGCCAGACACGAACGCAAGCGATTGGGATTGCCAAATGGTCGAAAAGTCCTCGTTATCACCGATGAATTATTATCCTGCAAAAAGCGATTTGTAAATCCCAAAAGAGTCGGGGATGCGCTGTCGAGGTTGTCAACGGAGGGGAGGAAGCGGGATATGTTATTTCTCGGCATTTCCCACTCCCCCAACGCCGACGATATTGACATTTCTGCGGAGGTGAGAACCAGTTTTGCCGTGATTAAGTTGTGTAAATCCGCACAGAAACACGTCTCAAACTTCTGGGAGAAAAGCGACCCCAGGAAAGCGTATATTCTCAATCATCCGGGCTATCCCGCCATTGTCGCCGATGGGGTAGATGAGATTGTAGACCATCCCACTCATGCCCATCATTCCCAGTTTAAAAAGAATGGAAATCAACCCAAATATCAGCATAAAATTAATCAATTAAGCTGGACTATGCTCAACTCCGATGGCAGTTGGAAAGCCTCAAATCTGACATCCGATCATCAAAACAATGCCGACTGTGAGGAGAAAACCAAACCTTCAGAAGAAAACAGAAAGGGGACTCCAAAAAGCGATACAGCCCGAAAGATTGACCTAGCTAAACCGCCTGAAGATGAGCATAATCCTCCTAATATCTCTCTGGAAGACTTGCTGAATTTGGTTTTAGAGTACGCCCAACAAGAGGGAAAAATTACTGTTAGAGACGTGCAAACTAAAAAGCCGATAGGAAGAAAATATTATCTCTCATCTGAGGCGATTGTTGGCATCTTTACCGAGCTAGAAAATCGGGGTTTAGGAAAAAAGATAGAGGCGGATAGTCTGGGTAAAATTTGCTTTGTAGCATTCGGTCACAACCCGAAGTCACAAAACGAGCCGTGACCCGCATAATACGCTGTGACCCCTGTGCCTTCAAGGTCACAGAATTGAAATTTTAGCTTTTACCCCCTCTCTCCATTTTGTCAGTCACAAGTCACAACCCCCCTTTTATTATTGTGAAAAAATTCATTAATTGAGGCATTACACTATGACCAATTTTAACTATGCAGACCCCAAGCAAAATCAACTGATTACCAAGACTCGATTAACTCTTGCTGGTGTGGGAATGTCCGCCCTCGCTGGGTTGTTTATTTGGACGGTATTATTTCCGGATCAGCCGGATAATTCTATTAATTTGAACGACACAAATTCAAAAAATAGTGTTACAATGCAAAAATCTTCAAACCCTCAAGACTTTCTGGAAAAATCCAATCTAAATCCTTCCGAGATTGCTCTCGAAATCGACCGCCTTGAGCGGCGCATTCAAACACTTGAAAACTCTAGCATACAACCTCAAAACCTCATGGAGAAGTTTGCAGTGAAGTTATGCGAATATCACGGCGGAAATGCCCAAAATTCCTCAGTAAATCCTTGCCTGGATAGAGAGTATTTTCAGAGGCAAGCCTCCGCGTTAGCTCCTCACTATGAGAAAAGAATTAATGAGTGCTTGTCTGCCGGAAAAGGGAACGCCTGTCTGGAACCGAAAACCTATTTAAACCCTCCGCCACAAACACCCGAAAAACATTGGTCAAGTCAATGGATGTCTCCAACAAAATCTCGGAACTCTAAAAAAGATTGCGACCCAACAAACTGGTACATGAATGGTCTGTGGGGATGCCAAAAATAACGACTCTCTTTCTGGCTATCTCAGCCGGAGAGTCACTTCTCTTACTTTGAAAATTGCACACAAAAAAAGGCTGTCGCCAGCCAAAAAAAAACTATTTTATACTATGACTACTGTAACATTTTCACCCACAGAATTCCAATCCCATTTTGACTACGGTGACATTCCCTCAGCTTTGCAAACTCAAGCCTCCTCTCTCGTTTCGAGCATTCGCGTCTGTCTGAAGAAATTTAACGCTGAGGCTTTGGAACTGGCCCGTCAGATTAACCCGATACGAGAACAGATGAGTGCCAGACAATTTAAGGCGTGGTTGACCCATTATTTCCCCGATGCAGAAACCCAAATTCGCCACTGGCTAAAAATTGTGGAACTGGCTGAACGACTACCGGAACACGTCGAGCAAATGATGGGATGGGCTAGTGGTGCTTTGGCTGCACTGTCTCGCGGAAGCGATGAACTGGTTACAAGTATTCTGTCGGGTGAGGAGAAATTGAGCATCAAAGCGATTAAAGCGCTCGTTACTCAAGAACGATTGGAACAGAATATCAATTCTCCAACTGACTCAACTTCATCTTCAACTGACTCAACTTCACCACCACCCTCATCAAATGCGTCCTCAACTCAATCAACTTCATCGCCAACTGAATCAAGTTCAACTTCATCGCCAACTGAATCAAGTTCAACTTCATCGCCTGCTTCATCAAGTCCAACCCCATCTCAACCGTCAGAAACAATCATTCAACTTGCTAAACTATTAAGTCACAAGTCGGATTTGCACAGACAGTTAGATGAAACTGCCATTCCAGAAGTTCAAGAACGGCTGCTCTACTATATCAAACAAGCTGACCGAGAAATTCAACAACTGTGTCCCGATTTGAACCCAACTTTCCCGGCACCAGTGGTTGACTCCGAAATTCACCAATTGCAATCACAACTGAGCGCCGAACAACAAAAAAGTACAGAATTATCAAACCAATTAGAGCAACTCAGACAACAGCTAAACCAACTTCAACAAGTCTCAAACGATAATTCAACCCAACAACCTCAGACTACTGATACCAACTCACCTGACGACGAGCTTGACTCCGAAGAATTTAACCAACTACAATCACAACTTGATGCTGAACAGCAAAAAAATCAGGAGTTATTAAATAGAATTTCCCAACTTGAACGGGAATTAACCCAACAACCTCAGAGTTCTGATACTCATTCACCCGCTACCGACTCTGAAGAATTTAACCCACTACAATCACAACTTGATGCCGAACAGCAGAAAAATCGGGAGTTATTAAATCGAATCGAAACACTCGAACAACAGTTGACTCAACAACAACCTCAGACTACTGAGACTCACTCACCTGACTCGGAATTACTGCATCTGCAAGAACAACTCATCACCGAACGGCAGAAAAATACAGAATTATTGAATCAGTTGGCGGAAATACAAAAGCAACAATCTCAAGAAGATTTGCCATTTTTAAAAATTTTCCGACCCAAATTTGTTCCGGTCAAAGTTGAAGATTTGCAAGTCAATGACCGCATCCGAGTAATTGCTCCCGACAAGAAGACTGTCGTTGATGACTTAATTCTTTCTATTGATGAAACCCAGCGTCCTGTAACGAAATGGTTTGGAGCAATTTGGCAGCAAGAAGTAGAAGCCGGATGGACGTTTAAACGGATGCTTGGAGTGGAAAAGATACAAAGTCAACTTGATAAACTCCTCCAGGAAAATCAGCAACTTAAATGTCAAGTGAATCAATTAGAAAATATTCGGATTAATCATTCCGACTCCCCACTTTGGCAATTGGAAAAAAGACTGATGTGCGTCGAGAGCGAATATCAACAGTTAAAAGAGCAATCCCAACTGGTACTCGGATGTTTTGAACGTCTACAAGAAAAGATTCACAATCAACTGCAACCGGGAACCGTTGTGGAAATCCTGTTTGACGACAAGGGAATTTATACAGGTCAGTTGGGAACTGTTGAACAGGAGTTTGAATGCACTCCGGGTAATTGGTGGGTGAGTTTTGTTGACCCCGATACTCAACAAACTTATCGGGCATTATTTCACGCCTATCAGTTATATTTACCTCCTTTTTAAATCGAACGTTTAAGAATTTTCAATGATAACACCGATGAAACACTTAACTACTACTTCAAAAACTGCACAGTTTACCACAGCAACATTAGGAGTTGTGCGTCATCCATCCAATCTCCTTGTCGAGTTTTTAGAGGTTTGGAAAAGGCGCAGTAAGGTGAAAGCCTGCATTCTTAGCTGGTTAGATCGGGCGCACCTATCAAAAGGTGAAACGGGTTGGATTTGTGCTTCTTATCAACAGATTGGGAAAGCTTTTGGTTATTGTCGAGATACCATCGGGCGACACCTCAAAGATTTAATACAAGATGGCTATATACGCCGTAGAAATTTGCTTCCCCATGAAAAGCGATATCCCACCGACACCCGCAAGATGTACCAGATTAATTTCCCAAAACTTCGGGAAAAAGTTGACAATGAAATTTTGACTCCTAGCTACGACAAATCAGACGGCTACCCATTAAAATATCAGACGGTAGATGTTAAAAATCAGACGGATCTTAACTCTTACTCAAACCTTTCTAAATCCTCCCTTACACACCAAGAGAAAGCCCCATTAGAAAAATGTGTGTGTGTTCGAGGGTTAGAAATTTTTTCGGAAAGAGGGGAAAGCCAAGAACAAGAAATATTTTTAGAACAACCAGAATTTTCAGAACACCCAGAACTTTTAGAACCCGAAGAACTTTCAGAAAACCAAGACTTATCAGAATGTAAAAAATTCCCGACCCTTCAAGAAATTTCAGAAGATTCTCAACCCTCCACCCCGCCCCAAAATTCCGGCCACGCTCAGTTAATTACAAAACTCAATCAATCCATTCGTCCGCCTTTAAAGCCGATTCAGTTGGGTTCGGTGCAGTGGGCAATGAGGCGATACCCGGAAAACATTACCGGGGCAATTAAAGCCGTTCAACAGGGGTTAAAACAGGGCTGGATGAAGAATCCTACGGGGTATTTAATTCGGGCGCTCAAAGAAGGAATCAAGGTCGAACAAAATATCTCTGGTGCGATGAGTCGGGATTATTGGTGGACGTGGGTTGGTGAAAATTGGGGGAAAGAAAAGCGCAACAGTTTAATTGAGCGGGTTTCCGATTATGGATGGGGATTGAACGTTTATTTCGCCAACGGTTTGGAACGTCCCTTCGATGAAATTAAGCAATTGTCTCTCGAAGAAGTTGAAGTATTGGCGTTGGAAACTCCGAAAACTTCCCACGATGAACGTCCCCAAGATAATATTTCACCTCAGCAAGTTGAATACTTACAAGCGATTATGCGGGGAATTGGAAGTTAGAGATTTGCATATCAAGACGTACCGGAGTGCGATCGCATACATTGAGCAATGCGACCCGATACGTTTCAAATACGCTCCGCTTTAAGCTCGACCTCTGCTGTAAGCAAGCCGCTTTCATATCCAGAACCCTGATTTGTTCAATCGGATGAAGCGGGATCGCCAACTTTATCCCTGACAAGCGCTACCCAACCTCATAAAAACTGCACAGAAATTAAAAGCGGCATTCAATAAATTTACTTTAAACTAAAAGTTGCGATTGACTCTAGCTTCTCTACATCTTGGGTGTTTAGAAAAACATATTTATCAACTTAGTTAGATTAAACTTGTAGCAAACGGGAAGAAGACCTGATTGTTTTCTAGATAGAGTTCTTGACGAGTATGATGCACCCGAAGATATTGACAGAAGCGATCAATTCAAATCTTGAAGTATATAGCCCTTTTGTCGAGGCAGAAGTTAAAGTACGCACCAAAGTTAAATTGCAGCAGAAAATACTCTATAATTCTTGAGCAGTATCAAGTCTCAGGTGTCAGGGTATGCCCTCATGCAATTAAAATTAAAATGTGTAACAGCTTACTTCCTTCAATTAGAGCCACTTAGTCGGTTCCACATCGGGAAATTCTCTATGCCTGTGGGTACTTCTGAGAGTCTGTAAGGCTCTTATTGGGGTTACTACCTCATCAGTATACTCAAGTTTTTTTGATTTTTACGGTATAGTATACGTCTGAGTTCGTCCAAAAATTACTGGTACAGATGCCCCAATGGAAACTAACAACAGAATTTACCTTTGACAGCGCCCACTACATCAGAGACTATCAAGGGCCTTGCGGTCGGATGCACGGACATACCTACAAAGTCAAGGTTGAAGCCACTTCAGAGAAGTTGTATCCTTCCGAACATTGTCCCCATCCGGTAATGGTTGCCGATTTTAAAAGTTTGCGCTGGGCTAAACAGGATGTTAGCAAAGGTGGACTGGATCATTGCATTCTCAACGAAGTCTTACCTCCCGAATACTATACAACGGCTGAGGTGATTGCTAAGTTTATTTACGATGAGACAAAAAAACGGATTCCCAAAGACGTAAAGTTAAAGATTTGTGTCTGGGAAACACCTAGTTCTTGGGTAGAGTACGAAGATAGTTAGTGCGAGATACCCGCAATTGGTGAGCGATTCAGTAATTTTCAAGGAGAACCCCATGTCTAGACCCCGTACCCTAGTTGTGACTTCCTGTACCGGGGAAAAGCAAGTACACGCCCCAAATCAACTTATATTAGAAGACTTTCGGGATAGCTCGCGCCTTGTTCAACGGGAAAGGGAACTGAACGAGTTTATGTGTCCGGGCCGCCCAGATGTATACGGGAGCGCAACACTTGCGGTTGATGGAGGGAGTTGTCGGGTTGCGGAAGGCTCTCGGTTTCGAGGTTGTGGATGTTGTTATTTTATCAGCCGGTTATGGGCTGATTTCAGAACAAAGGGCAATTGCTCCCTATGAAGTAACTTTTAACACCATGAAGGGTCGTGAGATCGATGAATGGGCGGAAGTTTTAAAGATACATGAGGAGTTTGAAAAGATCGTTGAATCTTATGACTTGGTATTTTTCTTATTGGGGGAAAATTATCTTCGGGCGCTGTCTCTTCCGGTAAAAACCGAACCATCGCAGACGTTTATTTTTTTGGCTTCTAAGGGTAGTCTGCCTTACATTCAAGAGTTGAAGGCTAAAACATTTATTTTACAGCTTTCCAATGCGGAAGCGAAACGCTATAGTTATGGGTTGGTTGGGTTGAAGGGTTTTTTGTTTAAGCAGTTTGCCGAAGTTGCCAAGGAAACACCGCAACTGTTGGAGAGGGTAACTTCTGTACCAGAGTATTTTGAGGAGATTATTAATAAGGTGGGTGAAGGCGCCAATACTCCAGAAGAATCTGTGCAGCTAGAGCTACCGTTGGGGTTGCCTCAAGCTTCATCCTCTATTATTACCGCTAAGTTTCCTATAAATATGAATTAAACCATCAACTTTATTCGGATTAAATAAACTTTTAGCATAAGGTAAAAACGGTTTATACTGTCCTCTAAAAAAATCTATAATCTCAACTGGATTAAGAGAGTAATATTTCAAATTTAAGAATTTCAATAAATATTTATAGGGAGTCCATTCTTCAAGTATCTTACCAAACAAACTATAATCAAGACTACCTCTAGCAATCACAGCATAGCCTAGAGGAGTAATTTCATAAATCGTATTTTTATTAACTAAATGCCGAGTCGTTAACGCCCAAAGAACTAAGTTAGAAAGACTTGAACGGACACCGCTCACACCTGTAGTTACACCATCTGGAAGTGCAACTTGTATTTCTTTAACTGTACCTTGCCTAATTTTTGCAAGAGCTATCAAGGTGTGTTCAATGGCTGTTAAAACTCTAGATGAGTATCCACTCAAGGCATCTTGAATCTTCCAGGCTTCATCTATAGAAAGATATTGATTATAGTAGGGTTCAATTCCACTTTCTGTAATTTTGTATATGCTCGGAGCAATGGATTGTTCGTATTGACTTAATAAAGGAATTCGTTTAATCCATATTTCTATATGATCGGGAACAACATAAAATTCTTGAAGCAATGGATGATTCTGTAATTGCAGTTGGGGTGTAATGAGTTTATATCCAGCCCCTTCAAAAGAATTTTCATTAAAATTATATTCAATTTCATCTAAAATTGATGTGATTAAATTTGTCTGACTCCTCGGAATGAGCGGTTGTAATTCTTCCCATACTATGTTATGAAAAGGAACTTGAAGATTTTTGTGTTCATTTTCTAAATCTTTTGATACCGAAACCAGAGAAACATATAAAATTCCCGTGCAATCAGAAGCTTGCATTGCTTCTATACGTCGCTTTAAATTAACAGTCTTGGGGGTTAGGGGAGTTTGAGTAAACTTGATTTCTAAAAGCCATCTTTCTTGATTAGACTCTATGACCCCATCTAATTGATACCAACCTTGGTAGTGATACCATCCAGAAGGTAAAAGTATATGATAACCATAATCTGGCAAAATCCGATGGATCAAATCCTCGAAAGCATAACCTTGTGCATTAGCGGATTTAGGAAATAGAATTTGTGTCATTTTCTGAAAAGAATCATAATGCTAAAGATGATTTTACGCATAGCTTGAGAATATGTATAATTCCCGGCTTAAGTTACAAAACCGTAGGGTATACCGAAACTTATACGCTTGGGGAAAGCCTCCCTCTAGAGGAAATGGATTGATCTAAAAGTACAAAATTGGGCGCATCGGTGCGGCTACTCGTTACGGTATCGTAGGCTAAATAAACTTCCGATAATTGCATCAGAAGGGTGTTTGACATACTCCTCTCCGTAAACGAAGAGGATTCTTAGCTATTGCTAATTCTTGGTTCAGTGACACCACTTATTAACTCGGATTTCTCCTCATTAACAGAGATGGAAGTCACGCCCTCGCGTTCCTGATATTAAATCAGCAGTTTCCCAATGCCCTTGGGTACTGTTGTTATACTCAGCCCCTAAAATGCTCATGCCCTTTTTCAGAATGTTAAGTGCCGCATTAGTATCCCGACAGATTTCTGTTTGACATCTTGGGCATTTATGAGTCCGGGTAGAAAGCGATTTTTTCACTCGAAAACCACAGTTAGAACAATCTTGAGACGTGAAATTTGGACTGACAGAAACTACTGCTTTGTCCCAAACTTTCCCAAAATAGTCTAACCATTGAGTGAATTGATACCAACCCGCATCGGAAATTGACTTAGCCAAATGATGGTTCTTGACCATGTTCTGTATTTTCAGGTCTTCGTACACCACGACATCGATTAAAGTCAGTGAAGAGGTCACCCCCTCCACTGCTCTTCAAAACGGTACGTGAGACTTTCACCTCATACCGCTCCTCAATAAAACGGCTGTTGTCATCAGCACGTCACCAACATATCGTTCTCCCATCGGTAATTCTCTGGGATAATGGAAACTCCCTTAGAGTAGCTTCCATCCGTTCTGGATTTTTCATCATGGCAATGTCGATGGAGCAGTTGATTATTCTTATATTAATTCTTTCCGCCTCGTGACTTAGGAATGATATGGTCAACTTCTATCAGGTCTCCATCTCGGAAAAACAGACCGCAGTGAGCGCATTTCCCTTTCTGCTTTTTGAGCAACGATGCTGTTGGCTTAGGCATCTCAGGGTGTGTGCCTCGTCTTGAACTCCAATAGATTAAGTCGCCGTCGTAAGGGCTTTTATCCCCCTTGACTTTGACATGACGGACGATTGCTGTCTGTGAATGCTTCATCAGCACCATAGGGTTCGACCCTTCACGAGACGTGGCAAACGTCCAATTATCTCCACCTATGGTTCGGAAGTATTTGGAGCTAATCCATTTCCTTCCTTTATTTTGATGTCGTTTTACCCCCCATTTCCAGAGTTTCCAAGAGGTCAGATACGAGAGTTTCGTAAAGATTCTCTTGCTTACTCCTGTCGAAAAGTAGTTACACCATCCTCGGATGATAGGGTTAAGTTTGCTTATCAAGACAGCTTGGGACTGTCCCTTAAGTTTCTCTATTTCCTCACATATCCTTCGGTAGTGCCTTTCCTGACTTTCTTTACTTGGGGTGATGAGTGTTTTAAAACCGAGTAATCGCCCTTTTGTATCCCTTCCTGATGTATATTTACCCACCTTATATTGGCGGATATTAAAGCCTAGGAAATCAAATCCTGCTTTTTGGTTTTCATAGTTTTCAAGGGTGTGAGCGAGTCTCGTCTTACTTGCTTTGAGTTCCAACCCCATATCTGCCAGCCATATGGATACGACCTTATTACATCTTTGGACAACGGTTATGTCTTAGTGTAGAACCACGAAGTCGTCTGCATAACGAATGACGTTTACAGAATCTTGTTTCTGTGTCCTGCTTCGTTGCCGTCCTCTGAGGTCTTTCATATCGAAGGTATGGGCAATTGCCTTGATTTCGCTTTCTAGACCATGTAGGGCAATGTTAGCCAGTAATGGAGAAAGAACCCCACCTTGAGGTGTACCCTCAGATGTTGGCGAGAACTCCTTACCATCCATAACACCCGCGTTAAGCCACGCTCGAATTTGTTTCCGAAAAGTGGGGAAGGTGTTAAGTTTTTCGAGGAGCCGTTTGTGGTTGATACGGTCGAAACATTTGGAGATATCCGTATCAAGCACGAATTTGGGTTTTTGTTTGATCGCATTGAAGATGGCTTCAATGGCATCATGGGCTGACCGCCCCGGTCTAAACCCGTAGGAATTTGGCTCAAATATAGCTTCCCATTCAGGTTCTAAGGCTAACTTTACTAACGCTTGGAGCGCACGGTCATACATGGTAGGTATTCCTAAAGGTCGTTGCTCCCTATTAGGTTTGGGTATCCAAACCCTTCGGGTAGGTTTAACCTTTGTACCCAGTTTGAGATTGTTTACGAGCTTCATACGTGCTTCTGGGGACAAGGATTTAACCCCATCCACTCCTGCCGTCTTTTTGCCTTGATTGTCCTGAGTTACTCTACGCACCGCTAAAGCCTTAGCCGACCAAGACTTAACTAACAGTTTCTGGAGTCTGCGAACTGTTTTGACATCACCACGTTGAGACGCTCGGTAAATCCGCTTTTGCAACTTATAGACAACACGCTCCAACTTTCGCCAGTTTATGTCGCCCCATTTATACATCGGTTTTGATTCCGTGTTCATAACTTATACATTGCTACTTGTAGCTTTACCTTCCGTTTTACCGTGAGTCCGTCTGCGTATCTCTCCTGTTACGGAGAGCGTTTGCTTCTGACTCAATCTTGCTCCCCTGTTACCTACCTAATGGAAGTAGATGGTTGCGTCTTAGCTGACTACTCAGCCAATCGACCTTGACTGAGAGTAAACGAGGGAGTTACTTCGTTCCCTATGACCTTTGGTTTGTCTCTTTAGGAGGGATACTCTTCACCGAGTTTTGGGGTAGCACTTTAACGATTCGGTCCAAATCCTATCGTCACCTTTAACTTTGCCTTTTTAGGTCTCCCAGTGTCACAACCTGATTTCACTGGTTAATCCTTACGATGATTCAGACATATCCTTTGCTTACGCTCTCCGTGAAGACTTGCTCACGGGCTTTGGACACAGGTTGCCCTCCACTTTCCGCTTCTATTCCCGCTTAAGAGATTGATGGCTAGTCGCTACCCTTGGGAATATGCTTTCGACCTCGTGCCTAGGCGATAGGACTTGTGCGTTCTAGGATACTAACACTCACCTATAAGGTCATAGAGTTGTCATCTGAAGGGGATTAAAGTGCGAACTCTACCTTATCGGTTACCCCTCAGAGGCTAGTCATCCCCCTGCTAGGAGCAGGTTTCGACTGAACGAATCGCACTTAGATGTCACTACGCACCGAGCTAATTTCACAGCCCAGTCTTTACGTTGGCGTTGAACTTTCAAATGTGCGATGCCAAGCCTTTTCCTTGCTTTATGGTAGTTGTTTGATTGGGGTTTAGCTCCCTTGACAAACTTTCTAGATAGTCGTCGCTGTAGCTTTCTAATTCGCTTTTCTGCCCTTCTCAAATACTTCGGATAGATAACTGCATTGTCGTTGGTGTCTTTGTAGAAGAAGTTCAAACCTAGATCTAAACCCACAACATTTCCGGTGTAGCTTCCGACCTCGGAGCGATTTGCATCAAAGCAAAATTGACCAGAATAACCATCGGCTCTCCTGACAACTCTAACCCGATTGATTTTTAATGTGAATAAATCTTCTCGAACTTCTTTATTACAGAATAGAGAAAATTTCCCCGCCTTAAAACCATCGGTGAATTCAATTGATTTCCGGTCAGTTGACAGTTTCCAGCCTGTCGTTTTGTACTCAACCGAACGACAGTGTTTTTTGAACTGAGGATAACCCTTTTTCGGGCTACCCTCACGAGAGCGACGATAGAAGCTAGATATTGAGTTCCAAGCTCTTTCACCGGAAGCTTGACGTGCCATTGAGTTAAGTTTTTTAGCAAAAGGAAATTCTTTTGCTAACTCTTTACACAGACGAGAAATTCGAGATTTATCTACATCTCGTTCATCTCGCCATAGTCTAACTGCCTTGTTTCTAATGAACTGAGCAGTCCTTATAGCTTCATCAAGTCTTGCATATTGAGACTTGGAACCGTTTAATAACTTGGCTTCTCTAACTATCATGCTATAATCTTACTACAAAAAGTAGCGGATAACATTCTCTTTTTTCACTATCCATCCCCGTCTTTTCAAGACGGGGCTTTCCGCTCAATTTCGGTAATCCCGCCAGATTTGTTTTCTCCAAATCGCTAACGGCGAAGGGATCTCTTGCTTCGTCAAGTACATCTTCAAGTTCGGCGTAGGGAATGGGAACTTGAGCCACAACGGAAACATCCTGCTCCAGCGACCATTTATGATACCGCAGGGTGGGGGGTGTTCCCTTAAGGTCTAGCGAACCTCTAGCTCCGTAAGCTCCCGCATAAAACAATAAAAATTCGCTGGTTTCCTCGGCTTTACAAGTTCCATCGACGGCAACGAAGTGAATTTCGTCCCGTCCAAAAAAATCTCGAATTTGGTCGCGCAAACGAATGAGCTTCGGCTGCGTTGAAAATTGAGGGTTCCAGGGTTTGACTAAATCCTTGAGCAGCAAGTGATAGAGTTCTTGAATTACGTCTAGGTGCTGGCGGTAAAGATCCTGGTTGCGCTCCTGGCCAAACCGCAGACTGGACTCAAACCCCTTAAAAATACTCGACAGCTTGGACGTAAGCTTTCCTCCTTTTCGCTTTTTCTATTAAAATCTTACCGTTAGTTAGGAGATCGGGGGAAGAGTTCGGCATGAGCGATCGCACTCTGAAGGAGATTCAGAAACAGGTTGATCAGTGGGTGGTTGAAACGGGAAAAGGATACTGGAGTCCCCATGAGATGTTAGCTCGCTTGGTAGAGGAGGTGGGAGAGACGGCTCGGTTGCTCAATCACTTGTACGGACCGAAAAAGAAGAAAGAGAGTGAACCCGCTCAGGAACTTTCTGATGAATTAGCCGATATTTTATTTGCAGTTATCTGTTTGGCTAACTCCCATCAGATTGATTTACAGGATGCCTTTGAACAAGTTATGAAAAAGTATTCGACCCGAGATCGATATCGATGAGTAACTTTTTAAAACTGGGGAGAACTTCAGTTTCTGACTGCGGCTACCGATGGAGCTTTGCTAATTCCGCTCTCCTGTGGAGAGCGGCTCACAATTTCACCCCAACTCTACAGTTAAGTAATTGGTTATTCAATCAGTTCAAAAATAGATTAACCATCCGACAATAACAGTAAGGATAAGTAAAATTAAGATAGTCATTGGAACAATCATCTTTCGAGCAAATTTTCCGGCTAAATTTACACCGAGTTTTTGGCTCTTTTGACTAGCCGAATGAATGGCTTTAGATTTGGCGGTTTTGAAGGTTTCGGTTTGAGCAAAGGATTTTGTAGCTTGAACGGCTGATTTTCTCAAAACTTCTCGACGGGTTTGTTTCTCTCCAGTTTCGGTATTATTTTGTTTAACGTTCCCGACAAACTCTGTCGCAACACTTCGGATTTCTTCATTCTGCGATAATGTTTTAGCAGCTTGAACCACCGATTTTGTAATAGGTCGGTTGCCGATATTCGTGGCAACTTTAGCGGTTGTTTCTGCCAACGGATTGACGGCGGGTGATGTCGGGGTTTGAGGGGGTATTGCTGATAATTCTACCTCGGTTTTTTCGGGGGGGATTTCTGTTGTCGTTGGTTTGGGGGGTTCAGTTTGTGTCTGAGTAACGGTTGTAAAAGCCTCTACTGCAATCTTTCTGACTTCTTCGTTTTGGGCTAAATTTTTAGCGGCTTGGGTTCCTCTTTTGGCGAGATTTCCAACCAAAGCTGCCGCACGTTTTTTTCTGGGTTGGTTTTCGGGCGTTTGATTTGAAGACATTGTTTTTGCTCCGGTAATTTTCAAGTTGAATCGGGTTGAGAAATGAATGATTTCGGTTTTAAGCCACAGGTTTTTCTGTAGCTTTTGTGATGTATTTGAGAATTAACTCAAACTTCTCCCGAATGTTCATCAGTTCTTTCATCCAAGTATTAGAAGCGGCGATAGATTCTTCTTCACTGCGACGAGCAACTGAGATTTGTTGATCAATTTCGTCGTAAGTTTGTTGTTCAAATTCACTAAGCTGTATACTGATTTGCGCCTCTAAGTCTTTACCAATTTTCTGAAATTGGCTGGTAATATCTTGGCGAATATTTGCCATTTCCTTTTGACGCTCATTTTCTTGGTGCATGGTCAACAAATCCGCTCCAACTGAAACAACAGCCATTGCTGGCCCTATAAACTTAGCTGCGTTACCAATATTTTTAGCAATACCTACTGCTTGCCCCAATTTAAACTTAAATCCTACCAACTTGCCAACTCCAACAACAGCTATATGTAATCCGCTTCCAACTACATCCCCAGGACGTAACAATCCTTGTTTCATTGCTGTTTTAACAAAGCCACGAGTTGCTAGTTTTGTTATTTCTGATCCTATTTTTGCTCCTGCTGTGTTTCCAATTATAGTTAGTAGTCCGAGTTGCACTTGAAGTTGTTCTGTATTCGCGGAAGCTGCGGTCTTATTAGCCGATATATTTATGTTTTTATCGACACAAGCAACAAAGGCTTTAACCAAGTCGCTCTCAAAAACTTGTTCGACTTCCTGGCGTATATCCTCAACCGCAGCATTAATTACAGATTGCAGGTCTGTTTCGGCTTTTTCGTAATGTTTCTGAACGTTTATTTCAGCCTGTTTATTCAAAATTTATATGTCTTCATTTCCGACTGCTGAAGCCAGAACATAACCTTCTTTAGCAATTTCTGAAGACATTTTCAAGCCAATATTTTGAACTTTAGTTCGGATGCGACTCCGTTCTTTTCGGACAACACGAGACAAACGATTTAAAATTTCGAGGAATGCTGAATCATTCGTAGAGTTGCGGGTAAAACTTAGCTGTGCTTCTTCCAGACAACTGAGTGCAATTCGGACGGGAGTATCAAATTTTGCTAATGCCGCACGTTTGTTAACAAACTCGTTGAGGGCATCAATAAACGTCTGAAAACGGCTAATTTCCATGAGAAAATCATCCTTTTCATCAACACCCTCACAGTAGTCTTTTGCATCGATAAAGCAAACCGGAAATTCATCCAGGCTGTAAGGTTTCAAGGCTTCTGCTAGACTGTGGCGGTAGTTCAATATTTTCTGTTCTTCTTCTCCCGCTTCATCAGACATTTTATTGATGACGAGCATCATTTTCCAGCGATAACCTTTTTCATAGGCTAACTTTTTGAAGTTCTCAACGGTAACGGAGTCGAACAGCATATAGGTGAGACAAAATACCAATAAATCCGCTTTGTTAATCGCATCGTAGGTAATTTCATCGTGATCTTGGCGTTCTGTAAAGAGTCCCGGCGTGTCAAGAACTTGAATACCATTCCAGTTGTAGGTGCTGGTTTTATCGGTGGCGATATCCGCATCAATTTTGATATCTCGTTTTCCGGTCAGTGCAGAGATAATTGTTGATTTTCCCGCACTATATTGTCCGACAAAAGCAACGCCAATTGCTCCTTGTTCCCGATAGATTTTTAACTCCTCACGCAGTTTCTTACGAATTGCTGTGAGTTCGGGTTTATTTTCCTGTTCTAGTAGCTTATCAAAACTAACGAGATTTTTTTTGAATGCTGAACCAATTTTGGCGGCGAGGAAATCCTGATTATTTGCAGTCATGGCTTGTTTCTCCTATTTAACAGATTTGTGAGATTGAATTGAAATGTCTTCTTGAAGAACCTTTTTCAGTTCATCCATTGATTTTTTGATGGTGAGTTCAGAGCGAGTGATAATTGTCATTTTGTGTCCGAACTTCCGTTCAACCTTAGCAACTGTTTTTCTGGCTCCTTCTTCAGTTAAGGGTTCATATTTTTCCTGACTCCAATCAAGAATTCGCTTGGCATAAAAACGGTTAAGATAGTTAGTAAATCCCGAGAATTTTTTCTGTGCTTCCTCCAGTGTCAAAGAAAAACTTTCTAGCCCAGAAGCGAGTTCCTTGAAATAGGATTCGATATTCATAATTACAGAAGCACAGGAATTCAAAAATTCACTTCGGGCTTTTTCCAGCGTTTCCTGTTTTTGGGTATTCAGTTGCTCGTACAAATCCTCTGAAATTTTGTGAGCCGCCTCACGACGTTTCTGATCTTTGGATTTGAATAAACCAGTAAAATTCCCGACAACGCCAGCAACAATTCCTACAACTATCCCAATAGGGTTCGTAAATGCAATAATCGTTCCAGCTATCCCTAAAATAATTCCTCCAATTCGCAGGATATGTTGAATATCCCAAGAATCTTGCTGTGTAAACTTAAAGTTACCACCGCCGAGTTCAGCAACTAACTGTAATTCATGGCCGATTTCTTCTAAGACCTCTTGAACTTCACGCTTAAAGTGTTCACCCGCTTCCTGAAAAGCAGACTTTAAACGCTGTTCAAAATTGAGAGAGTTTAATGTTTTCTCCCAACCAAGTTTCAATCCCAACTCGTTTGAATTCCAATGTTCCTCAGCAAACGATGGAACAGCATTAATCGCCTCTTGAAATATCGTTTCGATTTCTATTTGTAAGTTGCTGCGGCTATCTTTGAATGCGATCTCAATTTTCTTTCTGATTTCCTCCTGTTTGCTTTGAATTGTTTCTGCTAATTGTCCATAAATTTGAGCTTGTCCCGCAACCCAGTCATAGGGGGTATTAATGGCGCCGACAGTCGAACCGAGTAGAGTTTGCGATCGCCGAATAGTTCCGTATTGAATCAAAGACTCGCGAATAGAATCTAAAAAATCTTGCATTCGACTGGCTTTGAATAATTCCTCTTTGCGATTTTCATGTTCGGGTTCGCGGGAAAGTTGAGCCGCCAAAAGCATCACCGGAACAATGGGAAAGTAATCGTTTGCATAATGCTCTTTTGCATAGCGGCGAATGCGTTCAATATGTCCGCCCAAACCGCTTTGACCTTCCATTTCAAAAGCTTTATCGGGATTCTTTAGAAAATGTTCTAATCGACGCGGATCGCGCAGATTTTTCTTAACATTCAAAAGAACAATGAGCGGTTTTGCTTTCTTTTTCAGCAGATGTAAAAACTCAAATTCTGTTGCTTGAATGCTGTCGTTTGTCACCACATAACAGATAACGTCCGACTCCTCAATCACACTTTCTGCTATTTCTTCATCACTTTTTCCATCGGGAGCGCCAATCCCAGGCGTGTCAATAATCCGAATATTTTTCCATTCATAAACTCGGTTGTAACGAGTCGTTCGCTGTTTTCCAACTCCTATCGCCTCCCATCCATCGTTAGTAACAATGGCGTGAAGTGTGCTTTTTCCCGCTTTCGTTCTGCCCATAAAGGCAATGCTAAAGTGATTGAGAGCGCGTTCTTTTGAACGGAGGGATTCCCGCACATCCTCAATTTCTTTGATAATTTCAGCCGAGAGCGATTTTTGAGTTAATTCGAGTTGTTTTGCAACGTCTTGAGCCGTGTTTGCTTGACCTTTACTGTTAGTTTTTGATTTGATTTCTATAATCGACTCTTGCAGATTTTTTCCTAAAGAGCGAAGTGTTGAACCCGCACTTTTCAGGGCTAATTCTGAAAATTGGTAATCTTCCTTAGCAACAACGGCACACTGACGAATTGCTTCATCATATTCTGGCCCCGATAACAAAATTTCTCGCCGCAGTTGCTCGACTTTTTGTTCTGCTCCCGTTAAATTGGCTAATTTATTAACCAAAGCCTGGGATAAAATCGAATCGGCTTTCTGAAGTAAACGCGCACTAACAGAAAGTTTTTGTTGATTAGATTCATCAAGAAATCCCGTATCAGAAAAGGCTCCGGCTTCTTCAATTTGTTTCTGTATTTCTCCTTTCGGCCAGTTCCAAATCTGTGCAATTCGTTCGGCCATCTTCCGTTCTAAAACCGAACAAAACCCGTCTACATAAGCAATCGCTAAAATTTGACACATTGCCTCATTTTTTTGACTGCTGGGTATTCGCCTCGCAATTTCTTCTACAGATAATTGATCATCATCTTGGGCGAGAATCTTTTCCATTTCCTCCAGGGTTCGCTGTCCGACTTCAATTTGAGTCGCCAGTTCGTGAAGCGCTTTTGATTCTTCGCTGTGAATTTGTTGGTCAGCACAAACCATGTGCGTTACCAATAAAAAGGGATAATTTATCGCGTTAGAATCGTTGTTGGTGGCTTTTTCGGTCTTTTTGAATGTCGTTTGCATCTTGCCTAACCTCTTATTAAAGTAGCCAATAGGTTGAAGTCGCAGTCGGCAAGGTAGCCACCCCCAGCAATACCTGTTAATGCGATACCTGCAAAAATTTCCGTCTGAGTTATAGCCATCTCAGTGTTGAGACGGCTATAATGTGCCTTACCCAAGCTCATAGTGTTGTCTCCTAGATGGGGAGGGTATTAAGTTTTTCTAAGTCTCTACATTTAGCTTAAATTGAAAATTCCAGACTTCAAACGGGGTAATTACGGAACTTTGAGAATTTAAAAAGCATAAAAAATTCGACGATTTTCCGTAGGAACACCGAGTCCAAGCCTCAATTCACGATGGGCTATGAATCACAGACATCAGTTGAATAATTAATCCTCAACACAAATCAAAAAAAATTGAGATAATTAACATAAATAATCGGCAATTGTCCACAACCCAAAATCCCTCAAATAGTTGAGCAAAGGTACGCCATCTTCTACGGGTAAGTAAACAGAAGTGATTTGGGGATGAACGACCGCTTCGGCCAACTGAAGCATTGCCCCGATTTGTTGAGCCGCAAGCTAGTCCCCATTCAAAGTGTCTCGATATTTCCCCACATACAGCCAAGAACGAATGGCATCCATCGGATTTATTATATTTTTTCAGCTTACTTTAGCCTATCTTTAATTGATGTGAAAATTCAACCCGGAGATTCAATCAGATCCCCGAGTTGAAGCGATCGCATTCTTAAGTTTTTAACTCGACCTCAATCTTGGTAGAAAAGCCGTCGAAATCGGTGCTTAAAATTTCCCGACCCATTTAGGGAAAATAGGGACATTTCTCCGGAGAGGCTTCACAAACTTCTTCCACAAAATCCTCAAAGTTTTCTAAACGCTTCTTGCTGTTGCTATCATCAAACTGTTCTTGAAGCTGCTTCAGAATTTTATCCAAGGATATTTCTTTGAAGATTTTATCGGCTTTCAGGGGCTGTTTAGAAAAATTGTAATTGAGAAACTCGATTTTTGAATCGCCTTCAAGTTCGATGACCAATTTAAGATTGGCAAAAGGATTTTTACCTTCCTTGGTTAGCGGAAATGGAAAGCTCCAAGTTCCAGAGCCATCATTGCAAGCTCCAATTGGCCCGGTGAAGTTAATTCCCCCGAGATAGAAAGTCTCTCCATTCTCGATATCTTTTAAAGATTGGGACTCGGGGATAAAATTGTAGGGATGCTCATCAACAACGTTGTTGGCAGTATCCAACCATAAAAATCGCGAAGCCCTCATCACTTGTAAACCACAAAAATTGTCGGGGAATAGAACTTCCCCATCGTATGTGGGCAATTGGGGAAGAAACTGGGTCGGCAATGTAATTTCCGGCTGACCTTCAATGGTACGGCTAAAATCGACTAAAATGCGGTAATTCTGGCTTCCTAGCGTCCCCGACGTTAATTTGATGTAGGCCGGTAAAGTCGGGAAAGAGTCGGGGTCGGGTGAATCCGGGTTGGGGCGAGGAGGATTGGAGGAATTGTTCGGAGCGGTGTTTTCGGCCCAAACGCCCGCATAGCGATCGCCATTGGCAGTGGGATAATGTTCAAAATCAACTAAACGATAACCCTCGTCGCGGTATTCTTGCCAAAGATTGGCAAATTGAGTTTCAGTACGGTCCGAACGCACCACCCACGCGCTTCGGAGAACCGTCTTTTTCCCAGATGGCGGCGTAACGCTGACCATTGGGGGTTTGATAGGACTCAAAATCAACGACGTGAAATCCTTTACTCCCCCTTTCGTTGACTTCTTGTTGATACTTATTGCGATCCATGCCCCGCAGTTGCGCCCAGCTTATACCATCGCGGTTTTCTAACCAAATCGCCGCATAACGAAGACCGTTATTTGTCGGATAAACCTCGACATCAACTAAACGGAAACCGTTGGAACTTTGCTCTTGAAAAAACTTTCCGTAGGCTTCACTATCGAGGTTGCGTTTTGACGACCAGCGCAGGTTTTCTTTATTCTCAACCCAAATCCCGGCATAGCGCATTTGTCCGTTGACGAGATAGGCTTCAATATCGAAGGGTCGATAGCCTTTATCGCTATATTCTCGCCATTTGGCACCGTACTGTTCTGAAGTCAAGTCACGGTGTTCGGCCCAACCCCGCGTGTCGGTATTTTCCCTCCAAATCATCGAATAACGAAGATTACCGGAAATGGGATAGGCATCGATATCCGTCATCAGATAGCCTTGATTGCGATATTGGTCAAAATATTGGGAAAACTTGGCACTGGTAATGTCTCGATGAGAAGCCCAAGCCAGTTCTTGAGCGTCATTTAAAAGGGCTGCACTTGCGGGTGCAGAAGTCGAGAAACTCACTGTCGAAAAGGTGAATAAAGCAACAATGATCCACAACAAAATTCTCAGCATATTAAACTCCTTTGTCATCCAATTTAGGATGAGAAACACCCCCAATTTGAGCAAACTTTAATGAAATTGCCCAGTCGCATTTTTGAACTCCCCTATTCGGGCGACTTGCTAAAAACGGAACTTTAGTGATAGATCCAATTTAGACGGCATAATAGATATAATTAAGAGAGCATAGGAGTATTTCCGATGAGCAGAGCCAGAATAGAACCCGCAAGTGTTAGCAGAGACAAAAATTGGCGACCGTCTGGGCCGAAAGCTCCGGCTTTATTTCAGTTTATTAATTGGCTCGTTCGACCCTTTGAATACCTCGAAGAATGCGTCGGGCGGTACGGAGATATGTTTACGCTGAGGCTAGTTGGACTCCCTCCCTTAATATTTATTGCCAATCCCCGAGGAATTCAAGAAATTTTCAACGCCGATGCCCAATCTTTTGAGGTGGGAAAAACCAACGATTTAGCCCGTCCGATTTTGGGCGATCGCTCTTTAAT
Source organism: Capilliphycus salinus ALCB114379 (assembly GCF_047276495.1). Classification (NCBI taxonomy): domain Bacteria; kingdom Bacillati; phylum Cyanobacteriota; class Cyanophyceae; order Oscillatoriales; family Sirenicapillariaceae; genus Capilliphycus; species Capilliphycus salinus. The sequence goes on along the minus strand of NZ_CP178543.1, from coordinate 3,294,553 downwards.
TTTAATGGATGGTTCCCGTCACAAAAGAGAGCGAAAATTACTCATGCCCCCCTTTCATGGAGAGAAAGTTAAATCCTACGCCGAATCCATTTGTCAAATTACCGAAACGGTGACTTCGCGCTGGCAAATTAATCAATCCTTTATTGCTAGAAATGTCATGCAAGAAATTACCCTTAAGGTGATTATGCAAACCGTATTTGGATTTAATGAAGGGGAAAAATGCGAACAATTTCGCTCACTTCTTGCCGATTGGTTGGATTTGCTAGCCTCTCCACTGCGTTCAAGTTTTATTTTCTTAAAATTTCTACAAATTGATTGGGGAGCTTGGAGTCCTTGGGGGAATTTTATCCGAACCCGACAAAAAATTTACGACTTGCTGCAAGCTGAAATCGAAGACAGACGAACTCACCCGGAAAAACGGGGTGACGATATCCTCAGTTTAATGCTGGAAGTCACCGATGAAGACGGTCAACCCATGAGCGATGAACAGTTAAAAGATGAATTGATGACGCTGTTAGTCGCCGGACACGAAACCACCGCAACGAGTTTGGCTTGGGCATTTTATTGGCTGGAAAAATATCCCGATCTTAAAGAAAAACTGACTCAAGAAATTGAGAGTTTGGGTAAAAATCCCAACCCCATTGAGATTTCTCGCCTCCCCTATTTGACGGCAGTTTGTCAGGAAACCTTGCGACTTTATCCCATTGTACCGATTGCTTTTGCCCGAATTTCCAACCAGGATTTAGAAATAATGGGTCGTAAATTTCCGGCTGGGACAACGTTCGTTCCCTGTATTTATTCGACCCATCACCGAGAAGATTTGTATCCGAATTCCCAACAATTCCAACCCGAAAGATTTTTGCAACGCCAATATAGTCCTTACGAGTTTCTTCCGTTTGGGGGCGGGGTGAGGCTGTGTTTGGGTTATGCTTTGGCAATGTTGGAAATGAAGTTGGTTCTCGCTTCAATTTTATCTAAGTACAATTTAGAATTGGCGAGTCATCAACCGATTAAACCCATGCGTCGGGGCGGTACGCTTGCTCCCTCCAATGGAGTTCCTTTGGTTGTGAGAGGTTTTCGCTGATTGCGGGGGTCTTCGGTCTAAACTTCAAATCGCAAACAATCAGCCACATTGTCAGCGTAACAACAATCCAAACCATAACCGAGATGAAATCCATCCGCCGATTTTTTTTATTAATAGGATTGAGTGGTGTGATGGCAATGGGTTGCACATCCGACAATTCTCACCGTGATTTGAGCCGCTTAAGCGAAGTCTCTTCCCCAATTGCCAGAACTCCCGCATCTGAACCCACACCGTTACCAAAGCCAGAAACTTCGTCAACCCCAACCGAAACGGATATTTGGGAACAGATGCGACAAGGAAGGGGGTACGTCGTTGCAATGCGTCACGCTCAAACCGTTGCGGGAACGGGCGACCCGCCGGGATTTGAACTCGATAATTGTGCGACCCAACGCAACCTTTCACAAGCGGGTCGAGAACAGGCGACTCGCATCGGTCAAATCTTTCGCGCACGCCAAATTCCTATTCATCAGGTTTTATCGAGTCAATATTGTCGTTGTTTGGAGACGGCAGAACTGTTGAATTTAGGGGAAGTTGAGCAATTTCCCGCCTTGAATTCAACTTTTGAGGATCGCACCAATGAAACCGAACAAATTGCCCAAACTCGTCAGCAAATCGTGAACCATCAAAACACCTCTGGAGTCTTAATTATGGTGTCCCATTGGGCGAATATTCAAGCGCTCACCGGGGTGGGTCTGTCCCAAGCTGATAGCGTTGTCGTCAAAGCCAATTCTCAAGGAGAGTTGGAAATTGTGGGACAGATTGAAGGCTTGTAGAATTCAAGCTCCACCGTTTAGAAATTCCGGGAATTTAATTGGCTCTTAAATTTAATTTGTTAAACTCTCAAGAGTTCTAACAACGGATATATTGATGAAACTTGGTTCGGATGGCAATATTAATCATGCAACTGCCCATCAAGTTCCCCTGGGAATTGGGCAACGGAATACGGTGGTTGTTCGGTTTGTTGATTCCCACCACCGCCCTTTTTCTTGGTCGGCGATCGCAACCGGGTTATCAACTCAAGCTGATTTTCGACAACTGTGGAACCAAACTTGGGCAAATATTCCCTTCGACTTTCTTTGGCAACCCGTTCCGATTCATTCCCATTTTACCAGAACTCATCCTTTTTTCGCCATATTAATTCCTTCCTCTTTTGGCTCGGCTAATCCCGAACCCTATCAAGAATATCTTCAGAAGTTAAAACCCCACGAACAGGTGACGACATTCTCCAATTTGTCCGGCGATGCGTTGTTAGTGATACCCAAAGCCACAGGAAATTATGGTCATATTGCTGCTTTTTGTCGTTGGGCTTCTGTTGATTTGCAACAGGCTTTGTGGAAAAAAGTTGAAGAAATTGCTGACAAAGCGATTGAACAAGGGGATTCAATTTGGTGCAACACGCACGGTCACGGTGTTCGGTGGATGCACGTTCGTTTTGATTCTACTCTAAAGTATCTCACAATTTGATCGGCTCAAAGCATCAATAATCAAACCCAAACCCTGTGGTATGAAAATATTTACTCAGTTTATGAAAATTCCTAAGAGTATTTAAACCCAAAGGAACACTGAAAGAAGGAAATTTAATTCATTAATTAAACGAAGGTTAACAGGCTTGCTCTCAACTCGAATGACTGGATGACAACAATTCATTTTGAGTGACGGGCGTTCTTCTCAACGTATCTAAAGGAACCAAAAACTCTCCTTTTTGAACTTGGATATCCAGGGCATTCATTACAAATTTTACCTCTAAAAAACTCGCATCTTCGTAATCATTATCTTCGTAGTGTTTAATTTTTTCTTCCGTCAACCCGGCCAAGTCCGCCAATTCTTTCGGGCTTAATTTGGCTGCCATTCTAGCTTTGACTAAGATTTGGGGTAGATTCTCAATCTCCGAAAGTGTTAATACAATCGGGGTAAAGCTATCGTAAGAAATAAGGCTATAATATTCGGCGACTTCTGATTTTAATTTCTCAAGCTGGCTCAATAATGAAACTTTCATCAGTTCCCATCCATTGGGGTCATGACTTCGGCGAGTTTCATCCTGTTCGAGTGCCGCGATTGATTGCTCAAACTCTTTCACCAGTTGCCGGGTAAATTGATACTCTTGTTGAGTTTTGATCATGGGTTCCACCTCACTAAATCAATTGCAATGATACCTTTTATATTTTGCTGACGATCTCGCTGAAATAATTCAAAAGAATCCATTCCGTAGTTTCCGCGCTTGTTGCTCTGAGGGAAAAAGTTCACCTTTATATTGAGCTTTTTGTCCGGCGCGATCATAACAATTGAGCAATTTAGGGGCTTGACTTCTAAGATAGTTTATATCCACATCTTCGGTATCCCAACAAGCATCAAAATCTCCGGGGTCGGGTTTAATGGTAACAAAGCTACCGTCGATGTAAATTGTTCGGCAACCTGCGATTTTAAGTTGTTCCATTGCTTTTCGCAGTCCGCTCATTAAACGCAATCTTAGATCGTTGGTTCCAAATCGCTCTACAAACTCCTCCCACTCACAAAAATGCACTCCTGGGGGTAGATTTCCATTCTCATCAAACTCCGGAATCACGTCCTCACATCCACAGTAGAAATTAATTGCAGTCCCTTTTAACTTTACCATATCTGTTCTCTACCCCTACCTGAACGGGGGAAAGATATAATAATACCTTGGCCGTTACAGTTCAACTCGCTCAAGCTTTAGTGGATTCACCTAATCGCAATGTTAATATTCGATTAATTTTAGAAGGTGGAGAAACTGTCAATAGTTTAATTGGAGAAAAAACCGTCGCTGCTTGGGATTGGATTTATTCAGAACATTAAACGAATCTCATGTCGATTGATGAGAATAATCCGCAGTCAAGACCGGATTTTCTGGCTTTGCAGGTGCGACCCTAGACTTCCCCCGCGATTCATCTGGGGGAGTCTGTCAAAATCTGTTGAGAAGCGACCTTTTAATACCAAATCCGGTTTTCAAAGCTTACTTACAGTGATTGACAAAATCTGTTTTTAGCAAATATCTCGGCTTGACCCCACAAGCAATCATTCAGGGTTTAGTTCCGTTGGCATTTTAGGTGTTACCATAGCGGAGGTTGGACTCCCCTTGACTCCATTTTCCTTTGCTGTTCTGCGCTTGGAAGCTTCCATCCTTATCTGTTATGGATTGTAGCGGTCTAGGGTTGTCTAACGGGTGAAAGGTCAACAAAAAATTTTTCTTCAAAATTCATAAAATTGACATCTTTAACTGATAGAGAAGTTAGATGTTCCATTCACCCGGAATAACTTTCTAACCAATCCACTCGATTTTTAAGGTTAATCTATGAAAAGTTTAAAAGAAAAAGCTCTCGATAAAATTTTGTTAGGAGTCGGATTAAAGTTAATTCCTTTAGCAAGCTTTGGATTTCTAATAGAAATATATCCTGAATTATCAGATAGTTCTGATTCTGTTGTAAGTTTAGTTTTGAGTTTATTCGTTTTCATTTCGTGTTTGATCGGATATATATTTTTCATTAAAGGATGTTGTCTCTATATCAAAAGTAAAGGTTATTCTTCTAACTGGGGATGGTTAGGAATATTAAGTTTGTTGATTTTACCTATTTTCTTTTTTATCCCTTCTCGGCTTGAGCAATTTTCTGTTCAATCTGAGAACTTAGAAAATAAACTTTTTGAGCGAATCAATATTCCCGAAATATCATTATTTATATTTTTGGGAATGTCTTTGTTAATCTATTTTTTCTTGGAAATTTTGTTTTCTTTCAATACTTTACAAGAATCTCTTTTGATAGGAAACTCCTCTGAACTATTTATTCAGTTGGCTTGGGGATTGGTTTTGTTGGCCAAAATGAAAGAATTAAGATTTGATTTTAATAAAATTATCGGGTTTCATAATTCAATTAATTTGAAATTAGTTTTAATCATCAGTATTATGATGTATGCTTTGTTTCGGGGCTTAAATTCTTTAATGTTATATCAGCTATCGTTTATTTTTCCAAAATATGTAGAATCTTTTCTGAACCAAAAAAATTATACTAATATTTTAGAGATGATCTTGTGGAGTTTTTCAGTTATCTTATTGGCTCCTCTGCTAGAAGAATTATTGTTTCGAGGAATAATTTTGCAAAAATGGGCGATGAAATGGGGAATCAAAACAGGTATTATAGCTTCATCGTTATTCTTTGCCATTATTCATTTTCGATTCGACATTATTTCTTTATTTGTTATCGGGATAATTTTATCAATTTTGTACTTTAAAACTCACAATTTAATGACTCCAATTTTGGTTCATCTTTTCTATAACACTCTGGTTGTAATTTTAAATGCAATCCATTTTTTAACCACACCAATAAATGAAAGGGATGCGTTTATTTCCGTTGAAAAATATCAAGATTTGATTCAGCCTTTGTTAAGTCAAAGATTTTTTCTAGTAGCTGTTTCTGCTCCTTTTCTAATTTATTTTATCTACAAAAACTTTCCTAAAAATAATGTAACTATTCCTTATTATGCTAAGTCGGCTAAAATTCTTGAAACGGAGTAACGATTGAGAAGGGATAAATGATTGTATAGCGATTCTAAATGATTTATGAAAAAAACAGTCTGAGGTTTAGTAAAATAATATCATCAAACTAGACAAGAGGTAAAAATGACAACGATAGATTCGAGGCGAAGCTGAAGATTCCATAAAGATTCTCGAAGAGTATATTAAAGGGAATCCAAAAACTCAAGAACTGAAGAGAGCATTGGCGGTCAAATTGGTGCTAGAAAAATATCGGTATGAAAAAATACAGCAAATTCTATCAGTGTCATTGGGATTTATTAGCAAGTGGTATATAGCCTTTAATCGGGGAGGAGTAGAAGCATTAAAATCAGCGTATAAAGGAAAAAATGGCTATTTAAGTTCAAGAGAGAAGCCAGAATTTTATTAATTTGGGATGGAGCTAGTTATCATAGGGGACAAGTAATGAAAGACTTTTTAAATCAACATAATTATGAGTGGACATCTGCTCAATGGAAAATAACTTGTTGTAGATTTGCTCCTTATTCCCCTCAAGAAAATCCAGTAGAAGCCATTTGGCTACAGCTAAAAACTTTGCTGAGAAGGCTTTATCGCTTTGGGAAGCGTTTTGCAATTGTCAAGCGTTTATTTAAGCTTTTTGCTGATTTAAAACTGTTTAATCTTCCTGATTTTAAAAACTATGATGCGTTTTCACAATTCATTTAGGTTTGCTATATACTCTGGCTAATAGAATAGTTTTGTTATTTACTAAATTCGCGGCAAATCGGCAAATTATGAAACAATTTTTATTAATACCTTTTGCCATTATAGGAGGGGGGTTTCTAATGATTACTCTAACCTGGTCACCAAAATGCCTAGAGTCTGAACTAGGTGATACCATATCATTTGGCTACTCATTAGCCCTTAACAAAGATTATTTAGCTGTTGGCGATCCTGAAGCTAATCGTGTTGTTCTCTATCACCGTGACACCAAAGGTGACTGGTCAAGAATACGCGAAATTCTTCCGCCCAAAGGTTCTACTGCTAAGAAAGTTAGAGCGGGTTTTGGATATGACCTAGCTATAGATGAAGATATGCTAGTTATTGGTGCATATTTAGAACAACATAAAGCGGCTAACACTGAAGCTTTTCAGTGGACAAACCAATTAGAAGTATCATTTTCTGGAGGTGTGTATAAAGTTGTACTTGGCAAGGAGACTGAAGTACAGCGCGTTGATACGCTTGCTGAAGGAGAAATTGCAGGTTTCTCTGTTTCTGTAGATAATGGTCAGATTGCTTTTGGTATTAAACGTGAAGTGAAACCTGGCATTTGGATGGGCTTAGTTGGTCTAATTGGGGACAACTTAAAAAGAATTACACCCCCGACAGACTCTTCCGCTCAACATTTTGGTGTGGATGTTGCAATTAGCAATAATCTACTTTTAGTGGGTGCGCCGTTTGATGATACGGGGGCAGCTTGGCTATTCAACTTGCAAAAATCTGATAGCTTGCCCCAACGCTTAACAATTCCAGATGTCCGTATTGGCAGTGCTGTTGCAATTTCCGATAAATTTGCTGTGGTTAGTGGGGTTGGATCGGTCGGCGCTTATACAACAGATTCAAAAACGCTGATATTGACTATTAAAGACAGTTCTACTACTGTTGTTAACAGTTTTGGTGATCTTTCTTTAGATAATAATTTCTTAGCAGTAACACGTAGCCAGTCAGGTGATGGTGAACAACCCGCCCAATTAGATCTGTTTGACCTCAGTGTGGAGGCGACACCTCGTTTGGTTGACCAACGCAAGGGGATTTATCCGGCTCAAGTTCATGACAACACTTTGATTAGTGTTCAAGAGTCTACCTCTGGCAACCAGGTCTGTATCGAGCAAGGTATCCAATAAGTTTACTGTTATTAATTTGTTGTCATCTACTAATTTATTAAGGATCAGGGGGTACTGAAGAAATGACTGTTATTGGTCTTGATAGTCGGCAAGTTATTACAACATTTGGAGTATTTCCATTTTCTACAGTCACAACTGTGGATATTCAAACCCCTATCGGCCCAGGGTATGGTACTGGAATCACAATAAGCCCAAACCATATAATAACCGCAGGTCACAATGTTTACGACACTCAAAATAATCAGACGGCAAACCAGCTACGCACGACAATCAGCGTTAACGAAAATGCGTTGAACTCCAGGGATATTGGAAACCCCAACGATCCTCCTGCGAATGTCACAAGTGTAAATTTCCTAGCGAGTTACCGTAATACAGAACAACCAGAAGATGACATTGCACTATTTACAACAAGCGATGCTCCACTGACTGCAAATAATGTCGTGGGTCTAATTGCGTTTGTTAATCCTGAGTCCGCAGAAGGTCTGACAATTGATACAGGAGGCTATCCAGGTGACAACGTTGAGAGTAATATACCTGGCAACAGCGGAGTTCGAGGACGTGATTTGGTTCGCTCACCAGGAACAGCAGATTCTCCAGGAGAGATTGAGGACACAAGCGGCAGGCGCTTTTTTTACTCCTCTGATGTTGATACTTTTGGAGGTCAAAGTGGAAGCGGTGTTTGGCATACCTTAGAGGGAGACAGTATTCCTCGGGTTCTGGGTGTACATACTCAAGGTGTAATCAGTTCCGGTGATTCTTTTATAGATTTTATACTTGGCAAAAGAAACAGTGGTGTTCTGATCACAACAGATATTTATGACATGATTGTTGCCCAGATGGAAGCTGACTCTGGAACAACAAACGCCAATGATTTGCCAGAAAATGCCATTATTGGCTCAGATTCTAGCTTTTTCTCCTTTCTGGGTTTAGATAATAGTGGCAACGATACGATTAGAGGATCTTATCGAAAAGAACGTATTATTGGCCGGGGCGGCGATGATAGGATATTTGGAGGTGGCGCGAATGACCGCTTAGAGGGGGGTGATGGGGTTGATCAGGCACTTTTCTCCGATCTTTTTACCAACTACAGTTTTAATATTACCGATCCAACCCAGCAAGCTTTTGAGTTTGAGCATACTGGTGGTAGCGGGGCTGATGGTACGGATACCACTCAAGATATTGAGTTTGGGGTTTTTGAATTTGTTGATAGTGATAAAGATGGTCGGGACGATGATAATAATTTATTCTTTGTTCCGCTTCAGGTTGACCCTAACGATGATACAAAATTAAAGGACGGACCGGAAATCACGCCTGAAGTCGATATCCTCGATAGCCAAAACAACAAAATTGGAAGCATTACGGTAGAATCCCCAGCCTGGATGTTCGATGGCGACGTGGACTATACTCTAACACTCGGTTCTGAACTGGACACTCTCTTTAATTTTGCTTACATTATTGATGTATCTGGCAGTGTTAGGGGAAGACCGCTTCGAGAAGCTCAAAATGCCTATATCACGTTGACGAATTCCTTGATTGATCGGGGTGTTGCTAATAATAGTCGTTTTGCTGTCATACCGTTCTCTTCGAGTGCATCTTTGTTGGGTCCGTTAGATCCCGATGAAACCATTGCTTCTATTCAAGACTTGAGTGCTGGTGGTTCGACCAACTTTAATGCAGCCCTTGCCGAAGCCACCGAATTTTTTTCTGAATTAGGAGTATCAGGTACATCCAATATTGCTTACTTCTTATCCGATGGAGATCCGACAACAGGAGGAAGTAATTTTAGAGACAATGCAGCAGATCTCCAATCTGTTGCTGATGTTCGCGCCTTTGGAATTGGTAGCGTTGATATTAATAATCTGAATATTATAGATTCGGATTCTGCCGAGTTCCTTTCTGATCCCTCAGATTTGGACGACGCATTTACCGCAGCAACAATCGACCGAAATACTATCGAACGTATTGATGTTAAACTCGCTGGCAACATCGTCGATACCATTACGCCGGAAGAACTGATCGAAGATACCTTGGGGCTTCGGTTTGAAGGAACCCTTGATGGATTAGAAGTGACACGCACCGCAGAAAATGAAATCGTTTTTGATGTGGTGTTCAATAACGGTACTCCTACCGCTTCTTTGAGTTACAAAATTACAACAGGCCAGGAACAAGTGACCCAACAAACAGATGAGGGAACAGAAGTTCTTACCATCTTTAGTGTCAATCAAGCTGATTTTGTTGGCTCTCCAGAAAGTGAAAGGATTATTGGTAATGATCTTGATAATATTATCGATGGTGGAGATGGCAATAATACCTTAATCGGCAACGGGGGAAATGACCGTTTTATCCTTTCTGGTAGAATTAATCTGGTTGATGGGGGTGCAGGTATTGATACCGTTGAGATCAACATGGATCAAGCGGAAGTGGGTGAGATTTCAAAAACTGGAAACATTATTAATATTGGGTCTGACATTACTTTGTTGAATGTAGAGTTCATTGAATTTAGTGATGTTCGATTCAGCGCTGATACTTTAGCAGTAACGCCTACTTTATCTTTGACTGAAACTGCAATATCCATCACCGAGGGAGATTCCGATTCAAATCAAGCCATATTCACCATCAATTTATCCGATGCCGCGCCTGAAGATGTAGTCATTGACTTTACAACCCGCTCAAATAATGCAGATGCAGGTGATGACTTTGTTGAGATGACAGGTCAGCTTGTGATTGCCGAGGGTGAAACTTCAGGTCAAATTGCTGTAGAGATACTGGATGATGCAGATGTTGAAGGGAACGAACTTATATACTTAGATCTCACAGTCATTTCTGGTAGCACGTTTAGTGATGGTTCAATTGAAAAATCGGCAGGAATTAATATTGTTGATAACGATAGTACCATCACTGTGCCAATTATTGCAGATGATTTAACTGTGATTGAGGGCGATCCTAATTTTGAATCAACACTCACACTCACACTTGAACGTTTTGGTAGCTTAAGTGAGAGAGACTCGATTCAGGTAGAGGTTGTACCTGCTGGCAGTAATCCGGCTCAGGCATCTGATTTTCTTAACGGTTTTTCTTCTATTGAGGTTACTTTCGCACCAGATGAAAGTATAAAAATAGTTGATATTCCTATCACTCCAGATGAAGAAATTGAGGAGAGTGAAACATTTGGGGTTAAGCTCACTAAGGTTTCTGGCTCGGCTTCGATTTCCAATGAAGAGATTATTTTTACTATACTTGATGAGGATATTTTAGGTGATGCAGCCAACGATCAAAATACTAATTTTACAATCATAAACTCCGAACCTGAGCAGCCTTCTGATTCGGATACAATTATTAACCCTAGCGACAACGATGATGAATTAATTGGCACGGATAGTCGTGAAACTCTTGATGGCTTTTTAGGAAACGACACTATATTTGGTTTGGGTGGTGAAGATAATCTTTTGGGAGGAGCGGGTAATGATGTACTGTATGGCAACCCAGGTAGAGATTTACTAGATGGTGGTGAAGATAATGACTTACTGTTTGGTGGGAAAGAAGATGACACTTTAGTTGGAAATACCAATTCGGATGTTCTTTATGGTGACTTAGGAAATGATTGGCATAACGGTAATCAGGGTGCTGACCAAATTCTTGGAGGAGAAGGTGAAGATACTCTCTATGGTGGCAAAGACAATGATTCTCTTGTAGGAGGTCGAGGAAGCGATATCCTCTATGGTGACAGAGGAAATGACACTCTAGTGGGTGTTGACTCTAATACATCTAGTGCAGGTCTTGATGAAATTGATACCTTAATCGGTGGTGAAGATGCTGATATTTATGTCTTAGGGGATAGCATCCAATCTTATTACAAGGATGAGGTCAGTTCAGGATTTGATGATTATGCTGTGATTCGTGATTTCGAGGTCACTCAGGATATGATTCAGTTAAAAGGTAATCTTGAAGACTACCGCTTTGATAACCAGCCTGGTGGCAGTACAGCGTTGTTTTATCAAGCTAATGGCCAGGAAGATTTAATTGCAGTCATAGAGGGAATTTCTTCTTCCGATTTGGATGAGCAGTCTTTCAGTTTTGTATAGGTATTGTGGATCTGCAATTATCAATCAAATCACAACAAATGAAGCCCCAAAAATTACTCTAGCAATCTATTGGGGTTTTATTGTTTAATTCTTCTTTCAAAACAAATAAATCTGTTAATTCACAATGGTATTTTAATCATTAGTATTTTAATTATTTTTTTTAAAAACCTTTGTGACTCTTGAAACATTTGGCGATCGCTTTCTTCCAAGAAGTCAAGGATAGTAATCAATGTAAGAATTCCACGGGATATCTCAAGAAAGCTTTGATTGAAGGGTAGTTCAAAGAAATTGCATAATTTTCTGTGTTGTGACAGATAGAGAAAAGTGAGCATCAATTGCCACTCTATTCAAACAGGAGAATTCTATAATGGTTTTAACATCCGATATATCTACATTACGTTTAATTGGTGATGCTAGTTCTGAAAATGCGTTGATCACCTCTCAGCAAACGACAGATTTTCCAGGCGGCATTTTTATGTTAGAAGGAGATGACACTGTTACAGGTTCATTCTCAAATGACTTGATTTTTGGCAATCAAGGAGAAGACTTTATTGTTGGCGGTTTTGGAGGAGATGACACGATCTATGGAGGTCAAGGAAAAGATTTCTTAGGTAGTGGCGCAGGTAATGGTCTTGTGTTGGGTAACTTGGATAATGATTGGGTCATTGGGAGTGCAGGAAACAACCAACTTTTTGGTGGTCAAGGAAGTGATTTCATTGCAGGAGAGGGAGGCGGAAATGATACGTTATCGGGAGATTTAGGGCGAGATTATATCGTAGGAAGAAATCTACCAATCACTGATACTGACCGCAAGCTATATTTACTTCAAGCTGAACCTAACGTTTTAAATATTAATAGTGCCGATCTAATCGTCAATTTTTTAGTCGGAGTTGATCAATTGGGTTTAACTGGAGGATTAACCCCTAACAACATTGCTTTAGAAGAAATCCAAAATGTTCCAATTACATTCAGCTTTGATGGAAATCAAGCTTTTGAAGATTTGCTGAATCTACTCGATCCAAGTTTAGGTTCAATCTTCTCAGGATTAAATCGTCCGGTATCTGGAACCTTAATTCGAGAGGCTTCCACAGGTACAATGATTGCAGTTGTTGAGAATACCACTCCCGAACAACTTCAATCTAGCTTTATTACAGTTTAATTCATCGCAAACCAACTAGGAGTCAAAGTCTCTAATTCTAGTTTGCCCTAATCAAGTGTTCGGTTTTCTGCATTTGATCAACGGTTTTTGAGGGTGAGGAAAATAATCTATTGCTGTACGGTTCTCTCCAATTCCACCTGCTAAATTGCTGTTGCATCATAGTGAATGTAATCAATAGTTAATCATTTATTCGACACTTCAAGGAGAGCAATTAATATGATGTTAGCTTACAACCCCTTTGCCGAAATGGAAAGAATGCAGCGTGAATTTGACCGTGTTTTCAACTCCCCTGTAACATCCCGTTGGACTCCGGCGATTGAACTGCAAGAAACTCCCGACAGCTACGTTCTCAGAGCATTCCTCCCCGGTTTGGATAGCGAAGCACTGAACATTGAAGCGGCTAAGAAAGCGATCGCCATCTCCGGTAAAACCAACCGTCCCGAACTAGATGAAGGCCACAAATATCTTTACTCGGAATTCCCATCGGGTGAGTTTCGCCGGGTGATTAATCTGCCGGAAGCTATTGCCCACACTGAAGTTAAAGCAGACTACGCCGATAGTGTATTGACGGTCACGATGCCCAAAGCACCCGAAACTGTTAACCGTGTAGTGAAAGTAAGTCTAACGAATGTTGAACAACCTCAACTGGGTGAAGCAAATTAATAACTTTAAAACTTCTCAATAAAATGAGAGCCTCGGTAATGCCGGGGCTTTTTTGTGTTAAGGGTCTTGTTATAGCGAGTTAGAAATCAAACTTTTTCGTCTCTATTGAAACCTCTCTCTGTTGAGTAAGAGCTTATGCGATTTCAATATATTCCCGCAAAACAAAAACCCTTCTATTCATCTAGGAACCCAATGAAAAATTATCATCGCTTGGAAAGAATATAGAGTCCGAATCCGAACTTGAAGACTGTCCTAACGTTATCGTTCCACCCGGAGCGGATAATGAACCCGTTTTAGTGCTTGATTCGGTATTCTCAAGACTCGTTCCGTAAGCCTCGAAGTTCTGTAAGATCTGAACTCCAGAGAGATTGTTGTTGTAGATAATAATGTATGCAACTGATTCCATTGTCTTAATATTGATTGAATAAGTTTACTAGGGATTGGCAAGTTTTGTGTGAGCTTTGAGGTTTTAAAACCAAGTCTGCTGGAAGCTGGTTTCAGGATTGCAAGCTAGAGCTAATTCAACTGGTTTATAAGCCACAGTTGCTCAACCTTGATATGAGAGCAGAAAATAACATTGCAGACTCTTTGCCTTTGCAAAACCATTCCCTCAATATATCCCACCCTTCGATATCAATGCTAACCCGACAAAATAATGCAAGCGGTGGTTGAGTGTGCCAACATTGATTGTACTCTAACCATTTTCCTGATTTTCTCCAGCCCATGCTATCACCAAAAGTATTCCAAATCTTCTCATTATATTCAGAGCTTCCCCCCAAACGTTGATAAATTTGCTTTTGCTTAGAGAAGCCAAAGTTTCCATGACTATGTATTGTCCAGAGTTTGTCAATCATACGAAGGTGGTTACAAGGAAAGTTTTCAAGACTCTCGATATCTAAGTAAGCCCTCTCGTCTTTGCCTACAATTTCTTGCATCAATCGTAATGTTTCACCATCTGCTTCCTTCCATTTGGCGGTACTGAGAAGTTCTTCTAGGAGGTTGTAGTTAATCATAAATTTTGTTATTGATTCCGATTTGTAATTTTTAAAGCTATCAGTTTCAAATTCAATTTGCTAACAGATCAGAAATCTTTCCCCTTTCTTAATTTAATGCAGAGTCCGAGTTGAGAACCGTTAAACCCCAGTTGTAGTCCGTAAGTCTCAAAGTCCTGTAAGATCTGAACTCCAGAGAGATTGTTGTTGTAGATAATAATGTATGCAACTGATTCCATTGTCTTAATATTGACTGAATAAGTTTACTAGGGATTGACAAGTTTTGTTTTAGCTTTGAGGTTTTAAAACCAAGTCTGCTGGAAGCTGCTGTCATAAAATGCTGGAAATTCACTCAAGACTTCTCCGGTTCCAGAAGTCAAATTAGTAACAACTGCAATCGGTGATCTATTTCCTAGAGTGGAGACTTCAGCAGCTTCAAAGGTTTCTACAATTTCCACTTCATCGTTAGCAACAGTGTGGTCGTAGGATTTTAATCGAATGCGGATTTTTTCATTCATAGGTCTAAGGCTTCAATAATTGAGCTTTCGTTTGGTTTAACATCTATTTGGCTTTGTGGCAAGTCGCACAAATTAGGGACAGACCCTCCGGGAATAAGTAGATGTTCTGGAAATCCTGACTTAATTTTCGTCATTCGCATAAAAGCTGTAGTTGGTTTGGGGGTTAAAGTCTAATCTAGGAATAGTCTGGTATTCAAAAATTCTATAACAGTGAATTAGTGGGTATGATAAGCTTTAAACTGATGGGTGTCAAATGGCTAAGGATTTTATTGACTTTGCTAAGAATAATTTGCCTAGACTTTAAAGACAGTATAATCGTTTAATTTGTGAGTATAGAAAATGCACAGAATCAGAAATACCATGTTTGGGCTATGTCATCTCTGAAGCCCAAGTCTAATAAACTCGAACTGCAAACCTATGGGGAAAATACCCTCTCTGCCGAACAAACCGAAGCACTCATCAAATGGCTAATGGAAGGGTTCATCGAAGAAAACTATTGCGGCAAAGCTCATCTCATCTTTGACGTGGGAAATTGGGATATTCAAGGCTATACGTTGATGGCAGTCTTACGGGAAGAACCCATGTTTCTGTATCGATTCGGTGTGAGTCCATCTCCAACTCAAGCCGGGGCAAAATGGGAACTGACGCAACATCCGAGCATGAGATTGTATCAGCTTGTGGGTGATGTATTGGAATAAATCTCTAGATTATCAATCTTATAAAAACTCATCAAATGAAACAACTTGACCTATTCAATCAACCCTCCCAACCAATATTCAAATCTCAACAATCCCGATTAACGATGGACAGTCAAACGTTCATTGATTGGAAGTCTAAAATATTTAACCATCAACAAACCATTCTCAACAGTCCCCCTCCCCAACAGATGAGTTTGTTTGCTTTGGAGTTAAACCACTGCGACCCCGAAGAAATTAACCCATTCACCCTGAGACTGGAGCATCCAGAATTTTTCACCAGGCCGGATGATGGCGATTGGCTTCGCCAGTGCGCTGAAGCGCAATCGCACTTGTCTCTATTTCGTGATTGACTCTGCCCTGCCCTTGCTGCTCTACGTTGGGGAAACAAAACAAACCCCGAAGGAACGTTGGTCTGGGGTGCATGACTGTCGGGGATATATTGAAAATTACCTGGCTTTGAACTACCAATGCCAGATTAAAACCTGTGTGGGTATCGGCTTTTGGTGGGATACTCCCATTGACCGCAAGGCACGACAACAGTTAGAGCAAGCGTTGATTCAACGGTGGAAGTCGCCGTTTAATAAAGAGTGTTGGAAGTTTTGGGGTAAACCGTTTGGGTAGGTGGTTTAGAGCAAAAATTATGGGTTATTGGGTGTAGTTCGCGAGCATCTTGACTTTGGAGTATATTTGGACGTAGCTAAAACTAATTTTTACAGTTTTGGGGCGTAAGTGAAATAATTGAGGAATTAAAGCATGACACGTCAAATATCTGTAACGGGTAAAGAGCCTTGGCTGGCAGTTATTGGATCAACGATATTTCCTGGAATCGGTCACATTTATGCGGGTGGGATAAAAGTTGGCTGGATGCTAATTTCTATAGCGTTTATCCTTGTGGGTGTAGGTGTGTGGTTGATTCTAAGTTCAACAGGCAGTATACGGCTGGGATTGCAGTTACTCGTTGGATATCTTCTACTTCAGATCTGGAGTTTATTTGATGCTTATCGCACCACAAAAAAATTTAATAGTTTTGAATTTGAAAGGCAACGAAAAACGAACAAAGACCCCTGGCTAGCCGTATTTCTCTCAAGATTAATTCCCGGTTTGGGACAGGCTTATCAAGGTCAATGGGGATTTGCTCTTTTATTTTTTATTGCTGTTTTTGGTGGTGAAGTCTTAGCCAAGTATTTCCCCCTTTTTTTTCCAGTGGGTCGGGGTTTATCTTATTTCTGCTTGTACCATGCTTATATTCATTCACCAACTCGTCGGAAAAAATCCTAAAAAATAATCGTCAAAGTCTGCCTGATTTTATTACTCATTGATCTTCTTGCAGCCTTGCCCAGAAAATTTTTTGAAGCCCGTTATATACCATCGGGTGCCATGCTACCCACTTTGGAAATCAATGATCGCTTATTGGTCAATAAGTTCGTTTATCGCTTTCAAGAGCCTCAACGAAAAGACATTATTCTTTTTGATTTATCGGAAGATCAATTACAATCTGAAAGCACTTTTATTAAACGTATTATTGGATTACCTGGAGAAAACTTAGAGGTCAAAGCGGGTCGAGTTTACGTTAATAATCAACCTTTACAAGAAGACGACTACATTGCTGAACGTCCACTGTATAATTGGGGATCTGAACAGATACCCGCCAATTCGTATTTTATACTTGGAGATAACCGAAATAATTCTTATGACAGTCATTATTGGGGCTTTTTACCTAAAGACCGTATTATTGGCAAAGCCACTAAAATATTTTGGCCTCCTAACAGAATTGGAGTTATTGAATAAATCAATTTGGAGTTAATAACTTTAGTAGCACAACAATAAACCAGATGTAGCAGATATTTAATTTGATTGTTCTAACACGCATCTCAGTTAACAGTGTTGATTGTGATTGGTTCCGCCACTGCGCTTTCGGCGATCGCATTCTTGCAATTCCCGCAGAACAGAGAACAAACCTGAATAGGTGCTGACGCTCTATACTCAAGCCTTAGATTCCGTAATTTCAAAATCCTACAGTGTAGCCCTTAACAGAACGTTAGAGGTATAGCTTCATGGGTTGGTTTATATTGACTGCAATTGTCTTTATTAGCCTTGCATCTATTGTTTTAGGTGGCAATCAACAAGGAAAATCTCAAACCCGTCGCTCAAGAAGTAGCATTAGTAGCGTTGATAGTGGCAGTAATTTTAATGCTAGTAGTAATTTTAATGCTGGCATAAATTTTGATAATAGCGGTGATAGCGGTAGTTCTAATAGTAGCTGTGATAGCAGCAGCAGTTTTAATAGTGGCTGTGATGGCGGCAGTTTTAGTAGTGCTTGTGATAGCGGCAGTTCTAATAGTGGCTGTGATGCTTGATTTTAATATCGTGGGTTAAGTGTTGCTCATTGCTTCAGAAAATACTTTCAAAGTAATCCCTGGACAAAGATAGGAGTTTGGGGATTATATCTCGTTAACTGAGCTTCCAGTCTGAATATCTGGATTGAGAAATGAAATGCTTTCAATAAAAAATGATTTCTTAAATAATGGGTAATTATTTATTCAACAACTGAACAAAAGTCATAGCCTATCGAGGGTTGGGCGGTTGGCTCAGTAATTCTACCGAGAGTCCTTTAATTTCTGCTGCCTAGAAAATTCTTAAAGTTCCGTAATTCTCCCGTAGATATCTAAGGTTATTCGGCTTATGGTTGAACCAGGAATAGCATCCACTTCTCTCATTCGAGTAACTAATCATGGCTGAACTCATTCTTAATGCTCTAGCGTTGCTCATTACAGGGTTCATTATCTGGAAAACTCACCTCTGGGTTTACAAATCATCTGGATGGTTTTGGAGAGGGATAATTTGCGCTTCGCTGATGTCATTCTTCTTCATTCCAATTTTCATCGCACCGCTATTTTTCCAGGGTCTAGATTGGTTGGGTGCCATCGGACTGGCAATAAAAACCAACTTTTACTTCATCCTAGCTGCAATTCCTGGACTATTAGCAGTGTTAGGAATAGTCTTAGTTCTGTTTTAAGAGGAATCAAATTATGGAAAGCTTGCTTGTCGGTCTTTTAGAATTGGCTCTCATTATTTTTATAGCTTCATTTGTATTGAGATGTATCCTTTGGATTTTAGGAATTCCTGTTAAAATTATCAGAGCAATTTCAGGGTATAAATACAATTCTACTGATTCAGTGCTGTATATGATGATAGACTCACTTAACTTTAATTGTGAGGAGACTTCCCATAATGAGTTGCAAGTAACTAGCCATGATACTCATAGTTTTGACTCGGTTGATATAAACTAAAAAGTTGAACGCAAATGAGCTAAAGTTATGGGCATTACACTAGCTTGTTACGCTGACGGTAGGGTAGTAGCGATCATCCCCATCCCAAAAACACATCCTCTCTCAAAGGGAGGAAAATTTAAAAAGTTAAAGAAAACCTTCTCTAGTAGAGATGAAGTTACAAAGTTTCTCAAAGAACAAGGGCTTAGTTTTACAGGCAGAAATATTAAACTAGCTTGTTACGCTGACGGCAGAGTAGTAGCGATCATCCCCATCCCAAAAGCACATCCTCTCTCAAAGGGAGGACAAGTCAAAAAGTTAAAGAAAACCTTCTCTAGCAGAGATGAAGTTACAAAATTCCTTAAAGAACAAGGGCTTGTCTAATACTTTTCAAAAATGAAGCTCTTAACCTTTAGAAACGGGCAATATTACGAGACTCACCGACGATATCAATTAAGTTCACCACAGCATTGGCGAGAGCAGTCGAGAACACCTCTCCCGATAGTGTGGAAAACCTCAGTGCAGCATCACTTTTCAGCGCAGTTTTTAGGGATTCAGACGTGCCATATTGACGGTAAGCCAGTTCTAGATGAGGTTTTGCCTGTTGTAGCTTCTCCGGTTGGGGTAGGCGATCGCGTTTTTTGTGAGAGTTGAAATCGGGGTCGGCTGGAACAAGATTCCATAGTTCGTTGATGGGGTAGAGGGATAGAGGTAATAGGTGGTCGAGGTCGTACTTTGTACCTTTTGTGATGCGCTTTTCCGTCCAGGGGCAAATGAATTCTTTATCCTCCATCAGCAGCAAGTCTACATGATTGCGTTCCCAAGTCAACGGTCTACGCTTGTCGGGTCGGTTGGTGAGGAGTTGATCAATCATGCCTCGGTGAACTTTCTGTTGGTTTTCCTGTTCAACCCGTTCACTGAACAAAGCCCATTCATGGATGCAAAGTTCCTCTATCGACAGAAACATTTTTTGGAATGTTTTCCACAACTGGGATGAAATAATTAAACATTTATCGGTTGGTTTACCATTAATGATGATTATAAAATTGAGATAGCAAATACTCTCTATGAAGATTCTCCCAATATTGTATCGATGATAGCCTTTCAAGGTCAACAGATTTTTTTACCTAGCCGAGAAAATTATTATCCCAGACTTGATGCTCTGGCATGGCATCAGCAAAGGTTTAAAGAGAAAGCTAGTTAATATTTGATCAAAACTGGGAACAATACTTATTATCAGGAGACAGCGATGAACTCACAAGTTGATTGAGCAGAAGAACAGATTCGAGAAAACCAAAAACGGGTTGACTACAATACTTTAGTAATGAATATCAAAATGTTTCTTGGGATGAGGAGCATCAGTCGAACTTTATTGAGTATATTCTTCTGGGTCTTCCGATTCCCTATATGGATGGGTTTACTGCCGAAATGTTAAACAGCAAGTTTCATAAATTATAAGGAGATTTTGGTTTTTAACATAAACAAAAACGCTTGGCAAGGGACAACGCTCATGTACGTTATTCAAGTTCAAACTGAAAATGAGACCTGGTATGCTGTGTGGGTATCGAGCTTGGGGAAAAAGTTTTTACTTCCAGCCTCAACATTACTCGAAGATGCAGCAAAATGGAAGACCTATTCCGGTGGATTGAACGCATTGGATAGAAATTACAAATTTTTATCGGCTAAAGGAAAAGCCTCAGTTCTTGAAATCGAAAATAATGACAACGAGACTCAATACAAATGTTGTAATATTGGCGATTCCGTTATAGTTGCTCGCATTAAGAATGGTCAAATTTTTGATTTACATCAGGCTGAGATTACCAAACGTTCTCGCACTTCCTGTTGGATTGATAAAGATAAGTTTACGGTTTCTTGCCATAATTATAATTGGGGCTATGGTGAAGATAACTTGATGGTATTTGAAAATGAAAAAAACTTGGAGAAATTTAGATTCAAGCATTCAATTGAAAATTTAGTTAAGCAAATTGAGAAGCTCAAATATTCTCCCCAACTTGAAGAAGATTTGAAACGGATTATCGAACAGTATCAGGAGAACTAGCTATGAAAATTATGATCTCCGTAATTCAAACATTGCATCAGGGTTTGATTGATTCTTATTTAACTTCTATTGAGTACGGATTTCTTGCTAACTATTGCCGATTGCAGAAAAAGAAACCCAACGCCCAACGGCTTAATCCTCAAAGCATTCTGGACAGATTAACTGACGCTTAAATGCCTATTGACCAAGCGAAACACATCAAAGTTTCAATCCCCTTGCGGGGAATTAAGCAGTGGAAAGAAACCAGAACTATAGCAGTACAAAATTGGGTTAGGATATTTCTAAATCCTAGAATCCTCTCTTGGTACGCATTCCTTAGCTGCGCTGCTTTGCAGCAGGGTCGCACCGCTTTCAGAGTCTGCTGTTGCCCTTCGGGTATCTCTTGTGGAGACGCTGCGCGGTACGCGGAGCTATGCCGTAGGCTTTACAGCAGTTGCTCCTTGATGGAAACCACCAAGACCCTCCGGGTACTGCTACGCAGAAGCAAGCTACGCTACTTTGGTGGGACAGAAACTGACACCGCGATCGAAAACTCACCACACTGCTTCACCTGTTGCCTATTGCCTAGCGCGTAGTGCTATAGCCCGGAACGAGCCTTGTTGATCTCCAAACATTGGGCTATTCTGCCCAGTATTCCTTCCCGCACCGAAGTTCAACAAGTTTCTCTTGCAGTTTCGTATAACGTCGCTGACCTTCGTTGCGAACAGCAATGGATATGGCTTTAAGCGCTTCCAACCACAATTGCCAATTTCTTCGCCCTGGTCAATCTGGTATAGAGCAGGTTCCGATTCAGCATTGCTATAGTGCTGCATAAACAGAGGAAGAATTACCACCGGATATTCGCTACCCTGGCTCTTATGAATTGAAATACTCCAAGCCAAAGCAATCTCATTTAAGTCGGCGTAGTCGTAGGTGACAATGCGATCGCCAATACCAACCACCATTTCTTGTTCGGTGGTATCAATACTTTGAATAATTCCCAAATCCCCGTTAAAGACTTCCCGTTTATAATCGTTCGTTAGTTGAATTACGCGTTCGCGGAGCGTGCCGTCAGGCAATCGCCTTCACGAAAAATACTCGCGCCCCGAACCACCTCATTTTTATGGGGTGAGGGAGGATTAATCAGTTCTTGCAAAACTCTATTGAGGTTGCGGGTTCCCAACAATCCTCTCGTCATCGGACAAAGCACTTGCAAGTCCGAAGTGGGAATAAAACCCAGACGGGGGATAAACTGTTCGACCAAATCGCATATTGCTTGAACCCCATGCTCCGGTTGAGTTCCTCCGCCGTGCCACAAGCAGTCGGTTTGAGGGGAATTGGAAATCGGTTCGAGTTGGGGGAACTGCCCCCGGTTAATTTGGTGGGCGCCCTTGACAATTGCGCTTTGAGTTGCCTGCCGAAACACTTGGGTTAGCTTGACTACGGGGATTTGACCCGAATCGATCAAGTCTTTGAGAACGCTTCGGTGCCCCACACTAGGAAGCCCGTCGCTATCGCCGATCAGCAGAAGTGAAGCCCCGTCCGGCAGGGCTTTCACCAACGAGTAAGCCAGAAAAATGTCCAGCATCGAAGTTTCATCAACTATGAGCGCATCGCAGTCGAGGGGATGATCCCTACCGCGTGAAAAATCCATTGTTTTGGGGTCAAATTCCAACAATCGGTGCAGGGTTTTTGCCGGAAGTTTCGTCATCTCCCCCAACCGTTGAGCCGCCCGTCCGGTGGGTGCCCCCAAGAGAATCGTTTTGCCCATCGCTTTCCACAGTTCAACAATCGTGGCGGTGGTGAAGGTTTTACCGCAGCCCGGGCCGCCCGTCAAAATCAGAATTTTCGAGTACGCCGCTTTTTCTACCGCCTGCCGTTGTTGGTCCGATAGCTGAATTTTCCGGCTTTGGGTGAAGCGTTCTATCCAGTTTTTCACACGGGGAATATCGCCTTGAACGGTCTGGCTTAACCGTTGTTTGAGCAGTTGCGCCAAGTTCTGCTCGGTATGAAAGATGCTCGGTTTATAAATGGCTTCCCCATTGCCAATCACATCCACATCGGCTTGCATCTCGGCAACGACTTTTAAGATGGGTGAGGCTTCGGCTTCGTGTCCGTCTTTGGTCAGCAGTTTCTCCGCCTGTTCGACCAGTTCACTTAAGGGCAGAAAACAATGTCCATCGGCGGTCGCTTGAGTTAAAGTATGGAGAATTCCGGCTTTGTAGCGAAATTTTGACCAAGGGGAAATACCGACATTTCGAGCAATTGTATCGGCAGAGATAAAACCGATGCCATAAATATCCTCGGCTAATTTGTAGGGGTTATTAATAACGGTTTCAATTGCTTCGCGACCATAACATTTATAAATTTTGGTTGCGTAAACGGTGGAAACCCCATGACCTTGGAGAAATACCATTACTTCTTTAATCGCCTTTTGCTGTTCCCAAGCCTGACTAATCTGCTTAATTCGCTTTTTGCCGATACCCTTAATTTCGGTTAGACGTTCGAGGTGGTTTTCAATCACATCTAAGGTTTCCAAACCCAAATGATTGACAATACGTTTGGCCGTAACTGGGCCGACCCCCTGAAAAGAAGTCAGAAGTAGGAAGTCGTGAGGTCAGAAGTTTTTTGGGTTATCAAATATTAACTGTCTATTTGTAGAGGAAAGAAATGGGTTGAAATCTCCTTTTAAATATAAGCTTATTGGTTTCAGAATTTTCCCGACTTCTGACTTCTGACTTTTGACCTCACGACTTCGAGTGCGGGCCGTATTGCGGATGGTCGCGCCAGTATCCTGTAACTTGCAATGTTTGTCCTGCTTGGATGTTAGCAAAGTTGCCGATAATTGTGGTTAGGTTATCGGTTTTGGGAAGCTTGAGTCGGGCGACGGTATAACCCGATTCTTCTGAATGAAAGGTAATTCGCTCGACTATTCCGGTGAAAGTTTCTGTGGGTGGAGTCGCGTTGGCTGTAGAGTGAGAACGCATTTTCAAAAAGATAAATTAGAATTGGGTTGACTCTTGAAAAGCTATCAGACCTTCCGCTCCAATCGGGGGGACTTGTACCCTAAGGAAAGTTGAAGAGATTTTCATTTATTTTAGCATAAACTATCAATAATTTGGGGAATTTTAGCGATTGACTTTGAGTTTGATTGCGAGGAATAATTTAATGGATTGCGGGGATGAATTACTGCCCTCAATTTTCTCAAAACTTCAACGGTTTTCGCGCCTTTTGCGCTACAGTAGATGAAAGCGTCAATTCACCCTGCCATTTTCATGCAAATTATTTGGTTCCGCCGCGACCTACGATTAACGGATAATGATATTGTCGCACAAGCTGCCGCAACTGATGAAGAAATTCTTCCTTGCTTTATCATTGATCCTTGGTTTTACCAACAACCGGATATCGGTGCGATGCGGGTTCAATTTCTGTTTGAGTCGTTAACCCGTTTGGATCGCTCTCTGAGAGACTTGGGAAGTCGGCTTTATCTATTTGAAGGAAATTCTGTCGAGGTGATTCAAACTTTGACAGGCGAACTCCTACAATTGGGCTATCATCCCCGACTTTTATTTAATCGCGACGTTCAAGTTGATTATGGCAGAAAACGCGATAATCAAGTGATTGAATTTTATCAACAGTTGGGTTTGAACTGTTATTTAGGTTTGAATAACTTTCTGCAAGTTGACGGGGAAAATAGAGAAAAATGGATGGACGAATATTATGCTGATTTACGACAACCCCAACATCCGAAACCAACGAAACTAAAAACGCCTAAAATCCTCCTAAGTTTGACCCAACTCACCTTCGATGAACTTCAACAAAAATACAACTTCAATTCACAAAACAGCACCTTCTTTACCGGAGGAGAAAAGGAAGCTCAAAACACCCTAAATTCTTGGTTAAAATCCAGATACAACGGCTATCATTGGAAGCTATCCCGTCCCCAAATGGCAACCCTTGGGGGAACTTCTCATTTATCGGCTCATTTGGCGTTTGGTACGATATCAACCCGACAGGTTTATCAACAAACCAAAGCCAGGGCTAACGAATTGAAAGAGAATGCAAAAGCCCAATTTGCACTTAAATCTTTTCGCGATCGCTTGCGCTGGCGAGATAGTGCGATTCAACGATTATACTACTTCCCCTCACTGGCTTATCAAAATTGTTACCCGGAGTTTGACCAATGGTATTCCGACGGGGAATTAGAAGGCGAAAAGTTGGAATATTTTCAAGCATGGCAGCAAGGAAAAACGGGTTTTCCGCTAGTAGATGCGAGTATGAAACAACTCAAATCGATGGGTTGGATGAACTTTAGAATGAGGGCAATGTGCGCCAATTTTCTGACGGTGATTTGTGGGGTATCCTGGCATCACGGGGCGCGACATTATATGAACTATTTGGTCGATGGAGATATTGCAATTAATCACTGGCAATGGCAAGCCCAAGCCGGAGTAACCAATCCCTTATCTTCGACCTTTCGGATTTATAACCCGACTAAAAATTTAACCGAAAAAGACCCAAGATTTGAGTTTGTACGAGATTGGATACCGGAGTTGAGAGACTGCACCGATGAGCAAATTTTATCAGGGGAAATCGCGGAATTGAGTGGTTATCCTGAACCGATGTTGGATTGGTATCGGATGCGAAAGGTTAATGGTAAAGTCGTGTCGGAGTTACGCAAACAAGTTAAAAAACGCCTGGAAAAAGAGCAGGGGGTGGAGTACGAACGGGCAATGGGACTGAGTGAAGCAGTTGGCAAATATTGGAGCGCTTAAGAACAGCGATATCAGCAGTATAAACAGATTGCTGAGTAACTCAAAATGGCGAACAAAACTATGCGCGAATGGTTAATTTTGTAGACATTACGTTAACGGCATCATGCACACCACACGAAAACTAATGTCAAAAACGATGTGCCGATAAATACTGATACGACAGGCAGAACGGCAGATTGAAGAAAAAGTATCCCAAGACCCCCCCCGTAGCACCCGATCTGTATTTGTACGGTCTTCATCTATCCAGGCACTTCCATCTATTGGCGCACCTTCATAGTTATCATGCCAATCATCTTCGCACCATTCAAATACATTCCCGTGCATATCGTGTAACCCGAAGTTATTGGGCGGAAAGCTACCAACATCCGTTGTTTGTTCTTGATACTCCCCCTTCCTTACCTTACTGTATAAACCTGATTGATCATTTGTTCCGTCGTAGTTGGCTAAATCTGTAGTGATTGTTTCTCCAAAGTGAAACGGTGTCCGGGTTCCCGCCCGACAAGCATATTCCCATTGAGCTTCACTGGGTAATTTATATTCTCGTCCGGTCTTGTGTGATAATCTTTTACAAAATTCAATTACATCCTCCCAATTTACATTTTCAACCGGACGGTTATCTCCTTTAAATACAGATGGGTCTGGGTTTAATTCTCGGTCAACTTGTGGATAACTTGCTACAACTCGCCACTGAACTTGAGTTACGGTGTATCGCCCCAAAAAAAACGGTTGAATTGTAACTTCGTGTTGGGGACGTTCGTTATCTCGGCTTTCAAGTTCGTCTTCTGGCGACCCCATTAAAAACGTACCGCCGGGAATGAGTACCATATCCAAACCAACACCATCTCCCAAATTTTCGGTGAAATACTGACCCGTGCGTTTGTAGCGGGTGATAATGATGCGTTTTTCATTGCTGTCGTTGGACATAATAGAAACTTTCACCAAACGCTACATTGATGGCATTACGCACACCACACGAAAACCAACATTGCTATAGCGATCGCCGCGCAGAATAAAGTCAAAGCGAGAGGCAGAACGACAATTCCCTGGATTATAGTTCCAAGAACCACCTCGCAGTGCTACCTTTGTTTCTATACCATCTTCGTCTATCCAGGCACTTCCATCATCGGGCGCACCTTCATAGCTGTCGTGATAATGATCGTCGCACCATTCCCAAACATTTCCGTGCATATCGTGCAGTCCCCAAACATTTGCGGGAAAATTCCCCACATCTGTTGTTTGTCTTCTAGACTCTCCTTTGAGACTTTCATTGTAGGTGAAGTTTCCATTATAGTTTGCCAAATCTGTTGTGATCGTTTCTCCAAAATGAAATGGTGTTTTCGTTCCCGCACGAGTTGCATATTCCCATTGCGCTTCGCTAGGTAATTTATATTCTCGTCCGGTATTGTGTGATAATCTTTTACAAAACTCTGTAGCATCTTCCCAACTGACGTTTTCAACAGGACGGTTATCTCCTTTAAACTGAGACGGGTTTGGGTTTAATTCTCGCTCAATTTGCGGATAACTCGCGACAATTCGCCACTGCGCTTGTGTAACAGTGTATAGCCCTAAAAAAAACGGTTGAATTGTAACTTCGTGTTGGGGTCGTTCGTTCTCTCGGCTTTCCGGTTCATCTTCGGGTGCGCCCATTACAAACGTTCCGCCCGGTATTAAAACCATCTCCAAACCAATTTCATCATTGAGAGATTCAGTATAACCCCAAGCAGAAGAACGACGACGATGAATAACCCAATCTTCATTTTCGCGGCTAATAGTTGCCGTTTCAAATTCAAAACGTTCTTCAAGGATATCAGTAATAATTGCGGGTTCGTACTCGAAGGTTTGCAAGGTGGGAAAATTAACAACTTTGGCAACTTCATACTCCCGTTCTTCCAACAGAAAATCAACCGTTTGAGTTTCCCTTTCCCCAACAGAAGACAATTCCTGACGCCCATAACGTTCGGCCAATTCTTGATAATCTCCACCCAAACGTCGCAACACATCCAAACCAACCGTTGCAAAGGGTAACGCCGACTCGCCCAAAGCATTTTCGGACTCTTCTAAAACCGTCAAAAATCCCTCAAAACCCTTCGGGTTCGGCAGTTGCTCCTCGACGGAAACCGCCAAGTCCGCACTGCACTCACTACTAATCGTTCGTCCGGCTTTTTGTGCTATAATTTCAGAAAGACGATCTAAAATCGCCGTTGTCTTGGCAATCGGAACCCCATCAATTAACAAATCCCGCACACCATCAAAAAACTCGTATTGACAAACCTCACTTTCATCCGAGTCGCAACGCCGCAACAACCCACTCAGCAACACTTCCGCCACATGATCCTGTTGTGCATCCGGTAAAAATTCATCCCGCAATAAATCAATTACAGGTAAACTCACGGGTATCGACGCCATCAACCCCGCCAACTGTCTCGCCGTCCGCGAAGCCGTCGCCCGAAACAATTCTACCCGTTGTTTAGCAGTTCTGTGAGGCGTTGAAACCGGTTCTTCTGCCATTTCCCGCACAAAAGCCAGTTCAAACACCCGTCCGGGCGTCTGAGTCTCTCCCGCACCCGCCAACACTCGCGCCCAACGTTGAAACGAATTGGGGTCAAGTGTTATTATGGGTAAGGTTAGTAATCTATCGTCGCCAACTTCCTCCGGTTCGTCCGGTTCATCCCACTCGTCAACATCGGGTAAACCCTCCACATCCAACCTCGCATTCGGCAACCCCGCAACTCGACCCCCCAACCGCACAATATAACCATCACTCAAAGCCGTGCGCGACCATAACCGTTCCGGTAACATCTGCATTAACGCTACAGGTTGGGTTTGCGACCATTGCCACAACGTTTCGTAAATTATCCCTTGTCGCCACAACGCCGAAGTACAATCACTAACATATAATATCAATCGCCGCCCCGACGGGTCAACTAACTCTCGAATACTGCGGGGACGCTGAGTTAAACGGTTTTCTAGACGTTCATTCCAACGGGGAAACAGTTGTACAGTCTGTTCTTCGGCTTGCAACCGCCAAGTTCGCACCGTCCGAAACGCCCCCTGATATTCCATCAGATGTTGGAGTTCCGCGATCGCCCGTTTCCACAATACCGTCGTTTTAGAAGATTCTACCACTAAATCCAGGTCAAGCCAACGTTCTGGAGTTGGTCGGACGACGGGGACACAGATGTTCGTCTCGGCGAGTTGCGTAACAGTAGCTTCTTCATCGACATCAACTAAAATGCGTGACGGTACCTTCCGCATCAACGGACGCAACCCACGCGCCAAGTCCAAACGTGTCCGAATAGCGGGGGCGGAGGGAACCGGGAAAGGTAATGCTTTCTGGTCTGTTTGTGAAGGTTCTGATGGTTCTGTTGTTTGAGGAATTGATAAGGATTGTTCGTTAGAATATAAATTAAAAGAAGGTTCGGATGATAAGGTATTTGTCTCATCAATAGTCGTTGTTTCTCTTTGAGTTGACTCAACAATTTCTTCGGATATTTCTTCGGAATAACCCTCACTTTCCGACTCAATAAATTGAGCCAGCCAAAGCATATCTGCCAGGTCTGCCGCATTCAATTCTAGTCCCGAACGTTTTAACTGTTGCGCGAATTGTCCGATAATTGATCTTCGCTGCTGTTTAGGTGTTTCCACAGTCTATTAATAAGATTTTCTCGGTTGGTCAAGTCTGAAGTTCGTTCTCGCATCACCAGATAAACGGCGTTGAGAAGTTGGTCGGTTGCCAAATCTCCTTTATTGCGCTCTGAACGTTTTTTCACAAACTTTTTGACAAGTTCTTTAATTAATTCTTCGGATTCTGCTATTTTTTCCGTACCATTTTCTTCTTGTTCAAAATGCGCTTTGACAATTTCTTCCAAACGTTTTTCGTCCGGTTCTTCCATCGTCAACCTCACACAACGCCGTAAAAACGGGGGTGGAAAATCCCGTTCACCGTTGCTGGTTAATATCATCAGGGGAAATTGATTGCAAACAACACGACCTCCTTTTATTACCGTTGTTTTGTCTTGGGAATTATTTTTATAGGCGGTTCGGACTTCAACTTCGGCTTGAATTTCTTCAATTCTAACTAATTCGGGTATTTCAAACTCCCCCTCTTCAAAAACATAAAGCAAATCGTTGGGTAAATCAATATCGCTTTTATCAATTTCATCAACTAACAAAACACGGGGTTTATTAGAAGGTAACAACGCCGTTCCCAGTGGCCCCAAACGGATATATTTACCAATATTCTCAAAATTGCTTCTATCTTTTTCTCCGATATCTTGTAAACGGGCGATCGCATCATACAAATATAACCCATCTTTGAGGGTTGTTCGCGTTGTTATCGGCCAGTAGAGGACTTCCCCGAGGTTGAGTTCATGGGCGACGGCGTAGGCGAGGGAGGTTTTACCCGTTCCCGGTTTTCCTGTCACCAGCAGGGGGCGACGTAAATATAAGGCTGCATTCACCATTTCTATTTCGGTGGGTTGGGCTTGAAAGGTTGCGCCTCTTTCCGGTTGGCGGCGATCAATTTTTCGCCAGGGGGGAGGGGGAGGAAGCTTGGAAATGGCTTTCGGGTTGGGTTTACCCGTTCCTTTGAATATGGGTTGAAATATTGGGTCGTTCATAAGTTTAGGAGTTAGGAGTTAGGAGTTAGGAGTCAGGAGTTAGGAGTTAGGAGTTAGGAGTTAGGAGTTAGGAGTTAGGAGTCAGTGAACAGTGAACAGTAACCAGTACCATGCTACTGATAACTGGTAACTGATAACTGTAAACTGTAAACTGCCTTTCCCCTTTTCCCTTTTCCCTTTGCCCTTTGCCCTTTGCCCTTTGCCCTTTCCCCTGTTCCCTTCTAACACGCCTCCGAGTCAAATTGTAGGGTGGGCGGTACAATATTTGGGTCTTCCCAAACTAAGGTTAAATGATGACCGATGTGGTTGTCATCTTCGGTTAGAGAATTACAGCGTTCTTCTAAAATACGTTCGGGTAATTTGTACACTTCACAGTCTAAAATATTATCAATGCGATCGCTAAGTTCGCTACGCCGCGACCATAAAGCAACGGGAAGGGCTGTTTTTCTTGCTACAAATTCCAAGATTTTTTCGAGTTTTGCCGTGTCCAAGTTTTCTAGAATTGCCATTTCCGAAGACTTCAACGTTTGGAATAATTTCGCAGGGCTTCCGCAGTCAGCCCGAACAAATGTTGTTTTGGCGTTTTGTTCTATTTTCGTTTCTAATAATTGCCATTTTTGTTGCCAAAGTTTGTAATATTGTTTCCCGGTTGGGGTTAAATTGTGATGGGTTCGCATCACCAGTTTATATTGGCTTCCGAGGGTTAATTCGGATGAGGTTTGGCGGTCGCTTAAATCTAAATTTAGCCAATTTCGAGGTACAAATATATGAAGGATGGGCGAGGTGTATTCTGAGTTTTCTTCCAACCAAGTTTCTAGGAAGTTCGGTAGTTCATCGAGTGACATTGTTTCATCTTGAACCAGTGGCGATGAAAAATTATTCGCATCCCACATTGAAACTCTTATTCCTTCGGTTTGTTCAGTGGGAATGACTTCTATGATTAAATGTTCGAGGGTGTTTTTGGGGGAAATATTGCGTTCCGATTTTTCTCGCAAGGCTTTAATGAGTAAGTTGTTGAAGTTTAACTTCGGGTTTCTGGACTCAACAAAAGTTTTGATTTCGTCGAACAATTCACGGGTTAAATTATCCGAAAATGTGGCTAAAAATACTGCAAATTGGGTTAATCCATCCGTTTCGCTCCAACCGGGATAAGAGACTTGACTCAAGTTGATAAATTTATCGAGTCTATCGCCTTCTATCCAATCTTGGCCGGGGTCGCAAAGTTTAAATGCTGTATTAATTGCATTTTCTAAGTTGTTTTGTTCGTTATTATTCAAGCGTTCTAAATGGTCTTGTAAGAGGTTATCTAAGTGATTAGCATTGGTTTTTTCGGGAATTAAGTTTAACTCGGGTGTGGGTGGAAAAATTGATTCTGCTATCAGCTTTTCCTGTCCTTGAGGACAAAGACGATCCCACGTTTTTGAAAATTGTTGTAAATTGTCTTCGATATCTTTTGACCATAAAGTTAGCGTAAAACGCCAATCTTCCAAGCCCCGTTTTTGGATTCGTTCGTCTTTTAAGATATTCAGAAA
This sequence comes from Capilliphycus salinus ALCB114379, assembly GCF_047276495.1. Lineage (NCBI taxonomy): Bacteria > Bacillati > Cyanobacteriota > Cyanophyceae > Oscillatoriales > Sirenicapillariaceae > Capilliphycus > Capilliphycus salinus. Next base: position 3,262,737 of record NZ_CP178543.1, on the reverse strand, counting down.
GTCATCCATCCGTTTGAGAGATTCTCGAATTTGAGACTTTTTTAACTTGTTTTCCTGGCTGTTTGTTAGGGCTTCCAATGTTCTGAGGTTAGTTTCTATCCGCAGTTGGGGAGGTTTTTCTTCATCCAACCAACAGTATTTTATGTCAAAGCGATCGCTATTTTCTACCTCTCCTTTAACAAATAATAGCAGCATTTTCAATAAAGATTTGGCTCTTGCTCTGACTTTGGGGCCATAAGTTGCTCTGGGCATGGGGGTCAACGGATATTTTTGCAAAAAGTTTGGGGTTATGGCGTTGGGTTCCAATGTTCTGACTGACCCCAAACTACCCCAATGCCCAATATACCTCGATTTTTGCTATTTCTGAAAGTCCGCTTGCTTGAGGGTACGACCCCAAAGCGATAGTCACTTCAGTTGAGGAGGAGGTTCTGCTGACTCAACCCACAGATAACATTTTACAACTGAGGAGAAGAATATGAAAATTTTATCGATTCCGGTTTTATTAACTGTTATTATTCCTGCTGTTTGTTTATATTCTAGTCCGATGTCTCAGCCGTTTAGTCAATATTTCATCTGTTTCGCGAACAATAGAAATAATGTACCGCCTGAAGTTAAAGATGGGGGTTCTCGATTTTCTCAACCTCAAAAAAACTTCGATATTGATACATCTGTATCCTAAAAAGTAAACGATTTTCCTGACTATTGCCTAAGCGCTAGATCTTAAATTGCTCTTGGGTAGGGTGCATCAGACAAGAGAAAAAAGATTTTTATTACTCATCTTTAAATCTGATGCACCCTACAAATTCGTCGAAACTCGAAAAAACTTCGATATCAATACAGATTTTATGGGGACTTAAATTGCTCTTGGGTAGGGTGCATCAGACAAGAGAAAAGATTTTTATTGCTCATCTTTAAATCTGATGCACCCTACAAATTCGTCGAAACTCGAAAAAACTTCGATATCAATACAGATTTTATGGGGACTTAAATTGCTCTTGGGTAGGGTGCATCAGACAAGAGAAAAGATTTTTATTGCTCATCTTTAAATCTGATGCACCCTACAAATTCTACAAATTCGTCGAAACTCGAAAAAACTTCGATATCAATACAGATTTTATGGGGACTTAAACTGCTCTTGGGTAGGGTGCATCAGACAAGAGAAAAAAGATTTTTATTACTCATCTTTAAATCTGATGCACCCTACAAGTTAGGCTAAACTCTCGTTAAGTGTTAAGAAGAGTTCTTGGTATTGTGCAGCATACGCGAAAACCAACGTTGTCGTTGAACATATCAAGGGGATAGTTGAGGTTACGAAAGGCAGAACGACAGTACCTGGGAAAAAAGTAACACGAACCCCCTCGCAACACCCGATAAGTATTTGCATGGTCTTCATTTATCCAAGCACTTCCATCTGTTGGCGCTCCTTCATAGCTATCGTGCTTGTGATCTAAGCACCATTCCCAAACATTGCCGTGCAGATCGTGCAGTCCCCAAACGTTTGCGGGAAAACTCCCCACTTCAGTTGTTTGTTGGCAATACTTTCCTTGAGGACTACCATTGTAAGTGTAGTTTCCGTTGTAGTTAGCGAGGTCAGTTGTGATGATTTCTCCAAAATGAAATGGGGTTTGAGTTCCAGCGCGACAAGCATATTCCCATTCGGCTTCACTCGGGAGTCTATATTTTCTTCCTGTTTTTACCGACAGTCGCTGACAAAATTCGGTGGCATCCTTCCAACTTACCTGCTCAACAGGACGGTTATCTCCTTTAAACTTAGATGGGTTTAGGTTTAATTTTCGTTCAATTTGTTGATATCTTGCCACAACCCGCCACTGTGCTTGTGTAACGGGGTAACATCCCATCAAAAACTGTTGAACTCTTACCCAATGTTGGGGGCGTTCGTTGTCGCGGCTTTCGGGTTCGCTTTCGGGTGCGCCCATCAGAAACTCTCCTGCGGGGATGAGCATCAACGTTAGCGTCACCCCATCCCCAAGATGTTCGTTAAAACACTTATTCTTGCGTTTGTATCGATGGATATTGAGGGAGTTGGAGACGAATTCAGCCATAGTAAATATGCTTAATTATTGTAGAGTCGTTTAAACTGATTACTGGCGACGGGTAAGAATGTAACTGAAATAACCCTCCGAAAGCGAACATGAGTCCAACTATTCTGGTTACGGGTGCATCGGGAAACGTCGGTCGAGAAGTTCTTCGCAGCTTGAAGGATAAACCCGCAACGATCCGCATTGCAAGTCGTTCTCCGGTGCCGCTTGGGGAACAACAAAACCCCAACACCGTTTACCTTGACTTTGAAGATCCAACCACCTATTATAATGCGATCGCCGGATGCCAGTCCGTGTTTCTGCTTCGTCCCCCCGCCATCAGCAATATGAAGGCGACTCTCAACCCCTTTATTGATACAGCCCGCCAAGCCGGAGTTCAACAAATCGTTTTCCTGTCGGTAGCCGGAGCCGATCGCAATCCCATCATACCCCATTACGCCGTCGAACAACACCTGCAAACCCATCCCGGCAACTGGACAATTCTGCGTCCCGGCTTCTTCGCTCAAAATCTCGGTACCGCATACCGTTCGGATATCAGGAACGATGACCGCCTGTACCTGCCTTCGGGTCGGGGACGAGTTGCCTTTGTAGACTTGCGAGATGTCGGACAAGTTGCCGCAGATGCCCCTAGTCTCATGGAAAACCCATCAAGGTAAAGCATATACGTTGACAGGCCCTCAAGCATTTTCCTTTGAGGAGGTGGCGGAGTGTCTAACCTCGGCGTTGGGTCGTAAAATTCGTTATGACTCGGCAAGTATCTGGGGTTATGCACGCCATCTTCAACGTCAGAACAAGCCTTGGGCGCAAATTATTGTCCAAACCCTTCTTCATCTGGGGCTGCGCTTCGGACAAGCAGAAACGGTCGATCCCACTCTAGAACGGCTTTTAGGTCGAAAACCTCTCGACGTGCGAGACTACATTACAGACTACGCCCAGTTATGGCGTAAGGGTTCAACTTGAACACTACAGAATACTAACTGAAAAACAACCCGATTCTACTTTCTGTTAAATTCCAGCGCTCCCACATAGTCAAACTGACTCGGGAAGCGAGTCATCCGCAGGCACCGCCTTTTCAAGGCGGTGAACGGATGACCGTAATGTTGATTATTTGTAAATAACTTAACCTCATAAGTTCCTCTTGATAGAAGAACACAATAAATAGGCGTTTGTTGAGTCGTTTCAGCACAATCAAATGATTCTCCTTTGTCTGAAACCGCTTGAGTCATAATCCAACGTTGGGTAGGATTTTTTAATTGAATTATGGCATTCAACCCCACATCTTTTCATAAAAATGAGAATTGTCTCCGAAACAGATAAAGAACAATAGAGATTGATTGGGGACGTTGATGAGCGAGTCTAACTTTTCGGTTTCTGGGAAATATAATATCGAGGATTCAAGAAGATACATGGAGCAATTTATTGGTCTGGTTTTAGGCGATCGCAGTGGTCATAGCGTCCGGAAAGTTGCTCGGATTGATTTGGGTTCGGTTCAGACGGTGGTACATGGCGGCACCCGGACAATTGTTGGTACTTATAGCTATATGCCTCATTTTCTCAACTGTTCAATTTTACAGAACTGCTCGCCATCTTAATGCTCGGCGGACTGATTGTAATCGTTTTTCTATTTTTCCTGGGCTTCCAAATCTTGGTATTTCTCGGAGTCGGTGGAGAGCCGTTAAAACTTATAAAATCTCCCCGGTAAAGGAGAGATAAAAACCCTCGATTTTGCTTGTGTTCCGCTTCATTCTATCACGCTCAAACTCATTGTTATCCATTCCAACTCCCCAGTCAATTTTTGGGTAAAGTTAAAATTTTTAATTCATCCGAAAATCAATGTTCATGCGATCGCGAGTGCGTGGTGTTAGCCCTATCGCCCAGAAAACTCGCTCCCTTCACAATTTGTCTATATAAATTGAAGTTAAATAGGCTTCAAAGCGTGAAAACTTTATCCCCAATCTTGAGCGAATCAATCAACTTTTATGAGAATGGATTTGATAGATAACCCGATGATAAATTTTTTGGCAAATTTTTTAGCGTGGCTATTTAAAAGGGACTTCCAAAATAGCGGCATCACATCAATGGTATGAAAACTGTGCAGTTGCCCAATTTTACACCCGTCTATATCCGTCCGATTTAACCCCACATCAGAAAAATCTCATCATCAAAAGTGGACAGATTTGCAAAAAAATCGGCTATAATCCAAATTTATCGGTCATCGGTACACCGCCTTTAAAAGGCGGTGACGGCGTAAACTCGCGACCCTTCGTTCAATTCTAATCACTTACTAACACGCTATGTAGAACCCGAAGCCGAATATCAATTTTCTAGGGGAACTCGGATGAAAGCGGACTCAAACATTCACCCGGAGCCAAACTATGTATTATCTTTCAGCCAAATTTTCCAGCTTACGGTCGGCTGCAAAACAACAGCAAATCACCTCCAATCACTCACACAATATTAGAGGTGGCTTGCCAATTGAAAATTCAAATATTAGACTGAAACGGTCTAATAAGCGCGAAAATCAACAACCCTTTATTGACCCTCAAATCTGAAATCTTTACCAAAATACAGCCTCATTCACTGCGGAGGCTGACCCGGAGTATTGATGCTTAAATCTTGAGCAAAAAAAGTTTAAATTCCCAAAATTAAGAGTTAAGAAAACCTTCTTTATTGCTCGTCAATACTTCAAACGATTCTCAATAATTTTCTTGGAGAACAGATGGATAAGTCTCCTATCCTAGATTGGTATTATCATCCAAGGCCCCATCTGATATTGGCTCTAAAAATCTCAGAAAATGGGCATCACAGTAGACAACAAAAATGTTAGAATATTTTCTAACAATGCACTTCTTTTCATCGGGTGTACTCTACACATTAATTAACTTTTAAAAATTCAGGAGGAAGATTTTGTTACCCCCCAACTCTTGTTTTTTGAATCGGAAAATCCCTTCGGATTGCAACGCTTATTTCCTCGCCCCAATTTTTTCTCGGAGGAAAAGGGTTGTATTCTTCATCGGATGAACGTTCAATGTACCCGTCAAGTCTTGGAACTACCGTTGGCTGCAACCTTCCAAACTCTGCCCAACTAGGGGGAGGGATTTTAGTCAAATATCATGCAAAGAAGACAGCTACCAACCGAATGGTTAGCCAAGAACAGAGAATGCTTTTTGGACAATCCCTGCGGGGATAATTGCCCACCCAGAAGATGATTGTAGGTCAAAAATGTATCAGTTCGTAGATAAACATCAAGCTTGTGAATGTCTTTCCTGTTGCGATGCCACCCTCCGAAGATATCGAGCCGGCCAGGATTGGATAGAAGGAATTCACTGGATACGGATCAACTCCCGTGTCGTCCGGTACAACTTGGAACTGCTCCGAGACTGGCAAGCCAACCGCCATGACCAGATGGCTCATCAGAAAGCGATTCTCCTGCGGAGACGCTGCGCGAACGCCAGATATCAAAGTCTTCTCGAAGCGAACCAGAAGAAATATAAGTGTTAATATAAAATATTGGGACTGAAATGGGTCTGGTGTTTAGACCCAATCGCTGAAATCAATCGGAGCGGCGGGATTTGAACCCACGACCCCCACTACCCCAAAGTGGTGCGCTACCAAGCTGCGCTACGCCCCGACATACTTACCTAGTATAGCACAAGAAAAACAAATTAGTAAACACCCAATTTTTTTATTGCCCGAATCACTTCGGGGACAACTTCCGGGGGCCAACTTCCCTCGCCTCGGCGTCCTGTATTCAGGATGAACTGCAAACGATAACGATGAGGATAACCTTCAACCTCCATCCAAATTAACTCGCTTTCGGCTTCACAGCTAATTTTTTCTTCGTCCATCAACTCACTCGCCATCTGAGTCATTGTGTCAGCCAGTTGAGTCAGCAGACGACAAAAATCGTTTAACTCCGCTTGGGTTAACTCCATCGCCCAGTCGTCACCCCCAACTAACCCCTGATATTCTGTAGCTGTGGGGTTCCAACCCAGACGCCAACCTGTTCCCGTTTTTAGAATCCGATCCATTAATATATTCTTGGGTTAATTAATTCTGTTGGTGGGTTTAGACAGTGACCAGTGAACAGTGAACAGTGACCAGTGAACAGGTGACAGGTGAGATGATCACTGATAGCTGGTCAGGTGATAACTGTAAACTGTAAACTGTTTTGAGGCACTCCCCTACAAAATAATCATATTGTTATAATTGCAATAACTCCGCGTCTCCCGGTTGAGGAAGAGGAGGTAAGGGTGAAGTTCGATTTTCGGGTGAGGTTTGAGGGGTTTCTTCTGACGAACTTGAGGATGAACCCGACGCATTCTCCGAGGAGTTGGGATCAAAAGAACTAACCAGCGTATCGACTAACTGCTGTCGTTGGTTGCGGTTAAACGTTCTCACCGTTTCGCGATCGCCATCGAGGGGATTTTTTTGTAACGAACCCGCTCCCGGATACTGAGATTCTAACATGGCTTCATTGACTCCCAAATAATCGGCTAATGTTAGCTTCCAATCAAACCGAGACAGGGGAGAACGTCCTTTAACATAAACATGATAGCGAATTAATCGCCCGATCAACGTATCCTCTGCGGCGACTTCTCCGTTTTCTAGGGAAACATAATTATTTTCTTTGGGAAGATCGGGCATTTGTTGATACACTTGTTGCCAAACATCCCGAATTCTGACAACACGAGTTTGGGGCTGTTGGGCGATCGCCACCGGAGTTGTGAACCCACTAATTCTAGCTAGTCCCTGAAATTGACTTGATTCTATCCCACTCGCCAACACTGTGACAACAGCAACACATAACGCCAAGAATACAGAACGATACCATCGCTGAAGATCTAGAATCATAGCTAATATTAATTTACTGAGGACTAGCTAGATTGTAAATAACAGACTAACGATCTACAATAATTTCAGGCTGAGTCATTTCATCGGACATTTCAACGATCGCCCGCAGTACCGGCTTCATCACATTCTCGTCTACACTGTCAAAATCTTCATAACGACAGCGTTTGGCGCGGTTGGCGACTTGTACGGTGATCCGATAACGGTTAGAGGCGGCACTAATTAAATCGGCAGCCCTGCGAGTAATTTCTGTAGAATCGATAGTAGTACGCTTGTGCATAAAATTATTTAACTCTCGGTTAAAGATCGGACTACTCTATGTTAACGAACAACTCCGCAGATCGGGTTTGACCCGTAAATTCTGCGAATTTTCGCAGATGCCAGAGAATAAAGTTTTGGTAAATGTTAACTTTTTGTAATAGACTGTTGATCGAATCTGTTGTATATAGCTCCCGCCAAGTCGATCAGTTCCACTATTATCTAAAATTACCTATGACCGCATCAGTCGCTTGGAGTTCCCAATCATCCGTTATTCGCTTACCCCAAGTCCACCGTCATTCCCTTAGGCTGGTTGCTTTGGGCGATAGTCTGGTTTATGGTTATGGCGATCCTGAAGGTGGAGGTTGGGTTGAACGGCTACGACGACAATGGATGTCTCCGGGTAGTCCGGGTCATGTGGTTTATAATTTGGGGGTTCGCGGAAATCGTGCGGTTCAAGTTCGCGATCGCCTAGAACATGAATTCCGTCACCGGGGCGAACTGAGAAATCGGGTTCCCGATGTAATTATTTTATCAGTTGGCGTCAACGATAGCTGCAAAATTCAATCGGACCAAGGACGCAATTACACGGATTTTGAACAATTCCAAACGGTAATTAACAGTTTACTCGATAGCGCTCAAAATCTTTGTTCGGTTTTGTTTGTGGGAATGGTTCCGGTTGATGAAACCAAAATGCCGTTTCAAGATTGTTTATATTACAATCACGAAAACCAATATCGCTACAAAGAAGCGACTCGTTTAGCTTGTTTGGAGCGAAATATTCCCTATCTTGATATTTTTCACCATTGGTTAGAACAGGGTGAATCTTTCTGGAAATCGCGTCTAAGTGTAGATGGTTTACACCCAAACACGATTGGTTATCAAACCTTACTCCAAGATGTACTCAATTGGGAACCTATTCTTCAGATGAATCGCTCTCACCATTCTCGCTAATTTCAGAGGGATTATAGGGCGGATAATGTCCGGGGGGTGGATAATATTGAACCGGAACTTTTTCCTCTGAAGCGGTTGTTGATTCTGTTTTTTTAGAACAATCACTGCTTTTTTCTTCTGAGGCGAAACCCGGTTCAGCCAATGCTAAAGTTAAAAGCATTGTTCCCCCCAAAATTAATTGACTGGTTTTCATTTGTCTCGACTCCAATTCTAAACGTTGGATTGGTAAATATGAGGCTGCGGGTAAGAGTTGGGAGAGAAAGGCTGTGAAATCACTATCGAGGTACAAATATTTATTGCTTATTTTAATTTTACTACAGAGTTCGCTTTTGCATCATACTTATTTTTTAAGTTTATAAATGTTCACGGGTAGAGACATCCCCCAATAGTTATAGTTTTTCTTCTGTCGGGTGAATGATACAAAATTTGTGAATTCTCACCTCAATTATAAACTCTCACCCACCCGAGAATTTTCTGTAGGGTGGGTGACATCAAGATTTGTGAATTCTCACCTCAATTATAAACTGTCACCCACCCGAGTTTCTTCATTCAACTACATCGCAATCATTGATTAGTAGAATTTTATGTCGGGTGAATGACATCAAGATTTGTGAATTCTCAGGTCAATGAGAAACAGTCACCCACCCGAGTTTCTTCATCCAACTGAAAACCGCTATAAATTATATTTTTTTCAATCAAAATATCTACCGCAAAACCCCAATTTCTACTAAAAGAAACGGGGCTTGAATCTTTCACAGAGAACAGATATCATTTTGAGTAAAAATCATCCATCTCTGTGATAGATTGATTTGACAAAAAACCCGATTTCTTCTTCGTGAAATTGAGAAGAAAGGCGATAATTTAATTCAGAAACCGGGTGAATTTGTATTCGAGGGTAAACAGGTGAGATTAGGCTCTCATTTTCGAGTAAGATGAGGATCGATTTGTAGAAAGGGGAGAAGCAAATAATAGAATCTTCTCCAATAATCTCGGTGCAATGCGGTTACACCAAACTGCAAGATGACTTTGCCATCCCACTAATATTTCCGGCGAATCTTTGCGAAGTCCATCAATTAACACTTCCGCGACTTCGGTAGCCGTCATCGGTACCACCCAACGGAATAACTGAAGTCGTCGCGACATATCGGTATCCGTCAACGTCGGTAACAAAGCCATCACCCGAATATTGTGTTCGGCCAATTCCGCGCGTAAAGCTTGCGTAAACCCAATGATAGCAAATTTTGTCGCCGAATAGGTTGACATGGTGGGAGCGGCGATTTTCCCCATTAAACTGGAGACGTTGACAATGGTCCCTTGTTGGCGGGTTGCCATCCGTCTTGCAACTGAACGGGTAATGGTGTACATTCCCATTAAATTGAGGGAAACTTCTTCTTGTAATTGGGGTAATTTTGACTGTAAAAACGGCGTTTGATGGGCGACTCCGGCACAGTTTACCAGCAAATCAATTGGCCCGTGAGAACGCCACGCTTGAGCGATCGCAATATTGACTTCTACGGGTTGGGTTAAGTCGATCGCCAAGGTCACAACTTCAACATTCAACTGTTGAATTTCTTCGGCTAATTCTGCTAATTTTTGGCGATCGCGAGCGACCAAAAGTAAACGTTTTACTCCCGCTTTTGCGAGTTCTAAAGCGATCGCTCGTCCGATCCCCCGTGAAGCTCCGGTGATCAATGCGGTAATGCCTTGAATTTTCATAAAAACCTCCAAGGTAATCAAATGCTGCATTTGTTAAAACAGGCTAAAAAGCCTTGATTTTTGCAGCGTTCTGTGGTCAAATGTTCTTCAATAGAACAGTGCAAATTAGATGAGCTTGCACGGCGAGACTGAGCGAAATAAAGTTGCCAAAAGACAGCTTTTGTTCCTTTATTTCTTCAGAACTCACCAAGGGTTCTATCGAAACAAAAAGTTCTATTTTGTCGAAAAACTTATGGCTGAGGGAATTGGGTTAGCAAGAGAATTGCAGTTCGTGTTACCTTTTTGACACACTGATCCTCAAAATCGATTTCAAACCCCATCTTTGAAGCTGGTTTGAATAGGACGGGGTATTTGACCTCTTGCGCTTTCCCTCAGCGCGAGTCTTATACTCACGACCTTAGAGCATAGTAGAGCATGGCTCATTCGTCTCCTTTTACGTTGGGTGAATTTGACTCCACATTCACAACGTAACAGCTAGATCAACAGTTGGCAACATTTTTTAATAAAAAAAGCTTAACATTTCTTTACAAAAATACAAATTTCTCTCAGTAAAGGAGGGAATCGGGAAGATTAAAAAACCCGCTTTCTCTTAGAAAACGGGTCTTTGGGAGGGTATTAAGTTAAAGGAAGGGAGACAATTAACTCAGTTCCTTCTCCGGGTTGGGAGACACATTCAAGCTGTCCCTGATGGGTTTCAACGACAATTTGATGACAAATATTCAACCCAAAACCCGTTCCAGACTCTAGAGGTTTAGTGGTAAAAAAGGGTTCAAAAATATGAGTTTGAACGTCCTCAGGAATTCCGGTTCCGTTATCTTTAATTCGGATCAGAACTTGTTCGACTGTAGAAGTATTGGAATTCTCGGGAGAAACCACTTCTGTTTTAATCCAAATTGTCGGTTCATCCTCAGAGGTTTCCAAGCGTTTATCTTCGAGCGCATCAATAGCATTATTGAGCAAATTCATAAACACTTGATTAAGCTGTCCCGGATAACATTTAACTTCGGGAAGTTTACCATAATCTTTCACCAAATTAATAGCACGGCCTTTTTTCCCTTTCAATTTGGCTTGTAAAATTAAGACAATATCATCGAGAACCTGATGAATATCAACCGCTTTTTCTTCGGAGTCATCCACCCGATAGATATTTCTCAAAGACTCAACCAATTGACGAATCCGTTCGGCGCCGTTTTTCATTGACTCGATCACTTGCGGCAAATCTTCTAACAAAAATTCCAGGTCAATTTCTTCGATTCTTTCCTCAATTGCGGGGGAAGGTTCGGGATATTCTTCGCCGTAGAGTTCGAGCAAATCCATTAAATCTTGGGCGTATTCAGAGACGTGAGAAACATTTCCTTTAACCACAGAAACGGGATTATTAATTTCGTGGGTAATTCCCGAAATCATTTGACCGAGAGTCGAAAACTTTTCGCTGTAAATTAATCGTTTTTGAGCGAATTCTAGTTCATCTAAAATTTGCTGCACTTGGGGAGAACTTGAATTCACCTTTTCTGAGGAGGTTTTACTGTGTTTCAAACCCCGACTCACTCTCCGGTTTAATTCATCAACATCTATCGGATAAAAAACCCAATCATCGATCTGAGTTTCCACGAGGGAAAATTGAGAGTCGAGAAGTTGAGGTTGAGTCAGTAATAAATAAAAAGCAGAAGCCAGATGAGGATGATTTTTCAGGCTTTTAATGGTTGATAACCCATCAGCTTGTTCGGAAATATAGCTGTAAATAATCAAATCAGGATGAAGACTATCGGCTGATGTTAAAGCCGATTGAATTGAGTCTGCGGTTGCCACTTCATACCCTTGTTTTTGCAAAATCTCTTGAAGTGTTCCCAGAGATTGAACATCCTCATCAAAAATCAAAATTAGAGCCATAATGTATTGCTAAAAATTGCAGGGTTTACCCATTAACGACAAGCGAGCATAGAAACACCTGGACGGGGGAAGATTACCAGCGACACGAATAAGTGTTGATCAACAGCTAGAGTCTAAGAGGGAGTCCTCTTCTATTTTATCGAGAATTTAACAGACACAGGCTAAATCAATTTATAAATTTTTCTTGGTCTTCAAAGTTAGAAGTGAGTCACGGGTATCAAAATCACTTAGACACCAGACTTCAAGACTCTTGTAGTAAAGTGAGGGTATGCTTGCCAAAACCTTGAGAGAAATTAACATGAAAACGCTTTATGTAACTTGTATCACCTTAGTCGCAACCTGTTTACTGACGGTGATTAACTACATCCTACAGATAGATAATGTTGCCGCACAAAGCCTATATAATCCTACTGTATTGGAGCGGAAAACAGAAGTTCTTTCGCCGGGAGTTTATGCTGAAAATCAATATACGATTGTGAGTCAAAACAATTTTATTTCTGGCTATGAACCTCAAAATCCGGATGGTACTGTTAATGTGGTGGTTGAAATTCCAGCCGGCACTTTGGCGAAGTGGGAGGTGAGTAAACCCGATGGTAAACTCAAATGGGAATTCAAAAAAGGCAAACCTCGTGTGGTAGAATATTTAGGTTATCCGGGTAATTATGGGATGATTCCTCGATCGCATTTACCCAAAGAACTCGGTGGGGATGGCGATCCGGTTGATGCGATTGTATTAGGTGCTGCGGTGCCGCGAGGTTCGGTTGTACCGGTTAAATTGATTGGTATTCTCAAGCTTCTTGATAGTGGCGAACAAGATGATAAACTGTTAGGTGTGATTAAAGATTCGCCGTTTTTTGAGGTTAATTCTATTGCTGATTTAGATGAAAAGTTTCCGGGTGTTACCACGATTCTTGAAACTTGGTTCAGCAATTACAAAGGTATTAATGGCGAAATGGAAAGCAAAGGGTTTGCTGAAAAAGAGGAAGCTTTAAAAGTGTTTAATTTTGCTGTTCAAGCTTTTAACGAAAGTTGATTGAAAGGGGACAGGGAACAGGGAATACAGTCACCTCCGAACCCAATAATGTAGGGGCGGGTTCAGCAATTATTTATGTTACCCAGAAATAACTTACATAAACCCGCCCCGATCCTGTCATTTTGTAGGGGCGGGTTCAGCAATTATTTATGTTACCCAGAAATAACTTACATAAACCCGCCCCCTCCACAGAAGAAATTGTGAGGTTACTGATAACTGCTAACTGTAAACACTGGTGACTGGTGAGGCAGCGCGTTGGGCGGGTTCCCCGAAAGTCACGCGACTGCCGTTCGCGCAGCGTCTCCGAAGGAGATACCCGGAGGGTGACTGGTGAGGCAGTGCTGACTTGGCGGAATAGTCGCGAAGCGCTTGCCTTGCGGCCCGGCGGTTTCCGTCGAGAGCGCGAACTCGCGACTTGGCGGAATGGTCGCGAGCGAAGTTCGCAACAGAGCACAGTTTGCAATCTTAGCAACTGCCGTTCGCGCAGCGTCTCCGAAGGAGATACCCGAAGGGTGACTGTAAACGGGCGGGTTTATATAACTTTTCTGTGGGAAAATATAGATTTTGACAGAACCCGCCCCTACGTTATTCGGGCGGGTTTATATAACTTTTCTGTGGGAAAATATAGATTTTGACAGAACCCGCCCCTACTTAACGCCCATGCGAATTTCCGAGCAGAAAGAAGCTTGAGTTAAGCCATTCTTTTGTTTGAAAACAGTGGTTCGGAGTCGCAAATTTGGCATCAGATACCACAACCGTTCTTCTACGGAAAAGCTATCGGTTTCTGTGATTAAAACCAAAACTTCATCTTCTCCCAACAGATAACGACCTTTAAACGTTTGATTTTGAGAACCAGGTCGAGTTTGTAAAAATTGACCTTCTTGGGGCGAATTTTCATCAATTAAAGGCACTAACATCGCCTGTCCGGTTTGCTGTTTAGAGTCATTTTCTACGGTTCCTTCCCAACTGAATTTTAAACCTTTCCAAACTTGGCCGGAATCAACGTGCTGATGTTCGCAGAGTTGGATGATACTGGGTTCATTTTCGGGCAAAATATCAATGGTCAGGTTAGATTTTCCGGCCAGTAATTGTCCCGAAGATAGGTTGTGAATTGTGCGTTGAGAAAACCATTTTCCCGCTGAGAGTTCAAGGAATTCTTTAATATCCATCAAGCTATTTTATGTTCGCTGGTGTAATTTGAGAAAATTTGAGTTGCTAATTTTTTCAGTTTATCACTAACCGGATTTTCCCAAAACTATTTTAAACCGAAGAACAACAACTGCGATCGCGTCCTGTGGCTTTCGCCCGATATAAAGCCTCATCTGCCGCTCCAATCAAGGTAGAAATGGATAAACTGGGTTTGGGGATCAAACTCGCCACCCCCAAACTGAGGGTTACACACTGATGAGCAGACTTCGCGTGAGAGATACCCAAGGCTCTAACCCGGACTCGAATTTCTTCGGCGACTCGCAGCGCCCCTTGTAGGGAAGTATTGGGTAAAATCACCGCAAACTCCTCTCCTCCGTAGCGAGCGACTAAATCTGCTGGACGTTTAACGCCGGCTTGGATGGCTTGGGCGACTTGCCGCAAGCAATGATCTCCGGCTTGATGTCCGTAGGTATCATTATAGAGTTTAAAGCTATCAATATCGCATAAAATTAATGAGAGTTGATCTTGCGATCGCATTAACCGTTGCCATTCTTTTTCTAAAACTCGATCAAAACAATGACGGTTTGCAATTTGGGTTAACCCATCTCGGGCTGCCAAACGTTCTAATTCTTGATTGGCGGTTTCGAGTTGATGATATAATTCTCCCTGATGAATGGCGATCGCCGCTTGAGCAGATAATTCACTCAGCAAAGTAGTTTCATGTTGTTCCCAGTATCGAATATCTCGACAATGGTGAGCAATCATTAACCCCCATAATTTATCTTGGTAGACAATCGGAACGACTAAGTTTGCTTTAACGGCGTAACGTTCGAGGAGTTGAATATGGCATTCGTTTAAATCGGCGTTGTGAATATCATTAATTGCTCTAACTCGCCCCTGACGATAATATTTTACATAATTTTCCCGAAAACAAGGATCGTCAATTTCATCGTTTAAACTCTCAGGATAACCGGGTAAAACCGACTCAACCACAACTGTACCATTCCAGTGAGAATCAAAGCGAAATAAAAGCACCCGATCTGTATCTAAAAGTTGTCGGACTTCATAGGCGGTTGTATTGAGAATCTCATTAATATTGATAGATTTGCGAATTTTTTGGACGGTTTGCATCACCAATTTTTCCCGTAGGGCTTGCTGTTTGAGTTCTTCTTTGAGGTGAGCATATTCGAGAATTTTTTCGGCGAGTTTCTGCTGCTCTAACTGCGGGGTTTGAGCCAACTTTTCCGAGAGAGAAACTGTAGTTAATCCCCGAGAAACTTTCCGGGTGTTGGCTTGACGTAAACCCGAATAAATCGAGGTTAAATTTTGAGATTTCATCAACCAGTCGAGAACCGCTTCCCCCGATAAAGGATGACTAATGAGATAACCTTGGGCTTGATGACAGCCAATAGATTGAAGAAATTCTAACTGTTGTCGGGTTTCTACGCCTTTCGCCAAGACATTTAATTCTAACGCATTTCCCAAGTGTACCAGCGCTTCTAAAATGGCTTCTTGCTTGGGATCGCTCATTAAATTTTCTACAAAAGAAGCATCAATTTTTAAGGTTTGAATGGGTAAATTTTTTAGGGAAATCAAAGAAGAATATCCCCGCCCAAAATCATCAATTGCAATTTTAATCCCTTTTTGGGTTAAGGTTTTTAGTCGGTCTACTGACTTTTCTAGATTCCACATCAAAGCCGTTTCTGTAATTTCAAGTTCCAGGCGGTTGGGGTCGATTTGGGTTTGCTTTATAATTTGACTTAATCCCTCGATTAAATCCTCTTTTGCAAACTGATTGACCGCCAAATTTACACTAACTTTTAGCGGGTTTAATGCCGCAATTTGCCAAAGTCGTTGTTGATGACAGGCGGTTTTTAAAACCCAGTCGCCTATACTTTGGAGCGCATTAACTTTTTCGGCTATCGGTAAAAAACGATGGGGATAAATCACACCTAAGCGGGGATGGCACCAACGAATTAAAGCTTCTAACCCGATAATTTTTCCCGTAGATAATTCAATTTGAGGTTGATAGTGAATGATGAATTCTTCCCGCTTTAAACCCTGTTTTAAATCGTTTTCTAGGGCAAAATCGTCAGTATTTTCTACTCCAATTTGAGGCGAATAAAGTTTGTAGGTGTTCCCGTGCTGCTTGGCTTGCTTCAGAGCTATTTCAGCGTGTTTGAGTAGGGTTTCTGCGGTTTCTCCGTCGTAGGGAGCCAAAGCAATTCCCATACTCGCCTTCAGATAAATGGGTTGATTTTGTAGATAAAATGGCTCGTTAAAAATATCGAGTAAGTTTTGACAAAGGGAAAGGGTATCATCGGCATAGGCGACTTCTGATAAAATTAAGGCGAACCCGTCTCCGTGCCAACGGGAAATTAAACTATGATTGAGTTGCAATTCTTCTAAACGGTCTTGTAGGCGCCCGGCGACTTCTTGTAACAAGCGATCGCCAATTTGATGACCAAAGGATTGATTAATGTTTTTAAATCGATCCAAGTCTAAAACCGCAACGGCAATGATTTCGGCTTTGTATAGCGCATCAATTAATGTTAGGGTAAGTTGCTGTTCTAAAACGATACGATTCGGTAATTTTGTTACTCTATCGTATGAGGCTTGATGATTAATTAAATAGGTGAGTTGTTGTTGGATAAAGGTAACATACAGGTGTAAATTTAGCGATTGGCCTAATTTCAGTTCGTGGGGTTTCCAAATCGGAGCCTCTCGCCGAATTTCTTGCCAGATTTCAAAGGATTGTCGGGTGAGTTTATCGTCTAAATTTCTATTCCGATAACCCGCCCATTTAATTTCGATTTCTCGTTGGGTTCTAAACAGCGTCAGATAGCCCACTAATTGATGGCGACATCCGAGCGGAATAATTAATAATAAGTCAATAGAAGTCCCCGTAAAGGCTTCAGCCAACGGTTGTAAATCGTGATATTCTGAAAAATCCGCAACTTTATAAATTTGAGGCCAATTCGCTTGAATTGGATGAATTTCATCGGGATAATAAAATGGAGTAGACTCGGCTTTACGGTTAACTGGATGAGTATTTTCTTTAATTAACTGTTGCCAACTGCTCTGATTTTCGAGTTCAATTTGCCTCGGTTGTTCTCCGATTTTGTATAATTTGGGGGATTCGCCTGTAAGATTATCGGTAAAATAAAGCCGTCCTCCATCCGCTTCTAGGAGAGTCATTGTTTCTTCGAGAATGGTTTGCCAAATTTGACCGTTATCTCGGTTTTGCTCGAAAATTTGGTTGAGACGGGCGATCGCTTTTTCCTGTTGCTGTTGCTGAGAGGCTTGGGCGATCATCATGGTTTGGGCGATCGCCAGAGAAATTTGTTTACTAAACAGTTCTAAAGTTTGTAATTCTGCTTCGTTATACCGTCGCGGATCGCTATGATGAGCAACCAGTAAACCCCACAATTGTTCCCAGTGAAAAATCGGAATCACTAAAGATGATAAGACTCCCATTCCGAGTAAATAGTTCAGATGACATTCATTAACCGGAGCATAACAAATTTGACGGTCGGATGAGTCACCTTTATCCCAGTTTAAATTAGCACTGTCAAGGATTTTGCGCTTCGCTGAGACATCAATAATAATACGTTGATTGGGTTTATTAAACTGCTCGCGAGCAGAAGCGGGAATATCTTGGCTAGAAAAATGTAATCCGAGTAGAGAGGGTAATTTTTCCGATTGTACAGATTCGGCAATAATTACACCGTTTCCTTCTCTGTCAAACTGATAAACTTTGACCCGATCAACTTTTATAAAGGTACGAGATTCTTTGGTAATTAAATTTAGTTTTTCTTGAAATCCTAAGTGTTTTTGAGTTAAATTAGTTAGCCAGTATAACAATTTTTTGGGATACTTCGGTTTCAAATCCATATGCTCTCCTTAGAGTTGCCCGGTTTATTTGTAAGGAATTATTGAGTTTAAATACAAGCGCTGAGGAATTCAAGTCGGTTTTTTACATAACCAAATAAAAAGATAAAAAAATTAAAACTTTCCGGAAGTCTTTGAGACTTAAAGCGAAGTTTAGAGTGGATAACTTTGTAGACTCAAGGTAAAATTTTACCGTTTACGATGCCGAAATCACCCAAAAAATAAAATTAAGTTTTTTAGGGAAAATCCCAATTGAAGTCGGCAAGTTTGAGCGGGGAACATTTTACCTAATAACATTATAGAAGGTTCTGAATACTTTGAGTTTAAAGCCCCCTCAACTTCGGCCTATCAAAACCTCGATCAACAGATCGCCACGCCGAAAAACTTTTAAATTTTATCAAATGTTAACTCAATCGAGTGTGAAGTTTGATGCAAATCAATTGAAAACAGGAGTCACCGAGTCACCGAGTCAGGAGTTGGGAGTAAGCGCGTTCGCGCTCGCTGCGCGTACAGAATTCCCTTTTCCCCTTTCCCCTTTCCCCTTTCCCCTTTCCCTAACAACTGGTGACGGGTTCTGAGTGACTGTCAAAGTGGGTACAGATTCAGATAAACTGTGGATTGGTTACAGTCAAATCGGAGAACACTGGAAGTGGCAATCGAAATCGGTCAGAAAGTGAAGGTACGCCGCATCAGAGATCGGATGCCTGCAAATGTTGTCAGCAAAATCAAACAAAATCCTTACGGCATAGTCGAAGACTACAAAATGGTAGACGGGAGCGGAGTTGGCTTCGTGGTCAAACTCGATGACAACCTGTCAAGCTGGTTCTTTGAAGATGAACTAGAAACCGCGTCTTAACGTTCCCGTGAGGTCGGGAGTCAGACCCGCAGTGAGTTGATCGCAACCGAAAGTTGAACCGGAAAAAACCGCTTGTGAAAACGCCAGCGTTGCGGGCGATCTCCATTGGGTTAACACTACCAAAGACAATGCACGGGCGATCGCTCCTCACCGGCTTTCCCGACTTCACAGACTGACGCGCGGCCAATACTCAACAGTTGTCGTAAATCCCCTAAAAACATACGCTAAGATTTCAAAGTGCGGTTAAACCGAGAAAATGTAAGTGATTTTAGCAGTAGGAAAGAGTAGATGGCTCTAATATTAACCTTTTTGGGAAAGGGTGGCACCGGACGAACCACAATAGCAGTCGCAACCGCCAAACGGTTTGCACAGCAAGGAAAGCGAGTCCTCCTGGCTAGTCAAGATACCAGTCCAGCCCTCAGCCTGTTTTTGGGTGAAACGGTGGGTTCTCAGCCCACAGAGGTCGCCCCCAACCTCAAGGCGACTTATCTCAAAAGCGCTCAACTCCTCGAACAAAGTTGGGAACAACTCAAAAGCTTAGAAGCCCAATATGTTCGCACCCCCTTTTTTAAAAATGTTTATGGTCAGGAACTCGGGGTATTACCGGGGATGGATAGTGCGCTGGCGTTGAATGCTATTCGAGAATACGATGCCAGCGGCGCCTATGATGTGATTGTTTATGATGGGCCAAGCAGCCAAGAAACCCTGAGAATGTTGGGAATGCCAGAGATTTTAAGCTGGTATGTCCGTCGGTTTCGTCAAGTTTTTCTGGAGTCGGATTTTTGGAAAGCAATTTCTCCGTTTGCTCAACCGGTTAGCAGTGCGGTGTTGAGCGTGGATCTGTCAGCCGATAATTTCTCCCAACCGACTAATCAAGTTAATAATATCTTGGATCAGGGCAAAGAAGCGGTTGCCGATCCAAACCGAGTTGTGGCTTATTTGGTTACAACTGCCGATGATATTGCGATCGCCACCGCCCGTTATTTGTGGGGAAGCGCTCAACAAGTTTGTTTAACCGTCGGCGGGGTAATTCTCAATCAAGCCAATTTAAGCGATAGTATTACTGAAAGCTTCGATCCGCTCAAAGTTCATGCGGTCCCGGAAATTCCCGCTCAAGATTGGCAAATTTTAACCCAAGCCTTACCCGACTTGAGCGCGATCGCCAAAACCGCCCCCCGTTCGATTTCAGTAGACGTGGCTAAACGCCAAGTCAGCCTATTTCTACCCAGTTTTGATAAAAAACAAATTAAACTCACTCAGTACGGCCCTGAAGTGACGATAGAAGCCGGAGATCAACGGCGAAATATCTTTCTCCCCGATCCCCTGCGCGGAAAACCCGTCACCGGAGCCAAGTTTCAAAACAATTACTTGATCATTTCTTTTTAGTGAAAAAAGGCAATAGGGAACAGGCAACGGGCAACAGGGAATAGGGAATAGGCAACCATGCAAGAGTCTTGTAGGGGCGGGTTCAGCCTAAATCTATGTTACCCACAAAATAACTTACATAAACCCGCCCCAACCCATCAACCGTTTTTCCCCGACTCGGTGACTGGGTGACTCCCGACTATTGCCTATTGCTAGAAGCGCCTGTTGCTAGATGAGCTGTCCCCTGTAACCTGTTCCCTAACAACTGTAAGCACTGGTGACTGGTGACTGGTGACTGGTGACTGTAAACTGGTTACTGCATAACTGTAAACTGTTGACTGTAAAAGCTGTTCACTCCTCCTAAATTTAAGATTACTTCTTATGTCTGAAACGCCGGAAACTCAAGTTCGTCAAAACCCAAATCCAGACCGCAGCGCCAAAACTCGGCAACTGTTGGGGATGAAAGGTGCTGCACCCGGAGAAAAATCCATCTGGAAAATCCGCCTACAATTGATGAAACCCATCACCTGGATACCGTTAATCTGGGGTGTGGTTTGCGGGGCGGCGTCTTCGGGAAATTATACCTGGAGTCTGGAAGATTTTTTGATTGCATTAGCTTGTATGCTGTTAGCCGGACCGTTAATGGCGGGTTATACTCAAACCTTGAATGATTTCTACGATCGCGATCTAGACGCCATTAACGAACCCTATCGACCCATTCCTTCGGGAGCCATCTCTATTCCCCAAGTCGTGACGCAAATATTGATTCTCCTCGGAGCGGGGGTCGCTTTGTCCTACGGGTTGGATGTCTGGGCGCAACATGAATTTCCGACCATTACCTGTCTGTGTCTGGGGGGAGCGTTCTTATCCTACATCTATTCGGCTCCGCCTTTAAAGCTGAAAAAAAATGGCTGGTTGGGAAATTATGCCTTGGGAGCGAGTTATATTGCATTACCCTGGTGGACGGGTCACGCTTTATTTGGGGATTTGACCTCAACCATTGTGGTTTTGACCCTATTCTACAGTTTGGCAGGATTGGGAATTGCGATCGTTAACGATTTCAAAAGTGTCGAAGGCGATCGCCAACTTGGGTTAAAATCATTACCGGTAATGTTTGGCGTGGGAACGGCCGCTTGGATTTGCGTGTTGATGATTGATATCTTTCAAGCGGGTGTGGCTATGTATCTGATCAGTATCCAACAAAACCTCTACGCCACAATCCTATTATTGTTGGTGATTCCTCAGATTACCTTTCAAGATATGTATTTTCTACGCAATCCTCTCGAAAATGATGTTAAATATCAAGCAAGCGCTCAACCCTTCTTGGTCTTAGGGATGCTGGTGGTGGGATTGGCTTTAGGTCACGCCGCGTGAGCATCTCGAACAAACAAATGTTAGAAAAGGTTGCTTTTCAACCTCATAACAGATATCCTAAGCGGAAACATCGATAAACTCTATCCTTGAGTTTATTCAAGCTTTCCCCTGGAGATATCCGTTTCCAACGAACTTTGGGAGCCGACCGTGACGAAATTTCCTCAGGATACGGACAATCAATCTAAGTTTACAGGGAACCCGATTGATTCCGATGACCAACGCACTGAGTCTGGAGAGACGCCTTGGCACCTCTCCCAACAACAGGGTGAAGCCAAACTTCCCACTTTTTTTAAGCAAGAATATCAAAGCACCATGACAGGAGTTAGATTTAACTCAGAAGTTAACCCTTCAACCCCCTCTCAAGATGGGTTTCCGTCGCCAGAAACCGGGGAAGATACAGATAACCCTTCAATGACCGCAACCCAGGAGAATGCTTGGGACCAAACGTCTGAGTTGGGTCAAAACTCGGTCGATGAAGACGGAGATCAAGAACAAGAATCTGATCTTGAAGAAAATATCCCTCAGAGTCTACAACGTTGGTCGGGTCGGGTCTGGGTATGGGTAAAATCCAAAATTCCCACACCAGAAGAAGGTAAAACCGCCTGGTATCAACGGGTGAGTGTTTGGATCGGTATCGGGGTGGTCACGGTCGGCGGCGGAACGGTTGGTTATGGCGGTTGGAAGTTTTACCAGCTTTATCAAAATTTGCCGGAACTGACCGATCTTTCCACCTACTCTCGCGATGGCACTTTAACGATAAAAGCCGCAGATGGTACGATTTTAATGCAGCGTGGCCCCGCCACTCGGGAGAAAGTCAAGCTCGAGCAAATTCCCGAACAGTTGGTCGAAGCGTTTGTAGCCATTGAAGATCGGCGCTTTTACGAGCATAATGGGGTCGATTATCAAGGCATTATCCGGGCTTTCGGTTCCAACTTGTTGGCCGGCGGAGTTGTCGAGGGGGGAAGTACCATCACCCAACAGTTGGCGAGAATGGTGTTTCTCGATCAAGAACGGAGTATTGTTCGCAAATTGCGCGAAGCCATGCTCGCCACTAAAATTGAACGGCAGATGACCAAGGAGGAGATTCTTGAACAATATCTCAATTTGGTTTATCTGGGTTCGGGCGCTTATGGGGTGGCCGACGCCGCTCAGGTCTACTTTAGCAAGCCGGTTCAACGCCTGACCCTCTCGGAAATTGCCACCTTAGCGGGTTTGCCTCCGGCACCGAGTCAGTATTCTCCCCTGGTAGACTTGGAGTCGGCGACAGCACGCCGGAATGTGGTTTTACAGCGCATGGCCGATGCTGAGGTGTTGACCCCCGCTCGCGCCGAACAGGTTCAACAACAAGCTTTAGCGGTCGATCCGAGTTCCCCCAAACGCCTACAGGTTCGCGCTCCCTATTTTGCCAGCTACATTGAAAAGGAATTACCGAAATATATCTCCCCGGAAGCCCTGGAAATCGGCGGGTTAACCGTTGAAACCAGTGTGAACCTCAAATGGCAAGAAATTGCCCAAAAGGTCGTTAAAGAGGCGGTGGAAATTGATGGGGCGTCTCAGGCGTTCGATCAGGCGGCGTTGGTGGCAATTGACCCCCGCACTGGTGAGGTGAAGGCGTTGGTCGGCGGGGCGAGTTTTGCTGAAAGTGAGTTTAATCGCGCCATTCAAGCTCAACGTCAGCCCGGATCGACGTTTAAAGGGTTGGTTTATGCCACCGCGATCGCGGCGGGTTTTTCTCCCTATGATAGTTACAAGGATGAGCCTTATCGGGTAGATGGTTATCGACCGATGAATTATGGAAACCGTCACTCGAATAACTGGCGATCGATGATCAGCGCTTTGAGTAGTTCGGTGAATGTGGTGGCGGTGAGGGTGTTGGTTGATGTTGGTTTTGAACCGACGATTAAAATGGCCAAGGATATGGGAATTCACTCTCAGTTAAAACCGACTTATTCTTTGGCGTTGGGCGCTTATGAGGTGAATTTGCTTGAGTTGACCAATGCTTACGGGACGCTTGCCGCTGAGGGAAATCATATTCCCGCTCATGGCATTCGTCGCGTGGTCAACCAAAAGGGCGAAACGATTTATCAAGCCGATTTTAAACCGAAACGAGTTTTAGATAAAGGCAGCGCTGCTATTACAACTTGGATGTTGGAAGGGGTTGTAGAAGGGGGAACCGGTACTTCGGCTTATTTATCGGACCGCCAGGTCGCCGGAAAAACCGGAACTTCTGAGAAGGCGCGAGATCTGTGGTTTATTGGTTATATTCCTCAGATGGTAACGGGGGTTTGGTTGGGCAATGATGACAACCAACCGACTTGGGGAACTAGCGAAACCGCCGCTTACAACTGGCGTCAGTTTATGAAAGAGGTGGCTGAGGATATCCCGGCTGAAGATTTCCCCAAATTACCCGAGTTGGACGGACGCAAGGGGAGTATTAAGGCTAAACCTCATCAACCCAATAGCATTGTTACCGGAGGTTCGGCGGTTCAAAAGGATGACCCGGACTATCATCGGTTCTTCTCGAATACCAGCAAGGCTAACTACAGTTCTAGCTCTTATAATGGGGGTTATTCCAGTGGTGGCTATTCCAGTGGTGGCTATTATAGTAGTGGCTATTCCAGTGGCGGCTATTCCAGTGGCGGCTATTCCAGTGGCGGCTATTCCAGTGGCGGCTATTCCAGTGGCGGCTATTATAGTGGCGGCTATTCCAGCGGCGGCTACGGATATGGCGGCTATTAGACAGTGAACACTGCAACTGTTTTTAGTCTACAGTCAACCGGTGAGATGGCGACAAGGAAAAGAACCGATCGCGGATCACTCTAATTGCTGATAACTGAAAACACGGGTCGCGGGTTACTATAAAGTGTAAACTGTAAAAAGGAGACTGTAAGTTATCATGGATGAACTGAAGCCAATTTTTGAGGGTTTTACCCAACAGCCAATCGCTTTTTTAGGTGGGTTTGTTTCGGGTATTCTTAAGTTAAATTTGTATGATGATCCGGTGAAAAGCTGGTTATCGAAAGAGGGAGCGACAGTTTCTCAAACTTCTTCTCCTTCAGAAGCTACTAATGGCAATAAAGGGCCACAATCTATTACAATTGAATAAATTTCAATAGAAGTTTTTAGATGTTTTTCATTCAGCCTGCAACTCCAAAGCGGGCTTTTTTTGTTAATGTAGGCAACAGGCAATTTACAGTCACCAGTCACCAGTCACCAGTCACCAGTTATTAGGGAACAGGGAACAGGGAACAGCGCGAACTCGCGACTTGGCGGAATGGTCGCGAGCGCAAAGTCCGTTGCTCTGGTTCACAGAGTTGAAGGAACGATGCCACGAGAGCGAAGTAAGCCGCTTTGCGGCAGGCTACGCCAACGCAATCTTAGGGAACAGGGAACGGTCAATAGGAGTCACCGAGTCACCGAGTCACCAGTTTGACAGCGTTAACCTCGAAATCCAACCGTCAACCCATCCGTTTCTTAAAGCGTTAACCTCGAAATCCAACCGTCAACCCATCCGTTTACCATCTCCCCGACTCCCAACTTTTATTACAATTCTAAAGGTGCTAGAACACCGAGTTTTTCTTGGAGAATATACCTTAATATTGCTTGAGTAATTGAGATTAATCCGAGTCGAACTTGTGCTATTTTTGGGGTTTGAAGTTTGACTTCTCCCCAAATGCGACACTGACTGTAGAAGGCTTGAAACGCATTAGAAATCTGATCGGCTCTCTTTTCCCAGAATTGTTGATCGGATGAGGTAGAATCGGCGTCTAAACTGTTTAGAAGTTGCCCGATGAGTTGCTGTTCACTGGGATGATGAATTCGCAGTTTTCCGCTAACATCCAGCCAAGGAATTGGATCGGGTTCGATAAAGAACCACAGCGCCGGAGTCCTTTGGGGATTGGGTCGATCTAAGGTAATGATGCGATCGCGATCGGCCAACCGCAATATTGAACAACAGCGAGCATGGCTATATTGTACCCCAAATCTGTTTTTTGAGTAATGGTTATCAGCCGATATTGAGTTTGAAAATCGGGGAAAACTTGATTCGGGTAAAGGAGTTTTAATAATCTGTTGTAACCAACTGGCGACCGTGCGATCGCTTAATTCAAATGCAATTATTCCATTAGAAATCACTTCAACGGTTATCTCAACGCGATCGCTTTGGAATGACAAACCTTGAACAATTTCAGCGGCGATATCTATGGGGTTTTGATGTTTAATTTTTGCCAGTTTCAAAGCGATCGCCGAGTGATATCGAATCGGCCAAGACTCTTTAAGGAGATAAACCGGAATATCCTGAGAATCGATGTTAATTTCTTGACATCGAATGTGCTGATATAGCTTGTTAACCAGGAAACATTGAACCATCGGGCTGTGCATATCATTTCAGTAATTCTTCTGGAGTCAACTACAGTTAATGAGCCTCTCAACAAGATCCTGACCCCAGATTCCGGAACCTCAAGAGAATTCTGTGTAGCAAGCTTAAAGCCTCTCTCGGCGTGAAACTCTCTAGGAATTTTCTTTGGGATCGCGCAGATGATGTGTTTTTTGCTACATTAGTAAGATAGCTCACATTGAGATCAGCAATGTATAAAGTTTAGCTCTTGATCATGGGGCTAAGTTGGTGTCAAATTTAACCCAGAGTGCTTTTTCAAAGCCGATTGAGTTTTTTTCCGTTGTTCTTGAACTCTCATCTTTTATTGTTTTATGCAGTCAACCTCTGTATCTTCTGAAACCAACAACCGACCGTTTTTAACTTGGCAGCGTATTATTGACTGGGCGCAGGAACATTATCGCTGTCGCAGTTTTAACAAGGATGAACGCATTCCCGCCCGTCCGGGTTTACTCTATCTGGTCCAGCGGGGTTCGGTTCGTTTGGTGGGTAGCGCTCAACTGGGAACCGCTTCTAATAAATCTAATTCTAAGGTGTCTCGTCGGGCTTTAGATGAGGCGTTTCTCGGTTTTGTTGGTGCGGGTCAACCTTTTGAATTGGTCGCCCAGTCGCCTTTTTCATTACAGGCTTACGCCCATACGGATGATACAAATGTTCTCTGGATGTACTGGGAAGATTTGGATAATTGGCCGCATTTTCGCCGGGAAGTTTTAGATGCCTTTCGATACCAACATCAGCGCAAATTGTTATGGTTAAGCACCTTAGGTCAGCGTCGAACCATTGACCGGTTGTTAGGGTTTTTAACGCTCTTAATTGAAGAATACGGCGAATATTACGTTAATGATAGTGAAGAACATCCTTTTCGAGGTTATTGCTTGCCCTGGCCTCTAACTCACTCTCAAATTGGCAGCGCTATCGGTTCAACTCGGGTGACGGTGACGCGGTTGATGGGTAAATTGCGTTCCTCTGGATTGATTTATACTCAAGGGGATAATTTAATCTGTTTGCCTGCGGAAATGGATAAAGAAGAACCATCATAATTCAGTTTTGTTGCCCGTTGAAGCTGAGTTTTTCTCCGATGAGTTGATAACATCTTGGCGGGTTTCTACTCTACCTCTGTTGGTTGTCAAGCAACAATTTTAATCAACAAAATTTCAGTTTTTGAATACAAAAATAGAGGGTTTTGGGGGCATTTTAATCTAAAATCCTTTATTCTTTGCTAAAGAGGATTGTTTTGAATTTAACTGTTGACTTATTTTTCAAGTTGGGAACCGATTGTTTTTGCAGCGACTTCGGAACACAATAAACAAGCTCAATTAACGAAGTGCTTCGCGCTAGGTACTCTTGCAATCGGCACTGTTGCAATCGGCAAGAAAATGCAGGTATAGTCAGACTTTTGGCTATCCTTCGTTCGACGCCTTTGTAAATATACAACTCGCCAAACACTTTAAAATAGAGGTTCTCCGAAAAATGGAAAAAGCACCTGGGAGTCTGGCCGTGTTTCGACCCCAAGCGCTTCTTCTACAGACCTCACTCCTCACACTGATACCAATATACACGATAATTTCAGGTTGTCAACCCATCAGTGTGTTAAATAAATCTAAAGCTAGACGCTGGTTGCGGGTTGAGGCTGAAACTGGAACATCGAATAAATCACATTCCGGCGAATATCGGTCATCATATCGAGGAACTGTTCGTAACCTTCGCGCTTGTACTCAATCAAAGGATCTTTTTGACCGTAGCCCCGCAGCCCAACCGACTCGCGCAACGCATCCATCTGTTGCAGGTGTTCGCGCCAGAGGGTATCAATTTGCTGCAAGATAAAGAACCGTTCGGCTTCTCGCATCAAACCGGGCTTAATTTGATTAACCTGGGCTTCCTTAATGTCGTAGGCGTTGCGTAACTGTTCGTGCAAGAACGTCTTAATCTCATCAACGCTGAGATCGATCAACTGGTCTGCATTTAAGTCTGAAAGCAGATAAACGAACTCTTTGACCTTACTGACCACATTTTCCAAATCCCACTCCTCAGAGGGCAAATCGGGGTTAATATAAGCATCAACGATGTCATCCATCGTCTGCTCACCGTACTTGATCACCTGTTCTTTCAAATCCTGACCTTCCAACACCCGACGGCGTTCGGCATAAATCGCCCGACGCTGGTTATTCATCACCTCGTCGTACTCAAACACCTGCTTGCGGATGTCATAGTAATAGGTTTCCACCTTTTTCTGAGCATTTTCCAGCGATCGCGTTAAGATCGGCGACTCAATGGGCATATCCTCATCAATATGGAAGCGATCCATCAAACCGGCAACGCGATCGCCGCCAAAAATCCGCAACAGGTTATCCTGTAGACTGAGGAAGAAGCGAGTCGATCCCGGATCGCCCTGTCGTCCGGCCCGTCCCCGCAGTTGGTTATCAATCCGCCTCGATTCGTGACGTTCGGTACCGATCACGTGCAAGCCGCCGAGTTCAACCACTTCATCGTGTTCGCGCTCGGTATAATGTTCGTATTCGGCGACAATCGTTTTATAAACTTCTCGCAAGCGTTGAATCACCGGATCGTTAGTCGGTGCTTTTTCCGAAGCGATCGCGAGTTTATCTTCGGCGAGCAACTCGGGTAAACTGCGTTCCCCGTATTGAGACACGGCAAATTCGACCGTTTCCTTTAATTTTTGTTCGGTAGCCCGCGAGAGTTCTGTCGGAAAAATTTGCGGGGTCACTTTCCAAGACTTCCCTTTTTTGACATCTCCGCCAAAGCCTTCGCCGCCCGAGCGATCGCCGCCAGAAAATACGCGCTTCATGGCGAGTTCCCGTTCCGAATCCGGCTTAACAATGCGGGGCATAAAATATTCTCGCATTTTCAGCCGAGCCATAAAGTCAGCATTTCCGCCCAAGATAATATCAGTTCCGCGACCGGCCATGTTAGTGGAAATCGTCACCGCCCCTTTTCGTCCGGCTTGGGCGATAATTTCCGATTCCCGTTCAACGTTTTCGGGTTTAGCGTTGAGCAGATTATAGGGAATCCTGCGTTCGGCCAACAACCGGGACAGCAACTCGGATTTTTCCACGCTGGTGGTTCCGACGAGTACCGGCCGGCCCAATTCGTGCATTTGGGCGCATTCAGAGGCGATCGCACTCCATTTTCCGAGTTCGGTTTTGTAGACCACATCGGATAAATCCGCCCGACCTGTGGGGCGATTTGTGGGTACAATCGTGACTTGCAGGTTATAGATTTTCTCAAATTCAACTTCTTCTGTTTTCGCCGTTCCGGTCATTCCCGAGAGTTTGGGATAAAGCAGGAAGAAGTTCTGATAGGTAATGGTTGCCAGGGTTTGAGTTTCCGGCTGAATATCAACCCCTTCTTTGGCTTCGATCGCTTGGTGAAGACCATCGCTCCAGCGGCGTCCCGGCATGACCCGCCCGGTAAACTCATCAACGATAACGACTTCGCCATCGCGAACAATATAGTTAACGTCCTTGACAAACAGTTCTTTGGCTTTGACCGCATTAAACATAAAGTGCGCCCAAGGGTCATTGGGGTCGTACAAATCTTTTACCCCGAGGAGTTCTTCAGCTTTGGCAAAGCCTTCATCCCCGAGAAGGACGTTACGGGCTTTTTCATCAACTTCGTAATGTTCTTCTTTTTCCAGGGCGCGGGCGACTTGAGCGGCGCGAATGTATTTTTGGCTCGGACGTTCGACCTGACCGGAAATGATCAGGGGCGTGCGGGCTTCATCAATGAGAACCGAATCTACTTCGTCAATAATACAAAAATTAAACGGACGCTGAACCACGTCATCCATAGAGGTTGCCATATTATCGCGCAGATAATCAAAGCCCACCTCGCTGTTTGTGGCGTAGGTGATATCACAGCGATAATTTCTCTGACGTTCCTCCGGACTCATGCCCTGCTGAATCAATCCTACACTCAACCCGAGAAAGCGATGAACTTGACCCATCCATTCGGCATCGCGGCGGGCGAGATAATCGTTAACCGTAATAATATGAACCCCATGACCGGATAGGGCGTTGAGATAGGCGGGTAGAGTGCCGACGAGGGTTTTTCCCTCTCCGGTTTTCATCTCGGCAATTTCGCCTTTGTGAAGAATCATCCCCCCCAAAAGCTGCACATCGAAATGGCGCATTCCCAAAACCCGCAGTGCGGCTTCTCGGACCACTGCAAAGGCTTCGGGAAGAATTTCGTCTAAAATTTGCTCTCGTTCCTCACGGGAATTTGCTTTTTCGAGACGATTTCTAAACTCTCCGGTTTTTCCTCTCAATTCTTCATCGGAGAGTGCATGAATGTCTTCTTCTAAAACATTTATGTCTGTGACAATCGGTTGATATTTCTTGAGTTTGCGAGCGTTTGGATCGCCCAGCAGAGCTTTCAGCATGGCAACAACAGGACCTTTACACCGACGAGAAGTTATTGCTTATTGTAGCAATTGATGCCTACTTGCTGGATCTTTTCGTTGGTATTGGTTGATCGTTTGGCTGTGAGGGGTTGTTTTTTTGGGATGGTTTTTGGGGTTTGAGGGGAGAAAAACCGTTTTCAGCGATCGGATCACGGGGAGTCTGTCCACTCTGAGGTTAAGGAGCGAAAATTATACTCGGAGGCGGACGGATGGCAGTTGAGGCAGTTGTTGACGGAGATGGGTTGAGAAAATTCGACTCGCGGATGAATTGCTCTGAAAAAGCGGGAGCGCTCGACTCGAAAGGGAAGTTGTTCTTCTTCGAGGTTGAGGGGACGGGAGAAGGTTTGTAGGTAGTTCCAGATCAGGAGTCGGGGCGGATCGACGAGGGGTTTGAGTTGGCGTCCGTAGTGTTGGGTATCTTGGAGAATTTGGCGCCAGGTTTGGGAGGGGAGGACTTCCGGGGGTAGGGCGATGTGACAGCCGGAACAGTTTTCGAGATAGAGTTGTTGTCCGAGTTCAAAGCGGGGGGGAACCCGATCAACGGTAGCGATTTGATTGGAGGGGATGGCTAAGGGGTCGGGACTCATCGCTGAGACTGGGGTTAAACTGTTAGCGCTGAAGTTGCCCAATAGTGAAAAGATAATCGCCAACAGCAGTACCCGCAGAGAACGGGGTCTGAGTGGGAAAAACTGGCGTTGAAAATCGGATTTGGGCCGTCCGACTGGGATTTTCTGATTCACGGGGGCCGGTTTTTTCTACGGTGGACTTAGCTAATTTTAAGCTGCATTCCTTCTCGGGCAACGATGCCTTCGGGGAAGACGGCTTGAACCTCAGCTTCGACTTGATCGAGAAAGTCGTCGTCGTGGTAAGGATCGTGTTGATACATGACGATTTTTTTGACTCCGGCTTTTTTGGCGATTTCTACGCCGACTTGCCAGGTGGAATGTCCCCAACCGACTTTCGGAGATTTGGGATGGTAGTATTCTTCGTTGGTGTAGGTGGCATCGTAAATGAGGACATCGGCATTGCGAGCCAGGTGTAAGACATTTTCATCGAGCCGGTCGGGAAAATGTTCGGTGTCGCTACAGTAAACGACGGTGTGTCCCTGCCAACTGACCCGATATCCGACGGCGCCATTGGGATAATTCAAGGGTGCGCTTTCGATTTTAATGTCTTCAAGCGATACCACATCTCCGGGTACGATGTCATAGAATTTCATATCCGATTGCATGACGTGCATGGGAACCGGAAAGTTCGGGTGAACCATCTGGTCGGCGAGTCTTTGTTTGATGGTGCTACCATCGGGGGTGATCGCGCCGTAGATGTGGAAGCGATTGATCGGGATGAAGGCGGGTACGAAGAAGGGGAAGCCCTGGATGTGATCCCAGTGGGTATGAGAGAAGAACATATAGGCTTCGAGGGGCATTTCTTTGAGTAAGTCCATACCCAGGACTCTTAAACCTGTCCCCGCATCAAAAATGAGGAGTTTTTTCCCCAAGCGCATTTCTACGCAGGAGGTATTCCCCCCATAGCGAACGGTTTGATGGCCTGGTGTGGGAATTGTTCCTCTGACCCCCCAAAATTTCACGTAAAAGTCTGGTGAGGGGTTGGTTTCCGGGATCATAACGGGAGGCTGTTGACTCTGAGCGGATGGATCGGAAACTGACGACATCGTTGTGGTATTCTACCTTAATCGTAGGACTAAAATTGTGAGATTTTGTTGGCTCGATCGCCCCAAAAGGTTGGGAGGGATCGATCGAGTCTTGAACAGTTGCACCGAGTATTTTAAGTGGGATTGAAATTTCTATGAGTGAAGCACCAGTTTTATTCTAGCCCCGAACCTGAAGAATTCGGTTTTTTTCGTCTACGAAAACCACTTTGGGAATGTGGGTTTTGATTTCTTCTGGAGTCAACTGTCCGTAGGACATGATGATTATGCGATCGCCTTTCATTCCCAAGCGGGCGGCGGCACCATTGAGTTCTACGGCGCCCGATCCGGCTGGTGCTGCTATAGCATAGGTTGTAAATCGCTCTCCATTGGCTAGATTCACCACTTGGACTTGTTCGTGGACCACAAGACCGACTGCTTCGAGCAAGTTTTGATCGATACTGATACTACCGATATAGTCTAAGTTGGCTTCCGTAATTGTACAGTTGTGAATTTTCGCCAATAGGAGCGTTCGGTACATGGTTTTACCTCAGGACTTCACCAATATTATTTTTCTGCATCTGAGTCTCGACCTTTGGCATCCCCGGCGGCGATGCACTTTTCGATTAAGGGGTTAACCTGATCAACGTCTTTCCACCCGAGAATCTCGGTGACTTTTTTCTCGAGGTTTTTGTAGGTTTTGAAAAACTCAGCGATTTCATCTAAGCGATGGGGGGCAATATCATTGAGTGACTTCACCAGTTTATAGCGGGGGTCTTTATCGGGTACACAGAGGATTTTTTCGTCGCGATCGCCACCATCTATCATTTCTAGCATACCAATGGGTCGGGCGGCGATCACGCATCCGGGGAAGGTGGGCTGATCCATTAAGACCATGCCATCGAGGGGATCGCCGTCGTCTGCGAGGGTATTGGGAACAAACCCGTAATCATAGGGATATTGTACGGAGGAATACAGCACGCGATCGAGGGCAAAGGCTTGTAAGTCTTTGTCGTATTCGTATTTATTTTTGCTTCCGGCGGGAATTTCAATTAACACGTTGATCAGTCCCGGCTCGGGCTGGGGTGTAATGAGCGATAAATCCACTGATTGTTCTCCAAGCTATTTTTTCAGGGAGCGGTCACGGTTGGCCTGTGGAATTTTCTACAGGTTGAATTTGATCATCTCCCATTTAGCATTCTAGGAGCGATCGCGCTTTCGAGCCAACCCTGAAATTCGGAATTGAGACGAATCCCCGTCTTCGCCCAAGATAGTCCTTTTCCTGCGGTTTTGGTTTCAAGAAGGGTTTGACCGCAGAACTCCGGGTTTTTCTACATTGATTCCTTTGAGGGGAAGTTGACAGTTGCCTCTAGGGTTGATTGTTGGTTATGTTTTGCATCGGGTAGGGGGGTGATTGCCAAGTTGTACCTTGACTGGGGGAATAGTGGGCGATCGCAAGTAGGGGTAGCGCGAGCGTGATTAGGGCTATGACTGTTCCCACAAAATTGGCAAACCAGTCGCTAGAATGACTAGAGGCACTCGGAGGTTGACTATCGGATTCCATACAAAATCTGTTTTAAGCTTTGGAGCGTATGTTTTGCTAACTATTACTCAACAAGTATAGCATAAAAGCCGGGGATGGGCTGACTCCTCCTCTTGACAGATTTTAGGGGTTTCTTGACCTTGAGGAAATCAATCTCGTTTGCCGAAATGGAATCTTTGGGGGGATTTGATTGATCGGTTTACGTTTGTTGATGAATTAATTTAAACATCAGGAAATCTCCCTTTTTTGAGATAATTATCCTCGGGGTAAGTTCATCGAGCCGACAGGAATAAGCCGCTTCTCAACGGTCCGACCGAGGGATGTTTTTGTAGATTTCAGCGACGACATCAAGCAGGGTTAAAACTTGTTGCCACTGGGGTAACTGAGGGTTGCGGCTGCGAACCTGTTGGGCTTTTAGATGGGTTTGCAGTTGTTGAAGTAACTGTTCGGGAGAGGTGGAGGATTCATCTAGTTTTTGGGGGTCGGGGTTTGGGGCTTCGGTTTCGTTGTCCCATTCGGTTTCGCTGGCTTCGGGCAGTTTGTCCCGCAGATCTTGGGCGGTTTCTGCCAGCATCAAGGCCCTTTGAGCGATGTTTTCGGGGAGTTTGGGCCGTTCGGATAAGGCGATGCGAGATAATTCGATCAACAGTTGATGAACCTCTTGCAACCATTGGCTTTGTTGCTGCCAGTTGAGGTGATGGGAAAATTTAGCGGTGTTTTGTTGAATGATCTGGGCATTTTGTGCGAGGGGAAGTGCTTCTGTCGAGACGCTTTCCGGTAAGCGAGGTAAGTCAGCCAGTGAAGCCCGAGCAATGTCAATCAATAGATTGTGAACCTTCTCCAGCCATTCTACATCGGAAAAATGGGTACTCAGTTTAGTCATATCTCCAGCAGGAAGTCTTTCTAATTGTGATGTCTATCGCATGAGTTTTATCGGTGAATATTCCCGAGATTTTATTAATTCTATACCAATTTTATTCGGTTACACTCTCAATCCGATCAAAATTGCATCTAAAATTAACATTTGGATGTTTTCAACCTCAGGGGTGGCGATCGCTAGAGAACGCCGAGATCGGGATTGTTCTCTAGCCGATTTTTATTTTTCGGTCAATTTCCAAACGCCATCCCAGCTTTCACCGGGGGGTTTGGTGGTTTCATACAAAATACAGCGTTCAACGTGTAGTTTGGCGGCTTTATTTTTGGGATCGATGTTCAACACCTCCAAAAATTCTCGCTTGGCGTTTCTGAACGCTTCTTTGGCTAGAGTTGCAAATTCTTTTTTCGCCAGGTCGATCAACTTTCTCAACTGAGGAAGCGACATTTCTTTCGCTTCGTCTTCTAGCATTTGTTGGGTTTGGGGTGTGCTGCTGAACTGTTTAAGTTTGGCAATCAATAATTTTTTGCTATCGCGAGGGGTAATTGCTTTAACTTTGTCTTTAACGTTGAGGATCGCTTCTTCTAGGGGACCGGCTTTTAAAGCTGCAAGTTCGAGACGCTCAACTGTATTTTCTCCGAGAATTTCAACCAGTTTTTCAAGAGACAACTCCAAGAGCATTTCTTCGAGCATTTCTTTGTCATTGTAAGACAATTTTTTCAGTTGAGCGTCGGACAATTCTTCCAACTGTTCGAGCAAGTTCACACAATCTTGGTCGCTGAGTTTTTCTCGGGCGGGTTTGAGATAATAATCCCGTCCTTTGTGATAGTGGTTGATAATGTTTTGTTCTGGTTCAGAGAGGGGACGGGCGAGTTTTCCTTCTCGAATGCCGACCAACTCATAAATTTTGACGGGCTTACTTTTCCCTTTAACGGTAATGTAGTCAAGTTCGCGAACAATTAAGCGTTCGGCGTAGGGATGATAAGCATTTTCGCTAATAATAATATCGGTGCCGTATTGTTTGCTGGTGCCTTCTAAGCGGGAGGCCAAATTCACCCCATCGCCAATAGAAGTTAATTCCATGCGTTTACTCGAACCGATATTTCCGCTGACGACTTCATCGGAGTGCAGTCCCATCCCGATACTGATGGGCATCAACCCCTGAGCGACTCGGGCTTGATTAAATTCGGCCAAACGGTAGCGCATTTCGACGGCGGCTTGCATGGCCATCCAGGGATGGTCTTCGAGGGGAGCCGGAGAACCAAATACGGCCATTAACGCATCGCCGATATATTTGTCAAGGGTGCCTTTGTAGCTGAGTACGGTGTCTACCATTTCCTCAAAGTATTCGTTGAGCATGGTAACAACTTCTTCGGCCTGTAGCTTTTCGGTGAGGGTGGTGTAGCTTCTAATATCGCTAAAGAGAACCGTAA
This sequence comes from Capilliphycus salinus ALCB114379, assembly GCF_047276495.1. Taxonomy (NCBI): domain Bacteria; kingdom Bacillati; phylum Cyanobacteriota; class Cyanophyceae; order Oscillatoriales; family Sirenicapillariaceae; genus Capilliphycus; species Capilliphycus salinus. The sequence goes on along the minus strand of NZ_CP178543.1, from coordinate 3,227,029 downwards.
CGTGTTTTCGTTTCCCTCCCAAGCCGATATCGCCGCTGGCGAGTAATTGTTCGGCGACTTCCGGGGTCATGTAGCGGTAAATCAGGTTTTTCACTTCTTTTTCGCCGCTAATATCTTCCATAACGACGAGAACCCCACTGACTTTGTTGGGGTCAACGACATCGGACATGGAGTTAATGGAGAGGTTGATACTTTGAGGTTCTTCGGCTGCACCCGATAATAGGGTTTGATCGGGATAATACTGCTGTCGGTCTTTGGTGTCTTTGGGATGAAGGGCGGCTTCAAACCATTTGCTAAAGTCTCCTTCTTTGAGATGGATCAGATCGGGAACATATTGGTCTGCGGTGACATCGGCTTCGCTCAACCCGAGTAATTCCCGGGCGCATTCGTTGGTGGCGATAATTTTGCCGTTGCGATCGGTGGAAATGACGCCGTTGGTCAAACTGCGAAGGATGTCGCGCTGCATTTGTTCTTGCTGGCGGACGGTTTCAAACAGTTTGGCATTTTGCAGGGCGATCCCGGCTTGAATGTTAAAAGCCCGCATGAATTCTAAATCATTGCGGTTAAAGCTGGCTTTCCACTGTTCGGGGGCTTCCGGCCAATTTTCGGGGTTGTAGGGGGGATATTCGCCCTGTTTTTTCTTGTTAATCAGTTGGGTGACGCCGATTAATTGATCGTCGGAGTTGAACACGGGCATACACAGGAGGCTACAGGTGCGGTATCCGGTTTTTTGGTCGGTTTCTCTGGATTTAACCGATCGCTGGTCTTCGTAGACGTCAAAGGGAATCAGCAGGGGTTCTTTGGTTTGAGCGACCATGCCGGCGAATCCGGCGGTGGCGGGAATGCGGATTTCGGTGAGTTTGCCTTCGATGGGGATTTTGGTCCACAGTTCGCCTTTTTCGGTATCGAGTAGCCAAAGGGTACTGCGATCGGCGTTCATCAGTTCTTTGGCCTGATCCATGACGTTTTTGAGGGTTTCTTGGAGATCGAGGCTACATTTACTGAGGGAGTTAACCGCATTCATCAGGGCTTTGGCGGCCCGTTGTTTTTGGGTGGCGGCGTAGAAGGATTTGGAGGATTCGAGGATCAGGCGAATGGAGGGGACGAATTCGGTGAACAGTTGTTCGTCGTCTTCGGTAAAGCCCCGCGTATCGATTTTTTCTTCGAGGGGGGCTTCGGGATCGGTTTCGAGTTTGAGTTTATTGAGGAGTTGGACGACGCCGACCAATTCTTCTTCTTCGTTGAGGAGGGGGCATCGCCACCATCGTGTAGGTGCGATAGCCGTTTTTACGGTCAAATTCCTTGGCGGCGGCGGAGCGGGGATCGTCGTAAAAATCGTAAGGGATATTGACAACTTTTTTAAAGGTGGCTGCTTCTCCGGCAATTCCGGCGCTACTTGGAATTCGCAATTCTAGGGGGTTGCCATCTTCTCCTTTGGCGACAATTGACCAGAGTTCTTGTTTTTCATCGTCGAGCAACCATATGGTTGTGCGATCGGCGCTGAGTAGTTCTCCGGTTTTGAGGGTGATCGAACAGAGCATTTCATTGAGGATCGCCTCGAAACCTTGGGCATCGAGTAAATTGTCGAGGAGCGACAGGGTTTGATTGACGGTTTTTAACTTTTCTTCGACATCTTTAACGACCTCGACAAAGGTATCTTTTGTCAAAGGTGCTAAAAATGAGGAAAAATTACCGCCATTGGTTGAGCGCACGATCGCACTGCCACTACTGTGGGCTTGGGCTGTCGCTTGACCGGGGGGTAGGTGATCTGGGCTGGCTGAGGATTTCACGTTTCGATGAGAGGGATAACGGTTTTGGCTATCCTCCTCAACAGTAACCTCAAGGGTTCTGAGGACTGTTTGCTCTTTGGGATTGCCTGGAGATGCAGATTTCATAGACCTTTACCAAAAAGACCGGAACTTTAAATATTATCTTTAATGAAATTGACAGTCGCTATCGGGAGAATTAGCTCTTGTCTTGAGATGATACTGATCGGGGTTTTTCCTCAGTTGAGGCTATCAGTCGGTCGGTTGTTTGATTTGATATCCCGGATCAATTTTTGCATTTATGGGTGCCAAAAAGATGTGCTTACTTGTACCAACTGTTGATTTGAGTGGTCAGGCGCGGATTGGATTGGCGTGTCTCGTCGCCCAATTTTGGATCACAACAGACAGATCGCCCAACAGTTGAGTGTATCAATGGATGCTAGAGAAGTTAGTTAGTTAACAGTATAAAGGGTGATGTTGACATCGGCTAGACAGTTGATCCCCCTTTTTCGAGAGTGACGGAAGTGGCCGACCGATGGCGGAAGTGGGAGTGGCCTGTTGGCAGTCGAAAACCGGATGGGTAAACTGTTCAATGAAAATCTCGAAACTGATATAATTGAGTAGCTGATTTCTGAGCGCTTCTGACGATGCCTCCCGGTCCAATTTTGAGGGATTGGGGCTTGGGTTCGCCAGTACCCTTTGACTGCGTGAGCAAGTTGATGGCATTTGAGCCGCGAGGCTGGGATGGTGATCGCTTGTTGCTCGCAGCAGATTTTAGCCGTCCGCCGAGTGACAATATACCCTCAGACCCCTTGCGGTTAATGCCGAACGTGTGTCAAGTTAGATTAATCTCCAACTGTAGCGAGTTCCATGCAGACTGAAGCTTTCAGCGAGCTTTTTCCCCTGTTTAAAGGGGCCAATCCCGAGACATTAGAATGGCTCTTGTCCGTGGCGGTTAAGCACGATTATCCTGCCAGTCGTGCCGTCGTGATGGAAGATGCTTGGGGCAATGCGGTTTATTTTATTGTTTCGGGATGGGTGAAGGTCCGACGCTTGTCGGGTGATAATGTGGTAACGTTGGCAATTTTGGGCCGGGGTGATTTTTTTGGAGAAATGGCAATTTTGGATGAATCCCCTCGCTCCAATGATGTGATTGCTTTGTCTCCGGTCCGGTTGATCAGCGTTTCTGCTCAACGATTTATTCAAACGTTATTTAAAGATCCCCAGTTACACCATCGGATGTTACAGTTGATGGTACGCCGCCTCCGTCAAACCAATCAACGCTACCAAATTCGCCACCGTCCCCCGGCTGTGAAGTTAGCCAATACTTTGGTTGAATTGGCGGAAAATTACGGTCAAATTACGGAAAAACGGGCGGATATTTTTAATATTCCTTACCAAGATCTGGCCGATGTGACGGATATTAGCTTGGAAGAAACAAGCAAAATTATGGAAAAATTAAACAGCAAAGGCTGGATCGAAATCGATGATGAAAATCAGACGATGCACTTGATTAATCTCAAACATTTAAGTCATCTCGCTAGCCAATAATCTGTTCCTTCATTACAATAGAGTTTTTAAGTTTATGATTTAATTTCAACCGAATTGTCCCTCGAAAATCACAAATTCAATGACTGAAGCAACTCAATCTCGTCCCCGTCTCGAAGCCGAACAAGCTCCTGTGATGCACTATCGGGTGGGGATGTCTCAACCCCAATCTCATCTGTTTGAAGTTAAATTGTCTGTTCGGGTTGATCAGCAATTGAGGAAATTGGCATCTGGGGTTTTGGATTTAAAAATGCCGGTCTGGACACCGGGTTCTTATTTGGTGCGGGAATATGCTCGACATTTGCAAGAGTTTAAAGCCTACGATCGCACGGGAAAACCCCGAACTTGGCAAAAAGTCAGTAAAAATCATTGGCAGGTCGATCTGAAAAATAGTGATGAATTATTTATAGAATACCGAATTTTTGCCAACGAATTAACGGTTCGCACCAATCATTTAGATCAAACGCACGGATATTTTAATAGTGCGGCTCTATTATTATATATTCCCGGTTGGGAAAAACATCCAATTTGGGTAACAATTGAACCGCCCAAAGATTGGAAAGTTACGACAAGTTTACCCGAAGTTCCCGAGCAAGTCAATACGTTTAAAGCGGTCGATATTGATACCTTAATTGATAGTCCGTTTGAAATTGGAACCCACAATATTTATGAATTTACAGTGCGGGAAAAACCCCATAAATTAGCGATTTGGGGGGAAGGAAACGGAAACAGCGAAAGGTTAATCAAAGATTTTGAAAAAATTATCGAAGAAGAAGCCGAACTGTTTGGAGGTTTACCCTACGAACAGTATTTGTTCTTGCTGCATTTATCGAGTCAAGGCTTTGGAGGATTGGAACACAAAGACAGTTGTTCGTTAAATTATCCTCGGTTTGGCTTGCGGAATGCGGAGAAATATAACCGCTTTATGCAGTTAGTCGCCCACGAATTTTTTCATCTGTGGAACGTGAAGCGAATTCGTCCGAAAGCGTTGGAAGTGTTTAATTATGATGAAGAAAATTATACGCAGTCGTTGTGGTTTTGTGAAGGAACAACCAGCTATTATGATTTGGTCATTCCTTGGCGGGCGGGAATTTTTGATCTGAAAACCTTTTTCAATGAGTTGTCAAAAGATATTACTCGCTTACAAACCATACCGGGGCGCAAAATTCAACCGTTGAGCGAGTCGAGTTGGGATGCTTGGATCAAACTCTATCGCCGGGATTCTAATAGCGATAACTGTCAGATTTCCTATTACTTGAAAGGGGAAGTTGTTTCCTTTTTACTCGATTTGTTGATTCGAGAACGTACCCGCAACCGACGCAGTTTAGATGATGTGATGCGGGGAATGTGGGAGGAGTTTGGACGCGAAGAAATTGGCTACACTCCCGAACAACTTAAACAGGTAATTGAGTCCGTCGCCGAAACCGATTTAACCGACTTTTTTGAGCGATATATTCACGGAACTGACGAGTTACCTTTTAATGAATATTTAGAACCGTTTGGCTTGCGATTAAAAGCAGAAAAACCGGATAATACTCCCTATCTCGGCTTACAAGTTGTTTCCGATGGTAGTCGAGAACTGATAAAATTTGTAGAGGCGGGAAGTCCCGCACAGATGGCGGGAATCGATCCGGATGATGAATTGTTGGCTTTAAATGGCTTCCGGGTGAACGCTCAACAGTTAAGCGATCGCCTGAAAGATTATCAACCCGGTGATACGGTAGAATTGAGCATTTTTCATCAGGATCAGCTACAAAGTTGTTCGGTAACACTCGCTGAACCTCGCCCGAGTAGCTACAAAATTACTTCGGTGAAAGATCCCTCACCGCAAAGTCAAAGAAACTTTTCAGGATGGTTGGGATGTCCTTACCACAAATTGTGAGAAAATGTAATTGATCGAAGCAAAACAGTTGAACAAAATTTGTTTTTGCGGAGATTATTTGTTGTTTCAAACATCATACAATTAAAATCATGTCAATGCAAGCACCCCCTCCACCCCCTATTTCTCCCCGTCAGATGAATTTGTTACGAGTTGTTACGGCGATGGCTTGGGCCGATGGACATTTAGCCCAGGAAGAAGTAACGTTGATGCTTGATGAGTTCAGTCGTTTGTTTGCGGTGGGAACCGAACAGGAACAATTGCAACAAGAATTAACCGAATATTTGATGCAAAATATTCCGTTAGAAGAATTAATTCCCAAGTTGAAAACTCAAGAAGAACGGGAATTAGTGTTAAGATTGGGCTATGAAGTGATTGGGGCGAGCGCTCGGACTCCCAATGAGCCGAATATCAACGAAGAAGAGGCTGCGGCTTACCACAAATTGGTAAAATTGCTCGATTTACCGGAAGATGTTGTTAAGAATATCGAAGCGGAAGTCGAAGCTAAACCCGTTAATAATCGGAATTTAGTGGCTCGGATGACTGAGGAGTTAGGCACCTTTGTCAAGGGTGAAGAATAAGGTGAGATTGGTCTCACGGTTTGAGGAGTTCGCCAGAAAAAAAGGGAAAAATGCGATCGCAAATTCCGGTTTTATTCATCGTTCTAGAACTGGCGAACTCTCTTTTAAGTGACTGGTGTGAGGTTTTTTTTGAATTAACTGATTTCTAAGTAATCAATCTTCGCTTCAGGAAACTGTTACCCAAAAACTCGCTGTAATAATTTTACCATTGCGGTTAAATTGTCCCCAAACTTTATAAGTTCCCGGTTCGGGGAAGTTGGTCATAAAATGCACTTCATCGGGTGGAGTATTTTTGAGCGCATGAGCGTGAATATAGTCTGCTTTGGTTAAAGGATTAGATTGTTTAAAGATGACCAAATGACCTTGTTCACCGAGATAGGGTTTTAAATCGTTAATCGGCTGATTGGTTTTGGCATCTTTGAGGTTGAATTTTAATGTCACTTCCTGATCGGATTTTAGCACAGGTTGGGAAGAAGTTAAAGTGACTTGTGTATCTTCTAAAATTTGACTCATATTTTTATCAATTTTAAGAGATGAAGTTAGTTGAACTCCGGGAAGTTCAGCATTTAAAACCGAAACTTGTTCGGAAATTCCGATAGGTTTGTAGTCGGTAACGAGGGTATAACTTCCGGGTTTGGGAAAGGTGATTTCTACTTTAAATAAACCGTCGCCGTCATATTCGGGGTGAAGATGTTGAAATACGTCTAAATCCTCGCTAACTACAATTAAGTGCATTAGTTTTTCTTGAAACGTCTCAAAATCAGTAATCGTTTTTCCGGTTTTATCTTGGATTTCTATCAAGAACGTCTGCGGTTTATTAACAGCAATTTCGGCGGGTTTTGTTAGTTGTGCTTTCGTTAAACTCGCCGATTCTGAACTATGATTTGAATGGGAATGAGTAGAAGATTGATGATGGTGAGCGCTTGAATGTTCGCCGCTATTATGGTTCATTTGATGGGTTTGTTGTGCTTGAACAGAAGCATCTTTTGAGGAAAAATTAACAGCACAACTTTGGATTAAAGTCAATAATGATGGAACCGCAAAGAGAGAAATTAGAAAACGATTCATAATTTTAAATATTTTGACTCAATTTTCAAGAGTGATAAAGTTGAAAATAACATCACTTTATGAAATCAGAATGAAATTTACTTTTCTTCATTAACGCGAGTCTATAAAGATTGAATTATTTTGATAAGCAACCTCAATAAACCCGCTTCCATTTCATAAAGCTTTAACTGTTTATCGGCTAAAGTTAAACCTTCCGTTCACTTTTTCACCGTTAATATCGCTCAAGATAGCAACTTTATATTCCCCGGTTTCTTCTCCGGGTAAAAAGACTGCATAGTGTTTTCCGGCTTCATCATATTCTAAGTCTAATGCTTTTTGTTCGCCGTTGGGTAACTGAATTTGAGCGATAACTTTTGCACCGGGAACGGCTTCATGGCTGTCCCCAGTTTGTAAGTAAAAATCGATGTGGGTTCCATCCGTTTCGGGTAAAGCAACAAACTCCAAATGATAGGCGCCGGTTTCGACGACTTGACCGCCTTTTTGGGGTGCGGAATGGTCTGCTGAGGCGGTTTCTGCTGAGGCGGTTTCTGCGGTGGGAGATGGGGCTGTTTCGGCGGTGTTTTGAGCGGTTTCAGTGGGATAACAGGCGGTTAAAACGGTTAATCCCAGGCTGCTAATCATAACAATATTGAATAAAAAGCGTTTCATGGTTTGGACTCCTATAATAGTTGGAAAGGCTGTCATGTTTTGCCAAAACTATTGTACATAATTTTAAGCAATAAATCAGAAAAAACAACCAAAATTATTTTATAAAAATGGAAGTTTCATCGGGAGAATAAACATCTTGAATCACGACTGTATCTTTCTTGGTTTTGGGAACCAAATATCGTCCAAATTGGGAATATAAAGCCGGAACAACTAATAGCGTGAGTGCGGTCGAACTAAATAATCCCCCCAACACCACAACGGCTAAAGGTTGCAAAATTTCTTTACCCGTTCCGGTTCCAAAGGCGAGGGGAACCATTCCCAAAGCGGAGGTAAAAGCGGTCATTAAAATTGCCACTAAACGTTCGGTTGAACCGTCGAAAATTACCCGTTTTAGGGGGATTCCTTCGGCAATTTTTTGATTGTAGTTATCGACCAATAATAAACCGTTGCGGGTCGCCACACCAAACAGGGTAATAAACCCAACCATAGACGCCACAGAAAGAACGCCGCCACCCAAAGCAACGGAAAAAATTCCGCCGGTTATTGCTAAAGGTAAATTGAGCATAATCATTAGCATTGCAGAAAAAGATTTAACCGCAAAATACATGAAAATGGCGATAACAACTAAGGCTAAACTCCCAAAAATTAGCAAGTTTTGACTAGCCCGTTCTTCCGACTCAAATTGTCCGCCGTATTGGATAAAGTAACCCGTTGGCGGGTGAACGTTTTGATTAATTTTGGCTTTAATTTCATCAACAACGCTCCCCAAATCTCGGCCGGAAACGTTGGCGGAAACAACAATTAAACGGGAAACATTTTCGCGGTTGATTGTATTGGGTCCGGTTCCGTAGTCAATTTTAGCGACCTGCGCCAGAGGAATTTTAGAACCCGCTGGGGTATCGACCCACAAATTGCGAATGGTATCTAAATTATTGCGATATTCTTCTTGCAACCAGACCACCAAATCAAACAACTGTTGATTTTCTAAAACTTGCGAAACCACGCGACCGTTAAGGGCGGTTTCCACAATTTCCGATAAAGTTCCAACGCTCAAACCGTAACGCGCCGCAGCCGAGCGGTCAAATTTTATTTGTATTTGTTTAATCGGAACTTGCGGTTCTAGCTGCAAATCAACAATTCCCGGAATTTCACTTACTACATCTCGAACTTGGGCGCCAATATTGCGAAGTTCTTGCAAATCGGAACCGTATATTTTAACCGCAATCGCACTTCTAACCCCGGATAAAACCTCATCCATGCGGTGAGAAATAAACCCGCCAATATTCGGCGCGACTCCGGGTAATTTGGCAAATTCTTCGCGGAGGATTTCTATACTTTCTTCCCGATTTTTTAGCCCCAAATCGCTGAGTTCGACATCCAAATGTCCCAACGTTACCCCGCCGGCGTCCGCGTCTCCCGGCGCCCGTCCCGAACGCAGTTGAATTGAGTAAAAATGGGGGTCATCCATCAGCGCATCTTGAATGGCTAAACCCGCCCGATTTGTCATTTCTAAAGAGACGCCGGGATAGAGTACCATTGCGTTAACAAGAGAGCGTTCTTGAAACTCCGGTAAAAACACCCGTCCGAGGGTTGGAAAAAGGGTTAAGGATGCAACAAAAGCCGCAATTGCGGTGAATATAATCACTTTGGGAAACTCAATAGAAAATTTTAAAACGGGTCGATAAAGTTTTTGGGAAAGTCTCGAAATCCAAGTATCATCTTCGGGTAATTGTTGGGATGCGAGTAAGAAGGCGCACAAAGCGGGGGAGAGGGTTAACGCCACAAAAGTTGAGGCGAAAATTGAGATTAAATAGGCGACTCCCATCGGCGCAAAGATGCGACCTTCTACGCCGGTTAACGTAAAAATTGGCGCGAAAACCACCGCAATAATAACGGTTGAAAAAAGGACGCTAACCCGAACTTCTACGGAGGTATCGTAAACAACTTGAAAGGGATGTTTGGGGTTTTCTAATTGTTGATTTTTTCGCAATCCTCGATAACAGTTTTCCATATCAACAATCGAGTCATCCACCACCGAACCAATCGCAACCGCCAACCCCCCCAACGTCATGGTGTTAATCCCCTGACCGAATAAATTCATTATCATTAATCCGATTAACAAAGATAGGGGAATGGCGCTTAAAGTAATGATAGCGGTTCGCCAGTTCATTAAAAATAACAGCAAAATTATCGAAACAATAATAATCCCATCTCTGAGGGAATCCCTAACATTTTCTATCGACGCATCAATAAAGTCTGATTGGCGAAAAGTAACGGTCACTTCCACATCGGAAGGCAAACCGGCCCGCACTTCTTCCATTGCGGATTCAACGGCTTTTGTAACCGTCGGAGTGTCGGCTAAAGGCTGTTTATTTACCATTACAACAACGGCCCTTTTTCCGTTCAAACTCCCGTCTCCCCGCTTCAAAGCTTCGCCGATTTTTACCTCGGCAACATCCCGCAATAAAACGGGCGTACCCTGGCGGGCGGTAATCGCGGATTGTTCTAAATCTTTGAGCGATTCTATGCGTCCAATTCCCCGAATTAATAACTCTTTATCGGGGCTAATTAAAAACCCTCCGGCCGCGTTGGTATTGGCGGCTTCTGCGGCAGCCGTCACGTCTTCTAAGGAGACATCAAAAGCCTGTAATTTTGACGGATTAACTAATACTTGATACTGGCGAACGTCTCCCCCGTAAGCAATCACTTGAGTCACGCCGGGAACGGCTAACAAACGGTTGGTAATGTCTTTATCTACCAGCCTTCGCACGTCCATTAACGTTGTTTTTCCGCCGGATTCTACGGTAAAAGCGTACTGAATAATCGTACCGATGGGCGAAGAAATGGGAGAAATTTGGGGCGTTTCTGCGCCGTCGGGTAACTGTTCCGAAGCTTGTTGTAAACGTTCGGTAATCAGTTGGCGGGCGAGATAAATATTTGTTCCCCAATTAAAGGTTACTTTTACCACCGAAAGTCCCACCGCAGAAGCCGAACGAACGGTTTCCAAACCGGGGGTACCGTTGACGGCGCTTTCTATCGGTAAAGTCACCAAAGATTCAACTTCTTCGGGTGCCAATCCCGGCGCTTCGGTTTGAATTTCGACTTGGGGGGGTGCGAAGTTTGGAAACACGTCCAAAGGCATTTTAGAAACGGTATGAATGCCCAAAACTGTCACGATAATTGCACCGATGACCACCAACCAGCGTTGAGCTATCGACCATTTTAAAATGTTATCTAGCATAAGTCAAGCGTCAAAAGTTTGCCGTGAATTTAATCTAAATTGTTTCGTCTAAGTTAACCAAAGAGTCGATAACTTCCGGCCGTTTTTCCGGTGTATTTTGGCTGCGACGCCCCAACCAAAACGCCCCGGAAGCAATCGCCCCAAACGCCGGAAAAACCAACCATCCGGGTACGCTTTGCGGCATTTCTATTCCCATCATTTGGGGTTGAACTGATGACTGTTCGCCGTGGGTTTCATCCTCATGTTTATCTGCGGTTTTAGTTCCCCCCCGCAGGGATTGAGCGTAAAGTTGAATCGCGCCTTCGGTAACGATTTTATCGCCTTCAAATAAACCTTGAACAATCTCAACTTTATCCGCAAACTGTTGTCCGAGCGTCACTTCTACGGGGGTAAAATCCTGGCCGTTCTGCACGTAAACTAAGGTTGTACCGTTCGCTTCTACAATTGCATTTTCGGGAATAGACAGAACAGAATTAGCGGTTTTTTCGGTGATTAATTCCAACTCGGCAAACATTCCCGGCTTGAGTAAATTCTCGGTATTTTCTAACTCGGCTCGAACGGGAATCGCCCGGGTTTCCCCTTCAACGAGGGGCGAAATTTGAGCGATGCGACCCTCAAAAATTTGATTGGGTAAACTATTAACTTTGAGCCTCACTTTCTGACCCAAACGCACTTGAGCAACGTCTTTTTCATACAGGTTCGCCGTCGCCCAAACTTGGCTATTATCTTGAACGGTCATTAACGGCAAACCCGCAGCATCAACCGATTGACCTAACGTGATTTCCCGATGGCTAACCACCCCAGAAATAGGTGCAGTAATGATAACTTTGCCTTCGTTATTGCCGTTGGTTCCTAACTGTTGAAGTCGGGTTTCATAGGTGGTTTGGCTCAAATTTAGATTGGATTTTGCGGCTTCGAGTTCGGCTTCTGCGCGTTTGAGTTCGGCTTCGGCTTCCAAAACTTCCCGTTTTTGGTTCGCCCGAATTAACTGCGCTTGGGCTTCCGCGAGTAACGCTTCCGACTCCCGCAAGTCGCGCACGGGTAAATCTATTTCTGCTTGTTTGACTTCCGTTTCTGCGCTCAAAACATCCCGGCGACTTTGAGCGCGTGCGAGCGCTGTTTTGGCGTTGGCCAACCGTTCTTTTGACTCTAAAAAGTTGCGTCGGGGTAACGCACCCGCACCCGTTAATTCTTCATCCCGTTGATAGTTTTCTAGGGCGACTTCCAAAGCGGTTTCTGCTTCTTGAATTTCCGCTTCGGCGATTTCAATTTGACGCTGATAATTTTCTCGCGTCACCCCAACAACGGCGCCCGTTTCGACTATCGCTTTATCTCGTTCGTAGCGGAGTTTAGCGGCTTTTAATTGATTATTTGCTTGTTCTATTTCGGCGTCGGCGATATTTTTTTGGCGCTGATAATTTTGTTGGGCGAGTTCTAAATTGGCTTCGGCTTGTTTGAGGTGCGCTTCGGCTTCGGCTTGATTTTGTAACGCTTCTACTCGCAGTGAAACTAACTCGGGACTCGACAAAACGGCGACCACTTCCCCTTTTGTAACTGTCTCTCCGGGTTCAACTAATAATTCTATTACTTTTCCCGCCAAGGGTGAAGTAATTTCTACTGTTTTTCGGGGTAAAGTTTCAATTTGACCGGTGGTTTTTATCCCGATATCCATGAAGTTTTTTGTCACGGGTTCGACCCGAATTCCTAAGCGCTGAAGGGTTTGATTATCGACCGTAATTCCGCTTGGAACTGTGGCTTCTGACTCGCTATGAAATTCGTCTCCGTGTCCGGCGTGGGCGAAAACGGGCGTTGGACTCATTAATAAAATCAGACTGAGAAGCACTCCAGAAGATTTCAAAAATGATAGGGAATAAAAGGGCTGGTTCATCATATTCGCCTAGTTCATAACGGTAAAATATCAACAGTAAAATCTGCTTGGGCGCCGACCCTGGCAGAATTTAAAAATATGGCTTGAGTATTGCACAGAAAAATGAAATGAGGATGAAATTTCTCTCTCCTGAGTAATAGCCTTTACTCTCTCCTCGGTTAGATGCGATTGCAGAGCTAACTGTCTATGGTGAGATTAGAGCTTTCGATTTTTCCAAGCAACACCTGTATCAAGTATGCTCTATATCTTTTAAGGTTGTTCAGGAACACCATTAAAATTGTCTCGAATATAGGCTAATTTATCAAAATTTATTTTGAACACCAGGATAAAATAATGAATATCAGTTGGACGCATATACATCTTATTCTAAATCATTTTCCGATTGTCGGGATGATTTTTGGTTTTTTACTGCTAATCTATGCTTGGCTCAAAAAAAGTGAAGATTTGCACCAAGCAAGTTACTGGACTTTTATTACTATTGCTTTAATTAGCATAGCTGTTTTTTATTCGGGCAATCAAGCCGCAGCAACGGTTCAGAATTTACCCAATGTAACGGGTGCTTTAATTCACGAACACAATCAAGTCGCCAAACAAGCTTTAATCGCTTTGGAAATATTAGGATCGATGAGTTTGCTGGGTTTGCTGTTGTTTTCGGGCGATAAAAAAAGACCCTCTTGGTTTTCTATCACCCTATTAACCGTTACATTAATTGGGGTGGTGTTGGTGTCGTGGACGGGATTTCAAGGCGGAATAATTCGGCATACGGAGGTTAGGGATGAAATGCAGTTTTTGCTTCCCGAAAAAACAGAATCTCACGGTCACGGAGAATCGGGTAACGGACATTCCCACGAATAGGCGATGAATTTAATTACGTTTTTAACGGCAATTTGACGGTGAAAATGCTCCCTTTTCCGGTTTGACTTTCGACTTCAATTGTACCCTGATGAGCTTGAATAATTGCCCGCACAATTGCCAATCCCAAACCCGATCCCCCAGTCGTTCGAGAGCGGTCGCTATTAATTCGATAAAATCTATCAAAAATTTTGCTTTGTTCTTCCGGAGGAATTCCAATTCCGGTATCTTTTACTTGAATTATAGCAGAATTTAAACTACTTTCTAAAAGAATTGTAATTTTTCCACTGGGTAAAGTATATTGTATTGCATTAATTGCCAAATTAAAAATTACCCGATAAAGTTGGGCTTCGTTTCCTTTAACGATAACCGATTTTTTTACCCGTATTTCTGTTGTTAGGGTAACTTGAGACTGAATGGCTAAAGCGGCGAGTTCTTCTTCGGTATCGGCAATTAAATCATTAATACAGCAGGGATTCTGAGAAGCTGATATTCTGTTTTGTTCCAGGCGAGACAGCCACAACAAATCCTGTACCAATTCAGACAGGCGACTATTTTGACGCTCGACAACTTCTAGGGTTTCTCGGGCTTGATTTTCGCTCAAATTTTCCTGATTTAAAGTGGTTTCTACGGTGGCTCGAATCGCCGCTAAAGGGGTTCGTAATTCGTGGGCGGCATCGGCTGTAAATTGTTGAATTTGTTGGTAAGATTTATAAATAGGCTGCATGGCAATTTCGGCTAATTTCCAACTGGCGATCGCTACACCAATTAAACTTAAAGGCAACCCCAAACCCATAATTAAACGAACATTCGCCAAATATTGATCGAAATCTTGTAGAGAGCGCCCCAATTGCAACCGCCCCCAAATTTGATTATTCCGGGTATGTAATGAAGTCGAATAAAATAAGTAGCGATTTCCCCGACGGTCTTGTAAAGTTTGCCAAGGTTCAGAAGTGAAATTTAACGGTAAGTTTGGCAATGCCGAACCGGATACGGCGATTAAATTTTCCGAAGAATCTAACAGTCGAATCGAGTAATAATTTCGACTTAAAATTTTATATTGATGGAGGGGATACGGATAAAAATGGCTGTGATTAACCGGAGTTGATTCCGCATTATTTTGACAATCATTTTCCGGTTCAATTACACATAAATCCGGTAAAATCCGCCAAACATCCGGCTCAAATTGTTCGGGAGTTTTTAAGACCGTTTCTAGGCTATCATGTAACGTTCCGGCGACGGCTTCTATTTCGCGATCAACGGTGATTTTATGGGCGTGAACGATGGCTTCATACACTCCCAAACCCGATAAACTTAACAGAATTCCCATCACTCCCGCATACCAACTCGCGAGACGCCAACGGGTTTGTTGAAAGAGTTGATTTTGTTTCATGTTTTGGGGATAGAAAACCGATATCCGAGTCCGTAAACCGTTTCAATATAACGATCACATCCAATTTCTGCAAGTTTGCGACGCAGCAAGCGAATTTGAGCCGCAACCACATTACTTTCCGGTTCCGAACCCACTTCCCAAAGTTGATTTAACAGGCGATCGCGAGTAATAATCTGTTCGGGATGTCGCAGAAAATGATCGAGCAATTGAAACTCTTTATTCGTCAGGTTAAGGGTTTGAATCTTGCCATTTTGCTCTTGACAAGATAGGGTATAAAGGCGATAATCAAGAATAAGATTTCCGACTTTTAATTGTTCGGATTTTAACTGGGGCGATCGCCGTAACAAGGCTCTCAATCTTGCCAATAACTCTCCCATTCCAAAGGGTTTAACGAGATAATCATCCGCACCCGCATCTAAACCCAAAATTTTATCGGCTTCTGTATCTTTGGCGGTGAGCATCAAAACGGGAATAGAACTTCCTTTTTGTCGCAACATCTGACAAAGTTGAAGCCCCGAAATTCCGGGGAGCAACCAATCAAATATGGTGAGGGTATAATCGGTCCATTGACTGTCGAGATAAACGCACGCTTCTTCACCATTCATTACCCAGTCAACAATATAACTGTTTTGAGTTAACGTGCGTTTAATGGCTGCACCTAAATCCGGTTCATCTTCTACAAGTAAAATTTTCATATATATTGTTAATCAAGGATAATTAGACATCTACTTTCATGTATTATAGTATTATTCTCGTCTCTGACCTTGTTTAACCCCTCGCGAGTGAGTCATAACCAACAAAAATGTCTACTTCAACGGATGATATTAGAAAACAAGCTCATCAAGGAAATATAGTCGCCCTTGTTCAAGTTCTCAACTCCCAACTCGCAGAAAGGGGAATAAAAACGCGAGGAATATTTGTCGATGGCGTGCTACAACTGTTGTGTGAAGCGACGCAACCCGAACAGCTTGAACGCTGGACTCTTGTACCCCAAATTGAGAATATTTTAGAATCTATTTCCCCTCGAAATATCCAGCGAGTGAGAATTAATAGCCGTATTTTACAAAACCAACAACTGCTTTGGTTTGAAGAAATTAACCGCAACCCGAATACTCAACTGCTGTGGTCTGAAGATATTATACTCAAAAAACCGCCCCTCCCGCAACAAATTCTCGGGATGATTCAAGACAGCAAAATGTCCGCCCAAACTTGGCAAAACCCGAGAATAGACGCGACAAATGACCCCGATCAAAATCAACAATTTAATCGGGGATTAGTGGGCGGAATGGCGGTCAGTTTGGCGGCGTTATTAGTCAGTTTCGGCGTCTATCAATGGCTGAGTTTACAAAATTCCAGCCCCGAAGACATCTCATCCATTCCCGCAGAAACACCGACGCCAATACCAACCCCCGGAAACGAACTAAGCGATCAAGAAAAATTCTCTCAAGCCGTTCGACTCGCCCAACAAGCCGTAGCCGCAGGAGAAGTGGCACAAACCGATCAAGAATGGTCAGAAATTGCAGAAACCTGGGAGGAAGCCGCAGAATTAATGGAAGGAGTTTCCGCCGAATTTTCCCGCTATGCTACCGCTCAAAATCGAGCTTCTCTTTATCGTCGAAATCAGGAAGTTGCACGGGAAGAAGCCGGAAAACAAAGCGAATTTTCTCCCTATTAATTGGCCGCAACTCTTTGCTGTACAACTTCAACAACACTATTACTAACCGCTTGAGGAATGCGAGTATATTCTAAACCTTGATTGAACCCCTGACCTTCACTCATCACCCAACCGACCATCTTTTTAACCGCCTCTGCTTTTTGGGGATTATCATAATTTTGTTTAACCAGCATCCAAGTAATTCCCACAATGGGATAACCTTGTTCTGGATCTTGTAAATTTGAAGCGCGAAAATCGTTCAAAAACCGCACAGTTTCCAGCGCTTTATTTGTTTCTTCAAACGTCGGCGCGACAAATTGACCCGCTAAATTTTCCAGTTGGGCAGTTGGGAGATTATTTTGACGGGCGAAGGTATCTTGAACGTAGCCAATGGCGCCGGTCGTTTGTTTAACTTGGTTGGCAACTCCCGCATTTTGGGCGCCTTTGAGGGGATTTCCGGGCCAATTGGGAAGGGGAGAAACGTTAACGGTTTTTTGAAACTGGGGACTGGTGGCGCTGAGGTGGCGGGTGAAAATATAGGTTGTACCGCTTCCATCTTCGCGCACAACGGGCTTAATCGGCAAATTTGGCAAATTCGCCCCCGGATTGGCTTTGGCGATTTTGGGGTCATTCCACTGGGTGATTTTTCCCATGAAAATATCGGCTACCGCAGATCGGGGAAGTTTCAACTCGGAGACACCCGGAAGGTTAAAAACAACGGCGACGGCGCCCCCGGCGGTGGGAACTTGCACGACTCCTTTTGACATTTTATCGATTTGGGACTGGTCTGGAGGGGCGTCTGTGCCGGCAAAATCAACGGTATTGGCGATAAATTGTTGAATTCCGGCGCCGCTTCCAACGGCATCATAACTAACAGTAATCCCCGTATCTTTGTTAAATTCCTCAAAATAACGTTTGTACAAGGGTGCGGGAAAAGAGGCGCCGGCACCTTTGAGAGAAACCGCAATGGCTTGACCCATTGTACCGAATGAAAGCGCAACCGCGGCTACCGAAGCGCTTAGGGTTCGTTGCCAAGTCGATTTGAGAGTAATCATGGCGAATACCTCTACTTTTAAATAGAAATTTCTAGAAAGATAGGGTAACTATATCAAAGTTTTTGATAGGATTTTTCTAGTGTTTAAATTTTTTAAACTTTTCCGGTCAATGCTTGTCTCTGCGTACCCAATCTTTAAAGAAGTTAATCTGGCGATCGCCTAAATTAACCTGGTGTTAAACTGGTCTTAACTAAAGAAACAATCTTGAGTGAGGTTGAGTTTAGTCTTGTGAAACCGTTGTTTAAAATTAATCCTAAAATTGGGTTGTATTTTTTGACCTTGTTATTCGGCTATACGGGTGTGGGCTGGATTTTTACGGCGTTTGGGGCGTCTTGGGGGGTTTGGTTGGGAACAATTGCGGTAATTTTGCATTTATCAACCGCAGGAATTGAAGCGATTTTACTGGCGAATGCTTGGGTTTTGGGGGTGGTATTTACTGCGGTACTCCGAAAAACCTGGCCGATATTTTTAGGGGGTTATCTTCCGAAAAAAAATGCTCCGTTGTGGGCTATTCTTATGATTTTACTCTGGTTTTTCGCTATTTTATTTATTGTTATTCTGGGTTTAACTCGTCAAAAGTTACAGAGAATGGGTTGGAATGACAAACAAGCTTGTTTGAGTTTAGTTGCTGTAACGGGAACAGCTTTCAGTCTGGGATGGATGGTTTTTCAACTCTCTTTTCCCTAGTCAATCCCCCCCTGGGTAAAAATCACGAATCAATCTAACAATCGCGATCGCATCTTCTGGGTCGGTTTTAGTTAATGCGATTCACGAGCGACTTTTAGATCTTTACAGGTTAAAAAGTAGAGATAAAGCCTTCAGAATAGCTGATTTTTTTGTCCGGAAATTAGCAGCTTATGTGCGAACCTATAAGATTTGTAACTGGTTTCTCCTATATTAAATAATTTCTGGGATTTTGATTTGACGATTTCACGGGTAGGGAGATTGTAAATTCTGTTCCGACACCCATTTCTGAATGAACGCTGATGCTCCCTTGATGTTTTTCTACTACAATTTGTCTGGCGATCGCCAACCCCAATCCGGTTCCTTTCCCGACGGGTTTCGTTGTAAATAAATGCTCAAAAATCTTTTCTTTGACTTCTTCACTCATCCCGTTACCATTATCGGCTATGCTAATTTTTACGCTTTGATTTTCTAATAAGGTTTGAATGGTAATGCGGTTAGGATTAGCTTTGATTTCAGCAAAACAGCGACCCGTATTAGATTCTTCTATGGCATCAATTGCATTGGCGAGAATATTCATAAAGACCTGATTGAGTTGCCCAGGAAAACATTGTACTTTAGGTAAGTTACCGTAGTGGGTAATCACTTCAATTTCCGGGTGTTTTGGATTGGCTTTGAGACGATGTTTGAGAATTAACAAAGTGCTATCAATTCCTTCGTGGATATTAAACGGGACTTGATAATCTTGATCGGCGCGTGAAAATGTTCGCAGAGAAGTGCTAAGATTTATGAGGCGATTGCAAGCCATCTTCATCGAATCAATCAGTTCGGGTAAGTCTTCTAAACTCCCCTCTAAGTCTATTTTTATCGCATGGTCTTTGATTTGATCGCCGGGATTGGGGAGGCTTTCTTGATACAGTTTTAAGTGTTCAATAATCTCGGCAAAACAAGGTTTAAATAGATCGATACTGCCAGCAATAAAACCCAAAGGATTATTGATTTCATGGCCGATTCCTGCAACTAAATTACCCAAAGCGGACATTTTTTCACTTTGGACAAGTTGTAATTGGGCATTTTGCAAGTTCTGTAATGCCTGTTCTAACTGTTGGGAATATTGCTGCGAACGCTCATAAAGTCGGGCATTTTCTATAGAAATTGCGGCTTGAGCGCAAAGTAAATTGAGCAGTTCGACACGATCGCTGGTAAACGCTCCCGTTGCTAAATTATTTTCTAGATATAAAATGCCCATCAACTTACCCTGATATAAAATCGGACTGCACAAAATACTTTTAGGCTGCTGACGGATAATATAGGGGTCGTTGGTTAAGCTCGGTTCTGCTGTCCCATCTCCCAAAACAACAGTCTGCAAATTATGCTTAACTTTGTAGATCAATTTTAAGGGAATCTCCTGACTTTCTTCAACAGGAATACGCTGTAATACCACTGGTTCTGTTCCCACAGTCATTAACCCTTTTATAAACAGGCGACTGTCTCGTATCAACATTAACACGCATTTATCAGCCCCCGCATTTTCGATAACGATTGAAAGTAATGATGACAGGAGTTTTTCGAGTTCAATTTCGCTGGAGATCGTTTGGGAAGCTTTGAGAATAGCGGCTAAATCCAAAGCCACAGAAACACTGCTGTTAGAAGTGGCGGATGTGGATGTAACACTTCCCAAGGCGAAGACCGTTTCGCGAGTGGAAAGGGTCGAACGGGTTTGCTGTAATATGGGAGCCAGCAGTTGGGGATAGCGTTTTTCCAAGTCGGCGACTTTGGCTGTTGCTCCCCAACGAGCATAAGCGTAGTAGGCTTGAATGATGTATTCTTGGGCTATGCGCTGTTTATCCCATTCTATATAGAAGTTTGTCGCCAGTTCGTTAGCCAATGCTTCTACTTGAATATAACCGTTGGTTTTGGCTCCCGCAATGGCGCGATCGTAATACTCAGCCGCTTGCCAAGTTTGCTTGAGTTTGCTGGCTTTTTCTGCTTCTATTAGCTCATATTGATGTCGAAAATTTTCCGGCGCATGATCAACCCAAATTTTCCTAACTTGCTGGTTAGCATCCACTATTTTTAAGCACTCTATCTGCTGACTTTCTGAAGATTCCGGATATTGAGCGAGCAAAGCAAGTGAATAGTAGAAGTTCTGTTCGCTGACCGCCAGCAAACCCGGTGCATTGGCAATATGATCTCCTGCTAATTTCAGGTGATTAACGGCCGCTTGATATTGACCCATTGAGTATTCAAAAAAGCCTGACAGAACAGAAAAAATAAACAGGGTCGTGATATTTTTCGTGGTGATTAGCTCGGACTCTAATCGAGCATTTTCTTGCAAGTATTCCGGCGAGGTCAAATGAAATAAGTTCTTTTCCTGGAAGTTCAAAATCGTCTGAAGATTGATCTCAAGAATGGTTGTTGCATATTTATGTTTGAGTTGGGTAAGGCTTTGTAAATAATCCTTAACTTTCTTCTCCAGTTCTGACAACGGCATCCCCAGAAACAACAGACTCACGCAATAATGAAGGATTGAATATCCCCCATTCTCTATATCTCCCGTTTCTAAGCCACTCAAAAATCCCTGTACGCCAATGGCTAAATCTATATTTTCTCGGGCTAGTTTTTTCCAGTGTCGAATGCAGTTTCCAAAGATGTTCAAAATCTTCGCCGTACAGATTTTAGCACCGACTTTTTCTATGATATCGACGGACATTTGACCCAATTGATAGCCCCCCTCGATATCTTCCATTGTCGCACAAAGAAGCATTCCATAAAGAGAATAACCATAGGGTGAATATTTAGAATTACCGTATCGAATGGAGAGATGCAGAAAGGTGTTAATAATTGATGTCATTAATTCAGGCCGCTGCACATAAGCAGGAGCGGTTAAAGCCATCAAAAATTCCATTGCTGCTTCTTTATACGGATCGGTCATCAGAGGAAGATTGCTTAACTTCTCAATTTTAAGTTCCTCTTTTTGGGGGGGATTGGGTTCTAAATTGACGTTCAGTTCTTGCAGACAGAATAGCCCAACATTAAAAACTTCATCATACATAGATTGTACGTTGTACAACTGTAATTGAACGCGATATACGGGTACGCGATCTAAGAGCGAGGCTGATTTTTTGAGGGTAAAAGCAATCAATTCTTCCGCTTGCTTGTAGTTGCCATTCAGATATTCGGCTTCGGCAAGACTGGTATAAAGATGATGTGTCAGTTTGTAGTTGGTCTCCCAACTTTCACTTGATAACAACATCTTGCCTGTATTCAAATACTTGAGTGCTGCTTCATAAGCTGTAGAAGCTTTAGCTTTTTGAGATGCTTTTAAGTTGAGTCTGGCAATCAATTCGCGTTCGGATTCTTCTTGCAGTAAATTCACCCCGTAATTAATCTGATTGAGAATGGTAAAAATCTTCTCATCCCGGTTTTTTGGATCGGTTTTTTCTAAGAGCAGGCGACCTATTTTTAAGTGAGTAATCTGCCTTTGCTGTTCGGGAATTAAAAAGTAGGCGGCTTGTTGAATTCTATCGTGCAGAAACTTATAGTAACAGTGTTGACTGTTGGCGGTTGAATGTTGGGTGTCGAGTTCTGAGTTTTGATAAAATTTGTAGATTTCGCTCTGCGGTAAAATGAATTCTTCTTGCAAAGCTTTCCACAATGCTGTTGCCGTTTCTATTTCCGATTGTTCGGAAATAATCGCCAGAGTTGCTAAATCAAATTGGTTGCCAATACAAGCGGCGAGTTTCAAAATGTTTTGCGTTTCTGGAGATAATTTTTGTAGCTGTAATGCCATGAATTCGACGACATTATCGCTAAGTGTCAGCAATCGCACTCGTGCAACATCGCATTGCCAGGAGCCTGTTTGCCAGTCAAAGGCAATCAATCCATCCTCATACAATGCCTTGAGAAACTGTGTCGTGAAAAACGGATTGCCCTTGGCTTTTTGATAGACTAACTCTGTTAACGGCAGTGCGCGATCAAACTGACAAATGAAAGTATCGGCAATCAGATGATTCACGTCTGATTGACTTAAGGGTGTGAGTGCTATTGTATTAACAGTTGCCTTGTTTTTTTGGATTTCCTCTAATGTTAATATCAGCAGATGAGTGGGAAAAACTTCGTTATCGCGGTAAGCACCAATAATCAACAGATAGCTGCCCTCGGCTTGACTCATTAATAACTTGATCAAATTGAGAGATGCTGAATCTGCCCACTGTAAATCGTCCAGAAACATGACTAAGGGATGCTCTGGTGTGGCAAAGACTTGAATAAACTTCACAAACAGTAAATTGAAGCGATTTTGTGCCGCACTACCTGTCAGTTCGATCGCATCCGGTTGTGTGCCAATAATTGCTTCCAATTCGGGAATTACCTCGATCAAAACTTGCCCATTTTCACCCAAAGCAGACAGAATTTTTGCTTTCCACTGTTCTAACTGAGCATCGCTTTCACTCAGCAATTGCCCCATCAAATCGCGGAATGCTTGTACTAATCCAGAAAACGGGATGTTGCGTTGAAACTGATCGTATTTTCCCTTGATAAAATAACCTTTTGATCGCACAATGGGTTTATGAACTTCATTGACAATTGCCGTTTTACCAATTCCTGAAAAGCCCGTGACTAGCATTAGCTCGGATGCACCATTGGCGACTCGTCCAAATGCTTGAAGCAGGGTTGATACTTCGGTTTCTCGTCCATAAAGTTTGTCCGGGATAATAAAGCGATCGCTTAAATCTCTTTGTGCGATTTCAAAACTCTGTATTTCCCCAGTTTGTTGAAGTTGAGTTAAACATTTTTCGAGATCAAATTTTAACCCCAATGCACTTTGATAGCGGTCTTCAGCATTTTTTGCCATTAATTTCATCACAATATGTGATAAAATTGGAGGAATCCCTTCCCTGTCAACTGTCCCCTGTCCCCTATCACCTAACTCGGGAGGCATTTTAGCAATATGACAATGCACCAATTCCATTGGGTCGTTTGATGCAAAAGGTAACTGTCCTGTGAGTAATTCATAGAAGGTCACACCGAGTGAATAGAAGTCTGTGCGATAGTCTATCCCACGATTCATTCTGCCTGTTTGTTCTGGAGAAATGTAAGAGAGTGTCCCTTCTAAGACATTAGGATTGAGCAGAGTTTTTGTTTCTCGGGGGAGTAAAGATGCGATACTAAAGTCGATTAATTTAACTTGTTTGGTTTCTGGATTAATTAAAATATTACTGGGTTTTATATCTTTATGAATAATGCGTTCGCGATACAGTATTTCTAAGGCGTTGCACAGGGTAATTGCCACTTCCAAAAATTCCGTCAATGAGGGCATTTTTTTCCGTTTTATTCCCCATTGATGAAGCGAAATTCCTCCAAAATCTTCCAAGACCAAGGGCATAACTATTTTGGTAGGATTCTAGGCTATAGGTTTTGATAATTAGCGGTGAGTTGAGATTTTTAGCAATAGTATACTGATTGCGAAATTGTACCAGTTCCCCGAAGGTGGGATAGGGATTTTTCAGCAACTTGATCACTACAGGTAATTGATCGGGGGTACGAATAGCCCGATAAACTATTGTCCGACTCCCAGAATAAACGGTTTCGGTGACTTGATAGTTGGGAATTGTAATCGTTGTATTGGGGTTGGGGTTTTGAGTGGGGTTGTTCATGGTCGTCGAGGTTTCAAGGTTGATGAGTCTGTGTGTTTTCGATGTCAAGAGAATTTAACTTTTCTTTAGGCTTCTTTAGGTAAAGTAATAATAAATTTTGTTCCTTCTCCTAGTATAGAATTAACCTGAATCGAACCGCCATGTTTTTCTACTACAATTTGTCTGGCGATCGCCAACCCCAATCCGGTACCTTTTCCGACGGCTTTTGTGGTAAACAGGCGACCGAATATTTTGGCTTTAACCTCTTCACTCATTTCTTTACCGTGATCAGCAATGGAGATTTTCACCCGATTATTTTTCAATATTGTCACGGGAATCGGGTTAAAATTTGCTTTAATCTCATCCAAACTCTTTCCTTCACTACCTTATGATCGCGGATCAATCCCCCCGCTAAAACCATTCATAAATACCCGCTCAATGTCCGGCATAACATGAAATTTGAGGCCGAACCCCCCATTTTTTAATCGCTCTGATTTTGGGGCGTTTTTCCTTCGCTTTTAGGCGAGGTTTGAGAGTCATAATTATACGATATCAAATAAAAACTCAGCCAATAAATTGAGAGTTTCGTAAAAAATCCCGACCCATAGAAATTTATCAATGGATAATTGACAATTGAGAATTGATCATTAATTAATCAGGTTGAAGACCTCTCCTTTCAAGGAGAAAAAAGAAAAATTATTCCCTCCCGATCAATCCTATACATAATGGTCGAGGTAATTATCCATTATCCATTATCCATTATCCATTATCCATTATCCATTATCCATTATTAATTATTAATTATCAATTATTGAACGCCTCCCCTATTTAACGGCGGTTTTTCAGGAAAGCTTGCGACTTTATCCAATTTTACCGATTGCTTTTGCCCGAATTTCCAACTATAATTTATAAATCAGGGGTCGTCAATTTCCGGCGGGTACCCCGTTCGTTTATTGTATTTATTCGAGCCATCACCGAGAAGATTTGTATCCGAATTGCAAACAATTTCAACCCGAAAGATGTGGGTAACGCCAATAGAGTCCTTAGGAGTTTATTCGGAATAACAATCAACAGGGAGGCGATATTTTTACTTTCAATTCCCAAGAATCCCAAGGAGGGATTGAAACTTTTCTAGATCAATTAATGTCGCAATTTTGTAAACCTTTCAATTCCCAAGAATCCCAAGGAGAGAAAATCTACTCGTTCGCCGCCGCCTGCAAGCGGTCGAAGAGTTTTCTAAACGCGATCGCTGGAATTGTTTAAACCCGGAAGACCGGCGAACAGTCGGCGAGTTTTTGGCGAAACTTCCTAACAGCCGCCCCCGAGAAGATCGGCGGGCGAAAGAGTTCGATTTGTTGGGTGAAAAATTACAGCATTTTAACTTAACAAAACGGAAGGATTTTGTCAAGGCCATTCAGCATCGCAAGAAAGTAGAAGCCTACATCAGCCAAAATGAAAATCACATCGCGATCGCCAAATTGAATCCCAGTTAACGAATGAAAGGGTGCAAGCCTTGCACCCCTACAAGTTACTCACCTCATCTGCACGACAAAGGCTATATCAAGAAATAGCATTAGTCTGTTCGGCTGTTTGTATGGGAAAAAACAGATAGAATATCAATATCATGTACCATATGATCTGGCGTTATTCCTAATGAATCTTGCAATTCTGTTAAGTTCAAGTAAAGTAACGTCAAAAGACTTTGTTTTCAGATCAAACCTTTATCCGAGTCTCTTAATCAGCAAGTTTCACCTTTTTAATTTTACCATCTTCTTTTAAAGCAACAATTTCAACCTGAACGTTTTGCCCTTCAGATAGAGAACTTGCTTTTTTGGGTTCTTTCGGTGATAACTTCTGAGTCGTTAGCATAATTTGACAAGTTACCTCATTTCCTTTAATACGAGTGACAATTGCATCCAAAACTTGACCAATTTTAAACTCTTGCGATGCGACAGCCTCGGCAATTTCTGCTTGGCGTGCGGACTCAATAACGGGTGGAGAAATTTCTCCAATTGGCCCCGAATTTTTGTAATACTGCATTAAACGAGCCGCCCAACCGAGAATCTGTAACATTACTATTGCATCATCTTCGTAGGCTTTGAGGTATTCGGTAGAAGTTGTTTCTATTGTTTCATAATATCTGGAAGTTTTGTTGCTGTGACCAATACTTCGACCATTTTTAGTTAAAGTTTTTAGGTAGTCAAAAAACTTCCGTCCCGATTGATTGGGACTCACATAATTTCTGAGATAGGAAATGGCTTTTCTGAGTTCATTAACATCTGCATCTTCTAAAACTAAAGTTTGGGCGATGGCGTGAGCAGTTTTCCACTGATTTTCTGTTAGGGAGTCGGTATTAAACATTAGTACATTCCTTCTGGGGGTTCGCGGTCTGTTGGATAGCGTAAAACTTCAGCGAGTTGTTGAAGTTGGGGAGTTTGAATCAAGTTAGAGTGAGCAGATTGAATCTTTTCTCGAATAAACTGCTTTAATTCTTCGCCCGTTTTTTCGGTTTCTGAAGCTTCAAAGTTAGAATAGCGATTCAGCAAATCGTTCTGACTTTCTAAAACCTTTGCTGCGGTTATTTCAACGATCATTGTTCCCATTCCGATGGGTTTACCGCCCCCCACTTTTAACGCCATTGGATATTTTTCATCTTGTCCGAGAGAAATCAATAAAGTTCCCAGTTCGGCAGATGTTAAATTTTTAAAGCGAATTTGAGTTATAAAAGTATATTCTTTCGCCGCCTGCTGAACAGAAATTCCTTGATTTTGACCTTTATCAATGGCTCGAATGGTATGATAATAAAACTTACGTCCTGCAACTTTACCCCCTTTAAAATAGGCGGTTCGTTCGTCGGGTCGAGGACGATAAAGAGACGGCATAAACCCCGTTGCAAAGTTATGATTTTCGCATTTTGCATCATTAAATTCTATTAACCCCTGCCAATCTAACGCCCCAAAAACTTGACTGGCGGGACACAGTTGAGCTTTATTTCTACAGGGTAAACGTTCGGGTGGAATTTTATCTTTATAGTTTCGAGTAATGACTGCTAACGTGCTATTTGTAATCGCTTCATAAACGGCTCGAACGCACCCTTTTAACGAACTTCCTTGAATCGAAAGTTTTTGCTCGACATCTTGAACCATCGTTTTAATTAAGGGAATTCTAGTATTCAAATCACTTCCCATCGCTACGATACCCGTTGAAACATGAACCGCAGTTTTAACGGTTAGTTTGAGTTCTAAAGTTCCATGAATTCGATCCTTGAAAAATTTATGATGTCCTGCGGGTCGCTGCAAATTGGGGCGGTTTTCAGGGAAAGAAATTAATCGATAGGGTTTGGAAGTATTAACGCCATCATTATAATTTGTAGAGGGAGGTTGCTTAGGTGAGTTGGGTCGGTTTGGCTTTTTGATAGGGCGATTTGTCATTGTTTATCCTGAATAGTTAGAGCGATAAAGTGTACAGTTGAAGTGGCTTTGTTTTTGAAATAACGTTGAGCAATCTTCAAATTATCGGGATAGTGAAAACGATTTGGAAAGCGGGTTTCAGTTTGCTGATATAAACAAGCTTTTCGCACTTCCGTTTCCCATTCACAATCCTTCTCAAGAGGTTTAAATTCTAGTAGAGAATCACCTTCAGTTAACAGCAAAACTTCAAAACCGGAACCTTTTCGTTTCCAACGCAGTTCTAACTTTGAGTTGAACATCTGTCCTTCTGGACTAGGATTTTGTTCAAAATTTGAGCGTAATTCTTTAATACCGCTTACTTTGTCAACCCAACGCAGAAAGTAATAACTACTAGAGTTGGCATTTTGAGTTAACAACTCTTTCAACTCATCAACGGAGTCAATCTTTTTAGAACCAACAAAACTCATCGGGTTCCTCCTGGCTGTAACAGTTTTCTCCAAGCTTTAACTGAGCGAGTAAATAAATCTTTCACCTGTTCTTCTCCTGAGAAGGTTAATTCTACCCCAAATCCTAAATCCATTAGTTGAGCAGCCACAGGTGTTTCTTGATGGTCGGGTATAGGAAAACCATAGCATTCTGCTTCTTTACTCTCCAGAAATTCACCCGCACCTAATAACATTGTATTTTTCCATTTTTTCTCACTTCCGAGAAGGCTAATTGGCTGATTATCCTTCGTTAAAATGCAACCTGGATACTGAACAATAGCTTTATTATATTGTACTGAAACCGTCCCCAAGCCGCGAGATTTTGCAAACCCCAAACCAAACCAACCATCATTCAAGTCTCGCAACACTAAACCCATTAAACCCAACTGAGCGAGGGTAAAATTCTTCAGGTGAATTTTAGTTTTAAATTCTCCAGATGTACAAACTTGATAGTTAAATGGGCCGACAGCAACCGAACCGAAAACGCGATCAATTGCGACACCGTTCCGTTCTTCTATTTTGAGTTGAGTTTTATCTTTTGGGTAAGCATCTTCAATTCTAACTCGACTGGCTATTGAAGTATTTCCAAACATTTTATCCGTGAAAGAAGAAAGTTTGTAAATATCGCAACTGGATAGATTTTTAGTTTTGAGATAATCATACTTATCATTTAACGGATCATTCGCCCAGGGAAAACTTGAACTATCGGAGTTTGTTTCTCGTCCAACAGTTCTGACAATGCGTTCAGCGTGAGCGCGAATCGCACCTTTTAAAGAACTCCCCGGAAGATAAATTGAACGTCCGCCTGTGTGGTAAGTTTCCACAAATTCCATATCGGGTTTTGTCGGGTCTGCGCCTTCTTTTCCCGATTTAATTAAAATCGGCCCGTCTGGAATAATCGTTAAATTGATTGTGCAATGGTTGACTAATTTTTTGTGCATTTTACTGGCTGAATTAATTTTAATTTATTCTAGTCTCAGTTTTATTCAACTGCATTTTCAGCGTCAGTAGGCTGAGGTATTTTTGTATTGAGATGTTCAATCAGCTTTTTAACCCATTCATCTTTATAGTCTGAAGCATCTTCGTAGGCAGTCGGATCGTTTCTGATAATTTTTTGGAGATATTCTAACAAAAATTCGGGGTGATTATCAACATCAACCCAACGCATTTTATCAATATCTAAACGAACCACACCCAAGCCGCGAGAACGTCCGCCACCCAAGGGAATTTGTTCGGTTTCAAACTGATGCAAACCAATCATTAATAAACCCAATTCCCAATTTTCTGCATTTTCTACAACTGCTTTAAACTCAAAATCCGTTCCGCCTGGTACGACTTGATAATCATAAAGTTTGCCTTCGGATGCGGTTTCTGTATCTCTATCTATCGCTACTCCATCCCGTTCTTGATATTGATTAAACCAAGTGTTAGTATCAACAGTTAAATCTCGGACTTGAAATTTACTCGCTATCCAAGGAGAACCAAACAAACTAGAAATTAAGTCCGTATTTTTGATGATATAATCATGTAATTTATTTTCTTTTTCGAGCGAGTTCACATTCTGAAGTTCGTTCATTTTGAAGTCTGCCAATTCTTTAGCAGTGAGCGACCATTCATCATTTATACTCGGATTTCCCACTAATTTACGGTTACTTCCTAAGATTCCTCGCAAGAAACTTTCAAGACGTGATCGCAATGCTCCTTTGAAGCTAGAACCCGGAATAAAAGGCTGTCCTAACGCATCTTTAATCACGGGTAAATCCGATCCAATGGGTTCGGTGGAACGTCCCGCACTAATGCGTAATGCGGTAATTGTAGTCAGTTTTCCGGTGATTTCGAGTCTATTTTTAAACGTGTCAAACATAATATTCTATCCCGATTGATATTAATTCAACCTGAAGCAACTAAAAACATATTGTACATAAATTAGCCAATTTTGTAGCAAATTTAAAACGGGTAAGCTGTCCATAACGGGTTATTTTCCATCTCGCAAATACT
Organism: Capilliphycus salinus ALCB114379; assembly: GCF_047276495.1. Taxonomy (NCBI): domain Bacteria; kingdom Bacillati; phylum Cyanobacteriota; class Cyanophyceae; order Oscillatoriales; family Sirenicapillariaceae; genus Capilliphycus; species Capilliphycus salinus. Next base: position 3,197,243 of record NZ_CP178543.1, on the reverse strand, counting down.
TGAGATGACGAGCGCCATAACCCAAATAGCGGCGAATAAGTTCTATCCAAATTGGTTTGAGATTGGTTTCACATTCATCGGCAATTTTTTGGGCAGCTTGCCGAATATCACTGTCAATGTTTTGAATAATTTTTTCGGCTAGAGAGTTGTTTCCTCGTCCCCATTTTTTATCCCGTCCTACCTGATAGCGAAGAAAGTTTTTAATCACTTCTGGACTTTCTGTGGTGTCTGCAACACGCACTAAATTCCGAAATTGAGATTCTTCTAAATCTCCGTAGTTTGTTTGATCCAAAGCATCTTGAATCCAGGTGACAAGATGATCTTCAACTTGCAGAATTGCTTTTTGAACTTTTAACTGAGTCCTTTGATCTGCTGATAGAGTCATACAGCTTCCTCCCGAAATACTAAATGAAACTCATTACAAATTTGTATCTGTCCAAACCCTTCGTTTGTTCGTTCTCCTACCCCCTTATTTTCTAATTTTTCTAAAGCTGGATACCAAGTTTTATATTGAGTTGTACTAAACAGATAAACCCCTCCTTTATTCGTGACTAACTCAACGTCTTTCATTAACCCCCAAGCTGAATTCCAACCCGAATGATAGTCATAACTGCTATAGGCGACTTCTAGCTGAAGAGATGAATCTTCCATTCCTGCAAATTCTTTCAGCATTGCTTCTGAAATAACGGTTGTTCGCCGCCAATGTTCGGTTAAGATGGCATCGGATTGAAGGTCGAGTGTGAAGTAGGTTCGCTCTTGCAAATACTTTTTTGATGCCGGACTAAAAAAACTTCCCCAGACTTGCCATCTTTCTTTTAGTTTAGCATTAAATTGTTTAATTCGCTCCTTAACTGAACCTAAATTTTCTCGTAACTCAGCCCGAATTTTAACTTTCCCTAACCCCCGCGAAGTTGAACCCCCCAAACGAAATGATTCGCTGTGGTTATTAATAAAACCAAGTAACTTTCCAGCTAGTTCTCCATCGGGTACGACAATCGCACCCCGATAAATTGACGGTTTTTTATTCTTCGGTTGCGATTCGTTTAACACCTCAATACTGTAGAGAATCGATTCCTCAGCAGTAGCCCGTTTTCGGTTTATTCCAACTCGCGTTAACAGACGTTTGTTCGCTGAGAGTGGATGATACTTATCATATATTTTACAATAAAATCCGCTAAAATTATCAACTCGATCATAATCTTTTGGACAATTTGGATCGTACAGTTGACCATAATCTTCCGCACAAAAACGATCAATTAAAGTATCAAACACCCCATTTCCTTTATCTTTAAAACCAGGCTTCGCTTTGGAACTGAGAACGGTTGCAGGAAGGACTAAAACTGTATCAATTTTTGCATTATTTTTAGGTGGATTGGCTGGATAAGCATTTTGAAAAATGGCAGAGTTTTCATTCAAGAATAGGGCGTGAAAATCATCGTTCGGTTCGGGGTTTTGATTGGGTTTTAACAAGACTGAAGCAAACGCACCTCGGATAACAGAACCGGGAATATAATCTTGGGATTCACTAAGAGAACCACCCGGTTTATGACGGCCAATTGCAAGGGGAGATAACGCTTCGATTTCAAGCTGGATTCGATTCATTTTTGTACTCCTTTGGCGAGAAACTCCCAAGCTGAATTATCTGCGGAAATTGTAGAAAGTTCTTCTCCCAACTCCCAAGTTAACCAACCCAACCCTGCGGATTTACTTCCACCCAACGCCTGAATATGATGCAATCCCGCAACGATTAATATTTTCGCATAATTTCGACAATTTGGTAAGAAATGAATCTGACCTGTGAATTGTAATTTGGCGTTGACGGGGGAGGTTTCTAAAAAGTAAAGTTTTTGTTCTTCTGCGGTTCGACGACGGCGGTTAATCGTTACGCCTGGACGCAACACTTCCGGCAGATTTTTGGGGTCTTCTGTACAAATAAAATCGTCAAATAAAACCCGAGACGGTAAGCTAGGATTTCCGAATATTTGACAGATTAAACAGTGATAATTTTCATCTATTTTATATTCATCGCGATGAAATTTTTGTTTGTCGTTTTCCGATAAACCCTCTCGGTGAGGACACATGGTATTCGGTGTAGGAGATTGACAAATACCCCAACCTAAACCCCTTGTTATTTTCTCGCATTCATGTCGCAAACGACCTTTAATTTGAGATGCGGGAATGAGTAAATTTCCTTCTGTATTGCGAAGAATGGGTTTATCCGCCAAAGAACCCGATGAACCTCCCGCACCCACGCACAAAGCGGTGTCAAGAGTTGCGGTAATTGTGTGGGATTCTATCGATAAATTGAAGTTTTCTAGAGATATCATTGATTCGCCTCAGTTGTTTGTTCAGATGGTTTTGATGAGTCAGTATTTGTTTTTTCACTGAAATAAAATAGGTCTACTAAATCCCGCCAAATTGTTTCATAATAGGGGTTTTCTGGCTTTTCCGGATCGCGTTTTCCATCTTCGTACATCCAGGGCGCTATAATTCCATCATTTGTTTTCGCCGAACACCAAACCTCTTCAAAGTCTTGTTTTAGTGCATCTTTTCCTTGAGTTAAACGCGAACTAAAATAACGATAATTTAGAATTGCGGTGCGTTTTCCTCGTTCAAGTAAACTGCGAATTTGGTAAAGTTGCGATCGTGGAAAATTTGCATCCTGCAAAGCTTGAACGGCTTTCAAAAGTCCTCCAATTTCATGTAAAGTGTAAGCTGCTGCATAGAGTCTTAGTTTTTGTGTCCCAACTTCTTTTGTTAACCCTTGTTCTCGAAACTCTTTAATACTGGATGCAATCATTGTGACTGACTTCATAGTTAAAAAGTCTATGGTTCCCCCATAGTATCCTTGTTTTCGCAACACTTTAGCACGTTCTTTAGCAGATTTTAGCAGTTGATTGGTTAACTTCTCAGCATAGTAAATCGGTGTTTTTTCAGCGGTAATCAAAACTCCCGTTGACATACTGAGTTCACATTGATTATTTCCGGTTGGAAGATTATCACCGTGACAACGATGCACTTTTTTAGAACTGTAGGTTTGATCGGAATTATAACCGCTTGCTTTCAGCAGTTCTTTCTCAAATTCTTCACCCAATGTTTTGGCAACTTCTAACGCTTTATTCGCCGGAACAATTAGAAAAACATCATCTCCGCCAATCGTAATAATTTCAAAGGGATGAATCCAGTCTCCATTTTTGTTTTCAATATCCGGATCGGTTAAGTTTTTTAACTGATGGGGTCGAAGATGTTCGGACAAAGCATAATAAACCGCTTTCTCTGTCGCTTTTAAAATATCTTGGCTAAATTTTTGGTAATCTTGGGGGGTTTTAACTTCTTTCTGGATATAACCTCCCATGTTATTACCATCGGCGTAGATATAGGCAATAAAACCGTTGCAAACATTCCCTAATTCTCGAACAGTTCCGGCTTCTTTAGGCTGGTAACATTTAGGATCACGACATTCCGAATAATATTTATCCTTCTGTTGGCTGTTCTCTTCTTTTTCTAGATAGTCTTTAAATTCCGCCACCCAACTTTTAATTTTAATACCTGTCGGTTGCCATCCCAATTCAAGTTCTGTAAACCAAGGGGGTAAATCATCTTTTAAAGTTTCATCTTTAGCAATTTGACCCACAATTTTTTTCCGAACTAATGCTTCTGATACAAGCGGTTGACTTGCAATTTCATCAATTTTAGCAATGGCTGAACGCCGACCGCTTTCATCTCGAACTAAATAAGGATGGGTTTCAAACATTGGCGGATAACGGCGACTCGGACGGTTTTCCGTGTGATTTCCACTGCGTCGCTGATTGAATTTAATCGCCAGTTTTGTGACCAGTTCGTTAAAGCTTTTGCGGTTTTTAAATTCTTCTTTTGGGTCGCTAACATCTGGCTGTCTGTAATAGGCTTCTAGCAGGTGATGATTTCGATTTTGACGATATTTTTCCAGCCAAAAGCAGTTTTCATCGATGGTATCTGGAAGGACACCTAAACGAAGTTCAAGGAACTTAAAACAGTCTCCAACCGCACAGGAATTAGCGGTTAAAGTTTCCCAGGTATAACGCTTTTCAATCGCATCACAGAGGTGATCGACAAATGCAGCCGGACAAAACGCTAAGATATTTCCGCCCGTTGAATAGATGATTAATTCACGAATTAAAGCTGCTTCTAAACCAGGGAAATGTTCGCTTAACCACTGCGAAATACTTACGGATTTTTGGTCTTTGTGATGTTTTCCAAAAAAGGCGGGCAAATCAACTAAATTAATTCGATCTAATAGTGCCGATCCTCCCCGAACGTCCGGTAATTTTGACGCTTCAAACACGTATTGTTTGATTTTGGTTGCCCCCCCGTAAATTAAACCGATTTTAGAGTTCCAAAGGCTTGAATAGTCTTCGGTTAATTTTTTTAACTCGGCTAAAGTGTCGGGAAATTTTAGATCTTCTAATTCCCTCACCCCTTCAACGATGGATTGAACTTCTTCCGGAATTTGTTGATTTTCCAGCATCGCTTTTCGCATTTGCTGTAAAATTTCCCGGTTGAACTGGGGCTTAATTTCTTCTCCCCATGCCAAACACCAAGCGATGCCAACGGATAAATCTGGTAAAGAATCTGTCATGTTTTCACCCTTGATTAAACGTTAATTTTGGACGATTTCAAGACGCTGCGGAATTAATTAAAGCTTGAATTCGCTGGAGTAAAACTTCGGGAACCGAACAAGTATTTCCGCGAATCCAAGGCCCGCAGGTCATCTGAAGAAAGGGTTCTGGTTTGTGCAATGTTTGGGTCTTATCCAAAACGCTAATAATTTCAGCAACGGGTTTTAAATTTCCCCTCTCCGAACAAAATTCGTGCCAAGCCGGTACCGTTTCCGGTTTTGAACTAATAATTAAATAGTGTGTGCAGGCTTCTAACACGGGCATTTTCTCCGGTTGTACCATTCCGCCAACATCAACAATTACCAGTTTTTTCTGGCGTCGCAGTTGCAGAATGGCTTGGGCGTGGTAGGTGAAGAACTCTGGGGTCAAACCCCCTTGATTTGCCGCTTTGAAAATTTCCGGATCGATTTATTTGCCCAATTTTAACACATTATTTCCTTCTCGATCCCAATTAGCCCGTTGCAGATAAATGTCGGGATATTGGGGTAATAAAGATGGAGTTCTTGAATTGAATATCCATAAAGCCACATCGATCCTGGTCCGCTAATGATAACGCCTTGGGTTGTATCTATTTAGGATTGTTTGGGAACAAACAAGGATTTTACCGTCAAATACTTTCCCTGAATTTCAAGTATTTACTCCGCGATTTCTTCGGTAACTGTACCTGTCCAACGTCTGACCGATCTCCATCTTGGCCCCGAAGGAGGGGGAGGCGGTGGCGGTGGGTTTGTTCCCCAAATCAAAAACAGCAAAAATACAAAAATTATGATGATTGCGTGCATTTTTCCTCCGTTGTTGGTTTTCAAAAAATATCTTTTCAACCAAATACTAGACACAGGAGAAGTCTTTGAACACCCCAGAGTCAATTTCACGAAACATTTATTCGATGTTTTGTTTCGCCTTTTAATGATACATAAATGCAAGTTTTAAAAACCTGTTTAGATGCCTAAAATTGGGCTTTATTCTTGCGGTTGAATTGATGATTTTATTGTACGCCCTTATGGAAATAGGGTCTTCCAAGCCGGATTGACCGCACCGAACGTTGGTCACACAAGCGCAACGCCCGGACAACTGGGGTGTATAGTTGTTGATATTCCGTCTGGTCATGCTTAAATACATCCAACGGGAGTTCGTCGAGGTCGTAACGAGTTTGACTTAGGTTGGTGGGGTTCAGGGGTAGGGTATCCGGGAGAAACCGCCCCAACTGACGCCAACTTTCGGCGATCGCATTTTGGGCTTTCGGATGAAGTTCAATTTACAACCCGTTTCTGTTCATTTACGTTTGGAATGAGTAACTTTGGGTTTTGATTTCTAATAATCCGCCCCACCCCATAACAGAATTAATCAACCGGACATCATATAAATATAAAATCAATAGGGCTGTGCATAGGGTTAGCCAAGCTGGAAATCTGTTTGAGTACCAAGAACTACTCCTGTTACAAAACTTGATAATTTGGGGGTCGAAAACTTTAAAATATAAACTTTAATTTATATTTTAAATTTGTGTAAATTTTGTTGACATCTTGATAACGAATTGGTAAGGTTTAGGTGAATTTAAGCGGGGTAACATTCTCTAAGTTCTCCGCTTCCAATCGACTGTAAATTGACTAAGGTTTCAAAAAATTATTTTATTAATTCCGGTCATTTAACCCGACAAAAGCTAATCCAAGTTAACAGTTATTAAAAGCATTGGGAGATTAAGATGATAGAGATTAACGGAACACCAGGTAACGATAATCTACTGGGAACGGGTGAAGCCGATGTAATTTTTGCACTAACGGGGAATGATAGAATCTCCGGTTCTAGTGGGGGCGATTCTCTGTTTGGCTTTGAGGGTAATGATACTATAAATGGTAATGAAGGTAATGATACTTTATTCGGCAATCAGAACCTCGATCTTTTATTCGGAGACAGTGGAGAGGATTGGTTGTTTGGGGGGAAAGAAGCTGATATAATCGAGGATGGTGAAGGTGAGGATCAAGTCTTTGGAAATCTGGGAGATGATCTATTACGGGGGGGTGCGGGTAACGATCAAAGGTATGGCGGACAAGCCAACGATACGGTAATTGGCGGTATTGGAAATGATGAAGTATTTGGCGATCGCGGTAATGATATTTTGTGGGGAGTTGATGTTGATGCTGTTAATCCGGGAATAGATGAAATCGATACTTTAACTGGCGGTTCGGAACAGGATATATTTGTTCTCGGGGATGAATCTCGGTTGTATTATATCGGTTTTGGAAATAACGATTTTGCCCTCATTACGGACTTTAATGTTGTAGAAGATCAAATTAATGTTGGGAATAATCAAGTTATTTATGCGGAAACCGTCCTAAATGAATTGGGGTTTGGAGTTGCAATTTCCAGTCAGAATAACGATTTGATTGCTTTTGTTCAAAATGCAAATGTTAGCCAATTTCTTGAAAGTTCAAATGTAGTGGAACCTCCTCAAACTGAAGAAGTAATTCCTCGTCAAATTGAAGAACCAGAGTTTCCTGAAGTTGTTCTCTCACCCGACCCTGTAGTTACCCCAACCCCAACACCCGACCCTGTAGTTACCCCAACGCCAACACCCGACCCTGTAGTTACCCCAACGCCAACACCCGACCCTGTAGTTACCCCAACCCCAACACCCGACCCGGTAACGCCTCCAACCCCGACACCGACACCCGATCCTGCATTTACCCCAACACCGGACCCGGTAACGCCTCCAACCCCAACACCGGACCCGGTAACGCCTCCAACCCCGACACCGGACCCGGTAACGCCTCCAACCCCGACACCGGACCCGGTAACGCCTCCAACCCCGACACCGACACCCGATCGAGAACCACAACCGAATACACCACCCGTTGCTGATAACGACAACTACAGTACGGGTTTTCAATCTCCCATCACCGTTGATGCTGTTTCCGGTGTTCTTAATGGTGATACGGATATTGATAGAAATCCCTTAACAGCAATATTGGTTAATTCGCCTACAAATGGTAGCGTTAGTCTCAATGAAAATGGTTCATTTAGTTATAGTCCTAATAGTGAATTTTCGGGAGTTGATAGCTTTACTTACACTGCTAACGATGGAGAATATAACTCTAATATTGCTACCGTTACGATTGATGTAGAACCACGTCCAAATACACCGCCAGTAGCGGATAATGACAACTACATTACGGGTTTTCAATCACCAATTACCGTTGATGCTGTAGTTGGAATTCTCAATGGTGATACCGATGCTGAGGGAGATCCAATAACTGCAATATTGGTTAATTCGCCTGCAAATGGTAGCGTTAGTCTCAATGAAAATGGTTCATTTAGTTATACACCCAATAGCGGATTCTCGGGAGTTGATAGCTTCACCTACACTGCTAACGACGGAGAATCTAACTCTAATATTGCTACCGTTACGATTAATGTAGAATACAGCAGAAGCGTTAACGGTTACTCTCAAAGAGGAAACGATGATGAGACGATATTCACAACGTTTTTCCTGACTGATGTCGGAAGTAATGGTCAAGTTATTGTCGATCAAACCGTCGATGAAAATGGCAATGATAGTGATACAGAGTTGGGTTTATTCCCGGAAGCCATTCAAAACTTTATTATTTACAAAAATAGCGTATCAGTCACTTCATCAGGTCGATCAATTAATTTTGACGGTGAGACAGAACTTTTCGAGGAAGGTAGCAATGTTACTCTTAGCTTTAATGAGGAGGGAGAGCCTATCTTTACTGGACTGGATGCTGGAGTGAATATAGAAACAGAAATTATCCCAGCCGTTGATTTGAGAGTCAGATTAATTGAACGAGATGATATTATCACTGAATTAGAGCAAACAGATTTTTCTGGTAATCCTATTACTGATGAGGACGGTAATCCTATTACTAAAGTTGACGAATCATTTCAAGGACAAATTATTGTTTATGAATTTTTTGAAAGTGGAACGGAAACACCACCTTTAGCAGAACTCGTTTTGTTCACCAATGAATTTTCAGATCAATCTGATATTGCCGATCTAGCAACTAACTCTCTAGAAAGCATTATCAAGCAGAATTTACTCGCCTTTACTGTAAATAAGGAAGATGCAATTGACGTGATATTAGAACCGAGTGAAGGACGCTCGGGCTTTAGTTTCAATTTTATTAGTCTTGAAAAAGCAGAACCTCCTCTGCTTTTTGAACAAGCCTACTCTTATAAAGATATCGATGATGAAGATATTGTAGAGACTGTACTGACAACATTCTTACTCACTAATAACGGAAATGACGATCAAATTATTGTCGATCAAACTCTTGATGATAATGGAAATGATAGCGATCCAAACTTAGGTTTATTCCCGGAAGCCGTTCGAGACTTTATTACTTATAATAATGGCAGTGGTATTCAGCTTGCTAACTTGGGGGACCGGATTGATTTTAATGGTGAGACCGAACTAGAAGAAGGTGCTACTCTTAGTTTTGATGAGGAAGGAAAACCTATCTTTACTGGAGTAGAGGTAGCAACAGAAATTACCCCAGTTGTCGATTTGAGAGTCACATTAATTCCAGAAGATCAAATCAACGAATTAGAAATAATAGATGAGTTGAATAATTCGATTGTTGAAATTGACGAATCTTTGCCCGGAGAAATTATCATTTATGAATTCCTAGAAAGTGGGACTGAAAACGTTATAGAAGAACTCTTTTTGTTTACCGATGAATTATCATTCATACCTGATATTGCTAATTTAGCAACCAACTCTCTAGAAAGCATTGAGAATGATTTTCTCAGGTTTACTTTTAAAAAGTCAGATGCAATTAAAGTCCTCTTAGGAGAAGTGACCCCAGGTGACGCACGTTCTACCTTGGGCCAAATTAATGAAGGATAAATTGGATGACTCTAAAAAAAGCAATAATTTTAGCTAATTCGTCTGTAGCCAACATTCATTATTTCGGGTGAGGTCATGTTTCAAAACTTAAATCGAGTGTTTTATCTGGGACTATTTAAAGCTAGTTTATTGGGGATTTCACTATCTTCTATACCCGTTTCTGCACAAATCATTCCAGACAACACTCTACCTCAAAACTCCGTTGTCACTCCCCAGGGTAATGTTCAACAAATTGACGGGGGAACGAGAGGCGGAAATACTTTATTTCACAGTTTTGAACGGTTTTCTGTGCCAACGGGAGAAACCGCTTTTTTTAATAACGCTGTTGAGGTTCAGAATATTTTTTCTCGCGTTACCGGGCGTTCAATTTCTGAGATTAATGGGGTTTTAAAAGCTAACGGCGTTGCAAATTTATTTCTGATTAACCCCAACGGGATTATTTTTGGAGAAAATGCTTCCCTTGATATTGGCGGTTCGTTTTTTGCAACCAGTGCAGACCGTGTTGTTTTTGCCAACGGAACAGAATTTAGAGCCACTAATCCCAACACTCCACCTTTACTAATAATCAACATTCCCGTTGGCTTGGGGTTTCGAGAAAATCCCGGTTCTCTTGTCATTCGCTCCCGTTCTACTCTCATTAAAAGCGACGATATCGGTCAAGAGATTACCACCATAGGTTTACAAGTTCCGTCCGAACAAACCTTAGCTTTTGTGGGCGGAGATATCAGTTTAGAAGGTGGAATTTTAACGGCTCCAGAAGGGCGGGTTGAGTTGGGGAGCGTAGCCGGAAATAGCTTGATTGGCATTAGTTCTCAGTCGGAAGGATTTGCTCTAAATTACAATAGAGTTGATAATTTTCAAGATGTTCGTTTGTCTGATTTTGCCTCAATAGAAACCAGTGGAGAGCGAGGCGGAGAGATTAAAATTCAAGGTAGACAAGTCAATTTAACGGGTGATTCTGCAATGATTTCCTCTACTTTGGGTGAGGGAATTGGTGGAGATATTTTCATCGTTGCTTCTGATTCCGTAACGATTGAACAACAAGGTGGTTTATTTGCTGAAGTACGTCCGAATGCAACGGGTCGCGGCGGAACAATTACCATTGAAACAACACGGTTAACCCTCACAAACGGGGCGCAAATTTCTGTTACTACCTTGGGTTTTGGTCAAGCGGGAAACTTGGCGATCGCCGCCACCGAATCAATTGATTTAATTGGAGAAGCACCTGACAGACAAAACCCCAGTGGTTTGTTCGCCCGAGTGGAAGCGGGAGCAACGGGAAATGGAGGTAATATTATTCTTGAAACCAACCGTTTAACTGTTAGGAATGGGGCGGAGGTTTCAACGGACACGTTTGGTTTTGGTCATGGGGGTGATTTATTTATAAATGCTTCAGGAGTAGAGGTTGTTGGTTCAACCGCAGATGGTCGTTTTGCAAGCGGTTTATATGCTCAGGTGGGTGAGGGAGGAAGTGGAAATGGAGGGAATTTAACGATTAATACGAATCAATTAATTGTTAGTGAAGGCGCACAAATTGGCACATTGGCTCGCAATACAGGACAAGCAGGAATTTTAACAATTAATGCTAATAATGCAGTAATTTTGAGCGGAACTGCACCCGTACCCGAACCTACGCAAACTCAAAGAAGCGGAATTTTTGTTTCAGCCGAGCCTGCATTTGAAGATGAATCGGGTAATTTAATTATTACGACTGCGAATGCTGGAGAACTAACTATAAATACCCCGGAATTAATTGTTGAAAATGGGGCGAGAATCTCTGCTGATAATTTTGGGACGGGTGGCGGAAGTAATGTTAACTTAAATGTTAATCGGTTAATTATTCGCGATGGGGGGCAAATTGGGGCGGGTTCTCTTGTCGAAGAAGGCGCTATTAATAATGAACGGGGTTCGGGCGGAACCGTAACAGTTAATGCTTCCGAGTCTGTGGAAATTACGGGTACAGATACCATTGGTTCAACTGTAGAAAATAGTCGTTTATTTACCTTAGCAGAAGGAACGGGAGATGCGGGGAATTTAAGCATTTTTACGCCCAATTTAACCGTTGCCAATGGCGGAGAAGTTAATGTGAGTTCGACGGGAACGGGAGAGGCTGGAAATTTAACGGTTGAAGCGAATTCGATTCGTCTTAATCAGGCAAGTCTGAGAGCAGAAACCCGACTGGGAACTCAAGGAAATATTACCCTTAATTCGCCCGATATTCAACTGCGTCGGGGGAGTAAAATCACGACAAATTCGTTAGAAACGGGAACGGGGGGAAATATTCTCATTAATAGTAATCAGTTAGTTGCGATTGAAAATAGCGATATTTATGCTAATGCTCAAGCCGGAGTAGGAGGTCAAGTTGTGATTAATGCCGATGGGATTTTTGGAACCCAATTCCGTACTCAACAAACCTCAGCCAGCGATATTACTGCCACATCAGAACTCGGTGCAGAATTTAGCGGAACCGTTGAACTCAACAGCGAAATTGACCCCGCTCAAGGATTAGTAGAACTCCCTCAAAGCGTTGTCGATCCGGCTGCGTTAATTGCTCAAGACCCTTGCAAACAGAGAGGAAGTAGTCAATTTATTCTAACCGGACGCCGGGGAATAGCACCGAATCACACCGAAGGTTTATCGACCATTGAAGCATTAGTTGAGTTAGAATCTCTCCTGATTGAACCCGTAATTCCTCCAGTCAATAATTCCCCACAACGTCGTCAACAACTCTCTCAAAAATCTGATAATAATTCTAATAATACGAGCATCGATTCCAGAAGAATTGTTCCGGCTAGAGGTTGGATACGCAATCAAAAAGGAGAGGTGATTTTAGTGGGTTACGACCCTACAAAAACGGGTAGATTTCGTCAACCTCAACAAATTATATCATGTCGGATTCATCAATAATTCCAAGCGTAGGGGCGCGCCTGATTACAGTTCACTGAACACTGTTCACTGTTTAAACCGCCCCGCCCCATAACACGCATTAATCAACCGGATATCTTATAATAAGAACGTAGAAGATTGAAAATTCTGCGATCGCAATTTTCCGGTTTACCAGTCGGGAAAGCGTCAATCAAAATCGCTGTAATTCAGTCCTTCAAACTTTTTCATTTGCCGCTCAAAAGTACAGGAGAGCATTGTTTAATAGCTGTTCTCCAATGAATTTCAATTAACGAGGGGTGATACCCATCTTGCTAAGGGCGGCAATTTATGCTAAGTTCGCCCCAACGAGTCCAATATTTATCTAAGTTTTTTCATAAGTCTTGTGACTTAACGACGAATTGACCCTCCTCTGCCTTTTCGGAAGAAAAGCTTCCCTATGCTTATCGTTCCTGGTGTTGAAGTCAAAACTTGCATCTACGAAAGTGCTAACTCCTTAGTTTATCGTGCCATTCGACAGCCAAACAACCAACCTATTATCCTCAAAATTCTTAAAGAAAATTATCCCACACCCCAGGAACTTGCTCGTTATCGTACCGAATATCAAATTACTAAATCCTTGAATCTTTTGGGCTGTATTCAAGCTTATGATTTGCAGCCTTATCAAAATACTCTCGTTATGTTTCTGGATGATTTTGGTGGGGAATCGTTGAAAATTTTGATGCAGCATAAACCGTTGAGTTTAGAAGAATTTTTAACAATTGCGATCGCCATAACCGACAGTTTAGCAGAGCTTCACGCCGCCAATATTATCCATAAAGATATTAACCCCTCAAATATTGTTTTTAATCCGGATACTCAACAACTAAAACTCATTGATTTTGGCATTTCTAGCAAGTTTACACGAAAAAATCCCACCCTAAAAAATCCCAATACATTAGAAGGAACGCTCCCGTATATTTCCCCCGAACAAACGGGCCGAATGAACAGAAGTTTAGATTATCGCACAGACTTTTATTCCCTGGGAATAACCTTTTACGAACTGCTGACCCATCAACTGCCTTTTGATAGCACGGATGTATTGGAGTTGGTTCACTGTCATCTCGCCAAAAAAGCGTTATCGCCCTCAGAAATCAATCCAGAAATTCCTCCGATTTTGTCAGAAATTGTCATAAAATTGATGGCAAAAAACGCCGAGGATCGTTATCAAAGTGCCTGGGGAATCAAAGCCGATTTAGAAAACTGCTTAAATCAATTAACTGCTACTCAAACCCTATCAAGATTTCCTCTGGGTTGTCAAGATCTTTCCGAACAATTTCAAATTCCGCAAAAACTTTATGGGAGAGAACGAGAAATAGAAACCCTGCTGACAGCCTTTGAACAAGTTTATGAAACAAGTCAACTGTTTTTAATTTCCGGTTATTCGGGGATTGGAAAAACAGCAATTGTTCAAGAACTCTATAAACCCATTACTGAAAAACGGGGTTATTTTATTTCGGGTAAATTTGACCAATATCAACGCAATATTCCCTACAGCGCCGTTGTGAGTGCTTTTCGAGAATTGGTTAAACAACTGTTGGCCGAAAGTGAAGAACAGCTAATAGAATGGCGAGAAAAGTTATTAACCGCTTTGGGGAACAATGGTCAAATTATTATTGATGTTATTCCCGAAGTTGAATTAATGATCGGGAAACAACCCGAAGTTCCAGAAGTTGGGCTGAGTGAGAGTCAAAATCGCTTTAATTTAGTGTTTCAGAATTTCATTAAAGTTTTTGTCAAACCCTCACGTCCTCTCACCCTATTTTTAGACGATTTACAGTGGGCTGATGGAGCGTCTCTCAAGTTAATAGAACTGTTAATGAGCCAGACAACGCCGGGTTTATTTTTAATTGGTGCTTATCGAGATAACGAAGTTTCTGCGGCTCATCCCTTCAGCTTAACCCTTGAAGAAATTACCCAAAATGGAGCCAGTGTTAACGGGATTTTATTGTCACCTTTAGAATTGCCAACGGTTACTCAATTGATTTCAGATACCCTAAATTTAAGCCGATCTGAAGTTAGAGATATCGCCGAATTGGTTTTTAATAAAACGGGTGGAAATCCTTTTTTTCTGAATGAGTTTATCAATTCGCTTTATGTTGAGGGGCTGCTGAATTTTGATGGCAATTCTCGAAAATGGAACTACAATCTAGAGGAAATACAAGAAAAGAGTTATACCGATAATGTCGTTGACTTGATGGTGTTGAAAATCAAAAGATTGCCAAATCATACCCAAGAAACGCTGAAAATTGCAGCCTGTATGGGCAATCAATTTGAACTGCAAACCTTGGCTTCTATTTGTCAAAAATCCCTGCGAGAGATGGCGGATAGCTTATATAACGCTATTGCAGAGAATCTAATTTTACCCCTACATAACATGGGCGATGTGGAATTAGCAATAGCCGGAAAATTGCCAAACAGCCAGCCATTATTTTACAAATTTGTTCACGACAGAATCCAGCAAGCCGCCTATTTGCTCATTCCCCAACAAGAAAAACCATTTGTTCATCAAAAAATTGGCAACATCTTGCTGCAAAATACTCCTTTAGAAAAGCGAGAAGAAAAAATCTTTGAAATTGTTAATCAACTGAATTTTGCTTGTGAGTTAATCCGCGATCAAAAAGAGAAAGATCAATTGGCGCAGTTAAATCTTATGGCGGCTCAAAAAGCTAAAGCTGCTGTGGCTTCTAATGCTGCACAAGAATACTTAAATATCGGGATAACCCTACTAGCAAATGATAGCTGGCAACACCAGTATGAACTTACTTTAGCCCTGTATCAGGAAGCAGCAGAAGTCGCTTATCTCTGCGGGGATTTTGATCGGATGGAAACTCTAGCTACCCTCGTGCTAGAAAATTCTAAAACCGTGCTAGATCGGGTGAAAATCTACGAGTTAAAAGTTGAATTTTGCTTGATACGAAACCACTTTAAAGAAGCGTTAAATGTTGGAGTAGAAGTGCTTCAATTCTTGGGCGTCACCTTGCCAGAATCTTCTTCAAGTAGCCTTTCTATAAATTTGGAAACTGAACACTTAATTAACTTGCCGGAAATGACTGATGAAAAATCCCTGGCGGCTATGTCGATTCTGGCAAAAATGCTAGCGATTGGCTATATAAGTATTCCAGAAGTGTTAGTACCCATTGTGCTGACACAGATTGATTTATCTATTAAATATGGCAATGCTCCAAAGTCGAGTTTGGCTTATGCAACTTATGGAGTTATCTTGTGTACAACGACCGAAAACATTGAAGCGGGCTATAAATATAGCAAGTTGGGTTTAAAATTAGTAGAAAAATTAAATGCCAAAGATATACAAGCAATAGTTTTAGATACTTTGGGGAATCATATATTACACTGGAAAGAGCATCTTAAGGGAAGCTTATCAACTTTAAAACAAGCTTATTACAGTGCTATAGAAACTGGAAATATAGAGTTTATTGGTTACTCTCTATTTGATTATTGTTTTAATTCGTTTGCGGTGGGAAGCGAACTTAAACAGTTAGAACAACAAGCTATAAATTATTATGAAATGCTGAAAAAGTTAAAAAATACAAGATGCTTAATTGGACTGGCGATGTATTTGCAAATTATTTCAAATTTACTAGAGAAAGCCGAAGCTCCGACTCGGCTATTCGGAAAGTTTTACAAGGAAGACAAATTTCTCCCGCTTCTGATAGAATCAAGCGAGCGACAAGGAATTTTCTTACATTATCTAAATACGCTTGTGTTATGTTTTCTATTTGAAAAGTACAATGAAGCTGCTAAAAATTCAACAAGAGCAGAACCCTATTTAGATGGTGTGTCAGGAATGGTAGCCATACCTTTATTTCATTTTTATGATTCTCTGGCGCATTTAAGTGTGTTTGCTGACGTTTCAAATTTTGAACAAGAAAAGACTCTGAAACGGGTTAATATTAATCAAGATAAAATGCAGCTTTGGGCGGATCACGCCCCCATGAATTATTTACATAAATTTTATCTGGTAGAGGCTGAAAAAGCACGAATTTTAGATCAATTTCTTGAAGCAATGGACTATTACGATCGCGCAATTTCCCTCGCCAAAGAAAACGAATATATTAATGAAGCCGCCCTCGCTTACGAACTCGCTGCCAAGTTTTATTTATCAAAAGGCAAAGAACTCACGGCTAAGGCTTATATGCAAGAAGCTCATTATCATTATCAACTTTGGGGTGCAACAGCAAAAGTCAAACATTTAGAAGCCCAATATCCCCAGTTATTTGCCATTAATAAACGAACCCATTCAGAAGTATCAAACCCGATCTCAACAACCGGAAATCGTTCTAATTCTTCCTTAGATATCGCGGCGGTAATGAAAGCGTCAGAAGCCATTGCTGGCGAAATCATTCTCGAAAAGCTGCTGTCAAAATTAATGAAGATTCTGATAGAAAATGTGGGTGCTCAACTGGGCTATTTAATCTTAGAGGAGCGAGGAAAACTACTGATAGAAGCTGAATGTCTCTCCGAAAATGAAGAAGTCACCGTTTTACAATCTATCCCGGTTGAAAGTTGTCAAAAACTCCCCCAGTCTATTGTTAGTTATGTGGCTCGAACTCAAGATAAAGTCGTTTTAAATCATGCGAGTTCTGAAGGTCAGTTTACCAACGATCTTTATATCAAAACTATACAACCTCAATCAATTTTATGTGCCGCTTTGATGAACCAAGGACAACTGAGTGCAATAGTTTATTTAGAAAATCGACAAACAGCCCAAGCCTTTACGCCCGAACGATTAGAAGTTTTAAAATTATTATCAGGACAAGCGGCGATCGCCATTGCCAATGCTAAACTTTATAGCGAAGTCAAAGAACGTGAAAATCGTTTAAATCAATTTATTGATGCTATGCCAATTGGGGTAATTGTACATGATAATACTGGGCAAATCACCTATACGAATCAAACCGCCCGTGAACTCAGTAGAATTTACACGATACCCAAAGCAAGTTCTGATCAATTAGCCGAAATTTACCAACTGTATCAAGCCGGAACTAACGAGCTATACCCCACTGAAAATCTACCAATCGTTCGTTCTTTAAGGGGTGAAACGGTCAAAATAGAGGATATGGAGTTTCACGGAGGAGATCAGATTCTGTCTTTGGAGGTTTCCAGCACGCCCATTGTTGATGAAAGGGGTAAAATTAATTATGCGATCGCCGCCTTTCAAGACATCACCGAACGCAAAAAAGCCGAAAAACTTTTAGCCGATTATAACCGTACTTTAGAACAACAAGTCGCCGAACGCACCCAAGAATTACAACGAGAAATTCTCGAACGAAAACGAGCCGAAGAAGCCGCAAAAGCCGCAAACCAAGCGAAAAGCACGTTCCTCGCTAATATGAGCCATGAATTGCGAACTCCCCTAAATGCCATTCTGGGTTTTTCCCAATTAATGAACCGTTCGTCATCACTCTCCGAACAATCTCAAGAATATTTGGGGATTATTTCTCGCAATGGAGAACACCTGCTCACTCTCATTAACCAAGTGTTAGATTTATCTAAACTCGAAGCCGGACGCGCAACGCTCAACGAGACTAACTTCGATTTTCATCGCCTATTAAATGACCTCGAAGATATCTTTCAATTCTCCGCAGAAAATAAAGGATTGCAGTTATTAATCGAACAAAGTCCAGACGTTCCCCGGTATATCCAAACCGATGAAACTAAACTCCGTCAAGTTTTAATTAATTTAGTTTCTAATGCAATTAAGTTTACTTCAGTTGGGGGTGTTTCGGTGAGAGTGAAAGCCAACAAGTCATCTTCTCAAATCTTTTTTGAAATCGAAGACACTGGCGAGGGAATAGCAGAAGATGAATTAGAGAGTTTATTTGAAGCTTTTATCCAAACTAAAACGGGTAAAAACTCAAAAGAAGGAACGGGATTAGGATTAACAATCGCACGAAACTTTATCGAGTTAATGGGCGGTAAAATTGGAGTGATCTCTCAAGTCGGAAGCGGTACTTTATTCAAATTTGATATTCAAGCTAACTTTGTAGATTTTGCTGATTCCGAACAAGAACAACCCTCTCGTAGAGCGATTGGAATTGCACCCAATCAACCTCGCTATCGCATTTTAATAGTAGATGATCGTTGGGATAATCGCCAACTACTACTTAAGCTACTTTCTGGCTTTGATTTTGAACTTCTAGAAGCCAGTAACGGCTCAGAAGCGGTTAGAATGTGGGAGGACTATTTGCCCCATTTAATTTTTATGGATATGCGAATGCCCGTCATGGACGGATATGAAGCCGCCAAACAGATTAAAAATAGAATTAATGGTCAAGCTACGGCTATTATCGCGGTAACAGCCAGCAGTTTTGAAGAGGAGAAAGCGGTCGTTTTGTCTTGTGGCTGCGATGATTTTGTTCGGAAACCCTTTCGGGAAGAAAATATCTTGAATATTCTGCACAAATATCTCGGTGTAGAATTTATTTTTGAAGAGGTTAATCAAGCTTCTGTTAATAATAATCAGGAGGTTAATGTCTTGACAAAATCGGCTTTATCTGTGTTGCCTTTCGAGTTTTTGATTAATCTTGAACAGGCTATTAAAAATCTCGATTTAGAACAGATGCAAACCGTTATCGATGAAATCCGAGAAACTGAACAATCATTGGCAAAGGCGATAGAAGTGAGTGTGAAAAATTTTCAGTATGAAAAATTGCTGGATTTGATCTCTTCCGTGCGTGATGAATAATGAATACTAATCTTAATTCAGGCGGCTAAGAAACGATTCAGAAAATGAATAAATTATTAATTTCAATACTCAAAAGATTTTAACTTTCTTAAGATATTAAAGATTGACTGAGTAAGCCATTACCCCCTGGTGACAATTTGATTGCACAAGTGTGCAATGGGGTTTGCAGAGTTGGGTCATTAAGTTGGTAGAGAAGGTTAAAGATTTTTCCGATTCTAGGTTTTATTCTATCAGTCAAGTGAATGGTTATGCTGTCAAAAAATTTATAGAGCATTTTCTCTTTATGCTTAACAATTTTTGGCGACACAGGAGAAGTTCACTGCAAAGAGGTACAACAAGCGCCTAAAGTTCAGGTTGCTGTACCCCGGGTTAGTTTGTGACCTAATCTTTGGTATAGGTTGAGAACTAAACGATGGGTTAGTACGCTCTCTGGGTTTATCCAGGTACTGTGGTTTTATGTCATTGCCAGGAAAATTTTATGAATAAACGAGAAGATATAGTACAGAAATTCTCGACTTTTCTCAGCTTTGGCGATCGCCAATTCACATGGCAACCCGACCCGAAATTAGAACAACAGATGAAACGCCTAGTGCAGTCAGATCCAGAAGCTAAAGAAGAATTTTGGGCGAGATACTTTCTAAAAAGGCTTAGAGAAGTATCCCCGCCTGAAACTGATACAGAAACGGAATATCTCGGAATTTACAAAGAGAACCATCATACTTGTTCGCCCGTTTTAACCCGCGATCAAACTTTAGAAATATCCACTTTAATCGCGACAAGACATTTATCAGCTTATTTACAAGAAGCTTGTTTTTGGGCGGCTCAAAAGAGTTTTTATAAATACAAATTTCTTCGGCACAAATACCCGTTAGAAGAATATTTACAGATCGCTTCTTCCTTTGCCAATCTTCCCGGTAAACTGTTAAAAAACTTTGATTTAGAACGGTCAGAATCCAAGATGATAGCTTATGCAAAAACAGCAATATTTCGGTTTGTTAGGAACAAAATTTATCGGCAAAATAGAGAAAGCAAAATAGAAAAATTTGGAAATTATGGGCTGTTAAAAAATCTCAGCTTTAAAGAATTAAACTTGGCTTTAAGCTCTCAAGGATTTGAGCCATTAGAAATTGATTTATATGGGCTGGCTTGGCAGAGTTTCAATAAATTTTACCAATCTCATAAAAGGGTGGAAAATCAGAACTTACCCGACGATCAATATCGAGAAGATTTAAAACAGATTACAGAGGATTGTAATCAACGACTTAATCAGCAAACTTCGATAGATTTATCAAGAATAGTCGTTAACGAAGACAAAATTCAAGAGATGCTAACAATTTGTATAAAAGCGGCGCGGAATTACCGAACAAAGCAGTTTTGTCCTCTCGAAGAATGCAATAAAATATCCGATCCGACTCTCACGCCTTTAGATATTGCGGTTCAGGAAGAGGAAAGACAGCAAGTGCAGTTACTTGTTTCTAAATTATTTACCGCTATTCCCGAAGCCGGACAAATTATGCTGATACTTTGGCAGGGATTAAACTTAACTCAAAGCGAAATTGCCACAGTAATGAAAAGTAAGTATCCCGAACTCCAAAAGCAGTATCAAGTGGCTAGACATTTGGCAAAACACAAGAAAAATATTTTGAAAAATTTTATCGGGGAATGGAATCAAGACAATCCAAATCACTCGATCAATTCCGAACAGGATTTGGAAAGAATTCAAGACGCTTTGGATGATTGTTTTCAGCACCATTGCCAAGAATTATTAAACTCGATTTTGGAACAAACAACCCGCAAACTTCAAAGGGAAGATAACCTTTTAGTTGGCAATCTAAAACCGAGCATGATTAACTTAGATAACCGTCAAATTTTTGTAAAAATTTCCAGAAAAAAACAGGTATTAACAAAAGTTTTAACCTCAAAGTTAGAACTAGATTTCAGTTTACCCAGAGAGGCAACTTTACCCGTTTTTAATAAAATCTTGAATTTTGTAGATCAATGGCTGGTTTATTATAAATATTAGTTAATTCATTTTTTCAAGCAAACTGTTCGGTTCATAATTTTTGCAATTTTGTATTGCAATTAATCCCAAGTTATTATAGGTTTTATAGGTTTTTTACTCCGTTAGTTTAAGTAAAAAAGGATGAGCAAATGCAGACAAAAGAAAATAAATTGTTTACTCAAGAAGCGCTCGATCGCCTATCATCAAGCGATCGCCTGGACCAAATGATGCAAGTGGTTAGCCCCAGAGCGTGGTTGCCCCTCAGTACAATTGGTTTTTTATTAATAGTTGCGGGGACTTGGAGCGTCATGGGACGAATACCCCTAAATGTCACGGGTCAAGGTGTCTTCATTCGTCCCCGCCATGTCGTGCAGTTTCAAGCGCCGAGTGCGGGTCAACTTTTAAACCTTAAAATAGAGCCGGGAGATGCAATTAAAAAAGGAGAGGAAATTGGCATCATCGACCAATCCAATCTCAAGCAACAATTAGACCAAGAAAAGGCTAAATTAGCTCAACTTCAAGGGCAAAATCAAGATACTAATCGCCTACAAAAACAGCAAATCGAACTCCAATTAAAAACCCTTGAACAGCAACGGACAGATCTTGAAGAAAGGCTGCGTCGAGAGTCCGTTACACCCCTGCTTCATCAACAAACCTTAGCGGCGCTGGAGCAAAAACGTCAAAGCCTTGAAGAAAGTCTAGAACGAGAAAAAATTGCACCCCGACTGCACGAACAAACGTTAGCGGCTCTGGAGCAAAAACGCCAAAATTTGGTAAGGCAAAAAGAAGATTTTAGCTCGATGTTAGAAACCCTAAAACAACGATATGAAAACCGTGTTTATCTATTTGAAGTCGAAAGCGCTATCAGTCAAGATGTGCTGCTACAAGCCAAACGAGAACTCTTGGATACTCAAACGCAAGTGTCAAATATTGAAACCCAGTTAAAAGAAGTCGAAGTTCAAAAAACGAATACCGATAGAGAATACTTACAAAATCTCAACAAAATTAATGAAATTCAAAATAACATTCAACAAATTAAAGTTGAAAAAACCAATGCCGAACGAGAATATCTACAAACTTTGAATCAAATTGACGAAATCCAAACCAAAAAGCAAGAAATCGAAGCCGAAAAAGCGAAACTCGTTCAACAAAATTTAGAAAAGGAGATTAACAAAACGAACGAAATTCAGGAAATTAAACGCAAAATTGCCCAACTCGAACTGCAATTAACAAAAGATAGCAAAGTGATCAGTCAATACGATGGTCGAGTCTTAGAACTGAGTGCCGTTTCGGGTCAATTTGTCAATGTTGGCAATTCTTTGGGGTCAATAGAAGCAGAAAACCCTGATAAAAAAATGCTCAGTGTTGTTTATTTTTCTGATAAAGATGGCAAACAAATTAAGCCGGGTATGACGGTACAAGTAACACCAAGTGTGGTTAAACGGGAACGCTACGGAGGTATTATTGGTCAAGTTACCCAAGTTTCACCTTTTCCGGTAACAAAGCAAGAAATGTCCGTAGTGATCGGCAATGAAAACTTGGCGAATAACCTCGCTCAAAGTGTTTCTAATAATGCGGCGCTCATCCAGGTTTTTGTGCAACTAGAAGAAGATAAAAGTAATATTAGCGAGTACGAATGGTCTTCCTCAAACGGGCCGCCTTTACAAATTTCTACGGGTACTACCGCTCAAGTTCGGGTGCAAGTCGGACAAGTTGCACCGATTTCTTATGTAATGCCAATTTTTCGCTCTTTAACGGGTATTTACTAAATACCAGTCAATCGTTAAAACTCAGAATAAAACGATAAATAGAAAATCATTGAGGTCTATTCTTTTGATTTACAAATTATGGCAAAAATATAAATCCCGTCCCGTTCGTACTCCCGTTGTTTTACAAATGGAAGCGGTGGAATGCGGTGCGGCAGCGTTAGGAATTATCCTCGGTTATTATCGCTGTATTGTACCCCTAATTGAACTGCGGCGCGAGTGTGGAGTTTCGCGGGATGGGAGCAAAGCTTCTAATATTTTAAAAGCGGCAAGATTATATGGATTAAATGCAAAAGGATTCAAAAAAACAACAGAAGATCTAAAAAATGTAATTCCTCCCTATATCGTTTTCTGGAATTTTAATCATTTTTTGGTTGTAGAAGGTTTTGGGAAAAACCGGGTTTATCTTAACGATCCGGCTGCGGGGAGAAGAACGGTTTCGCCAGATGAATTCCGACAAGCTTACACGGGTGTTGTTCTGATTTTTGAACGGGGAGAGGACTTTAAAACAACGGGCAAAAAACCGAGTATATCCCGCTCTTTACCCTCCCGTTTAAAGCCTTCATTTTGGGCGATATTTTATTGCTTATTTGCCGGATTATTCCTAACAATTCCCCGTTTGGCTATTCCCGCATTTAGCCAAGTTTTTATCGATGAAATTCTCGTAGAAAACCGAATAGATTGGTTGCGTCCATTGATACTCGGAATGTTATTTGTTGCGATTACCCAAGGGTTACTCGCACGGTTACGACTTTTTTATCTGCGGCGACTCATGCTTAAACTTTCTGTTTCGATGTCCGGACAGTTTCTTTGGCATACTCTGCGCTTACCCGCCGAATTTTATGCCCAAAGATATGCCGGAGAAATTAGCAGTCGCAGTCAATTAAATGATAAAGTTGCAGATGTTTTATCGGGGAGATTAGCGACTACGGTAATCGATTCTATAATGATAGTTTTCTACGCCATAATTATGCTTCTCTACGACTGGGTATTAACGAGTGTGGCGATTGCTTTTGCTGCGTTAAACTTCTTCGCTTTGCAAGCTTTATCCCGCAGTCGTGTTGAGACAAACACCAGACTTGTACAAGAAACTGGAAAAGTTAGCGGCGTTGCAGTCGGTGGAATTCAAGCCATTGAAACGGTGAAAGCAAGCGGTTTAGAATTCGATTTATTTTCTAAGTTTTCCGGCTACTACGCCCAAATGCTTAACGCTCAACAACAATTAGCATTGCCCACTCAAATTCTATCAATATTACCCGTATTTTTAACGACGTTGGCAACCGCCTGTATTTTAATTATTGGGGGTTTGCGGGTGATGAATGGTAGCCTTACAATTGGAATGTTAATCGCCTATCAAAGTCTAACTCAGCAATTTTTAACCCCAATTAATAATCTTGTTAATTTTGGTAGTACCCTGCAAGAATTAGAAGCAGATTTAAACCGACTTGATGATGTACTGCAAAATCCGATTGATGTAGAAGTCGAGCGAGAACTAAAATCTAATCAGAATAAAACTGATAATGTTGCGGATTTTTTGATTACTCAAGACTCTTTTCAACTGCAAGGTTATCTTGAATTACGTCATGTTACTTTTGGCTATAACCGCTTAGATTCTCCCTTAATTGAAAATTTAAGTTTGAGTTTAAAACCCGGTCAAAGAATCGCTTTAGTTGGCGGGAGTGGTTCGGGAAAATCTACCGTTGCAAAATTGATAACAGGACTTTATAAACCTTGGGACGGGCAAATTTTATTAGATGGTATTTCGCGATCGCATTATCCCCGTTCTATTCTCGCCAATTCACTCGCAATGGTCGAGCAAGATATCTTTTTGTTTGCGGGTACAGTCCGGGAAAATCTGACGCTTTGGGATGCAACAATACCCGAAGAAGATTTAGTAAAAGCTTGTTTGGATGCCACAATTCACAATACTATTTTAAATCTGCCGGGGGGATATGATGCTATTCTTAATGAAGGGGGAATGAACATCAGTGGCGGAGAGAGACAGCGTTTTGAAATTGCCAGAGCGTTAGTTAGAAATCCGGCAGTTTTAGTGTTAGATGAAGCAACGAGCGCCTTGGATGCGGAAACGGAATTAATGATCGATCGCAACTTGCGAAAACGCGGTTGTTCTTGCATTGTCGTTGCTCACCGCCTCAGTACAATCCGCGATTGTGATGAAATTATTGTTCTAGAAAAAGGTAAAATTGTTCAACGCGGAACCCACGAAAAATTGCGTCACGAAGACGGAATTTATGTCCGTTTAATTGGCGATAATATTGTTTAATTTTAATAGCAACTTCTGCTTTATAATTATTGATTTTATGAATAACCAAGGAAAAATAATGGTCAATTTGATTCCCGAAATTTCTCGAATTAAAGGAAATCAACCGCTATTATTGAACAAACCCCAAACCATATGGATAGTTAATTCTGGTTCTTTAGCCGTATTTACAACTGTTTTTGAAGGCAAAGAACCCAAAGGGAATCGTCGATATTTGTTTACTGTAAATTCTGGAGAAGCACTATTAGGAGCAACTCCCAAAGATGGACGGGGAATCCTGGCGATCGCACTCGAAGAAACCGAATTAAGCGCTTTAAATATTGAAGATTTTATCACCCAAATTATAACGGGCGATCGCTCTAGTTTTACTCTTTTGTCGGGTTGGGTAAAGCATTGGGAAAAACTGGCAATTCCCGATTTACCCCTCAACAGTCCAATTCAAAAAAATTCGGAAATTTCCCCATCAAAACTCGCCCAATTTCATCATTTTTTATTCTACCATTTAAACTCGGAAGAACTCAATAAAAAAGAAGAAAACTTCCGCCAATTTCAAGAACGAGAACATCTGAATAAAAAAGTCACCGAAACCGCCTTTAAACAATTAACAGAGGTTTTACATCCTCGCGAAGCCGAAGTTTTTCTAGAAGGAACACCCCTACTCATTGCATCGGGTGCGGTCGGTCGAGCCACAGGAATTATCATCAATCCTCCGGCGGAATCCGAAGATTTTAGCCGCTTAAAAGATCCGTTAGAAGCCATCGCTCGCGCCTCCCAATTTCGCACCCGTAGAGTGTTACTAACCGGCAATTGGTGGAAACAGGAACACGGGCCTTTATTAGCTTATATTCACACCAATAAAAGACCCGTTGCATTGTTACCAGAAAAAGGAAATCATTACGTTTTATTCGACCCCGTTGAACGAACTCGAACCCGAATAACAAAAGCAGTCGCGCAAACACTCTCACCCGAGAGTTTTATGTTTTATCGACCGTTACCGCCAGTCATTCATCACGCTGCGGAATTATTTCAGTTTGGCATAAAAGGTTACGAAAAAAATATTATTGAAATCGTTGTATTGGGAATCATCGCAACGTTGTTGGGGATGGCGATACCCCAAGCAACGGCGATTTTAGTCAACGATGCAATTCCCGATAGCGACCGCCTTTTATTGTGGCAAATTGGATTAGTATTAGTCGCCGTTACTATTGGAAAATCTGCCTTTGGTATGGCTCAAGCTATTCTGTCACTCCGAGTAGAAAATGCTGCGGATAGTGCCTTACAGCCTGCGGTTTGGGATAGAATGTTGAAGTTAAAACCCGCCTTTTTTCGCTGTTATTCATCGGGCGATTTATTAACTCGATTAATGGCTGTTAGCCAAATTCGTCAATTAATTAGTGGCGCCACCCAACGCACTCTTTTAAATGCAGTATTTTCTCTGCTAAACTTGGGACTAATGTTATTTTATAGCTGGAAACTTGCCTTAGTGGGAGTGGGTTTAACGGGAATAGCAGTTATTTTTACCGGGGTATCAAGTCTGCTTTTAATTCGTCAAGAAAGACAGCAAGAAACAGCCGACGGAGAGATTAACGGACTCACCGTAGAACTCATTAACGGAGTCTCAAAATTACGAGTAGCAACCGCAGAAGAACGGGCTTTTGCAGCTTGGGCGAAAAAATACAGCCTGCGCCTCAAATTAAAAGCTAATATTCAACGAATTAATGACGGCATTTCGGTGTTTAATGAAGTGTTACCTTTACTCAGTTCTATTCTAATTTTTGGGTTGGCGATTGTGTTCATAGAAGCGGCTAAAACTCAAGGGAATACCGGGCTAAATATGGGGACATTTCTGGCTTTTAATACGGCATTTGGAACGTTTATTTCCGGCGTAACAGACTTGAGTAATACCCTGACTGATATCTTAGGAATTGTACCCCTTTGGGAACGGGCGAAACCAATTTTACAGGGAACAATAGAATCAGACCCCACCAAAGCCGATCCGGGTCGGTTAAGGGGAAAAATAGCGGTGGATCGGGTTATTTTTCGCTATCAAGAAAATGGGGCTTTAATTTTAAATGATATCACGATTCATGCAGAACCCGGAGAATTTATTGCCATTGTCGGCCCGTCCGGGAGTGGAAAATCAACACTATTTCGGCTGTTATTAGGATTTGAAACGCCCGAAAGTGGTAATATTTATTATGATGATAAAGATTTGGCGGGATTGGATATTCAAGCGGTTCGACGACAGTTAGGCGCGGTATTACAAAATGGTCGAATTAATGCGGGTTCAGTCTTTGATAATATTACCTGCGGCGCATTGGTAACATTAGAAGAAGCTTGGGAAGCGGCGCAAATGGCGGGTTTAGCTGTCGATCTTGAGCAAATGCCGATGGGAATACATACGGTTGTTAGCGAGGGAGGAACGAATCTTTCGGGAGGACAAAAACAGAGGTTATTAATTGCTCGGGCGATGGTTTTAAAGCCCAAAATTGTGTTAATGGATGAAGCAACTAGCGCTTTGGATAACCGCACCCAAGCGATTGTTTCGGAAAGTTTAGAGCGGTTGAATGCGACTAGAATTGTCATTGCCCATCGCCTCAGTACCATTCGCAATGCAGACCGAATTTATGTGATAGAATCCGGGCGTTTAGTAGAAATAGGTTCGTTTGAGCAATTGCTTCAGCGAGGCGGTTTATTTGCTCGATTAGTGGCGCGACAGTTAAAGTAGAAAATGCTTAATTCTTGTTTTTTCGGAAAACTGGCAACCCCAATAAATTAGCAATAACTAGCAGTTAATACCGTTTGCGGTTGATTAATGTTATTCTGGGGGCGGGTTGGTAAAATTTAGTAAAAAATTTGGTAATGGGTGTCAGAGATAGTTTAGAACCCGCCCCTACATAATGGCGACTGTATAGAACGGTATCCTGTTAATAAACAATTAATCAAGATACTCAATTCCAGTCGCCAAAGAACGCTTAAAGTTACTTACCAGCAACTTATGTGTACTGACTTTTACAAGGAGTTCAAGTAGTTAATAAAGCTCATCGGGATCGTGAGCCGAAAGCGGGGTGCCGGACCTTCAGCGATGATAGTCTTAATACCACCCGCGATCGCATCAAGTTCAGAATCATTTAATTCTTGGGTGGTGGCGTTTTCCGCTTCCTTAGCGGTTAACTCTGATGTCTGTTGAAACAATGAATTGTTGGTTTCCATAATGGCTTCCTTGAAGACTGAGCGTGTGTTTTTCGAGTGGTGTTCTTACCAAAATGTTCGGCAACTCACCCCTCTACCGATCTAATGGGTAGAACTTGAACGGGATTATGCAGACATCGGACAATAAAAGCGAAAAAAATTGTCAGTCAATTTATATGATGTCCGGTTGATTAATATTGTTATGGGGTGCGGGGCGGGTTTAACTCAATCTCGGAGTGGTCGCCCTCGATCAATCCACCAAGCCCCCCCTACAGCACGATCGTTGATGAAGACAACAAACGGCGATCATCAGGATCAGGTATAACTCGATGAGTAATTACCAACTTGCGAAACGTTCGAGACTCGTTTTCTAATTGATATTCTCGGCAGTATTGCAGCACATCTTGAAGAACTTTTTCTTCTACCTGTCTTTCTGTATCGCGCCCTTCTACAAACCATTGAAAGGTCAAGTCAGAAACCAACCCATCTTCTATTATTGTTGCATCGCCCGAAAGATTTTTGATTTCCGAATTTTTGAGTCTATTTCTGACTGACCCATCCTTTAATTTCGGTGTCGGTCAAAGCTTTTTCCATCTTCATACTTTCGCTATGAGCCGCATTGAGCAGATGTTTCATCGTTACAGGTTCATTGGCATCGGCAGCCAAAAAAGCAGCATTCATCGGATAATTGACAATTGATAATTGCTCATTAATTAATGAGGTTGAAGACCTCTCCTTTCAAGGAGAAAAAATAAAAATTATTCGGGAAGCGAGTCATCCGCACGCACCGCCGCCGATCGCGGCGGTGAACGGATGACTTCCTCTCTATCAATCCTATACATAATGATCGAGGTAATTATCCATTATCCATTATCCATTATTAATTATCAATTATTGAATACTTTACTTGCTTTGATGGTTGTCTTGGTTGAATCCAGAAAATCATTTTTTCGGCTATAAAGAACCCGTGAATTCGGTGCAATTTGACGGTCGGGCTTTAAACGTGAATCAAAATTGGGAAGATAGTTCTCCCGAACGAGCTTGGTTTTGGCGGGGTTTAGCCTTCAGTCGTTGGGGAATGTATAGCGAAGTTGTGGCGAATTGTTCTGAAACTGAAAGCGCCCTCTCTCAAACACTGTCCCTCGAAAATTAATGTATAAAAACCGCCAGGAAATCGAGATTATAAGCTGCGATTAGTTCCTTTGAACGGGCGACGTAAATCAATCCAAATTTGGCTGTAGCTTGGATCGATCAAGGAATAAGTTTGAGCGAGTTTAACCAATACGAACGGGCGAAAATAGCTTTGGAAACCGGACTCAAAATCGAGCCAAATCATTCCTCAGCTTTGGTGAATTTGTGTGCGGCTTTTAACAAAATTGGCAACTATCAAGATGCACTAACGGCTTGCGAGGGAGCCTTACAAACCGATGGCAATTTGTACGAAAGCGATCCGGCTGATGCTTACCTACAAAAAGGACAAGCTTTGGCGGGATTGAGCCGCTACGAAGAAGCAATTACCTCCATTGATACCGCTTTAAATTTAAAGCCGGAGTCGGCGATCGCTTGGAATACAAAAAGTGTTATTCTATGGCAAGCGCAAAACTATCGGGAAGCGCTGCAAGCCAACGATCGCGCTTTGGCACTCGATCAAAATTACTTTCAAGGGTGGTTTAATCGCGGCGGAATTCTCAGGGCGATCCAGCAAAATCAAGAGGCACTGGCGGCTTATGAGCGGGCTGTTAACAGCGACATTAGTTTAGTTTATGCGGCTACTCTTGCTTCAGTTTGGGCAAATCGCAGCGCTATTTTGTGGAACTTAGGAAAATATCAGATGAATGAAAAAATCCGCATTAAATTGAAATCCTACAACCACACCGTTGTTAACAATGACGATTAATAAAATTATAGAAGACATCTTTGGGGACAGACGAACTTTTCATCTGCCATAATTTTCTCACGGCTTCAAGAACCTGATTTTTGAGAAATTTAATTGAAGACAAACCCAATATTGCATCAACCTGCAATTTGGTAATGTGGTTTTGAGATCCAACAAATCAGTTAACATTTTTGTATTGTAACCTTTGCGATTCAATTGCGGTTCTAAGTCATCAAAGCTTCGTCAAACTTGACGCATTGCTATTTCGGCAAAACCCAACTTTAAATTATGGGGTTGGGAGCGAGTTTATAGAACTTAGTTATAGGGGTTTTAGTTGAAGCTTTGGCGTTGGAAATCCCGAAAACTTCCCACGATGAACATCCCCAAGACAATATTTCACCTCAGCAATTTCAATATTTGCAGGCGATTATGCGGGGAATTGGAAGTTAGAGATTTGCACATCAAAACGCACCGGAGTGCGATCGCATACATTGAGCGATGCAACCCGATATGCTTCAAATACGCTCCGCGATCGCTTATTCAAGATAAAGTAAGCCAACCGAAGAAGCCAATTTAAGTTCGACCTCTGCTGTAAGCAAGCCACTTTCATATCCAGAACCCTGATTTTTTCAATCGGATGAAGCGCGATCGCGGAGATCGCCAACTTTACCCCTGACAAGCGCTCCCCAATTTTATAAAAACTGCACAGAAATTAAAAATAATCTATAACGACGTTAACCATAACAGCAGCCATTCAACCCGGAAACATTCCCGCAGGTTTTCAACTCAGTTGGCTATCTTCCCCGTCAACAGAAAACCCGATTATCCTCAGACCCTATCAACAAAAAATTAAGTGGGTTTCACTCGTTCGTTCAAGATGAAACTCCTCTAACGAGACAATACCGCAAGAATTGAACGCTTTTAAACTTAAATCATCAACTTATTCTAACTGGAGTTTAACCCCCGAAGCTCTTAATTTTGTCTTGACAAAAACAACAAGGAATAGGATTGGGATCTAAAACGCGAGAACCGTGTCCCGAGTAATGAAAAACCGCAACATCACCGGGTTTTGCTTGTTTAATTAAATGTTATTCAAAAGCTTCTAAAATTCCTTGACGGGTCGCCTGTTTATCTGTAATAATTAAAATATATTTGGGATAAACCCGAAACGGTGAATGAGTAAAAGTTGCTGCATTCTTACATCGTTAACGCAGCCATTCAACGGATCTTTTTGGTATTGGTTAATCCCGACTAACAAAGCCAGTTTCCGAGGGGTACTTTGGGCTAATACCTTACCGTAACGGTCGAATTTTGGAAGTAAATTAACAGAATTTAGTCCGAGGGTGGCAAGGGTTG
The DNA here is from genome assembly GCF_047276495.1 of Capilliphycus salinus ALCB114379. Lineage (NCBI taxonomy): Bacteria > Bacillati > Cyanobacteriota > Cyanophyceae > Oscillatoriales > Sirenicapillariaceae > Capilliphycus > Capilliphycus salinus. Next base: position 3,165,617 of record NZ_CP178543.1, on the reverse strand, counting down.
AACCCGCAAATTCAATGAAACGCCGACGAGAAGTAAAAGACATTTTGAAATCTTGTGTTTAAAGATAGGATTAATCCTCTATAAATTAGTTTAGCACAATATTCGCTTCAAAGTCCCCTTGTTTTAGGGGGATTTAGGGGGATAAATCACCGGGTTGAACGTCCGGTTTTCCATTCTCCGTGAAACACAAACGGCGCCCAAAAGAAAGGTGCATTGTAGTTATCAGATTGAATCATTTCTAACTGAACTTCTCGCATCGCTGTGGCGGGATTTGAACCCGTTTCTAATATTTTTCGATAATAATTTTGCATAAATTCCGAGGTAGAATTATCGGCAACCGCCCACAAACTAACAACAATTCGTTCAGCGCCGGCATACATAAAACCCCTCGTTAAACTCACCAATCCTTCGCCGCGAATATCCTGATCCACTCCCGTTTGACACGCACTTAATACGACTAAATCGGCGGAAAGGGTGAAATTAAAAATATCATTTAATTGTAAAAATCCGGGTTTGTTTGTTCCCGTTTCATCGTAGAGAGAAAACACCAATCCTGATAATTCCGGTTGGGTTTCATTTAAGAGTCCGTGGGTGGCAAAGTGAACGATTTGATATTGAGATAAATTAGAATCGGTTGCGGTTTGACGGTTCGCATTAAAATCTAGTGCTAATCGTTCTAAATTGTCGGGAACCAACGCTAAAATTGCTTCTGCTTCTTGGCGAGTGTGTTGTAAACGACCAAAAGATTTACCCAGAAAATCATTTAGGGATTGTCTCAATACAATTTTATTAACATCATTGGTTTCGGTTTGTGTTGATGATGCAATTTGAAAACGGGGGTCATTTTGTTCAAAAACGGGGTCAGCAATAACAGCAACTTTTTTCGGGGCGGGTGTTCGTCCTTGAACTTGTTCTCGGAGAATTGCTAAACTAGAAGCGGAAGGTAATGTGATAATTTCATGTTGAACAATTAACGGTTTGTAACTCGTATTTTTACTTACTTTTATCCCCCCTTCCCCCCTTAAAAAGGGGGGTGAGAAAGAGGTTGGGAGTGAGGTAAAATTATCCCCCTCAGTCCCCCCTGAAAGGAGGGAATAATTAGGATTTTGACCCCCCTCAATCCCCCCTGAAAAGACCGAAGAATTATCCGTTTCCCTCTCCTAGTAGGAGAGGGTTAGGGAGAGGTCGAGAGAGGTCGAATTACCCCCCTCAGTCCCCCCTGAAAAGACCGAATAAATATCCGTTTCCCTATCCTCGTAGGAGAGGGTTAGGGAGAGGTCGGGAGAGGTCGAATTACTGGCAGAGGTCAACGGTAACGCCGCAAAAGGAACGGTTTGTAAAATCCCATCCCCAACGACAACTAACCGTTTATTTCCCAACTGATTGAGAACGGGAGATAATAAAATTTGACTCAACTTTTCTCCCGTTGGCGGAACCACAGCCAGAGATTGAATTTCTTGTAAAAAAGATGTTGCTAACGCTTCTATTTCGGAACGTTTGGGGAGTTGATAACTTTTCACTTCCGTTGTACTCACCAACCATAAAAAACTGCGTTCGGTTCCCATAGCCACTGTTGGGGTAGACGCATGGATGGGATTTCCTCACCGCAAGAACCACTCATATCAAAGTATGTCTGATGTTCGGGAGGTTATGCAAATGGGGACGGAGGGCTGTTTTATCAATGGATAATTGACAATTGAGAATTGATAATTAATTAATCAGGTTGAAGACCTCTCCTTATCCATTATCCATTATCCATTATCCATTATCCATTATTTCCTCTGTATCAATCATCTTCATTTAGATCGAGGTCATTATCCATTATTAATTATCCATTATCCATTATTACTTATCCATTATCCATTATTAATTATCAATTATTGAATTGACTCCTCTGGCCTTGTTAGCCCCCTAAATTCCTGCCCCCGTGACCCCCAATAATGGGAGGAATGTTCTTCAGGGAGTAATTACCGATAAAAACGCGAAAACCATCAGGGGACAAAGGGTTTATGCTGCTGAAAAACAGCAGTGCAGTCAATTGGTATGGACAAGTTATCACCTCAAACGCTCTCAAGAGCGTACCGCTCAACCGGATGATGTCATTCATCTGTTGCTCATTCAACTTGATGCTCAACTCAAAAACAATGAGTGCAAACTGTTAACAACTTGGCGAAACTCCTCTACTAATTTAAGATAGGGAGTCTTTTGATAAATTTGCAATAGCGAGTCATAAAACCACAGCGTTTCTGCTTTTCCAACCGGAAAAAATTTCCAAATTTCATCCCCCAATTGCTGACATTCCCATAAAAGCGATCGCCCATTATGCAGTTTATCCGCTAATGACACCAACTGCACAGAAGAACTTGCGGTTTCAATTTGGGCTAAATAGCGTAACTTTCGTTCCTTCCAAGGGGGTTTGGGATAGGTTTCTGACTCGGTACATCCATCAACAATATTGACAACAGACTCCCCAAAGCGTTGACGAATTTCTTCGCGAGTTTTTTCACCGCCTTGATCTTCCACACTATCGTGAAGCAAAGCCGAAATTGCCTCATCTTCAGTTCCTCCCGCTTCCAAAACCAAAGCCGTAACGCTCAACAAATGGGAGATATAAGGGATATTTCCGACTTTGCGAGTTTGATTGATGTGCAAGCGATGGGCGTAAACTAAAGCTTGTTCAAAACGTTCGGTTAATTTTGCTGATTTCATAATTCTTGACTCCAGTTTTCAGAATAAAGTTGGGCTTCTTGTATCACTTCTTGAGCGATGAACTGTCATAAATTAATCGCACGGGCGGCACGGGATTCTCTTGCCAAAGCAGTTTAAGTTGTTCCTGCCAATCTTCAACCCGCTCCTGTTTTTCAGGAGAAACAATATACACAACTTCCATAAAAAATCGCTGCACGCCGTTGAGGGGTTGAGATAGATTTTGAGCGATTAATTCTAAGTCGGGATTGAGAACGGGAACCGCTTGGGGTTGATAGAAATTTGAGGTTTCGCTAACGGGTAATGTCGGAAATTATGACACCCAATAATATTTGGTTTCCTGCCGTTTTAACCATCCCAATTCTGCCAAAATATGCAAATCGGTTTGCAGGGAACGGCGGGTGACTCCAAAAAGTCGCTGCTGTAACCATTCATCTAACTCGTTGCTCGAAATTTCATCATGTTGTTGCAGGGTTTTTCGCCATTGAAATTCCCGCACGTTCCACTCAGGATATAATATCCATTCTGCAACGGTTTTTGCACAAGCACAATTGGAATCGTGTAAGGGCGGTACGGTTTCGCCTCGGGGATGATTTTTATTAAAAAAGGGATTGCGCCAGTCGGCAAAGGTAAAGGGTTCATCTAATATCAAACGGTGCTGTTTGTTGCCATACAAACTGTGCAGCCACGCCCACAAACGAATTGCTCTTAATAAGTTTTGTTTGAGAGAACCTCTGGCTAACCATTGTAAGAGTTCGGGTTGGGGACTGGCTTCAAACTGCAACATTCAACAATTCCAACTTGATGTAATTTGAGCTTATCACGTACCGGAAGACCAAACTTCCTGTTTCGAGTTGGGATTTTCTCAGATTTTGGAAAGACCATCTTCCAACGGGGGTTAAGATAAAAACAACAGTCTTAGGAGACATCAGATGACAACGTACAACATTGAGATGGTTGATGGGGTTATGCTAGTTGGGTTCGCTGACCCGGCGCAAAATGACCAAATTGTGCGGGATGCAGTATCCCGTTTGGAGGAAATGTCTAAAACCAAAGAACTGGTTGGGGGTGAATTACTAAGAATCAATGGCCCCTGTAGTATGCCTGTCGCTTTTGTGCTGGCTCACAAGGTTAGTCATTTGTTTGGGGCGGTTGGAGTGTTCGACCCCAAGATGGGGAAATACGTGATTTGTATTACTCATAACCCTAACTATAAACTGGGAGATTGTGTCGATTGAGAAAGGGGTTGACAAAAAGTAATACAATGTACTACATTTTTCTATAGTATTAACAAAAAATCAATGAAAGTTGTTTTGTGCGGGCCGCCTCAGTCGGGAAAATCTTGTTTGCGAGAGGGGTTAAAGCAGGTGATTCACGCATTAAACCGAAAAGGTCAAGCCCCTTATCCTTACTTTATTACAGCCTGTCCTGATGGTGAAGGTTCGTGGTTTGCGGAAACGGCAAGGCGCGATATCAATGAAGCGAAGCGGTATAAGGCAAATTACAAGAGTGATTTTACCTGGGAATTTACCAAAGTAAGGGCGGAATGGGTCAGAAATTCTACAGAACCTTTAACGGTGGTTGATGTGGGCGGGAAAATTGATGATAAAAACCGATTAATTATGCAATACGCAACTCACGCGGTTATTATCTCTAGAGATTTGAACTTGGTGGCGGATTGGTTGGATTTTTGTGGGGAGTTGAATTTAAAAGTTATCGCAATTTTAGAGAGTGATTTGCACGGAACTGAGGATAAATTAGAATCGGAATTTCCGATTTTGCGGGGAAGTATTCACGGTTTGAAACGGGGGGAAGATGTTTCTAACCGTCCGATGGTGAACAAGTTGGCGGAGGTGTTATTGCGGTTAATTTAATCGGGTTAAAAAGACAGAAAAAGTTCCTCTAAATTTAGTTAGTTGGGGAAAACAATTCAACACTTTCCCAACTTGGAAGACCCTTCTTCCTGCGGGTGTTAATCTGGAGTTGTCAAAATTTAATCCCTCAGTCAATGGTTAAAACAATTATCTGTTCAGTCGGTACGAGTGCGGCGAAAAAGCTAGGTGTTAAACCCAATGAACTCTTAAACTGGGTTAACGAAAAAAACAGTATGGAAGATGCTGTAGAATGTTTGTTTTCTACCTTCAGAAATCTGGTTTCTGAAGACCAAAATTTGAAGTCTTCTTTGTCTGCTGAAATCCATTCTCTGGTTCGGATTGGGATAACCAACGAAGATCAAATTGTTTTGCTGTCTTCCAATACAAACGATGGATATTGCTGCGCTCTGGCGGTTAAGAAATATCTGGAATATTACTGGAAAGGGATCGGGGTTTTGGTGAAAAAAATTCCGGGGCTTCAGGTTTACGATGCGGAAACTTTCCGGAAAACGGGGGTGGTGGAGTTTGTGAAATTTATTCTCAAACAGGTAGAATCTTATGACGCCAGCAATATCATTCTCAATCCGACGGGGGGCTATAAAGCTTTGGTTCCTTATACGGTGCTGTTGGGGATGCTGAAAGGGATTAAGTGCGATTATATTTTTGAACAATCGACCACTTTACTGGAACTTCCCCCGCTTCCTCTGGAGTTTAAACGGGGGCAATTTGAGGCTTATAAACCTTTGTTTGAAGAAATTGATCGGGAATCTTCTATCTCTCTGGAAAAGTGGCAAAATAGTGTTGATTATCTGGAAAGAAAATGGTTCGATCCCCTAGTAGAAATTTCTTCGGAAGGGGTAACGCTTTCGGCTTTGGGTTTTCTGTTTTGGGAAGAAATCCGCAAACCCTCGGCTTTGGTTCCTTTTTTGTCTCGCAATGCGATCGCCGATTGTTTTGACAATTTGGCGCTTTTGGATAACTGCGATCCGTTCCGGTTTTTGTCGAGGGTTGCGGGTTCAAAATTGGCTTTTAGCCAAGCCGAACATCTCAATATGGGGAATGGTTTGCGCTGGCTAAAACCGGGGAATACCACCGATCGCTATTTGGTTTCTATCGAGGATTGGCGTCTGTTGGTTTGGAGGGCGATTCGTGAAGATCAGGAGGGTTCAAAATATTCTAATAAGATTAAAATAGACGATCCCGAAGCTGATCGGCGATCTTATTCTCCTTTTATTCGGATGGAGTTTGTGAATTAACCCACGATGGGGTTTGAGTTTTTTCACCGATCGCATTTTTGGTCACTATCTCCCCGATGGTCGCTATCTGTGCGATCGCTTGGGGGACCATCTTTGATTTTGCTTTTGACTGCTTTTTGCGAGGCTCGACCAAATTGGGTTCAAACCCGCATTCTCTCGTTGTGAGCCTCGATGCCTTTGCTGGTCTGGGTTTCGGCGTTTTTCTATTGCGTTGAGGTGGGGGGTTTTGTCTGTTTTTTTGACAGCCTCGATTTTCGGGTCTACAATATCGATTGTGCATGGGTTCTACAACCCCGCCCCCGACCGCCTGGGTTAAAGCGGATTAGTTGGAAACCGATGTAAGCTCGTTCACCCCTCCACTCAAACCAAGCCCGACCGCCTGGGTTAAAGCGGATTAGTTGGAAACAGGCGATAGCAAGCGGCGAAATTCAGCAAATCCCCCCCGACCGCCTGGGTTAAAGCGGATTAGTTGGAAACTCCTTTTCGTTCGCATCCCCCTCTTCCTGCTTTTTCACCCGACCGCCTGGGTTAAAGCGGATTAGTTGGAAACAGCGAAAAGCCGTCAACAAGAAGCTTCCCTCTGAACCCGACCGCCTGGGTTAAAGCGGATTAGTTGGAAACCTCGTACTTCGTCTTCTTTCAGCCCCAGGAAGGCTCCCCGACCGCCTGGGTTAAAGCGGATTAGTTGGAAACTAGCGATTTGAATTGATTGAAGAATGCGGGCGACTTCCCGACCGCCTGGGTTAAAGCGGATTAGTTGGAAACTGTCCTTTAGATTTTCGCTCGTAATTAGCGTAACCACCCGACCGCCTGGGTTAAAGCGGATTAGTTGGAAACAAGACGTGCATTCTTCCTCTGAATTCCTGTACCCAACCCGACCGCCTGGGTTAAAGCGGATTAGTTGGAAACAAAACTATTGTTGATTCTTCCATTCTTGGAACTTAGCGATCCCCGACCGCCTGGGTTAAAGCGGATTAGTTGGAAACTCCTCCTCTTTATCTTGCAGTTCTTCGACGTAATACTCCCCGACCGCCTGGGTTAAAGCGGATTAGTTGGAAACTTTCCTCAGTAGAAGAATGGACGCTAGAGCAGGAACCCGACCGCCTGGGTTAAAGCGGATTAGTTGGAAACTTGCGACCATCGGGTCAAGAAAAAATAATGCAATACCCGACCGCCTGGGTTAAAGCGGATTAGTTGGAAACCTGGAATTGCTCGGTTCCGTGAAAAGAATTGGGTTGCCCGACCGCCTGGGTTAAAGCGGATTAGTTGGAAACCCGAAAACGATGATTCGCTGATCTCGCTTAACCTTCCCGACCGCCTGGGTTAAAGCGGATTAGTTGGAAACGCGAATTTAATTTCGTCTTTTCGAGTTCCCAGCCCGACGCCCGACCGCCTGGGTTAAAGCGGATTAGTTGGAAACAAAGCTACTCCGAGAGACTGATTGTTTATCAAAGAACCCCGACCGCCTGGGTTAAAGCGGATTAGTTGGAAACTAGAACTCACAAATATCCTGGGGTTAGTGCTGTGGTTGTCCCGACCGCCTGGGTTAAAGCGGATTAGTTGGAAACCGGAGAATCCATATCCAGAACAACATCCCCCGACTCAACCCGACCGCCTGGGTTAAAGCGGATTAGTTGGAAACTCATGGATGAAGCCTTTAATAGCCCCCTTTATAAACCCGACCGCCTGGGTTAAAGCGGATTAGTTGGAAACATTATCGAAATCTGAACGTTTATATTCAGTTTTCTACCCGACCGCCTGGGTTAAAGCTTCGGAGTGAGAAACTATTGCGATCGCATTCTAGAAATTCTCCGACCGCCAGGGTGCAAGCTTCGGAGTGAGAAACTATTGCGATCGCATTCTAGAAATTCTCCCCTGGTATCCCGACGGCCGGGGTGAAAGCTTCGGAGTGAGAAACTATTGCGATCGCATTCTATAAATTCTCCCCTGGTATCCCGACCGCCGGGGTGAAAGCTTCGGAGTGAGAAACTATTGCGATCGCATTCTAAAAATTCTCCGACCGCCAGGGTGCAAGCTTCGGAGTGAGAAACTATTGCGATCGCATTCTAAAAATTCTCCCCTGGTATCCCGACCGCCTGGGTTAAAGCGGATAAATAACCAACAAAAAAGGAGAGGAAAAAACGCCTCTTCTTTCTCTTTTTGTATGGAAAAATTTAAAGATAAATAATCGGTTTGTTGCAGGAAGTGAGCATGATAAAAAAGTCCCCCTTTTTAAGGGGGATTTAGGGGGATCTCTCCGGGGAATTTAGGGAGAAAAAAGTGATTGCTGGTGACTAAAATAGAAGATCCCCCCCTGCCCCCCTTAAAAAGGGGGGTGTTAAAAGTTCTCCGCTCCTCGGGGGATTTAGGGAGAACAAAGTGATTGCTGGTAACTGAAATAGAAGATCCCCCCCTGCCCCCCTTAAAAAGGCAGGGCCGTTTCATTCTAACAAAATCCAAAGCCTAGACCACCTGTTATTAAGCCATCTTTGACCCTCTGTAATTGACACAAAGCCTAAAAGTCTAAAAAGATTAATTGCAATAGTTTGAAGAATCGATAAATTCGTTCGTGCTTGAAAGTGAGCTATAGAAGAATCATCTTCTTTGAAGATCACATCCTTGACCCAATGCAAGCGATTTTCAATTTGCCAATGACCTTTTATTTTTTCAGAAAAATAATCGGCTTTTTCCCAAACGCTACTGATGTAGTAAGCGACTTGATGATAGTCCTTTTTACCTCTTTTACCCCATCTTTCAACTCGGATTAAGCTTTTAATTTCATACCAACTAGATTTCAGGGAATCTATACTCTTGAAGACAGCTACTTGGCGTTGAATTTGGCGACCATGACTTTTATCTTGCTCTATCTTGATACTCAAAGGCTCTTGATTGTGGGCGACAGACTCTAGAGCTTGATACAATTTTTTTTGATTCTTTTTGACGGTGATTAAGTAGTGATTTTTTGATTCAATAATTTTTTTAACGGTTTGCTTTTGGCAGTGCAAAGCATCCAGAGTAAATACTTGATTCTTCAGGGGAAAATCTTCGATGATTTCTTGGACTTGCTTAATTTCTGAACAGCGTTTGTTCTCAAAGCAATTTAATCCCAATACAACTTGATATTCTTGACTGTACAAGGAAACAAATGAAACAAAGTTTTGATGAGAGTTGCCAAAATTGTCTACAGTGCTGCCTAAGCTTTTGCCATCAATACAGACCCAATCCCTCAAATCATCAGATTCACATAGACTACTAGACCATTGATTAAAAATGTCCTGAAGATTTGACCAGTCTACTCCCATCAGAACTCGTCTTATGGTTGATGAAGATGGAACTTTTGGGGATGAAATCTTAAATTTTTTAACAATTAGCTGTTGATTGGCTTTGGCAAAATCTCCCATCGCTCTATACCCTAAGTATCCCTGCATCGCTGCCAAAATTACTATCAATAGCACCAACCATAATGGATGCCTTCTGCCCTGGCGGCGGCGAAAGTCCTTGACTTTTTTAAGTTCTTTAATTAGACTATCCATAGATAAAATTTAAGAAAAAACTGGCGATTGCTATCATTTTACATCCGGCGCGATCGCCAGTTTTATTGTTCAATTCCCGCCTTTAAGAATCAGAGTGGAACAAGCCGTTTGAGTCAGGCGATCGCTATGTTTTTCTAAGATTTTAGGTGTTCTGAAGAAAAAAGGGGTGAAACTGCTTCCAATTTTAGCTCCTCGCGATCGCAAAATTTTAGAATGAAACAGCCCTGCCTTAAAAAGGGGGGTGTTAAAAGTTCTCCGCTCCTCGGGGGATTTAGGGAGAACAAAGTGATTCCTGGTGACTGAAATAGAAGATCCCCCCCTGCCCCCCTTAAAAAGGGGGGTGTTAAAAGTTCTCCGCTCGCAACTACAAACTTATACCATTTCTAAAAAGTTGAGATACAGATGATTTGGCCGAAACCCGAGGCTGATTTACTTCTGACTTCTGACTTCTGACTCTCTTGCAAAGGTGCTGCGTGGGGGAAACCCCCAAGACCGCACTTTGCGCTTCTGACTTCCGCGAAGCGGTATTAGGGGCCACAACTTTTTAAACAGTTTTTGTTCGGAATTGAGAAAGTGTAGTAACTCGTCAGAATCTTCGGAACGGTCGGGAAAAAAGATGAAAAACTCTAAAAATTGAGGGGTATTCTTAGGGATAGGTTTTTGGGGATTGTTGGGATCTTTCTTCAAAACCACAAGGGGATACATCCGATGCCAAACCCGTCCGACTTGACTCACTTTTCCCGTCAGATGAGACTCATAAATCGTCCCTTCAGTGATGCGAAATTGGCGATCGCCCCGACGATATGGCCCGTGAAACCAGCCCACCGCCCGACTGTCTTCCGCCTCATCCGCCAACCGCCCCCAAACCTGGACGTTATCGGGGTGCCACGCTTCCCGCCAAGATTGACAAAAATCCTCGGGAGAGGGGGCGACGCCTTGAAGTTCCATCCAGTCCATCGCCACCTGTCGGACGTCATCAATAAAAGCCCCGACTTTATCAATTTTACGAACTTTTACGTCGGTAATTAGCGATCGCTTCCCAGTCCATTGCCAGTGACAACCGATCAAAGCTTTGGGGTCGCTTTGTTGGTAATAATCGGGGTAAAATAAACGATGATCCGCCCGACGCCAGGACTTCCCAAACCCGCCAAAAACCATCGCAAACTGAGTCAAAGCCTTAATCAAATTGGCGAGTGCTTTTTGTTGGTGTTCGGGGAGAGATTGAGTTAAAAACCAGTTGAGTTTGCCTTCGATATTATAAGTGGGAACTTCATAACTCCCCTGACCAAATGTATCGAGAGTGAGAGATTTTTCCTCAAAAGACATCGCTAATAAACCAACAGTTCCCTCACCTTGAATTCCCCCAAATAGGGTTTCAACTAAGTAGATTGCTTGGGTTGGACCAGTTAAACCGCCAAAAAGTCTTAAAGCGTGACCCCGAATCGCCCCCCGAAAAATATTGGGTCGAAATTCACCCTCGCCGTTCAACAATTTCGGCGCCATTCCCTGACCTTTCAACTGTGCGGAATAAAGGGGTTTTTCGGAAGTCTTATTAAATTGTCCGTAGCCGGTACTGACGCGACAGCCAATCCCTTTTGAAAGCGCCGTTTCCCAAACCTGCCAAACCTCATCCCAGTCAACCGCTTCAGTCGCAGAAATTCCAAAGATTAACTCGGGTTGATAAAGAGAAATCAAGGCAAAAGCACCCCCAGATTTATTATCTTCCATACCGACTTGCCAGGACTGTTGCGGGTGAACAATATCCACCAAATTTTCTCGCCAAAATTCTCCCGAGGGATAGCCGCCATGAAACCGCAAAATTCCCGGTTTCCAATCACCTTTGTTGGTTTTATTGGTTATTTCTTCGCCACAAAAGCGCTCTTTTTGTTCGTCAGTACAAGCAGTTTTAAAAATGCCTTTCATGCTGCTACCGGGGTAGTAGGGCCAACCGTAGGCGCCGATAACTGGGCGAATAATCCCATCATCTTGACCGCCACTTGTTACAAACCGCCAGTTAATTTTATAGGTGCGTGTTTGAACGCCTTTTCCAAATTGTGGTATCTCAGGATAGGATTTTTCAATCCATTCAGACGCCCAAAGTTCGACGTCTTGTTTTTCTTTATTTTTAGTGCGTTGGGTATCGATTCTTTGCAGTTGACAGCGCCCTGCGGTTTGCGCCCGAAACATCATCGGAATTTTGTTGTTAATGTCAGGAATTTCAACCATTGTTTGAATTAAGATAAATTCGAGTAATTTATTGACCCCTTCCTTTGACCTCTCCCTAACCCTCTCCTACGAGGAGAGGGAACAATTAGCCTCCTCCAACCCCCCTTTTTAAGGGGGGATTAAGGGGGGATCGGGGAGGTTGGTGGGGGTTCTTGAGTGGAATTAGCCTCCTCCAACCCCCCTTTTTAAGGGGGGATTAAGGGGGGATCGGGGAGGTTGGTGGGGGTTCTTGAGTGGAATTAGCCTTTCCCTTTATACCGTTGAGTCCACCAAACAATACAATCACAAAGTTGGGTAAGAACAGCCAAAGCAACTCGTTGTTTTTCGAGATTAAGTTCATTCCACAAACGTTCACTCATGGCTTTAACTGCTTTGGTATTGTCCGCATTAACAGGGTCATTGGGTAAAGTAATTCCCGCTTTTTTCAAAACATCTTCCAAAGCATCCCAAGTCTCTTTCCAATATTGAGATTTATCGGGTTCTTTTTTCTGAAGTCGCAAATGTTCTCCCCAGAAACGTTCCAAACCGTAAGCAACAGCCATCCGCATTTTATAGGATTGATTGAGAGAATCGGAATCGCGCAATTTGGCGTTTAAAACCAACTCCTGGGCGATTTTATCCAAACCATAAGAATTCCAACCCATGATTACTTTCCTCCTTTTACCCGATTAATTGTGACCCGACAGCGACCAAAACCGATAGACTCCAAACCCCCAAAATAAAGGTCTTTTTGATAACAATCCGGTTCTAAAAGTTCCCAGTTATAATCATCGTCTTCCGACTCGGAAACCTTGTATTTCAGGGCGTCAGTCCAATCGATATCTTTGAATGTATTATCCTTGTCCCAAAACTGCTTTTTAGCGGCGACAGGAAACGCCAAAACACACCCTTCCGGTAACGCTTCAACGTTGAAAAAAGCACCCTTATCGGTGTCAACTTTTTTGACCTCATCCAACAATTTAACTCGACTTTGACGATACAACCCCATATCGTGGAGGAGAGACATATCGTTATCATCAACAACAACGAGGTTAGAAGGGGAAAGGTTCGCGCCTTTAGGAATCCATTTTTTGAGGTAGTCTTCATCAGCTTCATGTTCAATTTCCATGAATCCCAAGTTAAAGAACAATACCTTTTTATTAACATCAACTTGTCGCGCCATCAGAGTTTTTGAGGCGGTGTAAGGTGCGGGAGTTTTCTCTTTGATATTAATATTCGCGATTAATTGAAACCGTTTCAAAAGGCGGGGACAGCTAATCCAAACAATAGGCTGACCCGGACAAAATACCGGAAACCAGACGAGAGAAGCGTATTCAAATTTAATAATTGATTCGGTGGTTCCCCCGTCTGTTTTACCTTCGATTGTTTGGTGTCCGTACCAAAAATTATCGTCAATTTCTTGGGGAACATCGCCGTTATTTTCTTGCTTATATTGCAGGCGTTCTAACCGCATATCCGCCCGAAAACGTCCGCGAATTGAACTCCCCGGAACAATACCCGTTTGGGTGAATTGGTCGCGAAAAATCAGGTTTAAATTTCCCGTTTCTTCTCCCGCACTCGCCCCAATATGCAGGGGTGCGAGAGTATCAATAACGCCGTAATATTGTTGGTACATGGTTTGAGACTCCTTTGTTTTGCGCGAATGTTTTTCTGTGAATATTGCTTGATAAAGTTATCGGAATTTGTGCTAAGATAAAATTGCCCCATCTAACGGCAATGCTAACCCACAACCCCAACGTTTTAGGGAATAAAAACCCTCACGAGGAAACCAACTTTCCTCCCAGTCATACCAGGTTTGTTCCAGGGGTTTTTCTAACACATAAACGGTTCCTGCGGGTACGGCGTAACGTCCGCGAGAAAGCAACCCAGACGGTTGATTATTGCGCTCATTTTTGTCTGTTAAAGTTCGGGTTTGAAAAGGTTCCGAGATGGGTTCATCGTTGGTTTTTCGTTTCCCCAAACGGTAGCGGAAGGGTTGAGGACGTTGGGTGAGAAGACTGTTAATTTGATTTTCTGGCCAACCCAAATCGTTGGCTGCGGGGTCAAATTCCGGACTGCGATAGGAGTGGCGGTTACTCCCCCAAACCGCAGGAACAATTAAAGCAAAGCTTTTTTTCAACGGTTGGTTTAACAAATTTTTTCCGGGATTTTCCAACTTTTCACACCGTAAATTCACCAAATGTCCTTCGCCTCCAAACCGATACCAACCCTCAGCAATGGGGGTATTGGAGAGATAAATTAAGCAGGCGTCGGGGTCGAGTTGTACCGCATTTTCTAAGAACAAACTCCCTTGAGTTTCGTCGGCGTCCGTCGCCACCCGTCGCTGTTGTTCTTGGAGACGCGGGTGAAGGTGGGGTAAAAATTTCCAGGGGTTTGTTTGAACTTTTGGGAGTTCTTCAGCCGGGGATTTTTGCAATTTTTCCCAGTCGTTAATTGCCACCCAAGTTCCCTTTTGATACTTATCATCTGGGGGAATTTGGGGTCGGTTATCTTCCCAAATCTTCCAGTTTTCGCCGTCGAAGAACATTTGATGTTTAATCTCATTGTCTTTGACCAAACAGTTAAACGGAGTCGGTATATAGAAGTTTTGAGGATTATTTTCCGTCGCCCAAAACGGCCCCGCTAATAACAACTTGGGGAGAATTTCAGGTTTGTTATTTTGGTGTGCGTAGTAAGCGAATAAACCGGATAACGTGGCTGCTGTGGGTGGAAATTGTGTGCCGGAACGTCCGACCAAATTTTCGGGGGAGAGGAATCGCCCCGAACTTCCATAGAGCAGACCCAACGGTTGAATAATGATTACATATTCTAGCATAATTTACCAGGTTTTACAAGGTATTTTCGGGTTTGTTTTTTTATTTTTTATCCGAGAATGTAAACAGGTGAAATCCCACTTTTCCGAGATCGATCACCCAGTTGTTGATGGCTTCGTGAACTTTTTCGAGTTCAAGTTCGCCGTTTTTGTCAGTGTAGTTTATTTTCTCCCCCAGTATTCCCGTGCCAAAGGGTTTGCAATCATTAAAAGCCTTATCGTAGTTATCATTACCGACAATATCTTTCCAAAAGTGTTCGGGAAAATAGGCTTTAAACAGTGCTTCTGCTACTTTTGTTTGTTCTCGGGTAAACGCATGGCGGGATTCCAAAACGGCGATATCGTTATACAAATGAGTCCAGTTTTGTTCACCGTCTCGTTTGTTGCGATCTCGATAACTTGCGAGTAATTTTTCTAACAACCACCAGGGACAAGTCCACTCTAAATGATTTCCACTGTTAAATAAAATCCTCAAAGCAATGCGATCGCGTCCCGATTTTTTGGCGGATTGTTCGGCTTCGCGACAGTGTTGTAAAACGTCCCTTTGGGGAACGTTCGGCGCCGCCCAAACAAAACCAACACTAACCGTTATTTGTTGCTTGTGTCTCTTCCAAATCTCGGGAAAATCATAAAACCATTCCAGACAATCTTTAGGATTAATTTCCGATTTTTCCCGATAAAGTACGCCCAGAAAATCATCGCCCCCCGCGTAGATAATTCGACCCGGTGATTCTTTTAATTTAGAACCCCGAATTTCTTTTTTAAATTCTTGTTTGAAATATTCACCCCATTTCATCATCGCCGAACTAAAATTATGGAGAATTTCTTCTTCTTTCTTGGGGTCGTTAGATTTGTTCAAACTTTTGAGATAATCGCCAATTTTATCCCCATCTCCCTGAAACCAACCCGTCCAGCGATTTTCTTCGGAGTTGTCATTTTGGCGGCTAATGTCTTTAAAGCTTTTTTCCGGAATCTCAACACTCGGATATTCGTTTTCTTCCAACTCTAGCTTTTTAGCAACCTTATCTAACGCCACCAAACGTTTTACCAGTTCGGGAATACTAAGCTGTTCTTTGGGCGAAATAATCGCGTCGGTAAACTTATTGCTGAGGAGTTTATAAAAGGTTTCAATGCGTTGGTTTACTTCGCGAATACTGTCTTTTTTCGGGTTAAATTGATCGGTCATTCCGGGCCATGCAATTTCATCGCTACCCGATAATGTTGAACTTTCCCCGATCCAATTAATACCAACCCAATTTCGCGATCGCTTAATTTCATTTAATTTTTGTCGGGCGTCTGTAATGGTTTCTCCACCGCAAAAATAGAAGAATTCCCAACTATAATTCGCCCAAGCGTTCCAAACCCGGTTCCAATTATAGTTTTGATTGGGAACCCGGCTTTCTATTTCTTCCCGACAGCAGATAACAAGAGTTCGCCACGCATCATTAAAAACCCGTTTGGCTTCATCTTCGGGATATTTTCCCCGGATGATAATTTGGTTCGGCGTCCCTTGAGTAACGTTGATAACAGCAGGAGAAATAACCGGATCGTTTTCTTTAGGAGATGTCTCTTTGTCGTATTTAAAATATCGTTGGGTGTCTTCGCAGAGAACTTTGGCGAGGTACGATAAGATAAATGAACTTCCGTACAAGTCTCTGAGTTTGCGAGAATTTTCGATGAAACCCTGAACGGGTGCAAACGTGATAACCGTGTAGGACATTCTAGAATTTCCTTGGATTCCGATTTTAATCCGTTATATTTATTTTAACTGGCAGTGGAAATACCCTCTTCCAATGTCGAGTTTTTGAAAGATCCCCCTAAATCCCCCTTGGAAAGGGGGACTTATCGCCCCAAATTTCCCTTAGAAAGGGGGACTTATCGCCCTAAATTCATCTTGAAAAGGGGGACACGATCCCCCTAAATCCCCCTTGGAAAGGGGGACTTTTAAACCCATTCCCTAATCTTATTCCCCCCTTTTTAAGGGGGGCTAGGGGGGATCAAAAGAGGGGGTGGGGAGGAACGATCAGATCGCAACTTAGGGTTCAAGTTTTTGACGCCACTTCCTCTGTTGATTTCTCAACCCTTCTTCAAACTTGGGTTTGTGAAAATCTTCCTGATGATGTCCGAACCAGTAAACTACAACGATTTTATATTGCTGAAAAACTTCGTAAATCAGCCGATAAGACTTACCAATGGGATGTTCCTGAATATTTTGATGTCCCTTTCGCTTCTTACTTTGCGGAGGTTTGGGGTTCTCGGACAGGCCGTTAATTGTATCGTTAACTTTTTCCTGGATAGCGCTCGGAAGGTTTTTAGGGGTGTGGTAACGAGGGATAACCTGATAATATTTACAGGCTCGCTCTGCTTGGTGTTTATATTTGTGAAAGCAAAGTTCAACAGAGTTCTGTTCAACAGAGTTCTGCTTTTTCTTCTTCTTTTTCATGGTGAATGTTTCCTTAATACAAGTCGTTCAAAAACTTTATGTGCTTGATGGGTTAATCAATCCAACATTTGATAAGCCTCCAAATCAAAAACGAATAGATGTAGTATATTAGTATTATCGCTTTTTTGTCAAGGCAATATCCCAATAATTTTCGGGTTAATCACCTGAGTTATTTTGCACTTGAATGCTCAACCGGGATACGAGTTAAATTACTTATTCTCCCTGTTGTCGTACCAAGTAATCTTAATGAACTTGCTATAATTAGACACAGAACACCCCGCCGACTGGTTTATGTCGGAATAGTTGAAAACACAGCAAACATATCGCTCAAGTAGTTTATCTGCCTTGACAAAAGACTCTTTTTGTTTGAGAGTCAGAAATCAAAGCTTGATAAGTGTGTTGAGCTAATGAAAAGGAAAGCTTAGGCTTTTCAATAAAAAAGAGGAGTGTGTTCAATTTATGACCGCATTCCTCTTACAAAAAATTAAAATTTATCAAAGCCACAAAATTATTGTCAAATAAGAAGTTAGTAGAAATATTTGTATCTTCTTTTACTCCCTTTTTTGTAGTTGCTTGCGATGGGCCAGCATTGAAGATTTAACCTTCATTATTCTTGACTGAAGTTCCCCTGAGAAAAAGTTACGGAATCCCTTTCTGAAGGGAGTAGAGCGCCATGCGCGAAATTTCCCTTACTGGGTACATCTGTGATGCGTGACGGCCGAAGCGGATTTTCTAGGCGATCACTTTTTTCTGCATTGTACTGCGATCGCTGTATTCTGTCTAGAGTTACATGGGTACAGATCCCCGGACACTGATCGCTGCAACCATTATACCACAAGAATTTTAGGTGCGGCGCGAGTACATTTACAGGGGGTAACTTCAGTTTTGAAAGCAAATAGAAAGCTAAAAAATTCCAAAATTAACCCAGATTTTTGTGGAAAATTCCTCAAATTTGAACTGAAATGTATCTCAAATATTGACTTAATACTCAAGCCTTAGTCTAAATTCCAATTATAAGTTTGGGTTGAATTTTTGAATTTCTGTGACCCACTCTCGACGGCTAGAATGTTCTAAATTCAAAATATCTTCTAAAGACCAGTGAAAATGAAATGCAATACAAGCTACCTCCTCACGGAGTTGTTCTGGGGGGTAGCTTACGACTCCCCCGACAAAGCTAAATCTACTCTAAACTCATCATTACATTGGGGACATTTTACCACAAAATAGGCGTGATTTTGTTGATTAATTCGATTGTAAAACTCGCGCAAATAAGCCAGATCGAGAGTAAACAAATTCTCTAATATTTCTGGAGTCACCGAGGATAAAGTCCCCAACTGAGTAATAACCCTTGATAATCGAACTAAAACACCATATATCGGCTCTACCTGTGCGCGAGTATTTTTCTCAACAAAGATTTCGTCTTTTGCCGTTGCCAACCGCATCACACCCAGGCGATGAACTTCTCCTTGTTCGTCAATTAAGCCTTTGGGTAGTGTAAAGTTAAATTCAGTTGGGGGTAAGTTTGAACTGGTCATGCCAAATTTTAGATTTTTCTTAATTATAATGATTTGTCGTACAAAATTGGGATATTTATTGTAAGTTTTGAAAGCTTAAATGACTTTATTCTAATTCATTAATCTGGCGATAAAACTTAATTAAAAAGTCCAAATCACAGGCATATAAGTTCTCAATAATAGCAGAATTCACCTCCTCTAACGCACCGAGACGAGTCACAACTCTCGACAAAATTAACACCGTCGCATAAGCGGGATTTGACTTCACGCGGGGGTCGCGCAGGGGAACAATTTCATCAATTGCTTTTGCCAAACGCATCATCCCAATGCGATGAACATTGCCATCAGTGTCTAAATAACCTTTGGGTAAAGTAAACTCAAACTCGGTTTGCAACATTAGAATCTATAGACTTCGCGTCAAGGTTTCAACAGCTAATTCTAATTCCTCAATTTCGATCTCGCTACTGCCTGCGCTGACATCCATCGCACTGTAACGAGTTGGCCAGGCGCCTCTAAATTGAAACCGAGCTTGTTCTTGACCTGATTGATTGTATATTGTTAGA
The DNA here is from genome assembly GCF_047276495.1 of Capilliphycus salinus ALCB114379. Classification (NCBI taxonomy): domain Bacteria; kingdom Bacillati; phylum Cyanobacteriota; class Cyanophyceae; order Oscillatoriales; family Sirenicapillariaceae; genus Capilliphycus; species Capilliphycus salinus. Next base: position 3,146,690 of record NZ_CP178543.1, on the reverse strand, counting down.
GAACCATCGCGCAACTGTTTCGCCCAGTTCCCTTCTTCAACAGCATTGAACCACTTCCAAAGCGTTTTTGAATTGGTCATTCCTCGCCGCAAAATAATATTTTCCGTCTTAGAATTACCGGGAACTTTTGTGCGAATCACCCGACCATATTTAGCGGGTTTACTTCCCCATTGTTGGGGTGTAACCTCACAAAATTCGATGACCTCCTGAGTGCGTTTAAACCCCCGACATTCGAGAAACGTCGCATCAACGGGTTCCTGACTTCCTTCGAGTTTGAGTTCGAGATAAAATCGAGAAGCAGTGAGCAGTTCGGGAAATGTTGCCATTGTTATTTATTCAATGAATAATCTGCTCAATTAACTATTGCACTCGTTCAATACCTTCGTGAACCAATTCTAACGTTTCATTTGCCATATTTGTATCCCCTGCGGCAAATTTGGGGCCTTCATACTTGCAGGGATAAGCATTTTTAATTTCCCAACGCGCTTGCATACCACCCGCCTGATCGTAAGCCGTAACTGATGCGGCTTTGCGGTTGCTATTCCAAGTGGAAGCGCCGCCATCATTGGTATTACAATCTTTATACCAGATATAAAGATCTTTATCCGTTGTCGCAACAACCTTGACCGTTACTTTAGAAAACTTTTCGCTCGTGGGAGTGGCTTGGCGAGTTTTTGTACCGCCCTTTGATGAACCCAAAACCCCCGCATCTCCCGCTACGGGAGACTCAACAGATAAACCCCCAACTTCTAAAATTTGTTTTTCCGTGACTCCATCAGCCTCGAAATAAAACTTACAAGCCGTCAGAAGTTCAGCCATTTTTTTAACCCCTTAACGCAATTTGTGAACGATCAATCCAAAGCCAAAATTCAACCCGATCAATTATTATTGATTGGGCGCCCATTGACTAACTCGAAAAACAACAAACTCAGCCGGACGAACCGGACGAACCCCAACTTCAATGTACAATATCCCCAGTCTCATGGTTTCTTCTGTATTAAGATCTCCATCGCACTTAACATAAAAAGCTTCTTCGGGAGAACTTCCAAACAGCGCACCTTCCCGCCAAATTCGTTCGAGAAAGTTATTAACCGTTCGTCGAACTCGCGCCCAAAGATCTTCATCATTCGGTTCAAAAACAACCCATTGCGTTCCCAGTTCAATTGATTTTTCAATGTAGCTCATCAAACGACGAACACTAATATAACGCCACAAAACATTATCCGGTTCAACCAAAGTTCGGGCGCCCCAAACTTGAATTCCTCGGTTGGGAAACTTGCGAACACAATTAATTCCTTTGGGGTTCAGTAATTCTTGTTCGCGGAAGTTCGTATCATAAGCCAAACCAATCACCCCACGCGGCGTCACATTAGCGGGTGCTTTGTATACCCCTCTGGTTTCATCAGTTTGACTCCAAATTCCCATCATATGACCGCAGGGAGGAACATAAATTCCCTTGCCATTATCTCGGGGATTGGGAACTTTCAGCCAGGGATAATATAACGCCGAAAATTGAGAACGCCGGCCGAATTGATTCAGCCATTCGGCAACATCTTGGGGTTTATTTTGTTCGGGAGAAACCGGGCTATTTCCTCTCCTAACTTTAACAGGAGGCGGGTCCAATACAACCATCCGAAAAGGAGGACTCGGTGCCGAATTTTCGCAGTTCGTCATCATCATTTCCATGAGGCTGTGAACCTGTTCTAAATTCAACAAACCCTGCTGATAAGCTAACATTAAATCCGGACAGGCAATAATCGCCACCTCATCAATTTCAAATAACCCTTGAATCCCCGTCCGATTGTTGCGCCCACCGTAAGTTTTGCGGTAAAGCTGATCGGTCGGATACACTTCAGGAGGCGTACTAATTTCATAAATTCCATTCGCCGGACGACGAGACAAAGGCAGTCCTTCTGTGGCTTTAATTTCTATTTCTAAAAAAGGAGACTCTTGAAACGCCGTCTCCACAAATGTTCCCGCTTCCGGTTCCGGACTCATCGACAAATGTCTGTGAGTCGAGAGAATATCTTCGCCCTGTCTCAAAGTGACTTTGAAATATTCGCCGGTATCAAAAGGTTCCTCGTCGGGGTTATCCGAGGGCCGGGGTTCGTCCGGTTCGACGATGACGTTAATCCGTCCGTTTTCCACCTGTTCCGGCTTCATCCGAAAGGCGAGGGAGGGCCGTTGACTGACGGTTGTAATGCTTGTAGTGGTGAGATTTTCCTCCACCTGGGGCTTTTTCCCGGCTGTGTGGGGAAGTTGGGTGCCGATACTCACGACCCAGCAGCGACCCCCGCCATTATCAAACCATCCCCTCACCGCAAAAGGCAGATAAGCCCCAAAATCGGTAAACCCGTCGGAACCGGGTTTTCCAAAGTATTCTAGATACTGAGTCCAGTCTGTGATCAGTTGAGGTTCAAACAGTTGGGCATCCCCGCGAATATCTTCGGTAAACCCAACAAATCCTGCGACATTCATAGTTACCCCTTGGATGGGGCGACTACCTCGCTCTATCTCTTCGACGTATACACCCGGCGCAAAGTAATCTAGACGAGCCATGAGGAAGTCTCCTTAACGAGTCTTCAATTGTGTGCAATTGTGTCAGTAAACTTTAAGTGACTTAATGATAGATCGATTCGATCAAAAAATGAAATAATTATTGTAGAAATTTAGTAAAGTTTAAGTTAATTTTGTTTAAGATTTATTTCCAATGCGATCGAAGGATTAAGTTATGATTTTCCGAAGTTTATGACTGATTTTCGATATTCTTTTGTCAAACCGAAGCGCACACTGCAAAACCCATGAGTAATTATCTGGCGATCGCTACCGTTACCGCTATTTTGCAGCAAATGTTACAGACAGGCATCGCCAATGATGTTCCCGGGGCCAGAGTAACAACAATTCGTCCTGACAATGCGGGGAGTGGGGTTCCCGATACCGGGATTAATATTTTTCTCTATCAAGCTTCTCCTAATCCCGCATGGCGGAATGCAGATTTACGCACTCGCCGTCCCAAAGATAATCTAATTAAACAGGCTCAAGCCGGACTGGATTTGTATTATTTATTAACCTTTTATGGCAACGAACAAGAACTCGAACCGCAGCGTTTGTTAGGGAGTGCGATTCAAACCATAGTCGATCAACCGATTATTACGCCGGAAATGATCGACCGAGTTGTTAACAGCAATTCTTTCCCTTTTCTGGCTCCATCAACTCTAGATGAACAAGTACAATTGGTGCAGTTTATTCCGGTTCCGATGACCACAGAAGAATTATCCCGTCTTTGGTCAATCTTTTTTCAACTTCCCTATTCTCTCTCCTTTGGCTTTCAAGCCACAGCCGTTTTAATTGAGGGAAGAAAACCCGGAAAAGCACCCTTACCCGTGCGATCGCGTCAATTTTATGCAGTTCCAAATCAACCAACAATCGAACAGATTGAACCCTCAAACGGAATCAACCAACCCATCACCGCAAACAGCACTTTAAATATTCTAGGAAAACAACTTCTCGGAGAGCAAACCCGGATTCATATTGGAGGCGCCCGAGTCGTTCCTCAAGACATCACCGATACTCAAATTACCCTACAAATTTCTGCTTTATCTTCTCAAGAATTCAACAGTTTGAGAGCGGGATTACAGGGTTTGCAGGTGGTGCATTTCATTCGAGATCGTTTAAGTTCAAATTCAAATCGAACCCTCGAATCGAACGTTATTCCTTTGATTTTGCGTCCGACAATTACGATTAATTCGGAGGAGATAGATTTAGAAGAAATAGAAGATAATCTCTACTCGGGAGAGATAGAAATTCAGGTAGATTTGAGAGTTGGATTCAAACAGCGAGCATTTTTATTACTCAATGGTATCTCCGATCAAAACTCACAATCCTACATTTTTTCTGCAAAACGACGAACTCGCAACAGTCATACTTTGACGTTTTCACTGGAAAATGTCAAACTCGGAGACTATCTGGTGAGAGTGCAAATTGATGGTGCAGAAAGTCTCTTAACTGTGGATAATGATAGATATTCAGGCCCTATTCTACACGTCCTATGAATTCTCCTGACTTCCCCGACTGGTACACCGCCAACGCCCAGGTTTTAATGATAGCTTTGAACCAAGTTCGTCAAGCTTTAAACCGTCAGATTTCCTACCTTCAAAATCAAACCTTTGAGGAGGAAAATCAGCCAACACAGCAAATTAATTCCCAAAATTTAGATAAACCTTTCGCCCTCGATCAACTTGGCAAACATTTTAATTTATCCGACTTTGAACGGGAAATTTTATTACTCTGTTTGGGAATGGAACTCGATCCAATCTGGTCTTCATTGTGCGCTGCGGCTCAAATTGATTCTCAACATAGTTATCCCACATTTAGTTTAGCACAAACCCTTTTTGAAAAGCCAAACTGGAAAGCGATCGCGCCGGAATCTCCCCTGAGACGGTGGAATTTAATCGAAGTGGGGGCGGGAAATTCTTTGGCAAATAGTCCGTTAAGAATTGATGAAAGAATTCTGCATTATCTCGTCGGAACCCATCAGTTAGATAAGCGGTTAGTTGGCATCGTTAAGTTGGTTTCGGTTAGCCAAACCTTCGTAGAATCTCATCAAAAATTAGCTGAAACGATTACCGAAACTTGGATAAAAGCAGAGAAACCTTCTCTAGAAATTGAAAAATTAGAATTACCCGTTATTCAACTTTGTGGTAACGAACGGGTGGGAAAACGAGCAATAGCAACTCAAGTTTGTCATCGGTTGGGATTCAATCTTTTTAGCCTTTCTACCCATGCCATTCCCACCAGTTTAAACGACTTGCATCAGTTTATAGAACTTTGGGAACGGGAGGCAATTTTAAGCCGAGCGGTTTTATTATTAGATGCCGATCAAACCGATACAATAGACACCGCCAAAGAAAATGCTATCGCGTTAATTCTCGAACAAATTTCTACCCCTCTCATTATCACTTCTCAGGATAGACAACCGCCACAATATCGCCCGATAATCACCTTTGATGTGAACAAACCCACCTCAAACGAACAGCGAGAACTTTGGAACCAAGCGCTGGGAAAATCCGCAGAAAGTACAAATGGATTTGTCGATCAATTGGTTTCTCAATTTAATCTCAGTTCCACCGATATTCAAGCCGCCTGTTTTCAAATTAAATCCCAAGAAAATTATACCATGAATTCTGACAATCTTTGGAATATTTGTAGAATTCAGGCGCGACCCAAATTGGATGAATTAGCCCAAAGAATTGAAGCTTCTGCGAGTTGGGAAGATTTAGTTTTACCCCAAACTCAACAACATATTCTTCAAACGATTTCCAGCCATGTTCGACAGCGAATGACCGTTTATGAACGTTGGGGATTTGCTAAAAAAGGCGCCAGGGGATTGGGAATTAGCGCTTTATTTGCGGGGGCAAGCGGCACCGGAAAAACAATGGCGGCTGAGGTTTTGGCGGGTGAATTAAAGTTAGATCTCTATAAAATAGATTTGAGTACAGTTGTTAGCAAATATATTGGCGAAACCGAGAAGAATTTAAGGCGGGTTTTTGATGCGGCAGAAACCGGAGGTGTGATTTTACTTTTTGACGAAGCAGATTCATTATTTGGGAAACGAAGCGAAGTAAAAGATAGTCGCGATCGCTATGCTAATTTAGAAGTAAGTTATCTGTTGCAACGCATGGAAGCTTATCAAGGATTGGCAATTTTAACAACAAATTTAAAAGATTCCATCGATACGGCATTTATGCGAAGAATTCGGTTTGTTGTCAAGTTTCCCCTGCCGGATATTAACCAACGGGCCGAAATTTGGCGGCGAATTTTCCCCAAAGATACGCCCACAGAAGACTTGAATATTAAGAAACTTGCAAAGTTGAATATATCGGGAGGAAATATCCGCAATATTGCCCTCAATGCCGCATTTTTAGCAGCCGACGAAGGTAAACCGATTGCAATGACACATTTATTAAAAGCAACAGAGAGCGAATATGCTAAACTAGAGCAACCCCTAACAGAAACCGAAATCAGAGGTTGGGTTTAGTTATCACATTTTACCTGAAATAAAAGGAGGATTTATGGTCGGTAAACCTGCGGCACGGTTGGGAGATATGACAGCACACGGTACGGTTCTAAAACCCGGTTTGGGAAGTCCTAATGTTTTCATTGGAGGTAAACCCGCATGGCGAGGATTAAACCCCGCAGGTGCCGCACAATTGGCAAAAGCAATGACAGAAGTTATGATATCTGTTAATAAGTTTACCGCAGCAACAAGTACCAGCAATCCTGTCCTCGCCGCCGACGCTTTAAAAGAGATGGAAAAAGGAATTTCTAAAGCAGTCAAAATAATGGGTTCTGTCGATCAGCATCTTTGCGAAATGCTGTTAGTTCCTCCCAGTCCACCGCCCCATGCAAACGGTGTGGTTATTAATGGCAGTTCGACGGTTTTAATCAACGGTTTACCCGCCTGTCGCCAGGGAGATATGATTCAAGAAACTGTTTCTGTAAATACAATTACACTCGGTTGTCCGACGGTTTTAATTGGCGGTTGATTTGATTAATTTGTGTTAGGTTAAGACTTGAATCTCAACAAATCTTATTACTTTTTCCTGGGATCTGTTGTCAACTGGAAAACATCCTCTGGGGATTATTCCTCCGGGGTAAAGTCCGGCGAGAAGGGTTCTATTTTGATTTCTAATTCAACTGAAAAATTTGTCTAGAAATTTTGTGGCGATCGCGTGAAATTGTGGCAAACTATGAAAAAGGCTGAAATCAACAGCGAAGCGAAACATGACTCAAAAGTTTATCTCGCGGCAAAAAAGCCAATCTCCGACGACTTCACCACCCGTGCAAACGAGTCGGTTCGCCAACCGTCCCTTTGCCGAACCCGTTCAACAAAAAGCCCAACAGCCTGACTTACAAACAATTCTACAACGGGCAGAACGGACGGGCAATCCAACGGCAAAAATGGCTTGGGGAAATACGCAGCCAGAGGTTCAACGTCAGGGGGTAACGGAGAATGAAATAGAAGAGTCGAAAGTTCAGAAGGAAGCCGCTACAGATACTCAGTCTCAAGATTTAGAAGAACAGAAAGATACGGAAGTTCAGACTCAATTAGATTCGACCATTCAATCACAAGAATCCGAACAAAAGCCAGAAGAAGAAACAATTCAACAGCAATCATCTCCCGAAGAAGAACAGAAAGATACGGAAGTTCAAAGTAAATTAGATTCGACAATTCAACAACAAGAATCTGAGCAAAAGCCAGAAGAAGAAACCGTTCAAAAACAATCAACTCCCGAAGAAGAACAGAAAGATACAGACGTTCAGACTCAATTAGATTCGACTATTCAACAACAAGAATCTGAGCAAAAGCCAGAAGAAGAGACAATTCAACAGCAAGAATCTCCCGAAGAAGAACAAAAAGATACGGAAGTTCAGACTCAATTAGATTCAACCATTCAACAACAAGAATCCTCACAAAAACCGGAAGAAGAAACAGTTCAACAACAAGAATCCTCACAAAAACCTGAAGAAGAAACCGTTCAAAAACAATCAACTCCCGAAGAAGAACAGAAAAATAGTGAAGTTCAAACTAAATTAACCGTTGGTCAACCGGGAGACAAATACGAACAAGAAGCGGATAACGTTGCCGCCAAAGTAATGACAATGCCGGAGACAAAAACAGAGGAAAATACACCTCAGTCTCAGGATGTTGAAAAAGAAGAATCCACCGTTCAAAAGCAACCCATCGCCCAATCAATTACCTCAGTTCAAAGACGGTTAGAGAGTTCGGTAAACCTCAAGTCCGTTCGAGATAATAAAGCAGGAAAAGCACAAGTAACACCCAGTTTAGAGAATAGGTTAGCTAGCGAAAAAGGGGGAGGAAGTCTCCTACCCGAAGATACTCGATCCTTCATGGAATCTCGGTTTGGGGCGGATTTTAGTGAGGTGCGAGTTCATACCGACTCCCAAGCCGCCCAGATGAACCAAGAACTGGGAGCGCAAGCGTTTACGCACGGAAACGATATCTATTTCAACTCAGGAAAATACGATCCGAGTTCGGGTAAAGGTCAGGAACTATTAGCCCACGAACTGACCCACACCATCCAACAAACGGGCGGAAAAACTGCAAAATCAAACAATAATTCCAACAATAAAAAGTCTTCCAAAGCCAACAAAGTTCAAATGAAGAGTATGACTCCGTTGGCCGAACCCACCATTCAAAGGCGGGAGGAGACATCATCAGAAGCCGTTCAAACCGTTCCCACACCGTCCACCGTTGAGGGGGGTACGTCCGACCTCCCCGAAGCCACAGGAGGCGAAACAGCGCCCTCAGAGCAAACTCCAGCAAGTTCGGGTTCGACTCCTCCGAGTGAAGGGGGCGGCGCGTCAAGTTCGGGGAGTAGTAGCATTGAGTCTCAGTTAAGCGCAGAATTAGGTGAAGTCGAGCTTCAAACGAACTCCCCAGCCGTACAGATGTGTCCAGGAACACAAAATTGTACTCATGGCAATGATTCACAGCAGAAGGGCTTAGTTCAAACGAAACAGCAAACCCCATCTGAAGATAAAGATAAAGCCAACTCTACCCAAACAGACTCACCAAACAACGAGGAAACCCAAGTCGTCGATACAGCAGGTGGAACTCAAACAAAAACAAAACCGAACAACAGTCCTGAAACAGAAGCAAAGCAGTCCTCTCCTGCAAAGAATGAAAATGCACCCCAAGCTAGTCAAAGAGGTTTACAACCGCAACAGGAAAAAGACACTAACCCAACAAAAGAAGCTCTACAAGCAGTAGACCCGAAGCAAGAGGTTCAGTTACCTCAAAAAGCCCAAGCAAAAGAGAACAAAGCTCAGGGGGGAAATCAGACTAAAGGTAAAGAAGGAACAGGCAAAGGTGCTGAGAAAGGAGGTAAAACATTAAAAGATGTACCAGAAGCACAAGCCCTTAAAGAAGCGACTGCCGATCGCGAAAAAGCAAGCTCGAACCTAGAAGGAGAAGGCAATAAAAAAGCAACCAACCCTGAAACAGAAGCCGAAAAAGAACAAAGCGTCGCTGATGCCCAGAAAGCCACAACAAAATTAGAATCAACGAATGCAGAGGTAACACAGTTAGCCTCAATGGGTATTAAATTTGCCTTACCAGAACCCCAAGCAACGGGTGAGGGAGAAAAAGGGACAGTCATTGCCAGAAAAGCCGATCCAAGTGGCAATTCAGCACTCCTAGAACAGCAGCGCGCTCAAGCAGATGCACAAGCAAGTGACTTCCTCGCCCAAGCAGCAGAACGAGTACAGACAATTACAGGATTAGGAGAATCAATTCCAGAACGCATCTTAGCCGCCGCCGAGAATGCTAAAGCAGGTGTAATGGCAGCAGTTGAGCAACAAAAAGCCGTTGTCACAGCTCAAATTGTACAATTGCGCTCACAAGCTCAAAGTGAAGCACAAGCTGCGATCGCGCAAATTCAAGCCAAATATCAAGCAACAGCAGCAGCAATTCCTCAAACCACTGCGAATGCTCGCCAAGAAATTGATTCAGAACAGAACACAGCACTACAAACACTCGATGAAAAGGTCGATAACCAAACAACCCACATCGAAGAAGTTTACAATCAAGCAGGCGAAAAATACCGTGATGCAGGTGCGCGGATCGGTGATGAAGCTCTAGCTAGAGCCGAAGAAAGAGCAAAAGAATACGAGTCTAAGATTACAGGTAAAGATGATAACTTCTGGGATGGCCCGCTAACAGATAACCGCAATAGAGCTAGAGCCAATGCAGCCAGAGAAGTTGGAAAAGAATATAAACAAGGTCTGATCGACGAAGCCAACAAACAAGCCGATCAAGTCCAAGAAGGCAAATCAAAAGACATTGAAACGGTACTGCAAATCGCAGATCAATCTCGTGAAACTCTGAAAAATCACCATCAGGCTAGCCTAGAAAGCTTAGATACAGCCGAACAGCAGGTTCTGTCTCAAGTAGAAGAAACACAAACGAGCTTAACTGAAGCAGCCAATGAAAGCTTGCAAGCAACATTACAATCCTTAGACCAACAGCAAGCCAGTCAACTGCAACTTTTAGCAGGTTATGGTGAACGCCAAATATCAGTCATTGACCGAGATGCTCAAAAAGCGATCGCCTCCTTACAAGATGGAGTCAACCAAGCCGCTACCAGTCTTCAAAATGCACTACAAGAATCTCAAGCCCAACTTCAAGGAATACCCGCACCAAACCCAGACGAGTTGAGTGCAGCTTTAGCAGAAGTCCTTGGACAATTTGACAATTCTGTGACGAAGGTACAGCAGCAAACAGAACAAGGCATTGCAGCATCAGAACAAGGCATCGCCCAGGGAGGACAGCAAGTCGTAAGTGGGGTCAGTACCCTCGCTCAAACTGGGCTTCAAGAGTCAATGACTGTTGTCGAAGCAGCCAAGACAACCCTGACCAATCTCAATCAAGGTGCCACAGACTACTTCAATCAGACTCAAGAAGCATTCTCAACCACAGTTACAGACATCACCAACTCCGCTGTTCAAGGTTTTAATGAGGTAACTCAAGGAATTGAAACCACTTTCGAGGAAGTTAACCAAAATTTGGAAAGTGGTATTGAAAAGGGCGTGAGTGAGCTAGAAGAAGGACTGCGGGGTGCGTTCGACCAGATGGAAGCAGATATCGATAAATATGCTGAAGAAGCAGCAGCGAAAGAGGAACCACGCGGGGTTAAGGTCTTGAAGGGAATCGCTAAGGCGCTCCTAGTTGTTGCAGTCATTGCAGTTGCAATCGTTGTCGCACCCGTCGCTATTGGTGCAGTGGGAGCAGTTGCTGGAGCATTGGGCGCAAGTGCCGCAGTAGCCAGTGGAATTGGCATGGTGGTTGGTGGGGCAATCGTTGGTGCCGCAGCAGGTGCAGTGGTGCAGATGGGCAACAACCTGATTGATGGTAAGCCCATCTTTGAGGATATTGGTAAAGCTGTCCTTGCTGGAGCAATTGGTGGTGCGCTCGGTGGTGCTGGTGGTGCATTAGGAAATGTATTGGGTGCAGCAGGCAAACTGGGTACTGGACTGACTCAATCGACCGCTAAATTTGGAATTGATGTAGGATTTGATGTGGCAGGAACTATTGCTGGTGACTTGGCAGTTGGCAATCCTATTACCCTCGAAGGTGTTCTCATTGGTGCAGGTATTGGTGCGGCAGTCCATATTTCTACTGAAAATCTGAATAAACTTGGTAAATTTGGTCAAAACATTGAGGGAATGCAAACTCAATCGTCCCAAGTCGGGGAACAGTTGGGTACTTCACTCGGCAATAAGATCAAGAGTGGCTTTGGTGGTGGAGTTGATGCTCCCCCAACTCGGGATCTTGATGTGAATATGCCTAGCAGTAAGAGTCCTGAAACAGAAGTTAAGGCACCTGAAACAGGAGGCAAAGCACCTGAAACCTCTGTTAAGTCTCCCCAAACAGAAGTCAAAGTGCCTGAGACACAGGTGAAACCACCTGAAATCGATACACCGAATGGACGTACCACCCATAAAGATGAGCCAGAAGTCGAGCCAGGTGTAGTTGCTAAAGAGCAAATGCCTGATGGACATGAAATCAAAGTTCTCAAAGATGGTCGAGTAGTTCGCTGCTCAGATTGTCAAGAAATGGATGTAGATCCAAAAACCGAACAAACATCTAACCCTCAAGAAAAACTTCAAGAAGCGAAGGAAGCCGTTCGTATTATCCGCCAGGATAACGATTTCGCTGCCCTGGTTAATCATAAAGGCAAGCCGAAATCCCATGTTGCTGAAGATGGTTCGCTGGTTCCCGCAAATCCCAAGGGTTCGGCAACTCCTCTAGAACACGTTTACGGCAGCGATCCAGCTAAAGGGGATAGTCCCTACACTTCCTTCCTCACCGAAAAGGGTGGTGTTGCCAAGACATACGGAGATTCAGAAGTTGAACTCGATTTACCACAGTTGCGAGCAGATATCCAATCCGGTCAACTCAAGGATGTTGAGATCCTCACCCCCGAACAGATCTCCAGTGCGATCAAGAGTGAAATCGATCAAATTGCCACAGTAGATATTAATGCCGCCATTGCCAAGGGTCCACAGGGAATTCCTGAGTATGTCGCTTCATTAAAGATCAGCAAAAAGAAAGCTAGCAAACTTGAGCGTAGGTTGTTGGCATACTACAACACAACACGCGACGGCGAGTATCTCGTCAAAGGTACTATTCCACCAACCTATCTCAACGGGCCTTATTCAGCCAAAGCTCCTGATACAGACGTTAAAGCCCCTGGAACGCAAGTGAAAACGCCTGAAAGTGAATTGCCAAGCGGCACTCGTTCGGGGGTAGATAAACCCAGTAATACCCAACCGGATGCAGATGCAGGCACACCTCATGGTTTGAAGTCAGACAGTGACTTACCGATGACCACAAAAGAACAGGAGATTTTGAAGAACACTGCTCCTAAGCGAGGTGATGAACTGACATCAGAAGAACTCAATACAGAACTTGAATTGGCAGGAAAAGCGGAAAGCAGGTCGATAAATGAAGGAGAATTTGTTGAAGAGATTAAACTGCCCAACGACCACGAATGGAAGCAAAAAGAGGATGGTACGTGGTGTCGCTTTTCTGGCAAAGGATATTGCATTCCACCTGGTGGTCAACAACGAAGAAGTAACCGAACAGCAACCAGAATGAGTACCTTGAGCAGCACACAGGGTACGGTTGACCGTCAATCAAGAACTCGGGGAGCGACAAGGCGCACAACAGAATTAAACGAATTAGGAGTACAGCCGCCAAGAAGAAACCTGCAACGGCAACCCTATCAGCAAGATATCGAAGGAACACAGTTGTGGGATGGAATCTCACGCCCCGCTTGGGGAGATGATTTTGAGGACAACTATTGGCAGAATTCTCGTCACCAACCGAATCAACAACATCAACGCAGGGAATATGAATGTATAGTCGGACCTAACAATCAAAGACAGTATTTGCCACGAAAGAAAGATGCACGGCCAGGTGAAGACATTGCAACGATTGGTCACATAACTCAGTGGCGAGATCACATAAATAATAATGCTGATGGGGATACTTTCACGGTCGAAGACGACGCACAGATATGGGCTATAAGTAGGAACGAGGCAGAAACATGGTATAGAGATCCAAATAATTTACAACCAGAGGGACAAATCTATAACTCTCAAAGAGCCAGATCCTACACGAGCGATCCATTGCACCAGCAATATGTGGATCGGGAGTAACAATTTGAAGTTAGAGCAGAGTTATTCAACAGGAAGCTAAAACTAAGGAGGCAGTTTTGATGCAATCGTTAAATGCTACAGAAGAATTACTCTTCACAGATCGTGAAGGCAAGCAAGAACAACTTCAAGATATAATCGATGACGGTCTTGACGGAGGTTACGAAGACCGTATTCCAGCACTTGTAGATCTGCTCAATTCAGGTGAACCATATCATCGACTGCTAGCCTGCGTCATGCTGACTTCCTGGGGACATCCTTCTGGCTTCCAAACGCTCATAGATTGGGCTTCTAATTCTGAAGAAGTTCCGTGGAAAAATTCACCTGTAGCATACGAGCGAATATCGGGAAGTGACTCTGCCTTTGAAATGCTTGCTGACGCGCTAAAGACAAGCTACTACTGTGAAGAATACCCGACACTCAAGCAATGGCAGATAGCTGCAACCAAGGCACTCCTCGGCGTGTATCATCTGTATTATTTTGGTCGGACTTTAGCATTAGCTACTCTCAGGGAGAAAGAAATAACAATAGCTGTAAAAAACGAAATTATTGCAGCTATTGAAGCCAGCATAGCAACACTACAACAACATACACCTTTAGAGTTCGATCTAGCATTTCAAGTCGCCTGCTTACTAATTCCATTAGCACGCCTTGACGATGACACAGCCGCAACTTACGCAAATCAATTGATTTCTAATTATCCCCAGAATCAACGAATGTTGAGAGAACTAGCAAATGCCTTGGGAGATGGTGAAGGAGAAGCGACTCTAGCAACTCTTCAACATCTAAAAACATTAGGAATACCTGTTTTGAAAGAAGATGTAGAGAATGCGATCTCTCGTCGTTCATCTCGTTAAATTATCCACGCCAATAACTGCAAACTTTACCTAATGAAATTACTTAAATTACTATGAGCAGCCAAAATAAATTAACATTGTGGACTGATTCTACCCGTTCTCATTACTTTCTCATTCCCAACGATCGAGAACTTCCCAATGGAGATTTTATCCTTTTTACACTCAACGGCAGTGAAAAGCAAGTTGATGCCACTGCACTAACTTCCTTTGAAATTTCAGAATCAGAAGCCAAAGCTTATCTCCAAACTGAAATGAACCAAGCTTTTGAGGAAGCTAAAAATGCCTTCTCAAATTTCATGGCATTCTCCACACAAACATCACAAGACGTTTCATCAAATCCTACCCCATCATCAGAAAAATCTCAATCAGCCCAAACCCTGATTTCTTCACTTCTAGGTGTCTCTTACGAAGAACTTCAAAATAATCCGGAAACAGCCCAAACAGCTTTTCAGAATGTCTATACCGAACTGAAACAATTATTAGGTGAATCAACCTCTACAAACCCCGCAAAAGTCGAGGAAGCCCGTGCGCGTATGCGTTCCTGGCGGGAGAAGCTAGAACTTCAAGGAATCAAAGTCGGCGAGGAAATGGAAGAACTACCTGACCAATTGGGAGAAATATTGTCTTCCTCAAACCTTGAGGTTTATCTGAGGGAAATTGTAGCTAAACTACAGGATTTTGCAGACCAAATTAATCAGTCACCTGATACAGTTGGAGAAAAAATTGATGAAATGATTAAATCGATTAGCAAAGATTTATTTGTAGACAAAGAAAAACAGTTGGAGGAAAAAAGAAAACAGCAGTATAGAAAATCAGCACAAGATGCGATCGCAGAATCTTTTAGTAAGCGGAAAAGCTCCTCATTTACTGATGGATTTTTGAAGTTAAAAACTCATCAACAGTCAGAAGACGAGCCAAAATAGTGAAAAGAAGGGCTTTTTGGTAACGTGTAATTCCTGTTTAATAGTTCTCTTGGGAGAGTTAGATCATGTCCGCTTAATTACTTAAAAAAAGTTGTAGGTTGGGTTGAATAAATCAATGGCTTAGAAAAGACTAATCAATTTAAGATCAAAGTCAAACCCAACACTTAGAAAAAGTTGTAGGTTGGGTTGAGCGAATCAATAGTTTTGGACAACCCAATCAATTCAATAGCAAAGCGAAACCCAACGCCGTGAGTTTACATCCTTAAAAAAAGTGGAAGTTCGCGATTCACTTGTAGGTTGGGTTGAGCGAATCAATAGTTTTGTAAAACCCAATCAATTCAATAGCAAAGCGAAACCCAACACTGTGAGTTTACATCCTTAAAAAAAGTGGAAGTTCGCGATTCGCCAGTCAAGCATTACCTAATAATGTTGGGTTGAGGTACGAAACCCAACCTACTTTTGATAAGCGATCGCCTGGTATATTAATGAAGTAAGTTGGGTGTTGCTTTCGCTCGACCCAACCCCTATAAATATTACCAACACAAGCCATTTTTCAAACCTGTCAACAGTTTAGGGTCGATTTCTCAACTCCCGAACAATTTCTTGAGCCAAATTTTTTGACCACAACGAATCAAATGGACAAAGAATCTGTCGGTTTTCCGGTGATATCCAAACGAGAGCGTCTTCTACGTCCGAGATTTGATAGGATTCGTTGAGCAGAACACAAGTTAGCAACCGATGAACTGCATTAGCCTGTTCGTCTGTCAAAACAATCATTTTTCTAACCTCCGTTTACCGAGTTTGGTTTTAGGCGTTTCCCCTTTCGATAACATGACCAACGCCTGATCGATGTCCCGAACCTTGATTTTCCTGAGTGCGATCAGGATGGACTTGATCAAGGCGACTTCATCATCGGTGAGTGTAACCATCAGTTGAGCCTCTGTGGAAATTTTGTTGAACCGATCCCATTTTACAGCAAAACAGCAAAACAACAAAATAGCAATAGTTGGCTTTAGACCTTGCTATGTGTCAGGATTGCTTAGTAGCTCTGCTATGCAGCAATGAAGACGAAGACAGTACAGTTTAGGGCGCAACTTCCCCAGGATATTGATTTTCTAGTCCGTGCGATCGCGCCATTTAAAGATGCAGGTCGAGACTGGACGTTGAGCGATATTGTTGTCGAAGCACTAACCGAATGGCTTCGCAAACCTGAAAACCGGGAGTTAATTGAGGTTCACAATATTCTAGAAGGGTTGGAACGTCGGGGACTGACAACCCATGTTTACGATAATCCCGAAGACTAACAATGCGATCGCCTGTAGGTTGGGTTGAGCGAATCAATAGTTTTGTAAAACCCGATCAATTCAATAGCAAAGCGAAACCCAACGCCGTGAGTTTACATCCTTAAAAAAAGTGGAAGCCTGTAGGTTGGGTTGAGCGAATTAGTAGTTTTGAGGAGACTTATCGATTTAATACCAAAGCGAAACCCAACACCGTGAGTTTACATCCTTAAAAAAGTGGAAGTTCGCGATTCGCTTGTCAAGCATTACCTAATAATGTTGGGTTTCGTACCTCAACCCAACCTACTTTTGATAAGCGATCGCCAATCTTTATCGGTCATTCAATCTCAACCATCATGGGTATGCTAATTCAGTCTGTTGCTTCGATCAATCCCTTGCAACTTTGGTCTGATTCCAACTCCCCCGTTCACCTTCAGAATGCAACTGTTACCCTAATTCAACAGGATGGGGAAATTATCGAGTGTCGCCTGAGTTTTCCGGTTACTCCCGAACTCTACCACCGAATTGACAGCGAAGCACTGTTCAACCTCAAGCCAGAAGTTCGGACTCCTTTAACCAATAGCCACTTCCAACCGGAACTCGATATCCATATCGAAGCCACTCTCAAACCCGATAGACTTCCCCTGCTTCGACCACAGGCGACCAACGCCGAAGAAGCGGCTTTTTATCTGTCTAACCTCAGTCAACAGCAAGCATCCTCACCGGACAGCTATATTCCCTCTGAAACTAATCATCCTTTCACTTTGTTAGAAACTGAAAATTGGTTGGCTTTGTCGGTTAAACAACAGCAAAATTCGGGAGAAATTGGCTATCGCACGTTTTGGTCTTATGTCAGTCCTCAGACTTTAAATGGTAATTCGGTTTCCGAGGAAGAATTATCGGAAAATATTACCCGCTTTTTTACCGATGTTGTTGGGGGAAGTTTGGATAGTGCGGTGCAAGAATTTGCCGATGAAACCGTCGGAACACTGTCTAACTTTTTTCAAGAACTCACCTCAAAATCTTCTTTGAACCCTTCTATGTTTCAAACCGTTCTCAACTTTTTTACCGAAGATGATTGGCCGTTTACTAAAATTCAAGGGGATTTGGCTTTGCGTTCGGCTTTTCAAGGAAAAAACGGAACTTGGGACTGTTACGCTAAAGTTAGGGAAGCACAAAAACAGTTTGTTTTTTATTCGATTTGTTCGGTTAATGCTCCCGAAGACAAACGGCAGGCGATCGCAGAATTTATTTCCAGAGCAAATTATGGCACGATTATCGGTAATTTTGAACTGGATTTTATCGATGGGGAAATTCGCTTCAAAACTTCTATTGATGTCGAAGGAGATACGCTCAGTTCGGCTTTGATTCAATCGTTAGTTTATACGAATGTAATGATGATGGATGAGTATTTGCCGGGAATTTTGGCGGTTGTTTCGGGAGAGTCATCTGCTGTTGATGCGATCGCCAATATCGAAGGCGAGTAAAATGGGTTGTAATGTTGGGTTTCGTTCCTCTACCCAACCTACTCACTTGTAATTTTTTGAGGGTCTAAATCGGTTTATAATTCGGTTTGTACGGCTTTTAACTGCTCCGCCAGTTGATTAATTTCTCGTTCTAAATCTTTCCAATTTGCCGCACCCTGAAAGGAGTGTTGTAACGATTGAAGCTGATTTTCTAAGGTCAGCAACTCTTTTAAGATTTCCAATTTCTGAGCATTATTATACGAACTGTTGAGAACGGTATTTTGCAGTTCTTTTAATTCCAGATCGAGATTTAACCGCTTTTCTTTTACCCGTGCTTCCTGTTCGGCGACTTCAATTTTATGCAGCACGGTAACAAAATTTTCCCGCCATTTACCAACGGATGAAATTAAATCTTCAACGGTTTTTGCGGGTCGATCTCCGCCTTGAGAAATTTCGATAATTCGGCTCAATTGTTCTTGAACTTTATCTAACGTTTCGGTTTGACTGACAGCTTTGGCTCGGGGTTCTAACTGCTGTTGAATTTCGGCTCGAAAGCGATCGCAATCTTTCCCAATTTCTGTAATTACCCTGGCAATTGATAAAATTGACTCCACCGTTTCTTGGGACAAACGACTGCCACCCAATTCGATTAATTCCTCGGTTCGCTTGTAGATGGCGTGAAAATGCTGCGATTTGTCAATCGGATTCATAGCCGCTCCCAGAAACTTAAGGTTAAATTAACACAAAAATACGTTCGCTTATCGTAACTCTAGCTTAATTTGACACTCCCGTCGCTGAAAGCGAGGGATTCTTTGTTCACAGAGGTTACTTGCTAAGACAGAACTTCTTCTGAAAAAGTAGAGGTATCCTCTCCCAAAGCGTTTAGGCTATCTTGTAGCCTAGTTCCCGAATGCCCTACGGTACTTAATCCAAGTTTCAAGATGTTACGGGCTGCATTTTCGTCACGATCTAACTGACAACCACAAGCACAAAAATGAGTCCTTGTTGAGAGAGATTTTTTGACTTTCTCCCCACAGTTATAACAGTTTTGACTGGTAAATTGAGGTGGTATAGCAATAGTTATCTTGCCGTGTTTTTCTCCCAAATACTCAAGCCAATGACGAAATTGATACCACGCAGCATCATTAATCGATTTAGCTAAACAATGATTTTTAACCAAGTTCTTAATCTTTAAATCTTCATAGGCTATCACATCGTTAGAGTGAATTACGCATCTTGCTAACTTCACAGCAAAATCTTTACGTTGCCTACTTATTTTAAGGTGAGCTTTAGCTAATCTTGCCCGTGCTTTTTTTCTATTAGAAGACCCTTTCTTTTTTCTAGACAGTCTTCTTTGAAGTCTTTGAAGTTGCTTTTCCCCTTTTCTTAAAAATCTAGGGTTATTAATTTTGTTGCCATTCTGGTCAGTGTAAAATGATTCTAATCCTACATCTAAGCCAATGACGCTATTGGCTGGTGAGGTATCTATTTTGACATCAACTGAGAGAATGAACTGACAATAGTAACCATCCGCTCGACGAACTAATCTAATTCTTTTAATGGACGAAATTGGGTAAAAGTTTAAGTCGTAAGTTCCAACCAGTTTTAATCTACCGATATTATTTTTATCGGTAAACGTAATAGCTTTTCTGGTAGTTAAATCTAATTTCCACCCGGTAGTTTTATATTCTACAGAACGGCAATTTTTCTTGAACTTTGGGAACCCTTTTTTACCAGTAATCTTACGTTTACAATTCTCGTAAAAACGAGATATAGCTGACCACGTTCTTTCGGCACTAGACTGTCTAGCTTGTGAATTCAATTTGTTAGCAAAGTCAAAGTCATGGGCTAATACACGACAATATTTATTAAGGTCATACTTATTAACTTTTTCGTTATCCATCCAAAAACGCAAGCATTTATTCTGGACAAACTGAGCCGTGCGTATTGCCTCGTCTATGGCTGTGTACTGATGTTTTTTTAGCCCTAACCTTGAACTCCAAAACTAACATTTATGCCAACCTCACTAGCCTAAATATAATTTAGCACAGAGTTTTCTAGTTTGACGAAGGGTCGCGAGTCATCCTCCGTCACCGCCTTTTCGCTTGCGGTGAACGGATGACCGAAAAGATGCTAAAATCTTGTTGCTGTGCGGTTTGTTTACTGGTCGGCTTTTCCGGAGCGCACGGTGAAACCGAGGGTCTTCAAGCCGACATTTTAGGATAATCAGCATCGGCAGGTATTTCAAGCTGATCAAAAACCCAAATGCCACTTGCAGACAACAATCAACCCCCAGATTATATCGGATCGGGGATCGCATTTCCCGGTCAAACGAACGTCACCGGAGGGGTGCTGCTGAGTTCGTCAACTCGCAACATCGAGGAGTCTATCTGGATTATCCTGAGTACCGACCTCGGGGAACGGGTCTACCGGCCCGATTTTGGCTCCCGTTTGTCGGAGTTGGTGTTTGCGCCGCTCAACCGCGAAACCCTTTTACTCCTGCGTCTCTACGTCGAAGAAGCGCTGAAAATGTGGGAACCCCGGATTATTTTGCGAGAGGTACGAACCAACCCAGACCCAATTAGAGGTATGGTAGAACTGGATATTATCTATCAACCCAAAAATAGTTTTGAAACTCGCAGTTTGGTTTATCCATTTTACCTCGAACCAACTGTTCAATAATAGCGCTCCGTATTAACTTTTAAAATTAGCAGTATGGTGAATTTTGATTTTCTGCCGAATTTACCCAAACCGAATCTAGACGATCGCAAATTTGAAGATTTAGTGCAGGAATGTTTGCTTCGGATTCCCCGCTATTGTCCCGAATGGACGAACCACAATCCGAGCGATCCGGGAATTACGATGATCGAACTGTTTTCCTGGCTAACCGATCAGATGTTGTATCGGTTCAATCAAGTTCCGGTCCGAAATTATATTGTATTTTTGGAGATGTTGGGGATTCGTCTACAGCCACCTGCTGCGGCGCGAACACTAATTACTTTTGAACTGACAAAAGCTCAAAATATACCCTTTCCAATTCCGGCGGGAACGGAGGTGGCAACCGAACGCACGGAAACCGAAGAGGCGATTATTTTCAGCACGGATCGAAAGTTATTAATCGGAATTCCCCGGATTAAATGTTTTTTGAAAGCGACAGAATATGACTATAATGAAAATCTGAGCAATGAGAGTTTGGAGGCAATTTTTCCGCGACCGCGATCGTTTTGGAGTCGCCAAGAAAACGGGGAATGGCTGACAACTATTCGCACGCCGATTT
This sequence comes from Capilliphycus salinus ALCB114379, assembly GCF_047276495.1. Taxonomy (NCBI): domain Bacteria; kingdom Bacillati; phylum Cyanobacteriota; class Cyanophyceae; order Oscillatoriales; family Sirenicapillariaceae; genus Capilliphycus; species Capilliphycus salinus. The sequence goes on along the minus strand of NZ_CP178543.1, from coordinate 3,125,645 downwards.
TTGAACAGTCGCCGCAACGGGGAAATTGTTTTTATCTGGTGATTGAACCCAAACCAACGGGCGAAGAAAATAGCATTGAAGGTAATATTATCGCGATTACTTTTAAAGGACAAGCCGCCACCGCAACGGGAATTGATCCGAAAAATCCCCCCCGAGAGTGGGAAGCCTGGAACGGTCGAGAATGGGTTTCGACTTTGCGACAGGAAAATGACGATCGCACCGATGGATTTAGTTTTGCAGAAATTACCCAAGAAGGCCCCAATCCCGAACAGGGAGCGGATGTGATTTTGCACCTCCCAAATCGTTGGCCGGAGGATGATTTAGGAACTCAATATCGGGGTCGTTGGATTCGTTGTATTTATCGATATTTGCGAGATAATGATGAGCAAGAATACGGTTACAGCAGTTCTCCTTTAATTTTTGGTCTGTCGGTGCGGGCCATTGGCGGAACCGTTGAGGCGACGCAATGCGTTTGGGTGGGCGATGAACTGTTGGGGGTGAGCAACGGTAAAGCGGGTCAGGTGTTTGAATTGCAGGGAAAACCGGTTCTCCAACGACAGGATAATGAATATATTGAAATTCAGCCCCCCGGCGATCGCAAACCCCGCGAACGTTGGCTGGAAGTCCCCGATTTTGCCGATTCTGGGGCGAACGATCCCCATTATTTAATTGACTCCCAAACGGGTGTGGTTCAGTTTGGCCCGCTGATTCGAGAACCGACTCAATTGAGGTTACAAACCCAGGCGCGAACCCGTTTTCAAACCCAAGACCGCCTGCAAACCCAGTTTACCGGCACCGAAGCCTCTGCGGATGCGCTGTCTCCGGCTAACGTTGAGACGGAAGGAAAGGCCCAAGAGCGTCAGTATGGCCGGGTGCCGCCACCGGGAGCGGAAATTTATATGAAGGCTTACCGCACGGGGGGAGGGACGAGGGGAAATGTTGAGGCGGAAACGTTAACGGTATTGCGATCGGCGATCCCCTACGTCAAGGGGGTGATTAACTACGAAGCGGCGACGGGAGGAACGGAACCGGAGTCGTTGGAAAAGGCGGTTTTGCGCGTACCCGGACTGTTGCGATCGAGTCAACGGGCGATTATTCGGGATGATTTTGAATACCACGCGATGCGAGTTCCGGGTGCGGATGTGGCTCGCGCCCACTGTTTGGATGCGAACATGGAAATGGGTAAACGTTGGACCGAACCGGATGCCATTAAGCCGGGTCAGGTGTGTATTTTAACGATACCAAAGGCGGAGATTCAAGATGTGAACCGGGGTTTATCTCCCGAAGAATTAAGGCTCGATGATGAACTGACTAAAAAGATTAAAAATTATTTGGATGATCGCAAACCGTTGGGGGTGCAAATATTGCTGCGAGAACCTAAATATATTGGGGTGAAAGTTGAGGCTGTTGTTTTGGTTGGGCGGGATGGCGATCGCGAATATATTCGTTCTCAATTTCTGCAACTTTTGTATCGGTTTCTCAATCCGATTACGGGCGGAACAGGCGGTCAGGGCTGGCCGTTAGGACATCCTGTTTATCCGTCGGATGTTGTCGCCTATTGTCAAAAATTTTATCAGGAAATTCCTCACGTTCGTTATTTAAAATCGTTGGAATTGAGGGGAATTCGTCCACAAGATCGCCCGAATTGGATTGTTGCGCCCATACCAGAACCTGTTATTTATCCGGGGGAATTTGGGGTTGTTTGTTCTTGGGATAATCGAGAGGAGAACGAGGAACGAAAAACCGCTCACAAGATTAAGTTTATACTGGATAATTAAACTTGATGATTAAAATTCGGTAAGTTTTCTTTGAATGTAAGCAAGCGAGACGCTTGCACTATGAATTCATTTTATTCTTAAATTGGATGACTCAAGCCAACTCTCGTCCAACCCTTTATCTTCGACTTACCGCCATGCAGCTTCCCGATGGTGGGAGTTTAGAAAAGTTGGCGTTATCTCGTCGTCAAACCGAAGATACAAGAAAAACAACCATTAGGGTTTATCCGGGAGAACCGAGTGAAATTATCCTGAAATTAGAAAATCAATCCGAACAACCCCTAACGCTAAATTTACAGCTAGAAATAGAACCCAAAATTAATCAAAATTGGTGTCAATGGTATCAGCAAAGCGTTAATAATGGTGTTACTCAACCCCAAGACGTTCGGGGGTTCAGCTATCAACTGACAATTGCGCCTCAACAACAGCAAGAAATAGAAATTGAGTTTGAATTTCCGCAAAGTTTTTTTGAAGAACAAACCGCCTTAACTTCGGAACAGAGTCAACTAGAAATTAATTATTTTGCCCAAGTTTTTGTTTACAGTAACCCTCCCAATTATCGCTTAATTGGCTATCAAGTTTTTGACTTAAAAATTGCTCCTAGAATAGAATATCTGGACTTTTTACCTGTTATTTACAGTGAAACGGATTTTCTCAGTCGTTTCTTGAAAATACTTGAAGAAACCTATGACCCAGCCATTCAAACCACCGATAATTTATGGGCCTATCTCGACCCGCTAACGGCACCGGAAGCGCTTCTTCCTTTTTTAGCACAATGGGTGGGTTGGAAAATGAATTCTCGCTGGCCTCTTGATATTCAGCGCCGCCTCATTCGCAATGCAATTATCCTTTATCGTTGGCATGGAACTCGTAAAGGTTTGCGGTTTTATCTGCATCTTTTTACGGGTTTACCTTTAGATGAAGACTTATCGGAAGCCGAGAAACATATTAGTATTTGGGAAGATTTTAATCGGGGGTTTGTTCTCGGAGGAACTCATATTAATCAAGATTCGATGCTTGGAGGAGGACGTGCTTATCACTTTATTGTTCGCTTGCGAGTTGACTTTCCAAATCAGATTGATGAACCGTTGGTGCGAGAAATTATTGAACAATATAAACCCGCCTTTTCCACCTACGAACTTAATATTATGTAGGTTGGGTTGACGAAGGAAACCCAAAACTTAATATAATTCTATTCAAACCCAATCCCTTCAATCAAGTAAATTTCTTCATTTTCACCCCAATTCAATGTTAGCAAACCATTTTTTACAAACCGATGAAAGCTAGAATATTGCCAGTCTTTAGGAGACTTAACCAAGCCATGTTTAACCGGATTATAATGAATATAATCGATGTGTTGAATCAAGTCTTTGTCATCTCGAATACAATGTTCCCAAAATCGCCTTTGCCAAATGGCTTGTTCATTTTTTCGTTGTCGGGATAAGGAAGATTTTTGTTTATATTTGGAGTCACATCGACGGCTAAATTCACTTTTAATCAGCCGCCAACGAGTTGAAAAATCGGAATCATTTTCAGGTAATGTCCAGATAGAATGCAAATGATCGGGGAGAATGACTATAGCATCAATTGTAAAGGGATGATTTCCCATAACATAGCGAAAAGCTTCCCGCAGAAGTGCTATGTTATCAGGTTCGCAAAGGATTTTACGCCGTTGATAGGTGACAACAGTAAAAAAGTAAGTTCCCCCGTTAATTTTTGCACGACGGTATCGCATATTTCCCTCAAAAAAGTAGGTTGGGTTGACAAAGGAAACCCAACATCAAAGTAGGTTGGGTTGACAAAGGAAACCCAACATCAAAGTAGGTTGGGTTGACAAAGGAAACCCAACATTAAAGTTAACACAATGAGCGCAAAAGTAGCAAAAGTAGGTTGGGTTGACAAAGGAAACCCAACATTAAAGTTAACACAATGAGCGCAAAAGTAGCAAAAGTAGGTTGGGTTGACAAAGGAAACCCAACATTAAAGTTAACACAATGAGCGCAAAAGTAGCAAAAGTAGGTTGGGTAGAACGAAAGTGAAACCCAACATTAAAGATTGGTTTGTTGGGTTTCATTCTTCAACCCAACCTACTACCCTACAATTAATCGGGTTGAGGTGGAATTTCTAGGGGTTCTAAACGGCTGGGTTCGGAGGGTAAAGGTTGAATAAGTTCGGATTCTGGTGTTTCCAATTCTCCCGTTTTGGGTAAAGAAAACTGACTCGGACTAGAACTGTTGGACTCGTAGGTTTGAATGACAATTGAGCGGGTTTCTTGTTCGCCTAAACTATTGGTAACTTGCAACGTAATGGTTTCGGCAAGGGGAGCTTCACTAATCGTATAAGTCATTGAACCTTCGGGTTCTACGGCACCAACTAAGGGGTTTAATTCGACTTGAATTCCCTCGCCGCCTTCGACTTTCCAGGCTAACTGAAGAAAAACGGGAGTGCCTCCTTTACTAATCGCAATTAGTGGATAATTTTCTACGGGTTGAGTAATCGATTGATCGTTTACTTGAAATTCAATTTCAATCGGTGTGGGTCTAACTTTAACAGGGGGTGAAGTGCGGGTAATATTAGCAGTTTCTTCCGATTTTTTAGGAATAACTTCTAGCTGAAACGTATATTCTCCGGGGGGTAAAGTTGTTGTTGGAACATCCCGACAAACAAGCGGTACACCGAGAGTTGCGGGAATTGAACAGAATTGACTAACTTGACTGGGGTATTGATAGCGTTGAATTTCTTGAGTTGAACCCGTTTGACTTTGAGCAGTTATAACGAATTCTTGAACCGGGTTGGGATTTTGAATCACCCAGTTGAACTTTATGGGTTCTTTTTGAGCTTCTTCATAAACCGCTTTTGAGACTGTAAATTGTTCGAGTTCGGGTAAAGGTTCCGGTTGCACAACGATGGTATTTTTTAACCCTTGAGAATCCGAGGGTTCTTTCGGATTGGATAAAGAATAAACCGCGACTTTGAAGGTATAATTTCCCGGTTCAATCAAACGAGTATTTAAGCTCCACTGACAGCTTAAGTCTTCCGGTTGTTCTCCGACTTCACAAACTAAATCACCCCAAGTATTTCTTGTATCTTTGGGTTTGAGTTGAGTGTTTTCTAAGTCTTTTACATAAGAAGCAGTTCTAATGACTTGATCGCTTCCCTCGGTAATAACATCAAGTTGAGCGAGTTGACTCTGATTTTTGAGTTCAAACTGAAGAACTATTTCTTCTTGTTGAACTTTTGAATAGGTTGATTTTGGAGATGTTATTTCTTCAATTTGAGAGAGTGTAGGTTGAGGTTTTGGGATAATTTCTATTGTATCAGTTCGACTGGAATCAGAAGCCTCATTTGATGAACGCTTTCTAAATAGCTCATTAATCGGTTTGGGAAACGTTTCGATTTCTAGTGTGTATTTATTGGGAGAAGGGGGAGCCAGAGTTAAGCTGCAACGAGTCATTTTTTCGTCTTCATTCAGTTGACAAGGTTCGGAGTTTTTGCGGACTTCATCAGAAAAATTCGGTTTTCCGTTTAAAAATGGATAGTTTTTTAATTCGCGGCTTCCTTGGCTATCAATACGAGTTAAAACAAGTTTATCTAATTGTTGAGGGTGGCTGACTTCCCACTCAATTTTAATCGGTTCACCTTCGTTATATTTTGGGGTTGGTTTTAGGGTACTAAATTCGCTAATTTTAGGTAAAGGCGGCATTTTGAAGTAATTCCACCAAATCGCAAATGCAGTTCCCGCTAGAATACAAAATGCCAATAAAATCAACAGCCACAAATGCCACCAAGGACTTTTATCCCAAATTAATGTTCCCTGAAGGGATTCGCGGTCTAAAGGTAAGTTTTGAGCGTCTTCTATCTCAATCTCAAAGGGAAGTTCTAAAGCGGGTCTGGGAATTAAACGACGCCATCCCCAACCTTTACGCTGAACTTGTAGAGTTATCGTTTTTGTTTTACTGGGAAATAGTCTAACATCTGAATGCGGCGAAAAAGAGTAATTCCACAGTTTTTCTTGCCGAATAAAGTTGGTTGCTAGAGTTAGATAACGTTTGGTATTGCCTTCGTTGGTTAATGCGATTTCAAAATCTGTTTCGCCGTGTTTGACTTTATTTTTTGCGGGTTGCAGGGTACATTGTAATTTGTATTCGGGTAAAATCAGCAAATAAAAGACTCGAATGAGAAGCTGAGATTCATTATTTTTTGAAATGAGTTGAATTGTGGGAAAATAGTTTCCTGCGGGGGTATATTTAGGCGGATGCAAGATTAATTGAATCTCTCCGGGGGGATCTTCGGGGTTGAGTTCAAGTCCGTCTGTTTCTCGAATTAATCCCGGTAAATTGGTATTCACTTCTGGATAACGAACCTCATACCAATCCGGTTCTAAATCGGGACAAATAATGTAAAATCTATCCACTAATTTGGAGCGATTTTTGACTTGAATGGGAATTTCTACTTCTTCTCCCGCTTGCAGTTCATAGGGTTTATTCGGATTGGTAAAAGGAAGGATAAATTCGGGTTCGTAGTCCCAGATTGTTTCCCGATCTAAACGAACTCGAAGTTGTTGGGGACGGCGAAAAACTTGATCGGGATATTGTTCGGGAGCTTCCGCAAATATTGTATAGTAATAAGTTCCCGGTGCGGCTTGTTGCGGAACTTCAAATTGAAGCTCAATTGAGATAGATTCATCTGGCTTCAGTCGGAGACGGTTATTAACCGATGATTTATCATCTATAATTGTACACCATCTTTCTATCGGCTTTGAACGAGCGTCATTGGCTTTTATCCAAACGACAATTAATAATTCTTGGTTGTCGGAGTTGGTAACTGTTAAGCGATATTTTTCGGTCAAACCTCGCCAAATGTTGAGGCTTGTTTGAGCCTGATCTTCTTGAATAAAAATCGGTGTACGGGTTGATTGCATAATATCTCCAGTTTAATAAAACTAACTAACGGGTTCTTCGTTCATTCATACAGTTTGCCATATTTTTTATTTTCATTTTCTTGATATTCACATGATGATTTTCTCCATCAAAGGTGAGGCGAATTTCATCATCAAACGTTTTAATATCAACGCTATTGAGTCTAATCCCCGGAAATTGAGCCGCGACTTTTCCCTTTTCATTTGCTCGTGTTCCATCGGGATTTAATGACCATAGCATCACTCGTCCATCGTCTCCGGTACTCGCAAGATAGCAGCCATTTTGACTCAACGCAACTGTCCGAACGGGCTGGCTTTTATGACCATCATTCCACTGTTCTATCATCATATTTTCTGAACAGTTAAGAGTCTCACCACGTCCGGGCGACTGTTCAATACATTGACGAATTTTATCGAGGTTCCACAGCGTAATATATCCCTCCGTGTCTGCACTGGCTAACAAATTGGGGAGGTTAGTATCATCAATTTCTTCGTGGGTTGATAGGCTGGTAATGTAATCATATTGGTTGCTCAAATTATTCTCCAAATTGTCCGGTTTATTCTCCCAAGTATAAGGTAGATAATATAGCTTATTGCGGGTTGCAGATTGTTGGGTTTGTTGCTGTAGAAAATCATTATAACTGGTAAAATCATAATAATTATCATAGTAGTAATTATTGTCAAATTCTTGCCAGTTCTGCCAGTTTTCCCAATTTTCCCAAATCGCCAGCTTATTATACTGACCTGCAAAAAAGACCAATCTCGGTTGATTTCGAGCTTCGCTAATGGCTAAGGTTAGCAATGAAAAGGGTTTGTTGAAAATTAATTCTCGACCAATTATTCGGTTATTTTCGTAGAGATCATAAGTTTCTGCAAGGGGTTCAAGTCCAGACTCTTGTTGACGTTTACGAGTCTGTCGATTTTCTGATAAATTTAAGCCGGAGTCAATTGCGGCTAAATCCCAAACCCTTACCATTCCGCTTCCATGTGCGCTCAATAAATATCGGGAATCCTTGGTAAATTCTAAGCCAAAAACTCGGTCATTTCTACTTTCATCAATGTAAAGTGTTCCTTGTCTCTGTTTATTCGTGACATTCCAAAGATTAATTTCTCCCGTCTCTAAACCTGCGGCAACTTGTTGATTATCTTTCGGCAAAAAACGCACGACACGCACCGCTTTTTCATTTTCATCGGTAATCACTTCTGGGGGATAAAAGAGATTTCCTTCCACTTGCCAATAGCGAATACTGCGATCGCTTGAACCGCTAATCACTGTATTGGCTTTCCCATCAAAAGCAACGGAATTCACCGGATCAGTATGATGATTTTTCGGCCTGAGTAACCACCACAATCCACCCAATAAAAGCATTAACAATAAGGCGAGTAGCTGCAACCAAAATGGAATAATTGGTTTAACATCTAAAGTAATGGTTTGGGTTTCAGGCTTGGGAAAAACTGGCGTTTCGGGAGAGTCATAATCTGGATGGAATAAATGAGGTTTAAGTTTAAATTTCAGTTGACTGCCAATCCCCAACCAAGAGCGAGCGTGACTAATTTTAAGTTGTTGTAATCCCGACTCTTGGGGATAAATTGTCTCAAAATTTAACCCGGTATAAATATAGTGAGATTGCTGTTGGTCGGATTCAACAAAAAGTTGTTGTTCTTGTCCTTGCACTGACCAAACACTAAGATGATGCGGTCTTTTAGCTCTTTCAATAATATCAAAATCAATATCTTGAGTCCTGTTACTCCAATTTTCTAATTTAATGGTATAATTAACACTATTATTCCATCGAACACCGGACAAAACTTGCTCCACCGGATCGCATTCCCAATTCACAGTTCCCTTCGGTAAAACTTCAAGTGTTCCCGCAACTTCGGGTTCGGGATTAATCGGTCGATTTGCTTTAGCCATGATTCTAAAGCTGTACGTTTGACTCAATGCTTTACCTTCTTCTGGAGGTTTACACTCAAAGATCACCGATTGAGGTTCGCCGGGATTAAGTTCTGGAATTCGCTTTTCGGTTCCGTGAATCATCCAACTTTTATCGAGTTGTTCTTCTCCTTTGAACGTCAAATTTACCGCCATTGAATCTTGACTAAAATTGGAGACAATCACGGGAATTTCAATAATTTCGCCGGGATATCCTTTTAATCCATCTCTGGGAGTGAGAATTGATAAAGTTAGCGGTTTTAGAGGTGCTTCTAGCTTTAAATTTAGGGTTTCTGTGGCGAAAAGTTCGGGATTTTCTATGGCAATTGCTCTGACGGTTAAATCTAATGGATTTTCATAACCCGGACGGGGAGAACGATGAATATTAACGGTAAATTCTGTTGTTGCACCCGGCGGTTTCTTGGCGGCGACTTGAGGTTCTGTGCTGTACCATTTAATATTTGACCCCGGATCGAGTCCGGGTACAATTAACTCTAAATAAAAACTATAAAAATCCTGGCTGTAGTTGGTAACATAAGCTTTAAAGGATAAAGAACGCTGCGAACCTTGCTGTAATTTAATGTACTTTGGTTCAACTTCTAATCTAATAAAATCTATCATATGATTTGTTAAATTAAGTGAGTTTGAGAATCACTGAAGGCATAAAAACTGGTTATTTATTCCGAAACCACCTCTAACAATTGAGTTTGATGTCGTCTGTACCAGGCAAAATAAAGTAAGTTAATTCCAAATTCTTGAGCCGTTCTAATCTCGGTTCGGGGAAGGGTATGTTCGTTAATTCCCCATGCTTTTGATAAGCTACCAATTATCAGGATCATTCCTCCTCCCAAAAACAGTTCTATGGGTTCATAATTAATAGTAGGAGGAATGGCAAATAGAAACGGATGGATTTTTATTAAATGATTTCTATCTAACAAATCCCAATCCATAAAATTAATATTAAATTCTTCTTTTGCCCAATCTGTTAATTCTTTAAAGTTTTGGTTGAGGTCGTCATCAATCGGAATTTCAATTAATACGGTTCGTCCTGTTTCGAGATAACCGCCTAACATTTCTAACTGATTGTTGTCCAATTCGCGAGTTTGTTGTTCGGTTAAATACAGCAGATCAAAATCCTCATTTCCTATGAAGTAAATTTGCTCTATTTCTGAAATTCCTTGCATTCTCGGGTCAAGCGACTCTACGGAGTGCATCAGAAAACCAAGATTTTCTTGACAATATTTTCCTTCGGCTTCTGACATCATTCCTTGAGAAGCTTGAGGGGATAACATCGCCGTTTTGATTACAATTTGAGGACGCGATCGCGCTGCAATTCGATAGCGTAAATCTAATTCATTAACTTGAGGAAATAAAACCTCATCGGGTTGACAAATTTGAACGGTTCCCGGTTGCAGATTTATCCGACAAATTTCTACTTCTAAATGACTGGGTGGATCGGTTTTTTGGTCGATCCGAAAGGTTTCTCGAACAACATCATTATCATTTCTCAAACTGAGTTCTTCCGGGTCAACATAACTGACCACCAAATAAACAATAATCGGTTCAGTTTTTGAGGGTTTGGGGTCAGTAATTCTAAATTCCATCGGACGATCAATAATAATTGGATTTCCCTCGCCATCGATCGCAATTCCCGGTTTTACCATTAACCATCCGGTTTGAAATTTTGACTGTACACCCGCAGGAGCGCTTGTAGGATGCACGCCCAACCCGCAAACAATTCCCGGTTGATTCAGCGATTGATAATGTAAATTTTGCCGTTTCCGAGAATAGGTATGTGCTAAACGCCATCGTTGAGCATTAATCATTAAACCGTCCGTAACATGAAGACGATCAAGAGGATTTGGAGAGGGAGTCGGGAAAGATTGATCGCTCATGGTTTAACTGTGGTCGTTTCTAAATTTGAATTTTTTAAGTCGGCATTTTCGAGATCGACTTTATCTAAATTCGCGCCTTGTAAGTTGGTATGGCTGAGGTCAGCATAGTTAACATTAGAACGGCTCAAATTTGCAAAACTAAGGTTAGCGTGGCTTAAATTTGCATAGCTTAAATCCGTGTAATTTAAGTCAGCATAACTTAAATTACTGTGGCTTAAGTTTGCCATAAATAAATTAGCTCGCCGCAGTTTCGCATGGGAGAGATTAACGTTAGAAAGATTGGCATTTTTGAGGTTGGCTTCTTCCAAATTTGTTCCCACCAGTTGAGTTTGAGTGAAGTTAACATTTTCTAAATTCGCACCTGCTAAATTTTGCCCGCTTAAGTCTTGCGTCCAAGGTTCTGAATGATTGACAATTTGCCAAACCAAACGCCATTTTGGATCGAGTTGTTCTTCATTGAGTTGAGTATTTCTGAGATCGGCTCCCTCTAATTTTGCTCGACTTAAATCAGCATCTTTTAGGTTGGCGTCTCGCAGGTCAGCATCCCGCAAATCGGCTCGCTCTAAGTTAGCTTTGGTCAGGTTTGTACCTCGGAGATTTGCACCTCGGAGTTTCGCTTTACTAAGATCAACATTTTGCAGAAATAAACCGCTCAAATCGGCTTCTTCCAAATCACAACGCCGACATTCTCCATTTTGCTGTAATTTTTTCACCACTCTAGAAATTTCAGACGAGACGGGTACTGCTAACCCCAATACTATTCCCAGGACGATCGCAATCACAGTTATTATTTGACTTTTGTAAAGATTCTGTTTCATAGCCCAGTCCCCATCTTGTTGTTCTCCTCTTAGAGTGAACGGTGCGTTGGTATTTTTTGTCTAGACAAATACTTGAAACTGAAGAAATTCAACTGTAGTATAATAACATGGCTGCATTTTAGTTGATTTTATCGTTATTATGGTTTTTATTTAAGAGATTTTAATTTTTCTGTAGCAAAAGGTTAAAATAAACTTAAATTTAATTAAATGTATCACAGTTAACAGGATTCGGGAAAATATTAATGAGGATAAAATCAACATTGCGATGGATAGGTATTGTTAGCATTGGACTCGGGTTCTGTATTCAAACCGCAGTTCAAGCAACGGGTGCATTCAAACGACGGGAAATTTCAAATTCTCAACTCAATTTCGCCCAAGGATTAATCAATATTCCCCGATCGCTTCCCTCGCCTCCAGAAGTCCCTCAAATCCCCCAAATTCCTCAACCTCCGCCCCCGCCTTCGTTTCCGAATCCTCCTCAACCGCAATTTCCCCCCGCACCGCAAGCGAAACCCGATACTGTTCCCGAACTTCCTTTAACTAATTTTGATTACGATAAAGTAGAATTTTGGGAAGAACTTTGCTCCACCCTCGAACAGACGGAACGATACGCCGAAGCGGTGGCGGCCTGTCAACGAGTGATTGAACTGAAACCCAAACGAGAAAATACAGAAATCTGGATGAGTTTGAGCCGTTCATTGCAACAGTTGAAACAATATCCTCAAGCTTTAGTTTCCTATAATTATGTCTTGCAGCGAGAACCGAAATATTCTCAAGTTTTATTGCAAAAATGCGAAATATTTTTAGAATTAGAACAGTATGAACAAGCGATTTCATCTTGCGAAGAAGCCCTGAAAATTGATGGAATTTGGGGGCGGAGCAGTCCGGCCGATGCTTGGACACAAAGAGCGATCGCCGTGCGAGAGTTGGGACGCTTAGAAACAACAGAACTGCAAGATTTAGGACAAGTTGATGCGGCAGAATCCCGAAAACTTCAAAGCCTAGAAGCCGCGATCAATTCCTACGATCAAGCCCTGAGATTTGCGCCCAATTCTTCCTTGATTTTGACCAAAAAATGTGGTATATTGATAGAATTAGAACGTTATCAAGAAGCCCGTGAAAGTTGCGAATTGGCGATCGCCGTGAACGAAAATTGGGGCATCAGTACCTCCGCTCAAGCTTTAGAATATTTGCTCGTTATCCGTCAAGAAATTCCCCCATCAAATCCGCTCCGGGTTAATAACCCAAAAGAAGCCGAAGAACTCGCCGAACAATTTCAAAATTTAGTCAGTTTCTACGAACAAATTTTGTCTGAAAATCCCAACAATGCCGAAGCTTGGACAAAACAGGGTATTGCTCTACAAACTTTAGGAAAAACGGCTCAAGCGTTAACCTCCTACAGTCGGGCGGTTCAGATTCAACCGAACTATTCTTTGGCGCTCGCAAACCAGTGCGAAGTTCTCAATCAACTCGAACAATATCAACAAGCCCTAAGCGCCTGTGAAGCCGCCCTTTCTGGCGATCAAAATTGGGGCGATACTCGTCCGGCGAAAGCCTGGAATCAACGCAGTACAGCTTTGGCGGGATTAAAACAGTATAACGATGCTTTGGCCAGCGCCGATCGCGCCATTACTCTGGAGGAAGACTACAGCGCCGCCTGGAACAACCGGGGGGTGATGCTGTGGCATTTGGGCCAACTCCAGCAAGCCGAACAGCAGTATGAATTTGCAGAAATCAACTACGAACAGGCGCTTCTATCGACCCGTGAGGCGGTTAAGCTCGATCCCCGCTACCCTCAGGGTTGGTACAATCACGGTCGCATTCTCAGCGAGTACGGTCAATTGCTGAGTCTACAGCGACGGGATGAGGAGGCCAGAGAACTCTATCAAGCCGCACGAAAGGCTTACGAACAGGCGCTCTCGGGCGATCTGACTCCGAACGATCGCATCCTCAAAGCCAGTATTTTGGCCAATCAAGCCGTTGTTTTGTGGCGCTTGCGAGATTCCCAACTGTTAACAGAGGCTTTGGTCGCCACTCAGGAAGCGGTTCAGTTGAATCCCCAATCTTTTGAGGCTTGGCACAATCAAGGATTAATTTTACTAGAATTGAAGCAATATCGAGGGGCTTTAAATGCCTACACCCAAGCTGACGCCCTCAGCCCCGATAATGTGGGGGTAATTACTGCAAAAGGAATCGCCCTTTCTCGTTTGGGTCGCTATCAAGATGCTTTGGCTATTTTTGAACAAGCGTTGGAGTTAGATCCGGAGTATATGATTGCCCGTAGAGAGCGAGAAATCGTGCTAAGAAATTTAATTAAAATGACCCGAAGAATGCCGAGATAGATTGATGATTTGTTATCAGGAGCGATTGCCATGAGACTATCAGAATTGGTCAACACGGTCAGGGCTAGAGGGCGAGAAATTTTGAACTTTGTTTCTCATCCAGAAGCTAATATTCGTCGGATCGTTCGGCGTCGGGCGCAGCAAATTTATGAAGGGGTAGAAATAGGAGGAAGCGATGGTAACAAAGAAAAAAAAGAAACTCCTGTTTCCCAACAATCACAGCATTCTTTTCAAGTAGAACCAAGAATTAACCGAGAAAGAGGGGGCGTACAAACTCGCATTCAACCCGCAACTTTAGACCGACCGATTGTAACAGAACGTTCTCGGCGACGTCGCAAAGACAGAACCCAAAAAGTTCTCGTTCAAGGTTACGAAATTCGCGATCGCTTTGGTCGGCGTTATGAAATTGGTCAGTGTTTGAGTCATTCGGATCGGATTCGTCAGTATGAAGCGACTCCAATTTTACAGCAAAAACAACGGGTGTTAATTCAAGAATATTTGACCCAAAGTGATTCGGATTACCTGGCGGAAGTTAACCATCAGAACGGAAAAGTTAAAGAGTTTCGTTTGCTGACACCGATTGATATTATTAAAGATTTCTATGAGGATAATCCCCAGGATATTCGTTGGTATTTAATTGTTGAACAAATTCCCAAAAGTTGGAGTTTACGAGAAGATTTGCAACGGCGACATCAACCTTTAACGCCGACTCAGGTGAGTAAAATTCTCAAACAAGTGTTGCAAAGCTTGCAGTTTTTACACAACTGTTATGAAGTTCGTTTGTCTCAAAATATGCGAACGGGAATCGGTCATGGAAACCTAAATTTAGACAGTATACTGATCGTTCACAATGAAACTCAATCTCCCTTTGATGAAGAAGACGAACAATTTTCTATCTATGTTAGTCGCATTGCACTGTGGGAAAATTTACTAGATTCTTTAGAATCAGAAGTTAATCACCCGTCTCTCTCAAAAAAAGCCTTTCAACAAGATCTCGTAGATTTGGGTCGAGTTAGCTATCTTTTATCCGGAGGAAAACAGGAGATGCCCGATCAAGATTTCCAGTGGCATCAATATTGTCATCCCGAACTCAAGAACTTTATTTTAAGATTATATTCGGGTGAATTTAAAAGAGCTTCGGATGCTCATCGAGAGTTGTTAAAATTACGTTTAGATCATCCATTAGAACCGATTTCAGCCAATCCTATTTTTGTTGACAGCGAACAGCAACCCCGGTCAAAATCTCAACGTTCTTGGACTATTCCTCTAATTCTTCTACTGGCAACCTTGGTTAGTTTGGGAATATTAATTATAGGAATTAGGAGATTTTTATCGGGTTCAACACCTCCAAATCCTGCCAATATTGTCTTTAATAAAAACTCCGATACCTCTCAGTTCGCTCAAGTTAATATTCCCTCAATTTTGCTCAATAAAAGTATTAATTATTCAGCCGATCAACGATGGAAAACCGCCCTCAAAACTTCCGTTGGCTACGGTGGCAATCAATTTTTAGCCAACCAGTTGAACCCGTCTCAAATTTCCTTAAATCTGCAACCTCCAAATTTATTTTCTTTTATTCGTGAAGGAAACAATACAGAAACAGAGGAACAAAAAAAAGAACGCTTAGAAAATCGGATTTTATCCGCTTTAAAAAATTCTCAGTTTATTGTCACTTCTCTGTTGGGAAATGAACTTCAGTTATTACAAGACAGCGAACAATTAGAAGTAGAAATCATTGCTTATGACGCTTTACTCGCTTATGTTGCTTTCAGTGATGTTCAGCGAGAGGGAAGTTTACCCAAATTACTTTCGGGTAAAATTTCTCTGGACTCTCTCAAGCAACTCTATTCCGATCAACCCTTAACCTTGAAAGATTTGGGAATTAATAATTCACCCAACCAAACTATCAAACGGATTTCAATTTGTAATAAAAATCCCGAAGAAGTTTTTCTGGTGACTTCACTTTTTGAAAATTTAGCCTGGAAAAATGAAGCAGAAATCGATAACTTTAGAAATCTTATTGATGAAGATAAAAAAGCTTGCACACAAACAGGATATACTAAAGGACAAGCAATTGCTTTAGCCGAATTTGAACAAGGAGGTCAAGCAACGATTGGGATTGATTTGTTTAGCAAAGTGTTTAACCAGTGTTCTGTCTATCCTTTAGCAATTGTCGGAGAAGGGAAACTGACAGCAGTGCAGCCTATTATACAGAATAATGGCAATTCGATCACACCAGAAACCGATTTATGTATGGATAAAGGAAGCTACAAACCCAATCCTAAAGTTTTTGAACAAGGAAATTATCCTTTGGGATACGCAATTGCTGTGATTTATCAAAAAGAAGGCGGAAAAGATTCTGCGGGTCAGGTGTTTTCTAATCTAATGAAAACCGACGAAGGACAACATTTGTTACATTCTGCGGGATTAATTCCGATTCGAGAGTTAAAGCAAAGTCGGGAGGATAATTAATCAAAATGTCCGAAAAAGATTTGGAAGCTAAATTAATTGAAAAGGTCACTAACGATCCGATGTTACTGCGAAAAATTTGTGATAGAGTTTATGAACTGATGAAAGAAGATCTTCGCAATCAACGCGATCGCAATTGCAACTCACGGAGACTTTTATAATGAAAATGAATCGTCAAGATCCCTCAGCTTACGAACTCAATTATGTGACGGCGAATCGATTTTATGTAGAAATTGATAGCCAGATTTCAGCTTGTTTTAGCGAGTGTTCGGGTTTGGGGATAAATATCAAGCGAGAAACCTACAATGAAGGGGGTGTCAACGATCAACAACGGATTATTTTAGGACAAGCCGAATTTACAGAAGTCACCTTAAAGCGAGGAATTACAAATGATTTAACCTTTTTAAATTGGATAGAAAAAGTTTTGCGAGAACCCAAAAAAACCCGTTTAAACGTTACCCTGTTACTGTTCAATCAAGAAGGGGAAACCATGCAATCTTGGACGCTGATTGGTTCGGTTCCGGTTGGTTGGAAAGCACCCTCTTTTCAAGCCGACTCTAATACCGTTGCGATTGAAGAATTAACCTTAGCCTACGAAGGTTTGACAATTAATAAAGGAGGGAGTTTGGGACAGCAAACAGGAGGATTTAATCCGTCCAGTCCATTAACTCGCGGTAATTTAGGCTATTTTGCGAGTGACTTAACCAACGTTGGAACAAAACCTTTTAATCAAGCCAGTCAAACCAATTCTAATACAAGCAAGAAAAGGAGATAAATTCTAAAATTGCCATTTTTTTGAGTTGAATTAGCGAAAGGTGAATTAACAATGTCTACATCTCCTTTGGGTTTAAATGATTATTTACGTCCTCCCGAAACGTTGGGACGACAGGGAATGTTAAAAGTGGGATCGCCTCTGATTCAAACTGCACAATTAATGTTATCCCAAACTGTAGAAAATTCAGAGAATTTGTTCACTTTTCAAGAGAGTTTATCGGGTTCAGAAACTCCCCAAAAACCCATCTCTATAATTAATAGATTTGTCGATGATGACTCCGAGTTAGAATCTACATCAGAAGCGAATATTAACCGCAATATTTATGAAAGTACAGAAGAATCTGAAACTCACCCTTCCCCAGAAGAAAACCTGCAAAATAACCCGCTTTCAGAACTTCATCCTCGCTTGGGTGAACAATTAATTCAAACTCAATCTCGAATTCTCACCACGATTTCTGATAAAAAACTTTCTCCGCAAACACCCGAAGACTCAGAAAGCCAATCAATAAACAATAAATCCGATAATTTACCCGTCGTTCAACCCAAATGGTCAGGCGATATTTCTCAACCTATTTCTAATTTTAGTTCTACACAATCTATTGATTCAACTCCAGAAAATCAAGCCTTTCCAATTCAACCGAGTGTGAATTCCGAAAACTTAACCAATCTAAATCTGATACAATCCCATTCACCTTTAATTCAACAATCAGATTTGATTGTATCTCCAAAAACTTCAGAACCTTCACCCGAGAAAACTGATTTTCAAAATGATGAAATACCAGAACCTTGGTCAAGTCAATTTAATCTCAGCGCCGAAAGTGTTCCAGCAACAGACAATGTACAAAAGTCATGGTCAAATCTGACGGAACTTATCGATTATGAGAACTTCAACCCCTCATCTAATTCTCAATTGACTTCAGAGAGTTCAAAATTGATTACAAGAGAACAAAAAGAATCTATTCCAGATAGTCCAGCATCGGTTTCAAGTTCCCCAACCCAAGCGGAAAAAGTAATGGGAGAACGCGAAGAACCCGTTTTAATTGATGAGGAACAGTTGGAAATGTTAGCGCGAAAAGTTTATAATTTATTGCGACAAAAGTTAGAAAGAGAACGAGAAAGTCATCATTTCAAAACTGATGGTTCTCTAGCTTGGGTGGATACTATCAGTCAAACAAATCCCGTAAAAGCATCCGCATTTTCCTCAAATACATCTCCGGTCGGACAGCTTCAAACCCAAACCGGATCGACGGTTTCATTAGTCAATTATAAATTACAAATACTCACCCGAAAAGTTTATCAACTATTACAATTTAAAATAGAGACAGATCGAGAACGTTTGGGATTTTATTATACGGGTAATATCCCCCGGTAAACAATGTAGATTCTTAATGATTTTTCAAGGAGACTATTATGACACAGCTTGTTAAAGCCACTCTAAAATGTCAGGATAATGCACCGGATATCGTCTTTATGTTTAACCCCGGAGAATTGGTATTTGAGGGGGTCGTAGAAACCGCAGATAATCCCGGTTCGCGGAGTCAAGATCGCGGAATTCCTAAAGTCAGCTTTTCGCACACCAAAGCCTACAAAGTGACAATTAATAATATTTTATTTGATACCTATGAAGCCGGAATTAACGTGGTAACAGCTTTTATTGAACCCTTTCGGAAAGCTGTAGAATTTGCGAAAGGAAAAGAACGTCCGCCAATTTATATGTTAATTTGGGGAAATCAAGTTTATCTTCGGCGATGCTTTATCGAACGACTCAACTATAAACTTACAATGTTTCTCAGCGATGGAACCCCCGTGAGAGCAGTTATCGATAGTTTAACCCTGAAAGAGGTAGAAGATACTCAGCCTTCCGGGTCGCTTCGAGTTGACGATAAAATTGATAAAGTCTCCGATCAAGTTTCTACAGTTCGTCGTGAAAATGATAGTTTAAATAATCGTAAAGATAAGAAACGCAAAAAATAATCGGCAAATTCGGTCTTAAATTCATCCCAATCTCAATCGAATCAACAACTCTTTTTAAGAATTAACTCCTATGACATCAGGAAATTATCTCGCACTTCCGAAAGTTTCTATTGAAGGTCAATCCGCTGAAAAAATGAAGCTGGTTTTGGAAGATGTAGTTCAAATCATTGTCGAAGAAAGTCTGCATCTACCCGCAATGTTCACCATTGTAATTAGAAATGACTATTTCCCGGGTCGTCAAGAGGAAAAAAAGTGGAAACATCAAGACCTGCTACAATTTGGCAAAAAAGTTAAAATAGGTTTTAGTTCAAGTACAACAGAATCTCAAGACTTTAGCGAAGAAAAAGAAGAATATTTAATAGAAGGAGAAATTACAGCCATTGAAACCCATTTCACGGAACAATCCCAAGCGCCGATTGTAATTCGAGGTTATGATATTTCCCATCGTTTACATCGGGGACGGTGGAATCGTTCGTTTCAAGGAATGACGGATAGCGATATTGTCAAGAAGATTCTGGCTGAAGTTGTTATAGAACCCGGTCAAATTGATGAGAGTGGAATTCCCCACGAGTACGTTTTTCAAAACAATCAAACCAACATGGAATTTTTGCGAGAACGGGCTGCTAGAATAGGATTTGAACTGTTTGTTCAAGATGGAAAATTAAACTTTCGTCGCCCAACATCGACTCAAAAAATAAAACTCACATGGCTGACAGACTTGCGTAGTTTTCGAGTGCGCGTTACCAGCGCCGAACAGGTTAAAGAAGTCAATGTTAGAGCTTGGGACTACAAACAAAAAAAGCCAATTGTTTCGACTCGTAATTCTGAAAATGTTCTCACAACAACCCAAAATGGTCAAGGGAGTGTGGCAATTTCTGAATTTAAAGGAAAACCGACCAAACCGACAGTTTATGTTATCGATCAACCCATTTCTACACCCAAAGAAGCGGATGCTATCGCCCAAGCTTTATTTGATGAATTGGGCGGACAATTTGTTTACGCAGACGCTCAAGCCGAGGGAAATCCTAACATTCGACCCGGACGAACGGTAATATTAGAAGAGTTAGGAAAACACAGCGGTTCCTACTACGTGACGGAGACTCGCCACACCTATTTTGAACGAGTATATACCACCGAGTTTAGTGTACGGGGATTGCGCGGAGGCGATTTATTAACAACACTTTCTCCCCCTACCCGTCTTCAACCCGGACAAACTTTTTTAGTTGGAATTGTCACCGATAATCAAGATCCCGAAGGGTTGGGGCGAGTCAAAGTTTGGTTTCCCACCCTCACCCCTAAAACCGGAGAAAATGCCCACGCGAGTCATTGGGCTAGAGTTGTAGCAATTGGTGCGGGAAAGGGACGAGGATTTGACTGTTTGCCAGAAATTAATGATGAAGTATTAGTTGGATTTGAGCATGGAAATATTCACCGTCCTTACATTTTAGGAGGGGTTTGGAACGGTAAAGATCTTCCTCCAAATCGAGTCGCTGAAAGCGTTCAAAATAGTAATGTCCGAGTGCGAACATTCAAAACCCGCACGGGTCATCAAATTCAGTTTATAGAAGAAGATCAAGGGAATAGTAAAGCGGGTGTTTATATTCAGACAACAGACGGACATCAGATTCGGTTAAATGACACCGAAAAGGCTATCGAAGTTAAAACCAAGGGCAAACATGAGTTACGATTAGATGATAAAAATAATTATATTGAAGTGAAAACTCCAAGTCATACATTCAGGATGGATCGTACCGGAATTAGCTTGAACTCAGCAGGTAAGATTGATATCCAAGCGCGTGGAGTTATTACTGTTAAAGGAGCATTGATTAAGTTAAATTGAATTCTATCATTACAAACTATTAGACTGGAGCATTTGCCAGTTGTTCATCACTATAACCGATAATTAACCAGTCACCGCAGCGAGAACAATACTCATTAATGGGTTCGCGCAGCGGGTTTATCGGGTACGGACTTGCATTGATGCGGGGAAGTTGGTGAGAGTGTGAAAGTAGTGGTTGAGGTTGATGGGAGGGGGTGAGTGCGATCGCTTTGGTTTCCCATTGAGATTTCTCGCCTTCCCTATTTAACGGCAGTTTGTCAGGAAACCTTGCGACTTTATCCTATTGTACCATTTGCTTTAGCCCGAATTTCCATCCAAAATTTAGAAATTATGGGCCGTCAATTTACAGCCGGGACAACGTTCGTTCCCTGTATTTATTCGACCCATCACCGAGAAGATTTATATCCGAATTCCAAACAATTCCAACCCGAAAGATTTTTACAGCGTCAATATAGTCCCTACGAGTTTCTTCCGTTTGGGGGCGGGGTGAGGCTGTGTTTGGGTTATGCTTTGGCGATGTTGGAAATGAAGTTGGTTCTCGCTTCAATTTTATCCAAGTACAATTTAGAATTGGCGAGTCATCAACCGATTAAACCCATGCGTCGCGGCGGTACGCTTGCTCCTTCCAACGGAGTTCCTTTGAGGGTGACGGGTTTTCGCTAATTGGCGGGGTTTTCAGTCTAAACTTAGAGCGCAAACAATAAAGCACGTTGTCAGCGTCACAACAATCCAAACCATAACTTAAGATGAAATCCATCCGCCGATTTTTGTTATTAATAGGATTAAGTGGTGTAATTACAATAAGTTGCACATCCGACAATTCTCACCGTGATTTGAGCCACTTAAGCGAAGTCTCTTCCCCAATTGCCAGGACTCCCGCTTCTGAACCCACACCGTTACCAAAGTCAGAAACTTCGTCGGCGACTCCAACCCCAACCGAAAACACCGCACCCGATATTTGGGAGCAAATGAGACAGGGAAGGGGGTACGTCGTTGCAATGCGTCACGCTCAAACCGTTGCGGGAACGGGCGACCCGCCGGGATTTGAACTCGATAATTGTGCGACCCAACGCAACCTCTCACAAGCGGGTCGAGAACAGGCGACTCGCATCGGTGAAATCTTTCGCGCACGCCAAATTCCGATTCATCAGGTTTTATCAAGTCAATACTGTCGTTGTTTAGACACAGCAGAACTGTTGAATTTAGGGGAAGTTGAGCAATTTCCCGCCTTAAATTCAACTTTTGAGGATCGCACCAACGAAGCCGAACAAATTGCCCAAACTCGTCAGCAAATTGTAAACCATCAAAACACATCGGGAGTCATAATTATGGTGTCGCATTTTGCGAATATTCAAGCGCTCGTCGGGGTGGGTCTGTCCCAAGCTGATAGCGTCGTCGTCAAAGCCAATTCTCAAGGAGAGTTGGAAATTGTGGGACAGATTGAAGGTTTGTAGAATCCAAACTCCACCGTTTAGAAATTCCGGGAATTTAATTGGCTCTTAAATTCAATTTGTTAAACTCTCAAGAGTTCTAACAACGGATGTATTGATGAAACTTTGTTCGGATGGCAATATTAATCACGCAACCGCCCATCAGGTTCCCCTGAAAATTGGGCAAAGGGACGCAGTGGTTGTTCGGTTTGTTGATTCCCATCACCGCTCTTTTTCTTGGTCGGCGATCGCTTCGGGGTTATCAACTCAAGCTGATTTTCGACAACTGTGGAATCAAACTTGGGCGGATATTCCCTTCGACTTTCTTTGGCAACCCGTTCCGATTCATTCCAATTTTAGCACAACCCATCCTTTTGATTGTAATTCGGTTCTTCGGTACTTGTTATGCTAAACTATTAGTAAACTTTGTCAAATAAGTAAGTATGAAACGAGAGCTTACTAAAATTCTCAAATTGCCCGGAGTAATAGTAAAATCCAAGAAAGAAATTGAAAAAACTCTAATTTTAGAGGTAGAAGCCTGCTCTAAAATAGCTTGCTGCCCAGGTTGCCAGAAAGTTAGTGATCGTCTACACTCGTTTTTGTTAGTGCAGATGTGGGTTTTAAACTGCGAGAAGTAGCCACAGAAACCGTATCAGACGGAGAAACAATAAAACTTTCTAAAGGGCGTTGACGTCGATCGGGAGCAACCCAACGCACAGTAGAATCTAGTTCCTCACTTCGCGCCCCTCCTGCGGAATGACAGCAGTCCAAAATAATCACCAAATGAGGATTTTTTTGGGAAACTTGGGCGATCAAATGGGCGAGTTCTTTATCGGCGAGATCCCATCCGTTCTCCGTTCGACTATCCCAACAAACAAGAGTTTCATCGAGGCGATCGGGTTCTACAACCCAAAATTCTGGCGGAGATTCTTCTTGAGAACCATGACCACTGTAATAAAATAAAGCTATATCTTCACTTTCCGCTTGGGTAAGAAAGGTTTTAAAACTATTAATAATTGCTGAACGAGTGGCTTGTTCTTCGGTGAGAATTTGCAGATGAAGTTGATAGTCTTGTTGAGTAATACGCTGTTGTAAATATGCTGCGATCGCCATCACATCATTAACGCACCCTTTCAGGGGAGGAACGGGATCGCGGTAGTTATCTATCCCAACCAGTAAGGCGTAAAGATTACGAGTCATGGTATGCTTTGGCTCTTTGTTGTATCATTTGAATATAATCTGAATTGACAAGTTCATTCAACTCTCGTTGCAGATCGGTTTGATTATTTTCTATCTCCTCATTTAACGGATCTGATCTCGAATTGCGTTGAGAGTTGCGAGGGGGAAGCGATCGGGGTGTTGAAGTGACTTCGCCCGAAATTTCTCCCTCTTGTTTGCTTCTCGGCGTTGGAGTTGTTCGCAGGTATTCTTCTCGTTGTCTCATGGCTTTTATCAATTGCCGAACCAATGAAATAATTGTTGTTAAAATTCCCTCGGTTCCGGTTTCTATTCGATCAAGCTTTTGCAGAATTTGATGATAATTTCCTTGCAAAATTAAACTCATCCAGTCTCCGATATGACGAATCGAAGAATTTAAAGCTTCAGTTTCTTCTCTCTGTTTTCGAGTAAACTCCTGTTCAAGTTTCAAGGCGAGTTGAATTGATTTTAACGTGGTTTCAATTTCTAATTTATCCCAAGTTTGACTCTCCGATAAAAACTTAAAATCTTCTTCGCTTAAACTTTTATCTTTCGCCCAAGCCAGCGCTTCTTGCAACGCTTGTCCTCGCAACAGTCGAGATTTATCCTCACCGTTTGAACGCTTCCACTGAAGAAAATTTTCCGCATAAGGTCGCAAGTTACTAAGACTCTGTTGCACCCAATTTTGATTAAAAATTTCGGCATAAATGGGATTAAACACTTTCAGCTTTCCCTGGTGTCTTTTCACCAATCCCGATAAACAAAGTTCAAGTTGTTCGGGTGTTCCTTCGGCTAAAATTTCCCCTTGCTGTAAAATTTTTTGGTAGAGTCCGAGTAATCGACCGGCACGCTGTTCGTTAAATAAGATTCGATCTCGAATGGTCTTTAAATGTTCGGGTTCATCGTGAATTTCCCACTGTTCAATAATCCGGGTTCGCACCAATTCATCCACCGATTCTATTGGATTTTTTCCCCGATCTAAAGCGAAGTTAGAGGTCCGGATTAGCTGGCACAATTTTTGAGTGATAAACGGTTGTCCTCCCGTCCAAAATAGTATTTTATCCAGGAGTTTTTCGGGATTTTGATGATACCCAACCAATCCTGCTGCTAACGGTTGAACTTCTGTTGGCTGAAATCCGTTAAGTTCAATCGCTTGACCGATATTAAAGGGAGTTTGGGTTTTATTGACAATCAATTCGGAGGGACTTGTTACACCAAAAAGAGCAAAATTTAAACGATAAAAGTTTGCATCTTCCGCCCGATTTTCGTAACAGGATCGAATTAAAATAAAAAAATCTTCTAGGGAAAAATCAAAACTTAAAAGGCTGTCAATCTCATCGAATAAAATTACAATTTTGTGAGAACAATTTAAGAATAAAATTTCTCTAAAAAAACGATAAATTCTTTGAGAAACTGGCAGATCTTCTAGTTGATTCCACCAGGTATTTCGATTAATTTTAGTTTCTAGATTTAATTTATTGACCAGTTCATAAAATACTCCTTTATACCACTTTTCCGGCGTCACATCCTGACTTCTAATCTGAGAAAGATCAATCGCCGCACATTGAATATTTTCTGCTTCTAGTCTTTTCATTGTCCGAACTCGCAGGCTAGATTTACCCATTTGTCGGGAATTAAGCACGTAACAAAATTTTCCAGCTTTCAACCCTTCATACAGTTGATCGTCTGCTTGTCGGATTACATAACTGGGTGCAGAAGTGGATAAACCTCCTCCGACTTGATATTCATAAGTTGAGTTCAGATCTTGACTCATTATTTTACCTCTAAGTATTGCTCAAAATACTGACGATAAAGTTCACAGCTTGGAACCACATTATTTCCCTGGTATTTAACTAAACCTAAACTTTTTAATTGATAAGCAAGTTTGGGGTTTAAGTTAACTGCATCAGAGGAACGAACAACTTCCCCCAGAGCCGCTTCTAACTCGGGATACTGTTGTAAATTCAATAAATGTCCGCGTAAATGATTGCAATAAATTCCCGATTCAGTTGTTGCTTTTCTGCACAGTTCTACTACAGAAATTTCTTGACGGACGAGGCGATAAAATGCTCGTTGTAATAAGTAGGGATGTCCTCCAACTAAGTTAATCAATTGCTCTATTTCAGCAGTTTGTAAGTTTAATCCCTGTTTTTGAGCAAATTCTTGTACCTCCTCAAAAGTTAATTCAACTAACTCAATGGGTACGCCCACATTAAAGGGGGATTGATTGATATTTAAGGGAATATAAACTTCTGTTGCATGAGCAATAGCTAACCTTAATTTTTGCCAGATTGGATAACTTTTAGCTTCATCATGGAATACCCGCAACAGTCCTAGAAAATCGGAAGCAATTTGAGATGAAGAGAAAATTCGATCTAGGTCATCCAACCCCAAAACTAAAGCAATATTGATTTTGGGCAATATATATTGTTCAAAATAAATTTTACAATTATAATTGCTTCCCAAGTCTTCTTCCCAATACTCTGAGAGTTTATTGGTGAGTTTAAGTTGCTGACAAACCACCGCACAAAACCAGCGTAAAAACTTATTCAAGTCCTGGGAAATCGTGCCATCTGCAAGTTGTAAGTTTATATAGACCGTTTGATAGTTATTTTGTTGTCCATAATTTAAAATATCGTTGAGCAGAGCAGTTTTTCCCATTAGCTTGGGGGCTTTAATCCGAATCAGCGAGCCGGGTTTTATCAGAGTTTTATAACAGTCTGATTCAATTGAAGAACGATTAATATAATTGGATATTTCTGTATTTGATGGGGAAGATAGAGAACTTTGTATAGGCTCATCTGAAATCGAAATCTCACTATTTAAAGAATTGTCTTCAAAATCTGCAATTGTTTGTAAGTCTAAATTCAAACGCTGAGTAATTTCGTAGAAGTTGAGATAATCTACAGGTTTTCCATTGAGAAAGTTGCTTACAGTTGAACGAGCCAATCCTAAATCTTCAGCCAAATCTACCTGTCTAGCAAAGCCATTTTGCTTGACAGCCAACTTGACCTTTTCTATGTATTGCAAGTGAACCTTCAGAGAGCGGGGCATGATGCCACTTTACCAATATATGGGAATAAAATCAGGTTGAATAGGAAGCATTTCATTATAGCAATTTTTAATCGCACTGGCAAATCAAAAATTAAAATCGAGTATTGAAAAACGTTACCTCAATAGAGTCTTGCAAGAACGCAGTTTACCTCCCTCACCCGATAAAAATGAGGTGATTCGGGGCGCGAGTATTTTTCGAGAGGGCGATCGCCTGACAGCACGCTCACGGAACGTATTATCCAATTAACCAATGATTATTTGATTGCGATCGCTGTTGACCTGGAAATGCCCTACGAAACCGTGAAAACTTACGCAAAATTGGCACGTCGGGCATTGCGTCAGGAGGATTGAATTTTTCAGTTGAGGCTGAATTTCTTCTCTTCAAACCCCACTTAGAAAGAGCAAACAGATGCCCACAAGTCATCTGAAGAAAGGGTTCTTGTTTGTGCAATGTTTGGGTTTTATCGAGAACGCTAATAATTTCAGCAACGGGTTTTAAATTCCCCCTCTCCGAACAAAATTCGTGCCAAACCGGAAGCGGTTCCTGTGCGTGAACTAATAATTAAATAGTGGGTACAAGCTTCTAACACGGGGATTTTCTCCGGTTGTACCATTCCGCCAACATCAACAATGACCAGTGTTTTCTGGCGTCGCAGTTGCAGAATGGCTTGGGCGTGGAGCGTCGGCGATGATCGCCATGAGCATTCTACAATCTGTCGCCGCCGGGGTGGGGACCGAAGCGATGAACAACCGCCCGGAACTCGCCGGCCGCAAAGCAACCGAACAGATCGAACGTCAAACCCAAACCCTCGAAAATATGCCCGCCACCAGCCACGCCTACGAAGGCGCCGGCCGAGAGTACCAGGCGGCTTTGCTGGAGTTTCAACGGATGTCTCGCGGCGATAGCAACTGGAATACCAGCTACGTTCGCCTGTACGGTCCTTGGGGAGATCGCGATCGCGATTGGAGCGGAGTCCCCTTTTTCAACAGAAGATCTTTAATCTTAGAAAAAAACAGCGATTGCGCTGTCGCGCACGCTACGCGAACGCCAAACTAAAACTTCACTTTGGATTCCCATCGGTCAATCTGAAGTTTAATAATGAAACTGGCGATCGCCCACGATATAAAATGATAGCGATTGCGCTGACGCGCACCCTGCGCGATCGCCAGTTTTTTTGAAATTTTATCTATGGATAGTCTAATTAAAGAACTCAAAAAAGTCTCCGCACTGCCGCAGTCAGGGGAGAAGGCATCCTTTATGGTTGGTTCTATTAATAGTAGTTTTGGGAGCCATGCAGGGATATTTGGGGTATAGGGCAATAGGATATTTTGCCAAAGCCAATCAACAGCTAATTATTAAAAAATTCAAGATTTTATCCCCAATAGCAATCAATCTCTTTAGATTTTTAGGATTTTTATCCATTACTGAAGCTCAAAGATGGCTTAAGAACAGGTGGTCTAGGCTTTTTGTTTTGCTAGAATGAAACGGCCCGGCGGTTGTTGATTTTAAAAAAATATCTTTTCAACCAAATACTAGAGACAGGATAAGTCTTCTAACGCCCCAGAGGAAATTTCACGAAACATTTTTTAGATGTGTTGTTTCGTCTTTTAATGATACATAGATGCAAGATTTTAAAACCCGTTCTCAGAAATTTAGGTTGTATTCTTGCGGTTGAATTGATGATTCTATTGTACACCCCTATGAAAATAGGGTATTCCAAAGAAACCGCCCCAACTGACGCCAACTTTCGGCGATCGCTTCCTTTGCTTTTGGATGAAGTTCAATTCTGTTTTTTCGAGTTAAATTAGACGTTGGTGGGTTTCTTTTCTTGTTCAGTTTTTTCAATCCCAAAAATAGGCTGTTCGCTAAACAATGCTCCGTGATAAGCGCCTCCTGTGAAGCGGTCGATCGCGATTCGGCTTTGCACTAATTCACACGTATTTTCCCATTTTAGGATCGAACACCCCAACCGCTCCAAACAAATGACTAACCTTGTGGGCCAGCACAAAAGCGACAGGCATACTACAGGGGCCATTAATCCGCAGCAACTCTCCCCTTCTTGGCGTGGAAGTTGCGATCGCTTTCACTTTCCCAGTAACTCACCCGTTTATTTAGAGTATTTTTTCAACAATTGAAAAGGCTCTACCGTTGAGCGAGTATGTAAGCTTCATCCATTCGGGCATCAAGTGAGAATTCGGGTGAGAAATTAAAGTTCATAAACCGTTCAAAAAAGGATTAACGAAGCTGACTAAAAATGAATTTTATTTCTTTTTTACTGCACTGCTTTTTTTCAGCAGCATAAACCCTTTGTCCCTTGATGGTTGTTGCATATCTATCCGTAATTACTCCCCGAAGAACATCCCTCACAGATGCTTCAGATGAGCATGGAAACGCTTTGAACGTAATCAAATACCAGATGTTTTTGATATTGTGATACTGACGAAAATCATCTAGGATAACTACATCGGTTTCGGGTTTCGGTTGCCGTCGTTTCCAGGGTTTGATCTCAGCCAAGCACAGAATTCCTGTCTCTGGATGCACGTACAAATCATCTCTCCAACGGCTGTCTAGCGGTTGACCCCATCTGCGGCCAGACGTTCGGCAAGGAACGCCATCGATCAACTCAACGTGCCGTTCAACGTAGTCCCACACATGGTGTAAAACGTGCTGCCCCGTCATGCTGTTGCTGTCTAGACGCTGGCACAGTTCGCTATAAACCTGATTCCAGGGTTGCCCCACTTTGGAGCGCAGAAATCGACGTAGCGGCCCGAGATGATCCGAGAGGAATTTGGTTTTATATCTATTTCTGGACTTGATTCGATAGGGACTCAGTAGCCCATCCTGACTGGCTTCTTGAGTAATTTTATTTAATTCTTTTTTGAAACCTGTCATTTTTTTCGGGCTGATTCTCGTTCCACTGCGAGAACGTTCAATCACAATTTCATTCAAACGATGTTCGCTCATACTTGGGATTTTTAAAAAACTTTTTTCGGATTAATTGTTTGCTGTTAATGTGTTTAGGTTTTGAACTGAATAATCTCATTGAAATCACCTCGTAAATTAGGTTTTGAAAGTTCTATGAAAAGTTGAAAAATCACTTCGTGCAAGTTGAAAAATGAAAATTTGGAGACGGCGGTCTTGCACCCTCGCCAAACACATTCTCTGCAATTTTCAAGATGCAGGTGAGTCTGGGGGCTGTCACCGTTTTGTATTCTTTTGTTGTATACATACTACATAATAAGACTACAAGCTGTCAAGGGTGTAATACAAGTCAAGTTGAGAGGTCGGGTTTTGAGTAACGATGAAATGGTTGATAGGCTCTAAATTCACAACCTAAATTCATAACAACTCAATTGCATAACTTCGCGAACATCAGAATTATGAAAGGTGTTTCAAGCCCCCCAGCCCCCAACTTTGGAGGAGCAAAAACTCAAAGTTCCCAGTCTCTATTTGCATAACCTCCCGAACATCAGACATACTTTGAGATGAGTGGTTCTTGCGGTGAGGAAATCCAATTGATGCGTCTACCCCAACAGTGGCTATCGGTTCTCAGCGTTAACAGCATTTTTCTGTTGAACTTGGGTTTCCCTTTGTTAACTCTACCCACAACCCTGCATCGCGGAGAAGTTATCGCCCAAACAGACCCCAATGTAGAAGCATTAAGATTATATAGACAGGGACTTGAACTGTTTCGGCAAGGGACGGCCGAATCTTATAAACAGGCAATTGGTGTTTGGGAAAAGGCGCTACAACTTTATCAGCAAGCCGGAAACTTGAGAGGACAAGCTAATAGTTTGTTAGGACTGGGTAGAATTTCTGATTTATTAGGAGACTCTCAGCAGGCGCTCGAATTCTACAACCAATCCCTTCCTCTATCACGAGAGGTAGAGAATAAAGTGGGGGAAGGCGCTACTCTCAATAATATTGGCGGTGTCTACTTTTATTTGGGAGACAAACAACGGGCGCTCGATTACCTCAACCAATCCCTTCCCCTACAGCGACAGGTGGGGAATAAAGCGGGGGAAGCGGCCACTCTCGGTAATTTTGCCTTCCTCAAACGCAGTCAAGGCAACCTCACCGAAGCCTTAACCGATATGGAATCAGCGATTAATATTATTGAAGAACTCCGCACCAAAATTATTAGTCAAGACTTACGAACCTCTTACTTTTCTACCGTTTATGGTTATTATCAATTTTATATCGATTTGTTGATGGAGTTGCACGAACAAAACCAGAATCAAGGGTATGATACCAAAGCATTACACGCCAGTGAACGAGGTCGGGCGAGAAGTCTATTAGATATTTTGGCGGAGTCGGGGGCGAATATTAAAGAAGGGGTTGACCCGCAATTGTTGGCAGAAGAACAGAAGTTATTGCAACGACTGAATGCATTAGACCAATCTCGACAATTGAATCCAGGGGAAAGAGATATTGAGGAATTAAAGCAGGAAATAGAAACGGTTCGGCGGGAGTTACAAACCCTAGAAGTTGAAATCAAACGCAATAGTCCCCAATATGCCAACTTACAATATCCCGAACCGTTAACCGCCTCGGAAATTCAGCAAAAAGTTCTCGATGAGGAGACGGTTTTGTTAGTTTATTCGTTGGGAACTGAACGTAGTTTTTTATGGTTGGTGAGTACAACGGAAGTGAAAAGTTATCAACTCCCCAAACGTTCAGAAATAGAACCGTTAGCAACATCTTTTTTACAAGAAATTCAATCTTTGGCTGTCGTCCCGCCAACGGGTGAAAAGTTGAGTCAAATTTTATTATCTCCCGTTTTGAATCAGTTAGGAAATAAACGGTTAGTTGTCGTTGGGGATGGGATTTTACAAACCGTTCCGTTTGCGGCGTTACCGATTTCTAGCCCTGTTTCTAGCCCACTAAATGCCCCCAAACCCCCAATTCTGGGGGCTTTCATAGATGGGGGACTTGGAAAAATGGGGGACTTTGAATCTTCACTCCAGACTGTAAAAGTAGCATCCGTAACTTCTAATATTGAGGGAACTTTCAACAACTTTGAAAAGATTAGTTCCCCCCAAATTTGGGGGGCTAGGGGGGCTATCAACCCTCAGTTAAAGACTTATCGCCCCCTAAATCCCCCGGCCCCCAAACCCCCAATAATGGGGGCTTTCATAGATGGGGGACTTGGAAAGATGGGAGACTTTGAAAACTTTAAAAAGGTTAATTCCCCCCAAAGTTGGGGGGCTAGGGGGGCTATCAACCCTCAGTTAAAGACTTATCGCCCCCTAAATCCCCCGGCACCCGTGACCCCCAATAATGGGGGTAATGGGGGTATTCTGGGGGACTTTGAAAAGATTAGTTCCCCCCAAATTTGGGGGGCTAGGGGGGCTAAACTGACCTCAAGCGAAAGTCAGGGGAGTCAGAAAACCGATAATTCTTCCCTCCTTTCAGGGGGGATTGAGGGGGGTCAAAATGATAATTCTTCCCTCCTTTTAGGGGGGATTGAGGGGGGTCAAAATGATAATTCTTCCCTCCTTTTAGGGGGGATTGAGGGGGGTAATTCGACCTCTCCCCCAACCTCTTTCTCACCCCCCTTTTTAAGGGGGGAAGGGGGGATAAAAGTAAGTCAAAATGCGAGTTATACACCGTTAATTGTTCAACATGAAATTGTGAATTTACCTTCCGCTTCCAGTTTAGCAATTCTCCGAGAACAAGTTCAAGGACGAACACCCGCCCCCAAAAAAGTTGCCGTTATTGCTGACCCCGTTTTTGAACAAAATGACCCCCGTTTTCAAATTGCATCATCAACAAAAACTGAAACCAATGATGTTAATAAAATCGTATTAAGACAATCCCTAGAAAATTTTCTGGGTAAATCTTTTGGTCGTTTACAACACACTCGCCAAGAAGCCGAAGCGATTTTAGCGTTAGTTCCTGATAATTTAGAACGATTAGCACTAGATTTTAATGCTAACCGTAAAACCGCAACCGATTCTAATTTATCTCAATATCAAATCGTTCACTTTGCGACTCACGGACTGTTAAATGAAACCCAACCGGAATTATCAGGATTGGTGTTTTCTCTGTACGATGAACAGGGAACAGAAAAACCCAGATTTTTACAATTAAATGATATCTTTAACTTAACCCTTTCCGCAGATTTGGTTGTATTAAGTGCCTGTCAAACGGGAGTTGGTCAGGATATTCGCGGCGAAGGATTGGTGAGTTTAACGAGGGGATTTATGTATGCCGGCGCGGAACGAATTGTCGTGAGTTTGTGGGCGGTTGCCGATAATTCAACTTCATAATTTATGCAAAATTATTATCGAAAAATATTAGAAACAGGTTCAAATCCCGCTACAGCGATGCGAGAAGTTCAGTTAGAAATGATTCAGTCTGATAATTATAATGCACCTTTCTTTTGGGCGCCGTTTGTGTTTCAGGGAGAGTGGAAAACCGGACTTTCAACCCGGTGATTTATCCCCCATTATCAAAGCCCCCAAACCCCCAATTTTGGGGGCTTTGATAATGGGGGTAAAAGGGGGACTTTCAACACATTCCTTGCCTCCCTTAAAAAGGGAGGTGCCGCAGGCGGAGGGATCAAAGCAATTCAATTTCACAGAGAATTAGTAGGAGTGAATCGTTGTTTTTAAGCTGTTAAATTTGAGGTGTTTAAGCGAATATTATGCTAAACTCATTTATAAAGGATTAACTATATCTTTAAACACAACATTTAAAAATGTCTTTGACTTCTCGTCGGCGTTTCATTGAATTTGCGGGTTCAACCCTTGCCACCCTCGGACTCAATTCTGTTAATTTACTTCCCAAATTCGACCGTTACGGTAAAGTATTAGCCCAAAGTACCCCTCGGAAACTGGCTTTATTAGTCGGGATAAATCAATACCAAAAAGATCCGTTAAACGGCTGCGTTAACGATGTAAGAATGCAGCAACTTTTACTCATTCACCGTTTCGGATTTAATCCCCAAGATATTTTAATTTTAACCGATAAACAAGCAACCCGTCAAGGAATTTTAGAAGCGTTTGAAGAACATTTAATTAAACAAGCAAAACCGGGTGATGTTGCAGTTTTTCATTACTCGGGACACGGTTCTCGCGTTCTCGATCCCAATCCCATTCCTTTGAAAAGTCCGATTGTTGACGGTACGGGTTTAAATGGAACTTTTGTTCCGGTTGATAGTTCCCTTCCTGCGGGTTATCGGAATGTTGGCGGCACCGTTGATGATATTATGGGACACACTTTATTTTTGTTGATGTCCGCAATACAAACCGAATATTTTACCGCAGTTCTTGATAGCTGTTTTTCGGGATTAAAAACTAGAGATTTTCAAGTTCGTTCGCGAGATGGGGGAGAAAAAATAGAAATTTCGCCCAAAGAAAAAGCCTATCAAGAACAGTGGCTTTCCCGTCTTGATATGTCTCCCGAAGAG
This sequence comes from Capilliphycus salinus ALCB114379, assembly GCF_047276495.1. Lineage (NCBI taxonomy): Bacteria > Bacillati > Cyanobacteriota > Cyanophyceae > Oscillatoriales > Sirenicapillariaceae > Capilliphycus > Capilliphycus salinus. Next base: position 3,091,811 of record NZ_CP178543.1, on the reverse strand, counting down.
TTTGTACAAGGATATCAAAAAGGCGTTGCTAAGGGTGTAGTTCTCGCTTCCGCCCAACCCAGTCAAACGGCTAAAGATGTCAAAATTCTTGATTTTCACGTGGGTATTTTTAGTTATTTATTAACTCAATATCTCTGGCAAAACACGGGAACGCCGAAAGATATTATCGCCCATACCAACGAAATTATTCCGCGAAAATTGACTCAAAATCCACTTTATGAAGCTAAAATTGATAGCGGATACGAAAATCAACCCCTGTATTTTATCGAAAATCCGAGTCCCGTTGCAAATGCGGTGATTACGGAAATACAAGGAAATAAAGCCCAAGTCTGGTTGGGAGGATTAACAACCGAAGAAAAAGCCCAATTAAAGCCAGGAACCGTCTTAAGTGTTGTGAATTCTCAACCCAATTCATCGGGAAAAGCTATCTTTCAATCTCGTGAGGGTTTGGTTGGAATTGTCACAGTTGAGGAGAATATTGAAGTCGGAACGTTGTTGTTTTTATCACGACAAAATTAAGAGTTTCAGGGGTTAAAACCCAGTTAGAATTACTTGATGAGTTCCCCAAAGTATTTGAGCCGGACGAAGAAATGTCTAATGAACCCGACTGGAAAAACTCTATTTTTACTCCGGTTGTCTTAATGGGTGTTAACAACATCACGGATTTAGGTGTAGAATTAGTAATTTGGATTAAAACTAAGCCGAATTTTCAATGGGCTGTAGCTCGTGAATTTCGTCGTCGCTTAAAATACACTTTTGATCAACAGGGAATTAATTTTGGAACATTGAAACAAGCTATATTTATTCCCGCATCGCACCCATCCTATTAGAAACTGCGATCGCCAGGAAAGACCCGTCTTAGTTCACGTTTGTATAAAGCATAAAAAGGAGTATTGGTGTCATGTGTACTGGAATCCTGTTGAAAATTGGCGCTCGTTTAACCAAAGAAGTCAAGCCAATTGTGCAATAAATCCTGACGGAAATTTTCATTTTTCTTGTAAACTTTAGCCACCAATTTTCTGGACTCCTCTCGATTGACTCGGGAAGGCAGTATGCAGGCGCCGCCTTTTAAAGGCGGTGTACCGATGACTTCCTTGAGTTTTTCGAGAGAGTTTTTTCGGTTTTTCCAACTTGATGGAACTCTCTTCATTTGATGGAGAAATAGTGACCCGATTGCATTGAATTTTGAGAACTTACCATTTAGTCCGAATCATACTTTTGAGACATTAACTTCAGTTCTTTTCTGACAAGCTGGCGGACATTTTCGGGGGAAACCACAACACAATCTTTTCCATAGCGCAATACTTCCCGAATCAACCAGAAAGGATTGGACACACGGCGTACCACTTGCCGTACTTCCCCGACAAGTTCATTGCTGATGTCGTTTTCCCTAGATTCATAGGCTTTGACCATTCCCCCGAAAAAGTGTAAGTACACTTTTAGCGAATCCAGCCCTTCTTCTCGCCACTGTCCCTGAGTTCTAACGATGGACTGAATCCGATCTAGGCGAAGACAGCGATTGTGAATGAGTTCGGGGAAAGGGGTATCTTTGATATCTTCTGTCTCGTCGCACCAAATTTCTAAGTAATAGCGCTTTTCGTGAAAGGAGATCTGGGCGTAACGAACCGTGAACTCCAAATCGGTTCCGGTCGCGTTGCGGTAGAGAATGATAAACGGCTGTTTGATGCCGCTGTAATGATCGACTAACGCCCGCCAGGTTTGAGTTTCCGGCGTTCCAACCTCTTGTAGAATCGATTGGCGGAGGGGAGTTTCCAGGTTTCCCCGCGCCAGTAACAAACTTAAAAGAACTTGCGCTTCTCCCGGATAACCCGAATCTTTGAGCAACTTCACCGCCTGTTGAACTGCGATCGCCTGGGATGAGTTGAGCGTAAAAGGTTCTCCGACTTCCAGTTCTCCTTCTGCGATCGCCGTGATTAGCCCCGATGGACTGGGACTTTTGCCCCACATGATCTGGAAACGACGGGCGATCGCCTCTAGCTTTTCCTTGGTTCCGGGTGGAATTGACAGTGTAATCGTCTCTTTTTTGCGTGCCATTTCCAAAATATACTTACAAATACTTGCCTGATCGATTTTTATGTGCAATTATAAGTATATCCTAGCGGGGCGAGGTTCTGTTGCTCGTCCCGAAGTTCCCAGTCGATGGGAGCGGGGGAACTGGAATAGGGGATTTCCAAGCGTCCGTATAATTGGAGTAGCAATTTTTGCAGTATTGAAAAGATGATTGAAACAGTTAAATAAGATGTGAAATAAATCAATTTCAAACGGGGAAAAATGAATGATTATCAAACCAATTGGGCTTTTATCTAAAAAACCCGAAACACTAGATGAGAAATATTTTAGTCAAATTCGTCCTAAGTTGTACGAACATCATGCAACCCATTATCAGTGGGGTAGTCGTGCGGGTAGAACCCTGGCAGAACACTTAGACTCAGCTTGTCAATTTGTACTAACAGTCACTCACATTGCCGACGTTCCAGAAGACAAGCGATCGCTAATTTTAGCCGCCACTTCAGTTCACGATCTTAATAAATTAGATCGGGCGGGACGAAATGTAAAAACATTAGCCAGAGACCCAGAATTTCTCAAACAACAGCTTAAATTAGCTTGCGTTGATAGCCTGGTAAAAACGGCAGAAGATTTGGAGTTAGTCCGTCGATTAATTGAACGTCATTCGGGTCATAATACCAGCGATGGTTTGCGATTTTTTCCCGAAGATGAGGAGATTGAAAAATATGCGGCCATGTTAATTGGAGCCGATTTGTTTGATTTGGGAATTCCAGAAGCACAACGAATTGGTAAGATTCAAAAGGAATTAACCGTTGCTTTTGCTCGTCCCAGTTGTTTATTCCGAGTCAGCATTTCAGAAGATCGGGGTTATATAACTGCGCTGTTGTTAAGCGCCTGCGAGGAAGTTTTACAAGAACAGGGTTTACATCCCCTTGCCATTTATCCCGATGGAGAGTTATTTGAAGGAGAATCATGGCCCGAAAAAGATATTACAGAAGAAATAGCTTGCCGATGGAATCAAAAAATTAATCGCGTTTTTGCAGGCAATATTGAACAGTTAATTCATCCGACAAAAGACGGCATCAAAGTTAATCATCAAGCCCTTCAGCAGAACCCAGACGAAGCATTAATTCAAGTTCAAGCTTTACTCGAAAAGAAAAAAGCAGGTTTTAAAACAGATAAAGTCAGCACCGACGTTAGAAAATATGGCGATGCGGCCGGAACCGAAGCGGTTAATCAAGCTGCTGCTGTCGGACTGTTACCCGTTACCAACGCCGAAGAATTTGCCATTTCAGAAGGGTTAAAAGCCGCCTATCTCAGCTATCGAGAAACCGGACTGACCCCCAAAGAAGTTTGGGATAGAATCGGGAGTAAAATTGAACTTTCCGAGTCACAAAGATCGGCACTCGAACCGTTTAACCCTCAGTATGGACGCTGTTTATTTGCAGCAAAAGCCGTTACAAAAGGGATGGAAGCCGTAACAAATATCATTCAAGACTCATTCGAGTTGCGAGTTGGAGAACAGCCAAAAAATTTAAAAACCGACGTTCCAGAGGAAATGATTGTAGCGGTTCATCGGATTCTAAACTTACCCCTAAAAACAACTTGGGAAGGTTCAAAAGAATTGAATTTTTACATTAATGCCAATCCTCGCAAGCGCTGCTCGTTGGGAGCGACAACCAACCAAGTTCAAGATTTAATTTCTAACAATATGCCGCCCGGAACAAAAGTTCAATCTTTCTCTAATCGTTTGCCGGGAGGAATTAGCGCCGAACCCAAAAGAAAGGCGGATTCTCTCGCCGCTCGCAGCTATCAATTAATGGCTCTTGGGGCAAATTTTCCAAACGTAAATAAACAAGATCCTCTCTACTTGCATTTTGCTCTCCCTGAAGGTTCTAGCCCCGAACTTCTCAGAATTTGGCGGGAATTTCTAAAGGAAACGGCTGCAACCAATCCAGAGGGCGGAACGGTTACGGTTGACGAAGCGCAACTTTATCGAGATAATATTAAAGAATTTAAGTCGAATAAAGTTGTGGGTTTTGCATTTCCAAAGCGTCTCGATTTTATTCACTCAACAGTTGTAATTCCGCTAGTTTGGGGCGATGTAAATGCTTCTCTTGCTTTGTTGAAATCTCTCCGACTCGCTTTAGAATTATCTTTGGGGTTAAATTTTCCTTTTACATTGAGCGGAAACTTAGAAATCGAACCTTGGAATAATATTTATGCCCGGGTCGAAGGAATTCCATCAGCCTTGCAATCTTTGTTAGGAAATGGACAGTATAAACGCGAAGGTCACGCTCAGAAAAATGAACTGCAACCCCAAGAAAAAGCCGAAGAAATTTTAAAACGTTTGCGGTGTGTAGGAGAGCTTGCCTTTTTCGTATCCAGCCCAAAAAAACGAGATGATTGCCTGTATGATTTGGCTCGTGCAGCCCAGCGCCCTCTGAATTTATATTATGTTTTACTCCGCTGGATTTTGCGCGAACAAGATGAACCCAACCTAGAATCAAATTGGAATCGAATTCGCCAACCTTTAAAAGATTTATTGGAGAGTCTTATGCCAGAAGAAGAAAGTCTAACTCGATACCTTAAAGAAGCGGCCAAAATTGCAGAAGAAGCCAAACTGAGAGGAAGTTCTTTTCGCAGAACAGCACAGGCTGAACCTTTTACAGAATTTATAGCAGCAATTCGTTCTCGCAAATCCCATTTATCGTGGGATGTCGTTTTTGCCTCACTGGTTCAACAATATCATACACGTTTAGATCGAATTCGAGAACATGGTGTTGGTGCGACCAAGTACGAAAAAGTAAAACAATATTACGATGTTCTTCGGAAAATATTTGATGAAATTTATTGTTCGCGACCCGAACGAATTTTAGCGGATCGAAAAACCTTGGAAGCGGCTTACTTGTTTTTCTTACAGGAAGCTCGCCAGGAACTCAAACAACAGCCCGAAAAACAATCCAATCAAACTGAAACAACTAACAAATAGGAGAAAACTACCATGTCGTCTATTGAAAAACTGAATCCTTTTTTTGCTCCCGCTTACGAAAACTTTCCTAAAGGGCGTACAATTGGTTTAATTGTGTTGCGAACAACTCAATCGGAAACAATTTTTCGCACGGAAGGATCGGGGGAACCGATGTGTAATGAATTTGTTCAAGCCGGCGTAAAAAATACAAGCATTATTTCGCGTTTGGTGATGACAAAACGGAAACAAATTGCACCGGAACGCCGAAAAGGACGGGAATCTTTGCGACTGTACGAACTTCTACATACCAATAAAGACGGTTCCTTCTGTTCTCTCAATACAAACGCACCTTGTGAAATGTGTATCGATTGTTTTCTCTACGGTTTTGCCGCAGGCGGAGAAGGCGCCCAGAAAAGTCGAATTTGGACAGAAGATGCGTTTAGCGTGTTACCCAGTACAGAATTAATTGGCGATCGCACGATTAACGCAATTTATGAAAATGGTACCATGCGCGATGAAAATGGTAAAGCATCAACGGCTTTAAATACGAGCGAATACATCAAACCCGGCGTTCATTTTCTAGATATTGTAACCCTCAAAGATGTAACTGCCGATGAATTTCGTTATCTCGTGGGTAATATTCTTTTGACCAGCCGTTATGGTGCCGTTTCAAGTCGAGTTGGTCGCATGGAAAATGAAATTTTAGGCATTTTTGGAGGGATGACAGAACTGCCGAGTTCCTTAGAACTGGTTCAAAATATTTATGATTTAATGCAAGAATATTCTAACGAATCCATCGAGCATCCTGTTCAAACCGGAAATTTAATTAAGATGACAAAACAAGTGATTTCAACCTGGGTAAATAAGCGGGGAATTTCCATACAACTGTCCGAGGAAGAATTGACGGAATTAATTGCAGATGTCGATCAACACTGGTCAATCGACCAACAAGAACAGTTTCTAAAACGGTTAGACCAGTCCTACGAACCTTTCCGTAAAACCGTGACCGAAAATAAAACCCAAAAAAGTACCGGAAAAAAAGCAAAAGCTGCGAAAAATTTGGAGAGTTAATTGATGGCTAAACAACTAGAATTGTCGTTAAATCTGGAAAAAAAACCGACATTTAAAAAGGCTCAACTGGTTGAAATTTGGTGTGCAGAACCCGTATTTTTTGCCTCTAGAGAACTGTCGGACACCTACTATACAGAAGGTGTAATTGGCAACTACGCTTTGGCTTATGCGATGGGTTTGGCAAAGTCTTCTTACCGTTTAACGGGTCAAGAAACCGGGCGACCCACTTATCGAGAAGACTTGGTTCCTTTGGCTAACCAATGTTATATTTTACCCGCTTGGCCGGCTCAAGAAAAAGTAACATTTCGGTTTGAACGGTTCAACGCACTTTCTGATTCTTATTGGTATGCAATGACCAATAACCGAGTTGCAACAGCCCGCGAAGATTTGCCCTTAAAACGTACAGGAAAAAAACCCAATACCTATCGGGCTAGCAACTTTCCTCAAACGGGACGCCTGCGGATGATCGAACGGGGAAACCGCTTTCATACGCTGATATTTGGCGAGTGCAAACTACCCGAATATATTCGTTTGGGTAAGTTTATGAGTAAAGTTCGGGTTAACCCTTTGAAAGCGCTGGAGGTTGTTAATTTACCCGCCGATAATTACCAAACAAAAGCTTACTTGAATGCGGCAGACCTTCCCAGAAATATCAGTTTACTTGTGTTTGATTTAATTGCAATGCCCCCCGCTTCTCTGATTAAAAATCTCCAGTTCCACGGCGAAGCTTGGCAGGCGGGAGAATACATCGTTCCGGCTAACACACAATTTTGCGGCGGAGACATCAACAATGGATAGCCAAAAACTCACAATTACCCTCGAACCCAAAAGTATTTCTGCTTGTTCGGCCTTGCCTCAAGAATTACAATTTATGGGTCGAGCATTACAACATCAAGTGGATGTATTTGAGCAGTCCCGAAACTGTGATATTATTCTTGATTTGGCGCCGACAGGTACGGGAAAAACCAATGCTGGTTCAAGCGTTCTTCTTCATCAACCGAACAAAAGCGCCGTGTATATTGCCCCAACAAATGCTTTAATTAATCAGCAAAAAGCAGCATTAGAAAAATTTGTTGCAGATGCGGGTTTACCTCATGTTGTTAAGTCGGCTTCAGCAAAGGAAATTAAAGCATGGAACAACAATCAAGTCGGAAAACGTTCTGGAAAAAAAATTTACAATCTGCTTCGGAACCCGGCAACAATTTTCCCCGAAGTGGGAGCAAACAGACCGATTTTGTTGGTGACAAATCCCGATATTTTTTACTACGCTACCTTCTTTGCTTATAATCCTTTAGATCGCAATAATATCGCCAGTCAATTTTACAGCAAGTTTGCAACCATTATTTTTGACGAGTTTCACTTGTATGATGCAAAACAGTTGGTGAGTTTGCTATTTTATCTTGCACTCTCCCATATTTTCGGCTTCTTTAAAAAAGGAAGAAAAGTAGTATTATTGACCGCCACTCCAGAAAAAGCCTGTGAAATGGCGTTGCAAACCCTCGAAAGTCAAGGGGTAAGAATTAAGCGAATTAACGGAGAAGAAAGTCAGTCTAATTTACTCCCTTCACAAACCCGGGTTCATTTGGAAATTAAACCTCAGCCTGACCAAGAACAATGGATTGATGAATTAACAGAAGAAATTGTACAGCGTCTTCAAAACCAGCCCGACAAAAACGGAGCGGTAATTTTAGATTCTAAACACTTAATCAACCGTTTAGCCAATCGGTTAAAAGCTCAAGGTTTGCAAAATAAATTTGGTAGAATTACAGGCTCTACCCCCCAGGAAGAACGGAAAATTGCGGCACAAAAACAAGTGATTCTCGCCACCAGTACGGTTGATGTAGGGTTTAACTTTGAACGCGATCCTGCACCCACTCGACAAAACTTAGATTGGCTAATTTTTTCAGCAAAAGATCGCTTTTCGTTTTGGCAAAGAATCGGGCGAGTTGGGCGAGTTCTTGGAAAATCTCAAACCGATATTTCTTCGGAAGCCATCGCCTATTTACCCGATAAAGCTTGGGAACAAGGAATAACGAATCTGGACGGTTCTGGAGGGCGTCTAGCTTTAACTCAAACCCTCGAAAGTCTTTCTTGTTTAGAACGTCCATTCTTAGAAATCTATTGGCGTTCAGAAGCTTTTTTAGAAATTGCTCGTCCTTTATTAGAGTTAGAGGACAAATTATGGCAACTTCCAGAAATTAGAGTGATTGAAGAACTCTATCAAACCATGCAGCAAATTTTGGGAGGAAAGCACAACTGGAATTATTATCGCTATCGGATGAAAGCCTTACAAGGTGCAGAAAATATAGCCAAGTCTTCTCTCAAAGATATTCAGAAGAAATGGCAATATATCAAAGGGGGTAAAGCATTGGTCAAGACTTATATTAAATTAGCAGCACCCGACGAGTGGGAAGACTTGGAAGCAAAACGTAAAACAATAGAAGAGTACAAAGATTTTTTTCAAGAACATTCTGAATCTGTAGAAGAATTGAAAGAATTTGCTCAGTTTTGGAAAGCTTGTTATGATCCCGTATTTCAATTTAGGAATAGCCTATTTGAATCTCTTAATATTCACGATCCTAAAGGATTTTTAGTAGATGAGTCAAAGGAAACTGTTTTAGATCCGTTTCATTTATTCCGATTCTATGAATTTGTCGAACAAAATGATTACATTGAACTAACAAACTGGGCAGAACCAAGCTATGAAATTAGTTTTCATCTTCGCTATCGTGAAAGTTTAGAATATTTCAACAATACTGAACTCAATAAATTAACAGCTTTTCCCAATTGCCGTATTGAAAGAAGATTGAACGATGCTATTCGTCCAACTCCCCTGCTGAAGTGCCTTGAAAAACAATTTTTACCGGGAGTAGTCATTGCTACAGCACCCAATCAAGGTATTATTATTCAACTCAGAAAACAGGGAATTAGTTCTTACCCAATTTCTGTGTCTTGCAATGATTCTGAAAAAAATTATACATTTTTTCCCGGATTAGGAGGAATTGTTGCAATTGCCATGTATGGTGTGAGAATCAAACTTCCTGATGACGAAGATTTTTATGTTGTTTGACGCTTGAATTTTAACACGTTCACCTAAAAACTTAAACCATGCCTTACAGTTTAGTTTTGAACCTGGTTCCCCTGTCTCCCATCTCTCCCAAATATCTGAGTGGAAGACATTTACACGCCTTATTTCTAACGCTGGTGAGTTCGGTTGATAAACAATTGGGGGATTATTTACATGACTCTCAAAGCGAAAAATCTTTCACTCTCAGTCCCCTACAAACCTGCTCAAAAAACCGCCGAGTCGGACAAAGTTTGCAGTGGGAACATTCTCAACCCATTTCTGCGGGAACGGCTTGTTGGTGGCGTATTTCTTTGCTGGATGAGAGTTTATTTAGTAAGCTAACTCACCTTTGGTTAAACCTCAATCCCGAACAGCCCTGGCATTTGGGAGCGGCCGATTTAAAAATTACCAGCGTTTTGGCAACGCCCCAATCAACCCAACCTTGGGCGAATACTTGTTCCTACTCTCAATTATACCAGCAAGCCGACCATCGCGATCGCTCAATGACGCTGATTTTTGTTACTCCCGCCGCTTTTCGCCAGGGAAAATTTGACACCTCCCTTCCCACCGCTGAATCAGTTTTTAATAGCCTTCTAAATCGCTGGAATAAGTACAGTGGGATTGAATTTAGAGAACTTAATTTTACTTCGATTTTCCCCAGTTATTTTAACATCAAAACCGAAATGGTTGCCGATTCCCGCAGTAAATTTATTGGCTGCGTTGGCAAAATTAATTATCGACTTTTTGGGGATGTTGAACCAGAGATTGTTCAAAAAATTAATACCCTCGCCGACTTTGCTTTTTATTGTGGAGTTGGGCGAAAAACGCCTATGGGGATGGGAATGTTAAGGAGGTTGCAGGGCATAGAAAATAGAAAGTCCAGTTAATTTACTTAAGTTATAAAAATGATGAACAACTTATCTTTTCCAAATCAAGATTACATTCCTATTGCTTCACTCAACCAATATGCTTATTGTCCTCACCGTTGCTGGCGGATGTTTTGCGCGGGTGAATTTGAGGAGAATGAATATACGATAGAAGGAACGAGTTTGCACGAGCGGGTTCATACTTTGAGCGATAATATGAAGGATGAAACCTGGCAAATTAGAGCGATTTGGCTCAAATATGAACGCTATCAGCTTATCGGAAAAGCGGATTTAATTGAGTTAGAATCGGGAGAAATTTACCCGGTTGAATACAAACGCGGAAAGCGGGGAGAATGGGATAATGACGAGTTGCAAGTGTGCGCCCAGGCGCTTTGTTTGGAGGAAATGACGGGGAAAACGATAGACCTTGGTTATATTTATTATGCCCATTCCCATCAGCGCCAACCCGTCGAAATTTCTGCAAGTTTGCGAGAAAATGCAATCACCACCATAGAAGCGGTTCAATTTTTATTTAACACGGCAATAATGCCAAAACCTGTTTATAAACCCCGCTGCAAAGGCTGTAGTCTTTATTCTCGCTGTTTACCCCAAGCTTCTCAAAAAGTTGGAGGTTATCGAGAAAGTGATTAATTGAATTTAAGATTAATTCAACGCCAATTTTTCAGCAAATTTAACAAGAATAAGGAGCTAAAAATGATGGGAACCGTTTACATTATTCAAGAGGATGCTTTTGTTGGCAAAACCGACGAACGTTTAATTGTAAAAGTCGGTAAGGAAAAAATGATTGATGTTCCTTTGCTGAAGGTGGAAGGAATCGTTATTTTGGGTCGCGCTACGGTTTCTCCGGCGCTGGTTATCGAACTTTTGGATCGAAAAATACCCCTGAGTTTTTTGAAGAAAACGGGGAAGTATTTGGGACGTTTGGAACCGGAATCTACCAAGAATATTTTTGTGCGAAAATCTCAGTGGGCTGCGTCGGGAGAATCAACGCACGCCGTTCATGTTGTTCGGGGTTTTGTTCGGGGAAAATTGAAGAATTACCGTAATCTTTTAATGCGGCGTAGTCGGAAAAATACCGAGTTAAATTTACAGAATAGTATTGACAAGTTGGAACGGGCAATCGCCCCCATAGATTCGACAGATTCTATTAATTCTTTGCGGGGGTTAGAAGGGGCGGGAAGTGCGGCTTATTTTGGCTGCTTTAACGAATTAATCAATAGTAATTCTGGCTTTAGTTTCCAATTCCGCAATCGCCGTCCGCCAACCGATCCGGTTAATTCTCTATTGAGTTTGGGTTATTCTTTACTTCGCCATGATGTGCAGAGTGCGGTTAATATTGTGGGATTTGACCCTTATCTTGGCTATCTCCATGTCGAACGCTACGGTCGCCCGTCCCTGGCTTTGGATTTAATGGAGGAATTTCGCCCAATTGTTGTTGATGCGGTGGTGTTTAATGCGATTAATAATAAGTTGCTTGGTTTGAACGATTTTGTAACCGAACCCTTGAGTAATGCCGTGTCTCTAACTTATGAGGGTCTTAAAACTTTTTTGCGGTTATACGAGCAGAAGAAACAGTCAAAGTTCAAGCATCCCGTTCTGAAAAAACAATGTACTTATCAAGAGTCTTTTGAAATTCAAGCGCGATTGTTGGCTAAATATTTGATGGAAGAAACCGATAAGTATCCGCCTTTGATTTTGAAATAAGTTTTGATGTTGCTGATTAATGATTTGGGTTGAGGAAAGTTTTGTGTTTGTTGTGATTACTTACGATATCTCGGAAGATAAACGCCGCACCAAAATTCATAATATTCTGAAGTCTTACGGCCAGTGGGTTCAGTATAGTGTGTTTCAGTGCGATCTTACCAAAACTCAGTACGCTAAGTTGCGCCATCGTCTTAATAAACAAATTGATGCGGAGACGGACAGCATTCTCTTTTATTTCCTCTGCGAGTGCTGTCATGGTAAGATTGAACGCATTGGCGGTGAAGCTCCTCGGGATTGTTCGATTTTCTTTGTTTAGTGCGCCCGAGGGTGGGTGTGAAAATGGGGCGAGTTGAAAAAACGGCTACAAGTGCTATCTGCTAACGATTTGAACGGCGCTCGTAATTCTAAAGGCGGGCGCACCCCATCTGGTAAGGGTTTCAGCGTTTTTGACAAGATCGAACAGGCAGTTTATAATGATATTGTGCCTACCTGGGCGCAAACGAACCTCGAAAACCTAATATGTCAATGGTTTCAGCCAACTGCCCTTCCAATTATCAATAATCCCTATGAGGGATTGAAACAGGTAAATTACAGCAACAAGTTGAAGAACTTAACCTTCCAATTATCAATAATCCCTATGAGGGATTGAAACTAGCCGGACTCGGTTAAACTCAGGGAACAAAAGCACTTCCAATTATCAATAATCCCTATGAGGGATTGAAACAAAAGTTCCGACTGCTCTCGGAAATGGAATGTAGATGTGAACTTCCAATTATCAATAATCCCTATGAGGGATTGAAACAGGGTTGGAAGCTGCACGACAAATTCTATTTAACTTCCAATTATCAATAATCCCTATGAGGGATTGAAACTAGTAAACTGCGAAGGTTATAACGTTCGCAAAAATACTTCCAATTATCAATAATCCCTATGAGGGATTGAAACAGGATTTTGTGGGCACCGCTCAAAGTCGCTCCAACTTCCAATTATCAATAATCCCTATGAGGGATTGAAACTCTTCTACAACTGAGAAGAAAACATCACGCAGATAATCGGGCTTCCAATTATCAATAATCCCTATGAGGGATTGAAACTCAGAACATGGTGACTTGCGTTATAAGTCAACACTTCCAATTATCAATAATCCCTATGAGGGATTGAAACTAGTCCCATCAATTTCTGCCAGCCAGTTTGCATTTTATGTTGAAACTTCCAATTATCAATAATCCCTATGAGGGATTGAAACATGATGGGGTAAAACTTCATTGGGACTGCGTTCTTCTTCCAATTATCAATAATCCCTATGAGGGATTGAAACTGAGTAACTATCAATTTTTCTTTTAAATAAAAATCTTCCAATTATCAATAATCCCTATGAGGGATTGAAACATTGGCTGCCTTTAAATCGATTGAAATATCTATCAGCTTCCAATTATCAATAATCCCTATGAGGGATTGAAACATGGTCTACCGCTTTACCAATTATTGGCATTCAACTTCCAATTATCAATAATCCCTATGAGGGATTGAAACAAAAAGATGGGGTGAGGGGGGACGACAGTAAATCTTCCAATTATCAATAATCCCTATGAGGGATTGAAACAAAGCCCAGAGAGAGAAGAGAGGCGAGTTGATTGCTTCCAATTATCAATAATCCCTATGAGGGATTGAAACAAGATCAAAATAATATCCGCTCATTACGACAAAGCTTCCAATTATCAATAATCCCTATGAGGGATTGAAACCCAACTGCGGCGAGAAAAGGTCAATCAGTTGAACTTCCAATTATCAATAATCCCTATGAGGGATTGAAACAGACTATCAGAGAATACATTCACCGACTACCTGGGCTTCCAATTATCAATAATCCCTATGAGGGATTGAAACAAGCTTACAAGACTTGCCAATTTGTACCCAGTTCTAAAGTCTTCCAATTATCAATAATCCCTATGAGGGATTGAAACGCCGGTGCCAATATGCAGGCTAACCTCGATTGGGAAAAATCTTCCAATTATCAATAATCCCTATGAGGGATTGAAACTCAAAACTTTCTTCCATGAAAGCCTCAAAAGCTTCTTCCAATTATCAATAATCCCTATGAGGGATTGAAACACTACTTGGAATTGATTCCAGTGGAAGGGAAAAGCTTCCAATTATCAATAATCCCTATGAGGGATTGAAACCAGTAGGACCGTCTCAACCCTGGGATACGGAGAGTACATCACTTCCAATTATCAATAATCCCTATGAGGGATTGAAACAAAGTCGCTTTCAGTAAAGAGAATCTGCCAATCGTTCGGCTTCCAATTATCAATAATCCCTATGAGGGATTGAAACAGCCATAATAATCCCTCTTAACCTGCCAACCCCACGCTTCCAATTATCAATAATCCCTATGAGGGATTGAAACTAAAAATTCGTATTCAAAAAACGAAAACCAAAGCTTCCAATTATCAATAATCCCTATGAGGGATTGAAACGAATTTGCGAACGCCACCGCAGCGCTCAAACAGATTGCAGCTTCCAATTATCAATAATCCCTATGAGGGATTGAAACATCCCTAAAGAAAACAAGATCGTTTTTAAAATTTCTTCCAATTATCAATAATCCCTATGAGGGATTGAAACCAAGATATTCTTGCAGCGCAGACAGTGATTCATGTCTTCCAATTATCAATAATCCCTATGAGGGATTGAAACTTGCAGCGTTCCATGTTTCCTGTGCATTTCGATAAGCATTCATTGCTTCCAATTATCAATAATCCCTATGAGGGATTGAAACCAGATTGCTCCGGCTGTAGAAGGATAAATTTTATACTTCCAATTATCAATAATCCCTATGAGGGATTGAAACACAGCATAACCTACCCGAACCCGTACACGTCCTACTTCCAATTATCAATAATCCCTATGAGGGATTGAAACTTGTAGAGGGAGAGTGGATCACCGGAACGATCATCCTTCCAATTATCAATAATCCCTATGAGGGATTGAAACTGTAACTTTCAAGCCAAAGCTGACCCCAGCTTAACTTCCAATTATCAATAATCCCTATGAGGGATTGAAACTGGATTTTTCGGACTGGGGAAGAGTAAACCGTCTTCCAATTATCAATAATCCCTATGAGGGATTGAAACCTCTAAGCCAGTCTAGGTCACTATTTGAGAGTCCTTCCAATTATCAATAATCCCTATGAGGGATTGAAACGTTGCATTGTATATACTCTATTTGAAGCGACCAATCTAACTTCCAATTATCAATAATCCCTATGAGGGATTGAAACAGCATCAATCAATCCGGTGTCAACCGCAATTACCTTCCAATTATCAATAATCCCTATGAGGGATTGAAACGTAAAGAAACCCTTAGATACTTGAAAGATATTCACCTTCCAATTATCAATAATCCCTATGAGGGATTGAAACGTTCATTGTTTAATGCCTTGATTTTTGGTGAAGCTTCCAATTATCAATAATCCCTATGAGGGATTGAAACATGTTTTGCGATCGCACTAATCGGATCAATCTGGGCGCTTCCAATTATCAATAATCCCTATGAGGGATTGAAACAAATCAATTCCAAATGTAATTCGAGGGCTAGGCGCCTTCCAATTATCAATAATCCCTATGAGGGATTGAAACTTCTTGGCTTCCCTTACAGGCGACTTTTTCTTATTCTCTCCTTCCAATTATCAATAATCCCTATGAGGGATTGAAACTAATCATGGCAAGCGAACAGCAAGAAAAAGCCTTTGGCTTCCAATTATCAATAATCCCTATGAGGGATTGAAACATTCATGGCGGGGATACATGGACTCCCCAAGGTACTTCCAATTATCAATAATCCCTATGAGGGATTGAAACGATTTTTCGAGTAGCAATTCGGTTGAAGTTTTTGCTGCTTCCAATTATCAATAATCCCTATGAGGGATTGAAACTTTTAAATAAAACAGCAATCAACACGGGCAAAGGGCTTCCAATTATCAATAATCCCTATGAGGGATTGAAACCTAAAAGAGATTCAGTTGAATCTTCATCATTTAAATCAACTTCCAATTATCAATAATCCCTATGAGGGATTGAAACAAATTGATTCAAGCCAAGCATCAAGGTGGTTGACTTCCAATTATCAATAATCCCTATGAGGGATTGAAACAAAATGTGTCGCTGTATTTGCCTTTTGCTAATAGAGACTTCCAATTATCAATAATCCCTATGAGGGATTGAAACTCACGAGCGGACTTTGAACGGCTCACTACGGGCCTTCCAATTATCAATAATCCCTATGAGGGATTGAAACTTGATTGTGGTTGATCTCCCACAACCAAATGCGGACCTTCCAATTATCAATAATCCCTATGAGGGATTGAAACTGGTCAGCCCTGAACTGTGCAGATCATCCTTCTTCCAATTATCAATAATCCCTATGAGGGATTGAAACAAAATTGGAGAGTTGGCTAAAAGATCGCCTAGTCTTTGACAAACTTCCAATTATCAATAATCCCTATGAGGGATTGAAACTACAGGGTTGCAACAGGTTAAACAAACAACCATACTTCCAATTATCAATAATCCCTATGAGGGATTGAAACGCCAGTAGTTTCGTTAAAAGTTCGCTTTATCTGCTTCCAATTATCAATAATCCCTATGAGGGATTGAAACGTAATATTCTATCCCGACCCCGAGGACAAACAGTTTATGCTTCCAATTATCAATAATCCCTATGAGGGATTGAAACGGGGCGGGAGTTTGAGAATGTGCGATCGCTACTCCTTCCAATTATCAATAATCCCTATGAGGGATTGAAACTAACCTTTTCCAATTCTTTGAGAAGACAAAATACTTCCAATTATCAATAATCCCTATGAGGGATTGAAACCCAATTGAATTACTGCTAGATCAAACAGAAGAGAAAATCTTCTTCCAATTATCAATAATCCCTATGAGGGATTGAAACATTTCTGTTGATGTTGATTTAGCCATTGCTTTTGCTTCCAATTATCAATAATCCCTATGAGGGATTGAAACCCTCCTGCCAAAAACTGTCCGCCATTCGCCGCATCGTCTTCCAATTATCAATAATCCCTATGAGGGATTGAAACATCTGCAATCATATTTAGGCTAAAGGCAAAGGCGCTTCCAATTATCAATAATCCCTATGAGGGATTGAAACCAATACTTTTGTCAACCCGCCCTTCCTTCTTAAAAACTTCCAATTATCAATAATCCCTATGAGGGATTGAAACACAGCAAGTTCAATTTTTGGGCAAATCCGAGAAACTTCCAATTATCAATAATCCCTATGAGGGATTGAAACTCTTCTTGATCTGTCATATCTTCGGCGGGTTCGCTTCCAATTATCAATAATCCCTATGAGGGATTGAAACAAAAGCTTAGGACGATCAGCTAACTTTTCATTCAACTTCCAATTATCAATAATCCCTATGAGGGATTGAAACAGACGACGTTGCCACAGTACCGTAAACAGTTACTCCTCTTCCAATTATCAATAATCCCTATGAGGGATTGAAACGCCCTTGGAAATCTGCGGCGGTTGAGAGCCAAGGACTTCCAATTATCAATAATCCCTATGAGGGATTGAAACTCGACACGACCGACTGGCAACAGCAGATGCTCGCTTCCAATTATCAATAATCCCTATGAGGGATTGAAACGGGCGAACCGGGGATGGGGATTTAATCACGGATCAACTTCCAATTATCAATAATCCCTATGAGGGATTGAAACGAGCCGAGAATGCCGTAGACTCCAGAGTGGTTAACTTCCAATTATCAATAATCCCTATGAGGGATTGAAACATCGGAATTCCGATGGAGATTATGTCACAGTGGTCTTCCAATTATCAATAATCCCTATGAGGGATTGAAACACAAGCTGCATGGCTTTAAGTACATCTGGATGAACTTCCAATTATCAATAATCCCTATGAGGGATTGAAACGTGGTTTTTTCTTAGCCATTACAAAATACCTTTTCTAATCTTCCAATTATCAATAATCCCTATGAGGGATTGAAACGATCCGTACCAACGAGCGCCTACTTTCGGAAATCAACTTCCAATTATCAATAATCCCTATGAGGGATTGAAACTTGATCGGCGATTACTCCGAAGAAGACATCGAGGCTTCCAATTATCAATAATCCCTATGAGGGATTGAAACACGAATGCCAATAATATAGATAGAATTTCCATCACCTTCCAATTATCAATAATCCCTATGAGGGATTGAAACTGGCAAGTCAAAACTTAGCGAGTTAACCGATGATCTTCCAATTATCAATAATCCCTATGAGGGATTGAAACGGAACCTCATCTTAGACAATTTAATCTGTGGTTTTTCTTCCAATTATCAATAATCCCTATGAGGGATTGAAACATTGGAAATCGGAGGGGCGGTGTTAGCTGCTTGCTTCCAATTATCAATAATCCCTATGAGGGATTGAAACGACCCAATGCCCAAACCTCATTGAAATACTCGAAACTTCCAATTATCAATAATCCCTATGAGGGATTGAAACAATGCAATAAGCCCAGAAGACGCTGAGATTCTAACCCTTCCAATTATCAATAATCCCTATGAGGGATTGAAACTGAGGAGTTAAAATGTAGGTGTGACAATGACGCTTTTCTTCCAATTATCAATAATCCCTATGAGGGATTGAAACTTGTAAGCTTGGGATAACGCCTTGTTCTATTGCACTTCCAATTATCAATAATCCCTATGAGGGATTGAAACCAGATCGCCCCGGCCGTGGAAGCATAAGCTTTAACTTCCAATTATCAATAATCCCTATGAGGGATTGAAACCGACGGATTATAAGCCCCCAACTTTAACTAAAAGCTTCCAATTATCAATAATCCCTATGAGGGATTGAAACTTCGAACTATACTGTAAATAGCTCCGATCCAAAGCTTCCAATTATCAATAATCCCTATGAGGGATTGAAACCCGACATTGAAATCCCCATCTGTTTGGCTAGAGCCTTCCAACTTCCAATTATCAATAATCCCTATGAGGGATTGAAACATAGTCTTCTTCATTAATCCAAGACTCATCACCTCTTCCAATTATCAATAATCCCTATGAGGGATTGAAACGCTGCAACCCTACAGGCAATGAAGGATGTAACTTCCAATTATCAATAATCCCTATGAGGGATTGAAACGCTACTTTGACATGGGTTACTAGGAGGATCAGGTCTTCCAATTATCAATAATCCCTATGAGGGATTGAAACCTACACCAACCATCATACCAGGGAAGAATGCCGTCTTCCAATTATCAATAATCCCTATGAGGGATTGAAACGAAACCCAGGACGGAGGAATGTGGTATTGTGGCATCTTCCAATTATCAATAATCCCTATGAGGGATTGAAACGGGGCGACCATAGCGATCGCAAAGCATCTCATCAAAGCTTCCAATTATCAATAATCCCTATGAGGGATTGAAACATAGATAGCCTATTTATTGACTGTTTAGCTGCTGCTTCCAATTATCAATAATCCCTATGAGGGATTGAAACTTCTCAAGGCGGAAAATCAACAACCGTTCGCTCTTCCAATTATCAATAATCCCTATGAGGGATTGAAACCAGCTTCTCAAGAACATCTTCAATAGTTCCTTCTTCCAATTATCAATAATCCCTATGAGGGATTGAAACACTTATAACGCTATCAAAACTTAGATAAAATAGCTTCCAATTATCAATAATCCCTATGAGGGATTGAAACGGACAATTTGAACAAAAGGTGTAGATTCACTGACTTCCAATTATCAATAATCCCTATGAGGGATTGAAACTAATGACAGGTTCCGTGCAAAACAAGCCCCCCTCTTCCAATTATCAATAATCCCTATGAGGGATTGAAACTTCAAAGTTGATAACAATATCATTAGGATTACGGTCTACTTCCAATTATCAATAATCCCTATGAGGGATTGAAACCTGCTATCCGAGGACACGGACTCTGAAGGATACCTTCCAATTATCAATAATCCCTATGAGGGATTGAAACCCAGTAATTAACGTGATCTTCTTGGGCGACCGCCTTCCAATTATCAATAATCCCTATGAGGGATTGAAACACCGATGGAACTCTGCAAAGTTCCATCACTTCGGCTTCCAATTATCAATAATCCCTATGAGGGATTGAAACAGAATGAGTAACTTTCAACAGTTAAATGAGCCTTCTTCCAATTATCAATAATCCCTATGAGGGATTGAAACAAGCAGGTTGTTTGATCAACTCAAAGCATATCCTTCCAATTATCAATAATCCCTATGAGGGATTGAAACGGACTGGGAAATAGTAACCCGTATTTGGGTGGGGTATATCTTCCAATTATCAATAATCCCTATGAGGGATTGAAACTTCAATGTACAGTGTTCACGCCTTCGTGAACTGACTTCCAATTATCAATAATCCCTATGAGGGATTGAAACAGAATATTAATCTCTGAATCTACCCGTTGCCTCTCCTTCCAATTATCAATAATCCCTATGAGGGATTGAAACGCTACCTGCCTGAGTTGACCAGATGAGAGAAACCCTTCCAATTATCAATAATCCCTATGAGGGATTGAAACCGCATTTGCTTGAATTCAAACATTTGAATTTTTTCTTCCAATTATCAATAATCCCTATGAGGGATTGAAACAAGAAAAGTTCATCCTCGAACTCGAATCCCTCTTCGACTTCCAATTATCAATAATCCCTATGAGGGATTGAAACCGGCAGGCTTTTAGTTCACATGGCGATCGCCTAAAACTTCCAATTATCAATAATCCCTATGAGGGATTGAAACTTGCAAACAGTATAAGGAGGTCAAAAAGTAATGACTTCCAATTATCAATAATCCCTATGAGGGATTGAAACTTAAAACTCCTGAATCAACATCAGGAGCATAAACCTTCCAATTATCAATAATCCCTATGAGGGATTGAAACTCCGAGATCATGGATGAATGCGATCGCGTTATCACTTCCAATTATCAATAATCCCTATGAGGGATTGAAACGAAGCTTTCATCCTGATATTCGTTAACAACAATACTTCCAATTATCAATAATCCCTATGAGGGATTGAAACAAAACCTTGAACCTCAACCATCGGCAGACCCGGCTTCCAATTATCAATAATCCCTATGAGGGATTGAAACCGGTCAAAGAAACAGGAGTCGATCTCCCAAGAAACCTTCCAATTATCAATAATCCCTATGAGGGATTGAAACTCACGATGTTGATGAAGATTCGATTCTTTCCCTTCCAATTATCAATAATCCCTATGAGGGATTGAAACGCAATGGCACAGCCATCAAAATCAGGAGAAACATCATCCTTCCAATTATCAATAATCCCTATGAGGGATTGAAACTCCTGATATCCATTGATATAACCCAATCTTAAGACTTCCAATTATCAATAATCCCTATGAGGGATTGAAACCAGATTATGAACTTTTATGACCTCTGTCCCGTTCTTCCAATTATCAATAATCCCTATGAGGGATTGAAACAAGTAACGCACACAAATATCGAAAAGCGTCCGGGTCTTCCAATTATCAATAATCCCTATGAGGGATTGAAACTAGCCTATTGGTGGTTGCCTGGTCTTTTGGTAAGACTTCCAATTATCAATAATCCCTATGAGGGATTGAAACCGAACAGGCCGAGTTAAGAGAAGTTAGTCAACTGTTTGCTTCCAATTATCAATAATCCCTATGAGGGATTGAAACAAAAGTCTAGTCGCGTATGCCAGACGAACAGGCCGATGCAACTTCCAATTATCAATAATCCCTATGAGGGATTGAAACAAACTCCGAGTTAGCGATCGCCCAACAGTTTCTAACTTCCAATTATCAATAATCCCTATGAGGGATTGAAACGATAGCCGCTCGTAGTAGCTTTTGAGATTTGAAAAGGCTTCCAATTATCAATAATCCCTATGAGGGATTGAAACGATTAACTACCCGGTCAACCGGGCAAGAAGGGATGTCAACTTCCAATTATCAATAATCCCTATGAGGGATTGAAACCGGTTGTCGATTCTTGGCTTTCAGAACCCGATATAGCTTCCAATTATCAATAATCCCTATGAGGGATTGAAACAAAGAATTCGATGATTCTATTGACGCTCTGAATTACTTCCAATTATCAATAATCCCTATGAGGGATTGAAACAGGTTGACTTGGAGACAGCACAATCGGTGAAACGATATGTGCGCTTCCAATTATCAATAATCCCTATGAGGGATTGAAACTCAGGGGTAAATCAAGGTTGGCTCCCCCCTTTTTTTGCTTCCAATTATCAATAATCCCTATGAGGGATTGAAACTTGTTTAATCTATTGTAACCTATATTTGATTACTTCCAATTATCAATAATCCCTATGAGGGATTGAAACTTGAATTCACCCAATTCTACACACTCTGGGATTTGATGAATACTTCCAATTATCAATAATCCCTATGAGGGATTGAAACAAAATTCCCCAAACAACTAATCTTAAAAAATACCGCCTTCCAATTATCAATAATCCCTATGAGGGATTGAAACAGAAGCAGCAGAAAGAGAGGGATGGCTACTATTAACTTCCAATTATCAATAATCCCTATGAGGGATTGAAACCACTGAATTTTTGTTGCCATTAGTTTTCCTCTTCTTCCAATTATCAATAATCCCTATGAGGGATTGAAACCGGCTTAGAATTGGTGTCAATCTGGCGCTTCTTTAACTTCCAATTATCAATAATCCCTATGAGGGATTGAAACGATCTCCGACAAGTACGATAAAAAATTCACAAAGCTTTCCACCTTCCAATTGGCAATAATCCCTATGAGGGATTGAAATTCCGCTAACATTTTCAATTGATTATCATCTAAACTTTCAATTACCAATAATCCCTATGACGATTTTTTGTCTGAAAGACAACGCTCAACTGTTAACTTAGGGTAGGGGAGAAGTCACCTGTACTCTTGGTGCTTGTAAAAAACTAACCGATGGGTTGGTGTGTTGTTGAGGCTTGTCCAAGTCGAGTTATTTTGTAGTTTTAAATTAACCGTTTCAACATTTTTTATGATTGAGGCTGTATTCATCTTTAGAACTCACTTCAAATAACAAACCCAGGTGATGCAAGTCTCTTTTGAACTGTTGGAGACAACAACAAAGAAACTTGCATTTTTTGAGCCGAGATTATGAATTTAATTCGGCGTAGTTTTGTTGAATTCTGCTTGTAAATCAAAGGGGGGACCATAATCCCAAATATAAATTTCCAGAGATTCGTTAAAGAGAGTCACTTGTAAATTAATGGGAGTGGTACAGGGTAGATTTTTATGAGCGTGATTAACAGCATTGGTAAATCCTTCGGCTAAAGCGATTTGACACTGGCACCAAATGGGTTTGGGAATGGGTTGATTTTCTAACTGTTGATACCAGGCTAAAACCTCTTCTAAAACAGCGAGATCGCTATTAACTTGTAGTTTAATTGTTTTCAAAGCCTTGGGGGAACGTTCCGATTTTTCGGAGGCGGATAATAAGCTATTTTTCAATTGCTTAATCGGTTCAGTTAAGCGTTCCCCAATCGGAACACCATTGTTTTTATCGGATGATGTTTCCGAGGATGAGTCATAATTTTTGACCAGTTTTAAACAGTTTTGACGGTCATCGGGAGTGCGAGTGTAACTCAACTCATCGGCGATGGGAAAGAGAATTTTTAGACCCCAACCCTGTTCGGGAAGTTCATCAATATTATTCAACCAATTGAGATTATCCATCATCAGGTGTTTAGGAGTAAACAAGTACCCTTCAAGAAGGCGGAGCGTACAGGAAGAAACTATTTTCTGGAGTTTGAACAAGGGAAAACCCTTGTCAGGCAGCTATTCAACAGGCAGAGAACTTCAAGGAAAAACAACTTCTCCTAAACTTCTGCCCTCTGCCCTCAATCTTCTGCCTTGTTTAAAAATTGACTTGACGAACATGGCGAATTACAGTGTCCGGTAATTTTAAAGGCACCGGAGATAATTCTATGATTTGTACATTTTCCATCGGAATCACCAACAAGCGATCGCCGAGTTCTAACATCAATTCTTTTGAACTCAAAACCCGTTCAATATAACTGGCTAACCGGGCTTTTTCCTCTTGGGGAGAATCAAACTCAAAACAATCCGATTGCCCGTTAATATAGCGAATGGTCAGACGAACGGAGCGAGATTCGGGGATCTCATTGATCATCTCAAAATTCCTTGATGAAGGGTTACGCAAATCAACAATTGTATTCGGGGATTTCTTCAAGCCTCCTGGCTCCTGCATAACTGCCTTTTGAAGTAGATTGACACTCCCGACACCCAAACCGAAGAAAAACCTATCGACGACGTTGAGCTAACTTGCGGTAAACATCACGCAGATCGGCTCGGTGATAAGCAATTGCAACTAAAGTGTGATAAAACAAATCCGCCACTTCCGAAGCGATCGCCTCTGTATCATTATCCTTACACGCCATCACGACTTCTGCCGATTCTTCCCCGATTTTTTTCAGAATTTTATTATCTCCCCCCGATAACAGCTTGCAAGTGTAAGAATCTTCTTTGGGATGATCGCGGCGATCGCAAATCACCTGAAAAACCTCTGACAAAAGATTACCCGGTATTGCATCAAAGCCGGATTGTTCTGCAATCGACTCAGACTCGACTAAAATTAATAAAGATTCACTAACCGGGTCATATCGCAATCCGGCGATCGCCAGATCCGATCCAAGTTCAACAACAGAACCCTGATAATCATAAACTCGTTGATCGTCCCAAGTCTTCTGTAAAGAGTCGGGACTCATCCAGACCAACGTGAGGACCCGACCCTCCAAACCATCTTGGATAATGGCGGGGATCAATCCTTGTGGGTTGTAACGAATTTTATCAATTGGGATCAACTGGCTCAGTGAAAGGGATTTTGACGCAGACATAAATAGAGCAAGTGTAACGAAGAACACCTAACCTGTATAAAATATCATTTTGTCGTCAAATCTATCTGTGATTTAGGATTATCCTCTATCTTTGCAATCGTTGCATCTACAGAACCCGAACACCGGAGTTTAAGGAGATATAAACAGTGGTAACAACTCCATTGAGAACAACAAAGTCGGAAGAAATTTTTACAGCCGCTCAGAAGCTCATGCCAGGGGGCGTTAGTTCTCCGGTCAGGGCATTTAAATCTGTGGGTGGACAACCCATTGTATTCGATCGCGTGTTGGGTTCCCACGTTTGGGATATCGACGGGAACGAATACATTGACTATGTTGGCACTTGGGGGCCTGCGATCTGCGGCCACGCTCACCCGGAAGTAATTTCAGCTTTAAAAGCCGCCTTAGATAACGGCACCAGTTTCGGGGCGCCTTGCGTCTTAGAAAACGTGTTAGCCGAGATGGTGATCGAAGCGGTTCCGAGCATTGAAATGGTGCGGTTTGTCAACTCGGGAACCGAAGCCTGTATGTCGGTGTTGCGGCTAATGAGAGCCTTTACCGGGCGGGAAAAAATCATTAAGTTCGAGGGCTGCTATCACGGTCACGCCGATATGTTCCTGGTGAAAGCGGGTTCTGGGGTGGCGACTCTGGGTTTACCGGACTCTCCGGGGGTTCCCAAATCCGTGACCGTAAACACGCTCACCGCTCCCTACAATGACCTAGAAGCGGTGAAAAAACTGTTTGCGGAGAATCCGGGCGAAATTGCGGGAATCATCCTAGAACCGGTTGTGGGCAACTCTGGGTTCATTGTTCCTGATGTCGGCTTTTTGGAAGGGTTGCGGCTACTCACCCAAGAAAATGATGCCCTATTGGTGTTTGACGAAGTGATGACGGGTTTCCGCATTGCTTACGGCGGCGCTCAAGAACGCTTCGGGGTAACGCCGGACTTGACCACCTTGGGTAAAATTATCGGGGGCGGTTTGCCGGTCGGAGCCTACGGCGGACGTCGGGATATTCTGTCTCTGGTGGCGCCTTCGGGGCCGATGTATCAAGCGGGTACGCTGTCGGGAAACCCGTTGGCGATGACGGCCGGAATTAAAACCCTGGAATTGTTGCAAAAACCGGGAACTTACGAATATCTCGACAGCATCACCAAGAGATTATCCGATGGGTTGCTGCAAATTGCCCAAGAAACGGGTCACGAGGCTTGCGGCGGCCAAATTAGCGGGATGTTTGGGTTTTTCTTTACCTCCGGCCCCGGTTCATAACTACGAGGATGCCAAGAAGTCGGACTTAACGAAGTTTAGCCGCTTCCATCGGGGAATGCTCGAACATGGAATTTACCTGGCGCCTTCGCAGTTTGAAGCCGGGTTTACTTCTCTGGCTCACACCGATGATGACATCGATAAAACGTTAACTGCGGCTCAAGAGGTGATGTCAAACCTCTAGGCTTTTGAGTGGGGAATGAAAACCCGGTTTCGCAGGAGAAATCGGGTTTTTGTGATCTAAGAAATCTTTGAAAAATGTATTATGTTCGGTAAAATTTGGCGATCGCTAAAAAGTTGGTTGGCTCGACTGAGAGGAAGAACTTCCCGGTCTAGAAGCCGCGAACCGTCTGAGGTTGAACCGCCAACCCCGGTTAATCCCCTCAGCGATACGGGTTATGAAGCGTTGTTTTTGCACCTGTTAGATGGGGTTGAGCAAGGATGGGAACGGACTCAAGTTTTAGACTATCTGGGAAACCGGATGAATGACCGTTTTTTTAAGTCTTGGTTGCAGCGGTTTGGGCGAAAATTAATCGAGTCTCCTTTACCTCAAAAACAACTGGCTGAACGAATGATTAAACTAGGTCAAATGGATTGTGGAGATGTTAGCGAAATTGCCGCAGAATGGGGAGAAACTCTACAAGAAAAACCGACCCGTGCTTTGAGTGATGCCGAATATCAACAAGTCTTTCAACAGGTGTTAGAAGGGGTGAGTTTGGGTTGGGAAGGTGCGGAAATTGAACAGTTTTTTGAGAAGTTGGGCGAACAGGGAAAACCGGAAATTTGGGTGAATTGGTTGGGGGAATACAAGCGGCGAGAACTAACAGCATCTCAGCCCAATTATGAATTAGCACCGTCGCTATTATTACTGGGAGAAAAAGCCGTTTCTGTCGTGCAATGGCAACCCTTCGGAGAACTGGCGATCGCGATGGGAAACGAACTGTTAGACCAGCAAGAAAACGAATCGATTTGGGAATATAACGGGCCGGATCGGGTGGAGTAGGGCGGGTTAATGAGCAGAATTCATCTTGAATATTAATTAAAATATTGCCTCAAAACCCGCCAAACTTCTCAACAATTTAGCGATAATTGGTAAACTGCAAAGCCACCGGCAAATCTTCTTGCTTCAACCGCTGAATAATTTCCTGCAATTCATCCTTAGACTTAGCAGAAACTCGCACCGCATCCCCTTGAATAGAAGGCTGAACCTTTTTAAATTCATCCTTAATCAATTTGGTAATTTGTTTGGCGATATCTTTATCAATTCCCCGTTTCAGCTTAATTTCTTGTCGAACCCGGTTTCCACTGGCCGATTCAACTTTACCATAATCAAAGATTTTCAGGGAGAGATTCCGTTTGGCAGTTTTAGTTTGTAAAACCGTATGAACCGCATCCAAAGTAAACTCGCTGCTGGTATTAACGGTAATCGCATCCTCACCCAATTCTAGAGTAGTATTGGTATCTTTGAGGTCGTAGCGACTGTTAATTTCCCGCATGGCTTGATCAATTGCATTGACCAATTCTTGACGGTCAAAATCGCTAACGATATCAAAAGATGAAGTAGAAGCCATAACTATCTATTGTTGATAACGAACAAAAAAATCAGACCTTGAACTGAATGTCTATCAAGAAACGTGAGGTTAATGGAAATAACGATAACCCAACTAACCCAACTGATTAACCGCGAGCAAACTGAGAACAAATAAAATCGTGATACAAGTTGAACCCACAGCAAACATGAGGGAACGGGCTAAGGGAATATTTAAAATATAAAACACAGAATAGAGAAGCCTCGCGACAACAAAAGCGATCGCACAGACGGCTGCTAATTGTGAATCTTGTCCCGTAACATAGGCGCATAAGGCGGCCGCAGAAAACAGCATAAACGCCTCAAAAGAGTTTTGGTGCGCCCAAGTCGCCCGTTGAGCAAAGGGGGGCAGTTTATCAAACATAGCGCGAGGTGCGCTCATATCGTAGCCCGCTTGTAATCGACCGTAAGCCACCAATAAAAATGGCAGATAAACTAGCACGAAAGCAACAAAAATTGCATCAACTAGAATTGCCGATGTTGGCAGTTCCAAAATCCCCATTGATCGTATTTCCTCATCTCATCAAAGTCTAGTCAAAATAGAACAATGTCACAATTTTGCGTTGATTTTCTGCTTCCTCACAGGTGGTGAGCAAGGTGTGACTATCGTGAAACGCAAAACAAATTAACTGTTGACATCGAGAAACAATCTCTTGATTGCACAAGGCGCTCGCTTCGGCCAGAGATAAAGTATCCCCTTTAGGATTTTCCACCAAATGGATCACCTGTTCAAGTTGTAGGCGCGACTCTCTGGGCTGACGTTCCATACTTTGAGGTAAAATGACCGTCAACAAATTCGGATCGGCTCGCATGGCTCCTCGGATGGCGGCGGAATTTGTACCTGTGGCCCCCGATGTAATAATGTGATTTCCCCCCAACGCGAGCGCATAGCTCATCAGTTCGATGAGGTTCTGATGAGTTAGGGGAACATGACGAGATCCCAGCACAGCAATTCGCTTAGAACCTGTTTGCTGGATGGCTGCGAGTTCTTCTAGAAATTCATCTACTCTAGGCAGATCGATGGATTGACTCAAGGATATTCTTATCAAATAGCAAGACAACCCTGTTGATTGTAGCAAATGAAGTCGCTATTTTTCGATTGATCTCAAACCATCTTGGAAATTTGCAGGCCGACGCTAGCCATTACCCGTCGTTTCAGGGGTGTGAGTCTCTGTCGCCGGTTCGAGAGCGGCTTTCGTCCAAGCTTCTTTTTGAGGGGAAGCGGCATAGTAACCGGATAAATTCTGTTGGGGTTTTGCCGAATTCACCACCACTCCTAAAACATTATGTCGGGACAATTTGAGAGATTCTAGGGCTTGATTGAGCAAATTTTTATCGGTTTTTTTCAAACGAACCACCATCAATAATCCATCGGTATGGGGGGCTAAAATTTTACTATCAACCACATCGGTACAGGGCGGGGTGTCGTAAATTACCCAATCGTAGTTTGCACAAAAAACCTTCATCAAGCTTCTCATTTTATTGGAAGAAAGTAACTTGGTGGGATCGGGGGGAATTTGACCTGCGGTTAACACAAATAAATTCTCAAACCGGGGGACTTTTTGTATCACTTCATCGGCATCGACATCGGTATTAATCAAATTGCTGAGTCCGAATTCATTGGTTAAATTAAATTGTTCGTGAACTTCAGGCAATCGTAAGTTAGCATCGACTAATAAAACGCGATTTCCCATTGCCGCAGCAGCTTGGGCAAAATGCACGGCTACGGTTGATTTACCATCACTTTGAGACGGAGAACTGATGGTAAAAGATTTAATGGGCGTATCGGAACTGAGAAAACCAATATTTGTACAAAGGGTGCGAAAGGCTTCGAGAAAGGGAAGGAAATTGTAGCCCAAAACAAAGGGAATTTCGGCTTCGTTCAATTCCCCGACATCGGCGTTAAACTGTTCGCCCTGCATTTGCTGTTCGCTTTGGATTTGCTCCCAAGCTTTGAGTTTTTTGTTGTGGGGAATTACGCCCAAAATCGGCAATTTGGTTTTGTCTTTGATGTCTTCATCGGAGTAGAATACATTGTCGAAACGTTCGAGTAAAAAGGCAAAAGCAATCCCCGCAGCCAAACCGCCAAAAATTCCGGTCATTATTTGATTAATTAAGTTAGAGGCGGGCGCTCCGGGACGAGCGGGAGGGGATAAAACTTGCCAAGGAACTTCGGTTTGAGCGCCTTCTATTTGTAGGGATTCTCGTTTTTCTAAAAAGCGGTTGAGGCTGTTGGTTGCGATGGTTAAATCTCGCTGTAAATCGGTATATTGACGGTCTAAGGTGGGCATTTGTTCGAGTTGGCGGTTGACTTGGGCTTCGGCTTGAGAGATGGCATTTAAACGAACTTGTAATAATAATAATTCGTTGGTGACGGCGGCGACTTGAGATCCTAAAACTTGTTGGACTTCTTGACGCAATAAGGGCATTAAATTTTGACGTTGATTGAGTAAGTTTTGAATGGGGGGGCTGTTGGAACGATACTGGGTTGATTCTAAAGCAATTAAAGTTTCGATTTGCCGAATTTGACCGATTAATTGTTGATAATTTGCCGAAGCATTTAAAGCGGCGATCGCGCCTTCCTCTTGTTGTAAAATAGAATAGCGGGTTTGAACTTCAACCAATTGTTTTTGAATTGCAAATTTTTCGGCGGATAAACTTTCAGCTTGGGCGGATAATTTTTGGGCTTGAGTTTTGGGATCGATAAAATTATATTGCTGTCGAAAGGTTTCGAGTCGGGCTTGTAGGGTGTCAACTCTGTTAATTAATTCGGGTAATTGTTCATCGACAAATTGCAGCCCTTGGCGGAGATTTGTTTGTTGTTCTTGTAGAGAATATCTTAAATAACCAACGGCCAACTGATCGAGTACAAATTTCACCCGATCCGGATTTGAATCTTGATAACGAACGGTTAATATTTTGGTTTCGCCCTGTCTAAAAATTGATAACCTGCTGACAATTGCTCCGTAAGTTAATCCGGGATATTGTTGAAAAATGCCATTTTCAATAATTCGATTAATCAGTTGGGGACTTTTTAAAATTTGGATTTGAGTCTCATAATCTAAAGAAGTTTCTTTAACTTTACCGCCGTAACTATTCGTTGTCAGTCCGGCGAGTTTATCCGAACTTTTTACGGGTTCGACTAACAGTTGAAAACCGGATTGATACACGACTGGTTTTCTAAGGGCTTGCCATGTCATCCCCGACGCCACCGCAAAAGCAATACTGGTAATTAACAGAATTCTGCGCTGAATAATTGCCAAAATTTGACCAAAATCATTTCCTTCTGATTCCGGGGATGAACTGATTTGATTTTGATAAAGGGAGGGGAGAGGCGTTAGGGATTTTTGAGATTTTGATGAAAGTATTTTTTCGGAGTTGGATGGAGTAGCCATAGGATAAACTGTTAAAATAAACCATTAATCATCGGTATCCGGTTGTAGAGGATTAACGCCGAAAGGGTTTTGTAGAATGGAGGAAAATTGAGTTTGAGTGATGAATTGATCCGGTTGAATTGAGTTGCGATTGAAAGTCCGAATAATTCCGCAAAAGCAAAGGGTTAGATTTGGCGGCAAATAAAAGAGGATGACCCCCTTTTAAACCGGAGGCATAAACACCCGAACTTTCAGAGGTTAAAATTGCCAAAGTTAAAACAGTCAGGATAGAAACCCGCATGAACGTTGTTTGGATGCTTGACTGAACAAAGAAAAAATCTGTAAAAAATGGGAATTAAAAAGGGGAATAAAAGCGGATTTTGCTCACATGATATCACCCCTAAAACATCAAAAATTATCAAGAAAGACTATGTAGATCTACGAAGTGTTTGTGGCCGATCAGGAGATTGAGAAAATTTACTGTTTATCGATCCGGATCGCGACAGCATAACTCGTATATTGGGACAGCGTGCGGAAGTGAACTTCCGTATATTTTCGAGTTGGGGGGCTTAATGTTGCTACTTCGATGATAGAAATATTGAATTGATTATGAGTCCGATCAATAATTCCGCCCTAAGCTGTGTTGCTACCGCTGTCGGCTGTACGCTGACCGGGATGGCCGTCAACGAGCATCTCAACCCGCCCAACCAGACCACCGGCCCGATTAAACTGGGCATCCAAGAAAATCCCCTGATGAACGCTGAGGATTTAATGATTGCCGCCTCAGATGGCGTGGAACCGTCGGTTGCTCCCCCGGAACAGATGTTCACCCAAGATTTGACCCCTTCGGTGAAGGCCGATGATGTTTCCAACTTTGTCCCGAAGCAGCCTGAAATTTGGCAACGGTCGCCGTTGGACATTGGTAACTTGGTGGCTGAGGCTCGCCCGCTTCCCCGGACAGAACGGCTCAATGTCAAGCCGATGGGGAATTTCAGCGATGAGTATTTCCCCGACTATCTCAACTTTGATCAACAGGGATCGCCGCCCGAACCCCTGGAGATGGCGATGGAAAAATTACCGGAGCCAGAAATTACCCGTAAACCGATGTCTGTTTCTGATTTTCCATCGGGGTTAGTGCCGGTTCCCGCTCCGCCTCCTTTGTTTGAAGGTGAAGCGATCGCCTCCGAATATATTATTGCACCTGATGCGATAATTAGCAATAGTTTTGAGGGAATTTCTCGAAATAATATTGATCGCCCAGATCGAGCGATCAATCCTTCTTTGAGTCAGTATATTGTTGAACCTCAGTCGATGATCCGGGTGAGTCCTCAGTTGCCGCAGGCGAGAGAGAATTTATCAGCTAAAATGCCAGAATTTTCGGTGGCAAATTCGGCAAAATTGGCGGCTCAATATGTGGTGGAACCTCGCCGAGTGATGGCGGTTTTTCCGGCGGAACAATCCGGGCAAATTTCCGAGGTAAATCATCTCGAATCTTCAAATCCGATAGTTTATATCAATTCGAGAGATAATTCCCCTCAAACAACGGTTGCATCTGGGGTTAATTCTCAACCCTCGGCGATCAATTCCAAACCGAAGTTACTGCAAAAATTAGTTGAACCGTATCAATTCCCGTCGGAAGTGATGGCAGATGAGGAAGTTTATCCGCCAAGTTATACCCCTGAAAATAATCAAATTGATGCGGAGATAGCGGCTAATTCGTTAAAAGATAAAGCGGAAATTATTGTTGCGGTTGAGCCGGAGTTTGATAGCGCTTCAGAATCTATCATTGAAGAATCCGAGGAGGAAATTGAACAGATGCCAAGTTTGTTAAAAAAACTGGTTGAATCTTACAGCGAATCGTCAGACGTTATGCACGATATTAAAGTTTCTCCCTCTCCCCTGAAAGGTTCAGAATCAAAATTTGCCCGTTACTAATCATTCCCTAAATAATCGGGAATGCCGAAAAGAGTTAGCTGAATAGATTAAAAAGATTTTTACATTTCTTAAATTATACCGGATGAGTCCGGATAGTCAAGTTTTCCTCTGAAAAAAGGAGTGGAAACAAAACCCGTTTTTTTGGGAAAATCCGGTTTAGTTTATCTTCATTAACTCAGTCTTTATGACGCAAAAATCTACCGAGTTAATTATTGAGTCTGGTCGTGTAGAACGCCAATATTGGCAAGATTTGTGGCGATACCGAGAGTTGTTTTACTTTCTATCTTGGCGGGATATTTTAGTCCGTTACAAGCAAACAGTTATCGGGATTGCTTGGGCGTTAATTCGACCTTTCTTAGGGATGGTTGTATTTACGATTGTGTTTGGTAAAATCGCAAAACTACCCTCGGAAGGCGTTCCATACCCGATTTTAGTCTTTGCTGCAATGCTTCCTTGGCAATTTTTTGCCAATTCCCTAACCAACTGTAGTAATAGTTTAATCGGGAATGCTAATTTAATTTCTAAGGTTTATTTTCCGCGATTGATTGTTCCAGTGAGTGCGGTGGTTGTTAGTTTTGTTGATTTTTTAGTTTCCGGAATTATTTTATTAGGATTAATGGCTTGGTATAACTTTATTCCAAGCTGGCGAATTCTGACACTACCGTTATTTATTTTGATTGCATTTTTGGCTGCTGTGGGAGGCGGGCTATGGTTTGCATCATTAAATGTAAAATATCGTGATTTTCGCTATGTTGTGCCGTTTGTCGTTCAGTTTGGTCAGTATATTTCCCCCGTCGGATTTAGTAGCACGATTGTTCCCGAAGACTTGAAGTTTTATTATTATCTCAATCCTTTAGTTGGTGTGATTGATGGATTTCGTTGGGCAATTATTGGCGGAGAAACTCAAATTTATGGGTTGGGATTTAGTTTTTCTATTGGATTGGTTTTACTAATATTTGCTACGGGAGTTTGGTATTTCCGAAAAACAGAGCGAACTTTTGCCGATGTCATTTAATTTGCTAAAAATTTTAGAAAATCGTCATGTTAAAAACATATGTATGAGACAATTATTCAGGTAGAAAAATTGGGCAAAAAATACATCATCGGTCATCAAAAACAGGAGTCTTATGCAACCCTGCGAGATCAGATGGAAAAGGGAGCCAAGTCTTTAGCCCAAAAAGTTATTAACCCTTTTATCAATAAAAAATCCGATCCAATTCGTGAAGAATACTGGGCGTTAAAAGATGTCTCGTTTGAGATCAAACAAGGGGATAGAGTTGGAGTTATC
This sequence comes from Capilliphycus salinus ALCB114379, assembly GCF_047276495.1. Lineage (NCBI taxonomy): Bacteria > Bacillati > Cyanobacteriota > Cyanophyceae > Oscillatoriales > Sirenicapillariaceae > Capilliphycus > Capilliphycus salinus. Next base: position 3,057,662 of record NZ_CP178543.1, on the reverse strand, counting down.
GGTCATAACGGGGCGGGGAAATCAACCCTGTTAAAAATTTTGAGTCGAATTACAGAACCGACAACAGGAAGAATAAAAATTTCCGGCAGAGTTGCCAGTTTATTAGAAGTCGGGACGGGATTTCATCAAGAGTTAACCGGGCGAGAGAATATCTTCCTTAACGGGGCAATCTTGGGAATGAGCAAGGCAGAAATTAAACGAAAATTTGATGAAATTGTCGCCTTTTCTGAAGTTGATAAATACATCGATACACCCGTAAAAAAATATTCTTCAGGAATGCGAGTTCGTCTGGCTTTTGCAGTCGCCGCCCATTTAGAACCCGAGATTTTAATCGTTGATGAAGTCTTGGCTGTTGGGGATATTGCCTTTCAAAATAAGTGTCTCGGAAAGATGGAAAACATCACCGAAAATGAAGGCAGAACGGTATTATTTGTTAGCCACCAAATGGCGGCAGTTCGCAAGTTGTGTAATGTGGCTTATTGGCTAGAACGGGGAAAAATACGGGAAACCGGAGCAGTTGATGACGTTATTGATTCCTATGAAAACCAGATGATTAGTCGGGCTAGCTCTCAGTTAAATGGCAAGATTGTTAATCAGGAATATGGGCTTGAACTTCACAGTATTGATGCTTTTATCGAAGATGATGAAACCACATCAACACTCAAAGTAGAAGTCAAAGGTTATGCTCAAAAACAAATCTCTCGTTTAGCAGTAGCCGTTCGGATAACGACTTCTGATGGAGTTCTTGTTTCTAATATTTGGCCGAGGATGGCTAACTCATTTTTAGATAATATTCAAGGGGACTGGAATTGTGTTTTTAAATATCAAGATATTACTCGATATTTAGGGGGAGGTGATTATTTGATTAATATCATGGTTAGTCTGCCGGGAAGGGGAGTGATCTTTAAATTAGAAGATGCTGCAATCATTAATATTCCACCCGTAGATATCTATGGTTCAGGAAATTATTTTTCCTGGCGTCAGAATGGATTTGTCCCGTTACCCGTTCAATTTTCTTATAGTTGCAAGTAACTAAGCCAAATGCTAACAACTTTTAAACAAGCTATACGCCCTTATTTCATTTCTCTAACATCTGTAGATAAATTAGAGAAAAATTTGAATACTTGTCCAATAGTATTACCGCCCGAGAAAGTAGAGACATCAGAAATTTTAAAGATGCCTTTATACGATTTATCTCAGGGCTTAAAACAAAATTATTACGTGACACCGACGGTTTATAAAACTGATTTGAAAAATGTCATGTATTGTCCGGCTAGTAATTTATTATTTAGTTCGTATAAAAAAATAATTGTAGATTCTAGTAGCACGGTAAAAACCAAGGAAAAAATTGCGAAGTCAGTCAATATCAGAAAGCTATATTTCAGCAATCCCGAAACAATTGAAGGTGATTGTACCGTGTTTCACACCTTTGCCAATGGTAGTAACTATTATCACACTTTAATCGATCATATTCCCAGACTTTATACACTGCACCACAAGAGTTATCAGAGCCTTAAGGAAATCAAAGTTTTATGTAACTCAGAATTAACAAAAGTTGAAAACTTTTTTCTTGAAAAATTACTCCCCAAAAATGCTAGAATGACTTGGGTAGACCAATCGAAGCTCTACTCATTAGATCGGTTGATTTTCTTGGGATATTTAAGCCGTCGCTTTGCTGGTTTTTTGCCTTCAACTTACCTGGATTGGTTTCTAGAAAAAGTTAGACCAAACAAACTTAGAGAAAAAAAGAATCGCATTTTTATATCGCGAAAAAAAATCACGGATAAATCTACACGCTGCATTCTTAATGAAGATGAATTTTTTAGTGTTTTAAAAAAATATGGATTCAAAAAATATGTACTTGAAACCCTCTCAATAGAAGAACAAATTGATTTGTTTTATAATGCAGAGTTTGTTGTCGGTGTTCACGGTGCGGGATTGACTAATATCATTTTCTCAGAAAAAATTAAACTTTTAGAATTACATCCTATGCAATCTATTTTTCCCCACTATTACTACTTATCAAAGTCTCGGAAACATTCTTACTTGTATTGGTGCGCTCAAGAAAAAGAGAAAGATACTAATTTTGAGGTTAATCTTGGCGAAATTGAACAGATAATTAAATCTAATTTTCCTTGATCGGTTAGCCTCATTTTAAGTTCAATTAAAGACAGCAAGATAATGAACAGGTAAAAACTTATGAATCTGAAAAAAACTTACATAATTTGCTCGACAATGAGAAGTGGAAGCACTCTACTCTGCGATCTCCTAAGCCATACCAAATTAGTAGGTCAGCCTCAAGAGTTTTTTCTAGCCGAATGGGAGAAAAAAAGTAAGTTAGACTCTAGTAACTATCCAGAATATCTTCAAAAAACCCTGGAGTCATTTGCATCTTCTAATGGTGTCAGTGGTGTTAAGTTAATGTGGTGTAACTGTCAAGAAGTTCTGCAAAGATTGCATGAAACTTCTGAGACTACATCAAAGTCTGATTTAGAATTGTTGAAAGAAGTTTTTCCCAATCTCAAGTTTATTTTCATTTCTCGCCGGAACAAAGTTCGCCAAGCCATATCCTTAGCTCGTTCAATTAAAACAAAGCGATGGAATAAATATCAGGATAGTCAAAATCCGGGCAAAATCTCATTTAATCGATACGATAATATTTCCAACTCACCGAAAAATCCTTATCCTTATATCAGCCCTGGAACGGTAGAGGTTTACCTCTCTCAGATAGAGAAAGATGAGAAGGCGTGGTTTCAGTTCTTTGAAAATAATAATATTGAACCACAAATAATTATCTACGAAGAACTTGCTCAAAATAAACAGAAGAATATTGTTGATGTTCTCAGCTTTTTAGAAATTCCAGTTTCCGAGGATATAAATTTTAATTCATCCTTTAAAAAGCAGGCGGATTTTTACACTGATTTATTGCTTGTTCAATATCGTAGTTATACCCTTTTCAAAAAATGGGTTCCCCCTAAAATTTTTAAAAGGTTGTCTTTTTTGAAAAATAGGTTTAAGAATAGGGGTAAACCAGCAAATTCAAAAAGTTAGTTACAAGTCGGCTAAACCGGAGTAAATCATACCATGAAATTGGCATATTTTGGTCATCATAAGTCGGGATCAACTTGGATTGAAACCTTAATTAAACAAGTTTGTTATCTCGTTAATCTCAAATGTCAGATTGCTAGCAATCCTCAGCTATTCGATTTTGATTTGGATAGCTATCTTCAAAACGAAAATATAGATTTTATCTGTTATACAAACGCGAATATTCACTTTATAAAACCTATCTTAGAAAAGATAAAAGGCTTTCACGTTATTCGAGATCCTAGAGATATTGTTGTTTCTGCATATTTCTCTCATCGATATAGTCACTCTACCCATTATTGGCCGGAGTTGAATGATTATCGTCAGGAATTAGAACACTTACCCAAGGAAAAAGGCTTACTTTTTGTGATAGACTACCTCTCCTATATGAAGGTAAATGGAGTGGAATTAAACATCTTTGGAGAAATGCAGGAATGGAACTATAATCTCCCAAATATCCTAGAAATTAAGTTTGAAGAAATGATTGCAAACCCTTATAACAAGTTTCTAGACCTTCTGCAATTTTTAGACTTGCTGGATGACTCTCCGTATATTTCCGTTAAATCTATGTCATCCTATTTAGTTAGCGAAACTCTCAATCGAGGCTTAAAAAAAATAAATCCTTCTCATAAAAATAAGATGAGTTTTAATTCAAAAATTTATGCTTGGCAAGCATTAAATATTGTCTATGAACATGATTTTTCTCGCTATGCAAGAGGCAGAAAACCCGGAGAAGAAGATGTCAAATCTCATAATCGAAAAGGAGTTGCTGGAGATTGGAAGAATCACTTTCAAGAAGAACATAAACAGTTTTTTAAAGACAAATACGGTTCACTTTTAGTTCAGCTTGGCTATGAAGAAAACAACGACTGGTAAAGCTTTTAAGAGTGATTCTGTAATCAATATTTGCATTGTCACTCCTCACTATCCAACTCGACATCTAGTTAATAGTGGAATTGCTAATCATTTTTATGAATTGGCAAATGGATTAAGTCAGCTTGGTCATCAGGTTCATGTTTTATTTGTCAGCGATCAAAATTTAACAGAGGATGATATCCTAGCAGAAGTTTCAGAAAACCAGAAGGTAAAAATCTATCTTCATCCCATTTCAATTAAGTTACCCAACTGGATTGAAACCGGGTTTAAAGGTAGATGGGCGCAAATATTAATCCTGAAAAAAGTTTGGACGATTCTGCATACAAAAAAATTTTTAAGCCAACTTGTTAAAAAACATGATATCGATGTGATTGAAACAACAAGTTATGATTTTCTTTGTCTGGCTTACTTGTTCAAACGTAATCGTCCCCTAATTGTAACGAGGGTTTCAACAACACTCAAACAAATTAATAGAGATCATTATGAATTTGTTTCTAGAGCGATAAAAATAGCATCTGCTTTAGAAGGGTTAATGATTCGTTTTAGCGATTGCTTAACCACTCATACTCTCGCCCATCGAGATGAAATTTGTAATGACTTTAAAATTAATCAAGATAGATTTAAGATTATTCCTCATGGGATTAAACTCCCAGAAAAGATAACGTTTGAGAAATCATATCAACCCTTAAAAAAGATTAATGTTCTCTATGTAGGCCGTTTTGAATATCGTAAGGGGATAGATGTTTTGCTAGAAGCAATTCCCCTAGTTTTAGAAAAAATGAATAAGATTTATTTTACCCTTGTCGGCCAAGATAAAGATTATAATTATCAACATAAATTGCAAAATAAATGGGGTAAAAATTTTAATGATCGTGTAAATTTTATTGGAACAGTAAACTCGCAAACTTTACATCATATGTATCAAGAATGTGACTTATTTGTTGCTCCCTCGCGTTATGAATCTTTTGGTTTAATTTATGTGGAAGCCATGAGTTATGGAAAACCTGTGATTGGCTGTAAAACAGGAGGTATTCCCGAAGTGATAGAGGAAAAAGTAACAGGCTTACTCGCTCAACCCGGTGATTCAAAAGACTTGGCTGAAAAGATTTTAAAACTTGCTGGTGATGCTGATTTGCGTCATCAGATGGGTCAACAGGGTCGTCTGCGAGTTGAACGGCTTTTTAGTCGAGAACAAATGGCTAAACAAACAATTAAAAATTACTCGGTGATTTTGCCATGAACCCAATTATCAGTGTAATTATCTGTACACATAATCCTCGACCTGATTATATTAGTAGAGTGTTGGAGGCATTAAAATATCAAACATTACCGATAGAGCAATGGGAACTCTTACTCGTTGATAATGCGAGTCATCAACTACTTTCATCAGAAATTGATTTAAGTTGGCATCCAAATGCTAGACACGTTCGAGAAGAAAAGTTAGGCTTAACAACTGCTCGATTGCGAGGATTTAAAGAAGCGCTTACAGAATTATTTGTCTTTGCAGATGATGATAATGTTCTGAGTCCAGATTATCTAAAAAATGTACTTGATATTTTTACAAATTATCCCAAATTAGGAGCATGGGGGGGGCAGAACAATACCCGAATATGAAATTAAACCCGAGCCTTGGATATCCGAAATTAGCGGACTTTTAGGGCTGCGTGATTTAGGAAATGGCTTTCAAGTATGCTACTGGGAAGAAACATCAATTCAGTCTCTAAAATCCTCAAAGCAATTGAAACAATATCCTGATTTTTCTCCCATTGGTGCGGGACTGGTATTGCGACGAGAAGCAGCAGAATTTTATGCTCAACAAGTGACGGAAAGTCAAACCAGACTTGCACTAGGTCGCACCGGAAAAAAACTAATTTCAGGCGAAGATAATGACATTGTTTTAACAGTTTTAGAAGCCGGTTGGGGTGTGGGTTATTTTCCTCAACTTCAATTAACTCATTTAATTCCCTCCAGTCGCCTCTCAAAAAACTATCTTGCCAAGTTAAATCGAGCCATGTCACGTTCTTGGATTCAAGTATTAGATACACATAAAATTCGACCTTGGCTAAAAATCCCTCGTTGGACAGTTTTACCCCGAAAAATTAAAGCCTTTTTCCGTTATAAACCCTGGAAAGATCCAGCTTCATACATTCGATGGCAAGGTGCTTGTGGAACCTTTGAAGGATTGGGTGAGTTAACAAATCATAAATCAGTCAACTGATCGCCAAATTATTATTTTAGAGGAGTCCGTTTTTATGTCTTTAGACTTATCGATTATTATTCCCGCCTACAACCGAGTAGATTTATTGAGATATACATTAGAAAGTGTAGCCAGAGGAATCCAAAATTTACAGGTTGAAATTTTAGTGGTTGATGACGGTTCAGAACAACCCTTAGCGAAACAATTAACCGACTTTAATCACTTGCAAATCAACTTTATTCGTCAAGAAAATCAAGGCTCAATTATAGCCAGAAAAACGGGTTTAAAGCAAGCCAATGGAGAGTATATCTTATTTCTAGATTCAGATGATCTGATTCACCCAGATAAACTTGTTTCTCAAATTAGTCAAATGCGGAATCAAGAAGCTGATGTTTCTTATACTGACAAGGCTGTTACAACATTAATAGGTTCCTATGATTCATTAGTTTTTCAACCCCATGGAACCTTACCGACAGTGAAAGATGCTACTGAATTTTACTTAAAAGTGCAGCCAATGCCTCACAGTCCAATTTATCGACGCTCCTATATTCAAAAGCATTTAGAAAATCCATTGGTTCCTGAACATCAAATTTTTGACTCAGTTGGAGATGTTTGGATTTACTATAATTTAGCACTTTATCCCGCAAAAATTATTAAGGTTGATGGCTATTATACAATTGGAACTCAACATAATGAGGAGAGATTTACACAACACTGGGAAAAGTTAGGAATAGCATCCTTGGCTTTAATGTCAGTGTTTATCAAAAATTGTCCAAAAACTGAAGATACTCTAAAAGTACGCGAACAGGTTGGTGAATGTGCTTTTATGTCTTGGCGAAGATTACCAACTCACTTTAATCAAACCTTTGAAAATATGATGTTAAATATTTGGATAAATTCACCTAAAACTTCATGTTCAAGACTGGGTGGAAGAAATTTTCAGCGACTTGCTAAAGTTGTGGGTGTTGAAAATGCTGCACGTATTTTAAGATGGATTCAAAGACCCAACTATTCAAAAATTAAAACAGTTAGTGAATCTGAATTGAAAGAGTTAGTCAATCGGTTAGTAACAATATAATTATCAGGAATATATGAATAAATCACTCAAGCAATTTGCTAAATCTCTGCACTTAGGAGTTGTCGCTTATCGGCTTTATTACGCTCCCAAAGGTTTGATGCAGAAATATATACGTCGAGATCCAATTAGACGTGCGATAGATGAGCAAGCACGTCAACAGATGGAAGCAGCAGCTTATCAACTTCAACCCATTGAAATACAGAGTCCTGATTCACCTCTAAACATTCACTTTTTAACCGGTCGAAAGTTTTGGTATCAAACTTGTTTTTGTGCTTACTCAATGGCTCTTTATTCTCCGAGTAATATCCGGCCAATCATTTATGATGATGGAACTTTAGCAAACAAGTATATTGAACAAATTAAGCGAATATTTCCTATAACAAAAATAGTTTTTTTAAAGGAGATAGAAGAACGCCTAGACCAATATTTACCTATCAGTAAATTTCCTTATCTTAGAGAACGCCGTGCAAATTATCCAAATATGCGAAAGCTCACTGATATTCATATTGGTTCTTCTGGGTGGAAGTTAGTGTTGGACTCAGATATGCTTTTCTTCCGAACTCCAACCTTTCTAATTGACTGGTTGAACTCTCCCAATAAACCCTGTCATATGGTCGATGTAGAGACTTCCTACGGTTATTCAGAGTCTTTAATGAAATCTTTAGCCGAAGCTGAAATTCCTCAACGCTTGAACGTTGGAATTTGTGGCTTAAAGAGTGATGAAATTGACTGGGAACAGCTAGAATATTGGTGTCGAATTTTGATTGAAAAAGAAGGAACTCATTATTACCAAGAACAGGCTCTTACTGCAATGATTATGGCAGGTAAACCTTGTGATATTGCTCCCCCGAAAGACTACATTGTGAAGCCAACAAAAGAAGAAGTTGTTAGTCAAAAAGGAATTTTACATCATTATGTAGCCGACTCAAAACCTTGGTATTTTCGCCACGCTTGGAAACTAATTTTCAGCAAAAAAATCCCTAATAAGTGAACTTTAAACTCTATGTTGAGGATTCATTATGAAACCACTGGTCTCTATACTCATTCCTTGCTATAACTGCGAAAAATGGCTAGCTGAAACTTTAGAATCAGCTTTAGCGCAGACTTGGAAAAACTTAGAAATTATCATTGTTGATGATGGTTCAACAGATAACAGTTTAGCAATTGCGCGGAGTTTTGAATCGGAAAATCTTAAAGTTATTCATCAGCAAAATAGGGGGGCGAGTGCGGCAAGAAATCAAGCGTTTCACGAAAGTCAAGGAGATTTTATTCAATACCTCGATGCTGATGACCTTTTAGCATCTGACAAAATAGAGCGTCAAATTCAACTTTTAGGAGATAGCAACTCTGAATTTGTAGCAACTGGAGAATGGGCAAGATTTTATAAAACACCTTCTGAAGCTGTGTTTAAATCTCAACCTCTTTGGAAGAATATGTCACCCATTGACTGGTTAGTTTGTGCTTGGGAAGGAGAGTGGATGATGCACCCTGGAGCGTGGCTTGTACCTCGTAATATTGCAGAGAAAGCGGGTTTTTGGAATGAAAATTTATCTCTAGATGATGATGGTGAATACTTTTGTCGGGTTGTTTTAGCGAGTCAGGGCGTTAGGTTTTGTCAAGGTGCTAAAGTTTTTTACAGATCTGGTATTTCAGGGAGTCTAAGCGCTTCTAAATCTCGAACCGCATGGGAATCAGCTTTTCACTCTCTAGAACTTCGCACCAGCTATCTTTTAGCAATAGAAAATAGTTCTTATACACGTCATGCTTGTGCTACTGCTTTTCAACGTTTTATTTACAATAACTATGTCAATAATGTACGGGATTTAATTCGTAAAGCAGAGGAGAAAGTTAAATTTTTAGGAGGATCGGAGATTAAACCCATTGGCGGGCCTCGGTTTCAGATATTAGCTGAAATAGTAGGTTGGAAATCAGCCAAAAAGATTCAATTAGTTTTCAATGATTTAAAACAAATATTTTAACTCAAAACATCAAGATAAACAGATAGTATTTATCAAGATAAGATAAAAAAAATCGTCATCTCGGATATTTATATTAACCCTTAAAATAGGATAAAAGAATTAGAATGCGAATCTTTTTAGTCTGTCAACAGTCTCTTAAAAATCACTTAGTTCCAGCTTACCAGTTTTGGGAAGACTACTTTAAAAAAGGAATAGAAGAAGCGGGACATGAATGGGTTGAAGCTCAAAACGTTGATTGGGCTGAAGGTTTAGTATATTTAGATAAAAAAGCCTTAAACAAATGGCGCGATCGCACTTGGTCTTTAACCCTTTCCGCAATTAAAAAAGAGCATCGTAAAAAACCGATCAACCTATTTATGAGCTATCTGTTTCCGAAACAAGTTGAACCTACGGCCCTTAAAGAAATTCAAAAATTAGGAATTCCTTGCGTTAACTTTTTCTGTGATAATATTCGAGAGTTTACCAAAATACCCGAAGTATTTTATAACTTTAATTTACACTGGGTTCCAGAATTTAAAGCGATAAAAATGTATCAAAAAGCCAAACAAAACTATGTTTATGCTCCTATGCCTGTCTGGATTCCACCCGAACAAAGAACGTGGGATCATCCAGAACACTACGGTGTCAGTTTCATTGGTTCGCGAGATATTCAGCGAGAAGCATTATTAGCTCAAGTCTTGAATTTGGGTATTTCTTTAGAAATTCGAGGAGCAGCCTGGAATAAAGCTGAAACTCTGAGTTCAACAGTTATAAAACCGGAAAAAACCATTTACAAAACTCTGGTAAACCAGGTCAATTTTTTGACGAAAAATGGAATCAATGCTTGGTATGCAAAAGCAACCTATAAACGTCAAAGGAGAATACCTGATGATTATTTTAAAGATGCAGTAAAACCGAAACCTGATCCTCAGGAATATGTCAAGATTATCCAACAAAGTTGTATAACTTTGGGGATTAATCGCTATCCTAGCTATCAATATCCCTTTTCAAAACCAGATACTTATTCTCGAATGCGAGATATTGAAGCCCCGATGATGGGAGCTTGTTACTTGACAGAATGGACAGAAGGATTAGAACATCTTTATGAGCTAGGTGAAGAAATTGAAACCTATCGTACTGCTGAAGAAATGGTCGATAAAATTCACAAGTTAGAAGCCGAACCAGAACGACGAAAAAAAATGCGTTTTCAAGCTCAGAAACGAGTATTTTCACAGCATACTGTCGGTCAAACAGTTGATAAAATTATCAATAAACTCGGATTAAAAATTTAGTCTTAACCAATGTGTTATCTAGCTATTTCAAAAAAAAATTATGGCTAAAATTTTAATTTTAATTGGTGGTCATCTTTGCACCGCACCTCGCCCTCAAAAAGAAGCAGACGCTTTAGCCGCAGTCGGACATGAAGTCACTGTGAGAGGTTTCTGGTTTGATCCCGAACTGGTAGAACGCGATCGCCTGATTTTAGCTACAAAAACATGGCAATTTTTACCCATTATTGACTTTCAACCCACTCATAAAATCAAGAATATTATAGTTAGAATAAAGGCGAGAATTGCCAAAGAAAAATATAAACGATTTGGCACATTTTCACCGGAGTTATTAGGCTATGGTGCAACTGCCATGCTGCAAGTCGCTCGTCACACTCAAGCCGACTTAACTATCGTTCATTCTGAAGGTGGACTTTGGGTAGGAAATCAACTTTTAAATGAAGGTTTTTGTGTGGGAGTTGATTTTGAAGATTGGTTTTCAGAAGATTTGCTTCCCTCAGCCCGTGCAACTCGACCCATTCATCAATTAAAAACATTTGAACATCGTCTAGCTAGAAACTGTATTTACTGTTTGACCACTTCTCATGCTCTCGCCGAGGCTTTTTCTGAGGCTTATCAAGTACCCAAACCGACAGTAATTTACAATACATTTCCGGCAAAAGAACGCTTCTATATCGATGGAAAAACGCTCGATAAAATCAACTCAAAACTTCCTTCTTTGCATTGGTTTTCTCAAACAATAGGGCCGGGACGAGGCTTAGAAATTTTGTTTAAAGCTTTACCCTATCTGCAAACCCCTGTTGAAATTCATTTGCGGGGTGACTATCCCAAAACAGCACAGCAATGGCTACAACAGCAAGTAACTGACGAGTGGCGCGATCGCATTTTTATTCATCCAACTGTTCCCAATTCCGAGTTATTATCTCGCATTGCTGAACATGATATTGGTTTGGCACTAGAACAAGCCGATATTCCTAGCCGAAATCTTACCATTACTAATAAACTTTTTCAATATTTACAAGCAGGTTTAGCTGTCATTGCTACGGACACAGCAGGACAAAAAGAGATTTTTCAGGACTGTCCTGAAATTGGTCAGTTACTCACAGATAATCATCCTACTCTCTTAGCTGAAGCGATTGAAAACTTACTGCAAAATCCGGAAAAGTTAGCTAGAGCTAAAGCGGCGTCACTGCAAGCCTATGAAAATAAATTGGGTTGGGAAAAACAAGTTAACTTGCTCTTACAAAGATCGGAACTTTCTCGAATTCAGAGAGCGAAAAAATTAGAGTAAAATTTTTCCGGATTCTGAAGTTTATGCTTGATATTAGAATTATCCAAGATTGTGACTGAGTACAAATAGAATCGTGCATAATCTAACTTTACAAATCAATTTATCTCCAGGTGATGTTGCTTATGCGGGCGTAACGGTTCCAGTTCTCGCTAAATTTCATCGAGCTAACGTAGATGAAATACTGGCAATTGTGGATTGTTGTAAACCTCAAAAAACGAAAATTGTTGATCCAAATCGACGTTTTCCTGAACCCGGATTTTCTCAGCGAGTCGAAAAAATTTGTGCAATTGTTGAAGAACTTAAAACTCAGGGCTATATAGATCGAATTGTTTACTTAAAACCTGGGAATTCTTTGCAACCCATTCTAGCTCTTAAATATTTAGGAAACTGGGTAAATGAAACCCATGACTACGGGGGTTGCGCCCTGATGTCTTATCTGGCGGCTTTTGAGATGAGCAAAACTCGCTATCTACTGCATTATGATGCAGATATGTTGCTCTATCAATCCTTAAATTATGATTGGCCTATTGAAGCGATTTCTTTAATAGAAAAAGCGCCAAACGCTGTCGCAGCTAGCCCTAGAATTAGTCCACCTTTTAGTACAGAAAAAAAACTTCCAGATGCACCTAGTCTTCACGAAGGTAGACCATTTACTCCGGTTGCAGGAGGCTGGAAAAATGACTGGTTTAGCACTCGCTGTTACTTGATTGATATAGAAAAACTATCGACTTACTTACCCTTAATTCAAGGTAAGATTTTAGCAGAAACTTTACTCCGAAAATATCTGAAGCGGGGTTATCCAAGATCGCCAGAAATTATGATATTTCAGCGTGTTGGTCGGGCTGGAGGTTGGAGATTGAATCTGAACTCAAAGAACGCTTGGTTACTGCATCCAACCACGAAATCTCCCCGTTATCTAGAGTTATTACCTCAAATTCAACATTCAATTTTACAAGGTAAAGTTCCTCTAGAACAGAGAGGTTATGCAGATATTAAGTTGTCAGCCTGGGAAACCTTTCTTCAAGCAAAATAAAAGGAGTTTAACTGGCTTTCTTAAAAACTATTGTAAATTTTAGTTGATGGATTCAAAGATTAAATCTGATGAAAATCCTTATAAGCGCCGATCCCGAACTTCCGGTTCCTCCGAAACTTTATGGAGGAATTGAACGCATTATTGATTTATTAATTACTGAATTGCGATCGCGGGGTTATAGCATTGGGTTAGTAGCTCATCACAACTCAACCTCACCCGCTCATTATCATTTTCCCTGGCCAGGATTGCGTTCTCAAGATAAATTTGATTCCCTAAAAAATACACTAACATTATGGTCAGCCGTTCAACAATTTAAACCCGATATTCTTCATAGTTTTTCTCGCGTTCTTTACTTATTACCCCTGCTAAAATATCCTCTCCCGAAAATCATGTCTTATCAACGGGCTACAGGAGGATCGTCCGTTAAATGGGCAGCTAAACTCGCAGAAAATTATCTTACTTTTACAGGTTGCAGCGATTATATTTGTCGCCAGGGACGATCAGGCGGAGGCGTTTGGCATACCATTTACAATTGTGTTGAAACTGAAAAATACACCTTTAAACCTCATGTTGCTGACGATGCGCCGTTAGTATTTCTAAGTCGAATTGAACGGATAAAAGGCGCACATACCGCTATCAAAGTTGCACAGAAAACCGGACGAAACCTGTTAATTGCAGGAAACTACAGCACCATCGGGGAAGCAGGAAGCTATTGGGAAAACGAAATTCTCCCCCATCTTGGAAAAAATGGAATTGAATACGTTGGCACCGTCAATGATGAGCAAAAAAACGAACTTTTAGGTCAGGCGGCGGCGATGATTGTTCCGATAGAATGGGAAGAACCTTTTGGCATTGTATTTGCAGAAGCGCTCGCCTGTGGAACACCTGTGATTTCTTGTCCGAGAGGTGCATTACCTGAAATTATTCGTCCGGGAATTGATGGCTATCTTATTAACAATATAGAAGAAGCTTGTATGGCAGTAGAAAACCTGACGAAAATTGACCGTTATAATTGTCGTCAACGCGCCCAAAAATGTTTTTCTGCTTCCAAAATTGTAGACCAATATGAGCAACTTTATCACAGTTTAGTGGGTACAAGTTTAGAACAAACTCTGATGGATTGCTGATTTAAAATATAAACATTTATGAAGTTTTCCGGAGATATTGGCAAGTCTTTGTGATCTGTCGTAGAGAGTTTCTATCAAAACTTTCACTCGGATAAATTTTAAATAAATTTAAGAGGAATTAGCCTTGAACCGTAAAGTTTTGATTATCAGTCCTCATTTTCCCCCCATTAATGCGCCCGATCATCAACGGGTTAGAATGGGATTACCCTATTTTCAAAAATTCGGCTGGGAACCTCTAATTTTGACAGTACGCCCCGACTGTGTAGAGGGAATTATAGACCCGCTACTCACTCAAACTCTACCTGAAAATCTATCAATTACACCCATTAATGCGTTACCTGTTGAACAGACTCGTCGGCTAGGATTAAATAATATTGGTTGGCGGTGTCTTCCCTATTTATTTGCCGCAGGTCAGCGAATCCTAAGCACACAAAAAATAGATTTAATTTATTTCTCTACAACGGTCTTTATAACAATGGCATTAGCCCCGTTGTGGTTTCGCCGTTTTCAAGTTCCTTATCTCCTCGATTTTCAAGATCCTTGGTTAAATGACTATGGGAAAAAATATGGATACCATCGACCTCCTGGCGGTCAATTTAAGTATGCTTTTGCTCAACGACTAGCGGAAACTTTAGAGCCGTTTGCGATGGGTAAAGTCAGCCATATTATTAGCGTTTCTCCCGCATATCCCCAAACGTTACTTGAGCGATATTCGTGGCTGAAAGAAGATCAATTTACGGTTTTACCCTTTGGTGCGCCGGAAAAAGATTTTGAGTTTCTTCCTCAGTTAAACGTTAAGCAAACTGTTTTTAATTCCCATGATGGTAAACGTCATTGGCTTTATGTTGGTCGTGGCGGAAGCGATATGGCGTTGGCGTTACGAGCTTTATTTTTAGGAGTTAAATCCGAACGCGATCGCCATCCGGAATATTGGAATTCCATCAAGTTACATTTTGTTGGCACCAGTTACGCTTCGGGAGAACGAGCGACTAAAACCGTTGAACCCATAGCAGAAGAATTTGGAGTGAATGATTTAGTTGAAGAACATCCTCATCGCATTCCTTATTTTGAAGCATTACAACTTTTAGTAGATAGCGATGGAATTATACTGATTGGTTCAAATAATCCCGATTATACGGCTTCTAAATTATATCCTTGTATCTTAGCTCGCAAACCGATTTTAGCTCTATTTCACCAACAAAGTTCCGTTGTAGATATTATCAAAAATTGTCAAGCAGGTCGAGTTGTTACTTTTGATTCTCAACACGGTGCGGGCGATTTAATTCCGCAAGTTACCGAGCAATTAAATTGGTTAATTTCGACTCCAAAAAAATATCAACCTGAAACGAATTGGTTGGCTTTTAAACCCTACACAGCGCAAGAAATGACTCGACAGCAATGTGCTGTATTTGATCGAGTGTTACGTGATTTTTCAGCATCTTAATTCCCATGAGCTTATATCATCAAGTTATCGATATTTATCAAAAAGCTCAATCCCAACTCATTCGCTGGGAAAGACGACGTTTACTTCAGACTTTTTGGATTGGGGTTGGTGTATTTTTTGTTCAAAATGCTCAGTCTTTACAAACCAATAATCCCCTCGTTAGTCTGGCTGCAATTTTCGTTAGTATTGCATCCCTATATCCGATGTATCTTTGGTGTTCCGGAAAAGCCTTAGGAATGCCCATTTTTCCCTTCTTTGCTTTAACCCATTTAAACACAAATGCAATCCCTCTACTCAGCAACCATCCTCTAGTCGTTACTTATCCTCCAGAAAGCCAATTTTATGCCGGAATTACAGTTACTATTCATCTGGCAGTCGGAACTTTTTTTTGGTTAAAACAGGTTAAATCGAGTCCCCCTCCACCTCTATCTTATCGCGCTCTTGTTGATAACAAAGGAGAAAACTTTTTCTTATTAATTCTAGCGGGTGCAGTTTTCTTTCAAATGTATGCTAGGGGGAAATGGTTTGCTCTGAGCGGGGGATTATTTGCATTGGTTCGAGGAGGAATTTTAGGACTCAGTGTATTAGCTGTTTTTATTTTATCTTATCGCCAAGGGGAAAAAAAGTTAACAGGTGTTCAATCACAAATCTATATTGTTTTAATGATTTCCTATTTTATTAGTAGTGCGGCTGGATTAGTTCTCAGAGATAATGTTGGGGTTTTTTCTGTTGCTTTTATTGCTTATATTTTGGGAAGTCGTCGCATACCATTAATTACAATTGTGATGGTTTTAGCTTGTCTAACTGTTCTCCATTATGGTAAGGGTGAAATGCGAGGAAAATATTGGTTTGATCGAGGAGGATTTACATTACAACCCTGGCAGTATCCAGCCTGGTACAGCGAGTGGATCGGTTATTCTTTTGAAAACTTAAACCATGAAGAACAGGAAGAAGAAGGATCAAAAGAAAGTTCACCTTCTGAGCGCTCAAGTATAATTCAAATGTTGCTTTTAGCTCAGAAAAAATCTCCCGAAGAATATCCCTATTTAATGGGAAAAACATATCTAATTTTACCTCAGATGATACTCCCCAGAGTTATCTATCCTAACAAGCCTCGGAGTCACGAAGGAACTTATATTTTAAGTGTTTATTACGGACTACAAAGTTATCAAGATACCTATAGAACTACCATCGCTTGGGGGCTTTTAGCGGAAGCTTATGCAAACTTTGGGTTAATTGGTACTGCTGGACTCGGAATGATTCTCGGAACGGCTTATGGTAAAATTTCTCGCTGGAGTATGAACACCTCAATTCTCTCAGTACGATCGCTTTTTTCGATTCTAATTATTAGTTTTGCTGCTCAAAGTGAATGGTCAGCTAGTGTTTATGTCGCTTCTCTGTTTCAATCAAGTATGGTTTTAGTCGGAATCACATTTGTATTTATGAAAGTTATTCCCAATCGCGAACATCCTGTTTTTGAATTGATGGAATCTAATCATGATTACGAGGTTGAACATGAATAAAATTGCCATTATTACAACTCATCCGATTCAATACTATGCACCTTGGTTTCGTTACTTGGCTCAGGAAAATGACATTTCAATAAAAGTTTTTTACCTGTGGACTTTTGGCATTACTCAACAGATTGACCAAGGATTTCAACAATCAATTAAGTGGGACATTCCCTTATTGTCAGGATACAATTATGAATTTGTTCCTAACCACAGTCCCAATCCGGGAACCCATCATTTTTGGGGATTTAAAAACCCCTCTCTCTTAACCAAGGTTCAAAGCTATCAGCCGAATATTGTACTGCTAATGTGCTATAATTACGCCAGTATTTATAATTTTATTTTCCGTTGGGATACTCGTAAAATTCCCCTCATTTTTAGGGGTGACTCCCATAGAATATTACCCAGAACAGGCCTTAAAGAATGGGCGCGTCGTCAATTAATTTCTCTCATCTATCGCCGTTTTTCTGCTTGTTTATATGTAGGTAAAGCTAATTATAACTACTACTCTTATCATGGAGTTTCAGCAGAAAATTTGTTTTTTTCTCCCCATGCAGTTGATAATGATCGTTTCTTTTCTCAAACTCAAGAAGCCTTTAAACAGGCTAAACTCTGGCAACAGGAACTTCAAATTCCCGAAGATCATGCTGTTATTTTATTTGCGGGAAAATTTGAAAGCAAAAAACGACCGCTTGATTTACTTCAGGCTTTTATACAGTCTAATTTACCCCAGGTTTCACTCTTATTTGTTGGGGCGGGTTCCTTAGAAAATGAATTGCGATCGCAAGCCGCAAATCACCCATCAATCTATTTTGCCCCTTTTCAAAATCAAAGTCAAATGCCGCGAACCTATGCAGTAGCCGATCTCGTCGTTTTACCCAGTTATGGCGCTTGGGAAACCTGGGGACTGGCGATTAATGAAGCCATGTGTCTTTCCCGTCCAGTTCTTGTTAGCAATCATGTTGGATGCGCCCAAGATTTAATTCACCCCAACCGCAACGGATTAATTTTTCAGGCTGGCAATATTTCCGCTTTAAAAACTTGTCTGCAACAAGCCTTTTCTAACCGTGAAACTCTAAAAAATTGGGGAGAAGAAAGCCGCAAAATCATCAGTAACTATAGCTATGTCCAAGCGACACAAGGACTGAAAGATGCGATCAATTCTCTCAAGACTTAATCTCTAAGTAGACTCCAAAAAAATTCCATGTTCTAGTTTTAAAGATGAGACGCTATGTATACCTCTGCTTTCCAAAAAATCACGACAGATGAAATCGTTGACTCTCTCCAACAAAAAGGTTTCTTTGTTTTTGAAGAAGCCCTTACAGAACAGTATATTAATGAATTACTGCAAGAAGTAAACTTCGATCAAGTTTTGATCAATACAAACGATGTCGGTGTTGTTCTCGCCAAAAATCAGAGATTTTTAACCCATTGTCTGGCAAAATCTAAAAAAGCTTACGATTTGATCACCTCACCTCAAATTTTAGAGATTTGTAAAAACTACTTTCAAGATAGATATGTATTAATCAATCATCGTATTTATCAAACTCAAAAAATATCTCATATGCCCCTGGCATACGGACAATAATCGACAAACAGGCAGACAATTATCAAGCAAGCATAATATGCCAGGACTACTGTTTTTATTTTATCTTTCTGATGTCAGTAAAAACCCTTTTCAATTGGTTAAAGACTCTCATCTCTGGTCGCATAAACATGATTCTGAAATTTATCTCAGCGATCATTTTGTCCAAGAAAACTATAAACAAGATATTATCAGCTTTCCCTTAAAAAAAGGAAGTTTAATTCTGTGTAATATTCATGCTGTTCATCGAGCCGAACCTTTTAAAGATAACAATTATAGTCGAGAAACTCTACTCTTTCAAGTCGATCAAGTTGGTGCAAACAACATCGGACATGGGGAAACAAACTTAGTGAATACAGAATTTATTGATCGTCTGACTCCCGAAATTATGAATTATTTAGGATTCGGTTACAAAACTGATTATCCGGCTTTTCCCAATACATCAGTTGCCACGATGACCACTCAAGATATTATCACTTTACAGCGTAAATTATTACCTTTAACGCTCCAAGCAATCGCTAAAAACTTCGCTCTAAATTTATTACCAGGTGAAGCGATTATTCAAATCAAGCGGCTGCTGTGGAACTTAAAAAAAAAGCAAATTAACCGGACAAAAATTAAAGAGTCAGAATGAAAATTTTACTCATTGGAAACTATCAACCGGATGCGATTATCAGCATGGAGATATTTTTGAATGTGCTGGCTACCACTCTACCTAAATTTGGTCATCAGGTGCGAGTTTTACGTCCTCAACCCTACTTAGGAAGCTTTCAATCCACTTTAAAACCGATTCAAAAATGGTTGGGCTACATTGATAAAATAGTTCTATTTCCCTCACAACTTTATCAAGCTTTATCTTGGCCTGATATCGTGCATATTTGCGATCATGGAAATGCTATATACACCCAATATTTACAACATATTCCTCATGTCGTAACTTGCCATGATTTATTAGCAATTCGTTCGGGTTTTGGAGAATTTCCTGAATATAAAACTCGCTGGACAGGTAAGAAATTACAGCAAATGATTCTGAAGGGATTGAATCAAGCTCAAAGCGTCGTTTGTGTTTCTCAGAAAACTCAAAGCGACTTATTACGTCTTTGCTCAATTAAACCCGAGGCAGTTTCCCTAATTTACCAGGGTTTAAACTATCCCTACAGCCCAATGCAATCTTCCCAGGTTGAATATTATTTAGAACGTTTAGGAATTCCTAAAAACACCCAGTATATTTTACACGTCGGGGCGAATCATTGGTATAAAAATCGATTGGGTGTCCTTTCAATTTTTGAGAAGTTATTACCCCAGTATAAATTATCAAAACTTCATTTAGTTATGGTGGGTAAACCTTTCACCCCTGAAATGCGGGAATTTATTAAAACTCATAACTTAAGTCAAAATATCATTGAACTTGTTGACATCAATCCTGAAGATTTACGTGCGATCTATTCGGGCGCGATCGCTTTAGTTTTTCCCTCCTTACAAGAAGGTTTTGGCTGGCCAATTATAGAAGCTCAAGCCTGTGGTTGTCCGGTATTTACATCCAATCGTCCTCCTCTCAACGAAATAGGAGGTCAAGCAGCAATATACATCGATCCCACTCATCATCAACAAGCGGCCCGAACAAATTATTTTTCATCTACCTAAACGGCAACAAATAATTATTCAAGGTTTAATTAATGCTCAAAGATTTACAACCGAAAATATGATTCGAGATTATCTCACCATTTATCAAAAAGTCATTGATAACAAACGTTGAGCTAAAATTAACAAAAGTTAATATTAAAAATTCCAATATAAAGATCTCCTCACCTAAACGTTTTGATTCCGGAAAAATCAAATAAATTCTGTATTTTATAACTATCTACTCTTTACCGATCTTGTGCAGTGTTGCTGAAACTTGTATGACCTTTTTTTATAATATTAACTGTGGATCGCCATTTATTTCAAGTCATACAAACCCACTGCGGATTTGTCAAGTTGTTGCAAGTATTAACGAGCATACAGGCGGCCCTGCTTTTGCGGTCACTAGCCTCGCTGAAGTTCTTGCCAATCAGGGAATCTGTTCTTACTTATTTACCCTAGATTATCAGGAATGTGGTCAACAAGTTACAGCCTCGGGAGTTAAACTTCATAGCTATCATGCTAACCGAATTACTCGCTATATTCGAGGATTTCATCCTTTAGCGAGTCGGGCGCTGGGGGAATTAGCTGCAAGCGAATTGGATTTAATTCACAATCATGGTTTATGGATGTTTCCCAATCTTTATGCACGTCAATCTGCTCTTAAATATCATTTACCCCTGGTCATTTCAACTCATGGAATGCTGAATTCTTGGTCTTTAAAATTTAATCATTTCAAGAAATGTATAGCTTGGTTATTGTATGAATCGAAAAATTTGTCAAGTGCTACCGTTTTTCATGCAACCTCTTTTGAAGAATTTTTAGCAATTCGCAGTTTGGGCTTCAAACAACCTATTGCTATTATTCCCAATGGAGTCGAAGTAGAAAATCAAATACTTAAATCTGAGCGAGAAAGACTCGTTCAAGATTTTTCTGAATTGAAAGATAAAAAATGGTTGCTTTTTATGTCCAGAATTCATCCGAAAAAAGGCTTAGAAAATTTGATATTAACTTGGAAAATAATTTCAGGAATATTCGACGATTGGCATTTAGTTATCGCCGGCCCCGATACATTAGGATATCAAAAAAAGTTAGAAATCTTAGCCGCAGAGTTGTGTCTTCAGGAGCGCGTAACATTTACAGGTATGCTCTCTGCACAGAAAAAAAAGATTGCATTATCTAATGCTAATTTATTCGTATTACCAACCTATTCTGAAAATTTTGGTATTGCGATCGCTGAAGCTTTAGCCTATGGAGTTCCAGTCATTACAACTAAAGGTGCGCCCTGGGAAGACTTATTAACCTATGACTGTGGTTGGTGGATTGAAAACACGCGATCTCAACTTGCAGGCGCTTTAACTGAGGCGATGCAACTGTCCGATCGAGAACGTGAAGCAATGGGTTTAAGAGGAAGAGATTTAGTAAAAACTAAATATTCTTGGGACTCAATTGCTCAACAAATGTCTCAAGTCTATCAGTGGATTTTTCGAGGATATGATCCTCCAAATTGTATACATTTTTAGATCCTACAAGTTGATCAACAACAGCTAAATTATTACCGTTAAAATACCAAAAAACTATGTCAAAAGTCCTTGGTCTTAATAAAATTCATCTGTGGTTGCCGAATATGTTTGAATTCAAAGGAGGGATTCAAGTTTACTCATCCTTTTTTTTAGAAGCCTTACAACAGATTAAAAATTCAGTTAAATATGATCTCTTTTTAAAACATGACACTCAGATTTCTACTGGATTTACTCCTCTGAGCAATACTCAGTTTCACTTTGCCGGCAAATGGCCAGTAAAAGTGCGAACTGCTATTTTTGGCAGTCAAATACTTGCAGGTGGAATTTTAAAACATCCCGATCTGATTATTAGCACCCATCTAAATTTTACCGTAGCTGCTGACTATTTAAAACAACTAACAGGTATTCCCTATTGGGCGATCGCACACGGAATAGAAGCATGGAATATTCAACGTCCTTCCCTACAAAAAGCACTCCATAATGCCGATAAAATTCTCTGTGTTAGTAACTATACACGCGACCGCTTAATTCAAGAACAAAATTTAAACCCTAAAAAACTATCACTTTTACCGAATACATTCGACAGCAATCGATTTAAAATTTCCAGCAAACCTTCCTATCTATTAGAGCGATACCAACTCCAACCCGAACAGCCAATTCTATTAACTGTTAATCGTTTAGTCAGTCAGGAATCCTATCGAGGATATGACAAAATTCTAGAAATCTTACCGCAAATCCGTCAAGTTATACCTAACATTCATTATATTATTGCGGGAAAAGGAGACGACCGACCTCGATTAGAAAAAGCAATTGCTCAAAAACAGCTTCAAGATTGTGTTACCCTAGCCGGATTCGTTCCCGATTCAGAACTTTGCGATCATTATAATCTTTGTGATGTGTTTGCAATGCCGAGCAAACTTGAAGGATTTGGTATTGTTTTTTTAGAAGCTTTAGCCTGTGGTAAACCCGTTATCGGAGGAAATTTAGATGGTGCAACTGATGCTTTATGTCAGGGTGAATTAGGGGCTTTAGTTAATCCCGATGATAGCAAAGAAATTGCTCAAACATTAGTTAAAATTTTACAGCGCACCTATCCACTTTCCCTGATGTATCAACCCGAAAATTTACGAAAGAGAGTCATTGAAATATACGGATTTGAGCAGTTTAAAGCCCGCTTAAATCAATCGATAAATAATTTTTGTAACCCTAGATAAATACAGGAGCGTCTTAAATGTCTCAAAAACTAGCGATCAAACCTCAAAACCGTTATCCTCATATCTGTCATGTTGTTGCCAGTATTAATGAAGAAGTTGGAGGGCCAGCTTATTCAGTAACCCATCTCACTCAAGCCTTATCCGAAAAGCAAATATTTCCTCACTTGTTCACCTTAAACTATCAAAAAGTCGGGGAGCAAGTGACTACAAATGGAGTTCAACTACATAGCTACAATGCCACTGTAATTGCTCGATATCTACGAGGTTTTCAACCCAGTGCTTACCAACATCTTGAACAACTTGCTTCTACTGAAATTGATCTAATTCATAATCATGGTTTATGGATGTTTCCAAATATTTATGCTCGTAAAGCTGCTCTTGTCAATCGATTACCTTTAGTGATTTCTCCCCGAGGAATGTTAGAGTCATGGTCGCTGAGAAATAGTTGGTATAAAAAATGGTTAGCTTTGATTTTATATGAACGAAAAAATCTCAACAGTGCTACAGCTTTTCATGCTACTTCCGAGGAAGAAGTTCGGTCAATTCGCCGACTCGGTTATAAACAACCCATCGCATTAATTCCCAATGGAATCACCATTCCATCCTTGTATAATTTACCCGATCGCCAAGTCTTAAATCAAGCCTTTCCCGAACTAGAAGATAAAAAAATATTACTCTTTTTATCGCGACTCCATCCCAAAAAAGGAATAGATAATCTCCTGTATGTTTGGCAATCATTAATCAATCAATTTCCCCAATGGCATCTGATTATTGCCGGGCCTGATTTAATTGGCTACCGGGCAAAACTTCAATCTTTAACCAGTCAATTAGGATTAACAAAACAGGTGACATTTACCGGAATGCTTTCAGGGGAATTGAAAGTCGCCGCTCTCAGTCAATCTGATTTATTTGTCCTCCCCACTCATTCAGAAAACTTTGGAATTGCTATCGCTGAGTCCCTTGCTTATGGTGTTCCTGCCATTACAACTAAAGGTGCGCCTTGGAAAGATTTAGTTGAATATCGTTGTGGTTGGTGGATTGACGATCACCAAAATGCTTTAAAAGAAGCTCTAATCGAAGCAATTCAATTGTCGGATCGCGAACGTCAAGAAATGGGATTTCGAGGACGAATAATGGTCGAACAAAAATATTCTTGGGGTGTAATTGCTGAGGAAATGTCAAAAGTTTATCACTGGATATTAGGGGAGGGGGATCGTCCGAGTAGCGTTGATTTTTATTAACATTAAATCATCAATCGTTCCGGATATTAAATCTAACGCTGGAAGAAGGGATTATAACATGAAGATTTCCGCGATTTCAAGTTATCCTAAACTGACCAAATTTCATGCGAATTAATATTGTTACAGGCCCTTGGCTTCCTGTTCCTCCCCTACAAGGCGGTTCAACAGGAAGAATTTGGCAAGGTTTAGCAGAATCTTTTGCAACTCAAGGTCATCAAGTTAAAATTCTCTGTCGATCCTATCCGGGTCAACCGAATCACGAAATCAGGAATAAAGTCACCTATATTCGTCGAGGCGGGCTTCCTCAAAGCACCAATATTTACCTAGATTTAGTTAAAGATTTTGCTTATGGTCTGACCACATTTCCAACTTTACCCTCGGCAGATATTTTAATTATTAATGATTTTTGGTTGCCTTTTTTTGCCTCGGTTTTTCGTCCCGATGCGGGTAAAATTGTCATTCATGCGGGTCGCTTTCCCAAAGGTCAATATCGCTTGGGTTTGTATGCGGGTGTAACTCGGTTTGTGGCTTTATCTCGGGTTATTCAAGAGGGAATTTCCCAAGAAGATCCTGCTGCTATTCCACGAATGCGAATTATTCCAAATCCGATTGATACTTCTATTTTTTCGCCTCCGACTTCTCCCCAAGTTCATCGAGAGGAAAAAACAATTTTATATGTGGGTCGAGTTCATCCCGAAAAAGGAATTCATCTTCTTATAGATGCTTTCAAAATTTTAGTTGAGAAAATTCCCCAAGTTCGCTTAAAAATCGTCGGCCCGTTCAAAGGAACTCAAGGAGGCGGAGGAGAAGAATATTTCCGCATACTTAAGACCAAAGCTGAAGGTTTACCGATTGATTTTTTAGATGCGATTTTTGATCCTTATAAACTCGCTGATACTTATCGTTCTGCCGACTTATTTTGCTACCCTTCCCTCGCGGAAAAAGGAGAAGCTTTTCCCGTTGCTCCTCTCGAAGCTATGGCGACAGGTTTAGTTCCTGTTGTTTCTAATCTTGCTTGTTTTGAAGACTATATTCAAGAAGGGATTGATGGCTATTTTTTCGATCATCGTAGCGATCGAGCCGTTGAAAATCTCGCGGAAACATTCACCGCAGCTATTACCGATTGGGAAAAAACGCTTGAAATTGGGTTAAATGTGGCTCAAAAAGCACAGAATTATAGCTATGAAAAGATTGCAAATATCTATCTTGATGATTTTGCACAATTACTAAACAATATAAAGGTTTAGCTTTGCTTTTTTAAATGATCTAATTTTCCCGTCACATATTTTAAACAAATAACCTAAATTTAGGCACAAGTTTATGCTAGAAAAAATAACACCTTTGATTCTCACTTACAACGAATCTCCCAACATCTATCGCACACTTAAACAATTGACTTGGGCGAAACGAATTGTAGTTATTGACAGCTACAGTACCGACTCAACCTTAGAAATTTTCAAGTCTTATCCTCAAGTTGAGATATTTCAACGGGAGTTTGATACTCATACTAATCAATGGAACTATGGCTTGGAAAAAGTCACATCAGAATGGGTATTGTCTCTCGATGCTGACTATCGGTTAACAGATGAACTGATAGAGGAACTCAAAAAAATACCTGTTAATACTCAATTCGATAGTTATTTTGTACGGTTTAGATACTGTGTTTTTGGTCAACCGTTACGGGGAACAATACTTCCCCCTCGTGAGGTTTTATTTAAACGAGAAAAAGCCATCTATATTGATGATGGACACACGCAATTATTGCAAGTCAAGGGAAACTCAGGAATGTTATCTTCTTGTATCGATCACGACGATCGCAAATCTCTGAGTCGTTGGTTATGGGCGCAAGATCGCTACATGATTATCGAAGCAAAAAAACTTTTAGAAACACCTGCATCAGAATTAAGTTTGAGCGACCGCATCCGACAAAAAATAATTTTTGCTCCCTTTATTGTCCTTTTTTATTGCTTAATTTTCAAAGGGGGTATTTTCGAGGGTCGGGCTGGTTTTTATTATGCTTTTCAGCGGACTTTAGCCGAACTTTGGCTTTCAATTCGGTTATTGGAAAATCGCCAATAATCTTGAAGTTTTATCGACTTTATCAAGGGTAGCAATCCCCATCTAAACTGATGGCGATCGCTACCTGCTTAAAAACTGATACAGTTGTTTGAGCGTCGAGATTAATTTTCTAAAAACCAGCGGACAAAATCTAAAACTTAGTCAATTTTATTGTCCTTAAATCTTGAACTTACCATTTTTGTCTAGCCCAGACTGTCCCTTTCCAAATCGTAATAAATAAAGCGCTGGTAATCAAAGCACCTAAATTCCATTTAATCGAACGTTTAAGCAGATTTTGACGTTGGGTGCTACGGGCTTCTTTCGCTCGGGTTGTAATTTGTTGATCGCTATTGGCGACCACCGTTGATAGACGAGTTTTGATGTCTTCAAATTGCTGAAAACTTTCAATCTCTGGTGTACCAGCTTGAGGATTAATCCGACTTAATAAATCTTCCATTTCTGCCGGATTATTCACCGTTTTCAGTTGGTCTTGAACCTGTTGAATCTGAGTTTTAACTTGATTCACCTGAGTCGAGAGTTGTTGATTAGCTTGGCGATCAATTCTCAAGGTATTAAATAGCCCAAGTGGAATCAATAATAAAAATATAATTCCATAGACTAAAGCAAACCAAGATAAAAAATTTAAAACCGGAATTTCCCAACGATCTCGGGAATTGCGTTCACCAAAAAAGATTAAGACAAAAGCCAGGAGAGGAACCGCCACTCGTTCAACTAACTGTCCCATCGTTTGCAATTCCCAAGACGGATTCATAAAGTCAGGCGGATACAAGATATCAATTAAGTCAAATAAACTCAAAACTAAAAATCCATATCCGACCCATCGCACGAGATTAATTGAACGTAGAAGACTGATATTAAAACGCCGTAATACTTCTACAGATTGATGAGAAGAAGAACTATCAACTTGAGTCATGGCTAGTCAAAATAAATTAAATCAAAAGTTGACTAAATGAGATGATAAACAATCTCAATTTAAACGGGGAAAATTAGCAGACCACCAACCATACCAAGAAAACCAAGCTTTCTCTAAGACTTGATAAGCTGCTTCTGGAGAATCCTCTTCTAGAGGAATAGATAAATTCGCCCACAAACAACCCCGTTGTCGCAGTTGTTTTTGTCCCAAAAACCAGGGAAGCAAGCGATTCCATTCTAGAGTATAAATCGACTGATTTTGACTGTATTGTTTGCGGGTAAAGGTACTAATTCCCTTGGGGTTAATACAAGCGCTGAGATAAGCTCGTTTTTCAGCAACGAACAGCCCATAAAAACCAACGTTTTCTTGTTGACGTACTAGAGGAAATGATGGGGAAAGCTGGTATTTTTCAACAAGCCTCTCTACATCTCCTCCGGGAAGATAGCGCATTTCAATATTCAGAGTCAGAAGATCATTCTGAATATATTGATAGCGTTGGTCTGGCGGCTTAAATAAGGATTCTTCCTCGGGTTTTTCAAGAGTATAACTCGCGCTATTCCACTCAGATAACGGTACTGAGTCGGGTAAATCAATCGTTGTTTTGCTGAGAGTTTGAGTAGAAGATGCAAGCACAACTCGGGCTAAAACTACAATGACAAAGCTACCCGTAAAAGCTAACAAAGGAGTTCGCAGTTGATGCCACATCTTCATAACTCATAACCCTCCATTGTCTGTTGGGGTTCGCGGTCATTCTGTTGTAATAAAAACCAGCAAAACAGCCCAAACAGCAACACCGCCACAATGGAAAAAACAAAGGAACCATCTCGATGATGCCAATAGTCAAAGGCTTCTGTATTGTTTTGTGCCACTAAAATAGCCAATAACATCACCCGAAAACCATTGACAATAAATCCCAGACTAAAAGCCACAATTGGCACCAAAATTTTCTGTATCCAATGGGTCGGAAACATCAACAGAAATAGCAGTGCTAAACCCAACAAATGAATCATGGTTTCGATACCCGAACAACCCGGATATACTTCCACCGTTCCTGTCGGTAAGCTGATATATACTCCGTTGAGTTTGGCATCAAAACCAGAGTACCACAACACAAACGCCGAAAATTTTGCTGTAATTGGTGAAATATCAACTATCCAGGGTTCTAACAGGCGAGGAGCGCCGATAAAAAACAGGGCGACTAACTCCGTCCAATATTGTTTTAATCCCCTAAATCCCGAGGCGAGTAACCCCAATCCTAAACCAGACAAAACCGGAATTAAATCAAAGAAATTTCCACCCAAAGGAATAGAATAAATTCTAATCAAAATGACAGCAATTAGCAAAAAACCAATCAGACTCGCCAACATTCCGCTTTCGAGTTTCAAGTCATAGCGCCTTTGCCAAATCATTGAAGCGACAGCAGACCAAAATAATATGCTGGTGCCGAGTGTATTGGGATTGTCTGCTCTCCACACTAACGTCAAATGAATCGCCATCAAGCCGGAACCAATGGTTAAAAGCCAGAACGGAGAGGTTTTGATGCGTTGGAATAAAACAGGAGAAATTGCGTTCATAGCCTTCGGCAGTTAGGTCAAGAAAACCCCCTCATTGAGAGAGAATGAAGGGGTTATTCAAGGTGATTTCGACAATCAACTAGGCATCAGATTTGACTTTTTTTTGACGCTTGTCGTGTTGTTTTTTCATCAGAGTTCCAACACCGAGAGCAGACAATGAACCGAAGATGGTAAAGGGTTCGGGAATAGGTGAAACATCAATTCCAGCAACAAAGAAGGAATCAGTAGGTTCTAAAGCGCCAATCTCAACGACATTAGCAAATATATTTTCGAGAGCGGTTCCAGAAAAGCTAAAAATACCAGAAGTATCTAGCAGTTGTTCGAGTAATACTTTACTATTATCCTCATCTAAACGGAAAGAGGCGTTATCATCCCCACTCACTAAACTAAACAGAACTTCATTGACCTTGATTTTAGATGAATCAAAGTCAAGACGTAAAATCTCGTCGTTGGCGATTCCTAAACTACCATTCACCTCAATTGGACTTAGATTTCCAACTCCCAAACCGAACTGGCTTTGATTAATATTTCTTGAATTCCCGCCTAGAGTAGCGCCAGTTGCTGTTACTGTTATTCCTGTTGGAGATGAAAACGTTAGCTCACTCAAGAAATTAACAGGTTCGCCGGGACGTGTAAAGTCGAAAAAAACAGCCTGTGCTGCTTCTCCCACAGAAAAAGCGATGGCAATGGCTGCTGTAGTGGCGACTGATAATGTTTTTAGAACAGATGTAATTGTCATAACACGAATTCCCCAGGAAATGCTTTTGGACAATAGAAAGGGCAATCACAATAACGATATCATCGATGAAATCACGACTTTTTTTTGTGATTTCAAATCGGGCTGGGTTTCAAGGCTCAAACTTCGGTAGTGTTCCCTTTTTTTCAAAAACTTGTGATGACTGGCTCCAGTAGTCAACTTAATCCTTAACTTGTTGTGTTTATGGCTCTACCCTACCGTGTACTCACCGAGCCAGATCATTACTCCTCTTTTTCAAACTCTGAATACTTCTGAGAGTCAGAGGTCAAGTTGCTGATTCAACTTAACCGTATATTTACGGAGCCAAATCATTACTCCCCTTTTCCAAACTCTGAATACTTCTCCGGATTTTCCCCAGTGGCTTTACAGAATCTTCATGTTTTTTCTACTGAAGTCAGGTATAACTTTAAAAAACCCCCCCTTTTGTAAAGTTTGAGGAATTGTGTATTTGTTTGATTTGACGCTGGGGTGATTTTCAATCTAAATATATTTTTAATAATTATGGGGAACTTGGAAATGGATAGAAATTCATTGAAGTCTAGTCCTGCAATCAAAGTCCTGATGGCCGGTCCGACGGCCCGAGTAACAACCTGCCATTCCGGGTCTAGGACGATCCCCCCGGGCATACTGAGATGTTTGTTGTTTCAAATAATACTTTTCGCCGGGGGGTGACTCAAGTGCCATCAACTGTCACTTCAGTGACTTGCATTGACAAGGCTTTCAAAAATCTTTAGAAATCAACCTTTGATTTTTACATTTCTAGGGGATTTATAAAGAGACTCTGGCCTTTGGCTTTACAAAAGGGGGGGTTTTGTAAAGCTGGATTTTATTCCAAAAAGAACGATCGCTTCAACCGTTGGACAATCAAAGCGATCGCTTCGGGAAAACTATTCTTGGATCGATGACATTTAATCAGAGTTTTCGTCTTGAGAATGCCGCTTTTTAAGAAGTGCGCCGACTCCTAATGCAACTAGAGAACCCCAAATCGTCATCGGTTCAGGAACAGATTGAATTTCTACATTGTCAACCAGCAAGCCGGAGGGGAAAAAATCATTACTATCCTCCGCATCGAGAACCCCTATTCCTAACAGATAGGTTCCCCCTTGGGTAAAGGTGTAGGAAAAGCTTCGATATCCACTTTCCGTGTCAAAACGGGTGTTCGATGACCGTACTAAGTCAAAAGTATCAGCGATTTTTTCGACCGTACCAATTGAGATAAAAGCCAAGTCATTATATGTAGTGGGATCGTCATCAAATAAAGTTTCATTGGAAAGAAAATTCCAAGAAAAACTTAGGGTTTCTCCTGCTCGAACGGTCAAGGAACGTTTGATAGCTGAACCTTCCACTACTCCTTCCGGTACTAAGGTGTCTAAACTCCCGGATGGCAAGTCTAGAAACCTTTCCAAACAGACGAGATTAAATTGTGAGCAGGTATCAGAAACGGAGCCGCTTTTAGTTGTAATTAAAGCCTGAAACTCTCCCTCAGTGGGCGTTACACCATAGGCATTTGTAACAATGCTACTGTTGCCAATGGGAATCCATCCACCAGAGAAATCACCGCTCTCAAAACCACCATTCAGGACGATAGCTTGAGCCGAACTCTCCAATCCAAACAGGGTGGCAGTGATCAAAAAACTAGCCAGCCCTGGGATGAGTTTTGAGTTATAGATATGGGCTATGGGATTGAACATGAAATTGATTTCTCCATGAGTTGAATCCAAACTTTGGAGCTTTCCAAAAGAAATTCTTTTGGGGTGACTCAGAAGGAGGGGGAGAGTCTTATGTCCTACAGATCAATTTGGATTTGTTGAGAACATCCATGCTCTCTCTTTTGATGAGTATAGATTCAATCCTGCACTCAAGTTCGTCTAGTTCAGTTTACAGCAATTGAAAGGGTTCTCAGGACAAATCCAGGCAATTTTACGTAATCTTATTATTTTTGTAAAAAAATAATAAACTGGCTTTAAAAAACCTCCTTATTTTCAAAGTCAAGTCCAAAATTTAACTCAGATCAGATAAATTTGTCCTCTCCTGATCGACAGATACCGAACCCTGAATCTGTGTAACTCCCCAATCTAACTTAACATCGGTTACTATAATAGTAAAATTTACAATCTATGAACTGGTTTCAGCGCAAAAAATTACCCAACCATTGGATGATCTGGGCCGGCTCAATTCTACTTCTGTTTCCGATCAGCATTATTCCAGTCCAACTCGCGATCGCTCACTATCAAGCCCCACAACCTCAAGCAATTTTCACTTTGGGCGGGGGTTCCGATCGAGAACTGTTTACCGCTCAATTCGCTAAAAACCACCCCGACTTAGACATTTGGGTATCGTCTGGAATCCCCCCTGAACCGGCAATGGATATCTTTCGGGCCGCGAAAATCCCCGAGCGTCGGGTTCACCTCGATTACTTAGCGGTGGATACGGTAACAAATTTTACCTCGATGGTCGGTGAGTTCAAACAACGGAATATCCAACATATTTATTTGATTACTTCAGATTTTCATCTCCCTCGCTCCCAGGCGATCGCCACCATCGTCCTCGGGAGTCAAGGAATCACCTTTACCCCGGTAGCCGTCGCTTCTAGACAACAAAAAGAGTCTTCCTTGCGGATCTGGCGGGATGTGGGACGTTCGATTCTGTGGGTGGTGACAGGGCGAACTGGAGCGAGCCTTAATCCTCGGGTAGCAGTGACTCCGAGGTTTAAATCCATACACCCAGGGAACCCAGACCCCAGCTATTTTCAGGGATAGGATCAACCGGATTACTGGTTTATATGAGTCGATATATAGCAGAACATAAAGGCTAAGTTCAGTTGGTTCTAAGCATTTATATTTCACTTTGATTTAAGAATTTTACTGAATTATTGCTACAGATATCCTCCTCAGACACCGCCAACCCCTAAAAATGAGGTTAGAGGTTTTTTTTGTATATGATCACCGGGTTTTACAACTACTTTACAGAAAACCCGGTAAATTTTACAAAAATCCCCGTTACTTTTTCCAGAAAAAATACTATGATCGTCCCAAGTCAAAACAATTGCTTGGGCTTGTGATTTAACTGAGTGAACGCAGTCTCATTCCAAGCATGGCACAAATTGATGAAATAGCTATCTATTTGACCGGGGTATTCTATCTTTCCTCACATTTTTAATCGCCGTTTGCTACAACTAGAACAAACGGTAAATTCAGATGATTAATTATCGGTTCAACCACTTTTCTGTTCAAATTTACGGGGGAGGAATTACCAGATCAAAAATTTACAGTCCCTATCCTTAGGCCGAATTACAGTTGTGTTTTTCCGGTCCGATCTCGATGTCAAAATTATGAGATAAAGATTAAGTTTCTCTCCGGGGATAGGAATTTATTTCAACTCTTAATATTTTCGGGGATGCTCACCTAAAAACCAACAGATTTAAGATCTAACTTTCAGCTTTATCCACAGTTTACATAAAGCTGATTTTGTGCCGTTTAAAATTATTCCGAAAAAAAACTTCATAACACCTTTAAAATTCCGGATGTTATTTAAAGCTTTTGTAAAAAGGATTAACGATTGAATGCCATCAAATTAGCTCAATCTATCTGGAATTTTAGTTATGCTAAAGGAAGCTGCAATGCCTAATACACATCTGGGAAAAGTAGAAACTGTATCAGTTGAACAGTATACATCCTCAGAAACATCTACAATTTTTCCTAACCCTCAACTGAGTGAACTGTCAATTATTACTCAGTTTTATCCTCCCGATTATGCAGCAACAGGCCAGCTTATTGCAGAACTTGCCGCTCAATTGCAATCCTTAGGAATGCAAGTAAAAATATTTACTGGACAGCCCGGATACGCATTTAAAAATAACAAGGCTCCTCAAAAACAAATTGATAAAGGAGTACATATTCAACGAACCCGAACCACACAGATTTGGTCGAAAAGAATTAGAGGTAAAGCTTTAAATGGATTGTTTTTTTGTTTTAGAGCCGGTTTACATTTGCTCAGAAGTGTTAACCGTTCTCAAATTTTAGTGCTGACAACAGCACCCCCGTATTTAACCATTTTGGGTTATCTAGCCCATCTCTGTTTTGGTCAGCGTTACATTTGTTTATTGTATGACTTATATCCCGATGTCGCCGTTGAATTAGGTGTGGTTTCCCGCCAAAATCCCTTGGTAAAATTTTGGGATTGGATTAACTGTAAAGTTTGGAAAAAAGCCGATGCCATTATCGTTCTTAGTTCAACGATGAAAGACAGAATTGCAGCTAAATCTCCGGAAATCGAGGAGAAAATAACTGTCATTCAAAACTGGGCAGATCCCAACTTTATTAAACCCCTCGATAAAAATGAGAATTGGTTCGCCCGTGAATTTAACTTACTGGAAAAATTTACAGTCCTTTATTCCGGTAATATGGGCCGATGCCATGACATGAATACCATTATGGAAGCTGCTATCGAATTGCGAGATGAACCCATTCAATTTGTCTTCATCGGTGGCGGAGCAAAGCGAGAAAGTTGCATCAAGAAAGTGCGAGAATTAGGATTAAATAACTGTGTATTCTTGCCCTATCAAGACAAAGCAGTTCTTCCCTATTCTCTAACCGCTTGTGACCTGTCTTTAGTGAGTGTAACTGCCGGAATGGAAGGAATTGTTGCGCCGAGTAAATTTTATGGCATTTTAGCGGCCGGCTCTCCGGTAGCCGTAGTTTGTGAGTCTCATTCCTATTTACGTCAACTGCTTGCCGAAGCAAAATGTGGCGTTGCATTTGATAATGGAGAGGGAACTCAACTGGCTCAGTTTATTCGTTTACTCGCTTCTGAACCTGAATTAGCTCACCGAATGGGTGATGCTGGCCGTCAATATTTAGAAGCCAAGTTGACTCCTGAAATTATTGCTAAACAATATTTTACCACCTTATCAAAGGTGAAGGTTTAGCAGAGATTGATTTCCATTGAATTCCATTCGATTAACTCCCAAAAAATGCAGGTTATTCGTGCCTTTCTCCCCTGGACTCAAAAAAAATTAATAAAAAAACTAATTAATGTTTTTTCGTCGCTCATTCAGGTGAGCGATTTTTTTATTCATTTGCAAAATGAAGCAGGAAAATTCGGAAAAAATTGATTTGAAAGCACTTAATAACTGGCGGCTAAAGTGGATAAAAACCACAAATCTACCACCAGCATCCCTCAAAGATCAGAAGAATTATTTTTAGATCAAAAAACGAACCAATCATAGACATTATGAGAATTCCCGCCACGGTTCAGTTCTAAGTTGAGGGAAAATTGTTTCATTAACTGCTGGCTATAAAGATTCTGGGATTTTCACCTTTTGACTTTTGTCAAAAACAGGTAATGTCTTAGATCTGTCTATTAATAAACTGTCTATCCCATCTACACGCAGACGTAAAAAATACTCGCCGGCGGGAATTCCTTTAATATTAAACTTCATTTTATTCGCGAGATTGGGATCTTCATCAAACTGGGGAAAAAGTTCGCGATCGCCAAGCAATAATACGACCTTCTGTCCGGACTGCACTGGGGGTTGAGAAGTTAGCGTCAATAAATTTTTATCAAGGGCTAAGTTATCTAAATTAATACGAGGTACCAGCGAGAATGGTAAGGCATTACTGGTATATTCTTTTTCATCTCGCTTGACTTGCACCGCTATTGTATAAATTCCAATTGGCCAACTACTGGGTTCTTTTCCTGGCGGCCAGATACCGGCTTGATCGGATATAAAAATCTTTAATTCGGTTGCTGTCCCTGCCGATAATTCGACTTTAATGGATTCGGCAAAACGTGCTTGCATAAAAATAACATAGACTTTGTTATCTTCGCTATCCAAATGATGCCCCCTCAGTGTTAAAACTTCACCCAAACGCACCCCGGGTTGCCGATCGGGAGGTTCGACTGTTTCTAACGTCGGAAAAGGAGGAGTAAGATTTGTTTGTGCAATAATTCCCTGATCTTCACTGCCGCGAGTTAACACCGGCAAAGGTGCTTTCACCGGCCGATCGCTTTCAATCAAAATAACAGAAACTTCATAAGCCGCAGAAATGCGATACTGAGTTTGAAAACAACTCCACAACTTAGATAATTCTTCCAAAGATAATGTTATGGGAGTGATCCGAACCCGCTCAATTTGATTTTGCAAATCGCTGGTTTCCAAAGCATTTTTAATCTCGCCCGGATTCAGAATACAATGGTCGTGCAATACTCGCATTGCCGTTCCTAACAAGCGATGACTTAAAATATCCTCATTATCTTGTCCGTAAGCCGTAATTAAATAATAAAGATTTAATGCCAGCGGGGGTTGACCTGTTTCGCCCGGTTTTACCCGATTTCTTAAATCTTGATTCCGCCAAGCTGCATTCGGAGAAGTTTGGTAGAGAAAAATATTAATTTGATTCCCACTGTCGCCATTATCCCGCGCCTTATCTGGCGGACGTGCTGTCACGCTACCACTGCCCAATTCCGAGGCAATTCCTCTGAAGATTAGGTTGCGTAGGGTCTGCGTTACTGCTGCGATCGCTAATGAGTTACTCATCACTTTTCCCCCTGACGTTGTTTTAGATAATCTTGTAGAGAAAGTTTTGGCTCCCGTTGAGTTGATTTACTCCGAGAATTCGGGGAAGCTGCTGGATTTTTGGCTCTCACTTCAAGGCGACCAATGGTTATTTGAATTGTCATTTCTGTGTCCGATATCTTTTGCAAAGCGGTTCGATCTGAGTTGAAAATTTCTCGCCGATTTCCCGAGTTTAATTGCCTAAATTCTCCCAACTTATTGGCGCTCGGCTCAACGCTTAATTGTTTGGAGGAAGACTCAGATAAGACTGAAAGCACTCGCCTGGTGAGAGAAATTAATTCCCGATTTTGTTCTCGTCTATCATCCAATTTTAACAGTTCAGAACTGATTTGGGGTTCCGATTCCAAGCGCCGATTAACTCTTGGCTTTGAATTAACTATCATAGGAGTTATCCGAGAGATAGACTGATTTGCAATACGGTTGACATCCGGTTTAATTTCTGGTCTTTCTTTATTCTCTACAGTTTGATTTTCCTGTTGCTCTGAACTGACATTTTCCCCTAATTTTATCAAATGCCGTTGCTTTGATGGTAAAGTTAAAGGTTGGTCTAACTGAGGAGTAGATGAAACGGGAGTCGGGTTATTTTTTTGACGTTCAATAGATTGAGATTCATTCCAAATTTGATTTGATTGCGGTGTAAATAATGGAGTTTTTTGTTGGTGTAAAATACCTTTATTGTCTAACCGATTTTCTGAGGATATCTGAATTTTATCGGGATTTGAGTTGGTTGGGGGTACAATGATATTATCCGGGTTATTAATAATTAATTTATTGGCATTTGCATGATTTTTATCCCGATTTATATTGGGAGTCTGTCCTATTGATTCGGCTGATGATCTGACTTCATTATCGTTTATAGATTCAACTGGATTGAGTCCAAAATTTTCATAATGCCGAACTTTTTTCACGGCTTCAGAATCCACCAGGGGCAGTTCTGTTATTTGTGGATTAAATATGTTTCGTCTTTTTACTTGTTCGTTTATATCGGGATTATCTTGATAAACAACGGGAGAAATATCCGGGGATACATTAACGGAATTATTAGATTTTAAGCGCCCAGTTTCTCGGGTTGATTCTTCGATATTTTTATCGGCTTTAATTGCCCCATATTCTGGGGGTTGCACGGGATAAACTTGAGCCGGTGTATCGCTTAATTTGCTTTGTTCGTTAAGGTTTGATGGCAATGAATTTGTTGGAAGTTCTACTCGATCCTGTGGCGATGATAGAATATTGTTTCCCGGCTGTTGCGTCTGAAAAATGCGAACAACTAGGGATTTTATTCGACCGAGCGGGTTTTGTCTTTGGGATAAATTATTGCTGTGGGTTTCGGCGGGGATATTTTTGTTTTGAGGATTAGTTTCTAACTGCGATTCCCCTATTTTTACATTCGATGAATGAGTTGTAATTTTAGGTTTGGTTTCAATTTTTTCCAGAACTAAAGGTTCAACTCGCTCCAATATGTTTTCGGAGTTGATTTGATTTGGCGTTGCGGGTTCTAAATCATTTGAACGAACAATATTAAAAGCATTTTCCTGTTTATTAGATAATGTTGGGTTGGGGTTTGGAGAAAACTTAGATGGGTTTTGATTAAAGTTCGAGGTCAACTCGATCTCAAATCCATCTGCGGGGGAATTGTTGGCTTGATCGCTTCGTCTTATTTCCCCTATATCGGTCTGTTTTGATAAGGATTCGGGTAAAATTGGAGATGATATAATTTCTTGGGATAGGGGAGGATCGGGAGATATTTGGGGTTTAATTTCTATTTCCTGCTTAACTAAAGGTTCAACTCGCTCCAATATTTTTTCGGAGTTTATTTGATTTGGCGTTGCGGGTTTTAAATCACTTGAAGAAACAACATTAAAAGCATTTGGCTGTCTATTAGATAATGTTGGGTTGGGGTTTGGGGAAAACTTAGATGGGTTTTGATTAAAGTTCGAGGTCAACTCGATATCAAATCCATCGGCGGGGGAATTGTTTGCTTTATCGCTCTGTTTGACTTCCCCTATATCGGTCTGTTTTGATAAGGATTTGGGCGAAATTTGAGATGAGATTACTTCTGGAGATAGGGAAGAATCGGGAGATGATGCCGTTTCAAATTCTACATTTTTTTTATCGGTAATTTCGTCAACATTAAGTTGATTCTGGGTAGAGTTTATCTGGCGATCGCTTGGGGCAACAATTGATAGATTTGCATCGGATTGATTGATGTTGAACGCCTGAAAATCGACCGTTTCCTGATTTTTACCGGCTTCAACAACTTGCTCCAAAGTTGATAGAGAATATATTCTATTTTCAGAGAAGCTTGATGTTGATTCTGAGAGAGAAATTGGCGAGCGGACGGGCAGATTATCGGGCGATAAACTTGACGAACTTTCCCCGCCCGAGAAAAGATATTTCGTGTTATTTTCAACCTCAAATCCTGATGAATAGCTATCTAAAACGACCTCTGTTGGAGCAAACAGAGAGGCGATCATCGGTTGCACCACAGGCGTTAACCCCAAAGTGCGTTTTACCAGTCGAGTGATAAAGTTATCCATCGGAAACCATATCCAAATAAAATTGTCGTCGAACTGCACTCATCGATAAAATATCGGCTTCTCGCCACCCATAAAACCTTGCCAGTTGGTGAACTTCCCGAAGTAAACGTTTGGCTTCCACACTCAATTCTTTCCAGAAAAATGTAACGATATCGAAAAGCACCTGCCAGGAATGACTGCAAGCCGGACAGTTGAGGTCGAATAACACTTCGGCTTGGGGGTCGCACTCTGCCATTTTCGATGCGAGTTGTTCGATCGCACCCGATG
Source organism: Capilliphycus salinus ALCB114379 (assembly GCF_047276495.1). Taxonomy (NCBI): domain Bacteria; kingdom Bacillati; phylum Cyanobacteriota; class Cyanophyceae; order Oscillatoriales; family Sirenicapillariaceae; genus Capilliphycus; species Capilliphycus salinus. Next base: position 3,018,884 of record NZ_CP178543.1, on the reverse strand, counting down.
GCAATTCGCTATAATCAACAGCAACTCCCTCGCGACTCATTTGTAACAGACAGCGTTGTATAAGCTGCAAGTTGGCTGCATCGACATCTTGATATTCCAAAATGGTAGCCAGATCGCTGCTGTTGGGTAAACGAAAGAGCAACTCAACTCCTTCGGCGATCAGAGAATATTGCTGAACTTGCGGTTTTAGGGGTTCAACAATGCGAATATCGGCCACATTCATGGTAAATTCTAATTGTTCGCCGCACTGGGGACACTCGGCAAAAGCATTGAGCTTGGAACCGAAAGTCATTTCTCGCAGAGTCAACAGATACGCATCTCGCTGTCCAATACTGAGGGATGCCAATTCTTTGGCGGTTCGATCCGGGCAAGCAAAAGCCAGGAGAGTCAGCGCCCGATGGACAGGATGCTGACTCTGACCAATTTCCCAGATTTGCAGAATGCGATCGGCAGATAAGGGACGCATAAATTAGCTCGGTTCTAGGAAACTCGGTTCTGTGGGTTCGGTTACGTCATAGTCGCGTTCCCAACCTTCATTTTGCAGTTGAATACTCTGGATAGCAACCGCATTGGCATTGGCATCGAGTTCGGGCATGGCGGTAAATTCAGATACCCAACAGCGATAAACTTTGTAAGCGATCGCCACCTGTCCGGCTTCGTTCATCAGTTCAATAATAATGTCTTTGCGAAAGTCTTTCAAGGACACCTCGGCGCCCAAACCCGAGCCATAATTCCAAACTTTATTCGCCCATTGTTCAAACTCTTTATCGTGGGTAACGCCTCGTTCGAGCATGATCGGTTCATATTTCGTGGCGCCGGGCGAGTGGCGCTGGCTGCTGGGATCTCCGCCTTCGCGATGACTGACGACTTCGGTTGTGCGTTTCAAGGCGCCTACTTTGCTGACACCGGCGACATACTTGCCATCCCATTTGACCCGAAATTTAAAGTTTTTGTAGGGGTCGAAACGCTGTGCATTTACGCTAAATTGAGCCATAATTTTCTCCCGATTGTAGTTGTTTTAATTCGTTTTTATTCAAAGATTAAGCGGCACTTTCGCGGGTCATTTGTTGGAATTTGAGAATAACAAATTCGGCGGGTTTTAGCGGAGCAAAACCAATGACGATATTGACGATACCCCGATCAATGTCATATTGAGTCGTGGTTTCGCTATCGCATTTAACAAAGTAAGCTTCTTTGGGAGTTTTGCCTTGAAATGCTCCCTGCTTAAAGAGGTTGTTCATAAAGGCGCCAATATTGAGCCGAATTTGTGACCATAAAGGCTCGTCATTTGGCTCGAATACGACCCATTGAGTGCCGCGATAAAGGCTTTCTTCCAAGTAAAGCGCCAAGCGACGAACGGGAACATACTTCCACTCGGAAGCAAGTTGATCGGCACCTGCTAACGTTCTAGATCCCCAAGTAACGTTGCCGTAGACAGGGAAATTTCTGATACAATTCACCCCTAAAGGATTTAATTGACCGTTTTCACCATCAGTCATTTTGTAGGAAAGTTCTCGTACTCCTACAACCGATGCTTCTATGCCGGCAGGCGCTTTCCAAACTCCTCGTTGGGAGTCAGTGCGAGCAAAAATTCCAGCAATTGCGCCGCAGGGAACAAACTCCTCCGTGCGGTTTTCCTTGAGCAAATCGGCCATTTTTAAGCGGGGGAAATAAACTGCTGCATTGGTGGAAAGATCGGCTCCGATCGCACTGCGAAGACTATCGACACCGGCGACAGCATCGGGAATTTTATTCCAAGTTGAAGGTGGGTCTACAATCAAAAAAGCCCGCTTATCCTTGCAATATTTCGCTGCCTTTGCCACAGTTGTATCAAGTCCAATATCCTGCGATCGCGTTAGCGGAGGAATGCAGAGTAGATTAAATAAATCAGCTTTATCTAAGGCATAAAGTCCTTTGCGATCGGCTTTCAACCCCTCATCAGAAATCTCCGCATCGGTGATATCTTCACCGTCACTACCTGTATTATTGCTAGCATTAACAAAGTCGTCAGTTTCATTAGGACGAGCGGTGATATCTGAAGCGTCTTCTGGAACATTAACTAAGTTTGATTCTTGTTCAATTACTTTTTTGTAAAAGCGGGCAGAATCGGGATCGATGGAAAGATTACGGAGAGTTTCAACCGCAGCAACTTGATCGGAACCGGGCGCTTCTAATTGCTGAACCGTTAAGTTAAATAATTTAGCATCTTCTTCATTATTGCCACTTTTGCGAGTGTTATGGTCAACCTTTGCTCGTAGCGCATTACCCCATTGACCCGGACTAGCTGCTTCTAGTTCTAGATTTGGCGTTTGATTACTAGCGTTAGATCCACCACTGGCTGGAACGGGTTTGAAGCTGATTTTTGCACTTTTTGCATCCTTATGAACGCGAACAATAATGGCATCTTGACCGCCATTAATAAAATACTGTTGCACCGCATAACTCATGGTGCTTTTATTCCACAATCCCCCAAATTGACGCACGAAATCCCCAAAGTTTTGAATGCGTATCGGTTCATCTACCTTGCCTTTGAGAGCGCGACCAATAAAAGCAGTAATAGAGGTTGCAACACCAGTAATCGTGCGAACACCACTGGGAATTTCTTCAATGTAAACACCGGGATAAGTAGGCGTGATCGGCATTATTAACTCCTTGTTTTAGCGCGAGTTTAGACGGGTCAAGGGCGGTCAGAATGAAAACTTCGTATTGAATTTGAAAGTTAATGGATTTGCTAATAACAGCACCCTTGAATGGGAGAACGGTGAATTCGGTATCTTTTGATCATTGCTCAGTTTTCTCCTCTAAGGTTTTTATTTTTTGCTTCAAAGTAGCGATTTCAGCTTGCTGTTTTTTGACAATTTTTACCAAATCTGCCAATGTTTTTCGGTTATCTTGAACGGCCTTGGTAAGAACGGCAACAATATCAACAACTTTAATCGCTTGTTTGTCATTAGCCGTTAGTAAGTCGGGTGTATTGTCCGCAATAAAACCAGCATTAATTGTTTGTGTTTCATCTTCTTTGTAGATAAATTTAACTGGATTTAGAGATCTGAGGATGGCTGCTACTTCTTGACTAGATAAGTCTTGAATATCTTCTTTGAGTGTATTTGATGAATTTTGAGTTAATTTATTAACTTTAATTTCTTGGGCCGTGATAATTTTGGCGTTAAAGTCCTGTTGAGGATCGCCATTTTGATTGGCTTTGGTTTCCAGAATGGAGTTAACATCAGAAAATTGACTCTCAACTTCCGATTGATTGGCTTTGGTTTCTAGAGTGGAGTTAACAGCAGAAAATTGACTCTCAACTTCCGATTGATTGGCTTTGGTTTCTAAAGTGGAGTTAACAGCAGAAAATTGACGGTCAACTTCCGATTGATTGGCTTTAGTTTCTAAAGTGGAGTTAACAGCAGAAAATTGACGGTCAACTTCCGATTGATTGGCTTTAGTTTCTAAAGTGGAGTTAACAGCAGAAAATTGACGGTCAACTTCCGATTGATTGGCTTTAGTTTCCAAAGTGGATTCAACAGCAGAAAATCGATTCTCAACCTCGTTTCGATTGGCTTTAGTTTCTAAAGTGGAGTTAACCGCAGAAAATTGACTTTCAACTTCCGATTGATTGGCTTTAGTTTCCAAAGTGGAGTTAACCGCAGAAAATTGACTTTCAACTTCCGATTGATTGGCTTTAGTTTCTAAAGTGGAGTTAACAGCAGAAAATTGACTTTCAACTTCGGACTTGTCAGCACAACGCATCAATGGCGGAAAAATCACCCGCAAATCTTCTTTTAACTCAAATTTACCTCCTTTAACTTCCACTATTGCTAGGGGACAGTAATCATGGTGAATTCCTTGGCGAAGTTGCTCTAGAGGTTGGCGTATTTTTTTATCAGCTTGATCATTAGGCCATTCAATATCATTGGTTGCAGATCTTGCGGGAATTAGCCAATAGTCACCCGTTTCGTAGTATGATTTGGGATTGAATTTAACCATGATTCCAGCTTCTAGAATAATCCAGTCAGCTTTGGTAGAAATCGCAGGTTCTTTGGTTATATTTTCCCACCGTCGCACTTTTAATTGAGTAGGATTTAACAGAATCGAGTCCCGATCATTCGTAATACTAGAGCGGTCGAATTCAATCTTGGTATAAGAGGCGCTTAACAGGCGAACCATCACACCGGGTTTTCCCTTCAATTCCATTTCTTCATTAGTTATTTCAAGCCATTGTCCGGTTTGAGAATTCGTCCAAGCATCTTGGTTAGACTTGGGAATTGTGATGATGTTACCCTCGATCTTTTCAATAGCGCTGACAATACTGCCGTTTTCACGAGACCATTTAAATGTAGCTGTTTTTTCAGTATTGTTCTCTCCAGCGACTTTACCAGAATCGTGAATTTCAACCCGATATAGTTGATTTTCTAACCGTTGATAACCTCTGTCATTAGATGTGGCACCAGCAGAACCACATAATCCAGCACAGGCATTCATGTAGGCTAGACGACTTTTGTGTTCGGCTAGAAAATTTGCCCATTCTTCCTTAATGAAAGAAGCCGAGTCATTCTGGTAATCCGTTATTTTTTTGAGCAACAAAGTCCACTTTTTTAAGACTCGATCTTTACCCCCGTTTGTTTGAAATTTTTCGGGGTTAAATAGCTCCAAAAGTTGCCCACCATTGACAGTATTTTTTGACCGGGTTACGATCATTTTTTTCAAGGCTAATAATAGTTTTTCTCTCTCTTCTAACGTGATGACGACACCTTCAATTAGTTGCTCAAAATATTTTTCAATAGGATCATAAAGTTTCAACTGCCAAACAGTCTGGGTGCGAGTTGTTGTGTCTGGGGTGTTAATTAACGCAACTTCCCGAAGTTTAGGATCTTCAATCGTTGTGATATTTCGTTGCCAAACATCAATGTAAGCCAGATAAATACCATTTTCTAAGGCTCTACCATTATCGGGATTAGGATAATCGGGTTGAGTCTTGTAAGTTAATATACGACGCATTTTTCCAGACGACTCTGTTATTTTGCTACTTAGCTGCAACTCCAACTTTTCAAGATCAACATTGGTAATTCTGAAAAAATTTTTAGGATTTGTATCAATTGCAACCCACTGGTCTTTTTCTAGATTTCGACCATCAACCTTCAGAGTAGATACTTTAATTTTATTGCAAGAATCAGAATTTTCTGGCACAATGTTGAAGTCGAATAATGTTCCTTCTAATTCGCATAGAGTACCACTAACATAGAGTCGTCCGGGAGCGAGCGCTAAATCATTATCACTATCACTTTCACTATCACTTTCACTATCACTTCTTATAACAGTAATCTTGAAGCTATCTCGATAGGGATTTTTTGAATCTCCCTGACTGGTCGGAACACCACTATCTGTACCAATAAAATCAACGGTTTGAGTTTGGCGTAAATGATTTTGAATATCGACCTGTTCATTCCAATCGGAATCAAGTTGCAGGCGACCTTGCTGCATTCGGACGCTTGTATAATGCTTTTCCGGTTGAAATGTGAATCTAGTAAAATCGCCTTTCATTTAAGTTTCTCCTTAATTAATATAAAAAATTTCGGCTTTTAAACCCAATCGTAAATTGTCTTCTAGACTCGCCCGTAAATTGGCCTCTCGTTGGGGCTGTTTTAGAGAATTAAATACTCCCATTTCGGCTTCATCTTCTGCACCTGTACGAATTTCTTCGGCAGTAGTTTGACTAAGTTGGGCATAGTTTGGCTGACCGTATATCGTTGAAGTAAACTTCGGTTTTAAGCGCTCTAGAATCAGCCCTGTTTCTGCAAGATTCGGCTGTCCTCGATTAATTGATATCAAACTTTCACCTTTTAACGCCATATCGGGTTGGCATCGATAGCGGCGTGGCGTGTCGGATTTGTCGGGCAGATATGAAAAGCGAATGCAGCCATTTTGATGCCGCAATACAATTACTTTGTCGGTAAAGATACTGTTGCTGGCTTCTAAATTGCGAACGGTTATCATGCCAAAAACTGTGCTAGTTTTAATTTCAACTTCGCTACCGGGAGCTAAAATAACTTGCGGTTCTTGTTCTTCCGATTTGGTTAATTCTTTGTCGATAATGCTGTTAGTAATTGTCAATTTTGGAACCCTATTGTTGAGGAAAATGGGGCCGCAAATACTCTGATCGAGTACAATTTCTAAACAGGCGTTATCCCATTGAGTTGTAGTAATTTCTCCAACGGTTGCCGGTTCTAATTTTTGGGGACACCGCCAACGCTGGAGGCTTTGCCAAACCTGCGAAACTCGATTTTGTAGTTGTTGAGTCGCAGGTTGTAGCAGTTGAGTTGGGTTAAATTCTGGGGAAATATTGCTTAACCCCACATCCCGGCGAATGGACTGCCAAACCCAATTTAAGGAATATTTGGTCAGGGCGATCGCATCGAACCCTTCCCCGATGTTAGCATCAACGGAAGGAAGCGATCCGGGTTCTACATAAAGCCCGCCATCCTCTGGAACAAGAGTACAATGTTTAATATTTAACCGTTTCAAATTCCCCGCCAAAACTGTAATTTTACCTTCTAGTAATAGTCCATTTAAAGTTAGTTCGCCCGGTTTTGTATCGTCAGATATCGCAATTCCCCGCACTGATAAATTACCCTGTAAATGAGGACGACAACCATCAGCAGCGATAATCTGAAGGTGTTTTTCATCGGGTACGATAATAGACAAATCCCCTTCGTAGGTGCAGTTATCTGCGATTAAAATAGTAGCCGTTTTGGTGTCAGGTTCTTCAGGCACAATTCCTAAATGTTGCCATCCTCGCCCTTTTGGATTAACAGGAGAAAGAGGTAATCCGGGTTGGCTTTGGTCGGAAATAAATAAAATTAGCGTTTGACCCGAATAGGCGCTGAGATCGAACTGAATTTCTTTTTCTAAACAGATTGTTTTTCCCCATTTATTGAGCAACATTCCGGGAGAAACAGCAATGATAGATCCTTCGGCATTCACCAACCTAACGTTTAAACCGTTGATTGTAATCCGGTCTGAAATTTTTTTCCCGTTTACTTCCTTTAACTGCGACTGAATATGAGTTTTTTCATCGGAATTTTTGACAAGTTCTACAGTTTCCAAATAAAAGCAATTTGAGTGAAATTCTCTTGGGGAATCTTCCCCGTTAAACGCCTCAACTTCCCACCGCTTTTTCCGGCGTGTTGTTTTCTGAAAAACCAGGTGTTGAGTTTGACCGCGAGCCAAACTTAAATTAATCGAAAAGTTGTTGGGAATAGTTAGCGATCGCCCCCGTTCATCGACAACCGTTCCTGCTGTAATTATCGCTTCTAATTTTCCGGGTTTTAGCTTAACTTCTAATCCCTGCAAAATTCCCGGCTGAAATTGAAAACATTGGCGAATCTTCTCGTCAAACTGTGGTTTTTGCTGTTGAGGATTTAGCGCAATATGAATCAGCGGAATAAACGTTCCGCGAGGGAATTCCTCGAAGGCACTTTCCGAAATAAACTCAATTGGTACTTGCTCCGGTTCGGTTACTTGCTTCTCAGAAGGGGGACGATAAAAAATCACTAACCATCCTTTCACATCTTGGGCGAGGTTGAATTTTTGGAGATTAACTGTATAGTTTTTTTCCAAAAGAATCAGCCTTCCTTGGCGATCGACAGCCCGACCGGGGGTAACAATAACTTTTAAGCCTCCCGATTGAACAATCGCTCTCAAACCGCTAATAATACCCGGCTGAAATTCGGGGCGTTTTTTTTCTGAATCTCGCCGTAAAACTTGGACGCTTGGAATCCGAATTTTAGCCAAAGGAATATGAGTCAATTCCTTCAGTTTTTGCCACGCTTCAACGGTTTTGTTCCAGGTTTCAATCGCAGTTTCCAAAGGATTAGCCCCGGCTAAATTGCCTGGTTTAATCTCCCCAAATAAAGCGGAATTATTTTCCGGATTTGATGTAGAAATACTCAGATTATTTCGCCCGTAATAACCGCCACCAATATCGTCAATAAACCCATAACAATAGCTCACTTCTACCCGATCCGGTTCGGGTTGATTCAGAAAAGCGATTCGACCTAACTCGGGGTCTACTGCGACAACTTTTGCAGGTAACGGAGGGTCATCATTATTCCGATCAAATTCCTGAACGGGAATGTTCCAAGCTTGATTTTCCTCTTGATTTTCTAAACTGCAAATGAGGATTTCTTCCGGGGGAATTGGCTCGGGCTGACCGTTAACAAAGATTTGAAATACGGGGTCGTTATCAAAATAGCGAATTCCTTCTAATAATTTTCCTTGTAAGCGATATTGACGGCGTTGTTTGAGTTCGTTTGCCAGTGGAACGCGCCGCAATATTCCCGGTAAATTAATTTCTTCAGCCAGGGTTAAGATATCCGTCTTTCTTCGGGGTTGGTTAAATAATGGCGCATCCAAACCCAAAGGATTAAATGTGTAGCAACGTCTGGTTAAATTAGTCTCAGATTGAAAAATAGCACGGGCTGTGCTGCGATTAATTGGATAACTTCGCAATCTATAGATAAACAAACCAATATTGGCAACGTTATAACGCCCCCCCTGACTGGCGACACGAATATCTGTTGTGTAAGCAGCTTGTTGTTCAAAAGGAGTGCCAATTTGTTCCAATTGATTATTCGCTCGTAAATTGACGGTTGTGCTGTTAAAACGAATATGATTTATGTTTTGGGTGGTTGCAACTAATCGAGCAAATTCTACCGCACGCGATCGCCATCCGGTTACATCTTGGGTTAATTGTTCCAATACCGGAGTTGTTCCTTTTCGTCGTCGATAGGCTATGGTATTGGCAACATAAGCGCGTCGTTCTTGCTGTCCGTAAACTTGGGAATGATCGGCATAAAATTGATGTACATCTAGCAAATCGCCAATGTAAGGAACCGCCCACTCGGAACAAGTTTCAATAAACCAATTCTCATATAAATCGGAAATATCGCCTTCTATCGTCAAAAATTCTTGCTCGATCAAAGCGAGTAACATCCGCAAAGGTTCGCCTTCTGCTGTATCTCGCAACTGATAAATTGCGGGTAGTAATTTATATAAGCGATCGCTAGAAGAAGAGTTCATAAAGTAGGAACTATTGTAAGTTGGATACCAGCAGGATTAAGCAATAATAATTGAGCCGGATGCACCTGATTGTTTAGAGGATCGGAACGGGCCGGTAAAGCCGTCAGGGATTGTTCTAAAGCCTTGCTGCTGCCCACTTGATAAAGTGCATCGAGATCGACTGCAACTATCCCTTCAATATTTTGAATAATTGCAACAACTTCTGATGCTGTTACTGCTTGTGCAAATTGTCGCCGATCAAAGGCAAAATTGCTGTTGAGAGCGGTATGTACTTTGTTTTTAATCGCTTCTGCTTCGTAGCGACGGTCTAGCAGCAATTTAGCTTCTAAGTTGAACAATAGGCGATCGTAGGAATCAACCTGCACTTTTTGTAGGGGATCTCTAGCCAAGTCTATCGCTTCTATTAAGTTGGTGTAAAGATTGGATTCTCGGAGAACTTCCGCACCATTTACAGCCGCGATTGTAATGTGTACTAACTGCGTTTCTTCGTGCCAAAGTTCAACCGCTTGAGCTTTTCCAATTCCCGCAAAACCCCGCACAAAATCTTCAAAGTCTGACAGCGATACAATTCGATCTAATGTTCGCACGGTTGAAGGCGCTTTAGTGCGAGCTTCCTCTAGTGATTCCGGTGCAGATGCTCCCGTCGCGGGAACGGGATTTGTTACCTCTAGAATTCCCAGGGGACGGGTTTTCAGCAGGCTTAAGCGATCGACACCCAAATTGCCATCAAGACCGATACCACTGCGATAGGTTGCGGTGATATTTTCCTCACCGGTTGGCAGTCGGGAACCTTGAATTCCATCACCAAAAGTAACACTTGTTGTACCATCATTTTCTATTCGGATCATATAACTTTGGTCTTGTGCAGTTAGGGAATAGAGGGAGGGGACTTCTTGCCAAAGTACGCCGTTAACTCGCACTTCTAAAGTGCTATCCGCTCCGCTTGCGGTTTTTCTCGAAACATAAGTCAGGGGAGGTTTTTTCAGGGTAAAACGTTGATTGGTTATATTACCATCTCCACTTCCCAGCACTTCTTCAATGGTTTCGCCGTGAGTTGCTTGTACTACATTGGCATAAATTTTTACTGTTGTTGGGTCGTAGGCATTTTTGAGCGGTTCTTGCAGAGTTAAAACGGGTTTTTGTTGGTCGGTGGGAGGAGATTGAATTTGAACAACTTCGCCGACAAACTCACTATCTTCACCCGCTGAAAGTAAGGTTATATCTTCGGAAGATACTGTTGTTAAATCTCCTTGAAAGCCATCTTTGTCCATCAGCTTCCACCGGGTTTGTGAGTCTTGTACTAAAGGGGGTTCCAACAGTTGCAGCACCTCTCCCCCCTTTACTGATTTGTTACTAAAATCATTGACAAGCTCTAAATCTTTCCTTAACTGAATTCTAATGCGTTGACCACTGACAATTAACGTTTGATTGGGTTGCAATCCTTGCACAAAATCGTTGAGTAAAATCGTTTTGTCTTGAATTGGATCTTGAAAAATTTCCTGTTGGCGATCGCTTACGGTAAGCAATTCTTTAGCTAACTCTAATTCCTCGCTACGAACCAGGGCGATCGCACTTCGTAGCCCAAAATATTTTGGATTAACAGGCGTATTTAGTTGAATACGAGTAATTTTTGCATTCAAGCCAAAATCCCGGCGCGAAATCGTTGAAATATTCTCAACTTTGGAAGCAAAAAACTTGGGGGTGTCTTTCTTTTGATCGGATTCAGAATTGCGATCATCAAAGACTACAAACCAACTATCTTTTAGAACTTGGGGATATAGGGTATCAAAATCGATCAGTTTCGGATCGGTAATTTGAAAGCCGGGCCAGTCTCTTATTTCTTCTCTTCTCCTTCTTTCAATTCCATCTGTTGTATCATCGGTTGTGACTGCTGATGATATAAAACCAGCAAACTTACTACCTGCAAATATTTTTTTCTGGGTTGGCAATGTTTTCAAAGCAAGAGCGGTGAAATTTTGTGTTGATAGATTCCGATCAACTAAAGTCCAATTAACGCCACTTTCAGCATTACTGTTGGTTGAGAAAAAGATGCCTTTATTGGTGGCAGCAAAGAGATAACGATTACCAGAATATTCATAGGTTGCTAGTGAATAAACAGTACAGCCTGACAGCGTACTATCGTTGATAACTTCCCAACTGTCTCCGCAGTTTAACGAACGATAAACACCTGTATTCGTTCCGGCAAAGATAAAATTTTTATTTGCATTTGAGCGATAACTAACTAATGAATAAACAGTTTTTTGATCGAGAGCAGTATTTTTACATTCATTCCAGCTATTTCCAAAATCTGGACTACAATAAACACCTCTATCTGTTCCAGCAAAGAGACGCTTTCCTAAATAAAAAATAGTTGTTCCCACGGTTACGGAAGAATCAAACTCGGCATCAAGTATAAATGAGTATTTATCAGTACCAGATATCTCAACAATCTTTCTAACTTTTTTGCCTGCTCTAATAACATCACCAACTTGCGGAGAACGACTGAATTTTGTATCGGATACGGTGATTGTAGCTTCGGAAGAGCTTTTGATTTTAGCTGTTCCTATAAAACAATCAGGTTCAATTAGGAGAGAATAGACTGTTCTGTTAGATAAATTTTTTGCTTCCCAATCTTTTCCCTGATTGGTTGAGAGAAAAATACCGTCATCTGTGCCGACAAATATATAGTCATTATAAGTAAGCACTGAACGGACAATCGTGTTGGGTAAACTTGTATTAATGGATACTAAGTTTGCCTGTGAATTTTCATTAGTTTGAGGTGTTATTTGCTGGATTTTAACGGAACCAATATTAATTGGAACCCAAGTTTCTCCGCCATCTTTGGAACGAAAAACACCGCCCCCAGGAGTACCCGCAAACAAAGGATTTCTCGAATTTTCAGGATTTGTATAAAGCGTTTGAATATTCAGATTTGTTAAACCATTATTGACGGGTTCCCAATTATTACCGTTATCTTTAGATCGATAAATTCCTTTACCCGCAGTACCAGCAAAGAGAATACCATCCCAAATTGTCAAACAAAGGATGTCTGCATTTGGTAAACCTTTACTAACAGACTGCCATTCTGTGCCATTGTCTGAGGACTTAAAAACACCCCATTGAACCGAGACATTTTTGGCTTCAATTGCAGCCAATTTCACCTCAGCAGTCATGTCTTCCCAAGCCGGCGCATTGTAACCGAAAAGATTGGCTTTTTGCCGAAATGCAAATACTTTTGGATTGCGTAGCGGAGTTTCTGGAGGATTTAGATATTCTTCCCATTTTACCAGGGTATATCCCGCTTGGGTATCTTCTTTGACATCGGTTATAGGCAGCAGATAAGTGTGAATTTCCGGCTCTTCATCAACTAACAGTAAATAATCCCCGGCTTTCAACTGATTACTAATACCATTGAGATAAAGTTGACGAGTATTAATAGTAATATTTTGGGGGCGACTGGGACGGGGTTTTATGATATTCCAATCGACGTGTGCGGTGAATTCTTCAGTTGTTTCAAAAGTTTGGGGTAACTCATCTTTACCGGGAACGCTCATTATTTGCGTACCTTTGGGAATTGTTGCTTCTTTGGGAGAACCGGGCGCATCTTCAACAGTAAAGGTAAGAAATGTGCTGGCTGCTACACCGGGTTTGAGTTCATAACCGATCGCCCTTGCCAATTCTAGCACCGATAATCGTTCGGTTGCTGTGCGTAAATAGCCCTCATTGGCAATTCGTTCTTGATAAAAAGTTAACACCTCCGCAACGATTGCCCAAGCATCCAAAAGTGCGATCGCCGGATCGTCATCTAACCGCGTGGTTAGCTTCGCCAAAGGTGCCGATTTTGATGTTTCCTGAGAAGGCAATATACTCGGTAAAAGACTCAGCAACCGACGGCGAAAACTTGCATAATTAGAAATTCGATAAGCGATTTCTGGCAAGCCGGGGCGATTTTCTGGTTTTTTCGGGGTATTATTTCCAGGGTTCATAAACCGCCCTCCAAATTGAATTCTATTCTGCCGTTTTCGGGTTGATTGGGAATATTGTATAAGCGGGCAATTTCTAACCGTTCAAACTGTATTTTTCCGATTTCTACTTCCCGGTTAGAGGGTTCGCCCCACCGTTGAAAACGGGTGACTTTTACCGATTCCACTCCCGAGACTTGCACGGCGGCTGCAATCACTTGACTGACATAAATCGATTCGCCGAAACTCAAGCGATCGCTATTAAAAAATCCTAATTGATCGTTGGCTAAAACTCGATTGCTGAAAGCATCTAACAGCGCTTTTTTAACGTTACTGCGGAAATAATTGGGTTGAACTTGTACCGTCATCGCCATATCCAAAGGAACGAAGCGAGGGCTATCAATTTCAAGATCGTGTCCGGCGAGTCGAAATTGTTCTAAAAAGTCGAGTAAATTGCGTTTAAATTCTTCATCAACTGCCCGTCCTCCCTCTCGGTCTACAGTGATAAAAATCGTGTGCCAACTGCCCGTCCAGCGTCGGGTTGCTATGGCTTTTTGTACGCCGGGATACTGTTCGGCAGCAGCAGCATAGTCCGCTTCTGTAACGGCGCGTTTTTGTTCTCGAAATGCTTGCGGTGCATAAAGGCGAACTTGTTCAATTGATTCGGGTTCAGTTCCGCCTTTTGCAGGTATTGGATTACGAACAGTTTTAATTGCTTTTTGAACATTTATAATCTTGGGGCGATCTTCTGTTTTGAGATTTTCAGGTTGAATAAAAATGCTGACGATCGCATCTGCACCCACATTACCCCCACGTCCATTTCCGACCCGATAACAAGCGTATAAAGGATGATTTTGTTGCGGTTTTTTGCCTAAAATACCATCCCCAAAACGAAGGTAAACCCGCCCGTCATCTTCCGTTTCTACGACAAAATCGCGGGCAAAGCGATCGCTAACTAATAAATCCCCTTGATATTGCCAACTAACGCCCGCTTCTCGATCAATATTTGGGGGTTGATTTTCCCAAAGTGCGATCGCCGGACGCGCATTTCTCAGTTGCCATTGCATCGCCTCACTTGCAGAAGCATTCGGATCGAAAATCATCCATTGTCTTTGACGATTCTGCACGTAACCTTGTTGAGTTAAAGCGCCTTTTTTTAAGCGGGGTCTTAACCGTTCCCAACCCGGATTTTCGAGGAGATTTTCCGGGGGAAGCGATCGCCCCGCATCCACCAAAACCACATTACCCCTCGCCACACTGATCTTCTCAATTACTTGATCTTCCGAGTTGATATTAGAAATATATAAATCGAAGGGTAAAGCGTCTGCAACGTGCCATGTTATCTCAACGATTTTTTTGTTATTCAAAGGATCTATAGCGCTTTCTACTTTGGTTAAACGCACGGCATGGCGATTGTTTGGGTTAGCATCTCTTTTTTTGCCTGTCTCCCTTCCCAGCACTTCTTCAAACACCAGTATATTGCCGGGTTTTAGCCATTTTGAAACGAATTGTTCTGTTGTATCTTGTTCTGTTGTATCCTGTAAAGTCGCTTGAGTTGAACCCCGCAACAAACAGAATTGCTTGCTATCCCAAGTGTAGAAGTGAATCGTATTTAAACAGTGATAAAGGGTAATATCATGCAGGGATTCAAATACTTGTGCGCCGGCGTTTAAAGCGGCGTTAAATTGTTCGCGATCAACTACGCTATTGGAAAAATTTGTTTGGGTTAAAAATTGCACTCCCGGACGATTTTCTTCCGGGCAAGCCCCTAATAATTTAACTCCGTCTAGATCATTATTTTTATTATTTTCAACTTCAAGTGCTACCCAAGCACGGGCATTGCAACCCTCGTGCATTAAGTAGTCCAGCAAGCGAGCGTGACGACGCACAGAAACCCGTTTCCGTGCAGTTCCTAAATAAGCTTCCGTTGCGACTGCATCTTGATAATAACTCAAATAATCGGCAGCGTGAGCCAATATTTCTACCAGCATAATCCCTAAATCTGCCGGATTCCGTTCCTGCCATTGGGGTATCGTTACCGCCAGTCGGTCCAACATTAATCGCCGGAAACTCGCATAATCTTTTGCCAAGTAATCAATAACGGGTGGAGGCAGTTCTTTTTCCGGTAATGGTTCGGGTTCTTTGCAGTCAAATTCGCTGATTTCATCCGCCCAAAAAGAAAAATCAATTTGAGAAAGTAGCGGGTCAAAACCTGCCGGCGGAGTTGGCGATGGGGAAGATTTCACCAAACGTAGAGTATAGGTGGAATAATCGCCCGCCCTATCCACTCGCACCGTTAATTCATTCTCAGAATAACTAACAGATTCAACTTGCAGATTTTCCAAGCGAGTTCCCCCAGTTATCAGAATATTTTCTGCTTTTAAATCTGCCGGAGGATGGATAAAATAAACGATTAACGTTTGGCGATCGCCACCGATTTCAAGGTAATCAATCCCATTCAAGCGGGGGAATCCGTTGGGCCGATTTTGGATCAGTTTTCGTCGGCGTTCATTTTGACAACGGTACTGCACATTCATGGCTCAAACCTCACGGGAGAACTGCGCTATTTGTCGTTGCTGGTTGCGTCGCACAACGTATTGAACTGTTACTTCTAATTTCGATTCTACAGGTTCAATATCGATGGCTTCTACCTCGATCAAATCGCCCAACCATTCCTCCAATGCACCCTGTACTAAAAACTGAGTTGCTGCTGCTAATTCGCTGTTATTGGGTGAAAATAAAAGTTGTTGCAACCCGCTGCCAAAATCCGGGCGATTAACTCTTTCCCCTGGCGATGTCAGGAGTACCTGTTCGATTAATTGACGAATGTGCATTTCGCTATCGGCTTCTGCAATTCGTCCGCGTCCATCAATTCGGAAGGGGTAGTTAATATCCATTACATTCCCTTAACCCGAAGTTGGGCTAGAAGTACGGTTAGCGGCGTTCCGGTGGGGACGCAAATGGCTTGACTATCTTGCAGTAATACGGGCATTCCCATCACTTTTACTCGCATTGCTGCGACGATCCAATTGCCGAGGATGCAAGGGCCAACGTTCGCGGGTGGGGGAGGATTGACGCAACCGGCGATCGCATAAGGTGGGCCTTGGGTGGTCACGGGCATTCCCATGACTCTCACTCTGGGATTGGGTACCGTCGGTTTTGCCTGTCCCCCGTGAGCGCAAATCACAGTAGAACCAATATTTAATAAAAAACCTGGCATTTATTTCTCCTTAAGTTACTTCTAAAGCCCCGTTATTTACATTCACACCCACCGGAGAAAGTTTAATATTTGCGATCGGATAATTGAGTTCAATTCCCGATGGTGCAATCTTGATCTTGCCGGGGGTACTGCTCAATTCAACGCCGGAAGAACTCACCTTCGCCGTCGCCGGAGAATTGGCGATTTCAACTCCCGAAGACGTTGATAACTTCAAGGTTGCCGGATTGCAATTCATTTCGATACTATTGGCGGTGAGTTTGATTTCTATCGAACTTTCTTTAAGTTGAATACTATCGGAAGCAATCGTTACGGTCGATGATTGTCCGCTTTTTAATTCTATCGTTTCCGCCATCAGTTTGGCAACGGTTTTATTATTATTATTGAGTTCAATACCGTCCGCATTAAAAACCATTTTTAACGGTTTATCCACGACGGGTTTATTCACTTCAACGGTTAATCCTTTGTTGCCGCCCAAATTGCTCAAAGTAATCGTAATTCCATCCGTTTTAAAAACTTGCACCTTGGCAGGTTCGTCAACTTTAGCATTTTGAGGGAGTTCGTTTTCGCCCCAAAAACAACCGCTCCAGATGGGATAATCCGGATCGCCGCCTTCAAATTCTACCCAAACATTAGTATCAAGCGGCGGAATCGTAAAAAAACCCACATCTTTACCCGCATAAGGCGTGCAAGGCATCGCCCAACTTTGGCGACCCTCACCAAAAATTGCCGGAACGCTGACCTGAATTCGACCCAAATTTAAAGGGTCTTTATTGCCCGTAACTTTGCCCCGATATTTGCCGAAAAATTCTGTCATACTGGTAGTATTTGTACGGTTGTTCCGATACCATCGCGGGTGATGGTGAAGTTTTGTGTGTATTCCCCCTGACTGATTTTATGGGTAACGCTTTTGACGTAATAAAGACCGTCATAAGTCGCACCAACACCCCGCAAACCGACTAATTTTCTAGCTTGTAAAAGAGCGCCGTAACGCAGGGTATTTAATTCTCCTGTGACTGTTATTACCTTGTCTACTGATCGGTCGGCGAGCGCTTGAATTCGTGCATCTGCTTGTGCCGTTTCCCGACCGGTTTCGCGATACATTTGTATTCGTCGATAAGCTTGTTTGCTTAGGGAAGGTTGGGCGGCCAAAGAAGGGCGATCGCTGCTATTTTCTTGTAAAGGTCGGATTTTGTTGGTTTTGCGATCCTGAACGCTTCCTTTAACCGCAGTTGCAGATAAAGCATTGTTCTGAAAACTAATCGAATCTACATTGGTAAAAGACTCCATATTTACGGTTAACGCTTTTTGCGGTTTATCTTTCCGTTGCGGTGGTCCCCAATAGGCTGTATTTTGACCCGATGCCGGCCCCGGAGTCACATAAAAAACGTAAGCAAAGCGCCGTGCAATCGTTTTGAGATATTCTAAATCCGTACCCTGTTGGGATGGAATGCGTTCGTTTTTAGTGGGTTGATCTCGAAAAGGTGGTTTAGTCACTTTAGGAATTAAACCGAATTTAGAATAATTTCCAATAATCACCCGGGCAATAGTCGCTTCATCTTGGGCAGTATGTTCAACGGATTTTTCTTCTAAATCCATCATCACGCTAACATCTTCACCCGTAATTGTAAAGGTTGAATTTCCCGGTGTAAAGCTGGGTGAAAACTCCTGGTGGGTAATGATCCCATCCATCAAAACTTTTGCTTTTGCGCCCAAATTCACGATTAAAATAACCCGGTTAAAAACGGCAAACAGGGGATCTTTAATCAGTTTATAATCTAGCAAACTCTCCTTACCTGCCCTGCCGACTTGGAAAGTAATTTGAAAACCCGAATATCCCTCATCGCTGTGGGTGACTTCCACACTTTTGAACGCTTCCATCAGATAACCGGGAGCGGGGCGGGGCGTGTTTTTACCGATTAATAAGGTTAGGGTAATTCCAAAAGGCATGGTAATTCCTTTAAACCTGCGGGATGGGAATCCGGATCGTTTCCCCGATTTCCGAAGTGAGTTCGGTGGGGTTCATGGTGTTGTTGGCATCACAAATTTGCCAAAATTCCTCGGAATCGCCGAGGGTTTTATAGGCAATTAAGTCTAAGCGATCACCTTCTACAAAGGTAACTTCTTGCGCCAATGGCATTGTTTTTCCTTGGGGAAGAAAGCGACGGCGTATGTAGGAAATTTTTCGTCCGTCGGCGGCGATGTAATCGGCCGTTTCTAGATTGTAATAGCGACTGTTTGAATCGAACATAACAGCAAACAATTAAGATGTCAATTGATTAGCGATCCGCCCAATGAACCGAGACTGCTAAGAGTCGCTTTATTTGCCATAAGTTCTTTAGTGATATGATGGGCGAGGAACAGCTTGGCACCCCTATTCCACGGCAAATCACTATAGTTTAGAACTCGCAAGCTTAAAGAGACTTTAGCCATAATCGGATTGAGGTTAACGTCGTAAGCTTCTTCAGTAATACTGTAATTAGTTAACTGAACGGGTAGCACCCTTTTATAACCCCAAACGAGCAAAGTTAAAGGTGCCTCTGGAAACCCAATTTCGATCCGGCCAATCTTAGCTTGCAACAGATTAGTCACCATCTGAATGCTTGTGGGATAAACCAAACATTCCAAAGCCGATAGTTGGGGATAAATGCCGAATTCGACCGCTGTTTTCTCTCCTTTTTCAAGTTGGTCGGTGGCATCAAGTTCGATATCGAGTTGAATGCTTTCTCTAGGCGCTCCTTTGATGTATAACGCCTCCGCTTTTGCCCCGTTTCCTTCTGACATTTGGGGGTCGAGGGAGCGTGTAATCGTATCTGGATTGTACTGGAAGGCAATTGAACTAACCATTTGCCGAGTGGTTAAATCGACCGCAACAATTGCTCCCTTCAGTGATTTGGGCGAACCCGGAAAAGATGTCAAAACAAAGGCCTCCTTGAGGATGTCTTGTTATCCTCAACTCAAGTATTAATTTATGGCCAGATTATCGGATGACGAGGCGATGCAATTCCTGATTTCTATGCTTATGAATGATACTACGTTAAAAGCTGAGGTGGGTTAATTATGAAGGGTATTTATAATTTATTTACACTTTTTAATAATTGCGGACTTGGCTTTAAGAATTGCATGAAATCCCTTTCTTGATGTTAAACTTTGATAAAAAGAATGAGAGAACAATTCACCACCTATGACAAACAAATCAAACACTCTTACTTCTTACTGTTCAACAAGCAGTCTAGGGCGTTACTTAACCGTAGATGAAACCACCGTTTATGCCTATTCAATTGGCCAATTCTTTTCACTGGTTGCGAAATTAATTTGGCTTTTTATTCTACTCGGACTTTTGGGTGCCAGCCTGGTAGTCTGGATCTGGATCGTTAGCTTCCGAAATGGATGGGGTCTTTGGGATTGGGTATGGGCTAATCGTACTAAAACGGAGTCGCAAATCGCGGCGGGAGTTTCCTACGGTTTGATTATCAGCCTAGTAACTCCATTTGTGCTGTTATTCAACTGGGCGCAAAAATTGCTGAAACGGGCGAATTTATTACCGGAATCCTTTCCGGATCAAATTAACCTTCTTAAAATCGTTGAAAAGCAGTTACAAATTCCGTTGGGAAATCGGTTTCCTTTTTTACTAAAGTCTCAGGAACAGCCTTCTGCTGAAGAAACTCAATCAAATCAATGATGGGTTCTCAAGAGTTGGTAGCAAGTCAGGCTGTTTTTTTGATAGGGGTTGGGGTGCCGTTCAAAAACTAAGCGTTTCCTGAATTAGTCGAATCAGCAGTTTGAGTTTTTTTCAGGGTGCTGCCATTTTCTATAGTTTTAAAAACGTTAGCCAGCAGGCCCAAAATAAAGGCGAAGATGGCGGGAATAACAACGACATAGACAAAGATTTTCAGCAACATAGGGCGATTTTCCAAAATCTACTTTTTATTATCTAACACGCCGGCGGGTTCCGGGTTGAAGTTTACAGAAAATTACGGTTTTTTGGGTTATTTTTGGGATGGGGAACTCGCGATCGCCGTAGCCGTTGGGTGTGAAGGCATTGCATAACGCACCAATAGTAGAATAGGTTGGCGATCGCATAACAAACCGATTAACTGTAGTGGACCGACACGGCTAAAAATGTGCTTTCGTGTAGGGTGAGTTAGGCGGCTAAAACCCAGGCTGTTATGGCAATCTAGCAATCCACCATTTAAGGTGTGTCGGTTCAGTAGGGTGTGTTAACCTTGTCGTAATCCACCGCTCGTCAGCTAGAATTACAATTACCTTTTCTATCGGCAGCGAAGCCTGTGCTAGTGCGCCAGTCCAGTAAAAGAGGTTGACAATGGCTAAAGATGTTTTCCATCAACAAGTTAAAAATGCTTTAATTAAAGACAGATGGAATATTACCCATGATCCTCTAACGATTCGGATTAGTGAAGCTGTCAAATTACAAATTGATTTGGCAGCAGAAAGTATGATCGCAGCCGAACGGGAGTCAGAAAAAATAGCTGTAGAAATTAAAAGCTTTATTGGAGACTCAGATATTAGTGCCTTTCATACTGCATTGGGGCAATATCTTAACTATTGCCAAGCAATTGAAGAACAAGAACCCGATAGAATTGTTTATTTAGCCATTCCTGTGGAAACCTATCAGGATTTTTTTCAGCTTTCCTTTATTCAACGTTCTCTGAAACGTTTCCAAGTCAAGCTGATGATTTACGATCCTAAACAGGAGGAGATAAAGCAATGGATAAAGTAGAACAGTATCGACAATTTATTCAGCAAATTTTGACCGAACACGCCCAAATTGCTACCCCTACTGATACAGTCAAAGCGGAGTTAATATTTGATACCGAACGTGACCATTATCAACTCGCCTATGTGGGTTGGCAAGGAGATAAGCGGGTTTTTGGCCCCGTGATGCACTTTGATATTCAAGAGGGCAAAATCTGGATTCAATATAACGGTACGGAAGATTTGGTTGCAGAAAGATTAGTTGAGATGGGTGTACCAACAACAGATATTGTTCTCGGTTTTCATTCCGCTTTTAAACGCCAATTTTCTCGTTATGCAGTGGGTTAAAGATGGCGATCGCATTCTATCTTCGGTGCTACCCAATCAAAAGATTATGCAATATCGTCGGGCAAAAAAACCTGGGGAAACTTATTTTTTTACCCTTGTTTCCCACCACCGTCGTCCGATTTTGGGTGTATCTGAAAATATAGATTGACTCAGGGAAGCTTTTCGGTATGTGATGAAACAACATCCCTTTAAAATTGATGCGATCGCCATTCTGCCAGAGCATCTCCATTGTATTGGACGTTACCCGAAAATGACGCCAATTTTTCAACTCGTTGGCGGTTAATCAAAAGCTATTTTAGTCGTAAATGTCATGTTTTTTATCAAGGAAAAATGACCTCATCTCGACAACAAAAGGGAGAAAAAGCGATTTGGCAACGTCGATTTTGGGAGCATCAAATTTGTGATGAGCGAGATTTTGTCAATCATTTGGAATATACTTACTATAATCCCGTCCATCATGGATTAGTTTTTGCGCCGAAAGATTGGCAATATTCGAGTTTTCACCGTTATGTGGAAGCAGGGAGTTTATGATTTGATGTGGGGGGCTGAGGAAAGGTTAATTTTTAATGACGATATTGGCAAGGAATAAAGGGTAGGTTGGGTAGAACGATAGTGAAACCCAACAAATCAACATATTTGATGGGAGTATATAATGTTGGGTTTCGTTCTTCTACCCAACCTACAAGATCGGGCGATCAAACTACAAGATCAGGCGATCGCACTTCAATTAGTAATTGCCAAGATTTTTGTATTGAATCCTGAAATAGATGAAAAGTCACCTTTAAGAATACTTTTAGCTTGATTGAGTAAAACAAATTTGTCTTGATCACCACCGGGTTTATCGGGATGATATTCAAGAGCCAGTTTTTTAAAGGTTTTATCCACATCTTTAAGTGAACCCTTCGTTAAGGGAAGTCCCATGAAATTCAAGGCATTAGCAATTGCTCTCCGTATTTCAGGTGCTTTGAGAAGTGGTTCTCGTGACGGTTCTATTGTCGAGACAATTCCTTTCTCCTTCTCAGGCCTTAAATACTCTAGTATTGCTTGGAGATCCCTTTCATTAAAACCTTTTGGAAGAGAACTGATTTCTATTGGCTTATCAACACCTAGTTTTCTTCCAGGAGCCCAATCAGGTCTCCTATCGAATTGTGGTTGTTTTTTTAAGTGTTTCCCTGATCTTGTTGGTGGTTCAAATACTCCTAGTCGTTCATACCCGCTTGCCTTTCCACCTGCTTTTGTTCTACCTTGAGCATGATGATGCCAAGCAGTCATTCTTTCACCTCCTTCGCTATCTGGTTCTTCCATATACCTGACTTGATAACCTAACATAGCCATTGCTTCCAGGTTCCCGCTTCTAAATCCTAGGTGTTTTACTTCCTGAAAGTTTCGGTGGAGAAAATCATAAAGCTTGAATTGTCCAAAACGGGTGTTTCCTCCCCATGCCCGCAAAGCATCCGAATCTTCTGTCCAGAACTCTGTAAGGTTGAAGACCTTTCCGGCATTAAGTTTGGTGTTAATCTTGTTAGCAATTCCATCATATTTTTGCCCTTTTCCCGGTGTGTAGCCCCTATCCCCTGCTATGATAACCGCATCATATTTTTGAGCAGCTTCTACTGCAATTTGTTCAATACCTGTATAGCTGGAATCATGTTCTAGGTGAATATCTCCTTTTTTACCGCTAAATCGAGACCATAAGACAGCTACATTACTCCCTTTCGTCGGTACTCCCTTCTCCGTCAACCATATTTCTATTTCATTATCCTTAGATTCGTTTATATCCCATGCTTTTTTTAATTTTTGACGCATTTTATCCGAGAATTTTTCTGCAACGTAATCTGTCCCACCTGTTACTGATTTGATATCTTCTTTTTTGATTTTGCTAGTTGATTTTGAGTTGCCAAGAACTTGTTGCTCAATTCTTAACGCTTCTTTTCTCAAATCTGCTCCTGCGCTCCGTACATCATCAACTTGAATTAAATGGATTCTTGCTCCATCTATTCCGGAATCTAAATAAAATTCTTGAATTGATAGGGCTTTATCTGTAGGGTCATGAACTGGACCACGGCCACCTGCAATCACGACATGAGCATTATCATCATCAATTAAAGCAGCAACAATTCCAAACATATCTCCAGTGGCATACCCGGGCTGCATTATTGTATGTCGTTGAACAACCATACTTTCATTATCAGCCAGATTCATGCCAAACAATTGTGCAGAATTACTTATCGAAGAAATATCTCCAGAAGTACAATGTGCGACTTTTGCTCCTATCACATTCGCTTCCTTCTCCAACCCCTGATCATCATTAACCTGTACCCCCTTCATTTGCATCGTCGGTTTCACCCTTCCCTGCATCTGCTGAACAACGTGCCATGCTTCATGGGGTAAATGTTTCTCTTGTCCGGGTGCGACATGAATCTCTGTCCCTTGCGTATAAGCTAAAGCCTGTAATTGGGCTGGTTTGGGCGAATTATAATGAACTCTGACATTATCTAAAGAATACCCCGATAGATTTTCGACTCCTGCTTTGAGATCATCGGGTAATCCGGTTTGGTTGGGAGTTTGTGATACTTCCTTTGGCAAACCCGCTCTATCAATCGGCACCATACTAAAATCATGCACAAACCGCGACGGGTTCAACCCTCCCGACTCCACCTCCTGAGTCGCTTCCTCCTCCTTCTGTGCCACCGCACGCACCGCCGCACGCTGTAAAACCCCACTACTCAAAGGAGTCTCACCCTTCGACTGCCCATTAACCCGACCCACTTGCCGACCACTCATAAACTCATCCCTCCATAAATCGCTTGGGCAATTTCCCGCCCCAACTGCATCGGATTGCTAGAATTCGTCAAACTCAAGTTCGCAGGCAACTGGGGAATCGTCCCGCCCGTTTGTAGATGCTCGGGCAACCCGTTGACCCTCACCAACCGGGCCAACTCCGCCTCTATCGCCGCCTGTAACTTCACCCTTTGACTCGATGATACATCCACACCCGACAAAATCAACCGTTCAATCTGAATTTCTAATTTCATCCCCTCCCCCCCGTCTCCGCCGAAACCCGAAAATCCGCCTCATTAATCATCCTCCCCATCTTGCGAAACTCCGTCCTCGCCGCCGCCAACACCCACTCCATCGTTACCGGAGTCCCCGCCTTCGCCGCCAAAAACGCCGCATTCAACGCGATATTATGGATATTCGCCCCCGTTAAATTAAACTGAGCCAATCGATTCCAATCCAATTCCTCTATCGGCGCTCGTTGCGGAAACACCTTCTCCCACATCCGCAGGCGTTCCTTCACCCCCGGAAAGGGAAAATCCACCATAAACCGCAACCGCCGCACAAACGCCCCATCCAAAGCGCTCTTAATATTGGTCGCCAAAATCGCCAACCCGCGAAACGCTTCCAACCGCTGCAACAAATAATTAATCTCAATATTGGCATAGCGGTCATGGCTGTCCTTCACCTCACTCCGCTTCCCAAATAACGCATCCGCCTCATCAAAAAACAAAATCGCCCCCCCATCTTCCGCCGCATCAAACAACCTGCGTAAATTCTTCTCCGTTTCCCCGATATACTTGCTCACCACCCCCGACAAATCAATCCGGTACAAATTCAACCGCAAATCCTTCGCTATCACCTCCGCCGCCATCGTCTTCCCCGTCCCGCTTTCCCCCGCAAACAACGCCGTCACCCCCAACCCCCGATTCATCCGTTCCCGAAACCCCCACTCGTCATACACCACCCCCCGATGCCGCACCTGGTCCGCAATTTGTCGCAGCAACCCCAACTCCTCCTCCGGCAACACAATATCATCCCAACTCGCCTTCACCTCCAACCGTTGCGCCAGCGCATCCAACTGCGGACGAGTACAAGCCAAACACCCCTCCCACAATCGCTCTGTCAACCCTTCCCTTTCCCCCTTCCCCTTTCCCCTTTCCCCTTTTCCTGCTATCTGCCAAATATCCACCAAATTCAAGTTAAATTGACTCGCCAGTTGCCTCGCAATCCCCCGCACCTCTTCCCTTTCCCCTTTCCCCTTTCCCCCTTCCCCCTCTTCCAAAACCCGCTCCCAAGCCTCCCGCTGCTCCCCAGGCGTCGGCTTCGCCACCTCAAACGTCACCGTCCGCCGTTCCAGCGCCAACCCACTCTCCCGCACGTCCAAAAAGAAAATCCCCTGACTGCGACTCAAAAACCGCCGCAACGCCGCCATTCCCCCCGGATTCGCCTCATCCCACCCCTGCACGTCCACATACAAAGCCAAAGGCAACAACAAACTTTCCCGCTGCCAAAGCCGCGCCAACGTTTCCAACTCCGTCCCCTGCGTCGGCAACAACTCCAACGGCAACCGGTACAAACGCAGCCCCAACCCTTGACAAATTTCCAAAACTATGCTAATCTTACTTTGCTTGTCAATTCCCGTCAACTGCCAAACCGGAAACTCCCCCTCCTCGACGGCCGTTTTAATCTGCCACGCGATCGCCTCGACCACCTCGCGCCCGGAAGCCGGCAAGGGTAAAATCCCCTCTCCCGTTCCTCCCTGACTCGGTTCGACGGGAGACACCAACGCCGCCAAGCGGTCATCGAGATAATTCAATCCTTTCAAATAGTTAACAATCCGCTCATCTGCTCGCAAAGCGCTCGCCGTCAGGGGTTGATTCCCCACCTGATGAATCTCGATCAACCGCCAGTAGCGCAGGGGACGTTCCGGCAAAACCGCACCCCATTCCGGGTTCTCAAAGCAAGCCATCGCCAGCGCCAACGTCGGATAAGGTCGGTGGGGGTTATCTTGAGCCTCGGCGCAAAGTTGGGGAATGCGGGTATCAAACTCCATCGCCGCACACAGCAGCAACACCCACTGCTCAAATTCCGACAATCCCAACCGTTGACTCAATAATATCAAAGCCGGCGTCAACTTCCCCGCCGCCGCTTCCATTTCTGTCTGGGCTTGCTCTATTTCTTCGCGCCAGTTAAAATTCTGTTGGCTATCGTCAACATTCCCCTTCACCGATTCCGCCAACCCAACCAAACGCAACCGCAGCCATTTCAGCGCCGCCGCCAAATATTGATTATTTCTCCGGTGCCAATCACTTAAACCAGCCATGACAACCTCGTGAATTTTTGGGGAAAGGGAAAGGGGAAAAGGGTTTCGTCGTACCCTCAACCTCTATCGGTTTGCCTTTTTGCCAAGCCGTTCGCGCACCCGTAATCTGGCTTTATCCTTGGGAATTGATAGTTTTTTAGATATCAAATTCCAAGATATTCTTATTTGGCGCGATCGTCACTATCCATGCGGCAAATTCGTGTTAAGTTCCGCGATCGCCTGCCAACGATTCTACCCCTCAAAAAAGTCCTTGACTTGCCTCCGCCAGGGTAGAATGTTCGTCAGAATAAGAGTTACTAGATTTAAGGGACTGTATTCTGTGGATGATTGGCAACCGAGAACAGTAAAACCATCTCCTCAAGGATTTTTCAGCCGCCGAACCGGGTGGACTGCTTTGTTAATGAGTCTGGCTTTGGTCGCTATCATTGGCTTATCTCTGTCTCAGGGAAGCGTCAGCATCAATGGCCCCGAACTCTGGCAAGCCATTCTCCATCGGGGTAGCGAAGTCAATCAAACCATTATCTGGGAGTTGCGTTTACCCCGCGTCATTGCCGCCTTGGTTGTGGGTGCGGCTTTGGGAGCATCCGGCGCCTTGATGCAGGGAATGTTACGCAACGGTTTGGCGAGTCCCTTTCTGTTGGGAATTTCGGCCGGGGCGGGGTTGGTGGCCGTTACTCTGTTGAGTTTGGGGTTTTGGCAGCAATGGGTTCCTCTGGGCGCTTGGTTGGGGGCGATGCTGACCACCTTATTTGTTTATTTGCTGGCCCGCCAAGGTTCAACCCTTTCCGTCGAACGTTTGCTTTTGGGCGGTGTGGCGGTCAGCGCTTTATTTGGAGCGCTTCAATCTGCTTTATTATTAATTAGCGACGATGGTCGGGTTCAGTCGGCGTTAACTTGGCTGGTGGGGAGTTTAAACGGACGGGGATGGCAAGAAGTTCAAATTGCCGGACCTTATGTTTTAATTGCCCTAATTTTTAGTTGTTTGCTGGCTTCTTCGATTAATTTGCTCAATTTGGGGGATGATTTATCCGTTGGTTTGGGTCTTTCTCCCCTGCGGGCTAGAGCTTTAATTGGAGCAACTGCCGCGTTGTTAGCCGCAGGAGCGGTGAGCATGGCGGGGTTAATTGGTTTTGTGGGGTTAATTGTGCCTCACGGGGTCAGGTTATTGGTTGGCACCGACTACCGAGTTGTACTGCCGTTTTCTGCGGTTGGCGGAGCGTTTGTTTTGGCTTTTGCAGATTTATTATCTCGTTTGGGAACGGTTGAACTTCCGGTGGGAATTGTTACCGCTTTTTTGGGGTCTCCCGTGTTTATTTGGTTGCTTTATCGCCGTTCGGGAATGGGAGGAGTTTAACCCGTGCCATTAAAAATAGAAAATCTATCGGGCGGATATGGCAAAAGTCTGATTGTTAAAGCGGTTAATCTCGCTTTGGAACAGGGAGAATGGCTCAGTTTATTGGGGGCAAATGGTTCGGGAAAATCGACCCTATTGCGGCTGATGAGTCGGATTTTATTGCCCCAACAGGGGGTGGTTTTACTGGATGGGAAAGCCATTCATCATCAACCCATTCAAGCTGTTGCCCGTCAACTGGCAATATTACCCCAACAGCAAACCGTTCCTCCCGGTTTAACGGTCTATCAATTGGTCAGTTTGGGACGTGCGCCCTATCAAAATTGGTGGGAATGGGAACTCGATGCAACCGGGAAAGAAAAAGTTGAAATTGCGATGGCGGAAACGGGGATAATTTCCTTTAGAAACCGTCCGGTTTCAGAGTTATCTGGAGGGGAAAAACAGCGGGTATTTTTGGCGTTGGCTTTGGCTCAAAATCCCAAAGTTTTACTGTTGGATGAACCGACAACTTATCTGGATATTCACTATCAACTTCAACTTTTGGATTTGCTGAAATCCCTCAACCAAAAGCAAAATTTAGCCATTATTACCGTACTCCACGATATTAATTTAGCCGCCCGATACAGCGATCGCCTTGCGCTCTTGCGTGGCGGTGAACTTTTGGCGGTT
Source organism: Capilliphycus salinus ALCB114379 (assembly GCF_047276495.1). Classification (NCBI taxonomy): domain Bacteria; kingdom Bacillati; phylum Cyanobacteriota; class Cyanophyceae; order Oscillatoriales; family Sirenicapillariaceae; genus Capilliphycus; species Capilliphycus salinus. Next base: position 2,990,439 of record NZ_CP178543.1, on the reverse strand, counting down.
GGAACACCGGAAGACATTCTGACTCCGGCTAATTTAAGGTCGGCTTTTGAGGTCGAGGTGACAATCTTAGAAACGCCCGTCGGCCTGCAAATTTGTCCCCTTTCTGCTCAAATTACTTCTACAATACCATAAAAATTCCGATGTTGACAAGAGTTTTTAAACAAGGATTAATTTGGGTTTTCTGCTTAATTTTAATCGCCTGTACGTCCGCCAATAATCCTCCGGTTTCAGATGCTAATTCATCGCCAAATTCGGCGGAACGGGTGGTCGCTCTTTCTTCGCTGATGGCCGACGTTACTCACAAGTTATCGCCGGAAAAATTAGTGGGAATTCCCGGAAGTCAATTGTTGAGTCAAAACCCAGATTTTCAGGACTTAGAAACCGTCAGCAGCGGCCGCACTCCCCCAAATTTAGAAAAAGTTATTGCCCTTAAACCCGACTTGGTTTTAGGGGCGGTTGGGTTCCACGATCAGGTCGGGAAACGACTCGAAGAAATAGGGATTTCGACCCGCTTAGTTGAGGTTAATAGCTGGCAATCTTTGCAAGAGATTACTCAAGATTTAGCCAAGCGTTTAAATGCCGATCCTCAGCCTTTACTGCAACGGTATCAATCTTGTCTGTCTCCCACCCCAAAATCAGAAAAAACCGCTTTAGTTTTGGTCAGCCGTCAGCCCATTCTTTCTCCGAATAAACAAAGTTGGGCGGGAGATTTTTTGCAACAGTTTAATATTAACAATTTGACCGCAGATTTACAGGGAACCAGTCCAATTGGCGGGTATGTTACGCTTTCTGCCGAAAAGCTACTGCAAGTCAATCCCGATGTAATTTTGGTGATCGATCCGGCGAATGAGGGCATTTTAGAACAGTTTCAAAACGATCCGTTTTGGGGAAAATTGCAAGCGACGACCAATAAACAAGTTTATTCGTTTGACTACTACGGTTTAATTAATCCGGGTAGTCTTGAAAAAATTGAACAAGCTTGCGATCGCCTCCGTCAAATTTTTTCGAGTTCATCTTAAAATTGTTTCCAATTCTTTTAGAAAAAGGATTCCATAGAGATTGAACTAACTTTAGTAAGTCATAAATTCAACCCCTAGAGGCATAAACTTCTAGGGGTTTTTTGGTTTTCACCCATTTCTCTACTTGGGTTGAGAGTGGGTAACAAATGGGTAAAAGTGAATAACTCAAGCTTGAGTTTTTAGCTTTAAACCCGGTTAGGATTAGGTAATAGATTTAATGCCAGGAGGGAGATTTGAACTCCCGACACAAGGATTTTCAGTCCTCTGCTCTACCAACTGAGCTATCCCGGCTTTCTTTCACTGCCTAACTAGAATAGCAGATCATTTTGGAATTATGCAAGTAGTTTGACAAAAAATTTTTTTCCCTCTGCGATCATCCCGACGCCACCCCAGACTAGACGATGAATTCAGCTAAAGTGTAGCATCTGAGAAATAACCGATAGAGGTGAGAGTTGGTGACAGACAAAAACAAATTCAGCAGCTTAGTCGCATTATTGCTCATTTGGCTGTTAACTGGAATAAGCGATCGCCTTTGGTTTGCTTTCGATCGCTCGGTTCCGGCTTGGGATCAGGCGGACTACCTGACAAATTCGTTAAACTATTGGCGGGCGCTACAACATCCTCAGTGGTTTTCTTCCGGGTGGTGGGAACAGTTGTGGATGCTATCTCCGAAAGTTCCCCCCCTAACCTACATTCTGACGGTACCCTTCTACAACCTGTTTGGAACCGGTACCGCAGAAGGTACTCTCGTCCATTTACTCTTTAGCGGTATTTTACTCGCTTCGGTCTACGCGATCGCCGTTCGACTGTTTAACCGACAAATTGCACTCTGGGCCTGTATAATAGCCGCATTGTTACCCGGACTCTACGTTTATCGTCTGCAATACTTAACCGACTATCCAACTACCGTCATGGTAGCCTTGAGTTTTTGTTGTCTAACTCAGTGGAAATATAGCCAAAAAAAATGGTTTTGGGCGATCGCTTTTGGGGTATCCTTTGGCTTGGCGCTATTGGTCAAACAAACGGCGTTATTTTTCCTGTTTGTTCCCCTGGTTTGGGTGAGTGTAGAGAGTCTCAAACATAAACGTTGGAAAAGCTTAATTCAGTTGAGCGTTAGCTTATTATTATCCGTTCTCATTTTAACCCCTTGGGCGACAACCAACTGGTTATTAATGCTAACTTCGGGAAAACGTGCAACCCTTGACTCTGCTATAGCGGAAGGCGATCCGGCTTTAAATACCTTAGACGCTTGGATCTATTACTGGAATTTACTCCCCTATCATATCTCTTGGCTGTGGTTAATTATTCCAACGGTTGGGTTTCTCCTCTATCTTTTCTATCCAAAATTTTACTCAAAACCGCTCAACTTATCCGCCTTGCGTTGGTTGGCGGTCTTTTGGATCGGGGGCTATTTTTTGTGTTCGCTCAATATCAACAAAGACTTTCGCTACAGTTTACCTTTATTACCCGTTTCTGCGATTTTTCTCGCCTACGGTTTAACGTTATGGCCCCAACGTTGGGGAAAAATAGTCAGAAGAATTACCCTCAGTTTAGCCATTATTTTAATGATACTGAATTTGTGGCCGATTGGTGGCGTTTGGGGAAGGCGAATGGCGGCTTTTCTCAGTCCCGGAGGCGATCGCATTGCTCATTTGGGTTTGCCATTTCCCCACGAACAAGTCATCGATGAAATTATACAAACCGAACCCTATTTACAATCTACTCTAGGCGTGTTACCCTCAACACCAGACGTCAACCAACATAATCTCAATTATTACGGCGCTCTGCGGGATGAACAGGTTTACGGGCGCCAAGTTGGAACCCGCGTCGAACACGTCGGTCAGGACTCCTTATCGCTGTCTTGGTTTGTCACCAAAACCGGTAAACAGGGGATGGTTGAACGCATCAATGAAGCGCAAGTTGCTATTGTTCGCGAAGTTGAACAGGGGCGACAATTTCAGTTACACAAGCGCTGGCTATTACCCGATAATACCGTTTTAAATCTTTATCATCGTCAGACGCCTTATATTGAAGTTTCTCCCCAACCCGATGCTACAGAAAAGGTTAAACTCTCTCAAGTGATTGTATCGCCAAAGGTGCCGCCAAATGCACCCATCCCGATTATTTATGTTTGGTCTGGATCTTGGCAACAGCTTCAGTCGGGGTTGGTGATCTTAACTTGGAAATTGCAAACCCCTACAACGGTAAAGGGTTCGTCTGAGTGGTTGCACGATCACGCGATCGCAATGGGGACGTTGCATCCGGGTACAGTCACAGACAAGCAACAACAAACCGGCTTTCAAGTTCTTGAACGCATGGGAATGTTACCGCCGACAGATATTATACCCGGAGTTTATCGTCTCGAAGCCACCTATTTGAACCGAGAAACCGGGGAAACCTATGCGATCGCTTCCCCACCCGTGACGATTGAAATCGACCCCCTAGCCGCGATTTTACCCGCCCCAGAATTGGATTTAGTTTCTCAACTGCGTCAGTTGGCGTTGAATTTACCTCAAGGAATACCCGGACTCGAACCCGTGTTCGATGAAGTTGGACGCATTAACCAATACGATCCGATCCAAGATTATACCGTCCAAGCCGAAAAAGCCTTAAGTTATCGCTTACAAACCTCACCGGAAAATATAGATTATGCCTATGCTTTGGCCTTAGCAAATGTTTTACAGCAAGATGCACCCGGTGCGATCGCCGCCTTAGAAAAAGTCACCCAACTCGATCCCCAAAATCCCAACGGCTATGCTTATCTGGCTTTTGTGCATCTGTATGCAATCCATCCCCAGAGGGCTGAAAAAGCCATTCAAACCGCAATTAAATTAAACCCCGATCAAAGTGAATTCCGAGCGTTAAGGGGAATTTCTGCTTTGATGCAGGGAAATGTGATTCGGGCTTGGCGGGACTTACAAGCCTTGCAGACCGGGTTTAGCTAACTTTGAGATTGACGGGGGTAAAATCATCGTCTACAAGGGCGCCTTGTTCTTTGAGAGCCAATTTTGTTGATTTTGATAAGCCCGTACAGGCGATGAAGCTGGCATCTTTGACCTTAGCATTGCTGAGATCGACGCTCCTGAGATGGGTTCCGGCGAGGTTCGCGCCGGTCAGATCGGCATCGGTGAAGTTAACGCCGACTAAGCTCGCACAGCTTAAGTCTACATGACTCAAATCCCACCCCTTCGCGCCTTGGGTGACAATTTTCTGCACCAAACGCCATTTTTCGCTCAGTTGGGTGGTATCGTCAATTTGGGTGCCGCTGAGGTTGACTTCACACAGTTCTACGCCGGTCAGGTTGGCTCCGCTCAGGTTGGCACCGGTCAGGTTTACTCCCGTTAACACCGTATTCAACAGGTTGGCGCCGCTGAGGTTGGCGTGGGTCAGTTTGGCACCGCTGAGGTTGGCGTGGGTCAGGTTGGTATTCACCAGTTGAGCGTGGGTGAAGTTGGCGTCTTTCAGGTAAGCATTCAGGAGTTTGGCGTCGCTGAGATCCGCGCGGGTGAGGTTGGCTTCGCTGAGGTAAGCGTCTGTGAGATCGGCACCGATCAGGTTGGCTTGACTCAGGGTAGAATTCGTTAGATTGATACCGATGAGGTTGGTTTGGCTCAAGTTGGCATTGGAAAGATCGGCACTGATCAGGTTTGCGCCACTCAGGTTCGATCCGCTTAAATTGATGCCAACGAGTTTAATTCCAATTAGAAAAGCCTCCTGGAAATCTCTCTTACCGTGGGCGTAGTGAGCGAGAAGTGTTTGAGTTTCCATGATAATTTTGTTTGAGGAATGAGTAAAATTTTGAAATTAAGATTCGATTCAGGAGAACCTGCTATAGAATCTTACAGTTCCACTGAAAACATTTCCGTCTCAATTCTGACGAATCCATCACCTCTTTTTTCGGTAAAATATATGATTGATCAGTGCGGTTTTCGACGGGCGCGACGGGCAGATTCTATTAATTTCCGACGGTAAGGATCGGCATCGCTACGCCAGTAAACCCGATGACCTTTAATTTCTGCACAGTGTTCCTCCAGGCATTTCAGCCACCCTTGGCGGGTTTGAATCGCCCGAAAATCATCTAATAGTCCCCAGTCTTGCTCTTGACGAGTCAGTTTGGCAAACTTTTCGTAACCCCGATAGTCCGGCGTTACATAGGCTTGCTTGCAATGCAAAATGGGTGGATTAGGCCCATCATAACTCTGATAGGTCACATGGAGATCGCGTAAGTCGATTTCCATTTGAGTGTGCAATGCCGGATGGGGATCGGTATCAAAATCCGGATAAAAAAGGTAGGTAATTTTAGGTGTTTTGATGTGAAACTTAACTAAAGTTGCTCCGGCCGGCCGACCTAGAGTTCGGTTTGCACACCCTTCATATAATCGCAGCAGGGGATCGAGTTTTTCCAAGGCGGAAAGATGGACCCAGAGAGAGTGAGAATACTTTTGACCGATCGGACTATTTGAACAACAGTCGGCGATCACTTCTTCCTTTCCCATACTATATAACATAACATCTGCTAAAACACAAGCTTTCTTGTAACTGCCAAACAATCCTTTAATGTCATTGCGGACGACTTCTGAAAGTTGCGAAAGTTTCGGACGGCGACTAAACTGACTCAAAGCTAAATAGACTAGAAAATCCTGGCGACGCCGATCGGCTACTTTTTCCCATTCTTCGGGATCGGTCGCCTGCAAAATCACCTTAAATGCTTTTTTAAATGTCCCAAATTCCCCCAGAATTTCCCCTTCGCCTAAAAGTTCACCCGCCACCGGCAGTCGTCCGCGATCGCTAACAAATTTAATCAGCGGTTGCAATAAGTTTTCATAGTCTTCAAACCGTTTAATCGGCGTACAAATTTTTGGAGAAGTTAACCGCGACCGAAACCGAGAAGCCCGGAAACTTTCCGCTTGAGTTTCGTCCCGGAAAACAAAATAAATCCCGACATCAATGGGGATAGCATCGACCTCCAACACCTGATCGATATAGGTTTTCAGTTCTTCTTGTTCATAATATTTCTGAAAGGTATTCCGATTGGTAATAATTCCATCTCCATAGGCAACAATTCCCCGATCGCGATCGTCAATTAAAATTTGAGCCGCCACAATCAAAACCCCTTCCGTTAGCTCCCAGGCTTTCACCAATGCTTGGCGTCGCTCCTGTTGACATTCGATCACATTAATGATATAACCCAGGTTGACAATCTCGGCTTTTTTTAAAGGTGTATCGGGCGAATAGTAAGGGTCCCAACCCGAACTTTCATAGCCCAGTTCTCCCATGCGTTGAATGTCCCCTCCGTAGCCGCAGCCATAATCAAAAAAAGTTGTATTTTCTGAGAATAAACCCGCTTCTAACGCCAACTTCACCGGACGGGAAAGGGAACGACGAACTAAGGCCGCTTTGTGGCGTTCGATCTTGGGAATGGGGAAAGATTCTAATGAATTTTCTTGATTTCTTTCCAGGGAAACAATGCGATGATCGCGAATTTCTACCCCCTGTCGGGCCAGATGTTGTCTCCATCCTTCCCGGGTGCCAATGGTGCGATAGATCCGTCTTTCTTCGCGTGAAAATGAGGCTTCGGTGTCCGATAAGTTTTCAGATAAATTCAGTTTGGTTAACAGTCCGAGTTGTTCTTCGGCTTGCGTCAACCGGGCAAATTTTTTATAGTGAGGATAGTCTCGGGTGACAAAGGTTTCTTTGCGGTGAAGAATGGGGGGGTTATCGCTATCGCAATAGTCGTGACTTTTGAGATGGTTGGTTTGGATGTTCACCAACAAACTCGCCGTTAACGCCGGATGGGGATCGTCGTCAAAGTTGGGGTAGGATAGGTAGGAAACAACCGATTTGTGAAGATGAAATTTGACCAGGGTGATTCCGTCGAGACTGCCTAAAATTTGCCGACTCCAAGACTCGTAGAGGCGCAGTGCTGGATCGAGTTGATGGAGGGCGCTAACGTGAACGTAGAGGGCGTTGGGGAGCTTTTTACCAATCTTACTCGACAGACAGTAATCGGCGATCGCGTGGGGTTGACTCAGGTGTAAGATCATTTCACGGACAACCTCGCAGAGTCTCCCGTAACTGCCAAAGGTGTTTTTAACCTCTTGCTGTACGCCGGGGGGAAATTGAGACAGAACCGTTAAATCAGGGGGAAGTCGAAAACTCGATGCCTGTTGACCCAGATAGAAGATCAGGTCGTTGAGGTGGCGGATCGAGTTGGGATCGGCTTGAGTCGCAGGAGGAGCAACAAGACGGGATTCCGTCGAGAAGTGCATTGTTGCCGCCATCTCACTGATACTCATTTGTTTGTTGTATGACCCAGAATGGTAGGGATGTTAATCCTCATTGTTCAGCATACAACACATTGGAGAATTTACGGTAACAAGTACAACTTTTTTCCGTTTTTCGGGGAAAAATCAGTTCCTCTCAGACGGTTAATGCTCGGGCGATCTCCCCGGCACCTGCAAACCCCGGCTAGATTTCTAAAATAAAAGTAGCACCTTTGGGTTGATTATCTTCGACAAAAATTTGACCCCCGTGAGCTTCTACAATCATTTTACAAAAAGCTAAACCCAAACCAATTTGTTCAATTCCTTCGACTAAAGACCCCACAGCATACTTCTGGAAAATAATTTCTTGTAATTCTTTGCTTACCCCGTGACCTTGGTCGGAAATGCGAACTCTCACTTGAATGGGTCCGTTTTTTGGATACTCAACCCGCAAGCGAACGACACTGTTATTGGGGGAAAATTTGATCGCGTTTGACAGTAGGTTATCTAGGACTCGACGAAATAAGTTGGCATCGAGATCTACGGCTTTTCGGGTTAGGGGGATTTCGGGAACTAAGATGATCTTTTTCTGAGAGGCGATCGGTTCAAAATCGACGATTGTTTGATGAGCCAGTTGACAGAAATTAATCGTGTTGCGATGGAGAACGAGGTGTCCCGATTCAAGTTTTGCCATCACTAACAAATCGTTGGTTAAAGCTTGCAATCGATGTCCGCAATTGACAATCCGTTCCACCTTTTTTTGATTGAGTTCGGAGAGGGTGTTTTCTTCTTTTAAAAGTTCTCCCGCGAAGATAATACAAGCAATGGGATTTCGCAAATCATGGACGATCATGTGCGACATTTCTTCCCGCAGTTTCAGCATCTCAGCCAGGGCGTCCCGCTGTTTTTGTAAGGTATCATATTGTTGTTTAATTCGCAGCATCGAACGAATTCTCGCCCGCAATTCTATCCCGCCAACCGGTTTGCTAATAAAATCATCGGCTCCCCCTTCCAAGCATCGCGCCATATCTTGCTTAGAATTCAAAGCCGTCACCGCCACAATTGGAATGTGAGACCAGAGGGGATCGGATTTGATTTTTTGACAAACTTCCACCCCATCCATATCGGGCATCATTACATCTAACAGGATAACATCCGGCTGAAATAAGGGCAAGCGTTGCAGGGCTTTTATCCCGCTAGACGCATAGCTTAATTCATATTTTTCTCGTAACAATTGAGCCTCGATAATATCAAAATTGTTCGGTTCATCATCCACAATTAAAATTTTTTCACCCGTCATTGTCCTTGAATCACTAAGATTTAACGTCAATACTAAACTCCCAAAAAAATCGGGTTTATCGAAGTCAATTTAAACAACTTATTCAATTGTAGACGATTACTGCTGATTGAGTCTTTGTTTTATTTTATCAGAGAGCAATTTTAAACTAATCGGTTTGCTCATGTAATCATTCGCTCCGGCTTGCAAACATTTATCTCGATCTTTGCACCCCGCAGACGCCGTTAACACAATAATTGGAATCTCAGCCGTGTCTCGATGAGTGCGAATTTGACGAATGGCTTCTAAACCATCAAGGAGCGGCATTGAAATATCAATAACAATCAATTGAGGTTGGTATTGTTGAGCATATTCAACCGCTTCCAGACCATTTTCTGCAAAAATAACTCGATATCCTCGGGTTCCTAAATAATCCGCAACCGTCTCCGCATTGGCTTTATTATCTTCTGCAATTAAAAGGGTTGGACAACCCTCAAAAGATGAGTTTAAAAACGTCGGTTCAATCCAGGTTGAACGTTCATTTTTTATCCCTTCATTCCCCGCATTTGTTGAAGAAAATAACTCCCCTTCCTCCCCCACAACAGTTGTATTCCAAGGAAGTGTAACCGTAAATGTACTTCCTTTCCCCACTTCACTTTCGAGCGACACCGTTCCCGAGTGCATTTGAGTAATTTGTCGCACCAGCGCCAACCCCAAACCCGTACCCGAATATCGTCGGGACAAACTGCTGTCAATTTGTACAAACGGTTCAAATAATTGAACTTGATCTTCAGCAGCAATACCAATCCCCGTATCAATAACGCTCAGATGAACGCAAGCCTTTTCGCGATCAATTTCCACCTTCAGCACAATATTACCGCCTTCTGGCGTGAATTTTACCGCATTACTGAGGAGGTTAATTAAGACTTGACGGATGCGGCGTTCATCAATTTCTAGCGTCACCGGAATCTCCTCGGCAATTAACCGCAATTGCAGATTTTTTTGATCCGCTTGGGGTTTGACAAAGTTTAGGCTGGATTTACACAATTGAGTGATATTAACCGCCCCAAGCTGTAACTCCATTTTTCCCGATTCGATCTTCGATAAATCCAGAATATCGTTAATTAATTCCAACAAATGTTGACCGCTTTGTTCAATCGTTGAAAGCGATCGCAATTGTTCGGCGTTGAGATATCCATAAACCCCCTGTTGCAACACTTCAGATAACCCTAAAATTGAATACAGCGGCGTTCTCAATTCGTGGCTCATATTTGCCATAAATTCATCTTTTAAACGGGTGGCTCGTTCTAACTGAGCATTGGTGCGGCGCAGTTGATCTTCGGCTCGTTTACGTTCGGTAATATCCCGACAAACGCAAACAATTTCCCCGCTACTGGTCAGGGTTAAAGAAAATTCTTGTAAATAGGTACTTCCGTCTTTGCGAGTCGCCACCGCTTCGCAGAGTGTATATCCTTTTTCCATCAGTTTAGAAATAGCTTCTCGCTCAATGCGATCAGCTTCTTCTGGATCGTAAAGCGTCTTCCAGTGACGGTTTAAGATTTCACTGGCATCCGTATAACCAAACAGTTCTAAATGGGCTTTATTCAGGTAAATATAATCTCCCATTGGGTTGGTAATAGCAATCCCTTCGCTCGCCGCTTCAATGGCGGTTAATTGACGTTTGAGTTGTTCTTGGGCGAGTTGACGTTCCGTCGCCAACGCGATCGCACTCACCGCAGCAGCTAATAAACTAATTTCCGCTTCATCCCACTGACGATCGTCCTCATCATTATCAAACCCAATTAACCCAAAAAATTCACCTTTGACAATTAATGGAAACAATAATACCGTAGAAATTCCAGCAGGTTCGAGAATTTCACGCTGTTCGGAAGTCATACCATCTAAACTCTGACAGATGGCTTCACCTTGATTCATTTGTTCGATCCAAGGTAAAAAACAAGGGGTATCATAAAGCTGTTGGAGAACAGAACGGTTCAGTCTTGAAGTCGCATCGGGCGCCGACCAGTGAGACATATAATACAAATAGGGACGCTGAAACTCATCGTAACAATGCTCAAATACATAAACCTGACTCGCATTTGCAGCTTGACCCAACAGAGAAAGAACTAATTCATATAAGTTATTTTGAGACGTTGCAGATAACAGTTGACGTTGTACTTCGACCAATGCAGTCAAATAATTATCTCGCTTTTGCAGGGCGATTTCTGCTTGTTTCCGTTCTCGAATATCCCGAGCAATTTCACAAAAGTAAGGAACACCATGAAAGTTTAACTCGGTGAGGGTAATTTCTACCGGAATCACTACGCCGCTTTGGGTGTGATGGGTAGATTCTAATAACAGCGATTTTTGTCGTTTGAGATACTGGCAAAACGGTTCCCAATGGGGGGGAGAATTTAAGTTTTCATCGATTTGCCAAATTTTTAGATTTGACAGTTCCGTACTCGAATAGCCCAAGCTCTCACAAGCCGTTTTGTTAACATAAACAATCTGACCTTCTTTATCGAAAATAAACACGCTTTCTTGAGCGTTATCAAGGGCAAATTCGACCAGTCGTAAACGTTCTTCGGTTTGTTGGCGTTCGGTAATATCGAGAGCAACCGCCAAAAATAAACGTTCTTGTTGATGTTCGATCAGTTGAAAGTGAACTTCGACCGGATATAGCGTTTTATTTGCCCGTTGATAAGCGGCTCGAAAAATCGTTTTCTCTTGTTGATGGTTTAATAAGGGATCGATTAATTTTTGAAATTGTTCCGGGGTGAGTTGGGGTTTGAGGTTAATTGCGGTAATTTGTTGGAGTTCTTCTAAGCTGTAACCCAGGTTTTTTAACGCCCCTTGGTTTGCATATTGAAATTTTAATGTTTCCGCATCAAAGATATAGATTTCGTTTAAACTCGCTTCTAAAATGTTTAAAAGGCGAGTTCGTTGGGCGATTTCTACTTCTAGATCTGCCGTGCGTTGTTGAACTCTGGCTTCCAGTTCTTGATTGAGTTTTTGTAGTTTTTGTTCGGCTTGTTTGCGTTGGGTGATATCTTGAGTTAAAACCACGCCCGCTTGCACAGTTCCTTGCTCAATAATTGGTAAAAAGTAGACTAAATACAGGTGATCGCCAAAGGGAAGTTCCTCGACCATTTGTTCCCCCGCTAAAGTGCGACGATATAAGGGTTCGATCAGTTCATACGTTTCTGAAGGTAAGGCTTCCCAAATCGTTTTTCCTTCGAGTAGTTCTTTACTCAGTCCCACTTCAGCCAGCCCAAAACCGCCAACCAGAATATACCGCAACTCGTGATTGAACATAAACACGGCTCCGTTGGGGAAGTTATCAACTAACATCTGATAGCGGGCTTCACTGCGGCGTAAAGCAATTTCTGCTTGTTTGCGTTCGGTAATATCTTCGTAAGTTCCCACCACTCCGATAATTTCTCGATCCGCATTTCGCAACGGCATTTTATGGGTTCTCAACAGTCGTGAAATCTTCCCCACTTTTGTCATCGGTTCTTCAATATTTAGTTTTGCTTCTCCCGATCGCATGACTTGATGATCGTCGGCTCGATACAATTTTGCTTCTTCTTTCCAGGGCATATCATAATCGGTTTTCCCGATGATTTCTTCGAGAGAAGATAAGCCGGCATCCACCGTAAATTGATAGTTACATCCGAGAAAATTACCCTGTTTATCTTTCCAAAATACCCCTTGAGGGATACAATCTAAAACCGATTGCAGTAAAATTTGATTTTCTTCTAAGGCTCGTTTGGCTTCGATGCGATCGCTGATATCTCGACTTTCTGCAATTAATAATACAATCTCCCCCGTTTCATTCGTTAACGGACGCAAAGCAAAGTCTGTCGTGGCGACTTTCCCCCCCGCAGTTAGCACATCAACTTCATAGTAAATTGATTCTCCTAAAGCGGCTTTGGCGATACTTTCACGCAGTTGGTTTTGGGTTTCTGGGGAAATCGTCCACCAGTAGGTTTCCCAAAAGGGACGGTTGATGGTGTCTTCTCGTTTTAAGCCTCCCAAGTCTAAAGCGGTTTGGTTGACATCCAATAATATTCCGTCGGGGGTGAGCAGTCCGGTACATTGAAAGGTATTATTTAAAAGGGCTTGAATTTGTTGATCGCTTTCTCGGGTTTGGGTTTCGAGTTGGGTGTTTAGTTTTTCGATTTTTTCAGAGAGTTGTTCTTGTTTTATGGCGATTGAGACTTGCAAAGATAGTTGTTCAAACAGGTCTATTTCTTTGGGAGTCCAGTCTCGAAACTTCTCACAGTCCTGGGCGATTAATAATCCAAATTTTTCCAAGCTTTGAGGAGATTCTGAAGGAATTATAACCGGAAAAGCTAAATAAGATTTTACTTTATTTTTTTCTAAATTTTTGATATTATTTGCGGTTAATTTTTCCTTGTAAATATCGGCAACCACCCGTTGTTTGTCGGAATACATCCCAAAATCTGTAGGGTTAAAATTATCGATTTTTGGAGTTTTATTGTTCACCGATTGAACGAGTTTTTGCGGAAAATTAACCCTTGAATATTGATAAAATAAAACGCGGTCGCAGTCGAGAATTTTCCGAAGATCGTCCGCTGTTTTTTGCAGGATAGTTTCTAATTTTTCTCCTTGAAAAATCCGCCGATTAACTGTTTTTATAAAACGATTATAGGGTTCAAGATATTCTACAGTTTGGAAATGATTATTTTCGGGAATTACAGTCTCAATCGCTTGAAAAAGCTGTTCCGATGTCAGTTTTTCTTTGATTAGGTCATCTCGAACTCCCCGTTTTATTGTTTGTTTCGCTTTGTCTTTTTGTTGAGATTCGCTTAACACAATGATCGGGGTATTCTTCTGGATTTTCTCTAATTTTTCGACAAACCTTAACCTCTTTAAATTCGGAACCAATGGATTTAAGATAATCACATCAAATTCATTTTTTTGGCAATACTCTAATCCCTTCTCAACCGTTTCCGCTATCGAGATTTGCACATTCTTTATATTCTTGTTGTTATGTCTTGTTATATAGTCCTGATAGGTTTCTAAGTCTCTCAGACAATGATCTATAATTAGAATGGTCGTTTGAGTTCTGTTCATAGCACCAGTTAATTTTCCGTGATTGATTCCGAGTTGAGTCCCTTATTCTGTTATAGAATACTTTCTCAGATTCTTTCATCAGTGAGAGTACGGAACCGTACATAGCATAAGTTACTTGGCCCTCGGTCAACGGAGTTCAAGCGATTGCAATTCAAGTTTTATCATTGCTTTAAAAAAGTTGTCAGAATATAAATAATTTGTCTTTTTTTTAGATCGAATTGAAAAATTATGTTAAAAACCGAAAAACCGAAGATAGCATCGGGAAAAAGTCAAAACGTCAAAATCCTGGAAACCTAACGACTGCTTTCACCTACAGCCATTAAGCTCCCAGGACCTAGTGTTCTCCTGTCGGCAGACTTATTTCAATTTTAAACCAATTTGAACGGACAATTATTCCGCAGCAGGTGCGAGTTCAGTAGATCCGGGGGTGCGTTTGCGAGTTAAGGAGTTGAACAACATTAAACCAATGGCTTTGATTAAGTTTCCTTCTAACTCGTTAAACATCTTCATGTTCATCCCGAAAGCAGCGTTGGCTTCGGCGACAATGCGGGAGGCGGTGGCTTGATCGATGGGTAAATCGTTCATCACCTGGCGATAATTGGCTTTGAACGCCTTCTCGTCGGGAATATCCTTAAATTCGTAGAATTGAATGCCTTCGCCTTCTGAGAGGTTCATCCCCCGTTGGGCGATCGCTTTGAGAATTTGGCCACCGGACAGATCCCCCATGTAGCGAGTGTACAGGTGAGCAATGATTAATTCCGGTTCGGTATTGGAAATTTCCCGAATTCGAGCAACATAAGCTTGTGCAGCTTCTGTGGGGGCGACTTCTTCCCGCCAGTTGGGACCGTAGAAATAGTATAGGTCTTTTTCTAGACTTTGTTTGCGGTTGAGTTCGGGGAAATATAACCGAGAAAGAATCGGATGGTTGCGGTGGCGTTCCATCTCTTCTTCCATCGCTGAATAGACAAAGTAGAGATTGGCTCCCAATGTTCTGTAGGAGGTTTTCTCAACGGTTCCTTTCAAAAAGCATTTGATAAAACCCACATTTTCTGCCATTGTGTGGGATTTTTTTGTGCCTTCTCGCAATTGAGTTGCTAAATTAACGCTCATACTAAATCCTTATATCCCAAAGCTTTGGTTCTACATCAAACATCTCTATACTGAGAGGGCGATTATCAAACCACCTAAATTGTTACCTTAAACTGATTTGCTGAGAAATGATGTTAAGATTTGTCACAACAAACGGGGGATATGGGGGATAATTAAAACGGAGTAAGGGCTGTAATTTCCTCCCGACGGTCAAAAACCCACTACAGTTAAACTTTACCATCCTTCGCGATCGCTTCTCCCGTACCCGCCACGAAAACAGATTAAGCAATCATTCCTAGTCTTTCCCGGTTGAAGTCCCTGTTTCGCTCTTTTCACACTCGCTTCTGTCGGGTTGGGTGCGATCGCAAAACTTTAAAGGGTTCTCAGAGATTCATTTTTAACCCATTAAAGATTTGATTGGCAGTTAATTCAAGAGGAATATCTTCTAAAATGATTAAGCGATCATCAGCTTGAAAGAGTTCCGGTTGTTGGTTCGGTTGAAAAATTAAAATTGAGCGATCGTCGGGGTCAATTAACCAGGCGATTTGAGAACCCAATTTTAGACTTTGCAAAATATTACCTGTTACTCGGTTAGAAGTTTGGTCAGGGGATAAAATTTCAATCATCCAATCTGGAGCAACAAAGATATCATCTCGGGGTTCTCCAATATCATTAAACTCAATTTAACTCCAACGTAAAATAGCAATATCGGGAACAATTGATCGTCCTCCAAAGGTACATCTGAGTTCCGGAAAAGCATAAGCAATTCGTTCTGATTCTACCACAGGATTGATAACAGTCGTTAGTTTACCCTGGAGTCGAGAAGGGCGAGTTTTTGGCAGGGGTTTTTGGATAATTTCGCCGTTAATATACTCCGCAGCGGGTTTGGTTTCGGGGAGGTTCAAAAAGGCTTCTAAGCTAATAGATTCGGAGGAGGTTTTAAGCATTTTAGCACAATTCAAGCCATAACAAAACAAACATCATTTGTCTATTCTAATTTAATCTGAGTTACCGCTATTTTTCCAGAAAAACAAACATCAACATCCGTTTCCCGACTGCGTTCGCGGAGGCTATAATTGCCAATATATAAATAATTTTCTCCGTCTATTTTGTAGTCAACAGGTAAAGGTTTTGTAGAAGGTTTACAAAACACCATTTCCGGTTCCGGTTCGTCCGGTTCGAGATAGGGAAAGTTCACATTCCAAAAACTTCCCGGTTCCAAAGGACGATTAAATAACTCTTTTAAAACCCTTTCACTCCACCGTTTTGTTTGTTCCCAATTTACGGGTCTTCCCCCTTTTCGGTATTGGGATAAAGCAATTCCTCGTATTCCATGAAAAGCCGCTTCTCTCACCGCAGCAACCGTACCCGAAATATACACATCTACCCCCAAATTTCCCCCGGAATTAATTCCCGAAAGCACCCAATCAATTTGGGGGGATAAATGGGTAATTGCCAACCGAATACAGTCAGCCGGAGTTCCCCCAACCGCATATTCTGTATCCGAACGACGTTCAACCGGAATCGGCGATCTTGTTGTCACTTTGTGACCGCAACCCGATAATTCTTCTTGCGGGGCGACAAACATTCCTTGATGATTAATCACCTCCGATAAGGCGCGAATACCCGGCGCATCAATACCATCATCGTTCGTTAGTATAATCGTCATTTTGAATTTTAGCAAGTGGATTTTGGGGACTGGAACAACAAGTCACACAAAATATATTAAATGAAATAGCGCCCTTTTTCAAAACTTTTTAATTATAACCAAAATGCAGCCGCAGCCAACCCGCTGAGAAAGATGGGAAACAGCCATCGCAGCCAGCTATCAAGATCTAGCGCCAGAAATTGCAGTTTGACTTCGGCCAGTTCAATGGTTGTTACCGTTTCTACTAAAGCCAGAAAAACCAACACCATCGCCCCGATGACAAACTTATCGAGAACCGTTAAATAAGGAACTTGCGGTAAACTTTGTTGCAGCGTAAATTCATAGGTAATTAAACTAAGAATGGCGGTGACGGAGATAGTAATTTGGGGCATAATTTGACCCGGAGGAAACCAAAAAACAGCATAAGACATCAAGACAATTAAAATTAAGGGTAAAATTACGCGGGTAATATAATAGGCGGTGTAGCGTTTGACTTGCAGTTCGTAGTCAAAGCACACAAAACTTTGATTCAGTTGAGCAATATGGCGGGAACCGGTATGAGCAACCGGAGAGTTTGTAGACCAGTTGGGAAGCGATATTTCTTCGGCTAATCCGGTGAGGTGATGATTGACTATAAACTGCACTTCATCCGGACTAAATACAAATGACATAATTTGAATTTTTAGGGTTTGTTGGTCAAAAGGAAAGCGTTTCAGGTTCAACGGAGAGGAGACTAAACCGTGAAATCTTTGTCCGCAAACTACAGTGCCATCGGGAGCAACCACAGTCGTTTCAAAGTTTTTGGTTAGGTTTCTTTGGTTGAAAATTCGCGCCGCCGGATGCCAGATTTCTTCTAAATTTTTACGGCAGGAAGCAATAGAACAATGAGACTGGCTCATAACGAGATGCGGATCTTTCCATCTAAATTCAATAAAAAAATCCGCTTCAAAGCTTTGTCGGGCTTCATCAACTTTGAATAAATCAATCACATACAAACCGATAGAAATTTCGGTTGTTCCTTTCTCCGAAAACGGACGTTCTCGGACTAAAAGTTCTCTCGCGGGATTGATATCGTCTTCCACCGCGATCTGGGCGGGAACTGTGGGGATTTGGGGGACATCATGGGCTAAATTTTTGAGTTGCATTAATCTATTCAGATAATCTTTTCTCTAACCGAACGCCGGATATTTATATTCATTACCATACTAAAAAAATAATTCAAAATTTGTACAATGGCTTACATAAAAAAATCGGCATTTCCGATATTCTATTGGGTAGACAGCTATATTTCTAAAGCCCACCCTCAGCGCCCAACTGCCACAGACCTTAAACGAGATTACCAAAAATCTTTATTCAACAGTTGGCGTCTTAAATGCTCAAGAGGGTGTAGAATATTAAGTAGAATCAATTTAGAGCGTTTAACGATAATACGAGCAATAAAGCAACAGTATAAAATTAGGTGCTTAATGATGGCTAACCCTGTTAAACCCCAACACTTCTCCACATCAATTCCTCCCCTGGAAAATGGCGATCGCTTAACTCGTCCAGAATTTGAACGACGTTACAACAAAATGACTCATCTCAAAAAAGCTGAATTAATCGAAGGAGTGGTTTATATGCCTGCGGCTTTACGTTTCAAAAGTCATGCTCAACCTCACGGGAACTTGATGATTTGGCTAGGGTTTTATAAAGTGATGACTTCAGGAGTTGAGTTAGGAGATAATCCAACCATTCGACTTGATTGGGATAACGAACCTCAACCCGATGCGGTGTTATTCATCGATCAAAATTTGGGTGGAAAAACTCGATTAAGTGAAGATGACTATCTCGAAGGTGCGCCAGAATTAGTTGCTGAAATTGCTGCCAGTAGTGCAGCTATTGATTTAGGAGATAAAAAACAAGTTTATCGACGAAATGGGGTACTTGAATATCTCGTTTGGCAGTCCTATGAAAATCAATTCAATTGGTTTGTTTTAGAGAAAGGGGAATATATTAAACTGCAACCCGACGAAGCAGGAATTATTCGCAGTCGTGTTTTTCCGGGGTTATGGTTAGCTGAAAATGAGTTACTAACTGGAAATATGAAACAAGTTTTACAGGTCTTGCAAACGGGGTTAGAAAGCGTTGAACATCAAGCCTTTGTTGAACAGTTAGCAAAGCATTAAATTTTCAGATTTTCGATATCAGATTTTCGAGAATGGAACCCATTTCAAAAAACAGCGATTTCCTTGTTTTTCCATAATTTCTGCACCCAAACGAGAGTAAAAATTCAATCCGCGAACATTTCGAGCATCCGCAGATCCTCGCCAGATGCGTACAATCATATTCTAGCGCTATTTTAGCCAAATAATTCATTAAAATTAATCCCGCACCCCGACCTCTACTATTTTCCTCAACGAATAAATCATCCAGCCAAATACTCGGTTGACCCGCAAACGAAGAATATCTAAACCCATACAGCGCAAAGCCAATTTCACGACCATTATTTTCCACAAACAACACGTAAGCAAACGGAACTTTTCCAAACAGCGTTTTGCGAATTTTATCTTCAGAAACCCGCAACACCCCCGAAAAAGCCCCAAGATTTCGGTCAAACTCCGACTTCTTCTCAATAAACGAAAAAATCAGCGAAACATCCTCTACAGTTGCAGGTCTAACATTCATAGATTAAGTCAAAAATTCATATTAATGATAAACCGTAGGGGCGCATGGCAATGCGCCCTTTTTTAAAGCAACACCCTTATTTAAAACTGCTTCTTTTTAAGTCAAAATAGAACCCCCCAACATTCGTTCAAACCGTCGGTTCAACTCCCCCTTCATTAACGGCCAACGGTTCAACGAATCATCTTTTTCCATCACTTTTTGTGCCGCATCTCTCGCCAACTCCAACACCTCCCGATCTTCCACCAAACTCGCCAAAACAAAATCAGGCAAACCCGACTGACGAGTTCCCAAAACTTGACCCGGCCCCCGCAATTGCATATCCATTTCCGCGATAAAAAAACCATCTTGAGACTGTGCCAAAACTTCCAGTCTTTCTCTCGCGTCCGGCGTCGAACTACCCGCCATTAACAGACAAAAAGATTTGTGTTCGCCCCGTCCAACCCGTCCTCGCAATTGATGCAATTGAGATAAACCAAACCGTTCCGCATTTTCGATTAACATTACCGTTGCATTGGGAACATCAACCCCCACTTCCACAACCGTAGTTGACACCAGAATTTGAGTTTTTTGATCGCGAAAGTCAGAAATAGCCTGATCTTTTTCCGCACTGCTGAGACGACCGTGCAACAAACCAATTTGGAATTCCGGGAAAATCTTATTTTGCAGTTTTTGATGTTCCTCGACAGCCGAACGAACATCCAACTTTTCTGATTCTTCCACCAACGGTAAAACCACATAAACCTGTCTTCCTTGCACAATTTCTCGCCGCAATAAATCATAGGCTTCGTTGCGTTGTTTTCCCATTAAAATCGTCGTTTGAATCGGTTGGCGTCCGGGAGGAAGTTCATCAAGTTGGCTGACATCTAAATCTCCGTGTAACGTTAGGGCTAATGTGCGGGGAATTGGCGTGGCCGTCATCGTTAAAACGTGAGGAGACTCGCCTTTTTGTTGCAGTCTTGCTCGCTGTTGAACCCCAAAACGATGCTGTTCATCAATTACAACTAACCCCAACCGATGAAAATTTACCGTATCTTGAATTAACGCATGAGTTCCCACCAAAACCGGTAATTCTCCCGTCTCTAATTGCTTGTGAATTTCTCGGCGTTTGGCGGTTTTAGTTGAACCCGTTAACAGTTCAACCGATAAGTGCATTAAGTTAAACCAACCCACCAATTTTCGATAATGTTGTTCGGCTAAAACCTCCGTCGGCGCCATCAATGCCGCTTGATATCCCGCTTGAATTGCCGCCAACATTGCCACAACAGCAACCACCGTTTTTCCCGCACCCACATCCCCTTGAACTAAACGATTCATCGGTTCGGAAGATTGTAAATCAATCAGGATTTCTTTGATCACTCGTTCTTGGGCGTTGGTGAATTTAAACGGTAGAATTTCATTAAACTGTTGAATTAGTTTTCCCGTCGGAGCAAGTATAGCGCTGGTTGTCGCTTTTTTTTGAGATTGGCGTCGTTGTAACAGACCCAATTGTAAATAGAAAAACTCATCAAAGACCAAACGCCGACGGGCTGCCGCTAAACAATCTCGATCCGGAGGAAAATGGATATTTTGAATCGCATCTTGTACCCCAATGAGTTGATACATATTTAGCAACCCTTTCGGTAAACTATCTTCTAGTTGGTTGGTCGTCGGTAAAACCGATAAAACCGCCTTTCTAACTAAGTCAGCGCCTACCCCTTCACTTAAAGGGTAAACCGGCACCACCCGACCAATTTTCATCGAATCAATTTGACCGCCTTCTTGATCTAAAACCTCCAATTCCGGATTATCTAACGTCATTCCATATTTATTAGTTTTAACCAACCCCGAAGCCGCGATAATCGTACCCGGAGGATAATTGTATTTTTGTTTATTTTGCCATCCGGCGTTACTATATCTCGGTCCCGCAAAAAAACGGCTGATTTTTAATTGTCCGGTGTGGTCGGTTAACGTTAAATCTAAAATCGTTAATTTCTTATTTTTAGGACTGCTAAAACAGTTGCATCGTTTCACTTTCGCCACCAAAGTAACCGTTTCTCCCGGAACTAAATCCCGAATGGAAACTTGACGGGCGTAATCAATATGATCTCGCGGATAATAGTACAACAAATCATAAACCGTATACAGACCTAATTTCGCCAATCGACCCGCATTTCTAGGCCCGACAACTTTATCTAAAGGTTGTTCTAAAGAAGACGCAGCATTCGGCGATTTCTCAACAATCGATTTCGTTTGAATAATAGAATTTGTCGGAAGAGAACCAACAACAGAAGTCCGAGGAGTTTGACTTTTTGCCGTTAGTCCTTCAACTTTTGACCGACTGCTAATCTGCCGCTCCATCTGCAATAAAAATCGCTTCGTATCATCGAGGAGATTTTCTCGTTCTTGTAAGCTCTTTTCTGAATAGTTCCCAAAAGCATCCACCATTTGTTGACAGCGGTGTTGGGCTTCTGCGGGAACGTAACTTAAAAGATCGTTTAAGCTAATATACAAAAATTCGTGAAATTGGTGATGCTTTCCCTGTATATTGGTGAACCCTCTTTCGGCTTCAACACCAATGGCTTTATGCAAGCGTACCCAGTCGGGTTGGTTACTCTTCATTGTTTCAGTTGAGTCAAGAATATAGGTTTATCTTGATATTTAGATTTCAATCTAAAAGCTCGCTTTTGATCGAAAACTGTATGAATCAGCCCGCTAAATCACTAGGCAAAATAAAAAATTCAAGGTTAACTAAACCTCATTGTTATAGAGTAGCATAATTGCGCTGTTCTCCTCTAAAAGTATAGAAGTTTTTAACTTGGAAAATCAAGAAAATCAAGTTAAATTTGACATTTTGCCCATTTTTCGCTAAAATTAGCCTACAGGCTAAAATCCAAAACCTGTATTGTATGTTGAATTATACTTCAATTTCTACCCAAAAGCTACAAAATACGGCACTTGGCGGGTTATCTCCTTACCCACTCACTTAACCCACCCGCCTCAGCAAACCCAGATTCCGACAACTTTTTTATCCCCCGTTGCCAGCAAGCTGACCTAACCCATGCCAAGCACACTTTATCCTTCAACTCCGCGACAATCACTCCAAACTCAAATAACCGACTCAGTACCAGCCTTAACACCTCAGGACTCCCAAAAAATTCGCTATGTTCGACAAATTCAGCCAACCCCAGATGAAAACCCCAATTAAAAAAATTTAGCCTTTGCCGCGCGCGGCACCATTAATTTGACAGTTCGGAACTTTTTCCCTACAATTGAAACTGAAGCTTATCAGGGTTAACTCGCCCCTGCGCTTGAATAATTATTCAATTTTTTTAAAAAGCTGAAAAAAAATCGATTTTCAATTGACAGTTCGGAACTTTTTCCCTACAATTGAAACTGAAGCTTATTGGGTTTAACTCGCCCCTGCGCTTGAATAATTGTTCAACTTAATAAAAAAGCTGAAAAAAAATCGATTTTCAATTGACAGTTCGGAACTTTTTCCCTACAATTGAAACTGAAGCTTATTAGGGTTAACTCGCCCCTGCGCTTGAATAATTGTTCAAACTTTGAACAACAGAAAAAAAATCGATTTTCAATTGACAGTTCGGGATTTTTTTGAGAAGATAGGAACTGAAGCTTATTGGGTTTAACTCGCCCCTGCGCTTGAATAATTATTCAACTTAATAAACAAAAGCCTAAAACCAAGAGTAGAGGAGGTTTTAGCCCTAGCCCTTAACTCTTGGGGTAATCCTCAAACCAAGAAGCACGCCAAGCCGCCTCCGCCTCTAAAACCGTCCGCTCCCGTTGCTTCTTCTGGTAACTACGTCCGGCCTTATTTAACTGGGCCGAAAGATGGCGAATGTGATGGCGTGCAGACATCACCGTTGCATCCGCAAACTCAATCTCAGACAAACGCAAATGCACCGCAATCAAACGAGCCACATTCGTCGCCGGCTGGTCATCCTCGGGATTTTCAGCTTGAATCATCAAATTCAGTAAATTCGGCGGACTCGCCACCGAAGTTTCCGCAGGCGCTTCGGTCGCCGCTTCTAAAACCGCCTGCGGGAAATGAATCGGAAAAAGATCCGCCTTTTGTAACAGCAAATTGCTCTCTTGAGAGAGGGTTTTCAAAAGGCGATGAATCGATTTTTCCAGATCCTCTTGCCATTTCGCCAACCGTTCGGGAAGACTCAAAGGTTCCGGCGATCGCGCACGCAACAGTAAATCCGGCGAAAGTTCCAGCGATTCATTTTCGCACAGCAGCGCTTCTAACGGATCGTCATCCTCATCCGAATCATCCTCATCAATCTCTTCAGTTGGTTGAGTCTGTTCAGGTTCTTTTTCCTCTAAAGCTTGAGACGCAGAGGACAGTTGAACCAAAGCCAGCAAACTCTTTTGAGTGTTAGACGCCACCGCCTGCAAATTCTGTTGCAATTTTTGACGTTGCGAATAGGAAAGCTTCAGAAAAGATTCGGGATAGCCCTGAGTACACAAATGATAACTCGCCAAAATTAACTGTTGACGAACCGCTTTTCCCAACGCCGTCAGATAATTTTCATAAGCATCATTAAACTCTTGAGCTAATTTGACAATCGCCTCTTCTAAAGAAGCAATATCCTCCTCCAAGTCTCTTAGCGATCCGCTCATTTCTTCACGTAAATACTAACACCATCAACAGTCAGCAGTCCATCGGAAAATTTAGAAAAAATTTAGAAATGATCCGCCCCAATCGGCTTGAATTGGCGATCGCGATCGGGGCAAACATAACGGGATTAGACTGGGAATTCAGTTGAGAAAACAGCCCTTATTCCGCCGTTTCTTCCTCGGCATCCGTGCCTTCGCCGAGAACAAACCGAGAAAAACGACGCACTTTAATATTTTCTCCCAACAGGGCGATCGTTTGTTTGACCAACTCCTCAACCGTAATATTTTGATCGCGAATATAAGGTTGATTCATCAAAGCTAATTCGCCCAGGCGCTTTTCAATCCGCCCTTGAACAATTTTTTCCTTGATATTATCCGGCTTTCCAGCCAGATCGTCCCGCTTCATCTCGATCGATTTTTCCTTCTCGACAATATCCGTCGGAATCCCATCGATACTGACATACTCCACATTCGGACAAGCAGCAATCTGCATCGCCACATTCCGCACCAGCGTTTGAAACTCTTCGCGACGAGCCACAAAGTCCGTTTCGCAGTTCACTTCAACCAGGACTCCCACACGGCCCCCAGTATGAATATAACTGCCCACCAGTCCTTCACTCGCCGCACGACCCGCTTTTTTCTCGGCCGAGGTAATGCCTTTTTGTCGCAGCCACTCGACGGCCTTGGTCATATCGCCATCTGTTTCTTTGAGTGCTTTTTTGCAGTCCATCATACCTGCGCCCGTTTTTTCGCGCAGTTCTTTGACTACTTTTGCAGATATATCGGCCATCTTTTCCTCAGTTCCTTCTCTTGAATTTTTTTAGTCGCCCTGAGACATCTGTTCTATTGACATCTGTTAGAAAATATTAACAAATTCATGCCCCCATTCTCAAGTTGAAGGGCGCAAGCCTCAATCAAATCCTCTTCAATCCCGGCTTGCACCCCCACTTGGCGGGTTAAATCGGTTCAGATGTCTCCGTTGATTTTACTCCTCGGAGTCCTCATCCTCCCCATTGCCTTCGTCTTCGTAATCAGCCCCTTCTTCCTCAAACTCTTCTTCAGCCCCTTCGTAGTCTTCCTCAAAGTCTTCGCCAAAATCGCTATCCGTCTCTAACTGACCGTGACGCCCTTCATAAATCGCATCCGCAAATTTACCCACGATTAACTTGATCGCTCGAATCGCGTCATCATTCGCCGGAATATGAATATCAGCCAAATCCGGATCGCAGTTGGTATCCAACATCGCAATAATCGGAATTCCCAACTTGCGGCATTCCATCACCGCGTTATGTTCCCGCCGTTGGTCGATCATCACCACCGCATCCGGAATTCGCCGCATCAACTTAATACCACCTAAGTATTTTTGCAGCTTCTCCAGTTCCCGCCGCAGCGTCGAAGCTTCTTTCTTCGGAAGATAATCCAGTTGACCGCTTTCTTGACGATATTCCAGTTCTTTGAGTCGATCTACCCGGGTTTTGATCGTCGTCCAGTTCGTCAGCATTCCCCCCAACCAACGTTGGTTCACAAAGTAGGCGCCGCACCGTTGGGCTTCTTGGGCAATGATTCCCGCCGCTTGACGTTTCGTACCCACAAATAAAAATTTCTTCCCTTGTTCAGACGAACTTCTGATGTACTCGTAGGCTCCTTCCATCAGTTGAGCCGTTTGAACCAAGTCAATAATATGCACTCCGTTCCGCTCGGTATAAATATACGGAGCCATTTTCGGATTCCAACGCCGGGTTTGATGTCCGAAGTGAACCCCGGACTCTAACATTTCTGCCAGACTAATTACAGCCATTATTCTTTGATCTCCTTTCGGGTTAATCCTCCATCCGGGGGTTGATTTCTGAACTTTATTCTTCAGAAACACCCGAAACCCAGGATGTGCGAATTTTAGACAACCTCTCAATTGTAGCGCTCTATTGTCAAAAGAAGGAAATAGGCAATTATCAGTGACTCGGTGAGGAGGGGGCGGGTTTATATTAGTTATCTGTAGGACATGATAAATTGACTCGGAACCCGCCCCTACACCGACTCCCTCTTATGGATGAATTTGCTTGAGAATGATCCGCAGGCGATCGTAGTCATCTCGCAGTAAAATACTTAACGTTCGTCCCGCTTCTACCAACCAAGAGCGATCGCAATTTCGCAATTGATAAATGTGTCGTATCGCAGCAGCAACCAAAGATTCCACCGGCGCTTGACTCACCTCAAGTAACGTTCGCAGAAAGTCAAATTCCTCGCTAAAGTGAATAATATCCCTCGTTTCGCAGTGGTAAACCGCCTGATGAATTTGCGGGGGACGGGGCGGAATGTATTGATAAACAGTCCCTCGCGGCGGTTCAATCCCATTTTTACCCACAGCCTGCGTCTCAAACCCAATAATCGCTGACCTAAATTCTGTCTTCAGCATCGCAAAAATCTGCGGCTGTTCTTCCCGCAACTCCTGCAACGATAATCCTAACGCTCGCGCTCGATGTACCGAATCAATCGGACTCGTCGTTACATGATAAACAATCCCATAAATTTGATTTCCCGACTCCTCATCAGTCGATTTTACCCAACTGCCAAACGGAGGCATAATCGGAAACGTCAGATCGGCAGATTCCAGACATTGGGCTAAAAATTCACAGGTTGCCGTCTCAATCACTTCCCCAATATGACGGGGATGACGGTTGGTTGTACTAAATTGGGGAAAAGGAAGACGCATAAGCAAACTTTTACAGTGACCAGTCAACAGTGAACAGTTAACAGTTAACAGTGACCAGTTTTTTCGGTGACTCTGGGGCGGGTTTATATCAGTTGTCTGTGGGAGGTTATAAATCAAGACCGAACCCGCCCCTACACAGACTTTTGCCTCTTGCTAGAAGCGCCTCTTGCCTTTAATAACTGATAAAAGAGGCAGGTAGAGGACTATTGACTCCATTTTGAACCTGCCCAAGCAAGATTATTTTTTCTTGGCTTTCCGTCCGGCGGTCGCATCGACGGGTTCGATCTCCGAAAGCCGAAACGTGACTAATTTATCCCAGTTTCCCCCTTCAAACAACACCGCAACCTTACCATCGCTGATCCGTTGCACCTGTCCTTGAAAGCCGTAATAGGTATCACTGGCGTTAATCACACGAACTGCTGAACCGGGGAGAATCATTCTTTTATCCTCGTCGATCTCTACATTCATTCAGTCTACAGAACTTTTCAGCATTCGGAACCGATATCATCCCGAGAGCGATATTTTATTATCGTTAACTCCAAGAGCCAACTTTACGCCAACGCCGCCACAGACACTTTCGCCGCAATTCGTTGCGCGATCGCCGTCAACTCCTTAGCCGCCGCCGACTCCGGATCGGCAATCACAATCGGCACCCCGTTATCGCAGCCTTCGCGCACCGGCATTTCCAGGGGAATTCCTCCCAACAGCGCAACACCCAATTCTTTCGCCGTTTTCTCGCCCCCGCCCGAACCGAAAATATCATACTTTTTCTCGGGAAGATCCGGCGGGATAAAATAACTCATATTTTCAACAATCCCCAAAACCGAAACTCCCAGTTGTTGGAACATTCGTAAACCTTTGCGGGAGTCCAGCAAAGAAACCGTTTGAGGCGTGGTAACAATCACAACACCGGACATCGGCACCGCCTGCACCAGCGTCAGTTGAGCATCTCCCGTTCCCGGCGGCATATCCACAATCAGATAATCGAGATCGCCCCATTCTACTTGGTATAAAAATTGACGAATAATCCCGTTCAGCATCGGGCCGCGCCAGATCACCGGTTGATCGCGATCGATTAAAAACGCCATAGAAACCAACTTCACGCCGTAATTAAACGCCGGTTCTAAGACTTCGCCCTGTTTGCCCTGGCGAACCATCACTTGGTAGTCCGACAGTCCCATCATCGTCGGATCGTTTGGGCCGTAAATATCCGCATCGATCAGCCCCACTTTCGCTCCACTTTGGGCCAGAGCAACAGCCACGTTAACCGCAACCGTGCTTTTTCCGACGCCCCCTTTCCCGCTAGAAATCGCCAGAATATTTTTCACCCCTTCGATACCCTGGCGGTCGGGTATCGATTTCTGTTGGGGAGTTTCAGCCGTCACATCAACGGTAACTCGTTCGACTCCCGGAAGTTGCTGTACCGCTTTTTGGCAATCTTCAACGATAAATTCTCGTAACGGACAGGCGGGAGTCGTTAGAACCAGCGTAAAGCTGACTTCGCCATCGTTGATTTTTACATTGCGGATCATATTGAGATCCACTAAGCTTTTCTGAAGTTCGGGATCTTGTACCGGTCGCAGGATTTCTAAAACGGAACTGATACTAAGAGAATTTGACATCTTGTTTGTAATTGCAGCTAGTCAATTGAGCCTTTGCGATCGCATCGATGACGATCTGAGCCTGACTCTATTTTTGGGCAGGTCGGAAATAATTAAGTTTTTTTGACATCCTCCCGTCGCCGGAGGCGTCAGATGACAATATTTTAACGGAAAGATACAACCTCTGGAAGCGCAGACAATTTCAAGTTCAAAGTGTTGGCCGTTAGGGGTTAAAATAAAAATTTGTGGGATTAACCTCTACTAGCAAGTTGGGTTAAACCCCGGATGATTAAATCCCTTGGCAACGAGCAAGGGTTTGGCAATCACGAATGTTTGGGAGCGGTTATGACAGCTTCGAGAGTATCAGAAAAAACAACAACACCGAATCCGCCAGGGGCAGACTCCCAAGCGAGGGTCAGCCAGTTTATGAAGCAGATTCAAGATGAAATTTGTCAGGGTTTGGAACAGCTTGATGGGAAAAGCACGTTTCAAGAAGATTCTTGGGAACGCCCGGAAGGGGGCGGCGGGCGCTCCCGCGTCATCCGGGATGGAGATGTGTTTGAGCAAGGGGGCGTGAATTTTTCCGAGGTCTGGGGTAAAACTTTACCGCCTTCGATTTTGGCTCAACGTCCGGAAGCTGAAGGTCACGGATTCTACGCCACCGGGACTTCGATGGTGTTGCATCCCCGCAATCCCTACATTCCAACCGTGCATTTGAATTATCGCTATTTTGAAGCGGGTCCGGTTTGGTGGTTCGGGGGCGGCGCCGATTTAACTCCTTATTACCCTTTTGCTGAAGATGCAGCCCATTTTCACAAAACGTTTAAAGAAGCTTGCGATCGCCATCATCACGAATATTATCCGGTGTTTAAGCATTGGTGCGATGAATATTTCCACATCAAGCACCGTCAAGAAGCCCGAGGAATAGGCGGGATTTTCTTTGACTACCAGGATGGTCAAGGAGAACTTTATCGCGGCCCTTATAGCGAAAGTGCGGCGGCTAAATATTCCGGCGATCTCGGTGCGATCGACATCCGCGACTGGGAAGCCCTGTTTGCCTTTGTACAGGACTGCGGACGCGCCTTTTTACCGGCTTATACGCCGATTGTTGAGCGCCGTCGGGGAACCGAATATGGCGATCGCGAACGGAATTTCCAACTCTATCGGCGCGGTAGATATGTAGAATTTAATTTGGTCTACGATCGCGGTACTGTATTTGGGTTACAGACCAACGGGCGCACCGAGTCGATTCTCATGTCCCTGCCACCTTTGGTAAGATGGGAATATGGTTATCAACCTCAACCTGGAACCCCAGAAGCCGAACTGTATGAAACGTTCTTGAAACCCCAAGATTGGGCTAACTGGACTGCTCCCAACTAACAGGTCTGAGTTAAACTACTGTCAGAAGCAGCAATCATTGCTCTATCGAACATCCGAGGGGACGGTCAGTGATTCATATCGATCAAAAGGAACATACGACCCAAAATGGAACAAAGGTGATTGTCTTGGCTCCCAGTGGACGCCTTGATATCACGACGGCTTGGCAATTCCGCCTCAAGTTGCAAGAGTGCATCTCGAAACTCAGTCGCCATGTGGTGATTAATCTCGGTCAAGTTAACTTTATTGATAGCTCTGGCCTGACATCGCTGGTAGCCGGGATGCGCGATGCGGATAAAGTTAAAGGCAGTTTCCGCATCTGCAACGTTCATCCAGAAGCCAAACTGGTGTTTGAAGTCACCATGATGGATTCTGTGTTTGAAATCTTTGAAACCGAAGAAGAGGCACTTGAGGAAGGTGTGCGAGCCAGTTAGGATTAGGGATTAGGGACGAGGGACTTAAATCGCTCGCATCTACGGGTTGTTGATGACTTTAATCCCCAATTCCTGATTCCCCACCTAATTGGGGTTAAATAGAGAGTTCAGATGCAAAGTCGATCCGTTTGACAAATCGAAATGGACCTAATAACGCTCCCCAAGTTGCTTGTCCTGTTTGGGGATTGATTCCTTTATCGTAGCTCAAGAATTCATTTGCCATCGCCTCAAAGCCCAAATCAATCTGAAGGGTTTGATTTTGATAGGTGAAGCAACAGCGAGTATTTTCGGGCAGATTCGCTTTAAAATGATAGGTGTTGGCAGTGAGTGGCTCACAGGTCACATCTAACCGACAACCGGGAAGAAATTCAAGCTGTTCGGGTGTAAGCTGTCTCAGTTTCTCTGCATGACGACCTCCACCTTGAACGGCTTTCAAGTCTTTAAGCATATAATACTGAACGTGCAGACGTTCGGTGGTTTCAGCAGACGAGTAGAGTTGCATCATTCGCTGACGATAGGGTTGGTCGGGGGTTAAAGCGTTCGCTTGTTCGACAAAGAGGGTAATACTATCTTTAAAAAGCGGTATCGGTAAGGGACGCTGCCAAAGGTGGAGATGAACATACCAAGCGGGTTCAGCCATTGCTTGGGCTTGGTTATCAAACTCCCCGGCCAGATAACGGGCTAAAGCCATTAATTCCGGTGAAAAATTCATGTGATGCTCTCAGATTTTGATCAAGGTTTTAGCCATTTTAATTGATATTTTCAGAGTCCTGTATTTGTTCTAAGTAAGCGGTAACATCGGTAAGAGTCGTAAAATCTAACAAGGCTTCACCCAAAGTCTCTAATTGAGAGATAGATAAGCTACGAATTTGTTGTTGTAACTGAGGGTCAACCTCTCCAAACCGACGAGTTAACAGACGAATAATCAAACTCGCTTCTCCTTGCAAAAGACCTTCTTGACGGCCTTCTTGCCGACCTTTTTGCAAAATGTCCTGATAGATAACAGACTCTTTCACAATATCCTCCCTTAACAATTGTCTGATCAACTGTTTGTCATACCTCAAACCTGCTAAAATTTGCGCCGAGGCTAAAATATTTTATTATATAGGGTTTTGGGCAAGCGGCAAAGAATAATGAAAAAACCCGATTTCTGGTTGTCAAGATGTGGCTGAGAAACCGGGTTATTGCTAGAATTAAACAACAATTAACTTTTGGGTAAAAGTCCTCTTTCAGCCAACCAGTCCCGGTTAAATAATTTGGACTGATAGCGAGTTCCACTGTCGCACAACACCGTAACAATGGTATGACCCGGCCCCATTTCTTTCGCCAACGCCACAGCCGCCCCGACGTTAATACCGACCGAACCGCCCATAAATAAGCCATCTTTTTCTAACAGTTGATAGACCACGCGGACGGCTTCCACATCATCTATTTTAATCGCATCATCTACCGGCACATCTTCCATATTTGCCGTAACGCGACTGTTACCAATTCCTTCGGTAATTGAACTGCCTTCGGTGTTAATTTCTCCGGTTTTTACATAACTGTAAAGACCGCTTCCCATCGGGTCAGCGAGAACGGTTTTAATATTCGGATTTTTTTCTTTTAAAAATAAAGAAACCCCGGCAAACGTTCCCCCGGTTCCGGTTGCTGCCACCCAAGCATCAACTTTACCGTTTGTTTGTTCCCAAATTTCCGGACCTGTGGTTTCATAATGGGCATTACGATTGGCTAAATTATCAAATTGATTCGCCCAAATTGCATTTTCCATTTCCGATGCAAGCCGACCCGAAAGTTTAACATAATTGTTCGGATCGCGATAGGGAACAGCCGGAACTGTTCTAACTTCTGCCCCCAATGTTCTTAATAAATCTATTTTTTCTTGAGATTGAGTTTCGGGTATAATAATCAAACATTTGTAGCCTTTGGCATTACAAATATGGGCTAAACCAATACCCGTATTTCCAGCCGTTCCTTCTACAACGGTTCCGCCCGGTTTCAGCAAACCTTTTTCTTCGGCATCTTTAATAATATAAAATGCAGCCCGATCTTTAACCGAACCGCCCGGATTTAAAAATTCGGCTTTTCCTAAAATTTCACAGCCCGTTTCTTCACTAAAACTATTGAGTCGAATCAGGGGAGTGTTACCAACTGTTCCGACAAAACCATCTTTAATATCCATCATACTGAATTGAATTTAAGTTGTCTGACGACCGTAGGGTGGGTCAATTTTTCAACCGCAATCTATTATTAAATAACGGTAATTGGTTTGAACCGACTGGTCAGGTCGGGTGGGTCAAATGTTTGACCGCAATGTATTATTTAATAACAGCAATGGATTTTACCCAGTGTTCGGGGTTGGGTGGGTCAAATGTTTGACCGCAATCTATTATTAAATAACGGTAATTGGTTTGACCCACCCTACTGTTCTTGAATAATACCGGGTCAAATGTTTGACCGCAATCTATTATTAAATAACGGTAATTGGTTTGACCCACCCTACTGTTCTTGAATAATACCGGGTCAAATGTTTGACCGCAATCTATTATTTAATAACAGCAATGGATTTTACCCAGTGTTCGGGGTTGGGTGGGTCAAATGTTTGACCGCAATCTATTATTTAATAACAGCAATGGATTTTACCCAGTGTTCGGGGTTGGGTGGGTCAAATCTTTGACCGCAATCTATTATTAAATAACGGCAATTGGTTTGACCCACCCTACAGATTTGTCGAATTTAACTACTTATCGGGTTGAGGAGTCATCCGCAAATAGGGCTTAACTTCGGTGTATCCTTTGGGAAATTTCTGTTTTAATTCTTCGGGATCTTTGAGAGAAGGAACAATGACACAATCTTCTCCATCTTTCCAGTCTGCGGGAGTCGCCACTTGATAGTTATCGGTTAATTGTAATGAATCAATTACCCGCAAAATTTCATCAAAATTGCGTCCGGTACTGGGGGGATAGGTGAGGGTTAAACGGAGTTTTTTGTTGGAGTCGATAATAAAAACGCTGCGGACGGTAACGGAGGCGTTGGCGTTGGGGTGAATCATATCATAAAGATCGGACACCTTGCGATCCGCATCCGCCAAAATGGGATAATTAATATTGGTGCTTTGGGTTTCGTTAATATCGCCAATCCAGCCTTTGTGAGATTCGACATCATCGACACTCAGGGCGATCACTTTAACATTACGTTTGTCAAATTCTGGCTTGAGTTTCGCAACGGTACCGAGTTCAGTGGTACAAACGGGAGTGTAGTCCGCCGGGTGAGAAAATAAAACAACCCAGCTATTCCCCGCCCATTCATAAAAGTTTATATCGCCTTCTGAGGAGGCTTGTGAGAAGTTGGGTACCGTATCTCCTAATCGCAGTGCCATAGCTGATTTCCTGTGATTTTTCGTGAGGAATGTGATTCTGTTGTCATCATACCCCGGTTTTCCGACCGGAATTTTGATGTTTTAAAATCTTTATATAATTTTAAGGTCTGAGGACGATTAAAATAAAGTATGCCGTTGTCGAAACTGAATCTATAACAAGCCTATGGTGTTACAACTGTTGTATGTGATTATTAAAGCCATCCAGCCTTTTATCGTTCCCTTGTGTTTTGTCTGTGCTTGGGGATTGACGATTCTGTTAGTCTGGAGTGTGGCGTCTGCGATTTTTGATACTACACGCCGCGCCCAACGAATGCACCAAATCCCTTGTGCTGATTGTGCATACTTTACTAAAGATTATCATCTTAAATGCCCTGTACGACCGACAATTGCTTTATCTGAAGACGCCATTGATTGTCCCGATTTTTGTCCGGTTGGCGGGAGAAACAGTTAACAGTTAACAGTGACCAGTTTTTTCAGTAATGTAGGGGCGGGTTCCACGCTGAATGTATGCTTCTAACAAACAATCTACATAAACCTGCCCCCTGACTCGCCGCGAACCCTTTTTTTATTAACATTTTTATTAACATTATTCTCCCGTTTCAAAGATATCTAACTGTTCCATTGAAGCCGTTTTATTGTTCTGTTTTTTAATGCCTTTTCTCAGTCCGATCGCAATTTTACTATGCTGTTCTATTTGACGCATCACTTGTCTGGCGCGTTGAATCACAACATCCGGTAAACCCGCCAACCGTCCCGCTTCTATTCCATAAGATTTGTCCGCACCTCCCGGTTGAACTTGATGTAAAAAGACAATTTTATCGGGCAATTCTTTAACGGTAACTTGATAATTTGCCACGTTATCTAAAATAGACGCCAACTCGTTTAATTCGTGATAATGGGTTGCAAAAATGGTCTTGGCTTGTATTTCTGTAGCCAAATATTCCGCCACCGACCAAGCAATAGAAAGCCCGTCAAAAGTTGCCGTTCCCCGTCCAATTTCATCGAGAAGAACCAAAGATTTATTACTCGCATGATTTAAAATATTTGCGGTTTCATTCATTTCGACCATAAAAGTAGATTGACCCGTCGCCAAGTCATCCACCGCCCCCACCCGCGTAAAAATGCGATCGCAAAGGCTTAATTTTGCCGAAGTTGCGGGAATAAAACTTCCCGTTTGTGCCATTAATTGAATCAAACCAATTTGTCGCAAATAACAACTTTTTCCGCTGGCATTCGGACCCGTTAAAATAATTAAATCGGGGTAAGAATAGGGTGTCAATTCATCATTTTCGCTTTGATCTTCTCGACTTCCCAACTGGGCGGTATTCGGCACAAAAAAGCCCGGAGGAAGCAACTTTTCGACTACCGGATGTCGCCCCTCAACAATCTTTAATTCGCGCCCTTCTATCATCTCTGGACGGCAGTAAGATTGACGAATTGCCACTTCTGCCAACCCGCACAAAACATCAATCGCCGCCACCGCTTTGGACACATTGCGAATGGTATCGATATATTCGGAAACTTCCGATCGCAATTTGACAAAGATATCATATTCGGTTTGGTTTAAATCTTCTTGGGCGGTTAAAATTCTAACTTCTCGTTCTTTTAATTCCGGCGTAATATATCGTTCTTCATTGGTTAACGTTTGTTTGCGGATATAATCATCCGGTGCAAGTTCTGCTTTGCCGCGACTAATACTGATATAATATCCAAAGGTTTTATTAAATCCAACTTTTAACGTGGGAATTCCCGTGCGTTCCCGTTCTTGGACTTCCAAATTGGCGATCCACTGTTGATCGTCGGCTGCCAGACTTCGCATTTCATCGAGGTTAGCATCAACACCGGAACGGATCAAACCCCCTTCTTTGAGGGCAATGGGCGGAGATTCTTCTAAAGAATTGATAATTTTTTGGGCAATTTTTTCGAGGGATTGAGGAATATTTTGTAAGGCTTTGAGATAGGGCGATTTTCCCTGTTCGGCTAAAGTTGCCAGTTGGGGTAATTTGCTTAAAGAATCGGCTAAAGAGACTAAATCTTTGGCGTTGGCGGTATTATTTCCCACCCGTCCCGTTAAGCGTTCCAGGTCATAAATTTGTCGGAGAAGCTGTTGAATATCTTGTCGAAGTTCGTGATTATTTATAAATTCTTCTATGGTATCATGGCGGGCGCGAATGCCTTTGAGGTCTAATAAAGGTTGCAATAACCACCGCCTTAACGCCCGACTTCCCATCGGGGTATTTGTTTTATCCAACGCCCACAATAATGAACCGTAAAGGGTATTATCTCGGACGGTTGTGGTAATTTCTAAGTTGCGGCGACTTTGATGATCTAAAATTAAATAATCGCTCAGGGTATAAGTTCGGGGACGCTGTAAAGAAATTGAGTGATCTTTTTGGGTATCTTCTAAATAGTCTAATAAACCTCCTGCGGCCCGCACGCTCAGGGGAAGATGTTCGCAGCCAATTCCTTCTAGAGATTTGAGTTGAAATTGTTCTAAAATTCTGGGTCTGGCTTCGCCCAAAGAAAAGGATTTTTGCGATCGCAAAGAATAGCAAAAACAGCGGGGTAAACAGTTGGGGAGTTCGTTATCATTTTCCCCCGGTTTCAGCATTTTACTGATATCGGGCGCATTGACTGGAAACAACACTTCAGACGGTTGTAACCGCATTAATTCTTGGGTGAGATGTTCTAAATTTTCCGACTGGGTGGTGAGAAATTCTCCCGTTGAAATATCCGCATAAGCAAGCCCCCAATGTTCACCGGCAATGACTACAGATGCCAAATAATTATTTTGGCGACCTTTGAGCATATTATCATCGGTGAGGGTGCCGGGAGTGAGAACGCGGGTAACTTCTCGTCGCACCTGTCGCTTTTCTTTGGCGGCGATGGCTGCATCTTCAACCTGATCGCAAATAACCACCGCGTAGCCTTTTTCTAAGAGGGTGCTGCTGTAGCGATAAACGTGTTCGTGGGGAACGCCCGTCATCGGAACTCGCCCGACTTCTTTTCCGGCGGCTTTGGTGGTTTGGATGAGTTCAAGTTCCCGGGCGATGATCACCGCATCCTGAAAGAAACATTCAAAAAAGTCGCCCACCCGAAAAAATAGCAGTGCGTGGGGGTATTGTTGTTTGACTTCGATGTATCGCTGCATCATTTCCGACAGTTTGCTGGCGTCGAGTTGTCGGTAGTCAGCGTTGGGGTATTCTTCCGGTTGAGTAGATGCGGGGGTGAGATCGGTCATAGCAGGTTTAAGACTTTCAGCAGGGCGAATCCCTTTATCACTTTACCGCGATTGTGACCTCCTGACTCACAATAAATGTAAATACTCCGATCGCGGGAGGGCTAGGGGCTGAGTGCAACAACGATGGGCTTTTGGTAAAGGTTGTATCAAGATGTGATTAATTTCAGTCAAAAAACTTGACGATAGTAGTTACCTGGTTGATAATCAAGTTTAGGGCGCATTTCAAACACTCGATATAAACTTTGATACAAAGACTTTGAGCCACGCTTGCTCTAGGTTGTAATATTCGGATTTTGGAGATTTTGTTGCTCCGGCTTAAGCGATCAGCCCGGAGTAATCTCAAAAGCATAGATTCAGAGCTTGCTCTGTCCTGATTTAACACACAATCAATAGATAATGATCAGAAAGTCTCAGAAAGAAGTTTTCTCTGACGGCAAAAACTCCTATGAACTCAAACCGGATGTTAATTCAGTGCAGATCCACTATAAGCTTGCCAGATTGATGGTACAACAGGGACGGATTGACGAAGCCATTCCCTATTACCAAAAAATCCTACATAATCATCCCACACATCCGTCCGCCTGTCAAGAGTTGGGGAACATTTTCCTGAAATTGCAACGGGCCGAAGAAGCGATCGCTTGTTACCGTCAAGCCTTAGAAATTGAGTCGAATCAGCCCCAAATTTATCATAATTTAGGGGAAGCCTTCTCCCAATTGGAGAACTGGACTGAAGCCATTGATGCCTATCGCCAAGCGATTAAATTGCGGCCAGATTTCTGCTGGTCTTACAACAATTTAGCCGATATTTTCTTCAAACTCGGGCAATGGACAGAAGCGGCGAACACCTATCAACAGGCGATTCAACTCAATCCAGACTTTGGCTTATCCCATCATAAACTCGGAGAAGTTTATACAAAGCTTGAACGGTGGGAAAAAGCAATTTATGCTTATCAAAATGCAGCCCGTTTAAATCCCGATTTTATTTGGTCTCAGTTTAACCTGGGTCAACTCCTCAATCAACAAAATCGTTGGCAAGAGGCGATTATTCCCCTAGAAAAAGCGATAGAATTAGAGCCGAATTTTGAATGGTCTCATTATTATTTAGCCGAAGCTCACTCGAACTTACAACAGTGGGAAAAAGCGATTGCAGCCTATCGAAAAGCGATTGAAATTAAACCCAATTTTGCCTTA
This sequence comes from Capilliphycus salinus ALCB114379, assembly GCF_047276495.1. Lineage (NCBI taxonomy): Bacteria > Bacillati > Cyanobacteriota > Cyanophyceae > Oscillatoriales > Sirenicapillariaceae > Capilliphycus > Capilliphycus salinus. Next base: position 2,952,827 of record NZ_CP178543.1, on the reverse strand, counting down.
GCTTGTGGTCGGTTGGGGGATGCGTTAATTCAGCAGCAGCAATGGTCGGAAGCGATTATTTGTTATCAGAAAGCAACGGAAATCGATCCGGTTCTCAATGTTTCTTTTTACCGCAATTTAGAATTAGCAAAAGCCAGAATTAATCCGACGGCTTCCCAACTTGAACCCCTGGTCAACAAACAAAATCAATGGCCTTATATTTCCGTTCAACCGTTTGTTCCCCCGAAGACCTTACCCGATGGTCGTCCCTGGCCAAAAATCTCCGTCATTACCCCCTCTTACAACCAAGGAGAATTTATCGAGGAAACCATTTTATCGGTGATTCATCAAAATTACCCCAATTTGGAATATATTCTCATCGATGGCGGTTCCACCGATGAAACAATGACGGTCGTCAACCAATATCGCCGATATTTGAGTTACGTCGTCAGCGAACCGGATAAAGGTCAGAGTAACGCCCTCAACAAAGGATTTCAACGGGCAACCGGGGAAATTGTCACCTGGTTGAACAGCGATGACCGCTTTGCACCCGGAGCGCTGTATGCCGCAGCATTAGCTTTCTACACCAGCGACGCCGATGTGGTTGCCGGAGTCTGTCAGATCTTTCAGCAACAACAAGAGGTCTTGCATCACGTCACCTCCTGCCCGCCCGGAACGATGTCTTTAACAGATATCCTCGATGTGGAGAACAGTTGGTTGAGCGGGAAATTCTTCCATCAACCTGAAGTGCTGTTTACCCGTGCCATCTGGGAAAAAACCGGGGGTTCGGTGGATGAATCGCTATATTATAGCATGGATTATGAAATGTGGGCAAGATTTGCTGCGGCCGGCGCCAAAATTCATCCCATCACCCATCCCATTGCCCAGTTTCGGATGCACGAAGCCCAAAAAACCAGCGCCACCGAAAAGTATAAACCGGAACTGCTGGCAACCCGAGATCGGCTTCGCACCCGCTTCTTAAAAAATCAACAGATTTCCAGCCCACAGTCTTCGCCCCCGGTGGAACCCCCGCCCAAACGCCATCAACTGCGGGTTATTTTATTGAGTGACTTGGGCTTTTCGGGGGGCGCCGGTATTGCTCACGAACAAATTGGGCGGGCTTTGGCAACGGCGGGACATCAAGTGATTCCCATTGTCGGGGCTTCGGGATGGAAACCCGAACCGATTGAATTTTCCGCCGAAAAAGCGATGGAATTAATTTCCTGTATAGAACCGGATTTGGTAGTATTGGGAAATCTGCACAATATTCAAGAAAGTGTGGAATTATTGGAACGGATTTGTCAGAAATACCCGACCATTTTTGTAATGCACGACCAGTGGTTATTGACCGGGCGTTGTGCCTATACGGGGAACTGTGATCGGTATAAAACCTCTTGCGATCGCCATTGTCCGACTTTCGATCAATATCCGGCTTTGACACCGGAAAAAATTCAACCCACCTTTGAACAAAAACGTCAAATTTTAGTTAACAATGAGAATTTGTTGGTGTTGGCAAATAGTCAATGGACGATGAACTGGGCGAGGCAAGCGTTGAGGTCGAGTTTATCGGGAAAACAGCCGGATTTACTCAAAAAAAGAATTCAGAAGATTACTCTGGGAATTGACCTCGATATTTTTAAACCCCGAGATAAACAAGCGTGCAGAAAACGGTTGGGTTTGCCCGAAGATCGGTTTATTATTCTCACGGGTTCGACCTCGCTCAAGGATGAACGCAAGGGCGGAAAATATTTGATTGAAGCCTTAAAGCTTGCCAACTTAGACAATATTTTATTGGTGGGTTTTGGTTACGGTTCTCCCGAAGTTGAAGGGTTAAATTTTGAAATTCTACATACCGGATTTATTCAAAACCGGAACATACTCGCTTACTATTACAGTGCGGCCGATTTGTTTGTCGGCGCCAGCTTAGAAGAAACGTTGGGATTAACGTTTGTAGAAGCCGCAGCCTGCGGTACGCCAGCCGTTGGGTATGATACCGGCGGGGTAAAAGAGGCGATTTGTGATGGAGTAACCGGACGGTTAGTTGAGGAGAAAACTCCTGATGCTTTGGCGAAAATGATCGGGGAATTGTATCGGGATGAGCGACAGTTAAAACGGTTAAGTTGTTCGGCGCCGATTTCTGTCGCCAGTCATTTTTCTATTCGTTCGACCTATCAGAGTTTTGTTGTTGCTTTAGATCGGGTCAATTGGTTGGATAAACTGCAAATTGCTCCGATTAGTAAATTTGCCGTCACGCCGCCCCAACTAAGTCCTTCTTTGTGCGTGAAATATTTGGCAGAAAATCACGTTAAAGATGATATCATCGAAGGAATTTCGGGGAGTGTATTCGCCGGGTTTGCTTCTTTAGAGCCGCCCTATCCCGATTTAAACTTATTCGGGTCCAGTCGTTGGGCGCTGTGGCCTGAAAGCAAGTTTGTGATCGAAACGGAACGGCAACAGCGGGGACATTTAATTCTGGCTTATCGCAGTGTTTATCCGGGGCAAATTTTAGAAGTTTGGAGTCAGGATAAGTTAATTATCAAGACTTTAGTAGAAGCTTCGGAGATTCAACAGGAAAATCTGTTGACTTTCCCGGTGACTTTGGAAGCGGGACTGAACTTTTTTATCCTGAAAACCCATCAATTTACCGAAGATGATTCTCAGCGCAAGTTGGCGGTTTTAGTGGAAAAGATTACCTTTACCTCTGATTTAAACTGGCGTCAATTTGGCAACGGAAACCAACGGGGAGTGACAGAGAAAGTGATTTCAATGGATGGCACCTTACAAGGAACGGGGTGGTTCCCCTGGGAAAGCGCCAACGGCGTTCCCGTCCGGTGGATGGAACGGGTGGGGAGTGTCATTATTGACGGGATGGACGTTACCCAAGCTTTGCAGGTGGAAGTCCGGGTAAGAAGCACTGTCGCTCCCGAGTTTTTAGAAAACCTCACCCTCAAGGTGAATGGAAATTCCCTGACGGGGGAACTCGAACCCCGAGAAGACGGGAGTTGGCGACTGTCGGGACGGGTTTCCCCAGGGATATTAACCCCCCAAGCGCCTTTTGTGCTGTCGTTGCATTCTCCCGACGTCAAGCAGTTATCTCCCCAAGACTTCCGACGCGCCAGCGTGTTGGTTGAAGGGATGGTTTTGCAAGCGCTAGAAACCCCCCCGGAAACGCCTCCAGAATGGGTGATTTTCATGGATGAAAATTTACTGGGAAGCGGTTGGTTTTCGCCCGAGAAACGTCAGGGAGTGGCCGTTCGTTGGATGCAAAAAGTTGGGAGTCTGATGGTGGAAGGGGTAGATACCAGTCAATCCCTGCAAGTTCAAATTCACGGAATTAGCGCCGTAGAACAAGGGTTACTCGATACTTTGTGGGTGCGGATAAATGGGAATTTAGTTCCCGGTGCGGTTCGACATCAACCCGATGGAAAATGGCAGTTTGAGGGAGAAGTTCCCGCAGGGGTACTCCCTGAAAATACGCCGTTTTTATTGACAGTAGAAGCTTCTGAGGTTAAACCCCTTTCTTCAGAAGATCAACGGTTCGTCAGTGTATTGATACAGGAAATAAGATTTCGATAAATAACATAAGTTTGCTCGATATATTGTTATGATCAGAATCAACAATAAAGTTCTAGTCTACGATAGAAGCATGAAAGAACTATCTGTATCTACTCAGCCCTACCAAGGTCCTATTGCTGTTTATCAAATGGGAAAAGTAGGTTCTGAGAGCATTGTATTTTCCTTAAAGCGGCTAGGTATACCCAACGACATTTATCATATTCATGTACTGTATCCCGAGAATTTAAAGTTATCAATTCAACAACGTCAGGCTCTAAATTTGCCCCTGACTCTTCAAATGGAGCATAGTCAAGCTTTAAGAGAATATCTAGATAGAGGTGGTGCCGAAAAGTTAAGGGTAATTACAGCCGTTAGAGAACCAGTTAGTCAATTAATCTCATCAATTTTTCAAAATATTCAAGATGAACATCCGGATTTTATCGACGCAGAAGGCAATTGGAAACTCAACCCGATTAAAGATTTTGTTGTTCGGTCTGTTTTGAATTACGATAATAGGGCAAAATGGCAAAACTGTAACTGGTTTGATTACGAGTTTAAACCCGCACTCAACTTGGATGTATATCAAGAGGAGTTTAATAAAAGGGACGGCTATGCTGTTCTGGAGACCGAGGGAGTAAAAGTGTTAATTCTTCAGTTAGAAAATAGCAAAAATTGGGGCGAGATTATCTCAGATTTTTTAGAGTTAAAAGATAAATTAGAGATGGTAAAAGTGAATGATTCTGAACATAAAGCTTATCGAGAAGCCTATCAAAAAATTAGAGAAGAAATTACTTTGCCCGAAAGTGTATTAGCCAATATATATTCTTCTCAATACTGCCAGCATTTCTATACTGAAGAAATGATTGATCGGTTTATCAAGCGTTGGAGTTCATCGACTGTAAACTCAAAAATGTGAAAGCAATTAGAGGAAATAAAAAAGGAGGTTAAATCAATGGTAGAAATGCAAATTGAAGACAAAAATTACATGAATTTAGGAGCCAGTTTACTACTTGAGGGACAATATGAAGAAGCTGAAAAAGTTTATCGTCAAGGGATAGAATTGCAACCGGATGATCCTTGGGTTCATTGTAATTTGGGGCGGTCGCTTTTGTATCAAGGAAAAGTAGAAGAAGCAATTCCCCATTTACAAAATACAATTGAAATCGAACCCAATCTTGCCGAAGCTTACTACAATTTGGGAAATGCTTTCACCCGGCAAAATCGCTTTGAAGAAGCGGTAAATGCCTATAGAAAGGCAATAGAGTTAGAACCGGATCAATTTCTTTATCACCATCAGCTTGGAGACAGTTTCTTACTTCAGGGAAAATATAAAGAAGCGGTCAGTCCCTATCAGCAAGCCATTGAGTTAAATTCTCAATATCCTTGGTCTTTTCATAACTTGGGAAAAGCATTATCGGAGTTAGAAAGATGGTCTGAGGCGATCGCGATTTATGACCAATTTCTTCAACTTCAACCCGACTCAAAAGAGGTAGAAGCCCTGCGAACCTTTGCCATTCAGCAGTGTCAAGGATACCGAAAAACCGACTCGGAGCCTTCTTTCCAGCCTTCGGAAGAACCCGATCCCTGGTTGAACCATCACGAACAAGCCGATCGCCTGCGAGCAAACAACCAGTTGGATGAAGCGATCGCCGCTTACCGCCACGCGATTGATGTTAACCCGAGCTACACTTTATCCTATCAGAATTTGGGGGATGCTCTGCAAGAAAAGGGCTTACTGGATCGGGCGCTTTTAATGTATCAAGAGGCGGTTGAGTTTGTCGAGTCGGAAGACAGTCGCAACTATTTGAATGGGAAAATCAAGCAGTTAGAACATCAATTTCAGAGGATGGATCGTTTACTCTCTCAGTTATCCCCTTCTCAATTGACTTCAAAAGAGATAACAATTAATGCCGAGTTTCCCCTAACTCCAAGTCAGGGTTTCTCCAGTCAAGACTATGACCGATATGGAACTCCATTTCGCTGGACAATAGCCGGAAAACCTTTTGGATTCGATCTGTTTTGCGATCGCACTTATCCGAGAGAAATCTTACTTCAGCTTGTCAATCAATCCATCGAGAACCTGACTGTTTATTGTGTCGTCGATGATCGGGTTATTCCGTTGGAGCGAGGGCCAAGCGAAGATAAAAATTACGGGATATTTACGGGGACATTACCCGAAAGTCAGACTTCAGAAAACACTCGAATTGATTTGATAGCAGTTTCGGAAAATGAACGGTTAAATTCAACCAATCTATTGACGTTGAAAACCGAAAAAGATAAAATAGTTAGTGTGCCTTTCTTAAGGTTAATTTTAAAAGAACTAAGCCCCATATTTTCTTAATTAATCTAACGGGTTTTTTCTAGCATCAGGGTGATTCTATTCTCAAATTCAGCTTCACAAAAACCAAACAATTTTGAGATTTTATGCAAAGAATTGCCGCAACAATTTGTACATATAATCGCTATAACGTTCTGGCGAAGGCGATTGAGAGTGTCCGAAATCAAACCCTTTCCAAAGATCAGTACAAGATTTTGATTATTGACAACTCTCCCGATTATGAAAAAGCCAAAAAAGTACAGCAAGAATATCACGATCCGCCCTTTTTGATTTACCATATTGAAAGAATTCCGGGGTTGTCCAACGCTCGGAATGTGGCGGCCAAACTCTGCGAAACCGAATTCATTGCCTATCTCGATGATGATGCGATCGCCTGTCCCGAGTGGTTAGAAAAAATCGTGCAAGGTTTCGATCAATTTGGCACCGATGCGGCTGTTTTGGGGGGGAGAGTCGATCCCATGTGGGAAATTGAACGTCCCAGTTGGTTAGATGATACTTTACTCAGTTACGTTTCGGTGGTAAACTGGGGGGGAGAAATGCGAGTTGCCAAACCCGATGAATGGTTTGCGGGGGCAAATATTTCTTTCCGAACTCAAGACATTTTAGACAATGGCGGTTTTGATGTTTCTTTAGGGCGCATCGGAGGAGGAACATCACTGATGAGTAATGAAGAAATACATCTTCTCGACCAAATCAAAAGCAAAGGAAAACTAACCATTTATGCTCCGGAAGCTCAGGTAGACCACTTAGTAGAAAAAAAGCGATTAAATCACGCTTGGTTTCGCAAACGGGTAGCTTGGCAAGCCGTTTCAGACTATCAAATGGACTCGGAAAAAGCCATTGAAATGGCGCGGTCTGGATGGAACTTTCTCCTGGAATATTTCTTTGGATTACCCCCAAAAGAACGAACCATTCGAGGGCTGTTTTACGACACCGACGATCCGAAACAATTTCGAGAGCAACTGTGGGTACTGTCTACCTTCACAACAATGCTTTTAGCTGGGTTTAATGGTGTTGAGAAATAGAGCCAACCGGGAAAATAACCATGATTGATCTCAATTCAAATTCAAGCCTGAAAGAAACAGATATCCTCGTTCTTTCCCCGACACCAACTTATCCTTTAAACCAAGGAAATCGCAAACGAATCTATTCAGTTTGTCAACAATTGCGGAATCGGGGCGCGAGAATTCATTTTCTACATTATCCTCAAGATATTGTCGCTCATATCCCCAGTCAATGGTACAAGAAAATGGCGAATCAGTGGGATTCGTTTCACACCGTACCCACAACTCGCCCCGTACAAGCCCCCGCAATTGGGGAAGATCATCTCATCGATGAATGGTGGGATCAGGGGCTAGAAGATTATTTGAAATGGCTCTTTCAACACAATTATTATGATGCCTTTATTGTTAACTATACTTACTTAAGTAAAGCTTTTGAATTTGCTCCGGTTTATGTTTGTCGCATCCTCGACACACACGATCAATTCACCGGACGCAGACAATTATTAGAAAGTCAAGGCATCCGTCCCGAGTTTTTCTACACCACCGAAGACCAAGAAGCCATTGCATTAAAGCGGGCAAATTTAGTGTGGGCAATTAAAGAAGAAGAAGCGATCTTTTTCCGAAAATTGGCAGAAACTCCGGTTTGTACAATGCCCCACATTGAACCCCAAAAGCCCATTGAGAGAGTCCAAACCGAACAGGATAAAGACTACTTGGTGATTGGTATGATTGGGGTGGGAAACAGTATTAATACCATGAATGCCCGGGCTTTTATTGAACAAGTTCGGCCCCTATTTTTGAAATCCTTAGCGCCGATTAAAATCAAATTTGCCGGAAGTCTGTGTGAGAATTTACGAGACTTAGAAAACCTGTCCGGAATTGAACTAATGGGGCGGGTAGAAACCGTTGATGAGTTTTATCAAGCGGTGGATGTGGTGATTGTTCCCATGAGTTTTAGTACGGGATTAAAAATTAAAGCCGTGGAAGCTTTGGGAACCGCTTTACCCATTATTGCTCACCGTCACGCCTTTGAAGGAATTCCTTCCACTCATCCCTGTCATACCTGTGATAGCTTAGTAGAAATTGGCGAACGCTGCTTAGATTTGGCTTTCGATCGCAGCAAGCTTTCACTCTTGGCCGAAGCGACTCAAACCGCCTATATTCGGATGAAAAATCAGGTGGAGAATGCTATCAATTTAACGACGGATTACATCTTGCAAAATGTCGGGTTTATTGTTATCATTATTAATGAGCGGTTCTTCGCGGAACATTCACCGGAATATCACCATACCCTGCAAACGATTAACCATCTCAAACATCTCGCCCCTCTGATCTACTATGTCGATACTCCTTTAAATCAAAAAAAAGCAAGGCGACTGCACTGGTACGATCGAGAAGGACGGGTGATATTATCTCCGAAGGCAGCAGAAGCATCTGGGTTAAAAGAGAATAAATCTCTCGATTACGGTTCATCTCTGGGGATTTCTTGTGCGGTTTGGAGTTTGGAAGAACTCTGTACTCAGCGACAAATTCTCGCGTTGTGGCTGATGGAAATTCCCACCGAATTTCAGGGCGGAATTCCCGACTCGATGCAGGATATTCCCATATACGGGTTAACTGATGTACTGCGGAGTTATTCTCCAGTCGGGGAAGATTGGCAGCGCATCAAATGCCTGAAAGATTCCAAGAATTTAACCGTCGTTAATTGTGGTTTATCTGCCGCAAATTTCGAGCCATCTTGGATACCGGATGCTAAAATTGCAGTTGTTCCTTATTGGAAACAGCAGCCTTGGGAGGAGAAAGAACGCTGGCCGAAAACACCGGATTACGATAAACGGGTGATGATTCTGGCGCTTCCTCAATCCTTGGAATTAGCGGAAATGGTTTGGAGTTTATGCGGTAAACTGTTTCCAGAAAGTTTAAAACCAATGGTGTTTCTGGCGTCCGATGAACCGCTTAACGAGACGAATGGTGCCTCAGCATCCTGGCAACAAAATAGTCAATTTGTTCGCTCAATTGCCTCGGTTTCTGATTTGTATGAGAGTTTCATCGCTTGGGATCGAACCCCTTGGTTTGTGGTTGATTTGAGTTGTGAACATCTGGCGTTTGCCATTTATCGAGAAACCCTACTGCGAGTCGGAATTCCGCGAATTGTTCCCCAACAAAAAGCTTCTCTTTTACCTCAAGAAGATGACCTAAAGCCAGCATCGGGAATGGAGTTGGTGAGGGTGTTGGGACGGTTGGCAACCGAACCGGAGTATCTCGCACAAATGCAGGAAAAAAACCGTCAGAATGCGGAGTTGGCTTATGCAAATGATGCGGGGTGGTCGAGGATTTGGCGAGAAATCAGTCAGATTAAGAGAAAGCTCGAAGAAACTGTTTCATAGCTGCCAATAAAATTTGAAATTAATCAACAATTAGTTTAGTCGTTAACACTGAAATGGACAAGAAAACTTACGTCATCTGCACAACTGCACGTTCGGGGAGCAATCTACTTTGTGACTTGTTGGCTTCCTCAAAGATGATGGGGAATCCGAAAGAAGTTTTGAATGTAGACTCAATGCTACGTCCCTATTGTGAGAAGAATGGTTTATTTGAGCAGAATTCTCAGGTTTCCATGACGACTTACTTAGATCATATTGTCAACAGCCTTTCCTCAAAGAATAATGTTTTTGGGATGAAGGCTTTGTTCGATCAATTAGAACCTTTTTTAAGGTTAGAAGCAGTTAAGGAACTTTTACAAACAAGTAAGTTTATTTGGTTAGTGCGTCGAGATTTAGTGGCGCAGGCTGTCTCGATGTACATTGCAAGAGTAACCAATGAATGGACTTCTATGAACGAGAAACAGAACCAAGAAAAAGAGAATAAAAGTCGTCGGGATGACGTCCAGTATGACCGAGATAAAATTAATCACTTTATGGAATACCTGACGCAGCAAAATTTAAAACTGCTGGACTTTTTTGCAATTAATCAGATAGACTATTTGCAGGTTTACTATGAAGACATATTGGTGAATCCCAATCAAATCTGTCAAGAGATTTGCAAATTTTGTGACGTTGAAGTGGAACATGAGTTTTCTATAGATAGCGCAAGCTTCAAAAAGCAAGGAAATGAACTCAACGAAAAGCTAGCTACAAAATTTAGGCAAGAGTCTTCCTTAAACCTAAGTGTACAATTACAAGATACAGAGATCAACTTAAGAGAGATCACAATTATTAAATAAGGTAAAGATGCAAAACACTTAGAGGAGAGGGGTAGTTATGGTAAACGAAATTTTTGAAAAGTATTACCAGCAGGGACAGATCCAAGCCCAGCAACGTAAATGGGAAGAGGCAATTTGTAGCTATAAAAAGGCTATAGAAATTCAGCCCGAATCTCATCAGGCATATATTCAGCTAGGAGATGCGTTTAGAAGCTCTGGAAATTTAGATTGGTCTATTGACTGCTACATAAAGGCTGTTCAAATTGATCCTAAAGTAGGAGTTTCTTATGTTCGACTGAAGAGATTAATTGATCATCCAGATATACTGCCGAATCAGATTGAAAGGATTAGTCAATTTGGTCTAGAAGTTCTTAAGGAACGTGCGAATAATAAGCAGGCACAATCTATTGTTATTAACGGTTTAAGTTCCCTCGGAAAAGTGGAAGAGGCAATTAAGTTCTGTAAACAAATAGCTTATGAAAATAATGTGAGACTGAAACCAAATTTTGTTAAAAATCATTGGGATGAGTCCAACAAAAGGGAGCCACACTTCATTATTGCTGGCTTTATGAAGTGCGGTACAACTTCACTGTATGACTACATAGCCCAGCATCCGAACGTCTTGCCTGCAAGTCAGAAGGAAATCATGTTTTTTAACAATGAAAATTTATACGGATTGGGCTTAGACTGGTATCGAGCTAATTTTCCTCCAATTCCTGAAAACTCAACTTATTTAACTGGTGAAGCCAGCACTCTCTATGGCTTTGATTCAACTGTTGCTCAGAGATTACGAAAGGGATTTCCAAACATCAAACTGATTTTTATTTTAAGAAACCCTGTGGATCGAGCCATCTCGCATTACTTTTTTGATTTAAAGTCTCGTGGCTTAAGCACAAGTATAGATAAAATTGTAAGCTTAGGAATCAAGAAAGTTAGTCAGATGAAAAATGTTGAGCAGGACATTAATGGATGTAGAGGGGTTGTCTCAGCCGGGTTGTATGTTTATTTTCTTAAACAGTGGATGAATATTTTTCCCAAAGAGCAAATTTTAGTTTTAACATTAGAAGATTTGGCAAAAAATACTGAAGATGTTATGAACAGAGTTTTTAATTTTTTAGATTTACCGAGACACAGGATTCTGAAACCTACGAAAAACAATTCTGGTTCTTATAATTCTGTGAATGATGAGATACGTCTTCAGCTTTCTAGGTTTTTTAAACCCTATAATGAAGATCTGGAAAAACTGTTAGGAGAAGAGTTGTGCTGGCAATAAAATGCCAAAACCATCTGTTTATACGGTCTAATTAGAACGAATAAAAAAAATACAAAGCTTCAATTTAATGCAGTGAGAGGTAACACCATGACCGAATTAAATGTGCTAAATGATTCCAGCAAATACTATATTGAACTGGAAGAAAACTCTCGTATTTACTTAAGAGACGATCAAGGTTATATTACAAAGGAACGCTATCCTTGGATTGATCAGTTGATCGGCGTTAGACAAGTAAAACAAGGCTATGAAGTATTGTTTAAGATGAAGAGAGGTGACTATGCAAAATTTTTTATTGACTCTTCAGGACTTAAGCAAAAACGGCAGAATATTGATATAAAGTCTATTGACCAAGTAAGTGCTGATTTTCAAGTCGATTTAAGAAGTGGTCACCACCCCAAGCCTAACCAATTGATTGTTCACTGTAGCTATCACAAAGTTGCTACAACATTCTTTTCAGGCATTCTCAGAAGAGTAGCAAAGGACTATGGCTGGAATTTTCAAAAATGTAAGCAGCAGGAATTGCACTCAGAAACCGATATCTTCTTCCAGCAACATAGTAAAGTTAATTTTTCACAGTTACCTTCCTATGTAGGTTCTCATATCATCCGCGATCCGCGAGATATGATTATATCGGGTTACTTTTACCATCTTTGGTGTTCAGAAGAATGGTGTCATAAGAAAAAACAAGAATATGGTAATAAAAGCTATCAAGAGCTTCTAAATTCTCTTTCCAAAGATGAAGGAATTAAGGCAGAAATTAACCGGATGGCTAATGCGATCAAAAATATGGTTAATTGGGATTACTCCAATCCAAACATAGTGGAGATCAGACTATAAGATTTGGCAAAGGATGAGGTGGGAGTATTTACGAAAGTTTTTCAAAAGTATGGATTTAATGACGAGCAGCTAGATAGAGCAATGAAAATTGTAGAACAGCTTGGTTTTGAAAAGAGAGCAGGGCGAAAAAGAGGTGAAGAAGACAAGAAAAGTCATTTTCGCAAAGGTGTATCCGGAGATTGGAAAAAGCACTTCAATTCCGAGCATAAAAAGCTGTTTAAAAAAATGTATCCGGACGCACTTGTTAAGCTAGGGTATGAAGAAAATAATGACTGGTAAACTATTATTATTTATCTATTTTTGGAAGAGATATGCTATAATTTTTGTAGGGTTTTGTGGAAGTTAAATTAGTCAAACAGGAGATTTTTTTATTATGCCGGAGCAAACACAAAAGATGACTGCTGTAAAAGAAAAAATTGCCAGTGGTCAGCAACTCAAAGGAGAAAGTAAACTTGATGAAGCTATCGAGCAATACAACGAAGCTCTCAAGATTGCACCTCAAAATCTTGCCGCACTGAACCAGTTGGCGAGCGTTTATGAGCAGCAAGAAAAATGGAGCGATGCCGCCAGTTGCTATCAGAAAGTTATTGCTTTTAAACCCGATACTGCCAGAGCATACTTACAAATGGGTAAAGCGCTGAAACAGCAAAATAAATTGTATGCGGCAGTAGCGGCTTATCAGCAAGCAATAGAACTCGAACCCGATCTCCTCAAACCATTCGACTACAAACAGCTTGGAGATATGCTCCTCCAACTGGGAACTCCAGAAAATCAAGCCGTTCAAAAGAATGATGCGATCGCCGCTTATCAAAAAGCAGTAGAACTCAAGTCAGACTTTCCCGCATCGGTTTATGTTGCTCTCGGAGATGCTTGTCAGGACCAACAAAGATATGACGAAGCTGTTGCTGCTTATTCTAAAGCAATTGAAATTAAGCCGGATATTAATGCTGGAGTTCATCAAAAACTCGGCGATGCTCGCTTAAACCAAGGATACTATGACTTGGCGATCGCCAGCTATCGTCAAGCCATCCAAATGAAGCCAGAACAGGCAAGTTATCACCGACTGGTTGGTAAAGCCTTTGAAGCCAAAGGATCGCTTGAAGAAGCGGCTAATAGCTATCAGCAAGCCATTAACCTCAACCCAACTGCTTCCGGTTTACATCGCTTGATGGGTGATGTAATGACCAAGTTGGGTCGGTCTGTGGAAGCTTCTCAATATTATCAAAGAGCGGAATCATTGAAAGCATAAGTATTCGGTTTGGTCTCGATCTAGCAGTTCAATAAATAGATAAACATCACAGAGGGCAATTCATTTATTGTCCTCTTCATTATTTTTATTATCAGTTTGTTACTATCGGTTAATCAGGCAAACGCATTTTGAGAATTACTGACCAACTGCAAAGATTTGTTGTACCGTCAAATTAAGTTCGGGGAAAGTAGGCGAACCCACCACATCTTCACCTCTAAATAAATTGACCGTATATTCTCCCTCGACCAAATGATAAACCAAAATTGTTGGTTGTTTGGGGTTTCCAATATAACGCCGACCTCCCAACCCCAAATAATCGACTATCCAATATTCACCGATTCCTAATTTCTCATATTCTCCGAGCTTCATTAAATAATCATCTTGCCAATTCGTACTGACGACTTCTACGGCTAATTTAATACTTTTACCTTGGGTAATTGTCGATCGCTTTTTCCATAATGACTCGTTTTCCAGAGCATTATAATCCAAGACCATCACATCGGGAATATAAGCCGATTTGTCCGAATCTATGGCTTTAATCAGCCCTTGTCGGGGAATAAAAAACGGCAAATTCAAGCGTTCAATGTAAACAGACAGTTTTGATGCAAGAAAGCCGGCGACTTGTTCGTGAGTTCCAGTTGGTTGCACTTGAATAACTACTCCGTTATGCAGTTCAAATCGACCATAATAACCATCGGGATACCAGTCCAGAAACTCGTCTAGAGTCATCAATGGAACGTTTTTTTCTTCGGTAATATTAGTGTTTACTGTTTCTTGGCTAAACATATTGACCCTCCAAGTTGTGCGAGTTATCTATCAATTTTAAGTCTTTCACTTCCCCGTCCCAATCTTAGGAACCAATTATTGATTGCCAACTTACAAAAAATTATTCAAACTAGACAACTGCAAAATCAGTATATTCCCTCAACTCGGGAAACTGAAATCCCAAAACAATATCTTCTTTAGGAATTCCTCGATCTACCAATTCATAAGCCACCCGCATCTCAGTCATATTCTGCTGCACCCAAACTTTATTTTTAATAATATCTAGATGCAGCACACAACCATAAACCCGTCTGTATCCATCCCAACCCACATTCATCACCTGATAATGATGTTGCTGAGTATCAAATACAGTGTAAGATTCAATCTCTCCATTCGCAATGGGTACGGCCACATAAGCCGTCAAAAGCTGGCGAATAATTTGGCTATACTGTTCTACTTTATCCATTGCATAATTACCTCATCAATAGGGTTATAGATAATACGACTCACCTGATAACGTTCTAGTGACTTCTGAGCAAACTCCCTTTGAAAGAACGATTCCTGAACCATTATCGGGATAGCCAGATACAGAGTTCTTTCTGGAGCAATCATCTCTAATGCTAGCCGATAATTTAGAAATTGACCTAAAGCAGCATGATAATCTGTCAGAGGTGAGTCACTGGTAAAAGTCTTAATTTCAACTGCGATTTTTTCTTCACCTCGTTGTGCTGCCAAGAACCGTTCTGCACCCCAGTCAATCTCAAACTTAGTCCCTCCTGTCTCCAGTCTAAGTGGATCGATCATCCGTAACCATCCAATCTTCCTTTTGAAGTGCTGTTTTGACTGCCTCGTGAAACCTATCTTTCGCTGCCATATTTACCTTGCAAAAGTTGTGATATGAGATTATTATTGAAAGAATCTACCATCAACCTTTCTCGAATCCAATCCTGCTTTAAATACTCGTTCGCCTCCCGAATTAACCCCCAATTTTCACCCTTTTCTCGCGCCTCCTCTCGACTGCTAAAATATAGCGGATAATCCTCTCCCAAATACTCCCGCACCGCCGGAATTGGATTCACTAACAGGGGTGTATGTCGGGCCATACATTCAATAATCACATTGTTGGCGCTGGCATCGTAAAGATCCAAGTAAATAATATTTTCCGTCAATAATTTATCGTAATCTTCATTGGATAAAAAAGGCATCAACTCAACCGCATCTTCATCTACCTGAAGATTAAAAATTTCCCGTTCTTTTTCCAGAAGATAGCGATAATGCGGCTCATTTTTCATTAAAATTGCCTTTCTCAACTTCTGCGTCGGCAAACAATAAATAGAATTTAACTTCCTCAACCACCAGCCAATTTGAACTATTTTTTTATCGGAATTGGCTAAAAAGTTCTCAAAATCAAATTTGTTGCTCGGAATTTCTGTCGGATGAAATAAGCTAATAATCGGCACGTCCAACCGCTTTTCTAACCACAATTTGTGATATTCTGACAAACAAAATAAACCCTGACAGTAGGGTAAACTTTCTTGCCATAACTGAGTTTTAAAAATACTTTGGGGCGCCTGTTCGTAGTGAAACCACTTGGGAACTCGTGGCGGAACATGAATAAACCCAACCCAAGGTTCTTGATAGGGAGTGGGATTATTTTGGGCTTCTCCGGGGTTATCCCCCCAACAAAACTTCCGTTCAATAAACCCATCGACAAAGATTCCCGACGGATGATGTAACGGTTTCAAACTGTTGATGACATAAGACCATCCCGAGCGATGAATTCCATAGTCACAGTTTAAAGCAGAACTAAGATTGAGTTTGGGGAAGTTTTGGCCCGACTCTATAGAACATTCTCCTTGACTTTCTGAGATTAGCAACACTCAATTTCTCCGGAATTATCACAACTACGTCTGTAGTTATTTGTTTCTTTAGCTATTCTAACAAAAATATAATTCCTTTTTTAGAATTTCGATCTATAATTAAAAAAATTGACTATCACATCACTAGACATCAGGTTGCTCGGCTTAAGTTAATCGCCCATTTCAACTAAAATTGATTGTATGAGTTCCAAACCTGAATCCACTCAAATTGCTCAATACGAAACGAACCCGAACAAAATTATTCATCTCTACCAGGCAATCATAGAAGATAATCCCGAGCAACCCCTATGGTTTTACAGTCAGTTTGGTGAGTTATTTATTCAGCAAGGAGAGATTGATCGGGGAATAGAAATTCTGGAACAAGCGATTAGTCTATATCCCGATCAACCGGGTGGCTATATTGCCTTAGGTTATGCTTTTAGCCAAAAAGGGGATCGAGAAAATTCCTTAAAGAATTACCGAATATCCGTCTCCTGCGATCCCAATCCCCCCGAATGGATCAAACGACTATTAGAACAGGATAAAACCGATATTGTTGAATTGGAAGGGATTCATCTATTTATTAACAGCGACGCCATCAGCGAATATCTTCAAAATGTGATTCGGCTGGGCGGATACGAAACCGAAGAAATCAAAATTCTCAAGAAAATTATTGAACCCACCGACAAGATTATCGAACTCGGTGGCGGGATTGGATTTCTCAGTATTTACGCTAAAAAACAATTTCCTCAACTGCAAATATCATCCTATGAAGCCAATCCTAACCTGATTGAAATCATTCGTAAAAATCAGCAACTCAACGACTGCGAATTTCCGATTTATAATGTAATTCTTGACGGCGAAGAAGAAGGAGAGGTAGAATTCTTTTTAACTGAAGACTTTTGGGCATCTTCAACAATCCAACCCCCAATAGAATCGGCCGCCATCCAAGTGAAAACCCAAAATATCAATCAAGCCATTGAGAGTCAAAACGCCAACTTCCTAATCATCGATATCGAAGGCGGGGAAGCCAATCTTATCCCGAAAATTAACTTGAATAACATTAGAAAAATTTTAATTGAAATTCACCCCCAAGTGATTGGAAACGAAGGTTTCTCTAGGGTATTTTTAAGCCTACTCAGCAACGGTTTCTTATACGATTGTCACAACTCGATTGGACCGGTTTACTACTTTTATAAAGAAAATTAATGCGATCGGCCCACTAGCCTCAAGGTACCGCCAGATCATTTCCGAGCGTTTGTTGGGATATTTTTACCCTTAGGTAGATGCGGGAGTGATATTGATTATGGTATAGCCTTACCCCGATCAACTTTAGTCCAATTTGTACCCCCGTTTGTGAATTTTTGAAACGTGAGGGGATAGGTCAAGTCAGGGGCATAGATACCATGTATCCCTCGGGTGAGAGATTGGGAGTTTAAAGAGACTGTAAAGTCGATCCGCCCAGAATCATCTATCTTCTATCCAATTTTAGAACGACTTCAGAGCATTTTTAAAGATTTTGTAAAGCTAGATTCAGATCCTCGACATTTGATAAAACATATGGCAATCTTCTATATAGCTGTGAAATTAAAGTGAAACCTGAGATCATCTCGGGCCATTAAGAGTTAAGGCAGGTTAATTGAGAGCAGGTCTGTTAGAGTAATTTACTCTCAGTGTTAAGCTGTGGGTAATGAGCGATGATCGCCGGATTGCTCTGAGGTCTAAATCCAGGCCAAAAACAAAATTGAGGAAATATAACTCAGTCACTATTGTTTGAATTTCAAATTCATAAAATCCTCAACAAAACCAGCACAGACACCAGACCCAAGTCCTATGTGGTGTTTACTTTAGCGGCTTAATATCCAAAGATAGGTATTGAAATCAGGCTTTTAGAAAAGGAGGAGACAAGCTGATGACTTTAGACAAAATTAAGATTTTTCAACTGGCTTTTTCGCTTTGAAAAAAGGGCCTAAAATTCTCAATCATCTAGGCGGTATGAAGCATTCAGCCGGGAAAATTCCCTCACCCAAAAAATCGAGGACTGAAATCTTGATTTTCTAGGTTCAGAAAGTCGGTCAGCGTCAATTCCTAACGTCATAAAAATTTTTTTTGTTAGGTCAATCGCCAAACGAATTTCTAGCCAAATTTTTCAGAAACAGGAATAGCCCAAGTTCTATTCGGAGTTAAACTCCCTGAATATCAATGAGCAACTCAAATTATCAGTTTCGGCATCCGACAGACAACCCAAGCCGAAGAAAGGGTGCATCCGAGAGTATTCCAGCTTTTGAGAAACTCTTAACTTTTCTTCAAGTTGATAGCAGTCTGGCTGTTAATCTCAGTCAGGACTCAGAAGTTTATACCTATGAGCTAGGAGATGAGATTGCGATCGTAGCGAACAATCGATTTCCAGATTTAGACGATTATCAACTCAATTCGTCTGTAAATTCTGTTCAGGGCGAACAGGATGATGCCATTTATCTAATATGTGAAGGTCACGTCAGACTATTAGCCAGAGACCCCAGCAAAGACCGAGAAGTTTCCGTTTCCCGCCTAGAAGCCGGAGAACAGTTTGGAGGCGATGCCACGCTCTACGCTCACGAACCCCTACCCTATCAAGCAATCGCGGCCAGTTCCGTCACCGTCGCCCGCCTGACCCGAGAGAAGCTAAAACCCTGGCTGGAGAGGTTTCCGCAATGGCGGCAGGAACTACAAACCCAAACCCACGAACGCCAACGTCTAATCTTCTTCAAAACCCAAACCGAACTGCGAAAATTAACCAGTTCTCAACTGCGAGAACTCCTACCCCACCTCAACCCACGTCAAATTCCAGCCCAAACCCAACTGCAAACCGCAACACCCGCATCAAATGGGCGTTACTGGCTGTACCAGGGTGAAATAGACGGCACTGAATCAATACCGCAACGGGGACAAAGTTGGGGTTATCCGGATGCCACGCCGCCCGCTTGGGTGTCCCAAACGCCGCTGTTGGTCTATCACCTCTCCACCGAACATTGGCACACCCTCTCCGAAACCCCAACAAAAAGCCCGAAAGCCGTCTCGGGTGGCTCCATCTCCGTTGCATCCACCCCTAAAAAACCATCACCCCCCCTCAGGGCTGTTCCTTCACCGAGTAGCGATGTCGTCATCGATCTTCCCAAGCCACGAAAACGCCGACGGGGGCGGGCATTTTGGCAGCGTTATCCCTGCGTCGAACAGCAAAGTTCCTCCGACTGCGGCGCCGCTTGTTTGGCGACCATCGGACAATACTACGGCAAAACTTGGGGTTTGAACCGCCTGCGAAACCTGGCCGGGGTGGGACGTTCCGGTGCGTCGCTCAAAGGATTGGCCCGGGCCGCCGAAGATTTGGGATTTCAAGCCCGACCTGTACGGGCCAGTTTGAGCCGGCTAGAAAACCAAAAAAATCCCTGGATAGCCCACTGGCAGGGCGATCACTACGTTGTCGTCTGTTGGGTCAAACGCCGCAAAGTCTTAATTGCTGACCCCGCCGTTGGAAAACGACAGTTATCTCGTCAAGAATTTCTCGACGGATGGACCGGTTATGCTTTGTTGGTTGACCCCACAGAACGACTAGAACAGGTCGAGAACGAAAAACGTTCTTTGGGTCGATTTATCGGGGTGTTATCGCCGTACAAAAGTCTGGGACTGCAAATCATTTTAGTTTCGATTTTGATCCAAGCTTTTGGTCTGGTTTCGCCTCTGATTACCCAAATTATTCTTGATCGAGTCCTGGTCAACAAAAGCCTCACCAGCTTACACGTCTTTTGCTTGGGTGCTTTGCTGTTTGGGATTTGGGGTTTGGGATTATCTTCAATTCGACAGTATTTGTTAGCTTATCTGTCCAACCGCCTGGATTTAACCATGATTAGCGGTTTTATCCAACACACCCTCAAACTCCCCCTGAAATTTTTTGAGTCCCGACGAGTCGGCGACATTATTACCCGGGTTCAGGAAAACCAAAAAATTCAGCGATTTCTAATTGGTCAAATTCTGCTGGCTTGGCTAAATTTTGTCACCGGGTTTGTCTATTTGGGATTGATGCTGTACTACAACTGGCAACTTACCCTGTTGATTTTGGGTTTGGCACCGCCGATTATCCTGTTAACTTTGGGTGCAACTCCTTTTCTCCGCAAAATCTCTCGCCAAGTGTTTAATGCGTCGGCCGATCAAAGTTCGGCCCTGGTGGAGATGATTACCGGGGTTTCGACGGTCAAATCGGTGGGAGCCGAACAGGAGTTGCGCTGGCGCTGGGAAGAACGCCTCACCGACCAGCTTAATATCAGATTCAAAGCCCAAAAATTCACGATCAATTTGGGGGTTGTCAGCGGGTTAATTAACTCGATTGGTGGGACGGCGGTACTCTGGTTTGGGGCGATGTTGGTGATTCAAGATCAATTAACCATTGGTCAATTTATGGCGTTTAATATGATGCAGGGTCGTGTGATTGCACCGATCCTTGCCTTGGCCGGTTTGTGGGATGAATTGCAAGAAGTGTTGATTTCGGTTGAACGTCTCAATGATGTGTTTGATACCGAACCCGAGGAAACTCCCCAAAAACCTTTATTGGTTTTGCCTCCCCTGCAAGGTCATATTAAGTTCGATCAGGTGACGTTTCGCTATAGTGAGGATGAGAACAACACTTTAGAAAATCTTTCTTTTGAAATTCAACCGGGAGAAACGATTGCGGTTGTTGGCCGCAGCGGTTCGGGTAAAAGTACCTTGGTGAAGTTATTACAAGCTTTGTATCATCCCCGCAGCGGTCGCATCTGGATCGATGGACATGATGTTCGTCATGTTTCGGTCCAGTCTCTCAGAACTCAGATGGGCGTTGTGCCGCAGGAGTGTTATCTGTTTTCGGGAACGATTTTGGAAAATATTACTATTTATCGACCCGATTATACGTTGGAAGAGGTGATTGAAGTCGCCAAGTTAGCAGAAGCTCATAGCTTTATCCAAAGTCTACCACTCGGATATAACACTAAAGTGGGAGAACGGGGTTCGAGTTTGTCCGGAGGTCAGCGTCAACGGGTGGCGATCGCTCGCGCTATGTTGGGAGATCCTCGAATTTTGGTCCTCGATGAAGCAACCAGTTCTTTGGATACCGAAAGCGAACGACGCTTTCAACGGAATTTAGAACAGATGAGTCGCGATCGCACGACGATTATTATTGCTCATCGTCTTTCTACCGTTCGCAATGCCGATCAAATTTTGGTACTTGATCACGGCGTGTTGGTCGAAAAGGGAAATCACCAGCAATTGATGGAGACTCAAGGGCTTTACTATCACTTGGCCCAACAACAACTGAATCTTTAATCTTCGTTAACGATTTGATTACATCAAAATTCGGATCGAGATATCTGATACTCGGTTACGTTCAAACTTTGAATGCTAATCGGTATCGGATATCCTTCCTCCTCAATCTTTTTGACGGTCAAACCCCCAAGTTTTTGCTTGACTTTTCAAAGAACTAACAAAAGACTTTTGAATTAATTTTTGGAAATCTAAAATTTTTGTTAAATTTTAAGCTTTCGGTCTCAATTTGATCGGGGTATCCGGTTAAAATTGAAAAACAAAATCAAACAAAATCTAACAAAATCTAACAATTTAGAGTAAAGATTGAGTTTACAAAACCTG
The DNA here is from genome assembly GCF_047276495.1 of Capilliphycus salinus ALCB114379. NCBI lineage: Bacteria > Bacillati > Cyanobacteriota > Cyanophyceae > Oscillatoriales > Sirenicapillariaceae > Capilliphycus > Capilliphycus salinus. Next base: position 2,931,114 of record NZ_CP178543.1, on the reverse strand, counting down.
AACTTAAGATTTGCAAAAAAAAATGTAAAAAATGCCAAATTGGCAGAATTTAGTCAAAAATAAAGATAGGATCTGAACAGATATGAGTTTGAGCCTGCCTACCCTCACGATTCACAGCTTAATTGAGGCATACTCACCAAACAACAATCACTCAAAAACCGCCCTTGTTTTTAATGGGATTAGGGTTTAATATGCCTCTAGCGTGGGCGAGTTTAATCTAAAGATTAATCACCCCTTTGTGGGTGATCGCTCTGTCCAAATTGACCCGACTCTAAACCCAACGTTGTCACAATACTTAAAGCGATGAGCTTCAACATTCTACCTCGCTTCCGAAGCAAACAAACTGCTGAATCTGATTCCCAGAATGGGAACAAGCAGGACTATATATATGATTTGAACTTCTCGCAAGAAGAAATCGAAGAAGCCCACTCCATTCGAGGTGGAGTAACGGGTTCTCTTCCTTTAACCCCGCCCGTTTCCAATAGCGGTTATTCCTTCACCCCCAAAGATAAAGATACCGAAAAAACAGTCTCCGACTCGGGAAGTTGGTCAACCGCTTTACAGTCGGTATTAGATCAACCGCCCGCCTCATTTCCGATGCGAGTCTTTACGGGGGGCGCGGTATTTTTTATGGCATTTGCAACCTGGGCGCATTTCGGAACGGTCGAAGAAATCGGTTATGCACAAGGCGAGTTAATTCCCCAAGGAAATGTTTTCAAAGTTCATCCCGTAGAAATGGGGAAAATTGCCACTTTAGCGGTAAAAGAGGGGGATGCTGTCAAAACCGGTCAGGTGATTGCGGAATTGGATAGTCAAATGGCTGTAGCAGAAATTGAACGGCTCCAACAGCAACTTAATTCCTTGCAAATTGAACAAACTCAAAAACAGGGACTCTTAGAAAGAACCCGCCTGGAAAAGCAAAGTCGCACTGCTATTGCTCAGGCTCAAATTCAAACCCACGAAGCGGAAATAGAACGGGTTAAAACCCAAATTCGCGGAAGTGAACGGATACTGAACCAGCTAAAATTACAAGCAGAAAGCGCCCAAGCTAGACTGGAGAATATAGAACCCTTACCGACGCAAGCTGATGAACTTTTAGAAAAACTTTATGCAGATAAAGCCGCATCGGTAGAACGGGTTGAACGTCTTAAACCGTTGGTGGAAGAAGGGGCAATTTCTCAGGAGTTATTGTTTCAAGCCGAACAATCTTTACGCGATCGCGAACGGGCGATTGTTCACGCTCAATTATCCGAGAAAAATAGCACCAAAGAACAGGTGTTTCAAGCCGAGCAAATGTTGCGCGATCGTCAGCAGATGATCGCCCAAAATGAAGGAGAATTGCAACAACTGCAAGCCGAAGTCAATCGCCTCTATGTTGAACTCGAACAAAAACAATCGGAAACCGAAGCAGTTGAGATAGAAGCCGATCAGAAAATCCAGCAAATTGAGTTGGAAATTATCCGGCTTCAAGCCGCCTTTAAAGAAACTCAAAGTCTTTTGATAGCGGCAAAAATGCAGCGAGAGGAGCGATTTATTTTTGCTCCGGTTGATGGTTATATTTCCACGTTGAATGTGAGTAACACAGGAGAAGTGGTGCAACCCGGACAAAATATTGCTGAAATTTTGCCGGAAAATACCCCATTGGTTTTATCGGCTAGTATGCCCAGTAAAGACGCGGGTTTTATCAAGGTTGGAATGTCGGTGAATGTGAAGTTTGATGCTTATCCTTATCAAGATTATGGCATCATCGAAGGAACTGTTTCCTCGATTTCTCCCGATACCAAAATTGAACCCAATCAACCTCCGGTTTATCAGCTTGAAATTGAGTTAGAACAGAATTATGTGCTAGAGAACCAAGAAGAAGTAGCATTTAAACCGGGACAAACTGCAACGGCAGATATTATCATACGTCAGCGTCGGATCGCCGATGTAATACTTGAACCGTTCCAAAAGTTTAAGAAGGATGGTATTAAACTTTAATTCTTGATTCTTCAGCTTGATGAGTTTGATTTTAATCTGACTCGTCTCCATCTGGGCTGCAAAAATTCCGTAAAACTTGAAGTAAAATTAATAGGGGGCGTTCACATGAGTTATTCCAATAATCCTTCTCGAAATCAACGAGATAGAGCGATGAACGAAGAACAATTTAATCAAGTGATCGATGCCATACTTTCTGGAAAATATTCCTGGGCTTGTGTCTTGATTCTTCGGTTTACTGGTTACAATCCTTTGCATTATATTCCTTACCGCACTTACAATCGGTTAATCAAAGAACATGATCGTCGAGACGAAAACAATAAGACTCCTTCCTCTTGTCAATGCGATCGCGTCAGACAGAAAGTTTCTTGAAAACACAATTTTTCATCGGTCTTAATATCCCGTTCATAACAAATCTGTTTACATTTTCCGTCGGCTTACCGTCAATAAAATGAAGGGGTTCTGGGGATTCTCAACCTAGAACTCTCACCGATTCTCAAACCCGCTTTCTCAAAGAAAGCGGGTTTTTATATGATATGATATCCCCTTGATTAATACCTGTTATGGGTCCGGGGCGGGTTGAACTCAATCTCGGAGTGGTCGCCCTCGATCTTCGGCGGAGGCGCGCCCCTACATGACGCTTGAATTCATTCCTTGAGTTAATGTCGTTGGAGAATCGGATCATCGAATCAAATCGCAAAGAAATCAGCCAGTGTCAACACCGTTTCACCTATGGTCAAGGTGGTTTGACCTGTGGGATCAACGCTGTCTAGCACAACACCAACAACAGAACCTCCGTTATTAATTTCTGAGCCAATTTGAATTAAGGTGGCATCCGAATTTCCGTCACCATTAGAGTCAAAAACAGTTAGGATGATATTATCTGTGGAAACTTCACCAGAAACCACAATCAGATCGCCTTCTTCTGAGTTAAAATCAATCACTTGATCGGCGAGCAACGGGTCATTGTCCAGATTAACATCCTCTGCGGTTAAGACAAACAGATCGGCATCTTGGCCACCGCTCAAAACATCCCGGCCCAAATCACCCGAAATCACATCATTGCCTGTTCCACCTATTAAGGTGTCATCTCCTTTTCCACCCCAGAGAACATCGTTACCATCATCTCCATTGAGGAGATCCTGATCGGAATTTCCGTGCAGAATATCGTCACCGCCGGCGCCAGAAATTTGATCGTCACCTGCTAGACCTTCGAGATCGTCATTGGCGGCGCTGCCGGAAAGAGTATCATTATCGGGAGTCGGTTGAGAAATCTCCTCCGTGAAGGCCTCAACGTTTTCGAGTTCAACGGTTGTGAAGTCTGCTTCTGTGAGGGTCGTTGTTCCGGCTTGATCAACCGTTCCGAGAACCACTGCTAAACTAACATTATCTACACTCACTTCCGTAGCATCCTGCACACCGTCGCCATCAAAATCAATGGTTTCCAGTGTAAGATCTTCTATCGAAAGTGGCTCTACTAACCCGATGCGATCGCCTTGGCCGGAATTGAAATCTACAATTAAATCTGGATTTCCCGGATCTGCATTCAAAACAAAGGTATCGCTTCCTTCTCCTCCTGCGAGGGTATCACGACCCAAGTCGCCCGAGAGAAAATCATTACCAGTTGATCCGATCAGGGAGTCATTGCCTTTACCGCCCCAGGCTGTATCATCTCCTGCGCCCCCTTCGAGGGTATCATTGTCGGAGTTACCGTAGAGTAGGTCATTGCCTCCCCTACCCGAGATCAAATCGTTGCCATCGAATCCCCACAGCGTATCGCTCCCAGATTCCCCGACAACGATATCGTCTATCTCTACATCATTAGCCTGATCTGGGAAGTTCGAGGAATTCTCCTCATCCTCATCTTGAGAGTCATCTAAGGAATTATCTTCTTCTTCTTCGGACTCATCAATTTCTGGTTCCGATTCATCTAAAGAACTATCTTCTTCGGACTCATCAACTTCTGGTTCCGATTCATCTAAAGAACTATCTTCTTCTTCAGACCGATCAATTTCTTGTTCCGATTCATCTAATTCCTGTTCCAATTCATCGATTTCTTGTTCTAATTCATCTAAAGAAGGGTCTTCTTCTTCAGACGCATCAATTTCATCTTGTTGATCTTCTGCTCGATCATCGGATGAACTCTCATCGGTGACATCTTGATCAAAAGAGCGATCATCATCAAATTCGTCTTCAACTCCCTGTGGACTTTCTTCGAGTTGATCGACCAACTCACCTAAATCTATTTCTTGATCGATATCTATCTGATCGGTGTCTATCTCTGTGTCTTCTGTAGCTTGATCTTCAGAGATAGGAAATTGAAATTGCTCCTGTTGTTCTGGCTCATCGCTCTCATTCATTTCCGGTGTATCCGAATCGGACAGATCTGCTGTAGTATCGGCTGTTACCTGGTTTGATGAGGCTTGACCTGAAGCGCCGAGACTAATACTGTTACCCTCACCAGAAATGGTTTCACCACTGTAGGCTTCTCCTGCGGGAGAGGTGGCACTGACCTCGCTACTACCCATCACCCCATTGTCACCAACAACAGCTATGAGAGTCCCAGAGACGGTGCTAACTCCATTGGAAGTTGAAAGAGCGGATGAATCGTTATCAGGCATGACAAGATTCCAGAACCTAAAGCTCAGGTATTTTTTGACTTCTCCATTGAAGTGGATTTTTAGATAACTGTGTTGCCAGTTTGGCAGAAATTGGAATTGCAGATCGCAATTGTATATTCAAAGTATATTCAAAAAAATAATTCATGCTAGAATTACGCATTTTGGTAAAGATTCAGTAAAACTGCCAAATTGGCAACCATTTGTCAAAAAACTCTTAGATCTTGGAAAGGAAATGTAATTCATCCTAATTGCTAGCTCTAGGAGAAAGATACAATGACGATTGTTAGAGGGACCAATCGAAATGACACCCTTGAAGGTACAAACCAAAATGATGAGATCTTGGGACGGGATGGGGATGACCTGATCCGTGGACGGGATGGAGATGATGTGGTTTCTGCGAGTCGGGGTGCGGATCTGGTTTTTGGAGGTAATGGCAACGATCAAATCCTGGGAAGTAGTGGCAACGATACCTTATTGGGAGAAGCCGGTAACGACCTGCTCGATGGAGGAGGTGAAGATGATATTCTCGAGGGGGGCGACGGTAACGACACGGTTCTCGGAGGTAGTAATACCGTAGGCCCAGATTCCGTTATCTTCCAACAATTTGACGCTGAGGGTAATCTTGTTAGTGAAATTAATCTTCAAGTCCCAGGCGTGACCGGTACCGATCAGATAATCGGCGGTCGTGGAGAAGACCTACTACTCGGCGATGCAGGTAATGATCTGATAGACGCTGGTGCCAGCTTTACGAGCAACCCTGTATTTGACCCGAGTCCTGATTCTGTTCTCGGAGGGACGGGTGACGACTTCATGTTTGGTGGCGGTGGCGATGATACCATGCTGGGTAGCACCGGAGATGATACCATTGTTGGCGAGAGTGGTAACGATTTAATTAATGCTTCCACAGGTAATGATTTTATTGTTGGAGGCGGTGATAACTTTGGTGTTGCTGACGGCGATGATACGATCCGTGCAGGTTCTGGCAATGACAACGTACTTGCTAACGAAGGTAATGATGAAGTCGCCGGAGGGCTGGGGGCTGATACCATTGACGGCGGACCTGGTAACGATACTCTCTTAGGACAAGGCGATCAAGATACCATAAACGGAGGCAGTGGCAACGATATCATTAATGGTTTCGGTAGCGGTTCACCGGGTCAACGAGATCGCTTAACAGGGGGTCCTGGTGCTGATACCTTTATCTTGGGAGATGTAGTGGAGGGTGGAAGTGTAGCATTCTACCTCAGCCCCGATACCAGTGTTAATCCTCCCAGAGATGACTATGCAATTATTATAGATGCTGTTCCGGGTGACACGATTCAATTGGCTGGATCGCCCGATATTTATGCCTTAGAGATCGGTCCAGCCTTCACTCCCAATGATGGATTGATTTTTGCTCTGACTGACCCCCCCCAATTAGTCGGTGTAGTTGTTAATGCTGGTGTCACTGGTGGCCCTAGTTTTTCATTCGTCTAAATCTGAGCGTTCCGTAATGTTAGAAGCTTGCATAAAGATAGAATTGTAAGCTGAATTGAGTTGTTTTTCTTTCAAGAATTTTGGCTAAACGGCCACTGATATAGAATACTTAAATACTTGCTACAAATACTTCTGGGTCTGTCATTCCCCCTTTATACCCTGATCAAAGGAGGATTTAAGCTCGTGGGGAGGACTGGGGATGGAGTGCTTGGGTTAGGTATTTTTGAGATCAAAAATGCCTTTTTATTAATAAAAAATCCGATCACTATTCCTATTTCCCGCGCCTCCCCTCTCTCCAAAAATCGATTTTTAGTTTAACTTGAAACCGGCCTGCTTCGACCGGGAGAACTGAAGGACAATTGTGATCTGTAGCATGATTTTCTGTATTTTGTATAAGGAACTGCCCAAGTCAAAATTTCAAGCCGATTCTATAGAATTTGGCAATCTAGAACTTTTTTTTGAAGCCTAATCTATTAAGTTCTGTGGGGGTAATGGAATTTATGTCATCTCAAACTCTTTTCTTACAACCGACGGGTTCAACGACCGACACCAACTTTGTGGAAGCCTCGGGAGATGCTTTATTCTTCAACTATAGTCAACCCGCTTCCGGCAGTTTAACTTCGGTGGAATTAGAGGCGTTAGTTACTGGGGGAGTCGCGCAGGCAATTGCCAGTGCAGATGCAACTTTTATCAACGATCCGGCCTTCACCAGTCTGTTTACAGAAGCTTTTGCCGAAGGAGAAGAGGAGGAATATAAAGTCAAGAACAAAAGTCAGGCTCAAGTCACGGCAACTTTTGAGATTCCCGCCAATGAAAGCTTTTCTTTTGACTTCTTAGCCGATATTTCTATAACCGCTAAAGAAATTGAAAATCCGGATGCTGAATTTAGCCGGGCTAGATCTAAAACAACTTTTTTAGTCTTAGATACCACCGATCCGGATAATCCGAAAATTCTCGATTATTTTGGTGTTCGAGGTAAGCTGATCTCCTCTGAAAATGTAGCCACAACAAACTCTCGCTCCAGTGGCAATATTAGCTTTACAACCAGCGTTGATCGAGATATTAATGGCAATAATGGTGAAGATTTCCTCGATGTGAGCATTCTTTCCGGAAACTATTCGCGTACCTTCAACAGCGATACCCGCATCTCGATCGTAGAAACCAATACCACTGCCACCAAGTTGTTGGGAGACACTTATATTGACAACCTGGGTTCAGATGTAATCTATGGCAGCATTTGGCAAGATGACATCGATGGCACCGGGGGTGCGGACAAAATCTATGGTAGCGCCAACAGAGATAACATCCAAGGTCAGGGTGGCAATGATATCCTCGAAGGTGGTGGTGGCCGAGATCGCCTCGCAGGAAATGGCGGCAATGATCGAATACACGGTGGTGACGGCCGAGATGTGATAATCGGAGGTCGGGGCAGCGACATCTTGGCAGGAGGTGAGGGTCAAGATGTTTTTGTATTTGCGGAAGGAAACAGTTTTCGTCGTCGTGAACTGGATATCATTGAAGACTTTGAAGTCGGTCAGGATCAAGTGCAATTTCGCAACTTCGGCAATTTTGATCCCTTATCTCTGCTCGAAGATACCGGATCGGGTGCAATTCTCACCTTAAATACAGGCGGACAACTTCTATTTTCAGGAGTCAGTTCCAATCAGTTCAGTAATGCTGACTTCCTGTTAGCTTAATGCTTTTTCAAGCTTGATATAGATGACGGTAATGGCAAGGACTTTCTAACCAGCCTATCCAAATTATCCGATCTGATGAAGCGGAATTCAGTCAGGTTGTTGTTGCTTATTTTTCTAAACATAAAATTCTGAACACCAAACAAAGATTATTCTGATGTCACAAACTCTTTTCTTACAGCCGACGGGTTCAACGACGGATACAAATTTCGTTGAGGCAACAGCAAGTTCTGTATTCACGAACTACAGCCAACCTGCTTCCAACAGTATGACTTCGGTTGAATTGCAACAGTTAGTCACTGGGGGAGTCGCACAGGCGATTAATAGTGCAGATGCAACGATGATCGACGATCCCGGCTTCAGCAGTTTGTTTACTGAATCCTTTGCCGAAGGAGAAGAAGCCGAATACGAGGTCAACAACAAAAGTGAAGCTCAAGTCCGGGCAACTTTTGAAATTCCCGCCAATGAAACCTTTTCCTTTAACTTCTTGGCCGATATATCTTTAACCGCTAAAGAAATTGAAAATCCCGATGCTGAATTTAGTCGGGCTAAATCTAAAACCACTTTTTTAGTCTTAGATACCACCGATCCGGATAATCCGAAGATTCTCGATTTTTTTGGGATGAAGGGGCGGCTGATCTCCTCTAAGAATGTGGCAACGGCGAACTCCCATTCCAGTCGCCATGTTACTTTTCAAACCGATGTCAATCGAGATATTAATGGCAATAACGGTGAAGATTTCCTCGATGCGAGCGCTCTTTCTGGATCTTATTCCCGTACCTTTAGAAACGACATCCGCATCTCCATCGTGGAAACCAATACCACTGCCACCAAGTTGTTAGGAGATACTTATATTGACAACCTGGGTTCAGATGTAAAGTATGGCAGCATCTACGACGATCCACTACTTTTTGGTGGCTGGCGTGGTGACAAAATCTATGGTAGCGCCAACGCAGATCGGCTGGTAGGTCTGGGTGGTGATGACATCCTCGAAGGCGGTAGTGGCCCGGATCGTCTGGGAGGAAATGGCGGCGACGATAAAATACATGGCGGTGATGGGGAAGATACCATAGCCGGGGGTTGGGGTAGCGACACCTTAGCCGGCGGTGAAGGTGAAGATGTTTTTGTTTTTGATCGCGGAAGTATTTTTGGCAATGATGATCTAGATGTTATTCTGGACTTTGAACCGGGCAAGGATGAAGTGCAATTCCTCAGCTTGGGCAGATTTGATCCCTTATCTGCGATCGAGGATAGCGAATCCGGTGCAATTCTAACACTTGATCGAGGCGGACAAATTCTGTTTGAAGGAGTCAGTTCCAATCAGATCAATAGCGATCACTTTAAGTCGGGACTGTTTAGTTTGCTCTCAGAAATTTTATAACCTAATCAGCCCAGTTTCTCAAGGGAAGAACGCTAAAATTTAGGCTTCCCTTTGATCGAAACTGGGTTTTTTTGATTAAGCCTAGACTTAACCATTACTATTGTTCTAATCGGCGACGATAAAACCTTCTTTGATTAACGACGCAAGCAAGGGCAAAATAACGATTTCTAGGTCAGCCTCCGGCAACCACTCAGCGACATCTTTGGCTGTAAAGGTCTCCGTTGTAAATAGCTTGTTCACCAGCTTTTTGATCATCTCAAGATCTAACCCTTTAAACATCAGCTTTTTCGTACCCGTCACTAACTGACACTTTCCTTCATCGAGAAATTCGACGAGAACTTTTTGGTGCTTTGCGATTCTGAGGCGAGTATCGAGTTCTTGCTCAAATAAGTTAAATCCAACTTGATTGGGCAGAGAAATTTCGGGATGACGACTGCCACCCTTTAAGGACTGAAATCGCACATAACCTTGACTCAACTCCTGTTGTTTGACTCTCAAAGTTGTGCTGAGGTGATCGAGTAATCTCTGGCTGTATTCTTGGATCTGAGCAGTATCTCCCTGGGGGATCAAAGGTAAATTTTTCCGCCAAATTTCTTCATCTTTAATTTGGTCAACTATCCAATCCAATAAGTCGCTTCCGACAAAACAACGCATACCCATTGTCAAATGCAGAGAAGGTTGATCTTGGGCGACCGCATAGTGCCAATGTCCGCGAGGAATATAAAGAAAATCCCCGGGTTTAAGAACACATCGGAGGTATGGAAATTCTTCTGGTGGCTTCTGAGAACCGGGACGCCACCGTTCTCGGGGATATTGCTGAGTTTCCCCAAAGACAAACCATTCTTTTTCTCCTTCAATCTGAAACACAAATACTTCGTGGGTATCGTAGTGACAGTCAAACCCTTGATGACCCGGCCAAGAACAGTAGAGGTTAATATGGGCTTTACTATGACCGATTTCTCGTTGTAGTCCCCAGACCAAATCAGCTAAAGCCGGAATTCGATCGTGAAGATGATCTACTGCTAAAGTCGCCCCTTCTCGACAGCGTTTTGCCCACTCTGTCGGGTCACACTCGGGTAGGTAATCGCCTCGAACAACAAATCGTAAATGAGGATACTGAATCTTGTGATAGTTGAGTAAATGATTAAGCTGTTGCCAAGAAAATAAATGCTTAAACTTCCCCGGTTGTTCACAGGGGATAAAAACGGCTTGTTTGGTCCAGTTTTCGGCTAAAAACTTTTCAACTGGATAAGGATGGAGAATACTAGAGAGAGTTTGCATGGTCTTGAGAAATGGTTTGGAATGAGTAATGGGCGCTTAACGGTTTCTAAGCCTTCAAAGGTCTAAAAATCTAAATGAATATCCTTAAGAGTTGGAAATGATACCCCAAGTCTCGAAAGCGAAATTAATACTTTATTAGATTTTCTAGGATATAAAATTCTCGGCTTTTTTGTTGCCAGATTGGCAGAAAATTGAAGAAGGAGTCACCGAATCACCGAGTCACCGAGACACCGAGACACCGAGACACCGAGACACCGAGACAGGAGTTATACCAATTCTTTATGAAGCTGCATCTAATTAATCCCCCAATCCCCCCGGCTTCGCCACCCCCCTTTTTAAGGGGGGATCAAGGGGGGATCAAGGGCAGGGCCGTTTCGTTCTAGCCCTAAAACTTGATTTGTGGGGAGGTGGGGAGGTAGGGAGGTAGGGAGATTGGGAGAATTTTTATTAATAAAAAGTTATTTTTCATCAGAAAAAAGACCTCTCCCCACCACCCCATCACCCCATCCCCCCATCCCCCCCGGCAATTTTTAACTGAGAATGAAACAGCCCTGCCTTTTTAAGGGGGGAAGCCGCAGGCGGGGGGATGCCTGACGGCACGCTACGCGAACAGAAAAAGTTGCATGATTAGAAAGAAATGGTATTAGGAGTCAGGAGTTAGGAGTCTGAATCAATGGGTTGGGACGTGCAGACGGTGGGGATTTATACTCCATAAGGCTGTTAAATAGTTTTCATAAAGCCTTAGATTTTTTAGAGCCTAACACTCCTTTTTTGATGGGAAAATTTGAGAGTATTCACTGAATTGACGATCAAATCCTCTAAAGCAAGAACAGGTTTTAGATCTCCATAAAGCTTAGATTTATTCTCAGCAATTCGTTGACGGATAGATTGACGAAATTCCGCATCTTCACCCAAACGAACCGCAATTGAAACATAATCATCGGGGTCAGCAGCAATCGTTTCTTCAATACCCATCCTTTTCAAAAAAGCTAAGGTGTGCCGACTTCGCATCAATTCTCCCGGTAAAGTAACCATCGGAACATCATAAGCAATCGCTTCCAAACTTGAATTACATCCCGACCAACCTATACTATCAAGAAACACATCCGCTAAAGCTGTTGTTCCGGCAAATTGACCCGCTTGTAAACGAGGTAAAAAGATGCAGTAATCCTGATAATCAAGTCCCCATTGTTCAAAAGCATGACGTAAACGCTGACCAAAAACTTTTGTTACCCTTTCACTGGCATCACCGTGATACTTAATAAACACAAACTTACAGGTTTTTAGCCGTCCGGCTATCTCAGGAAAAACCCAATCATACTGAGGTAAATACTTGTAAAGCGATTGACAACACCAGAACATGATCTCATCTTCTCGAAGACCGATTTCCGACTTAGTGCGACGGTGAGGGAGAATTTCCAACGGCTGATAATGAATCGAAAGATTGGGTAATCGAACCAACTTTTCGGTATAATGTTCTTGGGCATTCTCCGGTTCCATTAACTCACTACTGAGGTAATAATCGATAGTAGGAAGTCCGCTGGTTTCTGGATGTCCCCAAGAAGTCATTTGAATCGGAGCTAATCTTAAACACCCCAATTGCAGCGTAACCGTATCCATGCCAAATTCGGGAAAAATTAGAACGTGTAAACGGTCTTGTTGAATGGTTTCACACCATTGTTGAAGGGTCAAGGGGCCTTGAACAAATTTAACAAATGCTTGTTTCGCTTCTTGTGTAAACTGATCTTGTTTAATATCGGTATGATAGCCAAATAATTCAAATTTTTCCCGGTTGAGATTTTCCACCCAGCCTTTAATCGGAATTTTCCAATTGGAATGACCTCGAAAAAAGCCCGAGACAAAACCAACTCTAATTTTTTCGTTTTCCGCCAACTCGATATTAGAAATGGGTTGGCTATATTGGGGATAGCGACCGGACATCAACTGATGAATCAGTTTTCCATAAGTTTGTTGTAAGGGTCGATCATTTAATCCTTGATAGGTCAGCAAAAAGGGTTGTAATGTTCCCACTGCACTGGATGCCTTGGCTTGCTGTTTTGGGCTGGCATTTTGATAAGAATTGACTAAATTTTGAAGACAGTTTTGATACCGCTCTCGCCGCAAATTAATTTCTTCTACATCGGTATAAATCATCGGAAGCTGACCGATACAAACCCCAAACTCTGCCTCGGCAAACTCGGGATTAAGTTGAACGGCCTGTTGATAGTGTTGTATCGATTCTTCTAGGTTTCCTCGTCGGAAAAATATCCCCGCTAAATTGTGATAAGCTTCTGCAAATTTGGGATTGATCCGAATCGCTTGCCGATAAGAATCTGCGGCTTTCTCTAGTTTATCCTGTTGCTTGAATATATTTCCCAAGTTGTTATAAGGTTGGGCAAAATTGGGTTTGAGGCGGATGGCTTGCTGATAAAGTTCTAGAGCCTTATTATAATTTCCTTGGGCTTTGAAAAGATTTCCGAAGTTATTATAAGCCTCTGCTAAATTTGGATTAAACTTCAAAGCTTCTTGATAAAATTGAGTCGCTTTTTCAAACTGTTGTTGTTCCTGAAAAATATTAGCTAGAGCGTGATAAGCCTGAGCAAAACTGGGTTGAAATTTCAAGGCTTGCTGATAGGATTCAATTGCTGCTTCTAACTTCCCTTGCGTCCACAAAAGATGACCCTGGTTATAGTAAGCATCTGCAAAGTCTGGTTTTATTCTTAAGGCTTGTTGGTATAATTCTAGCGATTCTTCTAGCTTCCCTTGTTTCTGGAGAACAAGTGCAAAGTCCATGAGAATGACCGGATAAAATTTTGCTAGAAAGCTAGATTCTTCTACAGAATCAGGTTGAATTTGTGCCAGAAGCTGTTTATAGGCGAATTCAGCCTCTTTTAATTGACCCAGTTGATGATTTTGTGCTGCCGTCTTGACGAGAGATTTAAGTTGAGATTCTGCAATGTCTTTGGTACTCATTAATTTAATCAAGAAAAGATTTTTTAAACTTGATGTTTTTAAATGGAGTTGAAGCTTGAATCAAAAACGTTGACCAAAAACTTCTGTTCCCCTTTCACGGGTATCACCATGATACTTCATAAACACAAACTTACAGGTTTTTAGCCGTTGAGCAATGCGAGGAAAAACATCATCAGATTGAGGTAAATATTTGTAAAACGATTAACAACACCAAAACCTGATCTGATCTTCTTGCAGACCGATTTCTGACTTGCTGAGACGGTGAGAAGAAATCTCCAAATTCAGACTTTGGGGATCGGGGGTTGACAAAGATAAACGAACCTGTTAATCTAAAAATAACAGTAAGTAGACCAACGCTGATCTCGTTGATCTACCTACATTAAACAAGAGTTTTAAATGGAAGTTGTCCTTTTGTCAGGCAACTTTTTTCAATTAGTCAACAGCAGCAACTAAAGTACCCGAAGATTCGCTCAGTCCAGCAGTAGCAAATGCGGAAACATCAGCTTGAGTGTAAGTGTTGTTGCCGATAGCAGTTGCATCAAAAGTAACGGAAGCGAAGTTACCTTTGAGATCAACCTTGCTGCTGATGTCAGACTTGATATCTTTGTCGATATCGATGTTAACATCTACATCGTAGTCTTGGTCAACGTCAGAGATAGCAGCAACGTTCTTACCAGCAACGACAAAACCGAAACCACCTACAACGTTCTCTTCAACAACTTCGCAGTAGCTCAGATCATTAATTAACATTGGATTTAGTCCTTTTAGCAGTTATTTGTTGTTTGTTAGCGAGTTCATTTGTCTTCCTCGCTGACATCTTTAATATAACCAGAACTCCAAGCGTTAGGTTGCCATTTTGGCAGATTTATCAAAAAAGTTTCGAGATCAAATTTGGATGGGTTTGGAGACTTGATTTCACGTGAAAAACTCGGCTTGAATTGACCGAGTTGATGATTTTGTGCTGCCGTCTTGACGAGAGATTTAAGTTGAGATTCTGCAATGTCTTTGGTACTCATTAATCTAATCAAAAAAAACTTAATAAAACTTGATGTTTTTCAAGGGAGTTGAAGCTTGAATCAAAAACGTTGACCAAAAACTTCTGTTCCCCTTTCCCGGGCCTCACCAGGATACTTAATAAACACAAACTTACAGGTTTTAAGCCGTCCGGCCATCTGAGGAAAAACAGGATCAGATTGAGGTAAATATTTGTAAAACGATTAACAACACCAAAACCCGATTTGATCTTCTCGCAGACCGATTTCTGACTTGCTGAGACGGTGAGAAGAAATCTCCAAATTCAGACTTTGGGGATCGGGGGTTGACAAAGATAAACGAACCTGTTAATCTAAAAATAACAGTAAGTAGACCAACGCTGATCTCGTTGATCTACCTACATTAAACAAGAGTTTTAAATGGAAGTTGTCCTTTTGTCAGGCAACTTTTTTCAATTAGTCAACAGCAGCAACTAAAGTACCCGAAGATTCGCTCAGTCCAGCAGTAGCAAATGCGGAAACATCAGCTTGAGTGTAAGTGTTGCTACCGATAGCAGTTGCATCAAAAGTAACGGAAGCGAAGTTACCTTTGAGATCAACTTTGCTCTTGATGTCAGAGTTGATATCTTTGTCGATATCGATGTTAACATCTACATCGTAGTCTTGGTCAACGTCAGAGATAGCAGCAACGTCTTTACCAGCAACGACAAAACCGAAACCACCAACAACGTTCTCTTCAACAACTTCGCAGTAGCTCAGATCATTAATTAACATTGGATTTACTCCTTTTAGCAGTTATTTGTTTTTGTTAGCGAGTTCATTTGTCTTCCTCGCTGACATCTTTAATATAACCAGAACTCCAAGCGTTGGGTTGCCACTTTGGCAGATTTATCAAAAAAGTTTCGAGATCAAATTTGGATTTTTTTTGAGATTTTAACGTTAAAAACTCTGCCCAATTCCGAGAACTAAGCAGAATTAACTAGCTAGATTTACGGTGACAGACAAGTTGAAATAAAGGGATGAGATTTTGAAATAGACCCCCAGCCTTACAAAATATCCCCCCTTGCCCCCCTTAAAAAGGGGGGTGGTTAGCAACCCAAGCTGCAAAGGAACAATTTTTTCTAATCGGCATTTGAGTGGGTGACGATCAACTCTTGAGCGTTAATCGTTTTATAGCTTATCAGCTTAGAAGGACGAGTGCTGCCAAAGTGGCAGATTTCGGTCAAATCTATCCTTAAGGATAGGCAAAGAAAAAACTCTCTTCGGTTGGGTTCAAAGTAATCGAACGCAACTTAGAGGCGATTTCCTGACGCAGGGGCGCCGCTTGTTCCTCAGTCAGCCAGGTAAACAGCATATCAATCGCTTCGCTGGAAGAATCAATTTTGAGCGCCTCTTGAATCAAACGAAACGCCCCCGAGAGATTACCCGCTTTGATGGGAATTGTGGCGCTGTCGAGACAATGTTTAAAGAAATGACGCCGAGCCTTAGCGGTAATTTCGGCACACCGTTCGGCGGGAAGATAACTCTCGGAAACCTCTATTCCCATCCGAAAGGACTCCGCTTGCGCTCCCGCCTTTGCCAGTTCGCTGGTCATATTATTAGAATGCTGGCGGTAACAGGCTAAAATTCCCGGTTCGTACCACCAATGATAAAACGAAGCAATCCGCTTGTAAAGTTCCCAGTCGTGAGTAAAGATATTATTGAGGTCGTAACTTCCCAAACGTTCGTGAGCAGAACGACGAATCACCACCGCACAGGGATTTAAGACGTTAGAAACCCCAATTCGATCCAGCCAGTCTTCAATAATCCGAGGTTGGTCGCCATAACCGTGAGTTTGGGTGAAAATCACCTTACGGTCATCATTAATATTCTGATAGCCGGTAAAAGCCGCCCCAACCGAATCGGGGCAATTTGCCAAACTCCGCTGCAATCGTTGATAATACTCGGGGAAAACATATTCATCCTCTGGAATCAGATGAATCCATTCTCCGCGACTCAAACCAATCGCCAGATTAAAATTGCGGCGCGGACCAATATTTTCCGGATTCAAATGATAACGTACAATACCGCCACCGATCGCATTCACCAAATCAAATAGCGGGGGAGTGCTGTTATTATCCATCACCAGAATTTCCATCTCCTCTTCTCCCGGCCACTGCGCGAGAATACTCGCCAAACATTCCAGCAGATAGTTTTTGCGGTTGTATAGCGGAACAATTACCGTCCAAAAGGGTCGCTTTTCTTCGGGTTTGGAAACGGGCGGCGTACCGGGAAAGGTATAATTTCCAACGGTGACTTCCCCCAAACTCAGTTGGGGCGTGGTATAATCTTTGGGATTAGTTGAAACCGGAGTATAAGCCTCAACCGCCTGGGCGTAGCGAGGATTGACCCGTTTTAATCCTTCTCGATAGGCAGATGCAGCTTCTTCTAATTTCAGTTGGGTTTGATAAATTTTACCCAGAAGAAGATAAGCAGGCCCAAAGTTGGGATTGAGATCGATCGCATTTTGACAAGAAATAATTGCCGCTTCTAACTCGCCCAGAGATTCTTGAATCACGCCTAACTGATAATGAGCATCCAACAAATCGGGCTGCATGGCAATGGCTTGGCGGAAATAGGCAAGCGCAGACGTCAAATCCCCTTGTTGTTGACGGGCGACTCCCAAATTATAATTCTTCGTGGCGCTGTCGGACTGTTTTTCGAGAGAGAGTTTCCCTTGAGCATAGAGAGTATTTTCCAGATTGACCTCCGCCTCAACGCAGTTGGGTTGAAGCGCCAAGACTTGTTGATAATAAGCGATGGCTTCTTCCCATTTTCCTTGCTGTTGTAGGGTATAGCCCAAATTATTGAGGACGGCGACGGAGTTCGGTTGCAGCGCCAACACCTTCTGATAACAGTCTACCGCTTCCGATAAGCGCCCTTGAACCTGCAAGACATTCCCCAAACTAAACCAGCCCCCAGCGCCCGGTCTAACGTGCAACGCCACTTTTAACAACTTCTCGGCGGTTTGATACTGACCTTTGTATTGGGCGACTGTCGCCAATCCCTGCAAAGCGTCGGGTTGATTCGGTTTTTGCTGTAAAATTTTACAGTAAACTTGCTCGGCTTGGCTGAAGTGATTGGCTCGCAAATATTGAGTTGCCCGTTGCAGTGCCGCAGATAAAGGGGAAACCGATGTTTTCTCTTTTTCAGGTGTAGATGGAAGCGGTTGTTTGGGAATGGCGATCGCGTGTCCGATATTCCACTCAATATTTTGATAAGCCGCCTCTAGGGGTATTATATCATATCCGGCAGACATAATAAATGCTTCGATCTCCTGATTTTTAGTGCGAAATGCGGCTTCATTGTCATCATCAACCTCATAAATCAAGAGAGGCTGAAATTGTTTTAAGGTTTGAACCATGCCCTGCAAAACCTCAATTTCTGCCCCTTCCACATCAATTTTAACCAGCGATGGCGGCTTAATCTGTCCCCGGAAAATTAAATCATCAATACAAACCAATTCTACATCCATTTTCCCCCGCAAATCCGGCGGTGTCCCCACACTGGAGAGGGTTGCACCGCCCGAATGATGGGCGAGTAACAGTTCGGCAGTACCGGGGTTGGCATAAACGGCCTTTTCAAACACCGTGACGTGAGAAAATTGATTCATCTCGGCATTTTGTCGAATTCTGTCGGCATTTTCCGGGACGGGTTCAAAGGCATAAACCTGTCCGGATTCTCCGACTAACCGAGCCGCAATCACGGTAAAAAAGCCAATATTGGCGCCAATATCGTAGAATACGCTGTTGGGTTTGAGGTATTTTGCCAACGCGGTTTGAATGGGCAGTTCATAGGTCCCGGTTGCATAATCAGGATTTGAATTATCGGGATTAAACTTCAGTCCGGCACCGATGCCTTGATTGAGAATAACTTGTTGAGATGTTACGTTCATTGTTTTATACCTGATCAAATTATAGGAGTCAGAACTCAGGAGTTAGGAGGGGAAAAAGCATAGAAGTCAGAACTCAGGAGATTGTCTGCGTTGTTCAATTGCAGCAACATAAGAGTTTAGTAATTTACTTACTTCTTCAAAATGTAGTAGCAGTTCTGAAGTCTCCCCCTATTCAAGGGTCATTTGCCAGAATTAAGTAATATCGCGACTCTTCAAGGGAACCTTGTGCAATATTCAAGAACCGGATCAATTTATCGGTTAAAAGGCATTTGCGTTGGGGGAGGAAACTGGTTTTTTTGATTCGATCAATTAACATGGTTATCGGGTTATTTTTTATTGGGAGCCGATGAACGAAAGAGTTCGTAGTTTTGAAAAAAGCAGTTTAAAAAATCTCCCCGAGAAACATCCCCCAGCGTCAACCATTGGGGATTGGGAATCAGTTGGGTCACTTGGGATTTATGGGCTTCTAGGGCGGCCCGTTTCTGTTCTAAAACTTCCCCAATATAAACCGAGGATTTAAACTCTTTGAGAAAACGCCAGCTATATTTTAGGTTTTGACCGAGCGTTAGGAAAAACTTTTTGAAATCTCCTTCAAAGGGAATCCAAGGCCAGTGATTGAAAAACCAAATTGGATATTCATAAATAGTGCTATTAAATCCACAGCGTCCCAGGGCGAATAAAGCAATGTAAGCTGTGGCATTATGATCGGAGATTCCATCTTGATGATAGGGAACAAAGATTTCTTCCGGCAAATATTTTAGCAAAATTTTAGTAACTTTTTGAATGGTCGCTTCTTGATGATGTGCCAAGGTGCCATCTCGAACCTCTAGGAACAGGACATCCGCCTCACTCAAGCCGAGTTTTTCAGCGGCGGCTAAGGCTTCCTGCGCTCGAATTGATTTTAATTCATCTTGGGAAATCAGGTGAGAATGGGATTGACAACCATCGGTCATAAAAACAACTTTGACCTCGGCTCCCGCCCGTTTTTTCTGAATAATCGTTCCGCCACAACCCAAGGTTTCATCGTCCTGATGGGGTGCAAAAACAATGGCGGATTTTTGTAAATCGGGCGGGGAATATTCAACCCGAGTTTGATATATTAGCCGTTGATAAAGTTGGCGAATTGGAGATTTAGAAGCGCTGGTTTTCATCATTTTTCTGGTTATAAATTAAGCCGCTTGGGGAAAGCCCTTCGATAATGTTGTGAGATTGGACTGGGGTTCAACTGGACCGCAGAGTTGGTAATAGTGTTGCTGTAAATCCCCCGCTATTTTCTCAAAAGAAAAGCGTTCAACGGCGCGTTTATGACCCGATGAACCCATCGACTTTCTGAGGGTTTCATCTGCTAAAAGTTTGAGGATAGCCTCAGCTAAAGCATCAGAATTACCGCGTTCGACAACTAACCCACTTTTGCCATTTTCAACCAGTTCTGGTAAACCGCCGCCATCGCTAACAATGACCGGAACACCCGCCACCATTGCTTCTGCGACAGGCATTCCAAAGGCTTCTTGACAGACGGAGGGAAAGATAAACAGGTCGGCATTTTGATAATAAGGCGGTAACTTTGTCGGTGGCAAACACCCCGTTAATGTTACCGTATCTTCTCGAATTTGATTCAATTTTTCAAAGGCGTTTCTCAAGCAAACTTTCCAGTTCTCTCCCTGATGAAATACAGCCAAATCTTTAATCTTGGCATCTTCACTCAAAGCCACTAAATATTCGTAGGGAATCACTCCCATTGGTCCGACTAAGGTGAGTTGAGTTTCCGGCTCTTTTTCCAGGACTTTGTGAAAGGCTTCTAAGAGAATGTGCGAACCTTTCTCCGGGCAAATTCGCCCGACATAGAGGAGTTGTTTGGCTGGAGATTTTGCGGCTGATTTTTTGTTTAAATATCCCAGAGATGAATCGACAAACTTCTCTAAATCTACCCCATTGGCCAGGGTTTTAATTCGCTCTGAAAACTGCGGAAAACGTTGGCGAGCGGCTTCTGTAATATAGTCGCTAGGAGTAATAACTAAATCTACTTGACGCATTCGCCGTTCGGTGGTTTTATAGTCGAGTTGATGCAACCATTCACAGTGCATATGGAGAACAATTTTAATTTGGGGATTTAAAGCCCGAATAATGGGTACAAATTGAGAGCAGTTGTGAATGTGAACGAGATCAAATTGTTGTTTTCTTAAATTTTGGGCAATTCGCAGCGCATATCCCAGATAATAAAAGCGGTGATTAAATCGGGGAGATTGGAGATTTTTAAAGGGGAGTTTTTCAAAAGATTTGAGAAAGGATTGATCTTGGCTAACGGGAATATACTGATAATTGACCCCTTCTAGATTCATTTGGCTAGATTGTTGGCCGGCTGCATAAACGGTGATCTTAAACTGGTCCGCTAAAATTTTTACCAATTCATAGGTTAAAATGCCAATAGAATCAGCCGGATTCGGAAAAGAGGTCATTACAAAGGGCTGACAAACAAATCCAACTTTTAATCGGTTAGAAGTCGGAATTTTAGAAGACTGGTTTTGTTGTAAGCGGTTGAGTGTATTTAACGCTTGATTAATTAAGGCGTTGTCAGCATTCTCGTCTTTAGAATTAAGCTCTAATGCGGTTTGATAACTGCTGATTGCCGCTGCAATTTTTCCGCTGGCTTTTAGGGCGGCACCTAAGTTATAATGGGCTAAGGCGAGATTGGGTTGGAGAGCAATAGCTTGACGAAAATAAGTAATAGCCGTTTGCAAATCTCCCGCTTTTTTGCGAGCCACACCGAGATCGTGATTGATGGCAGCGTAGTGAATTTGTTGTTCGGGAGAAAGTTTCCCTTGATGGTGAAGTGCGTTGGCTAAATTGACATTAATTTCAATGTTGTTGGGTTGAAGAGAACAGGCTTTTTGATAATAGGCGATCGCTTGTTCCCACTCTCCTTTTAATTGTAAGGTATACCCTAAATTATTATAGGCGGCAACCGCATTAGGATTGAGAGCAATCACCTGCTGATAGGCTTCTAACGCCTCTGCTAACCGACCCTGAACTTGGTGTAAGTTGCCTAAATTTAACCAGGCTTGAGCGAAGTTCGGTTGAATTTGCAAAGCGGTGGTCATCAACTTTTCGGCCACTTGATATTGACCTTGCTGGCTGGCAAGTACCCCCAACCCACACAAAGCATTCGGTTGACGGGGTTGAGTTTGTAAAATCTGACGGTAAACGTGTTCGGCTTTTGCTAAATCATGCGCTTGTTGATATTGAGCAGCCAAGCGCAGGGCTTCTGTCACTGTTGTCATGGCCCTCTATTCCTTCTTGAAGTAGTTTTTCATTGAATCTCAAATTTCCAGCCGAATGTTGCCAATTTGGCCGGGGTTTACAGTTATCAGTCACCAGTGACCCTTACGGGTTCGGCAGTCGCTCATGGGGGAAACCCCCAAGACCGCGCTGCCTCACCAGTCACCAGTCAATAGGGTAAGGGGTAAGGGGTAAGGGGTAAGGGGTAAGGGGCAAAAGGCGCTTGTAGCAAAAGGCAATTCTGTACGCGCAGCGAGCGCGAACGCGCTTACTCCTGAACTCCTGACTCGGTGACTCCTTTTCCCTGTTGCCTTCTGAAACCATGCCAAAATGGCAACATACTATTAATCAGGTTAGTTAGTATAAAATGGCTTATTTTATCTCCGGTCTAGACGAGTTTCTCCAACCGAGAAAAACGGCTGTTCCTGGTGTATTTATAATCATCGCCAGTCACAATGATGATCCCAATTCAGCAAATTCTCATGCGGATCGTTGATTCGGTTTGGTGGGGAATAATAGTTGATCTGGCGGCTGCGGTGATGATTTTCTTCAGGAAGTGTAAGTAATTATACCCTCAAGGGTGGAGAGGGAAATGATACAATTCCAGCAAGCCAGGGTAAGGACTCACTGACTGAGGACGCAGGAAACCATCGGCTTTGGAGAGACCTGGGGAATACCCAGATGGGAGGGAAAAAAAGCAGACCCATTTAGCCTCAGTTTAGAAGGTGTAGGGAGTGTTGATGTCATCGTTGATTTTGAAGCGCGATCGCCGATGACAAGAATATCCTTTTCTGAGCTATCTCATTAAAGGATCTGGCTTGAAATTTTCTTGACCCTGATGGTAATGGTGTCACTGACATCACCGCAATTCAACAGAATTACAACCAGAATCAAGGGATGCGTGGGTGTGGTTTTGGCAACGGTCAATCCTGTAGATCAAAAAAATTAGGCCTTGCAGACTTTACTGTTACATAAAGCGATAAGATTTAAGGATGAAAACTACTCAGCCTGAACAGAGAGAGAGAGCGACTATGGTTAATCAGTCGGGAAAAACTGTCAGCAATGATGACATTATTTGTTTTCTCAAAGAACAAATAAAATACAAGGAGATGTGTCAAAAGATTTTATCCCAAAGGGCGATTGATCGAGCAGTTCGGGAACGAAAAATCAGCGTAACTCCCGAGGAAATTCAAGCGGAAGCCGACCGCCATCGTTTGGCTAGACGCTTAGAAAAAGCTTCTGACACCTTAGCTTGGCTGACCGATGAAATGATTACCCCAGATGATTGGGAAGCCGGAATTAAACAGCATCTTTTAGCTAAAAAATTAGCCGATGCTCTGTTTTCTTCGGAAGTGGAAAAATATTTTGCTCAACATAAGTTAGAGTATGAAAAAGTTCTGCTCTATCAAATTGTAGTTCCCTACGAACGACTGGCGCGGGAAATTTTCTATCAAATCGAAGAAGAAGAAATCAGCTTTTATCACGCGGCTCATCTGTATGATATTGAACCCAAACGCAGGGAATTGTGCGGTTATGAAGGAAAACTAAACCGCAGTCATTTGAAAGCGGATATCGCGGCTTTGGTTTTTGGTGCGACTCCGGGACAAATTATCGGCCCCCACAAAAGCGATCTGGGCTATCATTTATTTAAAGTTGAAGAGTTTATCTCTGCCGAGTTAACGGAGGAACGTTCTCAACAAATTCTCAATAAACTGTTTCAAGAATGGTTGGCGAGCGAAGTGAATTATCTGTTACATAATGCTCCCTGTTAATCGCCCAGTTAATCATCACAATGGCGGTCGTGTAAATT
Organism: Capilliphycus salinus ALCB114379; assembly: GCF_047276495.1. NCBI lineage: Bacteria > Bacillati > Cyanobacteriota > Cyanophyceae > Oscillatoriales > Sirenicapillariaceae > Capilliphycus > Capilliphycus salinus. Next base: position 2,907,699 of record NZ_CP178543.1, on the reverse strand, counting down.
TTTGTTACTGCCCCTCTCAGAAATCCGACCTTTTTCACGGGGAAAACGGTAATTTTCTTTGTCGGGAAAATAAACCAAAAAACCCTAAATTCAAGCCTTGTGAGATTTTTTCCCTAGAGACGGGGAATAAATTTCAGAGAAAATGAGCGACTCTTCCCTTGACCCGCTTGCAGAGGGGGACTATCAGATCCCTTAAGATTTAATTTATAATTCCTTTCTAAGAATGCAAGGACTGGAAATTCCAATCGCCTCCAGTCCTCTTTTTGATACGCTTTAACCAAGGACGTTTAAGAGATGTTGTTTAAGTGTGAACTTTGGCCCGGAAGCATTTGTAAGTGCGACTTGCAAATTCATCCGAAGTCTGACGGTAGCCAAGTTGTAATGGTTACAGAGTTACCCTGGAAGGAAGGAATCAGCATTAGCAGTGCTTTTGAAATCTTATTTGACCAAATCTGTGAAACCTACTATCTCAACCCGGAAAGAGTGACTTACCTCGAACATCGTCGGGAACAAGCGGGAATAGCGGAACAGTGGTCATTGGTGCATTTTGAGATTATTAAAGACCGGGCTTGTAATCCTCGTTGGCAGGATGTAACCGAGAGTTTTGTCAGAACCGTGATGACCTATAAATAAATAACACAACTGTTTAGCAACTCTCATCATCCCCAAGATAGATTCTGGGTGCTATTCTTTCAATGCTAAAAACGCAGAAAAGATGGATGAGTTAATGATTTCATTTCCCATCCATCTTGATTGTTTTTATCATCAAAACCCCCAAACACTCCACCCCAAAAAATTATTGATTCAAACTAACTACGCTTATTGGCAAGCTTAGACCCGGCTAAAGCCAAACCCACAACCGCCAAACCGCTCAAAGTCATCGGTTCGGGAACCGCAGTCGGAGTCGCAGCTAACCGAAAACGGACACCATCTCCGGGCGCTTTAACGGTCATTCCATCGGGGTCAAATAACCCCAGTTTTAGCGTTAAAGAACTAACATCGGCAAAAGTTTGAGTAAAGATGTTACCATTCGATCCAGAAGGAACCCAATCCGGTGTTGTCAAAGAATTACCGTTAATTGCAACAACACCCGTCGTATTTTCCGACTCGGTATCAAAATAATCAATGGTCAATTCTTTTAAAACCGTACCAAATTCAAACGTGTAAGTTCCGACTTCCAATTGACCTTCTTCTGGATAAGAATCTAGCCCTTCCAAATAAGCAACTGGACGAAACCAAACATCAGCAGGATTCGTCCCCGCATCCGTCGTTAAAAAGCGAATCACATCGCCATACTCATTCTCAGTGGTCAAGTCGTCAATAAACAAACGACTTCTAGAGTTAGTTGTGTCGTCCGTCATCGACATGATACTCTCGACAAAAGAAATCGAGTCTGGCATCATACACTGAGCCGAGTCTAAACAACCCAAACCGACATCAATTTCCGCTTCCGACTCGGGAACCAGACTCACCGCATAGCTACTCGATGCAATGGTGCTAACGGCTACTGTGGTTGTCGTCGCCAACACCGTTCGGAAAAATAAAGATTTCATCATGCTGTATACCCCAATCAACGTTTCTCAAGACTGACAATTTCTGTCGTTTACCAATATAGCCAATCTAGTTTGATATCACCTCCTTTATACTACAATTTCTTCAGACAAGGCTCTATCAGGGGGTAAATTTCGGATTGTCCCCGTTTCATCAAACTCATCAGTCTTTTTTATCGCTTCCGAGGAGAAAATTTCCCCATGAATGTTACAGGTATTTTTATTCATCCGATTAAGTCCTGTCAAAGAATTGAACTCCCACAAGCGGAGGTCACGCCAAAAGGTTTTGTTTGGGACCGAGAATTGATGATTGTCGATCAAAATCATAAATTTATGACTCAGCGAGACTATCCTCAAATGGCAAAAATTCGGGTTCAACTCTCGGAAGAAATGATTTCTTTATCTGTTCCCGGTGAACCGATAGAAGCGTTTACTTTTCAACCGCATTTCACCGGGAACCCTCTAGAGGTGAAGATTTGGCGGGATAATACTACTGCTATCGATCAGGGGGATGACGTGGCGGATTGGTTGCAAAAGGCTTTAAAATTATCTTCCGAACAACCTTGTCGGTTAGTGCGACAATCTCCCCAACAGATTCGACCGGTTAATCCTAATTATGCACGGCGACCGGAAGATCGGGTTAGCTTTGCGGATGGTTATCCTTTTTTACTCACAAATACGGCTTCTTTGGCAGAATTGAACCGCAGAATTACACTCAATAATTCGGTTAATTGTTCGGAAGTTCCGATGATTCGATTTCGTCCCAATCTTGTGATTGAATCCGAATTTCCTTTTGTTGAAGATCGCTGGAAATTGATTAAAATTGGCGGGGTTTATTTTGATGTGGTTAAACCTTGCGATCGCTGTATTGTGACCACAACAGACCAATTCACCGGAAAACGGGATGAATCTAAAGAACCTTTAAAAACGTTAGCCACTTTTCGACGACAAGCGGGCGGTGTCATGTTTGGTCAGAATCTAATCCCTGTAAATACCGGAGTCATTCGCCAAAACGATCCGGTTCAATGTTTAGAACATCTGTAATTACACGCAATTTAATTAACCGTTTTTCCCCACTAAAAATCAGAAAATATTGATATGGAAAATCATTGATTCATTGTCAAAAAATCGGGTTATATTAAATTCAAACCTTGTTGTGTGAGGATTGAGTATGACCTACAGCCTCAGAATTGCTGATTTACCCTCCGATGAACGTCCGAGAGAACGAATGATCGCACACGGATCTCAAGCCCTTTCCAATGCAGAATTAATAGCGATTTTACTCAATACCGGACAGGGAAAGGGAAAATTATCAGCGGTGGGTTTAGGACAATATTTACTCAATCAACTCAGCCAAAATCAACACGACCCGTTATCAATTTTGCGACATATTACCGTACAAGAACTTACCCAAATTCATGGAATAGGACCCGCAAAAGCCACCACAATTATCGCCGCAATAGAACTCGGAAAACGTGTGTTTCAACTCCGTCCTTCTGAACGGGCAATTATCGAAACGCCCCAAGCCGCAGCCGACGCTTTAAGCCAAGATTTAATGTGGCAAACTCAAGAACGTTTTGCGGTATTATTATTAGATGTAAAAAACCGTTTACTCGGTACAAAAGTTATTACTATTGGTACCGCCACCGAGACTTTAGCCCATCCTCGGGAGATTTTTCGAGAAGTCATCCGACAAGGGGCGACGCGAATGATTATTTCTCACAACCATCCTTCGGGAAATGTTGAACCCAGTCCAGAAGATATTACTCTGACTCGTCAACTCTTAAAAGGCGGCCAAGTTTTATCGATTCCCATTTTAGATCATCTAATTTTAGGTCAGGGAAACTTCCAAAGTTTGCGTCAAATTACCACATTATGGGATGAATATCCCCAAGGGGATTAAACAGTTAACAGTTTTCAGTTATCAGCGATCATAAAAACCCGGTTTCTGTTAGAAACCGGGTTTTTGGGGTATGTTTTTAGGGTGTAGATTTATTGCTGAACCCACTCCGAAAAAAGTTAAACAATCCGATAAATTATTGTTCCCGTTTCATCGTGGTTATCGATATGAAGCAAACCTTCTTTATACAAATTATTCAACAATTCTTTGATTTCAGCAATCGGTTTATCGGTGGCAATGACACAATCAGCAACCGAAATCCCTTGAGGATTATCTTTGGCGAGTTTCAAAATGGTATAAATATCGGACTTTTTCTCAACCGCAGGCACCGCTTCCGGGCTGTATTTTTGACCTTCTGTTAAATTAACAATAACTTCGTGAGTAATGGGAGTTTGATTATTTTCTCGGTGGTAAAGTTGGTATCTGAGATTTTTCCGTTCGACCATTCCCGGAATCATAAATAAATCTAAAACTTGACCAAACCCAAACAAACCCCAGGTAAATAACCACACCAGTCCAGTAAAATAATTCCCAGAATAGATGCGGTGAACACCACCCAACCCCAAAAACCAACTACACCAAAGTAGATACGCCAATCCTGTATTTCTCATTTTGATTCTCCGAGTATCGTGCTTTAAAGACTAAAAAATCAACACCCATAACTCAATCATTCAAGGAAATTGTGGCGTCTGGGGAAAGAAATGTGGACTCCCCAAGTCACTACACCTTGATATTCAACCGGGTAGCCCTTCATTCCGGAAAACCTACCCCCCTCGCTTATTCTAACACCAGATTGTCCCTCGGTTGTTCTCCACAGAATCAAGAAACTTTACAAAAATCAAGGTCAACAATTAACAGGGAACAAGGATGAATTCTCAATTAAAATTCAAAATTAAACTCTAGAACCCGCTGCCAAACTTGTTCTAATAAATCGGGATTTTCCGCGTCAAACCATTCGATCTCGTCAACCGCCTTAAACCAAGTTTGTTGTCTTTTAGCAAATTGACGAGTATGTAAAACCGTTGCTGTTATCGCCTCATCTAATGAACAATCTCCCCGGAGATATTGACACATTTCCTGATAGCCCAAAGTCTGCAACAACGGCAAATCTTGACCGTATTTTTCCACAAGTCTTTTCACTTCTTCAAGCCATCCCCTCTCAATCATTTCGTGAGTGCGGTGTTGAATGCGTTCAGTTAAGCGATCGCGATCTAACTTTAAACCAATTTGTAAAATAGGATAATCTGGAGGATCTTCACCTTGAAGTTGAGAAATCGGAAAACCTGTAATATAATAGACTTCTAAGGCTCGATGAGTGCGAAATTCATCGTTGGGATGAATCTTTTGAGCCGCCACCGGATCGACTTGTTGTAGCATCGCATAACACTGAACTTGACCCAAAGCTTGAAACTGCGATCGCAACTCAGCAGAAGGCGCCACCCGAGGAATCATCATTCCGCGTACAATAGACTTAATATACAACCCCGTCCCCCCGACGAGCAACACAGGAGTTGCAGAAGAAACCGCAATCAAAACTTGAGCTTTTTCCTGGTATTCTGCTAAAGTGAGAGTCTCGGTGGGATCGCAGATATCGATGAGAAAATGGGGAACTTTTTCCTGCTCATCAAGCGTCGGTTTAGCCGTGCCGATATCAAATTCTCGATACACCTGACGCGAATCAGCACTGAGAATCACCGTGTTCAGCCGTTGCGCCAAAGCGATCGCCAGTCCCGACTTTCCCGTTGCCGTCGCGCCACAAATCACAATAATCGCCATAAGTCCTTTCCCGTTTAATCGATCCCGTCCGAGTCTCCATGATAAAGGGGTTGAATCACCAATTTAAACAATGCTCCAATTGCCCTTATAATCGTTTCTAACCCATTTGTGTTACAATTTTGGAGAGATTTGTCATTTTTGGAGTCCTGGGGACTACAGGCCCCTAATAGGAGCAGTTATCACATGACCAGCAGTTACAGCGCCGAACAAATACAAGTTCTTGAAGGTCTAGAAGCCGTCCGCAAACGTCCGGGGATGTACATTGGGTCAACGGGGCCACGCGGACTTCATCATCTCGTGTACGAGGTCGTGGATAACTCCATTGATGAGGCGCTCGCAGGCTATTGTACCCACATTGAAGTCGATTTTAATGCCGATGGTTCAGTAACGGTAACAGATGATGGTCGGGGTATTCCCGTTGACGTTCACTCCAAAACCGGAAAATCGGCCCTAGAAACCGTAATGACGGTACTCCACGCCGGCGGAAAATTTGGCGGGGGCGGTTACAAAGTTTCGGGCGGTTTGCACGGGGTGGGTGTTTCGGTTGTCAATGCGTTATCGGAATGGGTAGAAGTTGAAGTGCTGCGGGATAAAACCCAGTATACCCAACGCTACGAACGAGGGGTTCCCGCTTATGAACTCAAGTCCAAACCCGCAAAAGGAACTCAGACGGGAACTGCGGTGCGGTTCTTACCGGATACAACTATTTTTACCACCGGAATTGAGTTTGATTATGCCACAATCGCCAGCCGTTTGCGAGAATTAGCCTACTTAAATGCGGGGGTTAGAATTACTTTAACCGACCACCGTTTAGAACTGCTGAAACTCGATCAACCCAAAACAGAAAGCTTTTGTTATGAAGGGGGAATTCGCGAATATGTTACTTACATGAACCGGGAAAAGCAACCCCTCCACGAAGATATTATTTATGTGTCGGGAGAGCGAAATGATGTACAGGTAGAGGTGGCGTTGCAGTGGTGTGTGGATGCTTACAGCGATAATATTTTGGGCTTTGCCAACAATATTAGAACTATAGACGGGGGAACCCATTTAGAAGGGTTAAAAGCGGTATTAACCCGGACTATGAATAACGTTGCTCGCAAGCGAAATAAACTCAAAGAGAGCGAATCCAATTTGGGCGGCGAGAACGTCCGGGAAGGGTTAACTGCGGTGATTTCTGTCAAGGTTCCCGACCCGGAATTTGAAGGGCAAACCAAAACCAAGTTAGGAAATACAGAAGTTCGCGGAATTGTTGATTCCTTGGTCGGGGAAATTTTAACCGAGTATCTCGATTTTAATCCCAACGTTGCCGATTCGATTTTAGAAAAAGCCATTCAAGCCTTTAAAGCCGCAGAAGCCGCCCGACGCGCCAGAGATTTGGTGCGGCGAAAGTCGGTGTTAGAATCGTCGCCCTTGCCCGGTAAATTGGCCGATTGTAGTACCCGCATTCCCGCCGAATCGGAGATCTTTTTGGTTGAGGGGGATAGTGCGGGAGGAAGTGCAAAACAAGGACGCGATCGCCGGAATCAAGCGATATTACCTCTGCGCGGAAAAATCCTAAATATTGAGAAAACAGATGATTCTAAAATCTACAAAAACAATGAGATTCAATCGCTAATTACGGCGTTAGGATTGGGAATCCGGGGGGAAGATTTCGACCCGTCTCAATTGCGTTATCATAAGATTATTATTATGACAGACGCGGATGTTGACGGCGCTCATATTCGGACTTTGCTGTTAACCTTTTTCTACCGCTATCAACGAGAATTAGTTGAACAGGGTTACATTTATATTGCTTGTCCTCCCCTGTACAAAGTTGAACGTGGACGCAATCATTACTACTGTTATAATGAGCGAGAATTACAGCAACGTCTGGCAGAATTTCCCGCTAATGCTAACTACAATATTCAACGGTTTAAAGGGTTGGGTGAAATGATGCCTCAGCAACTTTGGGATACGACAATGAACCCAGAAAGCCGAATGATCAAGCAAGTAGAAGTAGAAGATGCCGCCCAAGCCGATAACGTTTTTACCGTATTAATGGGCGATCGCGTTGCACCCCGTCGGGAGTTTATCGAAACCAATGCACCCCGTTTAAATCTGGTTGATTTAGATATTTAATGGTTGTCGGTTCGCGCATAAGTTTAAAATCTTCGCACATAAGCTGCTAATTTTAGAAGGTTGAAACCAGGATGAAAAAAGCCTGGTTTTTTTTGTATAATTATTATTTGGATTAAATGCTTTTGTTTGCAATGAAGTTAAATTATCTTTGATTGAAATCAGTAATAATATGGGTTCTTCAGTACCTAGTATGCTAAAAATTTAGTTAAAATTCCAATTCAGTAAACATCTTGATTGAAAGTTTTTAAAATTTCTGAATCCATAAGCCGAACGTTTAATCAGTTTCAGCTTGTTATTAATTCCCTCAACTACACCACTGGTTGTTCTATGATCAAAGTAAGCAATAATTTCATCTAGCCATCGAATAATTGTCTTTTGACTGTTTGGGAAATATTTTTGAGCTTCATCTAAGCACCTCCCTAATTGCCATAATCCCACTAACCAATCATTTGTTTCCTCAAAGATTTGACGAATTTTTTCTTTGAATTCGTGCATCCTTTTCAGGAGGGGAGAAACCTCTTTCACTTCGGCTAGTTTCTGGCTTTGTTGTTCATTCAAATCTTTTTCATTCTTCAAAAGGGCATATTTACTCTTCTTCAATCCTGCTAAAACTTTTTCGGAATTTACTTTTTCCAATTCCGACTTAGCCGTTTTTAGCAAATTTTCTGCCTTCAGCCTTTCTTGTTTCCTTTGCTTATCTAACTCCTGATTGATTTGTACCATTACATGAAATCTATCCGCTACAACTTGAGCATTTGGCATGAGTTTTAAGACTAAGCTTTTGTATCCTTTCCACAGAGCTATGCTAACTTCCTCTATCTTTTCTAACACTTCTTTCCCCCATCCCATCAATACTTTTTTGATTTCATCAGTTGTTCTTCCTGCGAGTAGGGCTATTAATTTTGACTTCTCTAAATCTATGAAAACTGCACAATAATTCCCTTTTCCTTTAATCAATGCTATTTCATCAATTCCTAGCTTTTTTAAATCTGCGGGTTTTAACTCGGCTAATTCTGATGATGCGTCTTTTAACTCGGGAATCGAGTCATCCGCGATTCCCCGCCGATTCTGCGGCGGTGAACGGATGACATTCTTTCTATTTCTTCTGTTGTGACTAACCCTTTTTGGGCAACACTGTTTATGTCCTTTTCTAAAACTTCTTGTAGGATTCTATCCGCCAATCTTTTTGTATAAGTCCTTCTTTTTCCCACGAACTCTAAATCCTCACTAAACGGCTTTTTACATTTCTTACATTTGAACTGCCTTCTATTTATTTCCAAAAATACTGGCGATTCTCCCCAAGGTATATCTTTAATTATATATCTATGGTTTTGATGCAATTTATGACTTTTTTCCCCACAACGAGGGCAAATACTTTACTGATGGATTGGCTCTATCTCTAAAATTATTCCAATCCCTTTATGCTGATAACGTGACACTACTTTTACTCCTTCTAGCTCCAGAATTTCTGTGAGCATTTTAATTTCCTTTTTTGAAGCCATTATTACTGATTTACTCTTTTTCTGATTTCAGTTAACAGCACATATCGCTTAATTGTCAACCGGAACAAGCTCTTCAGCTATCACTACTGAATACATTTTTCGTCTTTATTGATTTTATTAACTATCATTTTAGCATACTAGATACTGAAGAACCGATTGGGGGGACTTGGCTATTTTATGCTGTATTGGTGGAAAACCTTCAAAAATCCACCCAGAAGTTTAATTTTCTAGATTTTGGCAAGCGATATACTTGATTGAGATGACTGGCAGTCCTTCGTCGGAGAGAGTTTAATGATCCATCTCAATCAATTGATTGCCACATTGATGCAGGTGGTGATAGAAAATGCAGGAGCCGAAACTGGCGCTCTGGTTCTCCTGGAAGAGGATCAACTTACTGTGATGGCTCAATGTAGCGGAAGTAGACAGTGTGACCTAGAAAAGCTTGCTGTTGCTGAGTGTGCAACGATTCCTGTCTCGGTCATTCACTCGGTAGAACGCACATCTGAAACTCTGGTGTTTGATGATGCAGTCAGCGAAGCGTCTTTTTCAACTGATCCTTATATTCAACACCAACAGACGCGATCGCTCCTGTGTATGCCAATTCTCCAGCAAAGTCAGCTGATCGGCATCCTTTATCTGGAGAACAATCTCAGTACCGGAGTGTTTACCAGCGATCGCTTACAAATCCTTAAACTGTTGATGGCGACTGCGGCAATTTCACTAGAAAATGCTCGGCTGTATAAACAGTTAGCAGATTATGCCGAAACACTGGAACGAAAAGTAGAAGAGCAAACTCAAGCCTTGCAGCAGGAGATCGCTGAACGTCAACAAACCGAAGCCGCATTGAGACAAAGTGAAGCAAATTATCGCAATCTGCTACAAACCGCGAATTCCGTTATCATTCGCTATGATCCGCAAGGACAGATTCATTACATCAACGATTATGGGGTAAAACTTCTTGGCTATGAAGAACATCAGATTTTAGGGCGAACCTTATTTGAAACTATCATTCCAGACATCGAAACCTCTGGGCGGGATGTCAAACCCTTTGTCCGTGATTTACTTCGTAATCCTCAATCGTACCCGCAAGGCGAGGGTGAAAACCTGTGTCGAGATGGTCGGCGAGTTTGGATGGTCTGGTCGAATCAAGCCATCTTCAATGACCAGGGAGAGGTCGTTGAAATCTTATCGGTGGGCAACGACACCACCCAGCGTAGGCAAGCAGAAGAGGCATTACAACGCAGTGAAGCCAAGTTCCGCAACATCTTTGAAAACTCACAGGTTGGCATCTACCGAACCCGCATCGGTGATGGCTTAATTCTCGATGCCAACCAACGCCTTGCCAACCTGTTGGGCTTTGATTCACCCCAAGAGATCATTGGGCTAGAACACAGCATCGACTATTTTGTAAATCCCAGCGATCGCCAACAAGCCCATGAGTTGATGAAGCGGGATGGGGAACTGCGAAGCTATGAAGCACAACTGCGAAAACGAGATGGGACAGTTTTCTGGGGACTTACCTCTTCTTATATGAATGCAGCCGATGGATACGTCGAAGGGGTGGTTGCGGATATTAGCGATCTCAAACAGGCAGAAGCAGCATTGCAAGCCTCAGAGACAAAGCTACGGACTCTAATTGAGGCAATTCCCGATCCATTGTTTGTACTGTCTGCTGAAGGGCGATTCCTTGAAATAATGGTCCTGGAACCAAATCTGCTATGGCACCCCTTTGAGGAGATGATTGGTCAAACCATGCCTCAACTCGGAAGGGAAGAAGCCGATGAATTTCTAAGTTATATTCAGCAGGTGCTGAGAACCCAACAAATCCTCACAGTGGAGTACAGTGCGTTTCTAAATGGACGAGAAGCCTGGTTTTCGGCTCGTATTGCCCCAATCAATCACGACCAGGTGATTTGGCTGGCACGAGACATCACCGCTTGCAAACGGGCTGAAGCAGCCTCGATTTTAGAAGAGCGTAACCGCATGGCACGCGAAATTCACGATACACTCGCTCAGGCGTTTACAGGTATTCTGGCTCAGGTGGGAGCGGCAAACCAGGTGCTAACGGATGATGTAGAAGCAACTGGGGCACACCTAGACCTGATCAAAGAATTGGCGCGAACTGGACTGACTGAAGCACGGCGATCGGTAGTAGCACTCCGTCCTCAGCTTTTGGAGGAGGGCAGTTTACAGAGCGCTCTACATCGTCTCATCGCTCAAATCAGAAGTGCCGCAATGGATATCACTTTATATTATGAGATTGAGGGTGCAGTGTATTCTCTACCCACTGAAGTCGAGAGTAACCTACTGCGGATTGGGCAGGAAGCCTTAACCAATGCGATTAGACACGCCAATGCTGATGAAATTCGAGTGGAGCTAATCTACGATCGCAATCAGTTTTGTTTGCGCGTGAAAGACAATGGACAGGGCTTTGGAGTTGGGAGTATTCCATCCTCTGAGGGGTTTGGTTTATTAGGCATGAGCGAACGGGCAGAGCGCATCGGCGCACAACTCACGATTCGGAGTCAACCTGGACAAGGAACAGAGATTATTGTCACCGTCGATCGGGAGTAGCATCACGATGAGCCAAGCCACAACAATTCGGGTTCTGATTGCAGATGATCATGCCATTTTTCGGCAAGGATTAGCCACGATTATTAACCGTGACCCAGAGATGCAGGTGATTGCCCAAGCCGAAAATGGGGAACAAGCGATCGCTCTATTTGGGGAACACCAACCGGATGTCACGCTAATGGATCTGCGAATGCCGGAAGTGGAAGGAGTTGCCGCCATCGGTGCAATTTGTGCGCTCGTTAAATCTGCTCGGATTATTGTACTGACCACGTATGATAGTGACGAAGATATTTATCGGGGATTGCAGGCAGGCGCCAAAGGATATCTGTTGAAAGAAACTGAACCTGACGAGCTTCTGAATGCCATTCGTACCGTTCATCGGGGTCAGAAATATATTCCACCCGATGTGGGAGCAAAGTTGGTACAGCGCCTCAGCAATCCAGAACTGAGTGAAAGAGAACTAGAAGTGCTCTGCTCGCTGGCACAGGGAATGAGTAATGCTGATATTGCGGCGGCTTTGAGTATCGGGGAAGGTACGGTTAAATCTCATGTGAATCGGATTTTGAATAAGTTAGATGTGAGCGATCGCACCCAAGCTGTAATTGTTGCCGTTAAACGCGGCATTGTTAATTTATGAGGCGTACTTTCGATAGAATTGGGATTCTAACTTGAGTTAGAACCAGCCTTCTACTCCACGATGGCATGGTTGCTCTATCAATTTATACTGTAAAAATTTTAACTTGCTATAGACGACAGCTTGAAGGCGATCTCCTATATTGAGTTTATGCAAATAGAAGTGCATCCAATCAGGCAAATCATGCTCCTTGAGAGCGGTAAGAGGCTGTCTCTAAAGAAATGTAAAGGGGACGGAAGCGGGCGATCGCAAACGCTCAAATCCTTAGTTTAAGCGAATTACTGGAATGACACCAAAGCAGGTTCGTTAATTCCACAAGAATCTGACAAATCATTGTAAGAATTTGAAAGAAGTCGAGCCTTGGAACTCAATACACTTTAAATAAATAGAACTAGGAGAATCCAATCATGGTCAAACAGCAATCTGTAGACGAACAAGCAAATGGAAAGGCAACTAGCAACCTGACACCAGCCCAGGAGTTTTTGCAAGAACTCTGGGATGAGCATCTGCGGCTTGAGTTTGACGCTCACAACACTGAAGATACTCTCGCCACGATGGTTGAGGATGCTTACGTTAACGGCATTCCGGTAATGATTGGGGGAGTAGGGAAACCGGCACTGCGCGAGTTTTATTCCAAGTACTTCATTCCACAGATGCCGCCGGACATGAAGCTGACTCCGGTCTCGCGCACAATCGGGACCAATCAACTCGTCGATGAAATGCTAGTTAAGTTCACTCATACCATCCAGATGGACTGGATGCTACCTGGCATTGCTCCGACTCTTAAACGGGTTGAAGTGGCATTGGTAGCAATTGTTCAGTTTCGTGACGACAAGCTAGCCCACGAACATCTCTACTGGGATCAGGCGAGTGTATTGGTTCAACTCGGTATGCTTGATCCGGGTAGACTGCCCGTTGTAGGGGTTGACAGTGCGCGCAAGGTACTTGATCCGAGCTTGCCCTCAAACGCACTGATCGATCGTGCCAGCGATCGCAACTAAGTGCAGGAGCCAGCAAATATCAATGTCTAAACCCGCCATTTTGCAACCAGGATCGTACTCATCCTGGTTGTAGGAGGCGCTTGTTATTGCTGGCTCCTACACGTATTGCTCATTGAGTTTTTGACAAAGTGACACAGCCATTCACAACAAGAGGTAACTATCATAGGGCAGCCCAAGCAGCCGAGGACGCCGCCGCTCAGGGACAGTTTTGGTCAATGCACGACACTTTGTTTGCCCATCAACAGAAGTTAGAAAATGGTTATCTTGTAGAGTACGCCAATGATTTGGGGCTTGATATTCCTCAGTTTCTCAAAGACTTGTCTAAACAAGTATATGTTGATCGCATCCATGATCGACGGCACCACCGAGCTTGCGATCGGCGCACACTTCGCCAACAACATCGCGGCTTCTGCAAGGACTACAGTATTCAATTCTACTGGCAATCAGCATTCTGATCGGAATTGGTTGTGCCTATCGTGTTGGATTAAGCTCCCATTTGATTGATCATTGGGTGTTTCACACTACTAAGTCTCTATCTTTTGCTGTTGAGATGAAGTGGAGCTTGGGTGTGGGTGCAGCGGGGGCGATCGTTCTCTTGTTGCTCGATCGGTTGATGCAACAATTCCTACCTGAAGCGCTACAGGCAGCCAATAATACAGAACCAAGTTGGTTGAATTTGCTCACAGCAATGTTCTATGGCGGCATCACTGAGGAAATTTTGATGCGCTGGGGTTTAATGTCGCTACTTGTTTGGATCGCGTGGAAAGGGCTAAAACAAGGCGTTACGTTGCCAAGTCAAGGGATTTACCAGGGTGCGATTGTTCTAGCCGCGTTGGTATTTGGACTACTACACCTGCCAGCGACTGCCGCGATCGTTCCCCTCACGACCGTTGTGATTATTCGGGCGTTGTTACTGAATGGGATTATGGGAATCGCGTTTGGCTGGCTCTTTTGGCAATATTCGCTAGAGGCTGCAATGTTAGCCCATATCAGCTTTCATGCTTTTACCTCTGTTCTTAGCGGTTTACTGGCAAGGTTGGCTTAAGTTTTGGAATAGATCTCGTAGGGCTAGCACTGCCCACAAAGCCTTACCGTGAAAGGTTTTAACAAGAAAGGTTTTAAAGACAGTAGGCGATGCCCACTACTTGAATTGATGCTCAACTCTGCAATTTTAGATGGTAAATCAAATGATTCAGTTCAAAGATTTTGCGCCTCGGATTATTGAACGGGGACCCTTCGGCGGAGCTTCCGATTATGAATCTTTCTCTGAGGTTGTGAGTGCTGTCAATCAGTGGATTGAAAATACAACGATACAGGTGATCAATGTTGAAACTGTCGTTTTACCCGATCGGATAGAAGGCACAAGTGATGGTGACTACGGATTGACGACCAGTAATGCTTTCCACCCAGTGATGATCAGTCAGGGTCTTGCAATCAATTGCTTTCAATGTGTGCGTGTCTGGTACAGAGAATAAGCTTCACCCGAGAAGAAAGAATGAAACGATTTACCTTGTTTACTTTCCTGTATCTCGCGCTAGGAGTTTGTCTAACGGCGATCGCGCTTGGATACCCAAATCTGCCTTCGGGTCTTCAAACCAGCCTGTTCATCAATGCAGGAGTATCCTACCTTGTTTGTATTCTCAGTACCTTCCCATTTTGGCGGGAGACGACGATCCGCTTCTATCGCAGACGGAATAATCCATCAGTCATCCTATCCTCGTTGGTGATTGGAGTGAACATTATTGTGACGATCTGGGAGCTTCAGAGTCAGAACTGGGCAATGGAAGCCATTTTACAAGGGTTTTCGCGGCTAGTAGTTGTTTTACTGTTTGCTGAAAACATTGTGATTATAAGGCAAGTGAATTCTGAACATTAGTGTCTAGAATATTCCCGTGCGCGAGAGTTACGAAAACTAGCCATCGGGACTTCAACTTGTAGAATTAGCTGATTCATCATTATTGTTTAGCTCTAAATCTTCAGTAATGATTCTTTTTAGATGTTCAACCATTTCTTCAATCCTGACAAAAGTATGAGCTTCCGTATCCGATAAATATTCTGCAATTCGTCCACCAATCCATAACTCATGTGGAGCCATATTTTGAGTTTGAAGATTCCAAACCAAGTTGGGTACTGATCTATTACCCTGCGAGTCCTGATCAAAACTATATAAAATTTTGGGACAAACATCATGAGTCCACCGAAAAATTAGACTTTATCAATTTTTAGCTGGTCACGATCAGAAATAACTCTTTAATACGAAACGACTTGAGGGCGAAACAGCCTTCGGTTGTAGTTGGATTCAATTGGACATCCAAATAAAGTTCGGGGAATCCCCGAAGTGAAATCAGTTCCCCTACTGCTCAAACTCAATGCTGAAGGGGAATTCAGCCCTATAGATTCTCAATTGGCTTGTGTGCAGTTTCTCTCTCTATTCTAGACCTATAGCTAGCGCAGAGGTCAAAAGAGCCAACCTAAACACGATGAACTTGGAACGGAAAACATTAGGGTGAATTAACATCATGGAAAGAATACTGAAGATTTTTGATGATTATCGAGTCTGCGAATTTGAAGGAAATCAACCCCTGCGAGTTGTAGATACTCAAGGAAAAGTGCAACTGTTAATCAAAGCGTTGCAGTTCACGTTGGCGGATAGTTTTATGATCGAACAAGTTGATTCAATTCCTCGGGGAGAAGTGATTCCACCTCGCAGCAGTAGCCGAAAAATTAATAGGGAAGGAATTAATCTGATTAAAGCCTTTGAAGGGGTTGAACTTCAAGCTTATCTCGACGCTGTTGGTGTGCCGACCATTGGTTACGGACATACAAAAGATGTGTTTTTGGGAATGAAAATTACTCGGGCTGAAGCTGAGGAATTATTGCGCCAAGATATCGAAGAATTTGAAATTGCCGTTGAAGATGCGGTACAAGTTGAGATTAATGAAAATCAATTCTCGGCTTTAGTTTCCTTTTGCTTTAACTTGGGAGCGGGTTCGTTATTTCAGTCAACTCTTTTAAAACTACTCAATGCTGAAAAATTAGAAAAAGCCAGCCAAGAATTTCCTCGCTGGAATAAAGCGGGGGGTCAGCCTTTACTGGGTTTAACACGCCGACGCATGGCGGAACGAGCCTTATTTTTGGGCAGACCTTGGCAACCTTTTCTAGAGTATGAACTGCTTCATTTGACCCAACCAAAAATTCAAAGTGAATACGTTCGTTATATTCAGAATGGACTGCAAAAAGCGGGATTTGATGTTCAAGCCAATGGCATTTTTGATCGGGAAACCGATACCGCTATCAAGGAACTTCAAAGACAAAAAGGCTTTGTTCCGGACGGCTTAATAGGGCCGATCACCGTCACCGCATTGGGCTTGTAAAACCGACTCATCTGTTCAAATTGTATACAATAATCACAGCAAAAACCATGCAATACATCCTACATTTCAAAACCGATTCCTACCTGAAACGCTTTCCTTTTGCTCCCGAAAAAGTCTCACCCGAATATCTCCTATTCTATAAAGCGGGTGATGAAATATCCATCAGCGACTACACGCCGAACTTACAAGGAAATCACATCCGGGTCATTTTAGAAAATGTTGATGTCCGTTCAGTTTCTCTCGAAGATATCGAGAAACAATACTATTGTTTGGCGGGTGAAATCGAAATCTTTAACGCAGAAGCTGCTCGCGGAAGTCGTGATGCTCAACAATTTCCGCCAACCCTTCCACCCAAAGTTAATTTAGAGGTTCCTTTCCACACCCAACACAACAATCAACAGAATCCTAGCGGCGCTTGTAATGTAACTTGTATCGCCATGATCTTGAAATATTACGGGGTTGATTCTCGCACTCCAGATGATATTGAACGCGATGTTCAACTCGAAGATGTTCTTTATCTTAAAACAACTCAATGGGATGAGGAAAATGGATTTACTGGGGGTTCTCAAGCCCGTCATCAACCCACATTTTTGATGCGATTGTTGCGGGAGTGGGGACAAAAATATGGTCAAGGTGCATTACAAAATTCCCATTTCAAAGAATTCGCGTCTGAAAACGACATGAAACAGCACATTGCTTCGGGAAATCCGGTCGTTATTCATGGTTACTTTACGAACTTTGGTCACATTATTGTTGTCAAAGGTTATGACGAGACAACTCGCGAATGGATTTGTAACGATCCGAACGGAAAATGGTTGGGATATCAAGGCGGATACGATAAAAATGTTAGCGGCGAAAATGTTCGTTATCGCTACGATAACGTTCGCGAAGTTTGTCATATTGGCGGCGGAATTTGGTGTCATTTTCCCGTTCCTCGGGTGTTACGTCTCGCCGAACCGTTCACAAAAGGGTCTGATGTTCTTCAAGTGCAAACTGCATTGAAAAATCTGGGTTACTTGATAGACAAAAACGGAGAATTTGACAAAAAAACGGGCGATGCTGTTAAGCAATTTCAACAAGAAAAAAACTTAACTGTTGACGGTGTTGTTGGCCCCGCAACTTGGGCAAAATTGCTTGTAAGTTTTGCTTAAATCTTGACCTCTCCCCCAACCCCTCTCCTACTTTGCAACTTTTAGTTAAATCTTGACCTCTCCCCCAACCCCTCTCCAATCCCCCCTTGATCCCCCCTTAAAAAGGCAGGGCCGTTTCATTCTAACAAAATCCAAAGCCTAGACCACCTGTTATTAAGCCATCTTTGACCCTCTGTAATTGACACAAAGCCTAAAAGTCTAAAAAGATTAATTGCAATAGTTTGAAGAATCGATAAATTCGTTCGTGCTTGAAAGTGAGCTATAGAAGAATCATCTTCTTTGAAGATCACATCCTTGACCCAATGCAAGCGATTTTCAATTTGCCAATGACCTTTTATTTTTTCAGAAAAATAATCGGCTTTTTCCCAAACGCTACTGATGTAGTAAGCGACTTGATGATAGTCCTTTTTACCTCTTTTACCCCATCTTTCAACTCGGATTAAGCTTTTAATTTCATACCAACTAGATTTCAGGGAATCTATACTCTTGAAGACAGCTACTTGGCGTTGAATTTGGCGACCATGACTTTTATCTTGCTCTATCTTGATACTCAAAGGCTCTTGATTGTGGGCGACAGACTCTAGAGCTTGATACAATTTTTTTTGATTCTTTTTGACGGTGATTAAGTAGTGATTTTTTGATTCAATAATTTTTTTAACGGTTTGCTTTTGGCAGTGCAAAGCATCCAGAGTAAATACTTGATTCTTCAGGGGAAAATCTTCGATGATTTCTTGGACTTGCTTAATTTCTGAACAGCGTTTGTTCTCAAAGCAATTTAATCCCAATACAACTTGATATTCTTGACTGTACAAGGAAACAAATGAAACAAAGTTTTGATGAGAGTTGCCAAAATTGTCTACAGTGCTGCCTAAGCTTTTGCCATCAATACAGACCCAATCCCTCAAATCATCAGATTCACATAGACTACTAGACCATTGATTAAAAATGTCCTGAAGATTTGACCAGTCTACTCCCATCAGAACTCGTCTTATGGTTGATGAAGATGGAACTTTTGGGGATGAAATCTTAAATTTTTTAACAATTAGCTGTTGATTGGCTTTGGCAAAATCTCCCATCGCTCTATACCCTAAGTATCCCTGCATCGCTGCCAAAATTACTATCAATAGCACCAACCATAATGGATGCCTTCTGCCCTGGCGGCGGCGAAAGTCCTTGACTTTTTTAAGTTCTTTAATTAGACTATCCATAGATAAAATTTAAGAAAAAACTGGCGATTGCTATCATTTTACATCCGGCGCGATCGCCAGTTTTATTGTTCAATTCCCGCCTTTAAGAATCAGAGTGGAACAAGCCGTTTGAGTCAGGCGATCGCTATGTTTTTCTAAGATTTTAGGTGTTCTGAAGAAAAAAGGGGTGAAACTGCTTCCAATTTTAGCTCCTCGCGATCGCAAAATTTTAGAATGAAACAGCCCTGCCCTTAAAAAGGGGGGTGGGGGGTAAGGCGAGGGGAGTAAGGAGAAAAGTTTAAGAGGTTGCGTCCGAGATATTACGTTAGTTGAGGAATATCTCAAGAAAAGCTACAACCTCAAAGACGAACATTTATTAAAATTAACCTCGACCAATGATCCCAATAATCCCAACCAACCCTTAGAAGATTCGAGCCTATGGCCAAGTTATAAAAACATGGTCGCCAAATTCAAACAAATCACCGAAATGGCTCGACCGAATGACCGAGTTTATATTCACTATTCCGGTCATGGCGGACGCACACCGACAAATTACCCTGATTTAAAAGGTGATCAGGGAGTTGATGAAACCTTAGTTCCAAATGATTTGGGTACAAATGATGGGCAACATTTGCGGGATTTAGAGTTAGCTCAATTGCTGCAAAATATGGTCAAAAAAGGATTAATTGTTACCGTTGTATTGGATAGTTGTCATTCGGGGGGAGCAAGCCGAGATGAAGAAAAAAGCGGTTATTATGTTCGGGGTTTAGATATTATTGACACCACCCCCCGACCCACAGAAAGTTTAGTTGCTTCTCCCGACAAATTAATGCAAACTTGGGATAATTTAACAGCAGGAGGACGCAACGTTACAGCAGCAGGTTTGCTACCTCAACCCAAAGGTTATACGCTGTTAGCAGCTTGTCAGGATAATGAATCTGCTTACGAGACAACTTTTGAAGGTCAACGTCACGGAGCGATGACCTACTGGCTGATTAATTCCCTCAAAAAATTGGGTTCGCAAATCACCTATCAATCCCTTCACAATCGCTTACTCGCTAATATTAACAGCGATAATAATAAGCAAACTCCGATGTTGCATGGTGAAGGCGATCGCTTATTTTTGAATAGTGAGGGAACATCCTATCAATTGGCGGTTCCGGTGATGAATATCGATGCTGCAAAAAACCGAGTACAGTTAAAAGTTGGGGAAGCAACGGGTGTATCCAAAGGTGCAGAATTTGTGATTTATTCACCCGGAATTAGCGATTTGAGTCAAACGGATAAACGAGTCGCCGTTGTGCAAATCACAGAAGTCTGTGCGGTCGATTCTTGGGCAGAAATTAAACAGTTACTCGAAGAAAATACGTTTGAAAACATCGAAAAAGGAGCCAGTTCATTACTTCTGAATCCCGGCGTTAAACTGGTTCGTAAAGTTCGTTTATTACTGACAGATTCGGACTTTTCCGAACTGGAAAATATCAAATCAACCGTTCAAGGTCATCATTATATTGAGTTTGTATCCGGCGATCGCGTTGGCGATGATTTTGCCTATCAAGTTCGTGTGAATGAAAGCGGCGAGTATGAAATCCTCAATAAAGTGGGAGAACCGATTTCTAACATTCGACCCGCTTTAAAAGTCGATGAACCGGAAGCCGCAGAAACTCTGATGAAACGTTTAGTTCATCTGGCTAAATATCAGACAATTTTGCAGCTTAACAACAACGATCCCGCATCAACTTTAGCCGGAAAAATCAAAGTCGAATTGTGTAAAGCTGGAGTTGGACGCGAACTTATACCTTTCGATGAACCCGGTAATATTCCGACTGTTGATGTCGATGAATATGCGTATATTCGCATTCGCAATGAGTCTTCTCAAACTCTGAATATTACTGTACTTGCAATTCAGCCAGACTGGAGTATTGTTCAGCTTCATCCTAGTGGTTCAGGCTATGAAATTTTAGAAGGTGGAAAAGAATTACCTCTTCGTTTCAATACCAGTCTTCCAGAAGGTTATACAGAAGGGGATGACATTCTTAAAGTCTTTGCAACAGTCACAGGAACGAGTTTTGATTGGTTACAATTACCCGCATTAGATCAGCCAAAAATTGAAATAACGGGTAAATCAGCGAGTAATCCGCTAGAAGAATTATTCTCGGCGATCGCCAACGACGATTCCAGTGAAAAGAATGTAACTCGTGCAGTTTTTGCGAGTGATGAATGGACAACAGAACAGGTTAAATTGGTGGTTAAAGAAAGTCTCTAATTTCCGTCCAAAAATCCCCCCAACCCCCTTTTCTACCCCTGGCCATCAAAAAGGGGGAGTGAGGCCATTTCGGCCCTCGGTTATTGGCTACCAGTCAAGAGGGTTTGGGGGGTCAAGGCCAATTTCGGATCAAGTTAATATGTCCCATATTTGTGTGACTTTACCCTTGGAATTAATTTGGAGATACTTAAAGTATTGGCTAGATTAGAGTCACAGTTGAATTAGGAATTAAGTTTGTGATCAGGTATTTATGAGCGAACAACCCAATCTAAACCCGAGGCTCAATATGGATGGTCAAGCATCGCTGTCCATTGGTCGTTCTCAAGTTAGTCAAGCGGCCTGGACGGGATGTAATTCAGAGCATGACTATCTATGAGAATGTAAATTTTTCAGGTTTATTTCGTCGAGAAGTTAAACCCCCAACCCAACAAGAATATCGCTTCCGACAAAAACTATTGAGCCAAGTTCAAGAGTTTTGGGTAGAGAATGTTTTAGAAAGGTCACTGCATAATCTAGCGATAATTGAACTCGGACTGGAAGAACGACCCGATTTGGTAGAGCGTCGTTTCAGTAATGTTCAAATCTCCCCAGAACAATCACAAAAACCTTTATCTACAAGTCGAGGAATCACCACTGCATTTAATCAGATGGGAGAGGGGCGAACGCTGCTAATTTTGGGTGAACCCGGCGCCGGAAAAACGACTATGTTGTTGAAATTGGCACGGGATTTAATCACCAAAACTGGTGAGGATTTGAATCGACCCATACCTGTGGTTTTTAACTTATCTTCGTGGGCTAAAAAACAGCAAAAAATAGCCGATTGGTTAGTCGATGAACTTGAGAGCAACTATGGCGTTTCCAAGTCTCTGGGTAAAGCATGGGTAAAAGATCAACAATTGTTACTTCTACTGGATGGTTTGGATGAGGTGCGAGCCAAACATCGAGAAGATTGTGTAGAAGAAATCAATCAATTTATGAAAGACTATGGAGTAACGGAGATGGTGGTCTGTAGCCGAATTAAAGACTATCAAGCCCTCTCAAATCGCCTACAAGTGCGGGGTGCTATCTGCGTTCAACCTCTGACATCAGAACATATTAATCAGTATCTAAACAATGCTGGGGAACAACTTCAGGGAGTCAAAACCCTATTGCAACAAGATACAGCGATGCAAGAGATGATGAAATCTCCCCTGACTCTCAGTATTGTCAGCATGGCTTACAAAGATATCTCTGTTGAAAATTTACAGCAATTCGGTTCGATTGAAGAACGTCGTCACCATCTTTTTGAAACATATATTGAGCAAATGTTTCAGCGTCATGGACGTGCTATGAGGATGAAATATACCCCAGAGCAAACCAAACATTGGCTGACTTGGTTAGCGACTCGGATGGTGCAGGAATCTCAAACTGTATTTCTCATCGAAAAAATACAACCTTCTTGGTTGGAAATAAAAGCAGAACGTATCTTTTATCGGATTACCAGTGGATTAACTTCTGGGGTAATTTTTGCGGTAATTTTTGGGCTAATTTTTGGACCTATTTATAAGCAGATTTCTGGGGGAGACTATGGGCCAAGTTCTGCGCCGATTTTAGGACAGCTTTTAGGAGCAATTTCTGGGCTGATCTTAGGGCTGATTGTAGGACTATATGAAGGAGAAATAAAAACCGTCGAAAGCTTAAAATGGTCGGGTAAAGAATTTCAAAACAGTCTGAAGAAAGGGCTGATTTTGGGAGGGCTTGGATGGGTAACTTTTGGAGTAATTTTTCAGCCAATTGGAGGGCTATGTTATGGGCTAAGTTCTGGACTATTGTACTGTATTAATCAAGGAGTAAAAGGGGCAGAAGTAGAAAACAAAAAGGTTTCAAATCAAGGAATAAAAAAATCTGTTTTTAACGCTTTACTTATTGGTAGCATCGGCATGGTTATGGGAGGAGCAATCGGATTTTTTGCTTCACAACTTTTTTATTATGTAGAGGATAGTTTTTGGATTTGTCTAGGAGGATTTTGCCTAGTTTTGGGACTAATTCTCGGAGGCTGGAATGCTTGTATTAAACACTTCACTTTACGTTCTATGCTTTACAAAAAAGGTGTTGCTCCCTGGAATTATGCTCGTTTTCTGGACTACGCCACAGAACTAATATTCCTGCAAAAAGTTGGGGGCGGTTACATCTTTATTCACCGGATGCTACTCGAACATTTTGCCCAAGTTGAACCAGAGACTATTCCAAAAAATTCAGTTCAAGTTTCTCAGTCAATAGACCTAATAAATGCGGTTAATTCAGAAGAACTTGAGACTTTAAAAACCGTTGAAGCGTTAGAACCCGAATCAGTTTATAATAAAATTTGTGGAAATTGCCAACATGAAAATTCATCTGACTTTAACTTTTGTTCCAAGTGTGGAACCGCACTAAATTCTGATAGTATTTCTAACTAAAATTGTAACATCAATTCTTTATGAAGCTGCATCTAATTGATCCCCCCCAACCCCATCCCCCCGGCTATATCCTTCGGATAGGCAACGCCTTCGCCACCCCCCTTTCAAAGGGGGGGCAGGGGGGATAAGGAGATACGGCTGACGGCACTCTACGCGAACATCAAAAGTTGCATAATTAGAAAGAAATGGTATTACATCAAGGAGATTAAACTATGAAGAAAATACTGATTTTATTATCCAATCCCAAAAATTCGGTTCAGTTGCGTTTGGGAGAAGAAATCCGCGAAATCAAAGAAGCATTGAAACAGTCAAAAAATCGAGAACAATTTCAAGTTGAGAGTGAGTCAGCCGTTCGGGTGAAAGATTTGCGACGAGCATTATTAGAATATGAACCTGCAATTGTTCACTTTTCGGGTCATGGTTCTGGGACTAACGGACTGATATTAGAAAATGATTCGGGAGAAACTCAACTCGTCAGTAGTGAGGCTTTAGCCCAACTTTTTAAACAGTTTCAACAAGAAGTTCAATGTGTTGTTCTCAATGCTTGCTACAGCGAAGAACAAGCCAAAGCCATTCATCAATATATTGATTGTGTTGTGGGGATGAATAAAGCCGTTGGAGATGTTGCAGCGATTAACTTTTCGACGGCGTTTTATGAAGCGTTGGGTGCGGGAAAATCCTATGATAAATGTTTCAACTTTGCTTGCAATTCGATTGATTTAGAAGGAATACCGGAGTCGGATACTCCACAAATTCGGTATCGTCCTCGACATTATATTTCCGATATTCAGGAAACTCAGCAAGCAAAAAACACAGATGATTCATCTTTTCAACCTATGTCTGAACAATCTCAATCTCCATCAATAACCCTTAGTGATAACGCCACCTGGAATCTATCAAAATCTCAATTTGGGGGTCAAATAATAGGGCGTGATAACATTCAAACTCAAAACTTTTATTCAGATCAACCTGAAAAACAACTAACCGTTACAGAAGTTGTAACGTTAATTCAGAAAATAGAAACAATTTTTCAGAATACAGATTTACCCGCAACCTATCAGGAAAAAGCTCAGAACTACATAGAAAATGCTCAAGAAGCAGTTCAGGAAGACGAACCCGATAAAACTTATGCAGCCAAAAGTTTACAAAAAGCCAACAAAGTTCTAAAAGACGCGAATCTCTGGCCAAAATTCCAACCCGAATTACAGCCTTTATTCACTCAGTTAGAACCTTGGTTAGAAGTCTCATCACAAACTTTATCTAAGTTCTAATTCCTATTGTTTCCCTCTCCCCGTAGTCGATAAACAGTTACAGGTTACTGTTGTTTTAGTATGTGCAAAAAATTAGCACTTTATCCAAGAAAATCTGAGCCGAAAGGGTAGTTTTTTCGTCCAGAAATTAGCAGCTTATATGCGAACCTATAAAACCGACACAAAACGATGGGTAAAGGTGGGAATCTGCACAAAGGTTACCGCTCCCACCTCGGCGAGTCCCAGGTGGGAGAGGTTTGATCATTCCTACTCTTGTTCTGCTTTTTTAGGAGTTAACAACATCGTTATGCGGCCCCCCTTCTCGCTTCGGAGATTGTTGAACTTGGGCGAATTCTTCGAGATCCGTCGCCATTCGATCTAATAAATCTTTAGCCAGTCCACCATGAAGGTTTTCTCGTCCTCGCATCGTCACCGTTGCTTTCACTTGGTTCCCCGACTTTAAAAACCGTATGGCATGGTTGACGCGCACCGAATAATCATGATCTTCAATTTTGTAGCGCATCTTCAACTCTTTGAGTTGACTTTTATTCGACTGACGGCGATTTTCTTTACTTTTTAACTGTTGATATTTGTATTTACCGTAGTCAAGAATTCGACAGACTGGTGGTTTGGCTGTATCACTCACCAATACTAAATCCAAGTCTTTGTCTTGAGCAATTGATAGCGCTTCTTCGGGGGGCATGATTCCCAAATTAGAACCATCCTCGTCAATTGCTCTGACTTCCTGAAAATGGATATTTTCATTAACGGGCGTGGTATTTTTTTTCGGTCTGGGATTTCTATGTTTCACTAAGCAGAACCTCATCTTAACAGTATATTTCTATTATGACCGATGGAAAACGATCCCCGTCAAGCGTCAAAAGGTAGAGATTGCCCCCCAATTCCCCCGCGAGTCAGAGCGATCGCTAATTTCATTTTCCTTGTCAATCGGCTCAACTTTTTTAAGCTTTTCTTAAGCCAAACAGGATTCAATCGTCGCCACCACCGACTGCGCCAGACTCGCCAGATCGTAACCGCCTTCCAATCCAAAGACAATTTTTCGGGTGAATTTTAAACAATATTCGGTGAATAATCCATAGTCTTCGGGACGCAAAGAAATATTCGCCAACGGATCATCATGGTTGGCATCGTAACCCGCACTCACAATCAACAAATCCGGCTGAAAATCTTTAAAAAAAGGTATGACTTTGTGTTCAAATGCTCCCCGGTATAATTCCCCCGTACTTCCCGGAGACATGGGAATATTTAAAACATTATTGTAAGCCCCCCGTTCTCGTTCAAAACCGGTGCCGGGATAGCAAGGAGATTGATGTAAAGAACAATAAGCCAGGTTGGGATTATTTTCGATAATCGCCTGCGTACCATTGCCGTGATGCACGTCCCAATCGAGAATCGCAACTTTGTTGATTTCAGGCTGTTGTAAAGCATAATGGGCCGCGATCGCCGCATTGGAAAATAAACAAAATCCCATCCCCCGATCGGACTCGGCGTGATGTCCCGGCGGACGGGCCAAAACAAAAGCCGGTTGCTTGCTTTGCAGAACCCGGTTCACCCCGTCTAACCAAGCATTCACCGCCAATAACGCCACATCGTAACTTTCGGCCGAAAGCGGCGTGTCGCCATCGAGATAACCCCCACCCTTGACAGAAATCGCCTCCACCCGCCGAAGATGATCGGCCGTGTGAACCGCTTCGAGTAAGGGTTTGAGCTTGTTTTCAGACCCCGGAACCGGCGTCGGCAACTGCCAGTCAATTTCTGATGCCCAAGGTGCGGATCTCAGCGCCTTGACAATCGCACTCAACCGCTCGGGGCGTTCGGGATGAAGCAAACCGGTTTTGTGTTCGAGGAATTGATCGCAATAGATAACGGTGATCATTTGTCTGGTGTCAATAAAATTCAATAAATCTCAAGATAGATCAGCTTGTTTAACTGTCAATCTTAAACAACAATCTTAAACCCGTTTATGGTATAATTTTAGAAGATAGTGAAGTTAATTTGGGAATGACTTAAAGATAAACAAATTTTATCAACTTTTTGCCGATTCAAACACAGTGAATTGAGAATTTTAAGGGAGTTTTTTATCAAATGACCACTTCAGAGGAGCGCATTGTTCCCCGGGATCTGCGTGAGGAAATGCAGCAATCCTATTTAGAATATGCAATGAGCGTCATTGTCGGTCGCGCATTGCCAGATGCGAGGGATGGTTTCAAACCCGTACATCGTCGCATTCTCTACGCCATGCACGAACTCGGTTTAATGCCCGATCGCCCCTTCAGAAAGTGCGCCCGTGTCGTCGGGGAAGTCCTGGGTAAATACCACCCTCACGGCGATGGAGCGGTTTATGATGCCCTCGTCCGCATGGCCCAAAATTTCTCCATGCGATCGCCCTTAATTGAAGGTCACGGAAACTTCGGTTCGATCGACAACGACCCGCCGGCGGCGATGCGATACACCGAATGTCGCCTACAATCGCTCACCTCCGATGCAATGTTGCGCGATATCGACGCCGAAACCGTTGATTTTGGCGATAACTTCGACGGATCGCAGCAAGAACCCCTGGTTTTACCCGCCCGCATTCCCCAACTGTTGCTCAACGGTTCCTCGGGAATCGCCGTCGGGATGGCCACCAACATTCCCCCCCACAACTTGGGCGAACTGGTAGACGGGTTGGTGGCGATGATTCACAATCCCGAGATCAGCGATCTCGAACTGATGAAATACATTCCGGGGGCCGGATTTCCCCACCGGGGCGAAGATTTTGGGCCGAACGGGAATTCGCGAAGCCTACACAACCGGCCAGGGTTCGATCACCATGCGGGGCGTCGCTCAAATTGAAACCCTGCAACAGCGGGGACGCCCGGAACGAGAAGCGATTATTATCACCCAACTTCCCTATCAAACCAACAAAGCGGCGCTGATCGAAAAAATCGCCGAAATGGTTAACGATAAACGCATCGAAGGAATTTCCGATATTCGCGATGAAAGCGATCGCCAGGGAATGCGAATCGTTGTGGAATTAAGACGGGATGCTTACCCCCGAGTTGTCCTCAATAACCTCTACAAACAAACCCCCCTACAAACCAATTTTGGGGCGAATATGTTGGCGTTAGTTAATAGCAGACCCGAACGCCTCACCCTAAAACGATATCTAGAAGTTTTCCTCGAATTTCGAGTCGAAACCATTCGGCGACGCACCGAATACGAACTCAGAAAAGCCCAAGAACGAGATCATCTCCTGCAAGGATTATTAATTGCCCTCGATAATTTAGACGCAATTATTAGCCTGATTCGTCATGCGGCAGATACCCCGACCGCCAAACAAGAACTCATCGATAGATTTGAACTCTCCGAAGTTCAAGCCGATGCAATTCTACAAATGCAACTGCGGCGTTTAACCGCATTAGAAGCCCATAAAATTCAGGCAGAGCATGAAGAATTGCAAAATGTAATTGCCGATTTGCAAGATATTTTAGCCCGTCGGGAACGAATTTTAGAAATCATTGAAACCGAAGCACTCGAACTCAAAGAACGTCACGGTTCGCCCCGACGAACAGAAATCGAACACACCGAAGGAGAACTCGAAGATACCGATTTAATTGCCAACGAAAAAGCAATTATTTTGTTAACCGAACAGGGCTATATTAAACGAATGCCCGTCAATACCTTCGACGCTCAAAACCGGGCAACTCGCGGTAAATCCGGCGCCAAAATGAAAGAAGATGACGGCATCGATCACTTCTTGAGTTGTTGCGATCACGATAGCATTTTGTTCTTTAGCGATCGCGGAGTGGTTTACTGTCTCAAAGCCTATCAAATTCCGGTCGCTTCCCGCACCGCCAGAGGTGTTCCGATGGTGCAAATGTTGCCCATTCCCAAACAGGAACGGATTACATCTATCGTCGCCGTTAGCGAATTTAGCGATGATGATTATTTGGTGATGTTAACCAAAGGCGGCTACATCAAGAAAACCGAATTATCTGCTTTTAGTAATATTCGGGCAAATGGGTTAATTGCCATTTCTTTGGGTGAAGGCGACGAATTGCGTTGGGTAAGACTGGCAAAAGTAGACGACAGCATTATTATTGGTTCGCGACAAGGGATGGCAATTCACTTTAGAACCGATCACAAACAATTGCGCCCCTTAGGACGGGCAACCCGAGGCGTAAAAGCCATGAAACTCGGTAAAAAAGATGAACTGATCAGCATGGATATTTTACCCAGCGCCATTGTTTCAAGTATTGCAGAAAGCGAAGAAACCGAGATAGAAGACGAGGAAATTTTAGAGACGGAAACCGAAGAAACCACCGTTGAAAATAACCAAGAATTGGCGATTATGGTGATTACTGCGGGGGGATATGGTAAACGAGTTCCCGTGTCTCAATTCCGACTACAAAATCGCGCCGGAAAAGGGATCATCGCCACCAAGTTTAAACAGCATCTCGCCAGCGATGAAGTCGTCGGGTTGCAGGTAGTTAACCAAGACGATGAGTTGATGTTAATTACCAGTCGGGGTATTATTATTCGTCAGACGGTGAATGCGATTCCCACTCAGTCTCGCAGTGCAACTGGAGTCCGAGTTCAACGCCTCGATGATGAAGATGCGATCGCTGCGGTGGCTATTGTTCCCACTTCTGATGAAGAAGCGGAAGTCGAAGCCGAAACGGAAACCGAAGTCGAAGTTGAAGCCAAAGTCGAAGATTCAGAAGAATAGATCAAACAGTTCGGAATGGGGAATTTTGCAGCAATTCCCTGTTCCTAATTTAGAAATTTAGGACGATGGAAATTTTTTCATTCATCACAACGAGTTTCATCAGCAATCAATCTTTATCTATTCAAAATATTCCCCCGGTCTTAGCACAACAAACCGAAACCAACCGAAGCCGACGGTTAAGTGATGCCGAAATAACCCAACGTTTGCAAGCGCTACCCAATTGGAAACGGGAAAATCAAACTCTTATCAATGGATAATGGATAATGGATAATGGATAATTAATTAATCAGGTTGAAGACCTCTCCTTATCCATTATCCATTATTAATTATCAATTATTGAATTATACCCATAGGTTTAACAACTTTATAGAAGCCGTTAATTTTATCAACTGTTTAGTAGAACCCGCAGAAAAGTTAGGTCATCATCCCGATATTTTTCTATCCTACAACACCGTAAAAATCAGTCTAACGACTCACGACAAAGGCGGATTAACCCCTCTAGACTTTCAACTTGCCGAAACGATTTTGAAGTTAATAAACAATTTTTCTCAAACTCTCGGAAGATCGTGTAAAATTGATCCATCCTAAAAGCGTTTCAGGGGAACTGTGGAGGCAGTTGGTTATATGTTATTATGCAAAAAAGAATTATTGGCTATTTAGAACGTCAATCCGATTTGATGATTGTTGGGTTGAGTCTGATTCTCGCTTTAATTATTGGTTGGATTGATTATTGGGTTACAGTTGATGTAAACCTCTCCATTTTTTATTTATTTCCCATCACATTAGCGACTTGGTTTTCTGGAAAGTATAGCGGCTTAGTGTTAGCTGTATTCAATACAATTTTATGGGCTAATGCCGATCTTTATGTAAAACAATATTCAAATTCCTTGTTTATCTATTGGAATATTGGAGTCAGACTTGCATTTTTTTCAATTGTTATTTATTTACTTGTCTCCTTAAAAAAAGCCTATGAACGAGAGAAAAAATTAGCGAGAATTGATGGATTGACCGGCGTTTATAACCGAAGTTTCTTTATCGAAACCCTAGAAAATGAGATTCAACGCGCCCAACGATATCATTATTCAATAACTTTAGCTTATTTAGATATCGACTATTTTAAAAAAGTTAACGATAAATTTGGACACAATATAGGCGATCGGCTTTTACAAGATATCTCGAATAGTCTCCAAAAATCCCTCCGTCCTACCGATCTTGTCGCCCGTTTAGGTGGGGATGAATTTGCTATCCTTTTACCCCATACTAACCTAGAAGAAGCCAAAGCCGCTCTCGATCGCGTTTATGAACAGCTTTTACGCTTAAACCGAGATCAACTCAGTTTTGTGGGGTTTAGCATGGGTGTGGTGACTTGTTTAACTCTTCCCCCATCTATCGATATCTTAATCGAACAAGCCGATCGGTTGATGTATTCGGTTAAACATACCGGAAAAAACCGCCCGGAATATGCACTCTTTGATCCCGTTTCTCAAAAAATAGATTTATAATCTTGATTGAAGAATAAATTTTGATTTCCATGAAAACTGAAAAGAATAAAACTCCAACTCCAAGTTTGCAATTGTCCCGATCTCAACAATCTCTTTTAAATTATTTTAAACATTATTTTCAACAAAACTATCAACTCGGACTGGTTTTATTAGCCGGAGTCTTAATGGGATTAGCCGCAGAACCGACAGGCTTTTGGCTATTAGCATGGGTGGCGTTAGTTCCGTTGTGGGTTGTTGTTCTTCGGTCAAAAATTAAAAAAACTTCTGTTTTACCGTTTGCGATCGCTTGGGGAATAGGGTATCACGGAACCGTTCTCTTTTGGATCACCGGAATTCACCCGATGACCTGGTTGGGAGTTCCTTGGTTGGCGAGTTTAGCCATTGCCCTTTTTTGTTGGAGTTTTATCACCCTTTGGGGCGTGGGACTGGTCGTTGTTTGGGCGAAAATCTTATCAATAATTAGCCGAAAAATATCCGAACAAAATCTCAATTCTATCTTAACTCGGGTATTAGTTGGAACCGCCCTTTGGTGCAGTTTAGAATGGTTTTGGAGTCTGGGTTCTCTCTGGTGGTCATCCCTCTCACTCACTCAAAGTTTTGGGAATTTAGTGATACTTCATCTCGGACAAATTTCCGGCCCAAATACCGTAACTGCGGCGTTAGTTGCGGTTAATGGATTGATCGCAGAAGCTTGGCTGATTAACACCTCAAGAAACCGAATCGAAACCCGAACCAAAATCGCGATATATTTACTCCCGATTTTGTGTTTTTCTCTGGCTCATTTGGTCGGATTTTATCTCTACATTCAACCCTTAGAATCCAACCCGGAAACCGCGTTAAAAATTGGCATCATTCAAGGGAATATTCCCAACAAAATTAAACTCTATTCGGAAGGATGGAGAAAAGCGTTACAAGGCTACACAACCGGATATAAAACCCTCGCCGATCAGGGTGTAGATGCGGTACTGACTCCCGAAACCGCCCTTCCCTTTTTGTGGAAATCTCCCGCCCGTTATCAAAGTTCATTTTATCAGGCAATTTTAGAGAAAAATGTCGTCGCTTGGGTGGGGAGTTATGGTCAAGTCGGAAATCGGATTAGTAATAGTTTATTTACCGTAGATGGCGAGGGAAATATGGTCAGCCAATATGATAAAGTTAACTTGGTTCCTTTGGGGGAATATATTCCTTTTGAATCGTTTTTAGGGCGTTTTATTAATCGATTATCCCCCTTAGATTCTCATCTGGTGAAAGGCGATCCCAATCAACAGTTTAAGACGCCTTTTGGTCAAGCGATTGTCGGAATTTGTTATGATTCAACCTTCGCCCGACATTTTCGCCGCCAAGCCAAAAGCGGGGGAGAATTTATATTAACGGCTTCCAATAATTCTCATTATTCTGCGGGAATGTTAGCTCAACACCACGCCCAAGATGTGATGCGGGCGATAGAAACTGATCGCTGGACCGTCAGGGCGACAAATACAGGTTATTCTGCGGTGGTTGATCCGCATGGAAAAACCCTTTGGATATCGGAAATGGATACCTATGAACTGCATATCGGGACAATTCAACCCCGACAAACCCAAACGCTGTATGTTCGTTGGGGAGATTGGTTGACCCTGGTTTTACTAATTTTAAGTGGGGTAACGATTGCCGTTAATTTGACTCTCAAAATAAAATCAGTAGTTTCAGATTGAAAATTGCAGGTTATAACGGAAGAGTAATGTTAGACCTTCTCCATCAAAACCTGTTTCCAGAATGAAATTCAAACTAACTCTTGTTTTTTTGTTTCTGCTGAGTTTAGTCTTGGTGACTTGTTCCCAGTCAATTCCTGAGAGTTCCCTACCCGTTCCTATCAACAATAATGATTCATCTGTTAGGATTTGGTGGACGAACGGATATTATCCCGAAGAAGATGAAGCCATTCAACAAATCGTTCAGCAATGGGAAAATGAAAGCGGTTTCAAAGCCGAACTAAACTTTTTAGCCGAAGAAGTTAATCTTCAACGAACTAAAGCGGCCATTGAAACCGACAATCCCCCCGATATCGCGTACAATCCAAAAGGAGAATTTGCACTCAATCCCCGCGTAGCTTGGGAAGGAAAAGGATCGGAAGTTTCCGAAGTTCTAGAACCGATGAAAAATCGCTACAGTTCGAGTGCAATTCGTTCGACTTTTTTGTACAACAGTTTGACTAAAAATCGGGGGTATTATGCCGTTCCGATTCATCAACAAACCTTGCACATTCACTATTGGCGGGACTTATTAAATGATGCCGGATTTACAGATAGCGATATTCCCAAAGAATGGGATAGATTCTGGGAATTTTGGCAACAAGTCCAAGATAAACTGCGGGAACAAGGACAACAGAATATTTACGGAATCGGTTTGAACTATTCAGCCGAAGCCAACGATACTTTTTATGAATTTGAACAGATTTTAGCCGCCTACGGTGTGAATTTATTGGATGAGAATGGTCAATTGCAAATTGAAGATCCGGAAGTTCGCCAAGATTTAATTGAAGTGTTAAAGTGGTATACAGACTTCTATAAAAAGGGATATGTTCCAGAAGATTCTATTGATTGGCTACCGGCGGATAATAACGTTAACTTCCTGAATCGCCGCCTGGTAATGACGTTAAACCCTACTCTCTCAATTCCCGCTTCTCAACGTTCAGATGAACCCGTTTATCGCGATCAAATTGTGACTGTAGAATTTCCTAAAAATCCGGATGGAAATCCGCCCCAATACCTTGTTTCTGTTAAACAGATTTTGAGTTTTGACGCCTCGCCCAATCAAGAGGAGGCTAAAAGTTTTCTATCTTTTCTCGTTCAACCTGAAGTGATCAACCAATATTTAAAACAATCGGCGGGGCGTTATTTTCCCGTGATACCTGAACTGCTTTCCGATCCTTTTTGGAAGAATGTAGACGATCCCCATATTTCGGTTGCCCGTCAACAATTTGCTTCAACTCGTCCGATAAACTCTATGTTATATCCCGCTTATGCTCAACTCTTTGCTGAAAATATTTGGGGTCAAGCCATAGAAAAAATAGTCGTTGAAGGAGTCTCAGCAGAAGCCGCAGCCGATGAGGTGATTCAAAAAATAAAAACAACATTTACAAAATGGGAACGGTTGAAGTCTGGAGAAAAAAATGAGGCATAAATTCATCATCATTTTACTGTTTTTATTCAGTTTAATTTTATCCACTTGTAGCGGTCAAACCCCGCCCACAGGAACTTCAGTTGATCTCAACCGTCCCCTAACCATTTGGTGGAATCGGGGCTATTATCCCCAACAAGACGAAGCCATAGAAAAAATTGTCGCGGACTGGCAACAACTAACCGGAAATTCCGTAGAATTGTTATTTTTTAGCGAAGATGAAACCCTTTCTAAAGCCATTCAAGCCTTAGAAAACGGTAATCCTCCGGATATTTTATTCTCAGAAAGAGCCGAATATACTCTAACTCCTCTCTGGGCAAAAAAAGGTAAATTAGCCGATGTTTCCCCCGTGATTGAATCCGTAAAAACCCGATATACTCCCGTCGCGTTAAGATCGGCTTCATTCCCCAACCAGGTCGCCAAAAAAACTTCTTATTATGCTGTTCCTTTGATGCAGCAAAGTCTTCATATTCACTATTGGCAAGATTTAATTCAAAAAATGGGTTTACCCGAGTCAATTCCCGAAGATTGGCAGGGGTTTTGGAGCTATTGGAAACAGGCTCAAGAAACCTTATTACTACAAGGACGAGGTAAGATTTATTCTCTCGGAATACCGATGTCTGTAGCTTCTTCTGATACCTATTGGGTGTTTGAACAGATTCTCGAAGCTTATAACGTTCAACTGATGAATTCAGACGGTAAACTTTTGGTCGATCAACCCCAAGTTAGAGCCGGAATAATCGAAGCGTTAACTTGGCTGACCAATCTTTATAAAAGTGGGTATATTCCTCCCAACGCGATTAACTGGTTAAATGCAGATAATAATACAACTTTTTTGAATAAAATGACCTTGATGACCTTAAATGTAAGTTTATCAATTCCCGGTTCCCAACAACAAGATGAAGACATCTATCTCAACCAAATGGCAACGATAGAATTTCCCAATAAACCCGATGGAGAACCCATGAAATTCCTGACTTCAGTCAAACAAGCTTTAATTTTTGCAGAGAGTCAAAATCAAACCTTAGCCCAAGAATTTCTCACGTATTTAGTACAACCCGATCATTTAGAAGAATATATTAAAGGAGCCGCAGGACGATATTTTCCAGTCATGCCTGAACTGTTTTCCGATCCGTTTTGGAATAATCCGAATAATTCTCATGTTTTTGTAGCAGCGAAACAATTACGAGAAGGTGAAACTCGTTCTTTGTATCAAGTATTCAACCCCGCTTATGGTCAAGTTTCTGCCGAAAATGTTTGGGGTGAAGCCATTCGCAAAGTCGTTGTAAATGGTGTTTCCCCCCAAGTGGCAGTTGATGAAGCAATTGAGCGGATTAAAGAAATTTTTGTTCAATGGAAAACCCGTTAAAGATTCAGAAGGAAAAAGCGAGGATGAAACCCTGGAAAAATAGTCTATTGATACAGCTTGTTAGCTCATTTTTATTGCTTTCATTAGCGATTGTTTCTTTGGTGGGTTTCATTGCCTTTTCTCAAGCGAAAACCTCTTTAAAGCAATCCGTTTTTGAGCGACTGAGTGCAGCCGCATCCCTGAAAGAACAAGAGTTAAATCGTTGGGCTAGGGATCAAAGTCTAACGGTGTTATCTTTAGCTCAGTTACCGGAAATTCGCACTCAAGCCGAAGTGCTTTTAAAGAACAATGATGAGCGAGAGAGTCTAGCGGTTTTACAAGATAATTTTACCGCTTTTATTACCCATCAAACGGGTTTAAAAGAAATATTTCTTCTCTCCCGTTCGGGTCGAGTTTTAGTCTCAACAAATCCCAGTCAAATCGGTTTATATAAACCTTTGGTTCAATATAGTTTAGTCACGCCCGACTCAACGGAAGGATTTATTTCTAATTTTTACCGTTCGCCCGAGAGCGGAAAACCTCAAATTACCTTTGCAATTCCTCTGTTGAATTCCGAGAAAAAACAACAGGGAATTCTCGCCGCTCATTTAAACTTAGATCGAATTGATGAAATTATTCGTCAAAATACGGGCTTAGGAGACACGGGAGAAACCTATTTAGTTGGGAATGTAGGCAGTAGTTTATCAAGTCGTTACGTGTTTCTTTCCAGTCAAGAATCGAACTTAGTAGAGTTTTCTGAAGGAATTGACAGTTTGGCAATTCAAGAAGCAATGCAGGGGAAAAATGGTCGGGGACTTTATCGCAATTATCGGGGTGTATCGGTGATGGGAGTTTATTATGCTTTGCCCGGACAAGATTTAGCTTTAATTGCCGAACAAACCCAAACAGAAGCCTTTGCTCCCGCCCAACAATTAGCCAGTTCAATTTTTATCAGCGGTTTGGTTTTATCAAGTTTAATGGCGGTGGGAATGTTAATGTTAGGTCGTCGAATTGTTAGACCCATTAAAGCCATTGCTGAAACCGCCCGTTTAGTCAGTAAAGGAGATTTGAATCAAACGGCACCTATACTCAGCCATAACGAAATCGGGATGTTAGCCTATACGTTTAATCAAATGATTGAACAATTGAGATTATCCTACCAACAGTTAGAAGATTATAGCCATAGCCTCGAAGAAAAAGTTGAGGAAAGAACTCAAGAAATTCGCAAAAAAAATCAAGATTTAGAAGCCACATTAACCAAACTCAAGCAAACTCAAACGAAACTGGTTCAACAGGAGAAAATGGCGAGTTTGGGTCAGTTAGTTGCCGGAGTTGCCCATGAAATTAATAATCCCGTTAACTTTATATATGGAAACGTAGAACCGGCTTATGAATATGCCCAGGATTTGTTAAACTTAATTGAGCTTTATCAAAAATACTATCCCCAACCCCATCCTGAAATTCTTGATGAAATCCAAACCATTGAATTAACATTTATTCAAGAAGATTTTATGCAATTATTGGATTCGATGAAAGAAGGAGCCGAACGCATCAAAGACATTGTTTTATCCCTGCGAAATTTCTCTCGACTTGATGAATCTGAACAAAAACAAGTTGATATTCATCAAGGGATTGAAAGTACCCTTCGCCTGTTACAAAACCGCCTGAAAGCTCAATTCCAACATCCCGAAATTAAAGTGATTAAACAATATGGTCAACTTCCTCTAATCAATTGTTATCCCGGTCAACTGAATCAAGTTTATATGAATCTTCTCAGCAATGCCATTGATGCTTTAGAAGCTGATGAAAACCTGATAGATCCTCAAATTTACATTGGTACAACCGTCGTAAATAATAGGATTCAAATTCGGATTGCAGACAACGCTTCTGGAATAAAACCCGAGGTCTTAGAAAAAATATTTGACCCGTTTTTCACCACCAAACCAGTCGGGAAAGGAACGGGTCTGGGTTTATCAATTAGTTATCAAATTATTGTGGAAAAGCACAAAGGAAAGCTTCTTTGCTATTCTGAACTCGGACAAGGAACCGAATTCATTATTAAACTGCCGATTAAAACGGCTTAGGCTTTCAGACATTAAACCGACAGCGCAATTCCCGTAATTACGGCAATAACAAGTCCAATCAAAATGAATACCAAACCAATAATCACCAACCAGTATTGCAAGGTGTAAAGCTTGCGAAGTTCCCCCAAAGCCATCATTAAATTCTCAATATCTGTCCCCGCAGTTGTGACAATTTTCTTGAATGCTTGGGCGGCATTTCTCGTCCAGATACCAATCAACAACGAGAAAGCACCTTGAATGATATTACCTAAAACAATCCCTGCTGTTTCCGCCGTCCCAAGGGCCGTAAATATATTGATCACTCCGGTAAGAATCCCCAAGGTACCGAACGCAATCAACAAAATTGCCACAAAATTCATTTTTTTGGCTAAATCCCCGATTAACTCGTTCTGACTGCTGCTAAACTCATACCCTGATGGTGTCATGGTATTACTCTCCTATTCGTTCTAGCTCTATCATCATTGCAGACCGGGCCACGACGAGCAACAGAACTTAATTTAATGTAAAAGTTTAAGTTTTAGTTAAGTCTAGATTAATCTTAGAAACCTTTAATGCAAGCTTTTCGATCTTTCTTTAAAATAAAAGAGAGTCTGTAGATTTTCTGTATATTTAGGGTGGATCTGCGCTGCTATAGTGTAACAAAATCTCGCGCCTTCGATCAACCAACCCATGCTAAACACCTATTCCCCCGATCGCTCTAACATCATCGAGTTCAACCGTTCCCCCCAGAATCTTCATCTAGAGTCAAGTTTACAAGATCTCTCCCTGTTTGATCTGCAAGTCGATATCAATCAAAAGGGAATCATTTTAACTCAACTTTTTGAGTCTGACTCCACCATTCCCGGTGTGATTTTAATGAATGGAAAACAGTTCATCGGGATGATTTCTCAACGGCGATTTTTTGAACGGATGAGCCGTCCCTATGCGCGAGAATTGTTCTTGGGCCGATCGCTTCATGTGTTCTATAATGTTGCGAAAATGGAGCTATTATTATTACCCGGAAATACCCCCGTTGTTGAAGCCGCCCAACAAGCGATTCGCCGTTCTCCCCATCATATTTATGAACCCATTGTCGTCCAAATTTCCCCGAATCAATATCAAGTTTTAGACGTTCAACAACTGCTGATCGCTCAATCTTGTATTCATCAACTCGCGACAGAATTACTCCGTCAAAAAACCCAAGCTCAACTGATTCAAACCGAAAAATTAGCAAGTTTGGGTCAAATGTTGGCGGGAGTTTCTCACGAAATTCGCAACCCCGTCGCCTGTATTATAGGGAATCTTCAGTGTCTCTCTGATTATTATCAAGATTTAATGGGTTTGCTTGAAACCTATGAACAAGAATTCCCCCAAGCTTCCCCCTCTATAAAAGACTATAAAGAACAAATTGATTTTGGATTGATTCAACAAGATTTACCCGAAGTTTTAGACAGCATCAACCTATCTTCTGAGCGACTCATTCATCTGGTCAACAGTCTGCGAGGGTTTTCCCGAACCGATAGTTCAAAACCGGAAAAAGTCGATCTAAACTACTGCTTAGAAAACGCCTTACTCATTTTAAAAAATCGAATTAAAAAAGGCTTTAACCTCGTTAAAAACTATGGTAAAATACCGCCAATTTATGGCTATCCCAATCAACTCAGCCAAGTCTTTATAAATATTATTTCCAACGCAATAGACGCCCTAGAAGACATTAGCCAAGAACATCCCCACCTCGCGAAAATTACAATTACTACAGAAATTCGAGACTGTTCAGAAGGAGAAAAACAGACGCTTAAAATCGAGACAGACTCCCCACAAATCCCCCTATTATACCATTCTGATTATTTTGAACCTGCCCGTTCACCCCATTCTAATTGTGACTGCAAAACCGAACCCTCCAATTCTTTACCTTGCTGTATTTCAATCCGAATCGCAGATAACGGCCCTGGAATCCCACCCGCTATTTTAGACCGCATTTTTGAAACCTTTTTTACCACAAAAACCCCGGAAAAAGGAACGGGTTTGGGCTTATCTATCAGCCATCAAATTATTACCGACAAACACCGGGGTCAATTAAATGTAACCTCCCAAGTCGGACGGGGAACCGAATTTGAAATTTTGTTACCCATTCTGTAAAATAAATGGGTGAACTGAGTTATAAAATCTCAGATGCCAATGTAAGGAGATTGCAAGAATGGGTTTTTATAGCCGAGTTATTTTACCTCGTTTGCTGGATTGTACAATGTCCGATCCAGCTTTTGCTCAATACCGTCAAAAAGTCCTAGCCCATGTCGAAGGAGAAGTTTTAGAAATCGGCTTTGGGACGGGATTAAACCTCTCCTATTATCCCCATCATATCGAAAAAATTACCACAGTAGACCCCAACTCCGGCATGAACAAACTCGCCCAAAAGCGAATAGAAGCCTCAACAATTAAAGTTGAAAATCGCATACTCAATAGCGAAAACTTACCGATGGCTGACTCGACGTTTGATAGCGTCGTTAGCACCTGGACACTCTGTAGCATTGCCCAAGTTGAAAAAGCCTTACAAGAAATATATCGAGTGCTAAAACCGGGCGGAAAATTTTTCTTTGTCGAACACGGACTCAGCGACAAACCCAACATTCAAGTCTGGCAAAATCGCCTGACTCCCCTGCAAAAACTCATCGCCGATGGCTGTCATTTAAACCGCAATATTCAGCAGTTAGTCGAACAACAATTTAATTCAATTTCCCTAGAAAAATTCAACATCGAAAACTTTCCCAAAGTTGGCAGTTACACCTATATGGGAGTGGCAACCAAAACCGAATAACTCAGTTGATAGCAGTTTTCCCGCTTTGTGAGGTACAAAACTTTATGCAAGAGGCAAGAGGCAAGATCACAAATATATACCTCATGTCTTCAAAAAATCCTATAAAATAAAATAAATACCATGAAAAATATCTACACTTTAAGCGAACCCCTTCCCAACTCCGAACAATTTGAACCCATCATTAAAAATCAATCTTTATTAATAGAACGAATAATTTCCACCGGACAAACCACCCCCGAGGGCGAGTGGTACAATCAAGAACGGGATGAATGGGTCATGCTTTTGCAGGGAGAAGCCACCCTTTCTTATGCCGATGGTTCGCAAATTCAACTCAAACCGGGGGACTATTTACTGATTCGCGCCCATCAAAAACATCGAGTAGAATACACCAGTACCAACCCCCCTTGTATTTGGTTAGCCATTCACGGGAATTTAAACGAGAATTTACAATCTTGAGGGATTTCCGCTACAATTGAAAAACCCCAAAGACTCCTTTATCTTGAGGTTTGAGGGATGAAGTTCGGCATTCTACCCCCGACAAAGCGCATT
Organism: Capilliphycus salinus ALCB114379; assembly: GCF_047276495.1. Taxonomy (NCBI): domain Bacteria; kingdom Bacillati; phylum Cyanobacteriota; class Cyanophyceae; order Oscillatoriales; family Sirenicapillariaceae; genus Capilliphycus; species Capilliphycus salinus. Next base: position 2,866,810 of record NZ_CP178543.1, on the reverse strand, counting down.
TTTTACGACCATGATTCGGTAAACTAGAAAAAATTGAGATTGCAGTCGCCATCAAACGGGACTGGCGAGGCAAAATCGACCTTGGCACATCCATTACGGGCAAAAGGAGTTGCGATGAACCGTCAAAATCAAGCAGTGTTAACCTTAGCGTACAGAAGCGGTGTTTTGCTCTCAACCATCCTACTGTTATTGGGTGTCGCCAGCCCCTCGTTCTCCCAGTCACCCGCACCGACCGGCGACCCCGAACCGGAAACCGAAGTCCTCACCCCCGAACAAGAACTCGAACAGTTGCGACGGGAACGAGAAATTCAAGAGGGCGTCCAAGCCGAAGCCAACCGCATTTTTAGCCGCACCATGATGCTGTTTAACCTCCTGTTGGGGGTTTTGGTGGTGTTGTTGGGGGCGGGTTTGGCGGCGTTGTGGGTGCTGCGGCGTTCCGTTATCCACGAAGTCACCGGAATTGTCGAAACTCACCTCAACGAACTGGGAGATTTAGAAAATCGCATTTCCTCCGCCAACCGTAAAATTCAAAGCGTTCTGCGCGATACCGATACCCACTTAAACGAACTTTATCAGCATTCGGATGAGTTTCAAAAAGAACTGGAATTAGAACGGCAAAAAATTGATGAATTGCGTTCCCAGTTATCTCATTCTCAACAGCAAACCATCGCCGAATTAGAACATCAAATTAAACAGGCTATCCAAGAACGCAAACAGTTAGAAAGCAAATTTGCCGCCCAACTCGGCGAACTTCACCAACAGGCCAGACACCAACAAGATGAGATTATACAACAATTACAACAATCCAGTCAAGGCGTGATCTCCGAGTTTGCCCAACTGCAAAACCAAGTCAAAACCCGCCAAGACGAAACGCTGAAGAATTTGAATTCCTCCCAAAGCGAATACTCCAGCCAACTCTCCGAACTCAAACAAACCGCCCAACAACAACGAGATTTAGTCATCCGAAATATCGATCAGTTGGGAATGGATTTGACCGAGAAACTCTCCGGTTATGAAAGCGAAGTTCAAAGCCGAAAAGACGGAACAATTCGCAACTTAGAACAGGCTGAAACCGAATTTTCAACCCAGTTATCCGAACTGCAAAATTCGGCCCAAAGTCAGCGGGATTCCATCCTGCAAAACCTGCGTCAGTTGGAGTCCGATTTTCAACCCCAACTCTCAGAAATTCGCAGCCAAGCCGAACAAAAAGCCAAACAACGTACCGATGAAATGCTCGCCAATCTTGACAACTATGGCGGCGAATTAGAAGCCCAACTCACCGAAGCCCAGGGTAAAATTCAAGAGCGAGTTCGAGAAAAATACAACACCCTCAAACAGCTAGAAGCCGAATTGATTGAACAGGTTAAACAAGCCCAGTCCGGCGTAGAAACTCAAAAAGATCAGCAAATTCAGAATTTCAAACAATTAGCAGCAGAATTTGTCGAACAACTCTCCCAGTCCAAAACCGGAATTGAAAGCGAAAAAGAACAACAACTTCAGAATTTACGACAATCTTCTTCTGAATTTATTGAAGAATTATCCCAAGCAAAATCAACCACACAAGCCGAACGAGAACAGCTTCTCAAACAGTTTCAAGCCTCAGGAAACGAACTCGAAAGCGAACTTTCGGCGTTTAAATCCGATGTTCGCACCCGTCGCGATGCTACCTTTGAACGATTAGATCGCTTTGAAACAACACTCGCCCAACAGGTAGAAGAAATCAAAGCCGACGCCCAAAACCAGAAAAACAAAATCCTGCAACAACTGTCGGAATTGCCAGGAAATATTCAAGCCGAACAGGAAAAAGTTCTCAAACAATTATCCGAATTACAAGCCAATGCAGAAGCCGAAAAAGCGAAAATTCTTAAGCAATTAGCCGAGATTTCTCCGGCGTCCATTGCAGAAGGTGCCGTTGCGGAAATGTTGGAAAAAATTAAAGCCCTTTCCGAACAGCTTGAACGTCTCAAATCTAATCAACCCGAGTTATTTTTAAGCGCAGAAGACGTTGAAAATCAAGGAATGAGTTTGATTGGAGAAGGAAAATTTGAAGAAGCTTTTGCGATGTTTGATAAAGCCGTTCAAATTCAACCCAACCGTCACACCGCTTGGTTAAATCGGGGAATGAGTTTGCGACGAATGAAGCGTTTTCAAGAGGCGATTAGTTCCTACGATCGCGCTATAGAAATTGATCCGAATTATCGTCAAGCTTGGATAGATCGGGGCGTTGCGTTGGGGATTTTACAGCAACATCAACAAGCCTATGAATCGTTCGATCGAGCGGTACAAATTAAACCCGATGATGCGGTGGCTTGGTTAAACCGGGGGATGGCTTTACAGGTTTTAGAACAGTACGAAGAAGCCGCAATTTCCTTTGAGAAAGCCACAGAATTCGATCCCAATTCCGCGAAAGCTTGGAATTATAAAGGCTATACGTTGATGAAGTTACAGCGGGATTTAGACGCCGTAGAAAGTTTAAATCAAGCGATGAAATTGCAACCGAAATATGCGGATGTTTATTACAACCTGGCGAATTGTTATTCCTTGCAAGGAAAGTTTGATTTGGCGATGGAACATTTAGAACAGGCGATCTCCCTCAATCCCCGCTATCGAGAAGAAGCCATGAGCGATCGCAATTTGGAACGGGTTGTTAAGCGTTTGTTGCGCCCTCGCAATGGGGAGAATAATCGCAATTCAAATAATGGTCAGCCTTCCTCGGGTCCGATTAATATGACCGCTCGCAGAATTGAATAAATAAAAATTGATTACTGTAGGGGCGGGTTCTCCCTGGTATTTGTCACCGGAAATAAATCTTTCTAAACCCGCCCTGTAACCCCCATAAAACCTGAAAATTGATTATTGTAGGGGCGGGTTCTCCCTGGTATTTGTCACCGGAAATAAATCTTTCTAAACCCGCCCCGTAACCCCCATAAAACCTAAAAATTGATCATTGTAGGGGCGGGTTCTCCCTGGTATTTGTCACCGGAAATAAATCTTTCTAAACCCGCCCCCTAATCCCCATTAAATCCCTTAAATTACAGGGGAATTGTTGATAGGTTTGGGGCGGGTTTATTCCAATTTATACTCATTAATAAAGATTGTCTCGAACCCGCCCCTACAATCGCCATTCAATTAATTGTTTAATTATTAATTAATTTTGTGGGGACGGGGCGGGTTTGCTGAGATTTATACTAATTAATAAAGATTGTCTCGAACCCGCCCCTACAATGGTGCCATATTTTTTCTACTTTGTCTATTTGGTTGTCATGGTTTGAATTCCATCCCAATCTTCTGGCGGTTTATTTTCCAGATATTGAAGCGATCGCATAATATAAATCTGCACCACATGGTCGGCTTTGCGAAGATCTTGAGCGGTTTCAAAATGTTGAATCGCCTGTTTAAAATCACGGTTTAGATAAGCTTCCCGACCGCTATTATAATACTCTAGAAAACGTTCGGTTTGCGGACTCAAAGACTCCGAACGGGCATCGATCAATTCATAAATACTAACCGCTTGATTTTTTCCTTTTACCCGCACTCTATCTAACTCTCTCACCCAAATTTTATCGCTACATAAATGATAAGTCATTTCGCTTAAAATAATATCACAACCGTAAGTTTTAGTCAATTGTTCAAGGCGAGAACTTAAATTGACCCCATCGCCAATCACAGTATAATCCATCCGTTTTTGCGAACCAATATTACCCGAAACCACCTCACCCGAACTCATCCCAATACCAATTTTAATTTGCGGTTCATTAGGACGAGAACGATTAAACTCTTTCAGACGCCGACGCATATCTAAAGCCGATTTTACCGCCATCCAAGCATGATTTTGTCGCAAAGGAAGCGGCGCCCCAAATACCGCCATCAACGCATCCCCAATAAACTTATCGAGGGTTCCTTCGTGGGAAAAAACCGCCTCAACCATCGTTTCAAAATATTGATTCAATAACGCCACCACATCCGACGCATCGAGATTTTCAGTAATCGTTGTATAGCCCCGAATATCCGAAAATAAAATAGTAACCTCCTTGCGTTCACCCTTCATTAACCCATCTTCACCCAACGCCATCACCCGTTCCGCGACACCCGGAGTCATGTAACGATACATGGTGGTTTTCATCCGTTTTTCGCGGCTAATATCTTCAAGAACAACCAACCCCCCTCGCACACCCCCTTCCGGGTTTGTTAGAGGATTAACAGTTAAATTAATACCCCGTTCAATAGGTTGAATTTGATCGGGATCGGTGGTGAGAACATTTTCCGGTTCTCCCCAGACCAAATAAACCTCAGAGTTGTGACGTTCAGGAACCACTAAAACCGGAATTTCATCATCATTTTCCCATTCTTTTTCCGGGCGTTTAACCAAACCAACCGTTAAGGTTTGTTCGGGAATAAAATGTCTCGCACCGTGTTTTAAACTCGTTTCCAACCACAACTTTAAATTTTCAATCGGAACCACTTCCCAAATTAATCGACCCTTAAGTTTATCTTCCCAAAACTCCCGAATTGGTCGATTTTCGGCTTTGCGTCTCGGACAGCCTAACAGTTCCAAAGCCGCATCATTAATGGTGACAATTTTTCCCTGCATATCCGTCGAAATCACCACATCAGAAAGACTTTGCAGAATATCCTTCTGATATTGTTTTTCGACCATCACATTCTCAAACAGTTGAGCATTTTGTAACGCAATCCCCGCCTGAGCATTAAACGCCCGTAAAAACGCTTCATCCGAGTTAATAAAACTGCCTTTATGTTTATTAATTAATTGCGTCACCCCAATCAATTCCCCCGCCGAATTGTAAACCGGCATACAGAGAATATTTCGAGTTCTGTAACCCGTTTGTTGATCGACGGAAGGATCGAAACGAGGGTCGGTATAAGCATCGATAATATTTAAAACTTGACCCGTAGAAGCCACAAAACCCGCAATTCCTCGATTGGCGGGAATGCGAATTTCCATCATGGTTCGGCCATCAGCTTTGGCAACTTTTGACCAGAGTTCATTCTTCTCTTTATTATATAAAAATATCGTACTGCGATCGGCGTGCATCAACCGACGAGCTTGCTCCATTACCAACAGCAACGTATCTTCTAAATCTAAACTTTGACCCAGAGTATTCGTTGCTTCCAATAACGCCGCCACACCCCGTTGATTTCGAGCCGCAATATAAAAAGATTGGCAACTCTCTAAAATAATCCCAATCGAATCGGCAAAAGCGCGAAATTGCTGTTCATCCTCCTGATTAAACGGCCCTTCTGATTTATTCAAAAGACGCACAACCGCCACAATTTCCTCGGGATTTTGAGAGCTAAAAATCGGCATACAGAGAAGATTTTTAACCGAATAATTCAGAGGTTGATCGACCTCAGGATCGAACAAACGGCTGGCGTGAATATCCGCCACATTCACCGTTTCACCCGTATTCGCCACATGACCGATAATTCCCGCATTCATCGGAAAGCGAACTTCTTGGGTTTCCCCGGTTTCCTCTTGAACTGTTTTGTACCACAGTTGATTTTTACTGCGATTAATTAAGAAAATCGTCGTGCGATCGGCTTGGATAATTTGACCAATTTTGAGCGTGAACGCATCAAGAAGTTGTTCGAGGAGTATTTCAAGCGCTTCATTATTAATTAAATCAATCGCTCGCAGAAATTGTTGAAACTCTGCGGTGATAAAATCCAGTATACAGATGAACTCCCCAATTGGCATATTCTTGACACGATCTGCCAACAAACCCATGCGATCGACTTGAGTCAATGTAGCGAGAATGCTACCAGCATTAGAAAAGGTCATGGGAGGGATGTTTGTTCAACGAAGATGGCAAATCAGAGATTAGCTTGGGTGGAAGCAGCAAACCCGTTAACACAGAAACAGAAAACTCCGAAATCGATACCCCGAAGTGTTGAGGAAATCCTAACTCAATCGGTACTCAATTCAATTAACATTTGTCAGATTGATAAAATCGGCTAATATTACAAATTGAGATTGGGAAATCGTTACAGAGATCTGACCCCTGTTTGCTGACAACGGGCTACTGTTCACAACTGCCATTTTCTCTGTCTTCAGTCTAAGCGTCCAGACCAAACTAAGCAACTGATGGCAGAACATGACGGTTCAAAACCGCTTGATAGTAGCGTCGCAACTGCTGAGTCGCCGCAGACCATCCCCAACGTTCCGCTTCTTGGCGGGCATTTTGGCGTAAGGTTTCCCGTTCAAGCTGATGAGAAAGTAACCGTTGAGTGGCTGAAATCGCCCCCTCCTCATCGGTTGGATCAAACAGATAACCATTAACCCCATCGGAGACAATATCGGGAATACCTCCCGAACGAGCCGCCACCACCGGAGTTCCTGCGGCCATCGCCTCCAGCAACACCAAGCCTAAAGTTTCGGTACGAGACGGGAAAATAAACGCATCAGCGCAAGCATAAGCATCCGCCAGATCCTCTCCGCGCAAATACCCCACAAAATGAGTCGGAGTTCCAGCAAAATGTTCTTCTAACGTTTGACGGTTCGGACCATCACCCACCAACGCCAGACGCGCATTCGGAATCGCTTCTAAAACCGGTTTTATCCGATCAATTTCCTTTTCCGCACCCAAACGTCCGACATAAAGCAATAAAGTACAATCCGGGTGGCCTTCGGTTAAGCGATCGCGCATTTTCGCCGTAGCTTTGTGAGGTTGAAACAGTTCCGTATCAACCCCCCGTTGCCAGAGATCCACCCGTTCAATACCATGAGAGCGCAATTCTTCGACCATTGCCGTGGAAGTACAGAGGTTCAAATCTGCTTGATTGTGAGCCGAACGTAATAGTCCCCAAAGAACCTCTTCCAACATCCCCAAACCGTAGTGATGCAAGTATTGAGGTAAGTGAGTATGGTAGGACGCAATCAAAGGCAGATTCAACTTTTTAGCATAATATAACCCACCCAACCCCAAAACGGCAGGATTAGCAACATGAATCAGATCCGGTTGAAACGCCTCAAGTTTGCTCCCCACACCCGGATGAGGAATGGCAATTTTTAACTCGGGATACATGGGTAAAGGAAAACCCTCCACCCCAAAAATTTCACATCCCTCGTACTCTTTGAGTCCCCCTTCGGGAGAAACAATCAAAACTTGGTCGCCAGCCCGATGCAAATGATCGACCGTGTGACACAGCCGCGTGACAATGCCATCTATCTTCGGTAAAAAAGTTTCCGTAAAAAGAGCGATTCGCATAGAAAATAGCTTCTGAATTGAGAATCGATAATCTTAGCCCTATCATCATCTCAGAATTTGCGACCGGATACACATACAGTCACTCATTACCAGTCACCAGTCACCAGTTTTACAGTCACTCATTACCAGTCACCAGTCACCAGCGCGAACTCGCGACTTGGCGGAATGGTCGCGAGCGCGAACTCGCGACTTGGCGGAATGGTCGCGAGCGAAGTTCGCGATCGTAGCGAAGTTCGCAAGAGAGTTATTAGAGTTGACAGTAAACAGTTTCTCCTGTCTCGGTGTCTCGGTGTCTCGGTGTCTCGGTGTCTCGGTGTCTCGGTGTCTCCTGAACTCCTAGAGTGAAAAACCCGATTTCTGTGAGAAACCGGGATGAGATAATTAGCGAGGATTGACATTCAATCAAACTTACCGGGCAATGGCGCCTTCGGAAAACTCGCTCAAATTAAACAAAAACGGTACACTGCTGTTAGAATCTCCACCGAGAATCAAAACATTCGGCATCTGCGATCCGCCCTGTCTCCAAGCTTCAATCGCTTCTTTTTGTAGAACTAACTGGCCCCCTTGATTTTTCAAGGTTTCCGCTAACAGACGTTGGGCTTCGGCTCTACCTTTGGCCCGGTTAATATCCGCTTGGGCTTGTTGTTCGGCTTCTCGGGCCACATAAACCGCCCGTCGCGCCCGTTGTTCGGCAATTTGTTTTTCTTCAACCGCTCTGGCAAACTCGGGCGAAAACGTTAAATCTACGACACTGGTATCTAACACCACAATGCCATACTTATCTAACCGACTATTGAGCGCTTCATCAAAGTCGGCCTTGAGTTCGTCCCGTTTGGTGATCGCTTCTTCAATCGTTCGTTTTGCGGCTGCAATTTTAAACGATTCTTGGGTTTGAGGCGCGATCACCTTAGAAACCACATTTTGCAGAGTTCCCTGTTCTCGCCGTATTCTCACCACCTGTACCGGATCGAGGCGAAAGTTAATCGCAAAACTCGCCGAAAGTTCTTGTAAATCCTTTGTAGAACTCTGGGCCGGAACTTCAAACTTTTGTACCGTGACATCATAAATATCAACGGTTGAAACCAGAGGGGGCTTAAAATGTAGACCCTCTAATAGACTGCCATCTTGGGCTTTCCCTAAGATACTCAACACTCCCGCCTGACCCGGATTGATAATTACAAACGAATTGAGTCCGACTAAAAGAGCGCCTGCGAGAATAATCCCTAAGATAATTGCAGGTAGCCCCTGCTGTGGTGCTGCACTTTTCAATGTTGGAACTCCTTTTTCATACAACGGTTTGAGTAGAATTCGCGATCGCCGATCGCCATCAACAAACCTTTCACAAACCTATTTAGTTTGACACTCCACGCCCTAGAAGGACGTGGATTCTTCATTCATAGACCCAACTTGCTCTAACAGGATTGCTCCAGCTAAAGTAGAGGTCGAATCTCCTGAAGCGTTCGAGTCTTTGACCCAAGTTCCGCTATGCCCTAGCGTACTCAAAGCTAACTTTAGGATGTTGATTGCAGCGTTCCAATCTCTATCTAGCGTGAACCCACACTGACAAACATGGGTTCGAGTTGACAAAGATTTCTTAACTACTGCACCACAGTTAGAGCATTCCTGGGAGGTATAAGCACCGATGACGGCAACCGTTACCTTGCCAAATTTAACCCCAAAATACTCCAGCCATTTCCTAAATTGATACCAACCAGCATCATTGATCGACTTGGCGAGACAATGATTTTTGACTAAATTTTTAATCCTCAAATCTTCATAGGCTACCAAATCGTTGGATTGGATTACGCAACGCGCTAGTCTCTTAGCGTGTTCTTCACGTTGCCTACTTATCTTGAGGTGTACTCGTCCTAGTCGATTAATGGCTTTCTTCCGGTTGGATGAGCCAATATTTTTGCGAGAAACGCGCTTTTGTCTAAACTTCAGCCGTTTCTCGCCCTTTCGATAAAATCTAGGATTAGGTTCAGTATGACCCTCTGAATCTGTATAAAACTCTTTGAGTCCGACATCCAATCCAATCGCTTTACCTGTTGGCTGTGTGTCTACTTTGTTTTCTGCTTTGATTAAAAACTGAACATAGTAGCCATCAGCACGTCGAATCAGTCTAACCCGTTTGATTTGTTCGGGTTGGTAGAAATTTAAATCCCACGTTCCTTTGAGTTTAAGCTTGCCAATATTTTTGCCATCGGTGAAAGTGATTTGCTTAACTGTTTCCGAGAGCTTCCACCCAGAAGTTTTGTACTCCACTGAGCGACAGTTCTTCTTGAATTTAGGGTAGCCCTTCAAACCCGGAATACCTTTTTTACAATTATCGTAGAACCTAGCAATAGCAGAATAAGCTCTTTCAATCGAAGCTTGACACGCACTAGAGTTTAAGGTTTTGGCAAAGGGGAATTCGTCTCTAAGTGCCTTGCTGAGACGATACAAATCTTTTTGTCCAACCCCTGAGTTATCGATCCAAAAGCGAATAGCTTTATTGCGGATAAACTGAGCGGTTCTGATCGCCTCATCAATGGCACTGTATTGACTTGTCTTCCCTTTAGCCTTAAACTCTAAGACAATCATTTACGTGAGATGAACCTACGCAAAACACTCTAACACAAAGTCGCCCTAGAAGGGCGAGGCTTTAGACCCAAGTTTTTCGGTAACTGACGCTACTATTAGATCTTAAAGCTTTAGAAGATTGGCAGACAATCACCCCTGTAGGGATTAAAAACCCGGTTTCTTTGAGAAACCGGGTTTTTGGGATGTACTTCCCTATCTCCCCATCTCCCTTTTACCGTTGACAAAACTTGCGCTGTCGGGTGAATTCCGGATCTTGCCAATCATAAGAATAATGGCTGATCGCGTTAATTTGGGGCAGTGTATTATGAATATCTTGCATCTGACTCTCCAACGACGGACGATTATTAAAGGCTTTTCCCCAATCTCCCGCTAACGCCGGAATAATTTCCGTCCCCGAGGGCGCTTGAGTTACAACCGTTTGCACCTGCGACACAATACAGCTAGTATTTCCACAAACCCCATAGGACATCGGATGCCATTCTATCCGACTTGAAAATTGATCCCAAGGTTGCAAACGCGAGTCAAACCCCTGTTCACGAATGCGACGGTTTCCTTCCGGGAAAAATACCGCCCCCGCAGACAAGCCACGCTGTTGAACCGTTTGACTGGCTAACCCCAAAAACTCTAAAATTCCCTGTTGAGCATGAGCCACACTCAACCGCCATAACTGCTGTTGTAGGCTTTCTCCCATGAGCGGTAACGATGCCAGAGGAGTTAAAGCTTTTTCATCTTGCCAAAGTGGATTATCCTTAACTTCAGAATCGCGATCGCTGGTTTTAGAATTGGGATCTTGAACTTGAGAATTCGGCTCTTTTGTTTCAGAATTCGGCTTTTTGGCTTCGGGATACAAAGCATTAACCTGTTTAATATCCGTTTCCGTCAGATAACCTTGATTCAAAAATCGCCGCATCAACTCTTTTCCCTTGTCATTGTTCCCCCGTTGTAGAAACTCCCGTTGAGAAGCATCCCCATAGATCCACAAATCTTTCACCTTAGCCGCCACAGAAGCCCCTCCTAAGCCCTTTGGATAGCGAACATAGTCAAATAGCACTCCTTGGGGACGACGGCTTAAAATCGCATTTAACAGGGTTTGGTAGTCTTGACGGGCTTGGGGGTGATAAGGATCGACAAAACCTTGATTGGTATAACTTTCGCCATAATCATTGCTATCACTTCCCCCCGCTATTGCTGTAACTGTCGTTTCCCCGTTTCCGTTGCGGGCTAGAACGTCTTCTCGATCCGCGCGCAGGCTGTAAGTATAACCAAAATTCAGCAAAAACGCCCAAGCATAAACTTCTAACCCCCGTCTTCTTCCTTTTTGAACCGTTTCCCCATATAAATCAATATTTTCGGTTCCCGGCGATCGCAATACAGACGGCCAAGGGGTATTATTTTCTGAGGCGGGAAGTAACACTTGACCATCGTAGAACACTTCCAAATAAACTTTGTTGTAACCTCGATTAACAATATCATCTAAAATCTTATCTATCGCCCCCGGTTGAGCATCGCAAGGATACAACCTCAGCCAAATGGCTTGATCTTTCAGCCAGCTTTGACGGCGACATTGAAAAACAGCTTGAGCGTGTTGGGTTAAAAGATCTTCATATTGCTTTTGCGCTTCCTGGCTCGAACTTGCCGCCAGACGCATACTTTCTTTTAAGGTAATCTGTTCGGGGGAAAGTTGACAATAGGGTGAAACTTGAGCAAAACTCGGTAACTGATCCAAAAACGGACCGATCAGCAAACTGATAAAAACACTGACAATTCCATGAGTCTGTCGCTGTAATTTTGTCGGATTTTGAACAACTTTTAAACAGTGATTCATCAATTTTTGGGACAAATTCGACATCGGGTTCAATACCACTTGCATCTAACCACTTCACAAGATTATTCATGCTAATGGCGCGACTTCAGTATTTCTATTCCCCCAGATTTTCGCCTCGCCTATTACCAAAACTACTAAAGATGATTTTCCCCGCCTCATGTTAGACGGGGAGACACATAAACTGGGACGTTAAGCTATCAAGCACCCCGCTTGACAGCCGCTTCAACTTGATCAAATTCCTGTTCAAGACGCTCTTTTAATTTCTCGGGTACAGGACGGTTCGGGTAGGAGCTATAATGTCCAGCTAAACCGTTTAATGCAGTCCGCATGGTCGTAAATGAGCGTAACTTCGCGATCGCCGGATCGCGACGATAGCGAGACGCAAACTCATTGATCAGCACACGGGCTTTGGCTTGGGCGGGTGCTTTCTCGGGTGAGTCTTCGGGTAACTCAATGGCGGTTCGCAAGCTTTGAACGACCGCTAAGGTATCCTGTTGATAGTTTCCGCTTAAACCATCGCCAGCACTACCGCAACCATATAAGCACAGCGCAACGGCTAATACAAGAGCCAACAAGCGTGAAAAGTAATTTTTCATAGGATTGGTTTACAGTGGCCTGTGAAATGTCAAAATTATCTAACATCCTACCGTGTTTACAGTCACCAGTCACTCATTACCAGTTTTACAGTCACCAGTTTTACAGTCACCAGTCACCAGTCACCAGTCACCAGTGTTTTCAGTTGTCAGTTTTCAGTAACCTCACGACTTCTGACTTTTGACCTCACGACTTCCCACCTCCCCGACACTCAACACGGTCACGCCTCCGTTTGCTGTAAAATCAGATTTTGTTGAAATATTGATGAGATTGGGTGTAGGGGGAAAGTCAACAGTATGGCGATTATTAATGGCGATGCGGACAATAACCTTCTTAACGGAACTTCCGAAGCCGATGAGATTTTTGGTTTTGCAGGCGATGATACTCTTAACAGTTTAGAAGCAAATGATACCCTCAACGGTAACGAGGGAAATGATATCGTTTCGGGCAATATTGATAATGATATTGTTCGGGGCGGTCAAGGAAATGATAATCTAGTTGGCGATCGCGGAAATGATATTCTCTTTGGTGATTTGGGAGCAGATACATTAACGGGCGGAGAAGGTGAAGATATTTTTGTGATCCGACCCAATTCTACTTCTAATTCGGCAGAATTCACAGATAATATTAACGATTTTATTGACAATCAAGATTTAATCGGTTTAGATGGGATTAACTTTTCAGATTTAGAGATGATTGCCGGCGAATCAAACGAAACTGTAATTCAAAACCGTCTAACCGGTGAAACTTTAGCTTTGTTATCGGGAATTAACCCCAGTCAACTAACTGAAGCCGATTTTACAAATACCCTTAATCCTCTCTCCGATACAACCTTTATTAACGGTTTAGCGAGCGGAGACACCACACAAACCTCGACCGTTTTATGGACTCGCAGTTTAATTTTAGGGCCGATTTCTATCCAAACCGCAACCGATCCCAACTTTGAAAATATTATAGCCGATTCGACCGTAAATGTCACCGATACCAACGCACCCGTCAAAATCGAACTCACCCAATTAACGCCCGGAACCCAATATTATTATCGCATCACCAACGCCAGCGGAGAAGAACAAATCGGTCAATTTAAAACCGCCAATGAGGTGGGAACTCGCGAAGGTTTGCGCTTTGGAGTTTCGGGAGATTTACAAGGCGCATTAGCCCCGTTTGTTTCCCTAAAAAATGCCGATGAACGGGATTTAGATTTCTTCGTGCAGATGGGAGATATGATGGAAGCCGATAGCGAGTCTGAGGCGTTACCGGGCGTTACTCAAGCCAAAACGTTATCTGAATTTAGAACCAAACAAAGTGAGATTTATTCACCTCGGTTTGGGTTGAATACTTGGGCAGATTTACGAGCAACTACTTCAGTATACGGCACTTGGGACGATCACGAAATTACCAATGATTTTGCTGGCGGTGCAACCCCCGCAGATTCTCCTCAAAGACAAGATATTTTCGGAGAGGCAGAAAACGGGTTTGTGAACGATACACCTGTATTTGAAGTGGCGTTACAAGCCTTTCAAGAATACTTTCCGTTGCGGGATGAATTCTACGGGGAAACAGGCGATCCCCGCACCGCCAACGAACAAAAAATTTATCGTTATAATACCTTTGGAAGTGATGCGGCGACTTATGTTTTAGACGTGCGTTCGTTTCGGGATGCACCGTTACCTTTTCTCAGCGAAACTGCGCCTTCAGAAGATGTTATTGAAGTGTTTACTGATGCTTTTGAACCCGATAGAACGATGTTGGGTGAAGCGCAATTAGAACAGTTTAAACAGGATTTGTTAGCCGCCCAAGAAGCAGGAATTACGTGGAAATTTGTCTTTTCAACGGTACCGATGCAAAATTTTGGCATTCCTACAATTGGGGACAGGTGGGAAGGTTTTGCCGCAGAACGAGCAGATTTATTGAATTTTATCGAAAATAACAATATTGAAAATGTGGTGTTTGTTACCGGAGATTTTCACGGAAATGTTGTTAATAATGTCACCAATCAACAATTTCCGGGCGGGCCAATTACGCCAACAAATGTATTTGATATTATGGTTGGTCCGGTGGGGATTCAATTAACTGTTCCTTTCCTTCCAGCACCGTTTAATCAGACATTTGCGGCGCCGTTTGGTCCGGCGACTGTTGGGTTTACGCCGGAGAGTTTATTAGCCGAACAAGGAAAATCTCAAGCCGAATATTTAGCCCTAACCGATAGAGCGGAACAAGATCAATTTGTGCGAGAAGTGTTAGACTATCGGACAGAGACTTTATTCGGTTACGATCCGATTGGTTTAGAAGGTTCTCCCATTGATGCAAACTTATTGCAAGGGGAATATATTGCGGCTCATACTTACGGTTGGACGGAGTTTGAAATTGCTCCCGAAACTTCAATATTAACCGTAACAACCTACGGCGTTCCTCCCTACACCGAAGCGGATTTATTAGCCAATCCCGACCCCATTTTAGCAGCAGAACCGTTTGTTGTCAGTCAGTTTGAAGTGACTCCGATGTAAACCATCTAAAGACGAATTATAATAAAAGTATTGAACGGGAGAATAAAATGACGATTGCTAAGGATTTAGAAACTCTCCAAAGTGAACCCGAATTTGAAGAAATTGAATGTCCCCCTGGTGATTTAGAAAGTCAGGAGCCGCCGTTGGAAAGTGAACTGCATCTACGACAAATTTTATTACTGATTCAAATGCTAGAATCTCTCTGGCAACATCGTCAAGACTTTTATGCGTTTGGAAATCTCAGCATTTATTATAGTCCCGAACAACAGAAAACTCAAAACTTTCGCGGACCCGATTTTTTTGTGGTATTAAATACAGAACGCAAACCTCGCAAAAGTTGGGTGGTGTGGGAAGAAGGGGGAAAATATCCAAATCTAATTATTGAACTTTTATCAAACTCAACTGCAAATGTTGATCGCACAACCAAAAAAGAAATCTATCAAGATATTTTCCGAACTCCCGAATATTTTTGGTTTTCTCCAAATACATTAGAATTTCAAGGGTTTGAAATCATACGGGGAGAATATGAGCCAATTCAACCGAACGAACAGGGTAGGCTTTGGAGTAAACAGTTACAACTGTTTTTAGGAATTTATGAGCAGAAATTGAGGTTTTTTACCCCTGAAGGTGAGTTAGTTCCGACTCCCGAAGAATCCGCACAAACTGAAAGACAACAACGGGAAGATACACAACAACAATTAGAAACTGCACAACAGCAACTTGAAGTTGAACGCCAACAAAGGGAAAATTTAGCCGCTAAACTGCGGGAATTAAATATTGATCCCGAGACACTTTAACCTCAGAAATAGATGAAAGGCGAATAAACATTATTCTTCTTTAGAATGCCAATTTCCATCTTCTCCTTTTTCATATTTTTGTTTAACCGCACTCCAAGCGACTTTAAAAGCTTGTTCTTCAGTTTCGTATTCTTCTTCGGCGTTATTAAAAGCCGCTCGAAAAATTTCTTGAGCGTGTTTGGGTAAATGGCTGCGAACAGACTCCGGTAAATCTTGTAATTGCTGATAAGGCATTGTTTTATCCTCAGATCAATGATATATTTAGCCGAACTCGACTTAAACGATTGTTACAATTGATCTGAGTTTATAAAATTGATTGCTTTTCCTAAATCTACACTCAGATAGAACTGGGATCGATTATTATCTCAGAAGATTGAGCAATTCTTCAAAGTTTCTATCAAAGGTTAGAGAACCAATATTTTATCGATTTTCTTTTTTTGTTCTCCTCTCTCTGGAGTTATAAAACCGGTTCAACTTCTAATTTATAAACTATTTCTCAGGCTAGAGGTTAAATAAGAGCGATTTTTTTATGCTAGTAAATAGCGAATTTTAAATGGCATAAAAAACTAAGCCAAAAAGAAATACAGGAGAGTTTGCATGATTAGAAGATTAATAGACGCTATCAAATCTATCTCTTTGAAAAGTATTTTAACTGTTGCTTTAGCAGCGGTTTTACTCGTGGTTACGACTGCTTGCGGTAATGCAAATCCCCCGTCACCTAAAATTACGGGTTCGGGAGAATATCACAGCAGCAAAGCACCCAGTAAAGAGCTTTATGCTCCGGTTCAAAGCAATAAATCTGGCGGAATGTATCCTTACGAAGATATGGATACCGAACCGAGTAATTACACCAAACGTAAAGCTGATGAGTTGGTGAACAATGCGAAGAAAAACGTCAGCAAAGTGAACAGTCCTCAAGAATTTGCCCGGAATTTTAATGAGGGAACACCCCTCGATGAACGGGTGAAAAATCTGACTGAAGATGTGAGCGAGTCCGCTAAAGAAATTACCGAAGATATCACATCCGGTACCAAACGGAACGCTCGGAAGTTAAAAGAAAATACTCAAAATGCTGTAGAAAATCCTGAAACTTTGGTCAATCATTTAGATTAATCTTGAGAGACAAAGTTTGAACAAGGGGTTGAACGCCCCTTGTTTTTTTTGTGAGGCTGAAAACTCCAATCAATAAAATTTCTAAAAATTATAAACTCGCATAACCAAAGGTCACGTTAAATTCTCGACACCAAATTCCCACAGACTTATATTGACTAATATCGAGATCGTCCGGGAGGAGATACCGTTGAGAACCGTCAAAACTCTGTAAAGATGCCAGGGTGATGTATTCTCCTTCTTTAAGATTAACCGGAATAGACGAGTTTCGATGTAAAATTACATTAACATCGGGGCCTTGAGCCGTAGTAAACGCGCCATCAAATTCTAAATATCGCTTCCCATTTTCATTGATAATTCGAGCCGTTCCTTCCGTTGGATGATCCTGCTCAACGGTCATAAATAAACCGGAAGCGAGAATATTATTTTGAGCAATAATTTCTGTGGAACTAGAAGCGGGAAGCGCAGCCGCAACCGGGGTAAAAGCCACTTCAACCATCACCGTATTTAAAAGAACAACACCCGCCAGACTCACTGTTTTTAAACCGTTGACAAACATAAATTAATCTCCGTTTCCTATTTCCTAACATTCACTAAGATAGAACGCTTTGTTGGGAAACAGATGATAGGTAAAATAGAGAATGCTGAAAACGGGTTAAATTCATCTCAGACCCTTCTCAGGGTTTTCTCACATTTGTGGTGTTCGTTTGTTTCAATTTGCTCAAAAATTCGCTAAAATACAAGATTGAAACAAGATTAAAGATGGTCAGTGACAAGCTGCTCTAAACCCCATGCCCTTACCTATTGTTGCCATTGTTGGACGCCCAAACGTCGGCAAATCTACGCTGGTGAACCGCCTCAGTGAAAGCAAAGACTCTATCGTTCACGATCAACCGGGAATTACTCGCGATCGCACCTATCGCCACGCCTATTGGCAAGATCGGGAGTTTTCCGTCGTCGATACGGGGGGCTTGATTTTTGATGATGATACCGAATTTTTACCCCTAATTCGCGAACAGGTGATGGTCGCCTTAGCAGAAGCCACCGTTGCGATTTTTGTCGTCGATGGACAGACGGGGGTAACGGGAGGAGATGAAGCGATCGCCTCCTGGTTGCGAGAACATTCGGTACCGGTTTTATTAGCGGTCAATAAATGCGAATCTCCGACAGCAGGATTAATTCAAGCGGCGCAATTTTGGGAACTCGGTTTGGGAAATCCTTTTCCCATTTCCGGCATACATGGAAGCGGTACCGGCGAGTTACTCGATGAATTAATTCAATACCTTCCCCCCACAGAAGAAATCGAAGAAATCAACGAAACTCGGGTGGCAATTGTCGGGCGTCCGAACGTGGGAAAATCGAGTTTATTGAATGCGTTTTTAGGGGAAAATCGCTCGATTGTCAGCCCGATTTCGGGAACCACTCGCGATGCAATTGACACCGTTGTTGAACGCAATGAGAAGACTTACCGGTTAATTGATACCGCCGGAATTCGCCGCAAAAAAAATGTCGAGTATGGGGCGGAGTTTTTTGGGATAAATCGGGCGTTTAAAGCGATTCGGCGGGCGGATGTGGTGCTGTTAGTCATCGATGCAATTGATGGCGTCACCGAGCAGGATTTAAAGCTGGCCAATCGCATTTCAGAAGAAGGTCGCGCCTGTGTAATAGTTGTTAATAAATGGGATACGATTGAGAAAGATACTTATACCATTTTAGACTACGAACGGGAAGTTAAATCCAGACTTTATTTTATGGATTGGGCGAAGACGATTTTTGTCAGTGCGTTAACCGGACAACGGGTGGAAAAAATTATTGATTTGGTCGATCAAGCCGCCAGCGAACATCAACGCCGAGTCAGTACCGCAGTCATTAACGAAGTGATCGAAGAAGCCGTAAGTTGGCATTCTCCGCCCACAACTCGCCAGGGAAAACAGGGAAAAATTTATTACGGAACTCAAGTGACGAGTCAACCGCCCACGTTGGTTTTATTTGTTAACGATCCCAAACGGTTTAACGAAAATTATCGCCGTTATATGGAAAGTCAATTTCGCCAACAATTGGGTTTTATCGGAACACCCATTCGGTTAATTTGGCGAGGAAAACCCGCCCGAGAAGTCGAACGCAACACCGCCAACCGAGCGACAAAAGTTTAAATTAGGTGTTAGGTTTCAGGTGTTAGGTGTTAGGTGTTAGGTTTTGGGTGTTAGGTGTTAGGTGTTAGGTTTTAGGTGTTAGGTGTTAGGTTTGACTTATAGTGGCGATGCGACACCGGGAGTGAGGCTAAAAAACCCGGTTTCATAAGAGAAACCGGGTTTTTGGAATACCTTCTCTGTTCCGGCAATTCCCGATTCTTGATTCCCTATTTTCACAAAATCATGGATTTATTGCGATCGCTTCCGATTGGATTATATTTAGAAGAACCCGTTACTTGGTTGCACCGGCTAGATGCGCGAGTTAAATTAGCTTGGTTGATGAGTTTTTTGTTGGCGCCGTTGTTAGCTCATGCGCTGTGGCGTCTGGTGTTGGTGGGGTTGTTGATTGTGATTACCCTGAGTGCGAGAATACCGTTAAGGGTTTGGAAACGACAAATGGGCTGGCTGTTGGTTTTTTGTAGTTTGCTGTTTGTCGTGAGTTGTATAATGCCCGATGGGATTGTTGCCGAACATCAACCCCGTCTCCCGACCGATGAAATTAGCTTTGCCCTCCCGGAACCGACAGAAGAAACCACTTCTCCAGCGTTACCCCAACCGACATCCTATCGCTATGTATTGGTCCAACAAGGCCCCTTGAGAATTACTCGTTATTCGGTAGATTTGGGGATACGGATCAGTACGTTGCTGTTTACGCTGGTGTACAGTACCAACTTATACTTACTGACCACCGCCTCCGAGGAAATCGCCACGGCCATTGAAAATGTCATGGAACCTTTACGAAGGTTTGGTTTACCGATTACAGAAATCGCTTTAACGTTGACCCTTTCTTTAAGGTTTTTTCCCCTGGTTTTAGAAGAAATTCAAAATTTAGTCCGTTCGGTGCGAACCCGAGCGATCAACTGGAAAAAACTGGGATTTCGACGGGCGACTCAAGTGTGGTTGATGATCGCCGAACGGTTGTTAGAGAATTTATTATTGCGAGCCGAACAAATTGCCAGCGCCATGACGGTGAGGGGGTTTACCACTCCGAACACTCATCATGTTAAATGGTATCAACTGCGAATTAGATGGGCCGATGGGTTGGCTTTGGTTGGTTTAACGGTATTCTGGACGGCCCGCCTGATTTGGGGAACCCAAGCTTAGGGTTAAGGGTGAGGAATTTTAGTCCAAGCAATTGTATCGAAGTTAATTTTCCATTAAACTTTAACTTTTAAGGCGCTTTTAAGATTGATGAGTTCCCCTTGCCCTTTTATAATTAGAGGTCTAAGATAGCTTGGTCTGGGAAATTCCCATTCACAGGTTTTCTGAATCCTCTCGAAACACTCGGTTCGGGGGAGATGGGGCAACAGAATCGATAAAGGTAAACTTTACATTAACTTTCAACCAACCCGTTATGATACAAACTAAAATTGTTTTAAGCCTATCTAACCTTGCCTTTTAAGTTTTCAAGTAAAGCCCTTAATGTTCTGAGAATCCGCTCAGTTCAATCTCAAAGTTTACTGCAATGCGACTAAAAGACAGTTAGAGAAACACAAGACAATGTATGGCAGGAGAAAGAATGAGCAGGAGTAAAATTTTCTCAATGTGGCTCGAACTCCTGTAAGATAAACATCTAGTTTTTTCTGACTGTCAATCAAGGGTCGAGTTCAACCGAACACCTGGCTCAAACTGACTTCTATCAACTGTTTTAGAGAACTGCTTACTTGCTAATTTTTAGGCTGAATGACAACTGAAACCTACATGAATCATCCCAACTTTGGCTTACTGTTTAGAGTTTGCCCGGTTGAGGAAAATCAAGAACTGTTTACCACCCTCTATGCCCAACGACTGTTTTTTTTAGTCACTCACGGGCCAAACGGTTTAAAATTTGAACCCGTTAGCCGTTCCGATGCGCGACTGGTCGTTGAAATCCGCCTGCGAATGCTCCGTCGAACCGGACAGATTGAAGAACACAAAAAGCTGCAAGCTATCCATCAACGGACATTTCAATAACATTGAACTGTCCGTTGTTTGTTGTTTCATCGAGTCGGAAAACCGGGGAAAAAGACCAAAGAAATCAACCCCTTTGGGATCTAGAATTTCCCCGGCTTGCTCAAACAGATTTGACCCTATGATGACCGATTCCATTGCCGAACGCCTTGCCGAAATTCGCGCTCAAATTCCCGATTCTGTGCGGTTAGTCGCCGTCACCAAAACCGTATCGGCCGAAGCGATTCGCATCGCCTATGCTGCCGGAGTGCGGGATTTTGGCGAAAATCGTATTCCTGAAGCAATAGAAAAACAACAACAATTGTCAGATTTATCGGATATTACCTGGCATTTAATTGGCCACGTCCAGAGCAATAAAGCGATTAAAGCCGTGCAGCACTTTCAATGGATTCATTCCGTTGATAGCCTCAAACTGGCCCAACGCTTGGATAGATTGGCCCAAGAATCCGATTGTCAACCCCAAGTTTGTCTGCAAGTTAAAATTTTAAGCGATCCCAATAAATACGGTTGGACGGTTTCCGAACTTTTAGAGGATTTAGCCGAACTCGATCAATGCCGGCACATTCAAATTAAAGGACTGATGACCATTCCCCCGTTAGGATTAAATGAATCTGAAACTATCAGCGTATTTGAGCAAACACGACAATTAGCGGATAAAATTCAACAACAAGGGTGGTCACATTTACAGATGCAAGAACTGTCAATGGGAATGTCCGGGGATTATCCTTTAGCCGTCCAAGCCGGTGCAACCATGATTCGCCCCGGACAAATTATCTTTGGTGCGCGAACAACCCAGACAAGATAGTATATTTTCTGTAAAGATATAGAGTTCGAGAAAAACTGACTTATAGTCAATCCCGACTGACTCACCTAAAATGGGTGTCGAGATCGGGGCAAAGAGTCGTTATGGAGAAAAAACCGTGAACTCAATTTTTGGTAAACTGCGGGATTTTGTAGGACTCAATGACTCTGTTGAGTACGATTACGAATACGATGAAATGGAAGGCGATCAATATCAAAATGTTTATCAGCCGAACCAAGAACTCACTCCCCCTCCCCCCGCAGAGGAGGACCGGAGAAATGTTCGTCGTTCTAGAGAACGCACCGTTGGGGCGACAAATCCAGCAACAGCTACGGTAACATCAGAAGGATTAGGGTCAACCATGAACAATGTGATCGGTATGCCAGGAGCGTTAAACGGAATTTCTGAGGTGGTGGTCATGGAACCCCGCACCTTTGAAGAAATGCCCGGGGCGATTAGAGCGCTCAAAGAAAGAAAGTCTGTCGTTCTTAATCTGACGATGATGGACCCAGACCAAGCCCAAAGAGCGGTGGACTTTGTAGCGGGGGGTACCTACGCTCTCGACGGCCATCAAGAACGCATTGGCGAAAGTATTTTCTTGTTTACTCCCAGTTGTGTTCAGGTCAGAACCCAGTCCGGCGTCGTCAACGAAATGCCCGCCCAAGGACGCACTCGCATTCCCTCGCCGATGACTTCGATGTGGCAAACCGAGAAAGTGCAGCAAGCGGTACAGTAGCTTTATTCAAGTCAGAGATCGGAAATCAAGCGTTAAAATGCTGAGGACTGACTCTGACACGTTACATTCGACAAATGACAGAATTCAAGTTCGGTTTAATTGGCGGTGGGGTGATGGGAGAGGCTCTCCTGTCCCGTTTAATTGCTCAGAAAATCTACTCGCCTCAAGATGCGATCGTTAGCGAACCGCAAGCGCAACGGAGAGCGGTTCTTCAACAGCAGTATGGGGTAGAGGTTACAGATGATAACCGCAAAGCCGCAGAGGTGTCTGAGGTGTTGCTGTTGGCGGTTAAACCCCAAATTTTAGACGCGGTGATTTCCGACTTGGCGGCCCTCAGTTTGGGCGATACTCCCAACCCCGAATCGGAGACGGTGATTATTTCCATTTTAGCCGGTGTACCCTTGAGTAAGTTAGAATCGGCCTTCCTGCATCGTCCGGTGGTTCGGGTGATGCCCAATACTCCCGCTACCGTCGGTGCCGGAATTAGTGCGATCGCCGCCGGTAAAGCCGTTAAACCCGATCACCTCGAACGGGCTCAAAACATTTTGGGGGCGGTTGGGGAAGTTGTAGAAGTGCCAGAATCTCTCCTGGATGCGGTCACGGGTTTATCGGGTTCGGGACCTGCTTATGTTGCCCTGATGGTTGAGGCGTTGAGCGATGGCGGGGTCGCGGCTGGACTCCCCCGTGCAATCGCCTCGAAACTGGCTTTACAGACCGTTCTAGGTACCGCAGAGTTATTGCAACAGACGGGTATGCACCCGGCAGAGTTGAAAGATCGCGTCACCAGTCCGGGCGGAACCACAATAGCGGGGGTGGGGAAACTGGAACAGGCGGCTTTTCGTTCGGCGTTAATAGAAGCGGTGAAAGCCGCCTGCGAGCGTTCCAAAGAGTTAGGACGTTAGCTGAGGTTTACGCTAAAGTTTAAGGTGACTTAGATTGATCTTTTTGAGCAAGTTTTTCTTGAGCTTCTGACTGCTGGTGTTTCTCCTGGTGTTTGGCTTGTAAGTCTCGCAACAGACCTTCATACATTGCCTTCTGTTTGGGATTTTTGGCAAATGCAATTAATTCCTGAAATTTCTGAACTTGCTTTGTTTGCATCATCTTACTTTCAGTTTAATAAAATTTGGCTAATTTGTTGGAAATCTGGGGAAATTTAATCTACTCGGTCATGTTCTCGGAAGGTTACTGAATTTGTAAAAGTCAGTCCATCTCACTCATCACAATTAGGGTTCGGGGACAAGGCGTTGACAAAAGGTTTCCGATAGTTATATCTATCTGTGATGTCTCTATTTTTTTCCATGCTCGGAGTATAACAGACTTTTTGGCGAAAATGATATTTTTTTGAGTGACACAGTTACCCAAGCTGAATTTTTGACCCACTTTTTGCTTGACAGACCCTTGTTTGTACCCCTTCTCTGCGTTCAAAAATAGAGTTCAAACCCAGTCTGATTTTTGATCAATTTATTAATGAGCCATCAATTTCAAAAATACAATTTCACCTTTATTGATTTATTTGCGGGAATTGGAGGAATTCGCATTCCGTTTGAGGAACTGGGGGGAAAATGTGTGTTTTCCTCCGAATGGGATGAAGCCGCTCAAAAGACCTACGAAGCCAATTTTGGGGAACGTCCTCAAGGTGATATTACCACAATTGCTTCCGCTTCGATCCCCAACCATGATATTTTATTGGCCGGGTTTCCCTGTCAGGCGTTTAGTATTATTGGCAAAATGCAGGGGTTTAACGAAGCCAGAGGGACTCTGTTTTATAATATTGAAATGATTTTACAGGAAAAACGACCCCAAGCATTTTTATTAGAAAATGTCAAACAGCTTAAAACCCACGACAAGGGAAAAACCTTTAAAGTTATTACCGAACACCTGCAAAATATAGGTTATCACATTTATACAGAAGTTCTCAATGCGCTCGATTTTGGTTTACCGCAAAAGCGAGAACGAACTTATATTGTTGGATTTTTAGATAAAATCCATTTTGACTTTCCCCAACCCTCACCCAAAAAAGCAAGTTTATCGGATATTTTAGAACCCGATGAACGGGTTGATAAAAGTTTGTTTGCATCCTTGTTTATTCAAGAAAAAAGACTTCAAAAGTTAAAAGTAAAACCTTTTTATCCTTCCATTTGGCACGAAAATAAATCCGGTAATATTTCCGTTCTTCCCTATTCTTGTGCGTTGAGAAGTGGGGCTTCTTATAACTATCTTTTGGTGAATGGAATTAGACGGTTATCTTCGCGGGAACTTTTGCGTTTGCAAGGGTTTCCAGAATCGTTTAAAATAGTTGTATCTCACGCAGAAATTAGAAAACAAACGGGTAATAGCGTTCCGGTTCCCGTTGTTCGGGCGATCGCAAAACAGATGTTAAATTGTTTATTAGCAAACGTAGGGGCGGGTTCTGAAAACATCTAGAATTACCCCGCGAAAATTTATATAAACCCGCCCCGAAAAAAACCGTTAAATTTGGTGTAGTTTCTAAAAAAATCTCAAATTTCCCCGCGAAAATTTATCTAAACCCGCCCCGAAAAAAACCGTTAAATTTGGTGTAGTTTCTAAAAAAATCTCAAATTTCCAAGTAAGAATTTATCTAAAGCCGCCCCGAAAAAACTGTTAAGATGGGGGCGGGTTTATGTAAGTTATTTCGGAGAAAAGATAAATCTTCGCGGAACCCGCCCCTACAAAATTGATGATTTGGGGAATTTCATATTATTAATGATATTAATTCTTGACAGATCGGTTACGAGTCCCGCTAACCCCTCCTACGATAATGGGCTTGAAAAGGTTAAAACCGGCTGTCAGTAAAAGCCGTCAGTCGAGTTCCTGAACGCCGCCACCGCTAACCGTCAGCACTTGTCCGCTTATCCAACTGGCTGCGGGGGAACACAAAAACAACGCCGCATAAGCGATATCGTTGGGTTGACCGAGACGCGCCAATGGGGTATGCTTTAACATGGCTTTCTCAATGTCGGGAGTCAGCACGGACGCCAGCGCATCGGTTTTGATCGCACCGGGAGCAATAGCGTTAACGCGAATATTTTTTGGCCCGAGATCAAAGGCAATGTTCCGGGTTAAATGACTTTCAGCCGCTTTGGACGAACCGTAGGAAGCCATTCTCGCGTTTTTGTTGTCGCCGGCCATCGAGGAAATGTTAAGAATAGCACCCCCGCCTGCGGCTTCGATATGAGGGGCGCAAAGTTGACAGAGGCGAAAAACGGAGAAAACGTTGAGTTGGTAAGCCCAGATAAAGGTGTGCATCGGCATCTCAAACGGCTTGGGGCCACCGCCACCCGCATTGTTGACGAGGATGGTAATTCTGCCAAAGGCGGCGATCGCATCTTTGACCAAATTTTCTAAATCCTCCTCATTCGTAACATCGCAGGCGACGGCGATCGCTTTTCCCCCGCGACTATTGATGTCTTCTGCAACTTCTTGGGCGTTTTCTAGTTTGAGATCGCTGATTACAATTGACGCCCCCGCTGCTGCAAAAAGTTCGGCAATTCCGCGACCAATTCCCGCACCGGAACCCGTAACAATTGCAACTTGACCATCGAGTTTAAATGCGTCCAATACACTCATATTTGGTCATTCCTTAATCGAGACTGATGGGTAATTTCCATCTTACAATTGTTCGGATTCCTAAAAATTAATTCGACCTTAAGCTTCGGTCGATGTCGATAACGTTTGACCGATGCGGGGTTCGGTTCCTTTTAATAACCGTTCAATATTGCTGCGATGACGCAAAATCACATAAATTCCCCCAACAATACCAAAAATTTGATAGGGTAAAGGTTGATTTGTAATCACCATTAAACTGGCAATTCCCACCGCACCGGCAATTGAACTCAGAGAAACAATGCGAGAAATCGCTAAAAATAACGCAAAAATTCCCAACGTTGCTAAACCCAATTGCCAATTAAAAGCCAACAAAATCCCCAAACTGGTCGCCACCGCTTTTCCGCCTTGAAAGCCAATCCAAACGGGTTTGGTATGACCTAAAAGAGCCATTAAACCCGCTCCCGTCGTCATCCAATATAACACAGTATTAACATCTGAAATATTGGCAGAAGCGGCAATTTGAGGGGTAATATTCAAGGAATAAATCCAAAAAACCAATGCGATCGCCGCCACCCCTTTAAGGATATCAACCGACAACACAAATAAAGCCGGAGACTTCCCACAACTTCTTAAAACATTTGTCGCACCCGTCGAACCCGAACCCACTTGTCGGAGATCAATTTTATATAATCCCTGAGCAACGAGATATCCCGTAGGAATAGAACCCAACAAATAACCCGCTACCAACAACCCGAAATTTAATCCAATCCACTCAAGCATCTTTATCTACCCAATGCGCCATACTCGCTTCTTATCCTAAAATAAAATCGCGATTAAAATTCCCGATAGATAGGTTGCTGTTGTTGTTGAGATTGGGGTTCGGGAGCAAACGCCAACCAGAGGGGATATTGCAGCAAAGACAGATTAATCTTTTCTTCGCTATCATCGACAACAATAAACGGCAATTTTCCGTCTTGAACCAAACGGTCGGCTTTGAGTGCAACAATATTAGCATCTTCAAACAACGTGACCCCCCGTTCCGGGCTAAAATCTCGCCGATCCAAGCCCAGACAGTCCTGTAAGCCGCGCCGCCATTCGCCCAAGCGTTCGGGGGTATTGGCTAAAATTAACGTGCGTACACGGCGATCGTAGAGGGTTCTGAGAACCGAAATAATCGCCGATGCTATCAATATATTTTGCAAACGGCTTCCCATCGTCCGCAACGCACCCCGTCCCCCTTGGGTAAAAAACCAGGTAGAAACCCGTTTGGCGTGGATGGGTTCAAAAGTGCGTCGCAACTGCCAGGGCGGGCCATAATAGTCGGGTAAAGTGCGGTATTGATCGAGAAGGCGACGAATTTGTTGAGATTCTTCCTGAAAGCCTTGTTGACCAAATTGAGGGGTGGGACTCCCCTCCGGTTCGAGATCTGCTTCGGGGGGAAGGGGACGTTCTCGCTCTTTTGGGGGTTCGGGAGACTCGGGAATCAGTTCTAACTGTTCGGCGCTGCTGACTAAATCCTGCAAACTTCCGACGAGATAATCTTTGAACCCCTGAACCCGAATGGCTAAATCTTGGGAAACTCCTGCAAAACTGGTTCGCATTTCCTGTTGAATGCGTTCTCGACGGCGTTCGAGTTTTTCGACTTCAATTTGCAGCGCTTGTCGGCGTTGTTCGAGTTGGGTTAACGCTTCGGTGACTAAATTCCCCATTGTTTCCGTCAAAGCCGTTTGTTCTTGTTGCATTTTGGCTTTGGCGGCTTGTAAATCGGCGATTTCTTTTCTAAGTTGCTGAATTTGCTCTTTTAAACCGGTGACAGTTTGCAAGTCGGTTTCGGCTTGCGTGGGTGGGAAAAGTTCCTCCGATACGGGGTTTTCATCGGCTTCGGATACGGGTTTCGATGGCTCGTTTTGCTCTTGATTTGGAGTTTCGTCTAAATTCATGGAATCAACAGAGGTTCATTTGGGGTCAGACGAGTTTGACGTTAACATACACTGAAACTGAAGCCAGGGATGCACAAACGCGATTGAACACGGGGTATGGTTTCTATTTTATTCCACACCGGTCGAACTCGATTATATAATTTCCCATGAATGTTAATTTTAACAGGCGGTAAGAGGCAAGAGGCAATAGGCAAAAGGGAATGGGGGAAAGGGGAAAGGGGAAAGGGGAAAGGGACAAGAGGTAATTCTGTAGGCGAAGCTGACTACGGAACGCGCTTACTCCTGTCTCCTGTCTTCTGACTCCTGACTTCTGACTTCTGACTCCTGTTCCCTGTTCCCTGTTCACTATTGATTGATGCTGTTGGGTTTGAGATGACCGCAATTGGCTTCTAAACAGGCTGTTAACTGTTTTGGATTAAAAAGAATCGGTAAAAAGTGAATACTGTTGACTTCTTTAAAATAAAACAGAATTGGTACACCGGGCCAGTAAATTTCCCAGTTGATCCAATCTGCGTAGGGAAAATGTCGGAGTAACTTACCCGAACGCAAGACATCGAGCGCTGTTTCGGTAAACTGAAGGCGAATCGTTGCCGTTTGTACCAGCAGAAACAGTCCGAGTAAGGCGATAACCAATCCTAGCGCTTTCTGCACCAAAATTAACGGAATTCCCGTCAACAGCAGTACGGCCGGGATGATAAAACTGGGTGTGAGTTCAACCGTTGAGGGAACCGTTGTCGTTGAGGAAGTTGGGGTCATCTTTTCTGCTCCAATAGTTCAGGTGCGAGTGATGTAAACAGATGATGTAGACAAATCTTATCAAATTCCGGGTCGGGGTAAACTCTCTAGAAAGGAAGGGATTTTCACCTCAAGGTGTTGATTGTTGTTCTTGGGGTGTTTGTTGACTTTGTTTTTGTTCGACAGACTCGATACTTTGACGGGCGGCTTTTTCCCCTTCTGTATCTCCGGCTTCTCGCAGTAGCACTAACGCTTCGCGGAAACTTTCTAAAGCTTGAGAATATTCGCCCAAACCTTCGTAAGCCTCGCCAATTTTGTTGAGGGTGGCTCCGGTTTTGGCTTGATTTTCGAGTTGTTGATACAAGGATAATGCTTGTTGATAGGTTTGTAAAGCCTGTTGATATTGACCTTGTTTGTAGTAGACTTTTCCCAGTTTATCCAAGGCTTGACCCAGTTGTTCGCGATCTTCTGCTGCTTTGGCTAATTCTACCGCTTTTTGATAGGCGGTCAGCGCATTAACCGGCTGAGACTGGGCTTCATAAATTGCACCGATCAAGCCATAAACCCGAGCGGCATTTTCTCGATCTTCTATTCTTTCAAGCAAACTAACCGCCTGCTCAAAATGCACTAACGCCTGGGAACTATCTCCTAATTGCTGATAGATATAACCCATATTACTCAGCAACCGCCCGACGCCTGCTTGATCGCCTATTTTACGCCGCAAAGCCAAAGCTTGTTGATAAATTCCAATCGCTCTTTCCGTATCTCCCCGACTAAAATAGAGCGCTCCCAAGTTATTTAAGGTGCGGCTTTCATCTCGCAAATCTCCCACTTGTTCCCGGTAAGTTCTCGCTTGTTCGTAATATTGAAGCGCCTGTTCAAACTGACCTTGACGAGTATAAACTGAAGCAATATTATGCAAAGATTCCCCAATTTGTTCGGCATCTTGTACCGATTGAGAAATTTTTAATGCTTCTTCGTGTAATTTTAAAGCTTCATCATTTTTATCGGTGTTACTGTAGACAAATCCCAACAGATTTAAACTGCGGCTGACTCCGATTTGTGCTTCTCGACTGCCGTTAGCATCAGGGTTTCGGTAGATCGTTAAAGCTTTTTGAATCACTTTTTCGGCTTCGGCATTTTCCCCCATATTGGCGTAAACATCGCCCAAATAATTCAGCGTCGCCGCCACATCCAAAGAATTTTTATCCTGTTTTTCGCGAACTTCTAAAACTTGTTGAAAATTTTCTAAAGCCTCACTAAATAATCCCTGTCGAAATTGTTCGACTCCGGTTTGAAATAATTGTTCGGGATCGGAAACCGAATCATTGCGATCGCGAAGTTCTTCTGTGGGGTTAGAATTATTTTCAGATTCGGGTGGACTGGGAACCAAAGGATTATCGGATTCTTCTGGTTCTTCCGGAGTTTCAAGACGCTCTAAAAGCGAATCTTTAATCGAAGCGGGAGACTCCTCCTCAGTTGGGCTTTCTTCCGTTGTGAAAGAAGGAGAAGTTTGGGCGAGAACCCGAGAACTAAACCCCAAAGAAACAGTCCCATCAACGAGCAAAGTCAACACCAAAGTTAAACTCGAAACCGGAATTGATAACATCCAAAATTTCAGGTTAAAAATCCGATAACGTTGGTTAACCGATTGAGAATTAGAAGGTACACTGGTCAACATAGGCTTCAAGAATTAATAAATGAGGGCAAAAATTAAACGGTAAATTTCAACTCAAAATCGAACCCAAAAATTGAAATTTTAAATCGAACCTTCAAATCGAACCCAAAAATCATTATCATAATTTATAGCAAGGGCGAGTCTAAAAAAACAGTTCGCATCCCAATTACAGGATGAGGGTTTTCTCGCCCAACCGCCTCCGATGATTTAACATTCTACAGACGTTGGCTTTCTCCATGCTTACTCAAACCCTAGACGCTATTTTAAACCGTGCTGCTGCTTTAGAAGATATTTCAACAACAGAAGCAGTTTTCTTACTCCAACAAACCGATCCGGCGATCCGAACAATAATCAGGGATCTTAGCGACAAACTGCGCCATCAACAAGTCGGAGATACTGTCACCTACGTCATCAACCGCAACATCAACTTTACAAATATTTGTGAACAGCATTGCAATTTTTGTGCGTTTCGACGAGACGAAGGAGAAGAAGGCGCATTTTGGTTAGATACTGCTCAAATTTTAGAAAAAACAACCGTAGCCGTAGAAAAAGGAGCAACCGAAATTTGTATGCAGGGCGGACTAAACCCCAAAGCCAAAATTAACGGCGCTTCTCTGCCCTATTATCTTAAATTAATTACCACAATTAAACAAACCTTTCCCCAACTCCATCTTCACGCCTTCTCGCCCCAAGAAATTCAATTCATTGCCCGAGAAGACCATCTCAGCTATGATGGTGTAATCGGGGCGCTGCGAGACGCGGGAGTGGACTCGATGCCGGGAACCGCAGCAGAAGTTCTAGACGATCGCGTGCGTCGGGTGATCTGTCCTGAAAAAATTAACAGTGAAACTTGGCTAGAAATAGTCGAAACCGCCCACCGCTTGGGGCTTCCCACAACCAGCACCATACTTTGCGGTCACATCGAAACCCCGCAACAGCAGGTGACTCATTTAGAAAAATTGCGATCGCTGCAACAAACCGCCATTACAAACAACTATCCGGCTCGTATTACCGAGTTTATCGCCTTGCCCTTCGTCGGTCAAGAAGCACCCCCTTCCCTGCGGCGACGGGTGGGGAGAGATCAACCCGTCCTCGAAGATACCCTGTTACTCACCGCAGTTGCCCGTATTTTCCTCGGAAATTGGATTTTGAACCATCAACCCAGTTGGGTGAAACTGGGGCTTGCAGGGGCAACAGAAGCCCTGAAATGGGGCTGTAACGATATTGGCGGTACGCTCATGGAAGAACATATTACCACGATGGCCGGCGCTGTGGGCGGAACCTGTATGGAACCGGAAACCTTACAGGAAGCGATCGCTTCTCTCGGGCGTCCTTTTCAACAGCGAGACACGGTTTACAGTCACTCATTACCAGTCACCAGTCACTCATTACCAGTCACCAGCGCAAACTTGCGACCCGGCGGTTTCCGTCGGTAGCAAAGTTTGCAAGAGAGTGTTTTCAGTGACCAGTCACCAGTTTTGTAGGGGCGGGTTCGGTCTAAATTTATGTTTTCCCACAGATAACCTAGATAAACCCGCCCTTTTACAGTCACCAGTCACCCTTCGGGTATCTCCTTCGGAGACGCTGCGCGAACGGCAGTTGCTTCGCGACTATTCCGCCAAGTCAGCACTGCCTCACCAGTCACCCTCCGGGTATCTCCTTCGGAGACGCTGCGCGAACGGCAGTTGCTTCGCGACTATTCCGCCAAGTCAGCACTGCCTCACCAGTCACCAGTGATAAGAGTTTTCAGTTAACAGTTTTTTCCCGACCTAGGGGCGGGTTTATGAAGGTTATTGATGAGAAACCCAGATCTAAGCGGAACCCACCCCTACAGTGTTTCACTAGAAAAAGCGATCACATTTTGTCTGTAATCTTGTACGATCAATCCGACATTGTGGCATAAATTAGGGACTTATTAAACCGGAATGCAGATCTCGCCCGAACCTTCTTCAAGAAAATTTAAACATTGGCTTCCCCCGAACCCTATTTTGTGGATGATCGGGGGTGCGATCGCTCTATTTTGGATGTGTAGCAGTCTGCGACACTGGCTGTTTCAATCAACCGGTTATGATTTGGGTATTTACGATCAAGTCACCTATTTGATCGGACAGGGACAGCCGGCTATTTCCTCTATTTTGGGCTTTCATCATCTGGGAAATCATGGGGCTTGGTCGGTGTATCCTTTGGGGTTGCTGTATGCTATTTATCCCAATGTATATTTACTGTTGCTCGTACAGGCGATCGCTTTGGCGCTGGGAATTTGGCCGACTTGGAGTTTAGCACGTCTGGCGGGGTTAAATCAACGGTTATCCTTGGCGATCGCGGGGGTATATATCCTGTATCCGGTTGTTTTTAATATTAACCTGTTTGACTTTCACCCGGAAGTGATGGCGCTGGCGGCGTTGTTGGCTGCGGTGTTGGCGGCGAGGTTGGGAAAAATTTGGTGGTTTTGTTTGGCGATCGTTTGGGTATTGGGATGTAAAGCGGTATTGTCGTTAACGATAGTGGCGTTGGGGTTTTGGCTGTTAATCTTTGAAAAGCGGCGGGTCTGCGGGGCGATCGCGCTTTTTTTGGGAGTGGCGTGGTTTGCGATCGTGACTCAGGTGATTATTCCCAATTTTAGCGGCCGGGAAGTGGAAGGCGTTTGGCGTTATACTTATTTGGGCGACTCGGTTTTAGAAATTATCGTTAATATTATTTTGAAACCCGATTTAGTTTTGGGACGATTAATTTCCGTTTCAACTTTAGATTACCTGTATCAACTGTTTTTTCCGGTAATTTGGTGGCTATCTCCCCGCTATTTAACCCCTTTAGTTGCCGCCCTTCCCACGATACTGATTAATAGTTTATCAGATGTTCCTTTTCAGCGCAGTCTCGCCTTTCAATATTCTATTCCGGTGCTTCCGTTTTTAATACTGAGCGTGATTTCCAGTTTAGAACATCAGGGTTCTACTCTTGCCGGACTGATCGCTAAAATTGGGCAAAAATTCAGAAAAACAGAACCTTCATCAAAATCGGTGAGCGTTCATCATTCTCACAAACTGCCGGTATTAATCGTCATCTGGTCTTTTATTGTGTTCCTGATGTTTGGAACCTACGATCGCTTTGGGGTTTATTTTAGCCGGCTCGATACTTGGCAGGCCAGCCGAGAAGCAGTAAGTTTGGTTCAACCCCAAGCCAACGTGTTAACCGATAACCGACTCGCCCCCCATTTTACCCACCGTCGGGTCGTAAAATTATTAAGTCAAGTTTCGGCAGACAGCGATCTTACCGAATTTGATTATATTATTTTAAATTTACGTCATCCCTGGCCGGATACGCAAGAAATAGGGGAAAATATTGCCAACCAACTCCCTAACGATCCTCGGTTTCAAACCCTTTATCAAAAAGATGATGTTATCGTCTTTCAAAAAACCGCGTCTTCTTCTCCCCGTCAAACTCAATTAAAATAGCAGAATTTATGAATAATTTCACTTTTCAGATGAGATGAAAAAGTTTCCGTTCCCGAGAATTAAACGCTTTCAAGGGAGATCATTCAAACTACATCCGTTAGCGGGAATGATTGTCATTGCATCAATACTTTTATTTTTTTGTAGTAGCTTGCGTCATGCTTTATTTCAATCAACTGCTTTTGAACTGGGAATTTACGATCAAGTTGTTTATCTGATGAGTCAAGGAAAGCCGCCCATTTCCTCTTTTTTAAATATTCATCACATGGGAAATCATGCGGCTTGGGTCATGTATTTCATCGCTTTATTTTACCGCATTTATCCCTCGGTGCATTGGTTACTTTTTATTCAAGCAATTTCTTTGGCGTTGGGGGCTTGGCCAACTTGGGGTTTGGCGAGAGAAGCGGGGTTAAACCGGTCATTATCTTTAACGATGGCGGTGGTTTATTTATTGTATCCCGTCGT
This sequence comes from Capilliphycus salinus ALCB114379, assembly GCF_047276495.1. Taxonomy (NCBI): domain Bacteria; kingdom Bacillati; phylum Cyanobacteriota; class Cyanophyceae; order Oscillatoriales; family Sirenicapillariaceae; genus Capilliphycus; species Capilliphycus salinus. The sequence continues at coordinate 2,832,654 of NZ_CP178543.1, read as the reverse complement.
TTTTAATATTAATCTCTTTGATTTTCATCCAGAAGTCATGGCGTTACCCGTCTTTTTGGGGGCAATTTTAGCGGCAAAACTCAATAAAATCTTTTGGTTTTGTTTGGCTATTATTTGGATTTTAGGCTGTAAAGATGCCATGTCTTTAACGGTTGCGGCGATGGGTATTTGGCTGTTTTTCTGTGAAAAAAAGCGGCTTTGTGGGATAATCGCATTGTTTGCGGGGGTGGGTTGGTTTATTATTGTTGTGCAAGGAATTATTCCCTATTTTAAAGCGGGTTTGGGACCGGGTGGAGTTGGACGTTACACTTATTTAGGTGACTCGGTTGTCGAAATTATTGTTAATTTAATTTTAAAACCCCGCCTGGTTTTAGAACGGGTTTTTTCGTGGAAAACCTTAGAATATGTTACCTTATTTTTATCGCCGGTATTTTGGTGGTTATCGCCCCGACAGTTAACGCCTTTTATGAGTGCCTTACCCGCATTAGTCAAAAATATTTTATCAGAAATTGACGCCCAACGAGATTTAATTCATCAATATTCTATTCCAATTTTACCCTTTCTCATTGTCGCGATGATTTCCAGCTTGGCACATTCTGAAAACTATTTGGGAAAATGGGTAGTAAATGTTTGGCAAACTCGTAAAGGCATAAATTTATCCTGTATTCAAGAAAAGAAAATTATCCGAAAACTGATTTTAATTTGGTCATTTATTTCATTTTTATGCTTGGCAAAATTCGGCTATTTTTGGTCTATTTATTTGCGAGAAATCGATACTTGGACTGCGAACCGTTTGGCGGTAAATTTAATTCAAAATACTCAAGGTTCAGTCCTAACAACCGCTAATTTAGCCCCTCACCTCACCCATCGCCCGGTTGTAGAATTTACGAATGTTGATGCACCGCCAACGGATCTAACCCAATTTGATTATGTGTTATTAAATGTCCGACATCCGGGTTGGAAAAGTAACCGCCAATTTGCTCAATCTCTGGTTAATCAACTCGAAAACTTACCCCAATTTCAGTTAAAACTCTATCAGGATGAAGTCTATGTTTTTCAAAAGATCAACAAACTTCATCCTGAGTAAATAGAGTCTCCCCTTGCCAGAACCGGACTAATAAGCTAAAATTAGTTCTTGTTCAGGCTCTAAAGACATTAACTGGTTGGCAATACCATCGACGTATTGTTCGCTGTTGTATTTGCCTTGAACTAACTCATACCCCCGTTGGGCTTGAGCTTTGGCTTTTTCGGGATTATTCAGCAGATCGACAATAGCCTGACGCATTCCTTGAGGATCTTGGGCGTTAACCCCGGTAATAATTCCCGCTTCGGCTAACTCCTCCGCTAAACCGGGTGTGCGGGTCATAATCACCGGACGTCCGCAAGACATCGCCTCAAACAAGGTGGTAAAGCCGGCTTGGTAGTTGTGCGGCTTGAGGCTAATCACGACAATATCAGAATCTCGGTACAGTTGGCGCAAATCCGGCCAGTCGTAGAATCCCCGCGACATATTTTTAGGCAGGACTGGGGGAAAAGTATCTGCTATGGCTTTGGCGTTGGGAGATACCGCACAGATTTTGACATCGAGATCTAAATCTTGGGTCGCTTCCGCTAAGGTGCAGTAGTCTCGCTGTTCTAAACCGCCGCTGCCGACGATCGGGCGCTTTTTATCCGCAGAAGCAAGACCCGGGGTGAAAAACTGGGTGTCGGTTTGTTCGGTGACGAGATAAACCCGCTCAGAAGCCAACCCCAAATAGTTTTGTAAAAAGTCGGCTTTGACCTGGGTATTGGTCATAAACACATCAACACGATTGGCTAAGTTGAACAACTTCATCGCCACGCGGCTGCGGGGGCGATCGGCGTTGTGAACAAAAACAGCCATTTTCGGTCGGTTTACCTTTGCACCGCAAACGGTGGCGATCGGAAAACCGGAATCTTCACCGATAGAAAAAATTATATCATTCTTGCCCACTTGCTTAGACATTGCCCGAGCCATCGCCCAATGTTCGGGTAGGCTACCTCCCATCAGCTTGGATAAGAAGCGATCGGCCGGCGAAATGGGATGTTGTCCCGGTTGGTGAACGGTTGCTCCTAGTTTTTGAGCGAGTGTCCACATAGTATGGCGAGGACATTTGTCCTGTTGGGCGTTTTTTGCAAACTGTTCTAAATCAAAGGGTCTACTTAAAACGACGTGATATTTTGGAGTAGTTTGGGTAGTCATTAGATTGGTCTGCGTTTGCTTGTATGTTTCCAGATAATAAATCTCTCCTTTGCATCTCGACAAGCGTTTTTTGTAAATTTTAATTGGGGTAATTATAAAGATTGTGTAAAGTTGATTTATCCCTGTAAAACTTGATTGATATCTTCAAAAATCTTAACTTCTCAAATCACCATTTCATAGGGTTTATAGGGTTATTTATGACAAAGCAAACTTGAAAATCTACGAGACTAGCGGCTCAACAATGCTTTTTCTGTTGAAGAAATTTGTGCCGATTTGCCCAGTTTTTTATACAAAGTATTGACAAGTTTTATCGGTGAGGGGCGAGCAAGTTGTATACAAAAATTCATCATTTGTATAAGATAACCAGTGCAACATCAATCAACCCGTTGATGCTCACAAAGGTTGCCAAAATCAAAATCCTCACTTGGGTGAGATCTCTGTTTATTCTCCTCACCAATTAACCGATCCCTTCCCACTCGGACTCCAATTTGCCGTTAAGTTAAGTTTTTCTAATAAAAATCGGCTAATCGTTTTGAAAAATAAAAGTTTAGCCGAAAAATCGAATTTTTAATTGAGAAAATTTCTTAAAAAGTTGACGGAATTCTAGGGGTTCTGGTACACTATAAAAAACACCACCCAAGGGCTTACTCTGTCTACACGTCAAAATAGAGCCTAAAACCAAGATTCTATCGTTAAATATCCGGATCTCCTGACGAAAAAATCGAAACCCAAACACACGAATTTTCAACGCCCAAGCCCAACCCCCAAATCAGCATCTTGACAAAATCGAGTGTTTGTGTATAGGGTCGGGAGTCGGGAGTCGGGAGTCGGGGATGGGTAACGGATGGGTTGAGTGTGGGTTTTTTCGGTTAATGGTGCTTGGAAACGGATGGGTAACGGATGGGTTGAGTGTGGGTTTTTTCGGTTAATGGTGCTTGGAAACGGATGGGTTATCGGCGGGGAGGTGGGGAGAAGTCGTGAGGTCAAAAGTCGTGAGGTCAGAAGTTTAGAATTACCTCTTACCCCTTACCCCTTACCCTTTACCCCTTACCCCTTACCCTATTCACTGGTGAGGTGGTGACTGTTAACTGTAAAACCCCTCTCCGAGAAGGAAAGGGGGAATGGAGATGAATTCAAACTCGGAACTAAGCTTGATATCAGTTAGAGAGGGTCTCGGGTGCGATCAAGGCTTGGAAGTTCTGCTCAACGGAAGAAGACTGGTGTTCGGGAACTTTCTTGACTTGACGGAGTGTTTCTGCAAAAATCTCTATGATGCGATCGCATTTCGAGTGCCAGTCAAAATAATCTTCTCGAACTCGACGGGTCGCGGATAATCCCATTTGCGATCGGAGTTCGGGATCTTCAGCTAGACGAATCATCGCGCTCGCTAAACCTTGTGTAAACTCCTCTGTTGAACTGGGGTCTACGAGAATCCCCGTGCTGTCGTCCACAATGTAAGAAGGTCCCGCCCAATTGGTCGCGATCGTCGGCAATCCGATCGCCATCGCTTCCATGATGGCATTTCCGCCGGCTTCTCGCAAAGAGGGCATCACAAACACATCGCACTCGCGCAGGAGTTGATTAACTTTGGCTCTTGGCTGCCATCCATGAAAATGGATGCGGTCTGTTAAACCTAACTCTTGAACTCGGTTTTCAAGCTGCTGTTCTAACTGACCGTTACCAACTAACTCCAAGACGGCGTTTGTCTTAAGGGCAACAGAGGCGAAGGCTTCGATCAAAAATTGAGCGCCTTTCCAGTCTACCAGCCGTCCGACGTAGATAAACCGAACGGGTTGGTCGCCGAACGTCGGACGGGCTTCTCTCGGCGGCCAGAGATCTAAATCGACTCCCGACTCGATCACTTGGTAGACTTTCCCCTGACAACCGAGCGGTAAAGCCTCTTCAGTCTGTTGGTTAGCAACAATCAAGGCTTCGGCTTTTAATTTTCCCGGAATTAACCGATGGAGAATTTCCGAGAAAGAACGACTAATATTGATCGACATACGGCTAATTTTGGAGTCCATGTACTGAAAAGCCGGAGGGAACTCCAACCCGCCTGACAGGGGTCCGATTACGACGGGTACTCCCATGTTATAGATGAAACTGAGTCCTTTGGGAGTGATCGGTGCCGGCTCAAAAACTAAGTCCATTTTGTGGACTTTAATCAGTCTGAGAGCCAATTTTCGGATATGATATTGGGTGATCCAATGGATGATTTGACCGAAGATCAGGTCTTGAATGCGGTAGGGAAATAGTTTACCAATCCGCCAAACTAGGGCTTGATACCAAGTATCATCGACAAAATGAATTTTTCGGAACAGTTCGGGATCGTCTGCAAATTCTTTGCGCAGTTCTTCGCGGACTCGCCCGTGACAAACGGCTCTGATTTCTAGATGGCGTTCTCGGAACAGTCGTAAATAATAGAAACTTTTACCAGCTTCACCTCCCATTTTCCGCGAGATGTTTTCAACGACCATCAGGACACGCATCGATGGCATATTTTGGCTGTCAGTTCCGTTCATAGCTATTTAAAAGATTCCTCTAGGTGTGATTTTTTCAGGTTTATACTATATAGATGAGTCAGCGATTAACTGACTTCGGACCCCAAATCCAAAAAATTGTTCAGCAAAATACTTTGTGAAGATCTTAGAGTACCTGAGACTCTTCTAATTAGTTTAGAAGAATCCTCACCCAGTATCAACAATACGGATAACTTTGTTTTCAACAGTATAGTTATGGCTTAAATAGTTTAAAAAACACTTGCTCGCTCAATAGCACCTCAGACCAAGTACAGGGATGTTGAGAATTTAGAGTTATCCCGATTAATTCTCTAGCTTTGATGTTGCTGAAAATGGGGTTGTTGTTTTCAACCCAGTAGATGCTCACCCTTGGGTTACAAAACTCTACAAAGATCATAACTTGGACAGATGACAAATGACAAGATCTATGTAAAGCTCCTCTCCCAATTTTTGGCCGACGGGAGACTTGAACGCGAACTCCGGGAGTGGACAAATCTGACCCTTAACAATCAGCAATCAACTCAAATAAAGCCTCATCTAAATCATAACCGAGCATTTGAGACAGGGATTTAAGTCGAGAGATAGAAGGGATTTTTTGTTCGGCCAACCAATCTGCTAAAATAAAGATTTTAGACATTAAAAAAATTTCCAAAGCTTCGGGATTATATTGAATTCCCTCGGTGCGATGGAACTGGTGAGGAACCAGCATGGCAACATAACGAGCCAGTTCACCGGCTTTCCAGTCGAGCAAAAACGGCAGCCAAGGATAACGAGCATCCAAGCGAACAAACCACAGTCGGATTTCTGGAACTTCAGACAGTTCGCGGGGGTCTTGAGGATCGCGGGGATAGTCAATCTCAAAGCAAATCTCTTGTTCGCAAGCGGCTATTGTCCCGGTGGTGAGTATGTTCTCAATGGTCGCGATCGCAGGTGACAAGTCTAACTGATCTAGGCATTGACGATTAAGCTTGATTGTGATAGTCATCTCCTGTACACCTTCGTTGATACTGCACCAAAATTCCCCTGTTGCTATTTTGACAGATTTTTGCTCAAAGCCTTGAATTGAGGATTGAGGCATTGTCGCACCAGACAAGCGTGAGCAAATCGCTACGATAAAATTAAACTAGCCGTAAGTTAGTATACATACGTTTGACAACAGAAATAGCAGATAGTTTTATAAAAACAGAGGCGTAAGAAGTGAAACCAATCCGTTCATTAGAGGATGCACTCAATCGATGTCAGACGCTCCGAATGCGGTTAAGCCGTCAGCGTCGCTTTATTCTCGAACTCCTCTGGGAAGCACAGGAACACCTGTCAGCCCGTGAAATTTACGATCGACTCAACCAACAGGGTAAAGCCATCGGTCACACCTCAGTGTACCAAAACTTAGAAGCCCTATCCCGAGAGAGTATTATCGAGTGTATCGAACGTTCCGAGGGTCGTTTGTACGGACACATCAGCGATTCCCATTCCCATGTCAACTGTCTCGATAGCGAGCGGATTATTGACGTTCATATCGAACTCCCCCAAGCCGTGATCGAACAAGTCGAAAAACAAACCGGAATCAAAATTACCGATTATCGCATTGACTTTTTTGGCTACAGTTCATCGGAATCGGCCGCCAGTGCAGAAAACACCGACTCAACCCCGAAAGCATCCTAAATCAACCCACCCTAGCCGAACCAACAATAACGCCGTCAGCTAGGGTTTGCGATCGCTGTTCTCAGCTAAAAATCAGATGATCAGAAAACCCCAGTTTGACCGGCCGATTGTCAGGCTTGCTAATATGATGTAAAACTTAAAAACATTTGATTATATTTTGGAAAATGATCAGCCAAAATAGTTAAACCTGACTCACAACTGTATAAAATCACAGCAGAAGCACGACTCACTTCCAAACACTCGACGGTGAGAGCCAAGTTCAACTCGGGAACCCCCAAGACCGAACCAACTCGCCCAGCCGAGTCAGGCCAAACCAAGAACGAATCATAGGAAAATGGTAAAGTCATGACGACACCCCAATTTAACCAATCCAGGCGTTTGACTCCAGCATCAGAGGCGGAACTCTCTCCGGCTTCCCCGTCGGAGTTGGAGGAGAAAACAGCCGAAGCAACGGCGGAAACCGCAAGCCGGCGAAGTCTGAAGTTGCCTAAAGGCTTTTGGGGATGGCAACTTCTTTGGCTCACCGTTCTGCTCGGGTTTGGAACGATGGGCGCCGGCGCTTTACTGTGGCTGCTGATCACTCCGCCACCGCCCAACTGTCAAGAAATTTCCCCGCTATCGGCCGACGGAGACCGACTCTACTGTGCAGATCAAGCGGCCCAGTCCGGAGAACTGACAGAAATTCAAGCGGCTTTTGATTTGATCGAAAGTTGGCCTGAGACTCATCCCCTTCGGTCTCAAGGCCAGAAAATGATGGAAAAATGGACAAAACTGTTAATCGTCCTGGCCGACCAAAAAATAGACGAAGGCAACTTAGAGGCGGCCCTTGAATTGGTCAGTATTGTTCCGAAAAGCAGTCCGGCCTACTCCAACGTCGAAGCGGCGATCGGCGGCTGGAAAAATGACTGGAATGAAGGTCAACAACTCTACGATAAAGCGATCGCGGCGTTAAAAAAACAAAATTGGGCGCAAGCTTTCAGCAATATTCAATCCCTGGCCAAACTCAATAACGCCCACTGGCGAGAAAAACGCTTCAACGATCTTGTGGATCGAATGTCGATCGAACGCCAAGGCTATCAACGCCTCGAAGAAGCTCGCAATATTGCCAAACAAAACAGTCCTAGCAGTTTAGAAGAAGCGATCGAACTGGCCAATCAAGTCAGTTCCAAACTCTACGTGCATACCGTAGCCCGCCAAGAGATTAAAACCTGGAGTCAAAGCCTGATCGATCAAGCCAAACTGGAATTAGAAGCCAAAAACCACAACAACGTCTTTAATATCGCCAAACGAGTTCCCGAACATTCCCCCCTGTACAAAGAGGCTCAAAACTTGCTGCTGGTGGCCGAAGTTCAAGATGTCGCCCTCAACCAAGCCAACAGCAAACCCTTTCTCGAAAAATTGGTGGTCCTGCTGGAAGGAAAAGCGGCTCTGGAGCAAAAATCGATCCCTGCTGGCCTTTATCAACAAGCCCACATCCCAACCGAACAGCTAGACGGACAAATTCAAGATCTCGTCGCCCTCGAAGTGGCCGACACCCTCTCCAAAGCCGGTCATCCCTTTGCTTTAAAATTGGCAATGGATCAAGCCGGAACCATCACCCCGGACCGACCCCGACGGATACACGCCCAAACCTTAGTGGCTCACTGGCGCAAAGAAGTTCAGCGCATCGAAGATCGGCCCCACATCGTTCTGGCCCGTCTGCTGGCCGAACAAGAAGACGTCGATGGGTTTAGAGCGGCGGTGGCTCAAGCGGCGGAAGTGGCTCTCGGGCGTCCGCTGCGGATCGAAGCTCAAACTTTGATCGCCGAGTGGAGCAAGCGGATTGAAATTATTGAGGATCAGCCTTTATTAACCGAAGCGCTGGCTTTGGCCAAAGAAGGAAACTTGAGCGCCGCCATTGATAAAGCTTCCGAGATCGGTCAGGGTCGCGCTCTCTATGCCGAAGCCCGCGACAAAATTAACGAATGGGTGACGGAAGTTCAAATTGCCGAAGATCGGCCTATTCTCGATAAAGCCTACAGTTTTGCCGATAAAGGCAGCCTGAGTTCGGCCATTTCCGAAGCGTCCAGAATTCGCTACGGTCGCGCCCTCTATTATGAAGCCCAAAATGCGATCGCCCGTTGGGTGGCCGAACGGGATGCTTACTGGGCGTCTCAACGTTCGACCCCTTCATCTTCGACGAGTAGTTCGACGGGTTCGACGAGTTCGACGAGTTCGACCAGTTCCCAAACGAGCGGCTATTCCAGCTATTCTTCCGGGTCCTCCAGTTCTTCGGGATACTCCAGCTATTCCTCGGGTTACAATAGCGGATACTCCTCCGACTACAATTCCGGCGGCTATTCTTCAGGCTCTAGCAGCTATTCTGGCGGCTATTCGGGTTACAATAGCGGATATTCCTCCGGCTACAGTTCCGGCGGCTATTCTTCAGGCTCTAGCAGCTATTCTGGCGGCTATTCAGGTTACAGTAGCGGATACTCCTCCGGCTACAGTTCCGGCGGCTATTCTGGCGGGTCGAGCGGCTATTCTTCTTCGGGTAGTTCTCCTGCGGCGACTTCAGGAGGTTATCAAGCGGCACCGGCACCGGCACCGGCACCGGCACCGGCTGCGGCACCCGAACCGTCTTATTCGGGAGGGGGTGGCTATACTCCTCCAGATGCGAACTTATTTTTGGAGTAGCAGCAAAAGTCTAAAAACCGAGACGAGATGATAGAGTCTGAAATAGCACCCTGTTCTTCTTTTCAGACTTGTCCATGAGCCAACCGACTGTGCGACTCCTGCTTATTGATGATGACCCGATTTTTCGGATGGGCTTGCGAGTTGCTTGTCAAGACTATCCTGACTTAGAGGTGGTCGCAGAAGCCCAAACCGCAGAAGCCGCACTCGCGATTTTAGAACCCCAACGGATCGCCAACGAGAACTTCTCTGTTCGCACCTCAACGAATAATATAATTGATGTGGCGATCGTCGATTTGGAGATCGCCAACCTCAGCAGTCCCCTGGTGCGTCTGAGTTCGACCACCGACAGCGCGATCGCCTTTTGTCAACATCTGATCGCCAATTACCCGAATTTAGCGGTTCTGCTCCTGACTTCTACCAAACAGACCCACCGACTGCAAGCCGCCCAACGGGTTGGGGTTCAAGGCTATTGTCCGAAAGGGGTCGCCATTGAAAAAATTATCACCGCAATTCGCATTGTCGCCTCGGGTGAGACGGTTTGGGAAGACCTGAAGACCGAGTTAGAGGTGGTTTCCCCGGTTTCGCGGATAACCGGGTTGTCGGTATGGGGTCGCTGGCGTTATCGGGTCGGAAAGTCGGGACTGCGCCAAATTGATGAAACGTTAGCTGAAATTACCGCTCACCTTCCCAACCCCTACGATGTGGAACGGGGAGAACCGAAGGCCGTTGTTAACTGGTTAATTGTGACGGGCCACCGCCGGGAACTTTTGGCGGCCCGCTGGATCGTGAGTCAACTGTTACCCGCTTCGGTTCGCCCTCAAGCCCCGGAAATTGAGGAAACGACTCCTCCCCCCAACAGTCCCCGTAAGGAGCCTCTGAGACCCGAAGAATCCCTGGTGGTGCGGGGTGATTCGTCTGTTACCTATCAAACTCCAGTTCTGGCGATGGAGGTGAAATCGGTTTTATTTGATGTCACGGTTTCTAAGTTGGAGTCGGGGTTAATTAATCTTACGGGAACGCCTTTAGAAATTGATATTTTACGATTAACTCAAAAGCGAGAATTAATTTATCTGGTTTTGCAACAGTTTGAACAGTTGTTGGATGAGTTTGGATTTTCTGAGGTTCAAGTTGAGCAATTATCAGAGAAATGTCAGAGGATGTTACTCGATGTTTGGGAAGTTACGGTTGTTAATTATTTTGGAAAATATTACCGGTTGAGGGTTGGGGATCAAGAGGTAGAAGTTGTTTCTGTGCTGTTGGGAGATGCGCTGATTGTTAAAACGGTTATTCTGGATAAAATTCCTTTGGTTACAGATTTAATGGCTCATTTGTTGTTTCAAATTCCCTTAATGGTGGATAATGTTTATTGTCCGGTGGGAAGTCCGGAAGCGATGCAACGGGCGGAAGCGATTCTACAAAATTTGGTGATTCAAGTTGCCAATGGGGTGATTCAACCTTTGCTGAATCATTTTGCGGATTTTGAAGAAATTAAGCAAAAATTTTATGATAGAAGGCTTTTGTCTACGCGAGAAATTGAGAAGTTTAGAAATAATTTGTCTTGGAAATATCGGGTTGATAAATATTTTTATGAACCCAAAGAGATTTTTGAGAGTTTGTATACTTTAAAAGTATTTGGAGAACGGGGAATCCAAAAAAAAGAAATTTATTCGCCTCGAAATGTAGAACTTGAACAACTGACTGGGGTACAATTGGCGGTGACTTTGGTGTTAGAAACTCGCGATGCTGTCGCCCCCAGAGTCCGGGCGACTATTGCGTTTTTGGGGAGTGGAGTTGTTTATGTTTTGACTCAGGTTTTGGGTCGGGGTATTGGGTTAATTGGTCGGGGGATTTTACAGGGTATTGGTAATTCGTTACAGGAAAGTCGAGTCAGTAAGAAAAATGACCGTCAACTGTGAATAGGGAATAGGGTAAGGGGTAAAGGGTAAGGGGTAAGGGGTAAGAGGCAATTCTGTACGCGCAGCGAGCGCGAACGCGCTTACTCGGTGACTCGGTGACTCGGTGACTCGGTGACTCCTGTAAACCGGACAGTTGAGAATGAAACATTGTAAACTAGACAATGATATCTTTTTTTGGATATCAACAACCTTGATTATGAGGTTAAATTTGGATGAAGCGACGCCATTTTTTAGGATATTCTTTCCTATTTTTAATCGGATGTAGTACCGCCACCCAAACGGGAAATAATCCCTTAAAACCGGGTAAACCCGAACTTTTGCGGTTTACGGTCACTGACGAACAAGGGATAGAAGCGTTAACAGAAAATTATGGCACATTTCGCCAAGCTTTACAAGAGGTTTTACAGACCCCGATTGAATTTGTTCCCGTAGAAAGTTATACTGCTGCTGCGGTGGCTTTGCAATCAAATCAAGTCGATTTGTTGTTAACTGGGCCTTCGGAATATGTGGTGATTAATGCCCGCACGGATGCAAAACCTTTGATTGGAATTGCCCGTCAAGATTATTATTCTATCATTGTTGTTCCCGAAGAAAGCGAGATTGAATCTTTAAATCAATTGCAGGGTAAAACCATTTCGATGAAAAAACCCGGTTCAACTAGCGGTCATCTCGGACCAACAAAATTATTGCTGGATGCGGGACTTAAACCCAATGAAAATTATCAAGTTAAAATGTTAGGATCGTCGGAAGGGATGCAGGCTTTAGCGGAGGGTCAGGTGGATGCTTGGGGCGGTTCAAAAACGGATTATGAAAGTTATAAAGTGTCGGGAAAGCGCTTTCGAGAAATTGAACAAACTTCTCCTCTCCCGGATGATCTTTTTGTGGTGAGTGATTTATTAGATGCGGAGGTTGTTGCTGAGTATAAACAGCGCATTATTGGAAATCAAGACAAGTTAATTGAGGCTTTAGTTACGGGTGAAACGACTCAAAAATATAAAGGTTCTCGGTTTGTTGCGGTGACGGATGCGGATTATGATATTATTCGGGATGTATACGAAGAAATTGGGGAAGGTGACTTAATTCGGTAAAATCAAGGGATAAATTTACAAAAACGACAGTCTCCAACACCCGACAGGCGAAACCCAACACCGTTTGACTGTTATTGAGTTAAATTTTAACTTCGTTTTAAGCTTATTTTGCCGATCAATTAACACGGATGTGTTCAACAGATAAAGAAATTCTGAATCGAGATCGATTAACCTGTTATTAACCTGGTGATGCTAACTTAAAAATAAATATAGATTTCCTGTACTTAGTTGTATGATGTGGCTTGGTCAAGAAGTTGAGGAAGCTGAGAATCTTAAGCCCGGTGGAAAGATTCCCTTCACTTCGGTTTTGAATCGATTATCATGGTATAAGTCCAGACAGATTTTTTCTCACTTGAGTATTCTTAAAAAAATTGCCTATGGATACGGTTTGGCGATTGGGATCGGTGTCACGGGAACCATCGTCGGGTTAACCATTGGAGACTTAGCTCAACAAAAAGCCCTATCCCAACTGACGATCGCCTATCAGCAACAAAATATTATTACTCAACTTGAAAATGCTCTAAAATCCTTACAGGCTCACCCTCAACAGTTAATGATTGTTTTGGGAGATAGTATATCTTCCGATTATGAGGTGGTCAAGTTTTATGATAGCTTAAATCGGATTCAAACTTGGATTCGCGAACTGGATGTTTTTACAGAAGTCTATTCCGAGGATATTGTTGTCGAGTCGGACGATGTTCAGCAGCTATCCCAAGCTTATTTTACAACGATTAAATCCTATGTGGAACTGATGGAAGCGATCCGGCTACAAATCAAGCCAGGGAGTTTAAGAGAAGACAGAATTCCGGACGCCCAACAACAAATTTGGAAAACGCTGAAAGGGGAAGAAGCGAGTCAAATTAGCCGGGATTTTGAACGGATTTTTGAATTATTAACTCAACTGAATGCGAAAGCCGAACTTCAACAAAAACAGGCGGATCTTCAACTGCAAAAGGCGCAAAAATTGCGGGTTAGGATTATAATTGGAAGTTTGATTCTCTCAACGACAATTGCAACCCTTCTCGCGATTTTAACGAGTCGCGCCATTGCTTCTCCCCTGCAAAAGGTGACGAAAGTGGCTCAACGAGTGACACAAGAATCAAATTTCAGTTTGCGAGTTCCGGTGACATCAAACGATGAGGTGGGAATTTTAGCGATTTCTCTGAATAAATTAATTGCATGGGTAGAACAATATACCGAAGATTTGAGACAAGCGATTAAGGATTTAAAAACTGCTCAAGCTCAACTGATTCAAACGGAGAAAATGTCGAGTTTGGGTCAAATGGTAGCAGGAATCGCCCACGAAATCAACAATCCGGTGAGTTTTATTCATGGAAATATTAGCCCCGCTTGCGAGCAGATTCAAGATTTGCTAAATTTAGTTCATCTCTATCAAGAAAATTGTAGCGATCTTTCTCCCGAAGTTGAAGCCAAAATTGCGGAAATTGAGTTGCATTTTATTGCGGAAGATTTGCCGAAGTTGCTGTCTTCGATGAAAATGGGAACGGAACGAATTCGGGAGATTGTACTATCGTTGCGAAATTTTTCCCGGTTGGATGAAGCGGAGATTAAAGAAGTGGATATTCACGTTGGAATTGAGAACACTCTATTAATTCTCAATCATCGTTTCAAGTCTAATATTGAACTGGTAAAACGCTATGGAAATCTTCCGTTAATTGAATGTTATCCGGCGCAACTGAACCAAGTTTTTATGAATATTATTGCCAATGGTATTGATGCGTTAGAAGATGCTCAAACTCATATTTCCTATGTCATGCAACCGCCCAGACCCGCCCAAATTACCATTGAAACCGAACAGATTAACTCGGAAGAAATTCAAGTTAGAATTGCAGATAATGGCTTGGGAATTCCTCCCGAAATTAAACATAAGATTTTCGATCCGTTCTTTACGACCAAAAAAATTGGCAAGGGAACGGGAATCGGACTGGCAATTTCCTACAAAATTATTGAAAATCATCAAGGAAAAATTGAAGTCGTTTCCGAATACGGGAAGGGCGTCGAGTTTATCATTACTCTGCCTATTTTATCACAAAAATTAGCCCAACGACCCCAAAATTATCGCGGGGAAAAGTTATCAGTCACTCATTACCACCTCACCAGTTCTCAAGAAATAGGGAAAATTCATCATTGATCATTCATCCATTTATGACTGATGTTGCTGAGAATTAGTCCATTTCAACAAATACGGTAACGGCCGCGACTGCAATTAACATCTGATCGTTTTTATCATTAAGTTCGGCGATCGCCCTTCCTTCTACAACCATTCCCCCGGACTCAAGTTTGAGACTTTTTTGACCAAAAGGTAAGACGGCTAAAACCTCATCGGATCGGACTTGTTCGGGATAGGGAACGGCGACTTGAACCTCAACAATCATCTGATTGGGATGACTCAAACCGGCCACCTCCCAAACTCCGGGTAAAGCATTGTGAGCGATCGCATTGCGAACCGCCCGGGCTGCGGCGACGGTGGGTTCTTGACCGTGTTGATCGATCCCCATTCCCATTTCAATAATTAATCGTTTGCGAGCCATAAGAGTAAGATTTAACCGTGTAAATTATGTTAGGGATGAACTTCGCCATTGGGCATAATTGCCCCATGTAATTGTACCCCAATCGTGTTGGCGCTGCTAAATTCAACCCGAGTTAAATAAGCATAACTTAAATTGGCATTGCGAAGATTAGTTCGGGCGATGGACGCATCGGTGAGATCGGCTTGAGTTAAATTAGTACCACTTAAATCGGTGCGAGTTAAATCGGCTCGTACTAGGTTAGTGCGGCTCAAATCGGCGTTGGAAAGGTTGGCATTACTCAGTTTAGCATCGGGTAACATGGCATCGGACAAAACCACCCCCGGAAGTTGAGCTTCAGTTAATATTGCTCGTTCAAGTTTTACCTTTTTTAAATTCGCTCCGATCAGTCGGGCGCCGGATAAATCTGCTTCTGTTAAAAATGCCGATTGTAAATTAGTTTGGGTGAGGTTTGTTTGCTTTAAAATAGCGCCACGAAAAACCGTTTCTCCCAAATTGGCGCCCCGGAGATTGGCGCGAGTTAAGTCGGCGCCGGTGAGGTTAACGCCTTGTAAGTCGGCGCCCCGCAAGTCGGCGCCCCGCAGGTTAACGCCTTCGTAAATGCGGCGCTCGTAACGGAGGTTCGCCCCCCGCAAACAGGCGCCCCGCAAGTCGGCACCTTGGAGGTTGACGCCGCGCAAATCGGCTTGAATGAGGTTGGCGTCGAGTAAGATGGCGAGGGAGAGGTTGGCTTTGCGAAAATCGACTCCTTGTAAAATGGCGCCGTGAAGATCGGCGTCGCTGAGGTTGGCGCCGCTGAGGTTGGCTTTGTTGAGGTTGGCGCCGCTGAGTTTGCTGCGGGCTAAGTTGGCTCGGGTGAAGTTAACGCCGTTGAGATAGGCTAAAATAAATTCGCTTCCTTGTAGGTCGGCGTGGCTGAAGTTGGCGTCAATTAAATCGGCTGAGTTGAGATTGGCGTTTCTGAGGTTTATGTCTCGAAAATCTCGCTCTCCGGCTTGATATCGCTTTTGCAATTCTGTGAGATCCATTGAATTTAATCTGTGAGCTAATTGTAGTTATATTCTTGAGTCCAGGCGATTGATTTTGTACCCGTTTTTCTGCCATAGATTTTGATAGTTTGAATCGATTGGATTTTGAGAAAAATTAATTTGTTGTGAATGAAAGAGGCGGTGCTTTCTGAGTCGGGAATGGGTTCGGCGGTGAGAACAACGTGCAAACAACCATTTTGGGATTTGACTTGGGTGTGAATTCCTCTGGATTTTAGGGATTGGTTAATTAAGCTGGCGATCGCTTTGGCGTTTCCCTGACGGGCGAGATCCATCGTTTTTTGTTGAGAAAGATCGACGGTTGACCAGGATTGGAGTTCTGTTGTTTCCAGTTGGTTTAATGAGTCTTGTAATTCGTTAACTTTGCTGCGAATGACGTTGAGTAATTCTTGTAAAGCAAATTTTTTTAATTCCCAACGTTCGCTCGGTGGGAGGTTTTTAAAACAGAGATCTAAAAGGTTTTGTAATTCGTCCCAGGTTTGATTTATGGGATAAATTGTTTTTTTAATACTTTTGTTGACGATTTGGTTTACCTGAGATTCTAATTGACTGTTGAGATTGGCAAGTTCTTCGGTTTTAAGATTGGTTGAAATTAGGTTAGATTGAGTCTGCGATAGTTTTTCGTTGAGAAAGCTATCCGCCGGGTTTGAGAGGGTTTTGGGTGAATTGAATGATGAGTTTAAATGGGTGCGGTTTGAAGAGGGGGGTTTTGGGTGAGAGTTTTTAGAGATTTGATTGACGGTTTCGGAATTGATCGCATTGGTGTTTTGATTGATGTTTACTGACAAATTACTGGAGTTGGTTTCGGATTTTTTTGCATAGATGGCTTTTAAACTTTCTAAGATTATCGTTACCGCTTGCAGATTTTCATCGGGATGTTCTAGATAGTTTGCCATTTTGGTTAGATTACTTTTTAAACCCGAAAAACTGGGAAAATTTCGCAGAAGTTGCCGGAGTAAATCATCTAAGGTGTGCAGCTTGAGTTGAGACCAATCTTGATTATTAAAAGTAAATTCTCGCTCCAAAGTTGAAAACAGTAAAAGTTTCACCCGCAGGGGGTTTGTATACTGCAAAATTCTCCATCGGATATCAAATAAGTCGGGAACGTTAGAAACGGAATTGATGTTCGGATAGCTTGCCGTTTCTTCTAGGGGTTGGGAAGGGTCAGATTGAGTAAAGTTAGAAAGATTTTCTGTAACGTCTTGGTTTAACGACTCCGATTGATTTTCTAAATACAGGGGGCCGATTTGATGAATAATTGTATTCATAATCAGGGTGTATTCTGATTTTTTATTGATTTTTGACAAAATTCGGTCGAGAATATTATAAAGATTATTGGGAGTTTGAGTTTTCCAATATAATTCCTGAACCAAATCTTTAATCGCAAAATTGTTGAGGTTATTTTGATTGTTTTCCCACTTGCCCCGACAAGCACAAATCATCACCTTTTTAATCCGAATGAGATTAACATCCTTTTCTAATTTTTCAACAATTTCATCCAACTTTGATGTATTGGACACCTGATCCTCCTCGATAAGCAAGAATTCCAAAATAATTTTTTTTAGTTTGATAATCGTTATTCCCCATCTAAAACTCGGACAATGATACAACCGTTCAATTTCAACAAAATTGCCAGCAGGTCAGGTCGAGTGAAGACGTTTTCGGTACTCATGTACTGAGGTTGTTTAGGTTAACCCAAGCCCGTTACATTCGATATAACATTTGTCTGGGGCTGGCTTGAAAGTAGATAGAAGCAAATAAAAGAGATCGTCAAGCTCAAGAGCCGGTTACAGCTTTTTGGTTTTACAATACCTTACCTTATTTTAAACGGGAATTTCCTCTATCTGGTTTCTCTGTGAGTCGGATTTTTTCCCCGAGGCTTTCGTGTCCCCCCATGTCTGGGCGTTTGGGCGAAAGGGAGGAAGTCGTCTGAGTTAGAGATGGTCAAGTTTTGGGCGGTTTCTGTGGAGTCCGGGTGGCGGGGGTTAAATTGTTTCAAGAGAAAATTCTTGGATTGACTGAGTAAGATATTAGTATTGCTAGAAAAACACAGAATGACTACACCTCAGGAAGCAAAGCTTCAAAAATTAATCCAAACAGCAACCAACCCCAAGCAAAAAGCCATGTATGAGGCTTTACTGAAAAAAGTGCAGACTCAATCCTCATCTGAACCGATAAAACCTGTTAAGCCTGTTAAACCGGTTAAACCTGTTAAACCTAAGGCTGAAACCCCAACAAAACCGGAAGCAAAACCCTCAACTCCCTCTGAAGTCCCATCCGCTTCTCCCGCTTCGGACCCCCCAGTTGAACAACAAAGCGATGATTCTCAAGTTGAGTTTCAGGGAATTGGTATTCTCAAAGGAGAAGTCACTTTAACCGAAGAACAATCAACTATTAAATTAGGAGATAAAGAATACCGACTTTTTTATATTCCCGGGCGGCGACAAAAAGCCTACGATGCTTTAAAAAAAGAGATTGAAACCAGCGGAAATCCTGTGCAACGGATCATTGTTTATCCCAAACTGTTTCACTTTCCCAAACGAGATCAACCTCATGGCGTGGCTTTTCAACTTGTGGGTTTTGTCAGCGAAGAAAAGACGAACTCGGGGATAGAAGCCGAGTTAAAAGACGGAGAATTTCGCTTCTGTGGCTTGTGGCAATTTATCCCCGTTTGTCGGGTGCCTTGTATTTCTATTTTTCGCAACTTTAAAACCGAACGGTTAGCCTGGATAAAAGAAGCTGAACCCGACCGAAAAGTTAAATTTATGAAAGCTTCTCATATTCCGATTTTGTGGAAAGATTCCCCGGTTAAACCGTTTAGATTTAATCCCAAGCTCGATAAAGAACAGCAAGGTAAACCCCAATTTGTACAGGTGAAAGCGAGGTTTTTACCGGAGCGAGATGTGTTTGGTTTTCTTGAAGAATTGGCGCCACCGATAGAAAATTCCCCGAGATTTCTCAAAGCGTCTAAAAAAGATAAAGCGATTGCTAAAAAAGCTCAAACCACGCCAAAATCTTAGGGGGTTGAAGTTGGCGCTGTTCGAGTTAACCTTCGGTCAAATTAGTATTAAATGACAGTAGAAAAGTCTTCTGCTGTCAGCAAATTAATTTGAATATTGTTGAGGATAGCCACAGGGGTTCCATTGACTTCTATCACGGTAGAATTCTCAACAGAACTTAAGGTTAATTGCTCGAAGGTTAAGCCGCCATCAAGAATAATAATATCCTCACCGTCTACAAAATCGGCGATCGCATCTGTACCCGAACCGACCACCAAAACAAAGCGATCGCTTCCGTCCCCACCCGCGAGGGTATCAGCGCCAATAGCCCCGACTAACAGATCGTTTCCATTTCCTCCGATCAGCGAGTCATTCCCTTCTCCGCCATCGAGGGTATCGTCGCCGTTGTCTCCTAATAAAACATCATCTCCCGAGTTCCCGTCAAGTAAATCATTTCCCTGACCCCCGTAGATGAAATCTTGCTCGGAGTTCCCAGAAATTGTATCATTATTTTGGTTGCCAAAGAGAATATCGTTATCCTCGTTTCCTTCCATCAAGTCGGCGCCGAGATTACCAAAGAGTGTATCATCTTGAGTTCCTCCCCGCACTTTGTCGTCATTTTTTCCGCCATAAATTTCATCGTTTCCCCCGGCGCCATCGATGAGATCTTCGTCTTCGTTACCGTTGATCCAGTCATCATCGCGATCGCCGGAAAGGGTATCATTTCCTAAGTTTCCAAAAGTCAAATCATTTCCCGATCCGCTGCGAATTTGATCGTTATTTTTACCCCCCAAAATGGTATCATTTCCATCTTTGGCGTCAATAAAGTCGTTATCTTCGTTACCATTAATTTCGTCATTATTTTCTGTTCCTTGAATATAATCTCCTCCTTCCAACCCGAAGACAATACCCGTCTGGGTTGGACTTGCAACGATCGCATCGACGTTATCGGTAGGTTGCGACGAGGTGGAGATATTTAAGTTAGGCGGTTGTAAGTCGGGAAAAGCGATCGTTGCAATTAAATTAGTCGGATCAAAAATATCAAATACCCCATCTCCATCGCTATCTGAACGGGGTTGAGAAGGTTCGGGACTCGGTTGAGGTTCGGGACTCGGTTGAGGTTCGGGACTCGGTTGAGGTTCGGGTTCGGGGGTTGGTTGAGGAGTCGGTTGAGGAGTCGGTTGAGGAGTCGGTTGAGGAGTTGGTTGAGGTTCGGGAGTGGGTTGAGGAGTTGGTTGAGGAGTTGGTTGAGGAGTTGGTTGAGGAGTGGGTTGAGGAGTGGGTTGAGGAGTTGGTTGAGGGGTGGGAGTGGGTTCAGAAATAGCTTGAAAACTCAAGTCAAACTGATCGCTAACACTGGCGTTATTGGTATCTGTCGCCGAGACTGCGATCGCCAACGGACTAGCAGAATTAATGTTGATAATACCACTAATTATACCCGTTGTCGGATTAATATTCAAGCCGTTGGGAAGTGCGATCGCCGAATAAGTTAAAACATCGCCATCGGGGTCGTTAAAATAACCCGAAATATCTAAATTAAAGGTCTGGTTTTGTTGAAGATTAAACTGGTCGGGAATTTCTTCAAGCAGTTCGGGTGCATCATTAACAGACTCAACCATTAGTTGAACTTCTGCATTGGCAACACTGCCTTTACTATCCGTAATAAGATAGAAGAAACTATCTTCACCAACATAATTTAGAGCGGGTGTGTAGGTAATGGTTTGACCATCTTCGCCAATTTTTACAGTTCCACCTTGAGTTGTGGTTTCAGATAGAATTCCCGTAATTTCTCCCTCATCATCGATTTCTAAACTATTGGCTGCGGTGATAGTAAGAGTGTCATCGATATCCTCATCTTGATCATTTTCTAGAACATTAATGATCGTTTCAGTATCTTCTAGAACCGTGATATTTTCGTCAGCTTCGGCGACGGGATTGTTATTATTAATATCAAGTTGAAAGGTTGGGTCTTCAGCAGTTGAAGCTTCTATTTTACTGGTTAAAGTTGCGCCTGTATGGTTAGAAATTGCCTGTTCAATGGATAACGTTCCCGCTCCCACCTGTTGCAGACCGTTGGCAGTTTCTCCTTGAACAACCTGCTGAATTTTAGCGATTTCTGTTGCTTTTTCAACTAAATTTAGATTGTCATTCGCAACAATTTCATCAATGCGAATATTTCCCTCGGCGATAATATTGGCAACACCTGCGGCTACATTGGCTTCAATGTCAGGATTAATACTGATAATTATGGCTTGAATTTGAGTCGCATCGCTAACATTTAAGGTGCCGTTGGGTTGATTAATTTGTTCGAGGATTTCTTCTAAAATGCGATTGGTTGCTTCGTTAATATTGCCTTCTGAACTGCTGAAAAACTGACCCAATTGAACCAAGGTGTTATAAATTTGAGCTTGTTTTGTGAATACGGTTAAACCGTCTGTATTTCCTTCGGAGATTTCTTTGAGTGCGTCAAATTCGTAGAGATTAACATCGGGAAGATTTAAAGCGGTTTTAACTAAAGTTTGTGCGGCTTCGGGGTTAACGGGTTCGGCGAGTAAGCGAACTAAAGTTTGAAAAGGATTGTTAACAAGTTGCGAGTAACCTGTTGCTAATTCTACGGGTTCAAAGGCGTAAACTTCGACAATTTCTCCTTCGTTGGGGTCGAGTCTTCCGTTGGTATTAGTATCAAATGGTTCGACGGGAATTTCTAGGTCATTGGTGCCGTCTGCTTGTTGATATACAAAGGGTTCGTTGGCATCTTGAATACCGTTATAATTGGCGTCAAAGAACACCCAAGGACGAATCATTTGTTGACGTGCGGTGTCCGCATCCAAGAAGTTGGAACTGTTGGTTAAAATGCTGTCGATGCTTTGATTTTTATCGATAATTTTTGCAACAAGTTCGGTTAAGTTTTCGCCATCTAGATTGAGATTTTGGTCGGTTTGTGTTAAGCTAGAAATAGCATTTTCAACTAAAGTTTGAACAACCGTTTCATCCGTTAAGTCTGGCGTTTCTCCGCTGTCGATGAGAGTAGCAACGGTTTGAAAGACTTCTTTGGCAATGGCTGCCGTTGTTAGCGGTGAAGACGGTTCGCCTTCGTCGAATTCTTCGTTACTATTGAGGTCAAGAAAACGAACGCCACCGTTATCACGACTACTAATAACTTGGGGTTCTTCGGTGTCAAATTGACCGTTATTGTTGCTGTCGAGATAAAGTAAACCCGCTTGGTTTTTCACCTCGGCTGAATCAATTTCTAAACCAATAAACGGCGTTTGGGAAATTTCCCGAGTGGCTGCAATAACCAAGTTTTGCAGTTGAACCTGTAACGCCAAAACTCCAACCTCTACATCGATGGGAATATCTGCAAAAAGGTCTAATTCTGCGGGGAGACTGAAAGCATTTTTAACTTCCGTTTTCGCTGCTTCAAAGTCGGGGGTTAACGGTTGGGAAGCGATTAAAGTTAGAGGGGAAGCAATGGTAGCGGTGGGTGTGGTTGTAAGCGGAACAATTTGGTTTAGGAAGGTGGAAGTATCAACGCCGTTAACAACAATAATTCGACCTTCATCGGCATCGATAACGCCGTTTCCGTTGGTATCAAATTCATCGAAAATATTGAGATTGTAGCTACCATCGGCATTAGTAAAAGTGCTAGGTTCGCTAAACGGTTCGCTGAAGGGTTCGAGAAGTTGAACGGTTTCTCCGGTGTCGAGATCGGGTGCGGAAAAGGTATCTCGAATACCGTTATTATTGACATCTTCAAAGTCACGAACTCCGTTATTATTGAGGTCGGCGTAGTCTTGAATGCCGTTAAAATTCGCATCTAAAAATACAGTTCCTCCCGCAATATAACCATCCTGAACTTTGCCGATACTGCTGTTCCCAATTTTGAATTCTGCGAGGTTAAAGGTGGCGAAATGTTTATCATAAACGGTTCCCCCAAATATTTTAACTTCCGCACCCAGAAAAGCGTTAACCTCTCCCAACAAACTCAATAAATCATCAAAACGGGGTACAATTTCAGAGATAGCATGAATGCGACCATCATCGGTTCCATTCGCTTCGCCACTATCAACTAAATCAAGGTTAAATAACCCTTCAATTCCGCCTTTTAGATAACCCGAAGCCGCAACAATATCTATACCCGCTCCCGCTGCAATAGTTGCATTGAGTTTCACTTCTGCAACGTCATCGCCCGTACCATCTGCATTTTCGCGATCGCTAATATAAAACCCATCTAAAACCCGGTAAGATTCATCAAAAGCAAAATCTTTTGCTTTCCACTGACGCAAACCAAAGGTATCCATTCCAATAGCAAAATCAGCAGCAACACCAAATTTTCCTTCTAATAAACCGCGAATTGGCCCGTAAACGGGGAAGGTTTTTCGCACACTAACATCAAAGGCAACTTCGGGAACATCGAAGGTAAATAAAGAGACATCTTGACCCAAAAATAACGCGATCGCATTCGTAGGATTTTTCAGCAAAGGGAAGTCAAAAAGCGGTTCGTCACTTCCATTTCCAAAGGTGACACTCTTAGTAAATTCTGTGACTGATTTCTGACTGGAACTACCCGGATTTTGGATAATTTTATCCAGTTCGGTTTGTAGGTTGGTAACTTGTTGTTCAATATCGTCTAAATCAATATTGCTAAAATCGGCAAATTCCGATAACGGTAGACGTTTTGCGAAGTCTATTATAAATTTTATCGCTTGTTGTTCGGCGGTATCTGTTGTATTTTGTAAGAGATTTTCGAGGTCGTCTTTGAGAACATCAACGTTTTGTTGAAAGCTGAGAATCTCTTGTAAACTCGGTAAACTAATATCTCCCGTGAAACTCTGAATTAATTCAACTGCTAGCTTTTTAGTATTATCAGAGGTGGTTTGTGAGAGATTATTGAATTCGGCTTCGAGAACGTTAATATTTTTCTGAATTTCGGGAATATCTTCGAGGTCGGGTAAAGAAGTATCTTCGATTAAATTCTGGAGATATTGAACCGCTTTCTGTTTGGCGGTATCGGTGGTGTTTTCTCGGATATTATTTAATTCATTTTCCAACACAGAAAATTTTTGTTTGATATTCAGAATATCGTCTATATTGGGTAAATTTAGACTGTCGGTAAATTTATTGAGAAAGTCTGCGGCTTGCTTTTTAGCGGCGTCGGGTGTTGTTTGGAATATTTGCTCAAAATCGTCTTTTAGACTGGCTATATTTTCAGCAATATTTTCAACTTCACTAAAACTTAAATTGCTTAAATCTTGCAATTTTGGTAAACTAAAATTACCCAACGGAATAGCAATATTTTCTCCTGCGGGTAAACTATTAATCTGTTCGATAAAGTTGCTAACTTTAACAAAAGTCTCTAAAAACTTAAAAATACTCGGGGGAAGTTCGTTACCCAAAGTTCGCAAAATCACATCAGCAAGTTCGATAGTTGCAACCTCGCCATCGCCACCATCGGGAGTGGGTAACTTTTTATCAAAAAAGCCATCCAAGCCAATTTTTGAGAGTAATTTTGTATCTTTAACCAAAACATCAACGAGGGGTCGGAAGGGGTCTAAAACCTTATCAACTTGTTTGACAATGGGTTTAAAGAAGCTATTAACAAAAGTACCCAAATCAATCTCAACATTTTGGAAACTAATTTTAGGAGTTTGGGGAGGAGTAACTTTAAATCCGTCTACTTTTAACGCATCAAATTCTCCGACTAACTCTAAATTAAAAGCGGGAATTGCAGCGTTACCGGAGATGCTTGTCTTGGCGTTTAACCCGACTTGTGCATCGGCTTCGATATCCAGTTCAAACAGATTTTCTAGGCTGGCTTTATTGTTGTTTCGGAGTGTATTAAAGCCTTTTAATTCGGTCAAAGTCAGGCGGTTTCCATCGCCGGAATCTTCAATTAAATTCCCCTCGGAGTCGAGGTCAATATCTTCTAATGCAAATTTAGCATTAAGTTCGGCTTGGGTGTTTTTGGTTCCGCCATTTTCTGTATCTTCCGCCCCATTTTCTACATTTAATTCTAGGAAACCTAGCGTTGCTTTGGCGTTAAAATTGTCATCAAAACCAACAAACGCATCGGCTGTAAGTTGGGTTTCTTCGGTGTCAACAAAAAAGCCAAACTCTTGATGATAGCCAAATTTTAACCCCAAATCATAGTTAAAATTCGCTTCGGCTTTTCCATCAACTTCTAACCCCAATCCCGGTAAACCAAAATCTTTGGATAAATTTGCTTTGGTTTCATAACGATTACCCAAATCAATATCAAAAGCAATTTCTTCGGGAAGGGAAGATGAAATCACCTCAACATCGGGGAAAATTGTCTCTAATTTTTCTTTCAGTAAGTTTTCTAACTTGTCTTGGGTGAGGTTTGCGGTGCTTTTAATGGCGTTAACAATGTTGTTTTTTAACGTCTCGATAAACGTCGGTTCGGAACCGCTGAGAGAACCAATAATCGGGAGGTTTGTATCTTGAAACATCTCCCGCAAACTTTCGGCGATGCGTTCTAAAAGCAGTTCTAAACCGTCTGCAATTTCCCCGGAATCAAAAGTGGGTTCGCTAATTTCTACGGTAACTTCCGGGAGGAGTTTCCCATCGATTTCTAGACCGTTATTGTAGGGAGAAGTTGCATCGCTACTGCTGGAACTGTGGGTAATAATTTGTTCGGGTGTTCCCGCTTGGCTATCATCCAAACCGACAACAGTAACCGTTTGGGATTGGTTCCAATTTGTCTCATCAAAGCTAATTTCGGTAATCGGATTTTGATCGGAATCAAGCAGTTGTAAGTTAGTATTATTAAAGTTCTGAGTAATAGTAACAGTTTCACCAATTCCCGGAGAACTCGTCAGAGAAATTTGATAACGATCTGTTTTATTTGTGTCTACAGATGTGGCGTTTTGTTCGACAACTTGGGTACCGTTTCCGGTTTCAAGAACTCGCACACCCGGTACATCATCATCGGTTATAATTACACTCTGGGGGTCAACGGTTCCGATGTTATATCCGGTTCCCGTTTCTAACTCAATGGTCACAGTTTCTCCGCCTAGTTCTGTGACTAAATCTTGAATTGGGGTAACGTTAATGTTAACTCCGGTTTCTCCGGGTGCGATATAAACAGAACCGGATTTTGTAACCGTATCCAAGCCAAAAATTGTATAATCTGTTCCCGCAGTCGCGACCCCGGAAACGGTATAATTAACGGTTAATCCCTGACTGGATGCGGGATGATCTAACGCGAGTTGAAATACACCCGGAATAATACTTTGTTCGCTACCATTTCCAACAGATTTTAGGCTAACGGTGGGATTATCATTGTCTGCAATATCAACATTAATTTCTCCTCCCAAACCCGCATAAAGCGGATCGTTGCTATTCGCAATATAGCTAATATTACTGAGATGTTCGCCTTCTACAGCGTCATCGTCAACCGCTTCTACTGTTACAATTTGCGGTGTACTTGCATTTTCTGGCGTAAAATTTAGGGCGATGGGCTGTCCAATTCCATTCCCGATATCGACTTGAGAATCTGGGGTAATATTAACAACAACGTCATCAATGGGAAAACCCGTTAATACAACTTCAAAGCTATCTGTTGTTCCATCTTCGCTGATTTCTGTACTTCCGTTTGACTGAGTAATTAAAACGTTTTCGGTTTCATCATCGATATTTTTAACTTCGATTTCTGCAACGTCTAATTCGCTATATTGAGCGTCCTCAGTGCTAATATTAGTTAGAATGGTAAAATTGCGATCGCCATCTCTTTCGCTATCATCAACCCCCGCCACGTTAACCGTTTGGAATTGATTCCAGTTGCTAGCATCAAACGTAATAGAAAAGGTTAAAAGTTCTCCTTCTGTTGGTTCGGAACTGGTAAAATTCAGCGTAACAGGTTCTTCCGGTTCGCTATCCAATTTAACGGTAA
This sequence comes from Capilliphycus salinus ALCB114379, assembly GCF_047276495.1. NCBI lineage: Bacteria > Bacillati > Cyanobacteriota > Cyanophyceae > Oscillatoriales > Sirenicapillariaceae > Capilliphycus > Capilliphycus salinus. The sequence goes on along the minus strand of NZ_CP178543.1, from coordinate 2,806,066 downwards.
AACTCGCTTCTCCTCCCCGTTCGTTTGTATCGCCGTTAATTTCAGAAATCGTAATTCCAACGGTATCATTATCGGTAATCGTTAGGGTTGCGGGGGCGGTATCAATGTTATAAATTGCACCGTCTGGCTTTTCATCGGAAAGGGTAATTATAACGGTTTCATTCCCTTCATAAATCAAATCATTTAAGGTTTCTATTGGGATAGCTTGGCTAGTTTTTCCGGCGGGAATGGTAATCGAAGATGTTAAAATAGAAGAATAATCTTCTCCGTTATTAGCCGTTCCACTAACTTCAAAGAAAACCTCTAATTCTAACGCTTCTCCGTCGCTTTGAATGGGCGGATTTTCTAACACTTCACCCGTGTCTGGGTCAGATAAAAAGATACTAAAACTTCCCGAAGTCGGCCCATCTTCCGAAGGATTGCCAATTGTTCCAAGTTTAACAATGGGGAGTTTTTCGTTATCAATAATTGATAATGTTGCTTCACCTGCTGTATTAAAAACATCATAATTGACTGGATTTCCGTCTGGGTCAGTTGGCTTTAACGTAAATATGATGTCTTCAGACCCTTCAATGAAGTCATCATCAAACGGGATAATATTAATTGTGAGATTGCTATTTCCAGCAGGAATTGTGAAAAAGTTTGGGTTAATTTCCTCACCCTCTAACTCAAGGTTATAATCATCGCCTCGGGTAGCAGTTGAAGTTTCGAGAATCTCATAATAAATTCCTAAGTCAGCATCAAGCTGTAATTCTTCGTCTGAGTTGGGTTGATAAAGCCCAATTTCAAATGTTCCTTTGACCTCACCTTGTTCTTGCGGTATGGTTGCGGGTGTTATCCGAACTTCGGGAAGTTCATCATCCTCAATTGTGAGTGTTCTGCTACTACTATCCGAGTCTATTTGATAAAAATTACGGTCGCCTTCTTCCAGCGTGAAAATAATTGTTTCATCCGGATCAAACCGAGGATCATCTATTATAGTAACTGGAATTTCGACACTGATTTGACCGGAAGGAATAGTAAGACTTCCAGTTTCAGGGATAATATAGTCTGTTGCTTCTGTTGCAGTGCTATCAGAACTAATGCTATAATTAACTTTAATATCGTGGTCAAAAATTTGAGTAAGCTGAAGTTCAATTAAACCATTTTGACTCGGTTCCGAGGGGTTCGTAAAGTTAGAAATCTCTAGTGTTGGAAGCGTTAAATCACCGATAACTCCATAGACATCATTATCACCATTAGAGGGAGGATTTGTGTTATTAGTACCAATCTCATTAACAGTGGCACCCTCCATTACAAAAATTGCCCCACCTCGACCTTGACCATTATTTGCCCCCGTTCCTCCCTGAGCATTATTATTATTAAATGTTGCATCAATCAGTCTTAAAGAGGCACCCAAATTAACAAAAATTGCCCCGCCTAAACCGGCGCCACCGCCACCTTGAGCGCCATCCTGGACTTCGCCGCCGCCGCCACCGCCATTACCTGCGAATTGTCCTCCTTGACCCCCGGTTCCTCTGTTACCGTGTTCTTCGCCGCCCAGTTCTCCGTCATCTCGGCCACCGCCACCGCCACCGCCACCGCCGCCCCCAAAGCCGCCAACGCCACCGTTACCGCCATTTCGACCTCCATCGGGCGCTAGCCCGGTGTCACCACCGCCACCACCGCCACCGCCGCCACCGGTTCCAAAGACCCCATTTCCGCCAAGTTGCTTGGGTTGAGCGTTAGCCCGGTTTCTTTCTCCGTTTGTGTCACCAGCTTGGCCACCAGCACCGGGAGTTCCCAAGACACCATTTAACTGTCCGCCATCGCCTCCTGGGTTTCCATTGTTTCCCGAACCGCCTCCCCGTCCCGCACCGTCGGGAGAACTTCCGCCAATGGCTTGGTTGTTGTTGAAGGTGACATTTTCAACCGTGACGTTTCCGCCGTCGATATACAAGGCACCGCCGGCCCCCCAAACCTCCGCCACCGCCATCGGTTCCCTCGCCTCCTCTGGCGCGACTATTCTCAATAGTGAGGTCAGATATCAGGACTGTTCCGCTAAAAAGACTAAAGATTTGAGAACTGTTACCCCCATCAATAGTGTGACCGTTTCCGTAGATAGAAATTCTGTCATCTGTCCCATTTGTTGGGTCGATATTCAATGACTCGATTGGTACGTTAATCTCACCAATGATAGGGAGATTTATCGTATTAAAAAAGTCTATATCCCCTTCGATAAAAATCTCGTCACTTTCAAGTGTATTGTTAGCTTCTTCAATCGCATCTTTTAATTCGGCAACGGTGTCAACGGTAAACTCTGCTAACACGCTATCATAAGCTTCCATCGCTTCAATTTGCAGGGCGAGAGGCGCATCAATTAACCCGGTTGCATATTCTAATACCCAGTCTCCCCCAAGATTTACATTTCCAGTTAAATCCTCCGATGAAGCAACATCCGCCCCGGTGATTTGACTCAACTGTTGTACGAAATTTTTCCCACTATCGGAAGCGGCAATATTACAGCCTAAAAGTAAAATATCTCCATTTTCTGTTAACGAATTTCCCCACTGACTCAACTGTTGAGAGTAGCTATTAATATTTTCAGAAGTTAATGTTGTTGCGCCCAGATTTAACTGTCCGTCGTTCCCGTGAGAAATAATTTGAACGCTCTCAATATTGGTTCGTCCGGCTAACGTTTCGGTAATTTGTTCGATGCTATCTTGAGAAGAATCAAGAACAATAACTTCTGTGTTGGGTGCGGTTTCTTCTATTAACCTCTGAGAGTTGTCAACCCGAGCATCAACAAAGATTAAAGTTGTCGTTTCCATATTTATACTCATTTTTTTTTATATATTCTGTAAGAGTTAGATGCCGATGTTTTAAATTAACCCATCTTGTTAGGTTTTCGTTGTCATTTGGGCAAATTTTAACGTTTTGTGATGTTTTTTATGTAGAAATGAAACAATGTTCCCGATTCGGAAACAAAAAAACACCCCTGAAAAAACATTTTTCAGTCCGTTTCCTAAAAGCCACTTTTAGGCTAAGATTAGTTTTGAGTTTTAATTTGAAGTTTTGTTAAGTAACTGGGTTTGGATTTTTCCTCCTGTCTTTCAAATCAATTCCTATCTCTATTTCTGAACTTGGCCCTGTTTTTTTCTGAGATTTTCTAAAAAATTGTGTAAACTTGACCTCAACAGCTTTTCGACATCGAGACAATCATCAATAAGCTGTTTTATATTTCAACTCAATTCGGTTGAGGGCTGTCGGGTGTCGGGAGTCCGTGAGGATGTAATTGAGATGGTTAACCGCTTAAACCACCTCCTTTATTTTTGCAATTGAGACCGATTGAAACATCTATTCAAATATTCAAAATGGATTCTTAAACTTGAAAAACTATTGAGTTAATTTAATAATTTTTTCTGTTCAAACTGACGCAGATCGGGGAGGTAAAATCGTTTAATCTGACTTGGTAAATTAACAAGGTATTGGAGTAAATCCAGGTGTAAAACCGCGTCATAATCTTGCAACTCTTGAGAATATTTTTTCGTCACCACTGCAACAGAAGCGATGACCTTTCCTTTAGGTTGGTTAATTTCCACCACAGTCCCGACATCAAGCCATTGATTGGAGCGAATCCGTTGACCGGGGAGTTCTTCATTGGTAAATTTTACGATGTATTCGTACATACTCCTACCTCTTTTAGCAAAATAATCCTTGGATTATTCAACAGTTGTTGCATCGCTTTTTCCGGTAATTCTGTTGATTTGAGAACAACTAATTTCCCCAAAAATTTACCGGATTAATTGGGTGACAAAACGGATGTAGGAATTTTTCAAAGTCCCGAGGGGGTTTTGACCCTCTTGGGGTGGGGAGTTGATGTCTGAGCGTTTGGGCGTCGCTCTTTAACTCAATCTAAAATTTGGGTATAATGTATTTGTAGCCTTTCTCATCTTTCCTCTTGACTTTTGTCCAAAACATAAAGTCCTGTACCTCACCACTTGTGAGAATTGCTATCGCTTGAATTCATCCCCCATTTGAACTCTAATTTTTAGGAGAGATATAAATGGCATCCGATTCAACAAATGGCAATCAACTTAGCAAGCTACAATTTATCGGAGTTATTGTAGCAACGACTTTGATCGGAGGTTTTCTCCTCTCAAAAATTATCTCGCCAAACGATCAACCCGTCGAACAAACTGAAAAAATTCCTATCCTTCCAGAATATCCCCAGTCTCAAACCCCCGAAGAACCGAAAGTTATTACACCGCCGCTTCAAGCTTCAGCCTCAAGGGAAAACACCCAAACCGTTGTGCTAGTTCCTCGCACTCAAGCTCAAGTTGATTGTGTTTTGGGAGGCGGTGGCGTGGCTTGTTTTGATGAAAATTATCGTCCGAATTATCCCACAACTTCTAATCAAGAAGAATGGGAAGAATGGGAGCGCCGCGAAGAAGAAAAACGAAATTGGATCAAGAGATTATTTTAGTTATTTTTCTCAAAATAGATGCACTAAATCGATAGCGGCGTTCGTTGCAAATCGAGGTTTTTTCTGTTAGAATAGTAGGGATAGATTTGAGGAAAATCGAACGGCTTTAAAACAGTTGTCCTTTGGCAACCTTAACAACTTTTCCGCCGACCATGACTTCAATTTTATCGGCTATTTTTTGAGATTTTAAATACAAAATAGAAGGGCGATTAATTTCATAACCCTGTTCAACTTTAACTTCAATCTCATCTTGATCAAAATAGGAATGTTGAACCAAATATCCCGCCAAACATCCGTTAGCGCTTCCGGTTGCGGGGTCTTCAGGAATTCCCAAAGCCGGCGCAAACATTCTCGCGCTAATATGATTTTCCGGGCTATAAGGTTCGGGAGAAAAGACTAAAATCTCAGTTGAATGAGTCATTTCCATCAGCTTAGAATACGGTTCTAAATTCACTTGTGCTTTCTTCAAAGCCGCGAGATTTTTAACCGGAACCACGATAAACGGAATTCCAGTCGAAACCTCTTGAATGGGAAATTTAGAATCAATTTCACTCACCTCTAACCCCAACGTTTCCGCCACCAAATCAACCGCTAACGTTTGATAAAATTCCGCTTGATTCTGTCGCATCCATAAAATTTCATCCCCATCCTCATCCTCAGTCCAAGTCACCGGAATCTGTCCAACCCCCAAATTTAAAGTAATTTGTTCGACGGGTTTTTGAATAAATTCTTGCTGAATAATGTATGCAGTACCCAAAGTAGGATGACCCGCAAAAGGCAATTCTTTCTGAGGCGTAAAAATTCGCACATCATAGCCGCCATCTTCAGTTTGACTGGAGGGAATAAAAGAAGTTTCCGAATAGTTCATCTCTTGGGCGATTTGCTGCATTTCTGCATCTGATAAAGATTTTACTCCCTCTCCGAAAACAACCGCCAACTGATTCCCTGCATATTTATCTTCCGCAAAAACATCAACAATATAAAAATCCATGATGCTCGTCTTTGTTTGTAAATGGTTAGTTCACCAAAAATGAATTAGACAACAGAATCCTTAAAATCATTAAATTTTAATCCGGGTAGATTTGCCAATTAAATTCCCCAACTCCTGTTCAGAAATCTAGTTACAAACCGCCCCATTTTGCACCCAAATAAATTTAAAACTTAGCGAGTTTTTAAACAACCAATTGCTTCCAATAAACCCCTCGCTTTATTGAGCGTTTCTTCGTATTCTTTCTGAGGATCGGAATCGGCAACCAAACCCGCCCCCGCCTGAACACTCACCACAAATTTACCATCAGTTTGAGGACTAACTAACATCGTTCGGATCGTAATCGCACTATTTAGCTGTCCTTCAAAATCATAATACCCATAAACCCCAGAATAAGGCCCGCGACGACAACCTTCTAACTCGTGGATAATTTCCATCGCCCGAATTTTCGGCGCCCCGCTAACGGTACCGGCCGGAAAACAAGCTTTTAACAAATCCCAAGCCGTTTTCTCGTCGGCCAATTCTCCCACAACATTGCTGACAATGTGCATCACATGAGAGTATCTTTCAATCACCATTAATTCATCAACCTTGACGCTACCGTGACGACAAACCCGCCCCAAATCATTTCGCCCCAAGTCCACTAACATCACGTGTTCGGCTATTTCTTTGGGATCTTTGAGTAACTCCGCCGCCAGCGCATCATCTTCGGCGGTGGTTTGTCCCCGGCGGCGAGTTCCCGCAATGGGACGCACAGTGGCGACGGTTTTTCCTTCCGGGGTTTTCTCCGCTTTGACCATCACTTCGGGACTCGATCCGATCATCTGCCAATTCCCAAAGTTAAAATAAGCCATATAAGGCGAAGGATTAACTAAGCGCAAAGAACGGTATAACGCAAAAGGTTCGCCTTCGTAGGGGGCTGAAAGTCGCTGCGACAAAACCACTTGAAAGATATCTCCGGCTTTGATATAGGCTTTGGCTTTTTCGACATTCGCACAAAATTGTTCTCGGGAAATATTGCTGCGATAACCGTCAATTTCGCCGATCTGTAACTGTTGTTTATCTGTCGTTGGCGGTGTCCATTCTAACAGCGTTCGTTCCCGTGAAAATAGCGGTGACTCCAATTGATTTAACAGTTGGGTAACGCGCGCGCAAGCTTCTTGATAAGCGGTTTTGAGATCGCCATTGCGAGTATCGGCATAAGCAACCGCCCAAATTTTACGTTTAACCTGATCAAAAATAATCAGATGATCAACTTGCATCCACAAACCATCGGGAATTTGATCTTCTGTCGGTTCATACACCGGAACACGGGGTTCGATCCAGCGCATCAGTTCATATCCCCAAAACCCAAATAAACCCCCAATTCCAGGGGGTAACTGCGGTAATTTTACCGGATGATAGGGGGCCAGACAGTTTTGTAATACTTTAAACGGATCGCCGTCAAATTCTTCTGTGGTGCCATCGCGATAAGTTTGAGTTGTCCGTCTTCCTCGCGCTTCTAAAACCCAAACCGGGTTACAACCTACCATACTGTAGCGTCCCAACTTCAAGCCGCCTTCAACCGATTCTAAGAGAAAATTGTAAGGCTGATCGGCACAGACTCGATACCACACTGAAACGGGAGTATCCAAGTCCGCTACCCATTCTTGGTACACGGGAATAAAATTGCCAAGAGTAGCTAATTTTTGAAATTGCGAGAAGTCAGGAAACATCATAGCGGACTAGAGAGGATTAAACAGTGAAGGATGAAGGCTTTTTTTGACCTTCATCCTGCCATCATTGAGCGTAGCAATACTCTATTTAGCCTTGCTCAAAGGTCAAGCACTAAACTTCGTAAGTTGTTTTTCCACTAAACTTGAGTTTAGCCGGATCGGGATTGGAGCCGATATTACGGTCGATCTTACCGTAGAAATCGCGGCCTTCGTTAACTTTTTCAGGGAATACCCCATCTTTCGGATGCAGGTATTCCATTTCGCCGTTTGGAAAAATGCGGTAGATTTTAAAATTTTCAATTTTCGGCTTGAACTTTGTCCGCAGTTGAGTCCCTAAAGCGAGACATTGTTCTTTGCGGGCCAAGTATAACAGGTTTTCACCTTCATTCATTACAGCGGCACCACCTGTGGGCATTTCAAAGACTTGCTCTTTGGGGCTAGTCCAGGTAATGGCGTATTTTTCTTCAATTTCGGCTTTGGAAAGTAAGCCACCGGTGCTACCACCGAAAATCGGGGGTTTTCCAGTCAGTTGTTCTGCCATAGAAGGTCTATAGTAAGGTTTTTACGGCATCCTATCACTCATATTGCTGAATCGGTCGCGATCGTAAAGAACCGTTACACATTGCAGTCATTGGCGATCGCTGTGTTGATCTGCCGATTTGTTCAACTAGGGGTTAGTCAGTAGAGTGCATCAGATTTTTCAGCACTAAGCCGCGATCGCGGATTCTATCTCCGAGAAACCGGGTTGATGATAGGCTATCATAGAAGCGAACCCCTGCTCAAAATTCTCAACAATGATAGATTGGTTAGCGTTGTGGGGCGTTAGGAAAAAGGATCACTCCGATACTCTGAGTCTCCTCAAATCCCGGGCTGAGAATGATGAAAATCCGGCGGTCCGACGTGCGGCGGTCGAAGAACTCGCCCAAGGTTACAAGGATCATCCCGATACTCTGAACATCCTCAAATCTTGCGCTGAGAATGATGAAAACTGGACCGTGCGAATGGCGGCGGTGCGGGAACTCGCCCGAGGTTACAAGGATCACCCCGATACGCTGAAAATCGTCCAATTTCGGGTTGAGAACGATGAACATCTGGATGTGCGACGGGGGACGGTGCGGGAACTCGCCCAAGGCTACAAGGATCACCCCGATACTCTAAACATCCTCAAATCTCGCGCGGAGAATGATGAAAATTGGGCTGTGCGACAAACGGCGGTGCGGGAACTCGCCCGAGGCTTCAAGGATCACCCCGATACTCTGAGTATCCTCAAAACCTGGGCTTACAATAATGATCAAAATCCGTCCGTGCGATGTGCGGCGGTCGAAGAACTCGGTCAAGGCTACCCGGATCACCCCGATACTCTGAACATCCTCAAATCTCGGGCTGAAAATGATGAAAGTTCGTCCGTCCGATACGCAGCGGTTGAAGAACTCGCCCAAGGCTACCCGGATCACCCCGATACGCTGAATATCCTCAAATCTCGCGCTGAGAATGATGAAGATCAGTATGTGCGACAAGCGGCGGTGGAGGAACTCGCCCAAGGCTACCCGGATCACCCCGATACGCTGAATATCCTCAAATCCCGGGCTGAGAATGATGAAAACTGGCGTGTGCGAATTGCGGCGGTGCAAGAACTCGCCCAAGGCTGGAAAGATGAACCTTGGATGTTTGAATTTCTACAAAATCGCACTCTCAACGATTCTTTTGAACGCCAGGAAGACTGGCAAGATAACCCCAGAGAAATCGCACTGAAAGCCATTGTTAAAAACTATCCCAATCATCCTCAAACGTTGCCATTGTTGCTGGATAGAGCCGAAAATGATTCCGACGAACAGTTAAGAAAATGGGCGAACCAGCAGTTAGAGAAGTTTGAGAATAGGAATATATAGTTAGCCTGTAGGGTGGATCAGATTTTTCAGCTAATGATGCGAATAGTTAATTTCTAGTCTGATGCACCCTGCGAATCATCAACCTGCGGGTTATCATAGAAGCGAACCTATACTCGTAATTCTCAACGATGATAGATTGGTTAGCGTTGTGGGGTGTTACTCAGGCTGTTGGCTTTGTCTTCAAACCGATTTTACAAGACTTAGCAAAAGACGCAGCCAAAGATTACGTTAAAGACTTTTTCAAAAGTTGTCTATCAAATGTATTGCGATTACCCGAAAAAGAACCGCTTCAAATTGCGACAGGTAAAGCGATTACAGAATTTTTGAAACTAATTCAACAAGAACTCGAAGATGCCGATTTAGAATACATAGAAATTCAACAATATAAGTTATCGGTCGAAGAATTTATTAAAGATAAAGAAGTTGCGGAAGCATTGGGGGAAACTTTTATCGATCAAAGTTCTCTCAACGCAAAATTTCTAAAAGAACGTTGGCAAAAATTAGAAGTTGGCAAAAAATTTCTACCCGATGAGTTTGACTGGGAAAAAATCGCCAAACGATATCAGAGACAAGTTAAAGCGATTATTCAAGAAACGCCCGAACTTCGAGAAATTCTTGATTCTCAAAACTTAGCAAAATTAGCCGATGCTGTTCCCGTTCAGCCAGAATTTGACCTGATAAAACATCAAGAAGGCATCCGAGAACGGTATGGAAATCTGAAGCTAGAAAACCTCGATACAACGGGTTACGCCTACAACGCCCTCAAACTATGGAGAATTTTTATGCCCCAGAACGTGCGGGAATGTCAGGAATATTTACCCCAAGTTTATGAGATACCCAAAGAGTATTTTAGACAACTCAAAGAACGGGGAGAACTCGATGAAAATCTTTCCCAAGAAGATTTAGAAGATTTAGAACAACATCGTCGCCGCTATTCCCAACAGCAAATTCAATCAGTTCTAGAAGTTGTTAACAATCCCGATTATCAATATTTAGTAATTCTGGGCGATCCGGGTTCGGGAAAATCAACACTGCTACAATATCTCGCTTTAAACTGGGCAGAACTGACCGCAAAAGAATTACCCGATCATCCCATTCCCTTATTAATTGAACTGCGAACCTATAGCCGCGAAAAACAAGAGAAAAAATGCAAAGATTTTCTAGAATTTTTCCATCACGGTAATGTAATTTGTCGTTTACCGCAACAGGAACTTCATACTCGACTACAACGGGGTGATGTTTTGGTAATGTTTGACGGGTTAGATGAAGTCTTCGATCCCGCCCAACGGGAAGAAATAATCAACGATATTCACCGCTTTACTAACGATTATCCTAACATTCGAGCGATCGCAACTTCTCGCGTGATTGGTTACAAAGCCCAACGGTTGAGGGATGCACAATTCCGGCATTTCATGTTACAAGATTTGGAAGATGAACAAATCGAAGATTTTATTCAAAATTGGCACGAATTAACCTTTACTGATGAAGCCGATAAAATCCGAAAACGCGATCGCTTAAAACAGGGAATTTCTACCTCCTCAGCCATTCGAGAACTCGCCGGAAATCCCCTGTTATTGACCATGATGGCTATTCTCAACCGCAACCAAGAACTGCCTCGCGATCGCCCCGAACTCTACAACCAAGCCTCACGGGTATTATTGCATCAATGGGATATTGAACGAACATTGCGAGATGAGAAAATTGACCCGATAGCAATTGACTACAAAGATAAACAGGAAATATTGCGGCGAGTCGCGTCTTGTATGCAAAAAAATGAACAAGGTTTAGCCGGAAACCTGATTAATCGGGAAAATTTAGAACTAATTTTAACAGAATATTTGCGGGATATTGTCAGCGAACCCCGTACAATTGCCCGGGCTTTGATTGAACAGTTGCGAACTCGTAATTTTATTCTCTGTTATGTAGGAAGTGATTTTTATGCCTTTGTTCATCGAACGTTTTTAGAATATTTCTGCGCTTGGGAGTTTGTTTGGCAGTTTGAAAAAGAGCGATCGCTAACCGAAGATGAATTAGTTCAAGTTTATGCCGAACATTGGCGGGAGGAAACTTGGCATGAAGTCTTACGGTTAATGGCGGGAATGTTGGATGCGAAGTTTATCGGGAAAGTATTGGAATATTTGATGGCGCTGGATGGAGAAGCGGATAAATTTATGAATTTGTTTCTCGCCGCAGAATGTTTGGCAGAAGTCAGAACTCTTAATCCGGTGATAACAGTTGCTAATCAACTCTTTGAAAAAATAAAAGATTTAACCCGCTACGATTTGCATTATTACTATGATTACCGTGATCAAGAAGAAACAAAGTTAGTTCAAGAGATTCGCACCAAAGCTGTTCAAACGGTTGCTAATACTTGGAAAGAACGCCCCGATACGCTGAAATTCCTCAAATCCCGGGCTGAGAATGATGAAGATTCGGATGTGCGAGTTGCGGCGGTGGAAGAACTCGCCAAAGGTTATAACAATCACCCCGATACGCTGAAATTCCTCAAATCCCGGGCTGAGAATGATGAATATTGGCTTGTGCGACGTGCGGCGGTGGAAGAACTCGCCAAAGGTTATAACAATCACCCCGATACGCTGAAATTCCTCAAATCCCGGGCTGAGAATGATGAAAATTGGGCTGTGCGACGTGCGGCGGTGCAAGAACTCGCCAAAGGTTATAACAATCACCCCGATACGCTGAAATTCCTCAAATCCCGGGCTGAGAATGATGAACATCCGGATGTGCGACGTGCGGCGGTGGAAGAACTCGCCAAAGGTTATAACAATCACCCCGATACGCTGAATATCCTCAAATCCCGGGCTGAGAATGATAAACATTCGGCTGTGCGAGTTGCGGCGGTGGAAGAACTCGCCAAAGGTTATAACAATCACCCCGATACGCTGAATATCCTCAAATCCCGGGCTGAGAATGATGAAATTTGGGCTGTGCGAGTTGCGGCGGTGGAAGAACTCGCCCAAGGCTGGAAAGATGAACCTTGGATGTTTGAATTTCTACAAAATCGCACTCTCAACGATTCTTTTGAACGCCAGGAAGACTGGCAAGATAACCCCAGAGAAATCGCACTGAAAGCTATTGTTAAAAACTATCTCAATCATCCTCAAACGTTGCCATTGTTGCGGGATAGAGCCGAAAATGATTCGGATGAACAGTTAAGAGAATGGGCGAACAAGCAGTTAGAGAAGCTGGAGAATCGGAGCGTATAGACAATAAAAACAAATACAATTAAAGTCGTTAAGATAACACGGTTTTACTTTGTGGAGAACCAGAAGACCTATGACAGTGAGTTGGAACTATCGAGTTTTCAAAGAAGCAAACGGCGATTTTATTATATAATTAGCTGAACGAGCCGAACTTTCCGTTCCGGGCGATCGCTTTACGGTTTGGTGAAAAACGACTAGAGCAACTTCGTGTATCGCTTCTTTCTTTTTTATGGGTCGCCTGGGATTCGAACCCAGGACCAATCGGTTAAAAGCCGAGTGCTCTACCGCTGAGCTAGCGACCCGTTCATTCAATTTGAGTCAACGATAAATGATTGTAGCACAGCTTTTTGGAAAAAGAAAGGGGATTTTCAAAAAAATGTGGCGTTGAGATGAACCAACATCTCACAAGTGGCTCCAGGAGGGAGATAGGTCAACAATTTTCCCGTATTCAGGGCATTGCGGGGGGCTGTCCAGGGTTCGAGACAGTAATAATTTTTGCCCTTCACCGTCCAAAACACCAAATTCGAGTAAGCCGAATGATAACCCACGAGAATTCTCAGATTCCGACTCAAATCGGTTGCAGTCGCCGCCAACCCCGTTAACGGGCCAAAAATCCCATCAATCTCATCGACATTCGGATCGAAATGACCCGTAAAATCATGTAATTTTTGGGTAATCTGGTCCCGATATTGCATCGCCGGAATCTCAAAAAGCAGTTTAGACTTATCCGAGACCCAAAAATAGGGATGCAACCCCGTCGAAAACGGCATCACTTGAGGAGGTAAACCCTCCATCGTCCCCGACAGATTCGTAAAACGCTGAAAGATAATCAAATCCGAACCCTTCAGCTTATAAGTGAACTCCAACTCAAAATCAAACGGATAAACCTCGCGAGTCTCCCCATTGCTGGTTAACGTCAGGGTAATCGCCGCATAATCGGTTGCCACCTGGTTTGTCACCGTCCAGGGCAAATCGCGAGCGAAACCATGCTGCTTGAGCGTGTAGCGCCGACCATTATAGAGGTAGGCATCCTCGGGCAAATTCCCACAAATGGGAAACAAAATCGGAATACCTCCCCGCACCGTCAAATTAGAATTAGCAAACCGTTCTGTATCGAGATACAGTAACTCTTTACCTTTGACTTGCCAACGAGTAATCATCCCCCCGCGTTCGGGTACAACCTCCAAGCGAGATTGATAGTGATGATCCAACAAGCAGTAAGTCTTGTATTGTTTTTTTTCTAGAGCGATCGCAAACACAGTGATTCGTCAGTGATGGAAAACTGAGCGTCAGGTACTCACACTGACGGCAATGCCAAACAGATGTGAGATTCCCGTTGATAGCGCCGAAGCCAAGAGAATCGGAAAACTCTTTTAGCTCAAACGGCGTTTGCAGGTTGAGCAGGATGACTCCCCCCTGCACTCCCGTACAGCGTGGCGCCGTACCCGGGCAGACCCCCTGCGCCCAAAGGGGTTAAATTTGAGTTGGAGTTTCACCGTAGGCAAGAGAATCGGCCGGCTGAACAGCCCAAGATCCCGAGTGGTCTTTCTGTCGGTTTTCTCTGGTCATGGTGGGTCGGCTACCTTTTTGATTTTAACGTTTCCCCTGGGAAAACCAACATCTCCGTACAGCTTTAATCCTACAAATAGCATTACCGCATTTAGAAGAAGGGCTTCCCGCAAAAAAAGCGAAAAGGTTCACCAGAAGAATACAACGCCATTGTCGCACAAAGCCAGTCCGTTGAGAGTCAACTTTAACATTCAAGATCCGCCAATTTTCTTGGCGGATCTTGGCAATTTGAACGCCGTGAAAATTGAGCCAAAGCCATCAACGAAACACCGGCTCAAAAGTTGAAACCCCGCTCTTGAACCCCAGAAACAATCGGAGGTAACTCAACCCTTCCTTTGCGATCGCCGTGAACCTCAGCCTCAGACAAAGCAAAAGAGATCGAACCCCAACTTTGATCGTTGTCACCGCGAGAAGTCGATGTTGATTGTGGTGTTGCGGGAGGAACCGAAATAAACGGATCTTTAATAAAAGGGTCGTGAATGTAGGGTTTAACCGAATCAGAACCCTCCGAAGCCGGAGCTAACTGAGGCGGTAAATTCACCGTTTCAGTGGGTTGGGCGTCACCCGAGTCGTCTACAACATCCTCTGAAATCTCGGGTTCTTGAGAGGCTTCAGTGGGTTGAGATAAATTCGGGAGTTGGGGAGAAGCCGGAGCAACCGGTTTGCTGTCAACAGAACGCACCCCAGAAGAACTCGGAGCATCCAAAACAATCGGAGAAGTCATCGGTTCCTCAAAAATACGAGACAGACGCTCGACGTTTTGTAAAATCTCATCCCCCTTTTGACCCCGAACAATTTTCGCCTGATATTGTCGAACTTCCACAGGCAAAAATTCCACCTTCATTTTCCGATCCGCCTTCAGCGACACCTTTAAAACCGCCGTATCATAATCAGTGCGGCTATTTCCCCCAAAAATAAAATTACCCAAAGAATAAACAATCGGCCGACCTTTATAAATTTCCGCACCCTGCAACACGTGGGGATGATGTCCGACGACCAAATCCGCCCCCTGCTCAATCGTAAATCGAGCCAGTTCAATTTGCCAGTCGCCGGGATACTGAGCCAGTTCAACCCCCCAATGAAAATTCACAATAATCCAATCGACCTGATCGCGAACCGCTTGAATATCGGCCGCCACCCGTTCATCATAACGGGGATTCGTGCCGGGAGTCTTTTCACCGGCCGCATGAAAATCCGCATCATAATAGCCAAAATAGGCAATTCGCTGACCCTTAACCTCCAGAATCTCCGGACGTCGGGCTTCGGTGAGATCCCGACCCGCCCCAACCGCGTGAATTCCGGCATTTTCGAGAGTTTCGAGGGTTTCAATCAGTCCCTCGCCCTCATAATCCATCGCATGATTATTAGCGAGGTTAACAATATCAACCCCCCCGCTGGCCAACACTTGCACCGCTTCCGGGTCCGCTTTAAAATTAAACTGCTTGTTGGGACGGCGCAGCGTGGAACGGGTTAAGGGATTTTCTAAATTCACCATAGCCACATCGACCTCGCGGTATTCATCTAGTTTTTCAAAAGCCCAGGTATGATCGTCACCGACAACCCTTTCAAAATGGTCAGAAAGGGTCACATCTCCCCCAAACATCAGCGTTACAGTCGGATCGTTGGGTTTTTGAATTGTGGTGTGCTGAACCACCGGAACCACCTCCAAAGCTGCCTGCACTTGCTCGGGACGCTTGGGAGGTAAAGTAGAAGAAACGACATTCTGTTGAGCCGGCGTCGGAGATTGGGGCAGTTGAGCCGATACTTCATAGTAGCTCACCCAACATCCCAAAATAAACGCACTCAGAGCCGAACCCATCATCAGCAAAGTGCGGAACATTCTGAACTTGAGTCCATCGAGCGTTCCGCTGCGAGAGCGTCGCCGGACTTGGTTGGCGGGGGTAACAATCCTCACCGACTGCTTCCACAACACCGGACCCTCACCGGTATAGCGCCCGAGAATCTGCACCCCTTCCACCGTTGGAGAGTTCAGCTTCCACAACAGATGACAGATAAATTTAATAATACGATCGGCGACCGGTTCGGTTTGGAACTCCACCAACACCTGCAAGCGTCCCCGTCCTTGCAGTCCGACGTGAGCGTAAATCCCTTGGGGGCGCAGATAACTGTTAATCAAGTAACTAATCGCTTGAAAATCACCCGAGCGAGCTAAAGCAAAAATAGACGGTTGAGATAAATTTTCGGCATAAACCATATACACGCACTTCCTAACACAACCAGCATTGAACGCAAGAGATACCCCAGATTCTCTATTGCCACAAAACCTGCAAATTTATTTTACGGTTTGACCTCCAAGTTGCGATCGCCGGTTCTCCGGTCAACTCAACCGATACGATCGCACCAAGCCTAGCTCCCCTCGATTTAGGCGGTAAATGTCGAGATCTCCCCCGAGTCGAGACAGAGAATTCTTTCTATTTTGAAGCCAAGTTTAGCAGGTTTGGGTGAGCCAGGATACACCAGTCTGTTAAAATCGCTCAAGTTTGAATTCCTCCCACTGACTTCGGACGAAGGAGACTCTCATTGAGAGCCGGCGACGGACTTCTCCATTTTCTCAAGGGATCGGGTACAATTTAAGTAAGCTAATTATTATTATTCAAATGATTGGCTTAGTTGTTAGTTAGAGACTTCCCATAGTCAGCGCACTTCTCAGGATAAGTTTAAAATGCTACATCGCAAGATTTATCAACTTTGTTGTGACGGTCGTGAAGTCTGTATCTTCTTGCGGGATCAGCAACGCTGGATCGAGAAAGCCCGCATCCTCGATATCGAGGGGGATCTAGTCACCCTGCGCTATGAAACAGAAGAAGACGACGAAATCTCTTCTTGGGAAGAAATGGTGCGCCTAGAAAGCATAGGTGCTGTCAGTCAGAAGTTGGCTTCGGTTTCGAGAGGATATTTCGATCCGCAAATTGCAGAAGATTGTCCGGAAGCCGAACAAATTCGGAATCCAACTTCAGACTCCAACCCCGAGTAATTCGATTCCTCCGTCGGGAGGATTGGCAGCACCCGAAAGCCAGAAGCTCGCCCAATTTTTTCCCTGAGTTCCAAGCGTTCTCAGCAATCGAGCCTCACCCTCAACTGTTAATCAAGATCTTCTAACTCTTGACTGGCTTCAAACACCGGACAGCAGCCATCTGGTGTCACCTTGAAATTGTAAAACGCCGAAGACGGGTTAGAACAGCGTTGGCCGCGATAATACAGACAATTGCCGCAACATTCAAGCTGTGAGGGTAAACCCTGATCGCTAGGTTGATTGAGCAATTCTCGTTGTGAGATTCCCCGCAACACCAACTCCTCACCTTGCCAGCGCACTTCCACCAACCCCGTATCCGCAAAACTTGGCCAGCGAGGGTCAGCAGTAATCGACTGAGAAATAGCAATATTAACCTCAGTGGCCAGTTCGCTCACTTCGGCTTCATAATGATTTTCCGGTAAAGCCGGCTGTATAAACGTTTCACCGATGGGCAATTCCACCAACATCCCCGCAGACGGATAGTGGAGTTGGTAGCGGTTGCGTAACTCATCGAGGTTGGTCAAATCCGCCAAATACAAAGGAGATCCATGCACAAAAATAATGTGCTGGGGTCGCACATTATGAATCAGTTGAGTCATACCCACCCCATCGCTGTGTTCGGAGAGGAAATAAGTTTCCACCCGTTCAAAGGGGGACTGAATTTCGGGCATCTTTACCCCGATACCCGGTCTTTCCGGCAAAAACAAAACCCAGGGTTTGTTAGGATCATCGGCGTATTGCTGCCAACAGGTTTGACGCTCGGCGATCACCACACAAGGAGACTCGCTCAAAGGCGGACGCTGTTGGGGGCTTAACCGTCGAACGCGGGGGCGAATTCGTTCATCCCAAAATAAGGGTTGATGCTGGGCAAAATTCTGGACGCTGGTGGGAAAATAGGGCAGAAGTTCCAGATAAATATCACAACCTTGAGCCACTTGGCTATCAACCCAAATCTCAATGTCGCGACCGGTAAAATAGTGGTGGCTGCGAAGCAACATCAACAATTCCTGTCCCAACCCCAAAGCCGGAGTCGGGAACAAAACCGAATAGCCGGCGCTCAACGTCTGGCTAATCCGCTCGGCTAACTGGTTTTCTAGCTGACGTCGATGGGGATGACGGGCGGTACCGTAAGACCCTTCTAAAATCAACACATCGGGTTTGATCCCCCGCAAGTCTCCCAGGGGTAATCCTTCGACCAGTCGAGAATTTGATAAAAAGAAATCACCCGTGTACAGCAGCTTATAGGTTCGTTGGGGAGACTCATATTTGAGCAGAATCGCCGCCGCCCCCGGTAAATGGCCGGCCGGAAACAAGGTGGCAGATAGTCCCTTTCGCAGTTGAATCTCGGATTTCCAAGGTAAAGGCTGACAAAATTGAGGAACTTCCTGTCGGGAAAATTCTGGCCAATTTAAAGGCAGAAGTTGGGCCGTGACTTCACTCCCATAAATGGGTAATTGGGGGAAGGCTTGATGGAGTGCCAGCAAACCGACCGCATGATCGGCGTGAGCATGGGTGCAGAACACAAAATCAGCAGGTTGAGAGCCTTCCGTCGATGCCAATAGGGGTGAAATATCCTGTATGCCACAATCGAGTAAAATTCGATGAGGCCCCATTCGTAGCATCAGACAAACCCCCTCATCTGCATGGCCAACGCTATAGGGGAAACATTCCAGGTCAATCACAAGGATCTGTCAATATTAAGAATTTAGTTTAGATTTTAATTTGGCGATCGATTTTTGATAAAAAAATGTTAACAAGTGTTTCAATATTTAGGCCATCAGCAGCAAATTGTTATGTCTATTGCTCAGTTTCAAGAATTTTTTGACCACTGCGTGGGAAGTTGGACCACAGAACGCACCTATCACTACTTGACTCATCAGGAGGTGGAGCGCTCTCATACGCAGTTTATTATCCATCCGATCGACTCCGAGATTAAGGCTAGAGTCTTGGCGGATAACCAACGTCCAACCCAAGACAACTTGGAGGAGTTACCCGGATATCAACTCGCCTTTGAGACGATTTCGGAAAAAGGGGACCAAGTATCCCAGCAGTTGAATATTCTGTTTGTTCCTCAAAAGGTTGAACTTCCCTTCATTGAAGGGGATTATCTGCGAGATAAAGCCTATGAAGAAGCTAAACCCATGATCGCTCATTTTCGCTACAATATCCACACCCGAGAACTGTTAATGACTACTCAGTATACTCGTGTGGTTTCTGTGGATTCGATCACCTTGATTAACCCCCAGTTACGGATTCGCAAAATCTTAAATTATCAGCGCCCTTTAGAAAATCAACCCCTAGAAAACGTCGTTTTAGCCGGTTTTGGTGTAGAACAAAAACAAGCTGTAATTGGTTGATTTCAAGCTGGAAAATTTGACATCGGAAACCCTTCTGTGCTTTTCCTGTAGCGAGTTTCGCTAAACTCAAACATTATAAAAAGTGATGAATTCCTAAAGACTCAACTGCCTAATTTTTGATTTTAGGGAAACCAGATAGGGTAGTTACTAAACTTACCCTATCTGCTAGAGAAGGCAGGGTACAAGAGAGCAGAGGAGAATCTAAACCTCTTGCTTTACTTATCCTACTATCAACTGCCAATTTCAAGCCGAACTCAATGATTTCTTAAGCTTTTACCGAATTTCAAACTGAGTTCCCCGATAGCATCCTTGAAAAGAAGTTAATTCGGTTTCCGTCAGTTGATTGAGTTGACTGACTAAACCCCCAGTCCCCTGGTTGTTTGCGGAATTCCAATCATACAGAAAATCTCCTAAAAATTTTCCCGTCTCTTTGTAACTGTATTCTTCAATGGGAACTCCTGAAACACCCGTCACTTTTTGATCGTGGTATCCATTAACAATAATTTTCTCAATCTTAACTCCCGGCGCTATGTCAATTTTCCAATTTACCGGTTCGTAGGATGATAACGCCAAAATCATCGGTTTACCTTGACGTGTCACCCTAACTTGTGCTTCTCCCATCGGATGATTATTGCCGCTATGATGAGGATGGGATTCGTACACTCCCACCAAATGCAGTTCTTTATCCCCGGAAGTCGGAGGTACAAAAGCGGAAAAATTCCCCGAACCCCCTACCCCACAGGTTGCAGTCGGAGAAATCGGAGTTAGAGGTACAGGTTGAATGGCTTGTTTTTGTTCGGGGATTGGCGAGAATTTCGGCGATAATACTGAAGACCAAGTTGCCAGTCCAAAACCTGCAATTAAAGCCGCTCCTACACCCACCGGAACCAGTTTTAGCCAACTGCGAAGGGGATTAAAACGACTCAGTTGGGCGATCGCGTAGCGAGTATCTCGGATGGGGTTATTGTTTCCATCCAAAGTTGCCAACAACCCTAAACCTTCCGGCTGTTCTAACAAACCTTGAACAATTTTACCCTCGCCGACGTACAAATTGCGAGTTTTGCGATCGAGCAACAACCAGTAATGTTCTGACTCGGCTAACTGATAATTGTGTACATCATAGCTGACTTGGGGATGTTCTAGGAACACCTGCCAAGCTAAACTGTTAGACGTTCCGGCTGTTTTACCATCGCTGTAGATCGCTTGTTCGATATCGGGTTCCCAATGCCAAGCAACCCAGCGATTTTCTGCATGATAACCTAAAGATTGTTCCAGGCGAGGATGTGCAGAAATGTCTAACCGTTTGATTAATTTAGACATAGTGTTTAGGAGTGAAATGTTAAGTGAGTTGAACAGTTTTGTTTGGGATTCTACTGTAGAGACACATTCAGCTAGTATCTCATCTTCTCACATCTTATTCGCGTTTGACAACTTTTTTACAAAATTCAGATCGGTTCTACACAAATAACCAAATTTGATATAATTCTTGGGAACAGTTCAGAAGTTCAAGATTCCTGTATAGTCGAGAGTTTTGAATTAGTTTTTCCCTGCCATCTTCATTCTACCCAATGTTAAAACCTCAAGTTATTTTTCTCGATGCTGTTGGAACGTTATTTGGTGTACGGGATAGCGTGGGTGAAGTTTACGCAAAACTCGCCTATCAGTTTGGAGTTGTCGCCGAACCCCACACCTTAAATAAAGCCTTTTTTCAACAGTTTGTTAACGCTCCGGCGATGGCATTTCCGGGAAAACAACTCGAAGAAATTCCACTGTTAGAGTTTCAATGGTGGGAAATCATCGCCCAAAACACCTTTAAACAAGTAGAATTATTCGAGAAATTTGAAGACTTTTCGCTATTTTTCAAAGACCTTTACGCCTATTTTGAAACCGACAAACCCTGGTTTGTTTATCCCGACGTACAGCCGACCTTAAAACGCTGGAAAAATCAAGGAATTGAACTGGGAGTTTTGTCCAACTTTGATTCGAGATTGTATCCCGTTTTAGAAGCCTTAAACTTGGCAGAATATTTTACCTCTGTGACCATTTCGACTCAAGTTGGAGCGGCAAAACCCGACCCGAAAATCTTTACTGTTGCGATAGAAAAATATCAATGTTCCCCGGAAAAAGTGATTCATATTGGAGACAGTTTCAAAGCCGACTATCAGGGGGCAAAAGCAGCCGGAATTCAAGCTATTTTAATCAATCGAAACGAAGGAGGTAAAACCATTCCTTTTGAACAAGAATCGGAATTTATCGAATGTCAAAGCTTGGAAGAATTGCCCTTTTGAACTTAGAATTATGAATTAAAACTTTGAATTAAAATTGATCAGTCGGAAATCATCGCTTCTACGGGAATTGTCACGTCAGGAAAAGCAACTGGGGAAACATTCCCGTCTTTTAAAGTTATTTTAGATCCGTACTCGCGCCCGCTAGGTTGACGGTAAACAATTAACTCCCCAGTTTGCAAATTGACCAACCAATATTCAGGAATTCCCGCTTCTGCATAAATGTGATATTTTACAGTAGAATCTTTCTCTAAACTGGTATTGGCATATTCAATCACCCAAAAGATATTTTCAGGATAGGGATGATGAGTTAAATATTCTCGCCCCAAAGGTTCAACGATCGCAATATCCGGTTCCGGTTCCGACTGGTTGGGTAGGGTAATGGGTTTAGCGGGACTCACGAGGGCGCGATCGCCCAGTAAACGGGTGAGATATTGACTCGCCGATCAACTAAAAAACGCATGAGGTTCGCCTTCTGGGGACATTTGAATAATGTCTCCCGATAACAACTCTACAGGGCGATCGTCGAGTAACCCCGTTTTAATCATGTGGTGGTAGTCTTCTAGGCTCCACTTGACCCTTGATAGTGTCATCTTTCACCTTTTATCAACCTTAACTTTAGTGTATTATTAAGATAACAGTTATTTTAGAATTTAGATCTTGAAAACGGCGTAGAATAAATTATTTTATAGAAAGGGTGGCAAGAGTAAACCGAAAACTTAGTCTGATTGTTGGGTAATTGAAAAGTGATAGCATATTGTAGATTGGTCGTTTGTCTGATTTTATTCGTGGCTCTGTTTGCAGTTTTGCCAGTGAAAGATGATGCCTATGCTGAAAATAGGATGATTGTTGTCGGTGAACGAGGGTTAATTCTAAGGCAGCCCGTTATTACCCTTGAAACCCAAAAAAACGAGGCAATAGACATCCTTAATAATGAGTTGAAAATTGCCCCTTCTGCCAAATATAATATCGCACAAAATAATTCTATCGCTTCCGAAGTCACTCTCAATTTTAATCAGGAAGAACAAAGATATCTTTCTCAAATCGATTTTATTCCCATTTGCGTTGACCCCGATTGGATGCCTTATGAAAAAGTAGATGAACAGGGAAAATATTTGGGTCTGGTTGCTGACTACATGAAGATTATTTCTGATCGCATCGGAAAAGAATTTCGGGTGGTAAAAACAAGTTCTTGGGATGAATCTTTGTCCGTTGCGCGACAACGGGGCTGCGATATTCTTCCGGGGGCTGTTCCCACACCATTGCGTAAGGAATATTTGGATTTTAGCGACCCTTACATCTTTTTGCCGTTGGTTGTGGCTACAAATTTAGAGGAAATATTTATTCTTGATTTTGAGCGGGTTTCAGATAATACTTTTGCCCTAATTAAAGGGTATGCAGCTATCGAATTACTCCGCAAAAAACATCCTGAGATTACCATAAAAGAAGTTCCTGATGCCGGGACGGGATTGGCAATGGTGCGGAAAAAGAAAGTGTACGGATATATCGATACTTTACCGACAATTAGCTATCAATTGAAAACGAATAGAATGCCCAATTTAAAAATTTCGGGCGAGCTTGATTTGGATTATGATGTGTCAATTGCCGTAAGAAATGATAGACCGATATTGCTATCGATCATCAACAAAGCCATTGCGACTATTTCTTATGAAGATCGTCAAAAGATATTTTATAACTGGATATCTGTCCGTTATGATCAGGGGTTTGACTATGTATTGTTTGGCGAAATTGTGGGTGTATCTATTATTTTTGTGTCCTTGCTGTTTTATCGAAATTTGATTATTTCCCGCTATAACAAAAGGCTGATTGAAGCGAATAAAAAGCTGGATGTTCTCTATAAAACCGACAAGCTAACGGGCTTATTCAACAGACACATTATTGATGAAGAAATTGAAAAGGAAGTTCTTCGTGCAAGCCGGTACAATCTAACATTTTCTCTTGTTCTGATGGATGTCGATCATTTTAAACAGATCAATGATACATACGGCCACCATGTCGGGGATTCTGTTCTGATGGAAGTTGCATTTATTCTGAAGAATAACTTGCGAAAGACAGATGTAGTCGGACGTTGGGGCGGAGAGGAGTTTATTGTCGTTTGTCCTGAAACCGGACTGTTCAACGCGACTCACCTGGCGGAGAAGTTGCGAAGTAAGATTGAACATCATCAATTTTCAGACGTTGAAAAGACAATTACTGCTAGTTTTGGTGTTTCTGCTTACCGAGTCGATGATACGGTGGAAAGTCTGATCAAAAGAGTCGATGGCGCCCTATACTGTTCTAAACGGAATAACCGCAATTGTGTGACGGTTAGGGATTAGCAATTCTAACCTATCACTTCCCCCTTACAATATTCGGTTTAGGTCTAAAATAAAACCGGGTAAAACATCCTCACCAGATAGATGAGTGGGATTAACTAAAACTTCGATATCGCGATCTTTTCGATAAATTTCGACCTGTTGATTTTGCGGATCAATTAACCATCCGAGTCTGGCTCCATTATCAATGGATAATTGACAATGGATAATTGATAATTAATTAATCAGGTTTAAGACCTCTCCTTTCAAGGAGAAAAAAGAAAAATTATTTCCTCTCTATCAATCCTCTTCATTTGGGTCGAGGTAATTATCCATTATTCATTATTAATTATCAATTATTGAACCATATATTCCTGCATTTTAGCTTGAAGTTTAGACAAACGATCCGATTCAGAACGCAATTCTACTACAAAATCAGGACAGAGAGGAACAAAACCTTTTCGTTGTTTTTCGGTTAACATATCCCAACGGTTTCGACTCACCCAAGACACATCAGGAGAACGATTGGCGCCGTTAGGAAGTCTAAATCCTGTAGAATAATCAAAGCCTTCTCCTAATTCTAAATGTGCTTCAACCCAATTCCCAAATTGCCCAATTATACTAAAATTCCGCTTACCCGATTCTCCACCTGTGGGGGGATTCACAATTAACTCTCCTTCTGAATTGCGTTCTAATCTTAAATCCCGGTTAACAATGGCAAGTGCTTCAAACTGTTCAGGGGTAACATGGAGAGCAATTTCACGGGGGATTTCTAAAGATAAAGTTTCTGATTCAAATGAGATTTGCATAAGCAATCATCTCCGTCCAAAATTTATAATTCATAATTCTGTTCCCTGTCCAATATATTTTAACTTCCACAAACAACCGGAAATAAAATTAGTAAAAATATGAGCCAAAATCGGCACAAATAAATTCCCGGTGGCGATCGCACTGTATCCCAAAATCAATCCGACAACAGTCGCCCAAATCACATAAGGCCACTGTTGAGAACCGCTAAAATGCAGCACCCCAAAACAAATACTAGAAATAATCAATCCCACAGGAGTCAAGCCAAACGCAGCCAACATCACCCCCCGAAACAGCAATTCTTCACTCAAACCCGGTAACAAACCCAACCACAATAAATCCGGCCATAATAGGGGAGTCAGTACCAATTTCAAATATAAATCGGCGCTGCGACTGTAAGCCGGCCACAAGCGATAAATAATCGAACTGGCGATCGTAATTCCAATCCCAAGGGCTACGCCTAAAGCCACATCAACGGGAGTAAAACGAACGGGTAACATCGAGACTTTCCCGAAAGAAAGCCACAATTTAGCGACAACAAATAATAAAGTCGCCGTTCCTCCCATCGCCACAAGAACTTGAGTGCGGGTTAACGGTTCAAACTCGGAATTTTTAGGACTATGTTCTACCACGATATTTTGATAAAATGCAAAAACAAAAAAACAGTTTAAACAAAAGAAGTTGAATCTATTTTAGCGATCGGCAACAGATTTGAACGCAGAGCATGAGGATCAATTCCGGCTTGATGAGCCACCAAAACCCCCAACGCTTCTAGATAAGAATTCACCGTGACGGCTTTAATTCCCAGTGATTCTGGACAAACTTGCATCTGAGTTTGGTTTTCCTCCACCGCAATAATCTGAGTTTGACGATTGCTAAAACTTAGAATAGCACTCCCTCCGCAAGCTGTGGCAGGAACAACAACCGCATCAACCGCATTTCCCCAGATCAGATCCGATGAAACAGGGGAACGAACCAACTGGGGCGCCCGACTCAACCCCGCCAACACACAGGGAAGAAACGTGTAGCCCAATTCTTCGGCCGCCGAACGGGGCGATAAATCGGGATCGAGTGGTAAAGTAGATAATGCCGGAGCATGGGCGCAGGGGATTCTAAACTGGCGGACAATCAAGTGAGAGATCACCGCTTCCGCTCCCGCCAACGGATCGACGCCCTGGCCATGTCGGTACTGTTCGAGGGCGAGACTGTCTTGATTATCGGGAAACCGAGCAACAACTGCGATCGCTTCGGCTTTTGCTTTTTTAATCAAGACTTCGGCGCCGCGCAGCAAACTGTCGGGGTTCTCGATCGTCCCCCAGGAGGCTCCAGAAGCCGCCGTTCTCAGTTCAACCCCCAAAGGGGCATCCGTGACCGCATAATCGGTTAAACTTAAACCTAGCGTCGCTCGTGCGGCATCGGCAACTTGCAGGTGGCGTTGGCGTAAGTCGGGTTCAATGGCTCGATCAAGCAATAACCCCACCCGGTTTTGATGAATGGGTTGTAAGCCCCAAGAACCCTTGGCAAATTGATCGAGTGCGTAGCCTTCGACATAAAACACGTTCGGCATGGGCCAATAGAGTTGAGCGCCGTTGAGAACGTTAGGATGAGTGATCAGGCGATCGCAAACTTTGGCCATTGCGCGAGCCACCGGTAAAGCATCACCGGCGAACCCTCCGATGGCGGCTCCAACTCCCGTTGGTACAATTAAAACAGCAGTGTAGGGACGAAAAATCATCATTTTAATTCCGCAGACAACCTGAGTTGTTACTCATTCCTCGTAAATTGTGCCTTAGAATGGAAGTCTGTAAGTCCAAAACCCCTACCGATTTTCTCGCTCTAGGGGATTGAGTTATGCTGGTCTGTCCCCAATGTCAGTTTGAAAATCCGAATCATCACAAGTTTTGTCAAAAATGCGGTTATAGTTTAACGCAGAGGACTTGTGGTGAGTGTGGTTCTACTGTACCTCACAATGTTCTCGATTGTCCCGATTGCGGCGCGAGGACCGGAACCGTTTGGTTAGCGGTGGTTTCGAGTTCGAGCTTGGTCTCGGAGCCTGAATACCTTTGCGAAGAAGAATTGGATCGACTCGGGGGGGCGAAGTCTGAAATTTCCGAAAAAACGGAGACAGTAACCGATAGAATTGAATCGGCAACTGGGGTAAAATCCGATCTCGAACTGACTCCCGATGAAATGTCTTCAGCCGCCGAAAACGCTGTAGAAGAAGTTGATGCTGTGGCTTCTCAAACGACGTGGGAAACCGTTTCTGAGGGGGAAATTTGGGGTTCAGAGGTTTTTGATGCGAGTCAAATTCCCCCGAGCGATGCTCTGGAGTCTCAAACCCGTGAGGACTCGAAGGACTCGGTTGAGTTAGAATCAAATGGCTGTATTCCCGGCTTGGATAAGGGAATGTTTTTGGATGAAAATCAGCGATATCAACTGATTGAACCTTTAAAAGCCTTGAAACCGGATGAAACGGTAACGTTAGAAGTTCTTGATACTCAGCCGCTTCAGATGTCTCCGTTGCAAGCAGCCCAACTTACTCTACTGTCGTCTTCGGAAAAGATGGATACTTTTGTGATTGCTGCGGCGCAAGCTTATTTGATTTTACAGTCTCAGTTTCCAGAATATTTTCCCAAACTTCAAGATGCTTGGGATTCTGATCTTTACAGGGTGATTCTGCTGGAAAATTACTCCCACTCCCCCATGTTACTTGAAAAATTTAGTTCGCCGGAAACTTCTCCTCAACAAATTCTGTCTTGGTTGCAACAAATGGCAGATTTATGGGAAATTTTAGAACCTTCCCAACAGCGTCAAAGTATACTTGAATTAAGGAATTTACGAGTTTCTCCCAATTATCCTCACAAAATTTGTTTGCAACGGTTGTATGCTGAATCTAAAGAGAATTATGTTTGTTTATCTGATTTGGGGAAGGCTTGGAAAACGTTAATTCAACAGTCTCAACGCACGTTGTTTGGTTCTTTGACTCAATTGTTGCGCGATCTCAATGAAGGTAAAATAGAAACGATTACTCAACTGAAACATCAGTTAGCCCAAGTTGAAATTGAGCTTAATTCTTCGATGGGGGAAACCAACTCGACATCGATATCCGCCCCGACTCGCATTCAGGAAGATTTAGAAGAGGATACCACAGATATTCCCACCGAGGCGAATGTCTCGCAGGCGACCCAGATCAATACATTGTTGCATTTAGAGGCAGCCGGTGCAACGGATATCGGACGCCGACGTCAGCGGAATGAAGATTCTTTTGGTGTGCAAACCCTCCTACACGAACAACAAACCCCCCAAGGTCGCGTTTTAGAAGCGAAAGGCTTGTATATTCTTTGTGATGGCATGGGTGGACACGCAAGCGGAGAAGTGGCGAGTCAGTTGGCGGTTGATACCCTCAAACAATATTTTCAAGCCCAATGGACCGACGAACTGCCAAGCCAAGAGATGATCAAAAATGCGATCGTACAGGCTAATAATACTATTTATGAAGCCAATCAGCAAGCGGTTCGTTCTGGGATTGGTCGCATGGGAACAACTTTGGTTATGGCTATTGTCGCCGATAATCAAGTGGCGATCGCTCATGTCGGAGATAGTCGGCTTTATCGTTTAACTTCCAACGGGATTGAACAAGTTACTACCGATCACGAAGTCGGACAGCGAGAAATTCAACGGGGAGTCAGTCGGGATGTGGCTTATGCTCGTCCTGACGCTTACCAACTCACTCAAGCTTTGGGACCGCGCGATCGCAATTTTGTTAAACCCGATATACAGTTTTTGGACGTTAAAGAAAATACTGTATTAATTTTAGCATCTGATGGGTTAACAGACAATAATTTACTGGAAATTTATCAGGCTACCCATGTCGATCCTCTACTCGATCCGCAAACCGATCTCAATACCGGAGTCAATCAATTAATTGATCTGGCGAACGAACACAACGGTCACGACAATATTACCATCATTGCGATTCGGATGTTGGTTTCTTGAACTCAGGTGTCGGGTGTCGGGAGTCGGGAGTTGGGAGTTGGGAGATGGGGAGATGGGGAGGTGGGGAGATGGGGAGATGGGGAGATGGGGAGATGGGGAGATGGGGAGGTAAGAAGTCACAAGTCAGAACTTACTGAAAACTGACAACTGAAAACACTGATAACTGATCACTGTAACAACTGGTGACTGGTAATGAGTGACTGTAAAGACTGGTGACTGTAAAGACTGGTGACTGTAAAAGGTTCGGTTTTCTGTATTAAAGGTTCGGTTAAATATTCGGTGTAGAAACCCCACTTTAAATTCGTGTTTTCTACGCTTTAAAAACCTTTTTTTTCTCGGCATTATTAAAACTGTAAGCAATAAATCATCCACACAAAAAACCGGAGAGAAAACCAAATGATGTTAGTAACTCGTTACAACCCCTTCGCCGAAGTTGAAAAAATGTTTGAAGAAATGACCACCGCTAAAATGACAAATTACTGGACTCCCGCAGTAGAATTACAAGACAATTCCGATCACTTTACTGTCCGGGCGATTCTTCCCGGTTTAGAAACCGATAAACTCGATATTCAAGCCACCAAGAAAGGCGTTGTAATTTCGGGTAAAACCGCACGTCCCCAACTGAATGAAGGTGAAAAATACCTGCACAGCGAGTTTCCGGTTGGTGAATTTCGTCGGGTTGTCGTCCTTCCCGAAGCGATTATCAATACAGAAGTTAAAGCCGATTATACCAACGGAATTTTAACTCTGACTTTACCGAAAGCGCCGGAAGTTGTTAACCGTGTGGTCAAGGTTAATTTAACCGCAACCTCTCAACCCGAAGCGTTAGAAACTGCCGACGTTCAATAACTCCAAATTCGGGTTATAATAGGTGATTAACTGATAGATAACCCGGTTGTCAGAGGTAACTTAAAAGATGAATTACCGAGACAAAACCGGGTATTTTCCTTTTCTTTCAGGAGACTTCCGGAAAGGTTAATTAACTGTAAAAAAAACAAGTTTGAAGGCGAAGCATTCTAATATGATATTTGACTAATGAATAATCCCAAAGGATTTATACTGAAAAATAGAGTTAAACAACACAGGAAATATGGCTAGAGGCGATCAAGTTTATGCTTATCGAGAATTTTTGAATCTAGATGGCGTGTATGAACATCACGGTATAGACTGCGGAGATGGTACCGTTATTCATTATCGCAAACCGAGCGAAGTCATAGAACGGACTTCTATAGAAACGTTTGCGCGAGGGGGTAAAGTTTATGTCAGACGTTATCCCGTGCGTTATATTCCCGATACGGTCATTCAACGTGCGGAGAGTCGTTTGGGAGAGCGCAAATATAATCTATTATTTAATAACTGCGAACATTTTGCGACCTGGTGCGTGACCGGTGTTAATGATAGTCGTCAAATTAGAGATTTTGTACCGCTTCTCAATCAAATTAATGTCGATCAATTATATCGACCCATTCAAGAAGCGCTAACCGGGATTAAAAAAGATAACGCTCCGCTATTATTAGATAAAGCGTTAGCCGATATCCGCACCGCTTGGGATGATGTTCATCCGAAGTACAAACAAGCTGTTGAGGAGATGAATACTTGGCAAAATGTCGCCAGCGAAGCGTTAAAACAAAATCGAGAAGATTTAGCTCGTCAAGCTTTGCAACGAAAGATATTTTACAAAAAACGCGCTGAAGAACTCGAAGAAAAATTAGAGAATTTAGCCGCAATGACTCAAAACTTGCTCAAGAATCAGAAAAACTTGCAAATTTTATAGAGCCGTTTGTCTAAACTTGAAACTGGGGCGGAAGGATTCAAATCTAAGATAGTCTCTACAACCCTTATTCTAACGTGACTCACCCTTTACTCAATCCAAACTGAAGTTAGGAAGTTAGTAAACCCACTAAAAACCTCTAGAAGTTTATGCCTCTAGAGGTTGAATTTATGACTTACTACATCAATTCGTTGAAGGCTTTATTTTTGGCTTGTTGAACAAATATAGGAAAGGGTGAGTTGATCAAACCCACCCTTAGCGTTCACTTTCTTGTTGCTTTTTAAACTGCGATTGTTATTTCAGTTTAAATTTCAGTGTTCAAAATTAGGTATTTACATCAAGGCTAGAAAACAACGCTTGTTGTGTGGGTTCGGGAATCTTGGGTGCAACATAACCGCCAGAATACAACACAGAACCCCGTTGTTGTTGAGCAAAAATTGGGAAGATCTCACGGACTTGAGAAGCTACTTCAACCGTTTTTACATCGTAGGTGCGAGTTGCTAACTTCGGATAAACTCCAATTCCGATAATGGGAAGCAGTAAACAAACGGCGATCGCAACTTCGCGAGGTTTGGCATCTCCGAGATAATCTTCAATCACCAAACCAAAGTTATTTTTTCCGTAGAAGACTTGACGCAATAGGCTGAGTAAATAAATCGGAGTCAGAATTAAGCCAACTGCGGCTAAACCGATAACCACGACTTTGAAGTTAGAGTTATAAACGTTGCTGGTGGTAATTCCTAAAAAGACGCTCAATTCACCTGCAAAACCGCTCATTCCCGGTAATGCCAAAGATGCCATCGATCCTGCGGTAAACAGTGCAAATACTTTCGGCATTGACTCGGCCATACCGCCCAATTTTTCCATCATTAAGGTATGAGTCCGTTCGTAGGTAACGCCGGTTAGGAAGAACAACATCGCCGCAATTAAACCGTGAGAAATCATCTGAAGTACGGCGCCATTTAATCCCAACTCAGTTAAGGAAGCGATACCGAGGAGAACAAAACCCATGTGGGAAATAGACGAGTAGGCCAGACGTCGTTTTAAGTTGGTTTGGGCGAAGGCACTTAACGCACCGTAGACGATATTAACAACTCCTAAAACTGCCAGGACAGGTGCAAAATACAGGTGAGCATTCGGCAACATTTCGATGTTCATCCGAATTAACCCGTAACCGCCCATCTTTAATAAAACACCAGCCAAAATCATCGAAACGGGTGCAGAAGCTTCGCTATGGGCATCCGGTAGCCAAGTGTGAAGCGGGAAAATGGGGAGTTTTACACCGTAAGCAATGATGAATCCTGCGTAGAGTAAAAGTTCTAAGAAAATCGGGTAATTTTTGTGGGAAAGTTCGGTCATGTCGAAGGTGACATTTCCGCCATAAAACGCCATTGCCAGTGCAGCAGCGAGGATGAAAACAGAACCGAGTGCAGTGTAAAGGATGAATTTAGTTGCAGCGTAAAGGCGTTTTTGTCCGCCCCAAATCGAGATTAATAAATATACGGGTACTAATTCCAGTTCCCACATCAGGAAGAACAACAGCAAGTCCTGTGCGGCGAATACTCCGAGTTGGGCGCTGTACAACACCAACATCAACGCATAAAAAAGTCGTGGCTTTTTAGTAACATTCCACGACGCGAGTATTGCTAGGGTGTTGACGAAACCTGTTAAAGCAATTAGGGGCATTGACAGGCCATCAACGGCGACAGACCAGTTGAGTCCCAGTTGGGGTATCCAGGCGTAGGTTTCAGTCAGTTGGAAGCCGGAGTTGTCTAAGTTGTAGTGAGTCCAGAAACAGAATATTGTTAAAACTAGGTCTAATAACCCGACTCCGAGTGCATACCAGCGAATAGTACGGCCTTCTTTATCGGGGAGGATAGGAATAGCGAGGGATGCCAGGAGGGGCAACAAGATAATCGTGGTTAGCCAGGGAAGTTGACTGCTCATGATCCGTGAGAATAAATACCTATTGCGTTCACTTCATCTATCATACATGAAGTTTTGTTAATTACATTGTAGAAAAGAAAATTTTTTCCTGGCAGAGGGACTCGGGGGACTAGGCTAATGATTTCAAATAGCTGATTCGGGGGGTGATCTCGGAAAAATAAAATCACCTGAAACCAATACACAGTAATAGTTTTAGGGATAAATTTTCCTGACGAGTCCTTGCTTCTATCCTCCCAAAGTAATGTGTTTTTTAGTAACGAAATGTAAACAGAAATTTTTTATGAGACTGATAACTTCGGCAAATTTACCTCTTTGTCTAAATATTCAACCCCCAAAAGATTAGATAACGTTATAAAAAAAAGAATTACTTGGCACTAAGACTCATATGATAAGTATTTTTTATAAATTTTTGAGGTTGGGGTTGTGGCGAGGGGTTCAGTTAGGTTCCCGGGGATGAACTGATTTCTCAAATTAAAAGATCGCTTTGATCCCTCCGCCTGCGGCACCTCCCTTAAAAAAGGAGGTTTGGGAGGTTGAGAGGTTACAAGTGTATTTAAAGTCCCCCTTTTTAAGGGGGATTTAGGGGGATCTAACCCTTTTTAAGGGGGATTTAGGGGGATCTAACCCTTTTTAAGGGGGATTTAGGGGGATCTAACGTTTTTTAAGGGGGATTTAGGGGGATCTAACGTTTTTTAAGGGGGATTTAGGGGGATTTAGGGGGATCTAACGTTTTTTAAGGGGGATTTAGGGAGATCGATTAACTTTTTTTCAATTTCAGATTTAACGTAATATAAGATGGTATAATCGTGGCAAATTAAGCTATCTAAATCGAGAACAAAATCAACCACTAGGGACGTCGAGCCAATATGAACCCCATCAAAATATTGTTTCTCGCCTCGAACCACAAACAGACTGAACGGTTATCTTTAGACGTCGAAATCCGAGAAATTAAGAATAAAATTCAGGCTTCTCAAAATAGAGACTTTCTGGAATTTAAACAAGCTTGGGCGGTACGCTTCGATGAACTCATCCAACGTCTGAACGAATATAAACCCCATATTGTTCATTTTAGCGGTCACGGAAGCAACACGGGTGAGATTATATTACTCGACAAATCTGATCAAGTTCAAGCTGTTAATCTAGAGGCAATTAAAGAATTATTTTCGACCGTTACTCAAGATAATATTAAAGTAGTTGTTTGGAATGCTTGTCATTCAAAAATAATAGCTGAAGCAATCGCAGAATCTATTGATTGCGTCATCGGAATGAATACGGCGATTAACGATCAAGCGGCTATTGATTTTGCGGCGACTTTTTACGGTGCAATTGCTTCTGGACGTTCAGTGGAACAGGCTTTTAAACAAGCAAAAGCCGCATTAATGGCTAGTCAAATCTCGGAAGCAAAGATTCCCGAACTCATACACCGAGAACAAATTAACCCCGCAGAAATTATCCTAGTTTCAGATACAGAAGAAAAAAATAATTCTACAATTTATTTCCCGCAAAATCTGCCCTACAGTGGAGTAATAAAATTTGTTGGACGACAGAACGAACTCACCAATTTACACGAACAACTCCAACAAACCGAACGAATTGCCATTACTTCAATTACCGGAATGGGAGGAATTGGTAAAACAGAACTCGCCCTTCAATATAGTCTCTATCATTGTCAACAAAAAACCTATTTAGGCGGAATATGTTGGTTAAACGCACTCGATACCAATGTGGGGATTGAAATAGTTAACTTTGGGAAAGCCTATCTCAACCTCAACCCACCGGATAATAGTGATTTAGAAACACAAGTTCAATACTGTTGGCGGAACTGGCAACCCCCAGAAGGAAATGTTCTGGTTATTTTTGATGATGTTGATAAATATGACAAGATTAAACCCTATCTCCCGCCGAATAATCCCAGATTTAAAGTATTAATCACGACTCGAATTCAAGGGTTTATAGGTTTTCAAGAACTCGCACTCAACGTTTTAGATGAAGCCGCAGCCTTGGAGTTATTAACGTCATTGGTGGGAGACAGAATAGAAACCGAATTAGAAACTGCAAAAACCCTTTGTGAAGATTTAGGATATTTACCATTAGGCTTGGAGTTAATCGGACGCTATCTAAACCGCAAGTCAGATTTATCTCTAGCTAAAATGCGAGACAGACTCAAACTCGAACACCGTTCACTCAATCCCGAAGACTCCCAAGAAATGACCGCCAAACGAGGGGTAAAAGCAGCCTTTGAGTTAAGCTGGAAAGAACTCAAACCCGAAGAACAACAATTAGCCTGTAGCTTAAGTTTATTTGCCTTGGCGCCGATTCCTTGGTCGCTGGTTGAGTCCTGCTTTCCCGAAACCGATGAAGAAGATTTAGAAGATTGGCAATCTAAACTGGTAAACCTCAGTCTATTACAACGAGTCGAACCAAAAATCTATCAATTTCATCCCCTGATTCAAGAATTTCTCAAAACCAAGTTAGAAGAATTTCCTTCCCAAGTTGATGAATGGAAACGAAGTATTTGTCAGGCAATTGTAGCAGTCGCCAAAGAGATTCCAAAGACACCCATTCACAATGATATTTTAAAGGTTACACTGAATATTCCCCATATCGAAGAAGTGGCGGAAAACCTCACAGATTACCTGACCGATGAAGATTTAACTTGGCCTTTTGTCGGTTTAGGTCGATTTTATGAAGGTCAAGGATTTTATAGTCAAGCTGAACCTTGGTGTCAAAAATGTCTTGATATTACTCAAAATCGTTTGGGACAGCAGCATCGGGATGTGGCAGAAAGCCTCAACAACTTGGCAGGTCTCTACGAATCCCAAGGCAAATACGAAGAAGCCGAACCCCTCTATCAACAAGCATTGGAGATGAGACGGCAGTTACTCGGACAGCAGCATCCCTCTGTGGCAACCAGCCTCAACAATTTGGCAGGTCTCTACTATTTCCAAGGCAAATACGAAGAAGCCGAACCCCTCTACCAACAGGCATTGGAGATGAGACAGCAGTTACTCGGACAGCAGCATCCCGATGTCGCAACCAGCCTCAACAATTTGGCAGGTCTCTACTATTCCCAAGGCAAATACGAACAAGCTGAACCCCTCTATCTAGAAGCTTTAGAGATTAGAGAAACAGTTCTCGGTGTTGACCATCCTCATACAAAACAAACTCAGAAAAACTTAGACCGTTTGTTGGAGGTAATGCCCCCTAAATCCCCCAATTCTGGGGGACTTTGAATGGATTTATCTTTAATTTTTTAGAAAGTTATAAATCAGTTTCCCCCCAATTTTGGGGGGCTAGGGGGGCTATTTCTCTTTTTGTTGGAGTTGAAGTCGGAAGGTTCTGGGGAGGTTGAAGATTCATCTGAGAATTAATTCACAGGTTAATCGCTTAAATCCCCCTAAATCCCCCTTAAAAAGGGGGACTTTTTTACTTCTTATTTCTCTTGACCCTCTTAGAAAGAGAAACTTTCCAACTTCTTATTCCCCGTTATAAAAAGAGATTTCCAACTTCTTACTCCCCCCTTTTAAAGGGGGGCTAGGGGGGATAAAGAGGAACTACACCAAAGATATTCCATTCTAAAAATTAGGAGGTTCGCGGAGGGGTTCTCTCGGAATAGTTGGCAGTTCAAACTCTCCAAAAAGGGCAAAACGTTGCTCAATCGCCGCAGCCAAATTTAAAGAAGGTTTTGTATTTTCTATATCATTTTTAAATTGAATCTGTCCGCTTAAATCTAATAAGTTTTTGCGCTTTTTTCGGTTGCGAACGAGTTCTTTTAATGCAAACTCAATTACTTCTTTTTCGGTTGTCAATTCAGTTAATTCCAAGGCTTCCTTAAGTAATTGTTCGTTGAGTTCAATGTTCGTGTTCATGGGTTTTTCGTTTAAATTTAATCACTTCTACTAAACTTCCGGTTCAATTCCCGCAGCACGCAATTGAGCGGCTAATCGTTCAACTCGTTCGCTTCCCCACAATAACAAATTACCCTGTTCGTCCCACCAGCGCAACCAATAACCCTGTCGGTTTTCTCGGCTTCCTTCCCATACTCCTAAAAAAAGCTGCATTTCCGGTATCCAAAAGCGATTTTGTTCGTTCGCCAACTCAAGCTGATACCGTCCGTTATCGCCAAAACGATACAATTCTAACGCGCCATTTTCCGGCTCAAAAATACCGTAATTCGGCACTTTTAAAACTTGTTCATAAAAGTAAAATTTACCCGGAGGATAGGTTTCTTTAATTGAATATTCTCCCCCTGGTGTATCCGATAAAAACTCTAGCACTAGCGCCGGAATTTCGCCCTGTAAGTTGGGGGTATAACTGCGAACAACTTCGGAGCGCTCAACCGTAATTTTGGGAATATAAGCCCAATCTGGAGCCTTAACAACAATTCTACCATTAATTGTCGCACAAATACCGTAGTTTGTGGGAGTAAGAGCCGTTTCCGGGAGTTTTTTTGCCAACTGCAAACTTTCGGTTAAAGACGCAGCCAAAGCGGGTTGATTAATATTATCCACAGGGTCATCGGGAAGCACAAAGTCATCGGGCAACTTTTCCCAGGTAATATTATAAGTTGGGGAGGTAGCAAACATGACCATTCGTGCAAATAAATTTGACTTTGATTATGTTATTATAACTGGGGAGGATATCACTGTTCTTGTTTTCCGCCCCCAATCAAATATAACAACGCCATCCGCACCGCCACCCCGCTTGTAACTTGTTGGGAAATCAAACTAAATTGCGGATCATCCATTAAATCTGAACTCAATTCTACACCCCGATTAACCGGACCCGGATGTAATATTTTTACATCGGGTTTGCAGAGTTTGAGGCGATCGCGAGTAATGCCATAATATTGATGATATTCTCTTAAACTGGGTAACAAATGCTGGGTCATTCGTTCCCGTTGCAGTCGCAATGTCATCACAAAATCGGCATCTTTTAACGCCGGTTCTAACTCCCAATGTAAGAACAATTTCCCCGGTCTTTTTTCCCCAAAACATTGAAAATATTGGGGTAATAAAGTCGGAGAACTCACCAAATGTAATTCGGCATCAATCCCGGTTAAACTCCAAATATTCGATCTGGCAACTCTCGAATGCAAAATATCGCCAACAATGGCAATTTTTTTCCCTTCTAACAGTTCTATTCTGGGATTATCGGGGTCTAATAACCGACAAATCGTAAATAAATCTAACAACGCTTGTGAGGGGTGTTCGTGTTGACCATCTCCCGCATTTAAAACAGCAACCTTTGTATTTAACCGATCCATTTCTGATGCAATAGCATGGGGAACACCCGCCTGTTGGTGGCGAATAACCATCATATCGGTTCCCATTGCTAAATAGGTTTTTGCAGTATCTAAAATCGTTTCTCCCTTCGATAAAGAAGACGTTCCCGGTGCAAAATTTAGCGTATCGGCTGATAATCGTTTGGCGGCGAGTTCAAAACTATTGCGGGTGCGGGTTGAAGGTTCAAAAAATAAATTGGCGACAACTTGACCTTGTAAAGCGGGGACTTTTTTGGTACGGCTATTAAGAACTTGTCGAAAACTTAAAGCTGTTTGTAGAATTGTGTTGTATTCCGTCTGAGTAAAATCAGATAGAGACAGAATGTGGCGACGAGTCCAACTTGCAGTAGCCATTTTTAGAAATCAATACCCATAAAAATAAACCGATTAACTGTACAGATATTCTTTCGGAACATCTCCACAACTAACCCAACATTTGATTTTACCAATAGTTGGTATCTGTCGCTGTTTTAATCTGATATGATATCCGGTTGATTAATGCCTGTTATAGGTCTGGGGCGGGTTTAACTCAATCTCGGAGTGGTCATCAAGATCAATGGAGAACCCGCCCCTACATCACAATCATTGATCTGAGGCTTGTACCTCTGTGTTTTATTATTTGCAGTCGGGATGAATAGCGCCTTGATTACAGAGATAATTAATTTGTTCTAAACTGAGGTTTTTAGCCTTAGAAAAATTAACCCCTCTCATCCGATTTGATTGATTATCAATTCCCACATTTTCGATAAATGAGTCCTGATTATTTTCCTCGGGTTTATTCACAAAAAAGACGGCCCCTTGAAAATTTGCGCCCCTTAAATTTGCCCCTCTCAAACTCACTAAAGTCAAGTCGGCATTTTGTAAATTGGCATTGATTAGGTTAGCATTTCTGAAATTCGCACCGGTTAATAAGGTCGAACTCAGGTCAGCATTTCTCAAATTTGCTCCTTTTAAATCCGCTCCTGAAAGGTCGGCATTTTGGAACTGACTATTTTCTAAATTGGCATCAATAAACAAAGCACCTTGAGCATTCATTTCATTCATACGAGCATTTTTGATATTAGCCTCAGAAAGATCTGCATTGGCTAAATCTGCGCCCGTAAATTTAGCATTATTTAGCTTTGTTTGCTCTAAATTTGCGCCGATTAATTTTGCACTGCTGAAGTTTGTTCCGGTTAAATCCGCTTCAGATAAATCGGCTTTATTTAACGTTGCTCTCAGGAGATTGGCGCGTTTCATATCAATATTGCTGAGAAAAGCACCCGTGAAATTTGCCTCGGTTAAATCGGCACCGCTCAAGTCAGAAACCCAATCATCAAACGTCTCATAACGACCATCTTCTCCGGGGCCGTAAAAGCTGGTATTTTTGAAGCTGGCATTGTTGAGAATACTACTTCTAAAATTAAACCCGGAAAGATCAATTTGGTCAAGAATTAAGGTGAATTGAGTCGGAGGCGTGGTTGATTGACCCAAATTAACGCGACTGAGATCGATGTTATGAATCTTGCCTTCGTGAACGGTCAAAATTTTCGCGATCGCCCTTTGAGTCGCTTGTAAACGCTGAGAAACTAACTGTTTATCCTTGGCATTTGCCCCAAATTGCATCGAGTCCAAATCATTTTTCAGCGCTTGATTTAACTGCCGCAAATAGGGCAGCGCTTCCGGTCCGGTGCTGACGAGCGCCTGTTGAGCGGAATCTAATAATAAAGGGTTGCTTTCCTGTCCCAAATAATCCACTAATAACGGAATAGCCCGAGAATCATTCAACGTTCCCAAAGCCAAAATTGCCCCCCGACGTTGACCCGGATCGGTGGGCGCACTGGGCGATAATTTACTCACCAACGCCAGAAAAACTTCATTATCTTGATGTTTAAATTCTCGACGGTTGGCTTGATTTTGAATATAAACTTGAGTTCCAACAAACGTCCCCAAAACAGCAGCCATACTCGCGCTGCTAACGGCGATCAGGGTAATTCCCGGATGTTGGCGCATCCAAGCCCAGAGATCGATCGCAAATTTGCCTTTTCCAGATCGGAAAACGATCGCCCGGACTGCTTCTTGATCGCTCGTCCAGTCGTAGGTGGTAAAGGGGTTGTTGGTCGGAAGCTGAACTTCTCTGACCCGAGTTCCCGCCCACAGATCGTGTCCGGCGCGACCCGCCAGGCGTTTGGCAATTAACCCATCGGCCAGTATCATCAAACCGGACAAACCGGTAAGAATGATCAAATTTGGAAAAGCGCCCGTGACCCGCCAAATAATATAGGCAATTCCCAAAGGAATCCCCCAACGACCCACACTTTCGCGATAAAACGCCCGCAGCAAGCCCGGAGGCGCCACAGAATTGGCTTGAATGACCTGGACAGCAAACCACCGCTTGGGCAGAGTTTGTCCCCGGGTAGCCAACAGATAAACCTGCCATCCTCCCACGATAGTCGGAGTCAACAGCGCCCCCCACCAAAATAAATTGGTTAACGCACTGACTTGGGGGTTGCGATCGCGCACGGGTAAGCCTAGCGTCGCACCGATGGCCTGACCGGTGGTTCTCAGGACGGGATGAAGGGGAACGGCTTCAGTGCGGTTAGACAAAGCACCGATGCTGTAGGGGACGACTCCACTGGCGACGACTAAGGAAACTTCGACAGCCCAAGCCCCACACCTACGAAGCCACAGGGGGAGTTGTCTGACTTGAATTTGCCAAGACGGATCGGATGGACTGACATCTCTGCTTGCTGTTGGGCTGGTCATAGTTGGGTTGTTGATTTCAAACGGATCTGGCAATCTCTATTTCGAGAATTTGGATGATTTAAAGATTTGGTATCCTATGTACACGATTACACCGATAACTGCAAGAGAGATCGCCAAAGAAATTAATTCGGCCAGCGTTCGCAGTAGGGTTAACCCCATAGCCAAACCAACCACAACCACTGCGGCTTGTCCGAGTTTGGGGAGTTCTTTAAACCAGACCAGAAATTGATTATAGAAGGTTTTGACGGTTTCGATAAAATTGGGAGTTGAAGTGTTGTTACTGACCGGTTGAGGTTGCTTGAGTTCGGCTTCGAGTTCCTCGAGTCTGCGTTTAACCTGATTGTCGTCTTGTTGGTAATTCATAGGAGTTTGTAAAGAATTGAGTTTTAAACCGTTAGCAGTGTTTACACCGGAACACCGGATCGCCGGATCGCTTATCAGTTATCATATGATATCGGACTAATCAATAATCCCAAGCGTAGGGGCGGGTTACGCCTGCGATCGAGGGCGACCACACCGAGATTGATTTCAACTCGCCCCTCCCCGATAACACGCATTAATCAACCGGATATCATATCAGTCGCTCAGGGGCGGGTTTACAGAGGTTGTCCACGCATTAATCAACCGGATATCATATCAGTATTCGCTCAGGGGCGGGTTTACAGAGGTTGTCTGTGAGAAAACATAAATTAATTCTGAACCCGCCCCTACAACACTGGTCACTCTTGACTGGTGAGGCAGTGCGGTCTTGGTGGTTTCCATCAAAGAGCAACGGACGTTCCCGGAGGGTAATGAGTGACTGTGAAAGCCTGCCCCTAGTTGAAAATTTTATAAGATTTAGGCACAGACTGTTGACGGAAATAGTCAAAAAAAATAAATCTTCTGAACTTCTGTGTCATCCTCAAAGAGCCAATTTACCTGAGTCAAGTTGTCTACTGTCTGTATTTTAACTAAGGCTGTTGTTGCTATTTACATTCGGAAACATGAAGTTGCGCTATTTTGCCATTGTTAGCCTAACTGTCGCTATGACTTTAGGATCTGCCGATCTCGCCTTTGCTGACCGACAATCTCTTTCTCCGGGGTCTTCTGTCACGACTTCGGGAACTTCGGGCGGAGAAAGCAATAGCGGAGATTGTGGTTTTGTTGCTGCTGCTCCCAATCATACCATTGATGTTGCCGAAGATTTACCTTTGCTGCGAATCAATGTGCAGACGTCTGGGGCGCCGACTCTGTTGATCGAGGGACCTGCCGGACGTTATTGTGTATTACCGGAAGGAGCGGGCGGAAATTTACAATTTTCGGGCTATGCTCCTTCTGGAACTTATAACATTTATGTTGGCGATCGCGAACAGGGTCAGCATTCCTATAATTTATCAATTTCGGGACAGGCTAACTAATTCCCCCGAGAGAAACGAGTTTCACTTTTCCTAAAAAATCGGGAGTTTTTATCAGAGCAGTTTTCCGTTGAATGAAGTACAGTAGAGACTAAAAAACCCGGTTTTTTCTACTGCTTCCTCGCTCTTGGCGATGTGTATTGTTAAATCAACCGGATTTTTGGCTTTTCGTTTATCAATCCCGCACACTGCTATAAGTTTTAATCGTTGAGAATGACTTTACTTTGAACTTGACCGTCTGCATCAATTTCGTAAACAATGGGTACGCCCGTTTTCAGTTCTAATTCGGGAATGTCTTCGGGTGCGAGATTATCAAGATACATGACAATTGAACGTAAAGAATTCCCGTGAGCGGAAACTAACACATGATCTCCGCTTTTGAGATGGGCGAGAATTCTATCTTTAAAAAAGGGTAACGTGCGGTTCATTGTATCTTCTAAACTTTCTCCACCCGGAGGGCGTTCGGAAAAAGAACGCCGCCACAGATAAACTTTATCTAAACCAAATTTTTCGGCGGTTTCTGCTTTGTTGAGTCCCTGTAAATTTCCATAGTAGCGTTCATCTAAAGCCGCACTGGGAATAATGGGTAATTCATCATTTGCATCTCCTCCATATTGATCCCAACCGTGCCATTGGGGGTCATCTGCGTTATGTTTGATAATGGGAATTTTACCCTCACAAATTTCATCGCATTCGGTTAAACAAATCACCGCAGTTTCTAACGCCCGCATTAACATACTGGTAAAACAAACCTGCACGCGATAGTTTCTCAGTTTACAAGAGGCTATGGTTGCTTCTGCTCGTCCTCTTTCGCTGAGGGGAACATCTACCCAACCTGTAAATCTATTGCTAGCATTCCACAGGCTTTGACCGTGACGCAGCAGGATTAACTGAGACATATTTTAGCACCTTTTCTAAATTTTACTTTCCTCCTAATTTTATTATTTTAAATCGTTTCGATAAGTGTTGATTACGGTTAACCGTTCCCGTCTCGACATCAAAAACCCAGTTTCTTCTGCGAAACCGGGTTTTTAAGATTTTTAGTTGAAGTTAAGGAACAACCGGGTTTTTCGGGTTTTGAGTTTAAGTTTGGGTTAAGTTCGTAACACGCGACTCGCATTTAAAATTGCCAATAACGCCACGCCAACATCTGCAAAAACCGCTTCCCACAATGTCGCAATTCCAATCATACCCAACAGAATAAATAACCCCTTCACCCCCAACGCAAACCCAATATTTTGCCAAACAATTTTATGGGTTTTTCTGCCAATTTTAATCGCTTCAGCAACTTTAGAAGGCGCATCGGTCATAATTACAATATCTGCGGTTTCTATCGCCGCATCCGAACCCAGTCCGCCCATTGCTATCCCCACATCCGCCCTCGCGATAACGGGAGCGTCGTTAATACCATCGCCCACAAAAGCCACTTTATTTTTTGTTCCCGTTTTGTGGAGAATTTCTTCAAAAGAGTCTACTTTGTCTTCCGGTAATAGTTCGGCAAAATAGCGGTCTAAACCCAACTTTTCCGCCACAGACTGAGCAACTTTTTTGTTATCTCCCGTCAGCATTATTGTTTGTTCAATGCCGATTTTTTTCAAGCTAGAAATTGCCCGATTTGCATCTTCTTTCATTTCATCGGCAATCATAATATAACCGCAATAGTTTCCATCAACCGCTAAATGAACCACCGTTCCCGCAACTTGACAAGTATCATGGTTAATATTTTCTCGATGCAAAAGGCGATCATTTCCCGCTAAAACAACCTGATTGTTGACTTTTGCTTTAATTCCATGACCTGCTATTTCTTGATAGTCGCTAACATTTTTATCGTCTATTTCTTGACCATAAGCTTCTCGAATAGACTGGGCAACCGGATGATTGGAATGAGATTCGGCTAGAGCCGCTAACGCGAGCAATTCCCTTTGATTATAACCATTTTTCGGAACAATTTCACTGACTTTAAATACCCCTTCGGTTAACGTTCCGGTTTTATCAAAAACAACGGTTTTCACCGCAGTTAACGTATCTAAAAACGTCGCCCCTTTCACCAAAATCCCATTTTTAGCCGCCCCTCCAATTCCGCCAAAATAACCGAGGGGAATACTAATCACCAACCCGCAAGGACAAGAAATCACCAATAAAATTAAAGCCCGATAAACCCATTCTTCCGATGTTGCACCGGGAATAAATAGAGGCGGTAAAAGCGCAACAGCCAGAGACAAAAATACAACAACCGGGGTATAATATTGAGCAAACCGAGTAATAAATTTCTCCGTTTTGGCTTTTTTGCTGCTGGCATTTTCAACTAAATTCAAAATTTTGGCAATCGAAGATTCACCAAAGTTTTTGCTGACTTTTACG
Source organism: Capilliphycus salinus ALCB114379 (assembly GCF_047276495.1). Classification (NCBI taxonomy): domain Bacteria; kingdom Bacillati; phylum Cyanobacteriota; class Cyanophyceae; order Oscillatoriales; family Sirenicapillariaceae; genus Capilliphycus; species Capilliphycus salinus. The sequence continues at coordinate 2,761,920 of NZ_CP178543.1, read as the reverse complement.
GTTAAAACTCCGGTTTTGTTAATCATTCCCGCTAATACCGTTTCTCCGACTTTAACGCTGCGGGGTACGGGTTCACCAGTTAAAGCTGAGGTATCAACTTGAGAATTTCCCTCGATAATTTCCCCGTCCAAGGGTATTTTTTCACCGGGTTTAACGAGAATAATATCCCCGATTTTAACGGTCTCTGGACGAACTTGTTGAACCGAACCCTTCACTTTTAAATTGGCGGTATCGGGACGAATTTCTAACAGAGATTGAATCGAACGTCGGGAACGACTAACCGCTAAATCTTGAAACAATTCCCCCACTTGATAAAATAGCATAACGCCAACCGCTTCGGGGAGTTCATGTATCGCAATTGCTCCCAATGTAGCGATAGTCATTAGGAAGTTTTCGTCAAAAATTCGACCCCGTAAAATGTTTCTCCCCGCCTTGGTGAGAACCGTCCAACCGCTCAACAAATAGGCGGTAATAAAAACCAGATACTCGCCAATAGAATAGGGTGTTGCTTGCAGTTCTTCGAGAAAAATTAACCCGATAACCAACAGCAACACAACCGCAAGAATGGGAAGAAGTTCTTTTTTGAGGTCAAAGGCTTCGGAATGACTGTGGTTGTGTTCGTGACTGTGATTGTGATGGCAACTACAACAGCCTTGAGATTCTAGCTTGGTATTCATTGACAAGTTTCTCCGGTTATCAATATATGAATAGTATTTCATAATTATTAGCAAAAAAAAGTGTTTTTGACAATCCTTAAGAAAAAATTATTTTAATTATTGATAATTGTAATCATTATCTAAAACGAATTTAAATTTGATGTACAAGACAGATGTTTGAGAAAACTTAGCTAGAATTCTAACTCATTCTGAAATTTACCAAAAGCGTTGAAGTCAGGAAAAGAATCAGTATTGTCGAGTTAAAATTGGGGAAATAGAGAGTATTAGTGTCGATACTGAAACTGGAATCTATAACATTTGGGCAACCTTGTCTATATCGATTGGTTTATAACTCTAGGTGAGTTCAGCCCGATTATTTTTGCTATTAATTGCTGATTTTGTTAACTCAATTTTATGACCATAGGAAGATATCAAACCCTTGATTTTCTGTAACTATAATAATAATAAATAAGCAAATAGATTGCTGAAAAACAACGATAATCTTGTTGAACAGAGGTTTAAGTTATGATTAAGAAATTCTTCAAATCCGGCATGGCAACTTTAGGTACTGTCATCGCTTTTTCTCCGGTATTTCTTCTAGGAACGCCAGCGCGATCACAGGCGGTGGTAGTTGATGGACGATTTGACGAGTATGGATATGAAGTTCCAAACCTAACCTATGGCGCGACGGGTCCGGCTGTTCAAGATTTGCAAATCTTCTTAGATGAACTGGGATATTACGATAATAGCTATGGCATAACCGGAACTTACGATACAGCCACTCAAGACGCAGTAGAAGCCTTTCAAACCGATTATGGTCTGTCGTCGCCGGATGGTATTGTTGACAATGAAACCTGGGATACATTCATCAGTATGGACGACGAAAGTATCTTTGAATCAGACGATAGTTTTGATGCAGAAACCGGGATATACACCGATTACGAAGACGAAGGTTTCGCAAATGAACCTTACGAAAACGAAGGTTATGGAAATGAACCTTACGAAAACGAAGGTTTCGGAAATGAACCTTACCAAGACGAAGGTTTAGGAAATGAACCTTACCAAGACGAAGGTTTCGGAAATGAACCTTACCAAGACGAAGGTTTAGGAAATGAACCTTACCAAGACGAAGGTTTCGGAAATGAGTCTTACGAGAATGAAGGTTTAGGAAATGAACCTTACGAAAACGAATATTAATCGCCCCGCTTGTCTGATTGGTTAACATCGTACCTAACACAAATTAGGGGCAATTTAAGGATGAACCATTACCTACTGACTTCTTCATCCCCAATGTATGGACGCAGACCCAATCTGCGGCCATATTACTATCTATTGCAAAATTGGCTTTTGGCGGGTGAGGCGGAAACGGGTAATCCGTGACTGTAAAGGAATTTGCTAGTAAAATCAATAGCGAATCATTTATAATTTTCAACAACAGAGGTCAAACGAACGTGAGGGGGAGTGCAGACTAATGCCTCAAGACACAACAACAATGAACCAGAAAACGCCAGCACTGTCAGATGAGCAACTCTTGAAAGATCCCGCATCCGTAGAAATTTATGCGGATCAACTGATGGACGATCTATTTGAGGACGTCGAACGAGTTCTCGATGGAGGCGCTAAACTGCCCAGTGAACCGGTAGAACCCGAGTTCATCTCCCTCAAATCAATAAAAGTTCCTCAAATTATTCTACCCCCCTTGGCGCGTCGGGATGCAGACGATGGGGCGATCGACACCGATGTTAAACTGCGGGATGCCAGCGCCGGAAAAGACCAGTCCTTCGATCGCATTTTACTGGGGACGGCCTTTGCATCTTTGCTGATTACCTTATCATTGTGGGTGGCAACCCGGGGAGGAATTAATCGGTTATTCGCCCCCGCACCCGTCGCAGTGCCGGCAGATAAACCGTTAACCGCCAAAACCCAAGCCGATATCAAATTCGCCGACTACATCGAACGTTCCCTCGCTACCATTCAACAACAGGGCGCCTCGGAAACTATTCCCCTGTTACCGCCCTTTCCGGTGACGCCTCCGGTTGAGAATTTGCCCCCGGTTCCCGTTCCCAATACTAATACACCCAATACACCCCTTGGCGCCGAAACCAATAATCTAATTGCGGCTATAAACCGCGTGGCGGAGTCCATTCAAGACGCTTCCGATCGCACGGCGAGGCTGTCCAACCAGGTGATGCAGACGTTACAACAGCAAGCCGCCCAACAGCAAGCCGCCCAACAGCAAGCCGCCCAACCCCAAGTTAGCCCTCCCACCCCCGGCGGACAAACTTCCGGAACCCTTTCAGCCCCTCCAACTCAAACCGCTCAAACTCCCCAACCCTCACCCCAACCCACACAACAAGCACAAGCCACCCCCCAACCCGAGCCTCAAGCCCAACCCTCACCCACACAACAAGCCGAAGAACCCCAACCCCAACCCGCACAACAACAGGCAATGAGTTCGGTATCCATTCCGACTCCCGCCAGCGCACCCGCACCCGCCCCCGCACCCGCACCCGCTGAACCCGCACCGGTTGCCGAAGAACAACCCAGTGAAACCGCAGCAGCCACTACAAGCCCTTCTCAGGGAAGTATTCATACATTAGTGGGTATTTTAGAACTCGGCGAGCGATCGGCGGCGTTGTTTGAAGTCAACGGGGTCGCCCGTCGGGTCTACGTCGGCGAAAGTATTGCGGCCAGCGGTTGGACGTTGGTAGAAGTGGTTAACCAAGAAGCGGTTATCCGTCGAAATGGTGAAGTTCTCACCATCTATGTCGGACAGCAGTTTTAACGGGGGGTTTTTATCCCCCCTGCCCCCCTTTGAAAGGAGGGGTTAGAAAGTAGGTTGGGTTGAGGAAGTGAGTAGGGGCGGGTTCACATAGATTTATTCATCCCGTAGACAATTTTAATAAACCCGCCCCTAGAGATATTTTAAGTTTAATTAGGAATGAAAAGTTATGGGTTTATTTGATGATTTTAGTCGATTTTTAGAAACAAGATTAGAGGAATTTTTACGGGCAAATCCTCATCTAGAATTGCAAGCTTTAGAAGAACAACTTCGGGAACAACAAGAAGATACATTGCGTTTAATTGCCGATCTTCAACGTCAAGAAAAAAGCTTACAAGAACAAATTTTAACCATCGCCCAAGACATTCAACGCTGGCACGAACGCATCGCCAAAGCCGAAGCCGCCAACCGAGAAGACCTCGCCCAACCCGCCCGAGAAAGAGAAGCGGTATTATTGCGTCAGGGAAACCAACGTTGGGGACAAATGCAGGGCGTCAAACAGCGCATCGAACAGTCTAAAGAACTTTATCAACAAATCAAACAGCGCCGCCAAGAAGTGAGCGCCAAAGCCGCAGAAGCCGTTAAAGCACGCGCCCAAACTCAAGCCAAAGAGCAACAACAGTGGGAAACAAAAGCCTGGACTCAGACACCCAATTATAACAGTTTTAGCGCCGCAGCAGACCCGTTAGAACAAGAATTTAAACGTTGGGAAACCGAAGACGAATTAGAACAATTAAAACGAAAAATGAAGCAATAACAACCAAATAATGAGGGAAATTTTTCTATGTCAAATGATAAGATAAAGGAAGATTTGCCGGCGATTTTAGAACGTTATCGCGATCGCATAGAAGCGACAATTAAACCCTACCTTTCCCTCAATCTCACCCCCGATGAAAATCTAACTTGGTGGCAAAGTAAATTTGCAGGTCGAGAAAAAAGTCCGGGAGGATTTCCTTATCTACCCAAAGGATTTGATTATCCTCAAACTTCAGACGGAGAATATCTGCTTCTACTCGCACAAATTAATTTCGCCGAAGTTCCCTATCTCGAAGGCTTTCCCACACGAGGAATTTTGCAATTTTACATTGCCGATAATGATTCTTATGGCTTTTCTAATTATTATTGCGAATTGAATTATCCGCAATCAAACTGGAGGGTTATTTACTTTCCCGAACCCGATCTAAACGCAGAAAACTTGATAACGGATTTTGATTTTTTGCCCGAAAAATATTGGTTTGAGACGACAGAACTAGAGATAACGAAATGTTCCGCGATTCGATGGACTAAAAAATATGCGCCAATTTGCTTGGAAGATGACAGTGCTTACAAACTTCTTCTCCCCCAAATTGGTGAAGCCGTTCCGTTTGAATTGGAGGATTTATACGAGGAATTTACCGATGCCTATTTAAAAATTTTGGATAATGATGGATGGTTTTGTCCTCTGCAAATGGGCGGATACAGTTGTTATTTTTCCGACGACCCTCGTGTTGGTTTCTCTGAAGAAGAAGATCCCTTTGATACACTGCTATTAAAAATTTCACTAATTGAAAGCGGATCGCTTTTCTTCTACATCCAAAGTTCGGCTTTAGCCAAATGCGACTTTTCAAAAGTTCTCTACGCTATGGCTTAAAATAAGAGGCGATATTCAGTTTACAACCCGCTTTTTCCAGAAATTGGTGAAACCGAAAATTACCGAACTCATAAATGCTCATAAAATTACTTAGCTCAAAAATTCTCAACTCTCTCTGTTATACACCATAATAAACCTCTCAAATTCACTCCTAGAAACACTCGTCTACCTCTTGCCTTTTGCCTGTTGCCTGTTGCCTGTTGCCTCTTCCCTATCACTCCCAAGATAGAAAAGTTGAAGAAAAGGGGAATATTACCGATACAATGTGGGCAGAAGTTCCTGCTGTAAAATTGGTATGAATATACGCACGGTCTCAACTCAACCCTTTTCTGACCAAAAGCCCGGAACATCTGGGCTAAGAAAAGCGGTTCCTGATTTTCAAAAACCCCATTATCTAGAAAACTTTATTCAATCTATCTTCGACACGCAAGAAGGCCTAGAAGGTCAAACGCTGGTCGTTGGGGGAGATGGTCGCTACTACAACCGTCAAGCCATTCAAACTATTCTTAAAATGGCCGCCGCTAACGGCGTGGGTCAGGTATTAGTCGGCTGTGGGGGTATCCTCTCGACGCCGGCTGCTTCTTGTATTATCCGCAAAAATAACGCCTTGGGGGGGATTATTCTCTCGGCGAGTCACAACCCGGGTGGCCCCAACGGAGATTTTGGCGTTAAATTTAATACCAGCAATGGCGGGCCGGCACCGGAAAAAGTCACCGAGGCTATTTATCAACGCACCAAAGTTATTGACGCTTACAAAATCTTAGAAGCTGCCGATATTAACTTAGAAAGTCCGGGCAGTTTTAAACTCGGTAGCATGGCGGTTGAAGTCATGGATTCTGTGCAACCTTACAGGTCATTAATGGAGTCTTTATTTGATTTTGACAAAATTCGCCAACTGCTAACTTCCGGCAATTTTAAGATGTGTATGGACTCGCTCCATGCCGTTACCGGGCCTTATGCCAAAGCAATTTTTGAGAAGCGTTTGGGAGCGCCGGAAGGAACCGTTCAAAACGGAGAACCTTTGGAAGATTTTGGCGGCGGACATCCCGATCCAAACTTGGTTTATGCTCATGATTTAGTTGAAGTTTTGTTTGGTGAAAATGCGCCGGATTTTGGGGCGGCTTCCGACGGCGATGGCGATCGCAATATGATTTTAGGGCGGAACTTTTTTGTTACTCCGAGCGATAGTTTGGCGGTATTAACAGCGAATGCTCATTTAGTCCCCGGTTATAAAGACGGTTTGGCGGGGGTTGCCCGTTCGATGCCGACGTCTCAAGCGGCCGATCGCGTAGCGGAAAAACTGGGAATTGATTGTTATGAAACGCCCACCGGTTGGAAGTTTTTCGGCAATTTACTTGATGCTGGAAAAGCGACACTTTGCGGCGAAGAAAGCTTCGGAACCGGTTCAAATCATATCCGCGAAAAAGATGGTTTGTGGGCGGTTTTATTCTGGTTAAATATTCTCGCAGTTCGGGGAGAATCCGTTGAGAATATTGTTAAAGAACACTGGAAAACTTACGGACGAAACTATTATTCTCGCCACGACTACGAAGAAGTCGAAACCGATCCGGCGAATACATTAATGGATCGTTTGCGTTCCGGTTTGGGCGAGATGAAAGGTAAGACTTTCGGACGTTATGAGGTCGAATATGCGGACGATTTTAGTTATACCGATCCGGTTGACAATAGTGTTTCTAAAAATCAAGGGGTTCGGATTGGGTTTACCGACGGTTCTCGGATTATTTTCCGCCTGTCGGGAACGGGAACGAAAGGCGCCACCTTGCGGCTGTATTTAGAAAGTTATGAACCGGATGGAAGTAAACAGGATTTAGATCCCCAAGAGGCGTTGAGTGATTTGATTTCCATCGCCGATGAAATTGCTCAAATTCAGTCAATAACCGGTCGCAAAGAACCGACTGTTATCACCTAATCTTACCCTCCAAAAACCCGGTTTTTCTGAAAAACCTGCTTTCTATTTCCTATCACTTTCCCCTCACCCCACCCCCCTTTTTAAGGGGGGCAAGGGGGGATCAAGAGGGGGTTAGGGGGAGAGGTCAAATCATGTCCGGTTGATTAATTCTGTTGGTGGGGGCGGGGCGGGTTTATATAAATCTCGCAGTAGTAGTCAAGATTCTAGCTGAACCCGCCCCTACATCACAATCATTGATTAGTCGCATATTAGGCGGAGAGGTCAAAAAACCTGCTTTCTATTTCCTATCACTTTCCCCTCACCCCACCCCCCTTTTTAAGGGGGGCAAGGGGGGATCAAGAGGGGGTTAGGGGGAGAGGTCAAATCATGTCCGGTTGATTAATTCTGTTGGTGGGGGCGGGGCGGGTTTATATAAATCTCGCAGTAGTAGTCAAGATTCTAGCTGAACCCGCCCCTACATCACAATCATTGATTAGTCGCATATTAGGCGGAGAGGTCAAAAAACCTGCTTTCTATTTCCTATCACTTTCCCCTCACCCCACCCCCCTTTTTAAGGGGGGCAAGGGGGGATCAAGAGGGGGTTAGAGGGAGAGGTCAAAAAACCGGGTTTTTACTTCCCATGAACGGATTTATTTTTTCTGCAAAAACTTCAGCAAATCGCCCTCAAAACTCGCTCCTTTTAACATCCGGTTCCAATACAACCAGGGTAACAAATGGCGCTTAACTAACCACATACTATATCGTTCTTCGGCGGGATTCATTGGAAAACTCGATTTAGGCTTATTTTCATAGTCAAATTCTGCCATAATGGTTTTACCATATCCTGTTACCAAAGGACAACAAGTATAACCGCCATAACTACCTTTTAAGGATTGAGAACTAACCAGCGAATAAAGATTTTCGACTACAACCGGCGCCTGTTTACGAATTGCCGCAGCCGTGCGAGAAGTGGGTAAAGAAGACGCATCGCCCAAACTAAAAATATTCGGATAGCGATTGTGTTGTAAGGTGTTTTTATCCACATCAACCCAACCCGAACTCGCCGCCAAAAGACTATTTTTAATAAAATCTGGGGCGCTCATTGGTGGGGCGACGTGAATAAAATCATACTTCAAACTCACCCGTTCCACACCCGTATCTGTTGTCACCTCAAAAATCGCTTCTTTGCTGTCCGGTTTAATTTGTTTGAGATTGTGTTTAAACTTGACATCAATCTCCCGTCGCTCTACAATTTTATCGAGGGATTCGCAATAATCCGCCACCGGAAACATCGAAGCACCCGCCGAACAGTAAATCACTTTAGATTTATTTCTAACCCCATTTTTGCGGAAAGTATCATCGGCTAAATACATAATTTTTTGGGGCGCACCTCCACATTTAATCGGAGTTGCGGGATAGGTGAAAATTGCCGTTCCCCCCGAAAACTTTTTCAACAATTCCCAAGTGTAAGGCGCATAGTCTTTAGAATAATTGCTGGTAACTCCCCCTTTCCCCAAAGCTTCCGGTAATCCTTCCACTTCATGCCAATTAATTTGAATTCCCGGACAAACTACGAGATAATCATAGTGAATTCTTTTCCCGTCTCGGGTGATAACAATATTATTTTCGGGTTCAAAAGTTTCTGCATAAGCTTTTATCCAAGTCGCACTTTGAGGAATACAATCTTTTTCGTTTCTGATTGTATCTTCTAATGCAAAAGCACCCGCACCCACCAACGTCCAAGCCGGTTGATAATAATGTTGTTCTGAGGGTTCAATAATGGCAATGTTTAGAGAGGAATCTTTTTTGAGTAATTGAGAAGCAACGGTTATCCCTCCGGCACCTCCCCCAATAATCACAATTTGGTAATGAGTGCTATCAGTAACTCTCCCAGTAGATTGAGTATTTTGTACGGTTGAGTTCGACATAGGCGTAAAGAGTGTTCTTTCTCGGGTTCAACTGAACTTTTTAGTTTAGTCCTCTGCTCCGCTCATCCCCCCAACCTGTCCACAATTTTTAACAATTGCTCTCGGCTTGCTTTCACACCGCCATTGAGTTCCTTAAATTTAGTCAAATCGATCGCTTGATCAATCAGAAACTTGTGTTATACTCAGAGTTGAGTATAGGTATCGGTTGCAGTTTTTGTTTTCAGTGTTGACAGTTTCGTTCTGCTTCATTTTTTCCAAGCTTGCCTCCGAACGTTCTATCTCTACAAGTCTCTGAATTGATGGAGGTAACATATGTCAGTATATATCGGTAATCTTGCCTACGAGGTTACAGAAGATGATCTCAAGTCTGTTTTTACAGACTACGGTTCGGTTAAGCGGGTGCATATCCCCACTGACCGAGAAACTGGTCGTCCTCGCGGCTTTGCGTTTGTAGAAATGGATACAGATGCCGAAGAAACCGCCGCTATCGAAGAACTCGACGGTGCGGAATGGATGGGACGCGACCTCAAAGTTAATAAAGCCAAACCTCGCGAAAATAATAATAACAGCAGAGGTTCTTTTAATGGAGGCGGTCGTCGAGGTGGTCGTTCTGGCGGTTACTAAACCCCAGCACAAAATGACTAAGATTTTCGCTTAGTTTCCATATTATAGCAAAGGAAGACAGGATTGATACCTGTCTTTTTTGATTGGTATTGAAAATCTAATCCTATCTAATTTTCACATTTAATTTATAACTCGCATTTCCCCGAGTTCCCCCGACAATAATCTCATAACGACCGGTTGCGGGTAAAGTTAAACTAGACTGCGTTTCTTCAGAATTGAGTATTTCTCCGTTGGGAGCCATGATATCAAAAACCGCATTTTTTTCTAAAGAACTAATATTAACGTCCATTTTTTGACCCCCTTTTGCATCCAGTAAATAAACATCCCGACTCCCTCGAACCACCGAATTTTCTACCGTCGCCGAGTCCGCACCTCGCGAAAAACGAATTCTCGAAACCAGACAGGGAACTCTTTGATAAACCTCTCTCCCGGTGTTAAGAGAATCACCTTCTAAGCGCCAATTTTCTTGAGTTTTTTGGGTATCGAGTTCGATTTTTGTCGTGATATTTAGCTTTAAATTATTACCTTGTTTTGTGCCGTTTAAGGTTTGAAAATAAGAACTATAATATCCCTCTTGTTCGTTATGAATAGTCGCGTTTACATGACCCGTGACTTGATTTTCTTTTTCAATATAAATCCGAGCAACTGAAGACAAAGTATCATTTTCTAAACTAAAACAATATCCCGAAAATTGATTGTTGTTGGTATTTTGAGCAACAGGATTCGGTTTTTGAAGGGGTTGTCTGGCGGGTTGTTGAGCAAAACTCGCACAAGAATTAGCAGTCATTAGCAGTAAAACTAAAATCAAATATTTAAGGGATTTCATAGCCGTTCATTTTTTTATTCAAGGTCTTGTTTTTAGACTACGCCAGCATAACTATCGGTTCCCGATAAAAATAAAAATTGTTAGATTTGGAAAAAATATATAACAATAAACAGTATATAGAATTTTCCATTATAACTTGATATCCCATTAAAAACCGATATAAATTTAATCATTGGGTTGACAGAATGATTAAAAGTCGATCTAAAATAAACATTCAAGACTCGCGAACTTTGATGAAATCAAGAATTTACTCGATCACAAAAACATCAACCTTCATCGCCGATTCCACCTCTTGAGCTTCGGAAATATAATCTTTAATATAAGCACAATCTACCGTACAATTTTCTGTTTCATTATCAATAAAAACCGTTTTCAAGAGCAGATAAGGCATATTGCTCACATAGGAAACTTCCACCGATGAAAATCCGATTTCTATATGACTTTCGGTATAAATAATATACTTAATTGTTATCAAAATCTCAACATCATCATCAATCTTTAAAGTCGGCGCATTTTCAATTACCCCAATATCTTGGAAGTTTTTCAGCAAAATCACCTGTCCGGGTTTGAACTTGCACGATGTTTCAGTTGAGTTAATCTTCATTTACACAAAGTCGTTAAAAGGTGAACAAGAACGAAAGGTTGGGGTCAGCAAAAGCTGAAAACTGCCCTAGATTATTATAATTCTAAGGGGCAGTCTTCTTAATGTAAATTTTTAAGAAACTTTACTTGTTCGTCCGAGGGTTAAACTCGATGACCTCATCTTTTTTTCGCACACCCTTCTAACACCTCACTTCCGCGAATGACTGTGGCACTATAGGGGTAGACATTATCAGACATTCCATCACTACAACTCTTGTCCTGTTTTAAAATTAAAAAACCGTTCGGGTTCCCCTGAAGCGGGTAGACTCGAACGACATCTGCTGGACGTCCCAATCCGGTCATCGGTTCGCTATAGGGGTATTTTTGCTCATCGATTGTTGGTGATGAGAAGACAATTTCATCCCCAGTAACTTTCACATTCCAAAACGGTTCCGTTCCCAGAGCGATAAATCCCTCCGCAGGTGTATTATCAGCATAACTGCTGTGTAGAGTCGAGCCAAGATTTCCCACACCCAACCCTAATAAAATAATCCCAAATAAAAAGGATTTTGTACTCATCTCTATCCTACTTCTGAGCGGTCTTATTCATCTACAGTGGTTTGACTGACCATTCGGGCTAAAAAAATCACTTCCCCTTTTCATCTGATTCCGGTTGATTAATTTTATTGTGGGGGCGAACAGCAGTGAACAAGCGCCCTATTAATGATACATTAATTTAGTGATTGCGCTGGCCACACGGCTACATCGTTTATGTTTAAACCAAAAGTCGTTATCATTACCAATGCTGGAGTGTATTTGGCGGCTCTCTATCCGGCTTTAATGGGGGCTATTTTTTCCTTGGGTTTTGAGTTGGCTTCCGAACCGGAAGACTTGTTAAACGCCAATGTTGAGACGGGTTTTCATTCGATTCTCACCAAAACTTTGTTTTATTCAATGGCGACTTTTCCGATTGTAGCCGCATTTTGTATTGCTTTAGCCTGGAGTTTGTATAAAATTCGCGCCACCAAGCCGGCGATTTATATTAGTTTTATTCCTTGGGTTAATATTGTTTTATTTACCCTGACCGGTTTGTTGATTTTAGGGTTTTAATTTAGGGGTTTTAATTTTAGGGTTTTAATTTAGGGGTTTTAATTCCTCAGTTTTGTTTGCCAAACCCACCGCTTGCGAAATCGATTCGAGTCCTTGTTCTTCTAACTTTTGTAATAGCCCGGTTGAAAGATTGCGAATCATTCCCGGCCCTTCATACACCCAACCGGTATAAACTTGAACTAAACTGGCGCCGGCGGTAATTTTTTCCCAAGCATCGAGCGCCGTAAATATTCCACCCACACCAATAATCGGTAACTGTCCCCGAGTTTTTTGCCAAATCAAACGAATCACTTCGGTTGAACGTTTTTGTAGGGGTTTTCCGCTGATTCCCCCGGCTTCTTCGCTAACAAATTTTCCGGTTTTGGCTATTTTTTGAGTGGTTAAACCCTCCCGGCTAATCGTGGTATTTGTGGCAATAATTCCCGCCAATTGATAAGTACCTGCCAATTCTATAATATCACAAATTGCCTCATTTTCTAAATCCGGTGCAATTTTCACCAGTAGGGGTTTTTCCCCTTCATTTTCCTGTTGCAAACTGTGCAGAATTTTGCTAAGTTGTTCAGAATCTTGTAGCGATCGCAATCCCGGCGTATTGGGAGAGGAGACATTAACCACAAAGTAGTCACCGCAACCTTTTAGCTCTCGAAAACTGCCTAAATAGTCGGATTCAGCCTCTTCTAAAGGAGTGATTTTTGATTTCCCCAAATTAATTCCAATGGGAATAGAAATCGGTCTGCGGGTTTCTCGACTTTGTAGACGAGTCGCGAGGGCTTTTGCCCCTAGATTATTAAACCCCATACGATTTAAAACCGCTTGGTCAGACAACAAACGAAATAATCGGGGTTGAGGATTACCCGGTTGAGGATGAAAAGTCACCGTTCCCAACTCAGCAAAACCAAACCCCAAACTTTGCCAAATGCCGGCGGCGACTCCATCTTTATCAAATCCCGCTCCCAAACCGATGGGATTCGTAAACTCCAAACCCCATAACGTTTGAGTCAGACGGGGATCAAACCCTGAAAAAGAAGACCGAATTGTTGATTCAATCCAACTCGAAACCGGGTTAACAGAAGTGCGATCGAGCCAACTCAATAGTTGTAGGGTTTGATGGTGCGCCCACTCCGGATCGACGTTTAACCCGGAAAATAAAACAGGTCGTATCCCAGAACGATAAATATCCAACAATCTCTCCTAAAATCTTGTTAACGGCATCATTAAAATCTAAATCAACAACTCAACCCTTCCCGCTATGGAGCCAAACGATTAACATTGGTCTAACCCCAACTCACTACTGTGAGATTTTAATCCATTTCAAACTTTTTTTAAGGGTTTAATTCCTATGGGGCAGCAATTCAATTCAGCAAATTCGGTGCAAGCGATGACCCTCAGTCGAGTCCTCCAAACGCTTCGAGAAGAGGACAACATAGATGTCCTATTGCAGACCAGCTTATCCTATCTCCAAGCGAAATTCAACTATCGTTTGATCTGGATTGGCCTGTACGATCGCCTCGACCATCAATTAGTGGGTAAGGCGGCCAAAAGCTTAGACGAAGAAAGCAGTTTTCTCAAACAACGATTTACATTAACCCCCGGCGATTTACTCGAACAAGTGATCATCCAACTGCAACCGATCGCGATCGCCGACTTGCAAATCGAACCGCGAGCCGGGGACTGGTGCAAACTGGCTCAAACCTACAAAATACACTCAACCCTCCTCTATCCCCTGCGCCACAAAGATCGCTGCTTCGGCCTAGTCCTACTCGGATCGGGTCACAAAGGGGGGCGGACAGATGCCAACGAAACCGAACACCTGTCCATCGTGTTGGGAGGATTAGCAACCGCACTCTACCACATCGAAATCGAATGGCAACGCCAGCAAAGCAAACATCCCAATGCTTCCCTGCTAAAACTGTTGTCGGAGTTTCGCAGTTTCGCCCGTCTCGATCACTATCTCGAAGCCGTCATCAAAGAAACCCATCGATTCATTCAACCCACCCGCACCAACATCTATTGGTACCATCAAGACGGACGTTACTTTTGGCGGCGCAGCAGCAACCTGAAAAAAACCCTTGAGGCCGTGATTACCCGTGCCGCTTCTGGAATTAACGTCCAAGATTTAACCGAGTTTTATCAGGCTTTGGCCGCCGATCGCTTGGTGGTTATCGGTGAATCTCACAGCACCCTAAAAGCCGAAGTCACCCGGTGCTTAATGCGAAGAATGCGAGTGCGAAGTCTGTTGGCTGCCCCAATTATCTTTAATCAAGAACTGCTCGGATTTTTAGCCCTAGAAGGGAAACATCCTCGCATCTGGCAAACCAGCGATAAAACCTTTGTCCGGGGAATGGCTCAACTTTTGGGTTTAATCGCGCCTCTAGCCGCCACCAACGACACCATTAAGCAAATAGAGGACAATCACGCCTTAACCGCAGAAATCACCCGAGCGATGATCAGCGATAAAGACTGGCCGATTCTATTATCGAGTACCGCCGAGCGACTCTGCCAGCGTTTAAAGATCGAATACTTTTTTCTGTTAGAAGAAAACCCAACCAACCACCAGTTCGATCTCCTCTATCAAAATCCACTTCCCCACCATCGCTTACTCACCACCCCTCTAACCGCCCTCAGCCCCGACCGGGAAGACCAACTGCAACAAACCGGAGTGATCGCCCTCGAACAGTGGGAAGACAACCCCACCCTGTCGGCTTGGAGCGAACCCCTGCGGGAAATTGGCCTGCGATCGCTGTTAGTTTGTCTGATGAGCGACGATCGTCGGGCCTGCTGTCAGCAAATGACCTATCGCCGTTCGCTGCTGGTCATCGGTCATAGCAGTCCTCGCACCTGGACTCAAGCCGAGGAAGCCTTGGTGAAAATTGTCGCTCAACAATTGGGTTTAATCCTGCATCAATGGCACCTCAACCATCAGGTGCAAGTTCAGCATCAACTCAATCAAATGAACGCCAAAGGCTGGCAAATTGTCCGAGAAACCGACGATCTCGGCGAGTTAGAACGTTGCTTTACCCAAGAAATTGTTGAAGCCCTATCGAGTCGTTTGTTGCTGTTGGTGACTTGGACAGAAAGCCACAGACAGGGTGAAATTGTTCTGCGTTACGAACAACAACAGCTTATTCGGCCCCAAACCCAAATAACGATTGATATCGATCGCGATTCTTTGATCAAACCCGTTTTGGCAACCCAGGGAATTTTTACCCAACCGATCAACAACCTCCCCCTTTCTACCCGTCAGTGGCTTAATTTTCCCTCGGATTGCGATCAAGTTTTGGCGATCGCATTGCGAACTCATCCTCACCATCAATCGACCGGTCTATTAATTTTAGGTCATTCCCCTATCGAAGAAGAATCCGAACAAACCATCAAACTTTTAGAAGGATTTGTGACGCAGTTAGCCTGGATGCGGCGTTATTTGAGAGTCCAAACTCGCCTGTCTCAAGAGCGAGAAGAATTGCAATGGCTCAATTGGTACAAACAACGCCGTTTAGAAGAACTTTATCGCGGAGTCGGCAGTCGCGTTAAACAACTCAATGAACTCGAACAGTCGCCCTTTCCCAATGGGGACGAACATAAAAATCAATTAACCCATTTGCGCTACCAACAGCTTTTGAGGCAAATTAGTCAAACTTTGGCTTCGACTTCATCATTGCTCAAACACGAACAGTGGCAGCTTCATAACCGCAAGGATTTGATCGTTGTTTCTAATTTATTGCGCCGACTTCGCGATCGCATTCATCCCATTTTAAAAAATCGCCAACTGGGGCTACAAGTTCAGCAACAGAAGAATCTCACCTTAATTGCTGACAGTCTTAAACTGGAATTGGTCTTATATGAACTGTTGCTGATCGCCTGTTATCGATCGCACCCGATTGGAATTATTGAAATTAAAGTTCAAGCGATCGATGAACACCATCTAGAATTGGTGATTAGCGATCGCGGTATTATCAACCCTCAACTGATTCGGGAACTCGAAGTCGGTCGATCTGCCGATGTGCTAACCCCTTCTAGCCTCGATCGTCCGCCCGGTCAACATTTGCTGATTGTCGCCCGGATTATTCAACAGATGGGAGGTCAGTTTCAATTGCAACAAGTCGAGGAGGGTTTAATTATCAGCCGGTTGATTTTGCCGTTGAATGTGCCTTAACTTTTTTTTTGATGAAGCTTTTTCAAGGAAACCTGTAAAAACTGTAAAGATTTGGTCAAGTTGACGGTTTTGAATCTAATCTCAGTGATTTCTATCATCCAAAGGAGGTGATAATTTTGAGTAATTACTCATAATCTGGATTTTGAACAATTTTCACGAGTCTATCTTGGGTCATAGTTTTCTATTTCTGCGGAGTCACGACAAATGTCACGGCGATCGAGCATCGGTACGGGTCTGATTTAAAATTGACTGAAAAACAGATTCATTATTTGGCAATCTTCTGACAAACTATTAATAATTTAGAAATAGTCTCAAATAAGCGAGCGAGTCAGTACAATGGTTTTTAATTGGTTTCGTCGTCAGTTTGATACGAGCGGATCTACCTCCAAATCACCAGAAAAATCGGCAGACACCAAACCCAGCGAGGATCAGCAAGCTGAACCTCAACCGGCGGAGTCGGAACAATCGACCGCAAAAGCCCCCACCCAAACCAACTCAGCCGACGAGTATCTTCAATGGGCAAAAACCGCTTACCAAAATCTGCAAACCCAACAAAAACCCGAACCCGACGAGGTTGAACCGCCGCCCACTCCCGAACCCGAGTTAGAACCGACAACCGCCCTCAATCCCCCACCGGAAGCCGAAGCAACCGGAGTCGAAGCGGTAACGGAGGCCGAAACCTGGGCCGACCCGGAAATCGGATCGCTGGTATCCCAAGACTCTCCCGAACTTACCTCCAGCTATGTCCCCGAGGTGAGCGAACCGATGGCCGATGTTTCCGAAACCGAGTCTTCTCTGCGACAAATTCCCACCCCGGAAACCGAAGTCCGTGACCCGGAAGATGCCCCAGAAGCCCCAGAAACCGCAGGAGAAGCTTCAGACGTAGGGGAGGTCACAACACCCGCCGCCGCCGCCCCCTTGCCGATTTGGGCGCAGTCTCAGGCCGATCGTCAGGCCCGGATCGAACGCTTAAAAGAAACCGCCCAGGAAGAACCCGAACCGGTCGGCCCGGCGGCGGCAGTAGCGATCGCCCAAGAGTCGGCGATCGCCTTTGATGAGATGTTTATGTGGTCGGCGGAAGTTCTGGCCAATCAAGGCCGGCGTCCGGAAGATGTGGCGATCGAAGAAATTACCTGGCTGCAAAAACTGTGGCGGGGGTTGGGTCGGACCCGTCGGAGTTTGCTGAACCAACTCAAAGCGATCGTCGGTCAGGGACCCTTAAACCAGGAAGCCGTCGAAGAAATTGAATCCTTGCTCTTACAAGCCGATGTGGGTATCGAGGCCACCGAGACGATTATCAGCGCCCTGCAAGAAAAAATTCGGGCCGAAGTTCTCCCCCCCGAACAAGCAATAGCCTACCTCAAGCAACTTCTGCGGGAACTCCTGGAACGTCCCTACGAAAATGGCTACAGTCCGGCTTTTGCTCCCGAGAAAGAGACTTTAAATATATGGCTAATTACGGGAGTTAACGGAGCCGGAAAAACCACAACCATTGGAAAAATTGGTCACATTGCCCGCAAATCTGATTATAATTGCTTGATTGCCGCAGCAGATACTTTTCGGGCGGCCGCCGTTGAACAGGTGAAAGTCTGGGGCCAGCGCAGCGGAGTTGACGTGATTGCCAATCCCGGGAAAAATACCGACCCGGCCGCTGTGGTCTTCGATGCGATCGAAGCCGCCAAAGCCAGAAATACCGAACTGCTGTTAGTTGATACCGCCGGACGGTTGCAAAATAAAAAAAATCTGATGGAAGAACTCAGTAAAGTTCGCCGGGTGATTGACAAAAAAGCACCAGATGCTATCGTAGAATCCCTACTCGTCTTAGACGCGACTCTGGGTCAAAATGGTTTGCGTCAGGCGGAAGTCTTTGCCGAAGCGGCTCAATTAAGTGGTGTAGTCTTGACAAAATTAGACGGAACTGCTAAAGGTGGTGTTGCTCTGGCCATTGTCCAACAGTTAGGTTTGCCGATTCGTTTTATAGGAGTCGGGGAAAGTATCGAAGACCTACGACCCTTTTCGAGCTACGAGTTTATCGAAGCTTTACTGAGCGGCTGAGTCGCATCGATTGTATAAGCTTTGTTGTCGAGATATAAGATGTTTGTAGAAACCGTTTGCTTACCCCAGATGTCAGAAATTTTCGAGTAAAGGATTGATGATCTCTAAAAAGCTGCGGTCGCAACCCGTGAAGTCCGAGCTACTCTGTATATCCCATTTTTGTTTAACCCATTATCTAAACCAGATATGACTGCTCTGCCCTTGCCACAGCATTCTGATCGATTCTCCAACGGAACTCCGGGAACGGCTGAGTCCTTTTCCAGTCAGTCAACGCCAACGGAAATTACTCCCGTGCGGACGTTGAAAGAACTGGTGGCTCGTTTACATCGGGAACAGCAGAATGTAAATGAATTGTTGAGTTCTCTGGGATTTGCCCTCCGCAGTTTTAAGAATCTCAACCAATTTCTAGAATTGACTCCCCTCGTTGCCAGTCGGGTCACAGATGCCGATGGCGGTGCAATGGTTTTGTTTAAACCCAACGGTCAAGTCCGCTTTCAACGGTTACACTGTCAAGAAGGCCGTCAGTGCCAAGATATTCGTCAAGCTTTGGAAACGGCCACCCGTCAAGTTAGCATCCAACCCCTCAATTCGATGGAACGGATGCCTAAAAATCTGCTGAAGTCGTATATTGCCAATTTGGATTATCAAGTCAGCAACTTTTTAGGCCCTCAGGTGCAAGTGTTCGGGACGGCAATTTTAGTTAATAATGTCGAACGGGGACGGCTGTATGTGTTCAGCCACAATCCTAATTATCACTGGACACCCACCCGCCAAAAATTGATGCGTTTGGTTGCCGATCAAACTGCCGTCGCCATTGCTAACGATGAACTGGCCGTTTCTCTGCGGGAAAAAGAACGCCTCGATCGCGAGTTGGAAATTGGGGCCGAAATTCAAGTGCGTCTGTTACCCCGCAAATGCCCGAAAATTCCCGGTGTGGATGTGGCCGCTCACTGTCAAACCGCTAACCGAGTCGGCGGCGACTATTATGATTTTATTCCTTCTAATTTCGATCAAAGGGAAAGTCCCCCAACTGCCGCGTCTAACGGTCTGACTCCCCAGGAAACCGACGAAAATTGGAGTATTGTGATCGGCGATGTCATGGGCAAAGGCGTCCCGGCGGGGTTAATTATGACCATGACCAGAGGAATGTTGCGGGCCGAAGTTCTCAACCGCCACAGTCCGGCTAAAATTCTCGAACACCTCAACCGCGTCATGTACGCCGATCTGGAAACCTCCAATCGCTTTGTTACCTTATTTTACTCCGAGTACGATCCGGCAACTCGTATCCTGTCTTACAGTAATGCCGCCCACCATCCGCCACTGTTATGGCAAGCGGCAACCCGCTCGATTCAACAACTCGATACTTTGGGGATGTTGATTGGGTTGGATGCCGATACTCGGTATTTTGAAGCACAAGTTCAACTTCAACCCGGAGATACAATCGTTTATTACACCGACGGACTGACCGACGCCGCCAATCAAAAAGGCGATCGCTTTGATGAAGAAAATCTGCAAAAAGCCTTTGAATGGGCTTGCCAAAATTACAATAGTTCACAAGCGATTTTAGATTATATCTTTGAGCAAGTTCAGGATTTTGTCGGCCCCGGTAGCCACAATGTCGATGATATGACTTTGGTTGTCATGCAGGTTCAATCTTCGCCCGAGGAAAATTGCAATGATGTTTCTTGATGGGGGATTTGATGGAATTACAGGTGCGAATGCTGTTTCTCACCTGTTAGGCCAATCCTCATCAAACTACACGTTACTCGCCCAACAAGATAATTTGGATCTTTGGGCGAACGTGCAGAAAATCTGGAATAATTTGATCGAAACTGGACAGCTTTGGGCGTTGCTGATTGGAGCGGGTGTCGGTTGGTGGATCAGGAGTATTTTACCTTGATGTTCGTTCGACCCTCAGTCTGATTATTTCTTATTTGTTATTTGTTATTTGTGATGACTCAATCAAAAACATGGAGCGATCGGTTTAAAACCGCCTTACATCCGGCGATCGCCGCTTTCAATGCCAGCATTGGTTTTGATATTGAACTGATCGAATATGATTTGACCGGTTCTATTGCTCATGCGAAAATGTTGGCAAAAACCGGGATAATTTCCCCCGATGAAGGCGAAAAATTGGTCGCCGGTTTGGAACAAATTCGCCAAGAATATCGCCAGGGCAATTTTCACCCCGGAGTGGAAGCCGAAGATGTTCATTTCGCCGTTGAACGCCGGTTAACCGAAATTACCGGAGATGTCGGTAAAAAACTCCATACCGGACGGTCTCGCAACGATCAAGTCGGTACCGATACCCGCCTCTATCTCCGCGACCAAATTCAACAAATTCGCGCCCAACTGCTTGAGTTTCAAGGGGTTTTGCTCGATCTGGCGGAAGTTCACCTGGAAACGCCTATCCCCGGTTATACGCACCTACAACGCGCCCAACCCGTCAGTTTGGCTCATCACCTGTTAGCCTACGTGGAAATGACTCAGCGCGACTGGGAACGCCTCGGAGATGTCTACAAACGGGTTGATATCTCCCCCCTCGGTTGCGGGGCGTTGGCGGGAACGACTTTTCCCATCGATCGCCATTACAGCGCCGAACTCTTGACATTTAGCAAAGTTTATGCTAACAGTCTGGACGGGGTTAGCGATCGCGACTGGGCGATTGAATTTCTGGCGGCGGCGAGTTTGATTATGGTTCACCTGAGTCGGCTGTCGGAGGAGATGATTTTATGGGCGTCCCAGGAATTTAGTTTTATCAGCCTCAAAGATAACTGTTCGACCGGTTCGAGTATTATGCCCCAAAAGAAAAATCCCGATATTCCCGAATTGATTCGGGGAAAAACCGGGCGAGTTTTTGGGCATTTACAGGCTTTATTGGTGATTATGAAGGCTTTACCTTTGGCGTACAATAAAGACCTGCAAGAAGACAAAGAAGGCTTGTTTGATAGCGTAAAAACCGTTAAAGGCAGTCTGGAAGCGATGACCATTCTGTTAAGAGAAGGGATCGAATTTAAAACCGAACGTTTAACCGAAGCCGTCAACGAAGACTTTTCTAATGCGACAGATGTAGCCGACTATTTGGCAACAAAAGGGGTGCCATTCCGCGAAGCTTATAACTTGGTTGGAAAGGTGGTTATTACCTGTTTGGATGCCGGAAAACTTCTCAAAGATTTAACCTTGGAAGAATGGAAAAGTTTGCATCCGGCGTTTGAAAATGATATCTACAATGCGATCGCTCCCAAGCAGGTTATTTCCGCCCGAAATAGCTACGGAGGCACCGGTTTTGAACAGGTTAAAAATGCCTTAAAAGCCGCACGCGATCGCTTAAATTCAGTTGAGTAGGCAACAGGGAACAGGCAACAGTAACCAGTGATGTAGGGGCGGGTTCCGAACAAATATATATTTGTTAGAAATAACCTCAATAAACCCGCCCCAACCCCAAAAAAAAACCTGTAGGGGCGGGTTCCGAACAAATATATATTTGTTAGAAATAACCTCAATAAACTCGCCCCCACCCCAAAAAAAAACCTGTAGGGGCGGGTTCCGAATAAATATATATTTGTTAGAAACAACCTCAATAAACCCGCCCCAACCCCACAGCCATAAATAATATTATGTACAGTTAATTAATAATTCTGTGATGGGGTGGGGCGGGTTTACCTCAATCTCGCAGTAGTAGTAAATATCTTGGCGGAGGCGCGCCCCTACAGCATGATTATTGATTAGTATGATATCCTGTTAGGGGCAGGTTTATGTAAGTTATTTCTGCGAGAACATAGATCTAAGCGGAGGCGCGCCCCTACAATAAACTCTATTTTATCTAACTTCTATGCGAGAACTTTATCCCCCCATTGAACCTTACATTCAAGGCACCTTAAAAGTTAGCGATCTTCATACTATTTATTTTGAACAGTCGGGAAACCCAAAAGGAAAACCCGTCGTCGTTTTACATGGTGGACCGGGAGGCGGTTGTTTACCCGAATATCGTCAATATTTTAATCCCGAAAAATGGCGAATTATTATGTTCGATCAGCGGGGTTGTGGACGCAGCAAACCTCATGCGGAACTGCGGGAAAATACAACTTGGGATCTGGTTGAGGATATTGAAAAATTACGAATTTGTTTGGGTATTGAACAGTGGGTGGTTTTTGGCGGAAGTTGGGGAAGTACCCTGTCTTTAGCTTACAGTGAAACTCACCCGGAACGCTGTAACGGTTTGATTTTACGGGGGATTTTTCTATTGCGATCGCCGGAAATTGGTTGGTTTTATCAAGAAGGAGCAAGTCATATTTTCCCCGACGCTTGGGAAGAATATGTTAAACCTATTCCTGTTGAAGAACGGGATAATTTCTTGCAAGCTTATTCTAAACGTCTTAACAGCGAGGATTTTAATATTCGTTTAGAAGCGGCGAAAGCTTGGTCAATTTGGGAAGGGAGTACGAGTAAATTATATGTTGATTCTAATTTAAAGCAAAGGTTCGGCGAAGATGAATTTGCGATCGCTTTTGCACGAATTGAATGTCATTATTTCGTTAATGGTGGTTTTTTTCAACCCGAAGATCAACTTTTGAAAAATATTGATAAAATTCGCCATATTCCCGGTACAATTGTACAAGGGCGTTATGATGTGGTTTGCCCGATGAAAACGGCTTGGGAACTCCATAAAGCATGGCCGGAAGCCGAATTTATAGTTGTTCCCGATGCGGGTCATTCCATGAGCGAACCGGGTATCCGTTCGGCGTTGATAGAAGCGGGCGATCGCTTTGTTTAGTGGTCTTTATTTACCCTAAATCCCCCTAAATCCCCCTAAATTCCCCCTGATCC
Source organism: Capilliphycus salinus ALCB114379 (assembly GCF_047276495.1). Classification (NCBI taxonomy): domain Bacteria; kingdom Bacillati; phylum Cyanobacteriota; class Cyanophyceae; order Oscillatoriales; family Sirenicapillariaceae; genus Capilliphycus; species Capilliphycus salinus. The sequence continues at coordinate 2,738,838 of NZ_CP178543.1, read as the reverse complement.
CCCTCCCGTCCCCCTGATCAATCCCCCTCCCGTCCCCCTGATCAATCCCCCTCCCGTCCCCCTTGGAAAGGGGGAAGCCAGAGGATGCTGCGCTTTGGCTTTGATGGGGGAAGCCAAATGTTGCTTCGCTTTGATTTATACGGGGGACTTTCACTTCAATTTCTCCCCTATGATCCCCTGCCTCCCCACCCCCCTTTTTAAGGGGGGACAAGGGGGGATCATAGGGAGGTGCCGTAGGCGGAGGGATTAAGGGGGGCTAGGGGGGATAAAAAAGGGGGGCTAGGGGGGATAAAAAAGGAGCTAGGGGGGATAAAATCAGAGTAAAAAATATTCAGTTGACAGAGAATCTATTTTAAAATTTGTTCGAGTAACTGACTCGCTCCGATGCCACCTTTTCCTTGAATATAAGATAAGATAATCGGCACAAACTGATTAATCATACCCGTATTTAAACCCAGTTTAGAAAATCCTCCGGCTAAAGCGGCTAAACTTCCCACCGACGCCGGCGCTCCCATCGCGGAAGCCAAACCCCCCAAAGCGCTCGCCATTCCCCCCGCTTGAGGTGCGGCGCCGAGGAGTTCACCCATACCCGGAACATATTGAGCAATTTGAGCAAATTCCTCATCTTGTAATTTTTCTTGAGCCAGTTGAAAGAGGAGTCCGGCTCCTCCTTTGGCTTGCTGTTCCTGCACCCCAAGTTGACGGGTCAAAATCTCAACCAGTTCCATCTTGTTTTACCAACACGACATACAAGTTTTATCACAACTGATGAAGTTGCTCAACTGGCTTTATGGGTTTTAAGTTTAATATCGATGATCCTGAGTTGATAATGAAAGCGTCATCGCCGAGCGAACAAAGCTTTCATTGACATTTTGCCAGCGAGGGTTACAAACTTTACCGTCTACAACATCGAAATGAACTAAAAACCAACGATCTACCAAACTTCCCCGTTCGAGAATGCGTTCAAAATATATCACTCGTTCGGGATCGATGTAAAATTTTTGACAAATTTGATCTAATAAAATCTCAAACGCTCGACCGATACTAATTCCGGTGTTCCAGGGTAACTCTGATACCGTGATCACTTTACTCCCATCGGGCTTGCAATGAATGGTCACATCACATTTACAGATGCTACCGGGCCAAAGTTCACATTTGAATAACATTTTGACAATATCCTTATTTAAACGTCAAATACAACACAGATCATTCTCTGCTGTCTTCATTCTCTCCGAGAAAGTTTCTAAAGTAAACCTTAAGATCAACAAAAATGTACAGCGTGAACAGAATGAAGATTTTTAAGATTTGCTTAACTTATTCTAGCAGCGAACGTTCCGCGATCGCCATAACCCTCGGATATAAAAAAATTCTGGAGTTTTTTTGATTTGGCTGGAGAAGAGTTGAGCAAATGTACTCATCTAAAATTCTCTGGCAAAAATTTATAATTAAAAGGGATAAGCACACATAAAATGTTTATTAGAATTCGGTTTTAGCTTTTTAAATTATTCCTGTACTCAAACCGTAAAGTTATAGATAATAAAAGCAGTCGCATTTTTCAGTTTTATGTCTCCAACTGTTAGCCAACCCGTCATTACCTGGGAAAAATTACCCCCAGATTACCCTTTACCGGATGATCCAGTGGATAATCTTAATCAACCGCTTTTAGCAACAGCTTTAACTGAAAGTCTGGAATTAGCAGGATGTATTCAACCGGAAATGTTAGTCGGAACAAATTTCGGAATTTGTGCCACAATGGATGGTAAACTGGTGATTAAAGCGCCCGATTGGTTTTTTGTACGTTCTGCTTTACCGACGAATCCACCCCAACAAACTCGTCGCAGTTATACGCCCAATTTAGAAGGAGAAATTCCGGCGATTGTGATCGAGTTTTTGTCGGAAACAGAAGGCGGGGAATATTCGATAAAATCAAAATATCCGCCCGGAAAATGGTTTTTTTATGAAAAGATTCTTCAAGTTCCGATTTATGTAATTTTTGAACCGAATGCGGGATGGTTGGAAGTTTATCAACTCGATCCTTCTCGGGGTTATCAACTCCAACAACCGGATGAAAATGGACGGTATTGGATTGAGAATATTGGATTATTTTTGGGTGTTTGGCGGGGAACGAAAACCAACCGAATGGGTTATTGGTTGCGGTGGTGGGATGAAGCGGGAAAATTGTTACTTTGGGGAACTGAACGTTTACAGAAAGAACAACAACTCAGAGAAAAAATGGCTCAAAAATTAAGGGATTTGGGCGTTAACCCCTATGAAATTGAGTAACATTTAAACCGATATTTTAGAAAACTTGAATCCATTCTTTGACCTCGTATTCTATCCAAATTCCATTTTTCCAATAGGGATCGGCTTCTATGAGTTGTCGTACAATTTCCTCTGTTTCAGCGTCATAAATTCCAAAAACTTTGGTTAAATCTTGAGTTGGGCCAATTGTAATGACAATTCCGGCTTCCTTTTGTTTTTTGATTCCTTCTAAATGGGCTTTTCGATAAGGTTCTCGCTTTTCTAAAACATTATCGCAGTAGGTTCCAAACAAAACATATTTTGGCATTTTTTTTGACTTAAAATAGATGATACCATGTCCGGTTGATTAATGCGTGTTCTGGGGGTGGGGCGGGTTTTTATAATTTTCTCCCCAAAAACCCGGTATCTCGAAGAAACCGGGTTTTTAATTCCCGATGCAACTCGGTTTTTTATACTCTAATTAACTGCGGAGATTGACATTAAACTCCTTAACTAACGCATCGCGAACTTTTTGCTGTTTCGGTTGAACTTCTTCTTCAGTTAACGTGCGATCGCCAGCGCGATAAACCAAACGAAACGCCAAACTGCGCTGACCTTCGGGAACATTTTCGCCCTTATATTCATCAAACAGTTTAACTGATTCTAACAGATTTCCGGCCGCTTTGGTCATACATTTTTCCAGATTTGCAACGGAAACATCCGTCGAAACAAAGAACGCAATATCGCGATCGGAAGCGGGGAAAGTCGAGAAAGGTTTAAATTTCCGAGTTAAATTATCCGCTTGAGTCATCGCTTCAATTAAAACCGATAAATTCAACTCAAACAGATAAACTTCTTGGGGTAATTCTCGCTTTTCTTGAACTTGAGGATGAAGTTGACCAAAAACACCCAAACGCTTTCCATTTAACCATAAAGAAGCCGTTCTTCCGGGATGTAATTGTTCAATTTGAGTTTCTTGTTGGTATTCAACCGACAAATACAACCGTTTAAAAATAGCTTCGAGGATACCTTTTGCTTCAAACCAACTCATCGGTTTTTCGCGTCCACCTAGCGTCCAGTGTCCCTGAGTCGGATCGCCCCCCATAATTCCGGCGATCGCATCTTTTTCTTTAAAACGCTCTCCCTCTTTCCAGAAAACGCGGCCAATTTCAAAGCCATTTAAAGCCCCATTTCCGTTTTCCAAATTGAACGCAAACGCATCAATTAACCCGGCTAACATTTCCGTTCGCAAAGCGGAATATTCCACAAACAAAGGGTTAGAAATAACCACCTGATTTTCCCCTTCTTGTTTTACCAAAGAATAGTGCATTAATTCCGTTAAACCAACCGCTCTAAATGCGGTTCTCAGTTGTCGCAAAGCCAACTGATCTTCCGGTAAATAACCCGGTACACTTTGATCGGGTAAAGTATCAGAAAAATTATCATAACCGTAGAGACGGGCGACTTCTTCAATTAAATCAATTTCCCGTTCTAAATCTCGCGCCCGATAAGCCGGAACCGTTACGGTCCAAACCACATCTTTTTCGTCTTTGGCTTGAGTTTCACGCGCCAAACCACAGCCCAAAGCGGTTAGAATGCCTTCCACTTCTTCCGGTTGTAAAAACGATTCAACCAACGTATTTTCGCCGCGTTTGAGAGAGCCTAAAATCTCATTAATCCGACTCAAACGCAGAGAAACTTCAGAAGAAGTAACATCATCAACAATATTACTCGCCGACTCTTGTTGTGTGGGAATTCCGCCTGCAAGTTCTGTAATTAACGAAATCGCCCGACAACAAGCAAGAACCAATTCTGCCGGATTAACGCCCCGTTCAAAGCGGGTAGAAGCCTCTGTACGCAAGCCTTGACCGCGAGCAGAACGGCGAATTGCAACTGAACTAAACACAGCCGCTTCTAACATTAAATTCTGCGTTTGTTCATAAACTTCGCTGTCTTCACCGCCCATAATTCCGGCCAAAGCAACGGGTTTATCGTTGGCGGTAATCACCAAAGTTTCATCTTTCAATTGTCGGGTTTGGCTGTCAAGCGTTTTGAAAGATTCTCCCGATTTTCCAAACCGGACCCCAACCGTTAAATCTTGAGAACCGGTAATTTTTTGCAGGCGATCTAAATCAAAAGCGTGTAGCGGTTGACCCCATTCCAACATAATATAATTGGTAATATCAACCACATTATTAATCGGTCGAACACCGGCTGCTTGTAAACGCTGTTTCAGCCATTGGGGAGAAGGGGCAATTTTAATCCCTTCGATAATTGTACCCGTATAAATCGGACAGGCTTGGGATTCGCTGACATCAACCGCCAATTTTGAAGACGCTTTTTTATCTTCAATTACCACACCCGTCGCCTCAGGAATTCTTAACGTAGAACCCGTTAACGCCGCAATTTCCCGAGCAATTCCCACCATACTTAAACCATCGGCTCGGTTGGCCGTTGCGGTAACATCTAAAATGACATCATCCAAACCGAGCAAAGGTCTAACATCGCTTCCCAATTCGGGATTTTCGAGATTAAACGAGTGAATTCCTTCCGAATCTTTTTCTAATCCTAATTCTGCCAAAGAACAGATCATTCCCTCCGAAGGAACGCCCCGAAGTTTGGTTTTTTTCAGTTTCAAATCAACCTTAGGTAAATAAGTTCCAATAGTGGCGACAGCGACAATTAAATCCGCTTTCGCATTGGGGGCGCCGCAAACAATATTGAGGGGTTCGCTTTCACCGATATCGACTTGACAGACTCGGAGTTTATCGGCGTTGGGGTGGGGAGTCGCTTCTAAAATTTTTCCTAAAACAACGCCATCCGCCCAACTGCTGCGATCTTCTAGATCTTCAACTTCAAAGCCGGCTACAGTCAAGGTTTCGGCTAACTCTTGGGGAGTCATTTGGATGTCTACTAATTCTCGCAGCCAATTTAAAGAGATACGCATTCTTTTATTAGGTGTTCAGTGTTCAGGGTTTGAGGTTATTTAGGCCTGATCGCTCAAGGCCCAGATTTGAAAGACCCATGAAGTGGTCTAGCATCGGTGTTTAGCTTCAGTTTAGGGGGTTGGATTGTCCAGTTCTCATCTTGATCGGGTAAGGTTCGACCCTCGCGGGTCTCCCCTCCCCTAAGAACCGTGCGTGACTGTTTCCAATCACACGGCTCAAGCCTTACTTCAAGCTTTTCAACTTGGGTTTGGAGTGTACCTGTTTGTGACACGTTTTGTGTAGGTGCATTAGGTTTTCTGGGTCATCAGAGCCACCTTTTGCAACAGGTACTATGTGATGGGTTTCTATTAATTCTCCGTTGAATAGGTTATCACCACATACCGGACATTTCCAGTTCTGGAGCTTGGCAACTTGTTCGTATTTGGAACCTCTTGCCCAATAGTTTTTTCCGATTTTTGTGCTTCGTTTTTCCCAATATTCTCGGAGTGAAGGGTCATCAGGGCTTGAATTCCCTTTGACTTTTACGTGTCTTACGATGGGTGTACTACTGATGTCATAAAGAACATATAACTGTTCTTTTCCTTTTCTACCAGTCCCTTTACACATGAACGTCCAATTATCCTTTCTGAAGCTACCGAAGTAGCGGTTCATCACCCATGTTTTTGATTTGTTGGGATGCCGATGTTTAGCCCAACTAAAGAGGTATAATCTCACCCGATTACGGATGTATCCGAAGGTTTTTTTACTAACTGCTCCTCTGTAGTAATTAGCAAAACCTCTGAGAAGTGGATTGAGGGTTTTGATGACTTCTTCTTGTGTCCTTGCTTTCATTTGAGCTAGTGTTTTACCTATCTTCTTGCAGAAAGCTAAGACTTTTTCTTTTTGGGGCTTTATGAGTAGTTTACCATTGTAATGGCGTAAATTGAACCCCAGGAAGTCAAATCCTTCATTTATATTTACTATCCTTGTCTTCTCCTCGCTGATTTCCAAACCTCTATTTGACAACCATTGCTTTATCAGGATAAGCACTTGTTCCAAAGATTCCTTGTCTTTCGCAGTAACTATAAAGTCGTCTGCGTAACGAATGATGCCTAGCTTTGGGTTGATTATTTTAATGTGTTCTTCTAACCCGTGCAGCCCAATATTTGCGAGTAATGGGCTTACGACACCGCCTTGAGGAGTGCCTGTCTCGATTGGGTTTAATTTACCCTTATCGATAAATCCTGCTTTTAACCATCCTCTAATTAATTCGCTATATGGAAATGAATCAATTCTTTCGAGTATGGATTCATGGGCAACGTTATCAAAGAAGCCTTTAATATCAGCGTCTAGAACCCAAGTGTCTTTTTGCCTCGAATCTCCACTCGGTCTTAACCTTATGAAGCATTGTTCTATGGCATCGTGACAACTTCTTCCCGGTCGGAAACCATAGGAATTGGCTTCAAACTGGGATTCCCATTCTGACTCTAGTGCGTTTTTGACTATTGCTTGTGCGACTCTATCTCTGACGGTTGGGATTCCGAGAGGACGTTTCTTGCCGTTGGATTTTGGTATGTATACCCGTTTTGTGGGTTGTGCTTTTGGCATCTCCCAGTCGTTAACAAGTTTCACTCGCTGTGCAGGGGTGTTAATTACCTCCTTATCTATTCCTGCGGTTTGCTTTCCGGTATTAACCTGAGTGATTTGTCTAACACTAAGCAATAGGTTAGCTCGGCTTTTGATTAACAATTTCTGCAACCTTCTAAGTTGCTTCCATTGACCAAGTTGTCTGGCACGGAAGATTCTTTGACGTAGATTCCTAACAATTTTACGGGCTTTTTTCCAGTTAACCTGTGACCAGTCCGTTAATTGTTCTTCCACTCCATTTATCAAATTTGCACTTGACATCTAACTTATGTTTCCGTTTGGTTTCTGTATCATTGTTTCGTCCGTATAAGACCCAAGAGAAGTCTGCTATTGCTTTCGCTCAAGGGCAAAGTTTGAACCCTTATCTGCCTCATTACAAGACAGCATTCGCTTTCTCTCTCATCTTCTGCCCTCCAGAGGGTTCGGTCTTTGTTGCCTCAGACTTACTCGCTGACTCGACCTGTCTGTGAGACTCTGTAGGGTTTACCCTGTTGTGTCATCTGGAGTTTACAAGTTGGTTAGGATGGTTGCCTCTTCTGCGGTAGGGGTTTTGTTTTCACGCTTCGTAAAGGATGTAGTTACGGAGCCTACCTACTTACCTTTTGGTCACAGCCTATCAGGGATAATTTGGCTGTTTGTCGGGTTACGCAGTTTAATCAGCAACTTAGACCTTGTTCATCCTTCCATCTCTTTCCTTCTCGCTCCTTACCGCTTAATCCCTAGCAGTTTCGGCTTCTTTTAGGGCTTGCATTCCTTCCATTTCATTACTTACTTTGGAAGTAGCCGGACTCAGAGAGTCTTTTCTATGAGGGCTGGAGGTGAAAATCTCCAGGGGACTCGGTGTCCCATTCCACATGACCAGTTCAGGTCGCGCACCTCCTCCCAACACCAACACATTCGTTTTTGACGTGGGATTCCCAAACATCACTATTTGGGTTCCTGTTTCTTTCTCTTACTTGAAGAGGATTTCGCACCTGGCTTAACAGATTTACTCTGTTCGGCTCTTACGGTCGCTCCACAGGCTGACACCGCCTGTCCGGCGGCCAAAATATTAATTGAAGCGTTGATATCTCGGTCGTGGTGAGAATTACACTGAGGGCAATCCCACTCCCGAATATTCAACGCCATGTTGTCCACAATATAGCCACAATTAGAACATCGCTTTGAACTGGGAAACCATCTATCTATCTTGATTAATTCCCGTCCGTACCACTCAGCTTTGTAAGTGAGTTGTCGGATGAGTTCCCTCCAATTGGCATCGCTGATTGCTCTGGCTAATTTGGGATTTTTGACCATGTTCTTAACAGCCAAGTCCTCAACTACAATTGTTTGATTTTCACGAATCAGTTGAGTTGTCAGCTTGTGAGTATGGTCACGACGAGCATCAGCTATTTTTACATGAATTCGAGCTACTTTGACTCGGGCTTTCTCCCTATTCTTTGAGCCTTTGATTTTCCGGCTTAAAGACTTTTGAGCAAGTCGGAGTTTTTTGTATAGCTTATCAAAGTGTTTGGGATTAGAAATCTTAACCCCATCGGACGTGGTGAACAGACTGCTGATGCCGAGATCTATTCCAACCTTTCTGCCGATTGGTTTAAGTTTATGGTCTGTTGGGTCGTTAATCCTTAGAGATACAAACCATCTACCGCTCGGGTCTAGCTTGACTGTGATCGTGGAAGGATTACACCCCTTTGGCAGTTGACGACTCCATCGAATTGGTAGAGGTTCAAAGCATTTGGCAATATAGATTTGACCATCTCTCCATTTAAAAGCTGATTTGCTGAATTCGGCACTGCCACCGTTGCGTTTTTTCTTAAAGTTCGGATATTTGGCTCGACCCGCAAAAAAGTTAGTAAATGCAGTTTGCAAGTGCCTTAAACTCTGCTGAAGTGGAACACTACTGACCTCATTTAAAAAGTCTAATTCTTCCTCTTTTTTCCACTTCGTCAGCATTGACGACGTTTGAGAATACCCTACTCGTTCAAAACGTTCATACCACGCCTCGGTTCGCGCCGCCAGTGCTTTGTTGTACACCAGGCGGACGCATCCCAATGTTCTCCTCAACAGGTTTTCCTGTTCTGGAGTTGGGTAGAACCTAAATTTGAGAGCTTTTTCAACCATGTTTTACAGCTTACCACAAAATTTGTAAGTTGTTGATTGGGGTCGCGATTCCCGCGCCGAAGCCAATTGCCTTATGGCGTGGGTCTTCTGGCTTGATCAAGATCAACTAAAGAGGGAGCCGAACGCACCCCTTGATTGTTTTGGCCAATGTGTTAAGTTTTGCGGAATTTCTTATTTCTATGGTGAATAATAGAAATAGGGGAAACTATCTACTGACACAAGATCTGTGCATCTGCTGGCTGTTACAATACCCGCAGGCTAAGTTCAACCTAATGTCGCTTACGATCGGTTTCTCGACCATCCGAAGGATTTCGGCTCAAGGGCTGTATTGTCTGTCTCCGCTAAACTTTAAGTTGAAGCATTCTCGAAGACTATGAGTTACTGTATCAATCCAGCTTGTTCCCATCCTGAAAACCCAGAGGATGCCTCCCAATGTCAAACGTGTCGGTCAAAGTTGGTGTTGCGAAATCGCTATCGAGTGATGAAGCCTCTGGGTAAAGGTGGGTTTGGTGCTACGTTCTTAGCAGAGGATCTGTCTTTACCGGGTCGTCCGAAATGTGTGGTTAAGCAACTTCGTCCTGCGGCTAAATCATCCCGAGTTTTGGAAATGGCTCGCCAGCTTTTTCAACGGGAAGCGAAAACATTGGGGAAAATTGGCGATCATCCTCAAATTCCCCGACTGCTCGATTATTTTTCAGGAAAACAGCAATTTTATTTAGTTCAGGAATACGTCGAAGGTTGTAATTTAAAAGAAGAAGTTCAGGAATCGGGTTTATATACAGAGCAAGAGATTAAACAGTTTTTACGGGAAATTCTGCCCCTGCTGGATTATATTCATTCCCAGGAAGTGATTCACCGGGATATTAAACCTGCTAATATTCTCAGACGTGTTCAAGATCAACGGTTGGTTTTGATTGATTTTGGAGCGGTTAAAGATGAAGTCAAACAAGTCACAGAATTTGGAACGGGACAGACGGCGTTTACCAATTTTGCCATCGGAACTTCGGGTTTTGCTCCCCCCGAACAGATGGCGCTGCGGCCCGTTTATGCCAGCGATATTTATGCGGTGGGGATGACTTGTGTTTATTTGATGACCGGAAAATCTCCCAATTCTTTAGATCATAATCCCATGACCGGGGAAGTGTTGTGGCGCGCGCTGGTTTCGGTGAGCGATTCTTTTGCGGCGATTTTGCAGAAAATGTTGGAAATGTCGGTTTATCAACGTTTTCAGTCGGCCCAAGAAGTTTTGGGGGCGTTGGATCACGAAACCGAGTTGTACGGCGATCTTTCTGCGGGACTTTCGGTTCAACCGATGTCTGGGGTTTCAGATGCGCCCACTGCGGTTGAAAGCGATCAAACCACCGTTTATGATGATCGACAGACGACCGGGTTTAGACAACAAAATCTCCGCCCTCAGAGGGATTACGCTCCACTGGAAAATCATAATAATGATGTCACCGTTTATAATGACGAGGAGACAACGGCTTTACGACCTTTTGCGGCTCAGGCTCAACAAATTCGAGAGCGAAATGCACGCCGTCAGAAGAAAAAGTACACCCCGTTGGGAGACAATTTGACCTCTTTAGATGGCGGTTTAAGTGCCACTCAAGGCGCTCCCAATGTCACCACTGTATTTAGTGCCAGTAATTCCCAACTGAGATCGAATTCTGATCGTTGGGATGAAGACAGTTTACATGATGCTTACCTGCGAGGCGATCGCTATTTTACCGATTGCAATCTTCAGGGTTTGGACTTGCGAAATGAAAAGTTGTCAGGTTCTTATTTTTCGGAATCTCGCTTACAACAAACCAATTTTCAAGGCGCTGATTTGTCTCGGGTTGATTTTTGTAAAGCGACCTTGACCCATGCTATTTTAAAGGATTCTAATTTAATCCATGCTCGCTTGAGTTATGCTAATTTAGAAAATGCCGATTTGCGAGGTGCCAATCTCACCTACGCGAACCTCAGTTATGCCAACCTGCGGGGCGCCAATTTGTGCGGGGCGAATTTAACCCATGCTTTAGTTTCTGAACAGCAACTTGCTCAGGCTAAAACCAACTGGCGGACGATTTTACCCAACCGAAAGCGAAAATTTGGATTGTGAATTTAACCCATTTCTCACTTTCGATTGATGATTTTAGGGGTGCTTCTACTCAATCGAAATCGGAAGATTCTTCTATTGTTTCTCGGGAATCTTCTTGGCTGTCAAGATGTTTGGGTTGAATAATCCGAGCCGGGATACCCACTGCTGTGGCTCCGGGGGGAATATCGCAGATGACAACGGCGTTTGCTCCTATTTTAGCATGAGCGCCAATCTTAGCTTTCTTAAGAATTTTAGCTCCCGCTCCGATGTCAACGTGACCGCCAATTTGCACATCTCGGGTAATCGTGACCTGTTGTAAAATCAGACAGTTGGGACCGATTACCGCTTGAGGATGAATGACAATTCCATTGGGATGAGTTAACACTAACCCGCCCCCCAGTTGACAGTTTAAGGGAATATCGGCGCCGGATGCCACACTCCAAAATCGATGCTCTAGGGTGTGTATTTTTTGAAACAATTTACCCAACATTCCGCCCCGTTTTTGCCATTTTTGGTATTGACGAATTGACTTGAGAAGTTGTCGGCCCGGAGACCACCAACGCTCCAATTTTTCGCGATTCCAGTCGGGTTCTGTTGCCGAAATTTTCGGTTTAATTTTTTGGGGGGTTTTCGGAGATTCTAAAGAGTTTTCCATACTCTATTTTATCAATTTAGGGGGGTTGAATGGGATCGGTTGGCTGAAAAATCGGGGAAGTCTTCAGGGATAGATGTACCCTTGAGTTTGAGCTATGTTTTGTATTCTACCAAGCTTCGTCGCCGACCCAGTAACCGATTCAAATGAAATTGAATTTGACCTTGAAGTTGGGGAAATTTACCCAGGACGCAGGAGAAGGCATACAGTGCGGAGTCCCCGGTCGAATAACCCCGTTGTTGGGTATAATAACCATAAATTCGATAAGTCAAATAGGGATAACCCAGTAACAGCAACAAACTTAATTCATGGGTCGGAAAAGCCAGAGTTAGGGCCAACAACGGAATAAACAATCCCCACAGCCAAATACTTTTGGTTTCTTTGACCCAATGGCGCTGGGGAGATTTTCCGTGCAACCAAGCGCCTTCTGCGTAAGCGTGACCCGATCTCAACATCCGTTTCCACCACTGGTTCCAACGGGTCATCTGAGCGTCGTGTAGGGTCATTTCGGCATCGAGGCGGAGAATTTTCCATCCCTGTTGACGTAACCGCACACAGAGTTCCGGTTCTTCGCCGGCGATAATCAAATCGTTGAATCCCCCCGCTTGTTCAAAGGCTTCAACTCGCATCATCGAGTCCCCACCGCAGGCGTCGGCTTCCCCGACGGGAGTATTCCACTCGATATCACACAGTTTATTATAAACGGTCGATTCGGGAAACCGTTCTCGCCTCCGTCCACAAACCACCCCAACGTCCGGTTGATCTGTTAATTGTTGGATCGCTTTTTCCAACCACCCCTCGACCACTTCGCAGTCACCATCGACAAATTGCACAAATTCGATTTGGGGGTGAGTTTGTCGGAGGTGTTTAAACCCTGCATTGCGGGCGCGGGCGGCGGTAAAGGGAATGGATAGATCCAGTTCGATGGCTTCAACTCCTAGCGATCGCGCCATTTCTACGCTACCATCGGTCGAGCCGGAATCAACGTAAACAATACACTCTACTTTCTCGAACACTGAAAGTAGACATCGACGCAAGCGTTCGCCTTCATTGCGTCCGATCGCAATTAGTCCAACTTGATTCAGTCTATTCACTAATTATTAATGACTTTGAGGAGTTAACAGGTTGCACTATTCATTATTAGGTTAGCATACTCTCTGAAAAGTTCAAGAAATTTTTAGTAATCCATTTCAACGCCTATTCTTTCGGGTCGGGGACGATCTAAAGATCCGTCAAGTTGGGTCAGTCGTTGCTGGACGTTGACAACAAAAGTAGAGTATAATAAGCGAGTGCATCTTATCAAAAGACACACTCACCATTAAAGTCATGTAAATGCAGAAGCGTTTACTGGCTAACCCCGTAAAGAGATTGAGTTGATTGATCGATCTCGAAAACAGTGATTAGGTCTTGAAATCAAACCAAACCGCGAAGTAAAACGTCAGCGATCGCGAGTTGAATTCCGGTTGGACCGAAAACGTTTTTTAGAAGTTTTAATTCTCCATCTGGTTAACTCAATCAAGACTTTGTAAAGAGTGAAGCCAAGTCTTGAAAAATTAATCCTGTCAAACAGACAAAACAGGTAGACTAGACTTGAATTGTCGAAAATTCAAGACTTAGCTGAAAAATTACGGTTAAGCTTGTACACAAAAGCGCGATATTGAATCAACCGAGGCTGATTTTATGCAAAACCCCAGAAATCCTGTTATTGCAATTGGATTAGATGCCGCTCAACCCCCCCTACTCGAAGAGTGGATGTCTAAGGGATATTTAAAAAATTTAAGCCGTTTACGCGAACAAGGCATTTATAGCCGTTTAAAGAACTTCAAAGACTCCAACGTCGAAACCGCCTGGACAACCTTTTCCACCGGTTGCCGGCCGCAAAAAACCGGGTATTGGGCGGCGATGGGGTTCCGTGAAGGCACTTACGAAACCGAAACTCGCGCGGCTTACGACTACAAAGAATACAAGCCCTTCACCGCTTTGGGAGAAGATTATCGAGTCATCACCTTTGACGTTCCCCAACTGCGACTGAACCCTCAAACCAACGGCCTGCAAATCGGGGCTTGGGGCGCCCACTCCCCCCAAATTCCGAGCAGTTCAATACCGGAATCCTTATACCAAGAAATCATTGACAAACACGGCCCCCATCCGGGTCTGCATAACGATTATGCGGTTTGCTTGGATGTGAAAACCACCATGAAGCTTGAGGAGCGGTTTGTCACCGGGATTCAGCGTCGTGCGGCGATTTGTCAAGATTTGATGCAACGTCAGCCCTGGGATTTATTCTTAACGGTATTCAGCGAATCTCATGGCGGCGGCCACGTGTTCTGGCACCTCAGCCAACCGGATCATCCCCTCTACGAAAAACTGCGACCCCAAGTAGACCACGACCCCCTGCTCGCGGTTTACCAAGCGATGGATAAAGCCATTGGTGAGATTTTAAGCAAAGCTCCAGAAAATGCTCATGTGGTTCTGTTCTCCGATCACGGTACCGGAGCCGCAACCATTGACTTACCGAGCTTTATTTTCTTACCGGAGTTTCTCTATCGCTACAGTTTCCCCGGAAAATTTGGGATTGGCGATGGCAAAACCACCCAACCGTTACCGCCCCCCATTACCAAGATGAAGTGGAACTATTGGGAGCGCCATCTGTGGGGTGAAAAGTACGATCCGAACCCGATTCGACGGTTCCTCAGACGAGAAACTCCCACTCGGATTTTTAAACTGATAGAACGCTATATTGATGCTCGGGGCGAGTACGATTTAATTTCTCCGTTCCAACTCAAGCGCCAGGGTGAAACGGTTGTGCCTTGGAACCCGGCTCAGTGGTACAAACCCCTTTGGCCGAAGATGAAAGCTTTTGCGGTTCCCAGTTTTGCCGAGGGTTACGTGCGGATTAACCTCAAAGGTCGCGAACCCAACGGAATTGTCGATCCTTCTGAGTACGATGCCGTTTGTGATGACCTCTGTGAGAAGCTTTACGCCCTCAAAGATGCCCGCAAGGGTATTCCGATGGTCAGTCATATTGTTCGCACCCGCAAAAATGCCGAAGATCGCGATCCGAAATTACCCGATCCCGATTTGATTGTGGTTTGGCAGGAAGAATATGCGACGGATGTAGTGGAAAGTCCTGAATTCGGACGTTTTGGCCCGTTGCCTCCCTATCGCGCCGCCAGCCACCGCTCCGAAGGATTTATTCTCGCTAAAGGCCCCGATATTGCGCCCGGATCTACTTTGTCTGAGGGTCATGTTCTCGATTTGGCTCCTTCGATTTTAGATTTGATCGGCGCCCCGATTCCCGAACATATGGAGGGCAAACCCCTGGCTTTGCGAACCAATCAACCGGTTGTTAAGGCTTAGTTGAGTGTGCAATTAAGCGATCGCGACCCATAGGGGATTTTACCGTTAACTCGCTGCGCGGGAAGTCCCACTCCAAAAAACGAAGTGTTGGTGTTGGGATGAAAGCGCAGTCAAGATTTGTGGTAAGATGAATCGAGTCTGTTGGAACACCAACAACACGCGAAAACAAAGCGTCTAAAATTAGCCTGTGGAAGACGGGCGTCTGCCTGTGGACGCTGTGTAAGATCAATTTGTACTTGGTACAAAAAGGCGATGGCGGGTGAAGCAGGAAGCCCACGCCATAAATGAAATGTTGGCGTTGGGTACTTCACGAGCGACAGATGTTAGTACACCGGTCAATACCAGCCCGGACAAAGTGACTAACTCTGTCGCTTTTTTGATGTCTCCGGGGAACATATCTCAGTATCTTTACAGAAAAATTACAAAGTTTATCAAAACATTTTACATAATCACCTGTATTTTTACGGAAAGTAAATGTTAGTCTAAAAGAGCCATTAACTGGCCAACAGGTCAAACGTTTTTTATTAATTTTGCGCTGGGGTAAAGCGTCACTAAAGTTGACGTTCTGATTTTCTATGCTTTGCCATTCATAAAATCGGGGTAAAAAACTGTTTTAAATCAATAAAGTCTGTGGTTTTATTCCGAAAAAAACAACTTTATGGGGATGTTTTTTGCTTATTTTTTTGAGTTTTTAATTGAAAAGAATCATTATTTCTATCTTTTCTTAAGAGAATTAATAGAGGGTTTTTATCGAAAAAAAGCACAAAAAAATTGATTTAAATCGGGCAAAAAACTTTAGGGCTGAAGTCTTGAAGCATATCTGTTAAATTTGAGGAATTAAGAGACCATGACAATTACTCGTATTTCTGGGCAAGCACAAGAAATTGATATTACTGAATTTTGGTTGGACGATGCCACAGGCAATGAAGCCTTTGAGTATTCAAGCTGGTGGGCTACTTCGTCAGCTAATAACTTACTATTTTTTAATGAAGCTCAAAATGTCATCCTCTCCGAAGATATTAAAATTAGTAATCCCCAAGATTGGGAAGACCTTAATAATTTAGGAACAATTGAGGCGGGTACTGTTGTTGACAGTCATTTCATCTATCTCAAAAATGCAGAAACATCACAACGGAGAACATTTACCGCCACCTTCGAGTTTGACGGCCCAATTATTGGCTTCATGGCTGATGATGAGTTGTTTGGTAATGCCGGCACCCAACAAACTGTCAACGGTAATGATCAACTCGTTGGTTATCGGGCTAGAGTAATACAAGATGGAAATACTTTAGAAGGGCCAGAGTTTGGAGACGATCAAGATACCGTCAGAATCCTGGGAGAGAATAATAACATCTTAGAGGTTACGTTTACCAGTCAATCTGCTGTTGACCCTCTGCGGGTGATTACCCTCGATTCTGGAACGCCAGAACCTCCCCCTCAAAATACGCCTCCCGTCGCGGACAACGACAGCTACAATACCGGTTTTCAATCTAGTGTGGTTGTTAATGCCGATTTGGGGGTTCTCGATGGGGATACCGACGCCGACGGGGATAATTTAACCGCCAGCTTGGTCACTCAACCGCAAAACGGTACTCTGGAATTTTTGGCGGACGGTTCGTTTACCTACACTCCCAACGGGGGTTTTAGCGGAACCGACAGCTTCAGTTATACCGCCAACGATGGGGAAGATAGTTCTAATGTTGCCACCGTTAGTATTAATGTAGAAGCGCCTCCAAATACAGTCCCAGTAGCCGACAATGACAGCTACAACACAGGTTTTCAATCTAGTGTGGTTGTTAATGCCGATTTGGGAGTTCTCAACGGGGATAGCGACGCCGATGGAGATAATTTAACCGCCAGCTTGGTCACTCAACCGCAAAACGGTATCCTGGAATTTTTGGCGGACGGTTCGTTTACCTACACTCCCAACGGGGGTTTTAGCGGAACCGACAGCTTCAGTTATACCGCCAACGATGGGAAAGATAGTTCTAATGTTGCCACCGTTAGCATTAATGTAGAAGCGCCTCCCAACACTGTTCCCGTCGCCGATGACGATAATTACGCCACCAATTTTGAATCGTCCATCTTTGTTAATGCGGCTTCGGGTGTTCTCAACGGGGATACCGACACCGATGGGAATAATTTAACCGCCAGCTTGGTCACTCTACCACAAAACGGCACCCTGGAACTTTTGGCGGACGGTTCATTTACTTACACTCCCAACGCGGGTTTTAGCGGAACCGACAGCTTCAGTTATACCGCCAACGATGGGAAAGATAGTTCTAATGTTGCCACCGTTAGTATTAGTGTAGCAGCGCCTCCCACACCGGAACCGCAACCTCAACCGGAACCTCAACCGGAACCTCAACCGGAACCTCAACCCGAACCTCAACCCGAACCTCAACCGGAACCTCAACCCGAACCTCAACCGGAACCTCAACCCGAACCTCAACCGGAACCCCAACCTCAACCGGAACCCCAACCGGAACCCCAACCGGAACCTCAACCTCAACCGGAACCCCAACCTCAACCGGAACCCCAACCGGCTCCTCAACCTCAACCGGAACCTCAACCTCAACCGGAACCCCAACCGGCTCCTCAACCTCAACCGGAACCTCAACCTCAACCGGAACCCCAACCGGCTCCCCAACCGGAACCTCAACCGGCTCCTCAACCTCAACCGGAACCTCAACCTCAACCGGAACCCCAACCGGCTCCTCAACCTCAACCGGAACCTCAACCTCAACCGGAACCCCAACCGGCTCCCCAACCGGAACCTCAACCGGAACCCAAACCTGTTCCTACTCCTGAACCTGTTCCTACTCCTGAACCGGAACCGCAACCTGTTCCTACTCCCCAACCGGCTCCCCAACCGGAACCGCAACCTGTTCCTACTCCCCAACCGGCTCCTGAACCGGAACCGCAACCTGTTCCTACTCCTACTCCTGAACCTGTTCCTGAACCCGCTCCTGCTCCCCAACCCGCTCCTGCTCCTGCTCCCCAACCTGCTCCTGCTCCTGAACCGGAACCGCAACCTGTTCCTGCTCCCCAACCGGCTCCCCAACCGGAACCGCAACCTGTTCCTACTCCTACTCCTGAACCTGTTCCTGAACCCGCTCCTGCTCCCCAACCCGCTCCTGCTCCTGCTCCCCAACCTGCTCCTGCTCCTGAACCGGAACCTGTTGCTGCTCCTGAACCGGAACCTGTTGCTGCTCCTGAACCTGTTAGTCAACCCATTTCCACAGTCAGAGAACCGGAACCCATTTCTACACCGACACCCTCACCGACTCCGAGAACACCAGAACCCAGTTCTGAACCCATTCCCAGAGAAGAACCCAATTCTGAACCGACTCCGACTTCTACTCTAGACTCAAGATCAATTTTGAGCGGAACCAATCAAGATGATTCTCTGATGGGTACTGCTGAGAGTAACATCATTAACGGTGGATTGGGTAATGACACCCTGTATGGTCTTTCAGGAGACGATAACCTTTTTGGTGTTCAAGGTAATGATTGGCTGTTTGGTAATGAGGGTAATGATTTCTTAGACGGACGTGAGGATAATGACAGCCTTTTTGGTGGAAAAGGCGAAGATACTCTCCGGGGTAATAGTGGTGAGGATGTCATGTTTGGTGACATCGGTAATGATTACTTATTCGGTGAAGATGGTAACGACTGGATGAATGGTAATCAGGGTCAAGATTTCCTAGAAGGTGGAGAGGGAAGTGATACTCTCTACGGGGGTCAAGATGATGATACCCTCGTTGGTGATGCGGGTAATGACTTGCTCACCGGTGATATCGGTCGTGATATCCTTATCGGTGTTGACCCTGATATTTCCGGTGTCGGTCGCGGCGAAGTTGATACTCTTATCGGTGGAACAGAGGCGGATATTTTTGTCTTGGGAGATCAAAGTCAGGTTTACTATGATGATGTTGATAATGCGACTCCCGGTTTGAATGATTATGCACTGATTGAGGATTTCAACCCTGATGAGGACATGATTCAGTTGTTTGGTCAACCTCAAAATTATCGCCTTGAGACTCAACCTGCTGAAGGTGTAACCGCTCTCTATCACATCACGGGTGAGGGTACTGATGAACTGATTGCTATTATTCAAAGCAGTTCTTCCCTCAGTTTAGATAGCGATGACTTCAGCTTTTTGAGTGGGAGATAATTAAGCGATTCCTAGCTGAATAAAATTAAAGACCCCGGTTTCTCAAAGAAATCGGGGTTTTGCGATCTATGTTTAGATGAAAAAACCCGGTTTCTTCTACAATTTCAGAAAATAGAGGATGTTTATTCTAAAATTAACCGGGTTTTTGGCGAGCGCTAGCTGAACCCAATTCCAACCCCAATTCCTCAAAGAAACCGGGGTTCTAAGTTGATGTATTCTATTGAGTTTACTGAATCATATTGAGCATAATGTTGTACATAGACTCAGCCCATTTGTTCCAATTTAGGCGATCATCATATTGTTGTCGAGAAGATTGTACAAGCTGTTTATATGTTTCTTTGTTGGTGAAGTGATCTGCAATTTGTTTTGCATATTCCTCTCCACCTGCTGAGAAAGGAAGCATATAACCGTTTTTCCCTTGTTGAAGAATGGTTGGAATTCCACCAACATCGCTGGTAATTACCGGAATACCGTAGGCGTTTGCTTCACAAATTACAATGGGTGAACAGTCCGCACGGGTGGGGAAAACCAGAAAGTGAGAGTTGAGTAGTAATTGACTGAATTGTTCTTGTTCTTCGGGAATATTTTTATTTAAAAAAGGAATGATTTTGAGCTTTTCGTGTTTAAATTCCGAGGGGGGAACACAGCCAATCATTAGAAGTTCAGCATCTACTCCCATCTCGAGTAAAGAAAGAAGGGTTTGATAAGCAATATTTCCTCCCTTTCTTTCCCAGTCTTTACCGATGAATAATAGATTACATTTGGAGATTTCACATTTTTTGAGCGTTTCACTCGCCTCGGGAACTGTGTCTACATTGGCGCCGAAAGGTACAATTTCAATTTTGTTCGCATCGACTTCATAATCGTTAATTGCTGAATGAGCCGCCCATTGTGAGGAGTAAATCAGTTTGGTGGATTTTTTTAAAGCAATGACTTCCTGTTCAGAAGCTCGTAAAAATTCTTCTTCATTTGAGTAGATTTTGTAGGTTTGTTTGATCAGTTTCGGAGTGGCGTCTGATAAGTAGATAATCGGTAAATCCGTTTCTAAATAAGTTAATTCTTTCGATGAAACTGGAGCAAAAATTACATCGCACGGGGTTTTATTGAGCGTTTTCTTAACGGAGCGATAAAATTGTTCGTAGGCTAAATTCGGATCGACATTTTTTTTGTTGACTAACTTCTTGGCTTTTTTGAGATAGTTTAATGGTTTTTTCCAAGGAGAAGGTTTGCTGGGATGTCCTAAGTTAATTAGGTTGACATTCTGATTACTCAACGCTCTGTGCATATGATAAAGCGTTCCCGAAAATGTATTTTTATCTAAATAGTTTTTGGCCGAATAGTAACCAATGTTTATTGGACGCATAATCAATTTCCTCTTGTTGGCTAAAGTTTTAATTTCAATAACTTTTTTATTCCGGACAATAGTTCGACTTCCTGATTGCTAAGAATCACCAATCGAAATGAACATTTAAAAGCTCATACAACTTTTGATTTTCAGGACTAAAATAAGCTTTTAGTTGCTCTATAATCTCCGGATCGCCAGGATTTATTACATAGTTAGCCGCCGCATATTTTTGAGTTTTTAACTGTTTAATTTGTTCGGTAGAAAAGGGTTGAATTTCTAAAAAATTACAGACGTTCTCTAACACTTCACTTAACCGATCGCGAAATTGTTCAAAGTTGACGACTAAAATATTTTGTTTGTCAAAATATTGGTAGTAGTTTTTTAGGTAGTTCGCGTATTTTCCTTTCTCAATATATTGATAAGGATATTTCGGCGGAGTCGAATTGGGGTCTAATTCCTGGGCGATCGCTTCTGCAAAGGTTCTCTGATCGGCAATTCCTCTTAGATAGGGATCGGGATTTTTAGAATATTCTTGAAACATTTGCCATGCTGAATAAGCGCGATCGGCGGGGTTTCTCAGAATGGCAATCATCTTAATATTACCTAAATCCTGTTGAATTCTTGGAGGAATATATTGAGGATAAAGATAACTCGGTGCGGCTTCAAAGGTGAGTTTTTTTCCTTTGCGAAGTTTGGAGGGAAAATGTTTGAGATACCAGCCCAAACCTTTGTTATAGTTTTCATGGACATCGAAATAATAGGTTTCTCTCCATGTCCATGTAATCAAACTTTCAGGATGTTGAGCCAGGTAACGATACAGTGAAGTTACTCCCGATCTTTGAGCGCCTATAATTATAAAATCGGGTTTTGACTTCCAGATCGGGTAAGTGGAATAAATCACCTCCTTAACACGTTTTTTAACCATGATTATCGCTTTTCAACTCGATAAGATGCCGCAAAAATTAGCCGAATATCCGAAATTTATGACCAGGTGTAACGCTGTCCCAACAAAGTATAAAGTTCTTCGTTGTAGGGAACAAAATATTCTTTTAATTGCGCGATGACCTCCCGATCGGACTCGCTTTTCTCGACTTTGTATTTTCCTGCATTGTATTTTGTCTGTTTGAATTCTTGCAGTTTTTCAGGGCTAAAACGTGCTATCCCCAAAAAGTCGCAGGTGCTATTGAGTAAGGTTTCTACATCTTCTTTAAACTGACTAAAGTTCAAGACCAGCAAGTTTTCTTTGTTAAAATGCTTGTAGTAGTTTTGCAGTTGGTGAGCATATTTTCCTCGATTAATATAATCGAAAGGATATTTCGCCGATAAACCGTTTAACTCGTCGTCTACGGCTTGTTTAAAGCTTCTTTCATCGGCAATATTGCGGAGATGATCGTGAGAATTATCGGCAAAGCTATGATACATTTGCCAAGCAGAATAGGCCCGATCTACGGGGTTTCTGAGGATGGCAATCATTTTAATATTGCCCAAATCCTTTTTAATTAATTCGGGAATATAATCAAAATAGAGATAGCTTGGCGAAGCATCAAAGGTGAGTCGGTCTCCCTTTTCTCGTTTCGAGGGAAAATTTCCCAAATACCAACCCAACCCCTGACTGTAATTTTCCTGTAAGTCAAAATAACGAATCTCTTTCCAAGATTCATTTCCGATCACTTGAGGATGCTGAATTAAATAGTTATACAGGGAAGTTGTTCCGGCTTTTTGCGCTCCAATGACTAAAAAATCGGGGTAAGATTTTATCAGGGGATAGGCAACATTTTTGATCAAACCTTTAATCATTTTTTTGTCCTTCTTTTTAAATGATGATGCAACAGTTTTAGTTTGGAAAAATCTACCGGCACTTAAGCGGACTTGGATAAGGATTTCTGGGGAACAGCAACCCAATTTCTTTCCGTTTCTTTGACCATTCCTTTAAAGTTTTTGCAATTCAATTCTATTCCCAACCAAGAGCCGAGTTCGGCCAAATCCCGATCAAAAATTGCCTCCAATTGTTCTATTTTTTCCGGTGCTAACTTGGGTTTTTCCTTCATCGTCCAGAAGTCTTTCACCTTGTCCCGAACTTCTTTAGGTACCAACCAACGGCGCAATTCTCGCAAACCGGGAGTTTCGGTTAAAAAGTCCCGCCAAACACTGTTACGCAAACGTTGGGTCGAAACATTTTTCGCATCGAGTTCAAAATCCCATTGCGGTTGACCCGAATAACCGATAAATTTACAGACTCTTTCTAATTCTTCTTGGGGAGAGCTTAACATCCTTTCAAAGAACAGGGGAAGAACGCGATCGGAGCCAAAGGTTTCAAAATATGGCTCTAATTGCATCGTATATCGGCTATAATCAATCAGTTCTTGATGTTGATCGACTGCCGAGTTAATATCAACCGAAATCACTCGCATTGTCCATTCGTGGATGTATTGAGAAATCAACCGATCAATCGGATGACGCATCACATAAATAAACTTGGCATTCGGACAATGTTGGTTTAAACGTTTAATGGTTTCAGGATAGGTCGGTAACTTCGTATAGTGGGTACTGGACTCGCCGCAAAGGTCATTTTCCCCGGCACCTTTAAACAGAGAAAGATACCATTCTATTCCCTTAGCATATACTTCATCATTACTGAAGAAATAGGGTTCTTTTGGTTCGCTCATACAGAGACCCGGTTGCAAAGCGAGTTGCTTATGCAAGGTGCTAGTTGCACATTTCATTGCACCAATGATGATGAAGTCTGGATATTTGCTCATTGTTGTTTTTCGGGTAATAGTGGGGGTTTCATTGGGTTTTGCCAATTCATCCAAATATCTTGAGCTTGGTACTCGCAGATATGGGGGGGTTTATGTTGGGCTAACTCGCGAGCGAGGGAAATCGTTCGACCGACTAACCAACAAAAGTTAGCTAAACCTAAACCTAAAAATCCGTAGAATTTGGCAAAGTATCGCGATCTCGACGCATACAAATAAGGTCGGGGTCGTTTTCGCGCCGCAACTTCTGATTTGACAGAACCACTTCCCCCTCGCAGATGAACGACTCTCGCTTCGGGCCAGTGAAGAATTTTCCAACCCGCATTTCTGGCTCGACGACAATAGTCTACGTCGTCGTAATACATGAAATATCCTTCATCCATTAATCCCACTTGCTCGATCACTTCCCGACGAACTAATACACAAGCAAAACTTGTCCACTGAGGTTCAAAGGGAACGTTGGAGACGGGGATGGGGACATCGTATTTTTTCAAAAGTTGGGTGACGGGTGCGGTTGCGGCCGATGCAATGAGTTCACTCCAGGGAGAATGGTAACGAAAACAACTGATTTGAGGTTTGGCATCTGGCCATTCCAAACGGGGGCTAATTAACCCCGCTTCCGGATAGGCTGACCTTGCCTTTAACAGTGAATCAATCGCGCCCTTCCTTACAATTGTATCACTATTTAATAGCAGATAAGCATCCGCTTCTACTGATTTAATTCCGACATTATTTCCCGCAGAAAATCCCCCATTCACCGGAGAGGCTAAAACTCGCGCCCAGTTGCTCCAGTTTTTTTCGGCGATCGCGGCTTCAATCATTTCGACAGAGTTATCGCCGGAGGCATTATCGACAACAATAACGGTATCGCGATCAATTTTAACTTCCGTTTCAAGAGAAGCTAAACAATCAATAACCAGCTTCGGTGTCCGGTAATTCAGAATAATAATCGCCAGAGACATTAGCTTTATCAATTACAAGGTTTACAAGCTTCAGCATTTGAGAAAAAAGTCTGAATTTTGGGGAATATTTAAAATGGTCTTCCCTACTTCAGTCGGCTTTGATAAACCGCATTAATTTGCAGTTTAACTTTCTTTTGCCACTCCTTGGAACCCAACTTTCGGGCTATATAATATTCGATAACCAAAGGCCATCCCAAGCGTTCTACCCGGCCTTGCAGTCTTCCCCACCAATTTTCGATTTTCAGTTGTTTCTCCATCATTGGTGTGACGTTAATCGGCGGATATCCGCTCAGTTCATAGCCCCGTTCGACTAATAAATTGCCGATTTTTTTCTCAACTAACTGTACATCTCGTTCCGACATTTTCCGTTTCCATTGGGCTATATATTTCGGGTCAGGAAATTCATATCTACTGTTTTTAGTATAATCGAACATTTCCTCATCGTAACCCACGCCCAGAAACTCACAAACCCTGGTCAAGGTTAAAACCGGTTCGGCAATTAATTCTTCATAACTGAGTTCACACCGTCTATTTTCGGGAACAATTTGTTTGACTTGATTCCATAATTGTTCGGCTTGGCGCCAACGTTCTACACCATACCAAACGTTACCCACCCAACCCATACCGATACAGGAACGAGCCACATCTCGAGCATCTCGAATAATGTGAATGTAACGGGCATCGGGCCAAATGTGCAACACGCGATCAAAGTGGCGGTGAACCGTAGCCCCAACAATACTTTTCCCTTCTAAATCCCGTTGTTGAACCAGAAAACTATTGATCAGTTCGGGATAATTCAGGCTGCGGTCAATTTCAAACCCGGTCGCTCGAAAGATGCGATGAGTTTCTAACCACTCATAATATTGATTTAAGTCGGGACATTGCCCTTGATCTGACAATAAATCTACAGCATATTCAAACTCATTACACCAGGCTATTTTGGGATGATGCCCTAACATCAATCTTAAAACAGTTGTACCTGAGCGTTCAGCGCCCACAAGAAAGGTAGGTTCAGAAATCCAATGAGAATTGTCCTGCATTAATCTATTGCCTCTGCATGGGAAGTTTTCGGGAGACAAACCCCTTTTAAAATAGTGTAATTGAACACTATTTCTTTCTCTGAAAATTCTTTTTCTAGTTTATCATTGTTTTTTGGATTTTATTAAATTTTTACAAAGTTAGCATCCCTCCCACCAGCAAGAGTTTTCGGTCATAAAGTCCATCAAAGCATCATATTTCGGAGACTCGGATTGATCCACATACTCCAACGCTCCCCAACTTCCCCACTTGGTGGGTTTGGCAACATCAACAAAGTGCATAAACATTGTTCCCCCCACCGCTTTCCAATCTTGAAATAACTGGCTGTAAAGTTCATACATTTCGGGACGACGATTCAGTTCGATAAAAAACTCGGTCAACTGTTCATTATTCACCACATCTTTGCGGCCAACGATATGCTGTCCCCCTTCATAAGCCATTAACTTCAAGCCTTTTTCTTTAGCCACCTCAGCATGATAAGAAAACAATTCTTTCACCTGAGGTAAACTATCCGGTCTTCCCTCAGACAATAATTTTCCAGTTTTCAACTGTTGAAAAGCCTTTTGAAAACCGCCATCACCTTCTTTTAACCAAGACTCAACTTTACTAACATTTTCGGGATGACCTAAAGAAGCCCCAAAATATCCGGCGATCGCATAAGCCCCGATCTGATGTTGATAACAAGCCTTATTTCCTTCCGCCACCCAATAGGGACAATCTAAAATATCTTTTTCGGAGCCTTTCCAACCGACTTGAGTCGCCACCACACAAGTCACCCGATCTTTTTGATCGGCAAAAACATCTTTCCAAATATCGCACATTTGAGCGGTTCGCATTCCATACCATTGTCGAAAAGCATCTTTTTTATCCTTTCCCCAACGCTTCTGACCTTCTTCGAGAGCATAATGAGTTTGTTTAAACTGCCAATTCCAAACTTCATTAGAAAACTCAACATAAATCTTCAGATCCCGGTCGAGACTTTCCTTAACTGATCGAGCAAAATTCCTCATATACTCATCGGTCGCCATGTGAGGCATATTAAACCAAGGATCGGCTTGAACCTTATTCGTCAAAGCCACCATGACTTCGAGAGGAACCCCTTTGACCCCGTAAGAAGCCATGTCCGGCGTCGGTCGATTTTTCCATTCTTTTTGTTTGGAATGATTGGTTCCCATCCAATCCATAAAACGCAAAGATCTAAAGTTTTTAATTCTTTCCAGAAAAGCCGTATTAAAAAGTTCCCCGCTGCGATATAAAGGTTCATCTTCGGCGTAAATCACCCTAATATTGCGGAGATAATTCCCGGTTTTGTTGGGGTCGGTTGCGGTAATTGTCACCAAAACCCCGCCGGATTGAGAAGCATCGACATTAATCACATCTCGACCGGGAGTTGATGCGTCTTCATCCTTTTTGGCGGATAAACTATATTCTATTGTTCCCTCTCCGTCGTACAAAACAAGATATTGACCCGAGGGAAAATGGTTGGGTATTCCTCGCAACAACAACGAACTCACCCGAGTATATTTGGGAGAATCTTCGGGAGCGGGTAAAGACTTGACCCAACCCTGTTCATCTAAGTCTAAAATATCTTGTTCTTTGGTATTCCATTCTCCTTGACAACCCGGATCGGAATTGGTACACTGAGTAATCCAGGCTTGAGAAGATTTAAAGTAATTTAAAAAGGGCAATTGGGAAGACCAAGGGGCAATTCCGCTTAAATTAATCCCGAGGGGAGAATCATCGTTATTGGGATTTGAGTTGGAGTTTTGGCTCAGGGTAATCTCCGGTAAATGGGGAAATAACCAAGCGTTGACCCGATTATATAATCCGGGCAATAGACTCGAAAACAAAACAATTCCAACGCTAAAAAAGATGAAATAATTTTTGAGTTTGAACGGTGAGGTTTTCATGGGAAAAATCTAAAAGATTGCCGTTGAAATCTATTGAACTCAATCACTAAAACCATTATCTTAAATTTAAACTTTCAGAGCGGGACTCTGGAAGTTTTCGGGGGGTTGGTTTGGCTGATTTTAAAGGTCGCCGTGCAGGTTCGGGCTTCCTCAAACACAACCCGGCTATACCGCCAGTCGCCAAAGTAAAAACCGGATTAAACTGATTATTTAAGGTACAATCAAGGGCATATAAAACCGTAATCACAACAATAACAGCAGCAGGCCCCACCTTGGGCGTTAACCAAGTGGTAGCCGGATAACGGAATGCAAAGGCGAGAGCGGGCAAAAATATCGATCCAAAAACGGCGCTCAAACCGACAACTCCATTAACACCGTAGGCAATAATCCATAAACTATCGGTAACAGAAATATCTTCGAGTTCCCCGGCCCAGTTATAATCAAATACGCGATTTCTTCCCCAGCCACCCCATCCAAAAACGATTCGTTCTAGACCTTTTTCGACGAGTAATTCTTCATTATCAAATCTAAATTCTAGGGACTGGGCGCGTTCTTCCCCGGCAATATCGGTAGCCACCGAAATAATTGTATCGGCTTTATCACCGGTAAAGTTTCCGGTTGCTCCCAAAAACAGGTAAAAAGATAAAGCAGAAACCAATGCCAATAAAGGAAGTGAAATTCTCAAAAACTTAGCGACCAACAAAATCACAATGCCGTAGACTGTATAAAGATAAGCGCCGGTTGATCGAACCAAAAGATGAGTCACAAACAGAAAGCCAACGAGCAAGTTCATGGGAACATTCCAAAAACTTTGAAGGACGCCCGACTGCCACAGCCAAATTGACACCAGCAAAGCCGCCATCATCCACACCCCGACACTCAAACCGTGTATCATAAAAACATTGGGTCGGTAGCCTCCTAAACGAACAGATTGACCAAATTCGTGAATCCCGTGATAACCGTAAACGATGCGGTGCAACTGGGGGCTGATCACACTTTCAATCAAACACAGGGGCGCGTAGATCAACCCGCTGACAAAAATCCCCATCGCCAGTTGGCGCATTCCCACTAGGTCATTGAGGTAAATGCGGCCAAGAAAGTAAGGAACTCCATACTGCATGGTTCGATCCAAAAGTCCTGCTATCCCATCGTAAGCCCCTAAACTATTGGTCATCGATGAAATAAACGGACAGATACACCAAACCAACATGGGAATATCGAGCCAGCCAAATTTGAATGAATTCAAACGTTTAGAATCGAAAATAAAAGTAGCGAGCAAGATACTGTAGCAAGTGGCAGATGTTCTGTTATAGTCCGGAAGACCGGGGAACATAAATAAAACTCTTTGAGGCAAAAATAACCAGGAAACGATAAAGCTACTGACTACTGCTTTGCGAGCCGGAAGAAACTTAAACAAAGCTAGGACGATCGGCAACCAGATTCGGAGTACAAGTTGAGCTTGGGGAGTCATTCGCTACTCTCGATAATTCGACTTCAGATAACTTTATTTTAGTTTTCTCAATTGGACTGTTGGAGGCTGATGGATTCAATCGGGATCAAATCTCAGGCATTGACTCGATCATCATGGGGTGTTTGGGGGTGTAATTCATCGGAGTGGGCGATCGATGGGTATTGCTGAAGAATCGATAGAAATGAGAAGGACTGGTTGGGTTGAAGTGGGGGTGTCAAGCGTTTTAGCTCGATCACGGCGATTGTAACAGACTATCGATCGGCAAGCCAAACCCTAAGGAATAGCGAGTAAAACACACGGCAAAAAGTAAACCTAACAACAGTATTGTGGCTTGCAAATCTTGGGAAATACAGGTGAGTTTTTCTCGCCACAATCCATAATTGACCGCACAATAACTGGGGAGGTCGTTAAAAGCAATAACGGTGATCGCACCGGGAATCCCAAAAATTTTATATCCGGCCGGCAGTAGTGTGATCATGTAGAAGAATTTGAGAAAGTGACCGAATGCTACGGGTTTGGGGTTTCCAATGGCATACAGGGCGCGATCGATAGTTGCGGATAATAATAACGGCCACAGTCCAACGGCGAGAATGGGTAACATCCATCCCGCTTGCTGATATCGCTCATCGTAGAGCGTTTCAATGATGAGATCTCCAAAACTGGCAAGAATGGTGACTAAAACAGCCAATCCTATTAACAGAAACTTGCGCTTTTGTAAGATTTTAGCTCGCAAGCTCGATCGCTCTAGGTCGGCATATTTGGAGATCACCGGAAACATTACCTGTTGGCTAATGCGGTGAACCACCTGTCTGGGCAAATCTGCAAAGGTAAAAGCAACGGTATAAATTCCCAATAATTGAAGGGTAAACAGTCTTCCTAAAATTAATCGGTCCGCCTGGGAAGCCAAAAAAGTCATCATGGTCGAGACAAAAACCCAGGTCCCAAAAGACATGATTTCTTTAATCGAGTCTTTATCCCAAGCAAACCAGTTAGATGTCTCGGGTTCTAAGCGATGACTCCACAGGGTTTTAATGAGACTAGAAACAATATTTCCGCCGACTAACGCCCAAACCGTTGGACTGATGTAAGCCCAGATAATCGTAACCGCCAGGGAGATAATCTGGGTAGTCATCTCCAACCGGGTGATTTTTCCAATCTCGAGTTTGCGACTGAGTGTCGCCATTGAGGTGGAACTAAATCCATTAATAAAAACGGTGAAAGCCGCAACGGGAAGCAACCACAGCAACCGGGAATCGTTGTAGAATTGAGAGACGGGCCATGCGAGAATCACACATCCGATCCAAATCCAACAGGCTCGGATGACTTGTAGCGTCCAGGCGGTGTTGAGAAAAACGCGATCGGTCCAACGAGGACTGCGGATAATACTGGGACGAATCCCAATGTCTGAAAACAAGGCTACACCCGTAATGAATGTATACACCAGAGCCATCAGACCAAACAATTCCGGAACCAGGAGGCGGGTGAGAATCAGGTTACTGCCCAAACGCAGGGCTTGACTTCCACCGTAACCAACTACTGTCCAGATTGTGCCTTTAACAGCCTGCTTTTTAACTGAGGACATAACAAGTGGGTTAGAGAGGGCTAAATCAGATCTACCAAGGGGATATCAATTCTGAAGTTGGCATCGACAGTGTTTGGTTACGGTTTTCAATACTGTTTTCATCTTGAAAATCGCCAAACCGAATACTGAAAGTTAAAAACAATGAGGAATGGAATTGATATCTATTTTGCATTGTTTCC
Organism: Capilliphycus salinus ALCB114379; assembly: GCF_047276495.1. Lineage (NCBI taxonomy): Bacteria > Bacillati > Cyanobacteriota > Cyanophyceae > Oscillatoriales > Sirenicapillariaceae > Capilliphycus > Capilliphycus salinus. The sequence goes on along the minus strand of NZ_CP178543.1, from coordinate 2,708,387 downwards.
TTGTTTTGCATGGGCTATGCTTTCTTCAGCCAGTTGGTGTACTTAGGATGTAGATCGCTTCCTCTATCTGGCAATCTTCGGTGAAAACTCGGAGTTCACAAGGTTTGCCTCACCTAGTTTAACCTAGCCTCTGTCTGCAAAACTACTGTTGAGGGCCAGCTTCATCAAATTTTTACATATTTGTTTTTGCGCTTTATATAACAAAGGCTATCTTTGGGCTGTTTTCAAGATTGAGTGTGGGAGTTGACAGATCAATCGCTTTCAGCTTACTCTCTGCAATCCCTCCCGTCAACTGTTTTTTGAGGATGAATATCTATCCTCAACTTCTCCCCTTTTATTGTTCGGCCGAAAAACTCCTTAAGCAAATAAGAGCGGCGAACCGCTCTTATCGTGTTTATTATTGTTACTGGCTGTAGGGATAATTTTAGTGACTGCCAATTCCCCACTGTTGACGAGCCGTTTTTACCTGTTTCCAATACTGTTTGAGGCGCTGGTAAGATTCTTGAGAAGATAACTTTCCTCCTGTGTGTAAACCTGCGATCATATTGACCTGAGCGGCAAATTCTTGCAGTTGACCATCAAATGCGATATTTTCTGGGGTGGCTTCACCTCTGTATTTGTAGCGAGGATACAAAAACTTCCGGTTTTGTTCCATCAAAGTTCCTCCATAAGCTAGTTCTAGCATAAAAGCCCAACCTAAAGACAGCGAGACTACGCAAGCAAATCTAAGCATCGTTCGTCCAGGTTGAACTCAGTTTTTAAAAACAGGATTTACTCTGCTTATTCTTATTGTATAGACCTTTTTATTTTTTGTCAATAGATAACCCTAAAAAACCCGATGTTTCTTTTGTATAATTTCGGCTATAATTGGTGTGAATAGCAAACCCAGTGCGAGCTTGGACATTTCTTCTAAAATTGACATCTATCCAAAGTAGTAATTGTAGAGATTCGGGATAATTTCTAGATTATCCATTTCAAAGTCTTGAGGATGAATTGTTTCTTGTCTGATTATATATTCAGCAATCAAATCTCGAATCTCGAAAGTAGATTTTTCAAGAACCTTTGCTTCTTGAAACATTCGATAATCACCGCCCCCAAGTCCACGATAATTGTTAAGCGCCAGAAGCAAAACTTGGTCAGGTGAAATCGGTTTACCCCGGAGGAGAAGGCGAGTAATCCGTTGACCCACAGGTTTAGTAATATCAATAGTATAATCGATTCCGTGATAAATATCCCAATTGTAATCGGCTTTATTTTCGGCAATCAATTCTTCAGGATTCTCCGGTAAAGCATCGGGATTCACTTGTTTAAAATAAGCCGCATTTTTTTCGAGCGCCCGCCGCAAAATCTCCCCGGTTATTTCAAGAATAAATAAACGATTATCATAAACATAAATACTGTAAGCATCTCGGAGCGTAATTTCTCCGGCGTTTATCCGACCGGTATCGGTAAAAATAGAAGTCAAAGATAAATCCACAGAATAGCCCATAGACTCGGCCGCAGACCGCTGTATGGTATTAATAAAATGAGCCAAAGCGCTCCCGTGAAAACGGGCTGCGATTCCGCCGACAAAATCGGATTTTGCTTCGCCAATGGGTTGATTGAGATAATTTAAAACTTGCTGGTGATAGGGCTGCAAAAGCCGAACAAAAGAGGGCGAGGGCTGAATATCTTTCACTGATAAATTGGTTGCATCTTTATCAATAACCCGCCATTTTTTGTTTTGAAGTCCCAGTTTAACCGTATATTTACTAAGAGCCTTTCCCCAGTAATAGGGTTCGGCAATGACCACATCATTAATAACAGCTTTCGGCACATTAACATGAGAGTGTCCGGCGAGAATAATATCAATGTCCGGCACTTTTTCAGCCAATTCTATCGTGATATTTTCATTAACCGTTGCGCCCGTATTTTTCCAAGTTTCAATAGGATTTAACCAAGCCTCGGGATTTGAACGATAATCTTGGGGGGTTTTCGTCCAACCGGTATGTTGAGCAACAATCACAATATCAGCGCCTTGCTGTCGCATTTCCGGCACATATTTATGAGCGGTTTTCAGCGGGTCAATCAACGAAAGTTCGCCAAAATTTTCGGGAGGAAGCCAATTTTTAACGGCGGGAGTGGTCAAGCCCAAAATGCCCACTTTTACCCCGTCTACTGTTTTGAGAAGATAAGGTTTAAAAGCGGGAATCCCATCGGGTGTAATCAGATTAGCACAAACAACGGGCGCATCTAATTGATGAATCCAACGAGACAACACCTCCATTCCAAAATCAAAATCGTGATTTCCCAGAGAGACCGCATCAAACCCCAAAGTATTAAACGCCAATGCTATCGGATGAGGAGATTGAGTCTCGATGGTATTGTAATAATAAGCCAGGGGCGTTCCTTGAATTGTATCCCCATTATCAATTAAAATTAAATCGGGATGTTCAGCCCGTTCTTGTTCAATCAAAGTGGCAATTTTCGCGACTCCCAACTCGGCCGGTTGATGGGTATAATAATCCCAAGGCATGAGATAACCGTGTAGGTCGCTGGTTTGTAAAATTGTAATCGTTTTAGTCTCAGAAAAACTATTCAAGATGTCTCCCAATCCAACCACAGCAAAAAAAGCAAAACCCCAGAAAAAAAACTAATATCAGACGCATAACGCTGAAAAGATGAATTCAATAATTGATAAACATCCCCAGCAGTTAGACTGCTTTATCATAGACAAAAATGGCTGTAAATTCTATCCCTCTGGGGAGTTGGATGGAGGAGATTTCAAGAAACCCTGACACCGAACGGGTTGCAATCCGGAACGATGGGGTGTAGTATCAGGAGGAACGGCGACCAGTTCAACGCTGCCATTGGGACGAACAACCCAACCTTGGGCTTCAACCAGGGTTGTTTGGCGAGTCGTTGAATCAGGAGTAACTTCTAAGGAGCGTTGGCGGTTATTTCTCGGGGATTTTGGATTCAAATCGGGGCGAATCACCGCATCTATCCAATCGACAATCACCGCATCGCTGCTGAGAGAATCACTCGGACTCGGAGGTAAACCCCCCCGTCCGGTAACAATAAACTCGCTGTCAGCAAAACTCGCACAACCGGCGACCACCAACGTGCTAGGATCAATAATCGTTGTCGGCAACTCTGCCAAAGCCGAATTTGCATCGGTTTCCGGGCGATTAATCTCAACCACGCCGCTAAATTCCGCCCCCAACTCGCTAGTTGCGGTAATATCACTTTTCGGAGTCGTCTGTTGGCGAAACTCAGTCCCGAAGACGCCTTCAGCATTAATCCGAACGGCGCCCCCCCGTCCCTGTTGAGCATTCGCGGTAATATCGCTATTTTCAACCGCAATTAACGTCCGAGTATTAATATTAATATTACCCCCGTCGGCCGTTCCCGAATTGGTGGTAATCCGACTTTCTCCCCGCAACTCTAAGGTATCGGTTTGCAGGGTAATATTTCCCAGACTCCCCGAAACCGTCGAAGCGCTAATCGCCCCTTGATTATCCAATATAATCGAATTTGCGGTAATATTTAAGTTCCCCGCCGACCCCTGACGGGTTCCCCGCACGCCGACTTCCGCCCCATCCCGTATCGTTAAACGATTTGTGGCCAAGTTTAAATTGCCTGCATTCCCCTCCCCGCTGGTATTAGAATCAATCGCACTGGGAAGAATCCCATCCCCAACCACCCCAAAAGAAACCGATTCCACAATGGGGTCTGCATTCGTGGCTATCCCAATCACCTCTATCGATTCAGAAGCGTTAATCGTTAAATTTCCGGCGGTTCCCTCGCCCCCTGTAGCCGCCGAAATTTGAGCGCCATCACGGACCACCAACCGACTCGTATTAACGGTTAAATCGCCAGCAGAAGCCATTCCTTGCTGTCCTTGAACGGTCAACAGCGACGAAGACGTTAACAAACCGGTAACAAACTGACCATCGGGCGCAATTCCGCTTAATTCAATCTCTGTGGCGTTGACGGTCAGGTCTCCCCCTTCTCCGGCGCCGGATGCGGAACTGGAAACTTGGGCGCCGTCTGTCACTCGCAGTTGTCGGGCGTTGATGGTTAAATTTCCCGCATTCCCCAACCCCAATGTCGCCGTAAAAATGCCGGCGGGAACTAAAGCGCCTGCGGGGGTGCCGCTGAGTTCGACAAAATCGGCGTTAACAGTAACGTCTCCGCCCGCACCTTCTTCTGTGGCACTGTTGGGGGTTGTACTGAGTGATGTTCCTTCGATAACTCGCAGTTGGTTGGCGTTGATTTCTAAATCACCCGCGTCACCGGCGCCGACGGTTCCGGTAACAATGAGAGAACCGTTGCTGAGTTCGGCGGACTGAACGTTGAGGGTAATATTTCCGCCTCTCCCCGGACCAAAAGCGGTGGTCAAAATTCCGGCGCCGTTGCGGACAATTAACTGATTTGCGTTTATTGTAACATTTCCCGCCTTCCCTTCTCCTCCGCTGAGGCTATACAAACCATCCGGGGGTTTTAACGGGTCAAATGTGACGGACTCGGCTTGTTGGGGGTCGGCGAAAGCTAACAGTTGAGAAACCAGTTGAAAGGGAACGGTTCCGGTTAGGGTTACTTTGTCTGCGTTAATATTAATTCCCCCACCCGCACCCCGACCTTGCAAAGCGGAAGCGGAGACAAAGGCTTGATTTTGAATATTGACCTCAAAACCTTGAATATTAATGCCTTGACCGTCAAAATCTCCTAAGGTGTTTGCGGCGAGTCCCGAACCGTTTGTTAGGGTAATCTTTCCACTTTGTAAGTTGATGGCGCCGCCACTTAAACCGTTGGTTGTGACTTGGCTATTTTCTGATAATAAAATCTGTCCGGAAGCGGCAGAATTGAAAGAAGTTCCGTTTCCCAACTGCCAAAAGCCATTGTTCACGGTTCCCAATTCTATTGTACCTCCAAAAGCGGTCAGATTTCCGCCTTCTAAGTTAATATTTCCCCCGACTAATGTAATATTTTGTCCGGGTTGAACTTGTAAACCGGTGGGGGCGGGATTTCTATCTAGACCAATTCCGATGGCTTGGGAACGGTTGGTAATGGCGCTCGGAGTTGAACCGAATTGTAAACCAATGGGAACATTTACGCTGAGTAAAGGCGGGTTTTGGGGATTAATGGCGCTGAAAACTTGTCCGTCGTTGAAGATTAAACTGTTGGCGGTACTGCTAACAAATGAACCGCCGATATTGAGTTGGGCATTTGGGCCGAAAATTATTCCGTTGGGGTTGATTAAAAATAAGTTGGCGGCGCCGTTGGCTTGAATTAATCCGTCGATTAATGATAGATTTCCTCCCGTTACCCGACTGATAATGTTTTGAATATCAACGGCATTGTTGAAGAAAACACCGCTCCCGGTTTGGATAGAAAAGTCTTGGAAACTGTGAAATAAATTTCCGCCGGCTTGGGTTCCGCCTTCGACTCTAAAAATATTACCTTCTGGGGTGACTGTAGTATTATTCGGTAAGGTTTGGTCCGGGATAACCTGCGCCGTTGCTGCGGATGAAAATATGCCCAAAACGGGCAGAATTGTTAGAGATTTTAGCAATAAGTTTACCATCGGTTAAATTATCCCCCAAACCTTTACTCATTTAAGATTACTCTGCGGCTATAATTCATCGGGATTAATTCCCATTTCTCGCAATTTTTCGGCTAGTCTGTCGGCGCGTTGTCGTTCAACTTCGGCGCGTTGTCGTTCGTTTTCGGCGCGTTGTCGTTCAACTTCGGCTCGTTCTTCTCCGGTTAATAACAAATTCCCTTCGCTATCCCACCACCGCAACCAGGGTAAATCCATATTAGCATAACGTCCCTGCCAAATTCCTAATTCTACACCCATTTGAGAGATAGGATAATGATTGCGTTCGTTGGGTTCTAACTGTTCATAATGGTTTTCGACTAAATGATACATTTCTATCGAGGCTTTTTTGACTTCGTAAATGCCATAAAAAGGGACTCGGATAGCTTGTTCATAGACCCAAAATTTCCCCGCTTTTCCATCCCCATTAACTAAAGAGGCGGGTGGGGTTTTATCCCGTTCTTCCGAACCGTTGTTTAACAAATACTTTTCCTTATCTTCCCTCCTGTAGGGGGGAACGAGGGGGGTAACAAATTCTAATACAATTAAAGGGGCAACATATTCGTGCCACAATACATAAGAACGTCGCACTTCTCCATTAACTAACGGCTTAACATTGGGAACATAAAACCAGTCGGGTGCTTCGGCGCCTCGCTCTGGCGGTTCTGTTAGTCGCCAATAAATGCCACAATCTTGACCAATGGCATATCGTCCGTCAGGATGAAGTTGATCTAGGGTAGATCGGATAGAATCGGTTAATAGAATACTCTGGGGATGTTCTTGGAAATTTTTCACAAATGTACCATCAGACTCCGGTAATTGAGTATGATCAGGAAGTGAAGTAATACCGAGTTCATTCGGATGAATAATTGCCATTGGTACAATTTCTCCGATTGTTGCTGTTTAATGCACTATAGCATTTTTGCGATCGCCTGACATTTGTATTTTTGATTTCCTCATAAAACTTCAAGTATTCTATCGCCGGTTTGACTTATTCGTTCATATTTTTGAGCGTCGCCACAGCCGAGGGTGAAATTTGATTGAGATAGCGGAAAATCCAATATTTAAAAATAGTGTCTAAAATCACGGGAAATGTGGCAATAAACAGAAAAATAAAGTTATGGTTCGCCGCAATACCAAAGTGATTCGCCGCTCCTTCTAATAGCACTTCCCAACCGTGCGGCGAGTGAAAGCCGACAAAAATATCGGTGAATAAAATTAGGATAAATGCTTTCGCACTATCGCTCAAATCATAGATAACATTTCCGAGAAAAGCTTTAAAAGCGTTCAACCCCCGTTGGTTAAAAATCATAACTAAAGCAAAAGTTGCGAGTCCCATTAAATCCGCAAAAATATTACTAATGGCTTCGCTGCTTTTATTGCTAAATTCTTCTGCGACTTCCTCGGCTTTGTGATGAATTTTTTCTTCGGAGACTGTTGGGGAAATTTCGGGAGAGTTATAAAGTAAATGTTCAAATTTTAAGCTTTCTTCAAATTCTTCGAGTTCGTGAATGGCTTCGGCTTTCATTTCGGGGTTAATAAAAATATCCACAGCATGACTGTTGCGATACTGTTGAACCAAGGGATAAAAAATAAAATGTTTAGACGTAAGCTGCATTAATAAGGGAAGACAGATTAATAAGATTAAAAAATTGATCGCCGTTTTGGTCTGTTTTTTATTGGCTCTGAAATTTTTCATTAATTCTTCTTCAGAGTCTTCATTCAGACCCATTTTGATTTTTTCAACGGTTCGTCCGATAGAACGAGGTAAAACTCCTGCGGGTTTGTTGATGTTTTCTTTCTGTTCTACGGTGTAAAAATCTGCGGGTGAAAGTTTATGTTTAGAAGACATTTTGGGTTTATTTTCCGGTTTAATGGGTTTGAAAGTTGCATCAATAGTCAGTTCGTCTTTTTGAAAAAAATTGGCTTTTTTATATCGCTCTAAAATTTCATCAATAAATCGGAGTTTTTCTAAGATTTCAAGATTGGATGATGTCCCCAGAGAACGACTCCATTTAAACTCCGTAACTCTCAAACGAATCACTCGCAGATTCTTCTTAACATCATCAACAAAGTAATTTAATACATTTTGAGTATAAATTGAAGTTTTCGCGGAAACCTGTTGTCCTCCAAAATGATCTTCTTCTATAGTTTTAATTCTCAGTGCGGCTTGATAAGCTTGTTCTAAGGCTCTTTCTGCGGTTTGGAAAAACCAAGACTTACCGCTTTCTAAGGATTGTTGAAATCGATTGCTTTGATGATAATTTGATTTAATAATTGCACTGTTCATGGCTTTGTAAATACACAATGATGTCAAAAAATAGGAGCCGTATTAAAAAGATAAAATCACAAGTTTAAACGGCTCCAAATACCCTAAACTGGGTTCATTACCGCCAGGGGGTCGGGAACAGGAAAAGATTCTTGTATCAACGGAACAAATTGACCTTTACTCGCGTCATAGGCGGTAATTTGTCCGCTTTCTATTTCATAAACCCAAGCATGAAGATGAAGTTTACCCGCGTGTAGTCGAGTCCGAATAGCGGGATAGGTTTCTAGGTTCTCAATCTGGGTTAGAACGTTAGTTTGAACGGCAATTTTGAGCAATTCTTCGTCAGAATATCCGTGATAATTATCTCGAATAATGAGGCGGGTTGCTTCTGCAAAATGTTTGAGCCAGTCATAAACTAACGGCATTTCATCGGATAAACTCTTGAGTTTTAGCAGACCTTTCATGCTCCCACAATGGGAGTGACCGCAGACAATAATTTCCTTAATATCTAAGGCTTGAATAGCATACTCAATTCCTGCTCCTTCGCTATTAAGTGAACCGTAGGGAGGGATAATATTCCCCAAATTACGAATAATAAACAGTTCTCCGGGTAGGGTTTGGGTGAGAAGATTTGGATCGATACGGGAGTCAGAACAAGTAATAAATAATATCTCGGGTGTCTGACCGTGAGAAAGCCGCTCAAACAGGTCTTGATGTGCTTTGAAGTAGTTTTCTTGAAAGTCATTTAAACCTGCGATAATTCGGTTGATTGGCATGGGTTCAATCTCAATCTAAAAGAGGACAAGGAGAACGTTTTATGCAACTGAAAAATCAGTTAATGTAAGACCCAGTTTGCATCCGTAACCAGACAGACTCCACCCACTCTTTTGAGGATAGGTGTGACCTCATCTACAACTTGATTGAGTTGCTTTTCATTGGTGCAAACGGTCATAATATAACTGTTACTTAAAACCGTTCCTAGATCATCATTTGCCACACCCCGATCTCCTTTTCCGGATGTATTATTCATTACGGTGTATCCGGAAACATTAGCCTGGGTTAAAACCTCTAGAACTTCCTGAATTTCCAACGAACTAACGATTATTTCGACCTTTTTAACTGCTTGCATAGTTTAAATTCCGAGATGTTTAATAATTTCCAAGTACAGAGGAATTCCGACAATAATATTGAAGGGAAAAGTTAACGCTAAAGCCATAGAAACGTACAGGCTAGGATTGGCTTCGGGTACGGTCATTCGCATCGCCGCAGGTACGGCAATATAGGATGCACTGGCACACAAAATTGAGAATAACAACGTGTTTCCTTCGCCAAACCCTAAAACCTTACCTACAACAATCCCAATTAAGGCATTAGCAACCGGAATAAACACAGAAAAACCAATCAGAAAAGAGCCTGTTTTTCTCAGTTCTTTGATGCGTCTGGCTGCAACTAATCCCATATCGAGGAGGAAGAACGTTAAAGCACCGTAGAAAATTCCCTGAGTAAAAGGCTGCAATTTTTCCCAACCTTTTTCACCTGTTAACGCACCAATTACAACGCTTCCGATTAGCAGAAATACCGAACCATTGAGAAAAGATTCGTGCAGAATTTTACCCCAAGAAAACTCGCCTTCGTCCGACTCTTTTTGAGCGAAGAACCGCACCAAAATAATCCCCACAATAATGGCGGGTGATTCCATTAATGCTAAGGCTGCTACCATGTGTCCGCCGTAGGGAATACTGAGTTTTTCCAGAAAAGAACTGGCGGTGATAAACGTGACTGCACTGATGGAACCGTATGTTGCGGCGATGGCGGCTGAGTTGTAAGCATCCAGTTTTAATCTTAAAATAAAGAAGGTGTAAACCGGTACAATACAAGCCATAACAATCGCTGCAATTAGTGTTATGGCAATTTGAGCGTCAATTCCGCTTTCTTCTAATTCGTATCCGCCTTTAAATCCAATGGCTAAGAGGAGATAAAGTGAGAATAACTTCGGGAGAGGTTGAGGAATTTCTAAGTCTGATTTTAGAAAAACAGCCAACATCCCTAAGAAAAAAAACAGCACCGGGGGGTTGAGAATATTAAACAGAATCAGGCTTCCATCCATACAGGGGTTTACCGCTTGTAAAAATCTCAGTCCAGCTTAAATAAAAAACGTTAAGAGGATGGTGAGAAATGTCTAAGAATTTTCTTAACTTCGCCGGAACCCCAGACTAAACACCCCAAAAACCCAGTGCGCGAGAAAGTTACCGGGTTTTTATTTGCCCCTACCAAAAAGGGCGGGTTTATATAACTTGTTTCTGCCAAAGATAGATTGATTCTGAACCCGCCCCTACAAAAAAGGGCGGGTTTATATAACTTATTTCTGCCAAAGATAGATTGATTCTGAACCCGCCCCTACAAAAAAGGGCGGGTTTATATAACTTATTTCTGCCAAAGATAGATTGATTCTGAACCCGCCCCTATGGATTACTGTTAACTGAAAACACTGGTGACTGGTGACTGGTGACTGGTGACTGTAAAGCTGAATGTTGTGCCTTGATTCACTTGACTTTCTACGGTTAATTTGCCATTATGTAAACGGGTAATTTCATTCGCGATCGCCAACCCCAAACCCGCTCCTCCCGTGCGACGGGTACGGGCTTCTTCAACTCGATAAAAGCGATCAAATAAAAAGGGAAGATGTTTGGCTTCTATCCCCGCTCCCGTATCTTGAACTTGCACTTCTACAACTTGATATTTTTGAGTCGCTTTGACCGTCACCGTGCCGCCACTGGGCGTATATTTGAGGGCGTTATCGATTAAATTTAAAAATAAATTTGTTAAATAATCTGCATTTCCCCGAATGAATAATTGTGGCGAAATTTGTGCTATAATTTGAATGTGTTGGGTTGAGGCTAAAGGTTGCATCTGTTCAACTAAAGTGCTTAAAAGATTGCTCAAATCTACCGGCTGTAACAGCGTCGGGTGCATGGATCGCAAATCCAATCTTGCTAAAAATAATAAACCGTGAGTTAAACGAATTAAGCGATCAGTTTCTTGTTCCAAATTCTGTAAAGTTTGTTCGTATTCCTCCACCGTGCGGGGACGGCTGAGGGTGACGCCAATTCGTCCTTTAATTACCGTTAACGGTGTGCGTAATTCGTGGGCGGCGTCTGCGGTAAATCGCCGTTCGTGTTCAAAACCCAATTGCAAACGATCCAACATTCGATCTAAAGTTTTGGCCAACCGCCTGACTTCATCGGTTGAACCTTGGTAGCCGATGCGTTGGGTAAAGTCATTGACGCCAATACTCCCGGCGGTGCGGATAATGCGTTCGATGGGACGCAGGGCGCGGTCGGCCAAAAATAGCCCCCCAAACTCCGCAATCACCAGAACCAAAGGAAATCCCAACACCATCAAGGTTAACAGGTGTTCTGAGGCTTCGTAGATGGGTTCTAGGGATTCTGCAACTTGTAACCATTCCCCTTTGTTGTTGGTGTCGGGGAGAATTTGGCTGTAAACTCGCCAAGTTGTTGTGGAGGTTTTGAGATTAGAAAAACTGGTTTGAATGGGTAATGTTATCGGTATGGCTTCATAACGCCCCAAACCATCCAAAATTTGACCCTTTTCATCGATTAATCGAATGGCAAAACCCGCCTCTAATAAGTGTTGGGTCATGGCTTGAGAATCAACGGTTTTTCTAAAAGCTAAATGACCATTACTATTAATCAGATTCGTGACGGTTTGGGTGCTGGTGAGTTGTAAATTCGTATCGAGTTGAGCGAGTAAACTTTTTTCGAGTTGGATATAAAGATAGCTGCTAAATAACGTCAGGGTTAGGGCTAACAAAAAAATATACCAAGCCGTTAGACGAACTCGCAGAGAGTTAATTTTCCAAGGGAGTTTTTTAATCATTTTCTTCCTCTGTTCGCAAGCAATAGCCCACACCTCGAACGGTATGTAACAGCGTTTGGTCAAAATCCCGCTCGATTTTTCGCCTCAAATAACCGACATAAACATCAACAACATTAGAATCATTATAAAAATCTAAATCCCAAACCTGTTCTAAGATTTGAGTGCGGCTAAGAACTTTATTTGGATGGCGGATAAGGTATTCTAAAAGTTTAAATTCTAGGGGAGTTAAATCAATTAAACGTCCCCCTCGTCGGACTTCTCGTTTGGCGATATCCATTGTCAAATCGGAAATTTGTAAAACCGTATTAATTTGCAGGGGTGGACGGCGTTGTAACGCTCGCAAACGGGCTAATAATTCCGAAAAAGCGAAGGGTTTAACTAAGTAGTCATCGGCGCCGCAATCTAATCCTCGAACCCGATTTTCTACGGTATCACAAGCGGTTAAAAGTAAAACGGGTGTAAGTATTTTTCGAGTGCGAATTTTTTCTAACAGTTGAAAACCATCTATGCTCGGAAGCAACACATCAAGAATCATAATATCATACTCCAAGGTAGAAGCATAATCCCACCCTTCTTGACCATCGTGAGCGACATCAATCACGTAGCCTGCTTCTCGCAATCCTTGAGTAATAAACTGGGCGATTCCAGGTTCATCTTCTACTAATAGAATACGCATTTTACCAGGTGTAATTCATCGTTTATGGTTGATTAATTTTTTCATATTTTGGAAAGTGTGAGCTATTTTTGGGCCAAATTTACTTCTAAAATTAAGTAAGTTCAGCCCAAATTTTCAGCGGTAAAACTGGAACTATTGCAGTACCCAATTTACCAACAGTCGGACGCCGAACCCGGTCGCGCCAGCGCCGCTATAACCGTTATCTTTGTCCGTCCAAACAGGTCCAGCAACATCCAAATGCGCCCAGGCTGTTTTCTCAACAAACTGCTTTAAAAACAGAGTTGCAGTAATTGAACCGCCAGGTCTTGGCCCGGTATTTTTCATGTCCGCATGAACGGCTTTTAACCCTTCAAAATACTTCTCCTCAATCGGCATCCGCCAGAGTTTTTCACCGGTTGCTTTTGAGGCGGTTTCTAACTGATTTGCCAAGTCATCATTCGGACTCCACAACCCGGCAATATCGTTACCCAACGCAATCACACAGGCGCCCGTTAAGGTTGCCAAATCAACCATCGCATCGACACCTAATTTATCCGCAAAAACCAACGCATCAGCCAGCGTTAAACGGCCTTCCGCATCGGTATTATTGACTTCTATTGTTTTGCCATTTGACGCCCTTAAAAAGTCTCCGGGGTGCATAGCGTGACCGCTAATCATATTCTCAGTAACGGCGCTAATAAAATGCACTTCCACATCGGGTTTTAACAAACCAATTGCTTTCGCCGCCCCAAAGGTTGCTGCGGCACCGCCCATGTCGGTTTTCATCATTTCAATACTACTCGCCCCAACTTTTAGGTTGAGTCCGCCCGAATCAAAGGTTAAACCTTTACCAATAATCGCCAATTTGCGCTTCGGAGTTCCTTCGGGTTTGTAAGTTAAATGAATGAATTTTGGCGGCATATCGGAGGCTTGGGCAACGCCTAAAAATGCACCCATTCCCAACTTTTCGCAGTCTTCTTTTTCCAAGATTTCGATATCAAACCCGTATTCTGATGCCAAGGCTTCCGCCATTTCTGCCATCGTAATCGGGTTAACTTCGTTGGCGGGTGCCGCAACTAATTCTCGGGCTAAAAACACCCCAGAACAAATATTTTGAGCGCGAGTAATTGCCGCTTCTGTTCCCGCCAAACCCAACAATTCAACCCGTTCAATTGCGGGACCTTTTTCTTGCGGTTCCGACTTAAAACGGTTATCTTGATACAATGCCAATTCAATCCCTTCTACTAAGGCTTGAGTGGTTGCATCGGGTGTTTCACAAACGGGTAAACTCAAACCGAGAGTTTTGCATTTAATATTTTTTGCCAGTCGTCCGGCGGTTGCTGCGGCTAAACGTAAAGTATCTAACGTCAACTTGTCCGATGAACCCAAACCGAGTAAAATAACTTTGCGGATGGGGCTATTACTACCGACACGAGTTGAAGCGTTGCTGCTGGGTTTACCATCAAATTGTGTTTCTTCGATCAACTCTTTCAAGGTGCCTGCGAGTTTTTCGTCGAGTTGGGCTAAATCACCCGGTAATTCTACTTCATGTTCAAATATACCAATTGCCAGGGTATCTCCCGTCCAATCAATGCGAGGTGTGTCTATAACTCGAAATTCCATGCTTTCTACTCTAACCAATAAAGTCTATCTAACACTGCAAAGACTTTGACGCAATTTATCGTCAAATCTGTCAATTATTACAACAGATTTTAATACAGATTGCATCCAGCCATACTTTTTTACATTTGTTCGGCTTAACCCCCTGCAAAATCCCCCGATTTGTGATACCATCAACACCTAATAAGCTAGGGGTGCCTGCGAAGTCCAGGCTGAGACGACACCCTTGGAACCTGAGTCCGGTTAGTACCGGCGTAGGGAAGCTATCACAAGAGGGAAATTGAAAATGCGAACAGAATGGGTTAATCGCCGGCGTGGTCAAGCAAATGTTTCACAAATGCACTACGCCCGTCAGGGTGTTTTCACAGAAGAAATGCACTATGTCGCCAAGCGGGAAAATCTCCCGGTTGAGTTGATTCGCGACGAAGTTGCCCGAGGTCGGATGATTATTCCGGCTAATATTAATCATACCAATTTGGAGCCGATGTGTATAGGCATTGCCTCTAAATGTAAGGTTAATGCAAATCTTGGGGCTTCGCCGAATTCTTCTGATATTAACAAAGAAGTCGAAAAACTCAATCTCGCCGTAAAATACGGGGCAGATACCGTGATGGATCTGTCTACCGGTGGCGGTGATTTAGATGTAATTCGCACGGCAATTATTAAGGCTTCTCCGGTGCCAATTGGTACGGTTCCCATTTATCAAGCCCTAGAAAGTGTTCACGGTAGCATTGAAAAATTAACGGCCGAAGATTTCCTGCATATTATCGAAAAACACGCCCAACAAGGTGTGGATTATATGACGATTCATGCGGGAATTTTAATTGAACATTTGCCGTTAGTTCGCAGTCGAATTACCGGAATTGTATCTCGGGGTGGCGGAATTATTGCCCGTTGGATGCTGCACCATCACAAACAAAATCCCCTTTATACTCACTTTGATGAGATTATCGAAATCTTCAAAAAATACGATGTTTCGTTTAGTTTAGGGGATTCTTTGCGTCCGGGTTGTCAGCATGATGCCTCCGATGAAGCGCAGTTAGCCGAATTGAAAACCCTCGGACAATTAACCCGTCGCGCCTGGGAACATGATGTACAAGTCATGGTAGAAGGGCCGGGTCACGTGCCGATGGATCAAATTGAATTTAATGTTAAAAAACAAATGGAGGAATGTTCAGAAGCACCCTTCTATGTTTTGGGGCCGTTAGTAACAGATATTGCGCCCGGATATGACCATATTACCTCAGCAATTGGGGCGGCGATGGCCGGTTGGTACGGTACCGCAATGTTATGTTATGTGACGCCAAAAGAACACCTCGGTTTGCCCGATGCGGAAGACGTTCGCAATGGTTTAATTGCCTATAAAATTGCCGCTCACGCCGCCGATATTGCCCGTCACCGTCCGGGCGCCCGCGATCGCGATGATCAACTGTCTCAAGCCCGTTATAACTTCGACTGGAACCGTCAATTTGAACTCGCTCTCGACCCGGATCGCGCCCGTGAATATCACGATGAAACTTTACCGGCGGATATCTACAAAACAGCCGAATTTTGTTCGATGTGCGGGCCGAAATTCTGTCCGATGCAAACCAAAGTTGATGCGGATGCGTTAACCGAGTTGGAGAAGTTTTTAGCCTCCCAGGAAAAGGAAACGGTAACTCAAAGTTAATAGCAGTTGACTCGATTCTTTTCTGTTGTTGAATTTGTTAAAATAGGGGGTGAGTATTAAAATACTTGCCCTTTTTTTATAGTTATTAGTAGGGCGGGTTTAGTTCAATTGTCGAGGGGTATTACAGAACTTGTAGAACCCGCCCCTACAGAATTGAAAAAGTTTTGAATAAAAACCGGGTTTTTGGGAAAGATTGAAAGCACAAATGAGTGTCACTCATCTGAGTTACTGCAAAAAAGCGACTGTTCATCACCCTAGAACAAACGTTAAGTTAGAGATAGGTTAATCAATTTGCTTTTAATCACACTCGGATTTAATTATGTCTACTCAACTTCGCTTTGAACCGATAGGCTTTAGCTGGGTTGCTTTCCATCCCCAACCCAAAGGAATCATTCGATTTATTGGCGGCGCTTTTTTTGGTTCATTCCCAACCTTATCTTATCGCTATTTTTTAGAGACATTATTTGAATCCGGTTATACTCTCGTTGCAATTCCCTTTCGATTTACCTTTCGTCATTGGTCTGTTTCACTGAGTTTATTAGAAGAACAAAACGAGTTACAAAATTTACTCGTTGAAAAAGCAAAAGCCGCAGGTTATGACGGAGAATTCTATTTAGATAATTCTAATTACTTCTGGGTTGGTCACAGTTTGGGCTGCAAATATATCGCTTTGCTAGAACTTTTGAGCGACAAAAATGGGTTAACCTACCTTCAAGATTGTATCTCCCAAGAACAACTTGATAAAATTCGCCGTCGGTTAGATGATAAAAAGACAATTTTCAATCAACCTTCGCTGTTAATTGCGCCCGATATTAGCGATACGGATAGCGCCATTCCGATTAAATTTCTGGCTGATTTTATTGATGAAATTGGGTTGGGCGTGTTACCGAGTCGCAGTCAAACCGAATGTATGATTCATCGGAGTAAACTGTTTAATATTACGGGTTTAATTTCGTTTAAATCCGATGATATTGCCGGAAATGAGAGTAATAAACAAAAAGGGGTTTACTGGTTTATTCAGCAACTCAAAGACCAAAATTTAATTCATCAAGAAATACCCGGAAAACACCTAGAACCCGTCGGCGTTAAAATTGGTAAAAATATTGTCGATTTCAATCCTTGGGATAAGTTTATCGAACCGATTTCTAAGCGTCAACTCGAACCCGTAGCGTTAACGTTTTTACAACAGTTATCAGATCGAATCAAATCAGCTTTGTTACAGTCAACTTCTCAAACTCAAAAAAAGACGATTTCTAAAGTTCCCGTTGGGGTTTCAACCTCCAAACCCTAAAAGTAGGGTGCATCAGAAAATGAACTGTAAAATTAATAGTAATTCCTTCGGTCTGATGCACCAGAAAAATGCACCAAAACTCCGGGTAGGGTGCATCAGAAAATGAACTGTAAAATTAATAGTAATTCCTTCGGTCTGATGCACCCTACATATTTCATATTAAAATTGGGCGCATCAGAAAATTTACGGTAAAATTAATAGTAATTCCTTCGATCTGATGCACCCGACATATTTCATATTAAAATTGGGCGCATCAGAAAATTTACGGTAAAATTAGCAAAAATTATTTAATTTTTATACCCAAAAAAAATTTTAATTCCAAGCCAAAACCGATCTAAAATAAACAGATATAACTGCTTGGAGTCGACATGGATGAGCCAATGTTTGAATCCTGACTGTTTGTTGAATAACCTGCCAAACACTCTATTTTGTCAACGTTGTGGTGTAAAATTACTGTTAGCCGAACGTTATCGAGCGCTAGAAATTATCGGTCAAGGCGGGTTTGGTCGCACCTTCAAAGCGATAGACGAGTTCAAACCCTCAAAACCCTTTTGTGTGATCAAACAGTTTTTTCCGCAAGCACAGGGAACAGAAACCGTAGAGAAAGCCAAACTACTTTTTGAACAGGAAGCGGTTCGTTTGGATGAGTTGGGAAAACATCCGCAAATTCCCGAACTTTACGCCTATTTTACCCAAGATAACCGTCAGTATTTAGTTCAAGAATATATTCAAGGAAAAAACCTGCAACAAGAGTTAGAGGAGTCGGAAATCTTTAACGAGACTCAAATTTTACAACTCCTGAAAAAATTACTTCCTGTCTTATATTTTGTTCACAAAAATCAAGTCATTCATCGGGATGTAAAGCCAGAAAATCTGATTCGTCGAGCTTCCGATAACCAACTGTTTTTAGTAGATTTCGGAGCGGCGAAATTTGCCACCCGTACCGCCTTAGCCGTCACCGGAACAACCATCGGTTCTGCTGGATATGTGGCGCCAGAACAAGCTTTGGGAAAAGCAAATTTTAGCAGCGATATTTATAGTTTGGGTGTGACTTGTATTCATTTGTTAACCCAAATTGAACCCTTTCAACTGTACGATGTGAGCGAGGGTGAATGGGTTTGGCGGGATTATTTAACCGCTCCTATTAATCAAAAATTGGGCGTAGTTTTAGATAAGATGTTGCAGCAGGCGATGAAAAAACGCTATCAGTCTGTTGGGGAACTTGTGAATGCAATTTCATCTCAAGCTGCACCTTCCAAAACCGTTCTTATACCTCCGCCTCCACCACCCCCAACATCGTTAACAAAAGTAATTGCAGCGCCTCCACCTCCACCCCCAAAATCGTTAATAAAAGTAGTTTCAGCCAGAGGGGTAGATTATACTTTCCTAGAATATTTGTTGAGTCAAAAACAGTGGGAATATGCCGACGAAGAAACAGCAAAACGGTTGCGGGATGCTGCTGGAAAAAATCGAAATTTGCACCGTTCAGATTTTGACTACTTACCCTGCGAAGACCTTGGCATTATTAACAACCTTTGGATTAAATATAGCGATGGACGTTTTGGCTTGACTGTTCAGAAACAGATTTATTTGAATACGGGAAACAAGCTAGGAGAATACAACCAAAAAGCCTTTGAACATTTTGGGGACGAAGTAGGATGGAGACAAAATAAACAGTGGTTATCTTATAATAATCTGAGCAATACTTCTTTTGTTCCCCGAGGACATTTCCCCCTGCGGGAATGTTTATGGGAGGGAAAATTTTACGCTGATCGGTTTGGTCGATTATTTTCTCGCGTCGGAAATTGTAACCTGTAAAATACAACAATTGATCATCATTATAGATCCCCCCTGCCCCCCTTAAAAAGGGCAGGGCCGTTTCATTCTAACAAAATCCAAAGCCTAGACCACCTGTTATTAAGCCATCTTTGACCCTCTGTAATTGACACAAAGCCTAAAAGTCTAAAAAGATTAATTGCAATAGTTTGAAGAATCGATAAATTCGTTCGTGCTTGAAAGTGAGCTATAGAAGAATCATCTTCTTTGAAGATCACATCCTTGACCCAATGCAAGCGATTTTCAATTTGCCAATGACCTTTTATTTTTTCAGAAAAATAATCGGCTTTTTCCCAAACGCTACTGATGTAGTAAGCGACTTGATGATAGTCCTTTTTACCTCTTTTACCCCATCTTTCAACTCGGATTAAGCTTTTAATTTCATACCAACTAGATTTCAGGGAATCTATACTCTTGAAGACAGCTACTTGGCGTTGAATTTGGCGACCATGACTTTTATCTTGCTCTATCTTGATACTCAAAGGCTCTTGATTGTGGGCGACAGACTCTAGAGCTTGATACAATTTTTTTTGATTCTTTTTGACGGTGATTAAGTAGTGATTTTTTGATTCAATAATTTTTTTAACGGTTTGCTTTTGGCAGTGCAAAGCATCCAGAGTAAATACTTGATTCTTCAGGGGAAAATCTTCGATGATTTCTTGGACTTGCTTAATTTCTGAACAGCGTTTGTTCTCAAAGCAATTTAATCCCAATACAACTTGATATTCTTGACTGTACAAGGAAACAAATGAAACAAAGTTTTGATGAGAGTTGCCAAAATTGTCTACAGTGCTGCCTAAGCTTTTGCCATCAATACAGACCCAATCCCTCAAATCATCAGATTCACATAGACTACTAGACCATTGATTAAAAATGTCCTGAAGATTTGACCAGTCTACTCCCATCAGAACTCGTCTTATGGTTGATGAAGATGGAACTTTTGGGGATGAAATCTTAAATTTTTTAACAATTAGCTGTTGATTGGCTTTGGCAAAATCTCCCATCGCTCTATACCCTAAGTATCCCTGCATCGCTGCCAAAATTACTATCAATAGCACCAACCATAATGGATGCCTTCTGCCCTGGCGGCGGCGAAAGTCCTTGACTTTTTTAAGTTCTTTAATTAGACTATCCATAGATAAAATTTAAGAAAAAACTGGCGATTGCTATCATTTTACATCCGGCGCGATCGCCAGTTTTATTGTTCAATTCCCGCCTTTAAGAATCAGAGTGGAACAAGCCGTTTGAGTCAGGCGATCGCTATGTTTTTCTAAGATTTTAGGTGTTCTGAAGAAAAAAGGGGTGAAACTGCTTCCAATTTTAGCTCCTCGCGATCGCAAAATTTTAGAATGAAACAGCCCTGCCTTAAAAAGGGGGGTGATTTTTTGAAGTTATATGATATCCGGTTGATTAATGCGTGTTATGGGGTGGGGCGGGTTTATCTCAATCTTGGAGTAGTCGTTAAAGATATTGTAGAACCCGCCCCTACGCTTTGGGTTATTGATTAGTCGGATATCATATTACTGTTTGTTATTGTGAAAATGGTTGTAATTTGTAAGATAGAACAATTTCAGGGAATTATCTCTCCCTTTTTTTCCATTCCCCCCTTTTTAAGGGGGGCTAGGGGGGATCAAACCGTCAATCACTTCACAAACACCCTCAAACTCAAACAAAACCTGTTGATTTGTAAAGCGAATAACCCTCAACCCATAGCCTTTTAATATAGAAGTTCTTTCGCTGTCATAATCTTTTCCCTCCTTAGTAAAATGACTTTCGCCATCAATTTCAATCACCAGCTTGAGATAATGACAATAAAAATCAACAATAAAATGAGCGATTGGTCGTTGTCGTAATACTCTAAATTTAAACGTTCTTAAGTATCCATACCAAAGCTTTTTTTCGGCTGCGGTCATGTTTTTTCGCAGTTCTTTTGCTCTTGCTACTAAGTTGCGATCGTAGGGCAAATGAAAGTCACTGGTATTGAGTTTCGTCATTATAGATCCCCCCTGCCCCCCTTAAAAAGGGGGGTGATTTTTTGAGGTTACTGTTTGTTATTGCGAAAATACTTTTAATTTTTAAGATAGAACAATTTTAGGCAATTGTCAAATGAAAGTCACTGGTATTGAGTTTCGTCATTGTAGATCCCCCCTGCCCCCCTTAAAAAGGGCAGGGCCGTTTCGTTCTAAAATTTGGCGATCGCTGAGACCCAAAATTGGCAGTAATTTTAGCCCTTTTTTCTTCGGAAAATCTTTAATCTTAGAAAAAAACAGCGATCGCCAAACTAAAACATCACCTTTGACTCTCATCGGTCAATCGGTCCTTTAATAATGAAACTGGCGATCGCGCTTGATGTAAGATGATAGCGATCGCCAGCTTTTTGTGAAAAAATTCTAGATATGAATAGTCTAATTGAAGCACTTAAAAAAATCAAGGACTTTCGCCGCAGCCAAGGGAGAAGACATCCTTTATGGTTGGTTTTATTAATAGTAATTCTAGGAACGATGCAGGGATATTTAGGGTATCGAGCATTGGGAGACTTTGCGAAAGCCAATCAACAATTAATCGTGAAAAAATTTAATATTTTCTCCAAAAAAGTTCCATCTTCATCAACAATAAGACGAGTGCTAGTCGGGGTAGATTGGTCAAATCTTCAGGATATTTTTAATCAATGGTCTGGTCAACTAAGTGAGTTGAGTAATTTGAGAGATTGGGTCTGTATAGATGGCAAAAGCTTGAACAGTACTGTTGATAATTATGACAAGTCTTATCAAAATTTTGTCTCCTTCGTTTCTTTATATAGTCAAGATAATGGGTTAGTTTTCGGATGCAATCGTTTGGAGAACAAAAAGTGTTCAGAAATCAAGTCAGTTCAAGACCTACTCCGGCATTGCTCCTTAAAAAATAAAGTTTTTACTCTCGATGCCTTACATTGCCAAAAACAAACAGTTCGAGAAATTATAGCTTCTGGAAATCATTATCTAGTTGCGGTGAAAAAGAATCAAAAAAAGTTGTATCAAGCTCTCGAATCTATCACACGTAATCAAGTACCACTCAGTGTAAATCTGAAAAAAGAGGAAAGTCATGGTCGCCAAATTCAACGCCAAGTCTCGGTTTTTAAGAGCTTAGACTCTCTGCCATTGACTTGGTGTGGAATTGAAAGCTTAATCCGAGTTGAAAGATGGGGTAAAAGAGGAAACAAGGATTATCATCAAGTGGCTTACTACATTAGTAGTTTATCAGAGAAAGCCGAAGTTTTTGCCACGAAAATAAAAGGACATTGGTTAATAGAAAATCAGTTGCATTGGGTAAAAGATGTAATCTTTAAAGAGGATAATTCTCCTATACATCACTTTCAAGCTCGAACGAATCTATCAATTCTCCAAACTATGGCAATGAATCTGTTTCGACTGTTAGGATTTCTCTCAATTACAGAAGGTCAAAGATGGCTTAATAATCGCTGGTTCAAGCTTTGGATTTTGCTAGAATGAAACAGCCCTGCCCTTAAAAAGGGGGGTGATTTTTTGAGGTTACTGTTTGTTATTGCGAAAATACTTTTAATTTTTAAGATAGAACAATTTTAGGCAATTGTCAAATGAAAGTCACTGGTATTGAGTTTAGTCATTATAGATCCCCCCTGCCCCCTTAAAAAGGGGGGTTATTTTTTGAGGTTACTGTTTGTTATTGCGAAAATACTTTTAATTTTTAAGATAGAACAATTTTAGGCAATTGTCAAATGAAAGTCACTGGTATTGAGTTTCGTCATTGTAGATCCCCCCTGCCCCCTTAAAAAGGGGGGTTATTTTTTGAGGTTACTGTTTGTTATTGCGAAAATACTTTTAATTTTTAAGATAGAACAATTTTAGGCAATTGTCAAATGAAAGTCACTGGTATTGAGTTTCGTCATTGTAGATCCCCCCTGCCCCCCTTAAAAAGGGCAGGGCTGTTTCATTCTAAAATTTTGCGATCGCGAGGAGCTAAAATTGGAAGCAGTTTCACCCCTTTTTTCTTCAGAACACCTAAAATCTTAGAAAAACATAGCGATCGCCTGACTCAAACGGCTTGTTCCACTCTGATTCTTAAAGGCGGGAATTGAACAATAAAACTGGCGATCGCGCCGGATGTAAAATGATAGCAATCGCCAGTTTTTTCTTAAATTTTATCTATGGATAGTCTAATTAAAGAACTTAAAAAAGTCAAGGACTTTCGCCGCCGCCAGGGCAGAAGGCATCCATTATGGTTGGTGCTATTGATAGTAATTTTGGCAGCGATGCAGGGATACTTAGGGTATAGAGCGATGGGAGATTTTGCCAAAGCCAATCAACAGCTAATTGTTAAAAAATTTAAGATTTCATCCCCAAAAGTTCCATCTTCATCAACCATAAGACGAGTTCTGATGGGAGTAGACTGGTCAAATCTTCAGGACATTTTTAATCAATGGTCTAGTAGTCTATGTGAATCTGATGATTTGAGGGATTGGGTCTGTATTGATGGCAAAAGCTTAGGCAGCACTGTAGACAATTTTGGCAACTCTCATCAAAACTTTGTTTCATTTGTTTCCTTGTACAGTCAAGAATATCAAGTTGTATTGGGATTAAATTGCTTTGAGAACAAACGCTGTTCAGAAATTAAGCAAGTCCAAGAAATCATCGAAGATTTTCCCCTGAAGAATCAAGTATTTACTCTGGATGCTTTGCACTGCCAAAAGCAAACCGTTAAAAAAATTATTGAATCAAAAAATCACTACTTAATCACCGTCAAAAAGAATCAAAAAAAATTGTATCAAGCTCTAGAGTCTGTCGCCCACAATCAAGAGCCTTTGAGTATCAAGATAGAGCAAGATAAAAGTCATGGTCGCCAAATTCAACGCCAAGTAGCTGTCTTCAAGAGTATAGATTCCCTGAAATCTAGTTGGTATGAAATTAAAAGCTTAATCCGAGTTGAAAGATGGGGTAAAAGAGGTAAAAAGGACTATCATCAAGTCGCTTACTACATCAGTAGCGTTTGGGAAAAAGCCGATTATTTTTCTGAAAAAATAAAAGGTCATTGGCAAATTGAAAATCGCTTGCATTGGGTCAAGGATGTGATCTTCAAAGAAGATGATTCTTCTATAGCTCACTTTCAAGCACGAACGAATTTATCGATTCTTCAAACTATTGCAATTAATCTTTTTAGACTTTTAGGCTTTGTGTCAATTACAGAGGGTCAAAGATGGCTTAATAACAGGTGGTCTAGGCTTTGGATTTTGTTAGAATGAAACGGCCCTGCCTTTTTAAGGGGGGCTAGGGGGGATCAATGCGCCAAACGTCTTTTTTTATAATAAACTAATAAAAGACATCATTTAAAATCGACCCATGTTGCACAAACCGAAGAAAATTTGGAATCCCTCCCTGTGGGCGAGTTGGAAGCCCTTTGGAATTGGTGAACAATATCCGAATAACTATTGGGAAGGCGTGAGGGCGGTTTGGGAAAATCGCGATCGCCTATCCTACGCTTGGGATATTCTCAATCATGGTGTTTGTGATGGCTGTTCTTTGGGAACAACGGGAATGAAAGACTGGACGTTAGAAGGCTTTCATTTGTGTAACGTGCGGATGCGACTTTTGCGACTCAATACCATGTCCGAATTCGATCCCAAACTATTAGCGGATGTCAGTTTATTGCAAGGAAAAAGAAGTTCCGAATTGCGAGAAATGGGACGAGTTCCTTATCCGATGAGACGGGATAAAGGCGATCAAGGATTTCGACGCATCAGTTGGGATGAAGCTTTAGACTGCATTTCAGAACGCATTAAAGCCTCAACTCCCGAACGTTTGGGGTTCTATGTTACCAGTCGGGGAACGGTGAACGAAACCTATTATGCGGTTCAAAAAGCCGTGCGTTCTATGGGGAGTAATAATGTTGATAATGCGGCGAGAATTTGTCACTCTCCCAGTACCGGCGCGTTAAAAACAACCATTGGGGCGGCTGCAACAACTTGTTCTTATAAAGATTGGATTGGAACGGATTTATTAGTGTTTTTTGGTTCAAATGTTGCCAACAATCAACCCGTTACCGTTAAATATTTGCACTGGGCAAAAAAAGCCGGGACTCGCATTGTTTGCGTGAATACCTATCGAGAACCCGGAATGGAACGCTACTGGGTGCCTTCAATTCCTGAAAGTGCAATATTTGGGACTAAATTCGCCGAAGATTTCTTTTTAGTCAATCTCAACGGCGATCAAGCTTTTATCAACGGCGTCATTAAACACCTGATTGCTAACAACTGGATTGACTCCAATTTTATTAACAATTATACCGCAAACTTTGAACAACTTAAAGTCGAATTAGACCGCCAAACCTGGGAAGATTTAGAACAGATTTCCGGGGCGAGTCGCGAGGAAATGTATGCTTTTGCTGAGATGGTTGGAAAAGCACAAAAAGCGGTGTTTGTTTGGAGTATGGGAATTACTCAACACGAATGCGGCGAAGAAAACGTTAAAGCCATTATAAACCTCGCCCTAACTAAAGGTTTTGTCGGGCGCGAGGGGTGCGGTTTAATGCCCATTCGCGGACATTCTGGCGTGCAGGGCGGGGCGGAAATGGGATGTTATTCTACGGTATTTCCCGGAGGGCGAAAAATTAACGAAGAAAATGCCCAATTAATGAGCGAATATTGGGGATTTAACGTTTCTCCCAAAACGGGTTTAATCACCTCAGAAATGATTGAGGCTGCGGCGGAAAATCAACTTGATGTGTTGTTCTCAATTGGCGGTAATTTTCTGGAAGTCATGCCCGATCCCGACTATGTAGAAACCGCTTTGAAAAATATTCCCTTGCGGGTTCACATGGATATTGTTTGTTCAAATCAAATGTTGTTAGAACCGACGGAAACGGTGATCATATTACCCGCAACCACCCGCTATGAAGTCCCCGGAGGCGTGACAGAAACTAGCACCGAAAGACGGGTAATCTTTAGCCCCGAAATTCCCGGACCAAGAGTCGGAGAAGCCCGCCCCGAGTGGGAAGTGTTGATGGAATTAGCACGGCGAGTTCATCCCGAATTATCGGATAAATTGCACTTTGAAAGTACCGCAGAAATGCGTCAAGAAATTGCAAAAGTCATCCCGCAATATGCCGGAATTCAACATCTAAAAGAACAGGGCGATCAGTTTCAGTATGGCGGTTCACATCTTTGTTTTGGTTGGAAGTTTCCGACAACCGATGGTAAGGCTCATTTCTCGGTTTTATCGCCGAGTTTTGATGAATTACCTCCGGGTTATTTCTTCGTAGCAACTCGTCGGGGAAAACAGTTTAATAGCATGGTTCAAGAACGCAAAGATGCCATTACCGGAGCATTGAGAGAAGCGGTATTAATCAATCCGATTGATGCGGAAAAGTTAAACTTAAAAGATGGGGATAAAGTCCTGTTAAAAAATGATTGGGGCGAATATCAAGGGCGAATTTATACGGCTCCGATGACACCTCGAAATCTTCAAGTTCATTGGCCGGAGGGGAATGTTTTATTGGATAAAAATAAGCGTTCTGACGAAGGGGTTCCCGACTATAACGCTTTAGTTTGTTTGGAAAAAATTGGTTGAGAGTTATAACATTTGTAGTTGGGCTAGTTGTTGGGCTAGTTGTTGGACTTTAGTCCTCAAATTAATGGGCGTGCATCGCAACAACGAACTTACTGATATCATGTCCGGTTGATTAATAATTCTGTGATGGGGTGGGGCGGGTTTACCTCAATCTCGGAGTAGTAGTAAAGATTTTGGCTGAACCCGCCCCTACGAAGGGGATTATTGATGAGTCGAACATGAGATGAAACTTAAATTAAATCAACTAAAAAATCAACCCATGAGCGCTACCAAAAGCAAAATCAAGTCTAAAATCTGGACAATAGAAGAAAGTCAAACCCGCTCCCGTTTGGATTATATTACCAGCGAGGAACCTTTAGAAATTAGATTAGTTTCTCCCGAACAAACTCTCGCCGTTACCATGCGAACACCGGGAGCGGATTTTGATTTAGTGGCGGGTTTTTTGTACGGCGAAGGGGTGATTAAAAGCCGAGAAGATATTGCTAAAATGAGTTATTGTGTCGATCCTGATGTTGATGGCGAACAGCGACAAAATATTATTAATGTGGCTCTGAAAGCGGGATTGAATTATGATTTCAAACGACTCGAACGCCATTTTTATATGACGAGCGCCTGCGGGGTGTGTGGGAAAGCAAGTATTGAGTCTTTAAAAATGCGGGAAATTCCGCCAATTTCCTCGGATTTTAACGTTAAGCCGGAAATTATTTATAATTTAAGTGAACAACTAAAATTAGCTCAAGGATTATTTTCGGCGACGGGTGGGTTACACGCAGCAGCGTTGTTTGATGAAAGGGGAAAACTCTTGAAACTTCGAGAAGATGTGGGTCGTCATAATGCTGTAGACAAGTTAATTGGCACTTCAGTCTTGACAGATGAGCTACCTCTAGCGCATCATATCGTGATGGTGAGCGGACGCTCTAGTTTTGAGATTTTGCAAAAGTGCATTGTTGCAGGCGTTCCCATTGTTTGCGCGGTGTCTGCTCCCAGTAGCTTGGCGGTGGAGATGGCGCAGGCGTTTAATGTAACGTTAATTGGTTTTTTACGAGGTCGGCGATTTAATGTTTATTCGGGAATAGAACGAATTAAATTGGCTTCTTAATTCTTCGTTATTTATGATAGAATTCAAAAATTTATTGAACAGCTTTTTTTCTCAGAAATTAAGTAAATAATGAACATTTAGAAGTCGGGCAATCGCTCGACAATTCACAAAAGACCATTTCAAAATTCAGGATGGAGGACCGATAAAAACCGATCGATGAAAGCGAATTTAGCATTTTTTTAAGAAAATGACCCGGATTGGAGTTTACTTTGTCTCAATAATCGGCTTAACTTCCTCCCAAAACAAAATTTGTTGAAATATCTTGAGATCAAAATATTTTGATTCTCTTTGTTTTACCTAAAAGGGTAAAATAGACAAAACAGTATAACGTGTACTATTAGGAGTTGGGTATTTATATGGACTACAAACAAGAATTAATTACGACGATACATGATTTTGGATGCGATCTAGAACTCCTAGAAGCACGATTAACTCAACTGAGTGAAACCTGTCCAACTGCGGTATTAATTCCGGCATTATATGATGAACTTCAAAGACCCGCTTTAACCTTAATTCGAGACCAATTAAAAGAGTGTAAATTCGTCAATACAGTTGTTATTTGTCTTTGCGCTCAAACCGCAGAAGAATATGCGAAAGCGGTGGATTTTTTTAGTATACTTCCCCAACCCACCTTTGTGATTTGGGAAAACGGCCCTCGGGTGACTAAACTTTTGGAAAAATTGCGAGATAAAGGCTTAGATTTATTAAGCTTTAAAGGCAAAGGTCAGGCGGTTTGGTTGGGACTGGGTGTGGCATCTTTACAAGCCGAAGCGATCGCATTGCACGATGCGGATATTATCACCTACGACAAAAGTTATCCCCTAAAATTACTTTTTCCCCTGGTCGAAAAAGAGTTGGGGATCGGCTTTAACAAGGCTTATTATGCCCGAATAGGGGGTGAACCGATCCGGTTTCATGGGCGAGTTGTGCGTTTATTTGTGATGCCTTTGCTCACCGCTTTAACCGATATGTTGGGCTACCATAACTATCTGCGTTACTTGGGAGCATATCGTTATCCTCTGTCGGGAGAATGCGCCCTGACAAATGACTTAGCCCTAAACATTCGCATTCCCGGAAATTGGGGTCTAGAAATTGGTTTGCTGGCGGAAGTTTATCGCAATGTCGCCGAAAAACGCATCGCTCAAATTGATCTCGGAATCTTCGATCACAAACATCAACCCATTGGCAATTCCACCCACGAAGGACTGCGAAAAATGTGTCGAGATATTCTCCGATCCATTCTCCGAACGTTAACCGAAATGGAACGAGTGGTCTTAACAATGGATGAAATTCGCACCTTGCGAGTCAAGTTTCGTCGCGAAGCCCAAGACTATACTCGCCAATACTTTGTTGATGCTCGTTTTAATAATTTAGAGTACGATCGCCATCAAGAAGAAATCACCGTCGAACTGTTTGAACAAGTGATCACCGAAGCGGGCCAAGACTACCTGAACAACCCCGCTAACGTTCAAGTTCCCGACTGGACAAGGGCGCTGGCCGTCATGCCTGCCCTGCGGGAACAACTGCGAGAAGCCACCCGACGGGATATGGCCGAAGCCAAAGCCTCCTTGACCGCTGAGGGAAACGCTGAAGCCTCCCTAGCCGACTCCAATCATAGCGCTCATAATCGGGCGATCGTTACTCCCTAGTCACCACAACAGGGGTCGGGTGTTGGGTGTTGGGTGTCGGGCGACACCTGAAAAACCCGGTGCGCCTAGAAGTTACCGGGTTTTTAATCCCTCATCCAGTCAGGCGTAAAAGCTTTTCACCGTTTCGGGGAGGCGTTATTCTAAACTAGAGGGATGCTTGATTGCTTCAGGCGTTGCTGCTCTTAGGTTTAAGGTCTAGAATGTTTACTGCATTTGATAATACAACTATTTTCATCTTATTAATTGCTCTGGGAATCGTAGG
Organism: Capilliphycus salinus ALCB114379; assembly: GCF_047276495.1. Lineage (NCBI taxonomy): Bacteria > Bacillati > Cyanobacteriota > Cyanophyceae > Oscillatoriales > Sirenicapillariaceae > Capilliphycus > Capilliphycus salinus. Next base: position 2,678,979 of record NZ_CP178543.1, on the reverse strand, counting down.
TTGGGGCTTTTATCGCGCTCAACCCTACGGTAAACCGGGGATTTTATCCTGGTTGCAGTCCGTCGTTTTAATGGCTCCTTGGTTGCTCTTTTTTGCACTGGCGGCCGCTGGAATTTATCTCAACCTCGCCAGTATTCTGTTTTTATTCCTCGCTTCAACAGGATTGTACATTATTTTCGGTCGAAAATTGCGAGAAATAGCCGCAGAAGATGAACAAAAACCCTCCCAGTCTCAAGCTGACTTTTCCGTTCAACCGGGCGAGAAACCGAGCGAAACTGAAGAAAAAACCACCGTCGAGTCTGTAGAAACTCCCTCGCCATCTGCAACCCCTTCCACCGACACTGAAGACAAACCGACACCCATTCCCCAAGAAGATCTCAAAATTATTCAAAATATTTTTGGTATTGATACCTTTTTTGCCACCGAAACTTTACCCTATCAAGAAGGGGTAATTTTTAAAGGAAACCTGCGAACGGATGCAGATATTGCCTATTCTCGTTTATCGGAAAATTTGCAGCAACAGATGGGCGAGCGCTTTCGATTATTTTTAGTCGAAAACCCCGAGGGAAAACCTGTGGTGATTGTACTTCCCCGCAAAAATGATCCCCAACCGATGACCATTCCGCAAAAAATATTAGCAATTATTTTACTGGTTGTTAGTATCTTCACTACTTTTGAAGCGGGAAGTTTATTACTGGGGTTTGACTTTTTTACCGAACCGAATCGTTATCCTGAAATTATCCCGATTGCCTTGGGTTTATTTTCGATTCTTGCCAGCCATGAAATTGCTCATCAAGTGATGGCAAAACGTCATCAAGTTAGATTTAGCTGGCCGTTTTTTATTCCAACAATTCAAGTGGGTACTTTTGGGGCGTTTAACCGTTTTGAGTCGATTCTTCCCAACCGAACTGTTTTATTTGATGTCGCTTTAGCCGGACCTGCTGCCGGCGGATTGCTGTCTTTAGCCATGCTGTTAGTTGGGTTGGTTTTATCTCATCCCGGCAGTTTATTTCAAGTTCCCACCCAATTTTTTCAAGGGTCAGTTTTAGTCGGAACTTTAGCGAGAGCGGTGTTGGGTTCGGCGCTGCAAGAATCCATTGTTGATGTTCATCCTCTGACGATTATGGGTTGGTTGGGTTTGGTGATTACGGCGATTAATTTGATGCCGGCTGGACAACTGGATGGGGGACGAATTATGCAAGCGATTTATGGGCGAAAAATTGCCGGACGTGCGACTTTGGCGACGTTTATTGTTTTAGCAATTGCTTCGTTAGTGAATTCTCTGGCGTTGTATTGGGCGGTGGTTATTTTAATCTTACAACGCAATCTCGAACGCCCCAGTTTGAACGAATTAACTGAACCGGATGACACTCGCGCCGCTTTGGGTTTGTTAGCCCTATTTTTGATGATTGCCACCTTATTTCCTTTGACTCCTGCTCTTGCCAGTCGTTTGGGAATTGGCGGTTAATTAATTAACTTTTCAGACTTGAGGATGGGTTAGCGCGAGGATAACCCATCACTTCAAAACAATAGGTAACTCTTTAGTGAGTAAACACTTGATAAGCATCCCAAAACAGCATCAAAGCCGTTGGATAAAGTGTTATCCCCATTCCCAAAGCGCGATACATCGGTTGCTGCAAATAACCCAACCAAAAGAGAATTCGACCCGCACCAAATAACACCGATAAAATCGGAATCAGTTTAATTGTCTCCCCATCTAAAAATGTAGCACAAATCAAACTCGCGATCGCAAACAAAATCACTTGTTCTAAAGTATTACTCAGATAACGAAGATGAACCTGCATTTGTTCAGATTCCGCCTTGGCTAAGGGATTAATCGCCGGACTCACAAATCGATAATTTCCCACAGTTGCGACTCCAGCAAATAACATCAATGCGGGTATAATTTGCCAACGTAATGCAAAAATTAACCGTTCAACAGGAGTCTCTAAACCCAGAAAATTAAGAGGAAAGAAGTGATAAGCAACAGTCACAAATGTTGTCGAAAACACTAACGCCACTACCGCACTAGAAACCACAATTTTTTGTTCGGGATTTAGACGAACTAGATTAACCATTTTTCTCGCCCCTTTTCTAAGCTTTAACCCTCATCGGAACCCCCTTTTCTGGTGTAAACGTTAACCCCCGACGCACGGGTTTAATAGGGCGATTTTCTGTTAATTCCAGTTTGGTTTGAGTCAATACCGTTGCTAAAACTAACTTCATTTCAAACAGCGCAAACGCATAACCCAAACAGCGACGATTTCCACCGCCAAACGGTAAAAATTCGTAGGGCGAAAATTGACGTTCGAGGAAACGTTCCGGGCGAAACTGTTTAGAATTGGGATAAATATCCTCCCGATGATGCACCAAATAAATACAGGGAATCAGTTGAGTTCCGGCTTTAAACTGATAGTCTAAAATTTCCATCGGAACTTTCAACTTCCGAACAAACGTAAAAATTGCAATCGGATAAATTCGCAACGTTTCCGAACAAACTGCATTCAAATAGGGTAATTTAATCACCGCACTGGGATCATTTTCGAGGTCACATTGCTGGAGTTCGTCCAACAATTTATCTAAAATTTCGGGTTGAGAATGAACCCAATAAAACGCCCAAGCCAATGCAGAAGCCGTTGTTTCATGTCCTGCAAATAGCAGCCCCATCAACTCATCTCGCAGTTCTTGATCGCTCATCGGTTCGCCATTTTCATCTCGCGCCGCCATCATCAAACTCAAAATATCTTCGCTCAACGGCTTATTTTTGCGCTCGTTAATTTCTGCATAAAGCAGTTCATCTATTTGATTTCTGATTCGCACAAACCGCCCCCAAGGACTCCAAGCCCCCAAATCTTTTTGTAATTTCGGAAAAAACAAAAAACTGGCTTTAAACGGAGAATTAAAAGTATCCAACCATTCGCCCATTAATTTTCTTAGTTGTTCAAAGCGTTCGCCCCGATCCAAACCAAAAACCGTATTTAAAATAACTCGCAGCGTGATTTCTTGGGTACTATTTCGCATCTCAAACGGCTTATCTTTCAGCCAGCTTTGCATCACCCGCTGAGTCACTTCAGACATGGTTTGACCGTAGGCTTTCATTCGTTCCCCATGAAAAGGAGGCATCAACAGTTTGCGCTGTTGTTGATGAGAATGACCATCCAAAAGAATGACCGAAAAATCACCTAATAAGGGTCGAAGACTTTTGTTTCCAACACCCGAATCAAAACAATTTGGGTTGGCGGTAAAAATCTGTTCTATTGCTTTGGGATCGCTAAATATGGCATAATCGGGGAAACCAGTTGATGATCCGCCAAAATTATCTCCGTAACGCCCCCGACTTTCTTCGAGATAGTCTAAATGATTGAAAAGCGCTCGTAAAGTTTGCCACCAGTCGGGACTTTTGACCATCGGAAGCTGTTGAAAGGTTTTTGCAGTCGGTGAGGGTGTGGTTGTTGTCATCTGCAATTCTCCCGTGTTGAATCTTTGTTTTCATTCTACTGTTACACATTTTAAATATTCTATCTAGGGAAGATCGGAAAGTTAAACCGGAACTTAAAAAACAATTTTTCAACACTATCAAGTCTTTATGGCCAGAATTCAAGTTTAATTTAAAGCATTACTTTTTTACGATTTAACTTCACTTTATTGGTTTTTTATCACTTTTTTATCGCCGCTAAAATTTGCAAAACATAAAATTTAATGATATAGTGATCCTTGTCATAGCTTTCTTGTTGGTCAACTTTAAAGCAAACAAAAACAACAAAAATTTGGGTACAACTCTTAATTACAATGGCAACAGGTATACCTCATTCAAATCCATCTAAACATGGTTTAAAAAATAGCAGTAAGTTATCCTTCCGCTTGGAGTATGAAGGAAAAGTTTCTACTGAAGATATATTTCAAACGCCTCCCGCTCAGTTACGTTGTGTTGCTAGCGTGGAAAAACAACCGAAAAGTTACTTAGTATATGGGGAAAATCTAAGAGTGCTTAGAACTTTATTAGATTATCCTAATATTGTAGGGAAAGTAGGATTAATTTATATCGATCCTCCCTATGCTACTGGATTTGGCTTTGAGTCTAGAAATCAAACCCATGCTTACAACGATTTAATTGATGGAGCAGATTATTTAGAGTTTATACGTCAACGATTGATTTTACTACGAGAAATCTTAGCAAATCATGGGTCTATATATGTTCATCTCGATGAAAAGATGGCTTTTCCGGTCAAAATCTTAATGGACGAGATTTTTGGAGCCAATAATTTTAGAAATTGGATTACTCGCAAAAAATGTAACCCAAAAAACTTCACCCGCAAACAGTATGGAAATATATCAGATTATATCCTTTTCTATACAAAAAGTGATGATTATGTCTGGAACCAACCCTTTGAATCCTGGACAGATGCCAAAGCGAAAAAAGAATATCAGTATATAGAAGAAGAGACAGGAAGACGGTACAAAAAAGTTCCTATTCATGCTCCAGGTGAAAGAAAAGGTGCAACAGGTCAAGCTTGGAAAGGAATGCTTCCGCCACCGGGTAAACATTGGCAATATCCTCCTGAAGTTTTAGATGAGATGGATAAAAGAGGTGAAATTTATTGGTCTCCAACAGGTAATCCTAGAAGGAAAATATATCTTGATAAGAGTAAGGGTATTGCCGTTCAAGATCTATGGCTTGAATTCAAGGATGCTCACAATCAAAATATTAAGATTACAGGTTATCCAACCGAAAAGAATCCTGATTTAATTAAGCGAATTCTTTTGGCTTCTTCTAATCCAGGAGATCTGATATTAGATGCTTTCTTGGGAAGTGGAACAACAGGGGCGGTTGCGGAAGAATTAGAAAGACAATGGGTAGGGATAGATAATTCGCTTTTGGCAATAAAAACAACAATTAATCGGTTGATTCAAGGAACTAAAGCAATGGGTGACTTTGTTAATAATAATGGTAATCAACCCAAACAAGAGTCTCTGTTCAATACGAATAGAATTTTGCGACGGGGGCTTGATTTATATTTGGAGATCGCATCAGATCTTGAGGAAATTCCAGAAACTCTGATTGAAGATTGGGATAAACAACTTAACTATCAAGCCAATCTCTGGTAAATCTTTCATCTAACATTTTCAGAGTACAAACCAGAACTTTTCCTTGTCCATAATCTTCTAGGGAGGCATAATCATTCCACATTGATCCAAGAGTTAATCCGGGGCCATCATTTAAAAAGAACACTTTTAGAGGAAGATCATGAGTATTTGCGTACTGGAGAATATCTGTTACCTTATCTCTATTGCCACCAATGCGATCATCTTCCTGCGCTCCCCCTCGATCTGAATCGTAGCGTGCAAATCCAATAACCAAAGGAGTTTTATCAGTACGAGAAATTAGAATGTCTGCTGGTGTTTTTATTGCCCAATTTTCTAATACTTCATTCAGCATTATATCTCTTCCTGCACCTAGAGGGCCTTGAATTATATACTCCGCTCCAAAGTTTTTTTCAAACCACAGGAAAAATGCTTCTGTTAATTCATATCCTTTCTGTCCCCGGCTTTTATATTCCATTAAAATAGCCATTAATGCTTCATCAGGATTAGGACGGCTTGCTAATTTTTCTCTGACTTCTTCTAGCTCTCTAAATCGATGGCCATAGTCTTCAATGATGCTGGAAATTCTTCTTTTGACCTTTAACATCTCAACCGAAGTATCTGGCGATACATATTTACGGAAGACGCGCAGTAATTGTGTTCTAGATGGATTGGGAACTTCAGTAATACTTATCAGTAAATTTGCAGAGTTGCTAGCTTTGTTAACTAAGTTTGCAAACTCTTCTATAACACTGCCATAGATAGTATTTGCTTCATCAAGATAGTCAGGATAAAACTCAGAATCCATGAATGTGATATACTGAGAAGCTCTGGGTTTATACTCGCTAAATGAACTCAAGAGAGACACCTCGTTTATTGCTTTAATGGATAGATATTATACAGGTTGGCTGATTAACATGAATATAAATCAAGCGCAAGATCAATAAATTTTACGAGAACATACACAAGTTTGCCAAATTTAAGTTATGATCAATTGCATCATCCTGGAATCAGAAAGCTATCCCTATGAATAGATCTGCCCAGATTGCCAGCATTATTAACCAACGTCAGCCTCTCGCCTTGAGAATCGAAAAAGTTGAGAAAAATCTCAGGTCACTTTCCGGTCAATTAAATCATCTTCAAGAACACCGAAATCACCTTCTGACAACAGTTGATGATTCCTATGTAAGCGGACATTTAAAGGAAATTGATTGCTCGTTAATTCTCAGAAGTATTGAATCCGAATTGTTGGCTTTAAATAAACTCAAATCCCGTTTTTCTCGCCAGACTCTTAATATTGGTGTAGTCGGACGGGCCGGACAAGGAAAAAGCCGTTTATTACAAAGTTTATCCGGTCTAACAACCTCAGAAATTCCCACAGGCGATCGCCAACATTGTACCGGAGTTCGCAGTACAATTTATCATAATCCTAGCGTTGATACTTACGGAGAAGTTTGGTTTCATACCGAGCGAAGTTTTTTACAAGAAATCATTGCCCCTTATTACGATAAACTTTACTTGGGAGCCAAACCTTTAAGTTTAGAAGAATTTGCCACCCAACCGCTTCCAGATTTATCGATAAACCTCTCCAAACAGGCAGAATGTGGGGCGATGTACGAACATTTGCGTCGCTACCATACAAACCTCGAAAAATACCGTCATTTGTTTCACGAACCTTCGCCCCGTCGCATTCCAAAGTCTCAAATTCGAGAATATATTGCTCAAGATGATCCCAGTGGAAACCGCATTCATGTCAATTATTTAGCCGTTCGAGAAGCCAAAATTGTTTGTACTTTTCCCAACTCCGATGTCGGACAAATTGCCCTAATTGATATGCCGGGATTGGGCGATACCGGACTCGGAGATGAAGAACGATTAATCAAAACCGTCGGACAAGATGTGGATATTGTTTTATTCGTGAGAATGCCCCGACCTCCGAGAGAATATTGGGCGGATGTTGATGTTAAACTGTATGATATTGCCAGTTCTGCACTCACGGAACTTCCCCTAAAACTTTGGTCATTTCTTGTTCTCAATCGTACCGATAATAACTCTTTAATTGGAGACAACTCCCTCTACTGTCAAGACCTGGCAAATACCCGCCAAGAAAAGCATTTAGATGTGGTCGATCATATTATTGCCAACTGTGCGGATGTAGAAACCGTTAACCAACAAATTCTAGAGCGAATTCTCAACTATTTGGCGAGTAAAATGTCGGCTTTAGATGCCGAATACGCCTCCTCAACTCAAGACCGTTTAATTCAACTGCAAAAGACCGTTTCTTCCGAACTCGAAAAAGCGGAAAAAGCCCTAGAACGAGCCAGCGGACGTGACAATTGGTTTCCCTTATTTGTGACCTTATTTGATCGGCTTTGGGAAGATTTAACAACGGGTTTAGAAGCCCTTTTACGAGAACTCAGAGAACAGCGGGATGTACAAGATGCCGACTTCAAGCAACAAGTCGAAAACACCATTAAAGCCTGTCGGGAAGATGCGGGTCTTCCCACCGAAGCCGAAATTAATCGCAAGCGTGATAGTGTGGGCGGCTATCCCAACGCTTATTATGAATATCTCAACGAAGTTCGCTCCCATTTATCCCAACATTTTTTATCCCTAGATGAAGGGTTAAAACGAGGATTAGATCGGGTAAAATCTCAGGTGGCTCAAGTGTTAATAGAGCGGGGTCGTTTGGGCGGTTTAACCGAGAGTACCGGGGTAGAATTCCTGAAAACAATTGCCGAACTCATTCCCGAAGAAATCGTCGAAAATAAACCCAGTGAATTGTGGCGGGGCTTTAAAATATTAGCCGAATTTGAACTCTCCTATCGGGGCTTAATTCAACACCGAATTCGCCAACATCTGGATGATTTAACCCCCGATGAAACCTCCCTGCAACTTTCTCCTTCTCCCAACGCTCAAGAAGTCTTAAACTGTCTCAAATCTTTGCAAGCTGAAGCCGTTTATAAATGCGAACGAGCCTTGGATGATTTATTGGCCGAACCGAGCCAAGCCGGATTTGCTATCGTAGAAGAATTTATGGATCGAGTCTTGCGAGCAAAAGAAGTAAAAAACGAATGGCGTATTTTCTTAGAAGAAATTCGTCACGATGTCTGGCCTAACGAATTTGAACAGTTGGGAGAACGGACGCGAACTCGACGAGAATGGATGGATTCTGTTGAACGGGCAACGGCAGCCAACCCATTAAATTTAATGACGTTTTTGGAGTAATTTAAAATAAAAATGAAGGAACTTCAAATTACAATGCTCGGCCCCAGTGGAGTGGGCAAAACAACACTTCTCACCGCCATGTATGAGCAGTTTGAGAGTAATATCGGTTCGACGGATTTACAGCTAACTCCCGACGATGAAAGCTCGGCAATTTTGCAAGATAACTTAGTCGATCTCAAGAGTTTACTGGATATATTTGAACCGAGAGGAAGAATGGGAATTCAAGGAACAGAAGCCATTTCTGGCCCCGATTCTTTGCGTTCTTTTACCTTTGGTTTGGGTCGAAAAGGAGAGAAACCTTCCTTACAATTGCGGTTTAGAGATTATCCGGGCGGCTATTTGGGAAGCAAAGCCTCCAAAGAAGAAAGAGAATTTGTTAGAACACTGTTGCGAGAATCTGTAGCGGTTTTAATTGCGATAGATGCTCCGGCGTTGATGGAAGATCCAAAAGGGATTTTAAACGAAAAAGTGAATCGACCTCAACAAATTAAAGACTTATTCAATGCGGCTTATCAAGACCTTGACTCGCCCCGATTGGTGATTTTTGCTCCCGTAAAATGCGAGAAATATTTAAAAGATGAAAAACAGTCAAAAGAGTTAATAGAACGGGTTAAAAAAAGCTATGAAAATTTAATTCAATTTTTTGATTCTGAAAAAGTTAGCCCTTGGATAGCGAGTGTTATTACCCCGGTTCAAACGGTGGGGAGTGTGATCTTTTCTCGGGTTGAATACGATCAATATAAAAATCCTCATTTCTACTTTCGGAAAACCAGACACGATGCTCAATATAGTCCGAAAGATAGCGAACAGCCCCTGAGATATCTTTTGCGATTTTTGCTAAAATTACATTATGATTCCCGCTCAAAAAGTTGGGGAATTTTTAACTTTTTGCGGGACTGGTTTGGTCTGGATGCTTACCTGAGAACCGCAGTTAAACAATTTGCCAATAGCTGTAAAACCAGCGAAGGTTTTGTGGTCTTAAAAGGTGAACAATGGTTAAAGATTTAAAATCGATTTAAACAGACTTTGAAATTTAGAGGAACTAACGATGACTATTTACATTTTGAGTCGAGGTCAAAAAGAAGATCAAGATTATTCTTGGTTTAAAATCAAAACAGAGAGTCTAATCCGCGAAACTCCACCCCTTTTTACAGAAATACGTGTTGAAACCGTTATCGATCATCAAAAACCTTCAATTATTCTCGCCCGTAAAGGTTCTAATATACTCTTACTTGTAACCGGATTAAAAGCCAGAGAAGAACGTGCAGATTTTATGGGGCGTTCGGTTAGAAATTCTATCGCTTGGGTTGATTATCACTCAGAAGAAGCCGAAAAAAAATTACGTTCTCTCGCTATTCGGGCATTAAAAAATGAACTAGAATCAGAAATTGATCGGGCGATTAGCATCGGCGGAGAATACGGTTTTGAAGTTGACAAAGACGCAATTGAACAGTTAGCCACACCCGAATATCTAGAATCTCATCCGGCAGAAACTGTTTGTAAACTGGGTAAAAACTGCCCAAAATTGCGACAAAATTTAGCCGAAGAATTGCAAAACTATTCTCTCCCCTCAAGAGAGGGTTTTTTGATAATTATCACCACCTTAAAAGCCAAATCTGCTTTAAGTTTGTCCGGAGTTTGGCGGGGTTTATCCGATAGAATAGATAATGAAGAATGGGAAATTATTCCCCCTAACAATCAATTGTTAGCCTCTCCAACTTCTAGCTCCGCTCTGTCCAAACAAAAAAAAACAACCACTCAAGCCGCATTAACAATAGCAATAATTCTAGCGATGATACTGATTTATATGGCGATTTAAACTGGGAAACTCTCCAAGAAAATATTTGGAATAATATTCAGAGTTTGCAGGGAGAAAACCTCAATAATCTTGAGTTCTTAATTGGCTTTATCCTTTCCAAGTCCCAATTAGAAAATAAGGCTGAAACCGGACAGTTAAACTCCGAAGAAAAAGCAGTTATTGAGAAAATAGACAGTTTGTTAAAAGAACTGCAAAATTCACTCGAGCGGATTCAAACAAGTTTTCAGGATTGGCAAGATTTTGACAATTTGTGATGATTCTCTGAATTCATTAAAACGGGAGTAAAGTCATTATGAAATGAATCAAAAATCAGCAGTCTTGAAGTCCGGCCAAAAATTTAAAGAAAACATTAATATTTGGGACTGTAGATCGCCAAGTCAGCAAGACAAAATAGAAACAAGTAAATTCAGGGGATTTTGTTGCAATGTGCGATACCTTCGTTGCCTTACCCGATGCTACACTGAATGGGGATGTTATTTTTGGAAAAAATAGCGATCGTCCTCAGGGAGAAATTCAAGATGTGGTGACAATTCCAGCCCGGAATTATTCTCTAGGGGAATTAGTAAATTGTACCTATCTTTCTATTCCCCAAGTTCAGCGAACATTGGGCGTAATTTTATCAAAACCTCGTTGGATGTGGGGCGCAGAAATGGGTGCAAATGAGTGCGGAGTCGTCATCGGTAACGAAGCCGTTTGGACAACAGAAGCCTATTCAAGTACGGGTTTGTTGGGGATGGATTTATTGCGACTCGCCCTAGAACGTTCACATACAGCCCGTTTAGCCCTCGATTGTCTTGTAGAATTACTAGAACAATACGGACAAGGGGGAAACTGTGCCGAACATTTTACCTTTAATTATCACAACTCATTTATTATTGCCGATCCGAGAGAAGCTTGGGTCTTAGAAACCGCCGGAAAATATTGGATAGCCGAACAGATTACCAGCGGAACACGTTCAATTTCTAACGATTTAAGTATTCGCAATCAAGGCGATTTACGACATCCCCAACTGATTCCTTACGCCATAGAAATGGGATGGTGTCACAGCGAAAAAGATTTTGATTTTGCCGAGATATTTTCCGAAGGCGGGCTACAGATTCCCTCCCACGACTCGCGAGAAGGACGGGTAAAACTCTTGTGTCAACTCAACGAAGGTGAATTTACACTCGACACCGCCCAAGCCATTTTACGCGATCATAAAGGCAATATTTGTATGCACGGCGGATTTGAAACCACCGGAAGTCAAATTTCTTCTCTATCTTCAGAGCGATGCGAACATTGGTTCATCGAACAGCCTCATCCCTGCGAACAAGAATACAAGCAGAAAACCTTTAGCAATACATTTGTACAACATTCTATCGGAAAACGGATTTAATTTTATTGATAGTTCTAAATTCGTCTTCAAGCCGGGAATAAATGTGTCAAAATTTAGGATGGCATTGTGTTATTTAACCATCACTCATCCCTTAGAACGCTCAAATGACATCAACCCTAACCTCAACTTCCCTTGTTGATTTTTTAGGCTCAGAAATCGTACCCGACGCCGAAACCGCCCAGATCGCCATTTTACCGATTCCCTTTGAAGCAACAACCAGCTATCGAAAAGGCTGTCAAAAAGGCCCAGAAGCCCTGTTAGATGCCTCTCATCAGCTAGAATGCTACGACGACGAGTTGGATCGAGAAGTCTGTTTTGCGGTGGGAATTTACACCCATCCTCCCATCGCCGATACCCGCAGCCAAGCCGTCTCCTCCGAAGAAATGCTGCGAGTTACCCAACAAACCGTTTACGATTTGGCAAAGTCCGGTAAATTTGTGATCGCCTTAGGCGGGGAACACAGCATTACCGCAGGAGTCGTCGCCGGCTATCAACAGCTATCCGATGAACCCTTTACCGTCGTTCAAATTGACGCTCACGGGGATTTGCGCTACGAATATGAAGGGACAATTCACAATCATGCTTGCGTCATGCGGCGAGTGGTAGAAATGGGACTGCCAACGGTACAGGTGGGAATTCGCAGTTTGTGCATCGAAGAAGCCCATTTGATCAAAGAAAAACAATTACCCGTATTTTGGGCGCGAGAGATAGCCACTCAACCCGACTGGATCGAAAAAGCGATCGCCGCCATCCCCACAAAACGGGTCTTTTTGACGATCGATTTAGACGGGATAGACCCCAGTTCCATGCCCGGAGTCGGAACGCCCGAACCCGGAGGATTGAATTGGTACGGTTTGTTAGCCTTTTTGCGCCGTTTATTTACCACTCACACGGTTATCGGTTGCGACGTGATGGAATTGGCCCCCGTCGCTGATTGTGTGGTTTCCGAGTTTACCGCCGCCAAACTGACTTACAAATTAATCGGATATCATGCCCTGGCCACAGGTTTACTGTCCTAAAGACTTTTAATCCCCCATCCCCCGCTAAGAATTAGGGAATTTTCAGATTGTGAGTTAAATTAGGGGTGAGAGCATCGGTCTACTGAAGCGAATGCGGCTAGTTTATTGTTGTCAGCACCCCGCTCGCGCATAGACGGGGCAAAGAATCCCTCTCTATGTGCGGTAGCTGACCAGCCTAAGTCCTTTGAGGACTACGTTATCGGTAAGAGTAAAAGTTCCTACCTTGGGATGCGTAAGCCAGTCCCATGCTCTAGAAGCAAGTAGTTAAACAGTCCTACGAGGGGTAAGACCGTGCTATGAGCGATAGTACCGACCGATAACTTTGGCGAGGCTAACTTTACTCCAGAAATGGAGACTGGGGGCAACCATACCCCCTCCCCTTTTAGGGGCGGCGGTTTTAACCGCACGGGTCGCGCTTGGTCTACCAAATAGAATTTGGCGGCTTCCGCGCTCCCGGCAACATTTCGTGATAGAGATTTGGCAATACGTCTAAACATGAAGGGTACTGCAATTAATAGTTATGCTCCCGATTTTGAACTGCCCGGAATAGATGGCGAGGTGCATCATTTAGCGCGATATTTAGAACGGTATAGGGCAGTTGCTGTGATTTTCATGTCGAATCAATGCTCTAATGTACATCTGTATCTAGAGCGTCTCAAACAGCTTCAACAGGAGTATGCCGATGTCGGCGTTACCCTGATTGGGATAAACGCTAACGATGCGATCCGATCTCCAGAAGATAGCTTTGAGAACATGAAGGAATTTGCACAAAGCAATCACCTGAATTTTCCCTATATTCGGGACGTAACTCAAGATGTTGCTCATTGCTTTGGGGCGAAAGTGATTCCAGAAGTTTTCTTACTGGATCAACAGGGAATAATCCGTTATCGCGGCCAAATTGATGACAACCCCAACTCAGCCGAGTCCGTCAGTAGGCCCTATCTCAAAGTTGCGATCGCTCAATTGCTTCAGGGAGAAGTCATCCAACCTTCAACTACCGAAGCCGTTGGAGACGCCCTTCAGTGGCGATGAGAATCCCGACGGGTGAATCGAATCTGCACAGATGTAAAGGGGCGCGTGCGAAGTTTGAGTGACTTTTTCGCTCGCTCAAAAAAAAGCTGAAAGCAGAGAGTCCGCTTTCTGCTATCTTATTGTGAAGGCAATGCTCGCCCAAATGAAATCATCATCCTTTTTAGGGATGTTTTAGCATCTCACAGCTTGTTACTATAACTCACAATTACTTATGATCACCCCAATGTCTACACCAGTGCGATTCATCAGTCGGCGCAGACCCGCTGGATCAGTAGTGGCGATCGCTGCCCATGTCAATCGATTGAGCGGAAACTATTGGGGGTTATAAATGGGAACAGCATATAAGCGCATTTTACTGAAACTAAGCGGTGAAGCGTTAATGGGCAGTTTGGGCTACGGTATCGATCCCGCTGTCGTACAGGGGATCGCCCAAGAAGTCGCCGAGGTCGTGGCCAAAGGAATTCAGGTGGCAATTGTCGTGGGGGGTGGTAACATCTTCCGAGGGGTAAAAGCGGCCTCTGCGGGAATGGATCGGGCAACCGCCGATTATGTGGGGATGATTGCAACGGTGATGAATGCCATTACCTTACAAGACGCCCTCGAACAAATCGGAGTCCCGACTCGCGTACAAACCGCGATCGCCATGCAGGAAGTCGCCGAACCTTATATCCGTCGCAAAGCCATTCGTCATCTCGAACTCAACCGCGTGGTGATTTTTGGAGCCGGTTCTGGCAATCCCTTCTTTACCACCGATACCACAGCAGCATTGCGAGCCGCTGAAATCGACGCTGAGGTGATTTTTAAAGCAACAAAAGTCGATGGGATATATGACAGCGATCCCCACCAAAACCCCAACGCCCGCCGCTATAAAACCCTCACCTATGGTCATGTGCTAACCCAAGACCTACGGGTGATGGACAGTACCGCGATCGCCCTGTGCAAAGAAAATAATATTCCCATTATTGTCTTTGATTTGACCGTACATGGAAATATCGCTCGCGCTGTCAGTGGAGACCCAGTTGGAACATTTGTAGGAGGTTTGTGTGAAGTTAGCTGAAGTCGAAAGTTCAATGAAAAAGGCGGTTGAGTCTACTCAACGCTCATTTAATACCATCCGCACCGGACGCGCCAATACTTCTTTACTCGATCGGGTGATGGTGGAATATTATGGCAGTCCCACTCCTTTGAAGTCTCTCGCCACTATCAACACCCCGGACGCATCCACAATTACCATTCAACCCTTTGACCCGAAGACCGTCGATCTGATTGAAAAAGCCATTTCTTTATCGGATGTGGGACTGACTCCCAACAACGATGGATCGATTATTCGGTTGAATATTCCTCCTCTGACCAGCGAACGTCGTCAAGAATTTGTCAAGTTAGCCTCTAAGTACGCAGAAGAGGGTAAAGTTTCGGTGCGAAATGTTCGTCGGGATGCGGTCGATTCCGTTCGCAAACAAGAAAAAAATAAAGACATATCCGAAGATGAAGCCCGAGATTTACAAGACCAAATTCAAAAGCTGACGGATAAATACACCGCCAAAATTGACGACCTGCTAGAGGCGAAAGAAAAAGATATTCAAACCGTTTAAATTCTGCAAAACTGGGGCAAAAGGTAGAGGTGAAACCCCTCAATCTTTCCCCAGAAAAGCCGAAGTGCGGGCAGCAGTACACCACCAAAAAATTAGCCGGGTTTGGTGAAAAAATGCTGCTGTTTTCTGCCTCATCTTTTTGCGATCTAAATTTTAAATGATCGATCAAAAGATGGAGATTGACAACTCAAAAAGCGCGAGGTCGTGAGGTCAGAACTGGCGTAGGGGCGCGCCTCGACCTTGATATATGTTTTCCCAAAAATTAGTGAAATCAACCCGCCTCGGAGGTGGGGAAATGTCCAGTATTCTTTTTCGTATTTGATAGCAAATATCTAAGATTTATTCTAGAAAATTCAGCCAGTATTGTTTGAGAAATCATCAAAATCTAGAAAAAGATAAAAACTAGACTTGGCAACCGACAGATAATGCGTGTTAAACTATAAACAGAGCAATTATTATGAGCCTAAAGGGAAAAATTGCTCGAAATCAAGGCATTTGACCTGATTTAAAGGGGTGCAGTTTTAATCCTTAAAAGGCAATGATTTGCAGCCGGGGTTGAGAATTAATTTTTTAACGAATACGACTAAACAACAAGAACAGATCATTAACTTATGACGACCATGTTTGACTGCATTATTGTTGGTGCTGGTCCGGCGGGCGGCGCCGCCGCTTATCATCTTGCCAAACGGGGACATTCCGTATTGGTGATCGAAAAAGACGCTTGGCCTCGCCAAAAACCCTGCGGTGGAGGAGTATCACCCGCGATCGCTCAATGGTTTGACTTTGATTTTACACCGGCGATTTCCACAACCGTAGAGAAAATACGCTACACCTTTAAAATGGGCGATCCCGTAGAAACCGAGATCGTTAAACCCATGTGGATGGTGCGTCGGGATATCTTCGATCAATACTTGATGCAGCAAGCTATCGACCAAGGCGCACAACTGCAAACTCAAACCTCAGTCACCGGGATTAAGTTTAACAGCGATCGCTGGCAAGTCAATACCAACCAAGGCCCCCAAGAAGCCAAATATTTAATTGCCGCAGATGGGGCAAAAGGCCCGATGGCTCAATGGTTGGGGTTGAAACAGTCCAAACTCCGTCAGAGTATGGTCGCAGAATTTCCAGTCGCGGGTCAACTCCCCAGTTTTGAATTTGGCATGGTCAAAAATGGCAGTATTTGGGGCTTTCCCAAAGCCGACAGCTACTCGGTGAGTATTGCCACTTTCCGAGGCGGCGAACCCAAGGATCTCAGCAAAGAATTAATGCAGTATGCCAATAAAATGGGCTTTGGGGCCAGCAGTTCCATCGCCGAGCATCCCCTGTGTTTGTGGGATGGGGACAAAACACTGCATACCCAAAACGCCCTCTTAGCCGGCGATGCCGCCAGTTTAAGCGATCCCCTCTCGGGAGAAGGCATCCGTCCCTCAATTTTGAGCGGAGTTAAAGCCGCAGAAGCCATCGATCAAGCCCTGGGCGGCGCGAGTAATGCCCTGGAAAACTACACTAAAGTCATGCAACAACAGTGGGGCGCCGATATGGTTTGGGCGGGAAATTTGGCGGGTCTATTTTACCGTTTCCCCGGTATCGGCTACAAAGTCGGGGTCAAAGTTCCCGTAGCCACTCAACTGATGAGTAAGATTCTTTGCGGTGAACTCCGCTATGCCGATGTGATCGACAAAGCCAAAAAGAGTCTGTCACCCTTTTAATTAACCTTAATCGGCAATCTCAGGGTAGGTAAACACCAGTAGTAACGTTTGCTTACCCTTTTTGTTGGACTTTTATACCATCTTCTAACCTTTATGGGTAGCGCTATATAGCACTACGCGAATACATTATATCAAGTCCACTTGAATACCCATGATAAAAGTGTGGGGAGATCAAGAGATTTTGACTAACAGATAATCCTGACTTCATGTAGAGTTTCAATCCAAACCCTGGCACCACAACGGAGAGGTTTATCGGGACTATAGACAACACGACATCCTCCCGGTATTTCGACAATATGCCCATAAGTATTGGTGTTGCGCGTTTTGACGGTAATCACGGGAAGTTGTTCCTGGTGTTTTTGATTTTGCCGAATTCTTTGAGAATTAACGTGAACAATCGTTTTTGCAGGCTTTTTGAGATTACGCCAACGCGGAGCCGGGCCTCTTGTACCTCGCTTAATAGTGGGTTCGCCGTCAACCAGGGGAATTAGCCACATCTTCCCGGTCTTATAGGCACCTTCGACTCGGCCGGCGATTAGGAGAACTCGCAGTCGAGCGGTAGAGATTTTTAAAATACGGGCTGCTTCTGTAGTACCGACAATCATTGAACTAGAAAGGTATAGTAATAGTTTTAAAGCTTTATAGCCAAATTATAAACGATCTGCGGATCAATAATCAATGATCTGGCTATTCGGTGTTGGGAGTCACGGTTCGACCGAAGCCTGTTCACGGTCGGTGGTACTGCGAAGGTGTCTGTTATTGGTTGATTATACAACCGGATTTGATATTAGGACATTCCTAAGTCCTAAAACCCTTTCACAGTCTACTGTTGCCAGATCAGCTGTTGCCTATTCCCGATTCAAGTAGTGCTATACATCCCAAAAACCCGGTTTCTCAGTATAAATCGGGTTTTTCATCGAACAGTGCTGATAAAAATTGAAAACTGCTAAAATTTAATCCGAAATTTCACCTAAAATTTAATTTTCACAGGGGGGAATACTCAATTAGAACCCGATCCAACTTTAAACAGATCTCCTTGAAATCCGCCCGGCCAATTATTAAGTTTTTTTAAAAAAACCTGACTCTCAGCTTCAAACCTGAGAGCTTTACAGAAATATATAATTGTAGTCAATCGAGTTAAAATTGCGTCGATACACTGATTACGAGGTTATACAGGAGATTATATGAAACCCGGAGAAAATTCACACGGTTCTATTAAAAAAATTGATGAACAACATTTACTATACCGAATTACAAAGCGGATTAGTCAATCTTTAGAACTCGAAGAAATTTTAACAGCAACCGTTGCTGAAGTTCGAGCTTTTTTGGAAACGGATCGCGTGATGATTTATCAGTTTGGTGCCGATGGGAGTGGAGAAGTCATGGCAGAATCAATTTATGAAAATCATTTACCTTCCCTGAAAGGATTACATTTTCCGGCCGATGATATTCCATCCCACGCCCGAGAAATGTTCTGCACCCTCAGCCAACGCAGTATTGTTAACGTCGCCACCGGACAAATTGGTTGGAGTCCAGTTAAAACCGAGGAAACCGAAGACTTTTCTATTGCCGAAGAAATTAACTATCGTGCCGTTGATCCCTGCCATATTGCCTATCTAAAAGCAATGGGGGTGCAATCTTCTTTTGTCATCCCAATTTTCTCTCAAGACAATTCAGAATCAAATCGTCAATTGTGGGGATTATTAGTTTCTCATCATGCCGAACCTTGGGAGATTTCCTCATCTCAATTACAACGGGTTCAGATGATAGTCGATCAGCTTTCTGTGGCGATTAAACAGTCTACATTACTCACTTATACCCGCCAACAAGCAAGCCGAGAAGCCACCATTAACAAAGTTGCCTCTTTATTACATCAACAACCGACAATTCAACTCCAAGCCGCTTTAGAAGCCACCGTTGAGGCGTTGGAGGGCGTCGGAGGAAGACTGTATATTTGTGGGAGTGCATCCCCCTGTGAAATCTCGACTTATGGGGAACAACCCACAATGCCCGAATGGGAATCCAGTCCGATTTTAGAAGAACATCCCCTCTGGCAGCAATGGATTAAAAGCGGATTTAATCGGCCGAAAACATCGAGAGAAAACTTTCCGACCGATCCCGAAATTTGGGCGATTTCCGATTTCTATAAAGAACCCTTGTTTCGAGTGTTAACGCCGGGATTTCAAAATACTAAAATTCGAGGTATACTGATTTTACCCGTTCAGTATCGTCAGAGAATATTAGCGACTTTGACGATTTTTAGAAATGAAATTGACACCGAAATTTTATGGGCGGGACGTTTTGAGTCCAACCTCAAACAAGTTTTACCGAGACAATCTTTTGAAGCTTGGCGAGAATTAAAAAAAGGTCAAGCTCAATCTTGGACAGAAGCGGAAATTTCATTGGCTCAAGGTTTAGGAATACAGTTGGGAATGGCAATTCAACAATATTTGCTGTATAAAGAAGTTCAAGATCTCAATACAAATTTAGAACAACAAGTTCAAGAACGCACCAGTCAACTGCAACGAACTCTCGACTTTTCCAAAGCTTTAGAACGGGTGACAGATCAAATCCGTAGCACGTTAGATTTGAGAACAACAATGCTCACCATTGTCCGAGAAGTGAGAGCGTTAATGAAAACAGATCGCGTCTTAATTTATAAGTTAATTAATGAAGAAGAAGGAGAAGTCATTGTCGAAGCGGTGGGCGAAGATATTTCCTCAGTTTTGGGTATTAAAACGCCGAGCGGATGTTTTCCCAATGGCTCCGCCAATCGATATCGAGAAGGTAATTTTGGGTTGATTAACGATATTTATGAAGCCAACTTACCCGCTTGTTATCAAGAGTTTTTAGAAAGTATTCAAGTTCGAGCAAATCTCGTGGTTCCCATTGGAACTAATGATGAACTCTGGGGGTTATTAATTGCTCACGAATGTAATAAACCCCGATATTGGGACCGGGAAGAAATCGATTTAATTAGTCAGCTTGCTGACCAAGTAGCCATTGCAATTACCCAAGCAGAACTTTATGAAAAAGCTTGCATTGCAGCCGAGAATGAAAAGGCAAAAGCCGAACAACTTTCTCAAACTTTAGAGGAATTGCGTCAGACACAAACCCAACTGATTCAAACTGAGAAAATGTCGGGATTGGGGCGATTAGTTGCGGGAATTGCTCACGAAATTAATAATCCTGTAAGTTTTATTTACGGGAATTTAGCTTATACTCGCGAATACAGTGACAATTTACTGCAATTGCTCGAACTTTATCAGAAATATTATCCTCAACCTGCGGATGAAATTCAGGAGTATGCTGAATCTATTGAGTTGGATTTTCTGGTTTCCGATTTGCCGAAAATTGTTTCTTCGATGCGAATGGGAGCCGACAGAATTCGTCAGTTAGTCTTATCGTTACGGAACTTTTCTCGACTGGATGAAGCTGAGATTAAAGCGGTTGATATCCACGAAGGAATTGACAATACATTAATGATTTTGCAACATCGCTTGAGAGGAAGTTCATCTTCTCCCGAAATCCAAGTGATTAAAAACTACGGAGACTTACCGTTAGTTGAATGCTACGCAGGCTTACTCAATCAAGTTTTTATGAATATTATCGCTAACGGAATTGATGCTGTAGAAGAAAGTTATAATCAATTCAAGAAAAAACGTTCACAAAATACAGTTTATTCTCCTAAAATTTCGATTAAAACTTCTGTTATTGGAGAAAATTCTTCTGCCGACAAAAGAGCGGAAATTTCTATTATTGATAATGGATTGGGAATTAAAGCCGAATATCTTCCTCACATTTTTGATCCCTTTTTTACCACAAAACCCATCGGTCAAGGGACGGGTTTGGGGCTGTCAATTAGCTATCAAATAATTGTCGAGAAGCATCGCGGAACTCTCCAATGTATTTCTCAACCCGAAAAGACCACAGAGTTTATCATCTCTATTCCCATTTACCAGTCATAAGTTTCTCTCAGTTGAGAGTAAATTTTCTCTCCAACCTTGTTCATTTTAGACTATACTCAATATAGAGGATATTAATAGCTCTTGTGTTGCTGCCTCATCATTTTGTCTTTCTTTAAAGCCTACTGGAGTGTGTCGTCCTTGATCTAACTATGAACTTATGATGCTTAACGCTCATCAATGGAAACAATTACGAGAGTGCTGTACAAATGAAGCTGCTTTTGAACAACTTCAACAAATTTTGAGTGTTCAACCCGTACCCACTCAATCAAATCCCGATGGGTTCTCTCCTTCTGTTAACGTAGAAGCGGATGTCAATCCCATAGAACGCTATAAAGCATTATTTCGAGTGATTAGTCGCATTCGAGAATCGTTACAGCTTAACACAATATTTAAAGCCACAGCAATAGAAGTCAGACAATTATTAAACGCAGATCGAGTTGCGGTGTTTCGTTTTGATCCGAATTCCAATTATGATGATGGTGAATTTATTTCCGAAGATGTTAATCCACAATTTGAGTCGGTTTTAAGCGCTCGTCTCCACGATCATTGCTTCGGCGAACATTTTTCACCCCAATATCAACAGGGAAAAATTAACGCCATTTCTGATATTTATACGGCGGGTTTAAGCGATTGTCATATTCAACTCCTCAGCCAATTTCAAGTGCGGGCGAATTTGTTTGTTCCCCTTCTCAAAAACGAGAAATTATGGGGAGGTTTGTGCATTCATCAATGCGGTTCGCCGCGCAATTGGTCAGAAGATGATATTGAATTTGTTACCCAAATTGCCCACCATTTAGATGTGGCTTTGCAACAGGTAGAATATCTGGATCAAGTTCAATCAAAAGCCAAAAAACTTACCCTATTTGACGAACGCCAAAAAGAAGCTAAACGACAAAAAATTTTATTTGAAATTGTGAATCGAATTCGTCAATCTCTCGATTTACAAACCATTTTTGATACGGCTACTCAAGAAGTTAGGCGGTTTCTCAAAAGCGATCGCGCTGTTGTTTATCGCTTTAACCCAGATTGGTCGGGTTATTTTGTCGCCGAGTCCGTTTCTTCCGATTGGGAACCTTTAATTGATATCATTCCCACAATCGCAGATACTTGTATGCAAACAACCCAAGGGGGACGCTTTCGACGGGGAGAAATTTTAGCCGTTGAAGATATTTATCAAGCCGGATATTCTAGCTGTCAACTTAAACTGTTAGAACTGTTTTCTGCAAGAGCTTATATCGTCGTTCCTATTCTTCAAGGTAACAATTTATGGGGATTACTCGCCGCTTATCAAAACGCTACAACCCGTCGCTGGAAAGATGAAGAATTACAATTATTATCCCAGATTTCTATTCAACTGGGAGTCGCTTTAAAACAAGCCGAACTTTTAGCCGAAACTAAAGCTTTAGCAGACCATTTAAAACAAGCTCAAATACAATTAGTCCAAACGGAAAAAATGTCGAGTCTGGGTCATTTAGTCGCCGGAATCGCTCACGAAATCAACAACCCAGTCAACTTTATTTATGGAAATCTCGACCCCGCCACCGATTATACTCAAGATTTACTCGATTTGGTTCAACTTTATCAACAAGAATATCCTCAACCCACGCCTATTCTTGCCGAAAAAATAGAAGAAATTGATTTAGAATATCTCATAGACGATTTACCCAAAATTTTATCTTCCATGCGTTTGGGTGCCGAACGAATTCGTCAGCTTGTCTTATCCTTGCGGAATTTCTCCCGTTTGGATGAAGCGGAAGTCAAAGGAGTCGATCTGCATGAAGGAATTGAAAGTACCTTATTAATTTTACATCACCGCTTAAAAGCCAAACCCGAACGCACCGCAATTCAAATTATTAAAAAATATGGTAAACTTCCGAAAGTTGAATGTTATGCGGCTCAACTGAATCAGGTTTTTATGAATATTTTGAGCAATGCAATCGATGCCTTTGAATTCGCCCAAAACTCATCAGAGGTTTCATTTTCACCCACAATTACCATTCAAACTGCATTCATTCAAAAAACAGAAAATTCAGCAAAAAATTGGGTAATGATTTCCATTCAAGATAATGCGGGAGGAATGACCTCGGAAGTTCAAGCCAAGATTTTCGATCCATTTTTCACGACTAAACCCGTCGGTAAAGGAACCGGTTTAGGATTGTCTATTAGTTATCAAATTGTTGTCGAAAAACATCGCGGAATCTTAGAATGCAACTCTCAACCCGGAGAAGGAACCGAGTTCAGAATTATCATTCCCATTAAACACAGTTAATTGATTTGTAGGGGCGGGTTCCGAATAAATTGTTGATTTCCCACAGATAACTAATCTAAACCCGCCCTGGAGGTTGGGGCGGGTTTATTGAAGTTACTTTTGGGCTAGATAAATTATTCTAGAACCCGCCCCTACAAAAATGAATACAGAAAGAGCGTGGGTTTATTTAAGTTATTTTTAGGTTAGATAAATTATTCTAGAACCCGCCCCTACAAAACTGTTTTTTTTAGCGACTCAACCAAGTAGTATCTAAATAATCAATCCTCGCCATTGGACTCAACGCCGCCAACACCTGTTCACCATAACTGCGATGCAAAACCCGACTATCAAACAATGCGACAATTCCTTGAGAGTCTCTTACAGGTGCAACCGCCCGCTGTAACTCATTCAAAGCCGTAGGTAACAAATAAAGCCGAAACCAGTCAAGATGATTTTGTTTATAATAGCCGACTCGCCCCGCAACCAGAGGATGTTCTAACGACGGTAAAGGCAAAGTGGCGATCGCCAACAAATGAGGCGGGGGAAGTATACCTTGATGTTGTCGCCAAAATTCCCAACCCGCGACTAAAATACCCCGTCCGTCCACTTTAGTCGTTTCCACCTGAACCCGCGAACCCAACTCCCCCGCAAACACAGCCCCGATCTGAGTTCTTAAGGGTGTATCCTCAATTAATAACACCGTCAACCCCTCAATGCTTGCACCGATCGAGAGTAAACCGCGAATTTCCTCAATTAAAGCCCCTTGAAATTTGGGGGTATTCGGTAAAGGCAGGCCAGAGGGGAGATACAGTTGAATCAGTTGAGAATTGCGATCGGGTGAAAACTTCACACAAGTAATTTCCTCAAGTCCCACCAACTGACGGTAAGTCGGGGCGGTTTTCTCCAAGTCCAAGGCGCCGCCAATTAACACCACCGGTTGATGGGGCCAAATCTCACTCAAAGATGAACTGACGTTTGCCGGACTACAATAGAGCGAAAACGTGCCTTGGTGCCGATTGACTTTAACCCATCGTAATTGTTCCTCTGCTTGCCATTGATGCCAAAATTGACTCCAACGTTCCCGATATTCGGGCGTGAGGGAATCGTTAACCCCGGCGATCGCGGAGGCTTCAACCTCAAATAAATCGTGGTAGAATTGCTCTAAAATCCCCTGTTCGTGTTGATCGAGTAAATGACAGTGGTAGGGATTGGCCGGACGTTGAAAAATAGCTTGAGTCAGGAGAATTTTCGCGGACCGGATGATGTCCGTGTGTTGGGGAAGCTGTTGTAGGAGTTGTGTCCAATCTTGGGGTTGAATACAGGCGGTTAATTGTTGGCGCGTCCAGGCTTCTAAATCATCAACTCCATCGATAATGGTGGGAATATTAGCCGGAAACCGTCCTTCTCCTCCGAGGCGATCGCTCAACCATTCTTCGGGAGTCGTCAGTAACACCCCGTCAAAGTTCGATTCAGCCGGCCAGACTTCCCCCCGAATAATCGATTTATCGAGGTGAGAGTCGAGCGCTTGGGAATCAAACAATTGGGGAATTTCTTCCTGTTGTAGCTCCGTTAAGAGCCACTGGGGGGCAACAATTAAAGCGGGTTCGGACCAAATTAAAACCGGAATCAGATAACTGAAGCGATAGGAATGATGGTGACTCACCGGCGCCACACCCGTTTGAATTAAAGCGCTCCGTCCGAGTCGCAAGGCTCGGGCTACCAACCGGGCCATTGTTAAATAGTGAGGCCATGAGGCTTTACCGGGCGAGGTTTCAACGGAAACACGCCGCGATCGCAGAAAGCTTTGCAGTAAGTTATGAGCTTCTACCTCGATCAAGAGAATAAAGCCTTAGGAAATTAACAACAAGATATAGGATAACTGATAGGAGCCTCGGACTTCTAACTAAGATAATCAAAACTATCGACAAAATCAATCACTTGTTCGGGATCGAATAACAAAGGTTCAACGAATTTGCTATAATGATTATCCCGTTCTCGATCGACAAGAGAAGGTTTAAAGCGCTTGCCGAAATCCGAATGGGTGTGAACGGTTAACTTTTTTTGACTGGTATTGGTTAAGATGGTTTGGGTGGGACGGTGAAAAAACTCGGGCATTTGTTCGGAGCGAATCGATCGCACCACCTGTTTTAGATCCTGAGCTTTAGAAATCACTTCACCCATCGCCGCTAAAACGCGCAGTTGGTTTTTATTTTTTTCGCTGCGTTCTTGCAAATTGCGAACCAAATTGACAATATTTTTTTGAGTTTTACTGGCATCATCAAAGGGAAAAATAGCCAAGCATCCCATCGAAAATAAATATTCTTCGCGATCGATGCGAAAAGTAATAACCGTGCGCCGGATATCGGTGTCAATACTGGGAGGATATTTCAGCAGGGGATATTCTTGGGCGATGTGATGGTAAGTTTCAGCCAGAACTAAATTCGCTTCGAGATCGAGGGGAGCATCCACAATCACTTGTACCGTCGGAAGAACTTGATTAAAAAACTTCTTGAGGGTTTCGGGTGTAAATTGATAAACCTCGCTGTGATCGCCGTTGGGACTGAGATCGACCCATTCGCAGGTGACATCTTCGGCTTTTAAATTAAATCGCAGAACTTCATAAAGTTTTGCACCGGTTAACGTCGCCCCGGAAATATCGGCCCCCATCCAATCGGCTTTAATTAAATTGGCTTGAGTTAAATCAACATGAACCAAACTGGCTTTTGCTAAAGTAGCCCGATGCAAATTCGCCCCGGACAAATTGGCCCCGGACAAATTGGCCCCCGATAAATCCGCCCCCGACAAATTCGCCCCCCGCAGATCGGCCCATCGTAAATTGGCGCCGTTGAGGTTAGCTTGTCGCAAATCGGCGTAAGTCAGGTTAGTTTGTCGCATCTCGGCGTGACTAAAATCGGCTTTGGGTAAATTGGCTTTCACCAAATTCGCCCGTCGCAAGTCGGCGCTTTCAAAATTGGCCGACGCCCCCGACACGCCCCGGAGGTTCGCCCCGTTGAGATTGGCTTGACAAAAGTTCGCCTGTCCGACTCGGGCTTCTCGCAAATCCGCCCCGTTGAGGTTGGCTTTGGTGAGATTGGCATTATTGAGTCTCGATCGAATCAATTCCGAACGAATCGCTAAAGTTTCCACCAAAATCGCATCGCTGAGATCGGCTCGAACCAAATTGGCCACATTCAAAGTCGCCCGACTGAGATTGGCCCCGCTGAGGTTGGCTTGACTCAACCGACCCACATTGAGATTCGCACGACTTAAATTAATCCCGCTGAGATCGGCTCCGCTCAAATTGGTCACGCACAGGGACGCATCGCTTAAATTGGCTTGACTGAGGTTAATCCGACTCAAATTGGCTTCATTGAGATTAATACCCGTAAAATTCCGTTCCCCTTCCTTGTATTTTTTGACCAAATTGTAGATTTTTACGAGTTCCTGTGCCATAGCCACCCCATCATCAATTACTAAATTACTAAAAAGATTGAAGTGTTAATCTCATTAGGGTTTCTCTGCGGACTGGCGATCGTTACATTTCTATTTTATTTTAAACGATCAGAAAGTCGGCGAGATTTTCTAACGAGGGAGCCATCATCTCAAAGTATTTCTCTGAGGAATATCCCGAGGAGTTTATGAGTTCAGGGCACATTGAGTAAGCTTCTTCCAAATTGAGGATGGCTATAAATTTTAAGGGTTCGATTATGAAAATTTCTCAGCGTTGTCCGAGTGGGAGATGCAAAGAAAGCTTGGCTGCTTTCGGGTTTGGTTTTGGATTTTTGGCTGAATTTTAAGTCGGTAATCTCTTGCAGGTTTTGCTTAATTTCCTTGGCTAATTTTTCGATTTGACTGGAGTGCCGAACGCTTAAGCCGATGAAATTCTCCGATCCGAGCATTTGCACAAGATTACAAATTGTTTGTTGAGTAGGAACTGCATCATTAAACGGAAGAATTACAACATAAGCGGTGGGAAACAGGAGTTCGTCCCTTTCTATCCTAAACGATAAAGTTGTTCGGCGAGAACTCACCTCGATACTCGGTGGACGATTAATGATCGGGGTCTGGCGGATGATCTCACGGTAAACATCGGCTAAGGCGCAGTGAGCGTCCGCATCGATCGCCCTATCTATGGTAATTTCAACTAGGGGAGAAGTAGCGTTAAAAAATTGGTAGGCTTCTTGGGCGCTAAAGCGTAACACTTTACTCCCATCCCCGTTTGGGCTAACATCGACCCAATCGCAGGTGATCTCGTCGGCTTTGACTTCAAATCGAGAGACGTCATAGAGTTTGGCTCCCGTCAACGCGGCACCGGTGAGATCGGCCCCAGTCCAGTCGGCGCCGGTCAGGTTGGCTTGGGTGAGATCGGCATGAATTAAGTTGGTATACAGCAAGCTGGCGTGAGTCAGATCCGCACCGTACAAACTGGCCCCGCTCAATCGGGCTTGTTCGAGGTTGGCCCCCCGCAAATCGGCACCGTTTAAGTCGGCCCACCGCAAATTCGCCCCTTTGAGATTGGCACCGCTCAAATTCGCCTGGGAGAGGTTGACTTGGCGGAGTTCGGCGTTGACGAGATTGGCCCCTCGCAGATCGGCCCGGGTCAGATCCGCCCCGTGAAAGCTGGTGCCTTCGAGGTTGCTGGCGATCAACACCGCGTCTCGGAGATTGGCGCTTTTGAGGTTCGCCTGTCGCAGATCGACTTGTCGCAGGGTGGCTTCTCGCAGATCGGCTTCGCTGAGGTTGGCGGCGGTTAAAATGGCATGGCTGAGATCGGCGCGGATTAACTCGGAACGAATCAGAGAGGCGTTGATCAAGCTGGCTTCGCTCAGATCGGTGCGAATCAGGTTGGCGACATTGAGAATGGCGCCGTTGAGGTTGGCTTTGCTCAGGTCGGCGCCGCTGAGTTTGGCAACATTCAGTTTGGCACCGCTGAGGTTCGCCCCGCACAAATGGGCGCCGCTAAAATTGGTGATGCTGAGGACAGCTTGTGAAAAGTTGGCTCCACAGAGATCTGCACGACTGAGATTGGCTTCGCAAAGCAGGATCGCACTAAAATCTCTCGCCCCGGATTGATAGTTTTGAATGAGTTCTTCGGCATTCATGCCTGAAAGTTTTCCGAGTAAAAAACAGGTGTATTCAATTCGCTATTATATCAAATTTTTTGACCCGCCTCCGGAGGAACTAAAATTTTAAATTCTCTGCTGTTTATTTTGTTTAAACATGAGTTAAATTTAAACATATAAAGTCGTAGTAAATTTGAACAGTCTCCCATGAATATTGGTCTGGTTGGCTTGGGTTTAATTGGCGGTTCTATGGGGTTGGATTTGTGTTCAATTCAACCGAGATTGATACATTTGCCCGCAGATAATTCTTCCTCAAGTCGCGAAACCTATCGCGTTTTGGGCGTGAGTCGCCGTCAAAGCACTTGTGAAAAAGCCCTTGCTATGGGCGTTGTCGATGAGGCGAGTGTTGATTTATCTTTGATGGCGAGTGCAGATGTTGTGTTTATTTGTACCCCAATTGCGGCGATCGCTTCTACCCTTGAGCAGTTAATTCCTGATCTCAAACCTACAGCAATTATAACCGATGTGGGTTCGGTGAAGCAACCGATTGTGGAAATGCTTTCTCAAGTTTGGCCCCGTTTTGTCGGTGGACATCCGATGGCGGGAACGGCTGACAGTGGTATAGAAGCGGCTCAAAAAAATTTGTTTTTGGGGAAACCTTATGTGATTACTCCAACGGAAAAAACATCAAATCTAGAAATACAAATTGTTACCCAAATTGCCGAGTTGTTGCAAGCAAAAGTTTATCAATGTTCGCCCGAAGATCACGACCGGGCTGTGGCTTGGATTTCTCATTTACCCGTTAGCGTTAGTGCGAGTTTAATTGCTGCTTTAACCGCAGAAGAAGATGTTAACGTTAGAGAACTCGCCCAAAAATTAGCCAGTTCCGGTTTTCGCGATACCAGTCGTGTAGGGGGTGGAAATCCGGAGTTGGGGGTGATGATGGCGCGATATAATCGGGCGGCTTTATTGCGATCGCTACGGGCTTATCGCAGTCGTTTAGATGAATTTATTGACATCATAGAACAAGAAGATTGGCAAACCTTAGAAGGGAAACTCATTCAAACTCAACAAGAACGAAATAAGTTTAATTTTTAATGGAAATCAAGTTCAGTTTTACCGGAATATTTCCCAGTACAGTATAAACTAAAAAACCGGGTTTCTTCGCGCAGCGCAGGGACTTCTTCGCGCTCGCTGTTGTTCAAGAAACCGGGTTTTTGACTTAAACCTCATTGAGGAAACAAATCGATTAAGAAGCTAAACGATGTAAGCGGTGAGTATTGCGCTGCTGTTTGGCTTCATAGAGGGCTTTATCCGCCCGACTGACCAATCCTTCAAAACGACCGTTGAGGGTGGGAATTGTGGTAGAAATTCCAATACTGACGGTGACAAATTGACTCACAGATGAGCAAGAATGTTCGATGGCTAGCTGTTGGATCGCATGATGAATATCTTGAGCGATTTGTATCGCCCCGTCTGCTTTGGTATTCGGTAACAAAATGACAAATTCCTCACCCCCGTAACGGGCGACTAAATCACCCCCTCGTTTGAGGGTTTGCTGAATGGCTTTGGCTACTTTTTGTAAACATTCATCTCCGGCTTGATGTCCGTAAGTATCGTTATACAGTTTAAAATGATCCACATCTAATAACAGTAAAGATAAAGGATATTGTTCTCGCTGCGATCGCTTCCATTCCTGATCTAAATAATTATCAAAATATCGACGGTTGGCAATTTGAGTTAAACCATCTAAAGTTGCCAATCGTTCGAGTTGTTGATAAAGTTGGCTTTGTCCGATCGCAATTCCGACTTGGGTGGCGATTTGTTCTAACAATTCGGTTTCGTGGGGTTGCCACTGTCGGGGTTCCGTGCATTGATGAGCGATTAATAATCCCCATAAATGTTCCCCTTGTAAAATCGGAACCACGAGATTTGATCGGACTTTAAATTGAGAGAGTAAATTGACATAACAGGGCGTTAAATTCGCTTGATAAATATCTTCTACGGCTCTAATTCTCCCCTGTTTATACTGCTCAATATAAGTTTTTGAAAAACAGGGATCGTAGATATTTGTATTTAAAATTGACAGTTCCGGCGTCACCACAGACTCGACGGAAACCACACCGTGACCGTCGGGTTCAAAGCGAAAAATAACCGTTCTATCCGCTTGCAAAAGCTGTCGAACTTCCATCACGGTTGTATTGAGAATTTCATCTAATTCCAGGGATTGACGAATTCGTTGGGCGGTTGCGGCTAATAGTTTTTCTCGTTGAATTTTCTGTTGTAAAGTGGCTTCTACTTGTTTGCGTTGGCTAATTTCCAGTTGGGCTTGTTGGTAAAGTTCGGACTGTTGAATGGCGATGGCGACTTGGGTAGCCAGTTGCTTGAGTAAATTAATTTCTAAAGATTGCCACTGGCGGGGAATTTTACAGTGTTGGGCGACTAATAATCCCCAAAGTTTGTTATCTTGAACGATAGGAACCGCCAAATTTGCTCTCACTTGAAATTCGGCGAAAAAGTCTATTTCTTTAGCCGTGAGTTCGGAGATATAAATATCAGAAATCGCTTGCACTCCTTCGGTTTTATACAGTTGAATATAAATTTCTTTAAACTGGTCATCATCAATCACTTGACCGAGCATTGACATCCAATTTTTTTCAACGGATTCGGCGATTACCGTTACCCGAGAGTCGGGATTAAACTGATAAATAATCACCCGATTACTCTTAATAAATTCCCGCACTTCAACGACGGTAGTATCCAAAATTTCTTGAAGATCTAAGGATTGACGAATGCGGTTCGTGATCGCCATAATTAATTGTTCTTGTTCGGCTTGATCTTCTAAGGCTTGTATGGCGGCTTTCAAGCGGGCTTCACTTTTTCTGAGCGCTTTTTCGACTTTCATATATTCGCTAATATCCACCGCAATTCCCCCGGTAATTGTGGGTTTTTCGGGCTGAGAAATTGGGAATTTATAAACTAAAAAATGCCTGGATGAATCTTTCGACGGTGAGTTTGATTCGACCAACTCAATGATTTCATTATTTTCGGTAATCCAGAGGGGATTTTTATCGGGTTTTGAGGTTAATTTCCCGGGGAAAACTTCCGATAAGCTTTTGCCAATTACGGCTTCTGTGGGTAATTGAAGAATCTGCAAACAGGTGGGATTAACGTAGATTAATTTTCCCTCCGAATCGGCGATCCAAGTGGCGGTAGGATTATGATTCATAAACGCCTGAAAACGTTCTTCAATTTCTTCTAAAGCGGCTTGACGCTGACTAATATCTATCATCAACTTGCCAAGTTTAATCCCTTTTTCCCTGTCTAAAACTACCCGGGTTAAATCTTGTAGCCAAACGATCCGCCCATCGGCTGCGATCATCCGATATTCGACTTGGCTATCCTGCTGAGATTCGATCATTTGCTGATGATTTTTCAGTACCCATTCGCGGTCGTCGGGATGAATGTGGTTTTCCCAAAAATTGGCTTCTGTTAACCAACGTTTTATCGGGTATCCTAAGATTTGTTCGGCTTTTTGACTGACAAAACAGACTTGTTGACTCGATAAGTCAAATTCCCAAACTAAACCGTTGAGACTCTCAACGAATGAATCATATTTTTGTTGAGATTTTTGAACGGGATTTTCCGGGGCGATGAGGTTTTCTTGAGGCGCAAACATCTTAGTCAAAATCTGTTGATGTCTGGCTTTCACTTCTCGCAATTCTGGCGATCGCGATTTTCCTCTCAACTCCAACATCAATTTTGAAGTCAATTTTTGGATTTTATTTTGGTGAACTCTTTCTTTTTTTATAGATTTTAAAAACCAGCTATTTTTTTTCATAATTTATAAAATTTTATTAAACTTATTCCCATCCGAGCGCTTGTTAAATTTTTTCTACATTCTCAAAATAATCTAAGTTTCAAAAACTATTATAATATAAAAAATGATTCCAATTAAATGGAATACGGTCGGGGATTCAGTTTGAATAAAGGATGAGGGAAGGGTTCACTCATCTGATTTTCGCGGATTTCCGCTCGCTCTGACTCGAGTCAGCAAGAGAAAAGCACATAACTCCTGACTCCAATTTACCAGATTTTTAGCCCTATTAGAAGATCTATTAAAAAATTTAAACTTAATTTCAACAAGATCTCAAAAGAGCAGTCCGCCAATGCAAAAATTTAAATTTTATAGAATCATCTGTCTGTTTGAGCGCTTTTCATGTTTTTGTGAAGTCTTTCTCATCAAAAACTTAATTGATTTTAACCGACAAGGCTTCCCTAGAAATTCAATTCACCCTGCTTGCGATCGCCGAAAGCCAATTAGATTGTATAATCAAATCGGTAGGCATCCTGAACCGGTCGATAATAGCCGTTACCGACAACGGATCGACTCTCGGAAGCCGAAAAACCGGATGGGCTGAAGATCTCAGAAATGACTTGAAATTCTCCCGATTCTAACTCTTAATAGATCTCATGGAAAAAACTATCAAATTGAAGTCAATGGCGATCGCGCAGAAACCGAAAATCTCCGTCAATGAGATATCCGGTTTTGGGTAAAAAGGTCAGCCGGAAATCCGAGAAACGATAGAACAAGCTGATCAAATCAATTATCGTAATTCATTAATTTTCGGTCGATGACTCTCAACCATGCGAGTGAGCGCTTCACCCGTAACCCGACAGATGCGCCATTCTTCTAAAACAGATGCACCCATATACTTATAAAAATCAATAGCCGGTTGATTCCAGTCTAAAACACTCCATTCAAAGCGTCCACACCCTCTCAACACGGCTAACTGAGCGACATAAACAATTAAAGCCTTACCAATTCCCTGACCCCGATATTCCGGTAAAACAAACAAATCCTCTAAGTAAATGCCCGGTTGAGTTAAAAAGGTAGAATAATTATGGAAAAATAAAGCAAAACCAACTATTTTTTCCTCAACAGAAGCCAAAACGACTTCAGCATAGGGATGCTCGCCAAATAGATGACCCTTTAATTCCTCCACACTACCCGTAACCTGATGGGATAATTTTTCATACTCGGCTAAAGCTTTAATCAGATCAAAGATAGCCGGAAGATCATCGGGTACGGCGAAACGCAAAATAAAATCTAAAGCCATAAAAGTCAAAAGGAGGAGGATAGATGCCAGCAAACAGATAAATCTCTGCTTGCCAATCGCGAGTTATCCGATCATAATTCAAAACGACTCACTTTGAAGAATCTGCACGTGAACGCCACCAAAACGGGTATTTCCCCCCAGAGAAAACATAGAAATGGATTGGTCTGCGAGTCGATTGAATCTGAAATCTTGTACCCTTTTTGCGCCCAATCTGATCGACCCGGTTCGATAACGAAAAATAGAGGTTTTTAGGTCAGCCAAGTTCCCAGAAACCGGGTTTTTGACTGGAGTGCAAGATCTCAGTGGAATCGAAAAATCGGGTTTTTGTCTGTTTCTAACCCTCTCCCCTATCCTGAATTTTACTTACTTAATCCATCCTTTTAAGCGTTCGGCTACATGAGGACGGCGTAATTTTCGCATGGCTTTGGCTTGAATTTGACGAACCCGTTCCCGAGACAGGCTACAAATTCCGCTCACTTCCTCCAAAGTATGGGGAACTCCGGTGGTTAAACCATAGCGCAGAGATAAAATATCTTGCTCTCGTTCATTTAAAACCGAACGCAATACTTCTAGCAATTCTTGTCGCATCATCAATTCGTTAATTTGCGACTCGGGGGAGAGGGTTTCATAATCTTCTAACAAATCCATTAATTCTGAATTTTCCTCGGAACCAATCCGATGATTTAAAGACAGAGATTTGCGGCGGACTTGTTCGAGAAGACGCAGTTGTTGAGTGGAAATTGATAAGGCTTCGGCGAGTTCCTCTTCTGTGGGTTTGCGACGGAGTTCCCGTCTTAAATCTTGATGAATTCCTTGTAATTTATTGAGTTGTTCGACGACATGAACCGGAAGGCGAACCGTTCGTCCTTGGTTGGCTATAGTCCGGGTAATTCCCTGGCGTATCCACCAATAGGCGTAGGTGGAAAATTTATATCCTTTATCGGGATCAAATTTTTCGGTGGCTCGGTTTAACCCCAGTGCGCCTTCTTGAATCAAATCTAAAAACGGAACGCCTCTGTTAATATAACGTTTGGCAATCGAAACCACCAAGCGCAAATTTGAACTGATCATTTTTTGTTTGGCGATTCTCCCTTGGTGAAACTGATGATTCACTTCGGCTTCACTCAATCCCGCCGCATCAGCTAATTCTGACGGGTTCGCACATCTTCCCAGTTGATGATGTAATTGGTGTTGTAACTCCTCAAGCAGTACAAATCTTTTGATCTGTCGAGCTAGTTCGATTTCCTCATTTGCTTTCAAAAGAGGATAACGAGCCATTCCTTTGAATAATGCGCCCACCGCATCATCCATTTTCGTTAAATTCTCTGCCGTCGGATAAGTTGCAGTCTGTAAGTTCATTGGAAAATCCTCCCTTTTGAGGTTGGCTTTGCTGAACCTTGTAGCGTAACCCCGTTATTGGAACGTGGTATTTTAGCATTTAAGTTCGCGGCATATTCCGACATTATAATCAAATTTACTCATCTCTTCAATGTACCGATGCTACAATTGATCTTAGCGTTGATTTCAGAGTAGCGCTGACAGTTTAAGTCAATTTATTTTAAACTTGTGAAAGTAAAATACAGGTAAAGTTACAGAACTTCATCTGATCATTCTAACGATTGTTACTAATGAGACAGATTAAATTAGACTGTTCTGAAATGCTGCCGGGTCAAGATTGAGGCGAATATCGCCAAAATTAACCCTCTAATTTTTCCAACATCCGAATCAAATCCGTTTTCTCAACCACATAAACCCCATTGATATTATTTTTAGAAAATACAACTTTCGCCCGAGTAAAACATAACAGAGGAACCACCCATTTTACTTGTTTGAGTCGCGCCACCTCCGACGCTTGGCCCCTCACCTTGCTTAATAAATCACCCTCAGAAAAATCATAAACTTTATTACCCTTAGCCCGTTTTAACCGATTATTTTCTCTAAGGATTCTCCCCCGGTGAGACTTGACATCAATCACATACCAATTTCCCCGAGGAGAACATAAAACAACATCCGCATCGCCCCCACGTTTCAAGGGAAGATTATATTCAATTTGCCAATTTTTAATATTTAAAAGCCGCAAAATAACCGCGACTTCCTGTTCCGCTTCTGCACCTTTTAAAGCTTGTTCGGAACGTCTCATCCAATATTCGCCTTTTTTCCAATAATAATAAGCCGCAACTCCTCCAGCTACAGCCAATAACAACCCAATACCGGAGGTTTTAAAAACGAAAAATATTAACCCAACCCCGACTAAAAACAACAACCCAATTCCATAAAAACCCATCGCCTTTTGACGACGATCCAAACTCATTTGACGAACAAATTCCCCGGCTTTTTGATTCTCGCTGTGCTTTTTCATCGGTTAATCTCTCAATCAGAAATCCTTCTATTTTTGAGATTTTAGCGTTTTATGATGTTATAATCAATCCGAATCCTAAAATCCAGATTATTAATTGCAAAAATGCCAGATCAGCCAAACACGATTCAATCCAAAAGACCCATTGCTGTAGATTTATTTGCGGGTGCAGGTGGAATGACACTCGGCTTTGAACAGGCGGGTTTTGACGTTCTCGCGGCTGTAGAAATCGATCCGATTCATTGCATCGTTCACGACTATAACTTTCCGCTTTGGTCGGTTTTTTGCCAAGATATTACTACAATATCGGGCGAGTTTATCCGATATCATTCTAGCATAAAAAAACGGGAAATAGACTTAGTTTTTGGCGGCCCGCCCTGCCAGGGATTTTCTTTAATTGGCAAACGGTTGTTAGAAGATCCGCGAAATTTGTTGGTGTTTCATTTTGTGCGAATTGTTTCCGAACTCCAACCGAAATATTTTGTCTTTGAAAACGTTAAAGGAATGGTTTCAGGACAACACCAAACCTTTATTCAAGAACTCATTCATAAATTTGGCTATTATGGGTATAAAGTTCGCCAACCCTATCAAGTGTTAAACGCCGCTTATTATGGCGTTCCTCAAAATCGCGAGCGGTTATTTTTATTGGGATGTCGGGAAGATTTACCCTTGCCAAATTATCCCGAACCGACCTTTAAACCGCCCCTTTCAAAAGTCACCAAATGTTATTCTCATCTTCCTTCAACGCCCACAGTTCGAGAAGCCTTACAAGATTTACCCGAAATCGAAAATTATCCCGAATTATGTCAACAAGATTGGGCGGATGTTGATTTCCACCGGCCGAGTTTTTATGGTAAAATGTTGAGGGGAATTGTCAAAAAATCCGATAACTATTCTTATCCTCGCCAATACAATTCTCAACTACTCACTTCCAGTTTAAGAACCGAACACACCCAAGAATCTATCGAAAGATTCGCCCAAACCCCCCCCGGAAAAACAGAACCCATTAGCCGCTTTCATAAACTCAATCCCGACGGTTTATGTAATACCTTGAGGGCGGGAACACCGAGTAGTAGAGGCGCTTATACTTCTCCCCGTCCTATTCATCCATTTACGCCCAGATGTATTACCGTTAGAGAAGCCGCCAGACTGCATTCTTACCCGGATTGGTTTAGATTTCACGCCACAAAATGGCACGGTTTTCGCCAAATTGGAAACTCCGTTCCGCCTTTACTCGCCCAAGCTGTCGCCGGTGAAATTGTTAAATTGTTGAACGTTAAACCCGAGAAACCCGAGGGTAAAATTGAACTTGGAGATGAAGCATTTCTGCGGTTTGATATGTCGCAAGCAGCAAAATATTATGGTGTAAATTCTGATGTGATTGCACCCAGAAATCGTAAAAAAAAATCTTAATTATAGTTGGGATATGAGCAGACCAGAAAAGTCGAGAATCTATAGTTCTATTATCCTATAAATTTTCTTTCGGTACTATCAACCCGAACTTAATCAATTTGAATTTAGTCGGGAAGAAATTGTAGATATCGGAAGAAATATGGGTCTAAGTGCGAAAAACTGCGGTGATGTAATTTATAGTTACCGATTTCGTAGACCTTTACCTCAAGAAATCAGAGAGACTCAACCTCCTGATTTGGAATGGATAATAGAATTAGCAGGTCGAGGAGTCTACCGATTTAGCTTAGAACGAGTCAATCGTATCGTACCCAATATGAGTTTAGTTGAAATCAAAATTCCCGATTCAACTCCTGAAATCGTTGAAAAATATTCATCTGGTGATGAACAGGCTCTCCTTGCAAAGATTAGATACAATAGATTAATTGATATCTTTTTAGGGATTACCGCTTATTCTTTGCAAAATCATTTGAGAACAACTGTTCGTGAGATTGGTCAGATAGAAATAGATGAGGTTTATGTAGGTTTGAATCAAAGGGGATCTCAGTTTATTGTACCTGTTCAAGCTAAAAGTGGAAACGATCAAATTAGCGTTGTTCAAACCAAACAAGATGTTGCATACTGTACAGATCATTTTCCCGAGTTGGTTTGTCGTCCGGTATCCGCTCAGTTTATTGATAATAATCTGATCTCAATGTTTGAGTTAACTATAAATGATTCGGAGGTTAGAATAGTCGAAGAAAAGCACTATAAACTGGTTACTGCTCAAGAAATTTCCGATGTGGACTTAGAACAGTATAGATCTGATTACTGAATCAAGTAAATCAGACGGTCAGTAAACTTAATAACTTTCAGAAACCCGGTTTCTCAAAGAAACCGGGTTTCTCTGGAATTACCCTCTGATATTTAACATTTTAACGGCAAGAAAATCGTCATGGTTTTACCCTGTTGAGAGCGTTGTCGCACAACCAATTTACCGCCAAGCGCTTCAAAAAGATTCTTCGTTACCGTCAGATTTAAACTCAACGCCCCCGTTTCCGGTTGGAACATTAACAACCGCCCGATAGACTTCAGAGAAGACTTAGCAGCGGCTTCAAACGGAGAAGAATGTTGAGACTGACAGTGAGATTCTAATTGTAATTTTAACTGATGTCCGGCCAGACGAACTTCAACTTGAATATGACTTCCCGAGGGTAAACTGCGAGTAAAATTCTCGATAACACCCGTCAAAACTTGATCCAACATCGTCGGATCGCTGACCACATGGGGCAACTTTTGAGGTAAACTAACTTCTAAGGTGTGATTGCGCTGAGTCGCTTGTTTTTGCCAACGGGGGAGACTACTTTGAAAGATATCTCCGAGCGACATAGGTGTGAGTTGAACCGAGGGATTTTGAGTTTTATTTTCAGACGCTTGTTTAGCTTGAGAAAGTTCTAACTCAACCGCTCTAAAAATCAGGTTAAAGCGATCGATTTGTGTGCTACACTCATGATCGATCATCTCTAACCGCTTGCGAACAATATCGGGATCGAAAGTTTTCCGCTTTAATAATAATCGGGTTAACGTGCGAATCGTTGCGAGCGGCGTTCTGACTTCGTGGGCGATCGCTTGAATTAACTCAACCTGAGAAGCGTCAAAACTTGCCTCAGTAGATGTGTGAGTATTGGGAACATGACCGTTACAAGGGGTCGGGTTAGAAACATTAACAAACACTTCCTGAGACTGAGAAGCTTCTTGAGAAGCGGGGTTAAGCATTCTCATCGTTTCGCGGGGTTTTTCGGAGTCTAGAGGTAAATTCTCCAACAATAAACGAGAAAACTGCATCACCGTTTTGTAGTGAGGATCGACAACGGGAAATTGTTCGATCCAACTCTCAACCACCGCCACCGGATCGATCATTGCCTCAGAAGATTTAAACTCATTTTGATTGTTAATTTGCTGAGTTCTTTGTCGCAATAATTCTAACGCTTCTTCAACAACATCCGGATCAAAAGAAAATTGAAACGCCGGACAACCCTTGGCATCTTCTCCCAAAACCATCACCAAACTAAACCGAGAAGTTAATACAATACAAAACGGTTCGGTCGCTTGGGGATCTTCCCGCAATAAAGGAAAGGCAAAAGTTGGGGGAATAGAAGCGTTACAAGCCTCAGACACCGGAAGCAAAGGCAAAGTTTGTCGGGTCGGTACAGAAAACCCCTCCCAACCCGGTATCTGGGGAAGAAAAACTTGAGTCGCAAAATTCAACGCCAAAGCCGGATGAATTAAAATCGGAGTGGGACCCGAAAGCACTAACCCCTGACAAGTCGAAGGGTATGCGGCTTGAGATTTTTGAACTTGAGATTTTTGAACTTCAGGTGGGGGTCTATCCTCGGTTAGCGTCTCTCGTCCGGTGGCGTGAGTCAACTCTTTTTTCCTAACTTCAGACCCCGAATAATAACTCGGCGATCGCTGGCGACCCTGTTGTATAATAAGATCTCTAAGGAGTTGATTAACCGCTTTGATCGCGCCCCACCACTCCCGTTCGGCCTTAAGTCGTTGTTTACTGGCATAATAAACCGTGTAAGGATTAGATTCCGAAGCCGCTCTGGTATGGGCATAGAAATCTAGGGAACTCTCTAACCCCTGACGGGCTAATATTTCACTAATTTTTGGTAGAAGCTGGTTCACGGTCATTTTCCGCCTTTCACCTCAAAACTGTAAAAACTTCATCGTTAACTTAACTCAGTTCCAGCCTACCCGATATAAACTTTTAATATAGAAGTTGGAAGACTGAACCTTTGACGCTATTTTTCAATATTTTTAGCATCCTCTCTGACTCTTAGGATACCGAGATCTTGACGGCTTTGAGATTCGTAGAACCGAACCAATTAGTCGCAATCACCGCTTTTACAGTGAACAGTTAACAGTGACCAGTGACCAGTTAAGAGGCAATAGGCGCTTCTTGCAATAGGCAATAGGCAGTTATCAGTTATCAGTTATCCGTAGCATGATACTGGTCACAGGTCACAGGTCACAGGTCACAGGTCACAGGTCACTGTCTGCTGAACTTCTATCCCTCATAGTCTGATACAAAATAGTAGAGAGATACTGTTAACGTTGCAGCAAAATAATATTTATGCCAACCTTGCTCACGGA
Source organism: Capilliphycus salinus ALCB114379 (assembly GCF_047276495.1). Taxonomy (NCBI): domain Bacteria; kingdom Bacillati; phylum Cyanobacteriota; class Cyanophyceae; order Oscillatoriales; family Sirenicapillariaceae; genus Capilliphycus; species Capilliphycus salinus. The sequence goes on along the minus strand of NZ_CP178543.1, from coordinate 2,638,820 downwards.
CCTGAAAAACTTACTGGCTGATTTAATCGAGCGCTACCGTTCACAAGTTGATTATTTAGCAATTCGAGTCGAAGAAGCCGAAGAAACCGATATTTTACTCAGAGGCGATCGCATTGAAACCCTCAGCGAAGGCCTTTCTATTGGCGGACAAGTTCGCGCCTGTCACAAAGGCGGTTGGGGTTTTGCCAGTTTTAACCGGCTCACAGGGCTAGAAGAACGCATTCGTGAAGCGATCACTGCGGCGAAACTGATCGGAGAAGAAGAAACCCTACTCGCGCCGATTCCCATTGTACAGGAAACTCGGATTTTACCGTTAACCGGAACCGATCCGCGTCAAGTTCCCCTGGCGGACAAAAAAGAACTTTGCGATCGCTACGGTCATATTTTGCGGAGTGTTGACCCCCGAATTACCACAATTTCGGTTCGTTACAGCGACAGCACCCAACGCATTCTTTTAGCGACTTCTGAAGGGACTTTACTCGAACAAGGTTGGGTAGATATGGAAATGCGCTTCGCCGCCACCGCCCGCAACGGGGAAACCGTACAAACGGGACGGGAAACCACCGGATCGCGCAGCGCCTACGAAGATTTAACGAACCTCGACGATCAAGTTCGCAGTGCGGCGCAACGGGCGGTTAATTCCCTCGATTTGCCTCCGGTTAAGGGAAATACCTACACGGTGGTGATCGATCCGATTTTAACCGGTTTGTTTGTTCACGAAGCCTTTGGTCATCTTTCGGAAGCGGATATGACCTATGAAAATCCTGATTTATTGGAAGTAATGACCATCGGGCGTCAGTTTGGGCCGAAAAACCTGCAAATTTTTGATGGTGCGGCGCCGGTTGGACATCGGGGAAGTTATTTCTACGATGATGAAGGAACACCCGCAACCACAACGCAGTTAATTCAAGATGGGGCGTTAGTCGGGCGTCTGCACTCTCGGGAAACCGCAGGGAAGTTAGGAGAAACTCCCACCGGAAATGCTCGCTGTTTGAATTATCATTATCCCCCTTTGGTGCGGATGACGAATACCTGGATCGAACGGGGAGAGACTGCGGTTGAGGATTTATTTAGTGAAATTAAGGAAGGGGTTTATGCGCGAAATTGGTTGGGGGGAATGACCAACGGGGAAATGTTTACGTTTAGTGCGGGGGAGGCTTGGATGATTCGCAATGGAAAGCTGGCCGAACCGGTGCGAGATGTGACGTTATCGGGGAATGTGTTTACGACTTTAGCCGATATTGAAGGGATTGGGAATGATTTTTATTGGGATGAGTCGGGCGGTTGTGGAAAAGGCGGACAAAATGGTTTACCTGTGGGTTGCGGGGGGCCGAGTTTGAGAATTCGCAATGTGGTTGTTGGGGGGGAAGTTTCTTAATGGCTTTTTGATAGGTATTTGATCCGTCTGAAAAAAATATCGGAATTCCTACCGAGGAATTCCGGGTAATGTTTATTTGACTGGTATTGTGTGTTGGTAGGTTGAGAGGTTAAGTACAGGTGATTGAACAAATACGCCTCGTTTCTATAAAAACTAGGATGAAGTTCGACGAGTATCACCTCGACTGGCATCAGATTCACCATCTTCTGTATTTTGTTCGTCGCCGTTTAAGAATATCAACCCCGAAAACTCGGATTGAGCTTGAAGCGTTTGAAGTTGGTTGCTGAAGTTCAACTGAGCAGAAAGATTGTTTTCCAACAGTGACGAAGAAGTGAATAAGCCGGAATATAGCAAGCTAAAAACAGAGAGTAACAGGGGTTTTAGCATGGTTTAACCTGGGCTAAGGGGGTCACTTCTGAGTTCAGTTACTTCGTTGTTTGATCAGGAAATATCTGAAAATTTGTTCCTCGATCCGCTCCAACAAACCTCTCTTGGCTGAATTTTATTAACACAGTTGAAGATTAGCGTCCACTCCCGCGATTAGGATCGTTACAATTGTTCGTGCAGCTAACCTCACCGGTTTCTTGAACGAGCAAAAATGATGCGGCTTTGATACTTTTTATTGCATCAGTCGCCAGAAATGAAAGGAAACTGAATAATAAGATGAAAGTGTAGAAGCGCATAACTGTATCCGTATGAGTGTGTCCACTCTCTAATACAGAAAGTCTGTTCGAGATCCGGTTAAAATGATCAAGTGGTTGTTCATAGAGTATTTTTTTATAAAAGTCCAAAAATAATCATCTGGACATTTTTCTGATTTCTTTTGCTTCTTCCGTTTCCCCCGCTCCCCCGATCGGCTTCTTCTGCAAATATTGAACTTTTGAAGGCGATCGCCAACGCATATAATTAAAAAAAATCCCGTTAACGAACTTAACGGGATTACAGCTAATTTTTGATGGTTTTAACGGTTATATATCTAGACGTTGATGCAATTTAATTGACACCGCTATAGGATTGAGAATTGTTGGCAGATTCAACCGCTTTTGGTAAAATCAAGGTCAAAATTCCATTAAAGTAGTTGGAGGTTATACCTTGACGAACGATCGCTTGGGGAAGGGCGATCACTTTCCGAAATTTTTGGAATTTTGCAGTCTCAGGGGGCGATTCTATTGTTTGTTTAGGATAATATAAGTTTCCCGAAAGTACAATGGATTCTCGGGTAACTTGCATTTCTAAACTGTTTTCTTCTAAAGTCGGTAAAATTGCTTTGATCACAATCTCATCTTCTGTTTCCTGCAACTGAATCGCCGGACTTTGAAAATTACTATTTCCTCCAAGTTCGGCTTCATTAAATACTTGATCGACCTGACGATCAATATTTTCTAGGTCTTGAAAGGATTGATAGTGGGTGAGTACCATGATTTTTAAACTCCTCAAAAAAGTTCAATGTTAACTGCAAAAGTGAGATTGATTAAAATTAATTTCAGTTCAATTTTAGTCCGTTCTCTCCTTGAAATGACTCAAGCAGATGAGAAAGACATTCAAGTAACTTTGTCTAAAAAACCCTGACCTCCGCCCATCAAAATGCGCGGAAAACCTCTACTAGAAACCCCTTTTGAAAATCCCCATGAGGTTGAGTCCGATCAATAACAAAACCCTGAGAGTTTATCAAGTTAAAACTCTCTTACGATTTGACAGAAATATCTCTGGCTAAACCCATAAGAATTTCTGTCTATATCAATTAGGAATTGTCAATGTCTTTTGATCGACTCATTCCTCATCTAAAGGCAAAGTGGGAGCCGCAGGAGGAACTACAGAACGTTCGACAATCACTTTATGACTTTCTCGTTGAGTCTGCATCTCAACGGCGATCGCCTCAAATTGAACCTCTAAACTGCCGTAAGCAATCTCTAAGTTCACTGTGGTTTCAATCTGGTTTAAACCGTTTGGTGAAAACTCGGTTAACCAGCGTGGCCCGTCTACAATACTGCGAGACTGGCGATCGTACACCCATATTTTTACATAAATTCGCGGTAAATTGTCGCTCATACACACGCGAACTTTTACGGTTCGACCGGCAATTATTTCGGAATCGATCACTTCTAAAATGGGAGGAGGGATCGGTTCATCTTCTGATAGGGCGCTGGCGGCTTCAGAAGGAGATAATCTGGGATTAGAGCTTAATAATCGCAAGCTCGGTTGTGAACTAGCAGAGGATGGGGTTGTCTCGGGTTGCGGTTCATCATCGACGACAATTTCTTGAGACTCCCAATCTTCTTCGAGAGGGGGAAATAGGGGTTCGGCTTCGGTTTGTGGGGGGGGAGCGGATGGTTTGGGCGAGTCATCGGGGCGAGTTTGAACAAAAGAGGTGTCGGGGAAAGGTGTGGGTTTGGCTTTTTTCATCCATTGGGACAAATCCTGATCTTGAGCTAAAGCGTTTAAGCGGGACCAAAAGCGATTTTCTAGGTTCAACGCTCGAAAAGCCGGATCGACTGGCGTAACCGGGACTAACTGGGCTTCTCCGCTGTCGTCGGGGTCCGTTTGAGAGTTTACGGGTTCTTGTGAGGTTTCATCGGTTGGGGTGAGAATTTCGGCATCTGTCGCCTCTCCAGAAGCGGATGTTGGTTGTTCTGGGGTGGGTTTTGCTTCCTCAACGGGTCGGGTGCTATTGTCTGAGATAAAATGACCAAAACTCGGGAGTTCGAGGGATGATGGGGGCGAAGCTGTTTCTTTTTTGGCAGTTTGAGGGTTAGCTTGAGTAACGGGAACGGTGGGACGGCGTGTATAGGGTTCCGATGGCGGGGGTTCTGGCGAGGGTGGGGCGTTAGGATCGATTAATTTTAAGCGATTTTTCGGTTCGATTTCCTCGTCGGGTTGATCGTCTTCGATGCTGATGTCGATTTCCTCAAAGCTGGTGAATTCTCCTCCAATGGCGGTGAGAAGATGTTCAACTTGAGTGGCGATGGTAAAGGAATGGTTTGTAATGGATTCTCCCCCGCTGGAAATAACGATTTCTCCCAAAATTAGGCGGGTTTGGCATTGAAAGGGTATATAAATGATACATGAAAAAGGCGTCGGGAGAGTATCGAGGGAAATTTTTTGCTGAACTTGTAATAAAGTATTGAAGTTATGCGGATCGCGCAGGTATACTTTTAATTGAGGTTGATCTAAACTCGATTTTAGAGATTGACCTTCTAATTCTTCTAAAGATTCCGCCGGTTCGATCTGTCCGGATATTAATAAGGCTTGTCCGAGTTTGGCGACGTAGGAATCTTGTTGCAGTTTGAGTTGAATATCATCTACATTAACACTGAGATCATCTGAGGGGGACTCGGATGTAACGGGTTGGGGTGAATCTCCATTGAGGGATTCTATCTCAACTGAAGGTTCTTTGATCTGTTCGTCGGCGATCGCAATTTCTGGAGATGATGACTCTGAAGGTTCAGTTTCTTCGGTTTGAGTCGAGTCTATATCGATTAATTCCGGTTCGGGTTGAGTTTCACTTTGATCAATCGCGATCGCAATTTCTGAAGATGATGACTCCTGTGACTCCTCTGGGGGTTCAGTTTCCTCGGTTTGAGTCGAGTCAATAACGATTAATTCCGGTTCGGGTTCGGGTTGAGCGTCTGGGGGTGGAGTTTGTGAAGTGCTGTTGCGTTCGTCTATAATTTCAACAATGGATTTTTCTGTTGTCGCTGTCTCGGGGTGTTGATTTTCATCCAAATCGCGATCGTCAGCATCATAAATCGTCACCGCGTCTTCGGTGTCGGAGTCTGAAACCGTTTCCACATCTGAGTCGGAACTCTGAGGCGGATTAAAATCTGAGGGTTCTTCTAACGGTTCGGAGTCACTGGAGAGAACCCGCAACTTTACCAAATTCTCAGAAGACTTGTTAACGAGAGCCGCCTGAAGATGAGGTGAACAGGACAGTTCCCAAATTCCCGGCTTGAGGCGAGTGTAGGGAATGACAACCATTAACCCTTCGCCCGAAGTATTGGTCGTGCGAGTTTGCACGCGGCGAACGGGGGGAGTTTCCTCCAGAGCGTGATGGGTAATGCGAACTTCGATTTTGGCGTTCGGATAACCGGAACGAGCCACAACCCGATAACGTCCTTCTAGAATTTCCACATCTGGAGTTTCCAAAGGTAGCCAAGTTGTATCTCCTTCTCTTTGAAGCAGAAATTCCCAATTTTTCATCTCCATCTCCCGCCCTAGTTCTGCTACACCCATTTATAATAGCTGACGAGAGGAACTCAAAAAGAAATCACAAAAGAAATTAGAATTGAGAGTTTCCCATTTCCCATCCCTCGCCAAACCCACAGGGGGAATGTTACAGAGCGTTAAAATCTAATTGAACCTTTTCAAGTCTACTCATCAAGCATGATATTATTGTCGTCTGAATAGATTTGTATTGGGATCAGAAGTTGAACGTTCCCTCAAATGAGAATAGGATTTAAGACCGAACTCAATCCAAACAATAGACAGCGTTCCTCATTCGCCCGTCATGCAGGCATCGCTCGCCATGCGTGGAATTGGGGGCTAGGTATTACCCTGGGTATTCTAGAACATAACAAAACCAATCCGGATAACAAAATCAAATTCCCCACCGGAATTGACTTGCACAAGTGGTTAGTGGCGTTGGTCAAACCGGAAAATCAGTGGTATTACGAATCATCAAAATCCGCCCCTCAAAATGCGCTGAGAAATCTGGCACTTGCATGGCGGCGGTGCTTCAAAAAAATCTCAAAACAGCCCCGGTTTAAAAAGAAGGGTAGAGATGACAGTTTCACTCTCGACGGTTCAATCAAACTAGAACCTTTTAGGGTTAAACTTCCCCGCATCGGTTGGGTGAGAACTTTTGAACGACTACCCCACAATATCAAACCCAAGTCGGTCACAGTCTCTCGAAAGGCGGATAGGTGGTTTGTCAGTTTGAGTTTTGAAACCTCACCCGATCTTACGCCGAAAACCGTCGATGTTGTTGGCGTAGACCTGGGTGTAAAATCCCTGGCTACCTTGTCAACTTCAGAAGTCTTTGAGGGAGCCAAATCTTACCGCAAACTCGAATCAAAACTGTCGCGCTTGCAATGGTTGAATCGTCGCAAGTTGATGGGTTCTGCTAATTGGAAAAAAGCCCAACTCAAGATAGCCAAACTGCACCAGAAGATCGCTAATATCCGCAAAGATACGTTGCACAAACTTACTACATATCTAGCCAAAAACCACAGCCGGATAGTGATTGAAAACTTAAACGTGAAGGGATTGATGGCAAACCGAAAGTTAGCCAAAGCAATTTGCGATATGGGTTTTTACGAATTTCGCCGCCAACTCGAATACAAATGTGAACTGTACGGCTCGGAGTTGATTGTTGTTTCTCGTTGGGAACCTTCAACAAAAAGATGCTCTAACTGCGGTCATCTCAAAGAGATGATGCCGTTACAAGCACGGGTTTATCACTGCCAAAAATGCGGTTTTCAATGCGATCGCGATCTAAATGCTGCTAGAAATTTAGCGGCATTGGCGGGCAGCTTGCCCGTGTCAGCCTATGGATCGGACAGTGCCGACACTTCCGAGATGAAGTAGGAAGAAAACATCAAACCCATCCAACTCTGCCTAGATTTGGGTAATTTTGGATAGGTTTGAGTAGGTTTTTCAGAGCGGTTATGGCGTGGGAACACCATTACATCAAACCTGTATTCATTCCAGGCTTTCCGGTCGCCAACTCCACCTTAACGATTTTTCCGCCCATTTTCATAATCCGTTGCTGTTCGCGGAACCAGTTATCGTAAGGAACTAATTTGGTAAAGTAAGTATTTTGTAATTCCCGCTGAGTCCGAATCCGAGTTTGGCTCGGAACACAAGCCGTCACTTTAAACATTCTCATGGTAATGATTCTCCCGAAATCAAATTCCCAGTTTTTCCAGTTATTTTTAAATTGAAGGCAGGGAGTCACCAAGTCAATACTAGCTCACGAAAACTCATCATTTGACAACAGACAAGCCTTTAGCGTTCTAGCACTCACGACCGACTTCCCTAGCCTTGGTTGAGACGATTGAGCCACAAACAACAAAGGAGAGAATTGCTTTTTTAATTCTTAAATCTTTGTTGAATTGGTTCGTATGAGCAAAAGTTCTAGCTTAAGCCAGAGCAGATGTAGTCGAAGTAAACGCCCATTTCTTTACCGGCGTCAGCACCAACTAAACCAGCAGTGACTTCTTTCATGGCTTGAATGGCTTGTACAGTCGAACCGATGGGTACACCCAGAGAGTTGTAAGTTTCTTTTAAACCGTTGAGTACACGCTCATCCAAGATAGAAGGATCGCCTGCTAACATGGCGTAGGTAGCATAGCGGAGGTAATAGTCTAAGTCGCGGATGCAAGCTGCATAACGACGAGTCGTGTACATATTTCCGCCCGGGCGGGTAACATCAGAATACAAGAGAGACTTGGCTACTGCTTCTTTAACGATAGAAGCGGCGTTAGCGCTGATTGTGCTTGCAGCCCGAACGCGCAGTTCACCAGTCGAGAAATAAGCTTTGAGCTTATCGAGAGCGCTGGAATCAAGGTATTTTCCTTGAACGTCAGAGGAATTGATTACGGCGGTAATTGCGTCTTGCATGATTGACTCTAATATTCCTTAAAGTGTTGCTGCTGAATCTAAGATTCTTAAGTTTTGGGTCACAAAGATCAACGATGATCCTATGACATTCTACCGATAACGTAGTCGAAGTATGCTGAGGCTTCAGCAGCATCTTCACCAGACAGCAAGGAGGTTGCAACGCTCTTCATGGCGCGAACACCTTCTGCAACTGCTTCGATGGGAGTACCGAGAGACTTGTACATTTCACGGACGCCAACGATGCCGATTTCTTCGATGGGAGTAACGTCGCCTGCTACAATTCCGTAGGTGATCAGACGGAGGTAGTAGTCTAGGTCACGCAAGCAAGTTGCGGTCATTTCTTCACCATAAGCGTTTCCACCGGGAGAAACCACATCAGGACGCTTCTGGAACAGTTGGTTTCCTGCTTCTTTGATGATGCGCTCACGAGCCGATGTCATGGTTTCAGCAACGCGAAGACGACGCTCACCTGTAACAACAAATGCTTTGATTCGATCTAACTCACCCGGGCTGAGATAACGAGCCTCAGCATCTGCATTCACAATGGATCTAGTGACGATACTCATTTTTTACCAAAGAGTTTTAGCTAACGTGTTCCTGATTTTACCCTCGACTGGCCAGAAATTTTATGAATCTGTTGTCGGGGTCGATCATTTTTTGGGGTCAACCCGAATCAAACCTTGTTAAGTGCCGTCCTGTCAAGAGGACTAGCCGTAGCTGTTTTACACTCAACGAGTGCTGATTTGTCCCGTCTTACAGCTTTTTAACCCGATTGCGACTCTACTCGGGCCGCAACATAAAGTTACATTCTCTGCTTGACGGTCAGTCGGTAGTCAGCCGGGACATTGCCCGATCTTTTTTACCTCCTACCGGATGTATTTTGAGGCATTACGTTCACAATATTAGTAGTCTCGTAATATTTTTTTACATTCCCTCTCATTCAAGGGTAGGTGTCGGGTGTCGGGTGCCGGGTGTCGGTTCTGTAGGGGCGGGTTCTGACTAAATCTATGTTTTCGGCGGAAATAACTTACATAAACCCGCCCCTCCCCCATTACAAAATTAATCAACCGCATATTAGATCACAAACCGGGGCGGGGCGGGTTTACAGAGGTTGTTTTTGAGAAGATATACATCAACTCGGAACCCGCCCCTACGAAAGGGTTTTTGTTCGCTTTTTCATCATAATTCTTTTTTCTATTTCTTGAGAATTGAGGCGATAAAGGGTTAATTTTTCTTGAACTTGGGGTGCAATTAAAGTATCACTGGGAATGGTTTCAAGTAAGCTAATTGCGGCTTGCCATTTGTTTTCTGCCTGTTGCCAAACTTCTAAGGGATAGGGCGGATTTTTAACAAGAACTGAGGCTTCTAATGCGAGTTTTTTCGCCGAGTTAAAATTGGCGATCGCAGTTTGTTCTTGGATTAATTTTTGATTGGCTCTGTTATAATCTTCTTGATAAATTGCCAACTGTTTTTGAACGGGTTCTGATTGCTTTTCAGAAGCGGGTAATTCTTGTAATTCGGCGATCGCATCTTGCCATTTTCCTTGCGCTTCTCTCCAAGCGGTTAAGGATAAAGGTTGATTATCTACGGCTTCGTTTGCTTCCATTGCTAGGGATTGAGCGGACTTTAATCGCAGTTCTAACGGTTGATTTTCTGCCAATGCACTAATTTGTTTTCGAGAGTTGACCGAGGCTTTGGGGATGAACTGAACGCCGCCTAAAATCCCAATCACAACCGCCAATAACAGCAGGGGACTCCAACCGAAACGCTGACGATTTTTAGCGGTTTTTCTGTCAGTTATTGCATCGGATTTTACCGGAGAAAAAGATTCTATGTTGGGCTGGAGTAAGGTTGGCTGTTGTCGGCGGAGTGCTGTTTTTTGTTCTTCTAAGCGGGCTTGCTGTTGGCGAAGTTCTGCTTTTTGTTCTTCTAACCAAGCTTCTTGTTGACGTTTGAGTTCTTCTTGTTGTTGATACCACTGTTGCTTTTGTTGTTCAAACTCGGCTTTTTCTTTGGCAAAGAGTTCGGTTTGGGGTTGAACAATTGATTGATATTCTTCTAACTCTAAAAGAATAGAATAAAATCGTTTATGTTTTCGTTTGAGGTTTTCTGTCGGGAGTTGTTTTCTGAGTGCTTTTATGAACTTGCTAATTTCAAAGGTTAAGGTTTCTATTCCTTCGTAGGCGATGCTTAAATAGGGAAAATGTGTATAACGGCGAATATCAATAGCAATAAATTCGAGTAAATGATGTAAAAGCGATGTAAAATTGAAAGTCTCTTTGTAGGAGTTGTATCGAATAAAGTCACCAAAGCACAAAAGCAGATTATTATGGATGAGTAACCGTTCTAAGAGTTGTTCTTGTTGTTCTCGTTTTTGATACCATTTTTGTTTGGTTTGTTCATCCGCCCAGAGAATTTCTAATTTATCCAAATCTCCAAATTTACCATGATTTTCTTTTTCGGTTTCCAAACGACTCTGAAGATTTTTTAGGGGAAGTTTGAATTGTAGAATATCATAGGCGCGTCGCTGAATACCATCCTGAGGACAGAAGACAATTTTCATCTGTTCAACTACAATCTGAAATTCTCGTTTAAGCTGAAGCAGTACCTCTGTATTCATCGCTGCACCTCATTGAACTCTATCAAGCGAACGGTAATACTTTAGTTTGCCATAGAATCAACGGTTTAGCCAAAATGTTATAAAAATTTTCAACTCATCCTTTCGGTTGGCTTAGACTTCCTTGAACTCCTTTGTATCCCTTAAAAATCTCTGTAGGTTGGGTTGAGGTACGAAACCCAACATTAAAAGATAATTGTTTGGTTTCATTTTCTTTAACTGTTGAGTTTCACTTTGTTCAACCCAACCTACAGGTGATTTATGAGTTGAGAGATTCTGTTTTGACTCGTTGACGAATCATTTCCAAATTAGTTCGATAAATGTCTAATTTTTCTTGTGCTTCCGGTGCAATAAAAGCATCTTCGGGTATACTTTCTAAAAGGTTAACTGATTTTTGCCATTGGTTTTCTGCGGTTTGCCAAATCTTCAGGGCATAGGGAGGATTCTTTACCATTACAGACGCTTCTAATGCTAATTTTTGAGCCGCTTCTAAGTTGTTAACTGCTTTTTGTTCTTGGGCAATTTTTTGAGTAACTGAGTTGTAGTCGGTTCGATAAGTTTCCAGTTGCTTTTCAATTTGTTCAGAATTGGCTGTATCGTTAGAAACAGCTTCTAATAATTGAATCGCTTTTCGCCATTTATCTTGTGCAGTTTGCCAAACTGTAAGCGGATGGGGTGAATTTTTTATCATCTCTCCCGCTTCTAAAGCTAATTTTTCAGCCAATTTTATATTGTCTGCTACGATAACTTTTTCAACACGATTCGCCGTGTTTTGTTCGGGTTTACTTTTGAACGTATTTTGAGATGCAAAACCAACTATTCCGAATAGGGGAACCAGCAAAATTAACACAAGGGGTAAAGTGAAAGTCTGTTTGATGCTGTCCGGTTTTTTCTTGTTGTTGGTTTTTTCTTCTTGTTCTTTGATTTGACTTTCTAACTCATCGATTTGTTTTTTAATTCGTTCTTTTTCTTCCTGTCTTAGTTCCGCTTCTCGCCGTTTAAGTTGTTCTTGAAATTGACTGTGAAGTTCGGCTTCTCGTTGCTGAAGTTGTTCTTGAAATTGACTGTGAAGTTCAGTTTCTCGGTTTTTAAGTTGTTCTTGATGTTGAAGTTTGAATTGAGTTTCAGACTTTTCAAGTTGTTCTTGATATTTAACCGAAAGTTCGGCTTCTCGGTTTTCAAGTTGTTCTTGATGTTGATGTTTTAATTCGGTGATTTGTTTTTGCAGTTGGTTAATTTGGTCTGAAAGTTGGGCTTCTCGTTGCTGAAGTTGTTCTTGATGTTGGAGTTTGAACTGACTTTCCGACTTTTCAAGTTGTTCTTGATATTTAACTGAAAGTTGGGCTTCTCGGTTTTCAAGTTGTTCTTGAAATTGACTGTGAAGTTCGGCTTCTCGGTTTTCAAGTTGTTCTTGATGTTGGAGTTTTAACTGACTTTCAGACTTTTCAAGTTGTTCTTGATATTTAACTGAAAGTTCGGCTTCGGTTTGCTTGATTTTTTCGGCTTCCTGAGTTTTTAATTTGGTGATATGTTGTTGAAGTTGGTTAATTTTTAGTGTATATTCCTCTTGTTTTTGACGAGTTTGTTCTTGGTGTTGACCCTGTACCTCAGCTATTTGCTGTTGAAGTTGGTTAATTTGAGTTACAAGTTGGGCTGTTTGTTCCTCATTTTTTTCGGCTTCCTGAATTTTTAATTCGGTAATTTGTTTTTGCAGTTGGTTAATTTGGTCTAAAAGTTCGGCTTCTCGGTTTTCAAGTTGTTCTTGATGTTGGAGTTTTAACTGACTTTCAGACTTTTCAAGTTGTTCTTGATATTTAACTGAAAGTTCGGCTTCGGTTTGCTTGATTTTTTCGGCTTCCTGAGTTTTTAATTGGGCGATATGTTGTTGAAGTTGGTTAATTTTTAGTGTATATTCCTCTTGTTTTTGACGAGTTTGTTCTTGGTGTTGACCCTGTACCTCAGCTATTTGCTGTTGAAGTTGGTTAATTTCAGTTACAAGTTGGGCTGTTTGTTCCTCATTTTTTTCGGTTTGCTGGCTTTTTAATTGGGTTATTTGTTTTTGCAGTTCGTTAATTTGGTCTAAAAGTTCGGCTTCTCGGTTTTCAAGTTGTTCTTGATGTTGGAGTTTGAACTGACTTTCCGACTTTTCAAGTTGTTCTTGATATTTAACTGAAAGTTGGGCTTCTCGGTTTTCAAGTTGTTCTTGAAATTGACTGTGAAGTTCGGCTTCTCGTTGCTGAAGTTGTTCTTGATGTATACGTAAAAGTTCGGCTTCGGTTTGCTTGATTTTTTCGGCTTCCTGAGTTTTTAATTTGGTGATATGTTGTTGAAGTTGGTTAATTTTTAGTGTATATTCCTCTTGTTTTTGACGAGTTTGTTCTTGGTGTTGACCCTGTACCTCAGCTATTTGCTGTTGAAGTTGGTTAATTTGAGTTACAAGTTGGGCTGTTTGTTCCTCATTTTTTTCGGTTTGCTGGCTTTTTAATTGGGTTATTTGTTTTTGCAGTTCGTTAATGTGATGTTGAAGTTCATTTTCTCGGTTTTGGAGTTTTTCTTGATGTTGACGTTTGAGTTCGGTGATTTGTTTTTGCAGTTCGTTAATGTGATGTTGAAGTTCATTTTCTCGGTTTTGAAGTTTTTCTTGATGTTGACGTTTTAATTCGGTGATTTGTTTTTGCAGTTCATTAATTTGGGTGTTAAGTTCGGCTTCTCGGTTTTGAAGTTTTTCTTGATGTTGACGTTTTAGTTCGGTAATTTGTTTTTGTAGTTCGTTAATGTGATGTTGAAGTTCATTTTCTCGGTTTTGAAGTTTTTCTTGATGTTGACGTTTTAATTCGGTGATTTGCTGTTGAATTTCTTCGGCTTGCTGGCGTTGTACTTCCAATTCTTTTTCGGGTTTAACCTCGGCTTCTTGAGTCGCGAATTTTTGAGATTGTTCTTGAGTTAATAACTGATAAGACTCAACCTTAGTTTTGAGTTCATCAATTAATTTTACCGCTTGTTCTCCTTGAACTTGATCGAGTTGACTGACAAATTTGTTCAGAGATGCTTCTAAACGCTGAAAATCTTTAATTGAGTAGTTTAAATGACTATCTTCGTTTTCAAAACTTGCAAGTTATTTCTGGATAAACGAAATAATCTCGCGAATAAATTGCAGAACTAAATCAAAGATTTTTTGAGAATGATTGGACTGAATTATTTGCCAAAGCTGCATCAACAGCGAACTATTTTCGATCATTCCATCCATCAGTTTCTCTAGCTTCTCTCGACGCTGATACCAAGTATTTTGATCGGATTCATTAGCAAACATCAACTCCAGTTTATCCAATTCACCCCAAGCTTGATGATTTCTTCGTTCATTTTCAAGGGGATTGTTAACACAAATTAGCTTATTATAAAATGCTTTAATTTGTTCGATAGTCTGCGGTTCAACAGCATGGGGTTGTTCGCAGAAGGTTTTCATCGAGTCCAACAAACTTTGAAATTCACCTTTGATGTGCAGAATGGTTGCAGTGTTCATAAAGTTTAGTCCGAAGGGGTTAATTGTCAAAAAAGTGGTTAGAAATTCACAAACTTTTACTGAAAGTGTGTGGTCAAAAACTAACTTTTGGGTTTCACGTCGTTCAACCCAACCTACACTGAAAACTGAGACACAGAGAACACCCCAACGAACCGAGGAGAATCAAATGCGGTCGTACTTTTCTATCTACAAAGTACGGTAAAAATTGCTCGGAAGAACGATTACTTATACAATATCATAAATTCATCGCTAAATGCCATCTTAAAGATAAAATTTTTTTTATCTGTTCAACTGAAATGTGAAATTCTTGTGTCAGCAATCCCTCCTGAAAAGTTATCAATTCTATAGGTTGGCTTGAGGTACGAAACCCAACATTAAAAGATAATTGTTTGGTTTCACTTTCTTTAACTGTTGGGTTTGACTTCGTTCATGTCAACCTACAGATAATTTATTGGGAGGATTCTGTTTTAACTCGTTCGCTTATGATTTCCAAATTGGCTTTATAAATCTCCAATTTTTCTTGTGCTTCTGATGCAATAAAAGAATCTTCTGGTATGGTTTCTAAAAGATTAACTGCTGTTTCCCATTTGTCTTGTGCGGTTTGCCAAACTGTTAGGGGATAGGGAGGATTTTTTACCATTGCCGAGGCTTCTAATGCTAATTTTTGAGCCGCTTCTAAGTTGTTAACTGCTTTTTGTTCTTGGGCAATTTTTTGAGAAACTGTGTTGTAGTCGGTTCGATATATTTTAAGTTTTTCTTCGATTTCTTCCGAGTTTTTTTGCTTGTGATCAACCTCTTCTAATAATTGAATTGCTGTTTTCAATTTCTCTTGTGCCGTTTGCAAAACTGTGAGCGGATGTGGGGGATTATCGATCATCTCACCCGCTTCTTCTGCTAATTTTTGAGCCGATTTTATGTTGTCTTTTTTCGTCAGTTCGCCGCGTTCTCTGAAGCTGCGGGGTTGTTGATTTATAATATCAAAAACAATGGTAATCAGTAATGGAATTAGCAGGATTAACGAAATTATTAATTTTGAGCCGGAATTTTTTGTTGTCTGTTTCTCTGAATTATTTTTTAAATCTGTATCCGGTTTGATTTCGGTTGGATTGATTGGACTTTCTAACTCGCCAATTTGTTCTTGAAGTCGTTCGAGTTCTTCGGGACTTAGTTTATTTTTTATTTTTTGAATTTGTTCTTGATATTGACTGTGTAGTTCGGCTTCCCGCTGTTTTAACTGTTTTTGATGTTGGTTTTTTAACTGTTTTTCATATTTTTCAAGTTGTTCTTGATGTTGACGTGAAAGTTCGGCTTCTCGCTGTTTAAGTTGTTCTTGATATTGATTTTGAAGTTCGAGTTTAAGTTGTTCGAGTTGTTCTTGGTATTGATTTACCCGTTCATTTTTCGGTTGAAATTCTGCATCATTCATAAGAGATCGGGGAATAATAATGTTAAGGCTAAAAACAAGTTGTCACGGCTACAAAAACAGCCGTTGAAAAGATACAGTAAAAATCTGGATTTCACCAAAAACGGACAAGAAAAGAACAGTCCAGTGAACCCGGGCGGATAAAATGCGATCGCGCCTTTACAAGAATCAAAGAAAACCTAACAATAGTATAAGCTCACAATTGCCTACTGGCTATCGACGAATTGATGATTGTTTTCAACCCTGATTCTCCAATGTTCAAACCGCTTCTAAGCCGTCTGGGGCGCATTTTTTGGACTCGTCTGGCTGTCTTTTGTCTAACGCTGAGTCTGGGGCTTATAATGGGTATTTCCCCGGCTTCGGCGAATATCGATGACGATCGCTTTGATGGCAATATTTTCGCCCTGTATGGGGGAAATGGATCTCTGGTTCCCCCCCGAGTCACCCTCGCGGAGTCTATAAACCGTTCAAAACCGGCTTTGTTGGTCTTTTTTCTCGATGACAGTCGCGACTGCAAACAATTTGCGACAACGGTATCACGCCTACAACAATTTTACGGCAGGGCGGCCGATATTATTCCGGTGAATGTGGATGCGATCGCCGCCGAAACTCCAGAAGATCCCACCGATCCCGCCCACTATTATAGAGGTTTTGTACCGGAAACCGTTTTAATCGATCAATCTGGAGAAGTGGTATTAGATGAAGTGGGTTTGGTGGCGTTTGAAAAAGTTGACGATAAGTTTCGGGAAGTCTTTAATTTACTTCCGCGATCGGAGTCAGTTGAACTCAAACGCAAACCGATCAATGAGATTACAATTGAGTTGGTAGAAACCGAGAAGTAATTTTTAGCGATCGCGACACCGACGAACTAAAAAACCGGAACTAGCAAAAAAAGGATAAAATCGTTAATATATTTGCTAGTCTCCCAATCCAATCTTTCCATAGACCTTTTAGTAAAATAATCATCAATTTTGATATGAGTTCAACATCTTCTCAATCTTCTACACCGACCCAAACGCCCGAAGTTGCCGAGAGTCAAAAACCCGCCGAACCGCAGCCGAGTTATGTGAAACTGGCAATGCGAAATATGGTCAGAAAAGGAAGTAAATCTTTATTTCACTTTTCCTTAACAACCATCGCCCTGTTAGGTTTCCTGATCGGCGTATCTTATATTACCCGATAGCGGGAAATTCTCGCGAAGGCAGGGAGGGGAAAGATTAAAACGTCACAAATTTTGCAAAAAATTTAGAATGTGAATTTGAGAATTTTTTTATAAACTTTCCCCTCTTTATTGCTTATAATTGCGAGGGAATCAGTGAGCATCGGTTTGTCATCCATGAGTCAAGTTTCACTGTACGTTAATATTCAAGACTGTTTTTGGTTGAGCGAGGAGTCACCGCCGACCCATCGGACTCCAGAAACCGGTTCGTCTCCCATTTCCCCCGAAACATGGGAACAATGGTTCACCCAGTGGTTAGAAAATCTTAATCCGAATATTCCGCAAGCGGCAAGTTACGAGTTAAGCCTGCGTCTTACGGATGATACGGAGATCCAACGCCTCAACGCCGAATATCGTTCCCTAGATGCACCGACAGATGTCTTAGCCTTTGCTACATTGGATGTAGATTGCCCTCCCCTGCCAACGGATGAGGCATTCTCATCAGAATCTCTTTATCTGGGTGATATTGTCATATCTGTCGAAACAGCCAACCAACAAGCCAAAAAACAAGGGCATTCATTAAAAATAGAGTTAGCATGGCTGGCGTCTCACGGACTTTTGCATCTGCTCGGTTGGGATCATCCTGACCCAAAGGCGCTACTGGCGATGTTAAACCAACAGGTGATCCTGCTGCAAGCCGCCGGTTTAGAGGTGAACGGGGCTATTATCGGAAACGTAAATTTAGCGGAATATTCGCCGACTGTGGCCGTAGAGGAAGGAAAAGACCTGTAAAAACAGTGTAAAACAGGAGTGAACTCGCCCAATGAAACCTTTACTCATTACTCAGCTTAAATTCTCAGACCTGCACTCAGAAAAATATCACACCATCCGTAAACACCGATCTCACCCCGGTTAAATTTGTCACAAGCTGTTAAGTTTCTTGAAATAACGTGTTAAATTTTTTCAAACATCAATAGCAAAATTATTGATCTGAATATTTCAAACGCACAGACTGAAGGATATTTTACGAATGAATCTAAATGAACGCTCTGTAGCACCCCTGCAAGCCAGACTGGTTTCCGTACCTCACCATCGTTCCGCCAAGGTAACAAGCGCTCCCGAACCTCCGGTAAGTTCAACTCAGAGTCGCTCCAGTTCTTCTTGGACCGTTGCTTCTAACCTGTTGGTGAGTTTCCGATATGCCTGGACGGGCATCACCTACGCCTACAAAACCCAACGCAATTTTCGCATTCATACCGTCATCGGCACCCTCGCCATCGGCTTGGGCTTTTTTTTACACCTGTCTTCGGTAAAATTAGCGGTGATCGGTTTAACCATTGGAGCAGTGATGGCAATGGAACTGTTAAATACCGCGATTGAATCCGTTGTTGATTTAACCGTCGGTCAGTCCTACCACGAACTGGCAAAAGTGGCCAAAGACTGCGCCGCCGGTGCGGTGTTAATCTTTGCCCTCGCCGCCTTATTGGTGGCAACGGTGTTGTTGCTTCCTCCCCTACTGGTACAACTGGGGTTAATCACAGCAGGAGTATCGTCTTGATTATTGTGATTGATAATTATGACAGCTTCACCTACAACATTGTCCAATATTTAGGTGAACTGGGTGCAGAATTCCCTGTGGCTCAAGATGTTCGCGTCTATCGCAACGATGAAATTACCGTTGAGCAAATCAACGAGATGCAACCCGACGGTGTGGTGATTTCTCCGGGGCCGGGTCGTCCCGAAGATGCGGGAATTTCTCTAGAGTTGATCGAACGTTTG
Source organism: Capilliphycus salinus ALCB114379 (assembly GCF_047276495.1). Lineage (NCBI taxonomy): Bacteria > Bacillati > Cyanobacteriota > Cyanophyceae > Oscillatoriales > Sirenicapillariaceae > Capilliphycus > Capilliphycus salinus. The sequence continues at coordinate 2,620,326 of NZ_CP178543.1, read as the reverse complement.
GGGCCACAAATGCCGATTTTGGGCGTCTGTTTGGGTCATCAAAGTCTGGGTCAAGTCTTTGGCGGAAACATTGTCTCGGCACCCGAACTCATGCACGGTAAAATTTCTCAAGTTCATCATACCGGACAGGGGGTTTTTGAAGGTTTAGAAACTCCTTTGACCGCAACCCGCTATCATAGTTTGGTGATTGACCGTCAAACTTGCCCGGAAGTGTTAGAAATTACCGCTTGGGTAGATGATGGAACGATCATGGCCGTGCAGCATCGGAACTATCCTCACCTGCAAGGCGTCCAGTTTCATCCAGAGAGTATTTTAACCACCAGTGGTAAACTGCTCTTAAAGAATTTTCTGCGATCGCTGTAGGAAATTTAGCGCTTAGTGATCTGATCTACCCTTGATTTTTTATCCGCGTTTTCTATGAAACGGCGAAAATTTATCCGTCTGGTTCAAACCGGTGCCTTAGCAAGTTTTACCACGATTGGGATTTCCCGCTCGCTGTCTGCTATTGCTCAAACTCCCAATTCCGCCAATGGTTTAACAGTACGCTGGCTCGGTCATACTTGTTATTTATTTACAGGGGGCGGTTTACGAGTTTTAATTAACCCCTTCCGTCAAATTGGTTGTACCGCCGGATATCGCAACCCAAAAGTAAATACGGACTTGGTGTTAATTAGTAGTCGCCTACTCGATGAAGGTTCAGTTGATGGATTTTCAGGAAATCCGGCGTTACTCTACGAACCCGGAGTTTATCAGTTCAACGGGACTCAAATTCAAGGCATTCGCACAATTAAAGATCGCCAACAAGGACGCCGGTTCGGAACAAATGTGGCTTGGATGTGGAACCAAGGCGGAATTAAAATTCTACATCTCGGAGGACTCGCCGGACCGATTGATATCGAGGAACGAATTTTGATTGGCCGTCCCGATGTGATGTTTGTTCCCGTCGGTGGCGGACCGAAGTCTTACACCCCCGAAGAAGCCAAACAAACCATTCAAACCCTCAAGCCGAGAGTTGTGATTCCCATGCACTATAAAACCGATGCGGCCGATCCCGCAACTTGCGATCTGGTCCCGTTAGATAATTTTCTGCAAGTCATGGGGGAAACTCCCGTGCAGAGAATTGCCAGCGATACGGTTACTTTTCAACCCGGAAGTTTGCCCTCAGAAGGTTCGGTGATTGGAGTTTTGAGTTATCAGTATGGGAACGGTTCAACGGTAAATTCTACAACAGAACCCGGAAATTCTTAAAGAATCTATTGGAATTTAATTGAGATAAAAAAACCCGGTTTCTCACAGAAATCGCGTTTATAGGGACTAAAAAAACCCGGTTTCTCACAGAAACCGGGTTTTTGGCTTGTAATAAACCCCATATTTGAACCAAACAACGCCCAACAAAGTCTAAAGCAAAATTTGGATTTTTCAATAACTCTCTCCGAAGAAAGAGTTGGAAAAATTTTCGCTGAATACTCTTGACATTTGTTGATATTTTGTGAACAATCTTAAATATTGCTTTCACAAATATTTACAACAAAAGTCGGGGAGTTCCTATGACATTTTTTCATGGTTTCCAGGGATTCAAATCTGCTGCTTTCGTCGGTCTGATCGCCGCAACGACCCTCATCGGTTTACCCGAAACTGTAAAAGCAGGTGGCGGCCCCAGTCCCGAAACCTCTCAAAGCGGACAAACCCAAGCCGCAGCCGGAGATATTGTTGAAACCGCCACCAGTGCAGGCCAATTCACCATTTTAGCCCAAGCTTTAGAAGCCGCAGGTTTAGTGGATGTCCTCAAAGGAGACGGACCATTTACCGTCTTTGCTCCCACAGATGAAGCATTTCAGGCTTTACCCGAAGGCACCTTAGAAGAACTACTCCAACCCGAGAATAAAGATAAATTAGTTGCGATTTTAACCTATCATGTGGTTCCCGGTCGCGTCACCTCTGGCGAACTCCAGTCAGGCGAAGTGCAAACCGTTCAAGGAAGCGCCGTTACGGTTAAAGTTGATTCCGGCGTGATGGTTGACGAAGCCAACGTCATTAAAGCAGATGTTCCGGCGAGTAACGGTGTGATTCATGTGATCGATCAGGTGATTCTACCGGAATAGTTTCAGCCAGAGATTTAGATCAAAAAGGTAAAAAAACCCCGTCAGGCGAGCGATCGCGAACGGGGTTTTTTTGGGGTTCTCGAATTCTATTTTTTGATTTGTCATCTATGATTCAATAAAAGGCTACCCCATTACGTTATTAATAGTAGTGGGGGTTTTTCATGGAAAAATATTCTAGCTGTTTTCAGTCAAAAGATAGATTGATAAAAGGTTAGACTATTCTCTATTGAGTCCAAAACTGAAGTAAAAAAACAATTGAGTCTATGAGTTTAAGTTTTTGCATGATTGTTAAAAACGAACAGGAGAACTTAGCGCAATGTCTCCAAAGCGTCAAGGGTGTTGTCGATGAGATGGTGGTCGTTGATACGGGTTCAACCGATAGAACCGCCGAAATTGCTAAAGAATGGGGGGCGCAAGTTTATTATTTTGACTGGTGCGATGACTTTGCCGCCGCTCGCAATGTCGCCTTAAAATATGTCACGGGGAATTGGATTTTAGTGTTGGATGCAGATGAACGATTAGTTCCTAGCATTGTTCCTCAAATTAAACAAGCGATCGCCCAAGAAAATTGTTTGATGATTAACTTGGTCAGACAAGAAATTAGGGCCTCTCAATCCCCTTATTCCTTAGTTTCTAGGTTGTTTAGAAACCATCCCCAAATCCAGTTTAATCGTCCCTACCATGCTCTGGTTGATGATAGTGTCAGCCAGATTTTAAAACAAGAATGCCGCTGGAAAATCGGCTCTTTACCCGACGTTGCTATTTTACACGAAGGATATCAAGCCGATACCATCGCCCGACGCAATAAACAACAAATCGCCAAACAAGCGATGCAACGCTATCTCGCCCAACAACCGAGCGATCCCTATGTCGCCAGTAAATTGGGTGCCTTATATGTAGAAATGGGAGATTTTTCTAAGGGCTTGGAGTTGCTAACCAAAGGACTCAACCAACTGAATATTTATGCCAAATATCAGCCGGGAGAGGCGGATGATTCTCTGTTGTATGAACTCCATTATCATCTCGGAATTGCCCATCGAAAAAAACAAAATCTCGCCGAAGCCAAACACCATTATGAAATGGCGATCAAGGCGAATATTTTACCGCAACTCAAACTCGGCGCTTACAACAATTTGGGCAATTTGTTAAAAGATACCGGACATTTACTCGAAGCAAAAGCCGCCTATGAAACCACCTTGAAAACCGATCCGAATTTCGTCCAAGGATACTATAACTTGGGTATGACCCTCAGAGCAATGGGAGACTATCCCGAAGCGATCGCCGCCTATCAAAAAGCCATTCAACTCGATCCCAACTATCCAGAAGCCTATCAGAATTTGGGTGTCGCCCTTTTAAGTGCGGGTAAAGTCCTCAGCGGTTTAGAAGCCTTCAAAACCGCGATCGCCTTCTACCAAAAAAGCGATCCCATCGAAGCCCAACGCCTCCGGCAAACCCTACAAGAGATCGGATTCCATCTGTAACGAGCGCCACCGTCGAGCAACTGGGATGATATTGTAAATTAGTAATTTACAATTCTAGTCGCCAAATGGGAACAAAATACGGCATCATATAGCAGTTTGATACTAAAATGCGTCAACAACTAGGTTATTGTTGTCTCACATCACACAGGAGTTCAAAAATATGGGAGATGCAGAACAAGTAAGGGTGGGGATAGTTGGGGCGTCCGGTTATGGTGGCGTTCAACTGGTGCGTTTACTCCAAGATCATCCCAACGTGAAAATTGTCTATCTCGGAGGAGATAGCAGTGCGGGAAAACCTTTTTATACTTTATATCCTCACTTGAGTCACTGCATTGATTTAATGGTCGAGCCAATTGATTTGGATCACATCGCCAATCAGTGTGACGTGGTGTTTTTATCTCTCCCCAATGGTTTGGCCTGGAAAATGGCACCCAAACTGTTAGAAAAGGGATGTAAAGTTCTCGATCTTTCGGCCGATTATCGCTTTTTTAATCTCGATACCTATCAAAAATGGTACGGGGGAGAACGAGATGATAAAGCGATCGCTTCAACCGCAGTTTATGGCTTACCGGAATTGTACCGCGATCGGATTGCTCAATCTCAATTAATTGGGTGTCCGGGTTGTTATGTGACGGCGAGTTTATTAGCTTTATCTCCGCTATTAAAACAGGGATTAATTGCCACCGATAGCGCCATTGTTGATGCAAAATCGGGAACCTCTGGGGGCGGACGTCAGGCGAAAACCAATCTTTTACACGCAGAAGCCGATAGCGCAATTTCCGCCTACGGAGTCGCCGGACATCACCGCCATACCCCCGAAATTGAACAAATTTGTAGCGATCTTGCCGGACATGATGTTAAAGTTCAATTTACACCGCATTTAATTCCGATGGTGCGGGGAATTTTAGCAACGGTTTATGCAACGCTGCGAGATCCGGGATTGGTGCGGGAAGATTTAATTACCATCTACAGCGCTTTTTATCGAAATTCTCCTTGGGTAAAAGTGTTACCGGGTGGAACTTATCCTCAAACAAAATGGGCGTGCGGAACGAATCTTTGTTATTTGGGTGTAGAAGTCGATCAGCGCACAAATCGAGTCATTGTGATGTCGGTAATTGATAATTTAATTAAAGGTCAAGCCGGACAAGGTGTACAATGTCTTAATTTAATGATGGGATGGGATGAAACTTTAGGACTGCCTAAGTTGAGTTTCTATCCTTAATGGGTGTATCTTTATTATTTAAAACTCGATCAACCGTGCGTATTATTGGGGCGCCTTACAGTGAACAGTGAACAGTGAACAGTGAACAGGTGATTGTTGAAAATACTGAGAATTGATAACTGTAAACTGTAATGAGGATCGCCCCAACATAATCATAATTGATTCATCGGAGACGATCTGAATTCTACTATTGTCTATTGCTTTAATTGGATGAACGTTGCCAATTTTTAATATCCCAAGTGTTCGCATCCCAAGGGGAGGGTTGAACCCCGCTTAAACGGTTGCTGACGCCTTGGGTATTTGCGCGATCGACAAGGGGAATTACTGCAAAATCTGCCTGTAATAATTCATCCATTTTTCTAAACAATTCCGCCCGTTTTTGCGGGTCGAGTTCCGTACTCGCTTGTTGCCATAGTTGATCATATTCCGGGTTACAATAGCGAGCATAATTCGGTTTTTGCCAATTGTTAGATTTTTGAGCAATTTCTTCGCAAGTCCACCATTTCATATGCGCTTGGGGATCGGGGCTATCATTGCCGGTATTAAACATTTGTAAATCGGCATAAAAATGATTTAAAGTATCCGTATTTGCCGGATCTCCCGAAAAGAATACGCTGGCATCAATACTTTTAAGTTCGACTCCGACTCCGATAGATTCTAACGCTTGTTTGACAATTTCTTGCGTTTTTTGTCGCACCGGATTAACAGAAGTTTGAAAAACTACCTGCATTTCCACGCCATTTTTATCGCGAATTCCGTTATTATTGCTATCTTTCCATCCCGCTTCATCTAACAAACTAGCGGCTTTTTCTAAGTTAAATTCTGAACTAATTTTATCCGATTGATACGTTTGCGGCGCCACCAAAAGTTGAGGCGTTGGCCGACCGGTCGGGCCGTAGAGTTGGTTAGAAATGGTATCGCGATCCACCGCCAAATTAAACGCCTGACGCACTTTTTTATCGCTAAAAAAAGGATGGGGAAATTCAACACTCGAACGTTCTCCCTCTGCGGTGGCTTTGTTGGGGTCGGTAAAATTAATCATAATTCGTTCAACATACGGCCCAAAATTTGCCACAACTTTTCCTTTTCCCGCCCCTTCCAACTGTTTTAAAATATTCGCTTCCACTTGTAAATTATAAGCGTAGTCAGCATCCCCCGTTTGTAACACCGCCCTCGCCGCCGAAACCGCATCGCCCCCGCCTTTGAGTTCAATTCGTTCAAAATAAGGTTTTCCTTCATCCCAATAATTAGAATTGGGTTCGTAAATAATAATATCTCCCGGTTTAAATTCAACCACTTGATAGGGGCCGGTACCGATGGGTTTTTGGTTGGCGGGCGCTTCTCTAATATTGGCACCGTTATATTCAGCAAAAATATGTTCGGGTAAAATCATCCCATTTTGACCCGTAAACGGCACCGCCCAACCGGGATTAACATCTTTAAAGGTAATTTTTACGGTATGATTATCGAGGGCTTCTACCTTTTCAATGGTTGAGTAATATTCAATACTGGCTGACGCCACATCGGGGTTGGTAATAAACTGATAGGTAAAGACAACATCTTCGGCCGTAAATGGTTCACCATCCGCCCATTTTACATCTTGTTTGAGTTTCCAAGTCACCGATTTTCCATCTTTAGCAATTCCGCCATTTTCTACAGTTGGAATTTCTGCGGCTAAAAACGGAATGAGTTGATCATTTTGATCGTAACTGGCTAAAGGTTCGTAAACAATACGGGCGGCGTCAAAGTCTTTAAACCCCGTCGCCAAGTGAGGGTTTAAAATGGTTGGCGCTTGCCAATATAACAGGCGTAACGTGTCTGTATCGCCTGTTGAGGTTTGGTTTTGGGTCGTTTGGGGGCTACAGGCGGCGAATGTCACAGATAGGGCGACAGACAACACGGAGACGGGGAAAAATAGACGACTCATCGCAAGGGATAGTTTTTTAATAGGCCAGACATTCTATCTTAATACGGCGATCGCTTTTCTGTGGGAGAGAGTTTCTGTTTGATTTGATAAAATTCGTTAAAATTAGCGCTCGTTGTTGTGCTTTTGCGCAAAAAAAATTCAAAATTTACTGGCATAAAGTTAAAGTTTGGGAAGTGAAAAACATTTACTTTTTTAGAGTGCTGAAGCGCAACAACGGAGTGTATTTATGTTTGATAACAGGTCGCACGGGTATATGGACAAATTGATGAAATTGAGAAACTCTCAAACCTTTACTGAGAGAGGTTTTTAATTTCCTGTTCCCTGTTGCCTGTTGCCTGTTCCCTATTCCCGCCCGCGTTGCGCTTCAGTTGTTAATAGCGAAGGGTAAAATAAAACGTAGAACCTTGATCGGCTTCAGACTCAACCCAAATTCGTCCGCCATGACGTTCAACAATTTTTTGACAAATTGCCAAACCAATACCCGTCCCCGGATATTCTTGATCGTGATGTAAACGTTGAAAAATCTTAAAAATTCGCTCAAAATATTGGGGGTTAATGCCAATACCATTATCTTTAATACTAAAACACCATTCCCGTTTATTTTCCGCACTGGAATAAGATTCTACCGCAATTTCTACATGGGGTAAAACGTCAGGATGACAATATTTAATCGCATTACCGATGAGATTTTGCAGTAAAATAACTAGCTGTTGTTCATCAGCAATTATAGTCGGTAAGGGTGACGAATCAATAATTGCATTACTTTCTGCGATCGCCAATTGTAGATTTTGCAAAGCTTTTTGTAAAACTTGATTGCAATCAATCCGTTTAAAATTGGCTGTACTCTTACTCGTTCCCACTTGGGAATAGGCTAATAAATCTTTGATCAACTGCTGCATTCTGCTGGCAGCATCCAGGATATAATTAATATAAGTTTGAGTATCTTCATCGAGATTATTTTCATATTTTTGAGCCAACAACTGAGTGAACAAACTCACCATTCGCAGGGGTTCTTGTAAGTCGTGAGAGGCGACATAAGCAAACTGTTCAAGTTCGCGGTTTGACTGAAGCAACTCTCGGTTTAGGGTAAACAATTGTTCTTCGGCTTGTTTGCGTTCAGTAATATCAATACAAGACCCAATATATCCCGAAACATTGCCATCCGCAGTCATGCGAGGAACCGCTTTATTTAAAATCCAGCGATATTTTCCATCCCAACTTTTGAGACGATATTCAACCATAAAAGGTTCGGGTTGTCGTCCCGAGTGAGAGGGGCAACTTCTGAGGAGATGATCGAGATCATCAGGGTGTACATTTACCATCCAACCCTCGCCCAATTCTTCCTCCAAAGTTCGTCCGGTAAAATCGAGCCAAACTTGATTAAAAAAAGTACATTTTCTCTCAGCATTCGCCATCCAAATTAACACGGGTGCGCTATTAGCCATTAACCGAAAACGTTCCTCACTTTCCCGCAGCGCTTCTTCCATTTGTTTGCGTTCGGTAATATCAATCATATAGCCAATAATTTCAGTCGATTGATTGGTTTGATCGCAAAGCAATTTAATTTCATCTCGTATCCAGCGATAGGTACCATTTTTATGTAAAAATCGGTATTCAAGAATCTCCGTTCCCGTGTCTAAAACTTGGGATAATAAAGCAAAAGTTTCCCGCACATCATCGGGATGAACTCGCTCCGCCCAAAACTGAGAATTTTCGACAAATTCGTAAGCTTGATAACCCGTAATTGTTGCGATGGTCTGACTCATATAGGTCGCACCATAATCTCCTGTGGCTGTGCTAGTATAAATAGCACCCGGACTCGAACTCAGTAAAAATTGAAGACGTTCTTGAGTGAGATTTAATTGCTGTTCAATCAGATTACACTTGATGATTTCCGATTCTAAGTTTTTATTAATTTCCTGTAATTCAGCCGTGCGCTTTTCCACCCGTTTTTCAAGTTCTTGATTCAAGTTTTTGATTTCGGCTTCGGCTTGTCTGCGCTGAGTAATATCTTCGATCACCGCAATAAAATAAACGGGTTTTTTGTGGCGATCGCGTACCAATGAAACCGAAAAATGAACCCAAACATGAGTTCCATCTTTGCGGACTAAACATCTTTCTAAACAATAGCTAGGAACCTGCTGCGATAAGAGAGGTTGTAGAGAGTCACTCTTATTCTCTAAACATTCTCGACAAGTGAGATCTTGACATTTCAATTTTAGAAGTTCTTCCCGATGATATCCAACCAGATTACAAAAAGTTTGATTGACTTGTAACCATTCCCCTTCGAGTCCAACACGAGCAATACCAATAGCGGCTTGTTCAAAGGTTGCTCTTAATAGTTCTTCTGAGTTTCGTAAAGCCGCTTCTGCTTGTTGACGTTCCATAATTTCTCGTTGTAAAGCCCGGTTCGCTTCTTCTAATTGGCGGGGACTGGGTATGGCTACAACTTGGGGAATATGAGAAATAATTTTTAATGCAATGGGAAAAGACATCAGGGCTGTGATGGTTTTGATTAGCATTAAGAATTGATTGAGCGGATACCACCACATCGCCATAGCAGCAGCATGAGTCGTCGCCATGCAAAGGGTTAGTAAACTTAACAGGAACAAGACTTTTTGAAAGGGTGTGTTTTTGCGCCGCTGTATTCCCAAAGCGATCGCCAACGGTAAAGCATAAAAGGCGATCGCAATTAAAGCATCTGTTAATGGAGCAAGTTTCCAGCTAATAATTAAGGGTGCAGCCGAACTTGCGGACAGAAAATATTGTGAGAAACTCGCTAAAAATACGGTGAAAAAAAACATCGAAAATTTGCCTTCCTAACAGATATAGACCCAGAGAGGATTTTAGAGTAAATTAACCCAAGTGTTCTATTGCACGAACAATCTGATCGAATTGACTCAGATCGTAGGGCTTGGGAATGTAACAGTTCGCCCGCAGATTTTGACCTTTGAAAATCTCCCGATCAGCCAGGGAAGTCGTCAGTACAATCACGGGAATTTCCTTGAGAGTGTGGTTACCCTGCATCACTTCTAAAACTTCCCGACCATTTCGTTTGGGAAGATTCAAATCTAGTAAAATAATATCAGGGCGGGGAGCCGTTTGATATTCACCCTGCTGATGGAGAAATGCTAGGGCTTCTTCTCCATCGCGAACAACGTGTATGCGATTCGGAATTTTTAAATTTTTTAGGGTTTCCTGAGTCAGAAAGATATCACCGGGATTATCCTCTACAATAAGAATTTCGAGAGTCGCCTGACAAGAGTTATAATTCATATGCAGTTTCCTTTTGTTGATTTTAAAAATCTGGTGTTACATATAATATAGATCTAACCAACTGCAAATCTAGCAAAATCTCTGGCTCAAGTGTAAAAAATTTACCGGGAGGAGTGCCGAACTCCTCAAAAGTGATTTAATCCTTGCAAGCCGATCAAGTTAATGTTTAAACATCTGTTTATTGACTATGTATGATCAACTCGAACACATTACCCGACAGTATAAAATTTTGGATGGTGTTGCGGTGGGTTTGTGTTTGCTCCGCTCCGACTGGACTGTTCTATTTTGGAACCGTTACTTAGAACAATACACCGAAATTTCCAAGCCGGAAATTGTCGGAACTTCATTATTTGCTCATTTTTCTCACTTAAACCCCGAGCCGTTTCAATCTTGCTGGCATCAAGTCTTTCAGCAAAAAAGGGAAGTACACTTTACACTATTGTCTCACCAATGGCAGCCCAATAGCGCCGACTCTCCACAAAAACAGTCACCCCTCGTCCAAGTGTCTCTGACTCCTGTTTCTGCGATCGCCGGTCAAGAATGTTGTGCCTTATTAACCCTAAAAAACTCCATCCCTCCTCAAAGCGATATTGAGCCTCCCCCAACCGTTATAAACGAAAAAGAAATAGAACTGCAAAAATTGCTCGATCGCATCGCTCACGATCTACAAGAACCCTTGCGAATGGTTGTCAATTGTAATCAATTACTCGCCCAACGGTACTCGAAAGAACTCGACTCGGGCGCCCATCAAATGATTCATTTTGCGGTTGATGGTGGGGTCCGAATGCAACAGATGATCGATAGCTTGCTCGTCTATTGTCGCTTGAAAACCCACTATCAACCCCCTCAAGCCACTGATGCTCAAATTTGTCTCAAACAGGCGATAATGGACTTAGAATCGCTCATCGTCCAAACCCAAGCTCAAATTCAGACAACCCCTCTACCCGAGGTGATGGCAAATCCCCAACAACTGACTCAGTTGTTTTCTATTTTAATTGAAAATGCCATCAAATATTGCAGCGATCGCCCTCCTCAAATTGAAATTGCTGTTCAACCTCAAACCGAAATGTGGGTTTTTTCTGTTCAGGATAATGGCATCGGTATTGACAGCAAATATCATCAGGCTATTTTTGACATTTTCCAGCGTCTTCACCCCCGCCAAAATTATCCCGGTATTGGAATGGGACTCGCGATCGCCAAAAGAATAGTTGAGTTAGATCAGGGCAGCATCTGGGTTGATTCCCATAGTCAACAAGGCTCAACATTTTATTTTACCCTGCCTCGCCCTCATATAATTAACCCTCTATTGACCTCATCGGAGAACCCTTGATGTATCAGGAATTAATTAAAGTTCTATTAGTAGAAGACAATCCCGGCGATGCCTTTCTGATTCAAGAAAGCCTAAAAAAACGTCATAAAATGAACTTTAAAGTGACGGTTGTGGAACGATTAACCGATGCTTTTTCTTGTTTAGAACAAAATAGGTTTGACATTATTTTACTCGATTTATTTTTGCCGGATAGTCAAGGACTGGACACGTTTACAGATATTTTGTCGAAAGCCAATCATTTACCCATTGTAGTCTTAACCGGACTGAACGATGAAAAAATGGCGATTCAAGCCGTGCGACTCGGCGCCCAAGACTATCTTAAAAAAGAATTAGCAATTGGAGAACTATTGATTTATTCGCTCTGTTATGCCATAGAACGCAAGCGCACTCAAGAAGAACTTGAACAACAAAAAATTCAGCTAGAAATCACCAACGCCGAACTCGAAAAACGCACGAAACAGTTAGAAAGCTTGAACCACGAATTAGAAGCGTTTAGTTATACCGTTTCTCACGATTTACGTTCCCCATTATTAAGCATTGATGGCTTTAGTTTTTTTCTCGAAAAAGAATGCGGCGAACAACTGAGTCCCCAAGGAATCTCTTATATTAAACGGATTCGGAAAGCCGTTAAACGCATGGATAAATTAATAGAGAATTTGCTGGAATTATCGAGGGTTCAACAAAATGAGATTTGTATTACCCCGGTCGATTTAAGCCATCTCATCAGAGGAATTGCTGAGGAGTTAAGCCAGCAAGATTCACGGCGGAAAGTCGAGTTTAAAATCAAGCCAAATCTCCGGGTGAAAGGAGATAAGCAACTTTTAAAGATTGCCTTGGGAAATTTAATGTCTAACGCTTGGAAATATACCGCCAAACAAAAAGTGACTCAAATCGAATTTGGGATTTTATTTGGCAATCGAACGCCGGTAAACTCTCACAGCAAAGAAGGAAGTTCAACCTCAGAAAATCTTTCTTCTCCCCCTCGGATTTCTCCCATTTACTTCGTTCAAGATAATGGCGTCGGTTTTGATATGTCTCAAGCCGATAAACTATTTAGACCTTTTCAAAGGTTAGATTCCTCGGGAGAGTTTCCGGGGACGGGAATTGGTTTGGCAACCGTCCAACGGATTATTCATCGCCATCAAGGGACAATCTGGGCCGAATCGGTGAAAGGGCAAGGAGCCACATTTTATTTTACATTAAATTTAGATTCAGAATAAAACCATTCCAGAAAACTCTTTTATACTGAAAGAGATTCCTTTGCACTTAAAAAAACTATTAAATGTATAAAAAATTTCTTTCTGTCCCCAAAAACGAAGAATTCACCCGACACCTATTTCCAGGTTATACTTAAAACGAGTAGCCGTTAAAAACCAGGCGATCGATACCCTATCAACTGCTTTATAACAACCTATAAGAAAAGAGTTTTAAGCTCAAAAAACTCGGATTAAAATTTGGAGAACCTCAATGACCTTGATTAAAATTACCCCGGCAACACAATCAACAGTAGATCCAAACTTAGAAGAAACCTCGACAGACTCCTTAGAGAACATCAATCAATTAATTAGTCACGAACTGCGGACACCAATCACCTCAATTCAAGCCGCATTGCGACTCCTAGAAACCGGACAGCTTGGCGCCTTATCCGGGAAAGGGCAGCGTTTGTTAGAAATTGCGCTCAACAATACCAATCGCCTGCTTCGCCTGTCTCAAGTGCTAGAAAATCAACCCCTAAACTCTCCAATCTCATCAGTGGAAGTGATCGAACGCTTTCGTTTGGAAAAAGAACTCCACAAAGGCTTAAAACAACAAGAATTTATCTTATTTTATCAACCGATCATCTGTAACACCAGCACCCGGATCGCGGGATTTGAAGCCTTAATTCGCTGGCGACATCCCCGCAGGGGTTGGGTTGCACCCGTAGAATTTATACCTGTAGCAGAAGAAACCGGACTGATTCAAGTCATCGGAGATTGGGTCCTCCAAGAAGCCTGTCAGCAATTAGAAATCTGGCAAAATCAATTTGACCTAGATTCATCATTAAACATGAGCGTCAATGTGTCAACCCTACAGCTATCCGATCCTCAACTGAGTCAACGGGTCCAGCAAATTCTCCAAGACACTCACCTCAATCCCCATTTCTTACAACTGGAGATTACCGAAAGCGCCTTTTTAGACAATTCTCCCACCGCGATCGCCAACTTAGAGAACTTAAAACAGCAAGGGGTACGGTTACACATTGATGATTTTGGCACCGGCTACTCCAGTCTCGCCCGCCTGCAAGACTGGCCGATTGATGTCTTAAAAATTGATAATTCTTTTGTCAGAAGCGGAAAATGGAAAATGATCGAAGCAATTCTAATGCTTGCTCACAGCTTAAACGTTGAAGTGATTGCAGAAGGAGTGGAAACACAACAACATTGGCTTCAACTCCAGCAGTTGGGCTGTCCCTATTCTCAAGGCTATTTATTTTCCCGTCCCGTAGACAGTCAAACCGCCACTTCATTACTCAGCCAGCAGTTTTCCTCTAATTGATACACCCAGTCCATTCAATACCAATTCAATCCGAGAACTTGTCGAGATTTGACTTGATTATACCCGGTTAACGCTTAATTCTATCCCCCATCTGGACGCCATCGCTTGGGGATGGTCTGGCGATCGCGATCGTCGAGAAACTGAAGAACAATCACCTGAAATTATCATCGGTAGCAATTGCTTTTCCCATCCCGCTCACCACCCCAAAACCGCCGCTAATTGTTCAGCAAAATGCAAAGGATTAATCAATTTAGACAGAACCGCCTTAACGCCGAGATCGCCATAGGGGGCTTCTTCATCCGTTTGCACTTTAGCCGTCAGCAGAATCACGGGAATATTTCGAGTTTCAGGATTTTCTTGCAACAATTGGAAAGTAGTTGGCCCATCCATATCGGGCATAATCACATCTAAGATAATCGCATCTGGCTGATAAGTCAGAGCCATTTCTATACCCTCTTGACCGGAACCTGCCGTAAAAACTTCCCAACTACTACTCATTTCTATACTCAATTGCAGCAGTTCCCGAATATCTTCCTCGTCATCAATGACTAAGATTCGTCGTTTCATTGCGATCAATTGACTGGTGATCATTTTCTGTTCTATTTTCCAATAAAATTGCGATTTTCATTCTCTATCATCAAGTTAAATCAAGAATTACAGAATCCCCAAACTTTCACAGGTTTGTCACAATTGAATCGCGATCGGCCCAGTAAAGTTGTACCGAAAAAATCGTTGAAAATATACACTTGATTTTTGAGTAATGTCAAAAAAAAATGCTTTTCCACTTCCACCCGTGTTAGCCCAACTCTGACTGAGAAAAGCCAGACATGGTTGAACAGCAGTTTCCCCCCGCCGCCTTCGCTTGATACAGCGCCGCATTAGAAGCGGTATAGAGACTCGACAAATCAGTTCCATCCTCGGGATAAGTGGCAATTCCCGCACTAGCCGTCATCTGGATCTGTACGTGATCGGCCACCGGAAACACCGTTCTTTCGATCAACTCTAACAATTGAGCAATTCGCTTGTAACCGTCGGCTTTGTGGCTGGCATACAACCCGACTAAAAATTCTTCACCTCCCCAGTGAGCGATAATGTCCTCATCTCGGAACTGATGCAGTAAAACCTGTCCAAACTGTCTCATCACATTTTCTCCCACGCCGTAGCCGTACTGATTATTAATCGATTGAAAGCGATCGAGAGCAATTAAAGCCAAAGAAAAAGGCTGACAATGACGCTGAGACAGATGTAAATATCGATTCAAATCGTGAGTAGAACGGCGACGGTTCACCAAACCCGTAATCGGATCTGTTTCCGCCAAACTCCGCAACAAATGAATGCGATCGAGACGGTTAAAAATACGAGTAATTAATTCCGCTTCAGCAAAAGGTTTAGAAATATAATCATCGGCGCCAGCTTGATAAATATTTTGAACGGTTTTCGGATCTTTTCTGGCCGAAAGAAACAAAATCGGCAAAGCATTCCAACTCGGATCGGTCCGAACCGTTTTACAAAGTTCAACCCCATTAAAATGAGGCATTTCTAAATCCAAAATTACCAGATCCGGCGTCGTTTTTTCCAGCGTTTCCCAAAATAAACGCGCATCGGCTAAAGGGGTGACTTCCAAACCATAAGACGGCAACAATTGCAACAAATGATTCAGGGTAATCGGATCGTCATCGACAGCCAAAATTTGAGTTGAAGCCGTTGGCGTCGATTGCAGAATATCTTTAATCGTTTCTAAAACTTGATCGCAAGGCACCGACTTCGATAAAAAAGCATTTCCCCCCAAACGGGCGACAGCGGCGCGGCCGGTGATATCATCCCGTACAGTCCAGACTAATACGGGTAACTCGGGAAATTGATCTTTCAATTCTTGGAGTAATATAAATCCCCCCTCTCGATGATTGGGAAAAACTAGATCCAACAAAACCAAATCGGGAGGGGAATTTTCCTGCAAAATTAGACGGGCTTTTTCCAGTTTTGAGGTGACATCCAGTTGAATGTTCCAATTGATCGCCGCCCGCTGTAATTGTTCGCTCAGTTCCAGATCGTCATCAACCACTAAAATTCGATATTGAGTCGGCGAATTGGTGGCACTTTGCAAGGTCGAAATTAAATTTTCATGCAGATGAGATGGAGTTTTTTCTTCTAACCAATCTAGAGGTTGTTGCAGTTCTTGATGGAGTTGAGCGATTAAGGTTTTTACCGTTTCAATCTCAGTCGGAATGTCAGGATGTTCGCGAGCGTTAATGAACCACTGTTCGATTTGTTGGGCGAGTCGATATCCGGATTTAAACCCAAACATTCCCAACGAACCCGCCAGTTTATGGGCTTGCAGTTCTGCATCTTGACACAATTGAGGCGTTAAAGTCGGGGTTTGTGCAGAGGTGATGGTTTGTTCTAAAGTATTAATCCGATTTAAAATCAGCGTCTTAAATCGTTCCCAAGAGTCAGCCAGATCGACTTTTGCAGAGACAGAAGTCCCTTCAAAAGCGCTATCGATAGATAAATCTTTTTGAGGAGGGTTTGAGTCGGTCTGTTTAGCGAGGGCGCTCTGGGGTTGAGAAGGATTTTCCGCCAGGGGTTTGAGACGATAGCCGACTCCATAAACGGTATCGATCATTTTTTCAGCATTCACTTTTTTGAGTTTGCGTCGTAAGCGTTTGATATGCGCTCGCACCGTGTCTTCATTGGGCTGAGTTTCAAAAGACCACAGGTGTTCTAAAATGGTACTTTGGGTTAAAACTCGTTTGGGGTTGCGAAGAAACAGTTCTAACAGGCTGTATTCTTTCGGGGAAAGCGATAGAGGTTCTTGTTCGTAGGTGACTTCCCGAGACACCGGATCGAGCCGTAGATCCTGCCATTTGAGCAACGGAGTATTTGCTTTGCGAGGAGAACGCAACAAAGCCCGAATCCGTGCAAACAGTTCCGCTTTCGTAAAAGGTTTAACGAGCCTGTCGTCAACCCCCGCTTCCAAACAGGCCACTTGATCGGTACTGCTGTCTTGAACGGTTAAAAGCAGAATGGGAACGGTGTAGGCTTGTTGGCGAATACGCCGACACAGATCGATTCCGTCAAGTTCGGGTAAGCTAGAATCGATCAGCAACAGATCGTAGGTGAAAGCTTCCACATAAGCCCACCCCTGTTCGCCATCTATAACCACATCGACGACATAGCCCTGTTCTACCAATGCCTTTTTGATTTGATGAGCTTGTGCTTCATCATTTTCTACGACTAAAAATCGCATGAGATTTTTGCCTTGTGATTGTTAATATAGAATAGATGCTAATGACTCGGTTTGAACTGATCGTTGTTTTAATTCATAATTTTATCACAGTTTTTCTAGTTGAGAGAGATTTTCTCTCTAATTTTTCGAGCAGATCAGATTAAATTTTGGTTTAATTTTTTCCGAGTTTAACCTTCTTTTGTTTTTCAATAAAATTTGATAAGTCAAGTTTAGAAACCGGAAAAAGCGATCGCAAAACCGGTCGGCCAGACGAAAAAAATCTCCCGCTTAGATAGGTTTCTCAAAACGGGAGAAAAAGGTTTAAATTTCAGCTAAAATCTAGTCAAAATCGTACAATCGAGCCACAGAAACCGTCACTTCACCCTGATTATCCTCAGGATAAGTATCAAAGAAAAACGCACATAAAGTAGCCGTTTCCCGAACCTCCAAGGTTAACGAATCGTGAAAACCATTCAACGTGGACCAAGTAGCCGCCACCGGAACCCGAGTTTTCTTATTAATGACCGTCCCGCCATAAATCCAGAAAATCACCATCGGTTCACCGACAGGAGAAACCTCAGAACCATAACCAAACCCACCGCTTTTAATCCGAATCACATAAAGACCCGGTTCTAAAGTTTGAGAAACCGCCGTTTCCTGAAGCCGTCTCATCCGTTCTTCATCGAGCAAATGACAATTGCGGCGACTGTGAACCGTCAAATGTTCAATCGCACAATTACCCGGAGTCACAGCTTGGGGCGTGGTGGCGACAGCGGGAATCATTCCCTGACTAACCACCTGAGAAACCGTGCTAATACTGGGAACCGTCGTTCCCAACGTCGTCTGATTAATCAAATCCGACCCCGACACCCGCACCGAATTAGAACGAGCCAACATCAACCACTGCTCATCCGATGTCACATAACCAATTTCGGCAAAATACTCGCGATTAGCCTCTAAATTCGGAATTTGCAACTGTTGAATCAACTCGTGGCAATTGTATCGCCGTACATTCTCCGCCGACTGGGTTTGCAAATCAATCCCGGTGACATCATAAATCCGCAATTGAAACTTCTGTCCGCCTTGGGCAATCGATGCTTTAACCGCCGCCCGAGGGAGTTCCCAGTGAGCATCCGCACTAGAATTATCACTCAGCGTCAACGTAATCCGAGCAGAAATCGCCACCTGGGGAGAAACCCCCGTCACATCGCTCACCGCCCCGGAAGTCGCCGGAACCCGCAGGCAGTTAGAACGAGCCAACATCAACCACTCGCCCGCATCCGTGGCATAACCAATCTCAACCATATACTCACAATCAACATTGAGATTAGGAACCTGCCACTGTTTAATTAACTCATTGCAATTGTACCGTTGAACAGTGCGAGGCGACTGAGTTTCCACATCAATACCCGTCACCTCATAAACGTGCAGTTGAAACTTCTGACCGCCCTGCTGTTTGGCCCATTCTTTCGCCCCATTTGGTACTTCCCAACGAGCATCAACCAACTCATGATCACCGAGACTCAAAGTAATATAACTCTCGAAAGAATTCGCCCCGGCGATGAAAGCCACAGCAGTCGAACCCGCTTCTTCGTCGGAGACCTCCTCAACAGGAACATACAGACGGTTAGACCGAGCCAACAGCAACCACAGTCCCTCCTCCGTCAGATAACCGACTTCTACCACATATTCCCGTTGGAAAGCCAATTCAAACTGCCAACTAGAAATCGATTCAGCAATCGAACATTGTTCGACCAAAGAACTGGCCGAAATATCAACCGGGCTATTAGTCACATCATAAGCCCGCAGTTGAAACTGATAGCCGCCCCGCTGTTTCGCCAGTTGTTTCGCCGCATTCGGCACATCCCACTCAGCATCAATAGCCCCTTCAACGCCCGGAGTCAGAACAATCCGACAAGGAATAGAAGCCAAATCCGACGGGGTAGCGCCGGCTGCAATTAATCCGACATCGGGTAAACCCGAACTGGTAGACGCCGGAACCCGAACCCGATAAGAACGAGCCAAAACCAACCATTGACCGCCCTCCGTCAAGTAACCAATTTCTGCAATATAGTCGTGGTTGCCTTCGAGATGTAACAGTTCCGGATGAGGCAGAGAAACATCAAAATCGTACTGTTGAACGCTATTGGTAGCTACCGAGTCGGGCCGAATATCGGTGACATCGTAAAGATGCAGTTGAAACTGACGTCCGCCCCGCTGTTGAATGTCTTCGGCTGCCGCATCGGGAACTTCCCAATAAACATTAACCGCCTCATTATCACAGGGAATCAAACTCACCCGACAGCGGTTAGAGTCGAGAGTCGGAACCACTTCCGGTTGGGGGAGGGCAATTTCCGGACGGGTTGGAGTCGGTTCAACGGGAGCGACACTTGTAGAAGCCGGAATGCGAACCCGATAAGAACGAGCCAACATTAACCATTCCCCGTCAGCGGTCAAGTAGCCAATTTCTGCAATATAATCGTGGTTGCCTTCCAACTCCAGAACCACCGGCTCGGAAATCACCGGCTCAAAATTGTACTGTTGAACGCTGTTGGTTGCCAGCGAGTCGGGCGGAATATCGGTCACATCGTAAAGATGCAGTTGAAACTGACGTCCGCCCCGCTGTTGAACATCTTCGGCTACCGCATCGGGAACTTCCCAATAGACATTAGCCGCTTGATTATCGCTCGGGATGATAGTCACCGAACTGGTTCTCGCCTCACCCCGACGGCGAATCAGGGTGCTACCCTTGAGAACTCCGGCGCCGATTAAACCCGCACCCGTTAGCCCCAAATTCCCGCCCACGCCTTGCTCTGTTGAACTGGCGTCAGCAACTCGGACCCGGTTGGAACGAGCCAACATCAACCATTCCCCATCATCGGTAACATAACCGATTTCGGTCAAATAATCCCGTTCGCCGATCTGTTCGAGTTCCCATTCAAAAACAGATTCATCGCACTCACAAGTTTCAACAACCGTCGTACCCGGTTCGGAGTCGTTGATGTCGGTCACATCATAAACTCGCAATTGCAACTTCCGTCCGCCCTGGCGTTTAGCCGCTTGTTTGGCGTCCTCTCCAATATCCCAACGAACATCGGCTGTTCCCGAACCGGTCGGGATTAAAGTCATTGAACTGGGAAACCGCGAACTGAGGGGAACGTTAACCGCCTCCGAGGAGGATGTATCCGCTACACTCACATCCGGCTGAACTTCGGGAACTCGCACCCGGTTAGAACGAGCCAACATCAACCATTGACCATCATCGGTGAGATAACCAATTTCGGCGAGATACTCACAATTTCGGTCTAAAAGCGGAACCCGTCGTTCGGTTGTCGATGCTTCACAGTCATATCTTCGCACCCGGTTAGGGCTTTGACGGTCTAAATCAACCACATCGGTCACATCATAAATTCGCAGTTGCATTTGCCGTCCGCCCCGTTCCTGAGCCGCCCTGAGCGCCGTATCCGGGACTTCCCAAGCGACATTTGCGGTTTGCTCGTCTTCCGGGTCCAAATTGAAGGTAATCTGGCTTCCCAACTCCGTCAATAGGGGAATTAAACCCGCCGCCGCCCCAGTGACAACCCCCGTCGGGACAACTGACCCCAGACTGGGGGTTGCAGTTTCACCGTTAGACGTCTCAACCGCAGGGGTGACGACTCGGTTAGAACGAGCCAACCTCAACCATTGATTATCTTCGGTTCCATAACCAATTTCTACGAGATAAATGTGTTGGCTTTCCAGGTTGGGGAATTGTTGGGATTGACTCGACTCATCCCATTCGTAAACCTGTATACTGTGAGGGGGTTGGCGATCGAGATCGTCAAGATCGGTGACATCACAAAGTCGCAATTGGGGATATCGTCCGCCATATTCGATCGCCGCATTTTTCGCATTTTCGGGAACTTCCCACTCCGAATCTGCCGTCTGACTATCACTGAGCCACAGCGTGATATGACTGCCAAAAGCGGTTAAAAATGGAATCAGCGCCGCCGCACCTCCGACACTCATTAATTCGCTGATCGCATCCGTATCGGGTCTGACTTCTTCGGTTGTTGTCTGCGTTACCGGAAGCCGGACTCGGTTGGAACGAGCCAACCTCAACCACTGATCGTCTTCGGTGGCGTAACCAATTTCAATTAAATACAGGCGATCGCTTTCTAACTCTGCAAATTGTTGAGATTGACTCCATTCATCCCAATCATAGACTTGAATATTATGAGGCACTTCGCGATCGAGATCGTCAATATCGGTGACATCACAAATTCGCAGTTGGGGATATCGTCCGCCATATTCAATCGCTCCGGTTTTAGCATTTTCGGGAACTTCCCAATCGGCCTCTAGGGTACGATTATCTGTTAACCTCAGGGTAATATGACTTCCAAAAGCCGTTAACCGCCCCATCACATCGGTAACTGTTCCGGTATCCAATCCGGTCACAACTAACCCCGCATTGGGGATAATTTCTTCTAGGGAAGTCGGCGCTACCGGGATGCGAACTCGATTAGAACGGGCCAACCTCAACCACCCGTCGTCTTCGCTGGCGTAACCAATTTCTGCTAAATAAACGCGATCGCTTTCTAACTCTGCAAATTGTTGGGTTTGAGTCGATTCATCCCAATCATAAACCCGAATATCGTGAGGCGCAACGCGATCGAGATCGTCAATATCGGTGACATCACAAATTCGCAGTTGGGGATATCGTCCCCCATATTCAATCGCTCCAGTTTTAGCATTTTCGGGAACTTCCCAATCGGCCTCTAGGGTACGATTATCTGTTAACCTCAGGGTCATATGACTTCCAAAAGCCGTTAACCGCCCAATCACATCGCTAACCGTTCCGGTATCCAATCCGGTCACAACTAACCCCGCATTGGGGATAATTTCCTCTAGGGAAGTCGGCGCTACCGGGATGCGAACTCGATTAGAACGGGCCAACCTCAACCACCCGTCGTCTTCGCTGGCGTAACCAATTTCTGCTAAATAAACGCGATCGCTTTCTAACTCTGCAAATTGTTGGGTTTGAGTCCATTCATCCCAATCATAAACCCGAATATCGTGAGGGGATTGGCGATCGAGATCGTCAAGATCGGTGACATCACAAATTCGCAGTTGGGGATATCGTCCGCCATATTCTTTGGCCGCATTTTTCGCATTTTCGGGAACTTCCCAATCGGCCTCTAGAGTACGATTATCTGTTAACCTCAGGGTAATATGACTCCCAAAAGCGGTTAACATCGGAATCAGCGCCGCACCTCCCAAACCGATCAACCCCGGAACCACTAACCCACCGGGTATCGCTCCATCGGTTATCGTCTGGGCTACCGGAATGCGAACTCGGTTGGAACGGGCCAACCTCAACCACCGATCGTCTTCAGTGGCGTAACCAATTTCTGCTAAATAAATGCGATCGCTATCTAAGTCGGCAAATTGTTGGGTTTGAGTCGATTCATCCCAATCATAAACCCGAATATCGTGAGGCGCTTCGGCATCGAGATCGTCAATATCGGTGACATCATAAATTCGCAGTTGGGGATATCGTCCCCCATATTCTTTGGCTGCGGTTTTTCCGCCCTCGGGAACTTCCCAATCGGCATCGGCGCTATGATGATCTGCAACTCTCAAAGTCATATGACTTCCAAAAGCCGTTAACACCGGAATCAGATTGGTAACGCTTCCCGCATCCATTCCGCTGGCCGCCAACCCCAGATTAGGTGTCGCTTCATCGGTTGGGGTCTCGGTGAGCGGAATCTGTACTCGGTTAGAACGAGCCAACATCAACCACTGATGATCGGGGGTGACATAACCCATTTCTGCGATATACTCTCGGTTGCCTTCGAGGTTCAAAACCGGTTGTTCCTGGCTGGACTCCTCACAATCATAGACTTGAACCCCGTGAGGCGCTTGCTCCTCCGGCTCGTCAATATCTGTGACATCGTAAACTCGCAGTTGCAGGTTTTGTCCGCCGTGTTCTTTGGCAAAATCCTTGTCGCCATCGGGTACAACCCAATAAGCATAGGCGTTTTGATCGTCGCCGAGTGCGAATGTAATCCGACTGCTTGGCGTGCGTCCCGCCCACCATGCGGCACCGGCGGCGAGTCCACCTGCAACCACTCCAATTCCCAGACCTGGAGGCGTTACACCCACATTTCCAGAAGCGACGGAGGTTCCGCTAGGGCTTCCGGGAGTGACAAAGTTGATATCGGTGCCGGGAGCGACTGGCGTTGCACCTGTAGCGGTCGGTGTAACTCCGGTTTCGGTTCCGGTCACGGGAGGAGTTGTTGGAGTCGTTGGGGTGGGTGTTGTTGCGGTGCCTGTAGCGGTCGCGGGAGGAGTTGTTGGAGTCGTTGGGGTAGGTGTTGTTCCGGTGCCTGTAGCGGTCGGTGGTGCGGCGCTGCTGTCGTCAACGGGTTCTCCTTGACCCCCCTTAAACAACAACCAAATTAACCCGCCTAACAGGGGAATTGCCAGCAATAAGAGTATCCACCAGGGAAAACCTGCCGTTTCTTCTTCTTCTGCTTGTTCTTCGACGGCAGGGGGAACTTGGGCGGTTTGTTGGGGTGCCGCCGGAACCACAGCAGCCGGTGCGGTCCCTCCAACGGGTTGTTCGGTTTCGGTTTCGGCGAGAATTTCTTGACCGGGTGCGGTAGTGGCAAAGGCTAGAAATGCCAGAACTTTGGGGGATTTGTTGTTTTCGTTGTAAACGTAGCTGCGATACTGAGAATAGGGATAACGCGGATCGTCCGGTAAGGTTTTGTGCATGGGGATAATTTTCACATCATCCCGGTTTAACACTTGGTCGGCGATCGCATAACCGATGCCATTATCACCCAATTCGGCAACAACGGCGTCGGTTTGGTCTTCTGAGGCTTGAATAGTATTCGGTCCGCTAGTAAAAGCAGCGGTTTCAAACACGTCGTAGGTACTCAGGGCGCGACGGGTATCGCTGTCACCGGGCCTATCGATGAAGCGAATTTCACCGTCGGAACCGCCAACCTCCGACCAGTTGGTGATTTCACCCCGAAACATTCGCGCAAATTGTTCAAAGGTGAGATCGCCGTTAAAGGAATTATTTGGTCCGGTGATAATTGCCAATTTCTCCCGACCGATGGGAACCGCAACCAACCCTGCGGCTTTTTCTTCTTCGGTTAGCGGACGTCCGACTGCGGCTAAATCCAGTTTTCCTTCTTTTAAAGCTTCTAAGGCTTCGTTGGTGCCGCTGGCGGCGAGTTCGACTTGGGCATCGGGGAAGCGTTCAACAAAGCGTTTTTGAAGGGCTTTGTTAATTTCGCTCATGCTACTCGAACCGTTCACCGTCACGGATGTATCCTCAGCTAAGGATTTGGGAACGGTGAAGGTTGGGTTATCATTATCGAAGGTTTCTGGTAGAGTGAGGGTTCGCTCTGTTTCTGATTCTGACGGTTCCGCCTGGGAGGTTTGGGCAAAAGCGGCTTGATTGAGAAATGATGCTAGAGAAACCGTGAACAGTCCGGGAGTGGATGCTAAAGCCAGTAGCACCACTGGTATTTGAAATAATGTTTTGCGAGTGCGAGACATTGTTTTTCCGAGTTATAGATTAACAACTGTCAATGTAAAGATAAAATATTTGAGATTTCAGCGGAGCGTTATGGAGAACTTCTATTTTAAAGCCCGCCCCAGTTGCAACACTCCTACCCCAGATTTAGCGCTGAAGAAGCGAGAAAGAAAATACCAAGGTTAACCGGATTTTCTTTTGATTGACCGAAAGATTTTTCATCTTTTGGTTTTTCTCGTTTCTATTGATTTTGATGGAGTTATTCAGCAAAGGAACTTTTGATGATACTCTTGGCGTGGGTTTGGGGTTAAATTTTCACCACCGAAATGGTCACTTCTCCTTCGTTGTCTTCGAGGTAGGTATCGAAGAAGAAAGCGCAGAGATTACAGGTTTGTAGAACTTCTAGGGTGAGTGTATCGTCATCTCCGTTCAAAGTTGACCAAGTGGCTTCTATTTCGATGTTGGTTTTTTTATTAATAAATCGGCCACCATAAATCCACAACATGACCAGAGGTTCGCCGGAATGGGCCACCTCACCGCGATAGTTAAATGCACCGCTGCGAATTCTCACCACATAGGTTCCGGGTTCGAGTGTTGTCGAAACCGAGGTTTCTTCTTGGATGCGTTGCATGGTCGCCGCATCGAGGACAAAGCAGTTTTGCTTGCTATGAACTTTTAAGTCTGTTACTGTACAACCTTCCATATCGTTGTCTCCTGAGTCGGGTAATTGAGCTTAATTATTGAGAATACCTGAGATTGTAGATCTTCTGCGGCTAAAATAAAAGCGGGATACGAATCAAGCCCAATAGCCGGCTTCGCTTTCATATCCCACACCAGCTTGATGTACACTATTAATAATGCGCTCTTAACGATTAGTCGCCTTGGCACTTTTCCGAGAAGCTTTGAGAGTCGGGCGATCGCGATCAAGTTTCTCAAAATTACGAAAATTGCTTTTTTGACTTAGAAAATATGCGCTTTTTTGACGGAGTTGATATTAACCAATCAAGCTTATTTTTAGTCAAAAATTATCGGATTGGTGCGGCAACGGCTTCCGGTTGATAACGAATATTTGCCTCTTTTAACCGACGCAACGCTTCGCCCAAGCGATCGCAATCTGCAATCAAACTCACCCTTACATAGCCCTCTCCGCCGCTTCCAAAGGCATTTCCGGGCGTGACCACCACCCCGGTTTGTTGTAAAACGGTTAGGGCGAAATCCGTCGAACTCATTCCGGGCGGACAGGGAACCCAAAGATACATTGTTGCCAAAGGTTTGGGAACCGTCCACCCCAATTCCGCCAACCCATCTATCAGGAAATCTCGCCGTTTTTGATAGCGATTTTGAACTTCGGTAATATAAGAATCGGGCAAATTTAAAGCGGTTTCCGCTGCGGTTTGTAAAGCGGCAAATAACCCATAATCCAGGTTGGTTTTTAACGTTCTCAACCCCTGAATAATGGTTGAATTTCCGACTACAAATCCAACCCGCCAACCCGCCATGTTATAGGTTTTTGAAAGGGTATGAAACTCGACGCCGATTTCTTTTCCGCCTGGAATTTCTAACAAACTGGTGGGTTGATAGCCATCAAAGGCGAGTTCAGCATAACATAAATCGTGAACTAAAAGAATCTGATATTTGTGAGCAAACGCAACAATTTCTTCAAAAAATTCTCTCGGTGCGGTTGCGCCGGTTGGATTACTCGGATAATTAAAAAAGAGAACTTTCGCCTGTTCCGCAACCGAATCGGGAATGGTTGATAAATCAATTAACCAATTATTATCCGGTTTTAACAGTATACTATGAATTTTTCCCCCGGCAATTAACGGCCCTCTAAAATGTGCCGGATAAGCGGGATTTGGTGCCAATACGACATCGCCGGGATTAACATAAGCTAAGGCTAAATGGGTCAATCCTTCCTTTGAACCCAACAGCGGTAAAGCCTCACTATTGGGGTCGAGTTTAACATCGTAGCGCCGCAAATACCACTGAGTAATTGCTTTGCGAAAATTCGCCGTTCCCTCAAAAGGCGGATAACCGTGATGATCAGAAATATGTAAGGCTTGTTTGGCGGCTTCGATCACCGGTTCCGGGGCGGGACCGCCGGGATTTCCCATTCCCAAATCAATCAAATCTAAGCCTTGTTCACGGGCGCGAAGTTTCAATTCATCCAATCGCGCAAACACATAAGGCGGTAGTTGCATGACCCGATCTGCGGGGTTTATCCAGTCCAAAGTCATCGGTTAATTTTACAGGTATTGAGTGAGGTTTTAAGTGAGGAATTATTACGAAATTTCTATCCCCCTTTATCCCCCTTTATCCCCCCTTAATAAGGGAGGTGGCGAAGACGGGGCGATAAATTTTTAGGCTTTGATTTTAGCTTCCCCAATGGGTGCGGTTGTGGAAACCATCGCCGCCATTAACTGTTCAACAACGACATGAAAGGGTAGTCTATGAATATCAGAACGTTCATTACAAGCCACTTCAGCCGCCCGTTTTAACTCAGTTAACGTGACATTTTCTAAGCCCAAATGGTTTAAAGTTTGCGGTAAACCGATGTCGCCGTAGAACTTGAGCAATTGCTGTCTGGCGGCGGCTGCGAGTTGGTTGCCTTGCAGCATTTCTTCCAGGCGCAGTTGTACCAAAATACCAAAAGCGACTTTCTCTCCGTGCAGTGTACCATGACTGGCGCTCACATGAGTTAACCCGTTGTGAACCGCGTGGGCGGCGACGGTGCGACATTGGGCGCCGCCGATTCCGCCAATCACTCCGGCGAGCAATACGGTGGCGTCTACGACTTCCCGCCAAGTTTCGCCTCCGGGTTCTTGTAGGGCGCTGACGGATTTTTGGAGTAAAATATCGCGGAGGACTCTCGCCTGTTGAACTGCGGCGATTAATAACGTTTGTTCGGAGTGTCCGCTACTAACCGAGGCTTCGTACCATTTGGCGATCGCATCTCCAATTCCGGCGACTAGGGTGCGTTGGGGGGCGGTTTGGATTAAGCTGTAGTCGAGGATGAGCAGATCGGGGCATTTGGCCAGAGGAACATCGTACAAGAAGGCGCCTTCGTTTGAGTAGACGTTGGAAAGCGCCGTCCAAGCCGCACAGGTCGCCCCGGATGTGGGAATTGTTGCGATCGGAAGTTCACAGGTATGGGCGAGGAGTTTGGCGGTATCGAGGGCTTTTCCACCTCCGATTCCGATAATGAAGTCGGCTTGATGGTGGGTTACTTTTTCCTGCAATTTCCCCAGGCTGGCTTCGCTACAGTCGGGCGCGTAGCTGGCCGAGGCTAATTTGAGGTGATGCTGTTTTAAAACGGGTTCTAGGGTCGTTTGGGCTACGCTGAGAC
Source organism: Capilliphycus salinus ALCB114379 (assembly GCF_047276495.1). Classification (NCBI taxonomy): domain Bacteria; kingdom Bacillati; phylum Cyanobacteriota; class Cyanophyceae; order Oscillatoriales; family Sirenicapillariaceae; genus Capilliphycus; species Capilliphycus salinus. Next base: position 2,592,350 of record NZ_CP178543.1, on the reverse strand, counting down.
TGCGATCGCCCCCGACGAGTAAAGGACGTTTTCCCAACTTTGCGATCGCCTCTCCTGCTTCTGCGATGGCGTGAGTTCCCCGCAGCACTTGGGCTGGTGCGATGTTGAGAGAGAGAATACTTGAGGTTTGGGTATCACTGGCCGTGCTAGGAGAGGATGATTGACGCATAGGGACTCCTCGATGAGATGCTAAGTTTCCTAAGATAGCGCATTCTCCCGTCCGCTTCAAGACCCCAGAGCCAGATCTTAGGTTTAATTTATTTTCTTATGAATTCATCCTACAAGCGTTGAAGCAATTGATCGTATTCGGTATGTGTACCGATCCAGAACCAGTATATTTGATCGTTCTCCAGCAAGCCAAGCGCTCGATAGTCTAAACTGATACGGGCCGAATAAATGGGTTGTCGTTCGCTGACCCTTTTGAACTGAAGACTGTTATGATAAGGGTCTGAACGCCAAAGAGCATAGGCTTTAGCAGCTTGCTGTTGAACCGACGGGGGAAGTTCAGCCAGCTTTTTGCGAAACGCTTTGGTAACACTTGACTTCATGGTTCGGAAGGAAAAACCTCATCGAGAGGAGTAATCTCACCGCCAGCAATTTCTTGTCTTACCCTCTCGGCTATGTTATCCCATTGTTCATCGGTGGTCGCCGCAAACTTGGCTTTCCATGTCCGTTCATCTTCCAACTCGCGAAGAAGTCGAGAAGCGATCGCATCCTGTTCATCCGCAGGTAAAGCTTTTAACTGGGCGATCGCCCGTTCAAGTAGTTCAGTCATAGCAACAGTATCCCTAAAATTTGAGATATTTTTATTATCCATCACACTAACTCTAAAAATCAGGGTGTTCGGAGTTGCCCAAAGATGAACAAATTAATTTGAAGCCGCCCCTACAAAAAATTCATCATTGTGTAGGGGCGGGTTCGGCAAAGATTGATGTTTTTCACCGATAACCTCTCTAAACCCGCCCCACTCCGACAAATAATCTGTTAGAAACTTACCTCGGTAATCAATTCAAATTAACGGGGCGGGTTTATTAAACTTGTTTCTGGGATAAACAAATCAATTTGAACCCGCCCCTACAAAAAATTCATCATTATGTAGGGGCGGGTTCGGCAAAGATTGATGTTTTTCACCGATAACCTCTCTAAACCCGCCCCACTCCGACTCAAATTAACGGGGCGGGTTTATTAAACTTGTTTCTGGGATGAATAAATCAATTTGAACCCGCCCCTACAAAAAATTCATCATTATGTAGGGGCGGGTTCGGCAAAGATTGATGTTTTTCACCGATAACCTCTCTAAACCCGCCCCACTCCGACTCAAATTAACGGGGCGGGTTTATTAAACTTGTTTCTGGGATGAATAAATCAATTTGAACCCGCCCCTACAAAAAATTCATCATTATGTAGGGGCGGGTTCGGCAAAGATTGATGTTTTTCACCGATAACCTCTCTAAACCCGCCCCACTCCGACTCAAATTAACGGGGCGGGTTTATTAAACTTGTTTCTGGGATGAATAAATCAATTTGAACCCGCCCCTACGGTAAGTCACTTAAAAAATATATCCGATAGTTTTAGCGATGTTTTTAACGGCTTTTTGAAATCCTAACGGGTTTAAATCCCCGGCTTCTTCAAACAACCGGGGATTTTATCTAGAAAAATTTGAAAACTCTATCCTTTATTTTTAATCAACATCACCCGAATAATTTCATTGGTCGTTTCTTGAGAAATTTCAAACGCATTGCAGAGATCATTTAATAGACTTTCTTCTTCTTCAGTAACTTCACCATCTGCTAAAATTAAGTCGGTGGCAACAGCAAACATTGTCTCCTGTAATTCATGGGGAAGGGTTTGAATAGCTTGATTAACCAGTGCTTCAACTCCCTGACGCTTGATAATACCGAAAAGTTTATCAAACATACGTCTCATTACTTCAGACGGATAGCTACGGAAAAGTTGCATCCGACCCAGCAAAGTTATTAATACATCTAATTCCGAGTCTGCAAGATAGCCGTCAGCAGCAACAACTGCTAATGCAATACCTGCAAATGCTTCCGCCGGACTCATAGTAACATCTGTTTTGATAGCGCCGGATGAACGTGCTTTACCAAATAAACCCATGTTATCTCCTAAATGTATAACGTGTTAAATTTTTCAAATCTCTACATCTAGCTTAAGTGGAAAATCCAAGATTGAACAGCGTGTAATTACTGATATTTAATAATTTTTTGAAGTGCTTAAAATCCGTTCAGTCTCAGTAAAAATACGCAGAGTTTTCAGACAAATGCGATCTACTGTAATTTTATTGTATTCTTAACGGGTTTAAATCCCCAAACTAGGTTAAACTGAGAACAAAGACAGTATACTCTTTTATTTATGAGCTATCGCGACATCATTACCATTGAGCCAGGTAAGCGGGGCGGGAAACCCTGTATTAGACGAATGCGTATCACTGTTTACGATGTTTTGGGTTGGCTAGCATCGGGAATGTCTCACGGTGAAATTTTAGATGATTTTCCCGAATTAACAGAAGAAGATATCAGAGCGTGTTTGGAGTTTGCTGCGGATCGAGAACGTCGTTTAACGGTTGTGGTGAGTAAACCTTGAAATTACTGTTTGACCAAAACTTAAGCCGAAAGTTAGTGAGTCGTCTGGCTGATATCTTTCCCGACTCCAGTCATGTTCAGTTTCAAAGTCTTTCAGAAGCAAATGATAGCGAGATTTGGGAATTTGCTACAACTCAAGGTTTTTGTATTCTAACTCAAGATGCTGACTTTGCTGAACGAAGTCGTCTTTACGGTTCTCCTCCGAAAGTGATTTGGTTACGGTGTGGAAATACATCAACGAGTAATGTCGAAGCCATTCTTCGATCTGGGGCTGAAACTATTCAATAGTTTATAGATAATCCTATATTAGATTGTCTTGAACTTTACTAATCTCTATCATTTATTGTTTCCCACAGTAAGCATTAATCCTATTTGATCAGATCATCTGAATGAGACAAAGATTGTTACAACCTTTGATTTTCTCATCCAGACGACTCGGAAAAACCCTTAAAATTCAATCAGTTAAAACTCTAACTTTAACCGATTTTAATTGGCTCTTATTGAATTCCCGCACAGGCGAGAATATCTCCAATTGAGTTAATAATTGAACTGCGACCGTAGAGCCGAGGAATACGAATTCCGTTGGGTTGTATTGCGGGGTTGTGCAGATGGTTTAAATAGCTGTTGGGGTCTTGTTTAACTAAACCAATAATCGTCTCCGCAACAATACTACTCCCCAAAGCTCCCAACGTATTTCCCCCAGTTTGTAATGCCGCTTCTTTGAGAATATAATACCATAACGGTGTTCTGTTTCCAAACCCGCCATATTCGAGCGCTTGCTTCAATTTTTGATTGGGTTCTTTATCGATTAAATCTTCTGTTGTTAGCGGTTGAAAACCAAAGGCTTTGGCGGCTTTTTGTCCGGTGGGTAAACTCAATGAATAACCTCTAACTAGGTTTCGTTGAGCTAAATGAGACATGAAAGTATTCGCCCTCGCTCCATCGAGTTGAAGGTCGAATAACCCTTTAGAAATTTGAGGATCGATTTTACGAGCAAAGTTAGGAATCGGTTCATTTGGTGCAAATTGAACAAAATTTTGCCAGTCAATACTAAACTGTTTTTTCAGTTGGTAATTCTCACCGTTCTTTTCCAACAAATCTGACTCTGGATGTCTCTCCCTTGAAACCCCCAAGAGGTTCATAATTTTAACTTGAGATTGACGATTGAGTTGATAAAATGGGCGAATCATCGAGTGACCAAATCGAAATCCCGCGACGGAAAATTCTAAAGGCATAAATACCGAATTTCCACTAAACCCAGGACGATAAAAACGCGGGCCGTTCAACAAAATATCATCGACAATATTTGGTTCACAAACGGCTCGGAGATAGTCGTTGACCACCACATATTGATAACACCAACGGACAAGCTGACGAGTATAAATATACCGACTTTGAGGAGACAAATGTTTCGGTAAACTTGAAGCAATGACATTATGAAATTTCAAAAATGCCGCGTGGAGTTGGCTAATAATGACGTTTTCATCATTACGCATATCCGCAATTTTTGCCGTGCGACCAACCCGAGGCAAATCTACAAAATTATCAATTTCTTGAACTTTTAACAGTAAGCTTTCGTCCTCATAAAGAAACTGAGCTTCTGTATTTGCTCCAACTTTTCCCCCCGGTATTAATGCTGGCCCGTCACCATAAACACTATCGAGATCAAGTTGAGGACGTCGCCCATTTTTGAGCTTATTAATAATAACTTGCGGGTCGGTTGGTAGGAGCGAACTGTTGACATCATCGCCATTATTGATTATACTAATCTCTGTTTCCCGATCCGTTCGAGCGGTAATATCGTGGTCGATAAATTGACCCAAATAGGTAAAAACAGAAGGAATATTAGAGTTGAATTTATTGATTTCTTGACCGGGTTCTCCCAAATCAGCCATTGCATCCCCAAGCATTTTTAAAGCGGGAATTGTACTGTCGGCTACGGGTAATTTATTTTCCTCTGTATTTTCCCCAATTACCAAGTCGGGGAACATATAACCAAACGGGGTACTGAATAGAATTTCTTCGGGTTCTTCCCTTTTATCTTTTGCTTGTGGGTTGACTCCCCCGGCGTGACTGATATTTTTTAGCATTGACTATTTTTTAATTAGGACACAAAAGATTTATGTCTCATTTTAATAAATTGTCGTTAAATAGCAATTCGCTTTTTTGTGTGTCACTCATTTGGGGGACACGGTAAAAACAGCTTGTTTGTAGTTGCGATTTATCGCTAAAAAAAGGGCTAAAGCCCTAGAAAAAAATCGATTATTATTCGTTTGTTGTTGCGGTTCAGCGCCAAACCAAGAGGGCTAAAGCCCCAGAACAAAATAGATGATTATCAATGGATAATTAACAATTGACAATTGATAATTAATTAATCAGGTTGAAGACCTCTCCTTATCCATTATCCATTATTAATTATCAATTATTGAATCGTTCGTTGTTGCGATTCATCGCCAAACCAAGAGGGCTAAAGCCCAACTACGAACTTGGTAATTTTTAACTAATTTTTCCGCAATTTTGCGGTATTTTCCACCAAACTTTGGGCGAATTTATCGAAGCGTTCGGATAACTTTTCATCGAGTAACTTTCCTTCTTCGTTAAAAGCACTCCAAGCTTGACCAATGGCAATTTGTTCGGGAATAACCCAACCGTGAACCCATCGCATAATTAATCTCAGGTCATTTAAAGCATTACTATTCGCCTGACCTCCCAACACGCTAATTAAACCCGCTACTTTATCTTCTAAATGTTCAAAACTCATTAAATCTAACGCATTTTTAATCACACCGCTCACGCTTCCGTGATATTCTGGTGTTGCTAAGATTAACCCATCGGCTTGTTTAACGGTTTCCCGCAATTTCTCGACGTCGGGATAGTCGGGATATTCTTTCCCCCCGTCACAAAACGGAAGCCGCATCTGCCGCAAGTCTAATATTTCCACTTCCGCACCCAAAGCTTCCACCCGTTGCGCTGCATTTCTTAACGCTTGCTGACTATAGGACTCTGAACGCAGACTCCCGCCAATTCCTACAATTTTTACCATAATATTGTCCAAAACCCAGTTACTAAGTCGTACTCATTCCGACTACGTTTAATATAACACAAAAATTAACCTCGCAAGTTCGTAGTTGTGCTTTAGTACCTTGGCGGTGTGAGGTGTCACGTAGGGGCGGGTTCCCCCAGATGTCTGTTTTCTCAGAAATAACTTTTATAAACCAGCCCCGAACTTACCCCCCGCCCGAACCTATGAACAGTTTTTCCCCGACTCCGGGGCGGGTTTATATAGGTTGTTAATGGGATACATAGATTTTTGCGGAACCCGCCCCTACCTTCACGGGTGACTGAAATGAACTCGCCCCTAAGCTTCTGGTAAGTTTAAGGCAAATCTCTAAAATGGACCTCTATCTGACAACAGAAAAATTCTCCGGTTGCTGTCCCTCACGGGAGATAAATTTAAGTTAAACTCACCATAAATAAAACAAAGCTCAGACCCGAAATCAGGGTATTTTTTCGATATAAGCCCGTTTGTTCGCGTATTTTTGTTGATTTACCGGGAGAAAAACTAGACATATTTGGTAAATATTACTATAATTAACTCAAGATTGAACCAAGGAGTCATCCCATGAGAACCAAGCCCGAACGTCCGTCCTCAACCTCCCCGGAAGCCCTCAACGAAGACCAACAACTCGCCCTCACCTCCGAAGACTACAACCTGTTAACCGACCTGTACGAGTTGACAATGGCCGCCTGTTATGCAGGGGAACAACTCGATCAACAGTGGGCCAGTTTTGAACTGTTTACCCGCAGACTTCCCGAAAACTACGGCTATTTAATTGCAATGGGACTCGCCCAAGCCTTAGACTATTTAGAGAATTTCCATTTCACGGGCGATCAAATACAAGCATTGCGATCGCTGAAAATCTTCGCAAACGCCCCCGAAAAGTTTTGGTCGCTGTTAGAAAATGCCAAATTTACCGGAAACGTTTGGGCTGTCCCCGAAGGAACCGCCATTTTCCCGAATGAACCCTTCTTGCGGGTAGAAGCCCCGTTGTGGCAAGCTCAAATCGTAGAAACCTTTCTCCTCAATACTCTCAACTATCAGACTCTAATTGCCACTCGTGCGGCGCGTCTGCGCGATGTAGCCGGGTCAAACGTGAATTTATTAGAATTTGGCACCCGACGAGCCTTTAGCCCTCAAGCGTCAGTCTGGGCGGTGAGAGCGGCTCTGGCTGCGGGACTCGACTCGACCTCCAACGTGTTGGCGGCGTTAAAATTGGGACGCGAACCGGTGGGAACAATGGCGCATTCGTTGGTGATGGCGTTGGGCGCTTTAGAAGGGGGAGAAGATGAAGCGTTTGCGGCGTTTAATCGGCATTTTCCCGGTTCTACACTGTTAATTGATACTTATAATACCGTAGAAGCGGCGCGTCGGTTGGCGGAGAAAATTCAACAGGGAGAAATGAATGTAAAAGGTGTACGATTAGATTCGGGAGATTTAGCTAAATTATCTAAAGAAGTGCGATCGCTTTTACCGGGGGTTTCTATTTTCGCCAGCGGAGATATTGATGAATATGAAATTGCCCGACTGAAGGCTGAAAATGCGGAAATTGATGGTTATGGACTGGGAACAAAACTGGTGAGCGGAAGTCCGGTTAATGGGGTTTATAAGTTGGTGGAAGTTGACGGTCATCCGGTGATGAAAAAATCGAGCGGTAAGGGAACTTATCCGGGTCGAAAACAAATTATTCGCACGTTTAAACAGGGGGAAGTTCAAAGCGACTGTTTGGTTTTGATGGATGAAGAAAGACCGGAGATAGAGTCGGGAAATGGTCACTCTGTTTCTCAGGTGGAATTAATGCAGCTTGTGGTTAAACAGGGCGAACGGATGCTTTCTCCTGAACCGTTGGAGACTATTGCTAAACGAACTGCGGCTTCTGTGGCGAGTCTTTCTCCCGAAATTCGACGTTTAGAAAATCCGATTTCTTTTCAGGTGGAAGTTTCGGAGGCGTTGGGGGAATTAACTGAACGGGTTCGTCAGAAACTTTAAGTATTTATCGTGGTTTTTAAAATTGAAGTTGAATGATAAAGTGGAGGTGCTGTTTTCAGATGCCTCCTCATTCTAATTTTTAGACAAAATATGAGTTTACCTGCGGTTTTAAATATTGCTCTCGGTTTGTTTTTTGTTTATTTGCTTTTGAGTTTGTTTGTTTCGGATATTCAAGAACTGTTATCCACTTTGTTTTGGGATAGTCGGGCTAAAAGTTTGTACGGTTCGATTTGTTCTATTTTAGGCGAAAAGATGGCGGAGTTTTTATATACTCATCCTTTGATTAAGTCTTTGAAAGATTATAAAGTCGAACGGGGAAAGAACTTTATCGGCCCTTCGTATATTCCCAATAATATTTTTGCAATTGCTTTAATTGATAATATTCTCGAACAATCTTCTGTTAACTCCAATATTGCGAATTTACAGTCGGAACAGTTTATTGAAGCCTTGAATTCATCTCCAATTCAACAAATATTACCGTTAGAGGTGATTAAATTGTTTAAGGTTTTATCGGTGAGAGCGGAGTTAAAACAAAATGGGTTTAGCAGTTATTTAGAAGCGTTGGAAGCCGAAATAATGAGTTGGTTTTCTCAAGCGATGGATAGAACGTCTGGGGTTTATAAACGTCAGGTGAAACGGAAGACATTATTTTTAGGGTTTCTTTTTGCTGTGGTTTTAAATGCGGATACTTTAAATATTGCCACCCGTTTATACAAAGAACCGTTTTTACAAGTTCAGTTGGTTCAAGAAATCAATCAATTTTATCAAGGTCAAACTTCCCCATCTTCCGATGAATCTGTAGAACCCTCCGAACAACAATTTTCCTCGGGTCCGACTCAAGATTTAAGTCGATTAATTGTTAATTTTTCATCCTTACCTCTGGGATGGTCTCGGGAAAATTTAAACGAACAATTTGATTTAAAACAGGAGTTCACTCCGACGACAGGAGAACTTAAAGCCGGGGAAATTAGTTTTGAAATTGCTCAAGCTATACTCGGATGGATACTCACTGCGATCGCCATTTCTATGGGAGCATCTTTCTGGTTTGATTTACTCAAAAAAATAATTAACGTCCGAAATACAGGGGAACAATAACAGTCACCGGTCTTTACAGTCACCGGTCTTTACAGTCACCAGTCTTTACAGTCACCAGTCACCCTTCGGGTTCAGCAGTCGCTCTATGAGCGAACTTCGCTCTCGGCGGAAACCGCCGGGCCGCGAGTTCGCGCTCATGGGGGAAACCCCCAAGACCGCGCTGCAACACCTGTCACCAGTCACCAGCGCGAACTCGCGACTTGCGGTCGGACCCCCTTCGGGTTCACCAGTTGCTTTAAGTCGGGGAACCCGCCCAACGCACTGGTTCACCGCGCCACCTGCGGGCGAATCGCGAATGCCGACCAAGAGAGGCGGAATAGTCGAGAGCGCGCTCCTTGCGACGGGCGCCCAATAGTCGAGAGCAAAGTAAGCCGCTTTGCGGCAGGCTACGCCAACGCGCATAGAGCGAAGTTCGCGCATAGAGTTTTTACAGTTGTCAGTTTTCCGTAACTCCCGACTCCCAACTCCCAACTCCCGACTCCCAACTCCATTCATAAATTCTCTGTTTTGTCAAGATGTCTATTTTGGGTTTGGCTTTGGACTTTGAAAATTCGTGCGTCGGGGTTGCTATTTTTTTGTCAGAATCTTCTGATTTTTAACGAGAGAATAGGGGTTTTAGCTTCGATTTTTACGTGTGGACACAGTAACCCCTTGGGTGGTGTTTTTTATAGCCTACCAGAACCCCTATATTTTCGTCAACTTTTTGAAAATTTTTCTCAGTAAAAATTTCGATTTTCCGCAAAATCTTTTGTTTATTAAACCGAATTCGTGATTTTGATTAGAAAAACTTATGGTTTTGAGGCGACAGTTGAGTGCAAGGTTGAGAGTTGCAAGTTAATTCATTGAGGAGTTTTAAAAAGCCTAAATTTAAGCCTAAATTGTCGTGAAGCGGGGTGGAAAAAGTAGGTTATAGGTCGGCACAGATTTCCATTCTTCTAGAATAGGTCAAGTCGGAGGATTTGTCAATCGAAAATCGGGGAAATTTTGGGGAATTTTTTCAGGAAAATTGACGATTTTAGGAACAAAAAAAAGCGATCGCATGATTAGGGAACAGTCTTTACAGTCACCAGTCTTTACAGTCACCAGTCACCATATGCGGGTATCTCCTTCGGAGACGCTGCGCGAACGGCAGTTGCTCCATCTCAGTAGCGGAGACGCACGCGCGTTCGACTATTCCGCCAAGTCCGCACTGCCTCACCAGTCACCAGTTTTACAGGGGACACCGGATCAGGCAACAGTGTTTTCAGTTGTCAGTTTTCAGTAACCTCGCCATCTCCCCATCTCCCCATCTCCCCACCTCCCCATCTCCCCATCTCCTTTTTTCAATCGGGTTGCGTTAGAATCCTTGGAACTGATGTAGACTATGTACGGCGACCTCACAACTCACACACTCAAATCACCTCGAGACGGTAGTATAAGGGGGAAAATTGGCATTTAAGCAAATGAGTTCAAAAGCTGAAACTATCCTGAACAATGGCCAGTACAAGATTGAACGTGTATTGGGTCGAGGGGAGTATGGGATCACCTATCAAGCCTTTGATGTTCGTCGTCAACAAGTGGTCGCGATCAAAACGGTGAACCCCAATTTGCGCCATCATCCAGAGTTTGCACAGTTTCAGCATCATTTCAAGGCGGTCGCCCGACGTCTGGCGCAATGTCAGCATCCAAACTTGGTGAAGGTGTGGGAAGTGTTTGAAGATCGGGGCTTACCGTTTATGGTGATGAACTATATTCCGGGTCAGCCTTTGATAGAATCCCTTGCACCCGGTTCAAAATTGCCGGTTACTCAAGCGATTGAATATATCAATCAAATCGCCGCAGCTTTAACGGAGGTTCATCAACAGGGCATTATTCACTGTAATCTCACTCCGAAAGTGATTGTCCGACATCCCCAGACGAACCAGGTGATTTTAACCGATTTTGGAATTGCCAGTCGGTTTACAGATGGGAGGGGTGAGAATGGACTCACTCGGATCGCTCAACCTTATTTGGGAAGTCGTAACCTTTCGGGAGGATATGCGGCTTTAGAACAATATTTACCTCACGAACAGTTAACAACAGCCACCGATATCTACAGTTTGGCTGCAATTTTACATTATCTATTAACCGGTACGGCTCCCTTAGAAGCGCCGTTGTGTTTGTCTCAAGTGACGGAAACGTTGCTGAGTCCTTCTAAACCCAGTTTAAGAGAATTACGACCCGATCTCAGTCCGACATTAGAGCGAGTGATTTTGTGGGGATTGGAGTTAGAACAACAACATCGACCTCAAAATTTAGATCAGTGGTTGGGTTTTCTCCCAGAATTAGAAGATTATGCGGTAGTTGCGTCGAATTCGGGGAAAAAATCTGAGTCGGGTTTTGATCGAGAGTCTTCAGAAATATTATCGGAGTCGTGGTCTGGCGATCGCATTGAAAGTGAACAGATGGGGAGATTGTCATCAATTCCGGGATTTGTTCCTTTAGTGTTTGCGATCACCGCAATTTTATCGGGGGCGATCGGATTTTATTTAACCCGAGTTTATGGTGGGGTTTACTCCCAAACAACGGTTTTCCAATCCGAGGAATCTTTCGACCAGCAATTTCCCGATTATGACCCCTCGAAGCCTGTGTTTCAACATCCTTCGGTTGAGAGTAAATTGATGACGAATTCGATGTATGGATCGGATGATCGAGATTTTGATTACCGAAACTCAGATGTCTTGAACGGAAAGGAATCTGAATCTCAAATGGCTTCAGAAAAAGCCTGGATAGAAGATCCAAATTATGTGAGTAGCGACTGGGAAATGGAATCATCCGATTATCAGATGGTAGAATCTGATCCGGGTTCTATTGATGGTTATTATTCCGAGTCAGAAATTTCAACGACTGATTCCTATTCGTCGGATTATTCTTATTCTGACGATCGCTATTATTCGGAGTATTCCTCAGAGGATAACTATTCGAGTTCTTATCCCTCGAATTCGTCGGAATATTCGACGCCGGATTATTCCAATCCATCCTACTCTAATTCGACTCCGACAAGAAGCACTTCTAATGATTATCCCGCTCCCGCGACTTTAGACTCGCCGAGTTATTCATCGGAGTATTCTCCCAACCCGACGACAGACTCTAGTTCTTATCCGTCCTCGCTGGAGTCGAATCAGTCGAATGAATATTATTCTCCCAGTTACTCTGATGTACCTGAGGTTGATCCATCCCTCGAAACCGATTCTAGACCAGAATTTTCCCCCTCGGATCGATCGCAATGGGAAAGTGAGTCGGTTCCGTCGAGATCGAGTTCCGATCCTTATTTGGAAACTGAGATAGAATATAAATTTCCGGGCGATTCCGGTTCGATCCCCAAATTTGACGCTCAATCGGAACTTCCCCCCTCGGACTCGCAAACGCAGTGGACCGCATCCGGTTCAATATAAAATTAAATTTTTGTAAGGTTTCGCGATCGGCAATTGTCAGCATTTCTATGGGGTCGATAGATGTCGCCCGACCCAGATCAATAATTAAGTAATGGGTCTTGAGGAATTGTCCGGTCAGCTTTTGGGCTGGCGATCGATCCCCTGAAAAATTAACTCGATGGGTCTGTTGTTGATTGTCTCCCCTTCCGGGAGCAAGCACGTTATAATTTGTTACGGAAGTTAGTAAAACTTTTTTATGAGTAAGCCAGCCGTTGACGCCTTTTTCGTAGGCCGAGCAGTAGCAGAAGGCCTCTACGAACAATTAGAAAACCTTTTTACCAATGCTCTGAGCGAACTCGGTAAATTTGATGCAGAACAAAGAGAACGTCTGCGACAATTTACAGAACAAGTCCTAGAGCGAGCCGATCTAGAAGCTCAAACGACCAATCAGGGATTTTCTTCTGTCGGAAGTAGCCGAGCGAACTCTCAATCAATTGATTTGCAAGCTACCATCGATGAATTGCGGGCAGAAATCGCCGAACTGCGATCGGAACTGCAACGTTATCGCAATCGCAATCAGTAGGTCTATTGTAGACTGACTGAATTGAAACGACTGATCAAACACGAAAATTACCGGAAACAAAACTTGGAAACTCGAGTGTCTGTTCCTCTTGATAACTCGACTTACCCCAAGCGACACGCCGAAGGTGTTGCTGCGTCTTCCGTTGGAGCAACCAGTCGGAAGTTACCTGGAGGTAAAGCCTATCGTTGGAATCGCAAAAATTACTCCCGTCAACGGCGTTTTGTTGACATCTGGACCTTTGTCCTGACTTGGTTAACTTGGTTGTGGCTCAATAACCAACAGTGGAGCTACTTGGGAGGAGTATCCGATGAAAAGAAAAATGCTCGCCGTCGCGCTCAAGCGATCTGGGTCCGAGAAACGTTCTTAGATTTGGGACCGACCTTTATTAAGTTGGGACAACTATTTTCAACTCGGGCGGATTTATTTCCCGTCGAATACGTTGAAGAACTCTCAAAGCTACAGGATAAAGTGCCGGCGTTCAGTTACGAACAGTGCCAAGAAATCATTGAACAAGATTTTGGGAAAACTGTTGACCAACTGTTTCGCAATTTTGACCCCATTCCTCTGGCTGCGGCGAGTTTGGGTCAGGTTCACAAAGCCCAACTGCGATCGGGTGATGAGGTGGTGGTGAAAGTTCAGCGCCCCGGACTCAAAAAGCTGTTTGAAATTGATTTAGCGATTCTCAAAGGTATTGCTCGTTACTTCCAAAATCATCCGAAATGGGGTAGAGGTCGAGATTGGTTAGGTATCTATGATGAATGTTGTCGGATTTTGTGGCTAGAAATTGATTATCTCAACGAAGGTCGCAATGCCGATACTTTTCGGCGCAATTTTCGCTCCTGTGATTGGGTGAAGGTGCCGCGCGTTCACTGGCAATATTCCTCGCCCCGGGTCTTGACTTTAGAATATGTTCCGGGGATCAAAATTAGCAATTATGAAGCGATCGAAGCTTCCGGGTTGGATCGCCGGAAGTTGGCAAATATGGGGGCTGAAGCTTATTTACGTCAGCTTCTCAACGATGGCTTTTTTCACGCCGATCCTCATCCGGGTAATATTGCCGTTAGTCCTGAAGGGAAGTTGATTTTTTATGACTTCGGGATGATGGGACAAATTACCTCCAATCTGCGCGAAAAGCTGATGGAGACTTTGTTTAGTATTGCTCAAAAAGATGCCGATCGCTTGGTGAAGTCTTTAATCGATCTGGGGGCTTTGACGCCAACCGGGGATATGGGTCCGGTACGGCGTTCGATCCAGTATATGCTGGATAATTTCATGGATAAGCCCTTTGAAGAACAGTCGGTGGCGGCGATCAGCGATGACTTGTATGAGATTGCTTACGATCAGCCTTTTCGCTTTCCGGCGACCTTTACCTTTGTGATGCGAGCCTTTTCGACCCTCGAAGGGGTGGGTAAAGGCTTAGACCCAGAGTTTAATTTTATGGAGGTCGCACAACCGTTTGCGATGCAACTTATGTCAGAAACCAATCTTTCGGAAACCACCAATAGTATTTTTAATGAGTTCGGACGTCAAGCCGCTCAAGTCAGTTCTACGGCTTTGGGCTTACCCCGACGCATTGAAGATACCCTCGAGCGACTCGATCAGGGCGATCTGCGGATGCGGGTTCGGGCCACAGAAACCGATCGGATTTTGCGACGGGTGAGCAATGTTCAGATGGGAACCAATTATGCTCTGTTAACGGGCGCTTTTACCGTATCGGCCACTCTGTTGTTTATTGATGGTCAGTTTAGGCTGGCGTTGGTTTTGGTTGTCTTGGCTGTGATTATGGGCTTTGCTTTCTTACGTTTGTTAAGACGTATCGATCGCTTTGACCGAATGTTATAGACGTGCTGAGAAACACTCGCCACGCTGAAAACCGTTGTTCGGTCTAAAATCGGGAACCTAGAACTAAAAATCTGGGTGAAAAGTGATACCATAATAGAAAAAGTTGATGGCAAATCTGCGGTCAAGACGGTTGGGCTTTCTCTGGCTTGCCTAACCGCTCACGTGTTCTTTACTCAGGAGTCTGCATCTGTATTATCCTGAAATTAGGTTAAAATTAATACATTAAGGGAGCTAAAGCAGTTAAGCTGTTCGTTTATGAAACTCGATTTTGCGGGTCTGACGGATACAGGAAATGTTCGTGCCGTTAACCAGGATGCGTTTTATATCGATCCTCAGGGACGATTTTTTATCGTGGCTGATGGTATGGGCGGACACGCCGGAGGACAAGAAGCCAGTCAGATCGCCGCTCAAACGATAAAAGACTATCTCGTTGCTCATTGGGATGATCCAGATGCCGCAGGTTTGTTGAAAAAAGCATATCTGGCTGCAAATGAGGCGATTTTACGCGATCAGCACGATCATCCAGAACGCTCCGATATGGGAACAACCGCTGTGGTGGCTTTGTTTCGCGAGGAGGGTGAACATTGGTGTGCTAATGTGGGAGATTCTCGGATTTATCACCTGCGGGGAGAAGATCTCAAACAAGTTACAGAAGATCAAACCTGGGTCGCTCAAGCGGTGAAGCGTCAAGTGTTAACCAATGATGAAGCTCGCATTCATCCCTGGCGTCACGTCCTATCTCAGTGTCTCGGACGAGAAGATTTATCTTTTGTCGAGATCGAAACGATTGAGATTAAACCGGGCGATCGCTTATTGTTGTGTAGTGATGGGTTAACAGAAGAACTCGCCGACGATCTGATTGGCCAACAACTCAAATTGGCTCAAACCTGCGAACAGATAGCCAATATTTTGATCAAGGAAGCCAAACAACGGGAAGGACGAGATAACATTACTGTGATTGTCATTTCTGTAGAACCCGCTTCAACAGAGATTAACAATTCGTGAGTGAGACGCGATCGCTATGGTTGGTGTAATTGGTCTGATCAGTGGTACCTCCGTCGATGGAATAGATGCGGCTTTTGTAGACATTCAAGAGTCTTCAACCGGCTTGCAGGTCGAACTGATCGCCGCCCAAACTTATCCCTATCCCTCCGAGTTGCGATCGCAAATTCTCCGGCTTTGTGGGGGTGAGTCGATCTCTATGGCTCAATTGGCCCAACTCGATGATGCGATCGCCCTAGAATTTGCAACTGCGGCACTGGCGATTCAAAATGGAGTTGAACCGGCTACATTAATCGGATCTCACGGTCAGACGGTTTATCATCGCCCTCCCGAACTCAATGATACTTCACAACATCCCGATGTCAAACTGGGCTACAGCCTTCAGTTGGGTCGGGGAGCGGTAATTAACCAGCTAACAAATATTACCACAGTCAGCAATTTTCGAGTCGCAGATCTGGCCGCAGGAGGTCAAGGAGCGCCCCTGGTTTCTCGGGTGGATGCCTACATCCTCAGCCATCCGAGCGATCGCCGCTGCGTTCAAAATTTGGGCGGTATCGCAAATGTCACCTACCTCCCACCAGGGGGGTTAAATTCCCCTGAGAAAATCATCGGTTGGGATACAGGACCCGCAAATAGCTTACTCGATTTAGCGGTACAATATTTTTCTAACGGCACCCAGACTTACGATCGCTCCGGGGCTTGGGCGGCTTCGGGAAACCCTTGCATGAGTTTAGTGGAAGATTGGCTCAAACAAGACTTTTTTCAGCAACCGCCCCCGAAGTCTACCGGACGAGAACTGTTTGGTGAAACTTATTTCCAACAGTGCTTAACAGACGCTCAACCCTACAATTTAAGTTCAGCCGATCTGTTAGCCACTTTAACAGAATTAACCAGCGCATCGATAGAACACAGTTATCGCCAGTTTTTACCCCAAATGCCGGATCAAGTGTTACTCTGTGGCGGAGGAAGTCATAATTTGTACCTCAAACAGAGTCTGCAAAACCGGTTAGATCCCATTGCGGTGATGACGACTTCCGAGGTGGGTTTGGATGCCGATTTTAAAGAAGCTATTGCTTTTGCAGTTTTAGCTTATTGGCGATCGCAAGGTCAAGTGGGGAATTTACCCGAAGTCACCGGCGCTAACAGGGCCGTTATGTTGGGTGAGATGCACACACAACTGGGGTTGACGACAGTTAAGCGTAAACTGTAGAAAATTGTTGAAAGTCGTAGAGAAGCGATATAATTTGAAGTGGTCACAGTTTTAGGAATATTGGCGAATGAACGAGGACACAGTAAAGGTCATTAGGGTGACGGCAACTGAGTTCGAGTTGAGTGACGGGAGGATTTATGAACATCCACTCCCGTTAGAGCCTGATGAGATTCCCACTGCTTCGGAATTTCAAGAATTCTATGATCACTGGAAGAATATCCTGAGTTTTGGAAATGGCGGAAAAGCTTCTAACTACGGCTGAGGTTTGTGACCTCTTAAATGTAACTCGGTGGACATTACAGAAGTGGGAAAAATCAGGTGTTCTCAACCCAATTCGGACAACTGGAGGGCATAGACGATTTAAAAAATCTGAACTAAACGCACTGATGAAAGTTGAATCCTCTGATGCACCTGTAAACCTTGATGTTGTTGCTGTATATTGTCGAGTTAGTTCACACGAGCAAAAGCAAAAAGGAGACTTAGATAGACAAAAAGCTAGAACTCTTGAATACTGTGCAAAGCAAAATTACAAAGTAGAACACGTACTATCTGAAGTGGGTTCAGGGATGAATGACAATCGAGCGAAATTAAAGCAGTTATTTCACCTGGTAAGGTTAGGTTTAATCAACCGTGTAATCGTAGAAAACAAGGATAGGCTTACCCGCTTTAACTACAATTTTCTTGATTGTTTCTTTAGTAGCTATGGTGTTCAAATCGAACTGATTGAAGAAGTCTTGCCCAAATCTTACGAAGCTGAATTAGTTGAGGATATTGTTTCTTTGATGGCTTCGTTTTCGGCAAAGATTTATGGGAAACGAAGCAGCCAACGGCGTAAAAACCATCATTTGGGTGTAGTGGGAGGGGACAGGGAATGAGAGTCGTTGAGCGTCATCTCATTAAATCCAGTAATAAATACTGGAAAGAAATAGACGAGTTAGCGTTCAAGTCTAAGAACTTGTACAACTTGTCTAACTATTATTGTCGCCAACGATTCTTTGAAACAGGTTCATCGTTGTCACTCACCGACCTTTACCACGTAACCAAGAGTAGTGATGCTTACTTAGCCCTGCCTACAAAGGTTTCTAAACAAATCATCAAACGAGTTACGTCCACTTGGAGAGGATATTTTCAAGGTCATAAAGAATGGCGAAAGTCCCCAGAAAAGTTTTTTGCAGAACCGAAAATCCCCAAATATAAGGACAAGCAGAAAGGACGTAACGTTGTAATCTACTCTCACGAGTCAGTTTACAAACCTGCTCTCAAACGAGGGATTTGTCATTTGTCAATGTCTAACATTCAAATCCCAACAAAAATTCAAAAAGTCGTCGAGGTTAGAATTGTTCCGGCAACCGCTTGTTACTTCGTTGAGATTGTCTATGAAAAACCTGAACAGCAATCTGTAAACTCTAACTACATCGCCGGTGTTGATTTAGGTATTGACCGATTGGTTGCTCTATCAACAAATAAGCCAGGTGTTAGACCTTTGCTGATTAACGGGAAACCACTGAAAAGTGTCAATCAACATTACAACAAACTTAAAGCGAAGTCTCAAAGTTATTTAACTGGCCTGTGTAGAACGACCAAAAAGATTGCATCTTTCACCTATTATCGCAACCGTTTTGTAGACAATTATCTACACCAAACCAGTCGAATCGTTGTTGACTACTTGGTTGAACACAATATTAAGACTTTGGTGATTGGCAAGAATGAGAATTGGAAGCAGAGGGTCAATATAGGTAAGAGAAACAATCAACAATTTACCCAGATTCCACATTCAAAGTTAGTTAAACAGCTAACTTATAAATGCCAATTGGTAGGAATCGAAGTGATTGAAACTGAGGAAAGTTACACCAGTAAAACTTCGGCACTGGATTTAGAAACACCTTGTAAGCACGAAACCTATAAAGGTAGACGAGTTCATCGTGGTCTGTTCAAATCGTCTTGTAGCCAAGTTATCAATGCTGATGTAAATGGTAGCCTCCAGATCATTAGAAAGTATTTTCCAGAGGCGTTCACCGTCGAGGGAATAGTGTGCTGTGCCGTACAGCCGTTACTGGTTAATCCAGTGAGAAAAACTAAACAACGCTTTTCTACAGTTTAGTTTTTACGGTAGTTCCCATGATACGATAGAGGCGCAAGGATAGCCGAACATTAAAGATCCACCCGCGATCGCTCTTGGTCGGCTGGAATGCTAAAACCCTTGCCAGCAGTAGAGGATAGCATCGTGGTTCACACATTTCTCCTCCAACCGGGTCAGTGGATGCTTGAAGGCAGTTGGATCGATCGCGGTCAACTTCCCATCACTGTCAAAGGAAAAACTTTGGTCGCTTGGAATCAAACCGAATGGTTTAGTATGGTTACAAAACTGGTTTTTCCCGGTAGCGATCGCGATGATATCATCCTACAGTATCGGGGACGACTCGATGCTAATGAACGCCAATATACTTTTGTTTTACAACATAGCGAATTGGGCAATGTTGAGGGTGAAGGTTTGATCGGCCCCGAATCGATTGTACAGCGCTATTGGGTGTTGGGAGATGCCGCAACACGACGCAGCGGTTTTGATACTTTGCGCCAGATCAACTCAAACCGATATTATTACTCAAGTGGAATCATGGGCGGTCATCACCTCAACCTGATGAGTGTCATGGAAACCGTTTTAGAACGTAAACCCTAGTTGGGTGTCGGGTATCAGATATTCCTGTAGGGGCCGGTTCCGTCTAAATTGATCATTTCCCACAGACAGCCTATATAAACCCGCCCCATGTCTATTGTAGGGGCCGATTCCGTCTAAATTGATCATTCCCACAGACAGCCTATATAAACCCGCCCCATGTCTATTGTAGGGGCCGATTCCGTCTAAATTGATCATTTCCTACAAACAGCCCATGTAAACCCGCCCCCATCTGTGATGTTGTCTGCGTTGTAATCAAAGATATCGTAGAACCCGCCCCTACAACATTTTTGCAAGATTGCCTATTATCAATTAAAGATATTGAAGCTATTAAATATTGTTAAATAAAAAGATACTATATTGATATTAATTTCGCCGTTACAGGGTTTCAGTTCAACTCAATTCTCAAGCCGGTCTGAATCTGAAATAATATGCCAGTTGACACCCCAGTACCCCCAACTCGTTTCTACAGTAGAAAAAAGTAAGAGATAGAGGTTGCCTACGGCAAACATCAGACTCTACTGTTCTCCTGGACTGGGTTCTATTCCCCACTGATGCTTGAGAAACTGCTGGTACATATTCTCCCGCATCATCATTTGTTCGTACAGGTTAACCAGGAACTCCTGGGCCTGTTCTCGACTCATTTGATTAACCTGCATTTTGAACGAAGATAAATTGAACTGCTGTTCCAAAGAGAGTTCACTGGGCTGGTTCATAAGGATTCTCCTACTTCTAATCGGACTGGAAGACGCTTACTCCTGATGGAGTTGACAGGAATTTGTCACTTTGTCTTTGTTGGTATCAGAAGGACGATGCCCGAAATCGGATCTCGTTTATCCTATTATTACAAAAGGTAACAAAAGTTTGACAAATTGACCAGTATTTCCTCGAAAAAAGGCTTATATCACTAACATAGCAAATACTATAGCCGATGTTGTAACACAGGATACCTGCTTTCCGAGACATCCTCTCCGCTACCAAAGAGCTTTGATTGATTGGCCATCGAAGGTCGGCGGTTGAGGAAACCAAAGGAAAACCTTAGGGAAAAAATAAAGAATTGATCGGTTTTTTTCCTGACCCAACTCCCTGATTTTTTCCAAGTATCCAAAGCCCTCTTTTAACCCCTTATTCAAAACAACGGCTTGGCTTCCAGGAAAAAATAAAAATAAGCTCAATCTCTCCCCAAATCAAGCTTGAAACTTGAACCATAGGAAGATAATCAAAACCCAAAACGTAACTCAAAAGGAGTATAATTCTGTTTTAACCTAAGTGTAGAGGATCAACATCAATCATTAGACGGATTGAACGGGGACAGACTTCCTGCAACTGTTCTAAACGGGTAGGATCAATAAAAGTACCCGGTAATAACTTCAATAAAATCTGCCAACGATATCGATTTGCTACTCGCAAAATAGGCGCCGGAGCAGGTCCCACAACTTCCAGTTCTGGGATTTCATCGGCAATTGAAAATAGAACTTCTGCGAATTGTTCGGCGGTTTGTTCAACTTCTGCTTGATTTAAACCGCTCAATTTCAAGGCAATTAATTGACCAAAAGGCGGATAATTTAACTCCTGTCGCTCTTGTAACTCCCGCTCAACAAAGGGCTGATATTGATAATGTTGTACCGCTTGAATGACCGGATGTTCGGGGGTGTAAGTTTGAATAATCACCCGCCCCGGGTCTTGACCCCGACCCGCTCGACCCGCCACTTGTAATAACGTTTGAAACGCCCGTTCGCTGGCGCGATAATCGGATAAATGCAATAAACCATCGGCGGAAACCACCCCCACCAAACTCACCCCCGCCAGGTCCAAACCCTTGGTTAACATTTGAGTTCCCACCAATAAATCTGCTTCTCGTTGAGCAAACCGAGTTAACAAAATGCGGTGAGCGTCTTTGGTGCGAGTCGTGTCGCTATCAAACCGAATTAACCGTAATTCCGGGAACAACCGCCCCAATTCTTCTACAACTCGCTGAGTACCGCTACCAAAATGTTTAAAATAGGGAGAATCGCACTGGGGACAGCGTTGGGGATAAAGTTCGCCGTAGTTGCAGTAATGACAGCGCAGCGTCGGGACAACCTGACGGGAAGTTTGCAGCGCATCTTCGACGATATGATGATAAGACAAAGAAACATCACAATCGGGGCATTCCATCACGTAGCCGCAACTGCGACAAGAAACAAACGTGCTGTGTCCGCGACGGTGAATAAATAATATCCCCTGCTGACCCCGTTCTTGTAACTGTTGTAGCGCCCGTTGCAAGCGAGAACTAAAAATAGAGCGATTTTTCTGGCGCAACTCCTGACGCATATCTACAACTTCGACCGGGGGCAGGGGCCTAGATTGAATTCTTTCCGGTAACGAGAGATAATAGCAATCGTTGATTAGCGATTTAGAATTAGGCTCTGGACTTATAGGATCAAAACGTTCAATATTTTGATGCTTTGGTGTTCCTCTGCCTTGCTGCCCCCGAACGGCGACCCAACTCTCTAGCGAGGGCGTGGCTGAACCTAAAATTAGGGGGCAGTTTTCCATTTGCGCCCGCCAAAGTGCCACATTGCGAGCATGATAACAGGGAGCGGGCCGATCTTGTTTGAAGCTGCTATCGTGTTCTTCATCCAAGATAATTAAGCCTAGAGGCGAGAGCGGGGCAAAAATAGCCGAACGGGTACCGATGATGATTTGAGGCTGTTGGCGGGTCATATTTCGCCAGGTGTCGTAACGTTCGCCCTCGGATAGTCCGCTGTGATAAACGCAAACTTTTTCGCCAAAACGGGCGCGAAAGCGATCGGTGAGTTGGGGTGTTAGACCAATTTCGGGAACTAATACTAAAGCGGATTTTCCCTGTTCTAAAATGGGGGCGATCGCTTGTAAATAAACTTCTGTTTTCCCCGAACCGGTAACGCCGTGTAGTAAAATTTCGGCAAAACCGGATAATTGATTAATAATATTGAGCGCGTTAGTTTGGTGGGGAGTTAGGGTTTTGGGTCGGTCGGGTGTTTGTTCGATGCCTTGGGCGAGTCGAAGCATTTCCCGTTCTTCGAGGAGAACATAACCCTTTTGTGCTAAAGTTTTTACAGTCGAAGAACTTGTTTTACAGAGGCGCAAAAATTCACTCAGCCACGCCTCGCCGCCACAACTTTTAAGGATTTGTAGAACTTCCTGCTGACGTTTGGTCACATCAACGGCTGAGTGCGGATCGGCGATTAAAATGACGGCGAGTTGCTGCTTGGCTTGGACGGTTTTGGGCGTATCTAAATAACTTTCTGCCCAACCGCGATCAAGTAAATCTTGATATCCTTTTCTTGTCCAATAATCTCCCCCGACTTTTTTCTTCAGTTCCGCCCAACTCATATCTTTTGACTTGTTGGCTTGTAATAGCTGTAAGATTTTTAAAGCCGGAGGATGGAGAAAATTTTCAACACCCGACGGGGGAATTTTATCGACACACAACCGCACTCGCCGTTGACTTCGACGCAATAATCCGGGAGGTAAAGCGGTACGAATAACTTGAATTAAAGGGGTTTGGTAATAAGTCGCGATCTGTTGTAATAATTGCCAGTAATAGGGCGGAAATAAACCCTTAGAAACAACCTCATCAACAGGTTTAATTTGCTCTAAAGTCAAACCCGGAGGTATTTGAGTGGTGGGGCGAATGGCGATAGCACCCAGATACATCGCTCCAAAAGGTACACTCAAAATATCTCCAGGTTCAACATTGATATGAGTTGGAATGGAGTAGGTAAAAAGTTGGGGTTCGTCGCGATCTTGAGACTTGAACTGTCCGGCTGGAATGTCCACCAAAACTTCGATCAAACGGATCTCCTTGAAAGAATTATCTGAAGAAGAATTGGTATTGTAGGATGCACCTGCTTCAGCAACTTTCAGAGGAGATTGATCAAAAGTAATTGTGAACATTGTGATTATCGGTTAAAGAGCAGATCGTTTGCGAGTTTAGCCGGATTGGGGAATAATGTGACATCCTCCCGGCGCTGAATCAAAGATTACAGCGCGGGCTTCCAACATCGCTGTTAGACATTGCTGCCCTGCGCCACTTATCTAGGCTCATTGCCCCCGACAGCCCGACTTGACAGCCAATTTCTTTCCCCCAGAGTCCCTGGGTACTAAGCATTTCATAGCCTCGGTTACAGATTTCCTGTGCCGAGGCTATGTCGCGAGCTACCTCATATTTGCATTCTGGGCAACTATGCCATCTATCAAAAAGCTCTTTCCTCACCTCAATACGGCAGTTTGGGCAGGTTTGAGAGGTTCCTTTGTGGTCTACTTCGGCGACATAGACACCTCGCTGTTTGCCAACGTAGAACAAGATGCTTCTAAACTGACCAAATGCAGCATCGACAGTCTGTTTACCAAGGAAACCCTTTGCCATGATCCGGAAATCAATATCTTCAATGAAGATAGTTCCTGCCATGTCGCAGAGTTGGTGCGCCAACTTGAACTGGTAATCTTTACGTTTGAAGGCAATATGATTATGTAGACGCTCTACCTTTAGCCTTGCTTTCTCATAGTTACAAAAACGTTTTTGCTTTTTCGAGAGTCTACGTTGTAGCACTTTCAGCCGACGATACAGACCCTTGAAGAACTTACGTTTAGGCTCGACAAAACCATCACTGGTAGAGCAGTAGAATAACAAGCCGATATCAACTCCGATACAGTGACCGTGAGGTACGGGTTCAGGAATTGATATATCCGATTCAATAGCTATTACTACAAACCAACCTACAGCTTTCTTGAGGACTCGTACTTGTTTGACTACAAACCCATCAGGAATAGGTCTGTGCAAATTGATGGGAATCAGACCCAGTTTGGGCAACTTGATTTGCCATCCAGTTATCGGATTAGTTTTGAACTGAGGAAACAATAAAGATTTCATCTGTCCAAACTTCTTGAATCTGGGGAAGCCATAGCCCCGATTCCGAAAAAAGTCCCAGGCATCGTGCAGTCTTCTGATGTTAGTTTGAAGAACCTGAGAAGGTACTGCTTTGAGTCGGGGATATTCTTTTTTGGCTTTGGGAAGGTTGTTTTGCTGTTGGTGGTAGCTTGGAAATGGATAATCGGCTGCCATGATATATTCTGATTCCAAACTACATCTATCTATCTGACACTTACGAGAAGCAATCCAGTCTTTGAGTTCTCTAAGTGCATAGTTGTAGCTGACACGGCAAGTTTCAAGCCACTCGTTGAGTAGCTCAACTTGCTTGGCATCAGGATAGATTTTATAGACATAATTTAGAATCATGAGGCTATTCTACCACAGACATAAGTTAATGGTAAATGCTATTTTTATGGTACTCAACGTACCTAAAAATAGCTTGGGGGATGTCCATGTATCCCGAGGCCAAATCAGAGATTATGGCGCGGGACTTATCGCCTCCCCCAAGCCCCCACCATCAGTTAATTAGCTTCCGCTAAGAATATCGGCGATCGCATGGCGTTCTGCGGGGGGATCGGATAACATTTGACGGGCGTCGGTAATCAACCAATCCAAAGCGGCCGCTTGAACGTCAATGGATGCTCCGGTTTTGTCTACACAATAGCGTCCAAACACCAGTTTATCAACCAAACGCACGCTCGGGCCTAAGCGAGAGTATTCAAAGATAACGCTATTGCTAACGTAGGCATCGCTGCAAACCCAACAGTTTTGACCGATCATCGTCGGGCCAACAATTTCGGCGCCGTCTTCAATGCGAGTCATACCGCCAATATAAACCGGACCGCGAACTTTGACTTTATCCCAATTAACGGCAACATTCAAGCCGGTATAAATTCCGGGTTTAACTTGTTGACCGGGAATGGAGATATTTTTGACTTCTCCCGATAATACACCCCTGACGGCTTGCCAGTAGTCGGGAACTTTACCAATATCGACCCATTCAAAATCCATCGTAATCCCGTAAAAGGGAGCGCCCATTTCCACCAGTTTGGGGAACAAGTCGCCTCCGAGATCAAATTCGCAACCCGAGGGAATATGCTGGAAAATTTCCGGTTCAAAAATATAAATCCCCGTGTTGATATTGGTACTGAGGGCTTCTTCGACGGCGGGTTTTTCTTGAAATGCTTTAATGCGACCCTTATCATCTGTTACCACCACTCCGTAACTAGACACGCGATCGCGAGGAACGGATTTCGTTACAATAGTGGCTAATGCTCCTTTTTGTTTGTGTTGCTGTACGGCGGCCGTCAGGTCCAAATCAATCAGAGCATCCCCGCACAAGACGATAAAGGTATCATCAAAGAAGGGGTAGAAGTCCTGAATTTTTTTCATTCCACCTGCTGAACCCAGGGCTTTTCCGAGCAATTTTCCGTCTTCGATACTTCCTTCAAAGGAGTAGGAAAGTTGAACTCCGAACCTTTGACCATCGCGAAAATAGTTTTCAATTTCATCAGCAAGGTGGCTGACATTCACCATAATTTGGTCAAACCCATGTTTGCGAAGCAATTCCACCAAAAACTCCATCACGGGTTTTTGTAGGATGGGAATCATCGGTTTGGGGATAGTATAGGTAATCGGACGAACACGTGTCCCCTTGCCAGCGGCCAGAATCATGGCTTTCATATTGACTTCCTCAACCCTTGTCTGTTCAGTAAATTGTGATTCGATCTAATATCTGAACCCTGGACTGATCGTGTGGATCATTCTCCATCGATCTTCTCAGATTCAACTGCGATCGGCCAATTTAATCGTATATAAATTAAACTGATCGATCTCCTTATCCCAATTTACCGAGATTTTGTGCCAATGTCGCCCCCTAAGACAGTCAACCCTCACCCGTTATCCGTGTAGGGGCGGGTTCCATACTTTTGTTTGTATCTCGCCGATAACCTATATAAACCCTCAGGGCGGGTTTCGGGTGTGAGGTGTAAAGAGTTGAGAATTATTCGGCTTTGACAAGGATTGTTTGTCCTTCTAGCTTGGCTTGGTAGCGTTTTAGGGGTTCTTCTGCTGGCCCTTCTAACAGTTGACCATCGGCTGCAAATTTGGAATCATGGCAGGGACAGAGAAACGCTTTTTGATCGGCTTTCCAATTTACCGAACATCCGGCGTGGGGACAAGTCGGGTTAACGGCGATAATTTCTTGAGGATTATCCGGTTTTTGAATCACTAACACCGAACCCATCGCCAATTCTTTACTCAAAAGTTCACCTTTTTCGGTTAATTGTTCGAGGGTTCCTATCGATTGATATCCCTCGGAATCTACTGAATTTGCTGTTGATTGGGATTGTGTTTTTTGAGGAGAACAAGCGGCTAAGGCGACGGGTAAATAACTCGCTAATCCACCAATTCCCACCCAAGTCATAAACTCTCGACGTTTCATAAACTAAAATTCTACACGTTCAAACAGGACAATCTACACTTTCGGAAAAGCAAACCTTAAAAACCCGGTAACTAACCGCGAAACCGGGTTTTAATCTGGGTTTGTCTTTTTCACCCCAACTTCAAGAATTCTTTAAGCCAAGTTAGAGAATT
Organism: Capilliphycus salinus ALCB114379; assembly: GCF_047276495.1. NCBI lineage: Bacteria > Bacillati > Cyanobacteriota > Cyanophyceae > Oscillatoriales > Sirenicapillariaceae > Capilliphycus > Capilliphycus salinus. The sequence goes on along the minus strand of NZ_CP178543.1, from coordinate 2,565,409 downwards.
TCTTCGTATTGTTGTGAACTATTACTCGGAGGACAAGTTGCAGTTTCATCGACATTAATTGTCGTATGTCCGGAAGCTTCACAAACATAAATCGGCTGAGTTGCTTCTTTCCAATTCTCAAGATTGTTCATCGCTTGAGTGTATAATTCGGCGTGTTGGGCTTCGGCTTCGGTGGCGTAAGTAAAGCTTTGAACAGCCGCTTCATTTCCTGCGGTTTTCGCTTGGGAAATAAACTTAGGATACATGGTATCCCGTTCGTAAGATTCCCCTTTAATTGCTTTTTCTAGGTTTTCTGCGGTTGAACTGACTTGAGGAGTTGCAATATCATTTTCAGGAGTTGCGCCCATCGATTCTATTACTTTAGCATGGTTATCTCGGTGAATTTCTTCGGCACGGGCGGCCGCACGAAATAAACGACCAACTTCTCCGTAACCTTCTTCATCGGCTTTGTTCGCAAATTCTAAATACATCACATGGGCGTTAGATTCACCATTATAAGCCGCCTGTAGATTTTTTAAGGTTTCGGCTTTCGGATCGCTAACAACGGGTTTCGGACTTTCAGCAGTCGGTTCAACTTTAGCCGAGGGTTGCTGTTGAGAACAACCGAATAAACTGACTAAGCTAACGGCAACCAGAACAGCAACGGTTTTTTGATTCAAATAACGAAACATCATGGTACAATTCTCCTGAGGTAGAGTGAGTGTGTTTAGAAATAATTTTTGAGCGGAATTCCGGGTTAAAATAATTAGCGATCGCCAACATATTTCGGTTGAGGGCGTTGTTTAAATAAACTGGTCATACTTAAACCCGTTACGAGTAAACCAATGAGAGCGATTCCATTTAAAACCGGATAAATTTCATCAAGTCCCAAGATTTTTAGGGTATGTAATTGCATCAGAAATCCCCCAATTTTATCTAGATGCAACCATTCATCAAAGATGGTGTAACCAACTCCGGTAATCACCGTTAATAATAAGGGTAAACTCGCTGTAACTGCGATTAAGCGGTGATATTTTCGGAAAATTCGCATCAGAGTTGGTTCCTCCCTTTCAACGAGTTTGCATCAGAGTTTGAATCCTGCAAAGTCCGGTCTGGCGTTGACAGTTTTTACTGTAGATCGAAAAAGTAAAGAACTCGGGAGGATGGAAAAATTTGTCTGAAAGCACCAGGAATTGAGTAGGGTGCGCCTCCGAAATTGCCTCTATTTTCCTAAAAATAACACGTATAAACCCGCCCAAGTTTCCTGTAGGGGTGGGTTCTAACTTAAGCTTTAATTCCCACAAATAACTATTACAAACCCGCCAAAATTTCTTGTAGGGGTGGGTTCTAACTTAAGCTTTAATTCCCACAAATAACAATTATAAACCCGCCAAAATTTCCTGTATGGGCGGGTTCTAACTTAAGCTTTAATTCCCACAAATAACTATTATAAACCCGCCCCCTGACGGGGAAACCCGACATCTTTAAGGTTTTCGGGTGTCCAATTGTGATAATATTTGGTTTGAAGTAAAGTGTCAGAAGCTTTTGTTAATAAGTCTTCAGCTTGAACCGTCAAATTAATATAAGGCAATCTGCGAGTATAAACCCCTTGAATATTAAAAGATTCATCGGGATGTCCGCCAAACGCAATTAAACCCCAAGCAGAAATAATCGAATTTAAACCCTTAACAAATTCTTGGGTTTGTTCCGGTGTCATGGCTTGCGGTTCGGGATGAAGAACAAGCAAAACTTCATACTTTTGACTTTGACTAAACTCTTGAATCGTTTGAATAAAGTTAGAATCAAAATTGAGACTAGAGTTCATATAAAAATCATCAACTTTATAGAGAATTTTATTGCTTAAACGGGCTTTTCGAGTATACGGACAAACCGGTAAACCGCCAAAAACCGGATGAGGCTGTTCTAAAAAATCCATCATATATTCAATTGTCTGTTCGATAATTTTATCGGAAAAATTGCACATAAAAACACACCACACAAGCTAAAATTAAAACATCAGTTTGGTCAAGAGTTTCATCAACCGTTATCTAGGCTACGGGGAGACGCACCTGAAAGCAACTCCCCACCCCAACTTGACTTTTAACGGTAATTTCTCCTCCGTGACGGCGAGTAATGGCTTGAACAATAGCCAACCCCAACCCGGAACCGTCTTCGCGATAAGTTCGTGCGGTATCCCCTCGCCAAAGCCGATCAAAAATAAATGGTAAATGTTCGGGAGAAATACCTATCCCCGTATCTTTAACATCTACCCGCACCAGTTTATCTTCTTTGTGGGTTGAAAGGGTAACGGTTCCCCCCGAAGACGTATATTGTAGAGCATTTTCAATTAAATTGCGAAACAGACGAAACAACTGAGAAGCATCGCCTTTAACTTTAATATCGGTTTGTATATTAAATTGAATCGTTATATTTTTAGATTCTGCACTTAAGTCTAAAAGTTCGACAACTTCTGCTAACAATTCGTTGAGATCGATTAAACTAAAAGGTTGAGTTGATATCTGATTAAATTGATCGCTACGGGCGAGTAAAAGCAAATCTTCAACCAAATGACTCATTTGATTTGTCGCGCTAATAATTGCCTGAAATTGTTCCCGATCTTCAGCATAAATATAATTGACATGAGTTTCTAAAACTTGAACCGAAGTTTTAATAACAGTTAGGGGCGAACGCAATTCGTGAGAAGCATCTGCGGTAAACTGTTTTAATTGATTAAAACTCTGTTCTATGGGTCGAATAGATTGTTGAGTCAGCCACATTCCCCCCACTCCAATTAATCCAAACCCGACGCAACCGCCTAAGGTTAAACCCCAACGTAATTTTGACAGAACTCCTTCTACAGACTCGGTAGACTCGCTAACACGAACATAACCTTCAAGTTGTTGGGTTTGTTGTTGATTATAACTGTAAGCCGGAATCATTAAACTGCGAATTGTTCCCCTTGAAAATGTATTAAAACCGGGTTGTAAAGGTAAGTCAGAAAATAATATTCCCGAAAACGCCAGACGTTTTTGATGGGCTGTAAACCATTCTACACTTTGATTGGGTTTACGAAGATTTTGCCAGGGAATATCGAGATCTCCATCGCCATCGAGGGGACGATAAGGGGTATTATTAACGGCGTTGGAGTCTTTTTTGATCGCAACTAAACTATGAGCGGCTGCTTGAGCGAGGTTGAGGAGTCGGTTGTCGAGTTGTTGATAGAGACTGTGGGTAAAAAAATGATAAACTAATAAATCGGAAATTAGCCGAATAGCAACCATAATTATTAGGTACGATCCGAGTAACCGCCAGCGTAGGGCTTGAAATTGAGGACTAACGGAGTTTTTGGTTTTAAGCTTTGGTTTCATAGTCAGACAATTGTAAAAAGTTTTGTAGGGGCGGGTTCGGAATAAATCTCTGTTTTTTTCTAAATAACTTCTATCAACCCGCCCTTCAACCTATTACCATTTTTCGACACCCAAATTTGGGGCGAGTTTATATAATTTCTAGGGGTTTTCAGTTGAATGAAGTACAGTAGAGACTGAAAAACCCGGTTTCTTCTAGCGAGCGATAAAAATCGGCGATGTGTATTATTAAAGAAACCGGGTTTTTGAAAATTTTACCTATTGCCTATTACTTGTTGCTAGAAGCATCTTTTTATTAACTGCGTTTGAGGCGATATCCTATTCCGTAAACGGTTTCAATGAGATCGGGAGGGGCGCCTAAGTTTTTGAGTTTGCGGCGAATATCTTTGATATGAACTTTAACGGCTTCTTCGCTCGGCGGATCTTCAAAAGACCAGAGATGTTCTAAAATATTGCTGCGACTAAAAACCCGTTGGGGATTGTGTAAAAATAATTCTAACAAACCGTATTCTTTGGGGGTAAGATGCAGGGGAATATGGTTGTAAGTTACTTCGCAGGTATTGGGATTTAGCCTGAGTTTTTCCCATTCTAAAACCGGGGGTAAAATAGAGTTTCCCCGGCGGAGTAAGGCTCGAATTCTTGCGGCTAATTCGGGTAAATCAAAGGGTTTTACAACGTAGTCATCGGCGCCGGCATCCAAACCCATTACTTTGTCGTTACTGGTATCTTTTGCGGTCAGCATGAGTACGGGCATAGTATAACCTGCTTGACGCAAACGTTGACACAAGTTGATACCATTGAGTTTGGGTAACATCACATCGAGTATAATCAAATCGTACTCGAAAGCCTCGACAAATTCCCAACCGGCTTCGCCATCAAAAGCCACATCGATCACATAGTTTTGGGTTTGAAATGATCTCGATAAGGCTTTGGCAATGCGTTGATCGTCCTCAACGAGTAAAATTCTCATAATCGGTGTTCAATCATGTGTTAATATCCCTCGGGGCCTATAGTTGTGCGATCGCATTTTGCCTCAGAAAGATCGGCCATTTTAGAGCGAAACAAGTTACAGCCAGACAGTTCGCTATTGTTGAGTTTTGCTTGTTCTAAATTGGCCCCACTTAAATCAGCATAGCGCAAATTGGCATCGCTTAAATTCGCATTATATAAATCGGCGCCTTGTAGGTTAACGTTGGATAGGTTGGCGCCTTGCAAATTGGCATAACGTAAGTTGGCTCTTGACAGGTTGGTGCGTTCTAAATTAGCCTGATAAAGGTTGGCTTGATAGAGTCGAATATCTCCCAGTTCGGCTTCTACAATTTCGCTATTTTGTAAGTTAGCATAACTGAGGTTAGCATAGGGCATATAAGCCTGATTGAGTTGGCTATCTGCTAAATTGATTCCTTCTAAATTCGCCTCAAATAAGTCAACGTTTTCTATGGTGATGCCACTAAAATCGCGCCTTCCTTGTGCATATTGAGACAGTAAATCCGCTACACTTATTCTGTGCATCTTGAAAATATTAACTATTTCTTAGACCTAAAATCAGTTCTCTGAAACGAGAGAAAGATTCTAAGTATACATACTTAGCCACTTTTCTAGGTTACAGTCTTGCAACGAAAAATTAAGATTTATTAAGATTTTTTTAGGGTTTGCTCTCAAGGAAGGGAATAACCCGTTGTGGTGCGAATATAGTCTTGAACCTGATGATAAATCTCGGGATAACTCTGGGGATTGAGAATAATGGGTTCGAGGCTATCGGGTAGCCAAAATGTAATTCGATTTCCGCTATCGCAAGTAAAAGCATTAATTCGATGGAGATTAATTAAATATTGCTTGCGCTCATACTCAATCCGAATCCAATAACTGGGAGTGACCTGAGTAATAATTTTATCAATATAATTCCAAATCATCTGATAAACATCGGGGTTGGCTTGTCCGTTAACGACCACAGGTTGACCGCTATCGGGTAACCAAAACTTGATCCGCAGGTTGGCTTCAGCACAAAATGCACCAATCCGTTCTAGATTGACAATATACTGTTTTCTATCCTCTGAAATTTTAATCCAGTAAGCCACAGGAGTACCTCAAACCTCTGAATCAATGCGCGATCAATAATTTTAGTTACCCGACATTCAAGAAAACCCGTTTGCTGAAATTAGGACACCTCAGCGGGGGACTGCTTCCGGTTGGAATCCTGAGGATTCTCCGAAGACGGGATGGCGTTTGGCTGTCGAGAAGGGGAAACGTTTAAATGTCCTCGTTCGCAGCTTGCGGCTTTCACTAACCCTCGAAACAGGGGATGGGGGGTATTGGGTCGAGATTGAAACTCGGGGTGAAATTGGGCTGCAATAAAGAAAGGATGACTGGGGAGTTCGACCATTTCCACCAAACGTCCATCGGGCGACGTCCCACTAATTTGATAGCCGGATTCGATAAACAGGTTGCGGTAGGCGTTGTTAAATTCATAACGATGGCGATGGCGTTCGTATACCACCTCTTGCTGATAAAGTTGATACGCTAAGGTATCTCGTTGCACGCGACAGGGATATAAACCCAAGCGCATGGTACCGCCCAAATCTACGACATCTTGCTGTTCGGGTAAGAGGTTGATGACTGGATTAGGTGTTTCGGGGTCAAATTCTGCGCTGTCGGCTCTTTCCAGTTTAGCAATATGACGCGCCCATTCAATCACACTACATTGCATTCCCAAACACAGGCCCAAAAATGGGATTTTCTGTTCGCGAGCATATTGAATCGCAGCGATTTTACCATCGATTCCTCGAATTCCAAACCCTCCGGGAACGATTATGCCATTAATATTCTCTAAATAGGAGGTGATGCTATTTTTTTCGACTTCTTCGGAGTTTACCCAACGAATATTTAATTCTACCCCGATTTCAATCGCCGCATGGCGCAGGGCTTCGACGACGGACAGATAGGCGTCGCTGAGTTGAATGTATTTTCCGACTATGGCAATTTCGACGGTGGGGGGTTTGGTGCCTAATTTATCGCTATCTCGATGATACAGCCGATCTACTAGGGTTTGCCACGCTCTAAGATCGGGTTTGCGGGGTTCGAGGTGTAATAATTCTATTGTTTGTTGGGCGAGTCCTTCTCGTTCTAAAATGAGTGGAACTTCATATATACTGTCGGCGTCTTGTGCCATAATGACGGATTCGACTTCGACATCGCAGAATTCAGAGACTTTTTCTTTCATTCCTTTGGCTAGCGGGCGATCGCAGCGACAGACTAAAATATCGGGTTGAATTCCGATTGATCGCAATTCTTTGACCGAATGCTGCGTCGGTTTGGTTTTCATTTCCCCGGCCGATGAAATGTAGGGAACTAGGGTGACGTGAACATAGATGACGTTTTGACGTCCGACGTCTTTGCGAAACTGACGAATGGCTTCTAAAAAGGGTAAGGATTCGATATCGCCGACGGTTCCCCCGACTTCGGTGATCACGACATCGGGATTGGTATCTCGGGCGACTCGGAGAATGCGTTCTTTGCATTCGTGGGTGATGTGGGGGATGACTTGGACGGTTCCCCCTTGATAATCCCCTCGCCGTTCTTTGTTGATCACCGCTTGGTAGATCGATCCTGCTGTAACGCTGTTGAGACGGGACATGGAGGTGTCTGTAAATCGTTCGTAGTGACCCAGATCTAAGTCGGTTTCGGCACCGTCTTGGGTGACAAATACTTCCCCGTGTTGAAAGGGACTCATGGTTCCGGGATCGACGTTGATATAGGGATCTAACTTCAAAATTGATACTGAATAGTCTCGCGATTTTAGCAAACGTCCCAAACTGGCGGCAACTATTCCTTTACCAATACTCGAAACGACTCCACCCGTAATAAAAACAAACTTACTCATAAAATTTACCCATCTCAACTCTATTCGTGAGGCCTAGTTTGTATTGTGCCACAAAATCTTTTCGATTTGACATTTTTAATTCCCTCTCTAGAACAGGGGGTATTGACCTACATTCACGATCTTTAATTGTTCAAAATTTTCTTTGATTTTTTGTTGAGTCTCACCGCTCTATTTTAGTAAATTTACCGGGTTTTTTGGCGTTTACCTAGAAACTATTTAACATTGGATTGTTCAATCAAATCAAACGGCTTCGGACTTGATAACTGTATTTACACAAGTTGACAAAGTTGATGTTGATTCCAACTTGATTCTAAATCCCGATCTTGATTTGAGTTCTAGTTTACCGGATTTATTTAACTTTTTTCACTTTTCTCGGCTGCTGGTATTGTTCGACAACTTTGCTAATTGTCTACTTCAGGAGTGAATATGCTATTTTCTTCTAGTTTAACAGTTTTAGTGCGAGTGGTGCGAGTTTCCCTCGGCTTTTTTTTCTTAACTCAGCTTTCGGTTAATGCTGCTATCGCTGCGACGTCTTCTCAACCGCTTTTTTCTGCTTCTCATCCGGGCGAACTTGCTCAAACTCGTCCTTCCCCTCGGACTAATTATGATTGTGGTTCAAATTGTCAGGTTGGGGGGTTGTATGTTTCAGAACAAACGGATATTTCTTCTGTTTTTCCTTTGAAGAAAACGGAGGTTTCGGGGAAAATATCGGGGAATCTTTCCCAAATAGAAGTGATTCAACGGTTTGAAAATCCTTTTGATGAACCGTTAGAAGCGGTTTATGTTTTTCCCTTACCGGATGAGGCGGCTGTTGATGCTTTTGAAATCAAAATTGGCGACCGCACAATTAAGTCTATCTTGAAAAAACGAGAAGAAGCCCAAGCTATTTATGAACGCGCTAAAGCGGACGGAAATACAGCGGCTTTACTCGAACAAGAACGAGATAATATTTTTACTCAATCTGTGGCTAATATTAAACCGGGCGAACAAATTGAGGTGAAAATTCGCTATACAGAAAGTTTAAAGTTTCGAGGGGGAAACTATGAATTTGTTTTCCCGATGGTTGTTGGTCCCCGTTATATTCCGGGTACTCGCAATAACGGACAAGAACCCAATACAGATCGGGTTCCCGATGCGTCTCGAATTACTCCGCCCGTCCTTCCTCCGGCGACTCGTTCGGGACATGAGATCAATGTCAAGTTAGAAATTGATGCGGATGTTTTGGGTGAAAAAATTACTTCCCCTTCTCATATGATTTTAACTCAAAAACAGGGGGATAAAGTAGAAGTCAGTTTGGCAGAATCCGATACAATCCCCAATAAAGATTTAATTGTCCGCTATCAGGTTTCGGGAGAAAATACAAAAGTGACCACCCTGACCCAAGCCGACGAACGGGGCGGACATTTTGCCACTTATTTGATTCCGGCTTTGCAGTACAAACAAGATGAAATTGTCGCCAAAGACGTTATTTTTTTAATCGATACTTCCGGTTCACAGCGGGGCGAACCTCTGGCAAAATCCAAACAACTGATGCGTCGATTTATTCAAGCGTTAAACCCGGAGGATACGTTTACAATTATCGATTTTTCTGATACCACAACCGCCCTTTCTGCAACGCCTTTAACCAATACCGTCGCCAACCAACAAAAAGCAATTGCTTATATTAATCAACTGGAAGCCAACGGGGGAACGGAGTTATTAAACGGAATAGAAACCGTGATGAATTTTCCCTCTCCTCCTCCCGGACGGTTGCGGAGTATCGTGTTAATTACCGATGGTTATATTGGCAATGAAAATGAAGTTCTCGCTGCGGTCAAAACTCAGCTAAAATCGGGAAATCGTCTTTATAGTTTTGGGGTGGGAAGTTCGGTTAATCGTTTTTTGTTGAACCGTTTGGCGGAAATTGGACGGGGAACTTCCCAAGTGACTCGACCCGATGAACCGACCGAAGATGTGGTAGAATTGTTTTTAAGTCAAATCAATAATCCAGTTTTGACTAATATTCAAGTCAGTTGGGAGGGAGGGGGAGAAGCGGTTGAAATTTACCCCGTGAGAGTTTCTGATTTATTTGATAATCAACCTTTGGTTATTTTTGGACGAAAAAGCGATCGCCAAAGTGGTAAACTTAAAATTAGAGGCACGGCAGCCAATGGCGATCGCTATGAACAAGTCGTTCCCATTAACTTTAACCGAACGACAAATGTTAATCTTGACGAATCAACTTCGCCGGACAAAATTAACAGTAATTTTGGGAATTCTGCGATCGCTCAACTGTGGGGACGAGCAAAAATTAAACACTTAATGAATCAAATGTTTGGCGGTGAAACCCGATCCGGTGTTGACGCCGTGACACAGACCGCCCTAGAATACCAATTGTTATCTCAGTATACGGCATTTGTCGCCGTTAGTGAAGAAGTCCGAGTCGATCCCGATGGAACCCGCCGCACAGTCCAAATTCCAGTAGAATTACCAGAAGGGGTAAGTTATGAGGGAATTTATGGGTCAGAGCCTCCGGTCAGCGGTTCTCCGAGTGCGGTTGGCAGTTTCGCACCGGTTCCCCGTCCCCAGATGAGCGGGAGAAGTGGAGGGGTTCGTTTGTCGGAGATAGCGCCTCCTCCCGCACCTCCGTCTGTGTCTAGTCCGGTTTCTCGGCGCTCTAGTTCACGGGTTGAAGTGATAGAAATTGAGGGATTAAATCCCGCTCAAATTGGCGAACTCAACCGATATTTACAAGGGGTAAACTTACCGGAAAATCTGCGGGGCGAACTGGTGTTTGAACTGGTTGTTAGTCAGGGAAATGTAGAACGAATTATTTGGGATGATATTAATTCCCAGTTAACCGTTCCCAGTCAAACCGAGGAAGTGATTGTGGTTGATCGCCTTCGTAAATCCCTAGAAATGTGGCAATTTCCCGCCGAAATTAACGATACCATTCGGGTTAAATTAAAACTGCTTCAATCTCCCTAAATTCATTAAAAGCGGTAAAACAATCCTCCCAAAACAGTCATCTGAACTTTCAAGGTTTCGCCGCTATCAACTCCAGTCCGGGCGGGTTTTTGTAACTGATTTCTAGAAAAATATAGCCAAAAAATACATCAAGCCGAAACCCGTCCCGAACCCCGAAACTTTTGGCAAAATTATCTTGTCAATCGTCGAAAAAAGTGTTATGATAAAATCTGGTTAGAAATACGAATATAAAAATCAAAAGGGCGATGAAGCTTGAAGAAAAGCAATTCAAACCCCCAATCAATTGGAAGTTACAAACCGTTTTTAGCCAGGACACAATCAAGGTCAAAGAATCTATAAAATGAGCAAGCTGTTAGATCTCTAAATTCCATCATCGGGGCGAGTTAACAAGAGTTGTTTGTAGGCAATAAAAAATTAACCCAAACCCACCCCAACACCGCACCCAACCCCCAACAAAGCCAGGGGAGAAAAAGCCAAACCGAGAATAACGGGATATAGGAGTCTCTAGTCGTTGTTATAGCTAGTTATTCTCAATAAGCAGCTTTTTTGACAATAGAGAGATTTGTTGTGTATCATTTTCAGTATGAAAGCTTTATTGATAACAAAATTATGCCTTTATACACATCTTCCTCGTTCAAATCTGAACTGAATAATAAGGGCTGGCGTCTGACTCCCCAACGGGAAACGATTCTGCACGTCTTTCAAAATCTTCCCAAAGGAAACCATTTAAGCGCCGAAGATCTGTACAATCTTCTCAAAAGCCGAGGCGAACCCATCAGTTTATCAACAATATACCGCACCCTGAAACTAATGGCACGACTGGGGATTTTACGAGAACTCGAACTCGCCGAAGGCCATAAACACTACGAAATCAACCAACCCTATCCCCACCATCACCATCATTTAGTCTGCGTCCAGTGCAACAAAACAATCGAGTTCAAAAATGATTCTATTTCAAAAATCGGGATGAAGCAAGCCGAAAAATCGGGACTGCATTTATTAGACTGTCAATTGACAATCCATACGGTTTGCTACGAAGCCCTGAGAATGGGATGGCCCTCGTTAATTCCCAGTGAATGGTCTTGCTCCCAATCCATCGCCGAACAAGCCGAACACTGCTTAAGCGAATCCGACTCCGACGACGAATCCGATGGCATTGACTAAAGACGAAAGCGGGGAAAATAAGTTCCTCTCCCCGCAATAATTTTTATGAACTCACTCGAAAAAATCAATCCGATTGCAACTGTAAACCCCCGAATAACACATCATTAGCACTGCTTCCGTAGACTTCCTGTGCTTTATTGACCGCCGCTTCAGTTTGAGTATTGTAAACCCCGTCAATCGGCCCTTGATAAAGCCCTTGAACTTGCAGTCGTTTTTGTAACGCTTGGACGCTAGCAGTACCGAGGCGAGAATTTTCAGGCGCGACGGTTGTTGCTGTCTGGGGGGGAATTTGAGCCGTTTCAATCCTCTCGGGACTAGAAGCAGTACCAGCATCAGCCGTCGAAGTAGACCCGGAAGACTGAGCGCTATTAAACATATAAATGCGGGTTGTAGGACCCACTACACCCGTTGTACTAATTCCATAAGCCCGTTGAAAGCGAACCACTGCATCTTGAGTCGTCCGGTCAAAAAACCCGTTAATCGGCCCTCGATAGTAGTTTAACTCCCGCAGGCGTTGTTGAACTTTTCGGACTTCAAAGCCGGTATCTCCCACGCTGACAAAACTGCGATAAGTCGCGACCGGTTGAATAGGAGTTAGGGGAGAAGGGTTCAAAGGCCGTCCTTGAGGTAGAGGAGCGACGGGAACCGGATTTAAAGGCCGTCCTTGAGAGACCGGAGCCACCGGAACCGGATTTAAAGGCCGTCCTTGAGAGACCGGAGCCACCGGAACCGGATTTAAAGGCCGTCCTTGAGAGACCGGAGCAACCGCAACCGGATTGAAAGGCTGTCCCTGGGAGACCGGAGCAACCGGAACCGGATTGAAAGGCTGTCCCTGGGGAACAAGGAAATCCGACAGTACAGGTTGAAACTGGGGAACCGCACTGATTAAATAAGATTGAGTTGTCGCCCCCACAACTCCGGTTTGAGTAATTCCATAATCTCGCTGAAAGGCAATTACCGCCCGCCGAGTGGTTAAGTCAAAAATCCCGTTCACCGGGCCGCTATAATAGCCCAATACCCGCAATCGTTGCTGCACTTGACTGACCGATGTTCCGCGATCGCCAAATCTGAGGGGAAGGGGGGGATTGGCAACCGGAACGGTGGGAAACGAGGGAATGGGTTCTCCCGTCGCCCGGATTAAAAAACTGACGGTTGTCGGCCCGACTTGTCCGGTGGTTTGAATGCCGTAAGCTCGCTGAAAAGCAATTACAGCCTGTTCTGTGGGAGCATCAAAGTAGTTGGTGATTTCTCCGTTATAAAAGCCTAACCTGAACAGTCGTTGTTGGAGGACGCCGACAGCAGGCCCGGTATCGCCCTGTTTCAGTACGCCTGAGGGGAGAGGATTTGGCCCGTCTGGACGGGTGGGAATTCTGTTATTGAGAAAAACTAGCGTTTCTTCGCTAACTAAACCGGTGGCGGGAATGAAGTTGGCTTGTTGGAAGCTAATGACCGCATCACGGGTAATGGTTCCAAAGGTACCTGTGGGTTCGGTGTTAAAGTAACCCAACTGACGCAAACGAATTTGTAGGTCCCGGACTCCAGGGCCGCTATCCCCTTCGCCCAAACCGATAACGCCCCGGTTCAGGGGTTGGGTCGGGGGATTGGGAGTGCCGGCCAGTCCTAAAGCGGCTAAAGTATTGGGGCCAACAACACCATCGGCATTTAGTCCGGAGTCTTGCTGAAAGCGAATCACCGCATCCCGAGTAATTGGCCCGTAAAATCCGGTCACATTTGCATTAAAATAACCGAGAGACTGTAAGGCGCTTTGTATCGCACTCACTTCCGCTCCGCGATCGCCTTGGGTAATTAACTGAGCAGAGGCGGACTCGGGTAAAGTTAAGGCTGTGGCGAGGAAGGCCAGAGATAAAAAATAGGGGTAAGTCCGAGATGAAAATGTGTTCCGGTTAATACTTGCAGAGGGTGTTAATTGAAACTCAGAAGGGTCTTCGTAGACTGCGGCTAAATGTAGATAAGCATAAGAGTCCATCATAATTCAGGTGCTAAAAAATTTATGGAAACAACAAGTCAAAGACTATCAGCCTTTGACTCATGGTTGGTTCTATTCTATATTAGCCGTCTATTCTCAGGTCGTTTGAATTTACACCAAACCCGAGCGATCAATCACAAAAGCAGCAATTGCAGCGAATATTGTTATTCCTAAAGCAACGAAGGGACTTTGACCTTGACTAACCGCAAAGGAAGTTGCGACCCCGGCGCCCAAGGCGGCAGTTACAACAGCAACTAACGGATCGCCTTTTGAATCTTTTTTGTACATTTGTTTCTTCCAGAATTAAGTTTTTTATGAAATGGTTTGCCATGCGTTTAATAACGGTAACACTAGGACTCTGTATCTGGAAGCGCTCCGGTAACTATTGCAACTAAGATTTATTTTTGTCTAAATTTCTTAACAGAATTGCTCCTCTACTCAACAAAAATTTCAATAATTCTATCAAATCCGGTTGTACAATCAACGAATAACAGACATCTGACCCGTACCACCGACCCTGAACAGGCTTCGGTCGAACCGCGCTACTCCGCGCCACCGAATAGCCAGATCCTTGACCATTGATCGGCCGATCATTTATAATCTAGATATACAGTTTCAAAACTATTGCGATTCACTATTAGTCCAATGATTGTCGGTACTACAGAAGCAGCCCGTATTTTAAAAATCTCCACCGCTCGACTGCGAGTTCTCCTGAGCGCAGGCCGAGTCCAAGGTGCCTATAAGACCGGGAAAATGTGGCTCATTCCCCTCGTTAAGGGCGAACCCATAATTGAGCGAGGTACAAGAGGCCCTGCTCCCCGTTGGTGTAATCTCAAAAAGCCTGCAACAACGATTATTCACGTTAATTCTCACAGAATTCGCCAAAATCAAAAACACCAGGAACAACTTCCCGTGATTACGGTCAAAACGCGCAACACCAATACTTATGGGCATATTGTCGAAATACCGGGAGGATGTCGTGTTGTCTATCGTCCCGATAAACCTCTCCGTTGTGGTGCGAAGGTTTGGATTGAAACTCTACATGAAGTTCAGATCATCGGTTAGTAAAAATCTCTTGATCTCTCCACACTTTTATGATGGGTATTCAACCGGACTTGATATTATTAAAATATAGCAGTACAAAATTTGGTTAGGACATTTCTAGATCCTAAAACCCTTTCACAGTCTACTGATCCGGTGTTCCGGTGTTCCCTGTTCCCGATTCAAGTAGCGCTATATAATAAAGAATTCGCCGCTTCTTCATTTTAATATGATAAAAGACACGATTTTGTCGTGCCTCAACTGGAATTTATATGATTCAATTGAATCAAACCTTAAAAAAAACCTGAATTATTCCAAAGGTTCAGTGTTACCCCCTTTCACCCAACCGACCCGATTACTATCTTCTTCTGCCTGTACGCGCTGCCAATTTTTATCTTCACTTTCTTCTAAAACAATCACCTTTTCCTCATAACCCACACCGCCAATTCGAGTCGCTTCATAATTCGGACTCTCCCGTAAAATTAAACCAATCGGCTGTACCACCACCGCTCGATAAGCGCCCTCTGGTAATTTCGGAGCCGCAGGAGTCGGAGCCGGGGTCGGGGTTGGATTGGGATTCGGTTTCGGTGGGTTGCTCGCCGTTGCGGTTGGGGGATTATCGTTAGCAAAAGTGGGGCGATCGGGAAGTTCAGTCAGCCGAGCCGCAAAATAGAGAGCCGCCGCAACGCTAGCACCTGCAAGAATGACAAAGGCTAAAACAAACCCGACTAAAAACTTGAAAATATTATACAAGCTCATAGGAGAATGAGAAATGGTCAGGGATGAGCGGTGAGACATTTGGGGGCATAAGAGAAGTTCAAACGTTAACTATACCTTAAAATCTTCCCCTTGAAAGCGAGGACTCAAATTGCTGTTGCGAGAAGCCAGACGAGCTTTTCCCGCCGCCGCCCACTGTTGCAAAAATTGAATTTGTTCTTTGGCGGTACGAGCCAGAGGTACAATTTGACTGGCGGCTTCTAAAATATCTTCGGTGGTAAAGTCGCGATTTTGACTAAACCCGAGGTGCATCGCTTCAATCAGAATTTGTTCAATTTCCGCCCCCGAGAAATCGGGGGTTTCGTAGGCTAAACGGTTCATATCATAATTTTTGATCCCGTGAGGCCGCAATTTGGATAGATGCACCTCAAAAATCGCTTGACGTTCCTCCTGGGAGGGTAAACCCACAAAAAAGATTTCATCAAACCGCCCTTTCCGCAAGATTTCCGGGGGTAAGGATTGAATATTATTCGCCGTCGCCACCACAAACACCGGCGAGGTTTTTTCCGCCAGCCAGGTGATAAACGTTCCAAACACCCGATTTGCGGTTCCCGCGTCCCCCTGGCTGCCAATTCCAGAAAAGGCTTTATCAATCTCATCGATCCACAGCACGCAGGGGGCGAGCGCTTCGGAAAGTTGAATCATTTGGCGGGTTCTCGATTCCGATTCTCCCACCAAACCGCCGAATAAACGCCCCACATCCAAGCGCAACAGGGGAAGGTGCCAGTGGTGGGCGATCGCTTTGGCGGTTAAGGATTTTCCGGTGCCTTGAATTCCGACCAGTAGGAGTCCTCGCGGATAGGGTAAACCGTATTGTCGCGCCTGTTCGGAAAAAGCGCCGCCTCGCCGCAGCAACCAGTCTTTGAGGTTATCCAAGCCGCCAATATCGGAAATGTTTTCTTGGGCGGGGTAAAAGTCGAGAATTTGGGTTTGGCGGATGGTTTGTCGTTTTTCTTCTAAAATCAGATCGACATCATCGAAACGGACTTCTCCGTGCGTGGCGATCGCTTTGGCTAAAATCCGGCGAATGCGTTCAATGGATAAGCCTTGAAAAGACCGCACCATTTCATCGAGTTGACTGACATCTCCCGAGTATCCCGTCGCTGCGAGTAAGCGTTGCACCTCCGCTTGAATTTCGGCTCGTTCGGGTAAGGGGAACTCCAGAACGGTTAAAACTTCGCTGAGATCGGGGGGAATGGCGATCTGGGGTGAAAGGAGAATAATGTTTTTCGGCTGAGACTTCAGGCGTCGGGCGAGATTGCGAAGTTTCCGAGAAATGGCAAGATCATCAAGAAAGCGGTGAAAATCCCGTAAAATGAAAACTGCCGGACTAGAATCGCCGATTTTCTCCACAAATTCTAGGGCTTGTAGAGGATTGCGGCGACCAAATCCTAGATCATTGGGATTTCCTTCTTGATAGCCTTCAACAAAATCCCAAATGTAAACCGGTCGATTTCCTTGCTGTTTGGCTGATTGTTTGATCGCCAGTTCTATCCGCTCTTCTTCGAGAGTGGGAATGTAGATTAAGGAGTATCGCGCTCGCAGGAGTAATTCTAGCTCCTCGCTAAATTTGCTCATCAGGTTTTGATGGTGGCTTGTTCAACTTCAGCAATTTTGGGGTTTGGGCGTCAACTTAGCCGAGTTGGTGTTTGAGGGCTTCTAAAGCCGCCCATCGGCTATCGATCGCCCTGTCTTGTCCGGTTTGTGTGCTTTGGGGCGGTTCGCAAGGCCCATCACACAGTTGTCGCCAGGGGGTTTGCAAGCACAGTTGTTGATATAACCAATCGGCCGGATCAAAATAACCTTGAGGGGAAAGGCTTTCTACCAAGTCTTCGACATTGATTTCCACATCGAGGGAATTGAGATGAGCTTGATGAGCCGAAGCATCCAACCAGATCATTTCGGATGTCTCGACTTTCAAGCGATGGTTATACTGTTTGAGACAGCGATGACAGGTGAGGGTAACGATGGTTTCGGCTTGAGCGGTGACTTCGATGTAAGTGCTTTTATGAGTCACCTTCAAGGTCCCTCGAACGGGGGTCAGAGTTTCGAGTGAGGGAAGAAACTCCTCAAACTGAAACTCTTGACTGCGTTGAGGTGCTTTTAACAGATGAGGGATGTAGATGGCATCCATAGGGCTGCTACTCCCAAAACTGGGGATTGACACGTTAAATAAGAAACAGACTATGTGGGCGGCAAGAACGGATCAAGTGGGCGCTTACGGAAGCATAGATGTTTGTCTGTTGTATTGAGTGAATCCGTTTTTTTGGTCCCTATCGGTTTTTGGAATCCTCAGACGTTCTAACTTTTGACCTTGATCACCAGCCGGCGATCGGGTTCTTGTCCTCGACTGTAGGTTTCGATATCTTGGCTGTCTTTCAAGAGGTTATGGATCAAACGACGTTCCACCGAGGAGAGAGACTTGATTTCTAGTTCTACTCCGGTTTGACGAACTTGTTTGGCTGCATTTTCGGCCAAAGCGCTCAGTTCTTGATAACGACGTTCTCGATATCCGTTTAATTCCACCGTGTAGGCGGCTTTTTCCTCTTCTTCTCGACCCAAATTAACGACGGTGTTAATTAAGTATTGGAGGGCATCCAAAACCTCTCCACCGGTGCCTGTGAGGGCGGAAATTTGATGAGGGGAGAGGTTAATTTCGTTAATGGTTAACCAGCAAGAGTCCTCTTGTGGAGAGATTTGAACGGCCGAAGAAAGCGCTCCCACTTTTAAGAGTTCTTCCAGCCATTCTTTGCCCTCTTGCATTTGATCTTCGTCCATTGCTTGCATCATGTTTTCTTTTTAGAACTTCCGGGTTCAAAAGGAAGTGCGGATCGTTTTCCAGTTCCCCCACCCGATGCAGGGACGGTTTTTGCAGTTTTTGTGTTGGCTTCTTCGACGATTTTTTGAAGATTTTCCGGTAAGGGTTCCCGCGACAAAATAAACGATTGTACCGTCTGGAAAATGTTGGCAATTAGCATATATAACAACACGCCAGCCGGAAGGGGAAAGAAGAAAAACATTCCCGTAAACAGAACCGGAGTTATTTTGTTAATGGTTTCCTGTTGAGGATTTCCACTATTTGCACTGCCACTTTGTCCCGAGAGAACTTGGTTTACATACAGGCTGATCCCAAAGGTTAAAATCATGCCCACGATGTCCCAGTGAATTACGCCATCTTCATCGAAGGCGCCGACTCGTCCCAAAGCATCGATGAACAAAAAGCCTTTATCGGCTGCAATTCCTTTGAGCGTTCCTTGGATGGTCGCTTGTCCGGGAGCGAGGGCGACAATGTTTCCTTGGTCGTCTATCTTGACTTTATCTTCTCCCTTGGTGATCGTCCAAGTCGGAGTCAGCTTGGTCTCCGGATAATTAGCCAGTTTAGCTTCTAACGGTTCACCTTGGGCGGTTTCAAGTTCGACCTCGGTTTTTTCCCCAACAACCATTCGATTTCCCCCCGGTAACAGGGCGACGGTCGAAAAGTGAACCCCATCGGCGACATACACGTTTTGCGGTTTTGTCGTGTAGGCTTTGGGTTGAATCAGTTCCATCTGTTCGCGAGGAAAAATTTCCACGTCTACAGTGTAGTTAACATCCGAAAAGGGCGATCCTCGCAACGTGGCAAATAGCGCGAATAATATCGGCATCTGAAGCAACAGCGGAAAGCATCCAGCCAGGGGGTTTCCCAGTTCTTTGTAAACTCGGCTCATTTCTTCGCGTTGTTTAACCGGGTCATCCTTGTACTGTTGCTGAATCTTCTCGACTCGCTCTTTCATCAATGGCTGAGTCACTCTCATGCGGCGCATATTGCGAATTGAGCCGGCATTTAGAGGATAAAGAGCAAAGCGGATGACGAGCGTTAAGGATACGATCGCTAAACCATAGCTCGGCACGATCCCGTAGAAAAAGTCCAGGATCGGCAGCATGATGTTATTTGAGAGAAACCCAATACCAAAGTCCATTCGTCTTATTATGAGATAATCTATCTGCTTACCAGTCTCTAATCACTAATTTACACAATCTCTTTCCACTCCTGGAAAGGATTGACAGTTTCCCGATCCTAATTTTTGAAAACGTCCTGAAATTGGGGACGAAATTCGCGATTTAATTTTGTTGATTTTAACCCCAATCAATTCTTGCCCTAATTTTTACGGGACGCATTTGCTTTTAAAGCAATTTTTTCTTCAATAAATTCGTAAATTTCTCGAAAGCGGGGCAGGGCGCGGAGTTCTAAGCGACTCCCATTTCTGAGGGTGAGTACCATGTCTCCCCACAGTCCCAATCCTCGGGGAACTTTAGCGATTTTCACAATTTCCGAGTAAACGATATCGGTGCGATCGCGTCCCATCCAGCCTCCGGTCACAGAAACCCGACGGTTTGTAATCCGGTAGCGCAACCACAAAGCTCTGACCACAGCACCAACAGCCAAGGGCAGTCCGATAATCGTCAGTCCGATTAACAAATTGAGAATCAGGTCTCCGACATGAGGGCCACCTTCATACAATGTTTCCTCCCGAATACTCATGGATTACCTCTGCTTGTACCAACAACTGTTCTAATTCTTGCAGAAATTCGGCATAATTGCACTCTAACGCTGTTGGTTTGACCACAACGACGATATCCCAACCCTCCGACAGCTTCGGCAACAGTTGACGAAATGCGGCTCGAATTTGTCGTTTAATTCGGTTGCGAATCACAGCCCGTTTGCTGACTTTTTGACTGATCGAAATCCCAATCCGGGTTGAACGCTTGGTTCGATCGCCGTCTGCCGTTAAATCATCGGGATCAGGAGAACATCGTAATGCTCTCAGGGTTAAGTGAGAAGTCTTGCGATGCACTCCACGAGCATAAACGGCTTTAAAATCATGCGGATGCCAGAGTCTATGAACTTTGGGTAACATCGCCCTAGAATTTCCACAGTAAAATCGGTGCTTAACCCCGGTCCGGCTAAAGCCAAGGACTACACCGACAAACGAGCGCGTCCTTTTTTGCGACGAGCCTTGATCACCGCTTTACCGTTTTTTGTTCGCATCCGAACTCTAAACCCCGATACTCTTTTTTTCTTGCGGTTCGTTCCCTTTAAGGTTTGTTGAGCCATTGTTCTTGATTTTTAGCTTTCCAAAAAAGTCCCAATCGCTAATCTTAGCATATCTACCTTCACGCAAAAAGTAGAATAAGGGAACAGGCAGTTATCAGTCACCAGTCACCAGTCACCCTTCGGGTATCTCCTTCGGAGACGCTGCGCGAACGGCAGTCGCTTCACTTGGGGGGACCCCAAGACCGCGAGTCGCGAACCCGTCACCAGTGAAGAGGCAATAGGCAGTTATCAAGTCACCAGTGAACAGGGAACGACGGATCAGGGAACGACGGATCAGGCAAAAGGCAGAAGGCAAGAGGCAGAAGGCAAGAGGCAAGAGGCAAGAGGCAAGAGGCAAGAGGCAAGAGGCAAGATCTCCCCATCTCCCTATCTCCCCATCTCCCTATCTCCCCATCTCCCTATCTCCCCACCTCCCTATCTCCCCACCTCCCTATCTCCCTATCTCCCCACCTCCCCATCCTCCCGACTCCCGACTCCTGTTCCCTATTTATTAATCAATACTCAAAACCCAAGTTCCGATATATCGCAGGAGGGGAACATCTCCGGGGGTGCGGATATTGGCATTAAAATGATACATCCCGCCAAAAGTGGGATTTTTCACGTTTGATAGTACAATTTCCAGCTTGTTACCGGCGGGGATGGGTTCGGTGGGATAAATTTCAATAAAATGATTTTCAGCATCCCAAACCACTTCCTCTAGAGGAATCGATTCTCCTTCGATCCGCACTTCAATCCGATCGGGGTCAAACTTGCCTTCATAATACTCGGGATAGGTAATCGAGATCAAAGCGACGGCCAAATTGAGCTTATTTGCCGGAATTCTGAGTTTATAACGATCCCAACGTCCGGCTTCACCGCTTTGCAGATAGAAATTCAGCAGGTTCGCCTGTTCCGGTCCCCCAAACAGGGTAATTCCCGGCAGCCCTTGGGCTAAACTGAGAACGGGAAGACCCCCAAGCAAGACACCCGTCAGAGCAAGACTGGAAAAAAAACGGCGCATACACACTCCTCTAATTAAAGTGAAATTTTATAGGAAAACCCTGAACTAGATAAAAACAAGTTAAAGATACGAAATACTCAGGCGATATCCGATTTACGATGCAAGATAGAAAGTAATTGTGACACAACTAAGAGGGTGGTGTCGAGTTGTGTCCATTGGAGGTTAAGTTCGACAATATTGGGCATGGAAACTAAATCAGCTACAAAACGCCCTCAAACAGGCGACTGCCGTTAAATCAGTGCCAGTAAACAGCTATCACAGTGAACAGTCAACAGTGAACAGTAAACAGTAAAGAAATCGGTAACTGTTAACTCAGACCCCTGGTAGCTGCGATCCTGGATAACTGTTAACTGAAAAACACATCTGCATAAGGAGAGTTTATGACATGAAGATAGCGATCGCAAAAGAAATTCAAGTCGATGAACGTCGGGTTGCCCTGGTGCCGGAGGTTGCCGCCAAACTCGTTAAACAAGGAATCGAAGTTTGGGTAGAGGCCGGCGCCGGTGAACGGGCCTTTTTCTCCGATGCCACTTATGAGGAAGTGGGTGTCAAAGTCATCGGGGATACGGCGACTCTTTGGCGCGATGCCGATATTGTCCTGAAAGTGGGCAATTTTGAAGAGTCCGAAGTGGACAAACTGCGCGAAGGCAGTATTTTAATTGCCTTCTTAAACCCCTTGGGCGATCCGGGCTTGGTCCAAAAGCTGAGTGAGCGGAAAGTGACCGCTTTCAGCATGGAAATGATTCCTCGGACCAGTCGCGCCCAAAGCATGGATGCCTTGTCTTCTCAGGCTAACCTGGCCGGTTACAAGTCGGTATTAATTGCCGCCGCCACCCTGCCAAAATATTTCCCGATGTTAACCACCGCAGCCGGAACCATTCGTCCGGCGAAAGTGTTAGTCATGGGGGCAGGTGTAGCGGGTTTACAGGCGATTGCTACCGCCCGCCGTTTGGGTGCTGTGGTTGAAGCTTTTGACATTCGCCCCGAAGTTAAGGAACAAGTCCAAAGTTTGGGCGCGAAGTTCGTTGATGTCACCCTCGAAGAAGATACGGTTGCCGAAGGCGGCTACGCTAAAGAACTCTCAGAAAAAGCCAAACAACACACCCGGGAAGTTTTGACGGCTCACGTTGCTGCTTCTGATGTCGTAATTACTACGGCTCAGGTTCCGGGTAGAAAAGCTCCAATTTTGGTGACTGAGGAAATGGTCACTCAAATGAAGCCGGGAGCAGTGGTGGTTGATTTGGCTGCTTCTCAAGGCGGGAACTGCGAATGTACCGAAGCCGGAAAAGACGTGCTGAAACATGGTGTGACCATCGTTGGCCCGATCAATTTACCGTCTTCGATGCCGGTTCACGCTAGCGAAGTCTACGCCAAGAACCTCTCAGCCCTATTAAAGCTGATGGCCACCACTGAAGGTGAACTCACCCTCAACTTTGAGGATGATATCATCGACGGCGCCTGTGTGACTCACAACGGCGAAATTCGCTCTCAACGGGTTAAAGATGCCCTCGGGGTTGCTGTGACTCAGTAAAAAGGGAATTATCAGTCACCAGTCACCAGTCACCAGTCACCAGTTTTTCAGTCACCAGTCACCAGTCACCATATGCGGGAACGTCCGTTGCGGAAGATCGCAAACTTTGCTCTATGCGCGAACTTTGCTCTATGCGCGTTGGCGTAGCCTGCCGCAAAGCGGCTTACTTCGCTCGCGACCATTCCGCGCCCGTCGCAAGGAACGCGCTCTCGACTATTCCGCGCCCGCCGCAAGGCAAGCGCTTCGCGACTATTCCGCGCCGGGCCGCAAGGCAAGCGCTCCGATACGGAAACCGCCAAGTCAGCACTGCCTCACCAGTCACCAGTTTTTAGAGTTATCAGCGATCAGTTTTTCCTGAACTTCTGACTTCTGACTTCTGACTTCTGATTTCTGAACTTCTGACTCCTAACAATTGGGCTTTTCGCGCAATGACTAACCGCTAATTTCTAGAAAGATTATGACAGCAGAAACGCTAATTTCCGCATTATTTGTGTTTGTCCTGGCAACATTTGCCGGGTTTGAGGTGATTACTAAAGTCCCACCGACATTGCACACGCCGCTGATGTCCGGTGCTAATGCAATTTCCGGTATTGCCGTTTTGGGGGCATTAATTATCGCCGGAGAACGGGATTGGAACGTAACTGTAATTTTAGGTTTGATTGCCGTTGTGCTGGCGACGATTAACGTCGTTGGCGGTTTCTTGGTAACAGATCGGATGTTGGAAATGTTCAAGAAAAAGGAGGCTAAAGCATGAGCGAGTTTTTACCAACCGGTATACAGTTAAGCTACTTGGTTGCTGTTACCCTATTTTTCTTTGGTTTGAAGAAGTTGGGTTCACCTGCAACGGCCCGCAGTGGAAACCTCTGGGCGGCGGTGGGGATGTTTATCGCCATTGTTGCCACTCTACTGAATGAAGAAGTCCTCAACTATGAAATGATTTTAGTGGGGATTGTGATCGGATCGGTGATCGGTGCGATCGCCGCCTACAAGGTTGAAATGACCGCAATGCCGGAAATGGTCGGTCTATTCAACGGTTTGGGGGGTGCTGCATCGGCCTTAATTGCCGTCGGTGAATTTTGGCGCTATTTATCGGCTGCCCAAACGCCTCCTCTCCCTACAACCATTACCGCAGTATTGGGCGTGTTAATTGGGGGTGTAACCTTTACCGGTTCTTTAATTGCCTTTGCCAAACTCAAAGGGATTATGAGCGGTTCTCCGATTATTTTCCCCTTGCAACAGCCCTTTAACTTGGCGTTATTGATCGCGTTTGTTGCCGGTAGCGTTTATATCTGCTTCTCGCCGTTCAATTTGCCCGTATTTTTGGGTATTGTTGGCATTTCCCTGATTTTAGGGGTTTTATTCGTTATCCCCATTGGGGGCGGCGATATGCCCGTTGTCATCTCTCTGTTGAACTCGTTCTCGGGTTTGGCGGCGAGTGCGGCTGGTTTTGTGGTGATGAACAACCTGCTAATTATTGCGGGTGCGTTGGTGGGTGCGTCCGGTATTATCCTGACCATCATCATGTGTAAGGCCATGAACCGTCCGCTAACAAACGTTCTGTTTGCCGGATTTGGTACGGGCGATACGGGTGCTGCGGTTGCCAGTGGCAGTGGTACAACCGATAAGTCCGTTCGTACTATTGACCCCGAAGAAGGGGCGATGATGTTGGGTTATGCTCGCTCTGTGGTGATTGTTCCCGGTTACGGGATGGCTGTTGCTCAAGCCCAACATTCGGTTAAAGAATTAGTCGATATGTTAGAGGGTTTGGGTGTTGATGTCAAGTATGCTATTCACCCCGTAGCCGGACGGATGCCCGGACACATGAACGTGTTGTTGGCTGAGGCGAATGTTCCTTATCCTCAGTTATATGACATGGATGACATTAACCCTCAGTTTGAACAGACTGATGTGGCTTTGGTTATTGGCGCCAATGATGTGGTTAACCCCGCAGCACGGGAAGACCAAAAAAGCCCCATCTTTGGAATGCCTATTCTAGAGGTTGATCGGGCTAAACACACCATCGTAATTAAGCGCAGTCTCAATACTGGCTTTGCAGGTGTAGACAATGATCTGTTTTACAAGGATAAAACCATGATGCTCTTTGGCAGTGCTAAAGATGCGGTTGCTAAGTTGGTTTCTGAAATCAAACAGCTTTAGTTTTTAGGGTAAGGTGTATCAATTTTCTTGCTATTCTTACCGAACCGAAAGCTTTGAGAATTTGATGCAGCCTACAACCTTTTAATTGTATTTAAAATCCCCTCGATTGTTATCTTTTGGAAGATGCGATCGAGGGTTAATTTATGGGAGTTTTGCAGTCATATAATAATCCTAAACGTCGGGGCGGGTTCGACCGTGATGTTTACGACTACTCCGAGATTGACATAAACCCGCCCCACCCCATAACACGCATTAATCAACCGGATATCATATAACAAAGGAAAAATTGGTTAATTTGTGCGGTCAAGGTAGCAAGTCTTGAAAGCGGTTTTCTCAAAGCGGTAATATTAGTAAGCGCCACCGCCACCGCCACCACAGTCACCCACGTTACTTATAGATCCTCCGCAGTCTCCTCCGCTACTGTATCCAGAACTGCTACTACAATCGCTACTGCTGCTATTATAATTGGCACTGCTACTAGAATTGGCACTGCTATTATAATTAGCACTGCTACTAGAATCCACAGTGCTACTGGTGGATTGACTACCGCCACTGTATCCACCCGTATTTCGGCTACGGTTTGGGGTACTTTTTGTAGAACGACTTCGGTTAGGACGGCGTGAAACTTGTTTACACCATTTGATAAACATGATCAACACCAGCAAGCTAAAAATAAAGCCAAAAATGATAAAAATTACCACTTTAATATCTTCAAAAACATCAGAAAATGAATCAGTTTTCGGAGAGTTTAAGAAAGATACAGGCTGAAAATTGGGTGTAGAGACATTGAGAAGATTACGGGGAAAAGCAACAAAAACTTCTATTTCCTGTCCCGGAAGCACTGGCTTTTGACCGATAAATTGAAACGTGTAGGGATTGATTTGACGAATTTGGGTTAAAATACCATAACTGGTATATTCGGTAATTTTTCCCGATAAAACTTCAGGAAATCTTACTACAACTTTTGCATTTTGAATTGGAGCATTTCGACCGGAAAATATGGCTTTCCAGTAAACCCGAGCTTCATCTTCACTAACTTGTAAACCTCCAATCACACGATATTTTAATACAAAAGTATGCGCTTCGGGAGGATTAAGTTGATGTTGCCATTTAATCCAAAGTTGATGATTTTCAACTTCAATTTTAGCAGGAATTTTTTGATTATTTTCAAAAACGGCAACATCCTTAATATTATCTACCTTGTCTAAAGGAATGTATCGAGATCGTTCTTGGGTGTGAGGTTGGGTGAAAACATATTTGTGGGTTTCACTGACGAGCATATCTCCATTTTCTTGAACGTCAATGTTCACATTGAGAAATTCCCAATAAAATGGATAGTTTTCTTGTCCGACAGCCATTAGCATCGGAGCGAAACTCAGCAAAAATGAGAGTAGGAAAATTAGGACTCTCTGCCACTTAAGTTTGAGTCTCATATTAGATATTATGTTGGAGATTATGTTTTGTTGGAACTGACGCAGCCCCCATCTTCCTAAGAAACTGAGTTTCTTAGTGACGGGTATCTGAGTCTTATTAGTATTACAACCTCTTAATGAGAATTTATGAATTTGCTGATTTTAGTCATTGGGAAAGCCAAAATTATCAGGCAATTTCTCAACGGTAATTTCCAGAACTTCTAAGGATTTGTTATATTGAACAGGGGTTAACTTCGGAACTGAACGTCTCACTTCCCAATTTCTAATTGTCGTTTCAGTAACTCCCAATGCTTCGGCTAACTGCTTCTGAGGTGCGAAAACCCGCTCACTGCATCTATGGCGATCGCGATCGCTTTTTGTCGCCGACTGTAAATTAATTCTTCTAAGTAATCTTATCCCCGCATAGAGATGTGTTATAATAATTGGTTAAAACATTTTTGAAAATGACCGGAAGCCCCCACACTGAAACCCCTTACTTTTTCGTTATTAACAAATCAAAATCAGTCAGAAAGAAGGGCCAACGCATAAAGACGGATTGCCATAAAAAATGCTTAACCCCCAATTTGAATTCTTTATATTTGGGTGTACCATATTCCCCTATTGTAGAGGTGGGTTTGATAACACTTGCGATAAGAAGCATTGAGTTAAACCTTCCTTGGACATTGAAAAGGTAATTTATGCCATTTACAATCGATTCAGCCCGCAACATCTTCCCAAATACCTTAGCGGCTGATGCCGTTCCTGCTACTATTGCTCGGTTTACTCAGCTTAGTGCAGAAGACCAACTGGCTTTGATTTGGTTTGCTTATCTTGAAATGGGTAAAACCATTACCATTGCGGCGCCCGGAGCGGCGAATATGCAGTTTGCTGAGATTACACTCAACGAAATTCGAGCCATGAAGGCTCAAGAGCAGTCCCAGGTGATGTGCGACTTGGCAAACCGTTCAGATACGCCCCTTTGCCGAACCTATGCAACTTGGTCTCCGAATATTAAGCTCGGTTTTTGGTATCAACTGGGCCAATGGATGGATCAGGGACTTGTGGCTCCAATTCCCGAGGGCTATCAGCTTTCTGCAAATGCGGCGGCGGTATTACAAGCTATTCGTGATTTAGAGTCGGGTCAACAAATTACCGTTTTGCGGAATTCGGTTGTGGATATGGGGTTTGACACCAGCAAATTAGGGAGTTACACCCGTGTTTCCGAACCTGTCGCGCCTCCGACGGACATGGCAAAGCGCACTCAGGTCAAAATTGAAGGCGTTACCAATTCCACCGTGTTGGAATACATGAATAATTTGAATGCCAATGACTTCAATGCGTTGATTGAGTTATTTGCACCCGATGGGGCGTTGCAACCTCCTTTTCGCAGACCCATTGTAGGGAAAGAAGCGGTTCTGCGGTTTTTCCAAGAAGAATGTCAGAATCTTAAATTAATCCCAGAGCGAGGCGTTTCTGAACCGGCCGACGATGGTTATACTCAAATAAAAGTAACGGGTAAAGTACAAACTCCCTGGTTCGGTGCCGGTGTGGGTATGAATATTGCTTGGCGGTTTTTACTGAATGCTGAAAACAAGATTTTCTTCGTTGCAATTGATTTGTTAGCCTCTCCCAAAGAGCTATTAAACTTAGCTCGTTAGAGAAAAATTAAGCAAAAATACTGTTTAATTTTGGATGAGCGTCTGAGTGCAAAGGGCGCTCTTTTATTTGGAGGCTAACCGTAGAATCGGTTAACATAGATGATTGCAGATATTTTAGGTTTGACAATACCCGTGAATGATATTGAGTGGTCTACCGCCGAGAAAGAAATTGCTCGGCTGGCGTTTGAAAAAGCTTATCAGCGAGAAATTACGGCTTTAATCAAAGTTGTTCGAGAACAAGCAGGTGAGATTACAAAGCTTGATGATATTTGGCTTCTACACGATTTTTTAAGTGCCAGAAGACATGATATTGATGGTAAGTATGATAGTAGAGATTCTCTGTTGATTTTTACCTTTGCTCAGTTAGTAAAAGAGGGATGGTTGCATCTTGATGAACTGAAAGGTTTAGATGCTGAGAAGATTAGTAAGGTTTCTGTACTCACACGAATGTAAAGTTTTCAAGGGAGTTTTAGTCTATTGATTGATCGGAAAATTTCGTTCAAAACTTTACCCGTTCACCAATGCTAAACTCCCTTGTTTAGAGCGGGAAAATGATCCGTTAATCCTTGATTATTCAAATCGAAAATCAGTTAATTAGTGGCTGTTTTGGCCGCCTTTTTTACCAATTTCCGACATGAATTCGCGGTCTTGACTGGTTGTTTGTCCGCCTTTTTTACCCGCTTCGCGAGCTTCTTCAGAAGTAAACTCGTGAGCGGTTCCTTTTTCATGGGCGGCTTTACCGCCTTTACTGGCTATTTCACGTTGTTTATCTTCATCCATTGAAGCAAATCCACGATCTTCAGTAGACATTTGATTTTCTCCTTTTTTCAAAACATATTTACTTCTTTATAAGTTATCAACTCTGAAACAGTATAGAGTCTATCTCTAGATGTAAGTTTTCAATTAACGCTTGCTGAACTTTTGATAGATTACCGTTAATAACTTTGCCGCCAGTTGCCGTTAACAAAACTCAACAATAAAAACAACGATACTTAAGTAAAACTGAACTGAACTTTAGATAGATTGCTGTTGATAACGTTCCTGGTATTTTCCCGAAGCAAGCTCAACAATAAACGATGAATAACAATATCAAATTTATATCAATGAAGGTGTTAATGTCAAGTCTATTATACTGTATTTGTGCGACGCCATTTTAGCTAAATTCTGCAAATCTTCTCAACTCACCAGACAAACAAGCTGAAGCTTAAAAATAGACAGAAGTCGAACTGTCCCTTTGCGATCCTATCCAAAATTGAGAATTTAGGCACTCGTGGCTATTTTGCTTGTAGACAATTGAGTTTGTGTCTATCAACCCTAAAATCAACGGATATCTCGGGCGAAAACAGAATCAGTTCAATTGATTTAACCGGGAACCATCACCATGAAACTGAAAATTACATCTATTCTAAAAACTCTAACATTCGTTGCGATCGCCAGTGCATTTTTAGCAACTCCTGCTTTGGCTGACACCTTCACAGGCGGTAATTTTACCGTTACTATTAAGGGTTCAGGAAGTTCTGCTTCTTACCTGGGTTGCGACGCGAAAGAACGTTGTGTTCATATTCCTAGCACTTCTAATTATACTCAAGGACGTTACGCCTGGGAACGCAAGGGTTATACTTATAGTATGATTCCCGAAGGCAATACAAGCCAATATACTTTAAAAGTTTTTGACCCGAAAAAGAAGGTGTTGCTGTCTCAAAAAATGACTCCTATCGCCCAGTCTAACCCCGATTATTATCAGGAGTTAGTTGATAATACCTCTTGTTCGTTTATTGTCACCAACCAAGTTAATAGTAAAGTCAATATTCGTCAAAATCCCGACTTAAAAAGTGAAGTGGTTTTACAACTCAAACGGGGTGACGGCGTGCGGGCGGTTTCTCGTCGGGGAGATTGGGTAAAAATTGTTGCTTTGGTTGATGGATTTCCTCCCAATGAAAAGTTTACTCCGTTTTTTGGTTGGGTAAATAATCGCTATATCAATGGATGTTCTGAAGATCAATTTGAGATGTGGCGATAATTAACAGTTAAAATAATACAATGCGATCGCATAGCTACGCGATCGCACTCGGTTCAATCATTAATTTCAGGTGTCACTAATTGCTGCGGATGTACAACTGTAATACTTGATGTGATTGAAAAATCAGTGGGATTGAACGTCAGAAGATGTGTAACTCCATTGGCAAACATAGCGGCAATCAGACGGGCATCGTGAGTCCGTTTACCCATAATTTTATTAGTTGTAACTAAGTCTAACCAATGGGGAAAAATCTGTAAGGATTCTTCTAGTAATGGGAAGCGAATAATAAGCTGGTCTATTATGTTTCGCGTTTTTTCTGTAGTCCATCCCAAGCCATTCACTTCAACGGGTCGGGTTGCAACTACCCAAAGCTCAATCAATACTTGTGTTGCAAGAAAACATTCATCCCCTCGGTTTAGCAAACAAAATATTGCTTCTGTAGCGAGATGATTTTGCTGGTCAGAAGGATTACAAAAACGCAGAATAACATTGGTATCTAGTAGATATTTTGTCATTCTTCGTAAATGCGATCGCGGCTAAATGCTTCATCAGATAAACTCACACTGGTTCTAGGAAGTTGAGAAACCCAATTGCGAAACTCCCTGGCTCGTTCTGCGGGTGTTGCTGTTTGCCAAAATGGAATTTTATATGATGTCAATTGCTCGGATTGAGATTGAATTAAGTTGATGAAATCGGCTATTTTTTGAAGCTGGTCTTCATTGAGTCTGTCTATTTGCTGTTTCAATTGTTCTCGCAGCATAACTGATAGTTAGGTTAAAACATATTTATTATAGCCTTAAATTGGCGATTTCACCCAATCATCATCACACTACAGAGAAACCATATCTTTACGATGAAACTCAGTTGATGAGCGTTCAGAAAGGGATCACTGTTTTTTAGGGCTATCGGTTCAATTTTTGGATTGTAATTAAAAACATATGTTGGGTTTCCTGGCGTCAACCCAATCTACAATGTTAATTTGAGTTACTCATTTAATGGACGAGAAGCTGAGGGGAGTTGATTAACTACCTTGTCAACTATTCCATATATTTTAGCTTCCTGAGCGGACATGAAAAAATCTCGATCAGTATCAATCTCAATTTGTCTTAGTGATTGACCAGTTAGTTCGGCGAGCAAGCGGTTAAGTAAATTTTTTAAATACAAGATTTCTTTAGCTGCAATTTCAACTTCACTTGCTTGTCCGAAAACACCCCATACAGGTTGATGAATCATAATTCGGGAGTTAGGTAGAGCAAAGCGTTTTCCTTTAGTACCGCTAGCTAATAAAAAACTTGCCATTGAACTCGATTCTCCCAAACTAACCGTCACCACATCAGATTGAAGAGATCGTATCGTGTCGTATATTGCTAAACCCGATGTTATATGACCACCTTCGGAGTTAATGTATAAATAAATATCTGTACCCGGTGCTTTCCTATCTAGATACATTAACTGAAATACAATTCTTTGTGCTGATTCAGGTGTTATTTCTCCTGTGATGATTACAATTCTTTCTCTCACCAACCATTGATCGACCCCGAGATCAGAATCTGGGCGATTTAAAGATGGAGTGATAGGATTGAGAACTTGAGCGATATTAAACCTCAAATCCATTGTTTGAGAAGTTTTTCCCATCATTTCATGCGGACTGAGAGTAATAGTGATCAGACTTAAAGAAATAGAAGATACAATTAAAGGACTATTGAAAATCATTGAAATTGGGGTTTAATATAATTTGATGTTTAATACTTTTTAAGTTTCACTTGTAAACCCTTGCTTTGTCTAGGGCAATCAAGTTAAATTTTGTATAAAAATGTACGAAAAGAATTTATACATCAAATCTCATTTCTGAGAATTATTCGGAAAACTAAATTAACAGGGTAATTCCTCAACGGTATTTTTCAGAATTTCTAACAATTTTTTAGGCAGTGCAAGCGTCTCGCTTGCTAGATCTTTGTTTCAAGTTAACCGTTTTTTAGAACGGATTTAAAAACGCTATAGATTGGGGAAAGTCGGGGAAAATAAGCGATCGCTAACTTGAAATTGCTGTAAATTGCTGTAATTCCTATTCTTCATTCACCAATTGATAGAAAAGGTAATCGGTTGTTGTAAGATTTGAATCCTCGATTGACTTCCCTTACCTTGACTGATTGCTGTAAAATTATTATTATTCAGTTAGCCGTTGTTGCGACCGCCCGAGGTTTGGTGCGCTCAAGCGCAACTACGAACTTTTTTAACTACAACTTTAATGACAATGGGTTTACGCCTGATGCCATCAGCCCCTACAGAATTGGGTAGAATTTCAACCTCAGACGAATTAACCCTTGTCTACTGTCCCCTCTGTGGTTCACAATGAACATAAAGGATCGCACCAGGAGAGGTAGAGTGAGTGATTTTGACTACGATTTAGTGATAATTGGCGCAGGGGTCGGTGGACACGGTGCCGCCCTCCACGCCGTTAGCTGCGGCTTGAAAACTGCTATCGTGGAAGTTGCAGAAATGGGCGGAACCTGCGTTAACCGAGGCTGTATCCCATCAAAAGCCTTGTTAGCTGCTGCTGGACGGGTGCGAGAGTTACGCAATACTCATCATCTACAAACGCTAGGAATTCAACTGGGACAGGTTAGCTTTGACCGGGGAACCATTGCGGGTCACGCGGAAAATATTGTTACGAAAATTCGCGGCGACATGACCAACAGCTTAAAACGTTTGGGAATTGATGTCATTCAAGGTTGGGGAAAATTGGTCGCCCCGCAAAAGGTAACGGTTGAAACCTCCAAAGGTGACAAAACAATTACGGCGAAAGATATTATTTTGGCGCCGGGTTCTATCCCGTTTGTTCCCCCCGGAATTGAAGTGGATCACAAAACGGTTTTTACCAGCGATGAGGCGCTAAAATTACTATCGTTACCCCAGTGGATCGCGATTATTGGCAGCGGTTATATCGGTTTGGAATTTTCCGATATTTATACGGCTTTGGGGTGCGAAATTACCATGATTGAAGCGTTGGATCAATTGATGCCAACTTTCGATCCGGATATTGCTAAATTAGCCCAACGGGTGTTAATTTCGCCGCGAGATATTGAAACTCGGGTCGGGAAATTGGCGGTGAAAGTAACTCCTGGTTCTCCGGTAGTTATTGAGTTAGCCGATGCCAAAACCAAAGAAGTAGAAGAAGTGTTAGAAGTTGATGCTTGTTTGGTGGCAACGGGTCGCATTCCTTTTAGTAAAAATTTGGGGTTAGAATCGGTTGGGGTGGAAACAGACCGACGCGGTTTTATTCCGGTTAATGATGATTTGGCGGTAACTTCTAACGGCGAACCGATTGCGAATTTGTGGGCAATTGGCGATGTAACGGGTAAAATGATGTTGGCGCATACGGCATCTGCCCAAGGAATTGCTGTTGTAGAAACGATTTGCGATCGCCACCGCCAGGTAGATTATCGCAGTATTCCGGCTGCGGCGTTTACCCATCCCGAAATTAGTTATGTGGGTTTAACTGAACCTGCGGCGAAGGAATTGGGCGAAAAAGAAGGCTTTGAAGTTGCGACAGTTAAGAGCTATTTTAAGGGTAATTCTAAGGCAATTGCTGAGGGAGAAACGGACGGAATTGCTAAAGTCATTTACCGCAAAGATACGGGAGAAATTTTGGGCGTTCATATTTTTGGGTTCCACGCTGCTGATTTAATTCAAGAGGCGGCGAATGCAATTATGAAACGCGAGTCGGTGCATACGTTGGCGTTTTCTGTTCATACGCATCCGACGCTTTCTGAGGTGTTGGATGAAGCTTACAAACGGGCTTTGAGTGCGGCGCATTAATTCGAGGCAAAAGTTACCATTAGGCTGTAAAATATCGGGTGGGTTGAGAATAAATCAATCTTCTCAATCTACCCAGATTAATAATTGAATACCAGTAGAACGAAAGTGACGGGTTCGGTGGTTGGGGGCGGGTTTATCTAACTTATTTCTGAGTTAGATAATTTGACGCAGAACCCGCCCCTACAACACTGGTAACTGCTGAGGTGGTGAGGTGAAAAAAGGCGGGTTTATCTAACTTATTTCTGAGTCAGATAATTTGACGCAGAACCCGCCCCTACAACACTGGTGACTGTAAACCCTATTCCCTAATTTCTAATAATGCAAATTCGTCGTCGTCCTCCTAACCCCGCTGTTGATGTTGCTAGTTTACGCTATAAAGTTGCAGTACCGGATGATAAACCGCAAAATATCCTAGAAGAAATTGTCTGGGAAAAAGAACGAGAAATTGATAGAAAACGGGAACGTTTACCGCTCTTGGAGTTGCGGCGTCAGCTTGAAGGTTTACCGCCGACAAAAGATTTTTTAGGGGCGTTAAAAAATAGTCCGACCCAACCTGCTATTATTGCAGAGGTGAAAAAGGCGTCTCCGAGTAAAGGGGTAATTCGAGAAGATTTCGATCCGGTTAAAATTGCCCAAGCTTATCAAGAAAATGGCGCCCGTTGTATTTCGGTGTTGACGGATGAAAAGTTCTTTCAAGGAAGCTTTGAAAACTTGGGAAAAATTCGCTCTGCCGTTGATTTACCGCTGTTGTGTAAGGAGTTTGTGATCTATCCTTATCAAATTTATCTGGCTCGAATTTATGGGGCGGATGCGGTTTTGTTGATTGCGGCGATTTTATCCGACCAAGATTTACAATATTTCTTGAAAATTGTCAAGTCTTTGGGAATGATTCCGTTAATTGAAGTTCATACCTTTGATGAACTCGAACGGGTTTTGAGTTTGCAGGGCGTGAGTTTAATCGGGATTAATAATCGTAATTTAGAAGATTTTTCTGTCGATCTCGATACAACTCGCCAACTGTTAGAAGCCAAAGCCGAAGAAATTAAATCCCGAGAGATCTTGATTGTGAGCGAGTCGGGTTTGTATACTCAAGATGACCTGAACTTCGTGAAAAATGCGGGGGCGAATGCGGTTTTGATCGGGGAGTCTTTGG
This sequence comes from Capilliphycus salinus ALCB114379, assembly GCF_047276495.1. Lineage (NCBI taxonomy): Bacteria > Bacillati > Cyanobacteriota > Cyanophyceae > Oscillatoriales > Sirenicapillariaceae > Capilliphycus > Capilliphycus salinus. Next base: position 2,530,404 of record NZ_CP178543.1, on the reverse strand, counting down.
TCAAACAACCCGATCCGGGAGAGGCATTACAACAACTGATTGCTAAGGGCTAGTCAAAAGTTAATGCTATCCGGTAGTATAATAAGCTGATCAGATGTTAGCTTTGAGGTTCCACAATATTAGCTTCTAATCTAACTACATGGAACCGATTCCTTTACCCTCTTACATTCATTACGAGCTTCTGCTGCAACTGCTAGAACGCAAAACCCGAGTCGCCCTTTACCACAATTCTCGACAGTATGAACAGGTCAATCAACTAATTATCACCCTTCGCAAAGCGCTCGCCCTACAAAAGCAGTTAGAGCAAAGCTGTCTGCACGCGAATTTGCCCGTTGAGTCCTGTTGGTCTTTAAATGAGATTAACCCAGAGGCAAATAAGAGCTAATACCCTGATAATCAACTGATAGACATAGACACAGAGATTAACGCTATGGATGACAAATTAATGCTGATGATTCCGGGGCCGACCCCCGTTCCCGAACAGGCGCTTCTGGCGATGGCTAAACACCCCATCGGACACCGCAGTGGGGACTTTAGCAAGATCATGGCGGAAGTGACGGAAAACCTCAAGTGGTTGCACCAAACCCAAAATGATCTGCTGGTCTTGACCGCCAGCGGTACCGGGGCGATGGAAGCCGGAATGATTAACTTCTTAAGTCGCGGCGATCGCGTTTTGTGCGGAAGTAATGGTAAATTTGGGGAACGGTGGGCGGAAGTTGCCCAAGCCTACGGTTTGGAAGTGGATGTCATTTCCGCCGAATGGGGTAAACCCTTGGATACTGAACAGTTCCGCGAAAAGTTAGAAGCCGATACCGAAAAACAAATTCGGGCGGTAATTATGACCCACAGCGAAACCTCAACCGGCGTACTTAATGATTTGGAAACGATTAACCGTTATGTTAAGGCTCACGGGGAAGCGTTGATTATTGTTGACGCCGTGACCAGTTTGGGGGCGGTGAATATTCCCATCGACGAATGGGGTTTGGATGTGGTAGCCAGCGGTTCTCAAAAAGGTTACATGATACCGCCCGGGTTGGGATTTGTTTCCGTAAGTGCGAAAGCCTGGGAAGCGTATAAAACCTGTAATTTACCCCGCTATTATTTAGATTTGGGGCCTTACCGCAAGTCGGCGGCCAAAGATACGACTCCGTTCACGCCTCCGGTGAATTTGTTCTTTGCGTTGCAGGCGACGTTGAGGATGATGAAAGCCGAAGGTTTGGAACAGATTTTTGCCCGCCACCAGCGTTTGACGAAAATCACTCGGGCGGCGATGAAAGGCTTAAATTTGCCCCTGTTGGCACCGGATGATGCAACGAGTACGGCGGTAACGGCGGTTATGCCTCCCGAAGCGGTCGATGCCGAAAAGGTTCGTTCGGTGGTCAAGAAACAGTTTGATATTGCCCTCGCCGGCGGACAAGATCATCTCAAAGGGAAAATCTTCCGCATTGGTCACTTGGGATTTGTCAGCGATCGCGATATTTTAACTGCGGTTTCTGCGATCGAAGTGGCACTGCGAGAGTTGGGTTTTGAAGGCTTTACACCGGGTGCGGGCATGGCTGCGGCGACTCGGGTTTTAGCGGAATCCTAACCCTTTATCCTCTGTTATTGGGCGTATAAATGGGCAGTCAGTGGTCAAGTGTTGAGGGGGAATTGTTGAGTGTTTGTGCTAAACCTTTATCGGTTTGGTTCTAACAACAAACCCCAGCAGACCACTGACTTCATTAATAGGCAGTTTCTAACCAATCAAAGATTTTATCGAGTTGTTCTAAAGTCACCAGTCCATACTGCAAAAGAGTCATGGACAACGGATTCGGATCGCGATATCTTTGTTTATCGTTAGACGTGGCTTGAGCTTTCTCCGCAAAAGCGATAGAAGCTGGAGAAACACATAACTCTTCTTGTAAAAATCGGACAAACCGAGAGTAGGTGTTTGGCGTCATTTTTGTTTTCACCTCCCCTTTTATTAACACCATTGTGTATCTAGATAGTTTTTTTTCAAAACAACACTGAGCCAGTTTGTTTTCTGTCTACCCGCAAGGTCAGAATTAAAAAGTCTGACTGGTTTGAGTTGTACGCTTTCACTGCTTTTCGATCTACATTCTCTGTTGATCAAATTCCGAACTCTTTTCTACTTATGCACTCCTCACGGTTGCCGATGATCAGCAACTCAAGAGTCACCCATTTAAGTTAGTCATTGAGCCATGCGTAGTTATAGGCTGAATCCAGAAAAATTTCGCTATTAACTACTACAGCAGTTTCTCAAAAGGTTTGAATCTGTCTGTTGACAGAACCTCAATACTAGCTCCGTTAAGTTATGGGTCTTGAGCCAACTTTGACTGGACTTCAATCCCCATAATGAAGCGAACATCGCTTGAAAAAGCGAATGCTGAACTTCCTCGGATGCCTGTTGCGCTCAGGCTTTCACTCGTCTCTCACACCTTAATCAATTCAATGCCAATCGCTCACTTCAAGCCAGGTAAATTTTAGACGTTAGAAATGATAGCGTAGCAAATTTTTTGACTCCTGGGTAGACTTTATTATTAAATTTTTATCAAATAGCGTGAAACTTTGTAAAGATTCTGTGAAAAAAATATTCCCTCTGATTTACGGTTGATTCTCAGGACGCAGGGAGTTGAGAAACTCGATCTCAATGCGATCGCCGGGTTTGAGGCCCAACTCTTGGGCGCGTCCTCCCCGCAGTTCAATTACTTGGTCTACCGGAACCGATGGGCCGTAGGTCGGACAGGGTTCTGAAGTGCAGGGCGGCGCACTCACTTGAATCGCTTGGACAACCCCATCGCGAATAAAGATCATATCTAAAGAAATTTTACAATTTTTCATCCAAAAGCCGACAACCCGAGGGGGAGAAAAAGAAAACAACATTCCCCGGTTATCGGGTAAAGAAGTCCGATACATCAACCCCAGTTGTTGTTGAGTGGGAGTGCGGGCGACTTCGAGTTCAATCACCTCGCCTCCTATGGTTGTTTGGGCGGTTACAGGTAACATTTGACCTAAATTTTGTTGGGATGGGGATGAAACTTGAGCGAGAAAATCACCAGAGAAAAAAAACTCCAGGGTGGAAGCGGTTTGTGCGGGAAAGATGACGCCGCTTAATACCGCTCCCAGTCCGATGGGGAGTAAATAGAAAAGCAATTTGCTCATAAAATATTTTGGAGAAACCGGAGAAACCGGAGAAAAAATCCGGCAAATACAAAGTCATTCATTTAGTTGTAAAGCCGGGTGAATTTGTTCCCGATTTCATTAAGACTCTCGCAAAACATAGCCCACACCTCGAACGGTTTGAATCAGACGTTTTTCCCCTTCGACTTCTATTTTAAGACGAAGATAACGAATATAAACTTCAATCACATTCGATTCCCCGAGAAAATCATAACCCCAAACATTTTCGAGGATTTGTTCGCGGGTTAAAACTTCTCGCGGATGTTCCATTAAATATCGCAGCAGGTCAAATTCTTTCATGGTTAATTCAATCGTTCGACCGTTGCGAAAAGCGCATCGACTCCCCAAATCTAATACTAATTCGCCAAAGCGCAGTTGATCGGTATTGCGATCGGTCGGTTGCAGGTAGAGACGCACCAACTGTAAAAAGGATTCCGTGCGATAGGGTTTGAGGAAGTAATCATCGGCACCGGATTCTAAACAAGCCACCCGATCTTCTACGGTATCTCGCGCCATAAACACCAACATCGGGGTGCGGTTTCCCTGATTTCTCAGATGACGACACAGGGTTAATCCCGACTCTCCCCCCAACATTCGATCGACGACGATCAAAGCCGGTTGGATTTCAGTGGCTCGGTGCAACCCCAGAGCCACATTAGAAGCCACAACGGGATAATAGCCCGATTCTTGTAAATCTAAGCTGACGTGTTGGGCTAAGAGTTCGTCGGATTCGATCACTAAAATTGAAGGATGATGCTCACCAGCAATTAAACTCATTGACAAATCCCCACCGTAATATTACCCGTTTTACCACGTTATCGGGGTTAATAAAACAATGGGAATTTGGTCTTTGCGATCAAGGCAGTTCAACAGAAGTCGGTTTGGCAATATGGGGCAGTCCCCAACCCAACTTTTCTCGCAAGACTTGGAAAAATTCCGGCGACTTCAGCCGAATAAAATGGGCCGAATGGGGCGATCGCGTTACTCTGACCCGATAATCGGGTAAAACATAACAGCCGCCATTGCCATCAACGACCATCACCAAACGGTTCGGACTGGCCGCATAAATGGTCACGGGTTCTTTTTCGGCATAAATTAAGGCTCTCGAGGCCAGAGAATGGGGACAAATGGGCAGCAGTTGCAAAACCCCCACATCGGGTGTAACAACGGCACCGCCTGCCGACAGAGAATAGGCCGTCGAACCGGTTGGGGTAGAGATGATCACCCCATCGGCGGCTATATCAACCGGAGCGTGCCGGCCAATTTCCACCTCAAAATGGCACATACAGGTCATCGGTTCGCGATGCAAGACCATTTCATTGAGACAGAGGGCTTCCCAGAGTAACTTATCGTCTTGATAAATCTCCACAGAAAGCATCGCCCGTTCTTCGAGGGTGTAATCTCCGGCCATCACCTGTTCGACAACGGTTGGCAACTGGTTGATGTAAGTTTCGGTCAAAAATCCCATGTGACCTGTATTGATGGTCAGCATGGGAATGCCTTTGGGGGCAACTTGGCGAGAGGCCGATAATACCGTGCCATCTCCACCGAGAACAATGGCAAACGTCATCTCCTCATCGAACCCGGTCGGTGCAAGTTGATCGACGGGGGTACGACAGAGGGGGCGATCCGGATTAGAATAGCCGAGTAAACCTCCCACCCCGGTTGCCATCTGGACTTGCCAGCCATTAGAAGTCAGCTTGTCTTTCAACTCGGCAGCAATTCGACAAGCTGCTGATTTAGCATCGTTATAAATAATCCCAGCTTTGGGCACGCCAATTAACTTAACTTAGGTTTAAAAAAAATGTAATTCAACAAAAAGCTTGAAATCAGCTTTTAAATTTTGATTCCCCCGAGTTAATTCAGGGTTTTCGATCGAAATTAATCGAAATTAACAGTAAGTCGCTCAGGGTTTGAGCCGCATGGCGATCGGGTTAAAGTTCACACGCGATCGCTTTTGTACCCCGGATTGAACATCGCGGGGCTGTCTTCTGTGCTGCTTCCCCCATAACTTAAACTGAATTCTACCATAATTTGAGTTCCCCCAAACCAACATTTAACCCCACCTCGACGACAAGATTAAACGGTTGGGACGATCGCGGTCGGTGCGGTCGGGATTAAGTTTTCTTAAAGGGCGTTCTTTTTTGTTTCCGTTTTTTCTGTTTTTCCCGTTCGTATTCGACTTCTTTAATTTTCTTCATAATCCGGCCGTAGTAATCTTGGAGGTAGTCTTCGAGAGTGGTCATCTCGGCCGGATCGAAACCGAAGACGCCGTAGGTTTCTTCCATAGAGGCTTTCAGGGGTTGACCGGTGGCGGTGACTTCGGCAAAGGCGAGGCGATCGGAGATGTTTAACGTCCACTGGAACCAACGGGTCAGACTGCGGACAAATCTTAACACGCTGGTGGGGGTGCGGGTAATTTTGGCATCTTTGCCGGAGAGTCGCTCGCACAGGCGGATAATTTCGTCGGCCGACCAAGCCCGGGAACCGACGACGGGGAAGCTTTTGTTTTCGGTTTCCGCAACCGAGAGGGCGCGAATGGCAAATTTGGCGATATCTTGGGTATCCATATAGGCGATCGGAGAACTCACCCCCGGAACCCAAGCCGATTGACCTTCTAGAATGGGGATGGCATACTGACCGATCAAGCCTTGTAAAAATCCACAGGGTTTTAAAATGGTGTATTTTAAACCGGACTCGGCTAAAAATAGCTCCGTGCAGTGTTTGATATCAAGGAGCGGGACTTGTTTGTATTTTTCCGCATCGAGGAAGGAGATAAAGATATAACGTTCGATCCCTGCGGCTTGGGTTGCTTGGATCAGCGACAGTTTACCCTTCCAATCGACATCTTTTATGCTTAAAGAATCTGTCGGTCGGGAGGTGGCGGCGTCAATGACCGCAGTTACCCCTTCCAGGGCGGGTTTGAGGGTTTCCGGTTTGCAGAGATCTCCGGGGACCAGTTCGGCTCCCCATTCTTTGAGAAACGCCGAACGGCCGTAACTGCGGACCAAGCAACGAACCTGATAGCCTTCATCCAACGCCCGACGAGCTATCTGTCTACCTAGAGTGCCAGTAGCACCCACGATTAATATAGTCATGAATAGATCGATATTAAACTTAAACTTAACTTAAGATCGTATCAGAAGATCTCTCATTTTTTAACAAAACTTCATAAATTTCTGAGAATCGAGCGGGACTGGGGGCTTTAGCGAGGGCGGTTTCGCCGTCTTTGTTCCATGATGTCGGCAAACTGACGGCGTTGTTCGGGACTCAGCACCTCCCGAACTTCGAGAATAATCTCAAACTGTAATTTGCTCATCTCCTGCTTGAGGCGGAGCAATTCATCGTACTGCTGACGTATTTCACTTTGGCTGGCGCTGCTCGATAGGAGTTGTTGCAGTTGTTGTTGAGCTTGACGGACAAGTTGTTTGTGTTGGGAGATGCGATCTTTATACTGAGCGTGAATCTTTTGCATTTTCTGTTTCTGCTCGGGTGTGGCATTTAACCGTTCCAGCAAATGTTCTGTATCGTCTGGTTCTCCAGCATACATTTTCCCTTGAGCCAGTATTTGCGGGTTGCTCAGTTGCCAAGTGACAGCATTGGCGATCGCTCCTGTGTTCGCCAATAATAACAGCGTTAACCCAAAAACCCAAGATCTCAACATACCTTTAATAATGTCACCTATTTGTTAAAAATTTTAATCTGGGGAGCCGTCTGATATCGTTAACCAATTGGTTTCTTGAGTTTCTTCCATTGCTCCATACCAATTACTTTCAATGAAACCTTCTAACTGAGCTTGTTCGCTCGGAGTCAGGGAGGAAGTATTGACGAGCCGATAACCCATCGACACCAAAGTCAAACCGGCGGCAATCCATGAGAAAATCGATCGCAGCGATCGCAAAGTTCCGGTTGAGACGGGGGTCGGGGTAGACATTGACGGTTGTAATGAATCCTCCTGGCTATCGAGAGCCGCGAGAATTTTTTCTTCTAAATCGGGTGTCGCCTCGGGAACTGGGGGACGATGTTGCTTGAGAAAATTAATCAACGCTCGATCGTTAGTTGGCAACTCACTCATAGGTTGACTCCTTCACGTTGCAAAAATTTCCGCAGAGCGGCTCTAGCATGAAATAAACGGGACTTCACGGTTCCTAAAGGGATATCTAAGATTTCGGCGATTTCTTTTTGAGGGATTTCCTCTAGATCGTGCAGTACAATCACGGTGCGATGTTGAAAGGTTAGATGCTCTAATCCCCGTTGTACCAAATCTTGATAATGCAGGTGCATCAAATCAGGAGAATTAGCCCCAGATGAAACCATCTCACCATCACCGGTGGGATCGATGGTTTTGAGTTTGGACTGAAAGGTATTATTTCTCGCCAGGGTTCGGCGGCGATCGGTGGCCACATTCCAGGTGATCCGATAGAGCCAAGTCGAAAAGGTTGCCGGTTGCTTGAGTAAGGGTAAGCCTTTCCACACCCGCAAGAACACATCCTGCACCAAATCATCAAGGGACTCAGAGCCGCAGAGTTGATAGAGGGTTGACCTCACTTTTCGGTGATAACGTTGGTAGAGGTAGCGAAAGCATTGGCGATCGCCCTTCTGACACTGTTGTACCAAAAAGGCATCAGAGCAGTCATCAGTTAGCATATTGGTGGTATCCTGAACGAACACCTGCGAATTCTCCTTTTTTGCAGTACCCTTTCTGGTCTACTCATTAGAGACTCACAGATGTTCTTAAAGGTTCAATCTTGATGTCTGGCTTTTTCTGAGAAACTGCTCCTTTATTTTATTTACCCCAGTTTTTTGGAGAGCAAACACTTACACAGTTGAGAGGCGCCGCGATCGAGTGCTTGTTCGGCGGCTTGCGGGAGTTGTTCGGGTGAACGATCCGCTTTGGGAATGGTGCTGGCGATGCCAAAACTCATCGACAAGTATTGTCCCTCGCATCTAGATTCGGGCGTTAATTTAATTTTCTCAACTTTGGTTTGAATCGTTTCAACCAGTTGGATAGCTTGGGCGGAGTTGGCTTTGGGTAACAACACGGCGAACTCCGTTTCATCATAGCGAGTGACCAGATGATGAGGATTTTTGACCGCAGCGTTAATGGCTTGAGCCACTTGTTTTAGGAATTGTCCGGCTGCGTATTCTCCATAGGTTTCTCTATAGAAGGGATAGTAGTTTAGATCGCACAATACCATTGATAGCGGCGAGCATTCTTGGGTGAGATGTTCCCATTTTTTGTACAGATATTCGTTGAAACTTTGGCGATTGAGCAGTTGAGTTAAGCTATCAATTCCTGATAAGTATTTGAGTTTCTTTTTGGCTTCTTCGAGTTGCTGATAGAGTGAGGCTTGATTGATGGCGACTGAGAGTTGATTGGCAAAACTGTAAATTAAATTTAAATCCGATTCTTGCCAACTGTGTCCCGGATTTTGCATGACTAAACTCAGACTTCCCCAAATCTCGGCGTGAGAATATAAGGGTACGGGTAGCCAAGCACCCGGACAATTTGCCATAAATTCATCGATTTTATTTTCGTCTGTTTTCGGTTTTTGATGTGAATTTGAGTGGGCGTTTAAATCGGCGGGTTCTTTTCGGGAAATTGAGGCTTTCTCTTGGGCTAATTTAACGAAACTGCGAGAATCAAAGCGCAATAATCGCGGATGAACTAATCTTTTAATCGGTTCTAAACTTTCTCTAGAATTGACGGTTTCGGCATCGGGAGAACGGTATTCGGCTCGACTCAACCAGCATTGTTCATCGGAGAGATATTCAACAATTTGCACCGATAACACGGGAAAGAGTTTACCAATTTCTTCGACGGCTGCTGCAAAAACGATCTCTAGGTTGAGTGAGGATCTGATCACTTGAGTCAGACGGTTGAGCGCTTGTTCCCGTCGATTTTGTTGTTTGATTTCTAAAGCCATGAGTTTGCTATCGGTGATGTCAATTGCTCGACAAAGATAGCCTTTAAACTGATTTTCTTGATTTCGGAGAACGTTAATTGACAACTTAACCCAAATTAATTGGGCTTGTTTGTGGTGCAATTTTATTTCGTAAGTTTCTTCTTTTTTGGGTAGATTTTTATAGGAACAAAGCTGAGAAAATGCCGGATGATCTCGATCCAAGAAAAAATGAAACGATTTTCCGCTCATTTCTTCTATTGTGTACCCGAGCATTTCTGCCATCTTGGGATTTAAAAATGCGATCTTTTTATCTCGGTCTAAAATTACGATTCCTTCGAGTCGGGTTCCGAGGAATTGATGAGATAGCTGTTGAATATCGTTGAAATTAACCAGGGGATCAACAGAACTGTACTCGACCTCCGAATAAGCTGTGATTCCAGAGGAACCATAATTTTCTAACAGCGGCATTTCTTGATGACACTGTATACAGAATCCGATCTTTTTGTGACCGCTAATATGAACCAATAGGGGTTCAGAACAGCATGGACATAAAAACTTATGCACGGTTCCAACTCACCTCCTCCTTTTTTTTCTTGATTAAATAGAGGTTATAGGATCTAGGATAAGTCAGCGAGTGAACTTTATTTATAGTTCTTTACAATTCTTATGTAAACTGAGAGTGAAATCAAATCGATTTCGGAGAATCTGAGGCTAATGTTGGGGAGAGTTTGAAGTTCTCAAACATTTTCTAAACTTTTAATACATTTTCGGAGAGTGGTTTTGTTAATACGCATCCATCTAAAGAAGTATATTGGTTAAATTAACAAAAATCACTCCCCGGAGATAGTATCCTAAAACACAGGATTGACAACTTTTTCTTTAACGAATTGTTAGCAAATAACTTTCGTGCAATTTAATATTGGGAATTGTCAACCGCACAGTTTGATTATTGAGAGAAAATTGCTCTTGTTTAATGGTGCTAAGTTGGGGAATTATTTTCTCTCCTGAGTCGGGAATTCTCGCCACCGCCAAGGTTAACGGTTTTTGAGAGCGAGCAATTTCAAGCTGTTGTAAATTTCTCAGCGTCAGGACAACGGTTGCGGTTCCCGGTGAGGCTAAGTGTTGAAAATAACCGAGCAGAATTTGAGCTTCACCTTTGGGGTTGGACTGACTGGCTAAGGCGACGACCCGGGGGTTGCTCGACTCGCTCTTGACCCGAGAACTCAGGCCGTCGGCATAGGCTTTGTACACCCACCAAACGGCCCTCGGGGCTGATTGATCGGGGCTGACCAAACCATCGAGACTTTCATTAAAACAATTATTGCGTCCGCCTCCGAGGGGTTCCCAACAGGCTTTTGCAGCACCCTCAACTCGACTTTGTTCGGTATACGCTAGATATCCTAAATTTTCTCCGGGGCGATATTGAGCAATTGGCCCGACAATTTCATTGAGATAAATTTTCTGAATTTTTAGGCTTTGATACTTGGGATTTTGGATAAATGAACGCCGAACTTCATCGACATGATCGTTAATTCGGATAATGTCTTGATCGTTGAGTTCATGCCAAGAAATAAAGTTCACTTCCAGGTTATTTTCTTGACAATAATCTAAAAATTCTCGGAGAAAACGTTTATCATACTTGGCAATACTCGGCCCTCCAATCAATACGTTTGGCCCCAATTCTTGACGAATTACAGTATAAGCTCGTTTGTAGGTTTCAAAAAACTGTTTTCGACTTCCTCGCCAAAAGGGATCTTTGATGTCCGGCTCGTTCCAAACATCCCAGGTCATGTTTTTATTTTTATGTTGTTGAGCGACTTTTCTAACGTGTTCTTCCCATTGACTATAGTTTTCATAAGGCCAGGGTCTACCTGCATTACCGTAGCCCCAAGTATCACTTAATAATAACTGAAATTCGGAACCCAAGCCGGTAATTCGAGGATATTGATTTAAGTTTGATGATCGCCATAATTTTGGTTGCAACGGGCTTATCATATTATTGGGCGGCTTGTTATCCCCAATTCCATATAAAAAACCGCTCATCGAATGAATTCCCCGGACGGGCGCACCAAAATCAATGGTAACGGTGGCTTGAGTTTGTCCAAAAACTGGTAATTGTTGGCTGAAAAAGGTAACTAATGTAAAACCGATCAATAGCAGGGCAAAAAAGATTTTGAATGGCTTTTTTTGACCCCGTTTGAGGCGGGCTAAAAGATTAAACTGGTTTAATTTTTCCATTAATAAAGTTTGAACAGAAAATAACGATTAATAGAGTCGTGCTATCAAGCAGGACAGCAAAAAGGAGGAATGAATTTGTTTATTTTCCATTCTCTCCTTTTTTAATTGTAGTTTAATTTTAGCGCATGGTTACGAATTCTTCACCGCTCGTGGGGTGAATTCCCATTGTATTATCAAAATCTTTCTTCGTCGCTCCCATGTTCACGGCGATCGCCACTCCTTGAATGAGTTCCGCTGCTTCTTTCCCAACCATATGCGCCCCTAAAACGCGATCGGTGTTGGTTTCAACAACTAACTTCATAAACACTTTTTCATCGGAGCCTGTTAAACTATGAAACAGGGGACGAAAACGAACCGTATAGCATTTTATTTCCTCTCCAAATTTTGCTTTGGCTTGTTCTTCGGACATTCCCACTGTTGCGGCTTCCGGTTGAGAAAAAACGGCTGTGGCAATATTTTCGTAGGTAATAAATCGAGGATTATGACCATATTCGGTATCGGCAAAAGCCCGACCTTCCGCAATAGCAACCGGGGTTAAATTTACCCGATCCGTGCAGTCTCCGACGGCATAAATATGAGGTTGAGAAGTTTGGCTATCCGGGGTAACGGCGATCGCACCATTGTTGACTTCAACGCCGGCATTTTCTAACATTAATCCACCCAAATTGGGTTTTCGACCGGTTGCACAGAGGAGTTGATCGACAATTAAAGGTTTTTCTGCCTGTTCATCGCTGAGGGTAATTTTCAAGCCTTCATCGGTTTTTTCAATCTTTTGAATTGTGGTATTGGTGAGAAAATTAACGCCGTGTTTGCTCATTCCCTCTTGAATATTGCTGCGAATATCTTTATCGAATCCCCGCAAGATATAATCGCGGCGAATAATTTGGCTAACTTCACTCCCCAAACTGTTGAGAATCGAGGCAAATTCTACGCCAATATAACCCCCTCCCCAAACGGCAAACCGCTTCGGTTGTTCGGTTAAAAGGAACATATCATCCGAGGAAATTGTATATTCAATTCCGGGGATTTCCGGTTTAACGGGATGCCCTCCGGTGGCGATTAAAATTTTATCGGCCGTAACTTTGCGATCGCCAACTTCTAAAGTATGCGGATCGATAAATTTGGCGTATCCCTGTATCAGTTCAACCCCGGCTTTTTCCAAAAAACTAATGTGTAATTGGCTCAAACGTCGCACTTCTTTATCGACGACATCGACTAATTTTTTCCAATCAAAAGAGGGTTCAACTTCGCTCCAACCGTAGCCGAGTGCATCTTTATAGGTGTGGGAAAAATGGGAAGCGTAGACCATCAATTTTTTCGGAACGCAGCCCCGAATGACGCAAGTTCCGCCGACTAAATCATTTTCTGCGATCGCCACCTTTGCCCCGTAGGAAGCCGCCCGTTTGGAAGAAGCCAAGCCACCCGAACCGGCACCAATTACAAATAGATCGTAGTCATAAGCCATAATTAAATTACCTCGTGTAGAGAATTTCTCCAGTTGTTTCGCTGTGGTCAACTCGATTTTACCTTTAACTTCTATTATAACTGAGTTTGCGTGTAAATTCAGCTAAAATAAAAGTAGAAGTTCAATGGAGTGATTAACCTTGAAACTGATTTTAGTGGCGCCCAACCCCGCTTTAACTGCGGCTTTTCGAGAACATTTTCATTATTTACCGGATGTCCAAATTATTAATAGCTCTTTTGAGGCGGTATCGGAGTACGATTGTTTGGTGAGTCCCGCCAATTCTTTTGGGCTGATGGATGGGGGAATAGATGCGGCAATTATTCGTTATTTTGGCAAAGAATTAATGGTGCGAGTTCAAGAAAAGATTTTAACAGAATATCTCGGCGAACAACCGGTAGGAACATCTTTAATTGTTGAAACCCAACATCTCAAACATCCTTTTTTAGCCCATACGCCAACCATGCGGGTTCCGATGTCGATCGCCGGAACCGATATTCCTTATACGGCAATGTGGGCGATGTTGTTGGAAATTCGCCGTCATAATTTACATCATAAACGACAAATTGAATCGGTTCTTTGTCCGGGTTTGGGGACGGGAATTGGTAAAGTTCCTTATTCGGAAGCCGCCCGTCAAATGGCGTTAGCTTACGACCATTTTGTTTATCCGCCGACTTCTATTAATACTTTTTTTGCGGCAGAAAGACAGCTTGAAATTTGGGAGGGTCGAAACCGAACTTAAGTTTAAGTTGAAATCGTAATTTTTGAGATAATCTCTATTTTGATTTACAACTTAGGCATGGCGAACAACTCCACATTTTGATTATTTATTATAACTGTGAACAGTTTTTTTCAATCAACTAACTTTGTAAAGCGTGTAAAATTGCAAATAAACCCTGATTTTCTAATAACTGTTCGTGATTTCCCACTTCTACAATTTTACCGTTTTCTAAGACAACAATTCGATCTGCTTTGCGAATAGTGGAGAGACGGTGGGCGACAATAAACGTGGTTCGATTTTCCATCAACCGATCTAACGCTTCTTGAATTAACGACTCAGAAACCGTATCCAAAGAACTGGTTGCTTCATCCAAAATTAACACGCGCGGATCGCGAATTAAAGCCCGTGCAATGGCGATGCGTTGGCGCTGTCCCCCCGAGAGTTTAACGCCATTTTCACCGATTTGAGTTTCCAATCCGTAGGGAAGATTTTGGATAAATTCATCGGCGTTTGATTCGCGAATGGCTTGCTTTAACCGTCGTTCCCCAACAGAATCTTTTCCATATAAAATATTTTCTCGAACCGTTCCCTCAAATAAGATTGTTTCCTGAGAAACCACAGATAAAAACTGGCGGTAAGTTCTTAAATCTAGAGAGTTCATATCCTGTCCATCCAGTTTTATTTTACCCGAAGTTGGACGCAAAAACCCAATAATTAAGTTTAACAATGTGGATTTTCCCGCCCCGGACGGCCCAACAATGGCGATAGTTTCTCCGGGTTTGACGTGTAGAGAAAAATCGGTAATGGCGGTTTGTTGTGTGCTTTCGGGATAAACAAAAGAAACCGACTCAAAACTAAACTCACCTTTTAGCCGTTTAATAGGGGTTTTTCCGTGATTATGTTCGACATCGGGAGATTCTAAAACTTCCCCAATACTTGACAGCGCCTCGAACCCTTTTCCAATTTGAGGAAGTACCCCCAAAATCTGCACAACTGAACCTGTAATTGAATCAAAATATCCGGTTAATAACACCACATCTCCGACTGTAATTCCCCATTTTCCGGTATAGGCTAACCAAGCGGAACTCAGCAAGCAAACCAAGTTAAAAGAACGCAAACTGACCCAAGATGCGGAATTGGCTAAAGCATTAATTGAGTCGAGTCGAATACTGGCTTCTTTGAGGGTTTTTAAGCGTTTTTCTGTGCGATAAATTTCCGCTTCTTCAACGCCGTGAGCGCGAGTAATGGGAATCAATTTCAGCATTTCAATTAAATAGGCTGATGTGGTTTCCATTTGTTGGCGAAAAACCGAATTTCGAGAACGAATTGGCCCTCTAAAATTGCGGACTAAGATAACCGCTACCGGAATTGTTCCTAAGAAAAATATCAAAAATCCTGGCGCACGAATGGCGGTAACGGTAATTGCGATTAAAATCGTTAAAATCGCCGACGGGAGAAACTGAAAAATATGATTTGTTAACAGGGCGACGGCTTCGACATCCCGCAGGAGTTTATTTTGAATTGCGCCGGAATTGCGCTGTTTATGAAAACCAATTGAAAGGTATTGTAACTGACGGGTAATTGCCGATCTGAGGTTGTATTCCATTGTATGAGTTGCGGTACTCAACAACCGAATATGCAAGTAATGAGTCGGAGTATTTTGTAAAATTGAAAAGGCTAAAATTGCCCCATTAATCCACAATTGGGATAAACTATGATTGTTGGGATTGGTGATAATATCGATGATATTGGCTATAATTAACGGGCGAATCCATTCCGGGCTGTGTTTGATGATGTAAAATAGCATTGATAGCCCAATATATCCCCGATCTTTTTGATAGAGGTTGAGTAGGGTTTTAAACGGGCGATCGCTCCGATAGTTGGAAAACAACTGATTCGGTAAAGGTTGAGAAGATGAAGTTGAATGATTCACGGGAATTCTAAGTTAGGGGTTAAAGACTATTGTGTATTATTGTTATATTTTAAAAAATTTCAACTGGGTTGGCGCTGGCAGTTTATAATGATCTAAAGACTGTGGGCGCTCATCCCAACAACAAATCGAGAAAAAAATTAATTCTTTGTGGTGCTTTAGCGCAGATTTATAGGGCGCTCATCCCAACAACAAGCCGATAAAAAAGTAAGTTCGTTGTGGTGCTTTAGCGCAGATTTATAGGGCGCTCATCCCAACAACAAACCGATAAAAAAGAATAACTTCGTTGTTGCAATGCGGCATCGATAATTTTGGGCTGAAGCCCAACAACAAACAGAAATTATTTAGCTTTACAGTCGCGCAACCACAACCGAATCGCTTCGGCGATCGCACTTTTGCTGGTTTCACCGGGAACCGGATAAAATCCATATCTCGGATAAGAACTCGACTTAGAAAACATCTTTTCAAACTCCCAACCCGACGAACTTTTTCGCAAAAATAACCAATGATATTGTTGAACTCGAATCACTTTATTGTTATAATATTGTCGTTGCCAAGTTTTTAGATAAACGAGGAAAGTTTCATCGGGATAATCCAAATTCACGTTAAACGGTAAAGGTTCGAGTTCATCTAATTTTCCGGCGAGTAAAATAGAAGTATCTCGTTTAGAATCACGACTGTTACTCCGACGTTCAATCACCCGATTGGTATAACTGGGTAAATCCGGTAACATTTCGTCGAGTAAGGTTTGTAAATCAGCCGGACAAGTTTGTTGATTAACAGAATTTGGACGAATAATCGTTCGAGAAACCGTTAACGCACTGACCGAAAGAGGAGTAACAGTATTAATCTCAATTGCAAAAACAATAACGCTCATAAAAAATAGACGGGTAATTTTCCGAAGTTTCAGAACCTTAAAAAAATCTTGTGTTTTCCTCAAAAATTCAATCCTCGGGTTAACAAAATGATAAAATCTAAAATCAATAGATGACATCAGCTTACCTGTTTATCATAATGGGTTCGTCGGCTGTCACTCCAAACCCCAAACCTGAAACCTCAAACTTTGTTAACTCCAGACGGGTATAACCCAAAAAATTGCGGAAATCCCCCCATCAGCAGGTTAAAAACGGTACCCAAGAAACGTTACAGTATTAGGTGAGGTCGGTTATCCCCTCAAGGTTAACCCGAAGTTAAAATAGAAAACTCTATGAAGAACGAAAAACAACAATCTCGAATAAAATCAATTTTGAAATCCTTAGTAGCTTTCGGGATAGTTTTTACTTTAATCTTCTCACAGGCCGATTTTGCACTGGCGGCCCGCAGTGGTGGACGCATTGGCGGTGGTTCCTTTAGAACCCCGAGAACCTACGCACCCGGCCCAACCCGAGCGCCGGGGGGTTACGGTGGCGGCGGCTTTGGCTTCCCCTTCCTGATTCCTTTCTTTGGTTTCGGGGGATTTGGTAGCCTATTTACAGTCTTCATCTTTATTGCGATCGCGAATTTCCTGGTGAGAAGCTTCCAGTCGGCGGCATCCGGAGGCGAAGAAACAGGCGGTTACGGACGCATGGGCGTGTCTGTTGGGCGCGTACAGGTCGGTTTGCTGGCCGAGGGTCGCAGCTTACAAGATGACTTAGATCGCATCGCTCAAAACGCAGATACCGGTTCGGCTGAAGGTCGCGCCCAAGTCTTACAGGAAGCCACGTTAGCCCTGTTGCGCCATCCCGAATATTGGGCTTATGGTGCGGCTGAAACCACACGCGCCGGAATGGAATCTGCTGAGTCTCAATTTAATCAGTGGGCGATCGCGGAACGCAGCAAATTCACCGAAGAAACGCTCTCTAATTATAATAACCAACTTTCCGGTCAAACCGCACCCGCAATCAAATCTGCTGAAACGGGTAACGGCGAAATTGTTCCCCAAGAAAGTCAAGCGCCGGGAGAATATATTGTTGTAACTTTGGTTGTGGGAACGGTTGGTAAGTTAGAATTACCGAAGGTTAATAGCGCTCAAGATTTGCGTCAAGCTGTTAGCCGTTTGGGTTCTGTGGGTCCGGAACAATTGTTAGCAGTAGAAGTTTTATGGACTCCCCAAGCCAAAGGAGATACACTTTCTACTGATGATATGTTGGCAAATTATCCCAACTTGGCGCTCGTTTAATTCCCCGTTTAATTGAATCGACTAAAAGACCCGGTTTCGCAGAAGAAGCCGGGTTTTTCGGGTTTAGCTTTAACCCATCCTACAATCTAATAACTATTAATTATTTTAACCGCCAAGGAGGGTTAATTCGATTTTCTCCCGCCGAGTAGAGACAAATTCTGTTCCCATCTGGGTCAAGTAAATAACTCTCTCTCCACAGCCAACTTTGGTCTGTTGGTTCACTTTCAAAATCATATCCAGCAGCTTGTAATTGTTTAACTTTTTCATCGAGGTGATCGCATTCAAAATAAATGGTTGTCGTTGGGTTTGCTGTAACTGATTCCACCTTTTCTAAAGAAAAAGTCGCCTCTCCATCGGGACACAAAAACCGAGAATAATGTAAGTCTTCTGTGGCGACAATTTGAATCAATCCCAATCCTTGATAAAACTGAATGGATTTATTCATGTCTGTCACACCAATCGTGACTTGATTTAATTTCATCGTATCTTCCCTCATCTATAATTCGTTGAGTTTAATGTTGTCAGTAGGTTTAAAATATGATACAACCAAGAGTGCTGCAAATTTTAGCTGTAAATTATTCTTTAAAGTTTGCCTTTTTGACCGATCCCTTATTCAAAATTGGTAATAAATCTGTCTCGATTTTAGCCGTTTTAAATTTAACAATTTCATTAATTGTTGCCATTTTACTTTCTCGGCTATTCAAGCAATTGTTAAAACAACAACTGCTGACAAAATTAAAAATAGATGCGAGTAACCGAGAAGTTCTTTCAACAATTTTGGGTTATGGAGTTGGGGTTTTAGGCTGTATTTTAGTTTTACAAGCTAACGGTATTGATGTTGCTTCTCTCGCTATTTTAGCCGGCGGTTTGGGTATTGGGATTGGGTTTGGGTTACAAGATATTACTAAAAATTTTGTTAGCGGTTTAACGATTTTACTCGAACGAAAAATTAAAGTTGGAGATTTTATCGAATTAGATGGGATGAGTGGTTATGTTAAAGAAATTTCGATTCGTTCGACTTTAATTGAAACGTTCGATCAATTTGATGTGGTTGTTCCCAACAGTCAACTCGTTGAAAATCGTTTGGTGAATATGAGTTTAGATAGCTTCCGGGGACGGATTAAAATTCCCGTTGGTGTTGCTTATGGAAGCGATCCGGTTATTGTTACCGAAATTTTGTTAGACTGTGCTTATAACGAACCCAATGTTTTACACGATCCTTCGCCAAAAGTTAAATTTATCGGGTTTGGAGATAATTCTTTAGACTTTGAACTTTGGGTTTATGTCAATCAAATTGATACTCGAATTTCGGTTAAAAGTTCAATTCTCTACATTATTGAACATCAATTTCGTCAGCACGGAATTTCTATTCCTTTTCCTCAAAGAGATTTATGGGTGAGAAATTCCGAAAGTTTAACCTTTTCCCCCCAACTCGAACCCCAGAAACGAAAACTTTCTATTGCTTCTCCCTCTCCGACTGAAATTCCCCCCGAACCCATATTTTTGAAAGATATTTTAAAAAAGGTCTGCTATTTTAAATATTGTAATGATTTCCATCTCAGACAGTTAATAGAACTGGGATATCGGAAAAAGTTTCAAGCTTCAGAAGTTATCTTTCGCGAAGGAGAAACGGGGAATGGATTTTATCTTATTCTATCCGGTTCTGTGGAAGCTTATCTCGAAAAGGTTGACCGACAAATTGATGTTCTTAAAACTCACCAATTTTTCGGGGAATTTTCTTTAATGTTGGGTGTTCCTCAACCGGCTAGCATTCGCTGTTTGGAAGAAACAACGTTATTTATTATTCACAAACATAACTTTCAAGCCTTTATCAAAGACAAGCCGGATTTAGTTAATATTTTAGCAGAAGAACTCGCCAAACGTCAAGAAATTGTCGCCAATTGTCAGATCAAATTGAAAGCGTTAGGGTTAATGGAAGAATCAGAAAACCATCATAATCCTATAGTTTGGATTCGTCAACGCATTCAAAAACTGTTTAATTTTCAACACCTTTCAAAACCCGAAATCCTGTAGCTTGGCTTGATAAAACCTAACATAAATTTACTTTTTTTCAGTTGCGCTTACGCTTAACCAAACCTACAGATAAGGGCGCAAAATCTGCGCCCCTATCATAATTTTATTCGGTTTTGGGTGGTTCTGTTTTTTGAGGTTTCATCCGCCAACCCGGTTTCACCACCTGACGTTCACGGGCGATCGCCAAACAATCATCGGGAACATCTTCTGTAACCGTTGAACCTGCGGCGACGGTAACATCTTCCCCCAAAGTAATAGGCGCAACCAAAACACTATTTGAACCCGTTTTTGTGCGATCGCCAATAATAGTTTGATGCTTGTTTACCCCATCGTAATTAGCGGTAATTGTTCCTGCACCAATATTAACTTTATTGCCAACCGTTGCATCTCCCAAATAGGATAAATGGGAAACATTTGTGCGATCGCCGAGTTGAGTTTTCTTGAGTTCCACAAAGTTACCAATCCGGCAATTTTCCCCCACATTTGCATGACCTCGCAAATGGGAATAAGGGCCGATTCTAGTCCCATCTGCTACAATACTATCGGACACAACCGAAAACAAAACCGTCACATTTTTGCCGATTTGACTATTTTCAATTAGGCTACCCGGACCGATGCGACTCCCGGTTTTAATCGTTGTATTTCCCCGCAGATGAGTTTGAGGTTCAATCACAACATCCGGTTCTAATTTTACAGTATCATCAATCGTAATACTATCAGGATCGAGTAACGTTACACCCTCCGCCATCCATTCATCTTTGACCCATTCTTGCAAGACTTGATAAGCCGTTGCCAGATGTTTTCGGTTATTAATTCCCAGAATTTCTCGATAATCTTCCACATCCACCGCCATCACCGGGTTGAGGAAAAAAACCGCATCCGTGAGGTAATATTCCTTTTGATCATTATTGGTGGTAAGTTGGGGAAGAACCTGTTCAAGTTGCGGCCAATTAAAACAATAAATCCCGGCATTAATGCGAGAATTTTGGCGTTGAGCATTGGTACAGTCTCGTTCTTCAACAATTTGATTAACGATGTTTTGACTATCACAAAATACTCGCCCGTAGCCTTGCGGATTGGGTAAATGTGCTGTTAAAATAGTGGCAGCATTCCCATTTTGTTGGTGAATTTTAACCAATTCTTCCAACGTGTTGGGACGCAACAACGGTACATCCCCATTTAACACTAACAAATCACCCGAAAACCCTTTTAAATGCGGAAGTAATTGTTGAACAGCATGACCCGTTCCCAATTGTTCCGTTTGTTCGATAAACTCAAGAGAAGAATCATTAGGATCATCTTCAGTATTTTGGCTTTCAAGTAAAGACTCCTTGACTAAATCGCCACGATAACCGACAATAACCAATCGTCGAGAAGGTTGAACTCGCACACAACTATCGAGAACTCTCTGAACAAGTGTGCGATCGCCTAATTGATGTAGAACTTTGGGGAGATCGGATTTCATGCGGGTTCCCCGTCCGGCTGCTAAAATTGCTACTGCTACCATTAAAAAAAATTTCGGTTTCAGTTGTTCAAGTTACAGATCTGATGTCAGATCATTAAACTATAATTTCATAAGATCAGCCCAGTATTCAGAATTTTCACCATTAAAAAGTGTCTTCACGGGTTCGGTGGTGACGGGTTCGGTGGTGACTGATTCGATGGCGTTTTTTCCATTGAGAGGTCGGTTCTAACGTCGAAGACTGTTGTTCTTGGTAGCGGCGTTGTATAATACTTTCAGCGTTATCGTTTAAATTCGGATCGCGATAAGGAACGGCAGCGCGAGTTTGTAAATGTTCGAGTTCCGATGTCGATAAAGCCGGTAACGCAGCAGAGGAAAACCCCGCAACAGTTCCGGGTGTGCGTCGTCCAACGGGAGAGGTTGAACCAATTTTTAATCCTGCGGCGACTAACGCGCTTCTAACCGTAGCCGAACAAGAGTAGGTGGCTAAATTTCCATCCGGTTTCAAGCATTGGGCGACAAGGCTTAAAAACTCCACTGTCCACAGTTGCGGACAAACGGTCGGCGAAAACGGATCGAGAAAAACAGCGTCGGCTTTGAACCCCGAAGATCGAACCTGTTGTAGCGTAATTCGAGCATCTCCCAGTAACAGTTTAGCATTTAAGCGATCGCTTTGGAAAGAATGAGTTATTGAAAATTCCGCTAATATTTCTACAATTTCCGCCGGATAACTTTCTAGAACCTGATGGGCGATCGCACTTTTCGGCACGGTTTCATCGAGTTCTAAAGCGATTAATTCGATTTTACAATCGGGATTAGTTTCCCAAATTGCTGTTAATGCCGCAGCCGTATTATAACCCAAACCGTAGCAAATATCAAGCAAAAATACGGGAGAATTTCGGGCGCGTTGACGTAAATTTAACGGTTCAACAAATTTAAGTTCAGCTTCTTGTTTCGCCCCAAACTGACTATGAAAAGACTCATTAAACTCTGTCGAGAAGAAGGTGTAAGAACCATCTGCGGTAGGTTGGGGTGTGAAATGTTCTTGTTTCTCCATAAATAAACAGTTATAGCGCTACTTGAATCGGGAACACCGGAACACCGGAACACCGGATCAGTAGACAGTGAAGGGGTTTTAGGATTTAGAAATGTCAAACACGTATTCGCGTACTGCTATATCAATTTTGTAGGGGCGGGTTCCCCGTTGGTACAAGCCAAAAACCCGGTTTCTTTGAGAAACCGGGTTTTTTAGTTAGTTCCCAGTTGTAAAAAAATTAATTAACTTTAGCCCCCACCAATTGGGGGTTTGGGGGCGATGTTAACCAATTAAAGCCGGTTCTTTTTGTTCTTCCAAATCTTGGAACATCGGCGTGCTGAGATAACGTTCGCCGAAACTCGGTTGAATCATCACAATCAGTTTACCTTCATTTTCCGGACGTTGAGCAACTTTAATCGCCGCAGCCAAAGCCGCACCCGTCGAAATCCCCGATAAAATCCCTTCTTCTCGGGCCAAACGGCGACCATAATTCATCGCTTCATCATCGGTAATTTGAACAACTTCATCAATTAACTCTTTTTTTAACACTTCGGGAATAAAACCCGCCCCAATTCCTTGAATTTTATGAGGACCAGGATTTCCACCGGATAAAATCGGGCTGTTTGTCGGTTCAACGGCGATCGCTTTAAACTGAGGTTTATATTGCTTAATCACATCAGCAACCCCCGTAATTGTACCACCCGTTCCCACACCTGCAATTAAAAAATCAATCCGTCCGTCGGTATCTTCCCAAATTTCTTTAGCAGTGGTTTGGCGGTGAATTTCGGGGTTGGCGGGGTTGCTAAACTGTTGTAACATATAGGCGTGGGGAATCGCTTCCGTCAACTCCTGCGCCTTTTGAATCGCGCCTTTCATCCCTTGCGAACCGGGAGTCAATTCCAACTCGGCACCATAAGCCCGCAACATCGAACGCCGCTCTAGACTCATGGTATCCGGCATAGTTAAAATGAGGCGGTATCCTTTCGCAGCCGCCGCCATAGCCAGGGCAATTCCAGTATTTCCAGAAGTCGGTTCAACTAATATTGTATGACCGGGAATAATCAAACCATCTCGTTCTGCGGCGTTAATCATATTCACGCCAATCCGGTCTTTAACAGAAGCGGCCGGGTTCATCCCTTCCAATTTTACCAGGATTTGGGCGACACAGCCTTCAGATTGGGGAATAGAATTAAGTTGAACGAGGGGAGTCCGACCCACCAATTCGGTGATATTATGAGCGACACGCATCGTTATAACTCCAGGTGCTAAAAGTTAACAGTCTGCACAATAAAAATCAATATTCTGTGCAGAAAACAGTGAACGGTGATAAACTCTAGTTTTACCATTATTACTTAACCGCCCACTGTTCACCAATAACTGTTAGGATATTGTATCGCTACGTCTTAAACGGCTACCGTAGCATGAGTATAACATTTTTTCGGACAAATCCGCGAGCAAGCCTGACAGCCAACGCAATTTTCAGGATGCTCAATATTCATTACTTTGCGTTCAATTTCATCTTCGTCTTCATCGACAACTTCGCCATCTTCGTTGAGAGCAATCAAGCCCAAAACGTTGAAACCGCAGACTTTGAAGCATCGACCGCAGCCTAAACAATCTTCTTGATCGATCGACTCCACAAATTTAGGTTCCCAAGTTTTACCGCTCTTGGTAACGCTCGTTAATGTTGCAACCATGATGTGTGTTCTCCTAACAAAGGTCGTCAGTCAGATATCCTTAAAGGAAGTGTTCTCAGCAAACCAATTGAAGATTTGTTCTAGGCGCTTGTACCCGCCAAAACCCGATCTTCAATCGGAAAATGGGGACGCAGTATTTCAATCCAGCGATTGAGACGTTCATCCGTCTTTTCGCTTTCGTTAATTTCGTCGAGAGGTAATCCGACAAATAAACCATCCCGAATCGCAGTAGAATGCTCAAAGGTATAGTCATCCGTCGATACCGCCCCGACAACCGTTGCACCCAGTTTGGTAAAGATGTCATACATCACGCCCAAAGCACCTACAAAGTGCATACCGTGACTGACATAATCTCCGGGGCCAAATAGAGCGATCGTTTTACCGGAAAAATCCGGCTTGTCCAATTCCATTTCAAACAATGGATCTCGCCAATCATTCTGCACTTCGCCCGCTCCCCAAGTGGAACAGCCGAGGAGCAAATAATCGTACTCCAGCAATTGGCTGTATTCGTCGAAATCCTCTTCCATGCTGTAAAGATCGCACAGATCTTCACCCAACTTATCCCGCAATGCGGTTGCGATTTCTTCAGTTACACCGGATGTAGAACCGTAGAAAATAGCAATCTTAGCCATAATACAAGTCTCCTAACAGTATGGGTTTTTGGACAGAACAAACTGACCCAACAGATTTAACAATTCATCCGGCAACCGCTCAATCTCGATTGACCGAAAAATCATCAACTCGAACTTCCAAAGGTGTTTCTGGGTTCGTCGGACAACAGACACGCACTTTACTAATTGCAAACGCTTTCAACGCCCCCGCAAAACGCATCACTTTCTCAAAAACGAGCAAGTTTGAGTTTAAATCCGGGCATTGAATTGCCAATGTATTTGTGTTTGCGATCTGGTTAACATTCCACTCGCATTGAGCGAATAATGTTGCAACTGAACCCTTTTCCTCGGACAGAACGGTGCTGTTTTCTCGTAAATTTGATTGACGCACAGAAGCCGCATAAATCTGTTGACGACAGGCGTTTTCCAATTGTTGATGCGCTAACCCTTCAGAAACCAAAGGGTCGGAAATTCGTTGAGGATTTGGATCTCGCGTTAAGTCATTCATGGTTCTTGGTTTTAGGAATAATCAACACAGTTCGCGCCCCATAGCTTTAGAACTTAGGAGGATCGTACAAAGGGGGAAGCGATCGCCAAAAAGAAGGAATTAATCCGATTGATGCACCCAACTTACCCTTCCTTTTCTCCCCCCCTGCACAGTCTTAAAGATCGCGAACGGCGATTTATTCCTAAACCCAAGTTCTTTAGCTTACGCCGGCCGGAACAGCCCCGCCACTGCTGGCTACAAGCTGATCGTGGCGAACGTGCAGCACTTCCGGATAGCGATCGCAGAATTGTTGGAAAGCCGTTGGATCGGGCAGTTTAACGCCTTCAGTATAGGCGGCTTCCGCTTCGAGTTCGTCAACCAATTCCCAAGCTTTTAAGCTTTCGGCAGAGGTTGCACCGAAGTTTTCGCTAATTTGATTGGCTTCTTCGAGCGCCCGTTTAAATTCCCGTTGCAGTAACGGTAATTTCGGGTTTTCAACGAAATCGCCTTTATAGAGAATGTCGCTTTCTGAAATAATCCCAAGCAGATCGCCTTGGATGACCGGTGCTACGCGAATTCCGGTGTTCGCAAACAGCCGCGCCACATATTCGACACCCAGATCGGGATTAACCACGATGCAAGGCTTGGTCATAATTTCATACACGCGCATTGTTGCCGGATCTTTACCGTATGCCACCACTTTGGTTACAACATCGTTTTGGGTGACTATACCGTAAGCATCCTGACCCGTGCGAGTCTCCACAATTAATGCACGCAACTGTTTAAATTTCATTAGCTTTACAGCTTCGGCTACAGTTGCAGAACCGCGAATTGTGGCGACGTCTGTCGTCATAATGTCAGATGCCTTTAACATTACTCCAACTCCTTAAAAACTCAATAGGAAATAAACATCTCTCTTGAGTTTCCCGCCTTCTTTTTGATGACAGCCCCACATCAACTTTAGATTAATTTGCTGATGGGATTTTTCCCTGTTACCTCAAGAATTTTATTCTCAAAGCAGGGATTCTGAAGTCTTCTCAACCCGCAGGTTTTACATCAACGTTCAGCAACACTTGTACAATGTTTAAATTCTACAAATGGAGCCTGTCACGCGCTCAAATCTTTTTAGGCAATAGGCAATCTTGCTACAGGCAATAGGCAACAGACAAGAGTTTTTTCGGTGACTCTTGAACTCCGGGGCGGGTTTATGTCAGTTATCGCTGGGAAGTATGAATTCTTGCCGAACCCGCCCCTACTGAACTCCTGGCCTTTTGCATGATTGCCTTCAATTACAGTTTTTTTGCTTCTGCGGTTAACGGTAAATCAAAGGGTTCTTCCAATTGCGGGAACATCAATTCCCAACCATTAGCCAGGACAAAAATTTTGCCATCTTCACCCATTTTTTCTTCTACCACATCTTCTTCTAAATCTTTCTTGGGAACGTAAGCCGATAGATTTCCGGCGGCATTTTTACGCAACATCACTTTCATCGTAAAACCTCCTTTATTTTGTATTGAATCGTAGGTTAAAGGGTTCCCAAGTAGACAGAGATTAAGATTCAATCTACCCGCTCACACTGACTGACAACCTACAAAACTGGAATTAAAGATTGTGAAATCGTACACTGTAGAGTCTTCACAATCTTTTCATCAAAACTTTACTCGGCCGATTCTAATTCTTTTGCCCTACATCCTACAATAACATTTCTTTCCAAAAAATGCACGGCATAGATGTAATAAGCTTGCAAATAAGTACCGATACTTACAATATAACCCTCCTCGCCTTTTTTGACCAAATTTTCTCCGAGTTCTTTCCCCGGAAAAGTGCCATCATTGCGAATCATTTTCTTCACCCTAACCTTTTGTTCAAGGTCGTACTTCGGCGGGTCATTAATTTCAACTTCATCAACTCTAACTAACCCCATGAGCAATCCTCCTTTGTGGTACTAAATTTAACAATTCTTCCACAGTTAAACTGCGTTTAAACTGCACAGAAAGATTTCGCACCGCTTCTAAAACCGTTGCAATTTCTTCTGTGGTTAACGTAATGCCATTTTGTTGCAGGACAGTCGAAACCAAATGTCGTCCCGAATGTTTCCCCACAACCAAACGACGTTCCCAACCCACCTCCTCGGGTGCAAAAGGTTCGTAAGTGTTGGGATTCTTTAAAATACCGTGAGCATGAATACCCGCCTCGTGAGCAAAAGCATTTTCACCGACAATCGCCTTCCAAGGCGGGACCGAGAAACCCGAAGCCCGAGCCACACAGCCCGAAAGTTCCCGCAAACGCCGAGTATCAATCCCGAGATTAACCCCGTACATTTGCTTAAGAGCCATCACCACTTCTTCGAGCGCCGCATTTCCGGCCCGTTCGCCCAAGCCGTTAACGGTGGTATTCACCGAAGTCGCCCCCGCCTGCAACCCGGATAGCGCATTAGCCGTTGCCAAGCCAAAATCATTGTGAGTGTGCATCTCCACCGGAATAGACAACACACCGACTAAATTGGCGACTTTTTGGCTAGTTTTGAGCGGGTCAAGAATGCCCACAGTATCGCAAAAACGAAAACGACTTGCGCCCCACTCTTGAACAGACAGAGCCACATCCAGCAGAAAAGCTTCAGACGCTCGCGAAGAATCTTCGCCACCGACAGCAACGTATAACCCCCGGTCAACGGCAAATTCCACCGCGTCTCGAAGTCGCTGTAAAACCGCCTGATAATTTCCCTGAAATTTCGCTGCTATCTGAATCTCAGAAACAGGGATAGAAATGTGAACCCGTTTAAGACCACAGGCGATAGACGCTTCAATATCAGAGCGTACCGCTCGGTTCCAGCCAATCAGTGAAGTCCGCAAGTCAAGATTTACTATTGCGGAAATAGCACGGGCTTCTTCACTTCCCATCGCTGGGATACCAACCTCTAACTCCTGGACGCCAATCGCATCCATCAAAGACGCCAGAGCGACTTTTTCTTCGACCGTGAAAGCGACGCCGGCCGCTTGTTCGCCATCGCGCAAGGTTGTATCATTGATTGAAATTTCATTCATGGCTAGACTTCCCCACAATTGAGAAACAGATTTGGCATAATGCACGCGGACGTTGCACTTTGACAACTCGCAGCGTTTTCAATCATTCCCCGTTGGGTTTGACGATTTCCCCAAAATAAGCGAGGATTGATGCAGGGATGTAGGGGTTCGGGATTGAGGATGGACAGTCAGCGCATCTGTTGGTTTTAGGCATAGCGTTTAGTTGAAGCCTCGTTGTCTGTTTATTTCCGAGTTACCTTGTCCCTTTCCTGCTGTCTGCGGTTTGAGTTTTGTTGTTGCGGTTTGTTCACGAGAAATCAAATTGGGGCTTGTTTTTTAGCCAATCAAATATTTTCTGAAGTTGAGAGATCGAGATAAATCCGTATTGCCAAAGCAGCATCGGCAGCGGATCGGTTGATTGTTTTCTGCGTTGGATGACAACGGTTAACTCATCGTGAGAAACAGCCAGTTCATCCTGTAAAAATCGGCAGAATTCCGTAAAATTAGAATTGTGTTCCATGACAGCACTTCAGTTGAGGTTTGGTCTGGGAATTGGGAAAATGGGGAAAGGGTTAACAATGAAACTGATTAAGTCTTGAGGAAACTTTTCTCAGGTATTCATGTTTTCCCTTTCCGGTTCATCGCACAGACTCCGTTCAAGCCCTTATCAAGGCGATCTGAAGGCTTGAAATCATTAACATGACTGTTGCTCGGTTGCGATCGCGATCGTGAAGGTATTATGGATTAAGATCAATCTTTCAGTCATTGCATGAATGGAGAATTGAATTTTTCTCTACAAAAAGGAGTTGGAGAATAAACTGTAGAGAAAACCTTAATCGCTAAACCTTCGAGCCTTCAGATCGGGGTGAAGATTGAGAAGATCTTGAACCCTGAAGTCGATCGAGAGCAGTATTCAATCTTTGGCGCGCGCGAAACTTACAAGTAATAATTTGATTTGGCGATC
This sequence comes from Capilliphycus salinus ALCB114379, assembly GCF_047276495.1. Classification (NCBI taxonomy): domain Bacteria; kingdom Bacillati; phylum Cyanobacteriota; class Cyanophyceae; order Oscillatoriales; family Sirenicapillariaceae; genus Capilliphycus; species Capilliphycus salinus. The sequence goes on along the minus strand of NZ_CP178543.1, from coordinate 2,501,495 downwards.
GCGAACCGTGTTAAGAGGCCTGTGAAAACTCAAAGATTGAAACCCAGTCCGGTCTGATAAATTTCCCCTGCGTGTAGAACTTGTAACCTTGCCTTCAAAGCGAAACCTGGAGAAATTGGGTAAGAAATTGACCCAAAGAATTGAATTTTTGACTGTTGAGAAAATATCGGGAACGGGGTTAAATTTTTAGCCCGTTGCTCTAAACTCATAACCTTCTAGAGAGTGAAAACTTGAGTCAAGAGCGAAACAAGATTGGTTTCCCAGAGAAAGAAGCTAGATGGGAAAAATTGAAAACGGAGGGAAATTAGAAACAATCAAAAAACCCGCGCATCCTCAGCCAGAGTAACAAGAATTGGTGAGGCAATACCGGAGTGACTGGTCAGTCAAATCACCGCTCCTGTTTTTCAATTTTCCCACTTAACGTTCTAATTCTCCGTGAAACTCGTAATTTTGAACTCCTTGGGGAGAAATATCCGTTTCCCAACAGCGGTGTAACCAATCCACTAATTCAGGCCGAGAAGCCATAAACTGTTGGATAACACTTCTGAGTAGAATAGCCTGGTTGCTATGCTGAATTTCCACCCACAGCCGTCCATCAGAAGGACACCAGCAGGGAATCATCAACTCTTGTAAGCGACGATAAACGATCCAGCGATCGCCATCGAGAACAGCAACCGGACTAATGACAGCACTAGGATAAGAAGATTCAAACATGGTGTGAGGCTTACTCCGAAACTTCAGGACGCATTCATCAAAAAATCAAGATCCAGCGATCAATTGCGAATTCCCACTTCGTAGTGACGAATTTGTTGAACTTGTTCTTCCAATTGTTCAATGCGATCGAGTAAAGTCCGAATCAGCTTCGCTTCCACATCGGGAAGTTTACCATGTTCTAACGGACAACCCCGACCGGAACGAGAAATCACGCGACCGGGGATTCCAACTACAGTGCAGTCATCGGGAACATCATTGAGAACTATCGAACCAGCACCCACACGCACATGATTGCCAATGGTGATATTGCCTAAAACTTTGGCTCCGGCTCCGACGATCACATTATTGCCTAAGGTCGGATGGCGTTTACCGCTTTCTTTTCCCGTGCCTCCGAGAGTTGCATTTTGATAGATTAAACAATAATCACCGATGATTGCTGTCTCACCGACTACAACTCCCATGCCATGATCGATAAAAACTCCCTTACCGATGGTTGCACCGGGATGAATTTCAATACCGGTGAAAAACCGTCCTAAATGGGATAAAAATCGAGGGAAGAAGGGAAAATGACGATTGTGCATCCAGTGGGCGATCCGGTAAATCGCCAAAGCGTGTAAACCCGGATAGCAGCAAAGCACCTCTAACCAATTGCGAGCGGCGGGATCTCGTTCAAAAACAATTTGGAAATCATTCCAAAGAGCGTTTAATCCCTCAGTCAGAGTCCGGGAAGTCCGAGACTTTGACCCTTTGACGAATGGGGTTGACGCAGTGGGGGGACAACTTACCGCAGGACTCGATGAAGTCTTTTCTGGCTGGTGTGTCTCCCGTCTTCGACGTTCTCTGAGTGTGATGGGCTGTAGCATCAGATTCCGTGAGTCAATTAGAACAGGTTTCGTTTCTACTGCTTATACCAAGTAACTTACTTCCTCCCACTGTGCAGCAACCCAGTTAGATTTATTTGATTAGTTAAAGCTGTACTCAAATCATTTAATAATAGAGTACAAAACACTTTCAAGGGTCTGGAAAAATTTTTTTGGGGTGGGGGGCTGATATTTTTGCAGAGGGGTTAGGGTATTTATGGGTAGGGGAATGAGTATTTTCAGCCTCACCCTCAAGTGTAAGCGGACTAAGAGTTTAAAGGGAATTTTGAGGGGAAAATTTTACCCGATCCGAGGTGAACTCAAAAATCTGGGGGATACCCACCCATGAAGTCTTTGATAGTTCTAGGTTTCCAGCTTTTTGAGGTGGAAAATTTTGAGGGCATAGACACGTATATCAAACCCCCCTTTAGAAAAATGTTAACTTAGATACAGAATTGAATTCCGTGACAGCACTGGGGGAGCTTGAGAGGCTTACTCCAGTTTTTTTTAGGGGGATGAGTACACTTTCAGCGGGAGTAGATTTAAAGGAAATAATAGCGTCAAGCCCTGATGAATTCAAGGCTTGAGGGTGAGTACAGAAATACCCCTCGGTGGGTTGAAAAAGACTAGAACCCAACCTAAAAAATACTAGAACCCCACCCTAGAAAAAATATTTTACCCTGATTCTCTCTAACTTTGAGAGGGTGAGTACATCCTTAACTAATCCAATAAACCTGAACCGGATGCCGAATTCAAGGCGTCTAGTTGCCCCAATGGTATAAAGTTTTTAACGCTGAAAAACAAGTACGACCATTACTGGAGGCGCGGAATTTGGAATTGCCCACAGCGCGGGATGAGTCCGAAAACTTCAAGTGAGGAGAATCAGAAAAAGCAACTGACTCACCAATGATAGCTAACTCAAAAGCATATTATTTTGATAAGTGTTCAGTTTGCTCTTTTCTAGTTTCTTGTTCCCCAAATTCCTTCGAGTGAAGGTGCGGGGTGGCTTATCCTCATCATGACAAGCATGATGAATTCCAAAGAAACGGATAGCGAATACGGAAAATACTCCTCGGAGTAGATCGAGGCTAGTTTTTAGCCGATTCTCGATGCTCACTCACAACGACCGACTAAGGTTGTTTTCCGATTTTTCCGTTCCTTTTGATTGATCTCAAAGTCCTTCTCACTTATTTACGGAATTCAATGTTACATCCTAAAGGCACTCTGACACTCGACACTCAGACCGCTACCCCCTCTCCGGTTTCCACCAAAAAATCTGGAAACTGTGGCTGTGATTCTTCTCCTCAGAACATCACAGATGAAAAGCTATTAGAGCGTATTGAGAAGCACCCCTGTTACAGCGAACAAGCCCATCATCACTACGCCCGGATGCACGTTGCCGTTGCGCCCGCTTGTAACATTCAGTGCAACTACTGTAATCGTAAATACGACTGTGCAAACGAAAGCCGTCCCGGAGTTGTTAGCGAACTCCTCACCCCAGAAGAAGCGGCGCACAAAGTCCTGGTGGTTGCAGGTAAAATTCCTCAAATGACGGTCTTGGGAATTGCTGGTCCTGGCGATCCGTTGGCGAACCCGGAAAAAACCTTCCGCACCTTTGAACTCATCGCAGACAAAGCCCCAGATATCAAACTCTGCTTGTCTACCAACGGATTAATGCTACCCGATTACATCGATCGCATTAAAGCATTAAATATCGATCACGTCACCATCACCATCAACATGGTTGACCCGGAAATCGGCGAAAAGATTTATCCTTGGGTTCACTACCGCCGCCGTCGCTATCGGGGCATTGAAGGGGTCAGAATCCTCCACGAACGTCAAATGGAAGGATTAGACGCCCTCAGAGAAGCCGATATCCTCTGCAAAGTTAACTCGGTAATGATTCCGGGAATCAACGACGAACACCTCCAAGAAGTTCACGAAGTCGTTCGTTCCAAAGGGGCATTCCTCCACAATATTATGCCCTTGATTTCCGCTCCCGAACACGGCACCCACTTCGGATTAACCGGACAGCGGGGACCGACACCGAAAGAACTGAAAACTCTGCAAGACAACTGTGCAGATGGTCTGAAGTTGATGCGCCACTGTCGTCAATGTCGCGCCGATGCCGTTGGACTTCTCGGAGAAGACCGCAGCCAAGAATTTACCAAAGATAAATTCATGGAAATGCCCGAGGAATACAACCTCGAACAACGCCAGGAAGTTCACGCCGGCATTGAGACTTTCCGCGAACAACTCAAAGCAGCCAAAGAGCAACAAAACGCCAAAAAGCAACCCGCCAAAGATCAACCCAAGATTTTGGTTGCGGTCGCCACAAAAGGCAGCGGGTTAGTTAACCAGCACTTCGGCCATGCTAAAGAGTTCCAAATTTATGAAGTAGATGGCACCCAAGCTACTTTTGTCGGACACCGCAAAATTGATCATTTCTGTCAAGGTGGATACGGCGAAGACGCAACCCTAGAGAATATCATTAAAACCATCGCTGACTGTAAAGGGGTACTGGTTTCTAAGATTGGCGATTGCCCCAAAAAAGAGTTGCTCGAAGCCGGAATTGAAACCTTTGAAGCTTACGACACGATTGATAAAGTTGCTCTAGATTTCTACGAGCAGTACATCGAAAAGGCAGAAACGGTAAAGAACTAATAACAGGGGGGACGGTCGGAGTTAACCCGAAAAAAATACCCGGCGACCTTGTTTTCGATCTCCACCCCCATCTTGAATGATCTCATGCCGTACAGTGCCGTTACCTATCGTTATCAGGAGTCGAGTTATGGCTTATACCCTATCTATTGCGATCGAGCCTGGACTTACCCAAAGACCACAGCCGATCAACACCGATTGATAACTCCCTGAAAACGGATACTAAACGAAAAAACGGATAACGGCACGAGAAAAAACGGCTCACTGTCACCACGGAGAGGGTAATGAAAGACTGTATTTATCTTGACAACAACGCCACAACCCAAGTTGATCCAGCGGTCATTGAGGCCATGCTCCCTTACTTGACCACCTATTTCGGAAATCCCTCCAGTATGCACACCTTCGGAGGACAAGTCGGACGGGCGGTTAAACAAGCCAGACTTCAAGTTGCTTCCCTTTTGGGGGCAGAAGATTCTGAAATTGTTTTTACCAGTTGTGGTACCGAAGGAGATAATGCAGCCATTCGCGCCGCTCTGACCGCCCAACCCAACAAACGGCACATTATCACTACTGTTGTTGAACATCCGGCGGTTCTGAATTTGTGCAAGCGCTTGGAGAAAGAAGGCTACAGCGTTACTTATCTTTCCGTTGACGATCAAGGTTTAATTGACTTACACGAACTCGAAGCGGCTCTGACCGGCAATACTGCTGTTGTCAGCGTCATGTATGCCAACAACGAAACCGGTGTGATTTTCCCCATTGAGGAAATTGGCCGGATCGTTAAAGAAAAAGGCGCGATCTTTCATGTCGATGCGGTGCAGGCGGTGGGTAAAGTCCCCCTCAACATGAAAACCAGCACCATCGATATGTTGACCTTATCGGGTCATAAAATCCACGCACCGAAAGGCATTGGAGCGCTCTATGTTCGTCGCGGTGTTCGCTTCCGTCCGTTTATGATTGGCGGACACCAAGAACGGGGTCGTCGGGGCGGTACGGAAAATGTTCCGGGAATTGTTGCTCTCGGCAAGGCGGCGGAATTGGCCGAAGCGCATTTGGCTGAGATTGAACAAGAGAAGCGCCTTCGCGATCGCCTGGAAAAAGGTATCCTCAGCCGCATTCCCAATACTGTTGTTAACGGCCATCCCACAAAACGTTTACCCAACACCACCAATATTGGCTTTAAGTATATCGAGGGAGAAGCGATACTCTTATCACTGAACCAGTTTGGCATCTGTGCCTCCTCCGGTTCGGCTTGTACTTCGGGTTCTCTAGAACCATCTCACGTTTTACGAGCCTTGGGACTTCCTTATAGTGTCCTACATGGATCAATTCGTTTTTCACTCTCTCGCTACACAACCGAAGCTGAAATTGATCGGGTGTTAGAGGTAATGCCACAAGTGGTTGAACGTTTACGGGCGATGTCTCCGTTCAACAGCGACGACGCCGAATGGTTGCAAGAGCAAGAAAAGGCTACGGCGTTAGCCTAAGAAGTGACAGGGGACAGGAAACAGGGAACAATGCCCGCCTCTTGCCTCTTGCCTCTTGCCTCTTGCCTCTTGCCTTCTCACTGCATAACTGATAACTGATTACTGTACAAGAGGTTGCCATGTGGGACTACACCGAAAAAGTAATGGAATATTTCCAAAATCCCCGCAATCAAGGAACCATTACTGATACGACTGAAGGCGAAAAGGTTGTTACTGGAGAAGTGGGTAGTATCGCCTGTGGGGATGCTCTCCGTCTTCACCTCAAAATTGATGAAGCAACACAAACGATTACTGATGCTCGATTTCAAACGTTTGGTTGTGCCAGTGCGATCGCTTCTTCTGAGGCTTTAACTGAATTACTGAAGGGTAAAAAGGTTGAAGAAGCCATGCAGTTAACGAACCGTCAAATCGCTGAATATTTGGGTGGATTACCTGAAGAAAAAATGCACTGTTCTGTGATGGGACAGGAAGCGTTAGAAGCGGCGATTTATACTTACAAAGGGATTCCGATTGAAACCCACGAAGAAGATGACGGTCGTTTAGTTTGTTCTTGTTTTGGGATTAGTGAACCCCGGATTCGCCGGATTATTTTAGAGAATAATTTGGAGACGGCGGAACAAGTGACAAACTACGTGAAAGCTGGCGGCGGTTGCGGGTCTTGTTTGGCGGATATTGATGATATTTTGATTGAAGTTTCCGAAGCGAGAATTGCCGGAATTTCGTCAAGTTCTGCTTCTCAAGCTGCCTCGGCTACGGCGACTTTGGCCCCGCCGAAAGTTCTCACCAATCTGCAAAAAATTACTTTGATTCAGCAGATTATTACCGAACAAATCAAGCCCGTTTTAGCTCAAGATGGCGGCAGTGTAGAACTGTTTGATGTAGATGGCGATAACGTCAAAGTTATTCTCAAAGGGGCTTGTAGCAGTTGTGCCAGCAGTACCGAAACGTTGAAGATTGCGATAGAAGGCACATTGCGCCAACAAGTTTCACCCAACATTATTGTTGAATCGGTTTGATTTAGTTTACACCCAGAAGTTTGAAATTGAAGAAATTTTACTTTAATTTAAGACTTCTCTGCAATTGTAAATTCTTAGGGTTTATACCTTGATGTATCTACTTAATGATGATAAAAGGCGAGAGCGATCGCCGCCCGAAGCGTCGCTTTCTCAGCCGGGAGGTTCGATGATAGAGTCGGCACTAAGTTTAAGGATTTCGTAAGGAATGTAATTTCTTGAAGTTCATAGAAATTAACAAAATTTCCACCCAATCCTCAGACCAAAGTCAGACTCCTCCTTTCAACCCCCAATCGGTTCATTACCGATTACTCAACTCAAGCAAAAAGCACATTTTAATTGTGCATCTCTCTCAAGATTTTAGTTACATTTGCAACAGAAACTCAAGATTTAACCGGAGTAAAATCCTATATAGGATCAACACCGAAATCTTGAATCCGTTCTCAAGCATTCAGTTCTAAAGTCTAGCTACAAAAACGAAATCACGGTCAGCAATCTAGAACTCTAATAAAGCCATTAATCTCAACTCAGATTAAGGCTTGTAGAATCCGGTGAATTTCCGATGAATTCGTTTTCGATCCTGTCAAACTTAAGTCGAGTTAAAGCGAGAAACACACCATGCGACAAATTGCATTTTACGGAAAAGGCGGTATCGGTAAGTCCACTACTTCTCAGAACACCCTGGCGGGAATGGCGCAAAACGGCAATCGCATTATGATTGTTGGTTGTGACCCGAAAGCTGACTCTACCCGTTTGATCCTCAACTGTAAAGCTCAGGTCACAGTTCTGCACTTAGCCGCAGAGCGGGGTTCTGTAGAAGACTTAGAACTCGAAGATGTACTGCTCGAAGGATTTGAAGGCATCAAGTGCGTAGAATCCGGTGGTCCCGAGCCTGGAGTTGGATGCGCGGGTCGTGGTATTATCACCTCCATCAACTTCCTCGAAGAAGAAGGTGCTTACGAAGATCTAGACTTCGTATCCTACGACGTACTAGGTGACGTTGTATGCGGTGGTTTCGCGATGCCTATCCGTGAAGGAAAAGCCCAAGAAATCTACATCGTAACCTCCGGGGAAATGATGGCAATGTACGCGGCCAACAACATCGCCCGAGGCATTCTGAAATATGCTCATACAGGTGGAGTACGCTTAGGTGGCTTAATCTGTAACAGCCGTAACGTTAACCGTGAAGTTGACCTGATTGAAGAATTGGCAGAACGGTTAAACACCCAAATGATTCACTTCGTACCTCGTTCCAAGCAGGTACAAGAAGCAGAACTGCGTCGGATGACCGTTATTCAATATTCTCCCGACCACGAACAAGCAGCAGAATATCGCACACTGGCGAAGAAGGTCGAAGAAAACACCAAACTGACCATCCCGACCCCCATCGACAACGACACTCTCGAAGAACTGCTGATCAACTACGGTCTGCTCGGTTCCGAAGAAGAGTACAAGAAAGTTATCGAAGCGGATGCTAAAGAGCAAGAATCTCTTAAAGCAACCAATACCCGCAAGTAAGTAACAGTAAACAGTGAACAGTGACCAGTGACCAGTAATAACTGAAAACTGAAAACTGTTCACTGTCAGCCCCGCCCGCACACGGATTAACTGAACTGTAAAACCGAAAAATCTCTAATACTTACAGAAGCAGGAAAGTCCGTTACCAAAAATCGCTAATCACCAACAACAGAGGAACACCATGTCAACTGTAGAGGAAAACAAACAGTTAATTAAGGACGTTCTAGAAGCCTATCCCGAGAAAGCCAAGAAAAAACGGGAAAAGCACCTTAACGTCCATGAAGAAGGTAAGACAGATTGCGGCGTAAAATCCAACGTCAAATCCCTTCCCGGTGTAATGACCGCTCGCGGTTGTGCCTATGCAGGTTCCAAAGGGGTGGTTTGGGGTCCGATCAAGGACATGGTACACATTTCTCATGGTCCTGTCGGTTGCGGTTATTATTCCTGGTCAGGTCGTCGCAACTACTACATCGGTACCACAGGTGTTGACACCTTCGGTACCATGAACTTCACCTCCGACTTCCAAGAACGCGACATCGTGTTCGGTGGTGACAAGAAACTCACCAAAATTATCGAAGAAATCGAAGAACTCTTCCCCCTCAATGGTGGTGTTAGTGTTCAGTCAGAATGTCCGATTGGATTAATCGGAGACGACATTGAAGCCGTTGCTCGTAAAGCATCTAAAGAAATCGGTAAAACCGTTGCTCCCGTTCGTTGCGAAGGCTTCCGGGGTGTTTCCCAGTCCTTAGGACACCACATCGCCAACGACATCATTCGTGACTGGGTATTCCCCCAAGCCGACGCCGAAAACGCAGAATTTGAGTCCACCCCCTATGATGTAGCCATCATCGGTGACTACAACATCGGTGGAGACGCCTGGGCAAGCCGTATCCTGTTAGAAGAAATGGGATTGCGGATTGTGGCTCAGTGGTCCGGAGACGGTACGCTCCATGAGATGAAAATGACTCCCAAAGTCAAAATGAACCTCATCCACTGCTACCGGTCGATGAACTACATCAGCCGTCACATGGAAGAGAAGTACGGTATTCCCTGGTTTGAATACAACTTCTTCGGTCCGACCAAAATTGCTGAATCTCTGCGAGCCATTGCTGCAAACTTCGATGACAAAATCAAAGAAGGTGCAGAGCGTGTAATTGCTCAATACCAGAAGCAAGCTGACGATGTAATCGCTAAATATCGTCCTCGCCTTGAAGGTCAGAAAGTGATGCTGATGGTTGGTGGCTTACGTCCTCGCCACGTTGTTCCCGCTTTCCAAGACCTGGGAATGGAAATCGTCGGTACAGGCTATGAATTTGCTCACAACGACGACTACAAACGGACAACCCACTACGTCAAAGATGCAACCGTAATCTATGATGACGTAACCGGATATGAGTTCGAGAAATTTGCAGAAGGACTCAAACCCGACCTGGTTGCAGCAGGCGTTAAAGAGAAGTACGTCTTCCAGAAAATGGGCTTACCCTTCCGTCAAATGCACTCTTGGGATTACTCTGGTCCCTACCACGGTTATGACGGGTTCGCTATCTTCGCCCGTGACATGGACTTAGCACTCAACAGTCCGACCTGGGGCTTAATTGGCGCTCCCTGGAAAAAATAAGAGTCAGGAATTGGGAGTTGGGAATTGGGCAGTGGGTCGATGCTTTAACCCCCTCAAACCTAAACCCTAACTCCTAACCCCCTAAAACCTAACCCCTATTGAGTTCAAGTAAAATCCCCAGATACGGAGAGTAATATCATGTCTCAGAACGTCGAGAACATCAAAGACCACGTTGAGTTATTTCACCAACCCGAATACCAAGAGCTATTCGCTCGCAAGCGTGATGCCGAAGGTATGCCCTCTGCTGAAGAAGTTGAAAAAATAGCAGAGTGGACGAAATCCTGGGAATACCGCGAAAAGAACTTCAATCGTGAAGCCCTGACCATCAACCCCGCAAAAGCTTGTCAGCCTTTAGGTGCGATTTTAGCGGCCGTTGGTTTTGAAGGTACACTGCCTTTTGTACACGGTTCTCAAGGTTGTGTGGCCTACTTCCGGACTCACTTTACCCGTCACTTCAAAGAACCCTTCAGCGCCGTTTCTAGCTCCATGACCGAAGATGCTGCGGTCTTCGGCGGTCTGAAGAACATGGTTGACGGTCTACAAAACTCCTACGCCCTCTACAATCCGAAAATGATTGCCGTCTGCACCACCTGTATGGCAGAGGTAATTGGAGATGACTTGGGTTCCTTCATCGGACACGCCAAGACCGATGGAGTTATCCCGGCTGAGTTACCGGTTCCGTTTGCTCATACTCCGAGCTTTGTGGGTTCTCACGTTACAGGTTATGACAATATGCTCAAGAGCATTCTGTCTAACCTCACCGAAGGTAAGAAGAAAGAAACCACCAACGGCAAAATCAACATCATTCCCGGGTTTGAAACCTACATGGGCAACCTGCGGGAACTGAAAAATATCCTGAAAGTGATGGATATTGATGCCACTATCTTGGCTGACAACGAACTCTATCTCGATTCTCCGAACACCGGTGAATTCAAGATGTACCAAGGCGGTACAACTCTAGAAGATGGGGCAGATTCGATCAACGCTGAATTTACCTTTGCCCTGCAAGCTTATCCGACTGTTCAAACTCGGAAATATATCGAGAAGAAATGGAAGCAAAAGACCGCCGTTGCTCGTCCTTGGGGCGTTCGCGGAACTGATGAGTTCTTGATGCAGTTGTCGGAAGTGACTGGCAAACCGATTCCGGAAGAACTCGAATTCGAGCGGGGTCGTGCGGTTGACGCCATGACTGATTCTCAAGCTTGGGTTCATGGTAAGCGTGCGGCTATCTACGGCGACCCCGATTTAGTGATGGGAATGTTGCAGTTCATGCTGGAACTCGGTATTGAACCGGTTCACATTCTGGTGACCAACAGTAACAACCAATTTGAAGAAGAAGCGAAAGCACTGCTGGCTTCTAGTCCTCACGGTCAACAAGGTACTGTTTGGGGCGGCAAAGACCTGTGGCATTTACGCTCACTGCTGTTTACTGAACCCGTTGATTTCTTCATTGGAAATTCCTACGGTAAGTACCTGTGGCGTGATACCAAAACTCCGTTGGTTCGCATTGGTTATCCGATCTTTGATCGTCATCACCTCCACCGCTATTCCACAATCGGTTACTCGGGTGCAATTAACCTGCTTAACTGGATTGTGAATACCATCTTTGAAGACCTAGACTACAACACCAACATCCCCTCCAAGACCGATATTTCCTTCGACTTGGTTCGCTAAATCAAGGGGTAGAGGCTCATTTACAGTGACCAGTGACCAGTGACCCTTCGGGTTGAGCAGTCGCTCTCTTGCGAACTTCGCTCTCGACGGAAACCGCCAAGTCGCGAGTTCGCGCTCATGGGGGAAACCCCCAAGACCGCGCTGCAACACCAGTGAACAGTCAATAGGTGTCAGGTCTCAGGTGTCAGATAACAGAAGAACTGATAACTGAAAATACTGGTCACTGATAATTGGTCACTGATAACTGAAAACACTGGTCTTTGTTATGACAATCACCCACTCCCACCCCCATTCCCATCCGGCTCCCGTATCTCGCCCCCAACCCGAACGGGAAAAGCTTGGCTCCCCTGCGCCGAATGGTCGATCGCATCGAAGTCAAAAGCGCTGCAATGAGCTCATCTGTTGTGCCGACTGATTCCCTGTGATTGTCCGTTTGATCGCTTGGGTTGCTCTCAAAGGCACGCAAACTGTTTCACCCGAACGCCCGAAGTGCGAATTGAATCCGCTTTATAACGAGTTTGTCGCGATCGCGTTTTCGGGCTTTGAGCTACCTTGCTTCGGAGTGTGGCGAAGATATCTCTAAGTATATTTGTTGATTATTAATCAACTCCGCGATCGCAACAGATTCGCGCCCCGCCGGACTCAATACCTTTTCTCTGACTGACCACTTACACCGCCCCGCCATGAAACTTACCCGAGGCAAAATCACCGAACTGGTCAACGAGCCAGGTTGCGAACACAATCATTCTCACGCCGGACAACCGAATAAAAAAGCCTGTAAACAACAAGCCCAACCTGGAGCGGCTCAAGGGGGTTGTGCTTTTGACGGTGCTTCTATTGCACTGGTACCGATTACCGATGCGGCTCACCTAGTTCATGGCCCCATTGCTTGTTCAGGAAATTCCTGGGGAAGTCGGGGAAGTCTTTCTTCGGGTCCCGTGACCTACAAAACTGGGTTTACTACCGATTTATCGGAAAACGATATCATTTTTGGCGGTGAAAAGCGACTCTATCAGGCGATCGCTCAAATCGTTAAACAGCATCAACCGGCCGCTGTGTTTGTGTATTCGACCTGCGTGACGGCTTTGATTGGTGACGATCTCGATGCGGTTTGTGCTGCGGCCGCTCAAAAATACGGTACACCCGTGATTCCGGTTCATGCGGCGGGATTCGTGGGTAGCAAAAATCTGGGGAACCGACTGGCCGGAGAAGCGTTGCTCGATCATGTGGTCGGTACGTCTGAACCGGATTATACCACACCTTACGATATTAATCTCATTGGTGAGTACAATGTCGCCGGGGAAATGTGGAATGTTCTCCCGTTGTTGGAAAAGGTGGGTATTCGGGTACTGTCAAAAATTACCGGAGATGCTCGCTACCGAGAGGTTTCTTACGCTCACCGTGCCAAGTTGAACGTGATGATCTGCTCGAAAGCGTTGATCAATATGGCGCGAAAGATGGAGGAAAAATACGGCATTCCTTACATCGAGGAGTCTTTCTACGGTATCGAAGACATGAACCATTGTCTGCGAAATATTGCCGACAAGTTGGGCGATGCCGAGTTGAAGCAGCGGGTTGAAAAGTTGATCGCATCGGAAACGGCGGCTTTGGATCAAAAATTGGCACCTTATCGCGCCCGACTGAAAGGTAAGCGGATTGTTCTTTATACCGGGGGTGTTAAGAGTTGGTCGATTATCTCGGCGGCGAAGGATTTGGGGATTGAGGTGATGGCGACCAGCACCAAGAAAAGCACCGAGGAAGATAAGGCTCGGATCAAAACCTTGTTGGGTAAAGACGGGATCATGATTGAAAAGGGAAGTCCCCAAGAATTGCTGAAGGTGATTGAGCAAACTAAGGCGGATATGTTGGTTGCGGGAGGTCGTAACCAGTATACGGCTTTGAAGGCTCGGGTTCCTTTCCTTGATATTAACCAAGAACGCCATCATGCTTATGCGGGTTATGACGGGATGGTTGAGATGGCTAAAGAACTTGAAGAGGCGCTTTATTCTCCGATTTGGGAACAACTCCGTCAGCCTGCGCCTTGGGAAGCGGGAATTGGGGAACCTTCATCAGTCACCAGTTTTACAGTTACCAGTGAGCAGGGAACAGGGAACGGGGAACAGGAAATGGTGGACAGTGAGCAAGAGATAGCCAACAGTGAAAAAGAAGTGATCGCTCTCGATGGGGGGTGTTTAAGATGACGATGATTACTCAGCCGAAAAAGGCGGCGGCGGTTAATCCTTTGAAGTTAAGTTCTCCTTTGGGCGCGTCTTTGGCTTTTCTCGGGCTAAAGGGGATGATTCCACTCTTTCACGGTTCTCAGGGTTGTACGGCTTTTGCGAAGGTGATTTTAGTGCGTCACTTCCGAGAAGCGATTCCTCTGTCTACGACGGCGATGACGGAAGTCAGTACAATCTTGGGCGGTGAGGATAATGTTTCGACTGCGATTTTAACTTTGGTTGAGAAAGCTAAACCGGATGTGATCGGTTTGTTGACAACCGGGTTAACGGAAACTCGCGGGGATGATATGCAGCGCATCCTGAAAACCTTCCGCAATCAACATCCCGAGTTAGACTGGCTGCCGATTATCTCGGTTTCGACTCCCGACTACAAGGGGGCGATGCAAGATGGTTATGCGGCTACCGTTGAGCAGATTGTTTCCACCTATTACGGGGCGATGGTGGAATCCGAGGAAATTATACCCAATTGCGATCACGATTGCAAGGCGAGGGTGACAATTTTGGCGGGTTCGCTCCTCGGTCCGGGTGATGTGGAAGAAGTGAAGGCGATTGTCGAAGCCTTTGGGTTGACGCCTGTGATGGTACCGGATTTGTCGGGATCGATGGATGGACATCTCGATGATGGGTTCAACAGTGTGACGACTGGGGGGACGACGTTGGAGGATTTGCGCCGTCTGGGAGAATCTTCTTTTACGATCGCACTCGGCGAAAGTATGCGGAAGGCGGCGGAGGTGTTGAAGCAGAAGTACGGCACCAATTATGAAGTGTTTCCCCGCTTGAACGGTTTGCAGGCGATGGATCGCTTGGTGTTGAGGCTGTCGAAGATTGTTCATTCTCGCCAGGATGCTCATTTTGTTCAGCCCTATGAGGTGCCGGAGAAGTTTAATCGTCAGCGGCGTCAGTTGCAGGATGCCATGTTGGATACGCATTTCTATTTTGGTCGCAAGCGGATTTCTTTGGCTTTAGAACCGGATTTGTTGTATCAAACCAGTTGGTTACTGCACGAAATGGGTGCGGAAATTCAGGCGGCGGTGACGACGACGAAATCTCCACTTCTGGAAAATTTACCGGTTGAAACGGTAACGATTGGGGATTTAGAAGATTTTGAAAATTTGGCGGTTGGGTCAGACTTGTTGATTGCAAATTCTCACGGGAGAGCAATCGCCGAACGTCAAAATATTCCGCTCTATCGCATGGGTTATCCCATTTTTGACCGTTTTGGAAATGGTCATCGATGCCTGGTTGGTTATCGAGGAACGATTCAGTTTTTGATGGATTTGGGCAATCTATTTATCGAAGCTGAAGAATCCTAAAATGATTGTTAAAAGCCGAAATAAAGGGCTTTTAATTCGGTAGAATTTTAATTACAAACCCCCGACCGAATTGACTGAATTAAGTCTATATTCTCTCCAATGTTTCTGACAAGAATTACGAATCATTCACCTCCTACACTGAATCGGAAGACTTAGAACTATGATTCCTCAGACCACGATTTCCTACTCAAATCCTTCTCTGTACAGTTCCTATTTTGTCAGAGAGATCGTTGCCCAAGTTCGGCTTCAAGATACGCGGATCGCCTATCAGGATTTATCCGATGAATTGTTGGTGAAATCTTTAATTGGTCATTCAACTTTAGGGGGGGATAACGATATCCCGAGCCTACAAAAGATTTCGGCTTTTTATCGGGCGGTTGCGTCTCGGCTTGAGCAAGAAACGGGTCAAATGGCTGAGGTGTTTATGAATCTCGGTCAGGATGATGTCGGCTGGATTTTGGTTTTTTGTGGTCGCCTGTTGGTGATTTCTGAATTCTTACGGGATGCGAATCGCTTTCGTTTTGAATCGGTAGAACACCTGGGAGAGGTTGGTGAACGGGTAATTGAAGAGGCTTTGGAACGGGCGAGAGAATATTTTGACTTTCCCATACTCGGGCTTTCTGTTCCGTTGAAAAGAGCAAGCTAAAGGAGATATGTGATGAAAGTTGCTTTCACGACTCAGGATCGAATACACATCAATGCTCATTTTGGTTGGGCGCAAAAAATTGATGTTTATGAAGTCTCAAAACAGGGTTATAATTATTTGAATACTCTGGAGTTTGATGATAATCTAAAAGAAGATGGGAACGAGGATAAACTAGTCCCCAAAATCGAGGCTTTATCGGATTGTACTCTTGTATATGTTTCGGCAATTGGGGGCAGTGCGGCGGCGCGTTTAATTCGTAAAAAAATAACGCCCGTTAAAGCCCAATCAGAGGAAGAGGAAATTTTGGCAATTCTCGATAAATTAGTCAAAACCCTCAATGGCAATCCGCCGCCCTGGTTGCGGAAAGTCATTCAGCAAGAAGAAGAGAAATTCGCTTACGCCGGATTTGAAGACGACGACGAATAAATCTCTGGATCGGAGTATTCAACCTTGCTGACAATTGTCTAGATCTGTTAGGAAGCGGATCGAGTTAATTCTAGGAGTTTGAGGTTAATTCCTGGGGAATAAAAAACGGATTAGGTTGATTCTAATTACAAGAATAAAACCGAGCATCAAGCCGAACAAGGCAATCCGTTTTTTCGCTTCCGATCCGTTGAAACTTGATGCCCAGTTCAGACAAAAATAGACATTCATGTACGGATGTCTCCAAACTTGCCTAATCTAGTAACAACGAACAAACCCACCATGAGTTCAACACAAACAGCAGTTCCAAAAAGCGGCTCGAATATAGTTGAATCCAACCCCTTTTTACAGGCTTTAGTCCAACAAATTCGCGCTCAAGATCACTACGGTGTCTATCGCAGTTGGTCTGATGAATTGGTTCTCTCTCCGTTTATTGTCAGCAAAGAAAAGAAACGCTCAATTTCAGTCGAGGGAGAAGTCGATCCGGCGACCCGACTGCGGATTCTGTGTTTCTATCGAGCGGTGGCGACTTGTGTCGAAACCGAAACCGGACACTTATGCCAAGTGGTGATTGATTTAAGTCACGAAGGGTTTGGCTGGGCGCTGGTTTGGACGGGCCGGTTAATTGTGGTGAACCGCACGCTACGGGACGCTCAACGTTATGGTTTTGATTCCTTGGAAAAATTAGCAACCCAAGGCGAAAAACTGGTCAAGTCCGGTCTTGATTGCTGTCGGCGTTTTTCAGATGCGGCTAAAGCTTAAATAACCTCACCTGAAAACGGAAACGATCCTGTTTCTTGTAGCGCTGAGTAACTGAAGATATTCTCTAGATTCAATGACTCAAACCCAAGAAATTCCAACTCCTGAAGCTGTTGAGGAATTGAAAAGCAAAATCAAACGCCTCAATAGCAAAGCGGGTCAAAGCAAAATGGACCTGCACGATCTGGCAGAAGGTTTACCGACCGATTTTGAAAAACTGCCAGAAGAAGCGGCTAAAACTTACGAAATCTTTCGTGAACTTTCGGATCTCAAAAAACAACTCAAAACCTGGGAGGCTCAACTCAAATGACCACTACAACTTCGACACCCAAAAGCTTCGCCGAATTCAAGCAACTCAGAGATGCCGAAGAATATTTTATCTTCTTTGAGTTGCCCTACGATCAAACCTTTGTCAATGTCAATCGCCTTCACATTTTAAAGCAATTCTCGCTGTTAATTACAGAAATTGACAAAGCATTTCCCGATCTCAGCGAAGCCGAAAAACTAGACAAATACAAACTCGCTCTAGAGGAAGCTTATGAAGTCTTTAAGACCTCTAGCCCGCTAGAAACCAAACTCTTTAAAGTCTTCAAAGACGCACCCAAAAACGTTGTATTAACCAAAGACATCGGTACTGAGTCATAAACATCATGGGCGGATTAGAACTGACACCAACAGAACTCGAACGTTATCGGCGGCAAATGCAACTTCCCGGTTTCGGAGAAGCTGGACAAGCCAAACTCAAAGCCTCAACTGCTCTGGTTTCAGGCGTGGGTGGATTGGGGGGAACGGTAGCACTGTACCTCGCGGTTGCCGGGATTGGCAAATTAATCCTGGTCCGGGGAGGAGACTTGCGCCTCGATGACATGAACCGTCAAATCTTGATGACCCACGATTGGGTGGGTCAACCGAGGGTACTCAAGGCGAAAGAAACCCTTTCTCAAATCAATCCCGATGTCGAAATTGAGGCGATTCCCGAATTCATTACCTCCGATAATGTCGATGGGTTGGTCAAACGCTCTGATATCGCCCTGAGTTGCGCTCACAACTTTGACGAACGGGATTTACTCAACGCCGCTTGCGTCTTGTGGAATAAACCGATGATCGAAGCGGCGATGAGCGGGATGGAGGCTTACCTGACCACGATTATCCCCCGTCAAACTCCCTGTCTGTCGTGCATCTTTCCTGAAAAACCGAATTGGGATCGTTGGGGATTTGGTGTTTTGGGTGCGGTTTCTGGAACGCTTGCTTGTTTGACGGCTTTGGAAGCGGTCAAGCTGATCACGGGGTTAGGAGAAACGCTCGAAGGACGACTCCTAACGATGGACTTAGGGAACGCTAAATTTAGCAAACTTCGCCCTTACCACGATCCAAATTGTCAAATTTGTGGTCAAGGTAAATCGCATCAGATGAGATCGGCTCGCGAGCTTTTATACCCAACTTTAGAGAAGTTGGCGAGCTAACCTCAACAAATTTCCCCTCATCACTGTTCAGGAGATTGGGATGACTGTTATTTTGACAGAAAAAGCGGCTTTTCGGCTAAGAACTTTTATACGGGGTAGTGCGGACAGCACTGCAACTCAAAAAGGTATTCGTCTGGGTGTTATTGATGGCGGTTGTAATGGTTACGAATATTCATTGGATATAACCAACAACCCCAAACCAGATGATCTCGTGTTCGAGCAGGACAAAGTTCATATTTATATCGATCCCAAAAGTGCGCCACTTTTGAACGGGGTTGTGATTGACTTTGTTGAAAGCTTGACGCAAAGCGGGTTTGTTTTTAAGAACCCGAATGCGACTGAAACCTGCGGCTGTGGTAAATCCTTTGCTGCGGGTGACTGTACCCCTTCTGCTGCGTCTTGTAGCTAGGGTTTAAGTTCGCCAGGTTCAAGGGTATTTTATTGCTCTTGAACGGCTAAATTTGTCAACGAATTCATTATTTGCGGAGAGTATTATTATGACTGCAACTTACCAAGTTCGTCTGATCAAAGGTAAAAAGAAAAAGCCGCCAGAAATGGATGTGACCATTGATGTTGCAGAAGATACTTATATCTGGGATGCGGCTGAAGAAGCTGGTATCGATTTACCTTCCTCCTGTCGTTCTGGTGCTTGTTCTAGCTGTGTTGGTCGCATCGAAGAAGGTGAGATCGATCAAGAAGATCAAAGCTTCTTGGATGATGAACAAATGGGCAAAGGATATGTTCTGCTGTGTGTAGCTTATCCTCGTTCTAATTGTACAATTAGAACTCATCAAGAAGCTTATCTCGTCTAAGATTGGCGAGTAAAAGATGAAACAGCAGTTGGAAGTTGTAGTGATTACCCACGACTATGACTTCCAACAGTTATCTCATATCTGAATTTAGTTCGGATTAATTTCAATGCAGGTCAAGTTGAGTAAATTCCGTTCTTTCTTCACTCGAAAATGTCGGTTCAGTGCCAACTTCTCTGAAATCACATGATAACTGATTGAATCAGGGTACCAGTCAGCCGAGTGAAGGAGATCGGATTTTGTAACGAGAAGGTTAGGGTCAATGGAAATTCGATGGAAAAAATTCTTTATTAAGGCTGGCTTTTGGGTCACAACCGAAATTTGGATGAATATCTTAGGCTTGGACGACTTGGCTAACTATAGTGAGTTTCTGGTCGATCAAGAGTTAGAGGAAGAACTTGCACTCAAGAATCATCGTACCATCAAAATCTCCAATTTTCCGCCACAATATTGTAAAGAAATTCAGGAATTTTGCCCGGTGAGTACGGTTAAAACTCCTGATGATGTCTCCAAACATGAGGATTATCAGCATCGATTTAATACATTTGAAAACAAATGTAAGAAGCTGAAAACTCCTTGCACTAAAGTTTGGTGTTTACCCTATGTAAGACCAAGTTGGCTTACTTATCAACGCCTATGATGATTAGTCGAGACTATCTCGTTCAAGAGTTTGTTCATCTTGTCGAGAATTACTATCCTGAAGCCGGAAAGGTTTTAGAGTTCTGTCACGTTAAAATCCTTGAATGCTATCTCGAACGTTCGGGCCGACAATTCTACTATCTGGGGATTTATTATCCTCAAGAAAGAAGACGAGAATTGCAGGCTCAACAACACGCATTCAAGGATATTTCTGAAAATATGGGGTTAATTGAGGTGGTTTGTATTAATGCAACCCGCCTCGTTCGCGACCCCATGTCCAAACTTAAAAAGGACAATCCTCGATTTTGGTTGGAGTTGTATTGGGTTGCAACTCAACATCATTTTCTGACTAACTAACCTTGAAATTGGAGTTAGGTTATTTATCGTGATTGTTCTTTATTTGTGTTTATTAATCGCTGTCCTTGGCACTTTTTTGGTGAAGTTTGTTGACTCCGATGAAATTCATCATATTTTGCTGATTTTATCGGGAGGTGTGATTCTGGGTTGGGGGTTTTTATTAGCTCCATTCTCAATAAAACTTCTGATTTCTTTAGTTCTTCTTGCCCTCTGTCAGCGCCTCTACCAGATCACACTTAAACCTTAACTTCACCTTTGCTATTTTCCATTGAAGTAGACTCCGTGTTCAGATTATGGACACGGAGTTCTATTTTGAGGATTGAAAAATAGGATTTGAACTCTACTATCAAAATACATCAACTCCCTTTAAAGCTTCCGTAGCCTAATTAACGGTTTGAAAAGAATATTTTTTAGAGTCACCGCCTCACCAGTAGGGGCGGGTTCTAAATTGATGTATATTTCCTAGAGAAAACTCATGTAAACCCGTCCCTGTTTACACCTCAGCCGTCACCGCCTCACCAGTAGGGGCGGGTTCTGAATTGATGTATATTTCCTAAAAACAACTATTGTAAACCCGTCCCTGTTTACACCTCACCAGTTTTTAGGGAACTGCAAACCCCTAAAAACCCGGTTTCTCAGAGAAACCGGGTTTTTCATCAAGTTTATGTATCATAAAATACAAAATTGCCAAATTTTTTCAGTTAGGATGTCAAGTATTTTGTACAAGTGTCAAAAAAACTAGCAACCTGATGAACCGTCGTCGCATCCTTAACCTAGCCTGTGGCTTTGTCCTGTCGCTACTGTTAGCGGTTGGTTGTAGCCAAACCACTCCCGAAACCACAGAACCTCAACAAACCGCTTCCCCCGTCAGTTCAACCCAACAAACCGAATTAACCGTTTCAGCCGCCGCCAGTCTCACCGATGCGATGAACGCCATTCAACCCATTTACGAACAAGAAAACCCCCAAGTTAAACTAACTTATAATCTTGCTTCTTCGGGTTCTTTGCAACAACAAATCGAACAAGGCGCACCCGTTGATGTGTTTATTTCTGCCGCTCCCAAACAGATGAACGCCTTAGAAGAAAAACAACTTTTGTTATCGGGAACACGCCAAGATTTACTTAAAAATGATATGGTTTTAATCGTTCCCAAAGGCGAAAATACCGTTAAAACTTTTGAGGATTTAACCACAGAGCAAGTCGAAAAAATAGCAGTCGGTGAACCCGAAAGTGTTCCGGCCGGAAAATACGCTCAAGAAGTATTAACATCCCTAAATCTTCTCGAAACCCTACAACCCAAAGAAGTTTATGCCAAAGATGTCCGTCAAGTTTTAACTTACGTTGAAAGCGGGAATGTTGATGCGGGAATTGTTTACAGTTCCGACGCCAAAATCTCTGACCAAGTGGAAATCGTGGCAACTGCACCCGCAGAGTCTCATTCTCCGATTATTTATCCAGTTGCAGTGATTCAAAGCAGTAAAAACCCGGAAGTTTCAAAAGATTTTATTCAATTTCTTTCCGGCGAACAAGCCAAAGCCGTGTTTGAACAATACGGATTTGGGATTCTTGAAAAATAGATTTTCTTGAAAACTGGATGAATTTTAAAAGAATTAAGAGAGGAACAAATAAATGTTTAAGTTAAACCAAAAAATAGGCGGGATTGTCTGTTTTTTCTTTGCTTTAATTTTAACCCTGATTCCCCCCGTTTTTAATCAAATTAACTGGGGATTTTCTCCGGTTGCCCAAGCCGCCCAAACTGAAATGATTGTCTCGGCTGCTGCCAGTTTAACCGACGTAATGAAAGCAATTCAACCCGTTTATCAACAACAGAATTCCAGTGTTAAATTAACTTATAATTTTGCTTCTTCCGGTTCTTTGCAACAACAAATAGAACAAGGCGCACCCGTTGATGTGTTTATTTCTGCCGCTCCCCGACAAATGAACGAATTAGAACAAAAAGGCTTGTTACTATCAGGAACTCGCAAAGATTTATTGAATAACGGGATTGTTTTAGTCGTTCCGAAAAGGGGAAATTCAAGCGTCAAAACTTTTCAAGACTTAACGAATGGTCAAGTCGGTAAAGTTGCCATTGGTGAACCGGAAAGTGTTCCGGCGGGAAGATATGCTAAAGAAGTTCTAACGTCTATGAATATGTACGATAAACTTCAGCAAAAATTGGTTTTTGCGAAAGATGTTCGTCAAGTTTTAACCTACGTTGAAGGGGGAAATGTTGATGCGGGAATGGTTTATACAACCGATGCCAAAATCTCCGATCAAGTGTCTATTGTCGCCACAGCGCCCGCCGGTTCTCACTCTCCCATTATCTATCCGGTTGCTGTTATTAAAGATAGCAAAAACCCAGAAGCAGCCAAAGGATTTATTAGCTTTTTATCCAGTAACACTGCCAAATCTGTATTTGAACGCTACGGTTTTGGATTGGCAAATTAGTTGAGGTGGTCAAGTCTAAAAGTAAGATTTTAATAAGTTTGAAAACCCTATCACTAGATTAATGTTTGAAGAAGTTTTTTCCGATCTTTCTCCCGCTTGGATTTCCTTTCGAGCCGCAATTATTGCCACAATTATTACTTTCTTTTTAGGCACACTTGCCGCCCGTTTAATGTTCGGTTATCACGGCAAAGGCAAAGGTTTAATTGATGGCATTTTAACCGCTCCTCTTGTATTACCGCCTACCGTTGTCGGTTTTCTCCTATTAGTTTTATTTGGCAGATACGGCCCATTAGGAAAACTGCTAGCAACGGTTAATTTTTCGGTAATTTTTACCTGGTATGCAACCGTTATTGCTGCAACCGTTGTCGCCTTTCCGTTGATGTATAAAACGGCTTTGGGTGCATTCAAACAAATTGATAGCAGTCTATTAGCTTGTGCGAGAACCTTAGGCGCTTCTGAATTGACGATTTTTTTACGGGTTATGCTTCCTTTGGCTAAACCGGGATTATTCTCAGGAACAATGCTGGCTTTTGCCCGTTCTTTGGGTGAATTTGGGGCAACTTTAATGTTAGCAGGAAGTATTCCCGGACGCACTCAAACCATCCCCGTTGCTATCTTTTTTGCGGCAGAAGGCGGCAGAATGGATGAGGCTTTTGCCTGGGTTATTGTGATTTTATTGATTTCTTTGGGAATTATTACTGCTGTCAATTGGTCGGAAGAAGCGAGTTCGGGAAGGAAAGTAAAAGGAAAACAATTAAAGCATCGTTCTTTAAATTCTCGCTCGAATTCCTTGCCAAGTTCTAACGAAACTTCCCAACCGCAATTAATTGTTAATATCCAAAAGAAACTGCAAAATTTTGTTTTAGATGTGTCGTTTAGTACCGACGAAAAACCGTTAGGATTGTTGGGCGGTTCGGGTGCGGGAAAAAGCTTTATTTTGCGGTGTATTGCGGGTTTAGAAACACCGGATCGCGGTCAAATTATCCTCAACGGACGGGTACTTTATGACTCCGAACGCAAAATTAATTTACCGAGTTGTGAGCGAAATATCGGCTATTTATTCCAAAATTATGCTCTATTTCCCCATTTAACTATTGCTGAAAATATTGCGTTTGGTTTACCCAAAGGGTTATCATCTCGAATGATTAAACAACGAGTTGAACAACAGCTTGTTTCGGTTCAGTTGGGGGGTATGGGCGATCGCTATCCTCGCGAACTTTCGGGAGGTCAACAGCAACGGGTGGCGTTAGCGAGGGCGTTAGCGAGTGAACCGGAAGCGTTATTACTTGATGAACCCCTTTCTGCTTTGGATACTCATCTGCGCGATCAACTCGAAAAACTTCTGACTTCCACGATAGATGAACACGAAGGGGTTACATTATTTGTCACGCACAACTTAGAAGAAGCCTATCGCGTTTGTGAAAATTTGTTAGTTATTGATGGGGGTAAAATTATCGCCGAAGGAAACAAACAAGACATCTTTGAACATCCTTCTGTTGTACGAGTTGCAGAATTAACCGGATGTAAAAACTTCTCTCCTGCTATTGCTGCGAATAAACCTCAAAGTCAATCTCAAATTGAGGCTTTAGACTGGGGATGTATTTTACAAACCGTTGAACCTATTCCAGAAACCCTTTCTCATATCGGCTTTCGCGCCCATCAATTTAGCTTTCCAGAAGATAAAAATCATCCCAATACTTTCCCCTGTTGGTTGGCGATGACGAGCGAAACTCAACACCGAATGACGCTTTATTTGAAACTACATCAACCCCCAAATAGCCCCACAGATTATCATTTACAGGCGGAAGTTTTTAAGGAAAAATGGGCAAAATTAAAAGAGCGTCCGTTTCCCTGGTTTGTTCATCTGGCGCCGGAACGGTTAATTTTACTTCGTCCAACAACTCAACAATTTTATTCTCTTGAAACTCAAGAAAACAATAGTAAAATGATGGAAATTCAGAGTTGATTTTCCTTTTAATCATTTAACTTGCAACTGGAAACAATCATATAGGGACTGGTTTCCCGAATAAAGGGAGAATAATCATAATTTCCAAAAACCTCCTCTATTCCAAAACCTGTTAACTTTAAAAGTTCTTGAAAAGCATCAAGTTCGATGAGTGAAAATTGAACCGGAAGTTTATGTTCGGCGACTTTATTCTGGGCTTCATCGAGTTCGTAAATGGTTTGATATCCGCTCACCATCCCCGTTTCCGGTTGAGCGTTCAACTCAACGGATAAACTAACAAAACCCGCCCCATCAACTCGCGGAAATTGGCCGTAATTTGTGGCGGTTTTACCTATCGATTTTAGCCGAACTTCTGGATTATGTAAAGTGCAGATAAACCGTCCGTTAGGATTTAGTAATTCTGCAATTTTATCAATAAATTGTCGTTGTTCAGTTTTTGATTTGAGTTCGTGAAAACTCTGAAACGGTAACAGGATTAAATCAAACTGTGAGGAGAATTTTAACGCCGTAACACCGGCTTGTATAACCGAAGCGTTCAGCCTTTTTTCGGTTAGTTTTTGACGAAAAATCGCCAACATTGCGGGGGAAGCATCCACACAGGTTAAATGAACACCTGCTTCTAAAAGAGGAATAGAAATTCGCCCAGTTCCGCACATTAATTCTAGTACAGAACCTTTTGTTTTCTGGCATTCTTGAATAAAAAAAGGCAAATCATCTGTAAAACGTAAGTAAGAATCATACAGATGGGCTATCTTTTCATAATCCAATGCAGAACTCATACAATTATCCTAAAAAAAGAGCAATTGACAAGTCAGAAAGTAGATGCTTGTGATACCAATTCTTTATGAAGCTGGATCTAATTGATCCCCCCAACCCCCAATCCCCTGGGGGGGATGCCTGACGGCACGCTACGCGAACAGAAAAAGTTGTATGATTAGAAAGAAATGGTATGAACAGCGAACAGTATAAATTCAGAAGTGCAGAAGTTTAAATCTAACTGATAACTGACCCCAGAAAACACCGCTCACTCTCTTGCGAAGTTGCTCTCTTACGAACTTCGCTCTCGACGGAAACCGCCAAGTCGCGAGTTCGCGCTCCACTTGGGGAAACCCTAAGACCGCACTTCGCGCTGTTCGCTGTCAAACTGATAACTGAACCGAACCCGCCTCAACTTTATTCTTCTTTTAAAATCTTGGGAACTTTAAAATAATCCCCATCAGACTCCGGCGCACTTCCTAACAGAGAATCTCGATTTTCATAGGGTTTTAACGCATCGGCTCGGCTAATATTACTCACATCAATCGCCCGAGTTGTTGGCTGAATATTTTCGGTATCGAGTTCTTTAAGCTGTTCAAAATATTCTAAAATTCCGCCCAACTCCGAGGTAAACTTTTCTTCTTCCTCGGGCGTGATTTGCAACCGAGCTAAATGAGCTACTTTGCGGACTTGTTCGCGATCAATCATTGTTAAATACAGATAGAAAATAGTCAGTAATCAAAGCGAAAATAGTCAGTGCTGACTGCAAAAATTGTACAGAATTAAAAGTCACTGACCTCAAAAAATCCAACTTAGAAGTACACATCAAGATTCGATCTTCCCGTAGTTTTCAACCAGTTTTGAGCCTCAATATAATTATTGGGAGCCAGACGAATCGCTTGTATCCAATGTTCGGCAGCTTGACGATAATATTCTTCGGCTTGATCCTCATCTCCCGCCTCTTTTAATCTTTCTGCCCGATAATGATAAATCACCGCAATATTATTCAAAGTTTGCGGCATTCTCGGATTAAGATCGAGCGCCTGATGATAATAGTCTAACGCCTTATCATGTTCGCCATTACTGGTATGAATTAAGGCAATATTATAAAGGATGTAACTGCGATCATTCGGGTCATCTTCGAGTTTTAAGGCTTCATAATAGTTATCCAAAGCCTCTGCATATTCGCCGTCACCTTGGGCGGACATTCCATCACGATAATAGGCGAAAGCTTCTTTAGATTTTTGGTTAGTTGGCAGAATTTTAAGGATAATATCCGCCATCACCGTAAAAGTTTTATCGATAAAGTTGTCGTTACGTTGGGATCTCGGCATTTGGTTAAATCTCCAGTGCTTGAGAGTTGAGCGAGCAGGCGAGGGTGAACTCAGTACAAATTGAACCCATTGGTTAATTTATCCTAAATTTGCCCTCAATTACCCTTGAGTTTGTACTTGAGCCGTTAAAACAGCCTGTTCTCTATGTTACCTCGTCCTTCACTCTTTCTGAGCCTTGCTGAAAAATTTATACTAGAAGTAGATTTATAGATAGCTTGCAGGCGAAAGAAACGCGCTATGATACCAAACCCTTCAATAATGAAAGCGGTTGAGCAGTTGGGCTATCGCGTCACCACTGGGGACGTAGCGGCCCAAGCCGGAATTGATCTCAATCTCGCTCAACAGCAACTTCTCGCACTTGCTTCGGATGCAGGTGGACATCTTCAAGTCGCCGAGTCCGGTGAAATTGCGTTTCAATTTCCCAAAGATTTTCGTACCATTCTCCGCAATAAATTTTGGCGATTAAAATTACAAGAATGGTGGGAAAAAGTTTGGCGGGTGTTATTTTATCTGATCCGCATTTCCTTTGGAATTTTGCTGATTGCTTCTATTGTGCTAATTTTTCTTAGCATTACCCTGATTGTAATTGCGGTTAATTCCAGTCGAGATGGCGATGATTCCGGCGGCGGTAATGATATGGGGGGCGGAGGTTTTATCTTTGTTCCCCACTTCTGGTTCGGCCCGGATTTGTTTTGGTTTTTCTATTGGGATGATGATTATTATTATCGCCGACGTCAACGTTCTGCCAACAGCCAAAACAATCAGTACAATTTTTTAGAAGCGGTCTTTTCTTTTCTGTTTGGAGATGGCAATCCTAACGCGAATTTAGAAGAACGACGCTGGAAAACTATTGCCACTTTAATTCGCAACAATCAGGGGGCGATTATTGCCGAACAAGTTGCGCCCTATCTCGATGAAATTAGCCCCCAACAACGAGAGTATGAAGATTATATGTTGCCCGTTTTGACTCGGTTTAACGGTTATCCAAAAGTTAGCCCCGAAGGTCAAATCGTTTACCATTTTCCCGATTTACAAACCACTGCAACTCAGTTTCGTCCTCAACCCATTGCCAGTTATTTAAAAGAACAATTCTGGAAATTTAGTGAGGCAACTTCCGGTCAAATTATGTTAGCCGCCGGTTTGGGAGTCGTCAATATTTTTGGGGCGATTATTTTGGGGAATTTGTTACAACAACGGAGTCTTGTTCAAGCATTGGGTGGATTGGTTGGATTTGTAGATGTTATTTTTCCCCTATTGTTGGTTTATGGAATTGGGTTTTTAACCGTTCCTTTCCTGCGTTATCTTTGGATAAAATGGCGGAATCGTCGGATTGAAGTTCGCAACCAACACCGACAAGAACGGGTGGGAATGTTGAATCAAGCCAAAGATTCTCTACAGCAAAAATTGAATTATGCTCGTCAATTTGCTGCGGAAACTGTGGTGACTCAAAACAATTTAGCCTACACCACAGAATCGGATTTGGTTGAACAAGAACTCGAACAAGCCGATAAAATAGATGCGGAATGGCAACAACGCTTAAATCAATCTAATTCTTGATTGAAATAGCAGTTTTTGAAGGGGAATCAATCATAATAAAACAACGGTAGAACGTTAGGAGGGGGAAGGCGAAAATAGCGTTTCAAATACTCTCCGACGTTCTCGGGGTGCATCTGGAGTAAAATAACTCCACAGTGTTTCCCAGTAGAAAAACGATACTCCTTGAAATTGGCGATCGCGAACCACTTGAACTTGTTGTTGAATTTGTTCGATATCAACGGCGTGTGCCATTGTTCCGCTTAAAATCCCAATTCCCACCGGAATTTTACCCCGAATTTCTCGAATAGCCGGGTCTTCTAATTCGCTCAAAAACGCTTGCGGGCTATCCCGATAAACTTGCAAGATTAACTCCTCAATTAAACCCTGTTTTACCCAAGTTTGCCAGTCTTGTAGAGATTCATTATAAGCAAATTCTCGGGGGTTGGGTGCCAAAGAAATCAGACAGTCGGGTTTCACCGCTTTAATGCGATCGTGCAGGGTTTTCATAAAGGCTGTAATTTTATTCGCCCTCCACCGCATCCATTCGGGATCGGCGGGATTATTTGGGGGAAGTTTACCGCCATGTTCTTCTTTATAAACTTTGCGGGTATACCAATCATAACCCAATTCTATCGGCATTCCAAAATTATCATCAAATTGTATGCCATCGACATCATATTTGATCACAACTTCTATAATTAAATCTTCAATAAATCTCTGAACTTGAGGATGCAAAGGATTTAACCACACATTTTTAATTCCAAACCATCCCGCATTTTTATTACTCGGTGGATAATTGGGAAGCAAAGCATTTTCTAATTCCTTTAGAGAGGGAGTGGCTGAAAATCTAAAGCTTTGCGGTAAAGTCACCCATTCGGGATGACGTTTAACCAATTGAGAATTGATCGGCGCCATCAACCCATATTCAAACCAAGGAATTACTCTTAAATCTCGTTGATGTGCTTGGCTGATTATATCCGAGAAAACATCTTCCCCTAAATGTACGAAATTCAACAGGATATCTTGAAAACGTCCCGTCACCCGTCGGGCGATCGCACTGCGATAAAAGGTTGTTCCTCGGTTCCAAAAAACCGGATAAACTGTATTAAAATTTAACTGGGAAAGTTGATCGAGCGCTCGTTGAGTTCCACCGGGAACAAACAACACCCCACTGTTAACATTGGTAATCCAAACTCCCCTAATTTCTTCGCTAGCCGTCACCGTAGTTTGAGAGATTTCAGCCGGATAAAAACGAGTCCATGTCACCGCCACACTCAAACATAAACTCAAACAAATCAGGGTTAACCAATCGAGTCTTTTTCGTCGCTTTCTGATCATTTTTTAAGGGTTTTCAAGGTAGAGATTTTACTCTATAATAGATGAAAGTAGAGTTCAATCTGTTCAACCGATTACTAATTACTGATTACAAATTATGAAGATGAGAGCAATTTCCCAGACCAATAAAAAAAATAATTTCATTCCTCCCCTAGAAAATGGAGATTCTCTAACCCGCCCAGAGTTTGAACGACGTTATAACGCTATGCCTCACCTGAAAAAAGCTGAACTCATCGAAGGAATTGTTTACATGGCTTCACCTTTACGCTTTGAACCTCACGCCGAACCTCATGCTAATTTAATGATTTGGTTAGGAACATATAAAATAGCAACTCCTGGTCTTCGTTTGGGCGATAATCCGACCGTGCGACTCGATTTAGATAACGAACCGCAACCCGATATCGTGTTGTTAATTGATCGCCAATATGGGGGACAATCTCACTTGAGTGAGGATGGTTATATTGAGGGCGCACCGGAACTTGTAGCCGAAATTTCTGCAAGTACAGCAACCATTGATTTAAGGGATAAAAAACGGGCTTATCGTCGCAATGGTGTAAAAGAATATATCGTTTGGCAAGTTGGCGATCGCCAGTTGGACTGGTTTAAATTAGAAGGGGGAGATTATCTCTCGTTGATGCCAGAAAATGGAATCATTCGCAGTCAAATATTCCCCGGACTCTGGTTAGACCTTGCGGCACTTTTAGCCGGAGAAATGCCTCAAGTGCTGACCACCTTACAAGCAGGATTAGCCTCAGCAGAACATCAAGCCTTTAGAACCCAATTAACAACAGTTCAAAATCGGGAATCATAGGAAGTTTATACAATTACCCCCGAACTTTTTTTTACTCCTTTAAGCGTTAATCATCACACCCTGATAAACTCGTTCTGTCACCTCTGCCAAACGTTCCATTCCCTCTTCAATTTCCTCATCGCTCGCCGTCAAACTAATGCGAATACACTGCTGTTTGTGCGGCCAATCTGTTGATAAACCCGGAAAGAAAGAACTTCCCGGCACACAAATTACACCCGCTTGCTTCAATTCCTGATAAAAATCCCAATCAGAAATCGGTAAATTATCAAACCATATCCAAGCAAAAATAGCACCTTCTCCCCGATGCAAATACCAGGGCAAATTTTTCGGCATTGAGCGATCCAAAGTCGTCTCTAAAACGGTAAACTTATTTTGGTAATAAGGGCGAATTACCTCAACAGAAATATCGGCCAACATACCCGAACCAATTGCCCTCGCCGCGATCGCCTGTCCGTAGCGAGAAGAATGAATACAAATATTCGTTTGAAACGCTTGTAAAACCTGAATAATCCCTTCATCTCCAATTGCCACTCCCAAGCGTTCCCCCGGAAGTCCCGCCTTCGATAAACTAATACAATGAACGATATTTTCTCCAAAAACCGGTTCCATATCGGTAAAATTCAAAGCCGGGAATGGAGGGGCATAAGCGGAGTCAATAAAAACAGGTATATTGTAAGAAGCAGCCATCGCGGAAATTTGTTTAACTTCCTCGGGAGTCATCACATTTCCCGTCGGGTTACAAGGACGAGAAAAAATAACTGCACCCACCGTTTCATCAACCGCAAATCGTTCAAAATCCGGGTGATATTTAAACCGGTGCGCCTCAGGAAAAGTCTCTAATTTCGGTTGATAAGCAACCACTGCTTCAGGATACAAACTAACGCTACCATATCCGGTATAATCAGGACTTAAAGGTAAAACAATCTTTTTGAGCGTGCCGTCTTCTGTGTAGCCTCCGAAAGCATTTGCTGCAAAAAAGTAAATCGATTGACTTCCGGGAGTAATCAAAATATTGCGATCGTTGAGATTCAGTCCGTAGCGCGAGTTAAAATCTTCAACGATAACATCGATAAAAGGTTGATAGCCTTGACTCGAACCGTAGCGACAGATCACCTCGCCATATTCGGGACAGGAAAGCAGTTGATCGGTGCAATCTCGCCACAACTGTTCAACTTCGGGTAAAATAACCGGATTACCCGCACTTAAATTAATAAAATCCTTCCCCTTACCCGATCTGAGGGTTTCAATAATATCTTTCATAATAGCTCGCACCCCACTGAGATGGGACATACGATTGCCAAATTTAGATAAAGCCAGATCCATAGCGCAGCAAACGTAATCGATTGACAATGAATTAATCTTAACCACAGTCGGCCAAGATGGGGAAGTATCAAAAATAAAATATAGATTTTTTTACGAATAGCGAGATTGATGATAGCTTTGATCTCAACAGTTACAGCAATTACGGGTTGAATTCCTGATTTCCCATGTTGATTTGGCAAGCCGACTTTTATCGCCGTCCTCTCCAAGATACCACCGGACAACCCCTGTGGGAGTTGTTAATCTGCGATCGCAGTCGCAATATTGAATATCTCGCCTTTTGTCCCCAGTCTCAAGCCAATTCTACTTGGTTAACCCAACAGTTGCAGCAGGCCACCACTGCTGAGAAACCCGATGTGATTTGGGTGTTTCGTCCCCAATCTCTTAGTTTAATCGAAACCGCAGCCACAGCGTTAGGAATTCGGGTTGAACCCAACCGTCGAACTTCTACCCTCAAACAGTGGTTACAGCAACGCAGCCAAGAATATTCCCAACTTCCAGGGTACACCAACGAACCCTACAAACCCGCAGAACTTGATAAACCGCCTCCGGTTCCCATTCCCGAGAATTTGTGGGGGGAGGTTTGGCGGTTTGCAACGTTACCCGCAAAAGATATTGTAGACGGGTTTAGCGATCGCCCCATTCCCATTTTAGAAATGCCGGATTTTTTGTATCCGATTAATTTAAAAATACCCTCAACGGTTCGGGTTCCGGGTATTGTAATTAATGGCGGGCGTCAGTCGATGCAATTGGCGCGTTGGTTGGCGGAAAATAAACCGATTTCTTTACATTATATTCCCGGTTCTCCTGATGGTTTAATTTTAGAAGCGGGGTTGGTAGATCGTTGGGTATTGGCAACCTTTGAAGATGCGGAAGTTGCCGAAGCCGCGAAGATGTTTAGCGAACGAAAACAGTTAACAAAGGGATTGCATTTTTTGTTGGTTCAACCGGATGATTCTGGGATGACTTTCACCGGGTTTTGGTTGTTAAGACCGGAGTAAAAATTTCTCTGTTGAGTACAATTAAATTATAAATATCTATAACTATGGTTCAAAAAAATCTTCAAATCCCTTCTGTTTCAATCCGGCTTTAAGTTTCTTATCTCCCGTCCATAATAAACCCTGAAGTTGCAATGTTAGAGCTACATGAGGTGTATCACTTTCATCTACATCTCGACAGAACTCATAAGCCAATGATCGATTTTCTATTGTAATGAGATCTTCCTTATAGAGATTAATCCGTCTCAATAGAATATGATAGACTTGAATGATATCATTTTCTGTTAATTGACTGAGCCGAATAATTTTTTCTTTTCGCTTAAACAGTTCAACCAATACCAGTTCACAGACAAACAAGTTGTATTCGGATTTGAAAATTAACTCTGTGAAAGGAGAATTAATACTCAAAAGTGAGGAAAACAAGATATTCGTATCAATAATTATCGGAGGCTGAATCGACATCACGAATTTTCAGTAAACTTTGATTGAATACTATCCCAAATCGCCCGATCAATTTCCTCAGCTAATCCGGTGGCTTGTTCTACTGTTAATTGACTTCGCTTCCGAATGGATTCAAGTTCTAGATAATCTAAAAATGCTCTTAGCGAATCTACATCAATTAACTCTCGATTCAACCGAACAACAATTTCCTGATTTTCCAGTGTAATACTATAGTTTGAGGGGTCTGACATTTTACCTCTCTTTGTTGATAATTTTGTTATTCTATTATAATAACACAAGGTCAAGCTAAAATTATGACACAAACACTAGAACAACGAACTTATACAGCTAACGAATATCTCGAATTTGAGGTAAATTCAGAAGAACGTCACGAATATATTAACGGAGAAATTATTCAAGCGTCCGGCGGAACTCCCAATCATAATAAAATAGCAGGCAATCTTTTTGCCCATTTAAACTTTGCTTTAAAACGACAACCCTATGAAGTTTTTGTCACCGATCAACGGTTGTGGATTCCTGAAAAACGCATCTACACTTATCCCAATATTATGGTAATGATTCCCCCGCTTGAATATGCAGAAGGACGCAGAGATACATTAACAAATCCGTTGATGATTGTGGAAGTATTATCAAAATCAACGGAAGCTTATGATCGGGGTGACAAGTTCGCCGCCTATCGAACTTTTTCCAGTTTTCAAGAATATGTATTAATTAATCAGTATACCCTGCAAGTTGAACAATACACCAGAATTGAACCGCAAAAATGGACGTTTTTAGAATATACAAGTTCGGATGGAATATTATCTTTCAGTTCGGTTCCCGTTCAATTAGAATTATTAGAAATTTACGATAAAGTTGATTTTGAAACTCCCGAATAAAATAATTTAAAAATATAACGCCTGTAGGGGCGGGTTCAGCAAAAATTTTAACAACTCACCAATAACTCTAATAAACCCGCCCCACCCTCACAAATAACCCCAATAAACCCGATGCAAAAAACCCGGTTCCGCAAAAAATTTTAACAACTCACCAATAACTCTAATAAACCCGCCCCACCCTCACAAATAACCCCAATAAACCCGATGCAAAAAACCCGGTTCAGCCAAAATTTTAACAACTCACCAATAACTCTAATAAACCCGCCCCACCCTCACAAACAACCCAAAAAAAACCTCGTAGGGGCGGGTTCAGCCAAAATTTAAACAACTCACAAATAACCCCAATAAACCCGATGCAAAAAACCCGGTAACTTTTGTTAAACCGAGTTTTTAAATAAGGGTTTTTGAACGGCGATTAAGTTGTAAAACGAAACGTCCCTAAATATTTATAAGTTCCATATTGTTCTTGACTGCTAAAAAGTCGAATTTCATGGCTTCCAGTACCCGGTAAAGAACAAGGAATATTAGACGTTTGACGGGTGGGAGGACTACAGAGAAACGTTTGTCTGCTTCCTTGGGGTACAACTTCCGCCATAACCCAACGATTTTTTGAGTTTTTTAACTGAATGTCAATAGAATTTCTAACCCGAATATTAGAAAGTTTGGGCGAAATTAACTGAAATCCTTCTGCAAAAAAGTCAGTTTGTAATGCAGGCATTCGAGAGAATTGAGGACGCGATATCGGACGGGATAATAACTGCCAAGCGGGGTCATTCGGAAGATGAGTCATTATCATCACATCCGCAGGCGGAAATAAGTAATTAGTTCTGTACTCTTTAACATACCCCGAACTGGTTAAATATCCCGCATCCCAAGTAGCATCCATTAAATACCATTGACCATTAATTTTAACTCCATTCCAGGCATGACCTTCACCACTCAAACCGCCAGTATAATCTCGATAATCTCCAGTAATATAAGCAACTTCTATACCGGCTGCATCTCCAAAAGCTTTCATTAATCTCGCATATCCCGAACAAACTCCTTTGCGATTTCTAAAAACAGTTTGGGCATCTTGCGGACCATAATATCCGCGTTTATAAGCGGCGTAATCATAATCAATTTTTGTGGCAATATAATCATGGAAAGCTTTAGCCACCAAAAGAGGATCTGATTCTCGCTGAGTAATATATTGGGCGACTGCTGCTATACTGGTTTCTGCGGCGAGGGGCATTTGAGTAACGAGGGGATGAATACTTGTTCCTTCCCAGGGCCAGTTTTTTTCAGCTTGAATTGTGGGGATTTGTCGTTGTAAACTATTGGGAAATTGAGAATAACCGGCAACCGCTTTCAGGCTGGTTAGAGGATTCAAAACCGCTATACAGGTAAGAATTGCTAAACTGATTGCGAAGATTTTTTTCTGTGTTCGTCGGATTTTGATTGACTTGAAAAACTCCAAATTTTTTATAGGATTGGAGGAGAAGAAGAATTGATCGTTGAGATTATTCATATTCTTTTTGGAGGATAAGATCAGTTTGAGTCCGATGATGAACAGGCAGAAAAAGATTATCCCAACCTGCACCATAGGTAGGGAGAGTGCAAGGAATTGAATTGACATGAGAAACTTACTCAGAATTCAAATTCGGCAGATTTTGTACTCCGATTGGGAGTGTTTTATGAATGGTTTCTTAACTCCCTTATGAATTGAGTTTCGTTGAAGTTTTGAGCGTTTCCGGCAATTTTGAGAATTAAATGAATGGATTTGAAATTTGATTGAGGAATAAAAACCCGGTTTTTTCAAAAAACCGGGTTTTTGAGGCAAACCTCATAGAAGACGATAAAAACCTTTTAAAGGGGTGTTTAATTCGGATTGGCAACTTATTAAAATTTTTTGAAAAAGCCGATTATTGTTGAGAGAATAAAACCACAATTCATGCGATTTGAACAGATGACCTGTGCCAGAATTTGTAATGGCTGAGAAATAATGAAAACATCTATTAACCCTTTTGACTCTGTAGACTAACAAAAGAGTTCCCCAGATAGAACAAACAGGGGAAGACCTCACGTTACACTGGTAAGAGTCTAGCTTAGGTGAAGATTATCATGCCTACAGATCGTCGCGTTTCCCGGGTTGCTGCGCTGATTAAACGGGAGGTTAGCCAAATTTTAATGCAAGAAGTCAAAGATGATCGGGTTGGAAGTGGTATGGTGAGTATCACGGATGTCGATGTTGCAGGTGATCTTCAACACGTTAAAATCTTTGTGAGCATTTACGGCACCGAAGAAGCTCGCCAAGAAACGATGGAAGGTTTACGGGCGGCGACGGGTTACATTCGCTCCTCTCTGGGTCAACGGGTGCGTTTGCGTCGAACTCCAGAAGTTGTCTTTTTTGAAGATCGTTCGTTGGAGCGAGGTGATAAAATGTTGGCACTGCTGAATCAAATTTCCAAAAACCGCAAATCGGATGAAGAGGGGGAACCTCTGGAAAATGTTTCAGAGCAGTACATCTCTGATAATTCCGAACTCGAATGAATCTCTCGCTAGCAGAACAAGTGGCCCAGATGGTCGTGGTACGAGCCTCCGGTTATCTGTTTGACCATCAAATTCGTTATCCGGTTTGGGAACCTCCCGCCAAACAGTTACAACATTGGTTGCAGGACTTGGGCGTGGGAGGGGTTCTCTTGGTCGATGGGAGCGCCGTAGAAATTGCAACTCGTACCCAACAACTCCAATCTTGGGCGAAGTTCCCGTTGCTGTTAGCCGCAGATATTGAAGAAGGGGTGGGTCAACGCTTTGCGGGAGCGACTTGGTTTCCACCCCCGATGGCTTTGGGGGCGCTGGCGGGTTCTCAACCTCAGAAGGCTGTAGAAGCGGCTCAACAAATGGGGAAGATTACCGCTTTAGAAGCCCAGGCGATTGGTTTAAACTGGATTTTGGCTCCGGTAGTCGATGTCAATAACAACCCGGACAACCCGGTGATTAACGTGCGTTCGTTTGGGGAGACTCCCGCTACAGTGAGTCGGTTGGCGAGCGCTTTTATTGAGGGTTGTCAGTCTTACCCGGTTTTGACCACAGCCAAACATTTTCCCGGTCACGGTGACACGGCGATTGATTCTCATTTAGAATTACCGACAATTCCGCATTCTGCTCAACGATTGGATGAATTGGAATTACAACCCTTTCGAGAGGCGATTTCTAACGGGGTTGATGCGGTGATGAGCGCTCATTTGTTGATTTCGGCTTGGGATGACCAACGACCTGCAACGCTCTCTCGTTCGATTTTAACGGGTCAGTTGCGTCAAAAGCTCGGATTTAATGGGTTGATTGTTACCGATGCGTTGGTGATGGGTGCAATTGCCAATCAGTATAGCCCGGAAGAGGCGCCGGTGTTGGCAGTTGAGGCGGGGGCTGATATTATATTAATGCCGGTTGATCCTGAGGTGGCAATTCGTTCGGTTTGCGAT
Organism: Capilliphycus salinus ALCB114379; assembly: GCF_047276495.1. Classification (NCBI taxonomy): domain Bacteria; kingdom Bacillati; phylum Cyanobacteriota; class Cyanophyceae; order Oscillatoriales; family Sirenicapillariaceae; genus Capilliphycus; species Capilliphycus salinus. The sequence continues at coordinate 2,463,993 of NZ_CP178543.1, read as the reverse complement.
GCGGTGGTTTCGGGTCGAATTTCCCAGGAACGGATTCGAGCTTCGGTTCAACGAATTTGGAAAGCGAAGACAAAGGTTTATCCGGGTTGGAATACCCAGCATCCCGCTTTGTTTCCCCCCGAGGCGGAGAAGCGTTCTTTTAGCCGTCTGAGTCAAACCTTATCGAGTTCGCTGGCTCAAACAACGGTTTCGGGTTTGCTACACCAGACGCTCAAAATGGGGGGTTCTCTTCCGCTAGAGCTATCTTCTGGGACAGAAACGCCCCAACTGCGAAATGTGGTAATTGTCGATGATCTGTTAAATTGTAGGTTCTTAGGAAATCATACTCCGGCGATCGCATTTCCGACTCAAGAAGGTTATCAATTGCAATTAATTGACTCAAAAAATCAACTTTTTCCTGAATCATTGCCCTCGGAGCCGAGTTTAACGTTACTTCAGATTTTTCTCCGAGGAAATCCTTTTCGAGGGAGTGCCGATTTAACTCAGGTTGGAGAAAATATGCTTAAGAATTTATTAAAAATGGGTCAATTGCAGGCCTTAGTGATTTACGGTAGTCCTTATGCGTTAGAAAGGTTTCGACCTGAAATTCCCCCGCATTTGCCCTATGTTTTCTCTTTTGGTCAAATGCCATCCGCTCAGGCGATTGCCTTAAAAACTTTATTCGGCGTATGAAGCGAGCGCACGGTTGAGAGTTGCTTGTGGCTGTAGAATCAAGTGGCGACGGCCTCTCAATTCATCGTTTAACTTATCTGTGAGTTCAGATTGTTTTATCCGTCTACAGTCGAGCTAGCACATCAGAGCTAAGGAAAAGATTTGTTTTTTTAATGAATCACGCAGGGGTTCAACTTCATCGAGAAGCCGGAGTTATCACGACTCGAACCCCCTTCTGATGGGCGATTGCGGCTGATTTCATGCCATTTTAATTTCTTTATGGAAAGATTAGGGCTGAATTGTATTCACTTATACTGAAAAAATCTCTTCCCTAAATCCAATTTTTCCATTATCATTAGATACTGATGCCACAAACCACCAAAGGCAACCCCAAGAGGGCAAATCCTATGACTTACACCACTGTTCAATACTCACTCAATTTGATCAAAGACGAGGCTCGCGAACTCGTCAGCAAAGGCGTTGTTAGCCGTCAACAGCCGATTTACACCCTTTGCCAATACATACCGGCTCGGGAATGGGCAGGGGTAGAATGCGAGTTAGAGGCTTGCAACTTCCTGCTACGGGACCGGATTGGCGACTTAATCGGCTGCGAGAAGTGGGACAACGACTAAGTTTTTAAACGGTCGATAACCTTAGATGGTTAGAGTATATCAAGCATAGCTCTCTAGAGTACACCGTGATGTAATCGAGTTAACAATTGCGAAAAATTTGTCAAGGCTCGGACTCATCACTTCCATCAAACCACTGAATTAACACGAATAGACGAAAACGGCTAATTTGAAACAACAGCCTTAAACCTGGGAAAGTCCCAGAATTTTTCACTGAAAATGGACTCATCATCAGGATGAGAACTTGCTTTGAACCATAAGCTATTGAATCTTAAGCCAGCTTTTTGAACTACTTGCATTCCCACTCAGGTAGCCCCGGGCTGGCTTAAGTTTATCGATAACCCTTTGTTCAAGCTAGAATTAATTGGAAGACTCCGAACCCCGCAGACGTTCTAACTCCAGTCGCAAAGCGGCAATTTGAGCGGTGAGTTCCTGAAGTTCTTCGGCGGAGTCGGGTTCGGAAACCGAGACGGGAGTTGTTGTCATCGACTCGGAAGACGTTGAGGTTGTTCCTCCAGTCGTTGTGGAGTTGGTTCGTTGCTCTAGGATTGTATCAACAAACCGGCGAGCTTCTTGCTCAGTTTGTTCTCCTTTTTCAGCCAACTCCTCAGCAAGCTGACTCCATTGGGACTGCATTTTTTCTAGATTCTCACTTCGCTTTTGCGAATCTTGCAGCATTTCAATCATAGAGGAGGTTGCGCCGAGTGTGACGCGGAACCCTTGGTGCAGAATCTGAGTTAAGTTATCGGCATTCATGAGAATCAGAACATGAGTGGATAAAGAACTGACCGTCTCCTGAGAAATCAGTCAATTTGGGTGAATATTCTAACACTAGCTGGCTAATTTGAGCTATAAACTCATTATTTTTTTAGCTGACTTGCTCTAAATACTGATTGACATCTTCGATAATTCGAGTCAATTCAGCTTCACTATTAATCTTAATCCGGTCATCTCTAACTGTAATCAGCAATTTCGCCGCAAAGGGACTGGGCCAAATATTGGGATTACAAAACACCTCTAAAAATACATCCCCCGTATGTTGATATTCCATCGATTTTTGCGGGGTGGGTTTACCCGTTGTACCGGGAGTAGACTTCATGGCGACGGCTTTGAGTTGCTGCATTAATTCATCGAGCGCCGCTTTTAACTCAATAGCCGCTTCTGGGGTAAAACGAATGGAAACTGAACCTTGAATTAAATTTAACGTCAGGGGAGCAGTGGACATATATAGAAATCGAACGGTTTTCACGGTTGCCCTCTGATTTTACCTGTCCGCCCGCACCTGATATTTTATCCTCTGACTTCTCTACTCGGTCTCAACCCTTGTTTTGAGGGAATTATACGCCTTAACTCGGGATACAAAACTTAATCTCTAATACCGAATTTGCAAGGTCACAGAAGCTTGTACTTGCTGTTCTCCGCCAATAACAGGCGTGTCTGCTCGTTCGACGGATGCCAGAGCCACTTGTTGACGCATCAACGGTTGAGGGGGAGGCGTACTGGTGCTATTAACTTGAATGTTGACAATTTCCCGTTTGGTTAAATTTAAACTATCGAGAACCGCATCGGCTTGACGTTGGGCTTCTTGAGTCGCTTGTTTCAAGGCTTGCTGTTGAGCCGCTTCTATGGCTTTATCGGCTGCCACAAAGCTAACCCCATCAATGCGAGTTGCTCCGGCTTTCACCGCATCATCGAGCAAACTCCCCACGCTTTCGGTTGGGATACGGAAACTCACGGTATTTGTCGCGGAATATCCGGTTAACTCTTGTTGGTTGTTGCCATAATTATAATTCGGGTTGAGACGAATTCCGGTGGTTTCCAGTTTTTCAACATTTCGCGATCGCAATAATTCTACCACAGCGGTGGTGCGTTTGGCGGCCTCTTGTTGAACTTCATCGGCCGTTTTTCCCTGCACTTCTACACCCAGTTGAACTTGAGTCATGGAAGTGGGAATATTAACAATACCTTGACCACTAACAGTTAACGTTCTCATTTGTTGTTCTTGAGCGATAACGGGAGGAGTCTGGGAAATATTAGCTAAACCCAGAAAGCCTATACCCAATGATAACGCTGTTAACAGACCCCAGGAAGAAGAAGATAAACGACGAACGGACATGGTAGGTTTTCTCTCTATCAAATTGTTAGGTTGGGCGAGTGACAAATACAACTCTTTTGTATCACTCATTCGTTTCGGTTTTCCCCCGTTGAGTTCGGGATAATTTCTCAACTCAACTCGGTTTAAACTTTGGGCGATTACTGAATATCATTGACGAAAAAGGAACCCAAAAAGATTCCCAATTGTGACAGTTTTTACAGTGTTCGGGGAACAGGGAACAGGGAACGGGGAACGGGGAACAGTTTTTACAGTCACCAGTGTTTTCAGTGTTCAGTTCTCAGTAACCTCACGACTTGGTGACTTCTAACTTCTTCTGGCTTCGGGGTGGGTTCCACATCAATTTATGTTTTCTCCGAGATAACTTTTCTAAACCCGCCCCGTCACCCATTTAGATTTTCCCCAAAAAAACTGTAATAAACCCTTTTTCAGTCACCAATATTGTAGGGGAGGGTTCCACATCAATTTATGTTTTCTCCGAGATAAGTTTTCTAAACCCGCCCCGTCACCCATTTAGATTTTCCCCAAAAAAACTGTAATAAACCCGTCACCAATATTGTAGGGGCGGGTTCAGCCTATATTTATATGTTCCCCGAGATAACTTTTCTAAACCCGCCCCGTCAACAATTTATGTTTTCCTCAAAAAAACTGTAATAAACCCGTCACAAATCCCCGTCACCCATTTATGTTTTCCCCAAAAAAACTGTAATAAACCCTTTTTCAGTCATCAATATTGTAGGGGCGGGTTCCACATCAATTTATGTTTTCTCCGAGATAACTTTTCTAAACCCGCCCCGTCACCCATTTAGATTTTCCCCAAAAAAACTGTAATCAACCCGTCACCAATTTAGATTTTCTTCAAAATCATATCATGTCGGGTTGTTAATGCCTGTTCTGGGGACGGGGCGGGTTTATCTCAATCTTGAAGTCGTAGTAAAAATCTTGACTGAACCCGCCCCTACAGAACTGGTGAGGCGAAAATACCCGCCCCTACAGAATGGTTATTGATTATTCGGATATCATCTGACTATTTTTACCTCAGATTAAAAGTAGAAACTACTTCTTGAGTTTCCATGTACCATTGGCTTTCGTGAACGTATTTGACACAATTAATATTCAGTTCGCCATACTCATCATTTTCAGACGTTTGAACTAGCTGTTTAAGTTCCCGAAAACAAACTTCACCCACCGGGTCCAGAATGCGTCCGAGGGAGATATGTCCGAGGTTAGATTGTTGGGGGGAAGCCCAAGAAATCTGTTGACGCAATTGTTCCCGCAGTTGGTCAAATTCCCCATATCCTTTCACAATTATTGTACCATCTGGCGTAATTAAAAATCCCCGATAAGACATTTTAAACGGTTTAAAATTATTCAAAATTTGCCGAATAATTTCCGTAGTTTGAATCAGCAACTTTTCCTCAACCGTTTCATCGGGTCGTTTTATAATAAACAGTTCCCAGTGATAATTTTGGGGTCGAACTTTATAAAAACGAGTAGAATTTGGGAGAAGTTTAATAATTTCATCGAAAAGGGATTCAAATCTTGTTGTTAGCGGTTGGGGAAGGGGAAGACCAACTAAAGTCGTCCAAACTTCAAACCGTTTGGGAACAATTTCACCGTTATTGAAGTCAAAGAGATTTCGAGAAATTGCTAAAAACTCTGGGGGAAAATCATCAATGTCTAAAAATCGTTGTTTTAGGGTTTGATAGCGGGAATCTAGGATCATCGTTTAAAATTGTTAGAGGTTATCTATTCATAGGATTTTGCCAGTATTGTAACTGAGTATTGTAACTCCGTTCTCCCGCTTTTAGATGTCTAGTTTTTCAAATTCTTTAAACATGACAGAATCTTTATCACAACTCGAAACTCGGCGTCGTTCCCGCATTGTTGTTGCTACAAATAACCCCAATGAACCTCGCTCCCTCATTCAACCGGGAACGGGTTTTGATGGGGTTGTCGGATGGGGAATGAACGGAGAAATAGACTGTACCGGTTCATTACTAAATACGGGTCGTCATATTCTCACCGTTGCTCACTGTTTTAATAATATTGATGATAGCCCAAACCTCAATCCTAACCCTAACAATTATACCGTATTTTTTGATTTACCAACGGGTCGCATTTCTATCCCCGCCAAACAAATTTTTGTTCATCCCAATTGGCGTTCTGACTATGATCGCAACTCCGATATTGCCATTATTGAACTCTCACAACCTGCACCCGTAGAAGCAGATCGCTATCAGATTTACACTCAGTTTGATGAGGTCGGTAAAGTCTTTGAAAAAGTTGGATATGGGGTAAGTGGTACGGGATGGACGGGAGAAAATTTTGATGAAATTAATCTGATTAAACGCCGAGGAAAAAATCGTTTTGATGCGTTTAGTGAGATTTTTAATGATGACCCTCAAAGTAACATTTTACCCAAAACTCAATTAGCTTATGACTTTGATAATGGTTCGTTTTTAAATGATGCTTTTGGTGTAGAATATGGTATTATAGATTTAGGATTGGGTTCGGAAGAAATCGGAATTAGTGGCGGAGATTCCGGCGCCCCCGCTTTTATTAATGGAAAAATTGCAGGTTTAAGTTCTTTTGGTCAAAGTCCCTTCAATGAAACCGTTGACGTTACCGATGAGAATGATACCAGTTTCGGCGAGTTTTTTAGCGATACGAGAGTTTCTATTTATTCAAGTTGGATAGAAGAAACCATTGCGTTATCAAACAGTGGCGATGATTTAATTTGGGGAGGGAAGGAAAACGATCTTTTAAATGGAAACCAGGGAAACGATAATCTTGACGGTTTTAATGGAGGAGATACGTTATTTGGGGGTCGGGATAATGATATTATTAATGGTGGGGATGGGGATGATTTTATCTACGGAAACCGGGGGAGTGATACTCTAGAAGGGGGAAGCGGAAATGATAACTTATTTGGCGGTCAAGAGGATGATATTGTCAGTGGAGGTGAGGGTCAAGATACGTTAAGCGGAGACAGAGGACGGGATATTTTAACGGGAGGAAATGGCGAAGATTGGTTTATTTTATCGACTCAAACCGCAGTAAATAGTCCGGTTGAAGCCGATATTATTGCTGATTTTACTGTCGGCGATCGCATTATTTTAACCGCCGGATTAACCCCAGAAAGTGTAAGTTTAGAAGCCTTTGAATTAGCAGGAACTTCAGGGATTTTAATCCGTAACAGCGTAGAAAATAGCATCTTAGGATTTGTACAAAATACCACAGAAGATCTACTTTCCGAGAGTTTTATCTCTACTTAAAAGCTACATCACAAAAACCCAGTTTCTACGAGAAACCGGGTTTTTTTGTAGGGGTTTAATCTTTTTCAGCTTCTATCAAATAAGAACACCAATCACTCCAACTTCCCGCATAGAGTTTTCCGTGATGAATTCCAGCCATTTCTAACGACCATAAATTCACACAAGCTGTTACCCCAGAACCGCAATAAACCATAATTTCTTCTGCATTTTTTATATGACTCCAGCGTTGGGGTTGTTCTTCTATTTTAACATATCCCGCCTGATCAGAAACCTCTTTCCAGGGATAATTAACAGCCCCCGGAATATGTCCGGCGATGGGGTCTATCGGTTCAGTTTTTCCTAAATATCGATCCGGTTCGCGAGAATCAACTAAAGCAACTTCTGGGCGATCTTTTTTCGCTTTTACGGTTTCAATATCAACCAATAATTCCGGATTAATTTGGGGAATAAATTCGCCCACTTTCGGTTCGGGTTGACTGTTATTGACGGGATAACCTTGAGTTTTCCAATTGCTAAAACCTCCGTCTAAAAGGGCGACTTTTTCATGTCCCATGTATCGCAATAACCACCACAAACGAGCCGCAAACGCAAAGCGAGAATCATCATAAGCGACGACAAGGGTATGTGAATGAATTCCAATTTTGCTGAAAGTTTGAGCTAATTTGGTGACATCTGGGAGGGGATGACGTCCGCCATGTTTAGCAACAGGACTGGAAAGATCTCGGTTGAGATCGAGATAGTATGCTCCCGGAATATGACTTTCTTGATATTGGCGTTGTCCTAATTCTGGGTCAGCCAAAGAAAAGCGACAGTCAACAACGACAACATTAGGATTATCGAGTTGATTTGCTAACCAAGACGCGGAAACAACGAAAGCGTTATCGGTCATTTTTTCATCTCAATTCTTAGGAAAATAAAGGTTCTTATGGAAGAACCTTCCTCCTAATCATACTAAACTTAAGAGTCAGAAATCGCTTTTTCAAATTCCATGCGCTGTTTTGCGCTGTAGAGGAAGTAACCATTCATCATCGCGGAAGCCAAAAGGCGACCCAAATTTTGGCGATTTGTTGTGATATTAACATCAAAGTGTTCGGAGGGTAAACCGCCTAAAAGTTGGCTGAGACGGTGTTCCATAATTTGAGCAACTTCGGGGTCGGGTTGGGAAAGTTGAGCGATGGTTTCCGGGTTCATGGACTGAAGATATTTTAACAGTTGATTTCCTTCCGATGAAGCATCGTTGAAGAATTCAGAAACTTGATGGGACATATTTTTATCTTGCATTTTAAACCCTTGTTTGTTTGTTGTAATTTGTTTTGCTCGCCTAGTTTCTACTTTAACCGCTAATCCCACCGAGTTCGAGTGAGTAAAACCGAACCGTTTTGGGGGATGTTTCGACTTTTAGCTTGATTTTGAATCGGACTCGGAGGGACGTTGAATAAATTGTTTTAAAATGGTTTGTGGTGAACGATCCCAAGTGTCTTCGTGGCGATAAATTAAGGCGTCTTCGGTGAGTTTGTAAGCCGAAGAACCGTTGAAGAAAATTTGTGGTTTCCAAGGAAGTCTCAGGGTTCCGCGTACCGTCCAGTCGGCGCTAATTAAATCCACTGCGGTTTGTTGAACTCGGTGTAAATCAAAGTAAATTTCGCTAAAAAATAACCGAGCATGAAATCGCAGCGTCCAAAAGATGATTCTGTAGTTAAATTTCCATTTAAAGGTATTTACGGGGTCGGTAAAGTAAATGTCTGAGGTATAAATCTCGTAGGAGATGTCTTTTTCAAATAATGTCGGTAAGTCTTGTTTGAGGGTGTTAATTACAGTTTCGATTTTGGCTTGATACTGTTCGGGAGTGAGTTGGGTTGCGGTTTGAGCGGTCATAATTTGCTTTTTTTTAAAATATCCAAAATTCGCGAATGATATCATGTCTGACTAATCAATAAAGATTCTGTAGGGGCGGGTTCAGTCAAGATTTTTACTACTCCAAGATTGAGATAAACCCGCACCGTCCCCATAATAGAATTAATTAACCGGACATCAATCATCTGAAAATAGGGTAACATTTTTTATAAGTTTTGGAAAGATGAAATTTTAAAACCCTCCTTCGTCGCTAGAAAAGGAGGGTATTGCAATAATCTTGAGGGAATTTTCAATTAATTCTACTGGTTGTTACATCTAACTCGTTGGTCTTCAATATTGTCATTTCGAGGAATTGCTGACAGGTCTACTCCGGGTTGATAAATGGTTCGAGCATCCCAAAGTTTTGCACCGTCTAAGTTGGCTCCGGTTAAGTTAGTGGTATCATCTATTATCGCTCCGCTGAGGTCAGTTTTGCTCAAATCTGCACCGCTTAAATCGGCTCCGCTGAGGTTCGCATCAACAAAGTTGGCGTAGGGAAATTCAGCATTTTCTAAGTTGGAACGGGTCAGATCTGCACAGGTAAAATAGGCGCCTTCAAAATAACTATCGCTGAGATCGGCTTCGGTTAAATCGGCTTGTCGGAGTTGAGCATTTACCCGTCGGGTATTGCTGAGATCTGCACCTCGGAGATTGCATCCTTGACAAGATTTGGCTTGTCCTCGGAGAAATACATCGGGGTTGCTGGTATTAAACTGAGCCAAACTCGGGGCTATCGCCACCAAGGGGATGAATAACCCGATCGTTCCTAACAGTTTAGTTTTCATTGGATTTTCTCCTATTCCTCATATCAGTTTTTTCTGATACTTCGAGATTTTAACATATTTATTCGGTCGATCTAGAGCTAGAAAAAGTTTCCGAAGATGAGAGTATTCTTAAGTTTTAAAGGATTGGTTTATCCGCAGTCCGCCGGTTTTATCCCCCAATCAAACGGTAGAGTTTTGTATAATTTATCGGCTTTATTTTTATACAAATTAGACCCGAGATTGTCCAGAAATACATCTGGGGATAGATGTCAATTTCAAAAACCCGGCTTCTCTTGAGAAACCGGGTTCTTAATTCCCACTGTTTTTGTCAAAACCTGCGATCGCAACTCCCGACAAAATGGGTAATGAAGTTTTAGAGGATCGTAGCCTTTAACGAGGTTTAATTATCATAAACGCGAGCTTCAAAAGCATCTGGATTTTCGTCGCAATAAACCTCAAAAGCGGTCTTTTCAATTCGTTCGGCTTTTTGATGGGCGGCTTCAGCTTGTAATTCTTCTACAATATCCCAAGCCGCAGCACATTCTTTGGAAGTGGCGCCTTTTTCCGCACAGGTAGCGCGAGCTTCTTGAATGGCTTGTTCGATCCGTTCTTCGAGTAGAATACTTTTTGGCTTCTCAACAAAATCACCTTTCCGGAGGATGTCACCAATAGAAATAACCCCCAATAAAGTATCTTGAATCACGGGAGCCAAATGAATGTGAGTCTGAGCAAACAACCGAGCAACGTATTCTACACCCAGATCCGGGTTAACAACAATGCAAGGTTTTGTCATAATTTCATAGACTCGCATTTTTTTGGGGTCTTTTCCGAAAGCGGTCACTTTGTAAATGATGTCCGTTTCGGTGACAATGCCATAAGCATCCTGTTCGTGGCGACGTTCGACAATTAAAGCGCGGACTGCGTGTTCGTTGATTTTTTTGACGGCTTCTGCAACCGTTGCGGAACCGCGAATGGTGACAACATCAGTCGTCATAATATCTTTAGCTTTGAGCATCATGGCTCTTTCTCCACTCATTCACTGCAAACTCTAGCTTGCCTTGTTATGGGAACAAAAGAAAGTATTGTTAAATTAATTCTAAACTGTTAAAATACAGAGTTTAAAAACTTTAAGATTTGTCTCGGTTGGGATAACAATTTGTTGCGATCGCCAATCTCATCAACACGATAGACAGTGGAGAAAGGCAATCAAACTCACAAGATTTCCTAGAAGTCAGTTTGATTGCTCTGTTGCTGAAAATTCTAAGGTAAAAAGTTAGAGAAGTTAACCAGTGCAAAATGTCCAACTTTGACGGATTGACTGGGTTTAATTCGGCTCGATCCGTTGATATTGATAGGATCGATTTTCAGCACCCCAAACCAGATTTCCCTTTTGATCGTATCCGCGATCGAGAGTTTCCATACTTTCAGCATCCAAAGTAATGCTATTAGTAACGGTAACTGCACCTTTATAGTTAACTGGACAACCTTCCGGTTGAGTTTGACCAATATATTGAGAACCCGCAGCTTGTAGAAAAACACTACAGCGATAATCTCCCAGGTCCTCAACGCTGACCAAACGTTCGGACTCGGGTTGATTACAAAAATTGACCCAAGCTTCCGGGTTGCGAGGAACAAAAGTCGCCGACTCAACTTTCCGACCATCAGCACTCGGAGAAATCTGTAAAAAACGCTGGCGATAGGGTCGATAGGGATTATCGGTCATCGCCTGTTCTTGATATAAAAAAACCGCCGGAGAACGTTGGGTAATTTCACTCGCATTACCGACCTCAACCACACAAGTGGTCATGCGAACACTCGGCGTCCCCGGAACCGCTTGGGCTTGGGCGCTGGTTTCCATCACACCCGTCAGATAAGAGACAACCTCCATAACTTGGCGTTGAGTTGAGTTGAACACAAAGCCACATCCAGATAAACTAGCAGCAGCGATCGACACGGTGATCGCTTTGGCCGTTTTCAGGGGATAACTCACCCGGACCTCCATTGCAAAAATTTCAACAAGGTTGTTTCTATCATCGAAAATCCTCGGCTTGGAAACTCTGTACTTCAAGGACAGGGAGGAAAGCCGAGCCTCCACATAAAGGTTTACAATGTTCGCTATTTTCGCTAAGATTACAACATTCTAGCGAAAGGTATTCATGTATCTGACTCAAAAGAATCAAATACGGGGCTTGAGCAAGCAGCAATTTGCCGCTATCCAAACCCTGTGCCGCCTGACCAAAAACCTCTACAACGTAGGGCTTTATTCGGTTAGGCAATTCTTTTTTGCGGAACGGCAATACCTTCGTTACGAAGGAAACTACCACACCTGCAAGGGGAACGAAAATTACCAGCTGTTGAATACCGACATCGCCCAACAAACCTTGAAGGTGGTAGACCGTTCCTTTAAGTCTTTCTTCAAATTGCTCAAGAAGGCAAATCAAGGCTTGTACCGATTTGAACAAATTCGGCTGCCCAAATACTTGAAGAAAGATGGATACTTTCCCTTGATTATGCCCCGCATCAAAGTTAAGAACGGGTATTTTGAGATTCCCATGTCCCGCCAATTCAAGGCAGAATATGGGACTGTTCGCATTCCCTTTCCCGAACGGTTGTCGGGCAAAAAACTCAAGGAAACTCGCATTGTTCCCCGCCATAACGCCCGTTGGTTCGAGGTGGAATTTGTAATAGAGCAAGAACCACGACCCGCCCGCGTTGATCCGCGACGGGCAATGGCGGTGGATTTGGGATTGGACAATTTGGCTGCTTGCGTTACAACCGATGGGGCATCCTTTATTGTGGATGGCAAAAAACTTAAAAGCATTAACCAGGGGTTTAACCGCATTAACAGCAAAATCCAATCCGCCAAAGACAAACTGGGAATTCAAGGGCTGACCAATTATCAATCTTGCCTGTTTAAAAAACGAAACAACCGGGTTCGAGATTACCTTAACAAAGCTGCAAGATTGATTGTCAATCACTGCATCGCAAGCGGGATTGGGACTCTGATTGTCGGGGTCAATCCGGGTTGGAAACAATCTATCAACATTGGTTCTCGCAACAACCAAAATTTTGTTAGTATTCCCCACTGGCAGTTGCGCTCCAAGTTGAGTTCCCTCTGCGAACGATACGGCATCCAATACATTGAGACCGAAGAATCTTACACAAGCAAAGCCTCGGCTTTGGACGGGGATGAATTGCCCGTTTACAATGCCGACAGCCCCAAATCGCCACCCTTTTCGGGGAAGCGAATTAAGCGCGGGTTGTATTGCAGCCGGGATAAACATATTGTCAATTCCGATTGTAATGGGGCTTGGAATATTGGCAGAAAAAGTAAGCGCTTCGGGCTTTTTAGCCGGAGTGTCTAGAGGTTGCTTGGCGCAACCCAGAAGATTGCTTATTTTCTGAATTCCCTTTCTTTTAGGAAGGGGAGTCGTCAATTGCAGCTACCCGTGCAAATTTGTCAACATAATAATGTCAAGCGAATCAAGTTAGATCCGAATTTAATTTCACTTTACCGTTGCCAATCCTATGCCAACTTACACCGGAATTTCAAGTGAAGCGTTTCGCCATCCTCTGGACCGACAAGCAGAAGCAGCCCTCCGCAGCGTTCCGGGGTTCGATCTGATTGCCAGTAAATTTGTAGAATTTGTCTATGAACGCCCTCAGTATGTTTATTTGATGGGAAATAGTATTCAAGTCGGGCCGCGTCAATATGCTAGCATTTATCATATTTTTCGCGAATGTGTCCGGGATCTCGATGTCTTGAACGAACCCGTTTTATTTGTAGCACAAAATCCCCAAGTTAACAGTTATGCTCTCGGACAAGAACGCCCTTATATTGTTCTGAATACGGGTTTATTAGATTTAGTTGATGAAGCCCAATTACGGGCGGTTTTAGCCCATGAACTCGGTCATATTAAATGCGGTCATCCGATTTTAAATCAGATGGCAATTTGGGCGATGGGTGTGGCTTCGACCATTGGAGAAATGACAATGGGGCTAGGAAATTTAGTCAGCAGTGGCTTAATTTATGCTTTTTATGAATGGCGTCGCAAAGCGGAACTGTCGGCTGATCGGGCGGCGTTGTTGGTCACAGATGATTTAAAATGCGTGATGCAGACGATGATGACGATGGCGGGAGTCAGTGGAAAATACGCTTCTCAATGTTCTCTTGATGAGTTTATTTCACAATCGGAACAGTATCACAATCTCGATAGCGATGGGTTGAATCAAGTGTATAAATTTTTGCTGTATAATGGTGGTCAAGGTATGATGTTATCTCATCCTTTCCCCGTCGAACGAATTCAATATTTGCGGGAATGGGCGAATTCCGAAGAATATCGTCAAATTCGTTTGGGAAATTATAAACAAAGGGTTTCCGAAGGAGCGGTTGAAGTCGAAGTCGAAGACTCTAACGATGAAGTCGAGACGTTACGACGTCAAATTGAGGAGTTACAGCGAGAAATTAATCAGGTAAAATCGGGTAAACCCAAAAACTAAAGATTAAAGGATGAGGACGTAGCGAGACGTTATTTCTATGTCCTCACGAGTTATTTGCTGAATATCCGGAATTGACTAACCCGGAATTGAAGGATAATCTTAAGGTAAAGCGTTCAATGGGGAAGATCTCAAATGTTAGGTACTTTCGATCGCAAAAAAGATAATTCGGGCGGCTTTAAACCCAATTGGGGAAATATCTTGGGGAAAGGTGCGATTGTTTTAACGATTTTAGCCGGTACGATGTCGCTGACCAATCCCACCCGAGAAGAATATTTGAATTATGCTTCGGGTCGATTAATTACAGAAGCTAAAGAAAACTGGTGCAATCAATCGAATGTACCCGAGTTTTTGAATGGAATTTCGGGATCGTTGGTTGATGCTTGTCAATCTTTATTTACGAATCAGCGAGATTGGATTCAAAACAATATTAATAAAGCAACTGACCGTCAGAATGCAATATTGTTTAGCGTTTATACGACTGATTTTGATTTTGTCGATAAGCGCTATCGAACGATTGGAGTGTTGGGGAATTTCCTCACGTTTTCCTCAGAAAGTTTAGAAGAAACAAAACAAATTGAACCGGTTTCTAAATAAATAATTGAATTCATTTCTGTGATCTGTAAGTTTCGCCTTTATTCTTGCAGCAGATCACCCTTTTTTTATTTTTTTTCAGTCCGACGGCTGGATTTTTGATTTTATCCCATCATTTGATTAACCCTCTAACGCTTTATCTTTGGGAATAAAAACCCAGTTAATAACTGTCGGTTGTCACCCACCCGACCTTTTAACCCCTAAAAAGAGGAAAGAAAAACCCAGTTTTGAAAATGAACCGGGTTTCTAAGATTGATTTTTAAAACGTCAAAAAAGAACTAAAGACTAAACTCAACCGTTGCCAACCATTCCAATATTTTAGGATTAACAACTTCGGGACGTTCATCGTGGGGACAATGACCCGTTTTCGGTACAGAAATAAATTGAACGGGTTTTCCCATTTCCACCAAATCTTGATAAATTTTCGAGCCTTTGATGGGAGTCCAAGGGTCATCTTCGCCCCAAATCACTAATAAAGGCTGTTTAACCTTTTCTAACAATTCCTGCGGATGGGGGCCTGCCGGAGCGGTTAAAATGGAAGCAAAAACTTTCTGAGCGCCTTCATCGTTGGAGGGTGCATAAAGCAACTCGACCAAATCATCGGTAATCGCTTTTTTATTCCCGTAAACCTGACGCAAAGTATTGCGAATGCGGTGTTTTTGACGAACTTGATTAAACACAAACGAGCCAATTATCCGAGAACTTACCATCTTGGTAAACGTTCCCATAACCAATCGTAACGGTAAATTTAATTCTTCAGGACGATGATTTAAACCCCCCGCACTGTTTAACAATACCGCCCCGGCAGAAATTTCGCTATACTGCGCCAACATCATCAAACTCAATAACGCCCCGATAGAATTACCGATAAAAACGGTGGGTTTGAGGATGTGTTCTGCCCAAAAATCGTACAACAATTCAGCCCACAATTCCAAAGAATAATCAATTGCAGGTTTAGCCGAACCTCCAAACCCGAGTAAGTCTAACGCAAACACTTGATAACCGCCTTCGGCGAGTGCGGGGATATTTTTCCGCCAATGTCCGATAGAAGCGCCAAACCCATGCACCAAAACCAGAGGATGTCCGGTTCCTTGCACGGTGTATTGGATAGAATGTCCTCGCCAGTGCCAGGTTTGCAGGTTTAGGGGTAAATTGGAAAGGGATTTTTGGGTTGAAAGTGTCATTTGATAAACTTTTGTAAATAAGACCACTCTCAAATGATAATCTTTTAGCAGCCTGTTGGAACAATAGCCGCCTATTTCTCAGCAATATCAGAAACCGGGTTTCTTTTTTCGTTATCGAACCCGGTTTCTTCGGTTTTGTTGAGAATGCTGCAAGATGGAAGTTACAAGGGTTTAGATGTGTTTTTAGCGTTGTCGCCCACAAATCCAAATTAATCAGAAAACAACCCGTTAACTTTGTTCTTCGGTATCCGCAAAATTAGTGCTGGCGGGCTTATTAACTGCTTCTTCTGCCGTGTTTTCTTGTTTGATTTCGGCATCTAAAAGAGCATCCCCACCGCTATAATGCTGAGATTCTGTTCTCGCTTCTTGGGCATCCTCTGCTACATTGGGAGAATTGGGGGTTTGATTAGAGATTGATTGTTCACTCATGTTTTATCCTTGCTCAACGACAAACGACAATGAACTTCAAGCCTATTTGTAAACGTGAAATTTATTGTTGTTCATTTCGTTCAAATTATCAAAATTTTATACATTTGTTCATCAATCTATTGACAGAGATAACAGAAGTCAGAAGTTATATTATATTCGACTAATCAATGATTGTGATGTAGGGGCGGGTTCTGCATTGATGTTGACGACCACTCCGAGATTGAGTTAAACCCGCCCCGCACCCATAACAGGCATTAATCAACCGGATATCATATGATTAGAAGTCACCAAGTTACCAAGTCAAAAGCAAGTCAAAAATCCGGTTTCTGTGAGAAACAGGGTGGCGGGGCGAGTTTATTAAAGTTATTTTGGGGAAAATATAAATCCGGGCAGAACCCGCCCCTACAAGCTTATTGCTAAAAAAGGCATGAGGTTAATCATGCCCGGAGTCAATCTCAATGTTCAACTGCAAGGAAAACTGTTAGTAATTACTGCTTCAGTCTATTTTTAGAGCTTCAACAATACCAGGAAAACGACTACTATTAATTAGACGAAGCCTGTTTTTTGCGAGATAACCAACCGGCACCCGCAACTAATCCCAAACCCAACATAACAGACGGTTCGGGAATTTCTTGGGCTTTCTCATATTCATAAACCACAGAAACCATCGCGCCGCCTTGGGTGTTAATTTGAGAAACAATATTTGCTGACCCGGTAACTTTGGAGTTGGTGAAAGCGGAGAAAAGGAAATCAATATTACCATCTCCCATGAAAGCACTTAAGATGCTTTGGTCTGTGTAGGTTTTTTCCCCTGAAGCCGAAGCGGTTAACCCGGTAAACATACCGCCCGAAGTCCCAGCAAAATCAAACGTACCATCATAAGCGCTTGCGTCGAGTGAGTCGGCTTTGTTTGCGGTTTTATCAAATAAAGTTCCTAAAGCATCAGGCCCCATTAATTGTAGATTACCGGATAAATCAAACGTGAGAGTTTGGTCTTTGGCGTCGAGGTTTTCAACTTTGGCATTCCCAACGATTTGGCCATCGAAGGTAACTTTAACGCTTTTGAGGATTCCCAGACTGCTATCGAACTTTTGAACAGACAGCATTGCGTCTTCAATATCTGTAGTCGCGAGTCCGAAGCTGTCAGTGTAGGATTTTGTCATCGTCGCAGCATTGGCGGCGCCGTCCGTCAGCATCAAGCCTGTCAGTGTACTAACGGTGGTTAAACCAGCGATGAGTTTAGGGTTGATGAATTGGTTAATCATAAATTTTTGGGTGTGGTCTGCTGTTAATGGAAGTTGGTGTTTTCATGTGTCAAATCTAAAACCCATTATCGAGGGGTTTTGACCCCGGTAGTGTGATTTTTATCACGTACTTGGGTAAATTTAGTCACGGGAAGCGATTGAGAAAAAAGGCCAGTATGTTTACCTTTTCGGGATTTATTCATCAAGTTTCTTTGAATAAACACGTAAGTATAAAGCTCTGTATAAAGTAAATTTTAATACATTAATAATCCGTAAAACCCCGCAAATTTTTAGAAAAAGAAACCCGATTTCTCAATGAAACCGGGTTTATGGGGAAGTTATATTAGATGATTAAGTTGTTAGAATCGGAGTGCTGTTGTTATTCGGGAAGTTGAATCACGTTATCAATAGCATGAATCACACCATTGCTACCAACAATATCAGTCTTAACCACCTTGGCATCGTTGACCATAACTTCATTGGTATCGGGGTCAACAGAAATCTCTAAAGGTTGTCCTTCAACGGTTTCAACGGCGCCGGGTTGAATTTCAGTCGATAAGACCTTAGCCGGAACAACGTGATACTTGAGAACTTGAACCAACTTATCCTTATTTTCAGGCTTCAGCAGGTCTTCAACAGTTCCTTCCGGTAAAGCAGCAAAAGCTTCATCGGTCGGTGCAAATACAGTGTAGGGACCTTCACCCGATAAAACTTCAGCCAAGTCAGCAGCTTCAAGAGCAGCAACCAAAGTGCTAAAAGTGCTATCTTCGCTGGCAATAGCAACAATAGTATCTCCCTCAGCTTCACTGGCGGCCGGAGTCGCGGTTGTATCGGTATTCTCACTAGCGAGGGCTTCTGTAGCCGGCTCAACTTCAGGAGTTTCTGCGGTGGTTTCCGCCGGCATTTCGGTGGCCGCAGTCGGTTCGGTGGGTTCGCCTGCCTGTTCGGTAGCAGGTTCAGAGGTTGTGTTGGTTGCAGTGGGTTGGTTGCAAGCTGCCAATACAGCCGCACTTCCTAACGCAGCAAACAGAACTAAAAGGCGTTTCGTGATCTGAGTCATTTTGTTCATAACTGTTTACACCACGTAAAGAAAAGTTACTAAACTTTATCGAACTGAGCGCATCTTAACACAGCCTTAACCGAAGTCAAGTTGTTTGAGAGTGCAGTTAACCGCACCTACAAAAGCATTCCGTTTGACTTCGGAAAATCAGCCGAATCAAATTAAAATCAATCCATTAAATAAACCTTAAATTAATTCGTAAATATACCTAAAGATAGTTTTAAAATTGTCCTAAAGCTCCCCAAACCATACCCGAAATCGTTCCCCAAACCGCTCCGACTCCGGCAGAAACAACCATCGCCCCCAAAAACAGCGGCATCCCATCCCCCGATGTACTGCTGAGAAAATCCGGAAAAATGAAAGCCGCGATCGCCCCCAAAACCGCCCCGGCGATCGCCCCCAAAAAATTCCCCCAAATTCCCCCTACAATTGCCCCTTTTGCCCCGACCATTCTCATCGATAACGGTAAAGGCGGCACACCCCCAATACTGCCAAAGGTCGCCCCGGAAAGAATGCCCCCCAAGGCCCCCAAACCGGCCGCCACCGTCGCCATCACCAACATTTGCGACAGCAACTTCGCCGTCAGGGTCAAACTCTGCAATAACTGCCATTCTCCCCACAACACCGCCCCCATCGCCAAAACCGCCCCGGTGATCGTTCCCAACAAAGCCCCCCAAACGCTACCGGACACCGCCCCCGTCCAGCCTCTCACCCCGCCCGGAGTCGGCAGGGATAAAGGCGGTTTAAACACCGACCAGATCGATCCCCAAATTAACCCCAAAAACGCCCCCCAAACCAACGTTTGACCGATAACGATCTCTCCGGTTAAGGCACCAAACACAATTCCTGAAATCGCCGCCGCGATCATCGCCCCGCAAAAACTGCCGACAATAAACGCTTTCCACCGATCTAACCCCCTCGGAGGCGGCAAAAACACGCTAATTGATACCCCAAAAAACGCCCCCCAAAGGGTTCCCACAAACATCCCGCCGAGAATGCCTCCGGTTCCTCGGAAAAACCCAAACATCATCGCCATAATTGCCGACGAACAGGCTACGCCCCAAATGCTGCCGATAATCCCGCCTTGGACCAGGTTGAACATTAAAGATTGAATTTGCGGCGATAAGCCTCTCGGGGCTGTCCGTTTGCGGGGACGATAGCTTGATCGGGGGCTGGTAAGGGTTGGTTTGACTATTGGTTTGACGATCGCCCGAGGTTGGATGGGGGCGGGTGTGGGAACGAGGGAACGCACGGGAGAACGCCGTCTCCGCTTGGGTTTGAGGGGTTTTAGGTGCAGCCCTTTCTGCACGTCTTCCCGAGAGGGGAAGGGATCGCGTCCTCCCAGTTGGGCGGTGCGTTCGCACCAGGGACAGGTGTTTAAATGGCGATCGTAGCGGTGTTGGCTGTATTTGTCGCAGGTGACGAGATGTTCTTCGGCTTCGATCAGCGCTAACAGCCAAGTTCTCGCGTCGGGCCGGACTCTGGGGTTGGTGTGTCCGTCTTGGAAGCAGCGTACAAATAATTCTTGCAGTTTGGGATGGAGGATGTCAAACGACGGCGCCAGCGGCATGGGTTTGTAGGGGACCCGGTTGTTTCCGTAGACGAAATGACCGGCTTTGATCCGGGCTTCTAGGGCGGGAGGATCGCCGCTTCCTTGATAGACTCCGGAAAAGGGGTGGGTTCCTTCCATCAACAGTTGAAAGATTAACACCGCTAACCCAAAGCGATCGTGTTCGGGGGTGCGATCGCGATCGCGAAAGGTTTGGCCCTGTAATTCTGGGGGGGTAAACTCGGCTTTTCCGACGGGACAGCGATAAACGGTTTTGGTTTGGGGATCTCGAACTTGGAAGGAGTCGGTATCGACGAGGGTGACTAGGGCGGTATCGGAGACTAATATATTGGACTCGTTGACATCTCCGATCACGTAGCCGCTGGCGTGTAGGTCGGTGACGGAGGCGACTAGGTTTCTGGCGGTCCGATGCAGGTAGAGGTAGTTAAATAGGGGTTTGCGTTCCCGCCGTGTTTTGGGGGTATAAAAGGTGTGGATCGGTAGCGATCGCGTTACGCTGGGCATTAGGAACCCAACGATTTTTCGCTTGTTGTCGGGGGTACAGAGAAGATCGACTGGCCAGGCGATCGCCGTGACTCCTGGCATTACCGTTAGGGTCTGAGGCGGGTTGTTAAACATCACCGTCAGTTTGTCGGCGTCTTCGTCTGTCGGTTTATGATAGATTTTCGCAACCAATGAGGGATCTTCGACAACCGGAAATATGCGACCTTCTCCACCACTGGCGATCAGGTTGCTGGTGTCTAGGGTGATTTTTTGTCCGGTGAACTGGCGTTGCAGCCGCATATCGCAGGGAGGGGGGAGTTAACGGGTTTGATGATTATGATATAGCCTTCTTTCTCAAGGATAACGTTTCTAGGCTTTGCGATCGCGTAGCTTTTGTATCAGAACTCTACAAATTGGACTCAAACGCTAAGATTAATCTATCCTCTGTTGATGCTGATGTTATGGAAGAAATTCTTGAGTTAAAAGAATTACTGCTCAAAGGCGATATCAAAGGTTCGCTCGCCATTGTTGAGGCATTGGAAGAAATGAGTCGGGATGATATTATTAATAATATTCGCAGTCATGCTATTATTTTACTTCTTCATCTGATCAAACAACAAGCCGAAAATCGCACCACTCGCTCTTGGGATGTTTCCATTCGCAATTCGGTTCGAGAGATTAAGCGCAAAAATAAACGTTACCAAGCGGGGGGTTATTATCTCAATCGGGATGAATTACTCGAAACCTTAGAAGAAGCTTATTTAAACGCTATTGATGAAGCTTCTCTAGAAGTTGAAGAAGGGCGTTATGATTCGAGAGAGTTAAAACAAAAAGTTAATCAAGAAGCGATTTTGCATCAAGCCTTAAATTTAATTCTCTCAGATGAAGACTATTAAATCATTATTCAATTTCATCGATGCAGCTTAACGGGTTCGAGTCGTCACCGGGGTACTGACTTTGTACCCTTTCTTCTGTTGGTGAGAAACTCTCAGAATGCCTTTCGGATTTGTATATACAAATAAAACTCAATCTATAACTTTATGGTCACACTTTCAGGAAATGTGACTCCCGATCATTTTACCAAAAATTTAAAAACTTATTTTCAATCTTTACAAAACGGGGTTGACTTTTTTTTATAGTATTTAGAAATCAATATAAAGCATAAAGCTATTAATTTGTCAATCCATCGCCCGGTATATGATCGAGAAGAAAAAGATGCAGATCGGTTGTATTTGCAGGGATTGAGGGTTGGTTTCATAAACAACAACCGCCAAACCTGGTATTGAGAAACGGATTAGAGTTTTTGTGAGAAAAGCTTGGCTTAATCATAAATTTGCATTTACAATGAAAAACTAGCTGAGTATTCAATAAAAACTGACAATGGTATCATTCACTCCTAGCAAAAATCTGGTCTGCATTGACGCTAAAGTTGAAAGTTACGAATATCTTTGTCAGGGGGTTCTACTGGGGTCTGAGGTCATTATCCTGAACTCAAATCAGGATGGGATTGAACAAATTACGGAACATTTACAGGCTCGGATTCGTCGCACTCCGTTATCCCCTATTCAAACATTACATATCGTGAGTCACGGTTCGCCAGGATGTTTGTATTTGGGGAACAGCCAACTCAATTTCGATACACTAGATCAATATGCGGATCAACTGCAACAGTGGAGGGGTGCATTAACCGAGGATGGGGAGATTTTACTGTATGGTTGTAACGTTGGTCAAGAAGACAATCAACAACCGCATCCGTATGATAATCTCACCGAACAATCGGCATTTTCTCGCCCATCTGTTTCGGCATTTTTGCAACAAATCAAACAACTGACAGGCGCGAATATCGCCGCTTCCTCCAGCAAAATTGGGAGCAAAAATTTAGGGGGAAATTGGCAGTTAGACGTACAAACCGATAAAATTTTATCGCCTCTAGCCTTTACGGAATCGGTGCGAGAAAGCTATGCTGGAGTGTTAGCAATTTTGACCGTTACAAATGCTAATGATTCGGGACCCGGATCGTTACGAGCCGCCATAGAAACAGCCAATAGTAACGCCGAAGATGATACGATTGAGTTTGACCCGACATTTTTTAATACGCCGCGAACAATTCAACTGGAACTCGATCCCAACCGAGATGTCAATGATAATCCTAATCAGACTAATTCATTAAATATTAACGATAATAACGGAAATAATATCACCATTAACGGTCCGGGAGCGGAGAATTTAATTATTCAGGGACAAGGTGATGGTTTTGTTTTCCAAGTTAATACTTTGAACCCCGAAACGGTTGTTAGAATCTCCGGCGTAACCGTTCAAAATGCTCGCACGGGAATTCAGCATGGGGACAATAGTCCGGGTACACTGGAGATTACTAATAGCACAATTAGCAACAATACTCAGTTTGGAATTGTCAGTCGCGGCCGACTTGTACTCACCGATAGTATCCTACAAAATAATATTAATCGGGGTCTTTCTCTGTCGGGTAGTAACAGTATTATTCAAGGGAATACTTTTATTAGAACGGGTGCAGAGCAAGAACAAAGAAACGGCATTTATGTTTTTACTCAAACCAATGATAATGCCGAAACAACAACCAATGTTCAAATTATTGATAACTTTATCGGTACCGATGTCGATGGTACACTAGAACTCGGCCATCGCGATCAAGGGATTGAAATTGCTCGGGCTACGGGAACTCAAGTAATTGGGAATGTTATTTCTGGTAATGGAATTGAAGGAATTATCATTTACGACGGTTCAAATGATACGGTAATTCAAGGTAATCTTATTGGCGTTGCACCCGATGGTACAACACCATTACCAAACAATAGTGATGGGATTTTCATCCAAAATACAGCCGGAACAATTATAGGCGGAATTAATCCCGAAGATCGCAACATTATCTCGGGTAATAATGGGAATGGAATTTTACTTCAGACCCAGGTAGATGCTCCCATTCCTACCACCAATACCCAGATTTTAGGCAACTATATCGGCCTTGACCAAAGTGGAAACACGGCAGTTCCGAATACGGGACAAGGGATTCAAGTTGATGCTTCTACTCAGAATACAATTGGCGGTGTTAATCCCGGTGAAGGAAATACGATCTCGGGAAATGCTGTCGATGGTATATTGATTACAAATGCGGCTAACGAAAATACAATTCTCGGTAATTTTATCGGTGTTAATGCTGCGGGAGATGCGTCAGTTCCGAATGGAAGTCATGGGATTCGCATCGACGGTTCAACGAATAATGATATCGGACTAGATAGACTCGAAAATCCTGATGTTGCCGGAACAAACCCCAACGTTATTTCTGGAAATGGAATTAACGGAGTATTAATTACCAATAATTCCACAGACAATAAAGTTTTGGGCAACTTTATCGGAACCAATGCGGCCGGAAATACTGCAATTCCCAATGGAGAAACAACCGAAGATCCGGCGGTTATTAACGGCGGAATTGGCGTAGAAATTATCAATTCTAGCAACAATATTATCGGTCGAAATACTGCCGGAGAACAGAATACAATCTCGGGGAATCTTGTTGATGGAATTCGGATAACGGGTTCTCCAGAATTTAATTCTATTGGTAATATTATCCAAAGTAATTTAATTGGTTTGGATTCCACCGGAGTCACAGCAATTCCCAACCAAAGCAACGGTATTTTTATTAGTAATGCCGCAGGTAATACGATTGGGGGAAGCGAAGCCAATCAGGGAAATGTTATTTCTGGAAACACAATTAACGGTTTAGTTTTAAGGAATGCTGCCAATGAAAACCAAATTTTAGGGAATTTTATCGGCACAAATAGCGCAGGTAACGCTCCGGTTCCTAACAGCAATAACGGTTTAGAACTTGATAACGTTGTTGGCAATAGTGTCGTTGGAAATCTCATCTCGGGTAACAGTATTAACGGGATTTCAGTTGTTAATAATTCTAGCGGAAACCAAATTCAGGGAAATCGCATCGGGGTAGCGCCTGATGGTAGCGGACTGGGAAATGCTAACAGTGGAATTTTCGTCGATAATGCGGTTAATAATGTTATTGGCGGACTGGAAGCCGGACAGGGTAATACTATCGCTTTTAATAGCGGAGATGGTGTCACAATAGTCAACAATACGGCGATTAGTAATGGGATTTTGGGGAATAGTATTTTCTCCAATGGTGCAGAAGATAATACTGCAATTGGGATTGATTTAGCCAACGAGGGAGTAACGATAAATGACGCAGGAGATCCGGATGAAGGGCCAAATACACTGCAAAATTATCCCGAATTAGTATTAGCCGAACCCGTTGAAAATAGTACCGTTGTTGCGGGTCGGTTTAACAGTTTACCGAATACCACTTATCGCCTAGAATTCTTTAGCAATGCTGCGGTTGATGCTTCAGGAAATGGTCAAGGTCAAACCTTTATCGGTACAACCGAAGTCACAACCGATGCCGAAGGAAATGCAATAATTAACGCTAATTTGCCCGAAACCGGTGATTTATCCGGTCAATTTATTACCGCAACCGCAACAGACCCGAATAACAACACCTCGGAATTTTCTAACGCTGTAGATGTCAGTTTACCTGAAATTACAATAATAGAAAATCTCGCTCAAAATGAAGGCGATGACGGCATTATTGGCTACACTTATACTGTTAGTCTGAGTAAACCCAGCACCCAAAATATTGTTGTTAACTACAGTACCAACGATGACACCGCAACCGTCGCCGATGGTGATTATATTGACAACGATGCTACCTTAACCTTTGAGGCGAATCCCTTTGTTGAAACTCCTCCCCGTCAGCGGATAACGGTTGAAGTTAATGGCGATATCACCTTTGAAGGGGATGAGGTTTTTAATGTTAGTTTGGATAGTGCGAGTTATGGGAATATTGTTACGCCTTCAGTAACAGGAACCATCACCAATGATGATGCACCTCCTAGCATTTCCGTTAGCGATATTACGGTTAACGAAGGGGACGGTGTAGCCACTTTCACGGTAACAGCTTCTAAAATTAGCGGTTTTGCATCCAGTTTTGATTATGCAACCGTTAACGGTACCGCAGCAGCAGGTTTAGACTATACTCAAACCACCGGAACTTTAACCATTCCCGTCGGAGAAACAACTGTTAGTTTTGATGTTCCTCTACTCGATGATGGTTTAGAAGAACCGGATAAAAGTTTTAGTATTAATCTGACAAATCTCGCCGGAATAGATGGCGAAAATAGTGTTTTAACTGCAACTGCAAATATTCTCGACGATGACGTTTCTCCCGTTATCAATATAGAAGGAAATAACGCCAACTTTACCGAAGGCGGAGAAGCGGTTCCAATTGCCAATACTATTACTATCACGGACGCAGATAGCACAACTTTAAACACCGCAACTATTAAGTTAACAAATCCTCTCGAACCGGGAACCGAAACCCTTTCTATCCTCGGTACATTACCGGCTAACATTACCGCCGGCGAATACAATTCCTTTACCGGAGAATTAACCCTCAGCGGAGTAGCCAGTTTAGCCGACTATCAAACCGCATTATCCCAAATAGTTTATAACAACACCTCCACCACACCCAACACCAAACCCCGTGAAATTGAAATTACAATTAACGATGGAACCAACCCCAGCAACACCGTTGTTTCAACCGTTAGCCTCACCCCAGTTAACACTCCGCCAGTTGCCAATAATGACAGTGTAGTTACCCGAATTGATACCCCAATTACCTTTAACATTACCAACAACGATTTTGACCCCGATGGTATCATTAATCCCGCTACCGTTGAACTGGATTTAAGCAATTTAAACAACCAAGGAAACGCCACAGTAGACGAACAAGGCAATCTTACTTTTACCCCAACAGCCGGCTTTACCGGAAGCGTTAATATTCCCTACAGCGTCCAGGATGACGGAGAAGAAACGGCAACAGGAGAAGTTTCAATCACGGTTAATACCGACACGAATCTACCGCCTGTTACTCAAAATTTAATCACAGAAATTGTTCCAAATACGGCGACTCAAGTTCCGATTCCGGCTTTAACTGCAACCGATTTAGACGGTACAATTGCCAACTTTCAAATCACCCGTTTACCTCGAAACGGCGAACTCCAACTCAACGGTGAACCCCTGACTGAAAATCAAACCATTTCTCTCGAAGATGCGGGAAATCTCACCTTTATTCCTGAAGTCGGTTTTGTCGGATTAGCAGACTTTGAATACATCGCTTTTGATAATAATAACGCCTCCGATTTAACCCCCGCAATTGTTGTTATTCCGGTTAATACGACCAATGAACTCCCCGTCGCCGCTGATAAAATCGCCACTCCCAACCCCGGTAATACCACAGCCATTCCGATTCCCGAATTAACCGCAACCGACGATAGCAACATCGCCGCTTTTCGCATCACTAAATTTCCCACAAACAGCACTTTATTATTAAACGGTCAGCCGTTAACCAGCCCAGAAATTGCGGTTACAGATGCAGCAAACCTCAGCTATATTGGTGGGGAAAACTTTAGCGGAGATAGCTTTGAATATACCGCCATTGACGCACAAAATACCGAAGACCCGACCCCGGCAACTGTCACCCTTCCGGCGTCAACACCTAATAATATTCTCCCCGTTACTGCTGATAAAACCGGGGCCGATTATTCCCAACGCACCTACACCTGTGGCTTTACCGGCTTTAGAAGGAAGCGACGCCGACGGAAGTATCGTCAGTTTCACCATCACAGAATTACCCGTCGGGGGTCAACTTTCACTCGGGGGGACTGCGGTTGAAGTCAACCAAGTCATTCCCGCAGACCAAGCCGACCAACTCACCTTTACCCCCGACCCGGAATTTAGCGGTTTAACTCAATTTAGCTACGTGGCGACGGATAACCAAGGGGGAACCGATGAGACACCCGCAACTTATAGTCTGGTGGTTAACCTCACAAATGTACCCCCCTTACCCACCAACCAAGCGACGCCGCTACTGAAGAATATTTCTACTCAAGTTCCCCTCCCACCTTTAACCACTTTTAATGCTGAAAATGCGGCGAGTTTTACCTTAGTTGAACTTCCCATCGGCGGACAAGTTTTCCTCAATGGAGAACCCGTTACCGTCAATCAAGTCATTCCGGTTGACCAAGCCGGACAACTGACTTTTACTTCCAATCTTGATTTTAGCGGTTCAACGGTTCTCAAGTTTACGGCGACGGATACGGCGGGAATTACTTCCGAACAAATCGGAGAAATCTCGTTATTTATTCTTCCCAATATATTACCCACCGTTGAACCGTTGGAACTTCCCAGTATCATCCCGACTTTAGTACCTGTTGGACTTCCGGCGCTGGTTGGAAATGACGAAGATGGTACCGTTGTTAGCTTCACTCTCAATAATATTCCGGCGGCTTCCGAGGGTCAATTATTCATCGGTGAAACTCCCATTTTTAACCTCTCTCAAGTCAGTGAAATTACACCCGAAGACGCGGGGAATTTGCGGTTTGAAGCTAATCCTAATTTTGTGGGAGATATTGTTTTAAATTACGTCGCCAATGACAACGATGGTCAAAGTTCTCAACCCGCTTCTATTAGCATTAATGTATTACCCACAACCCCAAGTGTAGACTTTGAAATTCCCGAGTCTGAACCGGTAACTGAGGAATTAATTGTTCCTGAGATTCCTAATAATGGAACGGCGATTCCCATTCCATCTTTAACTGCAAATGACCTGAATGGAGAAATTGTCAGTTTCTCAATTCTGGAATTACCCGAAGAAGCACGGGGTCAGTTATTCTTAAATGGTGTTGCTGTCACCCGTTTGAGTCAAGTTACAGAGATAACAATTACTCAGGCTTCTCAACTGACGTTTGTTCCGGCACCAACGTTTTTCGGTCAAATTCAACTGTCTTATACTGCCACAAATAGCGTCGGTATAACTTCAAATTCTAGCCTAATTGTTTTACAAGTTCCGACCATTTCTTCGGAGATTTTAACTCTACCCACCGACTTACCGTTAGAGGTTTTAGCCTTTACCGCCACCCTCGCCGAAATTGCACAATCCTACAGTTTTATTACTCAATCGATTGTTTTGAATTCGGTTGAAGTTTCGATAGAAGGAACGGAAATTAGCGAATCTATTATTGGGGTTGAAATTAGCGAACAAATTTCGGGTTTAGCCGGAGATGATGACATTTTATCTTTTGGCGGAGATGATAATCTTTTCGGTAATATTGGTAATGATACCCTCAATTCTGGCGATGGAAATGATGTGGTTGAGGGTGAGGTTGGAGACGATTTTCTGGTCGGCGGCGTCGGAAATGATACGTTAATTGGAGGTTTGGATAATGATATTTTGGTTGGCGGTTCCAACGATACAGAAATTGCAGACCCGGACGGTCAAGACCTCTTGGATGGCGGAGAAGGGGATGATACGTTATTTGGAAATGAAGGTCAGGATACGTTAATTGGCGGTGATGGAAATGACCTAATCTTTAGCGGGAAAGATAATGACCTCGCCAGCGGAGAAGAAGGGGACGATACCATATTTGGAGATTTGGGTGATGATAGTATTGTTGGCGGTGAAGGCAATGATTTCTTACTCGGAAATCAAGGTAATGATACGATTAGTGGCGGCGAAGGGAATGACTTTATTGCCGGCGGTCAGGGTGATGATTTACTCTTTGGTGATGAGGGGAATGACGAAGTTTATGGCGATTTGGGTGCGGATACGGTTTATGGAAATCAAGGCAATGATAGCCTTTACGGTGGGGAGGATAATGATAGTTTAATTGGCGGTGAAGGGGATGATTTCTTATCCGGTGATGGCGGCGATGATATCCTCTCGGGTGGCGAAGGTGCGGATGTTTTTGCACTGCTTTTAAATTCGGGTTCCGATGTGATTGTAGACTTTGCTGAGGGTCAAGATTTACTCGGTTTAACGGTCGGTTTGAGTTTCGATGACCTGACGATTGAACAGGCTGAAAGGGGTACTTTAATTAGTTTTGAGGGCGAACTTTTAGTCACGTTAAACCGGATTAATTCAACTTTGATTAGCGAAGATAACTTTACAACCATTTAAGTTTGACTTCATCTCAAAAACCCGGTTTCTTTGAGAAACCGGGTTTTTTTGTCTTATGGGACGGGGCGGATTTATGTCAATCTCTCAGTAGTAATTAAAGATATTGTAGAACCCGCCCTACGTTGAGGATTATTGATGATTCGGACATGATATGATATTCTCTTTTGGTAAAGGCTTCAATACCGACAATCCAAACAACAAACGCAGACCCAACTTTTCAAACCAAGGCAATCCCAAACCCCACCGCATTTTTAACATAAAATACCTCTCAAATGCCGCTTTAAACCAAATAATCCAACGCCCCCGAATTGCCGAAGAAAATCGCCGTTTTCCGGTTTCGGGATCGGGAAGAATAGGGGCGGCAATATAGGCAATTCCCGTGTCGCCAAACTCTGCCAAACAAAGCACTTCTAAAGTAGGAGTTTTTAAAGGCGGTTTGATCGCTCCCAATTCCACTGCAATATTATGAGCAACTGCCGCTCCCATAACCTCTGTCATTTGCCCCGTTTTTGGCAGTCCGATCGCAATTGGTGTTGTTTCCGGTTGTTCTAAATGAACGCTCACCCCCGCAGCATAAATTGTCGGAAATTGAGGATGTTGATGGCTGTTCGTCACCGGAATAAATCCCTGTTCATTCCCCAATCCGGGAGTTTCTCGCACAAACTTTACCCCCCGAAAAGTAGGTAAAATCATTGCATATTTAAAGGGCAACTGTTGACCATTTTCTAAATCAATAGTCTCGGGATTAATTGCCGTAATTCTGGCATTATCTATCGTTTTAATCCCCCGTTCTTTCATTAAACGACCCGTTAATTCTCGGGAATTTTTCAACCCGACAATTCCCATGTGACCCACGTAGGGTTCCGGTGAAACGTAGGTGATGCTGACTCGATCTCTAATTCCCCGACGACGCAAAACCCAGTCCGCCATCAACACAAATTCATAAGCCGGTCCAAAACATCCCGCCCCGGACATCGCTCCCACCACCAAAGGCCCCCCATTCTCCAAAAACTTGAACCAAGCTTCTCGGGCTGCTAAACTATGATCGGGAGTACAAACCGACTGCGTGTAACCCCCGTGCGGCCCCAAGCCGGGAACTTCATCAAAGCCCAAGGATGCTCCCGTCGCGATCACCAAGTAGTCGTACTCAATCACTTGCTTTCCAACGGTTACATACTGTTGATGGGGATTAACTGTCGTCACAGCATCCGGTATCCAGTTAATTCCATGTCTTCGGGTGAGCGACGCCAAATCTAATTGAATACCATCGACGGAAGCCAAACCCAACGCCACCCGAATTAACCCCGGAATAAACGTGAATTTGGGTCGCTCCGAGATTAACGTTATTCTGTGTTCGCTTGGGAGATAATGCCGGAGTTCGTAGGCGGTTGGTAGTCCCCCCAGTCCCGCTCCTGCGATAACAACATTCGCCATGTCTGATCGTTCCTGATCTGAAAATTCCGATCTGAAGCCATTTTGAGTTGACTCCAGTCATTTCTATTTTCCCATACTTGATTATTAAACTGTATAGTTATACAATGAATTTATAAGATTGATGAAGTTCCCCGATCCGATATCCGACTAATTAACGATCGCGCTGTAGGGGCGGGTTCTGCCTAGATCTTGACGACTACTCCGAGGTTGAGTTCAACCCGCCCGGACTCCATAACAGGCATTAATCAACCGGACATCATCTGAAAAAAATTCAATTTAATTTCAATTTACTCTTGTTTAGGAGAAAACCAACATGGATGCTAATTTTCCCCAAGAAACCCCTTCTGTTTCTCGACGACAATTTCTCAACTTTTTAACCGGAACCACTCTGGCGGCGACAGCAGGAACGGTTGTTTATTCGGGTGCTAAAATATTCATTCCCAAAGCTGAAGGCGGTCTGGGGGGTGCGATTATCGCAAAAGATCGCCTGGGAAATGTGATTCCTGCCCGTCAAATTTTAGCCGAACCAACCGGAACCCGTGCTTTAGTGGCGGGACTGGCGGGAGAACCGACCTATCTCACCCTATTAGAAAATAATACCTTAGATTCCGTTGGAATTGTTAATAATTGTACCCATCTCGGCTGTACTTTTCCTTGGAATGAAATCGATCAACAGTTTCAATGTCCCTGCCACGGTTCCCGCTATTCTGTCGATGGTGCCGTTGTTCGCGGCCCTGCTAACCGTCCTTTAAAATTAGTTCATGTTGCGGTTCAAAGCGAGGTAATTTTGATTTCTCCCTGGACAGAAATTGATCCCCGCACCAATGAAGTTCCCTGGTGGGTTTAACGTTAAAAATCCATTCAAAATCACTTCTAAATACCTTTTAAAGTATTACCAATTCCCCCGTTTTATTAATCAAATTGCGGGGGATGACCCAATCATTGTACAATCAGGATGGTTTTGGAATAGATGTTTCCCAATCGGCTCAAATTGTAAATCAATGATTGCTCCTCAATGGTTAAAACCTGGCGATCGCTTGCGGGTGATTACTCCCAGTGGCGGGTTGCGCAATCTCGAACCCTTTGAACAAGGTTTGGAAATTTGGCGATCGCGGGGCTATCATTTAGAACTGTGTTCGGGTTATAATGCTCAATGGGGTTATCTTGCCGGAACCGATCAAGCCAGACGCGATCAACTGCTCGAAGCTCTCAACGACGACGATTGTCGAGCCGTACTCTGTTCTCGGGGCGGTTACGGTGCGACTCGCTTACTCGAAGGTTGGCAATGGGAACGGGTCAAAGCCAATTCTCCCGCTAAATTTTTGCTGGGCTTTTCCGATATCACCGCTTTATTGTGGGGAAGTCAAGGGCGAATTTTCGGCGTACACGGTCCGGTTTTAACGACTTTGGCACAAGAACCCGACGGGTCGGTTCAACGCTTATTTGATTATTTAGAAGGTCGTCCCTTACCCCCCTTAGAAG
This sequence comes from Capilliphycus salinus ALCB114379, assembly GCF_047276495.1. Lineage (NCBI taxonomy): Bacteria > Bacillati > Cyanobacteriota > Cyanophyceae > Oscillatoriales > Sirenicapillariaceae > Capilliphycus > Capilliphycus salinus. The sequence goes on along the minus strand of NZ_CP178543.1, from coordinate 2,431,627 downwards.
GAACCGGATGGGGAAACGGAACGGTGCGAGGACGGCTGTTGCCGGGAAATTTAACCGTTGCGACTTGTTTGCTCGGAACCCTCTATCAACCCCAGTTATCCGGCGCCATTTTAGCCTTTGAGGATGTCAATGAGGAACCCTACCGTATTGATCGAATGTTAACCCATTGGCGAATGACGGGAGCGTTACAGCAGGTCGCGGGAATTGCTTTGGGGCGCTTCAGCTACTCCGAGAAGGATATGAACCCCAAAAGTTTTAAGCTAGACGAGGTTTTGCGCGATCGCTTGGGAGACTTGGGGATTCCGATTGTCTCCGATTTGCCTTTTGGTCACGAGGGGGTCAATTCTAGCTTACCTGTAGGAATTATAGCAGAATTGGATGGCGATCGGGGAATTTTAAATTGTTTGCCCGATCAATTGGCGGTTACATGATCAGATTTAATTCGTTTTCAAGTTCCTCATCCACCTGCGCCAGAGGTAAGATAATCTCTACCGTTGTTCCCTGATTTCTTCCCAGACTGTTAAGTTGAATTTCGCCTCCCATCATCTCAACCAAGTGTTTAGAAATCACCAAACCCAACCCGGTACTTCCTTGAGGAAAACATCGAGATTCATCTTCAACTTGAAACGGTTGAAACAGGCGATTTTGAGTAGAGGGATCAATTCCAACTCCGGTATCTTTAACGGTAACAATAGCCATCGGCATTTCTTTGGAGGGGTTTGTTTTTGAAGAAATCTCCCGAGATTCTATTTGAGTTGTAATCGTAATACTTCCTTCTTCTGTAAATTTTATCGCATTACCAATCACATTAATAAACACCTGTTTAAGTTTGGTGGGATCGGCTCGAACTCGAACCACATTTTGATAATTTTTTCGATAGAGTTGAAGATTTTTTTGCCGAATATTTGCCAATTGTAAGTAAATAGCCGCCGACAAACTCGAATGCAAATCAACCGTTTTAATATCAACAGTCACCCGACCGGATTCGATTTTTGCCAAATCTAAAACCTGATTGAGTAAAGTCAATAAATGAATAGAAGATTGATAAGCTTGTTGTAAAAGTTCGACCTCTTCTTCGCGATCGTCGCACAAATCATCTAAAAGCAATTGTAACGAACCGATAATCCCATTCATCGGGGTTCTCAGTTCGTGAGAAGTCTGTCTGAGAAACTCATCTTTGCGACGGTTCATTTCTTGTAAAGCCAAATTTCGAGACTGTATTTTATAACAGCGATCGCAGGTGAGATCCAAGAGTTTTTCAAGTTCAACCTTTTCCGCTTTCAACTGTTCTGTGGTTTGGGCGAGTAAAGTTTCTAATTCCGCCTTTTCCTCTTGTAATTTATATTGTTGTTTATAACAGATGAAAGCCGTAACGCTCGCGGCGATCGCCACCAAGACAGAAAGACCTGAAATCATCCAACTCAGAGAGAAAAGAGATTGAGTAACCGTAATGAGAAAAATCAATCCAGCTAAACCAGCAAACCCAACCGAGGTGTATTGCCAAATCTTAATTTGCTGTTGGAGTTGTTTTCTCATTGACCACTTGCACCCATCTGTTGCCTGAAAAGTTTTACGGAGAGTTATCCATACCCTACTTGTTCTATTCTATGCTATCGTTTCAACAAATCTGCAAGACTCCAACTTGATATTTGAGTTCAAAGGTCGATAAAAGTCCTTTTTCTCGATCCAAGTGAGTTGAATAGAATCACGACTGATTGAACTGAGGAGGCTCAACCCAATTGCTACAAAGCGACTGCGGTTAAGTTTGATCAATTCCACAAATGATTTTCTCGGTATTTTCACGTATACAATTTATATAAATAACACAGTAATTAAACCCCCTCTAGATTCTCCGTCGCTCTTAGAGTTAACTAATATTTTGAGAGTTGACTGATATTTTGGTATGATTGTAGGCTGGATAACAGTTGACGCTGTAACCCTTGACCGGAACTGAAATTTCCATTCCTCCATCGAAAATTCCTATGACTGAAAACTACCGCATTACACTTCTTCCTGGCGACGGCATTGGCCCTGAAATTATGGCAGTGGCGGTAGATGTCCTCAAAGCCGTCGGTCAACAGTTAGAAATTACCTTTGACTTTCAAGAGGCTTTAATTGGTGGTGTTGCCATTGATGCCACAGGAGAACCTTTACCGACTGCATCTGTTGAGCAATGTCGCGCCAGCGATGCGGTACTTTTGGCGGCGATCGGCGGTTATAAATGGGATAATCTACCCCGTCATCAACGTCCGGAAACCGGACTACTGGGATTAAGAGCGGGATTAGGATTATTTGCCAATCTGCGACCTGCGACTATTTTACCCCATTTAGTCGATGCCTCATCCCTAAAACGAGAGGTTGTTGAAGGCGTTGATATTATGGTGGTCCGAGAACTAACCGGCGGCGTTTACTTCGGCCAACCCAAAGGGATTTTTGAGACGGAAACCGGAGAAAAACGGGGGGTAAATACGATGGCCTACACCGAGTCGGAAATTGACCGCATCGGACGAATTGGCTTTGAAACCGCTCAAAAACGATCGGGAAAATTGTGTTCGGTCGATAAAGCCAACGTCCTCGATGTCTCTCAACTCTGGCGCGATCGCATCACTCAACTCGCTTCAGAATACCCCGATGTTGAATTATCTCATCTTTATGTCGATAATGCCGCCATGCAGTTGGTGCGCTGGCCGAAACAGTTTGATACCATTGTCACCGGGAATTTATTCGGCGATATCCTCTCCGATGCGGCGGCGATGCTGACCGGCAGTATCGGAATGCTTCCTTCTGCGAGTTTGGGAGAATCTGGCCCCGGAGTGTTTGAACCCGTACACGGTTCGGCCCCCGATATCGCCGGACAGGATAAAGCCAACCCCCTCGCCCAAGTTCTCAGTGCGGCGATGATGTTACGCTATGGTTTAGATCAACCCGTCGCCGCCGATAAAATTGAACAGGCGGTTTTGAAAGTTCTAGATTGGGGTTATCGCACGGGTGATATTATGTCGGAAGGAATGAAACCGGTTGGCTGTCGGGAAATGGGAGAAATACTCCAAAAAGCGATCGCAGAAGTCTAAATTTCATCCCTAAAATTAATCCCTAGTCTTCATCCCTAGTCTTCATCCCTTGTCTTCATCCGGTTGAACTATTGCGGTAAATCAACGGTAAACGTGGTTAAATTCTTTTGACTGGTGACTTTAATTTCTCCCCGCAACTGTTCAACTAATTTCTGCACCAACGCCAACCCCAACCCCGTTCCGCCTTGTTTCCAGGGATCGGCGTTGGGAACTCGATAAAATTTATCAAAGATTTTCGGAAGTTCTTTTTCGGGAATTTCCGCCTGGTTAGAAATCAGAAATTGTATCCCCAACGGTGTCGAATGATCTGCGGTTTTCTTAGTTTTAGAGGATTTTTTAGCCGAGTGAGTTTCACTGGCGCTTTGACAATTCACCCTCAAACAAATTTCCCCCCCATTGGGTGTATACTTACAAGCATTGTTGAGCAATTCTGCTAAAATCCGTTCTAAACTACCAGAATTGGTTTGCATTGTCGGCAGATGTTTGGGATACTCCACGTTTAGACTTTGCTGACGTTCTTGAGTCCGCGAATAAAACGACTGAACCATCTGAGGAAGCCACCGGGATAAATCAATCGTTTCTAACGAAATCGGAGTTGAGGAAGCTTCCAGCTTTTGCAAGTCCAACAAATCATTAATTAAGTTAGTTTCTCGCGAGCATTCCTGTTCGAGAATATTAATATACCGTTGAAAGCGATCATTTTCCGGCACCAATTTAATCATATGAATCGCCATTTTCATATTCGCCAACGGAGTCCGCAATTCGTGAGAAACCGTGCTGAGAAAATCATCTTTTAGCTTATTTAATTGCTGAAGTTCCTTGACTTTTTGCTGCAATTCTGCCGTCCGTTCCTGCACTTGGCGCTCAAGATCCGTGTTTAAATCCTGCACTTGGCGGTATAATTGAGCCTGTTGGATCGCGATCGCCAACTGAGTCGCCAACTGTTGTAAAACCGTAATTTCCGAAGGTTGCCACTGACGAGAACCCGAACATTGATGAGTCGAAATCATCCCCCAAAGTTGTCCATCTTGAAGAATCGGAACCACCAAATAAGCTTGGATTTGTTCTTTCTGTAAACGTTCAACTTCTTCAGGAGTTAATCGACTTTGATTGAGATTGCCGATCGCATAAACCGAGTCCGTTTCAAAAGCCGTCAAATAGGTTTTAACAAGCTGTTTTTTCAACTTTTTATCCAGCAAAGGATGCCATCCCGGAGCCACAGATTCCGCCACCCGTTGAGCCGACTGATTAGAAATTACCTGATAAATTAGCACCCGATCCGCATTCAAAACCAGCCGAACTTCCGCAACCGTAGTATTTAAAATTTCCTCGAGATCGAGAGACTGATGAATCTGAAAAGAAATCTTGGCAAATAAACGTTCCCGCTGCAATTGTTCGTACAGTTTAGCCGTCCGTTCTTGAACCAAATCTTCCAGTTGAGCGGTTTTATTTTCGAGCAACTCAAATTTTTCCGCTTGCAACTGATCGACCGATTGCTGTAAATTGCGAACCACCCGATACATTTCCGTCGGGTCGAGCATTCTCAACAAACTCATCTGAGAAATAATCCCGATCAGTTGTCCTTCCTCCCCACAAACAATCAATCGCTGCACCTGTTGTTGTTGCATCTCTTGGTGCGCCACCCAAAGAGAATCCCCCGATTTTAAACTAAAAAACGAGCTTCCGGTTAACAACATTTCGGCTGTCATTCGGGATAAATCCAATTCTAAATATTGAGCTTGAACAATATCAAACGCCGTGACAATTCCCACCGGCGTCAATTGTTTTTTCCGAGATGACTGATAAATTACCACACAACTGGCTTGATGCGCCGACATCATTTGCGCTAAACTCAGCAACGAAGCGGTTTTCGGAGCCGTTACCGTCTGTCGGGTCACTTCATCGCCCACCCGTCGCAACCGCAAAATATTAGACGGTTGTAGCACTCGCCGAATGCGTTCGGGAGTAATTACCCCCCGCAAATGCCGTTGAGAGTCGAGAACCGGTAAATGATGAATTTGATGCTGTCGAAATAACGACAAAGCGGTAAAAATATCTTGATCTTCAGATTCGACTAAATTCACCTCCGAAGGCGACATCACCTCACTAATTCGGGTTTTGTGCAAGCGCGCCTCCGCCGGAAAATCGAGTAAACCCGTTGCTAAAATCTGTACAATTTCTTGTTCGGTAACAATGCCCTGTAAAGTCGAAATTTCCGGTGACGAACTCGATTTTTTTCCATCTACAATTAAAACACAGTCGGCTTGAGTTTGGCTGAGATCGAGCAATCGATCCGATCCGGAGCCGTTGTTAGCCGGATCGGAAGTTTTCGGTGCCGGTAAAGGGTTGCTGCGGTTAAGCTGACCCATTAACTGAATCACATGATAAAGCGAGGTGTCCGGTGTCACCACAAGCGGGTTACGATCAATTGCTTGTTCTAAAGCGGAGGAATACTGAGGGAGTTGGTTCGGCGGCATAGCTCATCTTTGAAATATCAATAAAAATTTGGATCATTTCACCCCTATATTGATCGGGGTGGGAGCGCTGCATCTTCAGGTCAAGCGGCTTTATGGCGCAGATCTTCCGGGTCCATTAAGATCAAAGCAATTCTAATGTAAACTTTTGATAAGTATCCAACCATGAATGAACCTTTAAGCTTAGAAACCATTGCAACTCAACTGGAAAGCGAAAATTCCCGCGATCGGATGTTAGCTTTAGCATCTTTACGGGAAGTTCCCCCAATACAAGCTGTGCCTTTGATCAAGAAGGTCTTAAACGATCCCAACTTACCGATCCGCTCTATGGCTGTATTTGCCCTCGGCATCAAACCTACAGAGGAATGCTATCCAATTTTAGTCGAATTATTAGAATCCGATCCAGATTATGGGATTCGAGCCGATGCTGCGGGCGCTTTGGGCTATCTCGGCGATATCCGAGCCTTTGAACCGTTGGTTCGTGCGTTTTATGAAGACACAGACTGGTTAGTGCGGTTTAGTGCTGCCGTTTCTTTAGGAAATCTCAAGGATATTCGCGCTCACGATGTTTTAATCGAAGCCTTAGACTCTAAAGAAATTGTCGTTCAACAAGCGGCGATCGCGGCCTTGGGTGAAATTAAAGATCAAGATGCCATTGATGCCATTTTACGCTTTGCTCAGTCGGAAGATTGGTTAATCCGACAGCGACTTTGTGAAGCCTTAGGAAATTTACCCAGTCCCAAAAGTATCGCCGCTTTAAAATACCTCGCCAAAGATAGTCATCCCCAAGTCGCCAAAGCCGCTGAATTATCCCTCGAACGTTTGGGCGAATAGGGGTGTCGGGTGTCGGGTTTCGGGTTTCGGGTGTGTAGGGGCGGGTTCCAAATTGATTGCTCATGTCCCACTCTCAACTGATCTAAACCCGCCCCGGAGTCATTAGAAGTCGTGAGTAAGCGCGTTCGCGCTCGCTTCGCGTACAGGAGTTGCTGTGTTCAGGAGTTTAGAATTGCCTTTTCCCTTTCCCCTTTCCCCTTTCCCCTTTCCCCATTCTCCCGACTGTTAAAGCTTTAAATCTACGGCAACGCGATGGGCGCAAGCAAACCCCGAAAAGGCGACGGCGTTTAACCCCTGACCCGGAAACGTGCTGTCTCCGACACAGTATAAACCGGGAATAGTCGTGCGGTTAAAGGGCATTCCCAACAGCCCCCGCAACTGACGCCTGGGAATCGGGCCATAGGTGCCATCTTCTCGGTTGAGGAAACGACGGTGCGATCGCGCCGTTCCCACTTCCATATAGTCTAACCCCGCATCCAAACCGGGAAAGAACTGTTCTAAGCGGTCGATCAGACGTCCGGCGGCTTCTTCTTTCTTCTGTTCATATTCCCGCTCGGATAACCCTTCCCATTCCTCCAGAAAACTGGGGGTAAAGGTGTGCATAATGTGATAGCCTTCCGGGGCGAGATCGGGGTCGAGAAGCGTCGGAATGGAAACAAAAATCGTCCCTTCCGATTCTTCCATCCGATCCCAATCTTCGACAATCACATGATGACATTCGGTACCGGGACCGAACACCGAAGCCTCAACTCCCAGATGCAAGTTCAGAAAACTGGGAGATTTTTTATAGCGCTTTTGCCATTTTACTTCGGATTTGGGCATCTGTTCGGATTGGACTAACTTCCCGAACGTATCCCAACGGGTAGCATTTGAAACCACCCGTTTAGCGCAATAGATTTCGCCGGTAGTTAGCTCCACTCCTACCGCCCGACCGTTTTCAATCAGAATTTGTTTGACCCTAGCTTTGTATTGGATTTTACCTCCGGCTTGTTCGAGTCCCTCGACCAACTTGAGAGCAATTTCACCCACTCCCCCTTTTGGATAGTTAATTCCTCCATAATGGCGATCGCTAAAAACCATTCCGGCATTAATCATCGGAGTCAGATCAGCCGGCACCACCGACCAACAGTAGCATTCAATATCTATAAACTTTAAAAGCTGGGGATCGCTAATATAACGCCGAGCCACTTCACCTGCATTTTGAGGCAAATATTGGGCTAAACCCAAACAAGCACCCGGATTTTGGAAAAAGACCCGCATCAAATAACGGGGTTCTTCCAAAGAGAGCAACTCCATTGAGTTGAGATAGTTAAAAACTTTCCAACATTCATCATAAAATTTCCGAATTCCTCGCTCCTCGTGGGGGAATTTCTCAATTAGTTCTTGCAAAAACTTCTCATAATTGCGATGGACTTTCACCTGCAACTCATCCGGGAGATGATAATGGATCTGGACGGGATCGGGAATAGTTTCCAGGCTGACGTTGACCGCTTCTAAAGCACGGGTTAACAGGTTGGTGGTCCCTTGGTCTCCAAAACCAAAGATCATCGACGCACCCACATCAAAGCGATAACCTTCCCGTTCAAAATAACCCGAACTTCCACCGGGAATGATATAACTTTCGAGAACAAGGACGTTTGCACCTTTAGCGGCTAACTGGGTTGCTGTTACCAGTCCTCCTATCCCAGAACCAATGACAATCACATCAAATGCGGATGAGGGGGGTACAGGATTTATACCAATAGACGGCTGACGGCTAGGAACAGGCATGAAGTTTACTCTCTTCAAGGATCTTTCTTCTGACTCTCACAGTGTAACGCCTCAAGGGGTTTGAGGGGAGTATCGCACCGCGATCGCACGCCTCCGGGAATTGACGCCGGACTCCGGTTTCGGCCTGATGCTGTAGAGCGACCAAGATTTAACCCCTGGCTTGATCATAATCATAAACAAAAACGGGAGCGGTTTAATACCTGCCGTCCCGTCTGCCGATCCTTTGAGAGGAGAACACTAAAACTTAATGTACACTTATTGAAAATCTTTGTCAAGTATTTGGGGAAATTTTGATCGGACTCGCCCAAAAAATTCGGAACATCTTCGCGCCGCGAGTTATGATAATTGAGGATTTTCAGCAGAGATCGATCGGCTTATGGCTTTGCAACTGCGCGTTCACGTTCCTCCCCATCCCCTGATCAAACATTGGCTATCGGTGGCCCGCGATGTTAACACCCCGTCGGCGATTTTTCGCTCTGCAATGACTGAATTGGGACGGTGGTTGACCTATGAAGCGGTAAGAGACTGGCTACCCATCATCGAAACGACAGTGCAAACGCCTTTAGCTGAATGTCCGGCGACTTACGTTAATCCTCAAGTTCCCCTGGCGGTGATTCCGATTTTACGAGCGGGATTGGCCTTAATGGAGGGAATTCAAAGCGTTGTACCGTTAACTTCGGTGTATCATCTGGGGATGGTCCGCAACGAAGAAACCTTAGAATGTAGCTGCTATCTCAATAAACTTCCTCCCGCTTTCGATCCGCAAACTCGGGTGTTGGTCAGCGAACCGATGTTAGCAACCGGCGGAACGATTATGGCTACAATGGACGAATTGACCAAACGGGGAGTTAATCCCGAGTTAACCCGAATTATATCTATTGTAGCCGCTCCCCCGGCTTTGCAGCGTTTAAGTGTCGATTATCCTCAGCTTAAGGTGTACACGGCGATTATTGATGAAACGGTAAATGACAACGGCTTTATTGTACCCGGATTGGGAGATGCCGGCGATCGCACCTTTGGAACTTAGAACGGTAAAATGAGGATACTCACAACACACGCAGCACGCATATGAGCAATCGAGAAGGATTTACCAGCGGATTGATGATTGGGGCAACTTTGGGAAGCCTCATCGGAGGAGTTTTGGGGGTTGTCCTCACCTCTCGAATGTCCGGTGAAAACTCAAGCAATCAGTTGATGGAACCGAAAAAAGCCAAAAATAAATCCAATCAACCCGATGCTGAGAATATGGAAATGGCTCGTTTGAGTCTGGAGGATAAAATCGCTCAACTCAATCAGGCGATCGATGATGTTCGCCAGCAGTTGGGAAGCGTTAACGGCGTTACCCCGGAAAATACCGAATCTCTGCGAGAAGATATCTGAGCGGGAAAATTTTCCCACAATTTCAACAAGCCTAAAATATGGTACACTATCATTAATTAGGCACGTTTTACACTTGAGTAGAAATTCAATTAACTTCTATGAGTTCTCCAATAGGCTTACTGGCTGATACAATCGCTCAGTTTTTGCAAATTTATATGGTTCTAATCTTCATTAGAATCCTGTTGAGTTGGTTTCCTAATGTTGATTGGAGCAATCCCTTTTTCTCCGTCTTAAGTCAGTTGACCGATCCTTACTTGAATCTGTTTCGTTCAATTATTCCCCCCTTGGGAGGGATTGACTTTTCAGCAATTATTGCTATCTTCCTGTTGCAAATTGTCGCCGGAATTGTCCCCGGACTTTTGTACAGCTTGGTTTAATCAAAAAAGTCGGGTTGGGTTCGTAGAATTCCCAACCCAACCTAAACATTAAATTAACGGCCAATTCGACCGGTAAACCCGGAAGCTTTAAACTGTTCTAAGCTTAACGGGGGTTTGAGATTCGTCGGAACCGAAATTCTGATCTCAAAATCGCTCACACCGGGAGGCACTTCACTAATACTTCCGAGGCGAGTCCGATTTTCCATCACTCGATTACCATTGGCATCGTAGATCCGACCAAAAACGTCCGCATCTACGACATATTTTCCTGAGGTATTCTTTGCTTTTCCGGTGATCATATAACAATTTGCACCTTGAGAAGAAAAGCTAGAAATCATTCCTTCTGATAATTCAGCAGGACAGTCTTTGAAACCGAGATCGTAAATTTCTACAGGAATCAAAGCCAAAGCAGGGGGAGTCCAAAACCAAGTTAAAAGACTAATTAAACCTGCAAGTAAAACACTGGGAAAGATTCGCGATCGCATAAATCTGACCTTTTCGATTTAAACTCTAGCTTACCGCAAATCGGGACTAAAAGAGCGTTAAATTAGTTAAACAGAAATTTTCGACCGTTAAAGAGAAGTTAAAGATAAATTATCATTGGCGTTTGGGTTTACCCGACTTCAAGCGGGTACCTTTTGTCAAAATATAAACAATCCCCACAGCGAAAATGAGACTTCCCCCAACTCCAACAACCATACAAAAGATCTCATAAAGATGTTCTTCGATATTACCTCGAATTAAATAGTATTTAAGCAATTCAATGGTAGCCGCCAAACCAATACCAAAAGCAAACAAAATCGGTAAACCCAAAACTACCCAACTGCTATACATCACCCAGCGAGGTGCGTGACCCCTAGAAAGATTTCTATAAGTTTCACCTTCTAAATGAATTGATTCTAAGGGTTCAAATCCAGAAGAAATCTTTGGGGGATGTTGCAGGGGAGGAGAAGACGGAATTTCAATAAAGATTTTCCGATCATTATTGAACTGATTCTGCGATTTAAAATAGTCGTCGTTGTCATTCATCTTGTCATTCATGTTGTCATTCATGTTGTCATTCATAACTTTATCAACTTGTGAAATAATCGGAGAAAAAACCTACAGTTTCTCATTTTTTATATGATATCCGCTTGATTAATGCCTGTTAGGGTTCGTTGCGGGTTTAACTCAGTCTCGGAGTGGTCGTAAAATTAATGCAGAACCCGCCCCTACAGGACGCTTATTGATGAGTTGGATCTCATTTTAGATGAAATCAGGTTAATCAAATAAACATCTCGGATTTCGACAATTTCAACGGAATTAAAGTTAGTCAGAATCGCTACCCCCATCATCGTAGTCATTATAATTATCCTCATCATAATCACTGCAATCCTCATCATAATCCCGTTCACAGTCGTGTTCACAGTAATGATCGCAATCATTATCAATGTAGTAATAATTATGATTGACAACCACAGGCTTTTTAACACAAATTGGTTGGAGTCGTTTCACCACTTCTAAGGCTTCAGTTTCTTTTCCTAGAGGAACATATACAGTTTTTGAAGAAGTTTCTGATTGTTCCGTTTCTGAACGATATCCGGTGAGTTGAAAACTTTTATCTTGTTTGTCTTCCGGGATGCAATGTTCAAACTCAAATTCTAGAGTTCTTCCCGAGAGTTTTACTTCAGACAGTAAAGATAGAGAATCGTTCCAACTGCAATATTTACCCCCGTGACAAATCGCACTTGAACCAATATAAACATCCTCAATTTGAATTAATCTTGAGATGGCTTTAACCCCAGAAACAATAAAACCAATTACACCTAAAATTCCGCCTAAAACCATTCCATGATACATTCCGTCTAGGATTTCTTGTAGAGGAAATTGATAATAAGTCGGATGAGTTACAAAGTCATAAACTCCAAAACATAAACACAGAATTCCGAAAACAATCGGACAGAGAAATAAAATAGATAAACCCGTATAAAATTCGGATCGAGAAATCCAAAACTTATCTTGTCGGGTATATTTCCAATGAAACCAATAGTTGGAAGGATCGTAAATAAACGCCGCAATTTGTGCGGAATGATGACGATGATCTTCTTCAGCAGATTTTGTATGATCGAATAAAATCCAAACTAATCCTAAGGTAAGAACACCGACAACCAACAACAAACCATACAGAATAATAGAAGAAGAAGAAATGGATGCGTCTGCTGAGTTCATAGCTAGCGTTTCTCCCAATCAACAGAAAGTTTGAGTTGCAAAATCTATTTCAAGGCTAGCAACTCAATTCATTGATTGTCTGTGATGAAACCGTATGAAAAATGTGAGATCGATCAAGGGTAATTCTAACAAATTGTAAACCCCGTAATATCTTTGATAAAAAAGAGCATATTATAATTATAATAGCCCTAACTTTTTATGAAGCGACTGGCGCATCACATCAACGGGAACGGGTTGCTTTAACCAAAGTTCTAAAGCCGTTGCACCTTGTTGAACCAACATTTCTAAGCCATCAATTATAATTGCACCTTTGGCTTTAGCGAGGCTTAAAAATTGAGTCGGGTTAGGCGTATAAATCAAATCATAGGCGATCGCATCAGATTTTAACCCATCCATAACAGCTTCGGTAACGGGAGAATTTTCAACGTGAGGATACATCCCGACCGGCGTCGTATTTACCAATAAATCAGCTTGATGAATCATTTCCGGTAAACTATCCCAAGTCTCAACATTTAGGGATAAAGACAAAGGAGAATCCAACCAACTTTGTTGAAAAATATCTAACTTTTCTCGATTTCTCCCCACCACAAAAATATTACGAATTCCCAACTCCGCACATCCGGCGACAACCGCACGAGAAGCGCCGCCATTTCCCAAAATAATCGCCGTTTTTTCCCGCCAAAATTGATGATTATTATTAATCTCTTTCAGGGGCGCGATAAATCCAACCACATCAGTATTTGTTCCTTCCCAACCCCGATCAGTCCGCCAAACCGTATTCACCGCACCGACAGCTTCAGCTAGTTTGGAGACGTGAGACAGCCGAGAAACAATCGCCTGTTTGTGAGGAATAGTAACATTAAAACCTTCCAAACCCATCGCAGAAAAACCCGCCAAAGCCGCATCTAAATCCGTTGATTTTATCGGAAAAGGAAGATAAACATAATCAACACCCATCTCCGCGATCGCCGCATTGTGCATCACGGGAGACAAAGAATGTTCAATCGGATCGCCAATCACACCCAAAAGTTTTGTTGTCCCTTGAATCATCACTCTATTGACATTAACGCTTTTGTTATTATGACATCCCACTGGTAACGAATTCAACTTGGGTTGAGATAACGAAAACAACGCTAAGATTAAAACGGATAGATAACCTCAATTCTCTCAAAGTTAACCCATCCGTTTCCAAGCATCATAAACCCCAAAAACCCAACCCAAAGCCATCCGTTAAAAAAGCCAAAATCCAAAAAACCCAACCCAAAGCCATCCGTTACCATACCCGCTACTGACTACCCTTTAAATTCCGGCGCTTCCACCAAAATCGGATTAACATCAAACCAGAAATCTTTCCGATAGCGGTATTCAAACACCCACAAACTCCGCAATAAAGTTTGATAATCAGTTAAACCACTTAATTTTTTAGTTTTCCCAACCTGACGCAACATTTCCCATTCATCAGCTTCAATCGCCAATAATAACTGATGACGGCGTTGTAAAATCACATCTTCCAAAGCCTCTCTCGAAAGGGGTGGATCTTCTTTTTGCAGACAACTGTACAACAAAACCAACAACGTTCTTACATGACCCCCACTCATCATACACAAGCGATCTAAAGTTTGAGAATCATCAAAAACTTGAGAAATTAAACTTGAATATTCATCCAGTTTAACCTCAGGAAAAGAACGCGCCATAACCATTTGTCGGAGTAATTCTATCCCTTCGTCGCAAGGCGTTTCATCTTGAAAACGTACCGGAACCATCGGTAAAGTCTTCGGATCGCCGCCAAATCGATTAGTAAGCCGTCCCAAATCATTAGAAAAAATTAATCCCAACGGAATCGTATAAACCACATGACAGCTTAACTGATTCAATTGATCGCCGCGATCAATAAATAAATATTCCGGTTGAGGTCTTCCGGTGGGGGTTTTAGAATTAATAATCCGATCCAAATTATCAATAATAACCACCAATCCCTGTTTACCCTGCTGTTTCAACTGTTCAATCGAAGGTTCGAGCAATTCCTGATTAATTGCTTGTAAAATGGTATTGGTACGCGGTTCTAAATATTGCCTTAATCGAGTTCGTAAATCGCGACTATCTCTAGCTTTAGCGGTAATTTTACCAATTCCCAACGATAGAGAAAATTCACCCGAAGTATTCGCACTCACATTTCCCAACCCCGGAAGATCCGCTTGAATATCAATTTCGGCTTGCAACACATTCGCCAACCCCTCAAGCAAAGCTTTAAACCCCGTCGGTTGCAATCGGATTTGAAGTTGTTCTATACTCTCACTAACTTGGCGGGCGATCGCCAACAAAATATCCGTAATATCCACATCCGCCATATCGAGATCTTTACTCGACTCAAAATAGACGACATGAAATTCTTGTTCTTCCAACTCCGCCTTCAGTCGCAACAGTTCCGTTGATTTTCCCGAACCAATATGTCCGGTAAAAAGTTGACAAGTCGGATTATCTGGCGAAAGGCGGGTAATAGTCCGGGCAATTTGTTCGATCAGTTTTCCGCCCCGAACCTCAGAAAAATCAATGTAATATTGTCGATCTTCTATTGTACCAAAATTTAGCGTTTTTGCGGGATTAGAAGCTCGAAAAAATTTGCGTAAATTGAGTTCCATCGTTGTCCACCCAAACCAAACCAGTGTCCGTAAACTCTCATTCTTGCGGTCATTCTTTGAATCAGTAGGGAATAATAAAATCAACCTTTATTGGCGAGCCAATATCCCAACGTTAATCCTAAACCTGAAGTTGTAGCGAGAATCATAAAAGTATAAAATCCATTAAACGACTCAATTAATTTTTCACCGGCAACCATTTGCGCGATCGCTCCCGAAATCAAAATGATGGCAGCCCAAGCGCCAAAAATCACCTCTAAACCCGTTTTTTCAATCGCTCGAATTACAGCATTTTCTCCCGCACCCGTCCAGGCACCCAACCAGGCACCAAACCCAAATCCAAAGACGCTTCCGGCGCCGGTTTTTCTCCTGGGTTTAGTTTGGAAAGCGCGATCGCAAATCAAGCCCATCGTTGTCCCCATGACTGCCCCTAGCATACCTCCCAACAGCGCTCCCCGCCAATCTCCGGTTTTGCTGCCGGCGACCAACCCGGCGATCGCAGAAATTCCCACCAGAGTCAGTATCCACAAAATCCCCTTAACTCGGGCTTGCGAACCCGCGATCGCCCCCAAAACCAGCCCCACGATCGCCCAAACCACCCCGGTAATGATTCCTGCGGCTTGATTTCCGGCGACCCATCCGGCCATACCCCCGGCGACCATCAAGGCGATAAACCAGGAATGTTCAAACCTTTCTCCCATCGAAGCCAAAATTGCCACGATCGCCCACAACATGGCGGCGAGGATTTCATTCCACAGCGGGACGGATAAGGCGGTTAAAACCCATCCGATCAGGGTATACCCCAAAAAAGTACCCGCCAGCCATCCCCAGGGTATTACGGGGCTATCCGGTGAGGATACGGAAGAATCAACCGGCTGAGGGGTTTCCTGATAAACCCTTGAGGTTTGAAAAGGGTTGTCCTCGGGTGGGGTTGGCGGAGGGGAAGAAGCGGTTGAGGGGGTTGGTCCGTGAGAAACCGAAAATTCGGGATCGCTTAAGCGCGATCGCAAATGGACGTAAGCGTAATTAATTTCTTTAAATTTTTGTTCGGCTTCGGCCTGTAACCTAGAATCGAGAGGATAGCGATCGGGATGCCAAATCAAAGCCAAATTTCGATAAGCCTGTTTGACATCTTCTAAAGACGCCCCGGGCTGAAGATTTAAGATTCGGTAGTAGTATTCGATCTCATCCACGTTTTAAACTAATAGCGTGCATCGGACTGCGGGTGGCAAACTGCAATATTTTTCAGAGTTTCGAGGCGCCACTTTCACAGACTCCTGTTAAATTTCGGGTTCAATTCTATGATAATTCAAAAGTCTTAGAGAACGATGAAAGATCTAAAACTGGGAAAGTATCTGACGCTGGAAACCTTTTGTACTTGCACTTTGACCTATCACAAATATGCTGACCAGATTAATCCTTATCCCGAGTCTGAAAAAAGTCTGGTTGCCATTCAAGCGTTAAACCAATGGATTCTCGATCCGATTATTGATTGTTTTGGATTGGAAAGATTTAAACTAACTTATGGATTTTGTTCTAAAGATTTAAAACGATTTCTCGAAAAAAAAGATCCGATTACCGGATTAAAAAATGGTCGGGTTGCGCCGAATATCGATCAGCACATGGCGCACGAAGTAAAAAAAAATGGTCAATATTATTGTAATCGATTGGGGGCGGGTTGTGATTGTCAAATCAAAGATTTAGACAGCGACGAATTTATTGATTGGATTGTCGCCCAAAAATTACCCTTTGACTCCCTTTATTTTTACGGCAAAAGTAGACCGATTCATCTCAGTTACGGCCCTCAAAAGAAAGGCGATATCTGGACGTTTAACCCTGCCGGTTTACCCACAAAAAAAGGCACCGAACGTTGGTTAAAATAGCCAAAAGTTTTGTAGGGGCGGGTTCGGTCTTAATTTATCATCTCCCACAGACAACTGATATAAACCCGCCCAGTCGTCATTAGAAGTCAGAAGTCAGAAGTCAGAAGTCAGGAGTTCAGGAGTCACCGAAAAACTGATCAGTTGGGCGGGTTTATAGAAGTTATTTGTGGGAAAACAAACATTTAGGCAGAACCCGCCCCTACAGCACTAATAACTGACAACTGAAAAAACTGGTCACTGTAAACTGTAAACTGTAAACTGCCCTCTGCCCTCCGCCCTCTGCCCTCTGCCCTCTGCCCTCTGCCCTCTTAAGACCGACACAAAGCCGCTTTTCGACTATCAAATAATTTAACAATGCCATCTGTTACCGTCTTTTTAACATGAATATCACAACCGCTTAAAAACTCCTCAGCGGAAATCACATTTTGAAAGAATTCTTGGGCGCGGTCTCGTTGATGTCGAATCTCATCAAACCCCATAGACTTGACCATATAGGTAGCTAAAGGAGAGTTTTTAATATCATAAGAAGCGCTTTGAGTCCGGCCTTTATCTAACAGCGTTAAAACCTGCTGTTCTAACTCATTTTTCGGTTCGTGGGGGTGGTCAATTTCCGGTAAAAAATCAACCAAAGAAGCCGCGACAAAATTTTCCGTTGGCATTTCTCCCATCAAAGTTGAAACCGGAATCACCCGCCCAAACCGCAGAGAAAGTGCTTCTAAAAACGCAATTGTAAATAACTTGCTACCCAGATAAAGGCGTCCGACTTCAATATTCTTGCGAGCGCGTTTAACTAAATTTTGATAAACCGTATCATCCGGGTATCCTTGAAACTGATGAAAGATCACTTCCGGCTTAATAAAATTGAGAAAGCCTTCCATTTTTTGTAAGGCGGTACGATATTGATGAATTGTATAAGAACTGGAATATTTCAGATGATGATTGGTTTCCGGGAGTAAATTCCAAGTATTATCTAAAAAACGAGCCGGATTCGGATGAGCAAAACTGCCAACATCACGATTAGAAAGACGAACAGAACTAATAATAGTCGCTTTCCAATCCTCTTGAGTTAACTTCAGATCTAACTGTTGAGTAATCGTTTCTAAGCGACGATATAAAATCTCACTATTGCTCAGTCCTTCAGCGTTGGGAGTCCGAAAGGGAATTGTTGCTTCAATACAAGCGACAATTTGAAGAATAAATTTCGGCGGTAAAAACGGCTCAAGAACCTTAGCGGCTACCAAAGCACTCAAAAACTCGTTTTGACCTTCCAGAGGAGAAAGAGTTTGACCGCCAGAAAAATTAAACACCCGCATCACCATCTCAAAGCTGCTATCAGCCGGCAACTCCGAAGCATCTCGAATCACCAGATGTTCTCCGGCCTGTCGAACAAACGGAACAATATAATAAGTCAAATTAAAGTTAACACTTTGATCGACCTGTACATAAACAACATCGTGAAATAAAGCCGCTAGCACCTCAATGGCATCTTCAGACCCGCCAACCTCAAAAATATGTTCTGGGGTGTGAAAATAACGCCAAGGCCCGGTCATCGTCTGAACAATCAGTTCAGTAATTTTAGCCAAGTCTTGATATTCTAGAGCAATATCAAGCTGTTTCATCGCCCAAGCCAACTTCTCAAGACACTGTTGGTTATAATCCTGTTCAACACTCATTTGCCGATCGCACACTACGTTTGTCATTGTTTCGATCACCCAACGCGGCGAAAAATAGAATTTCCCATAGTGTAGGCTATAAATTTTCCTACAAAGGTTGATATCTTAATTTAATTATGCACTCTCTGTTTCAACTGTCATACCGATTACCCCCCAAAAACAACTCCCGCAGTCAAAGCAGACAAACCAGCGATCGCCAACACCACAGACAAATGAACGGATCTTTCCCAGACTCTCCTATAGGATGCAAGATAGGTATTAACTGACAGACAACTCCCTGCCGCGAGGTTTGAGATGACCAAAACTTCTCCACTCAGCCAAAATATTCAGGTAATGGTCAATTGCCCGAATTGTGGCATTTTAAATTCAGATGGTGCAAATTACTGTATGGAATGTGGCACATCTCTGTATAAAGTATGTTCCCACTGCCAACACAAAAATTCACCCCAAGCCAGATATTGTACAGAATGCGGTACATCCTTAAAAAATGACAATCACCCTGTCGCCCCCACTCCCTCCACCCCTCCAGAACCCACCCCGATCCGGCCCCGCCGAACGGCGTCAACTGACGGTAATGTTTTGCGATCTGGTCGGTTCAACGGCGCTCTCCGAAGAACTCGATCCCGAAGAACTGCGAGAACTGATTCAAAAATATCAGGAAACCTGCGCCGAAGTCGTTCTTCAATACGAAGGCTACATTGCCCAATATCTCGGAGATGGGATCTTAGTCTATTTTGGCTATCCGTTAGCCCACGAAGACGACGCCGGACGAGCCTTAAGAGCCGCCTTAGGCATTATCAAAGCGATCGCCACCCTCAAACTCGGCTGTATTGCCAACCGCTGTCTGCAACTGTCTGTCCGTCTGGGCATTCACACGGGCTTAGTGGTGGTTGGGGAAGTCGGCGCCGGCAATAAACGCGAACAATTAGCCATCGGCCAGACCCCGAATATCGCCGCCCGACTGCAAGGCTTCGCCGAACCCAATACGGCCGTTGTCAGTCCCACGACCTACCGACTGGTACAAGGGATTTTTGAATTTCAGTCCTTAGGTCAACATTCGCTCAAAGGCGTATCAACTCCGGTTGAAATTTACCAAGTGCTGCAAGAATCGGACTCCTGCAAGCGCCAGAAAGTCGCTCAAAGCAGTTGGACTCCCTACGTGGGCCGAGAAGCGGAACTCGAACAGCTGCAAGCCATTTGGGAAAGAGTCAAATCCGGACGCGGAGAAGTGGTACTGTTGATGGCAGAAGCCGGCTTTGGAAAATCCCGCCTTGTCCAAGCTTTCCGAGAACGGATCAGCAACGATGCTTATACCCTGCGGGAAATTTTTTGTTCTCCCTACTATCAAAATACCCCTTTTCATCCGATAATCGAACTGATCGCCGAACGAGTCTTAAAACTGACTCGCGAAGACACAAACGCCCAACAGTTGGCTAAACTCGAAGAATTCCTCGACGCTCATCAAATTTCTCGGGCTGAGGCGGTTCCTTTGTTCGCCCAGTTACTTTCGATCTCTGTCGATGAACAACGTTATCGGCCTTTGAACCTGTCGCCCCAGGCCACGAAACAAAAGCTGTTAGAAGTGATGCTGGCGATGATCCACAAAGCCGCCAGCCAACAACCTCTATTGGTGGTTGTCGAAGATCTCCACTGGATCGATCCGTCTACCCTAGAACTGGCTGATCGCCTGATCCGGGAAGAAACCCATTATCCCATCCTCCGAATTTATACCATGCGACCGGGTTTTCAATCCCACTGGCTGCGACTGCCTCACGTCAGTCAAATTAATCTTAACAACCTGACGGCTAATCAGATCGAACAAATTATTCAGGGCGTTACGGGCGGTAAGCGGCTTCCCTATGCGGTGTCTAAACTGATTGTCGAAAAAACGGATGGGATTCCCCTGTTTATCGAAGAAATGACTAAAATGGTGGTGGAGTCCGGGCCGTTTAAAGAAACGGAGGACACCTACGAACTGACAGGCCCCCTACCCACCCTGAGCATTCCCGACACCCTCAAAGGTTTGTTGATGGAACGGCTCGATCGCCTCGATGGGGCCAAAGAAGTGGCTCAACTCGGCGCTACCATTGGTCGGGAGTTCAGTTACGAATTGTTGCGGGCGATCGCGCTTAACCCCGTACCGAGCAGCCCTAACGAGCCGGGGCGTCGGGCGGTCGTACCCATCAATTTGAATGAAAGTAGCATTATTCGCGGCCTGGAAAAGTTGGTCGAGACGCGATTATTGTTTGTCGATGGGGAACTTCCCAAAGCGGTTTACAGCTTTAAAAATGTTTTGATTCAAGATGCGGCTTATGATTCTTTGCTCAAAAGTACCCGGGCGCAATATCACCGTCGTATTGCTCGGGTTTTGGAAGCGGAATTTCCGACTTTAACTAGCCGCGAACCGGAATTGCTCGCCTATCACTACAGTAAAGCCGGATTGCCTTTTTGTGCGATTGATTATTGGCAAAAAGCCGGAGAAAAAGCCTTTTTGGGTTCGGCGAATGAAGAAGCCATCGCTCATCTTAAATCCGGTTTAGAGTTGATTGATGATCTCAAAGCCGAACAAGGTCGGACAATTTCTTTACTGGGAGGACCTTCGAGTATTGAGTTGTTAAAGCAAGAACTCGAACTGCAAACGACCTTGGGTAAAGCTTTGATTGCCACAAAAGGTTACGCTTCTCTAGAAGTTGAACAGAATTATAAACGAAGTCGGGAAATTTGTCAAGAATTGGGAACGACTCCCCAATTGTTTTCGGTGTTGTGGGGACTTTGGGGCTATCATGCGGCGCGATCAGAACATAAAATTGCCCTTGATTTTGCGAGCCGGTTAATGGGTTTAGCCCGACGTCACAATGACCCGATTTTAGAGATGGAAGCCCGTTTTACTCTCGGATTTGCTTTATTTTATCTGGGACGGTTACAAGCGGCTCACGAACATTGGAAAACTAGCTATGAATTGTATCAAAAAACGAACCGCACCTGTCAGACTTGTTTGACCGGACAAGATGTCGGAGTTGCCAGTTTGTCTTATATGTCGCTGAGTGCGTGGTTGCTCGGACAGCCAGAAGCTTCCCTTGAGTACAGTGAAGAAGCGATTCATTTGGCTTTGGAGTTGTCTCATCCATACAGTACGGGGTTCGCTTTGTCAATGAAGGCGATGTTTCATCAACTGCGTCAAGAACCAGAAGCGGTTCAACACCAAGCGGAAGCGGCTATAGCTTTGGCCGGCGAACAGCGGTTTGAGTTTTGGTTAGGCACTGGGATTATTATGCAGGGTTGGGCGTTGGTTGAACTCGGACAGGCTGACTTGGGAATTAATCAACTTCGGCGGGGTATTGCGGCTCATGCGGCGACGGGCGCTAAAATTTCTTGGACCTATTTCTTGGGACTGTTAGCACAAGCTCACGCCAAAGCCGGACAAATAGAAGCGGGGTTGGCGGTTTTACACGAGGCGTTGTCTACGGTTGAAAGGACGGGTGAACGCTTTTGGGAGGCCGAACTGTTTCGACTCAGAGGTGAGTTAATGTATGTTAAAGGTGGGGGCGGACAAAATTTGCACCCCGAACAGGTGGCGATGCTGGTGGCTTTGGGTCAGGCGTCTGCTCCTCATTCTCAGTCGGTTGAGTATTATCTCAATAAAGCCTGTGAAATTGCTCACGCTCAGGGCGGAAAGTTGTTAGAACTCAGAGCAACTATGAGTTTAGCACGCATCTGGTCCCAACAGGGGAATTCTAAGTTAGCACAATATTTGTTAGCGAAGGTTTACAGCCAATGGCCCGCCGGAGTTGAGTCTGTTGAGGTCGCTGAAGTTCAACAGTTTCTCATCTATGAAAGGCAATAGGCAGTTTACAGTTACCAGTGAATAGGGTAAAGGGTAAAGGGTAAAGGGTAAGGGGTAAGGGGTAAGAGGCAATTCTGAACTGCTGTACGCGCGCGCGAGCGCGAACGCGCTTACTCCCAACTCGGTGACGACTGGGCGGGTTTATATCAGTTGTCTGTCGGAGATGATCAATTAAGAGCGAACCCGCCCCTACTCCTGTAGGCGAAGCCAGTGCGAACGCACTTACTTCTTTCCTCCCGACTCCGGGGCGGGTTTATGTAAGTTCTTGCTGGGAAGTATAAATTCTTGCAGAACCCGCCCCTACAGTGTCTTCTGAGTTGGGTACTTCACAATTTCCCATCGATTATCTTTGACAACAATTGAAGTATTTTATATAAATTAGATTATCGGGCGATCGTTGGGGAATTGTTTTATGAATGAGGCAACATACGAAGACTTTTTGAAGTTAGAAATTAGGGTTGGAAAAATTATCAAAGCTGAAGTCTTTCTTGAGGCCAGAAAACCCGCTTATAAACTCTGGATTGATTTTGGCGAATTGGGCGTTAAAAAGTCGAGTGCAGGATTAACAAAGCTTTATCAACCCCAAGATTTAATCAATCAACAAATTCTCGCCGTTACTAATTTTCCGCCCAAACAAGTGGCTAATTTTATCTCGGAAGTATTAGTTTTAGGAGTGGTTATGGATGAAGGAAAAGTGGCTTTGGTTCAACCGGATCGAGAGGTTCCTCCGGGGCTGAGGATTTTCTAAATTCATCTTGAGAAATGAGGGCAAGTTCCTAAAATTGGGGTGGGTTCTGCTGACCCAAGTCGCTTTTCATTTGCAGTTGGCGATCGCAGAAGTGCCGCTTCGGAGATGATGGCCAAAAGTCCCTAAATGAAGCGTAATCCCCGAAGACCGGATAGGCAGCTTACCCACAAAAAATTTTAGTCTAGACAAATAGAGATACTGTGATACTCTGGAGTAAAAATTATAAAGTCTTAAGGAATTTGGAAGTTTCCTCAAGCCGAGATTTTATCTCTGGTAGGATTTCCGTTAAACCGTAGGCATGAATTCAATCAACCTTTATTTGCTCAGATATGCCAAAAGTTGTTTCCATCCACTCCTATCGAGGCGGTACAGGTAAATCAAACTTTACTGCAAACTTAGCAACAACGGTTGCACTCCAAGGATATCGGGTTGGGGTCGTAGATACCGATTTACCTTCTCCGGGTATTCATAACCTATTTAGTCTGGAACTCGAACCCACCGATAAAACCCTGAATAATTATCTTTGGGGTGATACTCCCATTGAAGAAACAGCCTATGATGTGAGCGCTAATGTGGGAGTCGAGAGTAACGGGAAACTGTATCTCGTTCCTTCTAGTTTTAAAGCCGATGATATTGCCCGTATTTTAAAAAATGGTTACGATGTCAAGCTGATGAATGACGGATTTCGTCGTCTCGTCAAAGAACTTCAGTTGGATTATTTATTTATTGATACCCATCCCGGACTCTCAAAAGAAACCTTTTTATCGATTGCTATTTCCCACGTGTTGATCTTGATTTTACGCCCGGACAAACAAGATTATCAGGGAACAGCAGTGACAATGGATGTGGCACGACAACTGAAAGTCCGCAAAATGCTATTGGTGATCAATAAAGTTTACAGCACCCTGAATCGAGAAGCGCTCAAACAAAAAGTCGAAGAAACTTATAACGAAAACGTAGCCGGAGTATTTCCCCTATCGGAAGATTTAGTGCAGCTTGCCAGCGAAGGGGTATTTTGTGTGAAATATCCAGAACACCCCGTTAGTCAGGAGTTCCAGAAAGTCGCGCAGCAGATTCAGGAGGCCTAAGTTAAGATGTCAAATCTTGGAGATATGCAGTCCCTCGCCAGTTCAATTAGTGCGATGACTTCTCCCTTTCGGAACTATTTGAACGATCTCTATGAGAAGTATAAATCATTCAACGATGGGGCGATCGCCGATTATATCCCAGAATTAACCCTCGCCAAACCGGAATGGTTTGGGATTTGCGTTGTCACCACCGACGGACAGATGTTTGAAGTCGGGGAATGCGACCAATTATTTACCATTCAGTCGATCTCCAAAGCCTTTGTGTTTGGTTTGGCCCTCGAAGATCATGGGCGGGAATACGTTAACAGCAAAGTTGGGGTTGAACCCACTGGAGAAGCGTTTAACTCGATTGTCTTGGATGAAGTCACCAACCGCCCTTATAATCCAATGGTGAATGCCGGAGCGATTGCCACAACCGATTTGATCAAAGGAAACAATAGCACCGAACGCCTGAAACGACTGCTAGAGATGTTTAAGCGTTATACCGGGCGAGATCATGAAATTAATGTTCCGGTGTTCCTCTCTGAAAAATCAACAGGCAACCGCAATCGGGCAATGTCCTATCTGATGCTCAATTTTGGCATGGTCGGCGACAAGATTGAGGATACCTTAGATATCTATTTTCAACAATGTTCGATTATGGTGAACGCCCGTGACTTGGCGATGATGTCAGCCACCTTAGCCAATGGCGGAGTCAACCCCGTTACCCAAGAACGAGCGCTTGATGAACGCTACGTGCAAGATGTGATTAGCGTGATGCTTACCTGTGGGATGTATGATGGATCGGGCGAATGGCTGTATCGGATTGGCATCCCGGCTAAAAGCGGCGTTGGGGGCGGTATTACCGCTGTTGCACCCGGAAAACTGGGTGTTGGTACGTTTTCACCCCTGTTAGATGCTAAAGGCAATAGTTGGCGGGGAATTAAAGTCTGTGAAGATCTTTCACGGGATTTTGGCTTACACTTGTTTAATGTGGCTAAACCCGAGCGCGATTTAGCCGCTTGGATTGATGGCAGTGAGATCGAAAGCTGGTGAAAAGGAAACTTTTTGGGTCATTATCACCTCTGCTGAAAGCCCTTCTATCCTTCCATCTGCCCTTGAGAGTGGTGTTGATCTTGATGTTTGTGCTACAGATCGGGGGAGCGGTGGGTTTGGTGGGTTATCTGTCCTTTCGCAATGGGCAGAAAGCGGTTAATGAATTGGCAACACAACTTCGCTCTGAAATTACAGCCCGCATTGAAAAAGAATTGAGGGGATACTTTGAAACCCCTCACGAAATCAACCGCCTCAATGCCAGCGCCTTTAAGCAGGGAATCTTGGATGTCGAAAATGCCAGCTTCGGTGAAAGCTTACTCTATCAACAGATGAGAATTGCTCCAACGGTTGCTCTGGTATACTGTGGCAGCGCCCAAAATGGAGAATTTTTCGGAGTTTTGCGATCACCGGAAGATGGTTCTTTGCAACTAACATACAGCAATCGCTCTACCAACTTTATTCGTCAATATTATCGCTTAGATGTCCGAGGTCAACGCACCTTTCTTTTGAGTCAAGCCGACAAACCCTATGACTCTCGCCAACGTCCCTGGTATAGTGCTGCTAACTTGGCTCAGGAATACACTTGGACGGATATTTATATTGCCTTTACAACAAAATTACCCAATATTACCGCCAGCGTTCCAGTTTACGATCAATTGGGGAATAATTTAATTGGAGTTTGTGCAACCGATGTTGTTTTACCCGAAGAATTTAGAAATTTCTTACAGCGTCTAAAAATTGGTAAAACCGGACAAGCTTTTGTTGTTGACCGTCAGGGATATTTAATCTCAAATTCAACCGACGAATCCTTAATGAGCGGTCAGGGTGAAACCGCCCAACGATTACAAGCGGTTGATAGTCAAGATCAATTAGTGCGAGAAACTGCAAAATACTTAGTCGAAAGTTTTAAGGGGTTTGACCAAATTAACCAAGCTAAACAACTGAGATTTAAAATTAATAACAAACAAAAGTTTTTAGAAATTTTGCCCTTTCAAGATGGTTTTGGGCTGGATTGGTTGATTGTGGTTGTGGTTCCCGAAGCCGATTTTATGGAGAAAATTAATACCAATACCCGCAACACAATTTTGCTCTGTATTATGGCATTGCTGTTAGCGATTGTGATGGCTATTCTCACGGGAAAATGGATGACTCAACCGCTACAGCGTGTCTCTCAGGCTTCCGATCAACTCGCCCAAGGTCAGCTTAATCAAGAGGTTGAACCCTGTTTTATTACTGAAATTTTGATGTTGGGAAACTCTTTTAATACGATGGCTAAACAACTGAAAAGCTCTTTTAAAACTCTAGAACGAAAAAACGAAGAATTGCGAATTGCGGAAGAAAATTATCGCAGTATCTTTGAAAATGCGCTGGAAGGGATTTTTCAATCGAGTCCTCAAGGCCGATATATTAGTGTTAACCCGGCACTGGCTAGAATTTATGGTTATGATTCTCCGACAGAGATGATGAATAGCATTACCAATATTGGCGAACAACTTTATGTTAATCCCCAACAGCGCACAAAATTTAGAGAGTTGTTACAAAAACAGGATACCGTTAAGGGTTTCGAGTACCGTTGTTATTGTAAAGATGGTAGCATTATTTGGACAGAAATTAATGCCCGTGTCGTGAAAAATAGTCGGGGTAAAGTTCTTTATTATGAAGGCATTGTCAAAGATATTACCGAACGCAAACGCCAAGAAGATGAACTCAGACGACAATTAGAAGAATTAAAAATTGAAATCGATCACAAAAAACGACAACAAGAAGTGGCAACCCTCACTGAGAGTAGTTATTTTCAGGAGGTGCAGCAAGAGATGGCAGAAATCAACTTAGATGAATTTTGGACTTAGAATTCTTAGTTTAGTTATGAATTATCCATGTTCTCTGACCCAGTGCCTCCTGTAACCTGTTCCCTCCCGAATGAGTGTTATAAGATCCACTCGGAAGCTCGTTCTCCCAAGTCTAAAGGAATACTAACAGCTTTACCGAGACGGGGTTTTTCTCGGGTATTCTCAATGTAGTCCCTAACCAACTCCACAGTCCCCCATCCGTTAAGATATTGGGCGATCGCGTTCAAGTGGGCGATGTAGTCCGCCTCACTCAAGGGAAAAGACATCTGTTCGAGATATTTCCACATGATCTGCAAGAACACCTTGCCTCGGATGCGCCGCAACTGGACATCATAGGAGACGCCCCACTTGTCCAACAGTAGCTGATGTAGTTCTTTCCCGGTCATGGCTCGCTCCTGAATCAACCCCTCATGTTTACATTTTGTAATAATAAAAGACCAAGTTAAAAAAATGTAATAATACTCTAATGATGGGAAAAGCCGTAAACAGAATCACTCTGTTTGGTTTTAACCTGTAGCAGACTTGGTGCAATAATTCAAGCTAATCTGCAATACATTTTTTGTTTGTTAGCTCCAAAGCTCTCGAAAACCAACATAAGTAAGACAGAATCAACTAGTCAATTATGACTCAAATTTCTGAAACGCCGGAAGCTCCGAATATGGGGCGTCGCCAATTTATGAACCTGTTAACGTTTGGGTCAGCCACAGGCGTAGCTCTGGGTGCGCTTTACCCTTTCGTTAAATATTTTATTCCCGCCTCAAGCGGCGGTGCCGGTGGCGGTGTCATCGCTAAAGATGCGGTTGGAAGTGATATTCTCGCCAGTGAATTTTTAGCCAAGCACAATCCCGGCGATCGCACGTTAGCCCAAGGGTTAAAAGGCGATCCGACCTACTTGGTGGTAGAAAACGACGGCACCTTAGCCGACTACGGCATTAACGCCGTTTGTACCCACTTGGGTTGTGTTGTCCCCTGGAACGGTAGCGAAGAAAAATTCATCTGTCCTTGTCACGGTTCACAGTATAATGCCCAAGGTAAAGTCGTTCGTGGGCCTGCCCCTCTGTCTTTGGCGTTGGCTCATGCCACTGTCGAAAACGACAAAGTGACCTTTACCCCCTGGACAGAAACCGATTTCCGCACGGGCGAAAATCCCTGGTGGTCTTAATAAACTGATAGCAAATCAAAAGGTGATTGGGGCGGGTACGGTGAACTGTTGGTTCTACTGTTCCGGTGTTCCCAGATCCGCTGCTATAGATAAAATTTGAGATTGGGAAGATTTAACGATAAAATTCCCGCTCTCAAGAAAAAATCCTTTGACTTTGAGCGAGTAAGAACATTACTAATGTCAAAATCCGACCAAACTGCAATGCTCCATCGTAGCATTCGGGCAACTTGGAAGATGATGCTGATTGCGATCGCAACGGTAACTTTCTTCTTCACCAGCGATATTGCCCTTCCTCAAGCGGCTGCTGCCTATCCTTTTTGGGCGCAGCAAACGGCTCCGGAAACTCCCCGCGAACCGACCGGACGAATTGTTTGTGCCAACTGTCACCTCGGCGCCAAACCGACGGAAGTTGAAGTTCCCCAGTCCGTTCTACCGGATACCGTATTTAAAGCGGTTGTGAAAGTTCCCTATGACACCGGCGTACAGCAAGTTTTAGGGGATGGTAGCAAAGGCGGTTTGAACGTTGGCGCTGTTTTGATGCTTCCCGAAGGCTTTAGAATTGCTCCCCCGGAACGTATTCCCGAAGAATTAAAGGAAGAAGTTGGCGATCTGTACTTCCAACCTTATAGCGAAGATCAAGATAATATCCTGTTGGTTGGGCCGTTACCGGGCGAACAGTACCAAGAACTGGTCTTCCCGATTTTATCTCCCGATCCGAGAACGGATTCTTCTGTAACTTACGGTAAATTTGCCGTTCATGTCGGTGGAAACCGGGGTCGCGGTCAGGTTTATCCGGCCGGAAACCAAAGCAATAACGCGGTTTACAAAGCGTCTGCTGCCGGTACCATTGCTCAAATTACCTCTGAAGAGGGCGTCGGCTATCAAATTAGTATTGAAACGCCCGACGGTAAAACGGTGGTTGATACCGTTCCTCCAGGCCCCGAACTGATTGTTTCTGAAGGTCAAGATATCACCGCAGGTCAGCCCTTGAACCAAGATCCGAACGTGGGTGGTTTTGGTCAAGCCGATACTGAAATTGTCTTGCAAAGTGCTACCCGGATTAAGTGGTTGTTGGCTTTCTTTGCTTTGGTGATGTTGACTCAAGTGATGCTGGTTCTTAAGAAGAAACAGGTTGAAAAGGTTCAAGCTGCTGAAATGAACTTCTAGAATTAGCTGAGATTCATTTGAATCTTTACGCTGAGGAGTTGGGGGTTAGTCGTGGAGGAGACTTCAAGGTTAACTTCTGACTCCTCAAATTTTATTCTTGTTCTCAAACCTGTTGACTTGGGTATCCACAAACTCTCGATTTTGTCAAGATGCTGATTTTGGGGTTTTGCTGAGTCGCTGAAAATTGGTGCGTCGCTGTTTAAGTATTTTAGTCAGGATATGCTGAGATTTAACGAGAGAATCAGGGTTGTAGGCTCTATTTTTACGTTCAGACAGAGTAACCCCTTGGGTGGTGTTTTTTCTAGTGTACCAGAACCCCTATAAATTCGTCAATAATTTAAGAAATTTTCTCAATTAAAAATCCGATTTTTCCCCTAAACTTTTATTTTTCCAAACGATTTACAGTTATCGATTAGAAAAACTTAACTTTGTGTCGGGCTTGAGTCGGAGTGGGAAGCGATCAGTTAATTTGTAAGGGTAATGAAGATAGATCTCAGTTAAAAAGGTTCAAGCTGCTGAAATGAACTTCTAGAATTAGCTGAGATTCATTTGAATTTTAATGCTGAGAAGTTAGAGGTGAGTCTGAGGGAGACTTCGAGATTAATTTCTGACTCCTCAAATTTTATTCTTGTTCTCAAACCTGTTGACTTGGGTATCCACAAACTCTCGATTTTGTCAAGATGCTGATTTTGGGGTTTTGCTGAGTCGCTGAAAATTGGTGCGTCGCTGTTTAAGTATTTTAGTCAGAATATGCTGATATTTAACGAAATAATCAGGGTTTTAGGCTGTATTTTTACATTTAGACAGAGTAACCCCTTGGGTGGTGTTTTTTCTAGTGTACCAGAACCCCTATAAATTCGTCAACTATTTAAGAAATTTTCTCAATTAAAAATCCGATTTTACCCCAAAACTTTTATTTTTCAAAACTATTTACAGGTATTGATTAGAAAAAGTTAACTTTTGGTCAAGCTTGAGTCGGAGTGGGAAGCGATCTGTTAATTTGTAATGAAGATAGATATTAGTAGAGTTTTGAAGGTGAAGTTGACTATTAATCCAGTTTCTCGGCTTTAAATGGATTAATAATAGTGAGTTGCTGAAAAATGATTAAACCATCTTGCATATCTTCAGAATACAGAGTATTTGCACCACCAGATAAGGCACTAGCAACAATTACACTATCCCAAAATGAAAGGTTATAGTTCATGCGTAAATCAGAAGCGGTAACGATAATATTGTAATCAATCTCAATGACAATACAACCCTGATAAAATTCTTGGATAATTTGTCTAATTTGAATTTCACTAACCTTAGCTTTTCTCAGTAAAACAGCACAGACTTCATTAATGACTTGGTTACTAACCAGAATGTTTTCAGCACTGGTGAGATTTGTGGCGATGTCATGCTTTTGGATTTCTTCAGCGCGATCGCTATCTGGATCGCTCAAAAATCGATATAACCATATATTAGAATCACAAAAATAAAGAGAATTTGGCATTGCTATAGTTTGTATATTTCATCCCGTGTTAATTTTCGGACACCAGGAACTGAAATCGGATTTTGAGTTAACTCAGCCAGAATTCCGGTTTGAGAAATTATTTTGGGCTGCTTGAGGACAATTACTGTTACCTCACTTTCTTCTCTTAACTGTTGTTTATATTCTTCTGGTATTTCGATGATACCTTGTTTGATTTTTGCTTTAAATTCAACTGAATTAGCCATTTTACATCTCCAGATTTGTTTGAATTATAACATAGATTGAGCGGCGACAGGATTCTAACAGAGGGTTGGGGTGTACTTTGGTGAAAGTGGCAGGCAAGAATAAGAGAGCTTGAAATTTTCCCGATTTTAAAGTTTTATAATTCAACAATAACGGGGGTATGATCGCTAGGTTTTTCTAATTTTCTGGGGGTTTTATCAATGGTACAACTTTTGGCTTGATCGTAGAGAGATGAACTCAAATAATGATGATCGATGCGCCATCCTTTGTTGCGGGGAAAAGAGGCGGCGCGATAGTCCCACCAACTAAATTGTCCGCTTTCGGTGTTAAATTTGCGGAAGGCGTCGGCTAACCCCAATTCTAGAATGTCTTTTAAGGCTTGACGTTCGGCGTCGGATGCCATGATATGATTTTCTCGACCTTTGGGGTCGTGAATATCCCGATCTTCTAAGGCGATGTTAAAGTCTCCACAAACGCAGAGATTTGGGGTTTTTTCTAGGGTTTTTTGTAGATATTCTTTTAACAGTTTTAACCAACCGAGTTTGTAGAGATATTTCTCGCTTCCGACGCTGGCACCGTTGGGAACGTATAAATTTATAATTCTAACTCCGTCTATTGTTCCGGCGATGACTCGCTTTTGTTCGTCGAAGCTTTGAACGGTATTTTCATCTAAAATAGCCGCAAAACCAACGGTAATATCTTCTAAAGGTTGACGGCTAAAAATAGCGACTCCGTTATAGGCTTTTTGTCCGCAGATATAAAGATGATAGCCTAAATTTTCAAACGGGAGTCGGGGAAATTGGGGGTCGTTTACTTTGGTTTCTTGCAAACACAAAACATCAACCGGGTTGGTTTGTAACCAAGCTAAAACCTGTTCTTGGCGGGTCCGTATTGAGTTGACATTCCAAGTCGCGATTTTCATTATAAATTCATAGAATTTGTTAGTTCTTGTCAAAACCCGGTTTCTCTGAGATTAGTAGGGTGGGTGACCGCAAAAAGTTGATAATTTCAGCGGTTGAATAATGGGTTGTCACCCACCCTACAATAAACCGGGTTTTTTAAGGAGAGAGAGGCTTAAATGGGACAGGATAACCCTTCTGAACGTTGGCTAAAACGAGCATTTTCTCGATAGTCAACCGGACAGTCAATTACAGCCGGAACATCTTGAGCGAGCGCTTCTTTTAAAATCGGAACTAAGTCCGTTGCGGACTCAACCCGATAGCCTTTTAACCCCATACTTTCGGCAAATTTGACAAAATCAGGATTGCCAAATTTAATAAAAGAAGAATCGCCGTAATGGTCTTCTTGCTTCCATTCAATTAACCCATAACCGCCATCATTAAAAACAATCGTCACAAAAGGAGTACCGACCCGCAAAGCCGTTTCTAACTCTTGGCAGTTCATCATAAACCCACCGTCGCCGGTCGCCGCAACAACCTTTAAATGAGGATTCACTAATTTGGCGGCAATGGCGCCGGGAATAGCAATTCCCATCGCAGCAAACCCATTAGAAATAATACAAGTATTGGGGCGATCGCAGTGAAAATGACGGGCGATCCACATTTTATGAGCGCCAACATCGGAGATCACAATATCTTCGGGTCCCAACACCTGACGCAAATCATAAATCAATTTTTGGGGTTTAATGGGGTAGCCATCATCATCAGCATATTGTTCGTAATCTTTACGAATAGATGAGCGCAATTTTAGCCCATAAGGTTCGGGTTTTCCGGTGCGATCTGAACGGCGAAGAATCTCATTGAGCGAGTCGGAAATATCCCCAACAATTTCGGCAATGGGGATATAACTACTATCGACTTCAGAGGGAGTAGCGCTAATGTGAATAATCGGAATTGTGCTTTCGGGGTTCCACTTTTTGGGAGAATATTCAATCAAATCGTAACCGATAGCAATCACCAAATCAGACTTCTCAAAAGCACAACTAATATAATCCCGCTTTTGTAATCCGGTTGTCCACAAGGAGAGGGGATGAGTGTAGGGAATCGCACCTTTCCCCATAAAAGTATTCACAACCGGAATATTGAGTTGGGTCGCAAACTCGGTAACAGCATCGCTTGCATTGGCTCGCAATGCCCCATTTCCGACTAAAATAATCGGATTTTTTGCCTTAGAAATCGCCACGGCCGCCTCATTCATACTGTGATAAGCCGAATAGACTTTTTCCCGCTTATCTCGTTCAAGAGGTTTTCCGACTGCTTCCATTTCCGCAATATTTTCGGGCAGATCGATATGAACGGCACCGGGTTTTTCCGCTTGGGCGAGTTTAAAGGCTTTGCGAACAATTTCGGGGGTGTTACTGGGTCGAACAATTTGGGAATTCCACTTCGTAACCGGAGCAAACATTGCCACCAAATCTAAGTATTGATGGGATTCAATGTGCATTCGGTCGGTTCCCACTTGTCCGGTGATGGCAACTAAAGGCGCGCCATCGAGGTTGGCATCGGCCACACCCGTCATCAGGTTAGTTGCTCCTGGCCCCAAGGTGGATAAACAAACTCCGGCTTTTCCCGTCAGGCGTCCGTAGACATCGGCCATAAAAGCGGCGCCTTGTTCGTGACGGGTGGTAATAAACTGAATCGGGGAGGTTTTCAGGGATTCGAGAACATCCATGTTCTCTTCTCCGGGTAGTCCGAAGACGTACTGTACTCCTTCATTTTCGAGGCATTTGACCAGAAGTTCTGCTGTGTTCATGTCAGGTCTATTTGGGATATTTTGAGATGAAATGAAATTGATTGCCGAGCGGAATTTCAGAGGGATTCAAAGCTGAGAATGTAGGGGTTGACTTCATTGCTGAAATGAGGGTCAACCTTGAGTGAATTGCTCAGTTTTGTCTGAATTATTTTAACTTTGAATTCCCAATTCTGAATTTCGCTTACTTAATCCAAACGGTTTTAATGTTGACAAATTCGTGAATGCCCTGAATACTTAATTCTCGTCCATAGCCTGAGCGTTTAATTCCACCAAAGGGTAAACGCGGGTCGGACTTGACTAAACCGTTGATAAAGACAGCACCCGCATCCAACTCTGAGATTAAGCGATCGCGCTCCGCTTCATCTGTCGTCCATGCACTTGCACCCAAGCCAAAGACTGTGCTATTGGCTAATTTTATCGCATCATCAAGGTTTGATACACGGAACATTAACGCTACAGGGCCGAAAAATTCTTCCTCGTAGGGGGGGGTTCCGGGCGGGATATCGCTCAAGATTGTGGGCGGATAAAAGTTTCCCGGTTGGTCCAGGGGTTGACCGCCTATCAGCACTTTAGCACCTTTTTCGACAGAAGTTTTGACTTGTTTGTCGATGTCTTGTAAAATCTCGGGGGTTGCTAACGGCCCGACATCCGTATCCTCTGCCATCGGATCGCCAATTTTTAAGGCTTGGAATTTTTCGGCCAAGCGCCGTTCAAATTCATCGGCGATCGCGGAGGCGAGGATAAACCGTTTCGCCGCTATGCAGGACTGACCGTTATTTAACATTCTAGCGGTGACGGCCGTTTGCACTGCCGCTTCTAAGTCTGCACTTTCGAGGACGATAAACGGATCGCTACCTCCTAATTCTAATACCGTTTTTTTGATATGTTTCCCGGCAAGAGAGGCGAAACTCATTCCCGCCGGTTCGCTTCCGGTGAGAGTTCCCGCTTTCACGCGATCATCGGAGATTACTTGGGCGACTTTATCCGATCCGATCAGCAGGGTTTGAAAGACGTCTTCGGGAAAACCCGCTTGGGTGAAAATTTCTGCGATCGCCAGGGCGCATTGGGGGACATTGGAAGCGTGTTTCAGCAGGCCGACGTTACCCGCCATCAGTGCCGGCGCCGCAAACCGAAAAACTTGCCAAAAGGGGAAATTCCAGGGCATAACGGCTAAAATTACCCCCAACGGTTCGTAACGGACGTAGCTGTGACTGGCATCGCTTTCGGCGGAAACATTGGCCAAAAATTGAGCGGCGTTTTCCGCGTAATAGCGACAAACCACAGCACATTTTTTCGCTTCGGCGATCGCCGATTTGATGGGTTTCCCCATTTCCAGGGTCATCAGTTTAGCGAATTTCTCGGCGTCGGTTTCGAGAATGTTGGCCGCATTCTGCATCCACCCTGCCTTTTGTTCCATTGGCAGCCGGCGATATTGCTCAAAGGCCTGTTGAGCGCGGCTGAGACAGTCTTCTATTTGAGCATCCGTTAACGGTTCAAATGCTTTGAGCAACTCCCCAGTCGCCGGATTTATTGTAGCAATCCCCATAGTAACTTTTAGTTTTTTTTAAGATTAAACTTCGGGTCGGCTTGCAAACCTGTTCCCTTCTACTTCATCCTAACTCTGAACAACTCATAACTATTGTTTAACCTCTCCGGGGCTGGTTAGTCTACATAAATTGATACATTTTTTTAGATCTTTTCAAAGTTCTTTATAAATAACTGACAAATTCTCGCAATCATAGGGGTTTATACTCAAGCAGTTGATCGGACTTTCGGGTGCATCGGATTAACTCTTGTATCCAATGCAACCAAATACCAATCAAAATTCTTTCGGGTACATCAGACAAAAGGATCGTAAATTATAGCATTAACTTCTCTATCTGATGTATCGGTCAATTTTTTCGGGTGCATCAAACAAGAAAATAAAAAATCATAGCATCAACTTCTCTATCTGATCTATCAGGAAATGGTGTAGGGTGCATTAGACAAAAGAAGGAGAAATCACAGCATTAACTTGTCTATCTGATGCACCCTACTAAAAATCAGAGAAATCATAGAATGAACTCCTCTATCTGATGCACCCGAAAAAGTTTCTACCTCTAGATACAGGACAACAGCGTACCCGATGGGGTTTACTAAAGAAGTGATTGAGTAGCGATCGCACTGAAAAGTATAGAGCCAAAAATATTCATGCCTAAAGCTATTATATTTGATATAGACGGAACCCTAGTTGATTCAGTTCACTTTCATGCTGAAGCTTGGGTAAAAGCATTTAAACAGTATGGTTATGATGCTGATTTTGATAAGGTTAGGCAACAAATTGGAAAAGGAGGAGAATATATTCTCCCCGAGTTTATCTCTCAAGAAGAAATCGAGAAAGACGGCGAGAAAATTAGCGATTATCGCAAAGAATACTATCAGAAAAATTTCCTCGATCAAATTAAGCCCTTTCCTAAAGTTCGGGAACTTTTTGAGCGGGTTAAAGCGGATGGTACTCAGATTGTTTTAGCTTCTTCCGCCCGTCCAAAAACGGTTGAACATTATGAAGAACTTCTCGGGATTAAAGATTTAATCAATGGGGTAACTTCAAGAGGAGACGTTGAACAGGCTAAACCCAATCCTGATATTTTTATCGCCGCACTTAACCATCTTGAAAACGTTAGTAAAGAATCAGTTATTGTTGTGGGTGATAGTCCTTACGACGCGCAAGCTGCTGAGAAAATATCCTTATCAACTGTGGGGGTTTTATCTGGGGGATTTTCTGAAGATGTTTTAAAAGAAGCGGGTTGTATTGCTATTTATAAAGATCCGGCTGATTTACTCGACCGTTATGAGGAATCTCCGCTTAGGGCGCAAGAATGAGGGCGCAAGAATGAGGGCGCATTGCCATGCGCCCCTACGGTTTAAAATTCCATAAAACAAACAAGAATGAGGGCGCAATCTTGCGCCTCTATGGTTGCAGGAGAAAGGCTATATCGGGTTAAAAATAAAATTAATCTATTATCAAATAACTTGAAATAAATAGGAGGTAATTTCCATTGGTACAAGTTGGATTAGTGTTGGGAAGTGGTGGGGCGCGAGGTTGGGCGCATATTGGCGTAATTCGTGCTTTAGAAGAAGCGGAGATTAAAGTTGATTATTTGTCGGGGGCGAGTATTGGTGCTTTTGTGGGGGCGATTTATGGTGTAGAAAGCTTGGGTAAATTAGAAGATTTTGCGAATGAAATTGATGTGAATTATCTTTTGTCTTTGTTGGATATCTCGTTTCCCAATATGGGTTTAATTGATGGCGAACGAGTTGTTAATTTTATTCGGAAATTTATCTCAGATAAGAAGTTTGAAGAAACAACAATTCCTTTTCGCTGCGTGGCGACGAACTTTTTGTTAAAAAAAGAGATTGTTTTTGACTCGGGTTCTTTAATTGATGCGGTGAGGGCGAGTATTTCGATACCGGGAATTTTTAGACCTTTTAAACGGGAAGAAGTGTATTTAGTCGATGGTGGAATTGTTAACCCCGTTCCCGTTAGTGTGGTTAAAGATATGGGTGCTGAGGTGATTATTGCGGTTAATCTCAATAGTGATTCTGAAGCCGAAGAAGCTGATTCTGATGGTTATCCCTATATCTCCCAAAGTGATATCAGCAGCGAAAAAATAGACGAAGAATCACAGGAACGTCAAGAAAAAGAACAGCAAGAAAGCGGAATTGTTCAAAATCTCACGGGTCGATATGATACCCTAAAACGGATTTTACCCAATCAGATTGACGACTGGATACCCGATGCTAAAACGGGTTTAAATATATTTGATGTGATTGGAAATTCAATTAATGTTATGGAACAACAAGTCACCCAGATTCAACTCCAAATCAACCAACCTGATTTATTAATTGAACCCAATTTAATGGATTTTGGGATTTTTGATTTTCATCAAGCCAAACCGATTATGCAAAAAGGCTATGATGCTGCAAAAGCAAAGATTCCCCAGATTAAAGAAGTTTTAGAAACATCTGCATAAGTTGGGGAATCCGGTTAAAATTATTCGTTACTTCAGACAAACTCTAAAACTGGGTTTGGTGTTTAATCCAAGTTCTCGATTAAATTCTTTACTGTAGATTGCAGAGCGCCAATTTGCGGCTTTTTTAACTTGTTGCGGTTCTAAATTCGTTGCATCGGTTAAGTTTGCACACAATAAATTTGCTTTTTCTAGGTTGGTATTTTGGAAATTTGCACCTTGAAATTTAACCCGATGAAGCAAAGCATTTTGTAGGTTGGCTTGGCTGAGATTGGCTTGTTTTAAACTGGCTTCAATCAGATTAACATTGGGCAAATTTGCACCGCTAAAGTTCACCGAATCTAATTGTTTAAAATAGAGTTGCTTACAGTTAAATTGACTGAAGTCAACAGAAGTTAAATCTCCGCCATGAACCCAACAAAGTTCGGGAACAAATTCGGGATTATAAGTCGCTGATATCCAGTTTTTCGCCTCTCTAATTTTTACCGGATTAAGATTTTTAGCGTTGGTGAAATTGGCTTTTTGAAGTTCGGCGTTAGTCCAGATAACATCTTTAAAATCTGCACCCTCAAAGTTAACCCGATTGAGTTGAGTATTGGTTAAATTCGCCCCAGTTAAATCGGCATTTTCAAGTTGAGCATTGGTTAAATCTGCGCCGATGAGTTCGGCGTTAATTAACTTAGAATTATTCAGTTGTGCGCTGGTCAGTTCGGCGTTATTAAGTTGAGCATTTCTCAAGAAAACATGATTTAATTTAGCTCTAAAAAACTTTGTATTTGCTAATTTTGACTCGTTAAAGTTAGTCCCGTTAAATTGGGAGTAATTGAGATTGGAACCTTGTAAATTACTGTAAGACAAATCTGCTTGTTCTAAGTTCAGATAAACTAACTGTGTGCGTTGAATTTCTAAACCGGATAAATTCACCTCATAGCTGTGTAAATCTTGCAACGCTTGGGTAACACCGCCATTTGAACGGTAGCTTTCATTATCGCTAATTTCTCGATCTTGATTTTTGCGAATTATATCCCAAGCTTGATAAATTACTTGGCGACGGGCGATAGTATTTTGTTCTTGAAGTTCGGTGACAAAACTGTGAATTTGAGTTCCAAACTGAAACAAAGTAAATCCCACACCCGATAAAGCCGCGAGAATACTCAACAGTTTTGAATTCGCCGCATGATAAGAAAAACGATTGATAAAGTATCCAACTTGTAGGGATTGTTTTTGAAATCCTTGGGACGTTTCTAGGGATGTTTTCTGGGCGTAGTTTTCAAATATTTGACGAAATTCTTCGAGTTCAAAGTTATATTTTTGAGCGAGTTGACGCAATAAAACATCATATTGAAATAAATCCGAACAAATTTTGGCTTCGTACAACTGTTGTAAGTCTTGATGAAGTTCGGGATTAATAATGGTTTGAGTCGCTTTCGAGGGTTCTGTAGATGGAGAATTCTCGACTTTTGCGGAGTTTACGGATTCAATTTTTTGGAGGTCTGTCACCATGATTGATTTCCTATTGCTAATATTCAATAGAGGGGTAAAAGTAAGCTAGAATTGATAACTAGAATTTGTACAAAATCATTTGACTGTAGTTTCAATTTAGCAATTTTGTTGTCGTTAACGACAGTCCCTTTTTTGAGTGACAGAATCTCATAATAAAAGTTTGACCTCTCCCCCTAACCCCCTCTCTATCCCCCCTTGATCCCCCCTTAAATCCCCCCTTGATCCCCCCTTAAATCCCCCCTTGATCCCCCCTTAAAAAGGGGGGTGGGGGGTGAGGCGAGGGGAAACTTCTACACTCCAAAAACCCGGTTTCTCAAAGAAACCGGGTTTTTAATCCCCACTTCTAATGTCCGACTAACTTATCTCGTAATACTTTAATGCGATCGCGTAATTTCGCCGCTTCTTCAAATTCTAATTGTTTTGCGGCTTCTTTCATTTGTTTTTCAAGCTGACCAATTAAGTCGGGAATATCTTCTAAGGGTAACTCATCAACTTCTTCGTAAGCTTCTTCTAATTGTTGGGCGTTTAACCGTCGAGAAACATCTAAAAAGTCTAAAATTGCATTGCTGAACTTTTTAACAATGGGTTTGGGTGTAATCCCATGTTTTTCGTTATATTCTAACTGAATGCTTCGGCGTCGTTCGGTTTCATCTATAGCTTTGATCATGCTATCGGTGAGATTATCTGCGTATAAAATCGCCTGACCCCGGATATTTCGCGCCGCCCGTCCAATCGTTTGAATTAACGAACGGGTCGCCCGTAAAAACCCTTCTTTATCCGCATCTAAAATCACAACTAACGACACTTGCGGTAAGTCCAAACCTTCTCTTAACAGGTTCACCCCAATTAACACGTCAAACACCCCTTGTTGCAAGTCGCGGATAATTTCAATCCGTTCGATTGACTTAATTTCTGAGTGTAAATATCTCACTCTGATTCCCCGATCTTGCAAATATTCGGTTAAATCTTCCGCCATCCGTTTGGTTAACGTGGTGACTAATACCCGCTCGTCCCGTTGAATTCGCTCTTGAATTTCTCCGAATAAATCATCAATTTGTCCTTCGGTTGGACGCACAAAAATTTCCGGGTCTACGACACCGGTCGGTCGGATAATTTGTTCAATAACTTCGCCTTGAGAGAGTTCGATTTCCCAGTCTCCGGGGGTGGCTGAAACAAATATACATTGGTTGACTTTCTCCCAAAATTCATCGGCTTTTAAGGGTCGGTTATCGGCCGCACTGGGAAGCCGAAAGCCATGTTCTATTAATACTCTTTTTCGGGATTGATCGCCGTTGTACATTCCCCGAATTTGAGGAATGGTAACGTGAGATTCATCAACGACGAGTAACCAATCATTGGGAAAATAATCGATTAAACATTCGGGGGGTTCTCCGGCTAGGCGTCCGGCTAAATGACGGGAATAGTTTTCTACGCCGTTACAATATCCGACTTCTCGCAGCATTTCTAAATCGTAACGGGTGCGTTGATTTAAGCGTTGGGCTTCTAATAGTTTTCCGGCATCTTCTAGGGCTTTTACTTGCTGTTCCAACTCTTTTTCGATGTCTTCACAGGCAATTTCTAAACGGTCTTCTGGGGTAACAAAGTGACGGGCGGGATAAACGTTTAAGGCTTCTACACTTTGTAAAACTTCTCCCGTTACCGGATCAATATAACGAATAGCATCGACTTCATCCCCAAAAAATTCGACTCGAATAATCCGATCTTCGTAAGCCGGCCCAATTTCTAAAACATCCCCCTTTAGACGGAAGCGCCCGCGAGTTAATTCTGTATCATTGCGAGTATATTGAACCGATGCCAAATCCCGCAA
The DNA here is from genome assembly GCF_047276495.1 of Capilliphycus salinus ALCB114379. Classification (NCBI taxonomy): domain Bacteria; kingdom Bacillati; phylum Cyanobacteriota; class Cyanophyceae; order Oscillatoriales; family Sirenicapillariaceae; genus Capilliphycus; species Capilliphycus salinus. The sequence continues at coordinate 2,390,657 of NZ_CP178543.1, read as the reverse complement.
AAGTTGACGCTGATCGAGTTCTTCGCCGACTTTTAAAGGAATGGCGGCTTTGAGATATTCTGCGGGAATTCCTAACCCGTAAATGCAGCTAATGGAGGCGACAACAATCACATCCCGGCGTTCAAATAAGGAACGGGTCGCGGAGTGGCGCAGCATATCGATTTCGTCGTTAATCGAAGCGGTTTTTTCGATGTAGGTATCGGTAACGGGAATGTAGGCTTCGGGTTGATAATAGTCGTAATAGCTGATAAAATATTCTACTGCGTTGTTTGGGAAAAATTCTCGTAACTCATTGCACAGTTGAGCCGCGAGAGTTTTATTATGGGCTAGCACCAGGGTGGGTCTACCAATTTTTTCGATGAGTGCGGCGATGGTAAAGGTTTTTCCGGTTCCCGTCGCACCCAACAATGTGGTAAATTGGTGGTTGGCTTGAACGCTCTTGACCAGTTTGGCGATCGCTTGCGGTTGATCGCCCATCGGCTGAAAGGGGGACTGTAGATGGAATTGCGCCATTTTTCCGGGGGATGAAGTTCCAGAATTGATGGTAGCACTTCCGCTGAAAATTAGTCGTCCCCTATAGGTCTGATTTTCTTAACTTATCGTTGTAATTGGTTATTTTTCTTAATTTAGTATTTACTTAAATCCCAAAATATTTTATAATTTTTTAGTATTCATCAAAATAAGAAGCTCAACCTCTACCGAAATGGCAGGGGGGAGGTTTGATAAATGAGGTGAAATCTCGGGGTTAGTCCGTAACGATCAAGGATTTGATGGTTTCCAGCTAACCCGTTTAAGAAAAAAAAGGTATTCAAACATGGCTGTTAGCTCTTCTACAAAAAAAAGGAGGACTGCGCGAACCCCTCGAACTACAGGAAAGCGTATGAGTAAAACTACTGAAGACACTGTAAAATCAGAAAACCCGGACAATAAGCAGGAACAAGAAAAAGATATGAGTAAGGATTTAGAAATGGAAACCAAATCGACAAAAGCGGAGTCATCCGAAAATTCGGCACCGACTCAAATTCAGGTGGCACATCATCAGTCGGCGATGATTATGCCGAACCGTCCCATTGAGGAAAGTCATCTCGAAGTCGTCGGGACAATTATGGGGAACCGTCCCATTTTCAAAACCGAGAGCGCTTCGGGGATTAGTTTTGTACATTCTGAAGATGCAGTCGGCGCAATGGCCAACCGTCCGGTTGCAACAACTCATCTACAAATCACATCAATGATGGCCAACCGTCCCATCGCCTCCAACCAAGTTGATGATCCTTATGCGTTAATGGGATATCTGGACTAAAGCAGGTTTTCTAGGGGAAGAAATGCCTTAGAACTGTTGTTAGGGTTATCAATTTTCAATCGTCATCCTGAGTGAAAAGAAGGTAGTGTAGAGATTCTTTGCTTGACTCAGAATGACGAATATTTTTATTTAAAATCATGGGTAGGGTGAGTGACAACTAATGACTTAACTGATGAGATTACCAACTTTTTATTGAGTTGTAGTTGTAGGGTGGGTGAAAACTAATAACTTAACTGATGAGATTACCAACTTTTTACTCTCACCCACCCTACTGTAATTACTATAGCCTGCGCGAAAGGGTTTAGGACTGTTTTTTTCGCCAACGTTGATAACCATAAACTGCCCCCCCCAACTAAGAGAAAATAGGGAGTAAACGCGAGTAACCACAGGGCTAAACTCAATAAAGTAAAGGAGAACGTCGTAACAGCGTGGGAGGCTTCTCCCCAAGCTTCTCCGACTTGTAAGCCGAAATTAAATTGAGGTTGATTTTCAGCAGAAACAGGGGCTTCTAGATTTAAACTAATTGTCGAATAAGCAACTTGATTTTGAAGGTTGCGGAATTGGGCGTCGAGTCGTTCAATGGAGTCTCGAATGTTACTGAGTTGGTTGGCAACTTCTAACACTTCTCCGACAGAACCGGAACGTTCCATAATTTTTAAAACCATTTCTTCTGATTTTCGCAGATTTCGGAGTCGCGCCTGAATATCAACGAGTTGATCGGAAACATCCTCAGCGGTAATGCTTCGATTTTCAACGGTTCCCAGTTCAGATAAAGTATCCAAAGTTGATTCGAGTTTGTCTTGAGGAACCCGCAACTCTAAATTAGCAGTATGACGGCTTAAACCGCTTTGAGGCTGACTCTCTGAAAATTGTAAGATATCGCCCTGTTGTCGTTGAATTAGAGCCGTTACCGATTCTAACGTTTCATTTAAGGATTGGACAACCAGGGTAAGTTGAGCGCGTTTGATCAGTTGGGGTTGTTTTTGGGGAACAGAGTCAGGAGCCGGGGGAGGAGGAGCCGCAGAATTTGCCATTTGGGGAGCGACTTCTAACTGAGGGGAACTCGCGACTTGATCGGAAAAATTTTGGGGAACAGTGGCGCAACTGGAAAGGGCGAGAATTGATAAAAACGCCCCAAAAACACTTATTTTGCAGTTATGGTGATTCATGGTTGGATTGGCTTGTTGTGCGATCGCTTGACAGTTGCTTCAATGTAAAATCTGTTGACTCCGGATGTAGAAAAAATAACATTTTGTCTTTAAATCGTGACCAGATTGATCTAAGTTGTTCACAAGACTCTGTATTTTCTCGGATAAATATTGTAAATCTAGGCTACAGGTGGGCAAATAGGAGTTAAAATTTAGGTGATCTTTCGGAATCTATAATCGGATTCAACGGATCAAGTTTGCGAGAATTTACGGATGAGTTTCCCAGTTCAGCAAAGCTTGAGCTACACAACATCAAAATTTCATAGGGGTTATGACGATGAAGAAAATACTGGTGATTGAAGATGATGAACCGATTAGAATGAGTATTCTGGAACTGCTCACCATTGAACAATTTCAAGGGATAGGCGCTGAAGATGGACATCAGGGTTTACAACTGGCAAAACAAGAACAGCCCGATTTAATCATTTGTGATATTATGATGCCGGATATTGACGGCTATGCTGTTTTATATGAATTGCAGCAAGATAGCAGGACGGCGAATATTCCCTTCATTTTTCTGACGGCCAAAACCGAACGTCAGGATCAGCGGATGGGAATGGAATTGGGCGCCGATGATTATATTACAAAACCCTTTACAACAACCGAACTGTTGGAAGCGGTTAAAACCCGACTAAAAAAGCATCAACAGTATTTATATCAATACCAACAAGAACAGGCTAATGTACAGAAACTCAACGAAAAAGTGCAAGCTTTAGAAGAAATTAGCCATTCCAAAGAAGCAATGCTCAACCAACTTTCTGAAGATTTACGCGCCCCGCTTTCAACGATACAAATGGCGGTTGAATTGTTGAGTATGACTCCATCTTCCCAACTTGATCCGGTCAAACTTCGGGAAAAACAAAAACGTTATCTGAAGATTTTACAAGAAGAATGCAATCGGGAACTGGAAATTTTGAAACAAATTTCTAACAGTAAACCGGAACAAAAATCTACAGAAACTAAACCGATGCGTTGGGGATAACAAGCCAGTTTCATCGATTGATTTTATTGATTTAAACTTGACCAAACCTCCAACTTGTTTTCGACTCGGCGAATCACTTCGTCCGTAAATTCACTCATCATCATCTGGCCGCCTAAATCCGGGGTGGCCTTTCCTTCCTGTAGCGTTTCAAACACGCTTTCATAGATGGCCCGAGAAGCGCGTTCGGCCTCGGGGGTTCCCACGTACACCAACAACGCCGCCCCCGCCAAAATCATCGCCATCGGATTGGCAATATTTTTCCCCTGTAACGCCGGTGCGGTGCCGTGCGGGGCTTCGGCCATAACGGTTTTCACCTGAGTCGCCGTTTCATCAAACCCCAAAACCAAACTCTCGGAACCCGCGATACTGCCGTACATTTGCAGGACCATATCCGAGAGTAAGTCTCCATCTCGGTTCAACGCCGGAATCACCAACGCTTCGCCACTGGTTTGTAACAGTAGGGCAAAGGTGGCATCAATCAACAACGGTTGATAGGCAACATCGGGGTAACGCTCAGACGCCGCATCCAATTCTTCTTTAAACATCCCTTCGTAGACGGGACTGACGGTAAATTTCGGCCCGCCAAACACCCGCGCCCGGGTTCGTTGGGCGTATTGAAAGGTAAATTCGGCCACCGCCCGACAGGTGAGACGAGAAACTTTTGAGGTGCGAAAAGCGATTTCATCTCCATTTTCTGTCAACTCCCGCCACTCTTTGGCCCCGTAAGCATCATCAACGGCCATCCGCACAATCGCAATGGGCGCGTAAACTCCCCCGATGGGGCGAATACTGGGAATTCGCCGCCCGATGCGTAGGATGACTTTCGCCTCCAATGCCTCCCGTAAAATCGCGTTGGGACTCCCCACATCGCCGGGAATTTCTGGGGTGATGGTTGCGGCTTTGAGGGCGAGTCCGCTTTCGAGAGTCGCTTGGGCGGCTTCATGGACGACTCGATTGTTGGTAGAGCGGCGATTTTCTAAGCTTAAATCAAAATCAAGGAAGTTTAAAGGTTGGCGAATCACCGAGGGGTTGAGGACGCGCAAGGCTTCGCCTAACAATTCTTCTCCGGTTTGGTCGCCGTGCAGGACGACGAGGTTGGGGATCTGTTCGCTCATCAACGCAAGATTTGATTTAAGATCAGAATTTAAGATATCACTAAAGGATGAAAATTGCTAGTCCGCTCCGGAAAATTAAAAGTTTAGATTTAATTCACCATTAAAAGGGTTCAAGATTCCCCCGTCCGTTTTTAAAGGGTTGCCAATTAACAAGGTTTGGGGCGGAGGGGTTAAAATTCTGTTGGGTTCGGTTTTTCTGTTATCTTTAACTATTGAGTTCGTTTAGGGGTTAGGATTGTTGTGCTATGCAGAAAAAAATCGCTTTTCCTTTAATTGGTCTCAGCATAATTTTGGTGCTGATTTTTGCTGTTCTCTCTTGGAAAACGCCCCATCAAGTTTATAATTTAACTCTGGCTAGTGCCGCCAAGGATGGCGAATATTATGCTTTTTCTCAAGCTTTTTCTCAAGTCGTTTCTCGACACCTACCTCGGCTTAAAATTAATGTTATTGAAACGGAAGGTTCGCAACAGAATCTAGAATTTTTGAAAAATAAAAAAGCGGATTTGGCTTTGGTTCAAAGCGATCTATCGATTCCCCATCAGACTAAGGCGGTTGCTCTTTTGTTCCCGGAAATGTTTCATTTAATCGCCCGGGAAGACTCAAAGATTAACAAGGTTAGCGATTTAAAAGGGAAACGCATTGCTTTGATGCCAAAAGGAAGCGGTTCTTATAATTTATTTTGGGTGTTGAGTCGGCATTATGGTTTAAATGCAGATGATTTGAAAGTAGTCACGGCACCGCCAAAAGAAGCTTATCGTTTGCTGGAACAGGGACAAGTTGATGCGTTATTTCGGGTGATTGCTTTGGGAAATCCCAGTATTAATCAACTACTGCAATCGGGTAAAAGTCGTTTGATTCCTATCGAACAAGCGACCGCTTTACAACTGTTTCAACCCGCTCTAGAAGCGAGTACAATTCCCATTGGAACTTATAATGGTTCGATTCCAATTCCCGCAGAGGATTTACCTGTTGTTGCGTTAAGAGCCGTTTTAATTACTCATAAAAATGTTGACGACAAAGTGATTTATGAACTGACCCGAATTTTGTTTGAATACCGCAACGAATTAATTGCCAAAACTCCCCAAGCGGCGATGATTCATCAACCCGAATCTTTGAAAGATTTGGGGTTTTCTTTCCATCCCGGAGCGAAAGATTATTATTACCAAGATGAACCGACATTTTTAGAAAAATATGCCGAACCGATGGGGTTTGTACTGTCGGCTTCTGTGCTGGTTATTTCCAGTCTTTGGCAATTTAGGCTTTGGTTTCAAGGACGACAAAAAAATCGAGCGGATTTATATAATTTAGAACTGATTAGCCTGATCGACCAAATTAACTCGGCTCAAACGATTGAGGAGTTAAAAGATCTGCGCCGTCAATTGTTTACTATTTTTAAAGAAGTGATTGTTGATTTAGATAAAGATCGCATCTCCTCAGAGTCTTTTCACTCTTTTACTTTTACTTGGGAAGTGGCGATCGCTTCCATTCGTCACCAGGAAAATCTACTGAGAACTTCCGAACCGGAAAACCATCTAACAGAAGATAGAAAGACCATTTCTAAGTAGGTGGAGATGACGAATCAAATCGATTTACAAATCTGCTCGAACTAAAACGCGATCGCCATCTTTTTGAGCCTCTTTTAGGGCTTTGTGGGCGAGTTCCACTAGGCTTTTAACGTCTACAATTGGAGTCGGTATTGTACTGGTTACTCCCAAACTGATACTCACATAAGGACTTTGGAGAGAATCTTGATGAGGAATTTGTAATAATTTCACCCGAGTCCGAATATTTTCTGCAACTTTAACCACACCTTCGAGGTGAGTATTGGGTAAAAGAATCGCAAAGATTTGTTGATCATAACGGGCGACCAAATCCCCCGGTCGTTTAGCTGTTTCTAACAGAACCGCAGCCACTAATTGTAAACAGGTCTCCCCCGCAGATTTTCCATAAATTTGATGATAATGTTGAAAACCATCAACTTGACAAAGAATCAAAGACAGAGCAGAAGAATCCCTTTCTAATCGTTTCCACTCGACTTCTATGATTTGATCGAAGTAGCGACGATTGGCAATGTGAGTTAAATCATCTTTAATTTTTTGTTGTTGAAATTCTTCTCGAATCGCTTTTAATTGAGAATATAATTGCGCTTGTTGAATTGCAATGGCGACTTGAATCGCAATTTGACTGAGAAAATTGAGTTCAAAAGGTTCCCAATCTCGGTGAAAACACTGATGAATAATCAGCATTCCCCAGAGTTGGCTTTTTGAGGGTTGATCCAAGTGATAATTGTGGATTAAAATCGGTACAATGAGTTCGGATTTAATTCCGAGTTGAAGCTGTTGAGTTTGAATTGATGAATCAATTTCTGAAGGATTACAAATTTTTCCTTCCTGAAGTTGATGTAAGATTTCCTCTGAATTCCAGGAACTATATAAAATGTTTTTCAAACTCAAAAATTCACGGCTTGATAACGATTCTGACAGCAGTGTATCCAGATTGGCAACGGGTTTGTGATAAATTAAAATGCGATCGGCCTGAAGAATTTTTTGCAGGTCTGTTGTAATTTGATCGAGAATGCTTTTCAGACTTTTTCCCTGATAAACTGCACAGGAAATTTTACCAAGTACATAGTCATGTTCTTGGATCTGATAGCATTGCGTTTCCCACGATTTCTGTTTATTCATAGTGCCGATGTGATCAGAAAATAAAAGACTCTATTAGGCTACAGATTCAGCCTAGCTAAAGGATGAAACGTTTTTTTTCAAGCCTAACAAAAATTTTTAGTAACTTACAATACTGAAATAAATCTGTAAATTAACCCTTGACTTTGAGCAAGTCCCTCTCTGTCCAACCTCCTGCTGATTAACCCTTTTACTTCTAGTTTAACCTCGTTTGCAGGGTATTAACCCTAATTGGGGGCGGCAAACCAGCGATCGCGTCCATTGGTTTTGGCTTGGTAGAGGGCTTGATCGGCTCGGAGAACCAACGTTTCCGGGGTTAAAGGGGGTTCGGGAACGATACAAGCCACCCCAACGCTAACGGTGACATAAGGTTTGATCGGTGAGTTTTCATGGGGAATTTGTAGCGATCGCACTTGAGCGGAAATGGTTTCGGCGACTAAAATCGCGCCTTCGAGATCGGTTTTTGGTAAAAGAATCGCGAATTCTTCCCCCCCGTAACGAGCGACTAAATCCCCCGCTCGTTTCGCCCCTTCTTGCAACGCCTGAGCCACCTGTTTTAAGCAACTATCTCCAGCCAAATGACCGTAAGTATCGTTATAACGTTTAAAATAATCAACATCACAAAGAATCAGGGATAAGCTGGCATTTTCTCGCCGAACTCTACTCCATTCTTTAGATAACATTTCTTCAAAAAATCGGCGGTTGGCAACCCGAGTTAAACCGTCGGTCATTGCCATTTTTTCGAGTTCTTGATTTGCCATTTGCAGTTGTTCATAAAGTTCGGCTTGTTGTATCGCCACCGCTATTGGGGTTGCCAGTTGTTCGAGTAAGCGAATTTCCCATTTTTCCCACCCCCGACTCTCCTTAATTTGATAGGCAATTAATACTCCCCAAAGTTCCTTTTGAGAATCTAAGTTTATCGCTTGTTTGTGAGTAATGATTGGAATAATTAGCTCGGATTTTATCTTTAAATTAACCCAAGTATTATAAATATCTGGGTCGAGTTCTACAATATTTTTTTCATCAAGACTAACGATTATTCCTTGCTCTAGAATAGATAAAAAATAGTTGGGAATGAAAACATTGTTCGGCAATTGCTGTAATTTTGCCAAACTACAATCAAAAGAATTTGCGACAATATCACCTTTATTTTGGTCGTAAATATGATAAAATAAGACGCTATCAACCTTTAAGAGTTGTCGAACTTCAGCCACAGTTGTTTGTAGAATTTTTTGCAGACTTAACGACTGTCGAATTCGTTGAGTCATCCCGCTTAAAACGCGATTTTGTTCTAACTGATGATTCAGTTGTAGTTCAAGTTGTTTCCGTCTGGTAATATCTCGACCAATCCAAAGTAATTCTTGACGTTCAAAGGGCTGTAGGCTAAAAATAGAACAGGAAAAAGAGATAATAATCTCCCGTCCCGTTTTAGTTTTACAATAAACTTCAAAGCTATTATGATAATTTTCATCTATAAATAAATCTGACAAATTAACGGTTTGTTTGGAGTGTTGCTCGGAGAACAAATTGGTAATAGACTGATTAATTAATTCATCTTCTCGATATTCAAGTATATTTTGAGTGGCTTGATTGATTTTTGTAATGATACCCAAAGGATTGGTAATCAATAACATATCATTCATTGAATGAATAATTTGATTCGTATAATTATTAATTTGTTCTAGTCGGGAAACCGAGAGTTCATACTCTTTATAAATTTGGCTATATTTTTGTTCTCGAATCATCCAGTCCGTTTTTTCATCAAATAAAATTATAATATCTCCATCCAAATAAGTAAACTCTTGATTTTTAAAGATATAAACATCAAAATAAACGGGAGAATTCGCTTCTAAATTTCTCGCAATTCCTTTTAACTCAAAGTGGGGAATATTTTCTTCTAAGAGTTGATTGTAAACCGATTCAAGCCCAACTAATTCAGGGAAACACAGGCTAATATCATTTCCATGTTTGACATTTTCAGGGGAGTCTGAAAATCGTCCAACATTCAGAGAAAATTCTACAATTTGACTTTCACTATTTAAAGAGATATATTCATGGTCAATTTGTCGGGGAGCAAAAAACGTTTTGAGTAACTGGTTCATAATGAAGTTAAGTGATGAGATTGGGGTTAAGTTTCAATAAACACTTAAAATAGGAAAAATTTGTGACAGCTTGAATACCGTTTAGTCAAAGCAGAATCTTGTTAACTTTAAGATTAATATAAAACTGATTTTCATTCAACCTTAATCCGGCTCGATCAAAAATTATGTTCCCATCAGCTTTTAGAAATAAACTGACGAGATAATAGCTCAAACATTTCATCAACATAGGCTCCGGTTTTGGCCGAAGTTTTATAAACTGACAAAACTTGATTGGTTTGAGAATCAGACATTTTTTGAACTAATCCGTCTAGGTTTTCAGAATCAACCAAATCCATTTTATTCAATGCTATCACAACCCATCCTTTGGGATTAATAGATAAAAACAAATCTATATGTTCTCGAATGTGATCTAACGTATCTTGGCGGGTAACATCTCCAACCACAACCGCAGCACTCGCCCCCTGTAAATAACTCGGCGTAATTCCTTTAAACTTTGTATGACCCTCCAAATCCCAAATTAACAATTGAATTGACTGCTGAGATTGAGTTTCGGGAAGGATTAAATCGACTTTTTTTCGAGAAATTTTTACCCCCACCGTTGACAAATATTGATCGCTAAACTGACGGTCAACGAACCTACGAATTAAACTTGTTTTTCCTACACCAAAGTCTCCAACTAAACAAATTTTCTTAGAAATTATAGCCATGACTATTTACTCAACTCTTCTGGTGATATTATCTCAAAAATCACCGCTCGACTCAACCATTCGGCTTGATTTTCTTCAACTCCAGGCGGACGTTCATTTTTTCCGACTGCTGTCATCCGTCGGCGATCAATCCCATAACTTTCCAAAGCCGTTTGTACAGTTTGCGATCGCGAAACTGCCAATTTAGCATTTCTTTTTAACTTTTCCTTGGGATGACTGTAGCCAACAATCCGCACATTTAAATTCGGATATTGCTTCAAATATTGAGACACCGGATAAATTTTAACAATCATATCCTCCGACAACAATTCCGCCGAATTCAGATTAAAATAAACTCGCGTAGCAATCGGTAAAGGTTCAACTTGAACAGTGGATACAACAGAATTAACCCCCTCTATCTTTTCAAACGCTTGAGTAACTTTTTGCAGATCGCTTTCCTGAAGCACTTTACCCTGAATTTTGACTTGATCCGGTTCGTACTGAGTGGAAATCGAAATTCCATTCATTTGATTAAGCGTCTCCGTCAACCGTTTAACTTCAGCCTCAACTAATACCGGATCGGGAGGCATTTTAACCGCGATAATATCGTTATCAATCGTCCAATTTGGTACAATTGGCTGTACAACTTTTTCCGCTTTTTCTCGTAAGCGTTGATTGGGTAGCTTTCCATCTAACGTCACCGTATTACCCTTGGCGTCTACCCCCAACCGATAAACCGCTAATTCCGGTTCAGAATCCAACGCTTGAATCACTTGAGTTTCAACCCGATGAATCACACTATTGCGATATTGAACAATCGCAAAAGGAATCAAAACCGAACCCAAAATTACCCCGCTGAGAACCAATAACGTGTTTTTAGATGTATCCTGATGTTGCTTTGTTCCCACTTGCATCAGCTTTTCTAACTCGGCTAAAATTTCAGGAGGAACCGTTTCCGGATCGCCATCAAAAGACTCGATTTCCTTCCCATACTTTTGAGTAATTTTAATCAGCGTTTTACGAATCTTATCGAGAAATATCTTTTTAATTTCTCCTTGAACAATCACAGCCAGATAGCAATATCCCGCCACTTCAATCACAATGCGAGAATCGCCATATTCAATCTCATTAATTTCTTTAATTTCATCCCCTTGTACAATACAATCATTCACAAAACTGCGAATCGCTGTCAGCATTCCCGCCAACATTTCCGATTCCAATCTCGCCTCACCCAACTGCTGAACTTCTGAAATAATCAAACCCGAAGTTTTATGAATCAAAAATACCGCTTGAACGGTACATTTCATCACCTCTTGTAAAATCAGTTCAGCCTCAGAAACCCCCTGAACTCTCGCCCGAATTTTCCGGTTAATTCCCTCAACACTTAAAGCATTAGAAACTTTATCATTAATCTCTCGAATCGCTTCTGCTAAATAGCGAGTAATGGTACTTCCAATCACCGGATAAAGAGCATCAACCATCGCATCTCGCTCTAAAGTCACCTGTTCTTTAATCGCTTTACCCATTGTGGGAGCCAAAGCATCGACAATTTCATCTCGATCTATGCGAATTTGTTCTCGAATCGCCGCCCCAATTTCTGGAGCAATTGCTTGGGCAATTTCTTGAGGAGAATTGCGAATTTGATGTTTAATTGCTTCGGGGATTAAATCCGCGATCGCCGCACTCATTTGTTCTCGATTATCCCGAGCTTTAGCAATAATAATCTCATCAATAATAGGCTTCAAAGCTTGAATCACATCATCTTTAGATTCATTAACTTTTTGACTCAAAATATCGGCAATCCAGGGAAGAATTAACCGGATCAGTTGTTCGGGTTCATAAATTTGATTTTCTAGAGACTTTAACTGAGCAGAAATTTGTTCAAGTAACTGACGAAATTCCGGCAAATCCAACTCAAAAATCTGCTGCTTTAACTGTTCTAAATCCGAGCGAGTCGAGCCAAAAATTAAATCTTGAAGTTGTTCCAATGAATCATCAGAATCCGAACCCTCAGACTCAACACTTAAACCTTTTAACCCTTCTAAAACCTCCAAGACTTCATCAGAATTCGATTCAACGGTTGTCGTCGTTTCCTGCTGATTTTTTTCTTCTTCCAGTGGAGCGACAGAATAACTCACATCAACCGCATCAGAAGGAACTTCTAACAAAGTTTGCAGTGACATTAAATCAATTTCCTTCTCAGATAACTTTGATTGAGACTGAGAAGTTTCTGTAAAGCTTTGAGAATCCGGCGCTGTAAAATCAACTTTATTCCCCGCAGATAAAGGTTCAGATTTTTCATCGATCTCCGACTGTTCTCGGGGGGTTTCTGAATCTTGAGACGGAGAAGAATTAACAGCCTCAAATAAAACTTCAAAGCCTTTTAATCCAACAGATTGATTTTGGGGTGAAGAAGTTGGAGGATCTTCAGAATAATCCTTTTTCTTCTGTTTTTTTCCTCTGGGTTTTTGGGATAAAGCATCCGATGGCTTAGAAGTAGAAGATTCACTCTGAACCCCTTGTAAATCAAGCAATAATTCCAACAAAGGCTCTAAAGCTTTTTCCTCTGAAACCCGGGATTGATTAATTCTTGATGCACCCGAATCAAAAGGGGAAGATTTTGATTTTTTTTTTGAGACTGCCATCGCTTTAACCTAATTATTTTTGATTGGATTCGGGAAGAAAATAATCGCCATTCACCTCTTTTTCAGCGGCTCCCTTTAAAACCGGAACAAACTCCGTTTTTTTCAATCTCATTCCCACTTCAAACAAAATTTCTGCCATCTCACCCCGAGCCAATTTACCCTCACTCAAATGAGCAAAACGCCGTTCTAACTCCTCAAAAACTTGAGTCCTCAGCGTTTGAATTTCCTCGTGAGACTTTTCCCTCGATTGAGCAATTTCCGCTTTCATCAACTTCGTTTGGCTGTCTAAATTTTCTCTAATTACATCAATACTATGAGAAAATTTGCGATTGGTTCCCTCAAGTTGATGTCGAATATCCGATGTTTCTTCCTGAGTGCTGAGAGTTAAAGTTTTAATTTTTTTATCAACTAAATCAACAGCGGTTTGAAGCTCACTCAACAACGCCATCCGCGTTTGTTCAATCCGATCGGTAAGATTTTTTTGGATTAAAGATAAATTAGACTCCAACTGTTCAAAGCGATTATTATATTCTCGGGCTTGCCCTCCGAACAAAATATCACGAATCTGATCAATATTTCCCAAACGTTCCCGCATTTCTTCTTTAGATATATCAGCCATGAGTCTTTTTGTTCCTCTAGTTTGACAAGGGTTTCAATCGAGTTGATCGTCAGATCAGCACATTTGTGCTGTTTAGTTTTAGTGTAACTTGTAGAGTTCACCCCAATCCCATAAAATGTTATAACCTCTTAAAAATCTTAACAAGCGGAATCCCTCAACCTCAACATCGGTTTTCCCCAACACCGACAGTCAACACAAGCGGTACAATAAATCCAGTTGTCACTCAACGCACATTATCTATGACCACTGCTGCACGGGTAAAAACCGAGTACGAAGTCATTATTGGGCTAGAAACCCACTGTCAGCTTAGTACAGAAACCAAAATCTTTTCGAGTTCCTCCACTGCCTTTGGTGCCGATCCCAACACCAATATCGATCCCATCTGTATGGGGCTTCCGGGAGTTCTGCCGGTTCTTAACGAAAAAGTGTTAGAATACGCGGTCAAAGCCGGGTTAGCGCTCAACTGCGAAATTGCCTCCTATAGTAAATTCGATCGTAAGCAATATTTCTATCCCGATCTGCCTAAAAATTATCAAATTTCTCAATACGATCTCCCCATTGCTCAAAACGGTTGGTTAGAAATTGAGATCGTTGATGAAGACGGAAACGCCACCCGCAAAAAAATCGGCATCACTCGCCTGCACATGGAAGAAGACGCCGGAAAACTGGTTCACGCCGGAAGTAGCGATCGCCTTTCCGGTTCAACTCATTCGATGGTTGATTATAATCGGGCGGGAATTGCTTTGGTTGAAATTGTCTCCGAACCCGATATTCGTTCCGGCGTAGAAGCCGCCGAATATGCTCAAGAATTGCGTCGAATTATGCGTTATCTTGGCGTCAGCGATGGCAATATGCAAGAAGGTTCGCTGCGGTGCGATGTGAATATTTCCGTTCGTCCCGTCGGACAAAAAGAATTTGGCACGAAAGTAGAAATCAAAAATATGAACTCTTTTAGTGCCATTCAACGGGCGATAGATTATGAAATAGAACGTCAAATTGCAGCCCTAGAAGCGGGTGAAAAAATCAGTCAAGAAACCCGTTTGTGGGAAGAAGGATCGCAACGGACGATCAGTATGCGAAGTAAAGAAGGTTCGAGCGATTATCGTTATTTTCCCGAACCCGATCTTCCTCCGATTGAAGTTTCTCCCGAACAATTAGAAGAATGGAAAGCGGAACTTCCCGAACTTCCCGCCCAAAGACGTCATCGCTATGAAACCGAGTTGGGATTATCCGCTTATGATACTCGCGTTTTAACTGACGATCGCCTGGTTTCCGAATATTTTGAAACCGCAGTTCAAGCCGGTGCCGATACCAAACAAGCGGCAAACTGGGTGATGGGAGATATTACCGCCTATCTGAAAAATGAAAAACTAACGATTGCTGAAATCGCCCTCCAACCGGAAGCTTTAGCCGAATTAATTGGTTTAATTGATGCCGGCACCATTAGCGGTAAAATTGCCAAAGATATTCTTCCCGAGTTGTTATCAAAAGGCGGTTCGCCGAAGAAGTTAGTCGAGAAAAAAGGCTTAGTTCAAATTTCCGACACGGGAGAGTTGGAAAAAATCATTGATGAAGTGTTGGCTGCCAATCCCGATAAAGTTGAACAGTTCAAAAACGGAAAAACCAAACTGCAAGGCTTTTTTGTCGGTCAAATTATGCAGAAAACCCAAGGGCGAGCCGACCCAAAATTAACCAACAAATTGTTAGGTAAAAAGTTAAATTCCTAACAGTTAAACAAACCCGGTTTCTTCTGTTGACCCCAAAAAACCCGGTGTCTTTGAGAAACCGGGTTTTTAAAATTCAGGATTTTTGATCTTAAAAAAACTATCTTAAAAAAACTGACAATTATAACCGGAGAAACAAGCGGAAATCTGAATAACCGGAGTTCCATCTTTTATACTGAGACAAAGACAGCGTTTTTGAAGGTTAACGTCCGCAGCCCAACAATAAATAGGAATCCCAGAAAAACCCGAACCGTTTGGTAATTTTCCCCGTAAATCTCGAAAGGTAATTGGTTGTTTAGACTTGCTAAAATTCCGGGCAAAAATTGCAGAAGCCAGGATAAAAGCCGAACCAACCGCCCCCAACTCCACACCTTCTAAAGAGATAGAATGACCTTGATTAAGTTGGTCAAGTTCCGGATCGGAAAGGATTAATCCGATTTGCTGAATTCCCCTTTTCAACTCCTGACTGTCTACGATAAAATTTGACGGACGAATTGCTTGAACCATTGTGTTTTCCTCAAAACCAACTATTTAACTCAACTCGACATATTAAAAGCAACCCGCGAAGTATTTATTGGAAATTAAACCAAGCGCTGTGACGAATAAAATCGCTCAAAAAATGAGGCGGATCGGGATCGGGTTTTTGTTGAATAATCCGACGAAATCGCCAACAAGCAAAGCCCAAAATCCAAACCGTATCCGCAACAACGGCGTACATCCAACCATGATTTTTAATAAAATAACGACGCCGAGAATCAAACCAATACTGAGGTAAACGTTTGCGAGAACCGGGTGTCGTTACCCCCGTACTTTGGCCGGCCATGTGCATGACTCGACTTTCGGGAACACGCCAACAAGACCAACCGCCCCGCTTGGCTTGCAGACAAAAATCGGTTTCCTCATAATAGAGAAAATATCCCTCATCGAGCAATCCCACAGACTCAAACACCTGACGACGAACCATCAGACTGGCGCCGGGAAGCCAATCCGCAGGTGCGGGTTCATCGGGCATGGGCTTGGTCATCGTCCAGTTGGAGAGGAGTTTGGAAACAATCCCCAACCGCAAACCCGAATCGAATTCGCTGAGAATGGTATGAAAGCGGAAACTTCTCTGTTTGAAAACCCCCAGGCCATTTACCATCCCGCTTCCGGCTAACCCCACTTCTCGATGAGATTCCATGAAATTAACCAAGGTTTCAATCGCACCGGGATAAACGACAGTATCGGGATTTAGCAACAGAAAATAATCCGGGGGATGTTCCCATTGCAAGGCGGGACGAATGACCGCATTATTACCAAAAGCATAGCCACCGTTACGTTCTAAAGGAATTAAATCCGCCCAATCTTCCCAATGTTCCGATGCGATCGCCGTTTGGATTTGTTCAACGGAATTATCTCCAGAATCGTTATCGGCAACCGCAACCCGAATACCCGGAAAAGATTGCACTTCCCCCTGCAAAGAACGCAAGCAATTAATCGTTAAACTGGGGGTGCAGTAATTAACAATCACCACCAAAACGCGAGTTAAATTCTGAGATTTAGATCCGTTTAAGTTAGACATAAATCCTTCACTTTTGTTGACAGTAATCCATCCGTTTTTGACCTCACCCTTGACCCCCACCAACCTCCCCAATCTCCCTTAATCCCCCCTTGATCCCCCCTTAAAAAGGGGGGTGGGGGGGGTGGCGAAGCCTGGAGGGATTCCCTGAAAAAGGGGGGTGGGGAGTGGGGGGAGGCTATTTGCCCCCTCTCGATTTATAAATAGTCCCATTGACACCTTTTCCCACTAACCCCTCTATAATCTCCCCGATCCCCCCTTGATCCCCCCTTAAAAAGGGGGGTTGGGGGAGATACAATCGTTCCCTCTCGATTAATTAATAGTCCCGAACGGGACACAATTTCCCTCTCCAACTAATCAATAGTCCCTTCGGGACACGATTTTCCCCCTCTCCAACTAATAAATAGTCCCGAACGGGACACAATTTCCCTCTCCTCGTAGGAGAGGGTTAGGGAGAGGTAGGAGAGGGCGCTGCGGTGAGGTGGAAGGGGGAGAGGTGGAAGGGGGAGAGGTGGAAGGGGGAGAGGGTGGGGAGAAGGATAATCGTTAGCGAGGAAAATTTAGACCCGCATCAAGGTATTTTCACCGACACGAGCGCCAATATAGGCTTCTAATTTTTCTGCTAAAACCTGAACATTTGGCTCTTGCAACATACTCGAATGACCGCCAGGAATTGGATACCACTCAACGCCTGCGGTAGACCGTTTGCCCCAACCCAACAGAAAATCTGGTGTTCGGTTGCTGTAAGGTTGATCGTCAATAGACGGGTGATTAACAATCAAAGCTTCAGTCGCTTTCAACAGCAACAACTTACCCCGATAAACCCGAGGAACATAATCTTTTTTGGCAAACATAAACGTAGTTCGCACCCCAATATTTTCTAAGAAAGCCGGCAGTTGATATCCTTTATCCAAGTAATATCGATACAACGATAGCGTCAGATCATCTCGGGTACTGTTAAATTTGCTCTGAGTTTCGTAAACAACCAAATTTTTAACTTTCTGGGTAACAATCTTCAACAAACCAAACAATCGTTGAACCGAATTTTGTTCCGAATTCCCCTGCAACGCTTGAGAAAATCGACTCAAACGGTTTTGATTTCGCCCGTACAGAGGAGCTTCCACATCCATCGAATCCATCAAAACCAACACCGGCACATCCTCACCGAGGGCTTGCAATTGTACCGCAACTTCAAAGGCGAGAACACCCCCGGCGCACAACCCGCCCACTAAATATGGCCCTTGAGGTTGAACGCTGCGAATTTGTTCGACATAATGGGCCGCCATCTCGTCAATTCGAGTGTGAAGAATGGGATATCCATCCCGACTGTGAGGGCGCAACCCATAAAGGGGACGTTCCGAGTCAATATAACGCCCCAATTGTAAATAGGGTAAAAGTTCCCCATCTCCATCGTGAACGAGGAATAAAGGCGGTTTATAACCCCCAGATTTGAGCAACACCAGCGAATTTTTATTAATACTAGAATTGGCCGGAGAAACCACCGTTAACGGTTGTGGATCGTAGCCAAAAGACTCCGCCAATTGTTGAGTAATTTCGCCCAATTGTTGAGGATTGTAATGCTCGCGCCAACTCTCAGCAACTTTCGCTTCAATACCTTTATATTGGTGAAATTTCACATCCCCAATCATCCGGGAATTCGATTGTACCCCATCGGTCATTCGCCCCCGTTGATTTTTGTAAGGTTGCATCATGTCGGGATCAACCTCCAACCCCAGAAATTCACACATCGCGGCAATGCTTTTTTCCGGTTGACAAACTAAATCTTCAAACCGCAAACTGTGCTGACGTTCGGGCGGTACATCGGCGAGGAATTCTCGAATATTTTCATGGCTAACCAACCAAGTTAATTCCGCCAATTGTTGGGTCGGAAAAACCCCTTCGCCCCCAAATTCACCCAACAAATCTAATTTTGCTTTTTCGTAGGAGTGAATCATCCCACCCGGATGGCGGTGCAAGTGAATATAAAGGGCATTCTCAAATTCCCGTTCCGCCCGTTTGAGCATATTAATATCCAGCGCATAAAAGGGCGTTTTATCCACTAAAATTTTACCGGGAATCTGCTCCTGCATCCAGCGATAAAATTGCTGAGTTGTTAACTGTTTTTCCTGTAATTCCTCCATCAGCCTTTGGGCTTCGTCTAATTCGCAGTGGCGAATTTCCATAATCGCCCGCAAACACCCTTCTAACCAGAAACGATTGCGTTCAGAAAAGGCGGAATTTTGTTCAGCTAACGTCCAGAATGATAACAGATGAAGTTCCGGGGGAGCAAATAATTTTGGATGTCCGCCCAAAATCACCCGCAACAAGGTTGAACCGGAACGGGGCGGAGACAAAATAAACACCGCAGGGGGATTTTTCTCGTTTAATTTCTGACGCCGAGTCGGTAAAGTCTTGATTAACTTTCGGAACTCTCGCACCGTTTGAGAATCGATTTTTGGTAAAGAAGATGAAACCGTTTCTTTGACATCCACACCCGACATTTTCATCGCCGCTTCGGGATAGTGAGTGCGAAGATAGGTTGCCAACTGAGCAACGGTGGGCGCATCAAATAAAGCGGAAATATGCAGAATTTCTCCGAGTTCATCTTGCAGCTTATTGAGCGCCCGCAATCCGTTCATCGAATCCCCGCCCAAATCAAAAAATCGATCCTCAATTCCTATCGGTTTAACATTGAGAACATCTTCCCAAATGGCAATAATTCGCCGTTCGAGTTCATCGGTGGGCGGCCGATAATTTTGAGAGGAATTTTTCGAGAAATTCTCAGATGAATTTGCACCGAATAACACCCCGGTTTTCACCGAACTCGAAGCAACTTTCTCCAGATCTTCCGGCGGATCGATCCAATAGCGTTGTCGTTCAAAAGGATAGGTGGGTAAGGGAATCCGACGATAACTGTAGTCCCGATTAAAACCCCCCCAATTAATCGCAATTCCGCAAACATATAATGTTGCTAAACTCTCTAACAACGATTGCCAATCCGATCGCGAACCCTGGAAACCGGGGAGAAAAATCCCTTCCGCTTCTGGCAGTCCCGTTTTAAACTGGGGTTGTTGGCTAATCTCCACAAACACTTGACAACCGCAAGCGTGCAGCACTTGTACCGCCATTTTCATCGATTGGGGTTGGCTTTGGCGATCGCTCCAATAGTCCAAACTCCTCATCTGGGCGATCGCCGACTGTCCAGTTTCGGGAAACAAAATGTCAATCTTGGCCGGAGAAAACGTGACATTCAGTTCTTCCGGGGGCGTTTGATGTAAACCCAATTCTAACCCCAAAAGTGCGATCGCCCCCTTGAGATCGAAGATTCCGGCGACACAGGCGGCCACATATTCGCCCCAACCTTCCGCCACGATTGCCGAGGGTTTAACGCCCCAAACGTTCCACAATTCGGCCTTAGCATAGCTCAGAGCGAACGCTGCCGCTTCTTTATAGGGGGACTGCGCCAACCGCTCCGGCTGCGGTTCAACGCCAAATAAATCGGGGTAGAGCAAGGATAACAGAGATTGACCCAGGTCAACTCGCAACAGGGCATCGCATTGGATCATCGCCCGCTGGAAAGTGGGCAAGCTTTCGTAAAGTTGGCGATCGCAATTGATGACAGGAGAAGTTTGAGTGAACACAAACGCCAATTTTCGCGACCCCCGAGGGAGAATTTCCCCGCCCATTACACCCTCTGCGGTTTTTCCGGCGACAAAGGCGGCCAACTGTTGTTGAACTTGATCGGCCGATTCTGCCACAATTGCCAAGCGGTGGGCAAAATGCGATCGCCCCAATTGAGTTGTTAATCCGATATCGCCCAACCGTTCTTGGGGATGGGTTTCGAGATGCTGCCAATACCGTTGAGCCATTGTTCGTAGGGCGGTTTCGGTTTTGGCCGATAAATTAATCAAATGAAGCGGACGTTCGAGGGGGTTGGGATCGGGTGCAACCGGGGGCGCTTCTTCCAAGACAATATGGGCATTGGTCCCCCCAAAACCCAGGGCTGTAACTCCCGCCCGTCGGGGTATCTCGCCTTTTTCCCAGGGAACCAAACGGGTATTGACATAAAACGGACTATTCTCAAAATCGATTTCCGGGTTGGGGGTTTCAAAATGCAGATGGGGCGGAATTTGTTGGTGTTGGAAAGCCAGAAGCGTTTTAATTAAACCCGTTACCCCGGCGGCGGCTTCTAAGTGACCCACATTGGTTTTCACCGAACCGATGGCGCAAAATTGCTTTTTGTGGGTTTGGGTGCGAAACACTTGGGTTAAAGCATCGACTTCGCTTTTGTCGCCGATCCGGGTTCCGGTGGCGCTGGCTTCGATATAACCGAGGGTTTCCGGGTGAATATCGGCGACAGCTAGGGCTTCGGCGATCGCTTTGGCTTTTCCTTCGACGCTGGAGGCGGTATAGCTGATTTTTTGGCCGCCGTCGTTATTAATGGCCGAACCTTTGATCACCGCATGAATGCAGTCTCGATCGGCGATCGCATCGGACAGGCGTTTAAGAACCACCACACCCACGCCGCTCCCAAAAATCGTTCCTTGTCCCTTGGCATCAAAAGCCCGACAGTGGCCATCGGGAGAAACCAGGCCAATTTCTTCATCTAACAGGTAGCCGCTGCGATGGGGGAAACGGATGGACGAGCCTCCCGCCAAGGCCATATCGCATTCGCCATTTAATAAACTTTGACAGGCGGTGTGAATGGCAACCAAGGAGGTTGAACAGGCGGTTTGAATGGTGAGACTCGGCCCGGTTAAATTGAGTTTGTAGGAGACGCGAGTCGCCAAATAGTCTTTATCGTTGCCGAGATGTTGGAGACTGCCGGTTACACCGTTGAGAATGCGGGTGATATAGCAAGCCGAAAGCAGGTAGCTGCTGGAACTCGAACCCCCGCCCGCATAGACTCCGATGGCGCCATCATAGGCTTCTGGGCTGTAGCCTGCGTGTTCGAGGGACTCCCAAGCACATTCGAGAAACAGCCGATGTTCCGGGTCCATAAATTGGGCTTCGGTTGTTGAGTAATCAAAAAATGCCGCATCAAATTGTTCAACTTCGTCTAAAATTGGGGCGGCTTTGACATAGTTGGGATGGTTGAGTAAAGCCGGATCGATGCCGGAGGCTTTCAGTTCTTCATCGGTGAAAAAGGAGATGGATTCTACCCCGTTTTTGAGGTTATTCCAAAATTCATCGGTATTTTTTGCACCGGGAAAACGACCGGAAAAGCCAACAATTGCCACTCCGTTAATTGAAGTGAATGCACCAGGTTGATTCATGGTTGTGTCTGTAAATTTTACTAATGATTGCTGTGCAATTTTTGTGATGAAATTTTCTAAAAATTCATCCGGTAGAGATCTGGAGGCGAAAATCCAAGCGACTCACGCTTAAGGCAAAGTTTGCAAGAGAGTTTTTTCGGTTGTCAGTTAACAGTTTTTCCTGACTAAAAACCCGGTTTCTTTTACAATACACATCATCTAGAGCGAGGAAGTCGTAGCAGAAACCGGGTTTTTTAGTTTCTACTGTACTGGTTTGGGTGATTGATGAGGTACAAGGTAAAAACCCGGTTTCTTTTACAATACACATCATCTAGAGCGAGGAAGTCGTAGCAGAAACCGGGTTTTTTAGTCTCTACTGTAACCTATCATCCTTGACCAATTTTTTCGGGATTAAAATGATTAAAAACGGAAGTTTTATCGCTGAACTTGTTGGACTCGACGGCGCAGTTCAGCCCGAGTTGTGCTTTCTAAGAAAGACGCTTTTTCCGGTTCGTTTGCTTCACTTTGATTGAAGTATTTTTCGTAGGCATCGCAGAGGTCGCCAACGGTGCGAATGGTGGTAATTGAAACGAGTTCCGCGAAGGGATCGGCATTCAATTTGATTTCTAAAATTGCCACCAATTGCGCCAAATCTAGAGAGCTAAAACCCAAGTCCGCATTTAATTTTTGTTCGCTATCAATTTCGGTAATCTTTGCCGAGTTTTGTTGTGCTATCTGTAAGACGGTTTCGTGAATAATTTGTTCGATGTTAACCATGATGCCTCAAAATTTTGAATACATTATTAACGGAAATCTTGAAATTTTAATCGGTAATAAGCGGTTAATTTCTAACAGGTAATGCCGCCATCGACGACCAAAGTTTGACCTGTAATAAATTGAGCATCCGCAGAGAGCAAAAATCGAATTGCTGCCACAATATCTTGAATAGAACCCAACCGACCGAGGGGAGTTCGTCGGATAATTCGGTTTCGTTGTTCGGGAGTTAAATCCCCCACCATCTCGCTTTCAAAGTACCCTGGAGCCACCGAATTTACCCGAATCCCTCGCGGCCCCAATTCTCGGGCTAGACTGCGTGTAAAGCCATCTAAAGCCGCTTTGGTGGCGCTATAAACCGAAACTCCCGAGTGTCCTCGCACGGCGTTGACCGAGGAAATATTAATAATAGTTCCGGTTTGATGAGATAGCATCACCCGAGAACAAACTTGAGTCAGATGAACCGCACATTCAAGATTAAGTGAAATCACACGTTGAATCTCTGCGGGTCGCATCAATCCCAAAACCCCATCGGAACCAATTCCGGCGTTATTAATCAGTGCGTCTATCCGACCGTAGCGTTGGGCGACAGACAAAGCAAACTGTTTGACTTGTTCGGGGTCAGTTCCATCAACAGGTTCCCACAAAAAAGCGTTTGTTCCTTCATATTTGCTTTGAAAATCTTCGATAAATTGAGTTGAAGAACGGCTGAAAGTGGCAACAATATGACCGCGAGCCAAACAATCGGAAACAATTCCTCCGCCCAAACCTCGACTCCCGCCACTGACAAGAATAACTTGCTGTTGAAAATCCATGAATTATGCTCCTTTTCTCATCTTTTTGAACCGTCCGCTATAGAGTTTTTCTTCGCTGACTTTCAACACCATTGGAATTTTGAAAGGGGCGAGTTTGTCTTTGCAAAATTCCCGCATTCGTTGGTTGAGTTTCTGCGGGTCTTCGGGTTCGACTAAGTTAACGGTTGCAACCACAACATTGCCAATAACCGGGTTGGATTTTCCTCGCACGGCGACTTCTTTAATGTTATCCATTTCTCGCAAGACGCTTTCAACTTCTGCGGGATAAACTTTTTCGCCGCCCACGTTGATAATTTCGGAAGTTCGACCCAAAATGCGGATATATTCTCCGTCTACTTCGACCGCATCTCCGGTATTAAACCAGCCGTCTTTATCAAAGGGAGAAGGGGCGTTTAGATAGCCTAACATGGCAGATTCTGATCGAACCCACAGCACTTTATCAACGATTTTGGTTTCAAATCCCGCGCCGCTAATTTTAATCCAGAGGGAGTTAGAATCTCGGGATTGAGTTTTCGGAATTCCCAGTTCAGACAGACCGTAGGTTTGTTTAAACTTAACATTCGGAAAGGTTTTGTTTAAGTTGTCTAACGTGCTGGCTGGCATCGGTTCGGTGCCGTAGGTAATCAGTTCTAAAGATGATAAATCATATCGTTTGTAGGCTTCTGAAATCAGCAGCATATTCAGAAAAGTTGGGGTTGTGGGTAGAAGCTGAACCCGATACCGTTCTATGGCTTGACAAATGGCTTTAGGACTCCGTTCGTCAATCGAAATGGCGGTTCCTCCGCTGCTGAAAATGTAGAATAAGGTGTTGATACCGCCAATGTGATCTAATAATAAAAAGGTTAAACTCCGAAATTTGGGACGGGGTTTTTCAAAGTTGGCGATCAGTTTATTAAAGTTCAGCAACAACGCTTTACTTTCTCCGGTTGAACCCGAAGTAAATAGGATTAATCCCGGTTCTCCTGCTGATTGCAGTTGGTGGAGTAAAGGGTTGGTGTCGATTATTTCTCGTTTTGTTAAATGCCAATTGTCGTTATTATCGAAGTCAAAAAGAGCCGCTGCTTGAGCAATATTCAAAAATTTTTCTTTTTTATCGGCCACTGAAGTTGTTAAGGGTACTGCAATATTTCGATTGATTAGCAGCGCCACTAACAACATACAAATGTTGGGGGAATAGTCTCCGTACAGGGCCACACAGTCTCCGGGTTTAATGCCCGATTTTCTCAGTTCATCTTGCCAGCGATTAACTCCTTCCAATATGTTTTGGTAACTGTACTGTTGTTCGTTCCAAATCAGAGCAGGTTCCTCTTTGAAGCTACTCAGGCGACCGAGTAACCAGTGGGTAGTAATTGTGGAAGTCATCGTTTTACTCAAACCTTAAAAGGTCGATTTTTGTCCAATCCAGTTACCAGGCGATTTTAGAGTAAAAATTAAAAATTAGCAACTAACTTTACTCAATCTTTAAAAATTATCTTTGTTCCTTTATAAAAGCCTACCATTTACTTGTCTTTACAAATTGTTTTTTCAATGTTTTTTGAGGTTATACATTTTATCGATAAACCTGTTTAAATCAACGTTTTTAAAGCATACAATTAATATACATTTGCTCACTTGTAACGGTGAACTCTAAAAATTTATGGCCCAAATTTAGCTTTTGAAGCTGGTCAGTTAGAACCTAGAGTTGGGCCGGCGGCTCTATGTTCACAATGATTGATAGAAAAGACTGTCCCTGTCCCATCACTAGCGACGTGATTTGCTCCCTACGGTATTGGTCCCTGTGGAGGGGAATCACTACAGCAAGTGTGTATAATAGGCACAGCCACCAATTGGAAGCCACACACTTAAATGACTTCTATCGGTTCTCGTTTCCACTGTGAACTCATTCTTCTGTCGTTTAATGCTTCAGGAGTCAGACAGGAACGTAGATTTACCTAAAACAACTGCTTGTTTTTCTGATGTCAATAGGGCTTCAAAGCCAGAAAATTTTCCCCAAACTTCCTTTAGGTTCACTGTTATCGCCTATCTTGACCTTTCTGTTGATGATTCAACTTTGATTGATATTTCACCGAGCTTTACTAAACCTTTATAAACTTTCCATAATTCTTTACCCAAACTTTAAATGAGGGGCTTGACCCCACACCCCAAAATGGTTATATTATGATAGTAGATGCACCCTGATGGTAGGGAGAGTTGCCAAAGCGACTCTCTCTTTTCTTATCCACAACTTTGTGAAAAACTTGAGAACTTTGCTCTCCAGTTCTCCTAGAAATGTGACAAACTCGTGAAAAAAAATATTCGGATTATCGTGAGTATTGTTTACGGTTAATCCTCTTCAATTTATTTAATAGTTTTCAACTGACTTTACAGAATCTTTACAACAAAAGGGGGATTACTTTACAGAAACTTTAAAATAAAACCTTGACTATATACAGGATGTTAATAGATTATTATTATAGATGCACCCAGATGATAGGGGGAGTTGCTAAAGCGGCTCTCTCTCTTTCTTGTTGAGATCAACACAGAATCAACCCCCGAAGAATTCTATACAAAAGCTTTACAAAACTCGAGTCTTTTTTTACAGAAACTTTAATCTACAACCTTGACTTTTTATAGGATGTTGAGGGATTATAGATACAGATGCACCCAGATGGTAGGGGGAGTTGTTCAACAACTCTCTCTCTTTATTTTTTAGAAAACTCTCTACAAATCCCCGGAAATTCTACACGAAAGCTTCACAAAAATCGAGTATTTTTTTACAGAAACTTTAACAAAAAAACTTGACTTTTTATAGGATGTTGAGGGATTATAGATACAGATGCACCCAGATGGTAGGGGGAGTTGTTCAACAACTCTCTCTCTTTATTTTTTAGAAAACTCTCTACAAATCCCCGGAAATTCTACACGAAAGCTTCACAAAAATCGAGTATTTTTTTACAGAAACTTTAACAAAAAAACTTGACTTTATACGGGATGTTAAGACATGATAAATACAGATGCACCCAGATGGTAGGGGGAGTTGGTCAAACAACTCTCTCTTTTATTTTTTTGGGAACTTTCCAGAAATACTCAAAAAATGACTGATAAAGCCTTCACAAAAATCGAGTATTTTTTTACAGAAACTTTAACAAAAAAACTTGACTTTATACGGGATGTTAAGACATGATAAATACAGATGCACCCAGATGGTAGGGGGAGTTGGTCAACAACTCTCTCTTTTATTTTTTAGATAAATTTCAACAATTTTTCTTGAAATTATCGGCAATAAAACCTTCACAAAAATCGAGTATTTTTTTACAAAAACTTTAACGAAAAAACTTGACGTTATCGGTAATTTTAAGACATGATAAATACAGATGCACCCAGATGGTAGGGGGAGTTGGTCAACAACTCTCTCTTTTATTTTTTAGATAAATTTCAACAATTTTTCTTGAAATTATCGGCAATAAAGCCTTCACAAAAATCGAGTATTTTTTTACAGAAACTTTAACAAAAAAACTTGACTTTATACGGGATGTTAAGACATGATAAATACAGATGCACCCAGATGGTAGGGGGAGTTGCTCAAACAACTCTCTCTTTTATTATTTAGAAAACGCTCTACAAACTCCCGGAAATTCTACACGAAAGCTTCACACAAAACGAGGATTTTTTTACGGAAATTTTAACAAAAAAACTTGACGTTATGGATAATTTTGAGAGATGATAAATACAGATGCACCCAGATGGTGGGGGGAGTTGCTCAAACAACTCTCTCTTTTTTATTGAAGGGTAAACACCTCGGAGAAACGGAGATAAAATACAATCCGAGTGAGAGTCTTAAACAATTATATCGTTGCTCGATTGTCCCGAAGATAGACAGAAATCATCAGCCACATCAGAAAGTCTTGCTCAACTTAAAGATAAATTCGGTATAACTAAAGCAGTAAAAACGCTGCTGAAACGAACCGGAGATGCAAGAACAAGCCGATCAAATCTTCAAACAGGGAATTCTACAATACCAAAACCATCAATTTGAAGCAGCCCTGCAAACTTGGCAACAAGCCCTGATCCAATATCAAAATCTCAAAGATCGCAAACGAGTTGGATCAACATTCGGCAATTTGGGTGTTGCTTACGAAGCCTTAGGAAATCTCGATCAAGCAATCAAATCTTATCAGCAACACTTGGCGATCGCAATAGAAATAGAAGATCTCAAAGGACAACTCAACGCCTTGGGAAACTTAGGAAATGCTTGCTACACTCAAGGGGACTATCACCAAGCCATTAGCTACCAACAGCAACGGTTAGCGATCGCCCGTCAACTGCAAGATCCGCAAACCGAAACCCAAACCCTCTCCAATTTAGGGATAGCTTATCATGCTTCCGGGGAAATTTCCCAAGCTCTAGAATACTATCAGCAACAGTTGGCGAAAGCCTCCGAAACCAACAACTATCCTTCCCAAGGAAACGCCCTAAAAAACTTGAGACTCGCCTATCAAACCCTCGGGGAAGATACGCACGCCCAAAACTGCTATCAACAGCAATGGGCTATCCTGCGTCAGAGGTTCCTAGAGGAAAAAAGCGATGAATTCGTGCGAATTGCTAAAATTGTCGGTTTCGACCTGTTAGAAGACCTCGCAGGGGCAGATCTGAGCGGTTTTGACCTCAACTACGCCGATCTTCCGGGCGTTAATCTAGAAAATGCCAATCTCACCCAAGCCAACTTAGCCCTAGCTGACTTGAGTGGCGCCAAACTCACCCAAGCCAACCTCAGCCAAGCCATCCTCAGCAATGCCAACCTCAGAGATACCGATCTCAGCTATGCTAATCTTTGTCAAGCCGATTTACGAACGAAACTGCCTCGTGCTAACCTAAGCTATGCTAATCTCACGCAAGCCGATCTCAGTAGCGCTTATCTGCCCCAGGCCAACTTGAGTCATGCCAACTTGTCCTCAGCAAATCTAAAATATGCTGACTTGACAGGGGTTGATTTAACAAATGCCAATTTGCAGGATGCTGATTTGAGTCGGGCTGAGTTAAAAGATGCCATTGTGGAGAATGTCTGCTTTACAAAGGCGATCGGAATTTCTCGGCGTGTTCAATCGGAGTTAATCGAACGAGGCGCTATTTTTGATCAGAATCAATCAAAGAATGCAACAGATAATTGATCCCCCTAAATCCCCCTTAAAAAGGGGGACTTTAAGCATTCCCCGAACCTCCCCTGCCTCCCCAACCCCCCCACCCCCCTTTTTAAGGGGGGATCAAGGGGGGATAAAAGGGGGGATCAAGGGGAGATAAAAGAGAGGTTTAGCCCCTAGAAGGATCGAAAACCTAGAAACATTGGTAACAAGTATTGAAGTCTTTTATATTAAGATAGCTGAAAATTACAATGACTCGTGTAGAAGGATTGTGGCCCCATAATGTAAGTCCAAATCGCTTGGCTGTGTTAGAGTGTAAGTTGGCGATTTGGTTGCGATCGCAGGGTTTAAAATCAGAAATAAAAGTTGATAATCTGTCAGTTCTCACCCAACAAGCCGCCGCCGCAGGATGTGATTTTTCTCAACTGCAAAAAGAGATTCAAACTGTTATAGAAGCGGAAACCGACAACTTTTTAGAATTGGCAAATTTTGCGGGTTTAAACCCTTTAGAAGATTTTGCAGGCGCCCGACTGTTAGGAGCGAATTTAACGGGTTTAGATTTGAGTGGGGCGGAGTTGAAAGGGGCTTATTTGAGAGGTTCGGATTTAAGTGATGCTGATTTGAGTAATGCTGATTTAAGAGAAGTTAATTTGAGTGGGGCTGACTTGAGTGGGGCGTTATTGAGTGATGCAAATTTAACGCAAGCTGATTTACATCGGGCGAGTTTGGCTTTAGCAAATTTAAGCGGGGCGAATTTAACTGAAGCAAATTTAACCGAAGCAAATTTGAGCAATTGTAATTTGAGTGATGCCAATTTAAGTAATGCTATCCTCAAAAATGCTAACTTAACTCAAGCGGGTTTGGCGTTAACAAATTTAACCGATGCCGATTTTACCGGAGCGAATGTTAAACAGGCGAGAATGTGGCACGATGCGGGTTTATCGGAACAAGTTAAACAAGATTTAATCAAACTGGGGGCTATTTTTGAGGAATAGAAAAATATTTTTATTTTGCTTATTTTTGCGATATTTACGGGTTTAAAATGTGTTCGGGGGTTAAGTTTAATTCGGGAAAACTCGGCGAATTAATTTTATTTTCTTCCCGAAATTCAACGCTATCGTAAAATCCCGAAACTAAGGTTAAAACCGAAACTTTGAGTTCTTGCGGGTCGATAATCCAATATTCGGGTATTTCTAAAGCCGCATATTCTGAACGTTTGTAGCGGTAGTCATCATCGGGATTATTAACGCTCACTATTTCAACCGCTAATAGGGGAGGTTCTTCGAGAATTGCTGATGGTAATGTTTTGAGAAATTGACGTTGAGTTTCAGTGATAACGATTAAATCGGGAATTCGAGATTTTGTAATTCCGGTTCTCACTCCCACATTTCCGGGTCGTACAGCCCAATCTAATTGTAATCGTTGAATCTCTGCTTTTAAGATATCATAGATTAAACATAAAATTTCAGCGTGTAATCCACTAGCGGGAGGCATGGGAACTAATTCTCCGTTGAGAAGTTCATATTTTAAATCACTATTATCTCTAAAGTCAAGATAATCTTGAAAGCTGTAGGTTTGGGTTGCGGTTTCTAGCATGGGAGTTGCTCAACAGCAGTTTTGTATAATATTATTTTAGCAAAAAAAGTCTTCAATTAAGGATTTAAAATTTGTTCAACCGTTAAGTTTAATTCGGGAAAACTCGGCGAATTAATTTTATTTTCTTCCCGAAATTCAACGCTATCGTAAAATCCCGAAACCAACGTTAAAACCGAAACTTTGAGTTCTTGCGGGTCGATAATCCAATATTCGGGTATTTCTAAAGCCGCATATTCTGAACGTTTGTAGCGGTAGTCATCATCGGGGTTATTAACGCTTACAATTTCAACGGCTAATAGGGGAGGTTCTTCGAGAATTGCTGATGGTAATGTTTTGAGAAATTGACGTTGAGTTTCGGTAATTACGATTAAATCAGGAATGCGAGATTTTGTAATTCCGGTTCTCACTCCCACATTTCCAGGCATAACAACCCAATCTAATTGTATTCGTTGAATTTCAGCCGATAATGCTTGAAATAAAAACAGAAGAATCAAAGCGTGTAATCCACTGGCGGGAGGCATTGAAATTAATTCTCCGTTGAATAATTCATATTTTAAATCACTATTATCTTTGAAGTCAAGATAATCTTGAAAGCTATAGGTTTTTGTTGCAGTTTCTAACATCATAGTTGCTTACCTATAATTTTGTATAATATTATTTTAGCAAAAACTGACTCAATAATATCTAATTCCATCTAAGCTAGAATGACTTTAACGGAAGCCCAATGTTATCTGGAGAGAAAACCATGAAATCCGAGTATGATTTTTCCCAAACCGAATCAGGAAAATTTTACCATTCTGATGCCAAGTTTCATGATCCAATTTATCTCGAACCCGATGTCGAGGAATTTTTGACAAAAATGGCTGAACATAAAAAGATTGACATTCAAGTTTTAGTGAATGAATGGTTGAGAAATACTATGAAACTGATTTAATAAATTGAGTAGGTAATAGGCGGGGTTGATGGCATTTTTACAATCAAGTTAAAAACTTGTAGGAGCGGGTTATGAAAAAAAACTTTTGCTTGTCATAGATAATTTATATTAAACCCGCCCATCTCACTGAAAATATAGAGTATAATCTAGAAATCAAACAAAAGCATTCTTAATCTTGACAAGTTTATGCTGATCTTTTTTATTCATGGTGTTGCTGCACGAACCTCTCAATATGCTAATTCCTTACAATCTTTACTAGAAAAAGAGTTTCTTCAACGTCAAGAAAAAATCCCTCTATTTTACTCGGGTTTTTGGGGAAATGTTTATCGAGAACTAGAGATTATCTGGAATCGAATTGATAATGCACAAGAACCTTTAAAACATCAAGAGTTTAGAAAAGGATATTTGTCTCAGTTTGTGGGTGATGCTTTTACCTATTTAGGTTCATAAAGGGGGGCTAAAATCCGAGAGAATCTCGCCAATCAATTAATCGATTTTATTCATAAAAACCCTTTAGAAAGAGAGTTGCACATTATTACTCACTCTTTGGGAACTGTGATTTTATGGGATATTTTATTTTCAGACAAGTTTGAAGCCAATGATCCAGCTTTTAAAATTAGAGACATTTTGAATAAAAGTTCGGTTGATTTACCGGATAGAAAAATTCATCTCAAAAGTATTACAACAATGGGATCTCCCATTTCTTTATTTAATATTATGTTAGAAGTAAAACCTCAGCAGGTAAACTTTTTAGCGCAGCAATATACAAGTCAAAAACTCAACTGGCTGAATCTGATTCATGGTTCTGATATTATTGCTTATCCCATACATCCTGTTTTAGATAGTCAGGACTTATCCAGTCTCTTTCTAACAGAAGAATATCTTCAAGAAAACGTGAACCCTCTGGAAGCAACCTTAGAACAGTTATCTGAATTACTCAACCGTAAATCTGCTTATCCTCAAGAAATTACAAATATTCTCAGTTATGCACAAGTAGCCGCAGGTTCATTAAATGCTCATACATACTACTGGAAAAGTGATCGAGTGGCTTATTTAATTGTCAACCATATTTTAGAGCAACACAACGAGCAAGTTTTGAATCAAACGCTTTGCATACAACAAGCGATTCAACGATTAAAACAAGTTCCGGGTTTTACCGAAGATCAAATGAAACTGAGCGAGACCTTAAGCCTCGACAAAAATATTAGTAAAATTAATTTTAAAGATCAAAGTGGATATCTGGTCTTCAGTAAAAATTTCTTGGGAATTCACAATGTTTATATTTTTGATCATCAAGATAGGGCTTGTTTGGCTGGATATGTCGGGTTAATTCACGTCCCCGGCTTAAAACAAGAAGTGGAATTTATTCAAAGAGAGTTAGGGGTTTAAACAACAGTATCAATGGAAAAAGGCGATCGCAGTCTCGGCAGATTTTGCCTAAGTTATCCTCAATGGAAGCGGGTTAACCTGCAAGCAGTGAGAAAAAATTGGTCTTCGTGGAACTCACCGCTACTGCTAAAATAGACAGACTTGGGGATCAACCAAATCAAATTAGGGATTATCATAGTAGAAGTCGAGTCACAGAAGACTCCGTTCCCAACGGCATCCCCCTGTGACCCATTTTCAATCTGCTGCACGAAAAATCACAAACTATGTTCGACGCCCTTGCTGAACGCTTAGACTCTGCCTGGAAAAAACTCCGGGGTCAAGATAAAATCACCGACTCCAACATTCAAGACGCCCTCAAAGAAGTCCGTCGGGCTTTACTCGAAGCCGACGTCAACCTCCAGGTCGTCAAAGAATTTGTCGCCGAAGTCGGTGAAAAAGCACAAGGGGCGGAGGTGCTGTCGGGCGTGCGACCGGGAGAACAGTTCGTCAAAATCGTGCATGATGAACTGGTGAGTGTCATGGGAGAAAGTAACGTTCCCCTGGCCAAAGCCGACTCGCCGCCGACAATTGTGTTAATGGCTGGTTTGCAAGGGACGGGTAAAACCACCGCAACCGCCAAATTAGCCCTGCATCTTCGCAAAGAAAACCGCAGTGCGATGATGGTGGCGACAGACGTTTACCGACCTGCGGCGATCGATCAGTTGAAAACCCTCGGCCAGCAGATCGAAGTTCCGGTGTTTGAACTCGGAAGCGACGCCGATCCGGTGGAAATTGCCCGTCAAGGGGTCGAACGGGCCAAAGCAGAAGGCATCGATACCGTGATCATCGACACGGCGGGCCGTCTGCAAATTGACCAAGACATGATGGCCGAACTCGCCCGCATCAAAGAGGTTGTCAAACCCCACGACACCCTATTAGTCGTTGATGCGATGACCGGCCAAGAAGCCGCGACCTTGACCCAAACGTTTAACGAACAGATTGGCATTAGCGGCGCAATTCTGACAAAATTAGATGGGGATAGCCGAGGCGGTGCGGCCCTGTCCATCCGGCGAATATCGGGAGCGCCGATTAAATTTGTGGGGGTGGGTGAGAAAGTCGAAGCCCTGCAACCGTTTTACCCGGAACGGATGGCTTCTCGCATTTTAGGAATGGGTGATGTCCTGACGCTGGTTGAAAAAGCGCAGGAAGAATTTGACCTGGCCGATGCCGAGAAAATGCAGAAGAAGATCATGGAAGCCAAATTTGACTTCACAGACTTCTTGAAGCAAACTCGGCTGATGAAAAATATGGGTTCCCTCGGGGGTTTGGCGAAGTTGATTCCGGGGATGAATAAAATCTCCAAAGAACAACTCGAACAGGGAGAACAGCAATTGAAGCGATCGGAAGCGATGATCAATTCAATGACCATAGAAGAACGCAAAAACCCCGATCTATTAGCCAGTTCTCCCTCGCGACGTCGGCGCATTGCCAAAGGGTCAGGTCACGGTGAAAAAGACGTCATGCGACTGGTGGGCGACTTTCAGAAAATGCGGGGCATGATGAAGCAAATGGGTCAAGGTACCTTTCCCGGAATGGGAGGAATGCCCGGAATGGGAGGAATGCCGGGTATGGGAAGCGCACCGCCCCCCGGTTGGCGAGGCCATCCCAGTGCAGGGGGCAGCAAAAAGAAAAAGAAAACCAAGAAGAAAAAAGGGTTTGGGCAACTCTAACGCACCGACCACAGAACCGTTAGACAACAGAGAAATACATCCTTGGGGAAGTCGATGTTTGAAAAGCGGTGATGATTTATTCATCACTCCGGAGTCGCGATCGCGCTTTGTTGCAGCTTCGGCGTTAACGTTGCTGTTGTCTGAGTCTATCCCCAGTCCCTAAACCTATGCCCAGGTCCAAAAAAATAGCTGAGTCCGGAAGGCAGTGTGCAGGCTCCGCCTTTTAAAAGCCGAGTACCGATGACCAAAAAATTGGGTCCAAAGCCTCGCCCTTCTAGAGTGACTTTTGCTAGGATTAAGATGTGGCAAGGGTAATCAACCCCATTAAAAACCCAGTAGCCGAAAGTCAACGCACCTGTGGCGCACGCTCCGTTATGGGGTTCTGTGTAGGAAAGTGTGCAGCAGGTAAAAACTAGCCGGCGGCAACGCTGCGGGTACAGGCAACAAGTACAGCGAAACCGAGAGGTGCTTCGGTTTTGAACTGTAGGGTAGGGCATACCCAAACAGGCTTTTGTAATGGAGCAAAACGCTTGGGGAGAAGATCATCTCTGGCATAGACAGGTTGCCCTGTGTGTGTTAAGTGAATTCGTTGAACCAAGAATCTTCTTGCCTTTCGGCAGAGGAATGTCAAAATCATAAAGGAGTGTTGTGAACAAACATGATCAAACTGCGATTAAAGAGATATGGTAAGAAGCGGGAAGCAAGCTACCGGATAGTTGCGATTGATAGTTTATCTCGTCGTGAAGGTCGTCCCTTAGAGGAACTGGGCTTCTACAATCCCAGAACAGACGAAACTCGATTGGATGTCCCGGCGATTGTTCGGCGCCTACAACAAGGGGCGCAACCTACTCGAACTGTGCGTAACATCCTGCAAAAAGCCAATGTATTTGAACAACTCAAGTCCAGATCAAACGCTGAATCCAATTCGTCAGAACCCGAACCCCAACCCGTCAGCTAGTAGACCCGACTACGCTGAGTTAGTACGATTCTTGATCGAACCCTTTCTAGAAACTCCAGAGTCCTTAAGAGTCGATTGTGAGCGCTCCTCTGCTCAACAAAGAACGTGGATTCGGTTAGCCTTTGAAGCCGAAGATAAAGGCCGGGTTTACGGTCGGGGTGGGCGCAATATTCAGGCGATCCGCACCGTCTTGTCTGCGATCGCCCAAGCTGCCGGAGAATCGGTTTATCTCGATATCTACGAGAACCCATCCAACGGGGATCGTCCCCGCATTTCTCCGAGTCGTCCTTCTCCGAGACGTACAACCCGAACAACCCGTCACCGTCCATCGACTACTTCTCGCCGATTTGCTAGAAAGCCGGAGCGATAAGCGTTAAACCCACTCCTCCCGTTAACCTCGGATAACGGGAGTTAAACCGTTTGATAACAGTTGCCAAAATAGGAGCGTTCAATTAAACTTAATTGCTCAATCACATTGGCCGATTGTGTTCAAATTCAACTGGGAAAGTCAGACGTCTAGAACTGCTTTTCGGTGAGTGAAAATTCCGTTGTAACCGTTGTCAAAAACTATGGTTGGTTTAACCGGTGTCCGTCGTACCTTTTCCGGCGCCCCTTGGGAGTCACAAGTTGGCTACTGTCGTGGGATTCGAGTTGGTGATCAAATCTGTATCACCGGCACCGCCCCCGTCGCCCCCGATGGCAGCGTCTTCGCCCCCGGAGACGCCTACGCTCAAGCCAAACGCTGCTTTGAGATTATCCAACAAGCATTAAAAGACCTCGACGCCGACTTAAGCTGTGTGGTGCGAACTCGAATGTATGTCACCGATATTCATCGTTGGGCCGAATTTGGACAAGCCCATCACGAATTTTTTGCCGAACATCCTCCCGCGACCACAATGGTAGAAGTTCAACGTTTGATTGATCCGGCGATGTTAATTGAAATTGAAGCCGATGCTATTGTAGTAAACAATAATCCTTGATTTCTGTTATTTTCAGACAGAATCGTTAATCTCCAACCCCGATTTAATCCAGCGAATGACAGAGCGCTTAACCATCGAGTTACCCAGTATTGAAAGTGCAATGGCGCTTTCAGGATACCAAGAAGATAACCTCAAAACCCTATCCAAACAAACCGGCGCCCAACTGGTGCTGCGGGGTCAAGAACTCCACATCAGCGGCACCGCCAGTCAAATTGAACTCTGTCAAAAATTGGTGCAGTCTCTCAAAGACTTTTGGAAAACCGGTAAAGCGGTTACTGGCGTTGATATCCTCACGGCGCGTCATGCGTTAAATACCAACCAACAAGAAGAACTGACCGCCATTCATCAAGACGTTCTCGCCACCACTCGGCGAGGGATGGAAGTTCGGGCGAAAACCTTTCGCCAGCGCCAATATATTCAAGCCATCCGTACCCACGACTTGATCTTTTGTACGGGGCCTGCGGGAACCGGAAAAACCTATTTGGCGGCCATTATCGCGGTTCAAGCCTTACTTTCCGATCAATACGAACGCCTAATTTTAACCCGTCCTGCGGTGGAAGCCGGCGAACGTTTGGGATTTTTACCCGGAGACTTACAACAAAAAGTTAATCCTTATTTGCGTCCCCTTTATGACGCCCTTTACGAACTGATTGACCCCGAAAAAACCGCCAACTTGATGGAACGGGGTATCATTGAAGTTGCACCTTTAGCTTATATGCGAGGACGAACTTTAAACAACGCTTTTGTCATCTTAGATGAAGCCCAAAATACCACCCCCGCCCAGATGAAAATGGTATTAACTCGATTAGGATTTCGCTCTCGAATGGTTGTAACTGGAGATACGACCCAAACCGATTTACCCATTAATCAATCTTCGGGTTTAAGTGTCGCTTTGAAAATTTTACAGAATGTTGAAGGGATCGCGTTCTGCGAATTTTCTCAAGCGGATGTGGTGCGAAATCCGTTAGTTCAGCGCATTGTTGCCGCCTACGAACGGCATGATAAATAATCAGAAATGTTAACTTATTTATTCACCCAAAAATTATTATGGCAACCCTCAAAGACTTTTTAGAAGCTTGCGAAACCCTCGGAACATTGCGGTTAATTGTTACCAGTAGTTCGGCCGTATTGGAAGCCAGAGGAAAAATAGAAAAGTTATTTTATGCCGAACTTCCCAAAGGAAAATACGCCAATATGCACACCGAAGGCTTTGAATTTCACCTGAATATGGATAAAATTAAACAGGTCAAATTTGAAACCGGAGAAGCCAAACGGGGAAACTTTACCACCTACGCCATTCGTTTTATCGATGACCAAGAAGAAGTCGCCCTGAGTGCATTTTTACAGTGGGGAAAACCCGGAGAATACGAACCCGGACAAGTCGAAGCTTGGCAAGAACTTCAGTCAAAATACGGAGAAGTTTGGCAACCTTCCCCCGTTGAAACGTTATCCTAAACAACAGATGAAATTCAAAACATTAATCCTCATCTGTCTTTTGTTCTTCTGCTTTTTTATCGGAAATTCTGCCACTGCCGGACAACTAAGCGAACGAGTTGCAGAGTTTCCCAACTGGGAAAGTAAACCCATTCTGAGTGAAGCAGAAGGGGATTTAATTTATCCCAAATGGATGGCGGGAGAATGGCAAGTTACCAGTACGTTAGTTGAGATGGTGGCACCATTAGCGCCGGAAATTGTTACACCGGGTTTTGAAAGTAATCGTCAATATCTCAATCAACCCCTAACGTTTAAGGTGAGGTTTTATCCGCAAAAAAATAAGCTTGTTAACGTTAATTTTCCGTTTCCGCAAACGTTAAACGTTCTGAATAATTCCGGGAAAAATAACAATAAAATTGTCGGAGATCGGGCGTTTAATGGGTTAAATATCGCCAAAGCTGTTTTAGGAGATGAAGCCGTTTTAGAGGTGAAAGTTGACCCGAAAAATCCCAACAAACAGATTACCTTTTTAGACAATAACAATCAACTGCTTTCCACCGTTACCCTTCGGGGAAGCGAAACCCCAAGTTTCGATCAATTTGTTTCTACAGAAATCTTTCAACAAATTTTTCAAGCCGAAACATCGATTTATCTAAACGAAGTCGAAACCACAACCGCCTACACCGCTAAATTTAACGAAAAACAACCTAAAAAGGTGGATGAAATTACTGCTAATCAAATAACAGCGATTTATTTATCTCCTCAAGATCCCGATTATTTTAAAGCAGAAAATCAACCCGTTTCTCTCTATCGTTATCAGTTAAAATTATTGCCGATTAAAACTTAAAATGAGTTCGCCCGAAAAACCCAGTTGATCATAGAAACCGGGTTTTTATTTCCTACTTGGTTGCAAAACCACAGTAAGCACTCGGATTAAATTGACGGTATTCGGGTAAATTTTCCTCACATTCTGACTTAGTTTCAAACCAATCAGCATAAACTTTATAAGAGTTGTGCTGAGACCAATTAGAATAGTTAGGACTCCAAAATAAACCCGCATCAGAATAACCGTTTTCTATTAAATCTTGACGTTTTTGTTCGGCTTTTTCTGGGTCATTAAAAGCAGAATCAGCAATAAAATAAAAAGACATCGGTAGGTTAGACTGTTGGGCGAGAGTAGAAGCTTCAGAAGACTTTTGTTGAAATAAAATCTTCAAAGGAATCGCAATACCTAATCCTAAAATAGCACCCGTTAAAACTCCAACTAACGTTGCTTTTTGCCAATCTTTTAACTGGTGAAAGAATTGTAATTTAGAAGTTTTATTTTTGGGCGACGCAGTGGGTTTAGGAAAAATAATCGTCGAAGGGGGTAAGGAAGGTTCAGTTTTGGGAATGGGACTCGGAAGCGTTTGTAAAGCGGCGTACATTTCCTCAGCCTTAGAAAAGCGATCGCGAGGATAAAACTGAATCGCTTTATCTAAAATGGCAGCAAAATTCCGACTAATATTTGGAACATTTTCATGCCATAAAATTTTTCCCGTCTCGCGATCAATATTCATCTCTTTAATCGTTTTACCCGTCAATAAATAAATCGCCGTCATCCCCAAACTATAAAGATCGCTAGAATATAAAGGATAACCCACCGCCTGTTCCGAAGCCATAAAACCCGGTGTTCCAATTAAAATAGAAGCCGTCGGATTTCCCTGAGAATTTAACATCGTTCCCATCGTTTCCTTCACCGCCCCAAAATCAATTAAAACAGGTTTACCCGACGGGTGACGTAAAATAATATTATCCGGCTTAATATCCCGATGAATTAAACCCTGTTTGTGAATGCGATGTAAAATCGGTAAAATACCCAGTAAAATCTCTTTAACTTCCGCCTCGCTTAACCGTCCTAACCGTTGAATTCGAGTTGTTAACGTTTCTCCTTCAATCCATTCTTGAACTAAATAAAACTGTTCTTCTTCTTCAAAATAAGCGTATAATCGAGGAATGCGATCGCTTTTTTCACCCAGTTGTTCTAAAATAGCCGCTTCTCGCCGAAATTGTTCTTGAATTAACGAATAAATTTCAGGACGATTAACACTCGGTTTTAATTGTTTGATCACACAGCGACGACCCGAAGGCATTTGAGTATCTTCTGCGAGAAAGGTTTCGCCAAACCCACCGCTACCAATCGATTGTAAAATGCGATAGCGATTATTGAGGAGTTTTTCCGGATTTGGGGGAGTGTGAGTGAAAACTTGCATAAGGCGACCTTGATAGAGTGAAATCATCTAGTTTCTGCTTAACTTCACTCTATAAACACCTCAAAAAGTTGAGTTCCCCTAACGTACAACTTTCTCAACTATCACAGGTATTTTTACCCCGATTTGCCGTTAAACTCCTAATTTCACTATCCGAACCGATATTCCCCCCTAAATTCCACTGTGACAGCTTGCGTGTTGTCACTCAAATAGAGTAATTCTCATCTCTATGCAGCATTTATCGATTATTTCGGCGATGGCTTATATTTGATAATTTCGTGCTAAAATTATTCAACTCAAACTAATCTCAATCAAACCCATCCAGTTTAACCAACGGCGAGAAAATCTCCTTCAGCGTTTTTTCTGATATTGGAAAGTAACTAAGATTAAATGAAGTCTTAATTTTGCAAGCGAATGAGTGAATTTAATTGCCGGGTCACACCTCTAAACCGTCGAACCGTTGAAGCCACACCCGAAGGCGGAAAGATTGAGTATGAAGATTTTGGTTGTACGGTAGACATCACGGGGCCGTTGCTGTACACTCTGTTTCAAGAGCGCTGGCAGGAGGTTCAGATTGGTCATGTCGTTGAAGGGGGAGTGTTAGAACTCGAATTTACTCAACCCCCGAAATTGTGCATGATTTACGATGGTTATCTCACCGTAGCGACCGAAGCTTGGCATATTCATTTGTGCTTGGAAGATCATCTCGGCGGGCCGCATTGCAAGACCCCTGTGGAGTTGCGACAACGGCGACGAATTCATCGGGCTTCGCTGTATCGACGCTTGAACTCAACTGGAAGACCGACCAGTTGGGGAATTCAGTTTTGGAATGGGGATCAAGAAAATATGATGACAATCTTTTTGCCAAATCCCTGTTTGACGGCCGATGAAGATTTACTTCCTTATAATAAAGCGGATTTGAGTAAATTGGCGCTTTACGAAGAATTGCGAGAAATCTATGTTTTGGGCAATCGTCCCATTCCTTTTAATTCTAATCCCCTCAAGCGGCCTTATTTATCAGTTTGTCGTTCATCCCGTTGTTATCCTTCTCGCCAATGGCAACCGATTTATCAGGCTTTGCAAACGGCCGTTAATCAAGCCGAATTGGAAGTTGATGTGATCACATCGGGTTGTTTGGAAGTGTGTAAACTGGGGCCGGTTGTTTTTTATTCAGGAGATAGAACCTGGTATACTCGCGTAACTCCCGAGGTTGCCAATAAAATTGTAGCGCAACATTTGAGTCAAGGTCAACAACTCACCGAACATTTATATCCTCCCGTTCAATCGAAGTCTATTCAAGAATGATTGTAGAAATATTCGGGTTAATTTTTTAAGAAAAACCCTCTCGAAATCCAAGTTGAGGATAAAAAAATGAGCATAATTCACCCATCCCAAACCCAAAATTATATCTGGGAAAACCGTTGGATTGCCGTTGCTAAAAGTCAGTTTTGGCAAATTTTATTTCTGGCAATCGGTACGGGTAGCACCATCATCTATCCCCACGCCCCTTTAGTTGCTTTTGGTACAATAGCCGGAACGACCCTAAACCGTAAACGGGCAATTTTACTCGGATTAATCGTTTGGTTGGTGAACCAACTTTACGGCTTTCTTATTCGAGATTATCCCCGCAGTCTCGATGCGTTTGCTTGGGGATTAATTATGGGCGTTGGTATTATATTGGTGACGGGATTTGCGAGTATTAGACCTGGGTTCAGTCGCCAACAGGGTTTCGGTCATGTTTTATGGATTATTCTGGCAGCAATCTTTGGATTTGTGTTGTACGAAAGTCTAATTTTACTCGCCTTTCCCGTGCTTACCGATGGTCACAGCATGGGGTGGAATATTCTACAAAAACTGTTTGTGAAAAATATGATTTGGACGGCAGGATTGGGAATTTGTCACGGTTTAGTTTTGCGACTCACCACTCAATTTTCAGCCCAACAGTCTTCTTGATGGAGTTAGAAAGGCGCAAATTAGATGTCTCTATTGATAATTATCCAGTTGTCGTGATACAATACTGCATCTATCGGTTTTAGTGGGGGTCAGCCACTAGAGTTAACGGGGAAAGTTTGGTGAAAATCCAACGCTGTCCCGCAACTGTGATGAGATTTTAGTTGAGATTTTCTACTCATCAAATCTCTTAGTCAGGATGCCCGCCGATGGAAATCTACAAACAACTCAATCTGCGAGGTACAGATGTCAAGAGTGAGTCGAATTTTCAGCCTTGTCGCGATGGCAGGGTTAAGCTTTTATCTCGTTGTCGGCGCCGCATCTCCCGCCCAAGCGATGCACATTATGGAAGGATTTCTTCCGGTGGGTTGGGCGATATTTTGGTGGGTTTTGAGTTTACCTTTTTTCGTTTTGGGCGTGAAATCTTTGACCCAAATTACCCGAGAAAATCCCGAACTTAAATTATTACTGGCTTTGGCGGGAGCATTTAGTTTTGTGCTTTCTGCACTCAAAATTCCTTCTGTTACCGGAAGTTGTTCGCATCCAACCGGAACCGGACTGGGAGCGGTTTTGTTCGGGCCTTCTGTAATGGCCGTATTGGGGAGTTTGGTATTAGTTTTTCAGGCGGTATTACTCGCTCATGGCGGCATTACAACGTTGGGAGCAAACGCTTTTTCGATGGCAATTGTCGGCCCTTGGATTGCCTACGGAATTTATCGTTTATGTTTGAAACAAAGACAACAAAAACTCGGAATTTTTCTCGCCGCAACTCTAGGAAGTTTAGCAACTTATATTGTCACTTCGATTCAACTTGCTCTGGCTTTTCCGGCTGCAACCGGGGGCGTTTTGGCGTCGTTTATTAAATTTGCCGGAATTTTTGCTTTAACCCAACTTCCCCTATCCATCAGCGAAGGTTTGTTAACAGTATTAGTGTGGAACTGGTTACAATCTTACGCCTCGGAAGAACTTCAAACCTTAAAACTTTTGCGAGAGAACTAGGAGAATATTATGCAGTCTGAAAAACAAGGAAATTGGTTTCTAGTTTTAGCCGTGATTGCCTTAGCAATATTACCGTTAATATTTGTTCGGGGAGAATACGGGGGAGCAGATGGCGAAGCAGAGGAAATGATTACAGAAATTCAGCCGAACTATCAACCCTGGTTTAATCCCCTAATTGAAGTACCGAGCGGAGAAATAGAAAGCCTATTATTTGTCTCCCAAGCCGCTATCGGGGCGGGAATTGTTGGCTATGTAATTGGCCTGTACAAAGGTCGTCGGGAGGGAAAAAATCAAAAACCCTAATGCACCATCAAATTGATTCTTTAGCCCATACAAATCGACTGCGTTATCTCCCCCCAGAACACAAACTTCTGTTTGGAATAACCCTGTTTGGTTTGAGTTGGGCGGCATCTTCACCCCTGCAATTTTTAATAACAGTTTGGATTGCAATTTGGATTGTTATTTATGCTCGAATTCCGGCGTCAGTTTACTTGAAATTACAGGCGATTCCGTTCGGATTTTGGTTAACCAGCGTTCCCGCTTTGGCCTTGGGGGGCGTTTGGTTGTCGGATGTGCAGTTGGTTCAAACCGATATTTTTTGGGGCGTAACTTTGGGCAATCTTTTTATC
The DNA here is from genome assembly GCF_047276495.1 of Capilliphycus salinus ALCB114379. Taxonomy (NCBI): domain Bacteria; kingdom Bacillati; phylum Cyanobacteriota; class Cyanophyceae; order Oscillatoriales; family Sirenicapillariaceae; genus Capilliphycus; species Capilliphycus salinus. Next base: position 2,347,249 of record NZ_CP178543.1, on the reverse strand, counting down.
TACATCAGTCAACAAGGACTTCAACAAATTGCCGTTTTATTAACCCGTTCTCTGGTACTAACTTCCTGTATGTACTTTATTTTGTTAACCGTTCCTTTTGTGGAAATTGTGCGGATTTTAAACAAAATAGGCTGTCCTAGTTTGATAACAGAACTGCTAACTTTAATGTATCGGTTCATTTTTCTCCTCACAGAAACCGCCAGCGAACTGTTAACCGCCCAACAAGCCAGAATCGGTTATTGTAATTGGAAAACCGGAATTCGCAGTGTGGGAATAGTCGTCAGTCAACTGTTACAGCGAACTTTAGAAAACTACCGTCAAATTTCTCTGGGATTGACATCGCGGGGATTTACAGGAGAACTAAAAGTTTGGTATATTCGCCGCTATAAACCTAATTTTCGCTATTCTGCTGAAGCGATTTGTGGGTGTTTTTTACTGTTCGTTAATATTGGATGGCATTATGTCACCAGAATCTGAACTTCTCAGTTTTAAAAATGTTGAGTATACTTATCCCTGTAGCCAACATCCTGCGGTTCAAAATCTAACGCTGAAAATTCCCAAACATCAACGCTGTGCGGTTATCGGACGAAATGGTTGCGGAAAAACCACATTATTTCGACTCGCTAATGGATTATATCGTCCTCAACGGGGTATAATAGAATGGCAGGGAAAACCGTTAAACTATGACCGAAAATCCTTAAATCAATTGCGACAAAAAGTTGGTTTAGTTTTTCAAAATCCCGAACAGCAATTGGTCGCCACAACCGTAGAAGAAGATATTTCCTATGGACTGTGTAATTTGGGTTTACCCGAGTCCGAAATCGCCCAACGGGTTCAACAAACCTTGTTAGATTTTGACTTGCTTAATTTAGCAGACGCACCGATTAATTACCTCAGTTTGGGACAAAAAAAGCGCGTTTCTATTGCCGACGTAATGGTTCTACAGCCCCAACTTTTATTACTCGATGAACCCACAGCATACCTCGACCCAAAACAAGTTCAAAACTTTCGCCAAACCTTAGAAAAAGTTTATAGCAGAGGTACAACAATTCTACTAGCAACTCATAATTTAGACTTTGTAGAAGCTTGGGCGGATTGGGTTTTTGTGATGGATAGCGGAGAAATTGTATTAGAAGGAACTCCAGAAACCGTATTTAGCCAAAGTCAACAAATCCAAGAATTGGGTTTAGGAGTTCCCCTGATTGTTACGGCGTTAAATGCTATTCAAGATGAACTAACTCTCAATCAATTAACACCGTTATCTGCGGAACAATTGCAAAAAATTCGCCAGCGTATTCGCCAGCTTTAATCCCCGCACCCACCACAACCACCACAACCCCCGCCATCGCAACCACTATCACTTCCACAACCACTATCGCTACTACCACCATAACTACTACTGCGGCTACTGCTACGAGAACCACTTCGGTAACTTCTACTCGAAGTAGAACCTGATGGACTAGACGGTAGAAAACAAACTGCAATACAAAGAGTCAGAATGCAGAAAATTAATAGAAATCCTACGGGTTTTCCGCGAAAAATACCTACAAAAATTTTAGTCACACCCAACCCTAAAACTGCCAACATAGGGAATACAGGTAAATATTCAATTAACGAAGGTTTTCTAGGGGTTAACGAAGTTGATGTTGGCGGCTTTGTTAAGCCTTTTAAACCCAAACTCAACACAATTGCAGCAAGAACAGAAATAAAGTAAAATGCTAAAAATTCTGGCCCGGTAAAATCAAGAGGATTCTGAATATTTTTAATAGAAACTTCACAGGCGGTTAAAGCTAGAGTTAGAAGAAATCCAAGTCCTAAAATTGCCGGTTGAGGAAAGCGAAATTGAGGTAAATTTAGGTTACGAAACTTGGGAATAATCCAAAAATCCTCCGTATTTACCCGTTGAACTTTAATATCGTGATTAAAGCGAATTTCCGCAGGGGGCCAAATCTCAACGGGGGGAAATTCTCCGAAGAATTGGGTATAACTTTATAAAGTTTTATTGTACCAATCATTAAATTTTTCCCCTTCCAAATGTCCGCCTTGGGTGGGGTTGTGATGTAGGGTTTTTTGGAGAATATTCGGGCATAATTCATCCCAATAAGAACGGGTATAAGCTAAGTGCAAATGCCAAACTTGATCGACTTGTTCGGAAGGGGTAACGGGATGTTCCGCGACAACTGCTAAAAAGGCAAATTTTTTGTATTCTGCGATCGCTTGCTGAGTATATTCTACAGTCCAACCGTTATCTCTGGCTAGGCGTTTGCTAAAAGACAGTTTAGCGTTGGGTTCATCCAGAGAAAACCCTTGTAAACGTTGATAAAGTTCCTGTTGTTGAAGATTCATTAACTTCTTCTACAGCTTTCATCTAGATCTCTGTTATAACATCAGGCGTTTAATTATATTTTATGAAAATCTTAATTTATTATTACGCTCGTTGTTGTGCTTCAGCACCCTAAATTTCTACAGATACGCAGACTTTCACAAAACGGTTAACTTAACAATCTGACACATTTTACAAACTTAGAATTTCCTTCGATCCAACCTCAGAAGACATCAGAAGAATATCAAATCTATATCAATTCAGCAGAAGCAAAGATTTGTTGTGCAGTTAGTTGTAAGTTCGGAAATATTGAAGAAACTAACCGATCATTCTTTTGAAATCGCTGTTTTTGATACTCGTCCTCTACCAATGTACAGATAGTCACCGTTGGCTGTTTGGGTTTACCAATATATTCTCGACCACCCATCCCCAAATAATCAACAATCCAATATTCAGGAACCCCAAATAAAGCATAATCTTCTACTTTCCGAGCATAGTCATTTTGCCAGTTTGTACTGACGACTTCAGCAATCAGTTTAACAGAGTTTCCCAATGTAATTACAGGTTCTTTTTGCCATAAGGGTTCATTAATCAGTTGAGATTTGTCTAATAGAATGACATCGGGACGAAAAGCCGTGTCCGTTCCTAAAAGTTTGATTAAGCATCGATGGGGAATAAAATAATTAAAATCCTGACGATCTATTTCTACATTTAGTTTTCGTCCAATAAATGCTGAGACTTGCTCATGGGTTCCGGTGGGTTCCATCTCAATTAATTCACCATCTATAAGTTCATAGCGATCGCAATCGCCGTACTGGATAATAAATTCATCAGCAGTCAGTAGGTTTGAAGCGAATTGAACCATTATCATTTTTCCCGATTGTTTCTGCAATTGCTTACATTTTAGATAATTATTGAGTATTATACAATAAATAGAAGTTAAAAACTATTAAAATCAAGTTGTTAATTAAGCTTAAAATTAAGTTGGGTGTTGCCTTGGCTCGACCCAACTCTACAAACATCAACCAACATTAACAACCTGTCAAATATTCTAAAAAATTAGGGTCGATTTCTCAACTCATTGACAATTTCTTGCGCTAAATTTTTCGACCACAGCGAATCAAATGCACAAAGAATTTGCCTGTTTTCTGGTGAAAGCCAAACGATCGCATTTTCCACATCCGAAATTTGATAGGATTCATTCAACAAAACAGAAGTTAGCAAGCGGTGAACCGCGATCGCTTGTTCGTCTGTCAACACAATCATTTTTCTACCCTCCGTTTCTGAATGGTTTTGGCTGTTTCCCCTTTCGACAGCATCACCAACGCCTGATCAATGTCCCGAACCTTGATTTTTCGGACTGCGATCAGAATCGACTTGATCAACGCCACTTCATCATCGGTAAGTGTAACCATCGGTTAATCCTCAAAGCGTATTTCTAAAAAGTGGTGTATATACACCACTAACTTCCCATAATACAGGAAAATTACTAGAAGTCAATTCCCTGTTGAGATATGAACGCTAGGAAAGCCGATCAGAAGCAATTAAAGATAACCGTTTCAGAAGACGTGTATCACCTGTTGAAACGCCTAGCAGGGGTTAAGGCTAGTTCTATGAATAAGGTTGTCGGTGAGGCGATTGACCGCTATTTAGAAGAAAGTGACATTCAAGAATTGATAGAACGGTACAATCTCGAAGAGTAACAATGCGATCGCCTGTGACAATCTCAAAGCGTAAACTATACCGTATTCAGGATGAGTGCAAAACCGTAAATTTTCGGAGTTGCTGAAAACTTTTGATACAACCCAATTTATCGAAATTCCGTACAATCACTAATTGTATGTTTGATTGGGATGGTTGATAATAGTAACGACGGATAAAAAAGAGAATCCTAATCAAAATTAAATTGTTTTTTTGAACAGGATTTTGGATGGGTAATGGTAATGGGTTGAGTTCTAGAGGTTAACAAACATGGTTATTCCAGGATGGACGGTTGTTCGAGCAATTCCCCCTGAAGTTATTATGGGTTTAATAACTGGAAAATACAAGGATTATGGCGGTGTAATTCGTTGGGCTGCGGGAACAGAAAATGCAGGTCAAATTGTTCGACATTTAGTAGCATCTCCACTCAATCCCCTCAGTGGTGCTGTTTCAGGGCTTAATTTAATTTCTGGAATTACTGCTAATGCTCAACTATTTGGGTTGTCGGGTCAGGTTAATTCACTTTCACAGATGACTCAACAACTTCTTAAGATGACAACAGGTACAGCGTTAAATCCTTTCGGTGCTGCTCTTTCAGGGCTTAATTTAATTCCTGGAATTATTGCCAATGTTCAACTTGAACAAGTTAAAGGAGAAACTCGACAAATTAAAGAAATTGCTCAATTGAACACCGATCAATTATTTGAGTTGTCGGGTCAGGTTAATTCACTTTCACAGGTGACTCAACAACTTCTTCAAATCGCAACAGGTACAACAATTTTATCGGGTTTGAATCTAGCAGTCAGTTGTGTTGGTTTTGCTGTTATTAATAACCGACTAAACGCCATCGATAATAAGCTGCAAGAAATCCAAAAAGACGTTAAGGAAATAAAATCTTTTTTAGAAACTACCGAACGCGCACAGCTTTTTTATGCTCTCAAAGAACTGTTAAAAGCCGATGATAATATTCCGGTTGAACATCGCCATACAATTCTGCACGATTCCCGCAAAAAACTGGGCGAGATTAATATGCGCTATCAGGAGCTTTTATCCCACTCTAATACAATTGAGATGGCAATGGCTAATGAGGAATATTTTTCGCTAACAGCATTAGCCCATGCAAGATGTACGGCTGAATTAGGAATGCTTGAAATTGCTTTACAAGAAATAAAGGAAATGAACTTATTTTGGCAAACTCAAGCCCGACGAATTGCCAAAGAACTTCTGATTGGAGAGTATCCCCAACGTTTTATAGCAAGCGATTTTGTTGATGATGTTTTAGTTTTAGAGTTAACAAAATGGTTGGATTTTGCATATAAAGATGAGAAAGGACTGTTTTGGATTGAAGAATTGAGACGCAATCATATTAACGAATTTTGGTATTCTAAAGGTCTTTTGAGAAAAGGTAAATCTGGTCTTAATCAAAATGTTGGTGTTGGTTTGGAAAAAGAGAAAAACCTGGTGATTCCAGCCCTGCGAAAATTAATGGCTCGGAGCGAAGTTTTTGAAGGTTACGTCTCCCAATACGAACTGTTAAAACATGATCAAATGAAACCCTCTGAATTTGAAAAAGAAGTCGCAGCATTACCCGAATCCTCTGCTGTTGGCGGATATTTTATCCTTGAACCTGCCTTTGAATTGACGGGTTTTTGATGAAAAAAAACAAAATAAAACAGATAATTGATCCCCTTAAATCCCCCTTAAAAAGGGGGACTTGAAGTAGATTCTCAACCCAAATCCCGGTTAGATCCCCCTAAATCCCCCTTAAAAAGGGGGACTTCATGTAGATTTAAACCCCCCTTGAGAAGCAGGGCTGTTTCATTCTAAAATTTTGCGATCGCGAGGAGCTAAAATTGGAAGCAGTTTCACCCCTTTTTTCTTCAGAACACCTAAAATCTTAGAAAAACATAGCGATCGCCTGACTCAAACGGCTTGTTCCACTCTGATTCTTAAAGGCGGGAATTGAACAATAAAACTGGCGATCGCGCCGGATGTAAAATGATAGCAATCGCCAGTTTTTTCTTAAATTTTATCTATGGATAGTCTAATTAAAGAACTTAAAAAAGTCAAGGACTTTCGCCGCCGCCAGGGCAGAAGGCATCCATTATGGTTGGTGCTATTGATAGTAATTTTGGCAGCGATGCAGGGATACTTAGGGTATAGAGCGATGGGAGATTTTGCCAAAGCCAATCAACAGCTAATTGTTAAAAAATTTAAGATTTCATCCCCAAAAGTTCCATCTTCATCAACCATAAGACGAGTTCTGATGGGAGTAGACTGGTCAAATCTTCAGGACATTTTTAATCAATGGTCTAGTAGTCTATGTGAATCTGATGATTTGAGGGATTGGGTCTGTATTGATGGCAAAAGCTTAGGCAGCACTGTAGACAATTTTGGCAACTCTCATCAAAACTTTGTTTCATTTGTTTCCTTGTACAGTCAAGAATATCAAGTTGTATTGGGATTAAATTGCTTTGAGAACAAACGCTGTTCAGAAATTAAGCAAGTCCAAGAAATCATCGAAGATTTTCCCCTGAAGAATCAAGTATTTACTCTGGATGCTTTGCACTGCCAAAAGCAAACCGTTAAAAAAATTATTGAATCAAAAAATCACTACTTAATCACCGTCAAAAAGAATCAAAAAAAATTGTATCAAGCTCTAGAGTCTGTCGCCCACAATCAAGAGCCTTTGAGTATCAAGATAGAGCAAGATAAAAGTCATGGTCGCCAAATTCAACGCCAAGTAGCTGTCTTCAAGAGTATAGATTCCCTGAAATCTAGTTGGTATGAAATTAAAAGCTTAATCCGAGTTGAAAGATGGGGTAAAAGAGGTAAAAAGGACTATCATCAAGTCGCTTACTACATCAGTAGCGTTTGGGAAAAAGCCGATTATTTTTCTGAAAAAATAAAAGGTCATTGGCAAATTGAAAATCGCTTGCATTGGGTCAAGGATGTGATCTTCAAAGAAGATGATTCTTCTATAGCTCACTTTCAAGCACGAACGAATTTATCGATTCTTCAAACTATTGCAATTAATCTTTTTAGACTTTTAGGCTTTGTGTCAATTACAGAGGGTCAAAGATGGCTTAATAACAGGTGGTCTAGGCTTTGGATTTTGTTAGAATGAAACGGCCCTGCCCTTGAGAAGGGGGACTTCAAGTAGATTCTCAACCCAAATCCCGCTGATATCCCCCTAAATCCCCCTTAAAAAGGGGGACTTCATGTAGATTTAAACCCCCCTTGAAAATGGGGACTTCATGTAGATTTTTACCCCCCTTTTTAAGGGGGGCAAGGGGGGATAAATTAGATGCAGCTTCATAAAAAATTGATATAAATCCCCCTGAAAAAGGGGGACTTCATGTAGATTTAAACCCGCCTTGAAAATGGGGACTTCATGTAGATTTAAACCCGCCTTGAAAATGGGGACTTCATGTAGATTTTTACCCCCCCTTTTTAAGGGGGGCAAGGGGGGATCTAAGACGTTTAAAAAGAGGTTTTTAACCCCTAATTTTCAAGCCCAATAGCCGCCCCTTCCCGCCTCGGATCGGCAGCCCCTTCCAACACACCATTTCCCGTTACTCGGATTAAATTTGCATTACCCCAACCGTCCCATTCATCAATATTATGTCCGCGACGCCGCAACTCATCCAACGTTTCCGGGTTCATTCTCCCCTTTTCAACAATTAACTTATCCGGTAGCCACTGGTGATGTATTCGGGGTTCCGATACCGCCTCACCCGCATTCATCCCAAACTCAACCACATTTAACACCAGTTGTAGCGACGTGGTGATAATGGTACTCCCACCCGGCGAACCCCCCGCCATCACAAACTTTCCATCTTTCGTAACAATAACCGGACTCATACTCGATAACGGCGTTTTCAACGGGGCGATCGCATTCGCCTCTCCCCCAACCAACCCGAACAAATTGGGAACACCCGGCGCCGCAGCAAAATCATCCATCTCATTATTTAACAAAATTCCCGTCCCCTCGGCAACCACAGCGGCGCCAAAACTCCCGTTAATAGTAAACGTCAAACTAACCACATTGCGTTCGTTATCGACAACCGTTAAATGACTCGTTTCCGCAGACTCCCAAAAATAACGCTTTAAAGTCGCCTCATCAACCGGTTTTACCTCCGTTGAAAGTCTGGCTTTGTTCATGTCGATCGCTTGACGCTGTTCGGTCGCGTAGGGTAAACTCGTTAAACCTTCTGTCGGTACCGTCACAAAATCCGGATCGCCCAAATAAGTCGCCCGATCCGCGTAAGCAATTCGCATCGCTTCAGCCAACAAATGCAGCGTGTTCGGGTCTTGTCTTCCCCAACGTTTTAAGTTAGTATCTCCGATCATATTTAAAATCTGAACCAAATGCACGCCCCCCGAAGAAGGCGGAGGCATCGAACACACTTGAGTTTCGCGAAATTCACCACAAATCGGCTTTCGCCAAATCGGAGTATAGGCTTTTAAATCATTTAAAGTAATTAAACCGCCATTTTTTGCCATATCTGCGGCGATCGCCTCAGCAATTTCTCCCCGATAAAAACTGTTCGGATCTTCAGCAATTTTCTTTAACGTCGTTGCCAAATCCTTTTGAATTAACACCTCACCCGGCTGATAAAATTCCCCGTTGCGAGTAAAAATTGCTTTCGCTGCGGGGTTGCTCAAAATTACCTCTTGACGCCGTTCAACCGATCTGAGAAAATAATCCCCAACGGGAAAACCGTTCTCGGCTAAAGCGATCGCCGGCTTAACCACCGTCGCCCAGGGCAACTTTCCGTAATATTGATGAACGGTGTAAAGACCCGCAACCGTTCCCGGCGTACCGGCGGCGAGATGTCCGTCCAAACTCGCTCTAGGCTTAACATTCCCCGCTTCGTCGAGGTAAATATCGCGTGTGGCAGCTTTCGGCGCCCGTTCGCGAAAATCGAGGGCTTGAACCGTGTAGTCTTCCCCCGTTTGTGGAGTCGTTGGCGGAAAACCCACTAACAAAAAGCCGCCTCCGCCAATACCGGCGGAAAACGGTTCAACAACAGAGATAGCAAACGTTGTGGCTACAGCCGCATCAATGGCGTTACCCCCCCGTCTTAACATCTCAATACCGGCTTCACTCGCCAACGGATCGGCAGAAACCACCATACCCTGTCGGCTGCGTTCAGACTCGGCAACATTCAGTTGAGATTCACACCCAGTTGCCCCAATAAGAATAAGTAAACAAATAAAACTCTGGAAAAGTCGTAAATACGAACGCCATCGAGCAATTCTAAGCTGAAGCTGCACCGAATTTGAAAATCCTCTGCGATCTTTGCAGTGCTGATCTTAGCGTAAAACTGTCTTTGGTAAAAAATTGCTGGAAGCCAGCAGCATCACCGTAAAACCGAGTTGCAAGACCCAGGGGGCGGCGACAAAAAACCAAAGTCCGCACACCACACCGACGAAAGACGCCAGCAGGCAGGTCAATTCTTTCGGGGTTCCCAGGGGATCGCCCAAAGTCACCCAAACCGCCAGAAAGCAGATAACTAGAGGAATAATGAATTGTGCAGTCATAACTTTTCATTTCTTCACATTCTATTCATCACAGTATAATCAACAATTGACAAAAATGGCACCTTAACGTTCCGGGTTCGTTATTGCGTTGTTGGGCTTCAGCCCAGAAAGAAGGCAACAGGCAGTTATCAGTTATCAGTGACCAGTGACCAGTGACCAAGCGTTAACCCTGATAACCCAGCCGTCAACCCATCCGTTTCTGAAAGCATTAACCCTGATAACCAAGCGTCAACTCATCCGTTTACCATCTTCCCCATCTGCTGCGATATACTAACATTGCATCAAGATTGCTATCGAGTTTAAGCAATGCTAGGCAAATTTTTCAACAAGCCCGAACCCGAACAAAGCGATCGCGTACCTCCCGGTCAGTACCTCGCCAAAGGATTTCCCGTCCTCACCTACGGAGAAACACCCCAAATTAGCACCCAAGACTGGGAATTTAAAATTTGGGGTTCAGCCACGCCCAAGACCTTCACCTGGTCTGATATCATGGCAATGCCTCAAAGTGAGTTTACCGCCGATTTTCACTGCGTTACCCGTTGGTCAAAGCTGGATGTGAAATGGCGGGGAATTAAAGTGACTGACTTTATGAAACAGGTTGAAGTCCATCCTAAAGCAATTCACATCATGGAACATTGCTACGGAGGTTATACCACGAATATCGCTTTAGACGACTTTTTGCGAGAAGAAAACTTTTTCGCCCATACCCTTTTTGATGAACCTTTACCCCCCGATCATGGTGGTCCTTTGCGTTTAGTTGTTCCTCATTTGTATGCTTGGAAAAGCGCAAAATGGATTAACGGTTTGGAGTTTCTAAACGAAGAAGCGCTAGGATTTTGGGAACGCAACGGTTATCATAAACGGGGCGAACCTTGGGCAGAAGAACGTTATAGCGGTTTATTTTAATATCCTCAAAACGTTGGAGGAATTATGTCCGATATCGCCTCGCAAACCAATGGAGTTAATATTAACTCAGAAATCTCCCCCTGGCTGACTCCTTTGGCTTATTTCCTGTTTGGCAATCTGGTTTTACCGATATTTTTTGGTAGAATTCAGATTAACGGACAGGAACACTTACCCAGTGAAGGTGCCGTGATTTTCGCCCCGACTCATCGATCGCGTTGGGACCCCATTCTTTTAGCCTATGCCGCCGGTCGCACGGTAACGGGGCGAGATCTGCGCTACATGGTATTGTTAAATCAAACCAAGGGAATACAAGGTTGGTTTGTGCGTCGTTTGGGCGGGTTTCCCGTCGATCGCGATCGTCCGACAACCTCCAGTATTCGTTACAGTATCGAATTGTTAGAAAATCAAAAGGTTTTGGTTTTGTTTCCCGAAGGGCATATTATCGAAGGGAATAAAATCGATCAAATACAGCCCGGAGTTGCTAGAATTGCCCTACAAGCCGTTTCCAATCAATCAGATTTGAGTTTAAAAATTGTTCCCGTCAGCATTTATTATCAACATCCCGCACCCCCGCCAATGGGGTGTAAAGTTTGGGTGAATATTGGCACCCCTTTGAATGTGAGAGAATATCAAGATGATTCCATTAAAAAAGCAACTCGACAGTTAACTAATGATTTAAAAGAATCGCTCAAAAATTTACATCAACCCCCTTCCGAACTTTTGTGACAGTTGATTAAAAGTCTACAAAATTAGCAATTTTGTGCTAAGATACATACACTTTTAGCCCCCGGAGGGTGTGACAGTTAACAAAAGTATTGACAATTAATTTCAATTTACAACTCAATCAATTAAACTGCGAGACAACACCTCTATTCTCGCAATTTATTACATGAATACAAATGTTCCTTCTCAACCCCTATCCAAGACTCAACCCCTGATCTTACCCCCTTTAACACAAGATACCATTACACGCGCCCAACAAGGTTTGGAAGCCGCCCAGTTACTCAATGCCGAGGCCATTGTCGAAAAATCCTTGCATCAAACCGAAGTTTTAATTCAACAAAAATCCAGCCTAAAACTGCGGGGTTGGATACGTTGGCTGTGTATTCGGAGTTTGATTCGGAGTTTATTTCGGGTTAAAATAGAAGGTCGCGATCGCCTGCCAAAAGAACCCGTTATCATCGCACCCAATCACCTCAGCCATATCGATCCTTTTCTAATTTTATCGGAAATTCCCTATCAACCCTACTATTATATTTTAGGGGATGCTCGCACACTTTACAACAAATTTTGGAAACGGATATTTTTGCGGTTTAGCGGCGGAACAATACCCATCGAACGCATTTGGAAAGAAGAAATAGCCGTTTTAGAAGCAGCCCAAGCCGGAGAAGAACATTTAACCGAATTAGCCGCAGCCATTGAACGGGACGTTCACAAAGGAAACTCCATACAAAGTTTGCGACGACTCGAACGAATTGTACAGGGACTTTTTGCAGAAAACAAAGGAATTCTTATCTTTCCTGAAGGGCGACTCGGACTTCAAGAAGGCGAGTTATTTCTTCCTCTAAAACGGGGAACAGTCATCTATGCGTTAAAAACCGGAATCCCGATTTTACCCGTCGGAATTATTGGCACAAAAAACCTTTATTTATACAAAGAACTCACCATTCGTTTTGGTCAACCGCTGATTTTTCCGCAAAACAACCGACCCAAACCCAAAGATATACAAATGGCGTTAGACACTTTACAAGCCGCCCTTTTGGATTTATTACCTAAAAATTATCAAGAACCGGATGAAGTGAAATTATTTAGTAACTTTCTAAATCATATGTTGTGGTAAATGGAGTTTTGAATGCTAGTTGAGTTTAGTGTTGGGAATTATCTCTCTTTTCAAGATGTTGTCACCTTCAGTTTAGTGACAGCTAAAATTCCCATTCCCGACAAAAAACTCCGCAACAATAGTGTAAAAATTGATCGTCAGCTTAGTTTGCTGAAAACCAGCGTAATCTACGGGGCGAATTCTAGCGGAAAAAGTAATCTGATTCAAGCCTTTAATTTTATGAGTCATTGGGTGTTAGACTCCGTTGAAAACCCAACTTTAAATGCTACCTTTCCCGTCAAACCCTTTCGCCTCAACTCAGCAACCCTCAACCAACCTTCTCAGTTTGAAATAGTCGTTGTAATTGACAAAATAATTTATCGCTACGGCTTTGAAATCAATACCGAAGAAATTCTCGCAGAATGGCTATACTATGTTCCCGAAGACCAAGAAATAACATTATTGAAACGAGAACTCAATCAGTTTGAATTCTTTCCCCCGTTTCCGACAATTCCTGAACTCACGCCGCAAATTAAACCTCAAAATTTACTGCTTTCTTTTACCGATCAATTTAATATCCCGATTATGCAACCCCTGTGGAAATGGTTTCATCACAACCTCGAAATCATTCCTGAGTTTCCCCGAGAAATAATTAACAATACAACCGTTAAACTTTTGATAAATCCTGAGTACAAAGAACAGATTCTCCAATTTTTAAAACGATTTAATTTAGGAATAGACAACATTGAAATAGAATCCTTATCCGACAATACCCGAAGTAAACCCCCCGTCAAAATTATTCGTTCTCGCTATCATCCAGACAAACAGCAAACTACATCCCAAAGCTTTGATTTATATCAAGAAGAATCCCGAGGAACTCAAAAACTCTTACAACTCGCTATAATCTTAGTAGATGTCTTAAATTCCGGTAAAGTTATCTTTATAGATTCTCTCGATCTCAACTTACATCCGCTAATTACCAAAACCATTATTGAACTGTTTCATCAGCGAGAAACAAACCCTCAAAATGCCCAACTTATTTTTACCGCCTATGATACCAGTTTACTCAATCCCAAACTGTTTAGACGCGATCAAATTTGGTTCACCGCCAAAGATATTAAAGAAAATATCGGCAAAACCGAGTTATATGCTTTAGCCGAATTTAAAATAAAAAATGATAGTTCCTACGATCAAGATTATCTTTTAGGAAAATATGGCGGAATTCCGTTTTAAACCGAACTAAAACTAGCCAGATGCACGATAAAGAAGGAGGTTCACAAACCAGAAATCGAGGATATTTAGAACGTAAAGTCGCCAACCGAGATTTAAAGTTTGAACGATTTTTGATTGTTTGTGAAGGAGAAAAAACAGAACCCAATTATTTTAAAAGTTTTCCCATTCCCGAAGAATGGCTAGATATTTACGGAATCGGAGATAATACATTAGGAATTGTACGCAAAGCAATTTTATTAAAACAAGAAGGAAACTACGATCAAGTTTGGTGTGTTTTTGATCGCGATTCTTTCCCCGCCCAAAAATTTAATCGGGCGATAGAACTTGCTGAAAAAAATAACATTAACGTTGCTTACTCCAACGAAGGATTTGAAATTTGGTATTTACTCCACTTCAATTTTTATGATACTGCTATTCCTCGCCGCGAATATAAACGGATGTTGAGTCAGTTACTCGATCATCGCTATCAAAAAAATAGTGAGACAATTTACGAAGAACTAAAAAGCCGACAAGCCGATGCAATTCGCAATGCTAAAAAGCTACTCGATCAGTATCCTTCTCCTCATCCAGTACGAGACAATCCCTCAACAACCGTTCATTTATTAGTTGAACAATTAAATCGATTTATTGCTCAATAAAATCTATTTAACAACATCTAGAGCTTATCCCCCGGGCTAGATTCCCAAATCCATCGGAATCAGCAGCCAAGCGACAACTCAAATTCAAGCAATCACCACAAATTATACCATCCCCGACCCCAATTTCTGTATTTTCAACCCCATTCTAACGATAAGAAATGTAAAGCTTTCTGCCGGTTATTTCTTTCGACTCAAGAACTCAAAAATTTATATCTAAAGAATTAGATAAAAAGCTTATTTCATCACCTTAGGGTAGATAATAAAGATGAACTCGATTTTATAAAATTCTGCTAATGAACAACACCGATCAGATTTTTACAAAAAAGTCGAGGAAAAACAATGGCTTACAGAACAGAAGATTCCGTGATACAACCGACTAGAACAACGGAAACAGTAGTCGATTATCATGATCGAGTGCGTTGGGGTCCGATTTTCTCAGGTCTTGTGATTTCGATCGCTTCTCAACTGGTATTAACCGCTTTAGGCAGTGCGATCGGTTTAACAGTAGGTGCAAACGGAGCAAATCCCGGTAGTATTGGAACTGGGGTCGGAATCTGGTCAATTATTAGTTTGCTCATTTCATTATTTATCGGTGCGTGGGTGATGGCTAGAATGTGCGGACCGATGAATAATAAAACAGCCCTTTTAAACGGTGCAATTTTATGGGCGACTACCTTAGCTTTGAGTACGTGGCTGCTGACAAGAGGTGTCTCTGGAGTCTTTGGTATTCTGGCTTCTAACGCCGGAGAAGTGGTTAACCAAGTTCAAGAACCCGGCGGTGCTAATATTCCTAATCAAGCTCCTAATGTAACCGCTCAAGAGCTTCAAAACTTTGCTGCTAATAGTGCTAAAGCCGCTTGGTCATTCTTACTGGGTTCTTTATTCGGTTTAGCTGCTGCACTCGCGGGGTCTTCAGTGGGAGCAAGAAAGCCACGAGTTCGGGTGTAATAGAAATGACTTTTCAGAAAAATAACAAATGATGGAGTGGGGGAATAAGACGCCACAGGCTGCAAAAAATTTCTTTTCCCTCACCCCTATTTTTTTGTTGTTCAATTTCAGCTAAAATCGATCAGAGATTATCCGCTTGGCGAGATTCCCACCAAATCGGAATAACGATCCAAGCGACAACTAAAACTAAAGCAACGATCGCAAATTGAGCCACCCAAGCCACCAATTGTTCAAGAGGAACAACTTGACCGACAAAATAGGATAAACTAACCATTACAGAAGCCCAAGTTGCGGCACCTGCGGCATTGCAAAGCAAGAACTTCCAATAGGGCATTCGGGCAATACCCGCCAGTGGCCCCGCAAAAATTCGCAGCAACGCCACAAACCGACCTAAAAAGACTGCTTTGGCAGCATTGCGGCTAAACTGGCTTTTGACCTCAGTTAGTTTGGCTTCGGAAACCCGAAAGAGTTTACCAATACCCAACAAAAACGGCCAACCTCCCCAACGGCCAATCCAATACCCGCAGTTATCCCCGAGGATAGCTCCGGCGATCGCACAGCCGAGGACAAACCAGTAGTCAAGTTCACCGCTTCCGGCGAGGAACCCCCCCACTAAGGTGATCGTCTCTCCGGGGAGAGGAATCCCGGCATTTTCTAAGGCAATTCCCAGGAAAACAGCCCAGTAGCCGTACTGATGAGCAATTTCCTGGATTGTTTCCAATGATACAATCTCAAAAGACATTCAATGCTGCCTTCATATTTTTTTGCAAAGCTTTATACTTCTATATTATCTTGATGGCGGAAATCTGTCTTCCCGAGTAGAATAGAACGATCCGAATTAAGTTGTTCGGGAATAGTCCGTTTTCAGGATGTTGAAACTTTTATCAGACTCACCTGGTCAAAAACAAGGTAAGGTGAACTTGCAACAAACGATAATCCTTGGGGAGTGATAGTTATGAAATTAGCAGAATGTCAGGAGTATATTGTATTACAGCCTCAGTCTCGCTTGGACTTGCAGGGAGGTAACGATCTCAAAGAGCAAGTCTTGGCGATCGAAGCCGAAGATCCTAAACTGTGGATTATTGATTTGGCTAACGTTGAGTTTATCGACAGTTCCGGCTTGGGTGCGTTGGTAACGGCCCTAAAATCATCTCGCAAACAAGGATGTCGTTTGGTTCTGTGTCATCCCTCCGCTACAGTTAAACTGATTTTGGAGATCACCCAACTCGATAGAGTTTTTGAGGTCTTTGATGAGTTAGAAGCCATTTTCTCCACCTACTCTGAACCGCTCTCTGCCTAAGGGTTTAGTCTCACCTTGCTCTAGTCTTGCAAACCACAACCCAAAACATTAAAAAACTCCTGCAAAATTAGTATTGACGCAGGAGTTGAATTTTTGGCTGTATTGGTGCTAAAATATCTATTCCAAAAAGCCTTTAACCGGTTTCAAGCGTTCTTAAAGTTGGGAAAATCAACACCCGCTCCCGGCTGTCCCCCTTGGAAACTGGGCAGATCCAAACCGCTCGGACGCCGACTCTTTTGAGCCAGACGGTAGCTAACGCTTTGCAGTTCCGCGTGGAGTTGGCGGTTTTCCCGTTGGAGTGCTTCGACCTTCTCCATCACCTCTTGCAAACGTTCTGAGAACTTCTGACGGTAAACGCCGGGGAGTTCTTGAACCACTTGTTCGAGCATCCGAGAACGATCAGTTAATTCTTGAACCGACTGGCGCAGTTGATAAACTTCGCCATCTCGCTCGGTAATTTGTTCTTGATAAAACTTAACCTGCTGTTCCACATCTTGCAGTTGTTCTCGCAAAGCTTTCATTTGAACTTGTTGGTGTTCCGACAGTTCCGGAGTCGGTATCAAGCCTGTATTTCCTTTGACCAACCGAAACAGTTCTTGAGAAAGCTGTTGAACCAGTTGATCGCGCATTTTCAACTCTTCGTTGAGACGAGAAATTTCGGCAAGTAGCTCTTGTTGAGTGGGTTTGTTAGATGAACTCACGATGACAGACTGCTCCTCAATATAAACTTTATGGCATACCCATTTTAAATATCTTCACAAGCCGCAGCACCTCAACAGACTCAAACTTGATTCTCAAGCACGAAATCTACTTTTGACTTTCCCTGAACTGACTGTCGGCTTGCGATCGCCATTTATTCGCAATTCCTTCTAGAATCTTGCTCCAGAAGAAATCGCTTGCTCATAACAATCTAAAATACCAGATTTTTTCTCAGGTGCAAGTTTAAAAGTCGAAAAGAGCCAACAAGGGAAACCTTCCCTCTCTCCACAACCGGAGAAAAACCGAGGGAAGGACAACAAACAATTTCAGGAATTTAACATCATTCCTAGCTATGCCGGTTCCGAGACTTCCTCTTGTTCGGGTTCGGGTTCGGCAACCCCTGCGGGTATCATCTCTACAGGAGAAGCCGGCTGCTTTGTGGTCAAATAACGAATAACATCATCACTTATCCGCATCGCACGTTCTAAAACCGCAATTTGACTACCGGGGCCTGTATAATTCATCTGAACGTAAACACCTTCCCGGTGATCGTCAATTTCGTAAGCCAGACGACGCTTCCCTAAATTTTGAATCTGGATATTCTCTCCGCCCTGTTCTTTTAACAAGTCTTGATATTTGGCGATCGCCACATCAACCTGTTCATCGATCAAGTCAGGACGCAGGATATACATGGTTTCGTAAACAAATTCTTTCATTGAGAAAGTCTCCTCATGGGCTATCAGGCTTCTAAACCTTAGAAGCAAGGAACCTTTCAATTTTACAGTATGGATTAACCCTTTGGGCGATCGCGGCGGCGTGCCGTTGTGAGGGGCTAGCGAACTTGCATGGAGACTGCTTCAGAGATAAATGGGATCTCGGCATATTGTCCCCGCAAGGACTGCACCACCGAGTAAAGCACCGCCGCGAAAATTCCCAAAAATAGCATATTATAGGTAGTCTGTAGGATAAAGCTCGGCAGTCCCGGGGCAAAAACGCTCAGGATGATGCTGAACACCCAAATTATAATGTCAAGTAAAATCGCCTGCATGGTGTTGAAGCGAATGAAGTGAGGAATATTGTCATTTCGCACCACCAAGAATAACAAAGCAAAGAAAATCACCAAACTAGCAAAGGGAACGGCTTGGTAGATAGACATTAAAGGGGCTAAGGGAATCAGAATAAAACTCAGTATGGGAAATTGGACAAATAAGAAACGACCAAACTGTAGCCCATACATCAAAGGAAGCAAATAAGGTAAAACCGCAAAAATCCGATCCCGAATGCTTGTATCACCGCGCCAGGTCATAATCTGTTCTCCTGAGTGTTGTTGATCAATGATTAAATTACCTCTAAACTCAGGATAGCGCAGAGGTTCAAGAATATTTATATTTTAGGTCGGGGTTAAACTTCTATTCGATATTGGCAATTCTAAAACCCATCTGACATTCGTATTGACTGGGAAGGTTTTCAGTCGTCCGACGAACCGGATGACCACAAGTCAGTTGTCCCCCTCTCCAGCGAGGTTGACCACTGCGATCGGCAAGCGGACAACCCTGACAAACGCGCCCCGGTTCGAGCAGTTGGTTCTCCATTAAAATCACTAGCATATCATCCCTCCGACAGATTGCATCTTTGCCCTTCATTTTATGGCAAGACTCCCGAGAGATTAAGAGATTGGATCACAACTTAACAATTCTGTCAAGAAGTTCTCCTCCTAGAACAATTGGTCAAACAGGGTTATGATCTTTAAGTTCAGGGACTAGCGAAATCGAGAAAGAGAACCCCCCAGTCGGTAAAAAAAATCAAACAGATTTAGCCAACGGGAAAACCCTCACTTGTCGATCGCCAACACTCCCTGAAATACCAGATCTGCAATCTGAGGAAACCTACTGTGAGCGATACTAACTTAGACATCCTAGCCCAAACCGATCCGATCGTCGCCGAAGGGATTCAACACGAACTGCAACGTCAGCGCGATCACCTAGAACTAATAGCCAGCGAAAACTTTACCTCCGCCGCAGTCATGGCTGCTCAGGGATCAGTTCTGACCAATAAATACGCAGAAGGATTACCCAAAAAACGCTACTATGGCGGTTGTGAATATATAGATACGATCGAACAACTGGCAATCGATCGCGCCAAAGAACTCTTTGGAGCCGCCCACGCCAACGTTCAACCCCATTCCGGCGCCCAAGCCAACTTTGCCGTCTTCCTGGCCCTGCTAGAACCCGGTGACACGATCATGGGAATGGACTTATCTCATGGCGGACACCTCACTCACGGTTCCCCCGTCAACGTCTCCGGGAAATGGTTCAAAGCCTGTCACTACGGCGTTAGCCCCGACACCGAACGCCTAGACTATGACAAAATTCTCGAACTCGCCAAACAGCATCAACCCAAATTGATCGTCTGCGGCTATTCCGCCTATTCTCGGATCATCGAATTTGACAAATTTAGAGCGATCGCCGACGAAGTAGGCGCCTACCTCCTCGCCGATATTGCCCATATTGCCGGCTTAGTCGCGACCGGACACCATCCCAGCCCCATTCCCCACTGCGATGTCGTCACCACCACCACCCACAAAACCCTGCGTGGACCTCGGGGCGGTTTAATCCTCACCCGCGATCCAGAATTGGGCAAAAAATTCGATAAAGCCGTTTTCCCAGGCAGCCAAGGCGGCCCCCTCGAACACGTGATCGCCGGCAAAGCCGTCGCCTTCGGAGAAGCCCTCAAACCCGAATTTAAAGCCTATTCCGGCCAAGTGATAGAAAATGCTCAAGCAATGGCCGCTCAATTACAAAAACGGGGCTTGAAAATCGTCTCGGGCGGCACCGATAATCACGTCATGTTGGTTGACCTGCGATCGGTGGGTATGACCGGAAAACAGGCCGATAAACTCGTCAGCGAAATCAATATCACCGCCAATAAAAATACCGTTCCCTTCGATCCCGAGTCTCCCTTTGTCACCAGCGGGCTGCGACTGGGATCTCCGGCCATGACAACCCGAGGCATGGGAACCGGAGAATTTACCGAAATTGGGGACATCATCGCCGAGCGCCTGCTCAACCCCGAAGACCAAGCCGTTGCTCAAAGTTGTCGTCAGCGGGTAGAATCCCTCTGCGAACGTTTTCCCCTCTATCCCCATCTGAGTGTAAAAGTCCCCGCTTTGGCTTAAACAGTCGGCGATCGCGGAGTCCGGGTTAATGTGGGTAAACTCCCCCATTTCCCTCGACTCCCCTCTGCTAATTTATTTCCAATTCCGGGTTCTTTGGTAGAAACGAGCAAAAATGTAGTAGACTCTGCCTGACGCTTTAATTTTTAAAGCCAATCACGCAAAGCAACACTCAATGCTCTTGGAGTGCAATCTCATCCGTCGATCTGCGATCGCGGTCCCGATCCCCTCTGGGCTTGAGTCTGCTTGTTCCCTGCACAATGTTTTGCACCCCCATAATTTCAGATGCCTCTCCATCTGTACCATTTGCTCGTTTTTATCGTTTCTGCACTGGTTGTCCTGGGGACGACACCCGTCGTCAAGATCCTGGGCATCAAAAGTGGACGTGTCGATCAGCCCGGCGATCGCAAAGTTCACCAACGTCCAATGGTTCGTTTAGGCGGCATTTCGATTTATCTCGGTACCCTGGTCGGTTTACTCGTGGTTTGGTGGTCGGGAGGATTTATTGATGCCAACGGCCAACCGCTCGGCGTAGAACAAGAATATGAAATCTGGGGAGTTACTATTGGCGGTTTAGCCTTCTTTTTAATAGGTTTAGCAGATGACCTGTTTAGCCTTTCCCCCGTCACTCGCCTGATGCTTCAAATTACAGTGTCGAGTTTAGCTTGGATGGTGGGAGTTAATATTGAATTTCTGACCATTCCTTTTGTTGGGTTAGTTCATATTGGTTGGTGGAGTCTACCCATTACCGTTATTTGGTTGGTCGGGATGGCAAATGCGATCAACTGGATCGATGGCCTCGACGGTTTGGCCGCTGGAGTCTCGGGGATTGCCGCCTTTGTGATGCTCATCGTTAGCTTGCAGATGGATCAACCGGCGGCGGCGTTAATTGCGGCGGCTTTAGCTGGCGGTGCGTTAGGGTTTTTGCGTTATAATTTCAATCCCGCTCAGATTTTTATGGGAGATGGCGGTTCTTATTTTCTCGGCTTTACTTTAGCGGCCGTCGGGGTGATTGGTTTGGTGAAAACCACGGTCGTCACTTCGGTTTTACTGCCTTACATTATTTTAGCCGTGCCGATTTTGGATATGTCGGCGGTGATTTTGGATCGGTTGCGTCATGGTAAATCTCCCTTTATCGGCGATCAACGTCATTTGCATCATCGGTTGCTCAAAGCCGGACTCTCCCAACGTTTGACGGTTTTATTTATCTATTCTCTCACGTTATGGGTGGGAACGGTTGCTTTAGCTTTTTCGGGTCTTCCCAGTGGTTTGATTTACGCATTCGGAGCGACCGGTTTACTCGGTTATACCAGTTGGAAAGCCTTGAAACACGCAAAGTAAGCGAATAGGCAATAGCGCAAATTCGCGACTTGCGGTCGGACCCCCTTCGGGTTCACCAGTTGCTTTAAGTCGGGGAACCCGCCCAACGCACTGGTTCACCGCGCCACCTGCGGGCGAATCGCGAATGCCGACCAAGAGAGGCGGAATAGTCGCGAGCGCAAAGTCCGTTGCTCTGGTTCACAGAGTTGAAGGAACGATGCCACGAGAGCGAAGTTTGTAAGAGAGGCAATAGGCAGAAGGCAATAGGGGGAAGGGGAAAGGGGCAGTTATCAGTTACCCTTCGGGTATCTCCTGCGGAGACGCTGCGCGAACAGCAGTTGCTCTCTTGCGAACTTCGCTCTCGACGGAAACCGCCAAGTCGCGAGTTCGCGCTCCGATACGGAAACCGCCAAGTCCGCAGTGCTTCACCAGTTATCAGTTATCACTAGCATGGTACTCTTGACTGGTCACTGCACGGTACTTGTTCACTGTTCACTGTCTTCCCACCGATAACCCATCCGTTTCCAAGCATCATTAACCCAAAAAAACCACACTCAACCCATCCGTTACCCATCCCCACCTCCCCACCTCCCCTATTCCCTCTAACACCCTCTTTTGAGACAATAGATTACAGCGAACCCATAACGGAATGGTCGGGGAATGACTGCTGAAATTATTTGTGTCGGGACAGAACTCCTGCTCGGTGATATTCTCAATAGCAATGCTCAGTTTCTCGGGAAACAGCTTGCCGAGTTGGGAATTGCTCATTACTATCAAACGGTTGTCGGCGATAACCGAGAACGCCTTAAACAAGTGATTGGCATTGCTTCTCAACGCTCTCAACTGCTGATTTTTACCGGGGGTTTGGGGCCGACTCCCGATGATTTAACCGTCGAAACCATTGCCGATTTTTTTGGGGTGCCTTTGATCGAACGTCCCGATATTCTTGAAGATATTCGTCAAAAGTTTGCCCAACGGGGACGAATCATGTCACCGAGCAATCACAAGCAAGCTTTAATTCCTCAAGGTGCGGAGATTCTAACCAATCCCATTGGTAGCGCTCCGGGGATTATTTGGCAACCCCGCTCCGACAAACTGACAATTTTGACGTTTCCCGGTGTTCCAGCCGAAATGAAGCGAATGTGGCAGGAAATAGCCGTTCCCTACTTGCGAAGTCAGGGTTGGTGTCGGGGGATAATTCGCAGTCACACCCTGAGATTTTGGGGGGTGGCTGAGTCGGCTTTGGCTGAAAAAGTTTCTAGCTACCTGGATTTAAACAATCCGACGGTCGCGCCTTATGCTAATTATGGGGAAGTTAAGCTGAGAATTTCCGCATCTGCTGACTCTGTAGATGCCGCAGAACAGCTTATTGCCCCGATAGAACAGCAGATTAAAGACATTGCCGGTTTGGACTGTTATGGCCGCGATGAGGATACTCTGGCTTCCGTGGTCGGTCAACTGTTACAGCAAACCCATTCAACTTTAGCTGTAGCAGAATCTTGTACGGGTGGGGGTTTGGGTCAGATGATTACCCGTGTAGCCGGGAGTTCAAACTATTTTCGGGGCGGGATTATTGCCTATGATAATGCGGTGAAAACCGCTATGCTGGGTGTTAATCGGGAGGATCTCGAACAGTGGGGGGCGGTCAGTGAGGTTGTCGCCGAACAAATGGCCCTCGGCGTGCGATCGCAGTTAAAGACAACCTGGGGTTTGAGTATTACCGGAATAGCCGGACCCGGTGGCGGGACGGAAACTAAGCCGGTAGGACTGGTTTATATGGGTTTGGCCGGACCCGACGGACAAGCAACAAGTTTTAAGTTTCTCTTTGGAAATTCGCGGGGGCGAGAGTGGATACAGCGCGTCAGTGCAAGTTCGGCCCTGGATTTATTGCGACGTCGGCTTCAGTCCGCCTCACTACCCCCATTGATTAATTGAAGTTGATCAATGCCCAAAGAGTGATTAGGATTTTCGATCTTCGTGAGTAATCTTGCACAAACATATGAAGATTCGTTATGATGATATAAATACAAATTGTCAAACAAGCTAGGATAGAACCGTCTGTTCGGCTTGAAATTTGTAGAGTTTATTCAGGTTTGACTCATTGACTGAGCAGCAGTGCCTGTTTAAGCTAGGAATTAACTCCATCAGTCAAGTTGTAGTCGGTGTACAGCAAGGAGCCATTTTTGCAATGGAATACATTGAAAAAGTGCTGGAAAAACTGAAAGAGTGGGCGAGGGAATTGATAGAAGCCCTCTTAGGCCCCCAAACTCAGCCAGAAGCCGAGCCGATTCCGGTTCCCGTTGATGATCTTCAGCGCCGCCGCAAATGTTAGGATTCAGCTTTTGCAGGAAGTTTCAAAATTGCCAAGTCTCTTAGTGCTGCACGGCCCCAACCTAAATTTATTAGGTCAGCGAGAACCGGGGATTTATGGAACGACAACACTAGCGGAAATTAATCAACGGTTGCAGCAAGAAGCGCAATTGCATGAGTTTGCAGTGTCGTTTTTACAGTCTAACCATGAAGGAGTCCTGGTGGATGCGATTCAATCAGCACCAGACCAGCACCAGGGCTTAATTATTAATGCAGCAGCTTACACCCATACCAGTGTTGCGATTCGAGATGCCATCGCCGCAGTAGGGATTCCGACCGTAGAGGTGCATTTGAGCAACATCTATCGTCGTGAACCATTCCGGCATCACTCCTACATAGCACCTGTTGTACTGGGACAGATCAGTGGTTTTGGTGTAGACAGCTATATTTTGGGACTGCAAGCGTTAGTGCGATACCTGGGTCAGACCCAAAAGCAGCCCCCGTCTCCTTCTCCAGTCCAGAGCGAATAAGGAGAGCGACGCGATGCGATACTCATTGCTGAGTCGGTTTGAGGGAACACTGGCGGGAGTGTCGTTGGCAAGTCAGCTAACTCGGTGTGAAGATCGATCAATGTGCAAATCGGTTTCTTCGCCGCCAGAAAGGCATCAGAAATCAGAAATTTTGGTAAACTTAAAGAAGCATCGATGGTGGAGAAGTTCATCCGAACGGCAAGAGGAGAAATTCGCAGCCACCGATGAACAAAGCTTGGTTGCTCAAATGACTCGCAGCCTGATTAGATGCCAGGGTTTAAACCGAGTCGATTGGGATCGCAGCGCTCAGGAATGGCAAGACCAAAAGCAACAGAGGATAAAAGCCTCCCGTACACAGACCGTAAACCCGGGAAGATTGGCAGCCGGATTTTCCGGTGAGATCTACCCGCTGTCCGCAGGTGAAGTCGCTCTGGCGATGCTACCGATCGCCCTGTACTTTCACGAACAGCCCGAGGAACTGCAACAGCAACTTACTGAAGCAATCAAAGTTTGGCAGCATTCAGCCCCCGCTGTGGTTTTAGAAGAAGCCGTACAAACTTTTAGTCTGGCGATCGCTTTAGCACTCAAAGAAGACCTCGACCCAGAAAGCCTAATTCCGCACCTGCTTGATCGTCTCAATCATCGGCCAAGCGACTGGTGTAAACAATTGCAACAGGTGCAGAGGTTAGCTCAACAGAAAGCCAGTCTAGAAACAGCCCGAGAAGAATTGCTGAAAAATGCCAGCCAAGCGGATCACGGTGTAGAGGAGACCAGCGCGATCGCCGTAGCATTTTACAGCTTTGTGAGAACACCCCACGATCCAGCGATCGCGATCTTGCGAACCGTTGAACTCAGTGGAGCCAGTCCAAGGGCGACGGCGCTAACCGGAGCGTTATCGGGCGCTTACAACAGTTTAAGCAGCTTTCCGGTATCCTGGCAAATGCAAGTGAAAACAACAGCCTCATCCGGATCCGGGATCACGACAGAAGCAGCAGGGACAACCGGAGAACTTTTGCAACAGGCAAACGAGCTATTCGCCGTTTGGTCTGGGGTTTATAATACAGCCAATCGACTATTTCAAAACCTTCATCCCACTCTAGCGGTATCAGCAGCAAACGGGATGAATCAACCTTAATCCTAATTCGGGTAAAGGGATCGAGTTGGGAAAAAAGGCTGGAACCAGTAAACTCTATTGAACTCAAGTCTGAGGAGATCCCATCCCAAAATCCGAAATCTGTACTCTAGAATTGATATGACACGGCTGCACTCTAGAATCTAGCTTCGATATAGATGAACACGTTCCAGTTAATCACACGGCAGATTGAACGGCTTCGTAGCCGTACTCAGCACTCGTCGTTGCGAGTCAATGGGATCGACACCGAAAATCGCAATGCGGATGGCTCGCAGCACCGCCCTTCGGGATCGCCCTCTGACGACTCCAAAGGGGAAAAGATTTCTGCCAACAACTTCAAGCGCAAGCCCTCCAAGTCTCCACAGGCAGGTTCTCCAGCCCTAATCTTTCTCGCCGTTGTTTCTCTAACGGGAGTAATGGGTGTTCGCTTCTACAACCAACCGAAACTGGCAGTCGGCCGTGAAGCCCCGGAGACGATTATAGCGCCGACCGATGCCATGCTGACCGATACAAAAACCACAGAGGAAAGGCGCAAAGAAGCCCTCTACGGCGTTGTACCCGTTTTAGTCCTCAATCCCCAAGTCAACCAAGAAATCAACCAAAGAATCCAAACCGTACTCGATCAAGGTGAGGAAGTCAGAGATCTGGCCCGACCTTTCCCCTACGTCGATTCTGGAGTTCTCTCCACCGACGTCCAATCCTATCTGCGCCGCATTCCCGAGTGGCAGTGGAAAGAGTTACTGGCCCAAGTCAAACAAACCACCGTACAACCCCAACTCAATCTCAACACCTCAACCCGTTTATCCATCCCGAGCAACAAATTTTCATCCTCCCAACTAGAAACCGTCGAACAACTGCGGGCGAAAGCATATGCTCAACTGCGAGGTTATGGCAAACGAGCCTCAGCCTTTGAGTTTTCCGCTTTGGAGGCCGAAATTGCCGATGGTCGCAAGCGTTATGCTAAAGCCTATACAACCTTTTCCAAACAGTTACCCTCCGATAAAACCAACTTTTATAATAAATCGCTCCTCGACTGGTCCGATGACACCTGGGAACAAACCCAAGTCGGTATCCTGCAAGTCGCCAAAGAAATGCTCAGTCAGGGGATCGCCCCCGGATTGCCCGCCGAAATTCTCGAACAAGCCGTCAAGATTCAGCTTGAAACCGCCGTCCCCCCAGAATCCCAAGAATTTGCCGCTCGGCTGTTAATCACCGCTTTGCGAAGCAATTTGATCGAAGATCGCGATGCCACCCGCAGACGGGCTGAACTGGCCGCCGAAAGCGTCGATCCGGTGGTCGTGACCATCAGTCGGGGCGATGTGATCGTTCGTGAGGGCGAAAAAATTACCCAACGCGAGTTCGTGATGCTCGATCATTTTAACAAAAGCGAACGGGGCATCAATTGGAAAGGCTTGCTGGCGTTTACAACCCTGGTGACTGGGGCTGTAGTCGTGGTTTTGTATGTCGGCAGACGGTTCCGCCCCAGTCTGCGCCACCGAGACTATTTACTCCTGTTGCTGCTGACTCTCAGTACCCCGCTGCTGGTGCTGCTTAAGGTTCCTTCTACCGGTTTACCTGCCGTCGGTTTGTTGGCCGGTAGCTTCTACGGTTCGGCGGTCGGTGTAACGGTCGTCAGTTTGCTCTCGGCGATGATTCCCATTGGTCTGGATGTGGAAATGATTCCCCTGCTAGCCACCGCTGCGGGGGGGATTTTGGGCAGTTTATTGGCCGGACAATTGCGATCGCGCGAAGAACTGGCCCTGTTGGGCGGGGCGGTCGGTCTCACTCAAGGTGCCGTTTATCTCCTGGTAACGGTAACGGTGGTGGGGACAACCGTGAGTTCGATCTGGTTTATTTTGTTGCGCCAATTTGTTCTACAAGTTCTCGAAGGGTTGGCTTGGAGTGTGGTGGCTTTGGGATTAAGTCCCTATCTCGAACACGTCTTTGACCTGATCACCCCGATTCGCTTGGCAGAACTGGCCAATCCCAATCGACCCTTACTCAAACGTTTGGCAACCGAAGCCCCAGGCACTTTTCAGCATACAATGTTTGTGGCAACCTTGGCAGAAGCAGCCGCTCAAGCTTTGGGCTGTAATGTGGAACTGGTGAGAACCGGCACCCTTTATCACGATATTGGTAAAATGCACGATCCTCTCGGGTTTATTGAAAATCAGATGGGAGGGCCAAACAAACACGACGAAATTAATGACCCCTGGGAAAGTGCCAGAATTATCAAAAAACACGTCAGTGAAGGGTTGGCGATGGCCCGTCGTTATCGTTTACCGAAAGCCATTCAAGCTTTTATTCCCGAACACCAGGGTAAAATGCTGATTGCTTATTTTTATTATCAAGCCCAACAGCGAGCTAAAGAAGATCCTTCTATTGTGGTGCGAGAAGAAGATTTTCGCTATGATGGGCCGATTCCTCAGTCGAAAGAAACCGGAATTGTGATGTTGGCGGATTCCTGTGAGGCGGCGTTGCGAAGTCTCAAAGATGCTACCCACGAAGAAGCCTTACAAATGGTGAATAAAATTCTCCGGGCGAGATGGCAAGATAATCAGTTGGTAGACTCCGGACTTTCTCGTGAAGAAATGGCTAGAATTGCCGAAATTTTTGTTCGGGTTTGGGAACAGGTTAACCACAAACGTATTGCTTATCCGAAGGGGGTCTTTTCTTCTCGATAGGCTTAATTTAAGCTTAATTATCCTTTGACACCGGTTGCGGCATCTGTGGGGACGATATAGCGTTGGAGTAATAGAAATAATAATAAAACGGGTGCGATGGAAATTACCGCTCCCGCCGCCACCAAACGCCAATCTAAAGAGAAGGTTCCCGCTAATTTGGCGACTCCCAAAGGCAGGGTATAATATTCGGGTTGATCTAATATTAATAACGGCCACAGAAAGTCACTCCATGACCCGATAAACACAAAAATTCCTAAGGTGATTAAAGCCGGTCGCACCGCCGGAAGCATGATGTTCCACCAAATTCCGAGTTCGGAACATCCATCCATCCGGGCGGCTTCTTCGAGTTCTTTGGGTACACCGAGAAATGCTTGTCTGAGCAAAAAAATGCCAAAGGCAGAAGCCATACTCGGAAAAATTAAGCCGAAATAACTATTTCTTAATCCCAATTGTACCGTTAAAACGTACAGGGGAATCATTACAATTTGAAACGGGATCATAATCGTGGCTATAATTGCCGTAAAAATGCCATCCCGTCCCCGAAAATTTAATCGCGCTAGGGGGTAAGCGGCCAACCCACAAAATAACAGATTGAACTCGACCGTTAGGCTGGCAACAATGATACTATTAACGAGATAACGCCCCATTGGGTTGGTTTGCCAGACTTTGATAAAATTATCAAATGTCGGTTCGCTAGGTAAAAGTTGAGGCGGAAATTGAAAGATATTTTCGCTTCCCGATTTTAACGCCGTACTCAACAACCACAACAGCGGAAACAGCATAAAAATCGCGATCGCACCCAGGAGGAAATAATGTTTAAATCTCTGGATTTTTGCCGATTTCCAATTCATTCTGCTTGAAAATTTAACCCAACTTCTGTACAAATTCCACTTAAAGGTCGATCCCAATCGTCAATCGGTAACTCGGTAAAATAAGCAAAATCAAACGCAATTCCGATAGTTGGAATCGATTGCCATTCGGTCGAACTAAGCATCCGATCATAATATCCTCCACCGTATCCTAAACGATATCCCCGGCGATCGCAAGCCACCGCCGGAACCAAAATTAAATCCACTTGAGAAGCACTTATCATCGGTAAGTCGGCGTGGGGTTCCCAAATTCCATAAGCCCCTGTTTGTAGGAGTTCTCCCGGTTTCCATTGGTGCCAAACGAGAGATTTTTCTACGCATCGGGGAAAGCCCCAAATTTTTGTTCCTTCTCGGCTGGTTTCTGCAAACAAACGACTGAGATCGGGTTCTTGACGAAAGCTCACATAAGCTAAAATTGTTTTGGCTTGTTGAAATCGGGCTGAAGCTTGCAAATGAGAACAAATGCGATCGCTCTTTTCTCGCCAATCTTCTGCTAACATCGACTGGCGAATTTGTAGCAGTTCTCGACGAAGTTGATTTTTACTTTGTGGAGTTTGCGGTTGGTTCACGAGGTTGATAGAGATTTGATCTATCTTAGAAATCATAAGACGATAATCATTAAGTTCTAGTTTGAACAAAAATTTTCCAAATGACAATAGGGAATTAAGTCTTTTCTCATTTTTCTGACAAAAATACTCCGATTGTTCATCGGAAATTCAATCAAATTATACGGATTTTTTGGAGATAAACCCCAAACTTAGACCCGGAGAATTCAGAGAATTTTAGATGGCTTTCGGTTATTTTTAATTCCTGTAACTTGGTTTTTAAATCTGGAAAAATCATAGGAAGTCTTCGGTCAAAAGTCAAGTCAACTGT
This sequence comes from Capilliphycus salinus ALCB114379, assembly GCF_047276495.1. NCBI lineage: Bacteria > Bacillati > Cyanobacteriota > Cyanophyceae > Oscillatoriales > Sirenicapillariaceae > Capilliphycus > Capilliphycus salinus. The sequence goes on along the minus strand of NZ_CP178543.1, from coordinate 2,317,242 downwards.
GAGGGAAGCGAACACCGGAGAACCTTTCGGCGAATAGCCAGGAATTTATAGAGCTTTGCGAGTCGTCTAGTTGTAAACTGACCTCAGCAAGAAACTCAGCCAACCCTGATTTCAAGAGCATTTTCATTCCCTTTGACAAGAGAGTTTTTTGCCTTTTCCCGGCGCAAATCGCCACAGCAATATCTAAAAAAAATCACCCTGAATCAAAACTAAACTCTGAAAAATTTCCGGAAAAAATTACACTTTAACGGGGTTAACCCGTGATTAAAACAACCCTTGAGAGACTCTATCCATTACATTAGTTTTGTGTAAGTGCGCCCTGAAAAGAACGAGTCTTTCAAATTTTTCCAAGGAAAAGATTGAACCAAAAATAGACAATCAAAAAAATTAATGTAGATGCAAACAATCAACTTGAAAACCCGGCTTGTTCGGTGAAACCGGGTTAAGAGGAATTTAAACCGCTACGGGTTCAGCGTGTTGACGATACCAGTCGATCGTATTTTTCAACCCCTGTTTAAAATCCACTTCCGCAACAAACCCAAACTTCTCCTTCGCTCGTTGTGTATCCAAACACCGACGCGGTTGACCGTTGGGTTTATCGGTTTCCCAAACAATTTCGCCTTCAAAACCCATTAACTCGCAGATCGTTTCGACCAGATCGCGAATTTTAACTTCCTGGTTTGTCCCCAAATTAACCGGGTCAGGTTCGTTGTAAGATTGAGTTGCCATGACAATCCCCCGAGCCGCATCCGTCGAATACAGAAACTCGCGACTGGGACTGCCATCCCCCCAAACCGGAAGTTGTTTGTCACCCCGTTGTTGAGCTTCGTAGACTTTGCGAATTAAAGCCGGAATCACGTGAGAACTGCGGGGATCGAAATTATCCTCCGGGCCGTAGAGATTGACCGGTAACAAGTAGATGCCGTTAAAATTATACTGCTGACGGTAGGCTTGCAGTTGAACCAACAAAGCCTTCTTCGCCACACCGTAGGGAGCATTGGTTTCTTCCGGATAACCCTCCCAAAGATCATCCTCTTTAAACGGTACGGGAGTAAACTTCGGATAGGCGCAGATCGTTCCCACACAGACGAACTTTTCCACCCCGGCTTGATAGGCAGTGTGAATAAGCTGTGCGCCCATCATCAAGTTATCGTAAAACAATTGAGCCGGTTTTTCCCGATTGAGACCAATCCCGCCGACATGAGCGGCCAAGTGAACGATAATATCTTGACCTTGAACCACCTTTTGACAAGCCTCAAAGGTACAGAGATCGTAATCTCGCGATCGCGGAATGAAAATATTATCTAAATTCGCGCCGGCTTTGAGAAGTTGATCGACCACTTGTCGGCCGAGAAACCCTGCACCTCCGGTGACAACAATTCGTTTATCCTGTAAATCCAGTGCATTCATGGATTAAGCCTCATTGTATACAAACGATTAGTCAAAACCGTGAGCGATCTTTTTAGATTTTTCCAACGCTTGAATATCGGCATCCACCATTAATTTCACCAATCCCTCAAACGTGACCGAAGGTTCCCAACCCATCTTTTCCTTAGCCTTGGTCGGATCGCCAATTAATAAATCCACCTCAGCCGGACGGAGATAGCGTTCATCAAACTTGACATAATCATGCCAATCGAGATTAACATAGCCAAAAGCGATATCGAGAAACTCGCGAATCGAATGAGTTTCATTGGTGGCCACGACATAATCATCGGGCGCATCCTGTTGAAGCATCATCCACATGGCGCGTACATAGTCTTTAGCGTAGCCCCAGTCGCGCTTAGAATCGAGATTTCCCAAGTAAACCTCTTTTTGCATTCCCTTGAGAATTCTCGCCACAGCACGGGTAATTTTGCGGGTAACAAACGTTTCACCCCGTCGGGGACTCTCATGGTTAAAGAGGATACCATTACAGGCAAATAAATCGTAAGATTCTCGATAATTAACCGTTTGCCAGTGAGCGTAAACCTTAGCACAGGCGTAGGGACTGCGGGGATAAAAGGGTGTTGTCTCCTTTTGAGGAACTTCTTGAACTTTCCCAAACATTTCCGAAGATCCGGCTTGATAAAAGCGAACTTCAATTCCGGTGCGATGTTGATAGTCGCGAATGGCTTCTAAAATTCGCAGCGTTCCCATTCCCACCGCATCAGCAGTATATTCGGGAGAATCAAAACTGACACGCACGTGAGATTGGGCGCCGAGATTATAGATTTCAATCGGTTTAACTTCTTCTAAAATCCGCCGTAGAGTCGTGCCATCGGTGAGATCTCCATAATGGAGAAACAGGCGAGCCTCCTGATTGTGAGGGTCTTTGTAGATATGATCGATGCGGTCTGTATTAAAACATGAACTCCGGCGAATAATGCCGTGAACTTCATAGCCTTTGTCCAACAACAATTCACTCAAGTATGAGCCATCTTGACCCGTAATTCCGGTAATTAGGGCGCGTTTGCGTTCCGTCATGTCAATGTTCTCTTTTAGTTAATCTAATCAATGTTGCCACAACAGGTTTTGAAGAAGATGTGATCGAGGTTCATACGCGATCGGGGCATCTGCATCAGCACCCGTTCCTCATCAGTGCAATCGGCATTGTACAGATAGAATCAAGCTGGCAATCGATCGCCAACTGCCGAGTCTCCCGGGCGATCAAATCCGGTCAACGGACAGAAAAGTGTACAAATTGAGTTGGGGATTCAATCATCGAGGACGAGGGGCGTCGTGTAAGCGATCGCCGCGATCGCCGATTCAATTTCTACCTTAACCCAAAACCGACTGCACAAAGTTCGGAAACGGTCTAACCGGAGTCAAAGCGGTGGCATTGACTAATAACTGATCTTTGTCACCCTCTAGTAAGCTCCATTATTTTTAGGAAAAATGACAACACCGATGGTTTTAATTATAATCCACAGGTCAGTCCAGAAATTCTTGAAATTCACGTAGTACAGGTCAATTTGAACCCGTCGAGGATAAGGAATATCATTGCGCCCGGAAACTTGCCAGAGGCCCGTAATTCCGGGTTTAATCGTTAAAATTTTATCCATGTGACGCCCATACTTGTGTAATTCTTCAGCAACCAGAGGCCTGGGACCGACAACACTCATATCCCCTTTGAGAACATTCCAAAATTGAGGAAACTCATCGAGGCTGGTCACTCGTAAGAAATGACCAATCCAGGTAATTCGGGGGTCGTGTTTGAGTTTAAAGTTGTCCTGAAATTCTTGACGCAGATGGGGGGAAGTTTCCATCATTTGGGTCAACATCTCATCGGCATTGGTCACCATCGTTCTGAACTTAATACAGTCGAAAGGCTTACGGTTTTTGCCAACTCGTTGCTGCACATAAAACACTGACCCTGGTGAACTTAGGGAGATCAACAGAGCCAGAAGCAAGTAAACTGGGGAAAACAGGATCAAAACCGACAGCGAAAACACGATATCGAACGATCGCTTGAAAAACTCTCCGTTGAGGTTCTGTAAAACAGATAAACCTCGAATCCGCGGCTGTTGCCGGACTTTGGGGATAAAACTACGCCTGGTGAATGCACGTCGCAGTCCCCTACCGAAGATGAGTTGGCTGTTGGCAGTCATCTTACTCCTTCAATTCACACCACACACAGTCCTGATCATAAAGCTTCCAGACACCTTGCGCTCGAAATCCGGTTGTAAGGAAGTCTTCAGTCTCGTCATTGGGGGGAGCCTACCCGAAAATCGCCTGACGGGATGACTCGTAAAAGCAAGTTTTCAATCTGCTGGGAGCAGTATCGGCAATTATGCAGGCATTTTAGCCAAATTTTTCCGAAGGCGACGGGTTCTCCCGGTTGAGCGGGGAATTTCCCCGACCTCTGAGTGAGGAAAACTGTTTTTTCTGACAGCGTTCGACAAATTCGAGGTATTCTTGCTCAAACCGTTTTCGATCAAACTGAGCCACATGGGATTGCATCTTCTGTGGATCAAACCGGCTGTTGAGTTGCTCAAACGTCTGCACCGCTTCGATTAAAGCGGTCTCGGTTTGAGTGGAAAATAACAGCCCGGTTCCCGAGTCGGGATGTTGACGAATATCGCGAACCGTTTCGAGCGCTCCTCCGGCTCCATATGCTATGACGGGAGTTCCACAAGCTTGAGCCTCAATTAACGCCATTCCTAAATCTTCACAAGCCATATAGACAAATGCTTTGGCTTGGCCCATATACTGTTGAACCACCTCATCCGGTTGCCAACCTAATATTTGCACGTTTGATTTAGCCATGTGTTTGATTTGACTCATCTGTGAACCCGTACCTATCACCACCAGCGGACGCCCCAGTTGGTTGAAGGCGTTCACGATTAATGAGATTTTTTTATAGCTCACCAGACGGCACACAGTCAGATAAAAGTCTTGCTTTTCTGTCTGCATTTGAAACCGATCTAGATCGATAGGAGGATAAATTACTCTAGCGTGTCGTCGATAACAACGCCAAATCCGCGCCCGCGTATGTTGGGAGTTGGCGATAAAATAGTCCACGCGGTTGGCCGATACCACGTCCCACTGGCGTAGCCGATGCAATAGGTATCGCGTCAGCACGCCCGCAACCCCAGAACCTGCCAAGCTGCTTTGTAAATACTCAAAGGTTAAGTCCCAAGCATAGCGCATCGGTGTATGACAATAGCAGATGTGCAGTTGATCCGGGCCGGTTAGTACCCCTTTCGCCACCGCATGGGATGAGGATAAAATTACATCGTATGCTCGCAAATCCAGTTGCTCGATCGCCAACGGGAGCAAGGGCAGATATTTCTGAACTCCACGACGAGCCAGGGGGAAGTGTTGCAAAAATGTTGTGCCAATCGCACGATTAAATAAGTAGCTTTCGGGATTCGTTGACTCAAAATCAATCAGAGCATACAGATCGGCGTCGATGTGTTTGAGGATTTCTCTTACCACCAGTTCAGATCCGCCTGTTGCTTTCGGGGTTAACCATTCGTGAACAAGAGCGTATTTTAACGGCACGGCGAATATTGGACGCTTAAGCTAGAGATCGTATCCATCAATATCTCATAGGGATTACTGAATCGTACAGTTGAATTTGAGAAGAAACGGGTTATTCTCTTTCTTTTATTGTTTACTGCTGTCTCGGGCTGCAATCCTTAAATCTCTAGATCCTACTGTCATTTGGCGGCAACTGTTTAATTTATCTTATCAAAGTGTTTAGTAATTCTTATCGACAGGTCGATGGAAATAGGACTAAATTGCTACAATAGCCTTAGGTAATTTACTGGACTCAGGCTCAACTGCCTCATTGGAGTGGGCGATCTGACTTCAGTAAATTTACTCCTACCCTTTGATCAATGACAACATTAGGGTGTAAATTTACAGCAGTTCAAGTCGGATTCGACCCTAGAGCTAACCTCACACTGGAGTTTGAAGCTAAATTTCAAAGATTCAGTGTTACTTTTGCCTGGAAATGGATCAACATTTAAGTTGAGATTAAAGACAATTTAAAACAACACCGAGATTTTCTCACTCAAATCACTTTCCTCGGTCTATTTTTACCTCCGATTCGTAATGAATCATCAATGGTTCTGGGCTACTCTGTTTTTAATCAAGTCGAGAGGTTTTATTTGTTGTGAGTCCAGATCTAATCCCCAGATCAAATAACAAAAAAATACGGTTCAGTTACAACTCAATTGTGTTTTTTTATTAAAGAAAGGTTAAGATCGGTTACAATTTAACAAATAAGATGAACTCAAGCTTGCGGGCAAGCATCTACTCTGTTAATTAATCTAAACTTTGAGCGAAAAGAGTTCGTCTGAATGAATAAAACTGCATAAAACAAAATCTATTACTCTATAGAGATCGAAGATTGAACGCTCTGTCAGAAACTGCTGATGAGTAAGAAGTGGGAACTTTTTCCCAGTCAAGGCTTATTTCTCATGCTTTATTGAGAATAAACCCCGATTTAAAACTGCTTTCAGTCTTCCCCGTTCAACTCACTAACTTTTCTGATTTTGTCTCAACAATTTTAATGTCAAGAGACCGGATCAACAACCCGAAGTTAGCCAGGGTGTATTAAGCTATTAACCAATCACTGAGTTCGACAATCCTCACCGCCATCGAACAAAAAAAACAGATAGAAAAGCCCTGCCATGATGCTGAATCCAATCCAGTCAAAGCCCGAATTATTTCGGAATATTAATCAATCTTTATATCAAGAACTCCAACAGTTAAGACGTGAAAATGCCACCCTAAAACATTGGATCGCCATCATAAATCAGACCGATCCTCACCCATTAAAATTAGAAGCATCCCCGCTAGAATGGGAAATCTCCGATAGCGATGTCATCGTTAACTTTGTCAGCGATCGCCTATTGGATGAAATCATCCTGGATTTATCGATAAACCCCCTGACGAATGGCGATCGCCATAGGTTTCCACTTCCCATCAATTTTTATCAAAATTGCGGCTTAAATTCATCGACCGGGCGAAGTTCCCCTTCTAGAACAGAAAACCTTTCTTGTCGAACTTTAGCCTTAAAAAAAATAATCAACCAATGCCAATCCACCCAAAACCCGGATCATTTTCCGAGTTTAATCCAAAACATTAGGGAAACCGCAATTGATACCCTAAAAGCCGTCCAACAGATTAATTTTTACTTTCATCCCTCCACTCAACTTCCGGGTTTAGACTGCGCCTTAAATGAGTTAATAACTTGGGTAAACGACTTTTCAAGTCTTAATTCTGGGGAACCCTTAAAACAATTCAACCTTCCGATCTTCCGAGGCGAAAACCAAATTGGATTGATGGGTGTCGAAAGCCAGTTAAACGCCGAGTGGACAGAAGAAGACCAATCTTTTCTCGAATCTGTAGCCCACTTAATCAGCTTAACCCTAGAACGCTTAACCCGCCAACAGCAACAACAACAACTCGCGGCCGAAAACGCCCAACTTTCCGCCCAACTGCACACAACCCGTCAACATTTAGCCTCACAAACTGCCAAATGCCACAAACTAGAATTCGCCCTAGAAAAAGCTCAAAATACCGCTCAAACGGCGCTGCGTGCGAAAAGAACCTTTCTTGCCAATATTAGCCACGAATTACGCACTCCCATTCACGCCATTATCGGCTACAGCGATCTACTCTGCGAAGAAATTCTCGAACAAGGACAAATTAACTGGGTCGAAGATGTAGAAATTATTCGCCGAGAAGGATACCGACTGCTTCATCTCATTGATAGCATTCTGGACTTAGTTCGCATCGAAGCCGGACAAATGTCATTACACCCAGATATTTTTGATCCGGTAAATGTAGTTGAGGGAGTCGTTCACAGCCTCAAACCCATTGCCGAAAAAAATCATAATCAAGTTCAAGTTCACTATGGCCCGAATTTGGGACTGATGCAGACCGATTTTGGCAAATTGCAAAAAATTTTGCATCACTTACTGGAAAATGCCGTGAAATTTACCCAGGGGGGTCATATTGACTTAACCGTTTGTCGTCAAGGGGATTGGATAGAATTCACTCTCACCGATACCGGAATTGGGATTTCCGTCGAACATCAACACTGTTTGTTTGAAGCCTTTACTCAAGCCGATGATTCCCTGTGTCGAAAGTATGGGGGGACCGGACTGGGATTAACCCTTTGTCGCCATCTCTGTCAGATGATGGGAGGAGATATTACGGTTTCCAGCCAGTTGGGTCAGGGTTCAACCTTTACGGTTCGTCTCAAAGCAATGGTTCAACAAGCTTTAGAATATCGAGCCGGATAAAAACCCGCTCGGATTTTCAACCCATCAATATTTTTATCACCCTAAACCGGTCAGGTGTCAACTGCTCACCTGGCCGGTTGGGTTGTCAGGTGTTCAATGGCTCAGTGGAGGATGCTAAACTAGAGGTGTAGGAGGGAATTCAGTTCGATAGAATTCTCCTACATTGGCTCGATTTTCCATCATTGACATCATTCCCAACCGGGAAAGCCACAAGCAACAGTTTACAAAAAGGTAAATATGTCCAGGTATGACTCCCACTTACGCTGCTCTTTTTGCGGCAAGTCCCAAGAGCAGGTTCGCAAGTTAATTGCTGGCCCTGGTGTTTACATCTGTGATGAATGCGTTGAACTTTGTAATGAAATTTTAGAGGAAGAATTTTCCGATCCGGCTAAAACGGCTCATCCGAACTCCGAATCCGATTATCTTTCTACAGGTTCAGTCCATAGCAGTCCTTCATTGCAGCACATCCCCAAGCCAACAGAGATTAAACAGTATCTTGACGATCATGTTATCGGTCAGCATGATGCTAAAAAGGTGCTATCGGTCGCGGTTTACAATCACTATAAACGTTTGAGCCTAGAACAAGGGAGTGTGAGTGGGAAGGTCAATTCTGATGATGGCGTAGAATTGCAAAAATCGAATATTATGTTAGTCGGCCCGACGGGTTGTGGTAAAACTCTCCTGGCTCAAACCCTGGCCAAACATTTGGATGTTCCTTTTGCGGTTGCCGATGCGACAACGTTAACTGAAGCGGGTTATGTTGGGGATGATGTCGAAAATATCTTGCTGAGATTGCTGCAAGTGGCCGATTTTGATATTGAAGCGGCTCAACGGGGAATTGTCTATATTGATGAAATTGATAAAATTGCCCGCAAGAGCGAAAATACTTCGATTACTCGCGATGTTTCTGGGGAAGGGGTACAGCAAGCTTTACTCAAGATTTTAGAAGGAACGATTGTTAATGTTCCGCCTCAAGGTGGACGCAAGCACCCTTATCAAGATTTTATCCAGCTTGATACCAGCAAGATTTTATTTATTTGTGGCGGCGCTTTTGTTGGTTTGGAAAAGGTGATTGAGCAACGGCTGGGTAAGAAGTCTTTAGGGTTTATTCAACCGACGGAAACGGTTAATAATAAGTCGGTCGAACGTCAAGATGAATTTTTGCAACACGTTGAACCGGATGATATGGTGAAGTTTGGGTTGATTCCCGAATTTATTGGCCGAATTCCGGTGGTGACGGTGATTTCTCCCCTCGATGAAGAAGCGCTGATGCGGATTTTAACCGAACCGCAAAATGCTTTGATTAAGCAGTATCAAAAGCTGCTGAAAATGGATAATGTTCGGCTAGAATTTGAAGAAGATGCTTTACAGGCGATCGCCGCAGAAGCTTACCGTCGCAAAACTGGAGCCAGAGCATTACGAGGAATTCTGGAAGAGTTGATGTTGGATGTGATGTATGAGTTGCCTTCTCGTAAGGATGTTGTTCGCTGTATTATTACCAAGGAAATGGTAGAACAGCGATCGACGGCTGAGGTTTTATGGCATCCCACTTGGCACAGACAACACGAGTCGGCTTAGGTTTTTTGGCTTAGGTTTCTCGGTTTAATTTTCTCGGTTTGACGATCAATTTTTAGTTATCAGTAACCAGCGATCAATATTCACCGTTCACTGGTTACTGTTGACCGTATAAACCCGCCCCTACTAAACTGGTGACTGTAAAACTGTTGCCATATGATCGGCGTGAAATGCTAATTGTTAGATGCTGAAGTCGGATCGGTCGTTGCTGCTATTTTAACGGTACGCAATTCTTTTTGAATGGAAATGGCTTTTCCGAGGGAAGAAATGGCTTCTTGATAGTTTTTGAGTTTGGAGAGTAATGCACCTCGAAAACGCCACGCTTCTGCATCGTTGGGTTGCAGTTTTATGGCTTCATCGTAGGCGGCGATCGCATCGGGATATCGTTCTAATTTTTCTAAAAGTAGTCCTTGATGTCGCCAAGCTTCCGAGGCTTCGGGTTTAATTTCAATGGCTTGTTCATAAGTTGATAATGCTTCTGAATATTGCTTTAATTGCACCAAAACGGTTCCTTTTCCCAACCAAGCTTCGTAACAGTTCGGTTGGTGACTTATGGCAGTTTCAAAGGAAGCGATCGCCTCAGAATATTCTCCTAATTGTTGTAATAAAGATCCTCTCATATTCCACAATTCGGGAGAAGTTGGATCGAGTCCAATAGCTTGTTCAAAGGAAGCGAGCGCCTGATCGTAGCGTTTTAATTTGCAAAGTGCAACGGCTCGATTTAACCAAACTTCTCGTTTTCCGGCATCAATTGTAATGGCTCTATCGTAAGAATTTATGGCTTCTTCATAGCGTTTTAATTTGCCCAATACATTCCCCCGATTGTGCCAAGTTTCATATTTATTTTCTTGAATAGCCAAGGCTTTATCATAGGAAAATAAAGCTTCATTGTAACGCTTAAATTTTCGGAGTAATACGCCTCGGTTGTGCCATGCTTCATCATCATTGGGTTGAATGGCTAAAGCGCGATCGTAGGATTCTAAGGCTTCAGAATATCGCTTTAATTTTACTAAAACATTACCCCGATTGTACCAAGCTTCGTATTTATCGGGATGAATTTTTACAACCTGTTCGTAGGCCTTTAAAGCTTCCGTATAGCGGCTCAGTCGCACCAAAATATTACCTTGATTATACCAAGCTTCTTCTAAGTTTGAATTGAGTTTAACCGCTTTTTCAAAACAATTTAACGCTTCTCCATAACGGTTTTCATTCGCCAAAGCTTCCCCTTGTTTGAGATAATCGTCAGCAATGAAGTCCGGGGAAGAATCAAACTGAAATATTTCCTCTAGTTCCGCAGATGTTGGGGATTGTAATTGATGATTATTAGAATAATTATAACGATTTCTCGCGGACGTAAATTGAATAACGTTCGATTTTTCTTGGGTTTTAAAATCGGACTGAAGTTTTTGTAAATTTTCGATTAAATTTAACTGTAATTCTTTCAACTGATCGATAGAAGCGCGAGAGGCTGATGCTTCTTGTTTGAGAAAGTCAATTGAGTCTTGAGTTGCTTTAATTTGTAACTCTAATTCTTGGGCTAATTGTTTGGATTGTTCGCTAGAATAGTTAATTTGTTCTTCCAAGCCATCAACCCGATTTAAACTTCTATTCGCCTCGGCTACAAACTCTCGAATCACCAAACGGCGAAGCAACCAAAAAAACCCCATCGTAATCACAGGCGATAAAATTGCCACAATTAATAAGCTATTGAGCAAAGTAATCGTATGATTAAATTCCGAGTCAGTTTCTTCGTTTGGGTTGATGTCTTGGGCGAGAATAGTATTAGCCGTAGCCAGATTAACATTTGAGGATAAACGGCTACGATTAGAAAAGGTTTCAACCAATAAAGCCAACCAAGTCCGACTCAAAACTTGACTAAACTTCTGTTGACTGGAAGGGGAAAATTGAGCAGAACCCGATAAAGGTTGAACCGCAGAAGCAACGATCAACTCACCCGTTTTCGACGCAGAAATAGAAGGAGAAAACTCTTGAACCATCAACATTTCCGGCGTACTTACCGACGGTTCAAGGAGCGATGTATTGGTTTCAATCCGATCAATTTGGGGATTGGTTTCTGGTATAATACCCGAAGGAGTCGATACCCTCGCTTCAGCAACAGAACTAGCTTCGCTCATTGAGTCCTGAGCAATTAAAGCAGCCAAAGTCAAAAATGCTACGTTGGAAAATTTCATAACGCTCAACTCATTTGCAAGCTAGAAGGAGTAAATCACAGGTATTGGCTCAAACTTCAACTTCTAACCGTTTTCAACCGAGAAACGAAGTTAGAGTTTGAGTATTACAGTCTTATACGCCATTCTCCAGAGAAATCCGGAAAGATTCGGTAAAAATTTTTGAGCGTCGCCGCCAGACAAAACTGTTACATTCTTCGCTGTTTTCCCAGAAATACAGGAATACTCCTGAATCGCTCGATAACCGAACGAAAATAACACCTAAGTTTAGCATTCAGGGTGAGCATTTAAAGGTAACACAAATCTCAGCCACGGCGATCGCAGTGCATTGAGATTTCCCGACCTTCAATGCAACTGGTGTTAAGTATTGCTGTGTTGAAAAAACAATTCTTTATCAAATGAATTCACAAGTGCCTAAATTAGCAGACGACCCGATTTTTGTCCTCCCTCCCTACAAAGTTGAACGGGTTTTCATTGCGGCTTCTGAAATTATCGACTGGGGATTAGAAATGTTTGCTATCCCCAATTTATGGAAACAAACCAAAGGTCAAGGAATCAAAATCGCGGTTCTCGATACCGGAGTCGCCCTCAGACATCCAGACTTGGTTGATGCGATAGAAGATGCTCGCGACTTTACCTATAGTCCTTCCGGGGCCGAGCGATATAGACGGACACGGAACCCACGTCGGCGGAATTATTGCAGCCCGTCAAAATGGCGGTGGCGTTGTCGGTGTGGCGCCCGAAGCTAAACTGTTGGTGGGTAAAGTATTGGGGGATAATGGCTACGGTACCGCTCAACAGCTTGTTAACGGGATTCGTTGGGCGATTGATAAAAAAGCCGATATTATTTCGATGAGTTTGGGGAGTCCTATCCCGAGTTATGAAATGCACGAGGCGATTAAAGCCGCAGTTGAAGCGGGTATTTTTGTTATTTGTGCGGCGGGAAATAGCGGCCCAAATCTCGATACGGTAGACTATCCGGCGATTTATCCCGAGACGGTGGCGGTGGGGGCTATTGACCGCACTCGCCGAATTGCTCAGTTTTCTTCTCGGGGTAAAGCGGTTGATATTGTTGCACCGGGAGATAATATTCTTTCGACGTATCCACCGAGAGGATTTGCGGCTTTGAGTGGTACTTCGATGGCGACGCCGTTTGTGAGTGGAGTGGTGGCGTTAATGTTGTCGAAACATCGGACTTTTGGCGGTCAAACTGCGGTTAAAACTCAAGCGGAATTAATCGAACATTTGCGAAAAACGGCGATTGATATGGGAATGCCGGGATTTGATCCTTATTATGGTTTTGGGTTAATTAACCCGGAAGCTTTATTATTGTCTAATTTAGACCGAACGTTAAAAACGATTGTCAAGGAAGAATTTACGAGCAAATACATTTTGAAGCTCAAACAATTAACCGAAGATTATACCAATAATATCATCTCCGACTAATCAATGATTGTTGTAGGGGCGGGTTCATCCGAGATCTTGACGACCAGTCTGAGATTGAATTAAACCAGCCCCACCCCATAAAAAAATTAATCAACCGAAGATTATACAAATAATCTTTAAAATTTCGGTCGGTGTTGATTTCAAAAAAACTCAAAAACCCAGTTTCTCTGAGAAACCGGGTTTTTATTTCCCAAAATACCGCTTCAAAATTTTGGCTTCATTTTAATTATAAATTGGGTTGAGTTTAACAAAAAATCCCCATGAATTCCCAACCGGGGAATGTCAAATTTACATAAAATTGACGAGTCCAAGACGTAAAATATCTTTTGTGAAATCACAAGAATATCCAATCCAAGCATCGGCCAGAAACTTGCCCGTCGGATGCTCCTGAAGCACTCCATAACCGCCCAGAATCTCAACTGCGGTTTGGGCATTCTTGATAGCTACATCTACCGCAAATGTCTTGGCTGTCGGGGCTTTTACCGTTGCGGCGAGTTGAGGATTGGTGTCTGCTGCCACTGCCGCATCCCACACCATCAACCGGGCCGCCTGGGTGTTGACCATCATATCGGCCAGTTTTAAAGCCACAGCTTGATGTTCGATGATCGGACGACCCCAACTGACCCGCCCTTTGGCATAATTGAGAGCGTACTCGTAAGCCGCACGAGCCAGTCCTAAATAAGATGCGGCCAGTCCAATGGCGACTTCGGGAAGCAACATTAACAGTTGTCCGGCTTGTCCTTCAACGCCGATCAAATTTTCCTTAGATACCCGGACATCATTAAGGTACAATTCGGCATGGTGAGATGCTTTCCAGCCGATCATCTCTGTTCTCTTACCAAAATTGAGACCCTCAGTATCGGCCGGCAGGTAGAACATGGACATACTTTCTGGCAACGGCTTTTCTTTAGATGTGCGTGCCAGAATAAAGTATCCATCGGCAATACCCGCATTTGTGACCAAACAGGACTTGCTGCCGTTGAGTACATATTCATTGTCATCGCGGCGGGCAAATGTTTTCATCCCAATTTGAGGATCGCGAATGGGACAGAACATATCGGAGGTGGCGACATTCGGCTCACTTTCTGCGGCCGAAAATAGAAGCGGTTCCCCGGAAGTAATATTGGAGAGTATACGCTTTTTTTGTTCGTCGGTTCCCACTCGGGCAATAAAAAGCGACATGGCACCCGTCAGGTTAAAGTAGCTACAAGCTATGCTGACATCGGCGGCGCCGAGTTCTTCTTGAACTAAAACAAAGTCTATACATTTTCCTGCCATACCCCCATATTCGGGCGGAAGCAGCAGCGATGTAAATCCCAATTTCGCACCGGAGCGAAAAATATCCTGACAAAAATCCCAAGGAGAGAGGTTTGTATTGTTGGACCCGTCAATTTTCTCGACAATAGGTTTAATGACGCTTTCGGCAAACTCACGGGCTTTTTTCTGTAACTGTAGCTGTTCTGGAGTTAAATTTAAGTCGATCATAATCGGTTTTTCCTTTGTTGATTGGATGTTTTCAACCCCATTGGAGCCATAAAATATCTACTTGTCCTATGGCGATCGCAATTTAATTGAAATGTTCTTTTTATCCTTGAGTCGGAGTACCTTTTAGACCGATAATGGCTGCACTACCAAAGAACAGCAAACCCAAGATTGTAGCGGGTTCGGGTACGGATTTGGCATCGTCGAGCCTGATCACGGAACCGTTCGTACCGATCGCATTGTTGGCAACGTAAATCCCACCATCGGGACCGACTTGAAGGCCCGTTGCCGAGAAAATTCCATCAAAGGCAATTGTCGTGCGATCGCCATCGGGGGTGATTTTGATGACCGAAGCGGGCAAATTCTTTAAACTCCCTTCGACACTGTTTTTCCACTGGGCTTCATCGGCAAATTGGAGCGCATACAGGTTGCCCCTGGCGATCGAAGGCGACATCAATCAGTTGGGTAAACCCGTCCAAATAAACCTCCGGTTCTCCCGCTTCGTTGATGCGGAAAATTCGCGCCTCTCCCTCCGGAAAAGGAAAGCCGGTTAATTCGGCATAATACACCGCATTGTCTGGGCCTACGGTGATTCCGGTCGGTACCGACTGCAACTCAAACGGGCCGTCGGGAAGCGGAAAAGCGGGGGGAGCTTCTACGTTTTCAACCAACAGGGTGGGGGCGGCGAAGGCGTCGAGCAGTTCCCCATCCAATCCGATATTGTAGATGGCGTTGGCACCGGCATCGGCCACGTAAGCCGAATCATCTTTAATGGCGATCGCAAAGGGATAGCTGTTGTAGTCGGCGCCGTCGAGGTTGTTGAGCAGTTCGTATTCGGCAAAGTCAAAAATTTCGGTGAGTTCTTGAGTCTCCAAATTCAGCCGGAACAGCTTGGCCAGGTTGGGCGCATCTAACAACCGTTCGGGATCTTCAATGGGAAGTCCGACAATGTTCTGTTCGGGGGGTAGCTCGATGCCCTGGCCGAGTTCAAACAGATCCGCGTCTCGGTTGCCGGGATATCCACCGTAGCCGCTCAGGAGGTAAGCATTCCCCTCGGAGTCAAAGGCGATCTCCTGAATGCCCGAACCTTGCTCTTGGCTTGGCTGATAGGCGGTAGAGTCAAAGTTGGTGAGGACTTGGGTTTGAGTGCCGCTAGCCAAATCAACTTTTGTCAGCGATCCGCTCTGTCCGGCACAAATCGTTACCGTCCCAAAGGGGGAGGTCTGACATCTGTCGGTATTGCCGCCCGTACCCGTTTCTGCAACGTAGAGGCTCCCGTCCGAACCCAATGTAATTCCCACCGGATTGTTGAGTCCGTCGGCTATTGTGGTGAAATTTGCGGCAGAAGCGGGGATGGCCGAGGCGAATACGGCACCGAAAGTCAGAAGTGTATGGCTCACTTGCTTGAGTTTCATTGTTTCCGTAAGATAAAAGGTTGCCAAGAACCTAACACGGTACAATCGACAAAAAGTTATCATATTTTTCGCAAAAATATGACACTTTTTACGCAAAAATATCTTGGCAGTCAATTAAGTTTTGTAAGGGGTGTTCGAGGTGGGGGTCAATTCGGCGGGGGAGAATGGGTATTGAATTAATGCGAGCCAAAAACTGTTTAGATGTGTAGTAAATGTAAAACTTAATAAGTGCAGAATAAGTGCAGAAATTACAAGACTGCATTTTTGTTTGAGTTTAAGTTGGCATTGGGGAACAAGTTAAACTTATGATTTTAAAAATAAAATTCACTTTAAAAATAAAATTCACTGCGGGGCGGGTTCAATCCAGATGTGTTCATCTCACAAACATCTTTCATAAACCCGCCCCATTTGACTGCTAGAATTGCTCGGTTTTAAACAGTTAAACCGTTGCTAAAACCGGAGTTTGGGTGGCGGTTGAATCTGCGGGAGTATCCGCGCAGTAAACTTCACAAGAATTATTCGGACTTTCAATCAGTTTAACTTTGTACAATTTCGCTCCCAATTCCCGAACCGGGTTTTGTAACAAATCCCGAATATAAACGGCGATATTTTCGGCTGTCGGTACCACTTTGGCAAAGTAAGCGATATCTTTGTTTAAGAACGTGTGATCGAAAGGTTCAACGACGTAATCATCGATGACTTGTTGTAACGCCGCCAAATCAACAATCATCCCGGTGCGGGGGTCAATTTCACCTTTAACCGTGACTTCGAGGTGATAGTTGTGACCGTGACCGTTGGGACGGGCGCATTTGCCGTAGATTTCGCTATTTTCCTCAAAGCTGAGGTCGGGGTGAGCGAGTCTGTGAGCGGCGCTAAAATGAGTGCTAACCGTTAAATGAGCTTCCATGCTGTTTCCTTGGTAATCGGCCCAAAGTTTGGGGTGTTCAAAGACTTGAATGTTGGTCAGGGGGAGATGGGGCGCTAAACGTTGCCAAATGACTTGTGCTAAGTATTCGGTTGTGGGTAGGGTGTGCTGAAATTCTGGCCAAACTTCGTTGAGGAAGGAAAAATCCAGTTGACTGGTAACTTCCCGTTTGATTACGTGTTTGACGTCCGACAGGTTCAACACCATCCCATATTCGTCTAGCTGTCCCACCATCGAAATATAGAGGACGTAGTTGTGTCCGTGACCGGGGGCGCGAGCCGTCGGCCCAAAGCGTTCAAAGTTCTCAGTTTCGCTCAATTCGGGCATCCAATACCGGTGACTGGCTGAAAACTCCGCCCGACGAGTGATAACGCATTCCATAAAATGCACACCAACATCTGTTGTTAAGTTATGTAAACTAATTTAAGCTTTTTTTTAGATTATTTCAATCCCCACCGGATTTTCGGGTCTGAGTTCGAGCGGGAGTGGGGAAGATGAGGTTAATAATAACGGCTCAATCAAAAGCGCTCATACTGTAATTATCTCATATTTTGATTTTCTCCTATTTCCATTATACAATCTTTTTCATTTCTGATTTGATCTCCCGACGCAACCCGGAGGCGATTCTAAAGAATTCCTGTCCGGTATGCAAGCAGGAATCATCATAATTGACGGTAAAGAATTCAAGTTCTTCTAGTCCATCGCTAACATGATTGAGACAGTAATAAAGATGGGCTGCAACGCTGGCCACATTGGCGGGATTTGGAACAGAACGAAAGCGATTTTGAGCTTGGGATAAAACCTCCCGACAGGTTTCAATATAGATTTGAAAATCTTCCATCAGTTCATCATCAAAGGGGTCGGCTGAGAGTTTATCCACCTCGCTTTTAAAGGGTTTAAGAATGCGGTCTAAACTACGGTTTATCGGTTTATAAACTTGATTGAGCCATTCTTCGAGTTGAGCATCTACCGCTTTTGCGGTTTGACGCCGCCTTCGGGTTTGAGCGGTTGTTGTGGTTGTTGCGGTTGGGGTACGATAATATGAATTGTTGTTAAGCTGTTGGTCGTAGGATTTGCGCCGTTGAGGATCGCTTAACACTTCGTAGGCGGCATTAATCCGAATAATCCGCTCGTGGTTGGCGGTTTCCTGTTGACTATCGGGATGGAATAGTTTCGCCAAACGACGGTAAGCTTGTTTGATTTCTGATTGGGTGGCTGTCGGTTTAATTTCTAAGGTTTGGTAGTGATTTGTGGTTGATGTGACCATGAATTTTATCCAGATTTAACTGTTCGTGCTATAATAGGCGACTAACATTTTATCGGTGAGATTAACTGTTGTTCGCCCACTGCTTATTTTAACGATTGATTCTAGAAGTTGAGTTAATCTGAAGCTAAAATTATTTTTATTTTTGAGTAAACCTCTAAGGTTTTAAAAGAGATTAAAAGTTGATCGATTTTACAGAAAAATTTATAAAAAAATGCTCCAAAATTGGAAAAATTTACCCCCCAAAAATTTCAGGTAAAAATTGACGGCAGTTGAGAGTGAAATTACCGTTAACTTCGATTGAATTGACAATCGGTAAGGATAAGTCTAGATGTAATACATGAGATTGGTTTGTCGTAGGGCATCTAATTTTTCACACAAATCTTTCAATGTATATTTTTGCAAAATTGAGTTCGCCATCTCCGAGGCTTCTTGCCAGACTTCCCCAACAACGCGACTTTCAAGGCTTTTATCGTGTCCGTTGCGGTTGGAGGCTGAATTAGAAGGCCCTTCCAAACAAACCACAACATCAAACAGGGTAATTTGACTGGGTTCTTTGGCGAGTAAATATCCCCCCTTCGCTCCCCGTTGACTGCGAACCAAACCACTGCGTTTGAGAGTGGCGAGTAGCTGTTCGAGATAGCGGTCTGGTATATTATGTTGACTGGCGATCTGACGAATTTGACGCGGCTCACCTTCACGGTAGTGAGCGGCTAACTCTAGTAGGGCTAGAAGCGCGTATTGACTTTTACAGGACAATTCCACCAAATTAGGATGTAATACAATTCCATCTATATTTATAGTATACCCCGGTTCTCAACTCGGGTTTATGGGAATTGGCAAGTTGAAATATAAATCAAGTTCGAGGCGGCAATAGCGATTTTGGGGACTACAAGGTAAAACTAAGATAGGGAACTTGCTCGCCATACGCCGGACAGTCCCTAAATTTAACTTGGATTGGAGAAACAGCAAAAATGAAATCCTCCGTTGCTATGACTCAAGAACTCGAAAAGACAAAAAAACTAGCTGAAAAAAATACCAGAGCAACCGCATTTCTGACGTTTTTTATGCCGTTACTCGGTTATATTTACACCGGACGTTATAAAGCGATGTTGATGAGTTTGGGTATGTTTGTTGGCGTTACGGGTATTTGTGTGGCTGGAGATCTTGAACTTGATGAAACGGAAGATTTGACTCTGGCTTTACAAGTTCTTTATGGGGTGGGGACTGCGGTTGAAAATTCTCGGGCTGTTAGCCAAGCTAAAAGACGTTTACAAGAGCAGAAGTTTAAAACGATTAATCCCACCGCCGAACAGCAAAAGATTCAACTGTTAAGATTAGCCAAAACCCAAGGAGAAGTGACCCTGGCCGATTGTGTGTTAGAAATTAATTCTCCGGCCGCCGAAGTTCGTCAGCTTTTAAAAGAATTACAACAGGAAGATTTAATGATTGTTGGCAACCGAGAAACAGATGGGGCTGTGGTTTATCGCATCATTTAATCAATTCCTTGAAATCATCTGAAAAAACATCTAATAACTTGATTTTGATTGTAGCATTTTGAGACAATGTTACTCAACTCGTTCTACCGCTTTGGCTTTGAACAAGTCATTAAGTTGACACCAAGTACAAGGTAAATCTACGCAGTCAACCCCCAATGTTCAAAAGACTGAACCCACAGGTTTGAGCCAATTACAGGGGATGAATTCTTCAAAAAATCGGGAAAAAATACGGCTCAAAGACAATTCTATGAGACGCTATTATCAGTTGTTTTTGGTTCATCATTCATGGCTGAAGTTACTGTCAAACAGCAACAATATCAAACCTATATTCTCTCCGATGAAAGGATTTCTGCTAAAGTTTCGGTTGTTCCAGAGCGAGGAGGAATTATCACAACTTGGCGTATCGGTGAAACTGAAATCTTTTATTTAGATACCGAACGTTTTGCTGATCCGTCGTTGTCGGTTCGGGGTGGAGTTCCGTTATTATTTCCAATTTGCGGTAATTTAGCCAATGACAGTTATACACTCAACGGAGAAACTTATCAACTCAAACAGCATGGTTTTGCTCGTAATTTACCCTGGGAAGTTACCGAACAGTCTACAGAAAACGGTGCTAGTTTAACCGTTAGTCTCAAAAGTAATGAACAAACTCGTGCAGTTTATCCCTTTGATTTTGAGTTAAATTATATTTACACTCTGCGGGGTAATTGTCTAGAATTGCGTTATCGTCATACAAATTTATCTGGGGAACCGATGCCTTTTGCAACGGGTATCCATCCCTATTTTATTGCGACAGATAAACAGCAATTAGTTTTTGATTTACCCTCAACTCAGTTTCAAGCCAAGGATGATGACAAAATTCAAACGTTTTCAGGAGAGTTTGATTTTGAACAAGATGAAATTGATGTGGCGTTTTTCAACTTATCTAAACCCTCTGCGGTTGTTACCGATCCGAGTCGCAATTTAAAGCTAACGTTCAACTGGGATGAACGCTATTCTACTCTCGTTTTCTGGACAATTAAAGGAAAAGAGTTTTACTGTCTAGAACCCTGGAGTTCACCGAGAAATGCACTCAATACAGGTGAATCTTTAATGAAAGCTGAACCCGGTGAAACTGTGGAAACATTTGTTACGATCACGGCGGATATCAGTTAAATAGAAAATTCATTGGTAGTTTAGAAAGAAAAAGTCCCCCTTTTTAAGGGGGATTTAGGGGGATTTAGGGGGATTATTTCGAGAAGAATTATAAAGAAAAAGTCCCCCTTTTTCCGGGAAATTTAGGGTAAATAAAGGGAATTTAGGGATAATTAATTAATCCAACCAAACCTTCCAAGAAGTATCATTCCAGTCTTGCTCAGTTTCCCATTTCGGTTTATCCTTATCAATCACAGCGTTAACATTATCAGCCACTTGATCTAACTTATTTTGAGATAAACTTGCTTCTTTTTCAGCCGCAGAACCCTCGCCGTAACCAATACTAACCACTTCCAAACCCGAACTTTCTTGAACTTTCGCTTTCTCTGTGTTTTGATGATTTTGATGATCTTTCTCAGACTTAGACATGGGGGCGACACTCCGCAAGTTGTATATTCGCATAACCTCTCTTTCTAAGATTCCCCAACCAAATCAGAAGGGTAAATCATCATCTTCCCATTCCGATAGAACTTCTACAGGTTCATTCCCTTCTAACGCTTGTTTGGCTTGTTTAATTTTTTCAAACAACGAACCACTTGCACCCCTTTTATGCTTTAATGAATTCAAGTTGTATTTTGCCCTCAGTGCGTCTCGAACTTCTTTGGGCGTCTGTTCGCTCGGGCCGCTGAAATCCCTAGCGGTCATCACCGGAAGCCGGGAACCCAACTTTTCAACCGCAATATCGGGAAGTCTCACCAAGAAATATTCTCGCCGTCGTTTAATCACTTCCGCCCGATTATCAATTTCTGTCAAAACCCCGATAATTTGACTGAGATGATGGGAAGACATCGCCACCCGCACTTCAATATCATCGAGGGGAATGCCCAAACGTTCGGCGTCAGACAAAACATCCGGGGGAATACCATCCAAACTGGGCGGGTTGATCGCCGCTTTTAGGTTAGCTAAAGCTTGGTTTAACAGCGTTTCTATTTCTGCTATTAATTGGGGTGTAATTTTTTCGGGTGGTAAACTTTTTACAAGAGATTGTAACTGATCCGTTGCAGTTTGAGATAAATTAATTGCGGTAAAAAGAGAATCTTCTTTCATCATCAAATTGGCAAGTAATTGGTCAAAAAGATCAGTTTGTAGTTGCGCTTTAGCGCACTCTAAAAGCGCAACTACAACAACGACAAGCCCTTTGAACTTTAGCGATAGTGATGCCCATCTACTTAATAATATTAATCTTCAAGATCTTCTAATTCCTGTGTTGACTGCCATCCCGGTTCCCAGAGGGTTCGATCTTTAAGTTGTTTAGCATTTAACCAAAAACGAACATTAGGATCGCAAGACGCCACCATTTCAGCAAACACCCATTTTCCATCATTTTTGCGGTTAACAACCTGAAAATGTCGCCAACCCCAGGTTTTTTGAGTCGCCGTCCATTTAGAACCGACAAGATGCGGAAATTTTTGCTTCTTCGCCATTCTTCTATCGTTACCTTGCCTCATTCTACACTATGGCACCAAGCCCAGACAAAAGGCAATCTTAGGTTACAGTTTACAGTCTTGTAGGGGCGGGTTCTGCAAAATCTATCCCAACCCCGCAAACAATATATATAAACCCGTCCGGTGTTGTAGGGGCGGGTTCTGCAAAATCTATCCCAACCCGGCAAACAATATATATAAACCCGTCCGGTGTTAGGGAACATTCATAATTGATAATTGATAATTTTCCGCAAAGTTCTTTCTGTGGTTAGAAGACTCGCCAAATTTGAGCCGTTATACTGTAGAACATTGAGAGTATAACACATAAGATGCGATCGCTTCTATCGAGCGTTTTGCAGCTAAATAAACGGGTCATATTGGTCGATATGTCATCAGCATAACCGAGTCAAAACCATGAACATGAAGCGACAAAAAGGAAAATTGGAAAGCCAATATACAACCGTTGAAGGGTTATCAATACACGCTCGCATATCAACAGAAACAGCCCCCAAAGATGCGCCCATACTCATTTTAGTGCCGGGTGCGGGGGTTTCGAGTCGTTACATGGTTCCCACTGCCGAACAACTTGCACCAGATTATCACATCTACGTCCCAGATTTGCCCGGTTTCGGCGAAAGCGACAAACCCGAACCCCCGTTAAATTTATCACAATTAGCCGATATCCTGTGCAAATGGATGGACGCCGTTGGCATCGAAGGGGCGACAATGTTGGGAAACTCCCTCGGCTGTCAAATTATTGTCGAGTTTGCAGTGCGCCACCCCAACCGCCTCGAACGGGCCATTTTGCAGGGGCCAACCGTCGATCGCCACGCCCGCACCTTTGGCCAACAGCTTTGGCAGTTGATCCTCGATGCGCCCCGAGAAGCGCCCTCGCAAGCCGTTATTCAATTTCAAGATTACTCGAAAGCCGGTTTTGCACGGGTTTTTCACACCTTCCAAATGGCGTTATCCGATGCTATTGAAGAAAAATTGCCCCGCGTCAAGGTTCCCACGTTGGTTGTCCGGGGCGAACATGACACCTTGGTACCTCCCCGATGGGCCGAAGAAATTGTCAGTCTCCTACCCAACAGCCAATTTGTCGAAATTGCCGAAGGAGGACACACGCTTAATTATAAGATGCCGGAAGCCGTCGCCCGAGTCACGCGAGCTTTCGTTAACGGCACCGAACCCCATATCAAAGAAGAAAAGGAGTTAACCCGATGAAAGCACCTTCAACCAACCCGATTTTAAGTTCTATTTTTGCTCAAAATGGCTTTACTCCTCCCTATATTGCTAATTTTGACTCCGCTTCTGGTATGCTAAGAGCAACGGGCGCCTATCTGCGGGGAGAAGATTTTCCCGGAATTGGTGTGGTGCCTTCTGCCCTTGAACCGATCGCCGATTTAATCACCCAGTTACCGCGATCGCTGCAAGAACAGATTTACATTGCCGGCAGTGCGGGAGAAGCGATACCCCCCGAACAGTTGGAAGACGTCCGAGCCGAAGTGGTCGCCAAATGGATGGTGAACGAATATCCCCAACGTTCCTATCCGGCTGTGGCGATCGGTTCGTCTTGCGGCGCTTTGGTCAACCTCTGTGCGGCGTTGGGTATTCCCTGGCTCCCCCAAACCTATCTGATTCCGGTTAAGCACGGCGGCGAGATCAATATCGACGAACCGAAACAGGCTTTAAATTGGGGTCGAGAGCGATCGCAGGCTTTGCTCGAAAATAATCCAGAACTTATTTTACACCAAATGCACGACCCCTGTCAAGACCGTTTGACGAGTCAGGGAATGGCTTATTTTCGGGTGAAACGCTTGCTTTTGGGGGAAACTTACGAGCGCTTTTTGCAGAAGACTTTGCCCCCAGGTGGTACAATTTTTTTGGTAGAATGTCAGCGAACCTGGCCGACGACGAAAGTTAGCGATCGCCATATTTTCCAGTTTGGAGCGTTGGGGGGAGCGACGCCGGAAGAATTTCTTCACGGGAGCGAGCGAGTAGAAGACTATCTCGAACGTTACAACTCCCATCGCCGCAAGTGGGACGCACCCAAACCCGACGGAGAACGGCCCGAGGCGGAATGGGGGTTTGAAGCCCAACTGCGCCACGATGTCGAACGGTTTGCCCAAGAACGAGGATACCACGTTCGGCGAATTATTTTTACCGAGCCGGAAGATTTGAGTCCTTTTGTGGCGGAATTATATCGTTGGTGGTATAAGCAGCGTCAAATTGTTACTAACTGTTTGTTGGTAGAATCTTTTTTGTTAACCGAACCGATGTGGACGTTAAAAACGGGTTCGGTGCCGTTTTGGATGAAGTTTAATAAGCAACCTTCTCTCGACGCACTCGAAAATTATTTAGATAGTACAGACCCCTACGATGAAATTTATTTAATGT
This sequence comes from Capilliphycus salinus ALCB114379, assembly GCF_047276495.1. Lineage (NCBI taxonomy): Bacteria > Bacillati > Cyanobacteriota > Cyanophyceae > Oscillatoriales > Sirenicapillariaceae > Capilliphycus > Capilliphycus salinus. The sequence continues at coordinate 2,292,690 of NZ_CP178543.1, read as the reverse complement.
TATTTTCTCACGGGGTTGATTCTATCGGTTTACCGTCTATCGAACGCTGGCGTCGGGTGTTTGAGAAAGCGAAAATTCAGGGTAATTTTGTCGGGGTGGATGAGGAAAAATACCCCAGACATTTTTCTTCGATGATTCGCTATCATACCGATTTAAAGCGTTTAATTTCCGCCCGTTATCCTTTGCCCAGTTCGTTAAAGTTGGAACAGTTAGACCAGTTTATCGAACAAGAACAAGGGAATTTTAGAGTTAAATTTACTTGAGAAAATTTAATTTTAGGGTGCATCAGACAATAGAATTATAAATTAGAACATTAACTTTTTTTCTGATGCACCCTACCCCTGTACATCTCAAATTAACCTGCGATCGCAACAATAATCCAAAATGGACTTGATCAACGCCACTTCATCATCCGAGAGTGTAACCATAGCTAAATTACCCAATTAGTCTACTTTCTTAACCAAAGTGCGGCATATAGCGCACTAGGTCTTAATGATATGACAAAATACGCGCATTGTACAGATCGGCGTATGAGTCCAAGGAAACCAGATCAGAAGGAAGTGAGGCTAACTGTGTCTCAGGAAGTTTATAGCCTGTTGAAGCGACTTGCTGGAGTTAAGGAAACTTCGATGAACAAGCTGCTGAACCTAGCAGTTGATCGTTTTTTAGAAGACGACGATATTCAAGAATTGATAGAACGGTACAATCTCGAAGAGTAACAATGCGATCGCGGTTGACCTTGATCAAAATTAACCGATAATGCCAACCGAGTTACAAATGCTAAAGTGTATAGTCATGTCAAATTGTATGTCAAGGATTAATTAATTAAATGATACCGAAAAAATTGTTAGACCTTGAACATTCCATCTCTAGTTTGTCTTTCGGAGAAAAGCTTTGGCTGTTAGAGCGAATTGTTCAACAGTTAAGAAAAATGGATGAAGCCGAACTATCCGAAATGGCAAACGATCCGGAAGTACAAGCCGAGTTAATCGCAATTAATGACGAGTTTGTATTCACTGAGATGGATGGATTATCAGATTTATGAGTCCTCAACGCTCCGAAATTTATTTTGTCAATTTAAGTCCTGTAGAAGGTAGAGAACAGGCGGGGAAACGACCCGTACTGATTCTTTCATCCGATCAGATCAATCGTCTTCCTTTAGTTATTACAGTAGTGGTTGGGACAAAAGGGGCTAACATTACAAAAGATTACCCTACAAATATTCGAGTGTCGCCAGCAGAAAGTGGATTGCCAATTGAAACCGTTTTTCTGTGTTTTCAAATTCGCTCACTCGACCCCAAACGATTTCCCGAACAACCATCAGGTAGGCTTTCGGAGAAGAAGATGCTAGAAATTGAAAATGCTGTACGATATTGCTTAGATCTCTAGTTTAAGTCATTGACCGCTATTAAGAATAAAGTGACATTCAAAAACTGATAGAACGGTACAATCTCGAAGAGTAACAATGCGATCGCCAATTCGTCTCAAAAATTATGATGCACCTGACCCAACCGGTAAAATCTCGGAATTTACCTCAATAATTCAATAAAAATTGGTCTATTTTTTCCGTGTTTCTACTGAAGACTTTTGCTTCTTTTTCGTTTAAATTTAATTGAGAAAGACTTCAACTCAAAAAACATCAGGGAAGGAAGCATGACGGCGATGAGCGACGAATTACTCACGGGAACCTCATTTTATCAGTTTGAACCTTTAATTGCTCGTTTGCGGGGAATTATTCGAGACTATCCCGAAGGCGTTGGTATCGTTAAAGAACTGATTCAAAATGCGGATGATGCGAGGGCGACCCAAGTAGAAATTACCCTCGACTGGCGGACTCATTCTGCTTCCAACCTCCCCGACAAACGGATGGTTAAACTGTTGGGGCCTGCCATGCTCGTTTATAATAATAGCACATTTACCGAGCGAGATTTTAACAGTATTCGCAGTTTGGGACAGAGCGAAAAAGCACAAGATTTACAAAAAACGGGGCGGTTTGGCGTGGGATTTAACGCCGTTTATCACGTGACCGACTATCCGAGTTTTATCTCTCGAAATCGCCTAATCTTTTTTGACCCTCACGGAAATGCAGTTCCGGGGACTTCCAAACAGGAACCGGGGCGAGAATGGCATTTTTTGGCTGCGGGATGGTGGGAAAAATATCCCGATTTTTTAAAAGTTTATGAAGCGGGAGGACTCCCCAAAAATAGCGAAGATTTTCAAGGAACGTTATTTCGTTTACCGCTAAGAACCGAAGAACAGGCGAAAGAAAGCGAAATTCGCAAGCAAGCATTTACCGAGTCAAATGTTAGAGAACTTTTGGAGGAGTTAATCACCTGCGGCGAAGAATTGTTGTTGTTTCTCAAGTCGGTTCAGTCTATTCATGTTTATGAAATTCCGGCGAATGGGGATGGAACACGGGAGGAACTTTTAAGAATCACAACCAAAAATTATCAGACGGTTCAAGAAGCACGCCAAACCATTCTCAATGCAATTCCCGAGGATTTTAATCACCTAATTGAACGCTGTCGCCATCAAGAATATTTGGCTAATATTTCCTATCGCCACGAAATCGAAACGGTGAGTTTAACCCAAACAATAACATCAATTTGGCGGGTTGCTCAAGTGATGAGAATTGACGAGGGGGAAGAACTCGCAAATGTTATCACCGCTATGTATGAAAGTCGGGAGAAAGTGTTACCTTGGGCGGGGGCTGCGGCTCGAATTTCTACTTCTTGTCAGGGGGAAAAAGCACAACCCATTCGGGGGCGAGTTTATTGCTTTTTACCGCTTCCTTTGGAGACGGAGTTTCCGATACATATTAACGGATTTTTTAACTTAAATAGTTCCCGAGATAACCTCAGCAGCGACCTTGGACAAACCGGAAAAGACCGTCCGCGAGCGATTTGGAATCAGTTGTTAGTTCGCCATGTTGTTTCCCACGCTTGTGCAAATTTAATTGCTGATTTGGTCGAAGATTTAGGACAGTATAATCCTCAAGAATATTATCAACTTTGGCCGATTCAAAAAATTACCAGCAGCAAAGCTTTAGAACATCTCCACGATGATACCATTCGGCTTCTTTATTGTAAACCCGTCGTTCGTTCTGCGGTTGAACATACGGAACTTGAAATCCAAGACAATATTAAGGTAATTTCAAGCACCCGTTGGGTTTCTCCGAATACTATTAAAACTTTGACGGGAGAGTGGTATAAACAGTTATTGGAACCGCTAAGAGTTGAAAAGATTGATATCGCCGAACCAGAATTACCCCAAGCGATTCTTTCACAATTTAAAGCTTTAAATTGTCCAATAAAACCTTTTTCAGCCGCAGACTTGCGACAGCATTTAATTGAACATCGTTCGTTGAATGTTGAGTTAAAGGATGCTCCCAAACCCTGTTTAAAGCGGTTTGATTGGATTTACCATTTACTCCGATATTGTGTGAACGATGGTTGTCGAGATTTGCGGGGTTTACCGTTGGCGGTTTTGGCGAATAACAAGTTAGAAGTTTTCGGATATAATTCAACGGGAACGGTTTATGTTGACAACGCTCGTCTTTATATTGACAAGACTCAGATAAACCTAGTTCGAGAAATTTTTGCGAGTTATCCTGAATGGTTCCTTCGTCCGAATTTGTCAGGAATAGTCTCAACAAACTATAAAGGCGTTTCGGAAATGACTCCTTTAGAAGTTGCGAGTAAATTAACTCTAATTTTAGACAATCAAGATACTGAGGGTTTAGCTTGGGATTCCGATAATACTGAACTTCCTAACGCCGAATGGCTAACGAAAGTTTATCAGTATTTTACACATTACTTCCCTTCTAGGGATGCTGATAAGGTTCAAGAAAAACTGAAAACAATTCCCCTCGTTCCCGCAACAGATGGAAAACTCTATCGGGGAGGTTCGGTGACAACACCGCTAATTTATGATAATTCAATTTCGGGAAATATCAGTCAGCAAACGTTAGAATCCTTACAATATTTTGGCGTAAAAATCGTTAACGCATCGCCAAAGCTGCAAAAAGCTATTGTAGATTTTGCAAAAAAACAGCCTAATCAACTGATTTGGTTTGTAACAGGTTCCGATGTAGTCGATAGCATTCACTATTATTATAAACCAGGACTTTCACCCTATCATCCCGAACATTGTGAAGTATTGCTGGACTTTTTGGCGGATAAAAAATGTCTGTCGGGAGACAACAAATACGATGATGAAAGCTTGGAAAAGTTGCGTCAACTTCCCATTTATCTCACCGTTGCGGATGAGGTTGTCAACTTAACCGACGAACCGGTTTATCTTCCCAAAGATGGCTATCAACCCCCGGAAATTGGCGGTGAACTTAAACTTTTGAAGTTGGGAAGCATTCAAACAAGATGGCTGACATTCTTGCAACTTTTGAAAGTTCCGGTTTTGGATAAAATTACCTTTATTCAAGATTGTTTGCTGCGAGAATATCCTTACCTTTCCGACGAAGAACAGTTGATGGCTTTGGGTTGGGTTCGAGATAATCTAAACAGCGTTAAATCCGAGTTGCAAGAAAATCCTAGTGACTTTTATCAACTGCAAGATAAAATCAAAAAAGCCCGTTTAGTTCGGTGTAACGATGGACGATTGCGATCGCCTAACATAATCTACCATCCAGATCGGGAAATTGTCAAAACAATTTTAGGAAATCAAGCGATATTTCCCGATATCGAATTTTATTCGGAAGGACTCGAAAATTGGCTGAAGTTTTTCTCTCAACTGGGAATGCAAGATAGTCCCAACGCTGAGGATATATTCGCCTGTATTGAACAGCTTATCCAAACCGCCAGCCGTTTGGGAGGGGATGCGGTTCGAGATGCTGTATTAGAAATATTCTCATACATTGTGAACAATGGCAATATTTTGGATTTTCGAGTTAATAATGGAAGCAAAACTCTCGCGGAAGCCTTGCGAGAAAAAGCCTGGTTAGCGGTTGAACGAAATCCCGAATTTATACAAAAATATCCGGCTGCAATTTATCCAGAAAATAGACTGTACAAAGCCGATGAACTGGGTTGGGTTGATGAGGCTTGTTTGGTGGCGAGTCAGAAGCCTATTTTTCCAGTTTCAAAGATACAGACTCAAAATATTCTGCAAAAACTGGGATTTATTCCCCTTTCCTCCGCAGAAGTTCTCAACCATTTTGAAGCGGTGATTCAAACTTGGGAAAATCTCGACGAACCCACAACCGAACAAACCGAAAGTTTTCTCAAGTCTGTTGGTTCAATTTATCAATATCTCTACAAAAATTTTGTTGATAACCGCCAAACAACAGAGGAACAACGCCAGAAAATTCGAGAACGTTTTGAATGGTGTTGCTGTTTGTGGGATGAGTCCAGTCAAACATTCTGGAAACCCTTTGATGTTTTTACTGAAACCGTTCCATTTTTCGGTAAACGTCGGATTACCATTTCCTTTTCTCATCAAATTGGAGAAGTTTATCAACTTTTGGGTCAGCGTCAGTCTCCAACCGTAGAAGATTACCAAGATTTTATCGAAGAACTCGGAGAAGAATACCACGATAATTCTCTAAACTCAGAAGATATCAACTGTGTAATTCAGGTGTTAAAGCGGTTGGAATTGCAGCTAGATTTGGAGGAAAAATCCATTGATAATATTTTGTTGTTAACAGCAGCAAATACTTTGGGTGAAGCGACAAAAATCTTAATTCCCGATGCACCCTGGCGAAAAGACTATATTGAACCCAAACGCCTTCTTCACCCTCAAGTTTCCGCAAAATTAGCCAAACGAAGCGGAAGTCTTTCTTTGCTGCGAGATATTAGCGAACAACCCGTTAATGTGAATACGACAATTAATCCAACACATTCTCAAAATTTGCAGTGGTGTCAGCGTTGGCAATTTACCCTCAATTCCCCCCAATTTTTGCAGGGATTAAAGCGGTTATTCGTTCACGAACAGGATATAGAGTTTATCTGCGATAGCAACTTTTTAACCCAAGTCAAAGTTCAACCCGCAAGTCAAATTAGCGTGAACTTATTTCTACCCGATGAATTGCCAATTGCGTCGGACGTACCGGGAACGGATTATTTTGATTCCGAACAAAATACCTTTTACATTCTCAATCATCCGAACCGCCAAATTATGCTATCTTATTTAACGGAAAGCTTGAACCATCATTTCGGCGAGTTTGGCTTGGAGAACTTGCTACCCCTGGCGAATTTAATTGATACCGAACCGACTCAAATACACCCGCTTTTGGATGAGTTGAGAATTTGCAGTTTACCGACTTCTGAACTCTCAGAAGCAGGCAATTTAGAGATAACCTCCGCAAAAGAATTGGCGAAAAGCTTGTATCAACAGCTTGGCTATGATAATATTATTGTGGGGAACTCAAAAACCTTTGATTGGTGTTGTCGCGGAGAAAATTTAGCAGACATTCAAGTTCTTGTTAAAGCGGTTAATTCGAGTTCTATAACTCTATCTCTGCGAGACGAAGAATGGTCTTTTCTCAAACAAACTCCAACGGCTGAACTGCTGATGATTTGTTTTTCCGCAGACAACCCAAATATTGCTGCTGAAATAATTCAAATTCGGGAAGTTTGGGAAACGCTACAAAAAGCCGAGTTGAACAATGGCGTTAAATTTGCTGTCGATTCTAACGATTTGATTTTGAACTGGAATTTAATTGTTAATAGCAGTTATCCGACAGTAAAAACATACCCGAATTAAATGTAGGGTGCATCAGACCCTAGAATTAAAAATTCAACCATGAACTTGATTATCTGATGCACCCTACTCTAGAAACCCAACTACAGACCCGAATTGAATGTAGGGTGCATCAGACCCTAGAATTAAAAATTCAACCATGAACTTGATTATCTGATGCACCCTACTCTAGAAACCCAACTACAGACCCGAATTGAATGCAGGGTGCATCAGACCCTAGAATTAAAAATTCAACCATGAACTTGATTATCTGATGCACCCTACTCTAGAAACCCAACTACAGACCCGAATTGAATGCAGGGTGCATCAGACCCTAGAATTAAAAATTCAACCATGAACTTGATTATCTGATGCACCCTACTCTAGAAACCCAACTACAGACCCGAATTGAATGCAGGGTGCATCAGACCCTAGAATTAAAAATTCAACCATGAACTTGATTATCTGATGCACCCTACTCTAGAAACTAGAGGTTTGGAAGTTCAATCGCCAGGTGGCTCAAATCAACAAAGGTGTAACTCTGCGAATTCAAGCCGTAAATTCTTTTCGGCTTCGCTGGTCAAAGGATGATTGGCAAACGGTCGAAGATACGCCGTCTACCTCCACAGCTTTAAACATAGAGTATGTAGATATCTCTATTTCACAGGAGCAACAAACCCCAATTCAGTTCACCTTTTTCTGGACAACGAGTCAGAATTGGGAACAGCGCAATTATAAAGTTGCCGTTTCTTAAGCGAATCGGCTGTTTAGATCTTTGGCGATCGCGAGGAACTGTTGGTGAGAGTATGTTCGTTGCTAACTGAGAGGGTCGTTTGACGAAGGGTCGCGAGTTTACGCCGTCACTGCCAATTCATCGGCAGTGTACCGATGACACTCATCTCTGGGTTCTCAGGTTTTTCCGGCGGCGTAATATTAAATACTTAAATTGTTGCTACGAATGATGAGCGGAGGAGGCAGGGGAAGCGGGGGAAGCAGATAAAGTTTTCGACTTTCAATCCTTGGTAAATTATACTAAAACTTATAAGATTTTAAATCTTATAATTTTCAGTTTTAAGCTTAATTTACCTATGAGCGAACAATTTGGGTTTAATTTAATTCGGCTGGCGTTTCTCAGTCTTACCACGAGCTATCATCTCGGCAAGACTTGGCTTGAAAATCAACAAGCTCCACCGGGTCAACTCATTGACATTGATGGCTACAAAATACATCTATACACTCAAGGAACAGGTAGCCCTACTGTGATTTTAGATCATAGCTTAGGTGGGCTTGATGGCTATTTCTTAATTGATAAAATCGCTAAAATAACACGAGTTTGTATTTATGACAGACCCGGATATGGGTGGAGTGAACCGAGTTCTAAACCCCGTTGTACTGAATCGATTGTTAGAGAGTTAAATGAGTTGTTGGAAAGAGCCGAAATCGAGCCTCCTTATATTCTAGTTGGCAATTCATTCGGGAGCTATAACGTGCGGTTATACGCTCACTATTACCCGGAGAAAGTTATAGGTATGATTTTAACCGATGGTTTGTCCGAAACATTCATGTTAAAACTTCCTATGGCTTTAAAAGCAATTAAGTTATTTTTCTTGTCCGGATTTTTGATGTCGATTTTAGGTTCAATATTAGGATTGGTTAGATTATTAGGACATCTCAAAGTTTTTGAGTTCATAAAACCTGATTTGCGTCAATTTTCTCCGGAAGTTTTAGAGCGGGTTAAAAAGTCTTTTTATCGTCCAAAACATTGGCTGACCATGGCAAGAGAACTGTGGAATTTGGAAAAAAGTGCCAGTCAAGTTAAAGTAGCAAATTCTTTTCGAGAAATTCCCCTGATTAGTATCAAAGCAAAAACTTTTTTTAAACGTTCCCCTTGGAATTTTTATCTACCTCTCAATCAAGTCGAGGAATTTCGAGAAAAAATGCACACCGATTTACTAAGACTTTCTGAAGATGTAAGTCAGCTTCCCGCCTCTGGGAGTAGTCATTTTGTTTGGATAGATGAACCTCAAGTAATTCTTGCTGCTATTGAACAATTAATTAGTAATCTTAGTAAGCAGCAATCCGATAAAATTAGACAGAAAGAGTGAGTAACTATGATTAATAAATATTGGAGCCTTATCGATTAATTGACTGAGGTAAAATCCTCTATACTTATATCACTTGTTTATCAACCCATTATCTGAGCAGTTTTATGATATGATACACTTATAGCAGGTCGCGAGTCGTATGTTTACCAATCCCCGGAAATACAGAATTGTAAAAAGCCTTACTGGACTAGGCAAATTCCTCCCTTTTGCATGAGTGCCTTGCGCGAAGCGGTATAATTTTTTGCAACTAGATATTGAGGAAGCCTTTTTTCATCCTTGACAGTCTTGTTAACAATAGAGACCGTTTTTTTTCTATCTGATGCACCCCACTGTAGATTGGGTTGAGGGACAAAACCCAACGCCTAAAGAAGGGCGCAACGCTTGCGCCCCTACAAGGGATTTTATTAATAATAAGCGGCGTAATATTTGCGTTCTTGCTTGTCTCCGTTGGCGACCATTCCCAACACCGGAACCCCCGCCATTTGTAATTCTCGCAGCGCCAAATCAACCGCCGCCCGGTCCGTTTTACCGACGCCAACCACCATCATCAACCCGTTGGTATTTGGCGCCAACAAATTCGCATCCGCCAAGCCCAACAGCGGCGCCGTGTCGTAAATCACCAAATCAAACTTCTCCGCCAACTTACCCATAAACTCCTGCATTATCCGCGAAGATAACAACCGGGTGGGGTCCGCAATGGGTTGACCCGCAGTTAACACGAAGAAATTCTCATCGCTGAGGGTTTGTTGAACAACCTCCTCAACCTGCAAATTTTGAATCAACGCATCACTTAAACCCAAATCATTCGACAACTGCAACATCCGATGAACTTTCGGTTGTCGCAGGTCCGCATCCACCAACAACACCCGTTGTCCCATCGCCGCCGCCCCCATCGCCAGGTTCATCGCGACGGTAGACTTCCCATCTGCGGGGGTCGCGGAACTCACCACGCAGGAACGAACCGGACTTTCCGGGTCCAACAGGCGAAGATTGGCATTGAGAGACCGAAACGCCTCCTGAAACGGCGTACAACTGGGTTCGTAGGTTCGAGTCGTCGAAACCGCTATCCGGGGTGTCGTCGCCGAGGGCAGCATCAACGCCTCATCGCTGGCGGGAATCACACCCAACAGGGGAAGCGGTACCCGGTCGGTGACTTCGTTGGTGTTGTGGAAGACATTATCCAAACGTTCCACCAACTGGGCCGCAGCCACCCCCAAAACAATTCCCGCCAGTCCGCCGAGCGCCAAATTTAACGGTACAATCGGATAAATGCTAATCAGTTCGCCCTCTTGGTTGCGGGGAATAGAAGGTTCTGCAATTAATTCCCAAGTCGGAGGAGGCGGGGGAGTTACGACCAATTGCAGTTCTTGACGCCGCAGGGTCAAATCATTTAAACGGTTCGTCGCGACTTCTAATTCTTGTTCTAAATCGCTATAACGTCGCATGACCGAGGGAAAAGCCTGGGCGGATTGATTTAATTTTTGAGCGGCTTTATCCAAAACTTGGGTACGAATTTCCAACATTTCAATTTGGTTCGCCGATGTGACTAATTGTTGAATTAATCCCATGCGAATCGAGTCTTGAAAAGAGAGAATTTCCGGGTCAATATTGTTTAAATCCTGTCCGAGAACCCGTTCGGCTTCTTGACTCAATAGCGGTAAAATTTGTTCGCGTTGGTCGAGTAACGCTTGAATTTGGGGTGCTTTACTGGTAAACCGGGCCGATTCTATGGCAATATTGGTTTCGAGTTCCAACAGCTTTTGTAATAGGGCTTGATAGCGGGGAGATTGGGTTAAAGCCGAGGCTAACATCGCCTGTTCCGGTTGCAGTCCCAACTGTTCTTGCAACACTAAATAACCTGCTCTTTGCTGTTCGAGTTGGGCTTGGGTTTCTAGTTTTTCGGCTTCGAGTTGACTAATTTGTTCGGTGAGTTGTTTGGTTTTAATCTCGGGAGTAATAAAGGTATGTTGCTGCTGCAAATTCAACAGTTCTTTTTTAATTGTGTCTACCCGAGATTGTAACGGATTGAGTTGGGCTTCAATTAACTTCAGTTTCTCTTTGTTGGGGTCAAAACGTTCTTCTTGACGGCTAGAATCAATATAGCTTTTAGCAATATTTTCGAGAATAAACTGGATTTTTTGCGGTTCGGTATCCCGATAACTGACTTCTAAAATGCGGGTGTCGGGAAGGGGAGTAATGGTCAATTTATCGGGTTCAAAAGCGGTTTGACCTGTTTTTTGATTAAATAACGCACTGTAGTTCACTTCGGGATATCGGGTTTTAATTTGTTCTACAATTCCCGACATTAATTTCGGACTTTGTAGCAGTTTTACCTGAGACGCATAACTCAACTCCGGGGTCGAGTCTTCTAACTGACTTTCTCCCATTTCCGGGGTTGAATTCTCGGGAATAAACAGTTGAAACGAACCCCGATATTCTGGGGTTTGATGGTTCGTCCACAGGTAAGTTCCCGATGTGGTCGCCGCCGTAATTCCTAAGATTAAAATTGCCCGTCGCCAAACCCATTTCCAGAATTGATTATTACTCCGAGAAGGCGGTTGAGAAGAAAAATCGGGATTATAGACAAATGTACCCGGTTGTAAGGGATAAGTTTGTGCAGAATTACGAATGTTTTTCTGAGGATGAAAGACTGAGACTTGAATATTTTTCCCTGTGTTCATTGTAGTTTGAGCCGTTGTTGATTAAGTGTTTTGATCGAGGTTTATCCAAATGGACGACCAACAGAACTGAAACCGATAAAATAACAAATTCAACCCGATTCTTTGACTGTAAATAGGAGTGTTGTTCTCAATCATATCCTGATAATGACACCGATTCAAGTGTTCAGAATATTTTTTTTTGACTAGAACATTTTCCCAATTTTATCAAGATAAAACAGGCAAAAATTACCAGAATTTATCATTTTAAACTCTCCGTCCAGAATCGAGTCAAGTCCGCTCCTCACAACAATAAAATTAAACTTTCTAATCTAAAATTCCCACAAATCTCAGGATGCCAAAAACCCCATTAAACGGGCCTAACTTTCCTAAAACCCCGCCGACACCATCTTGAAAGGCGGCGCTTCCAGAACGTCCAATTACAACAACATCATTCGGACGCAAAATCGGGTTATTTTGATCATTCACCTCCTGAGAAAGATCAACCGTAATCGCCTGTCGATTCACCGTTCCATTGGAGTTAATCCGAATTAATTCTACCGTTTTTTTATTCGCTCTAGACTGATTAAATCCTCCCGCCGCCATAATCGCTTGATTGAGAGAAGTATTCGGCGCCACCTGAATTGGCCCCGGTCTCATCACCTCTCCAACTACACTGATTTTAATCGTATCGGGAGAAAAACTCGCCATCGCCACATCATCAGACTGATTAAAACTCGAAGCGGTCGCCGCCGGCACAACAATCGTATCCCCCGCTTGCAGTACAATATCCTGAGTTAAATCCCCCTCTTGCAGCAGCGACCACAAATCAACCGCAATCACCTGTTCGGTGCCGGTGCGACTCAGACGACGAACCTCTATACTGCGAATATCCGCCATTTCTGTAATTCCGCCTGCGGTTTTCAGCGCCCTCGTCACCGTAAACACTCCCATCCCTTCCATACTGACAGAAGCCATCGGTTGTTGGGGGTTTTCCGGGTCCGGTAACGGCATCATTTGAGAACCCGTTAACGTATGAGTTCCCGGGCGGTTCACTTCCCCCACAACCGCTACACTTATCGGTTGAGAGGTAGAACTGGCAAAATTCGCCGCCGCCATCTGACGGGCTTCGACGCGGTTCATATCGGTTACGGTGGGAATATAAACCGTATCCCCATCTCGCAGGGTAATATCCTGACGCAAATCTCCGCTTTGCAGCAATTCCCACAAATCGACACTAATAATCTGTTCTACCGGAGAATCGGGCTGTTTGCGGCGAATTTTCACCTGGCGAATATCCGCCAGCGGCGTCACCCCTCCCGCCATTTGCAATAATTGCGTCACCCGAGGCAGTTGCAAACCGCCAGAACTTGGTGCTAAACTACCCGGCATAGCGTTACCGCCTGCAACTCCCGAGAACGTATAAGCCCCCGGACTCTGTACTTCTCCGGCGATCGCAATTTGCATCGGACGCGCCGAAAGCAAGGTCAGGGAAATGATCGGCCGTTGCAAATAATCGGCATAGCGCTGTTTAATCGCTTCCGTCGCCTGTTCCGTTGTTAACCCCTGCACGGGAACACTTCCCACCAAAGGCAAATTCAACGAACCATCCACCGAAACTTGATGTTGACCGTTGGGGCCGCTATACTCAGGAACATTAAAAATATCAATCTGTACGCGATCGCCCACTCCCAGAATATACCCGTCAGAAATGGGTGTCGGTGCAGGATTTACCGTCGGAGTCGGAACCGGAACCGGAACGGGTTTGGGGGGAAGAAATTGAGCCTTGGCGTCCTGAACTCCCAAAACTCCCACCATCAGGGGAACAGACCATCCCAGAAGCACGACAGAACCCAGACTCGTTTTTCCAAACCGATGTTGATAATAGCTCAAGGTTTTCATCTCGATTAAATTTCGACTGCTCGCATCATTACGTTGCTACCCTGCGTTTCCTAATATAAGCTGCTCTCGAACCCATTGCCAAAAAGCCAGAATCGGCTAATAATGGTAAGCTAATTTGTTGTCGTAGCCCCTACCCCAAAAACAACCATGACCGACCGATTTTTTGCCGATGTTTTAGTCGTTGGTGGGGGAACAGGCGGTGTTGCTGCTGCGCTGCAAGCTGCCCGTCGAGGCGCCAATACTATTTTAATCAGTGAATTCACCTGGTTGGGGGGAATGCTCACCTCAGCGGGCGTATCCGCGCCGGATGGTAACGAATTAACCGCCTTTCAAACCGGGTTGTGGGGCGCCTTTTTACAAGAGTTAAAACGCCGACACCCGCAGGGATTGGATTGGGGTTGGGTGAGTTTTTTCACCTTTGATCCCCGGGTCGGGGCGAAAATCTTTGCAGACTGGGTATCGACTCAACCCAATTTACACTGGATTTCCGGCTACAAACCCCAAGAAGTCCTCAAACAAGACAACAAAGTTATCGGGGTGCGATTTTCCGAGTTTACTGTTTATGCTGAAATTACTGTAGATGCGACCGAACTCGGTGATTTGTTGGCGCTTGGGGAGGTTCCCTATCGTTGGGGTTGGGAGTTGCAAACCGAGTGGGAAGAACCCAGTGCGCCGATCATTGATAATTCTCTAACAAAATCTTCTCCGGTACAAGCCCCCACTTGGGTAGCAATTTTACGGGATTTTGGCGAAAATGCCGTTTCTCCTGAAATTCCCGCCCCTCCTATAGATAATCCCGACAAATTTGTGGGCGCTATCGATGGGTACGGCGCCGAACAATTTCTCAATTATGGTCGGCTTCCGGGCGGATTAATGATGATTAATTGGCCTTGTCGGGGGAATGATTACGGAGTCCGATTAAATCGTTTAATTCAATCTCCGACTCAACAGCAAGAGTTTTTTCAAGAAAGCCGATGGCATACTCAAAGTTTTGTCCGGTTTATTCAAATGGAATTCGGGCGCCGCTATGGTTTGGCATCGGGAACTTTTCCGCCTCAAAAACCGACTAATAAGATTAATTCGCTTAATCCTCTCGATACATCTTTCGCCCTGCATTTGTATTATCGGGAAAGCCGACGGTTGCAGGGGTTAACCACCATTCGGGAACAGGATATTTTGCCGATGCCGGGTGGGAAAGTTGCTCCTCTACCTCTTAATGATACAACAGGCGAATGTGATGCGATCGCGATCGGCAATTATCCTAACGATCATCATTATACTGAAGGGATTTTTCCGGTTAAACTCAAGTATTTGCGATGGGGAGGGCGTTGGACGGGTACGCCGTTTACCATTCCCTATCGGGCGTTAATTCCAGTCGAAACTGAGGGGTTATTGGTGGCTGAGAAAAATATCTCGGTGTCTCATATTGCTAACGGGGCGACTCGTTTGCAACCTGTTGTTTTAGGTATCGGACAAGCGGCTGGAATGGCTGCGGCTTTGTGTGTAGAATCTAAATGTCAACCCCGAAGTTTATCGGTTCGTCGGCTACAACAGGAATTATTACACGATCCGGTTGCACCTGCTGCTGTGATTCCATTTTTTAATTTATCTCCAAATTGTCCGGATTGGGTCGAGAAACAGTGTTATTATCTGCAACATCCACAAGCTTATCCGAGTCAGGGTTATTGGGATTTAGAGCAATCATTCAAACCGATTTTTTCTAACTTGTCTTTTCCGACTTTTCAGGAGAAACGCTCAAATCCAGTTCTTGTTAATTCTATCGTTTCTGCGCCGTTATCAACTGCTAAAGTAGAAGAAGATAGCAGTTATTTTCAGGGAATTTTTCATCGCCGCCAAGAACAAGATTATACCATAACTCTCTTTTTTTCGCCACAAAAACCCGATGAAACGTGGACGCTCGTTACCCTCGATTCGGAAGTTGATCGAAAGTTACAGCAGTATGCAAATAATTCTCAAATTTCGGTCAAAGGACGAATCAATCCGGCGGGTCATTGGTTGATTGTTGAGGCGATTGACCCGAATTAATTTTCCCACCCCACAGCCCATGAACTCAATTGAGAATTGATCGTTTATCCTCGATCATTCTGTTGAATCAGGGGCGAGAATTGAAGGATAAATACCGTTCCCAATTCTAACATACTCCAATCGGTCAACGCCAGTGACCCGGAGTGTGACAGATCCCAATCTGACCGAGAGTTGATTGTCATCATAAATTTTTGGAAATTCTGGACTTGAGTCTGTACAAAATCGCGAAAACTTCCTGACGCTTATAGAAAGCAACGGTAAAAACACTGAAAGATTGCTAAAGAGAGTAACACCCCGTGAATTTCATTGGAAAAATTTTGGAATTTTTCCTGATCTACTCCCGTTTGGTTCGGATTAGGAAATAGACAGGTTAATTCCGGACGCTTCCCATGAAATACACAACATTTTTTGCCCTCACTAGCCTTCTTTTACTTGGGATTGCCGATCAAGTTCAAGCTGCAAATCACCAATTAACAGCCTCATTAGAAGTAGCAAACCAAAAATATATGATGTCAGCACAATTAATGAATAATAAAAGTTCAGACCCCAATAGAGGAAAAGGACGTCGGTTTGTAGAGAACCATAACACCAACTCTGAAGGTAACGCCATTGATTTCCGTCGGGGTAGCGGTCGTAAAGAGCAACGATAGGCGGGTTTTAGACTCAGAGTCCAAACATCATCCGATGTGATCTTGAGCAACCCTAAAGTGATTTTAATCGATTAGACTGCTAATATCCAAACCCAAAACGGCTTGGATGTTAGCAGTCTTGCATTTTGGCCGATTTTGTCTATATTATGGAACTTATGGAAACCAATAACCTAAAATCATTCAATATCGAGGGTATAATGTACCCAAAGCGGTCCTAATTGACTGACAATAGAGGGTGCTATGGTACGTGATTCGGATGAAACTTCACGATCGCACCCAAGCCTCATCTACATCAGGGGGCAGGGACTGGTATGGGCGATGTGATTAGGTGACTTGCCTGATAGTTAAGATTGAGCAAGTTCAAACCTAAGCAACCGTTAACGGAGGATGATACCATGCCTCCAAATTAGGCTATTTCTAAGGACAATCATGAGAAAAGATACCGATCTGATCAAATCTCTTGGCCCAAGCTCGATGGATCAGATCATGCTATATTTGGCTTTTAGTGCCATGCGGACGAGCGGGCATCGACATGGGGCTTTTTTAGATGCGGCGGCTACGGCAGCCAAATGTGCAATTTATATGACCTATATGGAACAGGATCAAAACCTGCGGATGACAGGACACCTGCACCATATTGAACCCAAGCGCGTTAAGGTGATTGTCGAGGAAGTGCGACAAGCTGTAACCGAAGGAAAACTGTTGAAAATGTTGGGGTCTCAAGAACCTCGCTACCTAATCCAGTTTCCCTATGTTTGGTTAGAACAATACCCCTGGCAACCGGGAAAACCCCGAATTCCCGGAAATAATCTCACCCCGGAAGAAAAGCGGGTGATCGAAAGCAAACTTCCCAAATTATTACCGGATGCTCAACTGATTAACTCTTTTCAATTTATGGAGTTAATCGAGTTTCTTCACAGACGTTCTCAAGAAGATTTAGATCCGAGTCGGCGAATGGCTTTAAGTGAAGCCTTAGCCGAACATATCAAGCGCCGTTTAATTTATTCGGGTACGGTCACTAAAGTTGATTCTCCTTGGGGAATGCCTTTTTACGCGCTGACTCGCGCATCTTATTCCCCAGAAGATCAAGAAGAACGCACCTATATCATGGTCGAAGATACCGCCCGATATTTCCGGTTAATGAGAGATTGGGCCGAACGTCAACCGAAAGTGATGCGAGCCTTAGAGGAACTCGATATTCCTCCCGATCGCATTGATCGCGCTTTAGAGGAGTTAGATGAAATCCTCAGACAGTGGGCAGATCGTTATCATCAAGCCGGTGGAGAAACCATGATTTTACAATTAGTCTTCGGTCCGAAAGAAGACGAGGAATAAAATATTAGTTTCTTGCTAATCGCTAATCGCTAATTTACCTTTAAAAGTTAGCAATTAGCAATTAGCATTTACCTCTATTTCTAATCAGTAATTTGCATTTTCACGGTCAGACTTTTCAGCTTCTCATTAATCCAACGTTCAAACAACTCATTTTGCAATCTTTGCTTCAACTTCGGATCGTCAAAAGAAACCTCTATAATCTGTTCAACCCGAAATATACACCAACGTCCTTCAATCTCTAAAGGACCAACAATCTGACCCGGCGCCGCTCCCGTCATAATCGGCTTGAGAGTATCCGGTAAAGACCCCAAACTGACCGCTCCCATCATCCCGTTAACATTCCGTTCGGGAGTGAGAGAATGTTCCCGTGCGAGTTGCTCAAAACGGGCTTCTTCTTCTTGAAGGCGACGGTGCAAAGTTTCGACGAGTTCGTAATCAGCAACCACAATCCGAGAGAGAATAATCGAATCTAAAAAAGGCTTACGTTCTTGAAAATAAGCTTCGAGTTGCGGTTGAACAATAGACAGTTTTAAACTCTCTCGTTTAAATCCCGTTTCCACTTGTTGATGAAAAGAATCATAACTCATTTGATTGCTTTCCAGCCATTGCTGAAACGCTTGCGGGTCAGTCAGATTGCGTTCGAGTCGAAAATTAATCACCGCTTGTTCAACAGCAGAAGAATTAATATTCAAATTTTCTCTTGATGTTAACTCTTTATCAACAATGTACTGACGCAGCATTTCTCCGAGAAAAGATTGCAACTTTCCCGAAGATTGCAAATACCTTAAAGACTGTCCCAAAGTAATGGGTTCATCATTGACCGTTAAAAAAGGTTGAGCCATACCGAGTCACTTCCTCAACAGAAAAACAACTACACAAAAGAAACCAGCTAGTCTATCCTAGCCCGAATAATTCTATCTCAACAACAAAGCTTCAGTCATTAACAGCGTTTGACTCGAATTCCAGGCTAAAGCCAGTCCCATCGCCACAAATGCACCGATAAATGTATTAATAAAATTCACCACCTCGTTGGTTAACCAGGAAACCTCCGCCTGTAAAGTCGCCCCAATCACGCTTTCGAGATTGGTCGCGATAAAAGCCGCCAACACGCACCAAACAAGACCCGCAGCGCCAATTAAACCCGCTCCCCAACCCACCAAAGCAATTAAAATCGAAGCAACAACTCCGGCAACTGTCCCCTCTAAACTGACCGCTCCTTCTGTTCCTCTGGCGACCGGCTGTAACGTGGTAATCAAAAAGGTATGTTTACCGTAGGCTTTCCCCACTTCGCTGGCGCAGGTATCCGATAGCTTGGTGCTAAAACTCGCCACATAACCCAACAGCAGTAACGGGATAATTTCCCCCGCTGTCGCCGTTTCAGCAAATAGCCCCCGCACCAGCAAAATTCCCAACGCGCACAGCGCAGCAGTTAACGCCGAACCCCAAACATTTTCCGGCCCCCGGGCGCCACTGCGTTTTTCGGCAATGCCGGCGGCCTCTTTTTCGGCCATACCAATTCGAGTTACCCCAGAACCGACTATAAAATAAAACGCGACCACTAAATAGCCTTGCCAACCCAAACTTCCCCAAATTAATACCCCCAATATCCAAGCGTGAATAATTCCGGCAGTGGTGAGTAATTTTTTTGGGGCGATCGCCACGATTGCGAGTAAAATAGTATTCAAAGCGATCGCCACGATCCAAGGATTCAATCCCAACAACAAATCATTCCAATTCAGGTTAAAATTTGACATTTTCAATAGGCAGTTAAACTTTAATGAGTCACCACGTTTTACAGTTAACCGTTTTTTGTTTATCCTCCCTACTCCCGATTTTCCACACTCCTGAAGTCCTTAACTCCTGAAGTCGCGAACTTCTAAATATTGATTATTGTTCGGCTTGGATGTTTTCACGGGAGCGGATAAAGCTTCGGCGACTCGGCTCAAACAGCGATAATCTTTTACCATCCAAGCGTGAAGCAACACATTGAGTATAACCTCTTGACCGACCGGAAGCTGAGAACTACTCGCCGGGACAATCATCCCATCCAAAGGAGTCCAGATGGAGGTAAAGTTAATCTGATTGAGTTGGGCGACATCTCGGTTTAAATCTTCTAGAAATTTTGACTTGGGGCGCATTTGTAGGGTACCGGGTGTAACATAAAAATATGCGGTCCAAGTGCCGTTGTGGGGAGAGGAAATGGTAATTAGACGTTGTACCCGTTTAATTCCGCCCAAGCGTTGGACGTAGTAGCGACTGACCAAACCTCCCATACTAAAACCGACTAAATCTATTGGTTGTTCTGGGGGAAAGGTACGGTTGATATAGTCGGTAATTTGTTCGGCGAGTCGGTCCAGTCCTAAAAATCCATAATTGGGGATGAGGTCAAAGCTGTGAACCTCCCATCCCCGTTGGCTTAGATAAGCCGACAGGGTTCGGAAAATCGCCGTCGTATCAAATATACCGTGAATCAGGACAACGGGATTACGGTTGCTGCTATTCATCGCAAAGGCAATCAATGAATTGATGTTACCAGTAAACTAACATTTGTTTGCGGTGTAAGCAGTTGTAGTACAGTTTGTCAAGTGACCGACTGGCAATTCTGAGAGTTACATCAAGAATTGCAACAATTTACTCAGTATTTTTACTCAGTCCATTGATTATTGTATATTATATAACCGTTAATTGTAAATTATTGTAAATAAATATAGACAAATCTTTCAGATTCCCTCTAATCTAGCATCTAAGAATATTTCTTTAAAAAAATAGAGGGAAAACAATGATAGGTAAAATTTTTGGTTTTAATAAAAAGTCTGATTATTTTTTAGAGTTGGACGATGCTAAAGCAACCGACTCAACTCAAAACCAAACCGCTCCTGAAAAATCTCAACCCGCTCCTGTAGAACCCAAAGCCAAGCAAGAGCAACCCAAACCCGCAGCAAAAACCAGCAAAAAGACCACAACTAAAGCCAAAGCCAAAGCCGCACCGACCGAAGCTAAACAGGAAGCTAAAGAGCAGGCGAAGACGACGGTTGAGGCTATCTCTATGCCCGTTCAGCCGAAAGAACCCCCTTCATTCAACAACGGTCTGGAGTCTACTCCGGCGGGGATGACTTTCTCGACGGACTACTTGATGAAGCAACCCTCCTCCGGCCGTCGTCGTCCGGGTCCGAGCCTGAATATGTTCAAAGATATGGCGCGTCAAGTCGGACGTCGTTAAGCTGAGTTTGGCTTTCTGCAATTTTAGCCGAATTGACATTTTCCCTCGCTAAATCGGAGATTATAGCGAGGGATTCCTAAACTTCACAATTTAGGCTTACTGCTTTTACGGCACTTATCTGTTCTCGCGATACCCGACAGTACGCCTAGACAGTCAATTTCTTGAACCACGATCTGCCCGACCGCAGTAATACCCCGTTGACAAATCACTTTTGCTGCTGCAATATCACGATTAATTTCATAATGGCATTCGGAGCATTTATGGGTGCGTTCAGA
Source organism: Capilliphycus salinus ALCB114379 (assembly GCF_047276495.1). NCBI lineage: Bacteria > Bacillati > Cyanobacteriota > Cyanophyceae > Oscillatoriales > Sirenicapillariaceae > Capilliphycus > Capilliphycus salinus. The sequence goes on along the minus strand of NZ_CP178543.1, from coordinate 2,271,807 downwards.
CAGGTTTTTCTTTCCTGTATGCGCCCCACAACTTGGGCAAATTTGACTGGTAAATCTGTAGTCAACCTTGCCAAAATATACCCCTCGTTGACCACACACCCAAGCCAATATATTGAAGAACTGACCAAACCCTGCGTCTAAGGTATGTTTTCCTAACATTCCTTTCGCCCAGGTTCTAAAGTCTAAATCTTCAACAAATATCATTCCGGCTTGGTCGCATAAATGATGAGCCAGCTTCAAGTGAAAATCTTTTCGGGTATCTGATATTTTTTGATGGAGTCTTGCAATTTTCTGATTGAGCTTATGTCGATTCGATGAACCCTTTGTTTTTAATTTAAGTCTACGTTGTAGCAATTTCAGCTTACTATGTAGTCGGGTTAAAAACTTTGGACGTTCAATCAACTCGCCATCAGAAGTTGCTAAAAACTTATCGAGTCCAATGTCAATCCCTAGCGGATGTCCAGATGGTGGAATATCCGGAACATTAACGGGGCTTTGCAACGATAACATCGCAAAATACCCACTCGCCCGTCTAACCACCCGCACCTGGCGCGAGTTTAAATCCCTCTGGGATTGGACGGGATAATTTCATCCGAACAAACCCAATTTGAGGAAGTCTAATCCAATCGTTAGAGATTGGATTGTTTTTAAACTGAGGAAACACAAATGACCGCATTCTGTACTTATTCTTAAAGCGAGGAAAACCATAACCCTGCTCTTTCATGTTGTTAAATGCTCTTTCTAGATTCTTCAGGACTTGCTGTAAGACTTGAGCATTTACTGATTTGAGTTCTGAGTTGTTTTTCTTCGATGAACGTTAAATTTGCGGCTTGTACGTTGTAGTTGGGGTACGGTGTATCCGCAGGGATTACATATTCTTGCTGCAAAGAACAACAATTAATCGCACATTTCCTACTGCTTATCCAGTCTTTTCGCTCTCTCAAGGCATAGTTCCATACATTTCTACAGACCGCCAACATTTCTTCAATGACGACAATCTGTTTTGACGAGAGGATTAACTTGAACTCGTAGGTTAGTGTTAGCATACGGGCATAATAACACAATTCTATCGAGTTAGGTTGCCCCGTTAGAATTTGACGAAGAAAAGCTTGAGGCGGGTTTCCCAGGGTTGACCGCTTAGGAGTGGTTTTTTTGTTAATCGCAATTCCCGCGTGCGACCAAATCTTTGATTATGGTCGCAGTTCTCTTGCTCCATCTCGATAGCGAATTGAGCGATCGCAGTATTGTCCGCTATTTCTGTTGAACTTTGAGAAAGACTAACCCGCTGTAAAGATGAAATGCGGGGTCCCAAGGGGTTTCGGACTTGCGATCAATATCAAGATGAGAGTTTAAACGGCTCAAAAGTTGAGTGTAGTCGATCGCCGTTTCCGCAAACGGGGTAAAATCGGACCAGAGTGGAATATTAGCTAAACTGTGGTTAAATCGCTCTAGCAGACGGTTCCAATTGAGGCGAGTGGTATTTTCAGCCGGATAAGCACCCTTTGCTGAGGGGTTGGATGTCGTGGGATTAAAAGAAATCCCCTGCTGAAAGTCGTAAGTTTGGTCACAAAAGCGCAGAATAGACTGGCGATCGCCCAGATGTAGATCATACACCTGAGCGTAGTCTTGAGTCATCTCTTTGTGGCGAAATCGGTCCGTGCGGCGTCGTCGGGGGTCATAGTCCATCGCTTCCATAAACAAAGGAAGTAAACCTTCGACCCGTTGGGTGACTTCTGACCAGTCAAAAGAAAGGGAACCCAACTGATTATTTTGATTTTGACAAACGACCACCGGTTGAGGTGAAATCGACTGAAAATAGAGAACTCGAAACACATGAATTCTCTCAATATCCGATAGACTCACCCAAAAGACGGGAATTCCTGCATTTTGCATTTCTTGACCATAAACTTGTAATTCCGCCATTTCACCGGTGCGATACAGGCGCCAACCCCGACTTTGTAACTGCATTCTGGCGGTGTAGGGATCGGTATTTAGGAGTTTGGCTAAATGTTGGGCTGCGGTTTGTTTGTGTTCGGGGAGAATCGGTTCAAGAATTAGGACTCCGGTTTCGCTATTGCGGGGGTCAGTTTTGGCTTGATTAATAGCGGCTTGTCGTCGGTTTTGTTCGAGGGTTTCGAGGCGTTGTAAGCCTTTTCGAGCCAGATCGATTACTTTAGGATTTGTGGCGTTGCGAAGCAATTTTCGATAGATTTTTTCGGCGGATTGAAGTTTATCCGTTCCTTCGTACCAACGGCCAATATAGAACAGTACCCAAGGATTTTCGGGGGATTGTTTTTGGAGTTGTTTTAGAAGTTTGGCAGCGGTTTTATAGTCTTGATTTTCTAAAGCTGCGGCGACTTGTTCGATCTCTTTCATTGGGGAAAATCCGATTCATTTTCAATAGAAGAAAGGCTATCACTGGCGAAAGGTTCCGAGTCGAGTTCAAAATCTGTAAAAGCTTCGCTGGAAGTTTCGGTAAAGGATTTTTCTGGGGTGCCGTGCCATTGATCTAAGATATCTTTCATTATGGCTTCTTCGATCCAAATTTTAGAAACAACCGCCAAAGGAAGGGCTAAGACTAATCCTAAAAAACCGAAAAAACTGGCAAAGAAAATTTGAGCGGTTAAGGTTGCAGCCGGAAGCAGAGAAACCTGTTTCTGCATGATCATCGGGCTAAACCAGTAGCTTTCTAAATTTTGAATGACAATATAGAGAATAATCACGGTTAAAGCTTTCCAGGGTGCGTCTAAAAGGGCGACAGACACCGGAAAAATTACACTGGCAGCGGGGCCTAGATTGGGAATTAAGTTAAAAACTCCGGCTAACAACGCATGGGCAAAAACGAAGGGAATCCCCAGAATAAATAAACCGACCGCACTTAAACTGGCAATAAAAATAGAGTTAATTACAATTCCGCCCATCCAGAGTAATAAAGCGGTTTCGCATCCCGAGAGAATGTGATCGGCTCGCCGTCTGTAAAAGGAGGGAAATAAACGCACAAAAAGTTGCCGATAGGCGAGGGGATTGGCGAGAAACATTAGGGTTAATACAATCACCAATAAGACTTGGAGTAAAGTGGTGACGGAGTTGGAAAAGAAGGCAAAAAAGTTCCCCAAAACGTTTTGAGCAAGGGGGCCGATTTGTTGGGCAATTTCGGGAATGGTGGGAATCTGAAATTCGTATTGATATTGTTCCGGCAACCAGAGGGGAGGATTTTCTAAGAGGTTATCAACCCAACGGATAAATTGATTGAATCCTCGGGGCGCTAACTCAATAAGTTGCTGAAATTGAGTTAGAAAAGGGGGCATAACCAGGCTGAAAAATAGAGTCCCAAAGAATACAACTAAACTGAGGGCGACGATTACTGCAATACTGCGTTTGAGGCGAAAGCGTTGCAACCATCGGACTAAACTGTTGAGGGCGATCGCCAAAATGACTGCGGTAAAAATCAGCAGGACAATCTGCCGAAATTGCCACAAAATCAGCAGTGCCAGAATCAGACAAAGTAAACCAATCCAATCGGCAAGTTTCACTGGGGGATGTCTCCTGTTAGCCGGATAGACGGGATGAATAGTCTATTGTTCAGATTTTCCTCATTATCGCAAGAGTTGGGGAGTTGTGGAAGATGGGGTTAACCGGTGAGTTTGATGGCATCGATGCAAATCGAAAACTATTCTTATCAAACCGAACTGCCCCGGAATTTCGCGCTATCTTCAAGTTGAGTTTATGATACAGTTACCGCGTCTAAAGTCCATGAAATATTTTTTTTTGACAGATGGATGGACTGTGGGTCGTGTTTGGGGTGTAGGGGGTTTGTGGGATGAAACAGCCCGCCGTCGGCCACCGGAAATCCAGAGACTGAATCTGTGTTTGTGTGACAAGAATGAGAAAATGTGGCTGCATCGGGTAGAAGATGCGGTTTTGATGCTGGAAGTTAAGCCCATCGATCAAGGCGGCGATCGCAATCACTCGGCTCGTAGCATTGGTCAAGTGATTTTGACTCGCCTAATTACGGCTGACCAAGTGCTGGATCGTTTGTGTACCGCTTCGGCTCAATGTCAAAGGATAGAGACGGCCTTAATCTCTTCAGAGGGTGAACTTTGAACCGATTGTCCGGGTATTAACACTCAATTGGCCCCTGCAATTTGCTGCCGGACCCGGTGGCAAAATTTGGCTTGGGTATTGGGTGAGTTTTGTCAACATACTTGCAATTGGTTCTAACTATCGATACACTTCTTTAAATATGTTTCATGTATGCAGATCGCCCGTAAACTTGTCTGAGCTTAAAGAAATCTTGACAAATTGTCAACTTTAGGGTAGGCAAACGGGTATTCACAGCAAAGTTTAACAAGTATACCTTAGGAATCGAGGAGGAGAGTAGTCAATGGGACTACCCTGGTACCGTGTACATACAGTAGTTCTCAACGATCCGGGACGACTGATTTCTGTACATTTAATGCACACTGCTCTTGTAGCAGGTTGGGCGGGTTCAATGGCCCTCTACGAACTCGCAATTTTTGATCCGTCTGACCCCGTTTTAAATCCGATGTGGCGTCAGGGGATGTTTGTGATGCCGTTTATGGCTCGTTTGGGAGTCACCCAATCTTGGGCCGGTTGGAGCATCACAGGCGAAACCGCAACCAACCCCGGAGTTTGGTCTTTTGAAGGTGTGGCTGCCGCTCACATCATTCTGTCCGGCTTGCTGTTCTTGGCGGCCGTTTGGCACTGGGTTTATTGGGATCTCGAACTGTTTACCGATCCCCGCACCGGCGAACCGGCTTTAGATTTACCCAAAATGTTTGGGATTCACCTGTTCTTGTCCGGTCTTCTCTGCTTTGGCTTCGGAGCGTTTCACTTAACCGGACTGTTTGGCCCGGGAATGTGGGTTTCCGATCCCTACGGCCTGACCGGAAGTATTCAACCCGTCGCGCCGTCGTGGGGGCCGGAAGGCTTCAACCCGTTTAATGCGGGGGGTATTGTGGCTCACCACATTGCGGCGGGAGTTGTGGGCATTATTGCCGGTCTATTCCACCTGTCCGTGCGGCCGCCCCAACGCCTGTACAAAGCCCTGCGGATGGGGAACATCGAAACGGTACTGTCCAGCAGTATTGCGGCGGTGTTTTTCGCGGCCTTTGTGGTTGCCGGAACCATGTGGTACGGTTCGGCGGCAACTCCCATCGAATTGTTCGGTCCGACCCGTTATCAGTGGGATCAGGGCTACTTCCAGCAAGAAATTGAGCGGCGAGTTCAGGCCAGTGTCGCCTCCGGTGATAGCTTATTGCAAGCTTGGTCTGAGATCCCTGAAAAACTGGCATTTTATGATTATGTCGGTAACAGTCCGGCTAAAGGCGGTTTATTCCGTGTAGGCCCGATGAATGACGGTGATGGTATCGCCCAAGGTTGGTTGGGTCATCCCGTATTCAAAGATAGTGAAGGTCGCGAATTGTCGGTACGTCGCCTTCCCAACTTCTTTGAAACCTTCCCCGTTGTCTTACAGGATTCTGATGGCGTCATCCGGGCCGATATTCCTTTCCGTCGCGCCGAATCTCGTTACAGCTTTGAGCAAGCTGGAGTTACGGTTTCTTTCTACGGCGGTCAGTTGAACGGTCAGACTTTTAGCGATGCGCCCACCGTTAAGAAATATGCTCGTTTGGCTCAACAGGGTCAGCCCTTTGAGTTTGACCGCGAAACCCTGGGTTCTGACGGGGTATTCCGCACCAGTACCCGAGGCTGGTTCACTTTTGCTCACGCTTGCTTCGCTCTGCTGTTCTTCTTTGGACATATTTGGCACGGTTCTCGTACGATCTTCCGGGATGTATTTGCCGGAGTCGAAGCCGACATGGAAGAACAAGTGGAATGGGGATTATTCCAGAAAGTGGGTGATAAGACCACCCGTGCTAAAAAGGCGGTTTAAACTCCTTTTTGGGTCGAGAAATTGGATTCACCTCAGATTGGGGTGAGTATTAGGGTCTGAGAGTTAAGCTAGAAGATTGAATTGATCCTCTAGTCTTAGCTCTCATCTTGTATTGATTCAGTTGACAACGGATTTTTTCGACAGTTTTGATCGGTAAACTGGTAAACTGGTAGTCAATAGAAATATAAGGAAACGTTGATCACATGGAAAGCGTTGCATATATCTTAGTCTTGGCTTTGGGCGTTGGAGTGCTATTTTTTGCGATCGCCTTCCGGGAACCGCCTCGGATTGGAAAATAGATCAGAAAGCTTTTTGGCTTTTGAGTCATAAAAATATCGAAAATATAGCACCGATCAAATCAAATATAAACAGACTTCATGGGGTAGGGGAGAATTCCTTGACCTCCTGAAGTCTCTAATCCGGTTTTTGTAAAAAAAATGATGTTCTCTTGATTCAAATGAAAGGGACTGACCCTCGGAGGAAATCCCCACTTTGAAGAGCTATAGTTATGCAGTGTCCTGTTTGCCAACATACCAGTAGTCGGGTTTTAGAGTCTCGTTCGGCGGAGTCCGGTAAGAGTATTCGGCGGCGGCGAGAATGTTTGAATTGTCAGCATCGCTTCACGACTTACGAACGAATTGAATACGTTCCGATTACCGTGATTAAGCGAGATGGGAAGAGGGAGTCGTTTGATCGTTCTAAATTGTTGCGAGGTTTAATTCGGGCTTGTGAAAAGACGGGCATTGAAAGATCGGCTTTAGAGATAGTTATTGATGAAATCGAAGCCGAATTACAACAGCGGGCTGTCCGGGAGGTTTCAAGTCAGGAAATTGGGGAATTAGTTCTAGAACAGCTACAATCGGTTAGTGAAGTGGCTTATGTCCGTTTTGCTTCGGTTTATCGCAAGTTTCAAGGGATTCGAGATTTTGTGGAGGCGTTAGATCACCTCAAAAGCTACCAGAAAAAGACGGCCGTTTCTCAAGGGGAAGCATCGGTTTCTGATTGGTCATCCCAGGAGGAGGAAGCCTCGGTGTCTGAGTTGAGTTCGTTAAAAAGTTCATCCCCATCAGACGGGGAAGTTGATGAAAATCAAGCCAGACACCAAGAAGTGATTTTTCCTTGAATTTCTTCGCTCCCAAGAATCAGTTGAAACCTCATCTCAACAGGTTTTAAATATTTCTATCCCGTTGGCACCAAACGGCGATCGCTGTGGCATAATGGTAATGCTATGACCGAAATTCAAGAACTAATCCGGAATTTCCCTTCCTTCCGTTTGCTGTCGGCCTGCCAGTGGACCTCTAATTTAGAGAGTTCCTGACTCGTCGAGAGTAGCGGCGCGGGAGGTTTCTTGGAAGTTGAGTCTAGTTAAACGGGAATACGCAACAATCTCAGGCGATACCGTTGGCGTAGCCTATGGGCGCGCACAGTTTAGCTCTGAGAATGTCAAAATGGATCTAAGCTTAGTTAGACCCAACTTGTTTTCCTGCCCTCAGTTAAAAAGAGGCGCAGGTCAAAGCTATTAGAGTGAGGTTGAAACCTCAAAACTTGGGATCTTCCCATCGCCATCCGATCGTAAGGAAAGCAAGAGGAAGAGAGGCTCTAAGTTGTGTCAAAAACTACTAAGGAGAGAAAATCTAGGAAACAACTCGCATGATCAATCAGAAAACCAATCAGAGAGATGTGGGTTTTACCCACGAAGATTTTGCCGCCCTACTCGATCAGTATGACTATCATTTTAGTCCGGGAGATGTGGTTGCCGGAACGGTGTTTAGTTTAGAACCTAGAGGCGCTCTGATTGATATTGGTGCTAAAACCGCAGCTTACATACCCCTCCAGGAAATGTCAATTAACCGGGTGGAGAGTCCGGACGAAGTATTACAGTCCAATGAAACCCGCGAATTTTTTATTCTGACCGATGAAAATGAAGATGGGCAGCTTACCCTATCGATTCGTCGGATTGAGTATATGCGAGCCTGGGAACGAGTTCGTCAACTGCAAGCAGAAGATGCAACGGTAAGATCCCAAGTGTTTGCCACCAACCGGGGTGGTGCTTTGGTCAGAATTGAAGGATTACGGGGTTTTATTCCTGGCTCCCATATTAGTACCCGCAAGCCCAAAGAGGAATTGGTTTCAGAAGAACTGCCTCTAAAATTCCTAGAAGTAGACGAAGATCGAAATCGACTGGTCTTAAGTCATCGTCGTGCTTTGGTTGAGCGGAAGATGAACCGACTCGAAGTCGGAGAAGTGGTAATTGGAACAGTACGCGGTATTAAGCCCTACGGAGCCTTTATTGATATTGGAGGCGTGAGCGGCTTGCTGCACATCTCCGAGATCTCCCACGATCACATTGATACACCTCACAGTGTTTTCAATGTCAATGATGAGGTGAAAGTGATGATCATCGATCTAGATGCGGATCGGGGTCGAATTTCACTTTCAACCAAGCAGCTTGAACCCGAACCGGGAGCAATGGTGAAAAATCCTGAGCTAGTCTATGAAAAAGCTGAGGAAATGGCTGCTAAATTCCGGGAGAAAATGCTAGCCGAACAGCAAGGAACCGAAGTTCCGAGCGGTGAAGCCGAACTGAGTGAAGCAGATATTCCGTCAGCAACCGAGGATGAGGAAGTTCCAGAAGAAGTCGCCGAAACTGAAGTTGCTGAAACCGCAGCGGAGGTCGAAGAAGCCGAACCTGAAACTGAAGAACAAGAAGAAGAAGAAGAAGCCTCGGCTGTTGCTGAATCTTAAACGTTCAGGTTTTCGCAAAGAGGGAAGCGTCCCTCTTTTTTCAGCTTGTTGTTGAGCAAAAAGACTCACGTTGAGGGGAGAGGTCTTGCTTGGTTAGCATTCAGGTTCAAGGCGTTACCTTTAAGAAGATCAGTGCTGTCATTTTTGATAAAGACGGCACGTTAGAAAATTCTGAAAATTTGTTGAGAAATCTGGCTCAGAAGCGATCGCGTTTAATTGATGCTCAGATCCCCGGCGTTGGAGATCCCCTGTTAATGGCGTTTGGTGTGGAAGGCGATCGCCTCGATCCGGCAGGCCTGATGGCAGTGGGCAGTCGGCGAGAAAATGAAATTGCAGCGGCCGCCTATATTGCGGAAACGGGACGGGGATGGTTAGAATCATTAGAAATCGCCGGTCGAGCTTTTGATGAAGCTGACCAATATTTCAAAGATGCACCTCCGTCCCCTTTGTTTGCGGGAAGCTTAGAGGTGTTGAAGTTTCTCGCAGAAGTTGGATTGAAACTGGCAATTCTATCTGCTGCTTCCCAACGAGCGGTAGAAGCATTTGTCGAACGCTATCAACTCGGAGACTATGTTCAAGTTCAAATGGGTGTAGATGAAGGCTTGAGCAAACCCGATCCGGCTTTATATTGCCAAGCTTGCAAAAATTTAGATGTACAACCTTCTAATACTTTAATGGTTGGAGATGCGGCTGTTGATATGGAAATGGCTAAACAGGCGGGTGCAGCCGGTTGTATTGGGATCAGTTGGAAACCCCAAAGCGCTGTTAATTTGTACCGGGCAGATGTTATCATTACACAGCTCGACGAAATCCAAGTTCTCCAAACTACAGACGACTCCGAGTAGCCCAGAAGTTGGGATAAGAATGTTCTCAAATCCCTGTGTTGTCGCTTCTGGCAGAGCAACAAACTCTAATCTGGTTGGTCAAAAACTCTTACGAGTCCGGGTAGCTTGAATTGCGAGTTCAATCAAAAACTTCACAATCAACCAAGCTCTATTTTAAGGAGGAACTCCCTTTGTCTCGTCGTTACCTTTTTACATCTGAATCTGTTACTGAAGGGCATCCCGATAAAATTTGCGATCAAATTTCGGATGCGATCTTAGATGCTTTACTCGCTCAAGATCCGAAAAGCCGAGTTGCGGCCGAAGTTGTTGTCAATACGGGTTTAGTCTTAATCACAGGCGAAATCACTTCTAAAGCCCAAGTCAACTACATTAACATCGCCCGCCAAAAAATTGCTCAAATTGGCTATACTCATGCCGAGAACGGTTTTTCAGCCGATAGCTGTTCTGTTCTGGTTGCTCTAGATGAACAATCCGTTGATATCGCCCAAGGGGTAGATATGGCTCAGGAGACGCGGGAACATCTGAGCGAGGAACAGTTAGATGCCATCGGCGCCGGAGATCAGGGCTTGATGTTCGGCTACGCTTGCAACGAAACGCCGGAACTGATGCCTTTACCCATCAGTTTAGCTCACCGCATTTCCCGTCAATTGACCGCAGTCCGCAAAAACGGCACCCTTCCCTATCTGCGTCCTGACGGTAAAACCCAAGTCACGATCATCTACGAAGATGGCCGTCCGGTGGGAATTGATACGATTTTAGTTTCCACTCAACATACTGCCACTATCGGCGGCATTTCTGACCCGGTTGCCATTCAAGCCCGAATTAAGCAAGATTTGTGGTCGGAAGTGGTAGAACCTGTAATTGAGGATATTAGCGTTAAGCCCGATGCCAACACCCGCTTTTTAGTCAATCCTACGGGTAAATTTGTCATCGGTGGTCCTCAAGGGGATTCTGGCTTGACCGGTCGCAAAATTATCGTCGATACCTACGGCGGTTATGCTCGTCATGGCGGCGGTGCTTTCTCCGGTAAAGACCCCACTAAAGTAGACCGCACAGCCGCTTATGCCTGCCGCTATATTGCGAAAAATATCGTGGCGGCGGGATTGGCCGAGAAATGCGAAGTTCAGGTGAGCTACGCCATCGGTGTTGCTCGTCCGGTGAGCCTGTTTGTGGAAACCTTCGGTACCGGCAAAGTGGACGAAGAGAAGCTCAATGAGGTGATTAAGCAGACTTTTGAACTGCGTCCGGCCGGGATGATTCAAGCCTTTGACTTGCAGAATTTGCCGGGTAAACGGGGCGGACATTTCTTCCAAGAAGTTGCCGCTTACGGTCATTTTGGACGGACTGACCTGGGTTTACCTTGGGAAAGAACCGATAAAGTTCAGATGTTAAAAGACGCTCTTTTACCTGTGTCTGCGGTTGGTTAATTGTCGTTGTCTCCTTTATTTTAAGAGCGACAAAAATCTGATTGCTAAACAATCAAAAGTGAAATCAGGCTTAATTTTTAGGATCGGATTTCTCGGTCTTTGAGTTGTTTGGTAAAATTTAAAACATCTTTCACGACTAGCTCTTCTGTACAGAAGGGCTTTTATTTTTGAGTTTTAGATCGCCGGAAAAATAGGGACAATTCGAGGAACTTTTTGAAGCTATTTTTAGTCGTCAAATCGGTAAATCAAAAATCCGAAAAATGAAACCTCAAACCCCATTACTTCGGGTTGGTGATCCTGCTCCTTGGTTTCGCTTACCGACTGAAAATCAAGCCGATTTCTTTCTGCGTAGCAATGCCGGAAAACCCATTATTCTTTTCTTCTACGCTCAGGATGAAATTCCCGCTTGTCAAGAAATTGCCTGTCGAATTCGAGATTTAATGCCAATTTTAAATCAATCGGATGTGCGGGTTTTTTCTATTAGTTCAAATCGGCCTGAATCCCGCCTAAAATTTTCTCAAGATCATCATCTTCCCTTGACTTTGCTCTGCGATACTAACTTGGGAGTCAGTATCAAGTATGGAGTTTGTTCTTTAGATGAGAATGACCCCTCTAATGTCTCCTATATTCGGACTGCTTTTTTACTCGATTCTAACTTACGAATCTTACAGATTTATCCGCTCGCTAACCTCGAAGAAGCGATTAACAAACTATTAACAGATCTTCAAATTCTAATCCGTCGAGAAGAACCCCGAGCGATTCAAATGCAAGCCCCTGTCTTGCTCATTCCTAACGTTTTCGATCTTAAATTTTGTCGCTATCTGATGGAAATTTGGGAAACTCGCGGAAACTCAGAATCCGGTTTTATGAAACAAGATGGACAAAAAACAATAGGATATCTTGACCCCCGCCATAAACTCCGCCGCGACCATTTTATCGAAGATAAGTCTTTGATCAATCACATTGATTCTCTGATGCGGCGACGAGTTTTTCCAGAAATTAAACAGGCTTTTCAATTTGAAGTCAACCGTCGAGAATCCTACAAAATAGCCTGTTATGATGCAAAAGAAGGGGGATATTTTCGACCTCATCGAGATAATACCACGCCGGGAACTGCTCACCGCCGGTTTGCCATGACAATTAACTTGAATGTGGAAGAATATGAAGGCGGATTTTTAAGATTTTCAGAACATAGCCCCCATCTTTATAAACCCGATACGGGAAGTGCGATTATTTTTTCCTGTTCTTTAATGCACGAAGCGACGGATGTAACCGCAGGTCGTCGTTTTGCTTTGCTGGCGTTTTTTTACAACGATCAAGATGCCGAAGCCCGTCAAAAATACGAAGACCGAGTAAAAAATAATTATGAACAAGTGATTCGAGTTCAACCCTAAATATTCAAGGATTTTTCAGCCCAATCTCGACTCAAATCATCTCTAACCAATCAATCCGAAGTGCTGTAGGGGCGGGTTCTGCCCATATCTTGATGACCACTCCGAGATTGAATTAAACCCGCCCCACCCCCATAACACGCATTAATCAACCGTACATCATATCAGTTATTATTTTGAAACAATCCCTGTAAACTCACTTATAGCGCAACGCGGGCGGCAACAGGGAATAGGCAACAGGCAACAGGAAGTTAAAAACTTCTCTTAGTAAAGGTTTGAGAGTTTCTCAGTTTCATTAATTTGTCAATACACGACTTGCGACCTGCTATATTCATCAAAAAAAATTAGAATATAGACGGGTTTATTTGCTCATTGGCTTGGGAATACAGGGATTAATTGAATACTTGTAGTTATTATAAGTTTTTCTAAACAAATCCGAACCAATTCACAAATTGTCTATGAAAATACGGTCATCTGGGGGAGCTTAAATAAGCGATAATTGCCCTCGGGCTAATGATTGTACTATCTTAATCACAAACCGCTCTTTACCTTCGGATGATGTCTAGGTTTAAAGAGTAGCACTAAGATTTCAGATAACGAATAGACACCTCCGTAAAGTGAAGCTGTAAAGATGAAAGCTCAATCAATGATTGTAACACAATTAAGCACATTATTGCTAGTAACTGTGCTGCCCTGCATGGCCACTTTAATCACCCCGATATCCGTTCAAGCTGAAATTTTTAGTAGTAATGGGAATACGGATGTATTTATTTTAGAAGCTGATGCGGCGACCAGTAATGTTTATCAAGCCCAAGTCATTAAAAACTTTGATTGGTTTGCGGATGCGGATAAAATCGGACTGACAGGGGGACTAACCGAAGAAGATCTCGACTATATGGAACTGATTGATTTTGATGAAGATGGATTTTTGGATGATGCTGTCATCAAATTAAAATCAACCCAAGCCATTTTAGGAGTCGTTCTCAACGCCGATGATTTTGTACTCGAAGGAGAATTCATTCCTATTACTTCATCTCGCCCCCCCATTACCTGCCTTCCCAAAGTCAATCTTGTCAGTTGTAATTATGCTACTGTTGATTAAATTTTTGCTGTTGATCACAACAATTAATAACAACAATCAGCATCAATTTACTTCTGTGAATTGAACAAACAACAGGATCTACTCCGCTACAAACAGACTTCTTTTAGCTATCGCACCGTTGGTCTATAAAATGCAACACATCAGCTAAACTGTAAAAGCAGCTAGCATTTGAGTTGGAAAATGAAACATTTTGATATTGTGGTTGTCGGAGCGGGGCCATCCGGGGGCCACTGTGCGAGACGGCTGACTAAATTGGGAAAAAAAGTCTTACTGGCCGAACAGCATCAAACCTTCGCCCAAAATGACTTTTCCAGCGCCGCCACACCATTAGAAACCTTAGAACGGTACGATCTCCCCCTCGATGTCGTCGGTAGTTTCTGGCAAAAAATAGCGATCGTTACCACTCATGTTTATCAGAATTGGGAATGCTCACGCCCTCGGGGAGTTGTGTTAAATTTTGCCAAACTACGAGAATTTTTAGCCCAAGAAGTTCAACGACAAGGTGGCGAAGTTTGGATGGGACATCGCTATATTTGTTCTTTTGAAGAAAGCGGAAAAACCGTCGTAGAGTTTAAACCCTATAAAAGTAATAAAACCGTTAAAGTCTCGACTCAGGTGTTGGTAGATGCCACAGGTCCAAGCCGAGCGGTGATGTGTTCATCTAAACAACAACATCCCGCCTATTTCACGGGAATTGCAACCGAATATTTAATCGAAGTTTCTAGCTCAGATTATCAAAAATATGCGGATCAGTTAATTTTTTTCTTGGGTCATAAATGGATGCCGAAAGGATATTCTTGGATTTTTCCAATGGAACCCAACCGCTTAAAAATTGGTTCCGGTCAATTTAGTCATCCCGATAAAAAAACTGAGCGAACCGGCTCCCTTCCCAGTTATATAGAACTTATTATTAAGGATTATCTGCAAGGCATTCCTTATAAAATTATTGACGTTCACGGCGGAATTTTAAAATATTGTAGCGGTCTTCAAGATACCTATTATCGAAACAATATTATCGCCATTGGAGATGCCGTTTCTACGGTGAATATGTTGGGCGGAGAAGGAATCAGACACGGAATGGAATGTGCAGAAATTGCGGGTCGATCTATTGAAGCTTATCTCTCGGGAAAACAAGGGGATTTTAGTTCTTATCAACGGGAAATGCGTCAGACCTATAAAAAAACTTGGGATTGGTCTGAACGGATGGGAATTAGTAAATATTTAGAATACAGCGATGAGTTAATAGATCGGGGAGTCACCTATTTAAACCAATTAAGTTCGGAGGAAATTTTACAGGTTCTTTTTGAATATAATTTTAACCCTCTCTATCGCCGACTGTTCCCCTATCTACGCTACAAGCTGTCGGCCAAGATGTACAATTTAATTCAACAGATTCAGTCTAGGTTTACTGCAACAAAACCCCTAAAAGGTGTAGACTAGAAGAAGAATTCTGGATTTATATCCCCCACCCGCTATGACTTCTAGCCTGACTCAAGTTTATCCGATCATTTGGCAGGATAATCAGGTTCTGCTAATCGATCAAACCCGTCTCCCCAAAGAGTATACTCGAATTGAAATTAGTCGCTATGAAGATATGGCTCATGCGATTAAAACCATGATTGTTCGGGGAGCGCCTGCAATTGGTATCGCCGCAGCCTACGGAATGTATTTGGGAGCGCGAGAAATTCCCACTGTAGATCCTCAAGAATTTTTAATTCAATTAGAAACAGTTGCGGATGTATTGCGCCGCACCCGTCCTACTGCTGTAAATTTATTTTGGGCAATTGATGAAATGCTCAAAACGGCTCAAGAAACAAAGGGATCGGTTGAACAGATCCAACAGGCGTTATTAGAAAAAGCCAAAAAGATTCATGCTGAGGATATCGAAACCTGTAAACTTATCGGAGATACGGGATTAAATGTTTTACCGAAATCGCCTGATAAACTCAATATTTTGACTCACTGTAATACCGGATCTTTAGCGACTGGCGGTTATGGAACGGCGCTCGGTGTAATTCGTTCGGCTTGGCGAGAAGGACGTTTAGAACGGGTCTACGCCGATGAAACTCGTCCGCGTTTACAGGGGGCAAAATTAACGACTTGGGAATGTGTTCAAGACAAGATTCCGGTCACGTTAATTGCGGATAATATGGCGGCTCATTGTATGAAACAGGGTTTAATTCATGCTGTAATTGTGGGGGCGGATCGAATTACGGCTAATGGGGATACTGCGAATAAAATTGGCACTTATAGTTTGGCGTTAGTTGCCAAAGCTCACCATATTCCTTTTTTTGTTGCGGCTCCCCTCTCTACGGTGGATTTTAAATTAGAAACTGGCGCGGAAATTCCGATTGAGGAACGAGATCCAACTGAACTTTATGAAGTGGGTAATACTCGTTTGTGTCCGACGGGAGTTGAGTTTTATAATCCGGCTTTTGATGTTACTCCGGCTGAATTAATTTCTGCCATTATTACCGAAAAAGGTGCGGTTCCCCCTGGGGAGTTAAGAAGTTTGAAATAACTGTAAACAGAGAAACCCGGTTTCTCAGAAGTTACCGGGTTTCTAGTGAGGGGAATAGGGATGTTTTATCGGACGAACTTTGTAGTATAAGTAATTTTATTCATGGCGATCGCCTCCTTGGGTTGATGGAATTTTAAATGGGTGTTACCAAATAGAACGCCGCTCTAAATGATAATTTTGTTCTAAACGATGCAGACTCTCGGTAAAATCCTTTTGAATGGGATGGCTTTGAGAGATCGGTTCGGAGTGCTGAGTCGGTGTTTGGGTCTTGGTTTGACGCTCAAGGGGTTTAACCTGAGGTTGAAAGGGTAACACCCGACGGAACAGTTGTAGGGAGCGCGAGTACATGGGCTTGCTCCTTTGTCTTTTTTTGTGTTACATATATACTACACAAAGAAGAAAGCGATCGTCAAGACAGAAACCTGTCTTCTCTGTCTTTTGATTGAGTGAGGTGTAACCCACATTCGGCATTCTTCACCAACCCAGGTCGATTTTAAAATTTGTGATTGTCAACCTCAGCTTGACTTCCGGTAAACTTAGAGAGAGCAAAAGACCAAGGTAGCTCTACCGAATGCTGGCTTTTTCAACTTAGGGTAAATGAGGAAAGGTAATCAAGAGATTACAATACAAGATCAGAAATTTCTTTCCTCTTTATTATCGAGAACCACCATCGTTGCAGCATTCGGGAGGTGGATTATTTTTAGTGAATTGGAAATGAGTCGATGATTGATCGACAGAGGCATTATTTTGGCGGTAAACTGAGTTAACAGACTCATTAACAGTAGATGCTAAACCTAGACTAAATTCGCTGGTTAGCAAAACAAGAAGTGATGTAATTACGCTAAGTTTCATTTGTTCGTTTCCCCTTTATGGTCAATGCCGGAGAAGCGAGCTGGCCAACTGCTTCTGAGAGTGAAAGCGTCAAGTGAAAATCACTATCCTTAACCCCTCTACTTAAAAGTCACTTCAGTTCGCAAAAAATCTACAAAATCTACAACAGGGTTGTCCAACTAAAATTCTGTAAGCTAGATATATCAAGGATTTGAGACGCTAAAAAAATTTTTTTTGACTAGAGTTTTGACAGTTTGTTGATTTTTACATCAGTGTTTTGTCTCAGGGGACTTTACTTCCCCCCCCTCAGGTTGAAACTCTTTTCCTATATAGCTTTAAGGCTAGGTTGACTGAGTTTTTGTTGGATTCCTACGAAGAAGGTCACACAAGTAGATTTGTGGAAAAATTGAAGAACGTGCATAAGTTAATATGTGGCTAGATATACGTTGTAATGTGTGTTGGGGTGGTATTTACCTAATGAAGCAAACTTTTCTTGATCTCGTGGATTCTGCACGTCTCTCCTCTTTACTTCTGGACGTGATCACAGAGCTGTTTCGTTCCCTGTCCCCTTTTCCCCGTTCCCCTGCGGTCAGTGCTATAAACTCCACTCAGAAATCAGAGGACAGTAACTTCTATAAATTTTTAAAATTTCGGCTTTTCACCTAATTAGTTCTTGAAATCAACTCAGATTTCCTACTGTATTTTTAAGCAACTTCGACAACTCTAAATATTTTTGGAATTGATGAAGTAACTAACGCTAGAAAATGCTGTTTAATTAATTAAACCTATGACAGAGATAGAAACAAAATTGCGAGAGCTAATAGCCAAAATCTGCAACGATCCGACCTGTATTCAAGGGTCAGAGCGCAAACGATTGCTTAATTGCTTGTTAATAACCGTTCAGAAATTACCTAAACTCCTTAAGTCTTCTCATATATATTATCTTGAAGCTTTAGACAAAACTTTTGAATGGTTATGCCGAAGTATTTGTAAGTTTAAGCCATCTTTAGACGACTCTCGACCCTATGAAGAAGGCTTAACACGATGGATTAATGCCTACCTTCGCTATAGAATTAAAGATTTAACCACACCCAAACCAGAACCAATCAATCGCAGCTTAGATGAAACAATTTATCAGGATGATGAAAGCTTGAAAACTTTATTGGATATACTATCAACAACTTCTTCTGAAATACCAACTATAGATGGTCTAGACGAATATATAGAGCGATTGCAGAAAGAGAAAAACAAGAATACTTTTCTAGAGTTTGAAATTTATGTTGAAAAAGACTTAGAACGGCGATTGCGAAACTGTCATCCACGTGAATACCCCGACTGTAATTGTCAAATGCTTTGCGAAAGAATTTTGTTGCAAAATCCACCGGAAAAGATGTCAGTTTTAAGTCGAGAATTAGGTATTAATTATAAAACTCTCGTGGCTCATTGGAACAGAAGGTGCAAGCCTCTACTGCAAGAGATTTTATTAGAACTAGGATACTGTTCATCATAAGATGGGTGGAAAAAGTCTATTTGTAGAGGAGTGTTTTTTTTCAGAGTGTAGTATATACGGAGATTGACATGAGCGAGAATAACTTAATAGGAAATCAAAACCTGGATTTAATTACAATTCCTTTGGGAATTGAAGCACATCGCTATGCTAGAGAATTTGCTGTTGAACAAACAAACCCTGAAAAAGGTAAGCAAGTTTATCTCAATACTTTAGCAGTTTACGCTGTTCATCGATACTTACATTGGATAGATATTGAAACCAATTTAACTCAAAGTGAGAGTTGGCAGTCGGGTACTAGAATGCTATTTGACGTTGCAGATTTAGTTGTTCCTGGCATTGGCAAATTAGAGTGTCGTCCTGTTTTACCCAATGAAAAACTTGTTCATCTTCCTGTAGAAGTTAGACAGGCTCGTATGGGTTATGTTGCTGTTCAATTTAGTCAACAGCTAACCCAGGTTGAACTGTTAGGCTTTATTCCGGGTGATTCTATTACTGATTTATCAGAAGAAATTCAACTGAACGAACTGCACTCTTTAGATGATCTCATTGGTCATCTTGAGCAAACTGAGTTCAAGAAATTAATCGCTTTGCGTGAATGGCTAGAAGATAATTATTCACCAGACTGGCGCTCGCCACAAGAGTTAGTTATTGCATTTAGAAGATTTAAGAGATCAAAATCTGAGACACTACAACCATCTGTTGTTCGAGCTAAGGAAATTAACTTAGGTGGAGACTTAGCCCAGCGAACTTTGGCATTGGTAGTGCGTTTAACACACACTAGCACCGATGAGGCTGACATTCTAGTTTGTCTGTATCCAACAAACGAGTCTTCTTATACTGACTTACCACACAATCTTCAACTCACGATAGTCGATGAACAAGGTTCAGACTTTATGAATGCCAAAACCACAAGATTAAAAGAGTCACTTTGTCTATCTTTTAGTGGAAAGTTTGATGAAAGATTTGGAGTCAAAATTGCCTACGAGAATAGTTGCATTACAGAAGAATTTGTGATATAAATATTTTATTCTACAAATCATTAGATAAAAAGTCGGAGGGGGTAATCTCAATGTTGATCCGATTCAGATTGCGAAGTGCGCCTGAAGGAAAATTTAGAGCGGCTATTTTTATTGATGGTAAAGAATTGCAAGAGGGTTATTTAAGTGCGCCAGATGAGCTTCAATCCTCTTTTAAGCAATGGCAAGAAGCCTATTTAGGTTTGGAGGATGTGGCGTTACGCCTGACACCAAGATCTAAAAGAAGACAGTTTAGCAGAGGTGAAATTCGTAATTTTTCTGAATCCTTTAAGAAGAGCTTTGATCAGTGGCTCCAAGGAGATGAAAAATGGCGGAAAGCTAGGGAAAAATTATTAGTAGAATTACACAAAAAGTCAGAAGACGAAATTCATATTTTTCTAGACACTGAAGAAAGTAATCTGCGACGGTTTCCGTGGCAAGATTGGGAATTTTTTGAAGAGTATTGTCCAAATGCAGAAGTAACTGTATACGAGTCCACAGATATTTGTAAAGCGATTCCTTCGTCAGATAGAGTAAAAGTTTTAGTCGTTGTAGGTAATAATGAAGGTATTGAAGAAGGCGTTAAGAAAGACCTCGAAGCAATCAAGGAACTAGAAAACCAGAAGAGAGGGGTGTTCAAAGTTTTAGAACAACCTACTCGCCATGACTTGCTTACTGAGTTACGGAGCAAGTCCTACCAGATTTTTATTTTTACGGGACATAGCGGAAGTAACGATGGTAAAGATATTGGTTGGATTGAGCTAAGTCAAACAGATCAATTACAAATTGATGATTTGAAATTGACGTTGCGCGAGGCTATAAAAGGGGGATTACAACTTTGCATCTTTAATTCTTGTGATGGCTTAGGGTTAGCCAAACAGCTCTCTAAACTCCTACTTCCTGTAGCAATTGTGATGCGAGAACCAGTACCCGATGATGTTGCAGCCAAATTTTTACGAGTGTTTTTGGAAAAATACTCTGGTGGTCAGTCATTCTTTAAATCCTTCCGGGAAGCACGATGTCATTTAGAAGGTTTCCAACATCAATATCCTGGTGTTTGCTGGTTGCCAACTGTATGCACAGGGATTTTAGAAGAGCCACCTACATGGTGGAATCTTATTACACCCATTGAACTCAAACCGCCTCAAAGAAAATCATTCTGGAAACATCCACTATTTCGAGTTGGAGTTGGATCGGCTGCTATTATAATAGGTTTAGTTTTAATCTATAAGGTAGTAAGAATAGAAAGAAATCAGCAATCTCCTATTAATCATAATTCAGAATTGTTGAGTTTAGGAGACAAAAATCTAACACCTGAATCTGCTTTGAATAATCAACCAAACTGCATTAATAATATTGAGCAAAAAAATCAAGGAATTCAACAGTTTAAGCAACAAAAGTTTCCGGCAGCAGCAGAATCCTTTGAAAGTTTTGTTGAAAGTTGTCTTTCTGATCCAGAAGCTCGAATTTATTTTAATAATGCTAAGGCTGCAATTCAAGGAAATTCTATTCAAATTGCTGTTTCGGTTCCTCTAGTTGAGAATTTAGTGGGTGAAGCACAAGAAATGCTACGGGGTGTGGCGCAAGTTCAGGATGAAGTTAATCAAAATGGTGGAATTAACGGCAGACCTTTACAGGTCATGATTGCCAATGATGATACTTCTGAAAATATGGTATTGCTAGACAAGGCAGAATTTGTTGCCCTAAAATTGACACAAGATTATGATAAAATTTTAGGAGTTATCGGTCACTATAGCAGTGATGCAACCCAGAAAGCAGGTAAATTATATAATCAAGGCAATCTGGTTGTTATTAGTCCAACTAGCACAGCAACTCGGAACTTAGTTCAATTTACAGATAATGTTTTCCGAACCCCACCAACCGATCAAGTCGCTGCTCAAAAATTAGTTAACTATATGATTGAGCAAAATGACTATCAAGCTGCTATTGCTTATCAGTCTAAGAGTGAGTATAGCAAGTCTCTTCGTCAGACATTTATTGAGCAGGTTGGTCAAACCGATGTTGTGCATGAGTGTAATCTATCAGAACCATTTTTTCAGGCTTCCGATTGTGTCGAACAAGCTTTTGATAAAGGTGCGGACATATTAGCATTGTTTCCAAGTTCACAACTTTCGGATGTAACGGAAATAATAGTTTTGCAAAACTTTAGGTTGCCAAACTCTGGTTTACCCTTGCTGGCTGGGGATGCTATTTATGGGAGAAAAATACTTGATGGTGCAGTTGGTCAAGCAGTTAATGGAATGGTTGTGGCGGTTCCTTGGCATCAGGATTCAAAGAATCTTACTGACAGTAGCAAGACTTTTCTCAAAAAAGCCCAAGAACTCTGGGGAACCCAAAACGTTAACTGGCGTACCGCGAGTAGTTATGATGCAACTATGGCTTTAGTGGAGGGGTTAAAGGAATTAGGAAATAACCCCACTCGGAAAGGACTAAAACGGGTACTTTCCAAAAGTAATTTTTCCGTTCAAGGGGGCAACCGGAACGGTAGAATTTGACTCTAGTGGCGATCGCGAAATGACTGCTGAAAATCAAAATGAACTGGGGATTTTAGTTAAAGTGCAGTGCAATTTCCAGTGTAATTTTGTT
This sequence comes from Capilliphycus salinus ALCB114379, assembly GCF_047276495.1. Taxonomy (NCBI): domain Bacteria; kingdom Bacillati; phylum Cyanobacteriota; class Cyanophyceae; order Oscillatoriales; family Sirenicapillariaceae; genus Capilliphycus; species Capilliphycus salinus. The sequence goes on along the minus strand of NZ_CP178543.1, from coordinate 2,249,898 downwards.
CCACTGGATTGATCCCTCAAGTAGAAGCCTTCCAATTTACCGCGATTTTATCCCGCCAACGACTTGAGTACCCATCCAATGATGATCCCCAACCCTCCGAAGCGAACGGCTTGCCAAAAGGGTTCCCTGAGACTTCCCCAAGTAAACAAGCGACTTTCGAGGTTGAGTTCAATGGTTTCTAACTCGGCTTCAAGTTGACGCAATTCCTCTCGCAATTGACGGGATCGGGTTTGACGCCGTTCGGGGATCACTTCATCAATGCGGTTTTTCAGTTCCGCCTGACGGCGTTGATCCCGTTGAATTTGGGCGAAACGCTGCTTAATTTCCTCCAGCGCGCGCTCAACTTCAGATAAAGCTTGCTCAAACTCCTGATCTTCCGATGTCATCTGTGTTCTAACCCGGTAAGGTTCCTTGCAACAGTGATTAAGTATAATCGGGATCGGTTTATCGGTGAAGTTTCTTGGCATAATATAGATGCAAAGATGCAACTTCCCTCAATCTCAATCGAATAGAAGGTCTTTTATGGTTAACTCGATCCCCAAAACCGGCTCGACTTCACAGACGACTCGCTTTGACGAGTATACAACCGAAGAACTCGCCCAAGCCCTGGCCGAACGTCTGTCTATCAAGGATCAAGACTGGCACAAACTCAAATCGAATCGCAATGCTCGTGCGGGCGAACAAATTATTGCCGCTCTGGTTTTTCTACTCAAAAATCAACCCCAAGAAGTGATCCCCCGCTTGAATCAAGCCATTGGTTGGCTCGATCGGTCGATCTCCGCTCCTCCTTGTCCCTCTCACGGTGATGGCAATTCACCAAAAAAACAATCTTGAATAGATTGGAATAATTGCTGTTATGATAGTTGAGAGCAGATTCAGGGGCTAGGTAGAATCAAGCAATTGCGATCGCCGATTCCGCTTGAATGGGAGATCAGCCCAGTCTCAAGTGCTGGGGATCAAGTGGTGCCGATGCACGCAACTTTGGGTTTTGGGAATCACCCTTTTGCTGTCACCTCAGGGTTAAGCAGAAGAAGAACTGACAATTTCCTTACAAAGAGTTAATTCAGTTCCTTCGGGGTTCCACTCGACTCGATCAAAGATCTGGTGCAAGATATATAAACCCCGTCCGCATTCGTGATCGTCAACAGGAAGTTCGGACTCCCGTTGAGGGTGATGATCCCCAAATAAAGGGGTTCGACAAGGACAGGGGGGCTGAAAACCCGATCCCTGATCGGAGATGATCCACCAAAATTGATTTTTGACGATGGAGAAACGGACAACGATAGTTTTACTCGGATCTAGTTTATTGCCATGCTTGGCTGCATTGACCAGTGCCTCCTGAAGCCCCAAGCGCAGTTCGGCTTGCCAGCACTCAGGAATTTCTGCTAAGAGCAAATCTAAAATTGGGCACAGATAAAGCGTAGAAGCAAAGCTAACTGTCACCCAGTTGCGTTTAACAGGACGCGATGATATTGCAATCACTCGAAAAACTCCCTGGCGTCATGGTGGATAAACTTCACACCCTGCATCAGTAGTCAACTACCTTTCCGACAAGCGGCGAAGGCACGAAGCCGGTCTGAATTTCCCGTTGGCCCAAGTCAGGCTTGGGAAATGATGAAACTGCTTGTTGATGGGTGCGTTGACTAAACACCCTTTCCCCCAAATCTTCGACAGAGTTAGATGGCTTAACAGCTAATTGTAGGCAGTGAATTCAAACTTTGACTTTCATAGCTGAACACATTGGGAATTTATAGCAGTATTTTGCGATCTCCTTTCCCTTTCAGTCAAGCTCAAGGGGAAATTTTTCCTCATTTTCAATTCTATCATTTCTGTAGGGCTGAGATGGTCTAAACCGACATCCGACTGTGAAACCCCCGATGCTGAAGCCAATCGGCTTTTTCCAAGCCCAAGGCCAAGAAAGTTCAGCGCTCGTCAACGTGATTGCCACAATTAGATCCTTATCTTAAGATTATCAAAACACTCGCCAAAAAACACCTCCCCCAAAACGATTTCAACCGAGACGCCGACCTCCGGGGAACCGGAATTCGATTCTCATGCCTTGTGTGATGGGGATTTCCGGCTCTAGCCCCGAACAGGCGAAAAGGATTTTCCGATTCGACATCACCCCAATCAGGACAGTCCCATCCTAAAATTAAGAGGTTATAGCAATCTGAGTCTAGATAAATTTATACAATGCAAACAACTGTAACCGCTGACCCCGATCAAATCTCCGGTAATTATTGGAAGTGGCGAGAACAGTTAATCTATTACGTGCGGGCTGGTTCCCCCCAAAGCTCGCGCCCTCCCCTGCTGCTGATTCATGGGTTTGGAGCCTCAACCGATCACTGGCGCAAAAATCTGATCGGTTTGAGCGAACATTTCCAGGTTTGGGCGATAGACCTGCTCGGGTTCGGACGTTCGGCCAAGCCCAACTGGGAATATAGCAGCGATCTCTGGCGCGATCAACTCCATGACTTCATCACCGAAACCATTGGTGAATCGGCAATTTTAGCGGGGAACTCCCTGGGTGGATACGCGGCCCTGTGTGTAGCCGCAGAGCGTCCCCAGTCCGCCAAAGGTTTAATCTTGCTCAACAGCGCCGGACCCTTTACCGAAACCGAACCCGCACCGCCTCCCCCCGCTTGGAAAAAAGCCGCTTCGGGAACGATCGCAACCCTGTTTCAACAGAATTGGGTCAGCTATATGATCTTTCAGTGGACCAGACGGCGAGCGGTGATCCGCAAAACGCTGAAAAAAGTCTATTTAAACCCCAACGCCGTCACCGACCAACTGGTGGAAGAAATTTATCGTCCCTCTTGCTCTCCGGGTGCAGCCCAGGTGTTTGCTTCGGTGTTTAAAACGCGATCGGGAGAAAAAGTAGACGTTCTGCTCGCTCAACTGAGTTGTCCGCTGCTGTTACTCTGGGGAGAAGCCGATCCTTGGATCAACTGTCGCGCCCGCAGTGCCAAGTTTCGCCAATATTATCCCCAACTCAGCGAACACTTTCTCGAAGCGGGCCACTGTCCCCACGATGAAGTTCCCGAACAGGTCAACGAACTGATTAAAGCCTGGGTTTTGTCCGACTGCGCTCCGGGGGAAACTAATAATAAAAACGACGGTGAATCCTCGGGTTGAGCTTTTCTTGGACGGGTTCACCCCCTTCGAGATGCTGTTCAATAATCCTCGGTACATCCTCGGGTTGAACTCGATAGTACCAAATTTCATCGGGAGTTACCTTCACGGTCGGGCCAACACTGCATTGGCCCATACAACCGCTTGCCTCAATCGCGGCGCCGGAAATTTCCGCCTCCTCAAAGGCTTTTAACACCTTTTGAGAACCATGTCTCAAACAGCTTTGATTCTGACAAACCCGCACAACCCGAGGGATCGCTTCGGCAGGATTTGAACTTAAATTATTTACCTGAGTTTCTGGCATGGTCAAGGGTTCTATTAAATCTTCTTGTTTGATTCCATTATTACCCATCGGACTTTTTGATCCCCGCCCGATGGAGTGATGCGATCGCCAAACTGCAACCGAAGATTTTTCCCCAGCATTTGTGGAAAAAACTGTGGATAATTTTCGCCGAGCCTGTGGAAAACGTTCAAAAGCTTGCGGTCAAGCGGTTAGAGCCGCTGGAGTCCGAGGGGTTTTCCACAGGTTTTCCACAAAACCCGGAACCACAATTTAAGTGAATCAAATTGCCGAAAAAGCGATAAAATATAAAATTTGGTCTATTCATTATGCGAATCAATTGTCGTTTTAAAAACGCCTGATTCCGATGACTAATTTTTATCAAAAAGCTGAATGTTTACCCAGGTCAAGCCATGCGATTTATCGTTGAACAAGAAAAACTAAGTGCTAATTTATCCTTAATCTCTAGAGCAATTCCCTCTCGTCCGACTCATCCGATTTTATCGAATATTTTACTCGAAGCCAACTCGGAAACCCAACAACTAAGTTTAACGGCTTTTGATTTAAGCTTGGGAATTTATACTTCGATGAATGCGGAAGTCGAAGTCGGGGGAAAATTTACACTCCCGGCTAAATTACTCAATGATATTGTCTCCCGTTTACCCAATAGTCCGATTGCTTTGGATGATACCGAAGGAGAATCAATTATTACTTTAACTTCCACTTCGGGGCGCTACCAAGTTCGGGGGATGAGCGCCGAAGAATATCCCGCACTTCCCAATATTGAAGAAGGAGAATCCATTCAACTTCCGGCTGATGCTTTAATGGAAGGATTAAAAGGAACATTATTCGCCACCAGTCCCGATGAAACCAAACAAGTTTTAACCGGTGTTCATTTAAAAATTCAGTCGGATAACCTAGAATTTGCCTCAACAGATGGTCATCGTTTGGCGGTTGTGAAAGCGGAACAATTAAACGGTTCGGATGAATCCGAAGCCACTTCTACCCTAGAAATCGAAGATTTTGAAGTCACCATTCCCGCCCGGGCGTTGCGGGAACTTGAACGAATGATCGCATCGGCTTCTACGGGAAAAGAGGAGTCAAAACCTTTAGTTAAGCTAAGATTTGACGAGAGTCAAGTTATCTTTGAAATCGGGAATCAACGCTTAAATAGTCGCAAACTTGAAGGGTCTTATCCGGCTTATCAACAGCTTATTCCCAATCAATTTCTCAATCAAATTAATGTGGATCGCCGCAATTTCTTAGGGGCGTTAGAGCGAATAGCGGTATTGGCGAGTCAGAAAAATGATATTGTTAAGTGTACGATTGATAACGACAATCAGAAAATTTCTCTCTCGGTAGAAGCGGCAGATGTGGGAAATGCACTGGAATCTTTATCGGCTCAAGTCTCGGGAGATGAACCGAAAGAACTGGCTTTTAATGTTAAATATTTAATGGAAGGTTTAAAAGTGTTTAATACTTCCGAAATCCAAATTCAGCTTAATGCGGCTACCAGTCCGGTGATTTTAAATCCTTTGGGAGGATTGAAAATGACTTATTTGGTGATGCCGGTTCAGTTGAGAAATTAGGGATCGATAAACCGGGTTTTTAATCTCACTGTGCCGGAGTTTTGAAAGGCGATCACTGACAAAAACCCGCCCTTTTATAGGACAAATTTCCGGGCGGGTTGATACGGGTTATTGATGGGATACAGACATCTAAACCGAACCCGCCCCTGGAGTTTTTCCCGATCCGATGTTCCCTTTCGATCAAAACTCTCCCTCACCTCAACCCCATGAGGCAGCAACAAATTAGCCTGTTGTTGTGGCTGATTTCGAGGGTTTATTCTTCTGCATGGGAATTTGAATCTACGATGGGATGGAGAAGGGTTGAACGGAAATTTAAACGCAGTTCGGTATTCAAATATCGGCGTTGAAACAGTTGCCATTTTTGCCATGCTTGATAGCGACTTTCTGTTAGTACATGAGCAAAAGTCGGCAGGACTGACTCAATATCAGATTTCAAAACATCCTTCATTACCGTTTCTAACACTTCACTGTCTTGAATATGACCCAAATATTCTTGGATGTCTTTCATGTCTTGCAAATAAGCCGAATATGTAGTGCCGTAAAAATCACTAAATAAGTTCATCTGATAACGAACTCGCTTAACTTGCTTGCGAAGATCGTGTAATTTCTCTCCTTCGGCTTGTAAGATCATTTCTACTGTTTGTGCAGATAACGAATCCGATCCATTGGGAGTGGATGTATCTGTCGAGTTTGAGCCATTTTTAAGCTGTTCTATTCCAACTTGCCAACCGGGATGTAAAAAGAGTTTGCTAACTTCAGGTAACAGTAAATCCGGTAAAACTTCCTCAATGGGTAATTGTTCAATTTTGGTGTAACGGGGAAAGTCTAACCACTGTTGCAATTGCTGTTTGAATTGTTTGTATTTCTTGCTTTCTAACGTTGTTTTTACCAGCTTAAACGCTTGCTTGCGCTGCGTATCCAATTCGGAAAAAACCTGCTTGAGCGCTTTCTGTTCTTTCGAGGGCAAATTGGGATAGTAACGTTGATGAAGGGCTTCGAGTAGGACATCTAAATCTCGCAGTTGTCCCAAACACCGAGAGACTTTACCGATTTTTTTGTTTTGTGCGGCTTCGGGTAAATCGAGTACCGGAGCAAATCCTGTGACCGCCGATCGCAAACGCCGCATTCCGACCCGAATTTGATGAAGTTCTTCCGGATCTTTGTCTGCTAAAACTTCCGGTTCGTGCTTGAGAATTTTCTCTAAGTGTTGCTGAATTCCCAGTGCGGCCCAGTCTCCTAATGTTTTAACTTTCTGTACAGTAGTTGTGGTCATTTTCACCTCCCGAAATCGAACCATTTACTTAAAATGATTCAGTTCTAGTATAATTATTATAACAACTCAATCCCGAGTTTTTTACAAATATTCATTTTTATAAAAAAATATATAAAAAGGATGATATTCGTCTGGAAAAATGACAATTAAACTCAATTCTATTACAATCGTTTAGAAATTGATTTCAGAGCGAACCAGTTTAATCTGTTGCCCATATGACAGAAAATGAAGAAAGTTAACTGTTCTTCCTGGCCAAGACTTGGGATGCTGTTGGGGGTTCGGAGGTCGGGGTTTTTGATCAATTTAATCAAGAAGGTCAGAGAGACTACTTAAACATACCTTAACTCAATTGTCAAGCGGATGTGTTTTGATCAAGGTAGGGAGGGACACAGACGGCTCGCCCGACTTGTGGCCTTTTTCCCTCTGGGTGAGACAGAAAATCTTCCATAGACTATTTATGAAAATTTGAGTTAGTTTAGAAGAACTGAGGCACGGATTGACACTGAATTTCTCATTGGTGATCAATACCTACAATGTTGAAATCAACTTCAGCAAACCCACGTGATGCGTCAGTGCTGTTTAGAAAGTAGGGGTGCTTGAATTTCTATACCCAAAAGCCTGTAAACATCTGCTATGAACTTTAGAAACCTCTCGAACTTACCCTCTAACAAAGTCTTTCTTTGTAGCTACAAAAACCAAACCTCTCAATTGCAAGTGTTGCGAATTCCCAACTTAACAACAGGCTATTTTGAGCGTGTTGTATTTCCCGAGCAACACTTACTTTTTGAAGGCGAAGATCAAGCCCATCTGGAAGTGTATTATAGCGTTTGTTGCGACTCCATCGAGATGAAACAGATTCCCTGTATCAGCCTCAGAGTAGACGAGATGCTTTGAAAGAAAGTTCAACGGGTCAACCGAATACAATCGCGGATAGTCCCTTAAAAAGGAACTGAAATAGAGGAAAGTTTCAGATGAGGAAATTTTTGAGATAATATTCCAATGTCTTCCGATTATCTTGGAAATTTTCCCGTCTGTAGACTTCCTCTTTTTTGATTTTTGTAAATCAATTATTGATGGGTTGCATCTACTATGTCAACTCTTGAAAATCAACATCAAAATCGGCCAGAAAACAGTTTTCAGATCAAATCCGATCAATTTTTAGTTTGTGGCTTGGGCGGTTTAGGACAGCATTGTGTAGCCGCACTCAAAGCCTATGGAGTCAAAGTCAGCGCCATTGAATTAGTGCATTCTGAACAGTGGGAAATCTCTAATTTTCCCACTTTATTAGAGAAATTAATTGTCGGAGACTGCCGCGATCCGGTTTTACTCAACCAAATAAACATTCAACAATTTCGCTGTGTATTAATCGTCACTTCCAACGAACGAATCAACGCCGAAACCGCCCTAATCATTCGCAAACTTAGCCCTCATTCCCGCTTAGTTGTTCGTTCATCAAAAGAAAATCTCAATCAACTTTTGGGTCAACTTTTAGGAAACTTAGTCGCCTACGAACCTACTCAACTCCCCGCTTTTGCCTTTGCTTTAGCCGCTTTGGGTAGTGAAGTTCTCGGATTTTTTAATCTCGATGGGTACCGCATCCAAATTATTCAACGCCAACTTAATCCGAGCGATCCTTGGTGTTGCCGTTCTAATTTACAAGATCTCAATAGTCGCAGTCGTCGCCTAATTTGTCATCTTCCCAAAGACTCATCTCAGCCTTTAAACGTTCACGCTTGGGAACCGAATATTCAGCCCGCTGCGGGCGATACCATTATCTACGTCGAAGTTCTTGAACAGTCCTTTTCTCGATTTTCTCAAACCGTTAGCCCAACCCCGACAACATCTTCTTTTAAACACCTTATTCGAGAATTTTTACAAAAGCTAAATCGGCAATTTATCCAACAAAAAATTATTCAATTTTGGCAACAAAGTGAACAGCAACCCCTGCGACGAGTCGCCCTTTTTTGTGGCTTATTAGTTTTTGTTCTCTCGATCATTGGAACACTGCTTTTTCGTCATTATTACCCCGAAACTACCTATCTCAGCGCTTTTTACGGCGTGGCGATTTTACTATTAGGCGGTTATGCGGATATTTTCGGCGAATTTGAACCCATCACCGACATTCCTTGGTGGTTACAGTTGTTTGCTTTGGGGTTAACTTTAGCCGGAACCGCTTTGGTTGGGGTGCTGTATGCGCTGTTAACTCAAGCGCTTTTAAGTGCCAGATTTCAACTGACTCGAAAACGCCCGCCAATTCCCCAAAATAATCATTTAATTGTGATTGGTTTGGGCCGGGTGGGTCAACGAATTGTGGCTTTATTACAAGAGTTTAAACAGGCAATTGTTGGAGTTACAGCAAATTCTCAATTTGACTCGACTCTTTTACCGTCTATTCCTCTAATTATTAGCAATTATGCAGAGGCTTTGAGTAAAGTTAATCTGGCGACGGCGAGGAGTGTTGTTGTTGTCACCGATGACGAGATTTTAAACTTAGAAATTGCTTTGATGGTACGCAATGTTAATCCCCACTGTCATGTTGTCATTCGGACAATGGAACAAAGTCTCAGCGAAAGTTTGACTCATGTTTTACCTCACACTCAGGCGTTATGTGCCTATGAAGTGGCTGCTGAGGCTTTTGCAGGAGCGGCATTTGGCGAGAAGATTTTGAATTTATTTCGCATGGGAAATGAAACAATTTTAGTGACAGAATATCAGATAGAAACTGGAGATACGTTAAATGGTTTGCTATTATCAGAAGTGGCTTACGGTTACGGTGTTGTAACGATTTTACATCAATCGGGAAATAATTTGCCTCGGTTTATTCCTTCTGATGATATTCTCCTTTCAGTTGGCGATCGCATGATTGTTTTAGCGACAACAGAAGGATTACGAGCCATCGAACAGGGGATTAATATTGCCCCGAAAACCACAAAAGTTCACATTGAAGACGCACTCACCCCCGACGCTGCTTTTGAAGGAGCAAACGTGATTGTGAGAATTTCGGGCTGTCAACTGAGTCTGGCTCGAAATTTGATGAATCATCTCCCGGCAACTTTACCGATTCCCCTCTACAAACATCAAGCTCATCGTTTGGTACAAGAACTGCGAAAATCCCAAGTGTTTGCTTATATTTTATAATAAACTATTTGTTGATTGAGGCAAGATTTTGTAAAATTTAACCCAATGATAATCTAAAGATATTTCTCTGTTAATGTCAAGCTCTCAAACTATGGATAGTCAACGTTAAGGGAGGGTTTAAAAGTGTGCTAAAAGAAACTGCGGTGGAAGTCATCGATCTCACCAAAAGCTTTCGGGGTAAAATCGCCCTCAAACAGGTCAGCTTTACGGTAGAATCGGGAGAAATGGTCGCGTTAGTTGGGGCGTCGGGTTCCGGGAAATCAACGCTTCTGCGACATCTCAACGGTTTAGAACGGGGCGAGAGCGGTGTTGTCAATGTTTTGGGTTTTCCACTCCAATCTGAGGGAAAATTTCACTCAAAAATTAGACAATTGCGAAGCAACATCGGTTGTATTTTTCAGCAATTTAATCTCGTCAAACGACTGACGGTTCTTGAAAATGTTCTGGTCGGAAATTTAGGTCAAATTTCTCTGGCTCGTTCTGCCATTCGTTATTTTACAAAAGCCGAAAAAATACAGGCTTTGTCTGCTTTAGAACGGGTGGGAATTTTGGAGCAAGCCTACAAACGGGCTTCAATGCTATCAGGAGGTCAGCAACAACGGGTGGCGATCGCTCGCTGTTTAGTTCAGGGCGCTCGAATTATTTTAGCAGATGAACCCATCGCTTCTCTCGATCCCGAATCAGCCCGAAAAGTGATGGAATTGTTGGGCGAATTGAACCAAGAAAACGGAATTACCGTGATTACTTCTTTGCATCAAGTCCAAATGGTGCAGCGTTATTTTCCCCGTGCAGTTGCTCTAAAAAATGGAGAAATTCTCTTTGATGGAGCCACAGTAGATCTCGATCAAAACCAACTCAACAAACTCTATGGAACCGCCGCCAAAGAGTTAGTTTTAAGCGGACATGGAGAATTAGTCTAAACCTGAATTCTCAATTTAAACTCTTTAAATTATCCAGAACTCACTGAGAGGAACCTATGGACAGACGCAACTTTGTAAAATCCAGTTCTTTGTTTATTTTATCCCTGGCTGGAACCAAACTTCTCGCTAGTTGTTCGCCGAGTTCTACGACTTCTGAAACTTCGGGAAACTCGGAAACAGCCCAAGCCGAACCGGTGGCGAATACTAGCGCCCAAACCAAGCCGTTCTCAGAAATTACAGAACTCAATTTTGGGATTATTTCTACCGAGTCTCAAGCCAACCAAAAACCCATTTGGGAGCCGTTTATTCAGGCGATGTCGGAAGAACTTGGAATGCCTGTTAAAGCCTTTTATGCGACTTCTTATAATGGCGTGATTGAAGGGATGCGGTTCGGACAAGTTCACTTGGCTTGGTTGGGCGGAAAATCCTATATTGAAGCGGTGAATATTGCCAATGCCGAAGCCTTTGCTCAAACGGTTGCTCTCGATGGTTCTAAAGGGTATTACGCTTATTTAATTACCAATAAAGATAATCCCATTGTTTCGGAAATCCAGAACGAACAAGGGGATAAATATGTGATTGAAAATGCCCCTAACCTGACTTTTGCGTTTAACGATCCGAATTCGACTTCCGGTTTCTTAGTTCCGAGTTATTACGTGTTTGCCAAAAATAATATTAACCCGAAAAAAGCCTTTAACAAATTGGTTTTTTCAGGCAGTCACGAAGCCACAGCTTTAGCGGTTGCTAATAATCAAGTTGATGTGGCAACCAATAATAATGAATCCCTAAGTCGTTTAGAAAAAACCAATCCAGAAGCCCGAGAAAAAATCGAAGTGATTTGGACTTCTCCGGAAATTCCGAGCGATCCCATTGCTTATCGTCGAGATTTACCGGAAGATTTAAAAGCGAAAATTCAAGATTTCTTCTACAATTATAAAGATGAAACGGTATTGGGGCCGTTAGAATGGTCTGCTTTTATTCCCGCAGATGATAAAAATTGGAATCCGATCCGAGAATTGGAAATTGGAAAACAAATTATGGAAGTTCAAGAAGATGAAAATATGGATGCTGCCGAAAAACAGAAAAAACTCGATGAGTTAAACCAACAGTTAACGGCGCTGCAAGGTTAATTTGATTTGTTGTTTATGCCCCCTAGCTCCCCTTTTTTATCCCCCCTAGCTCCCCTTTTTTATCCCCCCTAGCTCCCCTTTTTTATCCCCCCTAGCCCCCCTTTGAAAGGGGGGAAAAGAAGTGAACAAGTCCCCCTTTATAAGGGGGATTTAGGGGGATCGATTCAATCTTTGAAAGGTTTTAAGCATGAAAAATAATTCTAAAAACTTACAATCTAGCTATTCATCGGTAGAATTGTTGGCATCGACCGCTGTATTAGAAACGCTATCAAAACAAAAAAAACAAGTTACAAAAACTCGGATTTTATTTCTCCTCGGAGCCATAGCTTTACTGATTTTTGCCTATGTACAGAGCGAACTAAACTTTCCCTTACTCTTTAGAAATAGCGGCAATATGGCCGAATATATCCGGTCTTATTTTCCCCCGGATTTTTCCGACTGGAGATTTTATTTAGAAGATACGATCATCACCATTTCAATGGGAATTTGGGGAACGTTAATGGCTGCCATCGCCGCCATTCCCCTATCATTATTAGGCTCTGAAAATGTCTGTCCGGTTTGGATAGTACAGCCCATTCGTCGTTTATTAGATGCGATGCGAGCGATTAATGAAATCGTGTTTGCATTAATATTTGTAGTGGCGGTTGGTTTGGGGCCGTTTGCGGGAGTTTTAGCATTATTTGTGAGTACAACTGGCACACTCGGAAAGTTATTTTCTGAAGTGGTAGAATCTATCGATCCGGGTCCGGTCGAAGGAATTCGGGCGACAGGCGCTCAAAAAATTCAAGAGATTATTTTTGGAATTGTTCCCCAGGTAATGCCGTTGTGGACTTCCTATGTTTTGTATCGGTTTGAGTCTAATGTTCGTTCGGCTTCGGTGTTAGGAATTGTGGGAGCGGGAGGAATTGGAGTCTCGCTTTATCAAAGTTTTCAAGCTTTTCAATATCAAAAAGTCTGTGCAATTTTAATGATTTTGATTGCCGCCACATCAACCATAGATTTTTTATCGTCTAAACTCCGAAATTGGCTGATTTAAACTCGCAAAAAATTAGTTTATAATAGAGAGCAATGAAAGCTAGGAGTCAGACATGATACAGGCAATTGCTTTTTTAATCCTGGGGCTAGCGACAGGAACCATTAGCGGTTTAATTGGCATCGGAGGAGGGGTTTTATTAACTCCGGCTTTGGTTTATTTCTTTGGATTTTCTCAACATTACGCCCAGGGGACAACCCTGGCTTTATTGGTTCCCCCAATTGGTCTTTTGGCGGCTTGGACTTATTATCAAGAAGGTTATGTTAACATTAAAGTCGCAATTTTAATCTGTGCTGGATTTTTTCTGGGCGGATTTTTGGGCGGAAAATTAGCGGGTTTAATTCCAGAGTTGTACTTAAAACGGATATTTGGGGTAGCCATGCTGATCGTCGGGTTGAAGATGATTTTTGCTAAATAAACCCGCAGCAAAAATTAAACAAAATTTAACCCAAAAATTAATTGAGTTTAACCTGAATTGATTAAGGTCACAAATAGAAGGTGAGGAGTCTATTGTGATTTTTCTCAAAATATTCTGTGTTGCTTTTCTTCTGCTACTTTCAGGAGATTTTGTTTCAACGTTTTGTTACCACGTCCCCGAACACATTTTTGGTAGATTTCATGCGGTGGTTCACCATAGTCCGAACCGAAGTTTTATTCGCTATGCCATTTCTACTAAAAAACCTGTCGCTTTGATTACCGGATTTTTTGGAGCATTTCCCTACTTAATGTTTATTCCCCTATTTTGGATAATCTCCCCCATTGGCACTATTTTAGGCTTGATTTTAGCCGAATGTCATGTTGAGTGGAGACACGTTTCTCTACAAAAATGGGAAACTCCAACCCGAATCAAACAAATGTGCAAAATATTATGTATTACTACTCCCGAGCGACATTGGGAACATCATCTTAATTCTAGAGTGGCTTATGGGGATATTTTTACATTTTATGACAAACCCGCTCAAGCCTGGTTTAGAGTTTTATTGAGATGGAAAAAAAAGTGGCGAGAAAAGTATAGTTAAAATTAAATTTCAATTCGGATTGTAACTGGTTTTGATTGTTGGGAATTGACAGCGGATCACATCTCATTTTCAAAAACTAATTCCATGCGATCGCCCCGAAATCTTGTCACCCCGTATTCGATAATCCGATCATCTTGATCAAGATTAACCGATTCCGTTAAAAGAATAGGATGATTGAGCGGTAATCTCAGTAAACGGGCATCTTGAGGACGAACAACCCGAGCGGAAACCCTCGTTGACTGTCGAATATGATCGCACCCATAAACCTCTCGAAGAAGCTGTGAAATTGACCACATCTTATGTTGAAAAGATAAAATATTGGGAAAATAATTTAAGGGAAAATGACCCGTAGAAATGCTAATTGGATGGTCATCAATAAACGTTAAACGTTCGATCAATGCGACCGGATCGCCAGGAGAAAGTTGCAAATTATTCGCCACCGAAGAATTAGCCGGAATTTCAACAGCCCTTAACAGTTGAAAACTCATTTCTAAACCTTGGGCCATCATCGCCGCATTGTAGCGAACTCGCTTACCAATGGGATATCGAATCGGCATCCCCGCAACGAAGGTACCGCGACCTTGATCGACACGCAACAATCCTTCACTTTTCAGCAAAGCGATCGCCCGTCGCACCGTATGACGGTTGACGCGAAAACGTTCGCTCAACTGATTTTCGGTCGGTAATTTATCACCAACCTGATAGATTCCCTGATTGATATTTTGTCGTAACTCGTTGGCAATTTGAGCGTAAACAGGCACGGTATCACGGTTCATTCCAGATCTGATTTCAAGGTGAACCTTGTCAATTTTGACAAAGTTAGGTACTTTGTGACTAGATGATTAAATTGTCTAGACAAGTTTAGTTAACTTCATTAATCCTCAAGCATTATTATTATGTCAAATCTTGCCCAACGACAGGCTTGGATGGCTATTTTAGCAAAAGCTTCGTTAGAGCAATTGCAGGAAAAGATGAAACGCCTAGAACCCTGGCCCGAATACAGTTTCTTGCGTCCCCCAGAAATCGGTTTAACCAAGGTAAGAGGCCGCTCTGGAGGGACAGGAGAGATTTTTCACTTAGGAGAAATGACATTAACTCGCTGTGTGATTAAACTTGATTATGAACCGATGATAACAGGATTTGGTTATGTTGGGGGGCGATCGCATCTTCACGCCGAATTAGCCGCTTTAGCTGATGCTTTGATGCAGCATGATGACTGGTGCGAACGGGTGCAAAAAATCGTCATAGAACCCCTGCAAGCCGAGGCGATTCGTCAACAAGAAATTAAGCGATCGCAAACGGCTTCTACTCAAGTCAATTTCTTTACTTTAGTCAGAGGAGAATAACGTCATTAATGATCAATGTAAACATCAGGTTTTAAATTACAAAAAAAATTGTTTTGTTGTCAACTTTTTATGGAAAATACCCAATTTTCGGGCTTAAAAGATCAAGTTCACGATGCTCAAATCACCTTCCGAACTCTCTTAAATGCCCTCTCCTATCCGGGAACATCCCGAGAGATTAGTATTCAACTCACGCCCCCACCCGGATTAACATTAGCTTGTGCTGCGGCTTGCTTAACTTTATTCGATTTAGAAACAATAGTTTGGCTGAGTGAGGAGTTTGAGTCGGAAGTCAAAACATGGTTAAAATTTCATACAGGTTGTCATTTTACGGATCATCCTCAAGATGCACATTTTGGGATTATTCACAATATTAATAACCGAGAACCTCTATCAAGTTTTAATTGGGGAACCGCCGAAAAACCAGAACGGTCAACAACTCTATTGATCCAATTTGAAGCCTTAGAAACAAGTCAATTTATTCGCTTAAACGGGCCGGGAGTTT
Organism: Capilliphycus salinus ALCB114379; assembly: GCF_047276495.1. Taxonomy (NCBI): domain Bacteria; kingdom Bacillati; phylum Cyanobacteriota; class Cyanophyceae; order Oscillatoriales; family Sirenicapillariaceae; genus Capilliphycus; species Capilliphycus salinus. The sequence goes on along the minus strand of NZ_CP178543.1, from coordinate 2,234,536 downwards.
TCGGGGTACGAGTCGTTAAACTTCCCTTATCTGCCAGTTTTATACAAGAATGGAAAGAAAACCATCAAAGCTATCCTTTGGGTGTTGATGTCTTTTTATTTGGGGAAAATACCGTTATCGGTTTACCCCGGACAACGAATTTAAGCCTTTAGTTTTTATCAACAAATTAGGGAGAACATCAAAATGCCTTATGTAGCAGTTAAAGGCGGAGAACAGGCGATAGAAAATGCAGAAGCTTTGTTAAAAGCTTGGCGGCGAGGGGATGCCAATACACCCGAATTAACAATAGAACAAATTAAACAACAACTCGCTTTAGCCGTTAACCGGGTGATGTGTGAAGGCAGTTTATATGACCCAGATTTAGCCGCTTTAGCCATTAAACAAGCTTGGGGAGATTTAGTGGAAGCGATATTTTTAATCCGGGCTTATCGGACAACATTACCCCTATTTTATCACAGTAAACCGTTGGATACAAACCAAATGGAAATTCAACGGCGAATTTCTTCTATTTTTAAAGACCTTCCGGGCGGACAACAATTAGGGCCGACTTTTGATTATATTCATCGGTTGTTAGATTTTAAATTAGCCGCAGAAGGAAATACACCCACGCCGCCAACCGCTCCCCCAACAGAAGAAGCCGTTCCTTCGGTTATGAATTTGTTAGGAAATGAAGGATTAATTCAAGCAGAACTCCCCCAAGAAAATCAACCTTTTGACTTAACGCAAGAACCGTTAAAATTCCCCGCAGGACGTGATGAACGGCTGCAAAATTTAGCCCGTGCGGATGAAGGATTTTTGTTGAGTTTAGCCTATTCAACTCAACGGGGTTATGGTCGAAATCATCCCTTTGCGGGTGAAATTCGCATGGGAGAAGTGGAAGTAATTATTTGTCCTGAGGAGTTGGGTTTTGAAGTCGCTATTGCTGACATTACTGTAACCGAAGTACAAATGGTAAATCAGTTTACCGGAAATGAAAAAATGTCACCCCAATTTACACGGGGATACGGATTAACTTTTGGATATAATGAACGAAAAGCGATGTCAATGGCGTTAGTTGATCGGGCGATGCGAGCGAAAGAATTTGGCGAGGAAATTCAAGGGCCGGCTCAAGATGAGGAGTTTGTTTTGTACCATTCTGATAACGTTCAGGCTCAAGGATTTGTGCAGCATTTAAAGTTACCTCATTATGTGGATTTTCAGGCAGAATTAAGTTTAATTCGTCAGATGCGACAAGAGCAAGTTAAGGAGAATAATCCTTCTGTTCAAGAATCGCATTTAAACAATTCCGATTCTTCCAAAAACGAACAATCTTCTTTTTCTCCTAACAGTTACTCAAAACATAACCATGAACTCAGATTCTAATCATCAATCTTACGAAGGGTTTAACTTCGCCTATCTAGACGAACAAACGAAACGATCAATTCGTCGAACTCTTTTAAAAGCCGTTGCGATTCCCGGTCATCAAATCCCCTTTTCTTCTAAAGAAATGCCCATGTCCTACGGTTGGGGAACGGGAGGAATTCAAGTGACGGCTTCTGTGATTGGAAAAAAGGATGTTTTAAAAGTGATTGACCAAGGTTCAGATGATACGACAAACGCCGTGAATATCAGGCGTTTTTTTGCAAAAGTTTGCGAGATTAAAACCACCGAAAAAACCTCGGAAGCCACTATAATTCAAACTCGACACCGCATCCCAGAAACCCCTTTAAAAGAAGGTCAAGTGATGGTTTATCAAGTTCCCATTCCCGAACCTTTGCGTTGGTTAGAACCCTCGGAAGTTCAAACTCAAAAAATGCACGGCCTCGCCGAATATGGTTCAATGTACGTTAAACTCTACGAAGATATTACAAAATATGGTTATATTTCCACTTCCTATGATTATCCGGTGATGGTGAATCATCGCTATTTAATGAGTCCGAGTCCGATTCCTCGATTTGATAATCCTAAACTGAATAATTCTCCGGCTTTACAACTGTTTGGGGCGGGACGAGAAAAGCGAATTTATGCCATTCCTCCCTATACTTCTGTGCAGAGTTTGGATTTTGAAGATCATCCCTTTTCAGTAGAAAAATGGAATAAACCCTGTGAACTTTGCGGTTCAACAGAAAGTTATCTAGATGAAGTTATTATGGACGACCAAGGAACAAGAATGTGGGTGTGTTCCGATAGCGATTATTGTCAGCAACAACAGCAAAAATAAGGTATAATCTAAACGAAAAAACAAAAAGCAAAAATTGAGGTGAACAATCGTGTTAAAGTTTTATCATACTCCCCTATCTGCTAACAGTCGTAGAGTTTGGGTATTGCTGTTAGAAAAGCAAGTAGAATTTGAGGAAATTATTCTCAGCTTACAAGGCGATCAATTTGAACCCGAATATTTAAAACTAAATCCCTTTCATCATATTCCGACTCTCGTTGATGGTGATTTTACGATAATTGAATCTCTGGCAATTTTAGACTATCTAGAAGCCCAATATCCAACGCCAAGTTTTACGCCCAAAGACGCCAAAACGATGGGAATTATGCGGATGTTGGAATTGGTAACAGTCAATGAACTTTTACCCACCACTTTACCCCTATTAAAACAGGTTGTCGGTTTACCTGCTGACCCGAACCAACCCATAGAAGCCGTTTACAAAAAAATTACAACGATTTTCGATTTTTATCAAAAATATTTGGGTGACAATCCTTATTTAGTCGGCGAACAAATCACCCTTGCTGATGTTGTCGTCGGGACCGTGATTCCCACCTTAAAATATATGAACATCTCCCTAGAAAATCATCCTCAACTGCAAGCCTGGTGCGAACAGTTAATGGGACGAGAAAGTTGGCAGGAAACCCAACCCAAACCCGAAGACGTTGAAGCTTCCTACGCTCGAATTAAAGCGATTTTAACCCAAAAATCTCAATAAGAAATGAACCCCATTGAACCCTTACTAACCGTTAAAAACCTGAACAAATCCTACGGTTCAACTCAAGCCTGTAACAACATTTCATTCAATCTTTATCCTAGCCAAGTATTAGGAATTGTGGGGGAATCTGGTTCGGGAAAATCAACGTTACTCAAAGCAATAGCGGGAGTTTTACCTGTTGAAACCGGACAAATAACCTATCTCAACCGTCAGGGAAAATGCTTAGATTTTCAACAAATCTCAGAATCCTATCGCCGTCAACTGATGCGAACAGAGTGGGGATTTGTTCAACAAAATCCTCGGGATGGTTTACGGATGAATATTACAGCAGGCGCCAATATTGGGGAACGTTTAATGGATGTGGGCGTGCGAAATTATGGTAAAATTCGTCAAGAAGTTGCCTACTGGTTAGAACAGGTTGAAATTGATTCTCGTTGGATGGATGAACTTCCCATAACTTTTTCGGGGGGAATGCAGCAACGCCTACAAATTGCCAGAGTTTTAGTCACTAAACCCCGTTTAATTTTAATGGATGAACCAACCGGAGGATTGGATGTTTCGGTACAAGCAAGACTCTTAGATTTATTGCGTTCTCTGGTAAGAAATCTGCATCTAAGTGTTATTTTAGTGACTCACGATATTGGAGTTGTGCGGTTACTTGCTCACCGATTATTTGTGATGAAAAATGGTAAAATTGTTGAGTGTGGATTAACCGATCAAGTGTTAGATGATCCGCAACATCCCTACACCCAACAGTTAGTTAGTGCGACTCTAATTCCTTAGTTTATATCATTAAATTAGAAAAAAGTTAGCAAAAATGCAATTAAAACAACAAACCAATCACCATTTTATTTCTGATATTGATGATGCTACATTATTAAAAGCTGAGAACATTTCTAAAGACTTTACTTTGCACCATCAAGGCGGTGTTTCCCTCTCGGTTTTAAGAAGAATGTCTCTGATACTCAAAACCGGAGAAGGCGTCGCATTATCGGGAAAATCCGGTTCGGGAAAGTCTACCTTTATGCGCTCGGTTTATGGAAATTACCGAGTTAATAGCGGTTCAATTTGGATAAAACACGAGAACAATTGGCTCGATTTAACTCAACTCGAACCCCACGAACTTTTAGACGTTCGACGGAAAACCATCGGTTATGTGAGCCAATTTTTGCGGGTAATTCCTCGGGTTCCGGCGTTAGAAATTGCGGGCCGAACCTTTGCTCGAATTGGGCGAAAATCCAGACACCGCTTATCAAAAAATTAAACAGCTATTTGTTCACCTAAATTTACCCGAACGACTTTGGAGTTTATCTCCAACAACCTTTTCCGGGGGAGAAAAACAACGGGTGAATATCGCTCGGGCGTTATCGGTCGATTATCCAATTTTACTGCTAGATGAACCGACTTCGGCTTTGGATGAAACCAACTCAAAAGCGGTGATTCAACTGTTACAAGAACGTCAAGCAAAAGGTTCGGCTTTAATTGGAATTTTTCACGATGAACACGTCAAAAATCAGCTTTGTACGCGAGAATTAACCTTTGGTGATTAATCGCCCTCACGGGTTAAACTTCGTAATCAACAGCCAGAATATCTGCTAAAATTGGCTTAATTAAATTCTGCACAACCGCTTGATGATCGGGATGCGGAGTATAAGCCTCCAAAGCCGCTTTATCTGTAAATTTAACCAATAATCCGTGCTGAAATCCCTGAGAACGTTCGGAAAAATTTTCACCACAGGATAAGTCAATAATACCGGGAATTTTAGCTTTTAATTCTCTCAATCCCTCTATCGCTGCGGCGATCGCTTCTGGTGTAGCATCTTCTGTCCACTTAAATAAAACGATGTGTACAATCATTCTCGTTGATATCCCGATCATCTTTTAAACGTCTTTAGAATTTTAGCAGAATTTTAGTTACAATATGAACGTTTGAGAATTAAAATTCTCGATTAAGTTTAGATTAACCGACAATTAAGAAACCATGAACGAACAAGTCTACACCAATTATCGCCTACAACTTCCCGAACAAGAAATAACAGGAACTTTAGTCGTTCGTGAGGGAAAAATTGCCGACATTCAACCCGGAATCGTTAATATTGGTCACAATGGTCAGGGCGACTATTTAATGCCGGGATTAATCGAACTTCATACGGATAATTTAGAAAAATGTATGTCTCCCCGTCCGAGCGTTAAATGGCCGTTAGAAGCCGCCGCAAGCTATCACGATCGCGATTTAATTAGTGCAGGAATTACCACCGTTTGTGATGCCATTGGAGTCGGAGATATTAAACCCGGTTCCAAACGAATGAGTCATTTTAGACCGATGATTGAGATTATTTTAGAAGGTCAAAACGCCGGAAGATTTACAGCCGATCATCGCCTGCATTTAAGATGCGAACTCTCCTATGAACAAGTCTGTGATGTGGCAAGCGAGTACAGCGAACATCCCTTACTTTCTCTCATTTCCGTCATGGATCATACGCCAGGACAGCGACAATTTGTAGATATAAAAAGATACACCGAATATTATATGGGGAAATATGGATTTTCAGCCCAAGAAATGCAAAACTTTGTCACAATGCGTCAAGATTTGCAACAAAAATATGCTGAAAAAAACCGTCAATCTATTGTGAAACTCACCCAAGAAAAAAATATTTCTCTGGCAACGCACGATGACGCCACGATAGAACACGTTCAAGAAGCGGTGGAAAATGGGGCAACCATTGCGGAATTTCCCACCACATTAGATGCGGCGAAAACGGCTCACAAATCCGGTTTAAAAGTGTTAATGGGTTCGCCCAATTTGGTGTTAGGGGGATCGCATTCCGGCAATGTTTCAGCAATAGAACTGATTAAAAACGATCTGGTTGATCTTCTCTCCTCCGATTATGTGCCTCATAGTCTGCTACAATCTATTTTTGTGATTGCAAATCAACTCGGAAAACCGATTTATCAAGCCATGCGTTTAGTCACCAGTAACCCGGCAAAAGCTATTAATGTCTTTGAAGATAGGGGCAGTTTAGAAGTGGGGAAACAAGCGGATTTAATCACCGTTCATAACGATGGAATTGTTCCCCGCATAACTTCGGTAATTCGTCAAGGTAAACGAGTTGCATAATCGGTCAATCTAAAAAATCCAGATTCAAGTGATGAACGCCGAACAATTTATTATCTATGCTTGTCCAGTCGGAGAACTGAATGAACAAATTAATTCTTATTTCCAAAAAAGCCGAGAACTCTGTGGAGAAAATTCTGCTCATCAATATATGCCCCACTGTTCCCTGACTGGATTTTTTCACGCCGATCCCACCCGAATTGGCAACGACTTGAACAGTCTAGATCAAGTCTATCATCACTATCAACATCTGTCTCAAGACATAAAAATTTTGCAGATGATGTTCAAACCGAAGTGGCATGGTTTAGAATTAAAAGCATCGGGTTTAAAACACCTGATCGCTAATTTTGCCGAAATCATGCACAGTCAACCGATTGAGGAAAATATACGCTTAAAAGAATGGCTTCATGTTAGTTTTGCTTATAATTTTCCATCCGAACACCATGACACTTTAAAAAAACTTGCTAAAAAGATGATTAACCCTAAAGCTGCGACTCAATGGGAATTACGATTTTATCAAAAACATCCCGACTGGACTTGGACTTGTTTAAAGTCTTGGCCTCTATAATTCAATCTTTAACTAAAATTATTCATTAAACTCAATTGACTCGAAAAAAATCAGATCTCTTAGTAAGATAGGTCAAACAGTCAAGTTAATTCTAGAATTAACAATTTTTCGGTTTGACGCATCTGACTACAGATTAAAATCTTTAATTGAAATTATTACGGAATTAAAATCACTATGAAACCTAGCATCGATCATATCATAGAAATCCTTCAATATCGCGGTAACGAACAATACGGTCAAGAAGCCGTGAGTCAACTCGAACACGCTTTACAATGTGCGACAATAGCCCAATCAAATTACGCTTCTCCTGAACTGATCGCCGCCTGTTTATTGCACGATTTTGGACATCTCATTCATCAGTGGGGAGAAGATGCAGCAACCCGAGGAATTGACGATCGCCACGAATATTGCGCTTTACCTTTTTTAAGCTTATTATTTAGTTCAGCCGTTACCGAACCGATTCGGCTTCATGTGGTCGCCAAACGATATCTTTGTACAGAAAATTCGGAATATTGGCAAGCCTTATCTCCCGCTTCTCAACACAGTTTAAAGCTACAAGGGGGGATTTTATCGCCCGAGGAAACAATGACATTTGTTAACCATCCCTACGCGAAAGAAGCGGTAAAACTGCGAATGTGGGACGATCAAGCCAAACAAGTGAATTACCCCACCCCCCGTTTAGAAGACTTCATTCCGACGCTGGAGGCTTGTGTAAAGTCCTGAAATCAGAGATAATAAGGAAAATCGATCAAAACCCTCTAAACTTCCTTAAATTTAGTTTGATCTTCCGGGTTGAACGAGATTTAAGGAGAAAAGAGACACAGCAACAAATTTGATTCAAATGATCCTTAATTTCTGAGTTTTTTATCAATGACAACAATTCCAAAAATAACTCATATTATTTACGATTTAGATGGTTTGCTGTTAGATACAGAACCGCTCCATGCCAAAGTTAACCAAATGTTAGCGGGTCGTTATGGCAAAATTATCGATTCCTCTTTAATGTGTAAATTGCGGGGTCGAAAATCCCACGATTCGGCAAAACTAATTATTGAAATGTTAGAAATTCCCCTAACCGTTGAAGCCTATTTGACCGAAAAAGATGCGATAATTTATCAATATTATACCAACGTTCCGCCCTTAACAGGAGCCGTTGAACTCACCCAACATTTGGCCGCCCATCGCATTCCCCAAGCGATCGCCACCAGTTCCAGTCGCCGTCCTTATACGGCCAAAATTCAAAGTCATCAGCAATGGTTTTCCATCTTTGAATGCGTCATTCAGGGCGACGATCCCGAACTCAAAAACGGCAAACCCGCACCCGATATTTTCCTGCTGGCCGCCGAACGTTTGGGCGTCCAACCCGAAAATTGTTTGGTGTTTGAAGATGCCTTAGCGGGGGTGGCGGCCGCCAAAGCCGCAGGAATGTATGTGGTTGCAGTTCCGGCGGCCGATATGGATAAACAACTCTATCTCGAAGCCGATCAAATTCTCAATTCTTTAAGCGAATTTCAACCGGAATACTGGCAATTACCCCCTTTTAATTCGCCCGTAAACGCTTCTAAACTTTGAGAAGACGATAAATTAAGGTCGTTGTCATTAACGCTACGCCCAAAGCCAATACAGGGGGAACAAATGGAATCCATAACCCCTGTTCAATCAACAAAAGATAACAGTACCGATGCAAAACCCAAATGATAGGAATTGCAGCAGCAACCGCAATCGCAGGACGGAACCAACGAGCCAGTAAACCCCCCACTAACGCCCAAACTAAAATCCAAATATTCTCTTTCCAGTCAGGCCACCATGCTAACAATTGTCGTTCATCTTGAACGGCACTAATCAATTGAGAAATCATGTGACCCTGAAGATAAATCTCGGACATTTCTCCATAAGGAGTCGAATAAACTGTTTGAAATTCTGGATCGCTCGTACCAATTAACACAATTTTATCTTTCACTAAAGCCGGATCGATTGAACCTTGCAGTGCTTCGGATAGAGTGATTCTGGGTGCGATTTTTTCTCCGGTGGCGCGATAATTTAACAAGATTTGACGGTGATTAATATTAAGAAGCGGGTCATAAAGAGCCGTATTGGGAGGGAGCGGATCGAACATAATATTCTCCGACTGAAAATCCTCCCCTTCCTTGTATATATCTTCAGAAAGTAAACCCTCATCCGACAAATATCGCAACGCCACCAACAAATTAAAAGAAAACTCACTTTGACAGGGCGAAACTTGCAAATCTTTTGGCGGTTCCAGACTCAAGGACTGACGCCGAATCGTACCATCTGCATCTAAAATCTGATCGCTAAATCCAATCCGTTGTTTCCAACCGGCACCTTGAATCGCATGGGGAGAAGGGGCGCGACCCGAGTTTAACATATCTTCCCCGACATCGCACTGACTGATCAATCGTTTATCGAATTTAAACCGATTCATCAGCTTTTGAAATTCCGGTTTGAGTTGATAATCTCGATAAAGGGTTAACCCAATAACACGGGGTTCTAATGCGGTTAATTTTTCGATCAATTGTTGTAGATAACCGTCGCTGATCGACTTATTTTTTCCTTCATCTGCGGGGCGAACTTGAGCATTAACATCGGTGCTAGTAATATCAACAATTAACATTCGAGAGTCCAACGTTTCCGCCGGACGCGATCGCATTAAATGGTCGAAAGCTTTAAACTCCAACAGCTTTAACTGTCCAAAATCTCGGACAAAAATAACCAAAAAAGCAGCAATTAAACTCGTACAAAGGGCGACAATAATTCTAATAAACCTGCGTTTTTGTTTGGTACTTTTTAATAAAAATGCTCCCGAAATATCCTGATTTTTATTCGCATCTTCCGGGGCGTTTTGACCGCGTAACACTTGCCAAGTTGGAGGCACATTTGCCAAGTTTTGAAAAATCAGAGGCAACCAGGTCGCACCGGGTAAATCCTGAAAATCTTCTAATCGTTTTTGAGCTTGATAAACGGCAGTATACAACGATTTTCCCGCAGAATATTCCTCCAAAAACTCCTTTAAAAAAGACTGAGCCACCAAATCCGGCACCGACTCCTGCATCACAATCGTCAGGGGAATTTGCAGTTGAATCAAGTCCTGCGCCAACCCCAACCCATCGCAGGAATTAAACACCGCAATTTGCAAGCCATTATTAATCGCTTCTTTGAGAGTATTTTTAAACTCATCCAGCCTTAAACTTTCTTGATCGCTCAGATAAATTCGCCCGGTGCTTTCTTCGGTTTTACTGTGTCCGGCAAAAAATAAAATATCCCAACCTTTCGACTGGCGGAGCGTTTTAATAAACTGGGTAGATCGGGGCTGATGCAGAAACGTAACCTCAGCGCCTTTTAATTTGCGAATTGCCTCTTGATCCGGTTGTAAATTGAGATTCCGCTTATCTCCCAAAACCGCCAAAATTCTAACTTTATTCGTGCGACTCGAACGCTGTCCCCGAGAAAAATTTGCATTAAATCCCGGTAAAGTATAGCCCAAACCAATATGATATTCTTCCAACAAATCCCAAACGTGCCAGGGCAACTTCCAGAGTCTAGAATTTTTAGTTTGAATCACCAAACGAAATTCACCTTGACCCTGAGCAAATTCAACCCCCAAACGTTCTCGAATACATTGCCATTTCGGAGTAGAAGATTGCAACCATTTTTTCATCCGTTTCTCGACATCTCGCACCAAACGCCGACAGCGAGAAAAATCATCCACCGTCGAAGAATTACTCTGAAAACTCTCATCAATTTCCCAAGCTTCTTCGGTTTCAGTCTGAAGACGCCGACTCGACTGACTCGCTCCCTTGAGACGCCGAAAACGAGTTTGCCAACTAACATAACTTCCCTCTAAACCAGGGTTCGGGGGAAGTTGGCCTTCTAATTCGGCTAGAAGGCGATTATCATCGGTTTTAATCTGAAGCAAGACATCGAAACCTTGCTCGAAACTCCCATGACCAAACTTTAATATTGCAACCTTGCCCATAGAGGCTATCCTATCTCGTTGGTTTGACTCTGCACGCGCACCCATTCGGGCTTGTACAAGCGAGACTCTTTTCGGGGTCTGCTTGCTCACGAGTCCCACTATTTCTACTTTTTACTTATTGTACAGATAGCCCAAATCTATAGCAAATCTTTATTGTTGGGATCGATCCCCCTTATACCCCTCTTTTTTGTTGCATAAAGTAAATTTGTCTGCTTGGGCAATTATGCCAGAAAATCTTCTGTCACAGTGGTTGAACCGAATTGCACCTGCACCCGAAAACCCGTTTGGGGGGGCGGACTAAACCGACGGCCAATGGCCCGATCCAAACCCCGACCTCGACCATCGCCTCTGGCTTCGACTTGCAGGCGAGTTTCCCCCGACATCGACAGCACTCTCAAGGTCAAACCCCCAGGTAAAACCGTCAAATCTCCGAGCGGTTCAACTTGCAGCCACACCCCAATGCGATCGTTGGCTTTGGGCATAATCGCCACGATCAGCGCCACCTGTTCGGGGTTGGGTTGCGAGGACAAATCGATCGCTCTCACCCGTCGAATTCCCGCTTGGGGATGATTGGCATCTAGCTTACCCAAACTCAGCGCCGCTTGCCAACGGGTTTCTTCTTCTTCTGCGGTTGCCAACAGTTCCGTTAAAGCGTTAATCGTGGTAGAATTACTAACGCCCATATCGCCCAAAACACCCGCAGCTTGGGCGCGAACCTCCTCGCTTTGATCGGAGTCCAACAACCGGATCACCGACGCCACAGAATCGGCACTTTCAACCACAGTATCGGCGCCCCGCATTGCCAAACTCGCCTCGGGCGAAAATAACAGCGTTTCCACCGTTTCCCAACCCGTTGTGACGGTATTTTCCAGCCATTGACGCAAATTTACCCCGGATGTTGCGGTTTCCGGTTGGGGAGCAGAAAGCAGATGTTCGAGCAATTCATCGGGCGATCGCAATTGTCTTAACAAAATACTATCGCTCGCCGTTTCCACAAAACCCAAAATTGTCGCCAATTCCTGTTCTAAATCCAATTCTACAATCACATACCCAATCCGATCGCTTTGGACCTCGCGAGGAACCCTACAAACCGTCGAGTCGAGATTTTCTTGAACCGGGATCGGACGACATTCTAAACGACCTCGACCCACTACTTCTAAGTCTGCCACATCCGCATAAAAACGCACGGCCGGGTTCCAACTTTCTCCTGCGGTTAAATGGGTTGGAATTCCCATAATTCGCAAATAATTATTCACCATGCACACCGCCAGGGTATTGAGATAAACCTGTCGGCTTTTGCGGGAACTCGGTTGTTGGGCGGCAAATTCTTCGGCTAATCTTTTAGCCTGAGAAGGGATCAGTAAGGGAATGGAGAAATCATCTAGGGTTTGCATAAGTTGAGTGATCATGATTTCCTTTTTTTGGGAGTCTGAGTTGGGTCAATATACCCCTGAGAAGTTCCAAATTCTCGTAAGAGCGGTAAACATTTACGGTTGTAAAATTTTGGCAAATCTTTCGTTTCTGCCGGTGTGAGGTCAAAGTCTGAGGCAATATCATTCCAGGGCGTTTCTGATGGAAACCGTTTCAAAAAGAGAACCTGACAGTTAATGTGAGGGCAGTTTCTAAAGCAGGTTTTAGATAACACACGTTCTGGATCGTTATTAACCCATTCTGTGGTTTCTTCCCAAATTTCCAGAGCGGGTTGAATATCAGGTTCGGCCGCAATTCTTTCAATGGGATCGGTGAAATCTGGTTCTGTATGAGATGGACTAATTTGACGGTTTAGTTGCCGATACTTGCGATCGCGCCAGGTTCTCAGTCGTTTTTTTAGGTGGTTATCAAGCCAGGTAATTACGCTAGCCCGTTCGGGATCGTACTCTTCTAAATGCTCGCAGCAATATTCCCACGTTTCCTGGAGTGCATCATTATAATAGTCGCTAGACTCTCTCCACAGTTTACCCGATCGCATAATTTTACGAATAATCTGATTGAGCCTTTGCCGACGTTCTACACTCTCAGGAGGATAGGTACAGGCTTCGGCAACGAGTTGACGCAGTTGAGTGTGTATGTTGTCCATTGACTGGTATTCAGTTATAGGGGTTGCCGATGTCTTTTTCGCAGATTAACCCTTAAAAAATTTTTTTTCCAGATCTTGCGAAAAGTTGCTTTCAGCGTCGCTATATCTTTACGAACGCTTTAACAACAGCTTCAGTAGCTTTTACACAGCTTCTTGAACTGTCATAAGTGAGTTCCCCCTAAAATGCAGTGGCCCGAAACCAAAAGCTGATGTTTACTGGGTTCGATTGTCATCGGATGCCTGATCTCTAGCAATTTACAAACTCCTTCACCATCAGCTTGGACGTTCACGGGTCACTTTTATTGAGATGAACTTTAGATTTTCTATTATCCGCCAAAATGTCTACTTTCACAAGAGCCTTAAAACCACATTGAAAATAAAATTGAAATTAGATGACGAAAAATCAGAATCGATCTAAAATTCAAAAAGCGACCGCTCTCAGTTTGGAAATGCGATCGCCGACACCAACCCCAAATTTTAACAAATATAACTTAAAAAATATAATTTAAAACTTGACTGGTGGGGTTTGTATTAGAAAAAGCACAGAGTAAAGCATTATCGGTTTTCCCATCCCGCGCATCCATTGCTTGAGGAGAAAGATCCATAATGCGTGATTGTTCTGTCTTCGCCTCCCAATCAATTACCCATACAATCACCCCCCCCGATTATTTTTCGGATTCACGATTAATAAATGACGATTTTTAGAATATCTTAAGATCGGACGGGAAAGGTGTTTGGTCAGGAGATTAGCCCCCCAAACTGAATTGTCAATTTCACCCTCAAAAAATTTTTGATAGATTTTTGCGAAAACTGAGATTTATCTTCGTATAACACTACAAAGCGTTCCCCGTCATACCTAAATCGGGGAGTTGCAAACTCATCGATCAATCTTCTCTCGGTTTGAGACTTTCTCACTCAAATCGCCGCTTGTTCATGGCTAAAAATAGAAGATTGATCGCAACGGTTACACTCTAAATCTAATCAACTTCATTTGTTTTCTAAAAACTAAGGAGACATCTACTATGGACTCACTCGAAAACCGTGAAACTATTTTAGACAATCAAGTTTTAGGTTTAGATAATTTCGATGAATTAGATGATGATCGCGAAATGATAGGTGTATCTGAAATGGATGATCTCGATGATATTTCACTCGTTCCTGGTTTATCTGAAGTTGAAATTACCGATGATCTAGATGACGATCTAGATGACAACTTTGATGACAATTTCGATGATAATTTTGATGAGGATCTAGATGACAATTTCGATGAGGATCTAGATGACAACTTTGATGATAATTTCGATGAGGATCTAGATGACAACTTTGATGATAATTTCGATGATGATCTAGATGATGGAGTCGTTATTCAGCCTGTAAATTTACTCAATTTAGCTTATTACAAAGCCAACAACCCGGATCTAGCTGAACTCAGTGATGATGAATTAGTCTCTCACTTTCAAGTTTATGGATTAGAAGAAGGACGTGTATTTAATCCAATTATTAACCTTAATAGCTATCGAGAACTTAATCCCGATCTCGCGAATCTCAATAACAGAGAACTTTGTGAACATTTAATTAACTTCGGATTAAGTGAAGAACGTTTATTTTCTCCTCTCGTCGATCTAAATTATTACCAACAAATTAATTCCGATATTCCCGATGATTGGAGTCCTTCACAGTTGTTAGAACATTTGACACAATTTGGATTAGATGAGGGTCGTTTATTTTCTCCTATTATCGATCTCAATTACTACCAACAAAATAATTCCGATCTTCCTGAGGATTGGAGTCCTTCACAGTTATTAGAACATTTGACACAATTTGGATTAGATGAGGGTCGTTTATTTTCTCCTATTATCGATCTCAATTACTACCAACAAAATAATTCCGATCTTCCTGAGGATTGGAGTCCTTCACAGTTGTTAGAACATTTGATTCAATTTGGGTTAAATGAAGGACGTTTATTTTCTTCAGTATTCAATATTCAAGACTATCTTGATGATAACTTTGAAGCTGTTACTAACTTCTTTAACTCCGAAGTTGATGAAATCAGCTTTAAAGAAGTATTCAAATTTGCATTTGGTATCGGTTTCTTTCAGGGAATTAACCCGATTTTAGATGACGATGACTTCGATGATGACTTAGATGATGACTTCGATGATGACTTCGATGATAACTTAGATGATGACTTAGATGATGACTTAGATGATGACTTAGATGACGATTCGTTTGAGGATAACGACGGTATAATAGGTCAAATCCCAGATGTAAATGTAGGTAACACCGATGATGATGACATTGTTGGCGATGACTTAGACGATGACTTAGACGATGATTCTAATGACGATTTAGACGATGATTTTGATGACATTGATGACGATTTAGACGATGATTTTGATGACATTGATGACGATTTAGACGATGACTTCGACGATGATTCTAATGACGATTTAGACGATGATTTTGATGACATTGATGACGATTTAGACGATGACTTCGACGATGATTCTAATGACGATTTAGACGATGACTTCGACGATGATTCTAATGACGATTTAGACGATGACTTCGACGATGATTCTAATGACGATTTAGACGATGACTTCGACGATGATTCTAATGACGATTTAGACGATGATTTTGATGACATTGATGACGATTTAGACGATGACTTCGACGATGATTCTAATGACGATTTAGACGATGATTTTGATGACATTGATGACGATTTAGACGATGACTTAGACGATGATTCTAATGACGATTTAGACGATGATTTTGATGACATTGATGACATTGATGACGATTTAGACGATGACTTAGACGATGACTTAGACGATGATGACTTAGACGATGATTCTGATGAAATCGATGACGATTCTGACGATGACTTAGACGATGACTTCGACGATGACATCGATGACGATTCTGACGATGATTTAGACGAGGATTCCGATGATTTCGATGATAATTCTGATGACGATTTAGACGATAATTCTGATGATTTAGACGAGGATTTAGACGAGGATTCTGATGAAATTGTCGGTGACATCGATGATGACATTGATGATGATTCTGATGATTCTGATGATTCTGACGATGATTCTGATGATGACTTCGACGATAATTCTGATGACATTGATGACGACTTCGACTTATCCAGCATAGTCAACGTTGAGTGGTATAAAGATGAATATCAAGAAGCCATAACAGCCGACGAAGCCATCATTGATAATGACGATAATGGCGAGATTGATGACTCAGAATTAATTAATTATGCAATTAGTTCAGGTTTAGAAAAAGGTCAAAATCCCGCACCTTGGATAGATGTAGATAACTATCGAGAAAACCCAGAATATGCAGAGGATTTACTCACACATTACAATGTCAACTCACTCGATAATGTTAGCTATCGTGACACTTTTGAGTATATGTTTGACGAGGGTTTAGAAGCAGGTAACGCACCCTGGACAGATGATTTCTATCAAACCTTTATCACCGTCGATGATAACCGAATTGGCTTAACCGATTTCTACGCTGTCACCTCAGTTGATGAAATTGGTATCCCTCAAACATTTGCTTACCTCGTCGATAATAATGGTTTTGAAGTCGATGATGACTTTGGGATTGGCTAAACTCTCGATGTCCCAACGGCTTGATTGATTTTCCTTCAAGTCACTCTAACAGTTGAGATGGGGGGGTTTCGCCCCCCTCAGTCTGTAGTCCAAAAAATTTTTTTCTCACCTTTGCGAAAAGTTGGGTTGAGAAACGCTATAACTCAATACACGCGCTTCCTTATCCTCAGTGGTAACACTGACACTGTAAGGGTATAGCAACAGCTATACCCCTACTCTCTCTATAGCGAGTGAAAGTCTAATTTTATCGACTCTTTAAAATTGCTTTTATAGCCGCTCTTTAACAAAATTTTCAATGACAACCGGGAGAAGCATTTTATGTCTTTAACTTTTAATTTTAACAGCCGTTTGCATAAGAAAACTACAGTAATTTTAGTTCGTCATGGTGAGAGTATTTCAAATCTCGAAGGTTATTATTTAGAAGACGGTGCCCGGGAAGGATTGACAGAAAAAGGACGTTGTTCTGCTTATTTAACCGGTTTGGCTTTGAAACAATATAATATTAATGCAATTTATACAAACGCTCTAAAATCTTCTCAACAAACCGCCATTGAAATTTTAACCGCTCTCAGTACAAAAAGCAAACTGTTACCTCAAATGCGTCAGTCGGAAGCTTTAAGAGAAATTGATCTTCCAGCTTGGCAAGGTCTACCTTTAGACAAAGTTAGAGAAGAATTTCCCGAAGATTATCACTGTTGGCAACAACGCCCCCACGAATTCAAAATGGACGTTTCCTCATCCCCAACCCCAGATAAAAAATTTAAGAATTTAGCAGTTTGTACCGAAGTTAAACAATCTTTTTTTCCCGTTTTAAACCTATATAAACAAGCGGAAAATTTTTGGAAAACTGTTCTTTCTCGCCATCGAGGTCAAACGATTTTAGTCGTGACTCACGGGGCTACAAATTGTGCTTTAATTAGTACAGCCTTGGGTCTTGAACCGAATTTGTTCCATAGCATCCAACAATCAAATTGCGGTATTAGTATTTTACAATTTCCCTCAAAGACTCATCATCCTGGAGAATTAAAGGCTCTTAATATGACCGCTCATTTGGCTGAAAATTTACCTCAGGTCGAAGAAGAACAACAAGGATTGCGTTTGCTATTTGTTTCGGCTTCAAACAATAATTCTCAACAAATTAAACAGATTTCCGAACAGCTTCAAAACGTTTCAATTGATTTTTGTTTGAGTCAAATTCTCGATCATTCTCAAATTATATCCGATCAAATTCTTCGTCATCACCCCAATGTTATGCAGTTTCAAGTTTTTAAAAGTGATTTGCTGCAAGTTTGGCATAAAAAAATTCAAGAACGAAATCAAATGGTTTCCGCATCTAAAAATGAGCAAAAAATGCGTACAGGTTTAGTGATTGTTGATGATTTGATTACCAAACACTTCCTCAGCCAAGTTCTGAATTTGAGTTTAAATCAAGTTCAAAACTGGCAATTAGACCCCGGAACTATTCATTCTATCTACTATCCCTTTGAACATCCTCCCACCATTCAAAGCCTCAATTATCGGTGTTATGTTTAGGTGAATTATTAGGTGAATTGTTCATCTTTGCATTCGAGTTATCAATCACCAAATTGTCTCGGTGAATGACCGTTTCTGCGCCCACATATCCCAAAACTTCAGGTATTTTTTCCGAACGATACCCTTTGATTTTCTGAAGTTCGACACTATTATAATTCACCAACCCTCGGGCAATTTCTCGACCCGCCAAATCACACATTTTTACCGAATCTTGGGCTTGAAATTGTCCTTCAACTTGAGTAATTCCTGCGGCTAACAGCGACTTCCCTTGTTGACAAATTGCCCGCACTGCCCCATCATCTAGATAGAGTTTCCCCATCGGAATCAATACATTAGCAATCCAATGTTTGCGAGCGTTTACGGGTCTTTCTTGGGCTGCAAAATGAGTCCCTATTTTTTCACCTTGCAGAATTTTAGCTAAATTTCGAGGGGATTTTCCATCCGTGATAACCGTTCTCACTCCCGAACTTGTGGCAATTTTAGCTGCTTCTATTTTAGTAATCATTCCGCCGGTTCCCCAACCGCTGCTGGAGTCTCCCGTTTGAACTTGTAGTTCTTGAAGTTGTTCGATATGGGTAACTAAATCAATCGGTTGTGCATTCGGATTATAACGCGGATCGGCTGAATACAGTTTATCCACATCCGTCAATAAAAACAGCCAGTCTGCTTCGACTAAACTCGCCACCAACGCCGAAAGGGTGTCATTATCTCCAAATTTGAGTTCATCTACCGCAACGGTATCATTTTCGTTTACAATCGGAATTACACCCAGTTTTAGCAGTTGTTGAAACGTGTTATAAGCGTTCACGTAACCGCTGCGTTGAACCAAGTCACCCCGAGTCAAAAGAACCTGGGCGATGGGTTGGTTTAAACAGGTAAAGAAATCATCGTAAACCCGCATTAAACGCCCTTGACCCACTGCTGCGACCGCTTGTTTTAACGTAATGGTTCGGGGTCGTTCGCTGAGTCCCAAGCGATCGCAACCCACCCCAACGGCGCCGGAAGAAACTAATACAACTTGATCTCCTTGTTGGCGTAAATGAGTTAACGTCTCCACCAATGTTGCTAAGGTCGATAACGCCAAGTTACCCGTGCCAACTTGAGTTAAACTAGAAGTACCAATTTTAACAACTATTCTGTGAGACATCGCAGTTTATCAATACAAAAAATAGCGCTTTATTGTTTTTTTAATATCCCGTTTCCGGTCGATTTATAACTCATCTTTTCATCAAGAAGTGCCAGCTTCGTTTTCAAAAAATAAAGCTGGCACTTTCCGCAGGAGTTGATTGATCTTCTTTTATATTTAGGGTCTTTATATTAGCTTGACCCCAATTTGAAATCATTGATATATTCCCATGAAAATTTAATCCGAAAAGTTTTCTTAAGATTTTTTTTAGATTTCCTCGAACGGAACGATCACCCTGATTGACATTGATTTAATCAAGTTTGAGAGAAGCCCCCAAAACATTAGAAACCCAGACCTCCAGCGATCGCATCGAATAGAGTGTCTTACCGGGTGTAGAATCAAGCATCGGTTCAACTAAAATGGTAAACATTCCCAAGCGATTTCCCACCAACACATCGGTAAACAAGCGATCGCCAACCATACCAATTTGTGAAACAGGTAAATTCATCGCATCTATAGCCCGTCTAACCTTGCGTCGAGACGGTTTACCCGCACCGCTAATATAGGGTAAATCCAAAGCTTGAGCAATGGCACCAATACGAGGCTGACTGATATTATTGCTCACCAACCAAACCGTCGCCAGAGGTCGAATCGTTTCCACCCATTGTTTGAGTTCCTCAGACACGTAAGAGCGAGTAATCGGAACTAAGGTTTCATCGACATCCAACACCAGCCCTCTCAAACGGTGTTGCTCGAGAATCTCCGGTTTTAAACCGATCACCGAATCGCCTAAAATCAAATCGGGTTGTAACAGGTTCCCCCAAGTCATAACTACTCAGAAATTTTAGCTTTTTCATCATAGCTGAAAATTGATCCCTTTTTTACAGTGACCAGTGACTGTAAAGACTGGTCACTGAATAAGCTATTGAGTCGAGAGTTGACGTTCAACCTCGGCGATCGCGGCTTGATGTTCGGCTGCTGTGCGGCTAAAAATATGAGTGCCGTCGTAACGAGCCATAAAATACAGATATTCCGTCGGTTCCGGATCGAGAGTCGCTTTTAAACTGGCC
The DNA here is from genome assembly GCF_047276495.1 of Capilliphycus salinus ALCB114379. Taxonomy (NCBI): domain Bacteria; kingdom Bacillati; phylum Cyanobacteriota; class Cyanophyceae; order Oscillatoriales; family Sirenicapillariaceae; genus Capilliphycus; species Capilliphycus salinus. The sequence goes on along the minus strand of NZ_CP178543.1, from coordinate 2,214,506 downwards.
ACACCGGGAGATGCGATCGCCGTCGGAGGTAAACCCGTATTCATATAAGTATTGTAGGGAGAAGGAGTTTCCACCTGCTTAAACGTCAGAGGTTGATCGACCGTTTGGCGAATCCCCAAAGCATATTCTACCGTCGGATCGGCGGCCAAGCGCATCCCCTGTTTGAGGCGATTATGAAAGACCCCGGAAATAATCCGGCGTTCGCTGGCGACAACCGCTTCTTTTTCCACAATACTCGCCAACGCCACCCACTCATTGAGAGAAAGATTGGTTTTATTGCCATTTTCTTGATAAACCGGTAAAGCCACCTGTTGAAAACGGTCAAGCATTTGGCGGATCACCGCGTCAGGCGTAATGCGTTCGGCGACAACTTGATAGGTATCGGGATACAAAAAGCCTTCGAGAAGCGGTAAATTTCGAGGAAGCCAGGGATAATCATCGTAGGGAATTTGTGAAGCCGCATCCATGAAAGCCTGGGCTGAAAAATAGCCTTGTTCCTCAAAATATTCGGCCATTTGTTTAATCGACCATCCTTCAGGAATGGTAAAGCTTAACTGCATTACCTCACCTTTCCAGATTTTATCTGCGACTTCACTCAAGGGCTGAGTTGGGGATAATTGGTAAGTTCCCGCTTTATATTCCCCTTCGGGATCGGCAAAAACCAACCAGCGGGACCACAACCGCCAAGCCTTCGAGGAACGAATTAAACCCGCCGCCTCCAAGTCCCGTCCAATTTGCTGGCTGGAAGTTCCCGATGGAATGGTAATTTGAACCCCCGTACTGTCTTCTGTAGACTCACCCAGGCTGTCACTATCGCTCGGTGCGGAACTCACCCAACTCCACCAAGACCAACCCTGCCAACCTACAAAAATCCATGTTGCTGGTAGGATCACCAGGTAGAATGCAATCTTTGAAACTCGTCCCATAGGTCATTCGATCCGTTGTCAGTTATCTGTGGTTTTCTGCTCGGACTGTGCTGAGTTTAATCGAAATCGTCAAAAAGTTGTTCTTCGATCTGAGGAATAAACGGTTCAATTCTCTCAAGTTCATCATTAGAGAGTAATTCGGGTTCACCCCGGTCGTTTTGACGGGCAAGAAGAAAAAAGGGTTCAACAGGCGTATAAATTCCGTATTCTTGCTCCTGGGAGTAGAAGCTGGTCAACTCCATCATTTCCTCATAATCTTCCTCATCTTCTGAATCTTCCCCCCGGTCTTCGAGTTCATCTTCATCGACCTCCGGTAATTCTCCCGCAACGGTGAGGGTGAGGGCCGTTCGTTTGAGGGTGAGGTTTTGTTCTTCTAAAACCGCTTTGGCGATCGAAAAAATTTCATCGAGTTCGGCTTCAGATTCTACCGGAATCGGAGTTTCATCGTCTTCGTCTTCACCCGGCCAGCGTAAAATTTCTACCGGAGCATCAACCGGAACCAGCACCAAATAGTCTTGATCTTCGATATTGACTATAGATTGAATCAAGCAGTCCAGCGATCGCCCTTGCTCGTCGGTGATTGTGACGAGATCTTCTTGGGAGCGTCCATTCTCTTGGGGGGATTGAGATGAAAACATCATGCAGGCTTATGTAAAAGAGTATCCCAGGTCTGGGTCTATCGGGGTGCGCGAATGGGTCGAATCTCGATCCCACTGCACGATTAGAATATCATGCTTGGGGTGGCTTCAACCTAACAGACCCATCAATCACGCAGTTATCCCAGTCTAGAGCTTTTTTCCCCAACTTATTCGGTGAAGTTCACAGCTTTTGAGACCGTCGTTGGTCTAACCATTGCTGTAAAATCAGAGCGGCGGCTTTGCGATCGATTAACCCTTTGTTGCGCGACGGGGAAATCTTCGCCGATCGCATCATCTGCTCGGCCTGAAACGAAGTCAGACGTTCATCGACATATTCTAGGGGTAAATCTAAAGCGATCGCCAGTCGGCTGGCGTATTTTTGGACTTTTTTGGCTTGAAACCCCAAATTTCCACTCATCGAATAGGGTAAACCGACGACGAGAACCTGCACTCGTCTGTCTTTGACCAATTCTTGCAGTTGAGCCACATCCCGTTCAAATGCACTGCGTTCTAGGGTCATTAAACCCGTCGCAAACAGGCCCAAACCATCGCAGCCGGCCACCCCAATCCGTTTCTGACCGATATCGAGTCCGAGGGCGGAAACGAATTGAGGCGAGGAGTTTTCACTCATAGCATTCGACAGCGGGGAATGGGGAACACGAAAACAGATCTACAGCGGGTTGCATCTTAGCTTTCACGTTGATGATCCGAGGCTTGATCGCTAGGCTTGTTTTGACTCTCTAACTCGGGTTGTTCCGAGATAGCGTTGGATTGTCCGCTGAGAGTGTCTGCAACCGGGGAGTTGCGATCGCGCCGGGAATGGTGCATTGGTCCCAACCAAGACACCCGACTGGGGATCGGCTTGCGAGCCGGTTGGAGGCTTTGCAGGACATCCGACAGTTGCAACCCTTCTAACGACAGTTTCGACTCTCGAACTTTATGCCAAACTGAACGGGACATCAACAGGCTGTGTTCGATCCGAGTCGCTCCCATTTTCTCAAAATAGGCTTCTCGTTCGGGTAAATAGTCCGCCGAACTGAGTCGCAGAGATTGAGCCGGAAAGTCTTGAGTCAGATGGGCAATTTGAGCCAACAGTTCGGGATACAGCCAAGTATACGACGGATTGACCGTTAACTCGGCAAAATGGGGTTGACGGCCATCTCGCGACAGTTGAACTTGGAAATAACCGATCGCCGCTTTGCGTTGGGGTTCAAACACATAAGCGCTGATTTGTTCGGTATGGTTGAACCATTGTTTAAATCCCTCCATCACCGCTTTGATCACGCTGGATTTAAAATCGCTAATATGGCGATCGAACACCTGCCGGACAAAGGGGTGCATCGATGCGGTATCGAGTTGATACAGCAGTTGAGCATCGGCGTTGCTCACCGGGAGGAGGTTGGGAAGGTCCGGTTGGGTGACGGCCAACTGTTGCAGCAGTTCCGGTTCGACAGACCAATAGGTAATTTGAGCCAAACGCTGGAATCCGTTTTGACGATAGAGGGCAATATTACCCTGATCGTTAACGTTAACTTCGACTAACCAGTTGCGGGCTTCCCAAATGCTTTCAAAGCAGTACCGCAGCAGTTGAGAGCCAATGCTACTGCGATCGCCACTGGGATCGACAGCCACTTGATTGACTCGCCAGGTACTCCGAGTCCAGTTAAACGGCGAGACTCGAATCACTCCCCGGACTTGATCTTCTTGTTCGGCAACGAGAATATTAAACAAATGCTGACAGGGATTCGGAAACCAGCTTAAGAATTTGAGGAATCCGTACCAGCTACGCAGCTTTTGAATATCTTGAGCCGCCAAACTGAAACCGTCTGTTTCTGGATCGATGAGAACATCGGATAAAGCCTGCTGACACAACCTTTCGATTTGATCCAGGTCACGATATTGAAAGGGACGGATACTCACTTGATTTTGGTTCTGGGACAGGAATAAAGTCATATTGAATTTCGTTGTCTTTCTACTAATCATGCTTCAGCGGACTGACGCCTGATTACGCTGAATCTTTCTCCGATTTGATTTAACTGGCCCTTCCCTGGAAAATGGACTAATACAATTATCGATCGCAGGGGGATAGAGGACGGATCAAAACCAATGGCGTTCGCTCATCAGCATTTCCTGCGGGGTTACTTCTTAAGGCTTGTTCTAGAAACTCAGTGGAAAGATCGGAGGTCTTTGCTAATATTTTAACGGCTTTGAGATCATTGACGTCTACAATTGCTGCTCCCAAGCCGGTTTGTTGTTGAATCCGTTCGACAACTTGTTGGGGATTGTCTGGGCCTAAGACAATAAATTGATCGTAGGGGGGTAAAGTTCCGGTGACATCATCAATCAGACGGGCTTGTTCTCCTGCGAGTGTATAAAACATTCCTGGTTTGCCCAGTATTTTCGCGATCGATCCTCCCACAAAGGCAAATAATACCCGCACAGGCCCGACTAAATCCACTAAGCTTTGCATCCCGCAGGCGGTGGCTAAACTTGACGTGGGCAGGAAGAACTGACAAACGCGCTTGGCTACCCATCCGGGTTCGATTTCGCTGGGATGACGGAATCGGCCTTGAATTAGGGCTAGGGGCGTTTCTCCCATTGTAATCGCATCTCCCGGTTTGGCGTGAGGGAGAACATATTTTTTGACAACTTCTACGGGATCGTCGAGGTGAGTCAGCAGATGGGTGCGAATGGGATAAACGGTTGCTGATTCGCTCTGGCGGGGGTTGGGAGGATTTTGGGGATCGGGGTATTGTAGGGGAATCACCACGTGGCGAGTTTTGGGAATTCGTCCGTCTGGGCCATAGGCGATGTAGTGAACTTTCACCCAAGCCGACTGAAGTTGATCGAGGTTTTCGCCTTTGATTTCGATGGAAACTTTCATTTGAGTCGGTTTGCGTTTGACAATATAAGCAAACCAATAGTTATCCGCTCTCGGACTTGCATCCGGGTGCATCCCAATGATGCGGGTGGTTAAGTCTATATTATCTAAACTTGCTTCGCTCAACAGTTGCACTTGGGCTTCGACTTCCGGGACCATGATTTCAAATCGTGATGTCCGGTTGCGAAATTCCATCTGACCGATCAGCAGATAATGATCGCTTTGAGATCTCGCCACATCCCACTGGCCCGAGGTCAGTTCCAGGTCATTTCCCGGCATTCGACGATATCGCAGTTCCATTGCTAGCCCCCCGATCCCCATCACTGCCAGTAACGTTATCAGTACAATCCCTAAAATTGCCATGAATTCTCCTGCCCAAATTAACTCCACTTATTCTAGTGGATTCGTTCACCTGCCTCTCAAATCCTGATCTTTATCACAACTTGGTCACTTTGTCTATCTGTTGATCGAGATAAAATAACTTTTGTTTAAGGAAAAAGATAAAATTATTATTAAATTTTATTGAATTGGCCGTTAACGGGACAAAAACGGGTACAGTAAAAAGATTCAAACCAAGTCAAATCAAGCAAAAGGGTTCAGTTTGCCCGGAATGATCGCGCCTTGGAGACGGCAAACCGGCGATCGCGAAAATCATTTAATTTTGTTAAAGATTTGTAAACTATTAAAGAGCGGTATTTCGATTTTAGATTTATTTGAGGAGTTCAATGAAGCAACTTGTAATTGCTGAACGTATTTTTCTGGCTGTCCACGTCATCTCAACCCTATTTGGTTTGGCAGGACTATTAATCATTCTGCCCAATCCCCAAATCATTGCCAACCTACCCCCCATCGGACAGACGGCTTTCGGATGGAGTATGGCAGGAGGCGGAGTGGCTTACATCGTCTTCGGGGCGATCGCCGTTTCCCTCTATGCTTACCGGACTCTCGGCTGGTGGGCGACAGCAACGTTCATGGTTCCGGCAATCTTCTTATCTTTGGGAAGTGAACTACTCGGCACCAGCACCGGATTTCCCTTTGGTCACTATCAATACCTGAGTGGCTTGGGCTACAAAATTGCGGGCCTAGTACCGTTTACCATTCCCCTGTCTTGGTTTTACATGGGACTCACTTGCTATCTGTTAGGCCGGGCGGGATTAAAAGTTGTTGTCGGTTCAAGCTGGCTGCGTCACTGGGCGGCTTTAGCCGTAGCCGCTATCTTATTAACCGCTTGGGATCTCGTTCTCGATCCGGCAATGAGCCAAGCTCCGGTAAAATTCTGGGTATTCCAAGAAGTCGGCGAATTTTTTGGAATGCCTTACCGAAACCTCCTGGGATGGATGGGAACCGCTACGGTATTTATGAGCGTTGGCGCTTTCTTGTGGAGACGGGTACCGGTGCTGTTATCTCGCCGTCAATTAACTTTACCCCTAATTGTTTATTTGACGAACTTCACCTTTGGAGCCACAATTACAGTTTGCGCCCTCGATGAGCGATTCTTGTTCCCCGTCAGTCTCAGTGTAGCGCTGGGTGTGATTCCTGCCTTTGTCTTCTGGTGGACGGCACCGACACTGGCAACGGTAGAAGACATACTTAGCGATCGAGTTTCTGTAGACTCGCCCCGCTCACAAGTTCCGGCGACTCCGGCTGAGATTTTAGCAAAATAAACACCCCCACCTGACGGGGTTAATCTGATTGAGGGGACAAGCAATCAATTTAGGGTCCCGCATTCGCCTGTCCCCTTCTATGGTAAATTTTCAAGCATCTTCTCGATCGCTAACGAACGCCATCAATTTTAAATGACCAATGATTTTTTGCCCGTCTGGATCGGTGCTTTAATTTTACTGATTTTAATCGTACAAATTCCAGCCAGTTTAATTGTTCTTTCTCGTCTGTTTAAGGCTCTTAACCGCCGTTTCTTGCTGCAACCTCAGCCTCCCACTCCCGGTTTACTGGGAACGGTCAGTATTGTTGTTCCGACTTTAAACGAAGCCGAACGCATTTCTCCGTGTTTATCGGGCTTGACACGGGCTAGCTATGAAGTGCGGGAGATTTTGGTTGTCGATAGTCGTTCAACCGATGGCACTCGGGAAATGGTCGAGACAGCAGCCCAACGCGATCCCCGCTTTCGCCTGATCACCGATGATCCATTGCCGACGGGTTGGGTGGGACGGCCTTGGGCTTTACACACGGGTTTTCTGCACAGTTCCCCGAAAAGTGAGTGGGTTTTGGGGATTGATGCCGATACTCAACCGAGTCCGGCTTTGGCTGCAACTCTCGTTAACACTGCGATCGCCGAAAATTATGATTTGATTTCCCTATCTTGTCGATTTATTTTAAAATATCCGGGAGAATTGTGGTTACAACCGGCACTGTTGATCACGTTGATTTATCGGTTTGGACCGCCGGATATTAATCCTACCAGTCCCGAACGGGTAATGGCGAACGGTCAATGTTTTCTGTGTCGGCGTGAGGTTCTCGAAGCGATGGATGGCTACACCAGCGCCAGCGGTTCTTTTTGTGATGATGTGACTTTGGCTCGTAATATCGCCGCTGCGGGGTTTAAAGTTGGGTTTCTCGATGGGGCGAATTTGCTCAAAGTGCGAATGTATGACGGGTTTCGCGATACTTGGTCCGGATGGGGGCGATCGCTCGATCTCAAGGATGCTTGTTCTCGCGGACAACTTTGGGGAGATTTAGCGTTACTGTTAGCGGTTCAGGGTTTGCCTTTACCGATTTTATTATTGAGTCTGGGATTTTCGGGCGTAATGCCCTTATCGAATCCTTTAGTGTTAATTTTACTGGGTTTAAATTTATTTTGGATTGTGGTTCGGTTTGCGTTGTGTGGGGCGATCGCACAAAGTTATGATTTGTCTGTTGCCAAAGGGAAATGGATATTTTGGCTGTCTCCGTTGGCTGATCCGTTAGCGGTGGTACGCCTGTTTATTTCCGCCAACCGCAAGCCAACTCAATGGCGAGGAAGAACCTATGATCACTCACCAGTCACTCAGAACCCGTCACCAGTTTAGACAGGGAACAGGGAACAGGGAGTCACCGAGTCAGAAGTCAGGAGTTCAAGAGTTGCTGTGTTCAGAATTCCCCATTCCCCATTCCCCATTCCCCATTCCCCTCTCGCCTATTGCAATTCGCGCCTATTGCCTAATAATGCGATCGCTTTTTTATTCCTAAAATCGTCAATTTTCCTGAAAAAATTCCCCAAAATTTCCCCGATTTTTGATTGACAAATCCTCAGACTTGACCTATTCTAGAATAATGGAAATCTGTGCCGACCTATAACGTGCTTTTTCAGCCCCGCTTCACGACAATTTAGGCTTAAAAAAACTCCTCAGTTAATTAACTTGCAACTCTCAACCCCACAATCAATTGTCCCATAATTATAAGTTTTTCTAATCAACTTAACTAATTCGTTTTAAAAAACAAAAGTTTTCGGCAAAAATCGAAATTTTTAGTGAGAAAAATTTTCAAAAAGTTGACGAAAATATAGGGGTTCTGGTAGGCTATAAAAAACACCACCCAAGGGCTTAGTGTGTCCACACGTCAAAATAGAGGCTAAAACCCCTATTCTCTCGTAAAATATCAGAAGATTCTGACAAAAAAATAGCAACCCCGACGCACGAATTTTCAAAGCCCAAGCGATCGCCCAAAAAAGACATCTTGACAAAACAGAGAATTTATGTAATGAGACAGGAGACAGTGAACAGTGAACACCTGACCAGTATCATGCTACTGATAACTGATAACTGATAACTGATAACTGCCTCTTGCCTATTGCCTCTTGCCTTTTGCCTTTAAACTGTAAAATGGTAAAAAGTCTAACAAAAAAAGCCCTCCTTGTCTGAGTGAGTAGTTACACTCATTGAGGCGAAGGTGTGGTATTAAGTGGAAGAACACCACCTTAAGAATGGTTTAAAGTGATCTATTGGTCACATTCTGCGGGTGAAACGCTCGGTATTGTAAGGGAGAAATTTATCAATGTATAGTCCTAGTGGATCTGGTGTAGCAACGAAGACAGGCGCTAATAGCCGTGTCTTTGTGTTTGAAGTCGAGGGAATGCGTCAGGGAAGCGATTCCGACAAACTGACTTATCCGATTCGTCGGAGTGGCAGAGTATACATTACGGTGCCCTACGAACGAATGAATCAAGAGATGCGTCGCATTTCTCGGATGGGCGGTCGGATTGTCAATATTCGCCCTTGTAACGGCACTCCCTCAGCCGAAAGCACTGCATCAGGAAATGGACTACAGAGTCAACAGTCTGGAGAACAGAAGAAGCCCATGACGCAAGCTAAGGCTAAAACCGAAGTTCCTGTCAACATCTACAAACCTAAAAGCCCCTTTATGGGCAAATGTTTGTCTAATGAAGAATTAGTAAAAGAGGGTGGAACAGGTACCGTTCGTCACCTCACCTTTGATCTTTCCGGTGGTGATTTGCATTACCTCGAAGGTCAAAGTATTGGGATTATCCCTCCCGGAGAGGATGCTAATGGCAAACCTCATAAGCTGAGACTTTACTCTATTGCTTCTACCCGTCACGGAGACAATCTCGACGACAAGACTGTTTCTCTGTGTGTGCGTCAACTGGAGTATCAACATCCAGAAACCAATGAAACCGTCTACGGCGTTTGTTCGACCTATTTGTGCAACCTCGAACCCGGCGCCGATGTTGCCATTACCGGTCCGGTTGGTAAGGAAATGCTCCTGCCGGATGATGAAGATGCAACTATCATTATGATGGCAACCGGTACGGGAATTGCGCCGTTCAGAGCCTTCCTGTGGCGGATGTTCAAAGAAAGAGAACAAAACCCCGATTATCAGTTCAAAGGGTTGGCTTGGCTGTTCTTTGGTATTCCTTACACGGCGAATATTCTCTATAAAGAACAGTTGGAAGAATTGGAACAGCAGTTCCCCGAAAACTTCCGCCTGACTAACGCCATCAGCCGCGAACAGCAAAATCCCGATGGCGGTAAGATGTACATCCAAGATCGGATTAAAGAACACGCTGATCAGTTGTGGCAGTTGATCCAAAAACCCAACACCCACACCTACATTTGCGGTTTGAAAGGTATGGAAGGCGGTATTGATGAGGGAATGTCCGCCGCCGCCGGTAAGTTCGGTGTTGACTGGATGGAATACCAGAAGCAACTGAAAAAAGAACACCGCTGGCACGTTGAAACCTACTAATTTTTCAGGTTAGAAGGTTCTGATAGCATTTAGGTTTCAGTGAGTTAATTAAATTTGGGGTGAAGGACGAACAGACAGCCTTCGCCCTTTAATTTTTTTGAACAGAGGGCGTATACCATACGCCCCTACGGAGTTCGGTTGAACCGGGTTTCTCTTGTAAAATGCGATGGCCAAATTGATCTAGCAGCGCTGGGTAATTCCTCTGAGGGATTCGATTAAATTTGTGTATTCAATTTGGCTTAATTTTCCGGCGCTGTAAAATTGAGACATACAGCTATTGAGCGCGTTAAATGTTGCTTCGGTATCAATCCAACGTTTTCCCCCGTTCAGCGCTTTTTCTGCCGTCACATAGTCCTCATTTGAGGTAAGCTGCACGCCGTAGGGTAAAGCAATCTGCCATTTCCAACGATTTCGGATGCTAACCGCACAAATCATCAAGCCGTAATAATCTTTGTGCATCTATGAACTGTTTAACTCAAAATTTTTATTAAGATTTAATAATTGTATTACACTTCTTGACAAAACTCAACTGAATTTCTCATTTTTCTGAACGGGTTTCGGGGCGGAGATCTGAGGCGATCGCGAACGGGATGGCTCAAACGCCTATTCTACCGCTGCCAAACCTTAACGGTGCCGTCATAACTGCCGCTTGCCAACCTGAGACCCTTGTGACAAAACGTTACAAACAAGATGTCAGAGGAATGTTCGGTTAACGTTTCCAGTAAGGTTCCGTTGTGAACATCCCAAAGATCGATACCGTGTTGGTTTCCACTGGCTAACAGTTGACCGTTAGGACTGTAGGCGATCGAAAACACATCACTTTGATCGGCCCTCAACGTTCGCTGCACGGTCCAACGCTGACCTTGAGGTTGCCATAACTTAATCATCCCATCTCGGCTACCACTTGCCAACTGTTGACCGTCAGACCGAAACGCAACGCTTCTCACCCAGTCGGAATGATCTTCGAGTCTATCCAACTCCCTGGCTTTTTGCAGATCCCACAACCGCACCGTGTTATCCTTGCTTCCACTGGCTAACATCCGACCATCGGGACTAAATGCCAAACCGTAAATGCGATCGCTATGGCCCGATAAAGTGTACCAGCGCTTACCCTTTTTCATATCCCATATCTCAATAGTATGATCGCGACTCCCACTGGCTAAAACTTCCCCCTTGGGACTAAACGCCACCACCTCAACCCCATCTTGATGACCGGTGAGAGTATACCAACGCTTTCCTTTTTTGAGATCCCAAATTTCTATCGTGCGATCGCGGCTACCACTGGCTAAAATCTCACCGTTGGGACTGATAGCAATCGAAGTCACCCAATTGGTATGACCTGTTAAAGTATACCAGCGTTTGCCCCGTTCTAACTGCCAAATTTCGATGGTTTGATCCTGACTCCCACTCGCGAGAATATCTTCAGTGGAACTAAAAGCCAGAGAGGTTACGGCGCTGCGATGTCCTTTTAACGTGTACAAACAGGACCAACTCGGCGCCTGCTTGGGAGTGACACGTTGAGGTTTAACCGGAGTCTGACGGGATAAAGGCGCCGAAGTTTGTACGGAAGTGGTTTTGGGTGTAGACGCAACAGATGGGGATGGAGTTGGCTTACGTGTGGGGGTAACGTTGGGAGAGACGGTAGAAGAAGTTGAATGAAGCTGAATATTTCCCATGACGTTAGCGGGGATACCGTCGGGATGAAGATCGTTGAGAACTTGTACGGGAGTTTGATAGCGTTGGCTGGGGATAGTCATCAACATTTTATCAAGGACTCGACCCAACTGAGCGCTAAAGGGTTGTCCTTTGAGATAATCTCGCCAAATCCAACGATCTTCGTTAATATCAAATAAATCAAAGGGAGAAACTTGAGTTAACAGGTGAATGCAAGTAACTCCCAAACTGTAGATATCGCTGGCATAAACCGCTTGACCGCGAGTTTGTTCTGGGGCAATATATTCTGGACTCCCGATCACCGTTCCCATCAGGGGAAGTTGGGTCGTTGTAACCACTTTGGCGGCGCCAAAATCTACTAATACTAATTGTCCGGGAAAAGTGCCGATGCTGCTGGTATGAGTGGGTGAAGCGCTGCGTCGAATAATATTAGCCGGTTTGATATCCCGATGAATGACTTGATGAGTATGGATAAACTGCAAAACGGGTAATAAATCATCTAACAATTGACGAATTTTGGCTTCATTAAAGGTGTCATTCCGGGAAAGTTCTTGTTCGAGATTTTCTCCTTCGATATATTCTTGAACTAAATATAAGTTTTTATCCTGTTCAAAATGTGCCAATAAATCGGGAATTTGAGGATGTTTACCGAGTTGATCGAGTCGAACCGCTTCTTGATGAAAAAGTTCTACAGCTTTAGCAGTATTTTGGCTTCCCTGAGTTTGGGGAAAAAATTGTTTAATGACACAAGGGGGTCGAGAGGGTTTATCTTCATCTATTGCTAAAAAGGTTTTCCCAAAACCCCCGAAACCGATGGGTTTGATGGCGCGATATCGTTCTCTCAGCAGCAGTTTTGCACCACAGGTTAAGCAAAATTTACTGTCGTCTGAGTTTTGGGGATGGGTACAATGCGGATTGAGACAGTAGCTCATCGGCAACTCGATAGTAAGATTTTAGATGCAAGTCGATCGAACAAATCCCAGAAGCGATGTTGTTATCTTATTCTATCTTAAGCTGTTACACATCTAAATTACACGACACCCAACACCCAACACCCGACACCCGACACCCGACACCGCCGATCGCTCAATGCAGTTTAAATGTACAACAGCTTATATCAAGTCCGGTTGAATACCCATCATAAAAGTGTGGGGTGATCGGGAGATTTTGACTAACAGATAATCTTGACTTTGTTTAGGGTTTCAATCCAAACCCTCGCACCACAACTGAGCGGCTTATCAGGACTATAGACGACACGACATCCTCCCAGTATTTCGACCTGATGTCCATAAACGTTAGTATTACCCTTTTTAACCGTAATCACGGGAAGTTGTTGCTGTTGTTTTTGATTTTGTCGAATTCTATGAGAGTTAACGTGAACAATGGTTTTCGCGGGCAATCTTGGATTACGCCAACGGGGAGCCGGGCCTCTTGTGCCTCGCTTAATAATGGGTTTGCCGTTAACCAGGGGAATTAGCCACATTTTCCCGGTCTTATAGGCATCTTTGACTCGGCCTTCGCTCAGGAGAACTCGCAGTCGAGCAGTAGAGATTTCTAAAATACGGGCTGCTTCTGTAGTACCTACGATCATTGGACTCTTCGGGGACTATTTTAGAATCGCAATAGTTTTAAAAACTGTATAACTCAACTATAAATGATCGGCCGCTCAATAGTCAATGCTCTGGCTATTCGGTGTTCGGAGTAGCGTGGTTGAACCGAAACCTGTTCACTGTCGGTGGTACTGCGAAGGTGTCTGTTATTCGTTGATTATACAACGGGATTTGATATTAGATTCTATCTTAGACCGATTCGATTAAAAACCCGGCTTCTTTGAGAAACCGGGTTTGTGGGGTCTAAGCGTTAGACTTGAGCCTTATGGGTCTAGGTGAGAGATTCGAGGTAGTCGCGAACTCGGTTGCGACGCTTGGGTTGACGGAGTTTTTGTAAAGCTTTGGCTTCAATTTGACGAACCCGTTCGCGAGACAGTTCTAATTCCCGACCAATTTCGGCTAAGGAATAGGTGTGACCATTTCCCAAACCGTAGCGCATCAGAATCACATCCCGTTCGCGATCGCTAAGGTCAGCTAAGAGTTGTTGTAAATCGCGATGAAGTGATTCTCGCATGAGTTTATCTTCGGGAGAAACTTCTTCTGTTTCTAAAAGTTCGCCGAGTTCTGTATCTTTGTCGCTACCGACTTTTGTTTCGAGGGAAACGGAACGGGGAACTTTTAACAAAACTTCCCGTACCTGTGCGGGAGTCATTTCTAACTCGGCGGCGATATCGTCAATGGTAGCGATTCGACCTTTTTCTTGAGAGATTTTACGCTGTGCTTTTTTAATTTTGTTTAATTTTTCGGTAATGTGAACCGGAAGGCGAATGGTGCGGCTTTGAGTGGCGATCGCGCGGGTAATTCCCTGACGAATCCACCAGTAAGAGTAGGTACTGAAGCGATATCCGCGTGTTGGGTCAAATTTTTCAACCGCACGTTCGAGTCCCAAGGTTCCTTCTTGAATTAAGTCCAGTAATTCTAAACCGCGATTTTGATATTTTTTGGCGACGGATACGACCAGACGCAGGTTCGCTTTGATCATGTGATCTTTGGCTTGTATACCTTCGGTTTGAACTTGGTCAAGTTCTTCGACGGTCAGTTTAGCCAATTCTGCCCAACGACGCTTTCCTTCGGCTATAATAGGTTTGAGATCCGAAACTTGGACGCCTGAGACATTTGCCCAGCGTTCGAGAGACGGACGATGACCTAACTGAGCTACAAGGCGGTCTTGAGTAGCGATGAGCATTACAAAGGTTTCGAGAATACCTTTTTCTTTCTTGGCTGCTTTATCGCGAAGTTGGATTAAACGTTGATAGCGTTGAACTTTTTGAGCTTCGGCGACTTCTTCATCCCGTCCGAGTAGACGAACCCGACCGATTTCTTGCAGATACACGCGAACGAGGTCAGTTGTTCGGCGGTTTGTGTTTTTTGTCGGTTGAGGGCTGTCTGTCTCTTCCATCGAGAGATCGATATCGGAAGGTTCAGGCATATCCTCGAAGTCACGGTCTAATTCTGTATCTACGTTGGTGGCTGGCATAGTCATTGTTCTATTGCTCTGGTGGTTGGAACTTTTGCGAGGTCTACTCTGAGAATTCCCACTCTGATCGGACGATCGATCATTAGGGTCAGTGAGCGCATCCAGTGAACCCAGGGGCTTCTCGGACTTGAGACTTCCTTAAAAGAAGTTGATCCGAGAGTGGGGGATGGCAGACCGAGTAGACGAGTCACTCCTTTATGGTCATTAGCTAGTATAGGGAGACACCCATCACAAAGAAGTGATAGTCATCAGACGCTCAACTAATCTTCATCACCATAAGTTAGGGTTCGCGATCACTCTTTAGTCTGGTTTCAGATCACAACCGGAAAATCAGGGAACTTTTATGGGGAAGGTTAATGATAGATCGAAGATTTTTTGGTCTCACTGGGCTATTCTCAACAGAAGATGCACCTTGATTTTCGTATCGTTTCTGTCATCCCCTGATCGGCCTGTGAATTGTTCGGGTACTCAAAGATGAGATTGAGATCTGTTTTACCCTATTCCCTATTATGACGGATTGAGTGAGCAAAATCACTAATGATGAGGAATTGCGATCGCAGGTGCGGTTTTTTTGTCTGTGTATTGGAACCGTGCGATCGCAGGTTGTGCTTGCTTGTTCGGCGTGAGAGTCCTTAACGTGGATTGTTTTCCATCAAGGTTCTGACTTGTTCGGCGTGGTAGGAACTGCGAGTTAATGGAGAAGCAACGACCTGTAAAAAGCCCAAAGACTCACCGTAGGTTTTCCAAGCGTCAAATTGTTCGGGTGAGATAAACTCAGCAACAGGTAAATGCTTGGGAGTTGGTTGCAAATATTGTCCTAATGTTATGATATCACAGTCTACGCTTCGTAAATCTTGCATCACTTGTCGAACTTCGGCATCCGTTTCGCCCAAGCCGACCATAATCCCCGACTTGGTATAAACTTGGGGTCTGAGTTGACGCGATCGCTTTAACAGTTCTAAACTGCGGTCGTAATCCCCTTGAGGGCGAACTCGTCGATACAAACGCCGAACCGTTTCGGTATTGTGGTTGAGAACTTCCGGTTGAGCTTGTAGGAGGGTATCGAGAGCTTCCCAGTTCGCGCACAAATCAGGAATTAGCACTTCTACGGTTGTTTTCGCCGATAGACGACGAACCGCTTCGATACAGCGAACAAATTGAGAAGCGCCGCCATCGGGTAAGTCATCTCGGTTGACGGAGGTAATGACAACATGGTTCAAATTCATCCGTCGCACGGCTTCGGCGAGCCGTTCCGGTTCGCTGGGGTCTAGTGCTTTTGGTTTTTTCTCAAAATCGATATCACAGTAGGGACAAGCGCGAGTACAAGCAGGTCCCATAATCAAAAAAGTTGCAGTACCCGCATGAAAACACTCTCCAATATTCGGACAAGATGCTTCTTCACAAACGGTATTCAAGCCCAAATCCCGGAGAACATCCTTAACTTGACCGACTCGTTCCCATTGAGGCGCCTTGACTCGCAACCAATCTGGCTTAACAACCACGCTTTACTGCTTCCTTTCAATTTAATACTGCATTTAACCATGCTAGCTGAAATTTTCCCAAATTTGTCTGGGGAAATTCTAGATTGATGTGATACAATAATTTTATCTACGGGATGTAGCGCAGCTTGGTAGCGCACCTCGTTCGGGACGAGGGGGTCGCAGGTTCAAATCCTGTCATCCCGATTCATTTCAAATCCTTACACAGAGGGAGTTTCAGAATGTTTTTGCTGTGACAGTACACCAGCAAACGACTTCCACCGTCTCTCACTGATGGCTCCGGGATGTCTCATTATATAGCTATTATTGGTGAGAAGTTGGTGAGATAAGTTGAACGGAGGCATAGGCTTTGAGTCGTTCTAAGAAAGGTTCCGTCAGTATCGGTGCTGATAAAGGATTTTTGAGACTCTACTGGCGATATCAGGGCAAGCGGTACTTCTTACCCGTTGGCTTGCCGGACACTCCCATCAATCGCTCCCTGGCTCAAAGAAAGGCTACAACTATTGAGTTGGATATTCTCTCGGAAAATTTTGACCCCACCCTCAAACGCTACAAAACCGGGGACAATCGCTCATCAATTGCCGTCGGCGTTTTATTTGAGCAATTTATGGAGTACAAGTCGGGATTCCTAGACTCCCGTACCCTGGAAAAATACCGAACTTGTTTAAGATATGTTAGCGACTTTCTCGGAGAACGAAAAGCCAGCGAGATCGGCGAAAAATTGACAATTGCCTTCAGTCACTGGTTGCAAGAAAAGATGTCAGCCCCCACAGCAAAAGAGCATCTATCCTTGCTGAAAGCGGCTTTTGACTATGGAATCAAGCAAGACTTGATAGAAGTCAATCCCTGGACTGATGTAGTAAAGCGTTTTAAGCTCCCGCCCAAGCAAAAGCCCAAACCCTTTACCCTGTCGGAGATTCAAAAAATTATTCAAACCTTCAAAGATAGCCCATATTACAGTTACTATACCGACTATATTAACAGGTCACGATGTTAGAACACTTTATGAAAACTACGCGGGGTGTATTGAACCCTTGACCCCGACTCCCGGATTTTCTCAACCCCGAAGCATAATTTATTGCTGAGGAGATTGAAGAAATATCCCTCCCTCTCGTACTTAGGGTAATCAGGGAAGATTATAATCTAGCTGGAGCAAGGTTTTAAGCTTTCACTCTTCCCAAAAATTGTATGTTTTAATATTTTTCTACCACTCAACATCCAGCAATGCTATAGCGATCGCAAATCAGTTGTGATCTAAAGTTGAGGAGTATAATCAACGTACAAATAAAAATGGCTATACTGCTCCGCAGCATCGAAGTGAACGCAACGTCGGTATGAATGCTAAGAAAAACTCTTCGCGCTCCGGCGATAACTGATTAACCGGACTTCATCTGAGAATGGAATTTTCTTCGGTAACTCGGTTTGACCCACAAGCTACCTCATAAATCATTCTTAATTGCCATATTTTTACGATTTTTCAGTCCGGAGAACTTCATTAATTAGAAAAATCCCAACCCAAAATAAATGATTTGAATTTAAAATTAACTTCATAAACGTAAAATTGGAATTGGAATTATAAGAATTATTATCCAATGAATTTTGCAGAAAAATTGGATTAATTGGACTGGAGGTGGGACGATTTTCTTCGGGTTCTGAAATGGGAGAAGATTGGGATTGTTTTAAATCTTGTTGTTCTGATGGCTTGGGAGTAAAAATGTCGAATACAGATTGAATCTGTTTTTTCGGTTGTGGAATTGAAGGGAGTTTTATAGAATTTAACGGGGTTTCAATATGCTCCTGAACCTTGCCAAACAGATCGGAAATTTTGTCAGAAATTTTTGGCTTTTGTAACTCATTAGACGAACCGCTAATTTCTTGAGATGGATTAATTTCCGACTTAAACAGATCGGAGTTTGGCTGTTCACCCCGGCGAATTTTAGATGAAGCGAAAGGAATACTCGGAGAACTGTAAGAAAGCTTCAAATTTCCTTCTTGAGATATGGCGGCGATCGCACCATCTCCGACTTGACAACTCAACACCAAACTATAAGATTCTCCCGCCACTTTTATTAAGGTATGAACAGCTAAAAGTAAAGTGGCTGAAAAGTCCTTAATCTCAGGTATTTTATGGTTTAAAGCGATGTAATAATCGGTTAATTTGTTGCAATCATCGGCTTTGGCTTTCACGGCTTCATAGGCTTTTTGTACGGCGATGTGAAGGGCTGTTTGAACTTCATTAAAGTCTTGACCAACAAAAGACCAATCTGGTTGTCGTTGCAAATCATTCGATAAGTTTTCGGTTTTTTCTCGTTGTCTAATTGTACAATTTTTTAGAATTTCTGATAAATATTGAACCGCAGCTTGACAAGAAACTTTTGCACCCAAGCGGGATAGTTTTTTAGAACCCGCACCATCAGAAACAGCAATAATTGTCCAGTTTGTACTGATTTTAAACTCAAACCAATCATCACAATTGGTTCCGTTATGCTTGTGCATTTTCCCTCGCACTCTAGCACCAACGAGTTTTAGTTTTTCTGGGGTTTCCTGTCCTTTAAAATCAAATTCTGAATGGGGAGCGGGTTCGTTTTGAGGTATTGGATGATATTCCCAAGGTGCATCAACTGTTGTCTCCATTGGGAAATTTTCAGATGCTTGTTTGTTTAATTGTTCGGGTTGTTGTTGTGAAGTGTTGGATGGGGTTTCTTCGGGTTTCCAAGGCGAAATTTCTCTAGAAATAGTTGAATGGTTTTGCTGTTGAGATTCAGGATTAGTTAAACTCTGTTGTGGGGGTGAATCTCGGGATAAATCCTCTGGGGTTTCTGAATAATTTCGTGAGAGGTTTTCCCTTAAAATTTCTCTGATTTTAGCTGTTATTTGTTGTTCTATTAAGTTTTGAATTTGACCGAGTTCTTCGGATTGATAGTGAGAAAAAGATTTTAATAATGAATCCAAAAAACTTTGACAAAACTTTTCAATTTCTTCCTCAATATTGGAGCCATTTGGGATTTTGAGTTGAATTTTCGATAACTTTTCTTGAAGATGTTTTACAACTTCATCAATAAGCTGATTTTGCTGTTGATGATCTTCGATTATCTGTTTACATTTCGACGACAAGGTTTGAAAAAAGCCTTCCCTTCTGAGATTTTGAACAATCTCAGGAATTATCTTTTCATAATCATGTTGGTTTTGCATATCTTTACTGCCATTAGTTTATCCGGATTTTAGGATTTTAATCTGTTAGAGCGAAGGGGAATTCATAGCACCCCGCAGGGTACTATGAAAAGCATTTTTAGGGAACAATTTGAATCCCTTGAGGTGGGGGTGGCAGGTTAATCGGTTGATCGTCTGCCATCACTTGAGCTACACTTTGAGAAGTTTGTTTAATTGATTGTGAAACCCATTTAAAGAATTGTTTGAGCGTATCTGGTTGAAGATTATCGAGTTTAAGAACAATTTCTGTAATTCGTTTGAGAAGCTGTTCATCTGCGCCGGAACCTGCCGCACAAGCAATAATATTTGCAGCTTTTTTCTGCTTGAGTTCATCGGCAGCTTTTTCCCAACTATCGGTGGGCATTCCATCTGTCATTAAAAAGACTAATGGTTTCCAATCTCCTTTTTGAGTTTCGCTGGTTTTACGAACTTCTTGATCGAAAGATTTAGTTAATAGCTTTAGAGCGGCACCGAGAGAGGTTGTACCTCCTACGGAAAGATGGGGCGGATTAAAGGATAACAACTCTGTCAGAAGAAAAATTTGCTAAGTAATTAATCATGGTACGAGTCACGGGTTCTACCACGTTGGGAATGCTAGCTGCGGCACCAAAAACACCTCCAACAACCCCACTGACTCCATACATTTTTTTCATGGAAGCGGAGCCATCAAGGGCTAAACCCATTCGTACTCCCTCCAAGTCAGGAATAGTTAAAATGGTAGCGACAATCTTTAAGTCCCCGCTACTTTGCTGGAAAACGTTAACTTCGCCAAATGGCTCAACAACATTAGATAGCTGCATTTAAAAATTATCCAATTGCTCTCAGTTTACATCAGAATGTATTGGAGATATAACCGTAAATCTCCTGTATTTTGAAAAATAGGTTAGTCTTATTTGGATTGAAAGTCTCAGTAAATTCACGGAGTCTACTTGGCAATCTTTGCCCGGACTAAAAAGATGATTTTCGACTCACCTATTAGAAACATATCAGCCCACTCAGGATATTTTACGAAAAGCTTTACATTTTTTTACGAAATGGCACCTATTGATTCAAGAGTATCTGGAGGTAGGCATCTCCATAAAATATTATTTGGAAATATCTAGTGCCATATATATTGCTCTTAAAATCAACAAATTAGCAAAGATTTTGAACGATTGATTGCCGGGTTGACAATTTATGCAAAAACTTAATATAATTGACCGATTATTATTTATTTTAAAAGAGTTTCTCGCTTTATGGCAGGTGAGGTATTGTTACATCGAAGCTTAGGCTGAACCTCCTCGACAAAATAATTCACCTTGGCTTGCTCCAATCGACTATCAACATTTACCCAACCGTTATCCCAAACAACATCCAAAACCTTATGCTCGGTGTCATTTTCCAATAAAGTTAATCTGCGATTGGCTCCGCCAGTGCGCTCCGCGCAATCGCGTTTACTCCAATGAGCCGTATGCTGAGAACCCTCAAGGTGATGGGTTCGAGCCTGGTTCAAGCAATCGCAAACCACACAAGCAACCATTTCCGCCCATCGTTGCTGTTGTTTAACGTCAGCTTCGGCTTGCTGAATATCTTCCAGGGTAAACCCCGCATCAAAAGCATCACTAATATCCCACCCCTTCTTAACTTCTCCGACTCGGGGAACCAACGCCACCGTTGCTTGTTTTCCCACATCCCGTAAAGCTTTAGCTATTTTAATCGCGCCAATTTGTCCTTCATTGTGTTCATCAAAGCGATTGCCTCGCTGCGCTCACCATGCTTCGCAAACGTAAAAAATCACAACTTCTTCACCGGGAATAGCTTTCAGTTGCTCAGGAGGGGGAATTCCCCTGGCTCCGGTCGAAGTGCAAGCAACGGCAATGCTTTCCCCAGACTGACGCACCGCATCCCCCAACCTCACCGCATCCCAAGGCCCTTCTGTTAAATAGGTTTTCTCCACATTTTGTTCGGGCTGCTGTACCACCCAAACCGAAGGCGGAACGCCCGACTGCCCCCATTTGGGAGTTCCCGGTTCGAGTTCGTTTTCTGATAGCCAGGGGGCATAGCGGCGCCGAAGGTAAAGCTTATCGGGTTCAACGGCATCCCGGTGATGGAAAGTAATTGATGCAGGAAATGACTGCCCATCGGGAGTGCGGAAACCAAAGTTCAATCCAATGTTGTAGGCGTAAATAGAAGGTCGGTGTCATCAGGTGCAGCCTGGTAAAGTTTTGTAAATTCCCCTCGTTTTTTGGCCCACATTCATAAGTAATACAAATCCTAACTTTGCCGAGAAAAATACAAAGTCGGCAATGTATCATGGAACTAGGAACAATAGCATGAGGGATAGACCCATGCAAAACAAAACAGCTCCACGTTCATTTTCGGCAAAGTTTTTTTTCCCCCACCCATGAAGAAGGTTTCTACGGGAGAACGGGAATATTTGCGACCAGATGAAGTTGAAGCCTTAATCAAAGCGGCTCGTCATGTGGGAAGACATAGAGTTAGAGATGCTGCCATGATTTTATTAATGTTCCGTCATGGCTTGAGAAGTGCAGAATTAGTCGCTTTAAAGTGGTCAAATGTTGACCTCAAAGGAGGTTATATTGAAATTACAAGAGTCAAACATGGACATGATAGTGTGCATCCCCTTCGTTCCCCTGAATTAAGAGCTTTAAGGCAATTGCAACGAGATTATCCTGATACTCAATATGTATTTGTTTCTGAACACAAGGCTCCCTTGTCAACTCGTTCCATTCGTCATATTGTAGCTAGAGCTGGGAAATTAGCAGGAATTTATGAATGCAGTTCATCCTCATCAACTACGTCATGCCTGTGGTTATTATCTAGCCAATTCAGGGCAAGATACAAGGGCAATCCAAGATTATCTAGGGCATTGCAATATTCAACATACAGTACGCTATACTCAGCTTAGTCCGTCTCGAGCGCGAGGAATTTTGGACGGATTAAGCTATGGCAGGTTGAGTTAAGCGAGCAATCCTTTCCTTCAAATCCAATTTGAATGTACCATAAGGATTAACATGACTGAAAATCAAAGGTGTAATCGCTCGAAAATCCTCCGAGGTCAGTTTTTTCTGCCAATTTTTCTGTGCCAACACACTTTGAATCATTAGGGTATTCACATAAACCAAACAGATTTGCAACAGATGCAAAGACAATACCGATAATTCTTGACTCTCCAAACGATTTGAGGCAAACTCACCCCCTTTGCCATAAAAAATCAAATCATTTACCCCATTCCATCGTTCCACCACATTCAATCCCTCATTAACTTCTCGGCGTACCGCTTCTGAATCTAGATATTCACATAAAAAAATAGTTTTAACCACCCGTCCTAATTCTACCAAAGCCTGATAAGTTGGATGCTTAAAAGAATTTTGAGATGTTTTCCTAAACCGTTTGAGAATGGCTTCAGTTTCTGCCGTTCCTAACCGTAAAGCTGTAGCATACTTCACCATTTGGTCATATTGTTTACGAATCAAATCCCAATTAATCGGACGAGTAAGAATAGGTTGTAAGTTAGGATAAGCATCACTTTGACCGACATCTGGACGATATAACTTTTGTACCTTAATTCGCTTTAGGCGTGGCATTAACTGAAATCCTAACAGATGAGTAAAGGCAAACGCTACCTCGCTTTGACCATGACTATCAACATAGTTTTTCTCAACTTCCATATTTGTACAATGCCGTAAAACACCTTCAATCATGGCAGCCACTTCTGATAAAGAACAGGTTTTGAGTTGAGAATAAATACAGGTTGATTTCTTTTCAACGTGCCAATAAATCATCACTCCTCGACCCCCATACCGCAGGTGATACTGAGTCATTAAATTCTGTTCCCAAGCGGCAAAATGTTTACTGTCACTGGCACAGGTTGTGGTTCCTTCTCCCCAAATCTGCGGTAAACGAATCTCAAAAATGGCATTGACAACTTCAGCAATAGCACTACGGATTTGCTCTTTATGAATGTAGCGACGACGGACATACAGTAAATCTTGATAGTTTTCACCGTTGATTCCGGTATTAATCCGTTTTAATCCCGTATTGGTTCCCATACCATAGATACACAGCAGTAATCGCTTTTGTAGAGTTTCTCTATCAATAATCTCTCGATTTCCCATACTCTTAAAGTGGCGAGTCAAGTCAACCCTTAAATCAGTCTCTTTGAGAATATCTAATAGATTGGTTTGATGCCAAATTCGATTGATTTCTGCCTTAAGCTGTTTGAGATTGAGCGGTTCGCCGATGGGTGGAAAGGGACTAACTCGAATTAACCCTTGATTTTGACCAATAACATGGACATGACGATTATTCGGCATCCCTTCATCTAACTTCTCTAATCCTTCTGTCATTTTTTGTTTAAGGTCATCAATGAAAGTTTCTACTTCTTCTGGTAGAGTTAAAGCTTGATAGTAAACTTGACGATGCTGTTCAAAATCTGTGGGTAAATCTTCATCAGGATTGCGATAACGATTAGCTCCGACTACCCAGATTTCTTTACAGGATAATCGTTCTCTTAATGCTTGTAAAACACTGATTTCATAGTTGATGCGGTTAATCCGTTCTGAGCCATCGGAGTCTTTTTCTAATAGAATTTCTTTCCAACCTGTTTTAAGAACTCCATCAATGGGGATGTCTTCACCTGAATCATAATATCGAGCTGAACTTTGAGCGTATTTTTTTAGGAGTTCTATTGCTTGCATGACCGGACGATGAATGTCATTATTGGAGCGAAACTCTAATACTTCTAAAAGCTGGGGAATCATCCGACGATAGTGATTAGCAAAAGAAGAACGGATGATGGTGTGAACCCGTTGCCGATAAGCAATACCTGTAGATTTATACTCTTTCACTTCTTTCAAGGTTTGTTGAGAAACGATGGGATAGATGACTTTTTCAATAACTCCGTCGGGTTGCTCTACTGCCACTTCAGCAATCCGAAACAGTAGGTTAGTTTTGCCTGTGACTTGCTTAAAGTCTTCGAGAAATTGTTTTTCAATTCGTTTTTCGGCTCTCGTACCAATCCGTCGAATAATTTGAGTGAGTAGTTCAATCAAATTATCTGTGATTTCTTGACTGCGTTGCCAACAAAATGCTGCCATTAGTGTGTAGCGAATTGCTGGTGGATGTTGTCGTAAAAGGTAAGGGGTTTCAGTTGCAGCTCTTTGACGGTATGTTTTGACCAGTTTCGGTGAGGTATTTTTGAATAAATCTGTTGGTAAACCTACAGTACGAATCCTTTTAAGTTTTTGAATTTCTGTTAATAAACTTTCTAAACCAACTGGCCCTGGGTCAGTTTTAAAAAATGCTAAATCTGAAGTCACTCGTTCCCTAGACTGCCACTCCGAGTGCTGCGGTTTTTCTGAGTTCAGAATCTGAATTTTCTGATTTTTCTGTACTTAAAAGAATATCAATTTGAGAGAGAGCTTGTTGAGAGAGTTGCGAGAATGTTTGATTACAAAAGTGAGTTTCATGTTGAGTAATAGCACTCCGAATTAAACGTTCCATTCTTCCAGGTGTTGGAGGTTCAATTTGCAACTCTCTAAATCTTTGATAGACCCGTTCTTGAAGGAGGTCAAACCGTTGTTCATTTGGCAATATTTCTTGAAAAAGCCAGTCACTCATCTGTATTGAATCTTGAACTGTGGCGACTCGAAAATCAAACAAACGACGAATTTCAACTCGATAAACTTTGGCTGAACGTCCTTGCCAATCATAATCGGAATACGCACTTTCAGGAAGATTTAATTGGTCAGCGATGTAAGAAATAACGACTTTTGGAATGGATGATTTTTGTTCAGGAAAACGAGCAAAAAGTTGGAAATGCTTTAATAAGAGTGCAAAACCAATCTGATTTCCTCCCACTTTATTCCTCACCAGTTCTAGTTCTTGGGGGGCAAGTGTCCAATTTTCAATTAATTCTTCTTCTTTCCACTGTAGCTTGATCATTCATCATCTTCTCCACAGTTATTTCTTGAGTCAGCATAGGAGAAGAGGTAGTTGTACTCTCAGAAATTCATCAAAAGTGCAGATTTGAGATGATTTGTCAAATGCTTGAATAGGTATATATTTATAAAACTTATTAATTTACCTGAATATTGGATAGAAGAGAAAGAGGTGGTTTGATGGCTAGAAGTTATATATAGTAGCCATTTCAGCCACCGACTGCACTTGGTGACACCGACCTTCTATTTACGCCTACTATGCAGCAACTCCTCACGGGTAAGACTCGCTTACCGGGGTTTGGTAAGGGAATGGGTTATAAAAAAAGTGCGATCGGTTTAATTCCTGAAGATTGGGAAGTAATTCCGTTAAAACTTGTTTGCAAGGTTAATCAAGGTCTTCAAATAGCTATTGATAAAAGGTTAAAGTTTTCAAATAGTAAAGCAAAAAGATATATAACGATTCAGTCTCTTAATTCAAATGATAATTTAGAATACATAGAAAATTATTCTTCCTCGGTAGTTTGCAATGAAGAAGACATATTAATGACTAGGAAAGGTAATACAGGAATGGTCATTACTGGAGTAAGTGGAGTATTTCATAACAATTTTTTTAAAATTAAATTTGACCAGAGTAAAATTGTCAAAAATTATTTTGTTTTTTGCCTAAAATCTAATTTTATACAAAAAGAAATTATGGAAAAAGCTGGAACAAGTACCATACCAGATTTGAATCATAATGATTTTTATTCCATCCGAGTAATCCTCCCACCCCTCTCCGAACAAAAAGCGATCGCCTCTGTACTCTCCGACATGGACGAAGAAATCGCTGCATTAGAAAAACGCCGCGCCAAAACTCAAGCCATCAAACAGGGAATGATGCAGGAATTGTTAACCGGAAAAACTCGACTAATTGACAATTGTTAATTGTTAATTGTTAATTATCAAAAATTTGTTTAGCCGTCAATTGTAACTCAGGAAAAGCCAAAGACTCAACTTGGTCATCTCCTCGAAATTGCATCACCTCATACTCCCCATCAACCATTTGATAAACCGAAAGCGTCGGAGATTTAGGATCGCCAATAAAACGCCGTCCCCCCAAACCCAAATAATCCACAATCCAATATTCTGGTATCCCCATTAACTCATAATCTCCCGCCTTCTTCAGATAATCATTCTGCCAGTTCGTGCTAACGACTTCCACCACCAACCGCACCGAACTCCCCTGCATAATAACAGACTCTTTTTGCCAACGGGGTTCCTTGCTTAACTCCCCTTTATTTAGCACAATGACATCTGGTTGATAACCCGACTCATCATCCAACGGTTTCAATAGACAATCCCCCGGAATCGAGTAAGGTAACTCATAACGGTCAATTTGAACCCCTAGTTTTAAGGCGATAAATCCTGTAATATTAGAGTGGGTTCCCGTTCCTAAAGGCATCTCGACAATCCTTCCGTTGTGTAGTTCATACTTGCAGCTTGCATTTTCTGGATACCAGGCAACAAATTCATCAAAGGAGATAGGTTTACTAATCGTTTGAGTCATAAAAAAAAGGGAATAAAAAATCTGGAATGAGGAATCAGAAATAGGCTTATGATAGACTAGGGATTTATTTAATTATCAATCATCAATTATCAATTATGACAGAAGTGGGACAACCCGAAGGTGCTACCCAAAAAAGAATTATAGAACTCTTTCAAAACCACCTCGGTTATAGCTATTTAGGAGACTGGAAACACCGGGAAAATAACCGCAATATAGAAGCCCAATATTTAACCCAATGGCTCACTCGGCAAGGCGTAAACGACACCCTAATTAACAAAACCCTCAGAGAACTCGATAAAGCCGCAGCCCTGGGAGAAACCCAAAACCTCTACGATGCCAACAAAGCCGTTTATCGCCTCCTGCGTTACGGCGTAAAAATCAAACCCGGCGCCGGAGAACAAACTCAAACTGTCTGGTTAATTGACTGGGAAAATCCCGAAAATAATCAATATTATATCGCCGAAGAAGTCTCTCTCAAAACCAAAAGCAGCGACAACTTGATTAACACGCTCAACCAAAACGACCCCTGGTTAATTTGCTCCCTGATTCAGAAATTTGGCAACCATTCCCAGGATACCACTAACGAATTTATCGACAGCCTCCAACAACTCCCCAGCAACTTTTCCCCCAAAGGAAACTTATTTGTCTTTGTCGATGAATGCCACCGCACCCAGTCCGGTAAACTCCACACCGCTATGAAGCAAATTCTCCCCAACGCTTTATTTATCGGCTTCACCGGAACCCCCCTACTGAAACAAGATAAACGGCGCAGCATCGAAGTCTTTGGCGAGTACATTCACACCTACAAATTTGATGAAGCCGTAACCGATGGCATTGTCCTCGATTTACGTTATGAAGCCCGCGACATTGACCAAACCCTCACCAGTCCTCAGAAAATAGACCGATGGTTTGAGGCGAAAACTCGTGGCTTATCGGAGTTTGCCAAAACCCAACTCAAAAAGAAATGAGGAACGATGCAAAAACTCCTCTCCAGCAAGTCCCGCCTGGAAGAAATTGTCAACGATATTCTCCTGGATATGGAAACCAAACCCCGGTTAATGGACGGACGGGGGAACGCCATGCTGGTTTGTAGCAGCATTTATCAAGCCTGCAAAACTTACGAACTCCTCAGCCAAACCGACTTTAAGGGAAAATGTGCGATTATCACCAGTTATAAACCCTCTCCAGCCGATATCAAAGGGGAGGAAACCGGGGAGGGATTGACCGAAAAACTCCACCAGTACGAGATTTATCGGCGAATGTTGGCTAACCACTTTAACCAGCCGGAAGATGTGGCGATGTATCGGGTGGAGGAATTTGAACAGGAGGTTAAACGGCGCTTTATTAACGAACCGGGACAAATGCGCCTGTTAATTGTGGTCGATAAGCTGTTAACCGGATTTGATGCGCCCCCCGCCACCTATCTCTACATTGACAAAACCATGCGGGATCACGGCTTATTTCAGGCTATTTGTCGGGTGAACCGCCTCGATGGAGAAGACAAGGAATATGGCTATATCGTGGACTACAAAGACCTATTTCAGCAATTGGAGGGGGCGATTGGTGACTACACCGGCGGCGCGTTTGAGGGCTACGATGCGGCGGACGTGGCGGGGTTATTGAGCGATCGCCTCGAAAAAGGCAAAGAACGCCTGGAAACCACCCTAGAAACCGTCCGCGCCCTCTGTGAACCCGTCCCCCGTCCCCGCGAGACTTCCGACTATCTCCATTATTTCTGCGCCGCCGATACTACGGATAAAACCGCCCTCGCCGCAAACGAACCCAAACGGGTTGCCCTCTACCAAGCCGTTAACGCCCTCGTTCGCGCCTACAGTAACCTCGCTAACGAAATGCAAGCAGCAGGTTACACCCCCCAGGAAGCCGAAACCATCAAAGCCGAAGTTAAACTCTACACTCAGATACGCGAGGAGGTCAAAATAGCCAGTGGTGACTATATCGATACTAAAGTCTATGAACCCGCCATGCGCTACCTGATGGATACCTATATCCGTGCTGAACCTAGCGAAGTGGTGGCGGACTTTGAAGAATTGGGACTGGTGCAGTTAATTGTCAATAACGGCTTAAACGCTTTGGACAGTCTCCCAGAAAGGTTGAAAAAAGATGAGCAAGCAATGGCGGAAACTATCGAGAATAACATCCGCAAAATCATCATAGATGAGAGTCCAGTTAACCCGAAATATTATGAGGATCTCTCCGAGTTACTCGATGCTTTAATCGAACAACGCCAGCAGAAAGCCATTAATTATCAAGCCTATTTAGAAAAAGTAAAACAATTGGCGCAACAAGTTACCCAACCCGCCGGGTCAGCACTCAGCAATTATCCCCCTTCTCTAACAACTACGGCCCTCCGTTCTCTCTATGATAATCTTGGCAAAAATGAAGCCCTAGCCCTCAAAATTGATGAGGTCGTGAGAAACACGAAAAAAGATAACTGGATTGGCAGTCGGTTCAAAGAAAGAGAAGTTAAAAATGCAGTAAATTCTCTCTTGACAGATGCTAATGTAGAGAATACAAATTTAGATGTTGACCAGCTATTAGAGTTAATTAAACAGCAGCATGAATATCAGTAAATTCCCCGCCGACTATCAGATTACCGTTCGATAAATTCCGGTGCAAGTCATTCGGAAATCGATTAAAAATCTGCATATTGGCGTGTATCCCCCAGAAGGTCGAGTGCGAGTTGCTGCACCGTTTTATCTCACGGAAGATAATATCAGACTAGCGATTATTTCCCGCCTATCTTGGATTAAAAAACAACAAGCTAAATTTGCCGCCCAACCCCGTCAGTCAAAGCGGGAAATGGTATCAGGAGAAAGTCATTACATCTTCGGTCAACGCTATCGTTTACAGGTGGTTGAACGCCGGGGGCGTCACGAGCTTGAAATGGTTAATAACAACACGGTGCAACTATTCGTTAATCCGGGAACTTCTCCCCAGAATTGCGCTTTAGTTTTAGCGCAATGGTATCGCTCTCAACTTAAAGATATTATACCGAAATTATTAAATAAATGGCAGCCGATAATTGGGGTAACTGTGGAAGATTGGGGAATTAAGAAAATGAAAACAAAATGGGGAAGCTGCAACATAAATCAGCGTCGAATTTGGCTAAATTTAGAACTGGCGAAAAAACCGATAGAGTGCTTGGAATATGTGTTAGTCCATGAGTTAGTACATTTATTGGAACGCCATCACAATGAACGTTTTAAAACCTATATGGATGAATACTTACCCCAATGGCAGCAATATCGAGATCTTTTGAATCAACAACCGCTAACAGATTTCTAACAAGGGTTCGGAGTTTGAGTATCAACACTTTAGGTGTAGTGGGGTTTGAGTAGCAATTGTGCAAAAAGTCACGCGCTTGTACTGTACCAATTAAACTCTCTGAAAATTAGGAGGCTCAAACCCCTGAAATCTCGTTCTTTTTTTCTGTACCAAATAAACTACAGTTTTACTGGTACAGCAATTTAGATACAAAACTTCACAAATACGCTTACTGTAAAACATCCTCACAGTAAGCGTTTCAGCCAAGCGCGGGGTTTTCTGTACAGTTGCTACTCAAACCCCAATAATCTGGGACGGAATAATCGGTTTTCATAAAATCGGCGGCGGGTTCAGATATAAATTCAGAGCAACTTTGATTTATTTGCGAGAGGGAAAATTAATGATAAACGATACGGATGTACTGAAAGTTGATTATTCACAGTTGGAGGAATTACTCAAGTTGGGAAAGTGGAAAGAAGCAGATGAGGAAACCGCTAAAGTCATGCTAAAAGCAGCCAAGCGGGAGAAAGAAGGTTGGCTAAATATTTATAAATTTAAAGAATTTCCCTGTTCAAATCTGCAAATGATTGATCAACTTTGGGTAAAATACAGCGGCGGGCGTTTTGGGTTCAGCGTGCAGAGGGAAATTTATGTTGAAAAATGTGGCGGTAAACTAGGTGAAGATTATTTTATGAATGTGTTTGAAGATGGGGGAGTCTTTAATGATTTCTACGACCAGGTGGGATGGCGAGAAAACAAAGAGATAATATACAGTTACAATGAATTAACTTTTGATATTTCAGCCCCTCGGGGACATCTCCCCTTTGCGTTTCGCCATTGCATTAGAGGCGAGCAGCCTAAATCTGGCTGCAAGCGAGTTTACATGGGGGATAATCCGCGTTTTTATTTTTCTGATTTTATACCGAAGATTATAGCTTGTAACATATAAGCAACTCAGGTTTTTGTCAATCCCTAATTTGGCATTAATTTTTCATAATTTCATCGGCTTTTCTGCAATTTGATACCTGGCACTCAACTGCTGTGTGTAAACTTAAATTGTTTATTGCTAAAGATGCGCTTGAGTCCCAGGTTTTGTAGAAACAGGCTAGAAACTGCAATATTTTCACCACTACCAACTATTACGTTTCAGTTTTGTAAAACCTTACATAACAGAGGTTTTAACCTATCTTGTACTTGGTGACAGCGAATGCAGCATTTTACCCCAACCTGAAGGAAGTTTACTCGGATGAGCGAATTAAATATTTTCCCTAAATCTAATTATATTTAGATTAGATAAATCTCATTGTGACCTAACAAAAGTTGGAGTTAGGCGTTGTAAACGCCACCCATATTTCCGGCAATTGAGCTAAAAAATAATACAAAAAAAGTATTATTTTTAATGTAATAAAATGTTTAATTAATATTAAGTACAAATTTAAAAAGGCATCAAATCCAATGAATAATCCCTTTACAAGCATAACAGAAATCTGTGGACAAGCTGGAGTAAACATCTGCAATTTACCCTCGTCAGAAAAAGGCAAAGCGTCAATGCAGTTGCGGGATAATTATCTTTATATTAAAGTCCAAATGGATAAACATCAGGAATCGAGCGAAACGGTTTTACCGTTTTCTAAAATTAATGGCGTAACGATTAATATAAACGGGCAGAGTTTTTCTGAGTTTTCCAATCGTTTTTCGGCGATACTTCTTTGGCTTGTGAACCTTGTTATTTTTCCGAATTTATATAGATTTTTTGTTGCTGTTATGCTTTTGATTGCTCTTAGTATTTTTAATAGACAAAACTGGCTTACCGTTTCCTCGGATGACCAAAAATATTTTATTTTTTTTAATCAATCATAAATCATTCAATATAGGCAGTTTGCTCAAACCTTATTGTCGAAAATTGAATAATCTTTTACCCAACCATTATTTTAGCCCAATGCGCTTATAAGCTATCAGGAAGTCGCAATTGAAATTAATTAACTGTATTTTCTAAATTTTTAAAAATAAATGACCAAACGTAAAAATAAATTTTAATAAAATTAGAGTTTTTTAAAACTAGATTTTCCTCTTAATTTGGCTGATTTATAAGCATAGCATTTGTGTTTTAAACTTAATAAATATGAACTCGATAAAAAATATATCTCAAGAGTTTGTTAAACGTAAAAAAAACAGAAGCAAAACTAGATCGCTATTAATTAGCTTGCAATATCGAAATCATTCTATCCTTGACTCATAAAAAAACCCTAAACCGATGAGGCTAGGGTTTGAATAATCACTGCAACTTAAGGAGATTAGAGCGAATCACAGAGAGCATGAGTAAGGTATAAAACTACTTATACTATTTAAGGTTTAAACCAACCGTTGGTGGCAACCCGGATGGTTTGTTTTTCATCCTTGTGTTCAATATAAACCCAAACAACCTTAAATAGCTACGTGGAAATTACGGATATTTTTAAAATTAAAATTTCATCGTTCTCCGTGAAATTACTGAGATGACCGTTGGGATAACAGAGTTGAAGAATTGAATACCTTCGACGAAAAATAATTTCTTCAACAACAAGTGATTATTTATTCAATACTTAATTCAAAACCATAGCCTATTGGGGGTTGGGCAATAGGTTCAGTAATTCTACGGAGAACCAACAAAATTTTGATGCTTTTTTAGTTATCAAATTTCCGTAATTCTCCCATAGTTATCTAAGTTTTAATCGCTTATTGTTGAACCCGGAACAAAATCCACTTCTCTCATTCGAGTAACTAATCATGGTTAAACTAATTCTTAGTGTCTTACCCTTGCTCATTACAGGGTTAATTGTCTGGAAAACTTACCTCTAGGTTTTCAAATCATCTGTATGGTTTTGGAGAGGGATAATTTGCGCTGCGCTGATGGGATTCTACTTTATTCCAATTTTCATCGCACCGCTATTTTTTCCGGGTCTAGATTGGTTGAGTGCCATCGGACTGGCGATAAAAACTAACTTTTACTTCATACTAGCTGCAATCCCTGGACTCTTAGCAACAATGGGAATCGCCTTAGTTTTGTTTCAACTTGGGGTAATTGTTCCAACGTCACTATGAGCAACTGCTTTTAGTTTTTTGGCACTTCGTGACAGCTTAATCAGCGCATTAGCCCAACTAAAGAGAAAAAAATATCCGTGCAACTCTAGTCAACTTTGTTTGAACTTGAGAGGAATCACATTATGGAAGACTTGACCATCGTTTTTTTAGAATTGGCTATCATTATTATTATAGCTTCATTTGCATTGATAGGTATACTTGGGATTTTAGAAATTCCTCTTAAAATTATAAAAGCTATTTCAAGTTATAAATATAATTCTGCTGATTCAATGCTGTATATGACGATAGAATCATTAAACTTTAATTGCGAGGAAACTTCCTCTAATGATTCCCAACCAACTAACCATGATAGTCAGAGTTTTGACACGGCTGGTATAGACTAAAAAGTTGAATACAAATGAGCTAAAATTACTGAAACTTTTATTTTGTACGGGGTTTTGGCTATTTCCACGCTAGGGTGTACCATCCGAAATTTGCTGCGAACACGCTCCGAAGCTTCAATATCTTTATAACTGCAATGCTTCAGTTTTTTACTTGCTGAAAGCCTTATACAGCAGCCTTTTGGCGTAGAAATAGCGAAGCCACCCAATCGTTCGTGCAGCCTAACTGATTTGAACCGGAACGGGGTAAGATTTCTTTGAGTTTCCTTTCCGAGTATGTCAGAACAAGAATATCGCCGTCGCCTTCAAGGGGCGGGTGCGCCGAGCGGTGCGGCTGTACGACAGGTTGATCAGTTATTCGGGATTTGAGGCTGAAATAATCAGGGATGGACTGTTAGACTTAATTCAGGAAGCCATTCCAGAGTTAGAGCAGTCCTCGACTCAAAATCCTGAAAAGCTAGCGAGTATAATTCAATCAATCCAGATCTTTGAGGAGTTAATTCCATGAAAAATCTTGAGAATTTACCAATTTAAAAGCGCCTAAAACTGATGGAAGCTGCGAAACGGTTGAACCAAAGTTGCCATGATATCAAGGAAGAATCGGGCCGAAATACCGCTTTCAATAATTGTCAAGAGCAGCGAATCACTAAACACATTGACGAGATTAAATCACAAGTTTAGCGATTAGACAACAAGATCAGATTACCAGGGTTGATCATATCACTCTGGTTTTTTTTTGATGATTAGCTTCAAACCCTAATAATAATTTTAGTTAATTAGCTTAATGCTAAGGAAGCTACCTTGATGACAAATATCTGGAAAGTGTAGAGGTTGAATATTGTGTGAAGAGAGGAAAAATTTTTAATGATTTTTTCGTCCACTTGTAAACTACAGCCCGAGCAAATAGAGTAATTCCATTAGCTGTGGATACGGGCGTGAAAGTTAACCGACACGGGAAGGCAAAAATCCTATCCCCGGATGAAATTCAGATTCTATTTAATCAGGGGTTGTACAACCTCAGAGATCGGACGCTATTTGCCGTTTGCCTGTTTACCGCCGCCCGAATTAACGAAGCCTGCACTCTCCACACAGCCGACGTTTACGATCGCAAAGGTCGCGTCAGGCCTGAACTGACCTTCAGAAAATCCCACACAAAGCGCAAGCTGGCAACCCGCACCATCCCGGTACTCGACGAACTCAGGGGATACCTGGAGAAGTACAAACCCGAAGCGGGTAAAGTTTGGTTGTTTCCGGGGGGAGTCTTCAGGGAAGAACAAGACCGCCACATCAACCCCGATTCCGCTTCACGGGTGCTGAGAAAGGCGTTTGAGCGGGTTGACATTGACGGCGCCTCCACCCACTCAATGAGACGAACCGCCCTCACCCAGATGTCCAACGCCGGAATCCCCCTGAGAACCATTCAGGAGATATCCAGCCACCGCAACCTCGAACAGTTGCAGGAGTATTTGGAGATTCAACCCGAACAGGTCAAGGGCGCGATCGCCTCTCTGTCTTTGCTGTCTCCGGTATCTGAAACCCCTGACAAAATAGCCGTATTTCCTGACGTCCCTAGCCCTAACCCCCAAGATGTTCCTCCCTCTTAATCAAAGCTTTTAACATTGATCGGGCAGGGACTTAACAAGTAACATAATTAGTTGATTATTCTGGAAAAAGGTTCTTGCAAATCAGCTTAGACTTGTGCGAGTATGGTTAAGTAGGGGTGTATCAATATTTAATTGAATAATTCATCATGTTATTCATCTGAATTAACTCTAAAAATTTACGATAGAATTATAGATTTAGTTGTGGAATTAGACTTACGAAAACTTTATCAAGCAACCAACCCCAGTCGAACCCTAATTTTGGATAATTTAGAGGATCGGCAGTATTATATTGATTTTTCTGAAGTTAGAGGAGATCAAATCATTGAGGAACTCAAAGAAAATATCACCTTTTTCTCTCCAGATAAACCCACCTGTGAACTGTTTACCGGACATATTGGTTGTGGCAAATCTACGGAATTGCGACGTCTAGAAGCCGAGTTAAAACAGGAAGGCTTTCACGTCGTTTATTTTGAATCATCCCAAGACTTGGAAATGGGAGATGTAGATATTGGTGATATTATGTTGGCGATCGCCCGTCGGGTCAGCGAGAGTTTAGAAAGTTTAGACAACATTAAACTTCCACCAGCAAAACGATTTCAGGAAATTGTACAAGGTGCGGCTAGATTGCTGCAAACCGAACTTGAATTGTCTGCGGAAGCTACTATTCCCGGTCTGGGTCAAATCTCTGCAAGTACAGATGGAAAGTTTTCTGCGGAAGCTGGAATTCCGGGAGTTGGAAAAATTAATGCCAGTGATACAGAAGGTATTTCTCTGAGCGCATTGGGAATAGGAAAAATTACGGCAAAAGCCAAAAATAGCCCGGAGCTACGCAATAAGCTTAGAGATTTTTTAGAGCCGCGAACCACTAATATTTTAGAAGCAATTAATACCGAACTGATCGAACCCGGAATTCTCAAATTAAAGCAACAGGGTAAAAAAGGCTTGGTTGTTATTGTTGATAACTTGGATCGGGTTGAAAATCGAACCAAAGCTTGGGGACGACCTCAAGCAGAATATCTGTTTGTAGATCGGGGTGAACAGTTACGCCAACTCAAGTGCCATATAATCTATACCATGCCGTTGAGCTTGATGTTTTCCAACGATCTCAGCCAGCTTACCAATCGATTTGGAACCGATCCCAAAGTTCTGCCGATGGTTCCCGTCAAATTGCGAGACGGCAGTGAATGTCCAATGGGTATGGCCAAGTTACGAGAAATGGTGTTAGCCAGAGCTTTTCCGGGTTTAGATTATCAGACTCAAATGACCCGCATTCACGAGCTTTTTGACTCGCCGGAAACTTTTGATGATTTGTGTCGCATGAGTGGCGGTCATGTCCGAGAATTACTAAAGCTACTCAATACTTGGATTAGGAAAGAGCGACAACTTCCTTTATCGCGTCAGGGATTAGAAACAGTGATTCGAGAGACTCGCAATCAAAAGAAATTAGGTATTGATCACAGGGAATGGGAACTTTTACGTCAATTACAACAGCGCCAATATAAACAAGTGAGCGGAGATGAAGAATATCAAGTTTTAATTCGCAGTATGTTTGTATACGAATATCGCGATCGCGACGGGTCCTGGTTTGAAGTCAATCCAATTTTGCTAGAATCTGGGAAACTATAGACATGATAACTCCAGAGGAACCCAAGAACTTAGAAGACAACCAGAGTGCATTACAAGAGCTTGCTTGGGCAATTGAAAATAATGCACAATTTTCTCTAATTTTGGCACATTGCAATTCGATTTCCTTGCAAAAAAGCCTAACCCGTCATCTTCAAGACCTCTATTCGGTTGAAATTCAACAAATCGATTTAGAAAAATCTGTTGAAGCTCTTTATACAACCATTAAAAGTCAACTTGGAGAACGTTCTCCTCAAGGGTTGATCGTCTTTGGTCTGGAGTCACTTGTTAATCTACCCAAAGCTTTAACAAATGCCAATGTTGCCCGAGAAGAATTCCGCCTACATTTTCCTTTTCCTTTGGTAATTTGGGCGAATGACCGGGTATTGCATGAATTTATTAGATTGGCACCGGATTTTTACAGTTGGGCTGGAACTGTTGAATTTTATGTGGCCACCGATGATTTAATTCAATTTCTTCAGAAAACCACTGATGAAGTCTTTGATAAAGTGTTGGAGGTGGGGGGCGGGTCGATTTGTCAGCAGCGATATGGTTTTCAATGTGAATAAAGGTTTTTCACCTTTAACCGAATTGCAGTCGGCTCGACAAGAACTTAAACAACGGGGAGTAAATTTAGAACCGATTTTAGAAGCGGGTGTTGAGTTTGTATTGGGGCGAGATACAACAACTAATTCTATTGAACAATCCCGACTTCATTATGAACGAAGTTTAGCTCTTTTAACCACAAATCAATATGTTGAAAGGAAAGCTTGCGTTCTTCACAGTCTCGGTGTTTGGTGGCGAAGCTATGCCGATAAATATCGGGCAGAATATCAGTCAGCGATGGCTCAAGCTAGGAGCTATTTTCAACAGTGTACTGACCTATTGAGAGAAAATGAACGTCCCGATTTAGTTGCACGATTTATTAATGCTTTAGCGGATGTTTTACACCGACTAGAACAGTGGAACGATCTCGAAGCGAGCGCCCAATACGCATTAACCTTACATCAAACTTATTCGGGGCGTCTCAGGCTGGCAAGAACTTATGGCTTTTTAGCTGAAGTTTACCTGCATAAATCAACAGCAAAAAAAGCTCAAAAATGTGCAGAAAATGCTATAAGTTTAGTACAAGAAGTTAAACATACAGCCGAGTTGGGGTCAATTTTATCCCAAGAACAAGCCGACCTAGAGTTAGCCGATAAATATCAGCAGGGGTGGTACTTATTTTCATTAGCTAAAGCCTATATCGCACAGGGGAAAAGTCAAGAGGGAACGGTTAGTTTAGAGGCAGCGCTGGAGCAGACGCATACAGATTCCGATCCCGATCTTGTTATTAAGATTCTTCAACTATTACGCGATCAATATTTTAAACAGGGTGAATATTTAGAAGCTTTTAAGTTTAGGCAAAAGGGTCAAGAACTTAAACAACAGTATAATTTTATAGCCTTTATTGGTGCGGGGAGATTACAGCCTAAAGAAGATATTTATAATCCTTGTTTTGCCTTTGGCGAACCAACGAATTATGAAACAATAACACAAGAAATTGCAGCATCAGGACGATGGCCGGATATTGAAATTTTAAGGGGAAGAATCGAACGCCCCGAACATAAATTAACAATTCTTTACGGGCCATCTGGAGTTGGAAAAAGCTCTCTGTTACAAGCGGGATTAATTCCGGTTTTGAAGCATAAGTCTATTGAAACTCGTGATGTTTTACCCGTTTTGCAACAATATTATCGCAATTGGTTGGTTGAATTGACTAAAAGCTTGACCCAAGCTTGTAAAAGTAGAGGGAATACTCTATCTATTCCTGAACACGTAAATTCTCCCGAAGACTTGCTATCTTGCTTAAAAGTAATTTATGAGAGAGAATGGTTAACCGTTCTAGTTTTTGACCAATTTGAAGAATTTTTCTTCATTCATAAAGATGAGCATGAGCGCAAGCAATTCTATGAATTTTTGCGAGATTGTCTAAATATCCCCTTTGTTCAGGTTATTCTTTCCCTGCGCGAAGACTATCTCTACTATCTTTTGGAATGTAATAATCGGTTAGTTAGTTTGGATATTGTTAATAACGATATTCTCAGTCAAAGACACCTTCACTATATTGGAAACTTCACCCCAGAAGGAGCAAAAGCTGTTATTCAAAGTTTAACCGCTCCAACTCCTTTTCAACTTACTCCCGAATTAATCGATGAATTGATTGGAGATTTAGCGGGAGAGTTGGGATGTATACGCCCAATTGAACTGCAAGTCGTAGGCGCACAGCTACAAGCCGAGAACATTACCACTATAGATCAGTATAAAGAAAAAGGACCCAAAAATGCTATCGTGGGGCGTTTTCTAGAAGATGTTGTCAAAGATTGTGGTTTAGAAAATGAACGTTTTGCCAAATTGACTTTATATTTATTAACCGATGAAAACAATACTCGCCCTTTAAAAACTCGTTCTGAACTTAAGGAGTTTATTGAGATAGAACCGGATAGATTAGATTTGATTTTAACGTTGCTAGTCAATTCGGGGTTAGTTTTAAAGATTCCTCAAAATCCCGAAGATTGCTATCAGTTAGTTCACGACTACTTAGTTCACTTTATTCGCAAAGAACAGTCAGAATCCGCTCAGTTATTTGCTGAATTGGAAAAAGAACGAGAACAGCGAAGGCTAACAGAAGAAAAGCTAAACAAAGCACTTCAACAGCAGCTTAAAACCGCCCGTCGTGCAGCTATTGCATTAGGAATAACTGTTTTAGCTGTTAGCTCTGTTGCGGTTTTAGCCTCTTTAATTGGGATTAATACTTATCTATATGGTCTTAGTGCGACATCTAGCAATAATCGAGAACTAGACCGGCTCATCTCTGCAATAAAAGCGGGAAAAAATCTGAAGCGGTTCCCAATAGGAGCATTACCTGGTACTCGTTATAAAGTTTTGTCAGAGCTTAGTGAAGCTATTCAAACTGTTACAGAATACAACCGATTAGAAGGACATGAAGATGATGTTACCTATTCAAGCTTTAGTTCGGATGGTAAAATGATTGCTACAGCTAGTAATGACAATACTGTAAATGTGTGGTGGGTGGATGGCTCTCAACCTAAGAAAACCTTTGAGCATGAAGAAGATATTACTCATGTTAGTTGGAGTCAAGATGGGACATTACTAGCAACAGCCAGTAAAGATAAGACTGCTAAAGTTTTCAAGGTAGATAATTCAAATTTGATCAATAATTTTTCACATCCACAAGAGGTTACAGGTGTAAGTATTAGTCCAGATAATAAATTAATTGCTACTTCTTGTAAAGATAAGAAACTAAGACTTTGGAATTTAGAAGAAGGTACTTTGTTCAAAGTTTTGTCAGGACATGAAGGTGAAGTAACTCATGTTAGTTTTAGTCCCGATGGTCAGTTTATTGCATCGGCGGATGAGAATGGTATTATAATAATCTGGGATTCTGAAGGAAACAAGATTAATGATATCGATAACTATGGAACCCAAGAGCTTGAGTTTTTAAAGAATGATATAATTCAAGTTACCAATAAAAATAATAGTGTAAAACTATACACCCTTGCAGGTGATTTAGTTAAAGTACACGGGCATTCTTACTTAAAAGATGTTGAATTGATTCACCCAAAAGAAAATATTATCGTTGGTAAAAATCCAAGTTTTTATAGGGATTTTAGTATATCTGATGATCTAGAGGTTTTGTATAATAGGAACAGAGAAGGTCACATTGAAAGTATAAATGACTTTGATTACAGTCCAGAAAAACGAATATTATCTTCAGCCAGTAATGATGATACAGTAAAACTTTGGAAAATTAATATTCCCATATGGAAACAGACAAATAGAGCCGATCAAGTTAAGCTGTATAACTTTGAAGAAAAAAGAGAAATTACTTTAACGGAGCAAATGGAGAAAATAAATTCTGTGACTCTTAGTCCTAATGGAAAAATTGTTGCTGTTGTAAGTAATGATAATTCAATCACGCTTTGGGACAAGAAGGGGAAAATGATCGAAACTTTAGAGCAAAAAAGCAGGGTTACGGGTGTTTACTTCAGTCCAGATAATCAACGGGTTGCTTCTATTGGCTCTGATAATCAAGTAAAACTTTGGAAAACAGATGGCGAGTTGATTGCAAGATTATCTGGGCATACTTATGAGGTAAAAGAAGTTAAGTTTAGTCCCGATAGTAAAATCATTGCGACCAGGGGTGATGATAATTTTTTAAAGATATGGAACCGTGATGGCAAAGAGATAGAAATAGGAACAGGAACAGACCATCTTGAGGAAATAACTGATATTGAATTTAGCTCTAATAGTCAGATTATTGCCTCTTTAAGCTATTCTTATGTGAGACCTCAAAACAGTCGAATAAAATTTTGGTTTTATAATAGTCTTCTTCCAGAAAAAAGTAAGCCCATAGAAGATTATGGAATAAGCGATATTGAATTGAGTCCAGATGGTCGCACTATTGCTTCCATACATGGAAATCAAAATGAAAACTATAATGTTGTAAAACTATGGGCCATTGATAACAGTACTCTAAACCAACCTCTGGAAGAACACAAAAACACGATTAAACATGAAAGTAGAATTACAGACGTAAGTTTTAGTCCCGAGGGTGACATCATTGCAACAGCGAGTGAAGATAATACAATTCACCTCTCAAATACTCATAATGGTAGTCGCATTAAAACTTTACGAGAACATACCGCTCCAGTTGAGTCTCTTAGTTTTAGTCCGGATGGAGAAGTTTTAGCTTCTGTCAGCGATGATAATACTCTCAAACTTTGGAGTCGTGAAGGTAAATTAATTGAAACTCAGCCATTATTAAACTACAAAAACAACTTAGAGTCTCAAGAGATTAAGAGTGAAGTCAAGTTTAGCCCTGATGGTAATTTTCTAACTTCAGTAAGTAGCATTTTAAATCACGAAAAATATAGGTATAACTATACGATAAAATTCTGGAGCCGGAATGGAAATCAGATCAGTAATATAAAAACAATATCAGGACGTACTGATTTGAATTTTTTTGAAAAGCCTAAAAGCATTAGTTGGAGTGATGATGGAAAAACAGTTGCATGGGTAACGAAAGCGAATACTTTTGATGTAAAAAAAGATGATATTGATGGTAAGCAATCAGTTATGATTAAAGATCATACAGATTGGGTTAACAGTGCAGTTTGGAGTCCAGATGGTCAAACGATTGTATCAGCGAGCGATGATAATACTATAAAAATTTGGGATTCTAATGGAAAACACCCTAAAACAATATCTAAAGATAATGACCTTGATGCTCATCAAGATAAGGTGAATAGTGTTAGTTTTCATCCCGAAAACAAAGGCTTTGTCTCTGCCAGTGATGATAAAACATTAAAATTGTGGACACAGGGTGGAACTTTTAGTAAGAATATAGGACGCCATACAGATAAAGTTACCCATGCTATTTTTAGTCCAGATGGCAAAACAATTGTTTCAGTTAGTGCTAATAATAATGTCAAACTTTGGGATGTAAAAACTGGAGAGGTAAAACCATATCAGATAAAAAATGATGAGCCAGTCAAAAGTATTAGTTTTAATGAAAAAGGTAATATCCTTGCACTTGAACATTATGAGGGTCGAGTTACTCTTCATTTTCTTAACGGATGGATAGAGAAACAAGCGACTCTCTACAGAACTGATTCATTTTCAGGTGAACAGTTTAATTCTGATACTAAGGTGATAGCAGTTAAAAATAATGAGGGAGAATTTTCTTTAAACAAGGATTTAGATGATCTATTGAAACGGAGTTGTGACCGGGCAAAAGTTTATCTCAAAACGAACCCTAATCTGAATAATAAAGATAAGCGTCTTTGTGACGATATTTTATCTCCATAAGAATCACGCTTAAATTTAATCTTCTGCATTCGCCTTAAAAAAGCTCAGTAAATAGACTTGTAAAGCTTGCCGTTGTCCGCCATGATAGAGAATAACAAGTCGAACGGGCGAAATTGAATGGCGGTCATTGGTGTGGTAAATCAAAAAGGGGGCTGCGGCAAAAGTACAACCGCCGTTCATTTGGCTTACTGGCTATCCCGGCAACGAGGCTCCGTTCTGCTGGTGGATGCGGATGCTCAACAGTCCAGTTCAACTTGGGTGAGTCAGATTGAATCGACAACCCTTGAATATCGGGCTTCTCTCGATCCTGAAGAATTATTTGAAGTAGTTGAAACTGCCCAAGCTCAGTACAATACTATTGTGATTGACGGCCCCGGCAGTTTGAGCGAAGTCACAAAAACCATTCTCGATTGTTCGGATTTGGCTTTGGTTCCCTGCCAACCCTCTGGACTGGATGTAAGCAGCAGCAACAAAATTCTCCAGGTGATTCGCCATCGTCAGAAGATTCGGGGAGGTTTACGGTGGCGAAACGTAAAGCCCCCGTGCTTCAGCCGGGGGATATAAGTGAGGGAGCCATTTTTAAATGGCGGTGAAAGGTTAACCATGATGAGGATGGTTAATGTAATCAAGTATCAAGAGTGCTACTTATTTTCCCAGTGGTATCGAACATATAAGAATGAGTCCATAAACTAGGAAGTTTTAACAGTTCAGGAAACTCTTTCCTAAGAAACCGAGACGTTCTACCTTTAAAAGCTTTAACTACTTGAGCAATAGAATGATGAGGATCATATTCAACTAAAAGATGAACATGGTCTGATGCTACTTCTATTGCTTTAATAACCCACTTGTTATCGTTAGCGACTGACTGAAAAATCTCTATACATCTGAGTTTCAGGGGTTCGTTTCGATAAAACAGTCTTTTTCTGCGACAAGGAATCCAGACTAGATGCACAGTCGCGCTTCCAATAGCATGATTAAAGTGTCTGTATGTTGATTTCACGTTGACAGATTGCAGTAGTCTACAGTTCATGATATCATAGATAACCATGAAGACTCTAAAGTTTAAGCTCTACCAACACAAGCGAAACAGATACCTAAAACGTGCTATCAACGTAGCCGGGGTTATCTATAATCACTGTGTCGCTTTGCATAAGCGATACTATCGAATGAGGGGAAAACACTTAAACTGTGCAAGACTTCAAAAGCATATTGCCAAGCTGAGAAAGCGTAACAAGTTCTGGCAATTAGTAGGCTCTCAAGCTGTTCAAGATATTTGTCAGCGCATAGAG
The DNA here is from genome assembly GCF_047276495.1 of Capilliphycus salinus ALCB114379. Lineage (NCBI taxonomy): Bacteria > Bacillati > Cyanobacteriota > Cyanophyceae > Oscillatoriales > Sirenicapillariaceae > Capilliphycus > Capilliphycus salinus. The sequence goes on along the minus strand of NZ_CP178543.1, from coordinate 2,170,771 downwards.
AAAGCTTATCAACTGTTCTTCAAGTATAACAAGAAAGGAGTCAGACCACCTAATTTCAAAAAGGTTAAAAAGTACAAGTCATTCACCTGAAAACAAGCTGGGTATAAATTCCTCGGCGGCAACAGAATTAAGATTGGTAGTAAAGTATATCAGTTCTGGAATTCTCAAGCCATCGAAGGAAAAGTTAAGACTGTAACGGTTAAGAGAACGCCTCTAGGTGAGATGTTTTTAGTAGTCGTTGTTGATACTGGCAGTCAAACCGAAATCAAACCAGAGACGGGTAAAATCGCAGGTTTCGATTTTGGACTCAAGACTTTTCTCACTTGCTCTGAAGGTTTTTCTATCGACTCACCGCAGTTTTTAAAACAAGCTATCAATGGTGTTAAGAAAGCTTCTCGGAACCTATCTAAAAAGCGTAAAGGTTCTAACAACTGGGAGAAAGCGAGAAAACATTTAGTCAGGCAGCATGAAAAGGTTGCAAATCGTCGCCGAGACTGGTTCTGGAAGTTAGCTCATAAGCTCACAGACCAGTTTGATATTCTTTGTTTCGAGACTTTAAACCTTAAAGGAATGCAGAGACTTTGGGGGCGAAAGATAGGTGACTTGGCTTTTGGTGAATTCATTGAAATTCTTGAATGGGTTGCCACTAAGAAAGGAAAATCAATCGTCTTTATTGACCAATGGTATCCATCGAGCAAGACTTGTTTTCACTGCGGTCATGTTCTAGAAAAACTGGAATTAAATGTTAGAGAATGGCGTTGTCCGTCCTGCTCAAGTATTAACGGACGCTCCGGAAAATGCCTCTTTAAACATCGCTCTTAGTCGGGGCATCGACTCTTGGATTAGACAGTGTAAGACAGGGTTTCCCTGCTACTGTTGTTTGACTCCAGAATCCCCCGTTTTAAAACGGGGGAGTATGTCAACTAAAGTGGGTTTATTTTTGAGCCGGGCCATGAAGGGAACGGTACTGTTGCGGGAAGCTCAACAAGCTTTGTCTACAGATACTCGATTTCCTCTACTCAAAACTGTGATTTATCAACGGCAGTGTTTATCCGATGCACCGATACAATTGGCAACGGTCTTTGATTTTTCCAATACCACAGCGAAGTCCGCCGCTGCTGATGATCAGGCTCTATTTACGGAGGCGCTGAAACTTCTTGGTTAAACGACGCACCGTTTCTAATTTCATTGCCGAACTGCCTTCTGAGCCGGAGTCAAGTTTACCGCTCGGTGCAATTGTGCTATCTAATTTTCAACCCCGGCGTTACTTCGATCCGACGAAGCAAAGCCAACTGGAAGTTTCTATCAAAGAACATGGCATTTTAGAGCCTTTGGTGGTGCGTTCGGCGGGAGATGGAAAGTATGAATTGGTGGCCGGAGAACGGCACTACCGTGCCGCAAAAAATCTGGGTATGGAGTCGGTTCCGGTGGTAATTCGCAATCTCACCGACGAACAGGCGATGACTCTGGCTCTAGTGGAAAACCTGATTCGAGAGGATCTCAATCCGGTTGAAGAGACGGAGGGAATTTTGGCATTGTTGGGGATTGAACTCAAACTTCGAGCATCGGAAGTCCCGGCTTTGTTATACCGACTGAGGAATAAACAGTCTAGTGATAACGTTATCACTGGCGAACTGCAAACCGTGCAATCGGTGTTTGAGTCGGTGGGAATGAGTTGGGAATCGTTCGTTGCCAACCGACTGCCACTGATCAAACTCCCCCAAGAGATTCTGGACGTTCTCCGCGAAGGAAAAATTGAATACACCAAAGCCAAGGCGATCGCCAAAGTCAAAGATGAGGCGAACCGACAGCAATTATTGGCCGAAGTGGTTGAGAACAATTTGTCGTTAACTCAGATTAAAGAACGCATCAAGGATTTGCAATCGGCTCCCCAACCGCAGGATGCTCCTCAAACCCAAATTAAGGATGCTTACCATCGCCTCAACAAATCAAAGCTGTGGGAGAAAAGCCCGAAGAAGTGGCAGCGGGTGCAGACTTGGCTTGAGAAAATCGAAGCGATTCTGGAGGAGGAATAGTCTACTGTTGATGAATTTATATAGTATTAAGCTAGAAGTTACCCGGAACATGAGCATAATTTTCTTCAAATCACAGATGAAAAGTGTTGTCAAAAAAACGCTGTAACCTTTACCATACAAGCATCAGATCTATTACGAGTGCGGCTTGTGTCCGCTCACGCTATTTTTACGCCAGTTAGCTAATGCAGGAAAAGCTGTAATTATTTAAGTTTTAGGATTAAAATATTAGGTTATTCAGTACCTAGTATGCTAAAAATTTAGTTAAAATTCCAATTCAGTAAACATCTTGATTGAAAGTTTTTAAAATTTCTGAATCCATAAGCCGAACGTTTAATCAGTTTCAGCTTGTTATTAATTCCCTCAACTACACCACTGGTTGTTCTATGATCAAAGTAAGCAATAATTTCATCTAGCCATCGAATAATTGTCTTTTGACTGTTTGGGAAATATTTTTGAGCTTCATCTAAGCACCTCCCTAATTGCCATAATCCCACTAACCAATCATTTGTTTCCTCAAAGATTTGACGAATTTTTTCTTTGAATTCGTGCATCCTTTTCAGGAGGGGAGAAACCTCTTTCACTTCGGCTAGTTTCTGGCTTTGTTGTTCATTCAAATCTTTTTCATTCTTCAAAAGGGCATATTTACTCTTCTTCAATCCTGCTAAAACTTTTTCGGAATTTACTTTTTCCAATTCCGACTTAGCCGTTTTTAGCAAATTTTCTGCCTTCAGCCTTTCTTGTTTCCTTTGCTTATCTAACTCCTGATTGATTTGTACCATTACATGAAATCTATCCGCTACAACTTGAGCATTTGGCATGAGTTTTAAGACTAAGCTTTTGTATCCTTTCCACAGAGCTATGCTAACTTCCTCTATCTTTTCTAACACTTCTTTCCCCCATCCCATCAATACTTTTTTGATTTCATCAGTTGTTCTTCCTGCGAGTAGGGCTATTAATTTTGACTTCTCTAAATCTATGAAAACTGCACAATAATTCCCTTTATGCTGATAACGTGACACTACTTTTACTCCTTCTAGCTCCAGAATTTCTGTGAGCATTTTAATTTCCTTTTTTGAAGCCATTATTACTGATTTACTCTTTTTCTGATTTCAGTTAACAGCACATATCGCTTAATTGTCAACCGGAACAAGCTCTTCAGCTATCACTACTGAATACATTTTTCGTCTTTATTGATTTTATTAACTATCATTTTAGCATACTAGATACTGAAGAACCAAACTATGGAATAAGGACGGTGAGTTGTTAGCTACTCTTGAGGGACACAGCGATAGGGTTTTGGGAATCGCTTTTAACCCTGACAGCAAAATTCTAGTTTCGGCTAGTGTGGATAAGACTATTAGACTTTGGAAATTAGATAGTGCTTTGGTGACTACCCTCAGAGGTCATAGCGCTCCGGTTATCGGAGTTGCAATCAGCCCTAACGGCAATGCGATCGCCTCGGCGAGCGACGATGGAACGGTTAAACTCTGGAAGCGGGATGTCTCTTTACCTGTTACGCTCGATCATCAATCTTCAGTTTACGGAGTAGTTTTCAGTCCTGACAGTAATACAATTGCATCAGTGGGCTTGGATACTACAGTCAAATTGTGGAACAAAAATGGTATTTTGCTGAATACTCTTCGGGGACACGTGGCGGGGAACTGGGCGGTTGCTTTTAGCCCAGACGGGAACACTATCGCTTCGGCGGGTTGGGATGGGACGCTTAAACTCTGGAACAAAAACGGTATTTTGCTAAATACTCTTGGTAAGCATTCACAGCCGATTTGGGATGTTGCTTTCAGCGTCGATGGCAATACAATTGCCTCCGCCAGTGCAGATAACACGGTCAAACTGTGGAACAAAAACGGTGGTTTGCTGAAGACTCTTGGGGGACATACGGCGGGGGTTTGGGGAGTTGCTTTCAGTTCTGACGGCAAAATGATTGCCTCGGCAAGTGACGACAAAACCGTTAAACTGTGGAAAATGGAGGCAGGCAAGTTGCCCGTTTTATTGGCTACCCTTAACGGACACAGCGGTAAAGTTTGGGAAGTTGCCTTCAGCCCTGACAGTCAACAACTCGCCTCGGCAAGTGAGGATAATACAGTAATTTTGTGGAATTTGGATCGAGTTATTGATCTTGATGAGGTAATCGCTTATGGTTGCAATTGGGTGCGCGATTATCTGAAAACGAATCTCGATGTTAGTCAGAGTGATCGCCGTCTGTGCGACGGGATTGATGCCAAATAGCTAAAAGGAGAAATGTTTACAAACACTTCCCCTTTGTTTTTCTTGTGCATATTAACTTATCACTTGACTCTGAATTCTTCTGTTCTCAGGGAACGCCCAACACAAATTCCTCCGTTACGACAGCATCCATAAAGCTAACTTCGACCTTAAACTTTTTACCCGGAACTTCACAAAATTCTAACTGAATGGTATGATCGGCTTTCCTTGCAGTCACTTCTTGACTTTCTGACTCATAGGTATCAAAATTGAGGGTAACTTTCAGCTTCAAACCAAACGGCAGATATTTTTCATTGTACGGAATCACCTGTGCAAGCACATCAATTTCATCGTTTTCTCCCGGCTTGAGATTAACAACTAAAGCCAAGGATTGATCGTTGAGTAACAGTCCAAAATCAAAGATTTTAGTTCGCGAAACTGAATAATGATTTGACGGGTTTCTACTCCTTACAGAACCCCAGGCGTAGTTAAGGGAAACCGCATTCCAAATGTTGTCCGTTGACTGCCAACCTTCTTCAACAATTCCGCCCCACCACTGACTTAGGTTTATAATTGTGTTGGCGATGCTTCTTGGAGTTGGAGTTAGACTTTCACCAACCGTATCATTGGCTTCAAATACCGGGGGTAAAGAAATAGCATTTTTTTCTAAGAAACGCGAGTATAATAACAAATTATTTATATTTTGGTCAAACTTAGAAAGGGGGATTTGATAACAGTGATTGGATTGCCCCTCCAATTTGATTGGCTGACCGTCCCGAACGAGTTGGTCGTAGCGCAAAAATCCGTACAGATTTAATTGTTCTTCCTCTTCCCGCACCTCTATCAACACATAAAAGTGAGCGGCATCTTTGGGCGAATTGAGAGCTTCTTCGGGTAGATTAATAAAATCATCGACCAGACAATCTACGGGAATTAAGCCGATTTTAAATCCCTCGAAAGTTAGATTGCTAATCACCTCAACTCTATTGGGAGTATCGGATTTTAAGACCCGAGAATTATCCCGATTAAATTTAAGAGTCGGTACTCTTTCTCTCAGCCAATCTTCAAAGCCGGACAGCGCCAGAGCGTTCAAATAATTTTTCCATTGTCGGCTTTCGTCTAACTCGGAGTTGCTCATTTCTGTAGCTTCCTCGAAATGTTCGGGTTCTAGCCAAATAACTTGTGATGACATTTTGCGTTTCCTGTCTTGCGAATAATTGCAGATTTGACTTATCAGTCATACTTTTTTCTACAGTATAGCTCAAGAAAATTCAGGATTTTCTAGATAGAAATTAACTTTCTCAGGCATACTGCATTTTCAGCAAATCATTAAGATGGCGGCGGATAATTTGAGTGAACAAACTTTTTTTATGCTGTTTGTTACAACTCTTGATTTACGCATAGGAATCTTTGAAGGTTTTTTCATGGGCATAGTCTCGAATGGCATCGGCAAAATTTTTCAGTGAATCCGGGTCTTGGGAAATCGTTACTAGCTTTGAACTGTGTGGCCACTGTGTCAATTCTTCAATGAGTTTTTCTACGGTTCGCTCTTTGACCTTATCTAAGAGATTTTCCAGTTGAAATATACGTCGAGCCTTACACCAAGGAATTCCCCACAGCTTGGCAATCTCTCCCAATGATTTATTCTCCTGGTAGTAGAGTTGCAATCCCTCGTAAAACTTTTGAGCAAAACTTTTGTAACCTTTACTTTTACTCAAATATTCCAAGTGTTGGGAAAGAACTTCTGCTATGGCTTGGTACAAAACCCGTTCAAACAAAGCGTTGCACTTTTCTTTTAATTGGTTGAATTCCACCTCCTCCGGGGCGGGGTCATTGTACAAGAATAATTCTGGGTTGGGGACATAATCGTTGGTTGAACTATCATAAATTTCTGTCGGTATTGTTTTGGGGCTGCCCGTTTTTCTGCAAAGCAAATCCTGTCGTAAGATTTCCGCAATTCTTTTGAAATGAACAATTAGTTCTTTAAGAGAACTGACGGGAATCTTTCGCTGTTGCAACAAATGAAGCATTTCCTGCAATTGTTCCGGCGTGGGTTCGCAGCAACGACCCTTTTGATTTGAGCGACGTCTGTCCCGGCGGTAGACGGCATGAAATACCTCTACAATTTCGCGATCTCCTGGTTGAAAATGCGGTTCCAAGGATTGGGGAATGCGTTTGCATAATAACCCCCAGTCGCTCGGAGTTCTTACCCCAAATTCCCATAAAAATAGCTTCAGTTTTTGATGTTGCTGGGTTAGTCTCCAAGTCCAATTTCTCAAGCTTTCGCCGGAGCTTAAATTGGGATCAAATGTTCGCAAAATTTCAACGCTGAAAAACTCTCCGCCTTTTGCTAGGGGTTGAGTTGTTCCATCGGGATTTAAAATCAGTTGAGTTTGTCCTTCGCCGTCTAAAATCACCAGTTGTTTGCTATCGTCGTTTAAAACGAATGCCAGCAAATCAGTGTAGCTAAAGAGTTTTTCAACTCCAGCTTTACTGGTGTGAGGGATTTTTTTACAGGCGATTACAATGGTCTGAGATATGTAACATCTCAGGCAAAGTCCGGCTAAGGCGCGTTCGTAAATATCGGTAGCCGAACGAAATTTGTTCCATGCGGTAACTTGAATTAGCCTGTTTTCTGCCGATGATAGTATCAGTTTGCCAGCTAATTCTGGGAATTGTCTTTTAAAAAACTCCTGTGCTTGGTTGATTGTTATGGATTTGTAGCCATCTTTTAGTTGATGGTTCTCTCCTCTAGATGCACTAATAATCTGCATTGTCCAATACTTTGATGGAGCCGTCATAGTTCCTCGCATTATTTCGGTTCTCACAAAACAGAATACTTTCAGTAAAGCCACTTCACCCCATATGACTTTTATAAATAGCTTGGAGAACTACATACATACATAGATTTGGGATTTTGGAACATATACAGATGAGCGACCCGCACTGGCTCTAAAATGGGGTATTGCAGCGATTCGCGAACAGGGCTTTATTGCTTGTAACGGTTATACAGAAAGGGTTTCAGCTATCTTAAATCCGTCAAAAATTTTTTTTGACCTCTCCTGAGATCTTTTTTATGGCCTCAGTCGCCTTGAATGGCTCCGGTGTCGTATCCTGGGGAAGCCGGATTATGGGCAAAAGCATGATGGTGTTGATGGGATGAGGGGTTTACTACTTTACAAGTGTATCAGTCGATTGGGTTTGAATTTATCTAAACAATAGAAACGAGATAAATCTACTCAAATAGTAGATTAAAAATTGATTAAATTTAAAGTTATTTTTTCATCCTATAAACCCGGTCTACCCAAAAAAAATTTGTTCTCCTTTTCACAAGTGTATAAGTTGATTGAGTTTAAATTTATCTAAAAGCAACGGCAAGATCAACCCACTCAATTCTTTTCACAAGTGTATAAGTTGATTGAGTTTAAATTTATCTAAAAGCAACGGCAAGATCAACCCACTCAATTCTTTTCACAAGTGTATAAGTTGATTGAGTTTAAATTTATCTAAAAGCAACGGCAAGATCAACCCACTCAATTCTTTTCACAAGTGCATAACTCGATTGGATTTAAATTTATCTAAAAGCAACGGCAAGATCAACCCACTCAATTCTTTTCACAAGTGCATAACTCGATTGGGTTTGAATTTATCTAAAAGCCACAGCGAGATAACCAATTTGAATCAAATTGGTTTTGTTGCTTAACCGAAATTTACCGTCAATAATCTGAGGTTTCTCAACATGACATCTACTCCAGCCAGACCATCTACCCAAGTAAAATTAAATGTGACTTATTTTTCTCAACTTGACAACTATCGTGATTCTCATCGTACTTGTTTTTCTTCTGCTTGTGCCATGCTGTTAGACTTTCTCCGACCGGGAGTTATCAAGAGCGATGATGATTATATTCGTGAAGTTTTCCGACGGGGAGATACTCCTGATTCCTCAGTTCAAATTGACACTCTGCGACACTTTGGAGTTGCTGCGAATTTTGTTCAAAACGCAAATAATAATACTCTCAAAGAGTACCTCAACCAAGGCATTCCCGTTCCCTGTGGAATTCTTCATAAAGGCCCCTCTTCTAGCCCATCGGGTAGTGGTCATTGGATCATAGTTATTGGTTATGAAGACGACGAAAACGCTCCTGGCGGTGGCAATTGGCTGGTTAACGATCCTTGGGGAGAAATCGATCATGCTAGTGGTACTTACATTTCCGAAAATGGAAAAATGCTGAAGTATTCTTACAATTTGATGAACGCCCGTTGGACTGTCCTAAATAACACCGATGGATGGTGTATTTTAGCAAAGTCTTCGACTAACTAAAACGGGGAGAGGATTTCCTAATCCAGTAGTGAAATCCTCTCAAAATTTGAAGGTTAAATGATTTAACGCTCGAATTTTTCTGGCAACATTCGGTCAAGAAAGGATTACCAAATATGAAGCTGCCCACTCCTCAATTTATTGAATCTGTAACCCCTATATTTATTGCATCAATTGGTGGAATTATTGGAGTAACGGTCTTGCTGACAGATAGTAATAATGATGCTAAATGGTCGTCTGGAATGGGGTTGGCTGGAACAGCGATCGCGGGTGCTGCGGGTTTGGCACAGTCTAGCAAAAGTGAATCTACTGTTTCCGATGAGGATTCAAAACCTATCAGTTCGGAGCAGAAAATTCTGTAAGCAACTCTACATTTTTCCGCCGATTTATTAAAGAAAAAATGAATCGGCTACCGCATGGTTTTGATTGAAGTTAATACAGGTTCATTGAATTAAACTGAAGGAGATTTGAAATGGGAACAATATTTATTTCAGCAGGTCATTACTTGAACGAACCGGGCGCTTCATCTTTTGCTAAGACAACAGAAGCACAAGAAATGATGCAAACTCGGGATTTGATTGTTCAAGAACTAAAATCAATGGGTTTAAAGGATGGTCAAGACTTTGTGACGGTTCCCGATGACCTTGATTTAAGTCCGACAATTAACTGGATTAATTCTCGTGCGACTTCCGGCGATATTGCATTAGAAATTCATGGAAACGCTTTCGATGGTTCTGTGCGGGGAACGGAATGTTTTTATCTTGACGGTAACGATGAACGCAAAGGGAATGCAGAACTCATTCTTAATTCTTTGCTTCAACAAGTCCCCGAATTGACAAATCGAGGTGTCAAGCCGGATACATTAACTCATGTTGGTAAATTAGCTTTTTGTCGCCAAGTCACCATTCCTTCTTTGCTTTTATAACTGTGTTTCATTGATAACAATGATGTAATTGCAGAAATTTTTAAAACAGGAAAAGCTGTTTTTTTAGCCAGAGAACTGAAGAATAAAAAAAAGCAAGCTCTAGCAATTATTTCTGCTGCCTGCGTTACGTGTACTGGAGTACAATTTGTTCCCGGAACTATTGCTTTCGTAAGTGCAACAATTGCAGGAGCAATTGCTTCGCTCAAGTATATCTATACAGGTTCTTTTGCCGAAAAAAACGAGATTAAAAACATTATGGGGATATTTATAACTGAGGGAATTGGCGGTTTAAGTATTGTAGTGTACGAATCATTTGTGTCCTTTCTTCCGCCCAATGGAATATTTGATGTAGCCAGTATCATCTTCACAGTTCCATATTATGCTGCTATCTTAATAGCAGTTCAAAATAGTCTTTCTCAGGGGCTAGAGATTTCTAAAAGTGAGGCTCTTGATAGCAAATTCAAGACTATTTATAAGAATTTGAGGATTCAGGTGGCAAACATGGATGTCAGAAAAATCAGAAATCCTGATACATGGAACTCAATTTTGCTAGGTTTCTTGGGCTAAATTAAGAAATGAACAGAAGACACTCGTACAAAAGTTCTAAATCTTCTACAATCAAAGACTCTCGGCGATGAGGTCACGTACTATAGACTGCCTAATTTTAGTTGGGCAGTTTCATCCTATTCTTAAGGAAGAAAGTTTTTTATTTGGAAGGAGGAGAAATTAATAGTTTTAGACATTTTATAATCAAAAAAATACTCCCCTCTCCACCTCTCCCTAACCTTCTCCACCTCACCGCAGCGCCCTCTCCTACCTCTCCCTAACCCTCTCCACCTCACCGCAGCGCCCTCTCCACCTCACCGCAGCGCCCTCTCCACCTCACCGCAGCGCCCTCTCCACCTCACCGCAGCGCCCTCTCCACCTCACCGCAGCGCCCTCTCCACCTCACCGCAGCGCCCTCTCCACCTCACCGCAGCGCCCTCTCCACCTCACCGCAGCGCCCTCTCCACCTCACCGCAGCGCCCTCTCCACCTCACCGCAGCGCCCTCTCCACCTCACCGCAGCGCCCTCTCCACCTCACCGCAGCGCCCTCTCCACCTCACCGCAGCGCCCTCTCCTACCTCTCCCTAACCCTCTCCTACGAGGAGAGGGAAATTGTGTCCCAAAGGGACTATTTATTAGTTGGAGAGGGGGAAAATCGTGTCCCAAAGGGACTATTTATTAGTTGGAGAGGGGGAAAATCGTGTCCCAAAGGGACTATTTATTAGTTGGAGAGGGGGAAAATTGTGTCCCAAAGGGACTATTTATTAGTTGGAGAGGGAAAAGGTGTCCCCAATGGGACTATTAATTAGTCGAGAGGGAACGATTGGCCTCCTCCAACCCCCCTTTTTAAGGCAGGGCTGTTTCATTCTAAAATTTTGCGATCGCGAGGAGCTAAAATTGGAAGCAGTTTCACCCCTTTTTTCTTCAGAACACCTAAAATCTTAGAAAAACATAGCGATCGCCTGACTCAAACGGCTTGTTCCACTCTGATTCTTAAAGGCGGGAATTGAACAATAAAACTGGCGATCGCGCCGGATGTAAAATGATAGCAATCGCCAGTTTTTTCTTAAATTTTATCTATGGATAGTCTAATTAAAGAACTTAAAAAAGTCAAGGACTTTCGCCGCCGCCAGGGCAGAAGGCATCCATTATGGTTGGTGCTATTGATAGTAATTTTGGCAGCGATGCAGGGATACTTAGGGTATAGAGCGATGGGAGATTTTGCCAAAGCCAATCAACAGCTAATTGTTAAAAAATTTAAGATTTCATCCCCAAAAGTTCCATCTTCATCAACCATAAGACGAGTTCTGATGGGAGTAGACTGGTCAAATCTTCAGGACATTTTTAATCAATGGTCTAGTAGTCTATGTGAATCTGATGATTTGAGGGATTGGGTCTGTATTGATGGCAAAAGCTTAGGCAGCACTGTAGACAATTTTGGCAACTCTCATCAAAACTTTGTTTCATTTGTTTCCTTGTACAGTCAAGAATATCAAGTTGTATTGGGATTAAATTGCTTTGAGAACAAACGCTGTTCAGAAATTAAGCAAGTCCAAGAAATCATCGAAGATTTTCCCCTGAAGAATCAAGTATTTACTCTGGATGCTTTGCACTGCCAAAAGCAAACCGTTAAAAAAATTATTGAATCAAAAAATCACTACTTAATCACCGTCAAAAAGAATCAAAAAAAATTGTATCAAGCTCTAGAGTCTGTCGCCCACAATCAAGAGCCTTTGAGTATCAAGATAGAGCAAGATAAAAGTCATGGTCGCCAAATTCAACGCCAAGTAGCTGTCTTCAAGAGTATAGATTCCCTGAAATCTAGTTGGTATGAAATTAAAAGCTTAATCCGAGTTGAAAGATGGGGTAAAAGAGGTAAAAAGGACTATCATCAAGTCGCTTACTACATCAGTAGCGTTTGGGAAAAAGCCGATTATTTTTCTGAAAAAATAAAAGGTCATTGGCAAATTGAAAATCGCTTGCATTGGGTCAAGGATGTGATCTTCAAAGAAGATGATTCTTCTATAGCTCACTTTCAAGCACGAACGAATTTATCGATTCTTCAAACTATTGCAATTAATCTTTTTAGACTTTTAGGCTTTGTGTCAATTACAGAGGGTCAAAGATGGCTTAATAACAGGTGGTCTAGGCTTTGGATTTTGTTAGAATGAAACGGCCCTGCCCTTTTTAAGGGGGGATTAAGGGGGGATCGGGGAGGTTGGTGGGGGTCGAGAGGGGTTGGGGGAGAGGTTAATAGCAAAATGTTTACCGACTTTGAAACAGCCCTGCCAATTCTGGGGGTATTTCTGGGGGACTTAAAGATTTGAGTTCTCCCCAAATTTGGGGGGCGGAGGGGGGCAAAATACAGAGTTTTGATGGGAAGTTCTTTGGATGAATGCGCCCGGAAGTATCGGGGATTTTGCAAGCGCTACAAGCCTAAACCGAAGCCCGAAAAACGCTATCACTGGGGAAATAGGTTCCTCCCGAAAGTGATTAGGGGGAAAGGGAAAAAACCCTCACCGGGACAGATGAAGCTTCCTTGGGACAGTTGGGAGGTCGTAGACTTGGAGGTGGAAGCCGTAGCTGAGAAGTTTGTGGTTGCTAACTGCTATGACCCGAAAAACAGAAATCAACTCAGCCCAAATCGAACTTCTGACTTCTGACTTCTGACTTCTGACTTCATAGAAGTGCCAGGTATCTGTAGTTGCTTGCAAACAAGAACGCCCATGCTCGCAAACAGGACAATTTCCTGCTCACATTAGCTGCAAATATAAATAGCTTTATGCTCAGATTATTCTGCAAATCGGCTCACATTATTGCAAATTGCTCACAAACAAGATTTAATGCTCACATTAACTGCAAATAGGTTGTAATCTATATTTAACAGTCATTGCAGTCACTTTTAGAGCGTCACCTTTTCCCGAAGTGTCCAATTTTGACCATCCTGAAAATCGAACGCATATGTTTCACCTTTTGAGTTTAAACTAGACAATATCCGTTTGATTAAATACTAAACGGGGTTTTCTCCGGGCATTGGGGTATTGATAGAGAAGCTGCTACGAAGTGCCATGCTTACTTGAAAAGTTCCGTATAAGCTTTTGGAGTTGGTACTTTTCTCTTTTTAATCTCATTTCTGTGTCCAAAACTCTTAAATTTAGTCCCAATTTGATGAAAAAATTTGGTTCTTCAGTATCTAGTATGCTAAAATGATAGTTAATAAAATCAATAAAGACGAAAAATGTATTCAGTAGTGATAGCTGAAGAGCTTGTTCCGGTTGACAATTAAGCGATATGTGCTGTTAACTGAAATCAGAAAAAGAGTAAATCAGTAATAATGGCTTCAAAAAAGGAAATTAAAATGCTCACAGAAATTCTGGAGCTAGAAGGAGTAAAAGTAGTGTCACGTTATCAGCATAAAGGGATTGGAATAATTTTAGAGATAGAGCCAATCCATCAGGAAAGTATTTGCCCTCGTTGTGGGGAAAAAAGTCATAAATTGCATCAAAACCATAGATATATAATTAAAGATATACCTTGGGGAGAATCGCCAGTATTTTTGGAAATAAATAGAAGGCAGTTCAAATGTAAGAAATGTAAAAAGCCGTTTAGTGAGGATTTAGAGTTCGTGGGAAAAAGAAGGACTTATACAAAAAGATTGGCGGATAGAATCCTACAAGAAGTTTTAGAAAAGGACATAAACAGTGTTGCCCAAAAAGGGTTAGTCACAACAGAAGAAATAGAAAGAATGTCATCCGTTCACCGCCGCAGAATCGGCGGGGAATCGCGGATGACTCGATTCCCGAGTTAAAAGACGCATCATCAGAATTAGCCGAGTTAAAACCCGCAGATTTAAAAAAGCTAGGAATTGATGAAATAGCATTGATTAAAGGAAAAGGGAATTATTGTGCAGTTTTCATAGATTTAGAGAAGTCAAAATTAATAGCCCTACTCGCAGGAAGAACAACTGATGAAATCAAAAAAGTATTGATGGGATGGGGGAAAGAAGTGTTAGAAAAGATAGAGGAAGTTAGCATAGCTCTGTGGAAAGGATACAAAAGCTTAGTCTTAAAACTCATGCCAAATGCTCAAGTTGTAGCGGATAGATTTCATGTAATGGTACAAATCAATCAGGAGTTAGATAAGCAAAGGAAACAAGAAAGGCTGAAGGCAGAAAATTTGCTAAAAACGGCTAAGTCGGAATTGGAAAAAGTAAATTCCGAAAAAGTTTTAGCAGGATTGAAGAAGAGTAAATATGCCCTTTTGAAGAATGAAAAAGATTTGAATGAACAACAAAGCCAGAAACTAGCCGAAGTGAAAGAGGTTTCTCCCCTCCTGAAAAGGATGCACGAATTCAAAGAAAAAATTCGTCAAATCTTTGAGGAAACAAATGATTGGTTAGTGGGATTATGGCAATTAGGGAGGTGCTTAGATGAAGCTCAAAAATATTTCCCAAACAGTCAAAAGACAATTATTCGATGGCTAGATGAAATTATTGCTTACTTTGATCATAGAACAACCAGTGGTGTAGTTGAGGGAATTAATAACAAGCTGAAACTGATTAAACGTTCGGCTTATGGATTCAGAAATTTTAAAAACTTTCAATCAAGATGTTTACTGAATTGGAATTTTAACTAAATTTTTAGCATACTAGGTACTGAAGAACCATCTTTTTTGTACCTATTTTCGGGATGGCTGTGGGCGCACTGTCGGGGGCTTTGAGCGGTCATTTTAAAGATTACGGCATCGATGACGATTTTATTAAAGATGTGCGCTCTCAAGTTACAGAAGGAACGTCCGCGCTATTTTTAATGAGCGAACAGGTGACGGTTGATAAAGTTCTTGAGGCGATGAAAGGAGAGCAAATGGAATTGATCAAATCCAACTTGTCTAAAGAGCAAGAAGAAAAGCTCAAAGCGCATTTTCTCGTTGAAGCTTAGAACGGTTATCGTTGGGTTTCGCCAGCCAAAATAACGGGGGAAATTCCATCGGTTTTTTCGGCTGTTCTGGGGTAGGCGGGACCCCAAATTTTGGGGAGTCGGTTAAATGAGTTAATCCTAGAAAAATGAGTCTCGATCATTTTAAAAATTCTGTTCAAAAACTCCTAACTGTTCTCGGTATTTTCATTCTTGCTGTTGCTATTTTTAGTCCGAGTGCGTTGGCTGCATCCTCCCCAACTTGTCCGGAAAATATGGTTTTCATCTCAGGAGGAGAATTCAAAATGGGATCGGATCAACCGGAATTTCTCGAAGAACTGCCCGTTGAAGATGTTAGTATTAGTTCCTTTTGCATCGATCCCTACGAAATTACGGTGGCGAAACGTTTGGGAATGGACGGCTGACTGCTATCGGGTGGAACGGGAGGAGATGGCTCACAGCGTTAACCCAGAAGGCCCCAGCCAAGCCGAAAGTTTTGACCCCAAAAAAGCCGCCGAGGGTGCGTTGCACGTCATTAAGGGCGGTTCTCACCTCTGTGCGCCTAACTATTGCAGTCGATACCGTCCGGCTGCACGGGAGTCCCAGTCGCCTGATACCGGAACCACTCACATTGGTTTTCGCCTTGTTAAAAATTTGGGGTAGCCCCCCTTTGTTGCCCTAACTTTGTTGCCCGCCGAGCTACCCAACTTTGGAAGGAACTGGAATTTCAAAGTTCGCCAGAATTGAGGGATTTAGGGGGCGGGGTCACGGGGGCAAGTTAAAACAAATAAAAAAAAGAAAAAAATCATGCTGAGAAGAAAAGCGTCTAGAGATCGTTTATTTGACCAAAATCCCCAACCCACAGCATCCGCCCAAAGAATAACAGTTCTGCAAGAAATTAAACAAGCCGCCCAACAGCGCATCGGAACACGCTTTCAAGTAAAACAGCGACTTTTTACCTTCGGAGATGATTTTTTTATTACCAATGAAAGAGACGAACGAGTTATCAAAGTAGACGGGAAACTTTTGCGTCTGCGCGATACTTTGATCTTTGAAAATATGCAGGGTCAGGAGTTGTATAAAATTACCGCCCGTATGGTGGATATCCGCGAAACGATGGATCTTAAACGACCCGATGGTTCCAAAGCGGCGATTGTTCACGATGCTTGGTTTTCACCCATTCGCGATCGCTGGCGGATTGACATTCCGGGGGGAGAGGATTTGACAACAGTTGGTAATATTCTCCAACATGAATATACCATCTGCCAAGGGGGTCGATTACCCATTGCCATTATTTCTAAAAAATGGTTTCGATTGCGGGATACCTACGGTGTTGAGGTTGCGGATGCGTTTGATGCGCCGCTTATTTTGGGTATTACGGTTGTGATCGATATGATGTCTCACAACCATACCAACAACAAAACAACCGGAGGGATTTCTACAGGGTCCGGGCTGGATTTGTTCTGAAATTAAACTGCAAAAACTACTGTAACTTGAGGAAACTTAGCGATGAAAATATCGCCCCTACAATTGGTTGTGATTCGTTTTGAAAACGACAAAAACTTTCACGGACAAATTCTCCGAGAACTGGATGCGGTTCGCAGCCGGGGAGTTATTCGGTTGATTGATTTGCTGTTTGTTCATAAAAATGATGCCGGACAGATAGAAATAATGACCGATAGCGATCTCGATCATGGGGGTTTATCCGAATATGGTACGGCTTTGAGTCGTTTATTGGGGTTAGAAAATCCAACTTCAACCGCAGACAAAGCGGAATTAAATGGGTCTGGTAGCAGCATTTACGGCATTACTTCCGATGAAATTAAAACTCTATTGGCTGATATTGCACCCGGAACCGCAGTGGCTTTGGGATTATTTGAACACACCTGGGCGGGAGGACTTTCGGAAGCCATTCGAGAGGCGGGCGGACATTTAATTGCTCAAGGTATTTTAACCCGCGATGCGGTGATGGTGGTCGGGGAAGAATTAGCCGCCATAGCCGAAGCAGAAATGATGATTGAAGCAACTCAAGCGATCAAAGGTGCGGCTGTTTTAGATATGCTTTCTTTTGCGAATACCGCCGAAGAAATAGAGGCAGAAATGGCAAGCGAAATGACAACATCTGTCATTGCTTCGGAAACTTTAAAAGCTTTAATGGTCGCGGGAGTGGTGGATGATAGCGAGATTGAAGCTGCAATTGTCGCCTTAGTTGAAGCGGGTTTACTCTCTCCCGAAATTGTCGCCTCTGCGATCGCGGATGCGGATGCGGCTATTCAAGAAGTTGATGAATTAGTTACCGCTCAAATGAATCGTTAATGGTTATGTTAATTCGATTTCAAAAACAAACAACTTTTACTCTAATTATTGCCTCACTTATCCTCATTTTAGGATTCGTTTTTATTCCGTTTACATCTTCTGTTTTTGCTCAATAAATGTCCAATCAAAACGATCCCCTTCCGGCCTGGAATGAAGGTCAAGCCAAATCAGCAATTATTGACTTTGTAAGTCGGGTTACAACAGCCGGGAGTCCGGATTTTATTCCCGTTGAAAACCGAATCGCCACCTTTGATAACGACGGCACACTTTGGGCGGAAAAACCCTTAATTCAAGGAATGTTTGTCCTGTCAAAATTAAGGGAAAAAATAGCCGAAGATCCTTCTCTCCAGGAACAGCCCCTATTTAAAGCGTTGTTATCTGGGGATGTAGAATACCTCAATACCGCAAGCGGGGCGGAAATTAGCGAACTTTTAGCCGTGATTAACTCGGGAGTTCCCGAAGAACAATTTCAACAAGAAGTTCAACACTTTTTCCAAACCCAAACCCATCCCGCATTAGATGTTCCTTACACCGAACTCGCCTATCAACCGATGATCGAACTTCTCGGCTATTTGCGAGAAAACGGCTTTCAAAAACTTTGACCTAATAAGTCAACGAACTCGCTGAAGTTATCAACTAAATAAGCAGGAGAGATAATTAGTAAAGTACGATAGCTATTTAGAAAACCCAGATTTTTCAGAGTTTTATATCGGCGGATTAGGGTTTGGGAGTTTTGAACCGAGGTATTAACTCTGGGTAGGGGAGAAGTAACCTATACTTTTGGCTAGGTCGAAAACTAAACGATGGGCTAGTATCTTGCTGAGGCTTATTTAAGTATGGTTGTTTTATAAACGAAGCGAAATCTTATCGCTTTTGTTTGTATTATGGAATCGAACGTTTGCTCAACCAAGTTTATGATGATTTCCATCCAGTGGTTTCTGAACAAACGCCCCAATATTGCACTAATCAACAGTTGTTTTCTGGCTTTGACGCTGATAGCAACTCCCGTGGCTTTGGCTAATTATGTACCGGGCGATCAAAAACCCGTTCCCCCTGAAAGAAAATCGGATGGAGGAACGACCAGAGGGTGTTCCGCAGGCGATATTCCCCTCACCGTTTTAGCCTCTCGCAATTATGTTGGACAAACGATTTCTCAACGTCCGATGTTTGCTTGGTTTGTACCCCCCGACTCCGCTTCTAAAGAGATGAAATTCATAATTTACGAGTTAGTTTCGGAGAATAACTATCAAGAAATCCGTGCAATATCGTTGCAAACTACGCCGGGAATTATGAAGTTATCTCCTTTTTCTGAAAACGATCCGGGGCTAGAAGTGGGTAAAGAATATGTTTGGCAAGTGGTCATCTTTTGTGACCCGAGTTCGCTATCGAGCGCTATCGTAGACAGAGCGAGTATTAAAGTTGTTACCCCACCCCACCAATTGCAAAGTCAACTGATCTTAGCCGCCAACGGTGTTGAAAAAGCCAGGATTTATGCTCGGGCGGGGTTGTGGTACAACGCCCTCGGTGAAGCGCTGAAACTGGCTGAACCTTCAAAACTGGGGGAAATGGGTTCGGCTTTGTTAAAAGATTTGGCCGAATGGGAAACCTCAAGAACAACACTAGAATTAACCCCCCAAGAACAAGAAATGATCGAGAAACGGGTTGAAAATTTAGAGCAAATTGCCAACAGTACCCGATGAAAATTTTGAAGGGGTTTAAAGCCAATTTCCAATCAGAATAAAAGGCGCCCATCGAGCGGGGTGAATTTTCCGGTCAATTAACATTTTTTGAGCTTCTTTGAGCGCTTCTGCTTTGCTCATTGGCGATCGCAAATTATTATAAAATTGAGTCACTAACTCCTGTGTAGAAATATCATCAACGTACCACAAGGAAGCCAAAGCGCTTCTCACACCCGCCTGCACGGTGATACCCGCCAAACCGAGGGTAGTCCGGTCATCTCCGACACCCGTTTGACAGGCGGTGAGCGCCAGTAATTCCAACGGCTCCAAACTTTCGCTCAACAAACGGATATCACTTTCTAAATCCGTAATCGTAATCTTATCATTATTACCCGTAACTAAAAAGGTATCTTCGGGAATTGTACCAAACTGACCGTGAGTGGCAATATGAATAATAGGGTAAACCGTTTGTTCGAGTTCCTGTTTAAAACTCTCGCGGGTAAATTCCTCGTTTAACAGCTTTTTACTCCCCGGAAATAACTCTATAATTTGATTAAGTTCCGCCGCCACATTTTCCAAAGCTGCAAATTTTTCGCCATCGACAATAGCCGCTTCGGTTAATCCCAAAGCTAGCGTCCGCAGGTTTCCCAAATTAAACGGTTGAGGAGAAGTTAAGCGAAGTCCGGGAGTTGTAGCAATGGCGTATTTCTCCACTAAAAATTGTTCGCCATCGTAGAGCGCCGCCATCGGAATACTGCGTAACAACCCATCTTGAACGAAAATCAGCGTTTTGATTTGGGCCGAATTTAGCTCGGAAACAAACGGGGCAATTAGATCATTATACAGTTCCTCACCGAGCGTTAAAAAATTCCCGCTCAGTTCAAAATACGCTTCGAGCGCTTGGCGAAAATTTTCGATTTGTTTTCTAAACGTTTGGCTGTCAACCTCTATCCACCGAAACGTCTTTAACCTATTAATATTCGGATTTATCTCCCGTTTAAAATTGGGAAGACTCGCGACAATAGCGGTGCGATCTTCAAAAATAATAGAACTAAAAACGGCAGTATCTTCACTCTCTAAGTTATCAATCCGTTCTTTATCAAAAACTTCAAAAACACAATCGTTCCCAAAATAATTTTGCAGTTCTGCCAAT
The DNA here is from genome assembly GCF_047276495.1 of Capilliphycus salinus ALCB114379. Lineage (NCBI taxonomy): Bacteria > Bacillati > Cyanobacteriota > Cyanophyceae > Oscillatoriales > Sirenicapillariaceae > Capilliphycus > Capilliphycus salinus. The sequence goes on along the minus strand of NZ_CP178543.1, from coordinate 2,150,662 downwards.
TTCAAAGAATCAATAGTATCGAGCGCCGAATCCAATTCTTTTTGATACTCTTTACTTTCAAGCGGTAAAGATTCGGCACGCTCTAACTTTAACCTAGCAAACTCTCGATAAAGAGGACTAATAGAATCTTGAAAATTAAATTGCAAATCCCGTTCGGCAATTAATAAATTATCTCGAATTCCTCCCTCAGCTTCTAAAATAGCAATCGCCCGTTCGTAAGCCGCCATCGCTTCTAATTCTTTCCCCTGCGCTTTTAAAATTCGTCCCGCCTGCCATTCCCACAAATAAAGGCTATCTTTTGCCCGTAAATTTTGGTCGGCTGTTAACCGGGCTTCTTGAGTCAATTGTAAGGCTTTATCGTAATCTTTGCGGCATTCGTAGAGATGACCCAATTTACCCAAAGCAAACGATTCTGAACGATTATCTTGAATAGTTTTAGCAATATAAACAGCTTTTTTAAAGAGTTCTTCAGCTTTTGAATTTTCGGACTTTATCGAAGAACATTGAGCGGGAAAAAAAGTAGAATCATTGGAAAAAACAGGTTGTTCAAATTCTGCTAAATCGATAGCCGCATAGACTTTATTAGGAGAATCGGGCAGCGTCTCCAGTAGAGTAAAAGCATCTTTCCAAACTTGTTCTGCCCGTTTGGTGCTGTCGGGCAAGTTTAAATCTTTTGGATAAGAATAAAGTTGAATCAAATTGAGAAGAACCCGCATTTGACCGGATTGATGTTTTTGAGTCTGGGCGAGTTCGAGACTATTTTGAAAAGATTCCAAAGCTTTTTTGTAATCGAAATTTGCCTCTTTAATAAATTCGTTTGCCTTATTTTCTGCATTTCTGAACCGGGCAGAATTAGCACGCTGTTCGTTGAGTTGAGCTTTGCTAAAGTAAACATTACCCAAACTATTCAGCGCGGAAAACTGATAAATTGGCAGATTAATTTCCAGGGAAATCTTTAAGCTAGACTCTAAAATTTTAATCGCTTGATCATACTTTCCCCGGATACGATAAGCTTCTCCCAAACTTCCCAAAGCCGCCGCTTCTCCCGGGCGATCGCCAAATTTTCGGGCAATTTCCAAAGCGCTACCTTCGCTTTCAAGGCAATCGTCATCAGTTTCAATAGCGCCGCACAAAAGTGCGATCGCTTCTCGATTTAACCCCAATTTGCCGTAAGTTTGAGCCAGTTCCGTGAGTAAACGTCCCTGCTTGATAAAATCTCCTCGCTGGCGAGAGTTGGCGATCGCTTCTTTCCAATGGTTAATTGCTTGTTCAAATTGACCGATTTGTTGATAAGCTATAGCCAATTTTTCTAGAACAATTGCCCGATTTTCCAGGTTTTCGGCGCTTTGATAGGCATTTAAAGCCGTTTCCCAAAATGCGATCGCCCCCGCCACATCTCCCGAGCGATATCGTTCAATTCCTTGCTGTACGAGTTGCCGAACATCGGGAGGCTGTGCCGTTGTTATTTGTGATATTTGTGAGGCTGTTGGCTGCAAAGCGTTCGAGGGATGATAATAATTAAACGATAGGCAAATTATCAGGCTGCTAACAAATAAAATAACTAAAAGGCGGCGAACACTAAATCGGCGGTGTCGGTTTTGCATAATAAAATTAGGTCGGTTACAACAGGATTTTAAACGAAGCTTTAAAACGGCTGGTAACGTATCAAAAAATAAAGTCCCTTATCTTGTAGGGACTCATCTTGGTTATCAACTTCTACCAACGAGATACCATAATCTAGGCGCAACAATAAATCGGGATAAATTTGCCACCGCAAACCCATTCCCAAACCGCTAATTGTAGATGGATCGGGGTCAAGATCTCGATTGTTCCAGACTGTACCGATGTCAAAAAAAGGCACCAACTGAAACACCTCGGGGTCGGACGTTAGGGGAACCCGAAGTTCAACAGAACCCAAAATGCCGTTATCAGCAACCAGTTGGTTTTGTCGGTAGCCTCGAACCGTATCGACTCCACCGATATAAAAGTCTTCCAAAGACAGCAAAGAGTCCGGGGTAAGCTGAGTGTCAATTCGTGCGACTAACAGATTTCGGGCCAACACCTGCTGCACCCACTGAAACTGTCCCAACCAGGAAAAAAATCGCGCGTCAGTTCCCGTGTTGTTAACGGTGGCATCAAAGGCATCTATCCCCAGACTGAATTGGGAGCGGGCCGCCAACACCCGCCGGATGCCGCGCGCGACCCATTCTTGTGAAAACCGAATCACCGTTACTTTTGATTCCCCGTCTTCTGGGCCTTCGGTGAAAGAAAAGCGAATGTCGTCGAGGATGTAGGTTTGGTTGCGGCGCAAGTCCAGGGATAAACCCAATGCAAATTCCCGGGTTGGGCTTCTTAATACGGGTTGGCGAAAAGCGAGGGAATAGGTTTGAGTTTCGCTTCTGATACCGATATCGCGGAAATCTTCTTCAATAATTTCGTTATCGCCATTGTTGTAGCGAAAACTAACGGTACCGTCGCGACTGTTGACGGGGATGGTATAGTTAATGTCGTAGAGGTCAAGCCCTTCGGTGCGCCCGTATTTGACGCCGAGGCGATCGCCAAATCCTAACAGGTTATTGTGGCTGATTTCTGCGCCGCCTTGGGTCGAACCGATGCTTGGAGATTGGTCATTTTCTACAGCAAGTGCAGAGTGAAAGGCGCGTGCTTCTTTTAGTCTGACTCGTAAAATGTTCTTCCCCGGGCTGCTACCTGCGGCTAACTCGGCGTTGAGTTGTTCGATGAGGGGATCGAGTTGCAGCAGTTGTAATCCTTGTTCTAATTGTTGTCGGTTTAGGGGTGCGGATGTCACCCGTTGGAGGCGTGATCTCACGTATCCTTCTCGCAGTCGATTTAAGCCGGTGATTTCAATTTGTTCAATTTCGCCCTCTACCACCTGAATTTTGACTATACCGCCGCTGAGGTCTTGGTTATTGGGCAAAAAAGCCCCGGAGGTGATGTAACCGTTTTCAATGTAGGTTTGGGTGATGGCGGAGCGAAGTTCGAGTAACTCTTCAAAGGTGACTTCTCGGTTCTCGTAAGGTTGGGTGAGTTGGGCGATTTCATTCTGTAAGACGGTATTTCCTAGCACTTCTATTTTCTGGATGAAGATACGCGCACCCGATGGGGGAATGGGTGAGGGTGACTCTGGGGTTGGGGGAGTTTGTAATTTTGGGTCGGGTGGTGGCGAAGGGGTTTCATCGGGCAGAAAACGGGGGGGTTTAGGGGGTTTGGGAATTGTTTGCTCAACGGCGTCGGGTGCGGTTGGGGGGATGGTAACACCGGGCGGGGGTGCGGACTGGGCTACTTCATCCAGGGAAAAACAGGCTGGGGCTGCGAGGCAAGAGCCTGAAATTGCAACCCACGTTAGGATTAAATACATAGAAAAAATGGGGATTCGGACAAATACTTAACCCGTTGGGGTGAACCTAGCATAACCGAGTTTTTTCAAGTAGGGGGTGCAACCCGGTTTGATATTTTCTTGCACTTTAAACCGTTAGATTATTGAGTTATATTCCTCGTCTTTCGGCATGGGATTCGGATCGGGTTTTTGAATAACTTCGGGTAGTTGAAGTTGCACAGTTGTGCGATTTTTTCTTGCAATCTCTGCTATCAATTCCGCATCAAAGGTGAATGAATTCTCAAGCCTATCGTTCTATTGTTGTAATTAATCAAGCAGATTGATTCCAAAGTTATTTTCAGGAGGGTAAGCCAATGAGCTTGAAATATCGGGGTAACTCTTACGAACAAAAGTCCCCATCTGTTGAAACCGCAGACAGTAAAATTACTGCCAAATATCGGGGCGCGAGTTACCCGATTAAATATCCGGTCAACTTGGCTCCATCTCGCTCAAACGCCAAATTAAAGTTTCGCGGAGTTGTTTATAGTCCGGGTTCAACTTCTGAATTTCCATCCCCAAAAATCATGGGTGACGGCACGAACAATAACCGAGCGGTTGCCGGGAAAAACTTATCGGAACTCACTCCTTCGTCAGTTTTTTTTGTTGAAAAATAACCGGCTATTATCCAAAAATTTAAGAGGATAAAACCGGCTGAATTCAACTCATTGCCCCGGGGATTTAATTTATTTTGAGATTCACTTTTAAAATTTGAGCGATGTTGAATTGGGTGCATTGTTGTGGGTAGTTAGCCTCAGCAGCGATAAATCGCAACAACTGGAAACTGGTAAAACAGGAGAAAAAGAAAAATACTGTTTTTCTCGGGGAATGGGTAGACCTTTGGGAATGGGTGCAGGGAAAATTGATTATGATTTGCATTTGAGCGATCTCAAAGAACGCTACAGTAAATTCTTTGAGAATGAGCGGCGGTCAAATCTCGAAAAAATCTTGATAAAACGGCTTTGGCACTGATAAGTTTAAGGGTTTAAATCCGATAATTTTTAGTAGAATTTACCCCGGTCATTAGGAAGAGATTTTGACCGTTTCCTTTCGGTGAGTTTATTTTTAACGTTGAAATACTTAGTTTCTATCTCCTCAAAAATCTGACGGTAGGTTTTGAGGTCTTTTTCAATTTCATTGACTTTTAGTATTTATCTGTCGTACCATTCCCAGAATTGATAAGTTAGAGATAATTTCCTTAACGCTTCCTTAATTTTCCAAACTCTATCGCCAGCTTGATATACTCCAGAGTGATCGAATGCTGCATTAGTCGCTTCATACCCCTCATATGACCCGTTTTCACCTACTTCAGTTGTGTTACTCATTTTTTATTCACTTCTCGACTTCAGTTGAGATTGAGTAAAGGGTGAGTCACGTGGTTGACAAGGGTTGTAGACTTTATTGCAGCATCTCATTCAACAGTGTTATCATAATAGATTAAACTCAAAGCCAAATCTAAATGTTAAAATTTATTTGTAAACGGACAAGGTTTTAAAAAATACACAATATGGAACAACCGGGAAAAATTCAGATCTTTTAAAATCGCCCTCTGAAAAACGGAATTAAAACATCGACTTAACCCGCAGTTTTTATATTACAAATTGAAAATAAAACCACCAGCTTAGTCGGATAATAAATCCATATAAATTAATTGTTATCGAAATTTTGAAGCCTTAAGAACAATTACCAACCTCTCGAAGTATCTCTATGAAACCCATTGTAGGCTATTGTCTTTCCGAACAAATTTATGCGAGTTCTCGTACTTTGATTTATCGGGGCAGGCGAGAAAAGGATCGGAAGTCTGTGATCGTCAAATTACCCCGTCATCCCTATCCGAGTTTTAGCGAAATCGCTCAATATCGTAACGCTTATACACTGCTCAAAAATTTGCATCATCTTCCGGGAGTGGTGAGGATATTAGCACTAGAAAACGTCGATCAGTATCTCGCTTTGGTCATGGAAGACTTCGGAGGAATTTCCCTGCACGAACAGATCCAAAAACAGAACAAAAATGGTTTAGGAGAAACGGCAGAAGGGATGAATCAATTTCTCAAAATCGCCCGACAAATGGCCGAAATTTTAGAACAACTTCATCAAAATCGGATTATTCATAAAGATATTAAACCCCATAATGTTATTATTCAGCCCGTCAGCGGAAAAATTCAACTGATCGACTTCACCAACGCCTCACAACTTCCGCGTATCAACCCAGAAATTAATCGAATTTCAGCCATAGAAGGTACACTGACCTACATTTCTCCCGAACAAACCGGACGCATGAACCGAGGAATTGATTATCGCAGCGATTTCTATTCGCTTGGGGTAATGTTTTACGAACTTCTGACTGGAAAGCTTCCCTTTGTTTGTGACGATCCGATGGAGTTAATTCACTCTCATATCGCCCGCGAACCTGTTTCTCCGAAAAATAGAATTCCTGAAATTCCCGAGATGGTTAGCAATATTGTTCTGAAATTAATGGCAAAAATGCCAGAAGATCGCTATCAAAGTGGGAGCGGAATTAAGCAAGATTTAGATATTTGTATACAGCAGTGGCAAGCCCATAATCAGATTCCTAATTTTCGGTTGGGAACTTACGATCTGTCCACCCAGTTTTTAATTCCTGAAAAACTCTATGGGCGGGAAAAAGAAGTTAAAATTTTGCTGAATATCTTTGAACAAACGGCTCAAGGCAGTCGAGAAATGATGTTAGTCGGGGGCAGTTCAGGAGTGGGAAAATCGGCCCTCATTAACGAAGTTCATAAACCTATAGTTCGCCAACGAGGATATTTTATTGGCGGAAAATTCGATCAATTTCAACGAGATATTCCCTTTTCGGCTTTTGTGCAAGCCTTTCAAACTTTAATTCAACAACTCTTAAGCGAAACCGAAATTTCAATTAAACGCTGGAAAGCTAGCATTCTTTCTGCTTTGGGAGAAAGCGGTCAAGTCATTATCGATGTAATTCCTGAGTTAGAACTATTAATTGGTTCCCAACCTCCCATCCCTACCCTCGAACCAACCGCAGCAGAAAATCGTTTTAAGTTGCTATTTAGCAAGTTTACTCAAGTCTTTACCACAGCCGATCACCCCTTAGTTATTTTTCTAGATGATTTACAATGGGCTGACTTAGCATCGCTGAAATTAATTCAACTGTTAATGAGCGATCCGGATACTTGTTATTTATTCGTAATTGGGGCTTACCGAAACAATGAAGTCAGTCCGGCTCATCCGCTGACTTTAACCATTGATGAACTGTGCAATGCCGGAGTTAATATCCATCATATGAGCTTGAAACCCCTAGAATTTGAACACCTCAAGAGTTGGGTTGCTCAGGCTCTCAAATGTTCCCTGACCCAAGCCACTTCTTTAACTAAAGTTGTCTATCAAAAGACGCAAGGTAATCCTTTTTTTAGCCGTCAATTTCTAAATGAACTACATCAAGAAGGGTTTATTTTCCCCAATTTAGATCTCGGATATTGGCAGTGGGATCGGGCTAAGGTCGAGAGTTTAAGCCTGAGTTCTGATGTGTTAGATTTGATGACAATTCAGTTACAACGATTGCCCTTAGAAACTCAAAATATTCTCAAACTCGCCGCTTGCATTGGAAACTTATTTGATCTGGAAACTCTGGCGATTATTTCCCAAAATTCTACCAATAAAACGGCGAATTATCTGTGGAGTGCGTTAAAAGCTGGATTAATTGTTCCGGTTGATGAAATGTACAAATTTTTTCCCGAAAATGAATCGGAAACCCTTCCAGAAAATTTCACGGTTCAACAACAAATTCCTCGATATAAGTTTCTCCATGACCGCGTGCAACAGGCGGCTTATCGTTTAATTGAACCCGAGAAAAAGCAAGAAACTCATTTAAAAATTGGACGGTTACTCTGGAGAGAAGCTGAGGACATTGAACGGGAAGAAAAAATCTTTGAAATCACCAATCATTTGAATCAAGGTGTACGGTTAATTCAAGAGAAAACAGAACGTTATAAACTGGCAAAACTCAATCTAATTACCGGACGCAAAGCCAAAATTTCTACCGCTTATGCGGCGGCGATTCATTTTCTCCGATTGGGTCTAGAATTGTTAGAAGAAGACAGTTGGCAATCTCATTATTCTCTGGCTTTTGAACTCCATAAAGAACGGGCAGAATTAGAATATTTGAATGGCAACTTTGAGCAAGCTGAACGCTTCATTTATTTAACCTTATCTCACGTTAAAACTGTAGTGGAAAAAGCGGAAATCTATAATTTATTAGTCATTCAGCATACCTTTAGAACTCAATATCAAGAAGCGATTCGGGTGGGAACAACCGCCTTAAAGCTTCTGGGATTTAATTTGTCTAAATCTCAGATAAAGACGGCTTTAGATGCAGAATTTATAGAGGTTCAGTATCGCTTAAAAAATCTCAAAATTTATGAACTCATCGACCAGCCCGAACTCCAACAGCCCGAATATAAAGTCGCGATTAAAATTTTGAGTAATCTCGAACCCCCCGCCTATTTTACCGACCCGGATTTATGGTCATTAATTGTCACCAAGATGGTTAATATTTCCCGGAAATATGGTCATATTTCAGAATCGTCTTTCGGTTATGCGACCTATGGACTCCTGCTGATTTTAAAATCCCAAAACTATCAACTGGGTTATCAATTTGTTCAGTTAGCAATTGCTTTGAGCGAACGCTTTCAAGATTGGGGTTACAAATGCCGAAATTGTACGGCTCTCGTCGCTGTGATTAATCATTGGGTTAAACCGATGAACACCATCTCTAGCGTCACTTCTGAGGGATGTCAGGCGGGTTTGGAAGCGGGAGAGTTGCAATATTCCGGTTATATTTTGGCTTACCAAGCGGTCACTTTATTTTACAGTGAAAACAATCTCGAAAGTTTAATTCAAAAACTGGCTGAGTATTTAGTATTTGCTCGGAAAATTAACAACCAACTCGCCACTAATATTGTTTTGGGGTTGATTTTAGGAGTAAAATTATTCTTAGGAGAAGCAAGAATTACAGAGCTTTTAGGACAAGAGGTTCTTAATGAAAATCAGTATCTCTCGCTGTGCAGGGACAATAAAACCTTTATGGGAGTCGGCTTTTATCGAATTCTCAAAACTCAAGCTTTATTCATGTTGGGAAAATTCGATCAAGCTCAAGATTCCCTCGAAGAAGCTCATAAATTTACTCAATATATTCCCGGTTTTATCTCCATTGCACAGCTTAATTTGTTTGAATCTTTGATTTTAACTCATCTGGATTCTCAAACCTCATCGCAACAGAAACCAAAGCATCAAAGTCGGATTCAAACGAATCTACAGCAAATGAAAATTTGGGCGGAAAACTGTCCGGAAAATTTTGAGGCTCCCTATTTATTAATTCTAGCAGAACAAGCACGAATTCAAGGGCAATATTGGGACGCTTTAGAATATTACGACCGAGCCATAGCCGCAGCTAAACAACATGGATGGGTTCAACAAGAAGCTTTAGCCAACGAACAGGCGGCTCTATTTTGCTTAAAACAAGGTCGAGAAAGATTTGCTCAAACTTACATGATTGAAGCCTACTATTGTTATGTTCGTTGGGGAGCAGCGGTTAAAATTAAACAATTAGAACGGGATTATTCACAGTTGCTTTCTCCGATAGTTAAGCGGGATAATAATAATATGGTCAACTCCTCCACTTCCAAGACCAATACCTCTGTTAATCACTCCTCCGCTTCTGGAACCGGAACTCATAGTTTGCTGGACTTAGCAACCGTTATTAAAGCGTTTCATGCTCTTTCAAGTAAAATCAAACTGAATAGTTTGTTATCAACTTTAGTACAATTAGCGATTGAAAATGCCGGGGCGCAAAAATGTGCTTTAATTTTGGATAAAGATAATCAATTGATTCTCGAAGCGATCGCCCACACCTCCTCAACGGATACAACCTCCGATACTCATCAATCTCTGGACTCATTTGAGCGTCCTTTAATTCCGGTGAATTTGTCTCAAGATTTACCTCAATCTTTAATTAACTATGTTTGGCGATCTCAAAAGTCTTTAGTCTTAGATGAAGCGACGGATAACCCCTTTTGGGTTAGCGATCCTTACATGAACAAACAGCAACCGAAATCAATTCTTTGTACTCCCGTTTCTAAGCAAGGTCAATTGATTGGGATTCTGTATCTAGAAAATAATCTCGTTCGTGGTGCTTTCACTTCCGAACGTTTGCAACTGTTAGAATTAATCACCACTCAAGCGGCGATTTCTTTAGAAAATGCTCGACTTTATGACAATTTAGCGATCGCCAAATCTCAACTCGAAGCCACCAATCAAACCCTCGAACAAAAAGTACAGCAACGGACTCAAGAATTACATGAAAACAATCAGTGTTTAGCTAAAACTTTAGAAGAACTTCAACGGACTCAAACCCAACTCATTCAAACGGAAAAAATGTCGAGTCTCGGTCAATTAGTGGCGGGAGTTGCTCACGAAATTAATAACCCGGTTAACTTTATTTTTGGGAACATCACTCACGCTCAAGAATACGCCGAAGATTTGTTAGAAGTCATTAAAACCTATCAGCAATATTATCCCGCACCCGCAGAAGCGGTACAAGATTTGATCGAAGAAGTCGAACTAGACTTTTTACTCGAAGACTTCCCGAAATTGTTAAATTCGATGGAGATGGGCGCTAATCGAATTCGAGAAATTGTTGAGTCCTTGCGGAATTTTTCCCGTCTGGATGAAGCGGAAGTCAAATCAGTTAATATTCACGAAGGAATAGATTCCACTTTAATGATTTTACACAATCGTTTGAAAGCAAAACCCGATGAACCGGCGATAGAAGTGATCAAAAATTACGGGGATTTACCGACCATCGAATGTTATCCCGGACAACTCAATCAGGTGTTTATGAATATTCTCTCCAATGCGATAGACGCTTTGCAACAAAAGAGAAAAGAAACCGGTTGTGATCAAAGTCAAATTACCATCACCACCGAAGTCACAACCGATCAAAAGATTAAGATTAAAATCGCCGATAATGGTTTGGGAATGAGTGAAAAAGTACAAAAACAAATCTTTGATCCCTTTTTCACCACTAAACCCGTCGGGAAAGGAACCGGATTGGGTTTGGCGATTAGTTATCAAATTGTCGTTGACCGTCACCAAGGTCAATTAAGTTGTATTTCTACTCCCAATGAAGGAACAGAGTTGATCGTTGAAATTCCGCTCCGACAGCTATAAACTCGACGGTAAAATTCTCTCTATCTTCTCATTCTACAACAGAAGTAAGCGGTACTTTAGCATAATTTTCAGAAAAGCTTAAATTTGTTCTTCAAAACAGAGCAACGACTAAGAAAATAGACCTATTAATCGGTCTGCACCGGGCGAGCCAACCCAAACAGACCATTATCCCAGACAAAAAAAATCGCATCCTCTCAACAAGAAGATGCGCCTGATGGAACTCGGTAAGAACGTTCAATTAAGAGCTTAATTTGATGCTGCGCTCACCTGTATATTTACTCAAAAGGTGCGGGTACAACAAACAAAGTAATATTTTCTTTCTTGACAATCTCAACAACAGTTCCCGGTCTGACGGTCACATTGGTCACACAGCGAGCATTCCACCAAGTTCCTCGAAATTTCACTCGACCTTGACGATAAGGTTTAATTTCTTCAGAAACAATTCCTTCTCCCAGGATCGTAACGGGTTGAGATTCACAAGGCGTGGTGTGTATCTTATTGCGAAAAAACATCGTTCTATCTCCCTTGCTTCAATCGAATATCAGCCAATAAAAGAAACTTAGGCACTGATTCAGCCTGTAGAGTTTCGTAAGATTTGTACGGTAGTTCTTGTGTTTTGCGAATAGCTTTGTACTTAACTATTACCTTACCCTGGTTATTTTATGGAAGAAATTCAAGCTGTATAGGTTCCTCAACTGGAACCTCCCAACCTGACCGAGGAGATCACTTTGATGTCCTGATGGTCATTTGGCTGAGGTTTGCTTGAGACATCCTTACGGACAGCCCCCCATCGGAATTGAAAGCCTAATCCTCCATAAAATCTCTACTAGCATTGGATCGACAACGATGAGATCAAATCCGGAATGAATAGAATCTAACTTTTCATTTAAGACAATTTCTGGTATCTCTATATACAATATGAACCTTAAAAGATCATTGAATTCAATTTCTCAAAATCGTTGATTATTGGGACAGATCGGATTTCGTCCACTCCCGTGCAATTTATTCCCCTTTTCCCCGTCCACTATTTTTTTGAAAAATATGTCTGAGCGATACATTTTGTTTTATAAACCCTATGACGTTTTATGTCAATTTACCGATAACGATCGGACAACTCCCCTCCGAAAAACGCTGAAAGATTTTATCCCGATTCCTGGGGTTTATCCCGTCGGACGGTTAGACCGAGATAGTGAGGGATTATTGCTTCTCACCAATCACGGAAAAATTCAACATCGCTTGAGTCATCGCCAATTTAATCACCCTCGAACTTACTGGGTTCAGGTGGAACGCATACCGGATGAAACCGCCTTAAATGCTCTGCGATCGGGTGTGAATATCAAAGACTATCAAACTCGCAGCGCTCAAGTGGAATTACTCCCCACAGAACCCGCTTTACCCCCTCGCGATCCCCCGATTCGTTTTCGGAAAACCGTCCCCACCGCTTGGTTAGAAATCACCCTTACCGAAGGTCGAAATCGTCAAGTGCGTCGCATGACCGCAGCGGTCGGATTTCCTACTTTGAGATTAGTTCGAGTGGCGATCGCCGATTTCCGTTTACAGGGATTACAACCCGGTCTATGGCGCGATTTAACTGCAATTGAAGTGCAGAATTTGTATAAGTTAACCGGCGTTTCTCCTCCGAAAAAATAACCCTTTACAGCTTAAGGAATACCCGCTTGTTGAAAAAGTTGTTCGGGGGTCAGTTCTAACCCCTGAAAAATTGAGTCAACAATGGGTGCAGTTCCTCGCTTGATTTCCGGGGGTGCATCGGGATAAAAAATCGTAATACTTTTATCTTGAGGATCGATCACCCAAACCCTTAAAACCCCCGCTTTAATATAATCAACCGCTTTCTCGCTCATCTTTCCAAAACTTTGTTCGGGCGAAATAATTTCAATCGCTAATTCCGGTGGCACCGGACAAGCAACATTATCTATCCAATCCGCATTTAAGCGATCGTAGGAAATATACAGTAAATCCGGCACCGGAACCCAGTCTTTTTCCTGACGTTTCAACTTCACCGACCACTCAATCGCGATTCGACCTCGATTTTGACTCCAGCGCTGAAGTAAAATAAACAAAAGACCGGTTAGTGAGGAATGAAAATATTTCGGTGACATTTTAGCTTGAGCTTCTCCCTCAACGAACTCATAGGTGATATCATCTTGAGGTAGACCTAAAAATTCTTCCAGTGTTAGGCGGTTCTGTGTTTGAACAGTCATTTTTTGAAAATCCGAACCCACAAATTAGTCTAATTTTAGCCAAAAATAAAATGATCGCGATCGCCCCCGTTTGAATCGGCTAAATTTCCGATATTTTCAGACATGAAACGTCAACCAATCCCTTATCATATTGAAAAGAAAAACAATTAAACTAGAGTCAAGCCAGTGAACTTTCAATCCGTTATTGCCACTTTACATCAATTTTGGAGCGATCGCGGGTGTCTGATCGCCCAACCCTACGACACCGAAAAAGGCGCCGGAACCATGAGTCCCCATACCTTCCTGCGGGCGATCGGTCCCGAACCCTGGTCTGTCGCCTACATCGAACCCTGTCGCCGTCCCACCGATGGACGTTATGGCGAAAATCCTAACCGCTTTCAACATTATTATCAATATCAAGTCCTAATTAAACCATCGCCTGATAACATTCAAGAAGTCTATCTCGACTCGTTGCGATCGCTCGGAATTCAACCCGAAGATCACGACGTCCGGTTTGTCGAAGATAACTGGGAATCTCCCACTTTGGGCGCTTGGGGAGTCGGTTGGGAAGTGTGGTTAGATGGAATGGAAATTACTCAATTTACCTATTTCCAACAGTGTGGCGGAATCGATTGTCGCCCGGTTTCTATAGAAATTACCTACGGACTGGAAAGACTGGCAATGTATCTTCAAGATGTCGATGCCATGACTAAAATTGCTTGGACAGATACGATTAATTATGGGGATATTCATCTTCAAGGCGAAGTCGAACAGTGTACCTATAATTTTGAAGCGTCCAACCCCGAGTTACTGTTTACTTTGTTTGGTTTATACGAACAAGAAGCCGAACAATTAATCGACAAAGGATTAGTTTTACCGAGTTTAGATTATGTGTTGAAATGTTCTCACAGCTTTAACCTGTTGGATGCTCGGGGCGTGATTGCTGTAACCGAACGAACTCGTTATATTGGCAGAATTCGCAACTTAGCCCGACGAGTGGCTGGGCGGTATTTAGAACAGCGAGAAACCTTAGGATTTCCCCTGCAAAAGTCCGTTTAATTTGCCGCAATCCAAATACAATTTAGGGCGCGAAATTCGCGCCCCTTGTTTTTAGAAGTGCCAAAATATAAGTCAGATGAAACGGGGTCATCTCACCGGATCTCGAAGCGATCGCTTGTGAATTTGATGTCATTCTTAATATCAAGTTTTAAGTGCGATGACCAGACATTAAACGAATTAAAGATAATGTTGCCGCATCCGCAATTAATTCTTGCAGCATATTACCCATTTTGTCAGATGGATCATGCCATCCGGTTTCAGTTTTTTTTCCCATAGGCGGAAGAAATTTGAGAACATAAGCGATCGCTTGATTTTTATCAATAGACTGGGTAATCTGGCTCGGAAGTGTCCCCAGTTGGAGTTCAACTTCTCTAGCGACCCAGGATTCGAGGGTTTGGCACTCTGGTGTAATAGACTTGGCAAGCACTTCACTCATCAGACTGGTATGGAGTTGAGATGAACTGACATCCATCAATGTACATAGGTGCAGATGAACGGGCATCTGTCAAGAGTACATATAGCTGGAATTGTGACACTTATGCACTATGACGGTCACTTGCCAAAATAGACCTCTGTCGCTAGTGAGAAGTTTCCCCCATTGCAGTGATAAATATTGCTCAATTTTTAGTTGGATTGCTCAATTTTTAGATAGATTTCGGCTTCTGGCGTTTCCGTCGAATCCTTCTCCAGGGTGACATCTTCGTAAAGATCGGCCAAAGACACCGTTAAATTCAAACTTTGGAGTAGAAAAGTTCCTTCGGTGGGGGTGTAGGTTTTAAAAATCCATCCCCCTTGTTCGTGGCGTTGGAAGATTTCTACTCGTTGATGTTTGGTATTTACTAAAACATATTCTTCCAAACTGTCTAAGGTTTGGTAGTCGTTGAATTTATCGCCTCTATCGAAAGCTTCGGTACTCCCAGAAAGCACTTCAACAATTAATTTAGGAAAGCGTTTATAAGTCGAAGTTTCTTGATCTCGGGCGTCGCAAGTGACCAAAAGATCGGGATAATAGAAACAGTTGCATTCTTCGAGACGGGCTTTGATATCCGCAAAATAAACACGACAGTTCGTTCCCCGTAGGTGGCTACGAATTAGGGTGGCGAAGTTTCCCGCAATTGTATTGTGGGTGTCGGTTGTTCCCGCCATTGGGTAGACTTCTCCATCAATATATTCGTGTTTGATGGGGCTTTGAGTTTCGAGTTCGAGGTATTCTTCTGGAGTTAGGGGCTGATGGTCAGAAAGGGCTATCATGGTTTTGGTATTCCTCAGTACAGTTGTTGATGCCGTTTTTGACACTGCAAAAATTAAGGCGGGTTAGATCTCTTTTAAATTACAATATAGCGATTATTTGTTAAACTTGAGGTGAATTCTTGACGTTGAAAATCAAGTTTAGCTAAATTTTATTCACGCAGCTTTATTCACGCACCCATTCCCGAATATTGTCGCAGTCCTTTTCGCCACAACCAACGATTTAATATAAATATCACCACACCCCAACCGAACATTACCAATAACCCTCGCCCAATATTCGTAGGAAGTCCGACTAACACCGAAGCGGGAAAATTTACGAGATAGGGGAACGGTGTCCAAAGAACAATTTCTCGCAAAATTGGGGGAAACATTTCTAAAGGGGCGATGACTCCAGAGAGGAATAAATAGGGTAAAAACCAAAGTTCTTCTAAAGCGGACGCCCGTTCTGTCCAAAACGCAGCTAAGGCTAGAGTATATTGAATTAAAAATCGCAAGCAAAACGCGATTAAAAGAATAAAAAGAAAGATGAAAGCGGTACTCAAACTGGGTAGCCAAAAAGCTTCGGGATAAAGGGTAAAAAATAGCAAGACCAGTCCGATAATAAAAGGAAATCGGGCAAAACGTTCGGAGATATGAGAGAAAAAATGATGCCAAACCGGGTCGATGGGTTGCAAGAGTCGGGGTGAAAGTTTGCCTTGAATAACTTCTCGTTCAAACTCCCAAATGACCCAAACCACGTTAGATTGTCTCACTAAAAAAGCGGCGAGAAAATAACGCGCAAACTGAATAGGTTCTAGGGCGAGTTCTTGAGATTCGGCCGCTTTTACCCAAATTCCCATGATAATAAAAGGCAACGAACCCGACAACGCCCATAAGAAAAGTTCGGCCCGATATTCTAACATATAGGCGTAGTAAGTCGTTAGTAAGGTTTTGGCTGTTTTCAACATTTTGATCAATCAAGTGTTTTAATGAAACTGTCTTAATCAATTCAAGTCGGTTTTCTGTAGGTTTATCGAAAAATAATCATCCCAATTTGAACCCAGTTTTTCAACAAGATATCGGTTATAAAAATCTAGAGTTTAAGCCGTTGAATTGCCATTAAACCGCCGCCAAATTTTGGATTGGATTTAAGTTGATGGGGTTTTAAACTCTCCGCTTTTAAATCGGAATTCAGGGCGGTAAAATTACGGTTTAGATCGGAAATATTAACGGCAAATACAGACATAAATTCCGGCAGTTTATCTTGATGTCTGCTGGCAATTGCTAACAACAATATTTTCCAAGCATTCTGTGATAAAATAGCCGAATCAGTCATCCGAAAAGCCAAAGAGATTTTAGCTTTTTTTAAGGCAACCAATCCCCAATGTAATTTTAAATAATTCCGAATTTGTTCAAGCTCAGGAAGGCGATTTTGATGCTTTTGATGAACCAGAGGATATATTTTTTCTTTGATTAAAATATTCGTTTTCAGTCGCGTTTCTAGAGATAACTTGTGATTGTAAGCTCCCGGCCAAATCGTTCGGTAAGCCAGACAGCGATTAATAAAAATAGCATCTCCAAATTGAGCAATTTTAATCCAAGAATCAATATCATCAAAATTCACATCAAAACTCGAATCCCAACCCCCCGACTGAATAAACGCATCTCGACGATAAGCCACTTGTACGGGAGTACCAAACGGAACTTGTTCGAGTAACATTCCATAATGAATGTCTTCTTGAGGAATATAAAATGCTTTTCCCGGCCCCAAAATTCGAGTGCGACTCAGTTCTCGTCCATCGGGGTCAACCTGTGCCGATTGAGCCGAACAAATGACAGCTTTCGAGTGAGTTTTTGGTGTAATTGTTGCTTGATGAATGGCAATCGTTCGCGCCATTTCTTCGAGACAATTCGGAGCGAGATAATCATCATCATCAACGGGTTTAATCCACTCTCCCGACGCCAGACGCACCGCTAGATTCATGGTTTGAGAGTGACCCCGATTGCGATCATTTCTATGGTATATTATACGGCGATCGCTATCTTGAGATTGACACATACCCCTAACATATTCTTCAGTTCCATCTGAGGAACAATCATCAGCCACCACCACTTCACAAGGAACCGTTTGTTTCAAGGCGGAGTCTATCGCCCGTTTTAACAAATTCAAGCGATTGTAAGTGGTGATGACGATACTAAAGCGAATATCCACTGTTGACGCTTGTTCAAGCATTGTTAAATTCAAATAAATAGAGATTTCCCTGAAAATTCCCCCTACCGACCCGAGTGAATACCAAATCGGAATTACACTTTACAGTAGCATTACCAACGAAGATTAGGCCAGATCTATTTCTCGATATCAACCAACACCCAATTTACCCAAAATATACTCAAATTCCACGCCCTCCCCTTGGGGAAAAGGCCTGGAATCTGATCAGCGCGAAGACAACTTAAAGACTGAATTGGAGATTCAACGCTTAAATATGAGCGAACGTCCCGTGTAAAGTGTAGGGAATGTGATGCTTGAGATGCAATTGGGCGACTGGCCCTTTATTAAAATCTTTGGCATCGTGAATCACAATATCTGAGCGATGATAGCGCGAATCATAAACCAATGTCAAGAGCCAGCCATCATCTTCATTAACGCCGTTGGGATGGGGAACAAACACGGGTTCACCGGAAAAGCCGTAAGGCGCCGCACTCCAGAGTTGACGTTCACCAGTTTGGAAGTCTAGCTTGAGAACCCCCTGTAACGGTGCATTTCCCTCCGGGTCATGGGCGGCGCCAACATAGACATACCGGTAAGGACGTCCAATCCATTCGGGATTGAGGGTGGGAAACTCACAGCAGCGCTTGTCCACAAGTTGACGTTCGACTTTACCCGTTTTTAAATTAACCTCAAAATGCCACAATTGCCCCGGATCTAATGTGGTAAAATCAGTATCGTGAAAATCGGCTTGGGGATCAACACCGGGAAGGGATTGATAACAGATTGAATCCACACAAATTTTATCCCCTTGTTCGTAGGCGTTGGCGTGATGGAAAACAAACCCGGAGTGAGTTTCAAAACACTTAATTCCCGGTTGTTGTTTTTGATTGCGAGGAATCACTAATATCCGAGTCGGTTGTTTGGGTTTAAATTCCACACATTCTCCCGCCCCACAAAATCCAAACAGATAGGGTAAAGGATTAAAACTGACTGGATTTTGGAAGAAAATACAGTAATTTGGGGTAATGGCGAAATCGTGAACAAAGGCAAATCCGGGTACTGAATGGGCGTGTTTGCGTAAAAGTTTGCCTTGGGGACTCAGTTCATAAATAGTAAATGTGGTAGAAAGTCCGGGTTTAATCGAGAAATTCACCAGACATTGTTCTCCCCCGTCTAACTCACAATGGGGGTCGATACAAGGATGGGCTGCAAACGCATCGCCCGGTTCTAAAATCCCATCTAAATAATCAATTCCAATCGTTTCTAAGGTTTGGGGATTGAGTTGATGGGGTTCTGCCGCTTCCCACAACGCCAACAGTTTACCGCCCCAATAAATGACCTGAGTATTGGCAATATTTTTTAAACGAAAATCAAACGCATTCGCCAATACACCGCCCGGTTTTTGAGTGCCAAATACGCCCCGATAGAGGGGTTTTCCTGCAAGTTGTTCTTCAACAAATCCCTGAGTTCTCACATAACGGTTGCGATAATGGGCGCGACCTTTTGAAAATTGAATCGCTGAAACCATCCCATCGCCATCAAAAGGATGATGCAGGGGATAACCATTAATATCCAATAAACCGGGGCCATTCCTATACAGAGTTCCTTCTAATTCGGAGGGAATTTCCCCTTCGATATCTTCTATCGGATAGTCATATTCGTTGGGTTGAGATTGATAGCCTTTTTGCCAATCTTTGGTACTGTAGGATAATCCTTTCTTGACGAAAGGTTTGGGCATTTGTAGGTTAGTCATCGTTCTTTTGTGAATGTGAGAAGTGCAAGAAAAGTTGATTCAAATGGATTCAAAAAGTTAGAGAGAAATTGTGAATTTAAACTTTAGTCTCTCAGACCAACACCCTCATATTCGGGTACAAATTCCGGGACATGATTGTGTCCGGTGCGTTGAGAAACGGGCAGTTTAGAATCCGAATCTTCTCCCTCTGCTTTGGCGCTAAAATTGGGCAACCAATTGAGAAACATTAGGGGAAGCAGTGTGGAAACATTGGTAATAATCACCAGTATCCAGAGGTTATCAAACTGATGTTCTGTTACGCCCAATAGATGAGTTAACAACGCCCCAGATTCGTGAGAAAGCAGCCCCGCCATATTGTAAATTGACATTAACAACGCGAATAAAGTCGCTTCAACTCCGGGCGGACACAAACGGGCGGCTAACACCAAAACAGGCATATAAGCCACTTGTCCCATGACCGTTAAAATCAGACTGTCGCCCAAACTAAACCAATGATCTTCGATGCCTAAAGCACGGTTAGCATGAGTCACCAGCAACAGCATTGTCATGCCGAGAACTGCTGATAAAATTGTAGACCAAGTGAATATTTTGCGAAAGGGAATTGTTTTAAAAAAACGTTGAAACAGCAAAACACCCACCAGAGAAGCGATACTGGTCACTAAGCGAACTCGCCCTAAAAATTCGGGTTGAAATCCGAGTTCGTTTGTGGTGAAATAAAAGAAGGCTGAATCGGCCGTTGGGGTGGCTTGCCAGATGAATACAAATGCCATCGGTAGCCAAATTGCTTTTTGAGTAACGGCCTGACGCAGTTGACGAATTTGTTGTTTAACCGCTTCTAAATTAGAGCGATCGCCAACTTTTTCTTCTGTGATTAACCAGGCCACACCGCAAACAATTAAGGGAAAAGTCGCAGTAATTAAAAAGACGGTTTGGACAGTAAAAACTTCCAATAAAAAACCGCTCAAATAAGCCGTAATTAAACCCCCCAAAGCCGAAGTTCCCCAACACAAAGATTGCAACGAACCCACATCGCTGAGAGATTCTTTTCGCGCCCGTTCAACCACTAATGAGTCTACAATCACATCACTAATAGCGACAGACAACGAACTCAGGGTAATAACGAGAGTCGCGGTTAACGGACTGTCTACGACTGTGGCCATCCCAACCCAGGAGATCGCACCCAAAAAACCTGATAAAATTAAATAGGGTCGGCGACGATAGCCAAATAGGGGTAAGCCGTCGGAAATAAAGCCAAATACCGGTTTGATGACCCAAGGTAAGACGACTATCCCCAACATGGCTGAGACTTCCGCAGGCGTCATTCCCAAGTCGTCCTTGAGAAAGAAGCTGACCGCCAGTCGCGCCAGTCCCAGGGTGCCTTGAACGAAGTATACAAGTAAAATTGCAATCAATTCCGGCGTTGGCTTCTTACCGAAGAATATATTTTTCTTGATACTTTCTTTAATTTCGGCTAGCCCCGTCGATGAAATTAGCATTTGATAAACAAAGATTAAGAAATATAAATACTTATAACACAGGATTCCCTGAGGCTGGCATCTGCCCATCGGGTTAATCTAGTCTGTGCGATGGGTCATTGCAACGTATTTTAGGGGTTTTTCCCGACATCGGGACCAAAATCAAGGCGTTAGGAGTCTATTGATCCGGGATTCTACAATCAAATGGAATTATCCGGAACTGCCGACCGCTTTGGGTTGGCAGTTTTTTTGAGAATTTCCCTCAATATTTTTATTTGAGAAACATCACTGACGGACTTAAGATTAATTTAAGGATTAAGAATTTTAGGAAAGTGCGATCGCGCTTATTGATCATAAGTTAATTAATTCCAATCTGCTTCTTGAAGTGGCTTATTCAAGAGTTTAAGATGGTCGTGTCCAGTCTTCAAACATTAAATTAGGAACTTGAGAAAAGTCGCGCTGGTTGCGAGTAACTAATGTGACTTGCTGAGACAGAGTAATAGCTGCAATTCGCAAGTCCTGTGTTCCAATTCGGACTCCTTGCTGACGGAGTTCTACAAAAAGATTATAAGCCTCAAGCGTCAACTCAACAACTTGAAATTGACTAATATAATTTACAGCATCTCGTAATCCCATATAAGCCCAAATTAGCTTTTCGGGGTTATTAGATTGAGAATAGCGCCGAATTACACTCAACCAACCTCTCAACTGTTCCTCTACCGTCACAACTGTAATCGCAATTTCGTCAGGATCTACTAAAGCTATACGTTGCTTTAAAATTGGATTTTCGCGTTGCAGTAGGGACAAATGATCGGTATCAAGAATATATCGATAATTCATTCTGGATTCTGACTTTTACTTGGGAAAATATTTTCTGCTTCAATCTCTGTATCAATTTCACGGCGATATTGTTCAATCTCATCTAAAACTTCATCCCAGAGCGGATTATTAATTAAAGTATTGGGAGGTTTGGGGAGGAAACGATTGTTGCTTGGAATCGTGTTTTTTTCTAAAGTAGAGATACGGTCCGATAACGTTTTTATTTCTTTTTGCAATAACAAAACTTCTTTTGAATCTTTCTGGGGTAAACACCAAACAACCAAGGAAATTAAAGTGACTCCTGAAATGGCAATTCCCAACCAAAAGTTACCCGCATCAAGATTGAAGAATTGGAAAAGAACGGGTGAAAATAAAGTGATTATCCACAGGGCTAAAATGAGTTTACTTTTATTGAGTTGAAATTCGACTGTCATTTTGATTCTGGGGTAATTTACAGTGAAAATTAATGGTTGAGGTGGGCATTGCCCACCCGATGAATTATTGGATGTCGTAGCCGAATTTATTGGGGTCAACTTCGGTTAAATTCAAATCATCTAACCCGTATTCCGCCCAACGTCGAGAAACCATCGACGCCACATCAGCATCCGACTCCAACGCTTCGCCCCATTCGTGATCGGTTTCGGGGGGAATTTTAGTCGTTGCATCAATTCCCATTCGTCCGCCCAAACCAATTTTTTCGCTGGCAAAATCTAAGGTATCAAAGGGCGTATTCGGGAGAATAAATACATCCCGAGTCGGGTCAACTTTAGACGAAATTGCCCACACCACTTGACGCGGATCGCGAATATTAATCGTTTTATCGACAACAATCACAAATTTGGTATAAGTAAACTGGGGTAACGCACTCCAAAAAGCCAAAGCCGCCCGCCTCGCCTGACCGGGATAAGCCTTATCAATGGAGATAATTGCTGCTTTATAACTTAACGCTTCCATCGGTAAGAAAAAGTCAACAATCTCCGAAACTTGTTGTCGTAAAATCGGGGTATAAATGCGGTTTAAAGCAATTGCCATCATCGCTTCTTCTTTGGGAGGACGGCCGCTAAATGTGGTTAAATAAATCGGGTCTTTGCGATGGGTCATGCAGTGAAATCGAATTAACGGCGAATCTTCAACGCCCCCGTAATAACCCATATGATCTCCAAAGGGTCCGTCGGGTAACATTTCGCCGGGGGTGATGGTTCCTTCGAGTACAAATTCCGAGTCGGCGGGTACTTCTAAATCAACGGTTTTACACTTGGCAAGTTGTACGCCGGAACCGCCATATAATCCCGCAAATAACCATTCCGATAAATCAACGGGAATGGGTGTGGCAGCCGCCATTATAATTAAAGGATCGACGCCCAAAGCGATCGCAATTTCCAGTTTTTTACCGTTTTCTGCGGCTTTTCTTAAATGTCTTGCCCCTCCCCGAACCGATAACCAGTGGACGGTCATGGTGTTTTTTGACTGCAATTGTAAGCGATAAACGCCCACATTTGGAGTTCCGGTTTCGCAGTCTTTTGTAATTACTAATCCCAAGGTAATAATCTTACCCGCATCTTTGGGATAGGGGCGAA
Source organism: Capilliphycus salinus ALCB114379 (assembly GCF_047276495.1). Classification (NCBI taxonomy): domain Bacteria; kingdom Bacillati; phylum Cyanobacteriota; class Cyanophyceae; order Oscillatoriales; family Sirenicapillariaceae; genus Capilliphycus; species Capilliphycus salinus. Next base: position 2,127,718 of record NZ_CP178543.1, on the reverse strand, counting down.
TCATCGGAATTTTGTTTAAATCTAGGTCTTCCCCTTCGAGGATTACTTGTTGACAGGGTGGGAAAAAATTACGTCCGGGTTTGGCTTTGACAACATCAAATAAAACCTTACCAAAATCCACCGCTTGCGAGATTTTTTTCGGGGGTTTCGGTTGTTGCAGCATTCCCAATTTTTTCCCCAATTCTTCTAATTCTTGGGGTTTTTCCATGTTCATCGCCAAACACACCCGCTGTTCGGTTCCGAGTAAGTTAACCGCGACGGGATGAGGCGACCCTTTAACGTTTTCAAACAGCAAACCGGGTCCGCCGGATTGTAACATTCGATTGGAAATTTCTGCAATTTCTAAATCGGGGTCAACTAAAGCGCTAATGCGTCGTAATTGTCCCCGTTCTTCTAGCAGTTTTAGGAATCCCCGTAAATCTCTCGCCATTATTTTTTCTAAAGTGATGGTCTATATAGTATATTATGAGGGTTTTGTTGTTAACATAGGGGTTATGAAATGTCCGAGATGTGAATCTACCTCCTATCGCAAGAACGGGCGACTCAAAGCGAGACAGCGCTATCAGTGTAAAATTTGTGGTCGTCAGTTTCTCGAACCGTTGGCGAGTCAACCGCCAGCCTCTTTTCTAGACGAACGGTGGCCAACTGTTCGCAACGAACAAAACGGACAAACCAATAGAGTTGAACCCAAAAATTCGCTACCCTCTCCTCAAACTGCTTCTTTTACCCAAGAATTATTACAGCTTTTCAACTCTCCCGAGTTTTTAAAATCTCCCGCATTTCAACATATTATTCAAACGCTACACGGGAAACAACAGACTCAAATATCCTCGGATTCTCCCATTTCTATTTTACTACTAGATGCGGAAAATCTCAACGATTTGGATGGGGATGTCGAAAGTTTTTTGAGTGATTTATCTAGATATCCTTTGACGGTAAAACTGGCGTTTGCAAACTGGAAGAAAACGGGAGGAGATAGCGAACTTTTTCAGCGGGGTTATCAGATGATACACGTTCCTTTGGGTAAGGATAGCGCCGATGCTCAAATGATTGCAATGGGGGCGGCAATTTCCCAACATTATCGCCACGCCAAAGAGGTGTTTGTTTGTTCGTCGGATTGGTTATTAACTTATTTAATTACGGAGTTAGAACATCAGGGGTTTTTAGTTTATCGGGTTTCTAAAAAACATCCCAAACAATTACCGAAAATTATCACCGTTGAACAGATGAATACCGGGGAGATCAAATCTTATTCATTGCGAGAAAACTCCGAGATTCCCTCGCCTCAAGAATTGTTTGATAAAATAGAAGCTTTAATTAGCGAAACCCACGACTCTTTAGAAGAACGGCTGAAAAAATTATCGAAAATTCATCAGCTTTTTGAACTCGAAAAAAAGTTAAACTATTATCAAACTGATTCCTCAACTCCCAGTTCAGAATTAAACTCAACCCCTGTTCAATCTTCTTCAATTTCAGAACAAATTCTTGAAGTTGTCTCCGCCAGTGATTCAATTAAAAATAAAGTCGATTTAGAAATGGCGATTCAGTCAGTTTTAACCGCTTGTCTCAACGGTTCAAAAGCCAAGACAACGATTTTAATTAGCGAGTTGGCTATCGAGTTTAAAAAGGTTTATGGGGAATCGCCCAAAACCTTGATTAAAAAGTTAAACTTGGGGTCAAATTTATGTAAGTTTTTACAAAAATGCGAACGGTTCGCCGTTTCTCAAAACAAAAATGTTTATCAGGTTTGTTTAAAAAATACTTCCGCTTCCGCGATTAACTCTCAAGAGGAATTAGAAAAGAGTTTAATCGAGATTCTGACCAAATTAGAACCCAAATATTTAAACAGTCTGGTTCCTTTAGAAGTGTTATCGCAACAGTTTCAACTCGATTATAAAATCTCACTCTCCAACCTTCTCAAAGAACTTAAAATCGCCACTAAAGTCCTAACGTTTATCACATCCAGCGATGCTTTTATCCTCAAAAAACAACAAAACAAGCATCACGTTACCCTGGCAAAAAAATAAAATTATGATTGTTAACCCAATATTAACGAAATTAGATTATAATGCTTAAGTGATTTTTGCAAGAGGTCGCCAAGTGTCGGGTCAAACGCCATTTCTTCAACGAGAACTCGGGGTTTTCGGTGCTACTTTGATGGGGTTGGGTTCAATTATTGGAACCGGGGTATTTGTCAGTATTGGAATTGCGACGGGAATAGCCGGACCTGCTGTTATTTTAGCGGTAGCAATTGGGGCAATAGTGGCGTTATGTAACGGATTAAGTAGCGCCCAACTTGCGGCCAATCATTCTGTCAGCGGCGGAACTTACGAATATGGTTATAAATATCTCAATCCGATATTTGGCTTTACTGCGGGTTGGATGTTTTTGTTGGCAAAAAGTGCCTCGGCTGCGACCGCTGCGTTGGGGTTTGCGGGCTATTTTATCAACGCTTTGGGTTGGGATAATCGTTTGCTAGTCCCGACAGCTTTAATCGCAGTTATCGCCATCACCGCGATTGTCTTAAATGGAATTCGTCGGTCTAATTTAGCAAATTTAGTCATAGTTTCGCTAACGTTATTTTCTTTAATTGCCTTTATTTTAACGGGTTTACCGACCGCCTTCTCTCCGGCGGGCGCTAACAATTTAACGCCCTTTTTTCCGGCTGAAAATTCCCTCGCCGCCTTACTCGAAGCGGCTGCATTAATGTTTGTCGCCTACACCGGATATGGACGCATCGCCACACTCGGGGAAGAAGTCCGCCAACCGCGAGTGACCATTCCCAAAGCGATGATTGTCACGATGGCGGTAACGATGGTGTTATATTTGACGGTGGCCGTCGTCGGAGTCGCCGCAGTGGGCGTTGACGGGTTGAGTGATGCGACGCAAAAGGTGGCGCCGTTGGAAGTGGCGGCGAGTCGGTTTGGCCTCCCCGGAATTCGTCAAATTGTCGCAGTCGGGGCGATAACGGCGATGTTGGGGGTGTTGCTGAATTTGATTTTGGGCTTATCTCGGGTATTATTGGCGATGGGGCGACGCCGGGATATGCCCCGTCAAGTGGCCAGACTGAATCCGGCGGGGACGACACCGACTATTGCGGTGATTGTCGTGGCGGTGATGATTGGGCTGTTGGTGTTGATTGGCAATGTGAAAACCACTTGGTCGTTTAGTGCGTTTAATGTTTTAATTTATTATGCGATCACCAATTTGGCGGCGTTGCAAATTCCCCCACAAGCGCGACTTTATCCCAAGCCGATAGCGGTTATTGGGCTAGTTTGCTGCTTTTTTCTGGCGTTTTGGGTGGAGTGGCAAATTTGGTTGGTGGGGTTGGGATTAATTGCGGTGGGCTGGTTGTGGCGGCTTATTTTTCAGGGGCTTCAGCCTCGGTAAGTCGGAAAGTTGGGTGAGTTTTTCGGATGCGATCGCATTCCCAGCGCCCAACGTGCTACTCTTGAATATAGCATCAGATATCTTCGTCGTGCGTACAGGGTCATGCCCCATCCAAATCAACAACTTGGGACGAATGATTCTACTGTAGTCGATACGGTTTGCCATTTTCTTTATCAAACTCTGGTTTCTCTCCAGAAAAAGCATCCTCAATGGCTGAATCCTCGCTACCAAAATATTCCCTGGCATCAACCCCGCTATCAGTCTATCTTTGTTAAGAAGATTTCTCAAGGGTTGAGTCAGGTAAAGCCGCTTGAGAAATTATGGGCGAAAGTTCAAAATTATCTCAAAGTTTTGCTGAGTTCGGAATTTATTCAGTCTTCGGAATATCAGGTGATTGTCGCCCAACTCGAACAACTGATTTATCCCAATCCCAAGCTGACTCCTTATCCGCATCCGAGTGAAATTCACCCCCAACAACTCTATTTTAACGGACGCAGTTTTTCGACCAGCGGAATTAGTATTCTGTTGTTGGATGTGGAAAATTTACAGTTGGATGTGGAAACTGAGAAGTTTTTAGAAACTGTTTGTGCTTGTCCGCTGCAAATTAAAGTTGCTTTTGCGAATTGGCGTAGCATGGGGAAAAAAGATGTTGAATTTCATCAGCGAGGCTATCAACTGATTCACGTTCCCCCCGGAAAAGATAGCGCCGATTTGAAAATGGCGACGGTGGGTTCCTCCATTTTCGTCTATTATCCCACAGCCCAAGAAGTTTTGGTTTGTTCGTCGGATCGGGCGTTAACTCATCTGTGCAATACTCTCGAAGGTCATGGGTTAACCGTGTATCAAGTTAAGAAGAAAAAAGATAAGATTATTGTTTTTAATAATCGCACCGGTGAAACCCAACAATTTGATTTAACCTCCTCTAGCGATATTCCCACGTTAGATGAATTTATTGTGCAGTTACAAGAATTAATTCGCTCCGAACAAAAGCGGATTCAGAGCCAGTGGATTAAACTCTCGCGTCTTTCTGCCTTATATAAAGATACCTACAAAATGACAATTAGTCAAGTGGTTTCCGCCCATTTTCCCGAATCGAAAGCCCGAGATATCTTTCTAAAGAATCCTCAAATTTTCGCCATTCATCAACCGTCAGAAAAATCTCAAACCTACGTCACCTTATTTGAACTCGCCCCCGTCAAAAGTCAATCCACTTCTGAGGGAAATTCAACCAACGGTTTAACAAACATTCAATCTCTAGACCAGTTAGAAACCGCTTTGGTTGAAATTGTTCAAGAACTCACCGCCCAAACCGCCACGCCTTGCATTTCGTTATCAATTTTGGGCAGTTATTTTAACAAAAAATACGGTCTAGCCATTACCCAAGTCATCAAACAATTTCAACCCGGAGGCAAATTTCCAAAATTTATCGATTTGTGCAATTCCTTTGAGTTAGAAAAAACAGACCGGGGCTGGAATGTTTGCTTACTTACAACAAATCCCCCTTCATCTTCCGAAGAAGAATAACGGGAGAAACGCTGTTCAAATGAGTTAATTTAATCGATATATAAAAACTCTTGCTGTAAGATAGCTTCCCAAGTTAAGGCGCCAACAATTCCATCAACCTCCAAGCCAATACGCGCTTGAAAATCTCTAACGGCTTTTGCCGTTTTCGCCCCAAAAACCCCATCAACCCGCAAATTCGCTCCCGTATTATTCAAACGAGTTTGTAATTCAACCACACTTTCGCCGCTATTTCCTGCTTTTAAAATCGGGAAATCACTATCAGGATTCTCGATAGGCGCTGTGGTAATTTCTAATAAAACCCTCCAAGTTAAAGTGCCAACAATTCCATCAACAGCCAAATCATTATCTCTTTGAAACTTCTTAACCGCCACTTCAGTATCATAACCAAAAATTCCATCAATTCTGAGATTCGCCCCTAAAAGATTCAGACGGCTTTGTAAATAGTTGACATCATTCCCCGTCTTACCCAACTGCAAAATCGGCAAAGATTGAATTTTTTTATAAGAAATACTAGATGCTTGCATAATTGATACTCTCTGAGGTTTATGGTTGAATAAATCTAATCTAATCGCTTTTTTCAAGTGTCGGTAGTCCCTTGTTTAAGTGACTCTTGAAATAAGATTATCAACCAACCCGGCTCAACAGTTCACCCTTTAACAGATAATATCAATTTGCTGTTATACAGATACAAAATGAGTTGGGTTTCATAGCCGCAAAACCCAACACAATATCGCCTTAAAAACATCAATCAACCAGACAAGGAATTAATCGCGGTAACGAGTCCCCGTAGTGGTTACATCCGGTTCACGGTAGCGCACGGTTTCATCATGCTTTCTGCCGCGTAAACCCGCCAAACCCGCCAAACCAATTAGACCCAACCATCCCCAGTCAAAATCGTTGTCATCCTCATACTCAAGAGTTCTATTCGGTACTGGGTCATCCGTTACCTGAGCAGAAGCCGGGTGAACGCTAGGCAGAATACTGAGGGTCAACGCGAGGGCGCTAATACCAACTAGCTTGGTTAAATTAGAAAATTTCACCATTTGTTCTCTCCTGTAGACTTAGTGTTTCCTGTCAATGTTTTCCTAAAAGATTTGCCGATAACCCTTGGTTTCAAGAGTCAATTAGCTTTGATTTGCCATCACACTTTCTAACAGTAACAACTCGCTACAGGTTTTAAATCACCCCTCAGCTAGAACCTGTTAACTCCTCAACTCTTGCTGGAGAGATAGACCTTTTGGGTCGGATAGTTTCCGGGAGTTTAGAGTATTTATAGCGGTTTTCAATTTTTAGAGGCACTGTTCGATTAAAAACCCGGTTTCTATTGATAAACCGGGTTTTTCGGATGTACCTCCGAAGCAAGTAGCGCTATATTGCTGAGTCAGTTTAAGCTCAACCTCAATCTAAAAGAGCAAACAACCAAAAATAAATCTCCCTTCATCTTTTCAACAGAAAAAGGGAGAAAAAGAACAATTCCAGAGGGAAAACAGTTAATTCAATCAATTCCTACTGTTAATTAAAAGAAAGGATGCAGTAAAGCATTCCAAGTTAAACGACCAACAATACCATCCGGCACTAATCCCATTTTGGATTGATACTTCTTCACTGCGGCTTCTGTTGCCGGGCCAAAAGCCCCATCAACGGCTAAATTAGCCCCAAAATGATTATTCAGTTCTGCTTGAACATATTTCACATCTCCTCCTTTACTTCCCCGACGCAAAAGAGGCAGAGAATTTAGGACATCAATAGGAACAGAGGTGGCTTGAGACAAAGCTTTAATTGTTTGCGGCCCAACAATACTATCAACGGTTAAGCCACTATTTTTTTGAAACGCTTTGACTGCGGCTTCTGTAGCAGCCCCAAAGACACCATCTTCTTTTAATTTGGCTCCAAAAATATTGAGTAGAGCTTGAATATCTTTAACAGCTTGACCTTGGCTACCCCGACGCAGAATAGTGGTTGTTGATTGCATGATTCATTCTCCGATGAACTTGTTTCTATAGTTCTACTGTATTCAAGTTAAAATCGATTGTGCAGTCACACATTTAAGTTAACTTCTCTACAATAGGCACCCTACACAAAAAAAACCGCTTTCTCAAAGAAAGCGGACTTTTAATCCTAACTGTGAATTATTCAATTAAAAGAACTCATGGAGCAAAGCATTCCAAGTTAAAGGGCCGACAATTCCATCAGCAGCCAAACTATAACGGTGTTGAAAGTTCTTAACTGCGGCTAGAGTTTTTGACCCAAAAATGCCATCAACAACCAAACTCGCGCCAAAGTCATTGAGACGATTTTGTAATCTAATCACATTATCACCCGTACTTCCAAAACTGAGAACAGGTAAAGTTTGCAGAACCTCAAAAGGAACGGTAGTAGATTTTAATAACAAGTTCCAAGTTTGCGGCCCAACAATCCCATCAACCAATAAACCATTGTCTTTTTGATAGTATTTAACAGCCGCTTCGGTGGCAGGCCCAAAGAAACCATCAACCACCAATCTTGAACCCAAAATATTCAGACGTTCTTGTAGATTTTTAACCGTTTTTCCTTGGCTACCCCGACGCAAAGTCGGCAGAGATTGAATAGTTTTTGGAAAAATATCTGTAGCCTGCATAATTAATACTCCTGTAATTTGTTTTCATGTTTCTAATCTAACTTCTAATCTAATCACTGCACAGTCGCTTGTTTTAGTGAAGTCTATTTGAGGTTGAGTCAATCACTGAGCGTTTCATCAAAAATTAAATCTCCCTTCATCTACTTAAGAGATTAAAGGGAGAAGTCAAACCTGAGAATTAGAGAAAAACTGCAAAACAGAGTCACCTAATACCGGAATTTAGAGGAATTCATGGAACAAAGCGCTCCAAGTTTGCGGCCCGACAATTCCATCAACTGTCAGTCTATTGTTACTTTGATATCGTTTAACAGCGGCTTCAGTAGCCGGCCCGAAAATACCATCGACAACCAAACGAAATCCAAAATCATTGAGACGATTTTGTAGTCTGATTACTGCTTCGCCTTGACTACCACGACGCAGGGTAGGCTGAGATAGAACCGCTTCGGGATAATAATGTGAGTGAGTCATAATTAACACTCCTGTGATTTGTTTTCATAGTTCTAATCTAATTACAGATTTCTACATTGCACAGTCGCTTGTTTGAGTTAACAATTAACAGTCACCCGTGTTGTAGGGGCGGGTGAGGCAATAAATCTATGTTTTCCCTGCAAATCAGTTACATAAACCCGCCCCAACCCATAACAGAATTAATCAACCGGAAATCATATTAATTCTGAACCCGCCCCAACCCCTGAACCGTTTTTCCCCGACGACGGGGCGGGTTTATATTAATTGTCTGTAGGACATGAGAAATTATTGCCGAACCCGCCCCTACCAACCCCAAACCCAACAGCGTTCCATCGGAAAACCGGGGCGGGTTTATATCAATTGTCTGTAGGACATGAGAAATTATTGCCGAACCCGCCCCTACCTGCCTTCTGCCTTATACTAAAAAAGAAGTTGTTAAGAAATGTAACGAGATGCGAGACAAAGTTGCGGTTATCGTGGGAGCAACCGGGGGAATTGGTTCGGCAGTGGCCCGGAAATTAGTTTCATCGGGGGTCAAACTGGTGTTGGCCGCCAGAGACAGCCACAAATTGGAGACATTGGCCGAAGAATTGGGAACCCCGGACGTTTTGGCGGTTTCGACCGATATCACCGACCCGCAGCAAGTCGAGGGACTGATGCAAAAGGCCGAAAGTCATTTCGGACAGATTGATATTTTGGTCAATGCGGCCGGCGCCGGTATTCTCAAACAGTGGAACAAACTCGAACCGGCTGACCTCGATACCATGCTGGACTTGAACCTGAAGGGGAGTTTTTACACCACCCAGGCGGCCGCCAACGTGATGAAGCAGCAAAAATCCGGTCATATTTGTAATGTGATTGGGATTTTGGGAAAACATTCGATGGCGATGGGAAGCGCCTATTGTGCCTCAAAATTTGGGGCGGTTGGCTTTAGTAAGTGTATGGCCGATGAAATGCGCCGATATGGGATTAAAATTACGTTATTCTACTTTGGGGGGGTTGATAGTCCTTTCTGGGATAATGTTAGTTTAAAGGTTGATCGTTCAAAAATGCTCAGTCCAGAAACGGCGGCCAATGCAATTTTCTTTGCACTTTCTGCCGAACCCCAAGCGGTACCGATGGAGATTAATATTCAGCCGGATAGTCATTTATTCTTCTAATTTTTGAGAACTGGGGAGGCTGGAACTGAGGGTTAATTCGGAATACCAAATAGCGGCGGTTTATGATGCAGTTTGATCATCTTCATTTTTACGTTACCAATGCCCAAGCATCACGGGATTGGTTTATTGAGAAGTTGGGTTTTGAACCTCAGGGATGCGTAACAAACGCTGATACTCATACAGAAATTGTAGGGCAGGGATCGGTTTATTTTCTGTTATCTTCTCCCCGAACCGATGGGAGTCCGGTGGCCGAATATTTGCATCAACATCCGCCCGGTATTGTCGATGTGGCGTTTCAAATTGAGGATATCGAATCTGCATTTCAACGAATTCAGGCGGAAGGGGTGAAAATTATTCAACCCCTTCGGCAAGATTCTATTAAGAATTGTCGCCTAAAATGGTTTACTATTCTGGGTTGGGGTGGGTTGCATCATACCTTAGTCGAACAGCATAATTCTCCTCAGTTTAAGTTGCTTCCTTCTGTTCCTTTTGCCCTTCCCGGTTCTCAAGTTTATTCTCCGATTATCGGAATCGATCATGCGGTTTTAAATGTGGATTCTGGAGATTTGGAAGCGGCTGTTGATTGGTACAAACGGGTTCTTTTGTTTCAGCCCAAACAGGCTTTTGATATTCAAACTCAGCGCTCGGGTTTGCACAGTCAAGTGTTGGTTAATTCTCAAAAAACCGTACAATTTCCGATTAATGAACCGACCTCAGAAACCTCTCAAATTCAGGAATTTATAGAGGTTCATCGGGGTGCGGGAATTCAACATATTGCCCTAAAAACTGATAATATTATTCAAGTTGTCGGTCAATTGAGACGGCGAGGTTTACCGTTTATTTCGGTTTCTCCTCACTATTATACTCGCTTGCAACAACAGTTAAATCCAAGTCAGTTATCGCCCACAGACTGGCAGAAAATTAAAGAGTATGAGATTTTAATTGATTTGCCGGATCAGGCTTCAGAAGCGATGTTATTGCAAATTTTCACCCAACCGATTTTTGATGAACCGACTTTCTTTTTTGAGTTTATTGAACGGAAAAATGCTTTGATTAACGGTCAATTGATCGAAGCTGAAGGATTTGGAGAAGGCAATTTTAAAGCGTTATTTGAAGCGATGGAACAGGAACAAATTAAACGTCAAATGACTTAGTTTCCAGCAACATTTCAGCTTCAGTTTTGCAGATCGGTTTTGAGAATAAATAGCCCTGTCCGTATTCACATTTTAACTGTTTAAGCTGTTCTAATTGATCCTTGCTTTCAATTCCTTCTGCAATCACTTCCATTCCTAAACTTTGTGCTAGAGTAACAATGGCTTGGGTAATCGCTTTATTTTTTAATTCCGAATTGGTAGCCACGACAAACGCCCGATCAATTTTTAGCGTATCAATGGGGAAACTGTGCAAATAACTCAAAGAAGAATAACCCGTTCCAAAATCATCTAAACTCAGTTTAATATTACGAGATTTGATCTTATTCAATATGGCTCGAACTGCGGGAGGATTATCCATCAACATACTTTCGGTAATTTCCAGCTTGAGACAGTCACTTTTTAAACCCGTTTTTAAAATAATATCATCAATTTGTTCGAGTAAATCCGGTTCTCGCAACTGACGCCCCGACAAATTGACACTCATCGTTAAATCGCCCAAATGGGGAAACTTTTTGTGCCAAGAATTCATTTGTAAACAAGCTTGGTACAGTACCCATTTACCGATTTCTACAATTAATCCTGTTTTTTCAGTAATCGGAATAAATTTAGCCGGAGAAACCCAATTTCCATCGGGATGTTTCCAGCGAATTAACGCTTCAAAACCCGCAATTTTATCCCGTTTTAAACAAATAATCGGTTGGTAATAAACCTCAAATTCTTCTCGTTCTATCGCCCGACGTAAATCGGTTTCAAGTTGCAAGCGTTCCAACATTTTTAAGTGCATCTGGCGATTAAAAATAGCCGATTTTCCCTGTCCTTGCTCTTTCGCCGAATACATGGCAATATCAGCATCCCGCAAGATTTCTTCGGGCTGTTGATACTCTGCGGTAACTAAAGCAATCCCAATACTCGCATTGGTAAACACTTGATGGCTGTCTAAAATAAACGGTAAACTCAACTCTTGTTGAATATTTTGAGCCACTTTAATCACCTGTTCGATTTGTTGAATTTCTCCCAACAAAATTGTAAATTCATCCCCGCCAAACCGGGCCAAAACATCGGATTTTCGCAAACAAGTCTTCAGACGTTCCGTGAGAGAAATTAACAGCTTATCGCCGACGGCGTGACCCAAACTATCATTAATATATTTGAAGTCATCCAAATCAAAAAATAAGACGGCAAACAAACAATCTTCTTGGGTTTTTACCCGTTGAATTGCTTCCTGCAACCGCTCCATAAAAAAGGCTCGATTCGGCAAATTTGTTAAAGTATCGTGATAGGCATTGTGTCGAAGTTTTTCTTCGGCGAGTTTGCGTTCGGTTATATTAATACTGGTGCCAACAATCCGATAAATGTGACCCTGGCGATCGCAAATGGGAGTAAGCTGAGTCAGCCAGTGAGAAAAACTATCTTGAAATTGAATCACTTCTTCGTAGCTAATCGTCTTTTGCGCCGCCACACAATCCAAGTAATTTTGACGGACATTTTCAGCAGCAGAAGGCGGTAAAACCTGTGCGGGGGTTTTTCCTTTCAGTTGGGCGTTTGTTAACTGGGTAAGCTGTTCGTGAGCCGGATTTAAACCCACATAACGAAACTCTCCATTGTCTAAAACATCCACCACAAAAATCGAAACCGCAGCCCCCTGATAAATACTTTGTAAAAACTGTTCATTCTCTCGCAATTGGGCTTCAGCTTGCTGACGTTCGGTGATATCTTCGCAAATACAAAGCAAATATTCCGGCTCCATTTCCTCATCGTAAAGCGGAACTTTCACCGTATGCAAAATCCGACGCCCCAAACTGTGACTGTGAACGGGTTCTTCAGGAATATCGAGCATCATTCCCCAATTTAACGCTTCTTGATCCTGTTGAACCATGCGTTTAGCTTGCTCGGGAGGGAACAACTGATGTACCGTTTTACCGATCACCTGTTCGCTTTTTAAGCCAAATAACCTTTCACTGGTTTTATTCCAAAACGTGAACGTTCCAAACTGTTTATGTTTCCCTTCTTTGACAAACACCGCCACCGGTAAATGATCGATTAAAGTTTGTAAAAAATTGCGGGTTTGCTGAACTTGTTGCATGGCTTGATACCGGTCGGTGACATTTCTTAAAGATGCTAAAGTTGCGGCTTTTCCCTCCCAAATAATCTCCGATACTTGCATTTCTGCCACGATCAATTCGCCTTGAGGATGGAGAATTGTCACTTCAGTCGCCCGATCAACTTTCCCATATAACGAACCAAACCAATAGTCCAAAAGTTCCCCGCTCGAACGATTAAATAAAGACTCCGCAGCCGGATTAATAAAACGAATAATTCCATCGACATCAACCACAATTAACGCATCGGATATTGCCGTAATAATCGTACTCAGGCGATGTTGACTTTCTCGCAAATCCATCTCGGCTTGTTTGCGTTCGCGAAGTGCAGCTTTCCGTTCGCTAATATCCCGCAAAATAATTGTCAAAAATGTTCCTTCTTCCAACTCCAATTTAGAAACAGAAGCTTCAGCCGGAAACTCCCTTCCATCTTGACGGCGACCGATAATTTCTAACGGTCTGATCAAGGGTTCAATCAAATTTTCTACCCGATATTCTCCCCGAGAAAATTCGGGAATTAAAACTTCTAACCCTTTACCAATCAATTCTTCGGAGGAATATCCAAAAATAGATTCCGCCCCTTGATTAAACAGTTGAATTCGGTGATGTTCATCAATGGAAATAATCGCATCTTGGGCAATTTCTAAAATTCCCCGCAAACGGGCTTCAGAAGCTTGTAACGCGACTTCGGCTTGTCGGCGTTCGGTAATATTATTTTGTACCCCAATAAAATGAGTCAACACACCCGCTTCATTAAACACCGGCGAGATGTAAAGTTCAATCCAAATTGGCGTACCATCGGAACGGTAATTTTGTAAAATAACATTGCACTCTTCGACTTGGCCGATCGCTTCTCTCAACTGGTTAATTCCAAGTTGATCGCGGTTATTTTGTTGAAAAAACCGAGGGTTGCGACCGATAATTTCTGAGCGAGAAAAGCCGGTTATCCGTTCAACTGCGGAATTGGCATAAATAATCGGATTGTCAGATTGCGTCGGATCGGTAATAATAATCCCATTACTCGCCGAATTCATCGCCCGTTCCAACAGGCGCAAACGTTCGGTAGACTGGGCTTGTTCGACGGCCGTTGCTAAAATATTGGCGATCGCTTGCAAAAAATTGACATCATCTTGACTAAAGACTCGTTTTGTGCGACTATGCGCCCCCAAGACTCCAAAATTTTGATCTTTGAAGCGAATCATAACGCACATCCCGCTAATCACATCGTGTTCTTGCAGTAAAGCAGAGGGGTTAAAGCGAGTTTCTTTCCCCAAGTCTTCCACCACCACCGGTTCGCCAGCAAGCATTGAATAACCCGCTTGAGAGTGATTTCCCGTTTGGATGCGGGTGGTTCCGACTCGTCCCTCTAACCAACCCACTCCCGCTCGCAACAACAAGCCTTCACCGTCGGGTAACAGTTCCACAATTTTGGTATACTCGACTTCGAGAACCTCGGCCATCCGGGTGAGCGCTTCGTTAAATAAGTCATCGAGGGAGGAAAGAGTTAAAGCAAATTGACCCAAATGGGCGACGGTTGCTTGTTGATGAACTCGACTGCGGAGTAAGGCTTCAACCTGTTTGCGCTCGGTGATATTGCGAGCGACGGCGTAGATTAAACGGGTTTCTAGACTGGGTGCGGCTTTCCAGGATAACCAGATGTAGGAATTATTTTGACAGCGATAGCGGTTTTCGAGTTGAATGGATTTTCCGGTTAATAATTCTTCCCATTTGGCGAGGGTTTCGGCTCGATCTTCTGGATGTACAAATGCGATCACCGGTTTGGATAACAGTTCAACTTGCGGATAGCCGAGTGTGGTTTCAAAACAGGGGTTAATTCGCTTGAAATAACCATCAAATCCGGCTATACACAACAAATCTGGGGATAGTAAAAATAAGCGATCGCGTTCTTGTTCGACTTTTTGGTATTGATGAAGTGCGGCTTCTCTGAGGGTTATTTCTTCTCGTAAAGCTTGGTTGATTTTTTGAAGTTTTTTCGTTTTTTCCCGGGAGGTTTGAGCTAAAAAGGTGCTGATTCCCACCAACAGCGAAATTGTGATTCCCCCTCCCAATAAAATCGGGGTCTGGGTGGAAGTTGGTGTTGAAAAATTAGTCTGATTTGAATCGAATTGTAATTCCTCGACTTTTTGCTCGATCTCTTCGCTGATGTCTTCAATCCATTGGGTTGGGTTCGGATTGATTAGCGTCCAAATAAAAGTTTGGTTGGAATTCCTGATTGCTGTTGAGGGGAAGTTTAGATCTTCATTAACCGTCTGTAGTTTTAGATGCTTTAAAAAATCATCGACGCTCAAAACTCCAATAATAATTTCTTGCAGCTTTTCTTGCTCAAAATAGGGGATACAAACCAGCAATATTTTTTCTTGAGACTCGGAAAATTTTAGAGGATTTACGATTAAATAATCCGTGTCTTTTAGCTGTTTTTGAGCGATTTTATCCCATTCTAATAGAGCCAGGTTTAAATCTTTCGGGTTAACTGTCCGGTTGAGCTTAGATATGATTTGTCTATTTTTGTTATTTTCATCAATCCAAATAATCGCCTGATAGCCATTGATGTTTTCTAAAAATAAACTGGCTTGGGCTTCCCGTTCTTCGGGCGAGGGTGAATGAAAATGCCATTGTTTGCTCATGTGAGTGAGCGTGAGAATTTGGTCTTTGATTTTTTCTTTCAGTTCGATTTTTAGATGGGCTTCTGTGAGTTTTATATTGCGTTCTAGTTCGGTTTTTTTTTCCTGGTTTAAGTTGTGCCAGAAGATTAAAGTTGTGCTGAGAACCAAACTCCCCGCCAAGATCGAAATTCCAATTTTTCTCCACAACTTTATATCTTTCAACTCTAACATATCAAGTCCCTGACCCAATTTTTATAATAAATTTTAGAGATTTTGCTAACTTGAAAACACAGTTTAATTCAAAATTGAAATAGACCGATTTGCATGAAAGGATTGAACTTCAATTCATTGAATAACGATTGTTGTAAGTGCGAATCCGAATTTTTATTCTTCGGCTTGACCTCAACTTTTTTAATGGCTCGGATTAGAGAGTTCAATCATCATCCCGGAAAAGCTTGTAATTAACTTTCAAGTCAAGATTCAACTCTTTAATCAGAATTCAATCCGCTTAAACGTTTCAGTAGAACCGGAAGACTCCTCTCATATTGTAACAGACAAATACAATCTGTCACTCCCAAGGAGTCCTTGAGCAATAGAGAAAACAAGAATTTCACCGCCCCAACCGTTGACAAGGATGATATAATAATGCTGGAATCCGAACTGAAAATGTGCTAGAGGACACCCCAAAATACTCGATTATTTTTCTCCCAAAGTCCCTGCAAATCCGGGGGAGTAAAGCCGTTAAATTGTCGGTGAAGTTTACAAAATGAAATAAAAAGATAAACTTCTTAAAAAACGCGGGATTGTAGTGTTCAGTGAATTAACGGATAATCGCACCGAGAAAATGGGGAACATTCCGAGCCTCTAAAGCTTCAGAAAACAAATTTCCCTGTCCGCATTCACAGCCAAGAGACTTGAGTTTTTCGAGTTGAAAAACCGTTTCAATCCCCTCGGCGATCGCATTCATTTCCAGAGCGTGAGCCAGCCTCAAAATCGCTTTAACAATCGCCGTATTGTCGTGATTTTCTCGAAGACGTCGGACAAAAGAACGGTCAATTTTCAACGTATCAATGGGGAACCGATGTAAATAACTCAAAGACGAATAACCCGTCCCAAAATCATCCAAACTCAAGCAAATATTCCGCTCTCGAATTTGGCGAAGAATTTTCAGAGCCGTTTCCGAATTTTCAATCAACAAACTTTCAGTAATCTCCAACTTCAAACAAGAACTCGGCAAACCGGTTTGAGCTAAAATGCGATCGATCTGCTCTAATAAATCCGGTTCTCGTAACTGTTGACTCGAAAGATTCACACTCACCGTCAACTCTTGAAGCTGAGGAAACTCTAGGCGCCAAAGCTGCAATTGTTGACAAGCTTGATAAAGAACCCACTCGCCAATTTGACCAATTAACCCCGTTTCTTCAGCCACCGGAATAAACAAACCCGGAGAAATCAAACCCTTATAAGGATTCAGCCAACGAATGAGCGCCTCAAAACCCATCACCTCACCAGTAGGAATCGAAACAATCGGCTGATAATGCACTTGAAACTCCTCAAGTTCCAACGCTCGCCTCAGTTGACTTTCAAGCTGTAACCGTTCAACCGCTTTTCGGTGCATTTTCGTATCAAACACCGCATAAGCGCCCTTACCCATCTCTTTCGCCCGGTACATCGCCAAATCTGCATTTCGCAGCAAATCCTCGGGACGTTCGCAACTGGCGCCGCTCAAAGCAATCCCAATACTGGCATTAGTAAACACCTCATTTCCCTTCAAATTAAACGGAAGAATCAACTGTTGATGGACCAGACGGGCCACCTCAATCGCATCGGTGACACCCCCAACCGGCTCGAGTAAAATGGTAAACTCATCCCCTCCCAGTCTCGCCAAAGTATCTCCCGGACGCAGACAACCTTCTAAGCGCCGAGCGATCGCAATCAACAATTGATCGCCAATTTCATGGCCCAAACTATCATTAACTCGCTTAAAATTATCCAAATCCAAAAACAAAACCGCAAACCATTTCCCAAACCCCTGTTGAACCCGCTTCAACACCTGAGCCAAGCGATCCAAAAATAAAGCCCGGTTGGGGAGATCGGTCAAAGTATCATAAAAAGCATGATGACGAAGCTGTTCTTCAGCTTGTTTGCGTTGAGTAATATCCTCACCAATACAAATCAAATATTCAGTATCATCATTGCGATCGCGCAGAGGTACCTTCACGGTATGCAAAATTCGCCGCCCCACCGTTGGAGTTTCCACCTGTTCTTCGGGAATATCCAAAACCCTTCCCGTTTCTAAAACGGCCCGATCTTGTTGGTCAAAACATTCAGCTTGAGAAGGCGGAAACACATCGTAAACCGTTTTCCCCAAAACCCGATCTTCGCTCAAACCAAACAACTGTTCGCAGGCTTTATTCCACAACCGAAACCGCCCAAAATCTTCGTCGGGTGAAGTCTGTTTAACAAACACCGCCACCGGTAAATGATCGATCATCGTCTGAAGAAAATTACGAGTTTGACGAACTTCCTCCTGAGCTTCGTAGCGTTCGGTAATATCATTTTGAACCCCAATAAAATGGGTCAAATGTCCGCGATCATTAAAAACCGGAGCGACTTGCAGATCATTCCAAAACAAACTACCATCCCGACGATAATTTTGTATAACAACCCGACATTCTCGACCTTGTAAAATTGCAGTTCGCAGGCGCTCAACTTGAGAAGAATCGGTTTGCGGCCCCTGCAAAAAACGACAGTTCTGCTCGATCACCTCCTCCCTACTGTAGCCGGTAATCCGTTCAAAACCGGCATTAACATAAATAATCGGATTATCGGCTTCGGTCGCATCGGTAATAATAATCCCGTTGCTGCTGGCATTGATCGCCCGTTCCATCAAATACAGACTGTCAGTAGACTGCTTGCGGGCGATCGCGGTCGCAATAATATTGGCGATCGCCTGAGCAAAATTGAGATCGTCGGTGGTAAAGGTGCGTTGGGTGGAGGTGTAAACGCTTAAAACCCCATAGGGTTGGTCTTCTTCGCCGATGATCACGCTCATTCCGCTAACAATGCGATGGTTGTGAAGCATCGGTTCTCCAGTGAAGCGGGTTTCGACTCGCAGATCTTCGACCACAACCGGCTGTTTTTGAGCCAGAGTATAGCCCGCGTGGGACTGAGAACCGGCACTGATGCGAGCATAGCCCACCAGTCCAGACGACCAACCGACACCGGCTTTTAACAGTAGAGCGTGACCGTGCGGTAACAGTTCTAAGATGTTGACAAACTGAACGTTTAAAGTTTGGGCGACGAGGGTGGTAATTTTCCCCAATAATTCCTCAAGGTTGGTTTGACTGAGCGCATATTGACCGAGCCAAGCCACCGCCGCTTGTTGTTCAATGCGCGATTGTAATTGTGCCACAGAGCGCTTATATTCGGTAACATCCCGAGCAACCGCATACAACAGTCCTTCTTCTACAAACGGCGCCGCAGTCCAAGATAACCAGCGATAACTTCCATCCCGACAACGATAGCGGTTTTCAAAGTTAAAAGCGGGTTTTCCTTGGGCTATCTGTTCAAGTTCGGCTTTGGTGGCGTCTCGATCGTCCGGGTGTACAAATTCCGACAGGGGAACCGATAAAAGTTCCGCTTCCGTATAGCCGAGGGTGGTAACAAAAGCGGGGTTTACCCATTGAAAATAGCCCTCAAAACTGGCAATACAAAGTAAGTCCAGCGAAAGACTAAAAAAGCGCTCCCGTTGTTGGATAAAGGGTTCACATTGAGGCGGTGTTGGGGTGAAAGGATCGACCGCTGAGTTGGCGTCTGAGTCCGGGTTGATGTCGGCTGAATTGGCGAATTTCGTCGCCATCGCCCCCACTAACATGGCGACTCCTAATGTGAACCAAGTTAAGTGAAATTTTCCCGCTTCGGTGATGTATTCTTGAAGCAGTAGGGATTGACAGAGTATCAGTGTTGTTCCTAAAATTCCAGCACCGATCAGCATTGTTATCCATGTTTTACCCAGAATGTTTCCTGTTGTTAGAGGATTTACAGGGAGATATTTTCTCACCTGACGTAAAATTTCCATTGTTATGAAATTAATGATTAACCGACTAAACTCTTGATCTTGATAGTAGATGCACATCCCTTCATTTGGCTTTGTCGTTGATAACATTGGTTAATCGTTCAGCAGTTCGATCTCATAACTTTCGGGGTAAAATAGACAAAGCCGATACGCGCTCGGTTTCCCGACATCGACCGATACTCGTTTTGATCCGACCCCAATTGCTGAGATCTCTTAAACGGCACCGGATTGACTTAAAGTTTTATCTTAGATGAAAACTTTGAAAAATTCAGTCTGATATCGTACCGTGTTTTGGGGATCGACGCAATCACACTTGAGATAGAGGCGGTCGCATCTATCCTGAATTAAAAATCCCCCGTCTAATGACAGGGGACTCGCCAGGATTTAACTAATCAATCCGATAACATTTGATTAACTCAGGAAAACATCTGATTAAAAAAGGCGATCGCTTCTTTCAACTGGGTGACAAACACATCAATTTCTTGTCGGGTGTTGTAAAAATACAAACTCGCCCGGGCTGAAGCATTGATCTTCAAATATTGATGCAATGGTTGAGTACAATGATGTCCGGATCGAATAGCTACCCCGCTATCATTGAGTAGAGTTGATAAGTCATTGGCATGAATTTCTCCGGCGGTAAATGTTGCCAAAGCCGCCCGTCCAGAACCGTCTGCTTCGGGTTTTGGCCCGTAGATTTTCAACTCGGGAATCTCTTTCAATTTATCAAATAAATAGGCGGTTAATTCCTGTTCATAAGCATGAATTTTATCCATACCGATTCCGGTTAAATAATCCACCGCCGCCCCCAACGCGATCGCTTCTCCAATCGCCGGAGTTCCCGCTTCAAATTTATGGGGTAATTCTCCGTAGGTAAACCGATCTAAATACACCTCATCAATCATTTCCCCACCCCCTAAAAAGGGCGGCATTTCTTTGAGAATTTCTAACTTTCCGTACAAAAATCCAATCCCCGTCGGGCCGCACATTTTATGACCGGAACCCACCAACCAATCACAGTCCATTGCTTGCACATCTACGGGCATATGAGGCAAACTTTGGCAGGCATCAATCAACACTTTCGCGCCGTTTTCGTGGGCGATTTTACAAATGTCTTCAACGGGATTAATACAGCCCAAAACGTTAGAAACATGAACGACAGAAACCAGCTTAGTATTGCTAGAAATTAAACCCTTAAACTGTTCTAAATCAAAAGTTTGCGTTGCCGTCAGTTCAACAAACTTTAACACCGCCCCCGTGCGTTGGGCGATCATCTGCCAGGGAACCAAATTACTGTGATGTTCCATAACAGAGAGAATAATTTCATCCCCCGCTTTCAGATGATTTAACCCCCAAGAATAGGCGACCAAATTAATCGCTTCGCTGGCATTGCGAGTATAAACAATTTCCTGATAGGAAGCCGCATTGACAAAGTTCGCCACTTTTTGACGGGCGGCTTCATATTCATCGGTGGCTTTGGCACTCAAAGCGTGAACCCCGCGATGAACATTGGAGTTATACCCTTCGTAATAATTTCGCAGGGCATCAATAACCGCTTTCGGCTTTTGAGACGTGGCGGCGTTATCAAAATAAATTAACGGATGATCGTTAACATTTTGATGCAAAATCGTAAAGTCCGAACGAACTTTTTCCGCCAAGGTTTTTTCTTGAATTAAAGTCATTTTTGCTTATCCTTTTTCTGCTGTATGTTCAAAATTAAGAGAGAAAATACTGGGAAACAATTCTGTAGGGGCGTATGGCATACGCCCTTTGGAGACCTTCTCAAACCCGTAATTTGTTAGCTAATTTCGGTGCGACAAGCCACACAGCGAGTCAAAGTTTGTCGTAAAGAGTCAAACGGTAACTTCTGCAAAATTTCCGCAGCAAAAGCATCAATTAATAAATAACGACTGGTGCGATCATCCAAACCTCTACTCCGCAAATAGAAGATTTCATCTTCTTCTAATTGACTCACCGTCGCCCCGTGAGAACATTTAACATCATCGGCGACAATTTCTAATTGCGGTTTGGTATTAATTCTCGCGTGGGGTGAGAGTAACAGATTTTGACTCAGTTGGTTAGCATTGGTTAATTGGGCGGCTTTCGACACCACAACCCGTCCGTTAAATACACCTCGGGCGCGATCGTCGAGGATACATTTATGCAGTTGGTTGTAGATCCCGTGTCGATGATTAAAAAAGGTGGCGCTGTGTGTATCGGCTAACTGTTCTTCTCCGATTAAAGTTAACCCATTTAGCGTGGTTTCGGTTCCCTCTCCGGTTTGATCGATATCGAGGTTATGACGGGATAATTTCGCCCCCAAACTAACTGTATTGAGGGTATAACGGCTATCTCGGGCTTGAGAAACTGCACTTCTACCAATATGAAAGGCATTCGGTGCATCCCGTTGGACTCGGGTATGTTTAATTTCGGCGTTTTCTTCGACCCAAATTTCGGTAACGGTGTTCACAAAATAGGGATGATGCGTTGAGAAACCCGAACAATCTTCTAAACTAGCATAGTGTTCGATGAAGCTAAAAGCGCTTCCGGTTTCTGCCACAACTAACGCCCGAGGTTGACTCATTCTCGGCGTATCATCTGCGGTGGAAATAAAGAGTAAATGCAATGGCGTTTCTACAACTTTATTTTTCTCCACCCAAATTACAGCCACATCCGTTAACGCTGCGGTATTGAGGGCGGTAAAAATCTCGGAATTTCCGGGTTGTTTGTCGAGATAATTGTCAAGTTTCTCGCCCAAAGATGCGGGTAAATTTCCGAGTGAACCCGCAAACAGTCCGGCTGCTTCGGAGAGGGTTGATAAATGGGGCGCGTACACCCCATCAACAAACACCAAGCGGCTATTTTCGGCTTCGGGTAACGTCAGTGGTGAAATATCTTTTAGGGTTAGCTGAACAGGTTTAGCCGCTTCAAAATTGACCTGCAACAAACCAGACAAATTCGTAAACCGCCAATCTTCGTCTTTTGAGGTTGGAATTGCTCTTTCTTGTAACTCGGTTGCGGCGCGATCGCGAAGTTTTTGTAGATGCGAATTTGGATAAGCAACTGTTTGGCGACTCGCCAAGGTTAACAATTGCTGCAAATAAGAAACTTCGGGTTTATTTTGTACTTGTGTAACCATTAAACTCCCACTGTTGCTGCTTCAATCACTTCATCGTAGCCTTTTTCTTCGAGTTCCAAGGCTAATTCTTTGCTTCCGGTTTTGATGATTTTTCCGGCTTGCATTACGTGAACAAAATCTGGCACAATATAGTCCAAAAGTCGCTGATAGTGCGTAATCACCAACATACAATTATCGGGCGTTGCTAACTGGTTTACACCACCGGCAACAATTTTCAGCGCATCAATATCCAAGCCGGAATCGGTTTCATCCAAAATGGCTAATTTCGGTTCTAATAATGCCATTTGTAAGATTTCATTGCGCTTTTTCTCTCCCCCAGAAAAGCCTTCATTCACACTGCGTTCAAGAAACTCGGGCTTCATTTTAACTACTTCTAATTTTTCGCGAATTAGATCGTCAAAATCAAAGGCATCAATTTCTTCTTCTCCCCGACTTTTCAACCGAGCGTTATAAGCCGCCCGCAGAAAGTCTAAGTTGGTTAAACCGGGAATTTCTAGAGGATATTGAAACGCCAAAAATATCCCCGCTATCGCCCGTTCGTTGGGTTCTAATTCTAACAAATTCTGACCCAAAAAGGTAATTTCTCCGCCCGTAACTTCATAAGCCGGATGACCCGCCAGCACTTTAGAAAACGTGCTTTTTCCGGAGCCATTTTGACCCATGATCGCGTGAATTTCTCCAGCTTTTATCTCTAAATTTAACCCCTTGAGAATCGGCGTTCCGTCAACGTTGGCGGTTAAATTTCGGACGGACAGAATTACTTCGCTATTTTCTTTAATCATCTGTTTGTTTTCCATTATTGATTCAGAAACTCAGCCTCGGCTGGATGTTGTTGAGGATATCTCGGTAAATCATCGCTGAGGTGCAACCATTCCAGTTGGGTTGATGTCCAAATGTGGTCTTGGGGTAGGCAATTATTGGGTTGGTCTAAACTCCCCAAAGTCACTCCGATATATTGAGGTGCGCGACTATCTTTATAGAATAATTGCGTTCCACAAATCGGGCAAAAACTACGTTCTCCGTGTTCGGAAGATTTAAAGGTAGTTGCTTCTTGGTTGAGGGAAAAGTTTGAGATTTCAAAATGAACCCATGACCCAAAAGCCGCCCCAGAAGTTCGCCGACAAATATGACAGTGACAATGACCAACCCAAACGGGATTTCCCTTAACTTGATAACGGATGTTCTGACAAAAACAGCCGCCATTGTATTGAGGTTCTGACATTTGAGAACGCATTAACCGACGGTTCCTTCTAATTTCAGACTCAGTAATTTATCGGCTTCAACTGCAAATTCCATCGGCAATTCGTTGAAGACATCTTTACAGAATCCGCTAATAATTAGGGAGACGGCATCTTCTTCGGAAATTCCCCGTTGAGTTAAGTAGAACAGTTGATCTTCTCCGATTTTTGAGGTGGAAGCTTCGTGTTCAACTTTGGCGGTGTTGTTGTCAACTTGAATATAGGGGAATGTATTCGCTTGGGAGTTATCCCCGATTAACATTGAATCACATTGAGAATAGTTGCGGGCGCCTTCTGCTTTCGGCCCCATTTTCACCAAACCCCGATAACTATTGGATGAATTTCCGGCAGAGATTCCTTTAGAAATAATCGTGCTGCGGGTATTTTTACCAATATGTACCATTTTGGTTCCGGTGTCGGCCTGTTGTTTGTTATTGGTCAGGGCAACTGAGTAAAATTCTCCCACAGAATTGTCCCCAACTAACACGCAACTGGGATATTTCCAAGTAATGGCCGAACCGGTTTCTACTTGGGTCCAAGAAATCTTGGAATTGACGCCTTTACAGAGTCCGCGTTTGGTGACAAAGTTGTAAATTCCGCCAAGACCCTTTTCGTCGCCGGCGAACCAGTTTTGAACGGTAGAATATTTGATTTCGGCGTTATCCAATGCCACTAATTCCACAACGGCGGCGTGTAATTGGTTGGTGTCAAACATCGGGGCGGTACAGCCTTCGAGGTAGGTGACGGAACTGCCTTCTTCGGCAACAATTAACGTGCGTTCAAATTGACCTGAGTCGCCGTTATTGATGCGGAAATAGGTTGACAAATCCATCGGACATTTTACACCTTTGGGGATGTAAACGAAGGAACCGTCGCTAAAGACTGCGGAGTTGAGGGCGGCGAAGAAGTTATCGCCAACGGGAACCACGCTTCCCAAGTATTTTTCAATTAATTCGGGATGTTCTTTGACGGCTTCGGAAATCGAACAGAAAATTACTCCATCTTCGGCGAGTTTTTCTTTGAAGGTTGTTCCGATGGAAACGCTATCAAATACCGCGTCAACGGCGACATTGGCCAAACGTTTTTGTTCGGAAAGGGAAATCCCCAGTTTCTCGAAAGTTTCGAGGAGCGTCGGGTCTACTTCGTCGAGACTGCCTTTCTTTTCATTTACTTTTGGGGCAGAATAGTAAACAATATTTTCGTAATTGATCGGGGGATAGTCAACGTGCGGCCAAGTGGGTTCGCTCATTTTCAGCCATTGCTGATAAGCTTTCAGGCGAAAGTTTAACAGAAATTCTGGCTCGTTTTTCTTGGCGGAGATCAGACGTACAACGTCTTCATTGA
This sequence comes from Capilliphycus salinus ALCB114379, assembly GCF_047276495.1. Taxonomy (NCBI): domain Bacteria; kingdom Bacillati; phylum Cyanobacteriota; class Cyanophyceae; order Oscillatoriales; family Sirenicapillariaceae; genus Capilliphycus; species Capilliphycus salinus. Next base: position 2,102,886 of record NZ_CP178543.1, on the reverse strand, counting down.
GACCCGCCGGGATGGAGTCGGATTCGATATCGGTGACGAAGCCGTACTTATAGGGTTGGTTGACTAGATTTTTAACTGAAGCAGTCATAGGCTTAATTTGTTTAGTGTTCTTCTCAATAAGGGCCAATCAGTTGTTTACCGATAGCAGATGGGTGAGGGAACTCGGGTGTTAGCCTCGGGCCTTCTGTCCTCCGTCCCGGCACTCGGAACTTAAACAACAGATTTGTTACTTAAGTCTATTTTAAGCTACATTAACAACAAGTGCATTGTCAAAGTCTAATTTTGTAAATTTTTATAAAAAATACCAATGACCACCACTCAGCAGCATTCGACTAAGCGGGATATCGTGCAGCAGCTTATCAAGCGGGGTCAAGCCACAGCGCACGAGTTGGCAGAGTCCCTCGAAATCAGTCCCCAAGCGATTCGCCGTCATCTCAAAGACCTAGAAGCCGAAGGTGCGATTCAATACGAGTCTGTCCAGGTGGGGATGGGAAGACCGCAGCATATTTATCAGCTTACCAGTCAGGGGCGCGATCGCTTTCCCAAACGATATGATGAGTTTGCGATTTCGTTCCTCGATACGTTAGCCGAAACGGTTGGACACGAACAAGTTAGTCAAATTTTACACAAACAATGGCAGCGTAAAGCCTTGGAATATCGCCAGCAGGTGGGAACGGGTTCGGTGAAAGAACGGGTTGCTAAGTTAGTGGAACTTCGCAAAGCTGAAGGCTACATGGCGGAATGGTATCCGGTAGAGTCTTCGAGTCCGGAAACCGAACGGTATGTTTTAACCGAGCATAACTGCGCTATTTCTAATGTGGCGGAATCGTTTCCGAGTGTTTGCGGCCATGAATTAGAGATGTTTAGTGCAGTTCTATTTGATTGTACAGTAGAGCGAACCCACTGGATTGTTAATGGCGAACATCGCTGTGGATATCTGATTATCAGTGAACAGTGAACACCTGACCAGTCACCAGTGAAAACAGTGATCAGTAACCAGTTATCAGTTATCAGTAGGGGCGGGTTCCCAATTGATGTATGTTTCCCACAGAAAACTTATATAAACCCGCCCGAACCTCCTCAGAGGGTGAAAACAGTTTACAATTTTTTCCCTGTAGGGGCGGGTTCCCAATTGATGTATGTTTCCCACAGAAAACTTATATAAACCCGCCCCATAGTGGCAGTCGATTTAATGTTGAATTTTTAATTAAGTTATGCAACCAACAATGGAATTTTTGACCACAGAAGAAGCGATTAAAGTTGATGCGGCTTTATTGTCGTCGAAAGAAAAATTTTCCACTCGATTGGCCATTTATGCCCTAAGATGTTTGAAACAAATTGCTGCTGAAAAAGAAATTTCAGTCTCGGAGGTCACATCCGAACAAGTTTCCGACTGGATTAAACAAGATGAGAATATTCAACAACAACTCGAAGTGGATAGCAGTTTTGAAATGTTTTTTACTCGTTTGGTGTTGTCGTCGTTGAACCCTTTAAAACAAATCGCCATCGAAGAAGATAAACCGATTGAAAATCTAACAGTAGAACAGGTGATTGCTTGGTTTGAGAAAGAGAGTAAAATCCGACAAGAATAAGGAATTGAACGGGCTTTTTTTCGGTTTTGAACCGCAATTATTGGGTGAGAAACTGTTGGGATTTGAGTAACTGTTCGGCTTCGATCGCATTCACCGGTTTTGAGAAAAAATAACCCTGTCCATACTCGCATCCTAAGGCTTGAAGACGTTTTAATTGTTCGTAGGTTTCCACACCTTCGGCAATTACATCCATTCCTAAAGTGTGGGCTAAGGTGATAATAGCTTGGACAATGGCTGTGTTTTCCGGGTCTAAATTCATTCGGGTAATAAAAGAGCGATCAATTTTCAGGGTATTGATGGGGAATTTATGCAGGTAGCTTAAGGAGGAATATCCGGTGCCAAAATCATCGAGACTTAAACGGATATTTTTCCCTTGAATTTGCCTAAATTTCTCTTGAACAATCTGGGGATTTTCCATCAATATACTTTCGGTAATTTCTAACTTTAGCGTTTGGGGATTAATTTGAGTTTGTCTAATAATTTTATTAATATTTTCGACAAAATTAGATTCTTGAATTTGACGATCTGACAAATTAACACTCATGCTTAATTCCCGCATTTGTATCCCCCCTAGCCCCCCTTCGTAAGGGGGGAAAAACAGTTGATGCCAAGCGTGGAGTTGAGTGCAAGCTGTTTGTAGCACCCAATAACCCAGATCAATAATTAATCCGGTTTCTTCGGCAACTGGAATAAATTCAGCCGGAGACATCCAACTATTTTTTGAATGGAACCAACGAATTAAAGCTTCAAACCCGACAATTTGATAAGTTTTTAAACAAACAATCGGCTGATAATAAACTAAAAATTCTCGCTGTTCCCAAGCACAACGCAAGTCCGTTTCTAGCCGCAGTCGTTTCTGACTTTTTTGGCGCATTTTAGAGTTAAAAAAAGCATAACAATTCTTTCCCCTCTGTTTGGCGGAATACATGGCAATATCCGCATCCCGCAACAGTTCTTCGGGATAGGTATACTCGGGATTCATCAAAGCAATTCCCATACTAGCATTGCTAAACAATTGATGACCCGTGAGATTAAATGGAAAGGTTAATTGCTGCTGAACGTTCTGCATGACCCCGACAACTTGATCGAGGTGTTGAATATCTTTTAAGAGAAAGGTAAATTCATCCCCTCCCAAACGCGCCAGAGTATCATCAGGACGCAAACAAGTTTCTAGGCGACGAGCGATCGCAATTAACAATTGATCCCCGATAATATGTCCCAAACTTTCATTAACAAATTTGAAGCCATCGAGATCTAAAAAGACCACCGCAAATGACGTCTGATTTAAGGTTTTGGTTTGATAAATCGCTTGTTCCAACTGCTTCATAAATAAAGCCCGGTTGGGTAAGTTGGTCAGCCCATCGTAAAAAGCGCTGTGTCGCAGTTGTTCTTCAGTTTGTTTGCGTTCGGTAATATCTTCAGAAATACATAAAAAATACTCTAATTCGTTCATGCTGTTATAAATTGGAACTACCAAAGTATGCAGCAAACGTTCTCCCCTACGGGGAGTTTTAATCGGTTCTGAGGGGATTTCTTGCAGACTTCCCGAAGCTAATATCTTTTGATCGGCTTCTAGAATTCGATTAGCTTGCTGAGGAGAAAACACCTGATGAACGGTTTTTCCCATGACTTCTTCGGCGCTGAGTCCGTAGAGTTTTTGACAGGTGGAATTCCACAAATTTAACCGACTTTCAAGACCCATTTCTGAGTTCACTTGTCGAGAAAAAATAGCCAGGGGAAGATGATTGATGAGGGTTTTAAGAAAGTTCCGGGTTTGTTGAATTTCTTGGATGTTTTGGTAGCGTTCGGTGAGATCTCGCAAAGATGCTAGAGTTGCTTTTTCTCCTTCCCAGTCAATCTCAACCGCTCGCATTTCGGCGATCACTTGCTTTCCTTCGGGTTGTAAAATGGTTAACTCTGTCATATTTTCTTGAACTATAAAATTTCCCATCCAATAACCAACCAGTACAGACTCAGAGCGCCCAAATAAAACTTCCGCAGCCGGATTGACAAAACGAATTAGACCGTGACTATCGAGAACCAGCAAAGCATCAGAAACCGCTGCAACGATCTTTTTAAGACGGGCTTGAGACGCTTCCAGTTCGGCTTCAGAGCGAATGCGTTGACTAATATCTTTTTGAATCCCGATAAAATGAGTCAGTTTTCCTTGAGTATTAAAAATAGGTGAAATAAACAGTTCGTTCCAAAACAGACTTCCATCTTTGCGATAGTTTCGTAGAATTACATTACATTCTTTGCGAGCGATAATTGCTTCTCGAATGGTCTTGAGTTCCGGTTGATTTCGGTCGTTTCCCTGCAAGAAGCGACAATTTTTGCCGATGATTTCCGATCTTGAATAACCGCTGGTCTGTTCAACAGCAGTATTCGCATAAATAATCGGATTATCGGGTTGATTGGGATCGGTGATAATCATGCCATTATTCGCCGAATTTATGGCTCGTTCTAATAGGTGTAAATGTTCTTCGGAGCGGTACCGCTCTACAGCCATTGCTAAAATATTGGCGATCGCTTGCAGAAAATTAATATCATCTCTGCTAAATTTACGCCGTTTTGTACTGTAAACCGTTAAAACTCCGAAGGGTTTTTCTCTCGAACCAATCACCACACTGACCCCGCTGATAATCTGATGATTGTTTAGCAAAGATGACCCATCAAAACGGGTTTCATGTCGCAAATCTTCGACGATTATCGGTTCACTCTCAAGCAAGGTATAACCCGCTTGTGTTTGGTAATTTAACTCCACAGTAGCAGTTTCAATAACACCCGCTTCCCATCCAAAATCGGCTTTGATTAAAAAGTTGTTCTGCTCTGGGATTAGTTGTAAAATTTTGCTATACTTAACTTCTAGAATCTCGGCAACAATCCTGACCGATTGCTGAAATAATTGATCGAGCCAAGATGTTTCCTCTACATCAAGATTTTTTTCTAAGGCGAATTGACCCAGTTGAGCAACAGCCGCTTGTTGACTCATCCGCGATCGCAATTGAGTTTCGGTCTGTTTTTGAGGGGTTATATCTCGGGCTATCCCATAAATTAAATGATTTTCCCGATCGGGTATCGCCGTCCAAGATAACCATTTGTAGGAATTATCCTGACAGCGATAGCGATTTTCAAAATTAATGATAGACTTTTGATTGAGAAGCTGTTCAAAGGCCAGAAGGGTTGCCGTTCGATCTTCCGGATGAACAAATTCAATCCAGGGTGTAGTTAATAATTCCTCTGAGGTGTAGCCTAATGTGGTTTCAAAAGCCGGGTTAACTTGCTTAAAATAACCGTCAAACCCCTCTATAGCTACCAAGTCAGGTGAGAGCATGAACAAACGGTACAGGCTTTCATTCCTCGCTTTTTGATTCGCAGCTATTGAGGAACTTGTTCGATAGAGATTGAATATTTTTTGAATAAAATTCCAGGCTCTCATCGTACCCATTTCTCTTAAAGATGATTTTCAGTGAAACTTTTTACAATCCGAGTTTTCAAAATTTTATTGTCATAAGTAAAATAATTGTTTTGAGTTATGATTCAACGATTCTTAAAGCCGGAGATGTTTGAGACTATATACAACGTTATATATAGTGTATTTTTGTCAGCTAAAAAAAAAACGGAATTTATACAAAAGTTTACCATTAATTTACCCTTCTTTACAATCAAGCTCGGCCTAATTAGGAATTAATGAACTCCTCTAAAATGTTACAATTTTTCCCAACCCTAAAAATCTTTACCAAGCTAATATTAAGGCTTGATTGTCCAAGAACCTATCGATTATTTTTAGAGCATTCAACATGAAGATTGAACAACAACTTCAACTCGCACTTGTCCATTTAGAACAGGGAAAAATTGAGAGTTCCCTAAAGATTTGTAAACAAGTTCTCCATCAATCTCCCCACTGTGCGATCGCCTATCGAATTTTAGGGAATATCCGAGAAGCTGAAAAAGAGTTAACCGAGGCGGCTTTAGCTTATACAAAAGCCATTGAACTCCAACCTGATGATGCACAAGCTTACGCCTATCTCGCTCAACTTTACCGGGATGCTGGATGGATTGATGATGCAGTTCTGCTTTATCAAACGGCCATCTCACTCCAAAAAAACTGGATAGAGTTATATTACCATTTGGGAGAGGCTTTATACAAACAAGGAAATTTTGATGAATCCATTTCTAGCTACCAACAAGCGATCGCCCAAAACCCGAAATATGTCCAAGCTTATCTGGGTTTGGCGCTAGTTTTGAACACTCAATCTCAAATTGATCGCGCTATTGAACTCCTCAAACAAGCCATTGATATCGTTCCAACTTACACGGAAGCTTACAACGTTTTGGGCTGTTTACTGCTGGAAAATAACCAATCCTCCGAAGCCGTTGAAATCTTGCAAAAGGCGATTACTCAAAAACCTAATTGGGCAATACTTTATAATAATCTCGGACAAGCTTTGCTCGCACAGGACGAAAAACAGCAGGGGATTTTAGCTTATCATCGCGCCCTAGAATTGCAACCGGATCTAACAGTTACTTATCTAAATTTAGCCAAACTTTATCAACAGCAGAACTTTCATAAAATAGCCGTTGATTTTTTTAAAAAAGCCCTCGAACACAGCCCGGAAAATATTCTCGCCTATAGTGACTGCGGTTATTCGTGGCAAAAACAAGGTCAATTTGATCGGGCGATGATGTATTATCAAAAAGCAATTTCTTTAGATCCTAAATTTGTCGAAGCCTACTGTCGTCGGTTTGAGTCGATGTCGATCTCCCAGACGGAAACCGATGAGTGGGAACTCGCCCAAAACGCTTGTGTTCGTTTCCTCCGCAGTTTACAACAATTTAACTTCGATTCCGGGAACATTACCCCCTCCAATCCGTCTAAAGAGTCTCTAGACCTCTATAATCATTTAGTTCAGTTTCATGTGCATTTAGCAAACGCTTTGGCGGAATATGGTAAATTCGATAAAGCCGCGAGACATTATCAAAATGCCTTGCAAATTCAGCCGCAGCGAGTGGAAATTTACTGGCGGCTAGTCGATTGTTTTATTCAACAAAAACAGTGGAATTCGGCAATCGCTATTTGTAATTTAGCCCGAGCGTTCAGGGATAAAAATCAACAGTTCATTTCCGAAATTGATCTGCTTTTAGGCTATATTGCCGAAAATCAAGAACGTTGGGAAACAGCCATTTATTATTATACTAAAGTGTTGCAACAGGGTCAAATTTATAACGCTAATCTTATTTCAAAACTCGCTAATTTATCAGAAAAAAATCCACCGCAACAGCAACCTCCCCAAGACGTTTGTCTGTCTACCAAAAATTGGCTAGATCAACAGTTAACTGTTACCATTCAGCCCAGTTGTAGGGGCGGGTTCTACACAGATTTACATCTCTCAGAAACAACCGATATAAACCCGCCCTCTTCCTTATCTTCCTCCGCTTCCTCTCAAGACTGTGGGGGATTGGAATGTCAACGCTGTTTAAAACAGATTGGTCAACAATTTGAATTAATCAATTTAGGACATGGAATTTCTGTAAATTCACCCGAAAAATCGGTTCCAATTCCTGAGTTTGAAACCTTTGTTGCTATTATTCCGAATGGACGGGCTTGGATTGTTCCTCAAGAAAAGTCTTGGATGGTGTGTAAAGCGATCGCAATTCTCACACCCGATAACCAATTATTAGCTGATGTTTCTCGGGAATATCCCGGCGAACTTCCCGGATGTCAGGGTTATAATCCCGAAAATCATCAAGTTTTTCACCAGAAAAAATTACCGCCGGTCAAGTCAGTAAAAGGATCGGTGGCGGTATTATCGGGACTCTCGGGAAACATTTATTTTCATTGGATGGTGGATGTTTTACCCCGGATTGACTTATTGCGTCAAAGTGGGATAAAATTAGAGGAGATTGACGGGTTTGTGGTGAATAGTTATCAGCTACCTTTTCAGCGAGAAACGTTAAATCTGTTGGGAATACCGACAGAAAAGCTGTTAGAAAGCGATCGCCATTGTCACCTGCAAGCGGAACGGTTAATTGTGCCTTCTTTTGCCGGACATTTGGGGTGGTTACAGCCTTGGGCGATAGAGTTTTTGCGAACTACGTTTTTACCGTTAGCCGTTGAGAAAAACCCAAATTCACCCGAACGAATTTATATCAGTCGGGCGAAAGCCAGACACCGACAAGTGATCAATGAAACTGAAGTGATGGAAGTGTTGCGTCCTTTGGGGTTTGTAGAGGTATTTTTGGAGTCTTTATCCTTTGGCGAGCAAGTGCGTTTATTTGCTCAGGCGAAAGCGATTGTTGCGGCTCACGGAAGCGGTTTGACAAATATTGTTTTTTGTAGTAAAGATGTTAAAGTGATAGAATTGATCTCACCCCATTACGAACGATATTATTATCGGGTAATCAGTCAATATCTGGGGTTAGAACATTACTCGCTGACAGGAATTGGTTTGGCTTGCTATCCGATTCTGAGTTTAATGTATCCCAACCCGCTGATTGAAGATCTATGCGTTAATCTCAGCGCCCTCAAGCGATTAATCAAGCGAATGGGACTCAAGGACAGCTAAATCGGGGGCGAGGGTACATCTACAGCGATCAAAAAATATTTTTTTTATTTGTGACACCAAAAAGACTACAATTAATAATCGGGAATTCCCATGAATGTGTCTAAATCCAATCAACCGATGCGAGCCGAAGATATCCTGCGTAAAAGCCTAGCTTTCCTGACTCAACAGGCTGAAGCCTATTTGAAACAAGGTCAATTTGAGGATGCCCGCAAAGCAAGCGAGCAACTGTTGAAAATTCAGCCCAAACACGCCCCAGGGTATAAGTTAATTGGGGATGTGTTGTTGCGTCAAGGCAGCTTACCAGAGGCGCAACGTTATTATACTCAAGCGTTAGAGTTGGAACCGAATTGGGCGGAAGTTCACGCAAATATTGGCAGCATTCACGCCAAAGCCCAACAATGGCAACAGGCTTTAGAATGTTATCAAAAAGCGATCGCAATCAAGCCCGATTTTGCCGGCGCTTATCGGAATGTAGCACGAGTTTGGACACAACTCAATCAGCCCCAAAAGGTTAATCAATGTTTGTATAAAGCGTATACTCTCGAACCGCAGCAGGTAACGGCAGGGGAACATTTACAGTTAGGAAATGCTCTAAAACAGCAGGGAGAAATCGAAGAAGCGATCGTTTGTTATCGGAATGCGATCGAACGCGATGCCAATCTATCTTCGGCTTATCAAAGTTTAGCAGATGCGCTCAAACAACAGGGGAAAATGAAAGAGGCAACCCCCTATTATCGCAAGGCAATTGAACTCAATGCCCAACCCAATCTACAACAAAATCTACAACAAAATCCCGCACAATTCAATCCGCCAGCCGATACCTTAGCCGCAGCCGAAAAACCGGAAGAAATCCCCCCAGAAGATACCTTAGCAGCAGCGATGAATAACTCTGTTGCCGCGACAACAAATGGCACCGCAGCATCTATTAAGCCTCCTTCTCAACCGCAACCGCCCAAACCCGAAGAATTAATCGAAAAAGCAACAGCATTTTGTGCAATTCAACAATGGGAAGCGGCAATTAATACCTGTCAAAAAGCGTTAAAAATACAGCCAAATTTAGCCGTTGCTTATAAAATTCAAGGCAACGCTTTACAGATGTTGGGTGAGATTTCAGCGGCGATTCGTTCCTATGAAAAAGCCGTAAATATTCAGCCTCACTACCCCGAAGTTCATGCCAATTTGGGGAGTTTATACGCCCAACAAGAACGGTTAGAAAAAGCCGTTTCTTACTATCAACAAGCCATTACTCAAAAACCAGATTTTGCAGGGGCTTACCGCAATGTGGCGAAAATATTTACCCAGATGGGAGAACATCAAAAAGCCTCTCATTGTTTAGAAAAAGCCTACGAGTTAGAACCCCAAAAAGCCACCGCAGAAGATCATCTGAAACTGGGAAATACTCGTCTACAACAGGGGCAACTGCAAGCCGCAATGACTTGTTATCGTCATGCTTTGCAGTTAAATTCTAACTTTGCCGGTGCTTACTACGGAATTGGCGAAATTCAACGCCTACAGGGAGATGCCGTTAACGCCCTAGAATCTTACCGCAAGGCGACAGAACTTGCACCCCAACAACCCGAATATTATCAGAGTTTAGCTCAACTGTTAGCCCAGCAAGGACAGTCCCAAGAAGCGCTGGAAAGCTATAAAAAACTGTTAGCATTAAACCCGAATTCAGCCTTAGCTTATCATCAAATTGGGGAAATTTTCAAACTACAATGGCAGTTAACAGAAGCAGTAGCAGCCTACCAAAAAGCCATTCAACTCAGTCCCAATTTTGCCGCCTCTTATTACAGTTTGGGGAAAGTATTAGCCAAACAGGAACAATGGCAAGAAGCGGCTTCCGTGTTGCGTCAGGCGATGGAATTAGACCAAAATGCAGATGCAGAAGCCTGTAAATGTTTGGCCGATGCCCTCGTGCAAGCGGGAGAGACAGAAGCGGCAATTAAAGCCTATCAAAAAGCGACAGAATTAAATTCAAATTACGGAGAAGCCTATCAAAAACTCGCCGATTTATTGCGGGATAAAGAACAGTTTGAAGAAGCGATTTCTACTTATCATCGGGCGATAGAATTAAAATCAGATGTGTGGTGGGTTCATAACGGATTAGCCGATGTTTTGTTAAAGTTAGAACGGTGGTCTGAAGCGATAGAATCTTATCGGAAATCAATAGAATTAAACCCCGAGTTTTCTTGGTCGCACAACAGTTTGGCCGAAGCGTTGGTCAAGCTAGAACGTTGGGAAGAAGCCGTTATTCCCTATCGTAAAGCCATAGAATTAAACCCCGAATTTCCCTGGTCGCACTACAATTTAGGGGAAGTATTGGTTAAGTTAGGAAACTGGGAAGAAGCCGTTGTCGCCTATCGAAACGCCCAAAAAATTCAGTCCGACTTACCCGCAATTGAAGAAAAATTAGCCGATGCGTTGCGGGAACGGGCGATGATAGACTTAAACGAAGCGTTAGGGTATTATCGCCAAGTTATCCAACAAAATCCCGATCACGTTGCTATTTATCACAAGGCGTTAGAAATTAAACCCGATGATGCCCAATTATACTGTCAGTTGGCCGATACTTTAGTCCGATTTAATCAGTTAGATGGGGCAATTGTATTCTATCAAATGGCACAACAGTTAGAACCCGAAGATGCCAATATTGCCTATCAGTTAGGTAAGGTATTAGAAAAAAAAAAGTAAACATTGACCAAGTTGCAGAGTATTATCAAAAAGCTATTGAATTAAACTCTGCACACTTTTGGTCTTATCAGAGTTTAGGTGATATTTTTCTGAAAACCAATCGGATTGATGATGCGATCAACTGTTATTACAAGGCGATTGAAATTAATCCCAATTTCTACGGAACTTATCATAATTTAGGGGATGCACTCAGCAAACAAAGACGACGGGAAGAAGCGGTAGATTGTTATCAAAAAGCAATACAACTTCAACCGGACTTTTGCCAATCTCATCACAATCTTGGAGATCTTTTAAAAAGAATGGGTCAACTTGATGCCGCAGAAGATGCTTATCGTCAAGCGATTAAGTCCGACTCAAAGTATTACTGGAGTCACCACAATTTAGGAGAGGTGCTTCATCAAAAAGGTCAGTTAGAAGAAGCGGCAAGTTGTTATCGAAAAGCGATTAAAATCAATCCAGAAGTTGCCAAAGCTCACTACAGCTTAGGGACTGTTTTACAGAAACAAGGACAGCTTGAACAGGCAATCAAAAGTTTTGAAAGAGGACGAAAACTGAATCCAGAAAAAAGTATAGATTCCCAAAATATTCTACAGTTGAACCCCCTGAAAAGCGGTTTTGAGGATGAAGCCGTTCGATCGCAATTAGAGAAAATAGACTTCTATAATCAACCCTTACTTGAGGCTTTACCCCAAAAATCAGAGCCGAGTTTGTCTTACCAAGCAGATATTATTGTTTGCGTTCACGATGCCTTAGAAGATGTCAACGCTTGTATAAATTCTATTATCCAACAGACAAAAGGGAGGTATCGCCTGATTCTAATTGATGATGGTTCTGAACCGCCAACCGCAGAGTTATTGCGTCATTGGGAGCAGCAGTTCTCCTCAGTAATTCTGCATCGAAATGAAACGGCTCAAGGGTACACTAAAGCAGCAAATAAAGGTTTAGCAAGTAGTACCAGTAACTATGTTGTCTTATTAAACAGTGACACCATTGTTACTCCTAGATGGCTGGAAAAAATGATAGAATGTGCCGAATCTGATCCGGAGATTGCAGTTGTTGGCCCCTTGTCTAATTGTGCTTCGTGGCAATCTGTGCCGGAACTTTATGATGGTAAAGGCGACTGGATGATCAATACTATTCCTGGCAATTACTCGTTAGATCAATACAGTGAATTGGTTGAAAAACTCTCAGAAAAAAGTTTTCCCAAAGTTGGTTTTATTAATGGGTTTTGCTACCTAATTAAGCGTGTTGCACTGGAGAAAGTTGGTGTTTTGGATGAAGACAATTTTCCCTATGGCTATGGGGAGGAAAATGATTTTTCGTTGCGGGTGAGAAAAGCAGGATTTAAGTTAGCAATAGCCGATCATGCTTATGTTTATCACGCGAAATCAAAAAGTTTTGGTCATCAACGTCGAAAAGAACTTGGAAAGCAAGGATCAGCTAAACTGAAGCAAAAGCATCCTGAGGTTGATATTCAAGCTTTAACAGATGAAATTAAACACAACAAAAATTTGGAAAATTTACGAATAAAACTCCAAAATAAAGCTCAATCTCCCCATCAAGTTAGCAAGCAGTCAGAGCCATCTACTCAGGGAATACTTGAAACAAGTGTTCGAGAGAAATATTTAGCGAAATTACATCTAAGGTTAATGCTGAGACGAAAGTGGGCTTACTTACGTTACCTTCATTTGAGAGAAGCTTTCAGACAGGTTGAACCTATGGATTCTTTTCTGAGTGTCGGTTGCGGTACCGGTTTAGCCGAAGTTGCTTTAGCTTTGGAATTTCCCAACACGCACTTTCATCTCACTGATTATCAAAGTTATCGGTATGAGGAATCAATTCAAATCGTTAAAAATTGGTCTATACCGAATGTAACATTTGGGGCTTACAATGCCCTTGTTTCTCATAATAAAACTTATGATTTTGTGGCTTCAGTCGAAGTGATTGAACATATTGAAGATGATGCTCTTGCTATATCAAATATGTGTAAAACCGCGAATAAATACATATTTGCGTTAGTTCCTTTTGCTAACCCAGAAGAAAATGCTAATCCTAAATATCGAGAAAATGCTTGGAAAAAACATGAGCATTATCGAGTTGGGTACAATGAGGCTAATCTCAGGCAGTTATTCCCTAGCGATATTGTTGTAATTCGTGGGTGTTATTGGAGGAAACATGGATACCAGCTTCGTCAGAAACTTTCTCAGCTTTCAGATCAAGAGATCAGGGATACCATATCTGAATTGATGAAGCAGGCTACAACAGATCTGCGTGAAAGTATTCCTCTGAGCTTTACCAAAGAAGCTTTAGGTATTTGGATTTTGGCTAGAACAAGTTGAGAGGTCACACATGAAGTTAGAAATCCTTGAATTAAAGTCAGTATTTATAAAGAGTGTTTATGAAGTTTAAAATTATTTTTGTCTTACCTGTTAGAAGTGGCAGTGGTGGCGCTCACTCGGTTGTGCAGGAATGTTTGGAGCTATTTAGATCTGGGGTTGATATTCAAATAGCTGTTAATCAAGAAAATTCTAATTCTTTTCTGAGGATCTATCAAAATGAAATCCCGGAGATTGATCAACTAATTCTTGCCTATTCTAATGAAGATCATCTGAAAAAATTAGCACGGTCAGCGTCGGTTGTCTGTGCTACGATTTTTAAATCGGTCAAAATTGTAGCAGAGATTGTTAAAGTTCATCCGAATATACTTCCGGCGTATTATGTACAAGATTACGAACCCCTTTTTTTTGAACCTCATACTCCTGAATGGAAAGAAGCGATAGAATCCTACACTTTAATTCCCAATGCCGTTTTATTTGCAAAAACACAGTGGCTTTGTGATGTTGTTCATCGCTCTCATCACGTTACTGTACATAAAGTTGAACCCAGTATCGATCATCAAGTTTATTATCCCGATTTAAAACCCAACCGAAACCTAATTGAAATTGCGGCTATGGTGCGGTTTTCAACCAAACGTCGCGCTCCCCTGCGAACTTTGCGAATCGCTCATTTACTCTCTAATTTATTTCCCAATCAAGTCCGTTTTACCATCTTTGGAACAACCGTTGAAGAAATAGAATCTCAGGGATTTTCTGTTCCTGATTCGGCAACAGTTTTAGGTCAACTCAGTCGTTCTGAGGTGGCTAGTGTGTTGAGAAAATCAGATATTTTTCTGGATTTATCAGATTATCAAGCTTTTGGAAGAACCGCACTAGAAGCAATGGCATCAGGTTGTATTTCAGTCGTTCCCGAACGGGGAGGAACCAATGAATTTGCAATCCCTTATGTGAATTCTTTGGTGATTGATACAACTTCTGAAAAAGAATGTATTCAGAATATTTCTGAGTTAATTCAAGCCGATGCTCATGTACTCACTCATATGAAGTTCAAAGCAATTGAAACGGCTGCAAGATACTCAACCAAGCGAGCAGCTTTTAGCATTCTCAACTTATTTTATCAGAAGTTAACTCCCCAATACAACTATTTTCAAACAGCAAAAACCGAAACAAAAACAACAATAACAGTTGTTATTCCTGTTTATAATGCCTACGAAGAAACAAAAGCTTGTATCAAGAGCCTCTTGAAAAATACTGAATTTCCTCATCAGGTTTTACTCATTGATGATTGTAGTACCGATGAAAGAATATGGCCTTTGCTCACCTCCTATGTTGATGCTCACGAGCATATAAAAGGGATTAGAAATCTGAAAAATATGGGGTGGACAGCGACAATGAATAAGGCATTTATTCTGACAACAGGTGACTTGATTCTTCTCAATAGTGATACTCAAGTAACACCTCAATGGTTAGAAAAAATTATCCGAACTGCACGGAGTCAAGAAAATGTGGCAACAGTCACTCCTCTATCGAATGCAGCAGGCGCTTTTTCGGTTCCTGAAAATAATACTGTTAACACTTTACCTGAATATATTTCTCTTGAGGAGATGAGTAATTTAGTTGAAAAACTCTCCTCAAACTTATCACCCAAAGTTCCAACTGGAAATGGATTTTGTATGTATGTCAGTCGCCAAGTGTTAGATACAGTGGGGCTGTTTGATGTCGAACATTTTCCCAGAGGATACGGGGCGGAAAATGATTTTTGTATGCGATCTAGTGCCGCAGGTTTTATTCATTTAATTGACGACTCAACCTTTATTTATCACCAACGCAGTGCATCTTTTAAAGAGGAAAAAAACAGCTTACTAGAAGACAGTAAAGCGAGTTTAAAAACCCTCTATCCTCACTACAAAAAATCTATCACCGACTGGCTAGAACGCGATCCTTTAGAACCACTTCGTCAGTCTTTAAAACAGGCTTTACAGGAAATAAAACCTCCCATTTTACCAGAAGTTCAACCGCAGGATGAAGGTCCGGCGCTGCTTTATATTCACCACGATGGTCAAGGTGGAATCATTAATAACAATCAAGATTTGATGGATGTGGTTTCCCAAAACTATAGATGTTTGATGTTGAAAACCAACCTTCAGCAATGGCGTTTGTTTGAGTATAAAGAAAACTCCCTGAAATTTTTAAAGCAATTTGAATTGCAAGACGAGTGGAGAATTGAACACTCATTAAAAACAAAACAAGAGAGTATCTTAGATGAGGTAATATCCGAATTTAAAGTAGTTCTAGTACACATTCGGAACTTGCTCGCCAATGCGCCGGAAATTATCCCCGCTATCAAGAAACGAGGATTACCTGTTATTTTTTCCTTCCACGATTTTTATACCGTTTGTCCGACGGTTCATTTGATTGATAACCGTCGCAATTATTGTGCGGGACATTGCAGCCCCGGCAAGGGAACCTGTCGAGTGCCAAGAACTTGGATTAAAGAAATTCCTACACTCAAGCATGAATATGTGTATACTTGGCGGGAGAGGGTAGCAGAGGCGTTGCGTCATTGTGATGCTTTTATTACCACTTCAAACAGTGCTTACAATGTGATTGTCGATCATTTTCCCTTCTTAAAGAACGCTCAGTTTTCAATTATTGAACACGGGCGAGATTTGCAGCAATACCAATTTTCTTCTGTGCCTCCAAACGATAAACCGGTGAAGGTTGTTTTCTTCGGAGCGCTGGGAATTTCTAAGGGAATAACTATCGTTGAGCGTATTATGCACATTAATGCCGAAAGAGGTGGAATCTTTGAGTTTCATTTAATCGGTGATAAGCCTTGGACTTTTAAACCCGCTCAATATGGAGGAGTCTATCACGGCCCCTATGAACGCGAAGAATTACCCAGTTTGTTATCTAAAATTGCTCCTTCTTTTTCGATTGTTCCTTCGATTTGGCCCGAAACTTATTGTCATACCTTAACCGAATCTTGGGCGGCTGGAATTCCAGCTTTTGCCTCCAACCTGGGAACACTAAAAGAGCGAATACAAAATCATGGTGGCGGTTGGTTGCTCGATTATAAAAACCCTCAGGTGTGGTATGATGGTATGGTCAAAGTTTTAGATACACCTGGAGAATATGAACAACGGTTAGCTGAGGTTAAAAGTCTCGAACTTCCAACTGTTCAAGATATGGCAATACAGTATGATCAGAGATATAGTAGTTTAATTACGGTAAGAGCATAAACCATACAAAAAAAGAGAGTTTATTATGTCTAAAATAATTGGGTATTAATCGTTATGAAAGAAGAATATAAATATTTACTTTATATCGAAGAAGCAGAAGAAAGTTATGTCAAAAAAAATTATATAAAGGCGATAGTTTATTGTCAGAAAGCAATTCAAATCAAACCCATGGAAGCTACTTCATATAAAGTTTTGGGCAATATTTTGCAATCAATAGGACAATTTAAAGACGCAGAAAAACAGTATCTTAAAGCTATTAAACTTCAGCCGAATTACGCTGAAGTTTATGCAAATATTGGAAGTCTATACGCTAATAATCAAAATTGGAATCAAGCTATCTCTCTCTATCAAACAGCTATTAATCTGAAGCCAGATTTTATAGGAGCTTATTGTAATTTAGCAAAAGTATGGATCAAATTAGGTAACTTAATAGAAGCTGCACAAGTTTACTATAATGTGGGAAAAGTCAAATCTCAGCAAAATCAAAATCTAGAAGCTATCTCTTTCTACAAAAAAGCAATTCAACTCAAGTCAGATCAAGCAGAATATTACCTTGCTTTAGGAGATATTCTCAAAACTCAGCAGCAATGGGATGAAGCAGCCTTAGCTTACGATGCTGCGATCAGAGTTGATCCTAAACAGCCAGAAGCATACTTCAAACAAGGAATAGCTCTATCTCGTTTATCCCAACTAGATCAAGCTGCTTCTTATTATAAAAAAGCAATTGAACTTAATCCAAATTCTTATGATTACTATCACCACTTGGGAGATACATTTTTATACCTTAAACAGTATCTTAATGCAATTGATGCTTATGAAAAATCTATTGAACTATACCCCAAGTATATTTGGTCTTATAATAATCTGGGACTAACATTGTCAAAAATAGAACAATTTGAGAGGGCAGTAAGTTTTTATAACAAGGCAATTAATTTAGGAGGAAATAACCCAAGAATTTATTATAACTTGGGTTTTTCACTGGAAAAACAGGAAAAATGGGATGAAGCAATTAATGCTTATCTAAAAACAATTGAACTTGATTCAAATTATGATTCAGCACTGCATAGCTTGGGCAATATTTTTGTCAATCAAGGACATTTTGATTTAGCAATTCATAACTATAAACGTGCCATAGATATACGTCCAAACCTTTTTTCTTATTATCAGAGTTTAGGAAATGCTCTAGCCCAGCAAGGTAAGTTAGATGAATCAATTAAAGCTTATCGCCGTGCGATTGAACTCAATCCTAAATCTGTACTAGGATACGCAAAATTAGGTATGTTGTTAGCTCAACAAGAGGAATGGAGTGAGTCAATTTATATTTTTATAGAAGCACTATGTATTACCCCTAATCATCAGTTACTGTATAAGCAATTAGGTTATGTACTCGAAAAATTGGGAAGACTAGATGAATCTCAGCAGTGTTGTAGGGCTATTTTTCCTAATTCTCTTCTCAAAGAATTTGGCTTTTCCTCTGGAAATATAATTCAAATTGCTTCAAACTCTTCTGCTACAGAAACAAAATATATAGAGTTATCTAAAGAGAAAAAAATTAAACTTATACCTGCTCAGACTCTATCTCAGACACTCCATGAAAGCTTTATTTCACATTATAAAGTTCCTAAAGACTTTGTTGTTTTTGTTGAAAATGGATGTGGATTTGGAGACACACTCAATAGTGCTGTCATCACTTCTAGTAACCAGCTTTTGAAGTATGCTTCAACAGGAAATTGTGAATTAGTGTTCGCGTCTAAAAAACTACCAGAAGTTCTAGAATTAGAGGGGAAAGTTGTTTTTTTATCAGCAAAGCATAGTAGTGGAAACTACTATCATTGGATGTTTCATGTGATCGCACGTCTTGAACTTATAGAAGCAAGTGGTTTTACTCTAGAATCTATAGATAAATTTGTCTTACATACTTGCCATCTTTCATTTCATCAAGAAACTTTAAAAATATTAGGCATTCCCGACAAGAAAATCATAGAAACCCGCTTTTATCCTTTTATCAAGGCAGAAGAGATGATTGTTCCATCACTCTCACTACCTTGTCCAAGTATAAGATCGGTGAATTTTCTCAAGAATAAATTTCTGATCACAGATCGAGAACAATTGTCTACAATGATTTATATTAGTCGTAAAAACGCCTCTTACCGAAAAGTGATTAATGAGAATGAAGTGAGCGACTTATTGAAAAATTTTGGTTTTACAAGTGTTACTTTAGAGTCAATGTCTGTTACTCAACAAGCATCACTGATGTCATCAGCCCAGGTGGTAGTTTCTCCTCATGGTGCGGGTCTTAGTAACATTATATTTTGTGATCCAAGAACTAAAATAATAGAGATTTTTTCTCCCAACTATGTACAGAACTTTTATCATATTCTCAGCAGTTATTGTGATTTAGAATATTACTATTTGATTGGAGAGTAAATTAATGATAATCGTGTGACAACACAACAAGATATTCTAGTTAATACGAAGAAGTTAAAAGCTTTGATAAAACTATCTAAACTTTAGCAGTTAGACTGAATTAATTCATAAAAATTAGGGTGTTCAAGATCGTATTAAAAATAAACAGCAGGCTTGAAAAACCAAAATTTATCATCTCTTAAGTTATATCAAAATCGCAAAGTGGTAAAATAGGGAATCGGTGTGAATCTTTGGGTTTGAGAAAATTAGATGTCTAGAATTTCTGAGTCCTCGGAAGATATTTCCTCAAAGATGAGAACCAAAGCTGTTCAGTATCTATTGTTCCCAAGTGATCTTAAACGGAGAATGATTTCATGGATAACTTTTCTAATTCCACTCAAGTCACTCAAGATTACATTTTTTATCAGGGCTTACGTTTACCGCCTAAAAACCTTCGCTGGGGAGGCCCACGCTATTTAGATGATGAGTTTTATTTAAAGTCATCTAAGGATAGAGTCAAGTTGTTAGCCAACCTCTGTGGGTTTTCAAAAAACAGCAGAGTTTTAGATATCGGCTGTGGACAAGGATGTTTACTTACGGGAATTCTATCTGTTTATGGAGAAATTAAAGAGTATGTCGGGTTGGATGTACATCAGGCTTCTATTGATTGGACATCTAAAAATTTATCCAGTCAATCTCCACCAGTCTCTTTCAAACTGCTGAATATTTTTAATGAGAGATACAATCCCGATGGCGAAGCAATCACGAAAGAAGTTCATTTTCCGGTTCCCGAGCGTCAATTTGATACAATAGTTTTAGTCTCAGTTTTTTCTCACATGAGATTGAAAGATATTCAAGCTTATCTCAAAGAGATAGAAAGAGTTTTAGCCGTGAAAGGTAAGGTTTTTTTAACACTCTTTGTAGAGCATGGTGTACCGGAGGAGGAAGAAAATCCAAAAGGATACTATCGCGAGTGGTCTGGGGCATTGCACTGTATTCGGATTAATCGTTTTACATTTGAAGATATGGTCTATGATTCTGGACTAATTATTGATTACTTTAGATATAGACATACAAATGACGGCCAATCATCCTATATTCTTTCATTAAAAGATGATTCACCTTTTCAAGCCAAAGTGTTTCAAAGTTAAAGCCCAAGCCATTGATTGCTTGAATAATACTCGTAATATGTACCCATCAATAATTATAACCTAAATGTCTCTCTTGTTTTTTACTTCGGCAAATCAAGCTTACGAAAAGTTTGTTCCAGTCTATATATTTTGTTGTCTGAAGCATAATCAAGACGCTTATGTTGAGATTTGTTTAGAAAATAGCAGCGAATATATTTCTAAAAACTCAGAATGTTTTCAAATACTCAGTCAGGTTTTTCCCGATAAATTTCACTTGAGAAATGCGAATTTTGTTAAAATTCTTCCCAATTCTGTCAGATTTTTAGAAACTCCGCAAAAGTTCAATCATTGTGAATATGTGTACATCGGGGATATTGATATATTAATCATGGAAGGTGATATCTGCAAAAAGCATCTTCACAATATGAATGTAAATAACTTACCTTTCAGCAACATCATTAGACCGGGAACACTTCATTCGGAATTCCCCAGGTTGACGGGCTTACATTTTGCCCCGTTTCAACTTCAGTACCCATTACCGGATGTTTCAGACATACCCGTGAGAACAGCAAATGATGAGTTTCTGCTTTACACAATGATGTCTCGTAAAGGAGTGATGGTTCCAGAAAGTGCTACTTATCGTCCGGGTCATGGAATTCATATTAGTATGAATAGGCATCCTCTGGGGTGGATTGACAAAGGAAAACTCAAACCCGGATGGATGATTGAACCTTACAGTCAAGCTTTTATACAAATGATGAAGGATCGTGATTTTCAACTCCTTTATCCTTTTCTTGACCTAGAAATAAAAAACTGTTTAACTTTGATAGAAAACATAGCCCGCAATGAATTTGATCGGTTCTCAGAATTTTGCCAAAAGTTTGTCATTACCAGAAGTCTTGATGAAATCAAGGGAAATTTAACTCTTAGTCAGGTATTGAATCCTAGTGATACAGGCAAAAATATTGATTTTATTAGATCTTCTATCTTGAGATTAGTCAAGGAAAAGGAAATTCGGAGTATTCAGGAAATATATAATGATTGGTCTATCTTACCATTAGATCTTTTAGAAGTGATAGACTATGCCTTTATTGTTCATGTCGGCAAAGATAGAAAAAGCACAAATTATTCTAAAGTTGTAGTCATCAATCGCCCCAGTCACTTGGATGAAATCCCGATTCTTCAGGTGGATTTTTTGATTGCTCGGAATATGCTGATTTCTCGGAATCAGGAAAGCGTAGTTAAATTTATTCATAAAGTCCATAATGCCGGAGTGAAATTTATTGCTTTCTCATACTTTCCTCGGCAGGAGCCATATATCGATAGGCAAGGTTTTTTCCCAACAAACTTTACTCTCCTTCCTTTTAATTTTCCCAATCCTATTGTCAAGCTTAAAGATCGAGAAAATGATCCAGATGATCTATATAATGATAAACTGATCGGAATATGGAAAGTTCAAGACCTTCTGACTTCTTTATCTAGTATGAATAAAGCAACCTTACCCAAAAATAACAATCAACCATTAGATAGGATTAAAAATAATTTGAATCAATTTTTTAAAAACTTTTCAATTGATCGCATTCTACATATTCATTCAACCGAATTTAAACCCGATAATACTCCACTATCTTTAGGGGAAAATATTTTGTCTCTTTCGGTAAAAGACTTTCAAGATTTATCCGCTCAATTAGATGTTTTTAACTATATCCTTAAACCCGCAAATTCCAATTTATATGCCTGCGTTTTCGCAAGAATATTTTGCCCAAATTTTCGCTTGCTAACTCATCTAAAATTTATTCGATCTAGTATAGATAATGGGGTAAAATATTATGGATTAACCTATATCAAAGAAAAGAAGTCAGGAGCTATTGAAGTCAACAAGACCTTCGTCAGGTTTCCCCCCCAACTCTTTGAGTGGCAAGAAAGCGAAGAATCGAGTATTTTTACAGGAATATGGGAAATTCAAACTTTAAGAACGTTCCTCGAAGATCATCATTTTTCTATGCTGAAAAGTCGTGCTTTGAGATTTCGGAAGTTTTTGCTTGAATCAAAACGGTTTAGAGATGCTCTCAAATTCCAATATTCTCTGTGTTCAGCTTTTCCTGATGATCCTCAAATTTGGCATCAGCTAGCATGGCAATTGAATGGACTCAAGAAATTTAAGCGAGCGGAGGTAGCACAACAGCAGGCTCTGAATTTAGATCCCAATAATCTTACCTATCTCACAAGTTTACTTAAAATATATCAGTCACGAAAAAATATTTCACAAATTCAGAAATTAGAATCTCGGATTTTAACAGTCAGGAAGGCTGGTGAAATTGATTTCAATAAGAAAGCAAAGGTGGAAATTGAGAAGTGTTGTAGCAAAATAGATTCTCTACTCAAAGCTTTAAAAGAAGCCGACTTACTCACGGAGATTGACGAACAACTCAATTCCAAGCAAACTTTGCTCAGAAAAGAGCTTAAAGAGTCAATACCTGATTGGATAGAAGGATGGAGAATTTACGCTCCCAATCCTTGTTCAGCAGGCGAATTTTCTGAAGTCAAAGGTGTCGGTCAATTTAAGATTACTGATAATGCGGATTGCCTGCAATCTCGGCTGGCTCGGAAAGTGCCGTGGGAATTGCCGATTGCTTTATTCTTAGTCGAACTTCTCCCCCGATTGAAAAATGGGATAGTTATTGAAGTCGGTTCACATATTGGCTCTCACTCTGTTTTTATTTCTAGACTTTTTGATGGTGATGTGCTTTTGTATGAACCACTTAAGTTCAATTTTACGCTATTGCAAGACAACCTATACAGGAATCAGGATCAAGTTGACTTAAAAAGGGTTAAATTAATTAATGCGGCTGTGAGTTCAAAGCCAGGTGTACAAGATCTGAAAATTGTTAGTAATAATTTGGGGATGGCAAGACTGGATAGTGAAGATTTTGTTGCCGTTGAATCTGTTGAAGTCAGAACATTGGATTCTGATATTAAGCAAGGACAGCAAGTTTCTTTAATTAAGATTGATGTTGAAGGTCATGAATTGGATGTGATCAAGGGTGCCGCTAGAGTGATCAAAGAAAGCCAGCCTATCTTACTGATTGAAATTTGGCAACAGAATTTTTCTGAATTTGTTAAGTTAATGAATGAATTTGACTATGACTATTTCCATCTTTTTCGCTCGGATTGGGTCTTTTATCCTCGCAATCAATCTAGCCCATTAAAACCTTTAGAACTCCGCCAATTAACTCAAGATATATTCACTAATATTTATAAAAACAATAATTGGAGAGGTTCTGAGTCGATTTCAGGCACCGGATCGAGCTTAGTGGCTACAGAAAAAATTAGGGAACAATTACCCCCCCTGCTCAAAGAACTGAACATTAAGACCATGATAGATATTCCCTGTGGAGATTTTCACTGGATGAGTCATGTCGATCTTAATGTTGAAACCTATTTCGGATTTGATATCGTTGAAGAAATGATAGAACAGAATCGGAAAAAATATCCTAATAAACAATATAAGTTTGAATGTGTTGATATTTTGACGGATAAGCTTCCTTGTGTAGATCTGATTTTCTGTCGGGACTGTATTGTTCACTTTTCTTACCAAGATGCTTATCAAGCTTTTTCCAATATCATTAACAGCCAATCCAAATATTTATTAACCACTACCTTTCCGGAAAAGGAAAACAAGGATATTAAAACAGGACAGTGGCGGCCATTGAATTTGTGTCAATCTCCTTTTAATTTTCCTTTACCTATTAGACTTCTTAAAGACCGAAACCCATTGAAAAATGATCCCTATGCCGATAAAAGCATGGGTTTATGGGAAATTCGGCAAATTCGTGAATACTTCAAAACTTTTTCACGTTAACTGACAAGAATTTTTGGGTTTCAATTCTATTTCTCAAATTAGAATAAGCATCACTAAGCGCTAACTAACTTAGGCTTAACACTCATCAGACGACGAACTAACTGTTTCCACTCGTCCGAATTTGTTAAAGATTCAGTATTTAGAGAAACACCGCTTTCCATCGAAAACTTTGCAAAACTCTCTAACCAGTTCAAAACCGTTTCGGTTCGGGAAAAAGGCTTATATTTTAGAGACTGCTGCAAGTAACGAGCCATTTTTTCAAGATTACCATTTTTGTAAGCATACCACGCATCTTGCAGCAAAAGCTGATAAGATTCATCCGGTTGACCCGCGATCGCTTGTTGTAGCCGTGAACGCTCAAACTCGGCTTGAACCTGTTTGAGTTGAGAGTGTGTTTGCTCCAGTTCCCGTTGGCTTTGTGACCATTTAGATTGAACTTGTACTAACTCTTTCTCAGTTTGATCTAACTTAACATTCGATTGTTTCAGTTTCTCTTGGGTTTCCTGAAGTTGAGATTGTTTGGCTTCAAGTTCGGCTTTGGTTTGTTTAAATTGGCTGTGGGATTGCTTTAAAACCTCCTCTGTTTGATGCAGTTGAGACTGGGATTTATCCAGCAGTTCTTCGGTTTGTTTCAGTTGAGATTGAGATTGCTTCAAGTTTGAATCTTTCTCTTGGAAAACCAGATAATACTGTTCTAATTCTTCCTGTATTTGATGGAATTGAGCGTATTTTTGTTCTAACTCCAGTTGAGAACGGTGCTGGTTTGATAAAGATTTTTGCAGTTCCTGTCTGGTTTGAGATAAATCCCCCTGAGACTGTTCTAATTCCTCTTGAGTCTCATGCAGTTGAGATTGAGTTCTGGTGAGTTCTTCTTGGGTTGATTTCAGTTGTGAATGAGATTGTTCTAACGCTTGCTCGGTTTGACGCAATTGGGACTGTAATTTCTCTAACACTTCCTCGGTTTGACGCAACTGTGACTCGGTTTGATGCAGTTTATCTTGCGATTTATCCAACTCTTGCTGCGTTTTTGACTGTTGAGATGTTACCGTTTCTAGTTCTTGCTCGGTTTGGTTAAGCTGTGATTTCAGTTGCTTAATTTCCGCTCTTAACGCTTGATTTTCGGTTTCAAATCCCCGGAAATTTACCCAATCTTTAAACACCCAAACTCGGTAGGGAGAGGCTTTAATTAATTCCCGCCATGACCCATCTAAATTCTCATCGGGTTGCCAGGATCTCGCTTCGAGTTCCTGATAGATTTCAATCGCTTCAGGAAAGTAATAATCAATCAAACTCGGTCGATGACCCTCTTCCTTTTGATGGTGTAATAAACTCGGATCGTAAAGATTTGATGCGGGTGCAGATAGCGGGATTTTAAACTTTTCCTTAATCGCTTCTACATATAAATTCGGGTCTTTAACAATTTCACGCAAATTCGCTAAAAAACACCGCCGAGAAAAATGATTATAAAAATTAATTATTTTTTGATTATAATGAATCCAAAGCTTGACCGCCATTTCGGGTTCTCGTTGAAAAATAGTATCTTCTCGACGGCGATAGAGAGAATCAACCACTTCCCAAGGAGAACGATAAATTAAGATAAAATTGGCTTCCGGAAGTAAATTCGCCCAAAATTCTAAGAAAAGGGTTGTGCGGGGTTCTTTCCAACCCCAAAGGCTACTAATTGCATTTTTCGCAACAATTTCTTTCGCTTCAGCAACATATTGTTCCTCAACTGTAATTTTATCCTGAAGTGTCCAACCTTTATCGATAATTTCCTGAGAACGTAAAACGGTTCTATGAAACTCCAGAAAGTCTTTATTCTCAAAGTGTCCTTTCGGATTACTTTTATTTGCACCCACCAAGTCACGACCAATATGCAATCCCGCACTCTCCAGCAAGGACGTCGTTAGAGAGGTTCCTGAACGGTGCATCCCCGCAATCACAACAATAGAGGATTTTTCTGGTAAGTTGAGCCGATTCATGGGTTCTAGCTTTGGGTACATGATGTGCTAAATAACATAATGCCAGTCGAGGTATACAGAAGTAAAGACTACCATAATTGCCCAATGTTCTCTAGAATGTCTAAAAAGGCTTTTTGTTCCCGGAACAAACTGTGTTCGCTAACCGTCTGTTGAGCATTCGAGAGGATTTGCTTGACTTGGGATTGAGAAAGTTGTAATGCTCGATCAATTGCAGACAGGATCTTCTCAATTTTGTACTCCGGACGAAAGCAATTATAACCCGGTAGACAAAAGGAACGATTGCCAATACAATCGGGGCAAATCACTAAAGTTCTCAACGCCATCCCTTCTAATGCGGGAAGATAAAATCCTTCTCCCTCCCGAGAGTTGGGTAAGAAAATTGTGATTTTAGCCTGATTAATTTGGTTTAAGTATTCTCGTCTGGGTAAGGGATGGGTTAATAGCTGAACTTGTTTTCCCCGGTTTTCTAGCTGTTGTTTTAATTCGAGTCCCATCGAAGGTTCTTTGAGGGCGGCAATCAGCAGATCAATTTTTTTGTTTTCGGGTATAATCGCTTTGGGAAAAGATGCAGTCTCCAAATGATTCGGAATTACAAATAGAGGCCCGTTCACACAACCCGACTCGATGAGATGCGTTTTGACTTCTTCAGAAACACAGATGCGAATCGCTTTGTATTTCAGAAAAGAATAACGGGCATTATTGGGATCGGCGTGTCTGATATGTTGAATCAGATTAAGAATTGGAATCGCCGAATTTTCCCGTTCGCTTGGGTGTAGCTGTTGCCAATCCATGCCATCTAAAAAAATAAGATCGGGATGGTCTAAAGGTTGAGATAAAATTAAACTAGAATCCGTTTTTGACCAGGGATTACTGCTATCCCAAACGGTCGGAGCGGAATAAAAATAAATATAAGGCGTGTAATTTGGCGATCGCAATACATGATTGAAATAGTCCCAAACTTTTAGATGACCCCCGCTAAATCGTCTAAAATCGCGGTAAAATAGGATGGATTTCCCAGAATCGTTGGTTGGGGTTTTGAGCGGGGTGGGAGACAAATCCCTTTGTTCGGAAAGAATTTGCTCGAGTCGAGACTGGGACCGCTCCAAATCGGCTAAAATTTTCTGTAAATTAGGGATTTGATTATCCATTCTTGACTACAATTTGAAACATTAGACTAACTGCACAAATGATGATATCGGAATCAACTCAAAGTTTGTATTTACGAGATTTTCAAACCGCAAACCAACGGCTGAGAGAGGGTCAGTTGTCTGAAGCGATCGCCCTTTACCGTCAAGCGATAGAACAGAATCCAACTTCGGCCAGATGTTATCATAACCTGGGAGATGCCCTCGCTCAACAGGGAAATCTATCCCAAGCGATCGCCGCCTATCGTCAAGCCCTAAAATTAAATCCGGACTCCATTTGGTCTTATAATAATTTGGGTGAAGTTCTCCTACAAAATGGCGGGGCTTCTGAAGCGATCGCTGCTTTTGAAAAAGCCATTCAACTTGACCCGGACAGTTGCTCTAAATTTTATGAAAATTTGGGAGAAAGTCTGGTTGAAAATCATCGCTTATCAGAAGCGGTTAATGCTTATCAACGAGCCTTGCAGCTTAACCCCAACTCCTCTATAGTGTATTATAAATTGGGGGAAGCTTTCTCACAGCAAAAACAGCCTGATGAAGCCGTCAACGCCTATCAGCAAGCCTTGCAACTCGACCCTTGTTTTTGGCAGGTGTACGCCAGTTTGGGGAAACTGCGAGAACAACAGGGTCAACTCGATGAAGCGGTTGCTATCTATTCCCAAGCGATCGCCATTATTCCCGATATCCCCCAGCTACACTCGCTGTTGAGTGCAGTTTTGGGTAAACTGCGACAGTGGGATCAAGCTGTTGCTTGCTGTTTAAAAGCGGTTGAGTTAGACCCCGATAATTTTCAATTTCACCATCAACTCGGCGATGGTTTTCTCCGTCAGGGTCAACTCGCTCAAGCCGGTCGCAGTTATCAAAAAGCGATCGAGTTAAAACCGAACTATGCTTGGTCCCATCACAATTTTGGGGTAGTTCTTGCCAAACAAAGATTATTTGAACAGGCGATCGCAGAATATCAAACTGCTATCGAGATTAATCCTAAATTTACTCAAGCTTACCACAGTTTGGGAGAACTTTTACAGAGTTTAGGAAATTTGGAGGAAGCCAAAGAACAATATCATCAAGCTTTGCAACTTAATCCTCAACTTTTTCAAACCCATTATCAACTCGGGAATATCTTAGCCGAACAAAATTTGTTTCCCGAAGCGATCGCCGCCTATCAAAAAGCAATTGAAATTAATCCCAACTTTCAAGCTGCCTATGATGGGTTAGAAGCGGTGTTAGTAAAAAAAAAGATAAATTAGCCGATCCCATTACTCAATATCAAGACAAAATTAACCGTAATCCTTCTGATGGGAAAGCTTATTTAGATTTAGGAAAAGCATTAGAAAATGCGGGTCAGTTACAAGAGGCGATCGCTTGTTATCAAAGGGGTATTGAACTTTTAGGAGATGCGGTTCATCTGGTCTATTATCGCAACTTAGCAGAAGCATTAATAGAACAGGATAAAGTCTCTCCTAACCCCGTTTAATCTTCTTTTTAGGGGCGTAAGGCTTTTATCCTAAACTTGCTTCATCATTAACTGATTGTTAATCGGGGAGAGTTTCAGCGAGAATTTTAGCTAACATTTTAACATGGGCGGCTGAGTTAGTTTGGGAAGATTTTTGAGTGCTTTTTTCTTGTTGCACTTGAGTCAGTTCAGCTTGAGTTTGTTGTAGTTTTTCTTGGGTGTGTGCGAGTTCTTCTTTGGTTTGATGGAGTTGAGAGACAGACTGTTCTAACTCAACTTGTATTTCATCAAGTTGAAATTGGGTGAGTTCCAATTCTTCACGGGTTTGATGCAGTTCAGAACGAGATTGATCGAACTGTTGTTGAGTTTGGGAGAGTTCGGTTTGAGAAGTTTGTAACTGCTGTTGAGTTTGGGTTAATTCGGTTTGAGAAGTTTGTAACTGCTGTTGAGTTTGGGTTAATTCGGTTTGAGAAGTTTGTAACTGTTGTTGAGTTTGGGAGAGTTCGGTTTGAGAGGTTTGTAACTGTTGTTGAGTTTGAGATAATTCCGTTTGAGAGGTTTGTAACTGCTGTTGAGTTTGGGAGAGTTCGGTTTGAGAGGTTTGTAACTGTTGTTGAGTTTGGGATAATTCGGTTTTAGTTTGTTGCTGTTTAATTTGAGACTGTTCTAACTCTTTTTGTATTTGTTCGTAGCGAGACTGTAAATCTTCTAATTCCTGTTGAGTTTGCAAAAGTTCAGCTTTAGTGACCGTTTCCTCAACGACTGGGAGAGTCATTTCATCAGCATTAGGCTGAGTTTCGTCGTTATTTAAACTGAGGTGTTCTCGCAGGTAGAAAACTTCACCCCAAGCAGGATGATAGGGGTTAGCTTCGGCGACACGAACAAAGTGATGTTCGGCGAGGAAAGCGTCAACTTGGTCAATGAGGGCGCCTCCCTCGAATAAATCCTCGTAGCTAACAGTAGTGTAGATCGCTTCGATGTGTTTGAGGAGTTCGGTGGCACCCGAGAGGGCGAGAAGTTCGGCGCCTTGGATGTCCAGATAGAGAAAGTTGAAGTCAGTCGGACGTAGGTTTAGTTCACTCAGGAGAGTATCGAGGCTGCGGGACTCTACGGTAATTTCTTGAGTGACTTTCAGGTTGGGGTAAATTTCCCGGTATCCAGTTAGGGGGAGGATGGAACTGTTGGACTCGATAGAGGTGAGGTTGAGGGTAACGGGGTGGTTGTGGTTGGCGATCGCAGTCTGAGAGATAATAATATTGGGTTTGTCGGCGAAGTTGGCTTGCAGGTATTCAACGGCTTTGGGGTTGGCTTCTATTAACAGTATTTTGGCGGTGTCGGGGGTGGGGTAGCGTTTCAGGTCTTTTCCTTCGTAGGCACCGATGTGGATGATACCGCGTGGGGTGAGGTTGTGTTGCTGGGTGAGGGTGTGGAGGTCGAGTTTCATGGGGTTAACTGAAGTGGAAGTCTTGAGTTAGTATTTTATCTTAGTCCTGTTGCGGTCAGTTTTTTAATATTAACCTCTCCCCCTGCCCCTCTCCTACGAGGAGAAGGGAGTGATTCACCTGATCTCTCCCCCTAGTTTCTCTCAAGCCGTAATTACTTATATTCTTAATAAAGCAATATTTGTCAAGTACGGATAACCGAATACTTTACATCGGTAAACCGAATCTCCGGCGTGCAACTGGGGTCGCCTATGGTTCGTTGTTGTTCGGGGTGCTATTGAGTCCCCTAACCTTCAATCTGTTGCGACTAGCTCTGTGGTTGTGTACAATCTGTTTAGCTCAATCTGCTGAATATGAACTATTCCTCTGCATTAGCTTTACTTAAAAATAAGTACCCGAATTTGACTGTGATTGAAGTTTGGGAGAATGTGCTGTTTTTACGAATGAGTAAAGGTCGGTGTGTTTTCCACCGTAAAAAAGGGACGATTTTTGCGGGTTTGGAAGTTGGTACTTGGGTCTTGGCGGCGGATAATCAAGTAGAGGCCAGACAGTTATACAAAAAAATGGCGATTAAACTGCATCCTGATAAGCAGTCGGGGAGCCATGACAAGTTTATTCAGCTAAAAAATTGTTACGAAAATTATGAGACAATTAGAGCTAGACTTGGGGCTGGATTTTTTGAGTACGATGACTACCCAGAAGACCCAAAATACTCAAAATCTTACTATTACCGAGAAAGACAAACAGACGAGTGGTTCAGGAAAACCTACAGCAGCTATCAAGCCTGGGTTAAAAGACGCAAGGAACAAGACGAGTACGCCAGAAGGCAAGTCGAAAAGTGGGGGTGTCCTTTTTGATGAAACCAGTCGCCGGGTTTTAGATAGAAGACCTCGCTTTGAGAAGGATTATCAGCAACAGTTGGTTTATTATTTGACTAAGGCTTGTCAGTATCTGCCTTGGCGTTTATATATAGAATTCGAGGTTGATTTTCAGGGAAAGCAGGGTTTTATCGACTTGGTTTTAAAAACCCAAAGCCCCCAACATATTTTGATGGAGTTGAAAAAAACCACGATAACTGTTACTCAAGTTAATAATACTTTAGCACGGCATTATATAGAAGGGTATAAGCAACGGACTAAACAGGGTAAATATCCGATGCTTTATATTATTGGTTCTCAATTTGAACCGGAGGCTGAAGATTACGCGGATCAGCTTAACGAGGAATGGAATTGGCAGTTTAAAAGGTATAAATATAAGCCTCAAGTCCAGGTCAGGAATTATGAGCAATTAATGGAGTTTTTTGACTCTAAGTTGATGGGAACTGATATCGGTGGTTTTGAGTTGGACCGGGTGAGGCGGGATGTTCCTTTGTTGTACGAATCGAATTTGAGTTAGGGGGCTGGGGATACACAAAAACTGATTTTTGTCAAGTGTTGGCGGCGATCGCAGTTCGGAGACGCCGAAGCGATACGTGCTACGCACACGCTACGCGATCGCAAACTGAGAGATAATAATATTGGGTTTGAACGTGGGGAAAGATTTACTCAAAATTTAACCAACTAAACATTTCTTTTGCTGACAATTGTAAGTCTTGAAGCGTCTCTAAGGGGGGTAAAATTTCTTCGCCCAATTTAACCTCTGGAAATAAGTTGGGTTGAAATATCATAACTGACTCATCTGTGGGATCGATTAACCATCCGAGTTGGGTGCCTTGATTGACACAAAAAATGATTTTCCGGATCACTTGATTTGCAGACTGTTCGGGAGATAAAATTTCTATTACCCAATCGGGATGAATTTCAAAACGATTCGCTATTTTTCCCCGTTCAGTTTTGGGAATGCGATCCCAAGTGAAAACACTGATGTCTGGTACAATAGAACGTCCTCCAAAAGTACAGCGTAACTCGGGAAAAGCATAGGCTAATTTTTGAGGTGATGCTACCGGGTTAATTGCCGCAACTAAACGACCTTGTAAAACACTGTGTTCTCCTTGAGGCATTGGTTTTTGCTCGATTTTTCCATCAATGTATTCGCTGGCGGGTTGGGTTTCGGGAAGCTCTAAAAATTCTTCCAGCGTGATTTCGGGTTGAATTTGAGTAAAACTAACCATGTTTTTCCTCCTAACCATTGATAGGCTGTTGACTGTCTCCCCACCGATGAGTATAGAATACATTGCGATCGCCATTTTTGAGACGCTACGCGATCGCAGTTTGAGAGATAATAATATTGGGTTTGTTGGCGAAGTTGGCTTCTATTAGCAGTATTTTGGCGGTGTCGGGGTGGGGTAGCGTTTCAGGTCTTTTCCTTCGTAGGCGCCGATGTGGATGATACCGCGTGGGGTGAGGTTGTGTTGCTGAGTGAGAGTGGGTCGGTGGAGTTTCATGGGGTTAACTGGAGTGGAAGTCTTGAGCTATTATTTTATCTTAACCTCTCCCCAAGCCTCTCTCCTACGAGGAGAACGGAATGATTGGTTTTAGTGATGATCTCCCTGAACTTCTGCAAGATGTTCGAGGAAAGGGAACGGTTGAAAATTGAGGAACAAATGACTTGGCTTGTCAGTCTGCATCATTGATCTTGTGACAGACAGAGTAACAAATGTAATGTACTGAACTAGGAACCGTTATGGAACTAAGAACACCTGTTGTTCTAATTATATTTAGGCGTCCGGATACAACGCAAAAAGTTTTTGAGGTCATCCGTCAAGTTCAGCCTTCCAAACTTTTCGTTATTGCTGATGGGCCACGTTTAGATAAACCGGGGGAAGCTGAAAAATGTATGGCTGCTCGAAAAATTATTGAGCAGGTCAACTGGAATTGTGAAGTTTTAACGAATTATTCTGATATTAATTTGGGCTGCAAACAACGGGTTTCTAGTGGGTTAGATTGGGTTTTTAGTTTAGTAGAAGAAGCGATTATCTTAGAGGATGACTGTGTACCAGACCCGACGTTTTTTTACTTTTGCCAGGAGTTGTTGGAACGATATCGAGATGAGACTCGCATTATGCAAATTTTAGGCGAGAATACTCATGGTTATCAATCTCAAAAATATAGTTACTATTTATCCTGCTATACATTTTACTGTGGTTGGGCAACTTGGCGTAGAGCCTGGAAATTGTATGATGGCAGTTTGAAAGTTTGGCCGAAACTTCGGGAAACTAAGTGGTTAGATAATTTACTGGGAAATGAACGGGCTGTTCAGTATTGGTCGAAGATATTTGACCTGGTTTATGAGGGGTTTAATTCCTGGGGATGGGCGTGGAGTTTTACTTGCTTTTTGCATCAGGGTTTGTGTATTGGATCAAATGTTAACTTGATTTCTAATATTGGTTTTGGAGTGGATGCAGCCCATACCAAGAACGAGTTTGATGAAATTGCAAATATTCCTTTAGAAGAAATTTCATTTCCCTTAAAACATCCGACTAAATTGGTTCGTGATTCGGAAGCAGAGAAAGTAATAGATTGTCATCGATTAAGTGGAAGACAGTATTTTCATGGCATTAGAAAGCAAGCCATAGAGAAACTGAATACAGGAAAAAATATAGAAGCTTTGGAATTGTTTGAAGATTGTATTGCGTTTCGTCCCGATCAAGTCGGGTTATATTATGGAAAAGCCGTCAGTTTAGCGAGGCTGGGTAGAATCAATGATGCAATTACGGCTTTAAAAAGTTTAACAGATATTATTCCTGATCATCAAAAAGCCAATCTATTTCTTAGAAAAATAAAAACCAAACTATCCGGTTCAATCACTGATATAAGCCCCGATAAATTATCGGTTTTTTTACAAGATATAGTAGTGACATTTGGTTTCTCGAAGCATACGGCATTAAACAATAATTTATCTTCCTTTAATTCACAAAAATGGTTGATTTACACAATGGGAAAAGTAGCATCTACTTCCATTTCAAACTCCTTAAAGAAGTATGTAGGAGATGCCAATGTTTATGATCTTCATTTTTTAAACGAAAGTTTTATTAGAAACAACTTAGATAGAGGACATTGCCGAGATAGTTTGTTTGTATTAAATAATTGGTTAAATCAGCATCTTAAAATTATATCTCTTGTCCGAAATCCAATCGAAGTTAATATTTCAGGATTCTTCCAAAATATAGAAAAACACTATCCAACTCTGACAAAAATGCAGATTAGTGAGTTAGATGTTAATGAAATGATTGATAAATTTATCAGTCTTGATCCAACTTATCCTTTAAAATGGTTTGACACAGAGTTTAGAGAGCAACTGGGTTTTGATATCTATGCAACTCCATTTTCTGTACTGGGATGGAAAACATATCTTCACCAGAAATATCATATTTTGGTAATGCAAGTTGAATTACAAGATTCCGAAAAAGAAAATATTATAAAAACCTTTTCTAAAAGTCAAAATTTCAAATTAATAAATCATAATTTAGCTTCTGAAAAATGGTATTATCAGAGGTATTTGCAATTTATAAAAAACTTAGCTTTGAGTCGTGAATATCTCGATAGATGTCTTTTGTCTGGATATACAAAGCACTTTTATACAGAAGAACAAATCGAAAAATTTTATCAAAATTATCAATCAAAATAGGCGGGTTTATATAATAATCATAATCAACCCCAGTTTAAACTTAAATTTTATTACCCCGGTCAAAGCCAAGCTTTATGGTAGAATCAAACTTAGTTTTCAAAAAGTTTTAAAGCGATGATAGAAAGTCAAAAAATCCTATTGAATCAACTGAAAAACCAAATTGAAAATCGGACAGCAATTGTAGGAATTGTGGGGTTGGGATATGTGGGCTTACCTTTTGCTGTGGAGAAAACCAAGGTGGGTTTTCAAGTTTTAGGGGTGGAGCAAAATCCAGCAAGAACTGAAAAGGTGAATCAAGCCCAAAATTATATCAGTGATGTCAAAGATGAGGAGCTAAAGCAAGCGGTTGAAAGTGGAAAGTTGCGGGCTTTTACTGCGTTTGAACCGATTTCGGATGCCGATGTGATTGTGGTGTGTGTCCCCACCCCTTTAACGAAAAACCTGACACCGGATTTAAGCTATATTGAGAATGTGACAAAAGAAATTGCTCATCATTTACGGCCGGGACAGTTAATTTCTTTGGAATCTACAACCTATCCCGGAACCACCGACGAAGTAATGAAACCAATTTTGGAGAAAGTGAGCGGGCTAAAACAGGGAGAAGACTTTTTCCTGGCTCACTCCCCGGAACGGGTTGATCCGGGTAATAAAAGATATACCACAAAAAACACCAACAAAGTTGTGGGTGCTTCCGATGCCAGTTCATTGGCGGTGGCTACTTTATTCTATGCACAAACCATTGAACACGTTGTCCCGGTCAGCAGTGCGAAAGCGGCGGAGTTGGTTAAGGTTTTTGAGAATACCTTCAGGGCGGTTAATATTGCCTTGGTGAATGAGTTGGCAATGCTGTGTGATTGTATGAACCTGAACGTTTGGGAAGTATTGGATGCTGCCAATACCAAACCTTTTGGTATTATGCCCTTTTATCCTGGCCCGGGAGTGGGTGGACACTGTATTCCTTTAGACCCCCACTATTTGGAGTGGAAAGCCAAAGAATTTAATTTCAGCACCCACTTTATCGCATTGGCGGGGGAAATCAACAGAAAAATGCCCGAGTTTGTCCGCCACAAAGCTTGGCGAGTTCTAAATCAGATGGGGATTGCACCCAGTCGAGCTAAAATTTTGGTGATGGGAGCGGCTTACAAGAAGGATTTGGGAGATTGGCGGGAGTCACCGGCGATTGAGGTGATGGATGATTTGTTAGAGGATGGAGCCAAAGTGATGTACCATGACCCCTATGTGCCGGAAATTCAAGTGGGAGATTGTACATTGTCCTGCGTTGAACTCACAGAAGCGACCCTAAAGGCTGTAGACTTAGTTATAATTGCCACCGATCACAGCCAGATTGACTATGTTGATTTGGTTGAGAAGGCAAAAGCCGTTCTGGATACGCGGGGTGTCACTCGGCATTTAAACTGTAATCGGGAAAAGGTGACGTTGCTGTGAATCAAGTGATTGTCGTTGGGGCGGGAAATTGGGGCCGAAATTTGGTTAAAAACTTTTATCAGTTGGGAGCTTTGGCCGGAGTAGTAGAGCTTAACTCATCGTTACGAGAGCAATTTGCTCAAACTTATCCGGATGTTCCCACCTATGAAAAATATAACCAGGGGTTAGAAACCGATATACCCGCAGTGGTTTTGGCAACTCCCGCCCCAACTCATTATCAGTTAGCCCTGACTGCGTTGGGGGCGGGTAAGGATGTGTTTGTTGAGAAGCCGATGACTTTACAAGCCTCTGAAGCCCGACACTTGGCGGAATATGCTGAGGAAACGTCTCGGATATTGATGGTTGGTCATCTCCTGCTGTATCAACCTGCGATTAGCTGGATGCGGGACTATTTGGCGACGGGGAAAGCCGGAGAGGTGTTGCACGTCTCGACGCAACGGGTGAAACTGGGAAAAGTTCGGCGGGAAGAAAACGTTTGGTGGTCGTTTGCTCCCCATGATATCTCCGTAGTGTTGGACTTATTGGGACAGCCCGGGCTAACTGAGGTCAAAGCGAGCGGTCATGCGATGTTGCAGTCGGGAATAGAAGATAATGTTCATGTTGACTTGGGGTTTGAAGGCGGAAAAACGGCTCACATTCACTGTTCTTGGTACTGGCCTTTATTGACGAGAACGACGGTGGTAATTGCGGAAAAGCAAATGCTGGTTTATGATGAGGTCTTGCAAAAAATCACGGTTTATGATAAGGGCGTGGATGAGAATTTTAACAATCGGGATGAGGGAAGCTATGAGGTGGAAGTGGCAGATACTCAACCGTTGAAGATTGAATGTGAACATTTTTTAGACTGTGTTCAAACTCGAAAACGTCCCCGTTCAGATGGGTGGAATGGTGTGGCGGTGGTCAATATTTTAGAGAAAGCGACGGAGATGTTACATGGCTGAATATTTTGTCCATGAGTCAGCCTATGTCGATGATGGGGCTGAAGTGGGAGAAGGCACTAAGATTTGGCATTTTTGTCATGTGATGGGCAAAGCGAAAATTGGCAAAAACTGTTCTTTTGGGCAGAATGTTTTTGTCGCGAATAATGTTGTGATTGGGAATGGCTGCAAAATTCAGAATAACGTTTCTCTTTATGAGGGGGTTATTCTGGAGGATTATGTGTTTTGTGGCCCGAGTATGGTGTTTACCAATATTAAAACCCCCCGTTCTGAATTTCCCCGCAATACCAGTGATGATTATTTGAGAACTGTAATTAAACGGGGGGCGAGTATTGGGGCGAATGCCACGATTGTTTGCGGAATAACGCTGCATGAGTGCGCTTTTGTGGCGGCGGGGGCGGTGGTGACGAAGGATGTTCCGGCTTACGGAATGGTGGCGGGAGTACCGGCCAAACTTATCGGTTGGATGAGCGCCTACGGGGATGTGTTGGAGTTTGATGCTGAGGGGTACGCCGTTGATTCGATTGGCGTGAAGTATCGAAAGATTTCGGCTGTGGAAATTGAACAAGTTTAGAGTGAGGAGATTTGTTTAAAATGAGTCTGACTAAGATTCCGGTTTTGGATTTAAAGCCACAATACGACAGTATTAAAGGGGAGATTCAGGCGGCTATCAATCGGGTGATTGAGTCGAGTCAGTTTATCATGGGGCCTGATGTTAAGGAGTTTGAACGGGAGGTGGCGGCTTATCTGGGAGTCAAGTATGCTATTGGTGTTAATTCCGGTACGGATGCTTTGGTGATTGGTTTACGAGCCGCAGGAATTGGGGAAGGGGATGAGGTGATTACCACTCCTTTTTCTTTTTTTGCGACGGCGGAATCGATTAATAACGTCGGGGCGAAGGTGGTGTTTGCCGATATTGACGGGAGTACCTACAATATTGACCCCCAGCAGATTCGGGCCAAGATTACTCCCCGCACCAAGGCGATAATGCCTGTGCATTTGTATGGACAACCTGCGGCGATGGGGCAAATTATGGAGATTGCCCGGGAACAGGGTTTAAAGGTGATTGAGGATTGCGCCCAGTCTTTTGGGGCGAGGTATGCGGGTCAGTGTCAGTTGGATTGTGTTTGTCAGGAACAGACACGGGAGGCGATTAGTGGTAAGGCGACGGGTACGATTGGTGATGTGGGGGCTTTTTCCTTTTTCCCGTCTAAGAATTTGGGGGGTTATGGTGATGGGGGGATGATTGTCACGGATGATGAGCAAATCGCTGAAGTCGCTGGGATGTTGCGGGTGCATGGAGCGAAGAAGAAGTATCACAATGAGGTTTTGGGGTATAATTCCCGGTTGGATACGATTCAGGCGGCGATTCTGCGGGTGAAGTTGCAGTATATTGATAAGTGGAATCGGGGTCGGCGTCGGGTGGCTGAGGTGTATAATCGGTTATTGGCGGATGTGGAGGGTGTGGTGAGTCCGGGTTTTGCTGAGGGTCATGTGTTTCATCAGTATACGGTGCGGGTGACTGGCGGAAGGCGCGATGGGTTGAAGGAGTTTTTGGCAGAGCAGGGGATTGGGACTATGATCTATTATCCTGTGCCACAGGATCAGTTACCTGTTTATAAAGGCCAATATGAGGCTTGTCCGGTGAGTGATTTTGCGGCTCAGGAGGTGTTGAGTTTACCGATTTGGCCTGAGTTGGAGGAAGAAGTCATTACTCATATTGTAATTCAACTCAAACAAGGATTGCTATCTTGTTGAGTATCAAGTTTTCACAAAAAACGAATTAACTTTGTTTCAATAACTCAGTTTGAATGACTCAAAATCATTTAATTAAAACTGCTAACTCACTCAGACGACAAGGTAACTTAGACAAGTCCATTAAGCTATATCGTCAAGCGTTAGAGTTCAATCCAAAATGTTATTTGTTATATCAACTGTTAGCAGATGTATTAGCAGAAGTCGGCGATTTTGGCGAAGCGATTGTATGCTACTATCATGCTATAGAAATTCAGCCCAATTCAGCCCTTTGCCATTTAAAGTTAGGACAAGCTTTATTTAGGAAACAGCTATATGCTGAAGCTGTAAAAAGCTATCGTCGAGCCATTCAACTTAATTCCAGATTTCATTTAATACATAAATATTTAGGAGAAGCTTTAATTCAATTGGGGGAATTATCGCTGGCGGCTAAAACTTTTAGAGAAGCTTTGAATCTAAAACCGGATTCAGCAATTTATTATTATGGCTTGGGAGTGGCTTTGGGTCAGAGGCAAGAAGCATACAAATCTCTTTATCAAGCGATTCAAATTGACCCTAGAATTGCACACACTTATCAAAGTGCTTTGCATATTGATGATAAGAGTTGTATTAGCGATGTATCTTATCCTCAAGCAGTTTTTATTGCTGGATGCGGTCATAGTGGCACGTCGATAATGCTTAATATTTTGGGAAGCCATCCTTCAATATATCCAATCACTGAGGAAACTTATCTGTTAATAAAAAAACCAGACGTAATTCAGAATAATCTCCAAAAATGGAACGCTGAATGTCTACAAAAAAATAAAAGCATTTGGGTAGAAAAAACACCGATTCACATTTTGTATATTCAGAAAGCTTTTATCTACCGACCAAATTGTAAATTTATTCTAATGATCAGGGATGGACGTGACGTAGTTTGTTCTTTAAGAGTTCGAGAAGCCTATAAAGATATCTCAGCGGCTATTGATAGATGGATACATGATAACTTGTTTGGTTGGACTTATTGGAGCCATCCACAAGTCAAAGTTGTTAAATATGAAAACTTAGTTACAAGTCCAGAAGCAACCATCCGGGATATTTGTAATTTTTTAGGTGTATCATATACTGATGATGTTTTTAAATATTATCAGCATCCTAAGTTTTGGTATAGCTCTGAAATAACCAAGCCGAAAAATATAGACACTGCGGAAGATTACAAAAATCTAAGAAATTGGCAAATTAATCAGCCTTTATTTGATGGCAGAGGCCGATGGATAAAAGAAATGACAGAAGATGATAAGGTAATTTTTAAAGATAAAGCACAAAAGTATTTAGAACAATTTGGGTATACAGACGCTAATAGTTGGTAATTTATGGCTAAAGGGTCAATAGTTATGAGGCAAAACTTATATATCAAACAGGCAAGTCAACTGGAGAGACAAGGGAAGCAAGATGAAGCAATTGCTGTGTATAGGAAGGCGATTGAATTTAATCCGGGTTTTTCTTGGTATTATTATCGTTTAGGATTACTTCTTGCATCACAGGGGTGCTATGATGGAGCATTTTTTTATTTGAGTAGAGCGTGTGAAATCAATCCAAACTCTGCTTGTCACAATTATATGTTAAGTCAAGTTGTAAGTATAAGAAAAGGGCTATTGCCATATAAGGGCATCATTCAGGTATCTAATTCTCCTATAAAGGCTGGGACTAAAGTTGATGTAGGTGGTTTGTTTGAGGTATTAAATGTAAACAGAGATAATGATATTACAATATTAGAGCTTCATCTTGCCGCTATACAAGGAGAACAAGCGGTTCTAATAATAGCTGAAAAGGTAATTCCTCCAAGTCATACAGTAACATTGGCATGGGAAAAAATTGATACCTTAAAAATAACTGGAGCAAATAAAGCTGGCGTTGACCAACTTTGGATTCGTGTTAAAGATAATATTAGATGGTCTCAGTGGCGTTCAATAAAGTTTGAAACAGTTGATGATGATACTCCTCTTACTGCATCTCAATTTAAAGGTAGTGTATATGATCGCAAATCAAACAAAAATGGTCATCTTATAGAGGTAAGAATCGGGATTAATGATCAACCCAAAATTTGGCTCAATAATGTTTGCATAACTAACGATAGTAAAGTTTCTTTTAATCCGGCAATTAACGATAGGGGTGACTATGCTTATAGTGTACTAAATCATAATAGAAGTTCGGAATTATTTGTTAATGGAAGCAAAATTGATACTCCACATCAGTTTAACAAAATCCAAGCAATCAATGAAAACTATCTTTATTTTATTACTATTAATCGTACCTGGTCAGCCAGCGATCCCTCCTATTATGTAAGATATGATTTAGTTAATCGAAAGTCAAAATATAAGTCAATTAATCCACCGTGCATTCCTTTTTGTTTGTTTAAGAATGAGGAACTTGTGACAATTGTTGAATATAATCCTATGGATGATTTATATTCAATATCAGGTGTAAGCTCTGATTTCTCAAAACAACTTTACACTTTTGAAACCCAAAAGACGCTTGTATCTGTTCCTCAACTGTTTGGCGATCAAATACTAATAATTGATGGGGCGGATAGTCTCAAAGCAATGTTCTGTGCTTTAACGGTTATGTTTGGAGATCAATACGGCGAACCTTTTTCTTGGGGTAATGAAGATCACGGATTTTTAGCATGGAATCAAGCTTATAGGATAGCGGGCTTAAATCAGATTCATGCACTGACAAAAGATAAAAGAATAGAGAAAATTATAGAGCAAACTGTTTTGAACATAATGCAAAACTCTGATCCAGAAGGACTTTATTCTAGCACCAGATATAGCTACGATTTAAAGACTCCCGTATCTTCAAACATTGACAATGCAGTTATATATAAAGCAATGTTATCTAGCCGAGGTCAATTAACGAACCTAGATGAAGCGAAACTAATTTTTAAGGCTGAAAAAGCTTTTAGCTATTTTGAAAAGCAGTTCTACAATAATTTTTACCACTTTCCATATGCAGAACCCTATCGTTTCGATGGTATTGTTCAGCCTTGGAACTATCAAGCTGCTATGGGTATGGTTGCGGCGGAGCTTTATCAAGCTACTGGAAAGCAAAAATATTACGATAGAGTGGAAAGTATATTTAACTCTTTTATTAAAGAACTTGACCTGGTAGACGGAGTACATCTTTGGCACTACTGGCCTTGTGAATTTTATCAAGGTTGGGAGTTGGCTTCAGGAAAATCAACTATTACTCCTGTTTACACATCCTCTAATGATACTATATATGAAGATTCCTCTCACGCAAGAATTACAGCCAATTTTGTTCTTAATGCTGCTGAATTATTAGATACAAAGATACCAATTGATTTGGAGGCTATTGGCAATAATCTAGAAGTAAGCTACAACTCCTTTTCGCGTTTCATTTCTGGAAAAGAAGGTGCATATCCAGTTTCATACAAATATTTGCCCCTGTTTGTTGAAGCGGATAATATCGCTAAATATTTTACTAGAATTCATCCCAGTCATGGATTGTACAACTTTAAGCCTACGCACCTATGGGCTTATGCTTACGCTGCCCAGAAATTAAGAAATAATGATAGCGAACCTTTAAAGATTCAAATCTATTCCAGTAAATCTAGTGGCTTTATTATTGAAGATTCTTTTTCTTTATCTAACTTTAGTGAGATTACTGATTTTTACTTCAGTATTCGACCTACAAAGCTATAGTAAAATCAAAAAATTATTATCTCCTAGCCTTCATTTCAAGGGCAACAGCTAGAAGACAAATTCAATCTGAATTATATTGACAACAGGTAATAATAGAAATATCCAACGAATTGTAGCTAGATATTATGAAAAATGATCGCATATACGCCTGGATTGTCAAAAACAGTGTAAACAGGAAAAACTTCTTTTGCTAGGGACATAAAATCTTTATTCCAATCTTTCATAGAAGTTTTTTTTATCCATGAATCGTCATAAAAGCTCTTGCTTATAAACCAACAAAATATACCTCCTGGCTTAAGCAATCGCTTTTTGTTAGTCAAAATTTCACGACACTCTTCTTCATCTTCTATAAAAGTAGTTCCACCTTTATTCATTAGTATATCAATATTATTATCGAACTGACTGGCACGAGGGTCAAGCAAGAATTTTTGAACTGAATCTCCAATCCAAAGCTGTTCTGGATACTTTTCTTCGCACTGCTTTATCGCTGCTGTAGAACCATCAAGACCAATAAACCGAGAATCTTGATGAATCAGATTATGGGATATCAATTTTTCTTTAAAAAGCGCTAAATAATCTCCTTGTCCACATCCTACTTCTAAAACAGAGACTGGAAAATTAAACTTCATCAATGAAATTATCTGATCTAAGAACTTTTGTGCATTTGCATAAATTTCAAATAGCTTGCTGTTTTCAGAATACCTCTGATTGTAGCCCTTAAAAGTATCTAACTCGCGAGTATACAGAATCATATTTAAACCTCCTTTTTCTTAACCGTTAACTATAGCTGATGACCGTTCACAATTCCTGACCACCAACAGGGATGAATTAATAGCTGTGCCTTCTTGGTTCCATAGGTTTCAGCCATACTTGATATCATGGATCGAAAATTGCTTATAGAAAACTCTTGATTCCACTCTGTCCATTCGGGGGTGTCACGAGGAAATTTTCCTCCCCATTTCCCTCTACTTTCAGATATATAGGTATCTCTTTTCGTAAAATAAGCTTCATAAGTCAAGTTAAAATCAGACATCTTCAATGAGTTTAGTTGTAAGCTCCAATCATTATAAACAATTGTCCTGCCAGTTTCACTATCTTTTCTTGTACAATCACTAAAAATTTCATAATTGACAAAACCTAACTCCCTTGCAAGAATACTGCCGTGGCTGGCTGTACCCTTGATAGTTATGCCATTTTCAGAAAAAAATTCGATTTGGGCATACAGTAAATTTTCCGGCTTTTCTCTAATCCCTAAAGATGCAGTTACTAAATCATTATGAATTCCTATTTCATGCCCTAAATCAATAATTTGTTTACAATGATAAATGAAATCCGGATGATGGATTATTTTATTACCTTCAATATGACCATAATAGTTACTTTTAATATCCATGTTGTTTGGATGCAGCATAAAATAAGTTGACTGAATATCGTGCCGTTCCTCAACTATTGCCATTTGAATTGCATTTAATATAGAGAAATCCACGTCATGCCTCAAGAGTGTATATGTTTCTAATAAAGGATCGTATTTATCCATTGGTAATATAGGCTTTGGCAATAATGCAACTAAGTCATCAATGTAATCTATTCCTTTACCGTACATAATAACCTTCTTTAAATCCTTTGAATTAACGTTATAAAACATAATGAATTGTCCCAATATAGTATCAACGGTATAAAAGGCAAGCTCAAATATTTTCAGAGGTACTTTTCAAGGAAGTTTAGACTCATAATTTAGCCAGAGAAAACTTCAACAGAGCAGTTGCTTGATCGACGTAGTTGTTGTAACAGGAAAAAACTTTGACAAAATCTCCCAAGGATGATCCTGATTCACAACCAAACTACGCTTACCATAACGGTCAAATGTTGTCAAATTTTCCGCAAACTTGAGATCAACTGCACAACCTCCAATCTCCGCCATTTCAAATCCACAATGACCTATTTTAACCTCGTGATTATCAACATTAGCTACCACACAATTATTATAATCTAACATTTGCAAACCCAACTGAAAAAGTGTTTGAGTCATAGCACCATCCAAGCCTTGATTGATATCAAGTCCTTTCCATATACTAAAACCTAACTTATCCAGTAAAATCCTAGATAAACATCTTCCCATACCAATTGTTTCCCCAACCCGTGTTGGGTCTGCTACAACATTATATCCCGTCCACAAGATTAAATTTTCCTTACTGACATCAAAAAAATATCCATCCTTTAAGCCACAAAACACCATATTATTTTTAAGCTGACTGTCATAAAATTCAATTAAATTCTGAGAAATTAAATCATCAGAACCCACTATAATTACCCCATCAGGATCGTAATCAGCACATCGATTAATACCATGCTCCCACTTGGCACTTAGGGGTTTATTTGCATACTCAATATAATCAAATCCACAATCTTCACATAATTTGCGAGAAACATTTCCCTCAGAACCAACCGCCAGAAGCTCTAGCTGAATCTTGCCAGATAACTCTTTCTTAAGATGAGAGTAATAAGACAAAACAATCCTGGTCAACTCGGGTCTGCGCCATACACAAGTATAAATTACTATTTTGTTAATTCTTTTCTGT
Organism: Capilliphycus salinus ALCB114379; assembly: GCF_047276495.1. NCBI lineage: Bacteria > Bacillati > Cyanobacteriota > Cyanophyceae > Oscillatoriales > Sirenicapillariaceae > Capilliphycus > Capilliphycus salinus. The sequence continues at coordinate 2,058,045 of NZ_CP178543.1, read as the reverse complement.
TTTTGACGTTCAACAATTTTACCACTCCCACCTTCAGAAAATTTGCTGATCACAGGCCCCCAAGTTTGTTCTACAGTTTTAGCCGCAATTAAATGGCGAATATGTTGAGTTGTCCTTAAAAAATCTTCGGCTTCCTGTAGTTGATTATTCTTGTGATAAGCTGCTCCCAATACAGGAAATACATCAGTTAAAATTGGGTTAGCCGCAATTATCTTTGAACAGCTATCGATTACTTGGTCGTATTCCTGCTTGAGCAGATGACTTTTAGCAGATTTGAATAAATTCTGCTCATATAAAGAAAATGCAGCACTTTCTTCAGGTTCAACCTGATTATTTTGAGTAACTTTCAAGCGATGATTTTCAGAAAAAGTAGAGCCAAATGTTTTATCTCTAGGCTCAGTAACCAGCCTTTTCCTAACCAGATTCGGTTGAATTTCCGCCGCCTTCTGATAACAAGCTATCGCCTCCTCTGTCCTCCCCAACTTCTCCAAAGCCTGACCCAAATTATAATGGGACCAATCAGAAATGGGGTTCAACTCCAACGCCTTCTGATAACAAGCGATCGCCTCCTCCAACTCCCCCTGCCTGAGCCGAGCATCTCCCAAATGATGATAATATTTATGCTGAGAATCATCGCGTTCAATCGCCCTGCGATAAGCCTCAACCGCCTCATCCCAACGCTTTAGACCCGCCAGAGCAATCCCCAACTCATAAAATACCTCCGGTTGATGGAGTTGCAACCCCAGCGCTTGCTGATAAGATGCGATCGCCTTTTCCCATTGTTGCTGCTTGGCGAAAACCTGACCCAAACAAATATGAGACCATCCCGCCCCAGGGTTCACCACCACCGCCTGACGAAACGCCTCAACCGCCTCATCCCAGCGTTTCAACTGACAAAGCGTTTCCCCCAAATTCTGATAAGCCCAATAGAAACCCGGATTTTCCTCAATAACCAGACGATAAGCCGCCACCGCTTCTTTGAGGTTGCCCGTTCGTAGCAATTGGTTTGCTTCCTGAAACTTACTGACCATCACTCAACTTTATCCTAGAATCGAGGGGGATATCTCCACCGCCAGAAATCTTACCACGTTCCGACACCAAAATTCGCTCAACACCAGAAACTTGATTCCGGCACTCCCACCCCGACGCATCCCGTCCCCCAAAAGTTTCCGGTTAAAATCAACAACTGTCGCCAAGCCCATTGAACCAAATCTCTGAGGAAGTGTATCGTTAAATGTATGCTCCCGACTAAAACCATGACCGAAACCCTACTCATCGAAAATACCCCCATTATTCTCCAGATGCAACCTGTCTTGGAAATGACAGACGAACAATTTTTTGAATTCTGTCAACTCAACCGAGAATACCATATTGAACGGACTGCTCACGGAGAATTAATGATTACGTCGCCCACCGGTTCGGAAACGGGAAACCGAAACTTTAAACTCTCCCAACAACTTGCCAACTGGACAGACGAAAATGGGACGGGAATTGGTTTCGATTCTTCCTCCGGTTTCAAGCTTCCAAATGGGGCAAATCGTTCACCGGATGCGGCTTGGATGACGTTAGAAAAATGGAATAAAATTCCCCCCGAACAACAGACAAAATTTGCTCCCGTTTGTCCGGATTTTGTTGTCGAACTTCGCTCTCCCAGCGATTCGTTACAACCTTTGCAAGATAAACTACAAGAATATATTGATAACGGTGCTTCTCTCGGATGGTTAATAGACCGGAAAAATCGCCAAGTTTACATCTATCGCCCTCAAACAAAAGTTGAATGTTTGGATAATCCTAAAACTCTGAGCGGCGATCGCATTTTACCCGGATTTTTGTTAAACCTAGAAAATATTTGGTAGAAAAAAACTCAATTAAACACTATGAATGCTTCAGATAAAATTGCTATTAATCCCCAAATTCAACCGACTTTAAAAATTACCCTATTCGCCGTTCCCAAACCTTTTATCGGTCAGATTTCCACTCTACAACGCAATGCGATCGCCAGTTGGTTGAACCTCTCGCCCCAACCGGAAATTATCCTGTTTGGAAATGACGAAGGTGTTCGGGAAGTCGCCCAAGAATTCGGCGTGAAACATATTCCTAACGTTCGCTGTACGCCTCAAGGTACGCCCCTACTCAATGATATTTTTGCCCAAGTTCACCAAATCGCCACCCATCCGATTTTAGCCTACGTTAACGCCGATATTATTCTACTGAATGATTTCCTTCCCACCGTTCAACAGGTTGGCAGCAAAGAGCCTAAATTTTTAATCTTAGGACGGCGTTGGAATCTTGATATTAATCATTCTATTAATTTTACCACATCCGAGGTCGAAAAGCAACTTCGCGATCGCCTTCAACAAACCGCAATCTTTGGGGGAATTGGGGCGTTAGACTATTTCGTATTTCCCAAACCTTTATTTTCAAAATTACCCGAATTTGCGGTGGGAAGGGCGGGTTGGGATAACTGGATGGTGGGGGAAGCCCTCAAACAAAATTACCCTGTTATTAACGCCAGTCGAGTCATAACCGCAGTTCATCAAAACCACGACTATCGACACCTAAAAGGACAGCGACAGGAAGCCTTTCACGGGGGAGAAGCCCAACAAAATAAAGCCCTCAGTCGCGGAACGTTTGCGGGAAATAGTGCGGATGCAACTTGTTATTTAACCTTTCAAACCCCCTCAGAAAATCCTCGCGTCAGTTTAGTTATTATTCCCGGTTTAAATCACTCTGAAAACCTGCAAAATACTGTAGAAAGCATCGAAAATAAAACTCATCAAAATCCTGAAATTATTGTTTTTAATGAAATTCAAAAACCGATAAACTCAAATAATATTCGCCAGATCCCTCAATCTTTTTCCAATCCCGTAGACGCTTACAATACGGGATTAAACCTCGCCCAAGGAGAATTTATCCTGTTTCTGAATGAAGGTTGTCTTCTCAAACCAGATGCTATTTATGAATATATTAACGGTTTTGAAGAACAAGCGGGTTCAGTCGAAATGGTGTTTTCTGGATGGGAAACGTCCAACACTTCTATTCAACCCTCGCCTATTCTTTCACCCGTTTTAAAAGGGAGTCAAGGTTTACACGGTTTGCATATTTGGATGTTACCGAATTTGTGGTTATTGTTGCATCCAAGTTCGGTAATGTTTGAACGAAATTCGTTAAAACGTTGTGGAGAATTCGATACAAACCTATCGCCAACTGCTGCTATTCTCGATAGGGTTTTACATCTGTCTTCCCGAGGGTTTGCGGGAATTTGTTTAGAAAATATTGGGGTTTGTTGTCCGATTTTAGAAGAAAATATTGCTCAAAAAATTGACGACTGCGAATATATTTTAAACCGCTTTTTTGAACGTCCCCATCTTCCCCACTGGATGCAGCCGTTAAAACCAAAAGCCCATTACAATTGTTGGGTTTGGTTGGCTTTTTTAGCCTATCAAAGCGGTGAATTTGAACAAATGATTGAATTGTTAAAACGTTCGCTTTCCTATAGTTCCTATTCCACAGCAGAAACGTTATCTAATTGGATAGAAAGATTTACTCGCATTTCCCAAGAATATAACTCTCAGTTTGACCCAAATACACTTAACAATCTCCCCATCTGGAAACAGTTTTTAAAAACTCTTAACTCGCCAGAGATTAAAATCTCTTTTTAATCTAGAAAATCCTTTTAAGAGGACTTGGGTTTTTCAAAATTTGATAATCATCAAAATAACTCCCACTCAGACACGGTTAAAGATAACGAACTTACCGAAATATCTTGTTTGGGTTGTTGGGGTGAATTCGGTTGAGTTGGTTCTAATTTATCCTGTTTCTGTTGTTGTGACTCTACTTTAATTTTATCATAGTCTTGTTTGATTTTCTCTAATTCAGATTGAGTTTTTTCTAACTCCTGTGAAACCCGTTCAAATTCCGACTGAGACTGTTCTAACTGTTCTTGCTTTTCTGCTAACGCTTGGCGAGTTTCTTGTAACTCCGCGTGACATTTTTCTAAAACTTCCATCGTCTCTTTGAGTTGAGTATGAGACTGTTCTAAGACTTCCTCAGTTTGCTGTAACTGTGTTTGTTTTTGTTCTAACTCCTGTTTAGTTTTTTGTAACTCCTGTTGAACCGACTCCGAGGAAGACTGTTCTTGTTGTTTAATTTGGTATAGCTGAAAATGGGTTTGTTCCAACTCTCCCAATACTTCATCAAACTGCGCCTGAGTGCGTTCGAGTTCCTCGCGGACGTCGTGAAGTTCCGACTTCAGTTGTTCATACTCTTGTTGACTAATTTGTTGTTCTGTGGTCACGGGTGTCGTTCTCTCAACTCATACTTTTACATTTAACCAATATATTATTTTACCCCATAAACCCGCTCGGGTACATCGCATGACAGAAGTTGTTGCTAAATTTCATAATATTATTGATGTGATGCACCCTACATTTAAAACAAACCTGAAAATGGTGCATCACATTAAAGAAATTCTTGCTAAATTCCATAATATTATTGATGTGATGCACCCTACATTTGGATTGGTGCATAACATTACAGAAGTTGTTGCTTGGTAAGGTTGAAGTCAAATTAAAAGTCCCCCAAAATTGGGGAAGTTAGCGCTTGGTAAGGTTGGAGTAAAAATCAAAGTCCCCCAGAATTGGGGGATTTAGGGGGCGAAGGGGGATAAAATTACCCTTTCACACAAACAACCTGTCTCAACGTCGCCACAATTTCTACCAAATCAGATTGTTGCTTCATCACCTCATCGATGGGTTTATAAGCACCGGGAATTTCATCAATAACCCCGTTATCTTTTCGACATTCAATCCCTTCAGTTTGCTGAACTAAATCATCAACCGTAAACTGTTTTTTTGCTTTACTTCGAGACATTAAACGACCTGCGCCATGACTACAGCTGCAATAACTTTCCGCATTTCCTTTCCCTTTAACAATAAAAGATTTTGCACCCATTGAACCGGGAATAATTCCATAATCATTTTCTTGCGCCCTCACCGCACCTTTACGAGTCACATAAACATCCTCACCAAAATGCACTTCTTTTTCGGCATAATTGTGATGACAGTTAACTTCTAAAAGCGGTTTTGTTGGCTTTCCTCCCGCAATTGCTTGTTCAACAATTCGTTTAAAACGAGCCATCATTACATCCCGGTTATAACGAGCGTAATTTTGCGCCCATTGTAAATCTCGCCAATAGGCTGCCAATTCGGGAGTTCCCGCAATAAAATAGGCTAAATCCGGGTCTGGAAGCTTCATTTCTGCCAGTTTTGCCAACGCTTTGGCGCTGTCGATATGACGTTGGGCGAGCATATTTCCAATATGACGGGAACCGGAATGCAGCATCAACCAAACGGCGTTTTCTGTATCAATACAGAGTTCTATAAAGTGATTTCCACCGCCTAAAGAACCGAGTTGTTTTAATGCTTTTGATTCGAGGTTTTGAACTTTCGGATGCAGGTCTTTAAACTGTCGCCATCCCTGCCAATTTGTAACCGATTTTTCGATATCTTTATTTTCGTTAAAACCGACGGGAATAATTGCTTCTATTTCTTGGCGAATTTTCTTGAGTTTCCCCTCTAATTGGTCGCCCGAAAACGGCGTTTTTACGGCGCACATTCCGCAGTTATGAACGAAGACTCCAGCGGTTAGAGCAAAGTTGTGATATTCCGGTACTGTTAAACAGTAAACATCTTGCTTTTCTGATAGGAAAATTACCTCGACAACTTTATGGTTGTACCCGTGTTCTTTTCGCCGATGGTTGTGTAATCCAATGGGACTTTTAACCTCGGTGCCGCAGGTTTCGCAAGTGTAAATCCGATTGGCAATTTCCTTGCTTTTAGCTCTTCCTTTTTCGCTGGTATTGTACTCAACAAGATATTTTTTTCCCCGCTCCCCATTCTCCGCGACAGATGCTTGGAAATGTTCGGGGCGCTCTTCCATATACCGCAGAATATTTTTTGTTCCCCTTTCAGAAAAGTATTTATATCCCTCGGCTGTGCGAGCTTTTCTAGCTAGAGCTTGCTTTCTATTATCTTCAAATTCTGGAGATTGCCAATGAGTATTTTTCTCAACCCGTGAGCGATGGTAGGCGGAATGTTCGTTATTTCCCATAAATTCCAAATTTTCTGGCTTGTTATCAACCGGGTCAAAATTATTGTGATGAATCACAGTTTTTTGACCGGAAAATTTAGGAATTTTACCTAACAAACCAGAGCGTGCAATCATCCAGTGGGCTTTTTGGTATCGACCGGAATAATTATGCTGAATTAAGCTATAGCCATCCTTATCCTTTTTGGAGTAAAACGGCATTAAAGACGTACCATTTTTTAAGTCTTTTGCTTCTCGATAACTGCCATCGCGCAACATGAATTGATGGTCGGGAGTGCATTTAATTTCCGCACCGTTGTCGAGAACCACTTTGACTAATGGGGGCATTGCGACGAGTCAAGCGAGCGCTCGCTTTAGCTGCTACAATTCGACCGGTGTCGGTGCAGGAGTAAACCACAAACTCTCGCCGCCAGGAAGCTAACTCGACCAAGGGATAAGATTTGCCGTCTGCTAGAGGAACTAATGTATCTCCGGTGAAGCAACCAATATCCACCCCAACGGCTGCGGGAATTATCGCGTCTTTGGTGGCAATAACAGACCCAACTAACGCCCCTTTTCCTAAGTGTACATCCGGCATTAATGCCACGTGTTTGAACACGAAGGGGAGGGAGGCGACGTTTTTTGCCATTTGGGTTTCTTGGGATGCTAAGGAATGATTTGCCCAAGATAATACGGGTTTTGGTGTTGATATTTCTAAGGGTTCGTAGGGCATGGTTGTAATAGTTGGTTCGTATAATTAGCTTTGTCTAGTCGTATTGTAGTATATTTGTATTATACTTGTCAAGTGGGTGTAATATGGTGTTCGATTAATTAATAATTATCGTGTAGGGGCGGGTTCGGTGCCGATGTCTGTCTCTCATCAACTCTTTAGGTAAACCCGCCCTACTCCTGATATGATATCCGCTTGATTAAGTCTGTTGCTGGAGTGGGTTTATCTCAATCTCTCAGTAGCAGTCAAAATCTTGTAGAACCCGCCCTTACAGAATTATTATTGATTTCGGATATGATATGAGGGCAATATTTGGGTGTAAGATTTGGGTTACGGGTTTTAGAGGATAATTAAACTGTCTAAGGGTTCTTGTAAAGAGGGGGGAACGTCGGTTAACTGGCGGTGCATTTTGAGGATAATTTCTTCGGGGACTTGACGGGGGCGGTTTTGGTTGCGTTGCAGACAGATTTCTAAGGGGATGTTCACCCAAACGGCAAAAATGGGATGAAAACCGATTTTTCGTGCTATAGTAATTACATCTTTACGTTGGCGGCGTTGGGTGTTTGTGGCGTCATAAATTGCATCTGTGCCTTCTTCAACCGCTTGCTGAAATTGTTGGAGAACTTGACTCCAAACTCTTAACCAAGGTCCTTGAATTGCCTCATTTCCAAACAGTTGCGCCCGAATACTATCGGTAGAAATTAGTTTGTATTTGGGATGTTTGGCACTGAGTTGACGTGCGAAAAAAGACTTCCCACTTCCAGGAAGTCCTATCATTAAAATTAGTTTACTCATTTCAAACGGTTTGCACGGGTGATATGATGTCCGGTTGATTAATTCTGTTATAGGGTGGGGCGGTTTAAACAGTGAACAGTGAACAGTGAACAGTGAACAGTAGCCAGTGAACAGTGATAACTGTCAAAACTGGTAACAGATAACTAATAACTAATAACTGATAACTGTAAAAACTGGTCACTGTAAACTGTAAACTGTAAACTGTAATAAAGCCGCCCCTACAGAATCATTATTGATTAGTCGGACATGATATGATTTCTCTACAGAAACAACCGGAATTTGATGCACCCCACCCATGATTTTCAAGGGTTGGATGCACCATAACCCGGTCTAAATTACTGTACCGTCGGGAATGATAGCATTTTTCAAGATGGTAACAATTCCACTGCGAATATAGAAGCCGAGTTCCTCGCGGTCCGCTTGTTCGACATCTTCTTTATTGGTGATGGTAACATTGCTACCAATGCGAGCATTTTTATCAACAATAGCCCGACGAATGGTCGTATCCGCACCAATTCCCATTGGAATTTTACCTTTTTGCAGATTGGATTGACGTTCGGCGAAAGGTTCGTAATAATCCGAACCCATAACCAAAGTATCTTCAATGACACAACCGGCTTCAATGCGAGAACGCAGGCCCAATACACTGTGGTCGATGCGGCATTTTTTGAGAATAGAACCTTCAGAAATAATCGATTCTGTAATTTGACAATCGAGAATTTTAGACGGAGGTAAATACCGAGAACGGGTGTAAATGGGGGCTTTTTCGTCGTAGAAACTAAAGGGAGGTTGGGGTTGCTGCGTTAACGCTAAGTTAGCATTGTAAAACGCTTCAATGGTTCCGATATCTTCCCAATAGTCGTTAAACAGATAAGCCTGAACGTTGTGGTCTGCGGCCGCACTCGGAAGGATTTCTTTACCGAAATCGGTTTGTTCGGTATTTTCGGTCAGTAACTTAATCAAAACCTCTCGGTTAAAGACATAAATCCCCATCGAGGCAATAAAGGGGCTTTCCTTGGCTTCTTCGGGGGAGAGTCCTAACGTTGTGGTGTCAACCGCCATTTTCTTGAGGGCTTCACCTTTGGGCTTTTCGCTAAAATCAATAATCCGACCCGAATCATCAATTTTCATCAACCCAAAATCAGACGCCCGTTTCTCATCGATAGGGAGTACCGAGAGGGTAATATCTGCGTTAGTATCAATGTGACGCTGGACAAACTCCCGGTAGTCCATACGATAGAGATGGTCGCCGGACAGAATTAAGAAATAATCAACATCCCACTCCGCAAACAGCCAAATATATTGACGAACCGCATCGGCTGTCCCCTGGAACCAGTTGGGGTTGCTGGCGGTTTGTTGGGCGGCGAGAACCTCGGTAAACCCTTCGGTAAAGCCCGAAAAATTGTAAGCCCGAGAAATATGGCGGTTGAGAGACGCCGAGTTAAACTGAGTCAGAACATAAATTTTAAGAATTTCGGAATTGATACAATTACTGATAGGAATGTCAATCAGTCGATATTTACCCGCTAAAGGAACGGCAGGCTTGGCCCGCAGCTTGGTTAGGGGATAAAGACGGGTACCTGCACCGCCGCCGAGAATAATCGATAAAACTTTTTTCACAAAAACCACCTCTTATCTGCCAATGTTTTCTCAAGTTTAGTGTCCGACTGTTAGCTCAAATTGACAAGGGGGGAAAGGAAAAAAGGTCGGTTAAAATTCGGTTATGATTGGATCGAGAGTAGGGCCAGATGAAATGGAGCAACAAAATTCGGCTATAAGTTCCCTGTTCCTTTCCCCAATTTGAAAAATTTAGCTAAAAGCAGAAACACTCCTTAAAACCCTGATTGCCAAAAATGTCTAAGGGATAAACATCTAGTCCTACAACCCGCTAACAGTTGACGTTATCGATGATTTAACCGATTAATTTTTTCGGGTTCAGTTTAGCACTCTGTCCCCGAATTATTCCTCTATCATCAGACAGAGCAAAACAGTCCCATCCAGACAAATGGACATCAATCACGATCGCGCCCGGTCCCGAGCGCGGCGATCGGCTTCTAAAAGGCCAAAGTGCGTAGTAGAAGAAATCCCTCACTCGGACAGTTGGACTGCTTGTTTGTCTGCCTATCATACCATTTAGGGGGTACTCTGCTCGGAACTGTTACCAAACTGCAATGACCAAACGTTTTTTAACAAAATGTACGCTCAAACCGGATTGAGCGTTAATAAAATGAAGAAAACATTAGTCGCTCACCGAAGCGATCAAAAATCTTCTGGAAGATTTCCACCGTCAAAAGTGCATATTCTTCTCGAACCCAACGTATTGAACAATACTGAGAGCGGTTATCCCGAAAAAATCGCGCTTATTCCATCAGACCTCCCCGTTCAATGTTCTCATAGGAGATGTTCCGATGACGTTCTTACTTGCTGAAGCAACTCAATTGAGGTTGGAAATCTCCCCAACCCTTTCCGATCAGGCGTGGCAGCAAAGTCAGCCCTACTCAACCGCCAGTCGTCGTTGGAGTGCTTATCTCAATCAACTCTGCCTCGACACCGTTGTTCCCTGGCTACAAGAAGAGTATGACTCAGTTGTTCAATCTGAGACTCTACTTCCGAATATTTGGGAACTGGTTGAGGGCGCTGTCATTACCCTAGCCGATGGAACCCGACTGATTTTAATCCCCAGCGAAACCATTGACACCGATGAATTTCGCGTCCCCCAAGAATGGGTTGATATTCCCAGTTGGATCGGAGATTATTACTTGGCCGTCCAAGTTAACCCCGACGAACAGTCCGTCAAAATTTGGGGATACACCACCCACGCTCACCTGAAAACCGAGGGACGCTACAATTGGAGAGATCGCACCTACAGTTTAGACGGATCGGAACTGATCGGCGATTTAAACGTTCTCTGGGTTGCCCGTCAATTCTGTCCGACCGAACCAACTCGCAGCCCCGTCCCCCCCTTATCGAGGTTAACCCCCGTTGAAGCGGAAAACTTGGTTCAACGTTTGAGCGCCCCCGATGTTCTAGTCCCTCGACTGGCCATTCCCTTTGAACGCTGGGCCGCCCTCCTCGAATACAATCAAGGACAACCCCTGTCTCAACAACGGCAAGGTCAAGGCGCAATCGATTTAAGCCGTTGGTTAGATAATCTGTTTGACACCGGTTGGCAGTCCATTAAAACCTTATTTCCCCAGCGCGAATCTCAAGTCATTTTCCGCAGGCCCACCAACGCTCCCCAACGGGAAGTTCAACGGATTAAACAAATTTCCATCGGAAACCTAGAAACCTCTAATTTCGTCGTCCTGTTTGTGGGATTGAGTCCAGAAACCGACGGCCGTCTGGGAGTCCGGGTACAACTTCACCCCCAACCCAACAGTTCATGCCTTCCGGCTTATACCCGCTTGACCTTACGCTCAGAATCCGGTGAAGTCCTGCGCGAAGTCGTCGCCCGTACTCAAGACAACTATATTCAAATCCCTCGATTTAAGTGTTTACCTGGATATCGCTTTAGTGTTGAAATCACCTGGGAAGATACCAGCGTTACCGAATATTTCCAAGTTTAAATTCATTTTTACTCTTTGACCGGGATTAACCCAGAGTAAAAAAATTTTAAGCGGAGCATCAATACAGAATTTGGAAATTGTTATCAAGGTCTCATGCCTAGTCTAACGTCCTCAATCGGTCGCCCCAAATCCGTCAAATCGGAAAGTCTGTCTGTTGTCCTCAACTTCGGTAGCGGCAACACTCAACAAGGCTGTCCGATGATTGTGGCTAATTTGTGGACCGACGGCAGTAATCCCCCGATTCGACTAACAGGGAGTTTGCCCCCGGCTTTACAGTTGGCCGAACTCTACCAGCGTTGGCGCGCCCTCTACGAAGCTTTAAATCATCGTTTGAGTTGGCGGCGAGGCGTGGTTGATGTGGCGATTGAGTTTGACGAGGAGGAGATTGCTCAAGTTTCTCAAGTCGAGTTCTTTGATTTATCTAAACAGTTAAAGGCCTGTCTCAATCGGTGGTTAGATTCGGGATCATTTGGCCGGATTGAACGAAAGTTACGCACTCAATTGTCGCCCCAAGACGAAATACGAGTCATTATTGAAACAGACGACCCTTTACTTCGGCGACTTCCTTGGCATCTGTGGAATTTTTTTGAAGACTACCCGGCATCAGAAGTCGGTCTCAGCAGTACCTTAGAAGCTGAACGGATCGAACCGATGCAACGATCTCCGGGAGGCGCCGTGAGAATTTTAGCGATTCTGGGTAACTCTCACGGTATTGATATCGAACACGATCGCACGGTAATTGAACGTTTACCCGGTGCGAAAACCGTCTTTTTAGTTGAACCCCAACGCAGCGAACTGAACCGCCTCCTCTGGGACGAACAGGGGTGGGATATTCTGTTTTTTGCCGGACACAGTTCCAGTCATATCAGCGGGGCAACCGGATATATAAATATTAATCAACATGATGCGATTACCATTACCGAGTTAAAATTTGCCCTCAGAGCCGCGATCGCCCGGGGGTTACAACTGGCGGTTTTTAACTCCTGCGATGGTTTGGGACTGGCCCGACAACTGGCTGACGTGCAGATTCCCCAACTGGTGATCATGCGCGAACCGGTACCGGATCAAGTCGCCCAAGCCTTTTTAAAACACTGGTTGAGCGCCTTTTCTAAAGGAACCTCTTTTTATCAATCGGTTCGAGAAGCCCGAGAAAAATTACAAGATTTAGAGCCAGAATATCCCTGCGCTTGTTGGCTGCCGGTGATTTGTCAAAATCCGACCGTTGTTCCTCCGAGTTGGCAAGACCTGCGCGGCACTCAACAGCCCTCGCTGTCCCGGATCATCGGTTTGGGGAGCGTTGCCACCGTTTTGGTGATTGCGGCGCGAACGCTCGGTTTAATGCAAGGATGGGAACTGACCGCCTTTGACCATTTGTTACGACTGCGACCCCCCGAAAGCGTTGATTCTCGGGTGTTAGTGGTAGAAGCTACCGAACGGGATCTGCAAAAATACGGCGGTTTTCCCCTACCCGATGAGACTGTAGCCAAACTGATTGACAAACTCAAATCCTATCAACCCCGAGTCATGGGAATCGATATATATCGAGACGTTCCCCGAGAACCGGGTAATCCCCAATTAATCAAACAATTTTTAGAAACTTCTAATTTAATCGCCGTTTGCAGTGCATCACAGATCAACGATCCCAATAAACCCGGCGTCAGTCCTCCCCCCAATGTCGGCAAAAACCAACTCGGATTTACCGATGTGGTGGTAGATTCCGATGATATTCTGCGGCGGCATTTATTGTTTATGTCTCCCGAAAGCAGTTCTCCCTGTCAAACTCAATTTTCTTTAAGTTTTCAATTGGCTCAATATTTCCTCAAACAAGAGGGCATTACACCCCAATTAAAAGCCAATGAATCGATAAAATTGGGTGAAGTGGTCTTAAAACCCTTAGCCAAACGTTCGGGGGGCTATCAAAACTTCGACAATCGCGGATTTCAACTGTTACTCAACTATCGGGCGACCCAAACTCCGCTGCGACGAGTAACCTTTTCTCAAATCCTAGACGGTGAAATTGATCCCGATTGGATTAAAGATCGTTTGGTTTTAATTGGCATTACGGCACCGATTTCAACTGATTACTTTTCTACCCCTTACAGTTCGACTTCGAGTCAGCATCAAAAAATGCCCGGAGTGATGCTACAAGGGCAAATGATTAGTCAAATTCTCAGTGCTGTACTCGATGGTCGTCCTCTAATTTGGGTCTGGAATCAATGGGGGGATTGGGTCTGGATCGGAAGTTGGTCTATAGTAGGAGGTATTATTGCTTGGAATTTTCGGACCGGAGCCCTTTTGGGATCTGCGGTGACAGTCGCCGTTGTTGTTTTATCTGGAGTTTGCTACATCTTCTTCCTTTGGGGAGGATGGGTTCCGTTAGTCCCATCTGGTTTCACGTTGGTGATCACCGCCGTTTGTCCCTTTTTATTGAGAAATCAGTAAAATAATGCGGTTGAGAGAACCTTTAGAAATTTTTCTATAGATTGCTAGTGCATCAAATTGTTGTGGCTTAAAGTTAAGCACCTAAATCCAACAAAGTTTTCACCTGCCTCTGTTCATTTTCAACTCAACTGAATAGAGCAAATATTAACAAAGCATTTTACGATTCAACCGGGGAGTAAAAATAATGATGCAGTCGTTGATCCGTCGTTTGTGCCGCCTGACGTTTGGCTTATCCTGTCGGTCTATCCCACTGATTGGCCTGTTGATTTTAGCCGGAATTGAGGGGGTTAGCCCTCAGTTAGGACTGTCTGGTCCGGTGGAAACTGATGTCAGTAAAACCCGTTCTCAACAAACCGTTGGCAAGAATAACTCTGTTATTGTACAAACTTTTAATTTTCAACCCCCCGATCGCGGAGCGCCCGGAACCCGAGCGGATGCGGGGAGTCGAGGCGGATGTTCTCAGTCGCCAAATCAGTCGCAAAAGTTGACGGCTTTAATTCCGACCACAAACTGGGGGGAAACAATAGCGGCTCATCCGACGTTCTGGTTGTATATTCCAACTCGACCGACGACAGTTGAATTTCTTCTGACAGAGGAAGACAGCGAAAAAGTGGTTTATGAGGGGAAATTTCCCGTCACACAGGGGCCGGGTATTGTCAGTTTCCCCTTACCGGAAACCGCTCCTCCCCTCGAAGAAGGCAAGGCCTATCGCTGGATTTTTACATTTTCCTGTCAGTCTGAGGAGATGAGTACCTCTACTAACTCGGAGATACCAATCCCCCCTACCGTTAGTGGAGTTATTGCTCGGATTGCACCTTCTGCCGAACTCAGCCAAAAGTTAGAAAATGCTTCCCTAAATGAGAAGATCGCTTTGTATGCCCAAAACGGTCTTTGGTATGAAACCCTGACTCATCTGGCTCAACTGCGACGCACTCAACCGCAAAATGCCCAAGTTGCCGCCCAATGGATGAATCTATTACAACATGAAGCGGTTAAGTTAAACAACATCGCCCAAGAACCGATATTATCCTGTTGTCAGGTTGAACAAACCAGTTCCCTCTCTCTCCCCTTCAAGGAAAAAGGAGCAAAATCATTTAACAGTCACTCAGAACCCGTCACCAGTGAAGAGGTGTTGGGTGTCGGGTGTTGGGTGTCGAATTTGTAGGGACGGGTTCGATCTAAATTGATCATTTCCCACCGACAACCTATATAAACCCGCCCCGGAGTCAGGAGTTAGGAGTCACCGAGTCACCGAGTCACCGAGTCAGAAGTTTAGAATTGCCCCTTACCCCTTGCCCCTTACCCCTTACCCCTTTCCCCTTCCCCCTTCCCCCTTACCCCTTACCCCTTTTGCAAGATTCCCTTTTTACTCCGAAAGCCAGGGGCGAGTGACTTGTTCGAGTTGATCGAGTTCGGCTTGGGTCATTTCCCAACCCAAAGCCCCGGCATCATCTTTAATTTGAGCGGCATTTTTAGCGCCTGCGATCGCAATCACTCCGGTTTGAGCATTAATCCAGTTTAACGCCACTTGAGCGGGTGTACGCTGATATTTTTCGGCAATTTGGCGGATAACAGACATGACGGGTTCAATTTTTTCTAACCCCGCTTGTGAGAAGCGAGAGTCGATCCGCCGCCCACCCACCGGCGGGTTATTGGGGGTATATTTTCCGGTGAGGAGTCCTTGGGCGAGCGGACTGTAAGCCAGTAAGGTCACGCCCAACTGACGCGCCCGATCTAAAATTCCTTTTTGTTCGATTTTGCGGTTGAGCAAGGAATATTTGACTTGATTTGTCGCCAACGGAATACCCCGCCGCCCTAAAATTTCGTGGGCTTTTTCCATTTCATCAGCCGAATAATTGCTGACTCCCACCGCCAATATTCTCCCTTGTTTGACTTCATCGGCGAGGGCGTTGATTAAGGTTTCTTGGGTCATCAAAAAGGTAAACGGCCAGTGAACTTGGTACAATGCCACTTGAGGCACCTGTAACCGTTTGAGGCTGGCTGTTAACGCATCGGCGACGCAGTTTCCCCAAATTCGCCAGGGTAACGGCCCGTATTTGGTTGCCATGATCACGGGTTTATCGGTTTTTTGCATGAATTTTCCGAGTAATTCCTCAGATAACCCCTGTCCGTAAACTTCGGCGGTATCAAAAAAGTTGATCCCCAATTCTAGGGCGGTGTTAAATGCGGCTTCGACGTCGCCTTCTCCGAAGCTTTTACCATAGTCCCAAAAGAAGTTATCCCCCCAAGACCAGGTGCCGATACAGAGTGAGGGAACAGTGATCCCGGTTTGTCCCAGCGTTGTGGTTGTGATCGTCGATGTCACGGTAAAATCTCCTAACAGCTTTCTTCACATTTCTTTATATTGTGACGCGATCGCCCGAAAAAGATCTTTACCGGAGTTAGGGAACAGGGAAGGGGGAAGGGGTAAGGGGGAAGGGGGAAGGGGTAAGGGGTAAGGGGTAAGGGGTAAGGGAACAGTGACCCAGTGTTGACAGCGAAACACGTTGATAACCCAGCCGTCAACCCATCCGTTACCATCCTGCCCACCTTCCCCACCTCTGTCTCGAATTCTTTACCAAATTTTTATTTTTTACTTTTAAACTGAGGTTGTTGTTGGTTCGGTGCCGCTAACCAGAGTTGATCGCCCTGTTCCACTCGATTTCCTTGAATCAACAACATTTCTTGTTCAACTTGGAGATGGAGCAAAATTCAGTTTGTATAACTTAATGATTGAATTGTTTGATTTTACAGAACTTAAACAAAGTTAACAAAATCTAAAGAATTGGGTTTTGTCGAAAACGATAGCAGATATCAAGAAAACAATGGTTTTCGAGACTTAATAGGGATAAAACATTTAGCCCAGGAAATAATATCACATTTTCAAAGAGCGATCATCTATCTAAAGGTATAAAATAAGTTATCTAATCATCTAGACCTATTTTGAAAATGTGCCAACTCTCGTGTAATTCTAGAATTCCTATTTGAGAGGACGTAGCGATGTCAATTACCAAACGCTCATTGAAAGCTTCTTCTACCGGAATCCACCTGGCAAAAAAAGCATTTGCTCGTAAAGGCTGGACCCAAGAAAACCTCGCATCAGAAGTGAATCTTAAAACTCGTCAGCCGATTTGGAGATTTTTTACAGGTCGCCCCATCGAACGCCATACATTTGTTGAAATTTGTTCATTACTGGAGCTAAATTGGTTAGAAATTGCTCAAGATCCGCCGGCGGAAGTGTTAGAAAAAATCTGTGATAATCCTGAAAAAATAGGAAATACAGATATTAACGTTCTGGTTCAACAGGCGCGTTCAAAACGTTACGACAAAATTCAACACAGATGCGGCTATTTAACGCTGTTAGATGTTCACTATCCGGTCAATATTAACGACATTTATGTTGATGTTGATATTTTAGAACAGATCGGCACCCACACCGGCATAGAAATTGCCCAACTTCAAAACTGGACACCGGAAGAATTTGAGCGCTTTAGTCTCAACAACAGTATTGTCCCGAAAAAAATGTCGGGAATCCAAGCCGTAGAAACTTACTCTAAACTGAGAATCTTAGGTCAGCCCGGAGTAGGTAAAACGGTTTTTTTACAACATCTGGCGCTGCTGTGTAATCAAGGTCAATTCTGCCCGAACCGAGTGCCTATTTTTATTAACTTGAGAGATTTTGCAGAGGAGTCCAGACAAGCGAGAAACTTTAGCTTATTTAACTTTATTCATGGAGAATTTATCACTACAGAAATTACAAATCCGACGATTTTAATCAATTTGCTGCACGGCGGTCGAATCTTATTGTTGTTGGATGGACTCGATGAAGTTAACGTTCAAGACTTTCCGAATGTCATTCAAGAACTTCGGCGATTTTCCGAGAAATATTACAATAATCTGTTTGTTGTCGGTTGTCGAACGGCTGCAAAAGAGTTCAAAATCAAAGGGTTTACCGATGTTGAAATTGCACCCTTAACCGAGGAAAAAATCACCCAGTTTGTTGAGAAGTGGTTGGTAGAATTCAGGAAGCTAGATCTTAACGATGGCTTGAAACAAGCGGTTAAGTTCAACGAGAGTCTCAACCTCCCCGAAAATTTACAGTTTCGTCAACTGGCTGTGCGACCTTTGTTTTTGTATATTGCTTGCTTGATGTTCAGTCGCTCGGAAGATTTTTTCTTGAAATTTAATAATTTTTCTAAGGTCTGTTTGGACTCACTTCTGGGGAAATGGGATCAAAGCAAAAGTATTAAACGGGATGAGATTTATCCCGAATTTTCCTTAGTCCAAAAGCTGAAATTATTCCGTCAGCTTGCTACCGATAGCTTTGAGGAGGGAAAATATTTTTTTCACAAAAAACAGATTCAGCAATATATTAGTGGTTACTTGCATAATTTACCCAATGATCTGATAGACTTAGAGCAACTGCAAGTTGATAGTGAAGCGGTGCTGAAGGCGATTGAACTGCAACATGGAATATTGATAGAACGGCTTCCCGATATTTTTTCGTTCTCTTTTTCGGGGTTTCAAGACTATTTCACGGCTCAACAAATTGCCGATAAATATAATCTACAAAAATCCGAACGGAGTTTACAAAATTTGGTCAATCGCATCAAGGAACCCCGATGGCACAAGATATTTTTGTTGACGGCTTCCGAGCTAGAAAATGCCGATTTTTTAATAGATTTAATCAAGCAAAAGATTGATAATCTCGTTTCTAAAGACCCGGAAATTAAAGCGTTTTTGAGTTCGGTTCCCCAACAGTTTCAAGCGGGTAATACCTTAAAAATACAAGGGGCAATCTCTCAACAGATTCGGGACAATTTTAACCATTTTACCCCCCAACAACAGCAAACGTTAGAATGCTATTACCAAGCAAATCAATTGTTGTTTGATTGTCTCAAGAGTACCTGTAAAGTTACCGAGTCGGTACGTCAAGAAATTAAAGCTTTTTGGTTATTATCTGCTTAGTGATTGCGACCAAAAAATGGGTCTGAAGTTTAATGGGTTCTGATTGGGAATGTGAACGTTCTCAAGTGTAAGGTGGGGTTTGGATATGGGTTCATTATTTTGTAAAAAGTCATAACAAATCCCCCAATTTTGACAAGTTATACCGGGATTAAACTTGGGGATATACTCCATCTTAAACCTCTATCTGTTAGGCTGAAGACTATCCCAGGCTACATTCAATAATTGATAATTAATAATGGATAATGGATAATTACCTCGATCCTTTATGAAGAGGATTGATAGAGAGGAAGTCATCGGTACTCCGGCGCAGAATCGCGCCCTGCCTGCTTCGGACTCGTACCCTGCATAATTTTTCTTTTTTCTCCTTGAAAGGAGAGGTCTTAAACCTGATTAATTAATTATCAATTATCAATTGTCAATTATCCATTGATCAAAACTTGAAAATAAGAGAATTTATGACTACACCAGAAAACTTAAAAATCAACGCTCAGAAAATTAACGAACAAGCTCCCAATATCCGGGGTTTTTTTCCCAATCAGCAAACAATCTACCCTAAAAATCCAGAAAATATTGATAAAATTTTAGATGATTTTCACCCGGATGAACTTGAATATGAAATCGACTGGTTTAGCGAGGCTGAAGAATATTTTACCTCGTATTTGGAGAGAATGGGATTGGCTTGCTGGATAGAAGTGATTACCCAATCCCCAAAATGTATTTACTATTTTGGGCCATTTGCGAGCGGGAGTGAAGCTCAACGTTCTGTTCGGGGGTATTTGGAGGATTTGCAAGCGGAAAATGCTAAAATTGTTAGTCTGGAGATCAAACGAGGAATTCCGAGAAGTCTAACGATTTTTGAGGAGGAGATGGAACATTATTTTGTCAATTCAGAGTTTTCGAGTTTTGTTCCCGCTTGGTTTGGGGTTTAACTGAAAGTTGGATTAAAATGAGTTGATTGAATACAATTTACCGAAATCTATACTCCCGAAACTGAGATTTCGGTAAAATTGGCATGGGTTGCTGAAGGAAAGTGCTATGTCTAACTTATCCATTACCGTCACGGTAAAACTGTTTGCGGTGTATCAAGAAGTCTATGGAGTACCTGAACTGGTTTTAACTTTACCGTCTCAAACGCCTGTTTCTCACGTTCTCGAGCATTGCATCCAAGAACACCCCGAACTTGAACAGTGGCGTTCTGTCACTCATTTTGGGGTGAACTTGCAGTTTGTCCCCCCCGATACTCCTCTGAGTCATGGCGATGAAGTGGTTCTCATTCCCCCGGTGAGCGGAGGTTAAGCTGAGATGAGAAATTTTTCATCCTGAACTCATGCTAATTTAACAGGATATCTAATAGAGTAGTTAATATAAACCTAACTCAGTCATGGAAACCATGAAGCGCGTCAATTCTATTGGAGTCGGTGTATCTGCTGCTTTAGCCCTTGGCATTGTTAGCGCAAGCTCTGTCTCTTGCCTGTTTAAACAATCCGCAGAACCTACTGACTCTTCTTCTATAGCAATTCATCGTTCTCAGGTGATTGATCCGGAGACAGGCTCTATTATATACGTCTCCAGCCTAAAACGCAACTAATTTTTTATTGATTAATATTTTTAGCTGTCATCCCCTCGCTAAACTGTAGCCTATTTAGCCTAAACTATCGAGCCAGTCCGATCAAAACTTTGGCCCGATAGTTCAACTTCGAGTTAGAAAACCCCTTCGAGAGCCGCACCCACAACCCGGTGATCTTCATCTTTTTTCAGATAACTCAGTGCGGCTTGGGCTTGGGGGTCGTCAAATTTTCTTAAAGCCAGAGCAACCCGAGATCGAACCCGCCAGGATTCGCTATTAACAAGCCCGAGAAGCTGCTTTAACGCCTCTGTTTGTTTGGAAGTTCCCGAGAGCGTTCCCAAGCCATCAATCGCCGCTTCTCTGACGGTTTCATCGTCTCCGCCTAAACCATAATCACAAATTTGATAAAGCGCTTCGGGGTGAGACATTTCCATCAAAGGGGCGAGGATACTCCGACGAACCAACCAACTCTCATCGAGGCGAAATGCTTCGACCAGATGGGGTATCGCCATCTCTCCGTACTTGGATAAAGCATTAGCCGCCTCTGCTCTAACGTTATGATCGCGATCGTCTTTCAGCAACTTCTCCAACGCCTCAAACGACTCTGGAGAACGCTTGTTTCCCAAACCCATCGCCACAAAAGAGCGGACTAAAAACTCCGGATCGGCTAACAGAGTCATTAACAGGGGAACTGCCACCGCACTATCATAATGTCTGAGTTCGGTTAATCCTTTTAAACGCTGTTGAGAATCGCTGCTGTTAAGATAGGTTTGGATCTGCTCTATTTCCATGACTCGCTCTCCAATATTAGCAAATGAGAGCCGGCTGACTCCCGAGGTTTACATTTATTTACATTTATAATGGGTTGGACTGGACTTGACAAGGTGATGGTGTGAACTACCGAACGCTGAATCCTAGATTACAGCGTCGGCTTCCTGCCCAGAAACTAGCGTAGTAGTAGATTTCTTACGTCCTCTATTACTACGTCTTACAGTTTGGCGACAGGCTTTATCCCTGGTTCCCAAGGTCAAAATTCGTAGACCCTCATCTCTGAGGTTAATTGCTGCATTGATATCCCGATCATGCTTTGTACCGCAGTTAGTACAAGTCCAATACCTGATATCAAGAGACAGACTAGCGACTTGGTTCAAACAGACATTACAGGTTTTTGAACTAGGAAAGAACCTATCCACTTCGAGATAAACCTTTCCTTCTTGCTCTGCCTTGTATTTGAGCAAGGTACAGAATTGACCCCATCCAACTTGGCTAATTGCCTTAGCGAGACAGCGATTCTTGACCATGTTCTTGACTGCCAAATCTTCAACCACAATCACTTGGTTTTCGTTAACTATCCTACGCGATAGCTTGTGGTGGAAGTCTTCTCGACAACGAGATATCTTATTATGAACTCTAGCTACCTTCGATCTCGCTTTGTTTCGATTGCTAGAACCTTTTTGCTTGCGAGAAAGTTGTTGCTGTTTTCTCTTTAAGTTCTTCTCATGCTTCGCCAACCATCTAGGATTATCAAACTTAGAACCATCTGAGGTGATAGCAAAGTGAGTCAGCCCCAAGTCTATACCTATAGCTTTACCCTCAGTGCTAGGCGATGGCTTTTCTTTCCCATCTTCAAATAACACTGAAGCAAAGTATTGGTCACACTTATTTTTGGAGACAGTAACAGTCTTTATCTTCCCCTCTATAAGACGGTGAATAACTGCTTTAACTTCCCCAATCTTAGGTAAATCAAGACAACTATCTAGCGCCTTAACGTTCTGAGGGTAATGAATAGACTGCTTCCCATGTTTTGACTTAAAACTAGGATATCCTGCTCTCCTCTCAAAAAAATTATTAAAGGCAACACCCAAGTTCAGGCAGACTTGCTGTAGGCACTGGGAGTAGGTCAACTTCAACCACTCAAATTCTTTCTTAAGTTGAGGGATTTGCTTTTTGACCTCGTATCCTGACAACCCTTTACCTGTTTCTTTATAAGTCTTATTCATCAAGTCAAGACAATAGTTCCACAGAAAACGGCAGTTGCCAAAGGATTGCTCTAGCGACTGCTTCTGTTCTCTATTTGGATATAGTCTTACTTTGACGACCTTTAACATTAGAGTGAATTGAATATCCTATAAAAACTATAGCACAAAAAAGAAGGTTGCTCATCTTCGGGATATTGAATCCCTTATTCACCGCTCCTCATCCCGTCGCTGACCAAGCGCGGGTACAGCGCGGGGCAACAAGCGCGAAAAGCTAAAAATAACCTGCTGATAGATTGTCGAATTGAATCGATTGGGTGTATTATTTATCAATGGATAATTAAAAATTGATAATTGATCATTAATTAATCAGGTTTAAGACCTCGACTTATCCATTATCCATTATCCATTATCCATTATCCATTATCCATTATTAATTATCAATTATTGAACACGCCTTAGTTGCTCTTTTTTTTTCTCGGTTGGCTATGTATCTTAAAACGCTACACCTTCAAGATTTTCGGAATTATAACGATGAAAAAGTAGCGTTTGATGCTCCGAAAACGATTTTGGTGGGGGATAACGCTCAAGGAAAATCTAATCTTTTGGAAGCGGTGGAATTGCTTTCTACGTTAAAAAGTCATCGGGTGAGCCGCGATCGCGATTTAATTTTAGAAACTGAAGATAACGGACAAATTACGGGAAACTTAGAGCGAGAAACCGGACTCGTAGAATTGGGGATTATTTTGCGAAGTCAAGGACGGCGTACCGTGATGTTAAATGGTCAGTCTCTGCGGCGCCAACTGGATTTTTTAAGCGTTCTCAATGTGGTGCAGTTTTCGAGTTTAGATTTGGATTTAGTTCGCGGAAGTCCCGAACGGCGCCGCAGTTGGTTGGATCGGTTGTTAATACAGCTAGAACCGGTTTACGCTTATATTTTACAACAATATTATCAGGTTTTGCGACAGCGAAATGCGTTGCTAAAAAAAGCGAGATCTTCGTTTCAGGGTTTGGGGGAAACTCAACAAAAACCGTCTATTTCTGACTCGGAATTAGCGGTTTGGGATGCTCAACTGGCGGTGACGGGTGCGCGTGTGATCCGACGGCGAGATCGGGTTTTGGAACGGTTGGCGCCTTTGGCTGAAAACTGGCACCATTTAATTAGCGGGAGTACGGAGAATTTAGAGCTAACTTATCAACCCAATGTTAAAGTCATTGCTCCGGAAAATACCCGTTTATCTGCTTTATCTCCCCAAGAAGTTCAAGATGCTTTTTTACAAAAAATCTCGACTCGGGCGATCGCGGAACAACAGCAAGGAACGTCTTTAGTGGGTCCCCATCGGGATGATATTGTCTTTAGTATTAACGAAACGCCAGCCCGTCAATATGGGTCTTCGGGTCAGCAGAGAACGCTGGTTTTAGCTTTAAAATTGGCAGAATTGCAGTTAATTGAAGCGGTGGTGGGCGAACCGCCTTTATTGCTTTTAGATGATGTTTTGGCGGAATTGGATCTCAACCGTCAAAATCAACTTTTAGAAGCCATTGGCGATCGCTTTCAAACGTTAATTACAACCACTCATCTGGGTGCGTTTGATTCTCAGTGGTTGCAACACACCCAAATTTTATCGGTTCAGGGGGGAAAAATTGGCCCCTGTTTTTAATTTTTTAGACCAGATTTTTAGACAAGATTATGATGTGGGAACTTGACTATATTTATTTTTTTTATGTTCGTACATCAGTTGATCGGCCAGCGCCAATCCTTCTGCGAGTGAAAATTGATTATTATTAAAATCACAAGTCTGCACCCCAATACTCATTGAAAGTTTATAAGCTTGATTTTGATGATGATTAAATTCATCGATATTGGCTTTTAACCGCCGATAAAAATCCTGAGAAGTTCCATCAGCCCCCGATATAAATAGAGCAAATTCATCGCCGCCCAGTCGAGCAATAATATCGGCATCCCGAAAGGTTTGCTTTAAAATTTGGGCGGCGTTAATAATTGCCCGATCTCCCATTTCATGGCCGAGAGTATCATTAATTTTCTTCAAACCATCTAAATCAGTAAATACAATACAGCAATAAAGTTTAGTCCGTCGGGCAATTTTCATTTGTTGTTCAGCTAATACAAAAAAGCCCCGTCGGTTATAAAGTCCGGTTAATTCATCGGTGAGGGATAACTGTCTCACTTCGGCTTCGGCTTTTAAACGTTCTTGAATTTCCCGTTCTAAGCGTTTATTTTGTTCGAGGAGTTGTTGGTGTTGCTGTTGAATGAGCAATTGATTTTTAACCCGCATCAAAACTTCTTGTTCTTGAAAGGGTTTGGTAATATAATCTCCGCCCCCCAATTCAAACGCTTGTACTTTGTCTTCAATTCGTTCCAACGCACTAATAAAAATCACCGGAATGGAAGCGGATTTTTCCGAGTTTTTTAACTGCTGACACACTTCAAAACCATTCATTTCTGGCATATTAATATCCAGTAAAATTAGGTCGGGCGGGTCGCGATAAACCCCTTGCAGCGCCATCCGACCGCTGAGAGATTTCCGAACAATAAAGCTTTGTGACTCTAGAATTTTAGCTAATAACCGGACATTATCGGGATTATCATCGACAATCAAAATATGAGTTTCTGAAGTGGGTTTGAGTAAAGTTGTCATGTGTGATTCTCCCAAAATTGAAGTTAGAGTTCAATCGGATACCGTTGAAAATGAACTCTCAATTTCTGTTGTTAACTTTTCCGAGACTCGACTGGAAATTAGATCGATAATTTTCTCAAATTGATATTGGTTCGCGAGTTCGGTTAAACGAGTTCCAAGTCTAGCAAATTCGGGAGAAAGTTGTTCGACCAATTCCGCGATCGCCAAATCATTTCCGCAGATAGCCGCATCCTCCAATTGTGTCAACCAAGCACCGGGTAATTTCGCCAAAAGGGTGAGATTGATATCGGGTTTTGAGGTGTTATTTTCCGATTTTCCCTTTAACAAATTCCCCGTGAATGATTCTTTACCCCCATCAGAATAACCCGTTTTCTGTTCTTGGTAAATATACTGTAAACCCAAATATTCTCCCATTTTAATAAATAAAGTTTGTTCGCGGAAAGGTTTGCTAATATAATCATTACAACCTGCCGCCAAAGCGAGAGCGCGATCGCTGTGAGAAGCTTGGGCGGTGAGTGCAATAATAATACTTTTTTGTCCTTGTTCCATTGCCCGAATTTGCTTTGTTGCTTCATAGCCATCAAGAATAGGCATCCGAATATCCATCCAAATTAGATCGGGTAGCCATTGTTTCCAAAGTTGTACCGCCTCCTGTCCGTTACTAGCTTGATAAACTTCTAATCCCAACTGTTCCAATAATCTAACCATCAGCAAACGATTTTCAGCCCGATCATCAACAACTAAAATCCGATGATGAGGTTGACCCGGCACCAAAGCAATCACCTGACGATCGCTTTGTTCGGGAGTGAGATCGACTCCGTTGGTTAGACAAACCGGAAGGCTAAAAGTGAATAGACTCCCCTTTCCTATTTTACTGCGAACGGAAATTTTTCCGCCCATTAATTCTACCAATTTGCGGCTGATGGTTAATCCTAAGCCGGTACCGCTAACCGATCGCTTTCCGGCTGTAGCTTGAACAAACGCATCAAATATTGTTTCTAATTCTTCCTGAGAAATTCCGACACCCGTATCTTCTACTTCAAAAATCAGGGTGTTTATTTGTGTGAATTCCTGACTTTTCACCCTCAAAGTTACCATCCCTTTTTCTGTAAATTTAATCCCATTGCTGATAAGATTAATCAGAACTTGACGAAGTTTTTGAGCGTCTGCGATAATAAATT
The DNA here is from genome assembly GCF_047276495.1 of Capilliphycus salinus ALCB114379. NCBI lineage: Bacteria > Bacillati > Cyanobacteriota > Cyanophyceae > Oscillatoriales > Sirenicapillariaceae > Capilliphycus > Capilliphycus salinus. Next base: position 2,032,073 of record NZ_CP178543.1, on the reverse strand, counting down.
GAGGAACCTCTGGAGCAATTTCAAAACTCAAATCAAGCCCTTTTGAACTCGCCCGTTCAGCTAACATATTTCGCAGAGAATGAAGCAAAGCAATTAAATCAAAACCCGTTTCATCGAGGGTACAATGTCCCGATTCTATTTTAGACAAATCCAAAACATCATTAATCAAACTCAAAAGATGATCGCCACTGCGTTGAATGGTTTGTAAATCTTGTTTTTGGGCGGGAGTCAGGGCGCTATCGTGGGCCATCACCTGAGCAAAGCCAAGAATCACGTTTAGGGGGGTACGGAGTTCGTGACTCATATTGGCAAGAAATAGACTTTTCGCCAAGTTCGCGGCTTCTGCGGTTTCCATTGCTTGTTGCAGGGTCAATTCTTTTTGTTTGCGTTCGGTAATATCCTGACCAATTCCCAAACAATACCCACTTGATAGCCGCACATTTGCCCAAGAAGTCTCTATTTTTTCTCCGGTAGCGGTTAGGGTGGTCATATCTTTCCACTTTCCATTTGCCGCCAACATATGTTCTAAAACACTTTCACAATAAACGGGATCGGGATAACATTTTGATAAGATATCTTTTTGCTGCCAGGTTTCGAGGGGCCAGCCTAAAACTCGTTCGAGTTCGGGGTTAATTAATTCAATTTGACCCTTGGAATTAAACAAGGTAATCATCACCGGGATATTATTAACAATCGTTTGAAATATTTCCTTTTGATACTGTAGTGCTTCCTCTATTTGTTTGCGTTCGCTGATATTTCTACAAATACAAAAGTTCATCATCTCACCGTCTAATTCAACGCGGTTCCAGCTAATTTCCACATCATATTCTGAACCATCTTTCCGGCGATGTCGGGTTTCAAACAGAGGAATAACTTCTTCTCGGGCGAGCATAATTTCCAGTTCTTCTTTTGTCCACTGAGCATCCCAATCGACAACATTTAAAGTCAAAGCTTCTTCTAAAGAATAGCCGAGCATTTGAGCAAAACTGGTGCTGGCTTGTACCACATCTCCTTGATTATTCATCACAACAATACCATCGATTGAGGTATTAAATAAGGTTTGAGTTCGCAGCAGTTCTTGTGCTAAATTCATTTCGGCTTGTTTGCGTTCGCGAAGGGCCGCTTGCCGTTCGCTAATATCTTTCATAAAGCAGTAATGACCGAGAAGTTGCCGGTCTTCATCATAAGAGGCAATCATCACCAATTCTTTATAAAAAATTGAGCCGTCTTTGCGAATGCCGGTGGTTTCCACTTCGACTCGACCTATTTTAACCATCTGCTGATATGCGGCAATCATTTTTTCTAATTCGTCGGGATGTACCGTTTTTTGCCAAGAAATCCCGATCATTTCTTCGGGTTGGTAGCCGGCAATATTCGCGTAGGTTTTATTAACATAAACGTAACATCCTTGAGTATCGAGTTTAGAAATCCCCGAAAGGGCATTTTCCATCACCTGAGTCAATTCTAGGCGTTCAGCTTGAACCCGTTTTCGCTCGGTAATATCTTCGGAAAAACAAAGCAAATATTGAGGCTGATGCTGTTCGTTATAAACGGGAACTTTCACCGTATGCAGCCAACGTCTGCCCAAACTATAACTATCAATTAATTCTTCGGGAATATCCTCAATTTCACCCTTCAAAAAAGCTTCTCTATCTTTTTGGTCAAAAAAGCTTGCTTGTTCTACAGGGAAAAACTCATAAACCGTTTGACCAATTGCCTGTTCTGCTGAAATCCCAAACAACTGTTCGGAGGTTTTATTCCAAAATTGAATGACTCCAAAATGATCCGGGTTTGCATTTTTAACAAAAACCGCAACGGGTAAATGATCTAATAAGGCTTGTAAAAAATTCCGAGTCTGTTTAATTTCTTCTTCGGCTTGCTTGCGTTTGGTAATATTAATAAAGGTAATAACAATTTGTTTTATTTTACCATTTTCCTCAAACTCGGGATAAGCATTCACCAATACCCAAGTCAAGTTTTGAGCGCCGTTATAAATTCCTAAAACATAATTTTTGAGGGGTTTTTTACTGGATAAAACCCGATTAACCGGATATTCTTCCTGGGGGCATAATACTGCCATCTTCTCGGAGAAAATACCACGCCGGATTGATCGCGGTTTTTCCCATCATTTGATCCGTCGATAACCCGAGTAACTCACAAGCGGTTAAATTGCATAACAAAATGCTAGTATCGGGCGCGTGAATAACAAAACCCGCACTTAAATTATTAATCAATTGTCGATATCGAGCTTCACTTTGACGCAGCGCTTCTTCTGATTTTTTGCGCTCGGTAATATCGGTATGAGAACCGGTCATCCGAATCACATTACCCCCATTATCCCAAAGCGCCTGACCGCGATCAAGTATCCATTTGTATGAACCATCTTTACAGCGAACCCGATGTTCAGAGAGATAAAAAGGCGTTTTCTGGGCAAAATGATCTTGAATAACTTGCGTTACCGATTCTAAATCATCGGGATGAACTCGCTTTTCCCATTCGTCTATCTTGTTTTCTATTTCATCATCTTTATAGCCCAACATTTCCTTCCAACGACTGGAAAAAAAGACTTCATTCGTTTGAACATTCCAATCCCAAATGCCATCATTATTCCCTTTTAAAGCCAATTCCCAACGTTCTTCGCTTTGGCGCAGCGCAGCTTCAGCTTGCTTGCGTTCGGCAATATTTCGAGCAATTTTTGAAGCCCCAATAATATAACCCGTCTCATCTTTAATCGGAGAAACGCTAATCGAAACATCGATTAAACTTCCATCTTTTCTCAGTCGTTGGGTATCGTAATGTTCGATGCGTTCTTCTCGAATAATTTTCTGAATAATTTCCTGTTCTTCTTCTTGATAGTCTGGGGGAATCAGGATTTTTCCAGATTGCCCAATCATTTCACTGGCTGTGTAACCAAAAATTCGTTCCGCTCCTGCATTCCAGCTTGTAATATTATCTTCTAAATTTTTGCTAATAATCGCATCTTCGGAAGATTCAACAATTGCAGCTAATCGCGCCCGGTCTATTTCTGCCAATTTTCGCTGATGAATTTCCCATTTTAACTTTCGATTAACGTTCTGAACTTTATAGATGTGGCACCGACTGAGTTGAACAAGATGCACGACTAATACAAATAGCCAAACTAACACTAAACCCCCGAAAAGTACAATAATCGGTAAAGAAGATTTCGCCTCTGATATCAATGCCTTAGTCGGCGCTACTACAACTCGCCAGTTTGCACCATAAGCCTGAACAACACCTGTTTTCTGAAGTGAAGATTCATCGGGAAATCCCGGTTGACAATAGACTAATTCCCGACCATCATAAATTGCCACCTTATATCCGGTTGGCACTCTCAAAATGTTATCGAGTAGAGTTTGAAACCGAAAAACCCCGACAATAAATCCATCAAAATTATTATCGACATATAAAGGTACTGTCGCCAAAAATCCTTGACCCCCTTGCACGAGGAAAATATGTCGAGTTAAAATAACTTGGTCTAAATCGCGAGCCACTCGCAAAGTAATCCGGCGACGTCGTTCTTGACTTAAATCTAGGTTTTGTACCGCTTCATTTCCGACTTGTGGCACCACCCAACGAAGTTGAAAGTCCGAATCAACCCATTCTATCGCCTGATAATCGTAGAAGTCTTCTATTAAAGCGGTGGCGTCGGCTTTCCAAATGTCCTGTGTTATCCCTCCATTGCTTTCCCAACGCTTGGCCATGCGCTCCAGGGTTTGGACTCGGGAGGTGAGTTGTTGGCTGAGTTGTAACTCAATGGCATCGGCTTCTTGCTGAATTAACTGTTCAATGTGAAGTTGTTCTTTAATGGTTAGTTGGTGCCACAGCAGTAAAACCGCAACAGAAGCTAGCACACCGATTAACACAGGCAGTAGTTTTTTAACTGGTATTTTCCATAAAATTTTAATGAAGTTGAGTAGAATCATAGAGCCATAAACCGATGAGGTTACTAGATCTAAGATATCTCGAATTAATTCGGCTTGATTTCACAACTTAATAATTCGAGATATGTTACAAATAGATTCTCTGGCATCTATAACGAGATGAGATAAGGGTTTTCAACCGGGGAAACGTTAAATCTTTGTTAAAATTTATCTGGTCAAAACTCGATTGAAACGTTAAGCCAGTAGAGATGAAACTCCTTTTTTTTGTTTGACTTCTGCGGCGAGGTTGCCGGATAACAATGAACCCGCTCTGTTCCCATCGCAACTAACCATCGGTTGCCAACAGTGACGACAAAACCAATAGACTTTTTTCTGCTGAATCTGACGAACCATGTGATTTGAGCAGCAAGGGCAATCTTGCATAAAAACCTCATTTTTAATGTTAATAAATTTTCAACGATTTGGCTATCAAATGTTAGTTAAATCGGTTTAATTAACAACAATCTGAACTGTAAAAGTTAAAAATAAAGATTTAGTAAAAAATGTAAAATTCTTAACACAGCGGTCTAAATCTTAATATAAAGAAAAGAATAGATAATTTACAGTCAACAGTAACCAGTGAAAGGTGAGATGATAACTGTAAACTGTAAACTGTAAACTGTAAACTGTAAACTGTAAACTGTAATCAACCCGCCCCTACACCGATATTTAATAGGAGGTTAGTAGAGATTAGTCTGGAGGATTCCAGCCCAACACATGGGCAATTTCAACCGGAAGCCGGCTTAAATCAAAAGGATTAACAATCACAATTGTAACTTGATATTGTTCAAATTGTTTGAAATCAAACCATTTCGGCCTGAGACTGAGTAATACAATCGAAATCTTTTCGGTTTGCGGTAGATTTCTCAGTTGTTTGGCAAACCACAAGACATCATTTTCAGTTAAACAAACATCAAGAACAATAGCATCAGGATGATTGAGTTTCGCTTGTTCTAATCCATCAAAAAACGAATTGGTTAACTGCACATTCCAGTCAGTACCGTAGGTCAAAAACATCTGGATGATCTCTTCAGTATTCGATTCATTGTGAATGAGTAAAATATTTTTGGTGGTCATAGAAACCACTGGCATTCTCATAGGTTAATTTTGGCTCAAAATGGGGTTTTCTGTCAGAATTTTTGGGGATGAAATTGGCTGTTAAAGCTTCTATCCGAACTCGGCGGGGTTGAACACCCAAGTGCTTTTTTAATTCAATTTTTAAACCATCTGAATGTACCTCAACCCGACAGCTTTCAGGTTCTACCGGGTAAGGTAACGGAATCAGACTCTCAAAATCACTTGGTCGAAAATAACCTTCAACTATACTTGATTCTGTCGGTTGACCTGCGATTAAAATTGTTTCTGGAGTTATTTCTACATCCAGCTTGACCAGATGAATATCAGAAATATATACTTTGAGTAAAGCTTTGGTTTCCATATCCTCAATCTGAACTGCTGCGATCGGAGTTTCTTCCGCCTCACCGATCCACAGGGTTGAGGATTGAGACTTTTTCAATGAATGAGAAAAAGAATCTTCAATAGATTCTGAAAAGATTTGATTGAATCCGGGAACAAAACTCATCTCAATCTCCTCATTTGCAAAAAATTTTTACACCCAATAACAGATTAGAGACAAACGGTAAAAAATTGGTAAAGATTCTGTTTTTGTAACAAAACTTTGTCAGATAACTGATATTAGGGAGATGGGTGTCTGGTTGGTAGGGGCGGGTTCTCAATAAATTAATCATTTCCTACAAATAACCCATATCAACCCGCCCGGGTGTCATCAGAAGTCGTGATGTCAGTCGTCAGAAGTCAGAAGTAAGCGCGTTCGCTATCGTTCGCTTTGCCTACAGAATTGCCTCTTACCCCTTACCCTTTACCCCTTACCCTTTACCCCTTTCCCTTTACCCCTTTCCCCTTTCCCCTTTCCCTTCTGACGGTGTGGACAAGTTAAAAACCCGGTTTCTAACAGAAACCGGGTTTTTGGGGTGGTGTTTACTGTTGACTGTAAACTGTCTAAAGCCAACCCAAAATGTCGGCGATTTCTTCAGTTAAACTGGTGACTTCAATGGGTTTGGTAATCACTCCCGCAACGCCCATTTGATTGAATTGAGCGCGATCGCTAGGTAGAACTTTCGCCGTTAACAAAATGACCGGAATTGAGCGGGTTTTCGGATTAGATTGAAGCCGTTCGTACACCTTAAATCCATCCATTCCCGGCATCGAGATATCCAACAAAATCGCATTGGGTTCTTTTGTTTCTAGAATCTTTAAACATTCTTCTCCCGATCCGGCCGTTAAAGTTTGCCATCCGGCTAGATCTTCTAAGCACAACTGCACCAATTCTCTCAGATGTGCTTCATCATCAACAATTAGAATTGTTCTGGTTGTCATATTATACAATTAAATGATTAAATTTTTGCTGAGTCTGATACCAATTCTTTATGAAGCTGCATCTAATTGATCATCCCTTGATCCCCCCTTTAATCCCCCCTTGATCCCCCCTTTAATCCCCCCTTGATCCCCCCTTAAAAAGGGGGGTGGGGGGGTTGGCGTAGGCGTTGCCTATCCGAAGGATATAGCCTGGAGGAATTAGAAAAAGTTGCATGATTAGAAAGAAATGGTATGAGAACAAGAAAACAAATAAAAGGCATCAATTTCAAGAGAGAAAAAATAGTCAACCATTTCTGTGCGCCCCATAACACCGATTAATCAACCGGATCATATCATTTTCGCACCAACACCAGGATTAAAGTCCAGGTATTTCGCTGGAAAATTTCAGAGATTTTCTCTGTCAACGGATGCCAATTTGTCACAACTTTTTCAGGTTTAATCACAGCAACAGGTTTGACCCTCCTACAAACTCTCTTGTGAAGGTAAGGGTACTGTAAAGAAAAATGTGCTACCCTCACCGATGCGACTTTCTACCCAAATTTTCCCGCCATGTTGCTCAACAATACTCTTACAAATTGCCAACCCCAAACCGGTTCCTCCTTTTTGACGGGAGTCGGACGCATCTATTTGTTGAAATCGGCCAAAAATCGCTTCTAGCTGATCGGCTGGAATCCCCCGTCCGCGATCGCTGACTTTGAATAAAACACAGTCGGTTTGAGATTCTGCACTCAGATCAATCCTAGAATTGGGCGGGGAGAATTTTATCGCATTACTCAGTAAATTTGTCAAGGTTTGAATAATCCCATCGGGTGACGCCCAGACTTCGGCATCGGTGGGGGTAAACGACAAGGTAATCTGCTGTTGAGTCGCGATCGCTTGGATTCCGTCTATGGCTTGCTGAATCAAATCTGCGGCTTGACAAACCGTTTTATCTAAAATCGCCCGACCGGACTCTAAGCGCTCTAAATCTAGGATATCATTAACCAGATTCACTAAGCGATTGGTATCGAGCAGAGCAATCTCAATCATCCGTCGAAACTTTTCGGGTTTTTTCTCATAAATCCCGGTATTTAACAATCCCAGTGACATTTGAATTGCAGTTAATGGGGTGCGAAGTTCGTGGCTAACAATCCCAATAAATTCATTTTTTATTTCTTCTATTTTTTGTCGTTCGGTGATATCTTCCCCAATGCTAATTAAGCCGATCACTTCACCTCCCGAATCTTGCAGCATCGTATTATTCCAAGCAATATATTTTTCCTCCCCCGATTTGGTCAAAATATAATTCTGATGATAAGGATAAGCATTCTCCGCTAAAATTCCTGAGAAAACTTTGTTGACTTCCGGTAGTTCCGAAGCCAGTAAAAAGTTCTCAAACCAATTTTGTCCTAAAACTTCCGATTCTGTGTATCCAGTCAGATGCAAGAAAAAAGGATTGACATAGTTAATATTTCCCTCCAAATCCAGCCCAACCACAATTAACTGTACATTCTCCAACAGCGATCGCCAACGTCGTTCCGCTTCTCGCCACTCCGCTTCTGTTTGTTGGCGTTCATAAAGTTCGATCTGAAGTTGACTACAAAGTTGTGATTGTTGAATCGCGATCGCCAGTTGATCCGAAATTTGTTCGAGTAGTGCGACTTCCCAAGATTCCCAATTCCGAGGTTTAGAATTTTGAAAAACCAGGAATAAACCCCATATTTTATTTCCTGAAAAAATGCAAAACTCGATATAACTTTTAGCTTTAAACTGTTCTAATATTTTGAGGTTATACAGGGAAATCGGGGCTTGATAAATATCCGGAACTATAGTCATTTTATTGTGATAATTATAATAAGTAAGAGTTTTTTGAACAAACAACATTATCCATTTTTGTTGAACGGTTAACTGATAATCTTCTAGACTATCTCTCCAATTTTCATCAATCGATTCTACAATAAAATTTTCATTAAAATTAGAATTGAAGCGATAAATCAGCACCCAATCCGCTTCTAAAGTTTGTCTAACTTGAGTCACCGCAGTCTTGAGAATAACATTGAGATCCAAAGACTGACGGATCGCTTGAGTAATACTAAAAAGTAACTGTTCTTGTCGGGCTTGCTGTTGTAGAATTATTTCCGCTTGTTTGCGATCGCTAATATCGCGAACCATTCCATAGACAACAATATTCCCATTCTCTTCGCGGTGGGGAACTGCGCGAGCGTGAAGCCATTTTAACTGACCGGATGGAGTCATAATCCGCCATTCGTGATCGAATATTTCTAAACTGTTCAAAGCGCGATTGACCAAAACCTTTAAAGCCCCAACATCCTCGGAATAAAATTGATTAAAAACCAAAGAAATATTGTTTAAAATATCCTCCGGTTCCCACTCAAAAATTCCTTGAAAAGCGGGGCTAACATAATCAAACCAAGCAACACCATCGGGCGAGTAAACCAGAGTATAAATTCCGCCGGGGACGTTAGCAACCAAAGATTGAAACTGGGCTTCTCGCTGTCGCAAAGCTTCTTCTATCCGTTTGCGTTGGGTGATATCCAGTACAATTGCACCGACGGCGATCGCCTGTTGAGTTTCTGAAAAAATCGGAAAATAGGAAACCAGAAAATAATTCAACAATTCCGGGCGATCGGGATTTATACCCGATACATCCAAACGGCGAATTGCTTCTCCGGTATCAATCACCCTTTGCAATAGAGGCGTCACAATTGTTGTCATATCGGAGGATAAAATCTCCTCGACTGTTTTTCCGATATGGTCTTCAATGGGAACGCCATTAATCTCAGCCAAAGCTTGATTAACCTTGAGATATCGCAAGTTTTGATCGCGAATTGATAATCCAATATTAGCCGATGACGCCGCATTAAAAAAAGCATCTAACAATTGTTCTCGTTTCAGCAATTCTTGTTGTAATTTCAAGCGATAATCAAGCTCGTCTCTCAGGCGTTCGTTGGTTTCCTCCAATTCTGCTGTGCGCTCTTTTACCCGTTCCTCAAGTTCGGTATTGAGTTGTTTGAGTTGAATTTCTGCTTGTTTGCGTTCGGTGATATTTTGAAAAACGATAGCAACTTTGCGGTTAGATTTCTCCGGAACTGGAAACGCATAAACATCAAACCAACCGTTCCGAACTGCGGAATAACCTTCAAACCGAATCGCTTCCCCCGTCAGTGCGACTTCAGCATAAATGTCAAACCACTCGGGTTCGAGATTGGGAATAAATTCACGTATGGTTTTACCGAGAGCCTGTTGAAGTCCGGTTTGTCTCTCAAATGTGGGATTCACTTCCAAAAAGCGAAAATCGACGGGTTTGTTGTGGTCATCAAACAACATTTCGATCACACAAAACCCCTCATCAATCGATTCAAATAGCATTCGATAGCGTTCTTCCGATTTTCGCAGCGCGATCTCGGCTTTTTTGCGATCGGTAATTTCCTCGCAAACCGTACTAATTCCAATCACGCGATCGCCATCTTTTAAAGGTAAAAAACTCTCCAACCAGGTTCGTTTCACTCCGGGTTGGGCGGGAGTTTCCCCGTTAATTTCCACATTGAAAAGCGGTTCTCCCGTTTCTATAATAGATTTTAACAGGGGTTCTGCCCTCTCAGCCAGTTCGGGAAGCAACTCGCCAACGGTGCGACCAATATGATCCTCTACAGGAATACCATTCATTTCGGCTAGGTGCTGGTTAATTCGCACAAAACGGAGTTCGGTATCTAAAATATTCAAACCAATGGGAGCGGAACGGTAAATGCTTTCAATTTCAGTCAGTTGTCGCTGAAGCTGGTTTTGACTTTCCCGCAGGGCGGCTTCCACCCGGCGACGTTCGTTTAATTCGGTTTGTATTTGTTCAAATAAATTGGCTTGTTGAATGGCAATTCCCAGTTGCAGGGCTAGCTGTCGCATCAGCGAAATTTCTGAATCTGTCCACGGACGGGGTTCGGCGCAGTGATGAGCAATTAATAATCCCCAAAGTTCTTCCCCGTTGATAATGGGAACAACGAGATTTGCTCGAACTTGAAAACTTTCTAACAGTTGCAGGTGACACTCTTGAATTCGGGGTTCATAAATATCAGATTTTGCGGTGACTAAACCTTGTTTAAAGGGTTGAATATATTCCTCTGCAAAGCAAGGATCGTAGATCTCCGTCGATAAAATTGCCGTCCATTCCGGCCCAACGGATTCTACCAAAACTGTTCCCCTCCAGTAGGGGGTAAATTTAAAGATTATCACCCGATCAGTTTGCAAAAGTTGACGGATTTCTTCTACTGTCGTTTGCAGTATTTCCGATAAATTTAGGGATTGGCGAATGCGGTGGGTAATTTCCTGTACAAGACGCTGTTGTTCAAATTGCTGATGAAGCAACGTTTCTGCTTGCTTGCGTTGGTCGATCGCCATGATCGTTCCTATCATCCGCACCGGTTGATCTTCAGCATCATAAACCGTCTGTCCCCGTCCTTCTATCCAGTGAATGTTACCATCGGGCCAAATAATCCGATATTCGTGATAATAGGGTATTTTGTTGTTTAGCGATCGCTCTACGGCTTGATTTATACCGGGTCGATCCTCGGGATGGATACAACCATCAAATGTCTCATATTTCCCATCAAAACTCCCCGGAGTTAACCCAAACAATTGTTCGTGTTCGGGCGACCATTCAATCTCTCCCGTGACCAGATTCCAGTCCCACATTCCCATCTGCGCCGCCGATAAAGCCATCCGCAATTGTTGGCTGTTTTCTTGGGTTAATTGTTCTTTGAGTCGTTCAAGTTTTTTTTTGCTCTCCCGAAGATTGCTAATGGCCAGGTTAATCATTATCCCGACGATCAGAAAAAGTCCTAACTCCAATAAATTCTCGGGTTGATTTACCCAGAATTGATTGCGGGGGGGAATAAAAAAATAACTAATTCCGAGAGTTGACAGGACAATCGCAACCATTCCCGCTCGAAAACCGCCAGACCAGCTACTTAGGATTATGGCAATATAAAAAAGCGGAGTAATAATCGGAAAGATGAGCGGTTCTAGCCAAGCGGTCAGCAGGAAAGCGATTGTTATGAAGGAAAAGGCGATTCCGTAGGGTAAAAAGGTTCGAGTAAGTCCCATATTTGTTGTTGCGCTAAAGCGCCCAAATCACAAGATTGAAAGTCGCATGATCTGAAATGTGAAAAAGTTGTCTTGGTCAGATTGTTAAGGTACAAAATATCAATGACTGGGTTTTGTGTTACTATTATATGACCTTTTCACAACTGTCATTTGAGTTTTCAACTTTTTTAACAAGGCTTTTCAATTTTTGCAAATAGCATCCACCAACTGCTTTGATCCTGCTACATTTTGAGATGGCGTTCAATGCGGCTGAGTACCCGTGCAACCAGTTCCGGACCGAGTACAGGTTTGGTAATAAAATCATCAGCACCCGCCCGAAAAGCTTGCTGTAACGAGTTTGAATCAGTGTAACCGGTAACGACTAAAATCGGCAAATCTCCCCACTGCGTATCCTGTCGTACAACTTGACACAATTCCAGTCCGCTCACGAATGGCATCTCCAAATCTAATATAATTAAATGGGGCGAAGTTTTGCCTAAAATTTTCCAAAACTGTTGGGGTTCGTTTAAGGTAATCACTTTCACACCCCAGGGCGTTAATATTGTTGATAAATGGGCTAATATTGCCGGGTCATCATCAACAATTAAAACTTTAGTTTCCAGGGGTTCAGTTTTATGTAAAACCCGACTAATGGCTTGAAAAATTTGTTCGGGAGTTGCGGGTTTACGGAGAAATTGTCTCGCACCCAAACGAGAAACCGCCAAACGATCCGCGAGGCTATCTCGTCCGGTAAAGACAATAACAGGAATATCGGGCAATTCTTCCGTAAGTTCTTGTAGTAAGATTAATCCATCTTCTTCTGTTGTTGGAAAGCTTAAATCGAGCAAAATAACATCGGGTTTGAAAACTCCAATTCGCGAGAGAACGCCGCTACAATTCGGAACAATTTTCGGGTTAAAGCCCCAAGATTCCGACTCATTTTTGAGTCTATCCGTTAAAGCTTTATCATCATCAATAACCAAGAGATTAGCATGGGAAATCTTGGCGATTTCAGAAACATTTGTGGGAACGGGAGGTTTTGCCAATTCTTGCTTTAATGCCGCGATCCTTTGAGAAAACAGAGTAATTTCTTCCGGGGGATAAGGAGGATTTTTGCTTAAAAGATGTTCGAGACTTCGGGCAAGGTTTGAAGCTTCGGGATATCCAAAAGAACCCATCGACCCCGCCAATTTATGAGCTTCTGCCCGGGCATTATTCTGTAATTCCGGGTCTAATTTTCCAGCTAAAACTGCCAAGTTTGCCCGTTCTAATACGGCAAAATTTTCGTTAAACTTGCCCCGAAATTGTTCAAAAATATTGTTAATTTTAGATTGTATTTCTTCTGGATGATTATTTTCAGATGAGGAAGTATGACCCGCAGATTTAGGCGGTGGAGGGCAAGGTTTGAGGCGATATCCCATCCCATAAACCGTTTCGATCATGTCTTCAGTTAACCCGCCCGCTTTTAGTTTCTTGCGGATATCTTTCATGTGAGTAACAATAGCGCGATCGGTGGGAGCATTATCAAATCCCCAAAGCCGATCTAAAATAGCATTGCGACTAAAAATCCGTTCGGGATATTGTAAAAACAATTTCAGCAAATTGAATTCGGTGGCGGTCATAGAAATTACGCGATCGTCAATCGTAACGCGACCGGAATAAAAATCTAAATCCAGGTTTTTCCAGCTTAAAATAGTCGAAGGCTGTTGAGTAGAATTATTGCTAAAAACAACCCCGCTACGGCGCAATAAAGTCTGCATTCTCGCCAACAAAACTTGAGGTTGGTAGGGTTTATTAACATAGTCATCCGCCCCCGCATCAAACCCCGCTATCATATCAGCATCGGAATTGTTAGCGGTTAGGAGTAAAATCGGTTTGGGGAAACCTTGCGATCGCAATTGTCGCACGATACTAATTCCGTTTCGCTTGGGAAGATTGACATCGAGTAAAATCAGATCGTACTCAACCGTCGAAGCGAGAGTCAGTCCGAGTTCTCCATCAGTTGCCAACTCGACAGTATAATGATTAGCCTCTAACAGCTTTCTCAAACCCGCACCGAGTAGGTTATCATCCTCTACCACTAAAATTTTGATCGCCGGCTTTTTCATCGGACTCAATCGCCAAACCCGTTACAGTTCAATATATAGCAGAACTCGTGAGGTCTTGTAGGGGCGGGTTCTGTTTAAATCTATCATGTCCTACAGATAACCCATATAAACCCGCCCTGGTGTGTTAGGTGTGGGGTGGGGGCGGGTTTATGTAAGTTATTTCTCAGTAAGATAGATGGACGTAGAACCCGCCCCTACAAAACTCTTGCCTATTGCCTGTTACTAATATAAACCCGCCCTGGTGTGTTAGGTGTGGGGCGGGGGCGGGTTTATGTAAGTTATTTCTCAGTAAGATAGATTGATGTAGAACCCGCCCCTACAAAACTTTTGCCTATTGCCTATTACCTATTGCCTATTACTAATATAAACCCGCCCCGGTATGTTGGATGTTATGTAGGGGCGGGTTCCGAGTCAATTGATCATTTCCCACAGATAACTAATATAAACCCGCCCCGGTATATTGGTAGGTGTGGGGTGGGGGCGGGTTTATGTAATTTATTTGGTGAGTAAGATAGATTGATGTAGAACCCGCCCCTACAAAACTCTTGCCTATAGCAAAATTGCCTGTTGCCTCTTAACTGATAACTGGTAACTGTAAACTGTAAACTGCCTAATACTTACGAATCACCCGATAAACATCAACCATTTGCTGTTTACCTTTTAACGGTAGCAACCCCCAAGATTCCACTTCAAATTTATCCTGAATATATTGTAAAGTTTGATAAGCAATTAAAATCCGACAAACACTAGATTGACGTTCTTTTTGACAACTTTCCAAACGAGAAGCAATATTAACACTATCTCCGAGTAAACCATATTCCAAGCGATCGCGACCGCCCAAACTGCCGGCAACCAGGGGACCCGTAAAAATACCGACCCGCATTTGAATCACCGGTAAACCTCTGGGTTGCCACTCTTGATTTAACCGTTGCAGTTGTTCACCCATCTCCAAGGCGCAACAAACGGCAGAATAAGCATCTCGGGCGATTTGGTTCTCGCTGACACGGGCCATCGGCACACCAAAAGCCGCCATAATGCCATCGCCGGTGAATTTATTGATAATGCCGTGATGGTTGTGAACCGACTGGGTGAGCATGGCAAGATATTCGTTAAGCCACTCTAACAAATTTTCGGGTGGCATTTGTTCAGAAATGGTACTAAAGTTGCGAATATCGGTAAATAATATAGTTGCGGTTAACTTTTGACCGGGTAACTTGCCATCAGCTAACAGGCGATCGCGACTTCTCCACAACGCCTGTGCCACTTCAGGAGAAGCATTTTGACCCAGTAGGCGCATCATAACCTGTTGTTGGCGTTGGGCTTGAAAGGCGCGATAGGAAATTAGGATAGCGCTCGTTAAGATAAAAGCAAAACCAGGACTGACCACCGGAACCCAGTAGGCGTTGAGAAACAGCATCAACGACAAGCCAAATAAAATCCCCAGTAATAGGGGACTCCCCAAGACTAAAATCAACGGATGACGACTCAACCAAGCCAGAGTCGCCCCGATCGCCGCCCAACTGCTGATCCAGACCATTTCTATCCATTGCGGCCAGAATTCAAATAAAGGTCGCTCTCCGGTAGCCGCATCGAGAATTTGGCTGATCATTTGGGCGTGAATGACCACACCGGGAGTTTTGGGAGTGGTTTTCTTTCCGGGACTGTAGGGGGTGAGAAACAGATCTTTTCCACTGGGGGCGGTGGTGCCAATTAACACAATTTTGTCTTTTACCCAGTCCGGTTCAATTGATCCGTTTAAGACATCAGAAACGCTGACGATGCGGGCAACATCTGATTCTGAACGGTAGTTTAATAGAATTTGATAACCTTGGGCGTCAATATTTTGATATCCGCCGGAGTTGCTTTGTAGGGGTAAAAACACCGCCTCTCCCAAACGAATGCGATCGCGATCGTCCGGATCGTTTTTCGGCTGGATACCTTCGGCTTGAAGATAGTTGAGAGCGAGTTTTAGAGAAAAAGAAAATGAGGTGCCTTCGGGGGCGTCGGCAAAGATTAAGTTGCGGCGAACCACGTTATCGGGATCTAATACTAAGTCATTGAACCCAACGCGATCGGGCGGAACCGTTGGAGGCGGGGGAACGCCTTCTGTATCTCCCAATTTTTTGATCGCGATAATTTTGGGAGATTTGAGTTGTTCAACGAGTTGCTGATATCCGGGTTCGTAGCGAATATCACGATAGAGGTCAAGACCAATGACAGAGGGTTCAAGTTCTAATAATTTTTCCAGCAGTTGGGCGATCACTTCATCGGACAGGGGTAAGCGGTTAAAAGAGCGAATATCGTCTTCGCTAATACCAACGATTAAAATTCGCGGATCGGGTGAGAAACTGCCCCGCAACCGCATCATCTGATCGTAAACGAACAGTTCTAAAGATTGGAAGCCTCCGAAATGATTGACCGCCAGTAGAACCGCCGTCAAGATCAATGTTGAAGTCGCGACAATTGAGAACTCCGTCGCGTCGGGCCACTTGCGTTTGAGTCTTCGTAGAAGCTTATTGATCACAGCAACCCCTTAAGTGCAGTGGAAGGGGTGGGAAGATGCCAGACTCCTGGATCGAACTGACTCGAATGGGAGCGATTCAGCTTGAGGCTGACTGTGAACTGGTGGAACTTCTCAGCCCAACTAAGCCCGAATAACTCAGCGATGGAGATGAATTTTCCCAAGTTAGAGGCTAGAATATCAGATGGGACAGCCCAGACGCAAGTTCCCCGCGCTGCAACTGTCATCTATTGATCGAGTTACCGCTTCGATCCTTTCAACGCTTTGGTAAAGTTTTTCCGATAGGAGCGGTTAGCTGTAAATAACACAGGCCACAGCAACGACAGGTAAACACGGTTCTCGAAGCTTTTGACAAAGTTAGTTTGCTCAAATCCATTCCAGAACTTCCAAACTCCACCTGCGTAGAGAGCCAATAAAGCAATTGTAATGAGCGAACCCATGATGATCGTTACTCTCTAGATATTGTTGTCAGTCAAGGTAAAAGTTTGCACCGCAACCCGCTGCAAAAGTTACCTCTATTTTAGCAGTTTTAGTCAAGGGTGAGCGAGATTTTCCCCAACCTTCGAGCCGGACTGGGGTTGGCCGTCGGTGGGTGCAATTGGGGGTGCAATTGTAGACCAACGGCAGGGATCAACGAAGGGAATGATAAAATTAACGCTAGGCAAGAGGTGGATTTATGTGCGCCCGGCCAGAGGGCTTCTCGATGCCAGCACCTTGAAAACGCGGCACAGTGATGCTCATCAATCTTCGCCCAAGTTCCCTCGGTGCGTTGTTCGCTCAAATCACGGTCATCCGTTCACCGCCGCGATCGGCGGCGGTGCGTGGGGTAGACTCGCGAACCGAGTCAGTCTAGAGGTTTTAGCTCTCAACAGGTTCCGGGTTAAGGTCGAACTTCTACCGTGCGCGCAAAAAAAAGAGGGATACTTTCACGAGTCGGGTTCGGCCGGGTGGATCTTACTTCCATTCAACCAGAGTGAGCCAAGCCCAATTCTAACAACACGCAGACAACTTTTGGAGGATCTATGCGAGCAGTGCTGATGGCTGGTGGATCGGGAACACGACTGAGACCGTTAACCTGCGATCTCCCCAAACCGATGGTGCCTATTCTCAACCGCCCCATTGCTGAACATATTATCAATTTACTCAAACGACATCAAATCTATGAAGTGATTGCTACCCTTCATTATCTGCCGGATGTCATGCGAGAATATTTTCACGATGGTACCGACTTTGGGGTGCAGATGACCTATGCGGTGGAAGAAGATCAACCCTTAGGTACCGCAGGTTGTGTGAAAAATATTGCCGAACTTCTCGATGATACTTTTTTGGTGATCAGCGGTGACTGTATTACTGATTTTGATCTCGGCGCCGCGATTGATTTTCATCTACAACACAATTCAAAAGCTACATTGGTCTTAACTCGGGTTCCCAACCCTCTAGAATTTGGTGTGGTAATTACTGATGAAAATTATCGCATTCGCCGATTTCTAGAAAAACCTTCCACCAGTGAAATTTTCTCCGATACCGTCAACACCGGAACTTATATTCTTGAACCGGAAGTTTTGAACTATCTTCCCGCCAATCAAGAGTCCGATTTCTCTAAAGACTTGTTCCCCTTACTTCTGGAAAAAGACATTCCCATGTACGGTTATGTCGCCGATGGCTACTGGTGCGATGTCGGTCATTTGGATGCCTATCGAGAAGCCCAATACGACGCCTTGAGAGGTAAAGTTAAACTCGATGTTGTCTATGAGGAGCGATCGCCGGGTTTGTGGTTGGGCGAAAATACTTACATTGATGATACCGCCATTGTCGAAACTCCGGTTTTAATTGGTCGCAATTGTCGCATCGGACCGAGAGCGGAAATCGCCGCCGGTTCGGTGATTGGCGATAATATTACCATTGGTGCCGATGCCAATATTAAACGCCCCATTATCTGGAATGGCGCGATCGTTGGCGATGATGTGCATCTGCGGGCCTGTGTGATTGCCCGAGGAACAAGGGTAGATCGGCGCGCCCACGTGTTGGAAGGGGCGGTTGTGGGTTCTTTATCGACGGTGGGGGAAGAAGCCCAAATTAGCCCCAGTGTGCGGGTCTGGCCGAGCAAAAAAATTGAATCGGGCGCCACGCTCAATATTAACTTGATTTGGGGCAATACCGCCAAACGGAATTTGTTCGGACAGCGGGGGGTTCAGGGGTTAGCCAATATTGATATTACCCCGGAATTTGCGGTGAAATTGGGCGCCGCTTATGGTTCGACCCTCAAACATGGCGCGACGGTGGCGGTATCTCGCGATCAGCGGGGGATTTCTCGCATGGTGACGCGATCGCTGATTTCGGGTTTAATGTCGGTGGGGGTTAATGTGTTTAATCTTGAAGCGACTGCTATTCCTGTCGCCCGGGCGGTGATTCCGACGCTCAATGTCGCAGGCGGCTTGCACGTTCGTCTTTCTCCCGATCGCGCTGACCAAATTTTAGTCGAAATTCTCGACAATAAGGGGATTAATATCACCAAAGCTAAAGAGAAAAAAATTGAAGGGGCTTATTTTAAAGAAGATTTGCGACGGGCGCAAATTCCCGAAATTGGGAATGTGGTTTATCCGGCAGAAGTGGTGGATAATTACAGCATCAGTTTTGAGAAACATTTGAATGTGGAAGCTTTGCGCCACAGCAACGCTAAAATTGTCATCGATTATGTTTATGCGGTTTCTGGGGCGATTTTACCCCGGTTGTTGGCTAAATTTGGCTGTGATGCGGTGGTACTCAATGCGAGTTTGAGTCAGAGTTCGGTTTCTAACCGAGAACGAGAAAATCTCCTCGATCAACTCAGCCGCGTGGTGGAAGCTTTGCGGGCGCATTTTGGGGTTCAGGTTTATGCCAACGGCGAACAGTTTATTCTGGTTGATGAAACCGGAAGTCCCATTCGCGGAGAACTGCTGACGGCTTTGATGGTGAATATGGTTCTCACCGCCAATCCCAGAAGTGCGGTTGTGGTTCCGGTTCATGCGTCTTCGGCGATCGAACAGATTGCTCGCCGTCACGATGCGAAGGTGATTCGCACCAAAGCCAATCCGACTGCTTTGATGGAAGCTTGTCACACTAACCCGAATGTGGTGATGGGGGGTAGTGGCGAGATGGGTTTTATTTTTCCCCAGTTTCATCCGGGGTTTGATGCGATGTTTGCGATCGCTAAAATGGTGGAAATGTTGACGACTCAAGAGCGATCGTTGGCTCAAATTCGCTCGGATTTACCTTATGTGATTCACCGTCGCTACACGGTTCGCTGTCCCTGGACGGTTAAGGGAACTCTGATGCGCCATTTGGTGGAAACTCACGCCACTGAGAATTTAGAATTGATCGATGGGGTGAAGCTGTTGAATTTCCAAGATGATAACTGGATTTTGGTTTTACCGGATGCGGGTGAACCATTGGTTCATCTCTATGCTAACAGTCACGATCGCGATTGGGTCGATACCACGCTCAGAGAATTTCGCAATCTGGTACAAGATTTTGTCAATCAATCTCAAGGTATTAATCGAGATGATCAAGATTATCATTTGAGTCAGGTAGAATAAAATAGGTGTTGACTCAGAAATCATTCTGAACTTTTGTAGAGGCTTTGTGTGCAATGTCTCTACTGGTAAACCCCGATTGAAATCGGGAAGAACCCCGAACAGACCACTACTGAATCTCAAGCTATGAATAATTGCATTTTAATGGTAGAGATCGTACAAGATCCTCAACTGCGCTACACGGCCGATAATCAGATTCCTATAGCGGAAATGTTGGTGAAGTTTCCCAATTTGCGCGATGATACCTTTGCGGTGTTAAAGGTTGTCGGATGGGGGAGTTTGGCTCAAGAAATTAATGAAAAATACCATCAAGGCGATCATGTGATTGTTGAAGGTCGTTTGGGTATGAATACTATTGATCGACCGGAAGGGTTTAAGGAAAAACGAGCCGAACTCACCGCCCAAAAGATTTATATACTCGATCTGGGGGCGAGCAATTCTTCCTCTAATGATAATGAGGGAATGTCAGAAATGGTTTCGGCTCCGAGTAATGTGGTTCAATTAAGTTCTCGGAACCGCAATTCATCGGCGCCGGCGAATTCTTCGGGTTCCGAACCGATGCAACCCACGCCTTCTCAAATGGAGGAGTCCGAACCCGATTTTGAGCCTCCCAGTGACCCAGAAAACCCCGATTATGATCCGATTCCTTTTTAGGGGTTTTTAGCGGTTGATTAATTCTGTTATGGGGATGGGGCGGGTTTAAACAGTTTACAGTTTACAGTGAATAGTGAACAGTCAGAGTGTGTTTTCAGTTATCAATTAGAGCGTGTTTTCAGCAATCACTTTGTAATCTATAACCTGTAACCTGTTGACTGTTTACTGTTGACTGGTCACTGCATAACTGATCACTGTAAACTGTAATGAACCCACCCCATAACACCCATTAATTAACCGGATATCCTATTAACACCAGTTGACCAGGGTATAACCAATAATACCCGGATTCCCGTCACGATTTAAGTCATTCCAGAATTTGCTATATTCACTGGGATTGAGGGTTTGACATCCGGCGCTGACAGGATTGGTAAGTGTACCTTGATGGAATAGGATTGACTTTCCTGCACTGGCATCGGGTTCATAGGGTTCAAAAATACCGTTATGATTGGTATCTCGTTCAAGCATCACGGGTTGGGTCGGACGCAACACCTTACCCAGTTTTTCGCTATAACCCGTTTCATATTCATAATAACCTGCCGGTAAACGGCCTAAATCGAGTTTTCCATCCCCATTTGCATCCACACCCATAGGGCCGCGGTCGGCCCGGGGATCGGAACAATCTTCATATTGAGAAGAAGGTTCTGTGTTGGAGGTATATTGACGAACGTGTTTACCAGAGTTATCTTTCCAAATCATTACCGTAATATCATCGTAACGACCGTCCCAGTTATTCGCTTTTGTGCTAGTTTCTTTGCGGAAAGAGATCAAATTTCGGTTGTGCAAGCGTCCACCATTGCGAGTAATAATATCACAATAGTAGTCATATTTTTCGCTTTCAGACATTGCTGAGGGTGCGGGTTGATTTTGTTCGCCGATCACTTCTGAGGTTAAAGATTTGAAGACCCAACCGGAACAAGGAGAACTAATCTCCAGCCAAACCCTTCCTTGATTATCCAAAGCCTGATTAATCACGGTCAAGGTTGTATTATTGTCTAACTTAGAGACAACCTGAAAGTTTGTTCCCGGTCCCGAACGAACGTTTAAAGGGCCATTAGGATCGTTAACAACAACTAATTTTACTGATTGTAGGTTTTGAGCAATTTTACTTTCTAAATACTCTTGAACTCCCGCACAAATTTTATCGGCAATTTCCTGATAGCCGCCATTTGTTAACCACAGAGCATCTTCGTTATTATCAATGAAGCAACTTTCAAACAAAATGGTGGGCATTTGACAGCTATGAATACAATTCCAGACGTTTTTTCGCCAAGCTTCAGTAAAAGGTTCGCTCACATATTCGTATCCGCGAGGTGTTAACGGAAGTTGACGGAAATGCCGATCCATAATTTGGATAAACGTCTCAAATTGGGGTTTATTGTTGGCATAAAATAACCACCAACCTTGAGCTTTTCGATTGCAAGCATTATGGTGAAGGCACAGACAAACATCAGCTTGAATATTATTAGCTCGTTGTTGCAATGTGGCAAGGGTCGGTAATTCGTTTTCTTGTCTACAAATTATAACTTGGTAATTGCCGCGATCTTCTAAACGAGTTTTAATTTCAACGGCTTCTTTCCAGTTATAATCTTTTTCACAGATGTTCAAATCGGGGTTAACGGCTCCCGGAGCGCTGCCTCCATGTCCTGGCATAATTGCTATTTTGAACGTCCGTTGAGGATTTGGTGATTGCTGTTTTTGATTGTATTGTTGAAGTAAGTTTTGTGCTTCTGGAAATAGTTTTTTGACTTTATTAACATAGTTCGGATCGGTGGCGTAGCCTTTTTCCCAAATATGCTGTAAGTAGCCTTCAGGATTGTTAAGATATAGTTTCCATCCTGAATAGGGAGAGTTTGGACGATCAATAAACCGCCAGTATCCCATCGCCGCGTGTTCTGCTGTTTTCCATTGGCACCAATAACAACCTTCGGGTTGACTGGGAGTTTTCAACCAAACCCTTTCTGTGATTTTTTCTAAATAGTTATCGTCAATATGCTCTCGCCATTGAAGTCCGCCAGGATTTCCTGCTTCTTGAAAGAGTGTACTGGTTCCTCCTGCTGATTCGAGGATGGCTTGCGCTAACTGAACGACTCGCAGTTTACCACATTCTGGGGGAATTTTGTTGGTTGTGGCGACGGCATAAATATAGTCTGACCAAGAAAATATCATGGTTTTTACCTCTAAATTCGCTTAAAGTGATTGAAAATAAACGAGTTTCAAGACAACTACAAAACAAGCGTGTTGATTCTCTGAGGGGAAGGGATTGTCTGATATTCTTTATATTGATCGTATTCCTTTGATGCGACTTCGAGCCTGGGAATTAATTCTCTTGCCCGTTCAATGTCAAATGTTGAGTTTTTAGAAAGGCATTTTTGAGCAGCAAAAACCATAACACAGCCTCCCTCAATGATGCTGTCAAAATTTCATTGCTGACCCCATCCAATTGACTCAAAATTTGTTACTCTTTCTGAAAAGTTTTGCTCTCAAAAGACTTCAGACTTTGAGCTTAGAAGTACACTAAACTGGATTGGGTATCTGTTATTTACAATGCTGAAAAACTTCAGATTAGTTTCTATCGTCCTGGCAATGCACAACCTGGGAAATGATAGGGACGATTGGATTAGAAATTGCTTTTTCTGCACAATTCTGTTATAACTCCTCAGTATAAATACCGAAACCAGTTTTTTACATTTCTTATTGGTTTTTTTGCGAATTTGAGTTGGAGAGCGATCGCGCTTGTTTGAAGTAAAATAAATTCATCCCTTAGATAGATGCGATCGCAGCCGGACGGGAGAGAACCGCGAATCGCAGACAGAGGAAAACATTGCACCGTCGAGGATTGAGAATCAGTCGATATCAACGCCACCCCTTCAACGGCGATAACTGATAAGTTTTCGTAAACCAAGCCATCATCGATATTTCTCAGTTTTATGTTCACTGGGGGACGAACTATAGATTAAAATCTATGTCAAACTGTGATATCTTTTTGTAAAGTCTATGTCAATTTTCTGACCGGCTTTCTAACCGACTCGGTTAATCCAGTAAAGATCAAGTCTTTCGGGTCCCCACAGGGACAAACCCATAGAACTTTAGAGGTTGATGGACTCAACACTCTTGTTTCGTGTAGCGAATTTGCTCATTTACTCAATAGTTAACGACTTAAACAGGACGTTGAGGAAACATTGATGTCAGAATTTTTTGTAAAAACCATTTGGTTAATCCCCTGTTATCCTTTGTTGGGGGCAATCATATCGATTCCTTGGTCGCCGGGAATCATCCGCAGAACCGGGCCAAGACCGTCGGGTTATCTGAATATATTGATGACCTTGATTGCGTTTCTGCACGGCTTATTTGCCCTAAACGCCGTTTGGGGTGAACCCGCCCAAAAACTAATTATTCCTTACTTACAAGTTGCCGAGTTGGATTTTTCCATTCCCTTAGATATTTCTGTTGTCACCTTGGCGGCGACATTAGTCATTACGGGGTTAAACTTACTCGCCCAAATTTACGCCGTTGGTTACATGGAAATGGATTGGGGATGGGCGAGATTTTATTGTCTTCTCGGCTTGTTTGAAGCGGGACTCTCGGCTTTGGTGCTGTGCGATTCCCTATTCTACAGCTACATTATCCTCGAAATTCTGACGCTTGGAACCTATTTGTTAGTCGGTTTTTGGTTTAACCAGTCGTTGGTTGTCACAGGCGCCAGAGATGCGTTTCTCACCAAACGGGTGGGGGATTTATTCTTATTAATGGGGGTTGTGGCGCTGTATCCTTTGGCGGGAACCTGGAACTTTCCAGAATTGGCCCAATGGGCGGACTCGGCTAATATTGACCCCAAAGTTGCCACATTATTGGGTTTAACCTTGTTAGCCGGACCGATGGGTAAATGCGCTCAATTTCCTTTGCATTTGTGGTTAGATGAAGCGATGGAAGGCCCCATTCCCAGTACCATTTTACGGAATGCGGTGGTGGTGGCGTCGGGGGCTTGGATATTGGTGAAGTTGCAACCGGTTTTAGCCCTCTCCCCAACGGTGATGTCAACGGCGATATTTGTCGGGTTAGCAACCGCTTTGGGTGCGAGTTTAATTGCCATCGCTCAAATTGACATTAAACGGGGGATTTCTTACTCGGTGAGTTCCTACATGGGAATCGCATTTGTGGCGGTGGGAAGCGGACACCCGGAAACGGCTTTACTGTTGTTATTGACCTACTCGTTATCGATGGCGTTGTTGGTGATGAGTACGGGGGGAATTATCCTCAATAATATTACCCAAGATTTAACCCAATATGGCGGTTTGTGGTCGCGCCGTCCGATTTCGGGATTGTGTTTTATTGTCGGGGTTTTTGCTTTAATTGCGATGCCACCTTTGGGGGGGTTTTGGACGCTACAGCAATTAATTGAAAATCTCTGGACTACACAGCCGGCTGTGGCTTGGACGGTGTTAATTGTTAATGGTTTGACGGCGTTTAGTTTAACGCGAGAATTTGGTTTGATTTTTACCGGAAAACCCAAACAAATGACGGTGAGATCTCCCGAAGGTCTTTGGGCTTTAGTTTTGCCGATGACGTTTTTGGCGGGATTGTGTTTGCACGTTCCTTTGTTGTTAGCAACTTGGGATTTATTACCCGGATTTGACACGATTAATAAAACCGTTGTGGGTGTGTTGCTGTTGTCAACTTTGGCGGGTTTTGGACTGGGTTGTTTGATTTATATCAATGACAATTGGCAAAAACCTGTTAAACTGAGCGTGCCGGCTATTCAAGACTTTTTTGCTTACGATTTTTACACCGCAAAACTCTATCGTTTGACGATTATTGCGGTTGTGGGTTCGGTTTCTAAGGTGATGTCTTGGGTTGACCGTTATTTAGTAGATGGTTTTGTCAATTTGGTCGGTTTTGCGACGATTTTTGGCGGTCAGAGTTTGCGCTATAACGTTACGGGACAAACTCAATTTTATGCTCTAACAATTGTTGTGGGAGTTACGGTGATCTTAGGAATCCTCGCCTTTAATCTTTTTTAGAGAGGAGAAAATTTGGGTTGCATCATCGGGAATCCAAAAAATTTGAGCAGTCAAACAAATGAAAACAACCGATCAATTTCAGGACTTTTCTCGCCGTCAATTATTAAAGTTTGGTGCGGTTGCATTGGGAACAGCAAGTTTAATAGCAGGAGTGGGTTGTGATTCAGAACAACCGAAATCTGCTGTTACAAATAAAAACATGACTCCTGATGAAGCGTTGCAAAACTTGATGGATGGGAATCAGCGTTTTGTGACGAACAAACGTAAAAATCCGAATCAAAGTACAGTTCGACTCACAGAAGTTGCTCAAGGTCAAAATCCCTTTGCTGCGGTTCTCAGTTGTGCAGATTCACGAGTACCGGTTGAGATTATTTTTGATCAGGGATTGGGAGATATTTTTGTCGTTCGAGATGCTGGAAACATTGCAACTCCTGAAGAAATTGGTAGCTTAGAATTTGGGACTTTAGTTTTAGGAGCAAAAGTTTTAATGGTCATCGGACATCAAAATTGCGGTGCTGTTCAAGCGACCATTGATGGCAACGCTGTTCCGGGTAAGATTGGCAGCATTATCGATGCAATTAAACCCGCAATTCAAGCAAATCAAACCATAGAAACAGCAGTAAAAGCGAATGTCAAACTACAAATTGAAAACTTGAAAAGTTCTCCCGTTCTCACACAATTAGTTCAAGAAGGAAATCTGAAAATAGTTGGCGGATACTATAATCTAGAGACGGGCCAAATCGAGTTAGTTGCCTAATCAATTGTTCTGGGTCAGCTGAAATTCGCGTGACCAAAACTCATCTTTTTATAAACCAGATACACAGTCTGTGATCAATGACCTATGCTCAATTTATTCATTTTAATTCCGGTGGTCGGAGCGCTGATTGTGGGGATACTTCCCGCCAATTTAATCAGCCGTCAAATTCGTTCTGTTGCTTTAATTATTGCGCTCGTCATTGCGGGATTTACCCTAAAATTAGCCGCAGATTTTGACTTGAGCGACCCCAATTTTCAGTTTTCTGAATATCTTCCTTGGATTCCCCAATTGGGTTTATCCTACAGTTTAGCAATTGATGGGTTATCGTTACCCTTGATGGGGTTGAATGCCGTTTTAACGATTATTGCGATCGCCAGCACCCGCCCGGAACTTCAACGCCCCCGCCTTTATTATTCGATGATTTTGTTGGTTAATGCGGGAATTGCGGGCGCATTTTTGGCACAGAATTTATTGCTGTTCGTTCTGTTTTACGAGTTAGAACTGATTCCCCTTTATCTATTAATTGCCATTTGGGGAAGCGAAAAACGGGGTTATGCAGCCACCAAATTCTTGATTTATACGGCGTTATCGGGAATCCTAATTTTAGCGGGATTCTTGGGCATGACCTGGTTGGGTGGTTCGACAAATTTTGACTACAATGCCATCAATACTCAAATCTTATCTCAGACCACCCAACTGATTCTGTTAAGTGTTTTACTAATCGGATTTGGCATTAAAATTCCGTTGGTACCGCTACACACTTGGCTCCCCGACGCCTACGTTGAGTCTTCTTCTCCTGTAACAATTTTGTTGGGGGGAATTCTGGCAAAATTGGGAACTTACGGTTTAATTCGATTTGGCTTGCAACTGTTCCCCGAAACTTGGGAATTAATCGCCCCCGGATTGTCAATTATTGGGGTTTTTAGCGTCATGTACGGGGCGTTAACGGCGATCGCCCAACAGGATATTAAACGTATGGTTGCCTATAGCTCAATTGGTCACATGGGCTATATCATAGTAGCAGCAGCAGCAGGAACCACCATTAGTTTAATTGGGGCGATTTCTCAAATGGTGGCTCACGGTTTAATTCTGGCGATTCTGTTTCATTTGGTTGGTGTGGTGGAAGCCAAAGTTGGGACTCGTGACTTACAAGTTCTCAACGGTTTGATGAATCCCATTCGCGGTTTACCGGTTGTTAGTGCATTGTTAATTATGTCGGGAATGGCGAGCGCCGGAATTCCGGGGTTAGTCGGTTTTGTAGCCGAATTTCTGGTTTTCCAAGGCACATTTTCCGTTTTCCCCATCCAAAGTTTACTCTGCATTATTGCTTCCGGTTTAACGGCTGTTTACTTCGTAATTCTGCTCAACCGAACTTGTTTTGGTAAGCTGAATAATGACTTAGCTTATTATCCCAAAGTCAAATTTTCTGAACAGGCTCCGGCTTTGGTTTTAGCGGTTTTAATTTTCTTCTTTGGCGTGCAACCGAGTTGGTTATTACGTTGGAGCGAACCGACAGCACAAGCAATGGAAATTGCTTTAAAAAATCAGACTCCGACTCAAGTTTCAATGCACCTAAAACAACCCTAATTTTTTCACAGTGCGTCAAATTGAGTGATGTTTTCTCACTTTTTAACTCTAAACTGTTAACGGCTTATGACTGTCACAACCGAAATGCAATTGCAATCCTTATCCGCAAAATTACCGCCTTCAACTCACGAATTTTCGGAGATCATTCATCGCCTAGAAGCGGGTGGGGCGATGCTTCCCGATACCCCGGAAAATTTAATGCAAATTATCGGCATTTATAAAGCCTACGCGGTGCCGATGGATTTCTATTGGCGGGATTTATTATACATCGCCGAACGGGTATTTTTAAACCCTTTACCCTTTTTTAAATACTTCCTTCCCAAAGAGTATTTAGACCTGCACAATCATTATGCCGGAGACGATGCGGATTTAAGAATTTGGCGGGGAGAAGCCACCGCACACCCGGAATTATTGGCTTTTATTGAAAAGGGAGAAACCACCAAGCTTCCCAAATTACTCCATCATTTGTGGCACGACCGGATTAATATGGAGTTTGCAGAAGCCTGTATGCAAGCGATGTTTTGGCATCGAGAAATGGGCGGTCAATTTGACCCCTATCTCGATACCGACGAATACAAAGCCAATGCTGACCGGGCGATTAAAGCTTACTTCAAAAAGAATCCGGTGATGTTAAGCTTGTACAAGCTATTTCCGGATATGTTTCTCGAACAAGTTCGCCAACTTTCATATTACAGCAATTTGGGGCTATTCTGGGAAGTCATGGCGCCGGTTTTCTTTGAAATGAGCGACTTGTACGATGAAGGGAAAATTACCACCGTTCCCGAAGCGATGAACTTCTTGGTCAACGGAATTTTTGCCATTGCGGGGCGACCCATTTATCATCACGTTTATATCGATGGGGAATGCTACGAAATTATTCCCAAGTCGAAAGGCTTTATGTGGTTATATGAAGCCGCACTTCCCTATGTAGAAGCGGTATTTTATCGCACCGCACCCTTCCGGGGTACGAAGTCTTACAACGCCCAAGCCAACGAAGTTCCCCAGGATCAAAAAGACTTCCATTATGGCATTTTGTACGCCGATATTTTCCCGGTGGGAACTGCGGGAATTCCGCCGACTTTGTTAATGCAAGATATGCTGCATTTCTTACCGCCCTATTTGGTGGAATATTACCAAAAACACTGTCGGGGCGAGGACGATATGTTGATTCAGTTGGCGAACACTTTCCAACGTTCAATGTATTGTGTAACTTCTGCGGTTATTCAAGCGTTACGGACGGCTTTGTTGTATCCTTTAGATGATACAAATCCCCGGCATTTACAAGCAAATCGTGACTTTTTTGAGATGCAATTAGATCGCTTTAAACGTCCTGAAGCCCGTTTGAGAAATATCCAAACTCAAAATTATCGTTAAACGTTTTTGAAGCCTCTATCAACCTCTCCCCACCCCTCTCTTACCAGGAGAGGGTTTTTCTATTGTTGAATTCACATTGATTCCGAAATAACAGTAAGGTGGGTGAGGGAAAAAACTGAAGAATTTCAACGTTAACTCATCGGTTATCACCCACCCTACACGCAGCTAATATAACCTAAACTTGATGGATCTATAAAAAAACTGACAATGATTAATTCATCAAATTTCTGTCATCTTCCTGTCATTTTTCCTGTTTAAAGTTGCAGCGTCGAGTTCAAGAAGGCAGAACAAGAGATGACTAATCCCACACCAGGAACAACAGTAACAGGAGTGGTAACGGGTTTTGCCGATGATGGCGATGATTTTATATTAAATTGGTCGGGGGGTTCAACGATTGTCGATCCCGATCCTCGAGATGCGGATGAATTGGGTTTAATGATCGGGGAAACTGTCAATGTTTTTGTCAATGAATTCGATGGGGTAGAAATTGATTCTTCTTCGATTACTCGCCCCGATGGTTCTGTGGTATTGGGTGGAACTTCGACTGACTCGACGGACGATGCCACCACCGATGATTCGGCAGACGATACGGACGATGATGACGACGATGATGACGACGATGATGACGATGACGATATCGACGATAATCCGACTGTTCCCTCAACAGAGATTCAAGCGGGAACAACAGTAACAGGAGTGGTAACGGGTTTTGCCGATGATGGCGATGATTTTATATTAAATTGGTCGCGGGGTTCAACGATTGTCGATCCCGATCCTCGAGATGCGGATGAATTGGGTTTAACGATTGGGGAAACTGTCAATGTTTTTGTCAATGAATTCGATGGGGTAGAAATTGATTCTTCTTCGATTACTCGCCCCGATGGTTCTGTGGTATTGGGTGGAACTTCGACGACTCCTTCCCCAGGAACCCCTTCCGATCCGACAACGGATAATCCGACTGTTCCCTCAACAGAGATTCAAGCGGGAACAACAGTAACAGGAGTGGTAACGGGTTTTGCCGATGATGGCGATGATTTTATATTAAATTGGTCGGGGGGTTCAACGATTGTCGATCCCGATCCTCGAGACGCGGATGAATTGGGTTTAACGATTGGGGAAACTGTCAATGTTTTTGTCAATGAATTCGATGGGGTAGAAATTGATTCTTCTTCGATTACTCGCCCCGATGGTTCTGTGGTATTGGGTGAAACTTCGACGACTCCTTCCCCAGAAACCCCTTCCGATCCGACAACGGATAATCCGACTGTTCCCTCAACAGAGATTCAAGCGGGAACAACAGTAACAGGAGTGGTAACGGGTTTTGCCGATGATGGCGATGATTTTATATTAAATTGGTCGGGGGGTTCAACGATTGTCGATCCCGATCCTCGAGATGCGGATGAATTGGGTTTAACGATTGGGGAAACTGTCAATGTTTTTGTCAATGAATTCGATGGGGTAGAAATTGATTCTTCTTCGATTACTCGCCCCGATGGTTCTGTGGTATTGGGTGAAACTTCGACGACTCCTTCCCCAGAAACCCCTTCCGATCCGACAACGGATAATCCGACTGTTCCCTCAACAGAGATTCAAGCGGGAACAACAGTAACAGGAGTGGTAACGGGTTTTGCCGATGATGGCGATGATTTTATATTAAATTGGTCGGGGGGTTCAACGATTGTCGATCCCGATCCTCGAGATGCGGATGAATTGGGTTTAACGATTGGGGAAACTGTCAATGTTTTTGTCAATGAATTCGATGGGGTAGAAATTGATTCTTCTTCGATTACTCGCCCCGATGGTTCTGTGGTATTGGGTGAAACTTCGACGACTCCTTCCCCAGAAACCCCTTCCGATCCGACAATGAATGATCCGACTGTTCCCTCAACAGAGATTCAAGCGGGAACAACAGTAACAGGAGTGGTAACGGGTTTTGCCGATGATGGCGATGATTTTATATTAAATTGGTCGGGGGGTTCAACGATTGTCGATCCCGATCCTCGAGATGCGGATGAATTGGGTTTAACGATCGGGGAAACTGTCAATGTTTTTGTCAATGAATTCGATGGGGTAGAAATTGATTCTTCTTCGATTACTCGCCCCGATGGTTCTGTGGTATTGGGTGAAACTTCGACGACGACTTCCCCAGGAACCCCTTCCGATCCGACAACGGATAATCCGACTGTTCCCTCAACAGAGATTCAAGCGGGAACAACAGTAACAGGAGTGGTAACGGGTTTTGCCGATGATGGCGATGATTTTATATTAAATTGGTCGGGGGGTTCAACGATTGTCGATCCCGATCCTCGAGATGCGGATGAATTGGGTTTAACGATTGGGGAAACTGTCAATGTTTTTGTCAATGAATTCGATGGGGTAGAAATTGATTCTTCTTCGATTACTCGCCCCGATGGTTCTGTGGTATTGGGTGAAACTTCGACGACTCCTTCCCCAGAAACCCCTTCCGATCCGACAACGGATAATCCGACTGTTCCCTCAACAGAGATTCAAGCGGGAACAACAGTAACAGGAGTGGTAACGGGTTTTGCCGATGATGGCGATGATTTTATATTAAATTGGTCGGGGGGTTCAACGATTGTCGATCCCGATCCTCGAGATGCGGATGAATTGGGTTTAACGATTGGGGAAACTGTCAATGTTTTTGTCAATGAATTCGATGGGGTAGAAATTGATTCTTCTTCGATTACTCGCCCCGATGGTTCTGTGGTATTGGGTGGAACTTCGACGACTCCTTCCCCAGAAACCCCTTCCGATCCGACAACGGATAATCCGACTGTTCCCTCAACAGAGATTCAAGCGGGAACAACAGTAACAGGAGTGGTAACGGGTTTTGCCGATGATGGCGATGATTTTATATTAAATTGGTCGGGGGGTTCAACGATTGTCGATCCCGATCCTCGAGATGCGGATGAATTGGGTTTAACGATTGGGGAAACTGTCAATGTTTTTGTCAATGAATTCGATGGGGTAGAAATTGATTCTTCTTCGATTACTCGCCCCGATGGTTCTGTGGTATTGGGTGGAACTTCGACGACTCCTTCCCCAGAAACCCCTTCCGATCCGACAATACCCTCAATTCCCGTTTCCGATTTCCTCCCTGACGACTCGGCGGATGACTCGACTTCTGGGGACGGCGACACCTCTTCCGACGATTTGGAAACCGAAACCGAATTGGAACTGCCGATGGTGTTGGATGTCTACGAGGTCATCGATTCTATTAGTACGATCGCATTTCCGTTGATTTTCTCCACCAACATCACTGTTTCCGACTCCGAACCGGGTGAGGGAGACAACAACCTAGCCGGAACTCCCGAAGCCGACGAACTGTTTGCCTTTGCGGGTGACGATAATCTCAATTTGGGGGCCGGGAACGACGAAGCTAACGGCAACCAAGGTAACGATATCATCGATGCCGGGGCGGGTAACGATACCGTCCAAGGTGGCAAGGATGACGACCAAATCCTTGGCGGTACGGGCAACGATGAACTCTACGGCAACCTCGGAAATGATACGATTTCCGGCGACGAGGGGGACGACTGGCTGAATGGCAACCAAGGAAACGACGTTCTCGACGGCGCCGACGGCAATGATGAGGTTTACGGTGGCCTGGGGGACGACCAGGTGAAAGGTGGCGAGGGTGATGATATCATTTTCGGCAACCAGGGGTCTGACCTGATGGAGGGCAACGACGGTGATGATATCATTTTCGGCAACCAAGAGGCGGATACCATTTCCGGCAATGACGGTAATGATACGGCCTACGGTGGTCAGGGAGATGACCTGGTGGACGGTGGTGAGGGTGATGACGTGATCTTGGGTGACGGGGGTAATGACACCCTTGATGGCGGGGAAGGTGACGACCAACTCACCGGCGGCAATGGGGATGATCTCCTCATCGGGGCGGAGGGTTCAGACCTGCTCACCGGGGGGAATGGGAGCGATCGCTTTGTCCTCGTGGCGGGTTACGGCCCGGATACCATCACTGATTTTGCCGACGGCGAAGATACGATCGTCCTCGACGGTGGCATCAGTTTTGAACAACTCACCATTACTTCCGTTAACGGTCAAACTCAAATTGCTTTGGGTTCCGAAATTCTGGCGGAATTAGTGGGTATTGATGCTGGGGTGATTTCCTCGGATGACTTCAGTACATCTGTGTTCTAAAGATGCGTTTAACAAACGGCGACTGGTCGTTTGGGTTGAGGTAATACCGCTTCGCGGAAGTCAAAAGTCAGAAGCGCAAAGTGCGGGTATTGTGCGGTCTTGGGGTCACGCCTGCGTGGAGCGCGTTCCTTGCGACGGGCGCGGTTTCCGCCGAGAGCGCTTGCCTTGCGACGGGCGCCCAATAGTCGAGAGCGAAGTAAGCCGCTTTGCGGCAGGCTACGCCAACGCGCATAGAGCAAAGTTCGCGCATAGAGCGAAGTTCGCGATCTTCCGCAAAGTTTGCGATCTTCCGCGACGGACGTTCCCGGAGGGTCTTGGGGTCACGCCTGCGTGGAGCGCGAACTCCGTTGCTCTAGTTCCCAGAGTTGAAGGAAGTTCGCGCATAGAGCAACTTTGCAAGACAGTCAAAAGTCAGAAGTAGATAGGCTACGGGTTTGGACTAAATCATCTGTATCTCAACTTTAGAGAAATGGTATAAGTTCAATAGTGAGAAACCGGGTTTCTTCAGTAAGATTTTGATCGAGATGAAAAAATGTCATAGAAACCCGGTTTCTTTTTCATAACTGTTAGTTTCAACGATTTGTTCTAATCCTGTTTCTTGCAGTTTGTCAAGGGTTTTATTCGATCCCCCCTAACCCCCCTTGGAAAGCCAGGGCCGTTTCATTCTAGCAAAATCCAAAGCTTGAACCAGTGATTATTAAGCCATCTTTGACCTTCAGTAATAGAGACAAATCCTAACAGTCGAAACAGATTCATTGCTATAGTTTGGAGGATGGATAAATTCGTTCGGGCTTGAAAGTGATGGATTTGAGAACCATCCTCTTGAAATATTACATCTTTTACCCAATGCAACTGATTTTCTATTTGCCAATGTCCTCTGATTCGAGTCGCAAAAACTTCAGCTTTCTCCAAGAGACTACTGATGTAGTAAGCAACTTGGTGATCATCCTTGTCTCCTCTTTTACCCCATCTTTTAACTCGGATTAAGCTTTGAATTCCACACCAATTAGATTTTAGGGGTTCTATGCTCTTGAAAACTGAAACTTGGCGTTTGATTTGACGGCCATGACTTTTTTCTTGCTCTATATTAATACTGAAAGGCTGTTCTGAGTCAGTGATAGACTCTAAAGCTTGATACAATTTTTTTTGATTCTTTTTGACGGTGATTAAGTAGTGATTTTCTGAAGCTATGATTTGTTGAACCGTTGGCTTTTGGCAGCGCGGACTCCGGTCTTGGTGGTTTCCATCAAGGAGGAAGTCCGCAAGAGAGTGTAAAGCATCGAGAGTAAATACTTTTTTTGTGAAGGGTAAACTCCCGATCATCTCTTGAACTTGCTTGATTTCTGAAGAGTGTTTATTCTCAAAGCGATTTAATCCTAGAACAACTTGATACTCTTGACTATACAAGGAAACAAAATCATTTTACATCAAGCGGTCTCGCCAGTTTTATTTTTCAATTCCTGCCCTGAAGATTTAGGGGGGAATAACCTCTTTGAGTCAAGCGATCGCCTGGGTTTTTCTCGTTTTTTAGGGGTTCTAAAAAAAAAGGGACGAAATCGCATTCAGCTATAGCTTCTAGCGATCGCAAAACATTAGAACGGAACGGCCCTGCCTAAAGTTGGGGGGACAAAGGGGGGGCATCGCCAAAATTTCGCCTGTTTTTCTGCGTCGGGGTTTCTGGCATACGCCCTAACTTTAGGGGTTTGGTTTGAGAAAATCTAACAATTGAGAAGGCCGATTTTCACTGAATTTCTAACGGTTTGGCAATATCGGATAAATCGGAATTAGAAATTCGTTGGCGGACGTTATCGTAAGAAATATTCAGGTGTTGGGCTATTTCTTTATAAGAGAGTTCTTGGTGTACGAGGAGAACAAAAACTTCGCGGAGTTTGGGCGGTAAACGGAATTATATCGATTAATCTCTGCGTGTTTATACTGATTTGTGAATTTTTACCGGATAATTTTCTCGGTTTTATGATTAAAAACTAAGCTTTTATTAGGACTTTTGGAGAGTTCTAAATCTATCCCCGATATCGATACATTCAGAAGTTAACGCCAAGAAAATTGATCTGTAGAGACTTGAAGGGGAGAGTTTGAATAATAATTAGTAGGTTGGGTTTCTTTCCTCAACCTACAAACAGCCAGTTTTTGATGATGAGTATTGAACTGGACTGTATAGAACTGCTAAATTGATTGACGCTTTAACCCATTAAAAGTACAGTATCAATCACATGAATTACGCCGTTATCGGCTTCGATGTCGGGGGCGACGACGGTGGCATTTTTGACTTCAAAACCTTCGGTAAAAATGAGGGGAAGCGGTGAACCTTCAACGGTCGTTAGGGTTTGAAGTTCTTCTAAATCGGCTTTCTTGAGCCGACCGGGAACAACGTGATAGGTTAAAATGCGAGTCAGTTGGGGTATATTTTGGACTAACGTTTGTATGGTGCCGGGCGGAAGTTTGGCGAAAGCGTCGTCATTGGGGGCAAAAACGGTAAAGGGGCCGGGACTTTTGAGGGTTTCGACCAAACCTGCGGCTTGAACCGCTTGTACAAGGGTGGTAAATGAGCCTGCACCAACTGCAATATCAACAATATCAGCCATTGATTGTGTTTAACTCGATTGCTTTTGAGAATCCTTTTGTGTGGCTCTAGTTTAACATAATTGTTCCCCTGAAAAATGACAAGATCTTTTGATAGATTGGAGGTTGAACCTGATGGGATGGAAAGGGAAACAGAGGTTGGGGGTTGATAATTATTTCTCTCCTCTGTCAAACTAAGCTAAAGCCTCCTTCGGGAGGCTAAGTAAACGAATCGGGGTTTGACGGGGTAATTTTACTGACTGCGAGGACTTTGATAGGAGGCATAGGTATCAAATAAACCACCAACTAGACTACAGGTTATACCAATGATCAGACTTCCTTGTAAGGGATGTCCGCTGCCAAAGGTTGCCAAAAATTGTAAAATTTGTTGGCAGGAAAATTGACCGATGGTTTCGAGAAAGGGAAGACACCCGATAATTGCCGAGCTTGCTAAACCAAAACTGATCACCAGAATGGGAGTCAAAAAGCTCAGAACCATCGTTAGTAGAACCGAACGGAGAAAATCAGGAAAAATACTCATAGGAGAATGATAGAGAATTGAATTCAGCTAATGCCAGAGTAGGGGCAAGTTAATCTAGACTATTAACTTATAAGATAAAGGGAATTACTCGTTTCGTTCCACTCTGTCAGAAAACTTAAATTAATATTCAAAAAACTTGGTTAAGATTTGTACATAGTTGTTATTTTTCTTTGTCATTTTAAGGTGAGGATTGTTTTAAGTCAGATGCAAATTCATTCAAGTCTCGGAATTTGGACGCGCCGCTTCATTGCTGCTTTGTTTTTAGCCGGACAGGTAATTGTACATCTGTTTCAAGGTAAAATTCATCGTCGTAACACTTTAGAACAAATGGCAACGGTCGGGCCGGAGTCATTGCTAATTGCCTTGATCACGGCAGGTTTTGTCGGAATGGTGTTTACAATTCAAGTTTCCCGTGAGTTTATCACATTAGGTGCCGGAAATTTAGTGGGGGGTGTTTTGGCTCTTTCTCTGGCGCGAGAATTAAGTCCGGTGTTAACTTCTGTAATTGTTGCCGGACGAGTGGGATCGGCTTTTGCCGCAGAAATTGGCACGATGCAAGTCACGGAACAAATCGATGCGCTTTATGTATTAAAAACTGATCCCGTTGATTATTTGGTGATCCCTCGGGTGATTGCCTGTTGTTTAATGTTGCCTTTGCTAAATATTATCTGTCTGATTACGGGTCTGGCAGGAGGTTTATTTATTTCCAGTAGTCTATATAACATTCCGCCAAATTTGTTTCTGGAGTCGGTGCAGAATTTTCTCAGCCTTTGGGATTTAATTAGTGGCGAAATCAAAGCGGTGGTGTTTGGGGGGGTGATTGCGGTGATCGGTACCAATTGGGGGCTGACGACGACCGGCGGCGCCAAAGGTGTGGGACAATCGACGACAACTGCTGTGGTGACGGCTTTGCTGTCTATCTTTATTTTGGACTTTTTCCTGTCTTGGTTGATGTTTCAGGGAACGGGTAATGCTGTGCTTTAAGCTGTCCGGTGTAGGGGCGGGTTTAGCCAAAATGTATGTATCTCACTTTCAACCTAGATAAACCCCCCCTCGGAGTGACTAGAAATTATGATTTACCGAATTGCAGCAGATTTCGTTGTCGTTATTCACCTGGCTTTCATCTTGTTTGCGGTTGCTGGAGGCTTGTTGGTGTTGCGATGGAGGCGTTTGCTTCTGGTTCATATCCCCGCTTTCGGATGGGCGATTCTGATTTCATTTGCGGGGTGGGTTTGTCCTCTAACGCCTTTGGAAAATTGGCTGCGTCAACAGGGAGGAGAAGCGGGTTACAATACCAGTTTTATTGAACATTATCTCCTCCCTCTGATTTATCCGACGGCACTGACTCGCGGCCTACAAATCTTTTTAGGATTGTTTGTTTTAATTGTCAATCTCAGCATTTACAGTTGGCTGATTTTTCGTCGCCAACGCTGAGACTGTTCCCCAGGAATTATTTTTGGCAAATCTTTAAGTTTTCATCGGATCGAACTGAAAAAAATAGCCGCCAACACAATTAAACCTAAGAGCGCTAGGGGAACCCAAAAATTAGAGAGTTCTATCATAGTTTGAGTTAAAGTAAGTTTTCCGATAAAATAAAGAATAAAGGTAAACGGGAGAACCCGCGATGAATGTTCAAGAGTTGGTGACGTGGCTGCAAGAACGGAGCGCTTTGAGCCTACTTAACCCAGAAATTTTAGAAGCGATCGCTTCCCAACTTGAACACCGCACTGTCGCCGTTGAGCAAGCGATCGCCACTGAAGCAACATCACCCGAAGGACTCTACATTTTGCGATCGGGTCATATCGAAGCTCAACCGGAGCGGTTGCGATCCTACGGTTTGTTACCGGGATCGGCGATTAATCTTCAAGAATTGTTGGTGAATAAACCGGTTCGACAAACGTTAGTAACCCTCAGTGAATGTGAATTTTGGTTTATTTCGGCCGCATCTTTTCATCAATTGGTGAGTCAATATCCGGAAATTACTCAGGCTTTTTCTCAGAAATTAGTTGAAGAAGTTGAATCTTTATCTTCTCAACTGATTTATGAACAGGAACGAATGCTGATTTTACAGCCTTATTTAGTTCCGAAAGCCAGACGGGGAATTGTGGGGAGAAGTCGCTATGCGGTGCGACTGCGATCGCAAATTAAACAGGCGGCAAAAAACCGTGAGTCTGTATTAGTTTTTGGTGAACCCGGACTCGAAAAAGATAATATTGCGACATTAATTCATTTTGGTTCATCGGAGCGACGTAAACCGTTAATTAAAGTCGATTGTAGCACGTTACAAACGAGCGGTTTTGAATTATTTGGTCGGGTGGGGGGAAAACCGGGACTAATTGAAGCGTTGGGCGAAGGAAGTCTAATGTTTAATAATGTACACGATCTTCCGCCCGAACTTTTACCCGCAGTTATTAACCTGGTGAAAACGAAAACCTACACTCCGGTTAGTCGTGCGGGAGAACCAACCCCACAGCCAAAATCTTGCCAAGCCCAAATTATTATTGTTTCAGAAAGAGTTATTTCTGAACTGAGTTCTCTTGTTGAAAATTTAATTAAAGTTCCTCCGTTGCGGGTGAGAAAAGCGGACTTAGAAGATTGGGTCAATTACTATATTAGTTTAATTTGTCGCGCCAAAGGCATTGAAAAAGCCCGCATTAGTCCCGAAGCGTTGCGGCGGCTGCAAGCTTACGATTTTCCGAATAATTTACGGGAACTTCGCAACTTGGTTGAACGGGCAATTATTCAGCTAGAAGGCAGTTTAAAAATTACCGAAGAAATTATCTGGCCGTCGCAAACCAAGAAAAAACAATTTCGTCTCAATTTACTCAATACTTATCCCGGACTTCGGCATTTTCTTCGCAGTCCTTGGTGGCCGGATCGAATTAATTATGGGTTTACGCTAACCACTTTTGCGTTAATTGTGGGGATTTTATTTCTCGGCCCCCAAACCCGTTCGGAAAATTTTGCTTTAAATTTATTTTGGGCTTGGTGGTGGCCAATTGTTTTGATTTTGTTTCCGTTTTTAGGGCGGGTTTGGTGTGCGGTTTGTCCGTTTATGATTTATGGAGAAGTCACCCAAAAATTATCCCTGTGGTTGTTTCCCCGCAAACTAAAACGTTGGCCGAGACAGGAGGCTGAACGCTGGGGCGGATGGTTTTTGTTCGGGTTATTTGGTTTAATTTTACTCTGGGAGGAACTCTGGGATTTAACGAATACGGCTTATTTATCGGCCTGTTTGTTGCTGTTAATTACGGCCGGAGCGATGATTTTTTCGGCTCTATTTGAGCGGCGTTTTTGGTGCCGTTATCTCTGTCCCATTGGCGGGATGAATGGAATGTTTGCCAAACTTTCAATGACCGAATTAAGGGCGCAGCAGGGGACTTGTTCGGCCGAATGTACGACCTATCAATGTTATAAAGGGGGGCCGCAAAAAGGCGAAGGAATGGCAACCGATGGCTGTCCGTTGTATTCTCATCCGGCACAATTAGAAGATAACCGGGACTGTGTTTTGTGCATGACTTGTTTGAAAGCTTGTCCCCACCGTTCGGTTGAGTTTAATTTGCGTCCGCCGGGAATTGAACTCTGGACAACTCATGTGGCTCGCAGTTACGAAGTGGCGTTGTTATTTTTGCTGTTGGGAGCGGTATTTTTACACCATCTTCCCGAGTTACAAATTGAGTTAAATTTACCCTGGAATTTACTTGAGTCCCAACCTCATTTATGGCTGTCGGTGGCGGCTTTGAGTTTACCGGTATTGGTGCCGCTTTTGGCTCATCTGTTTATCCGGGGAATTGATCGGATTTTTCCGAGTTTTAAATCTCGCTCTTTTGTGGAACTGGCTTATGGATATTTACCGCTGGTTTTAGCCGGAAATTTAGCCCATTATTTGCGGTTGGGGTTGTCAGAAGGCGGACGTATTCTTCCGGTGGCTTTGGCGACTTTTGGCTTGAATGGTGAGGGATTACCGATATTAGTTGCTCATCCGGCGGTGATTAGTTTTCTCCAGGGAACGGGGTTGATTTTTGGCGCGATTACTGCTATAATTTTAACACAGAAAATCGCCCGTCAATCGTTTAAGTTTTTGTTGCCTCAGCATTTAGCGACTGTAATTTTAACGGTGTGTTTGTGGCAGGTAATTGTGGGGTATTAAGGCGAAGACGGTTTTTAGATGTGAAAATTTTAAGTTTGAGACACGGGAATTTCGATCTGAAAAGTTGTTCCTTTTCCCCATTCCGAAAAATATTGCAAATGCCCTTGATGCTTTTCAATAATACTGTAACTAATGGATAGACCCAAACCTACCCCTTGACCGACGGGTTTTGTGGTGAAAAAGGGATCGAATATTTTATCTTGAATTGTTGGATCGATTCCTTTGCCATTATCTTGAACTTGAACTTGAATGTGCGAAGATTCGGCGAAATATTGGGTGCGAATTGTTAAAGTGGGTTGGGGAATTTGAGACTCGTTTAAAGCTTCAATTGCGTTGGCAATTAAACTCAGAAAAACTTGATTGAGTTGACCGGCGTAGCATTCAACCTCGGGTAACTCTCCGTATTCTTTAATAACTTTAATTTCGGGGGATTTTGCGGATGCTTTCAGCTTGCCTTCGACCATCATTAAAGTATTGTCTAGTCCGGTATGAAGGTCAACCCATTTCATTTCGGCTTCATCGAGACGGGAAAAACTGCGGAGAGAACTTACAATTTGAGAAATGCGTTGTGTTCCGGTTTGCATCGAACGAATCAGACGGGGTAAATCTTCTTTGACAAAATTGAGATCAATTTCTTCTGTTTTCTCTTGAATTTCTGACGGAAGCGGGTTAAATTCCCGCTGGTAAAGTTGGAGTAACTCTAATAAATCAAAAGCGTATTGGTTGAGATGATAAATATTAGCATGAATAAAATTGACGGGATTGTTAATTTCGTGGGCAACTCCCCCGACCAACTGCCCCAAACTCGACATTTTTTCAGTTTGAATCAATTGGGCTTGCGTGGCTTTGAGTTGATTTAAAGTAGATTCTAATTCTATATTTTTTTCTTGAATTTCTTGAGTTCGCTGTTGAACTCGGTTTTCTAAAGTGGTATTATAATGTTCTAATTCTTCGCGAGATTTTTTTAAATAAGCGGTCATTTGATTAAACGTACTCGCCAAACTTCCGACTTCATCTTGAGACTCGACAGTTGCTTTGACTTCAAAGTTTCCTTCCATAATGCGAGTCGTTACATTCGTGAGTCTTTGAATGGGAAAAGCAATGGTTCGGCGGAGAAAACTTGCCATGACAATCGCTAAAATTAAAGTGATGATCCCAACGGCTAAAGCCGTCCACTGTCCGGAAATTAAGTTATAGTGTCCGGCCCTTAATTCCGCAGTTAGCAAGCCTTGTTGTTCGGTGACAATTTCATTGAGCAAGTCCAACATTTCGTTAGCCAGGGGTTCTACTTCGGTTTGAAAAAGGTAGAGATCTTCTCGGGATCGTTCGTCTTTTACCGCCGAAAAGATTTGCTGCTTGAGAAAATCAAATTGATCGAGATCTTCGGCCAGATTCTCAAAACTTTGCCACTGATTGTCCGTGAAAATATATTGATTGAATTCCAAGCTTTCCCAAGCCGCCTGATTTTTACGTTTTTGTGCGGAATACTGATAGCGAAAGGTCGAATTTGTCGTGGTGATATAAGCTTGTAAAGCCGCCACCATTAAAGTAAAAGAATTTTCAAACTCCGACATTGAGATGAGCAGATCTTGATGAATTGTTGAGGGAGATTGTTTTTTCTCCTCATCTTGCATCCGGTTAATTTCTTGCAAAATGCTATCGATCATTAACTGGCCTTGTTGTTGGTACAGACGCCAGGCGGGTTGATTGAGCAACATATTATCTTTTAAGATAAACATTCGTTCAGCCAAACCCGACCAATCTTGATAGATTTGATTGAGTTCCTGTAATTGTTGATATTGATCGGTTAAATTCCACCGTTCTGTCAGGGCGAGCAGTTGGATTAAATCTTTTTCAAATTCGTGTCTTGCAGCTTGATAATCGTCGCGAAATTCCGATCTTCCCGTTGCCAAATATCCGTGCAAACTCGAAAGCATTTTTAGCAAGTTCGCCTGAGCATTGGCGGAGTTAACGACGGTTGGCACCCGCAAAGATTCGGTCTGTTTGATGCTGATTCGCGCCTGGGTACTGCTCAGATA
Source organism: Capilliphycus salinus ALCB114379 (assembly GCF_047276495.1). Classification (NCBI taxonomy): domain Bacteria; kingdom Bacillati; phylum Cyanobacteriota; class Cyanophyceae; order Oscillatoriales; family Sirenicapillariaceae; genus Capilliphycus; species Capilliphycus salinus. The sequence goes on along the minus strand of NZ_CP178543.1, from coordinate 1,989,570 downwards.
GTTAAAGCCAACGATAGAAAAGGTTAACACCACAAGCGCACCAAACCCCGCGTTTAATTTTTGTTTAATACTAAGATTTTTGAGAGAAACTAAAAAGCATCTGAGGGTGAACGAAGATAAATGATCGTTGGAGTTATACCCGGAGTATTTGCGATACAAAGTCCGGAAAAAATTCGGCTTAAAGTTCCACAGCATTGAGAATATTTTTCCCTTAGTTTTATGTTTTTTGGGTGGGAGCATGGCCGATTACGGTTCGAGGGTTTGAGAAGCAAAACTGATGAAACCCAGTTCACTAACACGATGCCACTGATAAACTTGCGAACGAAAGGCTTTCCACTGTTGATAAGTTTGTTTAAATATCAGATCTTTACTGGCTTTTTCTTCGTACAATTCAAAGGCAATATTTTGAGCCGCCTGCAAAATTTCCGGGCTAAATTGTCTCAATTGAGTTCCCCGAGATAACAGCCGCTGCAAGGCTTGGCCGTTAGCCGCATCGTAGTTTGCCAACATCCGAGTGTTGGCTTCGGCGGCGGCCACTTCAAAGGCTGCCCGGTACTGGGAGGGCAATTTTTGCCACGCGGCCAAATTCACCTGAAATTCGTAGGTGGTTCCCGGTTCCCACCATCCCGGAAAATAGTAATAAGGGGCGACCCGGTTGAGGCCCAACTGCTCATCGTCGTGGGGGCAAACCCACTCGGCGGCGTCCAACTTGCCCGAGTCGAGATCGTCAAAGATTTGATCGCTGGACAAAACCCGGACCTCCATTCCCAAGCGGGCCATCACCTCGCCCCCCAAGCCGGGAATTCGCATTTTTAGGCCTTTCAGGTCGGCGAGGGTGTTGACTTCCCGCTTAAACCATCCCCCCATCTGCCCCCCGGTACTGCCCCCCGGAAAGTTGCGAACCCCCAACTCGGCATAGAGGCTTTGCAGCGCCGCCAAACCGCCCCCCGACTGCAACCAGGCTTGCTGCTGTTGGGCGTTCAAACCAAAGGGGACGCCGGTTCCAAAGGCGAGGGCGGGAACTCGCTCGATGTAGTAGAAACTGGCGGTGTGGCCGCATTCGGCGGTTCCGGCTTCTACGGCCGACAACACCTCCAACCCCGGAGCAATTTCCCCGGCCTCGAAGGGGGTAATGGCAAATCGTCCGTCGGTCAGGTGGCTGACTCGCTGACAGAGTTGTTCGGCGGTGCCAAAGGTGAAGGTCAAGGATTTTGGCCAACTGGTTGCCATCCGCCACCGCACAAAGGGCCGGCCGGGACTGGTAACGGGTTCGGACTCGGTGGCAGGTTCCCGAGAGCAGGCGGCGATCGCTGCCGTACCGACTGCGGTTAGGGTGCTGCGCTGGAGAAAAGTTCGGCGCTTGATCACTGGAATTTCAATTAAATAGAAAATGTTATCGATCTATTATCGAAAAGTTATTAATTGGTTATCTACGAATTGATATTTTTCCTGATGGCGACTATATTATAGCATTAAAATTCCATCGCCGGGCATAATTTGCCGGTGAACTAAACCATTTTTAATTATATTGAATTGCGTCGATACAAGTTAAGTTAGACCTCAAACCCTCGCAAATAATTATAATTAATAATTTTGATGTTTTCGCCCTAGACGCTCTCCTAAAATATAAGTTTCTGATGCGGCTCTGTCATCTCCCAACATGATGAGCGTCAGCAGAAAATCCGCCAGTTCTTCTAGGGTTTTCGGGGGGATTTTTCCTCGATTTCTCAAATTTAAAACGGGGGTCGCTTGTCCGTCAAACACCACAAAATCCGCCTCTTTTCCGGGTTCAAAGTTGCCAATTTTATCGTCCAAAGATAAAGCGTTTGCAGCACCCAAGGTTGCCAAAAATAAAGCTTGAAACCCCGATAAATTCTGTCCTTGTAAATGGGTGACTTTGTAGGCTTCTCCCGCCGTTTGCAGCAGAGAAAAACTGGTTCCTCCCCCCACATCGGTTGCTAAACCCACCCCAACGGGATATTCTCTAGATTTGGCTTGATGGAGTTTAAAAAGTCCGCTTCCTAAAAAGAGGTTAGAAGTCGGACAAAAGGCGATGGTAGAATCATGTTCTGATAACCGTTGAAACTCGGAGTCTGAAAGATGTATTCCGTGAGCAAAAATAGAGCGTTTACCGACCAAACCAAAGCGTTCATAAACCTGTAAATAGTCTAAACTGTCTGGAAAAAGTTCGGCGACAAATTTAATTTCATTCAGATTTTCAGACAGGTGAGTGTGTAGATAAACATCCGGGTATTCTTCCAGAAGTTTCCCCGCAAATTGCAATTGATCGGGTGTGGAAGTAATCGCAAACCGGGGAGTCACGGCGTAGAGAAGGCGGTCTTTTTTGTGCCATTTTTCTATCAATTGTTGACTGTCTTCATAGGAAGATTTGGCGGTATCGAGTAAATATTCCGGCGCCTGACGATCCATCATTACTTTACCCGCAATCATTCGCAAGTTTCGGGCGTTTGCTGCTTCAAAAAAAGCATCTACAGACTGAGGAAAAACCGCCGCCAAAACGACTGCGGTTGTGGTGCCATTTCCCAGGAGTTCGTCGAGGAAAAATTCGGCAATTTGTCGGCAATATTCGGGATCTTTAAATTTGGATTCGGTTAAAAAGGTGTATTTTTCTAACCAGTCTAAAAGTTGATTGCTATCGGAAGCGATCATTTCGGTTTGCGGATAATGAATGTGTAAATCAATCAATCCCGGTACGATTAATTTCTCGGGATAGCTGATAGGTTCGAGGTTGGGATATTGAGGCTGTAGATGTTCGTAACTGCCGAATGCTTTAATTTTTCCATTTTCGACAATCATTAACCCATCGGGAATATAGCGGACACTTTCTTCGGCTGTCTGATAAAACGGATCGCCAACAAAGTCTAAAAATGCACTCCGAAAGGCTTTAAGAATTGTTTGATTTATCATTGTATTTTTAAGTGAAGTTAATTTTGGTAAGATTCAACCCTAAACTGAGTTTAGATTAATCTCCCTGCCAGCGTTTCTTTTGCCGGGTTACTCTTTTTAAGGATTCTATAGATTTTCTAGTATATCATTTTATTGATGAACTGACGAGTCGGATATTGAGTTTTATAAATCTGTTGTGAGGGATTCAGAAAATAGATTAAGCTTTGATATGATAGCCAAATATCCCCATCTATTTTAGGAGTGAGTTGAAATGAGTTCCGACGATTATCCCCCACCGAACCGGGGCAGAGAAAATGCGATCGCCCGTTATTTTCACTTTGAAAAATTTAACACGAACTTTCGCACCGAAACCTTAGCCGGAGTCACCACGTTTATGACAATGGCTTATATTTTAGCGGTTAATCCGATTATTTTATCAGATGCAATCTATATTAATCAATCCGGCGATTTATTTCCTCAATTAGTCGTTGCGACGGGAATTTCTGCGGCAATTGGTACGTTAATAATGGCGTTATTAGCCAACTATCCCTTTGCCCAAGCGCCGGGAATGGGACTCAACGCTTTTTTTGCTTACACGGTGGTTTTAAGGTTAGGAATTGACTGGAAATTAGCGTTAAGTTCGGTTTTAATTGAGGGATTAATTTTTATCGGATTAACCCTCAGCAATATTCGCCGCCAAATTATTACCGCTATTCCCATGTCGTTAAAAAGTGCGACGGCTGCGGGAATTGGTTTGTTTATTGCTTATATTGGTTTGGGGAGTAATCTTGACGCCGGAGGTGCGGGAATTATTGTGGCGAATGAAGTCACCAAAACCGCCTTTGGGAGTTTAAAAGAACCGCAAACTTTAGTGGCAATTGCGGGAATTTTTATCACGTCTGCTTTCATGGTTCGTCGCATCAAAGGCGCTTTATTGTGGGGAATTTTAGCCACCGCAATTTTAGGCTGGATTTTGGGCGTAACTCCGCCGCCTCAAGGACTTTTTCAAATTCCGCCTTTTCCCAAAGAATTATTCGGAGAGGCATTTTTAGGACTTGTTAATCTAAATGCTAATAATTTTTTGGATTTTGTAGCGGTGACATTTGTATTTTTATTTGTTGATTTATTTGACACCGTTGGCACGCTTACGGGTGTTGCTATGAAAGCGGGTTATATTGATGAAAATGGCGAACTTCCTCGGGCAAATCAAGCGTTAATGGCGGATGCAATTGCAACAACATCGGGGGCGATTTTAGGAACATCCAGCGTGACGACTTATATTGAATCTGCGGCGGGTGTATCCGAAGGCGGACGCACGGGTTTTACCTCCGTAATTACGGCGATTTTATTGGGGTTATCTATTCTATTTATTCCGCTTTTACAAGCCATTCCCGCCTATGCAACTACGCCCACATTAGTAATTGTTGGCGTCTTGATGCTGTCCAATATTGCCCAAATTAATTGGCAGGATTTAACCGAAGCAATTCCGGCATTTTTAACGCTGTTTACCATCCCGTTAACCTTCTCCATTGCCGAAGGATTATCGATTGGCTTTATTAGCTATCCCCTGTTAAAAGCCTTTCAAGGAAAAAGCCGGGAAGTTTCCCCCGCCACTTGGATTTTAGCGGGTGTTTTTGTGCTGCGGTTTGTGTTTATGACGGTGCGTTTTGGTTAATGTTTTTCAACTGATATTCGGAGCGTTAATTAAGTGGAAAATTTCATCTCGTTATTGGGTATTTTTGTGTTTGTGGGGATTGGCTACAGCATCTCTGCCAACCGCCAAGCTGTTAACTGGCGGCCCGTTCTTTGGGGAATTGCCTTACAATTTATTGTGGCTGTAATTATCCTCAAAATTCCCGGTACTTATTTAATTTTTGATGCTATTGGTGCGGTTGTCACCAAGTTTTTAGACTTTACCGTTGAGGGGGCTAAATTTGTTTTTGGGGAAAACTACGAAGAACATTTTTTTGCGTTTAAGGTTTTACCAACTATTATCTTTTTCTCGTCTTTTGTCTCCGTTTTGTACTATCTAAATATCCTCCAACAAATCGTTAAAGCCGTCGCCTGGGTGATGTTAAAAACGACAAAAACATCCGGGGCGGAATCGCTTTCTAATGCGGCGAATGTGTTTGTGGGAATGACGGAAGCGCCGCTTTTGGTTAAACCCTTTATCAACACCATGACCAAATCGGAATTAAACACCGTAATGACGGGAGGTTTTGCGACGGTTGCGGGGGGAGTTTTGGCGGCTTATGTGTCTTTTGGAATTTCCGCGAGAGACTTAATTTCGGCTTCGGTAATGGCGGCGCCCTGTGCGTTAGGAATTTCTAAATTACTCTACCCGGAAACCGAGAAACCGGAAACCGCAGGAAAGTTAGAATTAAACGTCGAAAAAACGGCGACAAATGTTGTCGATGCGGCGGCGGGTGGTGCCATCGAAGGCGCAAAATTAGCGGTTAATATTGCTGCGGTGATCATTGCTTTTTTGGCATTAATTGCCTTTTTAAATGCGGTTTTAAGTTGGTTTGGGGGATTGTTTGGCTATCCTCAACTTTCTTTTGATTTAATCTTGGGTTGGCTGTTGTATCCCATCGCGTTACTCACGGGTGTTTCTTGGGGTGATGTTAGTCAAGTTGCGGCATTAATTGGCAAAAAAATTATCTTAAATGAGTTTATTGCCTATGTAGATTTAGCCGAATTGATTAAAAATAATACCCTTTCCGAACGTTCGATTAGAATTGCTACATTTGCCCTTTGTAGCTTTGCTAATATTGGTTCAATTGGGATTCAAATTGGGGCGTTAAGCGGGATAGCGCCCCAACGTCGCAGCGAACTTGCTGAGTTAGGAATTCGAGCGATGATTGGCGGTGTTTTAACCAATTTAATTGTTGCGGCAACGGCAGGATTTTTGTTATAATTATCTTGGTGGGAATTGTTAGCGTCGCCAACTTAACCACATTGCAGCTAACTTTTTCACCCATCCTTTTAACCAAGTAAAATTGTACTCATCCGCCGCTTTCCGAATCACTTCCGCTTGGGTGGGATAGGGATAAATTGTATTAGCAATTGTTCTTAATCCCACATTAGCCACCATTGCCAAAGTGATTTGATTAATCATTTCTCCGGCGTGAGCGGATACAATTGTCGCGCCCAATATTTTATCGGTGCCGTGACGAACGTGAACTTTAGCAAACCCGTCCGTTTGTCGGTCGATACAAGCGCGATCTACATCACTTAATGCCACATAAAACGTTTTCACTTTTTCGGGTTTTTCCATAATTTCTGCTTCCGTTATCCCCACTTGAGCGACTTCCGGATCGGTATAAGCACAAGAGGGAATAATCAAACTGCTGAGTTTTTTTCGTCCAATTCCAAACACAGAAAACAAAGCATTTTGAACGACAATTCTCGCCGCAGCGTCCGCCGCATGAGTAAATTTTGATTCCATACAAACATCGCCAACTGCATAAATATTGGGGTTGGTTGTTTGCAAGTAATCGTTAATAATAATTCCTTTTTTCGAGTCGGATTTTACCCCAACCGCTTCCAAGTTTAAACCCGCAATATTCGGCTGTCTTCCGGTCGCGACAATAATCTCATCAACGGTGGATTTTTCTTCAATTCCCAACACATCATAATAAACCGTTTTCTGCCCATTTTCAGAGTCTATCCGCTTGATATCCGCATTTAAAACCGTATAGATTCCTTCCCGTGCAAATACATCTTGAATGATATCCGAAACTTCCGGATCGGAACGTTTAAGCAGTTGATCTCCCCTTTGCAATAATACTACTTTTGAACCCAAACGTTGAAAAGTTTGAGCCAGTTCGCACCCAATATAACCGCCGCCAATTACAGCCAGACGTTCGGGAAGTTCGGTTAAAGAAAATACATTTTCATTGGTAATATATGCGGCCGTTTCTAAACCTTCAATTGGCGGGATAATCGGACGAGAACCCGTAGCAATAACGGCTTTTTTGAACTTCAGTTTTTGTCCGCCCACCTCGATTGTATTTGCACTGGAAAAATGAGCTTTTCCGAGAAAAATATCCACTCCAAATTCTTCTTGAAATCTCGCCGCAGAATCGTTAGAACTAATTTGCGATCGCACTTTTCGCATTTGTTCCATGACGACAGAAAAATCAGCTTTGACCTCATCAGGAACGGAAATTCCGTACTCGGAAGCGATACCGACTGCGGCTGCAATTCGACTGGAACGAATTAACGCTTTTGAAGGAACACAACCGACATTTGTACAGTCTCCCCCCAACAAATGTTGTTCAATTAACGCAACTTTTCCCCCTAATAAACCTGCGCCGGCTGCTGTTACTAATCCGGCGGTTCCGCCCCCAATCACAACTAAATTATAACGCCGTGCCGGTTGGGGGTTTTTCCACCGGGGAGGATGCAAATTTTCAATCAAAGTTTGATTGAATTCATCCATCGGGGAAATGATAACCGGCTGAGTCTCAAACTGAGTCATTCTTGCTTAAATTTACCAGATATAAGAGTTTTGATTCGGCTCGTTTGTAACTATTCCGTGCGGGGTAAACCGGGAATAATAGAAGCTTGTTTGGGATTATCATCAAATTTAGTATACCAATAAGCCCAAGCAATTAAAACCGCTTGAAGAGGAAGCCGTATCGCCTGAAACCAAGCCCCATCCGGAACCCCATCGAGATGAATGTTATTAACTGCCATATTAATATTAGCAGGAAAAACGGCAATAAATAACGCCAAGATTCCCCAAGCGGCGGCTTGAGAAACGGGAGGAATTAACAATCCAATTGCTCCCAGGATTTCAAAAAAACCGCTAATATAAACTAACGCCGCAGGTGCCGGCAGAAATTCGGGTACAATTTTAATAAAAGGTTCGTCAACTGCAAAATGTAAAATTCCGACAGTGGCGAGACTCCCCGCTAAAATTACTCTGAGTAATTCTTTATTTTTTTTGATTGATTCCATCATCGTTAAATTTAACTTTTTTCAATCCATCCTTTTTTGATTTGATTTCCTTCCAACTTAAAAATCGTAATTCCCGTTAGTTCAATGGGTTCTCCGCTCGAATAGTTATCACAAAATCCGTTATTAAAACCCTGAATTCGCCAGCGAGTTACAACTTTTTGATTGTAAGCAAATAAATCCTCTGTAATAAACTTGAAATCATCAATTTTTTCTCGAAACTGTTTAATCCATTCAATCAAATTGGCTCGGCTTTCTATCGGATTACCCCCGCAATAAAACGTACAATTTTCGGCAACCAAGTCCTTGAGAATTTCCAATTGACCGGCATTCCAAACTCGGTTCCAAAAACGCCGAACAATCGCCTCGCTCACAACTTTTGAACTCAACCGTTCTAATTCTACCATCGATGTCATTTTATTCTCCTTAAAATTACAGTATAAAACTCAAAGTTTAGGCTTTATTTTTCCAATTAACCGGAAACTTTCTGTTTAGATGGACTGGGGGGAGCGTGGTCATTAAAAATCTCATCCGTTATCCAATCTACAGTAGCTTTAAAATTATGAACCGGAGTGGGTAAAAGTTCCAAATAGGTTCCCTGACGAATTAAATGAGCGGGTTTACCTTCCACTACAAACCGCTCAAATAAATTGACGGCTGCGGCTTCGAGTCCCAACTTCATTAACGTACCTCTGAGGTGAATTTGGCTCGGTTCAAGCAGATCATTTTCGGCCAAAGCAATGATATTATTAGCAATAGAAATCCCCTGTTGATAAGCCACTTGAGCCGTTGGGGGTAAACCCCGATCTAAAACTGCACTATCTCCCCCAACAAACACCTCCGGAAACTCTCGCAATTGTAAGCTTGGGGTGACGCGCAAACGGCTTTGTTTATCCCGTTCTTCTGAGGAAATTTGCAATTTTTTCATCAAGGGATTAACCGCATTTCCCGCCGTCCAAATTACCGTTTTTGTTAGTAATTTTTGCAGTTCATTATTTTGTTGATATTCCAAAGAGTCGGGGGAAACTCTGCTAACTTTGGCTTCCAGTTGAACCTCTACGGGAACCACTCGCTTTTTTAAGGCTTTTTTAACTTTTTCTCGCAGTTGACTGTTAATATCACCGGTGAGAATTTCCGACACCATATCGAGAATAATTACCCGCACTTCGGAAGGATTTCCCCCCAATTCCCGATACCATTGGGGTAGCCAGTCTGCTAACGTGCTGGCGATTTCAATTCCTGACGGTCCGGCGCCGACAACCGCCACAGTTAAAAGCTGATTTCGCGTTGTTTCATCTTCGGTTTGTGTCGCGAGTTGCAACTGTTGTCTGAGGTGATTTCTTAAACGAATTGCATCCTCACCATCCCGAAAAGCAAAGCTGTTTTCTTTGGCTCCTTCTATTCCGAAATAACTGGCAACACTCCCCAAACCCAAGACTAAATTTTCATAGGAATAACCCAAACCCGAGGAGAGTTTGAGTTCGCGTCTTTGCAGGTCAATTTCTTCTACGCTTCCTTGAATATAGGTGATATTGCTACAGTCTAATAGTTCTTCGTAACGGGGTAAAACTTGATCCATTTCCATTTCCCCGCTAAAAACTTCATAGAGTAAAGGTTTAAAAACAAAACGTTCTTTGGGGTCAATTAAAATAGTCGGTCGCGAATAATGATGATGGCACAAATGCAAGGCGGTAAACAAACCGGTAAAGCCGGCCCCAACAATTGCCGTCGTATAATGTTCGCTAGTTTTAAGATTAGAGTTAGAATTAATTGTCATCGGTTTTTTGTGAAATCTGTTACAATAAAATCAACTCGGGATTAACTGTTGATTTTGTTGACAAGCATTGGTTGATAAAATTGCACTTTAATCTCGAATAAACTCAAGACAAAGTGCTGGCGTTAGAAAATAAATTTTTCGAGAATCAGAAAATGCACCCTGACTGCTTCATAATAAGCTATAGCTGAAAGTATTCAATTTCAATCCCATTGTAAAACAAAGATTCTGAGTTTTTAAGTCTATTCTCTTGATTTCTAACTTTAGGAATATCTCGACTTTTTTACTCGACTCTCTTTTGAGTGATCTCCGGTAACTTTTCCTCTCTCTCCAGATAGAGATTTATATCATTGTTTGTTGTTGTGCTTTAGCCCTCAAACTCCAAGCTCAAAAGCCCAGTTTCTAAGAGAAACCGGGCTTTTTATTTCCCACATTATTGAACTATCCAAACAAACGCTGCTGATTTTCTGTTATCCCTTGACCTCGATAAATTTTTCGAGTCCCTTTAGGAATAGTAATCCAGCCCAAATCTTGCAAGCGATTGGTAAGATTAGAAATCGTCACGCCCAACCGGTCGCGAAGTTGATATAAATCCGACCATTTTGTTAGGTCTAGCCCAAGTTTTTTTTCTTCTAAAATATGTTGGGGCATCAACAAACAACTCGCAAAATATTGAGCTTGCCATTCAATAGAGGCTATTTTGGAGTCGTAAGCCGAACCCCGACATACAAAAGGTTCATCGGAATTTGTGGGTTTTGTGCCGTATTCTCCTAACTGCAATTCCAATTGTTTAACCTCACCATCGACTTCATCTTGATTGATGTGTAAAACCCAATGACCAATTTCATGGGCGATGGTAGACTCAATAAACCCCTGAGGTTTTTCGAGTATTTTTTCGTTAATTTCAATGGTTCGTTCAGTGGGGAGAATACGGGCGGCAATTTCTCCTTCTTCGTCGGCCGGAATTTCATCCCAAACGACTCCTAAATCGAGAAAATCCGCCACCAAAGACGATTCAAACGGCCACTGGGGAGCAAAATTAGACTGAGTTTGCATTCGAGTGAGAATATCATGCGCCCGCCGTTCAATCGATTCTTTTGGATAAAAACGGTATGGCTTCAAAATACTCACTTATTCACTCTCCTGAGCGGCATCAAAAATCTTTTTAGCAAAGGTCGGATTCTCCTGCAACCGACGGAATAAAGCGGTTATTTCCTTGGGATTTTGCTTGAGAAAACTCTCGTAATGCTGCGGAATTCGACCCGCTAAAAAGATTAATTCCTCCTCGTCTATGCCGAGATTTCGCGCCAATCCCCGAATCACATCTTCTTTGGGCGGGTAGTCAGCACGGTCATTCTCCAGCTTCGACAGGTAAGTAAAATCAACGCTGAGTAGCGCCGCAAGCTGTCGTTGGGAGTACCCCTTGTCCTTGCGGGCCTGACGGATTAGCTTTCCAAATGTTTGTTCCACGATATTTCCCTCCTATGCTCGATCATATGCCAGTTTGATGAAAATTTCAACTTAAGACTTGACGAGTGAATCAACGCCTGTTAACATTGGCATAGTTGATAAAAGATTCAACATCGCTCTCAATCCTCGTCTGGGGTTGAAACTTAAATCAATTTTAACGGCAGTCTAGATAAGGTTTACCCCTATTGGGATTAAAGGGTGTGAAGAATCATTAAAACCACAAACCTCTAAGGTTTGAAAATTGACAGGAGGATGAATCTCTAATGCTCAGAACTTGGACGGATACGCACTACAAATTGGATGACGAAGATTGGATGTATATTGCCACTCACGAAGAACAGGGTTCGGCGTCTCTGGTTTGCCCCGGATATGCCCGAGATGGTGAAGGCTTTAGCATCCATTTTACTCCTGCTCATACCGAAATGCTGGAAAATCTGGTTGCGACTTTACGAATCATTAAAGCTCAACAACAAACTTTATATTCCTATCCGGAACCGAAAACCCAAAGCCATTTGATTCGATAGTTCAACGTTCATTTTTTTTGAGAGAGAAAATTCATCCATCGACTCAAAACCTTTCACTCTACATCAACAATCGTAAACTAAAAAGCGCAAAAAAGGAAGAGAAAAATGTCAAAAGTTGGTGAAAAGTTTAACTTTTCTGTTTTTGGTGCTAAACACAAAGAAGCCATCCTTGTACCGGAAATGCCCATCGCCGTTCGCAATAACTGTCAGTCGGGAAAATGGACAATCGGCGATGAAGAATATGGCTCCAAATGTTCGATGACCATTCTAAAATTTAGCAAATTTTTTGGAAGTTTAGGTCAAACTCAAAATACATTGTGGGGTCAAATTTGGTTCGTTGCCGAATCCGGCGATCTCCCTCAGGGCGTGGTTATGGTGACTTATATCAAAAGCCGCACCTTGAATGATTTTAACCGTTTAGTTGCCTCCATTCAAGCGCGAGGAGTCGAACCCGCCACCGGAATTTTTGTTCCCGAATTCGCCAAACATTCCGGGCAAAAACCCGATGAAAATGGAACGCTGAAACCCATTAATTATTATAGCTTAAAATGGTCTTGGGAGGAACGAAAAGACTGGTCTGTTGTCGAACAAGCCGCAGCAGTCCTCGCCGATGAAAGTAATTTGTCTCGGATGATTGATTTAGAAGGCACAAAGGCGATGATTTGTTTGGATAATTTATCCCCCCGCGACATTGCCTATTTGATTTCATCTCACGGTTCGGGAAATGAAACCGACGAACTTTCTTTAGATTCATCCCGGGAAAATGCACTTCCCCCCGCATCGGAAAAAGTTCCGGCTAATGTTTCTTAACCTCTGAATTCGTAGGAATGGAGGATCGAGTTATTTTTCTTGTTCCTCCTTTCTTTAAATCTAACGCTTTGTTCGGAGGGAGAAACCTTAAAAAAATGAAAAATTTTCTGAAGTTAATCCAACAAACTCAGCCCGATTCTCCGGTTATCAATCAACAGGAACTCAACCGCCGCCTTCGAGAAAATAGCCTTGACGACTTAGAAAGTTTGTGTGCAGACTTTGAACATATGCGGGGAGTTGTTCGATCTGTTCAACGCAATTATGAAGCGGTTTTAGAAGAAAATCAGCGGCTAAAATCGATGTTGAAAGATTTGGTAAATAGTTGTTATTGTTGGCCCGGAAATCGCTGCGATCGCTGTCAACGGATTTTGAATACAATCTTGCGTGAAAATACGGAAGAACGCTCAAGTTCGGTATCCGATCATCAAGAAATTATCGCAAAATTACGCAAGCGTCAGGCTCGGATGAAGGCTTAAAATAGGATAAACCTTCTCCGTTCTCACCGAGTTTTTGTTCACAATTTGAGGTCAAGTCAATCATGGAATCTACAATTCAAAACAGCAAAACTCAAATCATCGGCAAATTTCAGCAAATTCTAGAACAGCGCAAAAAAGTTGATTCTAAAATCGCCACCAAAGAAGAAGAAGCCGAAAAAGAAAAAGGAAAAGAACTGCTAGAAAAAGCTTCTACCTACACCGTTGATAGCATTGTTAAAACTTTGGCTGATTTACAGCTTGATTTTGGCAATACTATCGTTGAAATTTCCGAACAACTGAAAACAGAATCCTCTAAACTCGATGAACTCAAACGAGCCATTGAAATCGAAACTCAACAACTTCAAGAGTTACAAAAAATTCGCGTAGTCGCGGATGCGCTGTATTTGTTAAGCCAAGAACATCAAGAAAAACTGAATTTACTCAATCAAAATGCAACCCGGCGCCAGGAAGCGTTAGATAAAGATAAAATCGCCAAACGCAAAGCTTGGGAAAAAGAACAGCAGGAGTTTGAAGCCAACGTTCAACAGCAGCAGGAAGAACAGACGAAAAGTCGTCAGCAAGAAGAAGAAAATTATAACTATGAACTTGAAAAAAATCGCAAAATCGAACAAGATGAATATGAAGAAACTCGCCGCAAGTTAGAACGGGAGTTTGCGAACACGGCTCAAGACAAAGAGAAAAATTGGTCGGAACGAGAAGGAATTTTAGAGAAAAATAAAGCGGAATTTGAGGAAAATAAAAATCAAGTCGAAGGCTTTGAAGAACAACTGAAGAAAGCTTATGTCAAAGCAAAAGAAGATGCGATTCAAGATGCAAACCGAGAAGCAAAAGTTAAAGCCGATTTATTCGAGAAAGAGTGGGAATCAAACAAACAGGGTTATGAATTACAAGTCGCTTCTTTAGAACAAACGATTCAACGTCAAAACGAACAAATTGCCGATTTATCCGCTCAGTTACAAGCCACAATGAAGCAAGCACAAGATTTGGCGATGCGAGCGTTTGCAAGTTCTTCGATTCAAAAATAATCGCCGCAAAATTAATTAAATCGAATAAAACCAAGTCAAATTAACCCCAAACTAAAAGGAGAAAACAATGGCTAAACGAGTTAGCGATCGCAATACAAAAGCCGAGATTTTAGAAGCTTATCAAGAGTTGAAAAAAGAAAATTCTTCTCTGCAATCTCAAGTTAAACAGTCGAGTAACGGTAACGGTAATGGTAACGGTAATGGTAACAGTAATGGTAACGGTAACGGTCAAAATGGAACCGTTGCAACTGAAGTAAAACCCTTAAGTTTTTCCTCGTCTAAAAAAGCGAAAATGCAGCAAGTTCTGGAAAATTTAACTCTGTTACAAGCGGGTTTTGGCGGTGCAGTTAGCGAATTATCGGAACAGTTAACCCGCGAAGCAACCCAACTACAAGAACTTCAAAAAAATGTAGAGCTAGAGTTAGAACAACTGAAAGATTTACACAGTTTAGAAGAAGTCGGCGATAACACCTTAGATGTTTTAGTTCAACGCTACGAAGAAAATTCTAAGACGTTTACCGAAGAACTGACTCAACAGCAAGAAACCTTAGAACAGCAAATTCAAGAACAACAAAACGCTTGGCAAAAAGAACAAAGCCAACATCAGAAAACGATTCAAGAGCGCAAGGAAGATTACAAGAAAACCCGAGAACGAGATCAAGAATCCTATCACTATAATTTACAACTTCAACGGGATTTAGATACCGAAGAATACGAACAAACTCAGCAAACCTTGTACAAACAGTTGGAGGAATTGCAACAGGAACGGGAAAAACAATGGGAAGAACGAGAAAAAGCCATTGCTGAGAAAGAGAAAGAATACGCCGAAGTGAAAGCCAAAGTTGAAGAATTCTCCCAGAAGTTAGAAGAAAATATTAAACGGGGTAAAGAATCCGGGCGAAATATTGGCAACTATCAAGCCAAAATTAAAGCCGACTTGTTCGCCAAAGAAGTTGAAGGACAAAAACAATTCTTTGAACTGCGAATTAAATCCCTCTCGGAAACTATTCAAAATCAAGAAAACCGGATTCAAAGTTTATCCAAACAACTCGACTCCGCCCTCAAACAAGTTCAAGATTTGGCGGTAAAAGCTATCGAAGGAACCTCCAACGCCAGTTCGTTCCAAGCCATGAAAGAACTTGCTTTAGAACAGGCTAAAAATCAACAAAAAGGCAAATAAGACTTAATCCAAATTAACCTAGATTCTCATCCCGATTTCTTGAAGAATTCGGGATTTTTTGGTTTACAAAACACGGGCTTTGATCTATAATTAACCCAGACTATCCGCCCGAACCTACAGCCCATGAAACCCGAACAAATTACAGCTTCTTTTATTCAAGTTCTCAACAATCAGCCCGAACTGTTTACCCCAGAAGTTAAACAAGATTTAACCCTATTAGACACAGCGGTTGATCGCCTAGAATACATCCCCGAAGCGGAGCAAAGTGATTTTTTAGCTTCGGCCATCGTCGATTTTTGTGATGTCAATCCCCCGGTTTATCAAGCCGTGCGGGAACATTTAAACACATCTCAAACCGAAGACTCCCAAACCCTTACCGAAGAACAGCGATTATTCTTATTAAAGAAAATTAGAAGTTTGCTGAGTTAGAAGTCGGGAAAAATAGAACAAACAAAGAACTCCGACTCAAACCCACATCCAGAAACTCAGCAGAATCTACACCATTTTGAAGAAAATGTTATTATCATAATCTAAACATTCTCAGTTATTATTTAGAACACCAGAAAACTGGTTAGGAGGGCCTATCGAGACAATCTACGGAAACCTGCAAGGGCTAAAACCGAGTCAACTCAAGGGATTGCAGCGACTTTACCATCAGCGCATACCCGTTGATCGCATTACCACCCCAGAGTTTGCTCAACGCCTAGCCGCAAGCAGTACAGAAATCGGTCAACCCGTCTGCGCTTACCTCAACCGTCGGGGACAAGTGATTCGGGTGGGAGTCGGAACACCCCGTCAAACCCAAATCCCTCCCTTAGAATTACCCCGTTACGGGGGAGGACGTTTGAGTGGGATTCGCTGCATTGCGACTCAAGTTAAATCGGAACCCCCCAAAGAATCGACAATCACCGCGATGGCGATTCAACGGTTGGATGTCCTGGTCGTCCTGACGCTGACAGGAAGCGGATTTGAACGCCGAGGCGGGGGAGGAACCGGATACATCGAACAAACCTATCTCGCCCATTTGCTCCCGAACAGCGCCGAAGACAACGCCGAAGACAACAACGGTAACATCGCCACGCCTTTAGCGCCCATTCCCTACTATCTGTCTCCGCCGCAAAGTTTGGATATGCTTTCCAAACAGGATTTTATCGATTTGGTGGATAACCTCGAAGCCGAATTGCAACGGGAGTTTATCGCCCAAACCGTTGAGTCCGATGGCGATAAAGTGCTGTTGGTGGGTGTGAAAACCGAAGACATCAGCCCCCAACGCTTTGAAGACGGCTTGGCGGAATTGGTGCGACTGGTGGATACCGCCGGGGGTCGGGTGTTAGAAACCTTACGTCAAAAGCGATCGCGCCCCCACCCTCAAACGGTTGTCGGCGAAGGAAAAGTTCAAGAAATTGCCCTCACCGCCCAAACGGTGGGTGCGAATTTAATTGTTTTTGATCGGGATTTATCTCCGGCTCAAGTTCGCAATTTGGAAATGAAAATCGGGGTTCGAGTCGTCGATCGCACTGAAGTGATCCTCGATATTTTCGCCCAACGCGCCCAATCTCGCGCCGGAAAATTGCAAGTTGAACTCGCACAACTTGAGTACAGTTTACCTCGTCTGACCGGGCGAGGTCAAGCCATGTCTCGACTCGGGGGCGGTATCGGGACGAGAGGTCCGGGGGAAACCAAACTGGAAACCGAACGGCGGTCCATTCAACGCCGCATCGCCCGCTTGCAACAAGAGGTCAATCAACTGCAAGCCCATCGCTCTCGTCTGCGTCAGCGTCGCCAGCAAGAAGTTCCGACGATCGCGATCGTGGGCTATACCAACGCCGGAAAGTCTACCTTACTCAATGTTCTCACGAGTTCGGAAATTTATGCGGCCGATCAACTGTTTGCGACCCTCGATCCCACCAGTCGCCGCTTGATGATTCCCAATGCGATCACCGATGAACCTCAAACTGTCGTTTTAACCGATACGGTGGGATTTATCCATGAATTACCCCCCGCATTAATTGATGCGTTTCGGGCGACTTTAGAGGAAGTTAGCGATGCCGATGCGCTGGTTCATGTGGTAGATTTATCTCATCCGGCTTGGCAAAGTCAAATTGAATCGGTGATGCAAATTTTGATGTCAATGCCCGTCACACCCGGGCCTGCTTTATTGGCTTTTAATAAAATCGATCAAGTGGATGGGGAAAGGTTAAGATTTGCCCAAGAAGAATATCCCCAAGCGGCATTTATTTCGGCTTCTAATGCTTTGGGTTTGGAAACTTTACGTCAACGAATTGGTCAGCTTGTTCATTATGTTTCAACGATGAGTTAACCCGTTGATTATGGGTCAATCGACAACAACAAAACCCGAGGAAAATCAGCAAAAATCAGCCAATTTTAAACTTAATCTTAAACAAAAAAATTGGCTGGTTTCTCTTCAGGTCGCGACGGCAGGAATTGAGTTGGGAACGGGATTTTGCATGGTAATTAAAGCGCTTCGCGCTGGTCTATTTACCCAACCTTTCTAAATGTGCATCAATTTGAGATAACCGTCTGCACATAACAGGGCTTGTATTCCGCTTTTTCTAGGTCAAGCTTGCCAGTGACTTTTCTGTGAGCGAGGGGGCAATGACCAGCTTTTCACCTCACCTAAAGTTACTGGCATCTGAAGCACCACATCAAGGGTAAAGCGGAAAACCTTGCGCCCCCGACGACTACTTTCCGGGTCGAAAAACTCAAGCTTGACATCCCAACAGTCACTGTTGATGCGACAGAAGGGGCTTTTTTCGACTTTAATGGTGTCGAGTTGACGGCGATCAGCGATCGCTTTGGCAAAGACCGAAGCCGCTTGGAAGATGTTGGTGGCGGCGAAGTTGAGGGCGCGATCGCGGGAAGTCTGACCCACATTGCGGAGATCGTTGTAGACTCGGTTGAGGAACGCTGTCAAAGCTTGTTGGACGAGGGGTGCTTGGGCTTCGTCCACCTGACGAGAGATCGCCGCCATCGCCGCGTTGACCAGGGTATTCACTTTCCAGCCGTACATTCCTCGGAGGTCATGGACTTTCACGACTGGCACCACCTGACCAGAGAATAGTTCAACTGTGCGGTTAGTTTGTCGGGCGGGGATGCTAATTCGTTCTACAAATTCATCACTGCTTTCTGGTTCCAGTTGACCCGCCAACATCAGCAGAAATATCTCGTAGATTTCCGTTGAAAACGGTCCTGTTGGTTCTAGGACATAGATGGTGTCTCCATCCAAGCTCAACGTCCAGATCAACGAACGGCTTTCGTCTGGGTTGCGATCCAGGTGTTCAACCATCTGACGGGGATCGTAGGGGTCTGGCGGCACCATGATGCCGTTGACTTCGGCGGGAGCCATCCGTTCTTTGAAAGTATCAACACGGGTTTCATCGCCAAAGTCGTAGCTCAAGGTTCCCAGAGCATAAACATTCCCAGAGAAAGCGGTACTTGCTTCAACGGTACTCGGATCGGAACTAGACAACTCAGCAACACCAGGGGTTTCTGCTGCTGGGCTGGGTGTAGCGGTTTGTCCTGCGATCGCCGAGTCGGTAACGGAATTTTCTGCGATCGCCGCCTCAACAGTCGGACTAGGGGCTGAACTGGCTGATATCGCTGTCGGGGTAGGTAGGGCATAACCGGCCGATTCGGTGCGGGTCACTTGGTCGCCCGCAAAGGAAATGGTAACAGAAGGTTGTCCAAACAGCACCTTCATCGCCCCAGGGATATTCACAAAGCCGCGTAGACAGCGTTCTGGTTCTTCTACAACGTTTGGGTCACAGGGAATAGCAGTATTCAGCAGTGCGGTTCGGACGGCTTCAGCATCAACAGTTTTGCCCTGTTGCACTTGCAAACTCATTAACAGCGCGGAAATACCCGTCATCACCGGAGCCGCCATACTGGTTCCGGTTAGGCGCACAGGTTTTTCCGTGCAAGGTTGCGCTCCGAGAATATCTTCACCCGGAGCAAGGATACCCTCTTCTGCATTATTGCCGCCCCAGTTACTAAAGTGGCAGGGCGTACCATCAACTTTTGCGGCTCCCACTGCCAAAGTTCCCGGCAGCACAGCAGGCAGACACCAGCATTCGCCTAAATTGTTCCCCGTCGGCGAGACGATCAAAATATTGTTGTCAATACATTTTTTAATCGCTTTAACTAGGATTTCTTCCCCTTCACCGGTTTGGGTTGGGCGACAAAAAGCGCAGTGGATAATATTTGCACCCAACTCTAAGGCTAACTCAAAGGCACGAGCCATATTAAGGGGAGACACCACATCGTCATAGTTCCCTCGTACTAGAGCATCCTGGGGCATATTAATTACCCGACAGTTAGGAGCCAGGCCAAAAACAGGACTATGTTCTTGACCCACGATGGTACTGGTGACATGACAAGCATGGTCATTGAGTTCAACACGATTTATGGTGTCGGGTATAGCACTTTCAAGTGCCTCTTGTTTCGCTTTGCCCTTTAGCCCCTGGTCTCGGATGGCTTGAAAGGTGGCGTAATCTTCTGGGCTGATTGGATCGGCTGGTTCATGCCAGTAGGGAAACACCTTAGAAACGTTGGCTCCGGCAAAACAGGATAATGTGTGGTCTGGGTTGCCATCTAGAATTACAATCGTGATCCGAGGATCGCCTAATGTTTGGTTGTGAAGTTCAGCCAGTCCGGGAATGCGATCGTCCAGGTCGTGGGGATGGAGTGCGATCGATAGTTGGGTTGCAGAACTCTCAACTTCACTGGCTGAAACCCCTGCTGATTTTTCTCCTTCAGCGACACCCGATGAATCTGGAGTCCCAACGCTCGCATCTGAAGGAGCCATGTCCTCAATTTGCACCGAGGTATTCTCAGGACTTTCGCCTACATCAGTCTGTGGATTTTCTGCCACTAACCCAACTGACTCAGCTTCACTAAACTCCTGACTTTTCACGGGATCTGGAAAACCTCTCTCCAAACCTCTCTCCTGCAAGGAGAGAGGCTTTGAATTCTCCTCCTTCCCTGAATAAAAGGCTTCGTCCTCTGCCATCCCTCCTTGTAGGGGGGGTTGGGGGGTTAGGTCTAGCGTTGATTTTTCTACATCATGTGAAAAGTCAGCACCAAACTCACTTTCAGCCTCAACTCCAGCCAATTCGGTCTCACTGGCTGAGACAGTTGCTTCAGCAGGTTCTTCTGAGCCATCCACCTCCATCGACTCCAGCCCACTTGCTTCAACATTGCTGTTAGGCAACGAACCAATGGCAAATTCTCCGACAGCCGACTCTTCCACATAGTCTAGACCCGCCACCAGACCAAAAGCATCGCTATCCGCACTCGGCTGCCCACAGGGAGCCAGACCCATATTGGTTGCCACCAAATAAAAGTTTTGTTGTAGCACCCCAACGTGCTTAAGCACCAGCGCATAGCCCACAGAGCGATAGTTACGAAATAGCCGACCAAACCGTGCCGTAATCACCAATAGCACTTGTGGGTTAAAACCCATCCGAGAAATGTCATAACCAACCAGAGCAAAAATGTCGTCATCCTTCGATTCAACAATCTGTTCTAGATGGTGATTCAGAGGGTCGTAGTGATACACTCCTTGGTGCAAGCCTTGACAAAGCCGTACCACTGGATAAATTTCTAATTCATACATTGCCCCACCACCGGGATAGGGGCGACGGCTCAACTCGCCAAAGTCAAAATCTGCTCTCAAACCTAGTTCTTCTGGCCAATTCTTGCCTAGCCACTCTTCTACGCCAGCTAATTCCTTAACACGAGCAGTGCGATACAGTAGTTCACCCAGTTCCTTGATCGATATCGGATGGTTATCGTCATATTCTCGAACCGATTTTCGGGCTTCGATCGCTTCTGTAAGCGTCGCATCATTACACATCAAGGCTCCCAAGTTCGGACGTGGCAGCGGCACAATCTGATCGCTCATGGGCGGTTTCACTACCGGGAAATCTGACCACTGCTCAATGTCAATATCTTTGACTGGGTAGTCATGGCGACCTAAGCGACTGCGACTATGGAACAGCAGGTTATGGAAGTCCCAAAGCTGAAGCGAGGGGGGTTCGGGGTCAGCCGTCAGAAACCCTGCTGCCCACAGCAGGTTGAGAAACTGATAGGCGGTTTCTGCTCCCAAGTACGGCGGTGGCGTCAGTGATCCTAAAGTTTGGGGCTGGGCCAGTTGAGCTAAGATCGCACTGGCTCGCCAGTCGAGGAGCTTGACCCGAAACTTCGACAGGGGGGACTCCAGTACCATTGTGCCTTCGTAGGGATGCTGATAGGCAAAACGGGAAAGGCTGAGGCGGGTTTGTGTCCAGTAGGGTTCGGTGAGATTCAACTCGGCGGAATCCACCATCGGAATCACCACTGCTAGGGGCAATACAGCATAACTCAACCAACCTCGCTCATCCAATTGTTGTAGCATCTGCCCAAACTGTTCCCCGGCAGCCTGACCCTCGAGTTCGGCTAACCCTTGCACGAGTGATTCAGGGGTGGTGTTGCCTGCCTTGAGACTATCAAGAGCCATACCTATTCCGGGCGTTGTGGCAAGGGTTAGCCAAGTATTTGGCTCAGATTCGGCTCCGTGCAGGGTATAACCGTCTTTAGTGCTGGTGACTTGGACAGCAGGGTTAAGGGAAATAGCAAAAGGGCAATTGTTCATATTGATTGATAATGGTAAACAATAATTAGATAGGTGGGAAATTGAAAAAAAGTTATAATAAAATCTTATAACTTGTAGGATGGGTTAGGCGCGGGGATGATTTTGGGGAAAAACCAATAAGTTTTGATTCCGCGCCGTAACCCATCACCATTCTGTATAGAGATCGGCTATCCAAACTCCCAAATTGCTAACGAGTTACCCACATTTAACTGTGCATTTTTACCAAAAGTAAAGGTTTTTTCCTGCTGTAATTGCTCTTTGAGAGTGCAAACAACCTTGCGAATTCGATAACGGGGAGCAAATTTCTGGCAGACTTGTACAATAAAACCCTGAGAATGATAAATAGTAATATCTCCTACGCTAGATGATTCATAGCCAAAAGCTTGAAGGAGTAATGCCAACTCCTCCTGTTCCGATAAAGTCAATTCCAGATGAACTTCTGATATGTCATCAAATAAACAGGTTTCGGAAGTATCAAGGCTTTTTAGATAAGCAGCACGGTTAAAGCAACCATCACTGGTAAGTTTGATGTTTTTATACTTTAAATAATCCTGATGAAATTCCATCAACCAAGAAGCAAAGGCTTCTCTCTCTACTGGGTTGATGGACAAATAATGAAACCAGGGAACTTTTCCATCTTCGGTTTGACGAACTTGCAAATCTGAAAGTATTTCTTTAGCTCCTAATAAGGGTCTAAGCTTTTCCTGTACAATATCAA
Organism: Capilliphycus salinus ALCB114379; assembly: GCF_047276495.1. NCBI lineage: Bacteria > Bacillati > Cyanobacteriota > Cyanophyceae > Oscillatoriales > Sirenicapillariaceae > Capilliphycus > Capilliphycus salinus. Next base: position 1,967,051 of record NZ_CP178543.1, on the reverse strand, counting down.
TCTCTCCTGATTGTTGACTATTAAAACCAATACCAGAAAAACCTTCTCTTAACCCTTCAGCACCGCCGGGAGGAAAAAGCTCTAGATAGGAATGTTTTCCCCTGAGATAAATTCCCGTCCAGCTTTCTGCATCAGTTTTTACAGTATCTCTGGACATGGAGCAGAATTCTTGCTTAATAAACTCTGATTTGGCAATTGAATCTAGGGTTTCTGGGTCGAGGGTAACATATAAATGGTTAAATTCTATTCCCAGAGTCTTACTTTTTGAGCCTGATATCATGTTATTTTCAATCATTATAATTAAAGTGGAGACGGGGAGAGGGGGATCTGTGAAATTATCAGAAATGGAATCTTATTTGATGTTAAAATTTGGGGTGGTGTAATCTCAGAAGGTTATGATTTTTTTCAGACTGTTGAACGATTGTTTAGCACGCTAACTGAAGGAGAGATTTATTATGTTCTGGTTGGTATGCTCGTTTTACTCAGCTATGTAGAGGGGCGCAATACTCAAAATATTTACCTGATGTTGTTAAGCTATTCGGTTAAGCTAGATTTGGTTATCCATATTACGCAATATAAATTATTCGTTGATGCTTTAAAGAGAGGGCAAATCTTGACGACATTGATCGCGTTCATTATAAAAAATACTGAAGTTTTCCAGTCGATTTTTTTCTAGTTCTGACTCTGTTAAAACCACACCCCCAGAAGTGATGCAATCTTGACTAAGACAAAAGCTGTATATCCTATCACCTAAACTGTTGAATGAGAAATATTTTCTTATGTCTTTAATATCATCAGAATGAAATATCAGCAGTGGCTCTACATTCTTTGCTTTAGAAAAACTGACTGCCAAGAGAGTCGATTTTTTTAAGATAGAATTGACTTTTGGTGAGAATTTTTTTTGAATATAATCTTTTAAATATTTGCCTCGATTTAATATATGGCTCTTATATTTATCTCCCAGAGCAGCCGGCCATAACTCAACATTGCTATAGCCATTCAAAAACATATTAAACCCAATTACAATAGTACTTTTGAGTAATACTTGTAGCAAATCGGATGAATAGCTACCACCATCAAGTTCTATCGCTGTCCTCACTAATTCTTCAGGATATTCTTCAAATTCAATATGCATATATATCTTTATGCAAGAATCCTCATGTCTCGGCCGTAGGTCAATTCCTATCGTGTTGTTTACTATCTTATGCGAGCCAATGTGTACCGCTACAAACTTCTCCAGCAAGTCACGATTGAGTCTAACACCTATTTGACTTTCAACTTTATCCAAAAACTTTACAGCATCAGTCCAGCTTCTCGGCCATGTGTGTTCTTCATTAGAAACTTGAAAATCAACTGCAAACAACTGGTCAGCTTCAACATGACACATGGGTTCAACACCACAAGTACCTTCTATTCCAAGTACTGCCTCTTCAAAGAGCGAAAGAATAAACGTTGGCTCAACATCAAAAGCCTGTTGATGAGTTTGGATAAACTGAACACGGCGATCTTTGAGATGATTTTCTTGAAGCATAAAAGTTAGGGTCATTATCTTAGTAAGTTAAATCGCATCACTATCATTTTCGTCGCTACTCTTAGTTAGAGTTAGGTACTCTAACCAAGAGTATGGATTGCCTGGTCGTCAGTCTAAGGACTTAACAACCAAAAAGAACGAAGACGAGGTAGATTTTAAAATTGCACAAAACTCAGGATATAGTAAAGTTTTGACTGCAAATTAAAATCTATAACCTCGTCAACAACTTACAGCCTATAAAATCACTGCGATGGCAACAGGAGGTTAACTGTCGTGCCATTAAAGTGAGCTAGGCTATATCTTTTTATGCTTCCGCATCATCGAAAGCACACATTGTCGCACAAATAGTGGCAGATGCTTCTGCACCATCGAAAGCACACATTGTCGCACAAGCAGTAAAAGATGCTTCTGCACCATCGAAAGCACACATTGTCGCACAAGCAGTGAAAGATGCTTCAAGACCATTACCACCGAGAGCTTCCTCAGAGAGTTCAGCTAAGTAGCTGGGGAGTTTACCGGTGGTGGTACGGAACACAGGCTTGCCTTGTTGAGGCAGAATGTTTTTCTTATCCATTGGAGTAATCCTCATCTTGTTGTTTGCTTTGTTAACCCGTTAGGGGTGGGTCAGTCCCCTTCTTCTTTGGGAAGAAGCTTGGTGGGGCAAGGATATGTAGAGAAATCTGTCGCCCCTAAACTTTAAAAAACTTAAAATGGGATGTTGGTATGGTTCAATTCCTCTTCAGCTAGTGGCGCATCGAGCCATCCCAGCTTTACGGGTATGTCATAGAGCCGTCCCGATCCAAACCGCGTCCAAAAAGTTCGCATTCCTGGTATAATCACCTTGACCACATTCAAGCCGATGTCCGGTCGCGTTTGGTCTAATACCATCACTTCCAGTCCTGCTGTTTGAGCAGTTTTGACACAATTCATCACATCGGTGTAAATATCATCACTCCAGCGTTTTGGGTAATCACTGGCAGTTTTCATCGGCTGAGAGGGATCGGGAGCTAACCAAGGATGATTTTCCACTGTTACATTCAGCATCCAGTCCTTGGACTCGCCATCAAGCTTATCATCGGGAACTTTGTCCAACTCTAATCCCACTTGACTGACTTCAGTTAAGGCGCGGAGAATCGCAATCGTCGGGTCAAGGTGCGCCCCGAAGCCGATGGAGATCCGTTCTGAAGTACCCACAGTGCGCCGAGAAAACCCTGCAAAGGCTGGAATCCCTAGATCAGCAGTGACATCCAATACCCATAACTCACGATTTTGTTGCTGATAGAATTGCTGTAAATCGGCAAAATATGGTTCATCAAAGGTACTCAGATCTACGGCAGGACGGCGTATCCGGTTGTACCACCACATGGCGATACTGTCCCGCTCTACCAGTTCCAGAAATCCTTGCAGGATCGCCTCTTCTAAAGTATTACCCGCAGCATTACCGTTAGAATCGGCTTTACAGAAGCGCTGTTCTTCGGGCAAAGGATAACCGTAGTAGCAAAAGGCAGTAGGGACATATTTATGCTTCTGCTCCGTCAATGACCATACAGGTGTCCAGTCGATCGCTTGACTAACATCAAAACGGTGAGGAATCCAACGATAAGCGGCGGCTGAACCCTGAGCATTTAACTCTTCCCGGTTGGCATATTGCTTGTCGCTAAAGTACAGCAATGACTCAGGATGTAAGGCTAAGTCTCCCAGTTCCGCCAAAGTTGCCCGTTTGCGGGGTTCATCTCCCTGAAAAATGCCCGAATAGCGTTCTATGGCTTCACATAAACCACTGGCACGGGATTGAATATCAGTTTTACCCTTACCAGAACTCTTGTATTTCAAAGTATTCCGTAAACCCCGCAGAGTGGTAGCACTGCCAAAGGCATGACCTGCCTTGTAGGTATGCACCAAAGGATTAGCCGGATCAGTCAGTCTGACCAGTTCTGTCACTACCCCAGTTATGGGGCTGACGAGATGTTGATATTTCTGTACTGTTTGCTCTGGAGTAAAGGCACGATGACCGCCATCATGGGTAAAGTGTTTACGCCGCGATACCAGTTTTACGGGTTCAAAGCCTTGTCGATGCAAAATCTGGCGATCGCCACAGCTAGAACATTGGGGTCGCCGGACGAGAACATGACTTTTCAAGTCAATAACTGTGTGGTTGAAGGTGATAATTTTGCCATCGAGAGTGGGAAAAAACACGGTTCCCGGTGCAGTGGCATTGACGTATTGCTTGACAATGCACTTGGCAATCTCCGTGGCTGCAAACTGTAGCCCCGTTTGCAGGGTGGAAGGCAGGGTTGCCCGTGCGGTAGGCAAGCAGCCCATTACAGAACCGGACTGACCATTACGTTGCTGCTGGGCTTGTTTTTGCCGCAATACTGACGCCTCGACTTCGCGGTTGCCCCGTAGCCGATGGGCTAGACAGTCCCAACACCCCGTCTTGCCCGGAACAAACACAGGCCCCAGCCACAGCACACTGCCTACAGGTTTGACGAGTAGCCAAGTTTGTTGACTCTCTAGTGCCTGTTTATTAATCTTGGCGAGTTCGGGCTGCAAATAGTCATCGGTTAACACCACGTTGAGCGCCGTTGGAGAACCTGCTTCCGTTGGCGTCTGCACGGAAATACCAATGTCCCGCAGAGCCGTTGTCAGGGCTGCTACCGTCACTTCACTGATGTTGCCCACTGGGGTTAGGGTTACAGGCTGCCGTAAAGCTTCCGCAGCAACCGGAGGTGCAATCCCTAACTCGCTCCAAAATGCCGCCACTTCCGAGGACAGTTCCGGGGCTGCCTCAGTCAGATAACCTTTCTCAGCGAGGCGCTCCAGTACATAGTCGATGTATTCTGGTGGGACTTCCCCATCCAGCTTTTCGACAATCTGCTCACGGCTGTACTGCCCATCCAAGAGGGGCAAAATCTGGCAGTAAAGCTGTCCGGTGAGGGCATAGTTAGCCTGTTCGCCAAGGAGATAGACTTGCTTTGGCTCGATCACCTCGACATGAAAGTGGGGTTGAATTTGGAGCAGTGGGGTGGATTGCATAAAACGAACAGTCAGTGATTAAGTGGACGATAACAAGACCAGCAGCAGCAGCTAGGGGTTAAGCCCAGATGCGACCGCGCCGGAAGGATTTAGGGTCTTTGTCTGATTTCTTGGCTTGATCCTTGACGTATTGGCACCAGTAGGAATAATCTTGCAGCCCGGTCTGGGAAGTGGGAACGTAAGACTTTTTGGGTTCAGGCGTTGCGATCGTCGTCGGTTCAGACTTGCTCGGTTCAGACTTGCTCGGTTCAGGGTTAGAGGGGACTTCCGAGGATGTTGTTGTGGTTTTGTTCTTGCTCATAGTGTCCTTGGATGTTTAGGGTTGGCTGAGGGCGAGTGATTAGCAGCCCATTAATAGAATCCTCCCATGCTGCCAAAGCCGCCCCAGCCCTGGCTGGCTGAACTTTGGCTGGCACTAGAGTGCATCACTTGGTTGAAACTACGGTTGGCAAAGGCTGGAGGATCGTTATAGTTAGCGGCATGGAGCAGATCCATCCGAATATGCACCAAATCTTCGGGACGACCATTTTCGAGATCCACGCACAGTGCTGGCTGGATGAAATGGGGACGTTTAATCGGGGGAGATAATAGAGGAAGTCGCATAGTTTAGGATTCTCCCTATGGAGAGTATTAATCAACTGAACACATCTGCATCTTTTAGTGAGAGTGGGGTCTACTATTGCACTCTCACTAAAATTGTGCGGCTCCTTAGTAGGGAGAAGACCAAGAACGAACTTCGCCGAGGGTGACAGGAATTAGATCGCTGACATCAATGGTAAAGCGGTAAATCTTCTTGGCACGGCGGCTGTTTTCCGGGTCGAAGAACTTCAGCTTCACATCCCAGCAGTCGCTATCCATCCGACAGAAGGGGCTTTTCTCTACCGTCACGCTATCGAGTTCCATGCCAACGGCTACCGCTTGGCTGAAAGTTTGGGCGGCTTGGAAGGCGTTGGTAACGGAGAAGTTGAGGGCGCGGTCTTGGGAAGTGGTTCCCAAGTTGCGGAGGTCGTAGTAGATGCGGTTGAGGAAGCCATCCAAGGTTTTGCGGATCGTTTCTTCGTCAGCAGTGCCATCTTCAGCTTGTACCGCGCCCATCGCTGCGCTGACCAGGTTGTTGACTTTCCAACCGTAGAGGCCACGAGTGCTTTGGGGTTCAATCACCGGGATGACTTGACCGGAGAAGAGTTTGACCTTACGTCCAGTTAAAATACCGGGGATACTAACGCGCTCAACGTATTCGGCATCGTTTTCCGGTTGGATTTGACCTGCCAGGAGTTCTTGAAGGGCGCGGTATGCTTCCGCCGCGAAGGGGCCAGCCGGATCGATCGCATAGACCGGAGTCAGTTCAATGTTCAATGTCCAAATCAGCGATCGCGCCTCGGAGATGTTTTCCCCTAGATAGTCCACCATCTGACGGGCGTCGTAGGGGTTGGCGGGAACCATCACTCCTCCACCTAAATCAAAGGGAGGCATGAGTTGTTTAAATGAGTCCCGGCGTGCTTCTGTTCCGAAGTCGTAGCCGAGGGTTCCTAAAGCATAGACAAGCTGACCCATGTCGGCAAGTTCGCTGGGGGCTTGGCTGGCAGTGACGGAATTAGCAGTAAAGTTGGGCATCATGGGTTGTTGAGTTACAGGGGTGGGCAATGATTGAATCAAGTCTTGCAAGTTAGGACTGTTGCTCGGAACTGCCCCAACTGCTGGACTGGCTGCTGCAACCGAGCCTTGAGCGGGTTGCTCTTGCTGGGCGGCAGTGGCTTCACCTGCGTTGGTTAGACCGCCACCACAACCGCAGCCTGCGGCTTGTACTTCTGATACCTCGACTGATGTGAATTCCTCAGCCATTTTTCCTCCTTTTACTAACGTTATGGCTCCAGAGACGTTCAGTTTGCCTGCCAGACACCGCCGGGTTTCTTCTGGCAAGTCAGGGTCACAGGGTAAGGCACTCTGCAACAAGATTTGACGAACTTTTTGGGGGTCGGGGGTTTCTCCTTGCTCCCGTTGAAGACTGAGTAACACGGCTGCTACACCGGAGACAATTGGCGTGGCTAAACTTGTCCCACTCAGGCGGTGGGTGCCACCACCCGGTTTCGCCCCCAGGATGTCTTTGCCAGGGGCCAGGATTCCTTGGTTTTTGTAGGTTTCGCCCCAGTTGCTAAAGTCGAGGGGTTTGCCATTCCCATCCATCGCCCCGACCGCTAGCACCGAGGGCAAGGCTGCGGGTACGTGTAAGCAATCGCAACCATTGTTTCCAGCCGCAGCGACCAGCAAGACGTTATTTTGTCTGCACAGACGAACGGCATTCTCTAGCCAGCCATCGGCTTCGCCAAAGTCGGTCAGTTGACCTCCACTGAGGTTGATCACGTGGGCTCCAGCATTGACCGCTTGCTCGATTCCCCGAGCCAAATCTAATTGGGAAGTCTTGCGGCGGTCATCGGCAAAGATCGGCACGATTATCCCCTTGCAATGGGGAGCGATTCCCTGCACTGGGCTGCCCGGTTGCCCAAAGATAATGCTGGCAACGTGGGTTCCGTGCATGGACATATTGCCATCAATTCTAGGAGCCTCTTGAACCAAGGTGGGAAGATAGGTTAGATCTGCGCCTTGGAAGCAAGGATGATTTTGGTCAACAGGACCATCCAAAACAGCCACACAAATACTACTATCTCCTTGGGAGATGGTACTTAATTTCTCTAGCATTTAAACGTATTTATTCCAAATACTAATCAGCATAGAGTCGTTCTTTTACATCTATTGATAGCTGCGTTTTTACTTTCAATGTAAGCGAATAAAAAGCAGGCTAATTTAAGTCTAATCTTTAAAAGAAGACTATCATAACAGTGTCTTGAAAAAAAGGAATTAGTTTGAGTGATGCACAATCGTCTGTTGGCTAGATGATCCCACACACGGTTCCTTGAAATGACTGGTTTGTTAAATTGGCTAGTGGAAGAGCGTTTAGCTCAATGCCAACTCACTAAAGATATCTAAGCATAATCAAAGCACAGATGTCAATCTTGATACAATGTTTAACAAAGTTATCTTTGGCCATAATAAGTTGGACAAAAGGGAAATTGACTGACGACTAGTCTTGGAGTACGTCAATTGCCTATTCGCGATAATTGCTATTTCTGTGATCAAACCTTGGGGAAGACGAAAATCTCCATAACTTAGCAGGCTTACTTCCCCCGAAGCGTATTCGGTGGGGATGTAAGCCGGAAATCAAAGGAACGGAGATTTCCAATTTTTTCAATCTTAACTCAAATTCCCAAATTTTCGATAAAATCAAAGAGCAAATCGGTTGAGAAACAACAGAGTTAGATGTCACAAAATCAAGGTGATTTGGTACGATATCAGATTCGAGTTCCTGAAGAACTCTATCAGCAACTAGCAGCGATCGCGATCGGTAAGGGAGCCAAACTTCATCCCCGGACAAAACGACCTCAACTTTCAGAAACGATAGTCGAATTGTTGCAACTCGCACTCGAACAGTATGACTCGACCCAGGAGGAGCAATTACATAAAGAAACATCTCCAGACCTAGAGTTGATTCAAAACCAAATCGCCGACAGTCAAAGACAACAATCTCAACAGTTTAATCAACTATTTAATACTCTTATAGAAGCTCAACGACAAACTCAAGCCGAACTCAATCGTCTTTATTCACTTTATTATAAACTTTGCGATCGCGTTAAAAAAGAAGAAGAAACGCCCGAGAAAATCTGGGATTCCTATCAATCTCCTCAGCAATTGATGCGTCCTTTAGAATCCTATTCAGCCGGACCCTGGATGGTTAATCGTCAATGGTTGAGTCTCAACGGTTGCTTTAAAGAAGAAGCCTTTAACGAGTGGAATCATGGAGAAGTTCGCCAAGATCAGCGAGGGAATTTCTGGCGACGAGTTGATATGGCGAATACAACCGAAAATTTTCAAATTCCATCGAATTTAGCCGAGTCTCAAATTTTTTATGTGTTAGCCGAGTAGAAAAATCCGATCTCAAATCTTGGCAAAAAAAGAAGGGGAAATAGATTGACGACTTCTCCATTCCCCTTCCCTTAAAGCTGACAATGCGGTTAAACTAGATGTAAATTCACAATCGCGATCTCGAAGTCATAGAAGAGTTCTAGGATTCGGGAAAATCGGGAATTACCCACTGGGGGGGTTCCATGCGTTTTTTGCGAACGGCTTCTTCAGCCATATCGAGCATCTGATCTAAGGACGTACTGTTAATGAAGCTTTCTGTGCTTTTGGCATAGTCGCGATTTGGACATTTATCCCCTAAAACGCAGCCATTAACGCAGGCTTCTGCACAATTGATCTTGTTGATATTGTCTGCTTCCACGGTCGTCTCCTCTCAATTCTAACCAGCTTTCGACTTTGGGAAAGTTCGGACGAATTGACATCCTACCTAAACAAACCTAAGTCTATCTTTAAAAATTGTAGTATCATTTCCTATGAATAATTGGATGCAACGCCTAAAAAACCTTGCAGTAGCGATCGCTACTGCAAAGTGCGGCTCTGACTAACTTATTGATTGCAGCTTTAGAAATTTTACTCTTTTGGGGAGCGCCTGCATCCCCGGTTGTGAGTAACGTCTTTCAAATGCTGTTTTCTCCTCCTTTGGGTGTACTCACCCAAGTGGCGATCGCGATCGGTATGGGAGCATTAGCGGTATACTGGTTAGAAGTCTGGCAGCAGCGATACATCCTCAATTCATCGACGCTCTGGCTGTTGGTCGGTTGCTTACTGTTGGGACTGTTGATTAAGTCTTTACTTCGCCTCCCTGACTTTTTAGTTGATTTATCTCGTTTGGCATTTATGGGAATTTTAATCGGGGTTTTTTGGAAAGGAAGACCTTATTGGCGTTAAAAAAGGCGGGAGGAAGAAGCCGGAAAGATTATTTTTAAAACATCCACTTCAAGCATACAAGTTCAACCCCAAACCACTCCCTTCGCCCCTAATTTTTAGCCTAATTTTTAGCCTAATTTTTGGCTTTAAAATCCTTAAACGTTGTTTGAAATTCGTACATCAACCGATTGACATTATTCGTCGCTTTGGGAAAGATATCATATTCCCATTTTCGCTTGCGACTCGCCAACAATTTACCCACATAATCCGATGAACTATTAGAAACAAAATAACAGTTTCCGGCGACTCTCAACTCCGACGAAAAAGCAATAAAAGCCTGAGCCAGTTCTAACTTCAGTTCGGAGGTATAATATTGACAATCAACCGCCATTAAAATCCGAGAAGCCCGGGGTTGTCGTTGGTTCGCCCGACAGCTATCAGCCTCCATTTTATACAATACACAAATATCGCAATCATACAAAACTTTCAAGCGACCATGAATTTTTACCCCCATGTGAATTTCTAAAGGTGGTTTATCTGGAAATTCTATCACCGCATGAGTGTAGGGTTTTGAACGGTCATAAATTTGTCCGGCTCGTTTGCGAAAGACTAACTGTTCTGGGTTGCGTTTGAGAACATCTTTATAATAAACTAACGCTCCTTCATTCCGAGCCGCTTTTATAATAATAGAAAAAACATAAAAGTTGTACAACTCAGAAAGTTCGCTTTCCGATTGAATCTCCGGATGAAGCGTCTGTTTTAACTGTTGGCTAATGTCTTGAATTAGGCGAGTATTAACCGACATCTTTTTCTACCTCTTTCTCTAATTTTTGCAGCAGTTTTAACAACTTTTCAGCTTCTTTTTTGCGATGGGTTGCCAGTTCAACGGGAAATTTAAGATGGGGACTGTTTCGATCAAATGAAGAGGTAAACTGAATCTCCGGTTGCAGATCGGAAGTCGTCGCTTCTTCCCCGAAATTTTTAGCAATTTCCAACTCAATATCAACCGCCTGAACGATGGCTTTTTCCAGAGCATGAATTAATAGCAGAAGTTGTTCTTGTGGGGTATGATACGTTAATTTTAAATCGGGAGATTTCCGCCCCGATACCATTTCTTCAACGGTTTTACCCGCACTAATAACCTCAAGAACTTGTTCGCTTACCCAACCCAATTGAAGTTGATTTAAAATTTCGACCAATTCATCATAAACGGTCAAACAGTCTTGTTCATTCATCACTGTCACCGCCCTACTATTGTTACTAATTTTTCCGAGCTATGCTTTTTGAGAACTGACTCTATTGTAGCGGATTTTTTCCAAAAAATGATTTAAAAGTCAACGAAAATTAACTTATAGCGCGAAGCGCTAGGGAATAGGTGAACCGCGCTACTCCGAATACCCAATAGCCAGATCATTGATTATTGATCCGCAGATCATTTATAATTTGATTATAGAGCTTTGAAAACTATTGCGATTCCCTATTAGTCCAATGATTGTCGGTACTACAGAAGCAGCCCGTATTTTAAAAATCTCTACCGCTCGACTGCGAGTTCTCCTAAGCGCAGGCCGAGTCGAAGGTGCCTATAAGACCGGGAAGATGTGGCTCATTCCCCTGGTTGAAGGCGAACCCACTATTAAGCGAGGTACAAGAGGCCCGGCTCCGCGTTGGCGTAATCTCAAAAAGCCTGCAAAAACGATTGTTCACGTTAATTCTCAAAGAATTCGGCAAAATCAAAAACACCAGGAACAACTTCCCGTGATTACCGTCAAAACGCGCAACACCAATACTTATGGGCATATTGTCGAAATACCGGGAGGATGTCGTGTTGTCTATAGTCCCGATAAACCTCTCCGTTGTGGTGCCAGGGTTTGGATTGAAACCCTACACGAAGTCAAAGTCATCTGTAAGTCAAAATCTCTTGATCTCCCCACACTTTTATGATCGGTATTCAACCGGACTTGATATAAATATACGACTCCCGAAGCACTATATAGCACTACACCGACACGGTGTTTGACATTAGTAAAGGCAGCAAAGCCTCTTATAGTCTACCTCACGACTTGGTGACCTCACGACTTGCGCGTAGCACTATATCGCCTTCAAAAATGATTAAGAGGGCGACCCGATGGACACCCTCCGTGAAAAGTATTAAAATTATCCTTATACAGCTTGATTTTCCGGTTCTAGAGCGCTGTTCGACTCAACTACACCGAAGCCGCAGTGGAAGAATTCGCCAATTCGAGCAGTCGTTCTTGCTGATCGGTAAACACGCAAGCATCAACCACATCATCCAAACCCCCCTCCAAAACCGGTGCGAGAGAGAAGTTTTGACCCAGGCGATGATCGGTAACGCGGTTATCTTTATAATTGTAAGTGCGAATTTTCTCCGAACGGGCGCCGGTCCCCACCTGAGATCGCCGCATAGAAGTCACCGCTTCTTGTTGTTCGCGCAGTTTCATCTCGTAGAGTTTGGCCCGCAAAATCTGCATCGCCCGTTCCCGGTTTTGTAACTGACTCCGTTCTTCGGTACAGAAAATGCGAATACCCGTCGGTTTGTGAAACAGATCGACCGCCGTTTCCACCTTGTTGACGTTCTGACCCCCTGCACCCCCTGAACGAGCCGTACTCATTTCAATATCTTTGGGATCAATGTCCACATCAACCTCATCAACTTCCGGCATCACCGCCACCGTTGCGGTTGAAGTATGAACTCGACCCCCCGCTTCCGTCAGGGGAACCCGTTGCACCCGATGAACTCCGGCTTCAAATTTCAGCTTGCTATAAACCTGATCGCCTTTAATTTCCAAAATCGCTTCTTTAAAACCGCCCATATCCGCCGGCGACTCGCTGACCATTTTCACCTGCCAGTTTTGGCCTTCGGCGTAGCGGGAATACATCCTTACCAAGTCACCGGCCCAGATACTGGCTTCATCGCCTCCGGTTCCGGCTCGGATCTCCAACATGATATTCTTATCATCATTAGGATCGCGAGGTAACAAAAGCACTTTCAAGCGGCTTTCAAGCTGTTCGAGTTGGTTTTGAAGTTCGTCAACTTCCAAAGCCGCCATCTCTTTCATTTCCGGATCTTCTCCGGCTTCCTTGAGGATCTGTCGCGCCCCGGTTAGTTCTTCTTGAGCGGTTTTCCAGAGTTCATAAGTATTCACCACTTCCTCAATAGAAGACCGTTCTTTAGCGATGCGCTGTAGTTCCGTCGGGTTGTTAGACACATCGGGATCGGCAAGTCGCAGAGTTAGCTCCCGAAAAGTCTGCTCGAAAGACTTTAATTTTTCGATTAAATAAGTCTCAGCCATTGTCTCGTTGTCCTTTGTCAGTTGTCAGTTGTCAGAATAGTCGATAAATTGCGGTTGACGGAGGCGGGGGAGTCAGGGAGTAAAAATCTCGGTATTCAAGTCGATTTTGACCCCGCTGACCCTCTAAATTGATGGTGTTTCAAGTTTTACCCCGATGGATCAACCCGATAGAATGTTGAGAGTCAGTTGTCAGTAGAGAACGCTACAGACAACAGACGACAGACAAACGACAACTGAGCTATTTTTCTTGCTGATCGTTTTTCGTTTCGACGGGAGTTTCGCTCACCATGCCATACTTCCGCAAGAAGCGCTCTACCCGCCCTTCTGTATCAATAATCTTTTGAGTTCCGGTGTAGTAGGGGTGATTTCCCGACCACACATCAACGTAAATTTTCGGCTGAGTCGAACCAACGGTCATTACTAATTCGCCGTTGCAATAAACTTCAGCTTCTGGATACCATTCGGGATGAATATCAGATTTAGGCATTGTTTTGATGAAAGAAAAAAAGATTGCTTTGATCTCTATTGTAACGACAATTTACCCTCCAATCCCACAGCAGACAGAGACTTCTTAGAAGTCCCTGTTTCTCCATCGGAGGTCGTCTATCACCCGTCGTTGGGGGTGTGGGTTTATCGTTTCGAGTATTGAGGCGCTTTACGGGCTTTGCGTAACCCATACTTTTTCCGTTCTTTCGCACGGGGATCGCGAGTTAAATAGCCCTCAATTTTCAACGGTTGGCGGTTGTCGGGACTCAGTTCGCACAACGCCCGAGCCACGCCCAGACGGATAGACTCGGCTTGACCGGTTAATCCTCCGCCTTGGACATTGACCAGAATATCATAATCATTTTCTAAGCCGAGAGTTTCCAGAGGGGCTTTAGCCGAGGAAACATAACTGGCGTTAAATTGTAAGTAGGATTCGCCATCTCGACCGTTAATTAACAGTTGTCCGGTACCGGGAACCAGACGAACTCGGGCGATCGAGGATTTACGGCGACCGGTTCCCCAATAGACGGCGCGATCGGTATCAGTTGCTTGCATTATTTATCTCCTGTAGGAATGGTGTTAACAGTAAGGATTTCGGGTTGTTGAGCCTGATGGGGATGATCGGGACCTGCATAAACTTTCAGTTTTTTAAACAGTTGTCGCCCCAGAGCATTTTTCGGCAACATTCCCTTAACCGCTTGTTCGATAATTCGTTCGGGAATCCGATTTTGCAAATGAGCAAAGTTTTCGGTTTTCATTCCTCCCGGTCTACCGGAGTGGTTGCGATACAGTTTTTGGGAGGATTTTTTGCCGGTGACTTGCACTTTTTCGGCATTAACCACAATCACAAAATCCCCGGTATCTAAATGGGGGGTATAAGTGGGCTTTTTTTTGCCGCGAATAATGTTAGCAATTTCCGTGGCAAGCCGACCGAGCCGCTGATCGGCCGCATCGACGACATACCATTTTTGCTCGAGAGTATCGGGGGTGGGAAGGTAGGTTTTTGTTGTCATTTTTCGCTATCCTTTAGCTTTGAGATATCCAGGAATTGGGGCTGGAAATTCAGGAATATGGGTAAGGCGATCGGGGGTTAAGAATAATGAGTCGCAGTTTCATCGGTTGGGGTTGGGTTAAAGACATACTCGGGATAGGTATTAAACCAAACCTCGCGATCGAAGGGAAAGTCCCGATAGCCGACTCGCAGCAAACAAAGACCCATCGCGGGGGCTGAGTATTTAACGAGTTCTCGGCGTTCGTCTACCCAAATTTGGGTGAAGTTTTCCAGCGATCGCGTTTTTGCACCGACTTCGACTAATAACCCCACGAGCAAGCGCATCATCCCGTATAAAAAGCCGCTGGCTTGGACTTCTATCTCAATAAAGGGGCCTTTTCGCTGACAGGAGACTTCTTGCACGTCTACCCAGGCGTGAGGGCGGCGGGTGCCGGCCCGTTGAAAGGCGCTGAGATGGTGACGTCCGAGCAAGGGGTCTAGGGCGGCTTGCATCAGGTTTTCGTCCAAAGGGGCATGATAATAGTGCCAACTCCAGGGGCGGACAAACAAGTTCGGTCGTGACTCGGTATACAACAGGTAACGATAGCGTCTCCACACCGCAGAAAAGCGAGCGTGCCAACTGTTGTGGACTTCGGCCGAGGCGCGAATTAAAATGTCGCTCGGCAGGCGGTGATTGAGAATGGTCGCCCAGCGATAGCCGGGAATTGGCCCGTCGGTTTCAAAATGGGCCACTTGAGCGGCCGCATGAACTCCGGCATCGGTACGACCGGCCCCGTGTAAGGTGACGGGATGGTTGACCACACTGGCCAATGCGGTTTCGATTTCTTCTTGCACCGTTCGTCCGTTGGGTTGCCGCTGCCAACCGTTAAAATGAGTTCCCTGGTATTGAATGACCAGAGCAATTCGTTTGCGGTCAGTTGAGTCCGGGTGTTGGCTTTCGGTGAGCGCTTCTGGTGTTGTCCCGTTCATGCCTTGGGTTTGTGTTGTGTCCGTCTCGCGCCATGAAGTTCGGTCGATTTCGAGGTTAAACTAATTCGATGATCGCCATTTCTGCATTATCTCCCCGACGGCGCACGGTGCGGACGACCCGAGTATATCCGCCTTTGCGGGAGCCGTAACGCTCTGCTGCGGCTTCAAACAGGGCGTGTACAAGCTGTTTATCGTAGAGATAACCCATCGCGGCTCGTCTGGCGGACAGGGAGCCATCTTTGGCCAGGGTAATCATTTTTTCGGCTTCCGATTGTACGGCTTTGGCCCGAGTTTTGGTGGTGGTAATTCGACCGTGACGAATTAATTCGGTTGCCAGACTTCGCAATAAGGCTTTGCGCTGGTCTGCGGGTTTACCCAGTTTGGGAATACGACAACGATGACGCATAACAATTTCCGATTAACGACTTCAATGTGATCACTCAAAAAAATTGAGAGGTATTTTTGGCTTGGCTGTTTGTTTTTCTCAAGCCAAGCAGGGGAGCGAGCCGCTTGCTTTCCCCTGCGATTGCCTTTTTTCCATCCCCCGACTAGGGTTTGCTGGCTCTTTCCTGAGGTAAGGTAATCCCCAGGCGTTTTTGTAAGGCTTCGATCACCTCTTCGGCGGACTTTTGACCAAAGTTTTTGATTTCTAAGAGGTCTTCTTGGGTATAATCCCGTAAGTCTGCCACCGAGTTGATTTGAGCGCGTTTGAGACAGTTATAGGCTCGCACCGATAGCTGAAGTTCTTCGATGGGGATCTGACTGGTCGGATCGATATCATCGCTCTGATCCGGTTTGTGAATATCGAGTGTGATATCCTTGAGCGGAACAAACAAGTCTACTAAGATGTTTGCCGCTTGGCTCAGGGCATCTTGGGGACTCAGACTGCCATTGGTCGAGATCTCCATAATTAACCGATCTTTTTCCAGCGAACCCCCCACCCGCGCATCTTCTACCGTGTAATTGACTTTGCGAACCGGCATGAACACCGCATCGATTTGTAAAAAATCCACAGGGGTTGTTTCATCGCGATTCCGTTGTTCTACGGCCCGATAGCCCGTCCCTTTTTCGATTTGAAATTCCATCTCCAAGGTTGCTCCTGGAGATAAGGTCGCGATATATTGGTTTTTATCTACGACTTCGACCTCTGAGGGCAGGTCAAAGTGACCTGCTGTTACCGTTGCCGGCCCTTGAACCAATAAACGACCGATTTGTCTTTGGTTAGAATAGCTATTGAGAACAATTTCTTTCAAGTTGAGCAGAATTTCTAATACATCTTCTCTTACCCCTGAGATTGTGGCAAACTCATGGTTAACTCCAGCAATCCGAACGGCCGTGACCGCCGTTCCTTCTAGGTTTGACAAGAGTACCCGTCTGAGTGCGTTGCCAACTGTTGTTCCCTGGCCGCGATCGAGCGGTTCCAGGACAAATTTACCGTATTGACTCCGGTCTGTATCAGTGTTTGACTCAATACACTCAATCTTAAATTGCGCCACCGATTGACCTCCCTTCTCCTTTGAACCCCGAAGTGTATTTGATTAAAAGCGAAAAATGAAAAATGTCAGTCCGGCTATTTTTCATTTTCCATTTCCATCCCCGCACTGTGAGTTCCGTTCCTAGACGCGACGCCGCTTCGGAGGACGGCAACCGTTGTGAGGAATGGGTGTAATATCTCGAATCAGGGTAATTTCCAATCCCGCCCCCTGCAATGCGCGAATAGCGGTTTCTCGACCGGCACCCGGCCCGCTAACCATCACTTCAATTTGTCGCATTCCCTGATCGTTGGCCCGCCGTCCGGCATTTTCGGCGGCCGTTTGTGCGGCAAAGGGAGTCCCTTTTTTCGCGCCTTTAAACCCGGTCGAGCCGGCGGAGGCCCAAGAAATCACTTCGCCGTTGGGATCGGTAATCGTGACGATGGTATTGTTGAAGGTTGATTGAATGTAAGCGACCCCGTTGGGTACATTCCGCTTTTGTTTTTTGGTTCCTGATTTTTTGGATGGTTTTGCCATAGTTACATTTCTAACGCGATCTCATTTGTCTCTATCACCCACCTAGAGCTTGTCAGCAGAGGATTGGGTTGCCAGCAAGTTTTAACCCTATTTCTTCGAACTAGCTTTTTTCTTACCTGCGACCGTGCGCCGGACGCCCCGACGTGTTCTGGCATTGGTGCGGGTGCGCTGGCCGCGTACAGGCAGGCCCATACGGTGACGGCGACCCCGATAGGTGCCAATATCCATCAGACGCTTGATGTTCATTGCTTCCCAGCGTCTGAGATCCCCTTCGACTTGATATTTACTCTGAACTAGAGCTCTTAAGGCGGCGACTTCCGCATCGGTGAGATCTTTGACTCGGGTATCGGGATTAACCCCGGTTTCTTCCAAAATTTCTTTGGACCGTGACAGTCCAATTCCGTAAATGTAAGTTAGACCAATTTCAACACGTTTATCTCGTGGAAGGTCTACTCCGGCTATACGTGCCACACTGATTTCTCCTGTGAAATACGTTACGTGAAGTTATTCTTCAAAGCAGATGCAGTTCAATCACTGCGTTGGTTCTCCTGTTGTTACTCCCGGCGCACGCCCCAAGTGTCAAGCGTGAGCGTCCCGAAAGGCTTCCACCCACTCCATAGACTCATAATTGAGTTGAGGTTCGTCTCGGTCGCTTCGGTGGTCGTGGCTCTTGCAGTTGAGATCACAGAACCTCAACCGCTTTTTGGGGAGTCAAGTCAAAACATTTGAGTTTGTCGGACTTCGCTCTAGATTTGCTTCTGTGCTAGAGCCGATTTGGAGTTCAAGGGAGTCGTCTGTTCACCTATCCTTGTCGCTGTTTATGCTTGGGATTGGAACAAATGACCATCACTCGGCCACGACGACGAATGACGCGACACTTTTCACAAATTTTTCGGACTGATGCTCTAACTTTCATGCCGCTTCTGGCAATACTACAACAAATTTATTATTATATCATTGATTGGGAAAGTTGAGCCAGCATTTCTACCTCTTGACAATCGAAAAGGCAGGGGTTCAACCTCAATCTACTTTTTCTTCAGGCGATACGTAATTCTACCTTTAGTTAAGTCGTAAGGCGTTAATTCCACCTTCACTCGGTCTCCTGGTAAAATCTTGATGTAGTTCCGGCGGATCTTGCCGGAAATATGAGCTAAAACATTAAACCCATTATCAAGATCCACACGAAACATCGCATTTGGAAGAGACTCTGTTACCGTGCCTTCCATTTCAATCAAATCTTGTTTAGACAAGCTGTTGTTTCCTCAATTCAACCGAAGTGCGTCTTGAACCCCTCCTTGCCGTTCTTGGCAGACTAGCTCTAACCCCTCCGACATGGGCAGTCAAGATGCAATTCTTAACATATTTTATCAAAATCTTCAAATAAACGGAGGAACTCATGTCAAGGGGAGACCGCCAACGGGGGTTAGAGTCTAGTCTGAAGAACGATTCGCCTGGTCTGGAAGTGGGATGAGAATTGAACTCAATCGATTTCCACTGTCTGAGGTCCCAAAACAGAAAACCCCTAAGAAGCAACAGCCTTTTTCAACTCGGCTGTCACCTGATCAACGGAAAGATTTCCATTAACAACACTCAACTGATTGCGCGTGCGATAATACTCAATCAACGGTGCAGTTTGCTCGCGATAAACTTGCAAACGATGACGAATCGTTTCTTCACAATCATCAGCCCGACCGCGAGCCAGCAAACGCTCAATTAACACCTCATCGGGAACTTCCAAGTTAATAATACTAACCGGATCATCAGAATTACCCGAACCGTTTTCAGCCTTTTGTTGGAGGACAACCTCTTCAACAAAACTAGCTTGAGCCACATTCCGAGGAAACCCATCAAGAATCCAACCCTTTTGAGCGTCAGGCTGATGGAGACGATCTTGAACCATATCCAGAATCAACTGATCCGGAACCAGATCGCCGCTATCCATGAAAGCTTTCGCTTTTTGACCTAAATCCGTTTGTTGGGCGACGTGAGTTCTCAAAATGTCACCAGTTGAGATGTGAGGAACTGCCAACAACTCCGACAACCGCGCCGCCTGCGTTCCTTTACCCGAACCTGGAGGGCCTAAAAAAATAACTTGAACCACTATCGCTTCACCATTCCTTCATAGCGTTGAGAAATTACATAGGTTTGCACCTGCTTCGCCGTGTCAATCGCCACACCCACTAAAATCAACAGAGAGGTCGCCCCAAATCCGCGAAAAGTGGGAACCCGAGTCGCGGTTTCAACGACAGTGGGAATAATCGCCACAAACCCCAAAAAGATCGCCCCCAAAAAGGTCAATCGATTCAGAACCCGTTCAATATACTCACTCGTGGCCCGACCGGGACGAATTCCGGGAATCGACGCCCCCATTTTCTTGAGGTTCTGCGCCATATCTACCGGTTGCAAAATCAGCGACGCATAGAAATAGCTAAAGAACAAAATCAGCACCAAATAGAACGCCGCATACAGCCAAGGGGTCGGCCCGCTCGGACTGAGTGCGGTGGCAATTTGAACTAAAATCGGATTATTGGTAAATTGCGATAGGGATGCAGGTAAAATCAGAACCGCAGAAGCAAAAATAATCGGCATTACCCCCCCCTGATTGAGTCGCAAGGGCAGATAACTGGTTTTTTCCCGATAAAGTTTGCGACCGACCTGACGGCGAGCCGAAACAATGGGAATCCGGCGAGTTCCTTCCTGTACAAAAACAATCCCGACGATCATCGCCAAGAAAATCAATAACAGAATAATCACCCGGCCGACAATCGCGCGATCGCCACTTTGAGCCAACTCAATCGTATTTCCCAAAGACCGGGGCAGAACCGCGACAATATTGACAAAAATCAGCAACGAAGCCCCGTTACCGATCCCCCGCTCCGTAATCAGTTCCGAGACCCACATGACAAACATCGCCCCGGCCGATAACGCCAAGACGACCTCCGCCATAAACAAAAACCCCGGACTTTCCGCAAAAGGACTCACCCACAGGGCCAGACCAATACTTTGCAGAACCGCCCAGCCCAAGGCAACATAGCGGGTAATCTGAGAAATCTTCCGCCGTCCGGCTTCCCCTTCATTTTTCTGCAAATCTTCTAAAGTCGGCAATGCTGCGGTCATCAACTGCATGATGATCGAAGCATTAATAAAGGGTAAAATGCCCAAGGCAAAAATTCCCAGAGCGGAAAGGCCCCCACCCACAAACAAATCCAAAAAGCCGATCACATCGCTATTTTGAATCGCAGCAGTGAAGGAAGCGCGATCGATTCCTGGAATGGGTAAGAACACCCCCAAACGAACTAAAATCAGCAAGCCAATGGTAATGAGGATACGACCCCGCAACCCGGCGGCTTGAGCCATCTGCAAAAAGGTCTCTTGTGCAGTTGGTGCTTTATCTCGACTAACAACCATTAAGGACTACCTCTTTCAAACCCAGTTGAACCAAGACAACTCACTCTTCCTCGGTTGAAGTGGACTGAGTGTCTTCACTTGTTTGGCGGTTGTTGGCATCAATCGTTTCACAACTTCCCCCGGCCGCTTCAATTTTTGAGCGTGCCGTTTGGGTAAAAGCTGCGGCTCGGACTCTTAGCGCTACGTTCAGTTCCCCATCTCCCAAAACCTTTAACGGTCCGTTGTTGGCCGTTAAAATTCCCGCTTCTCGCAGAGAATCAAGGGTAACTTCTGTATCCGCACTCAGAGATGCCAACCTTCCTACATTAATGGTAGTGTACTGTTTCCGATTGACCTGAGGAAAGCCCTTTAATTTGGGCAAACGTCTGTAAAGAGGATTTTGACCTCCTTCAAAGCCCGGTCGGGTACTCCCGCCTGAGCGTGACTTTTGACCGCGCATCCCTTTGCCACAGCTTGCCCCCTGGCCTGCGGAAATTCCTCGGCCGAGGCGACGGCGGCGGTGGCGGGAGCCGGATTTTGGTACGGCGTCTTCTAATCTCATAATTGTTGCTGAGTAAACAGTAATCAGTTATCGATGGTGAGAATATTCATCCTCAACGGTTTCAACCCGTTAACCGACCTCATAAAGCTGCTCAACAGAAATTCCCCGTTCTCGGGCGACTTCTGAGAGGGTTCGTAAGGTGGTGAGGGCATCAACGGCAGCCCGGGCATTGTTGAGGGGATTACCTGAACCGAGTTGTTTGGCCAGGATATTGCGAACGCCTGCCAATTCGAGAACGGTTCGGACTGCTCCCCCGGCAATTACACCCGTACCGGGCGCTGCGGGTCGGATTAACACTTTGGCTCCGCCGCCTTCTCCTTGGACCAGATGGGGAATCGAATAAGATTTGGTCAAAGGGACTTCAATCACATTTTTACGGCCATCTACGACCCCTTTTTTCACCGCTCCAATCACATCGGCTGCTTTACCGACGCCGACGCCGACTTGACCGCGTTCGTTACCGACAATCACGATGGCTCGAAAACTCAGTTTCTTACCGCCCTTGACCACTTTAGTCACCCGACGAATTTGCACCACCCGTTCTTGCCATTCGGTTTCTTTTTCTTTGGCGCGATTTCCTTTTTTGCCGCGCCGCTGCTGTTGCTGTTCTGCCATAATTGTTTATCCTTTGAGCAATTAAATGACCAATTTACCGGTCTGTGCTGAAGTTTAGAAATCTAAACCCGCTTCTCGGGCGGCGTCAGCGAGCGCTTTGACTCGACCGTGATACAAATAGCCCCCCCGGTCAAAAACGACTTTAGAGATGCCTTTGGATAGTAAACGTTCTGCTAGAAGCTGTCCCACCTGTACGGAGGCGTCACAGGTTCCCCCTGTCTCTAGCTTAGTCTTGAGATCGGGATCTAGGGTTGAGGCAGCCGCCAAGGTATGATGTTGGGTATCATCAATCACCTGAGCATAGATGTGTTTGTGGGAGCGAAACACGGCCAAACGGGGTCGTTCGGAAGTGCCGAACACTTTGCTTCGCACCCGGCGATGGCGACGGTAGCGTGATTCCTTGCGTGTCAGTTTCATAGTTTATTTCTTGGCTTTACCTGCTTTACCTGCTTTGCGTCTGACCTGTTCTCCGGCGTAGCGGATGCCTTTGCCTTTGTAGGGTTCGGGCGGACGAACGGCTCGAATTTGAGCGGCGACGTTGCCGACAATTTCTTTATCGATGCCGGTGACAATCACGTTGGTATTATTTTCGACGGCGACGGTGATGCCTTCGGGGGGATTCATCTCAACGGGTTTGCTGTAGCCAACATTGAGAACCAAATTTCTTCCTTGAACTTGCGCCCGATAACCCACCCCTTGAATTTCTAGGCGTCTTTCAAATCCTTTGGAGACACCATCGACCATATTGGCAACCAGGGTGCGAGATAATCCGTGTCGTTGACGGGCTAAACGGGACTCATCGCGCCGTTTAACGAGCAAGCTTTCACCCTCTTGTTCGAGGAGCACCTGAGCGGGTAACACGCGAGAGAGTTCTCCTTTGGGGCCTTTGACGGTGATTTGTTGTCCGTCGATGGTTAAGGTCACTTTAGCCGGGATGGGAATTGGGCGTTTACCAATTCTAGACATAATGGTATGTGCTGTTGTAAGTTGTCAATTTTCGGGAGTCAAACCGCAAGGATTTTAAAGAAATCTTGCTTGGTGAATCACAAATTGAGTTCAGTCAAAATCGGGTTAATTTGTGCCGACTGTTGGTTCGAGACGCATCAATTGTTGAGGCAACTTTCGCCTCGACTTACCAAATGTAACAAAGCACTTCTCCACCAATACCCTGACTGCGGGCTTCTCGGTCTGTCATTACTCCCCGAGAGGTAGAGATAATCGCAATCCCAATCCCGCCTAAAACTCTCGGGAGTTCTTTGCGATTGCTATAGACTCGCAAACCGGGGCGGCTGACGCGCTTCAGTTTTTTGATAATCGGGGTGCGAGTTTTCGGATTGTATTTCAAAGAAAGAACCAGAGATTTTTTGATTCCTTCTCCCGTTTCTTCAAACTCGCCAATGAAGCCTTCATTTTTCAGCACTTGGGCAATGCTGCGCGTCATTTTGGTCGCCGGAATTTGTGTGGTTTGATGTCGCGCCAAACAAGAGTTCCGAATGCGCGTCAACATATCTGAAATAGTATCGTTTGTTGGCATAGTTATCTCGTTATCTGATAGCCTTAATTTTCCCGGAAGGGCATTCCCATCTCTTTGAGCAAGGCACGTCCCTCTTCGTCGGACTTAGCGGTGGTAATAATTGAAATATCTAAACCCCGAATTTGATCGATACTGTCGTATTCAATTTCGGGAAAAATCAGTTGTTCTCGAACGCCCAAACTGTAATTTCCTCGCCCATCGAAGCTTTTAGGATTAATCCCGCGAAAGTCACGAATTCGGGGCAATGCCAGGTGAATGAGGCGCTCTAAGAAGGCATACATCCGGTCGGAGCGCAGTGTTACCATCACCCCAACGGGCATTCCTTCACGAATTTTAAATCCGGCGATCGCTTTTTTGGCCCGAGTCACAACGGGTTTTTGTCCGGCGATGGTCGCGATTTCGTTGAGGGAGGAGTCGAGGGCTTTGGCGTTTTGTGAAGCTTCTCCCAAGCCTCGGTTGACGGTAATTTTCACGAGTTTGGGAACTTGATGGATATTTTCATATCCAAATTGCTCCATCAGTTTGGGAACGACTTTTTCGAGATACTGGGTTTTAATTTGATTGGCTGCCATAGTGGTTGTTCCTTGTCTATCCCTGGGCTTGGTCAGGGTGGGTTTTGTACCTAGAAAAGAGGGAATGTGTTCCCCGATTTTCAGAGAAATAATTAATCAATTATCTCTCCGGTTTTTTTCAGCATTCGCACTTTCCGGCCTTCGTCGGTGAAGGTATAACAAATGCGACTGGCGACTTTTTCTTTGGTCGAATAGAGCATCACATTTGAACTGTGAATCGGGGCTTCAAAGGTAATAATTTTACCCGATTCTCCTTCTTGTTGAGGTTTGACGTGTTTGGTGCGAATATTCACATCCTTGACCACGACTTTACTCAACTTAGGAATAGCGCGAATCACTTCTCCGATTTTGCCTTTATCTTTTCCGGCAATCACTTGCACGGTATCCCCTGTTTTCACGTGCATTTTCTGACGTTGGGTTGAGGCTTGTTTCTTCCCAGGCATTAGATAACCTCCGGTGCTAAAGAAACGATTTTCATGTAATTTTTTTCTCGCAATTCGCGAGCAATTGGACCGAACACGCGAGTTCCTCGGGGATTACCCTCCGGATTAATGATCACGGCGGCGTTATCATCAAATCGGATGCTCATGCCACTATCACGGCGCAGACTGTGACGGGTTCGGACCACAACGGCTCTGACCACATCTGAGCGTTTAACGGCCATATTAGGAATCGCATCTTTAACGACAGCAATAATCTCATCCCCGATATAGGCGTAGCGACGATTACCTCCGCCCAAGATGCGGATACACATCAATTTTCGCGCTCCGCTATTATCAGCAACATTCAGGATAGTCTGCGTTTGAATCATGGCACTTCATGGATTGTTGAGAGGTTGATTGTTGAAAAGCTCCTAAAATTTTTGACTCTTTTTCCCCAAAATTATTCGGGTTCTGAAGTCAAAATTTCTATCACATTCCAACGTTTAGTTTTGCTCAAAGGGCGAGTTTCTTGAATGCGAACTCTATCCCCTTCTTGACATTTATTTTCTTCATCGTGAGCCTTGTAGTGCTTTGTTTTCACCACAATTTTTCCATACTTGGGGTGAGGCGAACGGTTTTCTACAGCCACCACCACCGTTTTTTGCATTTTGTTGCTTATCACTAAGCCAACTCGTTCTTTTACTGCCATAGTTTGGTTTACCTAATTGTTCGTAAAACCCGCCAAGAATTACTTATTTTTGAATGCTAAACCCCATTCAGTTTAGCGAATTTTTTAAGCGTCTTCAGCGGATGAAGCTTCTGCTGATACGGGTTCGTAAGCAGCAGTAGACCCGGTTGTTTCTGACTGGGCTGAAGTCGTTTCAGCTTCGGCAGCTTGCTGATGTCGTCGCTCAGTTTCAACGGTAAATAATTGAGCCAATTCGTGTTTAACGTGTTTAAACTGGTGGGGCTTTTCTAACCGTCCTGTTCCTTTCAACAAACGCAGATTAGCCAGTTCTTTTTTCAGTTCCAGAATCCGATCTGACAGTTGTTCATCACTTAACTCTCGGGCGTCTTTAATCTTGGGCAAAGACATAACGTTTTAACCTCCTAAATCTCCCTCTCCCCCATGTTTTACTCAGAGGGTTGTTCCTCTTGTTGCTTAATAATAAACTTGGTCTTAATCGGCAATTTAAAGGCGGCTAACCGCATGGCTTCCCGAGCAATTTCTTCAGAAACCCCTGCCAATTCAAACATGATCCGTCCGGGCTTAACGACGGCGACCCAATACTCGGGAGCGCCTTTACCGGAACCCATCCGAGTTTCAGCCGGACGCATGGTAATCGGTTTATCGGGAAAAATCCGAATCCAAATCTTTCCACCCCGACGAATGTAACGAGTCATCGCCCGACGAGCGGCTTCGATTTGACGGGAAGTAATCCAAGAGGGTTCGAGAGCTTGCAAAGCATACTCGCCGAAAGTAATGGTATTTCCTCGGGTAGCTTGACCCTTCATTCGGCCCCGTTGTTGCTTGCGGAATTTCGTTCTTTTAGGACTTAACATCGGTGGTTCGTGAATTCGTGGTTGGCGATCAGTCGGAGGCCCAAAGCCCCAAACTGTGAGGATTTTCTATCCTTCATTGGAGCGATCGTCGTATTTTTGACGTCGCGGTTGTTTGCGTCGGGGTTGACCCGGATTGGCGTTGGATGTCTCCTCTTGTCCGGGAATAATCTCCCCTTTGAACACCCAAACTTTAATGCCGAGAATTCCGTAAATGGTCAAGGCGGTGCAGTAAGCATAATCAATATCGGCGCGCAAAGTATGCAGGGGAACCCGACCTTCGCGAGTCCATTCTGTCCGGGCAATTTCTGCGCCGTTGAGTCGTCCGCTGACTTGAACTTTAATCCCTTCGATCCCGGCTTTTTGCGCTCGGGTAATGGCTTGACGAACCACCCGTCGGAACGATACCCGTTTTTCTAGCTGTTGGGCGATGTATTCGGCGATCAACCGGGCGTCAGCATCTACGCGAGCAACTTCTACAACATTGATCCGAATTTGGCGGTTGTTGCCGAGTTCTTTTTGTAAACCGACGCGGAGAGATTCAATTCCCGTACCGCCGCGACCGACGACCACCCCCGGACGTGCGGTTAAAACTTCCAAGTCGATTTGATCGGCTTTGCGTTCAATCCTTACATCCGAAATTCCGGCATTATTCAGGTTTTTCTGAATGTATTGACGGATTTTATAATCTTCTTGTAGAAGGTCGGGATAATGTTTGGCATCAGCAAACCATCTAGACTTGTGTTCTTGGGTGATTCCTAAACGAAAACCGACTGGATTAATTTTTTGTCCCATAGCGAATTAAGGTATGAAATGGGTTAACGATTCATCATTGGATTGAAAGGTACAAAATTCAATGGATGGTATTTGTTGAACTGGAATTAACTCGAATTAATTTATTCCTCAACATTGGGTGCAACCGCCACAGTAATGTGACAAGTTGGCTTGCGAATTTGATAAGCGCGACCTTGAGCGCGAGGGCGATAGCGTCTCAAACTCGGCCCTTGGTCGGCAAACGCCTCGGAAACAACGAGGGTGGCCGGATCTAAACCCTGGTTGTGTTCGGCATTGGCAACGGCGGAGCGTAAAACCTTTAAAATCGGCTGACAGGCGCGATAAGGCATAAACTCCAGAATGATCAGTGCCTCCCGATAGGAACGTCCCCGAATTTGATCTAGGACTCGTCGTACTTTGTGAGGCGACATCCGAATATAGCGAGCGATCGCTTTTACTTCTGTGCTAGTGTCTACTGGCATTATGATTTCCTCGATCCCTTGAGTGTAGAGACGTTAACAGCGCACCGGCGCCAATACCTATCGATCTGGGTGTATTGGGCAACCGACTGTTCAGCCCGCCCGTCTTATCGACGAGCTTTTTTATCGCCTCCGGCATGACTGCGATAGGTGCGAGTGGGAGCAAATTCACCTAACTTATGTCCCACCATTTGTTCGGTAACAAAGACCGGAACGTGTTGTCGGCCGTTGTGAACGGCGATGGTATGGCCCACCATTTGGGGCAGAATGGTCGAAGCCCGCGACCAGGTTTTGATCACTTCTTTACCTTTTTTGCCACTGGCATCCAAGGCGGCGATTTTTTTGAGTAAATGATCGGCAACAAAGGGGCCTTTCTTTAGTGAACGAGACATAGGTACAACGGTTTGGGTTTAAGGTTCAGCGTTGAGAATTTGGGGGGATTTTCCCCGAGAAAAATCCAGCCCAGACTCGAACGGAATTAACTCTGACGGCCGCCCTTACCCCGCTTGGAGGACTTGCGGCGACGGCGAACAATTAAGGAAGTGCTGCGCTTTTTGGGGTTGCGGGTTTTCATACCCAAAGCCGGCTTACCCCAAGGCGTACAGGGGCCGCTGCGACCGATGGGGGCGCGTCCTTCACCTCCACCGTGCGGGTGATCGACGGGGTTCATCACACTTCCGCGAACGGTGGGTCTTTTTCCTTTCCAACGGTTGCGACCGGCTTTTCCGATGCTGATGTTACGGGCTTCGGTGTTGCCGACGGTGCCGATGGTGGCATAACAGCGGGCGGGGATTTTGCGCTGTTCTCCCGAGGGCAGTTTCAGGGTGACGTATTCCCCTTCTTTTGCCATAAGTTGGGCGCTGGCACCTGCGGCCCGGACGACTTGTCCGCCTTTTCCGGGGACCAATTCCACGTTATGAACGTCTGTTCCTAAGGGAATTCTCGACAGGGGTAAAGCGTTACCGACTTCGATGGGAGAGTCCGGCCCGGAAACGATCACCGTACCGACTTTTAAGCCGACGGGATGGAGAATATAGCGTTTTTCGCCATCGATGTAATTCACCAAGGCGATCCGGGCGTTGCGGTTGGGGTCGTATTCGATCTCAGCGACTTTTGCCGGAATATTGTGTTTGTCGCGGCGAAAATCGATAATGCGGTAGAGTTTTTTATGCCCGCCACCCCGATGACGACAGGTAATTACACCCCGGTTGTTGCGTCCCTTATGGCGGTGTTTGGTTGTTACCAGGGAGCGTTCCGGTTCTGAGCGTGTAACTTCAGCAAAGTCGGATACTGAATGTTGTCGGGTACTGGGGGTATAGGGTCGGTATGAACGGATTCCCATGATTTGCCCTCATTTTAATATCTGCAAAAAACAATCCTACTAAATTCTGAATTTCCCTTAAACTTCTGGGAATAGGACTTTTCTTAGGGGTTCTCCGTCCTCTAGGGTGACAATGGCTCGTTTATAACCGGATTTGAATCCGATAAATTTGCCAACTCTGCGCCGTTTGCGGGGCGGGTTGTGAGTATTGACACTGAGGACTTTTACGGGGAACAGCAGTTCGATCGCTTGTTTGATGATCGGTTTGCTCGCCCGAGGATCGACGTCAAATGTGAATTGGTTTAGCTCCATTAAGATGGTTGCTTTTTCGGTCACAATTGGTCTTACAATCACGTCGGCGAGATCGCGGGTTTGATATTCAGTCACCGTAAACCTCCTGGATTTTCTCAAGGGCGGCGGGTGTGGTCACGATGTTGTCGGCGTGCAGAATGTCATAGACGTTGATACTATCGGCCAGACACATTCTCACCCGGGCAATGTTGCGCCCTGATAAGTAAACGTTTTCTTGTTTTTCGGGAAGGATTAACAAGATTTTGGACTCGGGGTCGATTCCCCAGCGAGTCATTGCCGCCACTAGGTCTTTAGTTTTGGGACGGGGAAGTTGATCGGCGAATTCTTGGACCACGATCATGTCTTCGATGCGGCTTTGCAAGGCGGTTCGCAGCGCCAGACGTCTTTCTTTGCGGTTCATTTTTTGGGAAAAGTCCCGGGGTTTCGGCCCAAAAATGACACCGCCCCCTCGCCACAGGGGAGAACGTATCGATCCGGCTCTGGCCCGACCCGTGCCTTTTTGTCTCCAGGGTTTGCGTCCGCCCCCTCTGACTTCGGAGCGGGTTTTGCTGCTGGCGGTTCCCTGACGGGCGTTGTTCATTTGGCGCACGAGGGCGCGATGAACGATGTGAGCGGCATTTTCTTCTTTGGCGACTTTGAGTTCTAGGTTGGCTTGTCCAACTTCTTCGCCATCCCAGTTGCGTACAACACAATCAACCATGTTTGTTTCTCTCCTCTCTATTTACTGCCCACCAAGTTGGCGGGAGTGATATTGAGTAAACCTCCTGCTTTTCCGGGAACGGCTCCTTTGATCAGCAGTAAGTTCCGTTCGGGATCGATCCGCACAATGGTGAGTTTGCGGGTGGTTGTTTTTGTCCCGCCGTAACGTCCGGCCATCTTTTTACCGGGATAGACCCGACCGGGTGTGGTTCCGGGGCCGATTGAACCGGGTTGACGGTGGTTTTTGGAACCGTGAGCCATTGGCCCCCGTCGGAAATTGTGCCGTTTCTGAAAACCCGCAAAACCTCGTCCCATGCTGATGCCGCTGACATCGACTAGCTGACCGGGTTCAAACAGATCGGCTTTCAGTTCTTGACCCAGTTCATAGGTACTGGTGTCTTCGATGCGGTACTCTCGCAAATGACGAACTAACCGCCCTCCCGACTTGGCGAGGTGTCCCTGTTCGGCGTTGCTGAGGTATTTGTTGACCTCTTTGCCGGGGGACTTGGCGGTGTTCAGTTTGCGGGTTTTGTTTTTGACTTCTCCGTAACCCACCTGGATGGCGGTGTAGCCATCGGTGGCTTCGGTTTTAATTTGGGTCACAATACACGGCCCGGCTTCAATGACGGTGACGGGAATGGCTATCCCGTTTTCTACATCGAAGACTTGGGTCATGCCGAGTTTTGTGCCGAGGATACCTACAGACACTTCAACTAGCCTCTCTACTCTATGTATGTACGAACTCAGTTGATTGATTCTCCCTTCACAAGGGTCGGGAGTCGGGAGGATATAAGGGTCTCCGACCAGACGATCGCCTGCGTGAGATCTGCTGATGAAAGCCGATCATGCAGGAATTTCTGTAAATCGTTTGCCACAGGTGCGATCGGGTTGCTCGTTCAAGCGACCGTCCGCCCTACGGCTATAGTGGATTTTGGCTTGATTTGGCTTTGTATTTTTGGGATAGACTCACCGACCTTGTTGGTGAAGATCTCGGAGTTGACCCGCTAAAATATTCAGACACACGAAAATCTTTTCCTACTCAAGTTGTAGGAGAAAGACTCGGCTACCTGACACGGCTTTAAGCTATCAACTTGTTTAAGCTGCTCTAAGTTCGAGGGCTTTCCTCGATACCGATCTCGTTGGTCGCCAGGACTTGAACGGCTTGCCGCTCAGTATCCTCTCCCGATCCTCTCACCGATGAGCGATTGTGTTCAACCCAATAGCGGACGGAGTAGCTGCAATTAGCTTTCACAGGGTGGGGTTTAACATCGGCTTCGGTGCGGGTTCAATGGGGCTTCAATGACACTTCTCTATTCTCAGTCAGCTTGCCACTCCTGAGAAGTTGATTGATCTGGCTCCGAAGCCTGTTTTCACGAGACTACGTTTTCACTTGATCCGTGTTTTTCCGAGCCGTGAACCCCACAGTCGTGCGTACATTTGGCGACAATTTCTAATTTTATTTGAATCTTTTGTGTCTGTCAAGCCCCCAAATCGATTTTTTTTGTGTAGGTTCAAATGGGAGAGACGGAACCAGACCCCTATAATACTATTGAATGAATTCTGTTGAGAAATTAGCAATCCCTAGACAAGAGGTATCAAGTAATCTTATGGCATTAATCACAACGGGTGGTAAATTAATTCGCGACTTGGAAACTCACGGGGCTTTAGCCTTGTATGTTCCCCTAGAAGGGGGGTTTGAGGGCCGTTACCGCCGTCGCTTGCGGGCGGCCGGTTACACGACTTACAGCTTATCCGCCCGAGGCTTGGGGGATGTCTCGGCTTATTTGACGGGGGTGCATGGGGTACGTCCGCCTCATTTGGGAAAAAAAAGTAGCGGTAATGATGCTGCGGTCGGTAATGTTTATTATGTTCCTCCGATTGTTAATTATCAGTTAGAACAGCTTCCGGCTAAATCAAAAGGATTGGTTTTGTGGATCATTGAAGGTCAGATTTTATCGAGTCAAGAAATTGATTTTTTGACTCAATTACCGACTCAGGAACCGCGAGTTAAAATCGCTATTGAGATGGGAGGCGATCGCTATTTTCGCTATCAACCCCTCAAAGAGATTTTAGCGGCAGCCTAGATCCAGTCACCAGTCACCAGTCACCAGTCACCAGTTTTTACAGGGGACAGGTGTCAGGTGTCGGCTGTAGGGGCGGGTTCTGAGTAAATTGATCGGACTCACAAATAAGTTAGATAAACCCGCCCCTTTTCAGTCACCTGCGAACCCGTGAATACAGTTGTCAGGTGTCGGGGAAGGAGTGTCGGCTGTAGGGGCGGGTTCTGAGTAAATTGATCGGACTCACAAATAAGTTAGATAAACCCGCCCCTTTTCAGTCACCTGCGAACCCGTGAATACAGTTGTCAGGTGTCGGGGAAGGAGTGTCCGGGCGGGTTCTGAGTAAATTGATCGGACTCACAAATAAGTTAGATAAACCCGCCCCTTTTCAGTCACCTGCGAACCCGTGAATACAGTTGTCAGGTGTCGGGGAAGGAGTGTCCGGGCGGGTTTAGTGAGGTTGAGAGTGGGTAACAAACATCATTACAGAACCCGCCCCTACAAACTGAACTTCATAACTGATCACTGATCACTGATCACTGGTGACTGTAAAGACTGGATCTAGCGTTGAATGCGTGTAACGAATGCTACCCGTAGTGTCTGGGGGACGGGAAGGGAGAGGGGGAAGAAAATCTGATGAATGGGCTGTGTGATCTGACTTGAGTTTTCTGTCAAAGTGAATGAGTAATTTGAGCGGGATTGTGTAACCATATTAACTGTGACAATGAACAGTTCCCCTCTCCAATCCTTGCAAAATGGCAACTGGTTCAAACTGATTTGCGGAGCCAGTTACCAACATTTGCCTGCGGTTCGCAATCTTACCCTTGCCTATACCCTCGCAGGTGCAGACTGCATTGACGTTGCGGCCGATCCTGCGGTGATAGCCTTCGCTCGCGAAGCGATCTCCACCGCCTCGTCTTGGGTTAAATCTGCCCGAGAGCGGGGATTTCCTGCTGTCGATCGCCCCTGGCTAATGGTCAGTTTCAACGACGGAGAAGATCCCCATTTTCGCAAAGCCGAATTTGACTCAACGGCTTGTCCGACGGACTGCTGGCGGCCTTGTGAAACCGTCTGTCCGGCGGGGGCGATCGCCTTTAACGATCCGAAACTACCCAACGGTGGAGGGGTGCGCGATCCCTTGTGCTACGGCTGCGGTCGGTGCATCCCGGTCTGTCCGAGTCAGATCATCTTAACTCGTTCAATCGTTTCGACTCCGGAAAACATCGCCCCTTTGGTGTTGTCCACAGGAGTAGACGCGATCGAGATTCACACCCAAATTGGCAGAGTCTCTGATTTTAAACGACTTTGGTACAGTGTGCAACCCCAGATCGGTCAACTGAAATTAGTCGCCATTAGCTGTCCCGATGGCGAGGATCTGATCGATTATTTGCGGACGCTGTACGAAATCATCTCTCCGTTACCTTGTGCGTTGATCTGGCAAACCGACGGCAGACCGATGAGCGGGGATATCGGAGCGGGAACCACCACAGCCTGTCTCAAACTGGGTCAAAAAGTGTTGGCGGCGAACTTGCCGGGATATGTGCAACTGGCAGGAGGTACCAACCATTCCACCGTCGCCAAACTCAAATCGATGGGATTACTCGCCCAACAAGACCCTCAGAACGGCTCTAAAACGGTTGCGGGTGTAGCCTACGGTAGCTATGCCCGGGTTTTGTTGTCACCGCTTTTAGAAAAACTAGAATCAAATTATACCCCTGAACCTGGGTCAACCCCAAACAACGACGTAGGGTTAGCCACAACCGCTCAACCCTCCACGCTCACCCGACTGGAAACCAACCCAGACCTGCTTTGGCAGACGGTGAGCCTCGCCCATTCCCTCGTTGCCCAACTCAAGGGATTTCAGACGGCTGAAAGGGGTTAAACGTTGGCGGTACTGATGTCACTGCCGAGTTTCTACTCCCGTTGAACCCCGAAGTGCCGCCGATCACACGGAAAGAAAACGTCACTGTTGGAAGTATGCAGATTACAGACGACCTTAATAGATTGCTCAATATTGTTCCCGAGGAAATTCGCCGGAATGTGGAGTTACACCCCCAACGTAATAGTCTCATTGAGATTGTCATGGATTTGGGTCGTCGTCCCGAAGCTCGTTTTCCATTGGGAGCGGAGTATATCTCCCAAACGCCAGTTTCTTGGGAAGACCTAGACCATTGTATTTCTCAAATCGGAGAATTTAGCGGTGATAACCGCGCAGGTATCGAACGAACTTTACACCGAATTAGCGCGATTCGCAACCGCACAGGCAAAGTGATCGGCTTAACCTGTCGGGTGGGTCGAGCGGTGTTTGGCAAAATTGGCATGATTCGCGATTTAGTCGAAACGGGTCAGTCAATTTTAATGCTCGGTCGTCCTGGGGTGGGTAAAACTACGGCATTGCGAGAGATTGCTCGCGTGCTGGCCGACGAATTATCCAAGCGGGTCGTCATTATCGATACGTCGAATGAAATCGCCGGAGATGGTGATATTCCTCATCCGGCTATTGGTCGCGCCCGTCGAATGCAGGTGGCTCGTCCGGAACTGCAACATCAGGTGATGATCGAGGCGGTGGAAAACCATATGCCGGAAGTGATTGTCATTGATGAAATCGGGACGGAATTGGAGGCTATAGCGGCTCGAACGATCGCCGAGCGCGGGGTGCAACTGATCGGTACGGCTCACGGAAATCGGATTGAAAATTTGATGAAAAATCCGACTCTGGCCGATTTGATCGGGGGCATTCAAGCAGTGACGTTAGGGGATGAGGAGGCTCGCCGCCGGGGTTCGCAAAAAACGGTCTTGGAACGCAAAGCGCCGCCGACGTTTGAGATTGCCATTGAGATGCTCGAACGCGATCGCTGGGTGGTGCATGAGAGCGTTGCCAATACGATTGACAGCCTGTTGCGGGGGATGCAGCCGACGATGCAAGTCCGCACGATGGATGAGGCCGGGGAAGTTTCGGTGGCCGAAGAACGCTATAATAGCCCTTCTGTGCCGACAACGACGCCAACCCGCACTTTGAGTCCTCAGGTGATGAAAACGGTTGAGGTTTCGGCTCCGGGGTTGCGGGGTTTGCGGGGGTCGGGGAAAATGATCCCGATTCCGCCTGAAAAGTCGGCACCGGAAAATCAATATTTTGAACAGTTGCTTGATGCTTCTTTTACGACGGGGTTGAGGGGGATTGTTGGCGGAAATGCCCAACAGCCGAGCGTTGGCCCGAATGGGGAAGATTTGCCCCTGCACATCTATCCTTATGGTATTCCCCGCCACCACATCGATCAGGTGATTCGCAGTTTGCAATTGCCTGTGATGGTGACGAAGGATATTGATAGCGCCGATGTGGTGTTGGCGATGCGATCGCACGTTCGCAATCAGTCTAAGTTGCGTCATATGGCGAAAACTCGTCAGGTTCCCATTCATACGGTGAAGTCGGGAACGGCGCCCCAAGTGGCTCGGGCGTTGCGACGGTTGTTGAATATGGAAGATCCCAACGCCCCGGAAGTTCCCGATTTGGCTTTGTTTGCCAATAGTGGCTCTGAAGATGAGATTGAGGCGCTTGAGGAGGCTCGTTTGGCGGTTGAGCAAATTGTGATTCCGAAAGGACAACCGGTGGAGTTGTTACCGCGATCGCCCCAAGTTCGCAAGATGCAGCATGAGTTGGTGGAACATTATCGCTTAAAATCTAACAGTTTTGGCGAAGAACCTAACCGTCGTTTGCGGATTTATCCGGCTTAATTCGGATTTTCGGAGTTGG
This sequence comes from Capilliphycus salinus ALCB114379, assembly GCF_047276495.1. Taxonomy (NCBI): domain Bacteria; kingdom Bacillati; phylum Cyanobacteriota; class Cyanophyceae; order Oscillatoriales; family Sirenicapillariaceae; genus Capilliphycus; species Capilliphycus salinus. Next base: position 1,931,807 of record NZ_CP178543.1, on the reverse strand, counting down.
GAGCAACTCGGCATTAACAATTAGTTACCGATGAGGAGGAGGGAAAATAGTCCCTCCTACTTTCTTTTCTAGTTTGTGGTTAAACTGAGATTAGATTGATTTACTCTAGGAAATTGTTTTCTTGAATGGATGATCTTTTAATTCAACGTTTTGCTCAACTGATTTCTGCGTCTATCGGTTTACAAATTAGACCGCAAGATTATCCGATCTTATCTCAAAAAATTTTAACGCGGGCCAGAGAGTTGAGATGTTCTCATCCTCAAGATTATTACAAAATATTAACGGGTGAGGCTGCGGGTTCTCAGAAAGAGTGGCTTCAGCTTATTCCTTTGATTACGACACCGGAAAGTTATTTTTTTCGTGATCGCGGACAGTTTAAGCTGTTACAAACTGTAATTTTACCTCAGTTAATTGCTCGTCAACAACAGAGCAAACAGTTGCACATCTGGAGTGCGGGATGTTCGACGGGTGAAGAACCTTATTCTTTGTCTTTATTGCTGCAAAAGTTGCTTCCCAACTGGAAGGAATGGAAAATTATTATTTTGGGGACGGATATTAATGAATTGGCGTTACAAAAAGCCAGACAGGGGGTTTATAGTCCTTGGTCGTTTCGTCAGGTAGACTCGGAAATTATTTCTCAGTCTTTTCTGGCTTTGGGTTCGGGATGGAAAATTAATCCTGAAACTCGAAAATCGGTTTATTTTATGAATTTTAATTTGGTTCAGGACGCTCTTTTTGAGGATTCTAAGTTCCGAAGTTTTGACCTGATTTTATGTCGAAATGTCTTTGTTTATTTTGAAAAATATCAGATTTCTAAAGTTCTTCAGAAATTTTATCGAGTTCTCAAACCTCAAGGCTATTTGATCACGGCTCATGCGGAACTGCAAGGGGTGGAAAATAATCCTTTTAAACCGCTAATATTTCCCGAGTCGGTTGTTTATCAACGCTCCGATGATTTACAAGGTTTATCGGAAGTTTCTCCCGCGAAGTCTCAGTTAAAACCGAGGGATTTGTGTTTGGTTCTTTCCCCGGTTTATCACCAAAATGGTTTAAATTCAAGTTTGACGTGCCGCCCCGAAAATCATAATATTCTGGTCAATTCTTCGGCCAATCTGAAATCACAAATCGTAAATTCTTCACAACAAATCAATCGCGGAAGTTCCTCTCAGATTTCAGCGGAGATCGAAGAAGCAAACCAACTCTTTCAACAAAAAAAATACCCGGAAGCGATTCAAAAAGTTAATCGATTTTTGGAAACAACATCTTCTAACTTTGAGGCTTATTATTTGTTGGGGAAAATTTACGCGAATTTGGGTCAATATGAAGAAGCAACTTATTACTGTCAAAGGGCAATTGCTGTCGATTCGCTTTCGGTTTTACCCTGTTATCTTTTACTGAATATTGCCGAGGAAACGAATAATATAGAAGAAGCTAAAAAATTAGCCAAACGAATTATTTATTTATCGGGAGTTTCGCCTTCCTCTATTTCAGCCTATGTTAAACTGGCTTTTTTATATCAACAAGAGCAGAATACAAACAAGGCGAAGAAAAATTATAAAACGGCTTTAGAAATTCTACAAAATTTGCCGCTTAAAGCTCAAGTTGAGTACGCGGAAAATTTGACCGTTGCCGAGTTAAAAGCCTCTCTGAATAGCCTGATTAATAACTTAAATTAAATTGATTATATCTCAATTATAACAATGGAACAAAAACCTTATCTTATTTTTAAAATCCATCAGACTTTCTATGGAATTAGTGCTTTAGCAGTACAGGAAATCTTCTTACTTCCCGAAGTAACACCCATTCCAGAAACACCGGATGAAATTGTTGGAATGATTAACTTGCGGGGTCAACTTTTAGTGATTTTAGACTTAAATTATCGTTGGGGTTCTCCCAATTCTGATTATCAGTTAACTGATAGTATTATTGTGATTGAGTGGAATAATTTTCGAGTCGGCTTGTTAGTTCATCAAGTCAATGAAGTGCAGATGATTTCAACGGAAGAAATCTCGACAGAATTATCTGAGTTTTATGGGGAAAAAGAGACGCATCAAAACAAAATTAGCCCCTCGATTATGGGAATCGCTAACCTTGGCGATAACTTGGTGATGCTGATTGAACTTGAACGATTAATTTGGGAAACGAGAAACCTAGAAAATTTGGAAAGTTTATCCGAAAATATTGTTGATAAAAATAGAGTTAACTTTAATAAAAGCTTGGGGTTTTGTCCCCAGGCTACCCCGGAGGAACGACAAGTTTTAAGAGATCGTGCGAAAAACTTATTACAAAAGATTGAAAGCCAAGACTTTCAAGGGTTAATTCCCCTGGCTGTTGTGGGATTAAATCGGGAATATTTTGGCATACTTTTAAGTAGTGTTAAAGAATTTATAGAAATTCATAATATTACCCGAATTCCTTGCACACCCGAACATATTGTTGGTAATATTAATTTGCGGGGCGAAATTGTGACTTTGATAGATATTCGCAGTTTTCTGAATTTATCTACGACTTCTAAAAAAAATTCATCAAAAGCAATAATAGTCCAAGTTGAAAATATAATTTCTGGTTTGATAGTTGATGAAGTCTTCGATATCGTTTATCTCAATTCTGCGACCATCCGCTCAAATCCAACTGCACTTCGTTCGATCCAAAATGAGTATCTTCAGGGAACGGCTCCCTATCAACAGAAAATGATGAGCATTTTAGATTTAAAAAAAATTCTAACTCTAGAAGAACTTGTTGTTAATGAGGAAGTCTAAAATAAAGAGAGGCTAAAAAAGGGAGGATATTATCAATGTTTGCTAACTTGAATCTTAGAGGACGTTTATTATTAGGTTATACTTTACCTTTTCTGTTGTTTGTGGGATTAAGCGGACTGGTTTACACAAACATTAGACAAGTCTTTGACACGTTTAAAAATACCGAACGGGTACAAACGATGTTGCTAAATGTTCATAAAATGGATAAGAGTGCGATGGGAGTTATTCAGAGTTCTAGAGGATATCTAGCACTACAAAACCCCCTCTTTTTAGAAGAATATGAAGACTATTTAGAACAATTTTATACCATAGCAGCTAGAGTCGAAGATTTAACACTCTATGCCGATCAAAAAGAGCGTTTGGCTCAACTTAGAGACTTAGTTAATAATTATGATCGAGCCAGTCGTCCAGCTTTGGAACTGGCTCAACAGGGAAAACTTGCTGAAGGGATAGCCTTAATTAAATCTCAAAATGCCACTCAATATGTACAGCAAATTGATCGACTCGCTCAAGAAATAACCAATAGAGAAGAAGAACTCTTAGATCGAGAAACAGAAGAAACTATAAACAGCTTAAATTGGGTAACTTATGCCTTGATTTTGGGTACGATATTCGTAATGATTTTGGCGGTATTCATTGCGAGTTTAATGGCAACAAATATTAGTGGAACGATACAGCGGGCCACCCAAGCCATCGCCGGTTCATCAACAGAAATTGCCGCAACTCTCGAACAACAAGAACGAACCGCCAACCAACAAGCAGCCGCAGTCAATGAAACCACCACGACCATGAACGAATTAAGCACATCTTCTAAGTCTACCGCCGAGCAAGCCGAATCTGCGGTTATGGATGCAAAACAGGCTTTAAATCTGACTAAAAATGGCAGTCACGCGGTAGAAAAAACCCTGGAAGGAATGGCAAATTTGCGGGAAAAAGTGGATGCAATTGCCCAACAAATTATTCGTTTAAGCGAACAAACCAATCAGATTGGAAATATCTCAAAATTGGTCAGCGATTTGGCAAATCAAACCAATATGCTGGCGTTAAATGCCGCAGTCGAAGCGGTCAGAGCGGGGGAACACGGGAAAGGTTTTGCGGTGGTGGCGTCAGAAATTCGTAAACTTTCTGATGAAAGTCAAAAATCTGCCCAAAGAATTAACACCTTAGTTAGCGATATTCAAAATGCAATTAATTCGACGGTTATTGTTACCGAAGAAGGCACAAAAACCGTACTTTCGGGGGTGGAAATTGCTCAAGTAACAGCCGAGGCTTTGATTGGGGTTTCGGATGCAGTAAATAATGTGGTTTTAAATAATCAGCAAATTTCGTTAAATACGCAACAACAAGCCATAGCGATTTCTCAAGTTTTAGAAGCGATGAACTCAATTAATCAAGGAGCAAATGAGACGGCAAACGGTTTAAATCAAACCAAAACCGGACTGCAAAGACTTAATCAAGTGGCGTTGGAGTTGCAATCGACCATGTAGTAACTCTCTCTATCAAAACAGAACAATGAATATTAAATTAAGCACAAAACTCTATTGGGGCTTTTTCGTTACTCCGGCTGTTATCCTCTTAGGAATAAGCCTCTACTCAATGATTTCCTTCGGGCGAATTAATCAACAAGTGACCGCACTCTATGATGATCGAATTGTGCCGCTTCAGCAACTTAAATTAGTTTCTGATGCTTATGCGGTTTTGGTGGTTGATGCGGTGAATAAAGCCCATGAAGGGGTCACTTCTACCGAGACAGCCTTAGAATCTCTTGAACAGGCGTCATTAGAAATCGAAGACCATTGGCAAGCCTATAAACAAACTAATCTCACCCCCGAAGAAGAAGAACTAGCACGGGAAGTTGAAGCTTTATTTGTGCCTGTTAATCAAACGATTTCGAGACTCAAACAAGTCTTAGAAACGGGAGATATTTCTGTGTTAGATGCTTATGACGGACCAATGTATGAAGTGATCGATCCGCTCACTCAAAAGATTCAAGAGTTAATTAATTTACAGTTAGATATTGCCGCCCAAAAACGGGCGGACGTTCAAAACGTTTACTCCCGAATTATACTGTTTTTTGGACTAATTATTTTTGTCGCTGTAGTTGTTGCTTCTCCGATGGGTTACATTTTCAGTCAGTCGATTACAAAGACGTTGAAAAAAACGGTAGAAGTGGTTTCTGAGAGTTCTATTGAAATTGCGACAGCAACAGAACAACAAGAACGAACCGCCAACCAACAAGCATCCGCAGTGAATGAAACCACCACCACCATGAACGAATTAAGCACATCTTCTAAGTCTACCGCCGAACAAGCCGAATCCGCTGTAATGGATGCAAAACAGGCTTTAAATCTGACCGAAAATGGCAGCCAAGCGGTAGAAAAAACCCTAGAAAGAATGGCAAATTTGCGGGAAAAAGTGGATGCTATTGCCCAACAAATTATTCGTTTAAGCGAACAAACCAATCAGATTGGTAATATTTCTAAATTGGTCAGCGATTTAGCCAATCAAACCAATATGTTGGCGTTAAATGCCGCAGTAGAAGCGGTAAGAGCGGGGGAACACGGGAAAGGTTTTGCGGTGGTGGCGTCGGAAATTCGTAAATTGTCCGATGAAAGTCAAAAATCCGCCCAAAGAATTAACACCTTAGTTAGCGATATTCAAAACGCAATTAATTCGACGGTTATTGTTACCGAAGAAGGCACAAAAACGGTACTTTCGGGGGTGGAAATTGCTCAAGTAACAGCCGAGGCTTTGATGGGGGTTTCTGATGCGGTGAATAATGTGGTTTTAAATAATCAGCAAATTTCGTTAAATACGCAACAACAAGCCATAGCGATTTCTCAAGTTTTAGAAGCGATGAACTCGATTAATCAAGGGGCAAATGAAACAGCAAACGGTTTAAATCAAACCAAAACCGGACTGCAAAAACTTAATCAAGTGGCGTTGGAGTTGCAATCGTCTATCTAAAATCAACACTTACATCTTAAAATGGGGGCGAAATGTTCACCTTGAAAAAGTTAAGATATGGACTGATTGGCGGATATTGTATTCCAATTCTTCTGATCATTATAGCAGCTTTCTTTGTCACATACAATGTCAAAATCGTTCAGAAACAACAGCAAAGACTGAATCTTTCTCAAGAAATTTCTGAAGAGATCGATCATCTAACCCAAGAAAGTGAACTGATGTCTAGTGCGGTCAAAAGCTATTTGCTCGATGCTCAACCGATCTATATTCGCGATTATCGCACCGCACAACAAAACTACCAAATTATCGAGCAGACTTTGGAACAATTAATCGAAGATGAGCGGCAGCGGCAAAGTTTAGAGATGTTGAAAGAAGCGGTTGCGACAAAGCAGGAATTAGATCGGCGTTTGCTGGAGTTAGTCAATCAAGATAACTCTTTAGATGCCCTTCAACTGTGGAAACAATCTCAATATTTAGAATTATCACAAGAAATTACAACGATTCTCAACAGTCTAAATACTCGGGAAAACGAAATTGTTGAGAGTCGGGTGATTTCCCAAGAGCAAGCGTTAAATAATCTGCTGTGGATGATTTGGATAGTAACGGGGATTTCTTTATTATTAGCCTTAATTTTTGGGGGATGGATTATCACTCAAATTATCCATAAATTAGAGAAAGAAGCCAATGCAATTGCAACTGCTACCACAGAAATTGCCACCACCGTCGCCCAACAAGAACAAGTCGCCGTTCAACAAGCGGCTTCTGTAAACCAAACCACCACCAGCATTGATGAATTGGGAGTTTCCGCCCGTCAGTCCGCCGAACAAGCCGCCGCCGCCGCAGAGAGTGCAACTCAGGTATTAACATTGGCGGGAGGGAATTCTCGAAGAAATTCTCAACAATGGCAGGAGAAAACAAACTTAAAAGTCAAAATGAGCCAAATTCAAGAACAAATTATTCGTTTGAGTGAAAATTTAAACCAGATCTATAATATAACTAATCTCGTTAGTGATTTAGCCAATCAAACGAATATTTTGGCTCTTAATGCTTCTGTGGAAGCTGTGCGTGCGGGAGAACAGGGGAAAGGATTTGGAGTGGTTGCCAGTGAGATTCGTAAACTTGCCGATCAAAGCCGTACTTCTGCTCAAAAAATTGGAGTGTTAATTTCTGATATTCAAAATGCAACTAATGCAACAATATTAGTCACGGAAGAAGGAACAAAAGCGGTTGCGGAAATTGGTATTGCTATTAATGAGGTGACGGTAAACGTTCAGCAAATTTCTTTAAATATTAAACAACAAGCGATCGCCATTGAGCAAATTGTAGAAGCGATGAACAGCCTAAATCTCGGCGTTCAAGAAACGACTAACGGCTTTTCTCAAACCTTAGTTAGCACGCAACTCCTCAATCAAACGGCGACTCACTTAAAAGAAATGGTTTAAAGGTTAACGCATTGACCCACAATCAGCCCAGTTTATAGCCGAGGATAGAATTAAAACTATGATTGAAGATGACGAACTCAGAGAAGTCTTTAAAACCGCCAGCGAAGAACATTTACAAAATATTGACGACGGTTTTTTATACTTAGAAAAAAATCCCCGAGATTTGAATAAACTTGAAGAACTGCTGCGAGAAGCTCACAGTCTTAAAGGAGACGCCGGAATGTTAGGCGTCAAAGATGTGGCGACGCTCGCCCATCAAATTGAAAACTTATTGGGGGCGATAAACCAAGGGCGAGTTAGCTTTTCATCGGAAGTTAGCGATCGCCTGTTTCAAGCCCTAGACGCCCTGCGAAAGCTCGTTCAAGAAGCCGTTAGCGGCGAACCTTCGGGCGTCAAAACCTTTCAAATTATGGCGAGTTTAATTGCGGCTGAAGCTCAAACCCCACCCGAAACTGAACCGCTAAACGGTGCCGCTCTTTCCGAAAAAAAGGGTTTAGAAGTTTCAGAATTAATCGAAGTTGCGGTTGAATCTCCTCCCGAAGAAATCCCCACCCCTTCGTTAGAAAAACCCGAAAATGAGGGGGCATCTTCCCCGATATCGGTGATAAATTCATCCCCAACAAACGATGATAAAGTCACCTTTGACGGGAACGCACACCGGATTGAAACTATCCGAGTTTCTACCCGTCAACTCGATGTATTAATGACCCAAACCGGAGAACTTACCGTTACCAAAATTCGCATTGCTCACCGACTCAACGAAGTAGAAGGGCTGACAAACTTATGGGAAGAATGGAGTCGAGACGCCTTTGTTAATCGGTTCGTTCTCAATGATTTAGAAAACCAATCAACAACGACGAATAAAGCGATTGAACAACTGCAAAATTATTCTCATCGGGCGAGTCAACACCTGGAAAAATTGGGTCTTTTGGTGAACCAGTTGAGAACTTCCCTCTACGAAGATACCGCCCGTTTAGAATTAATTGCCAATGAACTAGAAGACGATATTCGCACCTTAAGACTGTTACCCCTCTCAACGATTTTTAACCGTTTTTCTCGGATGGTTCGCGATCTGGCTCGACAACAAAATAAACAGGTTGAACTCGTGATTGAAGGCGGCGAAACCCGAGCCGATAAACGGATTTTAGAAGAAATGAAAGATCCTTTATTGCATCTGTTGCGGAATGCGATTGATCACGGGATTGAATCCCCAGAAGAACGACAAAAATATGGTAAACCTGAGACCGCTCAAATTCGCTTGCGAGGCTATCAAACCCCGACTCATGTTGTCATTGAAGTTAGCGACGATGGTCGGGGAATTGACCCGGAACATATCAAAACAACGGCTCTCAAACGGGGTTTATATCCTCTCGAAGAACTGGAAATGATGACCCCAAAACAAATTCAAGCACTAATTTTTTCGCCCGGTTTTACAACCCGAACATTCGTTACCGAAATTTCGGGTCGGGGTGTGGGAATGGATGTGGTGCGAAATAATGTTGAACAATTAAAAGGTTCAATAGAATTAGAATCTGTTCCCACAAAAGGGTCTACTTTTCGGATGCGACTGGGGACCGCACTGGCGACAACTCATGTTTTAATTGTTGGCGTTCGGGGTGTTTCTTACGGGATTCCTGTTGAATTTGTTCGCACCACTCGCTTGGTTTCTCCGACCGAATTGTTTACCATTGAAGGACGAGATACGATTGTTTTTGAAGAGCAACCCCTTTCTGTGGCTCAGTTGGCCGATCTTCTCGAACTTGAATTTGTAGAAAAAGATTTGAAGAATTTTAGCAATTTTGCTTGTATTATTTTAAAAGTTGGCGAGGAACTATTGGGGGTTTTTGTTGAGGCTTTAATTGACGAACAAGATGTTGTTTTAAAAGCACAAAGTCAACTGATCAAACGGGTGCGAAATATTAGCGGGGCAACGATTCTCGGGACGGGTGAAGTTTGCATGGTTTTGAATCCGGCTGATTTAATTAAGTCCGCTCGAAAACGTCATAGTTTTGTCAATTCTGTGTCTAATCCTGAGGGAAAAAATACCGGAGAATCTGGGGTTGAAAAACCGTTAATTTTACTGGTTGAAGATTCCATTGCGACTCGCACTCAAGAAAAACGAATTTTGGAAGCCGCAGGCTATGAAGTGATCACGGCGGTAGATGGGTTGGATGGGTTTAATAAGTTGAAAACGCGCCGCTTTGATGCGGTGATTTCTGACGTACAGATGCCGAATTTAGATGGGTTGAGTTTAACGGCAAAAATTCGGGAAAATCAGGAGTATAATGAATTACCGATTATTTTGGTGACTTCTTTAGCCTCTGATGAAGATAAACGCAGGGGAGCAGAAGCGGGCGCCAACGCCTACATCACTAAAAGTAGTTTTAATCAACAAGTGTTATTAGACACTTTGAAAAGACTGATTTAATCTCAACCCGGAAATTGGAACGGGTGAACTCGGTTCAAATTATCGGTTAAAATAATATTAATTCTCTCTTGAAAAAAACCCCGTCAACCTGATAGCTGACAACCCAAAGAGATTCTCAGAATGTCCTGAAAATGGCTAACCCCTGAATTTCCTAACATATGCCCATCCAAGTGTTTTTGGTCGATGATTCTCCCGTTGCTCTGATTGTTCTCAAGCGCATTTTAGCTTCCTCTCGGGAAGTTGAAGTCGTGGGAACCGCTCGCAGCGCTAAAGAGGCATTAGCTTTAATTCCGACAGTAAAACCCGATGTCATTTGTACGGATTTTCATATGCCGCAGATGAACGGCTTGGAATTTACTCAAGAAATTATGGCAAACTATCCCCGACCTATTTTAGTGATTAGTACCGCAGTGCAACCGGAAGATACTTACAATGTTTTTCAACTGTTAAATGCGGGTGCAGTCGATGTGTTTCCGAAGCCGAAAAATGGAGTTTTACTGGAAAATTCTCAATTGGCAGAAGATTTAATTCGCAAAATTAAAATTCTGTCGGGAGTGCGGGTGTTTACCCGGAGAAAGCGGTCTTCTGAAAGTCATCATCGATCGCATATTTTGGGAAAATTTACTTCACCTTTTACTCCCGTTTCTCCCTCAAAACTTGCCTCAAAACCCGTTCGGATGGTGGGGATTGGCGCTTCGACCGGTGGCCCGCAAGCGCTGCATACGATCTTAACCCAACTGCCGGCGAATTTGTCGGTTCCGGTGATTTGTATTCAACATATTAGCGAGGGGTTTTTACAGGGTTTGGTCAACTGGTTGAACGTTCAATGTTCTCTGTCGGTTCAAATTGCCCGAAATGGAGAAATTCCTCAGAATGGAACGGTTTATTTTGCACCAGAATGCTATCATTTAGAAATGGATCGTCAAGGTCGTTTTCTCTATACCAATGCGCCGCCTTTAGCCGGACACCGACCTTCAATTACGGTAACATTTCAATCCCTCGCCCGATACTACGGCGATCGCAGTGTGGGGATTTTGTTAACCGGAATGGGGCGGGATGGGGCGGAGGGTATGGCCGCGATCGCCGAATCTGGGGGGATGACCATTGCTCAAGATGAAGCGAGTTCGGTGGTGTTTGGAATGCCCAAAGAAGCGATCGCCCTACAAGCGGCCCAACAGGTTCTCAGTATTGACGCCATCGCCCCTCAACTGTTGAAGCACATCGCCCGGGCCGGTCGCACCTCGTAGAAGCTGACAACAACCCATCTCAAACATTTAGGAGTTGCCGCCGAGAACTTGAGTAATGACTTGAGACAGGGTTTGCGGATCGAAGGGTTTGGTTAAATATTCTGTAGCCCCCGCCAAACGCCCCTGTACCTTCTCAAACGCTCCATCTCGGGCGGTGAGCATGATAATCGGTAACGTTTGAAACTGGGGCAAATTTCGCACGGTTCGACAAAGTTCTAAGCCGTCAATTTCCGGCATGGTAACATCGAGCAGTAAAATAGAGACTTTTTCTTGATATAATAGAGACAGTGCTTCTACGGCATTGTCGGTGACTAGAACCCGGTAATCATTGCCGAGCGCTTGTTTAACCAAGCCGTGCATCACTGGACTATCATCAACTGCTAAAACAGTGGGTATGGGGTTATCAATTATGGCAGACATATTCGCCGCTTTCCTTTTTTGATCTCATCTCCGCAGAAGTTGAGATGTTCAATCTCTATTTACAGTTTAAACGACCTCAGAAAATAACTTGAAATTCTCCAGACTTAATTTATGGATTTTGGGGTTGAAGTAACAGAAGGCATCAACAGATTTGATAGAAAAATTCTATCACCTCGGCTGCCGAACTCACATCTACAAACTTCCGTTCAAATTCTCGGTACTATTAATAATAATTGTAACGAATTTTGGCAAAAAGTTCATATGAAATACATAAAATAAACTTGTTATTTGTCATCTTCCGTCCGTTTTGAAGCCGAGGAATCGAGATTTTCACAGCCGAGCCTAAGATGAAATTCTTCTTAGACTTGCAAGCCATCTCCGACCCGAGCTTGTTATGATTGAGATACACTCCGAGAACGAGCGCAAACCCAACCCGGCAATCGCAAGATGAAAACGGATTCGCAAATAGACTCCCTTAAATTTTCGCTCTTGAGTGTGAAACTTGCTCGCTCAATTTTTTTTAAGGGGAATAGGTTATAAATGGTAATCAAACTTTCAGATTATCGTACAATGGGGGAACAAGAGAACCTATCTCTACCGGAAATCATGGCATTCGAGGCGGGAGTCAACTTTGACCATCTACTCGAAATTGCCATCCATATCGCTCAAGCTCCTGTGGGATATATTAGCTTGATTGATGCGAGTTGTCAGTGGTTAAAATCACAAGTCGGTTTTCAAGCTCAAAGCTATCAGTATTTAGACTTTTGCGAAACGGTTGTTTCTCTACAGAATAACCACCGGAGTCTTCAAACCTCAAAAGCGATCAAAAGCGATCAAAAATCTGCCGAAACTCAACCCCTCCCGACCGCCGATTTTTCAACTAGCCAACGGTTTTCTCCCATTATATATGAAGATCTTTCTACAGAAAAACTATTGGCGACTCATCCCCTGGTCAAATTCAATCCGGGAATTCGTTTTTATGTCGGTATTCCCATTCAAACCCGGGAAAATGTATTGATCGGGATGCTGTCTTTGATGGACTATCAACCCCGCCAATTGAGCGCAGAAAACCGAAAAGTTTTAGAAACTCTCGCCCATCAAATCAGCGCACAAATCGACTTGCACCGCCAACTGATTCATACAAAAGGAAAACTGCTCAAAGTCGAAGATACCATCAAAAAACGCTCCTCGGTTTGGGAAATTGTCCGCCAAGAACGGGATTTTGTCTGTCACGTTCTCGATACTTTAAGCGCCTTAGTTGTGGTTCTCGATCCGGAAGGAAAAATTATTCGTTTTAACCAAATTTGTGAAGAAATTACCGGATATTCCGCCGAAGAAGTGGAAGGAAAAACCCCTCAAGAAGTCGGTTTGTCTATCTATAATTTTCCCTTAGAAATCAATTCTTTATCCTCAAAAACGTCAACCTCTAGCGGCGATATTCCCTCCCATTGTGAAAGCGAATGGATCGACCACGACCAGCACCATCACTTGATCGCTTGGTCGAATACTATTATTTATAATCCCGATGGTTCCGTCGAACATATCATCGCCACCGGAACCGATATTACAATGCGTCGGGAGTCGGAAAAAATGCTGCGTTTATTAGAACGGGCGATCGCGGCGAGTCCCAACGGTATAGTGATTAGCGATGCGAGAGTTAAAGAGAATCCGATCATTTATTGTAATCCCACCTTTGAACGGCTCACCGGATATTCAAGCCGCGATATTTTAGGGAGAAACTGTCGATTTTTACAGGGAAACGATACCGATCCCGAAGCGGTTAATAAAATTCGCACTTGCTTGCGAGAAGCTAAAGATTGTTTAGTGACGTTAAAAAATTATCGCAAAGATGGCACTCCCTTTTGGAACGAACTGGCAATTTCTCCGGTGCGAGATGCAGAAGGTCAAGTCACCCATTATATCGGCATTCAAACCGATATTAGCGAACGAAAACGAGCCGAAGAAGCGTTAAAAGCCAGCGAAGAACGGTATCGACTTTTAGCCGAAAATGCCACCGATTTAATTTCCCGACACAACTCAGAAGGAATCTATCTTTATGCGTCTCCGGCTTGTCGAAAATTACTCGAATACGAACCGGAAGAACTGATCGGACATTCGGTTTATGACTTTTTTCATCCCGAAGATATTCCTTCGGTTCAAGCCTCTCACCAAACCTTACTCGCCAAGGGAGAAGTCTCTATGGTGAGTTACCGTATTCGTCGGAAAAATGGAAAATATATTTGGTTTGAAACCACCGCTCACGCCGTTCGAGATCCCCAAACCGGAGAAGTTCAAGAATTGGTCGCCGTTTCTCGCGATATTACCACCCGTAAAAAAGCAGAAGTTTCTTTAGTAGAACGATCGCATTTATCTTTACTTGAAGCCGAAGTCGGTAAAGCTTTAGGACAGGGGGGAACCATCACCACTATTTTACAAGCTTGTAGCGATGCGATCGCCAATCATCTCAACGTCACGGGGGTAGCTATTTGGACAGTAAACCGCTCGACTCATCACTTAGAATTACAAGTATCATCCGGTCGCTGTCAAGTAGAAAATTGTTCGGACCCGCAACGACGAATTAATCACAATTGTTTGTGTCTAAATTTTGCTTTAGTCGTCGAAGGGAGACAAGTGGGGATGATGGAAATTAGCAGCCGTTTTCCCCTCACCGAACAGGTTCAAAATGCTTTATATTGGATAGCCAATGCGATCGCCGTCGGTATTGACCGAGTAGCCGCATTAGAAGAACTTCACAGTCGCCGGGAAGGGTTGCTGTTCCGTTTGGCGAGTCAAATTCGCGATTCTCTCGATCTCAATACGATTTTAGCCAAAGCCGTTAGTGAGATTAGAAGTTTATTACAAGTCGATCAGTGTCATTTTCTGTGGTATCTTCCCACCACCGATCCGCGATCGAGTTTTGTGGTGACTCATCAAGCCCAGTCTTCTAGCACTTCTCCCGGTTTAGTTGATTATCCCGCCGATTGTGTCAGTTGGCTGTCGGAAAAAATTGAGCAGCATCAAATCGTTCAAGTTAATGATAGCAGGCAAGCCGACGGTTTAGACGGACAGACCCGAGCCGCCCTCCAACAGACGGGAGTCGCTTCGATGTTATTTTTACCCCTAGAAACTCGTTCCGGTCAGCGGGGGGCGATCGTTTGTAACCACTACCAAAATACCCACGAATGGACGAGTAACGATGTGGAGTTGTTACAGGCGGTTGTCGATCAGTTGGCGATCGCCATCGACCAAGCCGAACTTTACGCCCAAACCCGAGCGGCGGCTTTAGCGGCTCAAACCCAAGCGGCTCAACTGTCTCATGCGTTGCAGGATTTGCAAGAAAAAGAATCTCAACTGATTCAAAGCGAAAAAATGTCAAGTTTGGGTCAAATGGTGGCGGGTATTGCTCACGAAATTAATAATCCGGTTAACTTTATTTATGGCAACCTTGACTATGTTAGAGATTACACTCACGATTTATTAGATGTTCTGACTTTATACCAAGATAATTATCCCACGCCGTCGCCAGAAATTCAAGAGAAAATTGAAGAAGTCGATTTAGAATTTATTAGCGAAGATTTGCCGAAAATTATTGCTTCGATGGAAATGGGAGCCGATCGCATTCGGCAAATTGTGGTCAGTTTGCGGAATTTTTCCCGTTTGGATGAGGCGGAAATGAAGCCGGTTGATATTCACGAAGGTATTGATAACACGCTGTTAATTTTGCAGAGCCGTTGGAAAGCGAAAAAGGTCGGTTCGGGCGTGGAAATTCTTAAAAATTATGCCAAATTGCCGAAAGTTGAATGTTATGCCGGTCAACTCAATCAAGTGTTTATGAATATTATTAGCAATGGCATTGATGCCCTCGATAATCAACCCGATCCCCGCATGATTACCATTGCAACGGAGTTGTTTGAGGTAAAAAATCCCGAAGATAGGACGAATATACCCTATGTTCGCGTGAAAATCAAAGACAACGGCCCCGGTGTTTCTGGCGCCGTGAAAAATCGCCTGTTCGATCCCTTCTTCACCACCAAACCCGTCGGGAAAGGGACCGGGTTGGGATTATCCATTAGTTATAAAATCGTCGTCGAAAAACATGGCGGTTCGCTCAAGTGTTTCTCCGAACCCGGAGAAGGCTGTGAGTTTTGGATCGAAATTCCCGTTGAACCGCCCCCGGGCTTGCGTCCCCTAGATTGAACTCATAAACCCTAAAACCCACCAAAGCCTTTTGAGATATAGCTTTGAGGGTTTTGGATTCTGCCGTCAAAAAAAATTTTTAAATTTCCGCTTCAAAAGACTTGACAAACTTGGGGGGAGTGCTGCTATCATAATTGATGGTAACGCGATGGGGCGTCGCCAAGCGGTAAGGCAGCGGGTTTTGGTCCCGCCATTCGGAGGTTCGAATCCTTCCGCCCCAGTTCTGTCTAAACAGTTATCCTAACTAGATTTCAGCTTCTAACTCAAGCTTGAGTTCTTCACTGTCAATGTCTGATTTGACAGAACGAGAGTTTTATGCTTATTGGCTAATCAGTCAATGTAACGAACTTGATAGCCACATTGGGTTAAGGTGATTTAGACTTGTTTTAGGTAGATTTTAGGTAGAGTTTAGATTGATTTGAGCTTGTCTAAAAGCTGAAATCTAGTTAAATCTGGTGTTGTACAAAGGGCGAACGATGGGACTCGAACCCACGAGTGGTGGAACCACAATCCACTGCCTTAACCACTTGGCTACGCTCGCCATACGAATTCTTAATATAGCACAAGAATTTTAAATTGTGCAAGCTCGGTCGAAAAAATCCTGAAAACGCTAGGGGTATGGACTTTTTCTTTTCCTCAAGCAAGATTGCCTCTTGCCTATTGCCTGCCCGTAGCGCCATAATAATCCGGCAATGATCCAACGCTGCGGAGTCCCGATGGCTGATATTCCCCAATCGCCCAATGAGTTGGCTGAGGTTCTACAAGAGCTAACCGATCTCAAATTTGAACTCCCCGATCCGGAAGACGATGAAATTGCCGAACCGGACTTTGAACGACAAATTGATATCGCCTGGAAAGTCTGCGATCGCTTCGATCTACAGACGGAAATTTGGCGAGGTCGAATTTTGCGGGCGGTGCGCGATCGCGAAAAACGGGGCGGCGAAGGACGGGGAACGGGATTTCTCAATTGGCTCAAAGACCGGGAAATCAGCAAAAGTCAGGCCTATGCTTTAATTGAACTGGCTAACAGCGCCGATACTCTCCTGGCCCAAGGTCAGTTAAACCCGGACGCGATCAACAATTTCAGCAAACGGGCGTTTGTGGAGACGGCAAAATCTCCCCCCCAAGTTCAACAAATGATCTCCGATGCGGCTTGCAATGGCGATCGCATTACTCGCCGTCAGGTGCGTCAGATCTCCGATGAATGGACTGCGATGAGTTCGGATCTGTTACCGGAAGAAGTGCGCGAAAAAGCGGCCGCAGGCGCCATGCCGACCCGTTATCTGGCTCCCCTGGTGCGGGAGATGGAAAAATTGCCCGAGTCTCATATTACTGAAATTCGCCGGGAAGTCTCTGAAAGTCCAGATGTCGATACCATTAAACATCTGACTTCAGAGGCCAAAAATTTATCGAAATATCTCGATGCTGCCGCTCAAGTCCAAGCGATCAATCAATCTTCTATTGATGTGGAAATGGCTTTAGAAGAAGCTTTGCGAGTGGGTTGTTTGAACACGGCGGCCGATTTGGTTAAGCAAGCGACTCAACTCGAACAAGCGGTGGTCAAACTTCATAGTACCTGGAAACGGGTTGGAAGTTTGGCCGACCGCCTTTATGTGGATACGGGGGGCAAGTACGCCCCATTTGCGATCGCTGCTTTCGTGTTTGGAACAACTGGCGGGTCAAGTGTTAGAAGTGCAGCTTGGAGAGGGTCGAGAGGGCAGAATCCGCTTACAAATTTTAGCCGATCGCGATGAATCTTTTGGGGATAAACGCTGAGGCTGTAAATGTTTTAACCTGCTTTTTTGCTCAAAATTGGACTCGAAGACGTTGTTTTAACGACGTGCAGCTTGGGCTGCGATGCTTTTGAATCTTCTTTTTCCCCGTGAGTTTCAATCAATAACTTTACACAAGATAGGGGGAATACCAATCCCCAAAATAACAGTTTATACAGGGGAGCTATCCACGCTGCTTGAGGCTTTGATGGGGATTTTTGAGGCTGATAGGGACGAAACGTTAAAAAATATTTGTCAATTCGGTTAATTAAAATGATCAGGGATACTGTTGCAATGACTCCGAAAAATAGAATATTCACGTTTTTTTCTCCTGTTTAAATATGGAAACAATTACTATCTTTTTTATTTATTCTGGAATAGAAGCCTTTTTTGTTGGGCTTAGTTTCTCTAATAATAGTGAATTGTTATCGAGTTTTACAAGGGAGTTTTATAAATCTTTAGTAATTGTTTGGGGCTGAGACTGTAAATTTTTTGTAAAGACTTCATCTCGATGTCTGGCGAACCCCAGAAAACGCCGAGGCTTGATTTTCCGGGCTTCGGTTGCGGTTCGGGACTCGATCGCCGAGCTTTGAACCTGAGGAAAAACTCAATTGTTTTGGTTTTTGTGAAGAATTTTAACAATAAAAACTTTGATTTCGCAACGGCATTTATTAGGAAAATGATAACGAATAGTATGTTCTGATACAAACTTAATTTTTTTTTAAAGTATCATGGACTTATCAAACCCCATTTTTCAATTTTTAAGTTTCACAAGCGGGAAATCAAGTGTGTTCGTCATTGTTAAGCAATGATGATAGCTTGACTTAAATCCTAGTATTTTCGAGATCAAATCAATAGAAAGTCGTTCAAACAATAGGAGATTTTATCAGATCGAAATCTTTTCAAAAAAGAGCGTTCAGTCATCGGTACTCCGGCGATGAATTGCCGGAGCCTGCTTCGGACTCGTACCCTGCATAATTTTTCTTTTTTCTCCTTGAAAGGAGAGGTCTTAAACCTCATTAATTAATGATCAATTATCAATTGTCAATTATCCATTGATAACAGCAATCCTAACTAGGATAGACCGGAGCTATGGCCACCCACTAGCCAGTCGAAACCAAGCCAATAAAAACTGTTGAACCTTTAATAAAATCAAAAATGAATAATTGTCCTTGTTGCTCAACTCCGATGCTGCGTCATATTCGTCAATCTCAGGTTTATTGGTACTGCTCAAACTGCAAGCAAGAAATGCCAAATTTAGCAGATTGGATGAAAATTACGGCAATTTTAGATAACTTTCGCAGTCATTCCTGTCAAATGCCGATGAACTTCTCCGATCAATTTTCAAACTTTGATTGCCAAGAGGGAACTCTCGAAAATATCCTCGGTAAGAGTTAACACAACATCAGACGAACCCACGACTGGGAGATCCGGAATCGAGAGAATAGACTAAAGCAGTAACGTTGAAGTTCGTTTTATAATAGATTTCAACTGACCACCGCTTATGTCAAAATCTCTCGATCCTGACGAATTTTTTAGCTGTCCCGGCGTTATCCTTGACGTTCGCAGTCCCGGCGAATACACTCAAGGACATATTCCCGGTGCGATCGCTTTTCCCTTATTTACCGACGACGAACGCGCCCAAGTGGGAATTTGCTACAAACAATTTGGACAATCTCAAGCGGTTGAGTTGGGGTTGGCGATCGCAGGCCCGAAATTTGCCCATTTTATCGCTGAAGCCCGAATTTTAGCCCCGGATGGTGTGGTGCGGATGTATTGCTGGCGGGGGGGAATGCGAAGTGGCGGAGTCGCCTGGGTGTTGGAAATGGCGGGATTTGAAGTTTTTCTTCTCCGGGGCGGATACAAAGCCTTTCGCCGTTGGGGACGTTCCCTGTTTGGGGTTTGTCAAAAAATCATCATTTTGGGGGGAATGACGGGAACAGGTAAAACCGACATTCTTCACGCTTTAGCCCGTTTGGGAGAACAAACTTTAGATTTAGAACATCTGGCCAACCATCGAGGAAGCAGTTACGGCGCTTTGGGTCAACCTCCCCAACCGACAAACGAACAATTTTGGAACCTGATCGCTTTACAATGGTCAAAATTTCAGCGTCAGCAACGGGTTTGGATCGAAGCGGAGAGTAAACGGATCGGAATTTGTCGGGTTCCTCAAGAGATTTTTCAGCAGATGGAACGGGCACCGGTGATTGAAATTCAACGAACTCGCGAAGAACGACTTTCGCTGTTAGTTGAACTTTATGGCGCCGCCAACCGAAAAGATTTAATTCAAGCCACCGAACGAATTCGCAAACGTTTGGGGGGGTTAGTTACTCAAAAAGCGATTCATTTTATCGAACAAGATCAACTCTACGAAGGGTTTGATTTAATCTTGCATTACTATGACAAAACCTATAGTTATTATTTAGAAAAACGTCGAGGGTTAGTTTATGCTGTAGATGTTTCTGGAAAATCAAGTCAGGAAGCGGCTATTTTAGTGAGTGAAACTGCCCAACAGATTTTTAATCAAGATTGTGCGTAATTTAAAAGTTGAGTGACTTGCCGAGTGTTATTGGAGCAAGATTAGCATTGAGTTTGTCCGGTTGATTAGTTGATTAAGATAGAAAGAAGCTCCTCGATTAGATTGACCGATTTATCAGTAAAATCTTTTGGTTTCACCAATATCATCAATTAACTGGCGACAACCATTTCCTGCACTTCCTGAGCGGAAAGTTTAGCCTTAATTTCTTCAACAAATGCTTTGTGATCGACAACCGGCTTGGGAATATAGCCATCTGCACCACTTTTGCGGATAAAATATTCTCGATCGTTATCACCGCCGTGAGCGCTAACGAGAATGATCGGTAAGTCTGCGGTTTGGGGGTTCGCTTTCAACATTTGGGTAATTTTAATCCCGTCAACCGCCTGACCTTCATAGTAACTATTCGCCAAAGCAATATCCATCAAAATCAGATCGGCTTGTTTGGACTGAGCCAAATCTATTACCGTTTGTACATCTTCTGTGTGTTTGGCGGCTAATCCTCCCCGTTTGGTGAGAATTCGCTCAAATACTTTCCAGTTGATGGGGTTATCTTCAACGACTAAAACGGTTTTCATTACTAATTCACCTTCCGATCTACAAGATAGTTTTTGGCTGATCTACTCTTTAGTGTGACGGATTTTGTCCCAGAAGTCGATAGGGATAAGTTCAGGAGTTGAGAGGCGATCTTCCCAACTCAGAGGAAAAAAGATAGAAAAGTTCAGGTACAATCTTGGCGATCGCCAAAAAATTCAGGGGGATAACCCCAATGGAAGCTCACCCCTCAATTGATTTTTTCAATGGAAACGCTATAGTTCATTTGAGATTTGGCACCGACTCCCTGAAAACTGCCGGTAATTGGCGCCGCATCGCGGGGAATGGCGCTGGCGACTAGAGCAATATGGCGATCGCTAACGGCTAACCCTTGGGTGGGATCGTAACCTCGCCAACCCGCACCCGGTAAGTAAACCTCCGCCCAAGCGTGAAGATGTTGTTCTTGATAGGATAAATCCCCTTCACAATATCCACTCACAAATCTTGCTGCAATTCCGACCGCCTGACAAGCGGCGATGAACACAACGGCTAAATCTCGACAGGAACCAAATTGCTGAGTCCAAGTAATTCCGGGGGGAAGTGGTGCGCCGGTTTCTCGGATAATATGCTGACAAGTTTGGTAAATTCGTTGATTGAGAGTATGTAAAAAACCCGTAACACTGGCGCTCGAACTATTCCAAATTTCTTGGGCGAGTTGAGCGATAATCGGATCGACAAAATTGGATTGTAAATAGGGTTGAAGATGGGCAAACATGGACTGAGGATAATGGGTAATCGGCAATTCTAGCGCCCAAGATTCTAACAGATAGTTAAAGGGATTTGTGCAGTGGGTTTGAACGTGAGAACTGACTTTAATATTCAGTTGCTCGGTGGGGTGTTTAAACCAGAGTTTGATGATGTCATTTCCGCCTAAATCAACAAGATGAGATTCACCTGCGGGTTCGGGAAAGATGTCTATTGCAAAAGATTGTAAGGTTTGAAAGGCATCACAACGGGGGCGCAGGCGAACGATGTGAGGCGTCAAATTTACGGGTTCAGTATAGGTGTAAGTGGTTGTGTGAGTAATTTGGTAATCCATCGATAGTGATGTCTCTATATTTCCCGATCCAATTTTCCCCGATTTAAACCGTCGAAATTGTTTGTCGGGAACTGATTGTTATTTGATTGGGGATGGGTTCTAAAGCAAAGAAGGTTTCAAACATTTTATCTCCGACGAGATTAATTTTGCACTGCAAATTATTAAGAAATTCGTGCAATCCGATTTCGGTTATTTCATCGATTGTCAGATAGTCTAATTCGGCTCTTAGTCGTCCTAATTCTCGTTCGGCGGAGTTTTGCCAGGTGCCGGATAAACTGCCGGTGATTTGATGTAAAGATTGTTCGGCGTGGAGAAAACAGTATTGAATGGAACGGGGAAATTCTCGATCTAAAACAAAAAATTCAACCACGCCGTAGGGGGTAATTTGATGGCGTTTTTGCCGTTTGCGGTACATTTCATAGGCGCTGGTTGATTTTAACAGGGCTATCCATTGAATTTCATCGAGGGTGGTACCAACGTCTTCTACAGAAGGTAAGAGAATATAATATTTTACATCCAAAATTCGGGAGGCTTTATCGGCTCGTTCTAATAACCGTCCAATATTACCAAAATGCCAGCCTTCGTTATGAGACATGGTACCATCCATGATTCCCGCAAATAGATGTCCGTGCAGTTTGACTTGATAGAAAAATTCGGGTAAATCACAGGGATTTTGTCCTAAGGCTGCATCCCGAACCATCATATAAAATTCGTTGACTTGTTCCCACATTTCTGAGGAAATAATTTCTCGAATTGAGCGGGCGTTTTCTCGGGCGGCTTTTAAACAAGATAAGATTGAGTTGGGATAATTTGCGTCAAAAGTCAAAAACTGAATCACGTTTTCGGCGTTGGCTTGTCCGTAACGTTCTTTAAACAGTTGTACATCTCCGGTGATTAATACTAAAGGTTGCCATTGTTGTTCGAGTCCCGAGGGAGAATCTAACAATAAATTGTGATTGACATCAATGAATCGGGCGATATTTTCAGCCCGTTCTACATAGCGATTGAGCCAATAAATTGAATTTGCAACACGGCTTAACATAGGCGTTTTTTAGTTGATTTTTACGGTTAATTAAGTGAATTAATTTTTCAAAACCCAAGTGTCTTTACTTCCTCCGCCTTGGGAAGAATTCACCACCAAAGAACCTTTTTTTAAGGCAACTCGGGTTAAGCCGCCCGGATGAACGTAAATGTCTTTACCGTAGAGGATATAGGGCCGTAAATCGACATGACAGCCCTCAAATTTGTCTTCTAAGAGGGTTGGAACTCGGGATAAAGATAAGGTGGGTTGAGCGATATAGTTGCGGGGATTGGCTTTAATTTTTTCCGCAAATTCTTGACGTTCTTCTGGGGTGGATTGGGTTCCGACTAACATTCCATAACCCCCGGCTTCGTTGGCGGCTTTTACAACTAATTTATCCAGGTTCGCTAACACATAATCCAGTTGTTCTTTTTCCCAACATAAATAAGTCGGAACATTGGGTAACATTTGATCTTCATTCAGGTAATAGCGAATCATTTGGGGAACGTAAGCATAGATGACTTTATCATCGGCAACTCCCGATCCTAACGCATTGGCGAGGGCGACTCGACCTTCGCTATAAACCTGCATTAAACCCGGTATTCCGAGTAAAGATTCGGGATTAAATGCTAGCGGATCGATAAAGTTATCATCAATTCGACGATAAATAACATCAACTCGTTTTAAGCCTTTGGTGGTTCGCATCTGCACGTAACCATCGACCACCACTAAATCTCGCCCTTCGACTAATTCTATCCCCATTTGTTGGGCGAGAAAAGAATGTTCAAAGTAGGCGGAATTGTAGATTCCCGGCGTTAAAACCACCACCATCGGATCGGCGATATGGGGCGGGGCGAGATTGAGTAATGTTTCTAATAAATGACTCGCATATTCATCCACCGGCTGAATTCCTAAGGTGGCAAAAATTTGCGGAAATGTACTTTTCATCACGCGCCGATTTTCGAGTACATAAGAAATTCCCGAAGGACAGCGGAGATTATCTTCGAGTACATACCATTGTCCGTCGCGATCGCGAACCAAATCGGTTCCGGTAATATGACACCAAATTCCTTGGGGGGGTTTTAATCCCATACAAGGTTTGAGAAATCCTTTAGAAGAATAAATCAAATCGGCGGGAATTATGCCATCTTTGATGATTTTTTGATCGCTGTAAATATCGGCAATGAATAAGTTTAAAGCATGGATTCGTTGCCTGAGTCCTTTTTCTAACCATTCCCATTCCGAAGCCGAGACAATTCGAGGGATAATATCAAACGGAAAAACTCGTTCTGCACCTTGATGATCTCCGTAAACATTAAAGGTTGCTCCCAACTTGATTAAAGCCATTTGAGCGGCTTGCTGTCGCATCGTTAATTCCCCTGGAGAAAGAGAATTAATCCGTTCAATTAGGAGTTTCGCTTCGGGGCGAGGTTGCCCTTTGGCGATAAAAAGTTCATCGTAGAAGTCCCCGGGTTCGTAGGAATCAAATCGCACTGGCTTTTGTCCCTATTGCTGTCACAACGAAGTAATTTGACTTGATGGTTGTCAAATCGATTGATCGGTTCAGAAAATTTGTATCTCAGCGCACTGATTTTTTGATAATTCTCTGATTTGCTGTTAACAACACATCAAGGGATGAGTAGTTAACTCCCTATTTAGGAGGGTATTTATTACTTTACCAGAACTTGTGACCGTTGGATATTTTTTTGAAGGCGATCAAAAAAAATTAACAAAAATGACCCGATTGTTCGCGACGAAATCGATGAAAATTTCAGAATTTTTTTAAAATTGGTCTCCATCCGATCTCTGCCCAGAGAAAATTTGACCCCGGATGCTGTAACTAATTATACAACTATCTCCCCAGAGGAAAGCCAGGAGAGCATCCCTATACAAAGATTGATGTTGATTTGGAGCGGTTGTGTTACATTAATTGATGTCAGTACAGACTATTGACCAAAAGATGAAAAACGATTAAGAACTACAAAGATTTTTGGGATAGAATGAATACAGGATTAACATATGTTCATGTTCAAAGAAAAGGAAAACCCATTAAGCTATCAGGAAATTTATCCCTGTCCGGTGTGTCGCTGCGGTCGTCTGTCTAACATAGCTTTGATGGACGCATTTGGTTGTGATGTGTGTCGCCACATTTTTACCATTCATCCAGAAAAACAACTTCTGAAAATGGCAGATCGCGAACCCTCTATCACCTGGCGATGGAATGGTCAAAGTTGGCAAGGAGAACATATTGGAAACTTAGAATTAAGTTGGTTCTATTGGTTGGCGGCTTTGGCGATCATTATTTTTCCACCGACTTTGATCGGATTATCTGCTTTTTTGTTTCCTCCAGTTTCGGGTAGTGTGTGGGCTTGGTTTCCGATTATGTGGACAGTTATCGCCTTTTTATCTCATCTATTTTTAGTGTTGTGGTTAATCGCAGAAGCCTATCAATTTCCGGTATTTCTTTACTTAAGAACTCGATGGCAACAGTTGAGATCATAAGACCAAATCTTCACCCAAATTGGTGAAATAAACGTCCTGAATTTTTAAATCGGGGTTGCCGGTTAACGTTTCTCGCAAAGTCTGAAATAAAGTGAATTGTTCGCAAGCTGAGAGTGAATATAAACTGCGGCGAGAGGACGGGGGAACCCGCAGATCGATGACTGCAATTTGATAGTCAGGATCGACTGTTACCCGATAATTTAAGGGTAATTCAAAACCGGATTGCATTTCTAAGGTTTTAGCAACTGCGGCTTCAACGGCGCCATCGAGGGGAACAGTCACGGGTTCAGCAACTAAATTTGAGCATTCACTATCAACCCGATAAATATTAATCGGTATGGTATTTGTCGGGGCGGTTGCTTCTTTTAAAACCGGAGGAGTTGCGGTTGGTTTTTCAGACTTTTTGGGGGAAGTTTGACTCGTTAAATTTGTGGATGTAGAAGGTTGGGTCTGAGTCGGTTCATCTAAGGCTTGGGCTGACTTTGAAGACTCAGCTTCTAAATCCCCAGAATTACAACTGCTTAAACTCAGCAGGGTTAAGCTGGCGAGAGTAATTGTTAAAAAATAGGAAAGATTTTTCATCGCAAATTCAACCTGAGAACGCCTATATTTGCAATTACTCGTTTCCAGCTACAAAATCCGAATTTTCTCAGAATTGATTAAATTATCCGTTCGGTCGGATACAAAATTAAAATAATTCGCTACAGTAAAGATAAGAACAAGTGTACCGCAAAAGCCCCGAATTGGAGGTTGATATCATCTCCGACCAATCAATAATTGTGATGTAGGGGCGGGTTCCGCCAAGATCTTTACTACTACTCAAAGATTTACATAAACCCGCCCCAATAACACCCATTAATCAACCGGAGATCGGATAAGTATTCATTCTTAAGTAAAGTTTACCATTTGACGGTAAAAACGGAGAAACAACAGGAGAAAAAATCATGGCGAATACAATTGCAACACCCAACGCTCCCTACAACAGTAATTTACAAGCATTAATTGAATATCCTCAGCAGGGAATTTTAAGCAAAGTTATTCTCAAAGATAAAAACAGTCAATATACGCTGTTTTGTTTGGCAAAAGGAACTGAAATAGAAGAACATACTTCGACTCGCAACGCAACAGTCATGGTGTTTGAAGGAGCCGGAACTTTAACACTAAATCAAGAAAAAATTCTGTTAAATCCGGGGGTATTTGTATTTATGCCCGCCCATGCTCCCCATGCCTTAGAAGCCGAAGAAAACCTCGCTTTTGTTCTCATCCTTTCCGAACAGCCTCAAGTCAAAACCTTTGTTAGTCCCGAAACTCTTGAACGGATTAAATCGACCGCTCCTTTATTAAAAAAACAGGGTCAGGAGATTACAACTCGGATGTATGAAATCATGTTTAAAAATCATCCCGAAGTTAAAGAACAATTTAACATGGAAGATCAAAAAAATGGTTCTCAACCCGCCCGGTTAGCCACCGCAATTTACAGTTATGCGACTCATATTGATGACTTAGAATCTTTAAAATCAATGGTGGAAAGAGTCGCTCATCGCCATGTTGAAACCCACGTTCAACCGGAACAATATTCGATTGTTGGAGAGAGTTTGTTACAGGCGATGAAAGACGTTTTGGGCGATGCCGCCACTGATGAAGTGATGGCTGCTTGGAAAGAAGCCTATCAACTTTTAGCAGAAGTTTTCATCAAGAGAGAGCATCAAATTTATGAGCAAGAAGCCTAAGATGCTAACGTTTTAGATCGGGATTTCCTCATCATTTTTAGCTGACGAACAAATTGCTGATTTAAGACGGTTAAGATTAGGGCTTGACCGATAAAAACAACGATCAGCGAAGGAATAGCGGCTTCTTTTATCGCTATAAAGAATAGCGCCGAAAAGAGGAAAAACATCGTGGATTGATGGGGGTAAAGTTGAAAAATACTAAACAAAATTGGGGGTAAAATAATCAGAGCGCTGAGAATGCCAGTTGTCCATAATGCCCGTCTTTTGGTTTTCATTAATAACAGGAGTTGGGCTAAACTTGCACAGAGTAAAATGAAACTGGCATTCAAAAACAGCCCCAACAGTATCCGACATTGTTCGTCAAAAGAATTGACGCTGAAAAGTGTTATCAAGCCGGTGGGAACTGAAATGATTGTTAGGTTAATGGCAATCGCGAGAATCGCCGGACTTTTTTCACCCCATATTAAATCAGAGATGAAATCCTGTTTGTTTTTTAACTTTACAGGATAGTCTTGCAGCCAGTCTTGCAGGGTTAAACGGTTGGGTAAAAGTGCAGCAATTAACGCAAAAAAGACTAAAATACTTTGGCTGATTAAGAGTATATAATTTATCAATCCAAAGTTTTTGAGCGAGAATCCTAAACTCAGAAGGGTAAAAGCAGCAGTGATGATATAACTCTGACGTTTGCTGATAATTGTAGCGGTAGGATTTTGAAAAAGACGGTTAATTCCTTGCCAAGTTAATCGAGTCCAAGCCAGATAGTTAACCAGATAAAATAAGCTTAAACTCACAACATTTGCACCGATGGGGAGATAAAACCAGCGTAGACTTTGAAGTTCTGTTATGTAATATTCAGCCGATCTATCAAAAATTTGTTGTTGGGGAGATTCAGACAGAAAATAAGGTAAAAGTGGAGAAGGAGAAAAGATTTTTATTGCATCCCATGCGTTATTTAAAGTTGGTGAATGGGGGAAAATGACCATAAAAACAAACAAACAAAATAGTACAAATGCACTCGCTAACCAAGGTTTTAGTCCGCTTAAGTTTCCTTTAACTAACCCAAACAATAGAGCCAAACTCAACACAAAAACTGAGCGCAAAATCAGGATAATATCAAATCCTAAAGTCTCTACCAGATTAAAACCACTCAGCAACCCGGACCACAATTGCAAGGGAATTGCCAAAGCAACAGCCAGGTATAAAATACAGGGAACACCCAACAATTTACCGATAAAAAGATGAGTTCCAGACTGGGGAGTTAGGCGGATAAAGTCGAGGGTTCCCCGTCGTTCTTCTTGGTCTAAGTCGCTAATTAACATGAAGGTTCCAAAGGCTAAAATCGCCGTCATTGCACTTAAACTCAGAACGATAAAAATATTAAACCAGTCATACTCTAGAGAGTCAACAATCACAAATTGAGCGATCAGAGAAATAGCTATTGCGATGCTAATATTGAGGGGTTTGAGGCGACCTTTTAGTTCTCGCAATAACTGCGGATTCCATTCTTTTAAGGGGTTAGATAGGGTGTGAGTCATGGTAATTTTTCCAATGAATTTTAAATGAGAATCAAGGGTGGGTTTTCACAGGCCACCCTTTTTAGGAAGTTAAACCGAGTGACCACTAAATAAAGCTTTTGTAGTCGATTCACCTGCTTTTTTCAGTTGTCGTGTTAGCCGTAAATTCAATAAAATAGTGAACATTGATTGACTAACAATCGCAGTCAAAATCAAGGAAGCACTTGCATATTGAACCGTAACAAACGAAAAGGGAGAAAAGAGAAAAGGAAAGGGATTTTGATTGGGTTCAAATCCTAAGAAAAAACAAACCATTAAAGGCAAAGTGAGGACAGACCCGACCATTACAGGGGTCCATAATACCCGTTTAGAGGTTTTCATCAATAGCGCCAATTGAGCCAAGCTTGCACACATCCAAATTAAGCTGGCATTTAACAGCACAGCAAACAATATGATTAGGCGTTCATCGGGTAAGCCCATCCATAAAATAGTGATTCCAAATAACAGAATCATAATCACCAGATTGAGACCAATTGCAACCACAGCCGGACTACGTTCTCCTTGGATTAAATCCGACATTAAATGTGCTTTTTTATTGACTCGTTCTCGTCGATATCGCGCCCAATCTTGGAGGGTTTGACGGTGGGGAGATAAAGCCGCAATTAATCCTAAAAACAGGATCAGATTCCACAAAAAAGCGGTGGTTACATAATATTCATCTTTGAGTTCAAATCGCTGAAGATTAAACCCTAAATTTGCCAGGGTAAAAGCGCCTGTAATCCAATAGCTTTGTTGTTTGCTGAAAACCGTAGCATCGGGATTGTGAAAGGAACGTTTGAGTCCTTGCCAAATCCAAAATGTCCAGATTCCGAAATGGAACAGAGAGAATAAAAAAATCAATGTTCCTGATGTTCCCAAAGGGATTTCAAACCATTTTAAGGCTTGAATACTATTATGCTCAAATGGAAAACCGAGATAAGATGAATGGGTTTCGTCAATTAAATACCGTAGAATAAAAGACGGAGAAAATAAGTTGATCCAGTCACTACCATCTTGATAG
This sequence comes from Capilliphycus salinus ALCB114379, assembly GCF_047276495.1. Lineage (NCBI taxonomy): Bacteria > Bacillati > Cyanobacteriota > Cyanophyceae > Oscillatoriales > Sirenicapillariaceae > Capilliphycus > Capilliphycus salinus. The sequence continues at coordinate 1,902,579 of NZ_CP178543.1, read as the reverse complement.
ATAGGTTTATTGTTAGCAATCATCAAGAATGCGAAAATTGAACCGCTACCCAACCAAGCTTGAAATCCACTTAATCCCGCAGTCATTAACGCAAACAGGAGTGATAAACTGTAGAAAAAAGCGCAGCTTGCAATCACAATCCCATAGAAACTTAAAATTTCAAATAGGGGAATTTTAGCGGCAATTCCCGCCCAGAGATGAAAGGGAATTTGTAACAAAATCACCAGGTAGAGTAAACTGGGTACTCCTAAGATTTTCCCGATAAAAATACTGCGATAATTCTGAGGAGAAAGACGAATAAAGTTGAGTGTTCCCCGTCTGTTTTCGGTGGCTAAATCATTGATGAGTAAATAGCTTCCGATTACAATTAACGCGAAGAAAGCAAATACACTCAAGAGCATAAACATCTCGGTCCAGTAGTCGCGCCACCATAAAGAAACATTAATCGCATCGGGCGGACAGTTAGCGTTCATTAATCGACTAAGTTCAGACAGCTTGTCTTCTAAAGCTTGGTGGTTAATGGGAAGCTCACCCGTCGGGGAAGAATAAAGTTGATTTTGAATTTGGGTGTATTGTTGTTCGTACTGTTTGTAAATGTCTTTGGCATTGCAATACTGACTGCTCAAATTAATCAAATTCATGCTTGCTTTTCGGCTCCAAATGGAAAAATAAGCAAACAATTGAATTATTACAGAAAGAGTAATTGCCAGAGTGAGATTATTTCGAGTAAACTTTCCTTTTATTTCTCGAAAGAGTTGGGGATTGAGTTCCCAAACTTGATTAAACCAATGGATGTTCATGTTAATGTTCCTGAACGGGATAACTTTAAAGCATCAAACAGGTTTTAGCTAGAACGTTGATCTTCTATCTAAAAAAAATGTTGGAGACTAGAGGGTTTTTTTGATTTTACCATCTAATTCTCTAACTTGAAGTCATTAAACACCCCAAAAATTTTTGAAATAATCGAGCTAAATTGTATGGGGTTGGTTCTATGAGGCTTGCTTGTGTTCCAACTTGAGGAAAATGGATTCTAAGCTTTCTTGAGCCGGAGCAAATTCGGTGATCGCGAGATTTGCAGCCATCAATGTCCGCAATAGATCCGCACAATTTTCTGGGTTTCCGGAAAACTTAACTCGGACTTTTTCAGTTTGAGGAATGATTTCCCATCCTTCAACCCGGGGATGATTTTTTAACTGATTAATTAAAGGCTCAACATCGCCAAACACCCCGATTAAAATATGTTGATGGCTTAAACGTTGATACAGTTGTTGTAAAGATGCACTTTCAACTAAATAACCCAATTCCATAATCCCAATTGATGTACAAAAATCCTCTAAATCGCTTAAAACATGAGAGGAAATGATAATAGTCATTCGGGCTTCATGGAGGCTTTTAATAATATCCCGAAACTGCATTCGGGCAATGGGATCTAAACCCGAAACGGGTTCATCCAATAATAACACTAACGGTTCGTGAATAATGGTTCGCGCCAAACTTAAACGCTGTTTCATTCCCCTCGATAATGTGGCAATTTGACTTTTGCGTTTATGGGTGAGTTGTACCAGTTCTAAAACCTCATATAAACGCCGCGATCGCTTCGGTTCTCGCAAGTAATAAAGTCGCGCAAAATAATCTAAATAATCCCAAACGGTCAGGTCATCATACAGGGGAAAATCATCGGGTAAATAACCCAAACGTTGTTTAAGACTGGAATTGGTGCGATCGCGTTTTAAACGTTCACCGTGAATGTAAATTTCGCCGGTTGTGGGTTCTTCCGCAGTTGCTAACATCCGCAATAAAGTTGTTTTTCCGGCACCATTCGGCCCAATCAATCCGTAAACTTCACCCGCCCCAACTTGTAGATCCAAGTCATTTACCGCCAGATGACGGTCAAATTGTTTCGTCAGTGCGCGAGTTTCAATTGCTAGTTCTGCCATGTCATCGTCAAGCGTTGAGTAAACAGTCGGTCTGCATCCAGACTAACCTTTTTCTACAGGATTCGTCATCAGATTTTCGGAAATTGCTGAAAATTAGATAAAATTAATTCTTCACTGCCATTCATTGTTGAGTTATCCGTCCCCGATTCTGCTATTTTTTGAGTCTCCTTTTCTCAACTTATTAAGGGATAACTTCTCCAATAAATCGGACAAAAAACGGCGATAGGTATAAATATTGTTAAGGTTTCATCGGAGGATGAAAAGGTCGTGATACAATCGGAATTAAAACAGTTAAAACTAAGTTAAAACATATGTTAAGCTGGAATAGGCGTGGTCAATCTCAAAGTAAGTTTTTATATCTTCTGATTGCTGGGATTATTTTTCCAGTCCTGGCTATTGGTACATTTAATATCATATCATCTCGTCAATATTTGATTAATTCTGTATCTCGCGCCATGAGTAATGAGGGAGAAAACAGCGTAAAAGTTATCAGTTTGTTTTTAGAAAATTTTCGATCTGATATTTTATATTTGAGTGAAACACCTCCAATACAAGGAATTATTCGAGCTAGAGAAGGGAAGGGAATTGATTCTCAAGATCAATCTACTTATCAAGAATGGGTATCTCGACTTAACATTATTTTCACCTCTTTTCTCAAGAATAGACCTTATTACGATCAAATTCGTTATATCGATGAAAATGGCAATGAAATGGTGAGAGTTAATATTGTCAATGGGCAAGTGCAAATCGTTCCGACTTCTGAATTACAAAAGAAAGCTTATAGTGAATTTTTTCGGGAAACGATGGCTTTACAGAGAGGTGAAATTTACGTCTCTCCGATTAATTTAAGTCGGGGAAACAACCAAGAAATTGAAGTTCCTTATAAACCCGTCATTCGTTATGCGATTCCCATTTACAATCCTGCGGGTGAAAAAAAAGGCATTCTAGTCGCTAATATTCTGGTTGAACGCTTATTTGAATTGGTAGATAATCAAAACTTAAAATCGGAATATGAGCAACAGTTTTTTGTCGTCAATTCTCAAGGATATTACCTAAATCACCCGAACACCGAAAAAAATTGGGGTTTTGAACTCGGACACAATGAAACTTTAAGCAAAGATTATCCATCGGAAATTGTTCAAAAAATTCTTTCCGACACCAGTGGAATAATTACTAACTCTCCCAACTATATCCTCAGCTATAATACAATTTTTCCAGACCCTAAATACAAGGAAAATCCGTTTACATTGGTTTACAAAACTCCAAAAAAGGTTGTTTTAAAACCCGTCGATGATTTTATTAGTGTCGCCACGATTGTGACCCTAATTACCGGGGTAATTTTCTTGGTATTTGGCATTATTTTATTCCGCAAATTAGTGAATTCTATTTTAGAGGTAGTCGGGGTAGTTAGTGAATTTGTAAGTCAAGTTTTTTTAATGATTAATGAACAGGAACGAATCGCCAACCAACAGTTATCTTCTGTTCAAGAAACGACAGTAACAATGGATGAATTAAATATTTCATCTCAACAATCTGCCCAACAAGCAGAAGCGGCTGTTGCGGGGGCTAAACAAGCCTTAAATCAAGTTGAACAGGGAAATAAAGCGGTTAAACAAGCCTTAGAAGAAATGGAAATCTTAAAAGCGAAAGTAGAAGCCATTGCTCAAAAAATTATACGTCTCAGTGAACAAACTCATCAAATTGGGAGCATTTCTGACGTGGTGAGTGATTTATCCAATCAAACCAATATGTTAGCCTTAAATGCTTCTGTAGAAGCCGTTAGAGCCGGAGAATATGGCAAAGGATTCGCTGTTGTTGCCTCAGAAATTCGTAAACTTTCTGATGCGAGTCAAAAATCGAGCCAAAAGATTAATACCTTGGTTAATGATATTCAACATATGATTCAATCAACTGTATTAGTTGCCGAAGAAGGAACTAAAAATGTAGAATCCGGAGTAAAAACTTCCCATCAAACCGCTCAAGTCTTTTTTGAAGTCTCGAAATCAATGGAACAAATTGTAGATAGTAGCAAACAAATTGCTTTAATGTCTAAACAACAAGCATTGGCGACTCAGCAAGTCAATCAAGCGATGAATAACCTCACAAAAGGAGCAAATGAAACCGCCCAAGGAATTAATCAAATTAAAGTCGGTAGCGAAAAACTAAATGATGCTGCTAATAATTTAAAAAATGTTTTATAAAATAGGATTAATCAATCAAAATAATACTCAAGAATGAAACCATTTAAAAAACTGACATCGGTTTATCTGACTGCATTTCAATACCTGCACGCTCCCATCTGGCTCTACGATCCACAAAACGGTCAAGTGCAGTGGGCAAATGATGCGGCTTTGCAACTGCTCGATGCTGAAAATTTCGACGAGTTTTGTCCTCTTTTTAAACAGTATTTTCGCTCTAAACTTACCCCAATATTAAACCGATTAAACAAACATGAATTGGGCATAATAATTGAGGATAACTGCAAAATTTATTTTCAAGAAAAAATAATTTATCTTCGCTGTCACTGTTCAAAAGTTGAAACTGAGGAAGGACAGTTAGCCATACTTGTAGAAGGTCATCTCCAACAAAATCCCCAAATTGATCCGGAGATTTTGCGGTTACTTGAAATTTGGCGTCATACCACATTTATGATTTCTCTCTACAGTCTAGAGGGTGAATTATTGCTGCAAAATTCAGCCGCTCAAAAGTGTTATGGAAATCTTGATGATAGTTCTACAAATAATTCCTCTATTTTTCTCAATCGTTTTCTCGATCCCAAATTGGGACAGCAAGCCTTAGACTGTATTAATCAAGGAAAAATATTTAGCGTAGAAACTCAAGTCAAAACAGAAAACGGTTTATGCTGGCACAAAATAGAAGCGCGAAAAACAGAAGATCCAGTTACGGGGAATCCTTTAATTTTAGTCAACGAAAAAGATATTAATGATCGCAAACAAGCCGAGGAAAAACTACGCGAGAGTCAACGTTTTTTAGAAAAACTTACCAATACAGTCCCCCAAATTCTCTATCTTTTTGATTTAACCGAAAATAAAAGCCTTTATCTCAACCAACGGAGCATCGAAATTTTAGGCTACTCTCCCGAAGAATTTTGCACTTGGGAACACGAATTATTGATCGATCATTTTCATCCCGAAGATCGACATTTATGTTACAGTTTGCCCAATCGTTTCGATTATCTCCAAGATGATGAAATCCTCTCCACCGAATATCGATTTCGCCACAAAAACGGGGAATGGCGTTGGTTGAACTGTCGAGAAATTGTCTTTCAAAGAGATGCAAAAGGAAAGCCCCTTCAAGTTCTCGGTTCCGTTACTGATATTAGCGATCGCAAACAAGCAGAAATTGCCCTACAATCTCTCAGCCATCGTTTACAACATTTACTCACCTCTAGTCCGGGTATTATTTATAGTTGTCAACCTCAAGGAAACTATGGAGTTACCTATATTAGTGAAAATGTGAAAACCGTTTTGGGATTTGATGCCGAAACCTTTCTCAATAACCCTCATCACTTCTGGTACTCTCGCATTCATCCCGAAGATTTAGGCACAATTAATAACGGTATTAAAACCCTTTTTAAAAAAGGAAAAATAACGATAGAATATCGTTGTCTACACAGCGATCAAACCTATCATTGGATTTACGATCAAGCTCAACTCCTGAAAGATGAACGGGGTCAGCCAATAGAAATTATTGGTTATATTATCGATATTAGCACTCGCAAACGGGCCGAATTAGACTTACAAAATAAAACCGAACTTCTAGAAGCTATCTTCAATCATATCCCGATCATGTTGACCTTTTTTAATTCCGAGGGGCGAATAGAATTTATTAATCGTGAAATGGAGCAAGTTTTGGGTTGGTCTTTTGCAGAGTGGCAACAACAAAATCTATTATTCCAATGCTATCCTAATCCCCATGATTATCAACAAGTTGTGACTCATATGCAAGCGACAAACAGACAGTGGAAAGATTTCCAAACTCGAACTGCAACCGGAGAAATTGTAGAAACATCTTGGACAAATATTCGTTTATCCGATGGTAGTCAAATTGGTATCGGACAGGATATTACCGCCAGAAAACAAAATGAAAAACGATTGCGAGAACAGGCTCAACGGGAAAAACTCATTACCCTGGTTACTCAACGCATTCGTCAATCCCTTAATTTAGATAATATTCTAGAAACAACCGTTGCTGAAATTCGACAACTTTTGCAAACGGATCGAGTTTTAATTTATCGCTTTGAACCCGATAAAAGAGGGACTGTAATTGCAGAATCAGTTAATGAATTCTGGTTATCTTTGCGGGGAAAAATCCTCTTTGATGAAGGTTTAGCGAGCGATGATTGCATCCACGCCTATACTCACGGTCGCATTCAAAACACTTCAGATATTTATAATAGTGGACTGCCAGACTGTTATATTCAGCTTTTGGCTGAGTTTCAAGTTAGAGCAAATCTTGTAATTCCTATTCTGCACGGTGAGAAATTATGGGGACTTTTAGTGGCTCAACATTGTTCAGAACCCCGACTTTGGCAAAACCCAGAAATTGAACTTCTCCGTCAACTCGCCGATCAAGTTGCGATCGCAATTTCCCAAAGCGAACTTTATCAATATGCCCAATATCAAGCCCAACGAGAACACGCACTTAACGAAGTGATTCAAGCCATTCGCAACTCTTTAGATTTAAACACCATTTTTGCCACCGCTTCTAATGAAATTGCTGGATTACTTTATGCCGATTGGGTTCATATTGTGCAGTATTTACCCGAACGAAAAGTTTGGTTAAATGTGGGCGAATATTGTCGAGATCCCAAGTTTAAAAAAGCATTGGGAACCGAAATTTCTGATGAAGATAAACCCTTCGCCGCCCAACTTAAACAACTTGAAATCGTTCAGGTTGCCGATATTAATCAGGTAGAAGATGAAATGAATTCTGCTTATGCTCGCACCTATCCCGGCGCTTGGTTGCTGATTCCTATTTATTGGAAATCTTCTTTTTGGGGAAGTCTAAGTTTGATTAGAAATTCCCAACATTCTGATTGGCAATCTTTTGAAATTGAACTCGCTCGAACCGTCGCCAATCAACTCGCGATCGCCATCCAACAATCTCAACTTTATCAACAATTACAACAAGTTAATCAAGAACTTCAACATCTCGCCACTCACGATCAACTCACTCAACTTCCCAACCGTCGTTATTTTGATGAATATCTGAATCAAGAATGGCATCGTCTCATCCGAGAAAAAGGTCTTTTGTGTTTAATTCTCTGCGATGTTGATTATTTTAAACGATATAATGATACCTACGGTCATCCGGCCGGAGATGAATGTTTGGTGAACGTTGCTCAAGCTATTCGGCGTGCAGTCAGACGCCCGGCCGATTTAGCCGCTCGTTATGGAGGCGAAGAATTTGTAATTATTTTACCCAATACTGATAGTTTGGGAGCCATTCAAGTAGTAGAAAATATTCAAGCCGATATTTTCCAACTTCATCTTCCCCATGAAAGTTCATCTGTGAGTTCACAAATTACCCTCAGTTTTGGCATTGCTCAAGCTTATCCAACGACAGTTAATTCTCCTGAAAGTTTAGTTAAAAAAGCCGACCTCGCCCTCTATCAAGCTAAAGAAAATGGGCGAAATTGTTATTATCTCAGCAACAATGATTGATAAAAAATACTGTAGGGGCGGGTTCTGAACAAATTTATGTTTCCTAGCAATAACTGACATAAACCCGCCCCCTCCTCACAAGAAGATTTGTACGGGCGGGTTCTGAACAAATTTATGTTTCCTAGCAATAACTGACATAAACCCGCCCCTACAAAAATTTTGACTTCCGACTTCTTTAGTCCCCACCAATCATCCTACTTTTTATTTTGCTGTTTATTCCCCTGCTAAAACCCTCTCTAAATCGGGAATATTAACCCAAGTTCCCGTTTCGCTCGACTCGTGAGTTAAATCCATTAACAACTGGGAATAAACGCCCTCACGCAACGAAGGAATTAAGGATTTTCCCTGTTCAATTCCGCTTACCCATTGGTTAACAACCCGCACAAACGGCGCTATTCTTCCATCGGGATAAACGCGGGGAAACTGTAAATTTTCAGGAATAGAAATCTCCGCTAACGCCTCTCCGTTTTTGCTTCCCCACAGCTTAAAACCATGTACATAATCCTGTTGATTATCACTTCCTAAAATTAGCGTTCCTTCACTTCCATAAACTTCTACCCAGTGTCCGCGTCCTTGATATGTTACCGAACTCAAACTCACCTGACAGGGCGTTCCGTCCGCTAATTCTAAGATTAAACTACAAGTATCATCCGCATCCACAGGCTTTAATTTTCCGCCTTCTGTGGGGTCAGGACGAAAAGGAATAGACGTGCTTAATAAACTACACATTCGGTTCACTTTTCCGAACAACCAATCAACATAATCAAACGCATGAGAACCGATAGCCCCCAACGCCCCACCGCCTTTTTCTTTTTGGGCGTACCAATTCCAACTGCGATCAGGATTCGCCCGACTCGAAACCAACCAATCAATTTTAATTAACCGTTTTTCACCGACATAATTTTGACTCAAAAGTTCGGCGAAATGTTGCCAAGCTGGAATAAATCTAAACTCAAAATCTAACGCCGTTACACAGTTATTTTGTTGGGCGAGTTGATAGAGTTTTTTCGCTTCATTTACAGTCAACGTTGTCGGTTTTTCTAACAATAAATGTTTCTTGGCTTGTAAAACAATCTTCGCCATGTCATAATGTAAAAAAGGCGGCGTTGAAATCGCCACACCCGTCACATCCGGTAAACCAACAATATCCTCAATACTATCAGCCGCATGGGGGATATTATGACTCGATGCCATTGCTTTGGCTTTCTCAATATCCCGATGATAAACCGCCACAACTTCTGTACGCGGATGGTCTTGTAGTCCGGGAATATGAACCTTTTTTCCGAACCCCGTACCGATCACTGCAATTCCGATTTTATTCGTCATTATTCAACTCAAATTCGTCAGTTTTTTAGTGCAATTCAAATTGGTGAATTCAAAAAATTATTGCTTATATGATCTCCGGTTGATTAATGCGTTTTATGGTTGCGGGGCGGGTTTAACTCAATCTGGGAGTGGTCGCCCTCGATCGCAGGCTGAACCCGCCCTTACATCACCATCATTAATTAGTTGGATATCATATTAGATTTAGCTCGATTTTCAATCCATTCAATCACCTGTTTTCCTAAATTAACATTATCCAATAAATCCACCTCCCGAATACCCGTTGGACTGGTAACATTGACTTCCGTTAAATAGCCGCCAATCACATCAATTCCTACAAAATATAACCCATCTTCTTTTAATTTTGGAGCCAATTGAACACAAATTTCTCGTTCTCTATCCGTAATTTCCGCTTGGGCAACCCGTCCGCCAACCGCCATATTTCCGCGAAATTCTTTCCCCGTCGGAATTCGATTAACCGCCCCTATTGGTTCCCCATCTAACAAAATAATCCGCTTATCTCCGTCTTTCGCCGCAGGTAAAAAAGTTTGTACCATCACCGGTTCTCGGCCTAATTTTGTGCTAATCTCAATTAAAGAGTTAAAATTGCGATCGCCAGGTTCCAAAAATAAAATTCCTTCACCCGCTTTTCCGCCCAAAGGCTTCAAAACAGCCGCTTCTTTTTTCTCGACAAACTCCCGAATTACCTGTTTACTTTGACTGACAATCGTTTCCGGGATGGCTTCAGTAAATTGTAAAGCGTACATCTTCTCATTCGCCGCCCGCAACCCGCGAGGTGAATTAATCACCAACGTTTTTCTAGAGTCAATATAATCAAGAATATAAGTCGCATACAAATAAGGAACCGTCACGGGCGGATCGGTTCGCATAAACACCGCATCCATATCTTCTAAAGCGAGTAACTGCGGTTTATCCAACGAAAACCAAAGTTCAGCCGCGATCCAGCGCGCGCCTTCCCGTTTAACCGGAGTCAGACGAACCGGAATGAGACTCGCCCAGGCTTTCCCTTGAATAACAGTCAGTTGGTGTGTTTCGGTGATCCAGACTTCGTGACCCAAAGCTTGGGCGGCTTCCATGATCGCCACACTACTATCATGGCCGGGGTTCAGCTTTTCTATCGGGTCTATGATGAATGCAAATTTCATCGGATTTTAAGGGTATTGGTGAAGGAGCAACAATCAAGCCGCATTGTTTATCCTAGCGCGATCACGCTACACCTTCACACAATTGTTATCCCAAAAATTGTGATCCCAAAAATTAAGCTAACATCGGATCGAGCTTTCCTTGGGCGTCTAACGCATGGATATCGTCACAACCGCCAACGTGTTGATCGTCGATAAAAATTTGCGGAACGGAACGGCGACCATTGGCGCGTTGACTCATCTTGTCTCGCGCTTCTTCATCCCCATCGATCACGTACTCGGTGAAGTCTACGCCTTTCTTTTTGAGGAGTGATTTCGCCCGGATACAGAAAGGACAGGAACTCCAAGTATAGATTTCTACTTGAGCGGCCATAATATTGTGAATTTGTGAGTAACGTTTCCTCATTTTAATCCCAAAGCGCGATCACATTCAACCAATCAACTGGTCAGGTGATAACTGGTCGCTGTTCACTGTTTATACCAATTCTTTATGAAACTGCATCTAAATTGATCCCCCCTTGCCCCCCTTAAAAAGGGGGGTGGCGTTCGCGGGGGGGATGCCTGACGGCACGCTACGCGAACAGAAAAAGTTGCATGATTAGAAAGAAATGGTATTAAATAACCTGACGTTCATTTAAAGGTTGAACGGGTCTAGCATTGACATTGTAATGAGAGCGAAAATATTCAATCTGTTCGTCTGAAACTTCAATTGGTTTTTCAAATACGATCCAGTTTACCCCTTCACTACAGGGCGGTGTTGTTAACGAACCGGTGTAATTAAAATAAACTTGTTCTTGAGGAGGTAACGCACTGGCATTAATTGCCACTCCACTAACAGGATTTTCTCGCGTTTCTTTCGGTACATGAGGCCATATACTGGAAATAAATCTATTTTTTGTTCCTTCTTCCATGAAAATTCCAATGACTGCTAATTCACCATCGGAACTTTGATGAACTAGATGCACTTCCATCGGATAAGATTTTCCATTTAACTGATGTTCGCTCGGCGAATGAAAGTGAAATTGCTTCAATTCATACTGTTTGTTATCAACTTTAATTGTACTTCCGGGTTCATACTCGACCTGAACGGTGTGACCTAGATTAATCACTCTTAGCGGCGTATAATCGTAACTAAATTCTATTTGGGGTTTCGGTGTTAAAGCTTCGGTGTCAATATTGATTGGAGATTGTTGCAGTCCGGTTTCACAAAGCGCAAAGTCTTCTTTTAACTCTCCCCAATTTTCCGGCCCAATTTCACCTTTATAGCCCCATTCGCCCATTTCTGGCTGACTGTTTGAACAAGCAACGGGAATAATTAGCACGGTAAAAAAGAAGATGAGAAAATAACTCATCCAACCTTTAATTCTGTTCATTTGAGGCTGCCTGTTAGTAAAGTTCGTATTTCAGTAAAGTGCAAGCAATCGTTCCATTGTAAACGGGAAGACGTTGCGCCGTTCTCAGTCCGACTTGCTTGGCTAGGGCTTTATTTCCAGTTAGAATGAATGCAGTCCACCCTTTGAAACGTTGCTTGAAAATATCTCCAAGCTGTTGATATAAATTTCCCAACTTTTTTACATCACCTAACCGTTCTCCATAGGGAGGATTGCAGATAATTATACCTTGATCTGCCGGCGGTTCGAGGTGAAATAATGTTGTTTGTGTCAGACGAATTTGATCTTCGACTCCACACTGTTGAGCATTATAACGCGCTTGAGCTAAGATTTCACCATCGCGATCGCATCCGGCTACAATTGCCTTTAACTCCGATAATTGACTCTTTTCCGCTTCTTGATACAGCGAGTCCCACAACTGGCCATCAAAATCCTGCCATTTCATAAACCCAAACGTCTCTCGAAACAGCCCCGGCGCCACGTTCAACCCCTTCAACGCCGCTTCTAGGGGTAACGTTCCCGAACCGCACATCGGGTCTAAAAAAGGCAGATTTGGCTGCCATTGCGCCATTTCTAGCAACGCTGCGGCTAAAGTTTCCTTCAGGGGCGCTTTCCCCACCGCCGGCCGATATCCCCGTCGATGTAAACTGTTTCCCGAACTATCTAAACTCAGAATTCCCCGATCTTGGTCAATGTGGAGATTAATCACAATATCGGGATCTTCGGTGTCAATGCTTGAACGTTCGCCCCACTGTTGACGCTGCTGATCGACTATTGCATTCTTGACCTGCAAGGCGCTAAAATGAGTGTGATTGAGCGAACGATTTCGACCCGTGCAGTGAACCGCGAAGGTCTGATCGGGTTTAATGTATTGTTCCCAAGAAATGCTTTGAGCGGCTTTGTAGAGTTGTTCGGCATCGGAACAAGAAAATTTATGAATCGGAACCAATACCCGAAAAATCGTCCTCGACCACAGATTCACCCGATAAAGCAATTCGCGATCGCCTTCAAAATATACTCCAGTATAATCGGGACGCACCGCCAAAGCACCTAAGCTTTCCAATTCTCGGGCTGCAACTAACTCCAAACTTCGGGCAACTTTGGCAAAATATTCGCTCATCAGATTCTCAGATTCATCGAGAGGGGACACACAACTAAACCAGAATACCCCAGATTGACCTTAACCCCACTCGACTTGAAAAGACTAAAGCGGTCAGACACACCGACCGCATCGAAAATCCTCACACCACACACACAGGAATGACATACAAATTCAGCAGAGACGTCATTTGTTGTTTTCAGAAAGGACACCGACGACTGGCCGTGTTTCGTCTCGGTGTCCTCACTGGTTCGCTCCTCACACGCTTGTAACTGTATCCAAACCATTATCCTTTTGTCAATACTCTCATCAGGATTTTTTCTTAAATTTTCCTAAAACCCCTCTGGGATAACGGTTTACAGTCACCAGTCACCAGTCACCAGTCACCAGTGAATAGGGAACAGGGAACAGGGGACAGGGGACAGGCAAAAGGCAGAAGTCAGAAGTCGTGAGGTCAGAAGTCGTGATGTCAGTCGTCAGAAGTCGTGATGTCAGTCGTCAGAAGTTACTGAAAACTGACAACTCTAATAACTGGTGACTGGTGACTGGTGACTGGTGACTGTAAACCCCGCTTCTGCTATTGGCTAAAACGGCGTATAGGTCACAGAAAAATAAACCCCCGCTTCTTGTAAAGAATTTTCGTCTCTATCATCAACTTCATTGAACGGAATGCCATAATCAATTCGAGCGTTAAACCGATCTCCTAAACGCAATTGTACACCCAATCCCGCCCCCGCAATCGTATCATTTTCTTGGCTGGCTTCCTCCTCAATATTCCAACCGCGACCCACATCAAAAAACGGCACAATTTGCAAAACATTTCCTTCCCCAAACCGAGCAATAGGAAACAAAACCTCAGCCGAGAAAAATACACCATTATCCGTTAATAAAACATCCTGACGATAGCCACGAACGCTTTGATAACCCCCCAACGGAAACTGTTCTAACGGTACTAACGCTCGGGTTGATAATTGTATATCCGATCGCACCACTAACAACGTATCTGGGGCTAATAATCGCACATATTGACCCTGACCCCGCCAATTAAAAAATCGACTATCGGGCGGTTGATCATTAATTGTCGCATCAAACGCACCCACTCCTAAACTAAATTGCGATCGCGCCGCCAACACCGATCGCGAAGTTCTTTGAGTATATTCTTGAAACAAACGAATCGCTGAAATTTTCGTACTTCCATCTTCTTCGGCACCCACAGAAAGCGGTTCTTCTTCTCCTAAAATCGTCGTTTGGCTATTTTCTCGCGATAGGGTTAAACCAACAGCAATATCTCGAATGGGAGTTTGATAAATCGGTTGACGAAAGGTTAAACCAAACCGATCCGAATCTCCCGTAATATCGAGGCGATCAAATGGTTCTTCGATCACTTCTGAATTGGTACCATAATAATCAAAACGAATTGTACCATTGCGGGCATTAATGGGAAAAGTATAGTTGATATCATAGCGATCGCTACCATCGGTATTCGTATAAGCCGTATTAATGCGATCGCCAAAGCCCAACAAATTCAAATGAGTGACACTCAAACCCCGACGAAAACTTCCCACACTGGGAATGCGACCATTATCAGCAATTAAGTCTACACTAAACGGATCAGCAGGCGTTACCGTGACCGTTAAAACGCTTAATTCCGGACGGGAACCCGCAGCCAATTCCGCAGAAATATTTTCAATTAATGGGTCGAGTTGTAACAGTTGTAAAGCGGTCAATAAACGGTTAACATTTAAAGGGGTTTTCGTTGCGATCGCGATGCGACTGCTCACATAACTCGGTCTTAAACGTCCGGTTCCGGTGACATTAATTTCTTCTAAACCGCCTTCAAGCAATCGAATTGTGATTACCCCATCTATCAGATTTTGACCTGCTGGAATAATCGCTCCAGAGTTAACAAAACCCGACTCAGTGTAAAATTGAGTTACCGCCGCTTCGGCTTGCAAAAGTTCAGCAAACGTAATCTCACGACCCACAAATTCAGCCGTAATTTCTGCTAATTCTGCATCAGTATAAGCGGTATTTCCAATAAACTCAAACCGTTCAATAATAATCGTATCCGGAATACCAGGAAGTTCTTCAGGCGTCGGAGGAACAACCGGGGGTTCGACCTCCAAAGGAGGGGGAGGAGAAGGTTGAGGAATGGGGATCGGCGTGGGAAGGGGTTCGGGGGGGTTAATGGGCTGAGGAATTTGAGCTAAACTTAGCGCCGGAGTTCCTATCAATATTAACAGGGATAATTTTAATCCCAGCAAGGGTAGTTTGGCAAGCTGCATATACTCAAGGATTTTATTATTCAAGATCAAGAATACGTCGATTTGACAACGAATGCCAAAAAATTTTTTTTGACGGATTTTGATTGAAACTTGAGCCGCAATTTCAGGCTTTTTACTCCCCTTTTTTTACAGACCGTTTTGGGAGTTCAATTTTCTTGAATCGGTTCTTTTGATAAAGGTTTGGGCGGCCGGGGTAAAGGTCTATTGTAAACCGTTTGGAGTTGCTTAATAGCAAGAATCAAACGCTTGAGATGAGGTTTGATGATTTCTTGGTGTTCGTAAGACAATTGATTGAGTTGGGCTTGCAGTTGTCCGAGATCAACATCCGGTTGATAAGGCGGAATGGGTTGTCCTTTTTGCAGGGCGGCGATCGCCTGTTGAATTTCATAAACTTGTCCGTTAACACCCTGCAAATGCTGTTGAGTTGTGGCAATTTCTTGATGCAATTGTTGTCGCATTTCTTCGAGCGCTATCGAAATGTTATCCTGAATAGAAGAAACATTTTCAGTTAAAATGGCGACCTGCTTGGCCCGGTAAGTGGTTTCCAGGGAGTCCTGATCGGGAAGTTGTTCCTGTTTCTCTCGCAGGGCGGCGATCTCCGCTGTTAGCTGTTGTCGGATCAGCCAAACGGCTCGGACTGCATTGCTTTCAAGCTGGTTCATCGACTGGTGAACTTCTGCAACCTCTTGCTGACAGCGTTCAACTTGCTGTTCGACTCGGTAGCGGTTGGCAACATTGAGCGAGAGGGCTACCGTTAAAGGGGCGACACCGTAGAAAGCTTGACCTGAGAGGGCGACCACCACCGAACCCACCGCAGAACTGAGTAAAGAAATGTATTCTGCTAGTTCCAACCAGTGTCGTTGTTTGAGTTTCTGCACAACTGCACCTGAAGAATTAGAATGGGATGGAGGCATAGCCTGATTCGGGATTGGATGCGATCGCCGTTGTTCGCGCTCGGAGAGTTCAGGAAACATGGTCTTGATCTCGATAGTATGAGGACTAAAGGCGGTTGAGTAGATGTCGAAAAAGAAGCTGTCTCTAACCTAGTTTAATTTGCCGGAGATGTCTATGCCTAAAATCGATACGGAAGTTCAAATATAAATTTCCACCCGTTGAAGCCACCCGTTAGCGAGCATCAACTCAAACACCAGTTCGATTATCCTTTAACCTAATTTTATTTGCCCAATGAAACCTGAAAATCCCAGTTTTTTCGAGAAAATCCGACCCATTTTGAGTGTAACAACCTTTGTGTTATTAGTAATTGGGGTTGGGTTTTTAAGTTTTAATTTTGTTTTGGCTTTAATCTCCAAATTCAGTTAAAACCCACCCGAATCCTAATGTAAAAATTTCCGAACTTGGTATTCGTAACTGTTAACAATTGGCATTTGTAAATCACCCATTTGCCGATCTAAAGCCTCCAAGTCCTCCAGAGGAATAGACTTCCATTGTTCGCGAGTTTCCCAACGAATGACCAAGACAATTTCTTCTTTTTGCGGATCGATCCAAGTTTCTTTTCCAATAAAACCCGGATACCGTTTGAGTCCTTGAGTCCAAACTTCCTCATCCCGCTTGAGAAAAGCTTCCCATTTTTCCCGAGGAACTTTCAACTGTAACCATTCAATCACCATTTCTATTCACACTCAATTCCATAAAAACTGCGGGAAAAGTAAACAATTTCCCCGATAAACATCCGGTTGACAAATGCCGTTATCAATGGATAATTGACAATTGATAATTGATCATTAATTAATGAGGTTTAAGACCTCTCCTTTCAAGGAGAAAAAAGAAAAATAATTAATTATCAATTATTGAATCAAGGCTTCTTCAAATATTGTCCGGCTAACCGCATCGCATCAGCCACATCGACATCCCCATCTCCATCCGCATCTAAAAAGCTACTGAGAACCGTATTAGAACCCCGTTGAGGATTTTGAGTCGAATTTCCGGTTTTTAACAAATTCAACACCAAAGGAACTAAACTGGGTAATAGACTTTGAATCATCGTCGCATCAATACCAGTCCGGCTAGAAATGGCCTGCGCCACCTGCGCCTGTTGTTGGGGAGAAAATAACGAAGCCACCGCTTGAGGATTAGTCCCCGTGCCGCTATAGTGATTAACAAAAGACTGCACGGAGTCATTTCCCTCGCTTGTCCGCTTCTGTTGCAAAGCAGAACGAACATAGCCACCCAAAACGGATAACGCCGCTTGAGTCGCCTGGGAGGAAACCCCCTGATTATTACTAAGCTGCTGTACCGTATTTAAAATGTCATCAAGCTGAGAGTTACTCGCCTCTCGGTTCGGATCGCTCAAAGCGCCAACAATTTGATCAAAAAGTCCCATAAGATTCCAAAGCAATTAACGGACTTGAACTTATTAACAATAGTTTACCCTATTCGTTCGGCTCATCAAAGCAACATCGGGTAAAATTTGTTTCCACCGACAAGACTTGCTACAATTGACCCAATCCCTACATCAACTCGTTATCCCTCCGGGTGTTGTCTGTCATCAGCCTAAAGTTGGGTATTAATACGGTTTTTCAGTCGAAATCTGTTTTTAATCCCATCGATCGCTCTGAACTGACTTAAAATTAAAATAATTCTTTCAAGCTGATTGCAACCTCACGGATGTCTCTAAGCGCCAAAACTCACAACCCTCACGCTCGCCCGACAGGAGTCGTCGGGTTACAACTGTCGTTATTCCATCGTCTAGGTATTCGGCAAAAAATCGGCTTGGGCTATGCGGTGGTGATTGGAATTGCAATGTTAGGTGCAATCACAAGCTTTATTGTCGAAGGATACTACAAAGGAAAGTTCAAAGATCAGTTTCCTATCGATCAAGAAAAAGCGCAAGTTTTAATTCGGATTAATCACAACGTCTTTGAACTCAAATCCAACCAAGAAGAATTGGTCGGATTAATCGATTCACCCACGTCGATTTCGGGCGATATTTCCGCCATTCGTTCGGGAATTTTTGAAATAAACCGTCAACTTCAACAGCTTAAATTTGTTCCAAAAACCGAAAATGAAGGCGTTCAAAACGATTATTTACAACTGCAAGAAATCTCCCAAAACTACACGGACAATCTACAAGTCTACGCCCAAAATCTAGAACAGATTTTACAGCGAATCGAACTCGGCAGAAGCGCCCCCACAACCCAACAACAACTGCGAAACGCTTTAATTCAGTTTAGTCAGAGTCCGGAAGCTCAAAACTTATATAATTTATCCGAAGAATCAATCGCGCTCACGGTCAGTTTAGAAAACCGCGTCGGTCAAGGATTAAAAGCCAGCGAAAAAGCAGAAACTCTCGGAAATCAAATTATATTTTTTAGCCTGTTAATTGCAGCATTTATCGGGTTAGTCTTAGCCGTTTATATCAGTTGGGTGATCGCATATCCCATCGGAACCATGATCAAAGTCGCCAATCAAGTCGGGGAGGAATCAGACTTTGCCATACAAATTCCGGTGACAACCGAAGACGAAATCGGAGAACTCACCGACGCCTTAAATCATCTGATTCAAAGAGTCGCAGAATACACCGAAGAACTCGAAAAAGCCAAATTTTTAGCCGAATCTGCCAACCGTTCTAAAAGTGTATTTTTAGCGAACATGAGCCACGAACTTAGAACCCCATTAAACGCGATCATTGGTTATAGCGAAATGCTGCACGATGAAGCGGACGATCTCGGTTATGAAGACTTTCTACCCGACTTAGAAAAAATTCAAACCGCCGGAAAACATCTGCGAGATATGATTAGCGATATCCTCGATATTTCCAAAATCGAAGCCGGTCACGTTACCCTTTATCTCGAAGATTTTGCAGTCGAAGAACAATTACTTCAAGACGTCGTAACCACCGCCAAACCCCTGGCTGAAAAGAACCGAAACGTCATTAAAATAGAAACCAAAAATGAAATTGGTCGGATGTACGCCGATTTACCCAAAGTTCGACAAATCCTTTTAAACTTACTCAGTAACGCTTGTAAATTTACTGAAAATGGTGTGATTACCATCTCCGTTAAACGGGTCAAAACCAAACCCCCATCCACTCGCCGAAACACCTCTTCAAGCAAAAGTCGTTTTGGAACCAATCAAATGCAACAATATCTCATTTTTCAGGTCAAAGATACCGGAATTGGGATGAGCGAAGAACAACAAAAAGTCATTTTTAAAGCCTTTACTCAAGCCGATGCTTCCACCACAAAACGCTTCGGGGGAACCGGCTTGGGACTCGCGATCAGTCAACGCTTGTGCGAAATATTAGGCGGTGGAATTACCGTCGAAAGCGAAGTTGGAAAAGGATCGACCTTTACCGTTTGGCTACCCGTTCATGTCAAAGCATAACCGACAAATAATTCTCAGACTGTTCACAGAGGACTGCGGTGATCCGTACCCCGGAGGGGAGGAACATTGTAAAGAACCCGGTTTCGAGGTAAGCTACAGTTTAAGAGTCGTCAATTGAGTAAATTTCTAGGTCATTCTTTTTGAATCTCCTAATTCTCAACGGGAAGTCAAACGTTCGGAAAATAGATTAATGATTTTCTTGCGAAAGTTCACCTCTATAAATACTCTCAAATCAACGGCTTGAGTCCTGATCCATCTATTTGGTGAACCCCGCAAATTCAACTCAATAAATTTTAGCGTTATAACCAAACGTTCCCTAAAAAATTTACTCCAATCTATTCAAAAAAAGGAGAAAAAAATCAATGCAACCTACCGATCAAAGTAAATTTACCGAAAAATCTTGGGAAGCAATAGTTCGCACTCCAGACATCGCCAAACAAGCCGAACAACAACAGATAGAAAGCGAACACTTAATGAAATCCCTACTCGGTGAAGAAGGACTCGCCGCCAGCTTATTAAATAAAACCGGCGTTTCCGTTCCCCAATTTCGAGAACGAGTAGAAGCATTCATTAACCGTCAGCCCAAAGTCAAAGGAAGCAGCACAAACATCTATTTAGGTCGCAGTTTAGACCTTCTGCTCGATCGCGCCGAAGCCTACCGCAAAGAGTACACCGACGAATATATAGCAATCGAACATTTGCTCTTAGCCTACACCCAAGACGATCGCTTTGGCAAATCCCTCTATCAAGAATTTAAACTAAATGAAGCCAAACTCAAACAAACCATCGCTCAAGTCCGAGGAAACCAAAAAGTGACAGACCAAAACCCAGAAGGAAAATATCAATCCCTCGAAAAATACGGGCGAGATCTCACCGAAGCCGCCCGTCAAGGAAAACTCGATCCCGTCATTGGACGAGATGACGAAATTCGTCGTACCATTCAAATTTTAAGCCGCAGAACCAAAAATAACCCCGTATTAATTGGCGAACCCGGAGTCGGAAAAACTGCGATCGCCGAAGGACTCGCTCAACGAATTGTCGCCGGAGATGTACCCCAATCTCTCAAAGATCGGCAACTCATTGCATTAGATATGGGTGCCTTAATTGCCGGGGCAAAATTCAGAGGAGAATTTGAAGAACGTCTCAAAGCAGTCCTCAAAGAAGTCACCGATTCTGAAGGAAAAATAATCCTGTTTATTGATGAAATTCACACCGTCGTCGGGGCGGGTGCAACCCAAGGCGCAATGGATGCCGGCAACTTATTAAAACCCATGTTAGCTCGCGGAGAATTGCGCTGTATTGGAGCGACAACCTTGGATGAATATCGCAAATATATCGAAAAAGATGCCGCCTTAGAACGGCGTTTTCAACAGGTCTATGTTGATCAGCCCAATGTCGCCGATACCATCTCGATTTTGCGGGGGTTAAAAGAGCGCTATGAAGTGCATCACGGCGTCAAAATTTCTGATAGTGCCTTAGTTGCGGCCGCCACCCTTTCTACTCGTTATATTAGCGATCGCTTTTTACCCGATAAAGCCATTGATTTGGTCGATGAGGCCGCAGCAAAATTAAAAATGGAGATTACCTCCAAACCCGAAGAACTCGACGAAATTGACCGCCGAATTTTGCAACTGGAAATGGAACGGTTATCGCTGCAAAAAGAAAGCGATCCCGCTTCAATTGAACGGTTAGAAAAGCTCGAAAAAGAACTTGCCGATCTCAAAGAAGAACAGCACGCTTTAAATGCTCAGTGGGATTCTGAAAAAAATGTGATTACTCATATTCAGTCGATTAAAGAAGAAATTGATCGGGTGAATATTGAAATTCAACAAGCCGAACGGAATTATGATCTTAACCGGGCGGCCGAGTTGAAATATGGCAAATTATCCCAGTTGCAAAAGCAGTTACAATCGGCAGAAACTCAACTCGAAGCTACCCAAACCAGCGGAAAAACTCTGTTGCGGGAAGAAGTAACCGAAGCCGATATCGCCGAAATTATTTCTAAGTGGACGGGAATTCCGATTAGTAAATTGGTCGAGTCGGAGAAAGAAAAACTGCTGAACCTCGAAAACGAATTGCATCAGCGAGTCATCGGACAAGAAGAAGCCGTCACCGCCGTCGCCGAAGCCATTCAGCGATCGCGGGCCGGGTTATCGGACCCGAAACGTCCGGTGGCCAGTTTTATCTTTCTCGGGCCAACGGGAGTCGGAAAAACTGAACTCGCCAAGACCTTAGCGGCTTATTTGTTTGATACCGAAGAGGCGATGGTGAGGATTGATATGTCCGAATACATGGAAAAACACGCCGTTTCCCGGTTAATTGGGGCGCCTCCGGGATATGTGGGGTACGATGAGGGCGGTCAGTTAACAGAAGCCATTCGCCGCCGTCCCTATGCGGTGATCTTGTTTGACGAAATTGAGAAAGCCCATCCCGATGTGTTTAATGTGATGTTGCAAATTCTCGATGATGGTCGCGTCACCGACAGTCAGGGTCACACCGTTGATTTTAAAAATAGTGTGATTATTATGACGAGTAATATTGGATCTCAGTATATTCTCGATGTTGCCGGTGATGATAGTCGCTACGATGAAATGCGAAGTCGGGTGATGGATGCGATGCGGACGAGTTTCCGACCGGAGTTTCTCAACCGAATTGATGAGATTATTATTTTTCATCCCCTGCAACGCCAACAACTGCAACACATTGTTCAGTTACAGGTTCAGCATTTGCGCGATCGCCTCGGTGATCGTAAAATGTCGTTAAAATTGTCCGATGTAGCGATTGACTTTGTGGCAGAAGTGGGGTTTGATCCGGTTTATGGGGCGCGTCCGTTGAAACGGGCGATTCAGCGAGAGTTGGAAACTCAGATCGCTAAGGGAATTTTGCGCGGAGAGTTCAACGATGGCGATACGATTTTTGTAGATGTTGAAAATGAACGGTTGACGTTTAAGCGGCTTCCTCCGGTTCAGTTGGTGAAAGTGCAGTAAGTTACATCAACCGATTGAATTATCTCGATGAGATTTAGCCAGGGGTACGGTACGCCGTACCCTCATTCTTTAGGTAGGGATAGTGATAGGGTTACTGTTCAAAAGCGGGATTTTTATCTGAAATAGAAGAAGAGTTGGGAAAGTTTGAAAAAAATATAGAGAATAGTCATCTATCTAGAAGCAGATAAGCTACAATCATTTTAGACCGTACAGAGTCTAATTCTCTACACTTAGATATATAACAAACTAGAGTTTTTTCTAATCATAAAAATGGCTTTTTGTCAACCGATAATATGACAGTTAATGAACTGCCATAAGAGAAAACACGGAGGTGGACAAACAGCAGTTATACCTGTAAGTGATCTGAGTGAAAAAATGAGTAAACTCAGCACTAAGCCGAGTTGATGTTATGGGGGAATGGTCTAAATTGACAGGTTGAGTTGCAAAATTTAGGGTTTGGGGTTGAAAGTCAAACTCTAGAAATAAGCTGAAGTATTCAAGAAGAAAAACACAGTAAAATTAAGCTAAATCCTCAACCCTCAGATAGAAATTTGATCCCTTTTAAGAGTAAAAGTGCTAAATTCAATTAAGGCGATCATTTTATATTTCTATCCGCGCCATCCCAAAGCTCAAAAAAAATGTAGAATAAACCCTCAAAAAACCGAATTCAGTTCGATTGAATTCGTCAAGCTTGTCCAATTATACTTGAGTATATATTTCTGGTAAATTGCTCAAAAGTCACTCAAAGCAGAGGCAAAATTAGAAGCCGGAACTCAAGTCATTCAAACCGAGGTTTGTTCTACAAAAAACCCACCTCCGACCCAAACAAACTTATCCATACTTTCAGGCAATCCTCCGAATTCTTTTTACGAGGATAGTCCGTCTTGAACGTCCTTTTTCAAACCTTAATCCAATGATGATTTCTAATTTAACCAATACCCAAACTTCCTCCTCTATAATGTCTGCAACAGAATTGTTGAAAAAACCGGGAACTTATCAAAACTCAACAAAAACCGACATTCTGGTTATTATCGATAGCCAAGTCGAAGATCAACAACACCTGATCGAAGGCATTATTCCCGGAACAAAAGTGATTCTTCTCGACGCTAGGCGAGACGGAGTTAGACAAATCACAAAAGTTATAAGAGAACATACAAATCTCTCAGAAATTCATCTAATTTCTCACGGTTCACCCGGCTGTTTACAACTGGGTAATACTCAACTCAACCCCGACACAATCCAACTTTACAGCGAGGAACTGAAAAGCTGGTCTGCAAACACCTTATTACTGTACGGTTGTCAGGTTGCAGCGGGAGATGTGGGGATTAAATTTATTGAAAAACTGCGCGAAAAAACCGGAGCAAAAATCGCCGCTTCCGCCAACAAAACCGGTTATTCTGGTCTGGGCGGAGATTGGGAATTAGAAGTCAAAACCGATGAGTTTGAAGTCACCTTAGCTCTAACTCCAGAAACCCAAGAAACTTATCGGTATGCTTTCCCCTTAGCGATTGAAAATCTAACAGTTGAGAGAGTCTCACCAGACAATGATAACGGCGGCGTTAGTTATACCGCTCCCGATATCAGAGTCGGCGCTCCCCAAGGAGCAGAGATAGAATATAACTTTCAACAAGGTGAAAACAATCTTCTCGTCGTCACCAGTTTTACCTCGGGACAAGAAGAATTTTTAGCCGGGGATATCCTCAACGACTTTGAATTGAGGCGAGTTGATAATGACAATGTTCAAGGTAGACGACAACTGCTTTGGTTTGAGCGAGAAAGCCAAACCGATACAGAACTCAACCTGCGACCCCCTTTTCCTCAAATTCCTGGGGATAATCCCGATGAGAGTCTGATGGAAGTCGCCTTATTTGATGACGTCATCAATATTGGTACGGATAATATTTTTGCCAATACCACCACCCTACCCGATCAAAATATCAACAATATTGAGCGGGTTGACTATATCTCAACAGACGGTTTACAAGCACCCCAAGAAAATTTGGACGAAGTTGGCTTTTTAATCCTAGAGCGGGGAGGAAACGATGCGTTTAAAATTGCACCCATTCTAGATGTCAACCCCCAGACCGGACTACCAACCGAATTTGGTAATTTAATAGAAATAGGAGCCGATCTTTGGGGTGTTGATGAGTCGATCACCCTCGATACTTCTGTTTTGCGGGCTGACGAACCGGATGAAGAACGTCTTCAGCGAAGAATCAACGTTGACGATCAAAATGTCGGCGGTGTTTATATCAGTTTTAGCGATCTCGGTATTGATCCCGGTCAACAATTCAATGGATACGCCTTGTTTGCGCCAGATGTTGACCAGACTCTTGATTTAGTAGACTTCGAGAGTTTTCCCACCGATACACCCGAACTACTCAACGAAGATCCGGGGGGAGGATTAGATTTAATTGCGGGTGGAGTCGTTTATGGTCGGACCTTCATCAACATTAACGATGTCACCGTTATCGAAGGCGAACAAGCTGAATTTACCGTTAATATTCCTGCTCCCCTCGATACAGATCTCACTGTAGAATATGCCACCAGCGATACCGATTTAGAGGGTACGGCGACGGCGACAGCAGGAGAAGATTACATTCCCATTCCAGACAGCACCTTTACCATTCCCGCAGGAGAAACAGAGGTTACGGTTCCCATAGAGACCTTAGCCGATGACATCACAGAACCAGACGAACAGTTTCGGGTGACTCTTACTAACCCCAGTCGGGGCTTCATCATCGATCGCGAAGGAATTGGTACAATTGTTGATGCGAGCGTACCGACGACAACCGTTAGCGGAAACGTCTTTAGAGATCTCAACGGCGACGACAGTCTCAGTCCGGATGAACCCGGTTTGGGAGGAATTGAAGTTGGCTTATTAATTGATACTCCGGCTAACATTGATGATGTGTACGCCACCGTTGAAACCAATCCCGATGGTAGCTACCAATTTGATAATGTTGTTCCGGGCGAATACATTGTTGAAGTCAATGCGGGTGACGAAGATATTCCCGGCGAGGGCATTTTAGGAACAGAAAATAACCTTCCGGTCACGGTTAATGGCGAGCAACCTGTTAACGGAATTAACTTTGGGTTCGATATAACCGCCGAAAATACCGCACCGGTTGCCCAACCCGATCCGTTAGAAACAGTAGCAGGCGAACCCGTTAGCGGCAATATACTCGAAAACGATACCGACCTAGACGGTAACATTGACCCGACAACCGTAGACCTCAACCCCGACACACCCGAACGGGAAACCACCCGGGAAATTCCGGATGTCGGTACTTACACCGTCGATGATACGGGCGTTGTCACCTTTGAACCCGTACCCGGTTTTACCGGAAACTCAACCATCAACTACACCGTACAGGATCAAGAAGGTGCAGTTTCCGAACCGACGGCGATCAACGTTACCGTTAACCCGCCGACAAACGTTCCACCGACTGCGGTTCCCGATGAAGGCGTCACCACAGAAGGCGAACCGGTCAGCATCGATGTACTCGAAAACGATACTGACCCCGCAGGTAACATTGACCCGACAACCGTAGACCTCAACCCCGATACACCCGAACGAGAAACCAGCCGGGTAGTTCCTGGCGTTGGAACCTACACCGTCGATGATACGGGCGTTGTTACCTTTGAACCCGAACCCGGCTTTACCGGACCCTCCACCATCAACTACACCGTAGAAGATCAAGAAGGTCAACCATCCGAACCGACGGCGATCAATGTTACCGTTAACCCGCCCGCAAACCTTCCACCCGATGCGGTTAACGATACGCAGACAACCGCCTTTGAAACCCCCGTTACCCTCAACGTTCTCGAAAACGATACCGACCCCGAAGGCGATCCGTTAACCATCGCCGACATCCAACAAGAAACCGAAAATGGCGGTAGTGTTGTCATTGACAACGGTCAGTTGATCTATACACCCCCCGCCGGTTTTTCTGGAGAAGACGAATTTACCTACACCGTTACCGACGGCGAAAACAGCGATACCGCCACCGTTAGCGTTGTCGTTGAACCCCAGGAAAACGTTCCGCCCAACGCCGTTCCCGATCAAGGACTAACAACCGCAGGCGAACCGGTTAGCATCAATGTACTCGAAAACGATAACGACCCCGTTGGTAACATTGACCCGACAACCGTAGACCTCAACCCCGATACACCCGAACAAGAAACCACTCGGGAAGTTCCAGGAGTTGGGACCTACACCGTCGATGATACGGGCGTTGTCACCTTTGAACCCGAACCCGGCTTTACCGGACCCTCCACCATCAACTACACCGTAGAGGATGAAGAAGGTCAACCTTCCGAACCGACGGCGATCAACGTTACCGTTAACCCACCGACAAACGTTCCGCCCAACGCCGTTCCCGATCAAGGCGTCACCACAGAAGGGGAACCGGTCAGCATCGATGTACTCGAAAACGATAACGACCCCGTTGGTAACATTGACCCGACAACCGTAGACCTCAACCCCGATACACCCGAACAAGAAACCACTCGGGAAGTTCCAGGAGTTGGGACCTACACCGTCGATGATACGGGCGTTGTCACCTTTGAACCCGAACCCGGCTTTACCGGACCCTCCACCATCAACTACACCGTAGAAGATCAAGAAGGTCAACCTTCCGAACCGACGGCGATCAATGTTACCGTTAACCCCCCCGCAAACGTTCCGCCGACAGCAACCGACGAGAACGTGAACACCCCCTTTGAAACTGCGGTAACATTCAACCTGGCGGATAATGTTAGCGATCCCGATGGAAACCTCGACCTCAGCAGCATTGACTTACAACCCACCACACCCGAAATAGACCAACAGGTTGTTTTACCCGAGGGAACATTGACAGTTAACGATCAAGCCGAAGGTACTTTTCAACCCGAGGAAGACTTTAGCGGAACTGTAAGCGTTCCTTACACCGTCGCCGATGCACAAGGTGCAACTTCAGAACCGGCTGATATTTCCGTGACCGTCAGCCCCGACGCCAACGAACCTCCCAACGCAGAGGATGTTGAAAGTTCCTCTATTGTCAACGTCAGCAACCCCATTCCTCTACCGTTGTCTACGGCGAACTTTGCCGACCCCGACGGTATCGTAGAAACCATTAGTTTTACATTACCCGATGTCTCACAAGGTCTGCTGTTGTTGGATGGTGTTCCCGTCACAGACCCGGTTGAAGTTCAACGGTTAACCCCCGATCAACTCGATAACCTGAGTTTCCGTCCGAGTGTCGGGTTTACCGGGAATGCTTCGTTTACCTATCAGGTTACAGACAATGATGGGGCGACTTCAAATGCAGCTAATGTCACCGTTCCCGTTATCCCGCTTTCGGTTCCCAATGTACCCCCAACGACCGAACCCCCTCAACCGCAACCCCAACCGCAACCCCAACCGCAACCTCAACCGGAACCTCCCACTGAACCCTCGGAGAACTTACCCCCAGAAGCCGATAATGAGACAGAAACCATTATTAACGATGGGACTCCTTCTGTTATCCCTGGGTTAACGGCAACAGACCCCGATGGTAGTATTAATTTTTACACCATCACCAGTTTACCTCCCAACGGTACACTGTTCATTGACGGTGAAGAAGCCACCCCAGATCAAGTTCAACGTCTGACTCCCCAACAAGCCGGACAGCTTACCTTTGAACCCGATCCCGAGTTTACCGGTGATGTCAGCTTTACTTATACGGCTACAGATAATGACGGGGTTGTTTCTAATGAAGCGCTGGTTCGACTCAATGTAGAACAAGATGATTCTATTCCTCGCCAAGAACCTATTGATGATGGCGGCTGTGACTGTCCTCCCTTACCTGATTTTGGAGCCGTTCCTTTACCCGAACGTCTCGGTTTAACTCCTCAGTCGGCGTCGGAGTCCAATATTATTCGGGGTACCAACCAGAGTGATACCTTACCCGGAACCCCCACCAGTGATGTTGTACTTACCTTTGACGGAGATGATATGGTCGCAGCCTTTAACGGCGGTGATACCGTTTATGGCGGTGTTGATAATGACCTCTACTTTGGCGATGATGGTAACGATTATCTCCTGGGATCTGAAGGTAATGACACTATTATCAGCAGTAACGGTATTGGAGATTTAGCAGCAACCGCCAACTCCGAAAACAATGATTCTGTCTACGGTCATCAAAACAGTGATTTACTCCAAGGTGGTCCCGGTGCAGACATGATCTATAGCGGTAAGCAAGATGACTTCACCTATGGCGGAAAAAACAATGATATGGTCTGGGGTGATTTGGGAACGGATACCCTCTACGGCGATAATGGCAATGATACGATGATCGGTGACACCGCCGATGAAAATGAGGTCGAAGGTCAACGGGGTTTGGCCGGTATGGTTGATTTCATGTGGGGCGGCTCTGGCGATGACCTGATGAATGGCGGTCGCAGTAATGATACTCTCAGCGGTGGGGTTGGTAATGATACCGTTCGCGGCGGGAAAGAAGATGATCTCGTCTACGGAGAAGCCGGAAATGATCTCATGTACGGAGATTTGGGCAATGACCAACTCTGTGGTAATGAGGGCGATGATATACTTTATGGCGATATCAACGACAACGAAACTTTCGTAGAGACTCCCGCACGGGATACGCTCTGTGGCGGTACGGGTAATGATATTCTGTATGGAAATCAAGATTCCGATCGTCTCTGTGGTGGCGAAGACAGTGATACTCTCTTTGGTGGCTTGGGTGAAGATACCTTGGCCGGTGAACAGGGCGATGATTGGTTGTTTGGCGATGAAGGGAATGATTTGATTTCTGGCGGAAGTGGTACCGATCGCTTTATTCTGTTCTCGGGTAGCGGTACGGACACTATCCAAGATTTCCAAGTCGGTACCGATTTGATTGCTTTGGGTGGCGGTTTGACTGTTGAACAGTTGACCCTCACTCAAAGTGGAACTTCAACCGCGATCAGTCTCGACGGTCAACAGTTGGCTATTCTTAATGATGTACAGGTAACTGCTTTGACATCTAATAGCTTTACCGCTTTTGTTGGCTAACTTGCTCTATCTTGTCCGGTTGATATCGACATATCGATCGGACATGATGTCACTCTAGTGCGATTTGTTCAGCCGAAACCTAAAAATAGGGGGATGGCTGGCATTTGCATAGTAATTTTACAACGATTGAAGGCTTGGCCGGCGATCGCATCTGGCGGACAGCCTGTTGGGGTGGTTTTGGGAGCGTACTCCGAGACAATCAAACCCCATCTGGCAAATCTGAGCATCCACATTGCTGACAACCAACGCTCGTCAACGGGAATGGCGAGTTCGATCCGCTGCGGCTTGCGGGAGATACTGACTATTTCACCGGAACTCGATGCAATTGTTCTGATGGTGTGCGATCAACCGTTTGTTTCATCGGATTTAATTCGTTAATTGATTTGTGGATATCAAACCTCAAATTCTGCGATTGTTGCTTCTGAATACGCCGGCGTTTTGGGTGTTCCGGCTTGATTTGACCGAACCTTTTTCTCAGAATTATTCCAACTTCGCGCAGATGTGGGTGCAAAATCAATCATTCGCCAGCATCGCTCCCGTTGTTTGGGGATTCCCTTTCCAGAAGGAGCCATCGATCTCGACATCCCTCAACACCTGGATATTCTTTAAATCCGAATCGTTATGTCAAGTCAATCTTAAGATTTGGCGAACGGGTGTTTATGATAACAAAAATTGATTTGGAAAAATTCTAGAGTTTGAGTTTATAATTCTAAAAAGCTTCATCAACCTCGTTGCTTTATTAATCAATCTATGGATTGTCGTCTATCTACCTTTTCAGTCGTGGGTGCAGCAACAGTTTTTTGTCTGACTCCACTGGCAACTGTGGCACAAATTGTCCCCGATAACACATTGGGTAATGAAAACTCCGTTGTTACTCCTAATGTTAACATTCGCGGAATTGATAGCACGCGCATTGACGGGGGAGCGGTTAGGGGTGGGAACTTATTTCATAGCTTTCAAGAGTTTAACATCAGAGAAGGACGGGGGGCGTACTTTTCCAACCCCGATAATATTGTTAATATTTTAACTCGGGTTACGGGCGGAAATGTCTCGGAAATTTTGGGAACGTTGGGAGTTTTGGGAAATGCCAATTTATTTTTAATTAATCCCAATGGAATAGTATTCGGGCCGAATGCACGGTTAGATGTAGGCGGTTCATTTTTTGCCTCTACAGCCGATGGAATCTTATTTGAAAATGGTGTTGAATTTGCAGCCAGTAATCCCGAAGCACCGCCTTTATTAACGATTAATATGCCGTTGGGATTGAATATTCGAGAAAATCCCGGAACAATTGTTAATCAAGCCGCACCCCAACTGGTTCGACCCGATGGGAGTGCGTTAAGAAATGATGCAGGGTTTTTGATTTCTCAAGGTTTAAATGTTCCTCAAAATCAAACTTTAGCATTGGTTGGGGGAGATGTATTATTTAATAATGGCTTTGCAATTTCTCCAGGAAGTCGAATTCAATTGGGGGGATTATCAGAACCGGGAATTATTCAAATTAACCCCGATAATAGTTTAACCTTTCCCGATAATATTCAACGGGGAAATGTAGCGTTAACCAATGAATCAGAAATTAACGTTCGTGGAAATGGGGGCGGAGACGTTAATATTAATGCGAGAAATGTTGAGATATCTGGTGATAGCGTTATTCGAGTGGGAATTGATGAAGGTTTAGGGTTTCTAGAAGCAAAAACTGGAGATATTAATATTAACGCTCAGGAAAATATTCTCCTAACAGGTGCAAGCAGTTCAATTACCAATAGAATAAATTTGGGTGGAACAGGTCTATCTGGAAACATTAACATCACAGCTAATTCACTGTCAATAAATGGTGGTGCTTTTATCAGCACTTCTATTTTAGGAAACGGAAACGCAGGGAATATCAATGTCAAAGCCGCATCGGTTGAAATTGCTGGTACTTCTGCTGATGGTGAATTTCCGAGTGCTTTGATTGCAGGTTTAAGTGAGACAGGTATGGGTAATGGAGGAAATATTACAATAGAAACAGGACAATTTAGATTAACAGAAGGCGGGGAAATTCTCAACGGTAGTTTTGGACAAGGAAATGCGGGTTCAACCTCAATTTTTGCAACAGACTTTGTGGAGTTATCGACTGGTAATATATTTAATAGAATTGGAGAAAATGTAGTTGGAGATGGGGGCAATATTGAAATTTCAACCCCATCGCTAAATGCAACAAATGGAGAGATTATATCGAGTACATCAGGTAACGGAAACGCAGGAAATATTTATCTTGAAGCACAGAACATCAACTTTTCAAATTCTATTGTAACGGGCGAAACTTCTGGAACGGGTAACATCGGAAATATTACTATCAATACGGGAACTTTGATGCTTCGCGATGGTGCTGATATTCGGCTTGATGTTAACCGAGAAGCAACAGGTTCAACCGGGAATATAACCGTTAACGCTTCCGAATCTGTAGAGATAATAGGCGTTTCACCGACTGGTGTTAGAAGTCGAATCAACACCCGAACATTTGGCAATGGTAATGCAGGAAGCGTTATTATTAATACTCCTAGATTAGCCGTTCGGAATGGAGGTACTATCTTTGCGACAACCTTCGACATCGGACAAGCAGGAGACATAATTATTAATGCTTCAGAATCCGTTGAAGTCAGTGGAGGAAGTCCCGTTCAATTTGATCTAGATTCCGTTGAATTTGTTCTAGAACCTTCGATTAATCCTGAAGATATAACCGCATCTTTTAGCAACATATCAACAGGGAGTTCTCGTGGAGAAGGAAGGGCAGGAAGTGTTTTCATCACGACAAATCAACTGACAATTCGAGAGGGAGGACAAATAGGAACTTCTGCTTTAGGAAGGGGGAGTTCAGGTTTGGTAGAAGTCAAAGCCAATGAAGTAGAGATAGCAGGACAGTTGAATATTGATGGAGGCGCCTCAATAAGTAGCTTAGATGTTTTTACAAACGGTACAGGAACCGCAGGAACTCTCAATTTAGAAACTGGACGATTAACCATTCTAGATGGAGGTCAAATATCAGTAACCAGTGTAAACGGCAGTAGTGCTGGCTCTATCAATATTAAAGCTTCTGTTGTTGAATTAATTGGTGATCAAAGGTTTTCCAGTGTAATTGGAGAGAGAATACTTCCCAGTCAAATTGCTGTAACAACAGGTAGGATACCAGACGAAACATCTCCTAATATAGAATTGAGCGGTACTAGCGTGGGAAGTATCACACTCGAAACAGACCAATTAAGAATACTCAACGGAGCGCAGATATCAACTTTTTCAGGGGATGTCGGCAGTTCGGGTTCAATTGATATTCGTGCAAATAGTATCGAAATTAGTGGCAGGGGAACTCAAGCGACTACTTCATTCACAGGAGAACCTTCAACACGGGGTAGTCAAATTGTCGCTCAAGCGGGTAAAGGAGGTAACACCGGAGATATTTCAATTACCGCACAGACATTAGTCGGAATTGATGGAGCATTGATTAACACTTTTAGTTCGGGAACGGGTTCTTCAGGTTCGATTAGTATACAATCTCAACAGGTGTTATTTGATGATCAGGTTAATATTTCTAGTGCAACGTTTGGTGCGGGTAATGGAGGAGATCTTACCATTGAAACTGAAAAACTTACAATGCTGAATAATTCTAGAATTTTTTCAGGAATTAGTTTACCCATTGAATCAGAAAATACTACTGTTGAAATGCCACCGAATCGCCGAGGAGGAACAGTCTTCATTCAAGCCTCGGATTCAGTTATTCTTGACGGGGAAGGAACATTTATTATGGTTGGAGTTAATGAAGAAGGAGCTATAGGAAATGGCGGAAATATCATTATTGAAACCGGACATTTAACTGTGAGCAATCAAGCTTTCTTGTCTACATCAACTCTCGGAAAGGGCAATGCGGGTTCGGTGAATGTACAGGCTGAAAATATTGAGTTAAGAAATAGGTCTTTTATCCTTGCGGACGTTTCCGAAACTGGAGTGGGTAATGGGGGAGATATTACCATTGAAACCGGACGTTTAACCGTGAGCAATCGAGCTTCATTATCTACAGGAACTTTAGGAAATGGAGATGCAGGTTCGGTGAACATACAAGCCGAAAATATTGAATTAATAGATAGTTCTTTTATCTTTGCGAACGTTTCCGAAACGGGAGTCGGAAATGGGGGAACGGTTGCTGTTGATGCAGAAACTTTAACGGTTAGAAATCAATCTGCTATTAGAGTAGGTAGTCAGAGTAGTAGAGGTAATCCCGGAAATATAGACGTGAGTGCTTCCCAAGTTCGCTTAGAACAAGCATTTCTACTTGCAGACTCAGTAACAGGTCAAGGGGGAAATATTACTATTAATTCTCCCGATATTAGCGTGCGGCGTCAAAGCGCAATTTCAGCAGCCGGAAGTCAAAGCGGTCAAACGTTTGATGGAAATATTGATATTAATTCTAATTTTTTAGTGTTGTTGGAAAATAGCCAAATTGTTACCAACGCTTTTGACCCAACGGGTGGAAGCAATATTAATATCCGTCCTTTTGAAAATTCGGAACTGGGACTTCTCCAATCTCAAAATAGCACCATCAATGCAGCCGGAGAACTGTCTATCGATACAACTCTCAATTTTGACCCCCCAGAATCATTAGAAGTTGAGGTTGTTGACCCGGCTGAATTAATCGCCCAAGACCCCTGCAAACAGAGGGGAACTAGCGAATTTGTGATCACGGGTCGGGGAGGAATTGCACCGAATCCCGTTCAAGATTCATCAACAATTCCCCGGTTAGTTGAATTACAATCTCCCCTGATTGAACCTGTTATTTCTCAATCCAATAATTTATCACAACGTCCTCAACAACAATCGCAAAAACGAGAAAATAATACCGTTGATTCAAGAACGATTGTTCCGGCGAGGGGATGGATAAGAACCGAAGAAGGGGAGGTGATTTTGGTGAGTTACGACCCGACAAATACGGGAGTTCAGCGTCAACAATCCCCAATCAATCAATGCAATCCCAATCCCGAGTAAAAAACATCCATATTGGTAGCAGTTCAAAAAAAATTAGTTTAGTTTTTAAAAACTTTTTCGATTTGTTCGTTCATCGTTTGATCACGCTGATCAACCTGGCTTGCATCTGCACTTGGCTCGACTTTACTTTTTTTGAAATGCGGTTACTTTTTTCATAAGTTTCAATATTTTTATGTATATTTTATACTGAAAATTTTTTGGGGTTAAATATTATTTATCGTTTAAAATTTCATTACAACTATTGGTAAGGGTTCCGTTAATACGGATTCAGTAGGTTCGGCTACGGGTTTGAGTTCCGGTTAAAAAACGGGTTCCGGGTCAGGAGTTGTTTCCGGTTCGTGTCACACCCAAACCACTATCCAACATCCCAAACAATTATCAAAGGGTAGAAAATCTGCTGGTGGTGAGGTAGATATGACAAGTCCCGTTTCATTCAAGAGCGGTAGGAAGGAAAACTTTCATGTACCATTTTGGAAAGCAGCGGCTCACGGGGAAGGGGGTCGCTGACTTTAATCTCCGTGCGATCGCCTTCAAGGTTGTTTTGATTAAAATTTGACTTGGCGATCGCCGTATTTTTTACCGTTTCCAGGCATATAGAAAATATAGCACCGAAGCACTGGTTTATTGACTGGCTTGCTTCTCGACCCGGAAGCCAAACTCTAACAATATGTTGCAAATGCTCATTTATTTCTCGCTCAAAGAGGTATGATCGCTGTATCAAATTTATTATATAGTTCTTTATACATAAGAATATATCACTACACCCATTCGCCCCCAACCCTCTAAAAAGCTAAAACCATTACAACGCAAGGATTTTCAGCCTTGTACCCTCTTCTATTCCTGATTGACAACTCCGGAGATCGCACCGATCTCCGGCTTTAGAGTGCATAAAAGCATTATTTTGTCAATTGATAATGGGACAGATAATGAACTGCCATACGAGAAAACACGGAGAATATTGAACAACAGTTATACCTGTAAGTGATCTCACGGAGATCCGCAATCCGTTAGATACAAACCTTGATAAGATTTATGGGGGTATTCAGGACATGAGCAAGGTCAGGTTAAGCGATCGCAGCGGTTTTCAGACTCAGCAGAAGTCAAGCTGTAAAAGTTGATCGCCGTGATTTCTATAAACAAGCCGATTAAAAATTTGAGCGAATAGTTTCAAAACACTCAAATTTTTCTCAAAAAAATCGAACAAAATTATTGTAACTAGATTGTTCATTAAGAAGTTTTAGCGGTCGCTTTTAATCGAAAAAATTAACCCGTATTAGCGGACTAATCAAAGCGAGTCAACCCAAAAAAATTGTAATCTTTCCGATAACCCTCTCTGCTTTTTCTAAACTATAAAAATAATGATTTTGAGTAGATTTAGTTTTGGGAAAAAAGCTAAATTCTATCAAGTCATAAAATTCTGAACGGCTTAAACCTCAGCCGCAGCAGTAAAAACAATCCCTATTTGTTAATCCTCCGAAATACTTTTGGAGGAGATACAACCTTGAATCTATTCTGCCGAATTAATTTAAAATGATGTATTCTACTCTCGTCAAGCGCCAAGCCTCCTACTCTATTACTTCTCAACTCACTCAACAAAATCCGGAACCTTTCAAAAATGATCTAGAAACCTATTCTTGTGATTCCAAAAGCACGGCAAAAACTAACATTATTGTTATTATTGATTCCCAAGTCGAAGACTGTGAAAAGCTACTCAAAGGGGTAGTGCCGGGAACAGAGGTCATACTCCTCAATTCTACCGAAGATGGGGTAAAACAGATTACAGAGGCACTCCGTAAATATACGGATATCTCTGAAATTCAGATCATTTCTCACGGTTCACCCGGTTGCTTACAACTCGGTAACACACAACTGAGTCTTGATACCCTTGACCTGTACGCCAACCCTCTGCAAAGCTGGTCTGTAGACAGCTTATTACTCTACGGTTGTAACGTCGCCGCCGGAGACGCCGGGATAGAATTTATTGAAAAACTGCATAAAATTACGGGAGCAAAAATAGCCGCATCGGTCAATAAAATCGGTCATTTTGCTTTGGGAGGAGACTGGAATTTAGAAGTCAAAACCCATGAATTTGATGTATCTTTGGCGCTGAGTTCAGAGGCGATCAAAAACTATAATTTTACCTTTCCCATACCGATCAATGGTCTAAACGTTATCAGAGATAATCCTCAGGATAATAGCGGCGATGTGACCTACATTGCTCCCGATCTTTTGCGAACTGCACCTCCGGGAAAAACCATAGAATATAACTTTCAAGTTGGTGAAGACAATCTTCTCAGGATTGATGGTTTTACCACTTTAGAGGGAGATGAATTTCTAGCCGGAAGTATTCTCAACGACTTCAAATTGAGGCGATCAAATAACGATCAGATTACAACCCCCCGCCAACTTCTGTGGTTTGAGCGAGAAAGCCAAACAGACGATGTACTCAACTTACGTGCGCCTTTACCTGAAATTCCAGCCGGTTCAACTGAGGAATTAATGGAAATTGCCTTATTTGATGACGTCATCAACCGAGGTACGGATAATATTTTTGCCAATACATCAGGCGCAGTCGATCAAAACATCAATAACATTGAGCGAGTTGATTATATCGCCACCAATGGGTTAACCGCATCTGACGAAGTAGCAGATTTAAATGAGGTTGGTTTTCTCATCTTAGAACGAGGAGGAAACGATGCCTTTAAAATCGCGCCGATTTTAGAGCTAGACAGTG
The DNA here is from genome assembly GCF_047276495.1 of Capilliphycus salinus ALCB114379. Classification (NCBI taxonomy): domain Bacteria; kingdom Bacillati; phylum Cyanobacteriota; class Cyanophyceae; order Oscillatoriales; family Sirenicapillariaceae; genus Capilliphycus; species Capilliphycus salinus. Next base: position 1,865,577 of record NZ_CP178543.1, on the reverse strand, counting down.
AAGGAGTTCCCAGTCAGTTTGGGGAATTACTAACTATTACAGAAGGTGATTGGGGTCGGGATAACAACTTAATACTCAATACCTCTGTCTTGCGATCGGATGACTATCCAAATAACAGTTTACAACGCCGAAATAATGTTGATGGTCAACCGATAGGCGGTGTCTATATCAGTTTTGCCGATCTCGGTATTGTACCCGGTCAGACCTTTAATGGATATGCGCTGTTTGCCACTGATGTTGATGAAAGCTTTGACTTAACAGATTTTGAAAACTTTCCCGACAACACACCCGAACAACCCGATGGAGGTCTGGACTTAATTGCAGGTGGAGTTGTTTTCAGTAGAACTTTAATTTCAATTGGTGATGCCAGAGTCAATGAAGGTGAGCAAGCCACATTTACAGTTAGCGTACAAAGACCTGTTATCGATCCGGTAACAGTTGAGTATACAATTATCGAGGGAACAGCAACAAACCCCGAAGACTATACAGCCACAGCATTAACGGGAACAGTTACCATTCCGGTCGGAGAAACCGAAGTTACCATCACCGTTGATACACTCCCAGACGACCTCGAAGAAGATGAGGAAACCTTTACCGTTAGCCTTTCTAATCCCAGCCGAGGTTTAATTGGAGATGCAGAAGGAATTGGTACAATTATCGACGTACCGCCGATCGCAACGGTGAGCGGAACCGTTTTTACTGATACCGATGGCGAAGATGATCTGGACCCAGAAGAACCGTTATTGGCGGGTATTACGGTTAATTTAGTCGATGGTAACGGTAACGTCGTTAATACCGTCGAAACCGGTGCTGATGGAGTCTACCAATTTAACAATGTTCCTCCGGGAAATTATATCGTTCAAGTCGATACCAACGACGCCGATCTTCCCGAAAATGCAGCATTGGGAACCGCAAACGATGTAGCCATTAATGTTGCACCGAATCAACCTTTAAATGGTGTTAACTTTGGGTTTGATATCGTTCCTCCAAATAATCCCCCCGTTGCCAATCCCGACACCGTAGAAACTCCGAATGGTAATCAAATCAGCTTCAATATTACAACCAACGATAACGATCCCGATCCCGGTGATAATATTAACCCGGCAAGCGTAGACCTCGATCCAGATACCGACGGACAACAAACAACCCGGATAATTCCCGGAGAAGGAACCTATACCGTAGACAACACAGGCGAACTTACCTTTACTCCCGAAGGCGAGTTTAGTGGAACATCAACCATCAACTACACCGTCAACGATAACAACGGAACCCCATCCAATCCCGCAGCCATTACCGTTATCGTTAATCCCCCCGTTAACCAACCGCCAGATGCAGTTGATGACAACAGAACAACCCCATTCCAAACCCCGATTACAATTAACGTATTGGGGAACGATAGCGACCCCGAAGGTAATCCGTTAACCATCGCCGATATCCAACAACAGACCGACAATGGCGGTACCGTCAGAATTGTAAACGGTCAGTTAGAGTATACACCCGCTGCGGGTTTTAGGGGAAACGATACCTTTACCTATACCATTAGCGACGGCTCCCTAACCGATACCGCCACCGTTACCGTAACAGTTGAGCAACCTGCAAACACCAATCCGAATGCGGTTGATGACGAACGCACAACTCCTCTAAATACCTCCGTTCCGGTCAACGTTCTCGCCAATGATACCGACGCGGAAAATGATCCGTTAACCATTGCAGACTTCGATCAAACGTCAGCCAACGGGGGAACCATTGCGCGTTCAGAGGATGGTCAGTTAATATATACACCCCGTCAGGGATTTGTGGGGACTGACACCTTTACCTATACAATTAACGATGGTAGAGGCGGTACCGACATTGCAACTGTCACCATCAACGTTAGCGATGAAGCACCCAATGCCGTCAACGACACGGCAACAACAGCAGTCAATACAGAAGTTAGTATCAACGTACTCGGCAATGATAGCGACCCGGACAACGATCCGTTAGAAATTACGAATTTCGATCAAACCTCAGCCAACGGGGGAAGCATTGCGCGATCGGATGATGGTCAGTTAATTTATACACCGCCGGCGGGTTTTACCGGAAACGATACCTTTACTTACACCATTAGCGACGGCGCCGAAAGCGATACCGCCACCGTTACCGTTACCGTTCAACCGACTGCAAACACCAATCCCGATGCGGTTGATGATACCCGCACAACCCGTTCTAATACAGCAATTACAATCAACGTTCTCACCAATGACACCGACCCCGAAAATAATCCGTTAGAAATTAGCGGTTTTGATACAACATCAGCGTCGGGGGGAACCATTGCAGCTTCTCAAAGCGGTCAAGCCTTAGTTTATACACCGGCTTCGGGTTTTACCGGAACAGATACCTTTACCTACACCATTGATGATGGTAACGGGGGAACCGATACGGCGACAGTCACCATTAACGTTGAAAGCGACCAAGCCTTGATCGCCGCCAATGACTTCGCCACCACCGACCAAAACACCAATGTCACCATCAATGTTCTCGCCAATGACGTTGACCCGGAAAACCAACCGTTAGCAATTACTAGCTTTGACGAAAATTCAGCCAACGGGGGAACCATTACTCGCTCTGGAAATGGTGAAGCGTTAGTTTATACACCGGCTCAGGGTTTTTCAGGAACAGATACCTTTACCTACGCAGCCACAGACGGGACAAATACCGATAGCGCCACCGTTAGCGTTACCGTTAACCCCTCAACCAACACCGAACCCGCAGCCATTGATGACGAGCGGCGGACTGACCCCAACACCTCCGTCACCGTCAACGTTCTCACCAATGATACTGACCCCGATGGCGATCCGTTAAATATTGAGAGTTTTGATGAAATCACCGCCAACAGGGGAACGGTGGCTCTTTCTGAAGATAATCAGGGATTAGTTTATACACCGGCTCAGGGTTTTGTGGGAACGGACTCGTTTACATACACCATTAACGATGGTCAAGGCGGGACTGATATTGCCATTGTCACCATTAACGTGATCGATGAACAACAGCGACCAGAAGCCGTTGACGACAGTGCAACCACCGAACGGGATACCAATGTTAGTATCAACGTTCTGACCAACGACGTTGACCCCGATGGTGATCCGTTAACTATCGAGAATTTTGATGAAATCTCCGCCAACGGAGGAACTGTTACCGCTTCTCAAGACGGTCAATCCTTAGTTTATACCCCCGTTGCCGGTTTTATCGGAATTGACACCTTTACCTATCAGGTGAGCGACGGAACAAATACCGATATCGCAACAGTTACCGTTACCGTTGAACCCGCCAACCCAGACAACCAACCGCCTACAGCCACCGACGAAAACGTTAACACACCCTTTGCAACGGCTGTTACCTTTAATCTGGTCGATAACCTTAGCGATCCCGATGGAAACCTCGATATCAACACCATAGACCTTGATCCAACAACCCCCGAAATTAATCGTCAGGTCACATTACCTCAGGGAACATTAACCGTAAATAATCAAGGTCAAGTTACCTTTACACCCGTTGGCGGTTTTAGCGGAGTTGTCAGCGCTCCTTACACGGTAGCCGATGACTTGGGAGCCACTTCAGAACCGGCTAATATTTCGATTACAGTTAATCCCGACTCCAACCAACCCCCCACAGCCGAGGATGTTGAAACTTCGTCCATTCTCAACAGTAGCGCTCCCATTCCTCTACCCTTGTCTACGGGGAACTTTAGCGATCCTGACGGTATCGTAGAACTGATTAACTTTTCACTACCCAACCCCGGACAAGGTACGCTGTTGCTCGATGGCGTGGCGGTAACTGACCCCATTCGGGTTCAACGGTTAACCCCAGATCAACTTGATAACCTCAGCTTCCGACCCAATTCTCAATTTGCGGGGAATGCCACCTTTACTTATAACGTCACCGATTCGGACGGCGCCAACTCCAATGTTGCCAATATCACCATCCCGGTGATTGCGGTTTCCGTTCCCACCAACCCGGTCGGCGGCGGCGACCCCAGTCAACCCTCACCCAACTTACCCCCCCAAGCTGAAGATGAAACAGCCAATATTCCCAATGACGGAAGCCGTTTTCCTCTCCCGCCGTTGACCGCAGTTGACCCCGATGGTGAGGTGACTTCGTACACCATCACCCAATTACCTCCCAACGGGACTCTATTCCTCAATGGCGAACAAGTCACCAGTTTGGACCAAGTTCAGCGTCTGACCCCCTCTCAAGCCGGACAACTCACCTTTGAACCCGATCCGAATTTTACCGGTGATGTTAGCTTCACTTATACCGCCACCGATAATGACGGAGCCGTTTCTAATGAGGCTATTGTTCGACTCACCGTAGCAGATGACAGTTCAATTCCTCGGGAGGAACCCATAGATGATGGCGGTTGTGGCTGTCCTCCCTTACCGGAGTTTGGCGCCGTTCCTTTACCCGAACCTTTAAATTTGACTCCCAATGCCTTTAATCCTTTCGGTCCGGTTATCGGTAGCGGTATCATCGCCGCTTCGGTTGGAAATGACACTGTAATTGTCTCGGGTGGAAATAGTACCGTTGAAGCCTTTGAGGGCGATGATAGGCTTGTTGGTGGTCCTGGTGATGACAGACTGTTTGGATATGATGGCAACGATTCTCTGTTGGGAGCAGACGGTATGGACACCCTGATCGGCAGTAACGGCACGACCGACTTGACCGCCGCCGCTAACTTGGAGAACAATGACTTTGTTTATGGTCATCAAAGTAATGATTTAATGCAAGGTGGCCCCGGTTCGGACATGATGTATGGGGGTAAGCAAGACGACTTCACCTATACCGGTAAAGGGAACGATATGGCTTTCGGCGATGAAGGCAATGACACCCTCTACGGCGATGAAGGCAATGATACCTTGATTGGCGATACTGCTGATGAAAACGACGTCGAAGCCGATCGCGGTTTGAGTGGTATGATTGATTTCATGTGGGGCGGCGCCGGTGATGACTCCATGAATGGCGGTCGCAGTAATGATACTCTCAGCGGTGGGGTTGGAAATGATACCGTTCGCGGCGGGAAGGAAGATGATCTCGTCTACGGTGAAGCCGGTTCGGACCTAATTTACGGGGATTTGGGCAGTGACCACCTCTGCGGGAATGAGGGCAATGATACGATTTATGGTGATATTAACGACAATCAAACCATCAGTACCGTTCCCGGACGGGATACGATCAGTGGCGGTAGCGGTGATGATGTGTTGTTTGGGAATGAAGACCAAGATCGCCTCTGCGGGGGAACCGAGAATGATACCCTTTATGGTGGGTTAGGAGAAGATACTTTAGGTGGTGAACGGGGCGATGATTGGTTATTTGGCGATCAAGGAAATGATTTGATTTCCGGTGGAAGTGGTAGCGATCACTTTGTTGTGTTCTCCGGTAGCGGTACGGACACGATCCTAGATTTCCAACTCGGTACTGATTTTATCGCTTTGGGTGGCGGTTTAACGTTTGATGTTTTAACTGTGTCTCAAAGCGGAACTTCCACCGTTATCAGTGTTGACGGTCAACAGTTGGCTATTCTCAATGATATACAGGCGACTGCTTTGACCGAAACTAGCTTTACTGTTTTTACCGGCTAACTTACATCCTAACAGAGCGCGATCGCAATCATTAATATTTGTGCGATTGGATTTCTTCTGATTCAACTCAAATTTTGAGGGAAAGAAATCCGACCGCTTTTTTTTCATATAAAATCATTCAATGTTGGGAAAGATAATCATCCTATTACTGCTATCTATTGGGTTTTTTTCCTCAACCCAAACTACACCTCGACCTTTCCAAACTTTTATGATATAGCGAAAAATATAGCAAAATACATATCCGACTCCGGCTTCTTTTTACCACGAACGAGTCAATTTGTCCACAGTTCAGATGACAATATACTAACTGTCATAGGAGGAAACTCGGAGAGCGACGAAAAAAAGCTATATATCAATTAAGTAATCTCACTGAAATACTCAGTGAACGAGATACAAAGCTTGGTGAAAATCAGGGTGGGTACATAACCAAGCTCAAATGACAACATAAAACAAGTGTTCTATTAAATTAGAACCTTGATTTTAGAAAGGCATCTAAACTCTAAAAGAAACAAGAGGCTCGAAGTTTGAACACAGACCTCTACAATCTTTGCAACGTTTGAACCCTTAAAAATTGATAAGAGTTAAGGGTTTCTGGGTCATCTTGATTCTTAAAAATCAATAACAAGAGGCTAGATTTGTGTGTAATTTTGCCTCAAGTTAAGATTGAGTATTCAGAGAAAATCCTTTCACAGATTTCTCAAAAACTAGCGATTTTCTAGATTATTTAGCTCAAGTCAATGGAGTGATTTGAAGTAATATCATGTCCGAACAATGAATAATTATTCTGTAGGGGCGGGTTCGACAATATCTGTAACTACTACTCAAAGATTGAGATAAACCCGCCCAACCCCATAACAGAATTACGGACATCATGTTACTTCTAGTCTAGAAAATAGGCTGAATTTATGCTACAAAGCAACAAATTGATCGGGAACAATCAACCTCATTAGAGGTTACTTTTCTAAGTGCAAAAAGTTAATCCTCCTAACGTTTTCGGGAGGATCTACCGTCTTGAACGTAATTTTTCTAAATTGACAAAAATGACGCATTCTACTCCAGTCACTACCCCAACTTTCTACTCTACTCTTTCCCAACTCACCCAACAAAATCCGGACAATTTTCAAAACAATTCAAAAAATTATTCGCCCGTTGCAATGAACCCAACAAAAACTGAGATTCTGGTTGTTATTGATGGTCAGGTCGAAGAAACAGAAAAGCTGTTAGAAGGCGTTGTAACCGGAACAAAAGCAATAGTTATTGACCCGAATAAAGACGGGGTTGAACAGATTACAAAAGCGATCACAGAAAATAGCAATATTTCCGAAATTCAGATCATTTCTCACGGTTCACCCGGCTGTTTACAACTGGGGAATAGCGAACTGAGTCTTGAGACGTTAAACCGCTACGCCAACTCCCTACAAACTTGGTCTGTAAGCAGTTTATTGCTCTACGGTTGTAACGTTGCCGCAGGAGACGCCGGGGTTGAATTTATAGAAAAACTCGGTAAAATTACCGGAGCAAAAATAGCCGCTTCAGCCAATAAAATCGGTTATTCGGCTTTGGGAGGAGACTGGAATTTAGAAGTAAAAACCGAAGAATTTGAAGTATCTTTAGCTCTGACTTCCGACGCGATCGCCAACTACAACTTTACCTTCCCTCGCCCCATTGAAATCAAATTAAGCGATAATGATCAGGGTGATAATGGGAATACAATTGCCAATCCAGCCTCGCCAGAGACAATTGTAGCTCCAGACGGAAATGGAAGAACAGTTACTTATAACTTTGGGCTGGGTAAGAACACAGAAATAGACTCATTTTTAGACCCGAGAGATAATCAAGAATATACATTTGTTGAACGGGGAATCCAAGAGTTTAAATTAAGACGGGATGACAACCAGCAAGCCAAAGGTAATCGAGAAATCATTTGGTATCAAAAAGCCGATGGTAGTAACAATACAACGATTAATTTAGCCCCGGATATTGCTCTGGCTAGCGGAGATCAAGATCCGATGGAAGTCGCTTTATTTGACGACTTAATTAACCGGGGTACAGATAATATTTTCACTAACAACGGCAATCGCCAACTGAATAACAACAACATTGAGCGAGTTGACTACATTAACCGAGATGGTTTACCAGTTCCCCAAGCCGATCTAGATGGTATTGGTTTTGTCATCATGGAACGGGGAGGAAATGATCAAGTTCAAATCGCAGCCATTACCGCACTTGATGAAAATGGTAATCCAAGTGAGTTTGGAGAATTAATCACTGTTCAAAACAATGATTGGGGTAAATCTGAGATTGAATATAATATTGCAGTTTTGCGCCGAGATCCAGGCGAAAATGAGATCGCCCTCACAACCCCAGAAAGACAAGTCATCGCAGGCATTTTTGTCAGCTATGAAGACTTATTGGGGGAGAATTCTGTCGGTGATAAATTCTTCGGCTATGCTTTATTTCCAACAGATATTGATCCACAGAGAGCAAAGGAAGACCCAAACTATTTGGTTAATTGGAGGGAGTTTCCCGACGATACCCAAGAAAATGACGGTGGGCTAGACTTAGTAGGAGGAGGTTTTCTTTATCAACGGACTAATCTCAACTTTCGTCCCGTTGCTGTAGATGATACTGCTACAACACCGGTAAATACATCAGTTCCAATTGCCGTTTTAAGCAATGATTCTGATGCCAACTTTGAGGATGTAATAAGTATCGTTGAAAATAGTATTACAACTCCTGCTAACGGTACTGTCAGCATTGGGGAGAATGGTTCTATCATCTATACACCCAATCAAGGGTTTACTGGTGAGGATACCTTTGAATACACCATTACTGATGGTCAGGATACAGATACCGCAACAGTTACGGTAACAGTTGAACCTCCTGAAAATACCAACCCTGACGCGGTTGATGATACTCTGATCACTGGTTTCAATACACCCGTTACTATTAACGTTCTCGGTAACGATACCGACCCGGAAAACGACCCGTTAAGCATTACAACTTTTGAGCAAAATTCCGCTAATGGGGGAACCGTTGCACGTTCGGAAAATGGTCAGTTAATTTATACCCCTGCGGCGAATTTCACTGGAACAGATACCTTTGAATACACCATTACTGATGGTCAGGATACAGATACCGCAACAGTTACGGTAACAGTTGACACCCGTCCAAATACCAATCCCGACGCGGTTGATGATACTCTGATCACTGGTTTCAATACACCCGTTACTATTAACGTTCTCGGTAACGATACCGACCCGGAAAACGACCCGTTAACCATTACAACTTTTGAGCAAAATTCCGCCAACGGGGGAACCGTTGCACGTTCGGAAAATGGTCAGTTAATTTATACCCCTGCGGCGAATTTCACTGGAACAGATACCTTTGAATACACCATTACTGATGGTCAGGATACAGATACCGCAACAGTTACGGTAACAGTTGACACCCGTCCAAATACCAATCCCGACGCGGTTGATGATACTCTGATCACTGGTTTCAATACACCCGTTACTATTAACGTTCTCGGTAACGATACCGACCCGGAAAACGACCCGTTAACCATTACAACTTTTGAGCAAAATTCCGCCAACGGGGGAACCGTTGCACGTTCGGAAAATGGTCAGTTAATTTATACCCCTGCGGCGAATTTCACCGGAACAGATACCTTTGAATACACCATTAATGATGGGAATGAGGGAACCGATACCGCAACAGTTACCGTAACAGTTGACACCCGTCCAAATACCAATCCCGACGCGGTTGATGATACTCTGATCACTGGTTTCAATACACCCGTTACTATTAACGTTCTCGGTAACGATACCGACCCGGAAAACGACCCGTTAAGCATTACAACTTTTGACCAAAATTCCGCCAACGGGGGAACCGTTGCACGTTCGGAAAATGGTCAGTTAATTTATACCCCTGCGGCGAATTTCACTGGAACAGATACCTTTGAATACACCATTAATGATGGCAATGGGGGAACCGATACCGCAACAGTTACGGTAACAGTTGACACCCGTCCAAATACCAATCCCGACGCGGTTGATGATACTCTGATCACTGGTTTCAATACACCCGTTACTATTAACGTTCTCGGTAACGATACCGACCCGGAAAACGACCCGTTAAGCATTACAACTTTTGACCAAAATTCCGCTAATGGGGGAACCGTTGCACGTTCGGAAAATGGTCAGTTAATTTATACCCCGGCTGAGAATTTCACTGGAACAGATACCTTTACTTACACGGTAAATGATGGGAATGGGGGAACCGATACCGCAACAGTTACCGTAACAGTTGACACCCGTCCAAATACAAACCCCGACGCGGTTGATGATACTCTGATCACTGGTTTCAATACACCCGTCACTATTAACGTTCTCGGTAACGATACCGACCCGGAAAACGACCCGTTAAACATTACAACTTTTGACCAAAATTCCGCTAATGGGGGAACCGTTGCACGTTCGGAAAATGGTCAGTTAATTTATACCCCGGCTGAGAATTTCACTGGAACAGATACCTTTACCTACACCATTAATGATGGCAATGGGGGAACCGATACCGCAACAGTTACGGTAACAGTTGACACCCGTCCAAATACCAATCCCGACGCGGTTGATGATACTCTGATCACTGGTTTCAATACACCCGTTACTATTAACGTTCTCGGTAACGATACCGACCCGGAAAACGACCCGTTAAGCATTACAACTTTTGACCAAAATTCCGCTAATGGGGGAACCGTTGCACGTTCGGAAAATGGTCAGTTAATTTATACCCCGGCTGAGAATTTCACTGGAACAGATACCTTTACCTACACCATTAATGATGGCAATGGGGGAACCGATACCGCAACAGTTACCGTAACAGTTGAACCTCCTGCAAATACTAACCCTGACGCAGTTGACGACGAGCGCTCAATTCGTTCTAATACAGCAATTATTATCAACGTTGTTGGTAACGATAGCGACCCGGAAAACGACCCGTTAAATATTACAACTTTTGACCAAAATTCGGCTAACGGTGGAACGATAACTCGTTCAGCAAGCGGTCGAGCGTTAGTCTATACACCTGCGGCGAATTTCACCGGAACAGATAGCTTTATCTACACTGTAGATGATGGTAAAGGGGGAACCGATACCGCAACAGTTACCATTAACGTTGAAAGCGATCAAACCTTGCTCGCCGCCAATGACACCGCCACCACCGACCAAAATACCAATGTTACAATCAACGTTTTAGCTAATGACATTGACCCGGAAAATGATCCGTTAGAGATTAACACCTTTGACGAAAATTCGGCCAATGGCGGAACAATTTCTCGCTCAGAAAATGGTGAAGCATTAGTTTATACACCCGCTCCCGGCTTCTCGGGAACAGATACCTTTACCTACGAGGCGACAGACGGGACAAATACCGATATCGCGACCGTAACAGTTACCGTTAACCCCGCAACCAACACCGAACCCTCAGCCATTGATGACCAGCGTCGGACTGAGGTCAATACAGCAGTTACCGTCAACGTTCTCACCAACGATACCGACCCGGAAAACGACCCGTTAACCATTGAAAATTTTGATGCAACCTCAGCCAACGGGGGTATTATCGAGCCTTCCGAGGAGGGTCAGGCGTTAGTTTATACACCCCCTCAGGAGTTTGTGGGAACGGACACCTTTACCTACACCATTAATGATGGTCAGGGGGGAACCGATACGGCGACAGTTACTATTAACGTTACCGACTCTCAACTCAAACCCGAAGCGGTTGACGACCGAGCCACGACCCAACAGAATACAGAAGTTAGTATCAATGTTGTGGCTAATGACATTGACCCGGAAAACGATCCGTTAAATATTAATTCCTTCGATCAAACTTCCGCCAACGGAGGAACTGTTGCGGCTTCTGAAGACGGTCAATCTTTAGTTTATACCCCCGCTTCCGGTTTTATCGGTGTTGATACCTTTGTCTATCAAATTACCGATGGAACAAATACCGATATCGCCACCGTTACCGTTAGCGTTGAAGCCGCCGACGGGGAGGAAAACCAACCCCCCACAGCCACCGACGAAAACGTTAACACACCCTTTCAAACTCCTGTTACCTTTAATCTGAGTGATAATGTTAGTGATCCGGATGGAAACATAGACCTGAGTACAATAGACTTCGATCCGGCAACCCCAGAAATTAATCGTCAGCTAACATTATCTCAGGGAACATTAACCGTAAATAATCAAGGTCAAGTTACCTTTACACCCGTTGGCGGTTTTACCGGAGTTGTCAACATTCCTTACACCGTAGCCGATGACTTGGGAGAAACTTCACAACCGGCCAATATTTCCATTACCGTTAACCCCGACTCCAACCAACCCCCCACAGCCGAGAACGTTGAAAATACATCCATTCTCAACAATAGCGCTCCCATTCCTTTACCCTTGTCTGCGGCGAACTTTGGGGACTCCGACGGGACCGTAGAACGGATTAACTTTACCTTACCCGACCCCGGACAAGGTACACTGTTGCTCGATGGTGTGGCGGTAACAGACCCCGTTCGGGTTCAACGGTTAACCCCAGACCAACTCGATAACCTCAGCTTCCGACCCAATTCTCAATTTGTCGGGAACGTCACCTTTACTTACACCGTGACAGACGATGATGGCGCCAATTCTAACGCGGCTAATATTACCATTCCCGTTAGCGCCTTCACCGTTCCCACCGTTCCCCCAACTCCCTCTATTCCGTCAATTCCCTCTGAACTTTTTGAACCTCCGGCTAATTTACCGCCTGTCGTCGAAGATCAAAGCAAGACCGTTCCCAATGACGGAAATCGTTTTCCGGTCCCCCCGTTAAAAGGGAATGACCGAGATGGTAACATTAAACACTACACCATCACCGAATTACCCCCGAATGGTACTCTGTTCCTCAATGACGAAGAAATCACCAGCTTGGAACGAGTTCGGCGCCTAACCCCCTCTCAAGCCGAACAACTCTCCTTTAAACCCAATCCGAATTTTACAGGAGAAATTCGCTTTTCTTACACCGCCACCGATGATGACGACACGGTTTCTAACGTGGGGATTGTACGCCTGACGGTGGAAGATGACGGTTCAGTTCCTCGGGGTGAACCCATTGATGATGGCGGTTGTGACTGTCCTCCTTTACCCGAGTTTGGTACTGTTGCGCTACCCGAACGTTTAAATTTGACTCCGAGTGCGTTTAATGCCTTCGATAACGTTATTGATGGCAGTGATAACGCTGATGATATCCTAGCCGGTTCGCTCGGTAGTGATGTGCTGTTTACCCTTGGGGGAGATGACCGCATTGAAGCTTTTGACGGCGACGATACGATGTATGGGGGTGTTGGTAATGATCTTCAATTTGGCAACCAGGGTAACGATTTTATCCTCGGAGGAGACGGTCGGGACACCCTGATCGGTACTGAAGGCAATAACGGCTTTGAAGCGTCGGCTAATATTGAGGATGATGATACCCTTCACGGTCACGGCAATGATGATTTAATGCAAGGTGGCCCCGGTGCTGACCTGATCTATAGCGGCAAGCAAGATGATTTCGCCTTCGGGGGCAAAAACGATGATATGATTTTCGGAGATCAGGGTAATGACACCCTGCACGGCGATCAGGGCAATGATACTCTCGTTGGCGATACCGTTGATGAAAGCGAGATCGAATCTGAACGCGGTCTGAGTGGGATGATTGATTTGGTCTGGGGGGGTGCCGGTGATGACTTTATCAATGGCGGTCGCAGTAATGATACCCTCAGCGGTGGTGTTGGAAATGATACCGTTCGCGGCGGGAAGGAAGATGATCTCGTCTACGGTGAAGCTGGAAATGACCTGATGTACGGGGATTTTGGCAATGACAAACTCTGCGGGAATGAGGGCAACGATACCGTTTATGGTGATATTAATGACAGCGAAACTCTCAGTACAGTCCCCGGACGTGATAGTATCTGTGGCGGTAGCGGTAATGATATCCTGTTTGGAAATGAAGACCAAGATCGCCTCTGCGGGGGAACGGATAATGATACCCTTTATGGTGGGTTAGCTGAGGATACCTTAGCCGGCGAACAGGGTGATGATTGGTTGTTTGGCGATCAAGGTGATGACTTGATTTCTGGCGGAAGTGGTAGCGATCGCTTTATACTGTTCTCGGGTAGCGGTACGGACACGATCCAAGATTTCCAAGTCGGTACTGATTTAATTGCTTTGGGTGGCGGTTTAAGTTTTGATGCGTTAACTCTGTCTCAAACTGGAACTTCCACTGTTATCAGTCTCGACGGTCAACAGTTGGCTATTCTCAATGATATACAGGCAACTGCAATAACATCAGATAGCTTTACGGCTTTTGTCGGCTAATCTGTTATTCTAACAAAGTGCGATCGCCTGCATTCTACGCGATCGCGCTTTGTCATCTTCTCGACTGTAATTTATACAAGTTAACCCCAAACTTTAACCTAATTTTGCCTAGAGTTTCCCAGTTAAGAAGTTTACGGTAATTTCATCGGATTTATCACTTTTTTTATTGAAATTGATAACAAACTTTATAATAAACTTTCAATCCGTCTCCGATGCCTCTCTACCACAAACGGGTTATTTTGTCTATGGAGATAATGACAGTTTAAGAAGTGCCATAGAAAAAAACTTAGATAGCCGCGAAGAAAGGTTATACCTGTAAGTGTTCTCTGTGCGATCCTCACGATATTTAACAAAAGCTTAGTTACTGAGGGTGTTTAAACAAAAAGCTGAAGTGATAACATAGAAACGGTTTTCGAGATCACTACCAGCAAAACTCTAGAAAAGCATCTGAAATCTTCACAGCAAACAAGAGGCTTGAAGCTTCATCGGATATGTAAGCGAAATCTCCAAAGTTTCAACCCTTAAAAGAATTGCTCAGAATTAAGGGTCACTGAACATCTTTACCCTTAAAAATCACCCCAAGAAGGCTAAATTTGTTGTAAAATTTAGCCTTATATAATGCCTGAGTATTCCGAGAAAAAGCTTTTAGGTCTTTAGAAGATCTACTGATTATTCTTGATGATTCATGGGTATAATACAGACGGCTGGCTCTAAGTTGCTTAAAACTGTTTAACTGCTGCTGAAAAAGTCGGCTGTTCTAAGGAGCAACAAACCTCATCAGAGGTTGAAATCATCAATACCTAAAATTAATCCTCCTAAAAATTGTAAGAGGATTATGAAATTTTAACGTATTTTTTTTGAAACCAGTTAACTCAAAATGGCGCATTCTACTTCAATGACTACCACAACTTTCTACTCGACTTCTTCCCAATTTTCTCAAGAAAATCCGGAAAATTTTCAAAACAATTCAAAAAGTTATTCTGAGAGCGTAACAAACAGGATTAAAAGAGAGATTCTGGTTGTTATTGATGCTCAAGTCGAAGACGCAGAAAACCTCATCAAAGGCGTTTTAACCGGAACGAAAGCAATTCTGATCGACCCAACTCAAGATGGAGTTGAACAGATAACAGAGGCTCGGCGAGAAAATAGCAATATCTCAGAAATTCATATAATTTCTCACGGTTCTCCGGGTTGTTTACAACTGGGGAATAGCGAACTGAGTCTTGAGACGTTAAACCGCTACGCCAACTCCCTAAAAACTTGGTCTGTTAGCAGTTTATTGCTTTACGGTTGTAACGTTGCAGCCGGAGACGCCGGAGTTGAATTTATCGAAAAACTCCGTGAAATTACCGGAGCAAAAATTGCCGCTTCTGCTAATAAAACTGGTCATTCCGCTTTGGGAGGAGACTGGAATTTAGAAGTTAAAACCGAAGAATTTGAAGTTTCTTTAGCTTTGACTTGTGAAGCGATCGCCAACTACAAATTTACCTTTCCTCGCCCCGCCGATATCAGACAAGCTGAGGATCTTCTGATCAATGAAAATGAAACTGAAGTCCTCACAGAAGCGACGATTATAGCTCCAAATCCCAACCAAGGTGGAACACAAGTTACTTATAATTTTGGTCAATCAGAGCTTGTAGAAATTGAAAGCTTTCTAGATCGAAACACAGGGCAAGAGTATGAGTATGTTAAGCGAGGGGTCACAAAGTTTGTATTACGGCGGAACGAGCAAATTACAGGTATTCCAGATGACCGACAAATCGTTTGGTATGAACGACAGGATAATAGCACCAATCCAGTTAATTTAGCTCCTAATTTTTCAGGAACAATAACAGACACAGGATTTTCTACCTCGATGGAAAACGCTTTGTTTAGCGACTTAATTAACCGAGGTACGGATAATATTTTCACCAATACTGGAAATCAAAATGGAAATAACAACAACATAGAACGAGTTGACTACATTAACACAGATGATGAAGGTATACCAGTTGACCCAACCGCCGATCTAAATAGTATTGGTTTTGTGATCATGGAGCGGGGAACGGGTGATCCGGTCAAAGTAGCAGCCATTACCGCACTTGATGCCAATGGCGATCCCAGTCAGTTCGGGCCATTAATCACTGTTCAAAATAATAATTGGGGTACTTCTGACTTTCAATATAGTGTGGCAGTTCTGCGTCAAGACCAAGGTCAACAGGAAATTGCCCTCACATTCCCCAATGGTCAACAAGGGATCGCAGGGATTTTTGTGAGCTACGAAGAGTTGTTAGGTCCAAATTTTACGGGTAATAACTTCTTCGGGTATGCTCTGTTTCCTGGAGATGTCAACGAGAACAATAATTTAGTTGATTTCACAAGCTTTCCGACCAATACCACTGAAGCCAACGGTGGGGGTTTGGACTTAGTTGGAGGAAGCTATATTTATCAACTGGCAACACTCAATATTGATCCTGTTGCCGAAGATGATACAGCCACAACCGTTGTAGATACACCTGTTACTATTGATGTTCTCGCTAACGATAGTGATGAAGAAGAAGATCCGTTAACAATTAGCACTTTTGACCAAACAGCAGAAAATGGGGGTACTATTACCCTTGAAAATGGTCAGTTGGTTTATACACCGGCTGCCGGTTTCACGGGAACTGATACCTTTACCTACACGGTAGATGATGGTAAT
Organism: Capilliphycus salinus ALCB114379; assembly: GCF_047276495.1. Taxonomy (NCBI): domain Bacteria; kingdom Bacillati; phylum Cyanobacteriota; class Cyanophyceae; order Oscillatoriales; family Sirenicapillariaceae; genus Capilliphycus; species Capilliphycus salinus. The sequence goes on along the minus strand of NZ_CP178543.1, from coordinate 1,848,895 downwards.
GGCGGTACGGATATAGCCACCGTTACCGTTACTGTAAACGCCCCTGCGACAACAACCGTTAGCGGAACGGTTTTTAGCGATACCAACAGCGATAATATCTTTAACAGTCCTGATGAGTCGGGATTAGCCAATATTAGCGTTAACTTGCTTAATGCCGATGGTACTGTTTTCGCTACTGTGACGACAGACGCTAATGGTAGCTATCAGTTTGGGAATGTTGTTGCTGGAAATTACACCGTTAGCGTTGATACTACCGACACCGATATTCCCACAGGTTCAACCCTAGAAACCTCTACCCAAGCTGTAGAAGTTACCGACAGCGCGATCGCCAATATTAACTTTGGCTTTGACCCCGCACCCCCTGCGACAACAACGGTTAGCGGAACTATTTTTACCGATACCAACGGCGATAATACCTTTAACAGTCCTGATGAGTCGGGATTAGCCAATATTACCGTTAACTTGCTTAATGCCGATGGTACTGTTTTCGCTACTGTGACGACAGACGCTAATGGTAGCTATCAGTTTGGGAATGTTGTTGCTGGAAATTACACCGTTAGCGTTGATACTGCTGACACTGATATTCCCACAGGTTCAACCCTAGAAACCCCTACCCAAACTGTAGAAGTTACCGATAGCGCGATCGCCAATATTAACTTTGGCTTTGACCCCGCACCACCGGCGACAACAACGGTTAGCGGAACTATTTTTACCGATACCAACGGCGATAATACCTTTAACAGTCCTGACGAGTCGGGATTAGCCAATATTACCGTTAACTTGCTTAATGCCGATGGTACTGTTTTCGCTACTGTGACGACAGACGCTAATGGTAGCTATCAGTTTGGGAATGTTGTTGCTGGAAATTACACCGTTAGCGTTGATACTGCTGACACTGATATTCCCACAGGTTCAACCCTAGAAACCTCTACCCAAGCTGTAACAATTACTGACAGCGCGATCGCCAATATTAACTTTGGCTTTGACCCCGCACCCCCTGCGACAACAACGGTTAGCGGAACTATTTTTACCGATACCAACGGCGATAATACCTTTAACAGTCCTGATGAGTCGGGATTAGCCAATATTACCGTTAACTTGCTGAATGCGGATGGTACTGTTTTCGCTACTGTTAGCACTGGTACTGATGGTAGCTATCAGTTTGAGAATGTTGTCGCGGGAAACTATACCGTTAGCGTTGATACTGCTGACACTGATATTCCCACAGGTTCAACCCTAGAAACCTCTACCCAAGCTGTAGAAGTTACCGATAGCGCGATCGCCAATATTAACTTTGGCTTCGACCCCGTAAATACTGCTCCCGATGCAGTTAATGATGAACGTTCAACCCGTTCTAACACCGCAATTATTATCAACGTTGTTGGTAATGATAGCGACCCGGAAAATGACCCGTTAGAAATTACCACCTTTGACCAAACCACAACCAATGGTGGAACTATAACTCGTTCTTCGAGTAGTCAAGCGTTACTTTATACGCCGGCTGAGAATTTTGTCGGAACCGATACCTTTACCTACACCATCAGCGATGGTAATGGCGGTACGGATACGGCGACAGTTACCATTAACGTAACCGATCAAGCCCTGATCGCCGCCAATGACCGGGCTATCACCGAGCAAAATACTAATGTCAGTATCAATGTTCTGGCTAATGATGTTGACCCGGAAGATAATCCGTTAGAGATTACCACTTTTGATGCGGCTTCCGCTAACGGGGGAACTATCGCTCGCTCTCAAAATGGTCAGGCATTAGTTTATACACCGGCTGCCGGTTTCTCGGGAACGGACACCTTTACTTACCAGGCGACAGACGGAACTAATACAGACATCGCAACAGTTACGGTGACTGTTAACCCACCGACCAACACCAAACCCGCAGCTATTGATGACCAGCGCCGGACTGACCTGAATACACCCGTTACCGTTAACGTTCTCACCAACGATACTGACCCGGATAATGATCCGTTAAATATCGATACTTTTGACGCCACCTCAGCCAACGGGGGAACAATTGCTCTTTCTGAAGATGGTCGCGCATTAGTTTATACACCGGCGGATGGTTTTGAGGGGACCGACACCTTTACCTACAGCATTAATGATGGTAACGGGGGTAGCGATATTGCGACGGTGACGATTAATGTCATTGCTCAACAACTCCGACCCGAAGCGGTGGACGACGGTGCAACCACCCAACAGGATACAGAAGTCGATATCGATGTTCTGGTTAACGATCTCGATCCGGAAAACGATGAGTTAACGATTAATTCCTTTGATGAAGCCTCCGCCAACGGAGGGACGATAGCGGCTTCTGAAGACGGTCAATCCTTAGTTTATACGCCGGCTGAGGGTTTTATCGGCATTGATACCTTTACCTATCAGGTAACTGACGGGACGAATACGGATGTCGCAACAGTTACCGTTAGCGTTGAACCCCCTGTAAATTCTAATCCGGATGCGGTTAACGATCAACGTTCAACCCGTTCTAACACCGCAGTTATTATCAATGTTGTTGGTAACGATAGCGACCCGGAAAATGACCCGTTAGAAATTACCACCTTTGACCAAACCACAACCAACGGGGGTACTATTGCGGCTTCTTCGAGTGGTCAAGCGTTACTTTATACACCGGCTGCGGATTTTGTCGGAACAGATACGTTTACCTACACCATCAGCGATGGGAATGGGGGTACGGATACGGCGACAGTTACCATTGACGTTGAAACCGATCAAACCCTGATCGCCGCAAATGACCGGGCTATCACCGAGCAGAATACTAATGTCAGTATCAATGTTCTGGCTAATGATGTTGACCCGGAAGATGATCCGTTACAGATTAGCACTTTTGATGCGGCTTCCGCCAACGGGGGAACCATTGCTCGCTCTCAAAATGGTCAGGCATTAGTTTATACACCGGCTGCCGATTTTGTCGGAACAGATACGTTTACTTACCAGGCGACAGACGGAACTAATACAGATATCGCAACAGTTACGGTTATCGTTAACCCACCGACCAACACCGAACCCGCAGCTATTGATGACGAGCGCCGGACTCTCCCCAATACAGCAGTTACCGTTAACGTTCTCAACAACGATACTGACCCGGAAAACGATCCGTTAAATATCGAGAGTTTTGATGCAACTTCAGCCAACGCGGGAACAATTGCTCTTTCTGAAGATGGTCGCGCATTAGTTTATACACCCGCAGATGGTTTTGTGGGGACCGACACCTTTACCTACAGCATTAATGATGGTAACGGGGGTAGCGATATTGCGACGGTGACAATTAACGTTATCGCTCAACAACTCCGACCTGAAGCCGTTGACGACGGTGCAACCACCGAACAGGATACAGAAGTCGATATCGATGTTTTGAGCAATGATACTGACCCGGAAAACGATGAATTAACTGTTAATTCCTTTGATGAAGCCTCCGCTAACGGAGGAACGATCGCTTTTTCTGAAGACGGTCAATCTTTAGTTTACACGCCGGCTGAGGGTTTTACTGGCATTGATACCTTTACCTATCAGGTCAGCGACGGAACTAATACGGATATCGCAACAGTTACCGTTACCGTTGAACCCCCGGAAAACTTTCCCCCGACAGCGACCAACGAAGTGGTTGAGACCGCTTTTCAAACTCCGCTTACTTTCGATCTGAGCGATAATATTACCGATCCCAACGACAACCAGGATCTCAGTACAATCGACCTCGATCCGACAACGCCGGAAATTGATCGCCAACTGACTTTAGAACAGGGAACATTGACCGTTAACGAGCAAGGTCAAGTTACGTTTACACCCGTTGACGGTTTTATTGGGGTTGTCACCATTCCTTACACGGTGGCTGATGATTTGGGAGCAACATCACAACCGGCCAATATTTCCATTACCGTTAATGCCAACCAACCGCCTACAGCGGAGAATGTTCAAAATGATTCCATTCTCAACAGTAGCGCCGCCATTCCTCTACCTTTGACGACGGGGAACTTTAGCGACCCCGATGGCACCGTAGAACTGATTAACTTTACATTACCCGACCTCGCACAAGGTTCTTTATTGCTCAATGGTCAGACGGTGACTGACCCGGCCCAGGTTCAACGGTTAACCCCAGATCAACTCGATAGTCTCACCTTCGTCCCCAATCGCGGGTTTGCGGGTAATGTCCGCTTTACTTATACCGTCACAGACAATAATGGGGCGACTTCTAATGTGGGTAATATTACCATCCCCGTTACCGCCTTGTCTGTTCCCAGTTTTCCGCAAACTCCCCCCGAACCTTCCGAACCTGCGGCGAATTTACCGCCGGTCGCCGAAGATCAAACCGGGACTGTTCCCAATGACGGCACTCGTTTCCCCGTCCCTCAGTTAAGGGCAAACGATGATGATGGTAACATTCGTTTCTACACCATTACCGAATTACCAGCCAATGGGACTCTGTTCCTCAATGGCGAAGAAATCACCAGCTTGGAGCAAGTTCAAGGTCTGACTCCCGAACAGGCCGGACAACTGACTTTTGAACCCAATCCCAATTTTACCGGTGAGATTAGCTTCTCTTTCACCGCCACCGATGATGATAACGCCGTTTCTAATGTCGGTACTGTACGCCTGACGGTCGAAGATGGCGCTTCAATTCCCGGGCCTGAACCGATTAATGATGGCGGCTGTGACTGTCCTCCTTTACCTGATTTTGGTACTGTTCTGTTACCGCAACGTTTGGACTTAGCTCCGACTGCTTTTGATGAATTTGCTGCTATTGAAGGTACAGAAGACAGTGATACCCTAGCCGGTTCGCCCGGTAGCGATGTTGTCTTTGCCTTTGGCGGAGACGATAGTATTGAAGTCTTTGAGGGCGATGATACGGTTTTTGGGGGTATTGGTAACGATCTGACTTTTGGCGACCAAGGTAATGATTCTCTGTTGGGGGCTGACGGTAACGACACCCTGATCGGCAGTAACGGCGGTAACGGCTTGGCGGCGTCCGCTGTTGACGAGAATGATACCCTTAACGGCCACGCCGGTAATGATTTAATGCAAGGTGGCCCCGGTGATGACCTGATGTATAGCGGTCAAGAAGATGACTTCTCCTACGGTGGAAAGGGTAATGATATTGTCTGGGGGGATTTGGGTAATGATACCCTGCACGGCGATGAGGGTGATGACACTCTTGTGGGTGATACTCTCGATGAAAATGAGATCGACCCCGAAAACGGTGTTAATGGCATGATTGATTTGGTCTGGGGCGGTGCCGGTGATGACTTCATCAATGGCGGTCGCGGTAATGATACTCTCAGCGGTGCGGTTGGAAATGATACCGTTCGCGGCGGGAAGGAAGATGATCTCATCTACGGTGAAGCCGGTTCGGACTTGATGTACGGGGATTTGGGCAATGACCAACTCTGCGGCGGTGACGGCAACGATAGCCTTTATGGTGATATTAACAACCAGGAAAGTATCGGTGATGCTCCCGGACGGGATACTATCTGCGGCGGTAATGGTGATGATGTCGTGTTTGGGAATGAAGACCAAGATCGCCTTTGCGGGGGTGAAAATAATGATACCCTCTATGGGGGCTTGGCGGAGGATACCCTGGCCGGTGAACGGGGCGATGATTGGTTGTTCGGCGATCAAGGTGATGATTTGGTTTCTGGCGGAAGTGGGAGCGATCGCTTTATTCTGTTCTCAGGTAGCGGTACGGACACGATCCAAGATTTCCAGGTCGGTACGGATTTGATCGCTTTGGGTGGCGGTTTAAGCTTTGATGCGTTAACTCTTTCTCAAAGTGGAACTTCCACCGTTATTAGTCTCGATGGTCAAGAGTTGGCGATTCTCAATCAGATCCAGGCGAGCGCCATTACTGAAAGTAGTTTTACCACTTTTGCTGGCTAACCTGTTATCCTAACAAAGTGCGATCGCTTAGAATATAGGCGATCGCTGTTTTTTTGTCTTTAATCTTGATGAGGCATTTGCTGTGACTCAACCTCCTTTTTCTGAAAAAGTTGTTTTTTCCTACCTGTTTGCGGCGATTACCACGCTCACCCTGTTGGTTTGGATTCTTAGAGGTTTGGAGGTTTTGGCTTTTTTGCCGGGGATTGTCATCTGGATACTGCTGATTTTATCGATCGCCACCGGGGTTCTTCGACAGGTTAGCCGATAAAAAGATGCTATTTTTCCCGAATCTGTCGATATATAGACGAAAGTTGACCCATTGCGCTACTATGATAGTTAGTAATATTGAAATCTATCCTCAGAGGTGAGGGATAATCAGGTAAACTTAAGAATAAATGCTTAACAGTCAATTCCTATGGTCTGAGGAAAACTTCTAAGTTCCCGTGCAGGAAAAGGCTAATACACTGTCACCGGATGAAAAGTTAGAAGTTGATCTTTTCCCAAACGATTATAGACATAGTTGTTTGACTCGATAGAGCAGATTAATTTAACTCCTGACTCGAATCTGTTCGGGTTAGGTTTAAAGCTGGAAACAGGTTGTAAGCTGCCAAGAAAGTAACTCAGGTAGAAGCAAGAGGAAAAAAACAGCTAGAGGTTGCTGAGGCTATTTCCAAATAGGCTCAACCGTAAGCTAAAGAAAACCTTAACTCTTGTTGAGATTAAGAACTCATTGACGCGATCGTTCTAGTTTCCGGTATAATCAGCTTCTTGAAGCTCAAAGCGAAATGGTTTCTGTAAGTGCTGAAGTCAGCAAAATTCCTGAAAAGACTGTCGTCAAGCCGTTCAAATTTCCTCACAAGGGTCAGGAGTTCGGTTCTCGCGATCAACCAAGGACAGACTCGGCTTTTCAAACAACAGAAACATTTCTACTGGACTTCGCTATAACACTCAAACCCGATCCCACAACCGTAGGTTTTTAGAGGATTTTAGCCAACCATCCCCTGTAGTTTTGTAAGATCAAGGAGAAACAATGACCCAAGTGATCCTGGGTGAAAACGAACAACTCGAATCAGCACTACGTCGCTTTAAGCGCGAAGTTTCCAAAGCGGGTATCTTAGCAGACGTCAGAAAGAAGCGTCATTTTGAAACCCCACCCGAAAAGCGTAAACGCAAAGCGATCGCCAACCAGCGTCAAAGACGGGCGATGCGTAAAAAGAGAATGTTTTAAAGACCAGATCGCCTCAACCGCTCCATTTATAATTAACAATTATCCCCTCGTCATTCTGGTAGAGAAGATGAGGGGTATTCTCTAATTTGGATTAAAGATTTGGGTTAAAAATCGGGAAGGTCTTCCGAATCAACCTCACCAGGACTTTCGTCAGAGGCGCTTGTCATCGTTGCGGGTTGAGTGGGAATCGACGCAATAATCGCATCCAACACCTTACCCACCGGAATAATTTGCATTCCCAAATCCGCCGGATTTTGTCCTTTGGGAATAATCGCCCGTTTAAAGCCCAATTTCGCCGCTTCTCGCAGACGCAATTCTAACTGAGAAACCGGACGAACTTGGCCACCCAAGCCCACTTCTCCCAATAAAATCGTTCGGGGATCGACCATGCGATCGCGAAAACTGGCTACAATGGCGATCGCAATGCCCAAATCCGCCGCCGGTTCATCGACTTTCAACCCTCCCACCGAAGCCACATAAGCATCCAACTTGGATAGGGGAATGCCGACCCGTTTTTCCAACACGGCTAAAATTTGCAGCAAGCGACTGCTATCAACGCCTGTCGCCGCCCGACGTGCGGAACCAAAACTGGCAGGACTAACCAATGCTTGTAATTCTACCACAATCGGACGAGTTCCTTCCATCGAAACAACCGTTGAAGTTCCGGGGGCAAATTCTTCGCGATTTCCTAAGAACAATTCCGAAGGATTGGGAACTTCCATTAACCCGTCGGCAACCATTTCAAACACGCCGATTTCGTGAGTCGCCCCGAAGCGATTTTTCATAGAACGGAGCAAGCGATGGGAGGCGAAGCGATCCCCCTCAAAATATAACACGGTATCGACCAAATGTTCTAAAACTCTTGGACCTGCCAAACTACCATCTTTAGTCACATGACCGACGACTAATAAGGTAATATTTTCCCGTTTAGCAACTTGCATTAAAGCCGAAGTACATTCTCGAACTTGAGCAACCGAACCGGGAGCGGAAGTTAAACTCGCAAAGAAAATAGTTTGAATACTATCGATAATCGCAAGCTGCGGTTTTAGCGATTCTAACTCCCTTAAAATCATTTCTAAATCGGTTTCGGGAAGCAGATATAATTCCGGCTCAGGTTCTTCGTGATTATCCTGATTTTCTTTGCCATTTTTTGTCTTATTTTTTTCTGTTTTATCGGTTTTTGATGAATTTTCTTTAGAGTTTTTAAGTTCGACCGTGTTAAAAGGATTATCCGGGCTGTAAGGCTTGATCGGAGAAGTTTCAGGTGTTTCTGTCTGACCATTTGGAGGGTCAACATCTTCGGGTTTTGGTCCGACTCCCAAACGCTGCGATCGCAATTTCACCTGCTGGCCGGATTCTTCAGCCGAAACATACAAAACCCTGGAAGTTCGCGATAAACTATTAGCAACCTGCAACAACAAAGTTGACTTTCCAATCCCCGGTTCGCCGCCAATTAACACCAAAGAACCCGGTACAATTCCCCCGCCCAAAACCCGATCCAGTTCGCCATAACCGGAAGACATTCTCGACTGAGTTTGATCGGCAATTTGAGAGAGTTTAAACGAAGATCTCGGTTGTCCGGTCGAGGAAGAATCAACCGTCGGTTCAGCCCCATCTTCGATTAAGGTACTCCAACTAAATCGCTGTAAGGAAGGAGGATTTTGGGATTCGATTTGTTCTTCTAAAGAGTTCCAAGCGTGACAACTCGGACACCTGCCAAAATATTGGGGAAATTCTGCCCCGCATTCGTGACAAATATATCGTGTTCGTTGCTTTGGCATTGTGGTTTAAAATAGATTGATGTAGACAGATTTAAGGTTGAAGTTTAAAATAGACTAGATTTTTTTGAGGAATTCCCCCAAAATCGGACTCGGGCTATTTGTGATTCCCATTAACCCGGAGCGACCCGAAAAAACTCTCCCACGAAGCCCAATTGAAAAATTAAAACAATGTAAAATTTTTTCACTTCTAATTTTAGCGGAAAATCCAATTCTCTAGTCATTTATTCCTAGACGGTATTGAGCCGATGGTATTTGTACCAGCCAGACGGTTAAGCTAAGTTAGAGGGGGAGAATATTGCAGGTTCTATTAATGATAGGGTAAAAAAATAAACAGAATTGTCAAACAATCGTGCGATCGCACAGACAACCTACTCTGTTGTAGACTTGAGTTTCCGTTTTTCCGGGTTTTGAGTTGGGGTAGGGTTCTATCAAAAATGTAGCTTAACGTAACAAAGGGATTGGTGAAGTCAATTGGAAAATCATAAAGAAAAAATACTGGTTGTGGATGACGAAGCAAGTATCCGCAGGATTTTGGAGACCCGCCTCTCCATGATCGGTTATGATGTAGTGACGGCAGCCGACGGAGAAGAAGCGTTAGACACTTTTCGCAAAACTGACCCGGATTTAGTCGTTTTGGATGTGATGATGCCGAAACTGGACGGTTATGGGGTCTGTCAGGAGTTGCGGAAAGAGTCGGATATTCCGATTATTATGTTGACGGCTTTGGGAGATGTTGCCGATCGGATTACGGGGTTAGAATTGGGAGCGGATGATTATGTGGTCAAGCCCTTTTCTCCGAAGGAACTTGAAGCCCGTATTCGCTCGGTGTTGCGTCGGATTGATAAAAATGGCGGGTCGGGAATACCGAGTTCCGGGGTAATTCAGGTTGCTAGTATTAGAATAGATACTAACAAACGCCAAGTGTACAAGGGCGACGAACGCATTCGGCTGACGGGAATGGAATTTAGTCTTTTGGAGTTGTTGGTCAGTCGCTCGGGCGAACCGTTTTCTCGCTCGGAAATTTTACAGGAGGTTTGGGGCTACACTCCCGAACGTCACGTTGATACGCGGGTTGTGGATGTTCATATTTCTCGGTTGAGAGCGAAATTGGAAGACGACCCGAGCAACCCCGAATTAATTTTAACCGCACGCGGCACAGGTTATCTGTTTCAACGTATTATAGAACCGGGAGAAGTTGGATAATTACAGATAAATTATCATTACAATGGCCAAGTCTGACCCCAATCGAGTCTTAAGATTTCTGCCGATCGTCGCGGGCGGATTGGGAGGGTCGTTGTTACTGATCAATCGCATTCTCACCCCGCAGATATTGGACTCACAAGCCCGTTCTGATGCCTTAGGGGTGATTTTGAGTGCCGTGTTGATTTTGACGGGCTTATTGTGGCAGCAAATTCAGCCCAAACCTCCCGATACGGTGGATTTAATTGGGGAAACCGGCTTTGAGTTGAAACCGGATTTACCCGATGCGGTGAAAACGGAATTGGCCTGGGCTTCCCATCTGTTGCTGACCAATACCGTCACCCGCTCGGTGGTGGTTTATTATCGGGGTGAAGTGTTGCTGCGACGGGGAGTTTTGGGGAAAAATTCTCAGGTTCAACCCGGCCCGATTTTAAAGCGCGTTTTAGATAAGCAAAAGCCGGTTTATTTGGTGAATTTGGCTCTTTATCCGGGTCGGATTGAGTTTGATTATTTGCCAGAAAACACACAAGGGATTATTTGTCAACCCCTGGGAAATCAAGGGGTTTTAATCCTGGGAGCGAATGCACCCCGCAGTTATACCCAACAAGATGAAAAGTGGGTTGAAGGAATTGCGGATAAACTCGAAAATACCCTCAGTCAATCCTGGAATCAAACCTAAAAAAATAATTGTTGTAGTTGTTAAATTTTCATCCTAATGTTAATTTTATACTGGATTCTGGTTCTCGTGATGCTGGTCGGGATTATCGGTGCTGTGGTTCCCGCTGTTCCCGGTTCGAGCTTGATATTGGGTGCGATTTTAGTCTGGGGTATTGTTAACGGCTTTTCCGAATTGGGTTGGGCTGTTGGTGCGGCGATCGCGGTATTATTGTTGAGTGTAGGGGTTGATCTTCTCAGCGCCTATCTCGGCGCCCAACAAGCCGGCGCAAGCCGATGGGGTCAAATTGGAGCGATTATCGGCTTTGTGTTTGGATTCTTTGGGTTTTTACCGGCTTTACCTTTTGGGGGTCCGCTTTTGGGGATTCTCATCGGGCCGTTATTGGGAGCAATGATTGGTGAGTTTCTCTATCGCAAAGATTTAGAATTTGAAGCGAGAATTAAGCTAGCATTTCGAGCAGCAATTGGAATTGTTGTTGGAACTTTTGTCGGAAATCTAATTCAAGGATTGCTTGCTTTGGCTTGTGTTGTGGTGTTTTTAGTCACAACTTGGCCGTTATAATTCCTGAAATTAGAAGACTCTCAAATGTTCGCTCTAGACTAAACAAAATCTGCAAATAAAATGGATATTGTTGTCGAATCAACAGAGGCTTTTAAACAAGACCTCACGGGTTTTAGTGAGGCGGAACAGTCAATAATTCTTGAACAAATTCAGCAGGGTATACCTCTTTTGTTTGGAGAGAAAATTTCCCGAGACAAACGACTTCATCAATTTGAGTCTTTTCAACTTCCCCATAATTATGGCTCGTCTTTGTATTCTTTTCGGGTAGATTATCGAATTCGAGTCATTCTCAGTTTTGATGAAGATCCGATTTTTGAACGCACATTAATTACCTTGTTTCGAGCCGTCGAAAGTCAAAAGAGTTCCGAAACTTACAAACAAGTGGGCGAACAGATTTATCGGCAAATTTTGCAGTCAAAACAGCCGACTTTAGCGGGGTAATTTTTAAACCATGAATGATGAAATTCAAAGTAATGTTCCTTCGATTGTTGATAGTTCGGGAATTATTTATCGGGCTTATAAAGCGTTACCGAATGAACTCAAGTTACGTTTTCTGGCGATTTTAGCCGAACTTGAAAACGAACATTGTTATTTGAAAAAACGCTTTCCTCAAGGGAAGTTAAAGCGAGTTTTAGGAACTGAAATTCCGGTTTATACGGCGAATATTGACCCCAAAGGAGAATGGAAAATTTATCTTCATTATGCGGATGGAAAATTGTATTTAACCGATTTAGTTGGTTCTCAACCCGCCGTATCTAAAGAGATATCTAAAGAGAATTTATCCCCGGTTGGGAGTTTCAATGAGTTTTAAATCTGAACCCGGATGACACTAGATGAAATAGGGTTTTGTTGGGTTGGGTTCGGGGGGTGGGGCGGGTTGAATTCAATCTCGGAGTGGTGATCAAGATCCCGGATAAACCCGCCCCTACAGCACTGAGGATTGATTAGTCGGTTATCATATCAACCTAAATTAAAAAAGGGTTTGTTGGGTTTTGTTTCTCAACCCAACCTACAGTTAGAATATCCGATCTGAGCCTAGATTCAAATAAAATTCTAGGCCGATCAGATCTAACTAATTAGGAAGCATAAACCTTGCGGTAATAGCTTTGGTATTCTTCAGATAAGAGAGGTTCCCACCAACTGCGATGGGTTAAAAACCAACCGACCGTTTGTCGCAACCCTTCTTCAACCGTTACCAAAGGCGCCCAACCCAACTCAGTTTTAATCTTAGTTGCATCGATGGCATAGCGGCGATCATGTCCGGGTCGGTCTTTAACAAAAGTAATCAACTGTTCGGAAGGTTTAACCGGTAAATGGGGCGCCAGTTCGTCCATAATTCGGCATAACATCTTGACTAAATCGATGTTTTTAACCTCATTATTCCCGCCAATATTGTAAGTTTCTCCCGGTTTACCCCGATGAATAACCGTATCTAAAGCCCGACAATGATCGAGAACATATAACCAATCCCGAATATTTTGCCCATCTCCGTAAACGGGTAACGGTTTTCCGAGCAAAATATTAATACACATCAGCGGAATCAATTTTTCCGGGTAATGGTAAGGACCGTAATTGTTAGAACAATTGGTAATAATTGTGGGAAGATTATAAGTATGATAGTAAGCTCTCGCTAAATGATCGCTTCCCGCTTTTGAGGCAGAATAGGGACTGTTGGGAGCATAGGGAGTCGTTTCTCTAAAAGCCGGATCGTCGCTGCTGAGACTACCATAAACCTCATCGGTAGATACGTGAAGAAAACGATAATCCGCAGGACAGCCTTGAGAATTCCAATGTTGGCGAAACGCATCGAGTAATGTAAACGAACCGACAACATTGGTTTGAATGAAAGCCCCCGGGCCAAGAATAGAACGATCGACATGGGACTCCGCAGCAAAATGAGCCACCGTGTTAATTTCTTCTTCTTGAAGCAGTTTTTCAATTAAAGGGCGATCGCAAATATCACCCTTGACAAAGCGAAAGGTGGGTTTATCTTCTAAACTGGCCAAATTTTCCCGATTTCCCGCATAAGTCAACGCATCCAACACCACCACCCGCTCGTCGGGGTAGGCGTTACACCAGTGATGGACAAAATTCGAGCCGATGAAACCCGCTCCCCCAGTCACTAACACCCGACGGGGCGAACCGATGTCACTGTTATCATAACTGTACTGCATTGCCACAGTGATTTCCTCCCAAGAATCTGCTTGATTGACTGAAAACTGATTGAATAGAAATGCTTTAAACCCTGATACTATCTACCGCGTGACCATTTTAACTGCTCTATTGCATAAAGCCGGAAAAATCCTGCTTGACCAGTAATCCCGTTTCAAGCTCTCCACAAATTGCCACTCAACCGTATGATTGATACAGTCTGTTTTATTTGTCGGTGTGAGGAGACAGAGTGTGAGTCAGCAAAATTTAATTAAGCTCGCCCAGCAGGGAGATGCCAATGCGATCGCCACCTTAATTAATCACGCGCTGCACTCGAAAGGAGTTATAGCACAAGCTACTCGGCGGGATCGTCATCTGTACATCTTACTTGAGTCTGAACAACTGCCTAATCAATCATCTTGCATTCGAGTCATCCAGAATGGAATTCTCCGTTTGGGGACAACTGCCATTACCCTTATTACCATTAGAGGCCAGAAAACTCATCACCAATCTTCAGGTTGGACTCATACGATCGCACTCCAGACTTCTGTGGCATCTGCAAAGACTTGCGTGCCTACGATGGAGGATGAATCAGCCTTTACTCCAGCTAAATCTATTCCTGCTCCCTCCCATTTTATACCCACATCTGCGAACCCACCAACAAAAATTAAAAAAACCGCTTCAAGAAAAGTTAAACAGCAGGGTTCTCGCCGTCAAATTCAACCGCCTCCAGTCAAATTTCCCAAAGTTTTACTTCCCCAACCGGTTAAACAATTGTTGATGGCGGGTTCAATTGGGTTGATGATGGCGCCGCTTTCGGGTTGGTTTTTTACGGTTCAGCAAGATCGAATTTCTGAGTTTTCTCGCACGGTTTCTCAAACGCTCGCTTCGGTTCCCACTCTGTTAACTTCTGGGCTGCAAAATATCCAAGCGCCTAGCCTTCCTGAACTTCCCGAATTTTCTTTTTCTTCTGCGGGTTCGACGGCCAATTCCGAACCGGTTAGCGAAGAAGAAACGTTGAAAAATCTCAACAAGTTTTCGGAGTTGACGCTGACTTCTCTGCAAAATCCGATCAGTCCCGATCTGCGGATTAAAATTAAGGCGGTCGGCGATATTATTCCCGGCACTAATTATCCTTCTAACAAGCTTCCCGCCAGCAAAGAAGCGTTATTTCAAGATGTTAAACCGGCTTTGCAAGGGGCGGATATTGTGTTTGGAAATTTTGAAAGTACCCTAACGAATTATCCCAGCAGCGCTAAAAATGTCGGTCGGGGTTTGGTGTTTGCTTTCCGCACGCCTCCGGAATATACTTCGATTTTAAAGGATGCCGGTTTTGATATTTTGAGTGTGGCGAATAATCATTCTTTTGATTTTTTTGAGGCGGGTTTTGATGACACGATTGAGAATATTAATAAACTGGGAATGAAAGCGGTTGGGCGCAAAGATGAGATTGTTTACCACGAAGTTAAAGGGGTAAAATTTGCTTTTATTGGGTTTAGTTATTTTTCGGTTCATAATAATATGTTAGATTTGGAGGCATCTCAGGCTATCGTGAAAAAAGCGGAAGCCGAAGGTGCGGATGTGATTGTGATTTCTGTTCATGCGGGGGCGGAAGGAACTGCGGCTTTAAATATTTATAATAAAACCGAGTATTTCTATGGCGAAAATCGGGGGAATAAGGTGTTATTTGCCCGCACTTTAATTGATGCGGGAGCGGATTTGGTGTTGGGTCACGGGCCTCATGTTCCTCGGGCTTTAGAACTTTACAAGGGGAAGTTAATTGCTTATTCTTTGGGCAATTTTATGGGTTATCGGACGTTATCAACAAAAGCACAATTGGGCTATTCTTTGGTGTTGGAAGCTGATCTCGATCCGGTGGGAAATTTTAAGGGGGGAAAAATTATTCCTATTCATCTTGATAGCAAAGGTATTCCCTATCGTGATAATAATTTTCGCAGTGTTGGGTTAATTCGCAGCTTGACTCAAAGTAATTTTCCTGAAACGCCTTTGGAAATTGATAGTCAAGGTCAGATTTTGCTAAAATCCGATTAAAAAAAAGCAATTGCAAGAAACGGCTAGCAGAGTTTATACTAAAAGTTAACATTTTGTAAACTTTGGCATTTAACCCGCACTTATGTACTCAGAATCTTCGGCGATCGCTCCTATCTACAGCCTGATTGTCGCGACGACATTTTTGGCTGTTATGCTTGGGATAATCTTTAAAGATATGTTAGAATATCAGGTTGCTTTGTGGACGGCAAATCCCGACGCCAAATCCCAAATTAATTACAAAACAGGTAACATTGTTTTGGCTTACAGTTTGACGAGTTTATTTGTTTTGTTCTCGGTGGCGCTGAGTTTAACGGTATTTGTTCAAATTTTTTGGTTGGCTTCGGCGATCGCGGTTGCGGTTGTTGTTCCCACCGCTTTTCTAATGTGGTTTCAACTCGGTTCGATGTTACAATTGTGGTCGGATAAAGGAATAGAAGCCATTGATTTAGACTTTTTCGCCGTCAATCAAGCTTCAGAAAAATCCACAGAATCCTGATCGACTTTTCCAAACTAAGACTTGACAAAATTCGCATAACTTGAGACAATAATAGATTGTGTCTAATCCCTGCTCGGATCAGGTTGAGACATTAACAAATGTTGGCACGGTGTACTTCGGTTGATCGAATTTAAGCGACCCGATCGCGTCGGTCGGGTTATTTAAAGTCGAGTTGACACCGAAACCCCGCCAGCTACCTGTACGGCCAAATTTAATCATAATCTCATGAGTTACGCGATTATTGAAACGGGCGGTAAGCAAGTACGAGTCGAACCCGGTCGGTTTTACGATATAGAATTGCTTCCGGTTGAAGCTGACGAAAAAGTGACCATCGATAAAGTTCTGTTGGTCAAGCACGAAGACGATATTCACGTCGGTCAACCTTGGGTCGAAGGTGCGACAGTAGAAGGTACGGTTTTACGTCATTTTCGGGGACGCAAGGTGATCGTTTACAAGATGCGCCCCAAGAAGAAAACCCGGAAAAAACGGGGACACCGCCAGGAGATCACCCGTTTGATGATCAATTCCATCGCCCTCAACGGTTCTGTCATTGCAGAAAGCAGCGATGTTCAAAAGGAGACTCCCGTACTCGTTTCTGAGTCCCCCTCCGAAGCCGGCGCCGGTGAATCTGAGTAAAATCAAAGGGCGAGACTGGGGTTAATTGCCTCAACCCTCGCCGTTAAAAGCACATAATAATAGTAAAGTCAACTGTTGCAGAGGAAATCATGGCTCATAAGAAAGGTACAGGAAGCACCCGTAACGGTCGCGACTCAAACGCCCAACGGTTGGGAGTCAAACGTTATGGCGGTCAAGTTGTTCGTGCGGGTAATATCTTAGTTCGCCAACGGGGTTGTAAATATCATCCCGGTAACAATGTTGGTATCGGTGGAGATGATACCCTATTTGCCAAAATTGATGGCATTGTTACCTTTGAACGCAAAGGAAAAAGCCGCAAGAAAATTAGTGTCTATCCCGTCCCCGAAACTGAACCCGTAGCAGCAACAGCTAGCGCTTCCTAGTCTAGCTGTCAAAAAGTTGAACCACTGGGGACTTATCCCCGGTGGTTTTTAATCTGTAAACCCTCTACAAAAATTAAACAATTACTTTCGACCGCCCACTTTTTCTTTAACCGGCTTAACTTTTGCATCCCGAGTCCGAACAATAGAAGACCGGGGTTTTCGGATCTCTCGCCAATCTTCCATCAGCCGAACCAACGCAGGAACAACCGTTGGCGTCAATACCGTTGACAAGGCCAATCCCCCCGTCAAAGCAATCCCCAGACCTTGATACAACTCCGCCCCTTTACCGGGAAAAACGGCAAGCGGTAACATCCCCAATACACTCGTACCCGCAGACATAAAAATCGGTCGTAGGCGATCGCTAACCGCCAAATAAAGGGCATCATC
This sequence comes from Capilliphycus salinus ALCB114379, assembly GCF_047276495.1. Classification (NCBI taxonomy): domain Bacteria; kingdom Bacillati; phylum Cyanobacteriota; class Cyanophyceae; order Oscillatoriales; family Sirenicapillariaceae; genus Capilliphycus; species Capilliphycus salinus. Next base: position 1,831,440 of record NZ_CP178543.1, on the reverse strand, counting down.
CCAAGTTAAAGACTGTTCTTGGCGCAATTGTAAGGTGCGGTCTAACAAAAGAATAGCATTGTTCACCACAACCCCCGTTAAAATCACAAACCCCAACCCCGTCATCATGTCCAGAGGAACGTTAACACCGGGAATGGCGTTGGCAATCACCAAACTCAACACCGCCCCGGCAATCCCCATCGGTACGGTGATCATAATAATCACAGGATATCGGAAAGAACGATACAGGGCAACCAACAACAAATAAGTAATCACCAGAGACAGAACAAAACTTGACCCCAGTTGAAACAGAGTGTCCGAAAGAATATCAGCCGAACCCGCCAACTCCACTCGAAAACCGGGCGGTAGCGTTTCCCGCAGGGGAATCAAAACCTGTTCTTGGGCCAATTGAATGGTTTCAGCGAGAGAAGCCGTTTGTTCCAAGCCCACTGTGAGGGTAATGGAACGTTCCAAGTCCACATGGTTGATCGCATCCGGCCCCGGTCGTTTCCACCACCTCAGCCACATCTGTCAGTTGAACCTGACGGCCATCTCCTGCATAAATAGCCAATTGACGCAAATCTTCGGGCGTATCAACAAAAGTATCTTTGAGTTCGACCGTTACATCGAGTTCGCGCTTCCCATCGACAAATTTAGAAGCCCGCAACCCGCCCAAAGCCGCTTCAACAACCCGTCCTAATTCCGCTTCCGATAAACCCACCTCGGCTAACCGTTCTCGGTTCGGAATCACTTGCAGTTCCGGCGCCCCATTCACGAAGTCAGGACGAACGTTCTGAACTCCAGGTAATTGTCGTAACTGCCCCATTAAATCTTGGTGAATTTGATCCAATTGGTTCAAGTCTTGACCCACCAGTTGAATTTCAAATTCCTTTCCCGGAAAGCGGAAAATCGAAACCCGACGGGGAACGAGGAAGCGATACCCCGGATAATTGCCACTGACAGAACGAAGATTATCTACAAGCCCATTAAGATTTTTGCTGGTCGATTTCATCGGGTCGAGGAAAACCGCCATTAAACGTCGGCCCGGACGATGCACGTACAGAACCCGGATAACGTTCGGTTGTTCCCTGGCAAACAGTCGGGGTTCTTCTGAGAGTTCAATCGCTTCGGGAATGCTGGTTCCCGGAAAGGGTTCAGCCAGCCACAGAACTAAATTGCGATTTCCTTCCGGCAAATAATCGGCCGGCGGTAACAGCAAAACACTCACCACCAACATCACCAACGGAATCGCCACAACCGTTAATCGCCGACCCGTGTGACGTGACCCCATCGACCACCGTACCGTACCTAACAAAAACTGTTCTAATTTCCCCTGCCAGACTCGAAATAAAGCTGAACCCTGAAAAATAGAGCGTTCAATGCGCTCTTGGAAACTGTTGCGTTGCCGTCTAGATTTCCCATTGCCATTAGAGTCTACCGGATTATTACCCATTCCGGCTAACATTTGTTGGGCTTCGTGGCGGTTCAAGAACAAACCCGACAACATCGGTACCAACGTCAGCGCCGCAAACAGCGAGAACAACACCGAAGCAGAAAGACCAATTCCAATATCAAAAAATAACTGTCCCGCTTCTCCTTCGACCAAAATAATCGGCGCAAATACCGCAATAGTTGTTAGAGTAGAAGCCAGCATCGCCCCGCCCACTTCTTCAGTGCCCTCAATCGCCGCTTGTACCGGAGACTTACCCTGCTGCATATGGGTAAACAGGTTTTCTAACACCACAATGGCGTTATCTACGACCATCCCCACCGCAAACGCCAAACTCGCCAAACTGATCACGTTCAACGAACGACCCAACAGTTTGAATACAATAAAAACGGTAATTAATGTGGTCGGAATGGTAATCGCAATTACCGCCACCGTTCGCAGCGAACCCAAGAACAACAGCAACACCGCCGCCGCCAGAATTGCCCCCATGATTAAATTGCCCTGTACAAAGGCAATCGATTGATTGATATAATCGTTCTCGTCGTAGGGAATATCAAAGGTGATTCCTTCTCCTTCGCGGTCAAAGCGTTCTTCGAGTTCAGCCAAAGCCTCTCGAATTCCTTGAGAAATCGTCGGGACATTGGCGTTCGTCTGACGAATAATTCCCACCGCCACCGCAGGTTCATTATCGCGAATTAAAGCCCGATCTTGAATTTGCCGACCCATACGGGCTTCCGCCACATCCGACAGGTAAACCGTTCCGGCTTGATCCCGCCTTAACACTAGATTTTCTAACTGTTTAACGTCTGTCGCCCGACTCACCGTCCGAACTCGATATTCTCGCCGACCGACAACTAACGGCCCGCCCCGCACGTCTCTGTTATTGTTCCGCAAAGCCGCAACCACATCGGCAATCGTTAAATTTCGACTGGCTAAGGCTTTCGGGTCAACGATCACTTCCACTTCCCGGCCCCGCCCCCCAGATTCGAGGAACTGTCCAACCCCTTCGACTTGCCGAAACCGGGGAATAATCACATCGTCCATCAAGTCCCGATAGCGGTTGTCATCCCCAGTAAAGCCTTCTTTGGGCATCATCAGCACCCACATCATCGGGCTACTGCTACCACTAACCAATTCAACTTCGGACTCACCCGCCTCTGGGGGTAACGCTTCCACCTGTTGCAGTTTGTTCAAAACATCCAGCAACCGGGAGTTGATATCGCTTTCCCAGTTAAACTCCAAACTGATAGAACTGCGCCCCAAGGCGCTGGTACTGGTGATTTCCTGCACCCCCTGTACTTGTTCCATCATCTCCTCAATGGGGCGGGTAATCACTTCTTCGACTTCCGTCGGGCTGGCACCCAAGTAAGGCGTTGTAATGGTAATTTCGGGGCGATCGCCTCCCGGTTGCAGTTCTAGCGGTAAACTTAACAGGGCTAATGTTCCGAATAGTGCCAAAATACAAAACAGAACAAAGGTTCCATGTCGCCAACGAACAGCCGTTTTTATCAGGTTCATAGCAATTAAGAATTAGGGTTTTGTTAACAGTGGAATTAAACGCAAAAACAAAAAAAAAGTAATTGGGTTTTTGATTTTTTCACTCGCATTCAGATTGGGAGTTGGGATTTATTGCAGTTGTCAGAACGCTTAAAGCAAAAACAGAACTTTATTCTTTCTGTTCTTTATTCCCTTTTCTCCGTTCTTTGTTATAAATAATTGAGGGTTGTTATGGGAGTTTAGAACTCGCAACTGATGATTACAAAATATAGGATCTTAGTTAATTGCTCTAGAAAACTTGATGACAAGAGAAATAGAAAACAATCATCAAGCGTTTCAAAATTGAGCCGAACCCATAAAATTTGTCTGCTCAGGTGATTTTACTAACAACTAATAACTGGTGACTGGTGACTGGTGACTGGTGACTGAAATGACACTGCCATTTTGTAGCCCATCTCCGCCTTTGAGAACAATGGTTTGGTTGGCTTGCAACTGTTCGTTTGCGATCGCCATTTCTTCTCCAAGGTCAGCCAAAACTTCCACCGTTACCGATTGAACTTTATTGTCAGCTACGGTAAACAGCAACCATTCATTCCCCCGACGCACTAAAGCATCACGGGGAACCACAAAACTATCGGAATTGCCCGTCATTTCTACAGGAACCTCCAAGTCAGCTTGAATTGCCATTCCCGGTAACAGTCCGACGGGAGGATTCTCCAAACTCACTCTCACCAGTTGCCGGCGGGAAGTGGTATCGGTCGCCGGAACGACAGCATCAATTCGGGAAGTTTGCGTCCATCCTTCTAAAGCCCGAGCGGTTAAATTTACGGGCAGTCCCACGCTTACCGCACCGCTAAGGGATTCTGGCACTTCCAAGAAAATATCGACCTGTTCCTCGCTGACTAAAGTCAGAATGGGATCGCTCCTCTCGACATAATCACTCCCATTCACCGCACGCGATCGCACGACACCCGCACTGGGAGACTTGATTTCAGTCCGTTGCAGGTTAACTCTAGCTTGATTAACTGCGGCTTCTGCGGCTTTGACTAGACTTTGTTGGGCGGCGATTTCTTCCGGTCTTGGCCCGGCTTGAGCTTCGGCCAGTTCCGCTTCAACCCGCAGTTTTTCCTCGATGGCTGCATCCAAAGCGGCTTGGGCTGCGGCAATATTGCGCTGATTTTCCGTTTCTACGGTTGCCAGCACCGCTTCAGCTTCCAAACGCTCCCCAACTGCCGTGTCAATATTGGCTTGGGCGGAAATTAAATCCTGTTGGGTTTCATTTTCCATCGCCGTTAAAGCGGCAGAAGCCGCCAACCGTTCGGCGACGGCGCGATCGACTGCTGACTGGGCTTCGACTAAAATACGCTGAGACTGTACCCCGCTTTCGACCAAGCTAGAAATGCGTTCTAAGTTATCTTGGGCTTCTTGTTCTCTAGCAACTGCCGACTGTAACTCAGCCTGTCGTTGAGCGATGCGTTTGGGGGCGAGTTCTTGAGTGGGGATTAAATTACTCCGGGCTTCCTGTTCCCGAGCGATCGCCGCCTGTAGTTCCGCCTGTCGTTGGGCGACTAATTTGGGGGCGAGTTCCTGGGTGCGTCTGAGGTAATCTCTGGCCTCCTGTTCCCGAGTCTGAGCCGATCTCAGTTGAGCCTGTCGTTGGCTGAGAATCTCCGAACGGGTTCCGGCTTGCAGTTCGGCCAATCGACTGAGTTCGCCGGCTAGACGGGCTTCGGCTTCGCGGAGTGCAAGCTGTTGATCGGTATTATCCAAAATGGCGACGGTTGTACCGGGGGTAATGCGATCGCCGACTTTAACCAGAACTTCTTGGACTGTCCCATCGACTTGAGAACGAATGGTCGCCTGTTCGCTGGCTTCTACTTGACCGATCAGTTGGAGTTTCTCAACTGGGGTTCCGGTTTGCAGGCGAGTTACTGTTACCGGACGGGGCGGAGGGGTTTGGGCGTTGGATAGGGCCGGTTGAGATTCTGAACTTTTAATCAGATTCCAGACGGTTAAGCCGCTACCAAATACCATGACTAAAAAAAATAGACCCAACCAACGCCGAGGATTGGCAGGGGTAGAGCTTTCCTCAACAGATTGCAGATCGGGAATGCTTTCGAGGTCTTGGGCTGAGAAATACTCCGGCTTCGACTGATTCAGAAGTTGTGAATCAGTGGAGACAGGCGGGGTTTGACTCATGATCGCTTTCTTCCTCCGGTAGATAGGGCAGATAGGGGAAACAGCTTATCTTGTTTACTTTCTCGTTTCCATCTGAAGTCACGATGAAATTTTTATTAAAATATTCTAAGAAATTTTTCGGATTTTTGAGATATAGCATCACCCAACCTCAATTTCAGGCCGGATATCATCGGGTCGGCGGTCTTTAGGTTGAGGGGACAGGTTTGAGTGAGTGTTAACGGTTCGATCTTTTTGGCCAAAGTTAATCATCGTGTTGCTTACCGTTGTCTGATCGCCGAACTGGAGGTTGCATAAAGCTTCGGTAAAGGCAACCATTTGTGTTGAAAAATCGTTCAAGAATTGTCCGGCTGTACCTTGGAGAAATGTCATCAAATTACAACATAATCCCGGAGAAAATTTGCCAAACTCCCTTGATCATTTTGGAAAAATGTTATAGATTTAACAGTATGAAGATTAAAACTGCTCTAAAGTTAATAGATTCTAGGAAAAAAAGAAAATTATCCAATCTGTGATTTTTTTTGAACCTTCCAGAGCAATCAAGAGCATAACTTCACTCCAAAAGTTTATCGTTATCCTGATAAACTTAAAATCCCCCTTCACTAACTTCATGTTCGGATATTTCATTGTTTTTCATCGACTTCGCCCATGTAAAGACCACCCAAGATCGCTAACATCTTGAAAAAACAATCACTCTAGTGAACAGATGCTATTTGCACTCAAGCCTCTAGCGAATAACATCAGACCCAGTAAAATTCATTCTTTGTTGAGTTCTTTGTAAAACCAAAGATTCAAATGTGGCTCAAGTTCCCGAAGAGCTACCCTATTATCGTCAGTTTGTATTTCATCTATAGAAGGAAAAATTAACCCATGAAAAGCACTGCAAAAGACTACCGACATATCCAATTCTGTGACGATCGCACCCAAGTTGATATCGAACAGCTACAAACCTTATTTAAACTCGCTGCATTTTGGGCGCGTGAACGATGCACAGAAGATCTAGAAATTGCAGTCGCCAATAGTAATCCCATTGTCACCGCTTGGGATGGAGAACAAATGATTGGTTTTGCGCGAGCAACCTCAGATGGTATTTATCGGGCGACCATTTGGGATGTTGTCATTCACCCGGACTATCAAGGCGGTGGACTCGGACGAAAACTCGTGCAAACCCTTATCAGCCATCCGTTAATGTGTCGGGTTGAACGAGTTTATTTAATGACCACCTATCAACAAAAATTTTACGAACGGATTGGTTTTGAGTACAACGAAAGTACCACAATGGTACTGTACAATCAACCGTTAGAAAGCTTACCCCGAACCGAAGAAATACCAGTCGAACAAACAGCAAACGCCGTTAGTGTGGGCGGATAAGTTGCTCTCAATCTAAATCGTATTTGGGTTGAAAAAATCAAACTAAAGGAAGTGAGCATTGAGTGCGAGTAAAATTATAATCTTCGCCCTCAGTGGGAATAGCAACCACCTCTAACGATCCATTCATCAATGCGATCAGAGTTTGATTCATTAACAACCGCATTCCCGGCGATAATTGATGAGCTTCAGTCAGAGAAACCTCAGTCAAAGCCGTTTCCAAAGGCGACTTTTCAAAAGTAGACTGAAGTAAATCCCAAGACTCGCTCCAACCGCTGACCGGACGTTGATCGTCAACCCAAATATAAACCAATTTAGACTCAAGAACCACATCGCAAGAAACGATCACACTCCCTTCTTCCATGTTGGCGATCGCCGTATCAACCAAACCGATCAAAACTTGTCGAAGTCGGGGTTTATCCGCCAAAACTCGAACTTGAGAATCAGGCTTTTGAAACTTCAGACGAATACTGTGGTTAGCCGCTTGTAAATGAGTTAACTTCTCAACCTCCTCAAAAACCTCAGCCAAAGACAGAGGTTGAATATTCATCTTTTCGGTGCCATGATCGGTTTTGGCGACTTTGATAATCTCATCGAGACGTTCAACCAACTTCAAAGCCGAAGTATAAGCCTGTTGGATAAACTCTTTTTCTTCCTCGGGACTCTCGCACAAATCCGACAAAATTAACTGAAGCGTGCCAATAATACTATTAATCGGCGATCGCAACTCGTGAGAAGTCCGAGCCAGAAACCCCCCCTTAAACTGACTCATCTCCAAAGCCATCCGATAAGCCAATTGAGTATGCTTCAACTCATGCGAAATTCGATATAACTGTTCTGAAGGTATAGTTGCTTCCTCGGGTTGGGCGTTGAATTTGGACGGTTTTCCCGCCTTCTTGGGCAAAATTTCCTTGACTCCCCAACCCAAGCCTAGCCCAACTCCCAAATACAGAAATTCACTCCAACCCATGAGCTTAGTATCTTTTTGTAAGTTTTATTGAAATTTTAACTTGACTGCCCCCTGCCGTAAGACTTTCCAAGTTCCATTCCCATTCCACTTTATCACCGTTGAGGGAACAGAATCCGCAACGGGCATAACTTGCAATTCGCCCGGATCTAAAGTCAACACCAGGGGAAACTGAGCGTTAATTTCAGCCACAGTCAACAAAGGCGGCATACCCGATAAATTAGCGCTCGTCGTGGCTAACGGTCCAGTTCGTTGGAGAATAGAACGGGCAATATCCGCATTGGGGACCCGTAAACCAATTGTAGTCGGATCGCTCGGGTTCATCGCTCGGGGAACTTTTTCACTCGCCGGTAAAACCAGGGTTAGCGCTCCCGGCCAATACTGACGGGCCATTTGACTCCAGACTTCCAACTCCTCAACCGTCCCCTCCACAAACGGCCAAAGGGACTCGGCATTAGCGCCCATGAGAATTAAAGGTTTATCGGGCGTTCGCTGTTTGAGTTGAAAAATTAATTCGGCTTGTTGGGGTCTAACCGCCAACGCCGGGACGGTATCGGTGGGAAAACTCACCACCCGATCTCCCGAAATTGCCGCTTCAACCAGAGTATCCAAAGTAACTTGTGTCATAAAAAGGCAAGGGGGAAGGGGCAAGGAGCAAGGGGCAAGGGGGAAGGGAAAAGGCAATTCTTTCCTCCTGAACTCCTGAACTGCTGAACTTCTGAACTTCTGACTTCATTCACTCCCGTTTAGCCAGGACAAATCGTTCAATTCCGGCCAAGTCAGCAATTCGCTCAATCTCAGTGTAACAGCCTTCATTGTTGAGCATCTCAACCACTTGTTCCCCCTGTCCGGCCATCATTTCCACCAGCCAAACCCCTCCAGAATGCAAGTAAACAGGCGCAGTTTTGACTAAATGTTGAATGCAGCCCAAACCCGACTCTCCCCCGTCTAGGGCTAAATGAGGTTCGTGTAGTGCCACCTCCGGTTGTAAGGTCGAAAGCATTCCGGTGGGAATATAAGGCGGGTTGGACACCATTCCGCTCACCCGACCTCGCAAATGTTCTAACGGTTCCCACCAAGACCCGTGATAAAATTGAATGCGATCGCCAAAACCCAAATTTTGAGCATTTTCTTGGGCGATCGCCATTGCTTCTCGACTACAATCAACGGCGTGAATGGAAGCCTCTGTTAACACTTCCGCCAGTCCCAGGGCAATCGCACCGCTCCCGGTTCCCAGGTCTACCCAGTGTCCTTGTTGGAGAGGGCGCGATCCAGTTTCCGATTGAGATTGTCGTCGAATCGAGGCGACAACCAAATCAACAATCAGTTCCGTCTCCGGTCTGGGAATGAGAACCCCCGGAGAAACTTTCAGCCCAAAATGACGCCAACAAGCCACCCCAGTCAGATATTGCAGGGGAACCCGTTGTTTGAGACGTCGTTCCCACAACTGCAAAAATTCCGGCCACCGAAGGCGTAAATTAACCTGGGGTTGGTCTTTAAACGAGCCTAAGCGGAGAGAGAGGCGATCTAAACCCGCCCATTCTTCGAGCAACCAATCGACCTCGGCGGGGGAAATATCAGCCCGAGTTGCTTCGGCTTTCGCCTGTTGTGACCATTCCCAGAGTTGTTGACCGGAGATAGCAGAATTGTCTGTCATATCTGACTGATCTGAGGCTGCAAACACTATCGACCCGAACCGGAAGACTGGCGTTGTTGTTGAATGTATTCTACGGTTTCCCGAGGCGGAATCAAAATCACCAACTCTAAAAATTGGTCATTATCGGTACGAAACGCATCCAGCAAAACTTCTAAGGGGACGACCTCAATTTTCACCGAAGAAATTAAATCCGGTTGTTGAGCTTTGAACTGGTCGAGCATTCCCTGTAGGTCTTCTTTGGTAAAAAAGAACGGAATCGCCTGTTTATCGCCCTGCTGTACCGTGATCACGCGATCGTCGGCTCCGGCTCTTGCCAAAAATAAGGGGACTCCTCGAAACTGATTAATATCTTGACCATTGGCTTCTAAAACAGCTTTTGCAGAGTTTAACTGTTGTTGAGTCGGGACAAATGAAAACATCAACCGTTCGGGGTTGTTTTGATTTGAAAAGCCAATTTCATAGATTTTTCCTAAAGGAACCGGTGTCACTTGAACCGAAGACGCCAATTGAGGATTTTGGGTTTTCAACTCGTTAATAAAATTCTGGGCATCCTGACGGCTAATATAAACTTCAACAACCGAAGCAGTCCCTCCTTGAGTTTCTGCGGTTCCAACTAAGGGAGATCCGTCTGAGTCGGTAATGGTAAATACAGGGACTGCACCCAATTTTTGTACAATTTCGTCCGGGGTTAGTGCGAGTGCGGGTTGAATTCCGATGGGTAAAAAACCAGGTAAGCGGGGGGGTAAGCCAGGGTTAATGAGTAAGTGACTACCGAGGATTCCCAACACCAAACTTAAACGAGCCAGTAATTTCATCATTTTTCCCTGTTTGTATTTTGAAAGAACATTAAATCAAGAGTTAGACTTATTGTTAGATTTCAGTGTGAAACTCGGCGTTTTATGTTACCGACTCTTTATGTTTTCGGTATTTTCTCGGCCTCCTAAACACTGTTTTAATTACTCACAATTGGAAGAATTTATTTTCTATCAATTGCTACCCCGGCTGTATTTTTGCCGATTTTATGACGGCAATTAGAGTCTTTGAATTTGAGCGAATATGGGCGCGCCGATCTCCCCGGTTTTTCCCTAGATATGCCAACACTTTAGTTCCCAAAAGATCCAAGTGAAAACCTTCTCTATTTTGGGCGATGGCATTTGCACCCAATTGATAGTAGAAGGTTAAAGCCTATTGGAAAAGCATGGCGTTTGTAATCAAAACGACAGACTGCTTCATAGACGACTCTACCCCCGGTTTTTCTCCCAAAAACGACGTTGAATTTTTTGTTATGGACTATTTAACCATAGTTTTTACTCATCCTACCATAATCCCCTCTAAGCGGTTGAGTAGACGAGCAACTCGGGGGGTTCAGAGGGGGTCGGCGGGTCGAGTCTAATCCAACCGTTTTAATATCGGTCGGAGTTTAAGCCTCTTTCCAGATTAATTTTAAAAATCGGGATGACAGGATTTGAACCTGCGACATCCTGCTCCCAAAGCAGGCGCGCTACCAAGCTGCGCTACATCCCGGACAATGCACTTTTAATGCACGCCTCTCTAGTTTACACCAAGTCAGTTAAAAATGGCAAAATTTTTCAGGGTAACAGGCAAATTACAGTCACCAGTTATCAGTCACCAGTCACCAGTCACTGGTGACTGTAAACCCTGTCCCTCAGTCGGGATACCAGAACATTCCCTTAATCCCTTCGGGGTCGGGGATAAAGCCCAAATTTCGATAAAAATCCACAACATGGGGGTCAGCAAACAGAGTAATATTGCTGATATCGTCGCTACGGAGCTTTTTAATAATAAACTTCATCAGAGCTTTACCCAAACCCTTATTCTGGAAATCGGGGTGAACCACCACATCCCAGAGGGTCGCATTAAAAGCATGGTCAGAAGTCGCTCTAGCAAATCCAATCAGCCGGCGTTGCTTGCCTTGGAGTTGCCACATCGAAACCACCAAATAGCTATGTTGGATAGCCTTTTTGACCTTTCGTAAGGGGCGACGAGACCAACCCACCGCACTGCAAAGTTCTTCTAGCTCATAGAGATCTATATCACGATCTGTACTAAAAAAAATGCGACCATTACTATTAGTCGATGTGCGAACTGCCTGGGGTGCATCATTGCCCTCCCCGCTATTGTGAACCTCGTAGTCTGCTGTCGAGGAACTCGAAGTGGAATCAGAACCGCTAAACAAGTTTTTCCAGAAACCCATGCAGGTGTGGTTAAGGTAGTAGACGTTGAATGACCGTACTAGATAGTATATCTCCCGTACCTTCTCCTCAATTATGGCTTTGGGCTTAAAATCATCAACACTAGAACTGCTTAAACGCTTCAATCGAGCGTTTCCCCAGTTTTATGAGCAATTTGTCAGTAGTGAGATTCAACTGCAAAATCTCAAGCTCGCCTATCAAATTTACAAAACTAAACAAGCGGTGATTGAGATTAAACCCGAGGGAAGTAGGAGTGCCTTACACTTTGCCTACCGCAATCAGTCTTTTCTTCTGAGCGATATTTTCGGTGTATTGGCAGCCTACGGTTTAACAATCCATAATCTCAGTCTATATGGACAAATTTACCCCCCCATGTTGGTCTTTATCAAGTTAGTCGTTTCCCGAGGCGGGAAAGCACTCACCGATAAGACCGCCGATAATGTCTGTCGAGCAATTCGAGAAGCTCTGGCCGGACATTTTGAAGTTGAGGAGATGCTCGCTGTAGAATTTAATTTGGATGCAGGTCTCGAAGATGTCGCCACCGAATTTTACGTTGATCCGGTGTTTCACCTTCCGGCTTTGTTAATTGAAGCCGATAACCAACCTGGTTTATTTTACAAGGTCATGTATGCGATTTGGCAAGAAGATTTGTTAGTCGTCAACGCTAACCTGTTGGTCTGGCGGGGTCGAACTCGTCTAATTCTCTACCTGCTTGGCCCCAACGAAAGTTTAATTCCCGACTACCTCGGCCAAAAAATCGCCGAAGGTATGCGTCAACGACTTATGGGAGAACGATTTTAACAGTCATCAGTCACCAGTCACCAGTCACCAGTCACCAGTGAAAGCAGTGGTCAGTGACCAGTTTTTACAGCTTACAGTCATCATTATTTTGCCTATTGCCTATTGCCTCTTAACTGGTGACTGAGTGAGCGACAGCGAACGTGTGACTGGTGAGGCAGTGCTGACTTGGCGGAATAGTCGCGAAGCAACGGACGTTCCCGAAGGGTGACTGGTGACTGATATGACTGGTTTGGGGTAGGATTAAGGTATGAAAACTATCGAGATTCAGGGTGTCAAACATACTTACGAGTTGACCCCTTTGACCCCCCAACGAGGTTCTGTAATTGTTTTTATTCACGGCTGGTTGTTGAGCCGTCGCTATTGGCTACCCCTCATCGAACAGTTACAATCTCACTACCAATGTCTGTCTTATGACTTACGGGGATTTGGCGATTCTCAACTCTCTGGTGAGTCTGTTAACGCAGGTTTAGGCTATTCTCCGGCTTCCTACGCCTCCGATTTGGCTTTGCTATTAAAACATCTCAATATTGAGCAAGCGTGGCTTGTAGGGCATTCTCTCGGGGGTACGATAGCATTATTAGCCGCTGACCAACTTCCCCAACAAGTAAAAGGGGTTATCTGTGTTAACGCAGGAGGCGGAATTTACCTCAAGGAAGAATTTGAGAAATTTCGCTCGGCTGGAAAACAAATCGTTAAGTTTCGTCCTCGCTGGTTAACGACTGTTCCCTTACTGGATGTTCTGTTCTCTCGAACTCAAGTGGCTCGTCCAATAGCCCGAAAATGGGGACGGCAACGAGTAATTGATTTTGTTGTTGCTAATCCAGAAGCGGCTTTGGGTGCCTTATTGGATTCTACAACAGAGACGGAAGTTCATCGCCTCCCCCAAATTGTTGCTCGCCTCAAACAACCCGTTTATTTTATCGCCGGTATCGAAGATCAAGTTATGATGCCCCAATATGTACGATATCTAGCGAGTTTTCACTGGATGTTTAAACAGGGAGACGGTAACGTAATCGAGATTCCCAACTGCGGACATCTGGCAATGCTGGAACAGACGTTAGCGATCGCCTCTCATATTTTAACTCTTATTCGGCAGAATAGTTAATACCGAATAGCTCTCAGGTGTCGGGTGTCAGGTGTCGCTCTCTGGGGCGGGTTCGGTAAAAATCTATCTATCTCACAAACAAGTTCTATAAACCCGCACCAGAGTCGGAAGTCTATCACCAGATGATCTGTTTGCTGATAACTAGCATACAACACAATTGCTGAGGAGTTGAGTACAGTTAACAGTTAAGACCTCAACTGATGTTAACACTATGGTATTTTTTCTCAATGATGGAGGATTTGGCGTCATCAACTTTGGGGGAATTAATCCGCCTTCTCGGGAAACTGTCCTCAACAGTATTGTTGTTCCTCCCATTGTAGCCAACGTTCCTTTTGCTGGAGAAGAAGTATTTTTTGAGCCGGAAGAAAACGGTTTAACACTTCGTCCGATTATACCTGCAACGGGTAATCCTGAAGCGATTGGAATTTCAGATTTTGAACCTTTTGAAATTAATCCGGTTACGGGAGAAATCATTTCAACGGGTGAGGTAACTTTTAGTACGTTTCCCCTGTTTCAATATGGAGGAAACAACAATAATAACTTCAATTCTATTAATCTAAACAACTCCGACAATATTTTAAACGCCTATCAAAGTCACGATGTTTTATTGGGAACTCCCGAAAACGATAGTTTAAATGGTGGCGGAGGAAATGATTATTTAAGCGGGGCTTTGGGAAATGATACCCTCAACGGAGATAGTGAAAATGATACTTTATTTGGCGGTCAAGGGAATGATTTGTTGAATGGAGGTGCGGGAAACGATATTTTAAGCGGAGATAGAGGTCAAGATATTCTCACTGGGGGTTTAAATTCTGATATTTTTATTCTCTCTAATTCTTCGGCTACGTCTGATTTTACTCAGGCTGATATTATTACCGATTTTCAAGTCGGAGAAGACAACATCGGTTTAACTGATGGATTAACTGCGATGAATCTTAACTTAATTCCCTTTAATTTATTTGGCAGTCCCGGCACTCTCATTGTTAACAATAACTCAAATACAGCGTTGGGTTTTGTCAGCAATATTCCCGCCAATACCCTTTGGAATCATTTCATTTCCGTGTAAATTTTAGGCAAAAGGCAAAAGTCGGGAGTCGGTGTAGGGGCGCGCCTCCGAATTGATATCATGTCCGACTAATTAATAATCCTAAACGTAGGGGCGGGTTCTGCATTGATGTTGACGACTACTCCGAGATTGATATAAACCCGCCCCGCCCAATAACACACATTAATCAACCGGATATCATATGATTTATAATTTCCCACAGACAACCGATATAAACCCGCCCCGGAGTCGGGAAGACCAGGAGTGTTGAATTATGAATTATGAATTTTCCCTATTCCCCATTCCCTATTCCCCATTCCCTATTCCCTGTTCCCTGTTCCCTGTTCCCTGTTCCCTCTATTCACTGGTGACTGGTGACTGGTGACTGGTGACTGTAAAGCTGCATGACCTCCTCGATTTTGAGCCGTGAAGCCGCTCCTAACGTTAAAGATGAGGAATGACCCCGATTGAGATGATCGCAGGCTGCACAGGCAATCATGGCGGCGTTATCGGTACAAAATTTTAGGGGGGGAAACAAGACTTGGATGTTGTGCGGACTGGCGGCTTCTTGGAGATGTTGGCGTAAACCGCTATTAGCCGCAACGCCTCCACCAACAGCTATGGTTTTGAGTCCGTAGTCTAACGCGCAGGCGATCGCCCGTTTGGTTAAACTATTAACAACGGTTTGCTGAAAACTGGCGGCAATATCGTTAACGGGCAATTCTGGACTCGGTTCGAGTTTTTGCACCAGACGCAACACAGCAGTTTTTAGACCGCTAAAACTGGAGTCGTAGGGATGATAACCGCCTTCTGCCAGAGAGATTTTACCTTCTGGAAGTGGAAACGCCTGGGAATTTCCGTCTTTTGCCAGTTTATCAATAATCGGGCCGCCCGGATAACCTAAATTTAGCAATCTGGCGACTTTATCAAAAGCTTCCCCTGCGGCGTCGTCTCGGGTTTGGCCGAGAGTTTCGTATTTTCCGCAGTCTAACACGCGAATCAGACTGGTATGACCTCCCGAGACTAACAGACACAAAAAAGGCGGTTGTAAGTCCGTTTGGGTTAAATAGGTGGCATAAATGTGACCTTCGAGGTGATGAACGCCCAAAAACGGTTTTTGGTGTACAATTGCCAGGGTTTTGGCCGCGGTAATCCCTATTAACAACGCACCCACCAACCCCGGGGCGCAGGTGGCGGCGATGCCATCAATATCTGTCCAGGTAAGGTGTGCTTGGTCTAAAGCTTGGTCAATGAGAATATTAATCGCTTCGAGGTGTTGGCGGGAAGCAATTTCCGGGACAACACCGCCATAGGGTTGATGAACGGCAATTTGAGACGCGACAACATTGCTGCAAACTTTACGATTTTTTACAATTGCCACGCCGGTTTCGTCACAACTTGTTTCAATTGCTAAAACTGTCGCCATTGACTGATAAATTCTTTAGGAAACGATCGAAGCTTCCTCGGGTGGCATCGTTCCCCTAACTCTAAGAACCAGAGTAACGGACCTTGCGCTTGAGTAGCTTTATCATTTAGGGTACACCCTAACTTTAGGGATGTCCTTAATTCCAACCTCTGAAAAAAGAAACCCCCGCACAACCTACAACTTGGGTCAACGGGAGTGGATCACGAGGATGTCTTGTCCTTGCTCGGAAGAATTCAGATGGTTTCTTAACGAGCCTTCTGAAACAATTGTACATAAAACTTATTGTTCTGTAACAAAAGGAAACATTTCTATGCGACGATTGTTGGCTATAGTCTTGGCTTTTGGTCTGTGGATCAGTGTTGTTCCCAGTGCATCGGCGTACAACTTAACCCCTTGCTCGGAATCAGCAGCATTTCAGCAACGGGCGAAAATTTCCGTCGCAAACAGTCCCAGCCCGGATCTGGCTAAAGCACGGTTTGAGCGCTATTCTCAAGCGCTATGTGGAGAAGATGGTCTGCCTCACTTGATCGTAGATGGTAGCCTGGCCCATGCGGGTGAATTTTTAATTCCCAGTATTTTATTCCTGTATATTGCCGGATGGATTGGTTGGGTTGGTCGGGCTTATTTACAATACGCTAAAACCACAAAAGATGCGAGCGAAAAAGAGATTATTATCGACGTTCCCAAAGCGGTTAGCCTCATGTTGAGTGGTTTTATTTGGCCTTTAGCGGCACTCAAAGAAGCCACCTCGGGCGAAATGTTTGCCAAAGATACTGAAATTACGGTTTCACCCCGCTAGTTGGGCTTGATCCGCTCAACTTTTGTTGTGTTTGCATCGCTTGAAAAAGGAGATAATCCGATGAAAAATTTTCTGACCTATCTTTCTACTGCACCCGTATTAGCAGCCGTGTGGTTTGTGATTACTGCCGGAATTTTGATTGAATTCAATCGTTTCTTCCCGGACCTTCTGTTTCACCCGTTATAAACAATAATCGGGTTTAGGAACAATTGGGGGGACTGTGAAGGCAAAAGATATGAGAATCAATTCTCAATGGAGAAGATAAATCTTGTTGATCCCGTCCCGGGGATACACCCGAATTTCTCAAGCCTCACCGTTTGTCCCCCCGATCGCTATTCGCTCCGTGTTGTTTGAGTGTTATTATCAGTTCTAGCTAACTGTCCCCACTGTCGTCTTTGGCTCTATGAGACCTTATCTTGTTGCTGCAATTCAAATGACAAGTTTGCCCAAGCTGGAAAAAAATCTGGCCGAGGCAGAGGAGTTAATCGATTTGGCTGTGCGTCGTGGGGCGGAGCTAGTCTGTTTACCGGAAAATTTTTCATTTATGGGCGAGGAACCCGAAAAATTGGCTCAAGCGCCCGAAATTGCCGAACAGACGGAAAAATTTCTCAAAACCACAGCCCAACGCTTTCAGGTGACGTTACTGGCCGGAGGATTTCCCGTCCCGACCGAAAGCGGCAAAGTTTATAATACCGCCTTGCTGATCGATCCGAGCGGAAATGAATTGGCTCGGTATCAGAAAGTTCATTTGTTTGATGTGAATCTGCCCGACGGAAATACCTATCAAGAATCTTTTACCGTGATGGCGGGTCAACAGCTACCGTCAGTTTATCACTCGGAAGATTTGGGAAATTTGGGCTTATCGGTGTGCTATGATGTAAGGTTTCCCGAACTCTACCGCCATTTATCCCGCCAAGGCGCCCAAGTTTTATTTGTTCCGGCCGCTTTTACCGCCTACACCGGAAAAGACCACTGGGAAGTATTGCTCAAAGCCAGAGCCATCGAAAACACCTGTTATGTCGTCGCACCCGCCCAAACGGGAAATCACTACGGCCGGCGCTACACTCACGGCCACGCGATGATTATCGACCCCTGGGGCGTGATTTTAGATGATGCCGGAGATAAACCGGGATTCGCGATCGCCGAAATTCAACCGACTCGCCTCGAACAAGTGCGGGTACAAATGCCCAGTCTAAAGCATCGAGTCTTTTAAATAAGATTTTAGATCGGATCGCAACTGTTGCAATTGTCTCAACGGGAATGATCCTCGTTCAGTTAGACTAAACATCGATGAGTTCTGCCGAATGAATGATTGATCTCGTTGCTGGAGTAAATTCTTACCCAGTATTTTCTATTGACTTCTCTAAGATTGTCCCGTTGCTGGCAACGGCAACAGAAGAAGCATCTGTCGAACCCGAATCCGTGTGGATTTTGTGCGGGGTACTGCTGAGTTTAGTTGCTATTTTTCTGGCGAGTAAAGTTGGCGGTGAGTTCTTTAACTGGTTGGGCTTTCCGCCCGTTTTGGGGGAATTGGTCGGCGGCGTGGTGATTGGCGTGTCCGCCCTGCATTTGGTTGTCTTTCCCGAAAATGGGGACTCCACTAGCTCCCTAATTATGACTCT
Organism: Capilliphycus salinus ALCB114379; assembly: GCF_047276495.1. Classification (NCBI taxonomy): domain Bacteria; kingdom Bacillati; phylum Cyanobacteriota; class Cyanophyceae; order Oscillatoriales; family Sirenicapillariaceae; genus Capilliphycus; species Capilliphycus salinus. Next base: position 1,813,315 of record NZ_CP178543.1, on the reverse strand, counting down.
GTTACAGACAACAGCCGGATTAGACCCCGGAGCCGCTCAAGCCACCTATGAAATTCAGAGTGAAGTCCTCTCGGTTCTCGCCGAATTGGGGGTGATTATCTTGTTGTTTGAAATTGGATTAGAATCCAACATCAGACAACTGCTGGAAGTCGGCATTCAGTCTCTACTGGTGGCGGTTGTCGGGGTGACAGTCCCCTTTGTTGCCGGAACCGCAGGTTTAATCCTAATTTTCCACACACCGACCGTTGCGGCGATTTTCGCGGGTGCGGCGTTAACGGCGACGAGTATCGGCATTACTTCACGGGTACTCACAGAAATCGGTCAACTCTCGTCTACCGAGGGCCAGATTATTCTGGGTGCGGCGGTGATGGATGATATTTTGGGAATTATCGTTCTCGCGGTTGTTGCCAGTTTAGCCAAAACCGGGGAAGTTGATGTTCTCAATGTGGTTTACCTGATTATCAGTGCTAGCGTTTTCTTGGTGGGTTCTATTCTCCTGGGACGCTTTTTAAACAGCACCTTTGTCGCCCTCGCCAAACAGTTTAAAACTCGGGGTCGCGTGGTGATTCCGGCTTTAATGCTGGCGTTGATCCTGGCTTATATTGCGGCGGCGATTAACCTAGAAGCGATTTTAGGGGCGTTTGCGGCGGGTTTGGTTCTCGATGAGACGGAGATTGACAACCAGGATTTGGAGGAATTAATTAAACCGATTGCGGATGTCATCGTTCCGGTTTTCTTTGTGACGGTGGGAACCAAAACGGATTTGAGTGTTCTTAATCCCGCCATACCGGAAAACCGAGAAGGTTTAATTATTGCCTCGTTTTTGATTTTGGTGGCGATGGTCGGTAAGGTGGTTTCCGGTTGGAGTGTTTTTGGTTTACCTCAAATTAACCGCTTGGCAATTGGCGTGGGAATGATTCCTCGGGGTGAAGTTGGACTGGTTTTTGCTGCGGTGGGTTCTGATAGCGGAGCGCTCTCACCGGCTTTGGATGTGGCGATTATTTTAATGGTGATTCTCACGACCTTTGTCGCTCCCCCTCTGTTGCGTGTGGTGATGAAAACTGAAGAAGTTCCCGAAGTCGAAACTTCTACTTGACAACTCCCAGGGAAGAGGGAGGTGGGGAGGTGGGGAGAAGTCAGAAGTCGTGAGGTCAGAAGTCAGAAGTTTAGAATTGCCTCTTTCCCCTTCCCCCTTCCCCTTCCCCCTTACCCCTTCCCCCTTACCCTTACCCCTTACCCCTTTCCCCTCTTGCCTAATAACTCGTGACAGGTTTTCGATAGAATCAAGAAATGCCAATTTGTGACTTTGATCAAGCTCAAGTTTTGAGATGAAACATACTCTTTCTGTTTTAGTAGAAGACGAAGCGGGTGTTCTAACTCGTATTGCGGGTTTATTTGCGCGTCGGGGTTTTAATATTGAAAGTTTGGCGGTCGGTCCTGCCGAACAAAACGGTATTTCTCGCATTACGATGATTGTTCCCGGTGATGACCGAATTATTGAGCAGATTACCAAACAACTCTACAAATTAATTAATGTCCTCAAAGTTCAGGATATTACTGAGGTTCCTTGTGTTGAACGGGAGTTGATGCTGCTCAAGATTAACTGTAATGGTAGCGCGATGCGTTCGGAAATTATTGAACTGGCTCACATTTTCCGGGCGCGTGTTGTTGATATTGGTGAAAGCACTCTCACGGTTGAAGTGGTGGGAGATCCGGGGAAAATGGTTGCTATTGTTCAGGTGTTGAGTCGGTTTGGTATTCGTGAAATTGCTCGCACTGGAAAGGTGGCTCTTACTCGCGAGTCTGGCGTTAATACCGAGTTTCTCAAAAGTCAGCCGATGGAAACGAGCCGTCTATAAGTTCTTGTTCGGTTGACTCTAGCCGATGCAGATGGGACGAGAAATATATGATAGCTTAGAAGACGAATCGATAATAAGTACAGGTTGCGCTTTTGTGCTTTTCTTTGTGAAAAACTCGAGCGATACCTGTACTGGAGATCAGCCCACAATAAACGCTCAAGAGTGCGCTTCCCAATCTAGAGATGCCCAAATCTAAACTTAAGCTCATGGTGGTTGATGATGAGCAGGCGAACCTCGATCTGATCTACAGAACCTTTCGCCGTCATTTTCCGGTTTTTTTGGCAAATAGTCCAGCCACCGCTCTGGAAATTCTAGACGCCGAAGGAGAAATGGCGATTATTATTTCCGATCAGAGTATGCCCGAAATGACGGGGATTGAATTTTTGAGCAAAATTAGCGATCGCTATCCCAATACGATTCGGATTCTGCTAACCGGTTATAGCGAAGATGCTCTAGAACATGACCCGGAAATCATTAGAATTTTTAAATGTGTTAGTAAGCCTTGGGACCCCCAAAATTTGAGAGAAATTGTACAGCAGGCGGCTGAAGTTTACCAAGCGACTTTGGACCGAACATCGGAGCAGTGACCAGTTTTCAGTTTACGGGTTACTGTTCGCGATTAACTGTAACATCGGGTTAATTTTTGTTAACATTGATTCAATTAATGTATGATGCCCATAATTTTGGGCCGAATCCTCTGCACCATTACCTTGCTGTCTTGGAAAATACCTGATGCTGCGACTCGAACATATTAGCAAAATTTACCCCACTGGCGTTATTCTCAAAGATGTAAACTGGGAAGTCAAACCTGGAGAGCGGATCGGGTTGGTGGGGGTTAACGGAGCCGGAAAGACCACCCAACTCAAAATTATTGCCGGTGAAATGGAACCGACATCCGGTCAGGTGATTCGTCCGGCCAGTCTCAATATTGCCTATCTGACTCAAGAATTTGAAGTCGATCCCGCTCGCACGGTCCGGGAAGAATTTTGGACGGTTTTTACAGAAGCTAATCAGATTCAAGAGTCGCTGGCTCAGGTCCAACGGGAAATGCAAACCGCTACCCCCGAAGAACTTGATTCTTTGATTACTAAACTCGATCGCTTTCAACGGAAATTTGAAGCCATTCATGGCTATGCTTTGGAAGCACAAATTGAGAAAATTTTACCGGAGATGGGGTTTGAACCGGAAGATGGCGATCGCCTGGTGAGTGCGTTTAGTGGCGGTTGGCAAATGCGGATGAGTTTGGGAAAAATTCTGCTGCAAAATCCCGATTTACTGCTCCTAGACGAACCGACAAACCACCTAGATTTACAAACGATTGAGTGGTTGGAAACCTATCTCAAAGGGTTAACAACGCCGATGGTGATTGTTTCCCACGACCGAGAATTTTTAGATCGTCTTTGTACGCAAATTGTGGAAACTGAACGGGGCGTTTCTACGGTTTATTTGGGCAATTATAGTGCTTATCTCGAACAAAAAGCCGAAGCCCAAGCCGCTCAATTAACCACCTACGAGCGCCAACAAAAAGAACTGGAAAAACAACAGGCGTTTGTGGATCGATTTCGAGCCAGTGCCACCCGCAGCACCCAAGCGAAAAGCCGTGAAAAACAACTGGAAAAAATCGAACGGGTTGAAGCCCCAACTGCGGCGTTAAGAACGTTAAAATTCCAATTTCCGCCGGCTCCCCGCAGCGGTCGAGATGTGGTTGAGATTAAAGATTTGGTTCATATGTACGATGATAAAATTCTGTTTTTGGGGGCAGATTTATCGATAGAACGGGGCGATCGCATTGCGTTTTTGGGGCCGAATGGTTGCGGAAAATCAACGCTATTGCGTATAATAATGGGATTGGAACAGCCCAGCGAAGGACAAGTTAGTTTGGGCAAACATAACGTTATTCCGGGTTATTTTGAGCAAAATCAAGCGGAAGCTTTGGACTTAAATAAAACGGTTCTCGATACCATTCACGATGAGGTTCCTGACTGGAAAAACGAAGAAGTGCGGACGTTGTTGGGTCGTTTTTTATTTAGCGGAGAAACGGTGGCGAAGAAAGTGGCTGCTTTGAGCGGAGGTGAAAAAGCGCGATTAGCCCTGGCTAAAATGCTCTTACAGCCCGTTAATTTGCTAATTTTGGACGAACCGACCAATCACTTAGATATCCCGGCGAAGGAGATGCTAGAGGAGGCTCTACAAAACTACGATGGAACGGTGATTATCGTTTCTCACGATCGCTATTTTATCTCAAAAGCGGCGAACAAAATCGTAGAAATACGAGACGGTGAGTTTCGCACCTATTTGGGAGATTATCACTACTATTTGAACAAAATCGAAGAGGAGAAAGAACAGGAACGTTTGGCGAAAATTGCGGCCGAAAAAGCGGCTAAAAAAGCGGCTAAAGCGGCGAAAAAGAAAGCGGCTGCTAAACGTCGATAAGCTAAATTTTTCGAGCGTTTTTCTACTCTAAACCCATCAAAAAACAGTCCGATCTTGTGTTGTTTAAAAATCATCAATCAGCGAACTCAAACGCTGCAATACGGGATCGGACTTTTGCTCTGGGGTCGCTTGGGGTTCAGGTTCAGCCAGTTCGACGATAGGTTCAGCAGGTGGGGAGGGGGGAGGAGTTTGAGAGGTCGGTTGAGGAGAAGGTGAACTGGCTTGTAAAGTGATAGCCACTTGTAACTGAGCCAGTTGTTGAGTCATTTGGATGAGTTGACCTTGGAGACGTTCAAAATGGTTTTCTTCGTTCGTTAGGACTTTTTGTTCTAAAACAGAAAGCTGGTTTTGTAGTTGACGGACCTGTTCTTCTAACTGTTGAGAATACTCGGGAGTCGAAGGTATAAAAGAAGAAGAAGCAACGGTTGGGGTTGTGGGTGTTGAAGTCGTAGCGGGAGACTCTGAGCCAAATAAAAATTGCCAGAGTGCTTGCTTACAAAGGTTACTAAACGTTTGATACTTGGTCAGAGATAGCTCTTTTTCTATAGCTTCCCATAAAGCTTGATCGGCAGCATCTTCTGTAGTAAACGTGACTGACTGGGTTAGTTTTTTATTAGCCCGAAACATAATTAAAAATAAAAGTATCTGCCTGCAAAATATCGAGTAGAATGCCAGTTTTTAGAAGGGACTCAAGCCGCTGATTGAAGCTCAAATAATGGTTTTTACCTTTTTATTTCAGACGTGAAATCTACAGCCACGAGAATCAGCAATTACGGGGGTTTCTTGACGTAAAAATTTGTAGATCCCGAAAGCGCTCAAAGTCAACTGGTTTCAGTGTACCAGAATTCTTGCTCAACTCGGGCATTCAGCCCGCCCGGTTTGTTCTCAAAATTCACAATAGATAGATAGATAGAGGCAAAGAAACCACCGATGGCCGTTCGACTGAGAAATTGAGAGGGGGCGGGTTGAGTCGAGAAAATTATCGCTTCACCAGTTGAGCTTCCCCGTAGACAAATTGTCCTAAAGCATTGGCTTTGCGGGCGGGTTGAGCCAAATGAGCTTTAAGTTGAGCTTGTTTAAGCAGGGGTTGAAGCTCTTCCCAGAAAAACTCACCGCCACCGCCGGTCAGGACCACATCCGTCACCCGTTCCGGGAGCCACGCGACCAAACGAGAGGAAAGTTCTTGGGCAAATTTTTTCCGTAACTCGGGGATAATTTCATCCAAATTGACCGGTTTAGCCGAACCGCGAGGGCGATAAAACCGTTCACCTGCGGGACGATGAACGGCTTCTAACAAATAGAGAGACTGACTATCGGCGCCCTCAATTTTGGCGGCGACTTCTTCATAAAACTTGCTCATCGCAAACACTTCACTCTGGGAAACCCCGCGAGCAAAGCGAAAACTATCAACAGCCAAAAAGTCGGTTGTCTGATGTCCGACATCAACAATTGCTACATTACAATCAGCAAAATTGGGGGTATCTTTGGTTTTTTGGGCTTCACACCAAATCAAACTGCCATAACCTTCCGGCATGACTCGCACGCTCTTAATATCGATGGAAATTGGCTCACCTCTGAATTGTAAAACATGAGGCCCCATCAACAGACTAATAATTTTGTCTTTTTCTTGTTCAAACTGTTCTTGGGAGTAGAACGGTAAACCCAAGATGACATCAACATCCCCTTTAATCTTAAAATATCCGGCACAAGCAAAAACCTTAACCAAAGCATCATCAACTTTAGAAGGACTCTTGCTGGAATCTCCGCCAAACAGGTTCGCCCCAAAATCGGCTGCCAATTGACCGAGGGCATAACCATCGCCGCGATACTCCAACCACAGATCGACTAACGGATCGGTACTCTCCGACTCAAACCCGCCCCCTCGGGCTTTTTCAACCGTAAGCTGGGCAACATTAGAGGCAATAAAGATCACTTCGTTGGGGTTGCGGCTGACACAGGCTTTGGTTGATGTTCGTCCCAAGTCCACACTCAGGATCGTTTTGCGACTATTGGATATTGTTGTGGTTTGTCTGTTGACAATTGTGTTAGGGCCAATTGCTGGCTGTCCGACTGGCTGTTTATTGCTTTGCATTAGAATCAATTACCTCACTCAGACTCAAAATTATAATGCCCGATCTCTATACCATTTACACCCATAACATTTTCACATAGACCGACAATAAGCGAGTTAAACCGGATCGGATCGCAGAAAATTTTGGCGATCGCGCTAATTGCCTAGCATAATTCGTTGAGGAATGTCAAAACCTGTGATTAGTCAACATCCGACTCGGGAGGCCCAAATCAAAACTCTACCTGGAGGAATAAATGTTTACAGGATGTCTTTTGCCTGACCTCAACAGGTCTTTCAGCCTTGTGATGTTCACGTTCTGGCGTACTAGGGGACTATACCCGCAGCGATCGCGCACATTTGTTTTCCCGAGTCAAAACCATCCTGATTCCCCTGTCGGGTAGGCCAACGCCTGTCACTTTACCACAAGGATGAATCGCTACTGTTGCTCGATCAGGGATGATTACGTTAAATTTAATTAAGATTATTAATAATCCGATCAGCAGTTCACCCGCACTGCTGTTTGACAAAATAGGTTTACAAGATCAGAGGCAACTTAATTTATGAAAACAACCTGGAGAACGATACTACTTTGGACATTACCAGCGTTAGTGATCGGCTTTTTCCTCTGGCAGGGAGCATTTAGCAACTCTGCTACCGATATGGGTAACAACACCGCCAGCACTCGCATGAGTTACGGTCGCTTTTTAGACTACTTAAATGCGGGCCGTGTCACCAGCGTTGACCTCTACGATGGGGGTCGAACAGCAATTGTAGAAGCGGTTGATCCCCAACTCGATAATCGCGTACAACGGCTGCGGGTGGACTTACCCAACAACACTCCTGAACTCATCTCCCGCCTGCGAGATGCCGAAATTAGCTTCGATACCCATCCTCCTCGCAACGATGGCGCCATTTGGGGCTTACTGGGTAATCTGATTTTCCCCATTTTACTGATTGCGGGTTTATTCTTCCTGTTCCGCCGCTCCAACAACGTTCCCGGTGGCCCCGGTCAAGCCATGAATTTTGGCAAGTCCAAAGCCCGGTTCCAAATGGAAGCGAAAACCGGCGTCCTGTTTGATGATGTCGCCGGCGTCGAAGAAGCCAAGGAAGAACTCCAAGAAGTTGTTACTTTCCTGAAAAAACCCGAACGCTTCACCGCAGTCGGCGCCCGCATTCCCAAAGGTGTACTCTTGGTTGGCCCTCCCGGAACCGGGAAAACTCTTTTGGCCAAAGCGATCGCCGGAGAAGCCGGAGTTCCCTTCTTCAGCATTTCCGGTTCGGAATTTGTAGAAATGTTCGTGGGTGTGGGCGCCTCTCGCGTCCGCGACCTATTTAAAAAAGCCAAGGAAACCGCTCCCTGTATCATCTTTATCGATGAAATTGACGCCGTAGGCCGTCAGCGGGGTGCCGGTATTGGTGGCGGAAACGACGAACGGGAACAAACCCTCAACCAGCTTCTCACCGAAATGGACGGGTTTGAAGGCAACACTGGTATTATCATTATCGCCGCTACCAACCGTCCCGATGTCTTAGACTCGGCTTTATTGCGTCCGGGACGCTTTGACCGACAAGTAACGGTTGATGCTCCCGATATTAAAGGCCGTTTGGAAATTTTAGAAGTTCACGCCCGCAATAAAAAACTGGCTGAAGAAATTTCCTTAGAAGCGATCGCCCGTCGGACTCCCGGCTTTACCGGGGCGGACCTGGCGAACCTCCTCAACGAAGCGGCTATTTTGACCGCCCGTCGCCGCAAAGAAGCGATCACCATGTCGGAAATTGATGATGCGGTCGATCGCGTTGTGGCGGGAATGGAGGGAACTCCGTTAATTGATGGTAAGAGCAAGCGTTTAATTGCCTATCACGAAGTCGGACACGCGATCGTTGGAACTTTGATCAAAGATCACGATCCCGTCCAAAAAGTCACCTTAATTCCTCGGGGTCAAGCTCGCGGTTTAACCTGGTTTATGCCCGATGAAGAACAAGGTTTGATTTCTCGGGCGCAAATTCTGGCCCGCATTACGGGCGCTTTGGGCGGTCGTGCCGCAGAAGAAGTGATCTTTGGCGATGCGGAAATTACAACCGGTGCCGGCGGCGACTTACAACAGGTTTCCGGGATGGCGCGTCAGATGGTGACTCGTTACGGAATGTCGGACTTGGGGCCGTTGTCGTTGGAGTCTCAGCAAGGCGAGGTGTTCTTGGGCCGCGACTTTGCTACCCGCACCGACTATTCTAACCGGATAGCTTCTCGCATCGATACTCAAATTAAAGAGATCGCCGATCACTGCTACCAACACGCTTGTCAAATTATTCGCGAAAATCGTGTGGTAATTGACCGTTTGGTTGATTTGTTGATTGAGAAAGAAACCATCGATGGGGATGAATTCCGGCAAATTGTTGCTGAGTACACAGAAGTTCCCGAAAAAGAGCGCTTCACTCCCGTGATGTAACTCTCCTTGATATTTCTAGTTGTAGGGGCGGGTTCGGTCCGGATGTATGTTTCCCACCGATAACTAAAATAAACCCGCCCCCACCCCACTAAAAGCCCGGTTTCTCCTGCGAAACCGGGTTTTTGCCTTTTCCTTCTGCCTCCTGCCTCCTGACCTCACGGCTTATATTAAACTAGAATTAATCTTAAATCCAACAGCTTCAATGATCACATCCGCAGAATATCAACAACGCCGCCAACAGTTAATGGAAAAAATCGGCAACGGTACCGCAATTTTTAGAAGTGCGCCGATGGCGGTGATGCACAACGATGTTGAATATGCTTTTCGTCAAGAAAGCGATTTTTTCTATCTGACCGGCTTTAACGAACCCAACGCCGTTGCTGTACTTGCACCCCATCACGAAGAACATAAATTTGTGCTATTTGTACAGCCAAAAGACTTGGAAAAAGAAACTTGGACGGGTTATCGAACCGGGGTAGAAAAAGCCAAAGAAGTTTATGGGGCGGATGAGGCTTATTCTATCGCCGAACTGGATGAAAAATTACCGAAATATTTGCAAAAAGCTGATCGCATTTTTTACCGTTTGGGACACGATGAAGCTTTTAATAATAAGGTTCTCAAACATTGGCAAAGATTAATGCGGGTTTATCCCAAACACGGCACCGGACCCATTGCAATACAAGATGCGGGAACTATTCTCCATTCGATGCGTTTGATTAAGAGCGAAACGGAGTTAGAATTGATGCGAAAAGCGGCTGATATTTCCGTTAAAGCGCACAATCACGCCCGCAATTTTGCCCAACCCGGACGCTATGAATACGAAATTCAAGCGGAAATGGAACATATTTTTGGGTTGAATGGGGGAACTCCGGCTTATCCTTCGATTATTGCATCCGGGCAGAATGCTTGTATTTTGCATTATATCGAAAATAATCGACAACTTCAAGAGGGAGATTTGTTGTTAATTGATGCGGGTTCTTCTTATAATTATTATAACGCCGATATTACCCGAACTTTCCCCGTTAGCGGGAAGTTTACGCCGGAACAAAAGACGATTTACGAGATTGTTTTAAAGGCGCAACTGGCGGCGATTGAACAGGTGAAACCGGGTAATCCTTATAAAAATGTTCACGATGCAGCCGTGCGGGTAATTGTTGAAGGTTTGATGGATTTGGGACTGTTAGCGGGGGATATTGAGGAGATTATTAAAGAGGAAAAATATAAGCCGTTTTATATGCACAGAACCGGTCATTGGTTGGGGTTGGATGTGCATGATGTTGGGGTTTATCAGTGGGGAGAAAACCCGCAAGCTTTGCAACCGGGACAGGTGTTAACGGTTGAACCGGGAATTTATATTTCACCTCAAATTAAACCCGTTGAAGGACAGCCAGAAGTGGATGAACGTTGGCGAGGAATTGGGGTGAGAATTGAGGATGATGTGTTGGTAACGTCTGGGGGTTATGATGTTTTAACTGCGGGTGTACCGAAGTCTGTTGAGGAGATGGAAGCTTAAAAAGATAGACAAACCCGGTTTTTTGAGATACCGGGTTTTTGATTAGATTTTGATTAGATTTTGATTAGATTTTGATAAAGTTTATGGGTTTTGTTGGCGACTGAAAAATTAGGTGGAAAACCGAGGAATAGTAGATGAACCTGAAAACATAATCGGCGGGTTTGACTAAAGAACTGAGATGATGTTTTGAAAAATTTGCTAAAACTAGAGTTCGTCGCTAAATTCACACGAAAAACAAAAATATTAGCCGCGTTTAAAATTTTTATTATTTGATAATTTGGCGAATTTTTATAAATAAAACCCAATTTTATCTCTGTACAAAACCTTTGCGGGTTGATTATAAATCAATAAAAATTATTTTCTATACCGTTCAATTTTCGTTTGGATTTCCGAAATTTTATCCGGTCTCAAAAAACAAACATAACCGTATAAATCCGGAATCTTTATTTGGGGATAAAACTTAAAAAACAAGGGGTAAAGATGTTTTCGTTGTTTTGGGCGATTTTGACTGTATACTCTCGAAACTAGAAAGTAGATAAAATTCGCAAACCTATTAATTCTGTAAACTTTTTGAACAATTCTCGACTTTTATTCCTGAGTTTGTCTTAAGAAATAAGCCCAAAGACATAAATTTAAAAACCATCAGCCTTAAATCAACTTTAACAATTGAATCGCCAAACCAACCCAAAAACTAGACAACCCCATTACAACCCTTAAAAATCGATAATTTTTTCTGGAAAACTTCGGTAAAATGTGAATAAAAAGCGATCAAGATCGCAGGGTTTGAGAAAATTGTTAAATTAGATAAAGCAGGAGGATCTTGACGGGAACAAAAGTTATGCTATAGTCAGAAGCACAATAGAAGATTTAAATTAAAATCCAGTAAAAGTTTCTACTATCAAAAAAAGATTCAAGGGTCGGGGATAAAGACCAAAAGTGATGAGCTTGTAGATTATTCCCCGAGAAGATTGCAAAAGTTTTAGCTGTATCATTTGGAGATCGATATGAACGAACGTGAAAAATTTCTGTATCCGAAAAGCCGCTACCGGGGAGAATTCTCACCGGAAAACTTGGTGTTTAATTCCAATATCCAAGAGTTTGCTCACAAGGTAAACTATATTTGTGGTTTGGAAACCAATGGGAAAATCACACCGGAAGAAGCTTACTACCGAATTAAAGAACTTTGGAAACAGCTTAAATCTTCTAAGAAGAATCTCAACATCGGCGATAAAGATTCAGAAGATGAGAATAACGGAGATTCAAATACTTAACCCGATCGCATCGGTTAAGGTGTCAGGGATCATCAAATTGCGGTAATCTAATGGAGGGATAATAGCTGATCCTGATTTTTGTGGGTCAAAAAACGAAGAATGTCCAAGTCCGTTACTGTTAGTGTTCCAGCGACAACCGCCAATTTGGGGCCGGGTTTTGATTGTATTGGTGCAGCGTTAACGTTGTATAATACTTTCAAGATCTCACAATGGGAATCACCCGACCCAGAACAGGGGGAGAACCCGGTGAAAATTGCCGTTTCCGGGGTTGATGGCGATCGCGTATCAACCACCCCAGATAATCTCGCCTATCAAGCCTTTGTGAGAGTTTATCAGCATTTGGGTCAATCTCCGCCTCCGGTCCAAATGGAGATTAATTTGGGGTTTCCCCTCGCCCGAGGGTTGGGAAGTTCAGCAACAGCCATTGTCGGAGGGTTAGTGGGTGCTAACGCATGGGCGGGTTCACCCCTGAGTCAAACGGAAGTGATGAACTTGGCGATCGCAATGGAAGGACACCCGGATAACGTGGTGCCGGCGCTGTTGGGAAACTGTCAACTCTCGGTCGCCGCATCGGAAACGGACTGGGAAATCTGCGAAATTGCGTGGCATTCTAGTATTATTCCGATTGTTGCCATTCCCGACTTTGAACTGTCTACGGCTGAAGCCCGTAAAGTCTTACCCACCGAGTATAGTCGAAGCGACGCCATTTTTAACACCGCCCATTTTGGTTTGTTAGTGCAGGGTTTGCAAACCGGAAAGGGAAAATGGCTGCAAGTCGCCATGCAGGATAGAATACATCAACCCTACCGTCAGTCTTTGATTATAGGCTACGAAGCGGTACAGAAAGCGGCGATCGCGTCCGGCGCTTACCAACTGGCGATCAGCGGCGCCGGACCGACATTGTTAGCCCTCAGTGATGTAACTTCGGCGCCGGATGTGGCTTTGGCGATGGCCGAGGCGTGGCATGAATTTGGTGTTAAAGTTGAAGTGCGATCGCTACAAATAGACAGTCGGGGGGCGCGTGTTGTAGAGGAGAGTTGAGGGGTTTTATGTCGGCTTCGGAAATTGATCAGTTACTCGGTAAACTCACAAAACAGATTAAACTTGCTAATTTGATCGCCTGGGGTTGTATCGAACACCGTTGGGCGGTGACAGAAGAAGAAAGGGAAATTTCCGAAGCAATGATTTATAATGCTTTTGAGGAGTTTTTGTTGCAAGAAGGAATGAGTGTTCCTGAAGCCGAACGTTTTTGTGAAACCCATTTGGAACTATTAATTAAACGGGTAAAAGATGCACTCGAAAACCCTCTGTAGGGGCGCAAGGCTTGCGCCCAAAATACAGTAAAGTAGGTTGGGTTGAGGCTACAAAACCCAACACAAGTTTTAGAACATCCCTTTTTCTCAAGTTGGAATTCACTGCGGTTCAAGCCAACCTACAATAGAGGAAAAATAAGCCAGTAGGTTGGGTTGAGGCTACGAAACCCAACACTCGAAAAACCTTCTTAGAAGTTGTTGGGTTTCACTGCGGTTCAACCCAACCTACAATAGTAGAAAAATTAGTTATTTGTTGTGAACCAATCACCCCAATCATCTGGTATTTTATATGGTATTAGTGTCGGGCCGGGAGATCCCGAACTGATTACACTGAAAGGATTAAATCTTCTCAAAACCGCCCCCGTTGTTGCGTTTCCGGCAGGAGTTCGCGGAAAATTGGGTATAGCCCAAACCATTATCGCACCCTGGCTGAGTTCCGAGCAAATCCAATTATCGTTAAAATTTCCCTACGTCCAAGACGAAACTATTTTAACCGAAGCTTGGCAACAAGCCGCCCAACAGGTTTGGGAATATCTCAAACAAGGACAAAATGTGGCGTTTGCGTGTGAGGGGGATGTGAGTTTTTACAGTACGTTCACTTACCTGGCACAAACGCTACAACAATTGCGTCCTGAAGTGAAAGTGGAGACAATACCCGGAGTTTGTTCTCCTTTGGCGGCGGTTTCGAGTCTCGGACTTCCGCTAACCGTGCGAGATCAACGTTTAGTCGTGTTACCGGCATTGTACGCGATCGCGGCGTTAGAAACCACTCTGGAACAGGCGGATGTTGTGGTGTTGATGAAAGTGAGTTCGGTGTATTCTCAAGTTTGGCAGGTTTTACACCAGCGAGACTTGTTAGAGAATGCCTACGTGGTAGAATGGGCGACGCTCCCTCAGCAAAAGATTTATCGAGGGTTAAGCGATCGCCCTAATTTAGAATTATCTTATTTTTCGTTATTGATCGTGCAGCAAATGCGTTAAAGTAGAGACGCAATTGTGTTGGAGTGTCTCGATTGTTCTCAAGCGTTGGGGAAATGCTAAAGCTCAGGGGAGTTTGGCGATCGCGGATCGTACAGTCGAAAAGATTTTCCCCTGATGATCTGACTCAAGCTTGCTATAACATAACAGAGTATCAGAGTGAACAACCCAAACTCGGTTCACATCTGGGGGCGACGGTTAATCTTCTCCCCGTGCCTTGATAGATGCGAGTCAATTTCTAACCTCTAAAGTTGTGATTATGGATTCTTCTACACCCTTCATTCGGTCTGGACTGGCATCATTGCGTCAACCTGCTGCAATAGCGGCGATCGCTTCGGTGGGAATTCATGCCCTCTTTGCAGTTAATATTGAGAAGATTCCATTATTTCCCAACACGGCTCAACTTCCCCCCAGTGTGGAATTAGTGGAATTATCCGCCGATCAAGTTGGTGGTATTTATCCGCCCCCTCAGCCGAAATATGGCTTGAGTCAGATCCCGGTTCCTTCGTCTATTCTCGGTGGGCCGACTCTCCCCTCATTTCCGTCGAACGCTCCTCCTCCTCCTTCTCCGACGTTTTCAAGCCCTCAGCCCGAGTTTTTTACCATTCCGGTTGACCCTTCAGTTGCAAGCAGAGGAAGCGGTTTACCCTCTTATCCACAAAGTAGTTATCCCGAGACATCCGAGAGTTATTCCGACGAGAGTTATCCCGACGAGAGTTATTCGTTTTCAACTTTCCCTATCCCTCCTAATTTTCCCATCAATACTCCCCCTGCACCCTCTCCTTCTCAACAAGGCGGTGGTTTCACCGATAGAAAGACACAAGAATTAGACAACCTGAGAACAAGGGAGGAACTACTAGGAGGACAAGAAATTCCTTGGTCTCAAGACCCAGAGCAGCTAAGTGCAAGTGGGGTTCTTGACCCAGAAAGTAAATATGATAATCAACAGGAAAACAAACCGCCTGCTGTTTCTGCGCGAAAAGGGCTTAATGATCAACTAGCCAGTGGTAATCCTAATCAGGAATCTTCTCAACCGTCTTCGCCATTAATTCTTCGACGTTTGCAAGAAGGTTTAGGTCAAGAAGAAAATACCGATGTTGCGGCTAATTCTCCTGGTAATGGGCCGACGTTTGAGTTGGAACCCGAACAAGGCCCTCAAGGGCAGGTTTCCGATCAACAAGCCAGAAGAATAGAAGGGGGAAGTCTGTATGTGAGTTGGGTTTCGGGCTTGCAGGAAAGTTATCCCGATATTCAAACCGATTCGCCTATTTCTATATCGGATGTCTATCCGATAGAAGCTTGCGAACAACAGTTAAGTGGACAAGCATTGGTGGGAGTGGTTGTTGGTTCTGGGGGTGAGATTTTAGCAGGACCCGAACTGTTGTTAGATACGGGATATCCGGTTTTAGATAACGAAGCGGTTCAAAGGGTGCGGGAGTTTGCCGCCTCTGAAGGTTCAGGTGGAGGAGGTCCTACCGCTTATCAATATTCTTTTAGTTTTAACAGCGAAAATTGTGGTGGACAGCCGAGTTCTACCGATCAAATGCCACCCCAAGTCATACCGGGAGATCCTCAACCGGCGGAGGATAATTCTACTTCTGAGGTAACTGAGTCTGAAGATAATGGGGAAGATCCTGTTATTCCAACCTCTGACGACGGTTTGCAGACTCCACCGGACACTGAAGTACCTGTAACTCCAGAAGCAGAAACGATGGATGAATCCTCTGAGGAGGGTTTGCAGACTCCACCGGACACTGAAGTACCTGTAACTCCAGAAGCAGAAACGATGGATGAATCCTCTCAGGAGGGTTTGCAGACTCCACCGGACACTGAAGTACCTGTAACTCCAGAAGCAGAAACGATGGATGAATCCTCTGAGGAGGGTTTGCAGACTCCACCGGACACTGAAGTACCTGTAACTCCAGAAGCAGAAACGATGGATGAATCCTCTCAGGAAGCTTTAGAAACTCCACCGGACACTGAAGTACCTGTAACTCCAGAAGCAGAAACGATGGATGAATCCTCTCAGGAAGCTTTGGAAACTCCACCGGACACTGAAGTACCTGTAACTCCAGAAGCAGAAACGATGGAATAACCGTCAGAAAATACCCTACCTGCTGAGTCAGAAGAATTGATGAATTAGGGATAAATTCGGGAAATTTTGCAGTTTATGAGGGCGCCAACAACAGCGCCCCAAGGTTGTGTTTTTAGGATGGAACTCGCACATCAATCACGGTGGCATTGAAGTTGTAGTCTTTGCCTTCGAGTTCTACAGTGGTGCCGACTTTAATCTTAATATTACCCAAAACAGGACCGGTATCGGTAATTTGACCGTTGCCGACAAGGGTCATTAAAACATTGTTGCTGTAAGTATACTCAGCAGTCGGGTCGGGTTGAGCTTTAACGGTCCCATCGGGTTGAGCAACGGGAATGAGTCGGGGTAAAACCTCGGCTTTTTTAATTTTGACCTCTCCGTAGGGTTGGTTACGGATAATCAAATTGGTTTTTTCGTCTGGTTTGATCATGGTGCTTGGGTCACGTCCCTTCAAACCCAAAGCAATGACATCCACTTCAACGGGTTTGCTGGTGACGCCGACTTGAGCCACCGAACCGGAGGTGCCGGGATAGAAAAATATTCCCACAATCACCATCAAAATTACCAAAGCAGCACCAATATCGAGAATGCTGACTTTTCCAAACAGGCGACCTTTAGAATCTAATATATTCATCAAAAATGTAACAGTTCCTTGAGAGCGGACACAACAGCAGTCGGGGAGCAGTAACCGACGATCCGTTGTCAGTTGTCAGTTACTATGTTACACGTTACAGGTTCAGGATAAATCTGAAACAATTGCAAGTAAAAGGTCAAAATGGTAGTAGAGGGTCACTCTCAATCGGAGATTGGCTTGGCTGTCACGCTTACTGGGTCAGTTACATCTGGCACGCTCATCGACAACACTTTTGTTTTGAAAATCCGAGTCAAACCCAACAGCAACGATAACCAATACCTTCTAAATTGTTATTCTATGCCTTTTTAGTCTCCCGACTCAAGATTCTACCATCAAGCACTTCTCACCGCGTTCCTATGTTAATTCCCTCTATCTCTCAAGCCATTGATCGTCATCCGGTGACTACAAAACCCGAAACACCCGTTGAAGATGTAATTCAGTTAATGAGTCGCACGGGTGCAAGCTATGTGCTGATTGTAGAGGAACCGGAGGCTTTGGGGTGTAATCCCTCTCTTTTGGGAATTTTTACCGAACACGATATTATTCAGCTTAATTCGATTGGCGATTCTTTGAAGGGATTTCCGATTTCACGGATTATGATTCGATCGGTGATCGCGGTTCAACTGTCGGAACTTCCCGATGTTTTTGCTTTGGTTTCTCTTTGGAATAAACATCAAATTAATCATCTGCCGATTTTGGATGATTTTGGGGGATTGTTTGGGGTGATTACGCCGCTTCATCTGTTGAGACTGGCTCAAGCTCAAATTGCCTGTTCTAGCAATACACAATCGTCTAATTCTTCAAGGCTTTGTTCTTCTTCTGATTCGGATATTCAGTCGATTTATTCTATTAGTTCTCCGACTTTTATTCCCGATCATTTAATTAAAATTAATCAAATTTCAGCCAATGCAACTCCGATTGTTCACGCCTCTCATCAGGCGGGGGTGGATTATTTGACTCGGTTGATGTTTCAATACAAGGTTAACTGTGTTGTGATTACAGAAACGGTTTCTTATAATCGGGAAACGACTTCTGATGTGACGGGAGAATCTCAGTTTTCTCGGAAAAATACCAGTAAATTAAAGGGGATTGTTACCAGTCGCGATATTATTCAAGTGCAAGCACTCGGACTCGATATCAGTCAAATTAAAGCCGGGGCGATTTGTAACAAGCCGCCTTTGTTGATGCGATCGCAGGCTCCGGTTCTCTCGGCGATTAGTTTGATGCAAAAGTATTACAATCAATTGCCTCTGATTGTTGTTGATGAAAGTGGTTATCCGATTAATATTATATCGCCGCAAATCGTACTGTTGCAGATGCTTTGTCCGAAATCAATGCACACAACTATTTTGAGTTTGCAGCGACAAGTTCAACAGATGAAATCACAAATTAAAACTTTATCTCAGCAAGTCAAGCCTCAAGTTTCCCGGCAAAAAGAGGAGTTAAAATCGGTTTTATCGGTTAATCAAAATGCACTTTGGGATTGGAATTTAAAGACTCAAGATGTTTTTTATTCTCCCCGTTGGAAAGAAATGTTGGGTTATCAAGATGGTGAAATTTCGACTAAAATTGAAGAATGGTTGGGTCGAATTCATAGTAAAGATTTGAAAAAGGTTCACGGGACTCTCAAAGAATATTTTGCTAAAAAAAGAGATTCCTGTATTTTAGAATATCGGATGCGATGTAAAAATGGTGAGTACAAGTGGGTTCTCTGTCAGGGACAGGCAATTTGGAGCGAAAATGGAGAGCCGATCCGTATGATTGGTACCCATACCGATATTAGTTCTAGTAAAAAAATATATTCAAATTTTGATAATATTTTCTCAGAACAAGATAGAGAAACTAATCTAAAATCTATCTGTTTTCAACTGGATAATGAACTGAAATTAACGTTTTTAAATTCGACCTGGACTCAACAAACTGGACTGTTAGTTTCGGAAAGTTTGGGAACGCTATTCACGGATTATCTTCATCCAGATGACCGCCTGAAATTGACTTCTTTATTTTCTTCTCTTTGGCAAGCAGAATTAGAATCAATTCATCAGGAAATTCGGATTAAAAATGCTTTTGAACCGCTAGAAAAAAATCCATTAAAATCTGATAATAAGAGTTCCCTTTATCAACGGGTTGAACTCTCAGCCTGTGCTATTTGGAATAGCGAACATCGGGTGATTGGAATTACCGGAACGCTTAATTTATGCGTTAATTCTCAGCGTCCTGAACCCGCTATCGAAAAATTAGAAGTGATTAATCAACTCTATGAAATTGCGATTAATTCTAGTGCGAATTTTGAATCACGCATCAATCAACTCTTAATTATGGGATGCGATCGCTTTGAAATGGATATTGGTTTATTAGGTCGAATTCGGGCGGATCGTTACGAAGTAATTTCGGCTTATTTATCCCAAGATTTCCCCTTCGGATTTACAAAAGGAGATACTTTTTCTCTAGAACAAACCTTTGAACGGGAAGCGTTGCGCGCCGATAATGTTGTTTGTATTGAATCGATTAAAAATTCTCGTTGGAAAAATCACGAAGCCTATACAATTCGACGGTTAGAAGCTTATATTGGAACTCCGGTTAAGGTAGAAGGACGAGTCTATGGAACCCTGAGTTTTATGAGTCGGAAAGCTCGCCCTTCATTCCAACCGATAGACTTAGAAATACTAAAATTGATGGCGAGTTATATCGGAAGTGAAATCGCTCGCGAAAATAATCATCAAGATTTGCAGCGACAAAATCAATATTTATTATTGATGAAGCAAATCACTCAAAAGGTGCGGTCTAAGTTAGAAACTCAGGAAATCTTTCAAACGACTGCGACTCAAATTGGTCGCGTTTTTGGGGTGAATCGCTGTTCGATTTATACTTATATTCCCAAACCTTATCCCCATTTGGCTTGTGTGGCTGAATACTTAGAGGTGGGTTACGAATCGACTTTAAATTTAGAAATTTCGGTCAATTATAATCCCTATATTGAAAGGTTGCTCGACGAAGATAAAGCGGTGGTTTCTCCCGATGTGTTTACCGACCCGTTGCTGGAGTCGTCGGCGCCGATGTGTCGCCGTATGGGATTAAAATCAATGTTGGCGGTTCGCACCTCTTACAACGGCGAACCCAACGGGATTATTATGTTGCATCAATGTGATAATTCGCGACAGTGGACGGAACAAGAAGTCGAGTTTTTAGAAGATGTTGCGAGTCAAGTCGGTTTAACACTTTTCCAAGCTAAATTGTTGGAATTTGAAGTCAAAAGTCGCCAGCAACTCGCGGATAAAAATAAAGCTTTAGAAGAAGCCAGACTCGCCGCAGAAATCGCCAGTCGTGCGAAAAGTGAATTCCTCGCAACCATGAGTCACGAAATTCGCACGCCGATGAATGCGGTCATTGGAATGACGGGTTTACTTCTGGATATGAATCTCAATCCGGAACAGCGGGATTTTGTGGAAACCATTCGCACCAGCGGAGATGCTTTACTGACTATTATTAATGATATTCTGGATTTTTCTAAAATAGAATCGGGTAAATTAGAACTGGAACATCAACCGTTTAAACTGCGAACTTGTATTGAAGAATCTTTAGATTTACTCTCGGCTAAAGCTTCCGAGAAAGGTTTAGAATTGGCTTATATTGTCGATCCGAAGACGCCGGAAGTTATGGTTGGAGATGTGACCCGCTTGCGTCAAGTTTTAGTCAATTTACTCAGTAATGCGGTCAAATTTACCAATCATGGCGAAGTGATTGTTTCGGTTAGTTCTACTTTGATTCAACCGGAAAGTAAACCGTCTAAAGAGTCTCCAGAAAAGAGCGAGATTCAACCTTCTTCTTCTCAACCTACTTATGAAGTTCAATTTGCGGTTAAAGATACGGGAATTGGAATTCCTCCGGATCGAATGCACCGTTTATTTAAAGCTTTTTCTCAAGTGGATGCTTCTACAACCCGACAGTATGGAGGAACGGGTTTGGGTTTGGCTATCAGTCAACGTTTGAGTGAAATGATGGGGGGTCAAATGTGGGTTGTGAGTTGGGTTGAACCCGATCATAAATCCTCAAACTCTCAAACTCTGATTTCTAGTATTACCGGAAATCCTCCGCCATCTTTTCAAGTTCCCAATTTGGAAAATACGGGATCTATTTTTTACTTTACGATTAAATCATCCGCTATCGAAACCTCACTTTCCGATGAGTTTGCGGATAACTTATTTACAGGTAAGCAAATTTTAATCGTCGAAAATCATGGGATTAATCAAACCGTTCTCACCCGACAGGTTAAGACTTGGGGAATGAAACCGATAGTTGCAAAAACTGGAATTGATGCTTTAAAATGTATTCAAGAGAATCCTTGCTTAGATTTAGTGATTATTGGAATTAACTTACCCGATATCGATGAAATTGAACTCGCCCGTAAAATTCGTTTACTCGAAAAGGATTTAAGCCGCAACAATCCCAAACGACAACCCGTTCATTTAGTTCTCTTTAACTATGCCAGCAACACGAACATTGTTAAACGGATCGAACGCACCAATATTAACTGCGCCGGCTTTGTCAATAAACCGCTCAAACAATCTCAGTTTTATAACACATTAGTTCAGATTTTTGCCGATCACGAAACGACTGAGAATTCAACTCATGGGTTAAAATTAAGCGACGATTCCGGGCCTCTTGATCCGCCTCAAAATCACGCCGCATTACGAATTCTATTGGCGGAAGATAATGTCACAAATCAAAAAGTGGCAACTAAATTATTACAACGATTAGGATATCGAGCGGATATTGCGGGGAATGGCGTGGAAGTATTAGATGCACTCAAACGACAACCCTATGATGTGGTTTTGATGGATGTACAAATGCCCCAAATGGATGGCTTAGAAACTTCCCGTCGTATCTGCCAAGAATATGGCGATGGTACCGATGAACGCCCGAGAAAACCTCAAATTATTGCCATGACTGCTAATGCCATGCGAGGCGATCGCGAAATGTGTTTGGCTGCGGGAATGGATGACTATATCACCAAACCCGTTCGTCGAGAAGAATTGGCTCAAGCATTAGCAAAATGTCAACCTTTATATCCGCTTACTCCCGAACAATCCTACAGTTTAGAATCACCTTCATCTCATAACGGCTCATCACCTCAAATGACAACTACACCCAACGAACAACCCCTTTCCGATCTGCCTTCTATTGATGATAAAATCTTACAAAATTTGCGAGAATACGATGATGAAGATGATCCGTTTGTTGATATTTTAATTGAAACTTATCTCAACGAAGCCCCTCAACATATTGACGGAATTCGCATCGCGGTTCAGTCTCAAGATGCAAAAATTCTTAAAGAATCGGCTCATACGCTTAAATCGAGTAGCGCTCAATTGGGGGCGATGAGATTTTCTCAATTGTGTAAAGAAATAGAATATATGGGGCGTATGGGAATGGAAAGTAACTCAACAGAAGTTGAATGTTTTGTTTCTGGCGCTGCGGCTCAACGACTCTCAGAAATTGAGGCGGAATGGCAAAAAGTTGAAGCGGCTTTGCGTGAAGAAATCAAAACAGAAGAGTAAGCTGAATATCGGGAATAGCGAGAATGAGAGAGAATTGATTTCTTGATAAAAGTTGTCCCCTTCTCAAGTCGCTCAGTAAGTTCTAGCTGACGTTTAACCCATAAACTCTCTAGAGACGCCCTTTAAGCGCGTCTCTAACTCTATCAATAGGATTGAACTTGACATTTTAGCTAAAATATGTATATGCTGATAAATACAAACTCATAACGAGTATGAGTTAATCATCTGGGGAGAGAACAATGGCCCAACTCAAACAACGTCGCTCTGAAAACGAGAGCGGTAATTTTTACGTCGATCAAAGCTGTATTGACTGCGATACCTGTCGCTGGATGGCGCCGGAGGTGTTTCATCGAGCGGGTGAACAGTCTGCGGTGTATCATCAACCGAGTAGCGAAACCGAACAACTGCGAGCAATGCAGGCGTTGTTATCCTGTCCAACGGCTTCAATTGGTACCCTTGAAAAACCCAAAGATATTAAAACTGTACACCAAAGTTTTCCCATTTTAATCGAAGATAACGTTTATCATTGCGGCTACCATTCTGAGAGTTCCTTTGCTGCGGCGAGTTATTTTATTGAGCGAAAAGACGGTAATATTCTCATCGATTCTCCTCGGTTTGCGCCGCCTTTAGTTAAACGTTTGGAAGAATTAGGGGGAGTACGCTATCTCTATCTCACCCATCGGGATGATGTCGCCGATCATCAAAAATTTCGGGATCATTTTGGATGCGATCGCATTCTTCACGCGGATGATATTACCGCTCAAACCCAATCTGTAGAAATTCAACTTTCGGGTTTTGAAGAAATCGAATTCGCTCCCGATTTGTTAATCATTCCCGTTCCCGGACACAGTAAAGGTCATACGGTTTTACTGTACAATCACAAGTTTTTATTTACAGGCGATCATCTGGCTTGGTCAGACTCATTAAACCAACTTTATGCTTTTCAGCGCTACTGTTGGTATTCGTGGTCAGAACAAATTGACTCCATGAAAAAACTAGCCAATTATTCTTTTGAGTGGGTGCTTCCCGGTCACGGACACCGCCATCATAGTGATAGTATCACGATGGAAAAACAAATGCAAGAATGTGTGAGTTGGATGACCCAAAATTAGAAGGTTAAACCCAGAAACCTGGTTTCTCACCGAAACTGGGTTTCTCAGCGTGTATAATTAAAGTGGTAGAAATACTTAAGTTTTTATACTTAAAAAGTATATTGAGATTGATTGCAATTGTTACTAGAACTTAACGCTTTTTATTTTTCCTTAAAATTACGGGTTTCCTAGCTTGATAAATTCGGTTAACCGCCCCCGAAAAAAGTAACACAACCTGAACGATTGTAAATAATCTTTGAGTGCAAATAAATGTTGCAAGCTTACACAAAATCGATTTATTTACATTATTATAGAAGTGTTAGGTGATCGAGAACAATTGATGAGACAGAGGTAAAAGATATGAATATTTTCCATGCACTGACAAATATGGTTGTTTATGTCTCCGAAGCTGCTGGTCGCATTTTTAGCCCCAGCGACAACACTTATCCGGTGATTGGTGTACAACCTTTTGATGGCATTCCTTATCACGGTTCTGAATGGGAAGACTAATCTAAATTACGAGTGAATTGTCTGTGAATTCTAATATCAAGTCTAACCCAATCTAAACCCTCAGACTGCACTGTGTAGGAGAGGGTTTTATCGCCTTTTAAGAGAAGTTTTAATACAAGTTTTAATACAAGTTTTAATACAAGGTTTAATACAAGTTTCATCCGAGATGACCCAAAACCCCTAACCCGACGGTTGGGGGCTTTTTTTGGCTAGGTCTTGACGTTGTAGTATTTATGTATTACGATAGGTGAGCAACCATCAAGCAAAGGTGAATTATGCGCCCTTGTACAGACGGCGATCTGGGTGCGATCGCTGAACTTTTTAATGCCTGCGAAACAGTCGATCAAACGGGTATTTGGGAAACCGTTGAACGACTCGAACAAGCCTTAAATACACCCTCATTTAACCGGGCTGAAAATCTGCGGCTTTGGGAAAATTCCGAAGGGGAATTAGTCGGATATGGATCGGTGTGGATCGACCCTTCCCAAGACGGAATAGACGGATTTTTAAACTTCCGAGTTCATCCAAGTGTCCGAAATCAAGGTCTTGAAGAAGAAATCATTTCTTGGGGAGAAAACAGACTCAAAGAAGCGACAAAAGACTGCAACGGGACGGTCAAACTTTATTCTGGCGCCCGCAGCGATCGCGGTGATGTGATTACCATCCTTCAAAACTTAGGATTTATCGCCGTGCGGTATTTTTTCCGCATGAAACGATCATTAGCTAAACCCATTGATGAACCTAAGTTTCCAGAAGGGTTTAAACTGCGAATTGTCGAACCCGAAAAAGATGCGATGCAGTGGGTAGAAATGTTTAACCAAACTTTTATCGATCATTGGAATCACCATGATTATACTGTTGAAGAATTTCTACACGACTGTCAGCATTCAGAATATAATTCGGATTTAAACTTAATTGCGATCGCCCCCGATGGCACCTTCGCCGCCTTTTGTGAATCCCGCATTCATGCTGAAGATAACAAACGCAACGGACGTAACGAAGGCTGGATCGGGGTGTTGGGAACCCGACGGGGATTTCGTCAGCTTGGGTTGGGACGGGCGATGTTATTAACCGCAATGCAACATTTAAAAACAAAAGGAATGGATAGCGCAATTTTAGGGGTTGATGCTGAAAATCCATCCGGTGCGTTGCGACTGTACGAATCTGTTGGTTTTGAGAAAGTTTTGACTAATATTTCCTATGTTAAAAATTTGTAGGAAAGTCAACTTAAACCAAAAATTACGATAGGGGCTAGGTTTTAGCCCCTTTGTTGTGATGAAAATCGGGAATGTCTCCGAAAACAGCTAGAATTTTAACTAAATTTTTTTACAATTGAGATAGCGATCATTCCCCTGCGGCTTTCTCCTTTAGGCGGTTGAGTGGGATCGGATCAATAATTTAAAGGAAAAATCCATGAATAAACTTGCAATCAGTTATTTATTGTGGGCGATTGGTTTTATTATCCCCATTCACGGACTCCACCGTTTTTATAATGGCAAAGTTGGAACGGGTACTTTGTGGCTGTGTACCTTTGGTTTATTTGGAATTGCACAATTATTAGATGTACTTGTGATTCCGAGTATGGTTGAGGAACATAACGCTAAAATTAAAGCAAAATTGGGGGTTTCTAGTAACGGTGTACCTCTATATTCATCGATTTCTACCGTTAGTTATAATATTACGCCAACGACTCAAGAACAGTTTAGAGTGAAGCTTTTAAAAGCCGCTGCAACCCGAGGCGGTAAACTCTCGGTAACACAAGGGGTTATGGCGACTGGAGCGAGTTTTCAGGAGGTGGAAAACGTTCTCAATCAAATGCTGAAAAGTGGTTATGTGGGAATTGGAAATGATCCGGAGACGGGTATTGTTTTGTATGACTTCTATGAACTTTAGCGGTTAGATTCGCTAACATATTCCTGTAGTGATTTTCAGTGAAAGGACAAGCAATCATGTTTTTAGTTACAGGAGCAACCGGTGGACTCGGTAGCCGCATTGTTCGCCGACTACGCCAACAGGAAAAAGATGTGCGGGGGTTTGTGCGGTTGACTTCCCGGTATTCGGAATTGGAAAGTCGGGGGGTAAATATTTTTATCGGAGATTTAGAACGGGATAAGGATATTTATAAGGCTTGTCAAGGGGTAAAATATGTGATTAGTTCGCACGGTTCGGGAGGGAAACCCCAAGCGGTTGAATATCGGGCTAATATTGATTTAATTGATGCGGCGAAAGAAGCGGGTGTCGAACATTTTGTCTTTACTTCGGTGTTGGGTGTTGATCGCGGTTATGAAGATTCACCGGTTTTTAAAGCCAAACGGGAGGTTGAAAAGTATTTACAAAATAGCGGTTTAAATTATACCATTTTGCGTCCTTCGGCGTTTGCTTCGAGTTTATTACCTCTGGCGGAACGGTTCAAACAAACGGGGATTTATTTGTTAATTGGTGATCCGCAAAATCGGACTTCTGTTGTTAGTACGGATGATGTTGCTCGTATTGCAATTGATTCGGTTTTTGTAGAAAGTGCGAAAAATAAAGTCTTGTCTGTTGGCGGTCCGGAAATTATTACTCGGGGCGATATTCCTCAGATTTTTAGCCGCATTTTTAACCGAGATCCGATTGTGATTAATCCCCCTCTGTTTCTTTTTGATGGCTTGCGGAGTACAATTGGGGTGTTGAATTCTGATGTTGAACGGAGTTTGGGAACGTTACGAACGTTATTGGCTAATGAGTTTTTCTGTACTCCTGAAGAAATCACTAATTTAGAAATGATGTTTGATATGAAGATGGAATCGTTGGAAAGTTTTCTTCGCCGTTATTTAGGGGCTTAATTGTTAAAATATAGGTTGGAGGGCTAATCTTTGGGGTTAGCCTTTTTTGTTGTTCTAGACATGACTAACGGGGAATTAATGAAAATTAGGGTGGTTCGGGGTTTGGGTTGGGTTTTGGTCGGTTCTGTTCTTCTTTTTCCCGCTTCTCAACGGTTAGAAGTTCGGGCGCAGTTTATTGATAATCCCGAAGATTCTGCTAAGAATGTTAGCCAAAGTTTAACCCAAGATGAACTTTATTTTGGTTTATCTAAACAACAAGGAAAAGTGACAGAAACCGAGTGGAAGTTGTTTTTAGAAGAAGTGATTACGCCTCGGTTTAAAGCCGGACTGACGGTGATTGATGCTAACGGACAATATTTGAATTCTGCGGGAAGTTTAATTCGAGAACAAACCAAACTGGTGATTTTAATTCACCCAAACACCCCCAAAGAAGAAAAATTTATTCAAGAAATTATCGGCGAATATAAACAAAGATTTAATCAAGAGTCGGTTTTGCGGGTGAGCAGTTCAGTGACCGTCTCTTTTTAAATCTTTATTGATTTTAGGAGTGAATTAGATTTAGTTTAATTTTAAAGCGCTGACCGGAACTTCCTCCCAAGATTCAACGGTTCTCATTCTAGCGACCCAACCCTGTTGTTTTTGGGTTTCTGTGAGGTTGTTTTCAAAAGATTCGTGACAGGCTTTGGCTTGTTCTTCATCACAGCAAGCAATACAAGAATAAATCAGTCCTGCGGGATCGAGTTGTTCGTTAATCCAAATTTTCATTGCTGCATCTCCTTTAGCCTATCGATTTGTTCAAAAATTAAACCCTTTCTATTGTACCAGGGATGAGCCGGCTGTTTCATTCTCAGAAAAAAATTGTCCGGGCGCTGGGGAGGTGGAGAGATGGCAAAGAGGTGTAGGATTATTTTCTGTATTTCATCTAAAAAAAGACCGTTGAGGATTTTAAAACAACCCCCAGCGATTGCCGTAGAAATTATCAATTCTAAACTAGAAATTACCAATTATGAATAACAAAAAGAATTAGTTTTTAGAGAATAGAGTTCTTTTTTATCCGATCCGGGAGTTCCTTTCAGAATTCATAATTCAGGATTTATATGAGATCCGACTAATCAATGAGCGTCATGTAGGGGCGGCTTCTGCATTGATGTTGACGACTACTCCGAGATTGACATAAACCCGCCCCGCCCCATAACAGGCATTAATCAACCGGATATCATATTATAATTGAATTAGTGGCGGAATTTCTTCTGAATTCCCCAAATTGCAACGCCTAGAAAACCCAACACCGAAACGGGTTCAGGTACGCTTTTTGCCGGAAGCTGTGCGGTGAACGTGATGCCAATTGGACGTAATAACTTATCGTTGGTTGGCACAAAAACTGCACCGCTATTTCCAACAGAAGGCAACGGTTCTCCCGTGATGCCATCGTAGCGGAGAATTGCTCCAAAATTATTATTGGTAAAATCAAAACCAACGGTATAGAGGATATTGTTCGGGTCAAAAGTTAAATTTCCGATAAAATTATTACTCGGAACAGTTCCCGTGTAGTTTGTCGATAAAACACTCACTAAATCCCCCGTTTCTAAATCGTAGCGGCGAATATCATTGGCAAAATCACTAACAAATAAATCTTCTTCTGGTCCCAACGCCAACCCTAATAAACTGACAAACCCAGAACCATCCGGTGAAGGAGTCGGTTCAGCAAATACCGTCGAGGTTTTGGTGGTAAGATCAAAACTTAACACCTGACTGGGAAGACCCGCACTCAAATCAGCCTGACCATTGGTCGCAACACTCCCCTGAGTGGTAACATAAAGGCGACCATCGGGGCCAAACAACAAATCATCCGGCCCGTTTAACCCTCCAGGTTGACCGTTACCGGAGGCAAACACATCGACAAATGCCCCCGTCATCCCGTCAAAACGGAGGATTTCGTCGCTCAAAAAGCTGGCGACATAGAGGTAGCCATCCGGCCCAAACGCCGCCCCGTAGGGGCGAAATAAGCCGTTACCCGAGGCGAAGATATCAATAAATTCTCCCGTCATCCCATCGAAACGGTAGACAGCCGAGGTTTCCGGTGTCGTTCCACTGGTAATATAAAGATTGCCATCGGGGCCGAAAGTCAAGTCGTCCGGAGCAAGTAACCCCCCAGTTCCGGGTGCGATAAATTCACCCAAAAAGTCGCCGTTTTGTTCATCAAACAGAAGAATATTGTTTCCTTCGCTATTCCCCACTAATAAAGCCGCCTGACTGGGGAAAGCATTTAAAGCGGGAAACGCCAAAGCCCCGAGAATTGCAGTAGCTGAAGCAATGCGTTGTGTTTTGCTCATTTGATTTCTCAAGTTCTGAAGATTGGACTCATACAGCCAACATCCCCAAACCCGATGAAGATGGGGTTTTAGTCCGTATTGCCTAAATTTATAGAGTCTCTAGCCCAGAAAACCAGAGGGTTGTGTAAAATCCAAGAGGGAGAGTGTAAAGATTGAGTAAATCTCTGAACTTGATCTTTCGTGGCTTGACCCGGCGACCCGTCACAATATCGCTCATAGGCTTTAAAATACCAGTGAACCCTCTTGAGTAACTTTAACGGGTTGGTTCGGTCTAGATGCGATCTAGACGGCTATACTCGTGATTGTACTGTCTCAGATGTAAATTGGGCATCCTGCTGATTGGAATTCTCAAATCGACTGAAGCATAACAAATAACTGTACTTGACTCAACTTGAACCCTGAGTTTCATCTCTCAAACCCATGAGTACCTCCATTAGTCCGGGCATGATTCTGCGAAACCATTATCACATTATGCGCCAGTTGGGGCATGGTGGTTTTGGACGCACCTACTTAGCAGAAGATCAGCATCGGTTTAACGAACTGTGTGTTTTGAAGGAATTTGCCCCGCAAGTTCAAGGAAGTTACGGCTTACAAAAGTCTCAAGAACTTTTTGAACGAGAAGCGCAAATTCTCTATCAACTCCAGCATCCTCAAATCCCTTGTTTTCGAGAACTGTTTCGCGAAAAAATTGATGGTAAAGGCTATTTATTTGTTGTTCAAGATTATGTTAAAGGTGCCACCTATCGAGAATTAGTTACCCAATATAAAAGTCAGGGAATCCGCTTCAGTGAACTGGAAGTTACGCAACTGATGTTGCAACTTTTACCAGTTCTCGAATATATTCACGCTTATGGTGTAATTCATCGTGATATTTCCCCCGATAATATTATTCGCCGTCAAGCCGATGGTTTGCCGGTATTAATTGATTTTGGCGGCGTTAAACAAATAAAAGCAAAAGTTGATTCGGAGTTGGGCGTGCGTCAACTTCCCCCCTCTCCCGCCACTCGTTTGGGCAAAATGGGTTATGCTCCCGAAGAACAAATGCAAATGGGAATTGCTTCCCCTCACAGCGATTTGTATGGCTTGGCGGCAACGGTAGTCGTGTTGTTAACGGGGACTGAACCTCAGCATTTAATTGATAGTTATCATTTAACTTGGAACTGGCGATCGCATACTTCTGTTAGTCCGAAATTGGCGGCAATTTTAGATAAAATGTTAGCTTACAAACCGGGCGACCGCTATCAAAATGCTTCCCAAGTTTTACAAGCGATCAAAGACACGCCGATCCTCCCCCATATTCCCACCCAAGCCCCGCCAGAATTGGAAATTCCTACGCCTGCGGTGTTGACTCAGCCTCCGCCTGTAGAAACCCAATTTCCCCCTTCTGTTCCTGTCGGTCCGACTGCCCGTCCTAACACAACCCGACTGCAAAAAACGGGCTTTCAATGGCCGAAACTTCCCGTCAATTGGTCTTCTTTATCTTCCACTTGGAAAACGGTATTATTAGTCATAATTTCTATCGTTCTTATGGGGGGAGTTGGTTGGGTTGGCGGGTTATATTTTGTTAATTATCTTTCCAAATTAAATGATGGCGGATTTGGTGCAATGGGAGAATTGCAGCGTCAGGAATTTATCCAAAATCGCCGTCAAGAATTGGGAGTAGATTATCGATATTTTATTGAATTGGTCAACGAGGAGTTTTACAGTCGTTATCCCTCTCAAAAAGGCAGAACATTAACCCAAGACCCCGCCGATGCGTCCTGGCGAAAACGTTGGGAT
The DNA here is from genome assembly GCF_047276495.1 of Capilliphycus salinus ALCB114379. Taxonomy (NCBI): domain Bacteria; kingdom Bacillati; phylum Cyanobacteriota; class Cyanophyceae; order Oscillatoriales; family Sirenicapillariaceae; genus Capilliphycus; species Capilliphycus salinus. The sequence continues at coordinate 1,782,605 of NZ_CP178543.1, read as the reverse complement.
AAAACCGCCTATGATGTGTTAAATCGACTGGCTATTCTTAGCGATGAATCTCGCAAAAAGTTGGGAGAATATAGCACCGAAAATATTAAAGACTGGGCGAAAGAAGTGAACGAATTAAATTTGAGTAGTCGGGCTTTAGAAGATTTATCCGATGCCCGATTTTTCTATTTGTTTCCCGAACAACCTCGCGGAGAAAATTTAATTGATTTGCCCATCGGTCAGGTTTGGCAAGCGGTAACTGTAGATCAATTAAATCGGTTACAAAAAGGGGAGAATTTACAAGAAGTTGAATTTGAGGAAAATGCAACCCGTCAAGTGTTGCGGGGAGTGTTACAACCCGGAGAAGGAAAAGCTTATATTGCTTGGTTAAAACGTCGGCAAAATTTGCGGGTAAAATTAGAAGTTCCTCCGAAATCTACATTTCTTTCTCTTTATACTCCGAGCCGTCGTAAAAATGCTAAAATCATAATTGAAGATGCTAGACTTCAGAGTTGGTCGGGGAAATTGGAAGATACAGGCTACTATGAAATTATCGTTGTTTCTGATGCCAAAGACCCGATTAATTATGAATTGATTCTCGAAGTTGAATAATGTTAGAAAACTCCCCGATTCCCGCCTATCAAGCGAAATATGTTCGCCAAAATGGTCAACTTTTTTATCAAGTTCCCACCGGAGAAAGTTATCCGGGAGTGACTAAAATTATTCAAGCAACCGAACCCTTTGAGGATAAACTACCCCTCCTCAAATGGAAACAACGGGTTGGTCAAGAAACCGCCCAGAAAATTTCCTCCCAGTCCTCCCGACGGGGGACAAAATTACATCAATTAATTTCCAAAAAATTAACAGGAGAAGAACCCGAACTCATTCCCGATGAACTCCGAGGATTTTGGAACTCAGTTTATCCGTTTCTTGATGATAAAATAGAGCAAACCTTATTAGTTGAAAGTTTGGTTTGGAATTCTCCCAACCGTTATGCGGGAAAATTAGATTGTTTGGCAAGAATTGACGGAGAAATAACGTTATGTGATTGGAAAACCGCCAGACGACCCCGACAGAATGAATGGAACCGAAACTATTATTTGCAGTGCGCCGCCTATGCTAAAGCCATAGAACAAGTTTACACCGAATTTGACATTAAAGTTGAACAGGCTTTAGTTGTGGTGGCCCTTCCCGACGAAAAAGCCCAAATCTTCTGTTTGGAAGGCCAATATTTAAGGGAGTATTGGCGGGAGTTTCAGTCCAGGCTAGAACTGTTTTATCAAGTTTAATCTAAGTTAAATCATATGATATCCGACTAATCAATAATTCCAAGCGTAGGGGCGGGTTACGCCTACGATATTGACTACTACTCAAAGATTGAGATAAACCCGCCCCGCCCCATAATAGAATTAATTAACCGGATATCATATCATTTTAAAAAAAATAGACTATGATTGATATTATCCTTATTTTTCTTCAACCTGCGTAGAAATTTTATGAGTCTAGATATCGCCGCCCAGGTGATGGAGTCATATACCCAAATTGACGAAAAAATAGAAACGTTTCAGGCTGAAACTCAACTGTATTGTCCGACGGGATGCGGTTGGTGTTGCGAGAGTCCGAACGTTGAAGCGACGCCTTTAGAAATGTTACCTCTGGTGTTGGAATTGTTTCAACGGGGAGAGGTTGAACAGTGGCTTAAACTCGCCGAGGAGTCCGACTATCAAGGACAATGTATTTTCTACAAACCCGACCCGTTTGTGATGGGAAATGGTCGCTGTCAAGTTTATCATTCGCGGCCGACAATTTGCCGGTTGTTTGGGTTTGCGACGGTAACTTCCAAGTCGGGAGAGGTACAGTTAGCCGCTTGTGTTCGTCATAAAGCCGCCATGCCTCATATTGTCGCACAAACTCAGGCGGCAATTGATGAAAAGACGGTTCATCCTCCGAATTTTGCCGATATCGCCCAACAAATAGCCAGTCTTGAACCGGGGTTTGGTCATCAGCGTTTGCCAATAAATGAAGCGTTGAAAGTTGCGGTTCAAAAGGTCGGGCTGTATTTGCAAATGTTCGGTCAAAACGAGTAATCAATAATGATTCTGTAGGGGCGGGTTCTAGACCATTTCTGATTCCCACTATTAAACTTAAAAAAACCGCCCCATCCCCAAAACCAAATTAATCAAGCGGATAGGTTATGAATCAGTATCGGAAAATATTGAATCCTTTAAAATTAATTTAATATCTCTAGAAATCGGTAAGTTATCAATCTCTTGACATAGGTTTGTCTTGCTTTCACCGTTGGAAACTCGTTCTTGATAAATACCGACAAGCAAAGCTTCTAAACCATACTTAGTCAAGGCATCAGAAGCCAGTCCAATAATTCCTAAGAACACGATTCCGCCAATCATTCCACCCGGTCCTAACATTGCTAATGCAGCAGTAATAGCAGCAGCCCCCGTTAATCCCGTTGTTGCCATTGCTATCAATAAAACAACAGCAGGTAAACCAATTCCAGCTAATTTTCTCACAATTTCATCCATGACGCACGTTCCTTTGAGTCTGTCAGTTCATGTCTTTAGTTTAAACCTAGAAACTGTTTCGCCGCATCAGTGAAAACACAGAAATATTCATGTGATTTTTCAATGGGGAAATTAGACGCTATACGGTTGATTAATTTTGTTCTGGGGGCGGGTTTACCTCAATCTCGAGATAAAAAACCCGGTAACTTCTGCGAAACCGGGTTTTGGGAATGTTCTTATTATTAAAAATCCGGTTTCTATTGAGTTCGGTGTCGGCGATAGTAATTCGCCCCAAAAATCAAAATTCCGATTAAACTCAAAGCCATAATTAAGGGTAAAATATCCCCGGTTTTAACCGCTTTTAAACCCGAACTTCCCAACATCACAAACGGCAAAAGACCGGGAACGGTTCCAAGCGTTGTACCGATGAGATAATCTTTAAAAGAAATAGACGTTAAACCCGAGGTAAAATTAACCAAACCGTAGGGAATTATCGGCAATAATCGAATCGCAAACAGATAAAATAATCCCCCCTGGCGAATTTCTGCATCGATAACTTTCCAGCGTCCGGCTAACTTTTTTTTGACCCATTTTCGCCCAACCGTTCGAGTAAAAGTAAACGTAATAATAGCTGCGGTTATCGCCGCAATACTCGTCCAAAGCGTCCCCCACCACACCCCAAAAAACGCCCCTCCCAAGAGGTTTAAAGCGGTAGAAGGTAAAATCAAAATTGTGGCAACGGTATAAACGAGAATGTAGAGAATGGGGGCAAATATTCCCATTTGTTGTAACTGGGTTTGAAGGCGTTCTGAATCCAAGTGACTGAGAACGTAAAACGCAATTATTGTAATAATACCACAGAAAATAATCAGTTTAACCCGTTTATTTTTAGTGTTTAACACAGATAAAATTCCTCTATTTTTGATGTTGATTGGCTTCTTTTTCAAACCCGTAACAGTCCCGGACAATATACAGAGGTCGTCGTTTAACCTCGTCGTGAACCCGACTCAAATATTCTCCAATTACCCCCAAACTAACCAACTGAACGCCGCCCAGAAACAGCGTAACCACCATAATTGAAGCATAACCCGGAACATCAATTCCAAAAATTAACGTTCTCAAAATCAAAAAAGTTGCGTAGAGAAAAGCCAGCACAGAAATCAACAAACCAATATAACTCCAAACTTTCAACGGTAAAGAACTAAACGAAGTAATTCCATCCAAAGCAAAATTCCAAAGTTGCCAATAATTCCACTTCGTTTCCCCTTGAAAACGGGGCGGGCGGTCGTATTCTATCGCAGTTTGTTTGAAGCCAACCCAAGCAAATAAACCCTTCATAAATCGATGCCTTTCTGGGAGTAATTTTAAAGCCTCTACGACCCGTCTATCCATCAACCTAAAATCACCCGTATCACTCGGAATAGGAACGGGCGACATCTTCCCAATTGTGCGATAAAATGCACTTGCGGTTTTGCGTTTTAGCCAGCTTTCTCCCCGACGAGAGCGCCGTTTTGCGTAAACAACATCATAGCCTTCTTGCCATTTTAAAATCAAGTCTTTGATTAATTCGGGCGGGTCTTGCAAGTCGGCATCAATGGGAATAATCGCCTCACCTCTCGCGTATTCAATTCCCGCAGTTAACGCAATTTCTTTCCCAAAATTTCGAGAAAAATTAACCACTTTAATCGCGGAATTTGCACGGTGATACTCAATCAAACGTTTCAAAGTGTTATCGCGGCTTCCATCATCAATACAGATAATTTCATAGGTGAGGTGAAGTGAATTGAGAACAGAAATCAATCGGGTAAATAAGTCATCAAGACTCTGTTCCTCGTTGTAGCAAGGAACCACCACAGAAAGCACCACAGCGTTAAGATTTGAAACCATTTTTGTGATCCGCTAAACTAGAGGAGAAATATAATCTATCCGGAATCTATTATCAAGGACAACAGTATAGATGTCGAAAATTAGTCTAATGTTGCCAAAAAACATTTATCATTAAAATATCAATCTGAACAGAGTGATCAACTTGGGGCGATGAAACGAATTGTATTAATTGCTGGATTTGAATCGTTTAATGCCGATTTGTACCGTCAGGCGGCTAATTTTGCCTCTCGTCGCTGTGGAGATTTAAAAATTGACGTTTTTAGCGATCGCGCTATTAGTAGCGAACCGGAGGCAGTAGAGGCGGCGTTACAGCAAGCCGATGTATTTTTTGCCAGTTTGCTGTTTGACTACGACCAAGTTTTATGGTTGCGGGAACGGGTGCAAAATATCCCGATTCGTTTGGTGTTTGAGTCGGCGTTAGAATTGATGAGTTTAACTCAAATTGGGGCGTTTAAAATCGGCGATAAACCGAAAGGAATGCCAAAACCCGTTCAATTTATTCTCAGTAAATTTTCCAGCGGACGGGAAGAAGATAAACTCGCCGGATATATTAGTTTTTTGAAAACCGGGCCGAAATTATTAAAGTTTGTACCCGTTAAAAAAGTTCAAGACCTTCGCAATTGGTTGATTATTTACGGCTATTGGAATGCGGGCGGAAGCGAGAATGTTGCCGCGATGTTTTGGACAATTGCCGAGAACTATTTAGACCTACAAATTGGGGAAATTCCGCCCCCCGTTGAAACGCCCAATATGGGTTTACTTCATCCAGAGTATCAAGGTTATTTTGAATCTCCCAAACAGTATTTAGACTGGTACAAACAAAACACTGAGAATAATCAAAACTCCGGGGTTGTTGGAATTTTACTCTATCGCAAACACGTTATTACCAAACAGCCCTATATTCCCCAACTCATTCGTTATTTTGAACAAGCGGGTTTAATCCCTTTACCCATATTTATTAACGGCGTTGAAGGTCATGTGGCGGTACGAGATTGGATGACAACCAGCTACGAAACCCAACAGCGTCAACAGGGCAATATTGAAACATTATCGCTGTCAAAAGAAGCCGTTGAAGTTGATGCTATTGTCTCTACTATTGGCTTTCCTCTCGTCGGTGGCCCGGCCGGTTCAATGGAAGCGGGAAGACAGGTGGATATTGCTAAAAAAATCCTCACCGCTAAAAACATTCCCTATTTAATTGCGGCGCCTTTACTCATTCAAGATATTTATTCTTGGACTCGTCAAGGAATTGGCGGTTTACAAAGTGTTGTTTTGTACGCTTTACCCGAACTTGATGGGGCAATTGATACCGTTCCTTTGGGCGGTTTAGTGGGGGAAAATATCTATATTATACCCGAACGGGTTAAACGGTTAACCGGACGAGTTAAAAATTGGATTAACCTGCGAAAAACGCCCCCATCCGAACGCAAAATAGCGATTATATTATATGGTTTTCCTCCCGGTTATGGGGCGACGGGAACCGCAGCTTTATTAAACGTTCCCCGCAGTTTAATTAAGTTTCTGAATGCGTTAAAAGAACGGGGTTATACCGTTGGGGAAATTCCAGAAGATGGGGAAGAATTGATTAAACAAGTGAAAGAAACGGACGAAGATGTTACGGGATTTTTCTCCAAAGATAAAGGCAAAAAGAGAAATATTGTTAATGTCAAAACCTTAGATAAATGGTTGGGGTATTTGTTCGCAAGTCGGATTGAAAAACAATGGCAATCCCTCACGGGGACGGGAATTAAAACCGATGGGGAAGATTTTAATATTGGCGGCGTTCAACTGGGTAATATTTGGATTGGAGTTCAGCCCCCCTTGGGCATTTCGGGCGACCCGATGCGGCTAATGTTTGAACGAGATTTAACGCCCCATCCTCAATATGCGGCTTATTATAAATGGCTACAAAATGAATTTAAAGCCGATGCCATTGTTCACTTTGGAATGCACGGCACCGTTGAATGGTTGCCCGGTTCTCCGTTGGGAAATACGGGTTATTCTTGGTCGGATATTTTACTGGGAAATCTGCCCAACCTCTACATTTACGCGGCGAATAATCCCTCAGAATCGATATTAGCAAAACGTCGGGGTTATGGGGTTTTGATTTCTCACAACGTTCCCCCCTACAGTCGGGCGGGATTGTATAAAGAATTGGTTTCGCTGCGAGATTTGATTGCAGAATATCGGGAAGACCCCCAGAAAAATTCGGCTTTGCAGGAAGCCATTTCTAAAAAGATTGTTGATACGGGTTTGGATGTCGATTGTCCGTTTGAAGAAGCGAAAAAATTGGGGATTGAGTTTAGTCCAGAAACGGCCAGAATGTTTAGTGTTGAGTCTTTATCCCAGTATTTTCTCAAGGTTTACGAATACTTACAAATCGTCGAACAACGTCTGTTTTCTTCGGGGTTACATACGTTAGGAGAAGCCCCAACAGAGGAAGCGTTAGACTCCTATCTACAGGCTTATTTTGACGGTCAAAATACAACAGAAATAGACTTTAAAACCCATCCCCAAGCCCAAATCATTCGGGAGTTGTTAATGCAAACCACCGACGAATTAACGAATTTATTGCGGGGTTTAAATGGGGAATATGTTCCGCCGGCACCGGGAGGAGATTTGTTAAGAGATGGGCCGGGAGTTTTGCCAACGGGTCGCAATATTCATGCGTTAGACCCCTACAGAATGCCTTCTCCTGCGGCTTACGAACGGGGCCGAGAAATTGCCAAGAAAATTATCAATCAACATTTGCAAGAAAATAATAAATATCCCGAAACGGTTGCCGTGATGTTGTGGGGTTTGGATGCGATTAAAACACGCGGAGAATCCATCGGAATTATGTTAGAATTGGTCGGTGCAGAACCTTTAAAAGAAGGTACGGGTCGCATCGTTCGTTATGAACTCAAACCGTTAACAGAAGTCGGTCATCCCCGGATTGATGTGTTGGGGAATCTTTCGGGTATTTTCCGCGATAGTTTTGTCAATATTATTGAGTTAATTGATGACCTGTTTCAACGGGCGGCTAACCTCGATGAACCCCCGGAACAAAACTTTATTAGAAAACACGCTTTAGAATTGAAATCTCAAGGCGTTGAGAATCCTTCCGCCCGTCTTTTTTCTAATCCTGCGGGTGATTTTGGTTCGTTGGTTAATGACCGGGTTGTTGATGGAAATTGGGAATCTGGAGATGAACTCGCCCAAACTTGGGAAGGGCGAAATGTGTTTAGTTACGGACGGCAAGATAAAGGTCAAGCCAGACGGGAAGTTATGACGCAATTGTTGAAAACAACCGAAAGAATTGTGCAGGAAATTGACTCGGTTGAATACGGTTTAACGGATATTCAAGAATATTACGCCAACACGGGCGGCTTGAAACGGGCGGCTGAAAAAAAACGGGGTAAAAAAGTTAATGCTAGCTTTGTCGAAAGCTTTTCAAAAGATACGACACCCCGGAATTTAGAAGATTTACTTCGCATGGAATACCGCACTAAATTGTTAAATCCCAAGTGGGCGGAATCGATGTCAAATCAAGGGAGTGGTGGCGCCTATGAAATTTCTCAACGGATGACGGCTTTAATCGGTTGGGGGGGAACTGCGAATTTTAAGGATAATTGGGTTTACGACCAAGCCGCAGAAACTTACGCTTTTGATGAACAAATGGCGGAAAAATTACGCCAAGCAAACCCCGAAGCTTTTCGGAATATTGTTAGCCGAATGTTAGAAGCAAACGGTCGGGGTTTATGGCAAGCTGACTCAGAAAAATTGCAAAAATTACAACAGTTATATGAGTCAGCCGAAGCTGATATCGAAGGAGTCAACATATAAAAAGTCAAGATATAAAAACCCGGTAACTTTATCGAAACCGGGTTTTTGGAAAATATCTGTGTTAATTCGTGTTTTCAGAATCGGTTTCTGAGGGAAGCTGTTCAAGAAAAGCGATAACTTCAGCAATCTCTGTAAAATCCAACAATTCCTCGCCCAAAGCGTCTAACTGAGTCAGAGATAAACTCCGAATTTGTTGGGGAAGTTGGGGGGGAAGTTCACCAAACCGACGAGTTAATAGACGAATAATTAAACTCGCTTCTCCTTCTCCTCGTCCCCGTTGAATTCCCTGGCGAACTCCTTGTTGAATTCCTTGTTGAAGAATATCTTGATAGATAACAGATTCTCGCATAATATCCTCCCGGAGTAATTGTTGAATCAGTGTTTTGTCGTATCTTAAACCCGCTATAATTTGAACTGCGGCTAAGACATTTCGACGCTGTTCTATTGCTTCAATTTTAGCCACTTCTGCGGCGACTTGGGTTAACAACGTTTCTGGGGAATTGGTTTGGGCTAGAGGTGCTAAGGGTAACAAAGCCCTATCATTCAGGAAAATAGCGGGATTTTGTTCCCACATCCGAATCACTCGATAGCGATGTCGGGTTGTTTCCGTGACAAATTCTTCGGTAAAAACGACTTCGGAAGTTGTCGTTTGCAGAAAAATAATAAACTGTTGAATGGGACGGCGATATTTGCGGTAAAGTCTCACCCAATAGTCCAACATCCGCAAGGGTAAAGGCGGTTCGGAAGTGGGTTGAGTTTGAAATTCTAGATGCAAAATTTGCGAGGATGTTTCTAAAAACGTGATAGCATCCGCACTAATGGGTTCGAGACTGAGTTCGGTTTTAAGAACTTGAATTGTTCCGGGATTTGTTCCCAGTAACCACCGTGCAAAAGTAGCCGGAGATTCTTCAGCAAGCCGTTTACAAAGGTTATCGTAAGCCAATGTTAGCTGATGAAAATATTATTGTTTTATTTTACAAGATGTGGTTAATATAGGCTTGTATTTTAAGTGATTGTAAACTTTAACCCGTTTACCGACATTCAGAAAGCCATCCAGTTGTCCACACGGCACCAAAAATCATTCCATGATTACCATTACCCGAATAATCTCTAACAATATTACCAGAACCTTCCTCAAAAGACCAATAACTAATCAGTCCTGGTTTTCTACCTCGAATAGACTTGAGCATACCTGACTGTATTTCTGCATTACTTAATGCCCGATTCCAAATACTGACTTCATCAATTTTACCTTTAAAGTGTGTAGCAGAGGGATTCACTGAGTCCCAACCTATTAACAGAGGATGTCTAGAGGAAATATTATAGTTAACAATTCGAGAACTGGTAAAAGATGCAATCTTTTTTCCATCGGCAAAATAGGTAATATTATTCTGGTATTTACGAGCTACAAAGTGATGCCATTGATTATTAAGTAAGTTCGGTTGATTTTGATAGTCAATCCAATTCGTATTATTGTATTGAACAAAGGGAATTTTATTCTGACTTCCTCGCCAACGACCATGAAATCCAAAGAGAAATCCTGTTCCTTCTCTTTGGCGATTAGATAGGATTTGAGGATGAAGCTTTTGTTCACTTTCTAGTGCATAAACTATTGCGGATAAGGTAAAATCCCCGCTACCAATCTGGTTAATTATACGGTTGTTCTTAATCTCGACATAATCATCAACTCCATCAAATAACAAGGCAAAACTTTTTTTACGGATGAAAAAAATTGACATAACTAATATTTTTTTGAGTTTTGATAGACTTTAAAAAAGATGTTATCACTTAAATTATACCACCAAATTGAGGATTAATATAAGATAATATCTGGCAGATTAATGAGTATTATGGAGCGGGGCGGGTTGAAAATGAACCTGCCCCTACGCTTGGGATTATTGATTCGTCGGATATCATATAAGTTAAAATATACTTGTGAATGGGTAATAATCATCCTCTAGCTTTGTGAAAGCTACTGAAAAAGTTATCTCTCAAGTGCCATTGCCTAAACTACAAAATCTTCTATCCTAGTAATAGTGTATTATTCCAACATCCATGTCTCTAACTGAAGAAATTCTCACTCAAATACCCGGAAACCCCCTGAACGGACTGCGAAAAGCAGACAAGATGTGGAACTCGCTCAAAAACAATCAAGTTCCCATTCCCCAAACCGTTGAACGCAACTTTGAACCCCTCGGAACCATTGATTATGATGTCGCTATTTGTGGCGGAACCTTGGGAATTTTAATCGGCGCTTCCTTGGCGAGTCGGGGTTGGCGAGTCGCGTTAATTGAACGGGGAATTTTAAAAGGACGAGAACAGGAATGGAATATTTCTCGCCAGGAATTAGAAGTATTTTTAGCGTTAAATTTACTTTCTCCTGACGAATTAAACCAAGCGATATCAACCGAATATAATCCCGCCCGTTTGAGTTTTCCGAGTCTTCCCGATATTTGGGTGAAAGATGTTTTAAATATTGGGGTTGACCCGGTTTATTTACTCGAAACGCTCAAAAACCGTTTTTTAGAAGCGGGAGGTAAACTGTTTGAAAATACATCTTATGAAGCCGCAACCGTTCATCCGAACGGGGTGAAAATTACCGCAAAACAAGATAAATCCCAACTGAATCTTAACACCCGATTACTGTTAGATGGAATGGGGCATTTTTCCCCAATTGTTCGACAAGCCAGACGCGGAGAAAAACCCGATGCGGTGTGTTTGGTGGTGGGAACTTGTGCGACGGGATATCCAAACAATGAAACCGGGGATATTTTTGCTTCGTTTACGCCTTTAGAAAATCAATGTCAATATTTTTGGGAAGCTTTTCCCGCCAAAGATGGACGCACAACTTATTTATTTACCTACATGGACGCCCATCCCGAACGGTTTAGTTTAGAATTCTTTTTTGAAGAATATTTACGGTTGTTACCCGAATATCAACAGGTTGAACTCAGTCAATTAACGTTTAAACGGGCTTTGTTTGGCTTTTTTCCCTGTTATAAAAATAGTCCTTTAAAAACCCCTTGGGATAGAATTCTACCCATTGGAGATAGCAGCGCCAGTCAATCTCCTTTAAGTTTTGGCGGCTTTGGTTCGATGGTGCGTCATTTACAACGATTAACGGTTGGAATTGAAGAAGCTTTAAAAACCGAATGTCTCGATAAAAATTCGTTAACGCTGTTGCAACCCTATCAACCGAGTATATCAGTAACTTGGTTGTTTCAACGTTCGATGAGTGTGGGCGTTCATCAAACTATTAACCCGGATAACATTAATAATCTATTAGCCGCAGTGTTTCAAGAGATGGAACAGTTGGGCGATGGGGTTCTCAAACCTTTTTTACAGGATGTTGTGCAGTTTTTCCCCTTGGCTCAAACTTTGTTTAAAACCAGCCTTTCTCATCCCGATATGGTCTTTAAAATCATTCCCCAAGTTGGGTTAACACCGTTGTTAGAGTGGACGGTTCACTATTTTAATTTAGCCGCTTATACGGCGTTATTTTCTGTCGGAAAAAACCTCGAACCATCAATTAAAAATCTTCCGCCCGTGCAACAATATTATTATCATCGTTGGTTAGATGCTTGGAAATATGGTTCGGGTCAAGATTATCACGGCTAAATCACTAAATTTTACTGTGCGGAGGGCGGGTTTATGAATGTTATTTGTGAGAAACATACATTTTCTCTGAACCCGCCCCTACTGGCGATTTCATGTCCGATTAATTGATGATGATTATGTAGGGGCGGGTTCTAGACTATCTTTGACACCCATTAGTTAATTAAAAAAACCCGCCCCACCCCCAGAAATTACTCAAATGCAGTTTCTAGAGTTGAGTCAAATCAAATCTAAAGAGCGCCGACGTTTGCTAATCCTAAAATTACACCCGTACCGACAATATGACCCAAACAAGTTGACCCAATTAAGGCGGCTAAACTCATCCCTAAAAAGGTGTTCGGTGCGGGGCCAACATTGGGCTTTTGAATAACAGCTTTCCCCACTGCAAACATGGCAACATTGCAAATAATCATCACAATTGCAACTTTGGGACTCCAGGAAGTAGTGGTTACGGTGTTAGCTGTTGCGGCGATTAATTCTAAATACATCAATTGACCTTCTCCTTTGTTTTTCGAGGTTTACAAAATTGGATTAAGAATCTTAGTTTCCTTTTCTTATCACGAACTTGGTAGTCAAAACGGTTCTTGTTGCAATCCTTAATATTTCCCCACATTTAGTTAACTGAATTTAAGGAATCTATCCCCAGATAGAGACCCATTCAACCGGGCTTCTGAACTTGAATCACCTGAAGACTACCCCCCGCACAAAGCCGCTGTTGGGGAAAATCAGCCCCCTGCGCTTCCGACAAATTAGCCCGAAACCCCACCTCAGAGAGTAACGCCATCAAATCTGTTTGTAACAATTGCCAAGCCGTTTCCGTTTCAAACACCCACAAAAACACAGCAATTCCGGGCCAAAAAAGCGGGTTGTTGGGGCGATGAAAATCAACCAAGGTAAACACCCCTCCGGGCTTGAGAACCCGATAAACTTCCTCCAGAATTTGTCGTAACTGAACCGGATTCATTTCGTGCAACGCCGCACTGGTATGAACCACATCAAATTCATCATTGCCAAAGGGCATTTTTTCCGCAAAGGCTTCCACATATTCAGCCTTAGGAACGTTGTGTTTTGCGCGTTTTAATGATAGAGGAGACGCATCCAACCCGACAACATTTTGAGAATGCCGGACCAAAACCTCCGTCGCCTGTCCGCTGCCACAACATAAATCCAACACTTTGGTGTTAGAATCAATAGATAACCCTTCCAATGCCAATCGCCGAAAACGGGCTTCTCCGCCCACGCTCAACGCCGCCAGACGAGAAATCGAATCGTAAAGCCATTGGTAACGGTAGCTGAGACTTCTGAAAATTGTTGCCATATCTGGATATTTGAATTTTTTTGCTATCGACTTTGCCCCAAGATCAGGCTACTATTATTAAAATAGGTAACAAAGATTAAAAATTGGGGATCACAAACCGCTATGGGACGAGTCGGAGTTTTATTGTTAAATCTGGGCGGGCCAGAGCAACTCGAAGATGTCCGCCCCTTTTTGTATAACCTATTTTCCGATCCGGAAATCATTCGTCTGCCCTTTCGTTGGTTGCAGAACCCCCTGGCTTGGTTAATCTCGACTTTGCGTTTCACCAAATCTCAGGAAAATTATAAAGCGATTGGGGGCGGTTCACCCCTGCGACGGATTACCGAAGAACAGGCCGTCGCCCTTGAGGAAAAGTTAAAAGAAAAAGGGCATGACGTTCAAATCTACGTCGGAATGCGCTATTGGCATCCGTTCACCGAAGAAGCGCTCGTCAGAATTAAGCGCGACCAAATTGAACAACTGGTGATTTTACCTCTGTATCCCCAATTTTCCATCAGTACCAGCGGTTCTAGCTTCAGACTGTTAGAACGACTTTGGTCTGAAGATCCGGTTCTGCAAAAAATTAATTATACCGTGATTCCCTCCTGGTACGATCGACCCGGCTATTTACGGGCGATGAGTCAACTCATTGCCGAAGAACTCGATCACTGTGAAAATTCAGAACAGATTCATCTGTTTTTTAGCGCTCACGGAGTTCCCCTGAATTACGTTGAAGAAGCCGGCGATCCCTATCAGAAGGAAATCGAAACCTGCACCCAGTTGATCATGGAAACCCTCAACCGTCCGAACCCCCACACTCTAGCTTATCAGAGTCGAGTCGGCCCGGTTGAGTGGCTCAAACCCTACACCGAAGAAGCCATTCCCCAACTCGCCACTGAAGGCGTAGAAAACCTGATGGTCGTTCCCATTAGCTTCGTCTCCGAACATATCGAAACCCTCGAAGAAATCGATATGGAGTACCGCCATCTCGCCGAAGAATCGGGAATTAAGAACTTTTATCGAGTTCCCGCTTTAAATACCCATCCGGTATTTATCGAAGATTTGGCCGATATGGTGATTGAAGCTTTAGATGGGCCTCAAGTCAAATTTGCAGAAGTCGCTCATCCCCCGAAAAAAACCAAAATGTACCCCCAAGAACGTTGGGAGTGGGGAATGACAACCACCGCCGAGGTTTGGAATGGTCGCTTGGCAATGATTGGGATAGTCGCGGTTTTGGTGGAATTAATTATCGGTCATGGCCCTTTACATTTCGTCGGTTTGCTGTAAACCCGATGGCTTAGTCAGGATTTCGTTTTTCACCCCGAGGGCGATGGCGTTGTTTGGGGTGACTTTGGGCGGTGTACCATTGATACCATTCTTTGGAACTGCGAATCGCCAACCACAGCAATAATAAAGCGATTAATCCTCCCTGTTGCGGGGCGTCAAAGGCGAACACCACCAGGGAAATGCAGAGAATATCTTGGAAAAAGATCATCCAAATTGGTAAACCTTGCAAACGGTAAAACCATCCCACCTGTACCAGTTGCAACACCAACGCCAGCAAACCCCCCGTTACTCCAATTAACCCCACCAGCCATTGGGGAAGATCCGCAGCTTGGGCGATGGCAATTCCCATAATCGCCCCCACAAACGGACTGCAAGCCAGTTGAATGAAGTTTAAAATTCGCTGTCCCAGTAACTGTTTCGAGGCGAACAGTTCAAACAGCGACCAACTCACTAAAATCCCCACCACCCACTGGGGAGAAAACTGAGACAAAAAAGGAACACGCGACCACAAATCCGCTTGCAATAAGCCAATTAAAAGTAAGGGTAAAGCAATTCTCATCCCCGCTGCGGCTGATGCAGATAGGGCAGCTAGGAGTTCTATCATAATATTGTTTAGGTGAGTAGTTGATCACAATTTCAGCCGAGATACAACCAGAGTTTCTTATGGGTTAGAGTCGGGAGTTGAAAACACAAGACTCCTACCATTTAAACGAACTGAGTTCGAGTTGGTCACACTATACAGTTTTACATATTCCTCTCAAATTGCGCTAGTCCTTTTTTTAATAAAAAATTAAAATCATCTCGAAAATCTGGGTTGCAGTTTATCCCGCCGATCAACCTCCTTTTCCTTCTTAACTTTGATTGCGATTTGATACATAGAATCAACAATCTGAATAACTCAAAATTACCATGATATGACTTAAATTATTGAGTAGATCCTAAACCTCATGTCTGATTCCCTTTTTGCCGATGCCAGCCAAAGACTTGAACGCGCTTTAAAGTACGTCTGTCTCTCCGAAGATACCACCGAACGTTTGAAATTCCCTAAATCCAGTTTAGTGGTTTCTATTCCCGTTCGCATGGATAACGGCTCATTAAAAATTTTTCAAGGGTATCGAGTGCGGTATGATGACACTAGAGGGCCAACCAAAGGAGGGGTGAGATACTATACATCTGTCTCCCTCGATGAAGTCACCTCTTTGGCTTTTTGGATGACCTTTAAATGCGCCGTTTTAAACTTACCTTTTGGGGGTGCAAAAGGCGGAATTACTGTTAATCCCAAAGAACTTTCAAAACTCGAATTAGAACGTTTGAGTCGCGGATATGTCGATGCGATCGCCGATTTTATTGGCCCGGATATTGATATTCCCGCCCCCGATGTTTACACCAACCCGATGATTATGGGATGGATGATGGATCAGTATAGCATCATTCGCCGTCAACTTTGTACCGGCGTTGTGACGGGTAAACCCATCGCTTTGGGTGGAAGTTTGGGGCGGGATACAGCCACAGCAACGGGCGCTTTTTTTGTCCTGGAAATTATTATGGCAAAATTAAGTCAATTTCCCGCCAATACAACCGTCGCCATTCAAGGGTTTGGAAATGCCGGCGCCACTCTCGCCCAACTTCTCGCCCAAGCGGGTTATAAAGTCGTTGCGGTGAGTGATTCTCAAGGGGGAATTTATGCAAAAAATGGCTTGGATATTCCCAGCGTGAGACAGTTTAAAGAATCCAATAAAAGCGTGAAAGCGGTTTACTGTGAAGGCAGCGTTTGTAATATTGTTGAACATGATATTATCAGCAATGAAGAACTTTTAACCCTCGATGTTGATGTTCTCATTCCCGCAGCCTTGGAAAATCAAATTACCGTTGAAAATGCCAAAACTATCAAAGCAAAATATATTTTTGAAGTGGCAAACGGGCCGATTACTTCCGAAGCAGATCGGATTTTAGAAGAACGGGGAATTCGGATTATTCCTGATATTTTAGTGAATGCGGGAGGCGTAACCGTTAGTTATTTTGAGTGGGTACAAAATCGCAGTGGATTGTACTGGACGCTTGAAGAAGTTAATCTTCGTCTCAAACAAAAAATGATTGCCGAAACCGAAGAAATTTGGAGCCTTTCTCAAGAGCTTGCTATTTCCATGCGAACCGCTGCCTATGTACACGGTTTAAATCGGTTGGGAGAAGCGATTAATGCCAAAGGAACCCGTGATTTTTACCTCAAAAACTAACTTATATGATCTCCAATTGATTAATTTTCTTATGGGGGTGGGGCGGGTTTAATTCAATCTCGAAGTGATCATCAAGATCTCGGATGAACCCGCCCCTACAAAGCGGATGTTAATTAGTCGGATATCATCCCACTTAATTCAATTAGGAATTCTGAATTATGAAAGGAACTCCCGGACAAGAGAAAAAAGCTCTCTGCTGTCCAATAATTAATCCTTTTTGTTCTTCAGAATTGACCGTTCATAATTCTGTTGATTTGCTTTTATTCTACCCGCCAAATATAATCAGAAATTGGCGTTTTGCTCCCAACCGATTCTTCCGCTATCGCCGAAAAAATCACCGAACGCTGAATTAAATTTCGATTGTTTAAGCGCCGTTCAACTCGACTGGGAATTCCATAATTATAGATAATATGACCTTTTCCAGCCAAAACAATCACTTGAGAATTGGGATGATTATCAAGGTATTCGGCGATAGTTTCCGCCATCGTTTCATCCCAAAGCACTTGAGCTAAAAAGAAGTTTTCAAACGCCTCGCTATTGCCTTTTCCTTGATGATGTTGTTGATAAATTTCTTGTAGCATTTGCCGATATTCGGCGTTATCCGTGCGAATTTCAGTCAGGGGCGGGATATAAGTTTTGTCTTCGGTTGTTAAGCTTTCTAAGCCGCCTCGAGCGACTTTTCGGGTGACTTCAGTCGGAGTATTTAACGCTAAAACTGGGATTTTATTTTGACGAGCGAATCTCAAAATTTCGGCATAATTTGACCAGGGAAAACCCCAACGTTGCAAATATTCGCTTTTCTCAATTAACTCCGTTTCGCTAATTTCTCCCGCAATGTATTGATCTAAAACGGGTTGATAGGGACGCTGAAACATTTCTAGAGCGATCGCCATTTGAGGATTTTTTTGGTATAATTGTTGGATGATTTGCAGTTGAGCTTGATGATCCGGAGTGCGATCGTGAGTTTCTCCTAAATACACGACATCCGCAGTCGCGAGATTTTGCAAAATCTTCTGTTGTTCTTCGCCCATCAGGGCGTATAAGTTAGAAAAACCGGGAAAAGCATAAAAATCCTGAGGATGTTCAGCCCAAACCGGAGACGTACACCAAAAAAATAATCCCAGCGACCAGGTTAAAATTTTAGCAAATGTAACTTGATTCATTTTGATTGATTTTATGAAAACTCGACGCTATACATTTTAAACCGATAAAAAATCTCTAGCTTGATTGTTTGCTAGAGATGAGATTTTGTCAAATGGGTTTTAATCAGTTTTCTTTTTAAATTCAATAGATTTTAGAAGGCAAAAAAAAAATGTTAGACACCATCAGTCTTGTTTGCGTTCAAACTCCTTCCATTGTTTGGGAGTAACCGTGAAATTTCCTCGCAAAGCAGCAATTAACTGAGGTTTTACCGCTTTTGCCCATCGATCAAAATTAAATTCCTCATAACCGATATCTACGAGGAAATCTTGAGAATGTTTTTTGTTTTTGGTTGTGTTTTCCATATCCCGCCTTTTAAGTGACATGACTCGTTTTACACTGGTGTTCCCAAACAGAATGTGATTGGGTGCAAAAATCGTCCTCGGATAGTCCCTCCTTTCTCGGGGTTCTAGTCTAGACTTTCTCTGCGACACCTCAACAGTGATGTTGCGTTTCACCCGAACAACTCACTGACTATATTTTCTCGGAAAAGGTGACAAAATTCAAGGGTAAAATCGAATCTTGGAATCAGATTGATGCAGTTTTGGAATGATGAAACTTACCCCAGATAAATCTCTGGTCAAAAAAAATCTTGACAGAAATAACAGTAGAGTTTCTGATCTTTAATCTTCAAGTTTTATTAACAGGTTCTTTTCGAGCAATTAAATCTAAAGTTATTAATTCTATTTTCGATCAATTCTTTTCTCTGAAGTTCACCAATTATACAACATTGGTTCTCATCCTTGCCAGTCTCCCCAACAAAAACTCCAAGCGTTGATCGGGTCAATCAAGGATACAATTGATTGTAGGGGGATAACAGCCCAGTCAGGGGAAGAAGATTCTTGAAATTACCCCAGGACTCAACACGAAGGTGACAAATTAATAATTTTCATCCAGATTGCTTTTATTGGAAAAATTTTCTATTATCCTCTATTTTAGAGCGTTTTATAACTTGAGATCAGAATGACTAGACTTGTTTTACTCATTGATGATGAAGATGATATTCGCGAAGTTGCTCAAATGACTTTAGAATTCATTTTAGGATGGCAAGTGATCACGGCTCAATCCGGCCCGGAAGGACTCACCAAAGCTTGCCAAGAACAGCCCGATGTAATTCTACTCGATGTGATGATGCCCGAGTGGGATGGACTAATGACATTTCAAAAACTACAAGCCGAACCCAAAACTAAGGATATCCCCGTCATTTTACTAACAGCACAAGTACAAACCGAGAAACAACGCCTATTTGCTGAGTCTGGAGTCAATGGAGTCATTACTAAACCCTTTGAACCTCTCACCTTAGGGAATTTAGTTGCTCAAATTTTAGATTGGAGTTGACTCCAACAGTATTTTTGAATTGAACTTCAACAAAATTTGAGCAAAACTCATCCTTTCGACAGAGTACATAAAGCTCAAAAAAGTCTTGTTGTTTTTAATGTCGATTTCGCTCTCAAGTATCAAGTTTTGTAAGCCAAAGTATCAAGTTTTGTGACAAGTTTGATCTGATGTATGTTTTAGCTTTATCTTAAAATATATAGTAATGATAGTTTCCCCTGACCGGGTGACTGTCTACAATTTCCCAAGGAGGTCACAACCATGCCTGGGGTTTATATCATTCTACTCGCCTTTACTATCGGTTGCATCTGGGTTTATTTACAAACATCCGAAGATATTCCATTTGTTTTAGCAGGGCTAACCGGACTAGCTTGTTTTGTGTGGGGATTTGCATTCACCCATTGGAGTCTTCAAATCTTGATTCTGTGTGGATTATTAGGCTGGTACAAATTTTATCTGCCCGAACGCTTACTGGTGCAGCAGGTGGAGAAAATCATCAAAAAATAAACTCAATTTTCAAGTTGTTATAAAATCAAACCATAAAACCCCTTTGACGCTCCAGTTTTAAGGGGTTTTTTATCATAAATACTAAAGGTTCCCGAAGTACACACTCGGAAACCGAATCAACTATAGCTCAACTATTGTGTATGGCAGCACTAAACAATTCAACTGACTTAGGGTAAATTACATTAAGCCAATTTGAGAAAGAATACCTTGGCCGGTCAGATATTCAGTTGCAATTCCAATCACGAAACCCAGCATAGCCAGACGACCATTCCAAGTTTCAGCAAACTCTGTAAATCCGAACTTAGGTTGTTGGTTTTCCATGTCTGAAGACTCCTTTGTTATCTCTGTCACCTATACAAAAGTTAACATAACTTCCCCCAAATGTGCAACATTTTTTTACAAATTCCAGAAAAGGGGACAGGGGACAGGGAATAGGGAATAGGGAATAGGGAACAGGCGCTCTTGCAAAAGGCGCTCTTGCAAAAGGCAATCTTGCGCTCATGCAAAAGACAGTTATCAGTTATCAGTTATCACTTACCACTGTTCACTGTTAACTGGTCACTGGTCACTGTCTCCTGACTCCTGACTCCTGACTCATTACATAAATTCTCTGTTTTGTCAAGATGTCTGTTTTGGGCTTGGCCTTGGTCTTTCAAAATTCGTGCGTCGGGGTTGCTACTTTTTTGTCAGAATCTTCTGAGATTTAACGAGATAATCGGGGTTTTAGCCTCTATTTTGACGTGTAGACAGAGTAACCCCTTGGGTGGTGTTTTTTATAGCCTACCAGAAACCCTATATTTTCGTCAACTTTTTGAAAATTTTTCTCAGTAAAAATTTCGATTTTTTCCCAAATATTTTATTTATTAAAACAACTTCGTAAAATTTATTAGAAAAACTTATGATTTTGGGGCGACAGTTGAGTGCAGGGTTGAGAGTTGCAAGTTAATTAATTGAGGAGTTTTGAAAAGCCTATATTTAAACCGAAATTGTCGTGAAGCGGGGCGGAAAAAGCACCTTATAGGTCGGCACAGATTTCCATTATTCTAGAATAGGTCAAGTCCGAGGATTTGTCAATCGAAAATCGGGGAAATTTTGGGGGAATATTTTCAGGAAAATTGACAACTTTAGGAAGAAAAAAAGCGATCGCCGATTTAGGAAAAAAGCGATCGGATTATTAGGGGACAGGGAATAGGGAATACTGTTCACTACGGCGCCCTCATCCGACATAATGAACTGTTGTAAACAAGCGATGGATCGATCAACCCGATGAATATCCGCATAGGTAACGGCTACGATATCCACAGACTGGTAGAGGGACGACCCTTAATTTTGGGTGGAGTTCACATCGAACACGAACGGGGACTCGAGGGAAACAGCGATGCAGATGTGTTAACGCACGCTATCATGGATGCAATGCTAGGCGCACTCAGCCTCGGCGATATCGGACTCTACTTTCCCCCCACCGATAAAAAATGGACGGGCGCAGACAGTTTAGTTCTACTCGATCAAGTCCATCAAATGATTCAACAGCGGGGTTGGAAAGTCGGAAATATTGACTCTGTAGTTGTCGCCGAACGACCCAAACTCAAACCTCACATTTCAGCAATGCGCGAGCGCATTTCCTCGGTTCTCCAGATCCAACCCGAACAAGTCGGTATCAAAGCCACAACCAACGAAAAATTAGGCCCGGTGGGACGAGAAGAAGGAATAGCCGCCTATGCAGTCGCCTTGCTCGAAGCAATGTAAACAGCCTTGTCAAGCCTTGATAAGCTCTAAAATGCCATCACCCAGGCGATCGATAAATTATCGAATTCAACCCGTGCAAGTTATGAAATCTCCCCTATTTCCGGTTTGGCATCATGGACTGAAAATCGCGATCGCGGGCCTGTTGGCGATCGCCCTGTCCGCCTGCGGGCCGGCCCAATCCAGCCTTCCCTCTCGTTTGGTGGTTCCTACCCCGAGCGGGCCTGCAACCTTTAACTATCCTCTCAATTCATCAGCTTACAGTATATTTGGCTATATTTACGACTCCCTGTTACGAGAAAATCCCTACACGGGGGAACTCGAACCCGGACTTGCAGAATCTTGGGATGTTTCTCCCGACGGACAAAAAATTGTCATCACCTTACGGGACAATTTAAAATGGTCGGACGGAGAAGATATGACCGTTGATGATATTATTTTCACCTACAATCAAATCTATCTGAATGAGAAAATCCCGAGCGGAGCGGCCGATATTTTACAAGTCGGAGAAAGTCGTCAATTTCCCACCGTTAGAAAGCTAGATAATCGTCGGGTAGAATTTTCTGTTCCCGAACCTTTCGCGCCCTTTTTGCGCTACGCAGGCGGCTTACCCATTTTACCGTCTCACGCTTTAGCCGAGTCCGTTAATACCCTCGACCAAGAGGGAAATCCGGTGTATTTAAGCACTTGGGGAACCGATACCGATCCCGATAAAATTGTTGGAAACGGCCCCT
The DNA here is from genome assembly GCF_047276495.1 of Capilliphycus salinus ALCB114379. NCBI lineage: Bacteria > Bacillati > Cyanobacteriota > Cyanophyceae > Oscillatoriales > Sirenicapillariaceae > Capilliphycus > Capilliphycus salinus. Next base: position 1,760,443 of record NZ_CP178543.1, on the reverse strand, counting down.
ATCGTCTGGGAAGTTATGCGGCAAATCAGCGAGTTATTTTAGAAAAAAATCCCTACTATTGGCGCCAAGATGAACGGGGAAACGAACAACCTTATATTGAGCAAGTGGTGTGGCAAATTATGGAAAGTACCGATACTCAACTGCTCAATTTTCGCTCCGGGGCGTTAGATACTTTAGAGATACAACCCGAAGCTTATCCTTTGTTGAAACCGAACGAAGAACGGGGAAAATATACCATTTATAGTTCGGGTCCAGACACCGGAACCGTTTCCCTCGCTTTTAATCTCAATCAAGGCAGAAGTTCCAACACCAATCAGCCTTTTGTTCCCCCGGCAAAATCCCGTTGGTTTAATAATAAACAATTTCGACAGGCGATTTATTACGCAATTAATCGGGAGGTGATGAAAAATAATATCTACTTGGGTTTGGGGGCTTTAAAACATTCTCCGATTCCGGTACAAAGTCCCTATTATTTGTCTCCCGAAGAAGGACTAAAAACCTACGAGTACAATTTAGAAAAAGCCAAAGAAATCTTAGCAAAGGAAGGATTTACACTTAAAAATGGTCGGTTAGTTGATGCGGAAAATAATCCCGTAGAATGGACAATATTAATTTCATCCGGCAATAAAATTCGAGCGCAAATGGCAACCCAAATCACTCAAGATTTAGCCAAACTGGGGATTAAAGTCTACACTCAACCTTTAGAATTTAATACCTATGTGAACCGCTTAAGAAACCGGAACTGGGAGAGTTATTTGGGCGGTTTTACCGGGGGATTTGAACCGCACGGAGGTTATGTAATTTGGTCGGTAAACGGACGATTACACAGCTTCAATCAAGGACCCCAACCCGGACAGGAAGATATTGTCGGCTGGACCGTTGCCGACTGGGAACAAAAAATAGACGATCTTTATGTACAAGCTTCTCAAGAGTTAGACGAAGAAAAACGTAAAGAATTGTACGGTCAAGCCCAACAAATTATCGCCGAACAACTGCCCTTTTTGTACATGGTAAATCCCCTTTCCTTTGAAGCGATTCGCGATCGCATAGAAAATCTAGAATATACCCCCTTAGGCGGTGGATTCTGGAATCTGTACGAACTTAAAATCAAAGAATAATTGCCAATTAAGCCCACCCTTTCTTTAAACTTGAAAATGAATCCAGAAGCCTTACAATACTTACTCGAATCCGTCGCCACCGGTCAAGTCAGCCCCACAGAAGCCCTGCAAAAAATCAAACATTTTGACTTTGAACCCGTCGGAGACTTTGCCCGGATCGATCACCATCGCAAACTCAGAACAGGCTTTCCCGAAGTCATTTGGGGACCCGGTAAAACCCCAGAACAAATCATCGAAATTATGCAAACCATGCGACAAAATCACCCCACCGTGATGGCGACTCGCATTGAACCCGAAGTCTATGAAAAATTAAGCGCAAAAATTCCCGATCTCGTCTATTATCCGAGCGCCCGAATTTGTGCAATAACCTCCCAAACCTCGCCGCCCAAATCCCAACAAACCATCACGATTTTAACCGCAGGAACCGCCGATTTACCCGTCGCCGAAGAAGCCGCCATCACTGCGAGTTTATGCGGTTTTCCCGTCAAACGACTCTGGGATGTCGGAGTCGCCGGCGTACACCGCTTGTTGAGTAACTGGCATTTAATCGCTGAGGCGGATGTATTAATTGTAGTTGCGGGAATGGAGGGAGCATTACCCAGTGTAGTCGCCGGTTTAGCCGACTGTCCGGTTGTCGCCGTCCCCACCAGTGTCGGTTATGGAGCCAGTTTAAACGGTTTAGCCCCCTTGTTAACCATGTTAAACTCCTGTGCGGCGGGAGTCGGAGTTGTTAACATTGATAATGGCTTTGGTGCCGCAATTTTAGCTTGCCAAATCTTACGAGTGGCACAAAAACAACAAACCGCTCCCTAAGTCCGCAGGGTTTTCCGCATAAACAGCCGTTTGGGTTGACCAAACAGCCAGGAATTCCAGCCGCGATCAATTTCGGCCAATCGATAACCCGCTTTGAAATACAATCGTTTGGCGGGTTTGTTATTTTCTAAAACGTGCAGGTACAGTTGAGAATATCCCCATTGACTGGCAATCAACTCACAGCGAGATAGCAATTGCTGGGCGACTCCCAGACGTCGGTACTGGGGATGAACCGCCAGATTCGACAAATAGGGAAATTGGCGGGTTCTCGAAGTGATCCAAGAATTGGGGGATTCTCTGGGAGAGATGCTCACCGAACGCAGGCCCATTTCCACCGTTCCCACCAAAACATCGGTTGTTAGCGGAGAGTTGGGGACTTGAGGACGGGCGGAATTTGCAGTTACGGCAACCAAACAGACATAATAGTCTGAGGAAGCCGTCAGACGGTTGCGTAAATCTTCGTAAATTCCCAAACGCAGGATCGGATAAGCCCATCCGAGAAAGCCTTCGCGAGAGTGGAAGCTGTCGGCTAAAACCTCTGTTAAGGCCAGCAGATCGGCGGATGTAGCTACTCGGATCTTCAACTGAGAAGGATTGGGAGAAGATCCGGAAATTGACGAAGTGGGGGATGTTGAGGCCAAGAAGAATGGATTCACGATTGAGAGTTCATGTTATAACACTTTAACCCATCTTAGATTCAGCGATCGCAATTGCACCGATCGACTTCGGGGCTTTGGATGTCTTCTGTTGCCGGGTCAAACCAATGAACAATAGATCAGAATATGATTGATATGGGTGCATTCTAGACAACCTCCCAAAATCACAGAATGTTATATCTAACGTAATCAACCGTTATGCCGACTAAATGGGGTTTCTACGGCAACCGTGATCGCTCATCACTTGCCCCCTGTGTCCCACCTAGTGATCAACATCATTCGCTTTTGCAGCAGGAGAGCGGTGCATGAATTCTCTCAAGAAATCTAAGCCCAAAATTCTGGTTGTTGACGACGAACCGGACAACTTAGATCTGCTCTATCGGACGTTTTATCGGACGTATAAAGTCCTTCGGGCCGACAGTGCGCCGCAAGCTTTAGAAATTTTAGCCGAAGAAGAGGACGTTGCGGTGATTATTTCCGATCAGCGAATGCCTCAAATGAGTGGGACTGAACTGTTGAGTGTGGCGGCGACTCAATATCCCGATGCGATTCGGATTCTGTTAACGGGTTATACTGATGTTGAGGATTTGGTCGAAGCGATCAACTCCGGTCAGGTTTTTAAATACGTTACCAAACCCTGGGAGGCCGAAGAACTCAAGGCGATCGTTAATCAAGCTTTAGAAACTCACAACGTTCTCAAAACTCGCACCGAAGAACTCAAAAGAGCGCTCAACCAAAAAGAACTCCTCAACGCCGTTACCAGTACCATTCGGTCGGCTTTGAATTATCGGGAAATGCTGCAACGCATTGTTGAAACCGTCGGACAAACCTTTGAGGTGAGTTACTGCATTTTACAACCGTTTCAAGACGGGGAAATGGTTGAGGAATGGTTTGTTTATCAGGCTTATGGGTTGCAAGATTCTGATTTTGGGGTGAAAAATTCTGCCTTTAAAATCTTGGTTTGGCAAACCACTGATGTCGAGATTATTCACGATGCCAGTAGCGACGAACGGATTAACGGAAATACTCAGCAATTGCAAGCCAGAAAACAAGCTTATAGCGCGACTAATATCCGCTCCAGTTTGATTGTACCGCTGTTTTATCAACAAGAACTGATGGCTGTTCTGGCGATGCACCAAGTTGATGAGTGGCGCGAATGGATCGATCACGAAGTCAAGTTGATTAGTACGGTCGCTGATCAGGCGGCCCTCGCCCTCTCTCAAGCCCGAGCCTACGAACAAGTCCAAGAACTGGCTAAACGGGAGCGTCTGGTTAATACTATCACGGCCGCCATCCGTTCGAGTCTCGATCCTCAAAAGATTTTTGCCGCCATCACCCAACAACTCGGACAGGCGCTGAATGTTGAGGGTTGCGCCTTGTCTTTGTGGACGAGAGAAGATGAGTTTGTTCAATGTGTCGGGTTGTACGATGCTCACTATGACACGGCGATGGTTCGGGACTTGTCTGAAGACCAAATTAATAATAATTCTTCGGATCAAAAAACTCCAGACCGTTTACCGATTTCTGCCGTTCCTATTCGTGGAAATCCCGTTCTCCAACAGTTGTTAGAAACTCAACAACCGGTGGTCATTGATGATTTGACTCAAAAACCCGATTGGAATTTAATTGAGCTTCCTTTGCGATCGCCATCTAAAGCGTTAATGGTGGTTCCTTTACTGTTAGATAATCAAATTATTGGTAGTATTTCCCTCCGTCAAAATGATACTATTCGCAAGTGGACAGAAGCAGAAGTTAATTTAGTTCAAATCGTCGCCGCCCAAGCCGCCTTAGCCGTACAACAGGCTCGTCTTTATCAAAAAACCCGTCAACAAGCCGAACGTTTACAGGAAGTTGACCGCTTAAAAACCGAGTTTTTTCAGAATATTTCTCACGAATTTAGAACACCGTTAACGTTGATGATCGGCCCCTTGGAAGCGGCTGTAAATCAGATGCAACATTTGCCCTACGAACAGGCGAAAATATCTTTGAGAAATTCTCGGCGACTGCTACGTTTGGTTAATCAATTACTCGATTTACAGCGCTTTGATGCTGGACGAATGCAACCCAGTTTTCGACCGTGTAATTTGGTCGAGTTTTGTCGTCAAACGGTGGAATCTTTCCAACCATATTGCGAAAAAAAAGGCATTCACCTCGAAATTGATTTGAAACCCTGCGAACCGATTTATTTGGATTTAGAACGGTTTGACAAGGTTCTTTATAATCTGCTATCAAATGCTATGAAATTTACCCCAGAAAATGGGGTGATTTCGGTGAGTTTAGAAGCGACTGGAAGTTATTGTCATTTGCAAGTTAGAGATACGGGAATTGGGATTCATCGCGAACAAATTCCCCATCTATTTGAACGCTTTCGTCAAGCCGAAGGTTCGACAAATCGTTCCTATGAAGGAAGCGGTTTAGGGTTGGCTTTGGTTAAAGAATTGGTCGATTTACATCGGGGTCAAATTTCGGTAGATTCGGTTTATGGTCAAGGAACAACGTTTACCATTTGGCTACAAACGGGAACCGCCCATTTACCCGCCGAACAAGTTTTAGAAGTTCCTGCCGAGTTAAATCCCCGACGGGCTGCTGTAGAATTAGCCGATGTGGAAGTAGAATTAAGCGAGGATGAATTATCCGGTCAAACGGAGGAACTTTTGGTTGAGAATCGTCCGATTAATACTTCCGAACGGTTAGAAAATAGTATTTTAGTTGTTGATGATAATCCCGATTTACGTCGATATTTATCTAATATTTTAAAACCTGCTAATTTTAATGTGATTACCGCCCGGAACGGCGCCGAAGGATATGAACAAGCCAAGGCTTATCGTCCCGAAGTGATTATTACTGATTTAATGATGCCTGTTGTCTCCGGGTTGGATTTAATTCGGATGATTCGAGAAAATCCTGAGTTGAAAGGAACTCCGATTATTTTATTAACTGCAAAAGCCGATGAAGATACTCGCATCGAAGGCGTTGAACGGGGCGCCGATGCTTATGTTTCTAAGCCGTTTAATGACCGAGAATTACTCGCCGAAGTTCGCAACCTGCGATCGCTTAAAGAAAATGAACGTCGGGTTGCCGAGTTAAATCGGTATCTGACAGAATCGGTATTAAGACGGTTTTTACCGCCCCCAATGGTTGAACGGGCCGCAGCCGGTGATTTAGTATTAGCTTTAGATCCAGAACCCCGTTTGGTGACGATTTTATTTACTGATATTGTTGGGTTTACTCGGATGTCAAATCAGCTTCAGTCTCGCCGCATTGCTGAAGTTTTAAACGAGTATTTGGCGGCGATGACTCAGGCGGTGTTTGAAAATGGCGGAACGGTTGATAAGTTTATTGGGGATGCGGTGATGGCGTTGTACGGGGCGCCTCAGGAGTTGACCCCCCAAGAACAGGTGAGGCGGGCTTTGGCTTCTGCACGGGCGATGTTGGGTGCTTTAGACCAGTTAAACCAAAGTTGGCTAGAACGGGGTTTGATCGGTCACAATGGAGTCCAACCGATACGGTTTCGCTGCGGGATTCATCAGGGAATGGCGGTGGTGGGGATGTTCGGCGCCGCATCGCGATCGGATTATACGGCGATCGGTCCGTCGGTGAATATCGCCGCCCGTTTGCAGGAAGTCGCCCAACCCAACAGTATTTTAGTCTCCACAGATGTGGCGCAGTACGTTAATCCGGGGGAAATCCTCACTTCAGAAACTCACCCGTTAAAGGGGATTGATGAGCCGGTCTGTACCTTTGTGATCAGTCCCGAAGCGGTTTCTGGGTGAGTCGAAAAATTTTTTAGAAAATCTTGATCGTTTTCCAAAATGTTGTGCTACTATAAGAGAACTGCAATATTGCGGGTGTAGTTTAGTGGTAAAACCTTAGCCTTCCAAGCTAATGATGGGGGTTCGATTCCCCCCACCCGCTTTGTGTCTAAAATTCTGTTCTGATGTGATTTCAGGTTTTAACTCAAGCTTGAGTTATCCGCTTTTTACCCATTTGTTACCCAATCAAGTAAAGTCTAACTAGAAAATTGGGCGATTGACTATCCCATAATTGATAGATTGACTAAACTATCAAGATTGACTGATGAGCCAATACGCATAAAACTCTCATTCTGTCAAATCAGACATTTACTCTGTCTTTACTCCCACACCTTGCCTGACAACTGCAAGCCTATCAGTGAAGCCAAGCACAGTTTTGAACCTTGGCACTTGTAACCGATCAAGAAGAATACTATTTTTTAGTATACTGAACAAGCTAAATTTTTTCAACATTGTTTCGGATGACATCAGGTGTAAACTACCAGATTAAATTTCGTTTATAACAAATTAATTTGGTGAAATAGCTAATATTTGGCTGGTTTAATCTAACTAAATAAATCGCTTACCCTACAACTAAACTCAGGCAAAAGCGGAGTTTTCAGGGTATCTTCGGCAAACAACGTGATAACTAACTTCAAAATCCCCTGTTCGCGCCGATAGACTTTAACCTCTTGTTTCTGATAGTCGCAAATCCAATACTCTTGTACTCCTTGAACCGAATAAACTTTTAATTTTAATTCTAAATCTCGCTGTCTATCTTTTTTGCTTTTAGACAACACTTCAACCACTAACTCCGGTGCATCGGTTAAATGTCCAGATTCGTCCAAACAGTCCTGCAAACGCCGATGACTCGCCCAAACAACATCGGGAATAACGCTATCGGTTGCTGAGAAAATAATACCCGGAGCGATCGCCGCTCTCCCCAAACCCGTTTGACGCGACCAAGCCTTTAACTGAGCATAGACATTTCCCGCAACCTCTTGATGTTCCCAATGGGGCGCTCTCGTCACAAATAGCTCTCCATCAATGATTTCATAGCGTTTCCCATCCTCTGGAAACAGTTCGAGATCGGCAATAGTCCAACGAACCGACGGATTTGTTGTCATGGTTCAAAGATAAGCATCCTTTCTTTTAACTTATATGATATCCGGTTGATTAAATTGAACCCCAACAAACCGCAGAATTTCAAGACCAATCCCAGACAACCGCATTTTAATATTTAATTGTAATAGTTTTGACAGTGACGAAAAGAAATTCAATTCGGTCACTGTACTTTTTTATGAACCCTAAACCAAAGACAACTCTCCAACCACTTCTAAACGTCTATACTCATCTAAAGTCAGAAATTGTTCGGACAAACTTTCAGACTGAGTGGGCGTAATCCAACCCATCTGCTTTAATAACTGAATAGCAACCGCATACTTAGCCCGTTTGGCACCATCAATCACTTTAATCGCTAACCCCATCCCCTCACCGATGCGACCAATACACTGAACCCCTTCGGCGCCGGACTTGCTGACCAATTCCCCCTGAGTCATCCGCATCAACTCAGTATCCAAATGACCTTCTCCTGCGACCATTTCCGGGTGATGAGTCATCGCTCTGACAATACGTTCCATATCGAGATTATCCCCAGAAGCCAACTGAGCAAACAGAGTCGCAATTTGACCCAACTCCATATAATAAGTTGGCGCCCCGCAGTCATCTCTGGCAACAATTAATTCATCCGGTGGCATTTTGAGCATATCTGCCACTTTACCCACAATCAATTGTTGTACCGGATGCTTGGGCTGTAAATAGGTTTCTAACGGCCAGTGACGTTGACGACAGACGGCCAACATTCCGGCGTGTTTCCCCGAACATCCGTGCTGTAGGGGGCTGCGTTTTCCCGGAGGAGTCGGACACTGAAGGTAAGCCGGATCGACATTACTATGCCAAAGAATATTAAAGGCGCGTCGGGCTTGTCCGATGGTGCCTTGATGAGAACTGCAAATAATCGCCAGATCGAGATCGGTTAAATCATAGCGTTCGAGTGTACCGGTGGTAGTTGTGGCTAAGGCTTGAAACGGTTTGAGAGCCGATCGCACAAAGGTTCCCATCTCTGCGCTGCCTGCGACCGATAGCACCCGTCCGCGATTGTCACAAACTGTGGCTTGAACGCGATGAATAGACTCACAAATGCCAGACCGTAAGAGTCTTACTTCGAGTTCCGCCGCCTGTGTTCGTTTTGCCCTTGTCATATCGAGTGAGTTTGGAATTGAATAAAAGAAAAAACCCAGAATTTACAGTGAGATCAAAAGTTTAGATGTTGCAAGACGCTCGCCGATCGCCCCGGTGCAATTACAAACACATCCAAACCAGTCCATCTACAAGCAGTAACAATCCTAAACCATACAAGGTTCGCCGCAGTCGCTTCAACAGGGGTTCGACCTGATAGGATAGTATTAACCGATCTTGAGCTAGAATTTCCGGCGTTTTTTCCCAGGTTTGACCATCATACCAGCCTGACTCTTCATAACAAATACTGGCACTGGTCAAACGCGATCGCACGTAAAACCATCCTAAATAGAGTCGGATCACAACCAACAACACCATCAGACTGGCTCCGGCTCCCCCGCTGACGAGAAAGGGTACTATTGCCTTTTGAGGGGGAAAACTCGCCGCCGCCACCGGCCCCCATACTAACCAACTCCAGGCCCACACCCAAGCCAATTTTTTTAGATAGCGATGCCATTCTAGAGTGACCCAGCTAAAAAACCAAGACTCCTGCAATTCTTGATATTCATTAACAGGACGTTGTTCTGGGGGAACCGGGCAAACTGAAACTGAAACATCTCTCATAACTACTGTGAATGAATCAAGGATTTTAAAATCTAAAATTAATCATAGTTAATCATAACGAATCTATCCAATTCGAGTCAGATGTTGACAATATTAAAGAGACGCTCTGGGATAACGTCTCTACTGGGTGGGGTTCGAGCAATGTCATCGCCCCGTTTCAGTTGGGATTAAGCGGCAATTTTATCAGAGTGTTGACCAGTCTACTCGTTCGGCGTGACCCCAAAAAGCTTCTAAACTGTAAAACTCTCGCTCTTCGGGGAGCATGATATGGACAACTACATCTCCATAATCTATTAATATCCATGCCCCTTCTCGCTGGCCTTCAATGCGGATGGGAACTCGTTGGATCTCCTCTTCCACCTGCTTGGCGATCGCTTGATAGATGGCTCTAATTTGAACATGAGAGAACCCGGTGGCGATCACGAAGTAGTCGGCGAGGTAGGAGACTTCGGAGACTTTCAGCACCGTTATGTCTTCGGCTTTGCGGTCTTCAGCCGCTTGAGCGACCCAGCGGACGGTTTCTTGAGTCCGTTCTTCGTCGTGATCTAGCTCAGGGGCTGTTGGGTTAGCATAGTATTCTGCTTTGGCGTGATTTTGCATTAAGTTTTTCAGCTTCTGTGCAACTAGATAGCCTAATTTTCGGATCTGACTGTTCTCTTTATATTGTAGCAGTGGATTTTCGTGACGTACTCCCAACGCTGAAATCTTTGATTTCAGCGTTGGCTTCTCAACTCACATTGAGAACTTGGTGCTTCATCGGGAATCCTAGGATTCTTCCTCTGCACCCAGCTTGACCGCTAGACCTTCAACGGCTGCAATACCTCTATTTACTATGATTTTTCCACTAGCCACATCGCGAGGCATGACGACATGACAATAAGAGCAATTATGTATTCTGACGCTCAAATCTTTAGGCACATCAGCCCCACATTCGGGACAAAGTTGACTGCTACCCTTGGCATCAACTTTTTGATGGTAAGTCCCAGTCTTATGACAAACCCAATCCAAAATATTGAGAAATTGGCCAGGCGCACTATCAAGAACGTGCTTGGCAACCATCCCTCGACTCAAACCCAAAATATTCAAGTCTTCGGCAAATATCATTCCAGCTTGACGGCAAAGATGATGACTGGTTTTGTAGTGAAAATCTTTTCGCTGATTACCAATCTTTTCATGCAGCAAAGATATCTTTTTTGCCAACTCCTGATAAGACTTACTCCCTATGAGTTTCTTGTTCAGTCTACGTTGCAGCCATTTAAGCTTGCTTTGAGATTGAATGTAGAATCGAGGGTTGTCTATCAATTCACCGCTAGATGTAGCAACAAAACTGGAGATACCCCAATCAATTCCCAATGGTTCACCATGAGGCATTGGTTCGGGAATAGATATGTCAGACTGCAAAATTAGTTGAGCATACCATCCACTAGCTTTCAAAACTATCTGAACCTGTTTGACAACAAATCCTTCTGGGATAGCTCGGTGCAAAACAATCTTGCTCTTGCCAATCTTAGGAAGTTTGATCTGCCAACCCGTTATGGGACTAGCCTTGAACTGAGGAAATACAAAGCAACGGTAGCGACCAACTTTTTTGAAGCGCGGAAACCCAAATTGTCTTTCCTGTCTCATCTTAAATGCTCGGTCAAGTCTCTTAAGAGCATCTTGGAGAACTTGAGAGTGAACAGCTTTGAGTTCAGGTATGTTTTTCTTAGCTTCTGTCAGTGCATTCTGTTGTTTGTAGTAGTCGGGGTATGGTTCATCAGCAGAAATAATATATTCCTGTCTGAGACTACAAGCATCAACTCTACACTTACGGCTATTTATCCAGTCTTTTCTTTGTCGCAGTGCGTAATTATAGACACGGCGACACTGTTCAAGCCAATTGAGCATTTTTGCTTCTTGGTCGAGATCTGGATGAATGCGGTATGTGTAAGTTTTACTTTCCATACTCACATTCTAACACATTTAACTATCTTGTTAGAAAATTTGTCGAATTGCCAATGATCAGGGCATCGAACCCTTCAATTGGCTTGGTCGGTCTATGTATCCCAACGCCAAATCAAAGATTATGGCGTGGGACTTCTAGCCCCCCAAACCCCCAAACTGTTAACGTTTTTGGCCGAGTTGAACTTTATTTTGATGCTGTTGTAAAGCCCAGTTGCGAGTCAGGACTGCACGTGGATGAATCACGGATGAGGTTTTGATCAGATAATTTAACGTATAGTCGCAGGTTTTCCAAACCGCCCGATAGAGATTTTGATAACACAGCGCTCTCAATGCTTCCAGTTCGTCGGTGTTCCCCCGACCGGGTTCTAGGGTATCTGCGAGGAACACCACACAACTGAGGGGACTCATTTCCGGTTTTCCTAAGGTATGGTTGGCGATCGCGTTGAGAACTTCTCGATCTTCTATTCCAAATTCTTCTCGGGCGACGACGGCGCTAATATCGGCGTGGAGTAAATGGGGATGATTTTTCAGTATATCATCGAGGGGCAATTTTTCGGCGATCGCGGTTTCCAAAAGAATCTGGGGATGAAAATACTTAGCCAGATCGTGCATCAACCCGGCTATTTGAGCTTTAGTGCGATCGAGTTGATGATCAATTGCCAAATCATCGGCCATTTTTTCAACCCCTAGAATATGTTGAATTCGAGAGGACGGAACCCGATCCTTCAGCCAGTTTAACACTTGGTTTCGTTGCTGAGGATCGATAAAAGAATCGGCGGTATTTTGCCAAGCTTCTGTTGATGTCATGCTTACAGATTCTGTTCAATTCTCCTGTTTTATTTTCGATCAATCCGGTGACTAATGCAAGTCAGAATTTTGCTTGATCATCGGTTTAAATAATGAAACTTTTTCCGCCGGAACCACTTGCGAAAATAGGGCTTCATACAGTTTCAACGCTTCCTCAAACGAAAAGCATTCTTCCGCATATTTTCTGCCCTGTTCGCCCAAACTTTTTACCTGTTCGGGATGGTGATAAAGATGTTTAATTTCTTCCGCTAACGCCTCAGCATCTTCGGGCGCTACCACCACACCTCCACCGCTTTTTTGAACGGCTTCTTTGGCAGTTCCGGTATCGGGAACCGAAGCAACAATTGCACATCCGCTCGCCAACAAAACCGGAATTTTCGAGGGCAAATTAAAAACCGTTACGTGACTTTTTTGAACCACCAGACCCAAGTCGGCAGCCGAGAGCATTTCGGGAAGTTTTTCTCGGGGTTCAAAAGGCAATAGGCGAACATTGCTAGCGTTCCAAGTCTGACAAAATTCTTCTAAATGTCCTAACGCTTTGGTTTCTCCGACAATCACAAAAACGATTTCGGGAATATCTTTTAATTGGGCTGCGGCTTGAATAACCGTTTCCAAACCTTGAGTTAGGGCAATATTTCCCGAATACAAAACAACAAACTTATCTTCGAGTTGATATTTTTTTCGGAAGTAATTATTCCCTTTGGGTAGAGGTCGAATAAAATTCGTATCAACCCAATTTGGAATATAAGTGATCTTTTTCGACGAAACACCTTGGCGTTCTAAAGCTTCAATAAATCCCGTCGCAATTACGCTCAATTGATCGGCCCGCCAGTAGGCAAACTTTTCTAACATTTCGGCGATCGCAACCAACGGCCCGCCTTTTTTGAGCAGGTTAACCCGGACGGCCGCTTCCGAAACAATATCTTGAATATTTAACACAAACGGACAGCGGTTCACCCAAGCATAAAGAGCCACCGGAACGCAGACCAATAAAGGCGGTTCGGTGGCAAAAATAACATCCGGTCGCCAACCATTAATCGCTTGAAATAAACTGGTAAAAATAAAACTTCCATCCAGTAAAATTCTATCCAATACACCCGGTTCCGGACCGCGCACAAAGATATAACTGCGTTGAATCGTTACCCCATTTCTCTCCTCGGTCACATATAATTTCCCTCGATATTCCTCATAAATGCGGCGTTGGGGATAGTTGGGCATTCCCGTGACCACTCGAACTTCGTGACCTTGCTTGACCAGTCCTTCAGCTAACTCGCTCATTAAAGGGGCGATGCCAATGGGTTCCGGATGGTAGTTATAGGAGTAGATTAAAATACGCATAATCTTTGGCAATGGTTAAAGATATACCGCTACGGGTTCGGGAAAAGGCAAAAGTTGAGCTTCGGGACTTTTTAGCTTCTACCCCCATCCTCACCGTGTCGGCTTGGTGCGGCCTGGATCATCACAGTCTAGCTCACTCGCGAACTAGCTGGCTTTGACACTCTTAAAATGCAACACTTGGCTTTGACTCTCTGTTGATGCTCAACCCCAACCCGACTCAATAAAAACACGTTGGTGAGCAAGAACTCAGATCGGCAACTTGGATACACCCAGATCTGGCATTGAATTAATATTTTTTGCCAAACTATATAACATCTTACCCATTTCCCCCCATTGACCACTCACTTTTCAGTTTCTTTTTGCCTTCAGTGTTAAAATCATTTCTACTCTAGCAGTTTGTGAATCGAGGCGAGTGGCACTAACCCCCAAACCTTGAACTGAATTAACCAAAGCTAAAGCATTCGGTTGAACCGCGATCGCCGGTGCCGCGATCAGATAACCGGTCGCCCAAGTCACCAACTCCTCAACGTCTAGATAGACATAACTGTGGTTGGGTTGGGGTAACAATTCGGTAACATTCTGATAGCGGGGGCTAGCCGGAAGCGGAAGTTGAGGTTCGCTGGTGATCGCTTCGACCACAGGCCCACCAAAGGCAATAAACACTAAATTCGATTGTAGCCAACCGTGACCAAATAAAGTTCCCTGTTGGGGATCTTTCCATTCGGTGACTTCAACGCCGGCGATTTTCCGCTGTTCGACGTTCACCGGCGGATTGCTCTCAGAGACGACTGTATCGAGTTGAGCGAGCATTCTCTCGGCGGCGGCGCGATCGCTCGTTTCGAGCATTAACACCCCTCCCAAGCCTAAAGGAGCCAGCACTCCTTCATCGGAAGCGATCAACCCCAGTGCAAATTCACCATCCATCCAGCCAAACACATCTTCATCCGCGTCTAAGTTAATGGCATTCAGTCCCCGTCGGAGTTGTCGAACCAAACGCCTGAGATCGGAATTGTCTTCGGAGATGGTGAGAATTTCCGACCAAATGCGCTTAATTCCCTGGGTGTGAATTAATCCAATGGTATCGGTGGGAAAGCGAGTCACCAGGGGATCGAGTTGAGGTTGCTGAGATTGACGGGTAGCGCGATTATTGAGTTTAGTGGTTGCTTTGAGACGAATTCCGGCTCGATCGACGCCAATTGCGAGAACCACAGACTCTACAGGCTTTATTCGCGATAAAAGCTGCATTGATAACTGGGATGAACCGGAAACGTCGCTGGTGATTTGTTTAACAAAGGTGGGATATTCTGCAACGTAAAGGGTCAGAATTGGATGGGGGACATCGACACTGTTGAGAAACACCTGATTGCTTTCGGTTACACTGGCTAAAGATTCCTCGCCCAGAGCCGTATCAATTCCCCGTTCAATGGCGCTCGGATCGGCAGCAACGATCACATGATTGTCAACGACGGCAACATTGTAGCGTCTGCCTTCTGACTCTGTATACTCAACAATTTCGACTCCTTTGTAATTGCGTTGCTGACGTTGAAGATCGGGTTGAGCGTTAAACTGGCGAGCAAAATGCCAAGCTTTGATCGGGTTTTTGATCCCGATAACCATCAACAGATCAAAATCTTCTGATTCTTGTTGGTCGGGTTGTTGGTCTTCATCCGGTAAAAATGCAACCATCACACCTCCCATCCAAGACTGGAGATCGCGATCAAAATTTAGGCTCGTATCCGCGAGACTTTTTTGTTTAAAAGCGGTTAAATTTTGAGCGATCCAAGTTCGCGCTTCTGGCGTCCCAAACTGCTTGAGGTGGGCGATCGCTTCTGGAGTCGGGGAGATAAAAGTTGCCATCATTGCTTCATCGGGTACGAACTTGGCACTTTCGGCTATAGTGTAAGCTCGTACTCTAGCGGTTTTGAGATAAACCAGACTCGTTAAAGCACCCACGCAGATTACAGTTGCAGTTGCAACCAGCAAGTTAAGTTTCTTCAGTGGCATTTTTTCGAGTTCACCGTTTTCAGTTGGCAATATCTATTTATCTTAAAGTTTCTAGTCCAGTTAACGGGGAACAGGCAATTTACAGTCACCACCGAACCCGTCACCACCGAACCCGTTTTTCAGGCAATCTTGCGGCCCGGCAATCTTGCGGCCCGGCAATAGGCAGTTTACAGTTTACAGTTACCAGTTATCAGTAGCATGGTACTGGATACTGTAGAACTGGTCACTGTAGAACTGGTCACTGTTGAGGTGGTCACTGACTCCTGAACTTCTGACTTCTAACTTCTGACTTCTGACTTCTTTTCTGCCCATCCTCCCCGACCCCCCCAATTCCCGATTCCGGTAAACTAAAATGATAAAGGCGAAATTCGGGGTCATACTGGGATGGATTTTACGACAGCAATTGGACTGCTTGCAGGTAGTTTAACAACAATTGCTTTTTTACCGCAAGTGATTAAAACCTGGAAAACAAAATCAACTCGCGATGTTTCTCTAGAAATGTTTGTGATTTTTTGTACGGGTGTTTTTTTGTGGATTGTTTATGGGGCTTTAATTGGAGATTTACCGGTTGTAGCTGCCAATATTGTCACCTTGAGTTTGGCTTCAACAATTCTCTTTTTTAAGCTAAAATATAGATAGGTTCAATCATTGATCAGGAGAGGTCTTCAACCTCATTAATTAATGATCAATTATCAATTGTAAATTATCCATTGATAGAATGTATATCTTTGGAACTCTTAAAATTCCGCAGCCAGGGATTGGGATTTTGTAGAAAACTGTTGTTTTCAAAGGAAAATTAACAACTAAGCGAGACGCTTGCACTGTTATTCTGGAAAATCGTAATTTTCAGAATCCCAATTTTTTATAAGGCAATCTGCCGTTTATTGATGTTTATTTAATTTTCACCCGACTTGTGAATACTTCTGTTTTCGACTCCGAACGTCTTTTATTTACTCCGGCGTCGCCCGATGTGAACGCCATTCCGATTATTTTTGCATTTCCTAATGAATATACAGTCGGAATTACCAGTTTAGGATATCAAATTGTTTGGGCAACTTTGGCTTTGCGTTCCGATGTACAAGTCAGCCGGCTATTTACTGATATTTCCGAACCTTTACCCGCCCAACCCGAATTATTGGGATTTTCCGTTTCTTGGGAACTGGATTATATCAATATTTTAGAACGGTTGGAATTTCTCAATCTCCCTATTCGTTCAATAAATCGAGAAGATTCTCATCCCTTAGTCTTTGGCGGAGGGCCTGTTTTAACCGCCAATCCCGAACCGTTTGCCGATTTTTTTGATATTATTTTGTTGGGAGATGGAGAAGATTTATTACCCAATTTGATCGACGCCTACAAACAAGTTAGAACGGCGAACCGGGAAACAAAATTAAAACATCTCGCCCAAGTTCCCGGCGTTTATGTTCCCAGTTTGTATCAGGTCAGTTATGACAGTCCAGATGGGAAAATAACAGCTATTGAACCGATAACAGCAGAAATTCCCGCAAAAGTTCAGAAACAAACCTATCGGGGAAATACCTTATCTGCTTCTACTGTTGTCACCGAAAAAGCCGCCTGGGAAAATATTTTTATGGTGGAAGTGGTTCGCAGTTGTCCGGAAATGTGCCGCTTTTGTTTGGCGAGTTATCTCACGTTACCGTTTAGAACTGCCAGTTTAGAAGCCTCATTAATTCCGGCGATTGAACAGGGTTTAACGGTTACGAACCGGATTGGTTTGTTGGGGGCTTCTGTGACTCAGCATCCCGAATTTAACGAGTTATTAGACTATTTGAGTCAGCCGAAATATGAGGATGTCCGGTTAAGTATTGCTTCGGTGAGAACTAATACGGTGACGGTTCAGCTTGCAGAAACTTTGGCAAAACGAGATACAAAAAGTCTGACCATTGCGATAGAAAGTGGGAGCGATAAAATTAGAAAGATTATTAACAAGAAATTGGAGAATGAGGAAATCATTCAAGCCGCTATTAACGCCAAAGCCGGAGGATTAAAAGCCTTAAAACTCTATGGAATGGTGGGAGTTCCCGGCGAAGAACCGGAAGATTTAGAAGAAACTTTTAATTTGATGAAATACCTCAAAAAAGCCGCCCCCGGTTTAAAATTAACCCTCGGTTGTAGTACCTTTGTCCCGAAATCTCACACTCCCTTTCAATGGTTTGGGGTGAACTCAGAAGCGGAAAAAAGACTGAAATTTCTTGAAAAAAATCTTCGTAAAAATGGGATAGATTTTCGTCCGGAAAGCTATAAATGGTCGGTTATTCAAGCTTTGATTTCCCGGGGCGATCGCCGCATCTCTCATCTGCTAGAATTAGTAAGAGACTATGGGGATTCTTTGGGAAGTTATCGACGGGCGTTTAAACAGTTGCGGGGACAATTACCCGAACTTGATTTTTATGTTTATGAGAATTGGCATCTCGATGATGTTCTCCCCTGGTCTCATCTACAGGGGCCACTTCCTGACACCACACTGAAAAAACATTTAGCCGAGGCAAATTCTCACTTTATAAAACTACAAAATTTCCCTAATATCCCGGTCAATCAAGTATAATTAAAACAGCCTAATTGATCTGGGCTATCGTCGGGGAAATCTAATGTTAGATTTAGGAAAATATAACCTTTTAGGGGTTAAAGTTAGTGCAGTTGACTACGAAAGTGCAGTCAATCATGTGATGAATGCGGCTAAAAATCATCAATCCTATATTGTCGCCGCCCAACCCGTTCACGGCATTATGACGGCGGTTTTAGACAAGGCTTATCGCTATCGTTTAAACCGCTTTGATTTAGTTTGTCCCGACGGTCAACCCGTGCGTTGGGCGTTGAATTTACTTTACAAAACCAATCTCAAAGACCGAGTTTACGGCCCCAATTTAACCCTGTACGTTTGTGAAAAAGCCGCCCAACAAGGGGCGAAGATTTTTCTTTACGGTTCCCGCCCCAAAGTGTTAGAAAAATTGGCGTTTAATCTTAAAGAAAAATTTCCGACTCTCAAAATTTGTGGTTCAATTTCCCCGCCCTATCGCCCGTTAACGATAGAAGAAGATGCGGCTTTTATCCAACAAATTCAAACCTCAGAAACAGATATTTTATTTGTCGGTTTGGGGTGTCCCCGTCAAGAAACTTGGGCGTTTGAACATCGAGAGTTGTTAAATTGTCCGATACTGTGTGTGGGGGCGGCGTTTGATTTTCATGCCGGAAATATACCTCAAGCCCCGGCTTGGATGCAACGAGGCGGCTTAGAATGGGCGTTTCGACTTTGGCAGGAACCCAAACGGCTTTGGAAACGATATGTACTCCTCAATCCGCTTTATTTGATTCTACTATTTTTGCAATTGATTCGGGTACTTCCGGTCAAAAAATGGTCAGAGTGAATGAATGAGTTTGATTTGAGAGACTTGGGGGGTGTTTAGCAAAACAGAAAATCGTGATTAATTAATAAGCCCCTTTGCGATTTAAAACCACTTGAACGGTTTTCCATAAAATCTGAAAATCCAGCAATAGTGACCAGTTATTAATATACATC
This sequence comes from Capilliphycus salinus ALCB114379, assembly GCF_047276495.1. Classification (NCBI taxonomy): domain Bacteria; kingdom Bacillati; phylum Cyanobacteriota; class Cyanophyceae; order Oscillatoriales; family Sirenicapillariaceae; genus Capilliphycus; species Capilliphycus salinus. The sequence goes on along the minus strand of NZ_CP178543.1, from coordinate 1,741,572 downwards.
ACATCCAGACGAAAAGCATTCTCGAAATCAATAATATCCGAACGTCCTGAAACCTGCCACAACCCGGTAATTCCGGGTAAAACATTTTGTCGGGCGAAGTGATGAGGGGCGAAACCTTCCACATCTCGCAAAGGCAAAGGACGCGGCCCGACTAAACTCATTTGACCTCGCAGAACATTAATTAATTGGGGCAATTCATCCAAACTATATTTACGCAAAACCTTGCCAATTTTGGTAATGCGGGGGTCATCTTTCATTTTAAACAAAACACCGCCTTTCAGTTCGTTTTTGGCTTCTAATTCTTTCATTAATTGGTCGGCATTAATCACCATTGTTCTAAATTTCCAAACCTTAAAATGCCGCCCTCGCAGACCCAAACGAGTTTGTTTGTAGAAAATCGGCCCCGGCGAGTCCAGTTTAATTAAAACTGCAATGAACAGCAAAATCGGACTAATAAAAATTAACAGCAATATCGAAAAAGTTAAATCAAATCCCCGCTTCAACCAGAAATCAGTTCCTATAATTGCAGGTGTAGTAAACTGAATAGTTGGCATTCGACCAATCATTTCAATTTGGGGGGATTGATAGGGAAGTTCTAAACCCACAGGTAAGACTCGTAGGTTAATTCCTGCGGTTTTTAAATTCCAATAAAAAGACATGGGATTTGGGATGGATTGCCAAGAACAAACAAACACTTCTCCAATGCCTTTACCCTGAATATCTTCGAGAACACTAGGCCATTGTTGTTGTCCTTCAATGGTCGATAAATCAAGTTGACCCACGACTTGAAACTCGCGATTACTAATTAATTTGAGCGCAATTTTTGCCGCCAATGTATCCCGAGGAGTTCCAATTAAAAATATCTTCCGGGTTAATATTCCTTTGCTGCGAACCGTGATGACGGCTAACTCTAATAAAAACCGACCCATCAAGACAAAAGTGAGGGTAAAAAGCCAAGCCAGCAAGAAAAGAGAGCGAGATATAAATACGCCCGGTCTGTAGAGAAAAGCCAAGACAATTAAGATAAATTGAGCCAAGGTTAAACAACTAATTAACCGCAAGAAACGGCGGCGACTATCCCGGCGACTGTAAAGGCCTGCGGCTGAAATAATACCAATTGTAATCGCCAAAATGGGAAGTAAAAAACCCGGTTGATTTGTTGCAGTTCCAATCAGATCAAATGAGTCAACACTTTGAAAATATTCCGAGTTCATAACCACCCATTTCGCCAGCAACCATCCCAAAGAAATAAAGGTGGCATCAAACAACAAAAGAATCAAATTTCGGACTAAAGCAACGGCAACGCCCTGGTCAATATGAAGTAAAATATTAGGAGCGCGTTGATCTTGATATTGACCCTTTTCAATTTCGGGGTCGGATTTTTTTTCGGGGTTCGGCACATTCTTCATCATGGTTTGATCACTCTGGTTAAAAATTCACAAAATTGAAAGTCAATTGATTTTTCACGGATGAAATTTGAGCTTTTGTTCGATCAAAATTTGGCTCAAAGATTAATGATATTAAGATAAAAATGCCACCCTGATTAACTAAACCGACTGCTGAAATTAACTCCGTTCAACTTGAATAAAAATCAAGCCTAACACAGTTGAGTAAAATTGAATTGTAAAATCAACAACTAAAGCAGAATTGATGATACAATCTAAAAAAGTCAGAATCTGTAAACGACCTCAATACCCTTTAGAGTTGAGATGATTTCCGTTTTGGAAGTGAAGCTCGTTATCAACTGAAATTGAGAAAAAAGCTAGCTCAAGATCATCCCATCAACGACCGGAGAATCAATCTTGATTCAAGACTGGAGACCGTCTCAAATGAGGGATTGTGCTTATTTGCCCAACTCTCGAGGGCGATTACCAGTCTATCATATCAAATCCTGGCGAATTTCCCCGCTTTGCGCTAATATTATAGAACGAGTGATTACCAATCAATAATCGGCTTTTGTTTTATTAAAAACATGAAGAATTCTAATGATTGGTTAATTCTTGTCGCAATCGATAAACAATTGTATCGCGATCGACTTGATTAATAATCTCTTGAATCACCGTATCAATCCCAGACTCTCCCCAAGTACAACCTTGTTCGAGATAAACCTGAGCAGCTTTACCTACAGTATAAGTTCCATAAGCCGAAATCGAAGCTTGAGTCAAAGCCACACCCGCATAGGTCGAAATATCCGTCGCCAACCCCGCAGCACTTTTACCCAATCCTAATATTGCACCGCTTCCCCATTCCGCGAGAATCATCCCGCCGGCGCTCAACAAAATTGTTCGTAAAAGCCGACTCGCTTCATAATTTGTAATCGGCAAACCGTACAAACGAGCCAGAGAACGAATTAAAATTAAATCGCTGATAGTCGTCGCCAAAACATCCAAAACAGCAATCGGATTAATAGCAACGGCGATCGCTTTATACTTAGTAAACTGCCAAATTAACGCCTCAGCTTCCGATGCTTGCAGCTTAATCGTTTGATGAGCAATCCGCTTTTCCGCCTCTTTTGCCTGAACCAAAGCATTTAAAGCCAAAAGCGATCGCCCTTCTTGATGCAAAATATTAACAATAGCACTTTTCAATTCCTCAATTTGAGGCGGAGGAGTCTCCCATTCCAAACTCACCCGACCGTCGGGCCATTCCAAGCGAACTTGAACCGCAGCCGGTTCAGCCGAAACCCGCACCACTTCTAGTAGAGAGGAGTCCGTTTTCGCCGCTTCTCCGACTGTCAACGGTTCGCTTGGCCCGTCCCAGTTTAAATCATCAAAATCAAAATCCAGCCCGTCTGGGGCCGTTAACCGTTGTAAATTGGAGTAAATCGCCTGTTGTTCGGTGTCGGTGTACAGGTCAACCTTATTAAAAACAACAATCAACGGTTTTTGACACTTTCGCAACTCACAAAGCGCCTCATACTCGGTGCGAGTCAAATCCCCTGACACCACAAACAAAATCAAATCCGCCTGACGAGTCACCTCACGCGCCATATCACCCCGAACCTGACCCCCCACCTCATCGAGTCCCGGCGTATCAATTAACTCCACCGGAATATTATCCCGTTGGTCATCGTAGCGAGAAGGAACCGTCCAGCGCACCGAACGGGGCCACTGGGTCACGCCGTTTAAAGGGCCGGTTTGCAGAATATGTTCCCCCAACAGCGCATTCAACACCGCCGACTTTCCCCGACTCACCAACCCGAAAACCGCAATTCGCACCAAACCCCGATCCAGTTTATCCAAACTCGCCGCCAAAACATCCAACTGAGTTTTCAGCGTCGCCTGCAATTCCGGCGCGTTTTGTCGCTGGCGTCGTTTGTGAGAATAGCGGGTTATCGCCTGTCGGAGACTGCGACGGGCGCGATTGAGATCCCAGGAGTCGGGGGAGTCAGAGGAAGTCATAATACTACTATCGGACAATATTTTCTAAAGCGGGTTTAACGGTGGGATATTGGTAATTAAAATTGTAGGATACCGTCCGTTTGGGGATGACTTGCTGACCTTCGAGAACCAACTTCGCCGAATCTCCCAACAGGGTTTCTAACGCAAAATCGGGAACCGGTAGCCAGGAGGGACGGTGGAGAACTTCTCCGAGTGTATTACACAATTGTTCCATCCGAACCGGGTTGGGAGCGGTACCGTTGACCACCCCTTCGACTTCCGGGTGAGTCAGCGCAAAAATCATTAAATTCACCAAATCATCCCGATGAATCCAAGAAAACCACTGTTTTCCCGAACCCAAAGGCCCACCGGCAAAGAGTTTAAACGGGGTCAGCATTTTCGCCAGGGCGCCTCCCATTCCCAATACTATTCCGGTGCGGACGATTACCAGGCGGGTAGGTGCTGTTTTTACCTTTTCGGCGGCCGATTCCCAAGCTTTACACACTTGGGCGAGAAAATCATCTCCTGGCGGACTGGTTTCGTCAAAAGTGGCGGTTTCGCTGGTGCCGTAATAGCCAATTGCCGAAGAATTGACTAACACTGAGGGTTTGGGATCGGCTTGTAGAATGGCTTCAACCAGTTTTTCGGTCCCTTGGGCGCGACTGTTGATAATTTCTTGTTTGCGTTGGGGGGTCCAGCGTCCCTCCGCAATAGAAGCACCCGCCAAGTTAACCACGCCCTGACACCCGGCGATCGCTTGTTGCCAAGATCCGGATTCTGTAGGAGTATAGCCGACAATTTCTAAATTCGGATAGGCTGAATTGGGAAAAATTCGCCGACCCCGTTCGGGGTTGCGGGTTAGCACTAGCACCTGATGTCCTTCTGCGTGAAGTCGCTCGACCAAGCGAGTCCCGACAAATCCTGTTGCTCCGGTAATTGCTACTTTCATCAATTTATAACTGCTGACTGACTCAGTTGGTGACTCGATATGCGATCAATTTCAACTTGTTTTTGATTATACCGACCTAAAGACGACTGGGGTTGTCTCAGAAGTCGTGAGGTCAAAAGTCAGAAGTTCCTGTGTTCAGGAGGAAAGAAGCCATCGAAAAAACTCTTTCCCCTTTCCCCTTTCCCCTTTCCCCTTCCCCCTATTGCCTCTTGCCTATTGCCTTTCCCCCATTCCCTCTGAAAAACGAACCGAAACTTCTACGGGTTGGGGTTCTAAGCCGATATAACGGGCGCGAATGGTAGTTTTTGCTTGAACGGGCATTAAGGGGGTAATCGTGCCGAGAGAGAGCAAATCTCCGGGCTTAAGGCGTATCCCGGCGGCTTTGAGGTCGTCTCGTAGCCACAATACGGCTTTTAAAGGATGTCCGAGTAAAGCTGAACTTTCGCCCCGGGCGAGTTCTTTTCCGTTGTCATCGAACATGATGACTTGAATATTTCCTAAGCGTTGTTCCCATTCGGGTGTCGCTTCCAAAGGGATAGGTTGACCCAAGACGCCCAAACGCGCCCCAACATTGATCGCAACTAGAGCGCCTGCGTTGAGTTTAACATCGCTTTGATAGACTAAATCGGGCAGTTCGATAAACGGAATCACCGCATCTAAACCGGCAAGCGCTTCTTGAGGAGTGGTGGCTTGGTTAATGCTATCATCGCCGACTCGAACCATTAAATCGGCTTCAAACTGAGGTCTGGCCCCAAAATTTGGGGAGACAACGGCGCCGTTATCGAGTAACATCTGTTTGAGGAGAACGCCCCGGACGGGATGGGATACGTTTAAACGCTGTTGGGCGACGGGGTTTGTCAGTCCGGCTTTGTAACCGACGACTGGGCCTAAATGGGAAGTGAGGATTTCCACAAATTGTTTTTGCAGGAGAATCCCCTGTGGTAAGGTCATCTCGCCACTGAGGGCGGGAACCTGTTCGCGTTTTAGGTAGGTATTTGCCAGTTGTTGCGCTAAACTGGTGTCTGTGGCAATTTTTTTTTCGGTGGAGAGGAGATCACGTTCTCGTCTTGGGGTTAACGAACAGCGATCCGATGTCGAGGTTGTGTCAGGAGAACCTGTGGCGTTTGCCCATTTTAAACAGACGAATGTGTTAACAGTTGCACAAACTGCAATGATTGAGAATCGACGCCACAAATGATTAACTCGAGTTGGCATTTGTTTCAATAGATAGATGAAAGCAGTGTGATTTCGCTCGTATCGGGTGAGCATTTTTCCTCTCAATTGGGGAAGTCACTGCTCAGGTTTTAATTTTATCTTAGAAACAGGGATTTGATAGATTCTCAAGGGATTACAGCAGCAGGGTGGGAGTGTATTTAAACAGAGTTTAGCGAAATTTGTGCATCTCGATTTCTAAGAATACTTAGAGGCTGTTTTGACGGGAGCAAGTCGGTTAAAAAGAGTCATATGAATATTAAACAACTCTTTCGATCTATTAATCTACCCACTTTAGGCGTAACGTCTGCCTTATCAGTCGGTGTTGCCTTAACAACTTTAGCAAATGTGATTTCAGTTCGATCCACTTTAGCACTTCATACCGCCCCCGAACCTCAAGGGATTCTGATGTTGGGTGGAAGTCCAAATCGAGAAGAATTTACCGCAGAGTTTGCCAAACAACACGATCATTTAGAAGTTTGGGTGTCATCGGGTGTGGATCGGCGCAGCGCCACCGAGGTTTTTCAAAAAGCAGGGGTTGACTTGGAGCGAGTTCATCTCGACTATCGCGCCGTTGACACGGTGACGAACTTTTCAACTTTGGTTGAGGATTTGAAAAAACGGGATATTTCTCATGTTTATTTGATCACTTCAGATTTTCATATGTCTCGGGCGAAGGCGATCGCTTCTGTTGTTTTGGGGAGTCAAGGGATTGTTTTTACTCCAGTTTCCATTCCGACTGAAGGTTATCCTTCTGAGTCGGGGGTTCGCATTGCGCGAGATGTGAGTCGGGCGGTGGTCTGGACGTTTACGGGTTGGGCCGGTGAAAATCTTAATCCCCGCTATGCTTTACGTCGGGCGATCGCAGAACGAGATGCAGCACCGTTACCTGAACCGGGTTAAGACTGATTGATAATAATACTAAAAATCCCGCTCGTTGTGAAGCGGGATTTTTTTTGATCTGAACTGTTGTTAAACAAAAGTTCTATATTGGATTAGCCTCATGGCTTCTGTCTTACATGGCAGAACCAACACCCACATAAGAACCGTAGAAGAACAGACCAACAACTACTAATACACCTGTTCCTGCAACGGTTGCGACTAACCACAAGGGAATTCGGGCTTGTCCAGACACGGTTTTTTACCTCTTATTTCAAAACATTACCGACTCAATGGCGAGCTAAATTGAGAATGATATTCTCGTTAGTTAAAGAAGTAACTGGAGAATAAAATACCCAGTACAAAAATCAAGAGTAAACCCAGATAAAGAGAAGTCCGGTTTAACTCGACGGGCTGACGATTCGGGTTGGTATTGCGATCCATTAAAACCTCCTAGCGTTGAATAAACTGCATGGCGGCGATCGCGCCTAAGAAAAATACGGTGGGAACGGCCAGGGTGTGAACGGCGAGCCAACGAACCGTAAAAATCGGATAGCTTATCGGTTCATTGCGATTGGAACTGCTGGTCATGTTATAAAACTCCTAATTTATACTACTTCCTGGTGTATTCGTCGATTTGTTGTTTGCCGCTAAAGCGATCAGAAATAATCGGAATTTCTTGACGTTCTTGACTGGGGAAATACTCATCAGGACGGGGGGTGCCAAAAGCATCGTAAGCCAAACCCGTGCTGACAAATAACCAACCTGCAATAAACAAAGCCGGAATGGTGATGCTATGAATTACCCAGTACCGAACACTGGTAATAATATCCCCAAAGGGACGCTCTCCGGTATCGCCTGCCATGTGCAATTCTCCTGATTACAACGGTTTACAAATTTGGCTCTGTGACTTGAAATTATACTACGTTTTGTCAATGGGGTTTGAAAAGCCAATCTCCCCTGCTTTTTAACAGAGGCCGGTTCTATTTTTATCCCGATTCTTGAAGCAGGGGAATCCAACATTTTCCCGACTTCAAATTTAGACGTTTCGAGTCTGAGAGCGTTTAAGAGTGGTAAACGCCTCTCCCTGTATTATGATACGAAATTTGTGGATTCGTAACAAGCCAATTGAACAAACGATCGGGTCTAAATCAGTTTAGAGTTCAAGCGGCCGTTTGAGAAGGCTCACCTGTATATCTCAGTAGCGTTCCCCTTTGACCGAGGATAAAACCTTTCTCGGGGTTCATAAACTTAATGCGGTTAAAGTTAGCGGGAATATCTTCAACTTGTTTATCTTTGAGCCAAGTTTCTCCGCCATCAAAACTACACACCAAGTTTCCACTCCCGCCACTGACCCAAATTTCTTCGGGGGTACGATAGGCTAAATCTAATAATCCCCAACTGGTCGCATATTCGGGTTGAATGGCTTCGCTCCATTCTTCGGGGTTTTCGGGGTCGCCAAAGCGCAGTTCACCGCCTCGGGCGATCATCCACAAACGCCCGTCTTGACCAAAGCCCATGTTTTCTAGGCGTTTAGAGCTATAACGGTTGTGGGGTTCCCAAGCTTTTGATCCCGGTGTCCACATCGAATAAAAGTTTCCTTTCGCCGATACGGTCATATATTGACCATCAGAGGAACGGGCGACATTACGAACGACTCCGACGGCTTCTTCAACTAAGGCTTTCCAGTTTTGACCGCCATCTTCTGTTTTGTAAATGGCGCCGACATCGGTTGTCATTTCGGCTGATTGCGGACCCAATGCCACAATATTATAAGGCGCTCCGGGAAGTTTAGAACTGAGTTGAATGCGAGTCCAAGAGTTTCCGTCATCGGTGGTGTGTAATAAAACCGAAGGTTCACCGACGACCCATCCTTCGGAACCGGAGAAACTCACCGAAGCTAACCGCGCCTTTTCTTCGCCCAAGTCGAGGGCTTTTGTTTCCCAACTGTTACCGCCATCGGTTGTTTCTAATAGGGTGGCATTACTACCCACAACCCATCCGTGATTGGGGTCATTTTCTGAAAAAGCGACATCAAATAAATTGGCGTCGGTAGCGGTGGGAACAACTTCCCAAGGGTTGTAAGTGAGGGCGGGAAGAAATTTACAACTGGTACACAGGAGAATAACAGCAAATACAACTAGAATTTTTCGCAAAAATTTCATTAAATTCATGGGGTTTAGAACGGTTCAAATTGCTTTTATTTCAAAGCATATAAGCTCATAAAAAACAGAAAGCCTAAGGCAAGTCCACCAAAAATGAGTAGGTTTTTTTGTTGAGAGGAGAGTGTATTGACACCCAAGCCATAGTTCAAATTTTCTTTAAACCCGGAAGGGCCTTCTTTCGATCCAATGTTAGAAAACTGATTTCTCGGCGCCCCGCAGACTGGACAACGCCAGCCGGAGGGAAGTTCTTCAAAGGCTGTTCCGGCAGGGACGGAAACTTTTCCCATTGAACTTCCTTTGTTGGGTTCGTAGACGTAGCCACAGGCTCTACATTCGTACTGATCTAGCGGTTGAACTTCAGTCGCTTGCTCGCTCATAGCTTAACCTGGAGAAGGGCTTAATTCTTAAAATGTCTATTACATAATATTACAGAATCTCACCAAAGTGAATAGGGAAAGGGGAAGGGGAAAGGGGAAGGGGGAAGGGGGAAGGGGGACAGTCACCAGTCACTGAAAAGATTACCCAAGGCAACTATATAATGTAAAAGACAATTGATAGTACAATCGCACTGAATCAGTCATCGTGTTTATTCTCAGTGGTTATGAATACTTTCTAGGCTTCCTGATTATCTGTAGCCTAGTCCCGATTCTCGCTTTGGGTGCATCGAAGCTATTACGTCCTCAAAGCCGACGTGGCGTCCGACGCACCACCTACGAGTCGGGTTGTGAACCGATTGGCGGAGCTTGGATTCAGTTCAATATTCGCTACTATATGTTTGCCCTGGTGTTTGTCATTTTTGACGTAGAAACCGTGTTTCTCTACCCCTGGGCTGTGGCTTTTCACAAGCTGGGATTGTTAGCGTTTATCGAAGCCTTGATTTTTATTACCATTCTAGTAGTTGCGTTAGTTTACGCTTGGCGTAAAGGCGCCCTGGAATGGTCTTAAGTTGTTAGAATCACACAGAAATTATGACGAGCCAAAGTATTTCCCCGAACCCGGAAAAAATTATTAATCCCATAGAACGACCCCAAGTTACTCAAGAACTGTCGGAGAACGTGGTCTTAACCACTGTTGATGATCTGTATAACTGGGCGAGACTGTCGAGTTTGTGGCCGTTGCTTTACGGTACGGCTTGCTGCTTTATTGAATTTGCGGCCTTAATTGGTTCTCGGTTTGACTTTGATCGCTTCGGTTTGGTACCCCGTTCAAGTCCCCGTCAAGCCGATTTACTGATTACGGCCGGTACAATCACGATGAAATATGCACCGGTATTGGTGCGGTTGTACGAACAAATGCCCGAACCCAAGTATGTGATTGCGATGGGAGCTTGTACAATTACGGGCGGGATGTTTAGTATGGACTCGACCACCGCAGTTAGAGGGGTAGATAAACTGATTCCGGTGGATGTGTATATTCCCGGCTGTCCTCCCCGTCCCGAAGCGATCATTGATGCGATCATCAAACTGCGGAAGAAAATTTCCAATGATTCATTTCAGGAACGAGGAAACTTACAACAAACTCACCGTTATTACACTCGTTCCCATCAAATGAAGGCGGTTGAACCGATTTTAACGGGTCAATATTTACAGTCTCAAACCCGTCAAACCCCGCCGAAACAACTCACCGAAGCGATGGGAATGCCCGTAGCGCCGGCACTGTTAGCAGAACAAACCAAGGAGGAACAACAACGTGGCTGAGACTGAAGAAACAGCAATTGTTGAAGCAGGCCCGGTGTCCCAGTGGCTCAGTCAAAATGGCTTTGAACACGAATCCTTAGGCCCGGATCACTCGGGAGTGGAGATCGTTAAGGTGAGTCGGGATTTCCTGATTCCCCTGTCTACGGCACTCTACGCCAACGGATTTAACTATTTGCGGTGTCAGTGTGCCTACGACCTCGGCCCGGGCGAAGATCTCGTCAGCGTATATCATTTGGTAAAAGTTGACGATAATGTGGAACAACCCGAAGAAGTGTGCGTCAAGGTATTTGTTCCCCGCGATGATCCTAGAGTTCCGTCTGTGTACTGGATTTGGAAAGCGGCCGACTTCCAAGAACGGGAGTCTTATGATATGTACGGTATCGTCTACGAAGGCCATCCGAATCTGAAGCGGATTTTAATGCCCGAAGATTGGGTTGGCTGGCCGTTGCGGAAAGATTACATCTCTCCTGATTTCCACGAGTTGCAAGATGCCTATTAACAATTGTTGGGTTAGATTAATTTCATCTTGAGACCACACAGCACTCCTGTCATTTGGGGGGAGTGCTGATTAAAATTTAATGGGTAATTGCCACTCAATGACAATTCTTGGTTGGGGGAATCGGCAAAGGTGATCCATTATAGGACAATAGGCGATCCGAACGCATTGCCAGATTTCCGAAAAGTCTGGTATAGTTGCCTACGATCGCGATCGCGTTCTGGTCTGGGTTGAATGCAGTTCACTCTAGATTTTTGAGAACGCATATGTACGATACCATTTAGGTTGCAACTTTATACAGTCCTGCGGGACTCGTCTTCGTACAATACTTTGGTGGAGGAGTTAAATTGTGAGTACTATTCGAGGATCAGTATTTCAGGATATTAACGGCGATGGTGTTTTTGATCTCGGCGAAGGTCTTCGCAACGTTACGGTATTTCTAGATCAAAATGGAAATGGTGTACCCGATCCGGGTACTGATACTGATGGGGATGGCATACCCGAGGGTGGTGAACTAACCACGTTAACGGATGATCTGGGTGAATATACCTTTACGAATTTACCGCAAGGAACCTTTACCCTAGATCAGGTTACTCCCGCCGGTTTCAATGAACCCGTCGGTGTACCTTTATCTTTGGCAACAACAGGCGATCCCAACGAGCGGATTGATGTCAATATTCTCAACGTTAATCCCACCCCACCCCCTACCCCCGTTGCCACAACTGGAGTGATTCGCGGTGCGGTTTACGTTGACAACAACAGAAATCAAATCTACGAGCCATTTGGGGAACTCGGTGAACCCACGCTAGCCGATGGCTTTCCCGGTGCAATTGTCTACATTGACCTCAATAACAGCGGTTTCCGCGAACTCAGCGAACCTTTTTCGGAACCGAACGAAGCGGGTTTCTATTTCTTTGGAGACTTGCTACCCGGTTCTTATCTGCTGAGAACCGAACTTCCCGGCGGGTTTGAGGTGCTGGGAGATAACCCGATTGTTGCTCCGGTAGCTGCGGCAACCGTCAATGAAGTGGACATCCCCGTTATCGATCCGGATAGCGTCTACGGTCGTGTGATCCGCGACCTCAACGGTGATGGTCAGCCGCAGCCCTTTGAACCCGGACAGGCGGGAATTGACATTGATATTCTCGATGGAGATGGGAATGTTAGCAGCGTAACCACTGACGACGATGGATTCTACATCTTTTCCAATCTAGATACTTCTATTCCAGGAGCCGACGATCCGCAAAACCCCTTCGCTCAGTTCATTGAAAGAGAAGAACCCGAACGGTTTGCTCGGGGATTTATCCTAGATTTTGGTAACAATTTACCTTCGTCGGCTTATGTATTTACCTCTCCAGTTCCTCCTGTGGGCTTGGTTCCGGGTGAAATTGGGGCTACCATTCCTCCGGATGAGGCTCGCCAAGTCAACTCTACACTGGTCTTCAATGCGGCAGGAATTACACCCGTACCCAACAGTATTTCCGGTGTGGTCTTCAACGACTTGAACGCCAACTCCCTGTTAGATGTCGATCCGCTCACGGGTTTGACCGACGAGGTCGTTGAGGGTGCAACGGTCTACCTCGACCTCGATGAAGATGGTCAACTTGGAGACGAGGAACCCAGCACGACAACCGACTTCAACGGAAACTTTATCTTTCGGAATTTACCCCCGACCCTGCCGATCGATCCGGTAACGGGTTTGGCTTCCCTAGAAGAGTCTTATATCCTGCGAGTGGAACCAACCGACGATCTGGAGAACGTAACAACTCCAATTCCCGCCTATACCCTCGATTTTGGCGAGGCCGCTCAAGGGACGCTCGGACTTTCCAATCTCGAACCGTTCCCGCCCGAGAACCAATTTGCTCAACCGGGCGGTGGTATCAACCCAGACCCCATCCGCGTCCGAGGTTTCGATCCTCTGGCGAACGCGACTCCGGCTCCTATTGTTCCGACTCCCGATCCCAATCTGATTGTTTAATTAGAAGTCGTTAAGTTTTGTGTATTGAGTCATTCCCAGGACATTCAAGGCTGATCTCATCGATCTTGACAGACTCCTGGGATGATTTTTTTTGTGAAGATTTCTAACAGTTTTGAGAAAATTGTATCAAAATACTCAAATCACGGCACTCAAAGGCGATATTATCAAAGGATTAGCAAAAAATTAAGTTAAGTTTAACTTCAATCAAATTGTTTCAACAGCAAAGCGCTTTAGAGTTTCCTGCTACGATTTTTCGACTCGACAATGGATTAACGGTGATTCATCAGGAGATTTCTGCAACTCCTGTGGTTGTGGTTGATGTTTGGACGGGAGCGGGAGCCAGAAAAGAGCCTGAACCCTGGTCTGGTATGGCTCACTTCCTAGAACATATGATTTTCAAGGGAACCGATCAAATTGCTCCGGGAATCTTCGATCAGGTGATTGAAAGTCGGGGTGGAGTCGCCAACGCCGCTACAAGTCACGACTACGCTCATTTCTACATTACAACGGCTTCTCAATACCTCGAAGAAACTTTACCGACTTTAGCCGAATTACTCCTAAACGCCACAATTCCTGATGATGAGTTTATCCGAGAGCGGGATGTGGTTTTAGAAGAAATTCGTCAGGCTGAAGATGATGTCGATTGGATTGAGTTTCAGTCCTTGATGGAAACGGTTTACACTCATCATCCCTACGGACGTTCGGTTTTGGGAACTCCTGAAAAATTAATGCAGCGAACGCCAGAAGAAATGCGCTGTTTTCATCGCTCCCACTACCAACCGGAAAACATGGTCGTGGCGATCGTCGGTGGAGTTAAACAAGATCGCGCCTTGAAAACGATTGAAGAAGCGTTTAATCGATTTCCCACTCCCGAGCGTTGTCCCTGTATCGGTTTAACTCCAGAACCGAAACTTCGAGAAATTCGCCGTCAAGAACTACAACTTCCCAACGCCGAACTAGCCAGAATGAGTATAGCATGGCTAGGCCCCAATGTCAAACAATTGCGGGAGGGCTACGGTTTGGATTTGCTCTCGGTGATCTTGGCCGAAGGGAGAAGCTCCCGTTTGGTGCGGGTGTTGCGGGAGGAACTCCAATGGGTTCATCATCTAAGCAGTAGCTTTTCTTTGCAACAAGAATCGAGCATACTGACAATTAACGCCTTATTAGATCCCGAAAAAATTGAAAGCGTTGAACAGGTAATACTCGATTGTATTTCTCAACTGCACAGCGAACCGATTTCGGAACTCGAACTCAAACGAAGTCAACGTTTACTGTGCAATGATTACGCTTTTTCTACGGAAACTCCGGCTCAACTCGCGGGCTTATACGGTTACTATTTTACCGTATCTCAACCGGAATTTTCAGTCATATACCCGACAGAAATTCAATCGTTTGACACCTCCGATATCCAAGAATTAGCTCAAAAATATTTAAGCCTAGATTCTCATGCGGTTACGATTGTTCGGCCGGGTTAATCAGAGAAATTCAATCCCTAAAGACGGATGAATTAAGACTTCAGCCGATAAACATCAGCCAATAATTCATTCGGTTTAAGCCTTCTTTCGGGAGCGGGAGAATCATAAACAATTAACACCGAATCCGATTCGCCCAAACAGGGAAAATGAGCAATTCCTTCGGCGTTATCCGCCCCAACTTTAATCGGCAAATCAAACATCACTTCTAAATGTTTACCATCCTGCCAATAAATCATTTCCTCGGTTCGCTCGGCAATCTTTTTCAAGCGAAAGACTCGCATCGCCCCATTTAGATCCATTGTAGGGCCTCCGAGAATAATTAAATCCCCATTATGTAAAAAAAGTTCTCGAATTCCCAATCCATCTAACTCAATAAAATGTTTGCGATAAAGTTGACCGTCCTTTTCTATGGGTTTTAGGGCTAAAACACCGGGTTCTTTTTCTTCAACATCGATCTCCAAAATTACCGCCAAACCCCGCAAAACCGGCCCTCTTAAGCCTAAGAAAATGCGATCGCCATGAATCGCCAAACCCTCAATATCCAGTCCGTTATCCTTAGACGGTAAACCGCTAGAAACAATAGTGCCAAGATGAGGATCGTTTTTGAGACTTTCCACTAAAATATTAGTATTGTCGGTGATTTCTAAACGGGCTGCACTCCGTTCTTTTTTTGGATCATCTTTCAAAGAACAAGACTTAACTAAATTACCATCAATAACCGGAATACGAGCCAATAAATAACGATTCGCCTCCGACTCCACCCTCGATAATCGCTCCACATCTTTTTCAGGATCTTTTCGCTTGGGTTTTTTCCGCTTTGTGCTGTGAGAACCCATCACCCACAAATAACCGTTAGAATAATCCAAACTCTCGATATCAATTTCATCCTCCGTATTGGGGAGTTCCATATAATCCAACAGAGAAAAATGCTGGTGATTGCCAAAAACAAACGGTTCAATTTGGGACAGTCTCTCGACTCCCAACAACTCATCAGAACCCACCCACAGACTACCATCTGGGGTCATGGCTGCGGCTGAGAGTTCGCCGACTAAATCATCGGAATTATCCTCAAACCGCAGTAACACCCGACTCAATAAAAAACCTTGTGGCATTAGATTAATTAATCAAATTACAGTTGTCTTTGATGTTGTCATCTTACTCGATTTTGGGGGTTAATAGGTTTGAATTTGTCGGTAACGAGCTTGTACAAACATATAAACGGCATAAGCCACCAAACCAAAAGCCGCTATTGCCAGTAAAAACTTACCATAGGGCTGGCGTGCTAAGGTTTGTAACGCGCCATCGAGTCCCTGTACTTCACTGGGATCAAATTGTCGGGCGGCTTGAATTAAAAAGAAACCCAACATCATAAAAATAACGCCTCTCGCCGTAATTCCAAAGCGACAGACATTAACCACCCATTTTTCTTGTTTATAATCAAGTTCTCTTAAGTTTAATTTTTTGCGAAACTTGATCCGATAGGCTTTATAAATTCGATACAAACCAATTCCGATAAGAATTGCACCAATCGTCCCGACTAACCACTGACCAAAGGGTTGAGAAAGTAAACGAGCCGTCCAAGTTTGTTTGCTATCTCCTCCTCCTCCTCCGCCCGCTCCGATGGCTAATAAAGCCGCATTAAAGGCTAAACTCGCATAGATTAAACCGCTAATAATATAACCGATTCGGGTGACAATTCCTTTAAAATCTGAACCTTTGCGATCGGGATCTTGGATGGCTTCTACAATTCGCCAGATGGCATATCCAACTAAACCAACGGCAATTAAAGCTAATAATATTTGTCCTAAAGGTTGGGCGGCAATTGTCCGCAAAGCACCTCTTGTACCGGTTGTTTTTCCTCCCGAACTAAACGCAGCCATTAATGCTAATAAACCAATTAATCCATAAACTGCTCCTTTGGTTGCATATCCAAAACGAGCTAATCTTTCTATCCACATGACTGATGACCTCAACACTGAGAATTGATGAAAATATTAACGAACTACGACTTATTAATACAGCGGTCGAATAAATCTTGATATTGTTGTTGATATTGCGGATCGTCGAGAACCAATTCAACTCGAACTTTCGCGCATCCGTGAGCATCTTCCATCGCAATGATTTGTAATAAATCGGCGGCGGCTTTTAAAGACAAAAACTCACCTTTCACGGTGACTTGATGCGGCTTAGTTTTGAGTTGTTCTAGTTCAATTCCCTGGATTTTTCCCCGAGATAAATCAACTTCGGCTAAAGGTTTATCGGTCGAGCCGACTTGTTCTATAATTAATTTTTCCCGTCGAATTGGAACTTCAACGATTTCGGTTTCAACTTGTTTACGAACGATAACTTCACCGATTTTTTTGCGATCATGCTTGACTTCCAATCGTTCAGCCAGCAGGCGAACCGTTTCACTATCTACGGTTTGAGGAAATGATTCGTCTCCAAACTCTGTTGTCTCCTCTATCTCATCTTCCGACTGTTCGACGGATTTTATCCGATTTTCGTCGGAAATACTTTGACTAAAATAAGCGGAATGTTCATCAAGTTTTTCTCGCATTTTTTCCGTGAGATTGATAACGAATTTATTATTTGCCAAATCAACTTTTACGATGGATTTTTGATGAACTCTAAACAAAGGTCGCGATTGTCCGGGGAGAGAAAAAAGAATCTGAATTTGGTCAGATTCATTTTTATAAATTCGTTCAACTTGACCAATTGACTCCCCTCGCTCATCAACCACCGAATAAGTCTGAAGCTCCTGGGGATTTGATAAATTTTGATGAGGAGAAACACTAGGATAACTATCTTGAGTTTTCATCTTCTGGTTGGATGCTACGTTTATAAGCTAAAAATTTAAAAATTCTAGGGGTTCTCAAACTAAAATTGAATAGAGGTGTTAGGTGGTTGGTGTTAGGAAGAACCTAAGACCCGAAAAACCACCTAAGACCCAAACTCAACCTAACTTTCACGGTTTTTATTCAACCCAGTTTTATCGTCGAATAATGGGTTCTCCGTCTTTATCAACCCGCAGTTCTTCACGACGTAAAGTTTCTTCTGCGGTGACGGTATCGCGATCAACTTCTTTGCGAACATTCACTTCTTCGCGGACGTAAGCTTCCTTATGGAAATCTGCGCTTTCTTCGTAAACTTCCATCCGTGCGACTTCACCTTCTTTAAAGTCCGCAGTACCCGGTTTTACAGGTCGTCCTGCATTGTCAGGAGTCGTCCGTTCAACAATAACTCGCTCTTTTTCAACCGGAACAGAAGCTCTTGCTCTTTCTGTTTCTACGGTTTTACCAACAACAACTTCGCCTGCTTTATGACGCTCTTTATCAGTAACTAAACGTTCTTCATAGAGCTTGAGCGTACCGTGATCGCGTTCGTTGAGATCGTATAATTCGCGATCGTGGTCATAACGATAGTCATTGCGACTATAACCCGCTTGAGGCTGACGGGTGCGATAACTTTGGCGAACCCGTTCTTCGTAGTCATAATCTACGTTCATATCGCTATCATACTTCGGTAAAGCCTCAGCCTGTTCTTTGCTGGTTAAACCTAAAGCATAAAGCTTATGTTCGTTAAAATCAATCCGAGAACGACCTACCGGTAATAATACCTTCTTACCAAAGATCCAGAAACCGGTGTCAATTACAAAATAACGAATTCGACCAGCTTCATCGACTAAAGCATCATCAACTGAGCCAACTTTTTCATTGCTGGTTCCGGCATAAACCGTATAACCTTTAAAGTCGTTTCCTTTAAACAACTCATCCACGTAGTTGGGATAGTAATCTTTTATTCGTACTAAAGCCATAATTAATTGTTTTTGTTTCAACTACACTCACTATCTTAGGAAAATAGCGAGTATAATCAATCCCCCCACCGGGAGATTCAAAAGCTATGTCGGGGGATGGATGATAAAGATAGAGGCAATTTCAGATACTTAAGAAAACAAAGATACAAATTTTCTTAACCTTTCTAAATATTCAAGAAAGGGTTATTCAAATTGAGAAAATAAGAGCGTAAAAAAGATGGCAACACGATTGGCTAGAGATTACAAACGAGGAATAGGAGTCTTTAAAACCCGAAGACAAGTAGAACAGGCTCTTTATCAATTGCGCGATCGGGGTTTTAATCTCGAACAAGTTTCTGTGATGGCGCCCCACTCCGATCCGGCAACAAAAGACGCAGAAGTGGATGTTTATACCCATTCTGAGGGAAATCACGCCGATACCGGGGCAGTTACCGGGGCGATCGCGGGAGGGACTTTAGGTATTATTGGCGGATTATTGGTCGGTTTGGGAGCCGCAGCGATTCCGGGAATTGGGCCGATTTTATTGGCTGGTGCCGAAGCCACAGCGATCGCGACAACTTTAGCGGGAACGGCGATCGGCGCCACATCCGGGGGAATTATCGGGGCTTTAATTGGTTTAGGAATTCCCGAAGATCAGGCGAAAGTTTATAATGATCGACTTTCACAAGGCGAATATATTGTATTGGTGACGGGAACACCAAGAAGCGTCGATGAAGCAGAGGATATTTTACGCGATCAAGGAATTGAACAATGGCAGGTTTATGATGCGTTGCAAGTAGAAATTACACCCACAATGGATGATGTGGTTTCTCCGACTGTCCTCGAACGTAAAGAAAAAGAAAGAGCGATCATCACTCCGCCAGAAGTTAAATCGAAAGTCGAACACCGAGAACATCCTGAAGTTATTAAACAAGAAAGAACAATTGTTACCCCTCGGGTCGAGACAGAAAACTCTGTTGAATACGATGCTCGCAAACCGGAAGTCATTGAACATAAACAACGTCAAGAAATAGTCACCACCACTCCGCCAGTGAAAGGGGAAATCGAACACCAAGACCATCGCGAAATTGAAAGACAAAGAGCGATGATCACCCCTCCCATCGAGACAAGAAATCCGGTTAAATCCAATGGTCGCCACCCGGAAGTGATTGAACATAAACAACGTCCAGAAAAAATTGCCACCACTGCATCGTCAGTGAAACCAAAAGTTGTACACCAAGAACATTCCAAACAAGTTATGAAACCCGAAGAAAACACAAACATTAATCCTCGCGTCGAGACAGACAACTCTGTCGAATACAGTCAGCCAGTCGAGACAGAGAACCCCGTTGAATACACTCAACAACCGGAAGCGCTCGAACCCAAACAACGACGTCAAGAAAGAGCGAATATCACGCCGCCGCCCGTGAAACCAAAAGTTGTACATCAAGAACGCCCCGAAATTATGGAACGAGAAGAAAGAAAAACTGTAACCCCTCGCGTTGAGATAGAAAATCCGGTTGAATCCAACGGAAAAGCGGCAAGAATTGAACGGGAAACAATTGTTCGTCAACCCGCAGTCACCCCAGAGCATTCGGAGAAGTTCCAAAAAGAGAATCACCGAAATCTAGAGGGAAAAAAGATCTCGGACGATCCAGAAATTATCATCATTGATCGCCGAAACGAAAAATATAAAGATCATTAAAATTGGAAAAAAGTTTTTGTTTTTGCCTAAAAAATGGAGGAAAATCAATGAAAAAGTTAACAACTTTAATCATCAGTAGTCTAGTTTTATTCGGTGCGGCCGGATGCGATGTCGCTCGCACCAGCGCCGACGCTCCCACTTCTATCGACGGTGAAGTACAAAATCCTCAAAACGTAGAAGAAACCAGAAAAGACGCCGATAAAAACGTTCGTCAAGCGCAATTAAATTCAGATATTCGGGCGCGAGAAGAACGAAATGATTGGATCGGAGATCAACAAGATCGAGCCGATTCGGATCTTGAAAGCGAAGTTCGTGCCAAATTAGAAGCAAATATTCAGGGAAGTAAACTCACCGTTCAAGCCGAAGATGGGGCGGTAATTATCGCCGGAACCGTACCCGATCAACGACAATATGAAAACATTGAACCGTTAGCCCAAGAAATTCTCGGGGTGGAATCGGTTGATATTACTAACGTCAGAGTTGTAGAACCAACAGAATCCTAATTAGCGGTTATCCAACTAAAACTTAAGACCATTTTTTTAAGTAGAGACGTGCGAGGGCGCGTCTCTATAAAGATGAGAAAGAACTGATCAAAGGGATTTATATCGATGTCAATGGGGCTGACTATTTTTAGTGTCTTAATTTTATTATTCGTCACGCTTGATGTTTTGATCACCACCTTAACCGTAGGTGGAGGAGGCCCACTCACCAGCCGACTTTCCGCCGGACTGTGGATGATCGTCTTGAAAGTTCACCGTCATTATCCCAATCATCGCATTTTGGGGATAATCGGCCTGTCACTGTTGGTTTTTATGACATTGCTGTGGTTTCTGTTAACCTGGATGGGGTGGACACTGCTATTTGTCTCGGATCAAGGGGCGGTGGTCAGATCTTCTAATTTAATCCCGGCGACGTTTTGGGAAAGAGTCTACTTTGTCGGTTATACCCTCTCAACCTTAGGACAGGGAAACTATCAACCCCAAGGACAACCTTGGGAAATTGCGACGGCGATCGCTTCAATTAACGGCTTTTTTCTTGTCACTCTCACCTTTGCTTATTTGGTACCGGTGGTTTCTGCGGCGAGTCAAAAACGTTCCTGTGCGACTTATATTTCTTCTTTGGGCGGTACCGCAGATGAGATCGTGATCCGGGCTTGGAATGGCAAAAATTTCGGACAACTCGATCAACACCTGATCGCTTTGAGTGCGATGCTGACGCAACTGGGCGAAAATCATTTGAATTATCCGATTCTGCACTATTTCCACAGTATTGAGCGTTATCGCGCCATGACCCTGAGTTTGGTTGCCCTCGATGATGCCCTCACTTTACTGCAATATGGCATTCCCCCCAAGCATCAACCTGATGCGGCGGCGCTGCGATCGGTTCGTCGGGCGAGCGCTGCTTTTGTTGCTACGCTAAAGTCTGCCTATCTCAACCCCACCGAAGAAACTCCCCCTTTACCCGCTTTAGAATTGCTTCGGCTGGAGGGAATTCCCACCGTCAGCGACTCCCAATTTCAACAGGCGAGTGAAAACCTCTCTCAACGCCGGCGCATTTTGTTGGAGTTAATTCGCAATGATGGCTGGACTTGGGATGCGATCGCTTCAACAAGAACCACCTCTCGGGCGAGTAATTTAGACGATCACAGTGCGCTCGATGATGTTGTTTATATGGGGATGGATCGCCTCCCCAAAACTTAGAATTTTAAATTAGGAAAATCAAGAATGAGCGAGTCATTAGAAGTTAATTTACTTCTGTTTATTTTGTCAGCGATTGTTATCGGTATTGGGGGAACTAAACTGTCTAAAGTTGCCGATCAACTCGCCGATGCAACCGGGTTGGGTGAAGCGGTTGTTGGGGCGTTGTTGTTGGGGGGAATTACTTCTTTAGCGGGAATTATTACTTCAATTACCGCAGCAGCAGACGCCCATCCTCAAATTGCGGTGAGTAATGCTTTGGGTGGAATTGCCGCTCAAACTGCTTTTTTAGCGATCGCGGATTTTTTCTATTGTCGGGCGAATTTAGAACACGCGGCCGCTTCTTTACCGACTTTGGTTCAGGGCGCTTTATTAAATGCTTTATTGGCTATTCCTTTATTGGCAGTAACGGCGCCTAATGTGGAATTTTTGGGAATTCATCCGGCGTCTATTGCGATTATTTGCGGATATTTGTTTGGCTTACGGATCGTCTCCCAAGTGCGGGATGATCCGATGTGGAAACCTCAGCTTACCACCGAAACGTTAACCGATGAAAATGAAAAGTCCGATCCGGATTCTTCGGTGAATCTTCCCCAGTTGTGGCTGATGTTGGGATGGTTGGCGATTGTGATTGCTGGAGCGGGTTATTTATTGGCAAAAACGGGGGTGAGTTTATCTGAACAAACGGCAATTTCTGAAACAGTTGTGGGCGGATTATTTATTGCGATTTCTACCGCTTTACCCGAGTTGGTGACTTCTGTTGCTGCGGTGAAACGGGGCGCCATAACACTTGCTATTAGCGCCATTATTGGCGGAAATAGTTTTGATGTTTTGTTATTGTCTTTTTCCGATTTTGCTTATCCCGAAGGTTCGATTTATAATGCAATTACTCAGTCGGAAGTGTTTGTGATTGGTTTAACGATTTTAATGACATCAATTCTGCTCTTAGGACTTCTCAAACGGGAAAAGTCCGGTATTGGTAATATTGGTTTTGAAACCTTTTCAATTCTTGTGCTTTATCTGGGCGGTTTTGTGATTTTATTAACTTGGGGTTGATTTTGATGTTCAATAGGACTCACTTGCCTGTATAATTAGAACGAACTCTGTTGAACACTAATTACTGAATTTTACTAAAATATTTCCCATGAGTCGTTCTCCAAAAACAGGTACAAAAATTGTCCTATTTACGGTCGGAATTGCCCTGATTATTATTGCCATAATTGTGATCTTGAGGGGGTTGGGAATCTTATCTGCTCTTCCCGACTTTGTGATCTGGGCGTTGGTTCTCCTGACTCTCGGAATTGGCATCATCGGAGGGCTAGTCAGTCAGGGAAACTAAAGGTTAGATGAAGGCAGAATCTCCCACTGTTAGTTTATCTGAAGGGGAATAATTAGGGACTCTACCTAAAGGAATAGTTAGAAATTCTATCGTTGAGGAGAAGCCATCATCTCCTCAAATTGTTATGCTATTGGTTCCGAGTAGCAGAGGGAAACCGGATAAACACGATGTTAGAGCAAGCAGCCCAGTTAAAGCAGGCGTTAGTGGATTTTGTCTATGATGCAGAGGGAGATTTAGCTGTCGCCTTTGAACAGTATGTCGCCACTCACGGGAGTCGAGATCGTCAAGATATTCGTCTGCAAAATTTGGTTGTAGATATGTTTTTAAATTCCGGAGAAGTTGACGATCGAACTCCGATTGATTTATTCTTGGCGAGTGAGTCGGACTTAAGTGCTGGCGATCGCGATCTGGTTAAAAATTGGCAAAATACTTTTACCGGTTTATTTGAAATTATAGAAATTCAGCCGGAACGTTTTAAGTTAATGAACTGGTTGACGGCGAAATCTTATACAGTGTTTCCGAGTCCAGAAATTTCTCGGTCAGATATGGATAAATGGAAACCGGGGGATATATTGCTGTCTCGGATCGCGCCGTTACCCGATGGAAATTGGATGTTTTCTGGCGCTTGTATTCCCAAAGGAAAACTCGGTAAACCCAAGCTGGCGGTTGTGGTTGGAGAATTTAAGAAAAATTATCCCAATCAACTCTATGGAGATGCGCCGGATTTATTAGAAAAGGCTTGGGACTCGGTGGTGAAATATCATCAAGAATTTGTCGATTATTTTGGAAGCGATCGCATTTTACTTCCCGGCTATCAGCTTAACAAAAAAATCGCCGAATTGCAAGAAAGATTGAGAAAAAAACAATTAGAAGCGGCGGGAATTGATAGTTCAAAATCGCTCAAAGAAATTATTCAAGAAGCGGGAGTCGATGAAAGCGAAGTGAAAGCTTCAGCAACCGAAGCCGGGGCGGATGAAGCATCAGTGGAAAAAGCGTTAGGAAATAATTCTTCTGGGATGTTTTCGCCGAAAGTTGAACTACCCGATGAGATCAAACGGGCAGAAGAAGTGATGGCGTTTTCCCATCCCCGTTGGGGTCAAATGTTCGTGCCGACTTATTCAAAATTTGTGAATATACTCACGTCAGAAGATCCCGTTAGCGAACCCAATGCTGATAAATTGGTACAAAAATATTTAGAGGATAAAGAAATCAATGCTTTTATTTGGCAACAACTCAAAGCCGAATATCCAACCCCACTCGAAAAACTATTACAAGCTGTGTTAGAGCGTCCGGATTTTAACATAGAAACCGATTTAGAACCGACACTCAAACAGTATAATAAATCTCTCGAACCCGAACTTCCAGAAATTGCCAGCGTTCCTCAACATTTGCATCAATTATTTGAAGAAGCTGTTACTCAAGTGCAGCAGTCCAAATCTAAAAGTAGCAAAAAGAAAAAGAAAGGAAAGGGTTTTCAAGTGTAAGATCCAGAAAATTATAGAGAACAGAATGAGAAATTAAGAGCATAAAAAACAGAGCCTTTACAAGCTCCGCTTAATTCTCGTTCTATTGTCTTACCTGTCTTTTTATGCCTGATCTCAAATGATTAGTTTATATGGTCTATTTAGTTAAACTTAGGCGTGTCTTACCACTAAACCCCAGATAAAGATCAGAAGCATCGCACCCAAGACAGCAAAGATAATACTGGGAATGCTTAATGCTCCGGCTGAGGCTCCGGCGGCCCCCGCACTGCCAAGCAATAGCTGACCTAAGAAACCCCCCACAATAGCACCTAAAATTCCTAATCCAATTGTGGCAAAAATACCGCCACCTTGATGACCGGGATAGATGAGTTTTGCAAGCGCACCTGCAATTAAACCTAAGACTAACCAAGCTAAAATACCCATAATTTTTTCCTCAATGTATTCATCTTGATATTGTCATAGTATCCTTTTAAAAAGGGGATCGTCTTCTATCAATAGGCGGAACTCATTTCTCCTCAAAATAAAGAGTAGAAGTTAATGGTTCTCTCCCCATAGAAATAGCTTTTATTTAATAAACTCATCACTTAGAGAGATGATTAAACTAAGCAATTCATCTTATATTTAAACAACTGCGTAGTTACAAACTATGAGGAATATAAAAATATGAGTTTACTTTTAGAAGTGGGTGTAGATGCCGCACCTCATTTTCCAATTTCAGTTGTAGTTGTTGGGGTGGTTGGCTTCCTTGCGGCCACGACCATCGGTTCAGTTGCTTGGTACAATTCTAAGCGTCCCCCGGGTTGGGAAGACAAGGAGCGTCCTGACATTGTTCCGAATGTGGAAAAGTCAGAAGATCCCGGTTTAGGTTAATTGAACAGTAAAATTCCTAACAGTCTGAATGTTTTAAAAAGCTAGATCATCGAATAACTGAATTTTCAAGATTTGGCTTGCACTTGTAGTTTATCTCTTTTAATTAAGGAGGATTTTATGGCTGATACTCATAAGAAAACTGGTGGCGATGAAGGTCATTACGATCGCGGAATTCAACCGGCCGAAGTTGGCGCTCGTCAGGACCGAGAGGGTGTTAATTATAAAAAGCTTGCTAAAGAACAAGAAGGACAGCCTAACACCACTAAAGGCCAGACGGTTGACCAAGAAGGGTTAGCAAATAACTACGCCATTGAACCCGAAATGTACATCAACGAACCGGGTGACTTGCGAGAAGAAGAAGAAGCTCAAAAACAAGAACGGGTCGAAGAATTAAAAGAGGTTCAAAAACACGGTAAAAAAGGTCAGGGTTTGATCTAATTTAAGTGGAGCCTCTAGCATAAAAGTCCGATCATTATCTCCCGCTACTGAAGGGTTTACTAAGCCTATTCGCCTTCAGTAGCGGGAGTTTTTTTCTGTGGAGTTTCAGCTTATATTTGCCAAGAATATAGCTAGGATTTATCGGGGATTTAGTCGGAGAAAACCGGATGTGATTAATCTATCTCTCGATAGATCCTAGCTCTAGAAAAAATTTGTTATTCTATAAACATAGAGAGCAAATAAGCTCTTGATTTTGAAAAACCATAGGAGATATTTAGTTATGTCTAACGAAGATAAAGCAAAAGCAACAGCTAAAAATATCGAAGGTAAAGCTCAAGAAGCTATGGGTAAAGTAACGGGCGATCCTGAGGATAAAGCTGAAGGTAAAATGAAGCAAGGTGAAGCTAAAGCTCGACACACTGTTGAGAATGCTAAGGATAAAGCCAAGCAAGCTATTGACTAATAAATTTACATCAGTTGAGGTTTAGGTGTTTAATCTGAGGTTCGCCTGAACCTCATTTTTTTTGAGAATATAAAAACCCGACTTCTCAAAGAAATCGGGTTTTTTAAACCGATTTTATCGAATAAAATTAGGAAAAATCAGCATCAACCGCTCCGCTTTGTTCGTGAGCGATGATAATTTGACGGTTTGCAAAGTCAGTTGTTCGATCTTCTGACTTGGGTTGTGACTCCGGTTTAGGATTTTTTGATTTAAACTTTTGTTCGAGTTCAACCGCAGGGTCAGCACCCGGATCGACATCAGAATTAATTGCTCGATCGCGATCGGATGGTTTTTGATTATTCATAATCATGTTTAAGTTCTCCTTTTTTGTTCTAAATATAATCGGATTTATAGCAGTGTGCGTTCCTCGGAGGTACAAGCCAAAAACCCGGTTTCTTTAACAATACACATTACCTATTGGAGGAAGCGGTACAAGAAACCGGGTTTTTTTAATCTCTACTGTACTTCGTTCAACTGAAAACCGCTATATCTCTACATTAACGACAATTTTAAAAAATCGACCTCTTGCTAATGAAATAAATCATATTACGCGATTAAATATAAATTTAAGGACGCAAGCCTTGCGTCCCTACAAAATAGGTATTTTACGCCCCCACAACCCCAAAGTTTTACGACAATAAAAGGGATTTATCCAAAGCGACCACTTACATATTCTTGGGTGGCTTGTTCTTGGGGATCTTGAAAGATTTTTTCGGTGTTATCATACTCAACGAGATAGCCAAATCGATTTCCTGATTCTCCTTCTTCTGCGTTAAAGAAAGCCGTAAAATCAGCTACCCGGGTCGCCTGCTGCATATTGTGAGTGACGATAATTACGGTATAACTCTCTTTGAGATCGTGAATTAATTCTTCAACCTTTTGAGTCGAAACGGGGTCAAGAGAAGAACAGGGTTCATCCATGAGAATCACTTCCGGTTTCAACGCCACAGCACGAGCAATACAGAGGCGTTGTTTTTGACCTCCAGAGAGGGATAAACCATTTTCTTTGAGTTTATCTTTGACTTCGCTCCATAAAGCCGCTTTTTTCAGAGAATTTTCGACTAATTCATCCAGATCTCCCGAATAGTTATTAATCCTTGCTCCATAGGCGATATTCTCATAAATTGACTTGGGAAAAGGATTGGGTTTTTGAAAAACCATGCCAATTTTTCGCCGAACTTTTACCGCATCAACTTTGCGACCATAAAGATTTTTATCATGGAAAAATACTTTCCCCTCACTATGAAAACTCTCAATCAGATCGTTGAGACGGTTAAAACAGCGAATTAATGTACTTTTTCCGCAACCCGACGGGCCAATTAAAGCGGTGACTTGTTTGGGGGGAATTTCCATGTTAACGTTACTTAAGGCTAAGGTATCGCCGTAATAAACGCTTAACTGTTCGGTTCTAAAAACGCTATTGTTGAAGGATTTTATGCTTTGATTAGATTGATCGTTTTTCTCTCGATTCGGATGAGAGTTGCGATTTTTTGAAGATTTATTTTCTTCCAAATTACCGGGATTCCTCTTTTGTTGGGTTGGCGAATTCTCTCGAACTTCAACAGAAGGTTTGGGCTGAGTTTCTCTTTTTTTTCCGGTGTTATTTTTTATTTCGATATGGCGATTGTCCATAATTAACCTCTGAGTATAAAGTGAAAATGAGTTGATAACTTAATAGGTTGCTTTTTGACCAAACCAGCGAGCAAGGGCGCTAGCAAGCAGAACTAACAAAACCAAAATAAATGCAGCAGCCCAAGCTAGTTCTTGTTGATTTTGATAGGGAGCGGTTGCAAAGTTGTAGATCAAAACGGACATCGAAGGAACGGTTTCATCGATAATTCCATCCGGCCAACTTTGAGCAAAAATTACCGTAAATAATAGGGGTGCTGTTTCTCCTGCTGCCCGAGCCAAACTGAGCGTAATTCCGGTTAAAATAGCGGGTATCGCCGCCGGAATAACTATCTGTAAAACAGTATGAAAACTCGATGCTCCCACGCCAACAGAAGCCCAACGAACATCTTTGGGTACGAGTTGTAATGCTTCATCTGTGGTGCGAACAATAATCGGAAGCATGAGAATCGCCAGGGCAAATCCTCCGGCTAAAGTGGAGAATTTATCCATCGTTAAGACCACTACACTATAAGCAAAAATTCCGACAATAATTGAGGGAACACCGCTCAGAACGTTGGTGGCAAAACGAATCCATTTGGCAATTTTTTTTGAGCTAAATTCAGACAGATAAATTCCGGCTCCAATCCCGATAGGAATGCTAATGACTGCGGCAATACCAACCATTAGTAATGTTCCGGCGATCGCGGACGCAACACCCCCTCCTTCTGCCATTGCAGTGGGAGGAATTTCGGTAAACAGAGCCAGGTTAAACCGACCCAATCCTTTAACAATCACATAAGAAATGACCAAGCCTAAAGGCAATATTGCCAAACCTAAGAGGAAAAAAGCCAATCCGGTTAAGAGTTTTTCAATCAGATTACTTGAATCAAAACCCGAACTTTCGATACTTTCATTCGGAAAACCATCTTGTTGTGTTGTTGCTCCTGAACTCATTGATCAATTCCCTAATATTTCTTGACCTGACGAACAATCCATTCCGCCAAAATGTTAACGATTAGCGTAATCAAAAATAAAATGGCTCCGGCATACATTAAAGAAGATTCTTGCAAGCCGCTGGCTTCGGGAAACTGACTGGCAATTAGAGAGGCAATTGTATTCCCCGGTGCAAATAGAGAAACATTCAAATCATTACTATTTCCAATCACCATCGTGACGGCCATTGTTTCTCCCAAAGCCCGACCCAATCCCAACATAATCCCGCCCACAATTCCCGAGAATGCAGCCGGAATTAAAACGCTAAAAATCGTTTGCCATCGAGTTGAACCGACCCCATAGGATGCACTTCTTAACTCGGGGGGTAAAGAGGCGAGAGAATCGCGAGAAATAGCCGTAATAATGGGTAAAATCATTATGGCTAAAATCACTCCTGCGGGTAACATTCCGGGGCCGATGGGTTGGGTAGAAAAAATAGGAATCCAGCCCAAATATTTGTGTATCCATCCGCCGACAATCAGCAAAAAAGGAATCAGAACATAAATTCCCCACAGTCCATACACTACGCTGGGAATTGCGGCTAATAATTCCACCAGAAAAGTGAGTACAGTCCGAACAGAAACGGGCAAAAAGTTTTCGCTCAAAACCACAGCAGTACCAATCGCAATGGGAACCGCAATTAACAAACCAATTAAGGAACTAACAATTGTTCCATAAATCATCGGAAGTACCCCAAAATTACTCTCGGGAGGGTTCCAAGCGCTGGTGGTTAAAAAGCTGGCTCCAAATTCTTTAATGGCAGGAATACCCGCGAGTGTAACTTGTATTGCTAACCAAATTAAAACGGCAGCGACACTAAATGCTAGAATCCGATTCAACCAAAAAAAGGTTTGATCTGTTATCTGTTCACGGGATGAACGATGATCGCCATCTGCTTGTGAACTCTGAGCATTAGAAGTCATACTCAAAAAATAATTTAACTTGAACAATTCCACCCAGAAAAATCAATCGAAATTGCTCGAAATCTTGATTACAAGTTCCGAAAAATAGGGATTGATTCTGTTTTAAATCTGTGTGAATGCCTTAAAGTTAAATCAGACTCACCTGATTCTCTGTCCCTCACGGGATAGATTTCTAAGAAAAAACTTATTTTCTATTTATAACTGAAGACTGAATTTTATAAAAATAGCTCTGTTTTTTAAAAGTTTAAATTTTAAATAACCTTTATTTAACTTTAATTTAACCTGAGTTGTATACAATAAAAGATTAATTTTAATTTCTACATTCCAAACTTGAGAAGAATCTGAATTCGGGGACTAGCCCCGGACTCAGTTTTTAGACTCGATATTTCAACCAGATCGAGGTTACAGTCCCAACAAAATGAGCCGCAACACCGTTCAAATTGGCAACCATAATGAACACATCGAGCGCTCGCACCGCTTCGCTGGCATCGGTTAGGGTTGTTCCCGGAGGTTGAGAAATGGTTTTAGCCACCAACACGGCCGTTGTTAAACCCGAACCAATTAAAGTTAGTAACATTCCCCCTAAACCAACCATTAATCCGAAATTAACCAGTCGAATTAAATTAGATTTGGGAGGGGGTTGGACGACATCCGATTTTCGCAAGCGTTGACCGACTCGGGCATACATAAACGCCAAAATAATACTCACTGCGGCTGCTAAAATTCCACTGACTGCAAAAAATATACCCCATCCCATAGCGGGATTCGTTTGGGCCGAAAGCTGACGACCGGTGACGACAAATAACAAGGAAATTCCCGAAGCTAAAACTCCGACGATTTGCAGCCAAAAGCAACTCCATCCCGTCAAACGCAGGTTAAATGCTTTCTTTTTTAAAGTTGTAGGAACGGATGAACTGTTCATTTTTTAAAATTTAATTTTTCTAGGGTTTGGGTAAAAACTGATAGTAAACAGCCCGCATTTAGAAAAGGTTTTCAAAAGGATTTCGCTCTCAAGTTCGTCAAAAATTTTGCTCAACTTTAATCTAAATTCAGCAACACTTGAGACTGTTGACTTTAAACCGATTTGAACTTCTATGTGTTTAACGAGGGTTGAGATTTTCGGCGATAAACAGAACTGAGCAGCACATCTAATACACCAGCCTGTCTCGCTCTGAGGACGGCTTTATGAGTGATTAAATCTCCCACCTCGAGAATAATTTCGCCCCATTCATCTCGAATAATTCGCTTGACTGGACGACCCAGAGCAGCCCGAATTTCTTTTTCCTTGAGGACTTGAGCGATTTGTTCTTCGGAGAGTTTAACCGCAATTGGTTCTTCTCTGGTTCTTCCTCCTCCGGGCGATCCCATCTGAACTTGTTTTAGATAACTGGGTACTCTCACTTGTTATAACCTCCTATGTTGTTTTTGAGTTGGACGCAGTTTTAGTTTAAAATATTGGTTTTAAAAATCAAGTAATTTTAAATTAGCCCCTCTTATAATATAGTTTGAATGCCGCGTAACTTTTATCTCCCATAGGTCATAAGTTTGGGCTTCAAGGGCGTTGCAATCAAAAATAGAGTCACTCAACTGGAGTGATAACTGTCGCCAAAAATGCCCACAGTCTCAAAGTTTGCTATTTTAGCAAAGGAAAATAGCAGACTGATAAAGAGAATATTAAAAATTTATAAAAATCGAGTAAATAAAAACCATTATTCATGGGGATGAAAACAACTGATTAGATTTTACAATCTCCTGCTAAAGTTTGCGATCGCAGTCTACCTTACTGAGGATAATACCGTACAAGTATAAAATTTATTGGCGCAGGGTACGAGTTATCGCAGGCTTCGGCTTTTCAAACCGGAGTACCGATGAAATTTTTGCCAAATTAATGGCTGACGGGCGACTGACAGCCCCTCCCCGCCCTAATTTCTGTGCGATCGCAGTGATTAATCCGTCTTAGGTTAGAGGAAATTTTATCTATATTTATATACCTTCGAGATATTGCTGTAAAATTGGAAACTTTAACCGTAAAGTAGAGGCACGGCGAGCATTGCCTTAGTTAACTCCTCTGAAATTAGAAGCCTTAATCGTACAATAGAGGGAACGATAATTATGGATATTACCACCGTTTGGGAAGAACTCGCCTGGGAACGAGGCGGCAAAATTATATATATTATTCTCGATGGTGTTGGAGGGCTTCCTCATCCCGAAAAAGGCGGCACTGAACTACAAATTGCTCGCACTCCCAACCTCGATCAAATTGCTCAACAGTCGAGTTGTGGATTGTTAGAAATTGTCGGCCCGGGAATTACCCCCGGAAGCGGCCCGGGTCATTTAAGTTTGTTTGGTTACGACCCCCTCACCTACGACGTAGGTCGGGGTATTTTATCGGCTTTGGGGATTGAATTTGACCTACAACCGGGTGATG
Source organism: Capilliphycus salinus ALCB114379 (assembly GCF_047276495.1). Taxonomy (NCBI): domain Bacteria; kingdom Bacillati; phylum Cyanobacteriota; class Cyanophyceae; order Oscillatoriales; family Sirenicapillariaceae; genus Capilliphycus; species Capilliphycus salinus. The sequence continues at coordinate 1,709,558 of NZ_CP178543.1, read as the reverse complement.
TTGCCGCACGGGTTAACTTCGCCACTGTTGATGAAGGGGGGAATGTTTCTGACCGTCGTGCAGGTCGGATTGACACTGATTTAAACCGGCGTTTGTGTGAAAAAATTAACGAAAAAGTTACCCTAGATTTTGAGGGTGAATATTTTTTTGAAACGGTTAGTGAACATCGAGCGGTGTTTGTATTGCGAGGGAAAGAATTAGATGGTCAGCTAGAAGATACCGACCCCCAAGCGACGGGAATTCCGCCAAAAGATCCCAAGCCTTCTTCTGAAGAATCGGAACAAACCGCCGAGTTAGTTAAGTCTTTTATCGCCCAAGTTAATCAAGTTTTGGCAGATGAAAAACCTGCTAATAGCATTTTAATGCGAGGATTTGATCGCTATGTTCCTTTTCTATCTTTGCAGGATCGCTTTGGGTTAAAGGGGGTTTGTATTGCCGATTATCCCATGTATCGAGGGGTGAGTCGTTTGCTGGGAATGGACGTTTTACCCCGTCCGGGTGGTATGAAACAACGCTTTCAAGCTTTAGAATCTTGCTACGGCAATGATTATAATTTCTATTTTCTTCATGTTAAACATTCTGATAGTCGCGGCGAAGATGAAGACTTTGATGCTAAAGTTCAGGTGATTGAAGAAGTCGATAAATTGATGCCGGTTGTTACTCAATTAAATCCCGATGTATTAGTCGTCAGTGCCGATCATTCTACACCTGCAATTCTCGGCCGTCATAGCTGGCATCCGGTGCCGGTAATGATGCAAGCAAAAACAGCACGAATTGATGAGGTGGCGACGTTTGATGAATATGCTTGTTTGCACGGTGCGTTGGGAACAAGACCGGGCGTTCATCTGATCGGATTGGCATTGGCTCACGCTCAACGATTGCGAAAATTTGGGGCTTAATTTTTTTCAATTTAATCTTAATAATTTGGAGTAATTTTATGGGATTAAAAAAAATTTTTCGACTGTTGAAAGAAACGTTTAAAGAATGGCAAGAGGATAAGTCTTCTCGTCTGGCTGCATCTCTGGCTTATTACACTATTTTTTCGTTGGCGCCGTTGTTAATTATTGTGATTGCGATCGCCGGGGCTATTTTTGGAGAAGAAGCGGCTCGGGGTGAAATTGTCGGTCAAATTCAAGGGTTAGTGGGAAAACAGGGTGCAACGGTTATAGAAGAAGCAATTCAAAATGCAGATCGACCTCAAATTAGTAGTATTGCTTCAATTTTTAGCATTATTTTTCTGTTGATTGGTGCCTCTGGAGTCTTTCTTCATTTGCAAGAATCTCTCAATGCCATTTGGAATGTGAAAGCCCAACCCAAAAACGGTATTGCTGGATTGATTAGAAAACGGATTTTATCCTTTTCTGCCGTTCTTGGCATCGGATTTTTGCTGTTAGTTTCTCTGATTTTGAGCGCGGCAATTTCGGGATTGAGCAATTATTTAAGCGGTTTAATTCCGGGGGCAGATTTCCTCTGGCAAATTGTCAACTTTGTGGTATCTTTTGGCGTAATTACTTTGTTGTTTGCGCTGATGTTTAAGTTCTTACCCGATGCTAAAATTCAGTGGAGCGATGTTTGGATTGGTTCGCTAATTACGGCGTTGTTATTTACGATTGGTAAATTTGCTCTCGGACTTTATTTAGGACGGGGTAGTTTTGGTTCAACCTATGGCGCTGCCGGTTCTCTGGTGATTATTTTGGCTTGGGTTTACTATTCGGCTCAAATTCTATTTTTTGGGGCAGAATTTACACAAGTTTATGCGCGAAGATATGGTTCTCGAATTGTTCCCGACGAACACGCGATCCGAGTTTAACAATAGTAGAATATTAAAAGCTTGGCTCTAACGTTCACTAAAATTTGTCTCCTTATGCAAAATCTAGGCTATTTATCCGAGAGCGGAATTCTCGATTGGGTCGTCGTGTTTGGATATCTAGGGATTACCGTTTTTATCATGTGGCAAGTGTTTAATACAAAACCCCGATAAATTCAACAAAAAAGCACCCCAACTCCAGGGTGCTTCTCCTATAACTCTAGCTCATCCTGATTCAATGACGTTTCATTCAATTCAACTTAAGGAGTTGGGTTGATGATTTAATTAAAAATCTTCCTTATACAGAAGCAATCACCTGTATAAGTATTGTTCTTTCCTAGACTTAAAAAACTAAATTCTTAAGTCAGTTATCTTTTTGAATGAAACTTTGACTAGCTCAAATTAGTTTCAGCCCGTTCATTGATATCGTTATTAACTAATATAATTCAGTTTTTCGTGAATGTCGAGAAAAAAATGTTTGAAAATGTATGGACATCCAATTTATTGAAGTGATTTATTAATAGACATAATTAATTATTTTTATCTAAAAATACACTAAAAATTTAATCCGATCAATCTCAGAAGTCACGCTGCTGTGGTGATTGAAATAACAATACAGTTGTGATCTGATTTTAATTCCTCAGTAGAAAATTAAATCTTTTTAGTCCTGGGTTGTTGAAATTACTATCAACTTTTTTAACATTATATTAATTTGTTTGATTTTGTTTTAAAAAGTATAATGGCGAAAACATCAAGTTAAATCCCATAGACCCAAACCCCTTCACTATGAGGGTTTTAAAGAGATTATCTTTGATCCAAAAATCGGACGAAGTGGCTAGTAGAATGGATCAAATTCTAATAAAACTTCCCTAAGACAGAACTTTCCCGAGATAGAAAACGATAGAGTAAGTTTAGCTTCATACGCATAGTTCCAGGGGATCAGGTAGCCTGCGTTTCTGATCCCCATTTTTAAGCGATGCTGTTTTCTATCTGGAATTTAACTGATTGTAAGTTCAACCCGGAAACTATACCCTTAGCGACTCTCCGACTAACAGTTAACTCCATTGATTTGATAAATCTAATCAGAAATCAAGTTGGCGGGTAAAGTTTAGATTGCTATCGCTATTTTTAGGCTTTGAAGTTGTTAATTTGATTCAAGCTGCTATGATTAACGAGGTCTAAAATTCACAAAGTACAATTACCATGATTCAATCTCTATTCTATTTTCTTCTAGCAGGATTGTGTGAAATTGGAGGAGGTTATTTAGTTTGGTTGTGGTTGCGGGAAGGAAAAAGTATTAAACTCGCCCTTTTAGGCTGGTTAATTTTAATGATTTATGGAATGGTTCCAACGCTACAACCTGCTAATTTTGGTCGGGTTTATGCTGCATACAGTGGTGTTTTTGTAATATTATCTTTACTTTGGGGTTGGAAAATAGATCGGGTTGTTCCTGACCGTTTTGATTTAGTTGGTGGCTTAATTATCTTAGTTGGGGTGGGAGTAATGATGTATTTTCCTCGAAGTTAAATGAATTGAAGACTTAAATAAGTTGGGTTTTGCAACCCAACCTACACTGTTACTTGATTAATAATTCTGTGATGGTGTGGGGCGGGTTTACCTGAATCTCTCAGTAGTAGTAAAAATCTTGACTGAACCCGCCCCTACGAAGCGGATTATTGATTAGTCGGAAATTAACTCAATTTTTCGATCAACTTTTCAACTCGTTCTTTGACTTCTTCTCGCACACGGGGAAAGATTTCCGGTTGTTCTGCGGGGTCATCGAGTTGCCAATCTTCAAACACTTCTCTTGTTACCCATTCTGGGGGTAAATTCACCCCACAACCACATAAAGAAATCACCGCATCATAATCTTCTGGGTTAAATTCATTTAAGGCGTTAGACGTTTGATTGCTAATATCAATTCCCACATCTGACATCGCTTTAATCGCGTGGGGATTCACTTCACTGGCTTCTAATCCTGAACTGGTAACGGTAATTTTTCCCTCACCCAATTTCTTAGCAAATCCTTCCGCCATTTGAGAACGAGAAGAATTTTTTTTACAGACAAACATGACTTTTTTCATGCTAAAAACTCCCGGCTTTAACCCGAATTGATTAAATGAATAAGTAGATTATTTACAGCAAGAATACTTGACCGAATTAGATGCTGTAATCTTTGAGTTTTTCGCGAATAAATTCTCCTCTGGGGTTGTATCAGCCAGTTTAACAACAAACACTTCCCAACGATTTCCATCCGGGTCTGTTACCCAAACTTTATCTTGAATGGCATAACAACAGTCGGTATTGTGTTCTTCAAACGTTGTGAGTTTTGCCTGTTTAAATCGTTCAATTGCCGCTTGTACGGTTTCCGAACTTTCGACTTGAATTCCTAAGTGAGATAAAGTGCCGCCCGGTTGAATTTCTTCGGCTAAATTCAGGGTTAAATTTAGCGGGGGATTGTTCACGTCAAATTTAGCATAATCAGCCTTATATTTGACAGGTTCAACACCAAATAGAGTCTGATAAAAGGTAACAGACTGTTCTAAGTTTCGGACAACTAAAGCGACATGAGTTTTAAATACTGACATAATTCACCTTTAATTTAACAGTTCAAACAACGGGGATCAAGTAATGTTGCTTTTTCGGGTTCGCGGGGAAACCAAGAAGCGGTTCGTTTGCAAACTTCCACCAACATTAACATCACCGGAACTTCAATTAAAACCCCGACAACGGTTGCTAACGCGGCGCCGGAATTTAAACCAAATAAAGTGACTGCTGTTGCAATGGCGACTTCAAAATGATTGCTGGCGCCAATTAACGCTGCGGGTGCGGCATCTTCATAGTACAAATTCATCTTTAATCCGGCTACATAAGTGATTAAAAAGATGAAGTTAGTTTGAATAAACAGGGGAACGGCAATTAACAAAATATGCAGGGGATTTTCAACAATTAATTCTCCTTTGAAGGCAAACAACAATACTAATGTAATCAATAAAGCGGAAGTGGCAACGGGGCTTAAATACTTCAGAAACTTCCGTTCAAACCAGGCTTTTCCTTTATGTTTAAAAATCCAATAGCGACTGTACATTCCAGCAGCCAAAGGCAATCCGACATAAATTAACACCGATAAAACAATCGTTTCCCAAGGCACGGTTAAATCATTTGCTGATAGCAACCAACGTCCCAAAGGCGCATACAAAAACAGCATCGCTAGGGAATTAATCGCCACCATAACCAAAGTATGTCCTTGGTTGCTATAAGAAAGATATCCCCACATCAAAACCATCGCCGTACAGGGGGCAATTCCGAGTAAAATTGTACCCGCAATATAAGAGTCAGCCAGGGTCACTTCTGTTCCTCTTAAAACCTCGGTCGAACTCAGTAACGGCCGAAATAAGTACCCCAGAAAAAACTGAGCAAAGATCACCATTGTAAAGGGTTTAATCAGCCAGTTGACCACCAACGTTAAGATTACAGGTTTGGGTGCTTGTACCGCTTTCCGAGCCTGGGTAAAGTCAATCTTTACCATGATGGGATACATCATAAAAAACAGGCAAATGGCAATCGGAATCGACACCTGATAAACACTCATCGAATCAAGGGCAACCGCCACACCGGGAAACAATCTTCCGAGTACAATTCCGGCAATAATACACAAAAAAACCCAAACAGTGAGATATTTTTCAAAAACGCTCAGTTGACCGCCTGCTTGTACGGCAGATTGATTAACTTGAGGTGAATTAACACTCATATAAATTCCTCAAACTTACAGCAAAATAAACTACCATTCTGTGAATTTTGTTAGCACTTCATCAATGGTCATTGTGAATTCAGATTCACCCCCAAAGGCAGTTCCGACTTTGGTTTTATGGAAGTTGCGGAACAGCAAAGAATAGTCATCTTCTTCAAAGGGAATATAACCAACCGAACTCACAGCGCCCTCTGCATTTCGCAAATAATAATCGATGAAATCTGTCATCAAAGGGTTGTCTCTGGCGGCAGCAGCATTAACATAAATAAACAGGGGTCGTGCCAAAGGTCTGTATTGATTTTGGCGGAGATTTTCTTCCGAAGGCATCACCGCACCGCTACCATTATCAACGGCTAAGGGTTTTAATTTGTCTTGGTTTTTGTCGTAATAAGCATAACCAAAATAACCCAAAGTGTTGGGATTTCCACTCACTCCCTGCGCTAAAATCTCATCATCTTCACTGGCTGTATAATCACTACGAGATGCCCCAGCTTTACCGACAATTGCTTCTGTAAAATAGTCGTAAGTTCCCGAGTCTGTTCCCGGACCAAATAAAACTAAAGGTCTATCCGGCCAAGACGAACGAACTTGATTCCATTTTGTAATTTTCTGTTGCGCCCCAGGTTCCCAAATTTTTTTTAACTCCTCAACCGTTATCTCAGAGGCCCAAGTATTTTGGGGGTTAACGACAACGGTTAGCCCATCAAAAGCCACCGGGAGTTCGATATAAGCAATATTGTTTTGTTTGCAGGTTTCCATCTCGCTGCGGGAAATGGGGCGAGAAGCGTTGTTGATGTCGGTTTCCCCCGCACAGAATTTTTGAAAACCGCCTCCGGTTCCGGAAAAGTTTGCGGTTACATCAACATTTTTTGTGTTCTCGGCGTTGAACTGTTCAACAATTTTCTCGGTAATCGGATAAACGGTACTGGAACCATCAATTTTTATGGGTTGGTTTTGTTGCGACTGACTGGAACCACAAGCGGACAACAGGACAGTTGAACAAATGCCGAAACTGGCGACCTTAAAGGTTTTTAGCCAGTTTATCGGAGTTGGACTCATGGGTTTCTCCTCCTTTGCGGAGTTGAAGATATACTTGTACTTTATCAAAAAAGTTTGATTAGTCAAGTAAACTTCCGTGAAGATTTTCCGCAAAGGCGTTACTCCCAGATAGAAAAATTTTGATGGGTTAGGAGATTACTCGCATTTGCGAGCGGGCCAAATGGGGCTGAAACGGCGAAATTCCGCCAGGTACTCCTCTAGGGCGATGAACTGGGCGAGGTTGAGGCGATAGTATATCCACCGCCCTTCGGCGCGAGATTGAACCAAACCTGCATTTTTGAGGATTTTTAGGTGAAATGAGAGTTTCGACTGGGCCAAATCAAGCTGTTCGCAGAGTTCGCAGACGCACAACTCCGCCTCTCGCAACTGAGCGATAATTTCCATCCGCAGGGGGTCAGACAGGGCGTGGAATCCCGCAGCAAGTAAAGTTGATGATTCGTTAGAAATTGTTTTCATCAAAATTTTTTGATACTATCTCCTATATTCTATTTTATATATAAAATCCCCCATTAAGTGACCCATGTTGTGGGGGCGGGTTCTCCCTAAATGTATGTTTTCCCTGCAAATCAGTTAGATAAATCCGCCCCGGAGGTCGGGAGAATTTCTATAAGCCTGCGGTACGCTCGGCGAACAGAATCGCACGACCCCCGCAGGCTTTCACCCCATCAACAAAAGGCGACGAGGAAGATTATTGAAACGCTTTCCAAAAGATGTAAATCGAGAGGATAAAAAGTAAACTTCTAAAAGCAATACTGACCGTTTTTTCTGATAACTTGGGTAAAAATCGAGTGCTAAGTTGAGCGCCGAGTAAGCCACCCAATCCCAATATTATACCCGAAATCCAGATAACATTGCCTTGAAAAGCGTGGCCCAAACAAGCGGAAAAAGCGGTAATTACAATTACGCCTAAACTGGTTTGAATCGCGGTTTTAATGGTTTCATTTAAAAGGATAATTTGTAGAGGAACCATGATCACTCCGCCACCAATTCCAAACAGTCCCGCAAGTAATCCGGCCAAACTTCCGGTAATAATACGGGCGATTTGTTGGGATTGAATTTGTTTATAATTTTGCCGATATTCAAACACCAAAGAAAAGGGATGAGCCGTAATCGGAAAGGTAATCTCAGGAATCAAATTCGAGACAGTTGAGTTGTTCGGGGTGGCTTGTTCTTCTGGCGAGTTTTGTTGTTCTTCCTGCTGTTTTTTCCGGCGAGTGACTTGTTTGCGAACTTCAACTAAATAAATATTCAGCAACAGTAACAGTCCAAACAAAATCAGTAACAGCTTTGAGGGGAAAAGTTCGGCCAGATAAGCCCCGATTTGAGCGGTAACTAAAGCGGGAAATCCAATGCCAATCACACGATTAAAACTTAGATAACCCATGCGCCAATTTTGAAAGCTACCCGAAATGGAAGTAATCATAATTGATAGGGTACTGGTGGCGACTGCATTAACCGGTTCGTATCCTAATGCTAGCATCATCGGCACCAGAACAGTACCGCCACCAATGCCTAAAAATCCCGCTAAAATTCCGGCAAAAATTCCGCTTCCGGCTAAAGTGAGTAATTCAGAAATGGTCATCCCTGATAAATTTAAAGGTTTGAGGTAAGATAGACTTCGAGATCATACCATGAACCCCTTTTTTTGGAGAATTAACCACCTGGGTGATCCGAAAGTTAGCGGCTAGAGAACATAAAACGTAAGCATCTTCTGCATCCAATCCGATAAAGTTTTCGAGAAACTGAATCATCTGTTTGAGGGCAAATTCAAAGGCTTCATCTAAAGTCGAACCCCAACCCATTGTAATGATATCGGTTGGGGTTTCTGCTATCGGTGCAGTTAGAGATAAATTTTGATGTAACTTTAATAAAATTGTGCCATTCATCGAAGTTTCAATGGCGGTAACATTCACTTCTCCTTCGCCTTGTGCCGAGTGTCCATCGCCGATTGAAAATAACGCACCGGGAACAAAAATCGGTAAAAATAAACGCGAACCCGCTTGTAATTCCGGGTTGTCAATATTACCCCCATAAATTCCAGGGGGAATCGATGAACGGTTGCTTTCAGTTGTCGCAACCCCTAAAATTCCAAAGAAAGGACGCAGGGGAATATAGATTCCACTTTTGGGCGGAAATTCCGCACAATTTTGTTCTAAATTAAGGGGAATAAACCGCAGTCGGGGTTCAGAAAATTCTTGGGGTAAAGCACCCCAACCGCCACGAATGGCGTTAAACCCCATCGCCAAACGGGGAGAAATGGCTTCTAAGCGCACTTCTAAAACGTCTCCGGGTTGAGCATCGTTAACATAAATTGGCCCGGTGAGCAGGTGAGGGCCATCCCCCACGATCCGTTCTGGGGGTAAATTGTGGTAAATTTCGATTAATTCGGCGGTGAGAAAGGCGTCGGGTGCGCGATCGCAAATTTTGAATCCGGTGTAGGTTTCAACGGAGATGCGATCGCCGGAGTTCACGGTTAAAGCGGGCGAAAGTTTGTGGGAAAATCCCCCTAAATGAACGGTTTGACAATTTGCTTTTAAAAGATGATCAATCATGTTAATTCTGTTATCCTAAAATTTGATGTCTGTGTAGCAGTTCATCACGGTCTGACCCAAGACGAATGTTCTGAACTTAATCCCTTTTACCACTCCTCGATTTTAAATGAAAATCCTTGAGAATATTGTACAGTTTTTGTATCAAGTTTTTACTCAGCCGATTTCTATGGGCGGAATTTCGGTTTCTATTAGCTTAATTCTTACGATCCTGGTTGGTTTTTTTGCGGTGGTTGTGGCTTCTCGCTATGTGAGTAACTGGCTGAGAGATCATCTGTTAACTCGGTTGGGTTTTCAGGAAGGAACCCGAGAAGCGATCGCCACAATTTTTCGTTATTTTACGATAACTTTGGCGTTTATTATTGTTCCCCAAGCTGCGGGTTTGGATTTGAGTTCTTTAGCGTTTTTAGCCGGAGGTTTGGGGATTGGGATCGGGTTTGGATTTCAAGGTTTAGCGCAAAATTTTGTTAGCGGTTTGATTTTGGTTTTTGAACAACCGATCCGAGTCGGTGATTATATTGAATTGGGAGATTTGGAAGGAACCATTCGCAAAATTTCCATCCGTTCTACTATTGTTGTGACCAATGATGGAATTTCGATTATTGTTCCGAATTCGGATTTGGTGAATCATCGGATTATTAATTGGAGTTATGAAAACATGAATAGCCGGATTCATATTCCGGTGCGAGTTGCTTATGGAAGCGATCCGGTGTTAGTTACAGAGGCTCTTTTAGCCGCTACACAGAGAGAATCTCGGATTTTATCTTATCCGCCTCCCCAGGTTTGGTTAAGCGGTTTTGGTGAAGATTCGATGAATTTTGAATTGCTCGTTTGGATTGATAAACCTCGGTTTAGATTGCCGATTCAAAGTTCTTTGAATTTTATTATTCACAATGAGTTGTATTTGAAAAATATCCGGATTCCGGTTTCTCAACGGGATTTGTGGCTGAGAAATCCCGAAGATTTAAAAGCGGTTTTTGCTTCTATTCATTCCCAAGATGCCCAAAAACCCAACGAAAAGCTATCCAGAATTAACCTGAAAAAAGACGCGGATTATACACCGGAGAATCTATCTTTACGAGATTTATTAAAAAAGGTTATTTATTTTGAAAATTTCACTGATTTAGAGATTTTGAGTTTGATTGAAAAAGGATATCGCCAAACCTTTATGAAGGGCGAGTTTATTTTCCATGAGGGCGATCCGGGAGATGCTTTTCATATTATTTTATCGGGTTCTGTGGAAATTATCGCCGAGAAAAAAGCACACAAGCATATTCGGGATCTGTATGCGGGTGATTTTTTTGGTGAGTTGTCTTTATTAATGGGAATTCGTCGTTCTGCGGGGGTACGAACCAAAGAAAAAACGATAGTATTTGTGGTGAATCGTAATATTTTTCAGAACTTTTTATCCAGTTATCCGCAATTGGCGAATCAAATTGCTGAAAAGTTAGCCGAACGAAAACAGGAGTTTCTTGAACGAAAAAAAGAGTTGGGTTTGTCCGACGATGATGATTTAGAAAATAATCCGTTGATTTGGATTCGCAAACGGATGCGAACTTTATTTAATATTTAAGTTAAAATCGATAAGTTTAGCGAATGGATTTTTCAATTTTTGGGATTTTTAAGGACAATAATAAGCCGACAAAAATGAGTAAAATAAACCAAGGGGTAAAGCTTAAAGCCAGTAGTAAACTGACTAAGGCGATCGCTGTTGTAAATACCCGAACAATTTCTTCACGGCTATCGCAACCGATCCAAATTGCAGCACTCGCAACGGTTAGCGATAAAAATAGCGGAGAGACGGATAAATTTAGAGGTTCCATAACAAGGGGTTTTGAGCGACTATTTCATTTAGCTTAAACCCAGTTACAAACGCTTGACGAAAAGGGTTATGCTGCTGTTTCAATTGTCCTCATTTTGAGTCGGGATGTTTGTTGGCTAGAGTTGCAATTGATGTCGTCTGAGGGGGGTTTGATGCGATCGCCCTGATTAACTTTGACTCGGCGATCGCGGACAGTTTCTCAACTGTCTACCGGATGAGTTTTTTCTGGAGTTTTTGAGGTTAATTCAAACCTTTAATTCCCTACTTTTTCTCTGAATTGATAACAGTATTCAGGGATTTTGGAAAAATTACAGGTTGATTTTTAATCCAAGGGTTAAACCTGCTTAAATCACCGAGTTACCCGCAGCTTTTCTGGACGAAATCAGAAAATCTTAAATTTAACCTAAATTTAAACCAAACTTAAATTTAAAATAGTATTTCTATCTTAACCTAAGAACTGTTAATCGCCGTTTCCTAATATTTCGGTTACTAAGGATTAGGAATTAACTAGACAGACCCTTTTTCTAAATTTAGCTTCATCCTAAACAGAGTTATGCAACTAAAAACAATGCAGTTTAAACAAAATCGTTGGACATTGGCAGGTGCTTTCACGGCGATCGCAGCGACGGTTGCTTTCGCGATCCCTGCGGTTCATTCCCAAGGGACTCCAACCGTTAGAATCGATGGTTCAAGTACCGTTTATCCGATCACCGAAGCCGTCGCCGAAGAATTCCAAAAAGCCAAACAGGGGGCGATGCGAGTTACTGTTGGTATTTCGGGAACCGGTGGCGGTTTTAAGAAATTTTGTGCCGGACAAACGGACATTTCAAATGCTTCCCGTCCGATCAAAGATTCTGAAGCACAAGCTTGTAAAAGTGCAGGAATTAACTATATTGAACTTCCGGTTGCTTATGATGCGATAACGGTTGTTGTTCACCCCAGTAATCCACTCACAAGTATTACTCCTGCGGAACTGAAAAAAATGTGGGAACCTGCCGCCCAAGGTAAAGTAATGAAGTGGAATCAGGTCAATTCAAGCTGGCCGGATAAGCCCTTAAAATTATACGGGCCGGGTGCAGATTCAGGAACTTTTGATTACTTTACTGAAGAAATTAACGGTAAATCTCAAGCGAGTCGCACCGATTATACTCCCAGCGAAGATGATAACGTTTTAGTACAGGGTGTTTCTCGCGATCCGGGTGCATTGGGATACTTTGGTTATGCCTATTACGAAAACAATAAAGGCAAGTTAAAATCCTTAGCAATTAACGGCGTAAAGCCTTCTTTAGAAACGGTCAATAACGGTTCCTACAAACCCCTTTCGCGGCCAATTTTTATCTACGTTAGCACTAACGCACTGAAGCGCCCCGAGGTGAAAGCGTTTGTAGAATATTACTTACAAAATAGTGCTAAACTCTCGAAAGAAGTTGGTTACGTTCCTCTACCGAGCAATATGCAGCAACAGGCAATGAGCCGTTTAAGAGGGCAAAATTAACCGTTATAGCTCAATATAATTGACAGCCAATCTGAGAACCATTAATAAGAGTTTGATTGGTGTTCTTTTCTCAGACAACAATTGAAATTGAGAGGGAAGGGGTTGGAGAATGCTGTTAAAGAACTCTCTAATCCCTGTCTTGGTCACTTCAGGTTTAGGATAAACAAACCCATGAGTCAAAAGCAACTGCAACTTAGAAAAGTCAAACAATTATCGCCGAAGGAAATTCGGAGTTTACGGGAACAAGTAATCGAATTCATTTTGTTTCTAGCTGCTTTTTCTTCCGTCGCGACAACAATAGCAATTTTATTCATTCTCATCGACGAATCCGTTTTATTTTTTCGGGAAGTTTCCATTGTAGAATTCCTCACAGATACCCAATGGACTCCTTTATTTGCAGACGCTCATTATGGGATTTTACCCCTACTCTCTGGAACAATTGTCACTTCTACTGTGGCGATGTTTGTTGCCATTCCTTTAGGAACCATTGCGGCTATTTATTTAAGTGAATTTGCCCATCCGAAAATTCGCGAATTTGTCAAACCGGGCTTAGAAATTTTAGCCGCAATTCCTACTGTTGTTTACGGTTATTTTGCCCTATTAGCCGTCACGCCGCTTCTGCAAAGAATCTTTCCCATGCTTCCCGGTTTTAATATGTTAAGTGCGGGTTTAGTGATGGGATTAATGATTGTTCCATTTGTTAGTTCAATTAGTGAAGATGCGATGCGTTCGGTTCCCGTCGGACTGCGAGAAGGTTCCTATGCGATGGGTGCAACTCGCCTACAAACGGCGTTAAAAGTGGTGTTTCCGGCTGCCTTTTCCGGCATCAGCGCCGCTTATATTCTGGCAATTTCTCGCGCAGTTGGTGAAACAATGATTGTGGCAGTTGCAGCCGGTTTACAACCGCAACTCACCTGGAATCCTTTCGATCAAGCCGCTACAATTAGCGCCTATATTGTGCAGGTTAGTTTGGGAGATATTCCGCACGGTACGCTAGAATATCATACCATTTTTGCAGCCGGACTAACGCTGGTTTTAATGACCCTGGTGTTAAACATTATCGGTCATTTACTCGCCAAACGCTATCGCGAAATCTACTAAATTTAAACACACTAAATTAAAACAAAATGCCAGACTCACAACTTCAAGAAATTCGAGCCGAATTAAGCCGTCGAAAACAGATCGATCAAATCTTTGCAATCCTTGGTTTTTTAGTAATTTTTGTTTCCATTTTGATTTTGTTGGGGTTAACCCTGCAAATGGCAATCACGGGTATTTCCCGAATTTCACCCCAATTCTTTTTCAGTTTTCCCAGTCGCAAACCCGAAGAAGCGGGGATTCTTTCCGCTTGGGTGGGAACAACTTTGGTAATGCTTGTAACGACAATTATTGCCGTACCCTTGGGGGTTGCTTCGGGAATTTATCTAGAAGAATATAGCCGCAAAAACTGGATTGCAGATTTAATTGAAATTAACATTACCAATTTGGCGGGCGTTCCTTCGATTGTATACGGATTATTAGCGCTAGGTTTGTTTGTTTATATCCTCAATTTCGGAGAAAGTGTTCTCGCCGCAGGTTTAACATTAGCCTTATTAATTTTACCTGTTGTTATCGTGACCACTCGCGAAGCATTGCGAGCAATTCCAAATAGTTTGAGAGAAGCGGCTTATGCCTTGGGTGCGAGTAAATGGCAAATGATTTGGGATCATATTCTGCCCTATTCTGCCGGGAGTATTTTAACAGGTGTAATCATCGGTTTATCCCGAGCAATTGGCCAAACTGCTCCCGTAATTACTATCGGTGCATTAACATTTATTGCCTTTTTACCCGATGCTCCTTTTAAGGGTGAATTTCCCTTTATTTCTTTTGCTTGGTTAAAGGCACCTTTTACCGTTATGCCCATTCAAATGTTTAACTGGGTATCTCGCCCGGAAGCAGAATTTACTGTGAATGCGGCAGCAGCAGGTACGGTATTAATTATGATGACGCTAACCATGAACGCCCTAGCCGTTTATTTGCGTTATCGGTTCCGTCGGGGCATCAAATGGTAAAGTTTAAATTACGAGTTTTTCAGTCAAAAAATGAAAGAATTAATTACCGTTAAACCCAAAGCCGAAGCCAGAAATCTCAATTTTTATTATGAGTCATTTCACGCTTTGAAAAATGTTAATTTTACGGTTCCAGAACGACAAGTTACCGCTTTGATCGGGCCGTCTGGATGCGGGAAAACAACCCTGTTACGTTGCTTTAATCGAATGCACGACCTTTACCCTGGAAACCGCTACGAAGGTCAAATCTTTCTTGATTCAGAAAACATTTTAGGTCGAGATGTTGACCCGATTGAAGTGCGAATGCGGGTGAGTATGGTCTTTCAAAAACCGAATCCTTTCCCCAAATCGATTTATGAAAATGTTGCTTATGGGTTGCGGGTGCGAGGAGAGAAAAGACGCAGTTATATTGATGAAAAAGTAGAACAAGCGCTCAAAGAAGCCGCCCTTTGGGATGAAGTCAAAGACCGTTTAAATGATATGGCGTTAAACCTCTCAGGCGGTCAACAGCAACGCTTATGTATTGCCCGGGCGTTGGTCGCAAATCCTGAAATTATTTTATTTGATGAACCGACATCTGCCCTTGACCCCATCGCCACCGCTAGCATTGAAGAATTAATGAGCCAATTAAAACAACACGTTACCATTTTAATTGTGACTCACAGTATGCAGCAAGCGGCGAGATTTTCCGATTATACGGCGTTTATGTATTTGGGAGAATTGCTAGAATTCGGCACAACTTCCGAAGTGTTTAGTAACCCTTCTCACAGCCAAACTGAAGACTATTTACGGGGAAGAATTGGTTAGAAAAAGAGGCAACATTTTTGTAGGCAAACGCCTGTAAAATAATTGATAACTGTAAGATTGGCTGTTGCTCGCTTGCCTAATTACTGGTGACGGATGAGGAGGTGACTCAAAGGGGGAGTGTCAACAAACCAGTAATCAAAGATTTGGGCTTGTTATGATAGTGTAGGACCTGTTTGCAGAAATTTTTTTCAGAAACAAATTAAAGTGGCCTGCAAATTCAATTGTCATCACTTGATCTTAAGCCTGTTAAGCCTAGTATTAACGTTACTGCTGGCTTGGAATCCTGGAATTGCCCAAGAAACCGGTGAGCCGTTAGCCCAAAGCAGTTCAACAGTTGAACTCACCGCAGCAGAAGAAGCGTACATTGAGGCCAATCCGGTCCTCCGAGTTCACGCGGAGTCCCAATGGCCCCCTTATAACTTTGTCGAGAATGGTAATGTCAAAGGATTCAGCAACGAGTACATTCAGCTTATTGCCCAAAAAGTGGGTCTTGAAGTTGAGTTTGTGGTTGGTCCTAATTGGGATGAATTTATGACCCTGTTGGCTCAGAAAAAAATTGATGTCGTCACCAATATGGTGATCACTGAAGATCGTCAGAAATTCGCGATCTATTCTGAGCAATATGTATTTGACTTGGTTAATTCTTTGTTGACCCGCAAAGATGGCGAAGACTATACCGAACTCGAACAGCTTCAAGGAAAAAATTTGGCGATTGTCAGAGGTTTCTTTTTTGAGGAAATTTTAACCAAAAACTATCCCGAAATCAACCTGCTGTTAACTAACAATACATTGGATGCCATGAAGCAGGTCGAAGCGGGGAGAGCAGATGCCGCTTTAGAAAGCCATGCCACTTTCAACTATTATATTGACCGCTATTTCTTGAAAGATTTAATCAGCCGTCCTCTGATTGGCAACCCTTATTTCTCCAATGCAGGTCAATATTTAGGCATCCGCAACGATCGCCCAATTTTGAAATCAATTTTAGACAAAGCGATGGCAGCAGTTTCAGAACAGGAGTATGCCAATCTGCGTCAGCGCTGGTATCTAGCTTCTGATACCGCCAGCTTTGGTTTTACGAAAAGAGAATTAGAATATCTACAAGATAAAGGTCAGATCAAAATGTGTGTTGACCCGAATTGGATGCCCCTGGAGGCAATCGTTAATGGTCAACATACGGGGATGAGTGCAGACTTTTTTAACTTGTTGAATGCCCGGATTAGAATTCCGATTACGCTGTTTGAAACCAAGACCTGGGTCGAAAGTATTGAGCAATTTAAACAGCGGCAATGTGACATTCTATCCCTAGCTGTTGCCACCCCAGATCGGCGCGAATATGCTGACTTTACTCAACCCTATCTTGAACTGCCGTTAGTGATTGCCACCCGAGAAAAGGAACCGTTTATTGCCGATATTACCGATGTTCTTAATCACAAAATTGGGATTGTTAAGAGCTACGCATTGACGGAGATTTTACAAGACCAATACCCCGATATCCAAATTGTTGAGGTGACTTCCATTGACGAGGGTTTACAGCAAGTCGAAAAGGGGAATTTGTTTGGGTATATCGATCTTTTACCGACGACCTCATATGCCATTCAGAAACGATATCCTTCCCTGAAAATTGCCGGTCGATTTGAGCAGCCTTGGGAATTGGGAATTGCCGTTCGCAATGATGAGCCTGAGCTACTAAGTATCTTTGAGAAAGCGATCGCTTCTATCGATGAAAAAGCCAAACAAGGCATCATCAACGATTGGATTTCTGTCCGGTATGAACAAGGTGTCGATTATCGGATCATTCGGCGATTTTTGTTCGTAGGGCTAACCATTTTAGCGATTGTTCTTTATCGCCAATATTTACTACAAACTTATAACCGCAAGCTAGAAAAGATATCAGTTACCGATCCTTTGACGGGCTGCTACAATCGCCTGAAAATTGAAGACTGTTTGCAGAAACAAGAATCCCTTTTTAATCGATACAAACACACATTTAGCGTCATTCTTTGTGATATCGATTATTTCAAAAAGATTAATGACACCTTTGGGCATTTAGCGGGAGATGCTGTGTTGATCGAAATGGTAGCGTTATTAAATAAACGACTCAGAAACACAGATATTTTAGGGCGATGGGGTGGTGAAGAGTTTCTCATCATTACTCCCAACACTGATTTATCCGGGGGCAACGGCTCTAGCTGAGGCACTGCGTCAACAGTTGGCTGACCATGAGTTTACCAAAGTTGGTCATCAAACGGGTAGCTTTGGAGTCGCTGAATTTCACGAGGGTAGTCAGTCTATCAGCCATCTGATCAGCCAGGTCGATGAGGCGTTGTACAAGGCTAAAGAAAGAGGTCGTAACTGTGTGGTCGCCTATCAAAAAACGCAGACCATGTAGTGATTCAATGGAACCCTCTGTTTCATCCTGAAGTTCACACTAACCTACCAATAAGCCTCAGGAATTGAATTATTGTTCAAGCTTGAGTTTAAACTCCAGTTAGGGACGAATCAGAGGGATTGAATGGTTAGAGATACTTTTTCAAAAGTAATTCTAACTGCTCGATTCGTTCGGGTGGAACTTGATTTAAAGGCGTTAAAATGGCAAACTTTAAAGCAGAATGGGCTTCGGATTCCGGGAGATTTTCACTTAAGCGTTTTACCGTTTCTTGAATCACTTTTTGAGCATTAAAAGCATTGCGCTGTAAATTTCCCACAACCATTTCAACGGTAACGCTATCGTGATCGGGATGCCAACAATCATAATCGGTAACTAAGGCTAAAGTTGCATAGGCAATTTCCGCTTCTCGGGCTAACTTTGCTTCCGGTAAATTCGTCATTCCGATAATCGTTCCGCCCCAACTGCGATATAAATTTGATTCGGCTTTTGTGGAAAATGCAGGCCCTTCCATACAAACGTAAGTTCCGCTAGAATGTAAAGTAACGTCGGGTAAATTTAAAGCAGAAATAGCATCGGTTAACACTTTGGCTAACTGGGAACAAATCGGATCGCCAAAGGTAATATGAGCAACAATTCCATTGCCAAAAAAAGTAGAAATTCGGGAGCGAGTTCGGTCAATAAATTGGTCGGGGACAACCATATCTAAGGGTTTCACGTTTTCTTTGAGAGATCCCACCGCAGACGCCGAAATAATGTATTCAACCCCCAAACTTTTCAACGCATAAATATTAGCGCGATAGGGTAACTCTGTGGGTAATAAATGGTGAGTGCGTCCGTGTCGCGCCAAAAAAGCCACCCGCATTCCTTCTAACGTCCCTAAAATAATGCGATCGGACGGGGAACCGAAGGGAGTATCAACTTCAATTTCTTCGATGTTTTGTAGCGCCTCCATTTTATATAGACCACTACCGCCAATAATTCCAACTTTAGCCTGACTCATCTGAGCATTCCCATAGCGTTTATCACTCAGACTATTTTACCAGTGAATTGGCTCACGAATTCAATTCAACCCCAGTCGAATATAAATTCTTCTTAAAGTTGGGAGGGGTAATATCTAAATATCACGTAAAGGCTACCACTGTTCAATAATTGATAATTAATAATGGATAATGGATAATTACCTCGATCCTTTATGAAGAGGATTGATAGAGAGGAAATCATCGGTACTCCGCCTTTAAAAGGCGGAGCCTGCGATGATTCGTACCCTGCATAATTTTTCTTTTTTCTCCTTGAAAGGAGAGGTCTTAAACCTCATTAATTAATGATCAATAAGTTGCAGGCGCATAAATCCCCTCGATAGAGGAAGAATTTAAACTCAGCCAAACTAAACCTTCACAAAACTGCTGAATAGCAAACAAAATCGGAAAAACTCCTAGTAAAAGTTCTTTTTTTGAGGGAGTTTCAATCAGAGTTGCTGTTCCTAAAATTACTAGCGTCACCGTAGCCGTAAAACTAGCCGTTGCAGAAAAACACATAAGATCATATTAAAAACAAACTCAATTAAAAAAAACCCCCCAACTTTTCCGTAAAAAAGTTGAGGTGATTCAGATCGCCATCTATTATTAGGTCGTGTAATTAGATTGAATTTAGATGTTCCAGATGATAAAGGGGAAAATAGCGATCTTACCAAGTCTACTCAGTGAAATGAAGAGATTATAAATGCCAGCCAAGGCTTATCTCTTTAGAGTCAATGTACATCAGCTCAACACTATCATACTGCCCCAGTTAAAATTAAGCTTCTATCTAAGGAGGGTTGCCAATTTACGATTTTTGGAGTAAGCAACCGAAGACCGGAGGGTCAACTCAACCCTTCCTCAGACCGAGTAAATCACCAGAAGACTTGAAAGGCTACTCCGTAGCTATTCCGAAGGGGTTGAACGTTCATTGAATCACTGCGATCTCGATGGTCAGGGTTTCATCGATTTTGATTCGATAAGATCGACTGCGATCGATAGAACAGTCTTTTTTGGCTCTCAACTTCTGCGCTAACCGATTATAAAAGATTGGAATTTCTCCTCTCAGTATACACAGCCGTTCGGGTGCGAGTGCAATTTCTTCCTTGAAAATCTGAATAATCGCCTCTTGTCTCGCCTTTACGGGGTCTGTAGACGAGCCATAACAGCCTTCAGAAGTCAGCCAGGTGTAAACTCCTGTAGCTTCTTCAACAATCGAAAATGCTCTTGTATCGAGAGAAGTCGTTTCTTTCATCTATTTTTTCTTCAGGTAATTTACAAGAGTATATCATCTTGCATCTACCAAAAGGAATAAATTTGATACAGAACGCCAACTTCTGGATTAATTAATCCTAGAGGAAACGACCCCAAATCCATCGCTGTGATCTGAAATACAGAAAATAATGCTACAGATAATTGATCCCCCTCAATCCCCCTTCTGTAAAACAGCGAAGCATCCGCGAATTCCCCCCAGAATTGGGGGGCAAGGGGGGCGGGGACTATATGATTTCCACCCTTTTTAAGGGGGGCAAGGGGGGATCGAAAACCGAGCAGTATTAGTAGCAAATATTTAAGTATTTCAGATCAGATAGCCCTGTGCAAACGGGGTTGACTCGGAAGTGTTAGCGGTTATTTTTTATTGTGCTTTTTTGGAACGAGAATGAACGGCAAAAGCACCCAAAGCCAATATCGCACTAAAAATAGTATTGGGTTCGGGAATGGTTTTGGTTGGAGCAATATTACCGGCTAAAACATCATCGATATAGCTGGCATAAGTTGACACGCGAGTATCAAAACCAAACTCTCCGAAACTAGCATTTACAACATTATCAACATCGGGAGGACTGGAACAGTTGAAGTTAACGAAATCAAAACCCACGCAGGTACCACCGGATGTAATTCCAGCAATTAACCCATTAATAAATATTGGACTTCCTGAGTCACCCGACGCTGGAGTAACCTCTTGCAGACCTAATCCTAAATCGGGAAGACCCAGAGTTCCAAAGGCATCATTTTCGGGTTTTCCATTATCAAAATCATAGGCTAAAAAAGCACCAGGAATAAAATTAGCCGGAACTACCGTACTCAAAATTTCTCCCACACTGTCATATAGATTTTGACCCAAACGTTTAACTCCATAAGGGAAATTCTCTCGGTCTAAACCCTGATTTCCTTGACCGGAAAGACCATATCCCACTTTGGTGTTAACTTGACCAATTTCATCGGTATTTCGGTAAATATCGTAGCGTTCTGCCGCTTCCGGTGCCATAGATGTGAGTTCAAGAATCGCTAAATCACCATCCAAAGAATCGAAATTATCAAAACCATCCCAATCTGGATGAACAAAAAAGTTTTTAGCTTTAATGCTAGTCGTACCGAACGGTAAATCAAACAGTACATTAGCAGAGGAAATTAAACCCGGAGCCAAGCGATTATCGAGACAATGAGCCGCAGTTAGAATATGTTTTCCTGAAGATAATAGTGCAGCCGTACAACCACCGCGTTCTGAACCCTCTCGCTGCAATAAACGTACAACACCATCATATCCCGTTCCCGGTTCAACAATATAATCGTTTGGGTCGCCTGAAACAACAATGGCTTTGGCTTGATGGTTCAGTTCAAAAGCTGCAAATAGACTAACTGTAGAAATTGCAGTCGAAACAATTGTGGATGCAAGAAAGCCCACTTTTTTGAAACACATTGACATCAGATTTTCCTTAATAAATGTAGTGAATTTTTCTGAGGTTTGCGATCGCAAACTGTTCTTCTGCACCCAAGATGTAACCTTGCTAGAAAGGCTATCAGAAACCTGCTTTTTCACAAAACCAACTTTTGTTCAGTGTTTGACCTAGCCAAAAGTACAGGTACTCCCGGACTCGTTTTTTATCCCCCCTCGCCCCCCGATGATCGGGGGGAAAAGAAGGGGAAAAGAGGGGGGAATTCTTGAAAGTCCCCCATCCAACCAAAAGCGAAGCAACATCTAGCCTCCCCCTTTCCAAGGGGGACGGGAGGGGGATTTCTAAGGGGGACGGGAGGGGGATGTTAAAATTCAACGGCTCCTAACGCTTTTAAAGTGGATTTTTGAGCATCTGTTAACCCAATAGCTTTAGTAATATTCATCCCCTCATACAAACGAGTCGCCCGCAACAATTTAACGCATTCACCCGTTTTTACATCCCACAACCGAACGGTTTGATCTTGAGAACCGCTAATAATAAATTTACCTTCGGGACAAAACCTAACCGCAGAAACTAAATGCGTATGTCCCTGCAAAACATGACGACATTCGCCCGTTTCCACATCCCAAACTCTAACGGTACTATCGTGAGAAGCGCTGGCTAAAAACTTTCCATCGGGACTAAAAGCGACGGAAAAAATCCAATTGCTGTGTCCCGATAACGTCTTTAAACACTCTCCAGAAACATTCCACAATTTCAACGTATTATCAATACTTCCACTGGCTATAATTTCACCATTCGGACTAAAATCAACCGCAAAAACGCGATCGCGATGTCCATAACAAACCTTTAAACAATTTCCCGTCTGAGTATCCCAAAACCGCACCGTTTTATCGGTACTTCCGCTAATTAAAATGCGACCATCTGGGCTAAAAGCGATCGCATAAACCTGATCGCCGTGTCCGCTTAAAATCCGCAAACATTGACCGGTTCGCCAATTCCATAATCGAATGGTTTGATCTGCACTTCCACTGGCTAAAACTTCACCATTCGGACTAAACGCCAAGCAACGAACCCAGTCCGTATGTCCGGTTAAAATCTGAAAACAACGACCCTCCAAAACCCCCCAAAGTCGCACCGTTTGATCGGAACTTCCACTCGCAAGAACCCCCTGAGAACTAAAGGCGATCGCGAAAATTTGATCCTGATGTCCGCTTAGAATTTTAATACAATCTCCCGTGTACATATTCCACAAACGAATCGTTTTATCATTGCTTCCACTAGCAATATTATCCCCGTGACAAGCCACCGGAAGCGCCCAGTCAGTGTGTCCCGACCAAGTTTTTAAACATTGAGCGCTGCGAACATCCCAAAGTTTAACTGTTTGATCGAGACTAACACAAGCTAACGTTTCACCCTCGGGACAAAATGAGACACAAAAAATCTGATTGGTATGTCCGTGTAAAGTTTTAATATAACGTTCATTTTTACAGTCCCAAACTCTCACCGTATGATCTGCACTTCCACTCGCTAACAGATCATCTTGAGGACTAAACGACACCGAATAAACCCCGCCCGTATGTCCGGAAATCGTTTTTAAATACTCTCCCGTGTCGCCTTTCCAAAGGTTAATATTGCGATCGCTACTTCCACTCGCGAGAAGATTTCCATTACCATTAAACGCCACCGATCGCACCCATCCTTGATGTTCAGTACAAACTTTAATACAATCTCCCGTGTTCACATCCCAAATTCGCATCGTCCCATCTTGGGAACCACTCGCGAGAATATCGGTTGTGGGACTAAACGCCACCGATCGCACCCAGTCGGTATGTCCGCTTAGAGTCTGGAGACATTCACCCGTGCGAGTATCCCAGAGTTTAATCGTATTATCGCCGCTTCCGCTTGCAATTTTCGTCCCATCGCGACTAAACGCCACAGAAAACACTTCCCCAAGCTGTCCGCTGTAAGTTTTTATACAGGCGCCGGTGCTAACATTCCACAACTTCACCAACCGATCCGCCCCGCCACTGGCCAACATTTCGCCATCGGGACTAAACGCCACCGATCGCACCCAGTTGGGATGACCCTGACAAATGGCGACTAATTTACCGGTTTTGACTTCCCAGAGGCGAATATTGCAGTCGGTGTCGCAGGTGGCGAGTAAACCCTTGGGACTGAAAGCCGCAGAGAGAATATTTCCCAAGGTTTCAGTAAATACACTCCGAGACAGATCGGACTCCGTAAAATTAACGTTGTGCAGGGGATAATTTTGTAGATAGGCTTGCCAAATGGTTAAACGTGAGAAATCATAATCGGTAATATCGCTTTTGAGTTGACGAAACATATTCAACAAATTTCCGGCGAGATAACCCATTTCTGGGGTTGTTTGTTGTTGTTGATCAATCAAAATTTCTTGTAAACAGTTTTCGACCGCAGAAGGTGAACCCAACTGAGCGATCGCTTGGTCGAGAATCGGTTGTAAAATTAAACAAGTTTGAGCCTCTCGAATATAGTCTCGGGTTTGAGCTTGTAAAAAAGCATAAGATCGCAATAAATGAGTCTCGCGATTAAGAATTTCTTGAACGCTGCGGTCGATTAATTCACCAATCGCATATTCCATAACTACAGGTTGTTGGGTGAAAGCATTTCCGGTTTTTTCCACCAAAGAACGGCGTTGTAAAGACGCCAAAGCGGGGAGAAGTTCACCCATCGACACCGGACGAACAATATCTTCTTGAAGCTGATCGAGGGGGGTCGGTTCTCGTTCAATTGCCAACCAATACATTAATTCTCGTTCTAGGGGAGTCAGGCGATCAAACTGACTTTTAAGTAATTCTCGAATCCCATCAAAAATAAAGCAACCCTGCTGTTGAAAGACATCTAAAAACACCGAAAGATTGCCATCAAAAACTTCTTCAATCGCAGAAGCAACGATATTTAAAGCCAAAGGATTACCGCCATACCGTTCATTTAAAGTTTGCCATTGTTGTTCATCTCCGGCAAAAGATCCCTTAGCTTGTAGAATAGCTTGTCCGTCGGAAGTTGGTAAACCGCTTAACTGAAGATAACGGACGGGTAACTGTTGACCTTCGAGGGCGGCGAGTCCTGCGGGTTTTTCGCGAGAGGTTAAAATTAGACAGCTTTGATGTCGGCTTTGACCCATTAATTTAAACAGTTGACCGTAACTTTCATAGCCCGAAAGATAATTACCGGTATGTCGGGTCAAATTACTTTGAGCAAAATCGCCACTTTGTAAAATTGACTCAACATTATCTAAAATAATTAAACAGCGAGAGTTGCGTAAATAGTCGAGCAAACATCGCATTCGACCATCAAAATCTGGGGGAATATCTTCGGCTTGTTGGTTGCTAATAAATTGAATAAAATCTGCAATAATATCATCAATATGGGGGGCGTTGCGAAGACTCCGCCAGATAATAAAATCAAATTCAGATTCTAAATTTTGGGCGAGTTTAGCCGTTAAAGACGTTTTACCAATCCCCCCCATTCCCAGTAGGGTTATTAGATGACAGCGATCGCTTTTTACCCATTTTTCTAAGGTGGTTAGTTCATCGTTGCGACCATAAAAAAGATTAACATCCGGCGCTTCTCCCCAGTCTTGTCTGGGAGTATTATTCGGCACAACCTTTGTGTTAATAGTCTTACCATGAGCGGCGTTACCGTTGGTGCCATTACCGTTAACAATCGTTTTTGGAGGAGATAGGGTCGTTTGAGGTTCTGGGGTTGGCGGTGGAGTCGGTGGAGTCGGTGGAGTGGGTTGAACTTCCGAGGCGTCATCCGACAGACAACGACGTTCAAAAGCGGCGCGAAAGGTTTTTTTCGTAACTTTTTCTTCTAAAGCTTGCGAGAGAAGTTCCCACAGTTGCGAGCCGACAATGCGAACGTGAGTATCTGAACAATAACAGTTTTGAGCAATTTGATCGTACTTTTGACCCATCCAAGAGCCGCGAAAAATATCCGCTTGTAGGGTGGTCAGATGTTTACCTGTCTTCGCTAAAACGAGCGCATCTGCTGTAGCCAGTGCGGTTTCAAGTTCGACAGTGCCTTTTCGGTTCATGTTCCTCCTCTATTGGGCTGCTATTGTCATCGATCCAACTTCCCACTTCGTTTGGACGCCAAACATTTGTTACTTAATCATACTTTTTCAAACATTTCTTGAATGTTGTCAAGAGGAGATCAAAAAAGTTATCAAAATTTCAGGGTTCGACCCCTCATTAACAAATTTGGACGATACAAAACTTAAAGATTATATTTTTGAGAAGAAAGAGATCATTACCATTAAGCGATCTCGATCACATTGTTATCCGATCTCTCAGGAAAATCTCAGAAAACATTCAGAACAATTTTAGATAAAATTCATCAGAAAATAGGTTTTACAAAAATCGGGATATTTTTAACAAACACCATACTTTTTAAAACGTTTTCATATTGTTATCCTCAAATAACTTGCTTATATTGGTTAACAACAAGGCAAGCAAAAAACCATTAATTGATTGCCAAAAGACCACCAACTAAATTTCAGCTTGAGGAGAAAAAATCATGGCTCTTTGTTATCGGGGTGTACGCTATAACGCTCAATCTACTTCTTCTATGTCTTCAGCTTCCAGTCATTTTTTAAAGTATCGGGGTGTTTCCTACTATCACCAAAGTTTAAACCTCGCCAAAGAACTTTCAACGAAAAAATTAACCTATCGGGGTGTTTCCTATTATAAAGATGGTTCTCAACCCGTGAAAGTAACGAAAGCTATTCCGAATTTAAAATCAGCCTTGATCTAAATCTTATTTAGATATCGAAGGGCAGGTTTAGCCATCTGGTTTTAGGAAGATTTCAAATCCATCTGAACCCGCCCCGCTTCACCTAGCATTTAGTTTCCATTCCCCTTTTTCTATTCATCTATTCCATCTTTAACTGGAGGTTTATCTCATGGAACGCATCGAAATCGACAACAACACTATCAGCAACAATCCGATCATTCTCGATGAATTTGCAGAAAGTTTAGAAGTAGAAGGCACACTCAATACAGGCGAAGAAGATGCCGTCACCACCCAAAATACTCTCAATCAAATAGAAGTCGATGGTAGCGGCACAATTCAATCCGAAAACAGTGCCATTCAAGTTGATGGAGTTGCCACATTAATTGAAAACGAAGGGACAATTAGCGGTGATTTTAACGGGATTAATATTGCCAATGGAAATATTGCTTCGGCATCCATTGAAAACCAAGGTTTAATCACCAGCGAAAGCCGTGCAGTTAATATTGGAGGAGTTGGCGGAGTTCTCTTTAACGAAGGTCAAATTCTCACCAGTTTAAGCCCCCGAAATGGTACCGTTTACGGCGACGTTACCGGATTGAATATCTTTATTGAAAATGATCGTCGGGGTGTTATTGATGTCGGAGAAGGAAACGATGGGGATGCCATTTCTCTCGAACTTGGCGCCAACGTTAACGGTTCAGTTGTTAACGAAGGATTAATTCAAGGGCGGGGCGTTCCAATAGGAAATAATCAGTCCGCTGCGGTGCGTTTATATTGGGTGCCAGCATCGGGGGCGGAGACTTCTATTTTCAACGGAGATATTATTAATGAAGGCACTTTAACCGCCGAAAATGCAGCCACCGTTATTATCCAAGAACAAACCCAACTTAACGGTACAATTTTTAACGAAGGTACGATTATTGGGGGTGCAATTGAAGACGGAAAACTCGCGATTGATGTGCGAGAAGCGGTTGGCGGAGTGTCGGTTATTAATGAGGGGGAAATTGAAGGAAATGTCGAACTGAGTGCAGAAGATGACAGCTTTAACGGTATCGATGGCGAAGTGATCGGGGTTGTTAATGGCAATGGTGGGAATGATATTATATTAGGAGGAGATGAGGCGGATGTTATCTCTGGCGGTTCTGAAAATGACTTATTAGATGGCGATCGCGAAAATGATACGTTATCCGGCGATGAAGGAAATGATTTCATCGTTGGCGCCCAAGATGACGACTTCCTCGAAGGTGGCGATGGAAATGATTTCTTCTTCGGTGTTGATGGAAATGGAAATGATACCTCTTCAGGGGGTTTGGGGAATGATTTTGTCCGGGGAGGAAATGATAACGATCAAATTTTCGGCGAACAACACAATGATTTGTTAATTGGAAATAATGGGGATGATCTCATTAGTGGCGGTGCCGGAATTAACCTCGTTAGCGGGGGAGGCGGAAGCGATCGCTTTGTGTTAGAACCGGGCGGTTTAACGACAATTCTTGACTTTGAACTCGGAGAAGATTTACTGGTTCTCGGTGAAAGTTTAACCTTCGATCAGCTAACATTAGTTCCCGATTTATTTGGCACCGGAACCGGAATTCAAATTACTGAGACGGGCGAACAAATTGCCACCCTAACTTTTGTTCCCGTCGAACAGCTTGGCGAAGCGAATTTTGTTTCCTTTGAACAGGCGTTAGAAGGAATTACGAATTCTAGCAGCAGTTCGACGACAGATGAGAGTATTTCAACTACCGTTAATACTTTCAATGGAACCTTTGAAAATGATGTGATTGACGGTACCGATGAAGGCGATTTTATTAACGGTGGTGCCGGAAATGATACCCTAAATAGCGGTATCGGTGAAGATGTTACGAATGGCGGGGATGGGGATGATTTTATCACCGGAAGTAACTTCCTCAACGGTGATGCGGGTAATGATACTATTCAAGCCAATGATAGCAATAATTTTATCAGTGGGGGTTTAGGTCACGATCTGATTACTGCGGGTTTGGGTGAAAACTTTGTTAATGGTGATGGCGGTAATGATACTATCTTCGGTGGTGATTTTATTGACTTAATTTCTGGTGGCGAAGGCGATGATATTATCTCAGCCGGTGGCGGTACGGATATTGTTTTTGGTGAACTTGGAAATGATACTTTACAAGCCGGTGCGGGTACCGATGAACTCGATGGCGGTGAAGGGGATGATGTGTTAATTGGTGCGTTTGTTCCCGAACTAACCGAAGGAGTTAATATTGATGAATTAACAGGCGGTGTTGGTAGCGATACGTTCATTTTGGGTGATGAAAATGGCAAGTTTTACACCGCAGCAGGCGATCAAGATTTTGCGGTCATTGCTGATTTTGACTTCACTCAAGATGTTATTCAACTCAACGGAACCGCCAATCAATTTACACTCGCACCCGTTCAACAAAGTGGCGTTTCGGGTTTGGGAATTCTCGCCGGAGAAAATCAAGATTTAGTGGCGATTATTCAAGCGCCGGATTCCGGTAGCATTGACCTGAGAGCGAGTTATTTCAACTACGTCTAATTCTTCCATTGTTCGGATGTGAAATCAAGTCTCTAATCTTGGGTGGGGTGCTGTATTAGCACCCTATTTTTTTACATCAATCATCCGTAGGGGCGCAAGGCTTTGCGCCCCTACCGTTTTACTTTTAGTTCCTAGTTTGTAGGGTGAAAAATGCCTACCCGACTTTAAGGGAGTTTGTAACTGGCGACTCGAATGATTAATTTTCCATCTTCAGGATTGCGTGTAAAAATAAACGCACCCGATGCTTTTTCACCCGCAGAAAGAAAGTCTATTTGTTGTTCTCCACCTTGTTGGAGATTTTCATCTTCTATTTGAAGTTCTCCAACCACTTGAACGGATTTTACCGTTTGTCCTCCGATATTATAAACCGTGAAAGGAACATAAAATTGAGTTCCAAAGTAACGAATTTCTTGATCGAGAGTAACAGTTAAAATCGGGGGTTCATTTTCTTGAACTTTCCATTGATAGAGAATCAGAAAGATTAACAATCCCAGTATACAAATTGCAATTCCGAAACTTAAACGTTCCGGGAAAGAACGCTGTTTTGTTTGTTCCTTTTGTTCTGAGTCTGTAGAAGTTTCATTCATACGGCTAAACGTCCTGCTGCACCCCCAATACTGGCGGGAAGTCCTAATAAAATAGTATAACGTATCCAGAGAAACCAAGGATCGCCCAAGCTTAATTTTTGAAAAAACAACAGCATCAAAAGGGAAGCCATCAGAGAAATTAAGTAGGATAAAATCGTTTCACTTTCGGGAGTTTGAAAGAGTCCTTGTTGCTGTTTGCGTTTTTTCTGGTTCGCAAACCCTGCCGCAAAAACAATCAGATAAGAAATAAATAAAGAAGCCAAAATAATCGCAATTAACCAAGGCGGAGAAGACGCCACCCCCAATTCCGTGACTTCATCGGTTGGGGCGATACTAAAAGCAATAATAATCGCTCCGGTTAACGTTCCGCCTAAATCAGCTAAGGTCTCGTTTATTCCTTTTACTTTTTGCAGCTTTTTCACCATAAAATCTTCATGGGTTCGAGAATTGTCTGAGGAGTTATTCGAGTCATCTTCGCTTAAGATTAATCGACTTAAAGCCACACCAAGGGCAAAAGGAACACTTTCAAAGATAATCTTCCCTAACGCTTCTTCTAGAGAAGTATTCAAGGTGATTCGCTGCAATAATATCATAATAAAAGTAGCACAAACAATGGCGATCGCCAAGGCTTCTATACTCTCCAAAAATACATCACTCAGGTTAGTTCGTTTCTTGCGTCGAAAGCCTTCAACCCGGTTAAAAAAGAAAACAACTAAGTATGTAGCCGCTAAAATAGCCAGCATCAAAGGGGGTTTTAAATAGGAACCCGCTTGCCACACTTCAAAAGTATATAACAAGGGAATTCCAAACAAAAATCCTCCGGCTGCACCTCGAACAATATCATTAATTTCTTTTAGCCAAACTAAACGGGATTGCCGTTTACTCATTCGTTTGTTCATGGACTTCACCTAGAAACTGTTAGGTATTTGTTCTGACTCTACCTTTGAAAATAGTCCATAAGACTGAATTTCCTCAAAATATTCTTAACTTAACAATTAAAATTCAGCACAAAGGGGGTTGAATAAAGAAGTAGAAATTCGATAATATCACAAGATAAGCATAATGTTAAGTTATTTCGCTATAGAACTCCCATTTGAGGAGAGATGAGAATTGAATTGAGATTGGCGATCAACTCAATTATGCAAACCTCGAAACTTTTAGATAAAATTTGAAAAGGAATCAGATTCAAACCATGAATTCTTGTGAAGGTTTAACGCTTGGGGTAGAAGAGGAATATCAAATTATTGACCCAAAAACTCGCGAACTTTCTGGACGAGCCGAGAAAATTATCTCTTGGGCCGAAGAAAATTATGGTGAGGAAATTGTTCAGCCCGAAATGAATAAATCTCAAATCGAAATTGCCACTTCTGTGTGTAAAAGTTTGGCTGAAGTCCGCACCGAACTTTCTGAGGCGCGCCGCATTGTGATCGAAGCCGCCCAACGGGATAATAAAGTTATTGCTG
This sequence comes from Capilliphycus salinus ALCB114379, assembly GCF_047276495.1. Classification (NCBI taxonomy): domain Bacteria; kingdom Bacillati; phylum Cyanobacteriota; class Cyanophyceae; order Oscillatoriales; family Sirenicapillariaceae; genus Capilliphycus; species Capilliphycus salinus. Next base: position 1,678,766 of record NZ_CP178543.1, on the reverse strand, counting down.
CCGCCGGTACTCATCCGTTTTCTCACTGGAAACAACAAGAAACAACGGCGAGTTGTCGCTATCAGAAATTAGAACAAGAGTATCAGCAAATTCTGCGAGAGTTGGTAAGTTTTGGCTGTCATGTTCACGTCGGAATTTCCGATCCGGAAATGGCGATCGCCGTGATTAATCGTGCTAGAATGTGGCTGTCGGTATTGTTAGCCCTGTCTGCAAATTCACCCTTTTGGTTGGGAGAAAAAACGGGTTATATCAGCTATCGAACTGAACTTTGGAGTCCTTTCCCCCTGTTTGGTTCACCTCCATTTTTTGAAGATTATCAAGCTTATCAAAACCTGGTAGAGCAATTAACTAAAATCGAGGTCATTCAAGATACAACAACGATTTATTGGACGATTCGCATTTCCGAACATTATCCTACCATAGAATTTCGAGTAAGCGATATTTGTTTAACCGTTGATGAAGCGGTGATGATTGCCGGATTAGTTCGCGGATTAGTTCAAACTTGTTTAACTGAAATCAAGAATAATTTTCCTCTGATTTCTGTACATCCCGAAATCCTTAAAACGGCTGATTGGTATGCGGCGCGATACGGTTTACAAGGGAAATTAATCGATGTTAGTGAACAACGTTCTAAACCCGCAAAAAAATTGGTCAAGCAGTTTCTCAATTATCTCCGTCCGGCCTTAGAAATGTTGGGAGACTGGGAAGAAGTTTCATCGTTGGTGGATAAAGTTCTCAGAGAGGGAAACGGCGCCCAACGTCAACTCGAAATCTATCAGCGCCAAGGTAATATTGTTGAGGTGGTTGATTATTTAGTAGAACAAACTCGCTTGGGAGTTGTGTAAGAGTTTACTAGCCAACCTGAAATCAGAGTTATTCATAAACTAACAGAATTTTGAATAATTTTGCAAATTTTGGGGCTAAATTTCCAAAAATCGGCAATTTCACCCGAAAATTATTGGAATTTATGCCCAGAGGTAGAGGGGAAAAGTGACCCGATCAAATCATCATATAGTATAAGAATTCATCATTCTAAATAGCTGCTTAATACTCGTCAACTGTGTATTAAGCCGAGATTTTTATGTCGATATTTTCAAGAGGATTATATGACGACTTCAGAAGTGACCGTCGCCAAAATTAATGACCTGCGAATTGGTCAACTCAAGCAAATTTCTGTAAATAACTCTGATATTTTACTCGCCCGTCTGAGCGAAGAAAAATTTTCTGCTACCGCTCCCCATTGTACTCACTTTGGCGCCCCTTTAGAGAAAGGGGTTTTAGTTGGAGAAAGAATAGCTTGTCCTTGGCATCATGCCTGTTTTAATATGACGACAGGTGATTATCAAGAACCACCAGCGTTAGATTCATTGCCGAGTTTTCCGGTGCGAATTGATGGGGAAAATATTATTGTTGAACTCCCCGAAAAAATACCCGAATCTCGCACGCCAAACATGGCAAAACATAACCCCAGTGCCGATAGTCGTGTGTTTGCAATTATTGGCACCGGGCCTGCTGGAATGTTCGCCGCAGAAACCCTAAGACAACAAGGGTTTCAAGGGCAAATTTTTCTGATTACCCGCGAAGAACGTTTGCCCTATGACCGCACAAAATTGAGTAAAAAGTATTTACAAGGTAAGGTAGAAGAAGACGCTTTACCCCAACGTTCTTGTGAATTTTATCAAGAACATGACATCGAATTACGCTGTGGAAAAGCGGTTACAAAAGTCGATGCTAACTTAAAAACCATCACCTTTGAAGATAATTCGGTGATGAGTTATGACAGCTTATTAGTGGCAACAGGCGGACGGCCAAAACGTTTAAAGGCGCCGGGAATTGATTTAGATAATATTTTCACTTTGCGTCAGCCCGGGGATGTGAATCATATCTTAGAAACAGCCGAACCCAACCAACGGGCTGTGATTGTTGGTTCGAGTTTTATTGGCATGGAAACCGCTGCAAGTTTGTCTCAGCAAGGACTTTCTGTAACGGTTATTTCTCCCGATTCCGTACCTTTTGAAAAAACTTTGGGTCAAAAAGTCGGGAAAATGTTTCAAGACTTGCATGAAAGTCACGGCGTTTCTTTTCGCTTTCAAACCAAAGCCACCCAGTTTGAAGGAAATGGCAAAGTTGAAGCGGTAATTTTAGAAAATGGCGATAAAATTCCGGCGGATTTAGTGATAATTGGAATTGGTGTTCAACCCGTAACGGACTTTCTCTCGGGCGTGAATATTGATGAGAAAGATAATAGTGTCATTGTCAATGAATATTTGCAAGCCGGAAAAGATATCTATGCAGCCGGAGATATTGCCCGTTTTCCCTACGCCCCTCTCGGAAAATTAACCCGGATTGAACATTGGCGTTTAGCCGCCCAACACGGACGAATTGCCGCCCATAATATGGCCGGAAATCAGGTTAAATTTACCGGGATTCCCTTCTTTTGGAGTGGGCAATTTGACCTGAAACTTCGTTATGCTGGATATGCAGAAGATTGGGATGAAATTATCTTTGATGGCGATGTCAATTCCCAAGAATTTGTAGCATTCTACATCAAAAATAATCAAGTTTTAGCCGTGACCGGATGCGGACGCGATCGCGATGTTGACGCGATTACTGAATTGATGCGCCTTCAGCAAGTTCCCAATGCGGATCGGATTCGGAATCAATCCATTGATTGGGTTGAATATATCCATCAATCCTAGCATTTTTTATCATCGCAAAACTGAAAATTTACCCAGATTGTTCATCTAAAAAATTAACCATGAAACAGCACTACGACCTAATTATTATTGGGGCGGGTGCAGGTGGAGGAACTCTCGCCTATGCCCTAGCTTCGACCGGAAAAAATATCTTAATTCTCGAAAGAGGCGGTTATCTTCCGCGAGAAAAAGCCAACTGGAATCCTAACGAAATTTTTCTCAAAGAACGCTATCAAACTCAAGAACAATGGTTGGATAGTAACCATCAATCTTTTAGTCCGGAAGCCTTCTATTTTGTGGGCGGAAATACTAAAGTTTATGGGGCAGCTTTACAACGAATGCGGGCCGAAGATTTTGGCGAACTTCGTCATTTTGATGGCATTTCTCCCGCTTGGCCGTTGGGTTACGATGTCTTTGAACCCTACTATACTCGCGCCGAAAGTTTGTTTAAATTGCATGGACTACGAGGGGAAGATCCCACCGAACCTCCCGCAACAAATGAATATCCTTTTCCGCCTTTTAAGCATGAACCTCGCATCCAAGAAGTCGCCGATAAATTACGCGATCGCGGTTTAAATCCCTACCATCTGACTTTAGCATTAAATCGGGATGAAGAACACCCCGAAAATCGCCCTTGTATTCGCTGTAATACTTGCGATCCTTATCCCTGTTTAGTTGATGCTAAATGTGATGCCGAAGTTACTTGTATTGATCCGGCGTTAAAACATAATAACATCACTTTATTAACCCATGCCAAAGTTACCCGTTTGATTACCAATAACGACGGTAAAATAATTCGGGCCGTAGAAGCGGAAATCGACGGAGAAACGCAACAATTTAGTGGCGATTTGGTGGTGTTATCTTGCGGGGCAATTAATTCGGCAACGCTATTATTAAAGTCCGCGAATATCCATCATCCCAACGGGTTAGCCAACTCCTCGGGCTTGGTCGGGCGCAATTTAATGTTACACAATCATTCGGCATTAATTGCGGCTTCTCATCAACCCAATGAGACAGTTTTTCAAAAGACGTTGGGAATTAATGACTTTTACTTTAAAGGACCAAAACAAGATTATCCCCTCGGACAAATTCAACTGACGGGAAAAGTGGTTTGGCAGCGCTTAAAACACATGGCAGCCGGAGAAATTCCCCAGGCGGTATTAGAATATATTGCCAAACATTCGGTTGACTGGTGGATAACAACGGAAGATTTACCCCAACCGGAAAATCACGTTACTCTCAATTCCCAAGGTCAAATTGTGGTTAACTACAAGCCGAACAATCTCAAACCCCACAAGGAATTAATCGCCATTTTAGAACAATATTTAAAACAGATCGATTTTTATCTGTTTTGGGCGAAACAAATGCCTGTAAAAGTCGTTTGGCATCAAGCCGGAACCTGTAAGTTTGGTGACGACCCGAAAGAGAGTGTTCTTAACCTCAACTGTCAAACCCACGATGTCAACAATTTGTATGTGGTTGATAGCAGTTTTTTCCCGGCTTTGGGGGCAGTAAATCCGACCTTAACGATTGTTGCCAATGCGTTAAGAGTTGCCGATCACCTCAAAAATCAATGGGGGTAAACTCTCAACTTTTCAACTGTAATTCATTTGGAGAAATTGACTATGAAAACTCAAGAACGTCGTCCAACACCCGAACAAATTCCCGGACAAAAACAAGACTATCCCGCATCTCAAGAAAAGATGACCCCGAAACCGGATAGCGATCTTTCTAACTACAAACCTGCGGATAAATTGTTGAATAAAGTCGCATTTATTACGGGCGGAGACTCCGGTATTGGTCGGGCTGTGGCGATTGCCTACGCAATGGAAGGGGCAAATGTTGCCATCTTTTTTGACCAAAGTACCGAAGATGCGGAAGTCACCAAAAAAGCCGTAGAATCCAAACAAAAAGAATGTTTGGTGATTCAAGGAGACGTGCGGGATTTTGACACCTGTAAACGGGCAATTGAACAAACCGTTGAACATTTTGGACATCTGGATATTTTGGTCAACAATGCCGCTTATCAGATGGCACAGAAGAAGTTTGAAGATGTCAGCTTAGAACAATTTCGCCGCACAATGGAAACTAACGTGTTTGGCTATTTCTACATGGTCAAAGCCGCACTTCCTCACCTGAAAGAAGGCGATTCTATTATTAATACAGGTAGCATTGTCGGCAAAATGGGCAAAGGAATTTTGGTGGACTATGCCACCAGTAAAGGGGCGGTTCATGCCTTTACGAAGTCTTTAGCCCAAAGTTTGGGCGAACGGAAAATCCGGGTTAATTCTGTCGTTCCCGGCCCAGTTTGGACTCCCAATATTCCCGCCACTATGCCTGTGGAAAAGGTGGATAACTACGATACCGACGGCATTCTACAACGGGCCGGACAGCCGGAAGAACTTGCGCCCGCTTATGTGTTTTTAGCGTCGGCTGATAGCAGTTTTGTGACCGGTGCGTTGTATGATGTAACTGGCGGTCAACTGGCTGCTTAATTAACTGAAATTACCTCAAATCATTTACTCAAAATAGATCTAAAGAAGGAGTCTTTCTTTCTTTAGATCTTTTTTCTGTTCTCAATCTGTTAGTTTGTTGTTGGGATGCGACGCCAAACCCGATCTATTATCAATGGATAATTGACAATTGATAATTGATCATTAATTAATGAGGTTTAAGACCTCTCCTTTCAAGGAGAAAAAAGAAAAATTATTTCCTCCCTATCAATCCTGTTCATAATGGTCGAGGTAATTATCCATTATCCATTATCCATTATCCATTATCCATTATTTCCTCCCTATCAATCCTGTTCATAATGGTCGAGGTAATTATCCATTATCCATTATCCATTATCCATTATCCATTATTTCCTCCCTATCAATCCTGTTCATAATGGTCGAGGTAATTATCCATTATCCATTATCCATTATCCATTATCCATTATTTCCTCCCTATCAATCCTGTTCATAATGGTCGAGGTAATTATCCATTATCCATTATCCATTATCCATTATCCATTATCCATTATTTCCTCCCTATCAATCCTGTTCATAATGGTCGAGGTAATTATCCATTATCCATTATCCATTATCCATTATCCATTATCCATTATTTCCTCTCTATCAATCCTCTTCATAATGGTCGAGGTAATTATCCATTATCCATTATTAATTATCAATTATTGAACAGGGTTTTACCGGAGATGAGACAAAGCTTTCTTGTTGCAGGTTTATTCAGATCCCCTTTTCTGTTCATCGTGGTCTACAAAATTAGCTAAACCAATGCTAAACTAATCTATCTCGTTATCCTCAAATTTTGGCAGTACACTATAAAAAACAAAATACAGAGCGATGATAAACAGGAACAGAATGAACTCAAAAAAGTATCCTCTGGCTGCTTCTCTGCATCGGCTTTTTAGAACCCTCAAACGCAGTCTTAGCGGCAGTTATGGGCTGTTGTTCTTCTTAATTCTACTGGTACCGACTGTGGCGATCGCAGTAGAAGAAGCCGAAACCAAGCCATCTGGATTTGTTGCCGGACTCGATGCGGTATTTTCTGGGATTGTTAACTTTTTAGCCCAAATCTTCTTCTTCGAGATTTTCGGTCTTCCCTTCATTGTATTGTGGCTAATTGGAGGGGCGATTTTCTTTACCCTGCGGATGGGTTTTGTCAATATTCGCGCCTTTAAACACGCCATTGATGTGGTCATGGGTAAATATGACAATCCCGACGATGAAGGCGATGTTTCCCATTTCCAAGCCCTGGCCACCGCCCTTTCGGGAACCGTTGGACTGGGAAATATTGCCGGCGTCGCCATTGCCGTACAGGTCGGCGGCCCCGGTGCAATTTTTTGGATGACCGTGGGCGGCTTTTTTGGGATGTCCAGTAAATTTACCGAATGCACTCTCGCCCAAATGTATCGCCGCATTCAACCCGATGGCACCGTTGCCGGCGGGCCGATGTATTATCTCTCCAAAGGCTTAGGTGAACGGGGTTTGCGCCCTCTCGGACAAGGACTGGCGATTTTATTTGCATTGCTGTGCGTTTTAGCCAGTATGGGGGGCGGAAATATGTTCCAAGCCAACCAAGCTTATGCCGCAGTTGCGGGGATTATTCCGGCTTTACCGAGTTGGGTTTTTGGATTAGTTGTAGCGGTATTAGTTGGGTTTGTAATTATTGGCGGAATTGGTCGAATTGCTTCGGTTACGGCGAGATTAGTTCCGGCAATGGCGGTGATTTATGTGTTGGCTTGTTTGTGGATTTTATTGGGGAATTTAACCGAAATTCCGGCCGCATTTGGTACAATAATTGTGCAAGCTTTTTCCCCGGAAGCCATCGGAGGCGGTTTTGTTGGAACTTTAGTTCAAGGGGTGCGACGCAGCGCTTTTTCTAACGAAGCGGGGATTGGTTCGGCGGCGATCGCACATTCTGCGGCCCGTACAGATGAACCGTTACGGGAAGGAATTGTTGCCTTACTTGAACCGTTTATCGATACAATTGTTATCTGTAATTTAACAGGTTTAACGATTGTTATTACCGGGGTTTATCGCGATACAACCGCCGCCGAAGCTAACGGCGTTGAACTGACGGCCGCTGCATTTAGTTCTGTGATTGGTTGGTTTCCCATTCTTTTAGCGATCGCGGTGGTTTTATTTGCTTTTTCCACCATGATTTCTTGGAGTTATTACGGGGAAAAATCCTGGAGTTTTATGTTTGGTGAAGAAAGCGCCATCATTTATAAAGGGATTTATGTTCTCTGTGTGTTCATCGGTTCGGTGGTGAATTTGGGCGCCGTGTTGGATTTTAGCGATATGATGTTACTGGCGATGGCATTTCCCAATTTACTCGGCTGCTATATTTTGTCAGGAAAAGTCGCTTCTGCACTCGGCGATTATATGAACCGTCTCAATTCCGGACAAATGCCTGTATATTCTCGCGAGACATCTGCCTAACTCCACTTTTAGCAGATTGTACACCATTTGATGTCTTCCTAAAGTTAGATACAATTTCTAACGTTTATTCAAGTTCCCTCAAACGATAGATGAAAAGCCTTCTGCTTTTTTGGTCTAATGACTAAAGTGATTAAAAAAGCAGGAGATTTTTTTATGCCTAAGCTTAATATTGGTTTAACAGATGAACAACGTCAAGGCGTTGTAGAACTCTTGAATATGAACTTGGCAGATATGTATCTGCTGTTAATTAAAACCAAAAAATATCATTGGGATGTCGTCGGCCCTCAATTCCGCACTCTGCACCAACTGTGGGAAGAACACTACGAAGCCTTAACTATAAATATCGACGAAACAGCCGAACGTATCCGTGCTTTAGGCGGTTATCCTCTGGGTACTGCCAAAGGATTTTTAGAGAAGGCAACGCTCAAAGAACACGCCGGAGATCTGCCCAATGCTAACGAAATGGTACAGCGTTTGGTGACAGACCACGAACAAATTATTCGCAATTTGCGCGAAAATATCGATAACTGTTCCGAAAAATTCCATGATGAAGGAACGGCAGATTTCTTAACCGGATTAATGGAACAACACGAAGAAATGGCGTGGATGTTGCGTTCCTTTATTGAAGGAGAAGAACTGCAACCGAGCGGTAATATTCCCAGCGATCGCGTTAAAGCAGGTATGAAATAAAACTTAGGAGTTACCAAATTTTATGGCGGAAGAATACAAAGCAGAACGGACAATTACAGCCGTTTTTAAAGAAGAACAGCAAGTTAATGATGTCGTTCGGCGATTAATTGATCAGGGTGTTTCTCGCGATCATGTATCGGTAATGGGTCGAGATTTTCAATCTCAAACCCGCATTTCTGGCTTCATCAGTAAAAAAGATGTTATCTTGGGTGGCTTGCGAACAGGAGCCGTTTTTGGTTCCCTGTTTGGCTCGATACTCAGTCTGCTGACCGGCGTCGGCGTGCTGTTTATTCCTTTTGTCGGTTCAGTGGTAGCCGCAGGCCCCATTAGCGCAGTCCTATTGGGTGCGGCAACCGGAGCCTTAGCCGGGAGTGCGGGAGCGGGTTTGGCGTCCGTCCTCACCACCTTGGGAATGCCCGAAGAAAAAGCAGCCGTTTATGAAACGCGCGTCAAAGCCGGAGAATATCTGTTGATGGCCGAAGTTCCCGCGAACAAGTCCGATGAATACAAAGGCGCGATCGAAAATGCTCACGGTGAGGAAATTCATGTCACCGACCGGGCTTTACCCCGTCCTTGTCCGGGACGATGCAACTCTCCCGAGGAGTTATCCCCAGAAGTTCGCGCTCATCTGTCGGAAGATGCTCAAAGCACGTTCATCAAACGCTACAATGCCGTTTTTGATGACACCGAAGATGAGATGAAAGCAGAACAGGCGGCTTGGGAAACCATTCATCAACAATACGACGAAGATGAAAATGGGATTTGGTCCAAGCAGAAAGTTACAGCATAACTCCGGGAATGCTCAAACTTTTGGGTTGGAGTTGGGCTTCAAGAGTCCGGCTCCAACCTTTTAAAAATATTTCTATTAACTCAATATTGATGTTCAATTTGACGTTTAATTGTAAAATCGCATGGTTCCATTAAAAGACGAAAATCCGATTCACATTACCCCGATTGTTACCTACGTTCTGATCGGTTTGAACTTTCTGATATTTTTGATCGAGTTAATGTTATCGCCCGATCAACTCAATAATTTCTTTCATCTGTTTGCGGTGGTTCCCCAAGAGTTATCCGCGAGTTTTAATGGAATTTCGGTCGATCAACCCGTTCCAGAATTTTTAACACTTTTTAGCTCTCAGTTTCTTCACGCCAGCTTTATTCACGTGGGCTTTAATATGTTATTTCTGTGGATTTTTGGGAATAACATCGAAGAAGAACTCGGACGGGTGAAATTTATCATTTTCTACTTGGCTTGTGGGGTGTTAGCGGCTCTTTCTCAGTATGCTTTAGCAACCGGATCGGCTATTCCTTCTCTGGGGGCGAGCGGTGCGATCGCCGGAGTTATGGGCGCTTATATTTTGAAGTTTCCCAACGTGAGAATTTTAACAGTAATTCCTCTCGGAATCTTTCCCTATGTTGTTAGAGTTCCCGCCTTTCTTTTCTTAGGATTTTGGTTTGTTCAACAAGCCTTTAGCGGAATTTCCATGTTAGAAGTTCAAACCGCAGTTGGGGAAATGATGAATCAGGGTGGTGTTGCGTATTGGGCGCACGCCGGCGGGTTTATTTTCGGTGCAATATTAGCCCCAATTTTAGGAATATTTTCCGACACCACATCCAACGAAAATTCGGTGGTAGATTGGTAGTTTGATCTCATCTGATATCCGACTAATCAATAATCCCAAGCGTAGGGGCGGGTTCTGCATTAATCGAGGGCGACCACTCCGAGATTGACTTAAACCCGCCCCGCACAGATAACAGGCATTAATAAACCGGATCTCATATTAATTTAAACCCTTTGAAATCGCTACAAAAATCAGAGTTTTAACCTCTATCCCAACACTCCAAAGGACATGATCAACTCATGTTCTTTTTTCTTGATTAATTTAATTCGACCAAATTTCTTGAAGATTGAGAATAAAACCCGGTAAAACATCTTCTCCCGATAACGTTGTTGGGGACTCTAAAATATGAACATCTTGATTTTGACGATAAATTTCAACACTTTTATCAATAGGATTAATCAACCATCCAAGACGAACACCATTATCAATATATTCTTGCATTTTCTCCTGAATTTTCTTTAAACTATCACTCGCCGAACGCAATTCAATTACAAAATCGGGACACAAAGGAATAAATTTTCGGCGTTGTTCAGATGTTAAACTATCCCAACGTTCTAAGGTTATCCAAGCAGCATCGGGAGAACGATCCGCACCATTGGGAAGTTTAAAACCCGTAGAAGAATCAAAAGCAACTCCTAACTTAGTTTGTCTATTCCAGATCCCCAAATCAACCGCAATTTCAAAGTTGCTTCTTCCAGTTTCTCCTCCAGTCGGTGACATGATGACTAAATCTCCATTAGAATTTCGTTCAAATTTCAAATCCCGGTTATTCTGACAAAGCTGAAAGAATTGCTCATCTGTCAGTTCAATTGATTCTAGGTTCAGAGTGAAGTTTGTCATGGGGATGAATCAACTCAACGCTATTTTTAGTATAAATTAGAAGATAGGCGATCGCATAATCTTTGACGCTTCTAACGGATCGCAGACTATTCTACTTGGTCTAACAGTTGAAAATACTCTTCTCGGCTAATACCTGCTGTTCTTATATTTGTTAAAATATGAGTAACAGGGACTTCACCAGGGCTAGTTTTGATAACAATGGGTCGTTTGATTCCCGGTTTAGTTAAAATTAAATGATCGCCTTTTTGACGCTTGACGATAAAACCTTTTAATTCAAACACTTTGACCAGCGTTTTATAAGGAATTGGAGTTATTTTTCGCTTGGAAGCCATTCGATTTACCCAATAGCGACCAATTCAGATGAGATCGGTTGGCGCGAAATCCAACTCCCATTTTGACAAACAAAACCCGATTCTTCCAAAACTTCTTCTAAAGTTCCCATTGCTTCACATTCTTCTATAAATGCAGATAAAGCTTCTTGTAAAGACTGCTTGGCTTCTTCCACAGTTTCACCAAAACTCGAAACATCTAAATCCGGACAAACTCCGACATACAAATCTCCTTCTCGGAAGATTTCAACTCGCACTTCAATAGGTTGTGACACGGCTTTTTATACCTCCTTGAACTCTTTATAAAAATCTGCTACAAATCAGAACTTATTAACAACGGTAGCACAAGTTTAGTTCGATACAACCAACATCACAATCTATTTGGCGACGAGATAGCGATTGCGCTCCGCGCAGTGGCGGAGCCAATCGCAATTTTCCCTGATTCTAACAATTTTTGTTAAATTAACTTACCAATAAGTAGGGTGGGTGAGATTGACAAGTTAATGTTTGAGTAATTAAATTCTCGTTTCTCACCCACCCTACAAATGTTGTTTGGGTTCGGGAATAGTGGGTGAAATTAACAAGTTAATGTTTGAGTAATTAAGTTATCGTTTTACCAATAAGTAGGGTGGGTGAAATTAACAAGTTAATGTTTGAGTAATTAAATTCTCGTTTCTCACCCACCCTACAAATGTTGTTTGGGTTCGGGAATAGTGGGTGAAATTAACAAGTTAATGTTTGAGTAATTAAGTTATCGTTTTACCAATAAGTAGGGTGGGTGAAATTAACAAGTTAATGTTTGAGTAATTAAATTCTCGTTTCTCACCCACCCTACAAATGTTGTTTGGGTTCGGGAATAGTGGGTGAAATTAACAAGTTAATGTTTGAGTAATTAAGTTATCGTTTTACCAATAAGTAGGGTGGGTGAAATTAACAAGTTAATGTTTGAGTAATTAAATTCTCGTTTCTCACCCACCCTACAAATGTTGTTTGGGTTCGGGAATAGTGGGTGAGATTGACAAGTTAATGTTTGAGTAATTAAGTTATCGTTTTACCAATAAGTAGGGTGGGTGAGATTGACAAGTTAATGTTTGAGTAATTAAATTCTCGTTTCTCACCCACCCTACAAATGTTGTTTGGGTTCGGGAATAGTGGGTGAGATTGACAAGTTAATGTTTGAGTAATTAAGTTATCGTTTTACCAATAAGTAGGGTGGGTGAAATTAACCAGTTAATGTTTGAGTAATTAAATTCTCGTTTTACCAATAAGTAGGGTGGGTGAAATTAACCAGTTAATGTTTGAGTAATTAAATTCTCGTTTTACCAATAAGTAGGGTGGGTGAGATTAACCCGTTAATGTTTGAGTAATTAAATTCTCGTTTCTCACCCACCCTACAAATGTTGTTTGGGTTCGGGAATGATTCGCCCTAATTCTTGAGCGGTTTCTATCCACTCTTGCATGATCACTTCTACATTTTGCAACGCTTCCTGATAGGTTGAACCATCAGCCATACATCCGGGGAGTTCGGGAACTTCTGCAATAAACGCTTCATCTTCATAACTCCAGAAAAGCATGATTTCATAATGTAGCTTCATTTTAAACTCTAACAATTATTATTTCCAGCCATATCCTCGAATATTGTTAAAGTTGATCGCATCAATACCAATTTTTTGAAGATAGTTCGCTAATTTTAAATCATCCGTTAAAACGAGATAGGAATCCCGTGCTAAATGAATAATCCCACAATCTGTCAATCCAAATTTTGTAAAATTTTCGACTTGAGTAGCCACTTTACTCTTTATATAAGACTCATCTAACTGATTAACAGCTTGGGTTAAAGCGTTCAAGCATTCAGAACGTTCAGGATCACTGAGTTGATTAATAAAGCTGTTGACTTCGGTTAAAATATTAGGCGTTACTACAATTTTTGAGAAATCTTTTAGAATGGCTGATAATAGCTGATAATCTTCTTTATTAAACTGCTGAGTTCGTTTAAATTTCTCAATTCTATTAGGATTAACTGTTCCGACAAATAACAAAAGTAAAATATTAGTATCAACTAAGATACCTTTTTGCTTATATTGTTGCAACAATCCTCGAATGTAATCAATCATAACTCTCTAATTTTCATGGATTCAACCTCACCTGTTTCTGCATTAACTTTTAAAATTTTATATTTTCGTTCTTCTTTTGAATAACTAATACCGAGTGGATGTGCTAGAGATTGTATCTGATGGTTAAATCCTAATGTAATTAACCAAAAGTTTCTATCGTCGGTTAATTCAGTTTCCTCTAACAATAAATCTTGAAATGGTCCACCTAAGTCTGTTTCTAAGGATTGCAGATAATTACGCGCAGCGAATACCGCTTTTTTCACATCAATAATTTGAGGTTGATTAGATTGTTCTACCATTTTGACTAGACCTGTTCAATTCAATTAATAGTATGCTGTTTATCTATTTTAACAAAAACGGTAGAGACTTACATAAAAGCCTCTACCACCGATTTAACTGAATTTGAGTTTAGATGTCTCTATTCGACGCCTTCGATGCGGTCTTCAATCTCCTGATACAACTCGCGCAACTTATCCAAATTACTCTCATCCGTATCCCAATAACCCCGTCCGTTGGCTTCCAACAACGTTGTTACCATGCGACGGAAAGAATGAGGATTGAGGTTCAACAAACGCTGTTGCATCGCCTCATCTTTGATGAAGGTTTCATTGGTTTCTTCGTAAACCCAATTATCCACCGCACCCGCAGTAGCACTCCATCCCACCGTATTAACGAGGCGTTTTGATAACTCACGAACCCCCTCGTAACCGTGAGATAACATCCCTTCATACCACTTGGGATTTAACATTTTGGTTCGCGCATCTAACCGCACGGTTTCTGATAGCGTGCGAACCTGTGCATTGGCGGTTGTGGTATCCGCAATATACGCCGCCGGTTTCTTCCCATCCTTGCGTAAACTGCTGATCACTTTTGTCGGGTCAGAGTCGAAATAATGGGAAACATCGGTTAAACTAATTTCCGAAGAATCCAAGTTTTGGAAAGTAACTTCTGCGGTTTTTAACGCCGACTCAAACACTTGGCGGTTATCATCCATCATCCCCGGATTATCCGAATTAAAGGCGAAAGATTTCCGCTTCAGATACATTTCTTGTAACTCTTCTTCGGATTCCCAGGTGCTATTTTCAACCGCTAAGTTGATGTTAGAAGAATAGGAACCAGACGCATTAGAAAACACCCGAGTAGCCGCCTGACGCAAGTTAATTCCCAATTCTTCGGCCTGTTTTAAAGCGTGTTTGCGAACAAAATTCATCTCTAACGGTTCGTCGGCTTCTGCCGCCATTTTCACCGCTTTATCCAACAAATTCATCTGGTTGATGAACAGGTCGCGGAACACGCCGGAACAGTTAATTACAACGTCAATACGCGGACGCCCCAATTCTTCTAGGGGAATTAACTCCAATTTGTTCACCCGTCCTAACGCATCGGGAACCGGTTTAACGCCTACCATCCACATCACTTGGGCGAGGGATTCTCCGTAGGTTTTAATATTATCCGTTCCCCACAAAACCACCGCAATTGTTTCGGGATAATTGCCGCCATTTTCTATCTTTTGACGGGCAATTAATCGTTCAACAACAATCGCCGCAGACTTCACCGCAGCAGCAGTTGGAATGGACTGCGGATCGAGGGCGTGCATATTTTTACCCGTCGGTAAAACGTTAGGATTACGAATGGGATCGCCTCCCGGTCCGGGTAGAATATATTCGCCTTCTAATGACCGCAATAATGCCCCCAATTCGTTATCCGCACAAACTTGTTGTAAGCAGAATTCCAAATATTCAAACAGGGGTTTGATGGCTTCATTGTCTACTTTTGTATAGCCAAATTGATGCAACGCTTCGATCCAGGGTTCCTTTTTACCCATGTTAAAGAAGTTGAGTTTAGAAACCTTAGAAACCCGTCCTTCTGCATCGGTTTGTTCTTTAACTAACGCCGCAATAGCCGCCCTTGTTGCTTCGGTAATTTTCTGCAATAATTCCACATCGGCTAAGATGCCATTATCATTATTGCGGTAAATTTCTTCGAGATCGCGGTTAATACTATTGGCGATAATATGAGGCAAACTCAACAGCCCATCTTCTTCGCGATCTAAACTAGCAATATTCACCAACGTGGCGATCGCTTCTTCTGCGGTGGGAGGCTTCCCAATAATATGCAAACCGCAGGGCAATAAACGCGACTCAATTTCCATCAAGCGGCGATACACTTGCCCAACTACATTATCACGTTCCTCGGCCGAAAGTTCACCCGCATCGCATTCGGGTAAATTCACATCTTGATCGAGGTTCACCATCCGAGATTTTTCGATAATGGTGTTAACAATTTGCACGCCCCGACCGCTATTTTTTAAGGTTTGATAGGAACCAACCAACTCATTTAATTCCTGCAAACCTTTGTACAGCCCCGCATTTTCCGCAGCCGGAGTCAGATAAGAAATAGTCGCAGCATAACTGCGGCGTTTGGCAATGGTCGCTTCGCTGGGATTATTGGCAGCATAATAATAGATATTGGGAATGGTGCCAATTAAATTATCCGGGTAACATTCGCCCGACATTCCCATCTGTTTTCCGGGCATAAATTCCAACGATCCGTGCGTTCCGAAATGCAGCACCGCATCGGCTTGCCAAACCTGTTCTAAGAAGGTGTAATAAGCGGCAAAACCGTGATGGGGACTGGCCGAACGGGAGAACAACAACCGCATCGGATCGCCTTCATAACCGAATGTTGGCTGTACCCCAATAAACAGATTTCCAAACTGTTTTCCGTAGATTAATAAATTCTCGCCGTCGGTGTTTAAATGCCCCGGAGGTGGTCCCCAATTTTCGTGCAAACGTTCGGAATAAGGTGTCAAACGTTCGTATTGTTCCACCGACATTCGATAGGCAACATTTAACTCTGGGCTTTGATATTGGGCGGTGGCGTCGTGAATAACTTCCTGCATTAATTGTTCGGCAGACTCCGGCAATTCTGGGAGGTCATAACCGTTATTTTTTAAGGCTTTCATCACCTCATAAATGGAACCGAATACATCTAAATAAGCTGCAGTTCCAACGTTTCCTTTATCGGGCGGGAAACTAAAAATAGTGATGGCAATTTTTTTGTCGAGTTTGGGTTTTTTCCGCAGGTTTGCCCATTTCATCGCCCGTTGTGCGATCGCTTCGATCCGATCTTGCAGGGCGATCGCTTTCCCGGTGGCCCCATCCCGTCCGGAGGCGATAATGGGTTCGATGGCGCCGTCAAGTTCGGGAATGGCGATCTGTAACGCCACTTGGATCGGGTGCAGGCCCAACTCGCTGCCTTCCCATTCTTCGGTAGTTTGGAACACCAAAGGCAGGGCGACCATGTAGGGACGGTTGAGGCGTTTTAACGATTCTATCGCTTTCGGGTGATCCTGACGGGCGGGGCCGCCGACCAGGGCAAACCCGGTGAGGGAAACCACCGCATCCACCAACGGTTGGGCTTGAATGCCTTTCGGGGGGTTATCCCAGAAATATTCATCGACGGGTTTGGAGAAGTCTAAACCGCCCGCAAATACCGGAATAACTCGGGCGCCCATCGCTTCGAGTTCCTGTGCCATTGCCACATAATGGGCGTCATCTCCTGTTACTAAATGGGTGCGTTGTAAGACTAAGCCAACGCAGGGCGCGAGGGGATCTTTTTGATCGTCGCTAATATCATCTCGGCTATTATACCACTGCAAATATTCGCTGACGTCTTCATACATTTTCGGCGCCAAAGGATGCCAAATTCCCATGTCGGGATAGACAACGGGATCGGCATATTTGAACTCGCTATTTTTGAAAACGTATTTATCCGCCAACATCAGTAAGAAGTTCTCCAAGTTCTCCGAAGAACCGCCCAACCAATATTGGAAAGACATCATAAAATTGCGGGCATCCTGCGCTTTGTCAATGGGCATATATTTGAGAACTTTCGGCAGGGTTCGCAACAGTTTTAGCATCCCATCTTGGAAGGAAGAACCGGATTTTTCCTTCCGTTTTTTCATAAATTGAGCGATCGCGCTTTTGCTTTGTCCCAGTTGCGCCATCGAAAAACTGCCCATTTTATTGAGGCGCATTACCTGGGGCATGGAGGGGAAAACAACCGCGACATCAAGGTTATCTCGATGGGGCGTAACCGCTTCTACAACTTTTTCGGCTAAGTCTTCGATGAAAATTAGAGAAGCAATAAAGATATTGGCTTCGGCGATATCTTTTTTTAAGTCTTCATAGTTATCGGGGTTTCTTAATTCCTCAATTAAATAACCGCTGATTTCAATGGCTAAATTCGGGTTATTTTTATTGATTGAACGAACCGCAGCAGATAACGCACTTTGATATTGTGCTTCTAACACCACGTAGACGACTTTGAGGAGCGCTCGTCCGTTCAGATTATCGGGTTTGATGTGTCTAACAGTGGGCTTAACGTATGTAAACATATAAACCTTTCAGTCCCTTTGAGTCGGCTTTCTTTAAATGGAAAATATCAGGCTTGGTTGGAATTTGAAACAGATCTCTGAGCAAAATATCTAAGCATAAATGGGATGGCGAGTCAACCCATGCGGCTTACCTTTGCGATCGCGAGTTTCTGTTTCTCGGGTTCGAGTGCTTGCAATTAGAAACGATCGGTGTTGGATTTCTCCTCAACTTTTGCCGTTTCTTCATGGCCATTTCTACACAATTGGATTAAACCTTGGCTGCATTGCCAACCGCAATATTGCCTATTTTTATCCAATTGCATGAAATTGCACTATGAGTATTGTTACCAGAAAACGTTAACTTAAAACCTTTTTTTCCCCGAACTGACATAATTCGACAAGAAAATCGAAATCTTTCGTAACAAAACTTGACATTTTGTGAGTGATTACTCTTAAAACTAGATAACAAATTGTAACTTGACAAAAATATTAAAATATGTATTTAAAGATCGCGCGGCGCGACATCACCCCTAAAACCCTTCCTAATTTGCAAAGGAGTTGCGATAAATTAGAAGGGATAATTCCGATTTACCTTGGGGTTGTGGGTGAGATATGACAACAGAAGCAAGACGTGGTAAAATCTATCTGGATGTTTAAAACGGCAAAAAGTTCGGTCGAGTTGTAAATCTGTTTTTGGTGTTTTTAACCCTTTCCTTTTCAAAAAGTCAGACGGACGCCCGGACTCCAACAAACGACTCCTACACCCAAGCAGAAAGCCACGACCTCGAAGCTTTACAACTTTTTCGACGGGGAAACGCTTCCGACTTTCAACAAGCGCTAAAAAAAGGGCGAATGGAAGTAAACCAAAAACCCGGTATTTTTTTAACTCGAAACCGGGTTGATTTAATTCGATTAAAATTTGGACGGAATAACAGTATTTAAACTCGCTTCCATTAAGCCTTTTGTTTGACCCGAAACACTAAAAACTAACGCTTCTCGATAAACCCGTTGGGCGTGATGTTGGCTTAAATTTGCCGCCCCACTCGATGCAATAACCGCCCCGTGACTGCAACGAACCGCCAAATTAATCGCCCAAGCCCTGAGTTGATATTTTTCCGCCAAACTCAGAGAAGGATTTTCTTGTGCCTGTTGAATCTTTGTCCGGCATTGATTGAGTTCCTCCATCAATAGATTAACAGTTTCTCCAATAAAAGTAAACCCTTTTTTCTGAAAATTAGTTTCTAAAATATCCAGCCCCGCCCTCGCACATCCCAACGCAAAAAAACTCGCTTTCAAAGCATTTTTATCATCATTTTCCGCTATCCAACCCGCAGGTTTAACCGAAACCACTTTTTCGGAGGGTAAGAACCATTGCGTTAAACTCGCACTCACAGTATTTGTAGACGTCATCGCACACAAAGACATCGGCGAACTCAGTTGAATTTCACCCGGCGAAGTGTTTATATTTTCAAACGGAACCAAGCCAAAAACCGCCCGTCCATCCGGTAAAGTTGCAGCAACAATAAACGCTTGAAAAATAGTCCATCCCGTCACCCAAGGAACATTTCCATTTAGTTCGTATCCGCCCGAAACTTCTTTGGCAATAATAGTCGGTTTTCCACTGCGTCTAAGCTGAGAAAAACCAACCCCAACCGTTATTTTTCCGTGACTCATTTGGGGAAGATAAACTTCTTTCAGTTCAGAATTTGAACTCTGCATTAACATTCCCGCAGCACTTTGATGTTGAGTTTGTAGAAACGCCAACGCCCCCGAATATCGGGAAATTAGTTCTTGAAATCGAGCAAAATCTTCCGAACTCGCTTGTTTTCCGCCCCACTGTTGGGGAACTCGTAAAGCCAACACGCCCAAATTTCCTAAGCCTTCAAAAGCTTCTTGTAGTCGGCCAGAAGAACTATCAATTTCATTGGCAATAGAAGCAACGGAAGTTTGTAAGTAGGCTTCGGTTTGTTGGAGAAAATCAGACACGTTTGATACCTATATAATCAGCTATTCCTTATGTTGTGACGCAAAACGCCCGAAATTGCAAGCCCAGATAACAGGAGATCAATTTATTATTAATTTGATATAACGTCCTCAGACTTTGCTATGATAGATTAAAATAATATTTTCATATAGCCAGAATTATGAAAATTATTAACCCCGAACAATCTTATACGTTCAGTAAAATTTTTGAACTCAAAATAGAACCGAAAGATTTAGCCAAATACTTCGGTTATTCATTTTCCAGAACCAAGCTGAACTTACCACAAGATCAGGGAGATTTGGACAGAATAAACCAATTAAAACAACGAATTGAAGAAATTTTACCCTATGCTTCTTTATCCAGCGAACAGGCGAGGAGAGAGATATTAATTTCTCCTTTGATTTTTGACTTGGTTTATTATACAAAATCGGAAATTTTTATCGAATATTCGATTAAAGTTAGCGAACAGTTGCAGGGGAGTTTTGATTATTTTCTGGAAAATGTCAATAGTTTATTGGTGATCGAAGCCAAAAAAGAAGACTTAGATTATGGAATGAGTCAACTGATCGCCGAATTAATCGCTTTAGAACAATGGCAAGAAAACAAGCAGCAAACCCATCTCGTTGGTGCGGTAACAACGGGAAAAATTTGGGAATTTGCCCGATTAAACCGCGAACAAAAACAGATCGAACAAGGTTTAGAAAGTTATCGCGTTCCCGAAGATATTGAACCGTTAATGCGAATATTAGTTCAAGCGTTATCTTAAATATCTTGAATTCAAACCCCAAAAAAGTAGGTTGGGTTAAACGAAGTGCAACCCAACACATCCACATAAACCGGAAAAAAATAATGTTGGGTTTCGTTACCTCAACCCCACCTACAAGATTTGCGATCGCTTCGGAGTAGAGGGAATAAAAAGTAGGTTGGGTCAAACGAAGTGCAACCCAACACATCTATATAAAAACAGAAAAGATCATCTTGGGTTTCGTTGCCTCAACCCCACCTACAAGATTTGCGATCGCTTCGGAGTAGAGGGAATAAAAAGTAGGTTGGGTTAAACGAAGTGCAACCCAACATATCCATAGAAAAAGAAAAGATCTAAAACAAAATTATCCTCATCGTCCCCTGTTGGAATGTTGACGATAGTAATAACAGTACCGTAGTTTTTTACGTTCAGATGAGTGAAAATGCGGATCAAACTGATCTATACTGAGATTTGACGTTACAAAAGTTTACACCACCGTCCTTTTATGACATCATTAACGTTTGGTGTTCCCTTTCCGGGGGAAATTAGCGTTGTAGACGAAGAAGACATCTATACGCTGGATGTGGCTGCGGGAGATCAAGTTTATCTGACTGTCGCCGATCGCCGCCTCGATAACTTTAAACCCGGTGCAATTGTCAGCGCCGCCCCGGGTACCGCAATTATAAATGTTGTTGAGGGAGGTCTTATTTTAGATGAAAAGCTAGAGTTTCAGGTTTCTGCACTTGCGGATACAACGATTGAGTTTTTAGTTAGGGAAGAGTTCGACGGTATTGGTGATTACATCGTTTTTGCTCAACGTACTAACAACCCCGTCGGTGCAATTCCGATTAATCCAGGCGTTTATATACCGGCTAATCTCAGCGTTCCCGGCGAAGAAGATACCTATACTTTTACCAAAGAAGCCGGGGAAACTATCTTTATTAACGGTTCGGGTTTTGGAGATCCTTCACTTTCTCCAGATATAGAAGTATTTGCGCCGGATGGTAGTTTGCTCACACAGGGATTTGAGACTGTTATTGAGCCTAAAGGTAAAAGTTTTTGGGTTAATCATCCCGTTGAAGGAACCTACACACTTCTTTTTGGCGAAACTCGGCAGGCGGCTACCGGTGGCTACGGATTAATGCTTCAGCGCATTCCCGATCCCATTGGTGCGATTCCTATCAATCCCAATCAAGTTTATTCGGGAAGTATTGATTTGTTTGGGGAAATTGATACTTATACCTTTGAGGCGCAGGCGGGGGATTTGGTTCTCATCAATGGCACTGACTCGGGATTTCCTTTTGAACTCGAAGCACATTTATTTGACCCCAATGGAACCTTCGTGGAATCCGAAGAAGATATTCCATTTTCACCGCTTCAGGCACTCCTCGAAACAACCGGAACCTACACGCTAATTTTGGATAACAATAATCAAGGTTTTGGCGCTGTAAATGGTAGAGGTAGCTACAACTTTAGTTTTCAACTCATAAACGCTTCCACTCCTCAAGTACCGATCACAATTCCCCAACCCGCACAACCCGTTCCAACACCTCAACCGGAACCCGTTCCCGCACCAACACCCGAACCGGAACCCGTTCCCGAACCCGTTCCCGAACCCGTTCCCACACCTCAACCGGAACCTCAACCCGAACCCTCACCGGAACCCGTTCCCACACCCGAACCCGTTCCCGTACCCGCACCTCAACCGGAACCCGTTCCCACACCCGAACCTCAACCCGAACCGGAACCCGAACCTCAACCGGAACCTGAACCCGAACCTCAACCGGAACCTGAACCGGAACCCGAACCTGTTGCAACACCTGAACCCAGTCCAACTCCCGTTGTCACCCCTCCAATTATCACCCCACCCCCTGCACCCTCACCGGAACCCTCACCGGAACCCTCACCGGAACCCTCACCGGAACCCGAACCTCAACCTATACCCGAACCCGAACCGTTACCAACCGTTCCCGAAATATCCGGTGAAAGTATAGCGGGTACTGACGACGATGACATTGAAATTGGAACCGACGAAAGCGAAATTCTCCGAGGTTTTGAGGGTGCAGATTTACTCTTTGGTGGAGCCGAAGATGATAACCTGTTTGGAAATGACGGAAATGATATCTTATTTGGTAATCAAGATGATGACTTTATCGAAGGGGGAAATGGAAATGATTTCCTCTACGGAGGTCAAGATGATGACACGTTGCGGGGTCAAGTTGGAGAAGATACTTTGTTCGGTGATTTGGGTGATGATTACCTTTACGGCGAGGATGATAACGACTGGCTGAATGGTAATGAAGGAACCGATATTCTCAAAGCCGGAGATGGAGATGATACCCTTTACGGAGGTCAAGGAAACGATACCCTCGAAGGAGAAAAAGGTAATGATATTCTCCAAGGCGATCGCGGTGAGGACTTTTTAATCGGCGTTGACCCCAACGAAATTAATGCCGGAAACGCTGAAATTGATACTTTATTTGGCGGTGAAGGTTCCGATACTTTCAGTTTAGGAGACAGTTTACAAGCCTATTATAACGATGGCGATGCAACAGTTTCCGGTTTGGATGATTACGCTTTAATTCGCGATTTTAACCCCTCGGAAGATATCATTCAGTTAAACGGTTCTCCTGAAGATTATCGCTTAGACGAACGACCATCTGGTTTACCCGATGGAGCCGCCCTTTACCGAACCGTTGGAGATAACGATGAATTAGTTGCCATTATTCAAGGAACACCTTTCCCCAGTTTAGAGGAAGATTACTTCATCTTTGTCTAGTTTTCTTGGCCGCCTATAATATCTAATCCGGTTAACTAATTTGTTTGTAGAGACGTGCTAAGGTGCGTCTCTATAATGCTTTTTAAAGTCGGATAAAAAAAGATAATGTTGGGTTTCGTTACCTCCGGCTAACCTACAAAATTGGCGATCGCGATTGGTAGAAGAAATAAAAAGTAGGTTGGGTCAAACGAAGTTCAACCCAACACATCCATATAAGCGTTTCTCGAACTTATGAGGTACACCTTATTTAAGGCGCCTATTTTACACGGGAAAATAGATAAAATTCACTGTACCTCACAGCTATGAGAATTGCTATAAACCGGGAAAAGATAAGGCTAGGTTTCGTTGCCTCAACCGAAAAAGTTAGTGATCGCCTCAGTAACAGTTATGAACGTTATCTTGATCTTCTCGAAGGTTTCTTTTAACCACAGCCATATTTTCCGTGCTATCTCTTCGAGAAAAGATACCACTATATCTACAACTAGCTTGATAGCGCCAGTTATAGTGTTGAGGATAGCAATCAATGCTTCTCGCTCTTCAGGGTGGTTTTTTCCGCGTTCTATTACCTTCTTATATACATCTTCAATTTTTTGGACGGCAAACTTTATATCTTCCTCCTTTTTCTTGTTCAACAGCAGCTCCCACTCATCATCGGTTATATTTTGGTCGAGCTTTTGCTCTGTTACCTCACTTATAGCCGATTCTGAGCCGTCTTTCCATCGCTTCATGTCTGAACCGGTCTCTTGGTTGAGCGTTTTTTCAAATTGATTTAGGGACTCACTAGAGAACGACTTAGCGTTAACAAAGAGTAGTGAAATAGACCTCGGTAATGGTTGTGCTGCCTGTCCTTTGACTGTTGCGAGACTATACCTCTTGACTTTATCCAAGAAATCTTCAAATTCTGCTTGGGTCATTGGCTCCGTGATGATGGACATTAAATTTCCTCCGTGTTTTTCTAGAGTTGCGGATCAGAAGTGATTCTTGCTTATTGTCTTCAGGAATCGCCTTGAGACTCATTCAGAATCTCTGTAATATTTCTAGCTTGAACAAAAACCTATCACCATCGAAGTTTGCGAACTTAAGCAGGAAACTTTACTTCTAACTTTACATAAAACACCTCTAACACCCTCTCCACAAGACTTCCAAGGCGATCACACCCTTGACAACCGTATAATATTTGTTAATTTGGATGTGTGAAGCCTCAAACTTTCTAGAAAGGTTTACCAACTGCCTCAGGCCAATTCACCTGAATCTGTTTATTCTGGGTAAAATATCAATCTTTCTTGAAGGATTGATCTATTTTCTGTTTTTGTTTATCTTCCTTCACACATCTACCCATGCCTACCCTCAGACAACGATGCAGAAAAGTTGCCATCCTCACTCAGCAAGGATTTCAAAAACTCCAAACCGCACAATCCCAAACCAACCTTTGGAACGATTTCACCAAATCCTGCACGTTGGCAGCCCTCAGCGAACAAACCGGACTATCAACCCACACCCTCAGCAAAGTCCACGCCCGAAAAAAGGGGGTTGATCTGCAAACTTTGGCCCGCTACTTTAACGGTTTTAACCTAACTTTAGAACCGGATGATTATATGCCTCCTAGAGGACATGAAGAAACAACTATACTCGTCCCCTCCACCCCCGAAAACGAAGCGTTGGTAACAGCATTTCCTCCCCAAAATCATGTGGTCAGTTGGGGTTTAGCGCCCGATGTTTCAATGTTCTGTGGTCGCACAACAGAATTGGAAACTTTGCAGCAATGGGTTCTAGAAGATCGCTGTCGTTTAATCACGCTTTTCGGTATTGTTGGCATCGGTAAAACCTGGTTGGCGACCAAATTAGCAGAACAAATACAACCGGAATTCAAGGTTTTGGTTTGGCGGAGTCTTCAACCGATATCGCGATCGCATTCTCCCTTACCTTTTGGCGATTTTCTCGATGATTTGATTAACAATCTCACGGGCGAGTCTCACCCGAGTATTCCAGAAAATATCAACGCTAAAATCCGGAAATTGATGGATATTTTGAGACGGAAACGCTGTTTATTGATTTTGGATAACGTTGAATCTATTCTGCCAAGTCAGATCCCAAAAATCGCTTCGATCAATGATTATGACTATGAAGCCTACAGTCAACTACTCAAACACTTAGCACAGGCAAAACATCAAAGCTGTGTGATACTAACGAGTCAAGTCGAACCCACAGAAATTCAACCCTTTATTGGGGAAAATTTAGGAGTTCATTCTTTAGGTGTGCGGGGTTTACAAGTTGCAGATATTCAACAGATGTTAAACGCAAAAGGTAAATTTCAAGGAACGGATGACGAATGGAACCGCTTGGTTGAGTATTACGATGGTAATCCTTTGATTCTTGCCCTTGTTGCCACAACCATTCAGCGTTTCTTTGATAGCAGTCTCACCAATTTCTTCAATCACAAAACCCTAATTTCTGAAGATATTGGTGAGCTATTAGACGAACAGTTGAGCGCTTTATCCGTACCCGCGCAACAAATCATCAAAGCTTTGGCAACTCAAAATGCACCCCTTTCTTTTTCCCAGTTGCGATCGCATCTTTCACACTCTATCTCAGGAAATACCCTCTTAGGAACGTTAGAATTTCTCAAAGCGCGAGCGCTCGTAGATACAACATCGGCTCTTTTTTCTCTACATCCCTTGCTGATCCATTATTTGACAAGTTAATTCGTTTGTAACTGCACTCCTAACGTTTTAATATGATCTCCTGGTTGATTAATTGCGTTATGGCGTGGGGCGGGTTTATGTAAATCTCAGAGTAGTCGTAAAGATCTTGGCGGAACCCGCCCCTACAGAATGATTATTGATTAATCGGAGATGATATAACAATCGGATAATTTGCGATCGCTTTATTCACGTTCTCCAGTCTTTTGACAGAAACAGGTTTCCATGCTAAAAAATGTAAGCGTAGTGAACAACTTACATCTATGAAGCTAAAAGTTGTGCTTGAACCCAGTGAAGAGGGAGGATACACTGTCTTTGTTCCTTCTCTTCCCGGTTGCATTAGTGAAGGCGAAAATATTAGTGAAGCCCTCTCCAATATTCAAGAAGCAATTGAGTTATATCTTGAACCCACTGAAGACAGCTTGAGTTTGAATTTAGAGTATTTTTTAGAACTACTCTAGTTTTGAGTATTTAATTCGTTTGTAACTGCGCTCCTAACGTTTTAACAATGCGATCGCGTGTCATTTCTAAATGCGCCAACGTGTAAGCATTCATTCCGTCATTATGCTTTTCTAACGTTTTATCCAACACTTCTTGTAACTGCTTCAACTGAAACCAAGCTAAGGTTAACGCATCTTCGGGAACGCTCACTTCACGCAACACCATTTTAGTTAATAAATTCAGATGTTCGCGCTGCAATGAACGTCTAATCCCTGAAATCTCAACTCCCTCTTCGGGTTGTAAAACCTCAGTCCAAATACTATTTTGCAACGCTTCAAATAACTCCGGCATTGTTAGGGAATTGTTGGGTGCAGTTTTGAATTCTAAATCTCGCAACCGCACCAAACGAGTCGGCGCTAAAATTTCTTCTAAAATCGATTTTTGTAACCGCAAAATGCGATCGCCAATTCGATATTCTAAAGAAGAATTTGCATCGGGATTTCCCCAATCTTGCCAACGGGAAGGGGCGAGTTTATTCAATAACTGAGGTGAAAATTGAAACGCTTCTTCAGAAAACACATATTTCTGCAAGGTTGCTAAGGCTTCACGCTGTTGAATAACCGGAATGGGTTCAAAAGGTAATCGTCCATTTGGATCGCCAATTCTATTGCGATTAAACGACTGACCCCCAATATAAAGCACAATATTTTCGGCGTGATTTTGATAGTAACCAAAGATGGTTTCAAACATCCGTCGAATTTGATAATATCCCTCACCCGCACGGGGAGAACGGCTTTCTAAACGATCCCACATGGCGATCGCATTATCAAGTTGCCACTCGGAATACTGCAACATATTATTACTCAAATCAAACACATTCGCCGCCGGATCGAGAAATACACCCCACAAGTCTTCATCGGTAGCAAAAGATAATTCGGGTTCGCCGGATTTTTGAGCAATATCTTTTAAAAATTGTTCTTCTGCATACAGAGTATTGGCGGTAGTTGGAGTATAACCATATTCAATTGCCCAACGATCGTAAGGCCCAATAATAATCGGAAAATAATCGCCTTGCGGTTCACCTTTCGGGGCGAGATTCACCGGAACATAATCCATTACCGAGCCAACTAATCCCAAATTGTGGGTAATATTTGTATCATTGAGTTGTTCTGGCGAAAGTAAAGTGCTACCGTGAAAATTGTGTCGCAGTCCCAATGTATGACCGACTTCATGGGCGGTGAGAAATCTTAAATACTGGTGTACATAGTCTTGAATTTTCGGACTATTTTCGTTAACACCATCAAATAACGACATCGCCATCGCACCCATCGCCAACTGACGGTTTGATTCAAATCCAAAACATAAATGTTCTGAAGAAATATCATGGGATAAATTAACATTTGCAGCCGAAGTTGCTGCCAAAGATAACCGTCCCAAATTACAAGGATTTCGGTTCATCTGGGAACTGCTATTTTGTTGACTGTTATTTCCTTCGTTATTATCAATTAAAAAGCCAACTCCCTCATAAAACTTAGCAACAGCATTGCTTTCAATCACAATATCTGCATCTAAAATTTGACCCGTTAACGGATTAACATGAGACGGCCCGTACCCATTAAACCAGGGTTGAAAAGACGTAGACCAACGAATCGTATTGTAGCGCACGTCTGCGGGGTCCCAAGGGGCATCGTCGGGCATTTGTTTGACTTGAATTGCATCTTGATAACCCGCTTTTTCAAAGGCTTCATTCCACATTAACACCCCTTCAGTAATCGCCTCTCGATATTCTAAAGGAACGGTATTTTCTATCCAAAATACTATCGGTTTAATCGGAGGAGAAAGGGGAGAATTGGGATCTTGTTTTTGCAAATTCCAGCGATTAATATAACGCACAAACGGAGAGCGACCCGTAGAATTAGAAAGGTCTTTGTAGGCGCTGGTAAAGAATCCGACCCGTTCATCGGCCAGACGCGGACGATAACTATTTTCTGTCGGAACTTCGATAAAACTATAGCGAACATTGAGGTTAAATGCTCGACTGTCGGGAAGCGAAGATAGAGTTCTACCGCGACTTCCACTATTTTCGGAGAACCCAAAAACCGATTCAATCTCAATATTGAGGGGGAAACTTTTCACCTGATAAACATAGGATTTTTCCGAATCGATACTGTAGCGAGAACCGAGAAACTTAGAGAAAGAATTCGCCAAATTAGACAGATCGCGATCGCTGGTAATCACATTAGTCAAATCAATCAGTATGCTTTGACGTTCGGGATGAGTGCTAAGAATAGGGAGAGAATAAAGCACAGAATCGCTCACAGAACGATTAACAGATCGGCTTTGCGGGTCGTTCGGTTGGGTTCTAAAATTAATATTCGGAACCACCAACTGCACCTTGTTATTTTGTCGCCGCCATTGAAATAAAAACTCATTCAAATCTAATCCCCGAAAAATTCCCCCTTCACCAATTCCCGATTCTAAACTAATAAAGCAGAGATAATTTTTTTGCAGTTGTTCGGGAGATAGTTCAAGATGAACTTTTCCGGTTTCTTGATTATGATAAAGCGTAAATAGCCCTTCTTTTTTCTGACTATTTTTAACAATTTCTTCAAAGCTGCGGTTGTTCGTTTGTTCCTGAGCCATCAGCCACGATGCTGATTCTGTCGCGGCGTGGAGTGGATTAACTTGTAGCGCCGATAATGCTAAGGTTAGCAGTATAGACAGGCTAAACAGAGCGAAAAATGTCTTAACTTTTCTCATTCCTAAGAATCAAACTAAATGTCAGCAGAGGGTAGGTTTGGGAGTGGAAAACAGCAATCAGCACATTAGAACATATTCAAGGTTTCATTATAAATAGAGGGCTACGATACAGTTTTTCACCAAAACTCGCAAATTTTTGATTAAAACTTGCCAGTCTATTATCCAAAGTTTTCATTGGCTCGATTTCTATGTATAATTCTAACTCGCGATCGCCGAATGTCCCAACCCTAACGACTCGTTGGCCAAGGAATATTTTGGATTTCGACGAGTCTCTCGGCTACTGCTGCGGCGCCGAATTGGTTTAAATGACTGGGATCGGAGTAATATTGATGAGTATCCGACCACTCAAAAGCCAAGTTAATAAAAGTTAATCCCATTTCCGCTTCGAGTTCCTGCATATGTTCTTGAAACTTCTGTTCATAAGCCGTGCGAACCGAATCGAGATATTCTTGAGTTAGAGGCATATTCACAAACACAATCTCAACATCTTGAGACTGCACATATTCTACTAATTTTCTCAACGCATTCGTCTGTACGCCGCTCAGTTCAAAGCTTTCATAATCACTATCGTAGTAGCCAGAAACTTTAGAATGTTTTTGATAATAAGTTTCAGGATCGAACCGAATCGGTAAAGGAAGAAAACCATTATTTGTCAACTGGGGAGTTTCCAAAGCCGAAACATCTTCAGCATCGGGAACATCAGGAAGATCGACCGGCTGTTTCATCAGGGTTTGATTATTGACCACCGCCAACAACACCGATTTAAGTTGATCGCGTTGGGGATAAGAAGCCGAAATTTCCATCAATTTTCCATCAAACCATTCCTGCATTTGTTTAATCGCAGTCGCAGGATTTTGACTCAACTCCCGCAGGGTTAAAAGCGTTTGTTGGAAATCAGACCCGGATTTGAGTTGTTGAGTGGGAATTCTAAACGTTCCTTGGGCAATTTGTTGATAGCCCAAAGAAGCCGTAATCGCTTCATAAGTGCGATCGCTGCGACCGCTATTAAGCGCCCGTACCCCATCGGCAACTATCACTAATTTTGGCAATTGTTCCGGGGGTAAAATGCGCCGCACAATCAACTCAACCACCTGCGCCGTCGCCCCATTTACCCCAAAATTAAACACCTTCAGTTGGGGATAACCTTGCTCAACCAATGCTTTTTCTAACACCGCCGGATCGATTCCCCGCAACGCCCGAGAACTTCCCACAATCAAAATATCGGGCGGACGTTTTTCGGCGGCAA
This sequence comes from Capilliphycus salinus ALCB114379, assembly GCF_047276495.1. Lineage (NCBI taxonomy): Bacteria > Bacillati > Cyanobacteriota > Cyanophyceae > Oscillatoriales > Sirenicapillariaceae > Capilliphycus > Capilliphycus salinus. The sequence continues at coordinate 1,648,494 of NZ_CP178543.1, read as the reverse complement.
TATAGTCTTGATAACGGGCTAATTGTTCATCCAGTTGGGGAGTATTAAACGAAGGATACAACAGTTGAGAAAGTTCGCAAGCCTGCGGATCGGAAGCCGTTTTACAGACTTCAATTTCCGACTTATTTGTTTCCGATTTCCTTAAAAATTCCGAACGATTAAAAACCCCCTCTTCCTCAGGATAACCCTCGGCAATTTCAGAAGTGATTTCTATCGCCGAAACCTCCTGAGTCGTTGTCATCGGATCGGTTGCAGAAGGAAAATTAACTTCTTCATTCGCAATATCCAACTGGGGATTATTATTTAAAAATTCCGCGATCGCCCAGTCCACCTGCAACGCCACCAAGCAACCCAAAGCCCCCCAAATTAACGCCAATCCCGTTTTAGCGTACCGACGGGTATTAGAAGAATCAATCGGCAGCAAAACCGACTCCCGACTCGCAAACAAACCCGTCGCCAGCAAGCCCTGTTGTAGCCTCGTTGAGAGCAATTCTAACGGATCGCTGTCAATTCGCAAACGCCCCAACAGCCAGGATTCATGGCCATCGAGTTCATCAGAAGCCAGATCCGGACGCCAAACCAGTCCCTCCGTTTGAGTCACCAAGTCCTGATTTTCTCCCTCAGAAAACCCATTAACTTGTTCTTCCGGTGTTATAATACGTTCGGACAAAGCCACCCCATAACGCCACAGGGGATGCTTTTGACCCGCACGCCGGCCATAAATTCGCACGCCGGCAATTCCCTCAATTTTATAAGTGCGGAGAAATTCCGCCAGCGGTGGGGCGACTTTTGACTGGGAAGGACAGGTCGGCGCTTCTGTCATAACGTGCAGAAGTTTCCCTTTCCGCAGCAACAACACCCGGACTCCACCTGTCGCGAGTTGATGATCGAGATCGGGGTTGATCAGTTGATTGAGGAGAAAGGTTAACGCTTCTAGGTTTCCCTGTTGGGCGAGAGTTAGGGGAGAAGGTTGTAAGTCAAGATGGCTTTGGGCGGGGAGATTTAGCCAATCGATCCACACCGGAGATTCTACAGCCTCAGACTGCTTTTGACCATCAATCCCATAAACTGTAGCCGCGAGAATTCCTTGGGGGGCGAGGGTGTCGAGAATTGGGGCGACGGCACCCATCACCTGCTTTTTGTCGGGGGCGGAGCGTTTATTTTTCTGGCGTTTATTGGGTTTATCGGGAGTAAAATGGTCTCGGGTGAGGGTTTCGCAGAATAAATGTAGGGTTGATTCTTTCAGGGTGGCGCGAACTTTGACGTTTGACTCCTCTAACTGTTGATTGAGTAGAAATGCGATCGCGCTTTGTGAACCCCAACGCGCCCAATTTTTTAACAGTTGGGAAGGCGGAGTTAGATCGATTCTTAACATCCAGTCGGGGGTGGGTTCTCCCTGAACTTGTAGTAAAATACAAGCATCCCGAAAGTTTTCGAGTTGTAATTGTCGCAACCGTTGCGCGATCGGTTCTGCCAACAAAGATGGATCGGGACTGTAGGCTGATTCGCAGCGCACCCACAGTCTGCGGGTTAACGGTTGGGTGAGGTTTTCGGTTGTTACCGACGAGGAACGATTTTTAGAGAGTTCTTTAACGCTGACTTTGACACTGACTCCCAAATTCCCGAGAATTTCACTCAGATAACTGGCGATCGCGTGACTCTGACCCCGACGGGCGAGGGTTTCTGTGGAAACCGTCAGGGACGTTTTAACCGGATGATCCGGGGTGGACTTTTGGGGTTGAGGGTTTTTCTTGTCTAATTCTCGGGTTTTGAGTCGCTCCCGCTTGGGGGAAGGTTCCGGTTTCCACTCCGTAGAAGTTGGGGCGATAATGGGGTTTTTAGACGAATGGCGATCGGCCACTGCGGTTTCGATGGGTTCAGTCTCGCGGGAGATTGTCTCTAAGGGTTGGGGTTCGGTGTATTCGCGAGTTTTTGTTAAAACAGATTGGGGTTCGGTTTCCGGTTGTGCGGGGGGTTGTTCATCCTCCGCGATCGCAGTGTTGGGCTTAAAGATACTGCTGAGTTTGTCTAAAATAGATTTTTGGTCGCCAACCGGATCTATATTTGATCCAACCGATCCCGACTCGCGATCGCTGACCCCATCAGTTGCATTGCACTCCAGTTTGACCGTCCATTCCGGACGTTTGGCATCCAATTGACGGCCGCTGAGAAATATTTTATATACAGGAGGAGCCGACTCCGGTAATAATGTACTCAAACTCGTTTGTTCGAGTGCCATTGAAAACTGAGACACGGCTATTTTTTCGCGGGGACACGGAGTTGCTTCACACAAGACGTGCAGATGGTTTCCCCGCAGGCGGACTTGCACCCGGACATCCGACAGTCCGATTGCTTTTTCTGTCCATTGTGTTAGTGTTGACCAATCTTTCGCCAAGACGCTCCCAATTGTTTTAAACTCGACCCACTGTTTCGTCTTCGATAATACCGTGCAAGAGGTGAGAGTTGTAGGCTTTTTGCTGCACAATTTCTTGTTTGTTTGGCGGCCGATGCCCAACGGATGAATTGACACCCAATTGATTTTCTCTCTACCCTCTCAATTTTGACATATTCACCCTCGGGTTGTATAATCTGCCCCACCGTCAAATTATCCCCAGATCAAAGTCTCCTTGCTCCATCTGCACTTAAAATTCTACAATGTTAAAATTCTTCTAAAGAAATTTTGTTAGAGGAAATACATATGGAATCTCGCGATCGCAACCCGAACGATCCTCAGCCTACCGATCTACAAGGGTTAAAACTTCCATCAGACTTTTTATTGAGTATCACCACTGCACCCGTCATCTTGATGTTAATGGGGGGTAAAGTTGTCGCCGATACTATTTTAGACCTCAGTCGCAGCAGCGAAGCCGTCTTTCAAGGCGATCGCCTCCCCGTCCTCAATTTTCCCCATTACCCTCCCGAAGCCGAAGAATAAGTCGGGAGATGGGAAACAGATTTTTGCGTAGGGGCGCAATCGCGATCGCGCCCTCCTAAACAGCCCTCAGATCAATGGATAATGGATAATGGATAATGGATAATTAATTGTCAATTATCAATTGTCAATTATCCATTGATAACGTGCTTTTTTCCACCCCGCTTCACGACAATTTAGGCTTTTCAAAATTCCTCAATTAATTAACTTCCAACTCTCAACCCCGCAATCAACTCTCGCCCCGATATCATAAGTTTTTCTAATTAAATTAAAGAATATGTTTTAATAAACAAAAGTTTTGGGAAAAAATCGAAATTTTTACTGAGAAAAATTTTCAAAAAGTTGACGAAAATCTAGGGGTTCTGGTAGGCTATAAAAAACACCACCCAAGGGTTTACTGTGTCTACACGTCAAAATAGAGGCTAAAACCCCGATTCTCTGGTTAAATCTCAGAAGATTCTGACCAAAAAATAGCAACCCCAACGAACGAATTTTTCAAGCCCAAGCGATCGCCCAAAATAGACATCTTGACAAAATAGAGAACTTATGTTAATAGTAAGGATTCAGGAGACACCGAGACAGGAGACAGGAGTAAGCGCGTTCGCGCTCGCTGCGCGTACAGAATTGCCTCTTACCCCTTACCCCTTACCCTTTACCCCTTACCCTATTCACTAATAACTGGTGAGGCAGTGCTGACTTGGCGGAATAGTCGCGAAGCGCGCTCCTTGCGACGGGCGCCCAATAGTCGAGAGCGCGCTCCTTGCGACGGGCGCCCAATAGTCGAGAGCGAAGTAAGCCGCTTTGCGGCAGGCTACGCCAACGCGCATAGAGCAAAGTTTGCGATCTTCCGCAACGGACGTTCCCGGAGGGTGACTGGTAATGAGTGACAGTTATTGCCTGTTTATGTCAAAGAATCATCATAATAAGACAAGAATCATCCAAAGTTTAGGAATATAACCTTAAAAATCTATGAGATTCGGTCGATTAACCCATACAATAAAGGATAATCTTGCCAAACAGGAACAGGCCCTATGAGTTCACTGCTCCACCCTTCAGATCAGGTCTCTAACAAAGTTGTTTCATCCAATGGTACGCTAACCGAAAGCGATTTATTTTTGCGAAATCGTCTTAAAATAGTGGAAGATTTGTGGGAGTCAGTCCTGCGTCAAGAGTGCGGTCAAGAATTAGTGGATTTGCTCAAGCAGATGCGCTCAATGACCTCTCCAGAAGGACAAGCATCTCCGGTTCAAGAATCTAACGTTTTACAACTCGTTGAGCAGTTAGATATCAATGAATCCATTCGTGCGGCTCGCGCTTTTGCACTCTACTTCCAACTGATTAACATCGTAGAACAACATTACGAACAACGCGAGCAACAACGGGCATATACAAAAGGATTATCAACCGAGAAGCAACCCCTTTTTCCCGCCGACCAAAAAAATTCAATCTTTGAAACTCGCAACCAACGCTTCTCCGACGAACGAGAATATCCGCTGAATCTTGCCGATATCTCAAGTAAATCTCAAACGGAACAGGAACTTGCGACCTTCCATTACCTGTTCCCGATGTTGCGAAGCTTAAACGTTCCTTCTCAACTCATTCAGAGATTAATAGATAACTTGGATGTGCGCCTAGTATTCACCGCACACCCGACAGAAATCGTTCGTCATACCATCCGCACCAAACAACGTCGGATCGCCAAAGTCCTACAACAACTCGATCAAGTCGATCAAAATTCCACCGGATTGACAAATAACATCGATCAGATGTCAACCTTGTCTTCCTGGACCGATGAACTGTACCAACAACTCACCGAAGAAATTCGCCTCTGGTGGCGTACCGATGAACTCCACCAATTTAAACCCACAGTCCTCGATGAAGTAGACTATACCTTACACTACTTCCAAGAAGTTCTGTTTGATGCCATACCCCAACTCTATCAACGCATCAAACACGCCTTACACGCTTCCTTCCCCTATTTAAAACCCCCTAGATACGATTTTTGCAAATTTGGGTCCTGGGTGGGAGCCGATCGCGATGGGAACCCGTCCGTTACCCCGGAAGTCACCTGGCGAACCGCTTGTTATCAACGCCATTTGGTTCTCGAAAAATACATCTGTGCGGTACAAGCGCTCAACGGACTGTTAAGCTTATCCTTGCACTGGAGCGATGTCCTCCCGGAATTGCTCGAATCCCTCGATCGCGATCGCGTACAACTTCCCGAAATCTACGATCAACTTGCCATCCGCTATCGCCAAGAACCCTATCGCCTGAAACTCGCCTACGTTCAAAAGCGACTGGAAAATACACGCGATCGCAACTGGCGGCTTTACAATAGCGATGATGTTACCCTAGAACGGGAAAAACTCGTCAGCCCCGATAAAAATACCGGCAGTTTTTATCAATCTGGGAGCCAATTTTTAGAAGAATTGACCCAAATTCAGCGCAATTTACACGAAACCGGAATCGAATGTCGAGATCTCGAAAATCTCCTCTGTCAAGTGGAAATTTATGGGTTCTCCCTGGCTCGTTTAGATATGCGTCAGGAATCGTCAGTTCATTCTAACGCCCTGAGTGAAATTGCAGAATATCTCGAAATCTTACCCAAACCGTACAACCAACTCTCCGAAGCCGAACGTTCCCTGTGGTTGTCTACAGAACTTCAAACCCGGCGCCCTTTGATTCCTTCTGAACTTCCCTTTTCCGAGAAAACCTGCGAAACCATTCAAACCTTCCGAATGATGCGGGATTTACAGCGGGAGTTCGGCCCGGAAATCTGTCAAACTTATATTATCAGTATGAGTCACGAAGTCAGTGACCTACTGGAAGTTTTGCTGTTAGCCAAAGAAGCCGGACTCTATGATCCGGCCACCGGAATTGCTAATCTTCAAGTGGTACCGCTGTTTGAAACCGTCGAAGACCTCAAACGCGCTCCCATTGTAATGAAGAATTTGTTCGATTTACCTCTGTATCGGGCGATGCTGGCCGGAGGTTACGAACATTATCAGCAAAACCTCGAAGGCAATAACTCCTTACAAGAGATTATGTTGGGCTACTCCGATAGTAACAAGGATTCGGGGTTCCTCAGTAGTAACTGGGAAATTCATAAAGCCCAAAAAGCCCTACAAAAAATAGCCGAACCGTACAACGTTCATCTTCGCATCTTCCACGGTCGGGGCGGTTCCGTCGGACGAGGTGGCGGGCCTGCTTACAAAGCGATTTTATCTCAACCCGGTAAAAGTATTAGTGGGCGGATTAAAATTACCGAACAGGGTGAAGTCCTCGCCTCTAAATATTCCCTCCCGCAGCTAGCGCTTTACAACCTCGAAAGCGTCTCCACCGCAGTTATCCAAGCGAGTTTACTGCATACCGGGTTTGATGAGATTGAAACCTGGAACCAGATCATGGAAGAATTATCGGTGAAATCGCGATCGCATTATCGCGCCTTGATCTACGAACAGCCCGATTTAGTCGAGTTCTTCGATCAAGTCACCCCCATTCAAGAGATTAGCCAGCTACAAATTAGCTCTCGCCCCGCTCGCCGTCGCGGAGACAAGAAAAAAGATATTTCCGGTTTACGGGCGATTCCTTGGGTGTTTAGCTGGACTCAGAGCCGTTTTCTGCTTCCCTCCTGGTACGGGGTGGGTACGGCGTTACAAGAATTTGTCGAAAAAGAACCCGAGGAACATCTCAAACTGTTGCGTTATTTCTACTATAAATGGCCGTTCTTCCGCACGACGATTTCTAAAGTGGAAATGACCCTGGCGAAAGTGGATATGCAAATTGCTCACCACTATGTCAGAGAATTGAGCGATCCTCAAGATTTGGCTCGCTTTGAGGCGTTGTACGAACAAATTGCTCAAGAATTTCAGCTTACCCGCCAACTGGTTCTTGATATTACCGAACATCAACGTTTGTTAGATGGCGATCCCACCTTGCAGCGTTCGGTACAGTTACGCAACGGTACGATTATTCCGTTAGGGTTCTTGCAAGTGGCGCTGTTGAAGCGTTTGCGTCAGCATGGAACCGCCAGTGCGCCCGGAGTGATTCATTCGCGTTATAGCAAGGGTGAACTGTTACGCGGGGCGTTGCTCACCATTAATGGTATTGCAGCCGGAATGCGGAATACAGGCTGATTTCAGTCAGCAGTTATCAGTGACCGGTTATCGGTAAAGAGGTTTCAGGTGTCGGGTCTTGAGTATCTTTAGTCTTCCCGACTCCCAACTCAGGGGCGGGTTTATGTGAGTTATTGCTGGGAAGCATGAATTTTTGCGGAACCCGCCCCTACAAACCCGACTCCCGACACCTAACACCTAACACCTAACTCCCAACCCCGGGGCGGGTTTATATCCGTTGTCTGCGGGGAATGATAAATTAATTAGGAACCCGCCCCTACAAACCTAACACCTGACCCCTAACACCTGACACCTAACACCTATTACCTATTCCCTGACTTCTGACTGTAATTTTCTTGCGAGAGGGAGAAAAACGTGTTATTGATAAGAGGTGATCGGGGTGGAGTGAAAGGGTATCGATATCGGTACGCGGACATTTCGCTCGGATGCGGCCAAAAAAACAACGGCAACTTTGAATTCAGTAGACTGAGCAATCACAATTCATGTATTCAAAACTGGTTCCACTCAATATACCTAGTGGCTGGGCGATCGTTCATAATGCTTTCGGAAATGAAGATCCATTAATTCGAGATGGCGGAATTGTCAATTCTCACTTTTACAATGAAAATTTACTTTTAATTCAGCCGATCAGGTTTGAGGGAACAAGTTCAACAGTTGATCCCGTTGGTTATACGTTGAAACTCGGTTGGTATCCTCACGCAAACCCTTACGGTTCCTATCGGTTTACCCTGTCAAAGGGAGATATCGAAAATCCCGTTTTTCAGTACGAGTCGAGAGAACGTGAAACCATTCGTCGAGTCATCGAACGCTGTTTTCAGTTAATCACACAAGGGGTTGAAGCTGAAAATATTGAGCCAGAAATTCATGCTGATGCGAAAACAATTGAAAAAAATCAGCGCATTTTTTCAGGAACTCGAAAACGAATTGTTGATGATAAAAAATCGGTAAACAAGAAAAATCGGCTCACTTACAGTCAGGTGGGTTATTATTGGCCAGTTTACTATGAGGTTAGTAATATCATCTATTTGGAGCCGAAGTCAAACAAGGTGAGAGATGATATGATCGCACCTGACAATAAAAAGCTGTGAGTTTTCTAGGGTTTAAAAAAACAGCCGGAGTGGTTTTAGGAGACTAATAAAATTATGATTGCTTCCGAACAAAATCCCCAAACAGTTACCAAAGAAAATATACCCGACCGACCTTTATTTGAGGTCATGCTAGAGTTCTTTGATGAAGATGGTTGGGTGTTTAAAGAAATCGATCATCGCAGAGTAGTAGCCCTCGGAATTGAAGGGAAAAATGGTCGATTTGACTGCTACATGATCGCTCGGGAAGAGGAAAAACAATTGAGCGTTTATTCGGTATTTCCGGTGAGAGTTCCCGACTACAAACGCTATAACGTGGCGGCTTTGATCACCATGATTAATTATGGGATTCTCATCGGAAACTTTGAAATGAATTTCTCCGATGGCGAGATTCGATATAAAACCAGTTTGGATGTCGAAGGCGATCGCTTATCCTCAACTTTGGTGAAGCACTTAGTTTATGCCAATGTTACCACAATGGATAAATATTTACCAGCGATTATGTCGGTTATCTTTGGCAACTTCTCCCCCGAAGAAGTGATTTCTCGCATCGAAAACTAAGCGTTATTCAGAACAATTGGGTAGAGTGGGTTAAATAATAATTAACTCCTACCCAGTCTTTTCGCTTTGTCGAAAAAAGCTAGGGGATAAGGTTATTTTAAGTTTGACCCCCCTCAGTCCCCCCTAAAAGGCTGATCTATAATCTCCGATCCCTCCGCCTGCGGCACCTCCCTTAAAAAGGGAGGTAGGGGAGATACAATTGTCCCTCTCGATTAATAAATAGTCCCCGACGGGACACCTTTTCCCACTAACCCCCCCCACCCCCCCGGCTTCGCCACCCCCCTTTTTAAGGGGGGATCAAGGGGGGATCAAGGGCAGGGCCGTTTCGTTCTAGCCCTAAAACTTGATTTGTGGGGAGGTGGGGAGGTAGGGAGGTAGGGAGATTGGGAGAATTTTTATTAATAAAAAGTTATTTTTCATCAGAAAAAAGACCTCTCCCCACCACCCCATCACCCCATCCCCCCATCCCCCCCGGCAATTTTTAACTGAGAATGAAACAGCCCTGCCTTTTTAAGGGGGGATCAAGGGGGGATAGAGAGGGTTAGGGGAGAGGTTTTCTTATTGACTCATCGAACGAGAATGTTCTAACATCAGAGAATGTTCGGCTCTCGCGATCGCCAAATAAGTCTTTTCAATCGCATCAGGATTGACTGAAATTGAAGTCACTCCCCAACGGATTAAATCTTGAACCAATTCCGGATATAATACCGGAGCATCCCCACAAATTGAACAGGGAATATTCGCCGCTTTCGCCTGAGTAATCAACTGTTGAATCACCCTTAACATCGCCGGATGCAGTTCGTTGAGATGAGGCGGTTTGTGAGTTTGATTGCGATCGATTCCGAGAAGAAATTGACTCAAATCATTCGTACCAATCGAAATCCCTTGAACTCCGGCTTTAATATAATCGGAAAGTAAAAACACCACAGAAGGAACTTCCGCCATGATCCACACTTGAAAACGAGGATTTTGTGTTAACTCCGTTTTTTCAATAAAGCGGCGGTAAATCAAAAACTCCTCAACCGATCGCACAAAAGGCAAAATCAAACGAATATTATCACAACCCGACTGATAAAGCTTAGATAAAACCGCCAATTCCAACTCAAATAAAGTCGAATATTGGGCGTGACAGTGGTTATCGCAGCCCGAGAAATGAGTTAACGCCCCCAATTCGGAATTTTCCTCATTCCAAAACGGTCTAACCTCCTGGTGAAACTCCCGCAAGTCCAAAGCACGATAAAATAGAGGCTTGGGAGCAATATAAGTCGCTAACCGCTGAAGCTCGACAGCCATTCCCTCAATAAACTGAGACTGATTTTGAGGGTGCAACCACTGACTAAAATCTCCGGGATTATTCACCGAATCCAACACATCCAAAGCCATCAGTTCCGATCGCACCAACCCAATCCCATCAATCGGTAAATTCTGAAAATTTTTCAATCGCAGCACAGAACTCGATTGACTCACATTCACCATCAATTGAGTCGCAATGGGAACCCGTAACAAATTCTCGGAAACAATCGGTTTCGAGTTGAAATGACTCTCCAAACTCGAAAAATGTTGATCGGTTGTCATATTGGGATTGGCAATTCGATGAACTTCTCCGCGATCGCCATCAACTAAAACGGATTCTCCCATTTTAATCTGCTCTGTCACCCCCCGCACTCCAATCACCGCCGGAATACCCAATTCTCGGGCTAAAATCGCACCGTGTCCGGTCATTCCCCCCTGTTCGGTGACTAAACCCGCAGCCCGTTTGAGTAGGGGAAGCAACTCGGGAGTGATCGTCCTGGCGACCAAAATCGCCCCCGTCGGAAACCGATGAGTTTCCACCCCCGAAGCGGTTGAGGTTATATAAGCTTTCCCCACCGTTTGACCGGCGGAAGCGGCTATTCCCCTCAAATCCGCCGAACAGTCCTCCGAGTCGGATATCGGCTTATCGCTGTCGATCGCACAACTATCGAGAATGCAGACTTTAGAGATATAAAATTCGCAGGACTCACAAAGCGTCCACTCGATCAAGCTTGGTTTTCCCAACTCGGTTGCAATTTTCCGACAAACACCGGGCGCCATCGGTTTGACCAACTCAATCAACGATTTCAGTTGCTCCGGGTTGAGTACCGGTTCAAGAAATTCTTGAGAACCCAATAATTTCACCTCTACGGGGCAAAGTCGGGGCGAGAGCGAACATTGAGCAAACCCATTCCATTTGGTCTCCAGATCGCCGCGATCGCTTTTAGAAGACTTTTTTAAACGGTATGCAATGGTTTTGTAACCCAGTCGTTGCTGCTGGAGTTCTCCGGTTTGGGAATTGATTTGATAACTGTCGGGATGAGTTTGTCCCCAAAGCATTGCTAATTCTAAACCCCAAGTGGCTTGAATTTCCCAAGATTCCGGCTCGATCCGAATTGAACCGGATGCGCGAGCCTCGGGTATTTGTTGGACTAAAATTGTCGGTTGTAGTTGTTCGAGTTTAATGCTTTTGCGTTGCCAGTACAATAAATTTCTGGCTCGAAATAACTCCGCCCAAGCTTGTTTTATTCCCAATTCTACCCCATCGATTTCTGCCCAACTCATCACCGGATCAAATAATCCATTGGTCGGTACTGTCGGAAATTTTAAACCCAGATCAAAGATGACAGCCTGAGCGTTCAGGGTGTTGAGCGCCGATTGCAGGGTCGCTCGCAGCGCTGAGGATAATCTCGATGTAATGATTTGATGACGAATCCGTTGGGCGATCGCTTGCAATTGTCGGGGATCTTCGAGATCCAGATGTAACGAAGACGTTGCAAAGTCCACTAAGATCGGTTCTTGCCAGTCTATTGTTTTTAAGAACTCACTATAAATTTTTGCACCCACCACAAAGCCAGGGAGAACCGGATGACCCTGTTTGATCAAGTCACCCAAGTAAAATGCTCTGTCCCCAACAGTTGCTCGGTCTGTGGGTCGAATTTGGTGCAGCCAATACAAATTTTCCACGCCATCAGTAGTAGTTAATAGACTGAAAGACACCTTAGTATATATATTATTATTACAAAGTCGCTCTTATTCTAGCGAAACGGCTTGCCTGTAGTCAGGGGAACAGAAAATCATCCGATGTCGATCCGCAGAAGATTTAGAAGTGGTCTTCTTGTCTGTCCTAAATTAAGGGGTTTTCACGCAATTTTAGCTACAACTGAGCAAAGGGTTCTGTTAAGGGAGATACTGGCCGACTGAAACCATTGTTGAAGTCCATCGGTTAAGATGTAGATGCTTTGTTTGATTGCCAGTAAATATTAAAAACTTTAATCTTTAGCTTGATTTTTTCTGAACTCCCAACCCCGGTAAATCATTGGGAATTAGACATCCTTGTTTGACCGTTGACCCCACAAACGGATCGTCGATTAAATTTAGGTGAGAGTCCAGATCCAGATAATCGGCAACAGAAGCTAAATGAGAAGCCGCACTATTGGCTAAACAACTATCAGAATAACAGCCAAACATCACCTTTAACCCCAACGCTTTCGCCGTGTGTACCATTCGCCACGCTTCGGTTAACCCCCCCGATTTCATCAGTTTAATATTGATTCCATGAACGCAACCCGCCAATACAGGAATATCCCCACTATTAAAACAACTTTCATCCACAAAAATCGGCAGCGGAGATCGATCGTAAAGTTGCGGAAGCTGTTGTAAGGCGATCTCTGCGGCTAAGGGTTGTTCGACGTATTTGACCCCGAGTGTGGCCAACCAATCGCACATTTTCACCGCATCGGACAAACTCCAACCCCCGTTCGCATCCACGTACAACACCGCATCCGGGGGGGCTGTGCTTTGAACCGCCTTGAACATTTCTCGATCGGCTTCGATCCCCTCGGGGCTACCTAATTTCACCTTCAACACCCGCACGTCGAGATAATTCAACCAATCTTCTACTCGGGCTTTCGCCCCTTCTGGGGTATTAATTCCGATAGTCACCGAAATCGGAACCATCCGCCTGTGATCGAGTCCCCATAACCGCCACAAGGGTAATCCCACCTTTTTCCCCAACCAGTCGTGAAACGCCAGATCCAACGCCGCCCTCGCCGCAGAGGGAAGTTGACTATCTTGCAAAATCGCCTCAATTTGTTGTCGATCCAACGGACTCAAGCCTTCTAACTCGGGGATGAATGAGTTTAAAGCCGCCACTAACGTTTCAGTGGTTTGGGGTCGATCCCCCACCGAAAACGGGGAAGCTTCCCCCCAACCTTCGATCCCATCCTGCTGGACTTTTAGCCAGATATTCGTCGAACCGGTTGTGGTTCCCCTGCTAATTCTCAGGGGAAAACGTTTGTGGACCGTGAAGGTTTCAACTTGAACTTGCATCGGGGGCTATGGGCGTGATTGCTTGTGCTGTTGGCGATCGTAGGCAATTCTACAGGGGGCTGGAATCTCCCTGTAGTCTTTCCTTTGACTTTACTCTACCCCTAAAATTCCGGTTTGGGATGTGACACTCATCACTACTGTCACATCGGAGTTGTCACGAACTCCATTGGTTCCCCTCACGAGAATCCTTCGGAATTCTCACAGGATTTCGGGAATGTCATCACTTTTTTTTTCTGTATTTAGATTGATACTAGATTTCGTTGTCCAAGTGCATCACAAATGTCTGATATGTTTAACCTGAAAGCCATTTTATTTTCTATGCGGAAACGATTCACCGGAAAATCCAAAACTGACTTGACAATTTTGAGTTTGCATCAAGTGATTCAGCATCAAAATCAAATTATACAACAACTGCAATCGGAAAATCAAGACTTGAGATGCTTGGCAAATTTAGATGAGTTAACACGGCTGGCAAACCGCAGGAAATTTTACAGTTATCTCTATGAAACATGGGAAAAATCTAATCAAGAACCTTTTTCTGTGATTATCGCCGATGTTGATTTTTTTAAAGCTTATAACGATACCTACGGACACCTCGCTGGAGATGTCACTTTAAAACAAATTGCAGAAGCCATTCAAAAGGGCGTTCAAGAAGTTCTCGAACCCGATTCTTTTCTCGTTGCTCGCTATGGGGGTGAAGAATTTGCCGTGATTATTCCCGGATTAAATACTCAACAATCCCTCGCGATCGCCGACAAAGTTCGTCAACAAGTTTTCGATCTGAATATTCCTCACGAAGAATCTAAAACCGCTCCCTTTGTCACCATGAGTTTGGGAGTAGCCACTCGGAAACCCGATGATAATTTCTCCCCGTTAGAACTTTTAATGAATGCGGATAGGGCGTTGTATAAAGCCAAATCTAAAGGACGAAATCGGGTTGCATATAGTTCCCATTTACACAGTTCGGAAAGTCATACGTTTTGTTCCTGCTGCGAACAACAAGCTTAAAAATTTCGGGGTAACGGTTCTATCGATTAACTGAATTGATCCAGTTTTTTCCTGCTTTTAAATCACATCTACCCCTCTCAGAATCGCGACCATAATTTCCTGTTTTAACCAATAATTTATCTTTTTATATTATTGGATATATTTTTCGGTCGCGAACCTGATAAAGCTTATAAATTCCAGTTTTTTGAAAAGTTACTCATTCAAAATAGGATTAATTATAAACTGACTCACGACTTGAGGTTGACGATTAATAATAGTAGCCGGAATGGTTTCAATCTCCTCCTGAGTATAGGGTTCAATGCCATAAACTGTCACCTGTAACTGTTGAGTTTGCGGATCAATTACAAATTCAGTCCAGCCAAATGTATGAGCCGCCACATAAGAACCCTGAATTAATTCAGCATCAATTTCAGAATCTTCTAACCCAATTTGATCATAACCCAACGGCACAATTCTATCATCCAAAACCCCTTGAATAAACTCATTTTTTGCGGGTCGAGTTTCCAAGTCAAAATAAAGCTCTTTCTGTTGGGGAGACAATAAATCATCCGGCGTTAATACAACAGTCTCCACCCCAAACGGGGCTGCTATTTCTTCATTGTCTAACTGTAATTGTACCGCCGTCGGTTGAACCGTAATTTCAAAAGCATTCGTCTGAATTTGCTGCTGTTCAAAGCCAGTTTGATAACTCAAATCATTGACAATTGTACCGTTAGCCTCTCCCGAAACAAACACCACATTATCAATATTATTTTCATCAATAAACTGCAATAACTCATTCCGTTCATCGGCGTAGCCTTCCCAACGATCTTCCGCATCAACAAAACCCAAATTCTGGATCGGAACCGGAGAAAAAATAAACTTCCAGGTAATTCCCGCACTTTCTGAAGCCAACAAATCATTCTTTAATTCTTCTAACTGTGCTTCTCCCAATAACGTTCTATCTGCTATAAACGTTTGTTCAATAAATTGATTAATTTGGGTTTCTGTCGGAACATCAGGAAGCGGAAATAAGGGCGCATCTCGAAAAGAACGAACATCTAAAATAAACGCCGCCCCATCTTGTCCATAAGGAATTGCTCGATAAAGTTTTCGCTCATTTGCGGTGCGAGGATCGCCCGTTTCTCCATAAAAGAAATCCCGCAACGGTTGATAATCTTGGAAAGCATTTAAAGCCGTTTCAAACAAAGGCGTATCATTAACAAATTCTCCCTCAGTTCCAAAAATCGCCTGAGTCAATACGCTACTCGTTGGTGCCACACCTCCCGCAAAATTATTAATTAAATTTTGGTCATCCCACACCGAAAAAATAGGCGTTGACGACCCCAAATTTGCCAAAGGATTAATACCCGCCCGTTGAGAAATAATTTCATTGTATTTTGTGTTAAACTCAAGAGGAGTTAAAGCTTGAGAAACTCTCGGTAAATCTGGCGAAACCGTATCCGCAGAAATTGTATCTCCCAGTTGTACAAAAAAGTCTAAATTCCGTTCGGGAACGTTAATAATAGCCGGAAAAGGCGCTAATTCTCCCTGAATAGTTCCGCTCACACCAAACCTCAACCCCTGTTGAACCTCTATTGGGGGAACGGTTCTAAAACTTCCCACTTGGCTGGTTCCTAAAGCGTTAGTCACCCGATAAAAATATTGAGTTCCCGGTGCCAAATTCCCCAGTTCAACTTTAATCGGTTCAATAATATTATTAACAGGTTGAGTTTGAGCCGTGATAATTTGATTAAAATTTGGATCGGTTGATACTTCAAATAAAATCTCTCCCGGAACCGTACTACGAGTTAATAAAATTGCCGAACCTTGAGTTATATCCCCCACCAAAACTTGATTCGGAAAAGCAGAATTATCCGGAGAAAGAAACGCACTAAAATCTCGATCTAAAGCCGCTCCAATATCGAGATAATGTTGAATTCCCGTTAATTCATCCCGTTCAACTGCAACAGCAACATCCGGGTTTTGAGATAAATAATAATTGGGATTATATAAAAGACTGGGGGCGCGATCTTCAAATTTACCAAACCTAACAAAATGTTCAATTGCTGTTAAAATACCCTCGTTAACGGCTGCACTCACATCGGGATTTTGACTCAAATAAAACTGCGTATCAAATAACGGACTGGGGTTGCGTCCTTCAAATTGACCAAATTGGATAAAATGTTGAAAGCCATTCGTAATTAAACCCGCGTTAACCGCCTCCGCAATATTCGGGTTGGCGGCTAAATAATCCAATTCGCTATATAATGGACTCGGTTGGCGAACCTGAAACTGTCCCGACTCAATAAAATGAGCGAACCCACTCTCAATAATCCCCGCTTCTACTGCTGCTTCTACATCGGGATTATTCGCCAAATAAAAGGCTTCATTAAACAAATCTTCTGCATTTAACATGGTGGAAAAATCAGCAATTTTAAATAGAGATAATTGTAGGGGCGAGTTGTGCAAAAATCTATGTTTCTAACAAA
This sequence comes from Capilliphycus salinus ALCB114379, assembly GCF_047276495.1. NCBI lineage: Bacteria > Bacillati > Cyanobacteriota > Cyanophyceae > Oscillatoriales > Sirenicapillariaceae > Capilliphycus > Capilliphycus salinus. The sequence goes on along the minus strand of NZ_CP178543.1, from coordinate 1,631,957 downwards.
TAAGATTGATAAACCCGATCCTGACAATGATCTTCTCACCTAATACCGGACATTTGACATTTTACCCAGGCGGGGCGGGTTTATATAAATTGTTTCTCGGAAAACATAAATTAGTTCGGAACCCGCCCCTACAAAATTATTTACTGGTGACTGTTTAAAGCGATTACTGTGCGATGACGGGGACTGTTACAAGTTACCGTTAAAAGTTGAAAACCCGCATCGGTTAACGCTTGTTCTAAATTCAAACTAAAATATTCATCCAAATAGGGTTCAGTGCTTTTGAGTAAAGTAAACACAAAAGGAGGCATTCGAGTAATCACTTCCGAGTTGGGATTCATATCCATAATTGCAAGATACCCACCCGGACGCAAAATCCGTCTTGCTTCTTGAAAAATTTGTTGAGTTGCAACTCGCGGGAGTTCGTGACAAACTAAACACAAAGAAACCAGATCAAAACTATTTTCTGGTAAATTTGTTGCTTCTGCGGGTGCGTGAACCCAAGTGGGTAGAGGATATCCCTGTTGTTGCCATTTTTGGCTATTATATTGAGCAACAGCCAAAAAGTAGGGAGATAGATCGACGCCCGTAATTTTTGCTTGCGGATAAAGTTGTTGTAGCGCCAAGGTACTCATTCCGACACTGCATCCCAAGTCGGCAATATCCTGTAAATTTGTCGGTAAATGGGCTTGTAAAACCTCGTTGTAACTCTGACGCAGACGGTTATCCCCCTCAACGCCCGCTTCCGGCCAGATTTTCGCATGAACCGCATAGGCGGCGACTTCCACTTCTACTGCGGCTTTCCAGCTTAAATTCCCCTCATCGTAAGCATGAAACGGACGCAGGTAGTATTCAGGATAGTTTAATTGGGGATTGTGGACTTGAGTAAATTCGTTGTCCCAATTGCGAGAAAGCAGGGTTTCGGCTTGTTGACGCCAGGGAACACCCAGTTTTTCCGCCCGATCTATCATCATCTGACGGGCTTGATGTTTGGCCAGATTAAATAAAGGTTTAACGGCCAAAAATCCACTGACTAAACGGGATGCGAGTCCGGGTTGAGAAGCTGTACTAACGGTCATATTCGTTTATAAGGCTTTGTAAACTCAACCACTCAGTTTGTCATTCAAAGGGTTATCCTGCAACCAGCATAACCAAAATGTAGGGGCGGGTTCTACAATATCTTTAACTACTACTACCAGATTTGGATAAACCCGCCCCACTGACAACCGGCACAACCAAAATGTAGGGGCGGGTTCTGCCAATATCTTTAATGACTATTCCCAGATTTAGATCAACCCACCCCACTCTTGAGTGAGAACTGTAAACACCGGTTCGGTGGTGACGGGGCGGGTTTACTAAAGTTATTTTGGGGAAAATCTAAATCTAGGCAGAACCCGCCCCTACGGTCGCTATTAACTGTATACTTGCGATCGCAGAAATTAAAGACTGACTGACTAGCAAAATGTAGAGGCGGGTTCTACAATATCTTTAACTACTACTCCCAGATTTGGATAAACCCGCCCCACTGACAACCGGCACAACCAAAATGTAGGGGCGGGTTCTGCCAATATCTTTAATGACTATTCCCAGATTTAGATCAACCCACCCCACTCTTGAGTGAGAACTGTAAACACCGGTTCGGTGGTGACGGGGCGGGAATATTTACGGTGATTTTGGGGAAAATCTAAATCTAGGCAGAACCCGCCCCTACGGTCGCTATTAACTGTTAACTGGCGATCGCAGACATCGAAGACTGACTGACAAGTTTACCGAGAAAGTGTTGTTGTTGCAAAATTTCTAACAAATCAATATCGGTTTCCAGCAAACAAGCGTGACCACTTCTCGGTAACACGACGAAGCGACTATTAGGAAGATGTTTGACTAAAAATTCTGCTTCTCTCACCGAAGGCAATAATAAATCGGCGGCACCCGCGATCACTAAAACCGGTTTTTTAACTTGGCAGAGTCGATGGGTATCAAAATGAAATGATTGTAATAATTCTAAACGCCAAGCGGAAGTTTGTTGAGGAACCGATTTCATGGTTTTGATCAGGGCTTGGCGATCGTCGGGTGAGATCCGTCCTAAAGATGCCAGGAAAGGCAAAATCGTCAGCACAGAAGACGGATAAAACCATCCCGGCATCGATTGAGTTAAAAATGATCCCCACTGAAGCCAGGGCTGCTGTTTAAACGAAGAAGCGGGATTGATCAAAATTAAGCGATCGACAAGCTGAGGGGCTTTCAAAGCCAGATTTAGAGCCAAGCATCCCCCAAATGACTCCCCACACACATAAACCGGTCGGGAGTGGTTACGAGCCAATTCTGACTGAATCAGAGCGATCGTTCGGGTGGTGAGGGTATACCAGTTGGAGCGGTCCTCCAAAGGAATACTCAGACAGCGAATATCAAAAACATTGGCCAAACCAGGAATTTGGGTGTGCAGGAGTTGACCCGTCCCGTCCATTCCCGGTAAAAAAACAAATAAGGGTAAATTGGGTTGGGGTGGTGCGGGTTGGAGGAAACAGAGCGTTTTGAGATTTGGGTTTTGTTGCACGAACTCGCTGGGGATCATTAGATGGTGTTTAGCACAGGGTTCACAACCGAAATCGGTTTATTGAAAAGGGTGACAGCTTGCTTGGGTTCAGTTAGCTATCAACCAGTCTAACCGAAAGGGTTAGATACAGCCCTGATGTAATAAGTTTGCAATTTCATCTTCACAATATGCTGTTAAATTAGCAACAAGTTCTCTGGCGCCTTTGCCTCGATATTGTTGCTGCTGTTGGGGTTGAATCCAATAAGGACGACCGACAAGAATATTTGTTCGTTTGTAGAGGACCATCGGATGCCAACCCTCACGATTAAAGAGCGGTTCGGAGGGATCAAACCAGCTTAACAGTTGTAAGGGGATACCCGATCGAATTAATTCTTCATCAAAAGCCGCGATCGCCACAGGTAAAATCGCCAGATCGTCAACCGGAACTCGCCAAGCCAGATGAGCAAAGCCCCGATGAAAAGAACCGATTTGATCGGGAGATGTGACTTTAACCATCGGACTTGCGCCTTCGGGAAATACACCCACCATTTCTTGATTTTGTAACAGTTGACTGGCTTGATGGAAAAAATGCTGAGAACGATGGGTCGGTTCTTGCAGCGGGAAAGCCCCCAAGGTGGTCACGACTTCCCGCAATAGTGGCACTTGGCCCATATAATGATGACAAGCAAAACGTATCGGACGACCCAGAGCGGCCGTCAAGACGATCGGATCTAGAAAGCTACGGTGATTGCTCACGACCAATACCGCACTTTTCGTGGGAATTCGGTCTTCATTGTGCAGGAACATCCGCGTTCCTAATGCGGTGAGCAACCAGCGCGAACTTTGCACGGTTTGATCTGAAGACATAATTAACAGGTTTGTTGGGTAGGTCTGAATTTGAGCAGAAGGGGTCTGTCTTAATATAACTTTACATGAGCGGCGATCGGATCGTTCCTCCGACAGAATTACTCAAAGGGTGTCAATCACCAGTCTGATGTCTGTTAACCGACTTGGCTTTCGGTTTCATCACAATTATCAGCCCTGTGACCCCTGTGATCAAAATTTAAGAAAGTATTATAGTTTCAAAGTTTAGTTGCAGTTGTTGATGGTTGGGATAGCCAAAAATAAAAGCTTTGTTGTCATGTTGAGCCGGTTGGGCAACTCAAGAGAGAATTAATTGAGTTTAATCCCTAAGCTATGATTAGAATTAGTTTTGAGTCAATCAACTTTGACCCAATACAAGTAAAAAAAATCTAGGGGCGGACGGGGGTTCGGGCGGTGCCGCTGTCGAAGTTAGTGGATCTAACATTCAACAGCATAACCGATGGCAAACCCCGCCCCAGTTTCAATTTCTGGCGATCGGAGGGTTCCGATCGGATTAAGACTAGCGAAGGGATATCCAGCGGGAATATCTAATGACACCAAAACAGACAGAAAACTTATTTGCTCTAACAACCCCTCTTTACTATGTTAACGATGTGCCTCATGTGGGGAGTGCTTATACCACGATGGCCGCCGATGCCGTGGCGAGATTTCAGCGTCTGCAAGGAAAATCGGTACTCTTGATCACCGGAACCGACGAGCATGGTCAAAAGATTCAGCGCACGGCGGAAGCGCTCAACCGTTCTCCCCAAGAGCATTGCGACCAAATTGTTTCTAGCTTTGAAAGCCTCTGGGACAAACTGGATATTCAATACGATCGCTTTAGTCGGACTACGGCTTCTCGCCATGCTGACATTGTTAAAGAGTTTTTCGGGCGTCTTTGGGACAAAGGGGACATCTATCTGAGTCAACAACAGGGTTGGTATTGCGTGGCTTGCGAAGAATTCAAAGAGGAACGCGAACTGATCTCGGAAAAATACTGTCCCATCCATACCAATAAGCCCGTTGAATGGCGCGATGAGGAGAACTATTTCTTCCGGCTTTCTAAGTACCAACAGCAACTCGAAGCCCTCTACCAAGAGCGACCCGAGTTTCTTGAACCTGAAAGCCGTCGTAATGAAATCTTAAGTTTTATCGGTCAGGGTTTACAAGATTTCTCGATTTCCCGGCTTAATTTAGAATGGGGATTTCCCGTTCCGGTCGATCCCAAGCAAACGATTTATGTCTGGTTTGATGCGCTTTTGGGTTATGTCACGGCTTTACTTGATTCCGATCAAGAGCCAACATTAGAGAATGCTTTATCCCAATGGTGGCCGATTAATTTGCATTTGATTGGCAAAGATATTTTGCGCTTTCATGCTATTTCTTGGCCGGCGTTGTTAATGTCTGCTGATTTACCTTTACCCGGTCGTATCTTTGGACACGGATTTCTCACCAAAGATGGTAAGAAGATGGGGAAAAGCTTGGGTAATACGCTAGACCCTGTAGCGTTAGTCAGTCAGTTTGGATCGGATGCAGTTCGTTACTACTTCCTCAAAGAGATAGAATTTGGACAAGATGGGGATTTTAATCTCACTCGATTTGTCAATACGTTAAATGCAGACTTAGCCAATGACCTGGGGAATTTGCTCAATCGAACCCTGAAGATGGTACACAAATACTTTGATGGTCGTGTTCCTGAGGTCAATCTGGCAGCTATGGCAGAGGATCATCCTTTAAAATCCTACGGTCAAACGTTGGGGAAAACTGTGGCTCAGGGTTATGAAAATTTAGCGTTCAGCCAAATCTGTGAAGCCATCTTAAATCTTGTTCAAGCCGGTAACAAATACATTGACGAACAGGCCCCTTGGTCTTTATACAAGCAAGGAAAGCTAGATTTAGTAAAATCCGTACTGTATTCGGTACTGGAATCTGTTAGACTAGCGGCTTACCTTCTGTCTCCAATTACGCCGAATCTCAGCAATCGGATCTATAATCAGCTTGGATTCTCAATTGATTTTAATGACAAAACCACAATTGAGACCGCACTACCCTATGAAACCCATGCCCAGTGGGGAGTATTACCTGCTGATCAACGGCTTGCTGAACCCCAACCGGTTTTCCTGCGTCTCGAACTCCCAGAAACTCTTTCGTCATAGCCGGGCGCGATCGTTAAGCTTTACTTAAGATAACACATCTGTCTTCAATCTGACGACTTCACAACTCATTCAATAAACAATCTTTCGATAATAAACGAGGTATAACAATCATGTTTAATCCCATGAAAAACGGCGAAATTTTTACGCCCGAACAAGTTCTCGAAAATCGGGGTCGGGTCGCTATCTTTATTGACGGTTCCAACCTGTTTTATGCGGCTTTACAACTGGGGATCGAGATTGACTACACCAAATTACTGTGTCGGTTGACCGGGGGATCGCGGTTGTTGCGTTCATTTTTCTATACCGGTGTTGATCGCACCAATGAAAAACAGCAGGGGTTTCTGTTGTGGATGCGACGCAATGGCTACCGGGTGATCGCCAAAGATTTGGTTCAGCTTCCCGATGGTTCTAAAAAAGCCAATTTAGATGTAGAAATTGCCGTCGATATGCTGGCTTTGGTTGGTTCCTACGACACGGCGGTCTTGGTCAGCGGAGATGGAGATCTCGCTTATGCGGTGGACTGTGTAAGCTACAGAGGGGTGCGGGTCGAAGTGGTCAGTTTGCGGGCGATGACCAGCGACAGTTTAATTAATGTCGCCGATCGCTATATCGATCTCGAAAATATCAAAGAAGATATTCAAAAAAATCCTCGCAGTCCGAACACCTACCCTTACCGTCCGCTTTCCAGCATGAGTTTAATGGATCACCGACAAATGGAGGGATCGTAAGATCGCAACTATGAATAACAGGTGGGGGTTTTTCAGATTCAAAACGGTTGAGAATCAAACTCAATCTAAATTGATCCCCGGTCAGTGGGTTTCGGTCACGGGGAAGGTTTTACCTGCGGCGATCGCGATACTCATTTTCATGGGACTCTCAGGGTGTAGCCCCCCAGAACCGCGCGAAAATGAAGTCACTCAAACTCAACCCCAGTCCGAAGAGGAGTTTGACAACAGTTTGACTCTCGATGATGTCACCCTCGAACAAGCCAACGAGAAGGGAGAGTTACTCTGGCGAGTGCAGTCCAAGCAAGCCAGCTACAGTAAAGATAACCGCGTTGCTCAGGTGACTCAACCGATGGGCGAGTTGTTTCGCGATGGTAAACTTCTCTACAAAGTCGAAGCTGAACTCGGAGAAGTTTACCAAGATAGCAAGCGGATTGTTTTACGCAATAATATTGTGGCGACCGATGTTGATCGGGGATTGGTTTTACGGGGGAATTTTTTAGAATGGATCGTCGATCAGGAGATTTTGATTGTTCGCAATGGGGTGACTGGGGAACACGAAAAGGTTCACTTTGTCGCTTCGGAGGTGCAAGCCTTTAACAAAGAAAAACGGATCGAGTTTTGGAATCAAGTTAAAGTTAATGTCAAAGATCCCCTGATCCAGTTACGCACCGATCATATTATTTGGGAGTGGGAACAAGAAAAACTGATTGCCGAAGTTCGAGTAGAAGTGGATCGCTATCAAGAGCAAACCGTGACCGATCGCGCAGTCGCCGGCGAAGCGATCGTCGATCTCAAAACTGAACTCGCCGACCTGAAAAAAAATGTGCAGATCGCCATGTCAGAGCCGCCTTTGCAAATTGCCAGCAATCAAATTAAATGGCAGTATGAACAGCAAAAAATAGAATCTCCCCAACCCATTACCATTATCCATCGTGAAGAACAAGTCACGGTAACAGCCAACCAAGGATGGGGCGATCTCAAAGCCGAACAGTTTGATTTGGTCGGAAATGTAATCGGGATCGGTCAAAAACGTCAAGCTCAGTTAAACACCGAGCAGTTAACCTGGTCTGTCTCTCAACAACAGTTTCAAGCTCAAGGAGATGTGGTTTACCGCCAAATCGATCCCCCTTTGACCTTAACCGGGGAGCGGGCGGTCGGCGAGTTTACCAATAATACCATTGTGGTCAGCGGCGGCCAAAACGGGGATCAGGTGGTCACTGAATTTGTTCCCTAACTCCGCGGCCATAAAAACCCGGTTGATATTCAGTTACCGGGTTTTTGAAATCCAATCAAAAAAAGAATCAAAAAAAAGGGTACGGGATCGCCGCACCCCAAACCGTTAATCTGCGATTATCGGGTTATTCGGCCCCTTGGGGTAAGAGTTCCCGCTTCTCTTTCTCTCCCGGCATCACTTGCACCTGGCCATCGGCATCAATATCGACGATCGCGGTGTCGCCTTCTTTGATCCGACCAGAGAGAATTTCTTCGGCCAAGCTATCTTCGAGCAACCGCATGATCGCCCGACGTAACGGACGGGCGCCGTAGCTGGGGTTATACCCTTCTTCAACCAAGCGCTCGTTGAACCGATCTGTGATTTCCAGCCTGATGCCTTTCTCCGTCAGACGGCTAAAGACTTCGTTGAGCATGATCACCGCAATTTCCTTAACCTCATCCTTCGTCAATTGACGGAAAACAATAATCTCATCGAGACGGTTGAGGAACTCGGGACGGAAGTATTGCTTGAGTTCTTCGTTCACCAAGTTGCGAATACGGTTGTACTGAGCATCGGCTTCGTTTTCGGCGAACTCGAATCCTAAACCGCCGCCACCTTTTTCGATCACCTTCGATCCGATGTTGGAGGTCATAATGATCAGGGTATTCTTGAAGTCTACCGTCCGACCCTTGGCATCGGTCAAGCGTCCATCTTCAAGAATTTGCAACAGCATATTGAAGACATCGGGGTGGGCTTTTTCGATTTCGTCGAACAGAACCACCGTATAAGGACGACGACGGACGGCTTCGGTTAACTGACCGCCTTCGTTGTAGCCGACATAACCGGGAGGCGAACCGATCAGCTTGGAAACGGTGTGACGCTCCATAAATTCGGACATATCCAAGCGAATCATCGCTTCTTCCGATCCGAAGAAATAAGACGCCAAAGCCTTGGTTAATTCGGTTTTACCAACTCCTGTCGGGCCTGAGAAGATAAAGCTAGCAATAGGTCGGTTGGGGTTCTTTAAGCCCACCCGAGCGCGACGAATGGCGCGAGAAACGGCTTTGACCGCATCTTCTTGACCGATCAGGCGCTGGTGGAGAGTATCTTCCATGTGCAGCAGTTTTTCGGACTCGGACTCGGTGAGTTTGTTCACCGGGATGCCGGTCCAACTGGCGACAATGTGGGCGATATCTTCTTCCGTCACCATCGGGGAATCGTCCTCGTCGGTACGGGTTTCCGATTTTTTGCTTTGGGCGATGGCGCGAATTTGAGATTTGATTTCCATTTCGCGATCGCGAAGTTCTCCGGCCCGGTCGAAGTCTTGGGAGCGAACGGCGTCGTCTTTTTCTTTGAGAACCTGACGCAGTTCTTTATCGAGTTCTTTGGCCGCCGGAGGCAGTTGGGAGTTAATTAAACGGACGCGAGAGCCGGCTTCATCGATCAAGTCGATGGCTTTGTCGGGCAAATAGCGATCGCTGATATATCGATCAGACAGTTTGGCGGCGGCTTCTAAAGCCTCGTCCAAAATTTTCAGCTTGTGGTGCTGTTCGTAGCGCTCGCGCAGACCGTAAAGGATTTCTACGGTTTCATCAACGGTGGGTTCGCCGACCATCACGGGCTGGAAGCGTCGTTCTAAGGCCGCATCCCGTTCGATGTGTTTGCGGTACTCGTCGAGGGTGGTCGCGCCGATACATTGCAGTTCTCCTCGGGCCAGAGCGGGTTTGAGGATGTTTGCCGCATCGATCGCCCCTTCGGCGGCACCGGCACCGATCAGGGTGTGAACTTCGTCGATCACCAGGATGACATTACCGGCCGAGCGGATCTCATCCATAATTTTTTTCAGCCGTTCTTCAAATTCCCCTCTATATTTGGTTCCGGCGACCAATAAACCGATGTCGAGGGTGACGACTCGTTTTTCTTCTAAAATATCGGGAACATCGTTTTGGGCGATGCGCTGGGCCAATCCTTCGGCGATCGCGGTTTTACCGACCCCCGGTTCTCCGATCAGGACGGGGTTGTTTTTGGTCCGTCTGCCGAGAATTTGGATCACCCGTTCGATTTCTTTTTGACGGCCGACCACGGGATCGAGCTTCCCTTCGGAGGCCATTTGGGTTAAATTCGAGCCGAACTCGTCTAAAGTTGGGGTCTTGGTGCGGCTGCTGCTTCCTCCGGCCGTGACTTCGGCGGTTTCGCCCAGCATCCGAATCACCTGAGTTCTGACTTTCGACAGATCTACTCCCAGATTTTCCAAGACTCTAGCGGCTACCCCTTCTCCTTCGCGGATGAGGCCGAGAAGCAGATGTTCTGTTCCAATATAGTTATGACCCAGTTGGCGGGCTTCTTCGAGGGAAAGTTCTAGGACGCGCTTGGCTCGGGGGGTGAAGGGAATTTCGACGGCGACAAACCCCGAACCCCGACCGATGATCTTTTCGACCTCGATGCGAGCGTCTTTGAGGTTAACCCCCATCGACTTCAGCACCTTGGCTGCAACGCCTGTCCCTTCTCCGATCAGACCGAGAAGAATCTGCTCGGTTCCCACGAAGTTATGGCCCAGACGGCGTGCTTCCTCCTGGGCTAACATGATTACTTTAATTGCTTTTTCTGTGAAGCGTTCAAACATGGCAAATTTCCACCACCTGCTGCATACCCGTACGCTAATTTTAGCGTGACACTTTCAACTCCCGAAAAATTAAACGATCATAAAAATTTTTAATTTTTCTGGGGTAGCCTCTAGGTTGGGGCTGCTGAGTCTTATACAACTGGAAAATTCCAATTGAGGAGTAGACCGACAACCTTTCCCTTTTAGCTTGTGAAGATTTCTCTTCGTTTTTTTGATTCTTGTCTGTTTATCCGGTTCTTCTGACTCGGGACTTCTGCTGATTTCTCAGTTGAAGTTTGCCTCGCAATCGACAGTTGATTCTCTGGCTTGAGTTTTACAGAGGATGACTGTAACGGAGAATACAGACAAGAGGATTGAACAATCACTCTGTGGTTGATTTCAAACGGGGTTGAAATAGACACCGAGTTCCTTTGTTCATAGAGCCAACCTACTTGCAACTGAATTTTCATTCTGTATAGAGGTTGTCTCTTGAGTCATTCGTTAAACACAGTTTGTTTTAGATTTAATGATGGATTCTAGCACAATCAGTTGGGGAACTGTCCGGGGTTCTTTCCCGAACCGATTGTTGCCCCAACGGATGAGAGATTTTCCACAACCTACTCAAATTCTATCAAAAAGCGATTGTCGAACTTTTCGCCCCCAATCGAGTCTTGAATACAAAAATTTTCTTAAGACTGCGAAGGGTTTAATTTTGATATGTTTTCGGTTGGGGTTGGCGCAGGCGCGAGCGAATGTCTTGAGACCAACTCCCGAGGGTGCGGCTAAACTCGCGATGCTGTAAGCCGCTTCTCCACAGGATCAGGGCGTCTTCTCCGGTGTCGGGATAATAGTGGCGTCGGCGTCCGGCTTGTTTAAAGCCAAATTTTTGGTAAAGTGCGATCGCCCCCGAGTTGGAGACGCGGACTTCTAAGGTGGCCCGCTCCAGTTGCCGATGCCAAGCGGACTTGAGTAAAGCGTACAGCAAGGCCTGTCCCAAACCCCGCCCTTGATAATCGGGATGAATCAACAGTAAGGTAATATGAGCTTCCTCTAAAATCGCCCACAGACAGCCGACCCCGACCAGGGAGGTTTCCGGTCTGAAGGGAACTCCGGGCAGGTCAAACGCGAAATTATGCCCGTTGGGGGCTGTTTCTTCCCCTTCCTCATCTACGACCCAGGCCAACAAATCACTATTGGGACTTTCTAACTCCCGCTGATAACCAGCCAGCGTCCACAGTCCCCCCAAACACTGGCGATCGAGTTCGGCGGCGGCGGGAAGGTGTTCGGAAGTTAAAGCTTGAAGTTTTAACCAAACCACGCGATCTTAATTCTTCAAACAATGTTTAGATAGAAGGCGTTGCCCGATGATGGTTTAGCCTCCGTTTTGATGTACAATCTAGGTGGTCATTGACCCGCCTGAGTGAAACTGCACAGTTCAATCAAGCTGAAACCAACAGTACACTAAGTTTGTGTTTGGGTCGAGACCCGGCACAAAATTTAAACTCCGACGGGAGCAAAGCTGACCTCGGTTAGCAGAGGGAATCACCCTGCCAAACCGGAGACCATGCGGTGGGGCGGGTAGTGGCTGACCGAGATGAACTCAATATACACAAGCGTGGAAAAGTCAGGACTCCAATATCTACCTCAATCAACACAGACGACCTCCGAAACGCGCTCACCTAACCAGCAACTTCTGCCTTTGAGCGCTCGGGTGAACGACCAAGATCACCTGGAAATCGGAGGCTGTGATGTACGGCTCCTAGTGGAGCGATTTGGCTCACCTCTTTACATTGTAGACGAACAAACCCTTCGCAGCGCTTGTCGCCAATATCGAGATGCTTTAGCGCGTTACTATCCCGGTGAGTCTCTGGTATTGTATGCCTCCAAAGCCTGGAGTTGTTTGGCGGTTTGTGCGATAGTCGCATCGGAAGGGTTAGGCTTGGATGTGGTCTCGGGGGGTGAACTCTACACCGCGATCGCCGCCAATGTCAGTCCGAACCGGCTCTATTTGCACGGGAATAATAAATCCAGAGAGGAACTGATCTTAGCCATAGACACCGGTTGCACAATTGTGATCGACAACTGGCTGGATGTACAGATGCTAGCCGAGTTATCCGAACAAAGATCGAATTCTTCGCCGATCCGGGTGATGGTACGCTTGACACCGGGAATTGAATGTCACACCCATGAGTATATCCGCACGGGTCATCTCGACAGTAAGTTCGGCTTCGATCCCAATCAATTCGATGCGGTTTTTAATGCGATCGCCCAACAACCGGCCCTGAGTTGCGTGGGTTTACACGCTCACATCGGTTCCCAGATCTTTGAACTGCAACCTCACGAAGATCTCGCCGGTGTGGTGGTAGAAGCGATCGCCAAAGCGGGTCAGTACGGCTTAAATATTACAGAAGTTAATATTGGCGGGGGATTGGGAATTCGCTATACAGAAGCCGACGATCCGCCCAGTATTGAAACTTGGGTGCAAACCGTTGCGGAGGCGATGGTCAAAGCCTGTCAGCAGCAGAATATGCCGCTCCCGAAACTGCTGTGCGAACCGGGACGATCGATTATTGGGCCTGCTTGCATTACGGCTTATCGGGTTGGTTCTCAAAAACAAATTCCCGAAATTCGCACCTATGTTGCTGTAGATGGAGGAATGTCAGATAATCCCCGGCCGATCACCTATCAATCTGTTTATCGGGTGGTCCTGGCTAACCGGATGTCTGCCCCTTTAACCGAAACCGTGACCGTCGCCGGAAAACACTGTGAGTCGGGGGATATCTTGATCAAAGATGCCGAATTACCCCCCTGTGAAACGGGAGATATTTTGGCGGTTCTGGCAACGGGAGCTTACAATTACAGCATGGCTTCTAACTACAATCGCTTACCTCGACCGGCAGCAGTTTTAGTTGACCAGGGAGAGAGTAACCTGATTTTAGAACGAGAAACCTATCAAGACTTAATTCGGCAAGATCGTTTACCCGAACGACTCGCTGGTTTCTAAGGATATGTAAAGAACACGGTGAGTGAGTGCGACTCACTCCGAAAAGCGATGAAATTGGGGGTCAAGAGTGACCAAACGGGTGACATCTTGAGAAATTAATACTCTTGGGGGTTGAGCGGAGCCGAATTTTTACGCCTCAAACCCCTGTCAACGGCTGAACTCTTCCCCAATGGACTCGACCTGGCAACAGTTCACTTTGTACCATATACAAGACCACTTAGCTCAATCTCATCAAGTTCAATGAAATCGGGTCCTAGTAATGACCCTGGCTGGATGCAGTCCTGGTTAGTTCATAGTATTGATATTGGACTGGTCTTTGCTGTCGCATACATGGTGCTTGTCATCATTGGAGAGCGTCGAACGCTGTGGATGGTCAGGGGGTTTATCATCCTAATGCTGGCTACAGCGATCAGCAACTGGGCAAATTTGAGACTGTTATCAATCGCCCTCAATAGTTTGGTGACAGGTTCTGCTGTAGCAATGGCTGTCATGTTGCAGTCGGAATTTCGCCAGTTTTTAGAACAATTGGGTCGAGGAGAAGTTTTACAACTGTTTGGCCGGGGTCGCAAAGCCATTCCCGAACCCGATAGCGTCATCGATCAAATTGTGGAAGCCGTTAAAGAGCTATCCCAAAACCGTACAGGTGCTTTAATTATCATTGAAACCGGAAGTCCAATTGATGAACGGGACTTTTCGGTGCCGGGTGTCAAGCTCAATGCTGAAGTCTCCAAAGAACTGCTACAAACTCTGTTTCAACCCAAAACCCTACTCCATGATGGGGCGGTTTTAATTCGGGCGTCTCGGGTGGCGGCGGCGGGGGTAATTTTACCGTTGTCGGAACGGATGGCCTCCCGACAGTTGGGAACCCGTCACCGGGCGGCGATGGGAATTACAGAGCGAGTCGCCAAATGTTTGTGTATTGTGGTATCAGAAGAAACCGGATCAATCTCACTCGCAGAAAAAGGCGTTCTGAATCGACCGCTAACTAGCAGTAAACTAAAGGAACTACTAGAAGCTCGCTCCGGACCGTCTGGTGATGAAAGAACATCTGCTCCGATCTCGATTGGAACTCTTAAACGCCAGATAGGATCGAAGGGATGGGCATTAATATCGCGGGTATTTCGTCTTCGTTCATCAGCTTCTCGGGAGAAACAATGACTGCAAAGCAAAGGGTTGTATACGAGTTACCTGCCGACCTCGATCCCAACCGACTGCCCAAACATATTGCTGTGATTATGGATGGTAATGGTCGTTGGGCTAAACGTCGGGGATGGCCGCGTACAATGGGTCATCGCCAGGGGGTAGAGACGCTCAAAGAACTGCTGCGCTGCTGTCGGGATTGGGGGATTGAAGCCTTAACTGCTTATGCCTTTTCCACCGAAAATTGGGGCCGTCCCCTCGAAGAAGTGGATTTTTTGATGGCTTTATTTGAGCGGGTTTTAATGCGGGAACTGCGCGAGATGATGGAGGAGGAGGTGCGAATTCAGTTCGTGGGGAATTTGAATGCGTTGCCGGCCTCTTTACAGGCTAAGATTGAAGAATCAATGCAGTCTACGCGCAACAATCACGGCATTGTGTTTAACGTGGCGACCAACTATGGCGGGCGTCAAGAAATTATCCGGGCTTGTCGGGAAATTGCCACTCAAGTTCAGCAAGGACAGTTAAATCCTGATGATATAGATGAAGTTTTATTTGAAAAACATCTTTATACCGCCGGATTGTCTCACCCCGACTTGCTGATTCGCACCAGCGGAGAAATGCGGATTAGTAATTTCTTACTCTGGCAAATGGCTTATGCTGAAATTTATGTTACCGATACCTTGTGGCCGGATTTTGATAGCTCGGAATTTCATCAAGCCCTGTGTTCCTATCAAAAACGGGAACGGCGGTTTGGCAAAGTTTGAAGCCGCCCCCCACCGCTAAGGTGTCCAACGGCTCTTAGGGTCCTGTAAAAACGGCTTCTTCGATATCCTGGCGACTCAGGGAATATTTGAAGGAGCGTTGGATATCTTGGTTTCCTTCTCCGGCACCGATATAACGGACTGAGATTTGTTCGACATCCAGCCAGAGTTGGGCTTTCCAAGTGGGGGTTTCGATAGACCAAGCGTTGAGTTCTTTGCTGTCTTGATGACAGCCTTGATTACGCAACCAAGCTTCGATTTTCGGAAGGGTATGATTGTACAGGGGCGTTTCGGGACTCGGAAGGTCTAGATTGTCAAGAATAGTCATCATGGTCGTTTTGTTATCGGTTTGTCGTTAATTTTAAGTTGGTTTTCCCTGGGCAATGATCAGGATCAGATTCTCGATCAAAACTCCGGGGGGTTGTATTGGTTCTAAGCTTACCTCAGAACGGGTTAAACCGATGGCGATCGCCAGGATCAGACAGGCGATCAAACTGAGGGCCATCATCAGGACTGCAAACAGTTCTCCGGCTGATAACGGGCGATCTGTCGGATCGAGATAAGCCGAGGAGGATACACGGTATTTGCTGTTATTGTCTGTGCGATCAAACGGATAGGAAGGTTGAATCACATTGTAACGAGAATAGCCGATTTTGAGATCGTATGCCTGACGCCGTTGGGGATTGCTGAGGGTTGCGTAGGCTTCGTTTAGCTGTTGAAATTTGGCTGTCGCGACGGGTTTTGATAATTCTGTTGTATCGGGATGGTAGCGCTTGCTGAGTTCCCTGTAGGCGCGACGAATTTCGATCGCGGATGCGGATGGATGCAGCCCTAGCAAGCCGTAGTAGCTATCAGCCAATGACTGATGTGCTGAGGCGGAGCGGTTGTGAGCGCGTGAATTGGCTTTCTGACCCGTCACGGTAATCTCAAGGTAAACAGAAGATTTACATTTGTTCAATCTATTTTTACACTGTCTCCCCAAGATTCGCAAGCGATCGCCCCAAAACTTTCTTAACTGTTGTCAAAGGGTTCTGAGTTGAACGCTGGTGTTTCTTCGAGTTACATTTTTTTAGCCGATTCTTTTTGGCGAGAAAGGTGATTCTCTACTTTTGACAAGTTCCTCTGATTTATTGAGATTAAGGTAGAGATCGGTTTCTTCCGTTTGACAGAGAAGAAAGGGCTTTTTTCGGTTTAATATTAAGTTGATTTTGATTTTATTGATCTCAAAAAAATCGTCGGGAGGGTGATGATCTATGCGTTGGCAATTGGGGCGCCGCAGTGACAATGTGGAGGACAGACGGGGAAGTTCTCCCGGAGGTCGTATCGCGATCGGAGGAGGTATTGGTACTATTATTTTAGCGATCGCTGCCATCTTTTTAGGTATCGATCCGAGTATTATTCTCGAAGAATCCCCACAACAAAGTTCCTATCCAGATTCTACCATAACTTCCAGTTCTCCTGAAGAAGAAGAATTGGTTGATTTTGTCTCGGTTGTTCTCGGTTATACCGAAGATACTTGGCATAAAATATTTCGGGAAAGAGGGGAAACTTATGTAGAACCCGAATTAGTTTTGTTTAGAAATGCGGTTGAGTCGGCTTGCGGTTATGCTGAAGCTGCAACGGGGCCTTTTTATTGTCCTCGCGATCAAAAAGTTTATATTGACTTGAGTTTTTATCAACAACTAAAATATAATCTTAATGCACCGGGAGATTTTGCTCAAGCTTATGTGATCGCTCACGAAGTCGGACACCACGTTCAGACGTTATTGGGTATTTCTCAACAGGTGAATAATTTACAGCGTCAAGTTGATCAAGTGAGTGCTAATAATCTTTCTGTTCGACAAGAATTGCAAGCCGATTGTTTTGCTGGAGTTTGGGCAAATCGTACTCAAAAAGCCGAACAAATTCTCGAACAAGGGGATATAGAAGAAGGAATTAATGCGGCGAGTAGTATTGGGGATGATCGCTTACAACGGCAATCTCAAGGTTATGTGGTACCGGATTCGTTTACTCATGGAACTTCCGCCCAACGGGTGCGTTGGTTTCAGCGAGGTTTACAAACAGGAAATATTGACGAATGTAATACCTTTGCAACAGAAAATCTATAACTTTATTCGGGTTCATGTAGGGGTTTGGCAACCTGTTGTTTGAGTCTCATTGATGGGGATTTGTTAGAAATCGCTACATGATCCTTTTTTGTGAGTATTTAACTGTTAGGGCGATGTTGTTGTTTCCATTTTTCAATTTCTTCAATCGGAAGTAGTAGCGTTTCTTCGATTTCTTCCCGAACTTCAGGACTAATATCAGGAAGACTATTTAAACATTTTACAAAGACCAGATTTGCTTCATAGTAATCTTTTAGGATTTGCTGTTGTTCTTCACTGAAATCAAAGCAGTAGCCAATTCCTCTATTTTCAATTGTCCATTATTGTAATTCTTTGACCATATTAATCCCCGTCTCTATCCACCATTCTTTTAAAATTTTAATGTCTTTCAACTTGCTGTTAATTTCAGATATTATTTTATGTGACATAATCTTAAAGATTATGTTGGACGTATAACCCAAGCTTTCATAGAGGCACTCTGAAAACAAAGCACTGGAATTTATAAATGTATGACTTTTTATTTCATCAGATTCTTGAATAAGAGATAAAATTTTCAAAAAGTATAATAAACAGATCAAAAGATAATTATCAAGTCTAATTTCTTTGGGAACATTTCTAGAACCAAAGCTTACTCCTATAATTCCTGGAAAACAACCATCAATAATTCTTGATAGTACAAGATAACGTCCATTAGTACCAAATGATGAAGAGGTAAAAAATTCAAAATATTGCGATAAATAAAACGAGCGAATAGATCCTTTCTTATATCTTATATTTATTTGTTTAAAAATTAAGTCCGATTTTTTGCTCACCCTTTTTAATATCGTTTGTATTTCAGTGTTATTTTCAACAAAGCTGTCAATTTCTTGCTTCATTAAAAACACAATATCTCCTATATTACTGGTGCAAGAATATAATCTTGATAATGCTTCAGATAAAATTACTGGGTGAATCTCAAATATCTGATAAAAATTATCCTTTATAATTTCTTGTGTTTGAGTTTTGATCAAAAAGCAATCCTGCAAATATTTTATAACCCTTTTTACTCGATGCTTTGGAACATCCCAAAGCACAACATTTAAAGCGATAAGAGGCAAAAAATCGGTGTTTTGATAACTGTATATTCCCAAACGACAAAGAAGTTTATAGGCTTCTTCATCATTTTTACTCAAATGTTCAAACTGACTCGCAACTAAATCTTCTAGTTCGCCTTCAATTAGTAAATCTTCTTTATTTTCTTGATAATAAGCATCTAGATTTCCATTAAAAGGCGGTCTTAGAATTGCTCCACAAAGGATTTCCATTGCTTTAGTATTTCCGCCATAGGCTTCATACAACTTATGAAAAGCAGGAGAATCAGTTTTGATCTGATAATAATTAAAAAATTCTTGCCATTCAGTTTTTTCTAAGCCAGGTAATCCATAATAAGCATCAGCTACTCTTACTTTAGATTCTTTCAAACATTCACGACTTGTAATTAACGTAATAGACTTAACTTCTGGATGACTGAGTAAAATTAACAAATCGACATAGCGATGATGATTTTCAAGTAGCTTACCCTTTTTTAATGCGGGTTCAAGATTATCGATTAAAATCCCAATTCTACGTTCTTTTAGTTTACGGTTAAAACTATGTAATAAAGTCTGGAGATCGAAGTCAGAATTATATGGTTTATCTGGATTGAGTAAAGACCATATTTTCTGTTCTACTGGAGTAATATATTGAGATTTTATACCAACAAATATTTTCCAACACTCTATTCTTTTTTGTTTAAAAAATTGTTCAGCTAGTATGGAGTGGGTATTTTATCTCCTCCATATTTTCAGCTTAAACTCAAGTAGTTCAGATGAGGTAATGTTATTATATAGCATTTCAAAAAGAAATGGAAACAATAGTGCAAGCGTCTCGCTTGCTATGGTAATCTGATTTAACTGATACACCCATTGTTCGTAGTTGTGCTTCAGCGCATTATTTTTTGGGCTGAAGCCCAACAACTAGCCCAACAACTAGCCCAACAACTAGCTTTTTGAATTGTACCAATTTTCTAATGCGGTTCGGTGAACATCTAACCAACTTATATGATGATGTCGGGCTAATTTAGCACAGTCTTCATATTCGGGTTGAACGTTTGTGACTGTTTTTCCCGAATAGGCAACTTTGACAGAAACCGAACCGTAAGGCGTGTCTACAATTTGCATTTCTCGTTGTAAAATACGCCGTTGTTGTTGACTCGAACGAATGCCCAATGTTGTGGTATTTTTAAATAAGATATCCTCACAAACCGTCTGTTTTTCGGGATGACAAATCACCGTTAATAACACTCCCAAGCGAGATTTTTTCATGGTTAGGGGTTGGGTAAATACATCCAACGCCCCGACTGAAAATAATTCTTCTAAAGTAAAGGCGATCGCTTGGGGACTGAGATCGTCTATTTGAGTTTCTAAAACCGAAATGGTTTCAACAGTAGAAGGTTCTGGGGTAGAATGTTTAGAAGTGGAAGAAACGTGATGAGAAATATTTGTTTGTGAAGTTTCTCCGATCCAAAGTCGTAAAATATTAGGTAAGGGTAAATCTCGCGAACCCGCACCCAAACCGATTTTTTGAATAGACATCGCCGGCGGTTGTCCGAAGTTTTGAGCGAGAGTGACGGCGATCGCGGCGCCGGTTGGTGTAACTAATTCTTTTTCAATATTATTGCTGTAAACTGGAACTTGACGACTTTCTAACAACTTTAAAACCGCAGGTGCGGGAACGGGAAGCTGGCCATGAGCCGCCCGAATGAAACCCCCACCCGTCGGTAAAGCCGAACAATAAAATTGTTCAATTTCTAACCAGTCCAAACCTAAACAAGTCCCAACAATGTCAACAATGGCATCTGTAGCCCCGACTTCGTGAAAATGAACTTTTTGAGGTGAAATGCCGTGAACCGCTCCTTCAGCTTCAGCGAGTAGGCGGAAAATCGCTAAACTCCAGGCTTCTGCTTGTTTAGGCAGTTGAGCCGATAAAATCAGATTTTCGATGTCGGGTAGATGGCGAACAACGCTAGAATGATCCCCGTGATGGTGGTGATGAGTGTGACCTGTGGGAGAATGGGTCGGATCGACGTGAACTTTGGTGGCGAACTGACCATTGCGGTGTGTGGGTTCGGCCCACAGGCGATATTCGGAGGAAAGTCCCAAACGTTCGAGGTTGTCGCTGATGTACTCTAGGGGTACTCCCGCATGAACTAAGGCGCCAAGGCACATATCGCCTGCGATACCTGTGGGACATTGAAAATAGGCGATTTTGGTCATGGTTTGGTGTCGGTAATTGGTGGTAAAGGGAGAATTAACTTTCTCACTTTAATCTAAAATTAAAATGCTTAAATTTAAACCATTATTTTAATCAGATTCAAAACGATGGCAACTTATTACGAAGTTCATCCCCAAAACCCTCAAGAACGGACGATCGCTAAAGTAATTACCGATCTTCGCGATGGAGCGGTGATGCTTTATCCGACAGATACGGTTTATGCGATCGGCTGCGATCTCAATGTGAAGTCGGCGGTTGAACGGGTGCGACAAATTAAGCAACTTTCTAATGATAAACCGTTGACGTTCTTGTGTTCGTCGTTATCGAATATTTCTGATTATGCGATGGTCAGCGATCCGGCTTATCGAATTATTAAACGGTTAATTCCGGGTAGTTATACGTTTTTACTTCCGGCGACGAAGTTGGTACCGCGTCTGGTGATGTCTCCCAAGCGAAAAACAACCGGAATTCGAGTTCCAGATAATAATTTTTGTTTGGCTTTAATTGAAAAGTTGGGAAATCCAATTATTTCGACTTCGGCTCACATTACAAATGAAGAAGAAGGACAGGCTCCGGTAGCGCTTCCCATTGATGGAAATGTCGGAAAAGCGGAGTTGTTTGATAGTTTAGAAAAGTTGGTTGATATTATTGTTGATGATAGTTCCGATCCGGGTTATCAAGTTTCGACGATTTTGGATCTGAGCGGGGATGAACCGATTTTAGTCCGCGAGGGGAAAGGATGGGAAGCCGCAGCCAATTGGGTGGGGTAAAAGAGATTATTTTATCCGGAAAGAAAACTTAGACTTTTTGGAGAAGTTTGGTAATGAATGTTTACATCGAGTCAAGATTTGAGTCAAAATATGAACTTTTAAAAAATAATATTTTTGTATTTTAAATAGATTAATTAGGATATGATCATTAAAGTAGTATCCTGTTAAAAATTGACTCGATATTTTTTCGGCATTGGTTGCAACTCAAAATATGACTCAAGATCGGTTATTAACGGGTATTCCCGGGTTAGATGAAATTCTTTATGGGGGGTTGATTCCCGAACGGGCTTATTTAGTCAGAGGGGGGCCAGGATGTGGGAAAACAACGATTGGATTGCACTTTTTACAAGCCGGAGTTTTAGCCGACCAGACCAGCTTATTTATTACCTTAGGAGAATCAGAAACTCAGTTAAGGCGAATCGCTTCAGTATTGAGTTTTGATCCAAATCCAATTCATTTTTTAGATTTGAGTCCCAGTTCTGATTTTTTTACTCAAGTTCAAAGTTATGATATTTTCTCACCGGCGGACGTTGAACGCGATCCCCTCACTCAAAAAATTATTGAACAGATCGAAACCCTAAAACCTCAGCGGGTTTTTATTGATTCGATGACTCAATTTCGCTATCTGGCTAACGATGCGTTTATATTTAGAAAACAAATTAGCGCGTTTTTAAGGTTTTTAAAAGAACATAAAATTACGGTATTGTTCACCACAGAAAGCAGTTCAGAAGCCCCCGACGAAGATCTACAATTTATCAGTGATGGCATCATTAACTTGGAGTTTTATCCTCACGGACGCAGCTTAAGTATTTCTAAGTTTCGCAGTTCAAACTTTCGTTCGGGATATCATTCAATGCGGCTTACAGATGAGGGAATGCTCGTCTTTCCGCGATTGCTTCCCGATGAATTTCAACAAAAGTTTTCGAGCGAAACGATTTCCTCTGGAATTCCCGATTTAGATGAGCTTTTAGAAGGAGGTTTAGAACGCAGTACCATTACTATTATTAGCGGTCCTTCTGGAGTCGGAAAAACCACTTTGGGAATGCAGTTTATGAAAGAAGCTGCGGGTCGAGGTGAGCGCTCGGTGGTGTGTACTTTTGAGGAAGCACCCGACACCCTCATTCGTCGTTGCGAGTCGGTAAATATTCCCGTCAAAGCCATGATCGATCGGGGAACTTTAAGTATTCTTTCGATCGAACCGCTTTTATATACGCCGGATGAGTTTGCAAATACTGTCCGAGAAGAAGTTGAGAAACAGTCCGCTCAAATTGTTATGATTGATAGTATGGCGGGTTATCGGCTTTCTTTTCAGCAAGAAAACTTAACCCACCACCTTCATAGTTTGTGTCGGTATCTCAAAAATATGGGTGTTGCAACATTATTGATTAATGAAATGGAATGGATAACAGGGGATTTTCGGGTGACAGAGTTGGGGATTTCCTATTTGGCTGATAATATTATTTTCATGCGGTATCTGGAAATTCGGGGTGAACTTCGCAAAGCTATTGGTGTTCTCAAAAAGCGACTCAGTGACTTTGAAAAAACATTGCGAGAAATTTCAATTACTCGTTATGGGATTAAAGTGGGCGAACCCTTAACAAATCTCCGAGGAATTTTAAGCGGAAAACCCGAGTTTCTTCGGCTGGATGAGATTGACAAGTTGAAGTAAAAATCGGTGCTTTTAAAATGGGTTTCAGTGACGATAAGCTCTCATTTTCCCATTTATATCGCTTTCTATTAATTTTCCTGCCGCTAACTGAATAAGTTTGCAGCATTATCGGTAAACTCTTGATGAACTCTATTTTACTATTAATCGCCCACAAGGAAAATTGTCATCTTTTAGTAGAAATACTCAAAACTAAATACGAGATTATTCTTGGAGAAGATGAGAAAATCTTAGAGCAAGCGTTTGATTTATGTTTGCTCGATGGAGTGATGCTCAAACAATATTACGAATCAATTCAAACCCAACGAAAAACTTGTGAGCCGATTTTTTTACCCTTTTTATTAATCACACCTCGACAACAGGCCAAAAACTTAACTCCTCAAGTTTGGCAAAGTGTAGATGAAGTCATTTTTAGTCCCCTAGAAAAGCCCGAACTTTTTTTAAGAATAGAAGCATTAATGCGAGTGCGACGAATGTCTCTCCAACTCAAAGCAGAAATTCATCAGGAGCATTTATTACAAGAAGAACTTAAAGTTAAAAATCAAATTTTATTCGGCCTAGCCACTTTAGATGGTTTAACTCAAATTCCTAACCGTCGCAGTTTTGATGAGACCTTAAATCAAGAATGGCTGAGATTATGTCGGGAAAAAAAATCTTTATTTTTAATTTTATGTGACGTTGATTATTTTAAAAAATATAATGATACATTCGGACATATAGCCGGAGATGAATGTTTAAAAAAAGTTGCTCAAACCCTAGATGAAGTGATTCGACGTCCGGCGGATTTAGTTGCTCGTTATGGGGGAGAAGAATTTGCGATTATTTTACCAAATACTTCTAGTGAAGGGGCGATTCATGTCGCCCAACGAATTCAAGAGGCGGTAGAAGCGTTAGCCATTCCTCACAGCGCTTCTCTCGTCAGTTCCTATGTTACCCTCAGTATGGGAATTGCGGGGGGAATTCCCCATTGCGATCTCTCTCCCGTCTGTCTAATTGAAATTGCAGATCAAGCCCTCTATCAAGCTAAAATAGAAGGGCGAAATCGATTTTTTCTCAAACCTTTAAAGTGCAATCAGGGTTAAATAGCCAAAATTCACAAAAAGGTTCACAAAATCAGCGTTTTGTCTGCTATGGTTACAAAGGTAACACCTTTTAATTTGCGATATGCTTAGAGCAGGAATTGTTGGACTTCCGAATGTTGGTAAATCAACCCTATTTAATGCTGTTGTGGCGAATGCTAAAGCCACAGCCGCGAACTTTCCCTTTTGTACAATTGAACCGAATGTTGGTGTTGTCGCCGTACCCGATGAACGCTTACAGGTGTTAGGCAAGATTTCTAATTCTGAACAAATAGTTCCAACACGAATTGAATTTGTTGATATTGCAGGATTAGTTAAAGGAGCGAGTCAGGGCGAAGGATTGGGAAATCAATTTTTGGCGAATATTCGTCAAGTTGATGCGATTATTCATGTGGTTCGTTGCTTTGAAAATGATGATATTATTCACGTCTCGGGTTCGGTCGATCCGGTGCGGGATATTGAGGTGATTAATCTGGAATTAGGACTCGCAGATTTAGCACAAATTGAACGCAGAATCGAACGAGTTCGCAAGCAAGCCCGGACAAGCAAAGACGCGCAGTTAGAATTGGGGGCATTAGAGAAGTTAACCGCAGTATTAAACGAAGGAAAATCAGCCAGACAAGCCGATTTAAACGAGGAAGAAAAAGAAGCGGTTAAGGTCTTAGAATTGTTAACCCAAAAGCCGATTATTTACGCTACAAATGTTTCGGAAGAAGACCTAGCAACGGGTAATGATTGGGTCGAACAAGTGCGAGGAATTGCCGCTCAAGAAAATGCTCAAGTTGTCGTAGTTTCCGCTCAAGTTGAATCCGAATTGATTGAATTACCCCCGGAAGAACAAGCGGATTTTCTAGAGTCTTTGGGCGTAAAAGAAGGCGGTTTAAAATCTTTAATTAAAGCTACTTATCAACTCTTGGGTTTGCGAACATTCCTGACTACAGGGCCAAAAGAAACTCGCGCTTGGACTATTCAGGCGGGAATGTTAGCCCCCCAAGCCGCAGGGGTGATTCATACCGATTTTGAACGGGGTTTTATTCGCGCCGAAACCGTTGCGTATGAAGATTTAGTCAGTACGGGTTCGATGACTGCGGCGAAAGAAAAAGGGTTGGTGCGTTCAGAAGGTAAAGATTATACTGTACAAGAAGGGGATGTGATGCTGTTCCGGTTTAATGTTTAGGGTGTGATCCAAAAAAAATATCACTGAGGAGGTCAACTCAGATGGAAAATATCATGGATGATCCCGTTGTTTTGCTCATTGCTTGGATTGTTAACGCGATTAGTTTGTTTGTGATTGCTCAACTTCGCCCGATTACTGGAGTCGAAATAGATAGCTTTCAAAAGGCTTTATGGTCGGCTGCAATTTTCGGGGTTTTAAATGTTTTGGTTCGACCTTTTTTGATCAGGTTGGCTGTACCTCTAGACGCCATTTTCTCCACCTTTATTATTGGGGTTCTTCTGAATATGGCAATTTTTGGGTTGGCGGCTTGGTTGGTTTCAGGATTTCGTTTACAGTGGGGAGTCTTGAGCGCTTTAATCGGTTCAATCGCATTGGGGGTTATTAACTCGGTCATTTATCAAATCATTGGAGTTCAGTAACAAAATTTTGATTTTGAAGTTGTGGAGACACCGACTTGTTTTGACTGTTATCAAGGTCGGTGTTTTTAATGAAAATTAAATTAAATTAAATCAAAAATATGTCCGATAAACCAAGCATACAAGACAAAAAATAACCATCCTTCCCATTTAGTGACTTTCTTATCTTGAGTGACAAAAAAGAATAATAACGTTGATGCGAGTAACATCGGTAAACCATCTTCAATAATGCTATCGGGAACAATTAAATTCTCAAATAATCCGGGAACTCCCATCACAATTAATGAGTTGAAAATATTAGAACCCAAGACATTTCCAATCGCAACTTCCGCATCTCCCCGACGAGAAGCAGAAAAAGTAACCGCAAGTTCCGGTAAAGACGTTCCCAGTGCAACCGCACTTATCCCAATTAATTCTTTGCCAATTCCTAAAATATCTGCTATTTTGATAATAGATTCAATTGTAAAGTTTGCCCCCAAAAACATACAAGCCGTACAGATTAATAAAACAGTAATTTGTTTTAACAAGTAGCTAGAACGAGATCTGGCTTCACCGGGCGTTTCCGGCGCTTCAACTTGTCCGCAACGGATGGTATAAGCCAAATGAACCACATATCCTAAAATACAAAGAATCGCTTCTCCAAAGGAAAAATCACCGTCTGACAGGGTAAAATAAAGGAGAAACGCTGAACCCACAAACAACGGTAAATCGACATCAAGTAAGTTGTAAGATATTTTCAGGGGACTACTCAACAGCGTGGCGACACCAATAATTAAGAATATATTGGCGACATTTGAACCGATAACGTTACTCGCAACAATTTCAGTCGCATCTTGATAAACCGCAAAAATTGAGGAGACTAATTCAGGAAGTGAAGTTCCAATGGCTACAATCGTTACACCCACAATAAACGGACTAAATCCCAAACAAACTCCAATTTTTCCCGCAGTCTCCGTAAAAATATCTGAAAATTTAATTAAGACTGTTAAACTAACTGCAAAAACAAGAAGCCAAATCCACAACTCAAGCATTTTTTAAATGACTCCACAAAAATAAAAATTGACAACAGGAACAGAATCGATGAAAATCGCGATCGCACTCACCGATTTCAGCACTATTTTTTAGGTTAACTCATTGTTTCACCCAGATTGAATAATATTACAATTTTTTACTAAATTACTTTTATGCTTTGGGAATAGTGCCTAAATTTACTGTTTTTTTAGAAAATTCTTCAGGAAAAATATTATTTTACTATCTTTTGGAAGATTTCAAATCTAAGGTTTTGTTGTATAGATTTGAATAATTTTTAAATAGAATCAAAATCAATTAATTTCTGTAGGGGCGGGTTCCACCCAAAAATACAGATTCTCAGCAAAAATCTAGCTAAACCCGCCCACCCCCAAAACAATATTTAAAAACCTATCTGTAGGGGCGGGTTCCACCCAAAAATACAGATTCTCAGCAAAAATCTAGCTAAACCCGCCCACCCCCACAATACCATTAAAAAAACCGGGGCGGGTTTAATAATATTATTTGTTACCGACATCAATTAACGCGGAACCCGCCCTTACATCGTGATAATTTTCTTGATCATTTTTTTCTATGCTTTCGCTGTTTTTATGATACTTTAAGCTGTTTTGCTTGATTTTTAATTCCGATATTTGTTTTTCAAAGGTGATTAGGTGATTCTGAAAATTATCAACATGAATCGTTTCCTTATCGAGAGTAAATTTAATTTCGTCTGCTTGTTCTTGATATTGTTTGTAACGCTGTAATGCTTCTTTAGCCAGGTTTTCTTCTCCTTTATGTAGTGCGAGTTGAACGCGAGAAAACCACTTATCCGCTTGAGATTTATATTGATTGTATTGTTGCTGTTTCTTTTTTTGAGAAGCCGTTGCTTGATCTACTACTTGACGAAATTCGATGAGATCTTCTTGCATATTAAGAATCATCAAATCTAAAAGCTTATCAGGATTTTCAGCAACTTTCGCTATATCCTGTAAATTCCATCTCAAGACTCTTTCAAAGAGAATAAAGTTGTACACCATCAGACAAACCTCGAAGGTTGATAAATTTGTGATTGTTAATCTTGATTTCCTAAGAATGCGCCAAACCGTTTAGTTAATTATCGAATCAATAAATGTAGAAGTTTGACGCATCCTAAAGACTTGATTCAGCTATTTTTTTGTTTTTTAAAATTAGGAGAATTCAGCAATCTCAAAACTTCGTTCAGTTTTGCTTCTAACAAAGTATTTTGTTGTTCTAACTTGTTAATTTGCTGTTGTTGTAAACTCACAGTCTGTTTTAACGTTTCGACTTCCTGTTCAAGAGTAATACTTTCCCGTTTTCCACCCGTATTAAAAGCTTCTAGAACTTTATCCCAACTGGGTTGAAACTTGAAATTATAAGTCTCTTGTAAATATCGATAAGCTTTATTACAAGTTCCAAAACGATCTTTTAAAGCGTCTTTTGTCCAAGAATCTGCATTTTTGAGATATTCTTGTTCGAGAACTTCAGAGGTATTGGGTAATAAAGATTCAACCTCAACATCGATATATTGATCAGAATTAGAGGATTGTTTTCCTTCAGCTTCAACCTGTGCATAAGCATATCCCAACCGCATTCCAGACTCAACCGCATCGAGGGTTTGATCGGCTAAATTTTCAGCAATATCGCTCAGATTTTCTACGCCTTGATTAACGTTGTTAATACTTTTCTTAATTTTGTCAAAGCGGCTTTCATCTTGCAGGGTTTCTAAAATATTCGGCATTTTTTTGACTCCTATTTCTTATCTAATAAATTTTTCCCGTTGGTTCGATAATTTTCTTGGTTATCAGGATTAGAATTAATCTCCGATTTTTGCTGTTTAATCAGTTCGCCAATATCTGTAGTAAAGAAAATCTTAACGGCTCGCATGATGTTTTGTAGACGTTCAAATGTACCCATTATACCATTTGTTCCTTGAACTTCATCATAACTATTTTTCAAGTTGTGAATCATTTTTGTGATGGCTTGTCTTTCTTCTTTCAAGTCGGTAATTTCTGCGGTTATTGTATTGAGTTCTTGTTGGAGTTCTTGCTTTTGGATATCTTTTTGTTGAAGTTCAAAGTTGCGTCTTTCAAGTATTCTCTCAATTTCTTGTTTTTCGCGATCTAAAGTTTCTAACTGCTGTATTTTTTCCTGAATCTCTTGATTAAGGATAACAATTTTTTCTTTTGCTTCTCTCTGACGACGAACAAGCTGTCCCCGACTACCCGTTAAACTTCTGTAAGTATTCCGCAAATCATAATAGTTTGCTATTAATTCTTCGTAAGTTAAGTTCTCAACTTTTGCCGGAAATTCAGTTACACTTCTATACTCTTTAAAATCAGACACACGCTTTCTCCCGATGCAATCAATTATTTTTTCAGCACTCTAGTTTGAGAGCCTCAATTTATATCTTATAGAATTGGTGTCGCAATTGATCGGCTTACTATCCACTTCTGATTTTGTCACATCATTAGGGCAGGTTGAGTAATTTTATTTTGTATAACCTACCCTAATATTAATGGCTGTAGGCTTCAATTATGCCGCAGCAGGAAGATAACGTTTCTGAACATCTGTCAGCGATTTTTGATTGAATTGATCGTAGTTGACTTGGTATACTGGACGTGCCGCACTCAACTCAACAACTCGACGTATTTCTTCAAGGTCTCTTTGTGAAAATCCAAGCACATCAGCCATATGGTTATGTAATTCTATTTCTTCTGGAAGAATTATGTCATCAGCAATTGCAATTCGCCAAGCTGTACAGAGTAAAAGACGATGTTTGAGTTGTTCTGCCTCACTTTGTTTGCAATTTTTTTGACGATATTCTTCATCAAAAAGTGCATTAGTTTTAAAGATTTCGTCAAAGCTCACTTCTTTTTCAAGGGCTTCTAAAACTCGTTGTCTATCTTTTTCTTGTATTCCTTGGCTAACGAGAAGATGTTGAATAACTTTTTTTTCTTCAAGATGAAGATATCCATCACTCCACGCCATTGGTATGCTGCAAAGTATAATATCTGCCAAAAAAACACTAAATTTTTCACTTTCTTGTTGCCTTTTCAGTCGGGATACACCATCCCAAATCCCCATTGTTACGATAGCACCTACCCCAACAGGAGCAGCAAGTGTTAAAAGTCCATAAGTTGATGCACTAACAACAATTCCACCTGTTGACAATCCGAACAAACTATGAATACTCGTCCACATACTCGCTTGAACAAAAACCGATGATGCTGCTGTAGCTGTTCCCAAACCAGCCGCACCACCCGCAAGTAATCCTACACTCACATTACCAAGGTCTTGTAACCAAGAATCAAGACTATTTGTTGCAACTTGTCTCAGCTGATTAGAATCAATTTCTTTATGAATAGATTTTTGGTTAACAAAAACGAGCAATCCATCAATCTGATGTCCGACTTGAGCTTCAAAATCATCAAATAAATATTGATTTTGACTCGCTTCTTTATCAATCTTCTGAGAAAGGTCACGAATTGCTTTTTCAACTTTCTTCCAAGACCCCCCTAAAGCTTTACGCAAGCCTTCAATATCATCAAAAAGATCTTCAACACCTCTATAGTTTTCTTGGGATTGAAGCTGTTTTCGATAATACCCTTCGTTTAGATTAAAGACAAGATCTAAGGATACCAATGCAACTATAATTGACAACACAGATGCGATGGGTACTGTTGCTGTACTAATTATAGGTATTGCAGTAAAGGGAATTAGAGAATAAGACATGAAAGATAAAATTCCGCCCAAAATTAATAAAGCGGTATTCAGATAGCGACGCGCTTGTGAATCAGGGTTAGTATCTTTCCAGAGGATTCTGATCAGGGTGATATAACTCGGGATTTTAGGAATCCTTGTGACTGCAAAACCTAAAACATGACCCATTACTGGAACAATTGTAGCAAATATTATACCCAGTCCAGGTACTATGTATTGTGTTAAAAAACCTAAAAATACAGGCATAGTTATTCCTCTAATTTCAAAAAAAAGTTATGATTTCTGCAAGTTAACCTCTTGTAAGATTCACTCAGCCTTAATCAGATTAATTGACTAAGACTAAAAGTGTTTACTCATACAAGAGGTTTCTGTGTGTAAATACTATTTACGTTGACTGAATTTATCCAATAAATTACCATTATGCTTGGGTGGATTCGCTGCTATTTTTTGACTATCACAATCAGGAGAAAAAGCTTCCCAAACTGCATAGGTTGCTAATGCGGCTCCTCCTGCTACCACTACAGGCGCAGCTAATACAGCAGCCGTCCCACCTGTTAATACGGTTGCACTCGCAGACCACCAGGTAGCATGAGCAGAAATTATCGCAATTGTTTTAGCAGCGGCTATAGTTGCTATTCCTACAGTTGCTAATACTTCTGTGCTTTGCTGATTTTTGCAACTATTATTGGCAGCAAAAGCAGGACTTGCTACACCAAACAAGAACTGGCTAAATACAATTAAAATAGCCATAAAGGTAATCATTACAGACTTAACAAATTTTGACTTTGCAATCATGTTCATGAGATTTTGAATGTTAAACTGACAATAAAAATTTTTAGAGTTTAGAAATCTCTATTAATAGACTATCTGAAAATTTAATTTTATGCTATTCGAGGTTTTACGGAACTTTATCGTTTATTTTTTACCTCTGTTGTCCGTGAATTTACTTAGACCAACATTCCGATTTAATTTGATGCGTTTATAGACTTATTTTCTAATACAAACTCAATCCCGTTGATGTCCAACCTTAAAAAATATGACAAATAGCAAACTGGGTGACAAAATGTGATAAATCTATAAACTGGTATAATAAACAAAGTTTCAATGACCGCAATACAGGAAACACCCAAACATCGGAAAGCCAAAGCATTGAAACCGGGGAGTCGCCGTCCCGCTAAAGAACTGTGTAGCGAGTGCGGACTGTGTGACACCTATTACGTGCATTACGTTAAAGAAGCCTGCGCTTTCATCAACCAACAAATTCCCCAACTCGAAACCCAAACACACGGGAGAAGTCGTAATTTAGAAAACGATGATGATCTCTATTTTGGGGTTCATCAAACGATGATAGCGGCGCGAAAAAAACAGCCCATCGAAGGCGCCCAATGGACGGGAATTGTTAGCAGTATCGCCTGTGAAATGTTGACTCGGGGAATTGTAGAAGGCGTTGTTTGCGTTCAAAATACCAAAGAAGATCGCTTTCAACCCATGCCTGTAATTGCGAGAACTCCCGAAGATATTTTAGCAGCAAGAGTCAACAAACCCACACTTTCGCCGAATCTTTCGGTTCTCGAAGAAATCGAAAAATCGGGAATGAAGCGATTATTAGTGATCGGTGTGGGCTGTCAAATTCAAGCGCTGCGGGCGGTTGAGAAAGAATTAGGATTAGAAAAACTTTACGTGTTGGGAACGCCCTGCGTTGATAACGTAACTCGCGCCGGTTTGCAAAAGTTTCTAGAAACTACCAGTAAATCTCCCGAAACTGTCGTACATTATGAATTTATGCAAGACTTTCGGGTTCACTTCAAACACGAAGATGGTTCTATCGAAAAAGTTCCCTTTTTTGGGTTAAATACCAAAGAACTAAAAGATATTTTCGCCCCCTCTTGTTTGAGTTGTTTTGATTATGTCAACTCTTTAGCCGATCTCGTGGTAGGATATATGGGTGCGCCCTTTGGTTGGCAGTGGATTGTCGTTCGCAACGAAACGGGCAAAGAAATGTTAGACTTGGTATCAGGTCAGCTAGACACTCAACCCGTTCATTCTGAAGGCAAGCGTCAACAAGCAGTCCAACAAAGTATTCCCGCTTACGACAAAGGCGTAACGCTACCGATGTGGGCGGCGAAACTGATGGGGGTGGTGATTGAAAAAATCGGCCCGAAAGGGTTAGAATATGCTCGGTTTTCCATTGATTCTCACTTCACCCGCAATTATTTGTATGTGAAGCGCAACCATCCTGAGAAACTAAAAGCCCACGTTCCCGAGTTTGCCAAGCGTATCGTTGGACAGTATGAACTTCCGGAATAATATTATACCGGAATCATTTTATAAAGCCCTAGTCTGAAATCTGGGTTGAACTTGAGGCGGGGGAGGGAACGAAAGCAGTTTGCTAGGCTGTTGAGATTATACATCCTTCCCCGTCACAAGAATCAACTTTTTTCCCGGTTAGTATTCAACGTTACCACTGAAAACGCTCTGTTAGCTTATAACTAAGCACAGGAACGAGTATGATGAGTAAAACTAACCAGGGCGCCGACGCAATGCTGAGGAACAAAAATACCAAAGCAATTCCTCTGGCCATAATTTTGGCAATCTCATCAGGGATAATCACACTAACGAGAACTGCCAAAATAGAAATTGACAGATAAATTAAATCAGGTATTAGCATTTAAGGCTGCCCCCTCTCAAAGGTTTAAAATCAAGCGCGTTCCTAGCTTGTGGATTAACGCAGACGGGATAAATCCCGATTGCAATCTTCCTCGATCGCTGTAGTTCTACGTTGAAGTTCAGCGGTTGGGGGAGGTGAATTGGATCATCCTATTCATCAGATCATAGCATCTCCAAACAAAAAGTATATACTCCTATTGCTAAATTGTTTGTCAAGAAAAGCTAACTCGACCATTAGAAAACCCAATGCGATCGCTGCTTTTCACGCCGTTTAAATTTGAGAGTTTATCATTTATCGACGATCCCGTTTAAGTTTTTCTCTAAAACCGACAGGATTTTCAAAACCTTCTCAAATTCAAAGGAAATTATACCCCGTTCTCTATCCTAAAAATCTTAATCTTTTAGGAAAAAACAGCAAGGCACGACCTTCACCCCTTGAGTAAAAATGCCGTGCCTTTTGAGAAAAGTCTAACGTCTGACTAACTTTTTACTGACTTTCCGCAGACGAATCGACTCCGGTGTAACTTCGACCAATTCATCCGGGCCAATATATTCTAACGCCCGTTCCAGACTCATATCAACCGGGGCTTGCAATTGAACCAATTCATCCCCAGTCGCCGATCGGTGGTTGGTCAACTGTTTCGCCTTGCAGACATTCAAATCCAAATCCTGAGGGCGGTTGTGTTCCCCAACAATCATCCCCTTATACACCTTCGTTCCCGGCGTAATAAAGAACGATCCGCGATCTTCGGCGTTTTTCATGGCGTAGAAGGTACTCACCCCTTCCTCAAACGCAATCAACACCCCATTGCGACGGGTCTCAATTTCGCCACACAGGGGACGATATTCAAGGAAACTGTGGTTCATAATCCCTTCTCCGCGAGTGATCCGCATAAAATCACCCCGGAAACCAATCAACCCTCGGGCCGGTACCACAAACTCTAACTGGGCGCGACCATTACCGCCAACCCGCATATCCTGCATTTCCGCCCGTCGTTGGCCCAAACGTTCCATACAGCTTCCCACCGCATCTTCGGGAACATCCAACACCAGATATTCAAACGGTTCGTAGGGTTGACCGGTCATTTCCCGGTAAATCACCTGAGGCTGAGACACTTGGAACTCATAGCCTTCGCGCCGCATATTTTCGATCAAAATCCCCAAGTGAAGTTCGCCCCGTCCCGACACCATAAACTGATCGGGGGAGTCGGTTTCTTCAACTCGCAGGGCGACGTTCGTTTCCAACTCCCGCATCAAGCGATCCCGCAACTGGCGAGAAGTGACGTAAGATCCTTCTTGACCGGCAAAAGGAGAGTCATTCACCGAGAACATCATCTGTAACGTCGGTTCGTCCACCTTAATCAAAGGCAGGGCTTGGGGTTCGTTGGGACAGGTGATGGTTTCGCCGATATTCGCATCCGCAAACCCCGCAACCGCGACCAGATTTCCGGCGCTGGCTTCTTCGAGGTCTACCCGGCTTAAGCCTTCAAAACCCATTAATTTGCTGACTTTGCTCTTGACAATATCACCATTTTCTGTTACTAAAGCGGCTTGTTGTCCGGCTTTGATGGTGCCGTTGTGAATTTTACCAATAACAATTCGACCCACATACTCAGAATAGTCGAGGGTTGTCACTTGTAATTGTAGGGGTTTGCTGGCATCGCCGACCGGGGGCGGAACGTGTTCGATAATGTCTTCAAACAAAGGCTGCATATCAACGCCTTCTTCCTCTAAGTCCCGTTTGGCGTAGCCTTCTAAACCCGATGCAAATAAATAGGGAAATTCACATTGATCGTCATCGGCGCCGAGTTCGAGAAATAAGTCTAACACTTTATCAATGGCGCCGTAGGGTTCAGCCCGGGGACGGTCAATTTTGTTGATGACCACAATGGGACGCAGGCCTTTTTCTAGCGCTTTTTTCAACACAAAGCGGGTTTGAGGCATCGGGCCTTCGTTGGCATCTACAATCAGAATACACCCGTCTACCATGCCCAAAACTCGTTCAACTTCGCCCCCAAAGTCCGCGTGACCGGGAGTATCAACAATATTAATTAGGGTGTCTTTGTATCGAACTGCTGTGTTTTTCGATAAAATGGTGATTCCGCGTTCTCGTTCAATGTCGTTAGAGTCCATGATGCAGTCCGGTACATCTTCCCCTTCGCGGAAAATACCGGACTGTTTTAACAAAGCATCAACTAGGGTTGTTTTGCCGTGATCGACGTGGGCGATAATAGCAACGTTGCGAATGGGGAGAGACATAGATTAGTGCCTAGTAGCAGAATTTATTAAGATTATTGGCATTTATTGACGTATCTTAATAATTGTAACGCATCGGCGATCGCGAAAAAGGTTATAGATGACAAATTAACCGTTTTTCCATCGCCCCAAGGGGCCGGTTCAAGCCGTCATCTAGGGGCGGGTTCCCCAATGGGCTTCAATTTTCACTCTAAATGTTGCTAAACCCGCCCCTTTTCAGTCACCAGTCACCAGTCACCAGTCTTTTCAGTCACCAGTCACCAGTCTTTTCAGTCACCAGTCACCAGTCACCAGTCACCAGTCTTTTCAGTCACCAGTCTTTTCAGTCACCAGTCACCAGTCACCAGTCACCAGTCTTTTCAGTCACCAGTCTTTTCAGTCACCAGTCACCAGTCACCAGTCACCAGTCACCAGTCACCAGTCTTTTCAGTCACCAGTCTTTTCAGTCACCAGTCACCAGTCTTTACAGTCACCAGTCACCAGTCTTTACAGTCACCAGTCACCAGTCACCAGTCACCAGTCACCAGTCACCAGTCTTTTCAGTCACCAGTCTTTTCAGTCACCAGTCACCAGTCTTTACAGTCACCAGTCACCAGTCTTTACAGTCACCAGTCTATGAGGTACATCCCAAAAACCCTAGAATTCTAATTTGATTCGGAACCCTCCCTACAATTTTATCGCTTGATTAAACAGTTAAAACTACCGATTCCGGCCATTCTCGATACCAAGATTTTGAACCCGATGAAATGGGAAATTGAATTCGATTCCAACTAAATAAACCCGCGTTTTTTTCCTGATAAAATCCATCTTTAAAAGGAACATCTTGCCGATCAAAGCCACCGTCAATAAATTGAAAGGAATGTTGAGAAATGTCGGGATTGATTTTCAGTTTATTTCTCAGCCAGTTTCGATGAATTATTCCCGTGTAAGTGCTGCGAAGTGTTCCGGCGAATTGATCGGCTTTTGGCATCACCAAGTTACAAATGAGTCCTAAAGTTTGTTCGTCGGTAAAAGGTAAGTCTTTAAAATCATAGAGAAATTCATTGATAATAAATTCATCGATAAATAAATGATTTTTGTAGAACTTAGTGATTTCAGTAAAAAAGTCTTTATTATCCGATTCATCCGTACAAATTACTAAGAGTTCGTTTTGGCTAAAATTCCCTTGAATATTTTTGATAATTTTGTAAGAATAATACTGATCGAGACTGGGAATCTGTTTGCGATAATCCGTCAGTCTAACGTGAATTCCGTTAAACTTTCCCAGAGTTTTACTCACTTTATCCGCCAAACTCCGATAAATAGCCCGAGGACGAACGGATTCCATTAAAGCATAAAGAGAAGGGTTAGGTAAATAAAAAAAGCGAGAATAGAATCCAAAATTACATTCAGTTAAATGCAAAATATCTTGGTCAACATCTTTAATAATTAATCGATTTTCTGCAAATTGTTCCAAAACATCAGGAATAACCACCGCATTGTTAGGAACAAAAACAGAGTCAATTAACCGCACATCCGAGTCATACCAACTTAAAGTTTTTGAGCGCTTTTCTTTGAGAAACTCTGAATAACTAATACAGTCAATCGGCAGCGGGTCTAACAAATCGAGAATTGTGGGAATTTTATGGTTGTTAACAATCCCTCGGCGATGTTCGGGAACCCGATGAAAACAGCCTCCAGAAACCGACTTTAACTGTTTATCTTCTCCCGCAGAACCGTAATAAACGAGCCGTCGTTGGGTAAGATAAGCCAATCCGACGGCCAACTCCAAAGACATTAAATCATTATTCAATCCCGACTCATAATTTTTGTATAAAAGATATCGCATCGAAATCACCAATTAGGCGGGGGAATTCTCAACCGCTTCTTCAACATGAGCAAACCGTTCGAGATAAATATCAACCTCTAAATTTTGATCATCTCGTTGAAAATTGGAACGTCTAACTTGACCCAAAAAAACCGGTTCAGAAACACCTGCTTCAGGATGAATTAAAGTTCGCGCCCGAATGGTTAAACGCTGATCGGGCCGTCCCGAACGTCCCGGAGAAAATAAATCCGCCGCCGCTTGCTGTAACGTCGCTTCTAACTCCGTTGGAGTCGTCTGGGATGCCACTGCAATCACAATTTGAGTCCCCCCATCATCATAAACCCGAGCGTAGCGAACCGCACCGGGAATTTCAACCCGGTTAAACAGTCCCAAACCCAAAGCAAAAACCCCTCCGGTCAAAACCCCCATAAAAGCCGTCACCCCAACCAAGCGAAAGCGAATTCCCCATTTAAAGATAAATCCAACTACCGTTAAAAAGGCGCAAAATAAGGTAAAAAAGCCAATCCATTTAGAATAATTGAGCAGTGCCGCCGTCGATAACATAAGCTTGTCGTTCGATATTTTTAGTTCACTCAAACAACAAGCTTATAGCATTGACTGGTGACTGTAAACCTGGTCACTGTAAACCCCCTTTTCGACCCAGAAGAAAATAGGTGATCATTTCTCCCTTACCCTTAACATTGACTTTCCCCCGTTCCTCCAAGAGATACTTTTCCTTCAAACGTTCATAGGTAGTGGTGGTGACTTGAATTTTCCCGGAAACCCCATGAGACTCCATGCGGTTGGCTGTATTGACCGTATCACCCCACAAATCATAAGTAAACTTTTTCATACCAATCACCCCCGCTTCCACCGGACCTGTATTGATCCCGATCCGCATTTGCAGAGGTTCACCTTCTTGGAGGCTAAACTGACCGATAATGCGCTGCATTTCCAGGGCCATTTCCGCGATCGCTTCGGCGTGATCCCTTTGAGGCGTCGGGAGTCCGCCGACAACCATGTAAGCATCACCGAGAGTTTTGATTTTTTCGAGGTTATACTTATCGGCCAACTCATCAAAGCGAGAAAAAATTTCATTGAGAATTTCCACCAATTCCGCCGGAGAGAGATCGGCCGAGAGCTTGGTAAAATTGGCAATATCGCCGAACAAAACCGTCACATCATCAAAACTATCAGCGATGGTACTTTCCCCCCGTTTAAGGCGTTCTGCAATGGGCTTAGGAAGAATATTGAGCAGAAGCTGTTCGGACTTTTCTTGTTCGTGAGCCAGTTTTTTCAGATAGGCCCGTTCTTGATCGCGAAGTCGCTTTTTTTCCAGACAGGCATTAATGCGAGCGCGTAACAATACCGGGTTAAACGGCTTAGACAGATAATCTTCCGCCCCCAGTTCAATACAGCGGACAACACTCTCGATATCGTTAACCGCCGAGATCATAATTACCGGAATGTAGCGCAAACTCTGATCGGCTTTCAAAGCTTCTAGAACTTGATAGCCGTTCATTTGAGGCATCATAATATCAAGCAACACCAAATCAAGCGATTGAGAACGAATGATCTCCAAAGCCTCAAAGCCATTAGAAGCCAACAGGACTCGATAGCCTTCTCGTTTAATACGTCGGGCTAGTAAGTCGCGATTAACCTCGTTATCATCAACGACGAGAACAAGAGATGCTTCTGGGTCAGCGTTCATCTGGCTTGGGAATAAAGATTTGATAACCCTGGGGGATGCGATCGCGCCTCATACTCAAGTTTTTGGGTTGAATCCCCACTTAAGAGAGTAAACAATTGGGATCAGAGCAATTGCATCGCTGTTGACGTTGGGCAAAAGATCGGCCGTGCAAGCGGGGATCGAACTTCAACCGTAATTTAATCCTGCAAAGATCAATCACCGCTCGAACCACTGACTCAGGGAGTTGCTGCTTTTTTTAACAAGGTTTCTATTTTTTCTAACAGTCGCGGAAATTCTAGGGGTTTTGTGTCGTAATCATCGCATCCGGCAGCAATACACTTTTCGCGATCGCCGGCCATCGCGTGAGCCGTCAGAGCGATCACGGGTATATTGTTCGTCTTACCATAGCTTTTAATTTCCCGTGTGGCTTGCCATCCATCCATCACGGGTAAACTCATATCCATGAGTATAATATCAGGCTGATCAGAGCGACTCAGTTCTACTCCTTGGGCGCCATCAACCGCGATCAAGACATCATATCCCTTCCGGGTGAGACGGCGTTTGAGCATATCTCGGTTCATTTCGTTATCTTCAACCAACAAAATCTTAGCCATGATCTGATTTGAGCGTTGACAGTTGAGTATAGGGACTTGGGGAAATTAAAAATGATGTTTTCACCCTAGCATTATCTCACAGAGATTTTGGTAGAGTTCGGCTGTTGTACCGAACAATACCCATAATTTGATCGTCGCCCCCGATCGCCCCCTCTGGGTAGTCATTACGTTTTTTCAACCGTCCCCAGTCCCGATATTTTTCCCAGTGTTGAAGATTGAGGGAGCAGATCTAGAGTCCAAGCCATCAAACAACCGCTTGATGCTAATAATTGAGACTGGCATTGACTAGCCGCTGAATATCGCGCAACAGATCGTCACAGTTATAACTTCCCTTTTGCAGTATTTGTTCGACACACCCTTGCAGTTGGGAACTTTCTTGGCCGCTCAAGTCCATTGCGGTAATCACAATAATCGGAATGCTCGCCCATTGGGGGCTATTTCGCCAAAGATCGATTAGCTCGAAACCGCTGATTTGAGGCAAGACCAAATCCAGTAAAATTAGACTGGGCGTATTTTCGCCCCCGTGTTTCAAAGCGGCTTGGCCGTCTTCGGCTTCACAAACTTGCCAGCCCTCCCGTTCCAAGAGTTGTCGCAGTAGACGCCGGGTGTCCGGATCGTCTTCGACGATTAAAATCGGATTGACTGTACTGCGATCGCAATTGTGTCGTTGAGCTTGATACTTACACACCAAGTTCGCCAGACGTTTTCCATCGACGGGTTTGATCAAATAGTCCGACGCACCCAAGGCGAAACCCCTGGTTTTATTGCTGATGAACGATAACACGATCACCGGAATATCGGCTAACTCCGGATCGGCTTTGAGGGCCGATAATACCGTCCAACCATTGAGACTTGGCATCATTATATCCAAGGTTATGGCGTCGGGATGGAGTTCTCTGGCGATCGTGAGTCCTTCTTCTCCCGAAGATGCGGTTTCTATTTTCATCCCTTCCCGGGTCAGCGATCGCACGATTAAATCTCGCGCCATCGGATCGTCATCAATCACTAAAATGGTATTGGCTGGCTCGGCTGTCTTGGCGATCGCCGGAACAGATTCATCGTTAACGGGAGTAACTCCGGGTGTTTCCCCTTCCTCCTCCTCGTCGTCGGACTCATCCATAACGGTTGTACTCTCCTGGTTTTGATCTGTGACTCGTGTCGGGAGAATGATCGTAAAGGTTGAACCGTGATCCAATTCACTTTCTACCGTAATAGTTCCCCCCATCATTTGACAAAAGCGTTGGCTAATGGTTAACCCCAGTCCTGTCCCTCCATAACGGCGGGTTGTCGAGGCGTCGCCTTGAGTAAAGGGTTGAAACAGCATTTCTAATTGTTCGGGACTCATTCCAATTCCGGTATCGCTGACTTGAAACTGAATGTAGGAAGGGGTTAAATTCTCCGTGTCGGAGTCTTCATTTTCGGGTGTTGGGGGTAGCGGTGAGATTTTTAATTTGATCTGTCCGGCTGTGGTAAATTTAGCCGCATTACTGAGCAAATTTAATAAAATCTGCTGCACTTTGGTCACATCGGCGTATAGGGTTTCTATTTGATCGCTACATTCGACTTCTAAGGTGTTACCATTGCGATCGACGAGGGGTTGAGCCGTAGAAATCACACTCTCGATCAGGACTGAAAGACTAAAATCTTCGAGATATAAATCCATCCGACCCGCTTCGATTTTGGAAATATCGAGAATATCATTAATTAGACTCAGCAGATTGCGTCCGGCGGTGCAAATTCGGTTTAAATCGGGAATTAGATCTCGGTAGCCCAAATCTTCGGCTTCTTCGGTTAAAATTTCACTGTAGCCAATAATTGCATTGAGGGGCGTTCGCAGTTCGTGGCTCATATTAGCCAGGAAAGTGCTTTTGGCTCGACTGGCGGCGACTGCGGCTTCTTTGGCTTGTTTGAGGGCAACGGAGGCTTCTTTGCTTTCGGTAATGTCTTCGACGGTGCCTTCATAACAGACAATTCGCCCCATGCTGTCCCGTACCGCCCGAGCATTTTCGGAGATCCATATTATGCTACCATCTTGACGGTACACTTGGGATTCAAACCCGGAAACGACTGGATTGGCTTGCATTTCGGCGATAAATTCGGCCCGTCGATTGGGTTTAACATAAACTTGTTTGCTAATATCGACGATCGCTTCTATTAAGTCTTCGGGTGTGGCATAGCCCAAAATTCGGGCTAAAGCGGGATTGGCACTCAGATAACGTCCTTGGGGAGTGGTTTGACAAATGCCTTCGGCGGCGTTTTCAAAGATGCTTCGATATTTGGCTTCGGTTTGTCGAAGAACGGCTTCGGTTCGTTTGCGTTCTATGGCGTTAGAAAACATTTCCGCCACCATTTTTAATAAAGCGATGCTGTCCGATGACCAAGCAAAGGCTGAATTGATGGCATCAAACCGCAAAAATCCGACCACTGATTTACTACAAACTAGCGGGATAATTGTTAGGTGTTGTAGGTCTTCTAGCAAATTATTTCTAGAAGTTGACCGCCAATTTGTCGAATGAAATTGTTGCAAATATTGTAAGTCATTGTGGGCGGTTTCTGGCAACTCGTGGGTTAAACAATGAATGGTTTTAAGCTGATTGAGTTGTTCGGTAATCCAAGGAATTTTTGCCGCATTTAGCTTTTCTTCGCCAATGATCGGTTTGAGTCGATGTTCGAGGATATTCAGTAGCGGAGAGGTTTTCGGCGTTGCTTGGGCTGATTCTTTTGACGCTTCGTTTGCTTTTAACGTCGTCCACTCGTAGAGGGATTTCATCTCCATTTCTTCATCAGGAAATAAATAAATATAAGCCCGATCTACGCCAATAAATGTGCTAATTTTTTGCAGCGCTTGTTCGATTCCGTTGTCGATTTCATCGGTGCTTAAGCTTATAAAATAAGTCGATAAATTGGTTAAAAGCTGTTCAAATTCAACCCGGTTTTTTAAATATTTTTCAACCCGTTTTCGTTCGGTAATATCGCGAAAACTCCAGACGCGACCGACGATTTTTTCTCCCACTTTAGACGGGTGAGAATACACTTCAAAAATCCGACCATCTTTAAATTCTACAATATCATAAGTAGGGGTTTTGGGGTCGGCCGACAACTGCATAACGGTGTGGAGAAACCGGGGCGGATGTTTGAGTTTTCGCAAAACAAACGTCAGGGCCGATTGTTCGTGGGGCGACTGTAACATTTCCTCAGGAATTTGCCACATTTCGACAAATTTCTGATTAAAATTAGAAACTTTTCCCGCCCGATCCAAAGCAACAATTCCGGCATCGGTTGCATTAAAAGTTGCCTGTAACAAAGACAGCGATCGCTCGGCTTCGAGTTGGGCGCGTTTGCGATCGGTAATATCGAGAAAAACCAACACCGCACCCAAAAGCGTTTCCTCATCTACAATCGGATTCAGAACGTAAGAAACCGCTAAAATGGTATCATTTTTACAGCGAAATTGATCGTCGCTCGATTTTAAAATTCGGAGTTCGGGAGAAACGGGAGAAGAAGAATTACCACAATCAGTAAAAGTACAAGGAAAATCAACTAAAGACAGTTGAGAATGGGGAGCAATGCGTTTTAATAAAGGCTGACCGAGAAGTTCGGCTTGTTTCCATCCCAACAACCGCTCGGCTTCCGGGTTCATCGACAGCAAACAACCATTGGGATCAAGAATACACAATCCCGCCCCCAAAGAACTGATCACCGCTTGCAGGCGATCGCGTTCGGTGGCCAAACGAGTTTCGGTTTCCTGGCGTTGCTGCTCGTAGAGTTGTAACATTTCCCGAGAAGAAAGCGTCAGGGAGCGTTCCATCAGATACCGCTCTTGATCGGCTTCGGTGTAGCTGCGACTGATGCGATCGAGAAATTCCTGCCATGCGATAGCATGAGTTGGAGGCGTATTTTCGCTAAGATCGAGCCGTTTGAGTTGACGCTGGAGCAAAGGATGCATAGTTCCTGGTAATGATTGGCTAAAAGGCAACGGGCAAAAAGCAAAAGTTAAGAGGCAATCATGCAAGGGTTTCAGCTTGGTTAATGTCTGTGAAGACAGAGCGGTTTATAGATGTTTTGGTCCTGACAGTGGGTCAAATTGAGAGGAATATTGTGACATCGCGGGCTGTCAGAAGATTGATTTATTTGATTGTGAGATTGGGAGTCAAGCATCAGCAGTAAGCAGCAATTGAGAATTGAGAACCGTTTACGGGCTGATGTTGGGATTTTCTCGAATAATGGTTAAAGTCATAGTTTGATTGTGAAGTTGACAGAGAGTTTCCATCCCAGAAGGAGCAAATTCGCCGTAGGAATAAAAGCCAATTTGTTGGGTTTGGGCGGGTAACTCTTCCAGTGTAACTTCTAGTTCTTCTTCTGTTCGCTCCCCTAAAACCAGCCGGCGTCCCGAACCGCTGATCGCGATCGCCAGTGTAGGCGAAGGCCAAGCGCTAGAACCGTTGCAGGGTTTCTCATCCCAGGCGTTGATCTGACGTTGAATGTGGTGACGACTGACCAAAGCCGCAGCCAAAGCCCCATCGACGAGTCGCTCATAATTTCCCCGCATTAATTGAGTCAGGGCGCCTTGGGGAATATTACCGCTCAAGCGCATCGACTGGGTATCCTCATCGAGGCTAACAAGGGTTCTAACGGTGGCTTTGCGAGTCGATGGGGTATGAACCGCCAAAGGAAAAAATAAGGCCGTTGTGGGCAAATCTCGCGCCTGTACGCCCAAATATTCTTTATAGAGTTGCAGGGCGGGTTTGCCATCGAGTTCGTAGAGAATATTATGCTTGGAGCGAGTGACCCGACGTTCTGGGCCAAAAATCGTCCATCCGCTCTGAGATCCAAAACCGATTTGAATGTGTTTTCCATAAAACCCCACCGCCGTCACCGCCCCGGTGCGAGGAACGCCTTCGGCGAGGACCCAGGTTTGCTGAAACTGGTGGTGATCTGCTGCCAATCCTCCGGTAATGGTTACGTTTCGGGAGGGTTGGGAACGGGGGTTAATGATGGAGTTCAAGCCGCGAATCAGTTCGCTACCATTAACCAAGAGTCCATCGGCGAGAAGGAATAAACCTCGCAAGTCCTTTGAATTGAGTTTTTGGCCGAGGGTTCGTCCGGCGCGATAGGACTCGGCGCTGGGAAGATCTTGACTGAGATCGATCGAACAACTGGCGCTGCACAGGTGAGTCTGTTCAAACTGGACGACGGCGACCGAGAGGGTGCGATCGAATAAACGGTTATCAAAGATTTCTCCGGCGGTTGAACAGCCGATCAGGTGAGACTGGGGATAGGTTTGTTGCAGGTATTGAATGGGATCAAGGTGGTCGATCAACTCCGCCGCACCAAAGACTAAGACTAAGGTCCGTTCGGAGTCGAGGGCCGGAAGGGTTTTAACTGACCATCCGTTTTGAGGATGCCAGAAAAAGGTTTCCAATTTCATGGGTTTCAAGAGTGCAGTTCTCACCGCAGGGCTTCAAGGTTTATCCGGGTTTTTCGGGGGTGAGGGTTAA
The DNA here is from genome assembly GCF_047276495.1 of Capilliphycus salinus ALCB114379. Classification (NCBI taxonomy): domain Bacteria; kingdom Bacillati; phylum Cyanobacteriota; class Cyanophyceae; order Oscillatoriales; family Sirenicapillariaceae; genus Capilliphycus; species Capilliphycus salinus. The sequence goes on along the minus strand of NZ_CP178543.1, from coordinate 1,587,171 downwards.
TGCCTTTGCTTGCTGAGTTTTTTTGAGCTTTTCTTGTTCTTCTTTGGGTTTTAAGTAGAGGTTTTCGACGAGGGCGGCGACTCCTGCAAACCAAGGGGGAACAATTAAAGCACCCAGGATTCCTAACACTTGTACTCCCCCCAAAACAGACAACAGTTGGAACAAAGGATGGACTCCGACGGTTGTTCCGACCAATAGGGGATCGAGAACGTAGGTTTCCACGTTTTGAACGATCACGTACAGTAGAAGCACCCAGAAAAACAAAAATCCTCCTTTGGCGAGGGCGACAATCAGGGCGGGTATGGCTCCGAGAATTGGCCCGAGAAAGGGGATGAGGTTGGTGACGCCTGCAATTGCTCCCAAACCCAGTGCAAATTCGGGCAGTCCTAAAAATCCTAACCCCATTGTGGTGGCAACGCCTAAAATTCCAGAAACGAGCAGGCGTCCGCGAATGTATCCCCCCATGCGGCGGCTGACTTGGCCGACTTGGGCCTCCAGGCGTTCGTTCCAGGGATAGGGGAATAGCTGCACTAAGCTTTTGATTAGGGTTTTGCTATCGGCGACCATGTACCCGGAGAGGAACAGGGCAATAATTAGGCTGAAGACTCCCCCGACGATACCCCGTGTAATGCTGTAAGAGCGCACTAGAAGTTGTTGGCTGGAACGAATTACCCAGTTGGTGACAGATTGGGTATCGATCAGATCTTCGACTAATGCGGGGGTGTCTTCGCCGAGGCGACTGGCTAAGGCGCTGGCCAGATCGACAATTCGTTCGGAAAATAGGGGGAGTTGGCGCACTAATAAACTGATTTGGTCGAAGACGCGGGGGCCAACGACCAAACCAAATCCGGTTAATCCGGCGATTAGGGTTAAATAAACTAATATGACGGCTAACCAACGGGGGATTTTTTTCGCTTCGGCCCAGTCTACTAGGGGTACAATTGAAGCGGCGAGAACGACCGAGATCATTAGCAGTACAATTAAACTTTGAAGCTGCCAAAGCAGCACTAAAGCCAATACCGCTAATAACACTAGCACGATGTTAGATAGTGATAGGGTAATGCGACGATCTGATATTAATGGACGTTCATCATTACTCATGGGTCGAGTCTCAGGGATTGATTACAGGGTTTTTCAATTCACAGGGATTGAAGGGGTTTGATTGGCGACTGTTTGCTGTTTTGTTAATGATTTCTCTCGGATTGGGAGTCGCAAGAAGCCGGATAACATGATGATAGGTTTGAGGACGTTTGAATTGAGTTAACGGGGAAAATAAACACCCATCAATTCTTGAGTGATTTTACCATAGATTTTAGGGGTTTAAACGCGCTATTGATTGTTTTTTCAGGGGCGAGACTTAAAATGGTTTTAATCAAAACTTTAATTCTAGCGAGAACAGATTCCCCTTTCAAGGTTAAACTCAAACTTCTTTTTGATTGGCTCCGGGTTTGTCCCCTCGCCGTTGGATTTTTTCAATTCTAGTGTATAAGAAAAGATCGGGGTTTGTTCTTTCTACAATTTGACTTGATTTTGCTGATAATTTTTTTGAGAAGTTCTGAGAATTTTGAATGATGAAAATTCAGATTGAAGGCTGGCGTTTTCTTCCCCATTCTGTGGCGATCGCAAATCAATTTCAACTGGGGGAACTGTTGCGGCGACCCGAACTTAAATTGGGGGTTGAAGATTTACCTTATTCTAACTCAAATTGGCGGGCTGTTAACTTATTTGATTTGACCGTTCAACCCGATTTTGATAAACTAAAAACGGAAATTGATCCTTTCGCCGATGTGACGCTGAGAATGGCTGAACCGTTAAATTTAACGCCGTCGCAAGCTTCCCAAACGGTTGTTTTTGCACTGGCGGAATGGGGTCTGGGTTTGGATAAAGTTTTCCTGAAAAAACCTTTGGGAAGTCCGATTGATTTAAAATCAAATATCAGGTTAATTACGCCTTCTCATTGGTCAAAATTAGGATTGCTTCGTAGCGGAATAGAAGCGGATAAAATTACCGTTGTTCCTTGGGGAGTTGACCCCAATCTTTATAAACCCTTAGCGCCGAGTGAACGCCAAAGCCTAAGAAAAAAATTGGGTTGGGATGACTATTTTATCTTTTTGAATGTTAGTCCGTTAGAAGATAGAAACGGTATTCGTCCCCTGTTAAAAGCGTTTGTTTCTGTTGTCGAACGTTATCCCCATGTCCGGTTAGTTTTAAAAGGGTGCGAGGCTTTATATCCCTCTAAAGAATCGGTTTTAACGGCGAGTAAAAGTATTCTCAGTGATGCTGAAGTCGCCAAAATTAAACCCAATATTGCCTATATTGGTGAGACGTTTTCTTTTCAACAAATGGCGCAACTTTATCAAGCTGCTGATGCTTATGTTTGTCCTTATGTGGCTTCGGGTTTTCATTTATCGGCGTTGGAAGCAATGGCTTGTGGTTTACCGATCATTTCTACAAATGGCGGTGCGACGGATGATTTTGTTCACCCCGATTTTAGTTTGAAAATTGACAGTAAATATAGAAGTCGTATTATTAACCAACGCCTTCATTTTTTCCTCCATCCCGACTGGGAACATTTGCTTGAGTTGATGGAAAAGGTAATTGAAAAACCCGAAATTCGTCAGCAAGCCAGTCAAATTTTACCGGAATTTGTTCGAGAAAATTATACTTGGAAACATACGGTAGATAAACTTTTAAACGTTTTTAAAGCTGACAAAAGTTTGCCGATTCATTTAAGCGAGAATTTTTCTCCAATTTCGACTAAAAAGTTGAGTTTGTTGGTTGAAGGTTGGCGGTTTATTCCCCATTCCTATGCGTTAATTAACAGCTATCTAACTCTCGAACTTCATCGCCGAGAAAATATTCAACTTTTCCATCAAGATATGGCTTATGTTAGCGACAGTTGGAAAGCGGTTGAGGGGTTGCTTTCTCCCGAAGCGGAACAGCAGTTAAAACGGATTCCCATTGCAATAGAAAATCAAGCCGCAGATGTGACATTACGGGTGCATTGTCCGTTCAATTTAGCTAATTCTCGCAGTCAAAAAACCTTGATGTTTGCTTGTACCGAATGGGGTGGCGTTCCCCAGTCTATTTTAAGAGGAATGAAAGTGTCTTCTTTCCGAGAAGCACATCTCAATTCTGACACTATTATTATTACCGCTTCCCACTGGTCAAAACAAGGATTTCTCAATAGCGGCGCCGATCCGGAACGGGTTGTTGTGATTCCGTTGGGGTTCGATCCCAATATTTATTATCCTTTAAAACCCGATAAACGTCAAGCTTTGCGGCAAAGATTTGGATGGAATAATGCTTTTGTGTTCCTCAATATTGGGGTGATGTGGAATGAACGCCAGGGGATTGATCGGCTATTGAAAGCGTTTGCAATTTTGACGGAAAAGTATTCAAATATTCGCTTGGTTCTTAAGGGGAGAGATGCGATTTTTCCGTCTAAAGAATCTATTCAAAAAGCGAGTAAGGATATTTTAACGGAAACAGAAATAGAACGGATAAAATCACGAATTCACTATATTGGCGAGAGTTTATCGGCGTTAGAAATGGCGGAACTTTTTCAAGCTGCGGATGCTTACGTTTCGCCTTATTCTGCGGAGGGTTTTAATCTTCCGGTGTTGGAAGCGATGGCTTGTGGTTTACCTGTTATTTGTACCGATGGCGGTTCAACGGATGATTTTGTTCACCCGGAGTTGGTTTGGAAAATTGAGAGTAAACTGAAATTGAACGTCGAAAAAAATGGGGATATTAAATTCTTTCTTGAACCAAATACCGAACATTTAATTGAGTTGATGGAGGCGATGATTAATAATTCCAGTTTCAGAATTCAAGCTTCTCAGAATTTATCCCAATTTGTCGCCGATAATTTTACCTGGAAGCACGTTGTTGATCAATTACTTACCGTGATTTTCTAGTAGGGTGGGTGACAGCAAAAACTTGATTCTATCAAGAATAAAATTATCGGTTGTCACCCACCCTACAAGGTGAGTTTGATAAAAGTTTATCTAGATAGGAAGTTAACCTTACAATGAACACTCAGGATTTAACGTTAGCTTTGGACTCGATTAAACTATCCGATATTCGATGGGAAACCTACGAACATTTACTTAAAGATATCAGCCAACAAAGACGTTTGCGGTTGACTTATTATCAAGGTGAATTAGAAATTATGGTTCCTTCTCCAGAACATGAATTTTATAAAGAAGTTATCGGTCGTTTTGTCGAAACTTTAGCCGAAGAATTACAGGTTAGTATTTATCCGCTTGGTTCAACAACATTTAAACAAGCTAAAAATACGGGTGCGGAACCCTATAAATGTTTTTATATTCGCAATATTGAACGAGTGAGAGGTAAAAAAAGATTGAATTTTGTTGAAGATCCTCCCCCGGATTTAGTGGTTGAAATTGACATCACCAGCAGTTCCGATACTCGTTTAAAAATTTATGCTGAACTTGGGGTTCCTGAAGTTTGGATTTACAATAGAGAAAGTTTACTCATCAAACAACTTCAAAATCAAGCCGAATATATTTCAACCAACCAAAGTTTGTTTTTTCCCAATTTACCCTTGAATGAAATTACAACTTTTCTGACGCAAGCAGAGACAATGGATTATTTAACTTTGGTGCGAGAATTTCGTCAATGGATTAGACGCCAACTTGTGTAATAATTAATTGTCGGGGGGTTGAGGTTCGGATCGAGTCCAAAGCGACTCTGTAAATATCGAGTTACGGGGGAGATCGGACTGAAAACTTAAAAAATCGCGCAGATCTACCCACTTTAAGCAATAGGATACGATAAACTATGAAGATATAAGATTTTCGTTCAGGTAAGTTTGCTATGACCTCAATTGCTACTTCCAACACCGAATCAAGTATGAATGATCCCAAACGGGGTTTACCTGTTACGATTATTACAGGTTTTTTGGGAAGTGGAAAAACGACTTTACTCAATCATATTCTTTCCAACCAAGAAGGGGTAAAAACCGCAGTCTTGGTGAATGAATTTGGAGAGATCGGGATTGATAATGAATTGATCGTTACCACCGATGAAGATAACACAATGGTCGAGTTAAGCAATGGTTGTGTTTGCTGTACCATTAATGAAGATTTGGTGAACGCCGTTTACAAGGTTTTGGAACGTCCAGAAAAAGTAGATTACATGGTTGTAGAAACCACTGGACTCGCCGATCCGCTTCCGGTCGCGCTAACGTTTTTAGGAACAGAATTGCGCGATATGACCCGGCTTGATTCTATCGTGACTATGGTCGATTGTGCTAACTTTAGTTTGGATTTATTCAACAGTCAAGCCGCCAACAGTCAAATTGCATACGGCGATATTATTGTTCTGAATAAAACTGACTTGGTTGATGAAGCCGATGTTGATAGTTTGGAAGTCAGAATTCGCGATCTAAAACGGGATGCAAGAATTTTGAGAACAACTCAATCTCAGGTCTCTTTACCGTTAGTTTTGAGTGTCGGTTTGTTTGAGTCCGATCGCTATTTTGAACTGGAAGAACACGAACACGAACACGAACACGAACACCATCATCACGAACACGAACACGAACACGAACATCATCACCACGATCACGATCACGAACATCATCATCACGAACACGATCACGAACATCACCACCATCACCATTCCAATCACTTAGAAAATGATGGGTTTACTTCCCTTTCTTTTCAAAGTGATCGTCCGTTTTCTTTGCGAAAATTTCAATATTTCCTCGATAACCAACTCCCGAGTAACGTATTTCGGGCGAAGGGAATTATGTGGTTTGATGAAAGTCCAAAACGCCACATTTTCCACTTAAGCGGAAAGCGGTTTTCTATCGATGATTCCGAGTGGAAAGGCGAGAAGAAAAACCAACTGGTTTTAATTGGTCAAAATATCGATATCGAAACCTTGCGATCGCAGCTTGAAAACTGTTTGGGAACTTCCAGCGATGCGAGAGGAAAAGGGTTCGGAAAAGCCTAATTTTTCCTTAGTTTTTGATGTTTTCCTCAGTCAAGATTGAACAAATGCGAGTAATTATCCAGCGAGTAACGGCGTCTCAAGTTGAAGTGAACGGTCAAATTATCGGTAAAATTAACAGGGGGTTAAATTTACTGGTCGGTATTGCGGAAACGGATACGGAAGCGGAACTCGACTGGATGACTCGCAAATGTTTGGACTTGCGACTATTTCCCGACCCCAATAACGATAGTGGACGTTGGGAAAAATCGGTTCAAGAAATTGGGGGTGAACTGTTAGTCATCAGTCAGTTTACCCTCTACGGAGACTGTCGCAAAGGTCGCCGTCCATCCTTCGACCGTTCGGCAGCCCCAGAAGCCGCCAAAAAACTTTTTGATAAATTTGTCGAAAAATTGCGTTTAAGTGGCTTAAAAGTCGAAACAGGCCAGTTTGGGGCAATGATGCAAGTCTCGATCCACAATGACGGCCCGGTGACGCTGATTTTAGAACGGGAAAGCTAAAAAATTATAGAGTTTAAAATTACCTAAAAATTCGCTTAAACCTTTAGTTTTATACATTTGGGGGGTAGACCCTGAAGCCATTCGGTTGGTAAAATCATAACCACTAAGATTAATTTGTCATAATTTTTATCTATGCAACTTGCTCCAAAAACTGAAATTCAACAAGTTGAGTCTACTTCGCCTCAGCAGTCGAAAGAAACGATAATTCTAGATGTGGGTGGAATGAAATGTGCTGGCTGTGTCAGTGCGGTTGAACGTCAGCTTACCCAACAAACGGGGGTGATTTCCGCTCGTGTTAATTTGGCTACAGAAGTCGCAACAGTTGAGTGCGAAACGAACACCGTTGATACTGAAGAATTCGCTCAAAAACTCGCCCAAAAATTAACCGATACTGGGTTTCCTTCTCAACCCAGAAGCGGGAGTCGTCAAACTGCGGAGGCGAGTGAAAATTTAGCCCAGCGTCACCGTCAAGAAATTCGCCAACAAATTCGTCGGGTTGTTACTTGCGGGTTATTAATTTTACTCTCGGGAATTGGTCATTTACATCATTTGGGGTTCGGTCATCTCCCGATTTTAAATAATATTTGGTTTCACTGGGGTTTGGCAACGATAGCGTTGTTATTTCCCGGTCGAACGATTATTATTGATGGCATTCGTAGCCTGCTGAGAAACGCTCCCAATATGAATACTTTGGTGGGGTTGGGAACGTTAACGGCTTATACAACCAGTTTTGTAGCCCTGTTATTTCCGCAGTTGGGTTGGGAATGTTTCTTTGATGAACCCGTGATGTTGTTGGGGTTTATTTTACTCGGAAAAACTCTCGAACAACAGGCCAGACATCGGGCGACAAATGCGCTACAGTCTTTAATTGCTTTACAACCCACAATGGCGCGTTTGGTTCCGCAACCCCAGGAGGATAAAGCCGATAAAAAGATTGAACAGGCTGTTGAAATTCCCGCCGAAAAAGTTAGAATTGGGGAATGCTTGCAAGTCTTACCGGGCGAGAAAATTCCCGTTGATGGCGAGATATTTTCCGGGAAAACAACGGTTAATGAATCGATGTTAACCGGCGAGTCAATGCCTGTGGTAAAACAGTCGGGCGATTTGGTTTCAGCCGGGACGATTAATCAGTCCGGTGCGATTATTATTCAAGCCACCCGCACCGCAGAAAATACCACTTTAGCTCACATTGTCAGTTTAGTTGAAAATGCCCAAACTCGCAAGGCTCCCATTCAAAATTTAGCCGATAAAGTTGCCGGATATTTTACTTATACCGTGATGAGTTTGGCGGCGTTAACGTTTCTATTTTGGTACGGAATCGGCACGAAAATATGGCCGGACGTGATTAATTTTGGCGCGTCGGAATTGGCGAGTCACGCTTCATTATTATTGAGTATGAAGTTGGCGGTCGCAGTGTTAGTTATTGCTTGTCCTTGTGCGTTGGGTTTGGCGACGCCGACTGCTATTTTAGTCGGTTCCGGTATCGGTGCGGAACGGGGTTTATTAATTAAAGGTGGCGATATTCTTGAACGGGTTCATCAACTCGATACCGTTGTTTTTGATAAAACCGGAACCCTGACAACGGGTCATCCGACGGTAACAGATTGTTTGTCGATTGACGAAAATTCGACTTCTGAAAATCTCTTACAATTGGCTGCAACCGTCGAACAAGGTTCAACTCATCCCATCGCCAAAGCGCTCGTTAATCAAGCCCAAAAACGGGAATTATCCCTACTTTCCGCAGACGATTTTCAAACAGAAGCGGGTTTGGGTGTGTCCGCCAATGTCAACGGTAAACGGGTTTGGGTGGGAAATCAAAACTGGTTAATTCAGCAGGGAATTGAATTCCCCGAACATACACCAAAAGTCCCCGGAAAAACTGCGGTTTATGTCGCCGTCGAGAAACAATTTGTCGGTTTAATTGCGGTTAGCGATCCCTTAAAAGAAGATGCAAAATCAACCGTTAAACAGTTGCAAAAAATCGGATTAAATGTGATAATATTAACGGGCGATCGCGCTGAGGTTGCTAAAACGATTGCGGAACAATTAGAATTACCCCCAGAAAATGTATTGGCAGAAGTGCGACCGGATGGTAAAGCAAAAGCCATTGGCGATTTACAACAACAAGGTCAGCGTGTGGCGATGGTTGGGGATGGCATTAATGACGCCCCCGCGTTAGCCCAAGCGAATGTGGGAATTGGCTTGCATACGGGAACCGATGTGGCGATGGAAACGGCAGATATTGTGTTGATGCGAGAGTCGTTAATGGATGTGGTTGAGTCCATTCGTTTGAGTCGTTCAACGTTTAATAAAATTCGCCAAAATTTATTCTGGGCGTTTGGTTATAATACCTTAGGAATTCCGGTGGCTGCGGGTTTGTTATTGCCGACTTTTGGAATTATTTTAAGTCCGGCGACTGCGGGGGCGTTTATGGCGTTTAGTTCGGTGAGTGTGGTCACAAATTCGCTGTTATTGCGTCGAAAATTTTCCTAATTTTTAACCCCTTCCTCTCGGAATTTTGGCGGGGAAGGGGTTCGTAACTTTCGCCATTAACGCCGTTTTTGCGGGAATAAAACCCCAAAGCCAAACACCGCAATTAAACCGAATACAGTGGCGGGTTCGGGGATGGGTGTGGCGACCCAAGTTCCGGAGTTGTAAAATTTATAAAAACCACCAAGATAACCCTCTTCGCCCTCATTATCTTCGTTTAAGAAATCGTAACTCAAAGCGTGACTCCAACTTCCCGATCCTTGGGTGCCATCCATTCTGAGGAAATATTCGGCAAAGTAGGGATCGCCAAAAAACCAAGAATCATCGCTGAAATAAATTCCATAGCGAGAAATACTGGCGTTATTGGGTGATTTGGTTTCTTCATCCCACCAATAATAACCCGCAGAATCTCCCAAACTCCAATTATATCCGGGTAAATCGGCGTTGAAGCTGTTAAGCCCAGTTTCCACGTAGAAACCGCTATATTCATCGCAGAAGGGTTCGCAGAAATAGTAGGGAACATAACTTTCCGTATCCAGATTGTAGCTAAAACCTCCTTCCCCAACTAATTCTCCCGCATTATCAAAAAAGTCAATTTTCCATTCTTTAATATTAGCAGCTTGGGCGGGTTGTATGGCGATCGCGGTGACAGAAGCAATACTAACAGAAGCAATACTAACAGAAGCAATACTAATTGTTGTTCGGGTGAGTTGAGAGATGCAAGAGTTTTTCTTCATTTTTCCAGATTCTTATAACATCAATAAAGCTTGTTTCTACAATACATTGCACCTTTGTCTGTTGATCCCCATATCCGCAAGCTTTATCAACTCTTTACAGCATTCCTTTACAAAACGGGGGTGAATGTAAAGTTATCACCCCCCCATTTGAACTCTCTTAATTTTTCGATCAATTTGATAAGTTATGTAAAGTTCGAGTCCGAGTAAGAATTGACCATTACATGGCGATACTTTCTAAGAGATCCCACTGACGGTTATCGATAATTAACTGACTGATCAGTTCAAACATTTGGCGACAGTGATTATTGACTTGTAAAGGAAGTTCTTCATTTTTAATCACTAATGTCATTTTGGTTTCGGACTCTGTAGACGTCGCCGTGTCGAATACCACTTCTACAGTTACTAATTGAGGAACCGGAACTTGACCAATGAGTTCGCGACAAATAATTGAACTCGGCGTTTCATACATCACCTCTAAATTACAAGGTTCTAACATTTCAATTAACATCTGTCGTAACTCATCGATCCGAGTCCCAATCACAAAAAAACCAGTGTAGCGAGCCATATAAAACTCCAAATTTATTGACAATCAACAACTAATATTTTAGGGAAAAATCTATGAATAATTAACCGGGTTTGTTTTTTAGTTTTCCATCCGAGTCACTAACTTTTTCATCGAGCTTAATTCTGAATCATTGGATCAACAGGTTTGAGTTTTCTCGTTTAATATAAAATGCTTTTAGCCAGTTTGAGCGGGTCAATTGTCCCCGGAAAATTGGGTGATTATGTCCGATCATTTCTAGCGACATCACCCGATAAAATCTTCTCGAACAAGTCTGAAAAATCAGAACTCAAACTGAGCAATCTTTATACTTCAACCGAGTAGAGTAGAGAGTAGAGTCTAGCTTTAAGCCACATGAGAGTTTTCACTTGACTACTTTGTAACCAGGCTACTAAAATTGATCTTCTAACCATTTCTTCGGAAATCAGAGTATTTTTTTAAATCTCTGAATATGAATGATTTACTCCTCACTCAAATCGGACAGATGTCACTCCCCTTCTCACCAATCTTGACCGCTCAATCTTTACTACTCTATCAAACCGTTAGCAAAATCCGTCCTTAAAATTATATCAAACTCCGGCGGTTTTCTTATCGGTTTAAATGAAAATAAGTTACTCTCAATTTAACGCAGTCGGCGAGTTATACTAGAGGACGCCTAAACCAATTTCAGCAGTGGGGTATGAACGGAAAATTAATCGTATTTGAGGGGATCGAAGGAGGGGGAAAAACAACCCAGATCCAACGAACTTGTCAATGGTTGCGCGATCAACTCGGATCGTCTGCACCGGCGATCCTCACCACTAAAGAACCGGGTGGAACCACTTTGGGGCGATCGCTGCGGAAAATATTACTTGACAGTCGCTCAGAAGAACCCATCGCACCCACAGCCGAGTTACTTTTGTTCGCCTCCGATCGCGCTCAACACGTCGAAACCTTTCTCAAACCCCATTTAAAACAAGGCGCGATTATTTTATGCGATCGCTTCACCGATTCTACCATCGCCTATCAAGGTTTTGGGCGGGGTTTGGACAAAGATTTAATCCAACAACTCAATCACATCGCCACAGCCGGCTTAGAAAGCGACTTAACGCTGTGGTTTGATCTTGAGGTTGAAAAAGGGTTAGCCCGCACCCAAACCCGAGGCGAAATGGATCGCATGGAAAAAGCCGATTTAGCCTTTCATCAACGGGTGAATCAAGGGTTTTGTGAATTGGCCGACCAAGCCAGCGATCGCATCATTCGGATTGACGCCAATCTTAGTTTAGAACAAGTTAGCGCACAAATCCAGAGTATTTTAAAGCAATATTTATTGAAATGGGGATTCACCTTTCCCGCCTAATTTTTTCCAACTTTTGATAATGAGTTCAGAAAATGCCTTTTCACCCCTGATCGGACAACCCCAAGCGGTAGAATTGCTGACTCAAACGGTGATTCAAAATCGGATTGCACCCGCCTATTTATTTGCCGGAAGTTCGGGGATTGGCCGCAGTTTAGCCGCCCGTTGTTTTATCGAGTTTTTATTCTGTAATGTCGGGAAAAAACCGCTCAATCCTCAACAAATTAGACATCGAATTCAAGCCAAAAATCATCCCGATTTACTGTGGGTTGAACCGACTTATTTACATCAGGGAAAACGTCTGTCGGCTTCCGAGGCAGAAGTTGCCGGAATTAAACGCCGTTCGCCGCCCCAAATTCGCTTAGAACAAATTCGAGAAATCGGTCAATTTTTGAGCCGTCCCCCGCTAGAAGCGAGTCGTTTAGTTGTGGTGTTAGAACAAGCGGAAACGATGGCAGAGTCCGCTGCAAATGGGCTGTTAAAAACCTTAGAAGAACCGGGAAATGCGACTTTAATTTTAATTGCACCGGGAGTTGATTCGTTGTTATCAACTTTGGTTTCCCGCTGTGCCAAAATCCCCTTTTATCGCTTGGATGAACAAGCCATGACACGGGTGTTAAAAGAACAGAAACAGGAAGAAATATTATCCCATCCTGAAATTATCGCCATGTCTCAAGGAAGTCCCGGAGAAGCGATGGTTTGTTGGCAACAATTACAAGCCCTTTCACCGGAGTTTTTAGAACGTGTTAAACAGCCCCCGACAACGGTTTATGATGCTTTAAGTTTAGCCAAAGATATCAGCCAAACTCTCGATACAGAAGCCCAAATTTGGTTAATTGATTATTTACAGCATTGTTATTGGAAACAGCAACAAAATCCAAATTTAACAAATCCTTTCTTCCTCCAACAGTTAGAAAAAGCCCGAAAATTGTTGCTCCGTTTTGTCCAACCCCGTTTGGTTTGGGAATGCACATTTTTATCTTTTTGTCAAACTTAATCTCATTGAATTTATTACTCCCTTCTCCCCACCCCCCTTTTTAAGGGGGGATCAAGGGGGGATTGGAGAGGGGTTGGGGGAGAGGTCAAAGAAATTAAAAACCCGGTTTCTATCAGAAACCGGGTTTTTGGGAGTACCTGATCGCAACGGCGCTATAATTACGCTAAACTGCTACAACGAACATCTTATTATGTATAATTTTGTAGTTAGCAAACTGTAACCTATCTCATAACTGGTGACTGAAATTACCGTTCTTCAGCCGGAGGAGTAAACCTAATTTCAATCCGGCGTCGGTTGGGGTTTGCAGAACGATTTTGCGGTGCATAATCTCCGGAAGTATCGTAAAGTTGCGCCGCAGAATAGGCTTTAAACTTTAACCCCAATGCTTGCAATTCTTGATTGTCTTGCAGTTTATTAACCACCGCTAACGCCCTCATTAACCCCAAGTCAGCATTCGATCCCGGTATTAACTGATTAAGCGATTCATTTCCTTGAATCACCTGCTCTAAATTTGAATCTAAATTACTATAATTTCCCGTATTCACCTGACCATCCGTATGTCCGATCACTTCAACAATATAGTTTTGATAATCCTGCGCCTGGATTTTAATTTGTTCGATTAACTCCTCTTCTATAAATTGATTCAATTGCGGAGATAATTCAGCACTTCCCGATTCAAATCTACGTTCGGTTGAATCTCTTAAAACAATCACCGGAGGCGATTTTAAACGTTCAATTTCTTGCTGAAGTTGGGTAATATTGCTACTGCGTTGTTTTAATTGTCCTTTCAGTCTGGCAATTTCTCCTTCTAAGTCGCTAACTCGGTTAGAACGTTGTTGTAATTGTCGTTCAAGTCGTTCGGAACGGGAGGCGTTGGCTTCGGAAACAGATTGTACAAACACCGATTTAATGATGGCTAAAATTAAAAACAAACTCAATATCATAAAAGCGTTTGACATCAAATCCGTAAATGCTGGCCATACGTTTAATTCTTCGTCTGAGGTTTTGTACCGAGATTGACGCATTTTCAATTCTCCCCATTGATTTTAAATTTTTGAGTTTGAATTCACAGTTTAGGATTGTTAGCGGTAGAATGTATTGTACCTTGAGTCAGGCGATCGCCAAGTTTATTGAGTTCTAAACGGACGGTTTCTGTATAACGTTCAATTGCAATCACCAGCTTGGTTAATTCGCTGTGAATTTCTTCTAAACTTTCCGTGCGCGTTACCATTCGGCGCTGTAAAATATCTAAAGTATTCATCGCCAACTGGAAGCCTTGGGTTGCATTTTGAAGCTGTTGAGTCATTTCCCCCAAAGACTGTTGGTTGATGCGGTGCGCCTCGATTAACTCCTGGGAGGTTTGATTGGTTTGGTTCATTTGTTCGCCAAATTTAATCAACCGTTTGCTATAATTTTGGAGTTCGATCATTGCCAAATCAACTGATTGTACCGAAGCCGATAACGTCGAAGCCGATTGAGAAAAATTTCGCTGAGTATTGGCGAGGTTTGTGGTTGCGCTAGAAAGGGTTTGGGGGAATTGGCTGCGTTCAAAAGCTTGCGCCGCTTCCATAAACTTATTTGTGGTTTGTTGGAAATTTTCGGAACTTTGGGTTACTTGTAACGAGGCTTCCATTAACCGATGATAAACTTGTTCGGCGAGTTGATTGGTTTTAATTTGTGCTTCTGAAACTTCTTGAATTTTTTCTTGAAGTGCTGCTTGTATCGAACCTTGAATACTTTGGCTAAATTGATGTAAAAATCGGTCGAACGTGTTGACCATTCCCTGTACAATTTTATCTAAGTGGGTTTCTCCTTTTAGGGTGGGTTGGTAGATATTATCTAGATAATCTTCTAAGGCACTCAACAGTTTATTTTTAGCAAAAGTGGTATTAAAGAGAAAGTTAACAATCGTGAGAAACGCACTAAATAAAATCGCCGTCAAACTGGTAATAAAAGCGATTCCCATCCCTTGTAGCGGTTGTTGAATCTGTTGGAGTAAACTGCTTAAATCGGTGCTGTCGGTTGCACTCACCGCTTGACTCAAAGCCGCCAAATTAATCGTAATTCCGACAAAAGTACCCAACAAACCAAAAGATAATAATAAGTTGGGTAAAATGCGGGTAAAATAATCAACTTGTTCGCAGGAGATGAAAAATACTCTTTCCTGACTGTAAATGTGATCGATTAATGCACCCGTATTCACCCGTTCTAATTCCCGTCTGGCTTGCGCTAAACGGCTTTCTAAGTCTTGGATTAATCTCGGTTTACTTCCTGAAACTTTCCCGTAAATTAATCGCCAAACTTGATTTCCTTGATTGGTAAGATGATAATGCAAAACCATGCGTAGAAATACCGCTACGACAGCAGGAATAATGACTAAAGCAACAATTAGGATAACTAAATAATTCGGAATAATAGACATAGCAATTACAGTGAGATTGGAACAGTCGGTAGATGCTACAGTTTTGGGTGGCTTGATTCCGTTTTCGAGTTGAAGACTAATTTCAGAGGGTTAACGGCTCAAAACATTGAGGATCGGTTAAAATTATAGGTTAGTACCAGCGATCAAGCGAACCTATCTTAATCATACTGAAATCTCACTGAAAAAGCTCTTTTCTTTAGTAACGTCCGACAATTTTTAAGCCATCTTTGAAGTGAGCAACCGTTGTGACAACGGCGACACAAAAGTAAAAAATTCTAATTCCCCAGAAACAAATTCCCATCAACCAAGTCACAACAGTCGGAGGAATACCGCTGACTTTCACAAATCTAGAATTGACTTGTTTTTCGAGTTTGGCTAAATCTTCCATCTGAGAAGCTTTCGTCGGAATCATCGGAAATTGACCCGTGTAGAGATAAAATCCAAACACTCCCGGATGGTTCACCCGACTTTCTAAAAAACTATCGGCTAATTCAATGGCTTCGGCTTCAGAAATTTGATCGTCTTTGGTAATATCTTCAATCCACAAATCGTATTTTACAGATTGGGGAATGGCTAAAATTAGGGGAACCAAAACCACCAAAAATCCCGCACTAATTTTGCGACCGACAGGAGTTGGAAGCAAACCCGTTGCGAGTCCAAATCCCATTCCAACCACTGCAAAAACTAACAGATTTAATAAATCAATTAGCTCCAGTCCCCGCAACAAATCGCCAAAAATAAAGATAGGATATAAATATCGATGAGCGAGTACCAGTGCAGCAACTTTGATGGCAACGGCGACCCCAAACAGAATCGCTCCACAAGCCACATAGCCAAAAGCACTTACGATGTAGAGACCGACACGCCCTAGTTGGTGAATCAACTGCATGGAACTACGAGCGAATTGAGGATTTAGACGCGGATCGACAGAAGTCGTCTAGAGTCATTTGGGCAATTTCCAAAATAGAATCAACACCGGGAAAAGATTCACCGTCGCTACCCAACCACAACAGATACTCGATGTTACCCGCAGGGCCTTGTAGGGGCGATCCCGTCAAATCTCGGTATTTCCATCCCAGAGTTTGAGCCGCATTGCAGACGGCAAAAATGGCATTGGCTTGATCAACCGGCGATCGCACCACTCCCTTTTTCCCGACGCGCCCTTTGCCGACTTCAAACTGCGGCTTTACTAACAGTACCACCTCGCGAGGCGGTTGGAGAAGCTGCCACAGAGCCGGGAGGACTTTCGTTAGGGAAATAAACGACACGTCAACAACTGCCAAATCTGCGTAAGAACTTTCCTTAGTATCGGGTTCGATGTCATTTTTCGCAAGGGGAGAAATCGATTGGTCCCCGTGACTGTAGAGTTGTTCGGGGGTCAAATGGCGGAGGTTGGTTCGTTCGAGCAGAATCACTCGCGGATCGTTGCGGAGTCGCCAGTCTACCTGTCCGTAACCGACATCAATACCGTAAACCCGGCTTGCTCCGGCTTGTAGGAGACAGTCTGTAAACCCGCCGGTGGAGATTCCCCCGTCGATGCAGATCCGTCCGTCCACATCGATCTTAAAATATTCTAAAGCTTTAATCAGTTTTTCTCCGCCTCGAGACACAAAAGGCGATCGCTGTTTAATGGTAATTTGGGCTTGGGGGTCGATTTCGGTGCCGGGTTTATCGATCACCTGCTGATTCACCATCACCTCACCGGCCCGAATCAAGCGTTGGGCGATCTGTCGGGAAGAACACAAATTCAGGTCAATTAATAGGGTGTCAAGCCGTTGTTTTGCCAAGACCGATTGAAAGCACGTGAACCTGCTTGATTTTACCACAATCGTTGAGCCAAATTTTTACCCTAGCCAACGACAAATAGGGGTCATCGGTACACCGGATTTAAAATCCGGTGCCTGCGATGACTCGCTTCCCGAGTGAAAAAAACCCCAACCCAGCGATTGAGTCTCAAAATTTGAATCAAAACCAGTCAAATCAAGTCAATTCTAGAAAAAATCTAGATATCCTTTTCTGATAACTCGCGGATCATGTGATCGAAAGGTTTAGCCAGATATTCGCCCGTCGAAATTCCGGCGCCGGCGACTTGTTCGCGAACGAGATCTTTGAGAATACCAATTCCGACAACGGTCGGGCCAATCGGAACACTTAAAGAATTATAAGTTTCCCGCAAGCCTTGTAAAACCCGTTCATCAAGCACATCGGTATCTCCAGCTACTAGCGCATAGGTGGCATAGCGCAGATAATAATCCATATCACGCAAACAAGCAGCGTAACGGCGAGTCGTGTAGGCATTGCCACCCGGACGAATCAGTTCGGGCAGTTCCGCAAACAATTGGGAACCGGCCTGTTTGACCAGTCCCGCTGCGTTACTATTAATCACGGCAGCAGCTTGAACCCGTGCGGTACCAGTCTGAAAGTAGGATTTTAACTGATCAATGGCATCTCGGTCTAAATATCGTCCTGTCAGGTCGTAATTTTTAATCAGGCTCGTTACTGCGTCCCGCATGAAAATAATCTCCTTATCATATCTTTCAATTATTCTGAGCCATGTCGTGTTATAGTGTAATGCTTGATACAAAACTTAATCAATCTGAGTCACTATGATCAGCCAGATGCTTGGTTGAGAAGATCTGCTGAGCGCCTCAGATCGCAGACAATATGGAGGCCTATATGCCGGAAACAGCGCAAGAAGTCTTGAGCATGATTCAAGACCAGAAGATTAAAATGATCGACCTTAAGTTTATTGATATGCCGGGAATCTGGCAGCACTTAACGGTTTACCACGATCAGATTGACGAGAGTTCTTTTACAGACGGCGTTCCCTTCGATGGTTCCAGTATTCGGGGATGGAAAGCGATCAACGAATCGGACATGATGATGGCACTCGATCCCAAGACCGCCTGGATCGATCCGTTCATGGCCGAACCCACACTGAGTATCATTTGTAGCATCAAAGAACCCCGTACAGGCGAATGGTACAGCCGTTGTCCTCGGGTCATTGCTCAAAAGGCGATTGACTATCTCGAATCAACCGGTATAGGAAGTACCGCTTTCTTCGGGCCAGAGGCGGAATTCTTTGTGTTTGATGATGTTCGCTTCGATCAAACCCAAAGCTGTGGCTACTACTATGTAGATTCTATCGAAGGTCGCTGGAATTCGGGACGGGAAGAACCTGGCGGTAACTTGGGATACAAGCCCCGTTACAAAGAAGGCTATTTCCCCGTTTCTCCCACCGACACCATGCAGGATATGCGGACAGAAATGCTGCTGACGATGGCCGACTGTGGGGTTCCCATTGAAAAGCATCACCACGAGGTGGCCACTGGGGGTCAGAATGAGTTGGGTTTCCGCTTCGGAACTCTAATTGAAGCGGCCGATAACTTGATGATTTATAAATATGTCATTAAGAATGTTGCTAAAAAATATGGCAAAACTGTAACGTTTATGCCCAAGCCCATCTTTAATGACAACGGTTCGGGGATGCACTGTCACCAGTCCATCTGGAAAGACGGTCAGCCTTTGTTTGCGGGCGATAAATACGCCGGTTTCAGCGAAATGGGCTTGCATTATATCGGCGGTATTTTACGCCACGCCCCGGCGTTACTGGCCTTAACCAACCCGACAACCAACTCCTACAAGCGCTTGGTTCCCGGGTTTGAAGCGCCCGTAAACTTGGCCTATTCTCAAGGTAATCGTTCGGCTTCGGTTCGGATTCCTCTCTCGGGGACCAATCCCAAAGCCAAGCGGCTAGAATTCCGTTGTCCTGATGCTACAGCCAACCCCTACTTAGCGTTTGCGGCGATGCTGTGTGCCGGGATAGATGGAATCAAAAACAAAATTGACCCGGGCGAACCCCTCGATGTAGACATCTATGACTTGTCTCCCGAGGAGTTACGCAAGATTCCTTCGACTCCGGGTTCTCTGGAACTGGCCCTGGAAGCTTTAGAAAACGACCACGCTTTCTTAACCGAATCCGGCGTTTTCACCGAAGATTTCATCGCCAACTGGATTTCTTACAAACTCGATAACGAGGTCAACCCGATGCGGTTACGTCCTCACCCCTACGAGTTCGCCCTGTACTACGATGTCTAAGCTTTAGACAAATTGAATCTTGAGATTGGACCAGCCACCTACTCAGGGTGGCTTTTTTGTCGAAAATTCTCTCCAAAGACCGTTGGCAATTTCTGAAAAAATTTACAATAATTTACAAAGTAATCTGGCAATTCATTCTATTTATTCATCAATTGTCCATGACTGATACGCTTACAAAACTCACCTACGAGGCTTTTCAGAAAAGCAAAATTTATTTTGGTGTCGCTCACAAAACCCTCAGCACCCAACTGTTAAACTGGGTTAGCCCTCCCACACCCGAACGCAAACCCCAATCCCTCAGTCCGGAAAATCTGGCTACCCTGCAAGGTTGGCTTGATAAAATCATCGAAACCGATTGGCAGGATGCTCAACGGGGCGTTTATCCCGAATCTGTCCTGTTTGAGAACGAATGGGAAGATTTCTTGACCTACTATCCCACAGTTTGGTTTGACCTGTTTACCATTCAACAGCGGGCCAACCAAAAGCGCTATCACGAATTTGCACCCGATATCGATACAGAAGGCTATCCCAAATATTACTTGCAAAATTTCCATCATCAAACCGATGGTTATCTCAGCGATATGTCGGCCAACCTGTACGATATTCAGGTGGATATTCTGTTTAACGGGGCTGCTGATGCCATGCGGCGACGGGTATTGCCACCTCTAAAGCAAGGTGTACAAACGGCGTTTAATACTGTTATTCCTCAACAGATTCGGATTTTGGATGTTGCTTGTGGAACCGGTCGCACTTTAAAATATATTCGTGCGAGTCTTCCCAAAGCTTCTTTGTACGGAATTGACCTCTCACCCGCCTATTTACGCAAAGCCAATCAATGGCTATCGGAAATTCCCGGCGAGTTACCCCAATTTGTTCGGGGAAATGCGGAAGAAATGCCCTATGTAGATAACTATTTTCATGGCATTACTTCGGTGTTTTTGTTTCACGAACTGCCCCCAGATGCCCGTCAGCGGGTGATTGATGAATGTTTTCGAGTCATTAAACCGGGCGGAGTTTTCGTCATTTGTGACTCGATGCAAGCTGATGATTTTCCGAGTATGAAAACCATGATGGACAATTTCCCCGTCATGTTCCACGAACCCTACTACCGTCACTATGCAACCGATAATCTGGTTGAACGTTTAGAAAAGGCGGGGTTTGAGAATATTACCACTCAAAATCATTTTGTTAGCAAATACTGGGTTGCTCACAAACCCGTTGAAGCATAATCAAAACTCATTTTAGAGATGTTTCCCGAGATTTTCTCGGGGAATGTCTCCACCAGACAGGATATTATGGGTGCAGACACTCAATCTTTTCATCAGAGGAACTTGCGATGAGCAGTACAACTCCCCAAAATCTGGAAGCTATCTCCGAAGATTTAGAATTAGAGACAACGACTATCACCTACACTGAAGAAATTGAAACGGTGATTGCGGGTTTGGCAAATGAGCAGAAAGTTTTGGTCGGTCAAAGTGATGCGGGTCATTTGTGGAAGTTTCAATACGGCAGCGCCGAAGTTTTTGTACAATTAACTGGGGATACCGAAGACGATACGCTAACGGTTTGGTCGCCGGTTTTGCAACTTCCCGCTAAAAATGAAGAAGCATTGATGCGACAATTGTTGGAGATGAATTGGTTATCGACCTACGAATCTCATTTTGCTATTAATAATAATCAAGTGATTGTTCTTTCTAATCGCACCCTCGCCGGAATTACTCCCGCAGAAATTTCTCGGATTATTACCGTTGTTGCTACTATTGCCGATAACAATGACGACGATTTACAAGCCGAATTTGGACAGTAAAAAGGCAAGAGGTCATAGGCAAGAGGCAAGAGGCAAATAGGCAACAATCAACGTAGGGGCGGGTTCCGCCAAAATATATGTCCTCCCAGAAATAACTTCTATAAACCCGCCCCGACACCTGACACCTGACACCTAACACCTAACACCAGCAAACCGATTTTTATCATGCAGTGCAAAATAGTAGAGAGTAAAAAACCCGGTTTCTCCTACAACTTCTTTCAATCAACGATATTTATTGTTCAAGAAACAGGGTTTTTCCCCGTTACTGATAACTGATAACTGATAACTGATCACTATGTTTAGTAACCCTTCGGTTTGGCGTTTAATCCCATTTTTAGAAGCTTCAGGAGGGCTTCAAATGGCGATTGATGCTTGGTTACTTGAACAACATTCTCAGGGTAAACATCCCCCGACTTTGCGGTTTTATACTTGGAAACCCGCAACAATTTCTCTCGGTTATCATCAACGTTCTTGGCCGGAATTTTGGCAACATTTAACTTGGCAAGGACAACCGATAGAATTAGTCCGCCGTCCGAGCGGGGGAAGGGCGGTGCTTCATCAGGGGGATTTAACTTATGCGGTCGTGACTTCAGGACTCCCTCAACGCCGTTTGGAAGCTTATCAAACCCTCTGTAAATTTCTGATTGAGGGGTGGGGTCAACTGGGGTTTGAACTCGTTTACGGCTCGGCAGGGCGGGGCTACATTCACAACCCCAATTGTTTTGAAACGGCTACAGGTGCCGATTTAATTTTATCTGACGGTTCCAAGTTAATTGGTAGCGCTCAACTGCGACGGGATAACGCTATTTTACAACACGGTTCTATGCGTTTAAATCCCGATGGCGAACTCTATCAGCAGGTGTTTGGAGTTAACTCTGTACCTTCTATTGTTCAACGGTTTAATTCTGTGAATTCTGACTCGTCGGATGTGAAAAATCTTGTGATTAACGCTTTGGTTACAGCCGCCTCTGAATGTTTTAATATAGACTTGCAGACTCAGCCTTTATTAAATCACGAATGGCAGGCGATTAAAGCCAATTTGCCTAAATTTTCCGTTTCTTCAAATTAGAGGTTGCAAAACCCAAGATTTTCTGCTACTTTAAATAAAAAGATTGCCTTTTCTCTCGGCTCAAGCTCCAAGAGAAACAGACAATAAAGGGGAAATAACTAATTCCGTTCACCACCTCGGGCCGTTCTGATCGAGGATTGCGCCTCGCCTTGGCAGTGGTAAAGAGAAGGAAGCGATAAAAACTTCTCAACGGATTATCTAGTTATTATTCCTTGTACCGTCTTTTCACCTGTCAGTTCGCTCTCCTTCGGTGAAAAGCAATGAGTCACAACAGCAAAACCCTCATCCGGTATGATAATCGGTTACACTTAAGTAACGTAAAAGGGAAGAACTAATTCCGTTCACTACCTCGGGCCGTTCTGATCGAGGATTGCGCCTCGCCTTGGAGTGGTAAAGAGAAGGAAGCGATAAAAACTTCTCAACGGATTAGCCAATTGTTATTCCTTGTACCGTCTTTTCACCTGTCAGTTCGCTCTCCTTCGGTGAAAAGCAATGAGTCACAACAGCAAAACCCTCATCCGGTACGCTGGTTATTCACAGTTACTAATCTATCAATTCAACCGGGGGAATTCCATCGATCTTTAGACGGAAACTGTTGTGATTATTTGATCCTTCATTTGATAGAGACAGGTACAATAAAAGAACCGACTTTGTTCAATGCCTACTCATGTTTGAAACCGGATCGGGCGGTGAAACTATAGCGGCGATCGCAACCGCAATTGTTCCCCAACAGGGGAGCATCGGTATCGTGCGTCTTTCTGGTTCTCAAGCGATCGCGATCGCCAAATTGCTGTTTGAGGCACCCGGACGTCAACCCTGGGAAAGCCATCGCATCCTTTACGGCTATATTCGCCATCCTCAGACTCACCAGATGGTCGATGAAGCGTTGCTGTTGCTGATGCTTGCTCCCCGTTCTTACACCCGCGAAGATGTGGTTGAGTTTCACTGTCACGGGGGAATGATTGCGGTTCAGCAGGTGCTACAACTGTGCTTGGAAGCCGGAGCGAGACTGGCTCAACCGGGAGAATTTACGCTACGGGCTTTTCTCAACGGACGAATTGACTTAACCCAAGCCGAAAGTATTGCGGAGTTGGTCGGTTCTCAATCTCAAGCGGCCGCTGAAGTTGCCCTAGCCGGATTACAGGGAAAACTCGCCACGCCCATCCGCCAACTTAGGGCTACCTGTTTGGACGTTTTGGCCGAAATTGAAGCCCGGATCGACTTCGAGGAAGACCTACCGCCACTAAACGTTCCCGAGATTGTATCACAAGTAAACCAGATTTCTGCCGAATTGTCAATACTAATAGAAACTGCCGAAAAAGGTGAGCGGTTAAGAAGTGGATTGAAAGTGGCAATTGTGGGGCGTCCAAATGTGGGAAAATCAAGTTTATTAAATGCGTGGAGTCAAAGCGATCGCGCGATTGTAACAGACCTTCCGGGGACGACTCGGGATGTAGTAGAATCGCAATTAGTTGTGGGAGGAATTCCAGTACAAGTATTAGATACCGCCGGAATTCGCAACTCAGAAGATCGGGTCGAAAAAATCGGGATAGAGCGATCGCAAAGTGCGGCAAAATTAGCAGATTTAGTGTTATTAACAATCGATGCAGAAGCGGGATGGACTGAAAGCGACGGAGAAATTTATCAGCAGATAAAACATCGTCCGTTTATCTTAATTTTAAACAAAATTGACCGAGTACCCGACAATGAGTTAGACTCAAAAATAGAGAATATTTTAGCAAAACTCAACCGAAAAAATCTGTTAACCGTGAAAACGGCAGCAGCATTAAATCAAGGAATTCCCGAATTAGAAACCGCGATATTAACCGCAATTAACGCCGGAAATCTGCAAGCGGGAAATTTAGACATTGCCATCAACCAACGTCAAGCGGCCGCGATTACCCGAGCAAAAACAGCCTTAGACCAAATGAAAATAACCATAGAAAATCAACTCCCCTTAGACTTTTGGACAATTGACCTGAGAGAAGCCATTCAAGCCTTAGGAGAAGTCACCGGAGAAGAAGTTACAGAATCGGTTTTGGATAGAATATTCAGTCGATTTTGTATTGGGAAATAATATTATGTTCCATTAATTAATAATTATTCTGTAGGGGCGGGTTTTTTACAGTGAACAGTGAACAGTCAACAATCAACAGTCAATAGGTGTCAAGGTCGGTGTCAGGTAAAATGATAACTGTAAACTGTAAAATGATAACTGTAAACTGTAAAATGATAACTGTCTAAACCTGCCCCTACTAATTCTTTTGTCAATTTAATCTAAAATAATCGGATAACTCGAAAAATGCCCAATTTAATGACCAACGTACAACCGCCCTTACAATTTCTTCCCCCAGACTTTCAACCGGGAGTATTAAAATTCACCCAATGGATTGTTCCCTGGTGGATTCGTTTAAAAACACCCATCACCCAAATAGACGCCGAAAACGTCGAACAATTAGTTGAACTTTATCAAAAATTTCAACAAGAAAAAATTCGATTTTTGTTAGCCTTTCGCCATCCCAACCCCGACGATCCCTTACCCATTTCTCAACTGATTTGGCGAAAAGTTCCCGGACAAGCCAGAAAACAAAATATTACCTTAAAATCTCCCGTTCACGCTCATTTTATGTACGATAGAGGCATTCCATTATGGGCGGGAAATTATGTGACCTGGTTATTTCCCAAATTGGGCGGCACATCAATATTAAGGGGAAAACTTGACCGTAAAGGATTAAAATCGGCTAGAAATTTATTTGCAAATGGTCGCTTTCCAATGGCGGCTGCACCCGAAGGCGCAACCAACGGTTTAAATTACCAAGTCAGTCCATTAGAACCGGGAATTGCTCAACTGGGATTTTGGTGTGTCGAAGACTTAGAAAAAGCCCAACGTTGCGAAGACGTGTTTATTGTTCCTTTGGGAATTCAATATCATTATTTACAAGAAAATTGGCAAGCCCTCGCCCAAGTCTTAGGTCAAATAGAAACCGATTGCGGTTTGACAAATAATAATTCTCAACCGACTCCGAGCGCCTTGTATCCGCGCCTGGTTAACTTGGGAAATTACCTGTTAGATTTGATGGAAAATTTCTACCGTCAATATTATCATCAACCCATTCCCAAAAACACAAACGAAGAATTGCCCATCCGCTTACAAAGACTGTTAGATATTGCCTTACAAGTTGCAGAAAGTTACTTTGCCATTCAACCCAAAGGTAGTTTAACAGAACGGTGTCGGCGCCTCGAACAAACCGGATGGGATTATATTTATCGAGAAGATATCAAAGATGCAGAAAGCTTGTCACCGGTTGAACGCGGATTAGCCAACCGCATCGCCGAAGAAGCGAGTCTGCGAATGTGGCATATGAGATTAGTTGAAAGTTTTGTGGCTGTTAGTGGAAAATACGTTCAGGAAAATCCGACTTTTGACCGTTTTGCACAAATTACAATTATCATTTGGACGATGATTATGCGACTCAAAGGCGGAAACCCCAACCGTACTCCCTACCTCGGAAAACAACGAGTAGAAATAACCGTTGGTGAACCGATTTCTGTTTCTCAACGATGGTCAGATTATAAAACAAATCGGCGTCAGGCGGTGGAAAATTTGACTCAACAGTTGCAAAGTTCATTAGAAAAGATGAGTCAACCCCAGTCCAAACCCGACAAGTAAAATCTTAAGTTTTTTTTGAATGACCCAATTTTTGAGTAAGACAGATCTTGTAGCCTTTCAAATGTAACCGAAATGGAACCCTCGCCATCTCAAGAAGAATATCAATATAAAAGAAAAGTTCTGAGATTATCTCAGGAAGTTTCTACCGTTCTGACTCCAGAACAGGCGGCTGTAATTACCCAGGCGCTTATCAATTCTAATTTAAACGAAGAACAAGTGATGGCAATTACTCAAGCGTTGGTAACGGCCCGAACGGTTCAACCCTGGCAACATAATCATCCGGTAAACCTGCGTCTGAGCGTTCCCATTCCCGGTTTAAAGTTGTATTTGGTTCTGTTGGCCGGTCGGGAACGTCGTTCTACTCAACGCAACCAACTTGAACGCCAGAAACATCGCCTGTGGACTCCTTTAAATATTTTCGTCCTGACGATTACCTTGGGAAGCTTCGCCTTTACGATTATCATGTCTATCTACCTTCTTTTAAAATGGGGTTCGCCTGCGGCTACGGTGGCGCCGACATCCATTCCTTGGCTAACAAATCAAGCCGACTGCGAAAAAACGGGAAGAATTTGGTTGCACGGACAATGTTGGGATACGGAACACAGTCCCGACTTTTAGCCCCCCGGACTCAGGCTTAGGGGTCGGTTTATCAAAAAACCCCTTGAACTTGTTTGAAAGATAGAGCAAATCTACTTATTTTTTCAAAATTGACTCCGAAAATTTTGGGGATGGACAGATGCTATTGTTCATCTCTACTTTCGGCTTGCACGGTTGTACTTAAGTACACTTGTAAAGAATTATACTTTAAGCCAACCGTGAAATTACCTGTTTTGGAGAGATTTAATCTTATGTTTGTTTTTAAATTAGGGGTTTTTATCATAAAAAAAAATTTATGTAAAATGCCTGTATGTTTGATTTTACTGAGAATTTGATAATTTTTAAACCTCCTATAAAGTCTGTGTAAAGACAGGGTGAAAACATCAAAAAAAACTAGACAATTACTAGAAAACTCGAGTAGTATAGTTAACAAGCAAGGAAAAAAGGCTCTCAACCCCTGTGGGTTAAACCAAGTCTACTTTCAAGAGTTCAAGTCAACAATTGACAGTTAAACGGAGATAAAAACTATGTCTTACAAATTATTAGGTTCTGGATTACTCGCCACTATAGTTGCTCTCGGAACAATCGCCGCACCCGCACAAGCTGGCGGTAATGGTAATGGTAATGGTAACGGTAACGGTAATGGTAACGGTAACAACTCAAACCAATCTAATAATAATAACGTTCTGGCAACCGATGAAATTGTAGAGCAAGCTTTAGGAAGTTTGAGTTGTGAAGCGGGTACTGTTACCGCTACAGACGCACTCGGTAATAGTTATGGCGCTACCAAATGTGCGGGTACTTATGAAGGAAATGATACCGGTAACGGAGATCCCTTATTAACCCTGCTCAAAGATGGTACTTTGTTTGGAAGCGAAATCGGTTCTTGGGATTGGGAATTATCTGGAAAGTCTGACGGAGGTGGCGGCGAATTTGGGATCAGTGCGCCTGAAACTAGCTCTGGAAACTGGAGTCTAAACACTGCAATTGAAGGCCCGTTTATTCTTAGCTTGAAATCTTCTACTTCTTGGAGTGCTTATTATTTCGAGAATCTTGATAGTGCGATTACAGGTGGTTTCTTCGATACTTTAGGGGTTGCAGTTAACCAAAATAACGGTAATGGAAAAGGTTTATCTCACGCCTCTCTGTTTGTTGCTTCCAAACAATTCACCGATACTCCTGATTCTCAAGAAGTTCCCGAACCCGGTACTTTGGTTGGCTTGTTGGCTTTGGGTAGCGTCGTCTTCGGAAAGAAAATGATTAATCGCAAGAGCTAATTTAATAGTCTTACTTAAATCTCAAAAACCCGGTTGATAACAGAAACCGGGTTTTTTTTAATCTCTAGATTTAGTTTCGCTTGAATTTTTGGAGTTCTCGATGAACGCTCATCCCAATTTGTAAGGCTTCATTGAGTAACTCTCCGTATTCGTTGGCTTGGTTGGTGACGTTCAAAGTCATTAAAGCGGTTAAGTTGTTTTCCAACTGAGCGAACAATTCGTAGCGGCGATCAATAAAATCTTGATGTTCGCGAAGGATTCGTTCAGTTTGAAAGGCGCTAACTAAACTATCTCGGGTAATTGTTAACGCTTGAATGACTTCTTCTCGGTTCACCAGTTTGTCTTCTAGGGTTCCGCTTCTGCTTAAGCGATCTAAAATTTCAACCGCTTTAACGGTATCGTTGTATTTCTCCGCTTCATCCAATAAAGACAACATATTTCGCAAGGGTTTTAACTGCAACCAAACGCCAAAGTTAACCCCCAAAGTGATCGCCACAGATAAGCCAACGGCTTTGAGTAAAAACTGGATGGTGACTTGCAGATCGGAACTTGCAACTGTTCTTCGATCTAGGATAAGCAACATTACGGGAAAAGCGATCACCAAACTGAGAAATAGGGCGACCAATTCGCCAGAAATAAAAGAAAAGAGTTTTTGGCGATCGCTCCAGATTTTCCCTAAAATTGCCTGTCGAACTCCCCGGTTTTGACAGAGACTTCCGATCAAACTCTCCCGAGATAAACCCGTTAACTCATCGAGTTCTTCTTCTGAAAATTTTAAAAGACTCAAGTCATAATTCATGCTTACTGAAAAAGTTGATTCAGGGATTCTATAACGTTCAGGTAGAAATTACTGTCTTGTTCTCGAAACAGTTGAAAAGGTTCTCCGGGCGCCCCGAAAAAGGGTCTTAACGTCCATCCGAGTTGGCTACCCACAAAAGCATATAAAATTAACCAAAACCGCAAAATACTTAAACGCAGTTTTTGACCTTCTTCGTCTTTTTCACACATAAACTGCATCCCGTCGTAGAAGAATTTAACCCCTAAAAATCCCGTCAGGGCAAATATTCCCACGTTCAGAATTTTAAAAAACTGATAGTCTTGGGTACTCAACATAAAAAAGAACGTCACCGGTGCAAACCCCAAAAGTAAAACGCTAATTTCAGCCATCGCTGCCAGTAACAGGGTTAAATACTGCTCAAAGCTTTGTTTTGACCCAAACATCACGTTGAAAAAATATAATGTCGGAAAACAGATGATTAGCGTTAACAAGTAAAGGGCGGGAAGTTTAATCCCCGAAAACACAGCCTGTAAAAAGCTACTCGACGAACCAATAATCAAACCGTAAATTCCAAAAAAAACCGAGCTTGAGATGAATAAATTTACAAGTTTTGGCTTCAGTTTAACGCCCAGACGAATATCTTCCAAGAATTGCTGTCTTTCCCGCAGCAAATTCATTACTGTTGCAAAAGAGTTCATTGGTTCCCCTCGATTAATGTTGTAAACGGGTAAATTTACACCGGATTTCAATTCCGCGAAATATATTTATTTCGGGTGCTAGCCTTTTGCACCCCTAAAGGTTAGAATGAATAGAGAAATACCCAAATTGGCTAAAAAGCCCTACACCGTCAGAATCGAGAATTCCCGAAACTTCAGACAAAATATTCTGGAAATTCTCAAATGAGACTGCGATGTTTTATTAAACTTGATTCTATCTCAAAATTGATAACGCACATTTCTAGATTTTTGTCAAGGGTACTCAAAAGAGAGGGGTAAAAATTGGTGCGTCGTCGGTTGAGATGGGGGTGTTAATTTGGGGGGTGCGACGGAATAAAGTAACGGAATAATCGGGGTTTGAGGCGTTAGATCCGAGAAAAATCCCTTATTGGTCACACCAATCCTCTATTATTTTCACAGATTAGAATACCATAAAGGCTGAAACAACGCAAGCACGTTGCTTATTGAGAATTATTCTTGGGTTAAGTTTTGTAAATTTGGGGGTATTGATAGAAACTTTAGAACGTAAACCCAGTTATTTATTAGCCAAAGTTATAATATAGCCGAAAGATAAAGTCAATAAACTCCCGACCAATATCAACCCAAGCAATAGATAAAGAATTTTGGTGGTTTTTTCCGCTTTATTCCAGATTTCGCGATAACTGAGTTGATGATTTTGTATTAAAATAAAAGCGGGAGGACTGAAAATAAAAGGTAAGACTCGGCTCAACAATAACCGGATCAAAAAGTTAATCATCCACAGTCGTTTCCGGAGGATATCTTGATTGTATTGCCAGGGGAAAGCCGTTTGAGCCAGACGGATTAAAGGTTTCAAATCGGGAGAACGCCAAGACTGATATAACCGCAAAGCATCGGAGATGATATCGTTAGTTTGAGATAGGGCTTGATTGAGAATACAAACATCCTCCAATGCCGAATTAACCCCCTGTCCAATATCCGGGGGAAAACAGTGAACGGCATCTCCCAATAATACCGCGCCGCTTGAATAATTTTTAGCCGATACTAACCAGTGCAACCCAGAAAAATATTGAGGGACGGGAAAAAATCCGCCTTCACTTTTGGCAAAACGTTCGCTTTCTTCGGGCGATACAATTTCAGGGATTGGCAACTGGGGGAAAGCGGTTTCTAGGAATTTAGACAACTGTTCGCCGTCTTGTATTTTCCAAATTTGATTATCCGGTTGTCTGATAATATTTGCGGTTCTGGGTTCGTCGGGGTCGGCAAAAGGTAAAATACCCAGAGATAAGCCACCCTGAGAATCCGTAGAGGCCGAACGAATCGCATAAGCCATTGTACAAACTGCCCGTTCGGACTTATTATTATCGAGGGGAAAGTTTGGCGGCAGGGTCAAAACTTTGTATTTCAAACCGGAACTTTGAGAGGGAAATAACTGCATTTTAAATTGATCGGTTCCCGAGTTATCCCAGCGATCTAAAGTTTCCCGAACCACAGAGTTAATTCCATCGCAGCCAACCAAGAGATCGGTTTCCAATTTGACAGCGTTTTCGGTATTAATTTCTTCGGCAAGAACGGTGAGTTTTGATTCCCCCAAGTTTTCTTCAACTGCCGGATCAATTTTGACGCACTTTGTATTGAATAAAACTCGGATAGAATCTTGCCAATTTTCCTCTATTTCTTGATAAAGCAACCGCAAAAATGCTCGTCGCGGCAACCAATAAGCGGTTTTTCGGTTGGGGTCCACTACGGGTAGTTTTGAGGTTTTACAAGTTCCATCGGCTTTGATTTCTGTTAAGTAAAATTCGGTGTTCGGAACACCAATTTTTGATAACTTTTCGGTAAAACCCAATAAATCCGTAAATTTTTGACCCCGACCATCGATTAAATAGTTAAAGGATTTATCCGGTTCGTAGAAATCAGCCGAGGGACGTTTTTCTAATACGGTAATTTCCGACCAACCCCGCTTTGCCAACATTAACGCCGTCGCAAAACCCGCAGGCCCCCCACCAACAATAACGGCTTTTTGGTTTAAGTTTTGAGTTTCTGTAGACATAAATACTGCCAATCGACCCTCCGTTTAACCCCGGGTTCGTAGTCGCGCTTTAGCGTAAAAATTCAATGGGGCTAGAGCAACAACTACAAACTTTTTATAACACAAATTCTCCCCGCCCGCTTCGGAAATCTTTTTCTATTCCCAAAACCTGATCGCCAACTTTAATTTTACCGCCTTCCTAATTTTGATATTGAACCCGATAAATGCGATCGTTGGCTTCTTCGGTAAACAGCAAACTAGCATCCGGCATTGTCAACACACTCACCGGACGCCCCCAGGTTTTTGGAACAGAAGGATCGATCAAAAAACCGGTGAGAAAATCTTCGTATTCTCCCGTCGGTTGTCCGTTTTCATCAAACGGAACAAACACCAACTTATAACCCGTTCCGGGGTTACGGTTCCAACTTCCGCGAAACGCCACAAACGCACCATTTTGATATTTTTCGGGGAACGTTTCCCCATCATAAAATTGCAACCCCAACGCCGCAGAATGAGACTGAAATAAGACCTCGGGCGTTGTGGTTTTTGCGGCTAAATCAGGATTTTCTCCCTGGCGGCGGGGGTCAATATTATTCGGGGTAATATAAGCGTAAGGCCAACCGTAAAATTCGCCAAAATCTAACGCCGCTAAATAGTCGGGAACCAAATTATCGCCCAGTCCATCCCGCTCATTAACAGTGGCAAAAAGTTGACCCGTAACTGGGTGGAAATCTAACCCAACCGGGTTTCGCAAACCCCAAGCAAAAGTTTGTTGATTGGAACCATCTAAATTCATCGTTTGAACCGACGCCCGAGGTAAAGGTTCGGGGCTAACATTCGTCGCCGAACCCACCGAAACATAAAGCTGTTGTCCGTCGGGAGAAATCACCACATTCCGCGTCCAGTGTTGGTTGTAGCCCTGACCGGGTAAATCGGCGATTTTTTCTCCGGTGCCTTGCAGTTGGTCTTGACCGCTATAGGGAAACTTCAACACTTCCCCGGTATTTCCCACAAAAAAAGCATCCTCGCTAAATGTCATCCCAAAAGGTAAATTTAACCCGTTTTCGGGTCCGGCGAACGTTTTAGAAACATCCGCATCGCCGTCGCCATCTTCATCCCGCAGCAGACGAATGCGGTTATCTGGCGTTTCCGTAACCAACACATCCCCATCCGGGGTTAGCGCCAACCAGCGGGGGTCGTTCAAATTTTCCGCAAACACGTTAACCGTGAAGCCGGCCGGAACCTTTAAAACGGGATTTTCGGGAATGGGAACCACCTGGGGGGAATTGCTGGCGCTTTCGGTGGCGTAGGGTTGGGGTAATTCTTCGGGGATAATTTCAATCGGTGCGGGATTGAGGGTTTCGGTCGTGATAGAATTGTTATCTGCTAATACAATAAACTGTTCGTTATTCAATTGGGAGGGCGAAACACCCGAAACCGTTGCTAATACTTCCCCCGTCGTTTCAACTGCAATTAATGTCGCGACAATTTCTCCGATCATAACCGTCTCTAACCTCAAATTCTCAACCGTTAAACTATCTGTTAGTGCAATTCGATCCAAACCGATCTCAAAATCTTCGATAAAATCAGAAGTGGTAGTATTAGTCAGACTCAAATCTTGACCCAAAACAAAAATATCCTCTCCCTCGCCCCCGCTTAAAGTATCCTGACCGAAATCACCGCTTAACCAGTCGTTTCCTTCGTCTCCCGTCAAGATATCGTTTTGTTTTCCGCCCCACAGGGTATCGTTCCCCGAGTTCCCCAAGAGTTGATCGTCTCCCAAATTTCCAAAGAGTTGATCTTCTCCGTCCTCTCCACTTAAGACATCAGAATCCTTTCCGCCAAATAAGGTATCATTGCCTTGATTACCAACTACTGTATCGTTATTTTGATTGCCATTAATGATTTCTCCAACTTCCGATCCGATAATTCGGTCATCGCCTTGTAAACCCCGCAACCCCAACGCCAGGTTCGTCAGCAAATTTGCCCCGATCTGAAAAATATCCGGGTTGGGGGTTAGATCATAGAACCCATCGGGATTTATACCAGTCAAGATAGTAAGTGTAGTTATAAATAATGAACTGATATGCTGTTAAAGTTTAGCGTAAGATTTCTAATTTTGCCGGATTCATCTCATGGTAGCCTTTCTAGAACTGTTGGAAAATTTCCACATCGCCGATTTAGACTTGTCAATCCCGGGCAAGCGATTAAAATTGAGAGTGCTTTGGTCCGATCTGGTTTGCGGTTACGAAGTTCAAACTTGGGGTTAAGCCTGTTGTAGAGGAGTGTTAATCTATGGATATTCAAGAAATCTTTGCCAAAGGTGGCCCCGCGATGTGGCCGTTGGCTGTATTATCAATTTTGTCCGTTAGTACCATTATTGAACGGTTGTGGTTTTGGGCAACTACTCTGACTCGCGAACAGCAAATTGTTAACCGAGTCGTGGACGCCGCCCGTCGGGGACAGTGGGGCGTTGCTTATCAAGCCACCCGTCAGGCGGTTAACAGACCCGTCGGTCGATTTCTGTATGCACCGCTACGGTTTAATAATCCCGACCCGGAATTGTTTCGACTGGCGTTAGAATCGGCCGCCGATGATGAACTAGCCACCATGCGACGGGGCGATAAAATTTTAGAGGCGGTCATTGCCCTCGCTCCCATGTTAGGCTTGTTGGGTACCGTTTTGGGTTTGATTAATTCTCTCGGTTCTATTCGCTTGGGTGATATCGGAACGTCTTCGGCTTCTGATGTAACGTTGGGAATTGGGGAAGCGTTAATTAGTACCGCAACCGGTTTGATTGTGGCGATTGTTAGTTTAACGTTTTATCGTTTATTTCAGGCACTTTCTTTTAGTCAGATTAAGGTGTTTCGCAAAGTCGGCAATGAGTTAGAATTGCTTTACCGCCAAGATTGGCCTCAGGTACAATCTCAGTTACAAGTGATTCGAGATCAAGAAGCCCAAATGGAATATGAAGCCGAAATCGATGACGGTTCTTTTAACAATAACCACCATGTTTCTACGATAGATTTAGACAAATCTGAGGAGATACAAGAACAGTCCTGGAATCACAAAGAAACTGAAATTCAGAGAGACACTGAAATTCAATCTTCCGACCCTTCCGACTATATTGAGGAGGATGACAGACGAGACGACAACCGCAACTAAGCCGTTTTTTTGATTGATTTTTATTTCACTTCTCTACAAATCAAACCACTCGCGACCTATGAAATTTAACTTTGAATCTTCTCCCGATGAAGGTCGGATCGAACTACTTCCCTTGATTGATGTGGTCTTTTGTATTCTGACCTTTTTTATTTTGGCAGCCCTTCAGTTAACCCGTCAGCAAGCCATTAATGTTGATTTACCCAAGGCGACCACCGGGGAAACTCAGATGCAAAAAATGCTGATTGTTGGAATTGATCCTCAAGGAAGAACTTACATCGATCAGCAGGTTGTTAACGATCAACAATTACAGCGGGCATTAACGCGATTTAAACGTTGGAATCCGAGCGGATTAATGGTATTATATGCCCCAAAGGATGCTCGATATAATGATGTTGTTCAAGTTTTAGATAAGTTACGGGCGGTTGGCGGTGAACGGGTCGCCCTCGCTACTTTACCCAGTTCCGCTGAAGTTCCCACCGACGAAGCCAACCCGGAAAATTTGCTTCCTCCCCTCTCACCCGAAGGAGAAAACCCCCTCCTTCCCGCTTTACCGGAAGGTTCGGATGCACCCCCTCCCAACCCGTTTTTATTGTCTCCTCCACCTTCTGAGGGTCAACAGTAACCGGGCGGTTTGTTGTTGCGCTTGAGCGCAGGTTTGGTATGATAGATCTGTTGATTAAAAACCCGGTAACTTTCGCGATCGCCGGGTTTTGAGAATCTTTTTCAGTAAGGCCGGGTTTATAGAGGTTGTTTATTACAAACATAGATGAATTTAGAACCCGCCCCTACAAACCGGTATGATAGATCTGTTGATTAAAAACCCGGTCACTTTCGCGATCGCCGGGTTTTGAGAATCTTTTTCAGTAAGGGCGGGTTCAGCCCATATCTTGACGACTACTCTGAGATTGAATTAAACCCGCCCCGCCACCATAACAAACATTAATCAACCGGATATCATATAACCTAGATCAACCTTTAAGGGCGGGTTTATAGAAGTTGTTGATTAGAAACATAGATGAATTTAGAACCCGCCCCTACAAGCCGGTAAACCCCGGAATTATTGACTGTTTTCCTCCTGCTGACGGAACGGTAAATCTTCGTTCACGTAATCAATTTCTTGCTGTTCCATTGCGTTAATTTTGCCGATATAAGACTGTAAAATCTTACTCAGACGGTTATCATAAAATCGGTGTAAACTGTGATTATCCATCGCCGGAAAACCCCGACGTTTTTTGTGCCGTCCGCCCGCACCCGGATCGAAGCTTTGAATGCCATTATTAATCGCCCATTCTATCGGAGAATAATAACAAGCATTAAAATGCAAACAATCAATTTCTTGATAACTTCCCCAATAGCGACCGTACAAACGATCGCCTTTCGTTAAACAAAACGACATTCCCACCGGTTCCCGTTCGTCCTGTTCGCTATAAGCCGCCACAAATACCACCCGATGGCGATAGTCGTGATGGAGTTGTTCAAAAAACTTTCGGGTTAAATATTTACTTCCCCACCAGCCAAACTTATCGCAAGTATCGGCATAAAAATGATACATTAAACTAAAGAAAGACTTGGGAATTTCATCCCCCGTTAACGTTTTCATTTGCAATCCGGCTTTGGCGATCGCCTTGCGTTCCCGTTTAATATTGCGGCGCTGATTGGCATTAAAAACCTGCAAATAGTCATCAAAAGAATTAAAGCCTTGATTCGTCCAAATATAACTGTGATGCAACCAAGCCATAAATCCGTGCCGTTCCATTAACGCTTTCCACTGCGGATCGACATAAAGAAAATTGCAACCCGAGATATTATTGTTCATACAAAAGCGGTCAATTTCATGCACCATAAACGCCGTCAATTCTTCTTCATCTTCCGTCGGTGCAATCAAAAATCGATAGCCTTCAGCCGGAGTAAACGGCGACATTCCTAACATTTTAGGATAATATTCTACCCCAAGCTGATAGGCCAAATCCGCCCATTGATGATCGAAAACAAATTCACCCCGACTGTGACCTTTAATATACAACGGCGCCGCTCCGACCAGTTGACCATCGCGCCAAACCGTGAGATGATGGGGAAGCCAACCCGCACGTCCGGTTGCACTTCCAGAAGATTCCATATTGTGCAGCCAGTCCCATTCAAAAAAGGGCGTTTTTAAGGGCATTGCCAAAGCATCCCATTCAGATTTGGGAATGTCGGCCAAGTTGCTAGTCCAAGTCGCAGAATAGGGCGAGGTAAGCTGTTTCACCATGTTTTTAAAAAATCTGTGGGGACGCATCTTAATCGATTTAATCTATAGGGTAATGTAATCTAGCTTGGTTGTGCATTGAGAGCAAAAGCGCGATGGCTGTTTTTAATCAAACTCCGGCGCCCAAATCTCCTGAATGGGTAATTCCCAACCGGGAAGCAATTCTGGAACTTGCAGCATATCCCCATCGGTGAGTACAATCTGATCTAGCAAAACCGCGCACAGCGTCCCTAGTTTTTAACTATGGGGGTTTAGTGCGCTGCGGGAATTTATTCCCCGTGCGAGCTAAAAAGCCGTAGACGATTTTTAGATTTTATGTATAGTATAACTAGGAGGTGATGCAAGTGTTTAATCTGAGTTAGCTTTAGTCTAAGCTCCAGTTAGAATCTGTGTTAATTTCTGCTCAACTTTTGTCATTAAGCTAAATGGAAAGCCTGCTTCTCGATATAAATGAGGTGGGATTTTATCTTTGATTTCTTCATGTAACTGAGGTAGTTCACTCCAGTGTCGGCCACATTGAAGATGATGAGCAGTGTGGTAGCCCAAATTACAAGTAAAAAAGTTATACCAGCGATCGGTAATGTTGTAGGTAGCTTTATATGGGTCTTGCTGATCTAATCCAGCATGATGATCATAAGTTACATAAACAACCATAAATAACAAGATGACCATCGGAATAATAAATATAATCAACGTATTAATCCAATTGATTGAGGAAAGTAAGCTTAAAATTAATGCGGTTAGCAGCATATTTTGAATCAGCTTGTTGCAAGATTGATGATGCTTTTCCCCTACCTTTAATGCTGTAGGATAAGCCAAAAAGCCAACCTTAAAAGTATATTCTAGACGTGACATTAGTCTACCTTGGGGGGTTTTCCAAGCAGATTCATCTCTAGATTGATCTAAATAGTTAAGATGATGCCCAAGGGTATGATGTAAAACCCAAGCTTCTCCAACAATTCCCGTGTGCAACCCCATGATGAGTTCAATTAGACGATTAGCCCAGTTAACACTAAAGAACTTGTAGTGTTGGTGATTATGGTTCCAACTACAAATCCATCCCTTAATGTTAAGGCTTAAGAGCATCCAAATGATCGGGAGCAACACAGAAGGGCTAAACAGAAAAATGACTAAATCAATCCCTAAAACTAGCAAAATGGTGGCGATAGGATAGCAATCAATTTTCTTTCTAACAAGCATATTTAAGGTAGGTAGTTGGACAAGTTTTGAGTTGATCGGAAAAAGCATGATCTATCATCAGAACCAGAGCAGCTAACTACTTCCCAGGCAGCTTCTCTAGTCCCAATTACACTATCTGCTTTCCCTGAGCAAGTTTACAACAAATAGAACCCCTAAGGGTATCTTTGTTAGAAGGTATAATCAGTCAAAAATGGCCTACTCAAAGCTTGACAGATAGGGAATGGGAACTGGGGTGCGCGACTATTGATTTTATTGATTGTAAAATCAACTATTCCAACTGTTTTGTGTATTGAATTTTTATTCAAACTTTGGTCTAAACTCCAGTTCTGAAGTCGAACCTGCTCTTATAGCGCTACGCGCAAGTCGCTTCTGTCAGAAGTCAGAAGTCAGAAGTAGACTACAGTAGGCTTTCAGCTTCTTAAAAAGTTTGGCGGGAACGTCCGGTATAAACGCCTGGGGAGACCCCAGGCGACACGGACTCCGGAAACCGACACCCTTTGGGTGCGGCAGTCGCTACAACTCTGGGAACCTCGGCAACGCGCTGCACTTACCGCCACCGCAGTTGCTTCACGCAGGCGTGACCCCAAGACCCTCCGGGTTCGCCAGTTGCTCAACCCAGGCGTGACCCCTCTCTTGGTCGGCGTTCCCTAGCGCCCGCAGGTGGCGCGGGTTCCGACCGCAAGACCGCACTGGACTCACCGCACTGCCTCAACTTTTCGCTTTTACTAATGTCCTAACCGTGTCGGCGTAGCGCTATACAACACTGGTGACTGGTGAGTGTTAGAACGTTATCGGGGCAATGGGTTCAATATTGGGGTTATATCCGCCAATTTGATTGGTTCGCAACACCCACACGCAAGCGTTGTACCTGAGGAAAATTTTAACAACGGTATCGCTGGCTTTGCGGGGAAGCAAAGTTCGCCAACTGCCGAGTCCCATCGCCAAATTTCTCAGGGGTTCATCTTCTAGAGTGGTACCGAGATTATATTCCTGATTTTCCCAGTCTGAACGGGGTTGACCAAACGGTTGGAGTTCTCGCTTGAGATCGATACCCAACTCGATCAACTGTTGAAAATCTTCGGCTTGTTTAGGATGACGACTTGCCCAATTTTTTAACCAATCTTGATTTGATTCTATACCGGCTTTGATGTTTTCAATGCTGGCAAATAACGCCCGGTTGGAGTCTTGAGAACAATTATTCGCAGGCCCGACATAGGTGCCTCCGGTGCCGTCTCCGATGCGATAGCGGGCGGTCATTACTTGCAACTGCGATAACATCTCCGTCAGTGGCGATCGCCGTACCCCATCAAAATTATAATCTCCGGTAAAGGCATCCAGTTTGACTAAAATATCGCCAATTGGACGGGTTCCCAACCAACCAAACTGGCGATCGCCAACATACCTCGACCAGTGTAGCGTTCCGGCAATTAATCCGTCGGTATTGTGGGTGTAAACTTGATGATAATTGATTTCAAAGCGCAATTCGGAAGTTAACGGATCGCGAACAACTTCCGCCACCCCGTAGGCAAAATGTCCGAAGAAAATGGGGCTTGAGGCGGCTGGTTCCTTGTTTTTCCCGCCTATTCCGCCATAACTGTGAAGCAACAAAGCCCGATCGCCTTCCTGCCAATCTGCGATCGCATTTTGAATCGCCGATGAAGACCGATCTTCGCGATTTAAACATAATACCGAAGAAATGCGCCCTTTTTGCGCGACAATATTATCCCAAGCCTCTTTGAGAATATAGCGATCGCCAGCCTTACCAAATATTACCCGATCCGGTTGCAGACGCAACAGAGATCGGGGCGCGAGAGACTGGACTACAAACCGCCCGTTGGCATCTTTGGCGCCGTAGATGTACCAACCGGTTTCGTTTAAAGGGGATTGTTCTATTTTATTTGTTGTAGAAGGATAACTTTTGTAGGCGGGCGCTAAAATAACTTCGGGTAAACGCACCCGTTCTTCTGGGCCGTCAAACTGTCGGGAATTCGGGTTAAAATGAATGACTCGAAATTCGTCAGTATAAGCAATCGGTTCAATAAATTGAATCAAACCGTAGTAGCGCCCGGTAATTTGGATCGGAGTCTGATAAATTCGCAGCGTGACGGGATAGTTGGAGGTCGCTGTGGGTTCTTCTTCGACTTGAACGGCACCATCGAGCATAACAATCATATCATCAACCGGATGAGAACCGGCTAAAGATTCCAGCGGATCGACAGATTGCCAGTGGTTTAGGCGTACCGGGTGAACCAACCCGCCATATTTGCTGGTATATTCGGCATCGGCGCTAAAATGAACGTCCTGAGTAACCGCTTTAAGCAGTTTTTGGACTTGGGGATGATCGGCCCAGCGCAATTTTACCACCTGTCCGACCAGATGTTGAAACTCAGCATCGGCGTGATGAACTTCAAATAAAACCCCTCCAATTTGCGAACGTTCTTCTAATTTGGGTAAGATTAATCTTCCCATCCAAGTCCCAATGGGTTTGTAAAGATTGGGGTTAACGGTTTGATTGATCGGATAATATTCCGGGCGGTTAAAGTCGGCTTGGCGGTAGAGTTCGTAATTGCTGGCTTGAACGGCTGTTAAATCGATTTGTGGCAGTAAATTGCCTTGTAAAATCTTTTTAATGTAGTCGATTGTTTGTTGGAGAGCGCTCGAACCATCTGATAAAATTAAGTTAGGATCGAGAATACCGCCCGGAACTTGATGTCCGACCGGACCCATTGAAAAAATAGAGATTTTACCCCGTCTTTTGGCTCGGTTCCAGTAAGATAAAGGAAAGATTTTCCAGCGTCCGGGAAACATAATCGGCCCGATTTGTTCGACTCCATCTTCGTCTCCGACCAGGTGATAAAGATGTTCGAGTTTGAGAATATTACAGTTTCCGCTAATAACGCCGCCTAAGGAAATCACATCGATGGGTGCGCTGATCGCCCGTTTTAAAAAAGGCGCACAGGCGCAAGACATTTGACCGCCGCCGCTATAACCAATTAAAGTAATGGGAATGCTACTATCGAGGGGATAGCCGTTATTAACTAAGCCATTATAAACGACTTGAGCAATGCCTTGATTGTAGAGGGGGCCGTAACGTTTATCCGCCGAAACGCCGACAATTAAAACGTTGCGGATGTTAATTAATAATCCTAACAAACTGGCGGGATTGGCGAGTCGGGATTTTTCAACGAGTTTCCACAAAAAAGCTAAAGGTCGGTCTTGATCGAGGGGATTATTTAACACAGAATAGGGCATTATTCCCCGAATTATAGCCATATCATCGGGTAAAGCCGGGGCTAAAGTGTTTAAAAATTCTTCGATATCGGGTAAGTATTCAAAGCTGGATTTCCCAATACCATCTAAATAGACAATGTAGCGAGAAATGTTTTTAAAATCGGCAACAGGTTCGGCAAGTTTTCCCGCATTATCAATCGTATTGACTTCATCATCATACCAACCTGCCCACCAACCGAGGGTTTCTAAAGGGGCAAGTAATCCCGCTACGATAATGGCAACTACACCGATCCAAAAGAGGTTAAAGATCAATCTAAACAAGCTGGGTAGGCTGCTATACCACCCAAACCACCATTCGCGTACCGGCTGCAAAAAGACGATAATAATATAGGTTAATACGGCAATTCCTAATAGCCCGAGTATGGTTTTTAGGGTTTTGTTAATTGTGGTTTTGGGGTTTTCTGTTCTTTTTAACGGTTCGGAACGGGTTGCTGTTGCTGTGGGAATTTTAGCCCGGTTTGGTCTGTTTTGTGTTGGGGTGGTTTGTGAGGTGGTTTGTGATAAATTGTTGGGGTGTCGAATTTCTGTAATTCGCTCTTTGAGTTGTTCCTGCCAAACCGATGAAGACTGTTGGGCGCGAGTTTGAACCAGATCTATAATATCTTCACGACGAGTTAATAAATCAACTCCGGCTACACGATCGCTTAACCAACGACTAAAGTTGGCGATCGGTCGTCCGACGGTTTGCTGTAATATCTGTAAAATGACCCATCCGAGTACAACGTAAGTAAAGGCGCCATTGAGTCCAATTTCAGTAACAGCATCAAAGCCAACCACAAGGGCTAACAAATGCCAAACGGAGAGTAATGATAGTAGGGGAAGACCCAGATAGGGTAAAGCACCTAAGAAGCTGAAGACTAGGGGTGCGTAGCTAATTCCGAAAACGGTGATCAGGGTGATCAGGCTAACGTTGACGGTTGCGGGTAAGAGGGTGATTAACCAAGTGCTGAATACCAGGAATAAAAAACCCGCGACAAATAGTAGGGCGTTGATCAGCAGGCTGAAAACGAACCGCAGGGGCTTAACTTTGTTGATAAATAGGATAATGCTTTGGGCGATCGCTTGGGAGAGTCCGGCGAATAAAACGATAAACAGGGCGACGGTTAAGCCTTGGGGAAGTGTGCTGACGACTCGGAAAGCTTCAGCATTGAGGGCAAATACCCATCCGACCAGTTGCCAAAATAGGGATAGTGCGGTTTCACTCATTGCACGGTGACGTTTGTAAATAAAAGTAACGTTAAGTTGCTGTTTTAGGATTTGGGTTCCGCCATCAGGATATCTTGGATTGGCTGTAACGGATCATTTGTGATGATCGATAGTTCTCGATCCTCTGTACGGCAAGAGTCTCGCCCTTTTCCGGATGTTTTATTAGTTCAGCTTATACTTTACATAAACAAAACTTTCGTTAAACACCTTTACAAATCTCAAAAATCCATTACTATAGTATTAACGGCAAGCACAAAAGCCTGCCGCCGAACCTTGAAAAATACATAGCAATCATACATACCATGACGACTACCTTACAGCAACGCGAAAGCGCCAACCTGTGGGATCAGTTCTGTAACTGGGTAACATCCACCAACAACCGGATTTACATCGGTTGGTTCGGTGTACTGATGATCCCGACCCTGTTAACAGCAACTATCTGCTACATCATCGCCTTCGTAGCAGCCCCCCCCGTAGACATCGACGGTATCCGTGAACCCGTAGCGGGTTCATTAATGTACGGAAACAACATCATCTCTGGTGCTGTTGTACCTTCTTCTAACGCAATCGGTCTGCACTTCTACCCCATCTGGGAAGCTGCTTCCTTAGATGAGTGGTTGTACAACGGTGGCCCTTACCAGTTGGTAATCTTCCACTTCCTGATCGGTGTATTCTGCTACATGGGTCGTGAGTGGGAATTATCCTACCGTTTAGGAATGCGTCCTTGGATC
Source organism: Capilliphycus salinus ALCB114379 (assembly GCF_047276495.1). Classification (NCBI taxonomy): domain Bacteria; kingdom Bacillati; phylum Cyanobacteriota; class Cyanophyceae; order Oscillatoriales; family Sirenicapillariaceae; genus Capilliphycus; species Capilliphycus salinus. The sequence goes on along the minus strand of NZ_CP178543.1, from coordinate 1,544,284 downwards.
TGTGTTGCATACTCTGCACCCGTTGCAGCAGCAACCGCAGTATTCTTGATCTACCCGATCGGACAAGGAAGCTTCTCTGATGGTATGCCCCTGGGAATCAGCGGAACCTTCAACTTCATGTTGGTATTCCAAGCTGAACACAACATCTTGATGCACCCCTTCCATATGTTGGGTGTAGCAGGTGTATTCGGTGGCGCACTGTTCAGTGCAATGCACGGTTCTTTGGTAACTTCCTCCTTGGTACGTGAAACTACCGAAACCGAATCTCAAAACTACGGTTACAAGTTCGGTCAAGAAGAAGAAACCTACAACATCGTTGCAGCACACGGCTACTTCGGTCGTTTGATCTTCCAATACGCTAGCTTCAACAACTCTCGCGCACTGCACTTCTTCTTAGGTGCATGGCCCGTAGTTGGAATCTGGTTTACTGCTTTAGGTGTATCCACCATGGCATTCAACCTGAACGGATTCAACTTCAACCAATCCGTAATCGATTCTAGCGGTCGCGTCATCAACACTTGGGCTGACGTCATCAACCGCGCTAACCTGGGTATGGAAGTAATGCACGAGCGCAACGCTCACAACTTCCCCTTAGACTTGGCTTCTGTTGAGTCCGCTCCGGTTATCAACGGCTAATTAAAAGCTTAACCTAAAAAAACGCTCTCCTTCGGGGGGGCGTTTTTTGTTGGTAATATTGATGGGAGTAATATATTTTTTAAAAACTTGGTTTCTAGAATTCATTTTTATTGTGTTTTTGATGGGTTACGTTACCACGCTTGGCATTCTACGATATGATTTCTCAAGGCTTGATTCCGAATTTTCCGAATGTGAGTTTGGTTGCTTTTTATGGAAAGAAATCTCTTGAATTTACGCTCTTAATTCAACAGTTGCAGCAACATCTTTCTGCTGAACTTCCCGGTGTTTTTGAATGCTATAAATTGGAGTCTATTCACGCCACGCTTTTGGGTTGTGAAGGGGTAAAAACTGAACGGGGAATTTTGAGTAAATGGTTTTTAGAAAGCCGAGAAGAATCGAGAATGATTGATTTGGATGGTTTTATTAACTCCGTGCAAAATTGCGATAAATTTCCGATGAATATTCAGTTTGGCGCTTATCATCCTCAAGTAGACTATGGGTTTACCAGTCGCAGTAAACATCCCTACGATCGCTCTTTTTGCTTTCAAAATGAGATTGCAGTGTTGATGGGGTGGCCGATGAAAGGGGAAAAAATTATTATGGATATTGATAACTTACGCCGTTCCGCTGAGAATTTTAATTTACTTCATAAATATCACGGAAATCCCCAGGCTGTTGATAATGATTGTTACCTGCGAGTTGGGGTTTTAAATTCCACTGTTTCAACGGAAAAATTACGGGAAGTTCAGCAGAAACTCCAGGAACTTATCAAAATGCGTTCGCCTGTTAATCTTGCCCTGAGTTTGGAGGATTTAAGTTTTGTGCAGTATCAAGATTATACCTTACCTTTAGCAACAACACAAGTTATTCCGTTCAAAGATGCAACCCCGGAAAAACTCGAACAACTTTATCCGGTTTCTAATGATAATCCAACTTAATCTAACTTTTGAGCTTGAAAGTTTAAATACAATCTTCTCGCATTTTCCGATAACAGTCCTCGGGCGATATCTTCGGCTTCATTAACGGTTAAATCTCCGTCTTGAATGCTTTGTTCGAGAACTTGTTTTAAGATTTTTCGCCCCCATTTTGCACCCAAATAATAGAGTTCAGGAATATGATGAGCATCGGAAGAATACATTAACTTTGTCGTTGGAGAAAGTTCGAGTAATTGTCGCAAAGTTGAACGCATTCCCATGACGCTTAAAAAGGGAACCGCCAAACCAAAATCGAGGTAAACTTGGGGATAAACTGAGGCGAGATATCCCGCTTCTCGGATGTAAGGATAAGACGCATGAAGCAAAACAATGGGAGCATCCCGCCAACGTTTTTCTTCGAGTAAAGGACGCAAAAGCACGGGATTTCCAACAAATAAATCCAAGTCCGGATCGCCAAAACCGGTATGAAATTGAACGGGAAGTTTATGTTTGGCGGCGACTTCTAAGGCTTCGGTAATTAAAAAATCAATTAAGGGTTTATCAACCAACCGAATAGATGATTCATTCTGCGCCGCTTTTTTGAGTAAAATAAACCGGGAGCGAGCAAAATCTTTCGGGGTGATTTGAATATCTAAACCTGTACGATAGGCGGCGATACTTTTAAAAGCAATGACTTCGGGTGGAGGCGGATCGATGGCTTTTAAAAACAGGTCTAAAAAGGTGTCAAATTTGGAGGTTTCACCGAGTAAATTTTCGGCTAATTCTTCTAATCTTAGTATTTTTTGAGTGGGAATAAATTGTTGATGCCAACTTTGGGGTAAAGTTTGGTTGCTTAAAAATCCATCATCGAGGAATAAGGATTCTAAATTGGCGGCTTTTATACAGTGTTGGGTGAGTTTTTCTAAACCCAAATTTTGACGGGAATTTAAAATAGCCGTTTCGGTGGGTTCGCAGTCTAAGAGTTGAGCGATATCGCGAATACTGCGCCGATAAAATAAACTGTGACGGGCGTGATCGTTGAGAATATCGGGGTCATTTCCTTCGGTAAAAGCCGCAATATAGGGGAATTCTTGAGAGGCTTCTACTGTTAATAAATTGTGGGCGTGATGGTCAATTGCAGGAATATCCCAAAGGTCGATCATAAATTAGCTCAGAAAACCAAGTTGACAGGGAAGGTATTCTAAAAAATACCTCTACACTAAGATACTCATTTTTAATACAAATGTCAGTTAATCAGTATTTATTTAAAGTTTTAGATTCAATCCGATCTCACTCGGGGATTTTTATCAATAGACGAATTTTGAGCAAGTCGTTTACAAATAAGGTATAATTACAGTTTGTCTTGTAATGATCATTTGAGTAACTCTCATGGCGGTTCCAAAGAAGAAAACCTCTAAGTCGAAGCGTGATATGCGAAAAGCGCATTGGAAGCGCAAGGCGAGACTAGAAGCGGAAAAAGCCCTTTCTCTGGGTAAATCTGTTCTGACCGGTCGTTCTGGTAGCTTTGTCTATCCCAGTGACGAAGAAGAAGAGGACGACGAAGAATAAAGCTTATTATACAGCTTGGCGCAGGGGTTGGCAGGGTTTGTCAACCTCTTTTCAGTTATAGCGCAACGCGCAGGGAACAGGGAACACCGGAACGGGGAACAGTGACCAGTTATCAGTGACCAGTTATCAGTGACCAGTGACCAGTTATCAGTGACCAGTGAACAGTTATCAGTGACCCGTTTACAGCAATTCGGGGCGCAAGCCTTGCACCCCTTCACTGAACTCTGATCACTGCCTTTTAACTGGTGACTGGTGACTGGTGACTGGTGACTGAAATAACCGATCCGGGTAGGATCAACATGGCATCGCCAAAGGAATAGAAACGGTAGGGATGGTTAAAACCTTCGGCACTTTGGGCGATCGCATCTTGATATAAATCTAACAGTCGTTGACGGCCGATCAAAGCGGCGACTAACATCATTAAACTAGAACGGGGAAGGTGAAAATTGGTAATTAACCCGTCGATCGCCTGAAATTGATAACCGGGATAAATAAAAGCGTTTGTTTTTCCGCAGTAGGGTGTCAGTTTCCCCTCAGCCATCGCGACGCCTTCTAAGGTTCGCACGACAGTTGTTCCGACTGCAATGACTCGCCCGCCTTTAGCTTTAGTTTTCTGAATTTGTTCTACGGTTTCGGGGGAAACTTCGATCCATTCGGCGTGCATTTGATGGGTGGTAATATCTGTAACCTCGACCGGGCGAAACGTTCCGACGCCAACGTGTAAGGTAACAAAGGCTTTATTTATGCCCCGATGCTCTAACTGTTGAAAAAGTTCCTCAGTAAAGTGTAAACCGGCAGTTGGTGCGGCTACCGCCCCTGGACGTTTAGCATAAATTGTTTGATACTGTTGAGGTAAGGCTTCTGATTCGGTAACGTAGGGAGGAAACGGAATGTGACCGAAGTGTTCCAATTGTTCGATCAGAGATTGTCCGGCAGGTACATCAAACTTTAACAAACGTCCGCCTGTGGCTTCGTCTGTGTCTACAACCGTCGCACTTAAAGGTTCTAAATCTCCCGCAGTCGAGTTGATCGGTTCAAATTCAACCCTGACGCCGATTTTAAAGCGTTTTCCGGGTTTAACTAAGGCTAACCAACAATTGGGCTGTCGTTCTTCGAGTAACAGGATCTCAACAGAAGCCCCGCTGGATTTGCTACCGTAGAGACGGGCGGGAATTACTTGAGTATTATTGAATACCAGTAAGTCACCGGATTTGAGCCAATGAGGGAGATCCCGAAAAATACGGTGATGGTGAGAAGTGAGTGAGTCAACGATCAATAAGCGAGATTGATCCCGAGGTGTAACGGGGTTTTGGGCGATTCGTTCCTCCGGGAGTTCATAGTCGTAACCTTCTGTTGTCCAGTCGAGTCTGTCTGTATCCATAGTTTTGGGATGTCTTGAGAAAAATTTGTTACCTCATCGGAAATAACTTTGGGTAGAATCCCCCATCTCAAATCGGGTGCTTTTCCCCTGGCAAGAGTAAGTTAATCTCGCGACGATATAAGTATAAAGCGGTAATACCGACAGAAGCACAGAACCCGCCCTGTTTGCTCAAGATCGCAAGCCTTGAAATAGGCGAGTGACTCAATGGCGGGAGGACTATGCGGGAGAAGATTGATGGAATACCTTTACTACATTGCCAATACCAGCCTAACTCTGAGAGTTGTTGATCATTTGCGGACTCATACTCAACTCCCGGTTAGACTCGTGACTGTGATCCACCAAATTGACGGATGGATTGTCAAAATTAAGATGAGTCAGTCTCTCACGGCTAAACAGCACGGAGATTTCAGAGCGTTTATGAGTGAATTGGGCATTCCTTATGAACCCAATATTCGCATCAAGATGGCGCTCTGGGGTTTGGAAACCGGACAGTCTCCCTTGAGTGTGATGCGTCGCTATCAAGTTGCTGTGGTGTCTCACGGTCAACCCAGTCGAGAAGATATTGAAGCCTTCCGAACTCAGTTTGTGCAAGGTTTGGGTTATTGTCCCGAAGCTCTGGCTTAGAGCGATTGCCTCCTTTCCCCGAAGCTTAGAAAGAACTATCATCCTCAAATGCTGATTGAATATAGTTTTGGAGGGTGAGTCGGTAGCCTTGAAATTCTACAGGTTGACCGAGAGTGAAAAGGGGAAACGAGGGCAGTGAACTAAAATTATACTCTTTGAGGCGATCGCATCGAACGAGGGCGACATCAAACCGACACGGGAAGTCAGCCAATTCGGGGCGATCGCTTAAAAAGGTTTGGGCTGATTTAATCAGTTTGGCTTGTTTGCTCGGGGTAATCGCTAATAGTCCATCCTCATCCCAATTGCGTTTACTGCGGGTTTTGACCTCGACAAAAACCACCGTTGAGTCGGATTTTGATTTGACTTGTCCCCCGGCTTCTCGCGCGATCAGATCGATTTCTCCCCACCGACAGCGATACTGATGGGCGATGATTTCCCAACCTTGTTGGTTTAACCAAGTTTGGACGAGTTGTTCTCCCCAAGTCCCAATATTTTGAGACGGGTTAACGGAAGAATCACGGCTTGAAAAGGGAACGCTCACGGGTGATTAAAATGAAGATTAAACTTGTTCACAGGCTCGATTAAGATAAATACTGATCAAAGTTCAGATCTCCAAAGAGTTGGAACATGAATAATAATATTTTCTCGCGATTGCAGGCAATTAGTCTAGCTTTTCTGGTTGGACTTTGGTTAATTTTAACCGCAATTAGTCCCGAAAGTGCTTGGGCGGAAAATTACGAGAAGCGAACCCTGATCGAGGCTGATTTCTCGGGACAGGTTCTTACGGACTCCGAGTTTGATTTTGCAAACCTGCGCGATAGCAATTTTAGTCATAGTGACTTGCGGGGGGTGAGTTTGTTTGGGGCGAAGCTGCAACGGACGAATTTTGAAGGGGCCGATCTCAGATATGCCACTTTAGATACAGCCCGTTTTAACAGAGCAAACCTAACCAATGCCATCTTAGAAGGCGCTTTTGCTTATAATACTGATTTTTCGGATGCAATTATTTCCGGCGCTGATTTCACCGATGTTTTATTGCGTCGAGATATGCAAGATAAACTCTGTGCTGTAGCCGAAGGAACTAACCCGGTGACGGGGCGTCAGACTCGCGATACTCTTTACTGCGATTAAATCCCTCGATCGCCTCAAATACTCCTCCCCAACCCGGTTTCACCCAGAAGCCGGGTTTCTCTAAAACTGATGAAAAAAGTTCTTAATCAAAACGAATTCTTGTGATAGAATCATAGGTCGAATCTTCAACTTAAGAATTAGTTGCATTAACACCTTAAGTCTATGTGCAGGGTCTAGAGTGTTAAATCTCTGCAAATTCGTTTTGTCAAGGATAAAGCCGCAATGAGTAAAATTACACGTCGAGTATTTTTAGCAGGTGGAACTGCGATCGCTGCTGTCACGTTGGGAGAACTGACCAGAAGCAACCGCAGTTTGGCCCAGTCGGGAACGATTAACCTGTATTCATCCCGTCATTATGACACTGATGATGAACTGTATAACGGCTTCACGCAAAAAACTGGCATTAAGGTGAATCTGGTCGAAGGAGACGCCACCCAGTTAATTGAACGGATCAAGAGCGAAGGCGCCAATAGTCCGGCGGATGTGCTGATTACCGTTGATGCGGGAAATCTCTGGAGAGCGCAACAGGAAGGGATTTTTCAGCCGGTTTCTTCTTCGGTGTTAAATAATGCCATTCCGTCCAACTTGCGCGATCCGGGAAATCACTGGTTTGGTCTGTCTAGACGGGCGAGAGTGATTATGTACAATAAAGCTAGAGTGAATCCGGCTCAACTCTCGACCTATGAAAATTTAGCCGATCCCAAATGGAAAGGGAAAGTGCTAATTCGTTCTTCTAATAATATTTACAATCAATCTCTCGTCGCATCGTTGCTCGAGGTTCACGGTGCCGCCCAGACGGAAAATTGGGCTAAGGGTTTAGTGGCGAACTTTGCTCGTCCCCCGGAAGGAAATGATACCGCTCAAATTCAAGCGGTTGCTGCGGGTGTGGGCGATGTCGGAATTGCCAATAGTTATTATTTGGCTCGGTTAGCCAGTTCGGGTAAGCCGGAAGATAAGGCTGTTGCTGAAAAAGTCGGGATGTTTTTCCCGAATCAACGAGAGCGGGGAACTCATATTAATATTAGTGGTGCGGGAGTGATCAAATCAGCACCCAATAAAGCCGGAGCGGTGAAGTTTTTAGAGTATTTGGTCAGTCCTGAGGCTCAAAAAATATTTGCGCTTAAAAACCATGAATATCCGGTGGTTTCACAAGTCCCTGTTTCGGGTGTTTTAAGTCAGTATGGAACGTTCAAAAGTGACTCGATGAATGTTGCTGCTTATGGTCAGAAAAATGCTGAAGCAATTCGATTGATGGATCGCTCGGGTTGGAAATAATCGGATTCTCAAGCGTTTTTGATTGAAAACAAGAGGGATAACCTAAAATCTCAACTATTCTTAGGTTATCCCTCTCCTCAATTGTGGCTTGATTCATCAGTTAACAGTTGGTTGTATTGCGGTGGTGCTTGCAGTCAAGAAAGCCTACTAATTTGCTTCTTGAGAGATCAATTCCGATGATTTTAATGATGTGGATAGAGCGTTAAGATCTTTGACTTGCTGAGGTTTTCTCTGACTCGCCGCTAAAATCGCCGGTAAGCTTAGGCAGATTGCACCGTTAACCAATACCAGTAATAAACCGGACATTAAACCTGTATCCATATTTGCACCTGAAAGCTTAGACTTTTTATTGTAATTGATTTTCGGGAAAATTACAAAAAATATGGCCATTTAACCCGGTTTTTTTAATAGAAATTTCTGGGGTAACAGATAAGCCAAGTTAATCAATACTGTTCGATAAACTCGCGCAAAGCTTCCTGATACATCACTCCGCCAACTTGACGAACATCATTATGGCCGGCACCGGGTACAATTAAAAGCTGTTTGGGTTCGGTGGCGGCTGCGAATAATTCTTTGCTCATTTCTACCGGAACAACGCGATCGTTGGTGCCGTGAGTAAATAAAATCGGCATTTTCAGCTTGGAAACTTTGGCAATAGAATTAAAGGTTTGAGTTAACAATAAATCGACGGGAAACATCCAATATATTTTTTTAAAATCAACCATTTTCCGAATCGAAGTAAAAGAACTTTCAATAATTAATCCGGCAATTTCTGGATGTTTAGAAGCTAAATCAATGGCAATGGCACCGCCGAGAGAATGACCAAAAACAAAAATATTTCGGGGGTTAATTCGCCGTTCATAGATTAAATAATTCCAGGCGATTTCTACATCCTGATAAACGGTTGTCTCTGAGGGGACACGTTTGGTACTGCGTCCGTATCCTCGATAATCAATTAAAAAGACCGATAAACCCATCCGATGAAATTGTTGAGCATAATCTAAATTGGCGCTAATATTGCTGCGATTCCCGTGAAAATCAAGAATGACTCGTTCTTCTTTCAAGGAATTAGAATCTGAAGGAATCCACCAACCGTGAACCTGTTCTAGCTTACCTGTTTTTGTTGCTACAGGTAGCCAAACTTCTTGATAAGGTAAATTCAATTCTTCGGGTGTGGTTTTAATTTCTCTGGAAGGGAAAAAAATAAACCGACTTTGAGCAAAACGAAGAATAAGACAAGCAACGGTGTAAGCAAGTGCAGAGGCTACTGCTAAAATAAGTTCTAGTCGTCCTAAAATAATCCGGGTTGTGTCTGCCATACAAGCTAATTTTGCAAATTTCCTTCAATCGTTTACTATTATAAACGGGTTTTCAAATGAATTGAGAACCGCCAGATTCAAGATCGCACCCGACGAGTTAACTTTCCGGAAACTTTTAAAAATTAATGAATAATCTACATTCCGAACAATCGTTTAATCGACCTCATACAACCGTAATTTTAGCGATGAGTGCAGATGGTAAAATTACCGATCAAAACCGTTCACCCGCTCGGTTCGGTTCGGCGACAGATAGCAGCCATCTGGAGGCTCAAATTGCTGGTGCTGATGCGGTTTTATTCGGACGAGGAACCCTCGATAGCTACGGTACAACTTTGAGTGTTTCTTCTGAGAAATTATTGCAGCAACGTCAACAGCAAGGGAAATCGGTGCAACCGATTCAAATTGTTTGTTCCAATTCGGGTAAAATTAACCCAAATTGGCGTTTTTTTCAGCAGTCTATTCCCCGGTGGTTGTTGACCACTTCTCAGGGATTTGAACAGGCTAAACGAGAAAATTTACAGCTAACGCAATTGGCGGAAAACTCGGAAATACAATCGGATTATTACGCGCCTTTTAAACGGATTTTAATCGCTCCTACTCTCCCCAAAAATTCTAATTCGATTGACTGGAATGATGCTTTTCAACAATTGGTGCAACTCGGACTCAAACGACTGGCAATTTTAGGCGGGGGTGAATTGGTTGGTTCGTTAATTCAAATGGATTTAATTGATGAATTCTGGTTAACGGTTTGTCCGATAATTATTGGGGGTGTTGATGCGCCTACTCCCGTCGAAGGAAAGGGTTTTTTATCCGATCTGGCTCCCCAATTGCAGTTATTGGAGGTTAAACAAATTGAACAGGAGGTTTTTTTACATTATCAAGTTCGGCGAACAAAACCGGAATAATTGACCGGGTAAAATTAATCAGATTCAACCCAATTTTTAGTGAACTCCCCCATGAATGAACCGCTAGAATATACTGGGAAATACCAACCGACACCCGCAGAAATTGAACAGCAGGGAATTTATCCTTATTTACCGAGCGGGGATCTGATCGAAGCGGTTAACTTGGCGATCGCACAACAACGACCTCTGTTGTTAGAGGGGGAAGCGGGATGTGGAAAAACAGGGTTAGCTGTTGCGATCGCCTATGAATTCACTCAAAAATATCTCAAAGGAACGACTCGCCAATGGCCTTATTTTTTCTGGAAAATCACCTCAGAAACTCGCCTGCAAGATGGATTTTACCGTTATAATTGTATCAAACTCTTTAGAGAAAATCAACTCTTTGAATCCCTTAATTCTTTAGAAAAATCTATCGATCCTCTCGAACTTGAACAACGGATAAACCGCTTAAAAGAGAGCAGGAGTTATCGGGAATGGGGACCGTTAGCTGAGGCTTTCCAACAGGAAGATTATCGCCCGATTGTGTTAATTGATGGTATCGATAAAGCCCAGATAGATTTTAGCCGAGATTTACCGTTAGAGTTCGATGAAATGGTATACAAAGTCAAGGAAACCGGAGAAATTATTGAAGCGAAAAATAAACCAATAATCATTATTACTCACAACAATAAAACGCCTTTAGCGGATGATGTCTTGCGAAAATGTTTTTATTTTTATGTTGAATTTCCCGATGAAGAACGCTTAGAAGAAATTATTCAACTGCGTTTTCCGAAATTAAACCGCAGTCAAAATCAGCTAATCGAAAATGCGATCGCCTGTTGTTTGGAGATGCGTGAAATTATCCAAGAACGTCCCGAAGGAAGACCACCCGGAACCGGCGAAGTGATTGAATTTATAGGTGCTTTACTGCAAAAACCCGTTAAACAAGCTCAAATTTCTTTAGAAAATCTACCCGAACAAATTGCCTTACTCGGAACTTTGATCAAGTCAAAAGAAGATCGGGTTTTCTATCAAAATTATGAGTAATAGAGTATCCGATAATATCCGATTACATTTGGGAAAAATGTTGTTGGAGTAGACGGTGAATAAACCGATAACGGCGACCAACCTTTTGTAAAAGTAACCGTTTAGTTGCAGTATTTAAAAACTGTTTAGTTTGCCAGGGAAGATAACCTTTATAAGACAAAAATCCCCGCAAAATAGACTGTTCTATCCAATTATTGATCGCCAACCGTTTGTAGAGAAACGCCCAAATCAAACCGACAATTAACCCGAACAAAACAACCCAAATTGATTCAAAAATGACACCAAGCGCAATCAAAGCGACAATTCCCCACCAAATCAAACCCGAAACAAATTTAACCCCAATACTATATTTTTTTTCCTGTTCATAATCCTGCAACCAACTCGGAGAAATCTCTTGAATTGAAAACTCAGACTTATTTTCTTCCTCCAAACGTTTGGCCAACCATTCCAAACCATGTCTAACCTTTTCCAAGTTTTTTTCTTCCCAATTTTTACGAGAAGTTGGCTGTTCTCTGTGGGGGGCGATTTGAGTTCTAATATAAGCATTAAATAAATATTGTCGCTGTTCTTCTAAAGTCTGCAACCGTTTCCAAGAAGAAATTAAAATTTCTTCATAAGCCAACGTCATCAGACTGAGAAACAACGGTTTTTTCGCCAACTTTAATAAACTCTCATCATTTTCAATATTATTCCAAAGTTCTCGACTGCGAGCATTCATCAAATAAGTTCTAATTTGTTTTTTGGTGAGGGGACGCAGCAAAATCGCACCGTTAAGCCGCAAAACCGCCTCGCAATTGTGGTAAGCTTCTACATTGCTACAAACCACTATATGAAGAGGACAAATATTGCTCGATAAAAATTCATTCAGCTTGAGAATACATCCATTTTGTTGGGGTTTTAAAACCTCATCCAACCCATCCAATAAAGGTAAAACTTGTAAGTGTTCGATCCAATCTTTAGCCAACTCGGTGGGAACATCATATTTAATCTTAAGCTGTTCAACAATCCAACTTTCAATCGATTGTTCGCTATCCGTCCAAGTTGCTAAATTTAATAAAAGCGGAATCGGTTCCCCTTCATCATTTAACGCCCGTCTAACCAATACCTTCGCCAACCCCATTAATGTTGTTGTTTTTCCCGCACCGGTTCCCCCGAGAATCAACAACTTTCCCCCGATGCGATCGAAAATTGGGATAATCCCACAGTCGGAGGATAGCCGAAAACTCGGACGATTTCCCACCTTGGCTTCGATATCCCAAATTCGCCGCATTCGTAAGGGGGGAGTTTCACGGACTAAATGGGTTAATACCGCTCGGTGAGGTGATTGTAACCGATATTGCTTGACTTCATTTTTAACGTGCTGAAGCAGTTGATAACGTTTCTGATAGGGGAGTCGATTGGAATTGAATCGTAACATAGAAGTAAAAGATATTGGCGTCAAATTCTAGCCAGCTTAAGTTTAATTGGATTTAATTTAAAATATACATGGTAGACGATCGTTTAAAATCTCGATGTCAAATTTTAGGATAAAATCCTGACTTTTCAGACACTATCCTGAAACTCCTTACACCCAATAACAGCTTTTCCGACTGAATGTCCGCTCAATTTTCCCCGAGAAACGAGGTTTATACTGATGTCCTTCAAACCTAGCCAGTTAGTGATTGCAGGTGCCGCCGGACTCGCTAGTGCCGTGATTGTAGCCTATATTACGGTATCGACTCCTTCTTCTCAAGCTCCCTCCTCCGACACTTCCAACTCCACCACGCCAGCGGAAAACACCCCTTCTCCCCTCGCCGCAGCGCCCGCCAACGCCCCCCCATCTCCGCCTTCTGGCGAAACTAACCCGATGGTGATTCGACCGCCTGTAGAGAATTGTCGCATTAATATGGCGGTGGTTGACGATCCCGAACCGCCTTTAAATGTTCGTTCATCCCCGGAAGTGAAAGAGGGTAATATTGTCGGTCAACTCGATAATAATACCTTTATTTCTGTTGTTAAGGAAGACCAAGGTTGGTTACAAATTAGCAGTCCGGTTGAAGGATGGGTGGCGAAAAATCGCACGAAAAGTAGCTGTGCAAATGTCAATCAAGCGATCAACTTTTTTCCGGGGGGAAATTCGGCGATTATTAAAGGTGAAATTATTGGCGGGGGAAGTCATCGTTATACGCTCAATGCACAAGCCGGTCAAACGTTAACTGTTGAAAGTCGCGAACAGGTTTTTCCCCGGATTGTTACCCCAGACGGACAACTTTTAGCCGGCGATCCTTATACTGACGATCGCACAGAATGGACGGGTGAACTTCCCCAAACTGGAGAATATAGTTTAGAACTTGATTCTAATTTTCGCGGATATGAATACGAATTTTTGGTGAAAGTTCAGTAAGGGATAAAATCTTAAATAAAAATTCAGAACAGGAGAGTTTGAAGATAATTTCTCTACAATAGAATCAAATTACCCAATCTGTAGGGGCGGGTTTTTTCAGTCACCAGTAATGTAGGGGCGGGTTCGCATAGATTTATTAATCTTACAAACAGCGTTGCTAAACCCGCCCCGACCTGACAGTTTTCTCCGACTTGGGGGCGGGTTTATGTCAGTTATTGGTGGGAAAATATAGATCGGGGTAGAACCCGCCCCTACGTGACTGTTTCCGAAAAGTTAACTCTTTTTAACCAAATATTACCGATGAACAAATTAATTTTTGATCCTCCCGCTTTATTAGCAGAAATTCCCCCCGGATACCTAAATATCATGGGTTATGTTGATGAATCCGAAGTCAACGGTCCCGGCTGTCGGGCGGTGGTTTGGGTACAGGGTTGTCAGCGAGAATGCGGGGGATGTTTTAACACGCCCTCTTGGTCTTTTGAAGCCAATCAGTTAATAAAAGTCGAAGAATTAGCCGATAAAATTGTTAGTAATTCTCGCAATCAAGGGGTAACATTTTCGGGCGGGGAACCCTTTTGGCAAGCCCCCGCTTTAACTCAACTGGCGAAACTTTTAAAAGCCAAAGGGTTAAATATAATGTCGTTTTCCGGCTTTACCTTGGACGAATTGCGATCGCCAAATGCCCCCGTCGGTTCTCAAGAATTGTTAAAGGAATTGGACCTGTTAATTGATGGGCCGTTTGTCGAATCTGTAGCCATTCATTCACCGGATTCTCTCGTATCTTCTCGCAATCAAAAAGTGAGAGTTTTTAATCCCGAATTTGCCGATCAACTGACCTGGGCGAGCGATCAAATTGAGATTCACGTTCTCAAAGATGGCAGTCGAATTATAACCGGTTTTCGGGGTCAAATGAATTTGGGTGAATGAGAATTTAAGGCACCCGATCCAATTCTACATTTAACAGGGAATATTGTTGCCAATCCCCCGCATCAAAATGCCACCATTCCGTAATTAAAGAATCAAAGCCGTACTGTTTCATCTTGTACTCCAACAAGTTACTATTGCGGCGAACTTCTGGAGAATTATAATAATAATCTCGGGCGGCTTTTTCGGTAAAATCATCAAAATCGGTGGGCATCTTTAATTCTTCCCCTGTGCGAAGATCAACTAAAGTTAAATCCACCGCAGCGCCGCGATTATGACGTGAACCTCTTTGAGGGTTGGCAACATATCGATTATCGGGTAAAATATCCCACATTTGTTTTGTTACAGACCAAGGTCGATAACAATCAAAAACCTTCAATCCCAAGCCCATTTCTTCTAGGTCTTGCTGCACGTTTGAAAGAGATTTGGCAACATCAGCCCGCAGCAAACAGCGGGGAACTGAATACAATTTTCGCTTTAAAAAGTTGTTTGTCGTGGCGTAACGAATATCCAGTTTAATATTAGGATTAATATCCCCAATATCAACCAATCTTTCCCAATCTTGAACTTGAGAATAGGCTTGAATAAAAGGAGGAGTTGACTGATTTTGTGCCATTTGTACCGCCATTGCCGGCCGGGAATTCACCTCAACTTTAACCCGAGGAACCGTGATTAGATGACATCCGATGATGGCAAACAATACACTAACAAATAAAACCAATTTTCGAGTCATATTTTCCGTCTGAGAACTCGATACAACTTGAAAAGAAGTGAATCAATTGGGGTCAGACGAAAGTCAACCCACTAACCCCTGATCTTGATGATTAAATGTCTAAGCGTTGATACACTTCTTCTAAATGCCTCAAATGATATTGAGGATCGAAACAGGCTTCAATTTCTGCGGTTGAAAGTTTGGCCGTTACCCGCTCATCTTTGACAATTAAATCGTAAAAATTGCCTCCGGGTTTGTTCCAAGCTTGGTGGGCGCAAGATTGAACAATACTGTAGGCTTCTTCGCGACTTAATCCCTTTTCAACTAAAGCCAACAAAACCCGTTGACTAAAGATAACACCTCCATAGAGATTCATATTTCGAGCCATGTTTTCGGGATAAACTAACAGATTTTTGACTAAATCTGTAATTTCCACTAACATAAAATGGGTGATGGTAGAGGAGTCCGGTAAAATCATCCGTTCTACAGAACTGTGAGAAATATCCCGCTCGTGCCACAACGCCACATTTTCTAAAGCCGCAACCGCATGACCCCGCAAAATTCGCGCCAGTCCCGTTAACCGTTCGCTGCGGATCGGGTTGCGTTTGTGAGGCATTGCTGAGGACCCTTTTTGACCTTTAGAAAAGTATTCTTCAACTTCTAAAACATCGGTCCGTTGTAAGTTGCGAATTTCCACCGCAAACCGTTCGATAGATGCTCCCAATAATGCTAAAATTTGGGAATATTCGGCATGGCGATCGCGAGAAATGACCTGAGTTGAAGCCGTATCCGGTTGCAGCCCTAAATTTTGACAGGCGATCGCTTCGACACGGGGATCGATATTGGCGTAAGTTCCCACCGCCCCGGATATTTTACCGACGGCGATACTCTCCCGCAAACGCACCAAACGTTCCCGGTTGCGACAGACTTCAGCCAGCCATCCGGCGAGTTTAAAGCCAAAAGAAATGGGTTCGGCGTGTATCCCGTGCGATCGCCCCACCATTACTGTATTGCGATGTTGTTGGGCTTGATAACGCAGGGCTTGACTCAAACATTCTATCCGTTCTAAAAGTAGATCGGTACTGGCAACCAATTGTAAAGCCAAAGCCGTATCTAACACATCGGAACTCGTTAAACCGAGGTGAATGTAGCGCCCGACATCGCCCACATATTCGTTAACATTGGTCAGAAATGCGATCACATCGTGGCGAACTTCGGCTTCAATTTCTTGCACTCGTTTGAGATCAAAATTTGCCTTGGCTTTGATCTGTTCGACGGCTTCGCTGGGAATATATCCTAACTCGGCTTGGGCTTCGCAGACGGCTATTTCCACTTGCAGCCAGGTTTTCAGTTTGTATTCATCCGTCCAAAGATTGCCCATTTCAGGCAGTGTATACCGTTCAATCATTTTTATTTGTTTGAATTTGACCTAATTTTTAGGGACTCGGTGACTTTACAAATGCCGCTTGACAGCAGATAACGGATCTGTGTATTCGCAAGCATAACCGTTTTATTTTAGCGGTCAGTGGCGATCTGGTGCGATGTCAATTGTTATTTTACCCTTTGAGCCGCTTTCATGGGTTCTCAAAACTCACATTTGACCGGGAAAGTTTATGAATAAGCCTGAGTGTTTGTATCGGGTTTTAAACTTTTGTAAAACTAATATTTACAAAATAATCTTTTCATCAAAAAGGGATGAAACTCGCATCAAATGATACAGCGTTGATTTGATTATACCTTATACTTTAGCTAGAATATTATTCTACTGTGCGATCGCATAAGGTACACCCTAAAAACCAGATTTACAAGAGAAATTGGGTTTTTAATCCCCTTTTTTAGAGAAAATCTAAACGTGCTTTTCAGTGTTAATCAGTTTAATTGGTTTTGGGAAACTCTCCAATCTGAAGGTAAAATTTTAGGCGCGATTTTACCCCGAACAATTGTTTTTGCCAGTTGGGGTCTTGGGGTGGCGAGTTTTCATGCTTTTCAACCGACGTTAGAATTAAATGTTGTCGGAAGTTTAACCACCAATGTTGCTTGTAACTTGGTGTTGGGGTTGTTATTGGTTTTTAGAACAAATGCAGCCTATGAACGGTTTTGTCAGGGACGCCAAGCCTGGGGAATTTTAACGGTTGAAATTCGCAATTTATCCCGAGAAATTCAGGTTGCTATTCCCGAAAAAGATGAGTATATCCACTCTAAAAAAACAGTTTTATTAAAACTATTAGCGGCGTTTGCAATTTCAACTAAATTTCATCTGCGACAACAAACCCCAACCACAGAATTAGATGATTGGCTGTCAGCAGAACTTTTAGATAAATGTCGTCAAACCCAAAATTTACCTCTAGAAATTTCCTTAGAAATTAGAAGTCATTTACAACAAGTCTGTCAACACCAAACCCTCACATCCGTACAACAAATGATCGTGCTAAATCAACTCAATCATCTCATCGAAGGCTTGACTTGTTGTGAACGAATAGTCGCCACATCAACGCCTCCCGCTTATGTCAATTTTTTGAGAAAATTAATCTTAATTTACTGTTGTTTATTACCCTTTAGTTTGGTCGATGCGTTAAACTGGTGGGTGGCGTTTGCAGTCGCGGCGATCGCTTTGGTATTACTCGGAGTTGATGAAATTGGGAGTCAAATGGATAATCCTTTTGGAGATGACGCCACCGATCTTCCCTTAGATGAAATTTGCGGTAAAATAATTCAAGGTGTAGAAAATACAATTTCCTCCGTTGAACAGGAGTCAACTCCAACCCCGACTAAAACTTCTAATTTGGTCGAGATCGCTTTGAGAAAACATTAGAAATCGATTAATTTAGGGGAATTATTAGAAACCGGGTTTTTTGCGATCGCTTTTTGCTTCTCCCGTTATTTTTTGTAAAAAACCCGGTTTCTCAGGTATAGATCAGAAACCGGGTTTTTTGCAACTTTTCTGAAAAACTCAGAAACCGGGTTGGTTGCAACTTCTTTTAACCGATCCCGTTATTTTTTCGGAAAAACCCGGTTTCTCAACAGATCAGAAACCGGGTTTTTTGCAACTTTTTATAGCTCAAAAACCCGGTTTCTCAAGTCAAATCGTAGATTTTATTCATCTAAATTTAACTTGATCGCCTCCCAAATTTCCGGTAAAACATTCCCCAAAGCATGATCGCTTTCCACTTCAATCAGTTTCACCCAAGGACGAGAAGCGGTATAATTGCGACTGGCTTCAATCGGAATAATTTCATCCTGTTTTCCATGTATAATTAACGTAGGGAGAGAACGGTTTAGCTGTTCATCCGAGTATTGAGATAAGTCTTCTATAAAGTGATAGTTTAAAAGAACATCCCGTTGTTCGCCGTGATGATAAACCGATAAATCTCGTTCAAGTTGCCATTTTTCCAGCTTTTCATTCCCCAAAAGCGGTAACACATGAATCAGAAATTCAAAGGCGGGAGCGAGTAAAATTAACCGTTCAACCGATGGATTTCTTTGAGCCAACCAAGTCGCAGTTAACCCCCCAAAACTCGAACCAACAATCACTTTTTTTTGCTCGGATTTGAGATTAAATTCGCTTTCAATTTGTTGCAATTGTCGGGTGAGGGTAAGATGATAAAAATCCCCTTGATTGAGATCGGGAATTTGTAAATCAATCTGTTTTTCTCGAAAGCGATCGCGTAAAAAATCCGCTTTAGCTGATTTGGGACTAGAAGCAAACCCGTGTAAATAAATATAAGATTTATCCATTGAACTGAGCAATAATAGGAAAATGATCGGACGGCCAAACGCGATCAATTTGAGTGCGATCAACGCTGACTCGATCCAAGTTTAAACGGCTATCATAATAGATCGTATCGACTGCGGCGAACCCTTTTCCGGTAAATTCGTGATAGCTCATTTGTTCCTCTAAGTCGATCTCAGCCAGTGCATCGTGCAACTGTACGCCATTGCTGAGGGGTTCAAGTAGGGTTTTGCGGGGAAGACTTTGAGGTTCGGCGTTAAAATCACCCGTAACCATAAACAAATATTCATCCGGGTTAAATTGACTCAAGCGATCGCGAATTAACTGAACGCTCAACTCTCTAGCCTGTTGACTCTCATAGTCGAAATGAGTATTAAAAATCACAATCGGCTTGTTTGATCCAGCACCGGCAAACACTCCCCAACTCACCATGCGGGGAATCGGATTTTTCCAGTCCGATGTGATACTTCCGACCAAATGGGGAGTCTCACTCAGCCAGAAATCGCCGTGTTTGAGACAGTGCCAACGCTGTTGAGGGTAAAAAATAGCACAATATTCGCTCAAACCGTTACCCAGGCGATCGACTCCTACACTTTGATAATTGCTCAAGCGTCGATGGAGGTCAAGCAACTGATGGGCTTTGGCTTCTTGAGTTCCAATCAAATCAGCATCCCAGTCCGCCATCAGTTCAGCAATCACCCTTCGCCGCCAGACCCAGGCATTGTTACCCGGATCGGGTTTATCATAACGAACGTTAAATGTAACAATTTTCATCACATCGACACCGAAAAAGCTGAACAGGAGAAATTATAAGTATAGTAGTCATTGATCGGTTCAGACAGTCATTTAAAATGTCTGAAGGATCATTCAATAATTGATAATTAATAATGGATAATGGATAATTACCTCGATCTAAATCAAGAGGATTGATACAGAGCAAGTCATCCGTTCACCGCCTTCGGAATTGGGAGGGAATCGCGGATGACTCGATTCCCTGGATAATTTTTCTTTTTTCTCCTTGAAAGGAGAGGTCTTAAACCTGATTAATTAATTATCAATTATCCATTGTCAATTATCCATTGATAACTTGATCTTCCCAGTCAGCTTTTTCCCGGAAACAATTCTAGACCTTAGAAGGGAGGACGAACCGGAGAACCCGCCGGTTCAACTAAGCAATTCACCACCTGATTGAGAACACAGACAGCAGGCCCGAGTCCGGTTTCTTGCAGCAAAGCATTCGTTAAATCGGTATTCGACAATTCCGCTTGAGCGATATTGGTGTTAATCAAGATAGCGCCTTGTAAATTGGCGTTGGAGAAATCGGCCCCCCTTGAGGTTAGCTTCGCGAAGATCGGCCGCAAATAGATTAGCATCCTCAAAGTTAGCATCGGCTAAATTGGCTTTGAAAAAGGTAGATTGACGCAGATCGGCGTTCTCGAAATTGGCTTCGGAAAGGTAGGCTTCGCTGAAGTTGGCTTCAAATAAATTCGCATCTCGAAAATCGGCTTTGCGAACGATCGCCCGGGTTAAGGATGCTCCCGATAAATCGGCTTGTCGCAGATCGGCGCCTTGTAAGTCTGCGTAGGTGAGATTAGCCTCGTAAAGATTAGCATCGGCGAGGTTGGCTCGAAATAAATTGGCTAGATACAGACTCGCGCCGTACAGGTTGGCGCTCCGCAGGTCCGTATCGCTGAGAATCGCCCCTTGCAGTTGAGCATTGAACAAGTTGGCTCCTCTGAGGTCGAGTCCGCGTAGGTCGGCGTACCGTAAATCACACCCCGGACAGCGATTGGTGGCCCGCAGTTGGGCGATCGCATCCTCATCTGCTGCCAAAGTTTCGGTTGCCAACCCCAAGGTCGAGAGTAAAATCGTGGTTGCTAGAGCTTGCAGTTTCATTATTGTTTTCCCCAATCAGCCAAAAAAATCCACAAATGAAGGCAAAATGAACGCATGAGGGCTTGTGCCACCGATTTTATCACGGGTAACAGAGATTGCCAGCGATTAACAGCTTTTGTTGCTTTTTTCAAGGGGTAAGTTGTTGACAATCTGGAAATTTGGGGTTTGAGAGTCGTGTTAAAAAATAGTAAAGGCGATTCGGGATTCAAAGCCCTGTCCATTGACAGAGAAAAATTGAACGATTTTTTGATAGCCGATTGACAGGGAACCATTTTCTAAAGTATCTTAAGCCAAACTAGCTTGAAAAGAAGCTCGTGCGATGCCGTTAAAAATTGGACAATTTTTGCAAAAGTTGGACAAATTTGAGTTTAATCCTTTCTATCTTGGGCGAACAGTAGGATTTTAACGATTTGAGTCTACTGCTCTGGTCGGTTGTGACTCAAATGCAGTATACTTCCCTATTGGGAATGCGCTCAAGTTCAAGGCGAAGAACGGGACAAACCCCCGGTGATTGCACCGAGATTCAAAAATTATATTGTCTTAGTGGAATTGTGGCGTGAAGCAGAAGGGAATGAGTCAAACGACAGCATTTATGGGGGGGTGTATGTTCACCGTAATGACCGCCCTCCTCCTGCTCATTGGGTGGCTATTGTTCGGCGACTTGCCTTCTAGCAACTCAAAAGATTCTTCAGAGTCTAATAGTAATCAACCCTATGGAGTGTTACCTTTCAATCCAACTCAACCCAATCAGCCCTTTGGTACCCTCCCATTTGGGCCACCCCAATCCAGTCAACCCTACGGTTCACTGCAACTTCCTCCTCCCCCTCCCCTGAGTCCGGTACCGAGTAATCCATCCGATAGCTCGAATCAAAATACTTCCGATCCTCAACTCCAAAACCAGCTTCAGCAGCAGCAAAACACCACCCAACAGCTTACAACTCAACTGGAGCGGCATCGGATGCAGATTGAGCAGTTGACGACGCAGACGGAACGCCAGCGCCTGCAAATCGAACAACTGACCTCGCAAACCGAGCAGCACCGGCTCAGAAATGAGCAGCTTTTGATGCAACTCAATGAACAGCAGCGGATGATGACTTGGACGGGTGGCTCGTCCAAACCGTTTCCGGTTCAGGCTTCGGGAGCGACTTCTAATATTCAAACGGCTGTACTTTGGGTTTTGGTGGGGATAGTCGTGGCTCTGTTTTTGGGGGGAAGCATTTTTATCTTGAGTTTGATTTTTGTCCTCACTCAGCCTCAGCGCCGTTCGTCGAATGTGAAAAAGTATCCCATGCAACCGATTAATTTTGCTTGGCCCTACGCTTTTTATGATGACCAAACGGACTTTCTCCCTCCCCCGGTTAAAACCCGACGCAACCGTTGAGAGGGTTTGAGGTGAATTTAGATCTCGCCCGAGTTGGGGGCGGACAACTCCTCACTCTCGGGTTTTAGCCATTCGCCAAATTCTTCGGAAAAGCGATCGGCTAAAATTGCCTCTCGAATCCGTTGGGTAAATCGGATTAATTCGGTAACATTGTGAATCGAGAGTAAAGTGTAGGCGAGGAGTTCTTTTGCCCGGACTAAATGGCCGAGGTAAGCCCGACTAAAGTTTTGGCAGGTGTAGCAGGGACAAGTTTCATCGAGGGGTTGAAAGTCTTCTCGAAACTGGGAATTTTTCAGGTTCCAGCGTTCCCCTTGGACTAACGCCGCCCCGTGACGGGCCAAACGAGTCGGTATCACGCAGTCAAACAAGTCGATACCGTTGGCGATCGCCTGGGCCATTTCCCGATAGGTTCCCACCCCCATCAAATAGCGGGGTTTTTCCTCGGGAAGAAAGGGGGTTGTGACTTTAACGATTTTTTCAATTAATTCGGCCGGTTCTCCGACACTCACCCCGCCGATCGCGTAGCCGGGAAGGTTCAGTTTAACGAGCGCCCGGGCGGCTTCTTGTCGCAAGTCGGGATAAACGCCCCCCTGGACAATTCCAAACAAGGCTTGATCGGAGCGTTGATGAGCGGTTATACAGCGTTCTAGCCAGCGATAGGTGCGTTCGGTCGCCGCCAACACCTGTTCGCGACTGGCGGGGTAGGGAGGGCATTCATCAAACGCCATGATCACATCCGCCCCCAGTTCATTTTGAATGAAAATGGAGCGTTCTGGGGTGAAGTGAATCATTTGACCATCGTGAGGCGAGCGAAAAATGACGCCCTCATCGTTGATGGTGCGAATTTCACTGAGACTAAATACTTGAAATCCACCCGAATCGGTGAGAATTGGCCCCTTCCAAGCCATAAACTTATGCAAGCCGCCGGCGGTGGCGACTATTTTTTCCCCCGGTTGCAAATGCAGGTGATAGGTGTTGGATAACACCATTTGGGCGCCTGCCGCTTCTAACTGAGCCGGAGTCAGGGTTTTGACATTGGCTAAGGTGCCAACCGGCATGAATCGGGGCGTTTCTACCCGTCCGTGCGGAGTCGAGAAAATACCCGCTCGCGCTGAGGTTTGAGAACTGCGAGCCTGAATCTGAAATGAAAAAGGTTCTGACATGAATTAACAAATGAGGGACTCAAAATTAGAGGGGATAGACGGTCAGAAAACGTCGCTCGACCGCCAATGTCATCCAAGTTTCCTTCTAATTTCTCACTCCCCATTGTCTGTGAACTACCTACAGCAAATCAATAGATTATGCGATAGGACAATTGCCCAAAGAATAGCTTTCTATTACAAGCAATAGCTAGTCTTACATTCTGGCGACAGACTTTGCCCCACGTCCCGCAGGTCAAAATACACGGTTTTCATCAATTACGTTTATGAGTCTAGCTTGGTTATCGCTATACTTCTGGCCGTGTCGAGTTGTGTGTCATCCTATCACGACGCAGGCAATTGATCTCAACATCTAATCACAGATGACGATGTGAGGTTTCTTGCCGTTGATGCTAAAAAGGGCAGTCCTCATCAAGCTGACTATCCCAATTTCCCGACAGGACTTGATCCATCACCGCATCGATGGCCGCAGCGTTGAACGTGCGACTCGAATGTTCTTCTAAGGCGTTAGAAAGCGGAATCAACCGGAGTAAATTCCCCTCTTGAACGAGATCGAAATAGGTTTCTTTGTCGGGAGATTGTTTCAGTTCGAGATAATCAAAACTGTTGACATTCAAGTAGAGAGCATGATTCGCTACTAAAGTTGCTTGCTGCTCCGAGGCGAACACCTCTAAGACATAGCCTTCCGCCTCGTTGCACACCTGCCCGTCTCTGATATGAAGATAACGGACATGGCCGAGATCAACAAGCAGTTTTTGCATATCACTCTTGTTGACGACTATGCCTGTATCGATGATACATGGAGCAGACACCCTGTAATTTAATTGGTCGTAACTCATGGAGCAAAAGCCTCTGATGTGATAAGTTCCCTTGGTGGCAACTCTATCTAGTCCAATTCGTGCGTTGTGGAAAGAAATTGAACATTGAATTTTTCCCCACACTTAAGTATATCCGAATTGGAGATAAAGTTACTGCTTCTGGAGTCGCAGTTCGGTTGGAACTGCTTCTTTGAGTCATTTTTTCGGAAGTTCTCTAAACTACAGACGAATTTGATTTTTTATTCAGTCGCCGTAAAATAGAATCCCTTCCGAATAAAGATTTTTGCCTCTATTCTTGACAAAATTTAGAGTTTTAGAGTCATACTTGGTGCTATTGACAAATAACACGCTGTTGCAACGCACCAATTCTAGCAAAGCTCAGACAGAAAGATCTAAGTAATTAATTTGATAATTCTGCCTTGGCTGTGGCGATCGTCACAATTTGCTGCCCGATCGGAAAAGCCGAATCGAATTTCACAAAATTGATCGAATTCGCACCCTTTGCAGATGGCAAAATCTGACAACCACCTCAACGACTGCAAGCAATAGAGAGGTATTATTTTCATTGTGGCACAGCTAAGAAAATATGTATCCCCTTGATTGAAAAATTGTAGCTATCGACCTCAAAACCGATGGCAGATCAAGGAAACATTTCCGCTAAAGTAAAGAAATCGACCCGACCCGGATGTTTCTATGTCAAATGACAGACTGATTCAGTCTATCAAACAATTTTGGCGACAGCAGACCGCCGCCATAGCCGCCGCGATCGCCTTCTACACCTGCTTACCCGTCCCCCTATCCTGGACGCTAGAATTTCGGGGGATTGCTCGGCTGGCTCCCGTCATTGGTTTAACGATCGGAGGAATGTTGGGACTGCTTGATGGGGGGTTAAACCTCTTGGGGTTTCCTCCCCTGCTGCGTTCGGCTTTAATTGTTGTCGGGGGAATCGCCATTACCGGGGGGTTGCATCTCGATGGGGCGATGGATACCGCCGATGGTTTGGCCGTGACCGATCCCAACCGCAGACTTGAGGTGATGTCCGATAGTCTCACCGGCGCCTTTGGGGTGATGGCCGCCATTGCGATCGTTTTGCTGAAAACCGCCGCCCTGAGCGATTTAGATCAATATCGCCCCCTCGTCTTCATGGCGGTTGCCGGTTGGGGACGATGGGGACAGTTGGTGGCGATCGCCCGTTATCCCTATCTTAAAGCCGTCGGAAAAGGCGCTTTTCACAAAGATTCTACTTATACTCCCTTCGATCTGATTCCCGGAATTTTACTTCTGTTGAGTTTGAGCGGTTTACAAATTTTACTCGACCCGAGCCGGTGGTTGGTTGCTGTCGGAATGGCCTTGGGCGGAGGGGCGATCGCCATCTTGATCGGGGCTTGGTTTAACGCTCGACTCGGCGGACATACAGGCGATACTTATGGCGCCGTTGTCGAATGGACAGAAACTTTTCTTTTATGCTTGTTGGTGGCTTTAGAAAGCGCTTAACTCCAAACCGTTCACTCCCATTGTCGGGCCAGTTGAAATATTAAGATCCAGGAAGTATGATGAGAATAGCGAATAATATATAGATTTAGGAGAAAAGCTTGAGCCTGTAAGTTGAGATTTCCCCTAACACTCGCTCGGCTCGGGGGGCAATCCAAACCATTCTGTGATTCAAGCCCAAAAAATTTAGGGTACATCGGAAACATTAGCTTTCTTGAGCCAACTCCATTTGGCAAGCTGTAGATCTGCAAGTTCATCTATTGGAGAGTATCGCTTAAACTTGTTGTCATGGGTGTTCGTCTAAGAACAAGAACAGTAGGTCAATTCCTGACTCCAACAGCATCCAATTTTAACTGAAATTCTTAAGAACACCGAGTTATCTTCGAGGTCACTCCATGCAAAATGAAAAACTATATCAGCAGGGTTTAACTAAAGCCCGTCAAGGAAATTATAGAGGCGCATTGGACGACTTCAATCAGGTACTCAGTCGTAATCCTAACCATGCCATTGCTTATAATAATCGCGCCTTACTTTATTATCATTTGAAAGACTATAAAAATGCAATCAAAGATTTAGATTATGCGTTGAAAATTAATCCGAAGCTGTCAGAAGCCTATCTAAATCGGGGAAATGCTTGGCGTCATTTGGGGAATTATAAAAAAGCCATCAAAGACTTAAAAATTGCCTTGAAATTTAACCCAACCAGCGATGCTATTCACAATAATTTGGGTTTGGCAATTGCTCAAAGCGGAGAATACGAAGAAGCGTTAACCTACTACAACAAAGCCTTACTGTTCAATCCGAAAAACTACAAGACCTATTATAACCGGGGTCGAGCTTTTTACATCACCGGACGAAAACAAGAGGCCCTGCAAGACTTTAACAAAACCATAGAACTTGCTCCAAATTACACAAAAGTCTACATAAATCGAGGTCTTTGCTATCATCAACTCGGAGAACATGAACAAGCCATAGAAGATTATAACACCGCTTTAAAAATCGATACTTATAACGTTTACGCCTACTATAATCGAGGTTGCGTTTACTACAGCTTGAAAGAAATGAAAGCTGCAATTGATGATTTTAATCAAGCCCTACTCATCGATCCGAGTTACATTAAAGCCTACCTAAACCGAGGATTAGCACTTTATAAATCGGGCGATCGCGTGGCTGCAAATAAAGACTTTTATCATGTCATGTGTGTCAACGCTGACGCCTATCTTTACTACCAAGCCCAGCGAGGAACCCCCCACGATGAAAGCTATTCTCGCAACGCTCCTCAAATGGAAGTTAATCAAGGTGGAGAATACTTTTACACCACCTTTTTAGAAGGAGTATGGGATGAAGTCGATCTCAATTGTCGAGAATCAACTATTTGTGAAGCCGAATTTATTGATGATTAACCCCATTTTTGAGGGAAAAACCCGGTTTCTCAAAAGTGACCGGGTTTTTAGAATCAATTCTGATAAATTCCGAAGTTTTATTAACTCAATTGACTTCCGAAAACCTGAGTCCAGTAGTGATTCCAGTTTTCATTTCCCGTATCATTTTCGAGGAAATAATAACCGACTCCAATTTCGGTAAAATCCGGGTTGAGAAGATTCGCCCGATGTCCGGGACTATTGATCCACCCTTCTACAACCGCTTCGGGAGTCGAATAACCCGCCCCAATATTTTCTCCGGCCGTAGAATAATCATAACCCACCTCTAAAATGCGATCGCCAACATTAGACCCATCAACACCGATATGATCGAAGAAATCCTTTAACGCCATATCTTCGCTGTGATTTTCGGCCGCCATCCCCAATTGAGAATTGAAAGTCAAAGGAGATAAACCATTTTCGGAGCGAAATTCATTACTTAATTGTACCACACGATTAATCAAATTTTCGGGAAGATCGATAGGTTGAGAACTCTGAAAAATCTGAGCGTTTACAAAATCATCAAGGGTAATCTCAGAGGGTTGAATTCCCTCAAGTTTGGCGATCACTTCCCCTGTCGCGACTACGGTAATTTGAGTTAAATTTGAACCGTTATTTTCAACTCTAAACTCCGTCACCCCATCGGGAAGTTCCATCAAATCAATACCATCTTGAAAGTCAGTAATAACATCAGTTCCTTGACCATTTTCTCGCAAGCCAAAAATATCGGCACCCTGACCACCCGTTAACGTATCGACCCCTAAATCACCATAAAGCGTATCATTTCCGCTTCCGCCAGTAAGTTCGTCATTTTCTCGACCGCCAAATAAACTATCATCACCGCCCCCGCCAATTAGCGTATCTTCCCCCAAATTTCCAAACAAAACATCGTTGCCATCTTGTCCGTCTAAAGAATCATTATTCTTCCCCCCCAATAACGTATCATTTCCACTTCCACCCAACACAAAATCATCATCTTGATTCGTAATAATTAATTCAGAATCAGCGGAACCGTTGACCGTATCTTCGCCCCCCAACGTTAAGACACCACCAGGAAAATCCGTTAATTGACCCGCAGAAAGAGTAATCAACTCGGAGGAATTGTCCCCCATCAACAAACCCAATTCTGTATCCGGTACCAAAACCATGATTTACTCCGATTTTTATCCGTATCTTGCTAAACAAACACCGTAAAGCTTAACAACAGCATTGCGTCCTGATGTTAGAGTACCCCCAAATTTTCTTTTTCAAAACAAACCCTTGAAATTTGGAAAAAATCAACAAAACTTTACCTCAATTGTGTCACTTCTCCAATTGTCTACAATTTTTAACCCGTTGTCTTCCGTAAAATTTCGGATTTGCTATGTAGCTTAAAGAACTATCACACATAAGCTTGAGATTTCCTGAGAAGATTTTAGACTTTTTGTATAAAGAAACATCCCCCAACTGCTGCTAGTCCATCCAAATAACTTCTTTTTTGTCAACCCCTACCCCAAGTCCTGACCATGAACTATCCCATCAAGTCGATTTCTCAATTCGGTGAAATCAAAGCCACACTCAACCAACCCACTCTCTATATTTTTGAAGGAAAACAAGGAGAATATTTAACTCTGGGAGTATACGAAGGAACTTCAAAAGCAAAACTTTTAAGCCCTTCTGGACAAAAATTAACGAGTCTTGATTCTGGTGAGTGGAAAGGGATTTTACCCGAATCTGGTATTTATCGAATTTTAGTTTATCCCCAAGAAGAATCTAGCAAGTCGGCGATTAAGGTTGATTTAACTCAAACTCAAACTAGAAATTCTGACAAGTCTCCGTTTAAAGATTGGCGGTTATTGGAATATACTTATAAAGCCAGTCGATTCGTTGAAGTTGGAGAAAATTTAGAGAAAACTTCTCTAGAAATTAGTTTGTTTGAAGAACAAATTCAACCCCTCAATATTCGGTGTAAAACTGGTCAAACTCTGACGGTTGGGGCGAATGCTGTTTCCTTGGCGATTAAATCTCCGACGGGTCAATTATTAACTTTAAAAGAAGGTTTGGTTACGGCTTCTATTACTCAAGATGGGGTTTATCAAGTGTTAGTCATTGGTGAAGATTATCCCATTACTACTCCCATCACTTTAAATGTTAAGTAACTATCTCTTTCTACCCCAAAAACCCGGTTTTTTTGAAAAACCGGGTTTTTAATCCTTATTGGGATTTCAGAATTCAAAATTTATCATTCAGAATTTAGTCAACTGGATGCTGTCCGTAAAAGGGTAAAGCTTCCGACCAATGAGGGCGTTTTCCTTGTTGAAAATCTAAATGGGCTAACTCTAATAAACTCATGGCTGAGTCTCCCAAACCTCCTTCAAGTTTAATCAGTTTATAAGGATTTTTCCACTTTTCTAACGTTGTTTGCCAAGCTTCCAATGACATCACGCTATCGGGTAAATATTCAATTAAAGTCTCTTGTTTGCCATAAATAGCCACAAAAAACTGACCCCGTTGGGCGGGCATTTGTAGGGCTAAATTGTCCGATAAGGTTGCATCTTTTGGAAAGATTTGCCAAGCCATTCCCGCCAGGGTTGAAATCGAAAATAATGGAATCTCTAACTGTTGGGCTAATATTCTCGCTGTCACTACGCCCATGCGAGTCCCCGTAAAGCTACCCGGACCTTTTGCAACCGCAATTAATTTAAAATCTGACCAAGTTTGAGGTTGAATAAACTCCGCCAAATATTGATGGAGTTGTACCGATAAATCTCGCCCCAAATTCCAAGATTGATAACGAATTTCTTCGGTAAAATTACCAACGGCTAACCCAAGTTCAGGGCTGCTGGTATGAATGGCTAAACCATATTTTAGGCTATCAGAGGGCATTATTTCAAACCTGTAGACAAAACTTAATAATTTCCTTTGGAGTAAAACATCGGCATTGCAATAAAAATCGCGGCTAAAATAATCCCAAAAAAGCCTTGATTTGCTTCCTTAATCTCCCAAAAAGTAAATAACACAAACAAACTGGCTATTGTACCGAATAAAACGCCGATTTCAATTTCACCGCTTTGAGAAACTAGGCTTTTGACCTTGAGAAAACCCAAGGCAATTATAAAAGCCATAAACGGGGTAAAGACGATGACATTGGTTGTAAAAATAAAGCTAATCATCGACCCCATTAACACATCCATCCAAAACTCTTTTTTCTGGATTTTGTTCATCCAAAACTTATGAGAAGTGAGTTGAGAGACTTGTAAATAAACCGGATGAGTTTGCAATTTAATCAATTGATTTCTCAGTTGAGTTTTTCGGTCTAAAATTAACAGCTTTTTCCACTCGGGAACACTTTTTCCTTTAAGTCTTCCCAGTAACTTCACTTGGCGAACATTCTTCGGTTGCAGTTGGGTGAGTTCATAACCGATGATTTTCGCTAAATAACCATAACTAATAATCCGACTGTCTGGACGGTTAATCACAACAGTAAGCTGATGTTTTTTAACCAAACTGACTTGAATCTTGACCTCATAATTATTCAAGACCGCTTGTAATTTTTCTTGAATAATTTTAGCTTGAGATTGAATTCTATACTGACTTCTGGTGACGGGTAAAGGTTGAGAAGAGGTTAACCTCGAAGTCGAATTTTCATCCGCTTTTTCTATAGAAGGTGTTGAATCAATTTCCGCCGGAATTTTTAACCCCGGAAAAGCATCAATATAAGTCGGACGGGGGTTTAAATGTCGCAAAACCGCAGCCGCAGAATGATAACGTCGGCTGGTCGCCCCCTGCAACATTTGATCTAAAACCCGTCCCAATTCATCGCTAACAGGAGTTTTTAAATAATCTCGCCAAGCCCAACTTCCCTCTTGACTATCAAATAAATCGAAAGGCGGAACTTCAGTTAACAGATGAATACAAGTCACTCCCAAACTATAAATATCACTCGCAAATACCGCTTTTCCCATCAATTGTTCCGGCGCTGTATAAGCCGCACTTCCGATCATTGTACCCGTTTTCGGTAACATTCCATCGGTCATTAATTTAGCCGCCCCAAAGTCCACTAAGACCAAATTTCCCCCGGTTTCTACTCTCGTCCGACGGCGAATAATATTTTCCGGTTTGATATCTCGATGAACAATTTTATGACTGTGAATAAACTCTAAAACGGGCAGTAAATCCTTTAATAACTGTCTAATTTTTTCTTCACTATAAGACCCTTTTTCAAACAACTCTTGGGCCAAATTTCTGCCTTCAATAAATTCTTGTACTAAATATTGATAGCCCTCTTGTTCAAAATAACCCAACCATTTAGGAATTTGAGAATGTTGTCCCAAACGTTCGAGTTGTTTGGCTTCTTGTTGAAATAACTCCGCCGCTTTTTTCCCGTTCATTCCCTGCGGGAAAAACTGCTTAATCGCGCACCGAGGTTGAGAAACTTTCGACTCATCCACCGCTAAAAATGTCCGACCAAACCCGCCTTGTCCAATTAATTGAATGCCTCGATAACGAGAAGTTTGAGTCGTTTCATCAGCAGATTTTAAGACCAAAACCGAACCGCAACTTTCACAGAATTCGGCATCGTTGGGATTTTGTGGACGAGTACAATTGGGATTAAAGCAATGACTCATTTGAATATAGAATGCAGAAGACGCATCGATTTAAAATTGAAAATATCAACAGAAAAAATCCGAGGGAAGCGAAAAAAATAAAGGACAGAGAACGGGAAATATAACAGAATTTTAGCTTTTATCCCTTCTGGTCGCGATGAATTAAATCTCACCGATGATTGGGAAAATTTCCCCTATTTTCTCCATCCTTTGATCCCCTCAACCATTGGTTTTTAGGTGGGGATCAACTCACCCGGACGCAACTTCGCCCATTTCCCCATTTCTTCGGTGAAACTCTCACAACCCACAACATCCCATTCCATCTCGATCTCGTCGTCTCGGGAACGAATGTTAACATTGATTGTAGGTTCAATCGGGTCGAAGGTTGGATTTTCAGTCAGATGACGTTCTTGATGCTGTGTTTCTACCGCGTGGTAGGTCATACAGCGATCGACATAGTGACAATTGACACAAATACACATCTTAAAAATATCCTCTGTGCATTTCAGCAGACTCAATTGAATTCAAGTCCTTTCTTAGCTAATGTAGCTTAGGCAAGACAATACTGGCCGCGCCAACTAGGTTGATTTTTGTTGCAATGTCAAAAGCGTTTCACTCGATCGGGTTTACAGAAACATGGCCGTTTGATCTCCAATGGCTACCCCAACCCGCTTATTTGGTGGGAGGTGCAGTCCGAGATGCCTTGCTTGGGCGAAAAGCAGAATATTTAGACTTAGATTTTGTCTTATTTGAACAAGCGATTCATACTGCTCAGAATATAGCTAAATATTATAAAGCCGGATTTGTATTATTGGATGCCGAGCGCCAAATCGCACGGGTGGTATTTCCCGACGCCACCGTTGATTTTGCCCAAGCCGAAGCCAATAGTTTACACCAAGATCTGCAACGGCGCGATTTTACCCTCAATGCGATCGCCTATAACCCGTTTACCCAAGAACTGATCGATCCCCACAACGGCCAAACCGACATCGAAAAGCGACTGATCCGTATGATCTCCCCGGAAAACCTCCGGGATGACCCCTTGCGACTCCTGCGGGGCTACCGTCAAGCCGCCCAACTCGGATGTCAACTCGAACCTCAAACCCAGTCTACCATCCGCCAACTCGCCCCCGCACTCTCTCAAGTCGCCGTCGAACGAATCCAAACCGAGTTAGGCTATTTGTTAAATTGCCCTCAAGGTGCAGTCTGGATCAAACAAGCCTGGGAAGATGGTTTACTGTCCGGTTTCTTTCCCCACGCCTGCCAACAATTTCACCAACTCCTCAAGATTAACCCTGCCGTTGCCGATCTCGATCGCGAATCGCCCGAATTAACCTCGCTAATTACCCATCCTCTGCGAGAAACCCTCAAAACCTCTTTACTCGCCCTCGCCAAACTCACCTGTTTGCTGACTCCCGATCCGGTTGTCGCCGAAATCGAGTTAACTCAACTAAAATACAGCAAAGTTGAACTCAAAAGTGCGATCGCTCTGATCAAAGGTTTATCAGCCTTACAGGAGACTCCCCCCTCCCAAATGTCTCTGAGACAGCAGTATTTCCTCTTTCAAGACGTGGGAACCCTGTTTCCGGCTTTGGCAGTCCTGGCGATCGCGAACGGCGTTTCATCGGCCAGCCTGTCGCCTCTGGTTGCACGTTTCTTGAACCCCGACGATCCGGTTGCCTATCCTCGGGCGTTGGTGACGGGAAATGAATTAATGAAAGCTTTAAATTTATCTCCCAGTCCGAAAATTGGTCAACTGCTGATGAAGATCCAACTTGCACAAGTAGAAGGTCAGATCTTCACTCCCTCTCAAGCCCTTCAATGGGCTGCCCAAAGCCTTGAACAAGGCGAGTAGTCCTTCATTTTATCTTCTCCTTGTGCCGTGACTCAGACGGGAGAATTTTTCTAGATACTTACCCGACTCTCAGTTGCGTGAAAATTGAGTTTGCGTAAAAAGTCTTTAGAATTGGTCAGGAGTGTTGGTGATGAGTCGTTGGACTTGGATGGAGTGTTTAATTTGGGTCGGTGCGATCGCTGCAATTTCTTCGATTTCCCGCCCTCAGTCCGATGTTTTGGTTTCTCGTCAGTCTAATTCGGGTGTCAGTCAATTTCCGTCTTGGGTTGCTTCTCCCGAATGCGAGGATCAAAAACCTTTGGGGTTTGGTTTGATTAATATTCAACAAAAATCGGCTTCAGAGTCCGCTTGCGACTCTTCACGCCGCCGCAATCAAAAATATCCGAAAGATTCCTCGCAATATCTCAGTTTGACGGTCCAATCGATCCGATAACCGATACAAACCCCTTAACCAGTCACCCTTCGGGTTCGGCAGTCGCTTCACTTGGGGGGACCCCAAGACCGCGCTGCCTCACCAGTCACCAGCGCGCTCCTGGCGACGGGTGACTGATAACTCCCTTCTGCTTATAGCAAGATTGCCTATTGCCCCTTTCCCCCTTCCCCTTTCCCCCTTCTCCTTTCCCCCTTCCCCTTTCCCCCTTCCCCTTTCCCAAGATTGCCTATTGCAAAAGCGCGAAGTGCTGCTATATTCCCCCAAAATTTCGCCGATTTTCGATTGACAAATCCTCGGACTTGACCTATTTTATAAGAATGGAAATATGTGCCAACCTATAATGTACTTTTTCCACCCCGCTTCACGACAATTTAGGCTTAAATTTAGGCTTTCCAAAACTTCTCAATTAATTCACTTGCAACTCTCAACCCTGCACTCAACTTTAGCCCCAAAACAATAAGTTTTTTTAATCAAAACCACAAAATCGTTTTAATAAACAAAAGTTAAGCTAAAAAATCGAAATTTTTACTGAGAAAAATTTTCAAAAAGTTGACGAAAATATAGGGCTTCTGGTAGGCTATAAAAAACACCACCCAAGGGGTTACTGTGTCCACACGTCAAAATAGAAGCTAAAACCCCTATTCTCTCGTTAAAAATCAGAAGATTCTGACAAAAAAATAGCAACCCCGACGCACGAATTTTGAAAGTCCAAAGCCAAGCCCAAAATAGACATCTTGACAAAACAGAGAATTTATGTAGTCTCTCAAGAGTCAGGAGTCACCGAGTCACCGATACAGGAGTCACCGAGTCAGAAGTTCAGAATTCCCCTTTCCCCTTTCCCCTTTCCCCTTTCCCAAGATTGCCTATTGCCTGTTGCCTTCTGCCTTTTTCCTTGACAAAACCAAACCGTACAGTCTATCTTAGGGATAGATCATCTATTATATTGATCTGCTTTGTAATACGCTTTGATAAAACTGTACAGTCTAGTTAAGTGACGAGTTGATTGATGGACATTATTTCACTCTCATTGCTTTTCGGACTAATCGTGGTATCCGATCAAATCCTCAACGGTCAATTCAAAATGTCACAAAGACTGTTGGACTGGATAGATCAACGCACAGAACGATTAAACCGTCAAGAG
Organism: Capilliphycus salinus ALCB114379; assembly: GCF_047276495.1. Classification (NCBI taxonomy): domain Bacteria; kingdom Bacillati; phylum Cyanobacteriota; class Cyanophyceae; order Oscillatoriales; family Sirenicapillariaceae; genus Capilliphycus; species Capilliphycus salinus. Next base: position 1,509,573 of record NZ_CP178543.1, on the reverse strand, counting down.
GAATCAACCTCCAAGTCTCAACGTTCAACCGAATGATAGGCGAGGGCGCCGAGTTTTTTACAAATCCCAAAAATAATCTCAAGAGCGAATAAGCCGATCTACTCAAGGATCAAACCGACAGGAGAAGCGATCGCGAATAACTGCATAAGTCGTGAATGAGCAGATATAAGTATAGATGAGTTGAACAGACACATCAAGGAAAATATCCTATGGTTATGCACAAACAATACTCAAAAGTTTACCCCCGCCAAAATTCTTTTAAATGCAGTCTCGCTCAAAAATTTGCGATCGCCGCAGGTGTTGCTGTCAGCTTGGGATTGATTAATAAAATAGCGCCGCAAACTAACCGCTTTGAATTTCAACAACAAGTCGGAGAACATCAACTCTCAGGAGTCTTTGAAGGAAGCGATCAAAACGCAAATGGAATCATTGAATTATCCGAGTTAGAAGCATTTGAAGCCCGTTGGGGTAACTATTCCTGGACAAAAGAAGACCTAGAAGTTTTTACTTGGGGAGAAAAAGCAATCAGTCAAAACCAAGGGAAATTGTACGGAATTAATGGCTTAAACTTCTTCGCCCGAGGACGCCAAGACCTGAAATCTAACGCTTTACAAGTTTGGAACCGAGGATTAAATACCCCAGAAGGTGAAGCCAAAAATAAAGGAATTCACGGGATAGAATACGCTCCTAACAGCCCCGACAAGACCTTATTTTCTCAAGAACTTCCCGTAGAAATTAATCTCACTCAATCTCCGATTGATGTTTCGGTATTAATGATGTTGTTGTTAGTTGGGATCACAGGTTTTCTAGTTTTAAATCCCTGCTGGTTCCAATGGAACACAGTAGAAGGTTCACCCTGTTCTAACTCCGGAAAAATTTAAGGCAGGTTAGCATTTAACCCGCCTTAATCCTCAGAAATTTAACAAAATCAACAAAATTAAAGAACCCCTTTAGAACTTGGAATTGTACCCGCACGTCGTTCGTCAATTTCAACCGCCATGCGTAGCGATCGCGCCAAAGCTTTAAACGTCGCTTCAATAATATGATGGGAATTAATTCCGTCAAGCTGACGAATATGCAAAGTCATCAAACTATTATTCGCCAAAGCGACAAAAAATTCTCGCACCAGTTGAGTGTCATAGGTACCAACTCGTTGAGTGGGAATTTCCAAACCATAACTCAAATGAGGGCGCCCCGAAAAATCTAACGCCACCTGAATTAAAGCTTCATCGAGGGGGGCGACAAAATGACCAAAGCGGTTAATACCTTTGCGATCGCCCAAAGCTTTGGCGAGGGCTTGTCCGAGGGTAATACCAACATCCTCATTGGTGTGATGATCGTCAATTTCCACATCTCCAACGGCTTGTATATCCAAATCAATTAAGCCGTGAGAGGCGATCTGGTGCAACATATGATCGAGGAAAGGAATCCCCGTATTTGCTTGACAGATACCGGTCCCATCAAGGTTAACTGTTACCGTGACATCGGTTTCCTTGGTTGTCCGTTTAACCGTTACTTTGCGAGTCGTTGGGATCACATCGGAAGAAGGGGTTGTAGCGTTTTGCTTGTCTGTTAAGTGAGTTTGCATGATATTCTCAAAAGGCAATCTAGCAATAGGCAATTTACAGTCACCAGTCACCAGTCACCAGTCACCAGTTTTTAGAGTTCTCAGTTATCAGTAACTTCTGAACTCCTGTCTCGGTGACTCCTGACTCGGTGACTCCTGACTCCCAATAACTGTTCACTGATCACTGTAAAGTTACATTCCCATGATGCAGTAGCCGGAATCAACATATAAAATTTGACCGGTAATTCCGCTGGCCAGATCGCTACAGAGGAAAGCTGCGGTATTTCCGACTTCCTGTTGAGTTACCGTGCGACGCAGGGGTGCAACTTCTTCGACATGATGAATCATATCTAAAATTCCCCCGACTGCCGAAGACGCCAACGTGCGAATTGGGCCTGCGGAAATGCCGTTGACCCGAACGCCTAACGGTCCCATTTCTCCGGCTAAATAGCGCACATTCATTTCTAAAGCGGCTTTGGCAATTCCCATGACATTGTAGTTGGGGATCACCCGGACACCGCCGAGGTAAGTCAGGGTAACAATACTTCCGCCTTCGGTCATTAGGGGTTTAGCCCCGGACGCCAGTTGTACCAAAGAATAGGCGCTAATATCTAAAGCCCGAGTAAATCCTTCGCGGGAAACGTTGCTAAAATCTCCCGATAAATCGTCTTTGTCAGCAAAGGCCAAACAATGAATCAGAATGTCAAGTTTTCCCCACTGATCTTTGATGGTTTGAAAAACCGTTTCAACTTGGCTATCATCTTGAACGTTGCAGGGTAAGAACAGACTGGGGTTGAGGGGTTCTACGAGTTCTCCGACTTTCTTTTCAAATCGGCCTTTATCATCGGGAAGATAGGTGACTCCTAAGTTCGCTCCGGCTGCATGAAGTTGTTGGGCGATTCCCCAAGCAATCGACCGATTGTTAGCGATCCCGGTGACTAGCGCGTTTTTTCCGTCCAAATTTAACATAATCGTTTATTCTAGAAGCTATCGGTGTGTTGGTCTGGGCTGACATTCCGATTCTTTATCATAGGATGAATTGGTCGAGTCACACGAGAGGCTTGTCAAGCTGAACAACTCTCGTTAATCTAGAACCAAGAACAGAGTCAGATTCAATATCTCCTCTTGTTTCTCAATCCATCAAAGCCAGGGTTTATTTCAGCAGCAAGGATGAACAGGGGTTGATGGCTTCTGTGCGATCGCGCGCCAGCAGATGTTTACGATTTCAGGCGGTTATGGCGTGAATATGCTAGTGTATGAGGCGGTAGGGAACGCTTTCACCAACTGTATACTGAGTAATCATCCGAGAAAGCTCAATCTCAAATTGTATGTTTTGATTGGAGTTGCTCGTAATCTCGGGTTCTCTGTTAAGCTTATGCTATTACAGATAAACGATGATCCGAGTTGACTTAGAGATCAAACTCTCTCACACTAAAAAGTAAGTCGTAAAGTAAAGTAGGGCATTGGTTAGCGCAAGGGATCGGGACGTGACGTATGATAGACCGTTAGCAGCAATGTTCCGCCAGATCGGAGGCGGGGCATATCCTCCCGTTGTAGAAACCTTTGAACGGGGGAAAACCATCTTTTTCCCAGGAGATCCGGCAGAGCGCGTTTACGTTCTCATAAAAGGAGCGGTCAAACTGTCCAGAGTCTATGAAGCTGGAGAGGAGATAACCGTCGCCTTATTGCGAGAAAACAGCGTCTTTGGTGTCCTCTCCTTGATTACGGGTCATAAATCAGATCGGTTTTATCATGCCGTCGCTTTTACCCCCGTAGAACTACTCTCAGTTCCGATCGAACAAGTCGAAAAAGCTCTTAAAAGTAACCCGGAACTCTCAATGGTGATGTTGCGAGGGCTATCGTCTCGGATTTTACAAACGGAGATGATGATTGAAACTCTCGCTCACCGAGATATGGGATCGAGATTGGTCAGTTTTTTGTTAATTTTGTGTAGAGATTTTGGCGTACCGGGCCAAGAGGGGATTAGAATCGATCTGAAGTTATCTCATCAGGCGATCGCGGAGGCCATCGGTTCGACCCGAGTGACCGTGACTCGTTTACTGGGGGATCTCAGACAAAAGAACATGATCTCGATTCACAAGAAAAAGATCACCGTTCACAATCCTGTCACCCTCAGCCAACAATTTACCTAAATGACAAACTGAACCAACAGTGCATCAAAATAAGGAGTTAATGGGAATCAAACAACTTTCAAACCAAACAAAACACTGACAACTGATCACTGATCACTAAAATGACTGCCGGATTGATCCTCGTAATCGCAATATTAGTATTGGGGGGTGTGATCGCAACAGTCAGCGATCGCTTAGGCACAAAAGTGGGCAAAGCTCGGCTGAGTCTGTTTAAGCTTCGCCCTCGCACGACTGCTGTTGTTGTCACGATGGTCACAGGTACCGTACTGTCGGGTTTGACACTCGGCATTTTATTTGCAGCTAGTAAACCTCTGCGTCGGGGAGTTTTTAGAATTGATGAAATTCAAGAACGACTCAATCAATCTCGCAAAGATCTAACCCGCACAGAGGACGAAAAAGAAAGGGTAGAAGATGAGTTAGAGCAGGCTAAAAATGCTCTCAATGCAGCTTTGGCTCAACTCAATCAAATTAATTCTTCATTAGCACAAACAAACACTCAAGCAACGGAAACAGAAACCAAACTCAAACAAACTCAAAGTCAACTGGAAAAAACCCAAAGCCGACTCAATGAATTGCAAAGTCAATTGAGTCAAATTAACGATGCCAAAAACCAAACCGAATCCGAACTGAACCGCACAGAAAATCAACTTCAGGAAGTCTTCGATCAAAAACAATCCCTTCAGTCAGAAATCGAACAATTGCAAGCTGAACGGGAAAAACTAATCGAACAGCGAGAACAAGTGAAAGCGCAAATACAAGAGCGCGATCGCGAAATTGCCGAGCAAGATCAAGTGATTGCCGAACGGGATGAAGTGATTGCGACACGGGATGAAGTGATCGCCGAACGGGAACAAGTAATCGCCGAACGGGAAAAACTTCTCAAAGATCTCGAACAACAACAAGCCAAACTCGAAGAACAAAAAGCCTATCTTCAAGAGCAGTTTCAATTGGTTGAACGAGATTTTCAACTGTTGCGAGAAGGGAGTGTTGTGTTGAAACGGGGTGCGGTTTTGGCGAGCGGATTAATTCGGGTAAAAGACCCCAAACAATCTACAGATGTGGTTTACAGTCTTCTGCAAGAAGCCAACCGGAATGCGATGAATTCTGTACAAATGGGAAATTCTACTGTCGAGAAAGATCAGGTAATTCTGATTACCAAAGCCGAAATCGAAGAATTGATTACAGAGATTGATGATGGTCGAGATTATGTGGTACAGATTATCTCCGCAGCCAATTATTTAGCCGGCGAAAGTCGCGTGGCTGTGTTTACAAAAGCCGAACCCAACCGCTTACTTTTTACCTCAGGAGAAGTGATCGCCGGAACTTCAATCAAACCCTCAACCCTCAGTAACGACCAGCTTGAACAACAACTCGAACAGTTGTTAGATGCGTCTAGATTTCGCGCCCGTTTTGTGGGAATATTAGACGTAGATGGATTAATTCAAATTGGGGATGCTCGTGTCGAAACCTTGGTAGAATTTTTTGAAAAGTTACAAGAACACGATCAACAACTTGAATTACAAGCCGTCGCCTCCGAAGATACTTACACAATAGGGCCGTTAAAAATAGATTTACTCGCCCGTAAAAATGGGGAAATTGTTCTCAGTACCCGCCCCCAAGATCAAGAAATTCTAAATCCAGAAGAAACGGAAACTCAACAATGGCAAACCGAGGAGATAAAACCAGAAGATATTGAGACAGAAGATTCACCTTTTATTATCGATCGCACCCATTCTCTAACCGATGATTAACAGTTCGTTTCTCAAGGTGGAAAAAGCAAAACAGGACGCAAATTATGGACATGATTCTCGGTTTCGATCCGGGTAAAGATAAATGCGGAATTGCAGTTATGGAGAAGAATAACCAACTGCAATATCATCAAGTTATCCCCTCGATAGAAGCCATAGAAACGTTAAAATCGTTGTCTCAAAAATATCCCATTAATTTATGCGTGATGGGAAATCAAACCACCTCAAAAAGTTGGAAACAAAAACTTCTAGAAGCGTTACCGACAACCATAGAAATTATTCAAATAGACGAACGTTATAGCAGCTTAGAAGCACGCGACCGCTATTGGGAAATGTATCCGCCCCAAGGCTTAACCCGTTTAATTCCTAAAGGAATGCGAACCCCTCCTCGCCCCATTGATGATATTGTAGCGATTATTTTGATAGAACGTTATTTATCACAAAAATCCCAAAAAACCGATTAAAATTCCATCGGCGTCCAATCTCCAACAGGAACAAACGCCGCCCAAAAATAGGGATGTTGATATTCTTGAGAATTTAACATCTCTAACTGGGTTTGACGCCACGCATCCGAACGCCCTTGATTTTGCAACAAGCGTTGATAATATTTTATCATTAAATCCTTCGTTCCTTCATCATTTACCTTCCACAAACTCATTAATTGACTTTCCGCACCCGCCAGCGTAAACGCCCGACGTAAACCATAAACGCCTTCACCATTTTCTATTTCTCCCAACCCCGTTTCACAAGCCGATAACACCACTAATTTAGTCCCTCTAAGCTTTAAATTTGCCACTTCCAACGCCGTTAACACCCCATCATCCAAACCACTTTCACGAGGATTAAAACCCGCCAACGCCAAACCGGAACGCAGCAAAGGATTTTCTTGAATAGGGGTATTTTGTTGAGTGTTTTCCGAGATAAAACCAAAAGAATTATCGGGTTCAACTCGGGGAAGATTGGGGAGAAAAAAGCCGTGAGTTGCGATATGTAAAATATTCGGTGCTTGCAACTGTTTAACCGCATTTTCTGTGGCTTGAGATTGGGTAAATAACGTCACCTCAGACAACAAAGGTGCAATTACCCTTGCTTCTTCTGCGGTTCCCGGTAACGCCCCAAAACTCATTTCAACTCCTCTCGAAAGCTGATTAATTCCGCGAGTTTGGGATAGCCCCCCTCTGTCCCCCCAAGTTTGGGGGGAATTTTCCAAGTCCCCCATTATTGGGGGATTTAGGGGGCTTTCAGAGTTTTTTGAAACAGCAACCGTTGTCGGTTCACCGGGTTTATCATAGTCCGGGTTGGCGACAATCACAGGCGCTTGTTTGTGAGAATATTCAAGTTGTAAACGAATTAAATCCCGTCCGGTTGTGAGATAAGTAATTTGATAAGTTTCTAACAAATAGCGATTATTTTCATCAACCAACGCCGCAAACGGAATCAAATTTAACTGGGCATCGGGTGAAATAATAATATGATTAACGTTCCCCAACTTTTCCCGAATGGGTTGCATTAACAGTTCATCTAGTTTTCGTCCGGTTTGTTTAACTTTATCCGAATTTCCGATAAAAGCATCTTTTTTATCTTTCAGGGCTAAATTGAAGCGAAAGAAAGCCGCTTTGTGAATGGGTTCAGCTTCCCCCAAATCAACCCATTGCGGTTCGCCGGAAGATTTAAGGATATAAGCCGCATAATGAGGGTTTCCCCATTGTCTTGCTTTAGCATCATAAGGCTTATAAAATACAAATTCAACTAACGCCGCATCTTCGGGAATCAACTGTTGTACCGCTTCCACAGTAACGGGTTCTGAAATCGTTCTAAATTCGGCGCTGCGGCGAGAAAGTTCGGCTTCGAGTTGTTCGGATTTTTCTCTTAAATTTGCAACTTGTTGACGGTATTGTTCTTCGGGGATATTTTCAGGCTGATTGTAAATGAGAGTCGCCAGTTGAGTTCTAACTGCGGCTAATTCATCGAGAAATTGTTGATTTTCAGGGGTAATATTTTCTCGCAACAGTTGTAAATCATTGGTCATTACATCCAAAATCCGACCTTTGCGACGGAGAATAGTTGTTAACGCCAAACGAGTCGCTTCTGAGTTGTTCGGTGCATCTTTAATATGTAGAGAAACAGCAAAATTCGTTGTGTTATAAACTGTTTTCATCGAGTCTTGTTTCTGACGTTCCGAACCTGTCGCCAAGAGAACATTCAGGTTTTGTTCTTCTACGTTTAGTCCTCGACTGAGAAAGTTAATCGCCCCAGTTGTATCGCCTTGAGAGAAGTAGAGTAATGCTAAGTTGTTGAGGCTGGTGGCGACATGGGGATGTTCAGTTCCCAATAACTTCTGATCCATCTCCAAAGCTTGTTTGTACAGGGGTTCGGCTTCGCTGTAGCGTCCTTGAGAACTGTAGAGTTCTGCTAAGTTGTTGAGGCTGGTGGCGACATGGGGATGTTCAGTTCCCAATAACTTCTGTAACATCTCCAAAGCTTGTTTGTACAGGGGTTCGGCTTCGCTGTAGCGTCCTTGAGAACTGTAGAGTTCTGCTAAGTTATTGAGGCTGGTGGCGACATGGGGATGTTCTGTTCCCCATAACTTCTGATACATCTCCAAAGCTTGTTTGTACAGGGGTTCGGCTTCGCTGTAGCGTCCTTGAGAACTGTAGAGTCCTGCTAAGTTGTTGAGGCTGGTGGCGACATGGGGATGTTCAGTTCCCAATAACTTCTGATCCATCTCCAAAGCTTGTTTGTACAGGGGTTCGGCTTCGCTGTAGCGTCCTTGAGAACTGTAGAGTCCTGCTAAGTTGTTGAGGCTGGTGGCGACATGGGGATGTTCAGTTCCCAATAACTTCTGTAACATCTCCAAAGCTTGTTTGTACAGGGGTTCGGCTTCGCTGTAGCGTCCTTGAGAACGGTAGAGTCCTGCTAAGTTGTTGAGGCTGGTGGCGACATGGGGATGTTCAGTTCCCAATAACTTCTGTAACATCTCCAAAGCTTGTTTGTACAGGGGTTCGGCTTCGCTGTAGCGTCCTTGAGAGGAGTAGAGGAATGCCAACCAAGCCATACTACTAGCAACATCAAGATGATTTTCTCCTAAAATAGTCTCTCGTATTTCTAGAACCCTTTCTGCTAGGGGTATGGCTTCGTTATATTTGCCTTGTTCATACAGTTGAATAACTTGTTGGTGGAGTTGTTTGGCTTCTTCGAGTTCATCCGACTGTTGAATCGGCTGTGAAGGTAAATAAATCCAAGGTGGAATAGAAGAGTTTGTCTGTCCGCTAACGGGTTGAGGTGTTCCCGTTAACAGTCCAGAACATCCAACGAAAACGGTTAGCCAGAGGAAAGATTTGAGGGAAGTTCGCTTCATCGGGTAGATGCTGATATCAAGTTCATTATCTCTTATGTCTGAGGGGTGTTGAGTTATGCAGTTTTGACCCCCCTCAGTCCCCCCTGAAAGGAGGGAGGAAAGTTAACCCCCCTCAGTTTCCCCTGAAAGGAGGGAGGAAAATTGAACTCCCCTCGCCTCGTAGGAGAGGGGTTGGGGGAGAGGTTTTTCTCAGTTTGACCCCCCTCAGTCCCCCCTGAAAGGAGGGAAGAAAACTGATGTTTTAAGTTCTTCTATAAGTTCTATTATTGTTGAACTTTCTCAGATTTTTGGCTGCGGGGTTTAAGTGGCTTGGATATTATTTTCCTTCCACTTTCAGCTTGCTTCTTTCGCAAATCATCACAAATTGCCTGTAAATCATAATTGAAAGATTGAGCATATTCTTCTCTAATTTTATGAATCTCCTCAAGAACACTATCCTTCCACATCAGTCTCTCCCATTAACTCATAAGGTGTACAAAGTATTGGTAGCTCATATCCAGCATCAACGCTAATTTGCGAGAGTTTTTTCTGAATCTGAGCATTAGCAATATGCTTACAATTCCACGTTAATAGATAATCTAAACCATAAACTGTAGCGATCGCAATATGCAGCGCATCATTAGCGGCTTTAGGTGGAAGGTTGCTTCTAGCCAGAAACTCAACGGCTAAATCCTGAACAGCTTGATTCACTTCAAGTAATGAAAAATCGCGCAAAATTTCAAGTCGTTTGCTTGCGGTTTCTGCGTCGCCTCGTGCCACCTCATCCAAAACGATTTGAGAAATATAAAGGGTGAATTCAGGTCGCCGAGTCTCCCACCATTCCCGTGTTATTTCGGAGTTCGCCATCAGAATTAAATTGTTACTAAGCCTAACCGTTAGATAACCAACAATGCTAGTGTCGATGTAGACAGTTTCGGTCATAAATGGCGAATTACTTGTTTTTATACCTCAATTGTCATTATAAGCATTATTGTGGTGATCAGCTACCAATACTGTGTACACCTTACGAGTTGCTAGGAGAGTAATCCATAACGATGTCACCCCTCCTACAAAATACTTACAAATATTGTCGTACATTCTCGAATTTTATCCCTAAAATTTTGCTCGAATCGTAAACGAATAATCGCCCCCCGGTTCGAGTTTATAATCGGATTTTTCCAGAAAACGACCTAAGGGTTCGTGAATTAACGCACGACCTTGAGAGGGTTGAATAATTAGGGTTTTATTGCGTCTAAATCGCCATTGAAATCGCCACTCAAATCCTCCCGCAGTTACTTCTCCTTCTAATATGCCTTGTTGCCAGGAATGGTTTGTTACCCGAAGGTAGGCTGTCGTTTCTGGTAAACCTTTAGAACTCACTGATATTTATTGGTCAATACTGCGACTATTGTAGAGGCTCATGGATTTTTCTACGCCCTGCTTAAGACTTAATTCCACCGCCTCTACTACCAGTTTAAGCACTTTTTCCATCGTCTGAGTTTCCGACGGGGAAAATTTTCCCAAAACGTGAGAGATGGTTTCTCCGGTTTGGCTGGCTGCGGGGTCTTTGGGTTTACCAATCCCTATTCGCAAGCGGGGAAAGTTCTGGGTTCCCAGATGGGAAATAGTTGATTTCATCCCGTTATGACCCCCCGCAGAACCCGACAGTCGCAACCGCAACCGTCCTACTGGTAAATCCATATCATCATAAACGACTAATACCGATTCTGGCGGGAGTTTGTACCAATTCACAACCGCTTGAATGGACTGTCCGGAACGGTTCATGTAGGTGAGGGGTTTGAGGAGTCTGATTTTATCGCTTCCTCTCCAAGTTCCTTCTCCAAATTGTCCTTGAAATTTGCGGTTTTCTGAGAGGGGAATTAGCCAGGTTTTCGCTAAAATATCAATCGCTTCAAAACCAATATTATGTCGGGTTCGATCATATTTTGGTTCGGGATTTCCCAAACCAACAATCAGTTGAGGAATGATTAAGGGTTGAGATGAAGTTGCCTCCGTCATGGTTTATTATCAGTATTTGTTATCAGTAAAAACTTCTGTGGCAATTTTTATCGGTTTTGATGACGACACATTAAAACAGGGAGAAACTTTGATTTTTCTCCCCTATTTTTCAACGATATTTGTTCTCAACATTGTTCTCAATATTGATGGAGATTAAGCATCAATTACTTCGTCAGTTGTAGCCGCAGCCATCGATTTTTCGGGTTGAGGTTTGGTGGTTTTTGTTGCTTCTTCTAACTGTTTGGCTTCCCGTTTAAATTCATTTTCAAATTCTTTTGAAGCCTCTTGAAATCCGCGAATTGCCTTTCCCATACTCCGACCAATTTCGGGTAACTTTTTCGGGCCGAAAATTAATAAAGCCAAAACAAGTATCACCGCCATTTCTGGCAAACCAATCCCAAAAATATTCATAATTTGCTCTCCTAATGATTTTCTATAGGATGATTTTTACCGCTATTTTGATTAAGTTAGGCATAGGTTAGGGAATCTCAGCATTAACACTGTTAACCCTGAAATCCGGGCTAATTGGGCATGATTACAGCCATTGAGCCGCCCGACCCTCCGTTCCTACGCCCAACACTGGCTTAACGAGTCAGGCTCGCCCAGTCTACATCAACGTTCTCAAGTAATAGTGAGGAGTTGTAAATCTGTAAAATGATTAGCAGAAATACAAAGAACAGGCCGATGAAAACAGCCATCAGAGGTGTTGTACCCCAACCGGGGGCTACTTTACCGTATTCGGAGTTTAAGGGACGTAAGACGTCACCCAACCAAGTGCGTTGTGCCATAAGTTACCTGCTGATCGATATCAAAAACAAATTTTAATGTTTCGTAATATTATATAAGGATGAGTGTCAGATGAGAATAATCCTATGGAACCTGCAATAGCTCTTAACATTTCGATCGCGGCGGTGGTGGTTGTGATCACCGCATACGCTATCTATACCGCTTTCGGACCTCCTTCTAAGGAATTAAGCGATCCCTTTGAAGATCACGAAGATTAGAACAAGGTGAACCGTCTAGGAGTGTGAGATGGAGTTGGGGTCAGGGGCAGGTATAACGCTTGCAACCGCGATCAACTCCAATTTATCACTATCGCTTTGAGATCGCGATCGCCGTTCAATGCGATCGACCAAGCAACACAAACCAACCCCAAGATAGATTTCATTCGGGGATAGGGGTTGAAGTTGGGATCAAAAAACCAAGATTTGCTAGAATCGATGCGGGAAACAGTAATCTCGACGAGCATCTATTAATCATGGGGAATAGTTTTGGGCATTTATTTCGGATCACCACCTTTGGTGAATCTCACGGAGGTGGAGTTGGTGTGGTGATTGATGGATGTCCGCCAAAATTAAAGATCGATGCCTCAGAAATTCAAGTGGAATTGGATCGGCGTCGCCCCGGACAGAGTAAGATTACCACACCGCGAAAGGAAACCGACACCTGCGAGATCCTCAGCGGCACCTTTGAGGGGCAAACCCTGGGAACGCCGATCACGATCTTAGTGCGAAATAAAGACACTCGCCCTCAAGATTATAGTGAAATGGCAACCACCTATCGCCCCTCTCACGCTGATGCCACCTACGATGCCAAATATGGACTTCGCAACTGGCAAGGGGGAGGACGATCTTCGGCCCGAGAAACCATTGGACGAGTCGCAGCCGGCGCGATCGCCAAAAAGATTTTAAAGCAAGTCATGGGCGTGGAAATTGTCGGTTACGTCAAACGGATTAAAGATTTAGAAGGAATTGTCGATCCCGATACGGTTAACCTAGAACAAGTCGAGAGCAACATGGTTCGCTGTCCCGATAGCGAATGCGCCCAAAAAATGATCGAACTGATTGAACAAATCCGCGATCGGGGAGATTCTATCGGAGGTGTAGTCGAATGTGTGGCTCGAAATGTTCCGAAAGGATTGGGTTCACCAGTATTTGATAAACTAGAAGCAGATCTAGCCAAAGGGGTAATGTCTTTACCTGCAAGTAAAGGATTTGAAATTGGTTCTGGTTTTGCAGGAACCCTTTTGACCGGAAGCGAACATAACGACGAATATTATACAGACGAACAGGGAACGATCCGCACCGCGAGCAATCGTTCCGGTGGCATTCAAGGGGGCATCTCAAACGGAGAAAATATCATCTTACGGGTTGCTTTTAAGCCAACGGCGACCATTCGCAAAGAACAGCGAACCGTTACCCGTGAGGGAGAAGAAACAATCTTGGCAGCCAAGGGAAGACACGATCCCTGCGTCCTGCCCCGAGCCGTCCCGATGGTAGAGGCAATGGTTGCGCTTGTAATGTGCGATCATTTGTTGCGTCATCAGGGCCAATGTGGAACATTAAAGCCTGAAGATTAACGATATGGAAACCGCGACCACGCTTGCTATGGAAACTTCTCTCGATAGCCCAAACCCCTCGCCCTCCTCTTTTAACCCCGATGATTTTGTCGTTCAGTTTTGGGGAGTCCGAGGGAGTATTCCCACGCCGGGAAAAAGCACGATTCGCTATGGGGGAAATACCTCCTGTTTGGAAATGCGGGTGGCGGGTAAACGGCTAATCTTTGATGGCGGTACGGGCTTGCGAATGTTAGGCGATGCGATGATGGCAGAAATGCCCGTAGAAGCCTATATGTTTTTTACCCACTACCACTGGGATCATATCCAAGGGTTCCCTTTGTTTACCCCGGCTTTTGTTCGGGGTAACTGCTTTCATATCTATGGTGCGATTCCTCCAGAGGGGGAGTCGATGAAACAGCATTTTATCGAACGAATTTTACACCCCAATTCTCCGGTCCCTCTCAAAGGACTACAGGCGGATTTGAGATTTTATGAACTGAAAGCCGGCGATTCAATGATGCTCGATGACATTAAAATTGAAACCGGACAACTGAATCATCCGAATACCGCTATGGGATATCGCATCACCTGGAACGGTAGAAGCGTGGTGTATTGTTCCGATACCGAACATTTACCCGATGGCTTGGATGAAAACGTCTTGAACCTCTCTCAAAATGCAGATGTTCTCATCTACGATGCTATGTACACTGATGAAGAATATCACAGCCCTAAATCTCCGAAAATCGGTTGGGGGCATTCAACCTGGCAAGAAGGGGTCAAAATGGCACAGGCGGCTGGGGTGAAGCGAGTCGTGATTTTTCACCACGATCCCACCCACAGCGATGACTTTCTCGATCAGATTGAACAAGAGGTACAGGCGGTTTTTCCGAAGGCGATTATGGCACGAGAAGGCCTAATTCTGCCCATTGGAGTTTAACCGATCACCTAAAATCTGGTGTTGAATCCACCGATCAAGCTTTGGGTTGTATCCAAACTTGAATCCCTTCAACACGCAGTCCCTTACCTCGAGTTCCGCAATATTGCCCATTGCTACAAACGGGAACGTCACCTATATTCTGCACGTGGGCCGTGTAGAGAATCTTATAGTTCGAGGCTTGCGGTCCGGTGAGTTCGATGGCAAATCCTTCAATTTGTTGACCGTTACCCGGTTGACCGACCCGTTGTCCTTCGGGAGTCGCCGGACTATCTCCGAGGTTCGAGATGTGCGCCATGTAGCGCAAACTTAAACCGGGAACCGGAGGCGCGATCGCAATTTGAAAGGCTTCTAAAGGCAGACCTTGACCTCGTGTTCCGGCGTACTCTTGAGCCGCAAATTCGCGATCGCCGAGTCTGTGAATGGAAACTCTGACCTTCAAGCCCACAGAGGCGAGTCCACTCGCGGTTGACGGGCTAGATTTTCCCGCAAGCGGCGCATTCCCAAACACAATATGAGTACCGTCGATGGTGGGAGGAGTTTTGGGAACTTCAACGCTCGGAACAATAATCACATCTTGAGGCGCCCGAGATGTCGGTTCGCCCAAAATCACAAGATCGGGATTGGCCGCAGGAGCCGAAGCGGAGGTCAACTCAGGGGAATTGGTTGATCGAACAATTTTTCCGCGAGAAATGGCCACAGCCAGAGGTTTTCCAAAACGGGCAGAAACTTTTTCTTCGAGAATGACCCAGTGTTGATCGTCTATATCCTCTGGAGTTTCAATTAAAGTCAGTAAAGCAGACAGAGGATGCTCTCCCGAGATTAGGGCTTTGACTTCTGGGGACAACTCGGGAGTGTTATTGCTGATTTGAGTTTGCAGTTGAGTGGCACTTTGTTTAACCCGTTCTAGGGGTTCAAAAGCCGACTGATCCTTATGAACGAGACTCAAAACTCGCTCAAGCAAGCTTAAAGCAAAAGAGCGCTGATTTTGAGAGTCACCCGGTTGTATTTTCTGCTGTAGTCGCTTCTCTAAGTCCGACAGGGACATCTCGGCGTCCGAGATCGATTCGTCTTCTGCGCGCGCCTGTTGTTGGAGGTGGTTAAAGTCTCGATTGTATTTGACCAATTCCTCCAATAAGGTTTCGGGTAAGGGAATACCCGCTTGGCTTAGGTGTTGGGCCGCTTGAGATAGACGTGAACCCAAGCTGGCGTAGCGTTTGGATAGAGACGAGAGTTGTTGGAGTAAAGTTTGATCTGTAGATTCCATAGGTATTTACTGTCAATGGCTTTCCCGTTTGAGTTTGTGATCGCAATCACAAAATTTTACCGAACAAATCAGCAGCGAAAACTGCATAAATTCCCAAAGTCGATCCTAATGACATCATAGACACCGATGTTTTCATCTTCTAGGGTTCTAGAGTGAAAGATTCGGAGACTGAAACGAAAAAAGTGATTGTGCATGAGGAGAATCCTATGACTTGCATTCATGAAGTTGTTAACCACGCTTTAGCTACAGGCTACTTGAGTATCGAAGCCGAAGACCGACTGCGACAGTTGTTGCAAACCACTCACTATGGGGTTGACGAAATGAATGCTTTTGTCAATTTGCAGCTTGCGGCGATGGCCGGACAGATTCGGCAAGAATCCCGGGAATTACTGCAAAAGCAGCGTGAGTCCGGCTGTGCGTTATCTTGTTCTGCCAGATGACTGCCGACTGCCGACTATCTGCTGACTTTTGAGATGAGAATTGACTTGGAAATTCCACCCTGCTTGGAACACTCAACTTTTAATCATCGGTTGACGAACGGCTCGGGTTCGGAAATTCCTATCCTCCAGAAGCGCGTGAATCTATTGGATGTCCAGACTAATCTTATAGATAGATATAGATAATTTATTCCATTCAATCAAACTGATCCATTATTGATCGGTTCCAAAAACTTCCTCTTCAAGACCAATCCACCACTCGCCTAAATTCATCAAGTCTTTTTGAATGTCCGCCAACTCTTGCAGATACGCTTCACTATCAAGCTGCGAACGGCGTTCTGTCAGTTTTTGCAATCGCAGTTGAATCAGTAACCAAGGCTTAGAAATTCCGCCAGTTGCTTCGATATATTTGGCTAAATTTTCGCTATTCATAGAAACTAAAAACGGCTATGGAAAAGACAGCCACGCCAAAGCTGTGACTGTCTTTTCAGTTTAACTTAATTTCGATTTCAGCAAACTGCTAAAACTTATAATCGCTGATTGGAATTATTGAGCGCTGGCTAAGTTTTCCGCCACAAAATCCCAGTTAACCAACTTCTCTAAGAAGTTATCAATGTAACCCGGACGAGCATTCTGGAAGTCGAGATAGTAAGCGTGTTCCCACACATCCAAAGTCAGCAAAGGAGCGGCTCCCTCAACGATGGGATTTTCTGCATTGGCTGTCTTTTTAACTTTGAGTGTGCCATTTTCTAGGACTAACCACGCCCAACCGCTACCAAACTGGGTAGCTGCTGCATTTTTAAACTCTTCTGCAAACTTGTCATAGCTGCCGAAATCAGCATTGATTTTTTCGGCTAAAGCACCCGAGGGCTTTCCGCCTCCATTGGGTGACAGACACTTCCAGAAGAAGGTGTGGTTCCAAACTTGAGCCGCATTATTGAAAATACCCGCTTTGCTTGGATCTTTGGCTGTCGCTTTGACGATTTCTTCGAGGGACTTGTTGGCTAACTCTGTTCCCTCAATCATGCCATTGAGCTTGTTAACATAAGCGGCGTGGTGTTTGCCATGATGGTATGAGAAGGTTTTCTCGGACATCCCGGACGATTCTAAGGCATCTGCGGGATAAGGTAATTCTGGAAGTTCAAAAGCCATCGTGTTCAATCCTCTCGTGAACGACTGTAGATCTGAGTTGACTTTGATACGCTATGAGCCTACCATTACTCGCACCCTCCCGAATGGAATAGCGACGAGTTCCTCATTTGCTCTACATAAATCTTTACATTAATTCGATCTTATAACAAATGGTATCTAACTCCCAACTTTTCTGTTGAGTTTGACCCACCCGGACTCAATGGACTGGGGATCGCCAAATTTCAATCAACTCAGTCTACTAAAACCTTGGTTATAATACCGAGTGTCACTCGCTTGAACCTCTACCGACAGACAGAAATCACTCCAATCGATCCCAAAAGCGTTGGTGAGGCCAAGCCTCAACCGGTGTCCGGGATCACGTTTTGGACTTGATCTGTCTCATGCCCAATCAACATAACTTTTTGTAAAAATTAATAAAGAGTTTTTAAAATTTGCTGAGTTTCTTAAAGTTTTAACGGTCAAAAGAATAATCATAGTCAACAACAAGGGCAAACTAAACATGAATGTAGAGCAATGGAGGGAAGAACAAGAACTCATATTAAACCAGATAGACAATGCGATCGCCCAATTCGATCAAAATCATCGTCTGAGCTTATTCAACCTGAAACTCACCCAGATGTGGGGCTTATCGACGGAATTCTTAGAGGGGAAGCCGGATTTTGAGAGTGTTGTTAGAAAAATTGTCAATCAAGGCTATTGGGGTGAGGAACAGTGCCAATACCTAAAAGCCTGTTTGCTCAAATCTCAATCTCAAGGAACGGCATTTTGCATCGAACAAAACAACGGAGTCTGTTTAGAAGTTTACAGCACCGCCATGCCGAGCGGGGAATGTTTATTCACCTTTCGAGATGTCACCTATTACCGCAACTCCCAAGCCAGTTTTAACACCGAAGTTCGGCGCTTAAAATTCCTTCTGGGTCTAAACGAACGCTTACAAGACTCCGACAACCTGCGAGAAATTGCTCAGTTTGCGCTCAATTATCTGGTCCGAGTGATGAATGCCGCCTTCGGAGATGTCAAAGTGATCACCGGAGAAGGCAAACAACGACAGGCTGGCTCAATTAGCAACAATGTATCCAGTCAATTCGTTGCCAGCTACGGAGAACCGGCCGTTGCGGAAATGCAGCAATTACTCGAGCAAGGCATTCCCTACGGTCAAGGCTTGCTCTGGGAAGTGGTCGAAACCGGTCAAGCGGTCTACGTCGAAGACTACGCCCGCCATCCCCAAGCCGTAGCCGGATTTCGACATCCGGGGATTGGTCAGTTGGGGATTTTTCCGATTCCGGCGACCAACGGAGGAATCATCGGGGTATTAACCCTCGAATCTCGCAACCTCGAACAACTGCAAGCCTATCCTCAACGGGATATGCTCTATGCGGCCTGTCGCACCCTGGGAGCCGCCATTGAACGCGCTCAAGCCCAAGACCGCCTACGGCAAATCAACGAAGACCTAGAACGGGCTTCTCAGATGAAATCGGAGTTTCTCGCCTCCATGTCCCACGAACTGCGGACGCCTCTCAACAGCATTTTAGGATTTTCTGACCTGCTGAAACGTCAAATTTCCGGCTCACTCAATTCCCGTCAAATCAATCATGTCAAATTAATCGAAAAAAGCGGCCAACACCTGTTACAACTGATCAACGATATTTTAGATTTATCCAAAATTGAAGCGGGGAAAACAGAACTCGATATCCAAGCGGTTGAACTTCACCGCCTCTGTAGCGAGTGTATAAAAATGATCCAACCTCGGGCAGATAAAAAACGGCTGGCTTTATCGTTAGAATTAGATTACCGACTAAACCATGTGCCGCTCGATGAACGTCGGGTGCGACAAATCATCATCAATTTACTCTCTAATGCGGTCAAGTTTACACCAGAGGCAGGCAGTATTAAGCTGAGTGGACGCTTGGCTTACGGATCTCAGATGGAGGGGGATTATCGTCCCGATTGTTCCCCCGTTAATGCCAGCACGCCTTTTTTATGTCTGGAAGTGCAGGATTCTGGAATTGGTATTCCTGAGGATCGCTGGCATCTGCTATTTCGTCCCTTTCAACAGGTTGACGCTTCTCTGACCCGACGCCATGAGGGAACGGGTTTGGGTTTGGCTTTGACCAAACGTTTGGCTGAACTTCATGGGGGTACGGTTTCTATGCAGTCGGAGGTTAATCAGGGGAGTGTGTTTCGCGTTTGGCTTCCTTTAACCGAGATGCGACAGGTTTTAACCCATAATCCTAACGAGCTTCGTGTTACTTTGAAAACATCATCGGATCTGGCTTCTGCGAGTTTAACTTCCCATGCTCGGAAGGCTCCTAGAATTCTGGTGGTTGAAGACCAACCTTTTAATCAATTGTTGGTTTCGGAGATCTTGGAGTTGGAAGGGTATCAGGTTGAACTGATTTGTGAAGGTCAGACGATGATGGAGATGATTAACTCGCCTTTTGTACGGGCGAGTATGTTGCCTGATGTGATCTTGATGGATATTCAACTTCCCGAGGTTGATGGGTTTGAACTGATGCGTGAAATTAAAAAACATTCCCTTTGGCAGTCGGTCCCGGTGGTGGCGGTTACGGCGATGGCTATGCCTGGCGATCGCGCGCGCTGTCTGGAAGCGGGTGCTGTGGCTTATCTGAGTAAACCTTTGGATGTGGATCAGGTCTTAGCAACGGTTAAATCTCTACTCTCAAACTAAATATTCAGGTGACAAGCTTTTTTACAGTTTTATAAAACTTTCAGGGGCATCCAACACAGTATCTTTTTTGATGGTCATCAGAACATCAAGAATGAGATAGACGATTCAATCCGGTCAAGACTAAAGTTAAAAAGAAAGGATGTTTAGGGAAAAACTTATTTTTACCTGATTCTTCCTAATTGTCTTGCTATCTGTGAATTATTTACTAACCCCATGTCAGAGCGCTCACCTCACATTCTCATTGTTGATGATGAACCGGCCAATCTTATTTTACTAGAAGAACTCTTGGGATCGCAAGGTTATCAAATCTGTTTGGCCGCTTCGGGAATAGAAGCACTAGAACTGGCAAAACATACCGAGCCAGATTTGGTTTTATTGGATGTAATGATGCCGGAAATGGATGGGTTTGAAGTTTGCGATCGCCTGCGAAATGATGATCAACTGAAAATTATTCCGGTGATTTTTTTAACGGCATTAAATGACGATCAGTCCCGCATCAAAGGGCTGGAATTAATGGGGGATGATTATATTACCAAACCTTTTAATAGTCGTTTGTTGTTGGCTAAAGTTTCGAGTACCTTGCAACTTCATAAAATGCGAACTCAAAGGTTTGAAGCCGATAGTCAAGCGCTCTCTGAGGATAATAACGGTTCAGTTGCCATACAAATAGAGGAAGATGCTTCGGACAAGTTACGGTTATTTGTTCCCGAACAATTTTTAGAACGAATTGCACCTCAAGGGGTTGATTCGATTAAACTGGGCAATTTCACCGAAGAAGAATTAACGGTTTTATTTTGTGATATTCGAGGATTTACAACTATTGCTGAGTCTCAAACCGCCAGCGAAACTTATAAATGGTTAAATGTATTTTTTAATCAAATGAGCGCTTGTATTGAGTCAAATTTTGGCTTTATTGATAAGTATCTTGGTGATGCAATTATGGCGGTTTTTGACCGGGAAAATTGTCACGGAAAAGATGCTTTAAATTCGGCTGTTTTCATGCAAAAAAGTCTTAAAACATTTAACCAACAACGCCATAATTTTAAGATTAAAGAACCGATTAAAATTGGGATTGGAATTAATACCGGAACCGGGATGATCGGAACGTTGGGTTCAGAAAGTCGCATGGACTCAACTGTTATTGGTGATGTTGTTAATACCGCTTCCCGTTTGGAGGGATTAACGAAAACCTATGGCTGCAAAATTATTGCGAGTCAAGCCACTATTTTTCATGCACATCAGCTTTTAAATTCTAATTTGTTAGCCGATGAAAAACTGCTCGATCAACTCCCAAAAACCCGCAATTCTTTCTATTATCGACGGCTGGATCAAGTTAATCCTCGCGGAAAGCAACAAGCGATTAAAATTTATGAGTTATTTGGCAATGAAAACTATCTCATCGATACTTATAAAATTGAAACGTTGAGTTTATTTGAAAAGGGAGTAGAAGCTTGGCAAAGTGGAGAATTTAGTCAAGCTTTACTCTATTTTAAGCGGGTAATTGAACGAGATCCCACCGATATTGTAGCAGAACGCTATGTTGAACGCTGTCAAGACCAACTTAAAATACACGGTTAACTGTGTTGATTTCAGTGGGAATTCTATCCATTGAAAACAAAGGGTTAAGTTCCCCAAGAATCCATTATATCCTGTAAAGACTCTCCGGCTTTTTCCCAATTTTTGGCTAAGTCGGTACTGCGATCTTTTTTGAGAAATTCCGCTTCTTTTTGGCAATGAGAAGCCAATCCTTGAATCACGGTTTTAATGCCATGTTCTTCAATCAGTAGATTGAGAGCATGAGTTAATTTTTCGTTTTTGGGTTCTACCATAATCGGACAAATTCTTGACTGTAAATGTTTAAATAACACTATTTTAAATTTTACCAGAAAATCCACCTCAACCCCGTTTTTAAACAGAATTTCAAGATTTCAACTCGGGTGTCACCTGTAGGGGCGGGTTCCGTCAGGATGTATGTGTTCCTAAAAATGACTGATATAAACCCGCCCCGGTGTCAGGTGTAGGGGCGGGTTCTCAATAAATTGATCATGTCCCACCCTCAACCGATATAAACCCGCCCCCTCTTACAGTCTACTTTCTGGGAAGGGCGGGTTTATCTAAATTTTGGAGTAGTCATTAAAGATATTGTAGAACCCGCCCCTACAAACCCAGGTAATGAGTGACTGTTAAAACCCGCCCCTATAATAACGGGTGAGGAGGTGACTGAAAAAAGTGGGTTTATGTAACTTATTTTTGGGTAAGATAGATTTAGGCAGATACGCCCCCGACGGGACGTCTGCATGATTGTTTTTTTTAATCAATCAAGTGATTTTTCATGGCAAACCGAACCAATTCTGCACGGTTATTGCTGTCTGTTTTTCTTAACAAACTGCTGACATATTTTTCAATTGTTCTCGGGCTTAAATGCAAATATTCGCCAATTTGTACGTTGGAGAATCCTTCGGTTAATAAGTCTAATACCTGCTGTTCTCGCTCGGTCAAATTAATTTGAACAGAAGAAACAGCTTTCGACTCGGATGAATTTGAGGAGACTCCATTAGCCACCATCGCGGACTCGCTGACTCGGGATCGCAACTCCGACTCGATCAACTGCGATCGCTCCAATAAAGCCCGAATTACCACTCCCAATTCATCCAATTCAAAGGGTTTAGGTAAATAATTATCGCAGCCCAATTGATAGCCCCGAATGCGTTCGGAAATGCCGGTGTGAGCGCTTAAAAAAATGACAGGAAGTAAACGAAAAGCCGGACGGGAACGAATACGTTTGACCAGATCATAACCGTCCATCTCAGGCATGGCAATATCGGTGACGATCAGGTGAGGCTTGTGTTTGTCTACCAACTCAAGCGCCTCCTGACCGTTCTCCGCAGAAATCACAGTATAACCTGAAATTTCGAGATAATCACTAATTGAGAGACGAGTCCCGAAGTCGTCATCTACAACCAATATTGTTAGGGGCATAGGACGGGGACTGAAAATGCCAACAGGAAAGATGAGTCAGCGTTGCTCGTTTGAAATTCGGCTTTTTTTGAGAGCAGAAAAAAAAGCAACTCTTATCACTTAAATTGATTCAGCTTATCAATTATACCTTGTCTTAAGCTCAATTCCAATTTTCAACGGGAGTGAGGGGGTTAATTTCCCCCGCTCCTCACTCAGTATTCAGATTTTCCGAGACCGAACTTAAGCCTTGTAGCTGACGGTTAAACTCGCAGGTTCACCCAGATTTCCTTCTATAACTATACCGCGATCGTTGGCGGCTAGATGTCGGAGAATCTTGTAGGCTTTTTCGATTTCATCATTGGCTCCGGCTTTGTCAACCAAAGCCTCCAAAGACAACCCACCACTTTCTGCTTTTAACACGTTCAGCAATTGTTGCTGCAAGTTTAACACGGCGGCGGCGGCTTTTTTGCCGGCTTCGACTCCAGGTTGATGGTAGGCATTAATATTCACCAGGAACCCGTAGAAACTGACGGCCCGTTCGTACAGCGCAATTAACGCCCCCACACTGCGAGGAGTCACCTCTGGGATTGTAATTGTAATCGAATCTCGCTGATTTTCATAGAGGGCTTGGCGAGTCCCTTGCAAAAAGCCCGAGAGATAGTCTCCGGCGGTGACATTGGGTTCAACCTCCGGGGACGGGCCGAGGCGATCTTGCAACACTTCAATAAAGGTGACAAAAAAGTTCGGCACCCCATCCCGCAACTGTTGGACGTAGGCGTGTTGATCGGTTGAACCCTTGTTTCCGTAAACCGCGATCCCCTGGTTAACGATATTGCCATCGAGGTCTTTTTCTTTCCCCAATGACTCCATCACCAACTGTTGGAGGTAGCGGCTCAACA
The DNA here is from genome assembly GCF_047276495.1 of Capilliphycus salinus ALCB114379. NCBI lineage: Bacteria > Bacillati > Cyanobacteriota > Cyanophyceae > Oscillatoriales > Sirenicapillariaceae > Capilliphycus > Capilliphycus salinus. The sequence goes on along the minus strand of NZ_CP178543.1, from coordinate 1,486,075 downwards.
CCTGTAAACTGTCTTTGTAGGGCAGTACAACCATGTCTTTTTCGCCCTTACCGTTGCCCACGTAGTACCAACTCAGGGCTAATAACGCCGAGGGGTTGGTTTTCATGTCGGGTTTGCGGGTCGCCGCATCCATGACTTTCGCCCCTTCCAGCATGGCGCGAATATCAATTCCTTGCAGCGCCGCCGGTAACAAACCTACCGCCGAAAGTTCGGAAGTGCGTCCCCCCACCCAGTCCGCCATCGGGAACGTCTCGATCCAGCCTTCGGACTTGGCCTGTTGGTCGAGTTTGCTGCCGACTCCGGTCGTGGCGATCGCGTGTTTGCTAAAATCTAACCCTTGGGTTTCGTAGGCGTGTTTGGCTTCTCTCATCCCGTTATAGGGTTCGGGAGTTCCCCCGGACTTGGAGATCACCAGGGTTAGGGTGCTACCGAGTCTATCTTTCAACTCGTTCAATACGCGATCGATGCCATCGGGATCGGTATTGTCGATAAAATGAATTTTCAGAGGCGGGGAGTTTCCGGCCAAGGCTTGGGAGACAAATTGCGGCCCGAGGGCGGAGCCACCGATCCCGATGGAGAGTAAGTCGGTAAATTTGGGCGCTCCTGGCGGTTTAATTTCTCCGCTGTGAACCTTTTTGACAAAGGCTTCAATTTGTTCGAGGGTACCAATGATTTCTTGCTTAATTTCGGGAGTCGGGGCAATTTCCGGATCTCTGAGCCAGTAGTGACCAACCATGCGGTTTTCATCCGGGTTGGCGATCGCTCCTCCTTCTAAAGCTTCCACGTCTTTGAACGCTTTGTCAAACTTGGGTTTCATCGACTCATAGAAGGCCTCATCGAAGCGCACGCGACTGACATCGAGGTATAACCCCAAGCCTTCGTGATAGTATAACCAATCTTGGTAGCGTTGCCAAAGTGCGATCGCATCCATAGTATCGTCTTCCGCTAATTACAAAAGCTAATGCAGAATTCGCTCAAACTGCCGTTGACGAGGAAAGCCGGACCACAGCGCCTTATCTTCCCCGTTCAATTGAGTTGTGGTCAGCTAGAGCGAGCCTACTCTCACAACAGCCCTTAATTTACCATTAGTCTCGCAAACAGAAGGTGTCTCATTTACCAAATCTATAGATTGTCTGGCTCGTTCATCTCGAACCCCGACCCCGTAACAAGTCAGACTGAAAGAGGGTTGAATTTCTGATTTTATAGCACAATTAGATTTCGGGTTTCGGTAAAATACGGATAAATTTAATAATTTGACCTGTTACCTCAATCCCAATAAAATATTCATCGAGAGTAAAGCGATAAAAAATCCGGCTGGAGTCCAACGGATGCAGTTCGGGTAAGTCGTATAAATTATCGAGTTGCTGGAATTGAACAAAGACAAAATCATACACCCGTTTATAAACTGGAGGGTCTAAACTGATTAAGTCTCTCAAGAAAGAGCGAGCATACCGCACGTCAAGATTCACAGAAATTTAGCAATCGCACATATTATTATAAGCCGGATCTTGATTATTACTCAAAGTTTCATCAGATAATCATTTGACAGCACCCGCATCGCTTCCTCGGTTGTGAAAGAGTCTCCGGGTTTTAAGGTTCTTTGAGCATATTGAATGGCTTTGAGCATATAAACATCATAATACAACTTGGTCAAAAGTTCCCAAGCCCGTTCTAACTCATCTTTTGGCATTTGGTCAACTAAATTGTGCAGTTGTTGGCGACGCGATCTCATTTTTTATTGTCCAATACGCAAGTCGATAGTGTACAAGACTATCCTAACTTTTATACTGCACAATTGTCTGAAACTGGGGTTAGTCAGTGTAACGTCGTTTGAAACGGGGATCTAAATAATGTCTTTTTTTCAGGTTACAACTTCGACATAGGGTTTGTAAATTGCTGATGTCGTTACTTCCTCCTTTGGCTAAGGGAATTATATGATCGATGGTTAATTCTGCTTCTAAATTAGTTTTTTTACAGCTTTGACAACAATAATTATCCCGTTCAAACACATATTTTCTAACGGGTTGGGGAATCATAATTCTCGGTGTTTTTTTGTTCATCTGTTTTTTACTCTGATCTGTAGGTTGGGTTGAACACAGTGAAACCCAACAAAAACTTATCACGCCATCTCATCATAGGCTGTTGGGTTTCGTTCCTCAACCCAACCTGTTGGGTTTCGTTCCTCAACCCAACCTACTACTGTTGGGTTTCGTTCCTCAACTGGGGGCGTATGCCATACGCCCCTACTTTTCATCGAATTAATTATCCAGCGTTTGACTTTCAATTAACTTTTGGCGCAAACTATCTAACGGTGACTTGGGTTCGGAAAGTTCGGGTTCATCGGGACAGAACTCAACAATAACTTTTAACCTGACTTTCCCCTTTTGCCATCCCGTTGAACCTGGTTTCAAGATTTCACATTCTTTACCCTTATTAAACCACTCTCCATTCGTACATTGCAGTTCATCAGAATGTTTTATTTCAGCCTTTTTAACTCCTGTATTTACTAAACAGGCAACAAACTGATTAGAAAGCTGTCTCGTTAAAACTGTGATAATTTTTTTCTTAAAACTGTTAACTTTATGAGTTTCCTCCTGAAAGGAAAAAACATCGTTCTCACTACAGTTTTGTAACGTAATATTATCTTCCATTTGACTCAATCTCCTAAACTCTTACATTATATATCACGCTCTGACCCCCACCAACCTCCCCAATCCCTCCGCCTGCGGCACCTCCCTTAGAAAGGGAGGAAGGAGGAGGCTATTGATTAAGTTTACCTTCACAAAGTTACCCCTGAAAGGAGGAGGCTATTGATTGATTTTACCCCCACCAACCTCCTAAAGATCCCCCCTCGCCCCCCTTAAAAAGGGGGGATTTGATACCTATTATGAGGCGATTAATTACCTCTTTTATTACTCCCCTCTCCATTAAATAATAGTCCCATAGGGACACCATTTCCCTCTCCTCGTAGGAGAGGGTAGGGAGAGGTGGAGAGGGGTTGGGAGAGAGGTTCTTTCATCTCGTAGGAAAGAGGTTGGGGGAGAGGTTCTTTAATCTCGTAGAAAAGAGGTTGGGGGAGAGGTAATTTAGTTAGAAAAATCCATCGAAATCAATCTATTTTCAGACGAAACCAATCCATTTTCAGACTCAGAAATTTCCGCGAACTTTTCTTGTAAACTCTCAGTCGGACTCACCTCAATCACCACAGGAGAAGTAAACAAATCCATCTCAGAAATATCCGGTAAAGTTTGGCGATCTAATTTCATCATTTCCAAACACTGATTAATCCCCTTCACCGCTTGATTATACGCCTCAATTTTTTGCTTCAATTCTACCTTTTGTTTCTCATTCGCTTCCAACTGTGCGGAGGCTTCTTTATCCAACGTTTTCGCCAAATGTTCGCAAGCTTTGTCATGCTGTTGCAAAATATAATTAGCCAGGGTGCGAGACGGTTCTAACAAATGATGAATCAGGGTTTTATTCACCGTTGGGCGATAAGTTCTGAGAATCGTTTCCCCAATTTTTGGGTCAAAATCAATCTTCAACAATTGACGAATAGCCGGTTCAGCTTTGACCATACTTTCATAGTCATAACCCCGACAAGCTTCTTGCAAAACTTGACGCAATTGAAACACCGAAACCGTACCTTCAGAATAAAATTCAGGACGTTCTCGAATATAGCGATCGCATTCGGTTTTAGACTCATTAACTAACGCCTGTTTCGCCAGTTCACACCAGCGTTCTAAATTCTGTTCAACACCGCTATCATTCCCCAACAAACGATACAATTTGCTGTAATAATCCGACTGACGAACCCGTTCCGAAAGTTGATAAAATAAATTATCCATCAACTCCTTAGACGCCTCGACTAAAACCGCTTCTAACTCATTGGCTAAGTAATAGAAAGCCTCGGCTAAAATTCCCATAATGGGGACTACAGCATTGCGTTTGTGGCTGGCTTGGGCGCGTTTATGAGTCTCACCCACAGAGAAGCTTCTAATTAACACATCTAAGCGACCTATCATCCGTCGCTGAAGCTTTTTAAAATCCTCCTCAAAAGATTGATTTTCATCGCTCGCAACGACCAAATTTAACTCTTTTTCGATGTGTTTACAAAATTCATCGCCAATTTCTTTTAGTTCTGTATTTAGTTGTCGTAATTGGTATTCTTTTAGGGCGTTTACCTCCCGAGGTTGGCTGTCTAAATCCCGCCAAGCTTTCAGATAAGATTCCCGCAAACTAATACAAAATGGCTGCAAATCATGCGCCAACACTTCAAACAACTGTGGGCGTTTTTCTTCCATTAAATATCGGGTCATTGCGTCGCGAAATTCTTCAACACCGCTATCTTTAATCAAATGTTCGAGAACCGAATTTCCCAAAGAATTGAGAATTGCGGTATATTTTTCGTTGGGACGATCTGCAACTAAAACCTGAGTTGGTATCGGAAACTTACTGGACGGTAAACGTCCCGAAACTAAACAATAACGGTTAAATTCATTCACAAACTGGGGTGTATTTTCAACTCCATTTTCGCTTTGTACATTCTCGGCGAAAATCGAATCTAATCCCCAACGATCCGACTGGTAGGTTCGGTGTTGAACTAAGTTGCTATAAAATCCGAGTAAACCGCTCGTTTTGTAAACCCGAGTTGTATCGCGAAATTGGGTTTTTATATGATAATCTAACCGAGATTTTAACTGGTCGTCAAACCAAGTTGCATCGATATAGTTGAACACGTAAAACACGCGATCGCGAATGGCGGCGCTGGCTTGCATTTTTTCGAGAAGTTCGGTTTCTTCTGTTGCTAATTCTCCCGTTGAAGCGGTTCGCAACACAAATACAACCGCAGAAGTTTCGGGGTTTTCAATTTTATCGTAAGCAATTTGAGCGTCTTTTTTAACGGGCGCATCAATTCCGGGCGTGTCAATAATTACGTTGCCATCTTTTAACAAAGAATGATAACAGTAATATTCAATTCGTTTGAGAACCGCACTGTTTTTACTTCGACGTGCATATTGCGCCGCTTCTTCGATGTTTTTAGCGTGAAACTGTTCCATCGAATAAGTTGCATTATTCAGGGTATGAATGCGCTCTCGGTTGGCTTCAAATCCTTCTAATAGTAACTCTAATGCTTTGGCTTGTTTGGCTCGTTCCGAACGCGCTTCGCCCCCTTCTATTTCTAAAATTGCTTGGGCTTGCTGTTGTAAATGTTTGACCGTTTCCGGCTGATTAATATTTCCAACTAACGGTAAACCTAACAATTCGCATAAGGTTTTTACCTGTTCGCGAATTTCAACTTCACTCAAAAATGTTAATACAACTCGTTCTTGATCTTGTTCTGCATAACGAATATAACATTCAGTTCCGGTGGCGTGTCCTTGGGCGCTGTAAAGCAATTTTCGCCCCAACAATGCGTTAATTAACATCGATTTTCCCGCACTAAAAGCACCCGCAAAAACAATTTCAAAGGTGGGAGAAATCACTTTATCGAGGGCGCCGCGTACCCCGCTAACGTCCTGCTGTCGCAGTGTGGGTTCGCTGTGTAGCAGTTGGAGTATACTTTCAACCTGTTCTTGCAAATTTTGGGACTGGGGGATAAACTGATTCACGATCGCAAGCTCCTGGTGTGTTAATATGAGCGACTGTTCTCTCCGTGTGAGTTTGGCGGGGAGAAGTAATCTATATAACATTGTTACCCCCAGATCGCGATCGTGAAAACCGAGTTTTCCGGGTTTTCTGATGTATTCCTAAACACTCAAGAAAACTTAGAACGTGCTAGATTTTACTGAGTTGTCTTGTTTTTATTGAATTGAATCACAAACTTCGCGATCGCTTGCACTTAAGTCAGGATTATGCTGAAGATAATTTTTCACCCAAGCACAACCTTGACGTAACAGTTGATCTCGATCCAAAACTTGTGGTATATTCCAAAGAACAACAGTATGATCGTCACTCGCCGACGCCAATGTTAACCCATTGGAACTAAAAGCAACTTTGCGAACCGGGTCGCTGTGAGTCTTCAGGGTGGAAAGCAAAACCCCTTGAACGCTCCAGAGTTGAACCGTTCCATCCTGAGTTGCAGACGCGATCAAACCCTCAGGACTAAACGCCACCCCCCAAACTTCCACATCATGTTTGATTGTGGTTCTTAAACTGCCGTCAAGATTCCAGAGTTTCACGGTTTTGTCTTGGCTGGCGCTCGCCAAGATTTGACCATCGGCGCTAAACGCCAGGCTTTTCACGCCTCCCTGATGGTCTTGGACGGTTGCCAACAACACCCCTTGATGATTCCAAATTTTAACGGTTCCATCCCGACTCCCTGCGGCTAGAGTCTGGCCATCGGGACTAAACGCCACATCCCAAACCTGACTGTTAAAACCGTCAAGGGTTTTTAAGACGGTCGCCTTTCCGTTGGGTTGGAGTTTCCAGAGTTTCACCGTTTTATCGGAACTCGCCGAAGCCATCAAACCCTCGGGACCGAAAGCAACGGCGTAAACTAAATCTTTGTGGTCGGTCAGAGTTTGGCGCAGGGTTCCATCCCCATTCCAGAGTTTAATGGTTCTATCCCAACTCGCCGAAGCAATGGTTTGACCGTCGGGACTAAACGCCACCCCGCTCACCTCAGCCGTATGACCGGACAGGGTTGAACGTAAAGAGTCGTCTCGGTTCCAGAGTTTCACGATTTTGTCACGACTCGCCGAAGCAACGGTCTGACCGTCGGGACTAAAAGCAACCCCCCAAACCTCTTCGTCGGAGACTTTCAACGGCGTTAACAGGCTGTTGTGAAGCTGCCAAAGTCGCACGGTTTTATCGCCGCTCGCCGAGACTAACTTTTGACCATCGGGACTAAATGCCACCTTCCAGACTTCATTATTATGTCCGCTGAGGGTTTTTTGCAAGCTTCCCTCGCGGTTCCACAGTTTCACGGTTTGGTCGGCGCTGGTCGAAGCAATGGTCTGACCATCAGGACTAAATGCCACTGCATACACTTGATTATCATGCCCGGTGAGGGTTTTTTGCAAGCTTCCGTCGCGGTTCCACAGTTTCACGGTACCGTCCAAACTCGCGGAGGCGACCGTCTGGCTGTCGGGACTGAAGGCGACCCCAAACACGCCCCCCCTATGACCGTTGAGGGTGGTTTGTAAAACGGGGGTTTGGGGGGTTTTCAGGTTCCAAAGTTTCAGGGTGTTGTCTTCGCTGGCGGATGCTAAGGTTTGACCGTCGGGACTAAAGGCGACACTGCGAACCGGCTTTTGATGACCTTTTATTGTTGTGATTAATGTTCCATCCAGATTCCACAATTTTACCGTTTTGTCTCGGCTAGATGAAGCAATAATTTGACCGTTTGGGCTAAAAGCGACCCCATAAACTTCGGCATTATGTGCTTTAATTGTTGTTCTTAAACTGCCGTCAAGATTCCACAATTTTACCGTTTTATCTTGACTCGCCGAAGCAATAGTTTGACCGTCCGGGCTAAAAGCAACAGCATAAACGTCGCTATCGTGGGCGTTAATTGTTCTTCGTAAACTGCCGTCAAGATTCCACAATTTAATGGTTTTATCGGAGCTTACCGAAGCAATGGTTTGACCGTCTGGACTCAGCGCCACTTGCCAAACCCAATCTTGATGTCCGACCAAACGGTTCGATTCTATTATACCATAAAGCACTTGATGAAATACCTGTTCAACTCGATTTTTGAGATCGGGATTTGAGCGGGTTAATTGTTTTAATTTGTTCTCCGCTTGTAGGGCGGCTAACAGCGCATCTAATTGATTATTAGAGGTAAATAAAGATTCGGAAGATTGAGTAATGGCTGTGATTTCATTGGTGAGCGCTTTTTGCCACTGTCCGACCGCAACCGTTGCCAAACTGACCGCTATTACTAAACCGCCACTGAGTCCGGAAAGAGTAAGGTTTCGGCGACGTTTTTTCTGTTTAATTTCATTATCGCGTAAAGTAATACTTTTTTCGATAAAAGATTTATCGTTTGAACTTAATTCTTGGGGGTGTTTTTCCCGCCAATATTCGGCATCCGCTAACAGTCTTCCTCGCAATAACGCCCCGGCATCATAATCGCTTTTTTCCCACTGATGAAACAGGTGACGTAATTGTTCCTGCCAGTAACGAAATTCTCCGTCGGTTTTGAGCCACTGTTGGAGTCTTTTCCAATTTTTAATTAGGGCTTCGTGGACGATTTCAACGGTTTTTTCTCCGCTACTTTCGTTGCAGTTGGTCACGACTAAACGGGCGGAGGCGAGGTGGCTAACAATATCCCAATTTTCGGGATAAATTTCATCCTGAGTGGCAATTCTACGGCTAAAATCGGTTCCGTCTCCCGGTTTAACCAACTGTAAAAACACTCGTTGGGTTCTTTCTTTATCGGCGAGATTGAGTTCTTCGTATATCCCGTCTGCGTGGCGGGCGAGCGCTTTTTCTACGCCTCCAATTTCTTCATAAACTTGGTGGGTTAACCAGCCTTGTTGTTGTTTTGACCAAAGTTCGGTGAGGGCAAATTCTAATAGGGGTAAACGTCCGGCTTCTAAGGTGGCTGCAATCAGTTTTTCTGTGAGTCCCCGTTGCAGGTTAACTTGCATTTTTTGGGCGGGTTTTTCGATAGCGGTTTGCAATTCTTCTCGACTCATCGGACCGAGGTTATAAACGGCACCTTGCAAAGCGTCACTTAAGGGTCGATAGGATAAAGCGTGGCTGTAAAAATCCGCCCGCAATGTTAAAATGATATGAAAGCGGGGGACGAGATTAATTGCCGTTAATAATCCGTCTAAAAAAGCCAGACGTTCTTCTTCGTTCGTTTGGGTGTAGAGTTCTTCAAATTGATCGATAATTAGGGCAATTCGTCGGGGGGGAAAGTTTTGTAGATAGCGATAGAGACTTTCGGCTAAAGCGTGTTTATCTTGCTTGAGTTCAATCGCCAATTCGAGTTCGACTAAACGGGGGTTAATGGGTGCATTTTGCGGGGGATTTTCTGCGGATTTTTCCTCAAATTCCCGAATCAATGCAATCGATAACGCTTCGATGGGATTTGAACCCGGACGAATGGAAATAATTTGCCACTGTTGAGTTTTGTCTTGGCGAAGTTGAGGCACCAAACCCGCAAAGACAACGCTTGATTTTCCGCTTCCACTGGCGCCAACAACCGCAACTAAGGGATTATTTTGAACGGCATTGACTAAGGTTTGAGTAAAAGTTTCTCGCCCAAAAAAGAAGTCGGCATCTGCTTCGCTAAAGGCAAATAAACCCCGGTAAGGACAGGGCGGACTTCCCCCCAATTCTAACCAGGTTGGCGCCGCCACAGACGGATTTTGACAGATAATCGGTAAACCGGAGGCGCCGGGAAATTCATCTTCGAGGGTTTGTAATTGAAAACGGGCTTGTTGAACCGAGCGATAAAAAGAGAGTCGTTGAATGGCAAAGGTTTCTAAAAAATGCCTTAAAAATTCCTGGGCGACGTAATTCGGGACGGGTTCGCGCATCACAATTACCGTCGGAATATGCAAATGTTCTAAGGCTTTGGCGAGTCCCAAACCGTCGCAGGAATTGAAAATTGCCAGTTTTAAACCGTTAAAAATCGCCTGTTGCAAGTCCGTTGAAAGTTCTTCTAAAGTGAGGCTATTGTCTCGGGGATGGTCGTTAAGATAAATGCGTCCGGTTTGGCTTTGGGTTTGGCTGTGACCCGCAAAAAATAGGATATCCCAACCCCGACTATCGGCTAAATAGGTTTCAAATTCTTGACGGCTTGGATTGATTAAAAATTGCGGTTCTGCATCGCTTAGATTTTGCAACATTTTCCGCTCGGTGCTTAAATCAATTCCCCGACTATTTCCAAAAACAGCTAAGATTCTAACGGCGGTTTTTGTCGGTTTGACTTGGGAAGATTGAGGGATGCGATATTCGGGTTGACTGAGGGCGAGTTCGGCGAGGGGATAATCTTGCAGAAATTCCCAATTTTGCCAGGGAAGGCGTCGTAAAATTTCGTCGGGAGTTTCAAGAATGACTCGAATTTCTTGGGTGAAGTCTAGATGAGAACGAAGCTGTTTTTCGAGGTGGGAAAAAGAGTCGGATTTCAGCCAAGAATTCAGTTGGGTTTGAAATTGATGATTTAAGTCTTCAAAACTGACTTGGGAAACGTTTGTTACTCCTCCGAGTTCGATTTCAAAATCATCATCATCTTCATCGCTGAGGGAAAGCAAAGCGTAACGCTGACACAGACTTTGATAAACGATTTTCCAGCTTTGGTAGAGTTCAATTAAGGCGGGTTCGGGCGGTAAACTGGCAACGAATTGAGCTAAAACAGAAGAGGCTTGATTACGAATTTGGACACAAACACGCGGAAAACCAACTTGTAAATTTCCCATCCCCAACGACAACACAACGACTCGGCTGAGTTCAGAGTTCAAATTCTTCTCTAATTCCGGTATCATTCCAACTGACCTCTATACTAAATTGTTTTCCAGATTTTCCTTTAAAAGGATTGAGTTGGATGTAATTGTCGCGGCTGCGGGAGGTGACTTCTTGGTATATTTTACCTTCTTTTGAGAGTAAAGTCAATTGCACCCCGGGCGGCAAATATTCATCTTCTACTGTGGGGTGAAGCTGCACCAATACCCGGCGTTTTTCCTCGGCTTCTGCGGCGACTGTTACCAACATGATAAATCGCCGATGATTTAATTTCATCCCCAAGTTAATTAGTTTTCCCCGCCGAATTTCTTCGGAGACACAGCGGGTATTAAAAGCCAAACTAAGTTCGGGAGAAACTAAGGCTTCTAACGGTTGCCAAGCAGACTCGAAGATATTTTTAAACCAATCCGAAATTTTGGCGATATTTTGTTGGAAATTTGCCTGAGAATCGGGAACAACTTCCGGGGAGGTTGTGATGATTTCCGACTGTAAAAATTTACAGTAAAATAGCAGGTGATTGGGTTCAATATCAAATTCGTCTAAGGGAATTAAATAATCCGTCTGCGATGAACGATAACGACAATTCTGAGTTAACGTTAAAAGTTTTTGTTGTGAAATAGCCCCTTGGAAAATGATTTCTTCTTCTTCTTCCATCACTTCAGCTAACACATAAAAATCCGCCAAACGTTCCGGTTGTACGAACAGATTTTGGGGGAAAGAAACCGCTTCATCCAATACCTGTTCAACCGCAATCACACCAATTTTGAATTTTCCAAACTGAAAACTGCCGATTTCTTCTCGGCTAGAATCGAGATTTTGATCAATTTGTCCCGAAGATAACCGTTCATTAAACCAGCGTTCTAAACCTAACAATGCCAAAGCATTTAAGTAAGTTTGCCATTGTTTGTCTTCCTCAATTACAGGATTACTAACAGCCATCGCCCGTTCAAAGTCTTCGGCTTCCAGCAGGATTGCTTCTGATAATGTGAATCGGAAATCTTTTGTAGCATTTTGATTTTCAAGCATGACAAACTCCAATTAGCTAGATAATTTGACTGAGATAAGCTCGTAGATATTGAGCATAAATGCTCTTGAAAGAACGGTTTTTTCCGGTTCGCATTTCTTCCGTTGCCGCCCGAAAAACTTCTTGATCTGCAAAGGCTTCAACCGCCTGTATTAGTAAGTTTAAATAGTCGGCTTTGGGGGGGAGAGAAGTTAAACCCATTTTGTGGGCTTTATTTAAGACTTTTTCCAGAAGATTTTCAACCGTAATGGTTCGGATTTTGCTTAAAAGTTCACCGGGATTTAAAATTCTTCTGGCTTGATCCCAACTGCTCATTTCCAATACCGGAGCGATGTCTTTGAGCGACATTCCTTCTACATAGTACAGTCGCAAACCCGGAATAAATTCAGAAGCTTTTTCCGCATATTTTCGACTCTTTTTGAGTTTTTGAATCTTCTGCTGAACTTCTTGCCGAATGGCTTCGGTTAAAATCGCTCTGAGTTGCTGGTGTAAGAACTCCAGGAGTTCCTGCTGCTCAATTTCAACTTGCGGTTCATATTCCTGCCGAATATCAGAGCGAATTTCATATTGTTCCTTCTCACTATTATAGACTTCTAGAGGTTGTCTGTTGCTCCAAACTTCATATTTTCTCAGTTGTTTTGCAACTTGTTTAAGATCTTTTAACAGTTGAGCTTCGCTGCTAATGATTACCTCACTTTCTTGAAGTTTACTAATCATTTCTTGCAGTTGCTTAGAACCGGGATCAGGACACTTTTTTGCTCCTTTTGCTTGTTGACGGCGATCGCGACGGTAGACTCCATGAAACACTTCGACTAAAAGGCGATCGCGAGTTGAAAGTTGTTCGAGTTGTGCCGATCTGGTTCGATTTAACAGCGCCCAATCACTAATTTTTTGAAATCCGTAGTCGGATAAAAAGTTTTTCAGTTCCGGGTGCTGTTTTGTTTTAAAATAAACCCAGTTTTTCAGGCTCATATTGTTGCCGGAATCAGCCCGAAAAGTTTGTAAAATTTCCACCGAGAAAAACGGATAATTATTCAAACAAAGACTTCCGTCTTCCTGCAAAATTAATTGAGTTTTCTCGTCGGAGTCGAAGACAATCAAACTTTGACCATCATCAGTCAAAACAAAAGGTAATAAATCTCGATAGCTAAAACTTGTTCCTCCTGCAAATAAACGTTCAATCCTTTGACAAGCTCTCAAAATCGGTTCGGAAACCGCACAGCGCAAACACAGTCCTGCTAAAGCGCGAGTTTCTAAATCAATTTGGGAATTTTGAGCTTTAAAATAACTCAAAAGTAGAGTTTCAAAAGGCTCTTTTCCTGAGGGAGAATGTTCAGATTTAATCAGTTGTTGTTCCAAAAATTCCTGTGCTAGTGTAATCCCATCAGTTTGATATCCCGCCGTGTCACTAGCTGGATGAATTCGGAACATCTTCCAATATCTCGACAAGACACCCATAAACACGGGATTTTTATTATATAGACTCATGGAGGTAGATGTTGGGCGGTGTTGATGTAAATAAGATGCTGTCACACCCCGGCTTCTTAAATCAGGCATAACTTGATGTTTCCCACAACAAAAGGAGTACAAAGCGAATTCAAATGTATAAGCTTCACTCACCTCCTGTCTGCTTTTAGACTGCATTTTATCTATAGATATCAGCCATTTGAACTGATGCAGTTGAGCAACACTTGTGAGGAGACACCCGGTAAGTTATGCTGGGAGTGATGAAAACGAGGAGCTATTTCTTGAGGTCAACCACTGCATTAGCTCCGACTCTAAACCTCTACTGAGCAAACAACAGAAAGGTTAAACTTTCTGCGAAAACTCAGTGCATCCTACCGTCGGATGACAAGGAGATTGAGATATGAATATTTTATCGTCAATTCCCTCTTTTCTGACGCTGCATTTTCCGCCCGTACAGAAAACTTCTGAAACCGACTCCTCAAAAACTTTTCCTGTTGAGTCCCCTCAGAAAATAGATCGGAAAATTAGCCAAAGCCAACCGGATTTTCAAGTTCCCGTTGACCTCGACCCTCAAAATCTCTATCATCCTCGATTTCTACCCGATTTTGCGAGTGACAATTTCAACTATTTGAGTAGTCATCCAGCCATTAAACCCCGCTTAAATTAATCTCAATTTCTGCGGTTCCCAATCCATAATACTCAAAAAAATTGAATATACGAGCATTTGACGATCCATCCTCTAAGCTTGATCAAGCTGTTTGATTAGAGCCAAAATATCCGGCTTTAATCATTCGGCTTTTTCTAGCAAATTCGACGGTTCAACCTCTCCCAAACCTCGAATATTATCAGCGGTTTTCTTAATGATACTCGCCGTAGGTACAGCCAAAAGTAAACCCAAAACCCCGGCAACTTTGACGCCCGTTAATAAAGAAACAATCACCAAAGCCGGGTTCAGTCCGGTAATTCCCCCAATTAAACGGGGGGCGATTACATTCTCATTAATTTGACCAATAATCAACGCCGTCACCAACACTTTAAGACCTAAAAATACATTGTGTAAAGCCAGTAACGTACTAATCACTAAAATGGCAAAGGTTCCCCCAAACGGAATCAAACTCGATAAACCAATCCCAAACCCAAACAACAACCAAAAAGGAATTTTTAGAATTAAAAAAGCCAGGGATAAAGCCACACTGAAAATTAACGCTAAAATCGCTTGTCCGGCGTAGTAGCCGCGAAAGGTTTGTTGAGCCGTTAACTCAATTTGACGGCTCAATTCACTGGGGAGCCAGCTTAAAATTCCGTCCCAAAGTTTCTCGCCATTGAGAACCAAAAGAATCGTGAGTACAACCGTTACAATCAGATTTAAAGCACTATTAATCGTGTTTAACGTTAAGTCAATAATCTCAGCCGTCAGAGCCTTAAACGTCCGGGTAACTTGACTGCTAATCTGAGCCGTTAAATCGCTAATATCCATCGGTAAATATTGCAAAACCGTCTGTTCATCGAGAGTATCCAATTGTTTTCGTCCTTCCTCCAGCCAAGCCGGTAAACGATTGACAAATTCAAGCAATTGTTGAAAAACTAAAGGACTTAAAACAAACACCAAAAGTCCTAATAAAACCAAAGCCAGCAAAATCACCCCGGTAATCGCAATTTCTCGCGGCACCCCTCGCTGTTCTAAAACAACAATCGGATATTCGAGTAAAAATGCAATCAAACTGGCGGTTAATACAATCCCGGGAATCGGTTGCAAATACTTAAACAACAACAGCAAAAACCAAGCATTTAAAAACAACAACGGAAAAGCCAGCCCGATATAAAACCAACGAGGTAATTTTTGAGTTGAATTCATAGACCTGTAAAAACAGAGGGTACTGAATTGATATCTTAATGGTTCTTTTAACTGTTTTCTCGCCTATTTTGATTTTTAACACCGATACCGTCAAAAATTGCCTCCCAATCCCATCGCCCAACTCCCCGTGCTACAATAGCCTTCGAGATTAGGGACGGGTTCTCGTTTCTGCTTTGAGTAGAAATTGATTGTTCTGTTTGATCGGAGTCAGCTTGAGATCCGAAATCTCTCTACAGTCTCAATGTGATGCAACTTTGGAGATTATGTATGTCCATTTATGTTGGTAATCTCGCTTACGAGGTAACAGAAGAAGACTTGAAATCAGTATTTGTCGAATACGGTTCCGTGCAGCGCATTAGTATCCCCACCGACCGCGAAACGGGTCGCCCCCGAGGTTTCGCGTTTGTGGAAATGGGTTCGGACTCCGAAGAAGAAGCCGCTATCGAAGTCTTGGACGGCGCTGAATGGATGGGTCGCGACTTAAAGGTGAATAAAGCCAAACCTCGGGAAAATAAGAATTCTTTCGGGGGGAATCGTCGGCGCGATCGCTATTCCAATGATTATTAAGCTTTAAAGTCTCAATTTTAACCGAATTCCCAAGTTCATCAAATTGCAGGGCAGGGAATCGATTCTGTCCTGTTTTTATTCAATCTTTTTTAAGTTTTTTCTAAACTCAGGGCATATTTTTATCTTGAAAGATTAAAATTGTAAGTCCAAATTACTGTGAATTTTGGGAAATTTTATAGCCATGAACGTTTTACTCATTTATCCCGTATTTCCGAAAACTTTTTGGTCTTACGATAAAATTTTGGAGTTGGTTGATCGCCAAGTCTTACTTCCTCCTTTGGGACTCATTACCGTAGCCGCAATTTTACCTCAAAATTGGAATTTTACCCTGGTTGATCGCAATATTCGTGCCGCAACTGAGGCGGAATGGGAAAGCGCCGATCTGGTGATTTTCTCGGCGATGATCGTTCAAAAAATGGATTTAATCGCTCAAATTAAAGAAGCAAAAAAACGGCAAAAATTAGTAGCCGTCGGCGGTCCTTATCCCACGTCAGTACCCGAAGAAGTTGTCCAAGCCGGGGCGGATTTTCTGATATTAGATGAGGGAGAAATTACACTTCCTTTGTTTGTAGATGCTTTGCAAAAAGGCGAAACTTCGGGAATCTTTCGCGCCTCAGAAAAACCCGATATTACGATCACCCCAATTCCTCGTTATGATTTATTAGAACTCGATGCTTATGATTCGATGTCCGTTCAATTTTCCCGAGGATGTCCTTTTCAATGCGAATTTTGTGATATTATAACCCTCTACGGTCGCAAACCTCGCACCAAAACACCCGCCCAATTATTAACAGAATTGGATCTTCTCTACGAACTGGGTTGGCGTCGGGGAATCTTCTTGGTTGATGATAACTTTATCGGCAACAAACGCAACGTTAAACTGTTGTTAAAAGACCTGCAAGTTTGGCAAGCCCAACATCAATATCCCTTTCGATTTAATACCGAGGCTTCTATCGATTTAGCCGCCGATTCCGAATTGATGGATTTGATGGTAAAATGTAACTTTGATGCGGTATTTTTGGGAATAGAAACCCCCGACGAAGCCAGCTTAAAACTGACGAAAAAATATCAAAATACTCGCAGTTCTTTGAGCGATTCTATCGATAAAATTATGCGCGTGGGATTGCGACCAATGGCCGGATTTATTATTGGGTTTGATGGGGAAAAAAAAGGGGCGGGTGAACGCATTGTTGAGTTTGTTGAACAAGCCGCCATTCCCACTGCAATGTTTGGAATGTTGCAAGCCTTACCCAATACCGCCCTTTGGAACCGTTTAGAAACAGAAAACCGTTTGCTTTTAGATTCCAAACAAGACATCAATCAAACCAGTTTGATGAACTTTCTTCCCACCCGTCCCATAGAAGAAATTGCCCAAGAATATATTACCGCATTTTGGACACTCTACGAACCCGAACGGTATTTAGATCGGGTTTATCGCTGTTTCTTAAAACTCGCTCCCTCTCCCTGCAAAGCCCCCTTTAAAACTCCAGAATTAGCCGATTTAAAAGCCTTGGCAATTGTGATTTGGCGACAGGGCTTTAAACGTCGGACTCGGTGGAAATTTTGGCATCATTTATTTGGCATTTTCAAACACAATCCCGGAGTTTGGGAACATTATCTCACCCTTTGCGCCCACAACGAACATTTCCTCGAATATCGCCAAGCCGTTCGCGAACAAATTGAAGCTCAACTCGCCGAATTTATCGCCCTAAAAACCGCCCAACTCGATCAACCTGAGAACACCGAACCGGATTTTTCTCAGCCGGAAACCGCCTTAAGTTCACTTCCTTAAGCGTGAAAATTCCTCTCAATTTGTGATATATTTTTATATCTCTATTGGGAAAAAATCCGTCAATACACCCCCGACGGTCGCCAAAAAAATAATTTATTCTTAATGGAGTAGATTATCGTTTTCAAGTCTGGCATAATGGGTTGATAGTGATATGATATCCGACTAATCGATAATTGTGATGTAGGGGCGGGTTCGACAATATCTTTACGATTACTCAAAGATTGAGATAAACCCGCCCCGCCCCAGAACAGGCATTAATCAACCGGATATCATATGATTTGATCGTTAACAGCCCCCTAAACGGAGAGTTCAGTCTTGGGTGTAGAATTACGCAGTTATGTCTATCTAGACAATTTACAATCTCAACACGCCGCCTATATTGGAACAGTGGCGCTCGGATTTTTGCCCCTACCTGGGGACGCTTCTTTATGGATTGAAATTTCACCGGGAATTGAAATTAATCGCATTACCGATGTTGCACTCAAATCAACCTCCGTTCGTCCGGGTGTTCTATTCGTTGAACGCCTCTATGGACTATTAGAAATTCATTCCAGTCGTCAGGGCGATACCGTCACCGCAGGACGGGCAATTTTAGATGCTTTGGGTGTCCAAGAACGCGACCGCCTAAAACCTCGAATTGTCTCCAGTCAAATTATTCGTAATATTGATCCCCACCAGGCTCAATTAATTAACAGAAATCGTCGGGGACAGCTTTTGCTTTCCAGTCAAACCCTGTATGTTCTCGAAGTGGAACCCGCCGCCTATGCCGCTTTAGCCGCCAATGAAGCCGAAAAAGCCGCTTTAATTAATATCCTGCAAGTTCAAGCGGTGGGGAGTTTTGGACGGCTTTATCTCGGAGGGGAAGAACGGGATATTTTGGCGGGTTCTCAAGCCGCTTTAGAAGCCCTAGAAAACGTTTCGGGTCGTTCTAGGAATACCCCAAAAAATGAGG
The DNA here is from genome assembly GCF_047276495.1 of Capilliphycus salinus ALCB114379. Lineage (NCBI taxonomy): Bacteria > Bacillati > Cyanobacteriota > Cyanophyceae > Oscillatoriales > Sirenicapillariaceae > Capilliphycus > Capilliphycus salinus. The sequence continues at coordinate 1,467,999 of NZ_CP178543.1, read as the reverse complement.
AATAATTTTTTTGAAAATAGAGGACATTGAACTCTATTTTTTTCTGCCAATTTTCACAAATTTATATGGTTAACGTCGAACATCTTGCCCTATTAAAACGAGATCTAAATCTTTGGAAAGCTTGGAGAAACAGCCATCCCGACATCGAACCGGAGTTAAATGAAGCCAACCTCACCGGTGTTAATCTCACGGGAATTGATTTCAAATTCGCTCATCTCAAAAGCGCGAATCTTACTCAAACTCAACTTATTGGCGCTTGTTTGTCTCAGGCCAATCTGACCCGTGCAAATTTACATCAAGCCCAACTTCAAAACGCAGATTTTCACCGGGCTGACCTAACCGGAACTAACCTCAGTTATGCCAATTTAATCGGCGTTAATTTGAGCGAAGCTAACTTAATTAGTGCTAATTTGAGCTATACTAATTTACAAGATGCCGATTTGAGTGGCGGAAATTTAATTAGTAGCAATCTCACCTATGCTAACCTCAAACAAGCCGATTTAAGTGGCGCTCAGTTGAGACGTGCTAACCTCAGAAAAGCCTGTTTACATTCGGCTACGGTTTGCGATGCTAATCTCAACAATGCCAACCTTCATCAAGCCGAATTAATTGCTGCTTATCTCTACCGGACTAACTTCTACAAAACCAATTTGATGGATGCTCATTTAAACGGGTCTTATCTATTTCATGCTAATTTAATTGAAGCGAATTTAATTCGAGCCGATTTTCGATTTGGCAACCTCACTAAAGCTAATCTTTATCACGCCGATGCTAGAGGCGCCAATTTTCGGGGTGCAAATTTGACACAAGCCAATCTAGAAGGGGTAGACTTGAGTTATGCTAACCTGAGAGGAGCGAATCTATATAAAGCCAATTTGGAAGGTGCAAATCTCACTCATGTAGATTTGAGAGAAACTGAACTTGAGGGTGCAATTAATTATGCCAGGGATAAACCTTAAGTCGCCTAACTTCCCTTAGTAGGGTGGGTGACAATTAATAAGTTAGTGATGAAAACCCCAAATTTATTGATGTCACCCACCCTACCGAGTTACAATTAGGAGTAGGCGGTGACAATTTACAGGTTAATCATTAAAAATATCCGGTTTTCATGTCACCCACCCAACCGAGTTACAATTAGGAGTAGGCGGTGACAATTGACAAGTTAATCATTAAAAAGTCCGGTTTTCATGTCACCCACCCAACCGAGTTACAATTAGGAGTAGGAAATGACAATTTACAGGTTAATCATTAAAAAGTCCGGTTTTCATGTCACCCACCCAACCGAGTTACAATTAGGAGTAGGAAATGACAATTTACAGGTTAATCATTAAAAATATCCGGTTTTGATTTCACCCACCTGATAGAGTAAGTATAATTCTTTTTAGTTAGATAACAACAATTGTTCAGAAGCTTTTTATTTTTAGATTTGATTTCAAGATGATCAGCCAAAACCTATTGAAAACACTCTCTAAAAGTCTGAGTTCAACTGTACTCACTTTTACCCTCGTTCTCAACTTTCCCGTCTGGAGTCAAGAAGCCAGAGAGGAAATTTATAACCCATCTAATTCTCCCCAACAGCTTGCATTAACCCCCACCGATATTAATAAAATTGCCAGTGAAATTACCGTGAGAATTGAGGGGCCGAGAGGCGGATCAGGGGTAATCATTGAAAAACAACAAAACACCTATTATATTCTTACCAATTGGCACGTTGTTAGTCAAGCGGGGGATTACGAAATTGTGACCCCCGACGGTCAACGTCATCAGGTTTATTATAGTCTAATTCGTCAACTTCCCGGACTCGATCTTGCTGTCGTTCCCTTTCAAACTTCCCAACGTTATCCCCTCGCTAAATTAACCAATACAGCAAGTGTAAATGAGGGAAGCGTGGTTTATGTTGCCGGATGGCCCCGTTCGGCGAGTACCCTGGGAAATCGATTATTTTTGAGTACAAAAGGAACCGTAGAATATCGACAGGAACCTCGCCAAGGATATACTTTAGTATACAACAATTTAGTCAGAAGTGGAATGAGTGGCGGCCCGGTGTTAAATGAAGCCGGAGAGGTAATCGGAATTAATGGCATTGTTCAGTTGGGCGTTAACCCCGATCAAATTGTCTCAGCCGGCATCGAAATTAAGGAATTTTTAGCATGGCGACAGGCGACAACGTTACCCACAGTTCCCGAACGTTTGGTTGCCGAACCCCCTTCTCCTCCGCCTCAAAGCGCCCCAAATTTACCTCCGGCTACTCCACCAGTAAATACCAGTATTTCTAATTCCAATCAAACCTACGCTTTGGCGACCAGTTTAGAGGAAAAATCCGGGGAGATTCTTTCTGTAGAAATTGTACCCCCTTACGCGATTACTGGCAATAGTAACGGCAGCATTTCCGTTTGGAATTTAGGTACGGGTGGACTGCGGAAAACCTGGCAAGGTCACAACAGTTCAATTAATGGAATTGACGTCAGTCCCAACGGTCAAATTTTAGCCACAGCCAGCGATGATGGCAGTATCAAACTGTGGGATTTAACCACCGCAATCAATACCGAGACTTTGCCATTATTACACAGTTTAAACGAACATTCCAACGCCGTTTTATCAGTAGAATTTACTCCCGATGGTCGCAAGCTAGCCAGCGGAAGTTGGGATAATATGATTATGATTTGGGATGTACAAACCGGAGAATTATTAAATACCCTGGTCGGACATCAACAACTGGTCAGCGCTATTGCCATTAGTCCCGATGGAAAAATTTTAGCTAGTGGAAGTAAAGACAATACGATTAAAATTTGGAATCTCGAAACCGGAGAATTAATTCACTCTTTAAAAGGTCATTCCCTCCCGGTTTTATCCCTGGCAATTAGTCCCGATGGAAAAATTTTAGCCAGTGGCAGTGCAGATGGTACAATTGCTTTATGGGAACTCCAAACCGCTCAACCGATTCGTCGGATCGGCGGTCATACCGATGGAGTTTGGTCAGTGGTGATCAGTGCAGATAATCGCACTTTGGTTAGCGGAAGTTGGGATAGAACCGTTAAACTTTGGAATCTGGAAACCGGTCAATTAAAAGGGAATTTAACCGGTCATTCTAGCTATGTTAATACGGTGGATATCAGTCCCGATGGAGAAACTATCGTTAGCGGGGGTTGGGATGGTCAGGTGAAAATTTGGAAAAAACCTTAATTGATTTTTAACCTAATTTTCCAAATCAATTCAATTCCAAATCAATTCAATTCCAAATCAATTCAATTCGGATTAACAATTCTTTAGGAAGCCTATATACAAGTTATACGGTCTGGGATAAACAGTTGTTTATATTGCGAGTAGAATGGTAATGTACTTGAGGTAAGATGAGTACAAGCTTTCTCACGGTTAGGAGATTCGAGACAAAATGGGTGTTATAAACGAGCTAGTCAAAAAAACGCTCGATGCGGGTTATCTAACTTTAGAAACAGAAAAACAGTTAAGAAACCTTCTACAAACCACCAAATATGGTCGAGAAGATTTTGAAGCTTTTATTAAACTCCAAAATGCAGCCATTGATGGTTTAGTAAAGCAAGAATCTCGGGAAATACTGCGAATGGCTCGATCTTAATCAGAAGTTTTTCTCTAGCAATCTTGTTCGGTTTTTCCGCTGATTTAAAGAAAGCACAAAGCATCTTTATTTTGCGGACAAACCTGAGATTCAACCGGATTTCCAAACAGATAAACCTCCGTTAAATTGGGTAACGTTCTCAGGGGTGTGACGTTAGACACTCGATTTCCATTGAGATTCAATTCAGAAAGTTGAGTTAAAGGCTTTAGAGGACCCACATCAGAAATCTGATTAGAACTGAGATTGAGTTCAGTCAAATTTGTTAAACTCGATAGAGGATCAATATCCGAAATTTGATTTCCTGGGATCGATAACTCAGTCAAATTCCTCAAATCCGATAAAGGCTTTAAATCGGAAATCTGGTTAAAACCGAGATAAAGAAGTTTGAGATTGGTTAAACTAGAAAGTGGACTAATATCCGAGATTTTGTTGTTTTGCAGCACCAACTGATTCAACCCCGACATCGAAGCAAGCGGTTTGAGATCCGAAACCTGATTTCCCGCCAGATATAAAATTTTTAACTCCGGTAAACCCGTTAAAGGAGTTAAATCTGTGATATTATTTTGATGGAGAATGAGCCGATTCAGTTTGGTAAAACCGGAAAGAGGTCTAAGATCGGAAATCCCCCGGGCGGTTAGATTCAGACTGGAAGCAAACGCTAGAAACACCTCGGCATCCCGACAATTTTGAGTTCCAGCTTTAACTAATAACACCTCTATCGTTTTTTGAGTTTCTGGGGAAAGACTGTCTTTCGCCCCGCACCACTCTGCAAAACTGTTAAAAGAATCAGACTGAGCAACAGTAGAAACTTGCACCGTTCCCCAACTCAAAATAACACTCAAACTCCCCAAAACAACCGAGCCAAAAACCGTTCTTACACCCCGGAAAACTCGAACCCAATGGTTTTGCAACATTATTTCAAACACCACACCTTGAATTCAATTTACAGCTTTTATTCTTGGTAAATTTACCGCTTGCTATTCTACCATCAGAGTTCTCAAAGCAAACCCCAATTTCCCTCAAACCCCACAACCGATATCATCCAACATTTGCCAGTGTTTCTGAACCGACGTCAGCGTATTGGCGGCAATCATCCCGCTGGCCGCCACCGCAGGCAAACCAATCCCCGGAAACGTTGAATCTCCGCAGCATAGCAGCCCCGCCAACGGCGTTTGAGGGCCGGGAAAGGTTCCCTGTCCGGCAGGAATTGCAGGGCCGTAGGAGCCTCTGTGACGGCGCAAAAAGCGCTCGTGGGTGAGGGGAGTCCCCACCAACGTGACCTCGCACCGCGATCGCACATCGGGAATCACCCGTTCCAAAGCCTGCCACATCGCCTCCGCCCGTTCTTCCTTGAGTTGGGCATATTCCGGGCTGCGACGATCCAACCCCTCCCAGATGTCATAGGGTTCGTTTCCGGGCGTATAAACATGAATAACGTGTTTTCCGGGCGGCGCCAGAGAAGGATCTAAAACCGTCGGAATAGACATGACAATCAAATTCAGAGGCGAAGTAATTCCCTGATCCCAGTCATTCACCGTAATATAGTGACAGGCGAGATCCTCCGGTAAACCCGTCCCGTCAATGCCCAGATGCAGGTGCATGAAACTCTCACATTCGGGAGTCTGCGATCGCGCTTTAACAAACTCCTGCGGTAAAGCCCCCAACGGAATCAACTTCAGCGTATCCCAAACCGAAGCCGCAGAGATCACCGCCAAAGACGCTTTAATTTCCTCGCCGCCCCGCAAACGCACGCCCACCGCCCGATTATTTTCCACCAAAACCTGTTCGACATGGGCGCCGAGTTTGAGATCGCCCCCGTGCTTTTTCAGTCCCCGGACCATCGCCTCAATCAAAGCCGCACTGCCGCCTACGGGATAATCTAACACCACCTCCGGTCTGTACCACTCCGCAAACATAAACGCCACTTCCGCCGCACTGGTGCCGCTCGCAGGCAGTCCAGATAACAAAAAACAGAGCATATCCAACCAGTTGCGGATAAAGGGATCGGTAATCACCTCATCCATGATCGGGCCGAATGATCCCGTCAGTTTAGAAGCGTAGGGAACACTTTGCAATAAAGGCAGGGCAAACCGACCCAAAGTCAACACTGCACCCAAATCATAGCGCATGGCTGCCATCGGTAAAGCGATCGCCGCATCTTTTAGCGGGGCCATCACCCGCTGAAGTTCCCGCCACTGTCTCACGGCTTCCGGCCCCCGCAAGCGCGTTAAGACCTCACAAAACTGATCCGCCCCCACCGAGGTATCAAAATCACCTTCGGGTAAACGACAGCCCCAGACGTCGTAGGTTTTCCAAGAAATATCCTCGCCGATCGCATCGAGAACTTGTTTTAACGGGTTCGTCGAGGGACTGTAGGACATCCCCGAATACAAAGACGGCCCGGAGTCGAAGATATAGCCGTTGCGTTCAAAGCCGTGCGCCGCCCCACCCGGTATGGTATGACTTTCACAAACCGTCACCGCCACCCCGTAACGGGCGAGTATTGCCGCACAGCTTAAACCGCCGATTCCACTCCCGATGACGACGACTTCTGTTGTTTGAGTTCCAGGAGATGTTTGATCGATCACGTTGGATGGCCTCACAATAAAAGTTAGGAGTTGAAAAGATATCTCAGACCTGAGTTTAACCCGAGTTGGGTTTTGATTACTTTAGCTGGTCGAGGAACTTATTTAAACCGGCAAACGTTGAGACATAGGTAATGGTGGGGCTATCATAACCCTTGAGATGAACGGTATGCTGTTCAAAGGTATTGTCTGAATGTAACTGAGAGAGGTATTTGTAGGTAGTTTCGCCCAAAGCGATATCCATCCCCAGTTGTTTGGTCGAAGATTCCAGTCGAAACGCCGCGTTTACCGTATCTCCCAAGGCCGTATAATCGGAATTGCCGCTTCCGCCCGTATTTCCGACCATTGCATAGCCGGTATTCAGTCCCGCACCCACCCGCAACGGGAAGGGCAGAGGATAGGCGTTGCTGATGGCTTCCGTCGTCTGGTGTAAGGCTCTCAAAGCATTACAAATTTGTAGCATTTCTTGGGAACTCACCCCCTGCGCCCCATGAAACCAAACCACCATAATGGCGTCGCCAATGTATTTGTCTACCCAGGTGCCGTGTTGACGGACAATATCGCCGGCTTCGCGGAACCAGCGCCCCATCACTTCCGAGAGTAAGCGTTCATCTAGCTGTCGCGTTAATACTGTGAAGTCTCGGATATCCATGACCATCACCGAGATTAAACGGCGCACCGTCAGCGTGGCGGTGAAGTCTTCCGACTCCGGTTCCGGTTCGTCAACTTCGGGTCGGTTCGATGGACAGTGAAACTCGATCTCCGTTTGACCAAAGATAATTCGATCGCCATCTTCCAACGTTACCGGAATGGTTGCTCGGCGACCGTTTACAAAGGAACCATTGCGACTTCCGAGGTCGATTAAATAAAACTCGCCGCTTTCCATACGTTGGAAAATCGCATGATTACGAGATATCCATCGATCGCGGATCACAAAATTGTTGTCATCGCTGCGGCCCAATGTCCAATAGTTTTTACCAACAAGTGGCAAATACTTTTTGCCACCTTCACTAAGAATCAATAGGTGAGGAGTGTGTTGCAATTTCACAACAGATTGACAAAAGACACTGGGTTTTTGGAGATTGGAAGGCGCGATCGTTTATTATCTCGCCCAACAAAAGTTTATAACACCCAACCTGAACTTGGGAGATTCTTCAGCGTCGCCCTGATCGATTCTATTTTAGTCTCTGATCTGAAAAGATCTATCTTTTTCTTTCCTTTTTCAGGTTTTGACGGCTGCGATCGATTTTAGCCTCCCGCTTTGGGGTTAGATGTATCCCAACCTCCACCCATGTCCGTCCTTAGGCGGCGCAGGCTGCGACCAAAAACAGGCTATCTACTAAAATTGTACTCAATACTGCCCCGCTGAACACCCATTTATGTAATTGTTTCGATTGTAACGGCCACAAACCCACGCCCAACAGCACCGTCACCAACACCACCGCCCAACCGATCCCCCAGGGGGTACTCACCTGTTCTAACGCATCTTGCAGGATGGAAACTGCGAATGTGGGATCTTGGGTCATTAACTGTCGCCAGTGGGGAATTACACCCGCGATGTAAAAATATCCATCTGTTACTGCGGTTCCAAATAAAGATCCCAAATAAAACCAATTTCCGACTTTACCCCATCCCCGTTGCAGACACCACCAAGCAAAGGGAACCCCTAAAGCTTCAATGGGAAGATGGAAAAGCGGTTCTCCCCGCAACCAACCCCAATAGATCGATCCGGTTAACCAACTTAACGTAAATCCAAGTAACAAGTCCCCCCACACCCAGGTTCGCCGCGATCGCATTAACCACAGGCTTCCGGCCAACCATCCTCCGGTCATTAGCAGGCTTAACACGGGCCACGCTCGCACCAGGGGCGCTTGAAAGAACACGGGGACCGACACCAGAAACACCGCCGCCGCAAACAGCATCCATTTCTGAGAAAGTTGAAGTTTTCTTAAGATAATCTGAAATTTATCTGTCGTTTGAGTGGGTTGAGTAGTAGTCAAGGTTCGCTCCTATAGCTCTTTCTAACTTTAAATCCGTTTTCTTAAAAATTCGTTACTTAAGTTTATCTTATTTAAGATATTAAGCCGAGATTTTTCACATATCCCCCAGGGGGGCATCTATAGGATAACACAAAACCAATATCCCCAGGGGGGGGATAAAACAGTCACCAGTCACTGCTGATCGCCGCTTGCCAGACGGCGTGGGCGACTGCGGGGTGGGCGATGTCGTTGTGAGCGCCTTCTGGGCCTGAACCTTCTCGAATAAACTCCTGACTGTCGAGATTGTAAATTTGGCCCGGATAAAACGGATAAGAAGAATTTTGATCCAACATATCCATATCCACCGCCCGAAAATCATCTCCTCCCCGAGCGCCAAACGCCCCCAGAGCGCCGTACATCGGAAAATCGTTAAATTCAAAGAAACTCACCGATCGCGTCAATAAACTCGAAGCACTCGCCGCTAAGGGGTACCATTTGCAGACTGCGGTATCAAACTTAGAATAGGTTGTAATAATAGATCCGGACACTTTCCCCTCGGCAATTAACGGGTGAAAATACCCCGCAACCCCCGGCGTTACCGGAATATCGGGACAATAAGACCAGTGGGAAACCGCCCCCTGAATTAAAAATAAAGAATTAACCGGACGTTGCAACACGCCCCAATTTTTCGGTCCGGCCAACATTCCCGACATCACAATACAGCCAAAACTATGACCAATTAAATGAAACCGGACTTGTTCGCCGCTGACCCGTTGTAAGTCTTGGAGAAAGTCATGTCCGCTCCCTTCGCCAAACTGACGCGCTCGATCTTTCATTTTCCAAAACGATAGGGTTCGCAAGGAGGCTAATACTCCTCCCCAACTAAACCCGCCATAACTTAACGCCTCCCGACGGGCGACCAGAAACGTACTTTCGGGATCGAAGGGTTCTCTATCCGCCCCGGGCGATGAACCTAAATTTTGACTGGTTAAAGTGGTTTCAGAGTTGAGAATGCGATAAGCTTCGCCGACTTCTGGCGGTAATTTTTCCGGGGCGATATTTTGTTGGGCTGAGAGTAAAATGGTTTCTAGGGCTTGTCTTGCTCGGGGAGTATCGCTCAAACGAGCCGCGTACTGACTAACCAATTGATTGATCTCAGTCGCTGTAGATGTGGCGCTAAACCCGTAGGAAATTGCCGAAGAATTTGCTAAGTCATAATCTCCCCAAGGCAGACTCGGCCAATGTAAGCCCACTAACAGCGGAGAAAATCCCGATCGCACCGCTTTGATCTGATCGAGGTCGGCCTGTTGTTCTATCATAACTTTAATCCAGCGAGTATACTGACGTCGTGCCGCCGGAACATCGCTGCGCCATCCGTGAGCGATCAGAAAAACATCAGTAATGGGTTCTGTTTTTAACACCTCAATCACTCGTTTACTCATCTGTCCGTCGGGATCGTCGTTGCGTTCTCGTCCTTTTTCATCAAAGGCGATTAGATAATATTTGAAGTCAGTTTCAGGTACGATTTCAACAGGCATGAGTTACTCCTTGGACTGCGATATTGCGTCTGTGTGCGTCTGTATTGCCAAGCTGACAAAAACTTGTCCAATTTACAGCTAGGGTTATGAAATCTAGAATTCAGTCAATTTTATGGGGATTCGGTCTGATTTTGCTGGTTATTTTTGTGGCGATCGCTCCGGCTTTTCCGGCAAGCGCTGAACATCTTTCTATTATCAGCTATAATGTCGAATCTGACGATCTCGAGGATACCGATCCGCGTTTGGTTGCCCAGGAGATGGAAGACATTGCTGGGGCTGACTTGTGGGGACTTTCGGAGGTGGCCGATCGAGCGGCTGCCGATATTTTTACTCGGGCGGTTGCTTTTCCGGGATCGGATTTTGAGTCGATTTTTGGAACAACGGGAACTTTAGATAAGCTGCAAATTATCTACAATCAAAATAAGCTTGAACTTCAAGATAGTGAAGAATTGGATAACATTGGCGGTTCGCGATCGCCTTTGGTGGCTCGTTTTAAGTTTTTACCGACGGGTCAAGAGTTTCTTTTTACGGTTAATCATTTTAACCGGGGAAGCGAGACGAAACGCAACCAACAGGCTGAAAATTTACGGAATTGGGCGCAGGGTCAATCTTTACCTGTGATTGCGGTTGGGGATTATAATTTTGATTTTGATTTGGAAACAAAAAAGGGGAACAGGGCTTTTGATATTTTCTTACAAAAAGATGTGATGACTTGGATTAAGCCGAATTGTTTGAAAACTAATTCTTGTCCGCCGACGGGGACTCAATGCGATCCCAACTATTCCAGTATTTTAGATTATGTGTTTGTCTCTCAACTGGCGAAAAATTGGCCGTGCGAATCTGATGTTTTGTTTGTTCAAAAACCCGTTTGTCAACAAGAAAAACAGGGGTTTTCTGACCACTATCCCCTCACGGCTAATTTTAGCATTCCTTAACTGCCAATTCTGATTTTAATTGAACGGCGATCGCGATTGTTTCTTTGAACAATTATAATTGAGTTACGCGATCGCTTTTTTGATGTCAATTTTGTTAACTTGTTTATTCAACCTGACTCTGATTAAATAGCTATGTCTGAAACGACTCCAATTGCTCCCGATCTTACCACTCTTCCTCCCACTCAGGAAGAACTTCCCTATGATGATGGAGAACCGATGGAAAGCCAACGTCATCAGTTTCAAATGGAAATCCTGATTAATAGTTTGCAACCCTGGATCGGCGAACGTTCTGATGGGTTTGTTGGGGGGAATATGTTTGTTTATTATAGCTTAGAACAAGTCCGAAATAAAGACTTTAGAGGGCCTGATTTTTTTGCGGTGTTGGGGGTTCCTAAAAAAGAACGTCGCAGTTGGGTGGTTTGGGAGGAAGGAAAAGCGCCTGATGTGGTGATTGAGTTACTTTCTGATAGTACCGCCGAATTCGATAAAACTGAAAAAAAATACATTTATCAAGATCGTTTGCGGGTTTCTGAATATTTTTGGTTCGATCCGTTTAATCCGGATGATTTTGCGGGTTTTTCCCTACAACAAGGGGTTTTTCAATCCCTTTCGTTTAACGAACAAAATCAACTCATTAGTCAAGCTTTGGGATTAGGTTTAGTGCGTTGGTTCGGTGAGTATAAAGGGATTGAAGCGACTTGGTTGCGCTGGGGGAATTTAGACGGAGAATTGTTTCCACTTCCTCAAGAAATTGCCGAACAAGAATATCAACGTGCCGAACAAGAACGCCAACGAGCAGAACTTGCAGAGTCTCAACTGAATCAGGTTGCTCGTAACCTTTTACAGCAGGGAATGAGTCGGGAACAAGTCGCGCAAATCACGGGATTCTCTTCGGAACAAATTCGGGCGTTGATTAACAGAAATAGCTAATTTATTAGTTTATGTCCGCATCTAACTAAACCGATCTAGCGCCCGTTTCCCTCCCCATCTTTCGACGATTTTATCATCGTAATCATCCGCAATTTCTAACACCGCATTCACCGAAGCTTCCAGTTCCAGTTTATCGCAGGTTGAACCGACTATTGTATGTTCAAATACGATATCACCCCGTTCGTCTACTCCAAATGCTCCGAAGCGCATATTGTGATTTTCTCGTAATAAAAACCGCATCAAGTCGGGTGTGAGTTCAACCCCGGTTACTACATAGGATCGGGTTGTAATTATAGCATCGTCGTTTCCCCAAGGAAAGACTAACACGTCCACTTGAGCCGAACCCATAAATAAACTTAGTCCCGGAACTTCATTTTTTGGACAGGGAAACTTACCGTAAAGTTCCCGCATCCAGCGTTCAATTTTTTCGTAGCAAGCTTCTTGCTTGAGCGTTTCAAACCTCATCTCTATTTTGCTTCTCTTAATGCTTCTAACCTCGTTTTAACACCTTTCGGGTCCTTCTGCTAGAAATTTGTATCATTTCTCTAACTTTTCCTCTGAGACTCCCCGAGCGACCTCTCCCTGGAGGAAAATTCAAACCATCCCAAATAATTCCCGACCTCCGATTAACACCTATAGCCGCCTTTGAATGTATAATCTGAGTTGAGAATTTCCTTGATTTTACTGATTAATAGGCGAAATTCTCTAGGCTCTCAAAACAACCATTATTTGAGGAGAACTTTATCATGGGTGAATTCTTTACACCAAGACTCGTTGAACCCCTTTTAACGGTTTTGGGATCGCTCGGATTTTTCTTTCTGGCTTTTCAAGCTTTGCGGATGTTAGAAAAATAAAAGATCGCCGGGACAATGTGACGCGATCGCTCCCAATTTATCTTACCTGTTTAATCGGTGGAAGTCAAGCGGGCGATCGCCGAATTTTTGAGAAGATTTAAGTAGAGAAAATCTAAAAAATATTGGGGATTGCGAGTCTTTCCTGGGCTTTCGAGTCCCAGTTAAATTTATAGAATTTCTCCCTTGACAAATTGAGGCGGTTGAATGCTAAGACTTTTCACAAAGGGAGCAACCATCAAGATAAATTTTTAAATCTTAGCATGGATTTTAAAGCCTGTGAATCTGTTCGCAAGCTGCAAGCCAAGGGGAAAAGAAAAAGAGCGATCATTCGTTAGCGTTTGCAAAATCTTTGCGCCGCCTGTAGGGTCAAGAAAAACCCAAAGGTTAGCCGGTCAAAACCCGTTGAATTTGATATTCTCTCGGTAAAAATTTTTACGGAATCAAGAAAGTTTGTTAAAATAGTTAAGTAGCAGAAAAAATTCGGCTTGGGAAAACACTCCAAATTCTGCTAAATTGTGCTATCGTACTGGCGTTAAGTCTTTAAGTTTTAGAGAAGCCTTGTAAACGGAGTTCAAGATAAAGGAGTTTGATCTCAAAAGAGGTCTGTAAAGGTGTCATTCGGTTAAACGACAACCCCTTCAGTTCCCCAACAGGCTGGTATGAATATCTTAACTGTTGCGGTGGGTGAAAAGCGGGTAGTGTTAGCCGATAAAAGCCATCAATTGTAATCAGACTTACGGAAACGATCAATTAACTTCCGTAGAAAGATGTAAATCTCTAAAAACTAGCTAAGGTTAACCTGATTTGGAACAGGAGGAAGCTGTTATGAATATTGTTCAAGGATATAATCCCAGTCGGATACCCCCAACGGTTGCAATTCGTAAAGTCAAAGGAGTATTGCTCATCGAGAAATCCGGTGACGATGTTTATGTTTACCCAGATGAGATCAACTGGGAATTGAAGCGAAACCTTCAGCTTGCGACTCAATATGAACTGAAGATTTTAGCCGATAGTTATTCGGAACTCGATGGTTTCTACTGTATTAATAGCATTACTCACACCATTAGTTATCTCGGAACTCAATGGGATGATGTAATTTTAGGACTAAAATTCAGAAATTTGTCCGCTTAAAAATGATCGGAATTCTGACCATCTAACCGGGTGAATTTGCATAAGTTCCCCCATCGAGAGATCAGTATGAACAAAAGCTGATTAAATCTTGAAACTCAAAGGAATCTAGACAAATGTTCGCGAGGCTACTTACTTTTAGAATGGGTTTCCCTTACAATTGTCAAAATGCGGGGTTGCGGTACAAGACAGGTGCAGGGAGCAACTCCATTCCCAAAGAACCTTCTGTTCGGGTTGGGTTAAATTTTGATTTCATCTGGGTTGATGCGTCTTTAACTGCGGTGTGAGTTTTCTCCTGAGTCCGGGAGTCGGACTGTAGAGGATGTTGTTGATCGAACCCGCTTCGGTCAGGATTGACGGAGATAGAACTTGGCAAGTTTAAAAAAATTGAGTTATAAAATGAAGTAAATAAACTTAAAGATTTCCAAAGAAAATAAAGGCTCAACTCGACGGAGGTTTATACTACTGACAGGAGAGCTTGGGATGACGAATAATCCATCGGGATTCAATGGACTAGGGGGGTCTCTACTATGATCAATAAAAGCACGTCGGAGAGTTATTCTTCTCCTCAAGACTCAAGTTTACACGACTGCGTTTTCTATTCTAAGCTGGAAAAGCTACAAGTTGAAATTTGTCAATTTTTGATGGAAATCGTTAATCAATGGCCTCCCGAGCAAGTCATTGATGAATTTGAACAAATTTTTGTCCATCTCAATTGTACCGAAAGCGACCGGGTTAATCAGGCGTTAAACCGCATGATTATCGATCAAAGTCAGTCAATGTTTTCGGCGACGCTCAAACAATCATTTTACATCTTAATCAACAATTGGACAATTTATAAAAAACAAGAATACATTCAAGTTTTATTTGACCGGATCGGCTTGGCTAACTATCAAGAAGAACGAATCTCCCCCAGCGTCAATCTCCTGAGAAAATGGACCTATAGCTTCTTACAAAGTCAAGATTATCAAGAAATTTGCCACTATGCTTTACACCAGCGATCGCAATGGATAAACCGCTATCAATCCTATCTGTTATCGACCCAAATTAATCGCAGTGAATCTCAAGTTCAACATCAAGTTACCATCAACCTAGCCAAACAACTCAAAGATAAATATAATTTTGATTTGGCCATGTACGTGGCTCGTTCTCAAACGCCAAGATCGCAAAGCACAAACATTAATAACCCGACTCAGTTAGGAGATGAAGCCATCAACTTAATCAAAAAAACCATCTCGACGGAGCGAGTTTTTAGTTATGCACATCAAGCCGATATCTTTTTAGAACAAACTCAAAGTTATAACTATCGAGAATTCAAAGAAAGCCTTCTCAATTACTTAATGCTTCACGTTTCCTCTCGATATCCGGCTAACCAAATTAGAGAAACACTGCAAAACAAACTCGAAAAATTTGACGCTCAATACAATTATAAAACCATCACCAAACCCTATATTTCCAAAACCTGCAAACAATTAATCAGACTGCTGACAACCGAAAACACCAAATCTCCCTCAACCTCGTTTGTCTTATTAGTTGAACGGGGAAACTACCTCACCCTAGCCATTCTTTTACTGAAAATTGTTTTAATTTATAAATCCGCCCAAATTTATTTAGAATGCTGCATTGCCAATTTGCTTCAACACTATGAAAACTATCCGGAAGAAGAATGTCAGCACTTTATTAAATTCCTGGAAGTTTTCAATCTGGTTTTTACAATATTTACCACCAATGTTCAATATCATTTGGTCAATCTCGATAACAGTCCATCCAACGAAGTCTCGGAGACCGAATTAAACACATATCGTTTATTTTGTCAATTTAAAGGCCCCGATCTCCGTCAAACAAACCTCCGATCTCTCAACCTCAGCGGCGCCGATCTCAAAGGCGCCAATCTGCGAGAAACCGACTTAAGAGGAATGGACTTAATTCAAGTTGATTTGCGGTTAGCCAACCTCACCCAAGCCAACCTCAGCGGCGCCGTTTTAAACGAAGCTCGACTGTTAATCGCCAATTTAAGCAATACAGACTTAACCGATGCCAGCTTAGTCAAAGCCGATTTGCGCCGCGCCGATCTTCAATCTGCTAATCTCACTCACGCGACTTTAACCAGTGCAAAATTAGGTCATGCTAACCTAAAAAAGGCTAATTTAAACACGGCGAATTTAATGGCGGCGAGTTTAAATACCGCCAACTTAAGCGAAGCGAATTTATCTCACGCTAATTTAGAATGTGTCAACCTCAAAGGCGCCAATTTAAGCGGTGCAAATTTGAGTTATGCTAACTTGCGGGGTGCAAATTTAAGCGGTGTTAATTTAAGCGGCGCCAACTTGTCCTATGCCGATCTCAGACGAGTCAATCTCACTCATGCCAACCTCGATGGCGCTTACTTGCGAGGCGCCAACCTCTATCGCGCCAATTTAAGTCACAGCAGCCTCAAACAAGCGAATTTAGTCAAAGTTAACCTCAGCGGTGTTAATCTCAAATCAGCCGAATTACAAGAGGCTAACTTGACTTCAACCTACCTGCGTCATGCTAACTTTACTCAAGTCAATTTGAGTCAGGCTAACTTATCTCATGCCGATTTAACCCGGGCTAATTTAACCCAAGCCAATCTGACGGAAGCCAATCTTAGCTATACTTCGATTCGTCATGCCGAGTTAACCCAAACCAATCTTGATCATGCGAATTTAGTCGGCGCTAATTTGTTTGGGAGTCATCTCAATCAAACCCAAATTCAAGGAGTAACTTTTGAATGTTGTTCGGGATTACCCGATACCCTTAAACATATATTGGCTGAAGATCAATTTGACCTCGATCATGCCAACTTTATGGAGCAATTTGTCGATTCACCGTCTCGATCCGTTTGACAAAATGATCTTCTCGATATTTCAACTGTTGAGCAATTTGTAAGCCTTGCTGATAGGCGGCTAAAGCCCGCTGGTAGGCTTTTTGATCGAAGTAAATTTGCCCGATATTATCATATACATTCATCATACCATAAAAATTGTAGGATTGCTGCTCAATTAATAATTGGGCTTGATACAATTCTAAAGCCGCTTGGGTTTGTTCTTGAGAACGGTATAATTTCGCCAATCTCCCCAAAGCTTCGCTCGCATTTGCAAGCTCTTGAATCGTCATCGCCACCGTATAAGCTTCTTGATAATTTTGACCGGCTTGTTGGAATAAACCCAACTTTTCAAAATTCAAACCAATCGCCAATTTTAAATCGGGAATCGGTTGGAAATTTTGCAGTTGGGAATAATAACCCACCAGCCTTTCTCTAGCCGCAATTGACTTTAACGGTTTTTCTAATTGTTCATAAATAAACGATAAATTTTCTAGAGATTGAACTTCGCTCGGTTGCTCGACCGTTTCCCCTTCCGCATTAACCGGAGGGGGTGGAGGAGGCGGTAAAATTCCCTCCGTTCGCAGTAATTTAATCTGCTGTTGTATCTCTAATAATTCCTCGTAAACTAGCGCTGCGGCTTCATAATCTAACCAATCGAGATAAATTTGACCGATTTTACTTAAAGCTTGTTCTTCTTGGAGAATATCTTCTTGTTCCCGAGCATAATTTAGCAAGGTTTGATAGGTTTCTATTCCTAATTCTTTTTCTCGGGTTTCTTGAAAAGCTGTACCCAAGGCTTCTAAAATTTCAATGTTTAGTGTTTCTTCGGCTTTAACCTGCTGTAAAATTTCCTCTAAACGCTCAACTAAAAATTGAAGATAGAGACGTTGGTTATTATTCCACGCAATTAAACCCACTCGTTGTAAAGCAGCAATTTCCGGTAATAATCCAAAATAACGCCTTAATCGCAACTCGCGAGTCCACAGGTTAAAAGCACCAAAAGGATCGCCTTGTTCGAGTAAAATTAACGCTTCTTCGTTGAGTTTGTCTAATTCCGGGGCGAGTCTTTCTTGTTCGGTTTCGTTTAATAAATCTCCCACAACTGGAGGATTTGGTAATAGGGGTTCGGGTTCGGTACTTTCTAAAGGATTTGGTGAAAATTGATCGAGAACTTGCGGGTTTTGTTCGGTTTCTGAACCGTTTTCATTTTGTGCCAAAGCCGTTAAGTTTCCACAAGTTAACCCTAAAATTACCCCTATTAGACTTACACATCCAACCCGGAAAACTTGCTTGAATAGATTGGTCATAGAATTGTATTTAATAATAAATGGATAGCCTAAAAATTGTTCAAAATTTAACAAAAAAAGGCGCTTGGATGGTTTATACTGACATTATGGTACAATTTGGGCGCATTGTGACCTATTTTAAGAAGACGGTGACAAAAGGGGATAAGTTCGCGATCGCTAACAGCAGCCAAACCCCGCAGACAGCCTAGATTCTGACACAAACGAGAATTGAGTGCAAGCGAGAAATGCGACAAAAAATCCCCAGTGCAACTGCACCAGGGAACTTCAAACGTGCTGATTTCAATCACTGCAAGCTGTTCTCAAGCTAAAACTTGCTCAATTTGTTCTAATACCCAATCCACTTCTGACTTGGTAATCACCAGTGGCGGTGCGAGTCGAATAATGTTTTCGCGGGTTTCTTTAGCAAGAATGCCTTTTTTCATCAGAGCTTTGCAAAACTGACGAGCGCCTCCAGCGTTTACAGTTAACTCAATACCAATTAATAATCCTCGTCCCCGAACCTCTTGAATGTAGGGACTTTGGATAGACTGTAACTGGGAAATCATGTATTCTCCTAACTCAGCAGCACGCTCAGGAAGTTCTTCTTCAAGAATCACATCCAACGCCGCCAAACCTATCGCCGCCGCTAAGGGATTACCCCCAAAGGTACTGCCATGATCTCCTGGGTTAAAAACTCCCATGACTTCATCGGTACTGAGAAAAGCCGAAATCGGATAAAAACCACCTGATAATGCCTTACCAATGGTAATACCATCAGGTTTTACGCCTTCATGTTCAAAGGCAAACATTTTACCTGTGCGCCCTAAACCCGTTTGAATTTCATCAAAGACTAATAATACATTATTCTGACGACAAATTTGTTCAGCTTGTTTGAGAAAACCATCAGGCGGTAAAATAATACCCCCTTCTCCTTGAATGGGTTCTAGGAAAAAAGCTGCCGTATTGGGTGTAATTGCCGCTTCTAGCGCCGACGCATCACCGTAGGGTATCACCTTAAATCCGGGAGTAAAGGGACCAAAACCATCCTGATATTGTTCTTCTGTGGAAAAACTAATAATACTAATTGTCCGTCCACCAAAGTTGTTAGTACAGACAATAATTTCAGCTTGATGAGCGGCTACACCTTTCACCTGATAAGCCCATTTCCGAATGGCTTTAATTGCAGTTTCAACGGCTTCTGCTCCCGAATTCATCGGTAAAGCTTTAGAAAGACCTGAAATTTGGCTGAGTTTCTTGTGAAATTGCCCTAATTGATCATTGCGAAAAGCACGCGAAGTTAAGGTTACTTTTTGGGCTTGATGTAGCAACGCTTGTAAAATTTTTGGATGACAATGCCCCTGATTTAAAGCTGAATAGGCACTCAGACAATCGAGATATTTATTGCCATTGGTATCCCAAACCCATACACCTTTTGCTTCACTAATGATCACATCTAAAGGATGATAGTTATTCGCACCATAGGCGGTTTCTAGATCAATGTAAGTTTGAGTGCTTAAATCTGAATGAGTAGAAGTTTTTGAAGGAATTGCGGTTTGCATAAATTCTCCTAAAATGACTGAGAAAAATCCTGTCGCAACTGTTAGAAAGCAATAAAACTTCTAACGGTCAAGCAACAGTGCGAGACTATTTTTTGTGTGAACAACTGGAATTGATACCCAAAGCAGTCAAGTTGAAAAATGTCTGACTTGCTGTTAGGGTATATCCGTTTATTCAATTGACTACAAAACTTTTGAATGCCTAACAAACACAGAGTAAAGTGACTCGACTCCTCCTCTGTTTACTCTTCACAAAAGTTATTCAGTTAGATACGCTGTGTAAAACCTGTTACCCATTCAACTTGGGTATAAATTCGGGTAGACATAAGAGCTTTTTCCTCTAGCTGTCGTGGCTTTTGCATGATTGCTTGATCTTTTCTTTCCAGGGGCAATCTCAAAGCCATCTTGCCTCTGAGACTTTTGCATCTGCTTTCCAGTCCATTAATCACTGGAAATTTGACACTTTACATACAGTATCACTGAGGGAATGCTGAAGTCAACCTAAAAATTATTTTGATTGAACTTGATTTGTGATTGGGGATTGCCTAAAAATTGTCTAAATTTAACAGTAAAAATCTGAAAAAATGGTTTATACTGTCAATAGGGTACAATTTAGGCATATTGTGACCTATTTTAAGATGACGGCGACGAAAGGGGATTTGTTCACAACAGATCACAGAAGCCAAACCGCCCAGACTGCAATAGATTCTGGCACAAACGAGAACTTAACGCAAGGTTGAACTTCGACAAAAAATCCCCATCGGCGATCGCAGCCGGGAAGTTTATTTCAACAGTGTTCCCACGCCTAAGCGAAAGCATGGGATAATATCAGCGATGGTTGAGAAAAGCATCGTGAACAAACACAACAACATCAAACCCACTGCATCACAACACCAGGTGATTCAGCGTCAATGGCATCATCGTCTCTTTCAGTCTGTGGGATCGATGATTTTACTCTTAACGCTCCTAACCTCCTGCGCGTTACCTCAAGTTTCCGCAGAAGATCGAATATTTCTCGACTTCTCCCTAGACTTTTTAGGAGAATATTCCCTCGCCAACACAACCCAATTTAACAATAATTCTATCGGTCGTCTATCTGCCATTACCTACGAAATTCCCGGATATAGTAATAGCACCACAGAGGGAATTCACTTCTACGCCCTGACTCAAAATCAAGACGACAATTCCGCTCGGTTTTACACGCTAAAATTTGATTTAAACTCCCCAGAAAATACCCGCTTAAATCAGATTAAGATTGAAAACGAAACCGTTCTCAAAGGTCAAGACGGTCAACCCCTTTTGCTAACCACAACTCACCCCGAAAGTCTCGCCTTTTCGCCCCGGAATTCCCTGTTTATCGCCACAGAAAATACTGTAGAGGAACAGAGTTTACCGTTGATTGGAGAATACGACCTCAAAACCGGACAACTTCGCAATACCATTCCCATTCCCCCCAGTTATTTTCCCGCAATAGAAGACGGAAAACAACAGCAAGGCATCCAAGCCAATTCCGGGTTTAAAGCGATGAGTATTGCACCCGATGGTTTTAGTCCGGGCGGACAAGATCCCTTTCGTTTATTTACCTCAACCGAAGTGCCATTAGTTCAAGATCGAGATGAAAAGATAGGAACAAAACTGAGAATATTACACTATGTTATCGCCGATCGCGCATCTTTTCTCGTCTCAGAAAATCTCTATCCTTTAGAAGCGGAAGAAACCTCGCCCAATCAGTTAATTGATCTGGTTGCACTCAATCAAGGCGGATACTTTTTGAGTTTAGAGCAATCGGCCAATTCCAGTCAAATCTATCAAGTCTTTACCGGAGATGCAACCGATACATCCAGAATAGCCAGTTTGCGGGGAGAACTGCGAAAAGTACAACCGATGCGAAAAAAACTCTTACTCGACCTAAACCAACTCAACATATCCCTCCATCCTCTGACCAGCATGACATTAGGCCCCCGTTTACCGTCAGGAAATCAGAGTTTACTATTAATGAGTGAGGATGACAGCCAAACCACTCAATTTTTGCTCTTTAGCCTCAAGCAAACTTAATCTGTTATCCTAATCAAAAATTTACCCATAAGATAACGATTGCAAAAATGACTCATTCAACAGACATAGAAACCTTAGCCCGTTGGATGGCTTCCGACTTCAGCAACCAACCCCAGGCGTTTGACAACCCACCCCTTTTCGCCCATATTCGCGTCTGTATGCGTCCGTTACCCAAAGAATTCTTAGACGGGGTGAGTCTTTATCTCGAACAAGCCTATGATTACATTATTAACCAGCCCTATCGGGTACGAATTCTCAAACTCGTTCCCCAAGAAGATTATATTGATATTGAAAATTACGCCATCGAGAACCAAGAACAATTTTACGGCGCCTCCCGTCAACCTGAACGCCTACAAGACCTGAAAATTGAACAACTGAGAAAACTCCCCGGTTGTACCTTTATGACCCGTTGGACGGGTCACAGCTTTCGAGGAGAAGTTGAACCCGGAAAAGGGTGTATTGTAGAACGGAAAGGGAAAGTCACCTATCTTGACAGTTGGTTTGAAGTCCATGAAAATGGCATGACCAGCCACGACCGAGGACTGGACTCCGAAACCCACGAACACGTTTGGGGGTCGGTCGCCGGACCCTTTCAATTTGTGCGTTGGGCGAGTTTTGCTTCCGAAGTCAAAATCTAATCAAGTTCAACAAAACAGTTCACAGGGTACCAATTCCTGATACATTAACCCAGTATCAGCAAAACGAGATGCAATTGAATTTATGAAAGTTCTGGTAATTGGTGGTGATGGCTACTGCGGTTGGGCTACAGCCCTCCATTTATCCAACCGAGGCTATGAAGTTGGGATTTTAGATAACTTAGTGCGGCGACACTGGGATCAACAGCTTTGTATTGATACCCTAACCCCAATCGCACCCATTCATCAACGCATTCAACGCTGGAAAGATTTAACCGGGAAGTCTATCGACCTCTATGTGGGCGATATCAACGACTATAGCTTCCTTCTCGATAGTTTGCTGGAGTTTGAACCCGAAGCCATTGTACACTTCGGGGAACAGCGTTCGGCACCGTTTTCCATGATTGACCGGGAACACGCCGTTCTCACCCAGGTTAACAACGTCGTGGGAACGCTCAATATTTTATACGCCATGCGCGAACATTTCCCCGACTGTCATCTGGTGAAACTGGGAACGATGGGCGAATACGGTACCCCCAATATTGACATCGAAGAAGGTTATATTACTATCGAACACAACGGGCGAAAAGATACCCTACCCTATCCCAAGCAACCCGGAAGTTTCTATCATCTGTCCAAGGTTCACGACAGCCACAATATCCATTTTGCCTGTAAAATCTGGGGTCTGCGGGCGACAGATTTAAACCAAGGTGTGGTTTATGGGGTTCTTACCGATGAAACCGGCATGGATGAGATGTTAATTAACCGTCTCGACTACGATGGGGTTTTTGGTACCGCTTTAAACCGTTTCTGCATTCAAGCCGCTATCGGTCATCCCCTGACTGTTTACGGTAAAGGCGGACAAACTCGGGCTTTTCTCGATATTCGCGATACCGTTCGTTGTGTGGAGTTAGCCATTGCAACTCCCGCAGAAGCCGGTCAGTTCCGCGTCTTTAACCAGTTTACCGAAATGTTTAGCGTTAAAGATTTGGCGCTGATGGTGAAAAAAGCGGGTAATGCAGTTGGGTTGGATGTCGATATTCAAAACCTGGAAAATCCTCGGGTTGAAATGGAAAACCATTATTTCAATGCGAAGAATACCAATTTGTTAGATTTGGGATTACAACCCCATTTTCTATCGGATTCGTTGTTAGATTCGCTGTTGAATTTTGCGATGAAATATAAGGGTCGGGTAGACAAGAATGAAATTTTACCGAAAGTCTCTTGGCGAAATCCCGGTTCTGCAAAAATGACTAAGTAATCACAAACGAATATTTCAACAGATGAAAGAGTAGGTTGGGTTGAACGCTGTGAAACCCAACTTTTTCAATTAATACTAAATTATACGGTAGGGGCGTTCTATGCAGCGTCTTTCTATCAACTATCAGAAAACACCGATTAATATCTTGGGTGGATGAACTCACCGCTAAAATACAAAGACAGGAAGATTCTCCCTTTTGGGAATGTAATCATAGAATTAATCTAGAATTTATCTATGAATCTCTCGGAATTACCGCTAACCGCTTTTATTGACCCTCAAGGGAAAAATCGTCAGGAAATTGAACAACTGGCGAGTCAAGTTTTAGACTTAATCTTATCTCACTTAACCACTGCGATTAACCATTCACCGCTTCCCGAAGTCGGCGACCTCAGCGATTGGGTTTTAATTCCCGAACATCCCATCTCGGAATCGGTTTTACTGGAACAATTAAAGACTATAATTAAAAGTTCAACCAATGCGGCTAATCCCGGTTATATGGGTCACATGGACTCGATGCCGACGACCATTTCTATCTTAGCAGAATTGGTTGCAGCCGCACTGAATAATAATATGTTGAGTGTGGAAATGTCGGCGATATTTTCACGTCTGGAATTTCACCTGATTAAACAGTTTGCACGGCTATTTGGTTTGGGTGAAACTTCCGGTGGCGTCATGGTCAGTGGCGGAACTTTAGCCAATCTCCAAGCCTTAACCGTCGCCCGAAATCGGGCATTTCATTCGCACCAAGCGGGAATTTGGAATCACAGCCAGCAACCGGTTTTATTTGCTTCAGAAGTTGCTCATACCTCTGTACAAAAAGTAGCAATGTTGTTGGGATTGGGAACTTCTGCGGTGATTCCGATTCAAACAAATCACAACTCTCAAATCGAAATAGAAGATTTAAACCGTCAAATTAGACAGGCGAAATTAGCGGGAAAAATACCTTTTTGTATCGTCGCAACCGCCGGAACCACAACAACCGGAAATATTGATCCGTTACCCGCTATTGCTGAAATTGCCCGGGAACACAATTTATGGTTTCATGTGGATGCAGCTTATGGGGGAGCAATTATTTTTTCACCTCAACACCGTCAAAAATTACAAGGAATAGAACAGGCAGATTCTATCACATTTAACCCGCAAAAGTGGTTGTACGTTGCCCGAACTTGTGCAATGGTTTTGTTTCGAGACGTTCAACAGTTAGAAACTGAATTTAGAATTGGTGCGCCCTATATGCAAGCCGCAGATGATTTAATCAATTTAGGAGAAATTTCTGTACAAGGAACCCGCCATGCTGATGTGTTAAAATTCTGGTTATCGCTGCAACACTTCGGCAAAGAAGGTTACGCTAAATTAATCGATGAAAGCTATCAATTAACCGATTATTTATTTCAAAAATTACAAAACAAATCGGATGTAGAAGTTGTGGGTCAACCCGATATGAATATTATTTGTTTTCGGAGTATTCCTGCTAAAATTTTACCGGAGAATCGGGAAAAATGGAATGCCCAATTACAAGCTTATTTGCTGAAAAAAGCCAATCTATTTCTCTCTCTTCCCGTTTATCGGGGACAATGTTGGTTAAGAATTATTTTACTTAATCCTTATCTCAATCGGACACAACTTGATCGCCTGATTCAACAGATTGATACATTTACTCATTGCTAAAAACCCAATAATCTGCTTAACCCCTCAACCGGGTCAAACTTCCGCAATTAACAAAAACCCCCAAAAATATCCGGTCATCCCGAACAATATTCGGTAAAATTGAAACAGTAATCCGCTTGTAGTCTGGAGTTTCCTCATGCGACCGCTTAACTTTGTGTTAATTTTTATCGTTTGTATCGGCTTAGTTTTATTTAGTTTACAGAATACAGAACTTGCCACAATTCAATTGATCGAAGGGGTTGAATTTGAAGCCCCCCTCGCCATTGAACTCATTGCAGCAACCGGAGTCGGGGCTTTACTAGCTTGGCTGTTTGCTTTATTATCTCAACTGCAACGAATCGTCAGCGCCCGTCAAAATATGCGTCAGATTCGTCAGCAAGAACAACGCATTCAAGAATTAGAGAAAGATCTTCAGCAGGTTCATCAACAGGGACAGCGAATTCAAGAATTAGAGGGAGATGTTGAACAAATTCACGCTGAAGAAAAAAACAATAACTCTAAAACCGTTGTTTCCACCCCAAATTCTCCCAAACCTGAAGTCAAACCTATAACCGAGTCTGAAAATTCAACTGAAAATTCAACTGAAAATTCAACTGAAAATTCAACAGAAGACTCAGAAAAACAAGCAGATACCGTTCAATAATTGATCAAGAAACCGTCAACGCAGACGTTTAACAGTCCAATCAATTTTTCTCGCATTCTCGTTTGGTGACTTCGTGGCGATAGCGAAACATATCTTCTAAACGGCTATTGACCCACCACGCCAACAAGTTTTCAGCCAACCAACCGCCAGGGGGAGAATAGGAAATGGCATCGGTTAGGCGAGTTTTTCCCCCTTCTGAAGAAAACTGATGTCGGTGTACCCAACTTTCCATCGGACCTTGTTTCTGTTCGTCGGTAAACAGTCGATAGCAATCGCATTCGGTATGTACCGCTAACCATTGTACCGGAATCGGCCCCAACCACAGGCGAAATTCCGTTATCGCCCCCACATCCAACCCTCCCTCACGTCGGATCACCTCCACCGGTTGCCAAGGGGGGGTTAATAATTGTAAGATATCGGAACGTTCGTGGAAGGTCCAAACCGCCTCGACAGGCGCATCAATTACAGAACTATATCGAAAATGTAGCATGGCTATTTTTTAGAAGTTCTAGATCTAGAATTGCATGAGAATTAACTGATTGCTACACTAAAAACCTCTCCTCGTCCTGCGGACACTCCTCTCCTCGTAGGAGAGGGGCTGGGGGTGAGGTCAAAAGATAGCTGTTTTCAAGAATTAGAATTTAATTTATGGGTGATCGGTTTTCTAACTTATCTGATAATAGTCAATCTCAAGCCTTACTTTCCCAAGCGATCGCGGAGTTAGAAAGCGGAGACTTTCAACAACGTTGGGATGCAGCCAAACAGTTAACCAAAATGGGAACAATTGCCATTAACCCGTTGATAGAAATTCTCGAAGACTCCGAAACAGATCCCGAAGTGCGTTGGTTTGTCGCCCGGACTTTAGGACAGTTTAACAGCGATGCGGTTGTACCCGCTTTGGTCAACGTTTTACAAACCGCTAAAACCGAAGAGTCCTCAGAAAACTCATTACTAGAAATGGCAGCAACCGCCTTAGCCAATTTGGGAACTTCCGCCGTTGATTCTCTCAATATTTTACTCGAAAACGAACAGTTAAGACCGTTTGTCACAGAAGCACTCGCTCAAATTCGTCGCTCAGAAACGATCGCACCGCTACTGAGAGTCGTTAACGATTCTAACCCAAAAGTTCGCCAAACCAGTATTGAAGCTTTGGGCAGTTTTCACGATCCGCGTATTCCTCCCGTATTAATTAACGCTTTAAACGATCCTTACCCTGCGGTTAGAAAAGAAGCCATTATCGGGTTAAGTCGGCGAGAAGATTTAGTAAACAAATTGAATTTAGTTGAACAACTCCAGCCTTTATTATGGGATATTAACCCCGGTGTTTGTCAGCAGGCACAAATTGCCCTTTCCCGTTTGGGAACCGATGAAGCGGTGATGGCAATAGTCGAACAAATTCAATCGAAAACCACCCCCGCCAGCGTTAAAATTGATGCCGTGCGATCGCTATGTTGGATAGAAACCCCCGCAGCTTTAAATCAGCTTAAACAAATTTTATTCACCATTCCAGAAGAATCTAATTCTCACCCCTCATCTTTGGCAATTCATCAAGAAATTATTCAAGGAATCGGACGAACAAACCGACCCGAAGCCAAAACAAAAGCCAGTCAAATTTTAATAGAATTTCTCCAAAGTCAACATCCCGCTTTAGACATTCCAAATCTTAAACAATTGGTTGCTTTAAGTTTAGGACAGTTGGGAGATATTAACGCTTTTGATGCTTTAGTTCAACTGTTAGCCGATTCTCAAAAAACCGTTCAATTTCACTGTATCGCCGCCTTAAAACAGTTAAACGTTCCCATAAACTCTCCCCCAATTTATCAACGACTCCAACAATTAACTCAAGAAAATAATCTCGACCCCAATTTACAAAAAGGAATTTATATGGCGCTACAAGAATGGAATTAACAGGGAACAGGGAACAGGGAACAGGGAACAGGGAATAGGGAACAGTCACCAGTGATAACAGTTTTAAGTTTTCAGTTGGTTCTATTAGTAGATTTTAGGATGGCAAAGAGGATTTTGGCGATTTCTTCCGCATCTTGATAAATGCTGTTAAATGCCTTTTCGTCAATGTATCCTGTATCCTTAAGTATTGATAGCCAATACTTTGTTTCTTGACATTCTTTATAAGCAATAGAAACCTTTGCACTAAAATCGGACGAAGAAATGGCACTATTAGCTTCAGCTAAATTGGCTCCAATAGAAGTACCCGAACACAGAAGTTGTTTGCTGAGAACAAACTCTTTCTTAGTTTCAGTTAAATATTTATAGGCATTCACAATTCTAATTGCAAACTGATAAGCCTTATCATAAGCAATACTATTTTTACTCACAGGAATCTAACTGAAAACTAATCACTAAAAAAAACTGAAAACTGAAAACTGAAAACACTGGTGACTGGTGACTGGTAATGAGTGACTGTAAAACTGGTGACTGGTGACTGGTGACTGGTGACTGGTGACTGGTGACTGGTGACTGTAAAAGCTGTATCAACCCGTACCAAATGGGGATACTAAATCAATTACCATGAAATTGGATAGAGTAGAGCCATCTTAATCAAATTTTCATGCGCTTAGAGCAGTTGCAATCCTTTCTGTGTGTAGCTGAAACCGGAAGCTTTCAACAAGCCGCACAAATCTGTGGTGTAACTCAATCAACCATCAGCCGCCAGGTGCAAGGACTAGAAGCCGAACTCGGTTTACCCCTATTCCATCGTACCGCCCAAGCCAAGCTGACAGTTGGAGGAGAACGGTTTTGGCCCTACGCACGCAAAATTTGTCAAACCTGGGACAGTGCAAAAGAAGAACTGGCGACTTTGCTAGCCGGAAAACAACCCGAACTCTGTGTCGCCGCCATTCATTCCATTTGCGCCTCCTATTTGCCCCCGGTCTTACAAAAATTTTGCTACGCTTACCCAGAAGTACAACTGCGAGTCACCTCCTTAGGAAGCGATCGGGCGTTAAAAGTGTTGCGAGACGGGTTAGTTGACGTCGCCATCGTGATGAACAACCGATCCTTTACCGCAACCGGAGAATTGATAGTCGAAAGCCTCTATTGGGAACCCATAGAAGTATTGATGGCCTCTACCCATCCCCTCGCCAGTTATACTCAAGTCCCTTGGTCGGAATTGGTCCGTTATCCCCAGGTCGTGTTCAAAGACGGTTACGGAATGCAGCGTTGGGTTCTCGAAAAATTCAACCAAACCCAAAGCCAACTCAACGCCGTTCTAGAACTCAACACCCTCGATGCCTTTCGCGGAGTTGTCCGTCAGGGAGAATTAGTGGCTTTACTCCCCCGTTCGGCTTTAATTGAATCCCAAAGCGATCCAACTTTAGCCATTCGTCCCATTTCTCCCCAAAATGACCTACCCCCCTCCGCCGGCGATCGCGCTTGGAGTCGGGAAGTCGTCATGGTTGCCACTTCCGACCGAATGCAAATTCCCCCGATAGAATATTTCTGGAAGCTGGTACAAGAGTTTATTCCGCCAACCGAAAATTCCGTTCTCCCAGAAGTTGGCAAATTAACCGCTCATCGTACCTCCTAAACCCGATATCGGTGGGAACTTCCTTGTTGTTTTAACCTCTAACTTGGTGTAATGAGCGATCGCTTTCGAGACCTACTTCGTAAAATTGGCAGCGGCCCCCATACCGGCGAAAATCTCAATCGCACCGAAGCCGCAGATGCGATGAAAATGATGCTATTACAGGAAGCCACTCCTGCACAAATTGGCGCCTTTTTAATCGCCCACCGCATCAAACGGCCCACAGGCGAAGAATTAGCCGGAATGCTCGATGGCTGCGACGAGTTGGCCCCAAAACTCCAACCCCTCCCCACCCCTCCCCTACTCTTGAATTGTCCCTACGATGGGCGCTCCCGTACCGCTCCGGTTGCACCGCTAACCGCGTTAATTTTGGCAACCGCAGGCGTTCCGGTGATACTGCACGGGGGGGATACCATGCCGACCAAAGAAGGGATTCCCCTGATTGAAATTTGGCAGGGTTTGGGGGTAGACTGGACAGCGCTCACCCTCGAACAGGTTCAATCGGTTCTCGAAACCACCGGTTTGGGGTTTGTCTATCTTTCCCGTCATTTTCCCGAAGCAGCATCTTTGGTTCCCTACCGTCGGGAAATTGGCAAACGTCCCCCTCTGGCAACGATGGAATTGATGTGGTGTCCCTATGCGGGGGTGGCGACTCTCGCCTGCGGATACGTTCATCCTCCCACCGAAGTCTTATTTCGGGAAACGTTTAAATGGCGGGGAACGACTCGGTTTATTACCGTTAAAGGGTTAGAGGGCAGTTGTGATTTGCCTCGCGATCGCACTTGTATTATTGGCGTGCATCGAGTTTCGGATCAATCTGAAGATTCCGATATCGAACGGTTGTTATTGCATCCGAGTGATTACGGGTTTGGCGGAAAAGAAGTTTCTCTGGAAAGTTCTACTCAATTGCTGGCCGATATGCAGGCGGTTTTGGAGGGGAAAGCCTGCGAATTGATGCAAGCGGCAGTTTGGAATGGGGGATTTTACCTGTGGCAGTGTGGAGTGTGTTCCGATTTGGAATCCGGTTTATCGACCGCCAAACAATTATTGATTGATGGCGTTGCTGACAAACTGGAAACCCTTCGTCTAGCTGTTCAGGGTTCATCAAAGGAGAATCATGCTTCCTAAAAAACTCCTCAAAAAGCTCAAGAAAATTCCGATTCTTTCCTTGGGTTTATTAAGTCTTTCGGTTGTGCCGGGATTGATGATGATTGGTTTTGTTAGTACCGTTAATTTAACTTGTGAACGGACTGAACAAGCCCTCGGAAAATGCGATCTCGAAGAATCGGGTTTATTGGGTACAACTTCGACCGAAATTCCGATTAAGAGTTTGCAAGGCGCCCAAATCATCAAGAAGAATATTGAGGATTTGGCTGACTCGGATTATAGTGCTTTTTATGTGGCACTATTGACCGAAAATGGTCGGGTTTTTCTCCCGTTTTACCGTCTCGATCACCACTACGCTCAAGATATGGTTGCCGAAATTAACGACTTTGTTGATAATCCAGAAAATACGGTTCTGGAAATTGATGAAGATTATCGGTGGTCCGCTTATATCTGGGGATTAACTTTGCTTGGAGTCGGTGGCGGGTTGTTTACCAGTTGGGCTTCTCACACGAAGACGGTTTGATGGTTTTTGGTCGGTGTCGAATTTGATTGTTACACATTAAACCATGTCTGATTCTGCAATTGCTGCTTTGATTTTAGCCGGGGGAAAAAGTTCCCGCATGGGTCGGGATAAAGCCCTGATTGAGTGGGAAGGAAAACCGTTTTTAACCCGGGTTTGTCAGGTTGCAGTTTGCTGTTGTTCATCGGTTTATGTGTTAACCTCCTGGCCGGAACGGTATCGGGATATTGTCTCAGAATCGGTGCAATTTTTACCGGAGTCTTCTCCTGTTGGTCAAGGTCCATTAATGGCTTTAACAGACGGATTGACTCAAATTGATGCAGAGTGGGTGTTGCTTTTGGCTTGCGATTTACCTCAGCTACAACCGGAAATTTTGCAAGATTGGATGAGTCAATTAACTGATGTTTCTCAGTCTACTTTGGCGGTTGTTCCCCGTCAAGAGTCCGGTTGGGAACCCTTATGTGGATTTTATCGCCGCAGCGCTTTGACGGCTTTACAGGCGTTTCTTCAACAGGGAGGACGTTCGTTTCAAACTTGGTTGTCTCAAGTTCCGGTTCATCCGCTTAAGCTGGAACCGACAACGAAACCCATGCTGTTTAACTGTAATACTCCTCAAGATTTACAGGAGTTAAAACCGGAGTCGCAAACCTAAACTCAAACTAAAAAAATTAGCCCATCCGTTTGAATACTTTTAATTTTTTCTTTATTTTTAAAACCCCTAAAATCCCAAACCCTCAATTTTTCGGACTTTCGGATTGGCCGGAGTAAACTAGAGTCAAGATTGTCAACCATTTGACGGATTGAAATCGGCTAAACTCGATATTATCATCTACTATAAATAATTTTAAAAAACAAGTTTGGAGTTACCGGATGAAATACGCATTCGACCTGGTTGGCATTTCTCCTATTTTATCCTTTTTTTACCAACAACAAGAACTTAAGGAAAAATCATTGAATGATGTTGAATATTTGGGACATCATCAATGCAAACTTGATACCTTTCTTTCCTCGGTGGAAACCGTTTCTCAACAAAAAAATTGGAATATCGATGAGGTGGTTGATAGTGTGATAGGCTTTTGGGTGAATAATTCCGATAGCATTCAATATTGGAAGTCTCGTCTAGAAGATGCCGGTCGCGATAGTTTGTTAGTTGCTCGGGTTGGGGATATTAAGTCCCTGCGAACAACTTTTGAATCCCTCCTCAATGACTCTTAATCCTTGAAAACAGAATAGTTTTCTAGGGCGGGTTCCTCTCTCATCTATAACCTTTGTAAACCCTCCCCGATCTAGAACCTTTCTTCAACGGCGATCGCTTTTTTCCCTTCCCAACATTAAAAAATTCCCAAAATTTCCCCGATTTCCCCTTGACAAATCCCCCGACTTGACCTATTCTTAAATCATGGGAATCTGTGCCGACATATATATAGAAATTTCAACACAGAACGCTCGCGATCGCCTCTTATCAATAGAATTTCTATCTCAGGGGGACAGTTATTCAGCCAAACAATCAACCCGCCATCCGGGAAGAAGATAGATTCGGCGATCGCGCAGCTTCTCTAAAAAAAATATCGGTCAAAACTCAGGAAACCATATCACCTCCTCACCCATGTTTTCAATTTTCAGCGATCACTTTTTCCCCGACTCCCGACTATTACCTTTTCCCTGATCTGCCAAGATCGCTTCACTTTTGACCAACTACCTATTTATATCGATATTTCTCAAAAAAAATTCCCGAAAATTCCCCGATTTTCCCTTGACAAATCCCCCGACTTGACCTAATGTTAAATCATGGGAATCTGTGCCGACATATATATAAAGAATTTCAACTGACAAATGAGCGATCGCCACTAAATAGATAGAATTTATATATCTAGTTTCTATCTTTGGGGATAAATGTTCAGCAAAAGAACTAACCCGCCACCTGGGAAGAAGATCAATTTGGCGATCGCGTAGATTCACTAAAAAAATCGGTGAAAACTCAGCCAATCTATAAATCGAGCAATCAGATTGATCGCCTTTCCCCTTGACAAATCCCCCGACTTGACCTATTGTTAAATCATGGGAATCTGTGCCGACATATATATAAAGAATTTCAACTGACAAATGAGCGATCGCCAGCAGACAGATAGAAATTATATTTTGGGTTTCTATCTGTGGGGGGCAGTTATTCAGCAATAGAACTAACCCACCATCCGGGAAGAAGATCAATTTGGCGATCGCGTAGATTCACTAAAAAAATCGGTGAAAACTCAGCCAATCTATAAATCGAGCAATCACCCCGAAGAATTTTGGCACCAGCCTGAGTGAACCCAACGAGGGATTGATTGCTTGGCAGTAGAAGATCCGCTTTTCTCATCTGGCGAGTAGAGCAGAGGTGGCATCCTCACCGACTACCAGGAACTTTTACCTGGGCAGCACCCAAGTCATTTAAGCCTGTGGGTTCAGACTAATCGGTTTAGCCCGGTCGGTCGCCGTGTATAAATCGGCTTGCAGGACTTACAGGTTAGTTTTACCAAGCCTGTTGAGGTCTTTGATCAATGGAGAATTGACAATTGATAATTGATCATTAATTAATGAGGTTGAAGACCTCTCCTTTCAAGGAGAAAAAAGAAAAATTATTTCCTCTCTATCAATCCTATACATAAAGGATCGAGGTAATTATCCATTATCCATTATTAATTATCAATTATTGAACGACCCGGAACTCCAGAGTTACTATTAGCCGACAATAGTGCCGTACATTAGCAAATCAATCATACCACAACCGGCGGCTAAGTCGCGATTCGGAGTTGGCACTGAATTTGAAAAAGCACGGCAGGTTGGCTTAAAAGCTTACTTTCAAAGATTTTTGACCAGACCTTGACGGGCAATTTCATGCCCTAAAACCTGAGAAAAGAAATCCATTGTAAGACCATAGCGATTGTACATATGAACAACAGGTATGAGTTGACGATTGGGATTCAATATTCCCTTATCCGTGACAGTAATCTGTTCTTGAACCGGACTAATCAGCGTGAGAACACTACTGTCTACATTCTGTTGAGCTTGAGCGATGACCGAGCTAAAAGCATTAGAAGTATAGTATAAATTATTGAGAATCACTTGCTCAATTCTTCCGAAAGGCCGCTTGAGAATTTCCTCACAGATTAAATCAACAAACAATTCAATTCCTCGAAAATCCCCCAAAACCGTACCAATATTTAAAATCGGTTGACCCTGTACTTTTTTCAAAGCTTTTAAGCCATAAGCCTCCCGATACCAATCCGTATCGACTTGAGCTTCTTTGTAGGTGGGATCGCCATAAAAGATCCCCATATCGTAAAAATGGATATTGTCGGAACCCAAGCTTTCAAAAAAAGGCGATTGAAATGCCACATCCTTCACATCAGAAAGAAAAACCTTTTGATAACTTTTATGGGTTTTGAGAAAGCTTTGGTAACAAAGCCACCGAACAAAATGAGGATGATGCCAAAGTTCAATCAGCAGAGGATAAACGCCAGAGAAAAGGTTTTCAACCAAGGCGATATTGCGGGTTGATCTGGCTAAAACGAACCCTAGCTGAATCAAGAAGCGGCTGAAAAATTTGGCAACTTTTCCCATGCGGTAGGAATATTGACTTGGAGTATAGATAAACTGGATTGAGTATTTTTCAGCCAGATCCCCCAGTTGATCATCGACCTGATTGGTGTAGATAACCAAATCACATTCGGCAGGAGAATAAACCTGGCGCAGGGTTTTAGCAAAAATCTCAACTCGTTCATTAACCAAGTTCGTTGCAAATCCTAAAACAACATTTTGAGCAAAACAAACAGACATCAAACATCCCCCTTATTGTCTGCAATTTATATCCCGAGACTATAACAAATTAAAAACCGATAGGCAAGTCATAATTGTCAAAACTTTTAAAATTTTAATCTCGATTATTTTGAGGTTTGAGTTGTTTTATTTTTCAAACAATCACCCACAACCTCCCCAAATAAACGGCCCGAGAGAATTAATCCGGTTCGCTCGTTTGAGTTCGGTTCAAAACGGTTACTTAGAAGATCGACAACTACACCTTTCGTCCTCCCTAAATTCTGCGTCACCCCGTTCCCATTAACCCTTAATCTTCAACTCAAACATTTCTAACGTCATAATATAGATGTACTCATCTACACTTTTATAAGTTTGTCTTGTTAGACCGAATCCGCTTATCAAAGTAGCACTTCAAATCTTTCTCCAATTTCTCCGTTTCCATGATTGCAACAGCGCAAAAGTGCCTCTCTCAGAAACAACACTTATATATAAACCCGAATTACGATAATTTCAAACCTTTTATACCGCTTTTTAGCCGATAGCGTTTCCTTAAGCCAGAAAATAGTTGCGATCTTTTCTATTGCAAGATTACAACAAGCACCTCTTGCCAGATCAGATCTTGCCTCAACCCTAAAATTTTCTGCCTCACGACTTCTAAGAACTCCTCTATTCTTTACTTCCCCAATCATCCGCTTATTTTTACCCGCCATACAACCGACACGGACAACTGGGAAGCTTGCGAAGAATATTTTTACCCATAAAAAAAGATTCTTGACCCGTAAAAATTATCCCCAATTCCACATTAAAAAAAAATCCCAAAATTGCCGAGATTTTCCCTTGACAAATCCCCGAACTTGACCTACTCTTAAAGAATGGGAATCCGTGCCGACATATATATATAGAATTTCAACTCACAAATAAGCGATCGCGATTCGAGAGATAGAAATTCTATCTGTGGGGGGCAGTTATTCAGCAAAAGAACTAACCCACCATCCGCAAAGAAGATCAATTCGGCGATCGCGCAGCTTCTCTAAAAAAAATATCGGTCAAACCTCAAGAAAGCATATCGCCTCCGAAACCGTGTTTTCAATTTTCAGCGATCACTTTTTCCCCGACTCTCGACTATTATCAATGGATAATTGACAATTGATAATTGCTCATTAATTAATCAGGTTTAAGACCTCTCCTTATCCATTATCCATTATCCATTATCCATTATTGAACTGTTCCCTTATTTACCAAGATCGCTTCACTTTTGACCGACCAGTTATTTCTCTCAATATTTCTCAAAAAAATTCGCCAAATTGCCGAGATTTTCCCTTGACAAATCCCCGGACTTGACCTACTCTTAAAGAATGGGAATCCGTGCCGACATATATATATAGAATTTCAACTCACAAATAAGCGATCGCGATTCGAGAGATAGAAATTCTATCTGTGGGGGGCAGTTATTCAGCAAAAGAACTAACCCACCATCCGCAAAGAAGATCAATTCGGCGATCGCGCAGCTTCTCTAAAAAAATATCGGTCAAACCTCAAGAAAGCATATCGCCTCCGAAACCGTGTTTTCAATTTTCAGCGATCACTTTTTCCCCGACTCTCGACTATTATCAATGGATAATTGACAATTGATAATTGCTCATTAATTAATCAGGTTTAAGACCTCTCCTTATCCATTATCCATTATCCATTATCCATTATCCATTATCCATTATTGAACTGTTCCCTTATTTACCAAGATCGCTTCACTTTTGACCGACCAGTTATTTCTCTCAATATTTCTCAAAAAAATTCGCCAAATTGCCGAGATTTTCCCTTGACAAATCCCCGGACTTGACCTACTCTTAAAGAATGGGAATCCGTGCCGACATATATATATAGGAAGAAATACCCGGTTTATATTAGCCGAACAGATTTGTAAAACTTGTAGCCGATAGTAGTCCGTTAAATTTGAAAATTCCCCTAAAAGATAACCCGAAGAAATTATCCACAAATTATCCACAAAATTACTATCCGGTTGGTTATTGAGATTTTTGGAGATTGTTTGCGAGAATGATAAAGCTTGTAACACTTTGATATCGAAAAGGGAAGCTTAATCGGTTATAAACAAAAAGAGTAATCCTTGTGGAGATTTCTATGGATAAGGACAAATTGATCGCATCCCTCGACGCTGCGATCGCCAAATACCAAGATAACCCTGTCAACCGAGTTATTGTCTCTCTAACCAAACAGGTTTGGCAGATTGATTGGACAGTTGCCCCCTACGATATCATTAGTCACTATCTTGAGTTTGATATTCCCTACTTTTATCGGTTTATGGCAATGGATGAAGGGGACGAACAGCAAGAACAAGAATTAATTATCGAGTGGGTTAATAGCAGAACGGCATTGAATCGGGAAGCAAAAGCCAATCTCCCTGCGTTAGTAGAAGAACTCAATTTGTTACGCCAGGACGCAATATAGGTCTAATTTAGGTTGATATTAGATTGATTGTTGAAGGGGAAATTATGATTGAGATTAAACTCGAAACACCAGTCATTCAAAGCATTTAAAACCCTTAATTGGATAGAATTGCCATTCGGGTGATTGATTGATATTCGAGAACAATTCAGATAATTTCCTATTTC
Source organism: Capilliphycus salinus ALCB114379 (assembly GCF_047276495.1). Classification (NCBI taxonomy): domain Bacteria; kingdom Bacillati; phylum Cyanobacteriota; class Cyanophyceae; order Oscillatoriales; family Sirenicapillariaceae; genus Capilliphycus; species Capilliphycus salinus. The sequence continues at coordinate 1,430,910 of NZ_CP178543.1, read as the reverse complement.
TTGATGTAGACCCGATCTGCTAACGGGGTGACAAGCTTTAAAAAAGCCCAATTCTCCCGATTTCACAGCAAAAGGAAGTCAAAAAAATAAAATTTGCTTTGGAAGCTGATAGTACAAACAACCGATATCAAGCTAATTTTCCTCCACTATTAAATTAGATAATCAAAATAGACTTTAACCCACAGCCATCAACCCCGACTGTCCCACCCAAAACCATAAGTTTATCTAATTAAAAACCGCCAATCCTTTGGAAAATCAAAATTTTATCGAAAAAATTGGAATTTTTATTGAGAAAATTTCCTAAAAAGTTGACGAAAATATAGGGGTTCTGGTAGGCTATAAAAAACACCACCCAAGGGGTTACTCTGTCTACACGTCAAAACAAAGCCTAAAACCCCGATTATCTCGTGAAATATCAGGATTTTCTGACCAAAAAATTAAAACCCCGACGCACGAATTTTCAAAGCCCAAGCCCAACCCCCAAATCTTCATCTTGACAAAATAGACAATTTATGTATTAAAAAAGAAACTGTAAAAACGGGTCACAGTTTACTGTTAACTGATAACTGTAAAAACTGGTGACTGGTAATGAGTGACTGGTGACTGTATGAGGTGTCATGTCTCGTTCTAAAGCGCTGCAATATTACGTCTTGATTCGGTTGCTGTTAGCCCCGTTAATGCTGTGGACCATTACAACCGTCGTATTTTTGTTACTCAGAGCAACTCCCGGCGATCCGGTCGATGCCATACTCGGCCCCCGCGCTCCGGCCGCTGCCAAAGAAGCACTGCGATCGCAATTGGGGCTAGATGGGTCTTTGGTCCAACAATATCTCGACTACATGGGAGATTTACTCCAATTTGACTTGGGAACATCCCTGACCAGTCGCGGACAGTCGGTTTGGGAAATTATCTGGGACTATTTTCCGGCGACGGTGGAATTGGGGGTATTCAGTCTGTTGGTAGCTTTGGCGATCGGGGTGAGTGTCGGGGCGATGTCCGCTTCTCGTCCCAATACCATTTGGGATACCGTCGGGCGCTTGTTTGGTATAATTACTTATTCAGTACCCGCATTTTGGGCGGGGATGGTCTTTCAGCTTGTGTTTGCGGTGCAGTTGGGCTGGTTTCCTCTGGGGACTCGTTTCCCGGTCAGCATGACTCCGCCTTTGCAGTTGACCGGGCTGTATACCCTCGATAGTTTGTTAACGGCTAATATCGGGCAGTTTTTGACCGCGCTGTACTATCTGTGTTTGCCTTGTTTGACTTTGGGGTTGTTGCTCAGTGGCATTTTTGAGCGGATCGTCCGGGTGAATTTGCGTCAAACCTTGCAAGCCGACTATGTGGAAGCGGCGAGGGCGCGAGGAATTCCCGAAAAACGGATTTTGATCGCTCATGCGCTAAAAAATGCTTTGATTCCCGTGATTACCGTGTTGGGGTTGACCTTGGCAGCCTTGTTGGGCGGGGCAATTTTGACCGAGGTGACGTTTTCCTGGCCGGGACTGGCGAATCGGCTTTACGAAGCGATTACCCTGCGAGATTATCCCACTGTTCAGGGAATTGTCGTGTTTTTTGCCGGTATTGTGGCGATCGCCAGTATTGGTATTGATATTTTGAACGCTTACGTCGATCCCCGGATTCGATATTAATAGGGGAAAGGGAAAAGGCAGTTATCAGTTATCAGTTATCAGTTATCACTTACCACTGGTCACTGGTCACTGGTGAGGCAGTGCGGACCCACGCGGAATAGTCGAGAGCGCGAAGTCCGTTGCGGGGGTTCCCCCCGTTGTAGGAACTTCGCGCATAGAGCAAAGTTTGCAATCTTAGCAACGGACGTTCCCGGAGGGTCACTGGTCACTGTATCTCCTCAACTCCTAAAACGGCAAAAGTCTGAAAATCCTAACAGGATTAGCGGCTCTTGGACAAATTTTTTAATACTTCGTAATATTTACCGGGGATAGCGTTAATAATTTTTAATGCAACCCGGGCGGACTCCATTGTATAACTGATACCTGAGGGAGAACAATCACAGACTAAAGATTAATCAACCCAACGTCTGTTCATTAAGAAAGTTTAAATTTCTCTCATAAACCGTGTAAAATTTTCTAAGATTCTCAAGGTGAAGATCGTGAGAAACCGGGCAACTGGAAAATCGCGATCGCAACCCCAGAGGATAATGACAATCCCATTAATAACGGGTTGTTGTCTCCAGTCTTTATCCAACGACTATAAAGTTGGCAAAGATTTGGAAATCTCAAAAAAGAGAACCGAAAGTAAACTCAAACCAATCGAGTAGGAGATTGAATCCATGTTTGACGCCTTCACTAAGGTAGTATCTCAAGCAGACGCACGGGGTGAAATGTTAAGCACCTCTCAAATCGACGCTCTCAGCCAAATGGTTGCAGACGGCAACAAGCGTCTTGATTCTGTTAACCGCATCACCAGCAACGCTTCCAGCATTGTTGCTAACGCTGCTCGTTCTTTGTTCTCCGAACAGCCTCAATTGATCCAACCCGGTGGAAATGCTTACACTAGCCGCCGGATGGCCGCCTGCTTGCGCGATATGGAAATCATCCTCCGCTATGTTACCTATGCAATCTTTGCAGGTGATCCTAGCGTTCTCGACGATCGCTGCCTGAATGGTCTGCGTGAAACCTACCAAGCTCTGGGTACTCCGGGTGCTTCCGTTGCAGTAGGCGTTCAAAAAATGAAAGAAGCGGCTTTAGCAATCGTTATGGACCCCAGCGGTATTACCCAAGGCGACTGCAACGCTCTGCAATCTGAAATCGCTAGCTACTTTGATCGTGCTGCGGCAGCAGTTGGCTAAAATTCTGCCTTTAGAACCGATTCTGACCAACTGCGCTCAAGTCGCATTTGTATGGCTCGCACTCATTCAAAAACTCTGTACACCTAACCAGAAGAGATTAAAAGCATGAAGACTCCTTTAACCGAAGCTGTCACCACCGCAGATTCTCAGGGTCGTTTCCTGAGCAGCACTGAAATTCAAGTTGCTTTCGGACGTTTCCGCCAAGCCCAAGCCGGTTTGGAAGCGGCTAAAGCTTTGACTTCCAAAGCTGATAGCTTAATCAACGGTGCTGCTCAAGCCGTTTATTCCAAGTTCCCCTACACCACTCAAATGCAAGGGCCGAACTACGCGGCTGACCAACGCGGTAAAGATAAGTGCGCTCGTGACATCGGTTACTACCTGCGGATGGTGACTTACTGCTTAATCGCAGGCGGTACCGGTCCGATGGATGAGTACCTGATTGCTGGTATCGATGAAATCAACCGGACTTTTGAACTGTCTCCTAGCTGGTACATCGAAGCTCTCAAGTACATCAAAGCCAATCATGGTTTGAGCGGCGATCCGGCAGTAGAAGCGAATTCCTACATCGACTACGCAATTAACGCTCTGAGCTAGTCAGCGGTTTGTTGCCTGGAACGATAGATAGCTGTTAGCTAACGGCAATTGGTTGAGTTAGCAGTTATTTAACGCTCCAGGCATCTTATTATTAGATAGAAAGCAGCAATAACATCAGCAACTTTTAAAATCTTTTTGCTGTTCTCGGCTGTTTGATCTAAAACAACCCAAGCAGTTCTGAGTTTTTCCCAGTATTTTTCTTTGAAAAAAATTAATTGAAAAATACGGGATTCTATTTGTCGTGTGTCCCGGAGGTAGCTATGACAACATTATTAGTCCCCGCCAATTTACAAGCTGCGGGACGTTTAGGCTTGGATGCGTTTGATGGTACCAAAGTAGAATTGCGTCCAGATTGGACAGAAAGCGATCTGCAAGCGATTTTTCGTGCCACCTACAGACAGGTACTCGGCAACGAGTATATCATGAAAGCGGAACGTTTGACTTCAGCAGAATCTTTACTCAGACAAGGAAATTTAACGGTTCGTGATTTTGTCCGTGCCGTTGCCCTTTCTGAGTTATACAAGAAGAAATTTTTCTATCCCAATAACAACCAACGTTTTGTAGAACTGAACTTCAAACATCTGTTGGGACGTCCTCCCCACGATGAAGAAGAACTGGCATTCCACACCCGTTTGGTCGAAGATAAAGGCTACGATGCCGAAATTAACTATTACTTCGAGAGCGAAGAATACGAAAATAAATTCGGCGACAACATCGTTCCTTACTACGTCGGCTTCCAAGTGTTGCCCGGATCGAGAACCGTAGGCTTTAGCCGGATGTTCCAATTGTATCGCGGTTACGCCAACAACGATCGCGGTCAAGCCGGAAGCAAAAATGGCCGCCTGTTTAAAGAAGTGGCTCGCAACCAAGCCAGTACGATTCCTCAATCTTCACCAATTGCAGGCAAATCAAAAATGGATGCACCCCAAAAATCCTTTGGGGGACTGGGAAATCGTCAGCAACGGGTTTATCGGGTAGAAGTCACCAACCGCATTGGTTCTTCTATACGGGATAATAACGTTCGTCGCTCGAATAAGGCTTATTTAGTTCCCTACGAAGAACTATCTTCTCGGATGCAACAAATTCTTCGCAGTGGCGCCAAGATTGTCAGCGTTCGCGAAACCTAAACTCTCGAGATCAACATGAGGTGGTAAGCATTTGAGCAATCAAGCTTGCCATCACTTTGGTGAAAAAGTGAATTTTTCAATCAGTATCTACAGACAACAGGAGCAATTGAGCAGCCATGTTTGGTCAAAGTACATCAACGGGTAGAACCGCCCTCAGCGATAACGGTAGCCGGATGTATCGCATAGAAGTAGAAGCGATGGGTCAAAATGTTAACCCCGATCGCATCAGCTATCGCATCCGCAGCACCCGCAAAACTTACATCACGGTTCCCTACAACCGGATGAGCGAACAAATGAAGCGGATCAACCGCATGGGTGGTAAAATCCTCAGTATTGAACCCCTGACGGTTGATGGCAGCAGCGAAGCCAAAATGCAAGCGACCGCTGTCAATCAAATTTTGGACGGGGAAGGTAAGCCCAAATCAGTGGGCGCTGATGATTCCGATACCCAAGAGTAAATTTCAATGACGGCTTCAGAACAGCTTAACAACTTCAGTCAACCTCCAGAGAGTTTGACCGTCGAACAGGCGATCGCAAATCTTCAACACGAAGAATTGGGTCGCCGTTACTATGCTGCTTGGTGGTTGGGACGGTTTCGGGTTGGTGAACCGGAAGCGGTTGATGCTTTATTAGTTGCTTTACAAGATAAATCCGATCGCACCGAAGATGGCGGTTATCCCCTGCGTCGCAATGCCGCCAGAGCGTTGGGAAAATTGGACGATAAACGCGCGGTTCCGGCTTTAATTGAATGTTTGGACTGTTCCGATTATTACGTGCGGGAAGCCGCCGCTCAAGCTTTGGAAATGTTGGCAGACCCCCAGTGTATTCCCGCTCTGGTCAAATTCCTCGATGGCGGCCTAGAAGCGGCCCAACAAGTGCCGGGAAAACCCCATTTGGTACAGCCCTACGATGCGGTGATTGAGGCCTTGGGAACCATTGGCGCCACCGCAGCGGTTTCTAAGATTGAGCCTTTTACCGAACATCCCGTCGGACGGGTCCGCTGTGCGGCAATGCGATCGCTGTATCAATTAACCGGAAATAGCGCCTACGCAGAACGGTTAACCCAAGTTCTCGACAGCAATGAGTTACAACTCAGACGAACGGTATTAATGGATCTGGGCGCTATTGGTTATTTGAAAGCCGCAAAACCGATTTCTGAAACCTTAGCCGAAAATAGTTTAAAATTAATCGCCTTACAGGGTATTTTAGAACATCATCTTAAACAAACTGATTCGATTTCTCTGTCTTCAGAAGCCATCGAAGTGATGAATCTAATGGATTCTTTATTATAGTATGGGGGAGAATCGGAGCAAAAGGGCGGGTCCTGCCAAATGTATGTTTTCCCAGAAAAAATAGACGTAAACCCGCTCCAAACTGGGTTAACTTCCCCCAACTCTCAACTCCTAATTCCTAATTCCTAACTCTTAATTTTTGGGCGAAAATCAGGGAAAATGACCACTTCAGAATTGATTCGTGCAGTTGAACAGGCGGACTCCGCTGACAGCTTATTAGAAGCGGTGAGAATGCTCGCAGAAGCTCACTCACCCGAAGCGATTTCCACTTTAATTACCGTTCTCGGTTACAATAATCCGGGTGCGGCCGTTGCCGCCGTTGAAGGATTAATTGCCATCGGAGAACCGGCCGTTCTACCCTTGCTCGAACAGTTGGATGGTTATAATTATGGGGCGAGGGCTTGGGCAATTCGAGCCTTATCTTCGATAGGCGATCCGCGCGGTTTTAACGTATTATTAGAAGCGGCGGGGAGCGATTTTGCCCTCAGTGTTCGGCGGGCGGCGGCCAGAGGTTTGGGAACCATTCATTGGGAAAAAATGAACCCAAAAACCCGGGTTCTAGAGGCTCAAATTCAAGCCATGAATACCTTATTTCAAGCCAGCGAAGACCCGGAATGGATCGTGCGATATTCGGCAATTGTGGGCTTACAGGGGTTGGCAAACGAGATGAAAACTGAACAGTCTCAAGGGTTTAATAAAATTATTAATCGTCTCGAAGAAATTATAAAAAAAGATGAAACTTTGGCGGTTCAAGCCAGAGCAAAGTTAGCCCAAGAAAAGTTAGTATTAACCTAACCTCACACCTGTTGTTTCTGCGATAAACTAACAAATAAAAACTAAAAAATAAAATCGGTTTGACTTTGAGTTTTGCAAGAGGTTTTCAATGGCTTATACCGTCCAGAAACTCCTAACTTTTGAAAGATTTCTCGCTGAATATCGAGATAATCCAGGCTATGAACTCGCTGACGGAGAATTAGTTGAAACCGAACCCACCGGACCTCACGAAACCGTCAGTGGTAAACTCGCAACTCAAAGTCAATCATCCGCGAAAAACCGTATAGAGAGACACATTTAAACAATTGATCCCTTTTTTCGGAATCTTCCGTCAGACTCGGGCCGTCATTGGTATAATCTGAAGATATTTTTGATCGGCAGTGTCAGCGCACCCCGCGATCGCCCAAGTTTTGGATAGCGCAATTTGTGAGGAGATGAATTTATGTACATACTGGGAATTTCAGCCTATTATCACGATAGCGCGGCCGCTTTGGTCCGAGATGGAGAGATTATCGCCGCCGCCCAAGAAGAACGATTTTCCCGAAAAAAGCACGATGCTCGCTTTCCCGAACACGCGATCCGCTACTGTTTACAACAAGCCAATATCACCCTTCTCGATCTCGATCATATCGTTTTCTACGACAAGCCCCTGGTCAAATTTGAACGACTTCTCGAAACTTATCTCAGCTACGCCCCCAATGGGTTTCGTTCGTTTATGACGGCGATGCCGATTTGGTTAAAAGAAAAACTTTACCTGAAAACCATATTAAAAAAAGAATTCTCAAAATTACTCGGCGTTAAACGGGCGAAATTGCCAAAATTGATGTTTTCCGAACATCATCAGTCTCACGCGGCTTCGGCTTATTTTCCCAGTCCCTTTGAAAAAGCGGCCGTTTTGTGTCTCGATGGCGTGGGAGAATGGGCAACAACAACCGTCTGGTTGGGCGAAGGAAATACCCTAACTCCGCAGTGGGAAATAGACTTTCCCCATTCCTTGGGTTTGTTGTATTCTGCCTTTACTTATTATACCGGATTTAAAGTTAATTCGGGCGAGTACAAATTGATGGGATTGGCGCCTTACGGTCAGCCCAAATATGTTGATAAAATTCTCACCCATTTAATTGATTTAAAAGACGATGGGACTTTCCGGTTGAATATGGATTATTTCAACTACACCGTCGGCTTAACCATGACCAATAAAAAGTTCGACCAACTGTTTGAAGGGCCGCCCCGCAAACCGGAAACCAAACTCACCCAACGGGAAATGGATATCGCCGCTTCGATACAAGTTGTCACCGAAGAAGTGGTCTTGCGTTTATCAAGAACCGTTCAAAAAGAACTCAATGTTGATTATCTTTGTATGGCTGGAGGAGTGGCGTTAAATTGCGTCGCCAACGGCCGTATTTTGCGCGAGGGGCCGTTTAAAGACATTTGGATTCAACCGGCAGCCGGAGACGCGGGCGGGGCGTTGGGGGCGGCTTTGGCGGTGTGGTATCAATATCACGAACAACCCCGAATTGTTGAACCCGAAAAAGTGTTGGCAGAAGTGGGGAAAACCGTAGAAACTCCTCCTGTTCAAAGTTCAACCATTGCCACGTTAGAACCGAAATTAGAATCAAAAATAAAAACAGTTAGCGCTCCCCAAGATAAAATGAGAGGGGCTTATTTGGGGCCGAAATTTAGCGATGAGGAAATCCAACTTTACCTCGATTCTATTAATGCGGTTTATGTGCGGTTAGAAGACGCTCAATTAATGCCCCGTTTGGCGGAAATTCTCGATGATGGTAACGTTGTCGGCTGGTTTCAAGGTCGGATGGAATTTGGGCCGCGAGCGTTGGGCGGACGTTCAATTATTGGCGATCCTCGCAATGCTAAAATGCAGTCGGTGATGAATTTAAAGATTAAATATCGGGAATCTTTTCGACCGTTTGCACCGTCTGTTTTAGCCGAACGAGTTTCCGATTATTTTGAGATGAATTCCGCCAGTCCTTATATGTTGTTGGTGGCGCCGGTGAAAGAAAATCTTCGCATTCCGATGACCGCCGAACAACAAGAATTATTTGGTATTGATAAACTGAAAATTCCCCGCTCAGAAATTCCCGCAATTACTCATGTAGATTATTCCGCACGGGTACAAACGGTTCATCAAGAAACAAATCCCCGCTATCATAATCTCATTTCCCACTTTGAAAAACGCACGGGATGTGGTGTAATTGTCAATACTTCCTTTAACGTTCGGGGCGAGCCAATTGTTTGCACCCCGGAAGATGCTTACCGCTGTTTTATGCGAACCGAAATGGATTATTTAGTGTTAGAAAATTTCTTGCTGGCAAAATCTGACCAAACACCTTGGGAAAAAGATGAGTCTTGGAAACAAGAGTTTGAGTTAGATTAATTTGAAACCCCCTAAATCCCCCTTGTTAAGAATCCCCCTAAATCCCCCGCCCCCGTGACCCCCAATAATGGGGGTAAAAAGGGGGACTTTCAAGAATTTCCCCTTCTTTTCCCCCCCCCGCCTCCCCACCCCCCTTTTTAAGGGGGGACAAGGGGGGATCATAGGGAGGTGCCGTAGGCGGAGGGATCAAAGGGGGGCTAGGGGGGATAAAAAAGGGGCTTAATGAGACAATTTCAGCTTAGTTTTTTAGACTTAATAAACAAACAATGGATCACGAAATTCCCAAACTTGATAAAAAAGGTTTACGAGAATTCGGACTCACAACAGGCGCCATATTTGCGGGGTTGTTTGGGTTCGTGCTTCCCCTCGTATTTCGACACTGGCCCCCTCCGGTTTGGCCCTGGATTTTGGGGTCAATTTTGGCGGTTTGGGCGTTGATTATTCCCGGTACGCTTAATCCGATTTATTACGGTTGGATGCGGGTTGGTTTGGTGTTAGGCTGGATTAATACCAGGATTATTCTCGGGGCGGTTTTTTACGCTATGATGACACCGATGGCATTAATTAAACGAATTTTCGGCAGCGATGCTATGCAGCGGGAATTAAACCCCAATCTTTCAACTTATCGGGTTGGAAGTACAGTTAGAAATCGTGAAAGTATGGAGCGTCCTTTCTGATGTTTGAAGCCACATTAGACTTTTTAAAAGACTTGTGGGCGTTTATGAAAGAACGCAAAAAATATTGGTTATTGCCTCTAATTATTACTTTGGTTTTGTTGGGGGCGCTGATTGTTCTTTCTCAAGGTTCTGCAATTGCTCCGTTTATTTATACGTTATTTTAAACGTAAACCCATTGAAAACGGCAGCGATAAAAAAGCAAGTTCGTATGTAGAGATGTGTAATTTCATGTCTCTACACCGCTTTATTTTTTGGAAGAGAAGTAGACGAGAATGGGTAAACGCAAGACTTGGATATTGAATCTGGGTTTAACACTGGGAAGTGTTTTATTTGGCGTATTCATAGGAGAAATTGGTCTGCGTTTGGCGGAAATTGAGGGCTTAAAAAAGCTACCTCAACCCGGTCATGGGAACTTTTCCCCTTCTTTTTATACCACGTCTCATCCTGATTTGGGTTGGGTAAATCGACCGGGGGCTGAGGGTTGGTGGCGACAGGAAGGAGAGGCTTATATTGAGATTAATATTGACGGGTTGCGAGATCAGATTTATTCAAAAAATAAGCCAAAAGATGCGGTAAGAATTGCGGTTTTAGGCGATTCTTTTACCTTGGCGGTTCAGGTTGCAGTTGAAGAAAATTATAGTTCAGTTCTCGAAAAAGAATTACAAAATTGTGCAGATTTAAAAGATAAAAAAATAGAAGTGATGAATTTTGGGGTGGATGGTTACGGTACCGCCCAAGAATTGTTAATGTTGCGCGAAAAGGTTTGGGATTATCATCCAGATATTGTGATTCTTTCGTTTTTTATTGGCAATGATATTATTGATAATTCAGCCCAATTGGAAAGCAATCATTATCGGCCCTTTTTTGTGTATAAAAATGGTGAGTTAGTTCCCGATTATTCTTTTAGAAAGTTATCTCTCGAACATAGCGATCGCTATTGGATTACAATGGTAGATCGGCTACCGAGTGGGTTGGTCAATCGTTCGAGAATTTTACAAGTTGCTAAAAAAGCCGAACGAGATTTAAAGCAGAAAAATTTACTTCAGCATTTAAACAAACTCAACGCTAAAAACTTTCGAGAACCCACCGATCCGGTTTGGGAAGAAGCTTGGAACATTACGGAAGATTTAATCACAATTATGAATCAAGAAGTTCAAGAAAAAAATGCTCAGTTTTTGTTGGTTACTATCGGCGATCCGATGCAAGTTCATCCGAATCCTGCGTTTCGTCAATCTTTTATGAAGACTGCTAAAATAGAAGATTTCTTTTATCCCGATAAACGACTCAAAGCGTTGGGCGATCGCGTTGGTTTTCCGGTGTTGAATTTAGCCGAACCCTTTCAAAGCTATTCAGAAGAAAATAACGTCTGTTTACATGGGTTTGAAGCCGCCGTTCCTTGTGCGGGACATTGGAACCCAGACGGACATGAATTCGCCGGAAAATTAATCGCAAATCAGTTATGTCAACAGGTGAAAAAATGATCAAGAAACTCAAACCTTTGGCGGTTAATTTGGCGTTAGTTTGTGGAAGTTTTATCTTTGCAATTCTTATCGGTGAAATCGGTTTGCGAGTCGCCGGAATTGAGGCACCATTACCCCCAGATCCCGAGTCAGAAACCCTCGCCTATCGGGTTGATGATCCTTACCGAGGTTGGGCGCCCCGTGCGAATGCGGTAACGGTTTGGGCGGGTGAAGGGGAAAGAACCGGAGTTCAGATGAATAGTAGCGGAATGCGCGATAAAGAACGAACGGTTAATAAGCCTGAAAATACCTATCGAATTGCATTTTTAGGGGACTCATTTGTTGAGGCGATTCATGTTCCTTTAGAATATACCGCTGCGGCGATTATGGAACAAGAATTAGCCGAATGTTCGCCGTTGAAAGGGAAAAATGTTGAGGTGTTAAATTTTGGCGTTCAGGGTTACGGTACCGCCCAAGAATTGATGACGTTACGCCATCATGTTTGGCAATTTTCCCCGGATTTAGTATTATTAGGTTTTTATCCGGGTAATGATATCCGCAATAATTATAAACCCCTAGAACACGATCATTTTCGTCCCTATTTTACGTTGGAAAATGGGGAATGGGTGATCGATGATTCGTTTAAAAATATGACCCAACTCGAACGGGATTATTATTCAACTACTAGGGTGGATTATTTACCCCGTTGGTTGTTGGAAAGTTCGCGAATTTTACAATTATTTAGACAGGCGGAAGCCCAAGCCAAACAGCGTCAGTTTGAACGAGACTACGAACAAACGAATATCAATTTCTATAAAGAACCTCCCGATGAAAATTGGGAAGAAGCTTGGAAGATTACCGAGGGATTAATTACGTTAATTCGGGATGAAGTTCAAGAAAAAGGGGTTGATTTTATGGTTTTTGCGATCAGCGATTCCTATCAAGTTCATCCTCTAGTTCAAACACGCCAAGAGTTTATGGAAAAATACGATATTGAAGATTTATTTTACCCCGATAAACGCATTCAAGCTTTGGGTGAACGAGAAGGATTTACGGTATATAGACTCGCTGAACCCCTGCAAAAAGTAGCAGAAGGAACGGGGGAATGTTTACATGGGTTTGAGAATGCGTTACCCTGTGAAGGTCATTGGAACCGAGAAGGAAATCGAGTCGCTGCTGAGTTGATGGCGAATCAAATTTGTCAGCGAATTACCTCTCAGCAACAGGTGAAAAAGCCCACACAAACACCCTAGATTTTATGATAAAATTACCCTTGAAAAAACAAATTAAGCCCTTGCTAACGATTGGTTTGGTTAACTTAATTCTTGTGTTAATTGGAACGGAAGCGGTATTCTTTTTGTTTGTCTTGTTTACAGAAAAGCGAATTATTTATTTTCAACGTCAATACATTCTACCAAAAGAATCCTTAAGCTTTACAGAATTATCTCAAAATCAATCAAAGAATGAATCGATTATTGTTCGCTTTCATCCCTTCTTTGGCTATGTTCTGAAACCGGGAGTCTATAGCCACGAACTTTCCGGGTTAAAAGTGAATAATTATGGTTTTTTCTCGCCTTATGATTATCCTTATATTAAAACTCATTCCAATCAAATTATTATCGGGATTTTTGGCGGTTCGGTGGCGAGTGATTTTAGTGTAAATGAAACCATTGACCCTTCTCATCCCCGAACTTTAATTCAGAAAATAAAATCTTTACCCCAGTTTGAAAATAAAGAAATTATCGTTCTAAACTTTGCCAATGGCGGATACAAACAACCCCAACAACTGTTGATTTTAAGCTATTTTTTATCTATTGGTCAAGAGTTTGATTTGGTGATTAATATTGATGGGTTTAACGAAATTGCACTTTCTCCTTTCAATAATCAGGCGAAACTAGATGTAACCCTGCCGAGTTTTCAGCATTTTCAACCGTTAATCAGTTTAGTTAATGGGGATTTATCGGCTATTATTTCTCTAGGAGAGATGATGAAAACCCAAGAAAAGTTATCACAAATTAACCCCAAAATCAATCAATGTAATTTTGGTTTATGTTACGCAAAAAACTTGATAATCAAACAACATTTATCTCAAAACTATCAACAGCAAGTTTCAGCCTTTGATCGACAACAAATCAGAAAACAGTCAACAGCAAGTAACAAGGAAAATAGCTTAATTTCCATCCCTAAAAAATCGGAAGTATTAGAAGATAAAGTTGCGATTAATCAAGCGGTAAATAATTGGGTAGAATCTTCTTTGATGATGTCTCATTTACTTTCCATGCGTCAGATTCCCTATTTTCATTTTATTCAACCCAACCAACATTACCCAACTCAACGTATTTTTTCATCGGAAGAAAAGAGAATCATTCGAGAGAGTCCCTATCGCCAAGCTGCAAAAAACGGTTATCCCCTGTTGATTTATCAAGTTGAAAAAATGCAAAAATATGGTATAAATCTATTTAATGCTGTTAAAATATTAGATGAGACTTCCGAAACCGTTTATCGAGATAGTTGTTGTCATTACAACCAACTCGGACAGGATATCCTAACTGATTATGTCGCTCAATCTATTCTAAAAAATTTGAATTCCTCGAACAATCTCAACTAACTGTTTTATCTTTAATCATTCCCTCAAAACCGGATAAACCATGAAAAAATTAAACCTTAAATTTATCAAAGAAGGACTGAAGCTGACTGTAATTAACCTGGCGCTTTTATTTGTATTTCTTGAACTGGGTTCTTTGGGGTTTTACTTTATTAGAAATCAACAGTTTTTTTATACCCGAGAAAAATCAGAAGATTATCGAGATTTGGGGATTAATTTAGAAGGGGTGCGAGTTGGAGGAGAGTCAATTGTTGAACGTTTACATCCTTTCTTTGGGTTCGTACAAAAACCGGGGCCTGATTTCCGACCCGGTTTCAAGTATAATAATTACGGGTTTATTACTCCCTACGATTATCCTTTTGTAAAAACGAGTGATAATCAACTCATTGTCGGAGTTTTTGGCGGTTCGGTGGCTTCTAACTATTCAATTTATGAAGTCAATAACAAAGTGTTAGAACAAATATTCCGACAAATTCCTGAATACAAAGACAAGGAAATTATTCTCTTATCCTTTGCTATTGGCGGATACAAACAACCCCAACAATTGTTAATATTAAACTATATGTTGGCGAGGGGTCAGAAATTTGATTTAATTATTAATATTGACGGGTTTAACGAAGTCGCCCTTTCCAATCTTAACAATCAACGCCAGCTAGATTTTGCCATGCCAAGTCCCGCTCATATCGAACCTTTAACCGGACTGGCGAATAACAGTTTATCCAACAAAGCTTTAAGAACCCTATTAGAAATTAAAGATAATAAAGAACAGTTGGGCGATAGTATTGAAAGCCTACAAGACTGTAAACTTGCGTCTTGTTATGCGGTGAAGTCGGTTTACGTTCAAACTTTGGTGAAAAACTATCGAGAAAACCTACAAAGATTTGAGAGATACAGAAATAAACCCCTAGATCAGAACCAAGAAAGTGTGATTTTCTTTTATAGTCAGGATAGTGTTTTACCCGATGCAGTATTTTTTGAACAGGTGGCGGATTATTGGGCGAAAACGTCGATTTTAATGCACCAAGTCGCAACGGCTAATAATATTCCCTATTTTCACTTTTTTCAACCGAATCAATATTGGAAAACGAATCGAAAATTTAGCGAAGCGGAAAAGAAAATTGCCTTGAGTGAGGCGAGTCCCTACGAAAAAGGCGTGAAAATTGGCTATCCTTTGCTGTTGGAACGAATTGATGATTTGAAAGCCAATAATGTGAATATTTTTAATGCGGTGAGTATTTTTGATGATGTAGCCGAACCCGTTTATGGGGATAACTGCTGTCACTACAACGCCAAAGGAGATGAGGTGTTTTCAAATTATATCGGGCGTTCCATTGTGGAGACGTTGACGGGTAAACCCCTTGAAGAAAACACCAAAAAGTGATAAACTTATCAAATAATCTGAAGTGCAAATGAAGTTAAGAGATAGTCACAGTTATCTTTTATCTGGGTGTTAAAATTTTGTGTTAAAATTGAAAAGAATCTTAAAATAGTTCGATAATTTGAGATGAATGATCTTGGGCAAAGTTTATCAAAACAGTTAGAACTGATTGTTGAGCAATGGGTTGAAGCTGTTCATCGAGATGGAGAAATAAATAGTGCGAAAGAGCTTGCGTATAATGCGGTAAAAAATAGTCTACCCGAGGTTCTTGCCGAAGTGGGAAGGCTACTTTCGCGACAACACTCTCCCGATTGCGATCAGCTAGAAGAAAAGAGTTTTGAACACGGCTTTGTACGCGCCGAACAGGGATATGATGCCGCCGAAATTGTGCGAGAATACCGAATTTTAAGAATGATTATTTTAGATGTTTTACATCCGGATTTCCGCACGGGTTCCGTTGATGAGGTACTGGAAGCGATCAAAATTCTAGATAATGTTTTAGATAAAATTATTGCGAATAGTTTGGAGAGTTATATTGACGCAAGGCTAAATGAACTCAAACAAATGCAAAGCCAATTAACATTAACCAATCAGGAGTTAACCCGCCTCGTTCAAGTTCAAAAAGATAATCTAGCCTATCTCGCTCACGAACTTAAAACCCCGCTAAATTCAATCATTGGTTATTCTGATTTATTAATTCGAGAACAACAAAAACGCTTAAAGTCTCAAGATAAAGCCACAGCAGTTAACCTCGATCATATTGAACGGGTACTTCGCAATGGACGACAGCTTCTGAAAATTATTAATGATGCCCTTAGAAATCTCTCGCTACGATCAAGGCGGTATGCAACTAAACTTAGAAAGAATTAATGTTGGTTCACTGATTCAAGAACTCCTAGAAGAAGGATTACAACCCCAAGCCGAAGCCAAACAACTTGAAATTTTTCTAGATATTAAACTGGCTCCGCTACAAGTTATTACCGATCCTTTACGCATTCAACAACTTGTTAATAACTTAGTGAGTAATGCTATTAAATACACAAATAAGGGAAATATTAAAGTAATCTGTCAGCAACTTAATCAACAAGAATGGTCGATTGTGGTTGCAGATACGGGAGTTGGAATTTCTGAGGACAATAAAGCCAATATTTTTGAATCCTACTTTCAAGTTTACCCGGCGGAATACCCCTTGGAAAGTGTGGGTTTAGGACTGGCAATTGTTAGCCGAATTGTGAAATTATTTCAAGGTGAAATAGACTTGGAGTCTACTTTAGGAGAAGGGTCAGTTTTTACAATTAAATTGCCTTTTATTAAATAAAATGGCTAATTATATTTGAGGGAATATACAATCTTTATTGTGCTAAAACTTCACTCAACACAACAACCGATAAATTTTGTAGGGTGCGAAATCCTTTATCGTTGGTGAGGAAAAGGTTGCAATTTGTGGTAAAATGAGAGGCAGCGTGAATGGCATCGGGAGTTTTTAAATTGCTTTGCGATCGCAAACGTGCGGCTTCTCTCAGGATGTCTAAATTAACTGGAATCAGTTCAATTCCTGTCGATAAAAGTAGTTCTTCATAGTCCGCTACTAAATTCATATCATTCATTCTGAAAGGGCGAACAAGCACTTCCATTAAAGTTAGTTCGCTGGTGATTATTTCAATCTCTCCCCTCTGAAATTTTAACCATAGCGGTTGTAAAAGTGTCCAATAATTCGGGTTACTTTCTACCGTGTAAATTATTACAGCAGTGTCAACATAAACCAGACTCAAAGAGGGAATATTTAGCTGTCCCATGACTCTCTTTCCTCCCGAATATATTGATCAATTTCTTCAGCAGAGGAGGTTGAGGAACGATGACTGCGAATATGTTCAATCAATTCTACAATTTTACTCCGTTTAGAAGAAGATTTCTCGGGGACAACAACAAACACGTCAACCGTCTCATCAACGGGAAGTTCTGAATGTTGAATTTCTATTTTGTTTCCCGGTAAAACTTTAACTTTTGTATGAAATGCTGATTGCATCTTTTTTCCTCAAGTTTCAAGCGATAATCTACGATACAGCTTAAATTCTGCTTCAATTATAACAAAACTATTGTGACAGATTTGAATCTTTTTCTAACAGCTTTTTCGATAACACTTCTGCTGCTAATTTATTTCCCGCAATATTCCAATGGGTATCGTTGGGTTTGTAGAGTCGGGTTTGACGAGAAGCGGCGATAAATTCATCCATCAAATCAATGTATTCAATATTGTTTTTTTGAAAGGTTTCCTGTAACATTCGGTTGGGGAGTCGGAAATCTAACTTATCCGGCTCGTCAAAATCAAACATTTCGATAATTTTAGCCTGCAAGTTTTGATCGACTTGAACTTCATCGGGAATAATCACCACGACTAACTTAATATTGCGATAGTCGCAGATTTCCTGAATTTTGATAATATCATTCACCGCATCTTTTACATATCCCTCAAAGATATCATCGGCTGGATTTTTAACGAACATATTGCTTTTATTTTTGGTATCATTTAAGTAAAATTCATCGGTGTGGGTGGGTGCGCCGTCAACGTATGTTAAACTATTACTGGGATTGAAAATTAATCCTTCATATTGGGTTTGAAGTTTAATTAGCGATCGCACAAAAGAAATCACATAGGATTTATCCCATCTTCGTTCTTTTGCTTTGAATTGATTATCCATAAAATCGTTGCCAATATAAAAGGAAAGTAACACCATATCCGGTTGAACTTCTAACCCTTCATTGATTAACAAAGAAAGATAATCTTTTGGACCCATTCCCGGAATTCCCATGTTAATCAGTTCAATTTGTTGATTGTTTTGATTGAGTTTTTCTTCTAACAATGTGAGATAATTGTATTGGTAGGGAACAATTCCAAAGCTGAAAGAATCCCCAATTGCGATCATTCGATAAACGCCCTCGGGTTTTTCGGTTGTAAATTCTACATCTTTAAAACCTTTAGAATTTAACGTAAAGTCAAAATCTTGAGAGTTGGGTTTTCCTCGCCAACGGTTGTAGGAACGGTCTGTAAAGAGGAACGTAGGGTTGATTTTGTGGTAAATTCTGAAGGTAATTTCTGATAAAATTAACGTGATAGCGGTGATGATTAAGGTTTGGAGAAAGAAGGATTTAACTTTTTTGAGTTTTAGCATTTTATTCTAATTTTTAGTAAAAATTATGTTCGTAGTCGTTGCTTTAGCCCTAAAATAATGCGCTAAAGCGCTACTACAAGCGGGGTTTTTTGTTGGGCTTTAGCCCCTTATTTACTCGGCCCAAAGACTGAAAGTAACTATCGGTTTTGGGTCGCAAATTTTCAAATAAAATATCAGCCGCGAGTTGATTTCCCGCCGAGTTCCAATGGGGTTCTTGAAGCAGATATAAATGCTGTTTTTGCTGTTCGGCTTTGAAGCGTTCCGTCAAGTCAATGTAAGCAATATTCTGGGCTTCTAGATGCTGTTTGAGGATATTTTGCATACAGTTAATTTCGTAATCTTGGGGGTCGAGTTCAAACTCATTAACAACCTGATTAAACAGTTGGGGGTTTACCTGAAATTCATCGGGATAAATGGCGACAATAAACCGAATATTTTTTTCTTTCAAGATTCGATTCATTTCCGAAATACTCTTGAGAACATAGTTAATATTTTTATCCCAGTATCCCGCGTTTAAACTCTTATTTTCACAAAAACTTAACCGATTTCTCTCGACTTCTAAAAAGGTTTCAAGAGAGAGAATACCGGGGGACTGTTCAACGGGAGGGTTAGCATTTTGACCCAAAAGTTGAGGACTAACAGAAGCAATTAACCTTTCAACAGACTCTAACGCCTGTTGAGATTTTGCGGCTTCTTGGAAGATTTTATATTTTTGTTGGATAAATAACCACAACCTCGACTGTCCGATAATGGGATAACCAAAGATAACCAATTCTTCCCGTTTATCGATATCAATATAAATATCATTGACAATAATTCGTTTGCGGTTGGGGTCGGCGTCGATAAAATCATTTCCCACAAAAAACCCCAATACAACCAAATCGGGATTATATTGCAAGCCGAACTTTTTCAACATTTCCAACTGTTCCCCCGTGTGAGTTCCCGGATAACCCGTATTAATCACTTCCACTTGAGGAATACCATAATATTCGGTAAATTTATTCTCCAACAACGCCGTGTAATTTCCCTCTTGTCCTCCCGCCCAATTAAAAGAATCGCTAACAACTAACATCCGAAATTTACCCGCTTCCCTTTCTAACGGATAATCTTTATCGTTGAAACCAAATTGATTATTTCCATTGGCATAGGGACGAATTTTAAAACCCAAATCTTGGTCGTATTGATACAACCCTTTAAACAAATAAGGTTCTAAGACAATCATCAAAACTTCGACTAAAAATAAAG
Organism: Capilliphycus salinus ALCB114379; assembly: GCF_047276495.1. Classification (NCBI taxonomy): domain Bacteria; kingdom Bacillati; phylum Cyanobacteriota; class Cyanophyceae; order Oscillatoriales; family Sirenicapillariaceae; genus Capilliphycus; species Capilliphycus salinus. Next base: position 1,411,372 of record NZ_CP178543.1, on the reverse strand, counting down.
GTACAACCGTCCAACAGAATAGTAAAATTAAAGTTTGACGAATTTGTTTAAAAGAAAGTGACTTGAGGGATTTTAACATAAATTTCACGACATCAAAGAATGTAGGTTTTCTAGGATAGCAATCTTTAACTGAGACTGTCTACGGCTGTAAATTTGTTGGCATTCGGTCTACAGCAATCGGCATAACCAACACTTTATCGACCCGGTTTCCATCCATATCAACCACCTCAATTCTTAACCCATTCCATTCAAAATGATCCGCCACCGAGGGAATTCGACTCAAATGAGTAATCACAAAACCGCCAACAGTGTGATAACTTCCCCGAGACTGTTGGGGGGAACCTTGTAATTTAAACAGTTGAAAAAAGTCCTCAACCGCCAACATTCCATCCAACAACCAAGACCCATCCTCACGCTGAATCACTTGGGGTTCATCTTTATGATCGACTGCGGGAATATCGCCGACCAATTCTAACAAAATATCATTCAACGTAACCAACCCTTGAATCACGCCATATTCATCCACAATAATCCCGATATGAGTTCCGGTTTGTTTGAACATTTCCAAAATTTTCAACACCGAAGTGCTTTCGGGAACAAACAGCGGACGTCGCAACGGACGAGTTAAATCTAGGGGATGATTTGACAAAGATTGAGATAATAAATCCGTCACCCGGACAAACCCCAACACATTATCCAAACCCCCCTGACAAACTAACACCCGAGTATAAAAACTTTGCTTCAGTTTTTGGCGGTTTTTTTCCGGAGTATCTTCCAAATCTAACCAAACAATTTCCGGGCGAGGCGTCATCAAATCATGCACCGGACGGTCCCCCAATTGAAACACCCGATCCACAATATCCTGTTCCGCTTCTTCGACAATACCCGATTGAGTTCCCTGTTCAATTAACACCTTAATTTCTTCTTCGGTCACTTGCGGTTCGTTGGGAACTTCACTACCCAATAAACGCAAAATAAACTCGGTCGAACTACTCAAAAGATAAACCACCGGAGACGCAACCGCAGATAAACATTTCATCGGTTGGGCGACCCGAGTTGCAATCCGTTCGGGATGATTTAAAGCCAATCTTTTCGGCACCAATTCCCCCAAAATTAACGATAAATAGGCAATCAAACACACCACAAGCACCAAACCAATCGCCTCACTATAGGGCGCCAAAATCGGAATCTGACTCAGTTTTCCGGCTAATTTCTCCGCCAACGTTGTCCCGCCAAACGCCCCCGCCAAAATCCCAATTAAGGTAATCCCCACCTGAACCGTCGATAAAAAACGGTTGGGTGTATTCGCCAATTCTAGGGCGGTGTGGGCTTTCTGGTTTCCTGCATTGGCTAACTGTTGCAAACGCACCCGACGAGATGAGACAATAGCAATCTCGGACATGGCAAACACACCGTTAGCCAAAACCAACAACAGCACAATCAACATTTCACGAAAGACCGCAATCATTTAAAATACCCCAATAACAAATCGCTAAATTCTCTAAAATGGTAAGAACGACAGCACCATCGATGAAGCATCTATGACATTTTCTGCGATTGTTCGGGCGACTGCGCGATCGCCGCTGACCCGCGAACTCCTGACCAAACTAAATCAACATCAATCACTTTACCTTAACGGTGTCCCCCGCTTACCGAAAGGATTGGTCGCCTCCGCCCTGGCCCAAGAAGCCGGACTGAATTTGTTTGTTGTGACCGCCACCCTCGAAGAAGCCGGACGCTGGTCAGCCCAACTCGAAGCGATGGGGTGGTCTGTGGTTCATTTTTATCCGACGTCGGAGGGTTCGCCCTATGACCCGTCTTTCTCGGAGGAAATGACTTGGGGACAAATGCAGGTTCTTGCAGATTTGATCAACCCCGACGCCCGAGAAAAAACCGCAGACAAAAAAGCCGCAGACAATGGTAAAATTGCGGTGGTCGCCACCGAGCGATCGCTACAGCCCCACCTTCCCCCCGTTGAGGATTTTAAGCCCTACTGTCTGACCCTCAAACAGGGGATGAGTCAGGACTCCAAACAACTCGATGAACAACTCGCGACTCTCGGTTACGAACGGGTTTCGCTGGTGGAAACCGAAGGTCAGTGGAGTCGTCGGGGCGATATTGTCGATATTTTTCCCGTCGCGGCTGAACTTCCCGTCCGTTTGGAGTGGTTTGGGGACGAACTGGAACGAATTCGCGAATTTGACCCCACAACCCAGCGATCGCTTGATAAAATAACTCAGTTGGTTCTCACGCCCACCGATTTTACCCCTTGGGGAATTGGTACGGAAAACTGGAAAATTGACAAACCCGCCTCATTACTCGATTATTTGCCCGAACTGACTTTAGTTGCCGTCGATGAACCCGATCAGTGTGCGGCGCACGGCGATCGCTGGTACGATCATATTGAACAGAGTTTATCGGATATTCCCGCCTCAGACAACTTTCCCAAACTCCACCAACCGTTTAGCGAATCTTTGGCCGATATTTCCGCCCATTTCGATCGCCTCTACCTCTCGGAACTCGCGGAAGTGAACCCCTCTCCCCTGGTTGCCGGTTCGCCCAGTCTCAACCTGTCGAGTCGTCCCCTCCCGATCACGCCCCATCAGTACGCCAAACTCTCCGATCTGATTCGCCAAGAACGAAATCGCCATTTTGCGATCTTTCTCGTTTCCGCCCAACCCAGTCGATCCGTCGCCCTGCTGTCCGAACACGACTGTCCGGCGAAATTCGTCCCCAACCCCCGAGACTATCCGGCGATCGACGGTTTGATCAAAGATACCCCCGTCGCCCTCAAATATAGCGGACTCGCGGAACTCGAAGGTTTTATTTTACCAACATTTCGGTTAGTTGTCATTACCGACCGAGAATTTTATGGTCAACATTCCCTGGCGACCCCCAGTTACATCCGCAAGCGGCGCCGGGCGGCGTCCAAACAAGTTGACCCAAATAAACTCCGTCCGGGGGATTATGTCGTTCACCGTCAGCATGGAATTGGTAAATTTATTAAGTTAGAAAGTCTCACCCTTAATAACGAAACTCGCGATTATTTGGTCGTTCAATATGCCGATGGGTTGTTGAGAGTTGCAGCCGATCAGGTGGGAACGTTATCCCGGTTTAGAAGTACGGGCGCTAAAGTTCCCCAACTCAATAAACTTTCCGGTAAAACCTGGGAGAAAACCAAAAATAAAGTTCAAAAAGCGATTAAAAAGTTGGCGGTTGATTTGCTGAAACTTTACGCCCAACGCGCCCAACAAACCGGTTATAATTATCCTGAAGATACGCCCTGGCAACAGGAACTTGAAGATTCTTTTCCCTATCAACCGACGCCCGATCAGTTGAAATCAACCCAAGACGTTAAACGGGATATGGAAGCCGAACGTCCGATGGATCGTTTAGTTTGTGGGGATGTCGGGTTTGGGAAAACGGAAGTGGCAATTCGGGCAATTTTTAAAGCGGTCACTGCGGGAAAACAGGTGGCTTTTCTCGCCCCAACTACGATTTTAACCCAACAGCATTATCACACGCTAAAAGAACGATTTGCGCCCTATCCGATAGAAATTGCGTTGTTAAATCGTTTCCGAACCGCAGGCGAAAAAAGAGAGATTCAAAAACGGTTAACAACGGGCGAAATTGATATTATTGTCGGCACCCATTCCATTCTCAGCAAAACCATTCAATTCAAAGATTTAGGATTATTAGTTGTAGACGAAGAACAACGCTTTGGAGTCAATCAAAAGGAAAAAATTAAAACCCTAAAAACTCACGTAGATGTTTTAACTTTAACTGCGACTCCTATTCCTCGCACGTTATATATGGCGTTGTCGGGAATCCGAGAAATGAGTTTAATTACCACGCCACCGCCTTCCCGTCGCCCGATTAAAACTCATTTATCGCCCTACAATGATGAAACCATTCGCACGGCGATCCGTCAAGAATTGGATCGGGGCGGACAGGTTTTTTATGTCGTTCCTCGAATAGAAGGAATTGAGGAAAAATCGGCTAAAATACGCGAAATGGTGCCAACGGCGAGGATAGCAATTGCTCACGGTCAAATGGATGCGGCAGAATTGGAATCAATTATGTTAACCTTTAATGCGGGAGAAGCAGAGATTTTAGTCTGTACAACCATTATCGAATCGGGGTTAGATATTCCTCGGGTAAATACCATTTTAATCGAAGATGCTCATCGCTTTGGTTTAGCACAATTGTATCAGTTAAGGGGTCGGGTTGGACGTTCGGGAGTACAAGCCCATGCGTGGTTATTTTACCCCGTAAATGCAGACGGACAGGCGATGTTATCCGACGATGCCCGCAAGCGGTTGAGGGCTATTCAAGAGTTTACACAATTGGGTTCTGGTTATCAACTGGCGATGAGAGATTTAGAAATTCGCGGCGCCGGTGATATACTCGGATCGGAACAATCCGGTCAAATGGATGTAATCGGATTTGATTTGTATACGGAGATGTTAGAAGAATCAATTCGGGAAATCAAAGGTCAAGAAATCCCGCAAGTTGATGATACGCAAATTGACCTTAATCTTACTGCTTTTATTCCCTCCGATTATATTCCCGATATCGACCAAAAGATGAGCGCTTATCGAGAAGTTGCTTCTTGTAATAGTCGCGATGAACTGGTAAGATTAGAAGAAGATTGGTGCGATCGCTACGGCCCGATACCGACACCCGCCCAACAGTTAATTCGGGTGATGGAACTCAAACAAATTGCCAAAAAATTGGGCTTTTCTCGAATTAAACCGGATACCGAAAATAAACAGCATATTATCTTAGAAACGCCGATGGAAGAACCGGCTTGGAATTTGTTAAAAGAGAAGCTTCCGGGGCATTTACATTCTCGGTTTGTTTACAGCAAAGGTAAAGTTACCGTTAGAGGTTTGGGGGCGATGAATGCGGGTAAACAGCTAGAATCTTTAATCGAATGGTTGGATCAAATGCAGGATGTTCTCAGCGAGAAGAAAGAGGAAGTGTTTCAAGTGAGTTGATTTATCCCAAAAACTCGGTAACTCTATAGAAACCGGGTTTTTCAAACTTGAAACTATTACGCAATGCGATCGCTTATTCCCCGCAAGCCGATTGAGACAAGGAACTATTACGCAATGTGATCGCTTATTCCCCGCAAGCCGATTGAAACCAGAAACTATTACGATGTTCGGATACCTTATTCCCCGCAAGCCGATTGAGACCAGGAACTATTACGATGTTCGGATACCTTATTCCCCGCAAGCCGATTGAAACCAGAAACTATTACGATGTTCGGATACCTTATTCCCCGCAAGCCGATTGAGACCAGGAACTATTACGATGTTCGGATACCTTATTCCCCGCAAGCCGATTGAGACCAGGAACTATTACGATGTTCGGATACCTTATTCCCCGCAAGCCGATTGAGACCAGGAACTATTACGATGTTCGGATACCTTATTCCCCGCAAGCCGATTGAGACCAGGAACTATTACGATTTCTGATTGCTTATTCCCCACAAGCCAATTGAGACAAGGAACTATTACGATTTCTGATTGCTTATTCCCCACAAGCCAATTGAGACCAGGAACTATTACGATTTCTGATTGCTTATTCCCCACAAGCCGATTGAGACCAGGAACTATTACGATTTCTGATTGCTTATTCCCCACAAGCCGATTGAGACCAGGAACTATTACGATGTTCGGATACCTTATTCCCCGCAAGCCGATTGAGACCAGGAACTATTACGATGTTCGGATACCTTATTCCCCGCAAGCCGATTGAGACCAGGAACTATTACGATGTTCGGATACCTTATTCCCCGCAAGCCGATTGAGACCAGGAACTATTACGATGTTCGGATACCTTATTCCCCGCAAGCCGATTGAGACCAGGAACTATTACGATTTCTGATTGCTTATTCCCCACAAGCCAATTGAGACAAGGAACTATTACGCAATGCGATCGCTTATTCCCCGCAAGCCAATTGAGACAAGGAACTATTACGCAATGCGATCGCTTATTCCCCGTAAGCCAATTGAGACCAGGAACTATTACGATTTCTGATTGCTTATTCCCCACAAGCCGATTGAGACCAGGAACTATTACGATTTCTGATTGCTTATTCCCCACAAGCCGATTGAGACCAGGAACTATTACGATGTTCGGATACCTTATTCCCCGCAAGCCGATTGAGACCAGGAACTATTACGATGTTCGGATACCTTATTCCCCGCAAGCCGATTGAGACCAGGAACTATTACGATTTCTGATTGCTTATTCCCCACAAGCCGATTGAGACCAGGAACTATTACGATGTTCGGATACCTTATTCCCCGCAAGCCGATTGAGACCAGGAACTATTACGATGTTCGGATACCTTATTCCCCGCAAGCCGATTGAGACCAGGAACTATTACGATTTCTGATTGCTTATTCCCCACAAGCCAATTGAGACCAGGAACTATTACGATTTCTGATTGCTTATTCCCCACAAGCCAATTGAGACAAGGAACTATTACGCAATGCGATCGCTTATTCCCCGCAAGCCAATTGAGACAAGGAACTATTACGCAATGCGATCGCTTATTCCCCGCAAGCCAATTGAGACAAGGAACTATTACGCAATGCGATCGCTTATTTCCCGCAACCGGATTGAGGAAGTATTTCAAGTGAGTTGATTTCGTTGGGTTTTCCCGTTTGGGACTAGACAATCATGCGATCGCTGTTTTATCATGTCTGTACTCACTAATATTGAAGTTTGCCAAAATTAGCCCCTGAATGACCACCCACACTCAGTTTCAATCGGCGGACTTTCCATTAACTAATTCCCCGCAAGGGGATTGAAACATAGTGATTTTTGCCGATGATATTAGAAGTAGCAATTCTTGAAATTAAACCCGGTTTGGCTGAAGAATTTGAAGCAGCATTCAAAGTCGCCTCAACTCTAATTGCTTCCATACCGGGCTATATCTCTCACGAACTTCAACGATGTCTAGAAACTAAAAATCGTTATATTCTACTGGTTCGTTGGGAACAATTAGAAGATCATACAATTGGGTTTCGACAGTCGCCAAATTATCAAGAATGGCGATCTTTGCTTCATCACTTCTACGATCCATTTCCCAGAGTAGAACATTATGAAAGTGTATTATTTAATCCTTAACCTGAGTAATCACTAATTCCTCCAAAAGTTGATGCAAAAACGGTTAATTATATGATGTCCGGTTGATTAATGCGTGTTGTGGGGTGGGGCGGGTTTAATTCAATATGGGAGTAGTAATTAAAGATATTGTAGAACCCGCCCCTACAAAATAATTATTGATTATTCGGAGATTATATTAAGAGAAGAATTCGAGATCATTTTCACTCAAACTGTTAACATTCTCAACCAGAAGTGTACCGCCACCAAAATTATCGATGACATCGTTATTCACTTGATATTCGACAACACCCAAAACATTTCCTTCAGCGTCTAAAACTTCGCCAGCAGCGGGGAAATTAATTAACAAACTACCACCGACATCTTGAACAAAGGGAAAATCTAAATCCGTCAAGAGGTCATCAGAACCTTGTTCGAGTCCGTTAGGATAGAAATCTAAAATCTCAAAATTCTTGAGAATCAGATCATTCGGGAAGGGATTTTCTAACGTTAAAAAGATATCAAAACCCAACTCAATTTTATCCAAACCGACCTCAAAACCCGTGAGAATATCGTTACCAAAACCGCCGAATTCTTCAGCCGTGACTTGGAAAATATCCTGTTGGTTGTCTGCATCGGCGATAGGATTATTTTGATCATCAACCAACACACCACCGCCACCGACAAGCTGATCATCACCTCGACCCCCGTTTAACGTATCCTCTCCCGAACCGCCAATAACGGTATCATCCCCATCTCCACCGACAACGGAGTCATCCCCGCTAGACCCTTCAACCAAGTCGTTATCATCGCCACCATCGAGGGTATCATTACCGCTATCGCCAAAAACCGTATCTTGATCGTCATATCCAAACAGGACATCATCCCCCGCATCGCCGTCTAGAGAATCATTTCCCGCATCACCATACAAAGAATCGTTATCGCCACCACCCCGGATGCTATCATCACCGAACCCACCAAACAGGAGATCATCCCCATCACCGCCATTGAGAAAATCTTCGCCGTCATCGCCGTTGAGGGTATCGCTTCCGTTATTAATTCCGCCGTCGAGGATATCGTTATCTCCGCCACCAGAAAGGCTATCATTACCCGAACCCCCGTCAAGAATATCGGCTCCAAAATAGCCAAGCAGGGTATCATTTCCAGAGACACCACTGATGTTATCATCATCGTGACCGCCGTCGATGAAGTCGTCACCGCCATCACCGCTGAGGTTATCATCGCCGCTATCGCCGAAAATGCGATCGCCAGAATCACCGCCCCGAATAAAGTCATTTCCCGTACCGCCACGAATAGTATCGGCACCTTGTTCGCCGAGTAAGGTATCGGCGCCCGAACCTCCCACAATGGAGTCGTTGTAGGTGTTGAAAACGAAAATATCAGGAATTAAAAACAGATCATCAATCGGACTAATAGTGGTAAACTGTGAACTATCATCGAGGATATCGGTCGTCAGAAAATCATTAGATGTCTGGGTGAAATTTACCGTTCTCGACTGCCTGACAACGGCTTGTCCGAGGGGTAAATCGGGAATGAAGGGATTACCTGTGCGATCGCCGTAAATGTAGTCATTTCCTCCCCCACCTGAGAGGGTATCCGATCCGTCACCGCCAAAAATGCGATCGTTTCCATCGAGTCCGTAGAGGAGATCGTTTCCTGCGAGTCCTCGAATGGTATCGGCGTTATTTGTACCGAAAATAGTGTTATTGCTGTTATCGCCTGAGAAATTTGCCATGAGAAATTCTCCAACCTTGAGTTTGGTTTTTGTGTGGATGTAGAAGCATCTGGTTGAAAACCAATTGGGGATGGATCGGCTAAAAAAAATTGACTGAAACGTTGAGTTTCAAATCTTGTCTAAATTGGCTAAAGGCTTCTTGTAACTTATTTCTTTAGTTTAGGGAGATGATTATCGATTAACCAGTCGCATTTTTGAGGGTCGTTCATTTGAGGGATAGCTTCTCAAAATCAAAGCTACCCTAGAAATTGCTAGAGTAGCTCGATTTATATTAACTTGCAAAAGTGGAAACAGCGATTAACTCGGGAAGCGAGTCATCCCAGAGTCCGGCTTGAAAAGCCGGAGTACCGATGACTAGGCGATCGCCGCAAGCCGAACATCATTATTGGCTAAAAGGTCTTGCAACTCCTCAGAGTCAACCGTCTCTTTCTCAATCAACATTTCCGCTAATTTATCGAGAATATGACGATTTTCCATCAACACATTTTTAGCGCGAACATAAGCTTCATCAACCAACTTGCGAACTTCTTCGTCAATGGTTGCCGCAGTTTCTTCGGAGAAATCCCGCTCGGACATGATATCACGGCCGAGGAAAACATTTCCTTGTTGACGACCCAAAGCAACAGGCCCGAGGCGATCGCTCATTCCGTAACGAGTGATCATCTGACGCGCCACGCGAGTCACCTGTTGTAAGTCGTTAGAAGCGCCGGTGGTGACTTCTTCTTCGCCGAAAACAATTTCTTCAGCCAGACGTCCGCCCAAAGCAACAGCCATCTGATTTTGCAAATAAGAACGGCTAAATAAACCGGAGTCCATGCGATCTTCACTCGGCATGAACCAAGTTAACCCACCCGCACGACCGCGAGGAATAATGCTGATTTTCTGTACCGGGTCGTAGTCCGGCATCAACGCACCGACCAAAGCGTGACCCGCTTCGTGGAAGGCGACCAAAGTTTTGCGTTTTTCGCTCATTACCCGATCTTTCTTCTCGGGGCCTGCGAGTACGCGATCGATGGCATCGTTCACCTCATCCATCGAAATTTCGGTTAAGTTGCGACGGGCTGCCAAAATAGCCGCTTCGTTGAGCAAGTTGGACAGGTCAGCCCCGGTAAAGCCAGGAGTCCGACGGGCAATTTTTTCTAAGTCTACGTCTTTGGCGAGGGTTTTGCCGCGTGCATGAACCCGCAGAATTTCCAGACGACCCGCGTAGTCGGGACGGTCAACAACCACCTGACGGTCAAAACGACCCGGACGCATTAACGCCGCATCCAAGACATCGGGACGGTTGGTAGCGGCAATAATGATAATTCCGGTATTGCCTTCAAAACCATCCATTTCGGTGAGTAACTGGTTGAGGGTTTGTTCCCGCTCATCGTTACCGCCACCTAAACCCGCACCCCGCTGGCGACCAACGGCGTCAATTTCATCGATAAATACGATACAGGGGGCGTTGGCTTTAGCCTGTTCAAACAGGTCGCGGACACGGGACGCACCCACACCCACGAACATTTCTACAAATTCCGAACCGGAGATGCTGAAGAAGGGAACACCCGCTTCACCCGCAACGGCTTTGGCGAGGAGGGTTTTACCCGTTCCAGGAGGGCCGACTAACAGCACGCCTTTGGGAATTTTCGCACCGACTGCGGTAAAGCGATCGGCGTTTTTCAGGAAGTCTACCACTTCGCTGAGTTCGAGTTTAGCTTGTTCAATACCGGCCACATCCCCAAAGGTGACTTGAGTTTGCGGTTCCATTTGAACTCGGGCTTTCGACTTGCCGAAGTTCATCGCTTGGCTTCCGGGGCCGCTTTGGGCGCGACGGAGCAGGAAAAATAAGCCAACTAACAGTAAAATGGGGAAGAACAAGCTGCTGAGAGCTTTGAGCCAGAAACCCTCATCGCTTTGGGGCATTACGGAAATGTCAACGTTATTGTCGGTCAGAATATCGATCAAGCCGGGATCGGGGGGAAGGTTCACCATGATTTTGGAACCGTCCTCGGAGGTAACGAGAGCCTTGGAGCGATCGGCACTGAGGCTGACCCGCTCAACCTGATTATTCTCGACTTCTTGAATAAATGTGCTATATTTCCAACTTTCCCGTGTTTGAGGTTGTTTATCAAAGAAGGCTGTTGCCAGGGCAATGACAACAATTGCTAAAAGTGCATATAAGCCTGCGTTTCTCCACCGTTTGTTCACCGGGGTCTATCCTCCTAATGTTGCTCGGAGTCCAGGGGACTCTGGTATCTTTTTTATTATGTTTACCAATCTTAACGTATTTTTCACGAATTCTGGGGGTGGCGATCGCGCAAGTTCGGGATTCGGTGTAAGGTTGTACGGTGATTGTACGGTGAGATGGACTCGTTATCGGTCACGACAGGAGCAATTACAATGAAGATCCACAGATTTTAGATGCTGCTGCGATCGAGACTTTAACGAACTTCGACTTATTAACTAGGTTAAAGCATCATTCTTTGATAGGTTTATAGGAGAAATGAGAATTTCATTCATTTTCGTTATAACCTATAGTCAAAAAGTTTAATCCGATCTTTAGAGGAATAAAAAAGATGGAGACACTCAAACAAAAATTAGTAGACTTAATCTCCCATCACCAGGTCAAACAACGGGTTTACTCCATTCTTTCTCGGCTTTCTAGAGATTATTATTTGAAGCAAGACTTGGAGAATTATTCACCGACTCAGTTGCCGGAAAATCTAGGCTTTGACTCCATTACATTTTTAAACTGGTATGCTCATCATTTTAAACCGAAAAACTATCTGGAAGTCGGAGTGCGTCGAGGGCGTTCTATGGCTCAGGTTTTGGTAGAATCTCCGCAAACAAAAGCTTATGGATTTGATTTGTGGATTCCCAATTATGCCTCGGTGCCGGAACAAGGAATTTACACGACGAATCCGGGGCCTGAGTTTGTTCTTTCCGAGTTAAATCAAGTCGGAGTGAAAAATTTTCCGACTTTAATTCAAGGGAATTCTCACCAAACCCTTCCCGCCTTTTTTGCCAATTCTAATAATCCTCAAGAGTTCGATCTGATTTATATAGATGGAGATCATAGTTATCAAGGGGCAAAACTCGATTTAGACATTGCTTTTGCTCACCTGGCTCCGGGTGGAGCTTTGATTTTTGATGATATTTGTCATCCGGCTCATCTTTATTTACAGAACCTTTGGAACGAGTACAAAATCTTATTAAAAGATTACTTTTTTATAGAAGATCTTAGTAAAAATGGAACGGCAATCGCTTGGAAGCCACCATTTAATCATTTACAAAAAATAATATACGAGAATAGAAAAAACGATAAAATCGAATTTTTCGGATCTAAAATTATTATTGATGGGGCATTCTTTCAAATTACAAAAACCGGAATTTATCAAGTTTGGGTTTCCTTGCTCAAAGAATGGAAAACCAGTGGATTTGCTCAACACCTTATCATTTTAGATCGGGCGGGAACGGCTCCAAAAATTCCCGGTATCAAGTACCGACAGATTCCCGCTTATGACTATAGTAAAACTGATGCAGACCGACGAATGCTTCAGCAAATTTGCGATGAAGAAAAAGCCGATTTATTCATCTCAACCTATTATACAACGCCCCTAACAACCCCATCAGTATTCATGGCTTATGACATGATTCCCGAGCGTTTGGGATTAGATCTCAACGATCCAATGTGGCGAGAAAAACATTATGCAATTCGACAGGCTGGTGCTGCAATTTCTATTTCTGAAAATACCGCCCGTGATTTAACAGATTATTTTCCTCAATTTTCTTCTGATAAAATTACTGTGGCTCATTGTGGAACCAAACCCATCTTCACTCCCGCATCAACGGAAGAAATTCAAAACTTTAAATCTAAATATGGAATTGCAAAACCTTACTTTATTTTAGTTGGGGAACGGGTGGGAGTCGGAGGATATAAAAATACCATATTATTTTTTCAAGCCTTTGCTCAACTGGCAAATAAATTTGACCTAGAAATTGTTTGTGTGGGTGGAAGTGCTGAACTAGAACCCGAGTTAAAAGCTTACGTTCAAGATGGTCAGGTTCATCAATTGCGGCTCAGTGATGAGGAGTTAAAAGTAGCCTATTCCGGTGCGAGCGCTTTAGTTTATCCCTCAAAATATGAAGGCTTTGGTATTCCAATTGTTGAGGCGATGGCTTGTGGTTGTCCTGTAATTACTTGTCGAAACGGTGCGATTCCGGAAGTGGCGGGAACGGCTGCAATTTATGTTAAAGATAATGATGTTGAAGAATTGGTTCGGGCTTTAGAGACGGTTCAAAACTCAGAAATTCGTCAGTCTTTAATTTCGGCAGGTTTAACCCAATCCCAAGGGTTTTCTTGGTCAAAAATGGCAGATATTGTGAGTTCAAGTTTGGTTAAAACTGCTCAAAATTTAAAACAATCCGATCTAAATAAAAACGCCAAATGGCAGAAATTTACCTATTCCAAATCCAGTCATTTTAATCAATTTAGCCGCTTTGGATATTATGCAAATCTCAATTTGAATCAGTGCGATCTGAAAGTCTACCAGGATTTATTAATTTATAATTTGATTATTGAACATCTCCCCCCCGGAGCGAAACTCTTAGAAATCGGGGGTGGAAATTCTCGGGTTATTCAAGCGTTAAAACAGAATTATGAATGTTGGAATCTGGATAAATTAGAAGGCGAAGGAAATGGCCCGACTCAAATTGACAATCGGTTAGGTTATCGTTTGATTAAAGACTATATTGGGAATTTTAACTCGGAACTTCCTTCGCAATATTTTGATTGTGTCTTCAGTATTTCTACTTTAGAACATATTCCCGAAGATGAAAGCGAATATCAAAAAATTTGTGAAGATATCGATAGAGTATTAAAGCCCGGAGGATGGTCTTTTCATTGCTTTGATATTGTCATCAAACCTCAAGAAGTTTGGACGAATAAATTTTTAACCTATTTATTTAATCAGATTCAAACTTTACATCCTCTGATTCCCTTGGAAAAAATGCGCCAGGATTCCGACTTATATGTAATGTCAGAATTGGCTTATAATCGCTACTGGAAACATATAACCCAAAAATCCTATCAAGAATTTGGTCAACCGGCTTCTTATAATATTTTTTGGCAAAAACAATCCTCACCAAAAACAGCTTATTCTCCAGAAATTAGGGTGCGTCCGTCTCTCCCGAAAATCTCAATTGTGACTCCTTCTCTGAATCAAGCTGAGTTTTTAGAAGCCTGTATTGACTCGGTGTTAAGCCAGAACTACCCCAATTTAGAATACATTATTCTGGATGGGGGAAGTGTAGACGGTTCGGTGGAAATTATCAAAAAATATGAAAAGCATTTAACGTATTGGCAAAGTCAACCCGATGGGGGTCATTATACTGCAATTAATGCGGGATTTAGCCGAACTACAGGCGAGATAATGGCTTGGATAAACTCGGATGACAAATATCATCCAGATGCTTTGTTCAAAGTAGCGGCTGTTTTTAGCGAACATCAACAGGTTGAATGGATAACAGGAATTCCGACCGAATGGAACCGACAAGGAGAAGCAATTGAACGGCAAAATTATCAGCTTCATTGGTCAAGAAAACTCTTATTAGAAAAGCAAAAGGTTCGAGATAATCCTCAACTTCAACATTTATGGATTCAACAAGAAAGTACATTCTGGAAAAGATCCTTATGGGAAAAAGTAGGAGCAAAACTCCAAACCAATCTGCAATATGCGGGAGATTTTGAACTGTGGTTACGTTTTTCTCGCCATGCTCCTTTATACCGAGTTCAAGCCTTAATTGGGGGTTTTCGGGTTTACGATCATCAACGTTCAAACCTTTACAAACAGCAGTATTTTCAAGAAGTTGAACGGGTAACAACAGCCGAATTACAATGGGTTCAGCAGGGATTGTATCAGACTGAAATTCCTACACCCGAAGTGATTCAACTCAATGAAAAAAGCGTTATTGCTCTCAAAGAAAAAGCCAAATTAGCACAGTCATCTGTTTTGAACATTGCTCAAAATATCAAAGAAGAAATAACCATTGTTACCAGTATCGCACCGAACAACTTAGAAAAACAAAAAACGGCGATCGCCAGTTGGAAATCTCTGGGTTTTTCAGTCGTATCGCTCAACACTTCTTCGGAAATTCAACAGCTTCAAACTTTGTATGAGAATGTAACTTTTCATCCCGTTACTCGTCATGCTGAAGCAGAAGTTGGAAAACCCTTAGTTTATTTCGATGATATTCTCAATTTTTTCAAGCATCAAAACTCAAAAATTTGTGGAATTGTTAATTCTGATGTACAGCTAAAAGCCGATGACAAGTTTTATTCTTGGGTTCTAGAACAGGCTAAAAATGCCGTCGTGTTTGGTTCTCGCATCGAGATAGAGTCTTCTAATGAATTGCAAGGAGAAATTTATGATAAAGGGTTTGATTTCTTCTTCTTTAACCAGCAATTTTTAACCGCATTTCCCAAGACTTCCTTCTGTTTGGGTTTACCTTGGTGGGATTTTTTGATTCCTTTAACTGCTTTACAACAAGGATGGACGTTAAAACGCCTGGTGACACCAATTGCTTATCATGTCAAACATTCTGTGAATTACAGTAATGCAAATTGGCAAAAATATGGTATTTTGTTTGTTGAGTTTTTTAATCGTGAATTATCAAGCCAACTTCGAGAACAGCAGAAAATCAATCCCGTTCAATTGCAAGGAAACTTAATTCAAATTGCCAATCAGTTTCTAGCAGAAGTTCAGAAAAAATCTATCGCTCTAGAATATCAGCCTTTTGTGAGCGAATCTGATATTAGTCATAGCAGTCAGCAACAGAAGCCGTTACCCTCTATAGAACCCAAAAATCTGATCATTGCTGAAAAAAATAATAAAATCTTTCCGAGTATTGAACCTTTAAATACCGATTTAGAACGACCTTTATTTTCGGTGATGATTCCCACCTTTAATAAAGTCAAGTATTTAGAAGAAACGCTAAAAAGTGTTCTCAATCAAGGTTTTAATCCCGAGAAAATGCAGATTGAAGTGATTAACGATTGTCCCGATTCCGCAGTACAAGCCGAACTGGAAGCGATTGTTAATAAAGTGGGAAAAGAGCGAGTTAAATTTTATCGTCATCCCGAACAAAATATTGGTCAAACCGCAATCTTTAACTTGTGTTTACAACGCGCACAAGGCTATTGGATTCATCTGTTACATGATGATGACTTGGTGTTACCCGGATTTTATCAAAGTTTGCGAAGTGGAATTGACCAAGATGCAAATCTTGGCGCCGCATTTTGTCGTCACTTTTATGTCGATGAAAACAGCCGTCAACGTTCTCTCTCATTTTTGGAACGAGAAACACCCGGTTTGTTGGAAAATTGGTTAGAAAAAATTGCAACGTCTCAGCGTATTCAACCTTCTTCTATTGTCGTTAAACGAAGTACCTACGAACGTTTGGGGGGTTTTTGTAAACAAGCGGGTTCGGCTGCGGATTGGGAAATGTGGAAGCGAATAGCAGCTTATTTTCCGCTTTGGTACGAACCTCAAGCGCTCGCTTGTTATCGCTTACATTCTACCTCTTGGACATCCCGCTTATTGCAAACGGGAGGGAATATTTTAGATACTTTGAAATCGATTGAAATTTCTCAATCTTATCTTCCCCCGGAAAAAGCAGAAACCCTCTCCAAACAAGCGCGAGAACACTATGCTTTTTATGCGTTAAATACGGCTAAACAGATGTTAGGAGTAGAAGACGAAAAAGCGGCGATCGCACAAATTAAAGCGGCGCTAAAATGCAGTCAATCTCAGCAGGCGAAAGAGGCGATTATTCAGTTATTCAGTTCGGAAACATTGGGAGATCAAACTTTAAACTTAAACGAGATTTTAGCAGAAGCAACCAGCTTATCAGAACAATATCGCCAAAACTCCAACAACCCAACGGTTATTGAAAACCTGCGAAAAATTCGCCAAACTTTAGCACAACTTTGGCTGAACACCTCCTTAAATGAATTGGATAGTGTTTATGCAGAAGATGCTGAAAAAATCCACCAAACTTTACTCAATAGCGGGATTAAAAATGAACCGCTAACCGAAGCCGAACAGTCAAGTGTTCATCAGTGGATAGCCTATCTTTCTAATGGTTTAAATCAACAAAATGCGATTCAACATCTCCTCGCCACGATGTTGTATTGTTACCCCCATCAACTGACGCCTCAATGGTACAGAAACGCTCCCATTCCGAACTGGTTTGTTAATGATTATTTGACGTTTATGTTGACCCCTCCTCAATTCTTTCAGGAACGGGGAGAAGTTGAACGTTATTATTCTTATCTTCAAGGATGGATTGACTATCTTCACAGTCGAATTTTTAGCGATAAAAGCTCAAAAGTTTGGCAAGATATCGCCAATGTATTTTTGCTGAGAATGAACGGAATTCCGCTTTATTTTAGTTCGGAAAATCTCAAAGAACTCTACATAAAACGAGCGCAAATTATGGAGTTTGCGCTCTTAAGTAGCGGTCATCAATTAGATTATACTTTTCCGAAACGCTCCGAAAACCGAGATAAAATTCGCTTGGGAATTCTGAGCAACCACTTCAACCCGCAAACCGAAACCTATTCAACTTTACCCGTTTTTGAACATCTCGATAAAAATCAGTTTGAGATTATTCTCTACACCTGTCAGATGAATAATCATCCTTTAGAAAAATATTGTCAGAGTCGTGCGGATCGCTCTATAAAACTCCCGCAAAAATTAAGCGATCAGGTTCAAACCATTCGAGGGGATGATTTAGATATCCTTTTAATTGGTACGAATGTTACCGCAGTTACTAATTCTATTACCCTGTTAGCGTTACATCGACTCGCAAGAATTCAAGTGACTTCGACTTCTTCCTGTGTCACAACGGGGATGCGAAATATTGATTATTATATCTCGGGAAATTTAACGGAATCTCCCCAAGCACCCCAACAATATCGTGAAAAATTGGCGGTGATAGAAGGAACCGCACACTGCTTTAATTACTACGCGATCGCACCCGAACAAGCGACGGTTAACCCCCAACGTTCGGATTTGAAACTCGATGAGAATACGGTTGTTTTTATCTCCGGTGCGAACTTTTATAAAATTATACCGGAATTGAGAGAAACTTGGGCAAAAATTATCGCTAAAGTTCCCAATTCTGTTTTAATTCTCTATCCTTTTAACCCCAACTGGACATCGAGTTATGCTCGGATTCCCTTCTTAAATCGCTTAAAAACTGCTTT
Source organism: Capilliphycus salinus ALCB114379 (assembly GCF_047276495.1). Classification (NCBI taxonomy): domain Bacteria; kingdom Bacillati; phylum Cyanobacteriota; class Cyanophyceae; order Oscillatoriales; family Sirenicapillariaceae; genus Capilliphycus; species Capilliphycus salinus. The sequence continues at coordinate 1,393,241 of NZ_CP178543.1, read as the reverse complement.
TGAACGCCACAACGTTCAACCCAGTCGTCTGATGATTTTAGATACTCAACCCAGTCGAACTGATATTAAACAATATTTGAAATTAGCCGATGTCTATCTCGATTCCTATCCGTTTTCAGGAGTGAATTCTTTAGTCGATCCGTTGGAAGTGGGTTTAGTAACTGTGACTCAAGAGAGTGATTCTTTCCGTTCGCGGATGGGTGCTTCTCTGTTGCGATCGCTGGCTTTAAATGACTTAATTGTTGATAGCGAAGACGCTTATATTAACTTGGCGGTTCAGTTGGCGACAGACGCTAAACTCCGACAAGAATATCGCCAAGAAATTCAACAAAAAATGCAGCAAAATCCGCCATTTTTAGATAGCTTTAGTTATGCTAAAAAAATCGAGTCGCTGTTTCAGCAACTTTTTAAGACTTGGAAACAGCATCAACAATTACCCGAAATTCCCCTCAATACTCCGATCCAAAGACGGGATTATTTATCGGAATTAGTTCATTATGTGAACCTTTACGCACTCAATTCTTCCGATCAAGCGATTATTGAACGTTTGCGTCAACTTCGTAAAGCAATGGCGGAATATTGGTTAAAAATTTCTCCCCATCAATTAGAAGAAGTTTATAAAGGACACATGGGAAATGGCTATCAAGTTTTACTGAGTCGGGGAATTCAAAATGAACCTTTACTCGAAGCTGAACGTCAATTTGTTGATGAACTTACGCAAATTGCGACGGGTTTAAAACATCCGAATTCATTGAATTGTTTAATTGCGGCGATGTTGTATTATGTACCGGGTAAAATGTTGGTTCGTGATGCTGAGAAACGTTTACCGAGTTGGTTAATTCAAGACTATAAAACTGTATTTGAAAATCAACAGGCTTTGCAGAAAGTTGAACAAACTTTAGCCGCAGCACAGATGAAACCAACACCGGAAACGGTAACAGAAAATATTTCTCATCTGAACACTCAACAGTTTAAAAATCGCCTACAAGGTTGTCTGAATTTATATTATATTGATCCGTCAAATCAATCGGTTATCGAAGAATTACGTCTAATTCGGCGACAATTGGCTGATTTTTGGTTAACTGTACCAGAAACTGAGTTAGAATCAGTTTATCAAAGTTCTATCGGATCTTGTTCTCAATTGTTCTATAAAAGTGAGTTTATCCGCGAACCTTTGACGGACACGGAACAGCAATTTTTCCAACAATTAACCCACGAGTTCAAGTCATCCGTTCACCGCCTTGAAAAGGCGGTGCCTGCGGATGACTCGCTTCCCGAGTCAAGATTAAATCCTGAAAAATTCGTTAATTCTTTCTTAGCCGCGAGGTTGTATTCTCCTTTGGAACAATTGCAAATTCCAGAAGTTTCGGCTTTACCGACGTGGTTACAAGGGGCGGGTTTATCTCAATCTATCAGTAGTCATTAAAGATATTGTAGAACCCGCCCTACATTATTGGTCACTTCTGTAGGGGCGGGTTCAGGAATTATTTATGTTTTCTCACAGACAACTTATAAAAACCCGCCCCTCTTACAGTGAGATTAAAAACCCGGTGCGCGAGAAAGTTATGGGGGTGGGGCGGGTTTAATTCAATCTCGGAGTTGTCGTCAAGATTAATGTAGAACCCGCCCCTACAGAATAATTATTGATTAGGTTGATTAATGCGTGTTATGGGGGTGGGGCGGGTTTATCTCAATCTATCAGTAGTAATTAAAGATATTGTAGAACCCGCCCCTACAATTTTGCCGGAATAAAATTAATCGGTTATCGGAAGTTTTGCTTTTGATTTTTTGGATTTAGAAGAACGTTTTGTTTTCCGTTTTTCGCCCGAGAATACCTTCTGAAGCCAATGTTGAAAATTATCAACGTAGGTGAACCAAACGGGAACAACAACCAAAGTTAATAACGTCGAAGTTGTCATTCCGCCAATGACTGCGATCGCCATCGGGCTGCGAGTTTGAGAACCCGCCCCCAATTCTAACGCAATCGGAATCATTCCCGCAATTGTCGAAAGTGTGGTCATCAAAATCGGACGTAAACGAGAGACTCCCGCTTCAATTACCGCATAAAATTGAGGCTTTCCTTCTCTTTCATTGGCTAACGAACAGTCTACCAACAAAATCGCGTTTTTCGTCACCAAACCCATCAATAAAACGATTCCAATTAAAGCAAACAATCCCAACTCTTTCTGCGCGATCAACAACCCCAATAACGCCCCCCCAATCGATAGCGGTAACGCCATTAAAATCGAAAAGGGAAGTAAGAAATTGTTGTACAACAACACCAAAATCGCATAAATTCCCAACACCGCCAAACCCAACGCACTCAAAAATCGGGTGAAGATATCGATCATAATTTCGGCATCTCCATCGGACTTTTCTTCGACATCAGGCGGAAGCGGATTCATTGCGGGTAACGCTTGAACTTTCGCCAACGCATCGCCTAAAGACATCCCTTGTAAATTCGTTTGTACTGACACTTGACGCGCCCGATCAAAGCGATCAATTGTTGCGGGTCCGCTGCCAATGGTAATCTCAGCAACGGCAGATAATGGCACTAAATCGCCCGTTTGACTGGGAATTTGTAGGTTGCGAATGATATCAAAATTGTTTCTAAATTCCTCTGCTAATTGAACTCTAATCGGAATTTGACGGTCGGCCAAATCAAACTTTGCTAAATTAGATTCGTTATCGCCCAAGGTTGCAAGCCTTGCAGTCCGGGCGATTGATTGCACGGAAACGCCCAAATCTCCCGCCCTTTCCGGATCGGGTTTGATCAGTATTTCGGGTTTAACTAAACTGGCGCTAGATGTCACTTCTACTAACCCCGGAATCTCCCGCATTTGACGTTCTAAATCATTCGCCGCTTGGGTTAACGCTTGGGGATTTTCGCTCGTTAAAACAATCGAAAGATCCTTACTTCCCCCACCCGCACCTTCAGCCTGAAAACTAATTCTCGCGCCGGGAACTTGTTCAAACTTTAGGCGCATTTCCTGTTCAAATTCGTCTTGAGAAACCTGCCGTTCATCTCGGGGTTTGAGATTAACATAAATCGTTCCTTGATTCACCCCGGCATCGCTACTATTTCCTCCACTTCCCATGACAGACAATACATTGGAAACCGCCGGATTTTCACCCAGTAACGCCGTTGTTTGTTGGGCGGTTTTGTCGATTTCCTGCAAGGTAGAACCCGGTGGAAGTTCAATTAATACCGTGCTTAAACCCGTATCCCCTTCATCAAATAATCCCTTGGGAATCATCGGAACTAATTGCAAACTGCCGACAAAAAATGCAACGGCAATTGCCAGGGTTAATACCTTATTTCGCAGGGAAAAACGCAATAAACCCCGATAGGGATGAAAGCGATTTTCGCTGGATTTATATTCAGAAACCGTTATCTCTTTTGGTTTTTTCGGCTTTAATAATCTCGCCCCCAACATCGGAGTTACGGTACAAGCAACCAAGGTGGAAAACATCGTTGAAACCGCAACCGTTACCCCAAAGGGTTGAAAGAATTGACCCGGAATACCCCCCATAAAGGCGACGGGTAAAAACACGGCGACAATGGTTGCAGTCGTGGCGACAACCGCCAACCCAATTTCTGCGGAAGCATCGAGGGCGGCTTGAAAGGGTGTTTTCCCCATTTCAACGTGTTGGTCGATATTTTCCATCATACAGATCGCATCATCAACCAAGTTCCCCATTGCCAAAGCTAAGGCTAATAAGGTCATACTATTGAGGGTATATCCCAATAGTTTCATTACCATAAATGTCGGTAAAATTGATAAGGGTAAAGCGATGGCTGTGATTAACGTGGGCCGCCAATCTCTTAAAAACACACCGACCACAATAACCGTTAAAATTGACCCCAAAACTAACGCATCAACTGAGGCTTGATAGGAGTCTCGAATCGAGTCCGCATCGGTTAAAATCAGTTCTAAATTGATATCATCGGGTAGGGTTTTCTCCAACTCGGCAACGGCTTTCCGAACCCCTTCTTCAACAGTCACTAACGTGCTACCCGTACTTCTAAATATCGAAAAAGTAACAACAGGTTCACCAATTTCTTGAGAATCTGAATTCGGAGAATTTTCCAGATCAAAATAACGGGCAACCTGACGAACTTCCCCAAACCCATCAACCACATTGGCGAGACTTGAAAGGGGAATTGAACCCCCAGACGGAAGCACAATCGGATAGTTTCTTAAGGCTTCAACCGTTTTGGCACTTCCTAACGTGCGAATACTCTTTTCTGACCCGCCAAATTGCGATCGCCCTCCGGGTAAATTAATATTAAAAGCCCGAATTTGATCGTTAACTTGGGTCGCGGTAATTCCTAAACTTTGAAGCCGATCCGGGTTTAACTCAATCCGAATTTCGCGATTGACACCTCCATCCCGTTGAATTTGCGCCACACCGGGAACATTTAGTAATTCTCGGCTAATGGTTCGATCCACTAAATCGCTCAATTCTTCAACGGATCTTTGCGGGGAAGTTATCGCATAAGTCATTACAATTCCCCCCGCAAACCGCAACCGTTGGACAACCGGATCGTTAATATCTTGGGGTAAATCTTGACGAATTTGGGCGATCGCATTTCTAACATCATTGGTGGCGCGATCGCTATCTGTTCCTAAAATAAAACTAACGCTGGTTGTGGAAACTCCATCTTGAACCGTCGAGGTTAAACGGTCAATATTTCCCAAACCCGCCACCGAATCTTCGACTTTTTTGGTGACTTGAGTTTCTAATTCGGTCGGACCGGCGCCGGGTTGAGTGACGGTAATTGTAACTGCGGGAATATCAATATTAGGAGTGTCATCAATTCCCAACTGTGGAAAAGACATTAACCCCACTACGGTTAAAATTAAAAATAAAACTAAAGTGGGTACGGGTCTTTTTATTGACCAAGCGGACAAGCTAAATTGAGACATTTTTACATCCGAAAAAATAGAGTCTAAAAGCGAGTTAATTCCGAACCAACTACATTAACAAAATCGCCATCTTTGAGATAAGCGGCGCCGGAAACCACCACGCGATCGCCAAGATTTAAACCGCTTTTAATTTCGACTTTAGCCTGATTCAAATCTCCGCCAAAGCCGCGAATTTCACCCACTTGAATCGGAGTCGCTTCCACCCGGTCATTCTCGGTTAATCGATAGACAATTGAACTGCCATCGGCTTGGGGAACAACAGCTTTCGCCGGAATTTTTAAACCTTGGGTGCTGCTGGTAGCAATTGCCGCTCTTAAAAACATTCCCGGACGCAAAAAAGAACCCGAAATAGCACCGAGCGGGGGAAGATTAATTTTAACCGTTGCTTTGCGACTTTCAGGATCAATTAACGGCGCAATTTCTCGCACGGTTCCCTGTACTTTTAACTTGGGATCGGCATCGGAAGTAATGGTAACTGTTGCTCCCAATTTCACTTGAGAAAGTTGAGTTTCGGGAACTTTGGCGTGCAGTTCTAACTGATTTTCGGCGATAATGGTAAACAGTTCTTCGGTGCCGTTGGTGACGTCTCCCACGCGGGCGACTCGGTTAGCAATTACACCGGTTGCGGGGGCGCGAACATTGGTATCTTCTAACTGGGTTTCGTAGTAGCGAACTTGCGCCTGGGCTTCGCTGACTTCGGCTTGCGCCACCGCAATGTCTTCCGGGCGAGTTCCATTGGTTAACTCATCGAAATTACTGCGAGCTTCGGCAACTTCGGCCTGGGCCATCGCTATTTCTTCGGTGCGGGCGCCATTTTGCAATTGTCGCAGGGCTTGACGTTCCATTTCAACGGTCGCCTCCAAGCGTTCCACCTGACTTCGCTGACCTTGTTTTAGCTGTTCAATGCGCCTTTGGGCTTCATCGACTAAAGCGCTGAGTCGGCGTTCATTTTGCAAATATTCCTCTAAACTATCTTCGGAAACCGCCCCCTGATCTTTGAGCGCCTGATAGCGGCTCACCCGTTCGCTGGCCAATTGCAGATCGGCTTTGTTGGCGGCGAGTCTGGCGACCGCTTGGGCAATTTCATCGTCCAAACTCCCCTCACGCGCATCGGCTAACCTTGCTTCGGCTTCATTGAGTTTAGCTTGAGCGACGGCAATTTCTTCGGGACGGGTTCCGGCTTCGAGTTGGGCCAAATTTGCCAAGGCCCGATCTAACTTGGCCTGGGCTGCGGCAATTTGTTCGGGACGGTTCCCGGTTTGCAGTTTGCTGAGGTTCGCTTGCGCCCTGGCCAACCCCGCTTCGGCTTGGGCCATTTGCGATCGCAGCATGGAATCATCTAAAATAGCCAACAGTTGACCCTTTTCGACGAGATCGCCTTGGTCGGCCGTTACCCGTTTAATTTGCAGTCCGCTAACTTCGGGAAGCACGGGTAAGAGATCGTAAGCTTCTACGGTTCCGGTCGCGTCTAACCGGCGCTCAACGGTCGCTAACTCCACCGATGCGGCCGTCACCGTCTGCACCGAAGCGGGAGTCGCTGCGGCTTCTACGGCAGGTTGGGTGTTGGTGGGTGCGGAGGCTTGAGTTTTGGGGTTGACATAGAAGTGCATGACTGCTATTGTCCCCAGAATACCCAGTCCCAAACCGGAAATCATCCCTCGCCATCTATCCGAACCCGGATCGGAGGGGGTGTCTTCTTCCCCGTCGTCGAGTTCGGTATCCTCTAAAAACTCGGTTTCGCTTTGGAGAGTCGGAACCGGTTCGATCGCGCTTTCACTGTCGGGGGGTTCGAGTGGGCGATCGCGATTCGGTTCGTTCTCTGGCAACTCCTCATCTTCGACTTTGGATGATTTTTTCCGGCGCGGATATCGATCGTTAAACTTAGACACGATTTCTTTATAGGTCACTCAGACTGCCTCCTGGTTAGGGTTTTCTATTTGTGTAGATATATTTACAACATTATGGATTTTTCTTAATATTGCTAATTGTAGCGTGTTCTAGACCCAACCGAACGCGGGGATTATTTTTACTGGAACTTATACCTATCGCGGGTTTCAATTCATTGAAGTCCCATCGAGATCAGATTAATTTTATGTTAAGTTGTATAAAGTTTGATGGAAAGAACTCGAACAACAGGCGATCGGCGAGAAGGATTTTCCATCAAAACGATTTTTAGGGTTTCCTCTATCATCTAATTTATAAATAGTGATCTGTGCGATCGCATAGGCATCGATTCAGGACAAATTCCGAATCCGTTGATTGACCATCGGGGCGAGGAACCGACTCACTCAATAGGGGTGTAATTCTAGAGGAGATAGGCCCGAAGTAGGGATAATAACAGTTGACGGTTCACAGTTGACCCTTTATAAGGGTAAATATTCCAAGCGCGAAATGTGTTTCCCGAAATGGTTTTGATAGGCTGTAATAGGCTGATCAATTCTTATCATCTATAAACAACCGACTGAAAAAAGTCAAGACCTCGTATGTTTTTCAACGCAACCGAATTATTGATTGATACTTTCGTTCAGCAAATTCGAGAGGGCTACCGTCGCACCTACGGGGGCTATAAATCCGACTACGAAGACATCGTGGGTTGGGCGGGTAACATGGCTTTAGAAAATATTGCCAATAGTGACGCTTTGTACCATGATGTCGAACATACCATCCTCGTGACTCTGGTGGGCCAGGAAATTCTACGGGGTAGACATATCCGAGAAGGGGGCGTTTCCTGTGAAGACTGGCTGCATTTTTTGATTTCCCTCGTTTGTCACGATATTGGTTATGTTAAGGGAGTTTGTCGCCAAGATCGAGAAGGAGCCTATGCCACCGGACACAATGGCGATATGGTTAATCTGCCCGACGGATGCACCGATGCGAGTTTAACACCCTATCATGTTGATCGAGCCAAGCTCTTTATCGACGAACGTTTTGGAGGTCACAAGCTGATTGATGCAGAACTGATCAAGCGTAATATCGAACTGACTCGCTTTCCGGTACCGAAAGAATCCGATCACCAAGATACCATGAATTATCCGGGTTTGGTGCGGGGAGCAGATTTAATTGGTCAACTCAGCGATCCCCGCTATCTCAAAAAGATTAGCGCTTTATTCTATGAATTTGAAGAAACTGGCTTTAACGAAAAAGTTGGCTATAAAACTCCGGGAGATTTACGGAAAAATTATCACAAATTTTACTGGAATGGCGTTTACCCTTATATTAAAGATGCTTTGCGTTATCTGGCTCTGACACAGCACGGGAAGCAGATTATTGCCAACCTCTATTCTAATGTGTTTGTGGTCGAACATGACGACATCGCTAAAGAAGTAACTTAAACTTCAAAAGTTTGAATCTGAACACTTCTCCAACCTGAAAACTTAACAAAATCGGATGATGAACAGAATTTTTTCCCCTGTTCAAGGTTTTTTAATTACCTGGGTGCTGGTTTTAGTGGCCAGTGGGTTAACCATCAGCGCTTTTGAGTATATCGGCGAACTGATTAGTATTTTGGTGACTGCCGGATTAATTGCTTTTATTCTCAATTATGCGGTGGCAAAATTACAACGATTTATTCCCCGAGGTTTGGCCGCAGGATTGGTTTATTTATTTGCGGCTTTGGTGGCGATTGTTATCGCTTTAACCGTTGTTCCTCCGGTGATTACCCAAGGGCGACAACTGATTGCGAGATTGCCCGAATTAATTGAGTCGGGAAAACAACAGTTAGCCGAATTTCAAGCTTGGGGTATAGAGCGAAATTTACCCGTTGATGTGGGGATTTTGCAACAAAAACTGCTCGTGAATTTGCAAGGAAAAGCCCAGGCGATCGCCGCCACCAGTTTGGGTTTAGTTTTGGGAACATTTAACTGGTTTATTGATTTAATTCTCATTTTGGTAATCGCCTTTTATATGTTGCTGGATGGCGAGCGCCTCTGGGATGGAATTACCAGTTTTTTATCGCCGAAAGTTCGCTACATTTTTACCGAATCTCTCGCCCGAAATCTTCAGGGATTTGTCGTCGGTCAGTTTCTCCTGGGATTGTTTATGGCGGTGAGTTTAACCCTATCTTTTTTCCTGCTAAAAGTTCCCTTTTTTCTGTTATTTGCCGTGTTTATCGGCTTGATGGAAATTATCCCGTTTGTGGGGGCGACTTTGGGAATCGGAACTGTGACGATTATTGTTGCTTTTATTGACTGGTGGTTAGCGTTAGAAGTTCTCGCGGTTTCGGTGACTTTTCAGCAAATAAAAGACAATATTGTTACCCCTCGAATTATGGGAAATATTACCGGACTTAGCCCCGTAATTATTTTCACCGCTCTCCTGCTTGGGGGAAAAATTGGCGGTTTATTGGGTGTCATTTTGGCAATTCCCTTAACCGGTGTGGTTAAAAGTATTTTTGAAGTGATTCTCGATCCGGATTCACCTCCCCAGACGGGTTCATTTTTTACCAATCCTTTAGAGGAAGCTGACGGCGAAAATAATAACAGTCGGGAAACAGAAGATCAATCCCCTGTCACGGTCAATAATTAAAGAACTTGTCGCTCAAATAGCGGTACGCATAGAGGTGAGTAAAAATTGAAAAGACCGAGCAATTTCTCAAACCCAAACCTCAATCCGCCTTTTCTCCTATTATGGCTTGCTGACCGGTTGTCGGTTGCCCGGGCGTAGCGCCATAATTATTGTCAAACCTACTCGCAAAGTCAAATAAAATCCCTATGAAATGGTGGCATCGGCTCAAGAAAAATCCCTTAGCTCGACTCGGCGCAATTATCTTAATTGTATTTTATCTCGGTGCAATTTTTGCAAATTTTGTCGCCCCCTACAGCGCCTCAGAAACAACACTGGATGGGGCGTTACTCCCGCCGACAGCGATTTATTGGCAAAATCAACAGGGAGAATTGATTGGGCCGCACGTTTATCCGACCACTCAGGGACCTGTGGAAATTGAAACCGGAGAACGTCAGTTAAAAGTAGATTTAGATAATCCTTGTCCGGTGCGGTTATTTGTTAAAGGAACGCCCTATAAACTTTGGGGAATTATTCCCGGAAATCGGCATTTATTTGGGGCAATTGGAGAGTGTAAAATTCATCTGCTCGGCACCGATGAACTGGCCCGCGATCAGTTTAGCCGTTTGATTTTTGGCAGTCAAGTTAGTTTGAGTATTGGTTTTGTGGGGATTGCGATTTATTTCCCCATTGGGATGATTTTTGGCGGAATTTCGGGTTACTTTGGCGGTTGGATTGATACTCTGATTATGCGGGTTGTGGAAGTGTTAATGACCATTCCCGGAATTTATTTGTTAGTGGCTTTGGCGGCCGTATTGCCCCCCGAAATTAATAGCGCCCAACGCTATCTTTTAATTGTTGTGATTATTTCTTTTATTAGTTGGGCGGGTTTGGCACGGGTTATTCGCGGACAAGTTCTGTCCATTAAAGAACAACAATTTGTACAAGCAACTCGGGCAATGGGTGGCAATCCCTTCTATATTATTTGGCGTCATATTCTGCCCCAAACGGCCACTTACGTGATTATTTCGGCCACGTTAGCCATTCCCGGATTTATTGTCTCCGAGTCGGTTTTAAGTTTGATTGGCTTGGGCATTCAAGAACCCGATACCTCTTGGGGAAATTTACTTTCATCGGCCACAAATGCTTCAATTTTAGTATTACAACCCTGGCTCGTTTTACCTCCCGCTCTCCTGATTATTTTGACGGTACTGGCCTTTAATTTACTCGGTGATGGACTGCGAGATGCTCTCGATCCCCGGAGTTGACAACGCTAGTCTCTGGGGGAAACGTTTTTAAAATTTACTTGATTTATTCCGTATTTTCTCGGATGAAGTTAATTGGGTTTCAGCTTATGATGGAGCAGTATAGACTCTTGATTAAAATGGATCGGCTTAACCATGAATACTTCTCAACTTAGTCCAAATCGTCATCAATCTTTCATCAGCGTTGTTAACCACGAACTGCGTACCCCTTTGACCACGATTTTGGTTTCAGCCGAATTGTTGAGTCGGTACAATAATTGTTGGTCTGAGGAGAAAAAGTTGGAATATATTCAGCGTGTCCAAAAAGCCGCCAGTGAACTGACCCAACTCCTCAACAGCGATGAGTTTGCCAACAAGTTAAAAGATTATGCTCAACACCTACAAGACTCGGTATAATCAGGGCGAACATCCGGACCACTCCGTAAATTTACTGAGGAGTCCAGTTAACTTTCAATTAAAAGCCGGTTTTCATCGGAGCATACCTCAGACGGTTTCGAGCCTTTCGCGATCGCAAAATCATTGATTCTACCTTCAATCTGCTCGACTTCTGGGTGTTCTAATGTTGAGACTGATCGTTGTCCGTTTTGACACCAGATACCGATTCCCCGTCACTATTTTAATTTTGTTTCTCTCTGCTCTTTTACTGATTTTTCTCACCTAAAATATTAAATTATCAGTTAAATTAAACGCCCGGATTTTATTAGAATTGAGGAGAATAAAAGCGCCGGATTAATTCAATCTTTTATTTTCGTGCCGATCCGCCCAGAAATCGCTATAATCTTCAAGCGAGAGGTGCAACAATTCAAACAAAAGCTATGGATCACATTACATCAGGAACGAATCTTAACAGTCAGCAGCTTCAAAAATCAATGCGGAGAGTCCGAATTCCCTACGACGACGCCCCGGACTACACCAGACCTCCGTTAGAAATTTCACCGGAATTATATCAACAAATGTTCGAGCGGTTTTGTTTTCTTTATGGTGAGGAACAAGCCAAACAATTTATGCCGGAATTGGAAAGAATTCTGAAAGTTCATTACGCCCACAAACCCCCCGAACTGATCGAAGCCGAAAAAGATTTTGACCCCAATAATCGCTTTACAGAATGGGATTTAATCTTAATTACTTACGGGGATTTATTGAAGGGAGATGGACAATCTCCGCTTTCAACTTTAGCACATTTTTTAAATCATTATTTGGGTTTAAGTATCAACACCCTGCATATTCTACCTTTCTTTCCCTATTCTTCAGATCGCGGTTTTTCTGTGATTGATTTTGATAGCGTCGATCCCAATTTAGGATCGTGGAAAGATATTGAGGAAATGGGAAACTATTATCAACTGATGTTTGATGGAGTTTTTAACCACGTTTCCTCCAAAAGTCCTTTATTTCAACGAATGTTAAATGGCAACCCGGACTATAAAGATTACTTTACCACATATCTTTCTCCCGATGAACTTACACCCGAAGAAAGGCGGATGATCGTTCGCCCTCGCACCTCCGATATTTTAACCAAATTCCAATCCATAAACGGCCCGATTTGGGTTTGGACAACCTTTTCACCCGACCAAATTGACCTCAATTATAAAAATCCTAAAGTTCTGTTAGGCGTGATAGAAACCCTGCTGCTTTATATCCGACGGGGCGCCAATTTAGTTCGTTTAGATGCGGTGACTTATCTCTGGGAAGAACCCGGAACCCCCTGCGCGAATTTAGAACAAACTCACCAAGTTATTAAACTCTTTCGGGATATTGTTAAAGCCGTCGCCCCCACTGTGGGATTAATTACCGAAACCAACGTGCCTCACGAACAAAATGTTTCCTATTTTGGAAATGGTTATGATGAAGCACAAATGGTTTATAACTTTGCCTTACCGCCCTTAGTTCTTTACACCTTTTATCGAGAAGATGCAACCGCTTTATCGAATTGGGCAAAAGAACTTAAATATTTGTCGCCAATGACAACTTTTCTAAATATGCTCGATACCCACGATGGCGTCGGATTGATGGGAGTCAAGAGTATTTTACCCAAAGAAGAAGTTGACTTTATTATCCAAAATGCCAGAGAACACGGGGCGTTTGTTTCCTACAAAACCGGAGAACAGGGAGAAGAACCCTACGAAATTAATACGACTTGGTTTAGCGCTCTCAACCTCGATAATAGTGGAGAAGATATTGTTTTTCAAGTGAAACGTTTTATCGCTTCTCGCAGTATTGCGCTGGTATTGCGAGGGGTACCGGGGATTTATTTTCATGGTTTAATTGGAACTCGCAATGATATTGATGCGGTGTTGCGAACCAAATCCAAACGAGATATTAATCGCCGAGTCATTGATATAAACGGCTTAATTGAAGACTTACACGATCGCAAATCTAAGCTTTCTCTCATTCTTCAAAGCTTAGGACATTTACTCGATATTCGGGTGCGTTATACGGCTTTTCATCCCAATGGAGAACAGAAGATTTTAATTGTTGCTCCCGAAGTTTTTGCGGTGTTGCGAACCTCTCCAAAACAGGATGAATATATCCTCACCTTAACCAATGTTGCCAATAAAATTTGTCAAGTCGAAATTCCGTTATCGGAACTCGAAGTTGCAGAAACCCAGTGGTACGATCTCGTCGGTCAACGGGGGTGGACGACAACGGAGGATAAACTGGTAATTACGTTGCAACCCTACGATATCAAATGGTTGATTCCGTTTGTACAACTTGAGCGGAGTATCGAGTCTTAAAGATAGGGTGACGGGACAGATAGACAGAAAGAGGAAAGGAAAATTGCAGGTCAAAAATGCAAAATTTCCGGCAAATGAGTGAAGACCAAAGAAAAAACTTTTTAGGCTTCAAAATATTCTCAATATCCGAAGCCAATCTCACTATCCTCTTTCTGATATCAGTCTTTTTGTTTGGGAGAATATCATCATGCTGACCCGGATACCGTCACCGAACTCGCGATCGCATCCAAGACAACACCAAAAATTCTTTAACAGTCTGGAGAAGTTATCTCGTCTAAATTATCGTTTACTTGCCCTGAGTCTGGGGGTTGTTTCTGGCGTTTTAACCGCGATCCCCGCTTTCGGCGCCGAACAAATTACGATTTCTTACGGCCCTGCGGAATCTTACGTTTCTATTAATGAAATTCAACAGTTTGTCAAACAAGGTGAAGTCACCCCGGTCTTAGCACTGTACGGAACATTGCTCAAATTAAAAGATGGCGATAAGCTCAGAAAAATTTTACAAACGCCTTTAGAAGCCAGTCCTTGGAGTGTGGGACAGTTTTTGGATACACCGACGGGAAGAATAATTTTGACTCGGGTGGGAAAAGTCTTAAAAACAGATAAAAATGAAAACGGTTATGCCGCATTAAGAATAGCAATTGGTCAAGCTTCTGCTCATCCTGAAGGGTTAACCATTTTGCGGCTTTTAGAAGAATTTCCGGGGGAAAGTATTCGAGTTGATTTAAATTTTAGTTTGGAACTTTTGGAAGATGTTCTTCAAATTTTGGTAGAAAATCAGTTAGTTATCGAATCAATTGAACAGCAAGCACAACAGGCACAAATTAACGAAAACTATACGTTTAATCTCCCCGATCCCAGAAAAAAAGGTTCAATTCGCTGGACAGAAGAAGAATTTACCTTTCGCAATCCCAATCGCGATCGCCCTTCTCCATTGCGAGTTTATTTACCTCAGCTTAAAAAGCCTGTTCCTTTAATCGTTATTTCTCATGGTTTGGGTTCCGATCCTCAAACCTTTAGTTATATTGCTGAACATTTAGCCTCTCATGGTTTTGCGGTTGCAGTTCCCGAACATATTGAAACAAGCGCTAACAAATTCGCCAGATTTTTTGATGGCTTTGAACGTCCTCCCAATCCCTCTGTGTTTGCCAATCGACCTTTAGATATTACTTATTTACTCAATGAATTAGAAGCAAAATATCAACCGAATCCGGTTTGGAAACGGCGAATTGATTTTAATAATGTGGGGATTTTAGGTCAGTCTTTTGGAGGGTATACGGCGCTGGCTGTTGCGGGGGCTGAACTGAATCCTGAGCAGTTAATTGAGGGGTGTGAAAAGTCGGAAGATCGACGAATTACCTTAAATATTTCTACATTGCTTCAATGTCGTTCTTTGGAAGTCGCATCACAGCAGCAAAATTTTGAAGACCCGCGAATTAAAGCCGTAATTGCGATTAATCCTCTCACCAGTTTGATTTTTGGAGAGGAAGGAATGAGTAAAATTGGCATTCCTACAATGATTATTGGGGGGACAAAAGATTATGTGACTCCCGCAGTTACAGAACAAATTCAACCCTATACTTGGTTAAATACTTCTAGAAAACATTTGGTTTTACTCGAACCCGGAACCCATTTTTCTTTCTTACAAGAAAGTGGCGGACGGTTAACAGTTCCACCCCAATTAATCGGCCCCGACCCCAACCTTGCCTATCCTTATTTGAAACTCTTAAGCTTGAGTTTTTTTGAGACTTATCTCAACAATAGTTTTGAGTATTCTCCCTATCTTTCTCAGACTTATGTGAATCAAATTGATAGTCAACCTTTTAACCTGAGTTTAATTGAAGATTTGAGCGGCGAACAAGTTAGACAAGTGGTTAAACGTTAATTAAAAAAAGTGGGAATTAAAAACCCGGTAACTAACCGCGAAACCGGGTTTTTGGGCTGTACCTGTTCAAATGGTTAAAAATTAATTAAAAAAAGTAATCAATCTGCTCTCAAGCTATTACTCCCCTCTCCTTGTAGGAGAGGGGCTGGGGGTGAGGTCGAGAGAATTAACTTGTTTTTATATGTTATACTCACTTTAAACCTAATAAAACAAGGCTATATACTTTGGATGCAATAGATTATAAGGTTATTCGGCATCTGATGGCCCAAGGTCGGATCACCTGGTCTGAACTGGCCACGCTGTTGGGGTTGTCGGCGCCGGCAACCGCAGAACGAGTCAAACGCTTAGAGGAAAAAGGCGTCATTCAAGGCTACAACGCCCGTATAAACCCGGAAGCCGTCGGTTGTGAACTCACCGCTTTTATTGCTGTCACCCTGCAACAACCGCAAGATCGCGGCGCTTTTTTGCAACGCATTCAGGAAATGTCCGAAGTGATGGAATGTCATCATATTACCGGAGACGATGACTATTTATTGAAGGTTCGCTGTCAGAATACTCGCCATTTAGAACGAATTGTAAGTGAAGAAATTAAAGGGATTTCTGGCATTTTAAAAACTCGCACAACGGTCGTTTTATCGACGGCTAAAGAAAGTTGTGTGATTCCCTTACCCCCGTTTGAAAGTGAGGTTGAATAAACTTATGGAAATGAGTTTTTTCTTCAAAGGTTTGTTAGTCGGTTTCTCCATTGCCGCCCCCGTTGGGCCGATTGGAGTTTTATGTATTCGTCGTTCTTTAACCTACGGAAAAATGACAGGTTTTGTCTCGGGTTTGGGGGCGGCAACTGCGGATGCGATGTATGGTTGTATTGCGGGATTTGGACTCAGTTTTATTTCTAATTTTTTAGTCGCCCAACAAATTTGGTTTAAAATCATTGGCGGATTATTTCTCGGTTATTTGGGTCTGAAAACTTTTTTAGAAAAACCCGCCAAAGAAGCGGCAAAATCAACAGAAAATTTTGGGGTTTTTGCGTCAACTTTTTTCTTGACCATCACGAATCCCATGACGATTTTATCTTTTTTAGCCATCTTTGCCGGGTTGGGACTGGCAACAGCAAATCATTATTTTGATGCTGTGATTTTAGTTTTGGGTGTATTTCTCGGTTCGGCATCTTGGTGGTTGTTGTTGGCGAGTGGGGTGAGTCTATTTCGAGAAAAATTTAGCGATCGCATTCTTCAAGCGGTTAACCAAGTTTCTGGTATAATTATCCTAGCATTTGGTATTATAGCTCTAGTCACAGGTATCAAAGGTTAGCCTATTTATTACAGCTAACAGCTAATTTATTCTTATCAACTTGCTCATGTTTCCTAGTTTTATTCCCGCCCAAGTTCAAAAACTCACTGAATCGACTTCGATTAACCTCGCCAAGCAAATTGAATCTCAAGCCATTTCTACGCCTTTGAGAAAGGAACCCATTCTCACCAGTTATGTTCATCAAGGGCGGGGCGGAACACCAATTTTACTTTTG
Organism: Capilliphycus salinus ALCB114379; assembly: GCF_047276495.1. Classification (NCBI taxonomy): domain Bacteria; kingdom Bacillati; phylum Cyanobacteriota; class Cyanophyceae; order Oscillatoriales; family Sirenicapillariaceae; genus Capilliphycus; species Capilliphycus salinus. Next base: position 1,376,403 of record NZ_CP178543.1, on the reverse strand, counting down.
CATGGGTTCGATAGTTCCGTGTTAGAATTTAGACGATTATTACCTCGATTGGCCGCAGAAAATGAAACTTGGGCGGTGGATTTATTGGGGTTTGGGTTTACAGAACGAGATATTAATGTCAAAATTAGTCCCCGTGCAATTGGCACTCATTTATACGGTTTTTGGCGAAGTTTAATTCAGCAACCAGTGATATTAGTGGGGACTTCAATGGGCGGTGCTGCTGCTATTAATTTTACTTTAAATCATCCCGAAGCCGTTCAATCCTTAGTTTTAATTGGCAGCGCCGGAATGAGTGCCGGCCCCATTTTTGGGAAGTTTATCTTTCCTCCTTTTGATTCTTTAGCGGCCGAATTTTTACGCAATCCTAAAGTTAGACAAGGAATTAGTGAAACCGCTTATTTTGATAAAACTTTTGCCTCTCGGGATGCTCAAATTTGTGCGGCATTGCATTTAGAAATGCCCTTTTGGAATCGGGCTTTAATTAGTTTTACGAAAAGCGGAGGATATGGATCGTTTAAGAAAATGCTAAGTAAAATTCAGCAGCAAACTTTGATTTTATGGGGAGAAAATGATCGGATTTTAGGCACAGCAGATGCCGAAAAATTTCAGAAAGCAATACCGAACTCTCAACTCATTTGGATTAAAAACTGCGGTCATGTCCCCCATTTAGAACAGCCTCAAGTCACTTCACAGCATATTTTAAACTTTCGATCATCAACTTAGATTGTCCTTCTGTGTGAGGTTTTAAGTAAAATTTGTACCAATGGTGACAACAATTAGGGTAAAACGGGGTAAACTAATCACAAGAGTTGATGATTTGTGCCTGTCCTCATCCTGTTCTTGACCCCATGAATACCGTTTTAATTGTGGAAGATTCCCACAGTCAGCGAGAATGTATTTCCTATAACTTAGCTTGGAATGGTATAAATGTCATTCAAGCTTCTGATGGGATTGATGCTTTAAATAAACTGCAAGCAACTTGTCCGGATTTAGTGTTGCTAGATGTTGTTATTCCTCGCATTGATGGCTATCGAATTTGTCGTTTAATTAAAGCGAACCCGGAAACTCAGAATATTCCGGTTGTTTTTATCACTGGAAAAGAACAACAAATTGCAATTTATGAAGGGATTAAACACGCGGAAGCTTATGTCAGTAAACCCTGGCAAACTCCAGAACTTTTACAAACCATTAAACGAGTTTTGTTAGAGGTTAAACATTCCCCTAAAAATGTCTCGGCTGATGCTTGGTTTCGCTATGGTATTTTAACTCTAAAATTAATTAAATTCTACGAAAGTCGAAATTCAGCTTGGCAAACATCAAGTCATCAAATGATCAAGCTGTACAAAAGTGCTTTAAACGCCCTTCAGCAAGCATTAGAAATTGACCCGGATCATTTATTAGCGGGTCGAACATTAGCCATTACTGAAAATAAATGGCAAAATTTACAGCAAAAACTCGATCAAACCCGACCTTGCCAAGTTTGTTTATACTATCATGGTCGGGATGGAATTAACTGTGCTGTTCATCCAAATGGGCCGATTGATTCCCTCTGTTTGGACTGGGAATTAAACTAATTCATTCCAATTATTTTTGAATCTGTGCAGTTATTTTTGTTTCCAGTTGCTCTAACAAACTATTAATATTTTGACCCAGTTTTTCAAAACATTCTGGGGGATTGAGTTCCGGTTCAAAATAAATTAGTTTAACACCATTATTCGCCAAGCCAATCATTAAAACCTCTTGTTCGGGTTGATAGCCATCCACCAATCCTAAAATTTCTTGCAGCTTATTATTCACACTTTTATTTAATTTTTCCAGTGCTTCTCGCGAACAAGAAATAAAATGAGGCGTCGGGATGAAATCAATTCCCAATGTAATATTTTTATGACCTTGTTCTTGATAAAATCCCCAAGCCAACGCTGCTAACTCCTGCTGATTATTTTCAACAAATCGATCTAACTGATATTGCCAACTGTTTTCGTCGGGTTCCGGTTGATTAACACCTAAAATTGTCATTTTTATCCGATTATTCTTGAGCTAAATCTATTTTAAAACAAAGCGGATCGCAAGGAAAGCACTATTCCTCGGAAGTGCAGTAAAGTTGTCTTCAGAAACCGGATTTTTCCCGAACCGTCACTTCTTGAAAAAACTGGAGAGTAAAACCACTCATCACCCTTCAAAATTGCTCTGAGGAAAAGATATTTTGTTCTTAGTATTTTAAATCACATCTGCTTCTCGTTATTTTTACGGAAAATTATAAATTTCTGTAGTTTTTTATTCGGTTTTTATGTAAGTATTCATATCAAATTTTTTAGTTTAAATGATATTTTTTTAATGTAAAAACTCCGGATAAATTGACGAATTCCAGAAGAACAAATTAGAAACAAAAATCTTTTTTCTTTTGGGAGACAACTCAATATGATTATCAGTAACTATGATACTGAGGCTGTAGCTATCAACAGCCTTGAGAGTTTTCCTGCAAATAATGATTTACAAACTTTCAATACCGTTAATATTCCTTCTTCCGATCACACCGATTTAATTTTGAATCTAAATTCTTTCGTTCCCAGTGAAGCAGCAGATAGTATTTTAGGCACAGAAGCAAACGATACAATATTTAGTTTAGCCGGAAACGATACCGTTTTAGGCTTGACTGGAGATGATATTTTAGGGGGAAATCAAGATAATGATTTCTTACTGGGAAATCTGGGAAATGATACCCTTTATGCCGGAAAAGGCGATGATACATTAACAGGTGGTCAAAATAATGATATCCTGTTTGGTGACATTGGAAATGATACTCTATTTGGCGATCGCGGTGAGGATGAGGTACTTGGAAATCAGGGTGATGATATTATTTATGGGGGAAAAGAAGCGGATCTGGTTGCGGGAGGAGCCGGGAACGATCTGCTTTTTGGTGACTTAGGAAATGACACATTACTTGGCGATCGCGGAGCGGATACCATTACCGGTGGAGACGGGAACGATACGTTTTATATTGGTGAAGGAACCGGAGGATTTTTACTCACAGAAGCCGATATTATTAACGACTTTAACCCCGAACAAGATGCAATTGGGTTACTCAATCTCCTCAGCTTTGATGATTTGAATATCTATCAAGGTACGGATGAGTTTGCCAGTGATACTATCATTCAAAATAAAAATACAAATGAATTCTTGGCAATTCTCAAAAATGTTAATAGTAACACTCTGAATTCTGATGATTTTACATTACCAGATTCAGATAATGAACCGACACCGACACCGACGCCAACTCCTGTTGGGGAACCGACACCGACGCCAACACCAACTCCTGTTGGGGAACCGACGCCAACTCCTGTTGGGGAACCGACGCCAACACCAACTCCTGTGGTTGAACCGACACCGACTCCTGTGGTTGAACCGACACCGACTCCTGTGGTTGAACCAACGCCAACACCAACTCCGGTTGGGGAACCGACGCCAACTCCTACTCCTGTGGTTGAACCGACACCAACTCCGGTTGGGGAACCGACGCCGACTCCTGTGGTTGAACCGACGCCAACTCCTGTGGTTGAACCGACACCAACTCCTACTCCTGTTGGGGAACCGACGCCAACACCTGTGGTTGAACCGACACCAACTCCGGTTGGGGAACCGACGCCGACTCCTGTGGTTGAACCGACGCCAACTCCTGTGGTTGAACCGACACCAACTCCTACTCCTGTTGGGGAACCGACGCCAACACCTGTGGTTGAACCGACACCAACTCCGGTTGGGGAACCGACGCCGACTCCTGTGGTTGAACCGACGCCAACTCCTGTGGTTGAACCGACACCGACTCCTGTGGTTGAACCAACGCCAACACCAACTCCTGTGGTTGAACCGACACCGACTCCGGTTGGGGAACCGACACCGACTCCTGTGGTTGAACCGACGCCTACTCCTGTTGGGGAACCGACGCCAACTCCTGTGGTTGAACCGACGCCAACTCCTGTGGTTGAACCGACGCCAACTCCTGTGGTTGAACCGACACCGACTCCTGTGGTTGAACCAACGCCAACACCAACTCCTGTGGTTGAACCGACACCGACTCCTGTGGTTGAACCGACGCCTACTCCTGTTGGGGAACCGACGCCAACACCGACTCCGGTTGGGGAACCGACGCCAACTCCTACTCCTGTGGTTGAACCGACGCCAACTCCTGTGGTTGAACCGACGCCTACTCCTGTTGGGGAACCGACGCCAACACCGACTCCTGTTCCCGAACCTGTTCCCCAACCGACGCCAACACCGACTCCTGTTCCCGAACCTGTTCCCCAACCGACGCCAACACCGACTCCTGTTCCAGGTAAATTAGAGTTTTCTGTCGCCAGTATCAATGTAGATGAAAATGCAACAAATGCCACAATTACTGTTAACAGAATCGAGGGAACTGATGGAATCGTCACCGTTGATTATGCTACCGAAAATAACACAGCTTTAGCGGGAATTGACTACACTGCTACATCAGGAACCCTGACTTTTGCTGACGGGGAAACCAGCAAATCTTTTACCATTCCTATTTTAGAAGATACCGCAGTTGAAGGCAACGAATTCTTCAATTTAAACCTCACGAATGCAACGGGAGATGCAATATTAGGAATGGCAACTTCTACCGTTAATATTGTCGATAACGATGTGTTGATGCCGGGAAGCATTAACTTTAGTGCGGCTACATTTAGCGTCAATGAAGATGGCACACCAATAACAGAAATTACCGTTACCCGAACTGGGGGAAGTCTGGGCGCCGTTAGTATTAATTTAACTCAAACAAACGGAACCGCAACTTCACCGGGAGATTACACCAATGCACCGATAACTGTTAATTTTGCCGATGGGGATAGTACACCTCAAATCGTGACAATTCCCATCATTAATGATACCACATTTGAACCCACAGAAAGCATAAATTTGGCGTTGGCAACACCAACAGGCGGTGCAACGTTGGGAACTCAAAACACAGCCACATTGCAAATTGTTGATAACGACCGAACCAGCAACCTGCAACTCACCGGTGCAACTTACTTGGGAACTGCGAATGATGATGTTGCAAAAGCCGTTGAAATTTCCCCAACTGACCAAGCCATTATTGTCGCGGGAAACTTCAATGGTGCGGGTCAAATTCGTCGTCTAACTGATGCAAATACAGCACCCCTTTCAACAACAGTTTTAGGCGGTCAAGTTAATGATATGGATGTTGATCGCGATAGCGGTGAAATTGTTGCAGTTGGCAGTTTTGGAATTAAAGTTTATAACCCAAATGCCGGAACCGTTTTGTGGTCACAAGCCGGAACATTTGACCGAGTTGCAATTGCAAATAATGGCACAATTGCCACACTTACTAATAGTAATGATAGGGTTACATTGTGGAGTCCAGCCGGAAGCCAATTGGCAACCACAACCCTAACTGGAACTGATATTCGTCCGGCGGATATTGCGATTAATCCCACCACAAATCAAGTTTATGTAACGGGATTCAACCAGGTAACTTCAACCTTACAAACGCCATTTATTCGCGCCTTTGATACCAATCTCAACCAAATTTGGAACACTTGGGATTACAGTGCAGCACAAGTAACCGGACAAAATTTAGGTGCGGATACACGCGGAATCCAGATTACTTTCGGACAAAATGGCGGACTTTATTTCTTGGGTAAAACAGACGGCGGAAACAACGTATTTCAACGGGATGGTGAAGCTATTACCCAACCCTTAGCTACAAGAGTTCAGGTCGATAAATACAACAGCTTTGCGGGTGCAGGTTCCGGTTCATTCACGTTCCATGCTAAGATTAATCCGAGTGATGGTAGCATCGAACGGGGTCAATTTATCTTAACCTCGAACAGTCAAAACAAACCCAATAGTTTTAATCCCAATTCTATCACCGCAGATGAATTTGGAAATGTTTATATTGGTGCTTCCTCCGCCGCTCGACTCCAAAACCGAGACACCCAACAAATTAACGGTCAAACGGTTGGAAACTACACCTCTGATGAAATTGCAGTCATCGGATTAACACCCGATTATACCGTCCGAAAATTCTGGACTCCTTTCACTCAAAGTGGTGATACAGATGGTTCAAAAGGAGAAATAAATGGGTTTGCAGTTCGTAATGGTAAAGCGGCGATTTTCTCAACCATTACTCGACCCGCAGTAGCGACAACTCCCGGCGCTATTAATCCCAATCCTCTGGGTGGAAATGATGCTTATTTGGCTATCTGGAATGTCTAGATAAAAAGTAGGGTGCATCACATTCTCAATGTTTTTTCAATCATCAGCAAATTAACCGATTTGATACACCCCACCTTAAATATAGCGGTGGGAATTAAAAACCCGGTTTCTATTAGAAACCGGGTTTCTCAACTCAAAATCTAGGCGAGAAGCTAAAAGCAGTTGTAAGAAACTCCGTTTCTGATACAACTTACAATCGAATATTTACCGTCTTAATTTCGGTGTATTGCTGCAAACCATACTCGCCCAATTCTCGGCCAATTCCTGACTGTTTAAAGCCACCAAAAGGCGCCGCCACATCAAACGCATGGTAAGTATTAATCCAAACCGTTCCCGCCCGAAGACCGTGAGCAACTTTATGGGCTTTGCTGAGATCTTTCGTCCAAATTCCTGCGGCTAAACCATACATTGTATCGTTTCCCCGTTGAATCACTTCCTCAACATCTTTGAACTTGATAATACTCATTACCGGACCGAAAATTTCTTCGCGGGCAATTTTCATGTGGTCTTGAACATCAGCAAAAACAGTCGGTTCAATAAAATAACCGCGATCGCCGACACGTTTTCCACCGCATAAAACTTGGGCGCCTTCATTTATTCCCGACTCAATATAACTCATCACTTTTTCAAACTGAACATCATCAACTTGGGGGCCTTGTTGAGTCTGTTGATCAAAGGGATCTCCGACTCGGCGCTGTTGGGCTTTTTCCGCACATTTCTGCACAAATTCATCATAACAACTTTCTTCAACAAACACCCGTGAACCCGCATTACAACACTGCCCTTGATTGAAGAATAAACCCAGATGAACCCCATCAATAGCGGCATCAAAATCGGCATCTGCAAACACAATATTCGGACTCTTTCCACCCAATTCTAAAGTCACCCGTTTCAGGTTACTTTTAGCAGCCGCTTCCATAATTAAATGCCCGACTTCCGTTGAACCCGTGAACGCAACTTTATCAATATCCATGTGATGAGAGATAGCCGCACCCGCAGTTGGTCCGTAACCGGATAAAATATTTACAACTCCGGGGGGAAAGCCTGCTTCTAATATTAATTCCCCAATTCGTAAGGCAGAAAGTGGCGTTTGTTCGGCTGTTTTTAGAATCACAGTATTTCCCGCAGCCAACGCAGGGCCGAGTTTCCAAGCTTGCATAACCAGAGGGAAATTCCAGGGAATAATTTGACCGACAACGCCCACCGGTTCGTGGCGAGTATAACAGAATTGGGGGCCATCAACGGGAATCGTTTTGCCTTGAATTTTATCCGCCCAACCTGCATAATATCGATAACAAGCGATCGCAAAGGGTAAATCTATTGTCATCGACTCGCCGATGGGTTTCCCATTATCAAGGGTTTCTAAAAAAGCAAGTTCTTCTTTATTTTGTTCGATTAAATCTGCCAATTTATACAGAAGTTCGCCCCGTTTTCGGGCGGACATTTTCGGCCAATCTCCCGAATTAAACGCTTTTCGGGCGGCTGTAACGGCTTTTTCTACATCAGCAGCATCCGCTTCAGCAACATCACAAATCACCTCTCCCGTTGCGGGGTTTATGGTTTCAAACCGCTTCCCAGAAACGCTGTCTACCCATTCATTATTAATCAACAGTTTCGTCTGGCTGATTTTAACTTTTTCTTGGGGTCGTGCCGTCGTTACCATAAGTTTATCCTAAATTGAGTTTAATTTTCAGAGCTAGTTGTATTTTGACGATCAAATTTAACAATTTGAGTAAATTTTATATTTTTTTTAGACTTAGATAGACTTTCCTAAATCTGTTAAAATAATAAGTAATTCTACCGGGCTTTACTTCAAAGATTGAATATATAGTTTGATGAATGAACCAACTCGGTTAAAATCTACATTACAGCAAACATTAAAACTCCGGGTGGAAATGATGCTTATTTAGCCCTCTGGAATATCTAGAAATAACCGCAAATAACGCTCAAAAAAACTTTTAGGATGGGTTGGTAAAAGCGCAACCCATCTTTCTTTTTTAGCCGGTTAACTTGAATTAAACGTGCTTCTATCGTTGATACAAGTTCACATCTTGAATATCAACATTGCATGATAAACTCAAAAGCCAATCAATACTCGAGATAATATCTGACATCGGGATAGGAATTTGAGGAGAAAATCTTCCTTCTTTAATATCCAACATCACTTCTTCCGTTCCAACATTCTCGGGATTAATCACTGTAAATCCAATCTTTTTATGACGAAGTGCTAGTCTCAGAGACTGAACTGCACCCCTCAAACCAAACTTGGATGCTGTATTTGCAACTTCAACAGAAGCAGAGTGATCTAACCCGGTCACTGAACCCATGTAAATCGCCCTTGGATTTTTAGCTTTTGCCAAGTTTTCTGATAACGTTCTGGTAATTTCAATCGGCGCTATAGTATTGACGCTAATTACAAATCGAGTTTCTTGATCTGAGCTTTTAAAAAAGTCATAATCCTCTGTAAATGCACCGTCTTCCCATACCCCGCCCATAAATAATAACGCATCAATTGTCTGGTTTCCAATTGCATCAGCAACAGCGGCGATTCCTTCGGGTTTGGAAATGTCGGCTTGAATCCAAACTCCCGAAACTGAAGGGCTTCTGGAAACAGAAAACACTTCATCTCCTCGAATTGAAAAGTGTTCGGCTACGGCGGCACCAATTCCGCGACTTGCACCAACGACAACCACTTTTTTCTTGTCTTGATCGATCATGCCTATTTAACCTCAGTCAATGCTATAACCTTCTTTTTTTTAACTAGAATAACTTTCTCAGACTTCCAAAAACAATAAGTGATTTTACCCAATTCTAGTTGAAGAATTAAAAAGAGCGTTTAACGAATGAACGCTCTCAGCTAAAATTAACAGTAGAGGAAACATTCAAACCCAAGATTAAGACTCAGCAACAAACATGATGACTTCTAACTCACTAACCGAACTCGCCCAACAAACCCGCCAAGCCGCCCAAAAATTAGCGGTTGTTTCTACAGAAGCAAAAAATCAAGCAATTGAAGCCATAGCCAAAGCTTTAGAAGCCGCCACACCCGACATTATCGCCGCCAACAAAACCGACTGTCAGCAAGCAGAAATTGATGGCATTCCCAAACCGTTATATAACCGCTTGAAGATGGATGAAACCAAGTTAAAAGGTGCGATAACGGGTTTAAGAAATGTGGGAAAATTGCCCGATCCGGTGGGTAAAATACAAATTCATCGGGAACTGGACAAAGGGTTAATTCTCAAGCGGGTAACTTGTCCGTTGGGGGTTTTGGGGGTGGTTTTTGAAGCCCGTCCCGATGCGGTGATTCAGATTTCCGCTTTGGCAATAAAATCGGGAAATGGAGTGATTTTAAAAGGCGGAAAAGAGGCAACAAATACCTGTCAGGTGTTGGTCAAAGCCATTCAAGCCGGACTCTCCCAAACGGCAATTAATCCCAACGCCGTCCAACTGTTAACCACCCGAGAAGAAATTTTAGAACTGTTGAAACTCGATGAATATGTTGACTTAATTATTCCCAGAGGTTCCAACGCTTTTGTGCGATTTATTCAGGAAAATACCCGGATTCCCGTGTTAGGTCACGCGGACGGAATTTGTCACGTTTACATCGATAAATTGGCGGAACTTGAGAAAGCGGTTAACATCACTGTTGACGCAAAAACGAACTATCCCGCAGCCTGTAACGCCGTAGAAACGCTGTTGGTTCATACCGATATTGCAGCCGAATTTCTGCCGAAAGTTGTGGGGGAATTGCAGCGGCATAAGGTTGAATTGCGGGGCGATGAACGCACTCAAAAAATTGCCCCAATGCAAGCGGCGACATCCGAAGATTGGTCTACAGAATATTGCGATTTGATATTATCAATTAAAGTTGTAGACTCCTTAGAAGAAGCAATTACTCATATCAATACTTACGGTTCCAAACATACGGAAGCGATCATTACCGAAGACGCAGAAACCGCCCAAACATTCCTTGATTTTGTTGATGCTGCGGGCGTTTTTCACAACTGTTCAACTCGGTTTGCCGATGGTTTTCGCTACGGGTTTGGGGCGGAAGTTGGTATTAGTACCCAACAAATGCCTCCGCGTGGGCCGGTGGGTTTGGAAGGGTTAGTTACCTATAAATATAAAGTTGTCGGAAATGGTCATATTGCGGCGACTTATTCCGGCGAAAATGCCAAATCTTTTACCCATAAAGACCTCTAATTTTGTTGACCTCTTAGCCCCCCTCCTCCGCCCAAATTTGGGGGGAACTTTATTGACCTCTCCCCCAACCCCTCTCCAATCCCCCCTTGATCCCCCCTTAAAAAGGCAGGGCTGTTTCATTCTAAAATTTTGCGATCGCGAGGAGCTAAAATTGGAAGCAGTTTCACCCCTTTTTTCTTCAGAACACCTAAAATCTTAGAAAAACATAGCGATCGCCTGACTCAAACGGCTTGTTCCACTCTGATTCTTAAAGGCGGGAATTGAACAATAAAACTGGCGATCGCGCCGGATGTAAAATGATAGCAATCGCCAGTTTTTTCTTAAATTTTATCTATGGATAGTCTAATTAAAGAACTTAAAAAAGTCAAGGACTTTCGCCGCCGCCAGGGCAGAAGGCATCCATTATGGTTGGTGCTATTGATAGTAATTTTGGCAGCGATGCAGGGATACTTAGGGTATAGAGCGATGGGAGATTTTGCCAAAGCCAATCAACAGCTAATTGTTAAAAAATTTAAGATTTCATCCCCAAAAGTTCCATCTTCATCAACCATAAGACGAGTTCTGATGGGAGTAGACTGGTCAAATCTTCAGGACATTTTTAATCAATGGTCTAGTAGTCTATGTGAATCTGATGATTTGAGGGATTGGGTCTGTATTGATGGCAAAAGCTTAGGCAGCACTGTAGACAATTTTGGCAACTCTCATCAAAACTTTGTTTCATTTGTTTCCTTGTACAGTCAAGAATATCAAGTTGTATTGGGATTAAATTGCTTTGAGAACAAACGCTGTTCAGAAATTAAGCAAGTCCAAGAAATCATCGAAGATTTTCCCCTGAAGAATCAAGTATTTACTCTGGATGCTTTGCACTGCCAAAAGCAAACCGTTAAAAAAATTATTGAATCAAAAAATCACTACTTAATCACCGTCAAAAAGAATCAAAAAAAATTGTATCAAGCTCTAGAGTCTGTCGCCCACAATCAAGAGCCTTTGAGTATCAAGATAGAGCAAGATAAAAGTCATGGTCGCCAAATTCAACGCCAAGTAGCTGTCTTCAAGAGTATAGATTCCCTGAAATCTAGTTGGTATGAAATTAAAAGCTTAATCCGAGTTGAAAGATGGGGTAAAAGAGGTAAAAAGGACTATCATCAAGTCGCTTACTACATCAGTAGCGTTTGGGAAAAAGCCGATTATTTTTCTGAAAAAATAAAAGGTCATTGGCAAATTGAAAATCGCTTGCATTGGGTCAAGGATGTGATCTTCAAAGAAGATGATTCTTCTATAGCTCACTTTCAAGCACGAACGAATTTATCGATTCTTCAAACTATTGCAATTAATCTTTTTAGACTTTTAGGCTTTGTGTCAATTACAGAGGGTCAAAGATGGCTTAATAACAGGTGGTCTAGGCTTTGGATTTTGTTAGAATGAAACGGCCCTGCCCTTAAAAAGGGGGGTGGGGCGAGGGGAGTCATTTTTCTATTGACCTCTCCCCCAACCCCTCTCCAATCCCCCCTTGATCCCCCCTTAAAAAGGGGGGTGGGGCGAGGGGAGGACTTTTAAGTTTATTAAATATCTAAAACTATTCATTACTCCCCATTCCAAATAAAAAACTTTCTTCCTTTTCCCTCTCGACTAATAAATAGTCCCGCGAGGGACACCTTTCCCCTCTCCTTTTAGGAGAGGGCTGGGGAGAGGTAGGAGAGGGCTAGGGAGAGGTAGGGAAGGGGGTTGGGGGGTTAGGTTCTACAATTTCTGGTAGAGAATGAAACAGACCTACCCTTCAAAAGCCGGGTGGGGGGGTGGAGCGGGGGGAGTAACAGGTTTTAGAAAACAACTCAAGTCATCTCAAGAGGGCGAAACCCCTGCTCTACAAAGATTGTAGCGGATGATACATAAAACATACACCAAGAAAAAACAAAGTGTAAATTTTGCATTGTTTTACTGAAGTAGAGTTGATAAAGTTAAAAGCATTGACCTTTGTGAGATAAAAGAAAAAGCAATAGATCTTTCACAAATTTATTGTTTTACTGAAGTAGAGTCGATAAAGTTAAAAGCATTGACCTTTGTCATATCGAAGAAATGGAGCAAAACTAATGTCTGTCAAAGCCAAACGACTCATTAATTACCATGCAGAAGCCATGCTGGATTTTTTACAGACTTGTGTGGGAACAGAATATAAAATCTGTCCAGAAGTGTCGCTGGCGAGAATTTGTGAATCGGTGAATAAAAATAAATTAGAGTATGAGTTGAGACAATTTTTATTTAGTTGCAGTTCGGTAGATGCACTGATTATTGACTCGGATTACAATCCTTGCTTGGTCGTTGAGTTTCAATCTTCCTATCACGATTCTGCCGAAGCGAAAGAACGCGATCGCAAAAAAGCAACCTTACTTAAACTTGCGGGTGTTCCTCTCATTTATTCTCGGATTTATAACGTTAAGTTACTGCATCTTTATTCAGAGGATGAAGCAATTATTCATAATCCCTTTACCGGAGAAGGACGAGAAGACGCTCAAGCTTTTGTGAGAAAGTATTGCGAACAGTCTACTGTATCTAATATTCAACTTTCTAACTTACCCTTTTAATTGGTGTGATCCTGAGGTTGATATTATAATAATGGGTGCTATTTTTATAATTTGCCAATAGAATTATGCCGTATTTATATATAATTGGAGGTGCAAATGGTTCGGGAAAAACGACCGCATCTTTGCAAATACTCCCGAATATTCTGGGAGTGCTTGAATATGTCAACGCCGATGAAATTGCTGCGGGTCTTTCTCCTTTTAATCCTGAATCTGTGGTGATTCAAGCCGGACGATTAATGTTAGAAAGACTGGAAACCTTAGTTAAGGCTGAAGTTGATTTTGCTTTTGAAACCACCCTAGCAACTCGCAGTTTTGTCCGTTTTTTGAGAAAATGTAAAAGTAAAGGGTACAGGATCAACTTAATTTACTTTTGGTTACAAAGTCCAGAATTGGCGATCGCACGGGTACGCAGACGGGTAGAAAGCGGGGGTCACAATATCCCAGAAGACACCATTCGCCGTCGCTATGAACGGGGACGAAAAAACCTCACTGATTTGTATTTGCCTTTATGCGATCGCTGGATCGTTTATGATAATTCTAGCCCGAATTTACAAATTATCGCCGAACGTTCTTTAAATCAAGAACCGATTATTTATCAACCTCAATTTTGGACACAAATCACAACTAATAACGATGAATAAACCCATTCCCGATAAACTATCTACCCAAATTGACGCCGGGGTAAAACAAGCGATCGCGAACGCCATCGAAAGACACCGCAAACTGGGGGAATCAATTAGTATTTGGAAAGAGGGAAAAGTCGTCACCCTAACCGCCGATCAAATTCCTCCCCTTTCATCAACCGATCAACCCCAGGAGTAACCGACGAGGTAAAACCAATGGTACAACAAATACCGGAAACATCAACTAATATCATCTATCCCGAAAGCGACGGTCAACCAATGGCGGACAATACCCTACAATTTCGATGGATTGTAACGATTAAAGAAAATCTAGAAATCCTGTTTTCTCTGGATGAAAACGTCTTTGTAGCCGGTGATTTACTGTGGTATCCGGTTGAGGGAAAGCCGAAAGTTTGTCAGGCTCCCGACGTTTTGGTTGTCTTTGGAAGACCCAAGGGCGAGCGGGGTTCCTATCGACAATGGGAGGAAAATAATATCGCGCCTCAAGTTGTTTTTGAAATCCTATCGCCGGGAAATCGTCCCCAGGAAATGATGAGAAAACTACTTTTTTATCAACAATATGGCGTGGAAGAATATTACATTTATGACCCCCAAAATGTTGAATTTATGGGTTCTCTGCGCGTCGATGAACATTTAGAAGAAATTGAAAATCCCAACGGTTGGGTCAGTCCCCGTTTACAAATTCGCTTTGAACTAACAGAAAATACTTTAGAAGTTTATCGTCCTGATGGGCGAAAGTTTCTGACTTCTGTAGAACTTAACCAACGCGCAGAAGAAGAATATCAACGCGCTGAAGAAGCTTTGGCTCAACTGGAAGAAGAACGAACCCTCAGACAACAAGAACAGCAACGTTATCAAGCTTTAATTGAACGGTTGCGAGAACAAGGAATTGATCCTGAACAATTTTTAAACGGTTAACGTTTATCAAAAGCGATCGCCAAACTAATTTGTTATAATTATACAAATAGTCTCGGTTGAGGTTTTATTCACAATTATGAACACTATAAGACTTTTGAAAAACGGCTCCGATCAAACGCTAGTATTGCCAGATGAGTTTCAATTTGATAGTGATGAAGTTTATATTAAAAGAATGGGTTCTGTTGTTATTCTCATTCCCAAAGATAACCCTTGGCAATCTTTATTTGATAGTCTCAATCTGTTTTCAGAGGATTTTATGGAAACTCGTCAACAGCCCGAACTAGAACAGCGAGAGGATCTATTTGCATGAAGTATCTACTTGATACCAATATTTGTATTTATATTATCAAAATAAAACCAGAGCAAGTGCTTAAAAAGTTTGCATCATTAAGCCTATCGGATGTGGGAATTTCCTCAATTACAGTTGCAGAGTTAGAATATGGAGTTTACAAAAGCCAGCAGAAAGAACAAAATCAAACAGCCCTAAATCAATTTTTGATTCCTTTAGAGATTGTTCCGTATGATGAAAAAGCGGCAAAAGTTTATGCAGAAGTTAGGGGAGAACTGGAACGAAAAGGAATGGTAATTGGGGCAATGGATATGTTAATCGCTTCTCAAGCGATTAGTTTAGAAGTCACCTTAGTCACTAATAATGTTAATGAATTTTCTCGGATTCCTAACTTGGTTTTAGAAAACTGGGTGTAACTGCTTATGTCTATCAAAGAGGATGATATTAAACCAATTGTACAACAAATATTTTAAATTCTATTAAAAGGTGCGCCTGCGCGATCGCACAACACACCCTAAAAAGCTTTTTAGGAGAGGCGATCGGGGAGAGGTAAAAGCTTGAACCTAACCCCCCTAACCCCCCTTCCCTACGAGGGAATGGGGGAACAATTTCCCTCTCCAACTAATAAATAGTCCCCAACGGGACACGATTTTCCCCCTCTCCTCGTAGGAGAGGGCTGGGGAGAGGTGGAGAGGGTTAGGGAGAGGTCAAGAGGGGTTGGGGGAGAGGTCAAGAGGGGTTGGGAAATGGTGTAGGGGCGGGTTCCGAACAAATATATATTTCTCACAAACAACTTATATAAACCCGCCCCCGGTTGATTTAACTAAATAAAACGAATCGGACTATTATCCACATCCTCCCCAATATTCAAATCAGAAACCCCTTCCAAAATAGCAATTAACTCATTCCCTCCAGACGCCCGAAGAATGATCGCCGTTCCGACTGGAAACCCTTCGGGAGACTCATTAAACAATTCGGAAGACTCGCTAAACAAATAGTCACCGGAAGCGCTCAACTGAATAATATCCTGAGTGGAATCAAAATCAACAATCAAAGCATAATCATCCAGACCCAAAAACTCATCATCGATCTGATTATCATAATAAACCTTTCCTTCATCACCCAAAACAAACGTATCAAAACCATCTCCCCCGTAAAGCGTATCAAGTTCTAAAAATCCGGGAACATCAGCCTCAACATCAACCCCAATTAACAGATCATTTCCCTTATCGCCGCTAACATAATCATTATCCGTTCCGCCAATAACAGTATCATCCGCCCGACCCCCGTACAACAAATCAGACCCCGTACCGCCATCAAGAAAATCGTCCTGTTTGTCACCCCGAAGAAAATCTTTACCATCTCCCCCAAACAAACTATCTTGATCCAAACCCCCATACAAAACATCTTCATCCGCCCCCCCGTCGAGGCTATCACTCCCCGCATTTCCGATGAGAATATCATCGCCAAAATCGCCGGTTAAAATATCATTATCCTCACCGCCATAGAGGGTATCATTGCGATCGCCGCCATCAAGACTATCATCGCCTTTATCCCCAAATAGCAAGTCATTTCCGATACCGCCGAGGAGAGTATCAAAATTCACCCCCCCGTACAACGTATCATTTCCGCTTCCCCCGTCTAGGAAGTCATCGTTAATATTCCCCTGTAAGAAGTCATTCCCACTTTCGCCAAGCAAAGTATCATTATTGCGTCCACCGTAAATAATGTCATTTCCATCATTTCCATTAAGAGAGTCATCGGCTTGTAAACCGGAAATGGTGTCATTTCCACCCCGTCCCGTAATTAAATCTCGGTTATTGGTTCCCACCAGAAGATTATTTCCGTCATCGCCTTCTAACCCGGTTTCTGGGGGTAACGGAGTGGGTGTGGGTGTGGGTGTGGGTGTGGGAGTGTCTGTCGGTGTGGGAGTGTCTGTCGGTGTGGGAGTGGGAGTGGGAGTGTCTGTTGGTGTGGGAGTTGGAGTTGGTGTCGGTGTTGGTGTTGGTGTGGGTGTGGGTGTTGGTGTGGGAGTGTCAGTCGGTGTCGGTGTGGGTGTGGGTGTTGGTGTGGGAGTGTCAGTCGGTGTCGGTGTGGGAGTCGGAGTACCAGTGGGAGTTGGAGTGGGTACGGGAATAGGGGGAAGCGTGGGTACTGGCGTCGGAGTTGGTCCCTGTGTGGGCGGCGTTGGTTCTAGAATGGGAGGAGGAGTCGGTTCAAGGGGTAAGCCTGCTTCTTCGTCTTCATCCTGTCTTGACCTACGAATGTCAACTTCCCCTCTACTCGCATTTAACGTTACTGTAGCGACATTGCTCAAGTCTAAAACCTGGTTAAACTTGTTAAATTCATCTTGATTACGAACCATATAACCTCCGTCCCCCCGATCGGGTGGTGTTCAGATTAATCTAAGCTAAGATCCATACAGTAACTTACCCCAACTTTGGCAATGCAAGCGAATTACTCCCTTTCTTACCCGCTCATTGCGACGAATACTCCCGCTACTGTCGATCTGATTCTCAATTTCAACGCCCAAACTCAAGGGGAAACGTCTCCCCGTCGTCCATTAAACCTCAGTTTGGTGATTGATCGTTCCGGTTCGATGGCGGGTCAATCTTTGCGTTATGCTATCAAAGCCGCTCAACAATTGGTCGAATCTCTCACTGCTGATGATATCGTTTCTGTGGTTATTTATGATGATAAACCGGAAACCATATTACCTCCTCAAACTGTAGAAGATAAAGCCGCTATTTGTAAACAAATTGGTCGCATTCGGGCGGGAGGTTGTACCAATTTAAGCGGGGGTTGGTTGATGGGCTGCGATTGTGTAAAATCTCGGCAAACTTCCGACCGACTCAACCGGGTATTATTGCTAACGGACGGACAGGCGAACATGGGAATTACTGACCCGAAAGTTCTCACCAAAACCGCTAAAAATCAAGCCGAAACTGGAATTATTACCACAACTTTGGGGTTTGGAAGCTATTTTAATGAAGACCTGCTGATTAGTATGGCAGATGCGGCCGGCGGAAACTTTTATTTTATTCAATCTCCCGATGATGTCGCCCAAGTTTTTAGAATAGAATTGGAGAGTTTAACCGCAGTTGTCGCCCAAAATTTAACGGTGAAATTACAGCCGGAAACCGGAGTTGAAATTACCGAAGTTCTCAACAATTATCCTTCGACCCGTCAGGGGGAACAGCTAGAGTTATTTTTGGGTGATGTTTATCAAGTCGAAGCCAAACAACTCGCCCTACAATTATCCATTCCACCCCAAGCTAACGCCGGAGATATCAAGCTTGTAACCGTAACTTACGATTATCAAACCCTAGTTGAAGACAGCATTCAATCTCAATCGGAACAATTTCCGATTTCTGTTACCATTGGTTCGGAAGAACAGGCGAGTCAATCCCAACTGAATTCTACCGTTCTCGAACAAACCAGTCAACTGAGAATCGCCCGCCTCAAAGACGAAGCCATCGCCTTAGCCGATCAAGGTCAGTACAAACAAGCCGCCGAAAAATTGCGTTCGGCTGTAGAAGATATCAGGGGTAAACTTTTAGACGAAATCTTTGAAATCGCCGAAGAAATCGAACAATTAAACTATTACGCCCAACGGATAGAAAACCAAAGCCTGGATGCGGCGACTCGCAAAGAAATGCGCGATCAGTCCTATCAAACCCGAAACCGCAGCCGCAGCGATTTAAAATTGCGGGGAATTACATCGGGAAATGCGTCCAGTTTACCCGGAGTTGAAGAAGCCGGAGATGGGATATTATTACAATGTTTTCGCGAGGGCGGAAAATTGCGAGTGCGGGTAATTTCAGAGGGATATAATTCCGAATTAAACGTACAGTTTCCCCGCAATATTCGTCAAGAAGGCGTCACTTATGTAGTCGATGAAATTACCCTTTCTGCTAAGGGAGATTTTTATCGGGTAAAAGGGGAAATTCGGCGTTTGGGAACGGCAACTCAGACCGAATTAAATCCAACTCAAAGCCGTTCAAAATCATTGCAAGCCGCCAAAGCAACCGGTAGCTATGAAGACTTAGAAACCGTCGATGATGTGGGAACTGGGATATTAGTTCAGTGCGTCAAAGAAGGAAGTAAATTGAGGGCGCGAGTCGTTTCCGATGGATACAATCCCGATTTTAATATTCGTTTTCCTCGAAATATTCGCGCCGAAGGGGTGTTATATGTTGTCGATGAAGTGCGAGAATCTTCCGACGGAAAATCCTATGCAGCTTATGGAAAAATAAGACGATTATTGCAATAAATTTTAGGAAAAAATAGGCGAATAAATTCAGGAATTGGCGAAGGAGAATAGAACAGTTTAATAAAAATAAATCGCCAATTCTTGATTTTTTCCAAAACCCGACAAAACCGAAAAAAATATAAATATAGCAACCGGGCAAACCGCACGAAAATTAACCCGGAATAGGTAAGAAAACCCAATTTTTCAACGATCCCCGCTCCGGCGATTTTGAATTTAGACGCGAAAGACAACCGCAGCCAGACTTTCGCCCCGGATCGATTTTTAGCTCTTATCGCGATCGCCGTTGACTGGCGAGATCAAATTCTCCTCGGGCGTGCGGTATAATAACCAATAATTTCTCAGAACGAACTAAAGAACATTTGTCAATGTATTTTTAAAAGTTTTAATTCTTATTGTTTTATTGTTAAGGTGAGGATTTTCCTGAGGTTGATCGAACATGATAGAGACAGATCTCAAAAGGCGCTTCTGAGAAGACTTTCGGAAGTTAAAGAAGGCCCAAGCCATAGCCAGAAATTCATAGCACCACTCGGAGAGCCATGATTGACTCGCCCCCTGCGCGAATAAAACGGCAAACTTGTCTAGACTGAGGGGCCAGAAAAACCCCGTTCCCCCGAGAGGAACCCAAGAGACTGACACAACGTCAGAAGCTAGTTTATATCAATCGGTTCAACTCCAAAGCCTGCCCTCAACGCACGAATTCAGTTGCGATCTCCACAAGAGAACGCCACGCAAACGGCTCTAATGTAGAATTTTCTATGTATTCTTGCCCCACTCACCTCCAAAGCTTTATCCAGGCGGTACCCGTTTGCCTTCAAACCGCGACCTTAGGTGAGGTCTGGTCAATCTTTTGCCTGGAAAAATGCGATCGCCTGGTTGTTGTCAATCTTGAAAATCATCCCTTGGGACTCGTTAAATTGCCGGGTTTGATCGGGTATCTGTTCCCTCACCCCGAAGCGCGCGCCCGAAAAGTAGAGAACAAAGTAGAGAACAATTTTCAGACACTCACCCAACAAACCCTAACGGATATAAAGCCAACCCTCCTCGACCCGTTAATCTCCGTTCCCGTCGATCTCGACTGGGACCAATTTTGGCAGCGCCTTCAACAGATCCCCTCAGGTACGGCAAACGTTAGCGACGAAGATCGGGCCAACCCCGTCAATCTTTATCCCCAGTCTCTCGCCCTCGTTAATCCAGCCAATCAGTTCATCGGACTCCTCGACAGCCTGAAACTGCTGCAATATTTAGCCGGCCAACCTCACCTGCGCGACTCCACACCTCGCCGGACCCCAAGCAACGATTCCGACACACAAACCCAAACACCCAAATCGCTCCTACAACTGATCGAACAATTACCCATTCCCCTGGTCATACAACAGGAAAATGGCAAAACCCTCGCTCAAAATCAGGCGTGGCGTTCTCAATTTGGCTTGGACTCCCAATATATCTGTGAAACACCCGAATCCCTCACCTCCGAACCCGTTTCCGAGTCTACAACCCCACTCTCGAGAACCCCAAACCATCCCGTTTCCCCGTCGAAATGGATCTATTCACAGACCCCAACTCATCGATCCAAAGCCGACTCCTCCCCAGAAGCCGCCCCAACCGTCTCCAAAAATTTGAATATATTACCCGACTGGTCCGAAGTCGAAACCGACCACAACACCTATGTCTGCGTTTGTTCTCTCCCCAACCGAAACGAACGAGTTTGGCAATTTGTCCGTCAACCCTTACAAGGAAATGGGGCGCTATCTCTGGCTTCACCCCAATCTCAGTTATGGCTCGTCATCGCCCAAGATATCACCGACCAACACCGGGTTGCTCAAGAATTGGCCGCGAAAAATGCCGACTTGGTGCAACTCAACCGACTCAAAGATGAGTTTCTCGCCTGTATCAGCCACGAACTCAAAACCCCCCTCACCGCAGTTTTAGGACTATCCAACCTGCTCAAAGATCAGGCGCTCGGTTCGCTCAATGACCGTCAAGCCCGCTACGCTCAACTCATTCACCAAAGCGGACGCCATCTGATGATGGTCGTTAACGATATTTTAGACTTGACCCGCATGGAAACCGGACAGCTAGAACTGATTCCCGAACCGGTAAACATTCGAGCCGTCTGTCAGCGCGCCTTTGAAATTTCCCTACAACATCACTCCAACGATCGCCACCAATCTTCCGGCGCCGCCTCAAACGCCAACCCAACCGACCCCTCAAACGCCCCGAACCCTCTAGAACGCTTTGTTTTGGAGATTGAACCCGGTTTGGAAACTATTGTCGCCGATGAGTTGCGGTTGCGCCAAATGTTGGTTAATCTTCTTTCCAATGCCCTCAAATTTACACCCGATGACGGTCAAATTGGATTGCAAGTTAATCACTGGGAAAACTGGATCGGTTTTACCGTTTGGGATAGGGGGATAGGTATCCCCGAAGACAAGCAACATTTGATTTTTCAAAAGTTTCAACAGCTTGAAAGTCCCCTGACTCGTAAATTTGAAGGGACCGGACTGGGACTGGTTCTCACCCAACGCTTGGCCCGTTTACACGGGGGTGATGTCAGCTTTATTTCCAAGCACAACCAGGGGAGTCAGTTTACCCTGTTGTTACCTCCGAGTCCTCCCCAACGCAAAGATTGGGGCCTCGATACCCGCGACTGGCAACCCTCTCATCCGACGTCCAAAACCCAACGTTCCACCGTTAATCCTCCCCGTCCCAGTGCAGAAATTCAGTCTCGGTTAATCTTGATTGTAGAAGCCGCACCCCGCTATATTTTTAGTCTGAGCGAACAGCTAACCAGTCTCGGTTATCGCGTCGTTATCGCCCGTTCCGGTACCGAAGCCCTCGAAAAAGCTCGGTGTTTGCAACCTCGGGTGATTTTTCTCAATCCTCTGTTACCTTTGTTGTCGGGTTGGGATGTTTTGACTTTACTGAAAACTAATACTCACACCCATCAAATTCCTGTTGTGATTACGGCTACTTTGGGAGATAAAAAACGCGCCCAACTCAATAATTGTGACGGGTTTTTGAGTTTGCCGGTACAGAAACATGACTTACAAGAAATTCTGAATGAACTCAAACAGGATTCTCTTTCTCATCCCACTCAGCGATTAACTTTATTGTGGTTAAATCCGATTGAAGAAGATGTTCAACTGTCTTTTTTATCCGAAACTCAAAATTCGCCCTTGAATGTCAAAACGGTTGAAAATTCTATTCATCATTCCGCTTTAATTTTACATCATTTTTCCAGTTGTCGGATTTTAGAAGCAGATGATCTCAATCAAGCCGAACTTTTGGCTAGAATTTGGAATCCCGATGCGATTATTTTACAAAGTACCACAGGCGTTAAAAATTCCGTCGCCTTTCTGCAAGAATTCAGCGAGTCGGAAATTCTCAGCCGACTTCCTCTGATTACTTTGGATCAACCCACCACAGAAATTGCCAATCAACTTGAATCCCTTTCCGTTTTTCCCTGCTTGGTGGCGGAATATTTGCAGAATAATGACGAGAGTTCAGAATCCTCTCAAACTCTAGAATCTGCTTTGTTACAAGTGGTTCAAGTCGCAGTCGGGATGAATTGGAAACCCAATATTCTTTTAGTCGATTTTTCAATATTACCGGATTTTCAGGCGTCTGATTCTTTTCAACAAGATATTTATTCCGATCCGGATTCTTTATCCTTTGAACCTCAGCATTTTTCTGAAAATAACGACAATTGCGAACACAAAGAAGCTCAAACGAGCCGCTTTAAAACTAAAATAGATCGGGCATTAGTTCAGTATTTGCAAACCGCAGGTTTTCGCGGCTTAATGGCTCAATCTTGGTCCGATGTTCTCCAGCAGGTACAATATCACAGTGTAGATTTGCTGTTGATTTGTACCCGAGATTTATCACCCGCTCTTTTACAGGTGTTGAATACTTTAGAACAAATCTCTGCCGATTTTCCCATTCTGATTTTAAATCAATCCAATATTATCCTAGAAAACCTCGAACCTTCTCGGCCTTTATTAGACTCTCAGTCTGAAGAAGTTTTTAGGGATAATTCCCCTTTCACACTCCAGCAAACTCTGCAAGAAATTATGACAAAATTAGAGATAAAAGTTTTACCCGGTCAAATTTCTATATCCGATCTTTTAGAAGAAATTAAACAAATTCTTCACGAACATACAGAAAAATAAACTGTCTTCTCAAATCTCAGTTATAAATACTGAACTCTCAACCCTAAAAACAATTAATTCCTACCCGACAAATCTCTTTGTTCTCCTCTCCCCAAGTTCCTTTGAAAATTCAGTTAAAAAATTAACCCCAATTACAGCAGCTTATTTGCAAAGATTGGGGAAAACTCTTGACGATCTGGGATAAAATGAGTTGAGGTCGGAATGTCAGCTTGTAGGGCTACAATCATTTTCCCAGAGCAAAAAGTATCGGCTTCACCCAGACTCTCTCCCGGACAGAGATAATGGGACTCAACCCGACGAAGTTCAGGACGGAAAACCGTTATTTACAACAAGTACAAATCGTTTAAAATAAAGACAATTCAACCACTGGCTTGAAAACATCTCAGTCGCACTGTTAAATTACTCCTGAGTTGCATTCCTCACCCATGAAAATCAACCACCCTCAAAAAAACCAGATAAAACATCAGCAACCCGAGCGATTTTTAGGCAATCACTCTATTCTTCAAACCGGGGTATTCGCACTGATGATTTCCCTACTTTCAGCATTACCCACTCAAGCCGCAGAACGAGTTTATTTATCTTTTGCTTCGGCTAATGTTTCCGTCTCCGTAGAAGCTTTAGAAATCTACGCCAAAGAGGGTAAAATTCAGGATTCAGAACTCCAAAATTATCTCCTACTTTTGAGTGCAGACGACCAAGAACAGTTTCGGAATTTATTACTCGATTCCTATAAGTTTGACCCCTTGATGGTGTCTCAGTTTCTCAACTCTCCTACGGGTCAAATCTTCTTAGAAAAATTGGGAGATTTGATTCAAGCCAAACTCAATGAAAAAGGCACCATTACCCTCAGAAATGGTTCCGACGCCATTCGCACAGCCTTAATTAAAGCCGCACAAGATCCGGAGGGATTAACTCCGCTCAATATTTTACGGTATTTCCCCAGCGAAGGGATTCAAGTTAATACTCAATTACTCTTTGAGTTGCGAGATCAAATCACAACCTTATCCAGAGAAACTGAAGCCGTTATCGACAAAATTGTTAAAATCTCAAATGATGAAATCGCCTCAGAACCTCTAGCAGATTACACCCAAAAACCCGATATTCGGCATTCGGGACCCTACAGCACTTTAAAGCGAACAATTCTTCTCAACGATCGCCAACGCAACCGCAAAATATTAGTCGATGTTTATGTTCCCGCACCCCTCGAACAAGTTAATCAAGGAAAGCCAAATTCTATCCCCATTATCGTTGTTTCTCACGGTTTAGCCGCCAACCGAACCGACTACGCCGCCTTCGGGGAACATTTGGCTTCCTACGGGTTTGTAGCCGCATTAATTCAACATCCCGGTAGCGATACCGACCAAATTCAAGCCTTACTTTCTGGACGGGCAACGGATGTTTTTAAAGTCTCCGAATTCGTAGATCGACCCGCCGATATTTCCTTTTTATTAGACTCACTCGAACGGCGAAATCAAGATGAATTTGACGGTCAACTTAATGTTAATCAAGTCGGCGTAGCCGGCTACTCTTTTGGGGCTTATACAGCCCTGGCAATTGCCGGTGCAGAAATCGATTTTGACAACTTACAAGCCGATTGTTCTTCGGAATTTGACAGCCCCAATTTGGCTCGATTATTTCAATGTCGGGCTTTAGAATTGCCCCGGAAATCCTATCAATTCCGAGATGAACGGGTTAAAGCCATTATGCCGATTAATCCCGTTAATAGTAGCATCTTTGGAGAACAAAGTTTAAGCCAAATTTCCATTCCCATTCTCTGGAAAACTAGCGGCGAAGATAAAGTGACACCGGTGGCTTGGGAACAAGTTCGCTCCTTTACTTGGTTGACCACTCCCGATAAATATCTTCTCCTGGCCGAAGGAGATCATCATATTAATCTTAACCTCAGTATGGTTAATCAGGCCGTTAGCGCTTCTCTCAAAGAAATTGTTGATCCGGTTCCCCTGACCATTAATAATTATACTAATGCCGTCGGTTTGGCATTTTTCAAAGTTTATGTGGCAAATGATCCGTCCTATTCTCCGTATTTACAAGCCGCTTATGCCAAAGCCATCAGTGAAAATCCTTATCCTCTAAGTTTGGTTCGTTCCGTGACGCCCGAACAGTTTTTCCAAGCCATCCGACAAGCCAAACAACAGGGTTAAATTCTCAGTCAAAATTCAGAGGGGAACCATGTCTACTCAACTTTACGATCTGATTTTACGAAAAGGTTGTTTATTGCGATCGCCGACACAAACCGAAATCGTTGATGTGGCAATTGCCGCCGGAAAAATAGCCGTAATTGAGCCTTCAATTTCCGCATCCGCCCAACAAGAAATTAACCTGCAAGGGAAACTGATCAGCCCTCCTTTTGTGGAGTCTCACATTCATTTAGATTCGGCTTTAACCGCAGGTGAACCCCGCTGGAATCAGAGCGGAACCCTATTTGAAGGAATAAAAATTTGGGAAGAACGCAAACAAAAACTAACCCAAGAAGATGTTAAAGAACGGGCAATTTTAACTTTACAACAGCAGGCACAACAGGGGATTTTATTTGTTAGAACTCATGTGGATGTCAGCGACTCGAATTTAACTGCATTACAGGCTTTATTAGCCGTTCGAGAAGAAGTCAAAGACTGGATGACCCTACAAATTGTCGCCTTTCCTCAAGATGGAATTTATAGCCGTCCAGAACAGGAATTATTGCTCGAAAAAGCGTTGGAATTAGGAGCGGATGCGGTGGGGGGAATTCCCCACTATGAATTTACCCGAGAAGATGGAGTAAAATCCGTTCACCGTATCTTTGAACTCGCTCAAAAATATGACCGTTTAATTGATATTCACTGCGATGAAATTGATGATGATCAATCTCGGTTTTTAGAAGTCGTCGCCGCCTGTGCGATCCGAACCGAAATGGGGGAAAAAGTCACCGCCAGCCATACCACCGCTTTTGCTTCTTATAATAATGCCTATGCCTTAAAATTGATGGGGTTATTGAAGCGATCGCAAATTAATTTTGTTGCCAATCCTTTGATTAATATTACCTTACAAGGTCGCAGCGATACCTATCCCAAACGTCGGGGAGTTACCCGAGTTAAAGAGTTATGGCAACAGGGATTAAATGTTAGTTTAGGACATGATTGTGTGCAAGATCCCTGGTATAATTTGGGAACGGGTGATTTATTAGATGTCGCTCACATGGCGGTTCATGTCTGTCAAATGACCGGAATTCCCGAAATAGAAGCCTGTTATAATATGGTCACTTGGAACGGTGCAAAAACACTGTCGTTGGGTCAAAAATACGGGATAGAAATTGACCAAACCGCTAATTTTATTGTATTGGATGCAGAAAGCCGTTTTGATGCAATTCGCAAACGATCAACCGTTCAATATGTTTTTTCAAAAGGTCAATTGTTAATCGAAACAGAACCCGAAAAAACCATCTTTCACGCCACATCTTGACCGTCAGACAGTAAACAGTGACCAGTAATAACTGATCACTGGTTACTGCTCACTGATCACTGTTAATAACTTACTCTTCTTCTATACTGTTCGTAGGGATTTTGAGGATCGACTCGGTAATCGCGATCGCGATCAGTACGATTATCATAACGGCGATCGCTATCGTAGCGAGTGTCTCTGGTGCGATTGTTACGATTATTGCGATCGTAATTTCTATCAAAGCGATTGTCACGATTATTGCGATCGTAGCGACCATTAGAACGACCGTAGCGTTCTTTCCAATCTTTTTCTTCGCGATCTAGCTGTTTATCGAGGGCTTTATGAGCATCCCGAATCACTTGCTCTTTTTGTCTCTGAGACAAGCGAGAATTGTGGGGTCTGTTCATTTCATCGTTCATTTGGCGATCGAGTTCGCGATGACGCTGATCTCGATACCTATCCCAAGCTTCATCCCGACTATCGGCTAGTAATACGCCTTCGGTTTCTACCGGGTTTTCAAAGCGACTCAACTCAGATCGAGTATTAGAAGAAGCTTGAACGGGAATGGCACAGGTGGTTAGTAAGAGTGTGGCGACGGCTAAAATGCGTTTCATGTCTCCCTCCTTGGAGTGGATAGACTGCTAGTTCCTATTTCTAAGATAAGATGTGAAACCCGGTTTTGACTTCACCTCAATAGGGGAAGTGTGCCGTTGGCAACTGCTACGACACTATTTTCATTGTATCAGTCGAGTTTTCCGCCCCAATTGTTCCCTATTGTTTTTCACCGGGAACAGGTGTCAGGTGTCGGTGTAGGGGCCGGTTCTCAATTAATGTATCATCTCCGACTCTCAACCCATGTAAACCCGCCCCGGTCTCATCTAGGGGCTTGATGTAGGGGCCGGTTCTCAATTAATGTATCATCTCCGACTCTCAACCCTTGTAAACCCGCCCCCGAGTCGGAAGTCGGGAGTCGGGGAGAAGTCAAAAGTCAGAAGTCAAAAGTCAGAAGTTTAGAATTCCCCATTCCCTATTCCCCATTCCCTGTTCCCTGTTCCCTCTATTCACTGGTGACTGGTGACGGGTGACTGGTGACTGCCTATTTACCTTACTTCTGCTGTTGATAGAAACGCAAGACCTTTTGAGTGTACTCCGCCGTTTGACCGCTATTGTATTGATTGGGGTCTCCCGTCATCCACCAGGCCGCCGCCCGACGAATGGCAACGTCTTCGCTGTTACCACTGTTAGGGTATTCTTCATTGAGAACATCTTCCATGACACAGCCTAAGACCTGTCTGGCTTTCTGCTCATTGGCTTCAAACTGAGCCGGTGTCATTTCCTCATTAATACAGAGTCTAGACCAACGGGGGATATTCTCGGGCTTAATTTGCCAGTCCGTGTAGAGTCCATCATTTTCGGTTCCCGTCTGGGGAGCCGCCAAACGTAACGCCTCAACTAATGCTTGTACCTGAGCATTGGAGACCTGAGCCTGGACTGGAAGCATCCAGAGCAAAACGATCGCTAACAGTTTCCAGCTTACTCGCATTGTCTACTCCTTCACCGGTGGTTCATACCTTTGCTTAGACGATATCTGTTTTAGCACGTTTAGAAATCTTTCTGGCGAGAGAATCCGATCAGTTCTCCGGATAATCAACTCTCCAACTTGACAAATTGTACATTCTATGAGGCAGGTTGTGGCGAGAGAGACGGGAGGACGATTCGGCGGCGATCGCCAAATTTTACCTAGAATTTGGCACAAATAGGTAAGTTTACATAAAAACACTGTCCGATAACGGGTTAAGATAGGAAATCAGAAAAACTTAATATTTTCTCCAACTTGTCGTTCACTTAGAGAGGTTCCCTTGAGTCAGCAGAAAGACGCAATTGCTCCCCACGGCGGAGAACTGATTAACCGCATTGCCTCCCCCGAGCAACGGCAGGAATTTATAGAAAAAGCCGACTTCCTGCCCCGAATTCAGCTAGATGAGCGAACGCTGTCCGACCTAGAAATGATTGCCATCGGTGGCTTTAGCCCTTTAACTGGCTTCATGGAACAGGCAGACTACGAAACCGTCGTCACTGATATGCGCCTGAGTAACGGCTTACCCTGGTCGGTTCCGATCACCTTGTCCGTGACCGAAGAAGTGGCAACCCCCTTACTCGAAGGCAGTTATATCCGTTTGGACTCTCCTGCGGGCAAATTTGTCGGTGTACTCAAGCTCACGCAAAAATACACCTACAACAAAGAAAAAGAGGCGCTCAACGTCTATCGGACGACAGAAGACAAGCACCCCGGAGTTAAAGTCATCTACGAACAAGGGCCAATCAATCTCGCAGGGCCGGTTTGGTTGCTCGAGCGAGACGATCATCCCCTGTTCCCGCAATATCAGATCGATCCGGCCGTATCTCGGGCGTTATTCTGGGAAAGAGGATGGAAAACCATTGTCGGTTTCCAAACCCGCAACCCCATCCATCGCGCTCACGAATACATTCAAAAATGTGCTTTAGAAACAGTTGACGGTCTGTTTCTGCACCCGCTGGTCGGAGCCACGAAATCCGATGATATTCCCGCCGATGTCCGGATGCGCTGCTACGAAATTTTGATGGATAAGTATTATCCCAAAGATCGGGTAATTTTGGCAATCAATCCGGCAGCAATGCGTTACGCAGGCCCGAGAGAAGCCATTTTCCACGCCCTCGTCCGCAAAAACTACGGTTGTACTCATTTTATTGTGGGGCGCGATCATGCCGGGGTGGGCGATTACTACGGCACCTATGACGCCCAACATATTTTCGATGAGTTTGAACCCTCGGAGTTGGGCATCACCCCAATGAAATTTGAACACGCCTTCTACTGCACCCTCAGCGGCGGAATGGCAACCAGCAAAACCAGTCCGAGTCAACCCGAACAACGCATTCACCTGTCGGGAACCAAAGTTCGGGAAATGTTGCGTCGCGGCGAAATGCCACCGCCAGAATTCTCCCGTCCGGAAGTGGCCGCAGAATTGGTCAAGGCGATGCAGGGTTAACCCGGTAAAGCCCAAGTAACGCTCTAACGCCTTGGAGTTGAACAAAACCCCCCTTAATCCCATTGGCGAGCGGGTAATCTTTAAATAGAATAAAGACGAACCGAGCGTTCATTGTCCCCCATCTTTAGGGTGCATCTTTGGATTGGGGGGATCAAAAAATGCAATGCTTTTCGTTGCTGTCATGTCAGAGAATCAAGTCAAACCCGAGCGCCCAATCTTAGAAAAATTGATAGAATTTACCGGGTTATCCGGAATCGATGCCCTTGGGGTCGGGTGAGAAAATCGAATCAATCGGGGGTACATTGATGGCAACAAGCACGATACAATTTCTGACAGTACGGTTGAGTTTGGCTGGCGATCGCCCATCCGGGGGTTGTGGGTGGCCCGAGGTGAGCGCCTACGGTGGCGACCTGTTAAAATGCGTTTGTAACTCAGCCAACCCATTGAGATGGGTCGCTCTGGGATAAATCAGCAAGCATCGCCGCTCAAACCAATAGATAACACCAGGGCGCAACCGAAAGCAAGTTTAAGATTTGCTAAACTCACCAATTAAGAAAATATATAGATTGACTGAAGCCAAAAAGTGAGACGTTTTCAGCCGCAGGGTCGGATGTCAGGGAGAGAGAATGGGACTAAAACGACGAGAATTTTTGCAACGGGCTAGTTTACTACTAGCAGCACTCGGAATCAATGAAACCCAATGGGCGTTTGGGAGCGCTCGCTATTACCAAGCCCTCGCACAACCCACTCGCCGCAAATTAGCCCTGCTGGTGGGAATTAATCAATATCCCGGCGGTAGTGGCGGTTTTGAGCCGTTGCGAGGCTGTATTACCGATATCGAATTGCAACGAGAACTGCTAACCTGTCGCTTTGGCTTCGCTGATTCCGATATGATCACCCTCACGAATGACAAAGCTACCCGCGAAAATATTGAAAACGCCTTTACCACTCATTTAATCGCCCAAGCGAAACCCGGTGATGTGGTGGTTTTTCATTTCAGCGGCTACGGTAGCTATATTCCCCGGCCCAATTCAACCGCCAACTCCTCAACGGGTCAGAATGCCCTAGTTCCGGTTGACGGGACGGCCAGCGCCACAGAAGAAGGGGAAATTAACGACTTATTAGAAGATACACTCTGGTTACTGTTGCGAAGTCTGCCGACTCATCAAGTGATCACCGTTCTTGATACCAGCTACCCCTATCCGGGAGTCAGTCAACAGGGCGCTTTTCGCATTCGTTCGAGTGCCAGTCCCAATACCTCCCAACTCTCCCAAGCCGAACTCGCATTTCAAGACCAACTCTTATCCCAATTAAACATATCCCGAGAACAACTCGAAAAACGCCGTCCCAATCAATTCCCCGGTCTGGTTTTAGCCGCCACCAAACCTTCACAGGTGGCTGTAGAAATCAATTGGGATAACTGGAGTGCGGGACTGTTTACCCATACCCTTACCCAAACCCTCTGGTCGGCATTTCCCACAGACAGCTTGCAATCAAGTTTAATTCAAGTTGCAGGTGTGGTCGAACAAACGATGGGCGTTGCTCAACAACCCCAACTTTACAAAGAACTTCTCCCCGCAGCCGACCCCACACCAACCGACAAACCGCTTCCGTTTAAAAGTTTATTATTAAATTCCGGGGCGGCAGGCGGGGTAATCAAAGGCCTCGAAGACAATGGCAAAACCGCTAAACTCCTTCTGAGCGGTCTACCCGCATCGGTTTTAGAGTATTACGAAGCGAATTCTCTTTATACCGTTCTTCCCGACTCCGAATCTGACACCAGTCCGATTCTATCTCAACTGTTGATTCGCTCTCGCACCGGTTTAACTGCTAAAGCCACAGTCCGCAGTGTCGGCAGTGCCAATTCAACCTTACCCGAGATTAAAATCGGACAGCGGGTTAAAGAAGCCATTCGCGTCCTTCCCCGTCAAGTTGATTTGAAAGTGGCTCTCGACCCCAAACTCGCTCGTATTGAACGGGTTGACGCCACCAGCGCTTTCTCCGGTATCGGCGATGTCTCCATTGTCACCAATGACCAACCGGCCGATTATATTTTGGGGCGGGTCCGAGACACCGCTATCGCTCAAAGTCCTACTGCGCCCTTACCCTCCCTGTTTCAAGGGCGTTACGGCTTATTTTCGATGGGTCAGGCGTTATTACCCGAAAGTGTCGGAGAAGGCGGAGAAGCCGTTAAAATAGCCGTACAGCGACTCATTCCTCAACTGAAAACTCGACTGGCGGCTAAACTGTTTAACCTGACTCAAAACGATCAGTCTTCGCTGATGAAAGCCAGAAGCACCTTTGCTTTACTCACCCCTCAAGCTAAAGTGTTAATGAGTCGGGAAACGCCCCAAACCCAAAGCGATAGCAGTCTCCCTCAGGCTGAATTAGACGATAGTCCTCAAACGAATAATAGTTTATCATCTTCTCCTAGTCCTTCTGTTAGTCAAGGGATTGTTTCGGTTCCCGTCGGCAGTCGAGTTCAATATCAGTTACAAAATAATGGCAATTTGCCTCTTTATTTTATCTGGTTTCATCTCAATACTCGCGGACAAGCCTATATTCTCGATCCCATCTTAGAAGAGGCAGAAACCGAAAATGACTCGGAAAATTTACCCCGACAGCAACGAGTTGCACCCGGTAAAATTCGCAGTTTACCTCCAAACGCTTCCTATGAAAGTACGGTTTCCGCCGAGATGGTTGGACAAATGGTACGGGGGCCGGCTGGGTTGGCAGAAACTTATTTGGTTGTTAGTCATTATCCTTTTACTCAAACCTTAAAAGTGATTGAGAAGACGAATAAAATGGGAGGAAATAATATGAAGTTTCTGTTATTATCTAATCCTCTCGAAGTCGCAGAAGCGGTGTTAGAAGATTTGAGTAAAGCCAGTCAGCTAGGCGTTGAACGGGCCGGGATTTCGACGGATCATTTGGCTTTGGATATTAATGCTTGGGCTACTTTTAATTTTATTTATCGAGTTATTTAATTAAGGATGAATGTTCAATTCAGAATCTAATCTTAAACCCGTCAAAAAAGCGGTTATTCCGGCTGCGGGTTTTGGGACTCGGATGTTTCCCGCAACGAAAGGATTAAAGAAAGAGTTTTTTCCGATTATTGATAAAGATGGACTGGCTAAACCTATTATTTTAGTAATCGTTGAAGAAGCGATTCAAGCGGGAATTCAAGAGGTGGGAATTGTTGTACAACCGGGAGATCGCGAATTGTTTGAAGCGTTTTTTAAACATCCCCCCAAACTGGAATTTTGGAATAAACTCTCAGAAGAGCGATGGGAATATTGTAACTATTTACAAGCAATCGGAGAACGGATTACAATATTAACTCAAACCGAACAAGAAGGTTTTGGTCATGCGGTATTTTGTGCGGCTGACTGGGTGAACAATCAACCGTTTTTATTATTGTTGGGCGATCATGTTTATCGTTCAGATTTAGAGATTAATTGTGCGGGTCAATTATTGGAGATTTACAAACAAGTTCAACACAGTGTTATTGGTTTGAGAGTCACACCGGGAAATATTATTCATCATTACGGTTGTGTTGGCGGAATATTTCAAGAGTCCGAACAAATTTTATCTCTAACTCAAATTTATGAAAAACCGAGTTTAGATTATGCTTCAACTCATCTTCGGGTTGAGGGGTTGAATGAAAATCAATTTCTCTCGATTTTTGGTTTGTACGTCCTAGAACCCCAGATTTTTGAGATCTTAGCCGCACAAATTCAAGCGAATAAACGAGAAAAGGGAGAATTTCAGCTTACCTCTTGTCTGGAAATTTTACGCCAAAAACAGCCGGTTACAGGTTATATTGTTAAAGGTCAATGTTTGGATACCGGATTACCGGAAACTTACCGTCAGACGATGACTGAGTTTGGGTCTAAAGAGTAACTTTTATTTTTCTAGATTAAAACAGAAACTCGGATCGCGCTGTAGGGATCTGATTAAATAATTTAAGTGTTAACAGGACAAAAATTGTCATGCTGGCTAAACGAATTTTACCTTGTTTGGATGTTAATGCGGGTCGGGTGGTGAAAGGGGTTAATTTTGTAGACCTCAAAGACGCCGGCGACCCGGTTGAACTGGCGTCTATTTATAATGAAGCCGGCGCCGATGAGTTGGTGTTTCTCGATATTACCGCCACCCACGAACAGCGAAATATTATTATAGATGTGGTTTATCGCACCGCCGAACAGGTGTTTATCCCCCTAACCGTTGGCGGGGGTATCCAAAACTTAGAAATGATTAAAAATTTGTTAAGAGCCGGGGCCGATAAAGTCAGTATAAATTCGGCTGCGGTTCGCGATCCGGAGTTGGTCAGTCGAGCCAGCGATCGCTTTGGAGCGCAGTGTATTGTGGTCGCTATTGATGCGCGTCGCCGCCAAGATGCGGAGAACCCCGGCTGGGATGTGTACGTGCGGGGAGGGCGGGAAAACACCGGAATAGATGCGATCGCCTGGGCGGTGGAAGTCGCCGAAAGGGGCGCAGGAGAGCTTCTGGTCACGAGTATGGATGCTGATGGCACGCAAGCGGGATATGATTTAGAATTGACAAGAACTATTGCGGAAAATGTCGAAATTCCGGTGATTGCTTCCGGGGGTGCGGGAAACTGTCATCACATCTACGAAGCTTTGACAACGGGAAAAGCAGAAGCGGCGTTGTTGGCTTCGTTGCTGCATTACGGTCAGTTGAGTGTGGCAGAAATTAAGTCTTATTTAACTCAAGAGCAAGTTCCGGTCCGAAATGCTTAAATTCTGCAATTGTTAAATTTTCCAATTCTTAAATTCGGCTAAATTAGCGTGGGAATGTGATTTGGGTAGGTATTCCTTATCATATCGGTTGACAAGATTAATATTTGCCAGCAAACAGTTACAAAACTCCTGTTAGAATAGAAGAAATGTTACGAAACGTAACTTATGCTGATTCCTATTCTAATAATTGATGTTGCTCTGGTGGCTTGGTCTGTGCATCTCATGCAACAAGCTGCGCGTTATCGCGAGTTCTCTTTTGTGTTGGCGGGTATCTTGGTGGCGCTGTCTGCGGCCGCTATGATTCTGGTTTACTTTTTGATGGGATCTTGCATCGATCATCTTTATCAAATGTCTCAACATTCCTATTCTTACTCCTATTTTTAGGAGAGAATTTTCTTTCGGGTTGCATCCCCCTAGGGGCTGAGTCCGTCCGGTTTTACATGAAGTTTAGTAAATTTGACAAAAGACTTGACAAACTAAGATCAACTTCGCTACTATGAAAGATAGTGCAAGGGGCTATAGCTCAGTTGGTAGAGCGCCTCAATGGCATTGAGGAAGTCAGCGGTTCGAGTCCGCTTAGCTCCATCTCTCCTTTCACTAAAATAACTGTTAGCATCCATTTCGGGTTTGACGGGGTGGATGTCAGTTTGAACAGGAGTCACCCTTCGGGTTCGCCAGTCGCTCATGGGGGAAACCCCCAAGACCGCGCTGGCTCACCAGTCACCAGTCAGGTGTAGGGGCGGGTTCCGCAAAAATTCATACTTCCGATCAAGAACTCACATAAACCCGCCCCGGAGTTGGGAGGAAAGAAGTCAGAAGTCAGGAGTCAGGAGTTCAGGAGACACCGAGTCAGGAGAAACTGTTTACTGACTACTGTTATCACTCTCTTGCAAACTTTGCTCGCGAAGCGTCTCCGAAGGAGATACCCGCATATGGTGACTGGTGACTGCCTTTCCCCTATTCCCTCTTGCCTCTGACAAGAAGATATTTTACACAACTGAGATCATAATAATTATAGCGGTGTGCGATCGCCAGAACTCTACATCCCAAAAACTGGGTAACTTGTGCGAAATTGGCTTTTTAATCTCTACCGAAATTTTTAGCATTTTGTAAAGTTTGTAACAGAAATTTATCGAACTGTTCAGTTTTTTTCGAGAAAATTCTAGAATAAATAGAGAAAGGTTGGTGATAGATAAATTGGCTTTTTTCTCCGATTAAATAAATCAAAATTATGGTAAAATAGCTCCCAAATCTTTTCTCAGCAACCGAGCTTAAATTCTCTCTTGAGAATCTAGAAAATCAGTTTTCTTGAACTTGAGAAAATCGTCGAGAACAATCGCCTGTATTGCTTGAATAATCGTTACTCTAGCCAGAGAATTTTTCACCCAATTAGACTTTTAAAACCCCTCAAAAAATCCTCTAGTAAAAGTAAAAAAAAATCTTTTTTACTTTTATTAAAAAAATCTAAAAAGCAGTACAATTACTTATAAAGAAGTTCGAGTAGAGGAGAAGTAATTAGCAGATTGTAAGGAGAAATACAACACCTGAAAATCTCACTTACTTTTCGATCACTTTTGGCTAACTTTCAGGTGACACCCTGACTGTGAAAACTTCTGGAACACATTACTTTGTTCTTACTGACAGGGCTATGGGATTGCTTTAATCTTAAGAACATACCGAAAAAACAACCTCTCTTTAAGCACCTGAGGTCAAACCCATGAAAAGCACCATCAAAGTATTCATCACCACTGCAATTGTAACTGCTGGTTTAGTCGTTGGCATTTCTCAAGCCAAAGCTCAACCGGATACATTCACTAAAGAACGGGTTGTCTTTCAAACGGTTGAAATTGACCCGGAAAAAAATCAATATGGTACGGTTCCCATGATTGTACGGGAAACCTACGACACTCGTTATCCTGGTCTTCTCGGTGGAAATTCTTTACTCAAACGAGAAGTCGTCCAGGTTGCATCTGAACCCTTAATCATTTGGCAAGTTACCCTTTCTTCTAGCGATCCGAACGGATCTTACACCCCCGACCGTCGCGCCCAAGCAATTAGCACTCGTTTAACGAACTTGGCTGACTCTTTAGGGGTAACAACTTTAGAAGAAATGTATCAAGCCGGAGTCGTCAACTACGAAACTGTAATCTTCGCCTCAGAAGAACCGGGTGACGCTAATTTTCAAAATGTAGTGTTCACCTTATCTCCAGGAAACCGGGAACAAGGCGATGTGTTCGTTGAACACCTGCAAGACTACGGAGATGCAACTGCGAGTGGTGAGCCGCTTTACAACTAATTGAGCTTACCAGATGGAATCTGCCGGGAGTTGTTACCAAAGTGACAAAATTGATCCGTGCGTGACAACTCCCCCCTTCTCCAACGCTAAACAACGCTCAACAAACCCATCGCCTTGATTGAAGAATCGTCCACCTTTAGAACTTCACGAGGGCTAACTATGAAAGCAATCCAACTCACCACCGCACTGCTTCTATCGGCTAGCTTTGCCTATCCCTCTATCGCTCAAGAAGAAATCTCCCCAGTGACAACAACTTCTTATTCGAGAGTGCAAGAAGTTCACGAGACAAACAATCAAGTCATTGATCGGGATCTCAACAATAATAATGTGTTGAGCGTCAGTTTAGATCAATTAGAAGTTCAGTCTCAACCTGGACTCTCGCGCCGCAATCTCAATCAAGTGAGTGAAAACATTAACTCACAGATGGATAAAAACCAGCAGAGATGGGAAGTAGAAGTTGACTGGGAGAATAACAAACTCAAACGTTACTTCTAAATCGCTAGTCTCTATGAACGCTCTCAAGAAAGCATCTATTGAACAGAGCATCGAAAGCTCAAACCTCACGCTCACAGAAGCCTTTATTATGGCGATCGCGATGATCACCGCTCTGTCACTCCAGGCTGAGGCCAAATCTCAAAACCCTCAAATCGCAGTCAGCCTCGAACAAGACCTTCCATCCTTGGCAGAGTGCAAGACTTCAGAGGTCAAAATTTCCAATCCGGTTGGACAATAAAGCTTTCTGAGATCGAGAACCCGTCCATCATCCCCGTGCTGTTCACCATTCAATTATCTCAACCCCATCGACAGGAGAATCTATCATGTTTGGCAGATCCATCAAACCCAACTCCACAAACCTTAACAACCCCTTCAAAATTTCTGCCGCTCTTGCTTTGATCACCGTTGGAATGTTCGGCGTGATCTCCGAAACTCCCAGAACACCTTCTGCGCGATATCACAGCGAAGATCATACCGAAGAAATCAATCGGATCAGACAGGGAGGAGTCACCATCTATCGTTATGAAGTGACCGATCCCACCACCGGTTCTGCGATCTCCGTCTCCAAAATTCGCCAGCAGTAGATTTGAGATGCAATCATCTCCAACAAGCAGGTACAATTCGTAGAGTCAGGACAATTCCTAGATGTGGGTTGAGCGAGAAATCATTGACACGCTAACACAAATAATAGGCAGGTTACAGCGTTTAGCGACGATCAACTCCCACGTCAAACCGATTAAGACTGTCCTCGCAGGGACAAATTAGAAACCGGAATAGCCCAACTGAGCGCTTTCATCTGTTGAACTTGTTCGGGAGAGGGACTCGATCCATCACTATAACGATAGACCTTATCTGCGGAGAGGGCAAACTTAGAACGACCGTTAATCCCAATCAATTCACCCCGTTGGTTAAACACCGGACCGCCACTCATTCCACTGCGGATGTCGTTGGTATAACCCAGTTGATACCCTTCTACTAAGCTTCGGTTCGGAACCATCCCCACTTGACCTTGAGTCAGTTGAAATGGCCGATTTCCCCAGTCCCGAGTATCTTGCATTTTACCCGGAGTCGTATTCAACCAATTGGGAAATCCCGCAGCCATCACGCTTTCTCCGACTCTCACCCCGCTACTGTTGCCAATTTTTGCCACTTGATGGGAGCCGCTACTATTAAACTGAAGTACCGCAACATCGAGATGGCGTGATGAGGAAACCAAACGGCCCCCGTGCATTTGGCCATCTGCGGTTAAAATCATAAAACTACCCGAGTGATTGCCAACCACATGAGCATTTGTGACCACCGTGTATCCTTGTCCCGAACGGTTGATAATCACACCCGACCCCACACTCCGGTTCGCAAAAATTCTGACCGTCACCTGACGAGCCATTTCGGACATTGAAGCGGGAACATTTTCCGAACTTGAGGGGGAAGACATCGTATAACCCGAGGAATAGGACGGAGTGCGGCTATCTGCTGCCGGGAGGTTAACCCCCAGAAACAACAACGAAGCACCAATGACCTGAGTTCCCAATAATAACGTTTTCAAAAATGAACGAGTTGATTGGGAAACGCCAGCAAAACGGTTTTTTTCTGCTCTGTATGGATTAGACAGCATAATATTCGGTGTTTTTGTTGTAAATCGTGTTTTTTTGAAAAAAATCTTAGATTGCCTCCGCGATCGCCGTCGATCTGCTTCTGTCAATCCCTTCTAAAATCAGGATGCCCAAATTTAAAAAGATAAAATTCACACCACAGCCTTAGTCAGCTAGCCTAGCAGTTAGAGGTAAAAACAGCAAGATCTAATTTGGGATCAAAGCATATCGCCGTTAACCGCTTAAATTTGGCCGAATTTCCCGAAAATCGATCCGATCGCACTTGTTCAACATCTACCATTCGAGAAAGACTTGATGTTCAGACTAAGGGAAAACCCCCCCAAATGTATCCAACTTCAGGAGAGTTTCACAGGCTCGAACCGCGATTTGCCAAAACAGATCGCTAAAATAATGATTGGCTTTTGGCCCCGGCAGTGCTGTTACCGACAACTAACCACTGAGCGACTGGGGTTGACTCGGTACAAGGATTAATCCAACATGAGGCGACCAAACCGCGATCGCAATAGTTTTGACTCATCAGGTGCAAGGTTCTTTCTATCTTGTCCACTTCCGGACCGACAGACCGGAAGCGAACCCTTCATAGAACGGGAGAGTCCGACCAGTTCTCCAGCACCCGATCTCAACTGGCTACTGAGCGCCTACCAACGGCTTTCCCAACAACTCGAACTCGACAACCTCCTGATTACATTGATCGAGATTCTCCTCGAAACCGCGATCATCTCTCAGGCGTGGCTGATTCTAAAAACACCCGACGACGACGCTCAATGGCGGATTGAAGTTTCGGGAAGTTTGGAGTCGAATTCGGTACAACTCTTAGAATCTTTACCGCTCGAAACCGCAGAAAGTCCCCTCTTAGAAACCATTGTGAATCGGGTTCTTCACACTCAAACCCCTTGGGTGTTGAACGATGTTTCCCAACAGGCCGATTGGATTTCCCATTCTCCAATTCAACCCCTTTCTCTGTTCTGTCTTCCCTTGCAATTTCAGGGGAAAGTTTTGGCGATTTTATACCTGGAAAATCATTTTATTGCCAACGCTTTTACACGGGAATTTCAAGAACTCCTCAGCCGCCTTTCTCCTCAAATGGCGATCGCCTTAAATAATGCTTACCGCTACGAAAATCTCAATCAAAAAATCGCCAACCATTGCCAAGCGCTCGCCCAGGCTGTTAGCGAATTTAAACAAACCCAAAAAAAACTGGTACAATCCGAAAAAATGGTTGCTCTCGGACAGTTGATTGCGGGAATCGCTCACGAAATCAATACCCCTTTGGGGGCGATTTATGCTTCGGTTCAAAATCTTTCTAATGCCCTCGATTACACTTTAGAAAAACTTCCCTTTCTGTTGAGAAAACTTTCAACCCCTCAACAGGAAGACTTTCTCAAGCTCTTAGCCGAAACTCGCCTCAACAACAATATTCCTCTGTCTTTTCGAGAAGAACGTCAGTTTAAACGAAACCTCGAACAACAGTTAGTTAATCGAGGGTTTAAAGAACCGGAAATGACCGCTCAACTGTTGGTCGAAATGGGAATTTCAGAAATAACAACTCCCATTCACCGCCTTTTAGAAGCTTCTAACTCGACTGAAATTTTAGATACCGCTTATCATTTGGTGCTGCAATCTCGAAATCGTGATAATATTAAATTGGCGGTTGAAAAAGCCTCAAAGATTGTTGCAGCGCTCAAACGTTACGTGCATTGCGATCGCTGTGATTGTATGACCACCGCCCGAATTTCTGAAGAAATTGACACGCTTTTAACCCTTTATCAGCACGAGTTGAAACAGGGAATTCAAGTCAGTACAACCTATCAAGATTTGCCGGAAATTTGGTGTTATCCTGACCAATTGAATCAAGTTTGGGCGAATCTGATTCAAAATGCTATTCACGCGATGGGAAATCAAGGAAAATTAGAGATTATAGCCGCTCGCCGTTCTAATTTTATCCAAGTGCAAATTATTGACTCCGGTTGTGGGATTTCTCCCGAGATTCAAAACAAAATTTTTGAACCGTTTTTTACCACAAAAGAAGCGGGAGTGGGGACGGGTTTAGGATTAGATATTGTCCGTCAGATTGTTATCCAACATCGGGGACATATCGAAGTCGAGAGTCAACCGGGACGGACAAGCTTTACAGTATACCTACCTATTGAGAAACAGCCAAATCTTCCGAAGAAATCAGTTCAATCTGAACAGATTTAGTTTAAATTTTAATTTATTCTTAGATCAAGGTGGGAAAATAGTCCGTCTTTATACCCACTCAATTAACGGCAGGGTTAATCGCATCATCCATCTGTTGACTCGCTCACCCGAGGGAGTCCGTTTAGGTGACTGCTGATTCTAAAATCCTAACAATTATCATCTTGATCTGGATTCTCACTGAAACGTTATATAAACTTTAATTTATCGCTATAAAATCCTCATAAAATCAAACTCAAAAAAACATGAAAACCACTAAATTCTAAGGCAAACAGAAAAAAACACCTCAACTCTAGAGGGAAAAGCGATGGTTAAACCTACAATTATTTGTGTAGATGATGAAAGAATGGTGCTGATTAGTTTGCGAGATCAGCTACTACCCTATTTGGGAGAAAAATACAACATCGAACTCGCACAAAGCGGAGAAGAAGCCCTAGAACTTCTCGAAGAATTGCAACTCGAACGGGTCGAAATTCCCCTGATTATTTCAGATTTAATCATGCCCAGAATGACCGGGGATGAACTGCTGAAACAGGTTCACGAACGCTCAAGTAAAACCCTAAAAATCCTCCTGACCGGACAGGCGAGTACCGTTGCAATTGGCAATGCGGTAAACTCTGCAAATCTCTACCGTTACATCGCTAAACCTTGGGATGAAACCGATCTTTGTTTAACGGTAACAGCCGCTTTAAGAAGCTACCAACGCGATAAACAACTCTCGGAACAAAACGCCGCCCTGCACAAAATTAATCAAGAATTAGAACAATTGAACGCCTGTTTAGAACAAAAAGTAGCCGAACGAACTTGGGAATTAGAAGAAAAAAATCGCTTACTCAAACGCGAAGAAGAACAACTGAGAAAAAGCGAAGAACGTTGGCAATTGGCGCTCAAAGGAAGCAATGATGGTATTTGGGATTGGAATGTAAAAACCAATGAAAGCTTTTATTCCACCCGTTGGAAACAAATGTTGGGCTATGAAGATCACGAAATTGGAAACACCCTCGATGAATGGTCACAGCGAGTCCATCCCGAAGATTTACCTCTGACTTTAGCCGCCATTGAAGAACATATTAAGCGCAAAACCACCTATTTTACTTTTGAGTTTAGAATGCGCTGTAAAAACGGCGAGTACAAATGGATTTTATCTCGCGGACAGGCGCTATTTGATGAAAATGGGGAAGCGGTTCGGTTTGCCGGTTCTCACGCCGATATTAGCGATCGCAAACGAGCAGAAGAAGCTTTAGAATATCGCGCCCAAAAAGATAATTTACTCAGCCGCATTTCCGAACAGTTTCTCAACCAAGATACCGATAAAGCGATTCATTTGGCTTTGCAAGCCACAGGCGAATTTATGGAATGCGATCGGGTTTATGTTTTTTGTTACAGCGATAATCATACAAAATTAACTCAAACTCACGAATGGTGTAATGGGAATGTTGCTTCTTTTATTGAAGATTATCAAGGCGTACCCATTGAGGTTTTTCCCTGGTTTGTTCAAACTATTCTCAAAGGTAAACCCTTTCAAGTTTCTAGTATTGCCAATTTACCCGATCTTGCCTTCGCTGAAAAAGCCGAACTTAAGCGTCTGGCGACTCAATCTTTATTAATTGTTCCGATGCAATTAACCGGACCGGAAGTCAATCAAGATGTGGGATTTATTGGCTTAGATAGTGTGCGATCGCCCAGAGTTTGGAGTCAAGAAGATATTAATTTAGTGCGGCGAGTCGGGGCGTTAATTGCGATCGCGCAGGCGAAATATGAAGCCGAACGCGCTTTAAGAGACTCAGAAGCCAGGTTTGCGGGAATTTTAGATAATGCAGACGAGGCGATTATTTCTATTGATGAAACTCAACAAATTACGCTATTTAATCAAGGAGCAGAAAAGATTTTTGGTTATTCTCAAGCGGAAGTTTTGGGTCAAGCGCTCGATATTTTATTACCTTTACGGTTTGTTGACAC
The DNA here is from genome assembly GCF_047276495.1 of Capilliphycus salinus ALCB114379. Lineage (NCBI taxonomy): Bacteria > Bacillati > Cyanobacteriota > Cyanophyceae > Oscillatoriales > Sirenicapillariaceae > Capilliphycus > Capilliphycus salinus. The sequence continues at coordinate 1,333,284 of NZ_CP178543.1, read as the reverse complement.
CCATCACCATCATATAAAAGATTTTACCCAAACTCCATTATCGGCTCGAAAAATGAGCGAACGAAACACCGTATTTGGGCGGCGTCGGAATGGCGAAGAATTTCCCATTGAAGCTTCAATTTCTAAATTACAACTGGGAAATAAACGAATTTATACGGCATTTGTTCGCGATATTACCGAACGCAAACGCGCCGAAGAAGAACTGAAAAGCGCCAAAGCAGCAGCCGACAGTGCGAGTCGGGCGAAAAGTGAATTTTTAGCAAATATGAGTCACGAATTAAGAACCCCTTTAAATGGCATTTTAGGCTACGCTCAAATTTTGCAGCGGGATAAAACAATTACCTCACAGCAGCAAAAAGGGTTGGGGGTGATTAAACAATGCGGTTCTCATCTATTGATGTTAATTAATGATATCCTCGATTTGTCAAAAATTGAAGCTCAAAAACTCGAACTTCATCCGACGGATTTTGATTTTTTGACGTTCCTTTGTGGGGTTTCTGAAATTTGTCGGGTGCGGGCGGAACAAAAGAATATTTCTTTTACTTCTAAAACCAGTCAACATCTGCCTCAAAATCTTCATGCTGATGAAAAAAGATTGCGTCAGGTGTTGATTAATTTGATTAGTAATGCGATTAAATTTACCGATACCGGAACTGTTACTTTTAGCGTTGAATTGATAGAAAATGGTATGGCTACGGTTTGTGAAATTGAACAACCGAATCGATGTTTTACACCGCCCCAATGTGCAAGACATAAAATTAGATTTTTAGTTGAAGATACCGGAATTGGCATTCCGCTAGAAGAAATTCAGAAGATTTTTATTCCCTTTGAACAAGTTGGCGATCGCTTTCGGAAGGCGGAAGGAACCGGGTTGGGATTGGCAATTACTCAGAAAATTGTTTCGTTGATGGGGAGTAGATTAAATGTAGAAAGTGTGGTTAATAAAGGCAGTCGATTTTGGGTAGATTTGGATTTACATGAATCTTCAGAATGGGTCGATGCAACTGTGATGATGCCTTCGATTATTAGAGGTTATAAAGGCAAAGAATACACGATTTTAGTTGTTGATGATCGCTGGGATAATCGCTCAATTTTGATTAATATGTTGGAACCTCTTGGGTTTAAATTAATAGAAGCCACTCACGGAGACGAAGGTCTTGAAAAAGCGATTATCTACCGACCCGATATTATTATTACAGATTTGGTGATGCCTCAGATGGATGGCTTTGAAATGACTCGAAAACTCCGGCAAATTCCCGAGTTTAAACACACGAATATTATTGCAACTTCTGCGAGTGTTTTTAGTTTGGATCGGCAAAGAAGTCAGGAGTCGGGTTGCGATGCTTTTTTACCGAAACCATTACAGTTAGAAGATTTGTTAGAAACCTTGCAAATTTTGCTGAATATTTCTTGGATCTATGAAGATAGTGAAGTGTCAGCCGCGATGAGTTATGCTCCGAAATTTGATAAAAATACAGATGTTTTACTCCCTCCAAGTTCCGAGTTGAGCGGGGTTATAGAAGCTTTAGAAATCGGAGATTTTGAAACCATTGAACAAGAAGCTGAACGGCTGAAAACTCAAGAAAAAAGTTATGCTAAATTTGCAAATAAACTGTTGGAGATGGCGCAAGAGTTTGATGAAGAAGGAATTCTTAATTTGGTCAAATAATTACGATTAAAGGGGAGAACGTTATGATAGAAAATCGCCAACAAGAACTGATATTAATTGTTGATGACAATCCGACCAATATTAAAGTCTTGTCGGACTTTTTAAAAGATTTTGGCTTTAAAGTTTTAATTGCAAAAGATGGCGAAAGTTGTCTCAATAAATTGGAAAAAATTAAGCCAGATTTAATTTTATTAGACGTAATGATGCCGGGAGTTGATGGCTTTGAAACCTGTCGCCGCATTAAAGCTTTAGACGCAACCAAAGACATTCCCGTGATTTTTATGACCGCGTTAACCGATCCGGTTGATAAACTAAAAGGGTTTACATTGGGAGCGGTTGATTATATTACAAAACCCCTGCAACACGAAGAAGCGATCGCCCGGGTAAATGTTCATTTAAAATTACGGAGTTTAACCAAACAACTGGAACGACAAAATCATCTGTTAGAAGAACAAAATCTGCTTTTACAAGAAGAAATTCGTTCTCGAAAACTAGCAGAGTCGGCTTTAAGATTATCCGAAGAAAAGTTTTCTAAAGCCTTTCGCTGTAGTCCCCATCCTCTTACCATTAGCACCCTCGCAGAAGGGCGATATATTGAAGTCAATGAAAGCTTTTGTCGCCTAACCGGTTATAATTTTGATGAAATCATCGGAAAAACAGCCGATGACTTGGACTTTTGGGTAAACTCAGACGATCGCGATCGCGTGATTCAACAGTTACAAACAGAAGGAACCATTCGCAATCAAGAATTTAACTATCGAACCAAATTAGGAGCAATTAGAACCGTATTATTATCAGCAGAAATCTTTGAGTATGACGGACAAGATTATTTATTGGCTATTCCCAATGATATCACCGATCGCAAACAAGCGAAAGCCGTTGTTCAACGTGCAACTCAGGAGTTACAACGCATTACAACCATTGATGATTTAACCCAAATTGCCAACCGCCGGCGCTTTGAAGAATATCTGGGTCAACAATGGGGAAAACTCGGACGAGAACAGGCTTCTTTATCCTTTATTTTATGCGATATTGACTATTTTAAACATTATAATGATACTTACGGTTATGAAGCGGGAAATGACTGTTTAAAAGCAATTGCTCAAGGGCTTTTAGAAACCACTCGTAATCCTGCGGATCTGGTTGCTCGTTATGGGGGCGAAGAATTTGCGGTGGTTCTTCCTCATACAAATTCCTCGGAAGCGTTAAAAGTTGCCGAAGCGATTTGTTCCTTCATTCAAAAACTAAAAATTCCTCACAGTCAATCAAATGTCAGCGAATTTGTTACTTTAAGTTTGGGGGTTTCTACTGTGATTCCTAATTCTGAATCTTGTCCCGCAGAAGCGTTAATGAGTCCAGCAATTAGAGCGTTATCTCAAGCCAAACAACGGGGACGAGACACCTATTCTTTGCATCCTGAACCTCAATCTGCTTGATAAAGTTGTTGTGCTAGTTGTTGTGCTTTAGCACAAAAAGAATCGAGCGGGTTTTTACAGTTATCAGTTATCAGTTATCCAGTGACCAGTTTTTACAGTTATCAGTTATCAGTTAGTTATCAATAGCATGGTACTGGTCACTGTTGACTGTTATTCAACCCGCCCCTACAAAATCAGAATTGATTGAATTAATGATTAGTTAAAAATTAACCAATCCATTCCAAAACCGCTTCTTCCTTTTTATTCGTATTACGTTCTGGGGTTTCACGCTTAAAGTTCATGTGAATAGAACGAGTTTGTTCGCCGTCAGAAGCCACCGCCATAATTGGATAATCAATGATTCCATCGGGGAAGGACACTTGAATGCGGAAGGTACCATCCGGGTTGAGTTTAATGGGTCGTCCACCAATGGTCACAGTTGCATCGGGTTCAGTCGCACCATAAATGATTAATTCCGCATCGGCGACTAACCAGAATTTACGGGGACGGACAGGAGGTATAGAAGCCGCCATTCCCACGCCAGACATTCCAATACCGGACATGGTTAAACCCATTCCGTAACCGGACATACTCATTCCGACACCGGAAGCCGTTAAACCAGCGCCAGACATGGTTTGTCCGACACCAGACATATTCATACCAACACCGGACATCCGTTGGCTGATAGCGGAACCCGAAGCGCTTAAACCAACTCCTGACATGGTTTGTCCGACACCAGACATATTCATACCAACACCGGACATCCGTTGGCTGATAGCGGAACCCGAAGCACTGATACCAACTCCTGACATGGTTTGTCCGACACCAGACATATTCATACCAACACCGGACATCCGTTGGCTGATAGCGGAACCCGAAGCCGTTAAACCAACTCCTGACATGGTTTGTCCGACACCAGACATATTCATACCAACACCGGACATCCGTTGGCTGATAGCGGAACCCGAAGCACTGATACCAACTCCTGACATGGTTTGTCCGACACCAGACATATTCATACCAACACCGGACATCCGTTGGCTGATAGCGGAACCCGAAGCACTGATACCAACTCCTGACATGGTTTGTCCGATACCGACTCCAGACATAACTTGTCCGATACCAGAAGCGGTTAAACCAACTCCTGACATAACTTGTCCGATACCAGAAGCGGTTAAACCAACGCCTGACATCGACTTACCGATACCGACTCCAGAGGTAGTTAAACCAACTCCTGACATAACTTGTCCGATACCAGAAGCGGTTAAACCAACTCCAGACATAGACTTACCGATACCGACACCAGAGGTAGTTAAGCCAACACCAGACATCATTTGTCCGATACCGACTCCAGACATAACTTGTCCGATACCAGAAGCGGTTAAACCAACTCCAGACATCATTTGTCCGATACCAACTCCAGACATAACTTGTCCGATACCAGAAGCGGTTAAACCAACTCCAGACATCGACTTACCGATACCGACACCAGAGGTAGTTAAACCGACTCCAGACATAACTTGTCCGATACCAGAAGCGGTTAAACCAACTCCAGACATCGACTTACCGATACCGACACCAGAGGTAGTTAAACCAACACCAGACATCGTTTGTCCGATACCAGAAGCGGTTAAACCAACTCCAGACATCGACTTACCGATACCAACACCAGAGGTAGTTAAACCAACACCAGACATCATTTGTCCGATACCAACTCCAGACATAACTTGTCCGATACCAACTCCAGAGGTCGTTAAGCCAACTCCAGACATCGACTTACCGATACCAACTCCAGAGGTCGTTAAACCAACTCCAGACATAGACTTACCGATACCGACTCCAGAGGTAGTTAAACCAACTCCAGACATAACTTGTCCGATACCAACACCAGACATTATTTGTCCGATACCGGAAGCGGTTATACCAACACCAGACATGGTTTGTCCGATACCAACTCCAGAGGTAGTTAAACCAACTCCAGACATCGACTTACCGATACCAACTCCAGACATTATTTGTCCGATACCGGAAGCGGTTAAACCAACACCTGACATCGTTTGTCCGATACCAACTCCAGAGGTAGTTAAACCAACACCTGACATCGTTTGTCCGATACCAGAAGCGGTTAAACCAACTCCAGACATCGACTTACCGATACCAACTCCAGAGGTAGTTAAGCCAACTCCAGACATCATTTGTCCGATACCAACTCCAGAGGTCGTTAAGCCAACACCAGACATAGTTTGTCCGATACCAACTCCAGACATTATTTGTCCGATACCGGAAGCGGTTAAACCAACACCAGACATCGTTTGTCCGATACCAACTCCAGAGGTCGTTAAACCAACTCCAGACATCGTTTGTCCGATACCAACTCCAGAGGTAGTTAAACCAACACCAGACATCGACTTACCGATACCAACTCCAGACATTATTTGTCCGATACCGGAAGCGGTTAAACCAACACCAGACATCGTTTGTCCGATACCAACTCCAGAGGTAGTTAAACCAACACCAGACATCGTTTGTCCGATACCAACTCCAGAGGTAGTTAAACCAACACCAGACATCGACTTACCGATACCAACTCCAGACATTATTTGTCCGATACCGGAAGCGGTTAAACCAACACCAGACATCGTTTGTCCGATACCAACTCCAGAGGTAGTTAAACCAACACCAGACATCGTTTGTCCGATACCAACTCCAGAGGTAGTTAAACCAACACCTGACATCGACTTACCGATACCAACACCAGACATTATTTGTCCGATACCGGAAGCGGTTAAACCAACACCAGACATCGTTTGTCCGATACCAACTCCAGAGGTAGTTAAACCAACTCCAGACATCATTTGTCCGATACCAACTCCAGAGGTAGTTAAACCAACTCCAGACATCATTTGTCCGATACCAGAAGCAGTTAAACCTACTCCAGAAGCAGTTAAACCTACTCCAGAAGTCGTTAAGCCTACTCCAGAAGTCGTTAAGCCTACTCCAGAAGTCGTTAAACCTACTCCAGAAGCACTTAAACCGACTCCTGAAACCCGTTCACCAATACCAGAAGCCCATTGACCTACAGCGGAGGGTAACACGTAAGAACTTACGGTTTCTTCGTGGGTGGGAACTTGATGTTTTGAACCAAACAACGAACCTGAAACCCGTTTCGCTTCTAAGTCATCTATACCAAAAATCTCTTTGTAGAGACGATCTTCAGTATTGCTTCCGGGTTGAGTCGGTGGGGTCAATTCTGCAAAGGTCTTACCCTGAAGTTCTTCATCCCAAGATACGGTAATGAATTGATCCTCGATCCAGTCTGAGGGATAAATCGGAGGAATACGAATCGCCGCAGAACGGGCCAAAATTAACCAACGACCATCTGCACAACGATAACCAATTTCTATCACATATTCGCGATCGCTGACTGGAATTGGTACATACCATTCCCGGGCGAGTTCATCACAGGGATATTCCTGAATACTGTGGGGGCTTTGATATTCGAGGTTAATCTCTGTAACGTCGTAAATTCTCAGGGCGAGTTGTTCTCCTCCTTGGCGGCGAAGTTCTTCTTTGTGTTCGCTAGAGACATCCCAGTAAGCATAGGCCCATTCTGGATCTCTGGCCATTAACACAATGCGACTCAAACCGTATCCGACGGGTAAATCAGCGAGTCCCTCGTCTACCGCAGACAGGACTTCATCTATTTGTTCTCCTTGACCGACGGAAAATTTGGCCGCTTCTACCTCCTCTTGCGATTTGAGTGTGGAAGGAGTAGGACCCGATATTCCGATTCTTTGGCGTTCAATTTCTTGAATAGCGGCTAAAAGCTGTGATTTTCGCATTCGACTGTAACGCGAGATTCCATACTCACTCGCGACTTTACGGAGTTGTCTTAATGTCATCTCTTCTAAGGGGGGACGATCTTTAACCATGAGTTTCATGTTCTCCAGTTGCAACAACAACAGTTAGGTGTATCTGTAGCTTTTCTTTGGGATCGTGGGGATCGCTTAATTACCCCACATATTGAAGAAAATTTTTCTGGGGGTCAAGGGGGGAATTCCACTTATTGTGAGTAAATCTACGGATTTATCGGCAAATTGGGGATCGGTTTGTCATCAAATGTTAACATTTATTCCCATAATGTCATCAACACATGACATTTAGAGAAATTGGGGATCGGTTCCGGGGGCCTATACGAAAAGCCCGATTTCTTTGAGAAACCGGGCTTTATCAATGGATAATGGATAATTGATAATGGATAATTAATTAATGAGGTGTAAGACCTCTCCTTTCAAGGAGAAAAAATCAAAATTATTTCCTCTCTATCAATCCTCGTCATAATGGTCGAGGTAATTATCCATTATCCATTATTAATTATCAATTATTGAATACCTCAAACTGAAAACTGTTTAGCGAACCAGACGCCAATCTTCAATTTGCCAGAGATTATCCTGTCGAACCAGTTGATATCTCACCCGCAAATTATCCGAGCGAGAATCAACCTGTTGACCATTTTGATAAAATTGTGTTGTCTCGCTGACTTGAGCATCAATCACCGCTTCATTGGGATTATTCGGATCAAGCACAACATCATTAACCGTTAAACTATGTTCGTAATTGCGATAAGAATTCTCCGACTCCAAACTCTGGGCGATCGCCACCCATTGAGCCAACGCCGGATCAACTAATATTTCCCGTAAAGCTTCGATCTGATGTTCGGGTCCCAATGCAGCCGCTTTGGTATTCAACCACTTCTGAACCACTTGCCCGGCCACTTCGGGAGTCAACTCAGCCGTCAAAGGATTGACCGGTTCGGGCGTTGGTATCGCCACAGGAGGTTGATCGAGTTGTACCATCGGTTGGCGGTTACTGCTGCCAAAGGCGCCGGAAACCAAACCCCAAAAAGCAGATAAAATTAACCAAACCAACCATAACCCGAGAATACTCGCCGCACCCAAAAGTAATAAACGGCGAAGTGTAGCCGGATCGAACTTGCTCGACTGCTGGCGTCTGCTGGACGTTGAACGGCGTTCTGTAGAACCCTCCTGACCCAATAAAGGGCTACTGGAGACTGTTGCTGAGGAACGGCTAGAACGGGACTCGGGAGGTTTAGAAGCGCTCGTGAGGGGTTCACTCAGTCGGGGCGGAGGCTGTCGGGAAGCTTGAGAAAGTTCCGGTTCCGAAAGCGGGGTGGAAGACAACTCACTTTTCAAGCTTGAGGAACGGGGAGAAGCAGAAGAAGTAGAAGACACTCCGGGCGAGGGACTGGCTGAGGCGGCCATTGAAGACGTAAGCGTAACGGCGCCGCTGCCGGTGCTGGCACCCCCGAAATTAGAAGTTGGGGTTTTCGCAGACGGGCTTTGAGATCCCAACATCGGTTTTTGAGTCGTTCCGGTGCCGGTGGAATGGTTGCGACGGGGCTGTACGACGACCCACTCGTTGGCCGTTCCCACTTCCGAAGACAGGGATTCTAAATAAGATTGAACGTGTTCGTCGGCGAAGTAATCTTTCAAAGAAACAGAATGATTGATTAAATCCCGAAAATGGGGAAACACTTCATCTTGTAACCACCGTTCGGCATACAAACACAATCCCGGCAACAAATCGGGAGAATCTTTAGAATTTTCGCGAATATAGGCAATGGGATCGCGTTCTTGGCTCAATTCTAAAGCGCGACTGGCTTCTTCGGTTTGACCCAATAACAACGAACAGACCGCTTTTTCTAAATGCACATCTTGACGCCGGCCCAACTGCATCAACATCAATTTTGCCTTACGAATTAAAGCCGGTTGTCGGTTGGCAAAACCCTGGGCAATTTCAGCATAAACGGCCAAATAAGTCGCCACCGCCGAGGGACGACGGGCTTCGGTTTCAAAAATACTTTGTTGTTCGCTGGTGGTCAAATAGCGGCGCAATTGTTGGACAAACCGCAGAAAATCTTCCACGCTCAAACCGGACTGATCGTCGCCGTGACCGTCAATTCCGCCCCGTTCGTGGAGCATTTCCCGCAACAGTTGCAATCCTCTGCGGCGTTCGGCAACTTTCTCGGACGGCTGTTGCAACAGTTCTAAAATGCGGTAGGGTCGCAACTTGTAGAGGTCCGCTTGCATTTCGCCTCGCAGAGTGGCAAACAGATTTTCTTTCAACAAAATCTCTTGACCGGTTTCGAGGGATTCTGCGGCTTTTTCGTACTGACCCTGTTGCCATTGTTCGCGTCCCAACTCCAGATAAGCCAGGGCGACGGTTAAGATCACATCGGGTAAAATCAAGTCGGGATCGCCAAAGCGACCGTCTTTGATGCCGATGCTACCATTGCTCAGGTAAGGCAGACTCAGCTTGACGACTTGCTCGTATTCTCCTAACTCTTGCAACACCAGCAAAGCCCCGACAAAATCGCGATCGTCTATTTCAATACTCGGTGTATGAGTATCGTTGGCCGATCCCGGAGTCGAACTTTTAGAAAGGACGATCCGAACGGGGGCTGATGTTTTCGGGTCTTCGGTTTCGTAGGTTTTAGCCAAGAAACCCATGTCATAAGCTTGACGCTGATCCGCATCGGACAGCACTCCATACGCTTCGTCAATCAATCGCTTGCGCGATTCGATCGCCACATCGGAATACTCCCTTCTGGGTAGTTGCATGGTGCGATCGCGGTGAGCCTGCTTTAACTGTTCAGCAGTAGCCTGAATTGGTAAGCCTAAAATTCGGTAATAATCGAGTGGAATACGCACGGGCGACTTCCCCAACGGCGAGCGACTGATGTAGCTATACTAGCGAAGTTTGTCTCAGATGAGGAGTTTTTCTAGGAAACACTCTATCGAGTTTGTTTGTTTATCGACCAGTGGACAACCCATCGCCCTTTGACCGGATTATGGATAATAACCTGAGTGCCGGGGTTCTTGGTTGTTTTGGCTACCCGATTAGTGTACCAGAATCTTTCACTGTCGCGCTAAAACTCGTCGGTCAAAATTGGGAATAGGGAATTTACAGTCACCACCGAACCCGTCACCAGTCACCAGTTTTTCAGGGAAGGGGGAATGGGAAAGAGTTTCAGGGGTTTTTAGTTTTCCGAAACCGGGAGTTGTTTGCTGATGTCGGATTAATTATTGATCAATCCAGCCTAGAATAGTCTTAATTCTTTTGTCCGGCACGGGTCGGTTGATCTCTAGATATTCCTACACAGGTACGAAAACGATAATGGTTTCCGAACGCGAACGCACATTACCTACTTTTGAGGCTGATTACGTTAATATTACTCACTCTGAAGGCTTAACCCTCTACGAAGATATGGTTTTAGGCCGCTTGTTTGAGGATAAATGCGCTGAGATGTACTACCGAGGCAAAATGTTCGGTTTTGTGCATCTCTACAATGGTCAGGAGGCGGTCTCCAGTGGCATTATTAAAGCCATGCGTACCGATGAAGATTTTGTGTGCAGTACCTATCGCGATCACGTTCACGCCCTGAGTGCAGGGGTTCCCGCCCGGGAAGTGATGGCGGAATTATTTGGCAAAGAAACGGGGTGTTCTAAAGGGCGTGGCGGTTCGATGCATATGTTCTCCGCCCAACACCGACTTCTGGGAGGGTTTGCTTTTGTGGCTGAGGGTATCCCCGTCGCTACGGGTGCGGCTTTTCAAACTAAATATCGCCGTGACGCCCTCGGAGATGAAAGCGCCGATCAAGTTACCGCTTGTTTCTTTGGCGATGGCGCCTGCAATAACGGCCAATTCTACGAATGTTTGAATATGGCGACGCTGTGGAAACTGCCGATTATTTTTGTGGTTGAAAATAATAAATGGGCGATCGGTATGGCCCACGAACGGGCGACTTCCGATCCGGAAATTTATAAGAAAGGTCCGGCTTTTGGAATGCCCGGATATGAGGTTGACGGGATGGATGTTTTGGCGGTTCATACGTTGGCTAAAGAAGCTGTGACCCGCGCCCGTGCCGGTGAAGGCCCGACGTTAATTGAAGCGCTGACTTATCGCTTTAGAGGTCATTCTCTGGCTGACCCTGATGAACTGCGCGATAAAGAGGAAAAAGATTTCTGGTTTTCTCGCGATCCGATCAAAAAGTTGGCTAACTATTTGATTGAAAATAATTTGGCGAATGCTGAGGAATTAAAAGAAATTGACCAGAAAATTCAAGCCATTGTTGATGATGCGGTTGAATTTGCTGAAAAGAGTTCTGAACCCGACCCCAGCGAACTCTATCGTTTTGTGTTTGCTGAAGATCAATAAACTCAAAATTGGTTAAGATCGGGTGGCGTTCTCTTGAAGGAAAGGTTTGATAATCGAAAATCTTTCCACCCGTATAACAAGGAAACTTAGAACCTCAACTTCCAACGCCCAAGGATGAATTCTTGTTTTCGGGTACGGGCTGATTTCTCAGCGAGAACGCTGCCTTGATCCGTCCAAGTTCTGTATCAAAAATTGCTGTTCTGGCTAAACTGTTAAAGGAAGCTCAAAAATACCGAAAGAATAATCATAAATCCGATTGTTTTCTTCCCTAAAAACCCCATAGCATTAATAAGAAGATGTAATTTAAGTTCCTTTTTAATTTGAAGGGAAAGCTTGTTAAGATTAAGGGGTAAAAATGAACTTCCGCCAACAGACTACAGGAATTGTTTCTGTAATTGCCATGTTAGCCAGTTTCGGGCTAAATGCCGCCAAAGCAACCGCAGAGACGTTTGACTTCAGCATCACCTATGATACTGTATTCGACTTCAATTTTGAGAGTCTAGAAGTGACTCAACCGGGCGTAGAAATACCGGAATCAATTGATATTACACCGCTAATTGATAATTTACCTGAGGAATATCGAGCCGTTTTACCGGAGGATTTCTCCCCAATAATAGACAATCCATCTATTATCGATGTTTTCGGTAGCGGTGTGAGTACAGAACCCGATGTTCCCTTTGGATTCACTAATTTTACCACCGATACCTATGGTTTGCCAATCACATTGGAGTCCGTTCCCGATCCGGAAACCGGGGAACCTTTACCGGTTCGCCAATTGATTATTTTTAGAGCCGATCCAAACGATTTTAGCCTCAATTTACCCAGTCCAGAATTTTCCGATGTATACTCGGGCGAAAATACTGATAATAAATTATTCGGTCTAGCAAACGATCAGGCTATTCTTAATATTATCAGCCCCACCGAAGGCACGGTCGCAGGCGGTGGTATTATTACTCTGGTTGGCGGTGAGGGAACATTTGAAGGCGCCGTTGGTCAAATTAGTTTTAACCAAAGTGATACTTTTAACCCGAGTGATGACGGTCCGACTTTGGGTCAAGCGACCCTAGAATTTTCTATCGAGACTCCCCAAGAGGTTCCCGAACCCGGAACTCCTGCGACGTTATTGGGTTTGGGTGTGATTGGTTCTGGTGTTTTGTTGCGTCGCCGCAATAAAAAGCAATTCTAATTATTTTAACCTAATTTAAGGATAAAAAACCCGGTTTATATTAATTAAATTGCTGGTTTTTTTGGTTGAAGGATGAAAAACCCGGTTTCTCGAAGAAACCGGGTTTTTTGGGTAAAATTATGGCAATCGCAAAACAGTATAAATTAATAATTTTTTGGTCGGTGGGCGGGTTTAGAAAAGTTGCTGATGAGAAAACATACATCTTTTTAGAACCTTCCCCTACACGATTAATTTATTCTATTATCGGGTTGGGCGGGTTTAGTTCAATTTCTGATGGGTATTAGAGATTTTGTAGAACCCGCCCCTACAGAATAATTAATAGAATGAATTAAGGTAAAATTGCAAAAACTCTCGCCGGAAAACCCGATCCGCCTTTGGGTTTGGGAAAACTAACCACAACTAACGCCCCCGCTTCAGGAACTTGGTCTAAATTCGTTAACAGTTCTATTTGATAATGGTTTTGACCGAGAATATAAGTTTCGTTAGAGTAATCATTTCGACTGATAGCAATACCCGGATCTGTATCGGTCGTTTCGTGACCCGATGCGGTAATTTTACACTCTTCGTAGAGGTATTTTAAGACAGGTAAACTCCATCCCGGATAGTGAGCAATTCCTTTTGCATCTTGATTCGCCATTGCTTCTGCATTTGGCCAGCGCTTTGACCAATCGGTTCGCATTGCCACAAACGCCCCTTGTGGGATTTTACCATGTTTAATTTCCCAAGTTTGAATATCTTCTAGGGTAATTCGATAATCGGGATTTTCTACAACTTTTTCATGTACATCAATCACAACTAGAGGTAAAATCATTTCTTGTGGCTTGATTTCATCTAAAGTCCGTAAACCTTCTACAAAATGAGCGGGTGGATCGGCATGAGTTCCCCATTGACCGACCAGAGAATAACGTTGAGTAAAAAAGCCCGACCCCAAAGTTCCAACACCCGTTTTATACCAATAGGCGGTTTCAACTTTTTCGTTAGGAAACCCTTTCCAATGGGGAATATTGGGTTCAAAGCTGTGGGTTAAGTCAACAAAAGTTTTGGTTTGTAGAACTTGGTAGATTTCCTGCAAAGTCGGTTGTTTATCCGCGAGAGCAGTTTGTGAAAAAGAAACTGTTACCAGCAATACAGTTAATAGGGTCAATAAAATATATTTTAGACGGTTCAACTCGATCCCTCCTCAGTCTACAACAAAACCGTTGATAATTCTTTCTAAGAATACAGGATTTTGGGGCTAAAAAACTAAAAAGGGAACCTCAAACAAACCGCAATTAAACAAGGGTCTAAAAGAGACTGAGAAACCCGGTTTGTTATCAATTATCAATTATCCATTATCCATTATTGAATGTTGACTTGGGTCTGAGAACCGAAGGGGGTAAGGGTCGAAAATTTAAAGAATTTAGGTGCAGTTGATCGCGCAATCGGATAAGATAGACCTAGCCTCAAAAATGACGAGATTGCGATCGCCCTCTTTTATTCCTTCCCTGGGAATCAAGTTTCGCCAACTTACGGCTAACCTCAATTAATTCTGAGCAACCCCAAACGCATGAAAGTTAAAATTTACGATCGAATCGAAACGCTAGTTGATATTCAAGAAAAGTTTAGCAAACGCTTGATTCCCAAAGGAACAATTGGCACCGTTACCGAATATTATGAACGACCTAAAGAAGCCTACGGGGTTGACTTAAAGATTCAAGATGAAGCCGCATTCGGAGGCTTTGACTACGAGAACGTTTTGCTTTATCCCGAACAGTTCCAAGTGATTAACAAAACCGCAGAAGAAGAGCATTTAAAAACCGTTTATCAAGATATTGATTATAAAGTCCCGAAAATTACACCCGATGACCCGCAATTTACCGACCAGTCTAAAATATCCCAATCTCAAAAATATCCGCTAGACTTATAAGAAAAGGATAAAATTTGATCGGGGACTCCGGTAGCAAGCTGCACTCGGATTTCGATGCAAAAAGCTTCCGGATTTTTGCAATGACAGAACGAAAAAATCTACTCATAACGCTGTCCAACCAAAAATAACCAACCAGGAGGCTTTATGAAATGGAAACGGCGTACTTTCATTGTTCTATTTCTCTGGACAATGTTAATGGGTATCGCAGTCCATTTTGCTTTAACTCGTCCGCAGGAGTTGAGTTTGCGAATTCTGCACACCAATGATCATCACGCTCATCTTGAAGCGGTGGAAGTGGGCGATACAACCCTCGGGGGTATTGCTCAACGCAAAACTTTAATTGACTCTTTGCGGAGTGAAAATAAATCCCCCACATTATTATTAGATGCGGGGGATATTTTTCAGGGAACTTTGTATTTCAATAAATACTTGGGCGAAGCGGATTTACCGTTTTATAATCAGTTAAATTATCTCGCCGTTGCCATTGGAAATCACGAATTTGATAAAGGTCAACAAGTTCTCGCGGACTTTATCAAACAAGCAAAATTTCCGATGGTTTCCGCGAATATTGAGGTCGCTTCTGACTCTCCTCTGTCGGGTTTAATTAAACCTTGGATTATCCAAGAAGTCAACGGTCAAAAAATAGGCATTCTCGGCTTAACCACAGAAGAAACGGCTCTGTTATCCAGTCCGGGAGAAGGTGTGGTTTTTACCGATAAAGTAGAAGCTGCGAAAAAAGCGGTTTCCGAGTTAGAAAAACAGGGCGTTAATAAAATTATTGCCCTCACCCATTTGGGCTTTTCCCACGATAAAGAATTAGCCCGTAAAGTGGATGGAATTGATATTATTATTGGCGGACATTCTCACACGCCGTTGGGCAATATGCCGGGAGCAACTGAACCCTATCCTGTCGTTGAAAAAACTCCCAACGGAGACACAGTTTTATTAGTAACTGATTGGGAATGGGGTAAGTATTTGGGGGATTTACAAGTGAGTTTTGACAGCAAAGGGCGTCCGATCAATTGGGAAGGTTCACCCCATGCGGTTGAGGCGAATATTCAAGCAGATGAAGCGTTTGTTGTTCAACTCGATGAATTTAAAAAACCCCTGGATAATTTGCGCCAACAAGTTATCGGAAAAACCGCAGTTAAATTAGACGGCGATCGCGCTAATATTCGCACCAAAGAAACCAATTTGGGGAATTTAATTGCCGATGCTCTTTTGGATAAAATGCGGGTTGATAACGGACAAATTGCGATTGTTAACGGGGGTGGAATTCGAGCCAGTATTCCCGCAGGTGAAGTGACAGTTGGTCACGTTTTAGAAGTGTTACCGTTTGGCAATACTGTAACTCGATTAGACTTAACGGGAGCGCAAATTAAACAGGCGTTAGAACATGGAGTTAGCCAAGTTGAAGAAGGAGACGGAAGCTTTCCTCATGTTTCGGGAATACGGTTTATTTGGAATCCCAAAGAACCTGCGGGTTCTCGAATTGTTTCGGTACAAATTCGGGATGAAAACAGGAATGAAAAACCCCTTGATTTGAATGCAACCTATCGGGTTGTTACCAATAATTTTATGATGGATGGTGGGGATGGTTACGCCATATTTGAAGACGGCGAAAATCAAGTTGACACCGGGTTTTTAATGTCGGATATTGTGATTGATTATATTCGCAATCAATCCCCTTTGAACCTGCAAGCTGAAAACAGAATTATCCAAAAAACAGTAGGGTGAGTGACATCAAAAACATGATAATTTTCACCCAAAATTAGAAATTGTCACCCACTCAACAGAAAAGTAGGGTGGGTGACATCAAAAACATGATAATTTTCACCCAAAATTAGAAATTGTCACCCACTCAACAGAAAAGTAGGGTGGGTGACATCAAAAACATGATAATTTTCACCCAAAATTAGAAATTGTCACCCACTCAACAGAAAAGTAGGGTGGGTGACATCAAAAACATGATAATTTTCACCCAAAATTAGAAATTGTCACCCACTCAACAGAAAACACAATAGTCAAATGGGTGACATCAAAAACATGACAATTTTAACCGTCAATTAGAAGTTGTCACCCACCCGAAAGAGTGGTTTAATTGTCGGTGTTACCCACCCGATGAATTCCGATTAACTCAAATAAGTATATCGCCCCAAACTCGTCTCATAATTTTGTAATAACCGTTGAGATTCTTCAAGAGTTATTTGATTTTGTTGTAACGCAAGTTCAGCTTGACGGCGAATATTTTCAACTAAATCTTCCGCGTCATACTGAACATAACTCAACACTTCCGTCATCGTATCCCCTTTAACAACGTGTTCGACTTGATAACCTTGGGGAGTGAGTTTAATATGAATCACATGAGGATCGCCAAACAAATTGTGTAAATTGCCCATAATTTCTTGGTAAGCACCCCCCAAAAATAGGGCTAAATAATAGGGTTCGATTGATTTTTTTAGGGTAGATGTTCCTTCCATTTCCCGTAAAGGATGCAACTCTAAAACCGATTTAACATCTCGCAAATCAATAAACTGATGAATTTTACCATCGCTATCACAAGTTAAATCGGCTAAAGTTCCCCGTTGAGTGGGTTCTTCATCCAAGCGATGAATAGGCATAATCGGAAATAATTGATCAATCGCCCAACTATCGGGTGCTGATTTAAACACCGATAAATTCACGTAGTAAATGGAAGCCATCATTTTTTCTAGGTCTTCCAAATCGTCGGGAACATATTCAGAAACGCGGACAATACTCTGTATTTTATGACAACAACACCAAAAAAGTTGTTCAACTTTGGCGCGGTCGCTTAAACGAAGATATCCAAAGTTAAACAAGCTAATGGCTTCTTCTTTAAACTGGATGGCATCGTGATAAGCTTCTTGATAGTTATCCGGCTTAATAGATTGATAGGTTTCCGCCAAATTTCTTAAAATTAAATGATCATCTTTTGTGATAGTTGGCGGCGAATTTGGGGGAACTTCGCTACTCCCAAGAACATCAAAAACCAAAACAGATTGATGAGAAGCAAGCGCCCGTCCGCTTTCGCTAATTAACGTCGGAACGGATACTTTTCGTTCTTCACAAGCTTCTTTAACTTCTGCTACAATATCATTAGCATAGTTTTGCATATTGTAGTTTTTAGAGGCGTGAAAATTGGTTTTAGACCCATCATAATCAATTCCCAAACCGCCACCGACATCCAGATATTTCATATTGGCTCCCAGTTGGGAGAGTTCAACATAAATTTGACTGGCTTCTCGAATGGCATCTTTAATCACACTAATCGAAGAAATTTGAGAACCAATATGAAAATGCAGCAGTTGCAAACAGTCTAATAAACCCGCCGATTTTAACGCATCAACCACTTGAATCATTTCGGGAATTGTCAAGCCAAATTTAGCGCGATCGCCCGTAGTTCCACACCAACGACCCATGCCTTTTGTACTCAGTTTGGCTCGAATTCCTAAAATCGGTTGAATCCCTAAACGACGGCTGGCTTCAATGGCAATTTCCGCTTCTTCGAGTTGTTCCATAACAATAATTGGCGTATGTCCCAACCGTTGCGCCAACATTGCCGTTTCGATATATTCCCGGTCTTTGTAGCCATTGCAAATCAGCAGAGAACCGGGAGTTTGCAACATCGCTAAAGCAATCAATAATTCCGGTTTAGAACCCGCTTCCAAGCCCAATTTAAACGGCTGACCGAAGCGAACTAAATCTTCTATTAAATGTCGTTCTTGGTTGCATTTGACCGGATAAACGCCCCGATAACTTCCAGGGTATTTGTAGCGGGCGATCGCTTTGGCAAAACAAGCATTTAAACGTTCGATCCGGTCTTCGAGAATATCGGGAAAACGAATTAATAAAGGTAGCCCTAAATTGCGTCGTTTGAGGGATTCTACCAGTTCAAATAAATCCAAAGAACCGCCGCGATCGCCTTTGGGAGAAACGGTTACATGACCGGCGGAATTAATGGCAAAATAAGGCTCACCCCACCCGAGAATACGATACAAGTTTTCACTGTCTTCTATCGTCCAAGATTTTTCAGTAGAAGGGAAAGTCGGGTTAGTATCGGCAGAAGTCGAATTAGATTTTCCAGACGAAGATGATTTTTCCGATTGAACTTCGGGGTGAACAGATTGCAACTCCATGTTATTTGCGATCCTTGCTGTGAGCCTCGATTAAACAGTTTAGCGCGATGAGCGGACGTTGAGGGATAAACAGAGGCGATCTTTCCACCGTCCCCCGCCAATCTACTGCAAACAAACGACCCCGATCGGGTTAATCTGGATGATGTAGGTAAGAAGCAAATTTGAGGAGACTGGTTTGGAACGCACATTTATCGCAATCAAGCCCGATGGCGTTCAACGCCGCCTAGTGGGTGAAGTGATTAGCCGCTTTGAAGACAAAGGATTTACCCTTGTTGGTTTGAAGCTGATGAGTGTTAGTCGGGAACTGGCCGAAAACCACTATGACGTTCACAAAGGGAAGCCCTTTTTTGACGGTCTTGTGAAGTTTATCACCTCTGGCCCTCTCGTGGCGATGGTTTGGGAAGGTGATGGTGTAGTCGCGTCGGCTCGTAAAATGATAGGTGCTACCAACCCGCTAACCGCAGAACCCGGTACCATTCGGGGTGACTTTGCTGTAAGTATTGGTCGCAACCTGATTCATGGTTCGGATGCCGTCGAGACAGCCCAACGGGAGATCAGCCTGTGGTTCAAAGAAGAAGAACTCAGCGCTTGGGAACCGAGTATTATGTCTTGGCTGGTTGAGTAATCAAAAAATAATTAGGGGAAGTGGGGAATTGAAAAGGGTGTTTTCTGAGACTAACAATTTTATACCTTATTAGTACCCAACGAGTTGCTTTCTCAATTCCTTGTTTCCCCTAAATAAAATCGCTGTTCTCTCTACACTTGAAACCTAGTCAAACTTTTGAGAGACTCGGCGCTCGGAAAATCCCCAAACAAATAACCCCACCGTCATCACGATCAGAAACCATTCTGGGGGAATATATTCGGGGTTAATCACCCGCAATAACATTCGCATTCCGACTAAACCAACGGTCACATAACCGGCGGTTTCTAAATGGGTGTATTCTTGTAACCAGCGGATAAATAATCCGGCTAGAAATCTTAACGCAATAATACCCAAACTTGCACCAACGATCACTAACCAGGTTTCATCGGCAACGGCGATCGCGGCGGTCACACTATCGAGGGAAAAAGCTAAGTCGGTCATGGCGATCATGGGGATGACTTGCCACAGTGACGAGAAGCGTTGGCCACTTGCGGAGTCCTCATCGTCTTCTTTTGAGGTAAAGTATTGAAACACCAGCCACAACAAATACAAGGCTCCAATTAGCTCAAACTGCCAAAATTGGATTACCCAAGTGGCAGCAATGATCAGAGCTATTCGCAGTCCAAAAGCCAAGATTAAACCGATGTTCAGGGCTTTGCGTTGTAGTCTTTTGTCTTCCAAGCTTTTCGCAATTGAAGCCAGTGCAATGGCATTATCCGCCGATAGCACAGCCTCAAGAGCAACCAGAATGACGAGCAAAAACAACACGTTAAAGCCCACTTGAGGCGAAGAAAGTTCTAACACTTGATCCCACATTTACGATGTTATTAATTCTATGATACTATGTATTTTTTTTGACCAGGGGTAGACTTAGACCACTTCAGAAGCTGTCACTTTTTTCCCAGGTTGGGACTGAAAAAATTTTGAACTCGCCGAAGATGCACCTTGTCCATCTACCCGAGACAGATGAGAATAGGCTTCAATAATCTTAACGTAAATTCCTAAAAATTTGGGGGAGTGGGTTGGGTTGATCGGGTGATTTGTTTAAACTTGTTACAAACTCTTCCCAAAAGGCTCAAGATGGCTGAAATTTGTGAACAATCGACAATTAGATCAAGGAGTTTTGTAACGATGTCTTTATCAGATACTCAAGTGCTGGTTGCTTTGGTCGTTGCTTTGTTGCCGGGAATTATGGCTTTCCGCTTGGCAACAGAACTGTATAAGTAAGTTTCGTCAATTGATATCCCCGAGATGAAAGGCCGGAACTGGACTCCTTTCCAGCTTCAGCCTTGAAAAATACAGAGATTAAGCTGTTCTTGCTGTTAAACCCAAGTAGACCTGTATAAAAACTATATAAACAGTTGCTTCAGGTCAAGCTCATCGGGTTTAACGGTTGGGACAGTTTCTCTATGCAAGACAAGAGGCAGTTATCAGTCGTGACTGGTGACTGTAAAGACTGGTATGCTTAACTGGTATTAAAGTTTCCAGAGATTGACCTGGAGAAGCCTGTAAAAATTTATACTGTTATAGAGAAAGAATATGCAAGCGATTCAGCCCGTTACTCGACGAGTTCATCAGCCTCAACTCAAACCCCGCCATCGTCCCAATCCTCAAGCCGTACAACAGCGTCGCTCTCAGCGTCACGGGGCGATCGCTTTTGAAGTGAGTATCAAATTGGCAACCAACGTCCTGCTGTCGGCTTGTGTGCTTTCGGCGTTAGTCCAAATTTGGCCTCACTATCGTTCCACCGAAGAAAAGCTGAGTCAGATCCAATCGGAAGTGAACCTGACCCGAGAGCGAGTTGCATCTGAACAGGCTGATTTCAACCGTCATTTCGATCCGCAACAAACAGCCAGTATCATGCAAGAATACAGCAATCGAATCGCACCCGGACAGCGACAAGTGATTTGGCTCGAAGACTATGCCAGCACCGACGATGCGGAGTCGTCTGATTCTCAAGAATATGTCGGCTGGAACTAGACACAAAGGTGGGGAAGTGCGGGAATAGGCGAGAATTTGTATTGATCAATAAAAAACTATTTTTCATCAAAACCCTACGACTCCCATCACCACGCACAGCCCTTTACCCCGTCAGCCGGGACAATTTTTGAGCGAGAATCAAACAGTCCCGAGCCGTTCTTAAGATCGCCTTATGCGGCATCTGCCAGGGCAAACTGAGAAACCAGCAATTGCACCGCCGCTTGATACTGAGGATCGGCTTCGGTGGCAATTTGGCTTCGAGTTAAAGTTTTGGTGGGAACGATCAGATCCGGTTTAATCCCGAGTTTATTGATATCGTGATGATTTGGGGTTTCGTACTTGGCAACCGTCACCGCCAGTCCCGAACCATCCGACAAATCAAATAACGACTGAATTAGCCCTTTACCAAAGGTTTTTTCACCCACCAGTTGGGCGCGAAGGTTATCCTGCAAGGCACCGGCGAGAATTTCACTGGCGCTGGCGGTTCCCTGGTTAACTAAAACCACCAAAGGCGCTCGGGTTAAAGCCGAATCGGCAGCATCAAAACTTCCCAAAACACCTTGACGGTTAACAGTGTAGACAATCGTTCCCTCATCAAGCCACAGTCGGGCAATTTCCACCCCCGCTTGCAAGAGTCCGCCGGGATTGTTTCGCAGATCGAGAATATAAGCTTTCGCCCCCTGGCTTTCGAGAGTTTCAATGGCATGGGTGACTTCTTCGGTTGCGTTGGCGCTAAACTGACTGAGGCGAATATAACCAATGGGAGCTACAGACGGCTGCGATCGCAGTTCAGCAAAGACCGGATTTAAAGCAATGCGCGCGCGGACCAGTTCAATCTCCTCGATGGCTTTGCTGTCAAAGCGTTGAACCGTTAACGTTACCGTCGAACCCATTGGCCCCCGCATCTGGGTGGCGGCTTCATCGAGGGTCAAATCTGCCGTCGAAAAGCGATCGATTTTCAGAATGCGATCGCGAGGTTGAATCCCCGCTTCGGCCGCCGGAGACCCATCTATGGGGGCGACAACCGTTAGCTGTCCGGTTTGGGCATCGAGGGCAATTTGCAATCCTACACCCGTAAGTTCTCCAGAGGTACTCACCTGTAAGCTGCGGTACTGATTGGGTTTGAGCAACCGAGTAAAAGGATCGTCCAAGCTGGCCAGCATTTTCTCGATCGCCTCGTAAGCTTCTTCTCGATCTTTTAAGGGTTGGCGGATGGCTTTTTCGCGGATAAACCACCAGTTTTGATGGTTAAAGGTTTCATCCAAATAAGCTCGGTTGACAATCCGCCAGGTTTCGCTGACGAGCTTTTGTTCCTCTGTAAAGGCCGAAGCCGGGGCGGTCGGTCCCGCGATCATCAAGGTCAGTTGCAGAACGATAACCAGTACAATCTGAAAAACTCTTTTGTGCATATCGCCTAATTTTAAGGTTTTCCTAACTTTGTCAGCAACCTGCTGTCGCCGACGGGGGCAAGTGGCTCTATCGCCTCACCGTCAATGATGCACAGACGTTACAGGCTGAGTCTATATGGTAAATCACCCCCCGATGAAGTCCACTTGATTCCCCCAGGTTTTGTGAAATTATAGTTAAAGCTATGTTACATTTTTGAATGATAGGCAGAAAAGAAACAAGAATCTGCTTGTCAAATCGCGGCTGAGTTGTACCCCAATCTCAGTTAATCTTGTACACTGAAGATCACTCCTAAGATTCTCAAAGCTAAGAGTTTTCGTGCTAGCTTAGAAGATCGATTGGGAGTAAAAAGTCAACTAGAGCAATTCTATAGAGCCAAAAAGCCCCTGTTTGATGGTAGTGCTAGATGGAAACAAGCCTTAAGCTTGAATCAATCTGAAATTGGCTCTTTTGCACCCAACCCAGACAGCAATTCATCTTTAGGAATTCTAGCTTCATGTTTTCAAAGGAAATAGAAGAATCAAAAGCATTTCAGTGGTTTAACGAACGTCTGGAAGTTCAGGCGATCGCTGATGATA
Organism: Capilliphycus salinus ALCB114379; assembly: GCF_047276495.1. Lineage (NCBI taxonomy): Bacteria > Bacillati > Cyanobacteriota > Cyanophyceae > Oscillatoriales > Sirenicapillariaceae > Capilliphycus > Capilliphycus salinus. Next base: position 1,310,102 of record NZ_CP178543.1, on the reverse strand, counting down.
TTACCAGCAAGTACGTTCCTCCCCATGTCAATATTTTCTATTGTTTGGGCGGAATCACACTGGTTTGCTTCTTGATCCAGTTTGCCACTGGATTCGCCATGACGTTCTACTACAGACCGACGGTAACAGAAGCTTTTACTTCTGTACAGTACATTATGACCGAGGTCAACTTCGGTTGGCTGATTCGCTCCATCCACCGCTGGTCTGCCAGTATGATGGTGCTGATGATGATTCTGCACGTTTTCCGCGTGTACCTCACCGGCGGTTTCAAGAAGCCTCGCGAACTCACCTGGGTTACAGGCGTGGTTTTGGCGGTGATCACCGTTTCCTTTGGGGTAACGGGATACTCTCTGCCCTGGGACCAAGTTGGATACTGGGCTGTTAAAATCGTATCGGGTGTTCCCGAAGCAATTCCCGTTGTCGGTTCAACTTTGGTTGAATTGATGCGCGGAGGTTCGGCGGTTGGACAAGCAACTTTAAGCCGCTTCTACACCTTACATACTTTTGTATTGCCTTGGCTGATTGCCGTGTTCATGTTGATGCACTTCTTGATGATTCGTAAGCAAGGGATCTCCGGTCCTTTGTAAGTCGAATCTGTGTAGTTTGTGCTACATAAATCGCCTTCAGTCAAAACCATAATTAGAACCGTTAACGACCGACCTAATTGAGAAAGGAGACTAAGTATAACGATGTCAACATTAAAGAAACCGGATCTGAGCGATCCCGTATTGCGCGAGAAACTTGCCAAGGGCATGGGTCATAATTACTACGGTGAACCGGCATGGCCGAATGACCTGCTGTACACTTTCCCGGTGGTAATTGTGGGAACCTTCGCCCTGGTTGTCGGTTTGGCGGTACTTGACCCGGCTATGGTCGGCGAACCGGCCGATCCCTTCGCCACTCCCTTAGAAATCCTCCCCGAGTGGTATCTGTGGCCTTCGTTCCAAATGTTGCGGGTTGTTCCCAACAAACTCTTAGGAATTGCCTTGATGTCTGCGATTCCTCTCGGTTTAATTCTTGTTCCTTTCATCGAAAGCGTTAACAAGTTTCAAAACCCCTTCCGTCGTCCCGTAGCGACTGCTATTTTCTTATTTGGAACCATTGCCACCCTGTGGTTAGGTATCGGAGCGACTTTCCCGATTGATAAGTCCCTCACCTTGGGCCTGTTCTAAACTTTAACCCGATAATCAATATCTTCTAACCAATCAGATACCTGTGGGTTTCAAAATAGGCTGAATCTGAGTCTATTATTGAAACTACCACAGGTATCAATATTTTTAGCCTCCAGTAAATGAGATTAAATATCAATTGATAACCTGCAATTTTACTCAAATTCAACAAAACTTGGGATGAGACGATCAAAAAAAATGATAAATATCCCAAGCATAATCGCCAAATTCTAAAAAAATGTAAAACTGTTGCGGATCAAACAGAAGCTTCAGAAGCTTGACTTTATTGTAATCACAGTTGATAATTTATGTCAACAAGCTCCGAAACAGGAGTAATTACTCAACAAAGGAGATTGCATGACGAGTATCGTGACTCAATCCTTCCCCGCAGAAGGAGAATCCTTTCCCTGGTGGGCCGGAAACGGACGGCTCGCCAATTTATCGGGGCGTTTGCTCGGCGCCCACGTTGCCCACGCGGGTTTAATTGTCTTTTGGGCCGGGGCCTACACCCTGTTTGAACTCTCCCGATTTAACCCGAACTTACCCATGTACGAACAGGGATTAATATTGCTGCCCAACCTGGCGAGTTTGGGTTGGGGAGTGGGAGCCGGGGGCGAAATTGTCAACACCCATCCCTACTTTGTGATTGGGGCGTTGCACCTAATTAGTTCTGCTTTTCTGGGGTTCGGCGGTATTTTCCATTCCGTTAAAGGGCCTGCCATTCTCGAACAGAAATACTCATTCTTCGGCTACCAGTGGGAAGATGCCAGAAAAATGACTACCATCATCGGCATTCACCTCCTACTACTGGGGGGTGGTGCGCTGTTGTTGGTAGCCAAAGCTATGTTTTTTGATGGTCTGTACGATAGCACAATTGGCGACGTTCGAGTTGTGTCCAATCCCACATTAAATCCTGCGGTAATTTTCGGTTATCTCTTTGGCGCAGGTGGGAAATATTGGTTAGCTGCCGTTGACAACCTAGAAGACCTGGTAGGCGGTCATATTTGGATTGGTAGTATCTGCATTGTTGGCGGCTTCTGGCACATTCTCACCGAACCCTTTGCCTGGACAAAACGCCTGTTGATTTGGTCGGGAGAAGCCTATCTCTCCTACAGTATCGGTGCGGTGGCGTTAATGTCCTTTGTTGCCGCTTTATTTGTTTCCGTCAACACCCTTGCCTATCCCGTTGAATTCTACGGACCCACCTTAAACATCGGTATCGAACAATTTCCCTTCTTCCGAGGCGAGGGCGGAGTCCTAACCAGTCGAGTTTGGTTAGCCAATACCCAGTTTTGGTTGGGCTTTTTCTTCCTCCAAGGTCATATCTTCCACGCTTTGCGGGCGGCAGGTTTTGACTTCCGCACGGGTAAGCGCATTCAAGACCTGATTCGAGAAGGTAACAGTCAAGTCAAGGAGGTCGCATAATGACCGTTGCAATTGTCCAAAAACAATATGACTGGTTGGCCGGAAACGCTCGCTTTACCAACCTTTCCGGCAAACTCCTCGGCGCCCACGTTGCCCATGCCGGTTTAATCGTCCTGTGGGCCGGAGCAATGACCCTGTTTGAACTGTCAAAATTTGACCCCAGTTTGCCGATGTACGAACAGGGATTAATTTTACTTCCCCACCTGGCGAGTTTGGGAATTGGTGTGGCAGACGGCGGAGAAATTGTTGATACCTACCCCTATTTTGTGATTGGGGTGGTACACCTGATTAGTTCTGCGGTGTTGGGGGCGGGAGGAATTTATCACGCCCTGCTTGGCCCGGATATTCTGCCCATCGATAATACCTTTTTTGGGTTCTTTGGCTACGACTGGCAAGATAAACGCAAGATGACCAGTATTCTGGGCATTCACCTGCTCTTGTTGGGATTGGGGGCCTGGTTGCTCGTCGCCAAAGCGTTATTTTGGGGCGGGTTGTACGACCCTGCGGTGGAAAACGTGCGGGTGATTACAGACCCAACCTTAAATCCTGCCAAAATCTTCAGCTACTTGTTTGGGTTGCAGGGGTCAAAAGGCATGGCTGCGGTGAACAACTTAGAAGATGTCGTTGGCGGTCATATCTGGGTTGGCTTGATTTGTATTCTCGGCGGGTTTTGGCACCTGTTCACCAAACCCTTTGCTTGGGCTGAACGGGTGCTTTATTGGTCGGGAGAAGCCTATCTTTGCTACAGCTTGGGCGCTTTGGCTTATATGGGTTTTTTGGCGGGTTATTTTGTAACGTTCAACAACACCGTCTATCCAGAGGTATTTTACGGGCCGTTAGGTTGGGCGTCAGAAGTCGGCGTTGCCAGTTCTCGGACTTGGTTGGCTATCGCTCACTTTATTTTATCGGCGTTGCTGTTAATGGGTCACATTTGGCACGCTATTCGAGTTCGGACCGCTGATGCGTTGGGAGTGGACTACCGATGACTGCGATTTCTTCTATTTCACCTCAAAAGTATAATTGGTGGGCGGGAAATGCCCGACTGACGAATCTTTCGGGGAAATTGTTGGGCGCTCATATTGCCCAGGCTGCGTTAATTGTATTTTGGGCCGGCGCTTACACCCTGTTTGAACTGTCTCAGTATAATCCGGCCGAACCGCTCTACAGCCAAGGGTTAATTTTGCTTCCCCATTTGGCAACTTTGGGAATTGGTGTGGCAGACGGCGGAGAAATTGTCAATACCTACCCCTATTTTGTGATTGGGGTTTTGCATTTGGTCAGTTCGGCTGTATTGGGTGCGGGAGGAATTTATCACGCCCTGTTGGGGCCGGAGGTTTTACCCGAAAATAATACCTTCTCCGGTTTCTTTGGATACGACTGGCGCGACCAAGATAAAATGACCAGCATTATTGGCATTCATCTGATTTTGTTGGGCTGCGGTGCGCTGCTGTTGGTTGCTAAAGCCATGTTTGTGGGCGGGTTGTATGACCCAACCGTTGAGTCTGTGCGAATTGTCAGCGAACCGACGTTAAACCCGGCGACTATTTTTGGCTATTTAGTCGGCGCAAAAGGTGCCGAAGGAATGGCTGCGGTTGATAACTTAGAAGATGTCATCGGCGGTCATCTTTACGTCGGGTTAATTTTAATTGGCGGCGGAATTTGGCATCTGAATACAAAACCCCGTCAGTGGACGCAACAGTTGTTTTTCTGGTCGGGGGAAGCTTATCTATCCTACAGTCTCGGCGCTTTGGCTTACATGGGTTTCTTGGCGGCTTATTTTGTCACCGTCAATGATACCGTTTACCCCACCGTATTTTACGGATCGAGCGGGGTTATCAACAACAGAAACGGGTATTGTTACCGCCCGAACTTGGTTGGCCACATCTCATTTTGTGTTGGCGCTGTTGTTTTTATTCGGTCATCTGTGGCACGCCATTCGAGTCCGAACTCAAGCGGCCGGTTTTAAGATGAATCAAGGTAAGTTTGTGACTTTAGAAAAGCGCGAACTTGAGGAAAATCAAATGACCGGACAAGTGGATGAACGGGATTTTACTCTACTGTTTCTGAGGAATTTACCGATTTACCGTCAGAAGATTTCACCCGCTTTTCGCGGCTTAGAAATTGGTTTGGCTCACGGGTATTTCTTAATCGGACCGTTTATTGCCTGGAGCGGGTCAACTCAGCCTCAAATCAAGTTGGCTCTGTTGCTAACTCTAGCGCTGATTGGGGGAATTGCGATCGCTTTATCGACCTATAAACCCACAACCTCAGATTCTGAAAACCGTTTCTACTGGCTGAAAACCCCGGAAGATTGGAGTTTATTTCGAGGAAGTTTCTTAATTGGAGGTGCCAGCGGTGCGTTTTTTGTGTACTTCCTCTTGGAAAATATGGAGGTTTTCCAGACTTTAGTCAAAGGTTTTGTCAGTTAGGAGAACTAAACCTTGAAGTTCTAGAAGTTTAAGTTTTCTCAACAAAACGTGGCTACATCCCCTCTCCTCAAGATTTGCAGGTTGGGGGGAAAGCCACGTCTTTGATTGGCGGTTTAGTATAGAAAGAGTTGTACTCCCAAATTCGTTAAACAACTTGGACAAGAAAACCGATCCCAATCCCCCGTTCCTGTGGTGCTTCCTAGAGATTTTCTCCTGTGAGGGAGGCATTCAATCCTACGTTAAAGATATTTTAGATGCTTATATAGATCTGATCGAACCCGGAGCAAAGTTTCGCGGCCCAAAAGAGTTTAGCAGTGAAATCTTACTGTTGCGAGACGCTCCCGGATGTCCTAACCCTTACGAAAACAGCGCCATTAAGTTTCACTATCTGCAAACCAAACCCCCCGCTTTCGGACGGCTTCGACTCGCTTACACCCTGCTGAGTTGTTTGCTCCAACACCGTCCTCAACGGGTCTTTTGCGGTCATATCAATTTAGCACACTTGGTCCAACTGACCTGTAAACCCTTGGGAGTCCCCTACACCGTCCTCACCTACGGAAAAGAAGTCTGGCAACCCCTCCCCCCAAAATATCGCCACGCCTTGCAACAGGCGGACCAAATTTGGACCATTAGCCGCTACAGTCGAGATAAAGCCTGCCAAGCCAATCAGTTAAACCCGGAACAATTTCGACTGTTACCCTGTATGGTGGATGGAAATCGCTTTACTCCCGGTGAAAAACCCCAAAACCTGATCGAACGATACAATCTACAAAATTCTAAAGTCTTAATGACCGTTGCTCGTTTGTGGTCGGGCGATATTTACAAAGGCGTCGATGTTACCATTAGAGCCTTACCCCAAATTTCCCAAGCCGTTCCCAATGTTAAATATTTGGTCATCGGACGGGGAGACGATCAACCCCGTTTAGCCAATTTAGCCCAAGAATTGGGTGTTGCGGATCGAGTGGTGTTTGCGGGATTTGTTCCGACAGAAGATTTGGTCGAACATTATCGGGTTGCCGATGCCTATATCATGCCATCTCAAGAAGGATTTGGTATCGTGTACTTAGAAGCTATGGCTTGTGGCATTCCGGTTTTGTCTGGTGATGCGGATGGTTCGGCTGACCCCGTACAAGATGGGAAGTTGGGATGGCAAGTGCCTCACCGAGATCCCGATGCGGTCGCCAAAGCAACGATTGAAATTTTGCAAGGGAATGACCAACGTTGTCAGGGTCAATGGTTGCGACAACAAAGTTTGGCTGAGTTTGGTCAAGATGCTTTTCGGGTGCAACTCCAAAAACTGCTCGATTGCTCGGTAGTATCATAGAACAAAGGGATGATTTATCTATCGATGAACGCGGAAAGGAGATCGCTGTGAACCAGGAACGGCCCAGAATCCTCAAATTTAATTTTTCCAAGGTAAGCAACTGGCTGATTGTCCTGGCGGTGGTTTGGTTGCTAACCTCTATCGGTTTGGGGTGGCTGGTCAATTCGATTATCATCCTGATTGGGATTTTACTACTGCTTCCGATCTTGTTGTTTGTTGGGGTACAGTGGTGGTTAAGCCGCAATATCATCCAAGATGAATGCCCGGTCTGTGGCTATGAATTTACTGCTCTCAATCAGACGCAGTGCCAATGTCCCAATTGTGGTGAGCCGCTTCAAGTTGAACAGGGTCATTTTAGTCGCTTAACCCCGCCAGGAACGATTGATGTTCAAGCGGTGGACGTTTCGGCTCAGACATTGGACGATTGATTTAAAAAGAAAATTTAGTTCGGCTCAAATAGGAGTTAGAATTCAACGTGTCTAAAGTCAAGCCAACAGTTCTGGTAACAGGCGGAGCCGGATACATCGGTTCTCATGCAGTTTTAGAACTGCAACGTTCGGGTTATGAGGTTGTTATCTTAGATAACTTAGTTTACGGTCATCGCGATGTCGTTGAACAGGTTCTCAAAGCAGAATTGATTGTCGGTGATACTAATGATCGCCAACTGCTGGATAATTTGTTTTCGATGCGTCAAATTGATGCGGTGATGCACTTCGCGGCTTATGCTTACGTCGGCGAATCGGTTAGCGCTCCGGATAAATATTATCGCAATAATGTGATCGGAACGCTGACGCTTTTAGAAGCGATGAAAGACGCCTCGATCAACAAGTTTGTTTTTTCTTCGACTTGTGCCACTTACGGCGTTCCTCAACAGGTGCCGATTCCTGAAGATCATCCCCAAAATCCGATTAATCCTTATGGGATGACCAAGTTAATGGTTGAAAAGATTTTAGCGGATTTTGATCACGCTTATGATTTTAAATCCGTTTGGTTTCGTTATTTTAACGCAGCCGGGGCCGATCCACAAGGGGCTTTGGGAGAAGATCACAACCCCGAAACTCATTTGATTCCTCTGACTTTGATGGCGGCTTTGGGTAAGCGAGAGTCTCTCTCTATTTTTGGGACGGACTATCCGACTCCTGATGGTACTTGTGTCCGAGATTATATTCATGTTACTGACTTGGCGACGGCTCATGTTTTGGGCTTAGAATATCTCCTCAAAGGCGGAAAAACTGATGTCTTTAACCTCGGGAATGGCAATGGATTTTCGGTTAAAGAGGTGATCGAAGCGGCCCGAAATATTACCGGACGCGATATTATTGCTGTTGAATGCGATCGCCGTCCCGGAGATCCGCCTGCTTTGGTTGGAAGTGCGGAAAAAGCCCGTCAGGTGTTGGGTTGGAATCCTCAATATTCTGATTTGAATGCGATTATTTCTCACGCTTGGCAATGGCACCAAAAGCGTCACGGGTAATTTTCACCGGTGAGCGTAGGGGCGGGTTCGTCAAAAATCTATTTCTGTTAGAAATAACCTTAATAAACCCGCCCTTTTTTTTACAGTCACCGCTGTTTTCGGGGCGGGTTTACAATCGTTTTTTGTGGGGATTCATCGGTTCGGGGCGGGTTGACAATCATTTTTTGTGGGGATTTACAGGTGAACTCATATCAAATCCGGTTGTATAATCAACGAATAACAGACACCTGACCCGTACCGCAGACAGTCAACAGGCTTCTGTTGAACCCCGCTACTCCCAACACCGAATAGCCAGATCATTGATTATTGATCATTTATCATTTATCATTTGGTTTTAGAGCTTGGAAAACTATTGCGATTCCCTTATAGTTCAATGATAGTCGGTACTACAGAAGCAGCCCAGATTTTAAAAATCTCTACCGCTCGACTGCGAGCTCTCCTGAGCGCAGGCCGAGTTCAAGGTGCCTATAAGACCGGGAAGATGTGGCTCATTCCCCTCGTGAACGGCAAACCCATTATTGAGCGAGGGACAAGAGGGCCGGCTCCCCGTTGGCGCGATCTAAGATTGCCAGCAAAAACGATTATTCACGTTAATTCTCAAAGAATTCGGCAAAATCACAAACAATAGTAACAACTTCCCGTGATTACCGTCATCTGTTAGTCAAAATCTCCCGAGATCCCCACATTTTTATGATGGGTATTCAACCGGACTTGATATAACCTCAATAAACCCGCCCCTTTCTAATGAACTGTAACCCTTGTTTTCGGGGCGGGTTGACAATCGTTTTTTGTGGGGATTCATCGGTTCGGGGCGGGTTGACAATTGTTTTTTGTGGGAATCACAGGTGAACTCAGAACCCGCCCAACAGATAGAAATAACCTCAATAAACCCGCCCCAACCCCATAAGAAAATTAATCAACGCGAGATCAGATTAGTTTTTCGATTAAACATTGGGCAATCCGGTAAGCGGCTCCGGGTTGTCCCATTCGTTTTTGACCGTTTTCTGCAATTAATTTTAACCGATTTTGATCGTTTATTAGCGATCGCACCACATCGGGAATTTCTCTGGGATGTTCGACTAAAATTAACGATGGCCCCAACAAACGACTTTGAGCTTCTGCAAATCTCGGCGTAAATTGCGGCCCCCGACCGGGAATGGCGATCGCGGGTTTTCCCAAACCGACAAACTGTTCGGTTGCGGTTCCGGCCATCGCGATCGCGAAATCCCCTCGGTGCAAACAGTCGGTAAAGTTTTGGGTTAAAATTACTGTAGCATTTTTCCGGGTATATTGAACCTCAAAATCGCTCTCTACACCCGTTTTTTTCCACCCCAAACCGCTCAAATGCTCGCCGAAGCGGTGATACTCTAACGAGGGAGCGATCGCCGCTAAAAAGGTCAAATTTGCGGGCTGCTGTCGGTCTTCTCCCCCGGAAAAAGCGTCCACCAACTGACTGACGGCTTCGGCGATGGGTTGCCAGTTTTCATAGGCTTCTGGGGGACGAGAACCGGGTAAAAGGGTAATGGTTAGGGAGTGCTGTTTTTGCTGAGGATTATAGATGAAATTTGTCTGCGGTTGCAGATCGTCCATCATCGGGTTTCCCAAATTGTAAGCGGGAATTGACCATTTTAAAAGGGTTTCCGTCGTCAGGCGATCTCTCGGAAAAACCGCTTGACAGCGAGAATGACTCATTAACCCCCGTTCCCAAGGTAAATAAACCGATCCGGACCAGCCTTCCCAACGTTGCATCCAAGACTGACGCAACAAAGGGCCTTGTTCATCTCGTAAATAATATTCTGATTTGGCAGTGCCAACAAAAGCGTAATTGGCACCGCTGAGGGCTGCAAATAATAGCGGTACAATATCTCCAACCGCCAGTATAAATGCACCCTGTTTCGCCCAATTGAGAATAATTTGAAATTGTATGCGGGTAAGCTGTAATAAACCCCCCCGTACATCTCGCAACAATTGCCGACCATCCATATAAATAAAGCCGCCAGAAGGCATTTGTTGAACGGGTCCGGCAATGGGAACATTTTCCAGTTGACTGTAGGCTTTTCCTTCTCCCACTAACGGTAAAGCCGCTAACTGGGGAGGATTGGGAAGACGTTGTAATTGTTGCAAAATGCGAACGGCGATCGCATCTTCCCCGTGACCATTACTCAAGCACAATAATTTCACGCCTTAAAGACAGATTGAGAAACTTAATCGTTAGGTTAGCATCACAGAATCGGCAAGTGAAGTGGATCACTCGAAATTCTATGTTTTGTTTTTCTAACGATTAAGGTTCTCGAAAGATTTCTGAGGACTGAATTGATCGTACACCCAGAAGATTAACGGCGCGATTAACTTTTTGGTTTGGTTTCAACCGTCTCGGTTTCCCCATCCTCATCGGTTCCTTCATAAACAATGATCATCTCCCGGTTGGGAGTCAATTTATTGAGAGAAAATCTGGAAGAATTGTTACTCCAACTCAAAGCCTGAGTTAGTGTTAACCCGGTCGATACAATTAGTGAACCTAATAAAATTGTGCGTTTCATGGATGAACCCCGATCTCTACAAATGCAAAGCTTCAACCCTTTTTCAAGGGAAATACTGGGTGATTGCAATAACCCGCTTGAATTAAAAAAAATTGTTTGGTATATTCGTGACGGGTTAGTTATGCTTTCACCTATACTGGTAGCAAAAACCAAAATTGTTTTCGGTTCTGCACCTTATTTTCTATCAAGGTTTCTAGTTTTGGGAAGTGGGGAGTCACCCATCAAGAGATTAATCCATCAGGGGGATCTCCACCTAAAATAAAATTAAAAATGTTGACTGCATTAATTTATTTCTGTAACGAGCAGTTATCACTTGTTATAACACTACAATTGTATTTCGAGCAAGGTTACTTAGCCTGGAAGTGACCGTCAAAGGCAGATGATGTTAGGTTGAGAGTCAGATGAATAAATCTATGTCAACTCCCCCCTATTGGTTTTTGGGGGTAAGGGTCACTCACTGGGGGGGAAAACATATAGCGGGGTGGCTGACCCATAAGGTACAACCCAAAAATCCAGTTGATTTAACAATATAAATCACCGATGAATGCGGGTATCATAGAAGAAACCCGGTTTTTTAATTTATACTGTATTTAATTTAACTGAAAACCGTGCTTAATTTAGAATCAACTCGCCCCTACGGGTTTCTGGGCGGGTTGAAAAACTCTCAACATCTGATTTCCGCCTTTTTGATATTCATAGGGAACCGGTTCAATTTCTAGAGTCCATCCTTGCTGCTGTAAATTGCTAATAACAGGACTCAGAAAAGGAGAAAGATTTCCGGCTAAATCTACCAGCGGAAAAATTCTGACTTCTCGCGCAATTCTACACAATTCTAGCACGGATTCTAGATGAAAATCTTCTGATAATTGTTGAGAATAGGTAAACAGTAAATGACTGCACAATGCCAAATCAAACTGTTGAGAATTAAAAGGTAAATGGGGTAACTCGGCGGTGAGATAACGTTCTTCGGCTTTCCCCAAAGGAAAATCTTCTAAAAACTGTTGCATCGCAGCTATTCTTAACTCTCCCAAATGTTCGGGAGACTTGATATTTTCCCAAACATAATTGTCTTGATTTTGATGGAGTTGTTCGATAACGGTTGAGTAGGTTTCTTGAATGCGCTGGTTAATTTCGGGGGCGGAAAATTGATATACCGGATCGCAAGAAATGACCCGATATCCTAGCCGTTTCATTTCTACATTGAAGCTAGCCGGACCGCCGGCACAGTCTAAAATTGATAGTTCTAATTCCTCAGGAGTCAGGGCAAACATTTCGAGATAATCTTGAAAACTTCGCCCCCAAGGAATAACATTTTTGAGTTCAAATGCCATGTTTTTAAGTTTTATTTTGGTTTATTTTAAGTCTAACAAACCGTCGGTTTTTAGTTTGGGATTGAACCGAATTTCTTCTTGTAATCCTCGGGCTTTGAGAAGTTCTAAAATCTGAGATTCTATTCTTCTGGCGACTTGTCTTAAATGTTTTTCTTGGTCAATTCCATCGAGATTATTGTAGGTATTATTTTCTTCATCTGTCATCAATGGTTTAACATTTATCGGCTGATTCCATTGTTCGGATTGTTCGCTATTTCCCGCAGGAATTGAACCATTTTCTGCTATCCAAGCTTGTCGTATTTCTTCTAAAATTGTCCGGCTAGGACGTTCAATGGTTTGAACTTTTATCCAATAACAGCTTTGAGGTTGACGAACAAGATGCTGTTTTAAACTCAGATAAATATCGCGAGAATAACCGATATATTGTAAAACTTGATCGCGATCAAAAATGGCATAAACTCCGATTTTGCCTTGGAATGTTTCGGGAAGTTGACCTTGTTCGTTAATGTAGGAAATTGAGTCTAAACTTGCTAGGGTGGGAATTTCAGCTTGAGTGGTCATGGTGTTCGGAATTATTTTTCAGAAGATTTGAGCAGGGGAAAAGGAGAAATTAGAGCGAGTAAAAATTAATAATTTAAACTCGGCGATAAACCGCACATAAACGACTGGGTTGGAAGATTTTGGCTTGGAACATAAAGTTAGGGGGAACGTTGACAATAATATATTCTTCGGATTCGTGATAGGGTTCAAATTCTTTGGGCATTCCTTTCGGAGTTTGTAAACTGTAAGGAATTGGTTGAAATAACAGTTCGGTAAATTCTACGGTTTTTCCCTGAACTTGCTGGCGAACTTGATCGAGAAAAGCTTCGCTGGTGAGTAAACTAAATAATTGGGTTTGGGCTTGGGAATCGAGAGTAAAATCAGCATCAAAATTTTCTACAATTCTTATCCGCATTAAACTATCGCCTAAAACTTGACAATCAAGACAAATGATGAAACATTGCTGTCTGGTGCAAACGTCTCTAAGATCATCTTAGGACGATTGGGGACAGTTCCCAACTGTTAAACCGAAAGAAAAATGTGAAGTATTATGAAAAAGACCGATCGCCTACAATACTGTCCGATGGACTGTATGCTGATTTTTGAGTCGATTTAAGCGATCAGTCCCCGTTTAGGTTAGCATTGCTGTGTTACTGTTTGCCAATTCGCGATCGCCATGCAGAATCGAGAAGCTTCTTCAACACCCACACAAAAATCAACAGATTGGTGGAAAATGGCAGAATATGCTTCTGTCGCCGGTTCTACCATCGGTTCTATCGTTGCTGCTGCATGGTATCAGCAGATTTTATATGCTGCAACTCCCATCAGTGCCGCATTGTGGTTAAATTTAATTAATCGACAACGGTTTGAACAGCAAGTTCGACAATATACCCAGTCCGTGATCGCTGATGTTCATACGGTTGTCCAATCCCTACAAGAACAGGTTCAAAATATACCGACTGAACCGGCGGAACTCGATCCGATTACTGAAGTTTTAACGGAGTTGCAGCGAGTCACCCAAAGTTTAGAACATGATGTGATTCGACAGCAAGATTGGGAAGTGATGAATGTTCGGATTAAATTAATAGAAGAAGCGGTGGAAGCGGTAAGAGAAACGCCGGTTTCCGAGTATCAACCCCTCACTTCTGAGCCTTCTACAAACTCTCCTTCCGAGTCCGATATTGCTCCCCCCGCATCTTCTGAAAAAACCTCCGATCGCGATGTTAAACTGAGGGCTAAAATCAATCGGCTTCATCAACAAGTCGTCAAACTCGACCAACAAAATCGAGAAGTCGTTAAACCCTATCTTATCCGTTTAAATCGGGCTATCAAAAAACTGCAAAGTCTCCAAAATAACGAATAGCTGTTTCTGAAGTTTATTCGGAGATTTTATCGGTTTACTGAGACATTTTTCGAGCTTGTTTAACCATCTCAATCAGGGTGTGATGAGCATCTTCTGAATTTTCCAGGACGCGATCGAATGATACCCGCAACGGGGTTGATTTGGCTTCAACTAAAGCGGTGAGATTCATTCCTTCTGGATCGATAGAAACCATACGGGCCGAAGTTGCATTGGGAGTATTCGCAAAGTATTTAGCATAGAGCAAAATTGCATCGGCATGGTCATCGTTCATATGAGCGCAAATGCGATCGCTAATTTCCGGGGTTATGGGTTCTGCGGCCATTGTTTTTCGTCCTGAATTTCTGGTTTTATTGATTATATCGCACCAGCCAGAAGGGAAAAGCTTTAAAAATAAGAATTCCGGGGATTTATTCTCTCTATAATTGCCGTGATGGTTGCTATAAAACCGTTATCAATAGGCGGTCAAAAGTTAGCGGCGATATTCATCTCCACAGTCTCCAATGATGCCAAATAAATCCTGAGATTTGTCGGTAACAGCCTGTATTTTTTGGTAATCTTCTTCATCCAAACTCAACTCAAACACGCGAGAATTTTCTTCAAGATGTTCGGAAATACCCAAACGCGCTCCGATCATCGCTCCCGCAACAGTTGGCTGTTCAAAAATATAACGAACCGCCACATTAGCAATACTGACTTGGTGTTTATCCGCAATTGTTTTCAGGGTTTGTAATAACTCTTGAAATAAACTCCAACCGCCCCAAGCATCAATCATATTTTTATATTTTTTCAAGCTGACCGTTTCCAGCTTAAAATTCTGAGGTTCGGGTTGGTTCAAATATTTTTCGGACAAAAATCCGCCACACAAAACCCCATAAGGTAAGAGTTTAATATTGTGTTGCTGACAGTATTCAACCATCCGCATCAAAGGCCGACGATCCACCAAAGAAAATTGTACTTGATTGGAAACAATTTTAATCCCATTATCAACAATAATCTTCAAATGTTCGGTGTCAAAATTCGTCAAAGCCAGATGCTTTATTTTTCCCTCAGCCTGCAACTGACTCATGTGTTGGAGAGCATCTAAATAATTTTTATCCCGATATTCCCACCAATGAAACTGTAATAAATCGAGGCTATCTACATTCATTCGTTGGCGAGAAATATCAATATTTTTCTCAACAATAGCTCTAGTCATTTTACCCGGTCGAGGCACCCATTTTGTAAACGCTTGTAGATTCGATAAAGCCTCCTGACCCCGTTGATTAAGTAATTGTTGACGAAACTCTCCGATAAAATCTTCAGCAGGCCCATAATGATCGGCCAGATCCCAAGTCGTAAACCCTGCATCGACATATTTAAACATACTGTCAATGGCAGCTTTGGGATTAATACGTCCGTGATACCCCGAAACTTGCCACATCCCATTTAAAATCCGACAGATGTTTAAATCATCCGTAAATTGATAGCGACTAGACGACGGTAGAATCATATTCGTTCCTACTCTAACAGACACACACTTTACAGTTTACAGTGACCAGTCTTTACAGTCACCAGTTATTAGTGAATAGGGTAAGGGGTAAAGGGTAAGGGGTAAGGGGTAAGAGGCAATTCTGACTTCTGACTTCTGACTTCTGACGACTGACATCACGACTTCTGCCTATTGCCTTTCCCCATTCCCCATTCCCCATTCCCTATTCCCTGTTCCCTGTTGCCTGTTCCCTGTTCCCTATTGCCTCTAAAAGACTGTTGCCCAATATACAGTTAGCTGACATACAATGATTAAATCTGCTTTAAGGGAGTTCGAGGGTTACATCAACGGATGTCAACAGCCTCTAGAGCGCGATCTCGACTGGCCAGACTTCTCGAAGCCTGAGCGACGTTGCAACATTTCTTTACAATTGTTTAAAGTAATATGTACAACTTCTCTATGTGATCCCAGCCCAACAGCCAAGGGGCTAAGGATATTATCAAACGCATTAAAATAATAGATGATGATGTCCACCAAAAGCCATATTGATTCTCGTAAACCCATAACAAATCAACCATCGATAGATCCAGCACAAATCGAAGAGGAGAGTGGACGCTCTGTGTTCCAACGTTTAAAACAAGACTTTAAAAATGACCTGATCGCAGGTTTGTTAGTCGTTATCCCCCTGGCGACGACTATCTGGTTAACGATTACTATCGCCAGTTCAGTTATTGAATTTTTAACGCGGATTCCCAAACAGGTGAATCCCTTTGATGGACTGCATCCGATTTTAGTCAACTTACTCAATGTCGTGGTCGGGTTGGCCGTCCCCCTTTTGGGAATTTTATTTATTGGGTTAATGGCCCGCAACATTGTGGGTCGGTGGCTGCTGGATTTTGGTGAACAGGTCCTCCAAGCCATTCCGCTTGCGGGTTCGGTCTACAAAACCCTCAAACAGCTTTTAGAAACCCTGCTCAAAGATTCTAATGATAAATTTCGCCGTGTGGTTCTGGTAGAATATCCCCGTCGGGGAATCTGGACGTTAGCATTTGTGACCGGAAATGTTAGCGGTGAAATCCAATCTCACATGAACGAACAAATGATCAGCATTTTTATTCCCACGACCCCCAACCCCACCAGCGGTTGGTATGCTGTTATTCCCAGTAACGAGGTGATTAACCTGTCGCTGAGTGTGGAAGATGCCTTTAAAATTATCGTCTCTGGGGGAATTGTTAACTCGGCCTTACCCGTTAAACCTACCCCAAGTTCGGCGGTATCCGAGCCAAAGCTTGAACCGGTCATGGCGAACGAAAATCGACTGCAACCTGTACCATTAGATGAAGAAGGTTAGAAGATCTTCGGCTCGTCGATTTATCTGTATTAAATTAATCAATGATGGAAAGATTTTTAATTCCATTTGATCCCATTTTTCGTTGAACAGTAAAATTCACTGGGGAAGTCTATGCAAGCTCGTCGAAGCGCTCGTGAACTCGCCCTCTTGGGAATTAGCCAACTCCCAAGTAGTCCTGAAAAACTCGCCACTCAACAGATCCAAGATCTCGTTTTGGCTGTTGTTCGTACTCTGGCCAATGAAGGTCAAGAATCTTTAGAAACGGCTATGGCTGAACTGCAACGGGGAAGCGATCGCCTAATGGGAAGTCAATTTCGAGCCAGCGATCTGCAAACGGCCAGAGCCATGATCCAAGAAGCTATAGAATTGACCCAAACGGCGATTAATCGCTTGGGAACCGCAGCAGAGTTTCCCGAACTGATTCAATTGGCTCGAAGCGAAGAAGTTGCATCCTATGCCATTGAGATTTTAACAGAGGTTAATGCTCACCGTACAGAAATTGATGATATTTTAAATCGGGCGATGGTCGATTGGCAATTGGGCCGTTTACCTCGCATCGATCGCGATATTTTAAGAATTGCGGTAACTGAATTGTTGTACTTGGGAACTCAAGAGCAAGTCGCCCTCAATGAAGCGGTAGAACTTGCCAAACGCTACAGCGATGAGGACAGTTATCGATTTATTAATGGTGTGTTGCGTCGGGTTGTGGAAAAAATGAAAGCAGCAGATATGATCGCACAAAATTAGGCCGGACAGATGAGGAGTTTTTAACTCCTTAATTTCTGTTTGATCAACGCCTTATCTGATTATAACCGGGACTGATTTAGTCCGGTTTGTTTTCTTTTTTGCCCGGTATGCTTAAATTTTTAACGGGGGATAATTTTCCAAAAATTTAATCAGTCAAGCTAAACTAACCTAAACTAATCTAAACTAATCTAACTCTAACTTATCTAACTTTAAATTAGTATAACATTAAAATGCTATTATCGCTGCGGATTGAGAATTTTGCTTTAATCGATCATCTCGATCTAGAACTGGGATTGGGTTTAAATGTTTTTACCGGAGAAACAGGCGCAGGAAAATCAATTATTCTCGATGCAATTGATACGGTTTTAGGCGGAAAAGTAGATCGCCGGATGATTCGCACTGGTGCCAAACGAGCCATTTTAGAAGCCACATTTGAAGTCGAAGCTGCGATCTCAAATTGGTTGGCCGAACAAGAAATCGATCTCGTTGATGGCACCCTCGCCGTTTGTTCTCGCGAAATCACATTATCTAGCGGAAAAGTTCGCAGTCGTTCCCGTTTAAATGGTATTTTAATTAGTCGAAAACTATTAGATGAAGTTCGCGATCGCTTTGTTGAAATTACCGCCCAAGGTCAAACCTTACAACTGAGTCAACCCGGTTTACAGCGAGACTGGTTAGACTTGTATGGTGGGGCGGATTTATTGGCTGCAAAACAAACCGTCGCCGCAGCTTATAGTAAAACAAAACAAGCCCAAAACGCCTTAGAAAATCGCCGTCAGTTTGAACAACAACGCCTACAGCGATTGGATTTATTACAATATCAAATTCAAGAATTAGATGCGGCAAATTTAACCGATGCCGATGAATTAGAACAGCTAAAACAAGAACAACAACGCCTCGGTCATGTCGTCGAACTCCAACACCAAAGTTATCAAATTAATCAGCTTTTGTACGAAAATGATGAGAGAAAAGCCGCCTCAGATTTGCTTTCCCAAGCCGAAAATATATTAACCGATATGGTAGAATACGATACCCAACTGCAACCAATTTTAGCAATGGTTGAAGATGCGTTAGCCCAGGTGATCGAAGCGGGGCGACAAATTAGCAGTTATGGCGAACAACTCGAATCCGATCCCGAGCGACTTCAAGAAGTACAAGATCGCATTCAGCAGCTTAAACAAATTTGTCGAAAATACGGTCAAACTTTAGCCGAAGTGATCGCCTATTACGAAAAAATCCAAGCCGAATTGAAAGACTTACAAACCGGTGAACAGTCCCTCGAAGCCCTGGAAAAAGCCTATCAAGAAGCAACTCAAAAGTTAATTTTTGTTTGTCAAAGTTTAACTCAACTTCGTCAAAAAACCGCTTCTAAATTGGAAACTCATCTCGTTAAAGAACTCAAACCTTTGGCGATGGAAAAGGTCGAATTTAAAGTAGAAATTCACCCCATAGAACCCACAATAAACGGCGCAGATCTGGTGGAATTTTGCTTTAGTCCAAACCCAGGTGAACCCCTACAGCCCCTCGGTGCAATTGCGTCGGGAGGAGAAATGAGTCGGTTTTTATTAGCTTTAAAAGCTTGTTTTTCTCAAGTAGCAGGTTCGGGAACAATGGTATTTGATGAAATTGACGTGGGAGTGTCGGGACGGGTCGCCCAAGCGATCGCTCAAAAGTTGCATCAACTGGGTCAGGGTCATCAAGTTTTATGTGTGACCCATCAACCCATTGTCGCGGCGATGGGCGATCGCCATTTTCATGTAGAAAAAAAAGTGATCGGCGATCCGGTTTCCAACGATGGATCGGAAGAAAGAACTGTTGTCCGAGTCAGTCAACTTAATAATAATCAACGCCGAGAAGAATTAGCACAATTGGCGAGTGGACGTTCGGCGACTGAAGCAATTGCTTTTGCAGAATCTTTACTCACCGAAGCCGATTATTTACGCCAATTTTATACCAATTATTAAGTTTATCTTGAAGCATTTAAAATACATATAAAATACATTTCTAATTTTTAAAAATTTTGTGTCAGAATAGTCCTGTTCAATTGTTCGATTGTTCTGTCCTTCTACCCTCGAAATTAAGGAGCAAGTCGTCGCATGAACTTCCATTCAAATCAAGAAAAACTAAGATTACAAGCCGCCGCTTCTGAGAATATTCCCTGGAAAAAATGGGGGCCTTATCTCAGCGAACGCCAGTGGGGAACGGTACGGGAAGACTACAGCCAAACCGGAAATGCTTGGGACTATTTTAGCCACGATCAGTCCCGTTCTCGGGCTTATCGTTGGGGCGAAGATGGCTTGGGGGGAATTTCCGACGAACGACAACAATTCTGTTTTGCACTCGCCCTGTGGAACGGCAAAGACCCCATTTTAAAAGAGCGGATTTTTGGGTTAACAAATAGCGAAGGAAATCATGGAGAAGATGTCAAAGAATACTACTTTTATCTGGACAGTACGCCGACGCATTCTTACATGAAATACCTGTATAAATATCCGCAGGTTGCCTTTCCCTATGCCAATCTTGTCGAGACCAACCGACGCCGAAATCGCCTAGAGTTTGAATATGAACTGATGGACACGGGGGTATTTGATGACGATCGCTACTTCGATGTCTTCGTCGAATACGCCAAAGAAACTCCCGAAGATATCTTAATTAAAATTAGCATCCACAATCGCAGCAGCGAAACCGCATCCCTTCACGTTTTACCGACGTTTTGGTTCCGAAATACTTGGTCGTGGTTTCGCCAGCATCCGCCCAAACCGATACTCAGACAATTTAACGACCGAACAATTTGCGCCTCTCACCCCGAACTTGGCGATCGCTATTTGTACTGCGATCGTGCGGTGCCTTTATTGTTTACAGAAAACGAAACTAATACTCAGCGCATTTTTAATATACCCAACGCTTCCCCCTACGTTAAGGATGGCATTAATAACTACATTGTAGACGGGAAACTTGATGGGGTGAACCCGGATAAAATTGGCACCAAAGCGGCTGCCCATTATCTTTTAGAAATTCCCGCAGAGGGAGTAGAAATCATTCAATTGCGGTTGAGCGATCGCCTATTTTCTGCTGAAGAAATCGTTTTTGGATCGGGGTTTGAATCTACTTTCAGCGCCCGTTTGCAGGAGGCCGATGAATTTTACAATAGTATCATTGGCTCCTCTTTTTCCGAAGATGCTCGCAACGTGATGCGTCAGGCTTTTGCGGGGATGATGTGGACGAAGCAATTCTACTATTATCCGGTAGGAGATTGGTTAAGCGATGAAATTTTGCCCCCCGACTGTCCCGAGCGAGTCGCCCAGCGCAACAAACAATGGTTTCACCTGCAAAGTGCGGATATTCTATCCATGCCCGATAAATGGGAATATCCTTGGTTTGCGGCTTGGGACTTGGCGTTTCATTGCCTAGTTTTGGGGATGATCGATATTGACTTTGCTAAAGATCAACTGCGGTTAATGACCAACCAAGTTTATCTTCATCCTAACGGTCAAATTCCCGCCTACGAATGGAACTTTAGCGATGTGAACCCGCCCGTTCACTGTATGGCAACTTGGCAAGTTTATCTCATGGAAAAAGTGGCAAATGGCGGTAAAGGCGATCGCGCTTTTCTCGAAAGTATGTTCCACAAATTGTTGATGAACTTTACTTGGTGGGTGAACCGCAAAGACTCTCTGGGTAATAATGTCTTTGAAGGCGGTTTTTTGGGTTTAGATAATATTGGGGTGTTTGATCGCAGTTCTGCCATACCCGGAGGAGGGATTTTAGAACAAGCTGATGGCACCAGTTGGATGGCGATGTTTTGCTTGGATATGTTGGCGATCGCTTTTGAATTAGCCCTAGAAAATCCGGTCTATGAGGATCTAGTGTGCAAATTCTACGAACATTTTATGTACATTGCAATGGCAATGGATCGCATCGGAGAAAACGCCGATGAATTGTGGGATGAAGAGGACGGTTTTTATTATGATGTGTTACATTTTCCGAACGGATATTCGACCCGGCTCAAAGTGCGATCAATGGTGGGTTTGATTCCCTTATTTGCCACCGTTATTTCTGATCCTCAGCTTTTGGAAAAAGTTCCTAAATTTGCCAAACGGATGGCTGAATTTAACAAACAACACCATGAAAGTATCCAGAATATTAGCGATCCAGTCCAAACCAGCATAACTGGAAAACGATTATTATCTCCAGTCAACCGAGAAAAATTACAGCGAATTTTACAGCGAATGTTGGATGAATCTGAATTTTTGAGCGATTATGGCATTCGCGCACTTTCTAGCCATCACTGGGATAATCCCTACATTTTTACTGTCGGAGCAAATGTCTATCGGGTTGACTATGAACCGGCTGAATCTTCAAGCGGATTATTTGGGGGAAATTCTAACTGGCGCGGCCCGATTTGGATGCCTGTTAATATGATGCTGGTACAATCATTGCGGAAGATGTATGCTTACTATGGAGATGATTTCAAAGTCGAATGTCCGACAGGTTCCGGTCAGTGGATGACGCTGTGGGAAGTCGCGGACGAAATTACTCGCCGTTTGAGTAATATTTTTCTCCAAAATGATCAACAACAGCGTCCTCTTTATGGAAATACTGAGAAGTTTCAAACCGATCCCCACTGGCGAGATTTGATTCTATTCTACGAGTATTTTCATGGGGATAATGGGGCTGGATTGGGGGCGAGTCATCAAACCGGATGGACGGGTTTAATTGCCTATTTGATGACCGTTTCGGCTAAGGTTAATCCTGAAGATGTTCTGCGGGGAGGATATTTCTCGGCTGCTTTGAGTACCCTTTCCCAAGGCTTGAAGTCCTAAAAATTATCAAGTTTTAACGCATAACATTGAATATCTTTTTGCAGTATAACATCTATCTCCCGTTAAAACTCTTTAAAGTTTAACGGGATTTTTTAACAACTCGGTTGATTTATCTCTGACTACTTATCTATTATTCTTAATCGAAATAATCGAAGCTTTACCGAATTCAAACGCTAAAATTTTTTTTAAATAGTTCTTCGTTATCACTTGCAAATTTCCTCAGTGATCAGACCTTTTCCTTGAGAAGCAAGCCGAAAGTCATTCAAAAAACCCCCGGAAATTTAAACCGAATGTAAACCTTCTGTAAAAAACAGATTCAAATCCCAACTCTTTCCCTACTCTTAACTTTCAATTAACCTTAAACCGATAACTTAGTTAGTGTCAATTCAAAGAAATAGACAAAGTAACATTACATTCGGTTCGATCACCCAATGGAAGGAATTTTATATAAATCCCTTCTAAATCAGTAATGTTGTGAAGTTTTCAAAGAAAATCATACTGAAGAAAAACTATTCCGCTAAATTTGAGCAAACCTCATCTTAAAAACCCGCTTGAATCTCAATCAAAATGATCGGATTCAAACCTTTTTAGCCGACTCACTGCCAAACCTTTCAAACCAGGAGAAATCTAAGGAAAATGAGCGACCTAATTATCACAGGTATTATTGACGGCCCCCTAACGGGCGGAGTTCCAAAAGCTGTAGAATTTTTTGCTTTAAACGATATTCCCGACCTCAGTCTATACGGTTTTGGTTCTGCCAATAACGGCGGCGGAACTAACGGACAAGAATACACATTTTCCGGTTCTGCACTGGCTGGAGATTATATCTATATTGCCACCGAAACAACAGAATTCAATAACTTCTTTGGATTTAATCCTGATGATACCAGCATTGCTTCTAGTATCAACGGAGATGATGCCATAGAACTATTTTTAAATGGTTCTGTTGTTGATATCTTTGGTGAAATTAATGTCGATGGAACCGGACAACCTTGGGAATACATGGACGGTTGGGCTTATCGAGTTCCCGGAACAGGCCCCGATGGTACAACGTTTAACCTCTCCAACTGGACGTTTAGCGGCCCCAATGCTTTAGATAATTCTAGCAATAATAACAGCGCAAATACACCTTTTCCGTTGAAAAGTTACACGTTAAATGGCGGTTATAACTTAGTCATTAACGAAGTTTACGCCAGCCACACCGGAACAGACAACACCGAATTTATTGAATTCTTTGGTACTCCCGGTACATCTTTAGACGGTTTGAGTTTAATTGTAGTCGAAGGAGATAGCGGAATTTCCGGTACAATCGACGCTAAAATTGACTTTAATTCAACTAATATTATCGGCGAGAACGGCTTTTTCCTCGTCGGAAATCCCACCGGTTTGGCAGCTAACTATGGAGTCGATCCAAATCTTGACATTAGCGATAACTTCTTAGAAAATAGTAGCTTAACCGTCGCTTTAGTCGAAACTAGCAGCATCTCTGGAACTTCCGTCACCGGTAACGAAATGGTTCTCGATAGCGTTGCACTCACCGATGGAGGTGCGGGCGATACCTTCTTCTTTGACGCCCCGGTTATTGGTCCGGATGGTTCATTTTTCCCCGCCGGTGCGCGTCGAGTTACCGATGGAGTCGATACCGATACCGTTGAAGATTGGGTAATTAGTGATTTCTTCTTGGGTTCGGCGAATACTCCCACCGCCGGAAGCAGCGATAATGGTGGCGGCGAAGAACCCATTTTTACCCCCATTTACGACATTCAAGGCGCGAGTCAGACTTCTCCGTTTGTCAACGTTGACTTTAACAATCTACCTGCGAACACCTTCAGCATTACGGGTGATACTGTTGTCACCACTGGAATTGTAACAGCAGTTGATTCTAACGGATTCTACCTTCAAGACCCATCGGGCGATGGTAATATTGCGACTTCCGATGCACTATTTGTCTTTACCGGATCTAATCCTAATGTTACTATCGGTGACGAGTTACAAGTAGAGGGTACCGTTGCAGAATTTTTCCCCGGCGATACCGATACTCGCAATTTACCCACAACACAAATTAGCAACCCCACAATTACCACGCTTTCGACGGGAAATCCCCTTCCTGATGCGGTGATTATCGGTTCGGGTGGTCGTGTTCCTCCAACGGAAAATATTGACGATGATGCCTTTGCTAGCTTTGACCCCACAACCGACGGAATTGACTTTTTCGAGTCCTTAGAAGGAATGCGGGTGACGGCTGAAAATGCAGTCGCCATCGCCCCCACAAACGGTTTTGGCGAAATCTTTACTGTTGTTGATAATGGTAGCAATGCAACGGGTATTAGTAACCGGGGTACGCTGAATATTAGTCCCGATGATTTCAATCCCGAGAGAATTCAAATTGATGAAGATACTGATATTTTACCCGGTTTCAACTTACCCCAGGTTGATGTAGGCAGTCAACTCGGAGATGTTACTGGGGTGATTTCTTATGACTTTGGTAACTTCCAAATTCACCCCACTCAGTCATTTACTGCGAGTAATTCTACCGTTCAAGCTGAAGTTAGCAATATTACACCCGGAAGTGATCAACTTACGGTTGCTAGTTACAATGTTCTCAACCTCGACCCGAATGATAACGATGGGGATGCAGATATTGCCAACGGTCGCTTTGATACTATTGCTAACCAAATTATTAATAACCTGAATACACCCGATATTATCGGATTACAAGAAGTTCAGGATAATAACGGTTCTGTTAACGATGGTACGGTTGCGGCGGATCAAACTCTCCAAACCTTAATCGATGCGATCGCCGATGCGGGTGGCCCAACCTATGAGTTTATCGACAATACATTTATAACCGATGGCGCTAGCGGAGGTCAACCGGGCGGAAATATTCGGACTGCGTTCCTGTATAACCCCAACCGTGTTAATTTAGTTGAGGGTTCGGTTCAAACGATAGGAGATCAAGATCCGGGTAGTGCGTTTGATGGCGCTCGTTTACCTCTGGTTGCGGATTTTGAGTTTAACGGTCAAGAGGTTACTGTTATTAGCAACCACTTTTCTTCTAAGGGAGGAAGTGCGCCTATTTTCGGTATCGAACAACCTTTTGAAGATTTGCAAGAAGACCCCACTGTTAATGGTAGTCTTGATGAACGACAAGCTCAAGCTAATGCAGTTAATGATTTTGTTGCTAATCGTTTGAATGTTGACCCCGATGCAAATATTGTCGCGTTGGGAGATTTTAATGAGTTTGAGTTTGTTTCTCCGTTAGAAATTCTTGAAGAAAACCTGATTAATTTGACGGAAACATTGCCCGAAAATGAGCGTTATAGTTTTATTTTTCAGGGAAATTCTCAGTCTCTTGATCATATTTTGGTTAGCGAGAGTTTGGATGATGTTGCTGAGTTTGATATCGTTCATGTTAACACAGAGTTTGCGGAAACTGAACAGCTAGCAAGCGATCACGATCCGTTAGTTGTCGGTCTAACTCTGGAGTCTGACGTTAATATTATCGATGGTACCCGAGGACGAGATAATTTAGTTGGAACGGATGGGGATGATATTATTACTGGCTTCCAAAGTCGTGATACGCTTACTGGTGGTAATGGCGATGATATTTTCCGCTATACGGGTTTAGTTGATGCGGGTGATATTATTACTGATTTTGAAGTTGGAAGCGACAAATTTGACTTTGTAGGTGTGCTTGAGAGCGTTAATTTTAGTGGTTCCAATGCGATCGCAGACGGTTATGTTGGTTTTATCGGTCGCGGAGGAAATACGCTCTTGACTTTCGATCCGGATGGCGATACAGGTTCGGGTCGTCCTCGTTCTTTTGTTTTAGTTCAGGGTGTTTCAAGCGATTTTCTCAACAATTCTGACAACTTTATTTTTGGGTGAATTTAACTGAGAAAATCAGTAAGTTTTGGGTGGGTTTTTACGGTGAACAGTTATTAGTTATCAGTGATAATTTTAGAAAGTTATCCGTATTTTCTAATAATAAATTAGCACTGTAAATTCCCGCAAAAATACCAAAATATTATCTTTTTATACCGTTCAATTTCAACAAGTTTTAGGAGAAAAAATGACTCATCTGTTTCAAAATTTCGCTTTCTCGACTGCTGCGGTCACTGCTGCTGTTGTTGTTTTTGATATGGCTCCGGCTGCGGCCAATTTTGTTAACCTCAGTGGTACAATTGATTCGGGGGATTTAACGGGAGCGACCTATGAGGGTTCGTTTAGCTTTGATACGATTAATCCCGGTGGAACTTCAAATATTAATGATTTGAGTGTTACCTTCAATTTTAATAGTTTCAACAGCATTTTTACCGAAGAAGATGCTATTAGTCAACCCTTCGTTGAGTTTGATTTGGATGGGAATTTGTTGGGGCTAGATTTTGCGGTTGATGATGCAAATTTAGGTGAAATTCAATTTGATTTTTCCTTTGTTCCGGGGTTTTTTAGTGCGGAAGATGCGGCGTTATTTTATGATGTTGAAAATGGAAAGGGTGGAGCGGGTGATGTGGCATTGGCAACCACCGATGTTCCCGAACCGGGGATGATGTTAGGTTCGGCGATCGCGTTGGGTTTTGGGGCCTTATTTAAGCGAAATACAGCCAAAAAACGCGATCAAAATCTGATGTAGAGGCGGGATAAAACCCGGTTTATTCGATCAACCGGGTTTTTCTAAATTAGATTAACAACCTCTAGGGTTGATATTTGCGAAACGCCAATGTCACGTTATGTCCGCCAAACCCAAAAGAGTTAGAAAGTGCAACTTCAACCGGTTGAGAGCGGCTAACATTGGGAACATAATCCAAATCACATTCGGGATCGGGATTTTCTAGGTTAATGGTCGGTGGAACTTTATCGTTAGCGATCGCCATGACAGTAGCCACCGCTTCAATACCGCCGGAACCGCCCAATAAATGACCCGTCATCGACTTTGTAGAGCTAACCGCAATATTATAAGCGTGTTCGCCCAGAGCCGTTTTCATGGCTGCGGTTTCGGTAGAATCATTCATCGGGGTGCTAGTCCCGTGAGCGTTGACATAACTAACCAGATCGGGAGTTAAACCGCCATCTTTGAGCGCCAGAGACATCGCCCGAGCCGCACCGGTTCCACCTGGGACCGGGGAAGTCATGTGATAGGCGTCGCAAGTCATCCCGTAGCCGACAATTTCCGCATAGATCCGGGCGCCGCGAGAAAGGGCATATTCGAGTTCTTCTAACATCAAAATTCCCGCTCCTTCACCCATAACAAAGCCATCGCGATTGCGATCGAAGGGGCGACTGGCGTGGGCGGGGTCATCATTGCGAGTCGAAAGAGCGCGTGCTGCGGCAAACCCCGCCACAGATAGGGGAGTAACAGCCGCTTCCGTACCGCCACAAATCATCGCCTGGGCGTAGCCGCGTTGAATTAAACGAAAGGCATCGCCGACGGCATTAGAACCGGCCGCACAAGCAGTCACCGTGCAGGTATTCGGCCCTTTGGCTCCGGTATGAATGGCGGTGAGTCCGGCGGCCATGTTTGCGATCATCATCGGAATCATAAACGGACTGCACCGATCCGGACCGCGAGTCAGATTGATTTCTTGTTGTTCTTCGAGAACCTTCAAACCGCCAATTCCGGTACCGATGATCACGCCGACTTGTTCTGCATTCAAGTCATCAATCACGAATCCCGCATCGGCGATCGCTTGCTTACTCGCCGATACGCCAAATTGAGCAAAACGATCCATCCGTTTGGCTTCCTTGCGGGAGATGTAGTCACAAGGATCAAATCCTTTCACCTCGCCTGCAATGCGACAGTCGTGACGTGAAGCATCAAATAAGGTGATCTTGTCTATACCATTGCGTCCACTGAGCAACCCTTCCCAATATTCGGCGAGTGTATTTCCTAGGGGTGTAATTGCGCCCAGACCCGTTACAACAACACGCTTGCGGTTTATGTTATCCATGATTTTTATTTGAAGCAGTAGTTTGCCTAAATGCAGAACATTTAGAAACAGATATCTTTGATAAATAACGGATCGAGTTGACCAAAAGCAGCATGAACCGCTACTTTTGGCGTTACTCGCGAATCCGTTTTTCTGAGACTTTCCGTTTTCAATGGCGCTCTACAATGATTTGTTATCACTTATTTAATTCTCTATTTTAGGGTTGGAGTTTTCCCTCAACCCTGAAATTAGACTTTCTGCAAAAATTCGGATTTTTCCCTTGGCTTGAGCAGTGCTTATCTGTTTAGGATAAACTCTACAAACCGTTTTTTCAATCCGACCGAAGATAGACTAACAGCCTTTTTTCGGATCGGACACCCGCCCGGGTTGGACTCTGTGCAACTCTTGAGATCGGTGAGGTTTGCCGGTGAGTTCTGTTGTCAAAGCTGGTCAGCCGACCGGGGCTAAAACGAGTGCGATCGCGCTTTGTTATCGGGCTTGAGAACCGCCGCTTAGGTAGAAGCTGTCACTTTGTTGTCAATGTAGTCTACTGCTGCTTGTACGGTCTCGATTTTCTCGGCTGCGTCATCGGGAATTTCAATCCCAAATTCTTCTTCTAATGCCATCACCAGTTCCACTGTATCTAGGGAATCTGCGCCTAAATCGTTGACGAAGTTGGCTTGAGGAGTAACATCCTTTTCTTCGACTCCGAGTTGGTCTGCCACGATTTTTTGGACTTTTTCAAACGTACTATCACTCATACTTGTTGTTTCCTTATTTGGATGCCGCGTATACCATATTATCGGAAAGCGCGATCGCTGCGTTAATCATTTCTGGGTTTTTATAGGGAAGGGGGAAGGGGAAGGGGGAAAGGGGGAAAGGGGAAGGGGAAAGGGGCAATCTTGCAATCTTGCAATAGGCAGTTATCAGTTATCAGTTATCAGTTATCAGTTTTTACAATTATCACTGTTTACTGTTCACTGGTCAGGTGTTCACTGGTCAGGTGGTCACTGGTCAGGTGGTCACTGACTTCTGAGACTTGCCAATCTTCATTCTTTTTTTACACAGATTGAGAATTTACGAGGGAACATGGATATAGAGAGGTCTTTGCACCCCCAGAGCGCAATTAGGAGAACACTAGCCTCATGTCGAAATCTCAAACCAAATTAAGATACGCCTATTTTCCCGGATGTGTAGCTCAAGGGGCTTGTCGGGAACTTTATCAGTCTACAGCAATTTTGACGCAAACCCTGGGGATTGAATTGGTTGAACTCAAGAAAGCTTCTTGTTGTGGGTCGGGTACGTTTAAGGAAGATTCTCAACTTCTTGAAGATACGGTCAATGCCCGCAATATTGCTTTGGCTGAAGAACTCAATTTACCCCTGTTAACCCATTGCAGCACTTGTCAGGGGGTTTTGGGTCGGGTTGATGAACGCCTCAAAAGTTCTCAGGAGAATGACCCGGCTTATCTCGAACAAATTAATCATCTGTTGGCGAAAGAAAGCTGTTCCCCCTACAAAGGCGCGACAGAGGTTAAACATCTCCTGTGGGCGTTAGTAACCGACTATGGGTTAGAGGAAATTCAGCGTCGGGTTACTCGTCAACTGTCGGGGTTGAAATGTGCCGCATTTTATGGCTGTTACCTGTTACGCGCTCAAACGACTCTCGCCTATGATGACCCCTATCAACCGGAGTCGATGGAAAATGTATTTCGAGCGGTTGGGGCGACTCCCATCTATTATCGGGGACGAACTCAATGTTGTGGTTGGCCGCTTTCGAGTTACGCCACCGACCTTTCTTTTCAAATGGCGGGAAACCATATTCAAGATGCGATTGACTTGGGTGCCGATTGTATGGTAACGCCCTGTCCGTTGTGTCATCTCAATCTTGATTCTCGTCAACCGGAAGTCGAAAAGGTGATCGGGCGCGAGCTTGGTTTACCCATTTTACACCTTCCCCAACTGGTGGCGTTAGCGCTCGGTATCGAACCGAAAAAACTCGGCCTAGACCGCCACATGGTTTCTACTCAACCCCTTTTACAAAAGTTGGGACTCTAAACAGTCACCAGTCACCCTCCGGGTTCGGCAGTTGCTTCTCGACGGAAACCGCCAAGTCAGCACTGCCTCACCAGTCACCAGTCACCAGTGTTTTCAGTTGTCAGTTACCAGTAACCAGTAACCAGTGTTTTCAGTGATCAGTTATCGCTTAAACAACCGATAAGTGATCACTGTTGACTGTAACCTCTTAACTGTTCACTGGTCACTGATCACCGATCACTGTCTCTGCCCCTCGACCTGAACATAATATTACAGAGTCTAAAGTTTTATCGCCTTATGTATCTTGCTCGCCAAAGACAGGGGTAAAGTGATGGATTATATACGATAATTCTGCTCTAGAACTTGCCATAAAATCTACACCGTTGTAGATTCTGCAAAACTTGAGATCCTTTGGAGAGTTTATTCAATGTCTCATTCAGTCAAAATTTACGATACCTGTATTGGTTGCACCCAGTGTGTTCGGGCTTGCCCCTTAGATGTTCTTGAAATGGTTCCCTGGGACGGTTGCAAAGCAAGTCAAATCGCATCTTCTCCCCGTACAGAAGATTGTGTAGGCTGCAAACGCTGTGAAACCGCCTGTCCGACCGACTTCTTAAGCATTCGGGTCTACTTAGGGCCTGAAACGACCCGTAGTATGGGTCTGGCTTACTAACATCTGGGACTGGTTAACAGTTCATCTGAACTTATTTTTCAATCGCCATTGCTGTGTGCGATGCTTGCAGAGAGGGAGAACACACTTCCTCTCTATTTTTTTGGGGAATAGGCAGAGTTATCAGTCACCCTTCGGGTTCGGCAGTCGCTTCACTTGGGGGGACCCCAAGACCGCGCTGCCTCACCAGTCACCCTTCGGGTTCGGCAGTCGCTTCACTTGGGGGGACCCCAAGACCGCGCTGCCTCACCAGTCACCAGCGCGAACTCGCGACTTGGCGGAATGGTCGCGAGCGAAGTTCGTGCATAGAGTTATTAGAGTTGACAGTAAGCACTAAACAGTTTCTCCCCCATCTCCCCATCTCCCTACCTCCCCATCTCCCCATCTCCCCATCTCCCCATCTCCCCACCTCCCCTGACCAGTAAACAGTACCGTACAGTTTGACAGCGAAACACGTTGATAACCCAACCGTCAACTCATCCGTTTGTGAAAGCGTTAACCTCGATAACCCAACCGTCAACCCATCCGTTTACCATCCTCCCCCTCTCCCAACACCTGAGACCTGACACCCGACACCTGTTAACTGTCAAAACCTGATTCCTAAGATTTTCGGAGTATAGTGAACTAAGTCCAAAATGTTCTCACCAACGGGGGAAAAAGCAACAGGGTCGCGGATTCAATAATAAATATTCTTAATCTACATCCTATCTGGTGCAACCTATTGGCGTAAACCGAGTCCGAGATGTTGTAGCTGTCTTCCGTTTCTTAATTGCTATTTAATTTTGTCGTTTGTAGGAGTGAATCAACCCAAATGTGTGGAATTGTTGGTTATATCGGCATTCAAACCGCCAGTGAAATTCTCTTAAGTGGCTTAGAAAAACTGGAATATCGCGGCTATGACTCGGCCGGACTCGCAACGGTTTCCGATGGTAAAATTCGTCAAATTCGAGCCGAAGGTAAACTCTATAACCTTCGCAATAAACTTGCAAATACCGAAATGTCGGCGACTCTCGGTATTGGTCATACCCGTTGGGCGACTCACGGAAAACCGGAAGAACGCAATGCTCATCCTCATCTTTCTTCTGATGGTAAAGTTGCGGTGGTTCAAAATGGGATTATCGAAAATTATCGGGAATTGCGAGAAGAACTTAAAAGCAAAGGATACGAGTTTAAATCAGATACCGATACCGAAGTTATTCCTCATTTAATTGCTGAATATCTTTCTCAACCTGATTCTGAAGGTATTCTCTTGCGAACTTCCTTCTCGACGGAAACCGCCGAGATCGGAGTTCGCGCTGTTTGTTCTCCTTCTACTTTTGTCGAAGCGGTTCGACAGACGGTAAACCGGCTAACGGGTGCTTTTGCTATTGCGGTTATTTCTGCTGATTTTCCCAATGAATTAATTGTCGCCCGTCAACAAGCGCCGCTTTCTATTGGTTTGGGTCAAGGTGAATTTTTCTGCGCTTCTGATACCCCCGCTTTAGTTCCTTATACGCAAACGGTTCTCAGTTTAGAAAATGGGGAACTGGCGCGTTTAACATATTTGGGGATTGAGGTTTATAGCTTTGCAGGCGAACGCCTCAATAAAATGCCCCGAATTCTTGATGTGAGTCCAACTCTGGTTGAGAAACACTCCTTTAAACATTTTATGCTCAAAGAAATTCACGAGCAACCGGGAGTGGTTCGGGACTGTTTGCAAGCTTATATTAATAGCAATTGGGATGGGGAATTTGAAGCCCAAACCCCCGATGAATTACATCCAATTTCTGTCGATATAAATCAATCTCCGATAGAATTGGGTTTGTCGGATGAGTTGTTAGAAAATCTCGAACAAGTCCAAATTCTCGCTTGTGGGACGAGTTGGCACGCGAGTTTGGTGGGGAAATATTTACTCGAACAATTGGCCGATTTACCAACGACGGTACAATATGCTTCCGAAGCCCGTTATGCGCCCTCGCCGCTTCGACCAAATACTCTGACAATTGGCGTCACCCAGTCCGGGGAAACAGCTGATACTTTGGCGGCTTTATCGATGGAACAACAGCGCCGTTTGAATGCGCCAAAACAGTTTAAACCCCGACTTTTAGGGATTACAAACCGCCCCGAAAGTTCTTTGGGTCAGTTAGTGCCTAATTTGATTAATACTCGCGCCGGAATTGAAATCGGCGTGGCGGCGACGAAGACCTTTACAGCCCAAGTTATCGCTTTTTATCTGTTAGCAATAGATTTGGCTTGGCGTCGGAAAACGTTACCGAATTCTCGCGTACAAGAGTTGATTAAAGGGTTGCGAAAGCTGCCGTCTCAAATTGAACTGATTTTAAATACTCAAGGGACTAAAATTGAGGAGTTTTCTCACCAGTTTACGGATACGAGAGACTTTATCTTTTTAGGCCGAGGAATTAATTTTCCCATTGCTTTAGAAGGGGCGTTAAAGTTGAAGGAAATTAGTTATATTCACGCCGAAGGTTATCCCGCAGGTGAGATGAAACACGGGCCGATCGCGTTGTTAGATAAAGAGGTGCCAGTCGTGGCGATCGCCATGCCGGGAAGTGTTTATGAAAAGGTGATTTCAAACGCCCAAGAAGCCCGGGCGAGGGATGCTCATTTAATTGGGGTAACGGCGAAAGAAACCTTGGAAGAATCGGATGTTTTTGATGAGATTTTACCTGTTCCTTTTGTTGATGAATTGTTATCGCCAATTTTAGCGGTTATTCCCTTACAACTCTTGGCTTATTATATTGCTGCCCGTCGAGGTTTAGATGTGGATCAGCCTCGTAATTTGGCAAAATCGGTAACGGTTGAATAGTTATTTTTTGCTGTTTTAACTGTTGTAAAAAGCCAATAAAGTTGTACAAAGCGCCAACAAAGTTATTAACTGAAAAATAAAGTCCTATACTAGCGCTTTAAAGTTGTATACTGCTGGTATAGGGCTTTTGAATTGTATTAGAATCGCTCCGCAGTTATAACAGTTGGCGCTGATATTTGCTTGTAATATCATCTCCGGTGATTAATATTATTATGGGGGTGGGGCGGGTTTAGTTCAATCTCGGAGTGGTGGTCAAAATTAATGCTGAACCCGCCCCTACAGGGCGCTGATATTTGCTTGTAATATCATCTCCGGTGATTAATATTATTATGGGGGTGGGGCGGGTTTAGTTCAATCTCGGAGTGGTGGTCAAAATTAATGCTGAACCCGCCCCTACAGGGCGCTGATATTTGCTTGTAATATCATCTCCGGTTGATTAATATTATTATGGGGGTGGGGCGGGTTTAGTTCAATCTCGGAGTGGTGGTCAAAATTAATGCTGAACCCGCCCCTACAGGGCGCTGATATTTGCTTGTAATATCATCTCCGGTTGATTAATATTATTATGGGGGTGGGGCGGGTTTAGTTCAATCTCGGAGTGGTGGTCAAAATTAATGCTGAACCCGCCCCTACAGCACGATTGTTGATTACTCGGAGATCATATAAGTACCGGGTGCGTTTTCCAGTCAGAAACAGACCGACTTTTTATTTGATGTAATTAACCCGTTAACTAATCGTTGAGTGAATGGTTATTTAATCAGTTCAAAAATAGATTAACCATCCGACAATAACAGTAAGGATAAGTAAAATTAAGATAGTCATTGGAACAATCATCTTTTGAGCAAATTTTCCGGCTAAATTTAGACCGAGTTTTTGGCTCTTTTGACTCGCCGAATGAATGGCTTTAGATTTTGCGGTTTTGAACGTTTCGGTTTGAGCAAAGGATTTTGTAGCCTGAACGGCCGATTTTCTCAGAACTTCTCGACGGGTTTGTTTCTCTCCGGTTTGGGTGTTATTTTGTTTAACGTTCTCGACAAACTCTGTCGCAACACTTCGGATTTCTTCGTTCTGCGATAATGTTTTGGCAGCTTGAACAACTGATTTTGTAATAGGTCGGTTGCCGATATTTGTGGCAACTTTGGCGGTTGTTTCTGCCAACGGATTGACGGCCGGTGATGTCGGGGTTTGAGGGGGTATTGCTGATAATTCTACCTCGGTTTTTTCGGGGGGGATTTCTGTTGTCGTTGGTTTGGGGGGTTCAGTTTGTGTCTGAGTAACGGTTGTAAAAGCCTCTACTGCAATCTTTCTGACTTCTTCGTTTTGGGCTAAATTTTTAGCGGCTTGGGTTCCTCTTTTGGCGAGATTTCCAACCAAAGCTGCCGCACGTTTTTTTCTGGGTTGGTTTTCGGGCGTTTGATTTGAAGACATTGTTTTTGCTCCGGTAATTTTCAAGTTGAATCGGGTTGAGAAATGAATGATTTCGGTTTTAAGCCACAGGTTTTTCTGTAGCTTTTGTGATGTATTTGAGAATTAACTCAAACTTCTCCCGAATGTTCATCAGTTCTTTCATCCAAGTATTAGAAGCGGCGATAGATTCTTCTTCACTGCGACGAGCAACTGAGATTTGTTGATCAATTTCGTCGTAAGTTTGTTGTTCAAATTCACTAAGCTGTATACTGATTTGCGCCTCTAAGTCTTTACCAATTTTCTGAAATTGGCTGGTAATATCTTGGCGAATATTTGCCATTTCCTTTTGACGCTCATTTTCTTGGTGCATGGTCAACAAATCCGCTCCAACTGAAACAACAGCCATTGCTGGCCCTATAAACTTAGCTGCGTTACCAATATTTTTAGCAATACCTACTGCTTGCCCCAATTTAAACTTAAATCCTACCAACTTGCCAACTCCAACAACAGCTATATGTAATCCGCTTCCAACTACATCCCCAGGACGTAACAATCCTTGTTTCATTGCTGTTTTAACAAAGCCACGAGTTGCTAGTTTTGTTATTTCTGATCCTATTTTTGCTCCTGCTGTGTTTCCAATTATAGTTAGTAGTCCGAGTTGCACTTGAAGTTGTTCTGTATTCGCGGAAGCTGCGGTCTTATTAGCCGATATATTTATGTTTTTATCGACACAAGCAACAAAGGCTTTAACCAAGTCGCTCTCAAAAACTTGTTCGACTTCCTGGCGTATATCCTCAACCGCAGCATTAATTACAGATTGCAGGTCTGTTTCGGCTTTTTCGTAATGTTTCTGAACGTTTATTTCAGCCTGTTTATTCAAAATTTATATGTCTTCATTTCCGACTGCTGAAGCCAGAACATAACCTTCTTTAGCAATTTCTGAAGACATTTTCAAGCCAATATTTTGAACTTTAGTTCGGATGCGACTCCGTTCTTTTCGGACAACACGAGACAAACGATTTAAAATTTCGAGGAATGCTGAATCATTCGTAGAGTTGCGGGTAAAACTTAGCTGTGCTTCTTCCAGACAACTGAGTGCAATTCGGACGGGAGTATCAAATTTTGCTAATGCCGCACGTTTGTTAACAAACTCGTTGAGGGCATCAATAAACGTCTGAAAACGGCTAATTTCCATGAGAAAATCATCCTTTTCATCAACACCCTCACAGTAGTCTTTTGCATCGATAAAGCAAACCGGAAATTCATCCAGGCTGTAAGGTTTCAAGGCTTCTGCTAGACTGTGGCGGTAGTTCAATATTTTCTGTTCTTCTTCTCCCGCTTCATCAGACATTTTATTGATGACGAGCATCATTTTCCAGCGATAACCTTTTTCATAGGCTAACTTTTTGAAGTTCTCAACGGTAACGGAGTCGAACAGCATATAGGTGAGACAAAATACCAATAAATCCGCTTTGTTAATCGCATCGTAGGTAATTTCATCGTGATCTTGGCGTTCTGTAAAGAGTCCCGGCGTGTCAAGAACTTGAATACCATTCCAGTTGTAGGTGCTGGTTTTATCGGTGGCGATATCCGCATCAATTTTGATATCTCGTTTTCCGGTCAGTGCAGAGATAATTGTTGATTTTCCCGCACTATATTGTCCGACAAAAGCAACGCCAATTGCTCCTTGTTCCCGATAGATTTTTAACTCCTCACGCAGTTTCTTACGAATTGCTGTGAGTTCGGGTTTATTTTCCTGTTCTAGTAGCTTATCAAAACTAACGAGATTTTTTTTGAATGCTGAACCAATTTTGGCGGCGAGGAAATCCTGATTATTTGCAGTCATGGCTTGTTTCTCCTATTTAACAGATTTGTGAGATTGAATTGAAATGTCTTCTTGAAGAACCTTTTTCAGTTCATCCATTGATTTTTTGATGGTGAGTTCAGAGCGAGTGATAATTGTCATTTTGTGTCCGAACTTCCGTTCAACCTTAGCAACTGTTTTTCTGGCTCCTTCTTCAGTTAAGGGTTCATATTTTTCCTGACTCCAATCAAGAATTCGCTTGGCATAAAAACGGTTAAGATAGTTAGTAAATCCCGAGAATTTTTTCTGTGCTTCCTCCAGTGTCAAAGAAAAACTTTCTAGCCCAGAAGCGAGTTCCTTGAAATAGGATTCGATATTCATAATTACAGAAGCACAGGAATTCAAAAATTCACTTCGGGCTTTTTCCAGCGTTTCCTGTTTTTGGGTATTCAGTTGCTCGTACAAATCCTCTGAAATTTTGTGAGCCGCCTCACGACGTTTCTGATCTTTGGATTTGAATAAACCAGTAAAATTCCCGACAACGCCAGCAACAATTCCTACAACTATCCCAATAGGGTTCGTAAATGCAATAATCGTTCCAGCTATCCCTAAAATAATTCCTCCAATTCGCAGGATATGTTGAATATCCCAAGAATCTTGCTGTGTAAACTTAAAGTTACCACCGCCGAGTTCAGCAACTAACTGTAATTCATGGCCGATTTCTTCTAAGACCTCTTGAACTTCACGCTTAAAGTGTTCACCCGCTTCCTGAAAAGCAGACTTTAAACGCTGTTCAAAATTGAGAGAGTTTAATGTTTTCTCCCAACCAAGTTTCAATCCCAACTCGTTTGAATTCCAATGTTCCTCAGCAAACGATGGAACAGCATTAATCGCCTCTTGAAATATCGTTTCGATTTCTATTTGTAAGTTGCTGCGGCTATCTTTGAATGCGATCTCAATTTTCTTTCTGATTTCCTCCTGTTTGCTTTGAATTGTTTCTGCTAATTGTCCATAAATTTGAGCTTGTCCCGCAACCCAGTCATAGGGGGTATTAATGGCGCCGACAGTCGAACCGAGTAGAGTTTGCGATCGCCGAATAGTTCCGTATTGAATCAAAGACTCGCGAATAGAATCTAAAAAATCTTGCATTCGACTGGCTTTGAATAATTCCTCTTTGCGATTTTCATGTTCGGGTTCGCGGGAAAGTTGAGCCGCCAAAAGCATCACCGGAACAATGGGAAAGTAATCGTTTGCATAATGCTCTTTTGCATAGCGGCGAATGCGTTCAATATGTCCGCCCAAACCGCTTTGACCTTCCATTTCAAAAGCTTTATCGGGATTCTTTAGAAAATGTTCTAATCGACGCGGATCGCGCAGATTTTTCTTAACATTCAAAAGAACAATGAGCGGTTTTGCTTTCTTTTTCAGCAGATGTAAAAACTCAAATTCTGTTGCTTGAATGCTGTCGTTTGTCACCACATAACAGATAACGTCCGACTCCTCAATCACACTTTCTGCTATTTCTTCATCACTTTTTCCATCGGGAGCGCCAATCCCAGGCGTGTCAATAATCCGAATATTTTTCCATTCATAAACTCGGTTGTAACGAGTCGTTCGCTGTTTTCCAACTCCTATCGCCTCCCATCCATCGTTAGTAACAATGGCGTGAAGTGTGCTTTTTCCCGCTTTCGTTCTGCCCATAAAGGCAATGCTAAAGTGATTGAGAGCGCGTTCTTTTGAACGGAGGGATTCCCGCACATCCTCAATTTCTTTGATAATTTCAGCCGAGAGCGATTTTTGAGTTAATTCGAGTTGTTTTGCAACGTCTTGAGCCGTGTTTGCTTGACCTTTACTGTTAGTTTTTGATTTGATTTCTATAATCGACTCTTGCAGATTTTTTCCTAAAGAGCGAAGTGTTGAACCCGCACTTTTCAGGGCTAATTCTGAAAATTGGTAATCTTCCTTAGCAACAACGGCACACTGACGAATTGCTTCATCATATTCTGGCCCCGATAACAAAATTTCTCGCCGCAGTTGCTCGACTTTTTGTTCTGCTCCCGTTAAATTGGCTAATTTATTAACCAAAGCCTGGGATAAAATCGAATCGGCTTTCTGAAGTAAACGCGCACTAACAGAAAGTTTTTGTTGATTAGATTCCTCAAGAAATCCGGTATCAGAAAAGGCTCCGGCTTCTTCAATTTGTTTCTGTATTTCTCCTTTCGGCCAGTTCCAAATCTGTGCAATTCGTTCGGCCATCTTCTGTTCTAACACCGAACAAAACCCGTCTACATAAGCAATCGCTAAAATTTGACACATTGCCTCATCTTTTTGACTGCTGGGTACTCGCCTCGCAATTTCTTCTACAGATAATTGATCATCATCTTGGGCGAGAATCTTTTCCATTTCCTCCAGGGTTCGCTGTCCGACTTCAATTTGAGTCGCCAGTTCGTGAAGCGCTTTTGATTCTTCGCTGTGAATTTGTTGGTCAGCACAAACCATGTGCGTTACCAATAAAAAGGGATAATTTATCGCGTTATAATGGTTGTTTGTTTCAGTCTTTTTGAGTGTCGTTTGCATCTTGCCTAACCGCCTATTAAAGTCGTTAATACGTTGAAGTCTGAGTCATACCAATTCTTAGGGTATTAAGTTTTTCTAAGTCTGTAAATTCTAGATTAACCTGAAAAAACTTAGATATCAATGTGGAAATTACGGAACTTTTAGAATAAAAAAAGCATAATAAATCCGAGGGTTATCCGTAGGATCACGGAGTCGAAACCCCAACTCACGATGGGCTATGAATTACGCAGTTCTGTTGAATAAAAACTCCTCAACCCCAATCAATAAAAATTGGGATAATTAACATAAATAATCGGCAGAGGAGAATAAAGTGATATCAAATCCGGTTGTATACGAATAACAGACACCCGACCCGTACCACCGACCCTGTACAGGCCTGCGCCGAACCACGCTACTCCGCGCCACCGAATAGCCAGATCATTGATTATTGATCGGCAGATCATTTATAATCTAGATATACAGTTTCAAAACTATTGCGATTCCCTATTAGTCCAATGATTGTCGGTACTACAGAAGCAGCCCAGATTTTAAAAATCTCCACCGCTCGACTGCGAGTTCTCCTAAGCGAAGGCCGAGTCGAAGGTGCCTATAAGACCGGGAAGATGTGGCTCATTCCCCTGTTTAAGGGCGAACCCACTATTAAGCGAGGGAAAAGAGGCCCGGCTCCGCGTTGGTGTAATCTCAAAAAGCGTGCAAAAAAGATTGTTCACGTTAATTCTCAAAGAATTCGGCAAAATCAAAAACACCAGGAACGACTTCCCGTGATTAGCGTTAAAAAGGGTCAGACCAATACTTATGGGCATATTGTCGAAATACCCGGAGGATGTCGTGTCGTCTATAGTCCCGATAAACCTCTCCCTTGTGGTGCGAGGGTTTGGATTGAAACCTTTTATGATGTTAATGTCGTCGGTTAGTCAAAATCTCCCGATCTCTCCACACTTTTATAATCGGTATTCAAGTGGACTTGATATGAGTTAATTTATAGCACTACGCCGACACGGTTAGGACATTAGTATAAGCGAAAAGTTGAGGCAGTGCGGTCTTGCCTTGCGCGAAGCACTATAGAATATTATCCATAAAAAATTTAGCGATCGCTTCTCAAAAAACGGCGATCGCCATGTGTTTTTTATTCTGTTTTAGTGAACTGACTTGACTTATTCGCCGCCTTGAAGTTTGAGTAACAGAAAACCGCCTGCTAAACCAACTAAAACGATAGAAAAGCACAAGAATGAAACATAAGCGATTTCACCAGCCATAGATTTTGATGTCTCCTTGATGTTATCCTTTTTAAATGTATTATTCTAACGTCCCTTTGGTCAAGCTTTTTTCCTGAACTTGGGGAACTCGGGTTAAACTTTCACAGGAGAACCCTGCACGTTTGCGACTTTCTCGACAATGGCTTTACCAATTTCTAAGGAAGCGGTAGCCGCAGGAGAGGGAGCGTTACAAACGTGCATGGCGTTACGTCCTTCTACAATTAAGAAATCATCCACCAGTTTACCATCTGTTTGCAACGCTTGCGCCCGCACTCCCGCATGAGTGGGAATTAAATCTTCCGACTGGACTTCGGGAATTAAACGTTGTAAACTCCGTACAAATGCGGCTTTACTAAAAGAGCGAATAATTTCTTCTATTCCATCTTTGGCGTGTTTGGCGGCGAGTTTCCAAAACCCCGGATAAGTGAGGGTGTCAATAGTATCTAAAAAGTCAAAATCTGTCTTGTTGTAGCCTTCTCGTTTTAAGCTTAACACGGCGTTGGGTCCGGCATGAACACTCCCATCAATCATTCGGGTAAAATGCACGCCCAAGAAGGGAAAATTCGGGTTGGGAACGGGATAAATTAGGGTGTTGACTAAATAGCGTTTTTCGGGAACGAGTTCGTAATATTCGCCTCGAAAAGGAACGATTTTCGCTTCGGGTTTCATTCCGCCTAACTTCGTGATTCTGTCGCTATATAATCCCGCACAGTTTATCAAAAACTTGGCTCGAAATTCGCCTTGATTGGTTTCAACAATTGCACCGTCTGCGGTGGTTTTAATGTTCTCGACTTTGGTGGAAAGTTGCAGTTTTCCGCCCTGTTGGGCAATGAGTTCGGCGTATTTTTGGGCGACTTGGGTATAGTTAACAATTCCGGTTGAATAGACTTTGATTCCCGCCAAACACTGCACGTGGGGTTCTACTTCTTTGACCTGTTCTGCGGTGATTTTTTTGCACTCTATGCCGTTTTCTAAACCCCGTTGATAGAGATTTTCAAGCAGCGGTAATTCTTCGGGTTCGGTGGCAACAATTACTTTGCCACAAACATCATGATCGATACCGTGTTTTTGGCAAAATTCCACCATTGAACGGCAGCCTTCCCGACAGAGTTGGGCTTTTAAACTTCCCGGTTTATAATAAATTCCTGAATGAATTACGCCGCTATTATTCCCGGTTTGGTGGGGGGCGAAACGGTTTTCTTTTTCTAACAGCAGAATTTTGGCATTTGGGTAACGTTGACCCAGCGCCATTCCCGTTGATAAACCAACGATTCCGCCTCCAATAATTGCAAAGTCAAACATAACACTTAACCCCGAATATTTTAACTGGATTTAGGTAAAGTTTATCTTACAGTGAAATTATGAGTTGAACAAGTCGGTTCTGTAAAATTTAATCTCTTGCGTGTAAAGTTACTGTAAATTATAATTAGAGAGCCGGCAAATGTCAATTATTAATTTAACCTAAGTGTCATGGCGTTAAATCGAGTTCGAGTTGCAAAGGATAAGGCGGATTTTGTGAAAGCGTTAACGGAATCGGAAGGGAAAACGGGGCCATTTCAAACCTACGCGGATGTGATGGTATTTGCAGCAGCCTTGGGAATGCGCCGGAAAAAACGAGTTCCTTTAGAAGCTATTTCTAAGCGAGAACCTTCGCCGATTTCTTTGGAGGTTTTTATTTCTCGCGGCTATGATTTAGTCCTTAAATTGATGGCGTTTTTAGAAGAAAATGATCCTCAGATTCTTTCTCCTTTTGATGCGGATTTTGAAGAAAAACGGGCGGTGATTTTTGAAGAATATGCTAACGGCGGTTTGGAAGTGTTGCGAGAAGAATGTCGGGGGGCGGTTGATTATTCGGATCGGTTGTTATTATTGTTAATGTCGGAACGGGAGCGGGATAATCAATTA
The DNA here is from genome assembly GCF_047276495.1 of Capilliphycus salinus ALCB114379. Lineage (NCBI taxonomy): Bacteria > Bacillati > Cyanobacteriota > Cyanophyceae > Oscillatoriales > Sirenicapillariaceae > Capilliphycus > Capilliphycus salinus. Next base: position 1,267,730 of record NZ_CP178543.1, on the reverse strand, counting down.
GAACCCGATCAAGAATTTGATTTAACTCGATTTTTGAATTAAAATTTCCCGAAAAAGTTTTTGAATTTCTATTTTCTATGTCAAAATTGAAATACAGTCTAAAACCGGGTCAGAATGCTTGGAAAACAACTGCGGGAACGATATGAAATTATTCGCGCTTTGGGGAGTGGCGGCTTTGGGAAAACCTACCTAGCACGCGATCGCGATTTACCGGGAAATCCCTTTTGTGTGGTGAAGCAATTTCAACCCCAATTTCATCAGCCAGAAGCCTTAAAACAGGCGCGAAAATTGTTTCAGCGAGAAGCAGAAGTTTTATATCAATTGGGTGATTTTGACCAAATTCCCCGCCTGTTTGCTCATTTTCAACAGGAGGGAGAATTTTATGTGGTACAAGAATATATAGAAGGTTCCGATCTCAGTCGAGAATTACAAGCGGGGAAACGATTATCGGATTTTGAAGTTGTTTTGATGTTGCGAGATATTCTTTCGATTATCGAATTTGTTCACCAACAACAGGTAATCCATCGCGATATTAAACCCTCTAATTTAATTCGGAGAAGCCGAGATAATAAACTGGTTTTAATTGACTTCGGCGCCGTTAAACACGTTGCGGTTTACAATAATATTCCCGGTACGGTCATCGGAACTCCAGGCTATATGGCGCCGGAACAAGCCCGAGGAAAACCCCAATTTAGCAGCGATTTGTATGCGGTGGGAATATTAGCAATTCAAGGGTTAACGGGTATTTTACCGCATCAACTGTCTGAAAGTTTGCAAACTGGAAATCTCCTCTGGCGCGAATACTTACAGTCTCCAGTTCATCCGGCTTTAATTAATATTATCGATAAAATGGTCTGTTCTGATGTTCGTCAGCGCTACCAAACCGCCACAGCTATTTTAAACGATTTATCTCAACTGGAATTAACCGTTTACCAACCGAATTCTACTGTTAATTTAGTCGTTGATACTCTCCCCTCTCACTTGCGGGGACAGCGCACCTTAGCCGCCATTGTGTTTACCGATGGTGTGGGGTTTAGTGCGCGAATGTCAACCGATGAAGAACATACATTAGATATGATTCAACGGGATTTACAATTGATGCGAGAAACCTGTCAACAGTATGAAGGAGAAGCGATAAAATCAACCGGAGACGGTCTATTAATGTATTTTGTCAGTGCGGTAAATGCGGTTAACTGTGCGATAGAAATTCAAACACAAATCGCCACAAACGCCCGCCAACTTTCTGCAAATGATGTCCTATTACATCGGATTGGAATTCACTTGGGAGATGTCTATTTTCAAGATGGGGATGTGATGGGAAATGGGGTAAATATAGCAGCCCGTTTAGAAGGGAAAGCGCCCCCCGGAGGGATTTGTTTATCGGGTGCGGTTTATGAAGCGATAAAACCGACTTTAACCCTATCTGTAACGCCTTTGGGAGAGTTGAATTTAAAGAATATTTCCGAATCGATTTCGGCTTATTCTTTGCTTCCGGTTTCTCCTCCTGAAGGGACACTTCCTCCCGCTTCTCAACAGGTAATTCCCAAACCTCAACTGAGTCGAGAAGATTATCGTTACCGCCAAATTATTATTAATAAAGTTAAAAATTTTTGGATTAAAGGTGTATTAGAAACCTCAATTCACGATCGCGCTTTGATTGAATTGGGCTTAGAATCTCGCTTAGATTTAGTCGAACGTCCTTGGGGAATGGTCTGGGGAAATCCCGATACAGACGGGGAACTTCTCCCCTCGGGGGTTAAAGTTAGCGATAAGTTTAAAGAGATGGGAGAAGGGCGATCTCTGTTGATTTTAGGTGAACCGGGTTCGGGAAAAACAACGACATTGTTACAATTAACTCGCGATTTATTAGCGCAAGCTGAGATTGATTATTCTCATCCGATTCCTGTGGTTTTTAACCTGTCTTCTTGGATGAATGAAAAACAATTAATTCAAGACTGGTTAGTTTGTGAACTGAATACAAAATATCAAGTTTCTAAAAAAATTGCTGAAAGTTGGTTGGAAAAAGGAGAACTTTTATTACTCTTAGATGGCTTGGACGAGGTGAGTGAAAAAAGGCGTTCTGCTTGTGTGACGGCGATCAATCAATTTTATCAGGAACACGGAACAACGGAATTAGTCGTTTGTAGTCGAATTCAAGATTATCAAGCCTTACAAACTCGTTTAAACTTACAAGCTGCAATTTGTTTGCAACCGCTAAGTTTAGAACAAATTCATCAATATTTTCAAGAGGGGGGAGCGGAATTATCGGTTATTCAAACCGCTTTAGCCGAAGATACGACGTTACAAGAACTGGCAAAATCTCCTTTAATGCTGAGTATTATGACTTTAGCTTATCAGGGAATTTCTGCCGATAGTTTACCGCATTTTAAGACAATTGAACAGCGCCGAAAACATCTGTTTGAAACCTATATTCAACGGATGTTAACTCGTTATAATACGCCGCTAAACTATTCTAAAGAACAGTTTATTGATTGGTTGAGTTGGTTGGCGAAACGATTAAAAGAACACTCACAAACTGTTTTTTTAATTGAACGAATACAACCCAGTTGGTTAGAAGGATTTCGACAAAAAGCAATCTATACTTTCAGTTTGTTTTCAAGCTTTTTCATCATCGGGGGAGGGGTGGGAATACAAATTTTGCCGTTATCATTGCTTCCCGTCGCGCTAGGAATTGGTTGTTTAATTTTTTGTCTGATTGTGAAAATTTATCAAATTGAACCCGTAGAAACTTTAAAATGGACTTGGAAAAAAGCAATCATTCATTTAACAATTGGGATAACTTTTGGAACCCTCATTCTTGTGATTGCCAAATACATTAATCAAATTGTTCTACATTTTGTTAACTCCAATCAATTCATCATCGTTTTTCCGGGTTATGAGTCTTTGGGGCGGGGAATTGTTTTTGGGATGAGTTTGGGAATAATTTATGGTTTAGTTCGCGGCTTTCAAGGGGATGTTATTCAACAAAAAACTTTTCCCAATCAAGGCATTTTTCAATCGGCGATTAATGCTATAATTTTTGCTGTGATTGGTTTTATCTTTCTCGGAATTTCTGCGAGTTTGTTAAATTGGTATTGGGAAGGTTGGGTGATTCTTGGACTTTCTTTCGGGTTGGTTGTCGGAGGAGGAGAAGCTTGTATCAAACATCTGATTTTGAGAGTGATTCTCTATTTCAACGGTAATATTCCTTGGAATTACGCTCATTTTCTCAATGAAGCGACCCGTCGAGTTTTAATGCAAAAAGTCGGGGGAGGTTATATTTTTATTCATCGCTTGTTGTTAGAACATCTCGCTCAAAAAAATTAATCATACTTGAACATTTTGAGGTATAATTTAGAAATCATCAACTGTTATGGTGATTTGAAGATGTCTAACTCCGATCTGTCTTCTTTGACGTTTAGCCAACCCGATCCAGCCTTGAGACTGGAAATTCTTAAGGAACTAGGAATTGTTACCGATCAAAACGATTCTCCTGAAATTGAGTTAACAGAAACCTCTCTTTTAGAAGCCGCACAACAACAAACTCAACTGGATGACTGGGGAGATGAGCGCTTTCGAGTCGCACTTCGTCAACTCTTAGAATCTCTGAACACCGAAGCAAATCTCAACATTTTAGGACGATATCTTTTCCGAAACTATTGTATTGGTTTGCTGGTTAATCGCTTAAAACTTCAAGAAGATTTTAAACGCTATCCTGAAATTTTACAAGTTCCGATTAAACGCCCTCTATTTATTCTGGGTTTGGGTCGAACCGGGACAACTTTTTTACATAATTTAATCTGTCAAGATCCCAACAGTCGATGGTTGCGTCTGTGGGAATTATACTTTCCCTCTCCCCCTCCTGATGGTCAAATTATAGAAACCGATCCTCGAATTCAACAGACCAAACAGTTGCTAGAAATTCTGAATCAGTTAGTTCCACAACTGGCTAGCGTTCACCATATCAATCCGGTCGGCCCGGAAGAATGTAATATCTTATTTGAACATGATTTTGTCAGTATTCTGTTTGAGTTACGAGCGCATATCCCCTCCTACGTGAACTGGCAAAGAACACAGGATTGGCTTTCTTCCTATCAATATTATCGACAACAACTGCAACTTTTGGGATGGCATTTTCCCGGAAAACATTGGGTTCTAAAAGCGCCCGCTCATTTATTTTACTTGGATGCTCTTTTACGGGTCTTTCCCGATGCTTGTATTGTATGGACGCACCGAGATCCTCTAAAAGCAATACCTTCTGTTTGTAGTTTGGGTGCAATTTTCCGGTCAATTTATATTGATTCTGTCGATCTCAAACAGATTGGAGAACATTGGTTAAATCGAGCAGTGGAACAAATCGAATCGGGAATGGCCGTTCGTGACCGGACTTCGGGGGAACAATTTTATGATGTTTATTACAATGATTTCATCCAAGATCCGATCGGTACTGTTCGTCAAATTTACACTTATTTTAGTTACGACTTTACCCCCGAACACGAAGCTAACATTAAGCGCTGGATAGCAGATAACCCCAAAAACAAATATGGTACTCATCGCTATTCCTTGGAAGCATTCGGACTGGACGAAACGACAGTCAATCAAAAATTTGCTCGCTATCGCCAACGATTTAATCTTTAATGATTCATGGGGCTTTCCCCAAGTTTAAGGGGTTGAACTCCTATTTTTTCTAAAAGTTTAACCACTGGGCTAAAGTGGGAGGAAAAGGTAACAGAATCATCAACAATAAACCGAGCGTCAGCAAACCGATAAAATCTCGAAAATTATCCAATTCGCTAACATCATTTAACGCCGGTTCATCATTAAGCGGTAAGAAAAAGAGCAAAATCGCTAGGAAGAGAAACTCTTGACGGGTGAAGGCTAAAATTAAAATTAAGAAGCGAGAAACTTGACCGATCGCCATACTGGTTCGTTGACCCATCATCGCGTGAACCATATGACCGCCATCGAGTTGACCGATGGGTAAAAGATTAAACGCCGTCACAATTAAACCCAGATAACCGGCGATCGCCACCGGGTGAAGATCGATCACATTGGTGGCGGTTAATTCCGCTCCCAAAGTGAATTTACCCAACAGGGTTAACAACAGCGAAAAACTCGGATTGATCGCATTAAAATCTAAAATTCCCACGCCCTCGGGGGGAGCCGGAACAACGGTCGAATGAGCCAATCCCCAAATTAAAATCGGTAAGGTGGCGAGAAATCCCGCCCAGGGGCCGGCTATACTGACATCAAATAAAGCTTTGCGGTTGGGAAGCGGCGATCGCATTTGAATAAAGGCGCCAAAAGTTCCGAGAAAAAACGGCACCGGTATAAAATAAGGTAAAGTGGTGCGAATTTTGTAAAATCGCGCCGCCAAATAATGGGCCGATTCGTGAATTCCCAAAATTGCCATCAAAGCCAAAGCGTAGGGTAATCCTTGCAGCAACCAACTGGGGTCCGATTGCCAAATTTCGGGAGATACATCAGCCATTCGCACCCCGGCTAAGGTGGTTGTAAATAAAGTAATGACTAACAGCGACAAAGCCAGAACCGGCCGGTTAAAGGGGTCATCGGGAGTGATATGTTTGGGTTTTTCGATGTAGGGATTGGGAACCAAAGCAAAGAACGGCTTATCGTTTAAATCGGTTTGAAAGACGACAATAAAGCGATCGCCGAATTGTGCCTGTATTTTATCGCGAATAGTGTGATAAACCACCTCGGGATTAGAACGAATTTGACCGCGACAGATGACGGCTTGGGGTCGATGTTCGAGTTTTTGTAGGGGAAAAATCGACCAGGGAAAACATTCGCGGAGTTGACTTTCTTCAGCCGGTGTAATTACTCGCGGAGGTGGCTGTTTGGGTGTGAGTTCGGAAGTCATTGTTGAGGTAGACGTTGTAGACGAATCGGTTGGAGGTGGGTTTTGGCGTCCGAGTTGAACCAGTAACCAGTACACACAAGGACATACAATAAAGGGGATAATAATCAGTTCGACGGGAATGGGTTTATTTTCCCCATAGACAAGCTGCCAGGTACTCCAAATCAAGGCGGGTGTCATCATCACCAGCCACAAAATCCAAATCGGTGTGCGGGTAATGCGAGCGACACCCCGTCGTAGAATCCAGTACGTTATTAACCCTAATAGGAGCAACCACAACCAAAGAAGCATGATCTAATTATTTTTAATCCGACTAATAATCTAGTCTAGAGACTGATTGTCTGCTATGCTATTATCCCATTTTGTTCATCAGTTCGAGAGCAATGGAAACAGGTACAATGTCCCCAGGTACAATCGATGACTCTTTCCTGTTTCTAGATTAACGTGTTGAGTGCCACATATTTTCACTCTCGCTTGTAGACCGATGGTTTAATCCGTAATTTTACTCAAACCAGCAAATCTTTCTATGGTAGAATCACTTCCCCTTTCTAAACCCCCGCAGCCTGTATTGGAGAAGATTTGGGCTTTTTCTCCCAACCGAGAGACGTTGGGGGGAACGGCTTACTTTGCGATCGAAAATCAGACCAATATTTTAATCGATACTCCGGCTTGGGATGAGGTTAACCGCAATTTTATCGAACAACAGGGGGGGCTGGCGTGGTTAGTGATTACCCATCGGGGAAATATGGGTAAAGCGAGGGAAATTCAGCAGGCGACGGGGTGTAATCTTCTCATTCAAGAACAAGAAGCTTATCTGATTCCCGAAGCGACTGTTACTTCGTTTCAACAGGAATTTACACTCACTCCTCACAGCCAAATGATTTGGACTCCCGGCCATTCTCCCGGTTCGTCCTGTTTCTACTCTAGCTCGAATGGGGGGATTTTGTTTAGCGGGCGTCATTTGTTACCCAATCTTCAGGGTTTACCGGTACCGTTACGCACCTCGAAAACTTTTCATTGGCGCCGGCAAATTCGGAGTGTTGAACGGTTAATTGAGCGATTTTCACACGATACCCTACAATTTATCTGTCCGGGTGCCAATACCGGAGCGTTACGGGGTAAGCGGGTGATTGACCAAGCTTACGACAAATTGGCGGGTTTGGACTTGGAGAAGATAGGGAACGGGGAACAGGGAGTTATCAGTCACCAGTCACCAGTCACCAGTCACCAGTGAAGAGGGAACAGGGAACAGGCAGAGTTATCAGTTCCCCGTTCCCTGTTCCCTATCTTCTATTAAGATTTATCAAAATCATTTCTCTCGCTCACTGTGACCAACATAACTTGGTAAAATGCAGTTTGTAGTTCGATCTGACGATTAAATAAATTCCTCTAGATTAAATTTGTTGGAAATCTGATTAAACCCTATGACCTCAACAACTGCCTATCCTAACGCTTCAGATATTTCGACCGATGATTACGTGATTGTTGGTTTGGCAACCTGCTTTATCAAACAAGAAGGCGAAGTTCATCAAGTAGAAATTATTGAACCCATTCCCTCGGCAGCGCTCGAAGCTTTATTGAAAGGAATTCCGACTTCTTATCACAAAGCTTGTGCAACCACTGTCGGAGCGGTTCTCACGGGCGATACCGTACAAATTCCGTCCGAGTTTCCCCCTGAAGTTCAGTTGGCTGATGAGTTTAGCGACCGGGTTTTCGCCGCAGCCCGCACTTATAAAAGCCGTCCAAATGCTCAATCTCATATCGCTTTGGGGACGGTTTTTGAAGAGTTTAATTATTCTTTGGAACGGAAGCGGATTTTAAATTCTGAGCGGATTGTTAGCGCCGAGGATAACGTTAAACAACACAGTTACACCCATCAAGTTCTTTAATTTTTTTGGGAAGGGGTCGGGTGCGTCAAACGGGTTATTATGAGAGTAGATTATAATTTAGGGAGTTTAATAAACCCGACTACTCCAGCCTGTATTTGTGATGCGCCCACCCTCCAACAAAAATCAATTTAGAATGCAGATTGTTAATAAGTCTGCCTTAATTCGTTTGGCGATACTTTTCGCTGTCTTGCTCATTTTAGCAGCTTGGGCCGGGTTAACAATGTTTTGGATGCCCGAACACAGTTATAACGGCAAACTTCAACCTTTACAAAACGAAGAAATTGCACTTCAAACCTCACTCAAACGAGATATTCAAAAGATAGCAGATGAGATTGGGGTGCGAAATGTGAGTCAATATGAGAAGCTAAATGCAGCAAAAACGTTTTTGGAAACTGCTTTAACTCAAGCGGGTTATGAGGTAAAGCTACAGGAATATCAGATTGATAACAAGTTATATTATAATCTAGAAGTTGAACGATTGGGAACCGAAAAGCCAAATGAAATTGTGCTGGTTGGGGGTCATTACGATTCGGCTTTTACCAGCCCCGGGGCTAACGATAATGGCACCGGTGTCGTCGCCACACTGGAACTCGCACGAATCTTTGCCCAGAAATCCACCAAGCGCACGGTTCGTTTTGTAGAGTTTACGAATGAAGAACCGCCTTTTTTCTGGACAGAAAATATGGGAAGTTTGGTCTATGCCCAGCGATCGCGTCGGAATCAGGAAAATATTGTGGCGATGTTAAGCTTGGAAACAATGGGCTATTTTTCAGACGCGGTAGGGAGTCAAAAATACCCTTTCCCGATTAATTTATTCTATCCCAATCAAGGCAATTTTATTGCTTTTATTGGCGATATCAACTCCGGGGATTTAGTTCGACAAGCGATTAAATCCTTTCGTCGTCATGCTCAATTTCCTTCCGAGGGTGTTTCTTTACCGAGTTGGATTCCGGGCGTTGGTTGGTCAGACCAATGGGCTTTTTGGCAACAGGAATATAAAGGAATTATGATTACAGATACCGCTCCTTATCGTTTCCCTTTTTACCACACAGAAGAAGATACTCCCGATAAAATCGATTTTGATAAGCTGACGAGAGTGGTCGCTGGATTGGCTGAAGTAATTTCTGATTTGGCGAAGTAGAGAGGGTTGGGGTGGGTCAATGGGTGATTTGGGTTAAATTTGATCAAGATTTGCCTGATTTGATCCGCCCTACTGTTTTGAGCAATACACTAGATCATGTATTAGTTATGGCTTGATTTTCAAACCAAAGATGTATCTAACGCTCACATCGGTTTATCTGGCAAACTCAGGAATTCCCCTGTTTACTCAGAGTATTTTCTATCAATTTATTTTGTTGATTCCAATTATTTTTATTGAAGCTGTTGTCCACAGAAAAATACTCAAACTCGGGATTTATCGTTCGATTACTATTGCTTTTAGTACCAACTTCATCTCCACTTTTACCGGAGTTTTGTTGCTGTTTATTGTGGGTCAAGCTTATTGTTGTTTGCCTTTTTATTTTCCTTTGTTACCCTTAGAACTTATTGTTACACTCATCCCGATGTTTTTCTTTTCTTTTTGGTTAGAACTACTAATCGGGTATCTGGTGCTAAAAAAACAAGAACAAAAAATAATTCAGCAATCCTTTTTTAAAGCCAATCTTTTTACTTATATAATGCTTGAAACCTTGGCAATTACCCAACTGATTCGAGGATATTGGAATTAAAAAGCTGAGTTTATAGACCTGTATTAGACTTTCCCCAAGATTGAATGGCTTTGACAATAAAAAAACCAACGGGACGATTAATAGCCCGTTCAATTTTTTGAGCCTTTTCTACAGTTAAAATCTCAATTAAACTCTGTTTTAAAACAGGATCGCTTTCGAGTTGTTCCATAATTTCGGCTGCGGCTTTCATCTGTTTGGAAGTGGTATCTAGGGGAAAATCGGCTTCTATTTCTTCGATAAATTGTTCAATCACCGAAACAATGGCGGCTAAATTTTCCGGTAAAGGTTGTGCATTTTCTGGCGGGTTAACGGTTTCTGTTAAAATCGGTTCGGAAGAAGTCTCGTTGGGGATTAAATTGGAGGGTGAAGCGGGGGACGGATTAACGCTTTCAAGCGGTTGATTGAGAGAATGTTTAATTTTTTCAATTTCCTCATATTCGGCTTCTCCTTTGAGAGAAACTTGGGATATTTTTCCGAAAGATTCCGAACCGTTTTTATTCAAGTCTAAAACGCTAGAATACCAACTCTGACGGTTTTCTAAAAATGCCCGAATAATCGCCGTAAATTCCTGGGGGTTTAAGGTTCGATTCCAGTCCGATGGCTGACGGTAGGGATTTGGATCGCTGCTTTTTTCGGAGGGAAGACGCAAAAATAAATAATCACAAGTGATATTTCGCAGTTGAGTGGTTAGGGTAATTCCCCAATCTTGAATGTAGGCGCCGGTTAAGGTTGCACCGTTGAGATTGGCCTGACTTAATTTGGTTTGAATTAATTTCGCTTTCGATAAATTTGCACCCCGCAAATTGGTTGAACTGAGGTTGGCACCGACAAAACTCGCCCCGGTTAAGTTGGCATTTTGTAAGCTGAGTTCCCGCAAATCTTGAAAATCAAAATTTTGGTTTTTTCCCTGACCCGTTTGTAATAATTCTCGAATTTGTGGATAATCTAAATAAGTGTTTCCGCCCCGAAGTTGATCGAGTTGTTTTGCTCCCCGCCAACGGGTTCTGATCAGTTTGGCTTGCCGAAAATCGCTACCTTTAAGATGGGCATTGGTAAAGTTAGCATCGGTTAAATCGGCCTGACGAAAACTCGTTCCTCCTGTGGCGGCTAAATTAACGCTCAAGTTGTGAATTAACATATAGTTTTTGTCTCCCAAAATTCCCCGCCAACCGATATAATCAAACCAAAAGGTAACAAAAACCGATATGGCGATCGCAATGGCACTCACCCCACCGGAAATATAACCCGCGATGGCGCTAGCAAGCACCGCAACCGTCAATACTTTTGTTAAACTCATTACCCAAGCCAAACGTTCAGTCAGGGAAAAAATCACCCCAAAAGCGACGGCAGAGGCGAACAAAATCGCCCCCCCAAACCCCGCTAATACCCCGGCGATTGCCAAGGTTCCCAACAGGGAGATCGCATTACCAAGTCCGGAAATAACGCCGATAATGATGCCAACCAGGGCAATTTCAATGGTATCAATAAACGCCCCCCAACCCCGTTCGATTCCCCGACGTCCGCCAATAAAAACCAGTACAAGCATCAACGCCAGCGCCGTCCAACCCGTGTTGGCGTCTTCGGGAGTTGACATATTCAAGAACAACAAGACAAAATAACCAACAAGTACCAAAGCCAGTCCTAACAACACCGAAAACAACCAAGCCGCCCCGGAGAGGATGACAACCCAGGCTTTGGGAACTCCGGCTTTTGCGCCTCGGAACTTGACCTCTCGCAGGGTGGCGCCTTGAAAGTTGGTTCCCTGGATATCGGCATAACTAAAGTCTGCACCGGACAAATTTTGACCTTGGAAGGATTGAGAGCGGAGGTTTTGGCCTCTAAAGTCTCTGCGACCTTGAGAATACAGTTGGGACACTTGGTTGCCTTTCATGGGGCTGTCTCAATGGGTAAAGTTGGGCGATGAGTCAGGAGGGCGATGTTCCCTTTCCCAACAGAATAGCGGATGAATTTGAATCTGTTTATCGGAAAGATCAGTTGAAGTTCTCAGTCGATTGTGTTAATACAGAAGCAAAGTCTGGGCTTTTATAAGCAGTTATCCAGTTTGAATGTTGATTAACATTATTTAGAGCTTGTGAATTTTCAAAAGGATAATTTAAGAATTTTAATCGTAGAAGATGACTATTTGTTAGCCAAAGGAATGGCGAAGCTAATTGGGCGTCTGGGTGGTTATCAGGTTCGGGTAACAGACAAACTCGATGAAATTTTTGAGCTTTGTCAGGGACCCGAAGTGGATTTAGTGATTATGGATGTGAATCTTCCCGAGGCACATTGGGAGGGGAAAGATGTCAGCGGCGTTGATATTTCTCGCCTCCTCAAAAGGAACTCAAAAACGGCGAATATTCCGATTATTTTAATCACGGCTTATGCTTTGGATAGTGAACGTCAATCTCTGCTAGAAATTTCTCAAGCGGATGAATTTTATATTAAGCCGATTGTCGATTATGATAATTTAGTGCGGACGATTAATCGACTCTGTGGACGTCGGGCTTAACGAGTTTTCTTAAGCCGTCATCGGGTCGGATCAAACAGTCGGATTTTGGTTTAAACTGATTTTAATTACAGGAGTCGAACTGATGCTTAAACTCTACGGTGGTGCATTTAGCCGTGCATCAATTGTTCAGTGGTATTTAGAAGAAATTGCTCTGGCTTACGAGTTTGTGATGCTGGATATGAAAGCAGGCGCTCATCTTGAACCCGATTATCTGGCAATTAACCCGATGGGAAAGGTTCCTTCGATTGTGGATGAAAACGTTAAATTGTGGGAATCGGGAGGAATTCTGCTTTATTTGGCTGATAAATATGGGAAAATGCCGGACTCTCCCGAAAAACGAGGGGAAATTTATCAGTGGGTTTTGTTTGCTAATTCCACTCTGGCGAATGGGATTTTTCTAGAAGCAAGCCGGGAAAAAGAAACGCCTCGTTTGATGGCTCCTCTCAACGAAATTTTCCAAAAACAATCTTATATTATGGGAGAGGATTTTACAGTTGCCGATGTTGCGGTTGGGTCGATTTTAGCTTATATTCCGATGATGTTAAAGCTGGATTTAAGTGCTTATCCGGCTGTTCTCGACTATATTAAGCGTGTTGGCGAACGACCCGCATTCCAGAAAACTATCGGTTCTCGCAACGCCTAAAACTTTCAAATCCTAAAAATTAAACTTGAGCTATCAGCACTGAGTCTAAACAACGGGATATTTTAACGCTTTTGAGTTCGTTAACCCCGTCGCCTAAACTTAACGCTGATAGCTTTTTCATCTCTATTTGAATCCCACTGATGCTTGCCAAACAAAAGCCAACAGCAGGAAAAACACCGGGATAACAGGCAAAATGTCAACAACCGGGCTAAAGATTGAATAAGCTTCCGGCAGTTTAGCCAACAGCAACGCTGCTTCCATGAATCAGTCTACCTCGCTAACATAACTTTCATAATTTTCACGTATTTTAACATGAGGATCATCTTCTGACTGAATTTTTCTCAGCTAATTTTTTTTGGCGAATCGGACAAACTCCCCTCTTTGTAAACTTTTATAAATAAATCTTGTCATTTGGCGGGTTATAGGATAAAAAATCCTGTCCCTCAAATGTGCGACTATTCAAGGGGTTGACTTCCCGGTTAAGGTATAAACGGAAATCTATCCTTTCAGCCCGGGTGAGACCATGCAAACGCTTCAACTTTCCCCTTTGCAGGCGCTTCTGCGGAGTAGTTGGTTTGTCGTCCAAGCGGCACCCAAACGAATTTTTTACTTTACTGTACTCACTTTACTTCAAGGTGGCGGCCCGACGCTGGTTTTATTTCTCGATAAAATTATCATTGATGAAATTACCCGTTTAATACAAGCTGGAAACATTGTCGGCGACAGTGTATTAACAGTTTTACTCTCAAATCGTTTACTGGTTTTTAGCATCATCGGAGTCATTTTTTTAAACTTGTCTCTGGAGTCTATTGGTACCATTATTAATGTCATGTTTTCCAGTTTAGAACAGCGAGTTCAAGGCTATTTTCAGCAGAGGTTTTTGGATAAAGTCGCCACATTTGCCGATATTTCTCTGTTTGAAAATCCCGAACTTCTCAATATTGTTCAACTGGCTGAAAAAGCAATTGGACGGTTGCAAACTTTGGCGATGCTTTTGGGGTCTGGCTTAATTGGAATTTTCACTCTTATTCCTGCGGTTGCTGTTTCTTTTACAATTAATTGGTGGGTTCCTTTTATTGTTTTGTTCGCTTCTTCCCCCGCAATTTTTATCAAAATTCGTTACGTTAGCCAAAGTTGGGATATTGAAAAAACTCAAGCCAGTGCAGCCCGAGAAATGCAGCTTTATCAAGGAATGCTAACCGCTCCCGAATACGCAAAAGAATTGCGTTTGTTTGGGTTGCAAAATTTATTGTTAAACCGATGGGTTAACTTATTTCCCCGCACGTTTCAGGAAATGGAAAAAGTCCGCTTGAAAGGAACAAGTTTGGTTACATTCTGGTCAGTTTTTGGCGGCGTTGGAGTGGCTATACCTTATATTTATGTAGTTTTTGGAACTTTAGATGGTGTCTACACCATTGGAGATTTAGCGCTTTACGCGGGGTTGGTGATGCGGTTGCGTCAAAGTCTACAGATTTTAATGGGTAACGTTTCCGAACTTTATGATGTTGCTTTGGGGACGGTTCCGATTTTTCAACTGTTAGAATTGGAGTCTGAACTAAAATTAAATGCCATTCAATCTTCCTCGGGTTTAAGTTTTTCTTCTCCTCAACAAGCCGCCAAAATTCACCTCGATAACGTTTCTTTTTCCTATCCCAACAGCAACCATCCCAGTTTACAAAATGTCAATCTGACTATTTATCCCGGTCAAACGGTTGCTTTAGTCGGCGAAAATGGAGCCGGAAAAAGCACTCTCGCTAAGTTATTATGTCGTCTTTACGACCCCGATTGTGGTAAAATATTGTGGAACGGTGAAGATTTGCGGGCGTTAAAACTGGAGGATTTGCGTCAAAAAATAGCTGTTGTTTTACAAGATTACGCCCGTTTTCCCCTAACGGTTCGTGAAAATATCGCCTTTGGAAATTTAGATCAACTGACTTGCGATCGCACAATTTTTCAAGCCATTGAAAAAGCAGGAATTACCCAAAAAATCAACAGTCTACCCAACCAACTGGATACCCCGCTTGGAAAGCAGTTAGAAGGCGGTGTAGACCTGTCTGGCGGACAGTGGCAAAGAATTGCGATCGCCCGTTCGTTGATGCGTCAACCGCAAGCGGAATTATTAATATTTGATGAACCCACAGCAGCCCTCGATCCAAAAACAGAAGATGAAATTTATAAATTATTTGCCGATATTTCCCAAGATAAAACAGCAGTTGTTGTGACTCATCGACTGGCATTGGCGAGAAATGCGGATGTTATCGTTGTGTTAGAACAAGGTAAAATAGTAGAAACCGGAACTCACGTTCAACTGATGAAACTGGGTCAACAATATTATGAAATGTTCAGCCGTCAAGCCAGTCATCACAGTTAAAAGTCACCGCCTAACCACTATTGTAGGGGCGGGTTCGGTATTGATGTAAATTTCCCCGAGAAAAGCTATCTAAACCCGCCCCGTTATTAGAGGTTCGGTATTGATGTAAATTTCCCCGAGAAAAGCTATCTAAACCCGCCCCTACAAAATAATTATTGATCAGTTGGACATGATATGAGTTAATAATTCTATTCGGGGGTGGGGCGGGTTTATGTAAATCTCGGAGTAGTCGTAAAAATCTTGTAGAACCCGCCCCTACAAAATAATTATTGATGAGTTGGACATGATATGAGTATTTTATTTCAAACTGAACGCCTAATTATCCGCAACTGGGAACCGGAAAAAGACGCACCGCAGGCTTTTCAAATTTACGGCGACCCCGATGTAATGTGTTTTATTAGTCCGCCTATAGAAACAGTAGAAGCGGTTTGTTCTCGGCTTCAAGAAAGAGTAGAACGGGATAAAATTCGCAACAATGGAACGGGTTCTTGGGCGGTTGTAGAAAAAGAAACTGAAGAAATTATCGGGGCGGTTTTGCTCGTTTTGCTTCCCGATAATGATGGTATTCCAACGACAAATTATGAAATTGGTTGGCATTTTCGCAAAGCCAGTTGGGGAAAAGGTTACGCCACAGAAGCCGCCAAACAAATTCTGGGTTATGCTTTTACGATTTTACGTTTACCTGTTATTTATGCGGTGGTGAAGCCGGAAAATGAGCGTTCTATTCGTGTGACTCAACGGTTGGGAATGAAACCTCTAGGACGAACCAATGAATATTATGGGGTTGAATTATTGTTGTTTGAGTTAAAAGCAACAGATTATTATGCTAAAATCAGTCAAGATAATTTGAACAATCCAATTCATTAGTCAACTCTTGATGTTTGACGATTTTTGAACTCGCCCCTAAAACTTAACAGACATTCGATGCAAACTTTTGTCTAATTTGCTATATTAACATCTGGCGTTGCTTGTTTGTTTCTAACAGACAGCTTGGATAAACTCGCCCCCCGCTTGGTGACTTCATTCTAAAACAATAGCGTTATCTAGCTATTGAATTGGGAGAGTTTTGATTAGAGTCTTTTAAGATTTTCCTATGGGTATTCTACAACTTTTAACTGAAAGTCGTCAATCTTTTTCTCGCTCTCCTTTATTACAAAATTTAGCCAGAGGTGCGGGAATTGCTTTTTTAGTGCAGGTTTCCGGCGTTGGACTGACTTATATTGTGCAGATTTTTCTCGCTCGTTGGCTAGGAACCGCAGAATTTGGTATTTATGAATATGTTGTTTCCTGGACGTTGTTACTGGCAATTTTCGGGGGACTGGGTTTACCCACTGCGGTATTGCGGTTTATTTCTCAATATCAAGTTACCCAACAATGGCAACAATTAACAGGCTTAATTCGAGGAACTTGGCGGTTAACCGGAGTGATAAGTTTGGCGCTTAGTTTAGGCACAACCTTGTTAATTTTAACCTTCCAAAATTCCAGTTGGATTTATTATAAACCGCTGTTAATTGGGGTTTGGATGGTGCCTTTAATTGCGTTAGTCCAACTGCAAGCGGAGATGGCTCGAGCATTTAATAAAATTATTTTAGCCTACGCTCCTTTTCGTTTAATTGAACCCTGTTTGGTGCTATTGGGTGCTTTTATTCTCTGGAAAATTAACTCGGGTTTAACCAGCGAAGGAGTGTTGAGTTTATCGGTTTTTTCTCTAATTATTATTGTCGGGATTCAATGGTATTTGCTACAGCATCAATTCAAGCGTGAATATCAGCCAGCAACTCCAGATTATCAAACCATTGAATGGTTGCGGGTGGCTTTTCCGTTGTTATTACAGGGGGTGTTTTTTATTGTTCTCAACCAAACCGATATTTTAATGATTGGAACCATTATTAGCCCAGAAGCGGTGGGAATTTATAGTGCTGCGGCGAAAACTTCTGTTTGGGTAACATTTGTTTTACAAGCCGTTAATACAGTCGTCGCCCCGGTTTTTACAACACTTTACACCCAAAATGATCGCTCCGGTTTACAATCGTTAGTGGGAACTGTTGCCCACTGGATTTTCTGGCCGTCTTTACTTCTTTCTATTGCTATTATTGCCTTCGCCAACCCGATTTTAGGATTATTTGGTTCCGAATTTGTTGTCGCCCGTTTGCCGATGACAATTTTAATTTTAGGACAGTTGGTGAATGTCGGTTCCGGTTCGGTAGGCTATTTAATGGTAATGACAGGACATCAAAATCAATCGGCGATGATATTTGGATGTAGTGCCATAACAAATGTCATTTTAAATGCGATTACTATTCCTCTCTTTGGGATAGTGGGGGCGGCGATTTCTACTGCTTTAACGATGGCAATGTGGAATATTTTCTTACACGTTTTAGTTGTGCGCTATCTGAACGTTTATCCTTCTATTATTTATGCCATCTTACCCAAATCTCATCCCGACTAAACCATAGTATGAGTTTTTCTGGCTTGTCATTTATACCGTTGGGGTTGGAGACGCATCACATGGCGCAACCCAAACCGCCCCAACAACAAAGCCATCACAAACATCAACTTAAAAAACAGTTGCATAGACTCCGGAGTTGACATCAAAAACAATAGGATAAAAAACAAGCCCATCAAAATTAGGGCAATTCGGTGTACATCATCTGTTGTTTTGAATCCCGCCCATGCTGTTACCAGAGCAATTATCAACCAAATCAAGTAGATCACAGGGATTAAAGGTAGACGTGAATAAGTTTTCAAAAACAGGTCTGAGAGCTTAAGCGCGACCCTGTTGAGATTTTATAACGAACCCAGGGGATTTGAGTTATGAAAAGGTAATCGAATGCTTAAGTTTTGCTAATATTAGCCAATCTCATCAATAATTAATTCCGGCTGAGTCACTTCATCAGACATCTCTAGAATGGCACGCACAACGGGTTTAACTTCCGAAGGATTGGGATTATCAAACTCCTCATATCGAAACCGTTTAGCCCGTTTTGCGACCTGTACCGTAATCTGATAACGACTACTTGAACCCTTCATCAATGTCTCCGTTAAACGGTTGACTTCGCTGGTATTTATCGGGGAGATTTTGTTATACATAATCAACGGGGTTCTCTCTACGGTTCTATCTTAGAGAACTCAGGTAAAATTCCTGTTAATAATAGGATAAATTCATGTTATCTCTGTTTGAGGAGAAATCCGCCAGTTCAAACCCTCACACCCCAATAATTTTGTAGGGACGGGTTTTTTCAGTTATCAGTCACCCTCCGGGTATCTCCTGCGGAGACGCTGCGCGAACAGCAGTTGCTCTCTTGCGAACTTCGCTCTCGACGGAAACCGCCA
This sequence comes from Capilliphycus salinus ALCB114379, assembly GCF_047276495.1. NCBI lineage: Bacteria > Bacillati > Cyanobacteriota > Cyanophyceae > Oscillatoriales > Sirenicapillariaceae > Capilliphycus > Capilliphycus salinus. The sequence continues at coordinate 1,249,377 of NZ_CP178543.1, read as the reverse complement.
AGTCGCGAGTTCGCGCTCCGATACGGAAACCGCCAAGTCCGCACTGCAACACCTGTCACCAGTCACCAGTGATTAGAGACTACATAAACCCGCCCCTAGAGTTGTTTTACGCCGTTCTAATTGGTTCTAATTGTCAGAATAGGCCTCCATCGGTAAACAGGAACAAACGAAATTGCGATCGCCATAAGCGTTATCAATTCGTCCAACAGACGGCCAAAACTTATGATCTCGCAACCAAGGCGCCGGATAAGCCGCCTGTTCGCGGGAATAGGGGTGATTCCACTCGCCCACAATTAGGGATTCTGCGGTGTGTGGCGCGTTCTTCAAGGGGTTGTTTTCGCCGTCGATGTCTCCCGACTCTATCAACCCAATTTCGCGCCGAATCGCTATCATAGCATCGCAGAAACGGTCTAACTCCGCTTTAGACTCGCTTTCGGTGGGTTCAACCATCATGGTTCCCGGAACCGGCCAAGAAACAGTAGGCGCGTGGAAGCCATAATCCATCAACCGTTTAGCGATATCATCGACTTCAATATTGGCAGATTTTTTCACGCCTCGCAAGTCTAAAATACATTCGTGGGCAACTAAATCATTTTTACCCTTGTATAAAATCGGGTAAGATTCTTTGAGACGATGAGCCATATAATTAGCATTTAAAATCGCTACTTTTGTGGCTTCGGTTAACCCTTCGGCGCCCATCATGGCGATATACATCCAAGAGATTACCAAAATACTCGGACTTCCCCAAGGCGCCGCCGAAATAGCGCCCAAAGACTGGGGATTATCATCCTGCATTGTAACAACTGAATGCCCCGGTAAAAAGGGAATTAAATGAGATTTTACCCCAATCGGTCCCATTCCCGGGCCGCCGCCACCGTGAGGAATACAGAAGGTTTTGTGTAAGTTTAAATGGCAAACATCGGCGCCAAAATCGGCCGGACGACACAAACCAACTTGGGCGTTCATATTCGCCCCATCCATATAAACTTGACCGCCATTGTTGTGAATAATATCACAAATTTCTTGAATTCCTTCTTCAAAAACCCCGTGAGTTGAAGGATATGTTACCATCAACGCCGCCAAATTTTGACCGTGTTTTTCGGCTTTGATTTTCAGGTCGTTAATGTCAATATTTCCCTCGGAATCGCATTTTACAGCAACAACTTTTAAGCCGCACATCACCGCACTTGCGGGGTTTGTTCCGTGTGCGGATTCGGGAATTAAACAAATATTGCGGTTGGTTTCGCCCCGTTCTTCGTGATAGCGACGAATCACTAATAAACCCGCATATTCCCCTTGTGAACCGGCATTCGGTTGTAGAGAAATTCCATCAAAGCCGGTAATTTCTGCCAACCAATGTTCTAATTGTTGGAACAGAATTTGATAACCGGTCGTTTGATTTTTCGGTGCAAACGGATGAATTTTGCCAAATTCCGGCCAGGTTACGGGTAACATTTCTGCTGCCGCATTTAACTTCATCGTACAGGAACCCAACGGAATCATCGAAGTGGTTAACGATAAATCCTTGGTTTGTAACCGGTGCAAATACCGCAATAATTCGGTTTCGGAATGATACTGATTAAAAGCGGGATGGGTTAGATATTCGCTGGTTCGTTTGAAGGAATCGGGTAAAGTAGAATTAGCGGAAAGTTCGTCGAGGCGGAAAGGTAATTCATCGGTATCCGAGAAGATTTCCCACAAATCAATTAAGTCTTTAATTGTTGTGGTTTCATCCAAACTAATTCCGACGGTATTTTCATCAATTTTTCGCAGGTTGATTTGATGAACTTTAGCCGCGTCTAAAATCTCTTGTAACCCTTGTGAACCCAAGTTGATTTTTAGGGTATCAAAATAGGGTTCCGAACTCATTTCATAACCCAAACGTTGTAATCCATCGGCTAACAATGTGGTTAACTGATGGATTTTTTCAGCGATTTGTTTTAACCCTTTCGGCCCGTGATAAACTGCATACATTCCCGCAATAACCGCTAACAAAACTTGGGCGGTACAGATATTGCTGGTGGCTTTATCCCGACGAATATGTTGTTCGCGAGTTTGTAAAGCCAGACGCAAAGCGGGGTTTCCATTGGCATCTTTTGACACCCCAACTAAACGACCCGGAACTTGCCGTTTGTAGGTTTCTTTGGTGGCAAAATAAGCCGCGTGGGGGCCGCCATAACCGAGGGGAACGCCAAACCGTTGGGTATTTCCGACCACAATATCCGCCCCAAATTCGCCGGGAGGCGTTAACAAGGTTAAGCTTAAAATATCGGCGGCAACGGTAACTAATGCCTGGTGTTTGTGGGCGGTTTCGATAAAGTCTCGGTAGTCGTAAATTGCCCCGTCGGTTGCCGGATATTGTAGCAACGCCCCAAAAATAGGGGTGGAAAAATCAAAGGTTTTAAAATCGCCGACAATGACTTCAATTCCCAACGGTAACGCCCGAGTTTGAACAACGTCTATCGTTTGGGGATGGCAGTCTTTAGAAACAAAAAATACATCGGATTTTGCTTTAGAAACGCCGTAACTCATACTCATCGCTTCGGCGGCGGCTGTGGCTTCATCGAGTAAGGAAGCGTTGGCAATTTCCATCCCCGTCAGGTCAATTACCATCGTTTGAAAGTTTAACAGCGCTTCCAAACGACCTTGGGCAATTTCTGCTTGATAGGGAGTATAAGCCGTGTACCAACCCGGATTTTCAAGAATATTGCGCTGAATCACTGGGGGCGTGATACAGTTAGAATATCCCATCCCAATAAACGAGCGAAAGATTTGGTTTTTTGAAGCAATTTCTTTCAGTTGGGCGAGGGCTGCGTATTCACTTTTAGCCGCCGGTAATTTCAGGGAACGGTTGAGGCGAATTGAGGGCGGAATGGTACGATCAATCAGTTCATTGAGATCGGAAAATCCCAAGGTTTCTAACATTTCTTGAATGGCATATGAGTTCGGCCCGATATGTCGCTTTAAAAAAGAATCTGTTATGGTATGCAATTGGGGTTTATCCTCAACAGTGGGTAAACTAAACTCAAATTGATAGGCTTCGGTTGCGGTAGATGAACTGTCGGTTTCTTCGGGATTAGATGGTGAATGAAAATCTAACATGGAACTTTGATTAAAACTCCAAAAAACGAATAGTATGGGCTGAGATTTACGGGAACAGTTGGATGCACTTTAAAATAACTTCTTATCAACCGGAAGAGTACGTCTGACTCAAGAGTTCTGAACCCTGGCCAAAGGTGATGGACTAACCCTGTACAGCTTCCTTATTTATTTGTAACAAATTCTCTCATTCGGGAACTAGGAACAGTGACTTGTGATACACTAAGCTCACATTTATTTCGACTCAAAGATAACTCTGCGATCGCGACTGTTTGGGAAAAGTCAATCCCAGTCTCCGGTTTAGCGGTTGTCCCTCGCGGGTTAGGAGAGTAATCAATGATATTTTTCCGTCCCTAGTCCCAATCACTCAAGTCCTACTCACCTTCAACCAAAGTCCGATACTCCTCGGCGGTCATCGAATCATCCAAGTCATTGGCATCATCGATGCGAACTTTGATCAGCCATCCCTCACCATAGGGATCTTCAGCAAGCTGTTCGGGTGATTCTACCACATCATCGTTGCGTTCGACTACCGTTCCACTGACCGGAGCTTTTAAATCTTCTACGGCTTTAACAGACTCAACCGTCCCAAAAGATTCGCCTTTTTCAACCGCATCGTTGACATCGGGCAACTCTAAAAACACAATATCCCCAAGTTGCTCAATGGCAAAACCACTAATTCCAATGGTCGCAATTTCACCATCGAGTCGGACATACTCATGGGTTTCAGTGTACTTTAGATCTTCTGGATATTCAAGCACCATAATTGTTCCTCACAAATTGAAAAAAATTCAGGCATATAGGGCAAACTGAGCTACAGAATCATCCCAACACAATCGACGATTATGATCGATAAAGTAACTCTCAGACGCCTAATTATAGGAGAATTTTCACTCTCTCGCTTGCTGACTTCTGCAATAATCATTTATCTTGGAGTCGGTATCTGGGCATATTTCGGAACCGATCGCCTAATTTTTTTTCCTCCGCCCGCAAGTTACACCCAGACTAACGATCTTATCCAATTTTCGGCCGAAAATGGCGATCGCATCACCGCCCTTTACCTCCCCAACCCCGAAAGTCAGTATACTATCCTCTACTCTCACGGCAACGCCGAAGATATCGGACAGACTCGCTTCCACCTCAAACAGCTACGGGATATCGGTTTTTCTGTCTTGGTTTACGACTATCCCGGTTACGGGACCAGCAGCGGAAAACCCACTGTAAAAGGCACCTACCACGCCATTAACGCCGCCTACAATTACCTTACCCAAAAATTAAATATACCCCCCCATCAGATTATCGTCTACGGTCGTTCCGTTGGGGGAGGGCCGTCTGTAGATTTGGCTTCCCGTCAACCGGTTGGGGGATTAATTATTGAAAGTTCATTTGTCAGTATTTTTCGAGTTGTTACCCGCATCCGGTTGTTTCCCTTTGATAAATTCCCCAATCTGGCGAAAATCTCTCGGGTAAACTGTCCTGTGTTAATTATGCACGGCGATCGCGATCAAGTCATCCCTTTTTGGCATGGAGAAAAACTCTACGCCAAAGCCAACGAACCGAAAATGTCTTTTTGGGTAGAAGGCGCCGACCATAACAACGTGTTAGATGTCGCCGGACAACGTTATCAAGAAACCTTACAAAAATTTATCAAATTAGTTGAAAATAACTCTAGATCAATTTAGCCGATTCGGTGTATAATCATTCCATCCAGAAGTTCTGTGCGGGTGCATTTACCGTGTTAACATACACGAGGACGCTTGCACCATGAAAGCCGTTAAATTTTTCGGAACATCCCTGCTAATTTTGACAGGAATTGGCTTAACTTCGGTTCCCCAATTTTCCGCTATTGCTACCCCAACCCCTGTTAACCGCACCTCGGAAACTGGACTCAACCCGATACATCTATCTCAAGCCGAATATCAACTCGCCAATATCCGCAGTTGTGCCGTTGCTGACCCGACAGATACGCCGCTTAATGTGCGTTCAACCCCCAACGGTAAAATTATCGGCAGTTTACCCGATGGGGTGAGAGTCGAATGGCTGAAAACCTCCAGTAACAACAAGTGGGCGTTTATTCGCACTTCTATTATGGAAGGTTACGTTTGGGCTGCCTATCTCAAATGTTAATTGAGTTCGGCTAACACCATTTCTTTCTAATCATCCAACTTTTAATGATCCCCCCTTGATCCCCCCTTAAAAAGGGGGGTGGGGTGGGGGCGTAGGCGAAGCCGGGGGGATCAATTAGATGCAGCTTCATAAAGAATTGGTATAAGGTCTAATCAACTCAATGCGGTTGGGGTTTAATTGCGATCCGGTTTGCAGGCATCACGCGATAAATTAAGGAGGGAGATTTTTTTCTCCGCATCTATCATCACCCTAACCGCTTATGTCAATTATTATCGCACAACAGTTGAGCAAAGTCTATCCCGTTGCCGTCAAAGAACCGGGCTTAAAAGGAACCCTGCGCCACTTTTTTCGCCGGACTTACCGCCAAGTCCAAGCCGTCCGCGAAGTTTCATTTACCCTAGAAACCGGGGAAGTTGTCGGGTTTTTGGGTGCAAATGGGGCGGGAAAAACCACAACCTTAAAAATGCTGACCGGGCTAATTCATCCCTCTGGCGGTATCCTCAAAGTTGCAGGTCATACCCCTTTTCAGCGGGAATCTTCCTTCTTACATAAGATTACCCTAGTTATGGGTCAAAAGCAACAGTTAATTTGGGATTTACCGGCGTTGGACTCGCTGAGAATTAATGCGGCTGTTTATGGAATTTCCGATCAAGAATTTCGCCTGCGTTTGGGGGAGTTAAGCGAGATGCTTTCCCTCAAAGAAGAATTAAAACAACCCGTGAGAAAATTATCTCTAGGTCAGCGGATGAAAGCGGAATTATTGGCGGCGTTATTACATCGTCCCCAAGTGTTATTTTTAGATGAACCAACATTGGGTTTGGATGTGAACGCGCAAGTTGCCGTCCGGGAATTTTTAGCCGAATATAATCAACGATATCACGCCACAATTCTGCTAACAAGTCATTACATGGCTGATATTACCGCTTTGTGTAAACGGGTGATTTTAATTCATCAAGGCGAATTAATTTATGATGGCAGTTTGGACGGACTACTCGAACGTTTTGCCCCCTATCGAGAAGTTAAAATAGAACTGGCAAATCATCCCCAAGAACAGCCGGAAGACTTCAAGACTATTTTATCAAAATATGGGGAAATCGAAGCGATTCAAGGGCAATCTGTGCGGTTGTTAGTGCAGCGAGAAACCCTAACAAATACCGTTGCTCAAATTTTAGCGCAAATCGATGTCTTAGACTTAACCGTAAGCGATCCTCCCATCGAAGAAGTCATTGGTCGAGTGTTTAGTAGCGGTACAATTCAGTGAAAGGATGCCGAAGTTTCATTTGAATTGGCTGAACTCTTCCTTAAGGCTGAAAATTGTAGAAATTGGCAAGGAAGGAATGTTAATGGTTCTAGAGTAAAGCTACAATAGGAAGAAAACTTATTAAAAGTCAAGCGTTAATACGAGATTGTCCTATGAATAGACCCAGAAAAATTTTATCCCTTGTATTGGGAGTAATATTGACAGCAGTTGTCGTCGGTAGTTGCGATCAAGTTAATAATACTCAGTCAACAGCCCAAACCGATAACGGCAATCAAATTGTTGCGGTTGCAGATATCCAAAGCCCACCCGATTCTAATGTATCAGGAACCGTCACTTTAACCGAAAATTCACCTTCGGAAACCACAGAAATCTTACCAACGGTAGAAGTCAAAGCCGAAGTTAGTGGCTTACCTCCTAACACCAAACATGGATTTCATATCCATCAAACCGCCAAATGTGAACCCGATTTTGGGGCGGCAGGCGGACATTTTGATCCGGGTCCTTACGGAGAAACCAACCCCGACGCCAACCATCCTTTTCACATGGGAGACTTACCCAATTTAGTCGCAGATGCCGAAGGTAATGCCACTTTAACCCATCGTACCAACCGCGTCACCCTTTCGCCCGGGCCATTAAGTATTTTTGATGAAGATGGCAGCGCTTTTATTGTACACGTCGATGAAGATCAAGGCACAACCGGCGTTCAAGGCGGTGCCGGTGGCGGTCGTTTGGGTTGCGGTATTATCGAGAAACAAGCTTAAAACAGGTGTCAGGTTTGTAGGGGCGGGTTCAGCACAAATTTATCATTCTTCGCAGTAACCGATATAAACCCGCCCCCGTATCCTGTAGGCGCAGGTTCAGCACAAATTTATCTGTCTAATACCATTTCTTTCTAATATGATATCCGGTTGATTAATGTGTCTTAGGGGGCGGGGCGGGTTTATGTCAATCTCGGAGTAGTCATCAACATCAATGCAGAACCCGCCCCTACGTTTAGGATTATTAATTAGTCGGACATGATATAATCATCCAACTTTTTCTGTTCGCGTAGCGTGCCGTCAGGCATCCCTCCAGGCTATATCCTTCGGATAGGCTTCGCCTACGCCACCCCCCCCACCCCCCTTTTTAAGGGGGGATCAAGGGGGGATTAAGGGGGGGTTGGGGGGATCAATTAGATGCAGGTTCATAAAGAATTGGTCTAAGCAATAACCGATATAAACCCGCCCCAGAGATGGATAGGGCGGGTTCAGAAAAATTATTGATAAGAAGACAGATATTTATTTGGAACCCGCCCCTACAAAACCATTGCCTATTTACTGAATACCTAAGACTTGACTCATATAATCTTTCCACAACTGAGCCGCATTTGCACTACTGCCATTGGTCGGCGAATTATCATCATTTCCCAACCAAACCCCCGTTGTCAAATTATATTCCGGTACAAACCCAATAAACCACAAATCCACATTATCATCGGTTGTTCCCGTTTTCCCCGCTTCTCCGACTCCAACAGACGCACTTTGACCGGTTCCACTTCTAACCACACCCTGCAATAATTGAGTCATCGTACTCGCCACCAAAGGCGGTAAAACTTGAGGGCGAACCGGATTTTCGCGATCGTAAGAATAAATCACCCGACAGGTGCTAATATCATTAATATCAGCGCAATCGCTACTATCTAAAATTCGTTTAATGGCATGGGGACGGTTAAACGCTCCCTCGTTCGCGATGGTCGCAAACGCCCCGGTCATTTCCAACAGCGTTACTTCACTTTGACCGATAACCAACCCCGGAACCGCTTTCAACTCGGAACGAACCCCCAACCGTCGCGCCATACCGATCACTTGATCTAAACCCACTTCTTGAGCGATCCTCAAAGCGGTAACATTTTCCGAAACCGCCATCCCCCGATACATATCCACGTTCCCCCCGGACCGTTCGCAGCCGCGATAGCTTTGACCCCGCCAAGTCAGAGGGGCGCAGGAATAGCTACTTCCGGGCGGTATCCCCTGATCTAAAGCCGCCGCATAGCTAAAAATTTTAAACGTCGATCCCGGTTGACGCAAGGCTTGAGTCGCCCGGTTAAACTGACTTTGTTGATAGTCTTCTCCGCCCACCATCGAAACCACTTCCCCCGTTGTCGAGTTTAATGTTACAATACCCCCCTGAGAAAAGTCCGCCGCCGCCCCGGTTGTCCTTAAGCTGCTGCGAAGGGAATTTTCCGCCAGGTTTTGTAACTGGGGGTCTAAAGCCGTTTCGACGATAAAGTTGCCTTCTCGGGCGAGTTGTTCCCCTAAAAGTTGTTCAATTTCCGCGAATACATAATCGTAGAAATAGGGGGCAATGGTACTTTCTAAAAGTTCTTTGGCTTCGGGATTAATTTCAATTCGCGATCGCCTGGCCCGGTCGGCTTCTTCCTCGCTAATCATTCCCAATTCTAACATTCGGCTAATCACGCGATCGCGATATTGTACCGCTAGCTGATAATTTTGAATGGGGTTAAACGTGTTGGGGGCGGGTAAAATTCCGGCTAGGGTTGCCGCTTCGGAAAGGGTTAATTCTTTGGCGGATTTATCAAAATAAAATTGGGCTGCATCTTCAAACCCGTACAAATCTAAACCCAAATAAACCTGATTAATATAGGTTAATAACAGCTTTTCTTTGCTGTAAAGGGTTTCTAATTTTAAAGCGACAATTGCTTCTCTCAGTTTCCGCCCCGCCGAGTCTTCAGTACCGACATAATCTCTAAACAAACTTCTGGCTAATTGTTGGGAAATTGTACTTCCCCCCTCGCGAATTTCACCCCCTTGAACGTTGGTTAAAAATGCCCGAGTAATGCCTATGGGATCGACGCCCAAATGCCAATAAAAACGACTATCCTCAGAAGCAATAACCGCTTGGGGGAGGTATTTGGAAACGTCCGAAAGGTTTTGAACTTCTAAATGGGCGTTATTGCTGAGTTGACGCAGGGGACGGTTATCCCCAGAAAACACCACCACAGGTCCGGTAATGGTTTTGGGAAGGGGTCGGACTGCGAATTTTTGCCATTCCACCAACACCAACAGCGTCGCCGAAGCACTCATCCCACAGACGCTTAAAAAGCTATACCACAGCAAACGAGAGTACCAAGGTGGCGGATCGACGTATTTTAATCTCACCCCGTTGGCTAGTTCGGGCGGCCCTAAGGTAATGGTATCCCCGTTACGCAGGGGAAGTTTACCAATGCGTCGCCGCTTGAGATAGATGCCGTTGGTGGAATTTTCATCTTGAATGAAAAATTTTCGCGATCCTGACGACCCGTACCGCAGCAAACACAGATGAACCTGACTGACAACCGGGTTCCGCACCACGATATCACACGATCGCGATGAACGCCCCAATGTATAGCGATCGCCGAGTAAAGGATATACATCGGCTGTGTCGGCATCCGCATTTTGTACCCACAGTTCCGGGACTCGGGCATTGGGTTTGAGAAGCAGCCGAGAAAAATTCACCTTCGCATGAAGGGTCTGAACCACCTGAGTGATTGAACCCAGAAGGGTTTTCGGCTTCTGTGGAGGCTTGGTTGACGTCATACTAAGCGATCGGCTATGCAAGACAAAGCGTTTCACTCTATATTACTCACAACTTTGATCAGTTGTGGAGTCTTCCTCTTTTCTAGCCTCAAGGTCTTCCCGAGGAGCGATCGCCGGGGGGATGCCGAGGTTGTTCGCGAATAAACATGGCAATTAGCAAACAAATTATCCCAATATTAATCGAAACATCGGCTAAATTAAAGATGGGAAATCGAATCAGGCGAAAGTCTAAAAAATCGACCACATGACCGGAAACAAAGCGATCGATTCCATTGCCCAATGCTCCTCCTAATATTAAACCATATCCGATTTGTTCCCACCGAATCAATTTCGGCCCCCACCAAGCCATCGCCATCAACCCCAAACTGACTCCCAATGATAACCACCGCAACCACAACACGCCCCCGTTACTAAATAGGCTAAATGCCGCCCCGGTATTGATAACATAGGTGAAGTGAAACACATCCGGCCACAGGGGGAGAGTTTGGGCGGGATCGGTGAGTTCAAAGGTTTGAACGACCCAAAATTTCGTGAGATGATCGACGATTAAACTGAGAATTCCGGCGATCCAAAATAGCGGATTTTTTTTAAATTTCATAACAGGGAAACTCGGAAGAAAAAGCGCACATCAAGTCTGTGTTTTGACCGGATTTTAGCTTCAATAATTCAATAAAACATTAACCCACGCAACACATAGGATAACACGCTAATGGCACAGGCGACACCGAGTTGACCGGCGAGGGGATGAAGGGAGTATTTTTGGATGGCTTCTATTAAGGCTAAACTTTCTGCTGTGAATCCTTCCAGGATAAAATAATTGATGGTTAAATAGGTTAATCCGACTCCGTGAATAACTGCCAAACCGCAAAAGCAGCTAAAGGCTAAAAGTTCTAATTTTGGGGGGGCTTTAAATGCCAGCATTCCGCACAGCCAACCGCCGGGAATAAAACCAAGTAAATAACCAAAACTCGGTTCTCGCAAATAACCAATTCCTCCCCCTTCAGAAAATACGGGTAAAACGGTTAAACCCAGGACAAGATAGGCAATTTGCGACATGGCGGCCGCATTTTTTCCGCCCATACAACCGACTAATAAAACCGCCCCAATTTGATAGGTGACTCCCAAAGAATAAACCGATATTTCTTGCTGTTCCCATAGCCAAGACGGATCGGCGGCAAAAGCTTCTAAAAATGTGCCGCCAATGGTTAAAAGAACGCCAATAATTGCCCACAGCAATTCTAACGGAGGAGTCATTACAGTTATCAGTTTTCAGTGAGCAGTGACCAGTTATTTCAGTTTACAGTTATCAGTTATGCAGTGACCAGTTTTTACAGCGATCGGCTTTTTTAGCGATCGCCTGTAAACTGTTTATTGTAAAACTGATGACTATAAAACTGGTGACTGGTGACTGGTGACTGGTGACTGTAAAACTTCTCCTCCCACGAGTCCCAAAGACTCTAACATGGCGCGATCTTGTTCGGGAGACTGACCGAGAGTGGTGAGGTAATGGCCGATTAACATGGCATTAATTCCCGATTTTAACCCCAAGCTTTGCAGTTCTCCCATCACCGCTTCTCGTCCCCCCGCATAGCGAAGAATTTGTTTCGGAAGGATGAGTCTAAAGATGGCGATCGCTTTTAAGGCTTCGTAGGGATCGAGTTTGGGGCGATCGCCGAGGGGGGTTCCTTCTCGGGGGTTTAACAGGTTGAGAGGAACGGACTCAACTTCGAGTTCCCGCAGGGCGAGGGCTAAGTCGATGCGATCTTCCCAGGTTTCTCCCATGCCCAGAATACCACCGGTGCAGGCTTGAATTCCGGCGGCTTTGAGGTTTTTAACGGTTTCGACGCGATCGCCCCAACTGTGGCTGCTGACGATCTGGGGATAGAAGTTTTCAGAGGCTTCCAGGTTATGATTGTAGCGAGTGACTCCCGCTTCAGCTAAAGCCTTTGCTTGTTCGGGGGTGACTTCTCCGAGGGCGCAGCAGGGTTTAATTTGGGTTTCAGCCTGAATGCGTTTGACCGTTTCTAAAATTTGTTCAAATTCCCCCGACTTCGGACTACTATATTTGGGGCCGCGTCCTTGAGAAACCAGACAGAAGCGTTTGGCGCCTGCGGCTTCGGCGGCTTTGGCTTGAGCAATGATTTCTTCTGAAGATTTTAAGCCATAAACGGGGGAATTTTCGCCGGGGTGATGGGCTGACTGAGAGCAGAAGCTACAGTTTTCCGAACAGTTTCCCGACTTGACGTTGATGATGCTACAGAGATCGACGACGTTACCGCAACAGGCTTGACGAACGCGATCGGCTGCTTCACACAGTAGCATGATCTCGTCTTGGGTGTTGATTTGTTCAGCCAGGGCGATGGCTTGAGAGCGACTGAGCAGATCTCCTGCAATAATGCGATCGGCTAAATCATTCAGCCAGGTTTGCAGAGCTTGGGATGTTTCCGGCACCCGAACGCTGTCGTCATGGGAAACGTTCGTGCGGTCAGAATGGGTTGAGAGTGGGACTTGAACCACGTTACGCTTAGTGTTGTTTGCAATTCATCGAAATTTTACCATCCTACCATCGTCCTACAGAAATTCTTGACTTATTTCTTCAAATTAGCTTGTTGAGAAAAATTCTAGAATCGATTCACCCTTGGCATTGACAATAGCGATGAAGATTGTTTTCTGCATTGATTAGAATGATTAATCTTTAACCTTTTCTTTACCTTGATTGGCTAGCGAGAGGTTATCCTCTATGGTATTCGTGCAGTCATACTGAAATAATCCCACCGCTATGCTTTTTCGTCTCAATCAACTTAATCTCTCTGGTGTAGTTACCAAAATTTCAGCAGCGGCTCTGGTTGTCACTCTAGCCGCTTGTGGAGGAGGCACCGAGACCGCTACCGATACAACCCCCGGTGGAGAAGCGGGTGTACCCGCCGCCTCGGGTAGTGGAGAAGTTAAACTGGTTCTCAACGAACAAGTTAACTTGGTCGGAGCGGGTGCATCTTTCCCCGCTCCCTTGTATCAAAGCTGGTTCCAAGAATTCTCCCAGGATACACAAAACTTGCAAATTGACTACCAGTCCGTTGGAAGTGGTGCCGGAGTTGAGCGGTTTACTCAAGGACTGGTACAGTTTGCCGCCAGCGATGTGGCAATGACCGATGAAGAAATTGCTAAAGTCGAAAGAGGCGTATTAATGCTACCGATGACCGCAGGTAGTATTGTTTTAGCTTATAATCTTCCCGGTGTAGACGGTGAACTGAACCTGTCTCGCGAGACCTATGTTAACATTTTACTCGGTAATATTACCAACTGGAACGATCCGGCGATCGCAGAGAATAACCCGGATTTACAACTGCCCGATCAACCGATTACAGTGGTATACCGTTCGGACGGAAGTGGCACAACCGGGGTATTCACCAAGCACTTAAGCAGTATCAGCGAAGAATGGAACAGTAGCGTCGGAGAAGGAAAAACGGTACAATGGCCTGTAGGAATTGGCGGAGCAAAAAATGATGGTGTAGCGGCTCAAATTAGTCAGACTCCCGGAGCGATCGGTTATCTCGAATACGGCTTTGCTGAGAGTGCAGGCTTACCGATGGCATCTTTAGAGAATCAGTCGGGAAATTTTATTAAACCCACCAGTGAAGCCGCATCTAAGACTCTAGAAGCGGTAGAATTACCGGAAGACTTACGTGCTTTTATCACCGATCCCGCAGGAGAAGAATCCTATCCGATCGTGACTTACACATGGTTATTGACCTATCGCGAATATCCCGATCCGGAGATCGCCAAGTCTATTGAAGCGATGGTGGAATATGGTTTAACCCAAGGTCAAGAGATCAGCCCGCAACTGGGTTACATCCAACTTCCCCCAAATGTGAGAGAGAGAGTGGCACAACAAGCCGATCAACTGACTCCTGACTACCAAATTGCTGTAGATTAGAGAGACGATGAGAAACTGGGGAGCTATCAGTCGAGTTGCTGAGAACTTTGTAAATCAACTGATAGTCGAGGCGGTATCGCCTCACCCCGACTAACCCCTTCATAGTTATTTTTGGGTTTGAGTAATCAGGAAAATCAATCAACCCCCTTTGAGAAACACTAAATTATGGTTGCACCTGCTGGTAAGATTCCAGATGTTGGACGCTCACGTAGCGATGCCGAAAAAAAACTAGACTCCGGCTTTATTTGGTTAACACGGATTTTTGCTTGGGGTATTGCGGCAATCTTAATCTTGATTGCGTTGCCCATCGCCCAACAAGCCCTTCCCGCTTTGCAAAAGTTTGGTTTGGGGTTTCTGTTTAGCAGCGCTTGGGACCCCCCCAATGAAAATTATGGCGCTTGGCCGATGATTTATGGAACCATCATTAGTTCTATGATCGCCCTACTGATCTCCGTTCCTTTGGGTTTGGGAACTGCAATTTTCTTGAGTGAAGATTTTATTCCCCCCGGAGTTCGCCGAATCTTGACTTTCCTGGTGGAACTCCTGGCCGCTATCCCGAGTGTGGTCTACGGTTTGTGGGGAATTTTTGTCTTGATTCCTTTCCTGCGACCCATTCAGATGTTTGTCTACAAAACCTTGGGTTGGATTCCTCTGTTTAGTACGCCGCCCGCCGGACCCGGAATGTTTCCGGCCGGTGTGATTTTGGCGATTATGACTTTACCAATTATCACCGTAATTGCTCGCGATTCTCTGGCGAGTTTACCTCCCGACTTGCGACAGGCTTCGATGGGGTTGGGGGCGACCCGTTGGATTACGATTTTTCGGATTTTAATTCCGGCGGCTTTTTCGGGAATTGTTGGGGGAATTATGTTAGGACTCGGGCGAGCCATGGGAGAAACAATGGCCGCGACGATGATTATTGGTAACTCCAACAGAGTCAATATTTCTCTATTTGCACCCGGTAACACGATTGCGTCTTTGATGGCGAACCAGTTCCCGGAAGCTTCGGGTTTACAAGTTTCTGCATTAATGTATGCCGGAATTGTGCTGTTTTTATTAACCCTATTGGTTAATGTTTTGGCTCAATTAATTGTCAGCCGAGTTCAATCGAAATACCAGTAACTTGCAGTTGCATTAGTTTTCTAACACAATTATCCGAACACTCGCCATGTCAAATTATAGTGAACCCATAAGTGATTCGGGAGCGCAAGCTTTAGTTCGCGATCGCCGTCGTCCCCGAGAAATTTTCGATATTGTAATGACCGGGATTTCTGGGGCTTGTATTGGTCTGACTTTGATTCCCTTGTTTGCCGTTTTGATTTATGTGTTAATTAAGGGAATAAGTCGTTTTAATCTCGCTCTGTTTACCCAGTTACCTCCGAGTCTAGCCCAAGAAACCGGCGGAATTGCCAGCGCAATTTTGGGTACAATTATGGTGGTGGCGATCGCGACTTTGATCGCCGTTCCTTTTGGAGTCCTAGCGGCTATCTTTTTATCGGAGTTTAGCGGGGGAAAAGTCGCTCAGACTCTCGGTTTTATCACCAACGTGTTGAGTGGTGTTCCGTCTATTATTGCGGGAGTTTTTGCCTATAGTTTAATTGTTCTGTCAACCGGACAATTTTCTGTGGTAGCCGGGGCTATAGCCTTGAGTGTTTTGATGTTGCCAACCATTGTCCGAACCACCACCGAATCCCTACAAATTATTCCCCAAGATATTCGAGCCGCATCCGTCGGAATTGGGGCGTCGAACTATCAAACCGTTTTACAAATTGTTCTTCCGGCGGCGATTCCGGCAATATTGACCGGCGTAACCTTAGCGGTTGCTCGGGCGGCAGGAGAAACGGCTCCCCTGCTGTTTACGGTGGTTTATAGTAATAGTTGGCCCCGAGGTCCATTTGCTCCCACCCTCCCCTCGTTGGCTTATCTGGTTTACGAATTTGCCCGGGGATTTAGTAAAACTTTGCAGGAATTTGCTTGGGCGGGATCGCTGGTTTTGGTGCTTTTGGTTTTGGCGACAAATATTTTGGCCCGTTGGGTGACTCGCAAGAGCGATTTTTAAGGTCGAGAAATGAACGGTTTGCAAATTTGTACGACTGGCTAAGTCGGGATTAACCCCTCAAGAAAAAATAGGAATTTATGTGATGATGGACTATAGTAACTATCAGACAACCAATGAAACGGAGACGGTTCTACAAGCACAGAACCTAGATGTTTATTACGGTGATTTTAAAGCGGTTCGGGGCGTTTCTTTGAATATTCCTAAAAACAGAGTTACCGCTTTTATCGGCCCCTCTGGATGTGGTAAAAGTACGATTCTGCGCTGTTTTAATCGCCTGAATGATTTGATCCCGATCTTTCGCTTAGAAGGGCAGATTTTTTATCAAAATAAGAATCTGTATGATACCGATGTTGACCCCGTAGAAGTGCGGCGGCGGATTGGGATGGTTTTCCAAAAACCGAACCCTTTCCCCAAGTCAATTTATGAAAATATCGCTTATGGGGTGCGGGTGAACGGGCTGGCAAAAACGAAAGAACAAATGGATGAAATCGTCGAGCGCTCGCTGCGTCAAGCCGCCATTTGGGATGAAGTTAAAGATAAGCTGGGTCAAAGCGGTTTCGCTCTTTCTGGCGGTCAGCAACAACGGCTTTGTATCGCCCGTACCGTTGCGGTTAACCCCGATGTCGTGTTAATGGATGAACCTTGTGCTTCTCTCGACCCGATTTCTACATTGGCGGTTGAGGATTTGATTCACGAACTCAAGGAAAATTACACGATTATTATTGTAACTCACAATATGCAGCAAGCAACACGGGTTGCAGACATGACGGCTTTTTACAATGCAAAAGCCATTGAAGGCGGTAAGCGGTTTGGGTATTTAGTTGAGTTTGATGACACCCAGACGATTTTCCAAAATCCCCAAGAAGAAGCAACTCAACAGTATGTTAGCGGTCGTTTCGGATAAAACCAAACAACTTTATTTTTTAGGTGAATATGTAGAAGTCAGAGGACATAGGCGCTTCTGACTTCTTTTTTGTGTTGTTCTTCCATCAAGGATTTTTCATCCAGTGACGCATCAAATTATCTTTAACCATACTTTGGCGTAAAACTTCAACTAGATATTCTTGAGCTTCTTCTAGACTCAGACCCTTGACCTGCTCCCGCAGAACTTTGAGCTTGAACTGTTGCTCTAAACTAAGATTTCCAGGTGCTTTCATTGGATTCTCCTCTACTCTGCAATCTCTATGTTTGTAAATTATCGTAACAACTACTTGACAATCTGTCCATGATGCACAATTTTTCACTTATTTTGTTTGCAAAACTTTATCTATTAGTCCCTACAGCCTTATCATAGAAAGAGTATCAGTGTATAAAATCAATCAAAGGGAGAATATTTGCATGGATGCAATGCAATTCTTTCGACAGAGTGCGGGACAGTGGCAATCCCTGCGAACAACTCACCATCTTGCCTTCAGACAAGCCGAAAAGGGGCATTCTAAAATTAATGTTGAGGCGCTCGATGCGGATGATCCGAAAGTGGTAGAAATCTGCCAAATGCACAATGTCGATCCGGCGCTCGCCGCAGGTGGCGCTTATGTGACTTGGAATGGCGAGATGGACTGGGATAAAGACGATGAAAATCACTCCGGTTCGACGGTTTTTGCTATTGTTCCCGATGGGGATAATCCCCGCAAAGGTCGAATGTTGCGAGAACGGGGTTATGCGGAAATTGTTCCGGTGGTCGGACAGTTTGAAATGGATGAAGATGATGCTTTAGTTTTAGTTACTGAATATGAAACCATGAGTTCAATTGAACGGTTTTGGTTTCCCAATCCCAATGTTAGAATGCGAACCAGTGCGGTGAAACGGTTTGGCGGGTTTAATACGTCTACATTCTGTACAGAAATTAGAATAGAAGAACCAGATTCAAAGGCTTCTTCTGAGTCTGAAAATGCAGAAAATCCTGCTTTTTATTCTGCTTTGGGTTGGTAATTTACAGGGAACACCGGATCAGTAGGGGCGGGTTCTGCAATTAGATATGTCACTAACTGACAACTTTGATAAACCCGCCCCACCCCAAAAAAAATTCAATATTTTATTAGTTATTAGTGAGTGAAATACATTATTGCGGAACCCGCCCCTACAAAACTGTAAACTCAAATAACTGGTGACTGGTGACTGGTGACTGGTGACTGTAATAAACCCGCCCCTACAAAACTGTTTGCTGATTATGATTAAATGATTGTATTTCTTTCTTGATTTTCGGTGGCGATGACGTGAATATCAATATCGGGGAGCGCCCGCATTAAACGCTGAATAATTGAGCCTTTAAAGAACAATTGCCAGCGAGAACGATGGGTTTCGCCGACGACAATTTGAGTAATTCTTTCTGTGCGGGCGACTTCTATAATTGTATCTAAAACATTGGGCGATCGCAGTTGGATAAATTCCCCGTTAAACTCTTTACAAAGTCGTTCGCAGGTTTCCACATGAAGGCTATCTTCTTTCGATAAAAAATGATTGGGATTATCAACGAATAAAGCGTATAATTTGGCGTTCATGTAGTTGGAAACTCTTGCGCCCCGTCGCAAAAGTCTGATAGAATTGGGATAGGTGGAAATACAAACTAAAACCCGTTCGCGGATATTACAATAATTTGATTCACTTCCATTGCCATTTTCTTCGACGTTATCTGCAACTTCTCGCAGCGCCAACTCCCGCAACGCGGTTAAATTTCGCCGTTTAAAGAAGCTATTTAGGGCTTGATCGATTTTATTGGGAGCATAAATTTTTCCTTCTTGTAAGCGTTCTTGTAGCGTTTCCGGAGTAACATCAACCACAACAACTTCATCGGCTTCATCCAACACAGAATCTGGAATTCGTTCTCGAACCACAACCCCCGAAATGCGAAAGACCAAATCATTTAAACTTTCGAGATGTTGAATATTAACCGTTGAGAAAACATCAATCCCGGCGGCGAGAATTTGTTCCACATCTTGATAACGTTTGAGGAACTTTGAACCGGGAATATTCGTGTGGGCGAGTTCATCGACCAGCACCAGTTGAGGTTTTCTTTCTATTATCCCATTGGTATCCATTTCTGTCAAGTTTCGATGGGATAAAATTACATTTTTGCGGGGAATTAATTCCAATCCCATCCCTTTGTTAGCGGTTTCTTCCCGTCCGTGCGTTTCTAACAGCCCGATAACCACATCTATTCCATCTCGTTTGAGAATTTGGGCTTCTTCTAACATCCGGTAAGTTTTACCGACACCGGGCGCCATTCCAATAAAAATTTTGTGTTTTCCGCGACGAAGTGACACTTGATTTTTTCCTGTAGCTGGAGAATTAACGGTTTGAAAAATTTCGTTGGATTTAATCATTTTTATTTTTCTGAGAAACCGGGTTTCTCTACGAAAAATCTAGACAAGCTTATAGAAGTTGCAAGAAACCCGGTTTCTGATAGTACATGAAAATAAATTTCTGAGAAATCGGGTTTCTCTACGAAAAATCTAGACAAGCTTATAGAAGTTGCAAGAAACCCGGTTTCTGATAGTACATGAAAATAAATTTCTGAGAAATCGGGTTTCTCTACGAAAAATCTAGACAAGCTTATAGAAGTTGCAAGAAACCCGGTTTCTGATAGTGAATAAACCGATGTAAATTTGATGCGCCCCTATCGCGATAATTGAATTAACTCAGTTGGTTTAAAGCCAAATTCAACTTGAGGACATTAACGCCCGGTTCTCCGAAAATTCCGAGAAAGCGTCCGTCGGTATTTTGAACAATTAATTCTTTAATTTGTTCGGGAGAAATTGAGCGGGCTTGTGCGACCCTTGCAACTTGAACTTGAGCCGCTTCCGGGGTAATATGAGGGTCTAAACCGGAACCGGAAGCATAAACTAAATCAGCAGTGGGTTCAATTCCAGCTTGTTGAAGTCGAGTTGTTTCCTGTTGAATACGGGTGATTAAATCAGGATTAGTTGGAGCGAGATTACTTGCGCCTGAAATTCCCGTCGGGGCGCTATCTTCTCCCTGACTATAATTAACGGTACTCGGACGGGTCCAAAAATAGCGCTCGGAGGTGAAAGATTGCCCAATTAAAGCAGAACCAACAATTTCACCTTGGGCGTTTGTAATTAAACTTCCGTTGGCTTGGTAGGGAAAAGCAACTTGACCGATAATTAGGAATAAAACCGGATAAAAAATAGCGGTAATTACCCACAAAATAAACGTGTTCCGAACTCCAATCATTAATTCTGAAATCATGTTTTTGACTCCTATTAGGTTAACGGGTCTGAAATTGAGACTTAAGCGAGGTTAAAAAGTTTGTGTTTTTCGGTTTGATGGCGTCGCAGTCTGCGAATATTTTTAAAGCGGGTGATGCGACTGGGGAAATAATGTTTTGAGGTGAGAGTCTGTTCAAAAGCAATAGCATTTTCAACGGATAAGCTTGGGGAAGCAATAGCGGAATCGTTCATCGGTTCAACAAACGCCAGTTGACCGATTGTTAACAGACTCAATGGATAGAGAATCAGCAGAAGAATTCCCCGGATTAAAGTATCGCGAATTCTGATGATAAATTGTTGAATCATGGGATTGACTCCTTTTCAACGAACGAACGTTAACTGTTAGAGATAAATTTTAGGTGCGTAAAACGGTTTTACTCTTAATTCGTGATAAAAAAATGTGTAATTTTACGCACCCTACGACCAACAACATTTAAGGTTGGGTTTCGTGTAAATATTGTTTGGGTTTTTGACGGCGTTCGATGCGGCGTTTTCTGACGTCGGACAGTCGGCGTTTGAACCGGGAAAACCGGATAATTTCGCGAAGTTCTAGAAGTAATTGTCTCAGCATGATTAAAACCTCTCGGGTTGAACAATGACAACAAATAGATAAACGGCTAGTCCGATAACGACTAATCCCAAAAGTCCCAAAGCATAGGCGGAACTTTTAGCAATATTGTTGTTGGTCGCCGCATAAACTAAGGGTGCGAGAACCACATTAAAACAGAGTGCTAAAAACACGCTTAGGGAGAGTTTTCGATAAACAAATCGACCCCAAATTAAATCGCAAGTTTCTAGAAAATCATTCAGTTTCATTGTTTCTATGGGCGTTCTGGTTTGCGCCCTGATAAATGTACAAAAAGAGTCAGGTATTTTGTTTGTAGATAGGTTAGAGTTATCCCGCCTAGCCCCCGGCTTGATCCCCCCTTAATCCCCCCTTAAAAAGGGGGGTTGGAGGAGGCCAATTGTTCCCTCACCTCGTAGGAGAGGGTTAGGGAGAGGTGGCGAGGGGAGGATTTTTAAGTTTTTTAACTATCTACAACTCTTAATAACTCCCCATTCCCAATAAAAAACTTTTTTTCCTTTTCCCTCTCGATTAATCAATAGTCCCGTGAGGGACACCTTCCCCCTCTCCTTGTAGGAGAGGGATGGGGAGAGGTAGGAGAGGGTTAGGGAGAGGTGGAGAGGGTTAGGGAGAGGTAGGAGAGGTAGAGAAGAGGGGGTTAAAAATGGAACAGTCCTGGCTGAGAAAAAGGGGGGGATTATATTGGGAATTGACGGGAAAATCGTTAAGCTAAACCAATTGCAGAAATCGTTACATCAATAATTTTGATGGCGATAAACGGTGCAATAACGCCCCCAAGACCATAAATTAAGATGTTGCGCTGTAACAGTTGATTCGCGGTCAGCGGACGAAACTTAACCCCCGTTAGCGCCAGCGGAATTAACGCCGGAATAATCAAAGCGTTGTAAATCAGCGCCGAAAGAACCGCCGAATTCGGACTATTTAAACCCATGATATTTAACGCGCCAATTCCCGCACCCGCAAACATCGCTGGAATAATTGCAAAATATTTGGCGATATCATTCGCCACCGAAAATGTTGTTAAAGCGCCGCGAGTAATTAACAGTTGTTTCCCAATCGTAACCAAATCAATTAACTTCGTGGGGTCCGAATCTAAATCCACCATATTCGCCGCTTCTTTCGCCGCTTGAGTTCCAGAATTCATCGCCAAACCCACATTTGCTTGGGCTAAAGCGGGCGCATCATTTGTTCCATCTCCCGTCATTGCGACTAACTTTCCTTGGGCTTGTTCTTGTTGAATCACTTGAATTTTTTCTTCGGGTGTAGCTTCGGCGATAAAGTCATCAACCCCCGCTTCTTTGGCGATAACAGACGCCGTAATTCGGTTATCTCCGGTTAACATTACAGTACGAACTCCCATCCGACGGAGTTGATTAAAACGTTCGCGAATTCCGGGTTTTATAATATCTTTGAGGTAAATTACACCGTAAATTTCGTTATCGCGACAAACCGCCAAAGGAGTTCCTCCGAGTAGCGAAACCCTCTCGTAAGCCGCGTTTACATCCTCCGAAGGTTGTCCCCCCCGCGAACGAACAAACCCCCGTATCGCGTCTACGGCGCCTTTGCGAACTTCGCCCCCGTCGGGTAAGTCGGTTCCGCTCATCCGAGTCCGGGCGGAAAATTCAACTCCCGTCGCTTTTTTTATGTTAAAATCGACCTGAGCGCCCATTCCTTCGGCTAACCGCACGATGGATTTTCCTTCGGGAGTGGTATCAAAAATACTGGCGGCGAGGGCGACTTCGGCGACGTCTTCCACGCTGTATCCATCGACGGGAATAAATTCTTCGGCGAGTCGATTTCCTAACGTAATGGTTCCGGTTTTATCCAATACTAAAGTATTGACATCGCCGCAAGCTTCCACCGCCCGTCCCGATGTTGCAACTACATTAAATTGGGCGACTCTATCCATTCCCGCGATGCCAATTGCGCTTAAAAGTCCGCCGATAGTTGTCGGAATTAAGGCAACTAATAACGCAATTAAAATGGTAATGCTGACGGAACTATCGGCATAAAAGGCAACCGGGGGAATCGTGGAAATAACAATTAAAAAGACCAACGTTAGGACCGCCAGTAGAACGGTTAGGGCGATTTCGTTGGGGGTTTTGCTGCGTTCGGCCCCTTCCACCAATGCAATCATCCGGTCAATAAAGCCTTTTCCGGGGTCGGCGGTGACGCGGATAATCAGTTCGTCGGAGATAATTCGGGTTCCGCCCGTGACCGAACTGGCGACATCCGAACCGGCTTCTTTGAGGACCGGCGCCGATTCTCCCGTTATCGCGGATTCGTCAACCGAGGCGACACCCTCCAAAACCTCGCCGTCGGCGGGAATCACGTCCCCTGCCACGACCTGAATGCGATCGCCCTGTCTGAGGTCGGTCGAGCTTACCGATTCTATTGTACCATCTGGCTGCAATTTTCGCGCAGTGGTTTCGGATTTTGTCGATCGCAACGCATCGGCTTGGGCTTTTCCCCGTCCTTCGGCGACGGCTTCGGCAAAGTTGGCAAAAACAACGGTAAACAGCAAAATAACCGCAATTAAACCGTTAAATAAATAGAGATTGTCTCCGGTTGCGGCACCGAATAAGTTGGGGTTTAGAGTTAGTAAAGCGGTGATAATTGTGCCGACCCAGACCACAAACATGACGGGATTTTTTGCCATGATGCGGGGGTTGAGTTTGACGAAGGCTTGTTTAAATGCCCGTTGATATAAACCCGATAAATTAGGTTTGGGAGTGTGGCGGCGTTGCTGTCGGGAACCGCCCGAATGTTTGGGTTGAGAAGATGTGCTGGAACTCATAATTTTATTATCGGTTAATGGGAACTGTTCGCAGAATCAAAAGCCCTATAAAATGCTGGCTATTTTAAAGGCTTCGGCTACGGGACCTAAGACTAAGACGGGTAGGAAGGTTAACGCGCCTAAAATGATGATTGCACCGGCGGTGATGCTGGTAAATAAAATGGTGTCTGTTCGCAGTGTTCCTGCGGTTTCGGGAACGGGTTGTTTGCGAGTCATATTATCCGCGAGTAACAGCAGTGCGATAATTGGAATATAACGCCCTAAAAGCAGGGAAAAACTGGCACTGAGGTTCCACCAAAGGGTATTGTCGCTGAGTCCTTCAAAGCCGGAACCGTTGTTAGCCGCAGCCGAAGCATATTCGTAGATAACTTGAGAAATTCCGTGAAAACCGGGGTTGGTAATTCCTGACAGGGTATCGGGAAAAGCGAGGGTAATTGCTGCGGGAATTAAGATGGCTATGGGATGAACCAATAACACCACGCTGGCGAGAACAATTTCTCGTTTTTCGATTTTTCTGCCCAAAAATTCGGGGGTGCGTCCGACCATTAATCCGGTTAAGAAAACCGACAAAATTAGAAAGATAAACAGATAAGCGGTTCCGGTTCCTTGTCCGCCCCAAATAATTTGTAAAAACAAATCGGACAACGTGGTAAAACCGCCCGGAGGCATTAGAGAATCGTGCATACCGTTGACAGCGCCGCACATTGTTCCGGTTGTCGCAACCGCCCAAAGCGCCGTTAACGCCCAACCAAACCGAACTTCTTTTCCTTCTAAATTTTGCGCTGGTTCGCCCAAAATGCCGTTAACAATGGGGTTGCCTTGATATTCGCCAATCGCCGTAATTGCAATTAAGATTGCAAACATAATAAAGACCATCCCAAACACCAACCAACCCTGTTTGGGACTGTTGGCAATGATGCCGTAAGTGTGGATTAATCCCGCCGGAATAATTAGCATAATGACAGTTTCCAACAAGTTGGTAAAGCCGTTGGGATTTTCAAAGGGATGGGCGGAATTAATCCCAAAAAATCCTCCGCCATTTTCGCCCAATTCTTTGATAATTTCAAAGTGGGCAACGGGACCGCGAGCGATGTATTGGGTTGCGCCTTCTAGGGTGGTAATTTCCGCAGGTGGGGCTAAGGTTTCGGGAACTCCAGCGATGAGTAAAAGTATTCCGCCAACGATAGAAATTGGCAGCAAAATTCGGGTGATGGATTGGGTTAAGTCAACGTAAAAGTTGCCTAAAGGTTTACCCGTTAGTCCGCGAATAAAGGCAATTGCAACTGCAATACCCGTCCCCGCAGAAGTAAACATTAAAAACCCCAACGCCAGCATTTGTGAGAAGTAACTGTAGGTTGTTTCTCCCGAATAATGCTGTTGGTTTGTATTGGTAACAAAGGAAATAGCGGTGTGTAAAGCTAAATCCCAACTGGGGGGGTTTAATTGAGTTGGGTTCAGCGGTAAAATCCCTTGTAATAGGAAGATTGAAAACACCAATATTCCCATCGCCAGGTTGCTAAAAAGTACCGCCCGAATATATTGCCAACCGTTCATCGAGTCTTTGAAATTTATCCCGCTTCCGGCATAAATAAAGTGTTCAACCGGCTTAAATATTCGGTCGAGTGCGGTTCTTTGATGTAAAAAAACACGCGCCATATAAGCCCCCAAAAGCGGGGAAACTAGCAGCAAAATGAATAAAGTTAAGACAATTTGATAGAATCCTTGCAACATGATTTTAGAAAATACTATTGTTGGGAAATTTGACAGGCTGACAGGGGTTTAAGTCTGTTCAAAAACACTTTTAATTCCGGTGCAGACATGGGATTAATGGCAATGGCTAATAGAATGTCATTGGGTTGAATTGGGGGATTGTTATTGGCAAGAATGATGTGATTTTCTCGAAATAATCCCAGCATTTCACATTCTTCGGGTAACAGAATATCTCTCAATGGTGTGCCGCAGTAGCAGCTATTTGAACTCACTCTAATACTTACCACTTTGGGTTTTTCTGCGTGCATCATTTTTCATAAATAGCCTAAATTTGGCTATCGATAAAACAGTTGATAGCTTGATTATGCCGAAGATTTCCCGAAAAAAGAAGGTATAGAGGCGAGTTCATTGGGAATTTATATTAACCTGTTTAAGCCGAAGAATATAGAAGCGTTTAGATTGAACCTAAACGTTTATATCCACAGATATAGATTTGCCTAAACGCCCGGTTTGTTATTAAACTAGATAATTAATCGAGATCGGGTTATCGCCGATTATTAAACTATTTTTGGTCATTCAATATGCAATTTAGATTACCCCCTTTCTTTCATCATCTCTGGCTGTATCTTCCCAAGACTCAATGGCTAATTGTGGCGGTATTTGCGATTGTTATTGCGTTGGAATATTCCACCCCTCCGCCCTATGTTTTTGGCTATCTCTACATTGGGGCGGTATTACTAGCCAACTCCCGCCTCAGCCGCAAAGCCACCGCACAAGTGGTATTATTTGCGGTAATATTAACCGTGTTAAACTTGGTAATACCGGGACAAGAATCGATTTCACCCGCAACAATTGCCAACCGTTTTATTGCGATTTCTGCTTTAATTGTCACGGGTTGGTTAAGCCAACGAAACCGCAATTATGAAGAAGCAATCGCCCGTCAACGAATGGAACTTTTTACCCAAAAACAACTCATTCAATTACGAGAAGATTTTGCATCTACTCTAACTCACGATTTGAAAACGCCCCTATTGGGTGCAATTGAAACATTAACCGCCTTTGAACAGGAAAAATTCGGCCCGGTAACTGCCACCCAAACTAAAGTAATTGAGATTATCAAACGTAGTCATAAAAATACCCTGCAATTGGTGGAAACATTACTCGATGTTTATAGAAATGATACCGAAGGTTTGCAGTTGAAACGAAAATCTTTAGACTTAGTAATTTTAGCCGAAGAAGCAATTTCTACGCTGACAGATCTCGCTTCTAGCCGTCAAGTTTATATCCGTTTAACTCAAGAAAATTCCGATTTTCGTTCCCGATGTTGGGTGAACGCAGACCCTTTACAATTGCGCCGTGTGCTGGTTAATCTGATTTCTAATGGAATTAATCATTCTCGTCGCGGAAGCACGGTACAGGTGATGCTGATGGCGGATAATGGTAATTTTGTGGTAAAGGTAATAGATGAAGGTCAAGGCATTCGAGATGAGGAATTCCCGATGTTATTTGAACGCTTTTATCAAGGAAATGGCGATCGCCAAGCCAAAGGTTCGGGATTGGGATTGTATCTGAGTCGTCAAATTGTAGAGGCGCATGGTGGTAAAATATGGGCAGAACAGCGATCGCCTCAGGGTGCGATATTTGCTTTTCGTCTTCCGGCTTAGATTTCTTCTGTGATGGCTTCTCGATAAATGAACTCCAAACCGTTAAACATTTTATTGGTAGAAGATGACGAATTATTTCGTCTCGGGTTGGTGACGAGACTTCAGCAAGAAGGTGATATTTTAATTGTTGCGGAAGCCGAAGATGGAGAAACAGCCGTTGAATTGGTGAGTCAACTTTCTTTAAATGTGGTGATTTTAGATGTCGGACTTCCCGGAATTGGCGGCGTAGAAGCCTGTCGCCAAATTAAAGAAAAACAGCCTTCACTTCCGGTTTTAGTTTTGACTTCTCACTCCCAAAAACCTCTAATTACCCGCATCATTGAAGCCAAAGCACAGGGTTATTGTTTGAAAGGAATTGCACCGGAAGCGTTAATTTTGGCGATCCGTTCCGTCGCCGCAGGCGCTTCTTGGTGGGACCCGATGGCAACTCAAGAAATACAGGAAACTTTCGGACAAATTGGGGTTTCTGAGGGTGCAGAATTATCTAATCCCAATAATCCTTTAACGAAACGAGAACAAGAAATATTAGCTTTAATTGCTGCGGGAAAATCGAATCAAGAAATTGCCGATATTCTTTATATTGCCACAGGTACGGTGCGGGTTCATGTACATACCATTTTGAAAAAATTAAACGCACGCGATCGCACACAGGCGGCTTTAGTTGCCATTCAAAAAAAATTAGTTGCAGCCGATTTTCTAGACTCAACTTAATCAAAACTTGAAATTCGATCCGGTAGAATCCCGTTTTATTTTTGTTAAAAAATAGACCCTACCGCGATCGCACAGGAGAGGAGAAAGCAAACGGACAGACGCCAATACTGCGATTTATCCCCTAATGTTACAGATTGTTGCATTTCTTCATAAAAATGAGACGCAGACCCCTGCGATCCCCTAATCTGATGGATGGTATAGTGATGCCAATATAATCCCCTGTTGTCAGGGGAGGGCTTAACAGCCAAACGAAGTTGATAATCAACGTTAACTTTGAGATTAAGGAGATTAAAGAGTGGCGCTTCCTTTATTGAATTACCAGCCCGTTAGCCAAAATGTGCGGGTTACAGGATATGAAGTCCCGGGCGACGATCAACCGAGAATTTTTTCGTCTGAAGATTTACCCTCCGGGAGTGAATGGGACGAATTGATTTGGGCGGCTTATCGCCAAATTTTCAGCGAACACCAGCTTCTCAAGAGCAACCGTCAGAAGTTCTTAGAGTCTCAGCTTAAATTTGGTCAAATTACTGTCCGAGACTTTATCCGGGGTTTAGCGACAAGCGATCCTTTCCTGCGGTTCAACTACCAAACCAACAGCAACTACCGTTTTGTGGAAATGTGCGTTCAGCGCATTTTGGGACGGGACGTTTACAGCGAACGGGAGAAAATCGCTTGGTCTATCGTTGTGGCAACTAAAGGCCCAATGGGATTTATTGACGCTCTCGTTAATAGCGATGAATATTTAGAAAACTTCGGGTATGATAAGGTTCCCTATCAGCGTCGTCGGGTTCTCCCCCAACGCAACCAGGGATCGGCACCTTTCAACCTGAAAACTCCCCGTTACGACGACTATCATCGCAATCAGCTTGGTTTCCCTCAAATCATCTGGCAAACCTCTGTCCGTCGTTTTACTCCTCAAGAGAAACAAGCCAAAGCGGGCGATCCCTCTCTGTTCTTGGGTATGGCCAAGGAAGTTACTCCGGCAACCAACAATATCACCCGAGTAGCCGTCGGTGATATCAACATTGCCACGATGGTTCCCTATCGCAAGAAATAAAGCGTTAAAAATCGGTGATTAGAGCGTTTTTGCTCCCATCGCTTTTGTGTCGCTGTCAGGAGTTAGGCTTCGGGGTTAATTGTTTGATTGCAGACAAGAAACACCAAAGGTTTAGCGCTCGACAGCGACTATTTTTGACGGGAATAGGGAATAGAAAATGGGCAAGAGTTTTGTAGGGGCGGGTTCAGCGATAATCTTTACTATAGCAAGTCGCGAGTCGTCTATTTACAGATCCCCATTCTAAAAAACTGCTCAAAGCCTTGCACTATAAGCATTTCTCTCTTCTGTTCCCTGATCCGGTGTTCCCTGTTCCCGCCCGCGTTGCGCTATACTACTCAAAGATTAAAATAAACCCGCCCCACCCTACTTCTTGAGAATCCGGGGCGAGTTTATCTCAGTTATTCCAGGGAAACATAGATTTATTCACCAAGCCGCCCCTACTCAACACAGCGGGTTTATATCAGTTGTCTGTGGGAAATGATCAATTTAGACAGAACCCCCCCTACAAACTTGACTCCCGACTCCGGGGCGGGTTTATATAGATTGTTTCTGGGAAGACACAAATTTTCGCCGAACCCGCCCCTACCCGACACTGCACTTTTAACTGTGCGATAAAGATTACAGAAAAGATCGGACAATACCGTTAAGATCGGATTCTATCGGATTTCCTATCGCTTTAAATTTCCACTCTCCGTTTTCTTTGTATACTTCTCCCATCAGCATCGAAATTTTGCCTTCGTAGGAGTTTTCCCCGGATAAACTATAACGGGCAATTTCGACACCCGACGCATCCACCGCCCGCACAAAGGCATTTTCCACCATTCCAAAATGTTGTTTTCGGGCGACTCCCTCATAAATATTCACCCCTAAAATAATCCGTTCGTAGACTTCAGGAAGACTGTTGAGATAGAGAAAAATTTGTTCATCATCTCCACTTCCGGCACCCGTGAGGTTATCTCCCGAATGAACGACGGTTTGATCTTTTGACTCTAAATGAGCGTAATAAATCACATCTTCTTTGTAGTTTTTTAACTTGCCGTTTCGGTTGAGTAAAAGGGCGTATCCGTCCAAATCAAAATCAACGGTTTTACCGAGAAATCCTTCAATTAATCCTTTGGGTTTGGCGACATCCCAACCCAATCCCATTGTTAACTTCGATAAATCATATTCGCTTTTATCGAGAACAATGCTCTGTCCTTTTTTGAGGTTAATAGCCATTTTTTTAGAAGGTATTAGGTTGACAAACAAAAAATAATGAATCGGGAAAAATCGGAAATTTTATTAGCTCAAAATCCATCCTTGATTCCGTTTATAATTCTCCCGTTCTCTCTCAAAATCTTCCCGAAAATCTCTCAACTGAGGTTACACATACTTGTCTACAAAACTTTGTAAACCCGC
Organism: Capilliphycus salinus ALCB114379; assembly: GCF_047276495.1. Taxonomy (NCBI): domain Bacteria; kingdom Bacillati; phylum Cyanobacteriota; class Cyanophyceae; order Oscillatoriales; family Sirenicapillariaceae; genus Capilliphycus; species Capilliphycus salinus. The sequence goes on along the minus strand of NZ_CP178543.1, from coordinate 1,219,170 downwards.
GTTATAACCCTGTCCAACCGCTTGAAAACGCCATTCTCCGTCTTTTCTATACAGTCGCCCAAATTCAACGGCTGTCTCCCTTGAAAAATCCTCCTCCAGATCGTAGCGGGTGACTTCCGTCTCCGTTTCTCGGTCGTAGATCCGAATAAAAGAGTTGCGAACCTGTCCAAAATTTTGGCGGCGTTTATCGGCTTCGTGAATGGTGACGACAAAAATTAATTCTTGAATGGCGGGATTAATTTGAGTTAAATCAATTTCAATGGTTTCATCGTCTCCGCTTCCTTCCCCCGTCCGACTATCTCCTAAATGTTTAACTGCGCGATCGGGGGACAGCAAATTATTGTAAAATACAAAGTATTCATCTTGGGGAATTTTTTCATCTTCGCCCAACATAAACACCGAAGCATCTAAATCAAATTCCGCCCCGGTATCGGTCAAATTTGCATCCCATCCCAACCCCACCCCCGCTTTTTTCAGTCCCGGTGCTTCTTTAGCGAGGTTGATTCGTTCTCCCTTTTTGATATTAATTGACATGGCCCCAACTCAATTTTAACCCTAAACTTAATCTTGTATCATCCTTAAGCGTACTGAGCGACAAAACTTTCTAAATCGCTATTATACCCCTGTCCAACCGCTTTAAATTGCCATTCATTTCCGACTTTAGAAAGGCGACCCATTTCTAGGGCGGTTTCTCGGGAAAAATCCTCGTCTAACTCATAGCGGGTAATTTCGGTGTCGGTTTCTTCATCATAAATACGGATCAAAGAATTTCTAACCTGTCCGAAATTTTGACGGCGGGCTTCCGCTTGAAATATGGTGACAATAAAGACGATTTCTTGAATGGAACTCTCGACTTTTTCTAGGTCTATTCTAATCGTTTCATCGTCTCCGGTTCCTTTTCCTGTCCGGCTATCTCCCGATGACATTACCGCCCCATCGGCCGATTCCAGATTATTATAAAAGACAAAATACTTCTCGCCGGGAATTTTACCATTTGCTCCCAACATAAACACCGAAACATCCAAATCATATTGGTCGCCCGTATCGGTACTATTAACATCCCATCCCAGTCCAATTCCTGCTTTTTTCAAGCCGGGTGCTTGTTTGCTGAGATTAATTCCTTCGCCTTTTTTGAGGTTAATGGTCATATTTTTTGACTCAATTCAACATTCAACATTCTATTTAATGTCTATTTTCGAGCCTCGCAAGAAAACTCTAGATAGGCCCGAGAAATGATTGGCTTGACCTTCGACAAAAAATGAGTAATTCGACTTGAGTACAAATCGCCCATTGACCGAGTTTAATCGGTCTAAAATCCGATGAAAATCAAATCTTCAACTGAATTTACCGGATTCTCTTTTAGTTTATCGACAACAGAGCAAACTATTATTAATCGTTGGATTCTCTTAATCTATCGAAACAACACTTAACGACAATATAACGCCTGATATTCGGCTTCGGTCACTAAATCTTCATCGCTTTCGACCCGATCTAAAAAAACAATCCCTTCGAGATGGTCGTATTCATGCTGAAAAATCCGAGCCACAAAATCGCTGAGTTGCTGTCGCTGAAGTTCGCCGTAGCGATCGCTGTATTCGACTTCAACCGTTTGATAACGGGGAACAAACCCCCGCACGCCCGGAACACTCAGACAGCCTTCCCAGCCCTTTTCCTGTTGGCTAGAGTGACTGATGATTTTCGGGTTGATCATCGCAGTCGGTGCCATCTTCGGCGCTTTGGGATAGCGACGGTTGGGACGAGAAGCCACGATAAACAGGCGATCGCTTTGAGACACTTGGGGGGCGGCAATTCCGACCCCGTTGGTTTTGAAAGCGGTGGCGATTAAATCATCAATCAGAGTTTGAATGCGCCGCGCGCCAATATCGGTAATCGGTTCAGCCTGACGACCCAAGATAGGATTTCCAACTTGAGCAACTTGTAAAATGTTAGTCATAAAAGGCAATCATGCAAAATAGGCAACCATGCAACCATGCAACAGGCAACCATGCAAGAGTGTTGTAGGGGCGGGTTCCGACTAAATTTATCTTACCCAGAAATAACTTAAATAAACCCGCCCCAACCCGCGATCAGTTTTTCCCCGACACCGGGGCGGGTTTATATCGGTTGTCTGCGGGATATGATCAATAATTGCGCTCGGCGCGCCCCTACCTGTCTCCCGACACCCGGTTTACATTTGGGGAGGTAAATTTCCGGTCATCACATCCAACGTGACATTTTCGCCGTTGCGGTTGACTTCCACCTCTAGGGAACTGCCGACGGTTTTATTTTGAACGATTTGTTGAACCGTTTCCGACTTGCGAACCGATTTATTATCAATTTTTTGAATCACATCCCCCGGTTGCAGTCCCGACTGTTCAGCCGGAGAACCCGGAACCACATTCACCACCAAAACCCCATTATCGGTAGAAATCGGAGATGATAACTCGGGGTTAAGCTGGCGTTTGACCTCCGGAGAAAGCGTCACCATCTCAATACCCAAATAGGCGTGTTCGGCGCGACCGGTGGCGATCAACTGTTGGGCGATTTCTTGAGCTTTATTAATCGGAATCGCAAACCCCAAACCTTGGGCGCCGCTAATAATCGCCGTATTCATCCCCACCACTTCCCCCTGGGCGTTCAGCAGCGGCCCACCCGAATTTCCGGGGTTAATGGCGGCGTCAGTTTGAATAAAACCAATTCGCTTATCGGGAACCCCGACATCGGTACTCGAGCGACCCGTAGCGCTGATAATTCCCACCGTCACCGAGTTATCCAAACCCAAAGGATTACCGATGGCGATCGCCCATTCACCGGGGGCAAGCTGTTCGGAATCCCCGATGGGAACGCTGGGTAAATTATTGGCATCAATTTTAATCACGGCGACATCCGTCACCGAATCAGTCCCCAAAACCCGGCCTTCAAACAGGCGACCATCCTTGAGAACGACCTGAACCGTATCCGTATCCTCAACCACATGGCTATTGGTCAAAATATGACCTTCTGGGCTAATAATAAATCCCGAGCCGGTGCCTTGCTCGGTGGGAGGTTCATCGGGAAGACTGCGCGGCCCTCCAAATCCAAAAAACTCTTCGGGAAATGGCTCATCAAAGCGATCTAATCCCCGGCGTCCGATCCGTCTTGAAGCGTTAATTCGGACAACCGCAGGTCCGACCTGTTCCACCGCAGAAACAATAAAATTAGCGTTGGCGGTTTTGGGGAGGGGAAGGGAAGGTTTTTGAGCAAACCAAGACGGTGAATTCCCAACGGAGTCATCTTTTTTGGGTTCTGGGGTCGGGAGAACTTCGGGGTTCGCCTCGACCGACCTCTGTGGTGAGGAGACTGTCGTTTGTTTTTCTATCCAGTGTTCGCCGAGTAAAGCGCCTCCCGCTCCGGTAAGCAGAAGCATAAGATAGATTATCGGTTGCTTCCAAAAAACTTTTTCTGTTGTGCCACTCATCGCCAGATTGTCCGGTTGACTAATAGGATTGGTACAGGTGTCGGGTTTTCCCGAACTTAAAGCCTTTGAGCCATGTTAAAGGATTAGTTGTTCAATTCCTTCTCTCAACTGTAACATTATCACCGATCAAAGCACGCAGTTCTTCTCTACTTTTGATCTTGAGGCTGACGAGAGTGGGTGAACGATTCGTTAAACTTTTAATCTAAGCCTGCTGTCGGTGAATCGATTAAACTGGTATGTTTTGTAGGCTCGAATGTCAGGCTGTGTCCGGGTCTATCGTCCCAAAGTGTCTCAACTCTATTAAAATCGGAAGTCAGCAGTGGAAATTTCCCTTGAAAGTTTATGGCATCAAGTCTTAGACCGTCTCCAGGTCCAACTGGGCGGGCCGACGTTCGACACTTGGATCAAAACGGCCAACCCCGAAAGGCTGGATAATCATTGTTTGGTGATTCGCACGCCCAACCCTTTTGCTCGCAATTGGTTGCAAAAACATTACAAGGAAATCATCGGCGAGGCGGTTCAGGAAATTTTAGGCTACCCGGTGGAAATTTGTGTGATCACTGATGTCGAGACGAGGATCGATCGCGGAGAATCTCAGTTAATTGGACAGTCGGCTCATGGGGCGGAGTCTCCCTCGACTCAACGCCTCAAACCGGCTAACCTCAATTCTAAGTATGTGTTTTCTCGGTTTGTGGTCGGGGCGAATAGTCGTTTGGCTCACGCTGCGGCTTTGGCGGTGGCGGAGTCTCCCGGACGAGAGTTTAACCCGTTATTTTTGTGCGGGGGTGTGGGGTTGGGAAAGACTCATTTGATGCAAGCTATCGGACATTATCGGATTGAAATTAATCCCGATGCCAAGGTTTTTTATGTTTCGACTGAAAAGTTTACCAATGATTTAATTGCGGCTATTCGCAAAGATAGTATGCAAAGTTTCCGCGATCATTATCGGGCGGCTGATGTTTTATTGGTTGATGATATTCAGTTTATTGAGGGGAAAGAGTACACTCAAGAGGAGTTTTTCCACACGTTTAATACTCTGCATGAAGCCGGAAAACAGGTGGTTCTCGCCGCTGACCGTCCCCCCAATCAAATTCCCCGTTTACAAGAACGCTTGTGTTCTCGTTTTTCGATGGGGTTGGTTGCCGATATTCAACCGCCTGACTTGGAAACTCGCATGGCTATTTTGCAGAAAAAAGCTGAATATGAAAATGTTCGTCTTTCTGAGGGCGTGGTTGAATATATTGCTACTCGCTACACTTCTAATATTCGCGAACTTGAAGGGGCTTTAATTCGGGCGATCGCTTATACTTCGATTTCCGGTGTACCGATGACGGTTGAAAATATTGCCCCTGTTCTCAGTCCGGCCGAACATCCTGAAGAATCTTCCCCGGAAGCGGTGATTCAAATTGTTGCTGAAACGTTTAAAGTTTCGGTTGAGGATTTAAAAGGGAGTTCCAGACGCCGAGAAATTAGTTTGGCTCGTCAGGTGGCGATGTATTTGATGCGACAACATACCGATTTAAGTTTGCCCAAAATTGGCGAATTATTTGGCGGAAAAGACCACACGACTGTCATGTATGCCTGCGAAAAAATTGCTCAATTACGCAATAAAGACTTAGAATTAGCCCAAACTTTGCGACAGTTAAGCGATCAAATTAATTATACCAGTCGCTATCATTAACACCACCAAGACAGGCAACAGGCGCTTCTAGTAACAGTCAACTCTCTCGTTTGGTTGATGAATAAGTCAAGCGTAAACACGAGTTAGCCCTGACAAGTTCTCTTCTATCTTACCCAAAATACCCCCAATTGTCAATATCTTTGATGACGCCGGGACCAAAGAAGTTAGAACTCGTGAGGTCGTGAGGTCAGGAGTCAGTGAACAGTGAACAGTGAACAGTGACCAGTATCATGCTATTGACTGGTAACTGATAACTGTAAATTGTAAACTGCCTTACCCCTTACCCCTTACCCCTTACCCTTTACCCTTTACCCTATTCACTGGTGACGGGTGACTGGTGAGGTGTAAAAGGGGCGGGTTCGGAGTAAATTGATCTTCTCCTCTAGACAAAAATTCTATAAACCCGCCCGCCCCAGTTGGTTTTTATTGGGGGAAATCTTCTCAAAAACTATTGAGGAGACTTTACTTCTAATATTCCAGAAGTCGAAAATACCACTTCAAATTGGGCAGCGGCTTCAGTCGAGGCGGCGTCAGAGTTCACCAACTCGGGAAGGGGTGTATTCTCAAGGTTATTTTTTGCCACTTGAGATTTAGCTTCGTATCCAATAATATCACCCTCGCTATTGAGTTTGACCACATAAACCGACTCTCCATCCACCGGAGATGTCCAGGTCGAGTCAATTTGATTATAAAGACTCTGGCTTAATTCGGTTGTATCGACCTCCGAGGTCGCCGCCACCGGGGTTGCTGCTTCTGTCGCCGTTTCTGGGCTAGATGCGGCGATTTCGCTGTCTGCGGCTTCCCCTGCGGGGTTAAGGGTGTCCGGTTGGCTTTCTGGGATGGCTGCGGCGTCAGTCTCTACCGTCGGTTGAGTCGCTTCCACACTCGGTGAAGAAGTGACGGACGGTAGTCCCGAGGCACCCGGGGTTGAGGTGTCCGGGGTAGAAACCGTTTCATCCGCTGTCGGTGGGGTTGTTTCTATTTCGGTTTCGGTTTCTGGAGTTATTGTTGTCGTCGCTTCTGTATCTATTTCTGGGGTTAGGGTAGAAGCGGTTGAATCTGTTGTCGCTTGAGTCCCATTCGGTAAGGTGAGATCAACTTCCGAGTCCGGGGTCACAACAGCCGACTCTGTGTCTGTCGTTGTCGGGGTTGTTGTTGCTGCAATATCCGTCTCGGGGGCTACTGGGGTGATGGTTGTGGGAGTCTCAGTCTCTACAGATTCTACAACAATCGGACTGGTTTCTTCGGTTGCGCTAGTTGTTACTGATTCTGTCTCCTCACTCTCGGCGATGGTTTCCGGTGAAGGACTCACCACCAAAGAACCCATCAATGTTGCAAACAGGATGACAACTAACCCCACCAATGAGGAGGTTTTAACAGCCGGTGACAGTTCTGATGTCGCGATTGATTTGACGGTCGGTAAGTGAGTTGAGTGTTGAGATTCGGTCGGATTCGAGGAGGATTCATATCTCGTCTGCATATTTAATACCTCTGCTGTTCTAAAATAAGAATTCGATGCTATTTTTACATATTTCCCGTCCACTTCTGATCTGTTTTTAGACGGGTTTTACTCTATTTTAATTTTTGATATCCTGATTATTTCTCAGATTGACGATTGTAACAGTTACCTATGATACCATTAAATGCTGGTTTTGACTGTTTCGCGATCGCCGAGTCGATTGTTTTAGCGTTGATTATTGCTTAATCTTGTTGGGGGGTCTTGAGTCGGACTTTCCCCTAACTCCTGGCTGCCAACTTAGCAAACTCACCTTTTGCTGAGGCAAAGTCTTTTTTTACACCCGACACCGCCCCCTGGATAATTTAACAAATTATTTATCTTTAGTTTTTCCACAAACTGCCTTCGTGGGGTATGAAATCTGAAGAAATCACCGACATCGGTAGCATTGCGATCGGTAGTAATCCCATCGACAAAGAAGTTAACAAGATGACCACCACCAGAGTCACGCGATCGCTGTTCGTCTCAGATTCTATCCGATAAAATTTGAACTTTTCTTGAGTATTCATCCTTAAATTGCTTTCCTATAATTATTTCTCTACCCTTTTAGTTTATCGATTTTTTGTAGCTAAGAATACAGAATTTAAAATCTGTAACAAAAGTTACTTTTTAAAGGCAATAGGCAATTTACACCTCACCAGTCACCCGTCACCAGTGAATAGGGTAAAGGGTAAAGGGTAAGGGGTAAGGGGTAAGGGGTAAGGCAGTTTACAATTTACAGTTATCAGTTACCAGTCAATAGCATGATACTGGTCACTGTTCACTGTTCACTGTTCACTGACCTCACGACCTCACGACTTCTGACCTCACGACCTCACGACTTCTAACTTCTTTGGTCCCGGCGCCGTCAAAGATATTGACAATTGGGGGGATTTGGGGTAGGATGAGAGTAAAGGTAGTGGGGGCAACTCGCCCTTACGCTTGACTTTTTATTCAACACAAAAGCGGGGCGGTTTGATGTCAGTTATTTTGTGGGCAACAAACGCCGATTACAGAACCCGCCCGTACAGAGGTAACTTATCGATGCCAAACAGTTTCCCCACCGGGGCGATCGATTAAAGTAATACCCGCTTCTTGTAAGCGGTCGCGAATTTTATCGCCCTCGGCGTAATTTTTAGCTTTGCGGGCAACCAAACGCTGTTGAACCAAAGCTTCGATCTCCTGATCGCTAAAGCGCGAGGTTGTATCTGTAGAACTTTCCTCGTCGTCGGGTTGAACTTCCAACCCCAACACCGAAGCGAGTTTGACCAAAGTCCACCAAGTTTGCTGTATTTGTTCTAAAGGAGTTTCGGTCTTGCCTTCGTGAGTTAAAACATTCCCCTCCTTGCGTAACTCCTTCGCGAGTTCAAACAGAACCGCCAAACCTCCTGGGGTGTTAAAATCGTCATCCATCGCCGTTTGGAAGCGTTCAACAGCCTCACAAAGCAGAGACAGAGACTTTTTATCATCCCCTTTCCACCCCAATTTTTCCCCAAATTGAGATTTGAACAGCAACCCCTCTTTTAACGTATTCCAACCATTATCAGCTCCGGCGATCGCGTCCGAAGTAAAATCTAGAGGTTTGCGATAATGAGCTTGCAACACAAACAGGCGAATCACCATCGGATCGACCGTTTCCAGCAATTGGCGAATCGTGGTAAAATTCCCCAAAGACTTTGACATCTTTTCGCCGCCAACGGTAACAAACCCATTGTGCATCCAGTAACGGGCTAAAGGTTCGCAGTTAGCCGCTTCCGACTGGGCAATTTCATTTTCGTGGTGGGGGAAAACCAGATCTCCGCCTCCCCCGTGAATATCAATAGTAGCACCCAGAAGTCGCCGCACCATCGCCGAACATTCGATATGCCAACCCGGACGTCCTTCACCCCAGGGGGACTCCCAAGCCGGTTCTCCCGGTTTTGCGGCTTTCCACAAAGCAAAGTCAGAAGGATGTTTCTTTTCGCCTTCGGCACCGGAAACCCGTCCACTGGCGCCTGCTTGCAGTTGTTCTTGTTTGCGTCCGGAGAGTTTACCGTATTCGGGAAATTTTTCGACACTGTAGAATACATCGCCTTTGCTGGCGTAGGCGTAGCCTTTTTTCTCGAGTTGTTGGATGAGTTGATAGATTTCGGATATATTATCGGTGGCGCGAGGATAAGCATCAGCATCTCGAACGTTTAAACGACGCAGATCTTCAAAATAGGCTTCGATAAACCGTTCGGATACGGCTTGCATTGAGGAGTTTTCTGTTTTCGCCCGGTTGAGAATTTTATCGTCGATATCGGTAAAGTTTTGAACGTATTTAACGGTATATCCCAACCATTCTAAATAACGGCGTACCACATCCCAAAATATATATGAACGGGCGTGACCGAGATGGCAATAGTCATACACTGTTACCCCACAGCAATACATTTTAACTTGTTGGGGTTCTAGGGGGGTAAAGGTTTCTTTCGTGCGGGTTTGGGTGTTATAAATTTTAAGGGTCATTCTTTTCAGGCAATAGGGAACAGGGAACAGGGAATAGGCAAGCTAGCAAGCTAGCAAGAGGCAAGAGGCAAGAGGCAAGAGGCAAGAGGCAAGAGGCAAGCTAGCAAGAGGCAAGAGTGTTTTAGAAGCTATATTTTCTCATACATAACTGACATAAACCTGCCCCTTTACACCGAACTTTGAACTTTGAATTTTGACTTTGAATTTTTGACTTTGGTTTTGTTGTCTAATTTTTTTGAGGGTGCATTGCCATTCGCCCCGAGTTATCTGGAATTATTTTTGAGGGGAACAGAGTTAAAAAAACAGCTTCTAACTCCGGTATGACAGGCGATATCTCCGACTTGCTCAATTTTAATTAACAATACATCTGCATCACAATCATAGTAGAGTTCTTTAACGTTTTGAATATGCCCGGATGTGGCGCCTTTGTGCCAAAGTTCGGATCGGGAACGACTCCAGTAGTGAACTTCCCCGGTTTCGAGGGTTTTTTTTAGGGCGTCGCGGTTCATCCAAGCCATCATTAAAACGGTATTATCGTGATAGTCTTGGGCAATGGCGGGAATTAATCCTTGGTCGTTAAATTTTAGGGTTTCTATCCACAAATAATCTTGATTAATCATCTTTCGTTCAACAAGGGCAGCCCGGGGAGGAATGAGGAATAAACATGAGGAATAAACAGGAATTAGCTTTGAGTGGCGATCGCTTTTTGCTGCATGGTTTTAAAGATGTTATAAAATCCGTTAGAACGGGAGGGAGTCAGGCTTGCTTGTAAGCCGGTTTCTTCGATAAAGTCGGGGGTAATTTTTTCGATTTCTGCGCTAGAAAGTCCGTTTAAACCGCGAATTAATAGGGCAACTAATCCTTTGGTTAATTGAGAGTCAGAATCGCCTTGAAACTGCACTTTACCGTTTTCATCCAAATCGGCAATTACATACACTTGAGACACACAACCGGGAACTTTATTGTCTGAGATTTTAGCATCGGTCGGAAATTCGGGCAACTTCTGAGCCAGGGCGATCAGTTGTTCGTAGCGCAATTTATTTGAGGATGCGCGTTTGAACCGTTGCACGATGCGATCGAGCGATGGGGGTAGGGGTGTTGCAGTTGATGACATGATCGGCAATAAATAGACCTCATCTATTACCAGTCTAACTGAAAGGGCGATCGGCGATTGTAGAAAATTGAACGAACTGTCAAAAAAAAGATGCACTCCAAACCAATAGAGTTTAGGAACACAGGGGAGGATTTAGGTTTACACTGAGGTATGATTGGCGAAGCAGTTTGCCGATTTCGGTGGCGGGAACCGGAGGACAGAAATAATAACCTTGGGCGAGATCGCAGTGCATCGAATGTAAAAAAGATAATTGTTGGGAGGTTTCTACCCCTTCTGCGAGAACTTGCATTTTTAGTCCTTGACCAAGGGCGACAATGGTTTGCGCGATCGCCGCATCGTGAGAATTCTCGACGATATCTTTAACAAAAGAACGGTCAATTTTCAGGGTGTTGAGGGGAAAATGCTTGAGGACGTTGAGAGAGGAGTAACCGGTACCAAAATCATCGATGGTGATATGTAAACCCATTTCTCGCAATTGTCGTAAAATGGTAATGGTAAAGTCAACATCCTGCATCGCCGCAGTTTCAGTAATTTCTAATTCCAGGTATTGAGGATCGATTTCGGTGGCTTCGAGGGTTTGGAGAATAATTTTGGTCAGGTGAGACTGATGAAATTGTCGGGCCGATAAATTAACCGCAACTCGCAGGGGAGGGAAACCTTCAGTCCGCCAAGCTTGGTGTTGAATGCAAGCGGTTTGTAAGACCCACTGTCCGATGGGAGAAATTAAGCCAATTTCTTCGGCCAGGGGGATAAACTCCCCGGGAGAAACAAAGCCGAGTTGGGGATGTTGCCAGCGAATTAACGCTTCTAAACCGACGATCCGACCTGTGGCGATCTCCACTTGCGGTTGATAATACAGTACAAATTCTTCTCGGGCCAAGGCACGTCGCAAGTCTCCTTCTAGGGTGAGTTGGTTGACGGCTTGGTGGTGCATTTCTGCCGCAAACAGTTGATAGGCGTTGCGACCTTGTTGTTTGGCGCGATACATGGCAGCATCGGCGTGTTTGAGTAGGGTTTGGGCGTCTTCGGCATCGTAGGGACACAGGGCAATTCCCAGACTGGCGGTAACATAGAGTTCTTGGTTGTCGATCGCGAAGGGAATGCTGAGTTTATCGAGTATTTTTTGAGCAATTTTGCTGATTTCTTCCTCCGAGGTGAGGTGGGGAAACAGCAGGGTAAATTCATCTCCGCCCCAACGGGCGATGGTGTCGCAGTTTCGCAGACATTGTTTCAGGCGGGTGGCGACTTGCTGCAACAGGCGATCGCCGGTGGCGTGACCGAGGGTATCGTTAACGACTTTAAAGCGATCGAGATCTAAAAAGGCAACCCCTAAAATTTCCGGGTGCTGTTTGCTGTTGGCTAAAGCCAGGGCGAGTTGTTCGTCAAACAGCAGGCGGTTGGGGAGGCGAGTTAGGGCGTCGTGGGAGGCTTGATAGCGGATAATGGACTCGACTCGTTTTTGAGCGATCGCCATGTAGAGGTGTACGCCGATGGCTTTGGCGAGTTTTAATTCTTCGGGACTCCAACTCGGCGCTTGATCGAATTTTTGTTCTCGCCACGCTTCAAAGGAGGCCCGGGGCATTTTGTTGCGTTCGTCTGAGGTGTTACGGCCCGCCCAGTAGATTTCGCTGTTGTAGCCGTTGCGAAAGATGGTCAGACAGCCCACTTGGGAGGAGTGAAACTGGAGGGGAATTAGCGCGATCGAACGAATGGGGGTTCCTTCAAAAGCTGTCGCTAAGGGGGCCAGACAGGGATCGGCTTGCAATTGGTTTAAGGTGATGACGCGATGGCTTTGTTCTGAGATGTTCCAAGCGGCTGACTGGGAATGGAGGAGTTTTTGATTGTAGCGTTGCCATTGCTCTATAGAGTCTATTTTGTACTGTTTTTGATCGCTTTTTCCCATTCCCTCTATCAGGTTTTTCCACAGGGGGATTTCTTCGAGGAAGGGTTGGCGGGGTTGTACTCCTGTGGTGTACAGTTGGGCGGAGATGCCGGTCGGTTCGGCGATGATGTACAATCGACCTCCGGAACCGTTGAGGGCGGTTACAGCCTGTTCTAGAACGCGCTGGCGAATTTCGTTGACCGATAGCGGACAGTGCAGCAGTTGGCTGACTTGATTGACGATCGCTTCGTAGCGGGCCTGTTCTCGGGCGCGTGTCAACAGGTCGGACTGGGAGATGGCGATCGAGACTTGATCGACGATTAGTTGAATGATTTGCAGTTCTCCTTCGCTGTAGGGTCGGGGTGTTCGATGATGAACGGCTAATAAACCCCACAGGTGTTTACCGTGTAAAATCGGAGTCACCAGTGAGGCTTGCACGCCCATTGCGGTGAGATATTGTACGTGGCAAGGATCGATCGGTGCGTAGCGGATGTCTACCTCGGAGAGTTGTTCTCCGGTTTTTTGACAGTCGAGGCGGGTGGTGATTCGGCGCCCGGCGGCGACATCTACGATTACTCGTTGTCTGGCTTTGATAAACAGTTGGCGATCGCGGTTGGGGATATCTGTTGCTGGAAACTTCAAGTTTAACAGCGAAGGAAGTGTATCTTCTTCTAGAGACTCGGCAATGACTTCCCCACTCCCATCGGAATCAAATCGGTAAATTTTGACCCGATCTACTTTTAAGAATAAACGAATTTCTTCCACTGCCGCATTGAGAATTTCCGACAGTTCTAAGGATTGTCGAATTCGGTTTGTGATTTGATGAAGAAAGTATTCTTGATGTGGCATTTATAGTTTTTTTCTTTATATGAGTTGGGTTTGAAGTAGGATTTATCTAAAGCTGTGTGGATTTTTATACTTTAAATCTTATCATTTTTTTTGATCTCGATCAATTTCTACGAAATTTTGACCAATTTATAACAAATGCTTTATCAAATTTATTAATTCTTCATAAAAAACGAGGAGCCAAAGAAAAAATCTCTGGCTCAAAAGTGACTAAATTTTAGTAGGGAAAGGGAGTCTAAGCTGAGTCGAATTAGGAATTACCCCGCCCAATATCTAAGACTTGATGTTGAAAATCTTGCGCTGAACCTGACCGTTTAATGCAAAATTAAAGCAACTTCTTTGGCAAAATAAGTTAAAATGATATCGGCTCCCGCTCGTTTCATGCTGGTTAGGGTTTCGAGCATGACTTTTTTCTCGTCAATCCAACCCTTTTGTCCTGCGGCTTTAATCATGGCATATTCTCCACTCACGTTATAAGCCGCAACGGGGAGGTTAGTTGTAGAACGCACTAACTGAATAATATCTAAATAAGCCAGTGCGGGTTTAACCATCACCATATCCGCCCCTTCTGCGATATCTAATTCTACTTCGGTTAAGGCTTCCCGGGCGTTGGCGGGGTTCATTTGATAGGTCTTTTTATCCCCAAATTTCGGCGCCGAATCTAAGGCATCTCGGAACGGACCGTAATAGGCAGAAGCATATTTAGCAGAATAAGCTAAGATACTAACATTGGTATATCCCGCTTCATCCAAACCCTCGCGAATTGCCCCGATCCGACCATCCATCATATCGGAAGGCGCGACAATATCTGCACCCGCTTCCGCTTGAGAAACCGCCTGTTTCACCAACACTTCGACGGTTTCATCGTTGAGAATTTCCCCTTCGTCGCTGACAATGCCATCGTGACCTTTAGTCGAAAACGGATCGAGGGCAACATCAGTTACAATCATAATATCGGGAACTTCTTGTTTGATTGCCCGCACGGTGCGTTGAATCAGTCCCTCGGGATTATAACTTTCGGTGCCGGCGTTATCTTTTTTGTCTTCGGCAACCAGGGGAAATAATGCGATCGCGGGAATACCCAAACTGTGGGCTTCTGTAACTTCTTTGAGCAACAAATCTAACGTATAACGGTAGCTACCGGGCATCGAAGGAACTTCGACTTTACTATTTTCCCCTTCCATCACAAACAGGGGATAAATTAAGTCATTAACCGTGAGTTGGGTTTCACAAGTCATGCGTCGCAGGGCTTCAGTGCGACGAATTCGACGGGGACGTTGAACTAGATTTAAGCGAGAGGAGTTACTCATAAGATCTGAAAAAAATTCGTTTAAAATGCCAATTCTGGGGTGAAAAAAACTGGGTCAATTGTTCGGTTTTTTGTATGAACATCATCATCCGATCAAGTTCATTATTATTGCACCTGTTGAATCCCTTAAATTCCCCCGATACAAATCAACACATTTTTGTGAATAAGTATGAAGATTGATTGACAGATTCACTTGACTTTATTTGGAAAAAACTTTCCCGTTGGGTAAAATCGCCCCGGTCAGATCCACATCTCGCAAATTCGCCCCCCGCAGACTGGCGCCTTTGAGGTTCGCCCCCCGCAAATTCGCCCCTTGTAGGTAAGCATTTCTGAGATTCGCTTCTTGCAGGTTCGCCCCCCGCAGATCGGCCCCTTGCAGATTGGCTTCTTTGAGGTTAGCATCTTTAAGATAAGCGCCCAGAAGGTTAGCCCGTTCTAATTTCGCGCCTTCGAGGTTGGCATCTTCGAGGTTGGCATCTTCTAGGATAACGCCTTCGAGGATAGCATCGGTTAAATTGGCATTCTCTAAATTGGCACCTTTGAGTTTGGCAAATCCCAGTTTGGCTTTTTCTAAAATGGCGTTACTCAGGTTGGCGTTTTCCAGTTTGGCAACCCAGAGTTTAGCTTCGGTTAGGTCTGCGCTTTCTAAGTTGGCTTCACTGAGTTGAGCATCGCCCAATGTTGCTTTTTGCAGGTTAGCATAACCGAGATCGGCGCGGGTCATTTGAGTTTTCGCAAGATTAGCGCCTTTGAGTGAAGCCTGATGAAAGTTGGCTTCTTCTAAGTTAGCACCCAACAACACGGCAGATTCGAGATTGGCTTGAACCAGCGACGCCGATCGCAGATTAGCACCTTCGAGTTTAGCACCCCGCAGATCGGCCTGTTGTAAATTGGCATCGACCAGATGGGCTTCTCTGAGGTTGGCTTGCCAGAGGTTGGCATTGCTGAGATCGGTATTGGCAATTCTAGCACGAACAAAGTTAGCATAACCCAAGTTGGCTCCTTTGAGCATCGCATAACCCAAGTCGGCACCTTCGAGTTTGACTCCCCGCAGATCGGCGTTTTCCAGGTAAGCATCGGAGAGATCGGCGTTGGAAAGGTTGGCTTTCCACAGGTAGGCGTCTCGCAGGTTGGCGTCTCGCAGGTTGGCGCCGCTGAGATCGCATTCGGGACATTGGCGGGTGTTTAGGGTTTTCTGTTGTAGGCGCTGTTTTTTCTCAATTTCTGAGGGTTGTTGTTGGCGGGATTTTTCGGTTTGGAGGCGATCGCTGAGTCGATGGTTTTCTCGACTGATGCTGATGGCGATCAGGGTACTGAGTACGGCTAGACTCGCCAGCAGGGTGATTCCCACTAATATTATCGTTTTTTGCCTTTCGGGGGGAATGGGTGATTGGGTTTTGTCTAGGGGAGACGAGAAATTAGGACGAGTTAGGGAGTGAAAGGCTTTGCCAACTAGAGTCGTCTTCTCTTCTATGGGATGTTTCGACTGGGGTTCTACCATGTGCCTGCTGTTGTTGAGTAGATCGCGATTCACAACTGTTCGTGCAGAAGACGGCTTAACCCGATGTCACTTTTAGCCATGAATCATCGTCCTCCTTAGACTATCAGGATCGGAGGCATCCATCAACAGTTTTACAGTCACCAGTTTTACAGTCACCAGTCACCAGTTTTACAGTCACCAGTCACCAGTCACCAGTCACCAGTGTTTAGAGTGACCAGTTTACAGTCAATCAAGCTAAAAACCCCAGTTTCTTTGAGAAAGCGGGGTTTTGAGTTGTAGAAACCGGGGTTTTGAGTCGAAGAAACCGGGGTTTTGGTTTTTGAGTCTAAGAGTGATTTCTGAAGGCTTCGTTCATCATTTTTTCGGCTAAGGGATGATAACCGTTTTGATTTAACCAGGCTAAAGGTGACTGTTTTATTTGATAGCTAACGGCTATACCTGTTGTCACCAATCTAGAAAAATGTTCGCAGTTCCAGCCTAACAGTCCATAGTTCCAATCTTTAAAAAGTTCGTAGGCAATTAGGCATCGATCTAAGACTTGTTGACGCTTTAAAAGTTTTACCTTGGAAACGGTTTCTGAGTTTGGGGGAATGGGAAAGATTGCAAAGCCGTCGCCTCCAAAGTTGAAACAGTGGGTATCGGAAATGGTAATATAAAAGTGGGAAACTGCGTCTCGCTGAGAGATTAATAATCCGGCGTTGGGACTGTTATAATCAACTTTTTCTTTGAATAAACGAACGATTTCATCAACTTCGTCAATTCGGTTTTCAAGGCAAATTAAACTTAAATCCGGTTGGTGGGAATCCAAAAAGGGTTGAATTCCAAACTGTTTAACTGAATATTTTTTTTCGAGTTTCAACCCCTTCGGAAGGGAGTCTAGCTTGTATTGACTTGCTTCTACGTTTTTTAACCAAAATTCCGAACAGAATAACGGGGGTACATCAAAGAGTGCGACCATTAATTTTTGAGACTTTTTGTCTGGAAAAAATTTAATTTCGTGAACATAACCCATGTCCAAAGCTCCTCTTTTCGATTAAAGATACTCTCCGGGGTGATCAGTTTTTTCTTTTCAAAAAAACTGAGATTAAACTGACTGTAAAGTGAAGCTCGAAAAGAATTGAGGTGGAATTATTGTTTCTCTGAGATTGATGATAACACAAAATGAATTTTGATATCTACCGAGTAATATTGATGATTGGCGATCTGAAAATTAAAAAATATTTAGCAATCATCTAGGTAATTATTCGGATGCGATCGCCAAGTTTGGTAACAGCAGTCATCCGAGAAATTTCTGAAAATGTAAATTCTTCTTAAAATGAGAGAGAACAGGGTCTCTCACCGCCAAAATATAACCTGGTCTTAACCTAAGTTGGGGTATTTTTTCGTTAAACTGAAGAACATAAATCTATCAAATTCGGGCAACAAGACAACTTTATGAGTTAAAATCTTATTGGTGAATCTCGGTCGGGGTAGTATCTCGGGGTGGATAATTAACAGATGCTACAAAGGGTTGATCTTCTCGGTTAGGAGGATAAACCCGTGTTAAGGCGATCGGACTGACAGCTATTTAAAGGGATTACGAGAAATCTCAGGGAATCATTGATCGTCTTAAAATTATATAAAAAATTACTATCTTGGGGGCTTAATTGAATACAGTTATAGAAAGGTTGTATCGACTTGGTTTAAGGAATATATCCTTAACTTAAAAGTTAAGTTTTATCGGAAAATATGAAAATATTTTCTGCTGAAATAAGTATGAGTTTGGCGGATCGATTTTTCAATTACTCACCTAGCAATTCTTATTAATTATGGTTATGATGTCGGAATCTTTATTTTCAAGTTCTTCCTCAGTTTTTTTAACTCAGGATATTCATTTAGAATCAACGGTTCAAGATTTACCGCTTTACAGCTTTCAAGTCGATATAGAAGAACCCGGAATTGCTCTGACTCGCATTTTTGAAACCCATCCTTTTATTCCTGGAGTTATTTTAACAGATCGGGGAAAGTTTGTGGGAATGATTTCTCAGCGCCGATTTTTAAAAATGCTGAGTCGTCCCTACGGACGAGAACTATTTTTAAACCGTTGTATCCGGTTACTTCATCGTTTTGTTACCGATCAAATGCTCATTTTATCCGGTAATACACCCATTTTAGAAGCAGCAAACCGAGCGGTACAAAGAGATCCCGAGAAGCTGTATGAACCGATAGTTGTTCGTCTATTTCCAGAAGAATATCAAGTCCTCGACACCCAACAATTATTACTCGCTCAGTCTTATCTCCACCAACTCGCGACTCAGTTACTCCACGAAAAAACCCAAGCACAGTTAATTCAAACCGAGAAGTTAGTGTTATTAGGTCAGATGGTTGCTGGACTCGCTCACGAATTGAGAAATCCCCTCAATTGTATTTCGGGAAATGCTAGGTTTATTCAAGAAAGTTATGACGCAGTTTTAACGGTTTTAGATGCTTACGAACAAAAGTTTCCGAATTCAGGAAAGGAAATAGAACGGTTAAAAGAACACTTTGATTTAGAATTTGTCAAACAAGATTTTCCCGATTTAATCAAAAGTATTCAAGTCTCATCGGAACGGATGAATCAGCTTGTCAGCAGTCTCAGAAGTTTCTCCTATATGGATGATTCTTCTAAGCAAGAAACGGATATTCACGAGTGTTTGGATAGTACGTTACTGATTTTAAAAAATCGTCTGAAGTTGGCGGGAATTGAAGTGGTTAAAAATTATGCTGATTTACCGCCAATTCCTTGTTATCCGGGACAACTCAGCCAAGTGTTTATGAACTTAATTGTCAACGGTATTGATGCGTTAGAAGAGCGGATGAAAACCGATTGGAATGAGTTACCCCAAATCGAAATTCGCACTCAAATTAAACCGTTATCCGATCAGCATTTTAAGTTTTATAATCGTTTGTCAAAGGAGGAATTAAATTTTCCAATTAATTTGTTCGAGAGAACAAAAGATTATCTTTCGATTAAAATTATCGATAATGCGTTGGGAATTCCACCCGAAATAAAAGCCAAAATATTTGATAATTTCTTTACAACCAAACCCATTGGAAAGGGAACCGGGTTAGGATTGGCGATTAGTTATCAAATTATCGTTGAAAAACACGGGGGTAAACTCATTTTAAATTCTACACCGGGAGAAGGAACGGAATTTGAGATTATATTACCTTTAGACAATCAAAAATTGCTCGATTAGGACTAACCTTTAATTGGTTTTTCTCGATTTATTGGAGATGATTTTTCCAGGGTGTAATCTCTTTTGACAATAAAGCCAAACTCCTCTAAGTTTATGACGGGAAACTTGGGGATAAATTAACAAGGAAAGACCAGAAACCAGACTAATTCTCAACAGACGATATCCCAACACCCAAATATTACTGTGTTTTTCTAAGCTGAGAAGATAACTATAAATACTCTGCTGAATTTTTAACGGTTGATTTTGGTTGGTAATGGATGAGGATTGATGAATCACCCGAATTTCGGTAGACATCACCACCGAATGTCCCCGTTTTCCATACCGCAAACAAAAGTCAAAATCTTCGTAATATAAAAAATAATCGGGGTCAAACTGAGGACATTCAGAAAATCGTTGAAGATTAATTAATAAACTGCATCCCGTCACCCATTTCGTGGTAAGATAAGGTAAGCTAGAATCGGGATTTTTGGGAATAAAATCTAACGCAATAATTCGCCCAGTTTTCTCGTTAAATTCTCCACCCCCAAACCCTAATTTTCCGGTTGTTTCATCCACAAGAGTTCCTAAAATCGAAATCTCGGGATAGGTTTTAAAAAACTCAATAACTCGTGTCAGACTATCTTCTAATAAATAAGCATCGGGATTAATTAACCATACAATTCCCCGAGGATTGTGTTGATAAACCCAATCTAAACCCAAATTACAACCCCGACCAAAACCGATATTTTCCGGGGAATCTAAAATAACAATTGATTCGTTTTTCAGAGAATGTATCGAGCTATCATCCGGGGAATTATTAACGATGATAACTCGATAATTGATTTCAGAATGAACTGGAATTGAGTTAATTAATCGCTCAATTAATGCAGTTGAGTAATAATTAACCGTTATCCAGTAGATCATGTCAGTTCAATTTGGCTGTCATCCCCAATCATAAATCGCATGGCTTTTGGACGCTGGGGAGAAGTCGTTAATACCGCTCGTCGTCCAACTAATGTATCCACAATTCGAGGGTGAACATTAACAATTTTTGACCCTTGTAAAATAACGCTATGCTCCAATTCTGCCTCAACAATGGTCACATCATCAGCTATACTACTGTAAGGACCAACAAAGCAGTTTTCTAAGAGACAATTTTCGCCGATCACAACCGGACCCCGGACGCTACAATTGACTAATTTGCTTCCCAAACCAATCTGTACCCGTCCGATAATTTGGCTGTGTTCATCAACTTCGCCCTGGTTAGACGCCTGAATACATTCGTCGAGAATAATTTGATTTGCACTCAACAAATCATCTTTTTTCCCCGTATCCAACCACCATCCATTTAAAGTACAAGCTTCGACTTTTTTCTCCGTTTCAATCAGTTTTTGAATGGCGTCGGTAATTTCCAACTCACCCCGGGGAGAAGGTTGAATATTGGCGATCGCATGGTGAATGCTTTTATCAAAAAAGTAAACCCCCACCAAAGCTAAATTTGAAGGGGGAACTTTCGGCTTTTCAACTAACTTTAAAACTCGTCCTTCCGCATCGACAACCGCCACACCAAACGCCGTCGGATTTTCAACATTTCGCAGTAAAATCAGCCCATCTAACTGTTTAGATTTAAACTGTTCAACAAAAGGACTGAGTTCATTTTGAATCAGGTTATCTCCCAAATACATTACAAAAGGAGAATCCCCCAAAAAGTCTTGGGAAATTTTGACCGCGTGAGCCAAACCTGCGGGTTTATCCTGTAAAATGTAGGTAATATTCGCACCAAAGCGATCGCCATTTCCAGTTACCGCTTTGACTTCTTCTCCGGTTTCGGGACTGATAACAATTCCAATCTCCGTAATTCCTGCGGCAACAATTCCTTCAATTCCGTACCATAAAATCGGCTTATTTGCAACCGGAACAAGCTGTTTAGCCCCCGTGTACGTCAGGGGACGCAAGCGAGTTCCTTTACCACCAGAAAGAATGAGTGCTTTCATAAAAAAATCTCAGAAGAATGGTCAAGTCTTGAATGTTCGTACTGGAAATGTTGAGATGGCGCAGACTTTGGGGTAAGATAATGATTGGTTTTGACTGTTTCCTGAGCGTTCTCAAACATCTCAAATCCAACCTAACCTGATTAACCCTGAGTTGCCAACTCGGAAAGCATTTTTCTCAAGCTTTGTCGCCAATGGGGTGGATGGGTTCCAAGTATTGCCGAGATTTTTTTCGTATTCAAAACCGAATAAGCGGGACGGCGAGCCGGCGTTGGATATTCGGATGTCGAAATTGGAACCACCCGTTGAATTTTCAGAGGAAAATCCAGTTGTTTGGCTTCTTCAAAAATCGCCACTGCAAAATCATACCAACTGGTAACACCACTATTCGTATAGTGATAAATTCCCGTTGTTTCTGAATTAATATTATCGCTCAATTGAACGATAGCTTCGGCTAAATCTCCCGTCCAAGTTGGGCTTCCCACCTGATCGCAAACCACCCGCAATTCTTCGCGGTCGGCGCCGAGTCGGAGCATGGTTTTCACAAAATTTCCTTTCCCCCCAACGCCATAAACCCAAGCGGTTCTCACAATAGCCGCATTCGCTTGCGTTTCCAAAATCGCTTTTTCTCCGGCCAATTTCGACTCGCCGTAGGCGCCCAAAGGTTGAGTCGGATCGGTTTCTAAATAGGGATGACTTTGGCTTCCATCGAAGACATAATCTGTAGAAACGTGAATCAATGTCGCCCCAATTTCTGCGGCTTGTTTCGCCAAAATCCCGGGGGCGGTACCGTTAATTGCGATCGCGAGTTCCTTCTGGCTTTCGGCTTTATCAACTGCGGTATAAGCCGCCGCATTGATAATTAAATTGGGCTTGACATCGGCGACAATTTTAGCGATCGCCTCGGGATTTGCCAAGTCCAAACTCTCCCGTCCTACGCTTTTTACCTCTCCGGTGGAGGCTAAAATTGGGAGTAATTCTTGACCGAGTTGGCCGTCTTTACCGATGAGTAAAATTTGTCTCATTGAAAAACGTCCGCTGTTTTAAAAGTTTTACCGTCTTTATCTTTAGCTGAAAGAATCGGAGTTATGCCATTTAAAGGCCATTCTATCCCCAAATCGGGGTCGTTCCACAAAATTGATCGTTCGTGTTGGGGGGCGTAATAATCTGTCGTTTTGTACAGCACTTCCGCCACATCTGAAAGGACTAAAAATCCGTGAGCAAAGCCGGCTGGAACCCAAAATTGTCGTTTATTTTCCGCAGAAATTATACATCCGACCCACTGTCCAAAGGTGGGAGAACTTTTGCGGATATCAACAGCCACATCAAAAATTTCACCAACAACAGCCCGTAAGAGTTTTCCTTGCACTTGCTCGATTTGATAATGCAAGCCTCGTAAAACGCCTTGACGCGATCGCGAGTGGTTATCTTGAACAAATGCCGCTGTTACACCGGTCTGGTCTGCGAAAATTTTTTCATTGAAACTTTCAAAGAAAAATCCTCGTTCGTCTCCGAATACTTTCGGTTCTAGGATTAAAACGTCAGGGATTTCTGTGGGAATTACATTCATGCTCTATCCAAGCAACCATTCGCCAATATATATCTTAACAAAGAATTTATCCGTTTCTGAAAATTTGACTGAATCTTTAAATTTTTGACAATTACCGGACTTATTCGCCGGAAATGCTGATTTTTACTTCCCCCCGCAACCGAACAAATTGCTGTTGCACCGGATCGTAAACCCAAGCTTTGATCTCGCTTTCGCCTGGGGGTAAGGACTCGCCGGAAAGTATCACCTCCCAACGGGCTAAACGGTAGCGGTTAGAATTGAGAAATTCGGCAATATCGGGACTTTCTCGGCTAATATCAGCATTGGCAAAGAATGTGTTTTGTTCGCCCTCCGAGAAGAAAACTAAACGGGGCTGTTGTTTTTGCTCCGGTAAAACTGCCCATCCCCCGATGGCAATTGTATCATTTATTTTCAGTTTTAAAGGGGTTTTTGGGCTGTCAGGATTATCAATATACCCGTAAACTTCAGCGGGTTCGGAAATGAAGGGGATATTTTTTGCAAAGCCTCTCATCTGAATTTTATCTAATGATTCTACCCCATCTCGAATCCACCACGTTGATTTACTCATCGGTAACAAACATCGATTCGGTGAGGTTTTAAAAAATTCCGATTCTTCCAGATAGTTAAATAAGTTTAGGCAAGTTTGACTACTGGTTTTATAGGGAAGTTCTAGTTTAGCCTGGTTAATTGCCGCGTGAGAACTAACGGCCGTTAAACTCAACAAAATTCCCGCCAAAAAACCGTAGATTAAAATTAGATTGGTTCGGTTGAACTTGCCGAAAATTTTATGATTTTCAATAAAAACTCTACCCAGTTGAATTAGGGAAATAATTAATAATAAAGTATGGGTTGTATATCGGGTAGCCGTAAGGGGATAGTTTCCGCCCCATTCGACTCGCCCCCAAGTCATTAATAAAGAGGTTAAAAGGGAAAATAAGCCAACGGATAACCAAGGCGCGAATTGATTGAATGTTTTGGGTGAGTTGAAAGAATAACTTTTGAGACTGTAGGCTGATATTCCCAAAAATAACGATAAAATTATCGCTCCTATTATCGTCGATAAAATCGGGATTTGTACAAGGGGAGCGGCTAAGAGATTGAGAAGAAAATGAATGGCTGTTCGGAGAGATTCAGCCCAGGACAGGTTAATAATTCGGGGTTCTTGTTGATAACCAACTGCATAAATTCCGGCGGACAAAATAAACCCGGTTAACCACAGAAATAATTGCTTTTTTTTGGTAAGTTTGGGTTCTTCTTGTGATAAAATTAACGGAATAACAGCCAACCAGGTGATCAAACCTTGGGCGGAAGAAAAGCTGGCAACAAAACAACAAATTCCGGCTAAAATTAGTTTAGTTTTTGACTTTAAAGTTTTTAAAGATAAAATTAAACAGGCGAGAATTAAACAGAAGTTAATTAAAAAAATTGGAAGTTGAAACCCCCAAAGCCATTCTTGATTTAAACTAAAAATTAAGCCACAGGTTAACAGATTAGCCAAATGAAATAAGTTGCGATATTTGGGGGATGATGTGAGAGAAGCGATGAGATAAAGGGCGATAAACGAGAGAACCGCCAACCCCAAACTAAAAAACATTTCCAGTTTAATATTCCAACCGGAAAGGAATGCTAAACCGATAAAAATCAGACGGGGAAAGAGAATTCTATGATTATTATGGAGTTCAAATAAATCGCTAAAATTCAGTTCATTTATAGCGACTTTTTCAAACAGTTTTGGTAAAACCCATTGGTCGTAAACCGGAATATTCACCCCAAACTGAGTAATAAATCCAATTACAATCGCGGGGGGTAAAAGATAGAAAACCAGAAGAATTAAGGACGTTTTAGAAATGTCGAAATATTGTTTAAACATCCATATTTAGAGTCAAAAATTAGCTGTTCATCAACAGTCTTGTTGGGCGGGTTCTGCATTGATGTCTGTCACCAACTGACAACCTACATAAACCCGCCCCCAACCCATTGTAGAGGCGGGTTCTGCATTGATGTCTGTCACCAACTGACAACCTACATAAACCCGCCCCCAACCCATTGTAGGGGCGGGTTCTGCATTGATGTCTGTCACCAACTGACAACCTACATAAACCCGCCCCCAACCCATTGTAGGGGCGGGTTCTGCATTGATGTCTGTCACCAACTGACAACCTACATAAACCCGCCCCCAACCCATTGTAGGGGCGGGTTCTGCATTGATGTCTGTCACCAACTGACAACCTACATAAACCCGCCCCCAACCCTTCCAGTCTACAACAAGGAAGGGCGGGTTTATTCACATTGTCTCTGAGACCGAGCAATTTTTGTCGAACCCGCCCCTACAGTTGAAGGGCGGGTTTATTCACATTGTCTCTGAGACCGAGGAATTTTTGTCGAACCCGCCCCTACAGTTGAAGGGCGGGTTTATAGAAGTTATTTGTGGGAAAACAGATATTTATTCGGAACCCGCCCCTACAGTCGGAGGGCGGGTTGATTCACATTGTCCCTGAAACCGAGCAATTTTTGTCGAACCCGCCCCTAGATTAAATTATCTCACATTGGTAATACTGTTAAACTGTCCGGTGAGTCGGCTGAACAACATTTGTAACACCGTCCGTTTACCAATATTAATCTTGGAGTTAACCGCCATCCCCGCTTGCAAATCAACTTTAAGATCTTCATCTTCATTTAAAACAAAGTGTTCTCGCTCCAACTGAATCTTCGCTTTAAACGAAAAATATTGACGCAATTCATCCGGTGGAATCGCCTCTTGGCTAATCCATTTTAACTCACCCGGAACCGTACCAAATTCCCCGGCGGGAAACGCATCAATATTCACCTCAACCGGAATACAATCCCGCTCATCCAAACCCACTTGTTGACGGGCTTCTTCCGACGCCGGACACAAACAATCTTTTTCGGGCGTACATTCAATCACCTCTCCGGCGATTTCCTGATTATTATAAGGAGCCAGCTTTTCGCGCTTATTTCTTAACGCATTCAACACCAAAGCAACATCGGTATTCTGCACATAAACAACCGCTTCCAAACCGCCATCATCATCTAAAATTTGCAGCAAAGTTTCCGTTTGTTGCGCTTCATAATAAGCCTCTTCGCAGCGTTTCAGTCGGGGATCTTCCGGGTTAAGAACCGTCGTCGAAATATACTGACAAATCTCATCTTGATTGACATCCAATTCCGATTCATCTTTCGTCGAAGGCGCCAGTTCGTAAACAATACCACCAGAAGGCGCCCGCAGAACTTGAGTATTTCGCTCTTGTTCTACTTTTTCGAGTTGAGCATTAATTTCAGAAAGTCGCTTTGTATTTTCCAGTTTATATCGACCCAGTTGAGAATCCGTGCTGGCAATTGCCTTATTGTTTTCTTCAATCCGAGTATAAAGTTCTCTAGCCCAAGCATCTTTTGTATTTTGCAATTGTTCGGCTGTCCGAGCAATCGCCACTTGCAACCGTTGTTGTTCGCTGATTTGCTGTTCGATTTCGGCTTGGATGTCTAAAATTGCCCCTTCGCGGGTATTAACTTCGCCTCTGCGGGTATTAATTTCGCCCTGACGCTGGTTAATTTCTCCCAAACGGGCTTCGATCTGATCTTGTTGTCTGAGGACTTCATTTTCCCCTCGCAAAACTTCTTGTTCTTGGCGATCTTTTTGCAAAACTGCAATTCCGCCTTCTTCAACTAACGGAACCAACCGATCAAGAATCGCCCGGTTAGAAGCCAAAACTTGCTCGGATTTTGCCAGTTGTCCCCTTGCCAATTCAAGCTGTTCTCTCGAAGAATTTAACTGTTCTTGAGAATAAGCCAATTGATTTTGAGCAAACTGCAATTGGGACTGCGCCACTCCTAACTGTTCTCGGGCGGCCGCTTCTGCATCTTGGGCTTGCTGCAATTGTTTTTCTAACTCTTGAATTTGCAGTTGTACCGTATTAATCCGAGACAAATATTCGGCCCGATAGTTCGACACCAAACCGCTGAGGGCCGGACTATAATTGCCCGAACCGAAACGGCCGTTATATAATTCATCAATCAAGGATTGTAGCGCTTGATTTTCGGCGATGCGGGCTGATCGTTCTTTAATCAAAGTATCCAATTCGGCCGAGAGTTGTCCCGTCGCCTGACCTCGGACGACATCCTCATAAAACTGATTTTCTCGTTGTAGAGTTTCTCTAACCTGTTCGAGCGATCTCAGATCCGCACTGGGGTTGGTGGGGCTAAAGGTGAGGAGGGGTTGATTTTTCACCACGCGATCGCCATTTTCGACGTGCAATCTGACCACCGCACCGGTCGTTGGGGCTTGAATTTCTCGCGCCCCATCGGAAAATTCTAATTCTCCGACAGCGGGAACCGTTTGTTCCAGGCGGGCGAAATAGGCCCAGACGATCGCCGAAGTGGAAACCAGCATGATCACCCATAAAAAGATATGGGACCAAAAGGCGGGTTTCTCTAAAATGACGGGTTGATCGGAAAGTGATATGGAAGATTTCATTGTTATCTCGTTTTTGATTGGTTCGTGGTTTGTCTTTAATTCAATTGATGATCAACTCAAAAACAGATTCTCAGCGGAGATCGGATTGTACGGATGCGCTAACAGGTTTTTACAGTCTGGGAATTTTAAATGGCTGCATCTCAACATCAAGCCAATCCGTTTGTGCTTGTCATCTGCGGTTTGATCTCACCCCTCACTTTTGACAGTCCCATCCCCAGTTTCTATTTTATCGGGGGAGATCGATCAAAAATCGTTCTAGCTTTTTCCATGCAATATTAATTATTGTTGTGACTCTTGCTGTTGGAATAAACAGTAATACCGCCCTTTGAGCGCCATCAGTTCATCGTGGCTACCCTGTTCGACCACCGAACCCTTATCCATCATAATGATACAGTCGGCGTTTCGGACTGTACTGAGACGGTGAGTAATAAAGAAGACCGTGCGACCTTCAAAGGCTTCTTCGAGATTTTCCGAAACCAAGCGTTCGGACTGATAATCTAACGCACTGGTGGCTTCATCGAGAATCAGCAGGCGGGGATTTTGTAGGACGGTACGGGCGATCGCAATTCGCTGCCGTTGTCCCCCAGACAGAGAACCCCCCCGTTCTCCAACGATGGTATTGTAACCGTTGGGTAAACCCATAATAAACTCGTGAGCCGCCGCAATTTTCGCCGCCCGAATAATCTCATCGCTTCCCGCATCGGGATTACTCAGGGCAATATTGTCTTGAACCGTCCCATTAAATAACAGGGTATCTTGCAGAACCACCCCAATTTGACGGCGCAGGGAATACATCTCAACTTTGGTGATATCATAGCCATCAATTTTAATGCGCCCGGACAGAGGCGGATAAAGCCGTTGCAGGAGTTTCATCAGGGTACTTTTACCCGATCCGCTCAACCCCACAATCCCCACAAACGAACCGGCGGGAAACTCTAAGTTCACATTTGCCACTTGCAGAGGTCCACTTTCACCGAAGCGGAAAGAAACTTCTTCAAAAGTCACCGCCCCGTCAATTTCCGGCATCGGGATATTATTGCGATCGTCGGAATCGACTTCCGGGGTAGAATCCAACACATCCCGCAGACGTTCAACCGACATCCCCACCTCTTGGAAACTTTGCCAAACGCTCACAAACCGCAACAGCGAGCCGGTGACGTTTCCGGCGATAATTCTAAAGGCAATCAAAGCCCCGATAGTCAGTTGGTTGTCAATCACCAAATAAGCCCCCACCCACAACAAAGCCAGTCCGGAGAGTTTATTGAGGAAGGTACTAATCGAACTCGAAGCGGTTTGGGTCAAGATGGTATTAAAACTGGCGCTCATAAACCGAGCATAACGCCCCTGCCATTCCCAACGGGATTTCAGTTCAATATTTTGGGCTTTAACAGTTTGAATGCCATTTAAGACTTCA
This sequence comes from Capilliphycus salinus ALCB114379, assembly GCF_047276495.1. Lineage (NCBI taxonomy): Bacteria > Bacillati > Cyanobacteriota > Cyanophyceae > Oscillatoriales > Sirenicapillariaceae > Capilliphycus > Capilliphycus salinus. The sequence continues at coordinate 1,190,731 of NZ_CP178543.1, read as the reverse complement.
ACCAGATAAGACTGGGAGTCGGCGTAACGTTCGGCTTTTTTCCGCAGCAGCCGCCGGACAATGGGGGAGTTAATAATAATAATCCCGGCAAACAGGGGCAAGGGCAGCAGTGCCACCATCGCCATCGGGACGCTCAGATAAAACATCACCGCCACGTAGACGACGGAAAACACCGCATCTAAAACCACCGTCAGGGCGGTTCCCGTTAAGAAGCTGCGAATATTGGCCAACTCTCCGATCCGGCCCACCAAGTCCCCAACTCGGCGATTATCAAAATAGTTGAGGGGAAGTTTCAGGAGGTGATCGATCACCTCCGCCGAGAGTCGGACGTCGAGGCGGTTGGTGGTATCGACAAACAGATACGTTCGCAAAGCCGAAAGTAAGGCTTCAAATAAAGCCACCCCCAACATCAAAATCCCCAAAACGTTGAGGGCGTCAATGTTGCGCTGTCCCAAGACCTTATCAATAATGATCATGGTCATCAGGGGGTTAACCAGCCCGAACAGCTGCACAAAAAACGAAGACAGCAGCACTTCCAGAAATACCGTGCGATGCTCCATCAAGGCCGGCCAGAACCACCAGAAGCTAAACTGTTCTTTTTGTTCAATTTTTGGCGCTTGCAGCAGCAACACCTGTCCGGCTTCGCCCCAAGTCTCGGCAAATTGAGCCGGACGCATCCGTTTGAGGCCCCGTTCGGGTATGGCAAGGGTGAGTTCTCGTTCGGTGATATTGTAGAGAATGGCAAAACTATCTCCCCACTGCACCATTGCGGGTGCTTTCAAACGGCTAACGGCTTTAGCCGGCACTTGTACCAATTGAGCATTCAAGCCCATCATTTGAGCCACAGCGCCGCAGGCTTGCAGGGTGATCGAACCGACGGTGGTGAGTTGATTTTCCAGCACCCGCCGCACTAAGTCTTTGCGGAAGTTGACCTTGTAATACTTGCTCAACATATTGAAGCAAGCCAGGGGCGCGTCGATTTGTCCCGAACCCCGAACGACCGGGAACCGTTGCGATGGTCCATCTTCGAGTTCCGGCTCGGGAGGAGTGGGCGGAGCCAGGGGAATTTCCGACAGGTCCAGGGGTTTTTCGACGGCACCGCCATCGGGTGGGGCGTAGGCTTCTTCTGGCGGTGAACTCAGCGTCGGACGGACTCCCACCAAGCGCACCCCCGAAGATCCTTCGATTTTTAGCGATCCGCTCAACCCCTCCAATAGCAGTCGGTTTCCGGTTTCAAACTCTCCCACCGACCCGCTACTAATCAGCCAAACCCTCTCCGGGTCTAACATTGAGGCTAAGTCTGAAACTCGCTTTTGACCGTTGAGGAGGTTGACGACAATCGCATCGGGCCAGACATCGAGACTGAATTCTTTCAGGTTTCCGGGTAAATTGGCCCGCCGTTGCAGTTCTTGAGAGAGCAACTCGAAGACTTCGCTCACGCTGGCATGATCGCGGAAGGCTTCCCCAAAGTTGGGTTCCCGGCTGACCAGTTGCAAAAATTCTTCCGCCGGCAGGGTAACACAAATCATATCCGTTGAGGCGATCGCGGTTTCGCAGGGAGTGCCTCGAATTAAACCCGGCCATCCTACAATTTCGCCGGCCCCCAACAGTCGCAAACTCATGTGGCGTTGTGTTCTCAGGTCGTACCCCAAGAGTCGGGCTTGTCCCTGATAAATAATCGACACCTGGGTGGGCATTTTGTCCCGTTCAAAGATGGGCTGACCCGTGCGGTACCCCAACAGTTGAAATTTGGGCAGAATGGCTTTGAGCGTTGTCTCACTCAGCCGATCAAAGGGGCTGGTTTCTGCTAAAAAGGACTGAATCTGAGTGTGAGATACGGTAGTTGTGGTCATAATACAGAAGACACTGAGGTTTGAAGGGGTTCTAGCGAACCTGCTGTTGCCAGTTGTTCCCGCAGCCAGGTTTCAAACAGTTCATCAATTAAACGGCGACGCATAGATTCATCTAATTGTGCCGGAATAAACTTTTCGAGCCGGATAATTACCATCCATTCCGCCAGAGGACGCGGCGCCCACAGTTGTCCCGGTTGACTCACCGACAACAATTTACTAATTGCCGGGTGGGGCTGAGACAGCGCCACAGGTCCTAATAATCCTCCGGTGCGCGACTCTGGCCCTTCTGAGTATTCCCGGGCGGCTTCTGCAAATGATTGTTCTCCTTCTAATATCCGAAAGTACAGTTCGTGAGCAAGTCCCGAGTTTTTTGTCCGGATCAGGGAGTAAACGACGTGATCCAAGCTGCTTTTGCGGCTGACAAAATAGTTTTCGACCTTGCTACTCCATGTATCTTGCTTGAATTTTTCCAGTTTGACCGGACGTTCGGCGATCGCTTGGAGGTCTTCTGTGGTGAGGTTTTGGCTTTTCAGCCAAGCCTGTTGGGCTTCGATGGAGGTCAGTTGATGTTGAGCGGCAAATTTTTCTAATGCCGTTTTCTTTTCTTCTCGATCGCATTCGATCTCGGCGATCGCATTATCGATGATCACCTCTTTTAGAAATTGAGGCAGTAACTGATAACGCTTCAGCAGCGATGGAATTTCTTCGCTTTTGATCACGGTTTCTCCGACTTTGTACACTCCTGTCATTGAACTCTCCAACGGACTTGCTTTATCCCTTTTTATTAAGTTCTGGGACTGCCACCGCAACCCCGATTTTATAAATCTTTCTGTCCCGATAATAGCAGACACAACTGACCCTCAGCGAGGGATACCCTGTAATTCCCCCGATTCTGGGAATGCGATCGCCCTATTGCTTTTAAAATTTGCATCTCGGGCTATCGCTTCGTCTGGCTATTCCCAGTCTAGTCTAAGATTACCCCAGAGTGTCTCTACTCCTGACATCAGTTGCAGTGATGTTCTGTAATCATTTACACGGGTTTGAGTTATGGTTTTCAGGATGCTCAGACCAGATCGGCGTGCTGGCTCTGTTTGAGCTTTTTCCCTCCTTTGCCCATCTTGCCACAGGCGTTCGGGAACAAGCCTGATGAATTCTAACACGGTCAATTCTCAATTCTCAGCAGAGGACTAACTTAAGCCTGTTGTCAAAACTGTTTGTATTTCTCGAACTTACTTTCGATTCATCATTAATTCTTTCTCGTTCCAAACCGTATATTGTCCCTTGAATTTGTGTTGATATTTTCCGGGGTAATTCATAATTTAATCTTGAAAATTAGGGTTATTTTTTCAGTTCTCGGCTTTATTTTATAGCCGTAAAATTCTATTTTATATGAGTTTTATTTGCAGAAAAGATTGGGAGTTTTTCTAATCAACTTAGGGCCGATATTCTTCTGTTTACCTGGTTTTATCTACAAATCTCTCGAATTTTCGGCAATTTGAAAAAATACTGCCGCGATAATTTCATGGGTTTTATCGGGGAAATAGGGAGAGATTTTTTAACAAGTTTTCCAACTGTTTTGTATGGGCTTGACCGTCTAAAAATGCGGGGGTTTTTTCCAGATTATTCTTGATTTTCTCGCGGTATTGTTGGCGTTTTTGGGGTTGGTTTGCTAACGCTATACTTAGCTCTAAATAGTCTTGTTTTGTTGAACAAATCAGTTCGGGTGTTCCCAGTTCTCGGAGTAGGGCGGCACTTTGTCGATGGCGGGGGGTTTGACCTTCGCAGACGACGGGTATCGCTCCGGCTAGCAAGGCTTCGACCACTGATGAGGGTTCGTAACTCGGATATGGGTCTAAATAAATATTAGCTAAACTTAAACATTTTTTTAGGTTTGTCCACGAACTTAACGGCTTGACCATGACAAACCGTTTCGGACTAATTCCCTGCTGTTTAAAATCGGATTGGATACGATTGAAAAAGGCGCTAATCGGAGGATTTTGGTTGGCTCCGGCTTGGGGAAGCAATACCAGTATTGATTGCGGCGCTCTCGCCAGAATTTGACTCCACATCTGTCTGAATTCTGCGGCGATCGCATTGAGTTTTCCGCTGACTGCAAACACCACCGTTTCTTCCCTTGCTCCCCAACTTTGCCGGGTGGGTTCTACTGTGGCTTTTGGCGGTTGAGCGGGATAGTTCCAACATAATCCCGACCCTTTTAGCGGAATCACTTGTTCTCGGTACTGCTGTTGTTCGCTTGCGGCTTCGGTGAGTTCGGGCGCGAGTATATAATCTATCTGCCGAATTCCACTCGTGATTTGAGCGCTCGCGGCAATTATCTGTTTGCGGGCCAGTCGGTGCAGTACCAGTTGAAAGCTTGTGTTCGTTTGAATGGTGACATCAGAGCCGATCAGCAGGAAATCCAGGCGATCGTGTCGGATGCGGGATACCGCTTCATTCAAGCTTTCTGGCAGTTGGACGGGCGGCCGATTTAGGTTGACGTACAGTTCCCCCAAAATATCATTTTCGATACTAAAAGTATACAGCACGGGGTTAAAATTAGTCAAGTCCAAATTTTTAAGAATAGGAATCATCGCAAAAGTATCGGAATTGAAGCCTATTTTATCGATGAAGATTCCCAGATTTATTTTAGCAGAAGGGGAGGGAGAATCGGTAAAATTATATTCGATTGGGTGTCCGGTTTGCTGTAAGTAGATATCGATAATATCAGCACGATAACTGCTAATGGTTTTTAAATTCTGTTGGGGAGGACACAGTTTCCAAGTTTCTCCGGGAGGGACTTTACTATAAATAGAAGCGATATAAAGCCAAACCGGATTGGTGGTTTCGTTAATCAGGTTATGATAAATATAGTTGAGCAAATTTTCTCGAAACTCAACAAACCGTTGAATTTCCGCCAATTCCGGACAGATTTCGATTTCAGCAAATAGAAACTCTAGAAAATCTTGAAAGATATATTTAGGAATTAAAGCATTTTGATATTGCAGGGGAAGTTGATAAGCTTTTTGATAGAGCATAGCCGCCAACACCACCTGAATTCCTTGAACTTCTTGAAACCCCAAAGCCACTTGTTGAGTTAAGCGTCGAACAAAGATTTTTTCAGAATCGGTTTGTTGTTCTTCGAGCAAACCACAAGCCATTAAAGCGCGATGGGTTTCACCCCAATCTCCCTGGTAAGCTTGTTTTAATTCATTTATTGATAGGGTGAGCCAACGACTGGCAAGAATTTGACGAATTTGACGCAAATAAGTCAGAATCCCGTCGGAAAGTGGATTTTTTCGATACTGTTCAATCAAGTTTTGGGTTAAGGGAAAATACTCTTGGGTTTTCGCCATTAATTTTTGAAAAACCCCAGATTTAAACTCCGCAGTCAAAAAGTGATAATCGGGATGAAACAGCATCTTTTCATACAGTCTTTGATAATCTTTGAGGTTTTGACCTGCGGAGATATTTTTTTGGGTTTGTTGCTGGCGATGGATTCTCAAACTGGATAGGGTTTGATTGACAAAACCGATTTGATAATTTCCCATAATTCTCAGCCACAAATCTCCATCTAAGAGTTGATGGAGGTGATCATCAAAACCGCCTATTTTTTCAAAAACCGCTTTGGGAATTAATACGGTTGTGGGTTCACCAATTTTATTGATTGTTCCTTTTAAACAGTTGGGATCGGATAATAGCTCTTGACCCGACTGAATGGGTTTGAGGTTTGACCATTTTTGATGAAGATTTTTTCCTCCATTTAAAGCGGCTTGACACAGGGGGTTTGATTGGGAATCGTCAGCAATAAAGACTCGGCGAGGGGAGAAAACTAAACCAATTTCTGGATTTTGTTCAGCCAGATGAACCATTGTTTCAATACAGTTGGGTTCAAGCAGATCGTCTTGAAATAAAAACTTGATATATTTTCCTCGGGCTTGGGAAATGGAGAAGTTTAAGTTTTCGACTAAGCCATAGTTGCTGTGTGCGAGAATCTGAAATGGTACGGGGGTTTTGTGTTGGAAAGATTTAGCAATTTCTAGGGTTTTATCGCTGGAACCGTCATCGGAGATAATGATTTCTAGATCACGATAGGTTTGGGAAATAGCGCTGTTGATCGCTTCGGCTAAAAAGGTTTCTCCGTTGTAGGTGGGTATGATTAAACTGACGAGAGGAGGTTGGGAAGGGGTGGGAAAGGTTGGGGGAGAAAAGGTGGGGTTGGTTTGATTTTTTTGTGGGGGTTGCGGGGATTGGGTTTTGAGTTTTTGAGTCGCCATTAAGTTGAAGATATCGAAACTTCCTGTTAGTTTTGAAAAACGGGAAGAGTCGAAGTTGTAATACTGTTTGATTAGCCGAGATTTCTCCGGATCTCCCAAGAGGTTAAATAGGGTGTCTAAGCTTAGAGTTCGATGGGGTGAACGTTCAATTTTGAAGAGTTGTCTGGCGACTAAAAACTCCCCCAAGCTCGGTTCAAAAATTTCTCCCGGTTCTAGAGCGTCTGGAAAGATTTTCAGCAGGTTTTCATACACTTCTACGCAAAAGTATCGTTTTAAGACTTGGGAGAGTTCAAAGTTATGACGAATAATGGTTTCGGGTTTGATTCCGCTAATATTAGATTGGTGAACTCGATAGTTTACTAAAGGTTCCGGTAAGATATAAAGTTCGTATTTCAGACAAAATCTCACCCAAAAGTCAAAGTCGGGAATTTGGCGAAACCGAGGATCGTAGAAACCAATTTGTTGATAGCACTCTCGGCGAATTAATGCGCTGGTTTGACAGAGACAGTTATCTTTACTAAAAAAAGAGTTGAGCCATTGAAACCTTGTCCGGTTTGGCTGAATAAAAACTTGCTGGAGAAAGGAGTCGGAGGGGGGTAATCTTTCCCCCCGGCTGTTGATGAGTTGAGGATAGGTCAGAATAGCATTAAATTGAGGATTTTTCTCTAAACATTCAACTTGTTTTTCCAGTTTTTGCGGCACAAACACATCGTCGGAATGGAGAAGGGCAATTAACTCGCCTCGGGCTTGTTGAATGCCATAATTTGTGGCTGCACTTTCTCCCTGATTTTGTTCAAAGCTAAACAAACGAATTCGAGGATCTTTTTTTTCTTGAATTTTCTCTAAGGTGCGATCGCCGGAGGCATCATTAACGATGACAATCTCAAAATCTTGATAGGTTTGTTTGAGAACACTATCGAGGGCTTGGGAAATATAGGCTTCTTGATTGTAAGTTGGGATAACAACAGAAACTCGCGGCATAATACTACAGGTAAACGTTCAATATAAATGACAGGGTTCTGTTTTGAGTTTTACTTTTGTTTTTGGGGTTGAAGTTCCCAAACGCAACCGGAAGATCAAAGGCTTTCTCGGAAAATTTATCTGAATTTACTCACGAATAACAATTCTTACCCCTCCCGTCTGCTTGTCTCTAATTTGGCGACCCCAATAAAAAGAAGGTTTGGGGTTTTACCGTTCGCCCCTTTGTCGATTTTTGTCCCCGAGTCAATAGAACTCGTCAATCCGTAAAAAAACATCAGATTTATGATACAGTAAAAACAGTTAAGTCCGCTTGCAAGAATGGGATTTGGCCGTTTCCCCCGAATCCAACTGTCGAGGATTTGATTGCACATTGAGCGAAGTCTGGCTGTTAAAGATATGAATGCAAATTTGGCTGGCTCCCCCCCTCCCCAAAAAGAACCTTTCTATCCGTTCTCCCCTTCTTCAGATTTGCTCTCGCTGTTAAGCGCCAATGCTCAAGTTATTGTTCAAGTTGGACCTCCCCAAAAAACTGCAAGTCGGTACAAACAAATTAATCCCCACTGTTGTTATATTGGAATTGTATCAAATTCTCAACAGGCTGAAGCTTGTCAAGATTACGATCGCGTTATCGTTGGCGATGTTGAGCAAATTCAACTCAAATCTCTGGCTTTAGATGTCGGTCAGGTTGATTGTTTGGTCTATGATAATATTCTCTCGTTAGTGGAAAATCCGGCGAAAGTTCTTCAGCATCAAAGCCAGTGGTTACACCCAGAAGGAGAAGTTATCGCTGCTATTGATAATGTACAGTATTGGCGAAAAATTGTAAATTTATTACAGGGAAAATGGGGAAGTTTAGACGAGCAAACCCCAACTCAACTCGAACAATCTCCCCGACAAGAATTTACGTTGGAAAGAATTCAATATTTGTTTCAATCTGCGGGATTACAAATTTATGAAGTCCAAACTCGCGGACAAAAAGATGAAGAATTTCAAAAGTTTTTACAACTGATGCAACCGATGATTCAAGCGTTGGGTTTAGACTTGAATCGTTTTGCAACCCAAAGCGCCGCACAACGCTATTTAATTCGGGCGACTCGCTCTTTTAAACCCCTGCGGCGTCTGTCAATTCAAACGATAATGATGGCGCCGACGGCTTGCGATCGCCTGCGCGTTTTAGAACCGGATCGTCTAACTCAAACTCTACCGGGAACCCGTGCGGTTTCCGGGGTAAAATCTTTTCCGACGGTCACACCGATACCGGGGGAAGAAAAGGTAATTGTTTGGCAAAGAACGATCATGTCCTATGAAGATTATATCCCGAAATTGAGACAATTACTCAACCAAGATTATTTAATTATTGCCGAAATTGATGATAATCCTTTGCGACGGCGAGAATATGCAGAAAATCGTTATTTAAGCTATCGGGGATGTCACGGGGTACAAACGTCAACCGAAGCGTTGGGGGTGTTTTTACGACAACTTAATCCGAATGTGGCGGTGTTTCCAAATCAACTGGGTTATTTACCCCCTCCGCGAGAGTATCAAACGGATGCGGTGACGTTATTTTTTGGGGCGCTAAACCGGGAAAAAGACTGGAAACCGATTATAATAAGTTTAAACAAAGTGTTGGCTAAATATCGGGATAAAGTGCGGGTTAAAGTGATTCACGATCGCTTATTTTTTGACAGCCTAGAAACGCCTCACAAAGAATTTGAAGCGTTTTGTAGTTACGAACGCTACCAAGAGATTTTACACGGTTGCGATATTGGATTATTACCGCTGGCGGCCACCCCGGTTAATTTAATGAAATCGGATTTAAAATTTTTAGAATGTGCCGGTCATGGGGTGGCGGTGTTGGCGAGTCCGACGGTTTATGAACGATCTATTTTAGAAGGAGAAACGGGATTAATTTATCGGACTATTAAACAGTTTGAAACCAAGCTAAACGAATTAATTGTTAATGATCGTTTCCGCCAAAAAATCGCCGCCAATGCCTATGAATGGGTGCGAAATCATCGTTTACTCTGCCAACATTATCCCCAACGACGAAGTTGGTATCTCCAGATGCGCGATCGCTTACCGGAGTTAAACCAACAGTTGCGCCTGCGGGTACCGGAATTATTTGTAGAATAAATTTAATTAATGGTAGCAAACCGATGCGAATTCTATTTACCCTTCCCCATTATTATAAAGCCACTGACGAGGGAAAACACGCCTCCCTCGATAAAGATCCTCGACCGCGTTTGATGGCATTGAGTATGGCAATCACGGCGTTGCGGGGACTCTACAGCCAGTCTCAATGTACAATTGATATTGGTAAATGTGTGACGCTGCCGGCTAACGAAACGAACAGAAACCAGATTGATATTGTCATTTGTACCACCCAAGACGCCCATTTAATTTCCCATCTTCCCTTTCGGCCGGGAAGTTTCAAACATCATCAAACCAACGCCGAACCGATGTTATTGGGGTTTGAATGTCAGGCGGTTTTACGGGATTGTTTGGGTCAGTACGATTATTATTGTTATTTAGAAGATGATTTAATTTTACACGATCCCTGGTTATTTGTCAAATTGGGATGGTTTACACACCATACGGGAAATGGATGTTTATTGCAATTAAACCGCTATGAAATTTCTCCCAATGGTAAAGTTGCCAAAGCCTATGTAGATGGGGATATTTTACCGCATTTAACGGCAAAGTTTCAAAACGTGCAGGAACAGCCCCAATTTGCGGGTAAAGTCATGGAACAGTCTGTCAAGTTTCAACGGGCTTTAAACCCCCATTCGGGCTGTTATTTTTTAAATGCCGAACAGATGGAATACTGGGTAAAAAAACCTTATTTTTTAGATCGAGATTGTAGTTTTATTGGGCCGTTAGAAAGTGCGGCAACTCTGGGAATTATGAAAACATTTAAAATCTATAAACCCGCTCCCAGCCACGCTAATTTTTTAGAAATTCAACATTTTGGGTCTAGTTTTTTAAACTTAATTGGTAAGCAAGTTAAATTTGTTAATCCTGAAACCTCCGATTAAAATCGCCGTTTTAAAGTTAGCTATTAGGGTAGTTTTTCAGTAGTTTTTTAGGAATTAAAATTTCGGTTATCAAGCTAAATTTCTCTAAAGAATACTGAATTTTATAACTGAATTTTTAATGATTGTAGTCAGATGATGTCCGGTTGATTAATGCTGTTATGGGGCGGGGCGGGTTTTTACAGTTAGCAGTTATCAGTTTACAGTGAACAAGTACCGTGCAGGTTAAAAGTTACAAGCGATTGCTGAAAACACGCTCTAATTGATAACTGTAAAAACTGATAACTGCATAACTGATAACTGTAAACTGTAATGAGGCGCGCCCCTACGGTTGGGATTATTGATTAATCGGAGATCATATCAAAAGCCGAAAAAATTCCCCAAAAAAACAGTAGGATGAGCAAAGCCCACCCTACTCAATTGAATTAAGAATTCGAGAGAAGCTGTCTCATCGGGTTAGATAAAGATAAAGTCAGTCCGAGAGAGGTCAGGGCCACGTCCATCAACTAAACTAAAGCGAGTCACATCGGTAGCAAAAGCCGGGCCGGAACCATCGGGGTCGTACTGCAACAGACCGGAGTTGCGCTGATAAACCAGAACCCCCGTATTGACTTCTGCAATGACCGCCGTCGGGCTGGTACTCGCTCCACTGGCGACATAGGTTTGAGTCGGTCCGAGTTCAATCAACTCGCTGTCATTCGGGCGTCCAGTGGAGGCAAAGTTGAAGCCACCATTGTTCGTTGAACCCTGACGGGTAAACACTAACTTATCAACGCCAACGGTGAAGTCACCAATTAAGTCAGCCAGGGTGCTGATGTTGCCATTGTCTTGGAAGACTTCTGTGGCAAACTGATAGAAGAAGGTGTCGCTGCCCTCTCCACCGACCAAGGTATCACCAAAAGAAGCCGTTGTATTTGCGGGGTCGGAGTTGAAGCTACCTTGGAGGGTATCATCTCCGGCTTGACCAATGAGAGAATCATCGCCCAGTCCACCGAAGAGGAAGTCATTTCCACCGCCTGCGGCGATGGTATCATTTCCTTTACCGATGAAATCCAAGGCGCCGAGGTTATCACCGGTAATATCGACAATCGTACCGCCACGCAGGACATCAGCACCGGAACCCGCTACGATACTGTCATCGCCGTTACTACCGTTAATAACGTTGCTGCCTAAGGTATCAAACAGAACAAAGTCTGCTTTGCCCTCAACGTTAGCGGGAGTGATTTGAAAAGCAGTAATGGTGTCGTTTCCTTCCAGGTTTGCGGAGTCTGTGAGGAGAACATCACTGGTGGAATTTAGGGTAATGCTGTCGTCTCCGGAACCGCCTGCAAAGACGTTGATCAAATTGGTTGCGCTTGCTTGTCTTGCTCCGCTCAGGATATCGTTACCCGCACCCCCAAACAAGCTAACTTCCAACGGCGAAGTGGTTCCTGCTCTGAGGAAGCTACTGCCATCGAGGGTGTCATTACCGTCTCCACCATCCATCAGGGTAAACGGACCGGACAGGGTGTCATTACCGCCACCCCCAAAGAGGAAATCGCTTTCAAAAGCAGAGATGATGGTGTCATCGCCTTCGCCCCCATCGAGGGTACTGTCTCCGGCAAACCCCTGAATAGAAGTGTTAACCGTGCCAAATCCGATCGTGACTACCTCACTAGATGTATTGGTGGACAGCACATCATTACCATCGCCTCCAGAGAGAGAATCTTGAAAAGCAAAACTGCTGATGGTATCGTTACCCGCCCCACCGTCAAAGAAGTTGCCCCCTTCAGCGAGGAAACCAACACCGCCATACAGGGAGTCATTACCCTCGCCCCCTTCTAAGGTAGTTTCGCGAACACCGACTCTGACGATAGAGACTTCGCCGGTAATGGGGTTGACGTTTTGTTGTCGGCGGTTTTGGATCACGACAATATCATCACCCAAATCCCCGGCGGCAAAGGTCGTGCTACCCACCCCAACAACGGAGTCATCATCTTGACCCCCGTAGAGGCTTTCGGAGTCACCGGTACCCACAATTGTGTCGTTACCGAGGTTTCCTCCCACGAAGTTCCGACCTTGGTTCACCCCGGCAATTTGAGCGCTGATCGGAATACCGATGTTACTGCCACCCCCGGTGCTGGAGAATCCGATCAGGTCGTTGTCTTTACCTCCATAGATGGAGTCACCGCCCTGTACACCCCCTAAAATGGTGTCATTCCCCGCGTTTCCAAACTCTAGGTTGTTAACCGATAAAGCGACGATAAAATCTCGGTCAGCCCCCCCGTATAGGGTAGCTGTTGAAGTGGCGGTTAAGGTATCGCGACCTTCATCACCAATGGCGCGAGAGACGTTTTCCACAACCAGGGAGTCATTGCCTTCACCCCCGAAAAGTGTATCGTTGGGGCCTCTGCTGGTGAGGACGTCATTATCTTCATTGCCCTCAATTTGACTTCCGCCCAGTGTGGCCGAGAGAATCGTGTCGTTACCATCTCCCCCTAAAATCGTATCCGGTTTGACGGCCACTACCGCATTTTGGTCCCAAAAATTTGGACCCGGGCCAAGTATTACGTCAAGTCTTGTGGGATTACCTGTTGGCTGTGATGTCATTGATTTTTCACTCCTCCGCAATCATGTCAATAAAACCATTGGGACTACAGACACTGCCTGAGACACCATACTTTGTTCGGCAGTAGTTTAACCTTTCCGCCCTCAGCAAGTCTAGTCCCTGACAACCACTTATGTCTACTGACTGTCGGTGGCTGTTTATACTGCTGAAGTTTACCCTAAATGTTTTCAAACTTGACCTTCCTTGAACTGTCTGCTAATCATTTCTCTATAAACAGGTTTTGTAGGGTCTTCTACCCAACTGTTCTAGACGCAGTGGGTTAACTAATGGTTCCTCCGATCCGTTGTCATCCCCTCATTAAGCCTGCGATCGCCGATCGGACGGAAAGGCTGATTGACGCCCGGATGCAACACCGCTCAACTCGAAGGCATTGACAGCGATAAGGAACGGTTGGCGACGTCCTGAATCAGTTTTAATTGCTGGGGGAGGAGTTTGGCTAAATCGTACCGTTCGAGTACCGTTTGGCGCGCTTTCAACCGGATTTCAGCCATGCGATCGGGGTGATCGAGGACTTCACTGACCCGATCGGCGATTTGTTTTGGCGAGAAAAAGTCCACCAATAAACCGTTTTCTCCGTCAGTAATCACTTCTTTGACCGGCGGTGTGTCCGAACCGACGATCAAACATCCCGCAGACATTGACTCGATCATTGACCAGGATAATACAAACGGACGGGTTAAATAGATGTGAACGTCGGATGCTTGAATGACTTTTAAATATTGGCCGTATGGCAGTGGCCCGACAAAGTGAATTCGAGATAAATCTAACGGGATTTTCTTGAGCATATATTCTTTGTAACTCATCCCGTCGGGTAGGGATTTTCCATAGCAGACTCGCTCCGAACCCACCACCACGACATGACAGTTGGGCCTTTGTTCCTGGATATACGCCACCGCTTCAATAAATTCGGGAAAACCCCGATAGGGTTCCATTCCTCGGGCGACATAAGTCACCAGTTCATCGACACCGGATAAGTCTAAGTTGGGAAGGACTAATTTTGCGCTCCTATCGGGTTGAAAGTAGCTGGTATCGACGCCATCGTGGAGGACGGAGATTTTGGTTTGTAATTCTCGGGGAAATTGCGATCGCTGCCAATAGGTGGGAGATAATCCCCAGTCGCAGGAGTACAAATCAACCAAAATCGGCGTATTTTTAATCCGAATCCGGGCCATATCATCGACGCTCAGGGGATCGGCGGGGTCAAAGTCGGCGTCGGACCCTTTGCTGTGATAGAACCATTCAAAATAACACAACAGGGGAACATCGGGAAAGGCTTCTTTGACGAACAGGGTTGGCCCCCACCCGGAATGACCGCAGATGACATCGGGAAAAAATCCCTTGGCTTTCAGTTGTTCGGCCATTCTAAATACACCTTGTCCGTGCAAAACCGCACTTTCTAAGGCGCGAACGTACTGATGGGTTTGGGGACTCGGATCGCGATTCGGTTTAAACAAGGCTTTGCGAACCCCGGGAATGTTCCACTCTGGACGCTCGTTTTTTGTCCCAAACACAATTTGATTTTTCGGATCGGCACCTAAGGCGGTGATAATGTGACGATATTGAGCGGGAAAGTTAGGATGCAGAAATAAGGCTCGCATGATTGATGGAATTTGAGTTTTTAAAGATAGCTACAAATTTAAACTTCAGCACACCCGACGGCTTTTCATTAAAGTTCTGCCGGCGCCCGACAGACCCATACACAATCTCTCGGAACGGATTGAGTATCTTTTAATAGAATCTCATAGTTGAGATGGGTTAGAAATTTTTCCATTATTGAGTCGGTCATTACTGAAAAGGCCGTTCCATGTCTGCGCCCCAATAGGTTCTTATCCCAATCACTGAGAAATTTATTCCACCCCAATTCACTGAATATATTTGTATGGTGAAAAAGACACAAGCGCTCGCCCCGCATTACCCGAGGAATTTGGGTCAGATAGTTGAAAATATCTCGCGGTTCAATATGCACCATCGTATCGTAGCAGAAACAGACATCCACTGAACCGGGGTTGACACCATCTAAACTCACACCATCGAGTTTGACATAACTAACCCGTTCTTCTCCCAAGCGTTGGCGGGTGACTTGCAACATTTGAGTTGAAATATCTGCACAAATTAAACTCTGACAATATTTTAACAGCAATGCTGCCGTTTTTCCGCCCCCGATTCCTATTTCTAAAACGGTTTGATGGGGTTTGATATAAGGAGCTATAAATTTGTTTTCTATTAACGCCTCATATTCGGCTAAAGTTTGGGCTGCACCTGCGGCTCGTCCTATCCATTCATCGCCGGGATAAACAGATTCGGCATTGGTACTTTGCCAATTTTTAACATAGTCATCCCAAGCCCCTTCATAATCTATTTTTGATTCGTTCATTGGTGGGTTTTCAATTTGATTTTTAGGTACAACTAAGGGAGAAGAAGTTATTTCTATGGCGGGTTCTTTTCGCTCAGATTCCACCGGAAATGCTTCTTTCCAGGAAAACTCTTGACCGAGAAATTCTTCTAGTTTATCATTATAAGGTTGAAAGTATTCTGCCAATTTTTCTCGAATTTTTCCCCGAACTTCTGGATAGTCTCCCACGTTATATTTTTTGTAGTTTAGCAGTTGATAAGCGGGTAAACCGAGAAATTCAAAGACTTGATTCATAATCTCTGGAGAGTCACTCGAAAACGCTTCACTTTTGAGGATTAAAAATTGTTCTCGGCTAAATAATTTCATCCAGTTTTGCAACTGTTCGATATAAATTCCCCGCGACAAATAGGAATAATGTTGATGGTTGTAGCTATAATAATTCTCATCGGCTAAGAGTTTTTCTGTTTCTCCTTGAAGTCGTTCGGGTTCTTGAGTAATTGCTTCTTCTAAGGATAACATTTCATAGCCTAAGTTTACTTCCCAATAGTAATGAGAAATTGCTCTATCTACCGGGTTTCTCAGCAATACAATAAATTTCATTTGGGGGAAATGATGATAAACCCGTTGGGGAACCGCAGGATGAAATAAATAATAGGGGGTTCCTTCTCCGGTTAACAATAGTTTTCCGTCAGCAGTGGAGGGAAACTGGGAGCGATACCAGTCTATTCCCTTTTGATAGTGTAAGCTAAAAAAATGGATTTCTTTTTGGGTTGCTGATAAAATTTGGGGATGCTGACAGAGATAATTATATAAAGAATTTGTCCCGCCTTTTTGCGTTCCTAAAATCATAAAATGGGGCGGTTGTATGCGTTCATATGGATTGGTATTTCTAGGGTTAAATTGTTCGCTAATTACCATCTTTTTCATTGAATGTTATCTGAAATTATCCGGATTAAAACTTTTTAGGACGCAAGATACACAAACAAAAGTCTGATTCCAATCCCCCCGGAATTTCCATTAAAATTTCTTCAAATTCTAGCAACAGTCGAACGATGGTTTCTCCCTTCGGTTCACCCGGTAACAGTTGAGCGTGATTTAACAGCGGATAGAGAGGATGCAATATTCCGCCCCCAAAAGGATTATAAACCTCGATATCGAAATAATATTCAATAAAGGGTAAAATTAACTTGGAGCGAACCGCCTCCGACGGGTCAGTATTAAAGACTTGATAGATGGTTGGGTTAATAAATTCGTCGTGCAGCCCCGAACGCAATAGTTCGTTAAAACAAGCGTACAAACGATTAATTAACTCTACTTTTTTGCGGCTATAAATGCAGTAGTTATCCCCGACGTATTCGTTGATAATAAAATATCCGTCGGGGTTTAAGGATTGATAAACAATCTTTAAAAATCGTTCTATTTCTTTGACATGATGCAACGAACCCGAACAAAATGCAATATCGTATTTTTTCCCGCTATTCAGAGTGAAAGTATTAAAATCATCGCTGTAGAAATTAACCTTAACTCCGGCAATTTCCGCCCGTTTTTTTGCCATTTCTAGGGACGCTTCTGAGAAGTCAAACGCATCAATTGTTTTTGCAAAATTGGCTTCCGACAGGGTAACTTCGTGGTTTCCCATTCCGCATCCCAACGACAATAAATTATTAAACGTTTTTCCTGCGAAATAATCTTCTATCAACCATCGCAACCAATATTTTTTCGTTTGACCTCCCGACATTCGCCGATGAAGAACATCTTCAATAATGGGGTTTGATATCCATTCACTCGCACTCGCAGCCGTTGGGTTTGCTTCCCAATAACTTTTATCTTGGGCGGGTTTTGTGGCTTCCGAAACGGGTTCAGGTGTTGCTACGGGTTGAATAAATTCTGCGGGGGAAAGGGTTTGATGGGGGTGGGGGTTTATAAAGTATGCTTCCTCAAAGATTTGATGGTATTCTTGGGTCATTTCCTCGAAACTATTTAACGAGGCAAGAACATATTTAGCGTTATCGGCGAGGCGTTGACGTTCGGATTCATTTTCGATTAGTTTTATCAGATTTTCGGCTAATTCTTCCGGTTTGTCGGGGGTGTAAAATAAACCGTTTACTCCCGGTTTGACTTGTTCGGAAATGCCAAAAACTGGGGTGGTTATAATGGGTAAATTGTACGCCATTGCTTCTAGAATGACTCGCGGATAACTTTCGATGCGAGAAGTACAGACGAAAATATCGGACGCTTGATAATATTTCGGGGTTTCTGGAGTTTCGGGAACGATGGATATTTTAGACTGTAAACTGGGGTTTAATTGCTTGACTAATGTCGCCAATTGTGTACTGTAAACGCTCGGGCGATCGCCAACAATAAAACAGCGAATCCGGTTATAATATTCTGGGGGTAACAGTGCCAAAGCTTTGACTAAATCTTGCTGACCTTTGCGTTCGCAAACGGTTCCTAACAAGAGAATAACAATTTCTGAAGCTTTAATTTCTAAAGCATTTCTGGCGTCTTGGCGGTTCCACTGTTCAGCGACTAATTTAAACCGTTCCACATCCATTCCATTGTGAATCACCGTAAAATTGTGATGGGTATTTAAAGGTAAATAGGTGTTTCTCGTCGCATCCGCCACAAAAATAATTCGATAAGGATAGCGGAAACATTCTAACGCTCGGGCGGCTATTTCTGCACCAAACCCATTAAAATAAGTTTGCCAAGGTTCGCTTTCGTGAACGTTCCAAACCGACGGAACCCCCATCTGTTGGGCGCAGTCTACCATGAAAAAGTTTTCTAAAGTATTGGCATAAACCACATCATAACAATTTAGCTGTAATTGTTCGGAAAAATCTTTGAGGGCGAGGTCGTATTTTTCCCGTTGATAGATATTAATTAAAGGGTGGTCCTGTACGATAACCGGAATTCCTTTTTGTTCGTAGGCTTCTCGCAACGGCCCATCATTCGCGCAGAAAATAACGGGTTCTATTTTATCCTGTTCTGCCAATTGTACCGCAATTTCATATTGATGTAACGGTGCGCCGGTATATTCCAAAGCGTTGGTACACATCAACACTCGGGGCTTAATTTTCACCGGGGGAGTTTGTATATTAAACCGTCGGGGTTGAATGTGGAACCATTCATTAGCGAGGGATAAATGATGGCTGTAATAGGGGTCTATTTTATCGGCATATTTCTGACGGAAATTCGCCACTTCTTTCGGGTCATCTTTAAACCCTCTGGTCGTTCCTTCTTTATGCAGTAATTCCGCTTCCGCACAATAAACACAGCGATAATTTTGTTCGTTCAAACGATAGCCGTAGTCCGCATCATTGTAAGCAACTGCAAAGTTTTCTTCATCGAAACCGCCCAAGTCTAAAAATAGTTGGCGGGGCGTTAACAAACAAGCCGCAGTCACCGCAGAATAGTTTCGCACAACTTTAGAATAAGCCAGATATCCGAAATAATCCCGATGAGAAAGTTTAAACGCATGACCCGCCAATTTGTGGTGCAACCCGTGAATAATTCCGGCGTGTTGAATGTGGTCATCGGGGAAAATTAATCTCGCCCCCACCGCACCGACTTTTTCTAACTGAATATAACCCATCATCTGACTCAACCAACGGGGATAAATAATCTCCGTATCGTTATTTAAAAATAGAACATAGTCTGTTTGTACTTGTTCAACCGCCCGGTTATTTATCGCCGCAAAGCTAAATTTACCGTTGGGATTAGACACTTTTAAAATTGAGATTTTGGGTTCGGTTTGGGCGTCGGAAATCCAATCAAAATATTCTAAAGTTTTGGGGTCGTCGCTTTCGTTATCAATAATCAGCACTTCATAGTTTTGATAAGTCGTTTTTTCTAACAGCGACTTCAAACAAGCTTGTAATAATTTTAGCTGGTTTTTGGTGGGAATAATTACGGTAACAGAGGGGCCGTTATCGGGGAATTCGTGGGCAAAAATTCCCAAACTTTGTTTAATTGCCCAGTCCGGTTGATACACTTTTGATTCAATTTCTCGGCGGTCTAAAGCATCTTGAACCGCTTGGCGTCCGGCTTCAAAACTGGCGGGTTTGGCGGCGCCGGAAATCGCCGTTGAACCAGGAGCGGTTCGCCAGTGATATAATACCAAGGGTAAATGGGCAATATGAGTGGCTCTTTCTGTTGCTCTGAGTGCCAAATCGTAATCTTGGGAACCTTCAAACCCTAACCGCATTCCGGCAACTTCTTCAAACAGTTTGCGCCGCAAGATTAACGCATGACCCATATACATATAAGATAACAGTAATTCCGGCGACCAATCGGGTTTAAATTGAGGCGCGAACCTTTTTCCTTCGGTATCTATTTTGTCATCATCGGTATAAAGAACGTCGGTTTCGGGATGTTCGGCGAGGTAAATTGCAATTTCTCCCAACGCATTTGGAGTCAGTTCGTCGTCGTGGTCGAGTAAGAGAATATATTCGCCCGTTGCGAGAACAGCAGCCGAATTGGTGGCGCGGCTAATATTGCCGTTTTCGGGGCGAAAAATAACTTTGATTCGTTCATCTTCTTCGGCAAATTTATTCAAAATTTCGGCAATTTCTGGGTCGGTGCTGCAATCATCGGCGACGCACAATTCCCAGTTAGAATAAACTTGATTGATAACGCTGTGAATTGCTTTTTCTAAGAATTCAATCGGGGGATTATAAACAGGCATCACCACCGAAATTTTTGCCAATTTTTCCGCCGAATAAGTTTGCAGTCGAGTTTTTAAATACTCCAAACTGCGTTGGTTCCATTGGTTCGCACTCAACCAGGCATCGTAGGGGTCGATGGGTTTGGCCAGTTCAAAGCCGGGAGGGAGGAGGGCGAGGTCGGTGGTGGCCTTGCTAGTCCGGTACATCATCCGCATTTGCCGAATAATCGCCGGAATTTCGTTGGGGAGGGGAATCAGGCGGCCCAGGCGTTGCTTGCGTTCGGCGGCCCGCTGGCGAATGGCCCCGACAAATTCTGATAACTGCCGCATTTTGGCCGAACTTTGGGCCGCGAGTCCGTAACGTCGCACGGTCAGGGGTTGGCCAAAGCGGTAGGTGACGGTTTCTCCGGTTTCTAACTCGGCTTCTATGCTCACGGGCCACTGACCGACGGGAACATCCATCAGGACTTCAAACCCGCTATTGCCACTTCCGGGCCAGTCGGGAAAGACTTCGCCCACGTCCCGGCGCTGCAACCCATAGGCGCATTGCATCGAACGTTCGCCACAATATAAAGTGAGTTGGGTGATGGGATGTTCGGGGTGACAACACCAACCCGCAAATAGAATTTGTCCGGGTCGTTGTTCAAGAGCGGGAACATCCAAAGAGGCTTGAATGGGGGAAACGTGTAGGGAATAAGTGGCGAATTTTTGCCATTTTCCTTTGGGATTTTGCAGTTCTAAATTAACTTGGTGATTGCCAACAAGCAAGGGAATTTCTATTCTAAATCCGCTGGTTTTAGCCGCTTCTATTTGCTCAAATTGTTGGGCAACATCTAAGCGTTCTATTCCGTAAACGCCTTCAAAGGTTTCTGAATTAATTTTCGCTCGAATTCGGGTAAAATTGCGTTTTCCGGTGTAGAAACACCAGCCTTCAATTTGGGTGAAGGTGTCGCCGTTGCCAATAAATTCCCAGTGAGTTGGGGTCTCGATGTAATGGATATATTTGGCTTGGAGTTGGCGACGAGCAAGGCGTTTAAAGTCAACCCATTTTTCTCGGATTTTCCAAAATTTAGAGGATTTAATTGCTGTAACTTCGCCTTGGGTTTGAACGAGTTCGAGTTGGGTTTTTCCGAGTTCGTTTTCCAGGCTATAAATTTTGTTGAGGGCTTCTTGAAAACGGGCTTGAGACTCTAACAAACTTTGCTGAACTGTCGCCGTATGATATTGATTTTGATTGAGTTGAGTTTCGGCGTGAGTGAGTTGGGTTAGGGTTTCTTGGTATTGAAGTTGAATTTGTTCGAGTTGTCCTTGGGTTTTTCCCAATTCCGTCTCGGTTACTGTTAATTTATCTGCGGCTTCTTGAAAGTTTTTTTCCAAGTTTTGAGCGTGTATTTCTGCCCCTTGTAACTGATGTTTTGTTCCTTCGAGTTCTTGTTGGGTTTTTCCGAGTTCTTCTTCGAGAGTTGTGAGTTTTTTAATCGCTTCTTGACGGGTATTTTCGGCTGTATTAACTTTCAGTTGGGCTTGACCGAGTTCTTCTTCTGTGGTTATTAGTTTATCTAAGGTTTCTTGATAGCGAATTTCAACCCCATCGAGGTGGAGTTGGGTTTGACCGAGTTCGGTTTCGGTTTGGACTAATTTATCAACGGCTTCTTGAAATTTATCTTCCCACTGTTCGATGTCTATTTTTAATTGGTCGTTTTCTTGGGTTAAGATTTTTTTGTCTTTTTCCAATAAACGAATTTGTGACCAATCTTTAAACACCCAAGTTAAAGAGGTGGACTGGTTTAAAACTTGTGACTCAACCGGGGTTAACCCTCGACTGAGATTGTCGGCCAATGCTTCTAATTGTAGGTAAAGGTCTATTGAATCTGGAAAACATTGTTTAATGAGTTGCGGTCGGGGAGTTGCTAAAATATTATCAACTAATAAAGAAGGGTCAAAATTGTCTGCGGGAGGTTGGGGTAAGTTGAGGTTGAATTTAGTATTAATGGCTTGAATAAAGTCTTGGGGCTTGGTTCCAACTTTATAGACGTTGACTAAAAGAGATTTTTGAGGGTTTTCTTGATAAAAATTTAAAACTTTTTTGTTATAGTACATCCACATTTTAACGGCTAATTCTGGAGATTTGATTAGCGTTAAATCTGTAGAACGTCGGTAAAGTGAATCAACAACTTCCCAGGGAGAACGATAGACAAAGATAAAATTGGCTTGGGGAATAATTTCCTGCCAAATCTCTAAAAATAAAGTGGTTCTCGGGTCTTTCCATCCCCAAGGATGACTTAAATCTTGGTTGTGTTCAATTAAACGTTTTGCTTGTTCAATCTGTCGGGAATTGAGGGAAATATGCGATTGAAAAGTACAGCCCAACTCATCAATATTATGGTCGCGTAAAATTTCCTTGTGAAATTCGACAAAATCGACATTTTCAAAGTGTCCTTTCACATTGCCATAATTCGCCCCAACCAGGCGTTTACCAATATTAACGCCCAAACGTTGCAGCAAAGATGCTGTTAGGGAAGTCCCGGAACGGTGCATTCCCGCAACAATGAAAACTGGTGAGTGACTTTCTGCTTTTTCCATAGTTTTTGCGGTGGTTTTTCAAAAGTAACCAATAATCCTTTTTTCTCCCTCAAAAATTTTTTTGTTCAGTCGTTATCCGATAAACCCATAGCACGCTTTAGTTTAAACCATTTTGTCCTCAGTTTCCAAAATTTACTACTTTCCATCGCCCGAATGCGATTTTGTGCTTGTTCAAGTAAAATTCGATTCGATTCCAGTTGCATCTGACATTTCCCCAGTTCCGTTTCAGTTTGAGAGAGCTTTGTCTCATATTCTCCGAGTTTGGCTTGCACAAAGTCAAGTTGTTTCTCCCTCTGCAAAAGTTGAGCTTGAGTTTCCTCGAGTTGTTCCTCGGTGTTCACCTGCTCGGCTTGAGACTGTTTCAATTGATTCTGTGTCCACTTGAATTGCATCTCCTGCTCGTTAAATTTTACCTGAATTTGTTTCAGTTGTACTCGGGTTTGTTGCAAGTCGGTTCGCCATGAAATCAGATGAGTTTGCCATTGGGTTTGAGGAATGAGTGATTTCACAAAATCGGTTTCTATAATCCATTCCAAACCCGCATAATTTACGGCTCGAATTAATAGAATATCTTCTGGTGAAATTTCATCGCTATTGATTTCACAAGACCAGCCAGAATTTAACGCCTCCGTTCGTTGAAAATGTTCGACTAAATCCGGCCGTTTGATGTGAGGTTGACACTGTTGAATTAACCGATTATTTACTATCATTTGAATGGTTTTGACCTGACCGCCCGGATTAAAATCAACCGCCCAACCTTCTAAATAAAGATTCCCATTAGGTTTAATTTCACCAACATCTAAATAACCCAGAGGATGATAGTTAAAGTTAATTTCTGTTGAATCCTGTTGTGCTTTTGGGGTGATTACATATAAATCTTGATAGTTACTTAACCCTTTTTTGATGCGATAACTAGAAGCTTGATTGAAACTGATTTTATTAATTAATTTGTGAATATAAGTTTCGGTCACATAAGTTGTTCCGTACTCGTTTCGGTCAAGATACTGACTCTCGCTGCTTTCGGTTGAAAAGACAATTCCTTCGGGTAACATTTTAACGTGTGAGGGCATAATTTCCTCATCTAAGACGCTAAAAATTAGCAAACCTTCGGGAGTTAAAAGGTCATAAAGTCGCTGCATCCATCGGCTAAACGTTCGGGGCGGCATATGGCTAAAAAATGAACCGGCGTAGATACAATCAAATTTTTTATCGCTCGGATAATTTTCGGGTTCGCGAGTTGAAACAATGCCATTCACCCCAAAGGTTTCCATTTGAAATTTTACCGCATTGGCGTAAATATCAGAAACCCAAACTTTTTCGGGAGCAATTTCTTGAATTAAAAATCGGGTTGAACGTCCGTAACCACAAGCAAAGTCGAGAAAAGAATTAACCCGAGAAAAGCTACCAAAATGGGCGTTAATAATTTGTCGGATAGAATCTACAATAGATCGCCCTAATAGATAATAATACACCAAAGCGCGATCGCTATTTCGGTCTTCTGATTCATCCAACTGATACAGATACATTTCGTCATCTGCGGCAATTTTGGGCTGGAAGGTTTGGGGAGAGGCGGCGAGATGTTGAGTTACGGTTTTAACAATGGGGTTATTCTCTACAAAGCGGTTGGTTTTCATCGTTTATTGGATTTTTAAAAAGGTTTTTCAATCTCAAATTTATTTTTTGACAAAACGTTCTAAAGCTTGTCGAAGCTGCACCCATTGGATTCTAATTTTCCAAAACTTGCTGCTTTTTATCGCTTGAATTTCATGGGTTGACTGTTCGAGAAAAAACTGACAGCTACCCAGTTCGGTTTCAAGTTTTGTTAGTTTATCTCGGGCTTGGGCGAGAGTCAATTCGGCAAATTCCAGTTGAGATTGTGTTTTTTCTAGTTGAGTTTCACGTTGCTTTAACTGGCTGCGAGTTGTTGCAAGTTCTTCTCGCCATCGAGTCCTAAACATCAAGTTTTTAACAGTTTCTACAGCAATAATCCATTCCAGTTTTGCCGTATTTATTGCTTTTATTAAAACAATATCTGGAGGCGTAACCGTACCCGAATTTATCGAACAACTCCATCCGGAGTGTCCGGCTTGAGAACTCTGAAAATATTCGACTAAATCCGGACGTTCTTTTGAGGGCTGACACTGGTGAATGACTTCGTTATTGACTAGAATTTGAACCATCTCAACACAACCATTCGGGTTAGAATCTATCGCCCAACCTGCGAGTTGAATTTCTCCGGTTGGGGTAACATTACAGTGATCTAGATAACCTTCTGGATGATACTTAAAGTTTAAACGGGTAAAATCTTGATTGGGTTGGGGGGTGACGACATACAAATCTTGATAGTTTCCCAATCCTTTTTTAATTCGGTAAATCGCGGCTCGATTTTGACTAATTTTATCGATTAATTCTCGAATAAAAGTTTCAGTTACATAGGTTGTACCGTAATCATTGCGGTCAAGTAACTGAGTTTCACTATCCTTTGAAGAAAAGAGAATCCCATCTGCCGACATGGGGGTAAATGGCAGTAGAGTTGTCTCGTCCAACACGCTAAAAATCAGCAGTCCTTGGGAATTTAATAAATGATAAAGCTTCTGCATCCAAAGGCTAAAAGTTCGGGGCGGCATATGACTAAAGAATGACCCCGCATAAACACAATCAAATTTTTGTTCGACTTGATAATCTTCGGGGTTGCGAGTTGAAACAATACCGTGAACCCCGAAATATTCCGTTTGAAACTTCACCGCCTCGGCATAGATATCGGAAGCCCAAATCTTTTCGGTTGGCATTTCTTGAACCAAAAACCGCATGAAGCGACCGTATCCACAGGCAAAATCGAGAAAGGATGAAATTCGTTCAAAACTGCCAAAATACCAATTAATAATTTGTTGAATGGAATCAAATAGCGTTCGACCCAAGCTATAATAATTCACCAAAGCTTGATCAAAATTTCGATCATCCAATTCATCCAACTGATACAAAAACATTTCATCGGCGACAGCAATATGGGGCTGAAACGTTTGAGGAGAGCGAGCCAAATGCTGAATTAAGGTTTCAACAATGGGGTTCTTTTCAACAAAACAATTGACTTTCATCTTCACTGTTTCCTGAAAAAAGGCGGGTTGATCAAGTTATTTGTTAGAGACAGATATAAGTTCGGAACCCGCCCCCAACATGAGCATAATTTGTGATGTAATTTTGATGCAATTTAAAGATATTGTTGGATTTCTTGTTCCGGTTGAACTTGACCCGAAGTTACGGTTAATTTGGGTTCAACCAGCAAGTCTACTACCCCCGTACCGCAAGAACTCTCACAGGGTTGAACTCTAAACATGGCGACATCAATACATCGGTCAAGATAGGTAAATTCCCCCTCTACAATTCCCGAAACTCCCGCATTTAAAAAGTAAACATCCGGTGCCAATAAACATTTAAACTTAAATTCTAACACGAGTTGGGTACCGGGTTCGATGTGTTTAATAAATTGGGAAGTTGCCAGGAAAGAAGCCCCGGCCAGTTCAAACCCGCTGATAGTTTTAACCAACATTCCAAAGCGGACGTGGGAGGCGGCTTTTTCAAATTCTACGGTGTAGGTATAGATATAATCATTGCGAGCAATAATATGATTAACTCGTTCACCTTTGGGAGTGGCAATATAAGGATCGCAAATTTTTGCCCCCCGCGAGGGATAATGAATGGGATGATCCGGTTTTAATTTGGCATCATAATAATCATAATAGTCAGCTTGTTTAGATTCGGCTTGCTTGGAATTCGTTTGACTGCGGTGATAGTTTTTCCACTCCACCTTTTGAAACACTTCCTGGGGTTTAAAAGACGCTTTTAGGTGGCGAATTTCTTCCCGCAACCGTTCCGATTCGGCCGCATCAGCATAGATCATTTTTTGATATTTTGATATAATCATCTTGGGGCTATGTTCGAGCAGAATTTCGCCCCGGTCCATCAAAATAGCCGAGTCGCAAAGTTGAGTTACCGAGGAAGCCGCATGAGACACAAATAAAATCGTTCCGCCCCGATCTTGGATTTCGTGAATTCGGCTAAAACACTTGCGTTGAAAGGCTTCATCCCCAACCGAAAGGGCTTCATCAACGACTAAAATATCGGGGTTTGAACTGGTCGCCACCGCAAACGCCAACCGGACATACATCCCGCTAGAATAGGTTTTAACGGGTTGATTAATAAAATCTCCAATATCGGCGAAGGCGACAATTTCATCAAACTTTTGTTCAATTTCCTGATGTTTCAATCCCAGCAATTGACCGTTAAAAAAGACATTCTGACGCCCGGTAAATTCGGGATTAAACCCACTCCCCAATTCTAACAACGCCGACACTCGCCCCCGAACCTCTACATTTCCAGCAGACGGGGTGAGGGTTCCGACAATAATCTGAAGGAGGGTACTTTTTCCCGAACCATTGCGACCGACAATTCCTAAAGTTTGACCTTTATAAACATTCAGATTAATCTCTCGCAACGCCCAGAACTTTTCGGCGAGTTGCTGATGGGGTACAAAAATCTCTTTAAGTCGGTCAACCGGATGTCGATACCGCTTAAAACACTTGGAAACGTTATTAACTGAAATTGCAATTTCGGACATTCGTCATTTAATAGCTACCGAGACATCGTAATCTGCCATCAAAGAAACTTTTGACAACTATAAAACATCTGCAAAAGCCGGACGTAACCGTTTGTAGACCCACAGGCCGCCATAGAATATAATGATAGAGACGATAGAAGCGGTGGCAAGTTCTCCCCAATGCTCAATCTGACCTTTGAGTACGATATCGCGGTAAGTTTCGGCGATCGCGGTAATCGGATTCAACCAAAACACCCAAACTCGCCAAGCTTCGGGAATTTTAAACGCCGGATAAACAATGGGAGTCGCATAAAACCAAAGATTGAGAATCACCCCCAAACTTTGGGGAATATCTCGCAAAAAGACCGTTAAACCGGCGCTTAGATATCCCAAACCTGCGGTGAGGAGAAGTTGAGGAATCCAAACCAACGGTAACAGCCAAAGACTAATGCTCGGGTCTGGAACAATTAAAATAATTAGCGTGACTAAAGCGACCAACCCAAAGGTACTTTCAATAAAAGCCGAACAAATGGGAACCAGGGGAAGTAAACCCAACGGAAACACGACTTTTTTAACTAAATTGGGCTGTCCGACAACACAAGTCGCCGCTTGGGTCAGTCCGTTGGTGAAGGCTAACCAAGGTAATAATCCTGCAAATAACCACAGTCCAAACGCCAACTTATTATCGGCCGCAACTCCTTGAATATCGAGTTTGACTTGCAGGACGATTGAAAAAACGTAGGTAAAAATCAGCAGTTGCACAAGTTGATTGAGAAGCGGCCATAAATTCCCTAAAATGGAACCTTTATAGCGGGCTTCCAAGTCTCGTCGGACTAGGGTAATCAGCAGATTGAGTTTGATGGACCACTGACTCTCTAGCAATTGTCGCCGAAAGACAACGCTTTTCATAGATCTGACCAATTTTTGTTTCCTCGTCCACTACACACACCACGACTAGATTATCCTCTGACCCGTTCCTGGAGTTTGCACCCGGAATCGGCGACGAGGGAAAACTGTCAGCATTGAGCTTAGTCTATAAGTGTGCCACATCAACGTAACTTCTGGGTAGCCCACAAAAAAACACCCCACGATGGGGGTGCTGACTTCTACAACAGAGGTTAATTTAACGGTCGATTCCTATACGGGGTGATAGGTTGCTGTATTGTTGAGGTTCAGTCCGACTTCATCGGCCAGACGGTTCAGCATCGACTGTTCGCGCTTGATTTCTGAACGTTCCTGTTTTAACATCGAAACCCGGGCTTTCTCGGCAATGGTTACGGGTGTTTCTGTCCGGCTAACCGCTGCTACGGGATTATTGCCATATTTGACGCCCCGATAGGTGAGATTGTAGCTCGGTTGCAATACCGGGGGTTTCTTCCGGTTGCAAAAACGCCAATCTTGTCCCCGATATTTTCCTGCGACTGCTCCGGTTGAAGTGGCTACTTCCGGAGGATTGTATTCGTATTCGATACCACGATAGGTCAGTTTCATCTGATCGCCTCTCCTTTTTAATGCGATGGTTGACAAAGTGAGGCGCGTTCCTTCGGGAATGATGACTTCCCTACTTCCGTCTCTCCTATCTCGATGATTTTCCTGACTATACCTAGATCAGCCTTCTCCAGACCAGAGAGATGAACGTTTTGTTTTTTATTTCTGTATCTATTGTTACGCTTTTTTAGAAAAATGTCAAGGAGAGGGAATTTACAGTCACCAGTCACCCTTCGGGTTCGGCAGTTGCTTCTCGACTATTCCGCCAAGTCCGCACTGCCTCACCAGTTATTAGTGAATAGGGTAAGGGGTAAAGGGTAAGGGGTAAGGGGTAAGAGGCAATTCTGTAGGCGAAGCTGACTACGGAACGCGCTTACTCCTGTCTCCTGTCTCCTGTCTCCTGACTCCTGACTCCTGTCTCCTGACTCGTTACATAAATTCTCTGTTTTGTCAAGATGTCTGTTTTCGGCGATCGCTTGGCCTTTCAAAATTCGTGCGTTGGGGTTGCTATTTTTTTGTCAGAATCTTCTTACTTTTAACGAAAGAATCGGGGTTTTAGCCTCTATTTTGACGTGTAGACACAGTAACCCCTTGGGTGGTGTTTTTTATAGCCTACCAGAACCCCTATATTTTCGTCAACTATTTGAAAATTTTTCTCAGTAAAAATTTCGATTTTTCCCAAAAACTTTTGTTTATTCAAACGAATTAGTGAATTAAATTAGAAAAACTTATGGTTTGGGGCGGCAGTTGAGTGCGGGGTTGAGAGTTGCAAGTTAATTAATTGAGGAGTTTTGAAAAGCCTAAATTTAAGCCTAAATTGTCGTGAAGCGGGGTGGAAAAAGTACGTTATAGGTCGGCACAGATTTCCATTCTTCTAGAATAGGTCAAGTCCGAGGATTTGTCAATCGAAAATCGGGGAAATTTTGGGGAAATTTTTCAGAAAAATTGACAATTTTAGGAAGAAAAAAGCGATCGCCAGTTTGGGAAAAAAGCGATCGCATTGGAAAAGATTGAACGTTCTGCCGATTAAAACTTCCCCCGATGCCAGTAGGCAGAACTCATGTGGCAGTTATCAGTTATCAGTTTTCTTGGTACTGAAAACTGGTCACTGTCTAATGGGCGCAACCATTACCGTGATAATCATCGGTATCATAGAAACCGTTTTTCGTGCCGAAGAACAGACAGGAAACGGTAAATAAAACGGTTAGTCCTGCCAAAATCAACTTAACTTCCATCGTGGAACCTCCAGTAATGAATACAAATTTTAATCAGATTGTAGACGCGACTTGGCTAAATCGTCCATCTCCTACCGTAGCTATAGAATTATTGGGTTGTACTCTGGTTCGACAACTCCCCACCGGCGAACAAATTCGCGGCGTTATTGTCGAAACCGAAGCTTATATGGCGGGCGATCCGGCTTGTCATGCTTATCGTAAACGAACCGATCGCAATGCCGTTATGTTTGGGCCTGCTGGGATGAGTTACGTTTATTTTATCTACGGAGTGTACCACTGTTTAAATATTGTCACCGACCGGGAAGGAATAGCCAGTGCGGTGTTAATTCGGGCTTTGGAATTGTCTGCTGTTCCCGAGTCGCTTCAACAAGATTTAAACTTCCCTTCAAAAAGCGATCGCCACGTTAAGACCTCCTTAAAAAAAGATAAGTTTTATCGTTTGGCTGCCGGACCCGGAAAACTTTGTCGAGTCTTACAAATTGATCGCAGTTTTAGCGATTTACCGTTGCATCCCGATCGCTCTTTATGGTTAGAACATCGAACGCCTACATTTCAAGAATTGGTTAATTGTGAAAAAATTCAGTTTGTACAAACGACTCGCATTGGTATTACTCAAGGAACAGATTTACCTTGGCGGTGGTACATTGCAGATTGTCCGGCTGTGTCTAAGTTTTAATCTCAATCTTCTGAACTCCTCTAGGGGCGGGTTTATTACAGTCACTCATTACCAGTCACCAGTCACCAGTTATTTGAGTTTACAGTTTTGTAGGGGCGGGTTTATTACAGTCACTCATTACCAGTCACCAGTCACCAGTTATTTGAGTTTACAGTTTTGTAGGGGCGGGTTTATTACAGTCACTCATTACCAGTCACCAGTCACCAGTTATTTGAGTTTACAGTTTTGTAGGGGTGAGTTTTTACTAAATCTATGTTTTCTCAGAAATCAGTTAAATAAATCCGCCCCGGTTTTCTAGGGGTGAGTTTTTACTAAATCTATGTTTTCTCAGAAATCAGTTAAATAAATCCGCCCCGGTTTTCTAGGGGTGAGTTTTTACTAAATCTATGTTTTCCCAGAAATCAGTTAAATAAACCCGCTTCTGTAGGGGCGGGTTTATTACAGTCACTCATTACCAGTCACCAGTCACCAGTTATTTGAGTTTACAGTTTTGTAGGGGCGGGTTCTAAATCAATCTATATTTTCTCAGAAATAACAAACATAAACCCGCCCCGGTTTTCTAGGGGTGAGTTTTTACTAAATCTATGTTTTCCTAGAAATCAGTTAAATAAATCCGCCCCGGTTTTCTAGGGGTGAGTTATTTCTAAATCTATGTTTTCCCAAAAATCAGTTAAATAAATCCGCTTGTGTAGGGGCGGGTTCTAAATCAATTTATGTTTTCCCAAAAATCAGTTAAATAAATCCGCCCCGGTTTTCTAGGGGTGAGTTATTTCTAAATCTATGTTTTCCCAAAAATCAGTTAAATAAACCCGCCCCGGTTTTCTAGGGGTGAGTTATTTCTAAATCTATGTTTTCCCAAAAATCAGTTAAATAAACCCGCCCCGGTTTTCTAGGGGTGAGTTATTTCTAAATCTATGTTTTCCCAAAAATCAGTTAAATAAATCCGCCCGAACACCCAACACCCGACACCGGGGCGGGTTTATATCAGTTGTCTGTGGGAAATGTTAATTTATTCTGAGGCGCGCCCCTACAAGACTTTTGCAAGAGCGCCTGTAGCAAGATTGCCTAATAACTGGTCAGGTGATAACTGTTTTGATATAAATCTGTCGTTGAAAGTACAACCCAGAATCTTCTATTCATCTATCATTCTAAATACACGAAAAAATCTTCTCTCAATTTGTCATTGAGAGTGAAACGAAGAATCCCGAGAGGAGGAAATTGTAGATTAT
This sequence comes from Capilliphycus salinus ALCB114379, assembly GCF_047276495.1. NCBI lineage: Bacteria > Bacillati > Cyanobacteriota > Cyanophyceae > Oscillatoriales > Sirenicapillariaceae > Capilliphycus > Capilliphycus salinus. Next base: position 1,159,159 of record NZ_CP178543.1, on the reverse strand, counting down.
GAAAATTGGAATAATTCGAGAAGGAAAATTTCCCATAGATCGCCGCGTTCCCCTTTCTCCCCAACAGTGTCAAGCCGTCCAAGAAAAATATCCGAATCTAGAACTTATTATTCAAACTAGCTCGATTCGTTGTTTTGCGGATATCGAATATCAACAACTGGGTTTAGAGGTTCGGGAAAATGTGAGTGATTGCGATATTTTATTGGGAGTAAAAGAAGTTCCCGTTTCTGAGTTGATTCCCAACAAAACCTATCTATTCTTTTCTCATACCATCAAAAAGCAACCCTACAACCGCCAACTGTTACAGACGATTTTGGATAAAAATATTCGTTTGATAGACTATGAATGTCTCACCACTGAACGGGGAAGTCGGGTGATTGGTTTTGGTCGATATGCGGGAATTGTTGGCGCTTATCACGGTTTGGATGCTTACGGAAAAAGAAATTATCTTTATCAACTTCAACCGATTTTAGATTGCGTTGATCTCAACCAGATGAAAGCCGAACTAGCAAAAGTAAAACTTCCGGCGATTAAAATAACAATTACCGGGGGTGGGAGAGTCGCAAAAGGGGTAATGGAAATCTTAGATTTCATCGGAATTACATCGGTGAGTCCTTCGGACTTTTTAACGAAATCATACCCCGAAGCCGTTTACACTCAACTCAATACAACTGATTACAATAAAACCCCCGATGGTTCTCCGTTTATTGAAGCCGAGTTCTTTCAATACCCCGAACAGTTTGAGGGAGATTTTTACAAATCTACTCAAGTCACCGATTTACTCATGGCTGCGGCTTACTGGCATCCCCAATCCCCGGTTTTATTTACAACCGAAGATATCCAAAGTTCCGGCTTTAAAATTCAAGCGATCGCCGATATTACCTGCGATATCGAAGGTTCAATTCCCTGTACCCAACGAACATCAACCCTCACTGAACCCTACTATGATTATCATCCTCCAACTCAACAATTAGAACCCCCCTTTTCCCGAGAAGAAAATCTCACGATTATGGCGGTTGTTCAATAATTGATAATTAATAATGGATAATGGATAATTACCTCGACCATTATGAATAGGATTGATAGAGAGGAAATAATGGATAATGGATAATGGATAAGGAGAGGTCTTCAACCTGATTAATTAATGATTAATTATCAATTTTAAATTATCCATTGATAACAGCCCAAAATCCCTTTAAGACTTACAATTTTTCGACCCAATCCCAATCTTTTAAAAAATTTAATATCATTTTTTGAACTTTTACGGTAAAATTCAGCAATATGGTAAACTTGGGGCTACCTATAGCTTCCAGACCCCCGAAACCGACAACTCCTGGGCGGGTTTATATCAGTTGTCTGTGGGAAATGATTAATTTATTCTGAACCCGCCCCTACAGGCGAACAGTAAGCAAAAAATCTCAACTTTGGCATTTTACCCTTTGAGTTTCAATGGCAATCAAATCCCGATTTTTCCAAGCAATACTCATCCTATTTGGATTGTGGCTACTGACTGATTTAGTCACTCACATCGTAGCGGAAGGGTTTTGGTTTCAAGAATTGGGATATTTATCAGTTTATTGGTTGCGAATCACAACCCGGGCAGTTTTGTGGTTTTTAGGCTTAAGTCTCACCGCCGGTTTCCTGCTGGGAAATCTAGTTATAACGAACCGCTACAAATATCCGCCACCGCCGCCAGAGCGAACCCAAAGAACCTCTTTTTTCTCCCCCGAACCCGCCCCAGCCCTTCCCGCATTAGACTTTAGCTGGTTACTGGGATTTGTGATTAGTTTATCGCTGCTGCTGGCGTTAGTCGCCTTGCATTACGGAACGGTATTTATAGACTATTGGAAACCCGATTTTTCCGAACCGTTAGTCGCCCCACTCCTCCCCGAACGCTTCGATATCGCACCTTTGGTTGAACTGATTCGACAGTTATTTACTCAGTGGTGGCTGTCGGTAATCTTAGTTGTTATCACCCTACTATTAATCTTTGAACTGGAATTTTCCCTGATCGCGATCGCCCTATTTCTCTGTTTGGGGTTTGGCTTAGTCTTATCCAGCCATTGGACAAACGTTCTGCAATATTTCAATCCCACTTCATTTAATCAAACCGACGATATTTTCGGACAAAATATAAGCTTCTATATCTTTACCCTACCCGTCGCCCATCTTTTAGAATTCTGGCTAGTCGGACTATTTTTATGCGGCTTAATTTCATGTACTCTCATCTACCTCCACTCCGGAAATAGCCTCAGTCAAGGAAGATTTCCCGGCTTTTCCCAACCCCAACAGCGGCACTTACACGCCCTGGGTGGAATGCTAATGCTGAGTATCGCCTTCAAACATTGGCTGTCGCGATACGAACTCCTTTATTCCGAACGGGGCGTAATTTTCGGGGCGGGTTATACCGATGTCAACATACAGGCGCCCGCCGATTTAATGCTGTGTATTGTTGCGTTAATTATTGCCATTTTTCTCTTTTGGCAAGCCTTCTTCTCCGTCAAAGCCATAGAACCATTGCTCGAAGGAATTTTAAAACAATTTAGAAAACCCATCCGTCGCCGAAAACCAACAAACTCCCAAGCCCGATTATTCGCAGATAGTTATTCACTCCGAGCCATATTAGGATGGTACTTAACCATCGCTTTTATTGCCGGTTGGATATTACCCGCCACCGTCCAACGCTTCATCGTTCAACCGAATGAAATAGAACGAGAAGCCCCCTATCTTGAACGCAGTATTGGCTACACTCGCCAAGCCTTTAATCTCGATGAAATTAACTCGGAAATCTTCGATCCCGAAGGAGAATTAACCTACGCCGATATCCTCGAAAACGACCTCACAATTAAGAATATTCGACTCTGGGATGAACGTCCCCTCCTACAAACCAACCGCCAGTTACAACAAATTCGTTTGTACTACGAATTCCCCGATGCCAATGTCGATCGCTATACCCTACTCAAACCCCCCGCAGAACAAACCCCAACCGATCGCACCGAAAAACAACAAGTTTTAATTGCAGCCCGAGAATTAAACTATAATTCAGTCCCTACAGAAGCCCAAACTTGGGTTAACAAACATTTAGTTTATACTCACGGTTATGGGTTTACCCTTTCTCCGGTTAATACGGTTGGCGAGGGAGGACTACCCAACTATTTTGTCAGAGATATTGGCGCCGATCCCAAAATTGAACCCGAAAGCACTTTAGAAGTCGATCAGCGAGTTGAATATAGCATCCCCATTGGCGAACCCCGAATTTATTACGGTGAACTAACAGACACCAATATTATGACCTCAACTCAAGTCAAAGAATTAGATTATCCTTTGGGCAATGAAAACGTTTATAATACCTACGATGGTCGGGGAGGAATTTTAATTGGTCGGGGGTGGGGTCGGCTGCTATTTGCTAAACATTTAAAAAATTGGCAAATGGTATTTGCAAGAAATTTCTTACCGGATACAAAGTTACTATTTCGCCGGAATATCAAAGAACGGGTGAAAATGATCGCGCCTTTTTTACGTTACGATAGCGATCCTTATTTGGTGGTTGCAGATGCCAATTTAAACTGGCCGGAAGATCAACCGTCCGCCCCTCCCAACTATTTATACTGGATTATTGATGCCTACACCACCAGCGATCGCTATCCCTATTCCGATCCGGGAGAAGCGGAATTTAATTATATTCGCAACTCGGTTAAAGTTGTGGTTGATGCTTATAATGGTACCGTTCGCTTCTACTATTTAAACGACCCGGAAGACCCTATTTTAACGACCTGGCGAAAGATTTTTCCCGAATTATTTAAACCCATTCAAGAAATGCCGGGTACTTTGTACGTCCATATCCGCTACCCGGTTGATTTATTTAAAATTCAATCCGAACAACTATTAACCTATCACATGGATGATGTGCGGGTTTTTTATAACCGAGAAGATCAGTGGCGAATTCCCAAAGAAATTTACGCCAATCAACCCCAATCTGTAGAACCTTACTATTTAATTATGCGGCTTCCCAAAGCCACCGATGAAGAATTTATTTTATTGCAACCGTTTACCCCCGCCAGCCGAATTAATTTGGTGGCTTGGATGGCGGCCCGTTCGGATATACAAAACTATGGTAAACTGTTACTATATCGTTTTCCCAAACAAGAATTTATTTTCGGTCCGGAACAGGTGGAAGCGTTAATCAATCAAACGCCGGAAATTTCCGAACAAATTTCGCTGTGGAACCGTCAGGGTTCGCGAGTGGTTCAGGGGAATTTATTGGTGATTCCCATTGAAAGGTCGCTGCTTTATGTTGAACCGATTTATTTAGAAGCAACAGAAAATAGCCTCCCCACACTTGCGAGAGTTATCGTTTTTTACAATAATAGTATTGTGATGAGACCGAGTTTGCAGGAAGCGTTACAAGATGTGTTTGAAGCCGAACCCGCAGTCGCACCCACGACGGTTCCCCCGCCTACAAATGTAGATATTCTCGGAGATTAGGTTTGATTCAAAAATTCCAGATAACTATTGCTTAAATCTTTAACGGCGAGTTCGTACAATTGTTTTCCCTGTTCGGGTGTTGCCAAACTGGGGTTTGAACCCATCCGACCATCGGGATAATGACGGCGAAAGTCAGCCGCCCCGTAAATCGGATAACCTTTTGCCACATCTTCGGATAAGGGGGCTTGTTTGATCGCTTCTGGATACAGATATTGAGTCACAGCCACCTCGCTGGGGGTAGCGTGAGAACCCTCCTGATCGCCGTAAAGTTCCTTGGCGAGTTTGTAGACGGATTTACACATAAACCAATTTCCCACCTGACACTGCACTTGGTCGGCGTTGGGGAGGTTGAGGTCGGCAAGGTGGGCGTAAGTCTCCGCAAAAGCCGCTTTCAAGGTGGCAATATTTCCCCCGTGACCGTTGATCCAGAAAAACTTCCTAAAACCGTGTCGCGCTAAAGATGTGATATAATCTTTGATTACGTTAATTAACGTGCTTGGTCGGAGACTCATCGAACCGGGAAAAGCCATGTGATGCAGTGCCATCCCGACCTTGATGGTGGGGGTAACGAGGGCGTTGGTTGCTTCGCCGGTGCCTCGGGCGATCGCTTCGGCGCAGATGGCATCGGTACCGATCAGTCCGGTTGGCCCGTGTTGTTCGGTGGAACCAATGGGGATAATGATGCCTGTAGAGTCGGATAAATAGGTTTCGACCTCAGGCCAGGTGGTTAGATGTAATAACATGATTTGAAGTTAAAAAGTTAAATAAGCGATTATTTGTTTAAGGGTTAAGTTCGGTTTACTAGAGTTGGGGTCAATTGTCAAGGCGGCGAGTCGGTCAGAACAAATTGAGTGAAGTTCCATCGACCCCAGGGGCAGATAAAAAGTCTTTAACCCCTATAAAATACCTTAACCTAAACATTACCAACTGTTTACCTAATCTTAACCTTCCGCTCATACAATTTGAACTGTATCCCCTTTATTTATCCGACCGAGCCGATTTGGAGTAGATAATGTTTAGAAAACTCGCATCGCACTTAATAGATGAGCGAGTAAAGGGCTTATGGCTCACCGTTGTGAGTGGGGATTTTAAACCCATTTTACCCCTAGTCTCTCAATGTGGGCCGCGCGATCAGTGGCAGCATATCTACGTTGGATGGATGGTCGGAAATTAACTTTCCTGAGAAGTTTACTGAATTTATTAAGTTAAATCTGATTACACCGACAATTGCACGCCATCCAAACCGTAGGAACTGATATTTATGTTTTCTCCCGATTTAGATAAGAGTTCTTATCGTTCTGACTTAAGATATGCAGGTCAAATCTTGCTACTTGAACACGAAGAACCCTGGCGGGATATGCTGTCTTTAGCCCTCAAGGAACACGGCTATAGTGTGGTCATTGCTTTAGACGGACGCGAAGCTTTGCCAACCGTTCATAGCCCCTCATCTAAGATGAGCGAATTTCCATTCAATCTATTAATTTTAGACGCAGTTAATGGTCTCGATCTGTGTCGAATGTTACGGCATCAAGGCAACCCCGTTCCTATTTTAATTATCGGCACAAAAGACACCTCAAATAACTGTGCATTTTACTTGGAAGCCGGAGCAGATGATTATTTAAGTAAGCCGTTTGGCATGAGAGAATTTATAGCTCGCTGTCGGGCTTTGATGCGCCGTCAGCGTCTGTGTCAGCTTCCCGGGCCTGTAATGTTGCAATATAAAGATATTATCCTGTATCAAGAAGAATGTCGGGTTGTCGCTCGGGGCGAAGAAGTCAAACTCTCCCCCAAACAATTCCGCTTGTTAGAATTGTTTATGAGCTATCCCCGTCGAGTTTGGTCCCGCGAACAATTACTTGATTTAATTTGGGGACCCGACTTTATTGGAGATAGCAAAACCGTTGATGTTCATATTCGCTGGTTGCGAGAAAAACTCGAAACCGACCCCAGCAACCCCGAATATATTGTCACCGTGCGGGGTTTTGGGTATCGTTTTGGCTAGGCTAGAAACCGGGTGGCAAAAGCGATAATAACTCGTTAAAATAATGAACGACAATTATGAATACTCAGTGATGAACGAGCAATTGATGCTCTGAAAGTCAGGACATAATTCTGAATGACTAATTGTAAATTATCCATGAAAATTTATTGATACATAACAGATAGATCTGTTTTCGAGAATCAAACCCTTTTCAGAATTTATAATTTATCGTTCAGAATTAATTTCCCTTTCAAAATTCATAATTCTCCATTTAAAATAGAGTTAATCCTTAGACCAACCGCTTCTATCCTCCTCTAACATTTTATGAGAGTCAAACGTCGAGAATTTCTCCTGTTCCTCGGTACAAGCTTGACGACAGCGAGCTTAAGTTCTTGCGAAGACAAAAATCTTCTCCAAACTCCGAAATCTTCGCTAAAATCCCCCAAAACCTCCTTGAGTTTTCAACCCGTAAAAGGGCCGATGCCCCTGGCAACAGAAACCCTTGAAACCCAAGTGGGAAAACTCCAACCCGTCAGCACAGCTTCGGCTTCAAAACAACAAATTGAAGCCTATAAAACCTACGAAGTTGTTGATGATATCGTACTCCCAGAAGGCTTTACCTACGACCTAATTGCCGCTTGGGGCGAACCCGTTGGCGACTCCAGATTTGGTTATAATAATGATTATTTATCCTTCGTTCAAACCGGAGAAAATGAAGGATATTTAACCATAAATTTTGAATACATTAGTTCAGAAACTTGGCTACAAACCTACGAAAAAATAATCGGAAAAAGTTTGCCGATCAAAACCATAGAAACCGCTTTCAAAACCGAGAAAAAAAACCGAATAAATGCCTTTGAACTGCCCAAAAATAATCCGGTACGACAAGCCATTCTAGAAGTCTCCCAAGAAGGGTTAATAGACATGGGAATGGGGGTGATTTCCATTCGTCGCAACGCAGAAGGCAAATGGTTTCGTACCAACTCAAACGCAGATCGGCGGATTACCGGCATTTCCGGCTGGAGTGATGGCCGCTATCTCAAGTCAACCGGACCGGCGATCGCGGTATTTCGCAAAAAAGGTAAAGGCTACACCGATAAACTCGGCGATCGCATTATCGGCACCTTTGGCAACTGTGCGGGGGGAACGACCCCCTGGGGAACGGTCTTTAGTGCCGAAGAAAACATTCAAACCCACGTCCCGGAAGACGTGTATCCCGACGGAACCCCCGTCGATCCGGGTAAAAATCCCTTTTCAAAAAATCTAGACGGGCTGGGGAATGTGTTCGGACTGGCGGGGAATAAATATGGCTGGATGGTGGAAGTTGACCCGGCTAACGCCAAAGACTACGGCACCAAACACACTTGGTTGGGCCGTTACCGTCACGAAGCGGTGGGAATTCGGGCCGAAGCCGGGAAACCCCTGGCTTTTTATTCGGGATGCGATCGCCGGGGCGGACATCTTTACAAATTTGTCAGCCAAGGGCGAGTTAAAGATCCCAAAGATAAAGCCAATTCTCGCCTCCTCGAACAAGGAATGCTGTATGCGGCAAAATTTAATGAAGATGGAAGCGGTCGTTGGATACCTTTAAAAGCCGATACGCCGGTTAATCCCGATTTACCGAGCGTTCATGCGGGGGGAATCATTTGTTTACCTTCTCGACCCTCTGGCGGCGCGATGATAGCCGCTAAAGACGAAGATACGATCGCCTTTAAGAAACAATATAAAACTTTAGGGGATTTATATGAAGGCGATAACCCCGAAGAAGTTCAGGGTGCTATATTAATTGATGCTCATTTAGCCGCCAGTGCAGCGGGGGCCACCTGTACCGCCCGCCCCGAAGATACGGATGTTGGGCCGTTGGGTTCTTTATTTATCGCCTTTACCTCCGGATCTCCCGACGATCGCACGGGCGGGCCGGACCTGCGGGTGTTTAAAAGCCCGACGGGGGAAACCGTCTACGAGTATGGTTGGATAATGCGGTTGAGCGAAACGGGGGATCAACCCGATGCGGAAAGCTTTCGCTGGCAGATGTTTGCGACAGGGGGGGAAGTTGCCGATGGGGGTTGGGGTTTTGCCAACCCGGATAATTTGGAATTTGACGGAAAGGGCAATCTGTGGATGGTGACGGATATGTCAACCGGTAAGCACAATCAAGCCGTACCCGCCGGCCGAGTCGATGAGAAAGGTGAGCCTTTGAGTCAGCCGAATGTGTTGGGGGTTTATGGCAATAATTCGGTTTGGTTTTTACCGACCTCGGGAGAGAATGCCGGAAATGCTTATTTATTTGCAATGGGGCCGATGGAATGTGAGATGACCGGGCCATTTTTTAGTCCGGATCAACAGACCTTATTTATGTCAGTTCAACACCCCGGAGAAGCCCACGGCATTCGTCAAAAGATGGCCGTACAAGAGCGTCAGTTTGCCATGCGAACCACAGAGGGTGAGGAGTTTATTCAAACCCGTCGAGTGCCTATTGGTTCCAACTGGCCGCAAAAAAGTTCAGACAGTCCTCCCTTACCGGGTGTGGTCGCAATTCGTCGCCTCAATTCCAAACAAATTGTGTAGGATCTATTCAGGAACTCAGACAACAGTTGAACCAATGGGATTGAATATGCAGAAGTAACTGGTAATGTGAGGCTTGCTTGACTGTCAGAAAACTCCTGTTAAGATTGTGGTACTATTGGTTCAATTGAGCTGGGGACTCCCTTGCTTTTGGTATTTTAAGTCGGTGTGAGATTTGAGATGATGAACAAAATTCTATGGAACACTCTTAAGCAGAGTCCAGGTATTGTGGGCGCTGCTCTTGTCTTAACTAATGCCGCCCTAGCCACCGAAACCTCGTCAGTCAGGTTAGATTCAAGCTTGAATTTAGGAACGGGAGCGATTCATTCGGTTGAGTGGCAAACAGGAAATTCAGAATTACTGGCTCAGGGGAATTCCGATTCCGATGTTCAATCTGTAGAGTATCACGGCTCTGAATCTGAGAATCAGGTGGTTACTGAAGCCCCAGTAATTGAAAATGGCGAGGCTCCAGCTCAAACGACCGAGTTAGAACTGGCTCAAGTTGAAACCGCAGATCCGGCAGACAGTTCCGAGGTGGGAATTACTGACCTCGAACAAATGGAACTGTACACACAAGAAACGGATGTTATGGATCAGGTGACATCGGTTTCCCAGCTTTCCGACGTACAGCCGACCGACTGGGCCTTCCAAGCTCTGCAATCTTTGGTTGAGCGTTACGGTTGTATTGCGGGTTATCCCGATGGGACTTACAAGGGAAACCGGGCGATGACTCGTTACGAGTTCGCCGCAGGTTTGAACGCTTGTTTGGAACGGGTTAACGAGTTGATTGCCGCCTCGACTGCGAATTTGGTCAGCCGGGAAGATTTGGCGGTTCTGCAACGTTTACAAGAAGAATTTGCCGCAGAATTGGCGGCTTTGCGCGGTCGGGTGTTGGCGCTCGAAGCGCGCACGGCTGAACTGGAAGCCAATCAGTTCTCCACAACGACTAAGTTAAGAGGGGAAGTGATCTTCTTTATTGGGGATACGTTTGGCGATCGGACTGAATTAACCCGGGCTTCAGAGCTTTCAGGAGAGTCAGATATCGATGAAAGTGACGACCCGACTCAAAGCTACTTCGGTTATCGGGCGCGTTTAAACTTTGATACCAGCTTCACCGGGGAAGATTTACTGCGGACCCGTTTGGAGGCTAAAGATGTTCCCAACTTGAGCCGGGAAAACCTGACGAATACTTTGATGAGTCGTCTCGGTACCGATGGCGGAGAAGGGGACTTCATCCTCGATGACCTTTATTATCGCTTCCCCGTATTTAACGGCCGAGGTCAAGTTTTCTTCGGTGCCAAGAGTTTGGACTTAGACGACGTTCAAGATCCTCTCAACCCCTTGCAAAGTACCGGTGCAGGTGCCGCTTCTCGCTTCGGACGCTACAACCCCACCACATTCCGGGGGCCTGAAGGAACGGGTTTGGCACTCAAGTATCAACTCAACGATAGAATCCGGTTGAACTTCGGCTACCTGGCCAGCCAAGATGATGCTCCCGATGCCTCGGAAGGTCGGGGTTTGTTTGATGGTAGCCACTCTGCGTTCTTCCAAGTTGTTTATGAACCTTTGGATAACTTAGTGATCGCTCTGGACTATAACCGTCGCTATTTCCGCGAAGATGATGTCAGCGTCACTGGCGGAACCGGAAGTTTCCTGGCGAACCGTCCTTTTGGCGATAACCCCACCACCACCGATAACTTAGGTTTTCAGGCGAACTGGAGAATCGCCGAGCGGTTTGAGTTGGGCGGTTGGCTCGGTGTGACTTGGGCCGATGATAAACCCACCGGCGAAGGGGATGACCTCGATGCGACTCTGCTGAACTTTGCGGTGACGCTGGCATTCCCCGACTTATTCCGGGAAGGAAGCTTAGGGGGTATTATTGTCGGTATGCAGCCGAAAGTGGTTTACCACACGCTTGAGACTTTGGAAGAAGAAAGAACCGGAATTCACATTGAAGCCTTCTATCGCTATCAGATCAACGACTACATTGCTTTAGTTCCCGGCGTTTATGTTCTGACCGACCCGGAACACGTCGAGGACAATGACACCATTGTCGTAACCACTTTCCGGACTCAATTCCGATTCTAATCAATTGAGTTTCAATCCGTATATTGCCTCACTTACAAATGTTGAAAATTAGAGTGAGGCATCGCTCAAAACAATGAATTAAAAGACTTAAACTGAGGGAGAAGATGGGGGTTAATTGCCTAACTTTCTCTCTATTTTTATGACTAAAAATCAATAGATTGGATTGAATTTTGGGTTTAATTTTTAACGGGAACTTGCCAAATTTTAATGGTTTTATCTTCACTTCCGCTGACTAACGTTTCACTATTCGGACTGATCGTCAAAGCGTTGACCGTTTCGGCGTGACCCCAGAGGGTTGCCACCTGTTCCCCGGTTTTTAAATCCCAAAGAATAATCCGATCGCTCCCGGTAATCAGGGTTTGACCATCAGGACTAATGGCCATCGATTTAACCGGATTTCCAGAAGCGGAAAACAACCGTTCTTGATCGCCGGTGTTGGGATTCCACAGACGGATGGTTCCATCATCACTGACACTGACTAAACTTTGACCATCGGGAGTATAACCAATGGCATTGATCGCCCCGGCATGACCGGAAATCGTCAATTTTCGAGTCCCTTGAGTCAAACTCCACAACTTAATCGTTCTGTCATCGCTACCACTGGCTAAGGTTTGACCATCGGGACTAAAAGCGATCGCATTGACAGGGCCATCGTGAGCGGAAATCGTTAAGATTCGGACTCCAGTGTTAAGATCCCATAACCGAATCGTTTGATCCTCACTACCACTGGCAAGAATACGACCATCGGGACTAAAAGAAAGTGCATCCACACTCTCCGTATGACCTTCTATCGTCCGCAGGCGAAACCCCTGTTTGAGGTTCCAGAGGCGAATGGTTTTATCGTTGCTACCGCTCGCTAAAATTTCACCATCAGGACTGATCGCCAGAGTTTTAACCCAACTCGAATGAGCGGCTATTGTATGAAGCAACTCCCCGGTTTGCAAATTCCAAATCGTAATTGTACCGAAACTTCCCGCCACCAGAGTTTGACCATCGGGGCTGATCGCCACAGCATAGACTTGACCGACGGCGCTTTTGTATCCTTGTAACCACAAACTGCTGGGTAAACTTTTAAGAATTAAAATCGGATTGGCGGGAATAAATCCATAACGTACATAACCATCAATTTGAGTGTAAAATAAACCTCCGATCAACACCAAAGTACCCATAATTGAGAGGAACTTTAACGGGAAATGAAATTGAATCGGATTCGATAGCGGAGTGGATAATTTTGTGGTTTTTTTTCTCTGTAAAGGAACCGTTCGCTTTCGTTCAAGACGTGTTTTAATCGGCGGTGAATCTATAGGATCTTCTTTTGAGGAGCGTCTTGAAGTGGAAGTTTGACTCAGATCGATTTCTTTAAGACACTGCAAAACCATTTGAGGGGTTTGAGGTCGATTTCCCGGAAACGGAGCCATCAAATAATCCAGTACATCCGCCAATTGTTTGGAAATCTCAGGTGCGCCTTTTCGCCAGAGTAATTTTCCGGTTCTGGGGTTTTCGGGATAGGCGGTTGGAGGCTTCCCCGTTAAAAGATAAATAAAGGTTCGCCCCAAAGCAAAGAAATCCGACTGAGGAACCGCTTTCCCATTGGTTTGTTCCGGGGGAGTATAGCCGGGAGAAACAATACCCGTAACGTTTTGTCCCCCCTCAACTTTGGCAATAAAAGTATCGGTAACTTCCCGGGCGGTACCAAAATCAATTAACACTAATTGCCCGTCGGGTTTTCGCATAATATTTTGCGGTTTAATATCCCGATGGAAATATTGTAAACTATGAACTTTATCTAAAATTTCAGCCAGTTGTTTTAACCAGTCAATGGCAAGTTCTTGAGAAATCGGTTCTTTCTTGCGGCTTTTCATCCAATCCTGCAAGTTAGAACCTTCAATTTTTTCCATGACCAAACAGTGAATGGGTTCTTTCCCTCCTTTTGGCATAAAGGTAAAATAGCCATCCTTCTCAACCCGAGGAATACCCGGATGTTTAAGCTGGCTCAAAACCTTAGCTTCTTGTATAAATAAAGCAACAGCTTTCGGATGTTCTTTCAGTAAAACTTTTAAAACTTTGTTTGTACCCGTATGGTCATCAACAATCTCAAAAGTTTTACCAAAACCACCGCCACCAAGCTGCTGAGTAATCCGATAGCGACCTTGGAGTAATAAATCAGAACCGCATTGACAACAAACACGTCGATTAGCATTCGACGGATCGGTCGGACTTGGGCAATGGGGATTAAGGCAATAACTCACAGAAACCAGAACCCGGTCTAGGTTGCCAGATTAATTCCACTATAACTTAGTGGCTGACCATCTGTCTGAGAAATTCAAGCCTCTAGAAAGTCTCAGGTTCAGAAGGTCAAACGAATCGATCGAGAATCGACCGATGGGGCGATCGCGAAACGGAACCGATCAATCATCGGAACCGTTGAGGGGTTGATGGAAAATCTTTGGGCTGTTGCTTTTTTGACTCTCCTTTTCCCCTCGGTTGAGAGTAGACACACCTGGGGTGTTTTAGGCTAACCCTTCAATGACCGGATGGAAGTAAAATGCCAGTCCTAAAACCGTGTAAGCCGCCAACAGCAGGGCGCCCTCTAACCAGTCACACCGACCATCGGAACTCACGGAGTTCGCAATTAACACCGCAACCGCTACGGCGACCAGTTCAAAGGGGTTAAAGTTGAGATCCATCGGTTGACCGATTAAATACCCAACCAGCACTAACACGGGAGCCACAAATAAGGCAATTTGCAAACTCGATCCCACCGCCACAGATACCGATAAATCCATTTTGTTTTTCATCGCCACCGTCACGGCGGTTGTGTGTTCGGCTGCATTCCCAATGATTGGAACCAAAATCACTCCGGTAAATAAAGCCGTCAGCCCCAAGCTTTCTGTTGCTTGTTCGAGACTATCAACCAACAGTTCTGATTCTAAGGCCACCGATAGGGTTGCTACTAATAGGATAACAATCGATATCCAAAGCGGCGAACGGCTATGAGACTCGGGGGCGCTCGCCTCGGAACTGGACCCGTCGGGGATTTCATTTTCGGCTACACCCACATCATAGAGATAGGTGTGAGTTTTCATCGAAAACAGCAACGTTAGGATATAAACCCCTATTAAAACAATTGCCACTGCACTCGACAGGTTTTGCATCGTTACTTCCTCGATGCCTGTGGAGGTGTACTGTACTGCGGTTGGAACTAAAATGGCAATTACCGCCAAGTTCATCGCCGAAGCGTTCAACCGAGCGACAATCGGCTGAAACTTTTGTTCTTTGTAGCGGAAGCCCCCCAGAAGCATCGATAAGCCCATCACTAACAGCAGGTTGCCGATAATAGAACCGGTGATGCTGGCTTTGACGACATCCAACAGTCCGGCGTTGAGGGCGACAATACCGATAATTAATTCTGTGGCGTTTCCGAAGGTGGCATTCATCAGTCCGCCAAGATTGGGGCCGAGGACTACAGCAATTTCTTCTGTTGCGATTCCCATCCAACCCGCTAAAGGGATAATCGCCACCGCAGAGGTGATGAAAATAGCGGTTTCACCCCATTCTAAGAAGTGGGCGGCAATGGAAATCGGTATGAAGATTAGTAAGACGGAAATGATTGTTTTGGCATTCAGCATTAGGATTAACTCGCCACTATGCTCACTGACAGTTACAAAACTTAAGTTACAAAAAAGACAGTATTGTTTAGCACATTAGCATGGAAATTCACCAGACAGGTCTTGCCTGTCAGGGAATAGGCAATTTACAGTCACTCATTACCAGTCACTCATTACCAGTCACTCATTACCAGTCACTCATTACCAGTTTTTCAGGGAATGGGGAATGGGGAATCTTTAAAAATCCTTAAAATGTAGTTTGTTAAGTTTTTTAATCAAAAAGCAACTTTATTTTTCTGATTATTAATTTTTATAACTCTATGCTTGCTGAAAAATCTGTTAAGCTTTACCATCCAAAAGGATAAATATTCTATGCTATAATCGTCATATATTATTCTCTCTTCAAAAGCTTGGGTTTGCGTCGAACAACTAGATGAGCTTCTGTTTAAAATTGAGTCAGATAACCCATCAGTTTGTCAGTTGTCAAGACGAGAGCCGTCAAAAAAATTTCACCAATCTATAGCACCCAAACATAGGCTGAATTCAACAGAGTTTAACTTAGACTCAAGCTTCTGTTTTGGCTATTGATGTGACTGTGCGTGAGTATTTGAACATTACAGGACACAACCCTATGACCTCTACTTCCAATTTTCAATCTATGGCCGTTACAAATACTGTCGAAAGTTCACACCTTTTAGAACCTCAAAATCTACTTGATCCCAGCCAATTTCCACCCGATGATCCCCGACAAACGGCAACCGGAGTTTATATTGTTATTCACGGACATTTCTATCAACCTCCCCGCGAAAACCCCTATATAAACGCGGTTGAACGTCAACCCTGCGCCGAACCCTATCACGACTGGAACGAACGCATTTACCACGAATGTTACCGTCCAAACGCATTAGCCCGGGTTTTAAACGATCACGGAGAAGTGGTGGGGATCATCAATAACTATGAGTATCTCAGCTTTAACATCGGCCCGACATTAATGAGTTGGCTAGAACGATACGATTTACAAGTTTATCAAAGAATAATAGAAGGCGATCGCCTCAGTTGTCAGCGTCTCAACGGACATGGAAATGCGATCGCCCAAGTTTATAACCATATTATTATGCCGCTCGCCAACGAACGGGACAAATACACTCAAATTCGCTGGGGAAAAGCCGACTTTAAATCCCGGTTTGGACGCGATCCCGAAGGAATGTGGTTGGCAGAAACCGCCATTGATTATCCCACCGTAGAAGCCTTAATTAACGAAGGAATTCGCTTTACCATTCTTGCCCCGTCTCAAGCCCTACGCTGCCGTTTATTAGCCTCCGAAGAAACACCAGAACCCGAATGGATAGAGGTCGGGGAAGGACAAATTGATCCCACCCGTCCCTACCGTTGTTACTTAAAAGATGAAACCGGAAAAAAAGACAAATCCCGCTATCTCGATATTTTCTTCTACGATGGGCCGATATCTGCGGATATGGGTTTTGACGATGTGTTAAGCAGTTCCGGACATTTAGCCGGACGTCTGGGCCAAGCCGTTCACGGAGACGGGCGACCCTGCCAGGTGATTTCTGTGGCCACCGATGGAGAAACCTTTGGCCATCACAAGGGGGGAACGGAAAAATGTCTCGCCTATGCCTTTGTCGAAGAATTTCCCCGTTTGGGTTGGACGGTGACAAATTTCGCCCACTACCTGAGTTTAAATCCCCCCACCTGGGAAGTCGAATTAAAGCCTGTAACCGCTTGGAGTTGCTTTCATGGGGTGTCGCGTTGGGAAGATAATTGTGGCTGCGGTGGGGGCGGGGTTTGGCATCAACACTGGCGGCGTCCGCTTCGAGATACACTCAATTGGTTGCGGGATCAATTGATTGAAGTTTATCAAACTTACGGACATCAATTTTTTAACGATCCAGGGATCGTTCGCGATGATTATATTCGGGTAATTCGCGATCGCTCTCAAACGAATTTAGAGCAATTTTTTAGTCAATATCAAACCCATCCCTTAACCGAGTTAGAACGAATTGATGCCTTGCGTTTGTTAGAAATGCAGCGTCATTCTTTGTTGATGTTTACCAGTTGCGGTTGGTTTTTTGAGGAGATTTCTCGACCGGAAGGAACGCAACTTTTACGCTATGCAAGTCGGGCGATTGAACTGGCTGCTGAGGTAACGGGAATTGATTTAGAAGCGGAGTTTTTACGAAGATTGGCTTTGGCTCAGAGCAATGTGGAGTTGTTTAAAACCGGGGATGAAGTTTACCGTCAATTGGTGAAAACATCTCAAATTAGTTTTGAACAAGTTGCCGCTCACTATGCGATTAGTTCTCTGTTTACGACCTATACTCGGGAGCAACAAATTTATTGTTACAACACGCAGCAACTCGATTATCAAATCGGACATATTGGCACGTTAACTTTAGCAGTCGGTCGGGTACAGTTAACCTCGGAAATTACCCGAGAACAGATGGATTTTGTATTTGCGGTTTTGCATCTGGGCGGATGGGATTTTCATTGCTGTATTCAACCCTTTGCCGGACGTCGGGCTTACAATGAACTGAAACAGCATTTGTTTGAAGCGTTACAGCAAGCGAGTGCGGCTCAGGTTATTTTAGGAATGGTGAAAATATTTGGGGAGCAGTCGTTTAGTTTGCAGGATTTATTTGCAGAAGAACGTCAGCGAATTATGGGGTTATTGTCTCAAGAAACACTAACTCGTTTGGATCAGCTATACACGCAAGTTTACCGGGATAATTATGGGGTGATTATGGCGTTTCATCGCGATCGCGTACCCGTTCCTCAGGAGTTACAGGTAGCCGTAGAAGTTGCGTTGAGTCATCGCTGTGTAACAATAGTACGGGCGTTAGAAGCGGAAAGCAGTAATGGTTTAAGTCTGAATCATTTGGCTGCATTGGAGGCAATTACAACCGAAGCGAGTCAACTTCGCTGCGGAATTCATAATGGGGAAGTTCGCGATACTTTGGAGCGGTTAATTTTGCGATCGCTGTGGATGATTTTACAACAGAACGATCCGACAACGATAGAGGGTGAAATTGACAGTTTAGAGCGGTTAATTAAGCTCGGATATCGTTTACAATTAAACCCGTGTTTGGCTGAAGCTCAAGAGGTGTATTTGCACTTTTTGGGTAAAATGATTGTTCCGTTGTGTTTGGGGTGGTTACAGCGTCAACGAGAAGCGAGTATTTCTTCAGTTGCGGTTGAAGTTTCAAGTCAGTCTGATGTAGCGGTTCAGATGGCTGTGGAGAGTCAATGGGGAGTTTCTCAACTGCGGAAGTTGTTGCAGTTAGGACAAACTTTAGCCATTGATGTTCGGGAGTTGTTGAGTCAGTTAGGATAAACAACAATTGTTAGGGTAAGTTGGATACATATATTTTTGTTGTTTTCCAACTTGCCCTTCTCAAATTAGGGATTACAATACAAATAATAGGCTTAACTGCTTAAATTTTCCCTATCTTTGTGATTTTAGTCGTCAATGAACTTTTTTGATAAACTAATTGCGGCGATTGAACGCAATCAAAGCTTACTTTATGTTGCCCCTCGATCCCAATCCTGAGTGTGAATTTTTTAATTTTGAACAATCACAACCAACGATTGAACAGTGGCATAATGAATTAACATCTATTGTTGCTCAAACGGTTGATGTTGTTTGTGGTTATAAACTGAATTTGGGTTTTTATCAGGGGTTGGGTTGGCAAGGGATGCAACTGTTAGAACAGGTTTTGCAGTCAATTCCGCCGAATTTACCGATTATTTTAGATGCGAAATGTAGCGATATCAATAGCAGCAATGTATTTGCTCGTTTGATATTTGAACAGTGGAAAATTGATGCCTGTACGGTTTCGGCTTATGGGGGATTAGATCAACTTACACCCTTTTTAGTTTATCCGGGTAAAGCGGTATTTGTGTTGTGTGCGACGGCGAATCCTTCCGCGACAATTTTACAGGAATATCCTACACCAGATCGGTCATTATATTTACAATTAGTTCAAGAAACTCAAAGTTGGGGAACTCCCGAACAATTGGGGTTAGAAGTTGGAATTATGGCGGATACTTTAGCCCGAGTGAGAAAGGTTGCACCCGAACGTTTAATATTGCTAGAAGGAGATACAGCAGAAGAAAATGATTTAATTGAAGAAAGCGAATTAAGGTCTATTTTAGCGGCAGGATTAAATGAAAATAGAGAAGGTTTGTTACTTCCGGTTCCGCCCTGTTTATTAAGAGAAGAAAATCGGACTCAGGCGGTTAGAAAATTTCGAGATCGAATCAATGAAATTCGCTCCCAAGATGTTCACGAAAGTCCGAGTTGTAATTTATGGTTGCCCGATGTTTGTTTTTTGGAACATCAACCCCATCGGGATTTAATTTTACAGCTTTATGATATTGGTTGTATTATTTTTGGGAAACACGTTCAGTCTTCGGGCGAAGTTTTTCCCTATTATGTTGATTTGCGGCGGATTATTTCAATACCGCAAATATTCCATCAAATTGTGAGTGCTTATGCAGAGATTCTTGAAGGTTTAGCGTTTGATCGCATTGCGGGAATTCCCTACGGTTCTTTACCGACTGCGACGGGTTTGGCGTTGCGTTTGGAACGTCCGATGGTTTTTCCGCGTAAGGAAGTTAAAAGTTATGGAACTGGACGGTTAATTGAAGGGCATTTTCAAATGGGAGAAAAGATTGTGGTGGTTGATGATATTTTAATTACGGGAAATAGCGTGATGAAAGGAGCAGAAAAGTTAAAATCAGCGGGATTGGAAGTTGAGGATATTGTCGTGTTTATCGATCATGGTCGGGGCGTGATGGATAAACTAAAAAGCAATGGCTATCAAGGTCATACCGTTTTAACGTTAACAGAAATTGCAGAAACTTTGTATCAAGCCAATCGGATTAGTTCCGAACAGTTTAATTTATTTCAAGACTCAAGGGAATAAACTTGAGTTTGATTGTGGATTTTTTTCCTATTCTTCGACTCGATATCCTAAATCGGCTAAACGACTGCGAGATTGCCGCCATTTGGGTTGTACTTTGACAAATAATTCTAGGTAAACTTGACCGGCAATCAGTTTTTGAATTTGTTGACGTGCATCGCTACCAATGGTTTTAAGCATCTGACCGCCTTTACCAATTAAAATCCCTTTTTGTGAGGGTCGTTCAACATTAATTGTTGCTAAAATTCGAGTAATTTTGGGATCTTCTTCGACGCGATCAATAGAAATGGCGACGGAGTGGGGAACTTCTTCTCGGGTATGGAGTAAAATTTGTTCGCGGATCAGTTCTCCCATAATGAAGCGTTCGGGTTGATCGGTGACTAAATCGGGAGGATAATAGTAGGGGCCGGGTTCGAGTTGTTCGATAATGAGATTTTGTAGGGTATCAACTCCCGCTCCGGTGAGGGCAGAAAACTTGAGAATCGGCCAAGAATGAGGCTGAATGAGTTGTTGATAACTCTCATCAATTCGTTGGGGATCGTTCTGTTGTTGATCGAGTTTATTGAGTCCTAAAATAACGGGAACTTTGGCTGTGTTGAGTAGGTCGGCAATGAAGCGATCGCCGCCTCCGGCTATTACAGAACCATCGACGACAAAAAGCAAAACATCGACGGAGCGAATGGCAATTTGAGCGTTTTTCACCAAAACTTGTCCAAGCTGATGATGGGGTTTGTGAATTCCGGGAGTATCGACAAAAATAATTTGGGCTTCGGGTGTGGTTAAAATTCCTCGGAGTCGGTTGCGGGTGGTTTGAGCAACGGGGGAAGTAATGGCGATTTTCTCGCCGACCATTTGGTTCATTAAGGTCGATTTTCCGACGTTGGGGCGACCGATAATGCCGACAAACCCAGATTTGTATCCCTCTGGGGCGATTGGGATGGTAAAGTTGTCAAACCCATCGACAGACATAAGCAAGCAGCAGATTAAAGCAGTTGAGTAATTAAGAGTAACACAACTTGATATCTTCGGTAAAATTTGGTAGATTGCGATAGTACGTCTCTATGATATGGGAAAGCGTCGCTCTGCTGGACTCCAAGCTTTTGCAAGCATGAAGCCTACTGTAAGTCGTTACAAGCCATTTCTGAGCGCAGAGAGGGTTTTGGGCTTGATACTTCGCTCTTGGGTTGGAGTCGATTGAATTTTATTAAGTTTGGTGAAACTGAGGAGATGAACATGATGAAGTTTAAGCTTCTAGGTGGGTTGTGCGCTATGCTCGTCATCAGCCAACCCCTGTCAGCTTTAGCTCAAATTGGTGTACTGACTGTTCCGTCGGATTTTGATTACAGATACAAACCAAAAGACGAAACGACGGATGATTATACTGATCCCGATCCCGATCGCGTAGACCCGCCTATTTACGAAACGTTACCGAACCTAGATCGGCCGGATAGAACTTTACCGAGTGCGTTCAGATATCCGATCATTTACGAAATGGCGGTTGATGAAAGTATTACCAGTGATGCGGTGATTACGGATGAAATCTTTCTCGCTACGTTACCTCCAATTCCGAACGGAGTCACTTTAGATGATATTCCCCGTTTGCGAGCAGAATATACTCGTGCAGTGGAAGAATGGGGCGAACTGGTTCAAGAATGTTTGACTTTGAATCCTCTGCTGATTAGAGTTGATACGGGAAATCCCATTTTAATCAATGAACAGCCCGCAGGTACAATCGTTTTCAATGCTAACTTAATTCCGGTGTGTCCCAGACCTTAGCAGTTAATGTTACTGCTGGAATGTTTTGATTTTTGATTTGATGTTTTGAGAAAGTTCTACTCGCCGTGAGTAGAGCTTTTTTATTGATTACAAGACATCGAAAACAAGAGATAAACCAAAAAGCCAACCTGTTTATTTTTAAGGTTAGCTTTGTTGATATGGTTTTTGTATTAAATTGTATTTAGCAAAACCAAAAAGACTGCATAGAGAAATCAG